>CAWFCF010000018.1:0-3525 GCA_963814185.1 uncultured Chloroflexia bacterium | reverse complement strand
GAATGGACGATTACATACGGCGCAAAGGAGGTGAGAAACCATGACGAAGAAGGCACAAAAAGACATAACACCCGAAGCGGCCGCCTTACCTCAATTGGCGCGACGAATTTCTCGCAGACCCGGAGCGGCGAGCGATTTACGAGGCAGAAGCCGCCAAGAGCGAACTGTGGTTGCAGCTAGCAGAGGCGCGTCGTGCAGCCGGGCTAACTCAAAAGCAAATGGCGGAGCGCTTGGGCGTGTCACAGGCGCAGGTTGCCCGAAGTCGAGAAAGAAGGCTACGATGCCTATACGCTGACCACTTTAAGGCGCTATGTCGCCGCGCTCGGCGATGACTTTACGCTGGAAGTCCGTATTCGTCTGCCGGATGAGGCAGTACGCCACCGAGAGACGCCGTAAGCCTCGTGTGGTAGAGCAGGGCAGGGCGGATCAAACTCCTTGCTTAGATCGGGCTGATCCGAGTATAGTGTAGGCACTGGTGAAAATGCGGTCTGTAACTGAATTGATCACCAGCGCAGGATCAGCCGCTTATGGGTCAAAAAAGCATCTGACGGGCAGGTCAGATGCTTTTTTATTCGGACAACGCCATGTAAATAGGGATGTGCAGCGGCATCGCAAGCGGATGTCAACACTGTGCAGTACCCTTAAAACGCGAAAAGAGACTTTCCGCCGCCAAGCTGATGAAGTCTCCCACGCCATACAGGTCTCAGATATATGCCCGCAGGGGCGGGAAAGACCGCCTCAGGCTTTTGTTATCTCCAATGGTAACCGAAGTCCTGAGAAATGGCAAGCCCCTCGTGGTTAGAGTTTGATTTATCTTTTCCCGGTCGACCGCATTCTCCTGTGTGGCTTAGGGGTGCTCAACCCCATCGGGCTGGTCGTCACCAGCACCGCGATCTGAGCGTTTCCTTTTACTTACACGAAGGATGCTGGATGGCACTCCCGCAACTGAACCCCCCGCGAGTTTCCGCAAACACGTCTTCTTCCTGCTGGGCGAAAGCTACGGCGACAAGACGCTGGTCTTGTGTCCGACTGCTTTTGTCCGCCTGTTTGACGGCGACCACAAAGCCGCCATCCTGCTCAGCCAAATCCTTTACTGGTCGGATCGCAGCAAAGACCCTGATGGCTGGTTCTACAAAAGCTATGCCGACTGGCGCGCCGAAACTGGGCTGAGCGAAGCGCAGGTCAGGCGCATCGTCAACGGCGACCCGCGCGTTCACTCGGCGCGGCTCACCCTGCGCGATCTGGGCGTCGAGACCGTGCTCAAGAAGGTCAAGCGCACCGGCGCGCCCACGCTCCATTACCGCATCCATCAGGCACAGTTTTTGACGGCGCTGGAGCGCTTAGTAGGGCAGGGCGATCCTGCGCAATGTCAAGGATCGATCCTCAACATTGTCGAGGATGAACCCCTCGCAGAGTCGGGAATGAATGCCGAGCAATGCGCGACATCCTCTGATCCAAATTCAAAGATTGATCCCAAAGAGGGATCTTCAGAAGATCGATCTCCATCTCATCCCACCCGCCACCCCGACGAGGATTCTGATCTTGAAATCTGTTTCGCCTTCGAGGATCGCTTCGGTCATTTAAAGACCAGCCTCAAAGCGCCACTCCGCCAGCAGATCGCCCGGCTGGGCGCGGAGACAACCGAAGCGGTGCTGACCCGCTGCACGTCACGCGGGCGAAGCTGGAATTACGTGCTCACGGCGCTCGCCAACGAACAGCCCGCGTCCGCGCTAACTCGACCCGACGCGGCTCAGAACTGGGGTGATGTCGTCCACACCGGCAGGGACGGGGAATCGCTCCGGCGTTCATGCAGCCTCTCGAAGACCCGGAAACTCCGGTCAGTGACCGCGTCCGGCTCCCGCTGGCAGCCGACCCGAACATCACGCCGTCCGAGGTGTGGGCGCGCGCCTACCATCAACTGGAACTGCAACTGGATCGCGCGACCTTTGAAGCCTGCTTGCGACGGGCGAGATTGGTCGATTTCGAGCCAGAGAACCATACGTTGGTGATTGCCTTGCACTCAACCTATGCACGCGAGCAGTGTGAACAACGGCTGAACCGTACCATCACGCGCATCCTCGCCGATGCGAACGGGCTGCGCGCGGGTTTCGCGCTGCGGTTCGTGGAAGCGCTGCCGATGGCGCGCGCCATGTGATCACGGTGGCACCGCAGCTCGTCAGCAGAGGCAAATCTGGTTCAAAAAAAGTGCCAACTCTGCGCGCGCCCACGATAAATTTTTCTTGTCAAGGAGTTACCTTTCTGACTGGAGTCGTGGACGCCGATCAGACCAGTTTGCCGTCTGAAATTTCGGAGCTATGCTGGCGTGTGGCACCGCGAAAATCGGTGCAGGAAAAATAGCCTAGTGCATCTTCACGCGAGATAGTTTTGAAAAAGGGGATGGGAGGCTAAAATCGGCGAATGCCGAAAATCAACCAGATCTCACCTTTGTCCGAAGAAGAGCAAGAGGTGCTGCGGTGTGGACTGAAATCCAGCAGCGGTTTCACAGTGCGTCGCAGCCAAATGCTCTTATGGAATACTGAAGGACTGACCTGTCCGCAGATCGCCGTTCGTCTGGGGTGTAGCGACCAGGCGGTACGCAATGTAATCCATGCTTTTGAGCGCGAAGGCATCGCCTGCATAAAACCAAATCCCACCGGCATCATCACAGCAGCAGCCAGTTCAAGGACGACACGTTTGGGGCACTGGCGGAGTTAGTGCATCATTCTCCGCGCGAATATGGGTTGAGCAGCAGTCGCTGGTCGCTCCAGCACTTGGCCGAGGTGAGCTTTCGAACCGGTCTGACCAAGAGACAAGTGTCCTACGAAACGATCCGTACCGCTTTAAAGCGTCTCGGGCTGAACTGGAAACAGATGCGCGCGCAGATCAGTTTTTACGACGCGCACTACACACTCAAAAAAACGTCGTGACCAGTTGGTGACCTGGGCGCGGCGCGACCGTCGGTCATGCTGGTGTGGGAGGATGAGTGCTGGTTCAGTCGCTTCGCTGAGCCTCGGGTGGCCGTTTGGGGGCAGATTGGGCAACCAGCGCCCTTGATGGAACGGATGATGCTGCCTCGCACCCCCGACAAAGCGCTTGCCTGTTACGGAGCTTTGTGCGGAACAACCCGGCAAGTCTATTTATCGTGGTGCTGGCAGCGTCCCAATGGCGATAGACGATTACCTTCTTGAAGTTGTTGTGCAGCGCGACGCAGGCGTTACGCAAGCGTACTCTGGTGGTGATCTGGGACAATGCCAGTTGGCATGTGGCGCGCAAAGTGAAGCGCTGGATACGGCGCTACAACCAGGAGGCGAAGCAGCGTGGCAGCCCCCCGCCTACTGGTTTGGGCGCTGCCCAAGCGCAGTCCCTGGCTCAATCCGATTGAAGCGCGCTGGATGCACGCCAAGCGACAGGTCTTTGAACCTTCCAGCCAAGATTTATCGGCTCACGAATTACGACGGCGCGTGTTCGCTGCCCTGAATACGCGACCTTTTCCTTGGTTACCCCAATATCATCCTTGAAGATGCA
>CAWFCF010000017.1:0-46523 GCA_963814185.1 uncultured Chloroflexia bacterium | reverse complement strand
AGATTACTTGCTAAACACCCCTAGGCGTGCGGCGTTTTTTCTTGCGACGCTCAACGACCCCGACTATCTGCTTGTCGAGGATGACAAGCTGGCGACTGCCAAACAGCCGATGTAGCATTTGGTTGATCTCTCTATCGGACTGCTGCCAGAAAGCCTCTAGGGATAGCTCGCGCATTTCAGCAATTGTTGCCACGCTGACGGCGCTTTCGTGCGTGACTGAGGCTGCTTTTCGTTCAAGCTGAATGAGTTGCGCGTGAAGGATTTCGACGCGCGATGCTAAGTTGGTCACTTGCTTGCGATAGAAGCCCTGTGCCGCTTCAGAGGCCGCGGACTGCTCGTAGATGAGCGTCGCGATCCTCGCTTCAAGATCGACTAACTCTGCCTGTACTACCTCAACGCGCTTTTGCGCATCAACGGCAGGTGATGCTGTCTCCTCAAAAATGTCCAGCGTCACGCCGTCAAGCAGCTCGCGCAGCCGGGCGTCAAGGTATGCTTAAATCTCTCTGTAGGGCACATAGCCTTTCTGGTGACAGAATAGCTCGTTGTGGGGTTTTTGATACATCATATTGCAGCGCAACCCAAGCTGAAGAATAGGCTTCCCTCGATGTTTGTAGCGCGAGTACGTGCCCATTCCTGAACCGCACTCGCCGCAGACGAACAGACCGGAAAACCGATGCGTCTTATTCGCATTCGCCTTGCCGATCACGATGGTTTGCCGCCGCCGAATTTCCGTCTTCAGACGTTCGGCGAGTTCGCCCGTGTATACCGCTGGAACGGTATTGCGGTATACGACGATATCGTCAGGGATAGGCTCGCTTTCGTCGTATATCCACATGCCGCTGTGTCGGGTGATCTTCGATTTCCGACGTCTGAAGCCCTGCGCGGTGTGCCCCCAAAACATCGGGTTGGTGATGAGAGTGTACATGTAGTACATGTTGTACGGGCGTCCAGCGTCGTCAACGTGACCGTAGCGCGTGTAGAGTTCGTTCTCGATTTTCTTCCATGCAACGCCCTCAAGAATGAGTTCGGCGAGATCGTCCCAGAGACGGCGCTTGTCTTCGTTGACTTCGAGGCGCAGCGCCTTTCCATTCTCGTCGCGAATCAGCTTATGAGAAAGAGGTATCTTAGGGGAGACAGGCAAGCCCTTCTTAGCGCGTTCAGCCATGCCGTTTTTCCGGTGCTTGACCAGGCGGTCTATATCGCCCGACGCCTTGTAGCCCGCCATGCTGATCCACATGCGGAAATTGTGTTCATCAACCCAACCGTCAGCCATTGAATAAAGTTTCGCGCCGAGTTGAATCGTCTTTTCCACAATGTACGCCATGAGCGATTGAGTACGCGCAATGCGTTCGCCGTCCCGCAGGATGAATATGTCAAAATCCCGCTCGCTCCAATGGTGGCTGAGCTTATTAAAGGCTTCAATTCCCTCTGCGCTCGCGTGCGCGGCTAAGTCGTGAAAGTCGATATAGCTCCGCGAGTGCCCCGGCACTCGCAAAACGTCAACGATTTCCCATGCATTCAAGGCGCAGAGCGCTCGTGCGTCGGCTTCCTGCTTTGGCAAAGAAAACTTATCGTCTTCTGCCTGTGCGCCCGTGCTTACGGCGCACCAGATGATCGCGCGAGTCATTCGGGATAAACTCCTATTTGAACGTAGTACCTCAACAAGATGAGAATGACGGGTAATGGTCACGAAACACGCGCCGGGCATCCGCAACAGAGAACCGCCAATGGATTTGGGCGGCGGTCTGGTTACGCGCGTTCTCCCAAGCAATAATTTCCAGCGTCAGCGTCCACTCATCGGGCAAGCGACGCTTGAGACATTGGCGGGAAAGAATGCTCAACTCAATTTCCGCCATGTTGAGCCACGAACCATGCGGCGGCGTATCGTGAAAACACAAGCGAGCGGCAATTCGGTCGGCTTCGGTTTTGCCAAAGGTTTCGACCAGCGCCAAGTAGGTATGCGTGTTCAGGTTATCCAGCACAAGATCAATCATCGGGACATGGGGATAGAACACATCGACCAGATAACGCATCGCCAGAGCGAAGTCGCGCTTTCCGCGTTGGCGCGTGACCAAAACTGCCCGCCGACCGGCTTTGGGTTCGACCAACATGAATAGATTGCGGGTTCCGCCGCGCTTATATTCATAGTCTTGTCGTCTGCCGACCTTCGGCATGAGCGGCAGCGGGTCGCGGACATCCGCCAGCAGTTGGGTCAACTTCTCGTCGAAACACACCAGCGGGCGCTCCGGATTGTGCGCTTGGGCGTACAAGTTCAGGATCGTTTCCATGCGCTCAATAAAGGCTTCGGTCAACTCGGGAAGACACCACTGACGTACTTGCCAGGGTTTGAGATGTTTTTTTGCAGCAGCAGGCGCACGCTTTCCGTCGAGATGTTGTCCACGACCCCATCGGCGATAAGCCGCTTGGTCAAGAGTTCGAGTGTCCACCGTTCGCGCCCATTGGGTGGTGCGCTACAGGCTAAAGCCACCAAACGTCCTTCCTGCTGCTCATTCAGCAGCGGTTCACGCTCCGCAGGCGCTTCATCTGCCAGCGCCGCCTCCACACCCGCATCACAAAATCGCAGCCGCGTGCGGCGCACCGTCAATTCGCTGACATACAGCCATTGGCTGATTTCAGCATCCGTTTTGCCGTCGGCACTTTTGAGCAGAATATGCGCACGTTGGATCGACGCCGCTTTATTCCGCCCTTTCGTGACGATGGCAACCAGTTTTCGGCGTTCTTTCTCGCTCAGGGTCATAGTATGTTTTTCCATGACCCTATTTTACTTCAACCCGTCAGCTTAATCTTGTTGGTGTAGTAGTTTTTACATAGCGGCGTAGCGCTTTGCAAGAGAGCGCCCTTTGTGTTTTGGAAACAATCATCCTATTTTTCGGCATATTCCAGTATCTCACCAATGCCAACTCCTGAGATATTTGCACCACGTTTCGAGTGTTGGTGTATCAATCTTTGTGATGTCACGCTTAGCCCAACGAAGCACCGTTGAATATGTGAGCCGTGTATCCTGCGCGACACGCTGTAGTACCACCTTCTCAGCGCCTCCAAATTTCTGCGCAAGGAGTTCTGGAACATGATTGATCACAGGCATATTCCCTATCCTCTGTGGAAAGTCTATCATTAAACGTAGAGATATACAAGTACATGCATATTCGTAATTGACCAATCACCGCATATTGCACAGTTAAGTGCCTACATTTGCCTGCATATTTATATATGCCGACGAGTAAAAGGATAACACGGCAACTAGAAATAAGCTTACCGGTCGAACTAAGGAATGTCTCTATGTCGATCTGCCTGCTGAATTACAAAGTCGTAGTATCACAATCGCGTTCATTTGAAGTGTGACAGCGGACTTAATCTCTTCGGTTTGGATCTAAGAACAACCGTGGTTGCTTACTTGCTCATCAATTCATTGTTCTCCATTGCTAAAAACGTTTTCATCTCTATGTTCGGAAAATTTGACGCGAATGATCATTTTTTCTATGCGCTGATGATCAAATTTTCCTCACTCCATATTCCAAACTGACCATGACTTTGCTGGAATCGCTGTTACCCTCAAAGTTAAAACATGTAGGAGTTGAATTCCCCTTCTCGAAATAACCCGACATTCAGAAGCGAAAAGGAGGATAAGCCTGGAATTGTCGATGTCGAGACATTTGCGGTGAGATTGCAGGAGCTGCAGGACTGGAATTTCTTATTCGTTTGCTGATTTGGAAGATTTATTTGACGAAGCAGAAGCGGAGCGAGAATGTATGGTGGACGACAAAATACCCACTGGTGGAACTACGATTGGATACGATGATTTGCTGCAAATAAGCGTGCCTAAGGAGATCGAACACAAAGGATTTCCCCAAATCATCTATTCCGCTATTCCTCCACAGAATGGAGCCAATCCGAACCTTTTGAGGGAGAAACAATTCCTCAATTCCTCCATGCTATCGCCTATCCACAACGTGAACAGCCGCTTTCCTGCTTGACCTGACGACTTGTGGCTTTTGCGGGAAGTGGGAGAGGGTCTGTCTCCCCCACTCCCTTGAAGGCTCGCTGCTCGCGCCAGCAAGACTTCCGGTGTCACTATAGCACACCTCCGCGAAGTCCTTGCCAGCCCCAGCGAAACGCATCCGGATCGTCGTGAAGGAGGAAATGGCAATGACTCGGGTATTCGTATTCACGAATCATAAGGGAGGGGTGGCGAAGACGACGTCGGCCACCAACATCGCCTTCGGTATCGTCAGGCTGCTGCGGCAGGCGGGAGCAAGCAACTGCGGCGTGCTGCTGATTGACACCGACTCGCAGGCCCACGCGACACTCGTGACAACCGGCAGAAAGGACTACGGCCCGGATAACAGCCTCTACTCCGTCCTGATGGCAGACCGGCAGAATGCCGCGAACGCTCTCGCCACCTGTATCGTCCAGAGCGAGTGGGACGGCGATCTGCATGTCCTACCTGCCTCGCCGATGCTCGAAGGTGCCGAGCGGGAACTGATGGGGGTCGCTGGCGCACCATATCGTCTTGCCGACCCGCTCAGTAAGATGGCTTCGCAGTATGCGGCGATCCTGATTGACACACGCCCGTCGTTCTCGCTTTTGACCGAGATGGCGCTGCTGGCGGCGACCGACGCGATCATTCCGGTCGAGCCACGCTACTTAGAAACCATCGGCTTGATGAGTGTCATCAGCAAGATCAACGACATCCGCGAGGGCTGGCGGCATCCAGAGCTGCGCATCAGCGGCATCCTGGTCACCAAGATGGACAGCCGCATCCGGGGACACAATCATCTGCTGGATGAACTCAAAGCGCATGGCGTTCTCGGCAAGCTGCTGCTGGGCGTTATCCCCGCCAACGAAGCCGTTTCCTACGCGCACCATCACCATCAAAGTTTATTCACTTACAGTCCCAAATGCGCCGCGAGTAAAGCCTACGCAGAGGTGGTCGGCTCACTGGTGCGCTACCTGGTGAAGGAAGGTGTGTGATGCCCAAGCCTGACTCGCATCGCGTGGATGAACTGCTGGCGTCCGTCACTCAGGACATGTTCGGTGATAGTCCGCAAGCGCTTCAAGACCAGAGCATTCGGGTTGAACGCATCCTTCTGGAGCTAGTGCGCCCCGATCCTGTTCAACCTCGTCGGGTGCTGCCCGAAGCGATCCACGTTGAGTTCCACAACAACCGGCTCACGCCGACGCAGGCGCTGCGGGAACTGGTGCAGAGCGTCCAGGTGGCGGCACGGCAGCGCGGACGCCCCTTCAACAGCGTGCTGGAATTGCTGCCCCAGGCGGATGATGAGCACGACGAGGAGGCTGCGCCTGTACTATCGCCGGAGGAACAACTGCTGCGCGATCTGGTCAATCTTGCGGTCACGATCCGCGACGATGGACAGGTCAATCCGCTGACGGTGGTGGATGTTTCGCAGGGAGCGACACGGCAATTCCGCATTGAGACGGGCGAACGACGCTACTGGGCGACCTGGTTGCTACGTGACTTCATTCCGGAGTATACGGGCGATGGCATGATCCCCTGTATCGTCATTTCTGTGGAACGCTCGTCCATTTTCCGTCAGGCGAAAGAGAACACCGCGCGCTCTGGGTTGTCCGCCATCGCCCTAGCGCGTCAAGCCGCACTCTTGCTGCTTAGCGTGCATGGCTACCCAATCCCCGACGTAGCCGTACCAAATGATTTCTATCGTCAGGCGCTCGACCTTGACCTACGTGGCAAACGCGAATACGCCGAAGCTGTCCTCAGCGCAATGGGGGGTATTAAGAAATCCCAATTTAGCTTGATCAAATCGCTACTGCGCCTATCGGATGAGGCACTAGAACTTGCGGATAGGCACAGTATTGAGGAATACAGACTGCGCTATGTTGTCGCACTTCCGACGGAATACCACGCGGAGATCGTGCGGCAGATCATCGACTTCAAGCTGACCAGTAAACAGGTCAAGGAGCTTTGCGAAGGCGGTAGTTCAGGAGAGAGCGCCGACAACTTGCTTGACAAACTGCCTGCTGCCGCCGTGAAAATGGCGCGGGTGACGCAAACCGTCCAAACACTGTCCGCTCAGGATTTGGCACGCGCCCTGATGCAGCAAGAAGGGGACGCAAGTATCGCCCGCGCAAGGCTTCAAGCGCTCCAGAAGCTGCTCTCTGAAGCGCAACGCTATCTAGCAACCGACTGAAAAAGGTTTGCGCGCGCAAACCTTTCTGGAGATTGTGAGATGAATATCCGAAGTCCACCGTAAATAAAGAAAAAGCCCACTGCTTGGACGGCAGGTGGGCGGCGGGCTGATGATACACATGTGAACTCGACACTCACACTGTATCACGGTCTGCCCTCTCCTGCAACTGAAAACTCGCTTTCATTCGCGTTTTTCAAACACGAGTTCTCTTCAATATTGCCTGGAGAAGGTTACATGACTCTCAGTGAACAAGATGCTTACGCCTTGAGACGGGCAGTCTCGATGATGGAAGTACCCATAGAACTCAATATTAGCCCATTGGTCGAGTTGTTGTTGTCGACGCTCGACTGGAAAAATAATCCGGCGCATTGGTCGCTGCTGCAGCAGATCGTGACTCACGACCCGACGGTCAGCGCCCAAATTCTGCGCGTCGATCCGACAAGCGCAGTGAGTACAAACGATGAAGGCAAAGCTGAAACGTTCGTGCCAGCCTTAGCCAAATCTGCGCAGTTAAGCGATCAACTGCGTGCTGCTGGTGAAAAGGTTGGACACTTTCATCGTGATTGCATGGCATGGCTCAGCAAACGTTCGCCCATGACACCCCATATCTTCTTGGAGTTCTGCCCGTTGTGGGCAGTGGGACTGGCAGTCGCCCGCCGCTGTGTGCTGCGCCTCGGTTTCGGCGAAGTGTTTCCCAATCTGTACTACCTCTGGGTTGCGCCGACCACCTACTATCACAAGAGCACTGGCTTGAATGCGATTTCCGATATGGTCCGGGACACCATACCCCATCTGCTTCTCCCTGCGACGACCTCGCCGGAGATGCTCGTCGCAAAACTGGCTGGTGAACGACCTACCAACTACGAGAAATTACTCCCCTTCGAGCAGCGCAATGAAGACCTGGCGACCCGTTTCGCTGGTCAGCGCGGCATCATCATCGATGAAGCGAGCAAGATGCTGATCCCCAAAAAATATATGGAAGGCCATACCGAGACGATGATGGAGATGTTCGATGCTCCACGCCGTCTGGAACGCGAACTGCGCGGCGATGGCAAACTGATTGTCTACAACCCGGCGCTGGCGCTGATCGGCGCGACCACACCAGCACGCCTCAGCCGCTATATCACCGACAGCGAGTGGGAAGACGGCTTGATGGCGCGCTTTCTATGCCTGACTCCAACCGAGCGGGAAATCAAGTGTGTGCTCAACGTGCAGGATATCGACAGCCTCGATTTTCCCGCCGACCTGAAAACGCGACTGTTGCGGATCTATGACGCCTTCCCCATGCCACCCGATCAAGCTGCTCTGCACAGCCTCGACGAGCCGATCCGTCATCCAGCGGTGAGCGCACTGCTGGAGCAAGGTGTCTTTGACCTCTTCAACGCCTACTACGCCGCCCTCCACGAGATGACCGATCCTCGGCGCAATCTCGATGAACGGCTGCGGGGCAACTACGGTCGCTTCCCGACGATGGCGCTCAAGCTGGCGATGTGCCTTGCCATTATGGATTGGGCGGATAACGGCGCGCACGGTGCCCCGCGTATCTCAGTGGCGCATTGGGCCCGCGGTCAGTTGCTGGCCGAAGACTACCGTGCTTCGGCTCACCGGCTGCTCGACGAACTCAGCATCGGGCTGGACGTCAAAAACGAGCAGAAGCTGCTGGACTTTGTGGCCCGCAACGACGAGCGTCCCCCGTCCGCACGGGAAATTCTGCGTGGAGCGGGGATCAAAACGCGCAAGGAGGTCGACGCGACGCTCGCGGCACTATTGGATGATGGCGTGATCGAAGCCGTTGAGCGCAAAGGGCAAGCGGCGGGGCGTCCGGCGAAGGCTTATCAACTGACCCACAGAATTTCGTCATGACGACTCTGACGAAATTCCTGCCTCAATTGGCTCAGCACAGATCACCAAATTGGTCTTAAGCAGTAACAATTGATGGAAGAACCGGCGGATAAAAAGAAGGCGATTATACCTTGACGACAGGTACGACCAGGCAGGCTGTTCCCGTGTACCTGCAATGAGGGGGTAATCACCAAAAAGAATTCTGTCATGCCGATGACGAAATGACGAAATGCCATAATTCGGAATTATAGCATTTCGTCATCGTACTGCCGAAATAGATCATTGAGGTGAATGATGATCGATGTCGAAGCACTTAAACGCAACCTGGATTGCCGAAGGTTGGTCGAACGCGACCTGGGCAAACCAAAGTATCGCACGCACGACTACAGCACCTTCAAGTGCCCGTTCCACCATGAGCGAAAAGGGTTCTCGCTGGTGGTCTACGCCGGCCACTGGCGCTGCTTCGGCAAGTGTGGCATCAGCGGCGACGCGATTAGCTGGATGCAGCGTTATCATGAACCTTCCTTTCAGCAAGCCTGCGAACGCTTAGTGGTGGGCGACTTACCTTTGATGGCAGAGCCTATTCTTCGCTCAGAACCTGAATACGAGTAACGCTCCGAACCGCCCGACGAAACCTGGCAGAAGGTGGCGCGACGGATCGCCGACGAAGCCTCAGATCGGCTGTGGCGGTCGGAAGGACGACGTGCGCTGGCTTACTTGAAAACTAAGCGTGGCTTGAGCAAAGGGGTGATCGCGGCAGCACAATTAGGCTATATTCCCGGTAAACCATACCAATGGCAAGAAGTTGATGGATTAAAAGTCCCCTGTGGAATTACGATTCCCTGGTATGCGGATAACGCGCTCTGGGGGATCAAAGTCCGGCGAGCGGCAGGCGAGCCGCGTTACCAGCAGGTGAGCGGAGGCAACCCCAAAGGCTGCGTGTATTTGGCCGATCAGATTCAGCGAGGACGCCCGCTCTTCCTGACGGAAGGCGAGTTTGATGCGCTCACAATCTAGCAGGTTGGCTTGGACGCCGTCTCGCCGGCCTCGATTGGCAGCGCGAGCAATTGGCGCATCAACCTACGTTGGTTTGGCAAATTGATGTCGGTACCGCGGATTCTGGTTTGTATGGATGCCGATACTGCGGGTGTCAGAGCAGCATCGGAAATCGTGCTGATTTCAAACGCAGCGAAAGTCGTGCAGGTTCTGGTGGAAAAGGACATCAATGCGTTCTATCAATATGCAGATAAGCAGGCGGTCACGGACTGACTCGTGATGAAGTCCATCGACAGGTGACGTTCTCTCAACCGATTCGTCAGCCATAAGAACAGGGGACTCACAGCGACTCAGGAATACAAAACTCTCAGCGTATCAGAACTCCCGAAATGACGTGGGAACAGTGATGATATGTTGGGATCCAAAATGCTGCGTCTACCTCAATTTGGTGCATTCCTAGCTAACCCGATGTGCGAGTTTCAAAAAGATAACAAATCAGCGAATGCCAGCGCAGAATCAAGCCCTTGCTGCTGGCAACAATAAACGGCGAAGGTATGCGCGAGAATCTTACGCAGCCAACGGGAACTGAGATGCCAGACATCACGCGCCCAGACTTTCTTGGCGTGAAAGCGTTCAACGAGTTGTCCAAAGACGGTTTCAATGCGGCGACGCAGGTTGGTCAGCCAGTAGGGGTAGGGATGAATTGGTCGTCGTGTCGAGCGGTTCGGGGCAAGCAGCGTGACCGATTGGGGCTGCAAGCGTCGGGTCAGTTTAGGCGACCAGTAATTGCGGTCGCCCAACAGTGTCCCGGTGAATTGCTCGGTCAGGTCTTCGACGACGGCACTATCGGCAATGTTGGCGGGGGTCAGTTCCAGGGCGACAATCACCCCAGGATAGCAGACGCGCACATGCGCCCGCAGGCCATAGTAGGTCTGTTTTGCCATCTCATCATGTCCGAATGCCGCCAGCCCGCGCAGTTTCCGGCAGCGGTAGGCACGCGCAAAGCGACAGACGGGCACAGGAAAGCTGTCCACAAACGCCAAGTGCGGGTCGTAAGTGACCTGTTGCAACAGGGCTTGCCACAACAGTTCTTTCACCCGCCACAAATTCGCCATTTGACGGGTATAGGTGGTTCGGTTGACTTCAAGCAAGCGGGGAAACCACGCGCTCCAATACCAACGGAAGTAACGGTAAAGCGCACTTTCGTCGTCTATGCCCAAAAATTCACCGACTACTTCCATCGTCAGCACTTCACTGTCACTCAGCGTCGGTTGCGGCCCGCGCTGGCGCACCTGTTTCTCTTTCAGCCAATCGTCAATGAAGCAGTAGACCGTTATCATGAACGTGGTAATATCCATTTCAGGAGACCTCGGCTCAGTTTTGGACTTCAGACACCCAAATCCTACCGAAGTCTCCTTTCTTTAGAAAAACTTGCACATCGGGTTAGCTAACCCTTCCCATCTGTGTTATAATGATTGTTAGGTGCATGTCCTGTGCATTGTTTGAGCTCATCTGGGCCAGTTCCCACCCTCGGAAATCCGAGTCCGCTGTCAGTCTGATCAGTTGCTCAACAAAATCTAACGATTGTGGTGGATGCTCTCCAGCAGCCTGCCGCAAATGTTCTCTCAAAAAGCTGCCCTAAATCTGTCAAAGTGAGGCAAATCATGGAAAAAGTCGTGTTGGCTCAAATCGCGTATCGCGCCTATGGTGACTGGGTTGAGTGGAAAACGCCGCTCGGAAAACCACTGCCGAACTGGAACCAACTGCCTTCATACCTTCAAAACGCCTGGACAGCAGCGACAGAGACAGTGGCTATCCAGGTTCGCAAGGATGAGCTAACCACTCAGGCGATTTCTGCTGGACTCTGACCTGTGGTAGCCGAACTATCCCTTGGCATTGGCTCAGAGTCATCGCCAGTAGATCTCCGTCGCTAGAGTTCGAGTATTCAGACACACTTTTGCGCTGCGAGATCTCTTGATGCCACGCCTGCCGTTTGCGTCGTCGTGTTCCAGAGTTAGAAAGCTCCATTCGGTGAATGAAATGAAAAGGATGCCATCATGGCTGTTTATCACTCAATCCCATCACCACTCCTGCACCTGTTTCGGCTCACGCTTCAAGTGAAGGGTACGCAATCGAACGCCTACTCGATGGGCGAAAGCGTCGAAGACGCCTTTAAGCGTTATCTTGTTCGCATCGTCAAGCTGAAAGACAATGCCAGCGATGTTGAGTTTATCGACGGAGACCTCGCCGACCCGCACACGCATCCACGTGAATAGAAGCCGGGGCAATATCACAAACCCAGCTCACAAATTGACCACCAGCGAGCAGTTCCCAAATTGTCTCCCTTCGTCGTAAGTTCGGGCGAATTTTTGCGTTACGCCCACGACTTCCTCAGGCCAACTTTCCTGGTCATTAATGGTATCAGTCCACGTAATCCATAGAGCTTCCTTAGGAGGAACCTATGTTGGATCACATCCTCGTTCCTTTGGATGGTTCGTCACTGGCAGAGTGTGTGCTGCCTCATGCCATCGCCCTTGCCAGAGCGTTTAACGCTCAAATTACCCTAGCGCATGTCTTAGAACAACCTTCAGCATCGCTTCGATTGCCAAAAGCCGATCCTCTGGATTGGTATCTCAAGAAATCGGCGGCGAATCTGTATCTGGACACCGTACAAGCCCGCTTAGAAGAGAGCCACGTATCCGTTCAAACCATGCTCCTCGAAGGCAGTGCTGCCGAGAAAATAGTCGAACTGGCGCGCTCCACGCAAGCAGATTTGCTGATCCTGAGCGGCTATGGCGAAACGGAAGTCAACGCTGGCGGCGTCAGCAGTATTGTCCAGCACATCCTTCAGCGGGTACGGACTGCAACCCTGATTATTCGGACGAGCCAGCCTCTCCCTGCTTCTGCGGACGGCCTGCGGTATCAAAGACTGCTGGTTCCGCTCGACGGATCGCAGCGGGCAGGGTCGGCGCTGACGATGGCGGCGGCGCTCGCCGAGACCTATCAGGCTGAACTTTTGCTCGTCCACGTCGTCAGTAAGCCGGAAATGGCGCGTCATATGCCGTTGAGCCTGGAAGATGCGGGATTGGTCAATCGATTCATCGAGCGCAATCAGGAGGAAGGGGGCAAATATCTGGAAGAGACTCAGGCGCACTTATCCGCACACACGCAAACACGCCTGCTGGTCAGCGACAACGTTGCCGCCGCGATCCAGAGCGTGAGTGAGCAGGAGCAGATCGACCTGCTGGTCTTGAGTGCTCATGGGTACTCCGGTGAGGCACGATCGCCGTATGGAAGTATCACCAATCGGTTTATCACCAATGGAACAACGCCATTACTGATCGTTCAGGATTTGCAGTGGGAATGGCCTGAAGCCGCGCGTTCAGGTGTGGAAACCAGACAGCCCATCCGACTCACCAATGCTCCATAACTCGCTTTCACCCCATACCCCCGATCCCGCTGATCTGAGCAGTCATGAAGAAGTCGTGCGAGAAGACCCACTGCAAGGGCTGGCGCATCGTCTTTCAGGGGGATTCAGTCTGGCCGAGCAAACGACGGGCAAACCGCTGCTTCTAACTCTGCTGCTCGAACACGAACAGACCATCACGGTTGCCTATCAACAGTTCAGCAGCACGGCTCAAGGAGAAATGCCGCTCTCTTACGCGGCAGAGTGGCTGCTGGACAATTTTTTCGTCGTACAGCAAGCTATCCGTCAGGTACGCGAAGATATGCCGCTGGGCTATTATCGCGAACTGCCGAAACTCAGCAATCCTAGTTGGGTAAACATCCCGCGTAACTACGTCTTGGCTCACGAACTGATCGACTATTCCAGCGATCAGCTTGACGTGGAGCAGAGCGTCCGCTTTCTGCAAGCATTCCAGTCCGACGTGCCTTTGACGATGGGCGAGTTGTGGGCGTTTCCGACGATGCTGCGCCTCGGTATTCTGAGCAGCCTGGCAAATTCGCTCGCCGGGCTGATCCACACGGATACGCCGCTCACGCTCGCCGCACCTGCGGCTCCGGGGGACAATGCCGTGCGTTTCTGCATCACGAGCTTACGACTGCTCGGCGTTCAGGACTGGAAAGTCTTCTTTGAGCGTGTCAGCCTCGTCGATCAAATCCTGCGGCTCGATCCGGCGAAGGTCTATGCGGCGATGGATTTTGACACGCGCAACAGCTATCGGCAGGTGATTGAACGGCTGGCTCGCTTCACGAAGCAGGCGGAGGAAGTTGTCGCGAAGCAGGCGATCACGTTCAGCCAGCAGGCCGCTCCCGACTCACGTCCGGCGCACGTCGGCTATTATCTCATTGGCGAGGGTCTGCGCCAACTCGAAGACAGGTTTCATTACCGTCGGCGCGGGGAGCTGGCGCTGCGTCGCTGGCTGCTGGCGCATCCGACACCTATCTATCTCAGCAGCATGGGGCTGCTGACCGTTCTGCTCATGCTGGTATTCGCCAAGTATATGGCCTCGACCGACGACAGCTTTATCCAAATGTTTGGCGTCGCCTTGCTCACCTTTCTGCCCGCTACGGCGATTGCGAGCACGGTCGTCAACTGGGCAGTGACCAGCCACGTCGCGCCGCGCGTCTTACCCCGGCTGGATTTCGACAAAGGCATCCCCATCGAATACCAGACGATGGTGGTCATCCCCACGTTGCTGACCGATGCCGCCGAGATCAACTCACTGCTGCAACAATTGGAGCTGCATTATTTGCGCAATGACGATGCCGCGCTGTTTTTCGCGCTGCTGACGGATTTCACCGACGCGCCCAACCAACAGATGCCCGAAGACGAGAACCTGATCCGCCGCACACAGGCGGGGATTTCAGCGCTCAACGCCAAATATCGGCTCGGCGCGCCTCCGTTTTATCTGTTTCATCGGGAACGGCAGTGGAATCCCGCGCAGGGCAGTTGGATGGGCTGGGAACGCAAGCGCGGCAAACTGGTCGAGTTCAATCACTTGCTGCGAGGCGACGAGACCACTTCCTACACCGTGCAGTTCGGCGATTTGAGCGTCCTGCCGCAGATCAAGTACGTGATTACCCTCGACGCGGATACCATTCTGCCTGAAGGAGGCGCGCGCCGTCTGGTTGCGACGCTGGCGCATCCGCTCAACCGCGCGGAGTACGACCCCGACAGCGGCAAAGTGGTCTCCGGCTATTCGATTTTGCAGCCGCGCATCGAGATCAAACCCGCCAGCGCCAATCGAACCCGCTTTACCCGGATTTTCGCGGGTGACGTGGGCTTGGATTTGTATACTCACGCCGCCTCCGACGTTTATCAGGATTTGTTTGGCGAGGGCAGCTACGTCGGCAAAGGGATTTACGATGTCGATGTTCTGGAGTCGGCGCTTGCCAATCGCATCCCCGAAAACGCGCTCTTAAGCCACGACCTGTTTGAGGGTATTCACGCGCGCGTCGCGCTGGTGAGCGATATTGCGCTGCTGGAGGAGTATCCCGCAGGCTATCTGGCGCATACGCGCCGCCTGCATCGCTGGATACGCGGGGACTGGCAGTTGCTGCCCTGGCTGCTGCCGCGTATTCCGACGGGCGAAGCGGGCGAGACTCTGCCGAACACCTTCTCGACGCTGGATCGCTGGAAAATCCTCGACAATTTACGGCGCAGTCTGGTCGCGCCCGCTTTGCTCGTGCTTCTGGGCGCGACATGGCTGGGGCTGATCGGTTCGCCTCTGTTGGGGATGTTGATCGCTCTGGCGGCACTCGGTTTCCCGCTCTTTCTGTCGCTCTACTCCGGCTTGCGCCATCGTTCCCCGGCAGAATCGATGCGCGCCGTGCTGCGCTCACGCCGCGTCGATGCGCTGCGCTGGCTGCTGGCGCTGGTTTTTCTGCCTTACGAAGCGTTCCTGACGCTGAGTGCGATCAGCACCACGCTGGTGCGTTTGTTGGTCACGCGGCGACGGATGCTGCAATGGACGACGGCTGCCCAGACCGCTCGATTTTTCCGAGCAGACAGAGGTTCAGAATCCACTTGGCGCGAGATGATCGTGGTTCCCGTGCTGGCGGGAATGTTCGGCTTGATGATCGTCTTCACGACTCCCGCAGCCCTGCCGTTCGCGCTGCCGATCCTGACGTTGTGGTTCATTTCGCCTCAGGTGGCCTACTGGATCAGTCTGCCAACGACCCGCGCCGAAGCCGCACTCTCGGTCAAGCAGGAGGGGGCTTTGCGCCACCTTGCCCGGCAGACGTGGCTCTTTTTCGAGCAAACGGTCGGGCCTGAAGACCACTGGCTGCCGCCTGATCATTTTCAGGAAGCGCCGCGCCAGACCGCCCACCGCACCTCGCCGACCAACGTCGGCCTGCTGCTCACCTCAACACTGGCGGCGTATGATCTGGGCTATACCGGGCAGCTTGATTTGATCACGCGCTTGCAGGCGACGTTCGACACGCTCGACCAACTGGAGCACTATCGAGGGCATCTGCTCAACTGGTACGACACGGAAAGTCTGGCGGCGCTGGAACCGCGCTACGTTTCGACGGTGGATAGCGGCAATCTGGCCGGATGCCTGCTGGTCGTCGAGCAGGCTTGCCTCGCCTTTCCTGAACTCGTTGGTGATTCGCCCGCAGCGCTGGCAGGGCTTACTCGATACGCTCGATCTGCTGGAAGAAAAACTCGACGAGCTTTACAGCACGCGCCTGGACGAGTCAGTGGCGGCGCTGCGCGCTTTTGTCATTTCGCTGCGGCAGCAGATTCAGGCCGTCCCGCAGCATCCTCCGCAGTGGGCTTCGTTGATCGCAGCCTTGAATCAGGAAGCGTGGGCGGAACTCTCTCGGCGGATCGTCACCGTTTTCGAGTCCGAAACCTCGGCTCCGAACGCCGAAATGTTGAGCGGACTGCGTATCACCTCCGAGCGTTTCCATCACCATCTGACGAGTATGCAGCGCGACATTGACCTGCTGCTGCCATGGCTGCTGCCGATCAGCCAACCGCCCGCGCTGTTGCTTCGGACGGACGCTGATCCGCTGATGGCAGGCGCATGGCAAGACCTGCTGGCGGCGCTGCCCGCTTCACCACGCTTGGTCGAACTGACAGCGATTTGCGAAACGGTTGCTGCTTGTCTCAGCAGACTACAGGCGCACTTACACGAGAGAATCGGTTCAACGGCGCAGGTTCAGGCAGCGCAAACCTGGTGCGTTCAGTTCGGGGAGCGGCTCAAGACAACTCAAACGCAGGTCAACGCCTTGCTAGCGGGCTATCGGGCACTGGTAGCTCGCGCGGAAACCCGCTTCCAGGCGATGGAATTCGGATTCCTATTTGACCCGCAGCGCCAGGTGTTTCACATTGGGTACAACGTCACTGGCGATAAGCTCGACGATAACTTCTACGATTTGCTGGCGTCTGAGGCGCGGCTTGCCAGTTTCCTGGCGATTGCCAAGCGCGAAGTCCCGCCGAGCCATTGGCTGCATTTAGGGCGACCGGCTGCACGGGTCAACCATACGCTCATGCTGCTTTCGTGGAGTGGGACGATGTTTGAGTACCTGATGCCGACGCTGTTCATGAGAAGTTACGAGCAAACTTTTCTCACCCAAAGCTGCCGTTCCGCCGTCGATGAGCAGATCGCTTATGCTCAGGCGAAACAGGTTCCCTGGGGAATTTCCGAGTCCTCCTACTACGCTTTCGACAGCAGCATGACCTATCAATACCGTGCCTTTGGCGTGCCCGATCTGGGATTCAAGCGCGGTCTGGCCGAAGATTTGGTGATTACGCCTTACGCATCCCTGCTCGCGCTGCGGCTGCGTCCGCAGGCAGTCCGCCACAACATGGATCAGCTTGATGCCCTCAAAATGCGCGGACTCTACGGCTTTTACGAAGCGGTGGACTATACCCCGTCGCGTGTGCCACTGCGCCAGGATTATGCGATGATCCGATCCTACATGGCGCATCATCAGGGCATGATTCTCACCTCGCTGAGCAATACCTTGCTCCATGATCTGATGATCGAGCGCTTCCACAGCGATCCGCGCGTTCAGAGCTTTGCCCTGCTGCTGCAAGAAAAAATCCCGACTCACATCCCTATCGAAGACCCCCATCCGATTGAAGCCGTCGCGCGGGTCACGCCGCCCGCTCAAGTGAACATCGCTCCCTGGCAAGTCCCAGAGGATACGACCATACCGCAGGTGCATACTCTGTCCAACGGACGCTTCAGCACACTGATCACCAACGCAGGCAGTGGCTACAGCCAGTGGCAGGGCTTATCCCTGACCCGTTGGGAAGCGGATCCGACGCTCGATGATTGGGGAAGCTGGATTTATCTGCAAGATCAGGACAGCGGCGATCTCTGGTCAGCGGGCTACCAACCGACGACCGTTCCCCGTGATTACCAGCACGTCGCCTTTTATCCGCATCAAGCCGAATTTCAGCGCCGCGATCACGACATCACGGTCAATATGCAGGTGACGATAGCCGCCGATGACGATGTGGAAATCCGGCAGGTCAATCTGATTAACCACAGCGATCAGGTGCGCCACATCCGTGTCACCAGTTATGCGGAGATGCTGTTAGCCTCGCAAGGGGATCGTCATCCGGCTTTCAACAAGATGTTCATCGAGAGCGAATATCTGCCCGAAAGCAATCTGCTGCTCTTTCACCGCCGACTGCGCGCCGCCGATGAGGAGCCGGTCTATCTGGGGCATTTTCTGATCACACAAGCGGGCACGCCGATCACGGGCGCGTATGAAGGCGACCGGCTGCCTTTTCTGGGCAGAGGGCGCAGCCTCCGGTCGCCCGCCGTGTTCGACGAGGGAGTTGAGCTTTCCAAAACCGTTGGCGTGACGCTCGATCCGATCATGGCACTGGCTCAGGAGGTCGAGCTGGAACCCTACGGCAGAGTCAGCGTCGCCTTTCTGACGCTGGCGGCTCGGTCTCGCTCAGAGACGCTGCTGCTGTCCGAGCGTTATCAGGACTGGGCGGTGCTGGAACGTGCGGTCGAGCTGTCCCGCCGTCAGAATGAACTCGCCTTGCGCCAGCTTGATCTGGATACCCCGGAGTTAGCCCAGATGCAGCAGGTGCTGTCGCTGCTGCTCTATCCGCACGCGAGCTTACGGACTTCAGGGGATGTCCTGAGCACGAATACGAAGGGGCAGCCCGGCTTGTGGGCATACGGGATTTCCGGCGATCTTCCCATTCTGCTCGTGCGCGTCAGCGATGTCGTAGAACTGCCGCTCGTGCTGGAAGTCCTGCGCGCGCATACCTATTGGCGCAACCAGCAGGTAAGTATTGATATGGTGATCCTCAATCTCCACGACAGCAGTTATTCGCAGGAGCTTCAAGGGCAGCTTCACCGCCTTATTGAGCGCGCCAACAGCAGTTCGTGGCTGAACCGGCGCGGCGGTGTTTTTGTCGTCAATGCCGATCAAATGAAACAGGCTGACCGAACCCTGATCGAATCGGTCGCGCGCGTCATCCTGGATGGTCAAAGGGGATCAGTCGCCGAACAACTGCCGCAGATTTCTGCCCAACGTGTGTCGCTGCCTATTTTTACACCATCGCTGACCAATCTGGAGGCGCTAGAGACTACGCCGCTGGCTCGACCGACCGACTTACAATTTGACAACGGCTGGGGCGGCTTCAGCGCTGATGGTAAAGAATATGTGATTTTCCTTGAGGCCGGACAATCGCCGCCCGCTCCCTGGGTCAACGTGATCGCCAACGAGCAGTTTGGCTTTCTGGTATCCGAGTCCGGGGCAGGTTCCAACTGGGCGGAAAACAGCAGCGAAAACCGGCTCACCCCCTGGCGCAATGATCCGGTGGGCGACAGCCCCGGCGAAGCGCTTTATCTGCGCGATGAGGAAACGGCTCAGGTCTGGTCGCCAATGCCCTCACCGAGCCGCGACGCGGAGCCATATCTGGTACGGCATGGCGCGGGCTATTCGCAGTTCGAACATCACAGCCGGGGACTCAAGCAGACCGCCCGGCTGTTTGCCGCGCCGGATGCCCCGGTCAAGATCATCCAGTTACGGCTGGAAAACACCTGGAATCGCCCGCGCCGCGTCACCGTCACCTATTATGCCGAATGGGTGCTGGGCGTCAGCCGGAGCGCCTCGCAGTCGTATATCATCCCAGAGTATGACTCCAACAGCGGCGCGCTGCTGGCACGCAACGCCTACAATGTCGAATTCGGAGAGCGCGTCGCGTTTCTGGCGGCGAACAAAGCCCCGCACGGTTTGACGACGGATCGCAGCGAATTTCTGGGGCGGATGGGCGATCTCAGCCACCCGGCAGCGCTCAGCCGGATTGGCTTGGCGAGCACGGTCGAGCCGGGGCTTGATCCGTGCGCAGCGATCCAGCTACATGTGGACTTGCCCGTAGGCGGAAGTGAAGAAGTCTTCTTCTTGCTGGGTGAAGGAAGCAGTCGGGAACAGGCTTTGCAGCTTATTCAAACTTATCAAGACCCTGCGCAGGTGGAATCCGCCTGGCAAGCCGTTAACGAGTTCTGGGATCGGATTTTAGGTGCGGTCAGCGTCCAGACGCCTGATCCGGCGATGAATTTGATGCTGAACCGCTGGCTGCTCTATCAGGCGCTTTCGTGCCGCATCTGGGGACGGACGGCGTTCTATCAATCCAGCGGGGCATTCGGTTTCCGCGACCAGTTGCAGGACGTGATGGCGCTGGTGTGGGCTGCACCGGAGATCGCTCACGACCATATTCTGCTTGCCGCCCAGCATCAGTTTGAGGCAGGCGACGTGCTTCATTGGTGGCACCCGCCAAGCGGACGCGGCCTGAGGACACGCATCTCCGACGATCTGCTCTGGCTGCCGTTCGTCGTTGCGCATTACGTCGAGGCAACCGGAGACACGGCGATTCTGGATGAACAGATTCCGTTCCTGCGCGGCGAGCCGTTGAAAGCAGGCGAAGAAGAACGCTATGGGCAGTACGAATCCACCATCGAAACGTACACACTTTACGAACACTGCCTGCGCGCCATCCAGCGCGGCTCGACCGCTGGCGCGCACGGGCTGCCCTTGATGGGCACGGGCGATTGGAACGACGGCATGAACCGCGTCGGCATTCAGGGGCGCGGCGAGAGTGTCTGGTTAGGCTGGTTTCTCTACAGCGTTCTGAAGCGCTTTGCGCCGTTTTGCGCGCAGCGAGCGGATTCGGAACGGGCGACCGCATACGAACGGCAGGCAGATCATCTACAGGCGGCGTTGGAGACAGCAGGCTGGGACGGACAGTGGTATCGACGCGCCTACGATGATGACGGGATTCCGTTGGGAGCAGCGCAAAATCTGGAATGCCAGATCGACTCGATTGCTCAATCGTGGGCGGTGCTTTCTGCTGCAGGCGACCCGACACGCGCGCGGCAGGCAATGTCTGCCGTCGCCGAGCACCTGGCTCGCCCTGAAGATCAGCTTTTGCTCCTCTTCACGCCCCCATTTGATAGAACAGTCCGTGATCCCGGTTACATCAAAGGCTATCCGCCGGGAATCCGTGAAAACGGCGGGCAGTATACCCACGCCGCGATCTGGGCGGTCTGGGCATTTGCTCAACTGGGGCAGGGCAACCGGGCAGGCGAACTATTCCGCTTATTGAACCCGATCTCGCACAGCGACACGCCTGAAAAAGCCGAGAAGTATCGGGTCGATCCCTACGTGGTCGCGGCTGACGTGTATAGTGTCGCGCCGCATGTCGGGCGGGGCGGCTGGACGTGGTACAGCGGCTCGGCGAGTTGGATGTATCGCCTCGGTATCGAGGGGATATTAGGCTTGAAGCGCAAGGGCAATCGCTTGGAAATCGATCCCTGCATCCCGGACGATTGGCGGGACTACGACGCTACCTATCGAGACGGTGAAACGGTCTACAACATTCACGTCCATAATCCGCACGGGGTGAACCGAGGCGTCGTCCAGATCACGCTCGACGGCGGCATCGTCTCCGAAGGATGCATTTCGCTGCTGAACGACGGCGGGGGACATGAAGTGCAGGTCGAGCTTGGAAAAAAGTGAAGTTGTCTTGATCTCATTCGGTGATTGCGAAATCAAAGGTGAACAATGGACAGTTATGATTTCTCCTCAATTGACAATGTACTGCTCTCACGCGAGGACAGCGAACTGATCGCTAAGCTGACTGAGTCGAATAGTGATCCAGCAGGTCAAGCCGCGCTTCAGGCGGCACTGTGTCTGCTGTTCAGACAGCGTAATCTGCTCGCTTACAGAGTTGGCGAGCTGCTCAATACGGCGACATCCGTGCAAAGTGAGTTGCTCTGGAAGGCGACAAATTTGCAGACTCAGCTAGACCATGCGGATGCGGCGGTCGAATTGCAGTATCGGGCGTCACTTGCGAATCGCGTTATGCGGGAGCAGCTTCAGCACGCGGGTTCGACCTGAGATCACCGTCTCAAACACCTGATGTACTACGCGGGTAGCTTATCAGACCGTCGCATGGCTGCCGTTTCACATCGGCGCTGGCAGGAGATCCGGCGTTGGGTATCGCAAAGGCGGTAGCCCGCCTGAATTAGCTTCCCTGTACAGGCGTTCGTCGTGGCGCGAAATCCAGTTGCTGATTGTAAACCAACTGTAAAGGTGTTATCGTTACGTCCACACTTGACGCTTTTCGTAAGCGTCTCAGGATTTTGCCCCTCACCTGACTGCGAAGCGCGTTCGTTGTGCGCGCGCTTCTTTCCCAAACGCGATCTCCAAGCACATTTCCCCTCTGTGAATTTACTGGTTCTACCGGAATTGGTGGTTGAGAGAAGGAGAGCTGAGACACAATTGACTTGGGGAAGTGAATAGGGTCAATCATGTCTCAGCCGCGTAAGTGTAGCCAAAACTTGAAGTTGGCTGCAAAACCGTCACGTCGAATTGTGTTACCCATCGACCGCCACCAGTACCAAACCGTGGTGCAGAATGCCGGCGCTTTTCGGGTGTGGGTGGATGCCAATGTGAGGCAATACCCGGAATTATTCCCCGCCGAGATCAGGGAAGGCTACCGCTTGCACGACATCCGCGGGTCGCGGAAACTGCCCGACATCGCCATCCGGCGTATTCGCCTGAATCGAGGCGGAAGCGTGTATCGGGTCGCCCCGAGTTTCGTGCTGCCGTACATGACCGGTTACGCCGAGACGGTCGAGAAAGCACTGTTTCTGCGTCGCTTCGGTGTGCCATTCTGGGGACTGACCTATGTCTTCGGACGCAACGACATGTACTGGTACCGCCTGGTCGAGCATCTGGGGCGCTTCGACCTCGTGGGCACAACGGTCAAAGCAGCGGACAAGCTACCAGAACATCTGCTGGCAGATGAGAAGTTCACCGCACTCAACGGACAAGAGGTGTATGTGGCAACAACGGTAGTCCAGGATGTGGTCCTGGGCGCGAGCGTGACGCTCACGTTGCAGACGGACGATCTTGAAGGCGCGTACAGCGAATTCAAACAGGAGGCCCAGCGTCTTCAGGCCGACTACACGCCCAAGACTCTGAAATCTGGATGGGTGGCGACAGACCAAAGAGGCGTGGCTACGTTTGTTCCCGACGATCATCGTCATCCGCTGCTTTCTGCACGCTTTTCTACGCATTCGTGACCGCTGCAAGCATTACACCATCTACCCGCGCTTGCAGTTCCTCATCTGGCGCATCTATCATGCCAAATCGCAAAGCAGCTACTACACCCATTTTGCTCAGTTTTTGGTCTTTGCTCGTCAGCACCTCAAGGGAGAAGCACTCAAAGCGGTCGACCGCTTTGAGCAGAAACGCACCGAACTCCTGCAGGGACTCTTTCATCCCGGTTGTCATCGGGTCAGTACCATGCTCGAACGGCATATGCAGCCGATGACCCGCTGTCTGTACATGGGCCGTGACCTTCATGGGCATCGTGTTAGCGCTCAGCTGCTTGTCCGCTCGTGGGCGCTGCTGCACAACTTTCAGCCGTACTGTCCACGTGCCCGCTTGCGATCTGGATCACTTTTCACCTCGCCGTTTCACAAGCTAAACGGCATGACGTATCGGACTTGCTGGTTGGAAAATCTGCTCGTCGCTTCTTCCGCTCAAGTCGAGTATTACCACCAATTCCGGTAGAACCAGTGAATTTAAGGGGGTTATCCCTTTCACCCCATCGTTTACGTCTTGGTGAAACAAATTGCATAACTGACCTCTGTTCGTTAATGCTCTGGAAAGGGAATTCTCATGGCAGCCGCTTCAAACGAGTATGAAGAGGTCGTTTCAGCCTATATTGGACTGGTGAGGCAAGAGAGCGTGCAAGCCGCAGTGGCTCTGGAGCGAATTCATGTGAAGGTCGGCTCGCGTGCAGCTTTACGGGCGGCGCTGATCATTACGATCTTCCGAATGGAACTGAAGCAAAACCGCTGGATACCGGACATGAGTGTCTACGCTTATTTGATTAACGAATACCCGGAAGCAGTGTCGCTGCTGGAGTATGCGATGGGGTGCTGCTTGCAGGTGTGGGGTATCGGCGATCTGCAACTTGCTCATCTGACCATGAGTGATCTTGCCAACTCGGACGCTCAAGAAACCAACAATACTTCGTAACAAGTCGAAAAGATAATCCGATGGAAGCCACTTCAGGCTTGTACGACGACGTCGTTTCAACCTATGTGCGTGTGATCAAACAGGACAGCCCGGAAGCCGCTGCCGCCATCGAGGAGATTCTCGCCATTTGCGGCACGCGCGCTGCTTTGCGCGCCACGCTTGTCATTACCCTTCTGAAAATGGAAGTCCAGAAGAATCACTCGGTCGAGGACATCAGCATCCATCGCTATGTGATCAAGGATTACCCGGAGGCACGTGCGTTGTTGGAGCGTGCCATCACGTGCTGGGTACAGGCATGGAGTATCCGTCAGGCGGAGGCTCTTGGTCTGGCAAATGAAAACCCCACGAGCGCGACTGGGCGCGCCAGCGCATCGGTCCCGTATAGCTGACTGAACGAAGCACTCCAACGAGTCTGTGTAAACTCACACGGTCGAGCACTTCCCGGCGGCTGACAGAAGCGGTATACTGATCATAAGTCCTGATGTTTCACATAAACACTCAGGATATCTACTCCTCACCGGTTTGCGAAGCGCGTTTGTTGTGCGCGCGCCTCATGCTCCAAACGTTCCACCAAGCACACTTTTCCCTCCAGTGCCCCTCACACATTGGATCGCCAGTTTTTGAACGGCTCGCGTTCCACAAGCTGCCATCGTAACCCGCACTGCACTATTGAGTGGAAAAACGCTATTATGAAACCCGCTTCTGATCTGTATGAAGACGTTGCCCTCGTCTACACCCGCCTAGTCCGACAAGAAAGCCAGGAAGCGGCTGCAGCTATCGAGCAGATTCACGTCTCCTTTGGCGCTCATGCCGCTTTACGTGCCGCGCTGATCATCACGATCTTGAAAATGGAAGTTCAGCAAAACCACTGGATACCGGGCATCGGTCTCTACGCGCATCTACTTGAAGATTACCCGGAGGCGCTTCCATTGACGAAGCAGGCGATGACCCGCTGCTTGCAGAAATGGGAAGGTGCTCTAATTGAGCCAGGGGGCTGGGCGGAATTGGCGGCTGCATGAGCTTAAGCCAAAGCCCATGCGCGCTTCGTGATCTTTGGCACGGGACGATTCAAACTCACGGACGAGCGACGTTGCGCCGTAGGGCAGATTCTCCCTTAGAAGTCCATCTTCACCTCAATACACGGTGAGATATTCGGAGTACATCATGGTCGAATTGAAACAGGAGTTACGCAAGCTCGCGAAAAAATGGCGCGCGACGGGTCAGAAATCACGTCTCGCGGCGGTGGAAATCCCCAACCTCCTGGCGCGAGGTCATATGCACGGGATGAGCGACGGCCTCGACGTGGCTGCGGATGATGTCGATATGCTGCTGGACAAACCTGAAAGCCCAGTCTAGCCCGCAGGAGCGGCTGAGACTCACTCTGGTTGGCAATTCGGATGAGCCGCTGGAGCGGTAAGGAAATAAAAAATCGGGGCGGGTGCTTGCAAAGCATTCGCCCCGACTTGATTCATCGTTTGACGCTGCGGAGATTAATACTCCGGCATCGGCATCGCCGCCGGTGCACTGTGCTTCTCCGGCGCGTCGGTGATCAGCACTTCAGTCGTGAGGATCATCGAGGCAATCGACGCCGCGTTCTCGACCGCGCCGCGCGTCACCTTCACCGGGTCAGGAATGCCCGCCACGATCATGTCGCCGTAGCTGTTGGTCATGACGTTGTAGCCGATCTTGTAGTTATTTTGTTCGCGCTGCATCCGTCGGACTTCCTGAATGACGACCGCGCCATTGACACCCGCGTTCTCGGCAAGCTTCCTCATGGGTACTTCCAGGGCACGGCGCATAATCTGGACGCCGGTCTGCTCGTCGTCATAGTCCATCTTGACGCCGTCCAGCGCACAGATGGCGTTGATCAGCGCCACGCCGCCACCGGGGACAATCCCTTCCTCAACCGCCGCACGGGTCGCGCTCAGGGCGTCCTCGACACGGTGCTTCTTTTCCTTCAGCTCGGTCTCGGTCGCCGCGCCGACGCGGATGATGGCGACACCGCCGATCAACTTGGCGAGTCGCTCCTGAAGCTTCTCCTTGTCGTAATCGCTGGTGCTCAGCTCGATTTCCTTGCGGATTTCTTCGATGCGCCCCTTGATCGCCTTCTCGTCGCCCGCGCCGTCCACGATCACGGTCTCTTCCTTGGTCGACGTGACCTTCGCCGCGTGACCGAGGTCGTTGAGCGTGACCGTTTCCAGCTTGCGCCCGATTTCTTCGCTGATGACCGTGCCGCCTGTCAGGATGGCGATGTCGTTCATCATCGCCTTGCGCCGGTCGCCGAAGCCGGGAGCTTTAACCGCCAGCACGTTCAACATGCCGCGCAGCTTATTGAGCACGAGGGTCGCCAGTGCTTCACCATCCACGTCTTCGGCGATGATCACGATGTCGCGCTTGCCAATCTGGACGAGCTTTTCCAGCAGCGGCACGATGTCCTGCGCCGCGCTGATCTTCTTCTCGTAGATCAGGATGTACGGCTCTTCAATTGCCGCTTCCATCACTTCAGCAGAGGTGATGAAGTAGGCGCTGATGTAGCCGCGGTCGAACTGCATTCCTTCGACGTACTCGGTCTCGAACTCCAGACCCTTGCTTTCCTCGACCGTGACCACGCCGTCCTTGCCGACTTTGTCCATCACTTCGGCGATCAGGTTGCCGATGTCGGCGTCCTGTGCCGACACGCTGGCGACGCTGGCGATCTCTTCCTTCGTACTGATCGGAATTGCCTGTTCCTTGATGTTCTTGGCAATCGCTTCGGTGGCTGCCATGATGCCGCGCTTGAGCAGCATCGGGTTGGCGCCGGCGGCGACGTTCTTCAGACCCTCGTTGACAATCGCCTGAGCGAGAACGGTCGATGTAGTCGTGCCGTCGCCAGCGATGTCGTTGGTCTTGGTCGCGGCTTCCTTGAGGAGCTGCGCGCCCATGTTTTCATACGGGTCTTCCAGTTCGATCTCTTTGGCGACAGTCACACCGTCGTGAGTGACGGTCGGCGCGCCGAACTTCTTGTCGAGCGCCACATTGCGCCCCTTCGGGCCCAGCGTCGTCGCGACCGCGTCGGCGAGCTTGTCCACGCCGCGGAGTAGACCACGACGGGCTTCATCCTGGAACTTCATTTGTTTTGCTGGCATCGTTGTGTCTCCTATGCTCTTTACGATGGTCTGACGAAAACTATTCGACAATCCCGAGGATGTCGCTTTCCCTCATGATCAGCAGCTTCTTGCCGCTGAGTTTGACTTCTGTGCCGCTATACTTGGCGAACAGCACGGTGTAGCCCACTTCCACGTCCATATCGATCCGCTTGCCTTTTTCGTCACGCCGTCCCGCGCCGACGGCGAGAACTTTGCCCTGCTGCGGCTTCTCTTTCGCCGTTTCGGGCAGCACGAGCATCCCTCCGGCGATGGTTTCTTCTTTTTCAACGGGTTCGACGATGATACGATCCCCTAAGGGACGAATGTTGATTGCCATTGTTTCTTGCCTCCTGAGTCTTTCCACGGAAAACGCCTTGCTTATACTATGTCTTACGTCACGCTATCAGAAACGCTCGACAAGTGCTGCTTTGGGGCGTGATCGACAGCCCCGCCCTCGTTATCCCAGTTGCGCAACCGGCGATTGGTCTCCTTCGCTTGTTTTGCCGCCAAGATTTGGTCTAGCTCATCGCTCCAGATTTTCAAGAAGGCTTGAGTGGCGATCACGGCTTCAACGGGTTCACCGTTGGGTGAGCGGATCAACTGCAATTCTTCTCGCAAGACCTCGACGCTCTTGAACAGCCGTATCAGTTTAGACTCGGACAACGCCACCAGGACAGAATACACCTGTCGATGATTCTCAGGTTTCGATTCGCTGGTCGTTTGATGCCTCTCGCTGAGGCGGACGAGACTGCCTCTGGTATTCATTCGGGTTAGAAATCCACCTATCACGCTGTGGGCGGATTATTTCGTTCGCGGTGACCGTATCGTTTCTGAATTTTGCGCACCAGGGCGGTGCGCTTCTGCTTGATTTTTTGGAGTTCATCATCGGTTAAGCGCCCCCATTGTTTGGATACCCCGCCTCTGATCCGGTTCAACTTACCGGCGGGCTGATCGTCAACTTGTGCCATCGTAATCTCCTGTCCATCCATTAAAATTTGCGCTATAAATACAGCCTTCAGCTCCCTCAGCGATTGCCGAGCTATCGTCGTTATTCCCGTGCCAGCTTGCTCTGTTCATGAGTTCGTGCTGTGCCCGGAAATGCCTCAGCGCTTTGCTGCGACTCAGCGGGGACGACTTAACACCAGCCAGATCACCCGACCAATCAGCCAGGCGACAATCGCGTAGACGACCAGCGCGAAAATCGTCGTGATTTCCAGCACAGAGGTTGACGTGAGCACCGGGTTTTGCAGCAGATTGGCGAACAACGCCACGAAGGGCGCCGACAGCCCATTCACGAAATTGGCGAAACTATTGTCGGGATTTGCGCCGACCAGATGCAAAACGATGCGAATTGCTAACAGCAGCTCTAGCGCACCGAACAGGAAGTACTCGATATTGACGATCCGGGCGACGGAGGAATTCTGATTTGCCCGGCTGATACTCTGGGTTTTTTCGTGCAGATTCAGGGCTTGATTGCGTTCAACCCCCCGGTCTAGTTGCTCGTCGTGGCGGGTCAATTCTTGATTGCGCAGCTCGTTTTCAGTCATTTCGGTTTTGCCTTTTCATCGATGGGGATAGGTTGCTTGAACTGTTTGGGGATGACATAGCTGGCGCGTTAGGAACCGCGCTCCGCTAGACTTATCTCCTACGCCGATGTGCTAGAGGGTCAATCGCGTAGGGCTTCAGCCTCTGCCTCGGACTCGAGTCGATCCAACCGGGTGTAGTAGTCGTGAATCTCTTTCAGATGCGCCCAGGCAATCTTTCCCGTCAACATGAGATCGTCGCCGGTGACATTGGTCTCCGGGTCTCGCGCGCCATGTTCGAGTTCGACTTCAAGCCCACGCCGAAACTGCTCCGGGTCGATTTTCGTCCAGTCGATCCCGAGCTGCGTTCCGACCGAACGCGCTTCTTCATTTGAGATTTGTCGTTTGCTGCTCATAGGAGCCTCACGCTTCTCTAAGATGTCTGCTTCCGTTGGTGGGTTCTGTCGGCAAGGTGTTCTGAGTCCCGAAAGTGCTGGCGAACGGCTGCCACAATCTGATCGTCGGTCATCTTGTCAGCGGTCTTGGTTGCAACGATACGATCACTGAGTCCGCAAAGTTCGAGACGTTTTTGAAGCTCGACTTTTGCCTCGCCGGGACCCATTATTAGAATCGCGGTTGCATCACGTAGATACGAGATGACTTCGTCATAGTATCGGTCAAGCTGCTCATCAAAGCGTCTGTCGCGCCCGTCCTCTGTGGTATCAGAGTGGGATTCGCCTGCACCACTCGCATGGGATGCACCTGAATAGCGGACATGCTTCTCGACATCGGAGGTTATCCGTCTTGTTTCTTCCTCTTGGTCGAGATTGATGACGATAAGCGCCCGCCGATGGTCAATCCACAAACCCACTTCTTTTTTCATACACGGCTCCTCTGTCTAGGCACGTTGCAGGCGCTCATCAACGTTCTTATGCAGCTCGTCGAAGTCTTTTTCCAGGCGTTTCGCCATGGGTTCAACGGCTTCACGCCCAGTCTGCAAACCGTCTTCGACGCTCCTGGCTAGCCCATTACGGATTTTCTTACCGGACGAGGGGGCAAAGAGCAGCGCCAGCACCGCTCCAATTCCCAACCCAATCACCAGGCACAGCAAGGTTAAGCGGATCATGGCGCGCATGGCGTGCATTTTGGCGCTATGGCTGTAGTAGATTCGATCATTGTTCATCATGAGAACCTCATTTCAGCAAACCGAGTGAAATTGCCCGGTAACACGGGCAATGGTTCGTATCTCTATCGCAAGATCAAGAATGCACGTGCTTCTCAGTTGAAAAGGTGTCGGCGTCGGCGTACGTTGAGCAGGCGGATCGCGGTCAGCAGCACAACTGCCCCTGCGAAAGCCACAACGATGCTCCAAATGATGGAAGCGGTCGTCTCCGTCAATCCGATGGCACTCAATAGAAGTTCACCGATAAACGCACCGATGATGCCGACAACAATGTCAGTTGACACACCGCCGCCGCTCTTCATGGCTATGCCTGCCAGCCATCCGGCAACGGTACCGACAATGATCCACGCGAGCAATATCATCGGTTGCATAATCTGTTTTCCTTGCGATTCTTATCGCTTACGACGCTCGAAATTGAGACTGGACTTCAAGGAGATACGGACAACGTGTCGCTCGTATCCCGAATCCATGATCAAGGGGAAACACGCCGCTTAGTTGAACAGGCGTCGGCGTCCGCTAAATAAGCGGATCAGTGCCAGCAGCACAACCGCTCCGGCAAAAGCGACGAAAATGCTCCAAATGTTGAAACCAGAAACGCCGGGTGCGCCGATGGCGTTAAACAGGAAGCCGCCGATGAATGCGCCGACGATACCCACGACAATATCCATGAGCAGTCCCCGCCCCGTCCGCATCACCATACTTGCCAGCCATCCGGCAACCGCACCCACAATCAACCACGCGAGCCAACCCATCTGTCCCATATCCATGATTCGTTTTCCTTCTCGGCGTTTATCACGCCACAATTACCTTGACGACGAAAACTGCTTGTTGAGACCTGAATTACTCCGAAACCGACGCCCGGTTGTCGCCATACGCCCGTGCTTCCTGACCTTGCCCACTTGCAGCGCTCAGAAATCGGCGACAATTTTGCGGCGCGATCCGACGCCAACTTTCGCCCCAAGATCGGGATCCAGCGATGATCGGTGGTCTTGGAAATGTAGAAAAGCGCTCCCAAAATAACGATAGCAGCTATGATCACTGTTGCTTGAGCATCGCTTGCGAGTACGGGCTGTACGGTCACCTGCAGGTTGGTACCCGCGTTCGCAACCAAACTCACGTTGGTGCCGCGCGTCACGGTAAACTCGCTCGTGCCGAAGGGCAGCGCAAGATCAAACACCTGAGCGCGATCATTTCCGGTACCCTGCGTTATCGAGGAACCTGCCATTCCAGCGATAGAGCTTGTAACGGCGAATACTCGTACTCCGGGGCTAATCAACTGTACCGGTACCAGCACTTCTGACGGATTTGTTACTGTCACAGCCCCCGCTCCGACGTCCAATTTAAGATCAGTTCCGGAATAGGAAAGAGGACGAAGCGAACTCACTGCCCAGAAGAGTGTCCCGACGATCAGTACCAGCGCGATGAAGATTTTCAAATAGAGTTTCATTGGTTTAGCTCCGCTCAATTCTAGAATGCCAGTGAGTGTTGAGGAAACGAAGAATTCTAAAATGCCCCCAACCTCGCTCATCGAACGTAGGGGTGGGTTCAGACGTACACAGCCTGCTTACGAGCAGGTGAGAAAATATTCCAGTGCCAGGATCATACTGACGTAGCGCCACTGACCTAATCAGTCGACAGCGCCTCAGTGAATGGGAAGGCAGCCGAAGCAATTGAATAGTCTGTCGGTTGCGAGTAAATTTGTCTGGGGTGATGTTTGATGAGCAGGAGATGCCTGAATCTTGCGTCGACTATCGCGGAGATTTAACGGGCATCATCAAACCGGATGGTGCGGAGTGGAGTTTTGGGTCAACAGGAGGTCGTTGATAGAAATTCCATTCGTAATTTCAAATATACACCCGATTTCACTAAATGTAAAGGAACTCGTAATCTTCCATAGAACGTCCGGTGACGATACTGAGGTGCGATTACGCCGAATCTCGTATGTATGCCGTGACGCTCCCGATTGGAATTGATGGTTACTCATGTACTACCGATCAATTTCGTTCCAAGTGCAAAGCAAGCCTTCGTTTAGCTCTCGGCGTCTGGGGGCTTCCCAAAGTAGCTCTGGTGAAGAGCCTGAACCAGCGCGGTCAGCTCCGCTAGTTCTGCCCGATGCAGCTCCTCATTTCTGGCAATCACGGCACTTTGCATCTCTTCTGCTCGTTTTTGATCTTCCACCCGTAGCTTTTCCAGACGATCTAGCAGAATGTTTTGAATGCTGTTCTGAAGAATTTGCTCGATCAACTCATGATCGACCTGGACGCGCTTTTCGAGTACCTGTTCGTAGGATTTGGCGATTTCTTCGCGCCGCTCCGCCGCCGCTCGATCTCGCACATCGGCAATGGTCGCGTAGAGCAGCACGGTGCTGCTGACCACGACCGACATCACGTTCAGGTAACTGTTCAAGGCGTTGACGAACGCCTGATCACCTGTAAAGAAAACGAGCGGCACCAGCAAAGCCAGCGTGGCGAGGATGATGACCCGGTTAGTCAGAAACCTGACGGGATACGGCAGCACGTGTTGATCGAGGAAGGTATTCAGGCGCTGCAATGCGCCTTCGGATTTGATTGGGACAGCAGGAACAGAGGACATGATCGCTACTCTCTCGCCACAAAATTTCCATGGGCTGTTAACGACATTGAGCAGCTATCTTACCTGGGCTTTGCCGAAACGAGCATTTTTGTATCGCCGCACTTGATCCGCCGCCATGCAGTCTGGTTTTCACCACCTCACCTCGGAAATCGAATTCGTAATTTCGCTACAAGGGTGTTACACTGCTGATTAATTCTGCATTTAAGTACGCTATGCAGCCTCGTGTATCCCCTCCGATAGCGGGGGTGCGTTGTACGAACACGGTGACTTCAAGGCAACATTCGACCTATCGTTCCTGATCCAGTCTTTGCAGCTTGAAACAACCACCATCCCCTGATCTACAACATCTAAATCAGTGGAAAGGCAACTCAATGGAATCCAGTTTTGACTGGTACGCTTCCGTTGCTCGACGCTATCGCTATCTGGCACAACACGATAGCCCAGAAGCGGCGGCAATTATGGCTGAGATACAAGCCGCCTTTGGCTCTCATGCAGCGATGCGCGACGGAATTGCACTCGCGTTCACCAAAACCGAAGTTCAACAAAATGGCGGAAAACCGGAAGTTAGCATGTATCGGCTCTTGCTCGAAAGCTACCCGAAAGCAGTTCCCTTATTCGAGCGCGCGCTGGCGCTTTGCCTGCCCTACTGGAACCGCTCTGGCACGGAAGCGCTGCCAATGCAAGAGGATGCGCTATCTAACCCGGATGCTAGAGCATTCCTCACCCCTATCGCTTATTCATCCATGTATTAGCTCACTGAATCTTGACCGCTCACATTGCGGCAATCTCCTATTGGCGAAACTCGGCATAGCTAGAGAAGGGGCAAATTGATGCGCAAACGAATGATCGGCACGATTCAGGCAGACGCTCCAGAGACCGACCCGGATTGGCTGCCGCTCGATAAAATTGCGGTGGTCGAAGTCAGCTCCGAGGAGTTCGCGCACCCGATAGAAAATGCGCTGTTGGGTGGGAAGGAAATGGGATGGCGCGCGGCGCTGGCGGGAGAGCAGACCATCCGGCTGATCTTCGATCACCCGCAAGCCATCAAGCGCATTCGCCTGTCATTCGTAGAACACGATGTCGAGCGTTCACAGGAGTTCGTCCTGCGCTGGTCGCCCGATTATGGGCGGACTTTTCACGAGATTGTACGCCAGCAATGGAATTTCAATCCGCAGAATTCGGTTCAGGAGATCGAAGCGTACCACGTTGACCTCCTCGGCGTGACCCAGCTTGAATTGAAAATCGTTCCGGACAGGAGCGGAGGCGACATGCGAGCGACGCTCGCGCAGCTAAGTCTTGCCTGACGCAAATTATGCTTTTGTCCGAAGAGCAGTTCGAATGGTAATGCCAAACGCGGTACCCTATTCATTGTCTATGATGTCGATTGTCAAAGTGTCTTAAACCCAGTAGAATGCACCGTAATTCATCTGTTAAGGCGGAAACGTCAATGCATGTTCGCGTGGGTTGCAGAATCGGGTACGAAAGTGTTGCCCCCACCCCGATGATGCTCGTCGTGCGCCCGCCGCAAACCTACCACCACCGTTTGCTTGAAGAACAGCAGAAGATCGATCCCTGCACCCCTCTGCACGAGTACATCGACGGCTTTGGCAACCAGATTTGGCGGCTGGTCGCGCCGGTCGGCACGCTGGAGATCGTCTACGATGCGATTGTCGACGTCCCCCCAAGCCCTGATCCGGTGCTCTCTGCGCTCGCAAAGACGCCTGTCGAGGATTTGCCCGACGAGGTGGTGATCTATACCCTACCCAGCCGCCTTTGCCCATCCGATTTGTTCCTCAACGACGCCTGGCAGTTGTTTGGGTACGTCGAGGGCGGATGGGCGCAGGTGCAGGCGGTTTGCGACTGGCTGCACAGCAATATCGCTTACGGCACCGGGAGCATTTCGAGCACAACCGGATGAGATGCTTACCAGCAGCGGCGCGGCGTCTGCCGCGATTTCGCGCATCTGGGTGTCTCGTTCTGCCGTGCTCTGAATTTTCCTGCCCGCTACGTCTGCGGCTATTTGCCCGACATCAACGTGCCGATTGATCCAACCCCGATGGACTTCCACGCCTGGTTCGAGGTCTATATGGAGGGGGAATGGCGTACGTTTGATGCGCGTCACAACCGCCCGCGCACCGGGAGGGTCTTGATCGCGCGCGGGCGTGACGCGGTGGACGTGGCTTTAGCGACGGTCTACGGCAGCGCTCAGATGACCACCTTTCAGGTTTGGGCGGCGCAGGTCGATGAGCAAGAGCGGCTGCCTTCGCTGACGTTGGAATGCAGCGCACTCCATGCCTGACCCGCAGCAGCTTGAATTTATCGATTATCGCGCGGTAGACTGGGCGAATGTCCAGCGGATCCGCTGCCAGTTCTACCAGCGTTTTGAGTACGTTTATCCCGGTCCCATCTACAATTTGAAGCAGCGCCTCGTGATCGTCCCCACTGATCGCTATGGCGCTCAACAACTGCTCGATCACCAGATCGCGGCTGATCCTTCACCTGCCGTCATCCGACAGACCGCCGACCGCTTCGGCAACCGCGTGCTGGAACTGGAAGTGCTTGAAGCGGATCGGGTCGTCTCGTTTGAAGCGCAGATGATCGTCGAGAGCGCAGCGCACGACCAGCAAAGACCGACCATTTCGCCTGCCGAAGCGCAGCATTTCGTGGAACCGACGCCGCTGACGATGCCCGATGATCGCATCCGCTCCATCGTTCGCCAGTTGCAGACCGCCGCGACCAGCGAGTACGATCTGGCGCTGCACATTAACGACTGGGTTTATGAAGCCATGCGCTACGGGAGCGGGGTAACGAGCGTGAGTACCACTGCTGCCGAAGCCCTCCACGTTGGACAGGGGCTGTGTCAGGACTACGCCCACCTGATGCTTGCCCTGTGCCGGACGGCGGGCTTGCCCGCGCGCTATGTCTCCGGGCACTTGCTCGGCGAGGGCGGATCGCACGCTTGGGTCGAGGTTTTTCTGCCCACACAAGGCGGATTAAGCGCGTTTGATCCAACGAATTGACGTCAGCCGCATCGAGGCTACGTCACAGTGGCGGTGGGGCGCGATTATCGGGACGTTTCGCCGACGTCCGGCAGTTTCACCGCACCCTATGGCGGCCAGTTGACCTTCCGCAAACGCGCCGGGCTGACTCTAGTCGAATATCTCAACGGGGATACGCTCCAGAGCAGTCTGGCATCGTAACGAGTTGATCCTTGATTGCAGCTACCTGGTAGCGCAAGCCGATCATGTCTTCGCTTCGCAGCCGAGCGCGCGGTCAGAACTCTTTGCCTAATGACACACAGGTCGCAGCTTCAACCCGTCTTCAGAGAGAAGATTCACTCTTGTATTCAGGCAGATTGTGAACGACCTTCGTGTTAACCGTGAGCATCCCAATAACCCGTGAGGGACGCGGGGGCGAAAGGCTGCCGACCCAATCTATTGCGAAAGATGGCAGAATCTGGCTATAACCAACCCTTACGTTAGAGACAGAGGACGCTCATGGACATTAGACTCGACCAAAAACGGGCGCTCGTCACGGGCGGCAATTCCGGCATCGGCGAAGCGATTGCACTTGGCCTCGCCGACGCGGGCGCAAAAGTGGCGATCAACTACGTCGCCCATCCTGAAGCCGCACAATCGCTGGTGCAGCGGATCACGGATCAGCAAGGTGAAGCGCTCGCCCTCCAAGCGGACGTTTCCGACCCCGATGCCATTGCCCAAATGTTCGGGCGCATCGACGACGCCTGGGGTGGGATTGATATTCTCATCAACAATGCGGGCATGGACGGTGCGCGTGCCTTCGGGTGGGAGGCCGATATTGCCGCTTGGCGAAAAGTGATCGAGGTGAATATGTTTGGCGCTTTCTACTGCGCCCGCGAAGCGCTAAAGCGCATGGTGGCGCAGAAAAGCGGCGTCGTGCTCAACGTCAGTTCGGTGCATGAGGAAATCGCCTGGTCGGGTTACAGCGCCTACACCGCGAGCAAGGCTGCCGTCAGCATGTTGACCAAGAATTTAGCCCAGGAAGCAGCGCCGCACGGCGTGCGTGTGCTGGCAGTTGCGCCGGGGGCGATCAAAACGCCGATCAACCGTTCCGTGTGGAGCGATCCGCAGAGCTTGCAAGACCTGCTAGAGAAAATCCCGCTGAAGCGGATTGGCGAACCTGAAGACATCAGCCGCATGGTGGTGATACTCGTTTCCGACGCGGCTGCCTATGTCACCGGGCGCACGATCTTCGTGGACGGCGGCATGACCGATTATCCCGACTTCGCTCATGGGGGTTAGTTACAGCAAGCCATAAACAATCAGGAGTGAGCGTGCAAATGTCCAATCATTCGGCACCCGGTAGTCCCGGAATTCCGGCGCGCTGGACTTCCAGCGCCAAAACCGGCGTTGGCACAGCCCTCAGCAGCCAGAGCCGCGTCTGGTTCACGCTGAGTCACGGAATCTTCAACGAGGTCTATTACCCCCGCATTGACAAGGCCTGTATCCGCGACATGGGCTTGATCGTCACCGACGGTGCGGATTTCTTCTCCGAGGAGAAACGGGACGCGGACTCCGCTGTTCACTGGCTGGCTGATGGCGTCCCGGCATTCCGCTTGGTCAATACCAGCCGTGACGGTCGCTACCGCGTCGAAAAGCAGATTGAACTGATTCAAACTTTCACCGCGAACAGATGACGCAGGTTAATGAGGGCAAAAGCCAGATGATGAGCACCCAGAAAGTTGGCATTCTTGCGGTCAAAACGAATGAGCAAAGCTCGGAACTTATCGATCCAAGCAAAGCTGCGTTCACTGGTGAAACGCTGCCTGTAGATGCTGGCATCAAACATGCGTTTACGCCCGCGTTTGGTCTGTTTGCGGTTGCGTTGGTTCTCGCAGATGTTGGGAATGAGGTGGTGATTGAAGCAGACCTTGCGAGCTTCCAACGTATCAAAGGCACTGTCAGCGTTGAAATACGCTCCGGCAATCGTCAATCCCAGGTGCTTCATCTTCTTGAAGGCCGCTTGTAGGCGGGGTTTGAGGTCGAAAGCATCATGATGGTTGCCCGCGACGATCCCGGTCGAAGCCAGCACATAGCCCTGAGCGTCGGTGATGGGCAGGATATTCGAGGTCTTCGCCCGCTTTCGGTGCTGGTAGGCGACACTTTCACCCCCTTTCTTGGCTAGCGCGTGACTCCCATCCAGGTTCAACTGGGCCAGATTGAGGTCTTCTCGAACGGTTTCAATACTTTGCTCCCAGACCCGCTCAAGACTGCGATCCGCACTCCATTTCTGGAAGTGATAATAGACCGCTTGCCAGCTAAGCTCTTTTTTTCGGGGTCGTTTCGGGAAGCCGCAATCGGCAACTGCGCCCACTGACAGCCCGTATGCAAGCGATAGAGGATGTAGTTGAAAACTTTGACCAGCGCAATTTGGCATACATAGCCTCGTTTGGCGGTACTCAGCAAAGGTCGGATGTGCTCATCGAATTGGTCTTCGGTTACACTGATCGGGATAGTGCTCATGGGAAATCACCTTTGGTCGGGTTTTTCTCTCATGATGCACTATCATCCCTTCTCAATCCAATAGTTTGAATCAGTTCATTGTGACCGATCCCCATCGGGATACGGTGCTGCAACAGGTGCAGTTTGTCGCGCTGCAAGGCGCGCTGTCTGACTATCACCTGCACGTCCTGCTCGCGCCGCATCTGGGGAATCAGGGCGGCGGCAATAGCGCCTGGGTGGACGAATTTGAGGGTGTGCCGCTGCTGTTTGCCCAGCGGAACGGCAGCGCGTTGGCGTTGGCCTGCTCCGCTGCGTGGACGAAGCGATCCGTCGGCTACGTCGGTTCATCCGACGGCTGGCAAGACCTGAAGGCACATCACCAGATGACCTGGGAATACACACGGGCTGAGAACGGCAACGTGGCACTGACGGGCGAGATCGATCTTGCCCAGTCGCAGGGAGACTTCGTGCTGGCGCTCGGTTTTGGCAGTGACGCGGATGAGGCAGCCCGCAATGCCATCGCCAGCCTGCGTGACGGTTTTGACAAGGCCAGGCACGACTATATCGCTGGCTGGCAGGCGTAGATGAAAACGCACGAATTGCCGAAGGAGAGCGAACCCAGTCCGGGCGATCTTTCCCGGATCAGCCTTGCCGTCCTGCGCACCCACGAGTTGAAGCTGGCGCCGGGCGGGTTCATCGCCAGCCTGTCTATCCCCTGGGGCTTCAGCAAGGGCGACAACGATCTGGGCGGGTACCATCTCGTCTGGCCGCGCGACATGGTGGAAACGGCAGGTGGTTTGCTCGCTGCTGGCGCGCACGAGGACGTAGGCCGCGTGTTCTCTTATCTCCAGACCACTCAGCAGCCCGATGGACACTGGTCGCAGAATATGTGGTTGGACGGCTCCCCCTATTGGGACGGAATCCAAATGGATGAGACGGCGCTGCCGATTCTCCTAGTGGATATGGCCTATCGTGAAAAGGTATTAGACGAAGCCTCCGTGTCCCAATTTTGGCCGATGGTGCGCAACGCGGTGGGCTATTTGGCGCGCAATGGCCCGGTCAGCCCGCAGGATCGCTGGGAGGAAGACCCCGGCTATTCGCCGTTCACGGTTGGGGCAGAAATCGCTGCACTGCTGACGGCGGCGGATTTGGCCGATTTGAATCACGAAGCAGGCATTGCCACGTATCTGCGCGAAATCGCCGACGTTTGGAACACGTCCATCGAACGCTGGATGTACGTGTCCGGCACGGATTGGAGCCGGAAGTTCAACGTCGAAGGATTCTACATCCGAATCGAGCCGATTGAAACGGCGGCAGACGTGCCGCGTTTCCAGAGGACGGTGCATATTAACAATGTTCTGGCCGCCGAGGATACCCTGATTGCCAGTCATCTGGTGAGTCCTGATGCTCTGGCGCTGGTGCGTTTTGGCTCGCGCGCTGCTGACGACCCGCGCATTCAGAATACGGTAAACGTCATCGATGCCTTGCTCAAGCTGGAGACGCCGTTCGGGACGGTCTGGCATCGCTATAACGATGATGGCTATGGCGAGCACAAGGATGGCGCGCCGTTTGATGGAACGGGGATGGGTCGTGGCTGGCCGCTGCTCACGGGCGAACGCGCCCACTACGAACTGGCGGCAGGTCGAATCGAAGCCGCAAAACAGCTTCTATCGGCGATGAAATCCTTTGCCAACGAGGGCGGCCTGGTCTCGGAGCAAGTCTGGGATGCGCCGGACATCCCGGAACGCGAGTTATTTCTGGGCAGGCCGTCTGGCTCGGCCATGCCGCTGGTGTGGGCACATGCCGAGTACCTCAAGCTGCGCCGCTCCCTGCGTGACGGGCGGATTTTCGACCTGCCGCCGCAAGCCGCGCAGCGCTACGTGACCGAGAAAACCGTATCCCCGCGCCTGGTCTGGCGCTTTAACCACAAGATTCGCTCACTGCCTTCCGGCAAAATACTGCGCGTCGAAACGCTGGCGCGTGCCGTCATTCACTGGAGTGCCGATGAATGGAACACCGTCCAGGACACGCCCACACACGATGTCGGGCTGGGGATTCACAGCGCTGACCTGACAACGCAAATGCTCCCTGAGGGAAAGCAGATCAAATTCACGTTCTACTGGCCGGAGGCGGATCGCTGGGAAGGAACAGACTTCACGGTTCGCATCGAAGTGATTCAACCTTTTGCTGCAAACAAGTGGCGCAGATTAATGAGCGCAAAAGCAAGATGATGAGCAGCGAGAAAGTTGGCATCCTTGCGCTCAAAACGGATGAGCAGCGCCCGAAACTTGTCAATCCAAGCGAAACTGCGTTCACTGGTGAACCGCTGCTTGTAGATGGCGGCATTGAACAGGCGTTTCCGTCCAGGTTTGACGGATTTGCGGTTACGTTTGTTCTCGCAGATGTTGGGGATGACCCGGTGATTGAAACAAACCTTGCGCGCTTCCAGCGTATCAAAAGCGCTATCGGCGTTGAAGTAGGCTCCGGCAATCGTCAGTCCCAAGTGCTTCATCCTGCCAAAGGCGTCTTGGAGATGCGGTTTGAGGTCGAAAGCATCATGATGGTTGCCCGCGACGATCCCGGTCGAAGCCACCCCATAGCCCTGAGCGTCGGTGATGGGCAGGATATTCGAGGTTTTAGCGCGTTTTCGAGGCTGATAAGCGACGCTCTCGCCGCCCTTCTTCGCCTGTGCGTGACTGCCATCGAGATTCAACTGCGTCAAATCGAGGTCGGTTTGGATCGTCTGGATACTTTGTTGCCAGACCCGCTCCAGACTGCCATCGGCACTCCATTTCTGGAAGTGATAGTAGACCGCTTGCCAGCTAATCTCTTTTTTTCGGGGTCGGCGCGCGCAGGCGCAATCGGCAACTGCGCCCACTGACAGCCGGTATGCAAGCGGTAGAGCAGATAGTTGAAGACTTTGACCAGCGCGATTTTGCACGGATAGCCTCGTTTGGCGGTACTCAGAAAAGGTCGGATATGCAGGTCAAATTGTTCTTCGGTTACACTGGTAGGGATAGTGCTCATGAGAAATCACCTTTGGTCGGGTTTTTCTCTCATGATGCACTATCAATCCCTCTCAATCAAATAGTTTGAATCAGTTCATCGTTTCCGTTCGACAGGATGGGACTGTCGCTGCTGAAGGGAGTGAGACCGATGACGAATAAGGCCAAAGCGGGTGGGAATCATTTTGTCTATCTCGCCGCAGCTATCTCCGCATTGGGCGGTATGCTCTTCGGCTATGACATTGGCGTCATTTCCGGGGCGATCCTGTTCATCCAGAAAGAGTTCTCCCTTTCTCCCAGCCTGGAGGAATTCGTCGTCAGCGCGGTGCTGGTAGGATCACTCCTCGGCGCGGCAACCGGAGGCACACTGGCTGATCGCATCGGACGCCGGAGGCTGCTGCTGATCACCGCGTTTGTTTTTGGCTTGGGTGCCGTCGGAGCGGCACTGGCAGCGAGCGTGGCCTGGTTGGTGGCCGCGCGGATCGTGGCCGGTGTCGCCATCGGCATCGCTTCGTTTGTCGCGCCGCTGTACATTTCCGAGATTGCCCCGGTGGGGATTCGTGGAAGGCTCGTTTCGATCAATCAGGTCGCCCTCACCAGCGGCATTGTCATTTCCTATTTAGTGGACTACGCCTTTGCCGGGTCTGAAGCGTGGCGCTGGATGTTCGCGTTGGCGGTGATTCCGGCGGCTGCTTTTGGAATCGGGCTGATGTTCATTCCCAACAGCCCGCGATGGCTGGCTGCTCGCGGACAAATAGACCAAGCCCGCGCCGTGCTGAAACGGATTCGCGGCTCGGAACAGGTGGAGGGAGAATTCAGCGAGATTCAGCAGAGCGTGTCGCAGCAGCAGGGGCACTGGTCTGAACTGCTCAGCCCCCTCTTGCGACCAGCGATGATCGTCGGCGTTGGTCTGGCCGTCGCACAGCAAATCACTGGCATCAACACGGTTATCTACTACGCCCCGACTATTTTCAATTTCGCTGGCATATCGTCCGCGTCGGCGGCAATTCTCGCCAGCCTCGGCGTAGGAGTCGTCAACGTCATCCTGACCCTCGTTGCCATGCAACTGATCGACCGGGTTGGGCGACGGCCCCTGTTGCTGGTCAGCCTGGCGGGAATGGCGCTGAGTCTGTTCGTGTTGGGGCTGGCGTTTTCGCTTCCGCAGTTGTCCGGCAGCCGCGGATGGATCGCGGTTGCCAGCTTGATGGTCTACGTAGGTTCATTCGCTGTAGGGCTGGGGCCGGTGTTCTGGCTGATGCTTTCCGAGATTTACCCCCTGCGCATCCGAGGTCGGGCGATGAGCGTCGGGACCTTCGCCAATTGGGGTGCTAACTTGATCGTGGCTTTGTCGTTCTTGACGCTCACACAAAGCCTGGGTAAAGCGGTCACGTTCTGGTTATACGGGGTCATTAGCGTCGGGGCACTCCTCTTTGCGTTTTTCCTAGTGCCGGAAACCAAAGGAAAAAGCCTCGAACAGATTGAAGCGCACTGGAGGGCCGGAAAGCATCCACGAGCATTATGAAGGTGTGGCAAATTGGAGCGAGGCGCATCCTGTCTAAAAGTGCGGAATGACGAAGGATTTATCCATGCAACCAGCGAACTCATGATCCTGACGATCAATGGCGGCTCGTCGAGCGTCAAGTTTGTGCTCGTCGATGCCAACCGTAGGTTGCGGCGGGTTCTGGCAGGCAGCTTTGAACTCGTTGTGGGGTAATCTCGCCTGGATTCGAATAAGGTAGCTCGAACGTTCTTCTCTTCTACGCGAAACGCAATTTATGTCAGAGTTCTCTGCCCAGAAAGCAGGCACATCAATAAAAGCGCCATATTGATGAACCATGAATTTCTCAATGGAAATCATTAATTTCCGCTGACAACCTGATGAGATTCGAACTTCACAAGAGAAGAAAAAACGCCTTTGATTCCGCAAAAGGCGTTTTTCTCGCTCGCTGCGTGCCAGAGGAGACTCGAACTCATTTGATCCGACTATAGAGGGTGAAAATCTCATCTGCAATAAAGTTATGTTAGGTCGAAAAAGTTGCCCTGAGTAGTACTCCCACAGCTAGGATTCGAACCTCCGCTAGGCAAGAAAAAAGCCCTTGAGAACCGTTTCGAGGGCTTTCTGAGGGAGGGACTCCACAGATTGGAGCCAATCCGAACCTTCTGAGGGAGAAACTGTTCCTCAATTCCTCCACTCTATCGCCTATCCACAACGTGAACAGCCGCTTTCCTGCTTGACCGGATAACTTTTGGCTTTTGCGGGAAGTGGGAGAGGTTCTGTCTCCCCCACTCCCTTGAAGGCTCGCTGCTCGCGCCAGCAAGACTTCCGGTGTCACTATAGCACACCTCCGCGAAGTCTTTGCCAGCCCCAGCGAAACGCATCCGGTTCGTCATGAAGGAGGAAATGGCAATGACTTGGGTATTCGTGTTCACGAATCATAAGGGAGGGGTGGCGAAGACGACGTCGGCCACCAACATCGCCTTCGGTATTGTCCGGCTGCTGCGACAGGCGGGAGCAAGCAACTGCGGTGTGCTGCTGATTGACACCGACTCGCAGGCACACGCGACACTGGTGACCACCGGGAGAAAGGACTACGGCACCGACAACAGCCTGTACACTGTCCTGATGGCGGATCGCCAGAGTGCAGCGGGCACGCTCGCTGGGTGTATCGTGCAGAGCGAGTGGGATGCCGATTTGCACGTCCTCCCGGCATCGTCAATATTGGAAGGCGGCGAACGGGAACTCCAAAGTCTCCCCGGCGCGCCCTACCGCCTCGCCGATCCGTTGAGCAAGATGGCTTCGCAGTATGCGGCGATCCTGATTGACACACGCCCTTCGTTCTCGCTTTTGACCGAAATGGCGCTGCTCGCTGCAACGGACGCGATTGTCCCCGTCGAACCGCGCTATTTGGAAACTGTCGGCTTGATGAGCGTGATCGCCAAGATCAACGACATCCGGGAGGGCTGGCGGCATCCCTACCTGCACATCAGCGGCATATTGGTGACCAAGATGGACAGCCGCATACGCGGACACAACCACCTGCTGGACGAACTCAAAGCGCACAATGTCCTCGGTAAGCTGCTGTTGGGCGTGATCCCCGCCAATGAGGCCGTCTCCTACGCGCATCACCACCACCAGAGCGTGTTCACTTACAGCCCGAAATCGGCGGCGAGCAAAGCCTATGCTCAAGTGGTCGGTTCGCTGGTGCGTTACCTGGCGAAGGAAGGTGTGTGATGCCCAAGCCCGATTCGCATCGCGTCGATGATCTGCTTGCGTCCGTCAGCCAGGACATGTTCGGCGAACTTCCACAAGCGCTGCAAGATCAGCGGATTCAGGTCGAGCGCATCCTGCTGGAGATGGTGCGGCCCGACCCGGTGCAGCCGCGTCGCGTGGTTCCAGAAGCCATCCACTTCGCCTTTCATAACAATCGTCTGACGCCAACGCAGGCACTGCGAGAACTGGTGCAGCTCGTGCAGGTGGCAGCACGCCAGCGCGGACGCCCGTTCAACAGCGTGCTGGAACTACTCCCGCACGGAGATGACGACCGAGAAGAAGAAACTGCGCCCCTATTCTCACCTGAAGAACAACTGCTGCGCGATCTCGTCAACCTCGCGATGACCATCCGCGATGATGGTCAGGTCAATCCGCTGACGGTGGTGGATGTCTCGCAAGGCGCAACCCGACTGTTTCGGATTGAGACCGGCGAACGCCGCTACTGGGCGACCTGGCTGCTGCGCGACTTCATCTCGGAATATACCGGGGATGGAATGATCCCCTGCATCGTTATTCCTGAACAGCGATCATCGGTCTTTCGACAGGCGCGAGAGAACACGGCTCGTTCCGGGCTGACAGCGGTCGCACTGGCGCGCCAGGCTGCGCTGCTGCTGCTGACTGTGCATGGGTACGAGATTCCTGCCGTTGCGGTCAACCACGACTTCTATCGTCAGGCGCTTGATCTCGACTTACGCGGCAAGCGCGAATATACCGATGCGATTCTGAGTGCGATGGGTGGAATTGAAAAGGCGCAGTTCAGCCGGATCAAATCACTCCTTCGCCTGTCGGACGAAGCGTTGGAGCTTGCGGATCGCCACAATCTCGACGAGAAGAAGTTACGGTATGTTTTGGCTTTAGATCAGGAATATCACACCGAGATTGTGCGCCAGATCCTTGACTTCAACCTAAGCAGCAAACAAGTCAAGGAGTTGTGCGAAGGTGACAATTCAGGAGAGAGTACGAACGATTTGTTCGAGCAAATTGCCCGCTGTAGCCGTGAAGCTGGCGCGAGCTACACAAAACATTAGCATGACCTCGGCACAAGACCTTGCCCGAGCGCTCCATCAACAGGAAGGTGATGCCGCGTTGCTCGCGCACGGCTGCAAGCGCTGAATAAGCTCATTTCAGAAGCCGAGCGCCATTTGGGGACGGAATAGAAAAGGTTGCCCCGGGGCAACCTTTTGGAGATTTGAGGATGAGTATTCGAAGTCCGCCTTAGACAAGAAAAAGCCCACTGCTTGGATGGCGGGTGGGCGGCGGGCTGATGATACTCTGCGAACTCGACACTCACAATGTATCACAGTCTGCCCTCTCCTGCAACTGAAAACTCTCTTTCATTCGTGTTTTTTCGACACGAGTTCTCTTCACTATTGCCTGGAGATGGCTAGATGACTCTCAGTGAGCAAGATGCTTATGCGTTGAGACGGGCAGTCTCGATGATGGATGTTCCCACGGAACTGAAGATTAGCCCATTGGTCGAGTTGTTGCTGTCGACGCTCGACTGGAAAAACAATCCGGCACACTGGTCACTGCTGCAGCAGATCGTGACTCACGACCCGACGGTCAGTGCCCAAATTCTGCGCGTCGATCCGATGAGGGATCTGAGCACAACCAATAGAGACAAAGATGAAACGTTCGTACCAGCCTTAGCCAAATCAGCTCAGTTGAGTGACAAACTGATCGCTGCTACTGAAACCGTAGGGACGTTTCATAGTGACTGTATGGCGTGGTTAAGCAAACGTTCGCCCATGACGCCTCGTATCTTTTTGGATCCGGCCCTCTGTGGGCGTCGGGACTGGCGGTCGCCCGACGGTGTGTACTTCGGCTCGGCTTCGGCGAGGTGTTCCCGAACCTCTACTATCTGTGGGTTGCGCCGACTACCTACTATCACAAGAGCACGGGACTAAACGCGATCACCGACATGGTACGCGATACCGTGCCCCATCTACTCCTTCCTGCGACTACCTCTCCCGAAATGCTGATGGCGAAACTCGCAGGTGAGCGCCCCGCCAATTACGAAAAACTGCTTCCGTTTGAACAGCGTAATGAGGACTTGGCCGCACGGTTTGCGGGGCAGCGCGGAATTATCATCGACGAAGCGAGCAAGATGCTTATCCCAAAGAAATATATGGAGGGTCATACCGAGACGATGATGGAGATGTTTGATGCCCCACGTCGTTTGGAACGCGAGCTCCGAGGTGATGGCAAACTGATTGTCTATAACCCGGCGCTGGCGCTGATCGGCGCGACCACGCCCGCGCGCCTGGGACGCTATATCACGGACAGCGAGTGGGAAGACGGGCTGATGGCGCGCTTTCTGTGTTTGACGCCGACCGAGCGCGAGATTAAGTGTGTTCTCAACGGGCAGGACCTGGACAGTCATGATTTTCCAGCCGATTTGAAAACCCGGCTGCTGAGGATCTATAACGCCTTTCCGATGCCACCCGACGAAGCAGTGCTCCACCGTCTCAATGAGCCGGTACGCCATCCGGCAGTGAGCGCGCTCCATGGATCAAGGGGTATTTGATCTCTTCAACGCCTACTACGCCGCGCTGCATGACATGACCGACCCTCGCCGCAATTTGGACGAGCGCCTCCGGGGCAACTACGGACAATTCTCGACGATGGCGCTCAAATTGGCGTTAAGTCTGGCGATTATGGACTGGGCAGATGCGGGCGCGCAGGGAGCGCCGCGTATCACCACCGCTCATTGGGCGCGCGGGCAGCTACTGGCAGAGCAGTATCGCGCCTCAGCGCATCGACTGCTCGATGAACTCAGCGTCGGATTGGATGTCAAGAATGAGAAGAAACTGCTGGAC
>CAWFCF010000016.1:0-9721 GCA_963814185.1 uncultured Chloroflexia bacterium | reverse complement strand
ACGATACTCGGCACCCCGTAAAATTGCCATTCAGAATGAAGGTTTACATTCTGGAGCCACCAAGAGCCGCGTTCGACCGATTTCACCGAGCTAGTCACCCATTTGCAGGCGGCGAAACCGGGGGCAGCCGCGCTATGGGCGCGAAATGGAGGACCGGGTCACCGCCGGTGAGTGCTGCCCAAAGGTCGGAAAATTCCCGAAGACAAGGTGAATGCAGGAGTAAGCTGCTTGAGCGACGTTCGGTGTACCGTCAATCGACAGGGACATACCCAATTCTTCCTAAGAGACCGCTGGAGAGTGCGAACCATTTGGCAAGTCTTTGGGGGAAAACGTTGCAAAGATCACGCAGTTGGCACTCTGTCTACAACCGCCTGTTGCCGCGCTATTCAATTCTCAAAACAGCATTATACTTTATTTATTGCTAAGAAATACCAGATGCAAACAGAGTTGTATCCATCCAGACGGATACCTGAATTCCTCGGGTGCCGTCGCGGCTGCTGTTCTGGACTGAAGAAAAGCATTCATGACCGAGCGGTCCACCGCCACCCACATCTTCATTTCGCATTCCAGCGAGGATGCTGCGTTTGTGCAGCGCCTCGCCACCGATTTGCAGCAGGTGGGAGTGCCCATCTGGGTGGATCATCAGAAGCTCAAGCCGGGCACCCGCAATTGGGAAAAAGCGATCCGCGCCGGGCTGAAGCAGTCTCGTGCTTTGATCTACGTCGGCTCTGCGCAGGCAATGGTCTCTGATTATGTTCAGGACGAACTGAGCATCGCGGAAATGGAAGGCTGCACGCTGCTGGCGGCTTGGGCAATTGGCGAAGATGGGCGCTGGCTCGATTGCGTGCCGCTCGGCTATGGTAAACTGCAATATGCGGATATGCGTGGCGAGAAGTACACGGCGGGGCTGCAGGACCTGCTGGCGGTCTTGAGCGACGTGCCGCTGCGACCAATTGCTCCAATAGCTGATGATGCGCCGCTGACAGCGCCGGAAACGGTCGCTGAGGCAGCTCAGACTTCTCCTGGAAGCAGCAACCGCCATCCCGCTGCGTAATCCCTACAAAGCGCTGGATGCCTTCACCGAAGCCGATGCGGCGGATTTCTTCGGGCGAGATGGGCTGATCGCCACCTTGCGCCAGCGATTGGAGCAGTTCCCCGCCTTTCTGGCGGTGATCGGCGCGAGCGGATCGGGCAAGTCGAGCGTGGTCATGGCAGGGCTGATCCCGCATCTGCGCGCTGATCACCCGGACTGGCTGATTTTGCCGCCAGTCAAGCCGGGCGCGCACCCGGTCGAAGCGCTGGCGATTGTGCTGCAAACAACCTATTTTCCGCAAAGCAGCGTCAGCGCTGTGCGCGAAGATCTAGAGACGGCGGATACGCGCGGGCTGCTGGTGCGCGCGGCGGGGATTCGCGCGTCCGGCAAAAGCGCGGCTGGTGCTGTTTGTGGATCAGTTCGAGGAAGTGTTCACCCAGACCGTCAACCCGCAGGAACGCGAGCAATTCATCAACCTGCTGACGACGGCGGTGGCTGACCCGGCCGCGCCGTGACCGTAATCCTGACGCTGCGCGCGGATTTCTTTGACCGCATGCTGAGCAATTCGGAGCTGGGGCGGCTGATCAAGGAGCATGGCGAACCAGTGCTGCCGATGTGGATCACCGACCTGAAGCAGACGATTGAGCGCCCTGCCGAGCAGGCAGGCTTGACCTTCGACGATGGGCTGGTCGCCGATTTGGTGTTCGAGACCCGCGATCAGGTTGGCGGGCTGCCGCTGCTCCAGTTCACGCTCGATCTGCTGTACCAGCGGCGCGCGGGACAGCGGCTGACGCGGACGGCATACGAGTCGCTGGGTGGCGTGCAGGGCGCGCTGGCGCAGCACGCGGAAGCCACCTATGACAACCTGCCGGACGAGCATCACCGGTCGCTGGCGCGGGCGCTGTTCCTGCGGCTGATCGAGCCGGGCGCGACCGAGCAGGACACCACCCGCCGCCGCGCCCGAATGAGCGAACTGACGCTGACCGACGCGGCGAAAACGGAGCGCCTGCACGCGGTGGCGGATGCTTTCGTCCAAGCGCGGCTGCTGACGACCGACAGCGCCGCCGGGGAAGAAACCATCGAGGTCAGCCACGAGGCGCTGATCCGCGAGTGGAAGCGGCTGGCAGACTGGCTGCGCGATGGGCGCGAGGACGTACAGCTCCAAAAAGCGCATGAGCGACGATGCCGCCGACTGGCTGCGGCACGGCAGCCGCGCGGACGACCTGTATCGCGGCGCACGGCTGATCGAGACGCAGGCGTGGGTGCAGCGCAACCTGCCGAGTGCCGACGAGCAGACCTTCATCGACGCCAGCGCCGACCAAGAAACGCGGCAGAAGCAAGCCGATCAACGGACGGCGCTGCGGGTGCAGAACTTCCAGCGCGTGGCGCTGGGGCTGGCGCTGGTGGTGGTGCTGGCGTTAATCGGGGCAGCGCTCTTAGGCGTGCAGATCAACGCGGCGCAGCAATCCAACGCGACTGCCGTCGCTCAAATGGCTGCGGCGAACGATGCGGCGTTGGCGGCTGCACAGGATCAGGCGAGCGGCTATCAGCCAAGCGACGGCAGCCGATCAAGCCGCTGGCACCCTCGCGGGTGACGCGGCGCCGCGCGTTTCGCAGGCGAATGCCACCCTGACGCCGATTTCGATGACGTCGGTTGCCGTCGCCACCGACGTGCAAGCCGGGGAGAACCGAGATCGATCGCTGCGGCTGGCGGCAGCTGCAGTTGATTACTCAATTCCGAGCGGCAATTCCGAAACCGCTGCGCTGCTGGGCATCCGCGCGCTGCAAGCCCTCTACACCGCTCAGGCGGACGCCGCGCTGGTGCGCGCGCTGGATCGGTTGGACACGAGACAGGCGTTCTTCGGGCACGGCGGCAGTGTGACCAGCGTGGCCTTCAGTCCCGACGGGCGTTCTGTGCTGACCGGGAGCAATGACGGGACGGCGCGGCTGTGGGACGCGGCAGCGGGGAAAGCCTGCGCACGTTCAGCGGGCACACCAGCTCAGTGACCAGCGTGGCCTTCAGTCCCGACGGGCAGTATGTGCTGACCGGGAGCGCTGATGGGACGGCGCGGCTGTGGGATGCCAGCAGCGGAGAGAGTCTGCGCACGTTCACCGGGCACACCGCTTGGGTGAGCAGCGTGGCCTTCAGCCCCGACGGGCGCTATGTGCTGACCGGGAGCAAGGACGGGACGGCGCGGCTGTGGGACGCCGCCAGCGGGGAGAGCCTGCGCACGTTCAGCGGGCACACCAGCGTCGGTGACCAGCGTGGCCTTCAGTCCCGACGGGCGCTCTGTGCTGACCGGGAGCGACGACGGGACGGCGCGGCTGTGGGACGCGGCAGCGGGAGAGCCTGCGCAGCTTCAGCGGGCACACCGGTGGGTGAGCAGCGTGGCCTTCAGTCCCGACGGGCGTTCTGTGCTGACCGGGAGCGGGGACGGGACGGCGCGGCTGTGGGACGCGGCAAGCGGGGAGAGTCTGCGGACGTTCACCGGGCACACCAGCTTCGATGAGCAGCGTGGCCTTCAGTCCCGACGGGCGTTCTGTGCTGACCGGGAGCGACGACGGCACGGCGCGGCTGTGGGACGCGGCAAGCGGGGAGAGTTTGCGGACGTTCAGCGGGCACAGCGGTGGTGTGAGCAGTGTGGCCTTCAGCCCGGACGGGCGCTCTGTGCTGACCGGGAGCAATGACGGGACGGCGCGGCTGTGGGACGCGGCGACCGGCGAGAGTCTGCGGCACGTTCACCGGGCACACGGATTAGGTGACCAGCGTGGCGTTCAGCCCCGACGGGCGCTACGTCCTGACCGGGAGCAGCGGACGGGACGGCGCGGCTGTGGGACGCGGCCAGCGGGCAGAGCCTGCGCACGCTTCACCGGGCACACCAGCTCGGTGACCAGCGTGGCGTTCAGCCCCGACGGGCGCTCTGTGCTGACCGGGAGCAACGACGGCACGGCGCGGCTGTGGGACGCGGCCAGCGGGCAGAGCTGCTGCGCACGTTCACCGGGCACACCGACGTCGTGAGCAGCGTGGCGTTCAGTCCCGACGGGCGCTCGGTGCTGACCGGGAGCGGGGACGGGACGGCGCGGCTGTGGGACGCGGCGAGCGGGCAAAGCTCTGCGCACGTTCACCGGGCACACCAGCTCCGTGAGCAGCGTGGCCTTCAGTCCCGACGGGCGCTCTGTGCCGACCGGGAGCGCCGACGGGACGGCGCGGCTGTGGGACGCGGCCAGCGGGCGAGCTGCTGCGCACGTTCACCGGGCACACCGATCGGTGACCAGCGTGGCCTTCAGCCCGGACGGGCGCTATGTGCTGACCGGGAGCGACGACGAGACGGCGCGGCTGTGGGACGCGGCGACCGGCGACGGCCTGCGCACGTTCGCCGGGCACACCGGCTTCGTGACGCAGCGTGGCCTTCAGCCCCGACGGGCGTTCTGTGCTGACCGGGAGCGCGGACGAGCACGGCGCGGCTGTGGGACGCGGCAAGCGGGAGAGTCTTGCGCACGCTTCACCGGGCACACCGGCTGTCGTGACCAGCGTGGCGTTCAGCCCCGACGGGCGCTTGGTGCTGACCGGGAGCGACGACGGGACGGCGCGGCTGTGGGACGCGGATTATCACGATTTCATCACCTACGCCTGCTCACGGGTGTTCCGCGATTTCACAGATAACGAACGCCAGCAGCTACGGGATCGATGACGCGCCGACCTGCCCGCAGTTCGGCGGGTGGTCAACCACGCCCACAGCGACGCCAATAGCGACGGCGACTATGCCCAAATGGACGCCCATCCCGTCGCCGACCTGCATCGCAGATCCTTCGATTACCCTAAGAGCTGCCACCGGACTTCTACTCTGCTCCAGTAGGTGAAGCGCAGGTCGGCAGTCAGCGCGGCAGCATCGTGGTGGCTGGGGAAGGCGATCCCTGGAGCTATTCCGGGCAGGCAGGGGAACGCCTACCCTTCAGGTCAATGCCGACCTGCCACTAATTAGCGACGACCAGCAGAATGCAGGTGGGCTGGACAGCTATGTTGCGCTCTACTCGCCCGACGGCACGCTGCTTGCCGACAATGACGACCGCAGCAGCAACCCGCACTACACCGACTCGCTGATCGACGGGGTGATCCTGCCCGCATCCGGCATCTATCGCATCGAAGTCCGCGACCTGCTGAACCAGAACGCCGGTGGCTATACCCTGGTGATCGACTCGCTGCCGCCCGGCGCGCCGACACCCACGCCATCGCCCACGTTCACACCATCGCCCAGCGCCACGCTCGTGTTCGGTCCGTCGCCGACGTTGGCGTTCACCTTCGCGCCGACCTCGACGTTGCCGCCCGTGTCACCGAACGCGACGGACAGTCCACCCTAACCAGGAGTTCATCGTCATGCCAACGGTTCACTTGGAAGAACACGGCTGCTGGTCAGTTTCGAGATGACCGGCAACAGCCCGATAGTTCAGATACGGCTGAGGGGGAGCTATGTCCAATCCATTTGACATTCTCGTACCGACCAACACGGTGAAGCTGGACCTAAATGGTCAGAGCGTCGTGACCTTCACCGTCAAGAATCTCACCGGGCGGCGCGTACACGCCTCTGCCAAAGGTGACGGTACAGCCTACGGAAGGTGCCAATTGGGCGATCATCTTGCCATCCGACACCACCAGCACCAATCCGCCGAATGTGCGCGATTTCGCCATTGACGGCAGCGAGCAGGTTCCGGTGAGGGTCACGGTGCCAACCGACGCCAAGCCCGGCAGCTACACCCTGTCCTTGACCGTCGCCGATGATGTGAACCGCCACCGCCTGACCACAAACGCGGGGAAGGATTATTTTCCAGTCTGGCGGCCATGAAAACGGGCAGACGCCTGAGCCTGCCCGCCGAGGGCGTGGTAGGTGGCGCTATTCCCTGTGTGACTACAGAGGTCGTGGGATGACCCTAATGGTCGCTTCAAGATTGAATCCAGTTAGTTTTTAGTTTCTAATCCGCTCACGCTGGAAGTTGGAGACAGACTCTCAAGTCTTTCGGAGTTACCCGAGATGAGCACACGCGCGCAGCCCCTCTATTTGCGTATCTTTCTCTCCTCCCCCGGCGATGTTGCGGATGAGCGCGCTCTGGCGCTGCAATTGTTTGAGCGCCTCCAGTATGATCCGCTGCTGCGCGGACAAATCACCATCGATGCAGTTGCCTGGGACAAGCGCGGCGCGGACGCGCCGATGCTCGCCACGCCTCACGCCCCAGGAAGCGATCAATCAAGGATTGCCCAAGCCCTCGGAATGCGACATCGTGCTGGTGCTCTTCTGGGCGCGGATGGGCACCCCGCTTCCGCCGGAGTACGCCAGACCGGACGGCAGCCGCTACCTTTCGGGCACGGAGTGGGAGTACGAGGATGCCATGCAACGTCCCGACGCCAGAGGCTGCCGAAGGTCGTTGTTTACCGTCGCATAGAGAAAGTGCTGCTTGATCCTAGCTGATGCCAATTCGCTTCGAAACTGGAACAGTGGCAGCGGGTCGACGCCTTTTTCGATCAGCCTTCGTCAATCCAGACGGGTCGAACTGCTGCAGGGTTACAATGCCTACGAGACGCCTGCCGAGTTCCGCGAGAAGTTGGAGACCCATCTGAAATTGCTGATGCTGCCGCTTCTGGAACAGGCTGCGCCACCGCATCTGGAAACGGATGCAGTGCCTGCTGGTAAGCGCCGCCGCTCTGGGGAGGCTTGCCGTTCCCGGATTGCGCGCGTTTCCGACCCGCCGATGCGCCGATCTTCTTCGGGCGTGGCGCGGAAACCGACGCCTGATCGAACGAGTGGGCGAGAGCCGTTTCGTCGCGGTGGTGGGGGCGAGCGGATCAGGCAAGTCGTCTCTGGTGGGCGCCGGGCTGATCCCGCGTCTGGCCGCCAACGCGCATTGAGGGCAGCAAAGATTGGGTCGCGGTGCAGCTTCACGCCCGGTGATCTCGCCAGCGGCGATCCGTTCGATGGCGCTGGCGGTGGAATTGGTCGGGCAGCTCACCGAGCGGCATGCCGCCTCGTGAATGGACGACGCCAGCTGCACGCGCAGCCCGGCTACGCTTGGATGAATTGGCAGAATCGTCCCCAGCTTAACCTCAGCCCGGACTGGGCAAGCTTCTGCTGTTCATCGACCAGTTTGAGGAGCTGTTCTCGCTGGTCAAGCCAGCCGTGATTGAGCCGTTTGCGACCTTCTGGCGAGTGCCGTAAGCGGCTTCCCGGCGGTGCGGGTAGTCATGACGTTGCGCGCCGGATTTCTATCACCGCTGCGTCGATTATCCGAAGCTTAGCAGAGCTGCTGCAAGACGGCGCCTTTCCGCTGCCGACACCGGATCTTCGCGCTGCTGGAGATGATCGAGCCGTCCGGCGCCCCGTGCTGGACTGGACTTGGCGGACGGCCTGGCGGACGCATCTTGCGCGGACACCGGCACCGAACCGGGCGCGCTGGCGTTGATGGCGTACACGCTGGACGAATTGTATGAGGCGGCCAGGACGGTAACGCCTGACGTACGCCGATTATGACGTGCTGGGCGGGGTGCAGGGCGCGATTGGCACGCGCGCGGAGCCCACTTTCGCGGCGCTGGATGCGAAAGCCCAAGCCAGCCTCGCCGATGTGTTCCGCGAGATTTGCGAGGTGGATGAGCGGGGCGTCGCCATCCGGCGGCGGGCGTCGCTGACGCAGACGGCGCCACCGAAGCCGCCCATCGCTTGGTCGAGGCGCTGACCGAGGCGCGCCTGTTGGTGCAAAGCCAGGCGGAGGACGGCACGCCGATGGTCGAAGTGGCGCACGAGGCGCTGCTGCGCAGTTGGCGCGGCTGACGCAGTGGATCGAGGACACGCAGGACGACCTGCGGCTGCTGCGGCAGGTGCGGCTGGGGCGGAGGAATGGGATCGGGGCGGGCGAGAAGACGACGACCTGCTGACCGGGACCCGGCTGGAACGGGCGCGCGGCTGGCTCAACAGCGGCAGCCTCAGCGCCGGCTGGAGAATGCCTACCTTGCCACCAGCGAGGACTTCCGCCAGCACGAGCTGGCAAGTGAGCACCAGCGGCAAGCGCACGAACTGGCACTGGTCAAGCGGAATAGGCGGCGCTGGCGGTCTGATCGTCGGGATTCTGGTCGTCGCCTCGATTGCCGGGATTGTCGTAGCGACGCAGGTGTATGGGCGAAGATCAAGCGCGGAAATTTTTTTTTTTTTTTTTTTTTTTTTTTTTTTTAGCGGCGCAGGCGACCGCCGACCGCAGCGCCGCGGCAAGATCGCGCAGCGTAGCGCTGGCGGTGGACGAGAGGCGAGAGCAGACGCCGGCGGGCAACCCGCTGCTGGCATTACCGCTGGCGCTCGCCGCAGCGAACGGTCTGCCCAATCCGCCCGATCAGGCGCAGGGGGTGCTGGCGGACCTCGCCTACGCTCAGGGTGAGCGCGAGTGTTGGCCGGGGGCAGCGGCAAATGTATAGAGCGTCGCCTTCAGTCCGGATGGAGATTAAACAGATGAAACGAGGGGGCGCGCCGCCCTCTCTGGCTCGGCTGACGCCACACTGATCCTGTGGGACCTGACCAGCGGGCCTCCCCTCGGCGGGGGTCGCACTTTTACCGGGCACAGCGGCGCGGTGTATAGCGTCGCCTTCAGCCCCGACGCACGCCCGCCCTGTCCGGCTCGGGGATCGTGCTCTGATCCTCTGGGATGTGGCGGGCGGGCAGCCGCTCCGCACGTTCACCGGGCGCACCAGCATTTGTGTTCAGCGTCGCCTTCAGTCCCGCACGGCGCACCGACTCTCTCCGGCTCGGGCTGACGACACGCTCAGGCTGTGGGGAATTGACACAGATGGATCAGTTGGTTCAGTGGACTTATGCCAACCGCGCCGTCCGCGAGCTGACCTGCGCCGAGGCCGCGGCTACAACGTCGAGCCAACCTGCGACGCGCAGGGCGATTATCCACCCGCACGCCGTATCTGACCTGGACGCCCAGCCCTGCGCAACTCGTCTCCCACCGCCAATCTCGCCCCAGACCGCCGCGACATCCGGCCATCGATCACGCCGACACTCCGACTTGGTGCCTCATCCAACTGCAGCAACCGGGCGGCTCATCGCGCCCCGCGCTGGCGCTGCTCCTCCCAGCGGAAACGAGCGCCGGCGGCGCGCCTGCGCGCAGCGACCCTTGTGACATTCACCCCTACCGCCACCGGGCTGCGTCTAAGGCGGCGCAGGTGGGAGACGATCGAGGCGAAATCTCCGCGAGCGGCGGTCAGGTATGGAGCTACAACGGTCAGGCGGGCGAAATGCTCACGCTTCTGGTCACCGCCGATCACCCTGCGAACAACGCGCCGGATCGAACCGGCTTGCTCGATACCGTTGTCACCGTCCGCTCGCCGGATGGGCAGGTGCTCAACCAAGGGACGACGTCAATCCGGGATTATCACCAATTCGCGCATCGACGGGCTGACGCTGCCCGTCACCAGAGTTTACCGAGATCGAAGTGCGCAGTTGGGACGATGCCAGCGGCGGCGGGTACAGCTGGACCATAGAGTTCCAGCCTCGTCACCGAAGCAGCGTCAACAGACACGCCGCCGTCATAGAGCGGTATCGTCGGTTGGAGCGACTGGTCGTCTTAATCGCGACGATATTCTCCAACCAAGGAAGGGCACGCTGAACTCGTTGGTCGATGGTGCTGGTATTCGGGTATTTTGGCGCTAAA
>CAWFCF010000015.1:0-33418 GCA_963814185.1 uncultured Chloroflexia bacterium | reverse complement strand
GGACGTTCACCGGGCACGCCGACGTTGTGATCAGCGTGGCGTTCAGCCCCGACGGGCGCTTTGGTGCTGACCGGGAGCGGGGACGGGACGGCGCGGCTGTGGGACGCGGATTATCACGATTTCATCACCTACGCCTGCTCACGGGTGTTCCGCGATTTCACAGATAACGAGCGCCAGCAGTACGAGATCGATAACACGCCAACCTGCCCGCAGTTCGGCGGGTGGTCAACCACGCCCACAGCGACGCCAATAGCGACGGCGACTATGCCCAAATGGACGCCCATCCCGTCGCCGACTGCATCGCAGATACGTTCGATTACCCCTAAGAGCGCCACGGACTTCTACTCCTGCTCCAGTAGGTGAAGCGCAGGTCGGCAGTCAGCGCGGCACGATCTCGGTCGGGGAAGGCGATCTCTGGAGCTATGCCGGGCAGGCGGGCGAACGCCTTACCCTTCAGGTCAATGCGGACCTGCCACTAATTAGCGACCAGCAGCAGAACGAAGGTGGGCTGGACAGCTATGTTGTGCTTTACGCCCCCGATGGAACGCAACTTGCCGACAATGACGACCGCAGCAGCGACCCGCACTACACCAATTCGCTGATCGACCGGGTGATGCTGCCCGTATCCGGCATCTATCGCATCGAAGTCCGCGACCTGCTGAACCAGAACGCCGGTGGCTATACCCTGGTGATCGACTCGCTGCCGCCCGGCGCGCCCGACACACACGCCGTCGCCGACGTTCCACCATCGCCCAGCGCCACGCTCGTGTTCGGTCCCTCGCCGACGTTGGCGTTCACCTTCGCGCCGACCTCGACGTTGCCGCCCGTGTCACCGAACGCGACGGACAGTCCACCCTAACCAGGAGTTCATCGTCATGCCAACGGTTCACTTGGAAGAACACGGCTGCTGGTCAGTGTCGAGATGACCGGCAACAGCCCGATAGTTCAGATACGGCTGAGGGGGAGCTATGTCCAATCCATTTGACATTCTCGTACCGACCAACACGGTGAAGCTGGACCTAATTGGTCAGAGCGTCGTGACCTTCACCGTCAAGAATCTCACCGGGCGGCGCGTACACGCCTATTCCAGGTGACGGTACAGCCTACGGAAGGTGCCAATTGGGCGATCATCTTGCCATCCGACACCACCAGCACCAATCCGCCGAATGTGCGCGATTTCGCCATTGACGGCAGCGAGCAGGTTCCGGTGAGGGTCACGGTGCCAACCGACGCCAAGCCCGGCAGCTACACCCTGTCCTTGACCGTCGCCGATGATGTGAACCAGAGACGGAAGCCGACACGACCGCCACCGCCTGACCACAAACGCGGGGAAGGATTATTTTTCCAGTCTGGCGGCAATGAAAACGGGCAGACGTCTGAGCCTGCCCGCCTAGGGCGTGGTAGGTGACGCTATTCCCTGTGTGACTACAGAGGTCGTGGGATGACCCTAATGGTCGCTTCAAGATTGCAGATCCAGTCAAGTTCTTAGTTTCTAATCCGCTCACGCTGGAAGTTGGAGACAAACTCTCAGTCTTTCAGAGTTTACCCGAGATGAGCACACGCGCGCAGCCCCTCTATTTGCGTATCTTTCTATCCTCCCCCGGCGATGTTGCGGATGAGCGCGCTCTGGCGCTGCAATTGTTTGAGCGCCTCCAGTACGATCCGCTGCTGCGCGGACAAATCACCATCGATGCAGTTGCCTGGGACAAGCAGCGGCGCGGACGCGCCGATGCTCGCCACCCCTCACGCCCCAGGAAGCGATTAATCAAGGATTGCCCAAGCCCTCGGAATGCGACATCGTGGTGGTGATCTTTGGGCGCGGATGGGCACCCCGCTTCCGCCGGAGTACACCAGAACCGGACGGCAGCCGCTACCTTTCGGGCACGGAGTGGGAGTACGAAGATGCGCATGCAAGCGTCCCGCGCCAGAGGCGTGCCGAAGGTCGTTGTTTACCGTCGATGGAGAAAGTGCTGCTTGATCCTAACTGATGCCAAATTCGCTTCGAAACTGGAGCAGTGGCAGCGGGTCGACGCCTTTTTCGCAGCCTTCGTCAATCCCGACGGGTCGATCCGTTCAAGGTCTACAATGCATACAACACACCTGCCGAGTTCGGGGAGAAGTTCGAGACCCACCTCAAACTGCTGATCAAGCAGCTTCTGAAACAGGCTGCGCCACCGCATCTGGAAACGGATGCAGTGCCTGCTGGTGAGCTGCCGCCGCTCTGGGAAGGCTCGCCCTTCCCGGGTCTACGCACGTTTTGAGACCTGCCGATGCGCCGATCTTCTTTGGGCGTGGCGCGGAAACCGACAGCCTGCTCAAACGAGTGAGCGAGAGCCGATTGGTCGCGGCGGTGGGGGCGAGCGGATCAGGCAAGTCATCTCTGGTGGGCGCCGGGCTGCTGCCGCGTCTGGCTGCCAACGCGCTTGAGGGCAGCAAAGATTGGGTCGCCGGTGCGCTTCACTCCCGGCGAACTCGCCAGCGGCGATCCGTTCGAAGGCGTTGGCGGTGGCATTGGTGCGGGAACTCGCCCAGCGCACCCCCCAACCTTGTGAAATGGACGACCCTGCTGCACGCGCAGCCCGGCTCGCTTTGGAAGAATTTTTAATCGCCCCCAGCTTAACCTCGCGCCCGGACTGGTTGGAAGTCCTGCTGTTCATCGACCAGTTTGAGGAGCTGTTCTCGCTGGTCAAGCCGCCGTACGTCGAGCCATTTATCGACCTTCTAGTGAGCGCCGTAAGCGACAGCCCCGAGCTGCCGATCGTCATCACCTTGCGCGCCGATTTCTACGCCCGCTGCGTCGGAGTATCCGAAGCTGGCAGGGCTGCTGCAAGACGACGACTATCCGCTGGCAGCGCCCGAAACGGCGCGCTCTACAAGATGATCGGCCCGAACCGGCGGCCCGCGCTGGACTGGTGTATGAGGAGGGGCTGGCGGATCGCGTATTCCGGGACACCGGCACCAACCCCGGCGCGCTGGCGTTGATGGCTTACGCGCTCAACGAACTTATATCAGGCGAGCCAGGACGATAACCGCCTGACGTACGCCGAGTATGACGTGCTGGGTGGGGTGCAGGGCGCGATTGGCACGCGCGCCGAGACCACTTTCGCGGCGCTGGATGCGAAAGCCCAAGCCAGCCTCGCCGACGTGTTCCGCGAGATTCTGCGAGGTGGATGAGCGGGGCGTCGCCATCCGGCGGCGGGCGTCGCTGACGCAGAACGGCGCGCACCGAAGCCGCTCATCGCTTGGTCGAGGCGCTGACCGAGGCGCGCCTGTTGGTGCAAAGCCAGGCGGAGGACGGCACGCCGATGGTCGAAGTGGCGCACGAGGCGCTGCTGCGCAGTTGGGCGCGGCTGACGCAGTGGATCGAGGACACGCAGGACGACCTGCGGCTGCTGCGGCAGGTGCGGCTGGGGGCGGAGGAATGGGATCGGGGCGGGCGCAAAGACGACGACCTGCTGACCGACACAAGGCTGGAACGGGCGCGCGGCTGGCTCAACAGCGGCAGCCTGAACGCCGGCTGGAGAATGCCTACCTTGCCACCAGCGAGGACTTCCGCCAGCACGAGCTGGCAAGCGAGCACCAGCGGCAGGCGCACGAACTGGCACTGGTCAAGCGGGATCGGCAGCGCTTGCAGTCTGATCGTCGGGATTCTGGTCGTCGCCTCGATTGCCGGGATTATCCTGACGACGCAGCTTTATCAGCAGATTCAAGCAGCCGACAATAACGCCGCGACCAGCAACGCCAATGTGATGCTGGCATTCGCGGCGCAGGCGACCGCCAACCGCGGCCCCAAGGCCGAGTATCGCACAGCGTAGCGCTGGCGGCGAACGCGCAGCCAGAGCAGACGCAGGTGGGCAACCCGATGCTGGCGCTGGCGCTGGCGCTTGAGCAGCAAACCGCCTGCCCAATCCGCCAGATCAGGCGCAGCGGGTGCTAGCAGACCTCGCCTATGCTCCCGGCGCGCGCAAGGTGTTCACCGGGCACAGCGGCTCGTGACACAGCGTCGCCTTCAGCCCAGATGGCCGACCGCCCTCTCTGGATCGGGACAACAGCCTGATCCTGTGGGACCTGACCAGCGGGCAGCCGATCCGCAGGTTCAGCGGGCGCAGCAACGTTGTGACCAGCGTCGCCTTCAGCCCAGATGGGCGCACCGCCCTCTCTGGCTCGTGGGACGAGGACGCTGATGCTGTGGGATGTCGCCAGCGGGCAGCCGCTCCGCAGCTTCAGCGGGCACAGCAGCTACGTGACTAGCGTCGCCTTCAGCCCGGATGGCAAAACGACAATTTCCGGCTCCGACGACAATACCCTCAAGCTGTGGCGGATCGATACGCTGGATCAGTTGGTTCAGTGGACCTATGCCAACCGCGCCGTCCGCGAGCTGACCTGCGCCGAACGCAGCGGCTACAACGTCGAGCCAACCTGCGACGCGCAGGGCAATTATCCCACCCGCACACCTTATCTGACCTGGACGCCCAGCCCTACCGCAACTGCCTCTCCCACCGCCAATCTCACCCAGACCACCGCGACGCCCACGCCGTCGATCACGCCGACCCTTCCCACTTGGACGCCGACTTCAACCGCGACGGCAACCGGGCAGCTCATCCGCACCCAGACGCTGGCGCTGCTCCTCCCAGCGGAAACGCAGACGCAGGCGGCGCGCCTGCTCACCGCGACCCTTGTGACCTTCACTCCTACCGCCACCGCGGCTGCGTCTAAGGCGGCGCAGGTGGGAGACAATCGAGGCGAAATCTCCGCGAGCGGCGGTCAGGTATGGAGCTACAACGGTCAGGCGGGCGAAATGCTCACGCTTCTGGTCACCGCCGATCACCCTGCGAACGACGCGCAGGATCGAACCGGCTTGCTCGATACCATTGTCACCGTCCGCTCGCCGGATGGGCAGGTGCTCAACCAAGCGGACGACATCGATCCGGGGATTCTCACCGATTCGCGCATCGACGGGCTGACGCTGCCCGTCACCGGAGTTTACGAGATCGAAGTGCGCAGTTGGGATGATGCCAGCGGCGGCGCGTACAGCTTGACCATCGAGTTCCAGCCTCGTCACCAATGCGGCGTCAACAGACACGCCGCCGTCATAGAGCGGTACCGTCGGTTGGAGCGACTGGTCGTCTTAATCGCGACGATATTCTCCAACCAAGGAAGGGCACGCTGAACTCGTTGGTCGATGGTGCTGGTATTCGGGTATTTTGGCGCTAAAATAGGGTATGTAAATACTCATTTTCGTACCCAAAGACAGGATCAGCCATGCTCACCCGCGCACAATACACCCGTCTGCGATCCGTTCAAGACCAGCCCTGGATCGGGATGCTCAACTACTTTCGCACGCTGCAAGCGGAGTGGGATGCCCTTGAAGCCCAGGAGTATGTGACCAAGCGTCTGGTATCCGATTCCTCCCAGGAAACAGAGGTCTGGGAATACACCATCACGGAAGCAGGGCAGGCAGCACTCATTGACCAGAAAGAGGCAAATCGTGGCTGAGACCTCACTCGCCGTTCACGAGCGGAATGCCATCGAGCCGGGTGCGCATGAGGCGTTCGACGAACTGGTTGACCTGGCGCTCCAGACGGTCGCCGAATCGTCGGCACGCATCTACCGCCAGACCTACGCCCTGTGGCGTGCTTGGTGCGCTGAGAATGGCACTCAGCCGCTCGATCTGCGCCCGGTGCGGGTGTTGGGCTTCCTCGGCGCACAGGACGCCACCAAAGCCACCCGGCAGCGCCAACTGAGCGCGCTGCGCAAGCTGGCGCAGATGCTCTACATCCTCCATCCGACCGAACAGACCCGCCAGAGGGTCGAGGCTTTGAAAGTCGTCAAAGCTCCCACCAGTGGAGCGAGCGGGGTCGAGCGAACGAAGAAGGCGCTGTCGCCTGCGGAAGCCGATCAGGTGCTGCGTGTCTGGCACGCGGACACGAACATCCACTGCCGGAACCGAGCGCTGATCGCGGTGCTGGCGCTCGCTGCCCTGCGGCGCTCGGAGGCAGCCGCGCTTCGGTGGCGCGATGTAGACTTCGAGAACGGCGTGCTCACGGTGCAGCACGGCAAAGGCGACAAGGCGCGCGAAGTTCCCGCTCGCCGGGGAGTTCGCGCTGGAGGCGCTGTGGGCGTGGCAGAGGTGCCAGCAAGGCGAAACGGAGTTTCGCACCGGACGCGAGTTCGTGTTCTGCGCGGTCAAGAAGGGTGACCGGATGGGCGCGGACCGCCCCATCGACGGGACCGACGTGTACCGCGTGGTGAAGGCGACCGAGAAGCGGAGCGGCGTCGCGTTCAAGCCGCATGATTTGAGACGAACGTTCATCACGGAAGCACTGGCGACCGGCACGCCCTTAGCGACGGTGCAGGCAGCCGCCGGACACGCGCGAGGCGAGACGACGCTGCGTTACGCCCAGGCAGTCGATGCTCGTCGAGCACGAGGCGAGCTGAAGCTAAGATACGGGTGAGGTACAATGGAACTGATCGACGCGACGCCGAGGAACATTCTCCCGCTGGGGCGAAACCAATGGATGTTTGAGTACGGAGAGCCGGAGATCGGGCGCGAGGTCGGTGCAGCGTACCTCATCCCCGGCAATCCGCATTACACCCGCTTCAAAATCGTCGCCTCGCCCCAGCCGGAAGGCAGCGACCAACCGCCGATACCCGCCTACCAACTCATAAGCGAGCGTCCACTCACCCCGGAGGAAATCCCTCACTTCGAGGCGCTTGCGAAGTCCGTCGGGGCATGATCGTAACTGCCGGGACTCACGCAAGTCATGGAATGGAGGACTCTATGTCAGCAGACACGATCTCTCAGCAAATCGATGCCATCATCCAGGAACCGGGTGACTGGCGAAGCGAGGCATTATCCCAACTACGCACCTTCATCAAACAAGCCGACCCCGCGGTGGTCGAGGAAGTAAAGTGGAAAAAGCCCTCCAACCCGCTGGGAGTTCCCGTTTGGTCTCACGACGGAATTCTATGCGTCGGTAATACGCTCAAGAACGCGGTGAGGTTGACCTTCCCCAAAGGCGCTCAGATGGAGGACCCAAAGCAACTTTTCAATACACGGTTGGACAGCAAAACGGTTCGTGCCATCGACTTCCACAAAGGCGACACCGTAGCCGAGGCAGCACTGAAGGCACTCATTCTTGAGGCCGTGGGATTAAACACGTCGAAAATGCCCAAGCGATAAACTGACAACCTGCGCTGCCCCAAATGCCTCCGCCACTGTGTCCTCCATACGCTATCCTTCCTCGTCGACTTCGATGTGTCCGCGCTTGCGAAATCCTACAGCTCGCCGTCGTAACTCTCCTGCTCCAGATACTTGCCCTGATCGTACAGCCACCACAGCACTAGCAGGATCGCGGCAAAAGCCAGCAACGTCCATGTCCACTGCGCATCACGCAGTCCTCTCGCCGATACCTCCCCGACCACCGCGCGACCCTCAGTAGCATAGCGCCGCAAGTTAAAAATCGAGCACCCCTCGCGCCGGTCAACCCGGCATGTCGCGCCCAGACTGAGCACGCCAAGGCTGCACAGGGTGCCGATGAGCACGTGCGCGCGGGCCGTCTCCCCGACACAGCGCACCTTTGGGCACTGGCGCATCGGGTCGATACTATGGGTATCCGAGTAAAGGAGCACTCGACCATGGCCAACCCGACCGCGCGCCAGCCTGCTGACCTGACACCGCTCGAAGAGCGTCTGCTCGAAATCCTCCAGGGTTCCGGCGAGTGGATGACCCGTAAACAGATCGCCAGGGAACTCGGCAGACCGGACGATCAACTGACACCAGACGACTGGCGGGTCCTTCGGGAGCTTGCCACGGACCGTCGGATCGATATGAGCCAGCGGACGACCGGCGTGGTCAAACACGAATACATCTACAAAGCGAAATGAGTATCGTCGCGCCGGGCGCATGAGCAGGCGGGGTAACATGCAAAAAGCAGTTGAGCACGCGCGCGCGGAGACCCCCCTGCGCTATGCCCAAGCAGTCGATGCACAGCGGGAGCTGAAGTTGAGGTACGGGTAACGAGTTCTCGCGCGCGTGCGCGCGATAAAACATAAAGTTCTATATAGTGCTTACGCACTAACCAAAAGGATATAGACTCCTCCAGCAGCCACGCGCGTAAGCGCGTTGGCGGTTGTTCGCTAATCTTCGCTAGAGCGCCTTACGGCGCACCCGCCAGGAGGCAAAGTCGAGAGTAGATCAGGATGCCGCTTACGACGAAAAGTTCCCCAGCCAATGCGCCCGGCTGAAACCGGTCTGAAGGCTGTTCACCAGAGTCCTATCTGCCGTCCAGAAGTCACACGCTAACCGCTCCGCTAGAGCGAGATACTGCGCGTCATAGCTGCGCGGCAGGTTGAAGCGCCCCGCGATCTCATAGGCGTCGAGCAAGAGGCTGTCGTCTTCGTAAAACTCAAAGGGGGTTTGCAGCAGAAGCATCAGCAGTTCTCGGCCCTTTTCATGCGTGATACGCTTCTGAAATGCCGCTCTGCGCAGTACCGCCGCAATTTCGGACCGAAACAAACGCGGGGCAGCGAAAGGGATGTCTGCGTCCGTCCAGCTCAGCAGGGCTTGCTTGGCGATTTGATGCAGCGGCTCATCGACTAACGCACTCGCCAGCAGGATACTCGAGTCGAGGACGATCAAGCTTCGTCCTCGCGGACCTGACGCAGGAGTTCGACGACATCTATGGGCGCATTGACGCCCGCTCCGTCGCGCATTTGGGCGTTGACGGCTTCGATGCGCTCAAACCATCCTCGCCAATCGAAGGGCTTGGTTTGGGCATGGAGTTGTTGAAGGACGCGCTGCTTAGCCGTGTCGTCGAGCTGTTGAAACTTCTCGTAGATTTCCTGTTCGATCGCGCTCATCACCCGTCACCCCTCGCTAATTCGATCTCATTGTACACCTCCCGGTCGTGAGCCACCGAACATGATGGTCCTCCCTATCCTGTTTCGCGGTCGGCTGCATCAGCGTAACGACGGCGAAGCAGCCAGCAGAAGCCACGTCCACCAACGCACGACGGATTTCCCAACACTTACAGCCCGGCGCTTGCATGAGGTTACGGTGTGTCCGTGGGGTTACGATCAGCACCGGGATAGCCAACTAAAGCGCGCGCCCCATGCATCCCTCGGCTCAGCGCGTTACGCCTAATCAGAACACCCCACAAGCTGATCGGGGGCGGACGAGCGCGTGCGCACTGCCCCAATTTGTTATTAGGTATATGATTCGTCTTGAATAGAGTAGTTCAAAAGGGTGCCAAGCCGTCACCCGCCCATTGAGCATCACTGACGACCGCACTATGAACGGTGATCATCGGTCAAAGGATACTGAAAAGGGAAACGAAGATGGCTCCTGCAAAAGAAAGTAGCAACTTCAACATCGAAGGACGCGTTCAGTTGGAACAGGCTGAACAGCGGCCCGCTGATCTCACGCTGATGGCTTATCTGTTCGACGCAAGAGGAAAGCTGCTCAACACGGTGGAGGTCCAAGCAGACGGCGGCTTTACCCTGTCAGCGCCGCTCAAAGCGCCGGAAAGCGTAGAAATAGTCGTTGGTCCGGCAAGTCAAGACGCGGACTTGATCCACAAGTCCAATGTCTGGTCAGAGACCTATTCGGCGAATGATTGGGTCGCTGCGGAAGGCAAACGCTTCGCCTTACGCCCGGTGATCTGGATCGACCGCTGGCTCTGGTGGCTCTGGCGTCCGATTCGCGTGTGCGTCGACGGCTCAATCAGCAAACTGGTTCACCTGCCGAATGGCACGACCGACACTTGCCCAGTGTCGCATGTAAAGGTCGAGATTTTCGACGTAGACCGCGAAAGCTGCTGGTGGCCCTATATTTATCGCTGGTGGGAGATTCTGGCACTGCGGCCCGTGATTCATATCCCTGATCTGATCAACGGGAAGGTGGCGGTAAAGCCCCCGTTTCCGCCCGATCCGATTGGTCCAGTCGCGCGCTTCGGCGAAACAGTCCACATCCTCGGACGCAGTGCGCCGGGCGAAGAAGCCAGCTTAAATCCGCAGCCGCTCCCGCCGCGTGAAGACGTGCTTTACCGGCGCGTCTCACCGGGAGAGGCACAAGGCTTCAACCCGCAGCCTGATCCGCCCGGTTTCACGAGAGTTGACCCCGGCAGCTTGGTCAGCTTCAACCCGCAGCCCGATCCGCCCGGTGATCCCATCACTTTCGGGATGTTCAGTGGTGCCACTCGCCTGTCTGCGTCGGTCAGCGATCTGGCGGCAGCGGCAATTATGGACAAACTCAGCGACCTGACGCTGACCTCGCTCATTCCGCCCTGGTCATATTTCCCCTTGTGCTTCTATAGCACACAACAAGTGTGCGAGACAGTGACGGAATGTGATGGCACCTTTAAGTGCTGCTTCCGCTGGTATCCATTCCATGTACGGCATGGCCGGTTCCGCTTTGACCCACGCCCGGACATCATCATTAAAGTCACGCAGACCATCAACGGCGTCGATCACGTGATCTACATGGATCCGTACACCAGCACGCGCTGGAACGTGACCACTGCACACATCAATCTGACGCTGGATGATCCGAGCATTGTCTGCGGCGGCGATTGCTCGACGGTGCCAGACGGCACGCTCGTGGTCGGCTTCTCGAAGATCGGGCCTGATGAAGTCTGGAAGATCAACGATGCCGACGGCACCTTCACGGCGGGAGGCTACAGCAACGCCGCTTACGGCAGCAGCGGCTTGAACATAAATGGGGTATTCAGCAATGATTTGACACAGGGATCGCCCGCTTACTACTACAAGCTGTCCTACGCGCAGCAGACGACGCCGGGTGTGACGCCGCCGGATGCCGCCTTTGTCCCCATTACAACCCCGCTGTGGGTTCTGCGCGCGCCGAAGACGATTGGCGCGGATTTCCTGCCATATCAGCTGGGTCCGAAACCAGGCGGCAGCCCGGTGGCTGGCTTGTACGAAGTGCGCGACACCGAACACTATTGGTGGCTGTACAGCGGCGTTATGGAGACGCCTATCGGCGTCTGGGACACGACGCTGGCGACGGCGCTTCTGCCCAATCACACGGGTCGTTTTGTGCTGCGGCTGGAAATGTATAACAGCGCGGGAACCCGGATCAACGCCGTCAACTACCGCGATGACCGGGGGAACGGCACCGGCGTCGAGCCGTCACCGGTGCCTACGGTCGTGGGCAATCACTTCGACATGCTGGTCGCGCTCGACAATGAGCCAGTAAACTACCACCTGACGACGCCTGCCGTGAACGACTGTGGCGTCATCCCCTGGAGCAGTGGTCTGACGCTCAACTTCCACGTCCACGCCGATCAAGCGAATCATCGTGTTGATGAGTGGAGGCTAGAGTTTGCGCAGGGCAGCGCCAGCGGCACCCGCCATTTCCTGAGTGAAGTCGTCTATCCAAATGGGCAAAGCCCGGTGGATGTGGACGTGTCTGGTGCGCCCCTCCACGCCGAACTGCTGACCACCACCTGCGCCTATGCGCTCATGCTGAATGCGTGGCGGCATGTACGCTACAACTGGGGCTTCATCTGGGAAGGCGAGCAGGTCTACGCAATTGCCGTGGAGAAATGCAATTGTCCGTGAATTAACCGCTTCTGATCCCCGCTCCCTCTTCACGTCGCGAAGAGGGAGCGGGGATGATGCTCTCGAATGAGCAACGCCGCTCACCCCTGCGCCTACCAGTGCGGCACGTCGTGCCCACAGACAGGTAACTGACAAGCCGATTGTGACCGGAGTGTACAACCCCTACAAATCGCGACGACGCGGCGCACCTCCTGTTAATTTTGACCGTCGAGCGTGTCGGCAGGTGCCCAAAGCATCATCACGGCTGCTTCTCCTTACCAATTTAACCCACCGACGCCTCATTCACGAGGCTGATCACCCTCAGACCAACATCGAACCAATAGCGTCCCGGCGGATTCACAAATCGATACGCGGACTGCGCAGGAACTCGGTTGAAGGCAAATGAGCTCCCCTTGACCATCTCGTTACTGCCATCACAGTGTCCAACCGGATCGTACTGGACGTTCTGCGCATCATAGGCAGCGCTGTAGCAGTCCGAGACCCATTCGCCCGCGTTGCCCGCCATGTTGAGCGCGCCAATCCAGCTTGCTCCCCCCGGATAACTGAAGACGGAAACCGTGCTGCCCATCATGCCATACACGTTCGCCTGATTGTTGAACGTATCCCCCCATGGGTAGAGCGGCGAACTCGGTCCGCGCGCCGCGTATTCCCATTGCGCCTCGGTGGGAATACTCCCACCCCGCCATTGAGCGTAGACTTCCGCTTGATAAAGCGTCATCCCGACGCGTGGCGTATCCAGCATCGTCGAACTCGAAAAGCTGCCGAGGTTCGCTTGTGGCAGCCCGCTTTCGAGCCGGAACTGCTCCCATTGAGCATTGGTGACCTCATACTTGTCGATCCAGTACGATTGCGAGATACAGACCAGCCGTGCGCTGTGCCCCTTGATCTGCCCGGTGAGGTCGCCTAAGGCATTGCTGCCCATAGTGAAACAGCCCTGCGGCACGAAGACCTGCAAGACACCGCGCGAATCGGTGCGTTCCAGCACGGTCGGATTCGGTGTTGGGTTCAGGTTCGGATTTACGGGTGGTTGATAAGACCACACCTGCTGAATCAAGCCGGGATAGGGCTGGCGCGGGTCATCGGAGTTATTGCCGTTTTGCGTGTACTTCGCGTTGGAGATATAGAAACTTCCCTGCTGTCCCACAAAGACGATACTGCTGGACTGGAGCGCCGCTAACTCGATGTAGCGATAGCCGGACGGATTGACGCTGAACTGGAAGCTCTCGGTAAACTGCCAGCGATCCTGCCCATCGGAGGGCATAACGTAGGCGAAGGCTCGCACCGCCTCATTCGGCTGAAACCCTGCCAGCAGTCCGGTGGTCAGGGTGCCGCGCAGGAAGATGGTTTCGGTGATGCCGAGCATGGTAATCAGCAAGTCCGCGTGCGCGGGACTCATGATGGTCATCCGCCATTGACCGCCCGTCAATATCGACATCAGCGGCAGCGCCGCGACATACGTCACTGTGTCTCCGGTGAACGTCGTGGTCGTAAAGAGCGCCGCGCTGCTGCGTGTCCCGTTTGGCGCATAGACGTAGACATCGGACGAGTGGATGGGGGTGTCCGCACAGATCGAGGGCAAATCAACGCGGGAATCGGGGATCTCTTCGACCTGCACCGGGCTGTCGTTGTAGTTGACCGTGCTGCCCTCGATGAAGATCGCACACCACAGGTTGGGTTTTACACCGCCGGTGCCGATAGCAATGTCGGCGAGCAGATCGGGCGGAAAGTCGTCCGGTTGCTCGATAATGAGCGTGTCGTCAGGATTTTCAGGCGTTCCCGTCCGTGTCGGGGTCGGGGAAAGCGTTTGCGCCGATGCTGTCAGCAGAGCCTCCAGCAGCAGCGTCACCGTAGTGAGCGCCAAAAGCGTGGTAGCTAACCGTGAGCGTGATTTCATCGGACTCTGCCTCGCAATCTCATCTAACTTCCGACCACCAACGGTGTACTCCCTTCGGCGCGCGTCCCTGTTGCTCCAGAACTATGACTCCGGCAGTGGGGTTTCGGTGACTTGGGGCATCGCGGTGCTTTCGGCGGTTTCCATGGCTTCGGGATAAGACGTTGCCGTCGGCGGCGTAATGGTCTGAGTGCCCAGCAGTCGATAGCTCGCGTTCTGCCACAACTGCTGGTAGGTCGCAACCGAGGACGAGAGGTTCAGCGCCTTTGCCTGATCGAGCGCCTCGCCGTAGGCTTGCACCGCCTCCGTATACGATCCCATCCGGTCGTAGGCAAAGCCTTTTAGTCCGTAAACCGTCATGGCGCGATCCGGCTCCAGTAGATCGCGGTTTTGCGGATTGTCGTAGACCTCCAGCGCCGCGTCACAATCGTCGAGCGCGTCCCTGAACTGCCCGCGCGCGTTCTCAGCTAACGCCCGAAAATAATGCGCCTCCATAACCGAAAACGCCCACGTACTTTCCGGCTTGTTCGGGTTGTAGCCCCGAAGTATCGCGTTGACCACGTCGTTGAGCGCTGCATATGCCGGGTTATCCGGGGCATTTCGGTCGGCTGTGGGCTGGACTATCCACTGCAAGTAGCGCACTTGAACCGCCGTCAGCAGCATATTCCGCCGCACGCCGTCGTCCAAGTCCGTCTGGAGGTATGGCTGAAAGCTGTCTACGTACTGACCTGCCTGTTCCAGCGTCGCGCGATCAATGCCTCCCGTAGTGCAGCCTGCGTTGGCTTGGGGCAGTGTAGCGGCGCGCACCGCATAGACGTTCGCCAGCCCAGCATAAACGCGCCCCTCAAAATCCGGGTTGATGGTTTCCGCGAGGGTTTGGCTTTGCTGGTAGGCGGCTTCGGCTTCGTCGGTGTGGGTGAGCGTCGTCTGCACGATCACATTGTCGCGCCGACTGCTGCCCCAGCTTCATATAGGCGTTGCCCTGAAGCGCGTAGACGACCTCCCGCCCGGCATCGCCCCAACCGGGCACCGCCAGCGCACGCTGATAGGCATCAAGCGCCTGCTGATAGTGCAGCGTCATGTAGTTGGACAAGCCGACCATAACGTAGGACAGCGCCGTGATCCGCGCGTCCAACTCCTCGTTGCGTTCCGGCGAGTTCACTTGGATGCTGCTGCCAAATGCGTAGCTGCCGGTGATGTCTTCGGCGTCATTGAAATGACTGCTGCTCACAATCGTGAACTCTGGCTCAATCAGCGTTTCCTGAAGCGCCGAGTCGTAGCGAAGCACGCCGTAGATGGCGATTTTGGCATTTCGGGTGGTTGCCTGAACAGCGGCGAACTGTCCTCTAACGTCTGGGCTGTCGCCCTCGATCCGCGTGACGCCCTGAGGACCATCCAGCCTGTACGAGAGACCGCTATTGCCGAGTTCGGCTGCTACTTGACTGTCCAGCGATTTGGCGAAGTTGGCGACAATTGAATCCGCCTCGTCCTGCGGAATCGCACCCGCCGGATCGACCATGAAGTAGCTCACGATCACGCCCACATCGTAATCCGCCAACGCGACCGTTGGCGTTGGGGGGATCGGCGTGGCGGTCGGCTGAAGGCTAAACACCCCCTGCCGGACGGCGAAAACGACGCCGACGAACGCCAGCGCCAGCAAGACAAGGACCGCCGCCGCGATCCGGCTCAGCCTCGCGAACCTGCGCAAAGGCGCTTGCGGACGCGGCAGTGCCAGCACGAGTTGGCGCAAGCCTTCCACGTAGTCCGCTGTAAGATCGGTGTATTGCAAGTGGTCGAGTTTAAAGTCGGCAAGTGAATGGGATGGGTCGAGGCGGCGGACAAGCGCCGGATAAACGGGCTTGTTCTCTGCCAGCGCTTGCTCGATCTCCGCCTTACAGAAGGGAGAATCGAGAAAATCCGGTGAAACGCAGGCGAGCACGCCCTCCGCGCGGGACATCTGCACCGTTAATTCGCGCCGCCAGTCCTCGCCGGGCTCGATGCCGCGCTCGTCTACGTCCATCCAGAGGGTATATCCGCGCTGGCGCAGATCGGCAGCTAATTTGTCGACGGCGATTTGGTCGCTGCGGCTGTAGCTGACAAACAAATGCGATCTCGGTTGATAAGGATTCATATATGCATTATATGTGCATAAAATGTTCGCGCAATTTCTAGGAGGGCGTTGTCGACGCTGAGGCCCTGCCATCGCGCGCGACTGCGCGATCCAAAATCGCAGCGATCCTGCCCCAAAAATCCACTTTGGCTTGCCCGTCGTCCCGGTGGGCCGTCAGCATCTTCCAGAGTACCTCGGCATCCAGGTCTTCATCACGCCAAAACTGCTGCTTCTCCTCTGGCGTGAACGATTGATAGTTCTTGCTCCAGCGTGCGGGCGGCAGCGGGGCACTGACGCCCTCCCCTTCCGATGACAACTCCTGTGACTTCAGCCAGAAATCGCGCCCATTCTCGGCGATGCTGAGCAACATCCACGTCTGCCATGCGGGATCGCGCAGGTCGCCGATCAGGACTTTGAACTTGCGGGTATCATCGCGGTCCAAAACGATCAGCTCGTCGCCATACTCGAAGCGGTGACGGACGCCGAGATCGCCCAAATGAAGCGCCGGTTCATCGGTGAACGTCAGGCATCCTCGTCTTTTAGTTCTTGGTTGTAGGGAGTCGAAGATTGCCTCCATGAGATTTCGCAGATGGAGTAATACCATATTAGGGAACGCATTCCCAGCTTACAGCTCTTGCGCAGTTCTTTACATAAATGTTTGCAATTTCAGCGTTATATTATCCGCAGGTAGTTCCTCGCGTCGAGTTAGTAGTTGGGGTCGCTCTCCATGAAACTCAGCACCATTCTCGATCAAATTGACCTAGGCAGCATTGCGCTTCCCGAGTTTCAGCGCGGCTACGTCTGGAGCCGCGAGCAAGTGCGCAAGCTAATGCGCTCGCTCTATCGCGGCTATCCCGTCGGCAGCTTGCTGATGTGGGAAACGCGCACCGAATTGGCCGAGGCGCGCGGCGACTATGCTTTAGCCACCGGAACGGTCAAGCTGCTCCTGGACGGACAGCAGCGGATTACGTCACTCTATGGGCTGGTCCGTGACAAACCTCCAGCTTTCTTCGATGGCGACCAGCGCCGCTTTCTCGGTCTGTACTTCAACCTGGAGACCGAGGAGTTCGAGTTCTACGGCCCGGTCAAGATGCGCGACGATCCGCATTGGATCAGCGTGACCGAGGTGATGAAGATCGGCGCGGGGCGCTTTGCAGGACGCCTATACAAAACGCCGGAACTGGAGCCTCAAGCCGATGTCTACCTCCAGCGCATCAACGCGATTGATGCGGTCAAGGATCGGGATTTCTACGTCGATGTCATCACGGGCGAAGAGAAGTCAGTCGACGTGGTGGTGGAAATCTTCAATGAGGTCAATAGCGGCGGGACCAAACTCTCTAAGGGCGATCTCGCACTGGCGAAAATCTGCGCCTCCTGCCCCAGGCACGTGATGAGATGAAGGCGCGCTTGAATAAATGGGAGGGCGCGGGTTTCAGCCTCAAGCTCGATTGGTTCCTGCGCTGCATTAACAGCACCATCACCGGCGAGTCTCTGTTCACCAACCTCAAGGACGTGTCCAACCAAGAGTTTCATGACGGCATGGTTCGAGCGGAACATCATATTGACTACCTGCTCAACCTGATCGCGTCGCGGTTGGGGCTGGACCATGACCGGGTGCTAGGAAGCCGCTATGCTTTCCCACTACTGGTTCGTTATCTGGAGAATTGGGGCGGTCATCTCGCCGATTATCGGGAACGGGACCGGCTGTTGTATTTCTATATCCACACCATGCTCTGGGGGCGCTACTCCGGCTCCACCGAGAGCATTCTCCAGACCGATCTCAACGCTATCAAGGAGGACGCGGACGCGTTGGATCGTCTGATCAACCTCTTGCACCAGAACCGGGGCGATTTACGCCTGAACGCGCGTGATTTTGAAGGGGCAAGCCGCAGCAATCGCTTCTATCCCTTGCTGTACCTGATGACCCGCGTGTGGCACGCGCGAGATTTTGACACGGGCATTGACCTGACCGCGCACCTGCTCGGCAAACTCAGCAGTTTGCAGGTCCACCACATCTTCCCCAAACGCCTGTTATACGCGGCGGACTACGGCAAGAATGAAGTTAATGCCATTGCCAATTTCACCTTCCTAACGCAGGAGACCAACTTGCTTGTTTCGGACCGAGACCCGCAGGAGTACCTGGCGCAGGTCGAGGCGAAGCATCTAGGCGTGCTGGAGTCGCACTGGATACCGCTTGAACGCGAGTTGTGGCGGCTGGAAAACTATCCGGAGTTCCTGCGCGCCCGTCGCGAGCTGCTGGCTCAAGCTGCCAATGATTTCCTGGACAGTCTGCTAGTAGGGGATGTTCCGGAATCGAAGACCACCGGCTCGATCCTGGATCGCGCGGTCGAAATCCTTCCCGGCCACATTGACAGCGGTGAGGAAGAAGATCTGCTGCTGAAATGTATGCTGTGGATGGAACAACAAGGACTGCCGACAGGCGAACTCGAATATGAACTGGTCGACGAGGCGACAAACCACCCACTCGCTATCTTGGACCTCGCCTGGCCGGATGGTGTACAAATTGGACGCAGTCAACCGATCACGCTTTTGCTCGACGAAGGCGATGATACGTTACAGGTCGCTCAGCTCAATGGTTATCGCTGTTTCACCGATTTTGATCAGTTCGAGCAGTACGTTCAGGGTGAATTGCTCGGCGTTGAGCTAACCTTACCCTAAAGTCCACAAACGAGGTCAGCTCTGTGCCGCGTATCTTTGACAACATCTCCGAGCAGCTTCAAACCGCGCTGATTTAAACGCTCCACACCGCCCAGCGCGCCGACTTTTGTGTAGGCTATTTCAACTTACGCGGTTGGCGTCTGCTGCAACCCTCCATTGACTCCTGGCGAGGCGACGAAGCCCATCGCTGTCGCCTGCTGATCGGGATGCACCGGACTCCTCAGGAAGAAATTCGCACCCTGTTCAGCCTGACCTCAAAAGAAGATAACCTGATCGACAATCAGCGCATCGTTCGGCTGCGGCGGCAAATCGTTGAGGATTTTCGCCAGCAACTGATGATCGGCGCTCCCACCAATGAGGATGAACAGGGACTGCGCGCGCTGGCACGCCAACTCCGCGAAGGCAAACTGGTGGTCAAGCTGTTCTTGCGCTATCCCCTGCACGCGAAACTGTATCTGCTGCACCAGCCTCTCAACTACAGTGCCCCAATCCATGCCTATCTTGGCAGCAGCAACCTGACCTTCTCCGGCTTATCCGGGCAGGGGGAACTGAATACCGAAGTGACCGATACCGATGCAACCGCCAAACTCGCTAAATGGTTTGAGGATCGCTGGAATGACCGGGGCTGCTTGGACATTACTGAAGATTTGATCAAGGTCATCGATGAGAGCTGGGCACGCGAAGACGTGCTCACGCCCTACGAGGTGTACCTCAAGATGGCGTACCATCTCGCACAGGAAGCGATTGCTGGATTGAGCGGCGAGTTCAAGCTGCCCAACGAAGTGGCGTCGATCCTGTTTGAATACCAATCGGCAGCCGTACAGATCGCCGCACACCACCTCAACAAGCGTGGAGGCGTCCTGCTCGGCGACGTGGTTGGGCTGGGCAAGACCCTGATGGCAACCGCTGTGGCACGCATTTTTCAAGACGATTATGGCTACGAGACCTTGATCCTCTGTCCGAAGAACCTCGAGAAGATGTGGCGTAAATACGTTGTGGACTATCGGCTGATCGCGCACGTACTGCCTACGAGCCGAGTCATCCGCGACCTGTCTCAGCTCCGCCGCTATCGGTTGATCATCATTGACGAGAGTCACAATCTTCGGAATTGTGAAGGGCAGCGCTACCGGGCGATTTAGGAGTACATCACGACCAACGAGAGTAAGGTGATCCTGCTCTCGGCCACACCGTATAACAAGAGCTACCTCGATCTGTCCGCCCAACTCCGCCTGTTCATCCCTGAAGACCGCGACATCGGACTTCGACCCGAGCACTATATTCGGGAAATTGGTGAACAAGGACTCGGGGTTCAGCAGACGAATTCGCGCTCGCTCGCGGCTTTCGAGAAAAGCGAATACCCCGACGACTGGCGCGATCTCATGCGCCTGTATATGGTGCGTCGTACTCGCAGCTTCATCATCCAGAATTATGCCGAGACCGATCCAGAGACCGGGCGATCCTTCTTGCGCTTGCGCGATGGTCAGGCCTCCTATTTCCCGATACGAGTCCCGAAAACAGTTCCGTTCCAAGCCAACGAGCTTTACAACCGTCTCTATTCGGATGAGGTCGTCTCGCGTATCGCCGAGTTAAGCCTGCCGCGCTACGGCTTGGGGCAGTATGTTGCGGAGAAAATGGCGAAGACGGCGAGCCCGGATGAAAAGAAACTACTGGACAACCTGTCGCGGGCAGGGCTGCGTCTGATGGGGTTCTGCCGCACCAATTTATTCAAGCGGTTGGAGAGCAGCGGCGCGTCGTTTCTCCAATCGATTGACCGACACATTTTGCGGAACTATATCTACCTTTACGCCATCCAAAATGACTTCCTCCTCCCAATTGGCACGCTGGACGCCGATACCATCGACCCGAATGCTGAAGACGAAGACGCTGACTCGCTGCTGGCAGCGCTTGAACCGAACGACGAGGATGAAATTGGGGCGAATGAATTGCAAGTCGAAGCCATTGAGGGGACGCATCAAGCCTATCAGCAGCGTGCGCAGCAGGCTTACGATCTATTCTCCAGGCGTTATCAACGCCGCTTCAAATGGCTGCGCCCGACTCTTTTCACAGGAGCACTCCAAAAGAAATTGCGGGAAGATATTAACCTGCTGATAGAAGTGCTCCGTTTCTGGGGCTCGTGGGACAGCGCGGACGACACGAAACTGGTCGCGCTGTATGATCTGATCGCCAGGCAGCACCAAGCTGAGAAAGTGCTGATCTTCTCCCAGTTTGCCGATACGGTGCGTTACCTCAATGACGTACTGCAAACTTGGGGCGTTGACCGGATGGCCGCGGCGACTGGACAGTCCAGCTCTCCGACCGAACTCGCCTGGCGATTCAGCCCGGTCAGCAACCAGGAGTCCATTGCACCGGAAGACGAGTTGCGTGTCTTGATTGCGACCGATGTGCTCAGTGAAGGTCAAAACCTGCAAGACGCTGCAATTGTCATCAACTATGACCTCCCCTGGGCGATCATCCGTCTCTCGCAGCGCGCTGGACGTGTAGACCGAATTGGGCAGCAGGCGGAACGCATCCTCTGCTATTCCTTCTTGCCCGCCGATGGCGTTGAGCGGATCATCCGTCTGCGTGCCCGGGTACGCCAGCGCCTTGCCCAGAACAGCGAGGTCGTTGGCAGCGATGAACGCTTCTTCGACGATGAACAACTCGCCGAACAGCTCCGCGACCTCTACACCGAGAAGTCCGGCATCCTCGATTTCGAGGCTGATACCGAAGTCGATCTCGCGTCCTACGCTTATCAGATTTGGGCAAATGCCACCCGCGACAATCCGGGTTTAGCGAAGAAAGTCGCCGATCTGCCGGATGTCGTCTATTCGACACGCCAGTATGCCGGTTCGGTGCAGCGCCCGCAGGGTGTCTTGACCTACATGAAAACGAGCGACGGCTCTGACTCGCTGGCGTGGCTGGACGAGCAAGGCAACAGTGTCACCCAGTCGCAGTACGCGATCTTGCGCGCAGCAGAATGTTCGCCGGAAACGCCAGCCATCCAGCGTCACCTCAATCACCACGAACTTGTGTTGCAAGCGGTCGAACTGATGCGCCGAGATGATTACAACCCCGGCGGGCAGTTGGGCGGGCGGACGAGCGCCCGCCGACGGGCTTACGAACGCCTGAAAGACCATGTGGACAACCTCAAGAAGACAGCCCCCCTCTTCCTGACCCAGGACCTCGAACACGCAGTGGATGACCTCTATCGTTATCCGCTGCGCTCAACGGCTCGGGATAGCCTCAACCGCCAGCTTCGGTCAGGCGTGTCGGACGAAGACCTTGCACAGTTAGTCGTTGCGCTCCGTTCGGAAGATCGGCTCAGTCTGATTCAGGAAGAGGGCGAACATAATGAGCCGCGAATTTTATGCTCGCTCGGACTGTTTGCCTCAACGGAGTAAGTGGTATGCCGATTAACCGAGAACACGTCCGCCGACTGCTGCAAACCTTTGACTTCCGAACCCTCTTCATCGAGGAAATGGGCTGGTCGCTGATCCCTAACCCTCGCCCTACCCCACTACAGGTGAAGGGCTTGGCGTTGACGCGCACGCCCATCGCGCAGATGTCCGGCGTGACCGTCTTCGAGATCGCGCCAGCGAGCGGAAAAACTGCCATCCCTGACGCCAGGACGCGCCGCGAAGTCCACAAGCAGATCGAAGGCATCGCCCACGAAAACCTGCTCATCTTCGTCGATGCGCCACAGATGGACAAGCGTACTCAGAGCCTCTGGTATTGGGTCAAACGTGAGGGCGGCAAACAGACGCCCCGCGAACATCTTTACCTCAAGGGACAGCCCGGCGACCTCTTCCTCAGCAAGCTCGACAGCATGGTCATCGAACTCGACGAACTGCGTGAAGATGGCACCGTCCCGATCACCGATGTCACCGCCAAACTTTCAGCGTCGCTTGACGTTGAGCGCGTCACCAAGCGCTTCTATACCGAGTTTAGCAATCTGCGTGTCGAGTTCATCGACCTGATCGAGGGAATCGAGCGCGAAGCGGATCGCTTCTGGTATGCCTCGGTGCTGCTCAACCGGCTGATGTTCGTCTACTTCTTGCAGAAAAAGGGCTTTATTCAAGCCAATACCCATTATCTCGACCAGCAGCTCGAGGCGAGCCAGGCGCGCGGCGCAGATCGCTTCTACGGCGAGTTCCTGACCGCCCTCTTCTTCGAGGGCTTCGCCAAACCCGAAGATCAGCGTTCTGCTGAGGCGAAGGCGCTCTTCGGTCCGATCAAGTACCTGAACGGCGGCTTATTCCTGAAACACAAGCTTGAGGAGGAAAACCCGGCGATTTGTATCCCCGATCTCGCTTTCACCAATGTCCTCGAACTCTTCGGACATTATTCCTGGTATCTGGATGACACCCCCGGCACGGCGCTCAACGAGATCAACCCCGACGTGCTTGGCTATATCTTCGAGAAGTACATCAACCAGAAAGCCTTCGGCGCTTACTACACCCGCACCGAGATCACCCAGTACCTGTGCGAGCGCACCATCAACGCCGTGATTGTCGATAAGGTCAACGCTGAATCCGAGCGCCAGTACGCCGACATCGCCGACATCCTGCTCAAGCTGGACGCCGACCTCTGCCGCAAGCTGCTCAGTATCCTGCCGCGCCTCTCGATCCTCGACCCTGCCTGCGGATCGGGCGCGTTCCTCGTCGCCGCCATGAAGACCATGCTCAACCTCTACGCCGCTGTCTACGGCAAGATTCGCTTCCTCAGCGACACCAATCTCACCGCCGAACTCGCCAAAATCGACGCCAGCCATCGCTCGATCAACTATCACATCCGCAAGCGCATCATCACCGACAACCTCTACGGCGTGGACATCATGGAGGAAGCCACCGAAATCGCCCGCCTGCGCCTCTTTCTCTTTCTGGTCTCGTCCGCCCACAGCGTCGATGAGTTGGAGCCGCTGCCCAACATCGACTTCAACATCATGGCGGGCAATTCGCTTGATCGGTCTGCTCAATGTCGATCCGGCGCGTTTTGACGATCCCGGCAAAACACGCGGCTTATTCGAGGGGCAGAAAGCCAGCCAGTACCGCGATCTGCTGACCGAGAAAAACCGCCTGATCAGCACCTACCGTGACGCCTCGACCTATATGGCGAATCTCACCGCCCTGCGCGCCAATATCGACGCCCACAAAGCCGAAGCCTACGCCGCTCTCGACGACATCCTGCTCCAAGATTTCCAATTCCTGAAGATCAAGTATGAGCAGGCGCAGCCCAACGGCAAAACGGTCAAGCGCCCGGTCGCGCTCGGCGATATTCAGGCGCTCGCACCCTTCCACTGGGGCTACGAGTTTGACGAGATCATTGGGACGCGCGGCGGCTTCGACGTGATCATCACCAATCCGCCCTGGGAGATTTTCAAGCCACAGGCGAAAGAGTTCTTCGCCGCCTACAGCGATCTTGTCACCAAGAACAAGATGGACATCAAACAGTTCGAGCAGGAGCAGGAACGCCTGCTGGCAAACCCGGAAGTCAATCAGGCGTGGCTCGAATTCCAGAGCCGCTACCCGTTCGTCAGCGCCTACTATCGGAGCGCGCCACAGTTCGTCAATCAGATTAGCGTTGTCAACGGCAAGAAAGCTGGTACAGATATTAACTTATACAAATTATTTGTTGAGCAAAGTTACAATTTACTGCGCGTTGGCGGACTTTGTGGCATCGTCATCCCATCGGGTATTTACACTGATCTGGGGACAAAACAGTTACGCGAGACGCTTTTTTCGGCTTCTCAAATACAGGTCTTGTTCGGGCTGAGTAACGAGAAATACATTTTTGAGGGGGTTCATCACGCCTTTAAACTTGCTCTGTTAGTGTTCGCCAAAGGGAAACAGACCGAGAGTTTTGAAGCTGCCTTTCGCATCAATCCCCGCGAAGCGATAACGCCCCAGCAGCTTGAATCCTTCCTTCATACGGATAACGACCACCTTCGAGTGTATGTTCCGTTTATCCGCCGGACTTCCCCGGACTCGCTTTCTGTGACAGAGTACAAAAGTGAGATCGATGTTCATATCAGTGAGAAGATGCTGCGCTTCCCGCTGCTAGGTGAAGAAATTACTGGTAAGTGGTCAATCAAATTGACCCGTGAATTTGACATGACCAATGATAGTCATCTCTTTCGCACCTCAGCAGCACCGGGACGGTTGCCCTCTACGAAGGCAAGATGGTTCATCAGTTTACGCATCAATGGGAAGGCGCAGATGCGCGCTATTGGATCAGTGAGCAAGAAGGACGCAAATCCGTTCTCGGCTCACACGGCACGGACAAGGGACAGAAGCTGGATTATCAGACCTATCGGTTGGGCTTCCGAGATGTTGCCGCAAGTACAAATGAACGGACTTTAATTGCCTCAATCGTTCCACCGATGAATTTTGCGGGCAATACGCTCATTGTATCCTCGGAACCGACAGAGTATGTCGATTTATTGATCCTCGTCGCGCTTCTCGATAGCTTTACAGTCGATTGGATGGTTCGAACTGATTTAAACTATTTGATTGAGAGGGATTGATAGTGCATCATGAGAGAAAAACCCGACCAAAGGTGATTTCTCATGAGCACTATCCCTACCAGTGTAACCGAAGAACAGTTTGAGCTGCATGTCCGACCTTTTCTGACTACTGCCAAACGAGGCTATCCGTGCAAAATCGCGTTGGTCAAAGTCTTCAACTACCTGCTCTACCGCTTGCATACCGGCTGTCAGTGGGCGCAGTTGCCGATTGCGCCTGCGCGCGCCGACCCCGAAAAAAAGAGATTAGCTGGCAAGCGGTCTACTATCACTTCCAGAAATGGAGCGCCGATGGCAGTCTTCAACGGGTCTGGCAACAAAGTATCCAAACGATCCAAACTGACCTCGATTTGACGCAGTTGAATCTCGATGGCAGTCACGCACTGGCGAAGAAGGGCGGTGAGAGTGTCGCTTATCAGCCTCGAAAACGAGCCAAAACCTCGAACATTCTGCCCATCACCGATGCTCAGGGCTATGTGGTGGCTTCGACCGGGATCGTCGCGGGCAACCATCATGATGCTTTCGACCTCAAACCGCACCTCCAAGACGCTTTTCGCGCGATGAAGCACTTGGGACTGACGATTGCCGGTGCTTATTTCAACGCCGATAGCGCTTTTGATACGCTGGAAGCACGCAGGGTTTGTTTCAATCACCGGGTCATCCCCAACATCTGCGAGAACAAACGTAACCGAAAATCCGTCAAACCTGGACGGAAACGCCTGTTCAACGCCGCCATCTACAAGCAGCGCTTCACCAGTGAACGCAGCTTTGCTTGGATTGACAAGTTTCGGGCGCTGCTCATCCGTTTTGAGCGCAAGGATGCCAACTTTCTCGCTGCTCATTATCTCGCTTTTGCGCTCATCAATCTGCGCCACTTGTTTGCAGCAAAAGCTTGAATTACTTCTTCGTCAAAAAGTCACAACCCACGTCAATATGTTCTATTTTTACCAACTACCTGTACCTCGACTCAGCGCAGGTGATCCGTTCTTCGATGCGCTGGTCGAACGCGCCGCCCGCCTCATCTGCACCACCCCCGAATTCGACGATCTGGCGCAGTCGGTTGGCTTAGCTGTCAATCCGGCAGTTATTGGCACTTTCCGCACCCTCAAGCCCGCCAATATCGCCACCTTCCGCTCCCTCAATCCGCCAACTTCCGGCATATCCCACCCCTCTGAGGAGGCTGCCCTTCGCGCCCGTCTTCGCGCCGAAATCGATGGCATCGTTGCCCATCTCTATGCCCTCACCGAAGCCGAATTCACTCATATCCTCTCCACCTTTCCCCTCGTCAGCGAGGAGGTTAAGCTCGCCGCGCTGGAAGCCTACCGGGATGTCGAGCGAGGGCTGCTCAAGTGAACAGGAAACCGCATGAATGAACTCATGAAAGAACCGGGGATTATCGTTCTTTTCGTCCTTATCATCCTAGCCGGTATGATTTTCCGTTCAGGCAAGCGACACTCCCGCCGCAATTACAGTTACAGAAGGAAGCAACCGAAAAAGTTTCAGCGCTACGAAGATCAACTCAATGACTTCCCCTACCACCTTCAGCGTGACTTTCTCACCCACGCTGAACTCGACTTCTTGCAGAGCCTGCGCCGCGTGGTTGGCAACCGAGCAGCTATCTGCCCCAAAGTACGTTTAGGCGATCTGTTTTGGGTCAAGCTGGAAGACAAGTCCCAAGCTGTCGGCTACGACAACAAGATCAACCGCAAACACGTCGATTTTCCTCCTTTGCGATCTGGCGACGATGCAGCCGCTGGTCGGGATCGAGCTGGACGACAAAAGCCATCAGCGCGAAGATCGGCGTGAACGAGATGCTTTCGTCGATCAGGTCTTCGCAGCCGCCACGCTGCCGTTATTGCATGTGACTGCCAAGCGAGCGTATGTGGTCGAGGAAATTGCCGCGCAGATTGAGCCTTACATCGCCGCTGAAGCTCGCGCACCGGAGAAAAGCGCCGCGCCAGCCTCGCTTCAGCCGCCCTCCCCTACTCCGTCGAACGGCGCTCCACGCTGTCCCAAGTGCGGCAGCGAGATGATTCTGCGCACCGCCAAAAGTGGGGTCAACGCGGGAAAGCGCTTCTGGGGATGCTCGACCTATCCATCGTGCCGAGGGATGCTGTCGTCCACAGTATAGTTCCGGACTGAGCGAGGTCATCTGAACAGCGCGTATAATGGTGATCGATGAAATTACCCTATCGAGAGCACGCCACTGTCGCACCGGCAAAGATCACGCTGTATCTTCTGAGCGAAGTGCACGAAGATGGCAAGAGTAAAGCCAACTTCTTCCTGCGTTTCGGCTTTTCGGTGACACAGTGGGAGGTGATGCGCGATGCGCTGCTGGCACACGCGGCAGAGCATGAGGTCGCCAGTGTGCTGGAGACGACGCGGGGCAAGCACTACACTGTCGAGGGAGAACTTCAGACGCCATCCGGCAGCAGCCCCCTGGTTCGCACCGTATGGGCGCTGGAAACAGACAGTGAGATGCCCCGCTTGATCACGGCGTATCCACTGAAGAGCAAGAAAGGTGAGCGGCATGATCGAGGAACTTGAGCGCGTAGCACTTACTGTTGATGTGCCCGACTACCATCTGAAAGCGGGCGATATGGGAACCGTCGTGGACATCACCAGTGATGGTCAGGAATTCACGATTGAGTTTTTCACGTTGGATGGGGAAACCTTCGCGGTTGTCCCAGTGTTGGCGTCTCAGATACGGCGGGTGGGCAGCCGGGAAATCGCTCATGCACGTTTGGTGGAAGCATAAATTGCCGGGTGGACAAATCGACTTCGCGCCCATACTCGAACAACGCCGCCCTTCCCTACCCTGCCCGTTCAGCCCAACCGTGGTACGGATATGGTTCGGGTCACTTCCCTTTCACTGGCTTCAACCGTCCCTCGCGCCACAAGTCAAGTTCGACCTGCAGCTTTGTGTTCGCCGTAGCCTTTTCCTCACGCAACTGACCGATCTCACGGAGCAGTGCCTCGCGTTCCTCGATGCTCCGCTCCAGCCTTACTTCGAGCTCGGCGATTTTGTCGTCTCGCTGGCGCACAACTTCCATGAGGTCTGCGGATTTCTGTTCGGCGACCGCGCGGGAGGTCATCAGATAGAGGCTGCTCTCAATGTCGGCGGGCGGCGCGAGCAGCGTCAAGCGATCTGGTAGATTTGTATCGCGCCAGCCAGTGCGCAACTTCGCGGCGATTTCATTCCACGACGCTTTTTGGCGCAGCATGACGTGTATCGAATTGCAGACCTCCAAATCAGGCCCTAGGAGTTCTGACTGTGCTTTTCCAGTATCCCGCCGTGCTTGTGGGGTAAAGAACTCCGACAGTTCCTCATGCTTGATCCAGTTGCGAATTGTCTGACGGGTAACAGCAAACCCTGCCGCTACATCCCCTATCTTCATCCCCGTCTCCCGTTTTGCATTTTACAATCATTACGCTATTATACAGCAAATGGTCAAACAACTGGCTTGGAAACGCAAAATGCCATTGGCATTAATGCCAGAATAGGGAGCGATGATTATGGCTCGGCAGCGCAAGATGGTAAAGTTTTGGCTTGACCTAGCGAACGTAGAGCAGCAGTGGATTGCCGAGGTGGTTGAAGAGCTGCGCAAACGGCGTCAACTGACACGCACGATCCGTGAGGGTATCTCGCTGGTGGTCACGCTACGGCAGGGTGACTTCAGCGTGCTTGACGACTTGTTTCCCTTCGTGCGCGAGGCAACCCGAACGCCGTCAACGACACAGCCGAGCGAGCAGTTCAACGCAATCCTGCGTGAACTCAACGAGCTGAAAGCGCAGCAGGGTAGGGCACTTCCAGCGCTTTCGAGCGGACAGCATCTCTCCACCGTACAGGCTGCCAGTTCTCCGGGCAAAGCCAGCACCGCCACTATCGCATCAAACTTTATCAACTCGATGAAGGGACTCGCCAGCGGCTTCTTTGACTGAGCGGGCACAAGAGGAGCAGGGTTATGAACACGGTTTTGGACGAGAACTTCATCAGCAGCGACGCGGGCAACGGCTGGGCCGCCTGCTATCGACTGGTCGGCGGCAAGCTCAAGTCGCACGGCATCCCGCACGCCCGCGCCCGCGTCACCGGCGCGAAATTGGCTACCGACCTCGGGGGCCAGAATATCGCCGAGTACGCCGACTTCATGGGGCAGCGCTATGGCTACGGCGACGGCATCTGGAACCTGACCGACGCCCCGATTGACCTGCACCAGAACACGGCTCGGCGCTACGGCGGCAACATGCACCTGTTCCTGATGCTGGTCAACATCGCCTGCCTGAACGTCAAGAGCGGCAGTGACCTGACCTTGATCGTGCCCGCGCCGCCCGGTCTGCTCAACGAGGTCGCGCCGCAGATCAAGAAGTCGATCCTCGCGGGCGAGAGCGGCAAGCACGACGGCATCTGGCACCTCCAGCTTCGGCGCGACAAGAAGCCGCGCGAGTATCGCATCCTGCGGGTGATCGTGGTGCCAGAAGGGGCGGGGCCTTCGCCGCTTACCGCTTCGACCGCAGCGGCGATCCGGTCGAGCTGCTGGACCAGTCCGGCGCGGACTTGCTGGCGGGGCGGGTGGCGGTGCTGGATTTGGGCGCAGGCACCGGCGACACTTATCAAATCTTCGACGGCAACCTCAACCCCGACGCCATCGCCCACGCCACCGACGATCGGGCAGGGGTGATCCACAACCTGCTCAAGCCCATCCTCGCCGAAGTCATGCAGACCGTCCCCGGCGCGACCCACCTCACCACCGCGCATATCGACAGCTACCTGCGCCGCTACGTCGCCAGTCCCTCCGAGGAAAACGCAACCATCCGGGTGTCGGGCAAGAACGTCAGCATCGAGCCAGCGATCCTGTCCAACTGCGAGCGCTACGCCGAGTGGGTCGCCGCCAACAAGCTCGATCCGCTGTGGGCAGCGGGCACCGACGCCCTCGTCGAGGCGGGCGGCGGCTGGCTCTATGTCGAAAGCTGGATTCGCCAGTGGTATCCCGACCGGCTGCTGCTGACGCCCTCGATGTTCCCACACACCCGCAGCATCGCGCTGTTTGACCTCAACGGCGCCGGGCAGCTCTCGATGGCGGCAGCCGTGCTGAAGCTCCAGCAGGTCTGACGTGAAGAAGTCGGGAATCTCAAACAGCGCCTCGACGACCTGCGCCAGGAACCGGAACCGCCAGTGGAACTGACGCTGACGCTGGATGCGGAGCTATACCAGGCGCTGAAGGCGTTAGCCCGCCAGCACCGCCAGCCGCTCGACGCCTATCTGCTGCGGGTGTTGGTGCAGCACGTTGAGGCAGCCGGGTAAGGGGATCAAACGGCTTGCTTAGATCGCCGTGATCCGGGTATAGTTTAGTCACTGATAAAGTCGGTGCACCATCGATCACCGGTTCGTCAGTGCCGTTCTCGCCCTTCTTTCCCAAAGAAAAGCACCCGACGGCAGTCCGGTGCTTTTTTATTCAGGAGAATGCGATGTAAGTAGAGATGTGCAGCGGTGTCGCAAGCGGACACCCCCACCGTGCAGTGCCCTTAAAACGCGAAAAGAGACTTCGACGCCGCCAAGCTTCTGAAGTCTCCCACGCCCATACAGGTCTCAGATATATGCCCGCAGGGGCGAGAAAGACCGCCCTCAGGCTTTTGCTTACTACCTACGATAGTAACCCAAGTGCCTCATCTTGGCAAGCCCCTCGCGTGTTAGAGTTTGATTTGTCTTCCTCCTGTATGGCATAAGGGTGCTCAATCGCATCGGGCTGGTCGGAGCCAGCACCGTCTCTGAGCGTCGATCTTCCTCTACCCGAAGGATGCTGTTATGGCACTTCCACAACCGAGTTTCCGCAAGCACGTGTTCGCGCTGCTGGGCGAAAGCTACGGCGACAAGACGCTGGTCTTGTGCCCGACCGCCTTTGTCCGCCTGTTCAACGGCGACCACCAAGCCGCTATCCTGCTCAGCCAAATCCTCTACTGGTCCGAGCGTACCCAGGACCCCGAGGGCTGGTTCTACAAGTCCTACGCCGACTGGCGCGCCGAGACCGGGCTGAGCGAGGCCCAGGTCCGGCGGATTGTCAGCGGCGATCCCCGCGTCCGTTCCCCGCAGCTTACGCTGCGACAGTTGGGGATCGAGACCGTGCTCAAGAAGGTCAGACGCACCGGCGCGCCCACGCTGCACTACCGCCTCCACCAGACCCAGTTTCTAGCGGCGCTGGAGCGCCTGCTGGGGCAGGGCGATCCTGCACAATGTCAAGGATCGATCCTCAACATTGTCGAGGATGAACCCTGCGCAGAGTCGGGAATGAATGCCGAACAATGCGCGCCTTCTTCTGATCTAGATACAAAGACTTACACCCAAGAGAAATCATCAGAAGATCGATCTCGATCGACTCCCGCCCACCACCCGGACGAGGATTCCGATCTCGACATTTTCCGTGCTTTTGAGGATCGCTTTGGTCATCTAAAGACCAGCCTCCAAGCACCGCTGCGCCAGCAGCTCGCAAGGCTGGGAGCCAGCCGGGTAGGGGAGGTGCTGGATCGCTGCGCGAGTCGCGGACGGAGCTGGAATTACGTCCTCAAAGCGCTTGCCAACGAAGCAGAGGCAGACGCGGAAACCCAGACCAGGGTGACCTGGCCCGATTTCGTCCTGACCGGTCGAGACGGCGAGCGGCAGCCGTTCTGCGAGCCTCAGCAGGCCACTCCTGCCCTACAAGCCTGTGAGCGCGTGCAAACGCCCTGGAACGGCTTTGGCGGGGCAGCAGCGACGGTTCTGGACGCTTGGGACGCTGCGTTTCACCAACTAGAATGTCAGTTTGACCGCGTCTCGTTCGAGGCCTGGCTGCGTGGTGCGACTCTGGTCGATTTCGAGCCGGAGACGACCACAATTGTGGTGGTCGTGCGCAATCCTTACGCCGCGAAGATGCTAGCGGCCGTCTGGATCGAACCGTCAAACGGATCGTCGGTGATGTCTACGGGCAGCCGATCAACATGCGCTATCTCGTCCTGGACGAGTGGCGAGAGCAGGGCATCCCGATAGCACCGTGCGCGTAGCGCTGTCGGTCTGCACGCCAAACTGAACCCCAGAAACAGCGATCAGCCGAAGTCGACACTCCGGTCGTGTTCGGCTGTGTCGGTATGGCACAAGGCTTCTGACCGGGGCAGCCCACCTGCCGACAGCGGCCTATAATGGACCGAAAGAGAGAGGACAAAAGCTCGTGGCCGATCCACACATCTCCCCGGCAAGACCCGTTCAGCACGTCACATTCAACGTGAGTGACGTGTCCGTCGCGGACGAACTGCTCAACCCGATCCCGTATCGAACGAGCATCGAGCACCTTGTCGGCAGCGCGCTTGAGGCGTGCTCGGATCCGGGCAAGGGGCTTGCTGTCTCCAAGGGACACGCCTTCGTAGATGTGGTAAAGAGGGCATTCAAATGCTGCTATCCGCTGGTGATCGGGCCGATCACGTCTGGTTGCTGATTTGTCAGGGCTTCGCCCAGCATGTGAATCAAAACCGCGAGACCTTGCGGCATCAGTTTGTGCAGCATGAGGGCAAGCAGCGGCTTGAGGTGGTCCGGTCCAATTTCCGGAAAGGCGCGCCGGAGAACGACTGGGCAGGGGTGGTCGCCGATTTTAGCCGCCAGATGAAAGCGCGGCTCCAAGGAGACATTGCCGACCTGCTGACGCGGACGTACTCGACGAGCGGCCCGGTGGACGAGCTGGCTTTTGGCGTCAGCATGATGGACGCGTTTCAGGCCTATTTTAAGTACATTGTACCGACGTGGGGCGTCGCGTCCCGAAGCAGAACGGAAGGCATCCCCACGATCACGCTGGAGGGCGCACCCGCCGATTGGCGCTCGATTCTAGAGCGAAGCCAACGTTTGAATGCCTTTGGTCTGGACTGGTGGCTGGAAGGCTTGGTCCCGATCCTGGAAGAACTGGTGCGGACCTCAGAAGGACAGATCCGCCCGTCGTTCTGGCAACAGCTCTACAAAGCGGAGGATGGGAAGAGCGGGTGGTGGGTCAACTTCTTCCCTTATGTCTATGCGGTTCGGTGGAGCGCCGAGTTGGAGTGGGTCTCCACCGTCCTGCGCAGTCCGCATTTGACGGACAAGCAAAGCGGTTCCTTGACGTTAGAGGAAGCAGGCAGCGGGTTATCGTTTGCGCCGTTCACCTGGGAGTGCCTGGAAGCGACTTACAAGATGGAGTTTGCAGCCGGGTTCGTCGGGATCACCCAAGATCCGATGACCAAAGCGCTGCGCCCGGAGATCGGCTGGGCGGTCTGTGAGGCTGCGCACCCGAGCGACGACTGATGCGCCTGACACGTTAAATACCACCGGAGTACGACCTGAGGATGCGCTATTGTATCAGGATCGTCGCGATGCCCTCGAGGAAAACGCACCAGCGCAGGTCTTCAGCGTATTTTGCCCCGAAAGCAGTTTTGTGAACATGGCGATAGCAGGCAGCCGATAAACGCACCCGCACTGACGATCAATTTTGCGAAGTCCTCTTGGGATGCGCGCAGCCGAAGATCCCCTCTGACAGCGTCGGATCATTTGTGGCACGTTTGTTCTTAGCGAAGGCAGTAAGATTGGCACGAAAAAAACGGTCTACAAGCTTGAATAGACACTGACGCCGGGGGTTATTTCGGCGTCAGT
>CAWFCF010000014.1:0-37366 GCA_963814185.1 uncultured Chloroflexia bacterium | reverse complement strand
TCGTGGCCGTGCGAGCGCGGTTCGCCGATCACTTTCCCCTGCCCATCGACCAGCAGTGCGCCCTCATTTCCACGCACCCGCATCCCCTTTTGCCGCCAGTTGGAGACCCCGTAGATGCCTGCCTGAACCACGTAGGCGGAGGACTGCTCCAAAATCGATTGGTTTTTGAGCCACTTGCGGTAGAGCGCGAGCAGCGCTTCCTGCTGGCGTCGTCGAGCACCCAGGGCGGATATTTGCGGTAGAACACGGTGTGAAACATCGGCTCATGCCGCTTGAAAGCATCCATAAAGCTCACCGTGCGCGGTGCGGGAAGGAGCGGCGGATGCTCAAGCCGATCCAGGTAGACGAGGGTTTCACGCAGGAGAGGCGGCTGCGCGTGCGACTTGTGTTTCCTCTGAGGAGACAGTTTGATCGGGGTGCAGTCCCCCGTCTCCAGCGCCTCCGGCTGAGCGGGCGCTCGTCTCAGTCCAGCTTGAAGCCGGTCAGACGGCGCAGATGCGTATCGAAGGCACTGCGCACAGTGAGCAGCGGGTTGGCTTCAGAATGAGGGCTTTCGAGTGTTTCAGGTGGGGTAAGTGGATGGAAAGCGCTGTACCCGTTCGTGCGGGCGGGTTTGCTCTCAACCACCACGCTGCTTTCGGGGGTGGGCAAGCGGTTCCAAATTTTGGTTTCAGCAGGCGCATCGACCGGGTCAAGGTGAAGCGGAAGCTCGTGGGGGCGGTTGGGTTTATACCGCTCCAAAGGCCCCCTGTCTAAGCAAGCGGCTCTGGCGCGAGTAGGTTTCCATCATAGGGCGAAAATTCAGCCTAACATGCCGCAAAGAAGGCTGTCAAGTCGAGGGGCGTCCTATGATAAAGCGGGCGTTTTCGACTGAGGACTGTACCTGGAAAATGAAGGTTGCCGGTAAATGAGGTTTTCCGGTAATACTCGGCCAATATCCCCGGGTTTGCCTTGCAACTGCTCAATCCGTCGCTTTCGACGGACAAAAATATAGGGGAGGTTTTTAAGGGACTGTTCGGCTGATATAGCTCATGATAGCACGGCGGATCAACCCGTCGATACCCCTAATCCTGCTGATCTGTGACGGACGCCGCATATCCATCCGCCAAAGCGACTAACAGCAGACTTGCGACTGTGTGGTCGTGGGCATGGGCGCCAAACTCCCTCAACTCGACTAGTACCTCGCCACTACGATAACTGGGGATAAAGGCGACCGAGCTTGGTGCGTGCCTGTTGAACATCGAATTGCCAGCGAACCGTCGCTTTTGCCGCGTTGCGTCGCTGGGTGTAAGCGGCCAGTTCGGTCGTTAAGGTCGCTTGGTTAGGAATACGTCGCTTCAGGCACTGTCCGACCATAACCGAAAACTCAATCTCCGCCATGTTCAGCCAGGAGGCGTGCTTGGGGGTGTGATGGAATTCGAGTTTGCGCACCAAGCGACGCGCTTCCTCAGGCGGAAAGGCTGCATATAAGGAAGCTGGGCTATGCGTGTTCAGGTTATCCAACACGACCCGGATTTTCTCCGCGTGAGGGAAATGCACGTCGACCAGTTCACGCATCACCTGAGCGAAATCGTGTTGGGTACGACGCTCGGTCACTTTCACCTCGCGCCAGCCTGCCAACGGTTGAAACAGCATAAACGCATTGCACATCCCGTGTCGTTCATACTCGTAATCCACCCGCTTGGCGCGTCCCGGCTGGCGCGGCAGCGGTTCGAGCGTGTCGGCCACCAGTTGGCAGGGACGTTCGTCGAAACAGACGACGGGTTGCCACGGCTTATACGGTTCGGCATACACATCCAGCACGTCTTCCATCCGCCACACGAAGGGCGCGTCTACTTGCGGGATACACCACTCTTCCTCTTGCCACGGCTTGAGCTTGTTTTTTTCAACGTCCGCCGCACCGTCTCATCACTGATGCCTTCGACGACTTTCAATTCCACTAACTTGTCCGCCAGCAGTTGCATCGTCCATTCATCCCGCCCGTCGGGTGCATCACTGCACACCAGGGCAATCAGCAAACTTTCCTGCTTGGCATCCAGCATCGGCTTGCTGCCCAACCGGGGCTGGTCTTCCAACCGCTTTTCCTTCACCCAGCGTTCGCGCGTGCTGGAAACCGTCATGGGCGCACAGCCCAGCAGGGTGATGATCTCCTTGTCCTGTCTGCCTTCATCGCTCCACAGCAGGATTTGTGCCCGTCGCAGGACTTGTGCCGAGTGTTTCCCTGCCCGTGTGATGCTTCGCAGTTGCTCGCGTTCTGCTTCCGTCAACCGCACCGGATATTTCTGCTGGCGTCCCATGGTATCCTCCACTCGTTGATACCATGATTTTACTTCTATTCACCGCTGTGGCGAGGTACTAGTTGACCCTCGCCGTTGCGGATCATTTCCAGAATTGCCGTCTTCAGCTTTTCATCCGGGATCGTGAGATTGGCAATCACGACGACTGCTTGAGCGTTGGGGTCTTCTGAGAGTGGTAGATTGCGTCCTACGTCTCCCGGGACCAAGTCCATTCGTGCTTCGCTGATGAAATATGCCTGGCGGAGTTCCCCCACGTCATTCCTCTGCGCGAGTTTAGAACCCATCAAAAACATCTGATTGATGATGTCCTCATAGTCCTCGGCAAGGTCGCCCAGATGCAGCACGATAGAGCGTTGAGTTCCCTCAGCGATCAAAATCGGCTCAACTCTGCCCTCGCGCAGTCCAGTTTCCCTGACAATGGCTGTGACTTGCTCGATTGTTCGGGGCACGCGCGGGTTGTTTTGCTCCGCTGTCATTGGATCCAATCAGTATCGCTTTGTACACCCCCTTCGTCGTAACCACGAGCGAAAGCAGTCAGCAACGGACTCTGCGTCACCTGCTGCGCGTCCGTCTTCGGTTGAATCGCACGTGCTTCGGTTATCCGTCCGGCTTCGTCCCGCACCATTTCCAAGATCGCCACCTCCACAGCTTCATCGTCGAGTTGGAACCGAGAAACAATCAGAACTTCTTTCCGATTCGGGTCTTGTGAGGGCGGGAGATGCGGCGTTTTCCCCTCTCGGCCTTTGCTCATCCAGGCTTCGCTGATAAAAAACGCTTGCTTGAGTTCCCCTATTACGCCGGTCTGGGCAAGCGCAACGCCAACGGCAAACATCTGCTCAGTTCGTTCCTCGTGTGTATGACCAAGCTCGCTCACCTGCGCCAAGACTGTGTGCCGGTTGCCCTCGGCAATGAGCGTCGGAGCGTGTCTGCCGTCTCGCAATAGGACTTCTTTAGCGATGGCTGTAACGTCCTCAAGGGTGTGCGCTTGTGGTTTGTCGTCTCGTTCTTTCCTCATCAGGCTTGGTTCAACTCGAACATTCTTGCACAACCATTAAAGGCTCGTCAAGCGGAGAAACTTTCAAGAGCAGGCCCGCATTTTGAGCAGTTCTGCCTGTAGAGGCGAATAGGAACAGATACTGGGCATTGAAAGAAGAGGACTGTAGGGGGACTAGCCTGCGGATAAGATAATTGCGTCGGTGTACAGCCGAAGAATTTCTATCGCAGAACGCTTTGCCTCAAGGGACGGCAAGCGTTGGAATTCTTTGAGCAAGACATGGTCGAGATCCGTCGCTGTCAATTCGCCTTCGAACAAATAGAGCAGCGGCACTTCCAGGGCTTGCGCTATCGTGGGTAAGTCGGTCACGGCGATCCGTCGTTTGCCGCGCTCATATTCCCAAACCGCCCGCTGATCCCTCGAAATTAGTGCTGCGAGTTCCTCTTGTGATAGGCCCGCTTCTCCCGCGCTTGGCGGATTTGTTCTCCGAGCAACTTTGAATCCAAGGGCAGCTCACCTCAAAAACGCATGATTTCACTGTGGACTTGTTGCGAGTTTAGAAGTTCTGGCATAGACTGTCTACTGTGTTTGAACAGTTATTTACTGATTATGTACAGTATTTGCTGTTCGACTGAGTACATCAATTCTCGTCAGTCGTGCAAGTGAAAGGGAGGGATGCCATGCAAAGCGGCGGCAGCGGCACGTAAATCGTGCATCCGTGGGCGGCGCTGTCATGATCGGAATTAAAACTGGTTCTGTTGCGATTTTGGTGAAGCCGATCCAGAAATCCACAAAATGGCAGCAAGAGCGACATAGAACTGAGTTTTTTGACCCAATCCGCCGTGCGTTCCGTTGCTCTTAAGCCGTCAACGGAGCATAGTCTATCGTCTTGAAAACCCTGATCACCAAAATCGCAACAGAACCATTTTTATTCCGATCTTTCTGGGATTCTTAAGGTTCTGTTGCGAAGTTGGTGAACATGTCAGGGACGATAGGACAGAACACGAAAACGCAATAGCGCAAAGGTGGCGCGACCGAACATTTGGCGTTTGAGGAATTTGAGGCGGTTGACGTGTCCCTCAACCAGCCCATTGCTCCAGGGAAGTTGCAGAGCCGCCACAATCGCCGCGTAATCACGGCTCATTCCGCGTGCAAAGGCGCGCACTTCTCCGACTTCGGACTTCAGCGCTGTCTGCAGCCAGCCATCGAATTCATCGACGAGGCGTTCCCGTACAATCCGGGCAAAATGTTGAGCGGCGCTCACGGCCTGTTTCAGGTCGGGATGAGCGTCTGGGAGCAATGCTTTCAGCTGGAGCTCTCGTTCATTCAATTGTTCGGGGCGCGCCAGGCAGATCCAGGCGGACTGTTTGGAGGACAGGGAAGTCGGGCGTCCTGGATAGGGAAGCGCAGTTCTTGCGTAGGCAGGCAAGCCTTGCTGCCGCCGCATTCGCGCCAAAAACGCAGCCACAGTCGACAAAGACACCCGAATACCGTGGTCATGCAGTTCGTGCCAACGCTCCCGAACGGTCACCGGTCGCTCAGCGTCCCAATGCTGAAGCAGGTAGCTCTGGTAGGGTAGCAATCGTTTCGTCTGCTGGCGAGACGGACGATGGATAGGGGCTAAGGTCGTCGTACGCAGATAAGCGTGCACCGTTTTGCGATCCAGTCCGGTCTCACGAGCAATGGCACTCACGGTTTTGCCTTGCTTGTGCAACGCGTGGGCGTGCTGAAAACGGAGCAAGCGTTTAGAAGCGGGTTGCTCAGCCACGGCGCACGCTGGACTATTCGAGTGTGACGACGGCGCGGCACCGTTGGCAGCAGCACGAGGCGCAATCGTGTCGGTGACCTGCTTCAGTTGTCGGTGATGGCGGTCGAAGACCCGGGCTAGCATGTCACCAGCGTTCTTGAGCAAGTGCCAGCGGTCGGCGACCTGGATCGCCCCAGGCGCACCCATCCGTGCCCCCTCGGCATAGGCTCCCGCACGGTCACGACTAATCACTTCAATGCCCGGGTGCTGACGCAGCCAGGTTGCCAACGTCTCCGCTTCTCGGTCGGGTAACAGATCGACCACGGCATGACTTTCCATGTCCACCAGTAAGGTTCCATAACGTCTCCCTCGACGCATCGCCCAATCATCCACGCCAAGAACACGGGGCGTCGGTTGGCAGGGAACGGCTAGCTGTTGCAGGACGCGCATGAGGCTCCAAATACTGGCTGGCATTCGCAGGGTTTCCAATAAGCGAGCGGCTGCACGGACACCGACTGCGATCACCAGACGTCCAATCACGTCATTGAGGCGTTCACTCCGTCGGGCATAGGGTTTCGCCACTCCCGGCAGTCGTTCGCTAAAGATGCGCTGCTGGCATTCCCGATTCGTGCAGAAAAATCGCCGCACCTGCAAGTGGATTTCCACCCGCAATCCGCTACAGGGTAAATCCGTGAGGTGCCGTTCATACGCGCTGTGCCTACGCATCGACGGCTGATGACAGGCGGGACAGATGCCTTGGGAGTTACAACACGCTAATTTCAAGGAGAGAATGGTTTGATCCGGGTTGATCACAGCCTGCTCAAGCTTTAAGCTGGGATCCGGCAGAAGTTGGCGCAAATTCATGCTTCACCATCGCTTTCATCGCAATGGCAATCAATTTTAGCCCCTGACCGTTCACCAACTTCGCAACAGAACCATTCTTAAAGCGATCTTGACACATCCAGCATGGTCACCGGACGGCAGGCAAATTGCTTACGAATTGAGGGTGGATGTCAATTCTGAAATCTACGTGATGAATGCCGATGGAGGCAATCCTCGAAACCTCAGCAACAACAGCTCAAAAGACGGATCACCCGCGTGGTCGCCAGACGGGAAGCAGATCGTGTTCGTATCGGGTCGTGACGGCGCCTTCGACATTTATGTGATGAATGCCGACGGCACCAACGTCCGTAGACTTACTAATCACGAGGGAGGAGGTGCAGCCCTATCGCCGGCGTGGTCACCGGATGGAACGCACATTACTTTTGTCAATCGGGATGGCAGTACGACTGAAATCTACGTGGTGAATGCCGATGGAGGAAGTCCTCGAAACCTCAGCAACAACAGCTCAAATGACGGATCACCCGCGTGGTCGCCAGACGGGAAGCAGATTGCATTCGATTCGGATCGTGACCGCACTAATGAGATTTACGTGATGAATGCCGACGGCACCAACGTCCATAAGCTGACGAATTCGGTCGCGGAAAATGAACCTGATTGGCGGCACTGAATGCATGAATTTTCCTTCGCTAAAATAACTCCTCATGATTGTCAAGATCAACCAGAAGATGCCCGTCAAGTGGGACATTATTGGGCTAAAATAAGGTATGTAAATAGGTATTTTCGTACCCAAAGACAGGATCAGCCATGCTCACCCGCTCTCAATACGCCCGGCTGCAAGACCTCCAGGACAAACCCTGGCTCGGGATGCTCAACTACTTTCGCACGCTGCAAGCGGAGTGGGATGCCCTTGAAGCCCAGGAGTATGTGACCAAGCGTCTGGTATCCGATTCCTCCCAGGAAACAGAGGTCTGGGAATACACCATCACCGAAGCAGGGCAGGCAGCACTCATTGACCAGAAAGAGGCAAATCGTGGCTAAGACCTCACTCGCCGTTCACGAGCGGAATGCCATCGAGCCGGGTGCGCATGAGGCGTTCGACGAACTGGTTGACCTGGCGCTCCAGACGGTCGCCGAATTGTCGGCACGCATCTACCGGCAGACCTACGCCCTGTGGCGTGCGTGGTGCGCCGAGAACGTCACTCAGCCGCTCGATTTACGCCCGGTGCGGGTGTTGGGCTTCCTCGGCGCGCAGAACGCCACCAAAGCCACCCGGCAGCGCCAACTGAGCGCTTTACGCAAGCTGGCACAGATGCTCTACATCCTCTCGCCGTCCGATGCGACCCGGCAGATGGTCGAGGCGCTGAAGGTGGTCAAAGCGCCGTCTGGCGGTGAAAGCGGTGTTGAGAGGACCAAGAAGGCGCTCACACCGTCTGAGGCTGACAAGGTGCTCCGCGTCTGGCACGCGGATACCAATAGCCACTGCCGGAACCGAGCGCTGATCGCGGTGCTGGCGCTCGCCGCGCTGCGGCGTTCGGAGGCAGCCGCGCTGCGCTGGCGCGACGTAGACTTCGAGAACGGCGTGCTCACGGTGCAGCACGGCAAAGGCGACAAGGCGCGGGAAGTCCCTGTCGCTGGAGAATTTGCGCTGGAGGCGCTGCGCCACTGGCAGAGGTGCCAGCAAGGCGAAACGGGGTTTCGTACCGGACGGGAGTTTGTGTTCTGCGCCGTCAAGAAAGGCGATAAGCTCGGGGCGGACCGCCCCATCGACGGCACCGACGTGTACCGCGTGGTCAAGGCGACCGAGAAGCGGAGCGGCGTCGCGTTCAAACCGCACGACCTGCGCCGGACGTTCATCACGGAAGCACTGGCGACCGGCACGCCCTTGGCGACGGTGCAGGCAGCCGCTGGACATGCGCGCGGTGAGACCACACTCCGGTACGCGCAGGCGGTGGACGCGCGGCGGGCAAGGCGGGAGCTGAAGCTGCGCTATGGGTGATCAATGTCAGCAGCGATGATTTTGCGCCGAACACACGTCAGATGTAGGTATGAGCGCCAGCGCAGGGACGGCTGAGCGAATAAACCGCCATGCCAGCGTCGCCTTTCGTTGATGACGATTCGCCCTTTGGCAAATTCATCGACGAACTGCTGACAATCATGAGCGCGAGTGACACTGCTAGCGAGTTTCTGTCTATTCGCTCGCCATATCCGCAGCGCGCCGTATCGTGGAGATTTCGGCGAGGACTATCCCTGGCTCTTCGCCTTTCAATCCTATGGTCCTATGAGCCCGATCAACGACTTTCGCGAGTGGCATTTGTTATTCGCTATATAATTCAGCTTGAATAAAGTAGTTCGAACGGGTGCCCAGCCGTCACCCGCCCATTGAGCATCACTGATGACCACACTATCAACGGTGATTCTAGGTCGAATGATACTGAAAGGGAAACGAAGATGGCTCCTGCAAAAGAAAGTAGCAACTTCAACATCGAAGGACGCGTTCAGTTGGAACAGGCTGAACAGCGGCCCGCTGATCTCACGCTGATGGCTTATCTGTTCGACGCAAGAGGAAAGCTGCTCAACACGGTGGAGGTCCAAGCAGACGGCGGCTTTACCTTGTCAGCGCCGCTCAAAGCGCCGGAAAGCGTGGAAGTAGTCGTTGGTCCGGCAAGCCAAGACGCGGACTTGATCCACAAGTCCAATGTCTGGTCAGAGACCTATTCGGCGAATGATTGGGTCGCTGCGGAAGGCAAACGCTTCGCCTTACGCCCGGTGATCTGGATCGACCGCTGGCTCTGGTGGCTCTGGCGTCCGATTCGCGTGTGCGTCGACGGCTCAATCAGCAAACTGGTTCACCTGCCGAATGGCACGACCGACACTTGCCCAGTGTCGCATGTAAAGGTCGAGATTTTCGACGTAGACCGCGAAAGCTGCTGGTGGCCCTATATTTATCGCTGGTGGGAGATTCTGGCACTGCGGCCCGTGATTCATATCCCTGATCTGATCAACGGGAAGGTGGCGGTAAAGCCCCCGTTTCCGCCCGATCCGATTGGTCCAGTCGCGCGCTTTGGCGAAACAGTCCACATCCTCGGGCGCAGTGCGCCGGGTGAAGAAGCCAGCTTAAATCCGCAGCCGCTCCCGCCGCGTGAAGACGTGCTTTACCGGCGTGTCTCACCGGGAGAAGCACAAGGCTTCAACCCGCAGCCTGATCCGCCCGGTTTCACGAGAGTTGACCCCGGCAGCTTGGTCAGCTTCAACCCGCAGCCCGATCCGCCCGGTGATCCCATCACTTTCGGGATGTTCAGCGGTGCCACTCGCCTGTCTGCGTCGGTCAGTGATCTGGCGGCAGCGGCAATTATGGACAAACTCAGCGACCTGACGCTGACCTCGCTCATTCCACCTTGGTCATATTTCCCATTGTGCTTCTACAGCACGCAAAAAGTGTGCGAGACGGTGACGAACTGTGATGGCACCTTTAAGTGCTGCTTCCGCTGGTACCCATTCCATGTACGGCATGGCCGCTTCCGCTTTGACCCACGCCCGGACATCATCATTAAAGTCACGCAGACCATCAATGGCGTCGATCACGTGATCTACATGGATCCGTACACCAGCACACGCTGGAACGTGACCACTGCACACATCAACCTGACGCTGGATGATCCAAGCATCGTCTGCGGTGGCGATTGCTCAACGGTGCCAGACGGCACGCTCGTGGTCGGCTTCTCGAAGATCGGGCCTGATGAAGTCTGGAAGATCAACGATGCCGACGGCACCTTCACAGCGGGAGGCTACAGCAACGCCGCTTACGGCAGCAGCGGCTTGAACATAAATGGGGTATTCAGCAATGATTTGACACAGGGATCGCCCGCTTACTACTACAAGCTGTCCTACGCGCAGCAGACGACGCCGGGTGTGACGCCGCCGGATGCCGCCTTTGTCCCCATTACAACCCCGCTGTGGGTTCTGCGCGCGCCGAAGACGATTGGCGCGGATTTCCTGCCGTATCAGCTGGGTCCGAAACCAGGCGGCAGCCCGGTGGCTGGCTTGTACGAAGTGCGCGACACCGAACACTATTGGTGGTTGTACAGCGGCGTTATGGAGACGCCTATCGGCGTCTGGGACACGACGCTGGCGACGGCGCTTCTGCCCAATCACACGGGTCGTTTTGTGCTGCGGCTGGAAATGTATAACAGCGCGGGAACCCGGATCAACGCCGTCAACTACCGCGATGACCGGGGGAACGGCACCGGCGTCGAGCCGTCACCGGTGCCTACGGTCGTGGGCAATCACTTCGACATGCTGGTCGCGCTCGACAATGAGCCAGTAAACTACCACCTGACGACGCCTGCCGTGAACGACTGTGGCGTCATCCCCTGGAGCAGTGGTCTGACGCTCAACTTCCACGTCCACGCCGATCAAGCGAATCATCGTGTTGATGAGTGGAGGCTAGAGTTTGCGCAGGGCAGCGCCAGCGGCACCCGCCATTTCCTGAGTGAAGTCGTCTATCCAAATGGGCAAAGCCCGGTGGATGTGGACGTGTCTGGTGCGCCCCTCCACGCCGAACTGCTGACCACCACCTGCGCCTATGCGCTCATGCTGAATGCGTGGCGGCATGTACGCTACAACTGGGGCTTCATCTGGGAAGGCGAGCAGGTCTACGCAATTGCCGTGGAGAAATGCAATTGCCCTTAGCCTGAACCACTTCGGAATCCCGACCCCAATTCGCAACGCCAAATGGGGTCGGGATGATCTCAACCCAGTATCGGCTCCGCATCGTTTCCTGTCCGGCATCGGCACATCAGCATCGCCGATAGTTCGGCATTGAGGACGAGAGCAGAACATGAACATCCCCTACCCTCCTGAGCGCAGATCGTCGCACCCATGGATGTTCGCTGCACATTGTCCGTCGTCCTTAGGCAGAGAGTTGTCAGCAACGGTACAGGCAGCCGCCGGGCACGCGCGAGGCGAGACGACCGTGCACTATGCCCACGCAGTCGATGCGCGCCCGGCGCGCGGAAAGTTGAAGCTCAGATGCGGGTGAGGCTTAATGGAACTGATCGACGCGACGCCGAGGAACATTCTCCCGCTGGGGCGAAACCAACGGATGTTTGAGTATGGCGAGCCGGAGATCGGGCGCGAGGTGGGAGCGGCCTATCTCCTCCCCGGCAATATGCACTACCGCCGCTTCAAGGCGATTCCAGCGATTGATCGAGGAGGTATCACCATGACCGTTCCAGCTCTACTGCGAGTAGCCGCAATTCTCCATTGGTTTATCGCCGTCGGTTTTGGAGTGTTCTGCTTCCCCGCCATTCGGAACCTGCTGATCGGTCGTGACATTCCCATCGTCATGGGCTTTCCCGCCTATGGACGAGGCCCCTTCGAGCGTGTTGGCATCCCCACTACGGTCCCCCTTTTGGCTGGCTTCCTCCTGGTCTGCATTCTCGAGGCCATCGCCGGTTTCTTACTCTGGCAAGGTTACATGTCCGGTGCCCTTCTCGCGCTCGTACTGCTTCCTGTGGGCGGGATTTTCTGGTGGGGGTTTGCCCTGCCCATCCCGCCGATCTTCGCCATTGTTTGGACCATTCTGATTCTCTTGAACTGGCAGGCTCTCCGGTGACAACGATCGACCGCAGACCAACGCGCTGCTATTCCAAGCCCACCAACGCCCGTTGACGGCTGAAGAGATCGCCCACTTCGCGCGCCTGGCAGCGTCCTACGGCCCGAAATCGTAGCTATTCTGCTCCAGCGCTTGCCCCTGCTCGGATAGCCCCCAGAATGCCCCACATACGCCAGCGCATAACATAATCCTCCAGCGCGTCTATCCCGGCGCTTCCATGAGGTTACGACGTGTCCATGGGGTTGCGCTCAGCGCCGCGTCGCCGGTTCAATGTGGCACACCACAAGCGCGTAGCGTCACGCCATCGCGGAACTTACGCGCCTAGAGAGTTGGCGTGCCCGTTTTTCAGATCGTGAAGGCATGTTATGCTTTAGTTCAGTAATCGGCTAATCCATCGAGCAGCATTGATGACACCATCTCCCCTTCCTCCTGATTTGTTTCTGCGCATCAAACGGTTGATGCTGCCTCATGTCACCAGCCCCACTGAGCAGGAGACCCTGCTGACCGACGCCTTCTATCTGACCGAGCCACGGCTGTTCGCCCAAATTCGGCGCGGCGACGACGCGAACACCTTCGCCACGCTCTGCCTCAAAACCCTGTTCGATTTTGGCTGCCCATTCGAGAATACGCACAGCGTCGCCCTACTGCTGGAAGCACTGCGCTTCTACTGCGGCGTGCAGCAGCATCGGGACATCGACGAAATTGTTCTCATTGTGAATGCGATCTGCGCACAGCCTCCTCCAGCGCAAGAGGAGCCACCCCCGACCGCCCCGCCAAGCGAGTCCCCTCAAACCATCACCACGCCTGCCGAGAAGCGCACGCCGACGGTGTTCATCAGCTACTCGCACCGTGACCGAGAGGCCGCCGAGCGCCTGATTGGGGTCATTCAACAGGCGGGGCACGCCTGTTGGATTGATCAGTCGAAAATTCCCGGCGGCGCGGATTGGAAGGAGTCGATCCGCGAGGGCATCAACAACTCGTATGCGATGGTGGTCGTGTGCAGCCACCCGGCGCTGGAGAGCGGCTACGTCTGGGACGAAATCCTATGGGCACGCGAAAAGAAGAAGCTGATCGTTCCGGTCTTGCTCGAAGACCTGACCGGCGACGACATCTTTTTCGGTTTGCACCGCTATCAGGCAGTTGCGCTTTACCGGGATGAAGCGGCAGCGCTGGATGAGCTGGTCGCCGCCCTTCCCCAACCGCAGATCGCGAGCGAAGCCGCGCCTGCGCCGGTGGTGCGCAATCGACGCGCACTAGAACTTGCTTATCTGGATCGGCTGCGCTTCGAGGAATTCAACCTCGAACAGTTCAGCCGGGCGCAGTACACGGCGCTGGGCGGTGAGGCGCAGACGCACACCCGCCCCGCCGATACGCTCACCTTCAAGCCGCTGACGGCGCGGCAGGAATTTGAGCTGATCGAGCATCAAGGTGAACGAGAGGCGCTCTTGGAGCGCCAACCGTTTGAGGATGCGGTCGGAAAAATCGAGGAGCTGCGCCGCGTGGCGGTTTTGGGCGAGCCGGGCGCAGGCAAGACCACCACTCTGCGTGCGGTCGCCAAGCCGCTGGTGGAGGCAGCGCTGCGTGACCCCGGCGCGCCGATCCCGCTGCTGATCAAGCTGGGCAACTGGACTGACGAGCGCCAGCCGTTTGCGACCTTCGTCGCGGCGGAGCTGGGCGAGCTGGGCGCACACCTCGACGCGCTGTTAAGCGAAAAACGGGCGCTTCTCCTGTTCGACGGCTTGAACGAGCTGCCCTCGGCGCAGCGGAGCGCTAAGTACCCGCAGGTGGAAACCTTCGTTAAAGCCCAGCCGGAGGCGATGGCGGTGATCACCTGCCGCGAGCAGGATTACACCGTCGCACTCAACTTCGACCAAATCATCATCCGCCCGCTGGACGCGCTGCGCATCCGCGAATTTTGCGTCCGGGCGCTGGATGAAGACGCGGGTTCGAAGCTGTTCTGGCGGCTGGCGGGTGGCGAGGCAATACGGCAGGTTTGGGAAAAGTGGGAGCGCGCGGGAGCTGCCTTCAAACTGTTTTGGGAAGCGGCGGATATTCCGCATGACAGACCCGAGCGTATATGCTGTGACCAGCGGGGCTGACGACGCCTTGTGGCGTGAAAACGTGCGTAGCCCTTCCAGCCTGATGCAGTTGGCGCGCAACCCGTACATGCTGACCATGCTGGCGGAAGTCTACGCCCGGCGTAACGGCGTGCTGCCGGAGAATCGTGGTGAGCTGTTCGACAGCTTCGTCTCGACCCTGCTGGCGCGCGAGAAACTGGCGGCGTTTGATCCGGCGTCTGGGTCGGTGGACCTCACCGATGAAGGAAAAAAGCTGCTTATCGCGCTCGAACAGGTTGCCTATGCCATGCAGGTGCAGCGCGCCGAGCGCTCAGGAGAGGGCGATTACAGCGCAGCAACAGCGCTGCCGCTGACAGCGGTTAAGCCGCGGTTGAGTGACCGAATGCTTTATCTCGCTGTGAGCGCCAGCTTGCTCACGCTCGGCGACGAGGTGCGCTTCACCCATCAACTGCTGCAGGAATATTTTGCCGCCCGCTACATGCGCGGCGAGATCGCGGCCGGACGGCTGAAAGCGGCGGACATCTGGCTGCCGGAGCGCTGGTGGGAGCGAACCAACTGGGAGGAAGCGGCGGTGCTGCTGGCAGGGCTGTACAGCGACGACTGCACGCCCGTGCTGGACTGGCTGGCGGATGCCAATCCCGAAGTAGCCGGGCGGTGCATCGCCCGCAGCGGCGCACACACGCCGGAAGCGACCAAAGCCCGCCTGCGCGACCGTTGGCTGCCGCGCTTAACCGACCTGAAGCGCGACCCGCAGCCGCAAGCGCGGGCAGCGGTTGGGCGAGCGCTGGGGATGTTCCGGATTGACGGGAAACCTGCCGACCATCGAAAAGGCGTCAGCCTGCGCGCCGACGGCTTGCCCGATCTGGACTGGGTGGAAATCCCGGCGGGCGCATTTACCTATGGGGAGGGAAAGACGCAGAAACGGCTCAATTTGCCGCGATTCTTCATCACCCGCTGTCTAATAACCTACGCGCAGTTTCAAGCGTTTGTAGACGCCCCGGACGGCTTTTACAACCCGCTCTGGTGGGACGGTCTGGCAGCCGACGACAAGCATAAAGCCGCGCCCGGTGAGCAGTGGTTCAAGTATTGGACTCACCCGCGCGAGCGCGTGAGCTGGTACGATGCAATCGCCTTCTGCCGCTGGCTGAGCGCCAAGCTCGGTTATGAGGTTCGCCTGCCGACCGAGCAGGAGTGGGAGAAAGCGGCGCGCGGGACCGATGGGCGGCTTTACCCTTATGGCAAGGACTATGACCCGGTGAAGGGGAACACAAGTGATACGGACATTGGCCAGACCAGCGCGGTGGGGATTTTCCCGAACGGGGCATCGCCCTACGGCGTGCTGGACCTGAGCGGCAACCTCTGGGGGTGGTGTCTGAACCGATACAACGAGCCGGACAATGTCGATTTGAGTGGAACAGATCTTCGCGTGGTGCGGGGCGGTTCGTGGAACTACGATCTGTACGACGCTCGCGCCGTCTTCCGCAGCGGGAACTACCCGGATGGACGCGACCTTTACATCGGGTTTCGGGTGGTGGTGAGTGGCGTCCCTGTTGAAAGTTCTTGATCTCTGGGTCTCTGATCTCTGTTCATCTGAATCTCTGACTTCTGAGGGGGTGTGGGGGACGAATGTCCCCCACGTTCTCCGCCGCAGGCGGAATCGATTTTGGCGATTTCAGCCCTTTGGCGGTCGGATGGGGTGACGCTCGAACAGATAGCCGCGCAAGCCCCAGCTATCGGCGTAGCGCACGTGGTTGATCCAGCCCTGCACGCTGGCGTCTAGCTCCGCGAACGAGATTTCTCCGGATTGATATAGGTCGAGATTACGCTCCAGCCGCCGCGTGAAGTCGACCACGTTGCGCCGCTTCAACTTCCGGTGGTCGGGATAGACCACAAAGCCCAGCCAGGGAATACCGACTCTCGTTGGCACCACCTGCGCCTCTGCTTCATGGAGGGTCAGACGCATCCAAGCCAACCGTTGGTGAATCGCCCACTTCCAACGGTAAAGCTCGCGCTTGCTGTCGCTGAACAGAGCGAAGTCGTCCACGTAGCGCAGATAAGCGCGCGCACTTCAATTCGCCGACGACGAACCAATCGAGCGCGTTCATGTAGACATTCGACCAGAACTGCGAGGTCAAATTGCCAATCGGCAGCCCGCGCGGTCGATCCGCTGCGGACGCATCGTCGCCGGGGAAATACACCATCGTATATTCATCCTTGAGCACCCCTGCCCCGCTGGCGAGAATCTGATCAACCAGCCAGAGTGTCCGTTCGTCCTTCACCACCCGCGCGATTTCGGCGCGCAGCACCGCATGATCCAGCGAGGGGAAGTGCTGCACGATGTCCAGCCGCAGCACATAGCGATAGCGGCGCGCCCACCGCTGAAGCTGATCGACGGCGCGATGGGTGCCTTTGCCGAGTCGGTTGGCGTAGCTGTGCGGGATGAAGCGCGCGTCGAAGACCGGCTCGATCAGGTTGCACAGGGCGTGATGGACGACGCGATCCCGAAACGGAGCGGCGCTGATCAGGCGGCGCTTCGGCTCATATAAGCTGAAATTGACGTAAGCTCCGGGGCGATAGGTGCGGCTGAGGAGTTCGTGCTCAAGCTCGAGCAGGCGGTCAGCGACCTGAAATTCAAAGGTTGCGGCGGGGGCACGCCCGCGTTTCCCTTTTGCCGCCAAGCGAAACGCCCGCCATAAATTATCCCAACTGCTGATTTGCCCAAAGAGGGAACCCATGCCCGAAGAGATGGTCATTTTCACGCGCACGTTGGACTTATTGACTTGGTTGCTACCGCAGTGCGAGCACTTCCCCAAAAATCAGCGCTTCGTTGTCACCAAGCGTCTACAAGACGCCGCGCTCGATTTTCAGGAAGCGCTCTACGATGCGAACACCCACGACGGTTCACAACGGTTGGTGCACTTGCGAAGCGCCGATGCGCATCTCAACAAACTCCGGCTGTACTTGCGGCTGGCGCACCAGTGGCGCTGGTTGAGCAGCGGTCAGTATGAACACGTCAGCCGCATGACAGCGGAGATCGGCAGGCTGCTCGGCGGCTGGATCAAGCAGAGTGGGCGCACCTGAGATCGTCCGATCCAGAGGGTGCGCCCGGCTTTGCTAAGTGCCTGACGGCGTTTCAAGCAGCGCTGGCTGCCTTCGGAGCCTGTGCGTAATGGCTCATCATCCGTGCAGACCAGACGAACCCGGCGCTGTTCTTCTTCCTTCGCCTCAAGCGATCAGCCGTAGCCGTTCGCCACTGTTGGAATGCGCTCGCACATGGGAATACGCCACACCGTCTGCGCCAGCGGCACAGACCAGAAGAAGGGACGGAAGAACATGGACGCCACTCACCACCACCCGAAACCCGATGTTATTGTTGCGTTCATTCGGGTTGTTCCTGTTGCGGTAGACGGCGCGAGCGTTGTTCTGATTGTTGTTCCACGAACCGCCCCGCACCACGTCTCCGGGCTGCCTGCTCGATCCGCATCCGACTGAGGCTCCGAATATAACCCGAGTTCTGCACAAAATTCGATCCGCTGCGCGGACATTTCCGAGACAGAGGAACAGAGATCAGAGAACCAGAGGTCAAGAACTCTCAACAGGGACGCCACCCACCACCACCCGAAACCCGACGTAATCGTTGCGATCATCCGGGTCGTGCCCCTGCCGCGGTAGACGGCGCGAGCGTCGTACCGATTGTTGCCCCACGAACCGCCCCGCACCACGCGGTAAGCGTCTCCATCATCTACGTTTTCCCGTCCATCATCTGCCCGGTACGGATAGAGAAAGCGCGCCTGATCGTAGATCGTGCTCGTCCAGTCGTACACGTTGCCCGCTAAATCGCGCGCACCTTCTGGCGTCAGATTCGCCGGATAAATCCCCACCGGAACCGTGCGGCGCAGGTGGCTCTCGAAGCTGTTGCCCTTCGCCGAGTCGAACTCGCCTTCATAGGCGTAATCGCGCCCGCTCTTACCGCGCGCGGCGGCTTCGCGCTCCACTTCGCATGGCAACCGGAAGTTTTGCCCCGCTTGGGCACGCAGCCAAGCGCAGTACGCGCGGGCTTCGAACCAGCTCACACCGACAACCGGCTGGGACGGTCGGTTGAAACTGCTGTCGTCCCAGTATTCCGGCTGGCGATAAATCTTGCCGGAGGGATACCATTCCTCAAGCAGCAGCTCGAAGCGCTCATCGTTCCAGTTGCGGATGGTGATATAGTCCTCCGCTTGTTCTGAGGTAATGCGGTTCTGTTTCACCAGATCGTGAAACTTGATCTTCTGTCCAACCCTGCAGCGTCTTACGGTTCTCCCGCCACTGCCGCTTGCCACCTTCACTTGAGCCTTCGCCGCGCCGCCAGGCTTTCGCGGCATCGGTTTCCCACCAGCGCTCGTCCTCATAGCCGCCCGCCGTCATAAACAGCGCGTATTCGGCGTTGGTCACCGGGAAGACGCCGATCTGGAATCCCGACAGTTCGACCGGGTGCGCGGGTTTCTCATCCTCATAACCGCTGTTATCATCGCCGATCGGGAATTTCCGGCCGTGGATGGTCGCCAGCGGCGGCAGCAGGTAGTCTCCATGCGGCCCGGTCTTCGCGCTCAAAGCGCGGGTCGCCAATCTCGCCCCGCGCCAGCCCCGCCTCAATCCGCGCCCGCAGGTCGGCGCTCGCGTCCTCGGTTCGAGCGATCAGCGCCTGCTGGATGCTCGTGCTTAAGCGACTCGCTGACCACCACCTCCGGCGCGGTCGCCGCTCGCGCCGCCAGCGGCAGATTTACGTCCATCAGCCCGCGAACGAACGCTTCGGAGTCGGCGCTCAACGCCGCTGCCAGTACGGTGGTTTCTTCCCAGCCGGTCGCCGGAAGCGGCGGCAGTGGATCGTTGTCCGCCAGCGTTTGGATGGTCTCATCGAGGCGAGGTGTCACCCGATCCGCCTGCCATTCGAGCCGAACTTTCTCCGGGTCGGGCTGCCCTGCCAGCTTGCGCGCCGCGAAATACTCCTGCAGCAGTTGGTGGAAAAACAGGATTTCCTCACGGGTCGCGTCCTCGTCCAGCACGTTCAGCGCCAGCCCCGCCCGCAGAATGTCCTCGTCGTGCCCGTCCTCCAAGAGGTCGCAGGCGTCTTCAAAATCGATGCGAATCTGCGCGCCATCGGTCGCTTTGCGCCGCGTCTGCATCGCGTGCGCCAACTGCGCCAGTTTCGGGATCAAGACCCCGCGCTCCGGCAGGTCGAACGGCGAGCGCCAGTCACCGCGCGTCATCCGGCGATGATCCCGCTCCGTGAGCAGTCCATTCGGCTGGAACAGCCGGTTCTCGCCCTCGCACTCGCGCTTGAGCGCCTGGCGCACGAAGCCGGTGAACAGCGCGGCTCTGCCCTGTGGGATATGCCCGCTCGCTCCACCTGTTCGGTCAGCAGCTTGAGGAAATAAGGGCTTCGGAACAGGTCAAGCTGCGGCGAATGCTCAAGCTGCTCCCAGACCTGCGCCGCCTGCGCGGGCAGTTAGGCTTCCAGGAAGGCCTGTACCTGCGCCGGGTCCATCGGCTGAACCACCGCCTGCGGCACCCGCAGGTCTTTACTGCTCAACGAGGCGCTGTAGTCCAGGCTGCGGCAGGAGAAGATCGCCCGGTTGCCCGTCCGAGCTGCCTCCTGAACGAAGGCGCGCCAGAGCGCGACTCGCTCGTAATACTCGGCGGTGTCGCGGTGCGGCATCTCGTTGAGCGCGTCGAGCAGCAGCAGCGCCCGCCCACTGTTGAGCAGGTCTTCCAGCGGCGGGAGACCGGAATAGCGCCGTTTCCACTCGGCAGCCAGCCACGCCCGCGGCGACGGCAGGACGCCGTTTTCCGAGGCGATAAGCGTTCAACGAGGCGTAGAAAGAAAGGCGCTCATCCCCTACCCGCCCGCAAAGATGATCCGCCGCATCGTCCAACTGCAAGCGGCGCAGCAGCGTCGATTTGCCCGATCCCGGCGCGCCCAGCAGCACGAACGCGGGCGAATCGGCGCGCTCCGCCAGCACGTCGCGCAGGTCATGAAAGCGGCGGCGCTCCTCCGGCATCAGCCAGCGCGGACCCTGCGCTTCTTCGCCCTGATCGATCAACAGCGTCAGGCTGACGAAGCGGTTGTCGAGGGTATAGCGCGGCTGCGACCACTCCGCAATGCGCGCCAGCCGGTACTCGTCCAGATCGGCAGGCGGACGCTCGATCAGCGCCTTCACCTGCTCCGTGCTCAGCGCGACGCTGCCCTTCGGATCACAGACAGCATCCCGCAGCGCAGCGAAGGCTTCGCTCACGCCACGGGTTTCCGCTTCTGCGGTATCCACCACCATGATCCGATCCGCGCCCACTAACTCGTCCGGCGGTGAAAACGGCTTTCCCAGATCAGCCAGCAGTTTTTCCAATGCGGCGTTGAGATCGCCTCGCGCATCGAGGTAATTGTAGGCATACATACGGCTGTGCAGGCGGCATTTCTCAATGTAGAGCGGATGGATCGGCTTCTTCTCCTGATCGAAGTAGAACCACTCGCGGTGGACTTCCTTGCGATACGGCATCGACGAATTTGAGAGCAGCAGCACCATCTGGTCGGTGTCTTGAAGCGCCTGCTCAATGGTCATGTCCCAGTTCGCACCGCTGCGAATTTCGCTCGTGTCCCGGAAGACGCGGATGCCTGCTGCTTGGAGATACTTCTCGACCTGCTCCGCCGTGGCTTGATCCGGGCGAGCATAGGAGATGAAGACGTACAGCTCGCCCTCAAACTTCGCGGGAGGCGCAGGCGGCGCTGCGCTCGGCTTCGCTTTGCTCACATCGTCCAGTAGGGCGTCGATTTGAGCTTGGACATCTGCTCCGACCTGCGGCTTCAGCCCTTCCAACAGCAGCGCGAGCGCCGATTTCGCGGGCTCGCAATCGCCAAAGTCGATCAGCTTGCGAACTAGTGCAATGGTGAAGGGACGGGCTGCCCGGTCCAGCTAATCTGGGGCAGCACAGCGCAGCCGTACAGCGCCGCTTCTATCCAAGCGTATCGGTCATCGGGATGCTGCGTGTAGGGGAGCAGCAGCGTGATGATTTGGTCGAAGGTCGGTTTGTCGAGTGCCATCGGTTAATCCCTGCTGTGCAACGCTCGCCTTCTGCTCTTATTCCTCGATGCCTAAATCGCCCGCGATTTCCGCGAACTGCTCCAGCGCGGCGCGCAGGTCTTCCATGATCTCGGCAGCGATGACCTCCGGCGAGGGCAGATTGGCATTGTCTTCCAGGCTCTCGTCCTTTAGCCAGAAGATGTCGAGGCTGAGTTTGTCCCGTGCCATAAGTTCTTCGTAGGTGAACATGCGCCAGCGTCCGTCCGGCGTTTCCGGCGACCACGTGGCTTGGCGCTGAAATCGGTTCCCCGTAACATAACAGGTGACAAAGTCGATCATGTCCTCGTAACGCAGCGGATTTTGCTTGAGGGTGAATTTCATGTTGGTGCGGAGGTCGTAAATCCACAGATTGCGGGTCTGAGCGTCCGGGCTGCCGGGGCGCTTGTCGAAGAACAGCACGTTCGCTTTGACGCCCTGCGCGTAGAAAATGCCGGTCGGGAGGCGCAGCAGCGTATGGACGTCGCAGGTCTGAAGCAAGTTGCGGCGAATCGTCTCCCCTGCCCCACCCTCGAACAGCACGTTATCTGGCACCACTACCGCCGCCCGCCCAGTCGTCTCCAAAATCGTGCGGATGTGCTGGACGAAGTTCAACTGCTTGTTGCTGGTGGTCGTCCAGAAATCAGAGCGGGCGTAGGTCTGCGATTTGCGATCCGCGCTGCCGTCCTCGCCGACAATCGTGACACTGCTCTGCTTGCCAAAGGGCGGATTGGTCAGCACCATGCGGTAACGCTCGCCCGGATCGGCTTTGAGGCTGTCGCCGACGATGATCGGGCTGTCGGTGCTGTCGGCGGCGATGTTGTGCAGATAGAGATTCATCACGCACAGCCGCGCCGTGTTATCGACGATCTCGACGCCGGAGAAAGTCTCGTGACGCAACTGGTGGTGCTGGTCGCGGTCGAGCTGCGGGTTATGGTCGTTGATGTAGTCGTAGGCGGCGAGGAGAAATCCCCCCGTCCCGCAGGCGGGGTCGTGGATGGTGTCGCCGAACTGGGGGCGCATGACCTCGACAATGGCGCGGATCAGCGGGCGGGGCGTGAAATACTGCCCTGCCCCGGACTTGGTATCCTGCGCGTTCTTCTCGAGCAAGCCTTCGTAGATTTCGCCTTTGACGTCGACATCCAGCCCCGTCCACGTCTCGCCGTCGATCATCTCGACCAAGCGCCGGAGCTTGGCGGGGTCTTGAATCTTGTTCTGCGCCTTGCGGAAGATGATCGGGATCAAGCCGCTGCCGACGCCGAGACCGCGCAGCAGATCGCGGTAATGGGACTCCAACTCGACGCCATCCAAGCGGACGAGGCTGCCCCAGCGATACTCCGGCGGGATCGGGTCGGCGAACTCCTGCCCCAACTGATCGGCGAGGAAGTGGCGCTCCTCGTCCATCTTGAGAAAGAGCAGATAGGTCAACTGCTCGACGTAATCGCCATAGCTCATGCCGTCGTCGCGGAGGACGTTACAGTAATTCCAGAGCTTGGCGACCAACTGCGCCGCGCCGTTAATCGTCATGGTTTTGACCCCACTCCTAAAACCTCACCCCCCAACCCCCTCTCCACTGCGTAGAGAGGGGGCGTAAATAACGACGTCGGGAGGGGCGCGAACCGGTTTGCGCGCCATTGAACGATACTGCGGTAAGCCAGTTGATTAATCATGCTATCTGCCCTTCTCTTTTGCGGCTGGCTGCTGGCGGGTGCGGCGGATGCGTGCCAGCAGGTCGGACGCCGGTTCGTCGGCGGGGTCTTGAGGGACGAGCCGCCCGGCGAAAGCTTCTTTCAGGATCGATTGACGCAGGCGCTCGGCACGAATAATTGCTGCGTCAATAACTGACTCCAATTCATCGGATATTGAAAGAAGCCTGCTAACTTCCTGTACGATACGAGTTTGCTCAGCAACCGGAGGGAGGGGAAATATGATCGCTTTCACTTTCCCAACGCTCAAGGTGAATAAACCGCTAGTCGATGAGGCAACCAGCATCATCCCCTCAATGCCACGCGGGGAATTAAGATAGTAGGCGATATAATCCGGCACAATGTCGAGGAAGCGCGCACGAATTATATGATTCTGGTGAACACAGTCTTCGATTTCACCCATCCAGATCGCACAACGCCCAATCTGATCTTGGCTACCGTTACCCTCAACAATAAGCAAATCCCCTGTTTCGAGCCTGTACGTTTCTAGTTCGCTGTTGAATAGCTCAAACTCATATACTTCCGACAAATCTAGTCTGCCGCGAAGAACATTCGCTACTCGCAAGTATGGATAAGCGTTGTGTTTTGGTCGGCGCTTGGGCTGTTTCTGAATACCGCCTTGCACCTCAGCAGTCGCATCAAAACTCGCCCAGACCCACCCTTCCGGCAGATCGGTGGTATCGGGCGCGGCGGGTTCGGGATAGGTGAGCTTCGCCGGGTCTTTGCCCTTCGCCCGCTGATCGGCTTCCCACCGGGCGCGACGCTCGGCAAGGATGCGGGCAAGCAGGTCGGCGGCGGGTTCGTCGGCGGGGTCTTGCGGGACGAGGCTGCCTTCACAGGCGGCTTTGAGGACGGCGGCTTTGTAGCGCTTGAGGTTGACTTGCAGCCGCTTAAGGGCGGCGACGCCCGCGTCAAGCCGGGTGAACTGCGCCTCAATCGCCGCGACAATGCGGCGCTGCTCGCTCAGCGGCGCGAGGGGAATACGAACCTTTGCTAGATTACTTCTGGATATTCTTTTTCGCGTAGAACCACTTTGATAACTGGCGATTTCAGTACGCACTGATAAAGAATTGATGGCGTACATTAACCATCTTTGACTTATGGCGGAAGAACGGACGATACACACATCCACAACTGTTACAGATGATTTATCGTCACCGGGGAAAATACAGGCTCTGCCAAGTGGATCGGGCATTCTTGCGATCAATAAGTCACCTGCTTGGAGAAAGGTACACCCTAGTTCTATGGCTTTTTGCTTGGTAAGGAATCTTTCAGATCTATCACGATAAATGCCATCTCCAACATCAGCTAACTGAATTAATCTGACTTCACCATCTGGGTCTTGATCCTTGCTTTCAACCCAATCACCATCAACAAATAGACCGTTACCGTCGATCACAGCGTCAATGGTTGTCCACGCCCAGCTGGGTGGCAGAGTGTCGCCGGTTGCAGCCTCCGGCGGGCGGCGTTGAGGGTCGGTGATCGAATGGGCTTGATCGCTCAAAATGTCCAGTACTTCCCGCAAATAGGCTCAAAAAGAGAACAAATGTGCCGATTTGGTTGACAGCCAAATAACCCATGATAGAGTGAAGTTAGAGGGCGGTGACGCTCGCGCTCGTCCCGGTTGGCGGCGGGTCAAGTTCGAGGTCATCCAGCACCAGCGCGCGCAGTTCGGTCACACACTGGATACCCGATCTGGATTATGTCGAGCGTATTTAGCTCACAGCGGGCGTAGCCGCGCCGCCTGCTTTCGAGGCATTCAGGATCGTAATGCCGACCAGTTCCTCATCCCGGTAATGATAAATCCTGCCCTCCGCTTCCATTACGCTGTCGTTTGCCTCTTGAGGTTTGCGAAAACTGATGTAGAGCACGTCGGCGCTGTCGTCATAGTCTGTCCAGACATGGCGAGCAGGCAGCGTCAGCAGCCCTTCGATTAACGCTCTGGAGAGCGCGACCATATCGTTTCTCCTTTTTGCTCCACTTTCTGCGGCTTGGAAGTCAGAAATGCCGTGATCAGGAAGCCATCCGGCTCATCGCGGTAGATCACGACGCAGGTTTTGCGCGTAATGTTGGTCGAAGCATAGTCACGCAGCGCCAGCGACTCGCCTGTTTCGCCACGCACAATCCGCCCCGGCTCGGCAATCGACTCCAAAACCTTGTCCAGATTGCCAGACATATAATCGTGGTTCTCGGTCACGTGCGCCCACTGTTTGTAGGTCACGCGAATCGTGTGCCCGTTCACGGACGTGGTGGACTGCAAAACTTCATCGGGCATTGCGATCCCATTCGCTGCGAAGCTGGTTCACGTATTCCTGCGTGTCAATCCCTTCCCAGATTTCCGCGCCTAAGCCGCGCAGCTCCAGAATGCTGTGCTGTTTCGGCTCGGTCGCAGCGTCATCCGGCATCAGGTCGATCAGCACCTTCATCAACTGCTTGATCTCGTCGGGCGATAATCGGCGGGCTTCATGGATCATTTCTTGTAGGGACATGGCAACTCCCTTCGGCTTTGGCGTCATTATACTACGCCGCCAGCGTGGTATTGAGGTCATCGAGCAGGCTTCGCAGCGTGCGGGCGTCGCCGAAGGCATTCAAAGCTGCGCCAACGCCGCCGCGCTCGAACAGCCGACCGTCGTCGAAGTCGTCGATCTCGATGCTGACGTTGACGCCGATGTGCTCGGCAATCGCATCGAGCCAAGCGCGCTGCTGAGGCGTGAACTGCCTGCCGGACTCCGCCTGCCCGGTCAGCCAATCCTGATAACGCGCCTGCACCTGCTCCGGGTAGGGTACGAGGTCGCTCTCCTGCTCAAGCGCGTGGCGCACCAGCGCGACCAGATCGGTCAGGACGCGCTTGGTCTGCCCCATGCGGACGTGCTCCGGCTCGACCTTGGCATAGGCAGCCCAGAGCTTTTCCGGCGTCAGGTTGTAGGGCGGCTGCTTGAGCCGCTCCGCCAGTTCGGTGATGTGCGCCCACTGCAAGCGCTGGTTTTTGTAGGGGATGCTGTAGAGAATCCGCAGCGCGGTGATCTCGTCGCGGTTCTGCTCGATGAAGGCGCGGAAGGACTGCACGGCGGCTTCGGCGGCTGGCGCATCGCTGAACCCGGCGAAGAGCACCGCATCCCGGCTCACGTCGTCGATGACGATCTCGTCACGCGCCTGAATGTCCTTCAGCAGATTGCGCAGCGCCGGGGTCATCAGGCGCAGGACTTCGCGCTTGAGATGCGCTTCCGCTGCACTCACCTGCTCGGCGGTCGGGCTTTCGCTGCCGGTCAGGGTCTGTGCAGTTGCTATCTGCTGATCGAGTTCGGTCGCCTGATACAGCCGGTGCGCGATGTCGGTCAGGCTCAGTCCGCCGCTCACCGCTGTGATCGCCGCAGCATCGGTGTCAGTCAGCTTACGCCTGAGCCGGGCAAAGCGCCCGGCGAGCGTCAGGAAGGTGTCATCGCTGCTGTCGCCAGCGGCGAGGTTATCGAGCAGATGAGCGAACGAGACCGAGGGCTGCCGCTCCAGCGTCACGGTGTCCGCCTTATCGAGATCGACGGCTCCAACCGCATCGACGATCACGAAGCGTTCCTTGGTCGAGGCATCCGGTGTGACGCTCTGCAAATCGGAGGGCAGGATCACACGCACGCCGCGTCCCTGCATCTGCTCGTACAGCCCGGCGGACTTCACCAGGCGCATGAACAACAGAATCTCAATCGGCTTCACGTCCGTGCCGGTGGCGATCATGTCCACAGTCACGGCAACGCGCGGGTTGTAGCTGTTGCGGAAGGCGTTGATCAGGTCTTCGGGTTTGCCATCCACCTTGTAGGTGATCTTCTGACAGAAGTCGTTGCCCTGGTTGAACTCCTCCCGGGCGATGCGCACGATGTCTTCGGCGTGGCTGTCATCCTTGGCGAAGATCAACGTTTTCGGGACATGCTGCCCGTCGCGGTCGGGGAAGATGTCGGTGAAGAGCCGGTCGCGGAAGGTGCGGATAATCGTCCGTATCTGGCTGGGCGCGACAACCTGCAAATCGAGCTGGCTGCCGCTGTAGACGAAGTCCAGATCGAGCTGCTCCATGCGCTGCACGCGCGTTTTGCGGTCGCGCCTTGGGATGTGGTAGCCCGCCTCAATCTGGCTCCCCTGCTGCGTGATCGCCGTGCGGATGACGTAGACTTCCCCCGGCACATTCACGCCGTCGATCACCGCCTGCTCGCGCGAGTACTCCATAACCAGGTTCTCTTTGAAGAAGCCGAAGGTTTGCTTAGAGGGGGTCGCCGTCATGCCGATGATGAAAGCGTCGAAGTATTCGAGTACCTGCCGCCACAGGTTGTAGATCGAGCGGTGGCATTCGTCCGTGATGATCACGTCGAAATACTCGATTGGGATGCGCCGGTTGTAGCTGACCTCTTTGGGCGCGGTATTCGGAGGTTGATCCTGATCAAAAAGCCCTTTTTCTTCTTGCTCCGAGTCAAACTCCGCTTCCCCTTGCAGCATCGAGTACAGGCGCTGGATTGAGGTGATCACGACTCGGCTCACATCATCGAGTGTATTGGTGGTCAGGCGCTGCACGTTGTAGATTTCGGTGAATTTGCGCCCGTCGTCCGGAGTATCGAAGTTTTGAAACTCGGTTAGGGTCTGTTTGGCGAGGTTGTTGCGATCTACGAGGAACAAAACGCGGCGCACACCGCCAAATTGAAGCATCCGGTAGACAAAATTGACCGCCGTGAAAGTCTTGCCGCTTCCGGTCGCCATCTGAATCAGCGCACGATCTTTCCCCTCCCCCATCGACTGTTCGAGGTTCTGGATCGCCTCAATTTGGGCGCGCCATAGGTGCTCGGTTATCAGCGGTGGATAGTCGTGCCCGAACCGCCAGCGCAAATTCTGATCACCTGCTGCCAGCCAGTCGGCGAGTGTCGCCGGGGTGTGGAATGCGAAAATCGCGCGGCTGCGCGGAACCGGATCGAAGCGGTCGGTAAACTGGGTTTCATAGCCGGTGCTTTGGTACAAAAACGGCAGCGGCTTGCGTGGAGCATTCAGCGCGCTGGGCAGCCCAGCGCTGTAGCGCTCGGCTTGAAGTTCATAGCCACTGAGCGTCTCTCCGACCTTCTTGGCTTCGATGACGCCGACGACTTTTCCATCCACAAACAGCAGGTAATCCGCCGGGCCGGTTTCGAGTTGATATTCGCGGACGACAACCCCCTGCGCTGCAAACAGGTACATCTCGTCCCGATTCTGGAGAGTCCACCCGGACGCCTCAAGGAGACGGTCGATTTCTTGACGTGCTTTGCTTTCAGGCGTGTTAAACATTCGGCGACGGCTTCAGCATGAAATAGATTTTTACTCTACGTGTTATCATAGGCTGAATTGCGCTGCAGGAGGAAATAAGGGCGATCTCGAGCGAAAAGCGGGCTTATAAATTCTCGCAGACTGCAAATCCATCTAATCGTTATCCATCATGTTCTTTCAGCTCCTTGAGTGCATCCACGTAACCCTCGTGGTAGGCGCGCCCAACTTCCCTATACAGCCCTTCCAGTTTCGTCTGCGCCTCACGGAGCTGCGCACTCAGTTCGTCGGCGCGCCGACGTTCAGCCTCTTTTTCGGTATCCAAACGGATATTCTTCTCTTTGACCGCACTCAATTCCTGCAACTGAGTTTCCGAGACGGCGAGCTGCCGTCGCAGCATCTGTATTTCTAGGGACAGCTTCTTTTCTGTTTCCCCGGTAACAATCGACTTGAGTTCTTCTGGTGAAACATTTGGAGCTGCCCCAAGCTGCCCAGCATCTAGTGCCGCATGAATTTCCTCGTAGGCGCTGCTATCCTCACGCATCTTGTTGACGAGATCGAGGACCTTGATGTCGTCATCGGTGTAGAAGCGCGTCCTGCCTGTTTCGGGGTTAGCGGTGACGGACAGATGGCGGGCAAACTCCCGTGTCCAATTGCGGATTGTCTCCGGGGCGACATTGAAAATCGTCCTAAGATCGTTGGTTGTGTATGCCATCGTAGAGTTCGCCGCCTCCAGATCAGACTAGCACCTTATTATACGTCGAGTGAGTGCTGCTTGGGAATTTCTCCAAGTCCAATAAGCTCTCGTTGGACACCCAGCGCTGGATAGCGTTTGAGGAGAAGAAGCCGCCATTTAGATGTTTGTATACGCTTTGGCATCCATTGAGCGCTCAATTGACGCGCAATAGAATCTATTTAGCGCTATCCAGTCCATATTTAGATATTATAGTTTGACAAACCTCTAGTTTATGCTACTATCACTAAGTGTATGATGCACTATGTGCAACGGATTTTGTCGGAGGTAAATGATGCCGCAAAAAAGCTTCCGGGTGAAGTTCATGTTTTGGATAGATGCTGCCAAAAAAGAGGGGGACGATTTGATCGAGCAGATCGAAGGCTTGAAACGAGAGCGCCTGTTTGCAAAGACCCTCCGAGACGGAATCCGCCTGATTTGCGACTTGAGAGCAGGGCAGACGGATGTCCTGTTTGACCTATTTCCATGGATTAAAGACGGGCTTCAGATCAGCCCAACGGTGCCTGTCGAGAAGGGCATCCAGGAGCAGATCGCGCGACTTGAGGCACTGCTCCTTGCACAGGGAAACATGCCGATTCGGTCAACCGGGGAGCAGCCGATCAAAGGTACCTCACGACAAAACAGCAGTCCACCTATCGAACTATCAGCTTCCAAAGCCAGCGCCGAGACCATCGCCGCGAATTTTATCAACTCGATGAAGGGACTCGCCAGCGGCTTCTTTGACTGAGCGAGCGCCAGAGGAGCAGCCTGAAATGAAAACGGTACTGGACGAGAACTTCATCAGCAGCGACGCGGGCAACGGCTGGGCAGCCTGCTATCGACTGGTCGGCGGCAAGCTCAAGTCCCACGGCATCCCGCACGCCCGCGCTCGCGTCACCGGCGCGAAATTGGCTACCGACCTCGGGGGCAGAATATCGCCGAGTACGCCGACTTCATGGGGCAGCGCTACGGCTACGGCGACGGCATCTGGAACCTGACCGACGCCCCGATTGACCTGCACCAGAACACCGCCCGGCGCTACGGCGGCAACATGCACCTGTTCCTGATGCTGGTCAACATCGCCTGCCTGAACGTCAAATCCGGCAGCGATTTGACCCTGATCGTGCCCGCGCCGCCCGGACTGCTCAACGAGGTCGCGCCGCAGATCAAGAAGTCGATCCTCGCGGGGGAGAGCGGCAAAAACGACGGCGTTTGGCACCTCCAGCTTCGGCGCGACAAGAAGCCGCGCGAGTATCACATCATTCGCGTGATCGTGGTGCCGGAGGGGGCGGGGGCATTCGCCGCTTACCGCTTCGACCGCAGCGGCGATCCGGTCGAGCTGCTGGACCAGTCCGGCGCCGACCTGCTGGCGGGGCGCGTCGCCGTGCTCGACCTCGGGGCGGGCACGGGCGACACTTACCAGATTTTCGACGGCAACCTCAATCCCGACGCCATCGCCCACGCCACCGACGATCGGGCAGGGGTGATCCACAATCTGCTCAAGCCCATCCTCGCCGAAGTCATGCAGATCGTCCCCGGCGCGACCCACCTCACCACCGCCCACATCGACAGCTATCTGCGCCGCTACGTCGCCAGCCCCTCCGAGGAAAACGCCACCCTCCGGGTGTCGGGCAAGAACGTCAGCATCGAGCCAGCGATCCTGTCCAACTGCGAGCGCTACGCCGAGTGGGTCGCCGCCAACAAGCTCGACCCGCTGTGGGCAGCGGGCACCGACGCCCTCGTCGAGGCGGGCGGGGGCTGGCTCTATGTCGAAAGCTGGATTCGCCAGTGGTATCCCGACCGGCTGCTGCTGACGCCCTCGATGTTCCCACACACCCGCAGCATCGCGCTGTTTGACCTCAACGGCGCCGGGCAGCTCTCGATGGCGGCAGCCGTGCTGAAGCTCCAGCAGGTCTGACGTGAAAAAGTCGGGGAACCTCAAAAAGCGCCTCGACGACCTGCGCCAGGAGCCGGAACCGCCAGTGGAACTGACGCTGACGCTGGATGCGGAGCTATACCAGGCGCTGAAGGCATTGGCGCGCCAGCATCGGCAGTCGCTCGAAGCCTATCTGCTGCGGGTGCTGGTGCAGGACGCTGAGGCAGCCGGGTAGGGCAGATCAAACGGCTTGCTTAGATCGCCGTGATCCGAGTATAGTTGAAGCACTGATGAAGCCGGTGAACCATCGATCACCGGTTCGTCAGCGCCGTTCTCGCCCTTCTTTCCCAAAGAAAAGCACCCGACGGCAGTCCGGTGCTTTTTTATTCAGGAGAATGCGATGTAATTGAGGATGTGCAGCGGTGTCGCAAGCGGACCCCCACCCTGAGCAGTACCCTTAAAACGCGAAAAGAGACTTCCTCGCCGCCAAGCTGATGAAGTCTCCCACGCCCATACAGGTCTCAGATATATGCCCGCAGGGGCGAGAAAGACCGCCCTCAGGCTTTTGCTTACTACCTACGATAGTAACCCAAGTGCCTCATCTTGGCAAGCCCCTCGCGTGTTAGAGTTTGATTTGTCTTCCTCCTGTATGGCATAAGGGTGCTCAATCGCATCGGGCTGGTCGGAGCCAGCACCGTCTCTGAGCGTCGATCTTTCTCTACCCGAAGGATGCTGTTATGGCACTTCCACAACCAAGTTTCCGCAAGCACGTGTTCGCGCTGCTGGGCGAAAGCTACGGCGACAAGACGCTGGTCTTGTGCCCGACCGCCTTTGTCCGCCTGTTCAACGGCGACCACCATGCCGCTATCCTGCTCAGCCAAATCCTCTACTGGTCCGAGCGTACCCAGGACCCCGAGGGCTGGTTCTACAAGTCCTACGCCGACTGGCGCGCCGAGACCGGGCTGAGCGAGGCCCAGGTGCGGCGGATCGTCAACGGCGATCCCCGCGTCCGTTCCCCGCAGCTTACGCTGCGACAGTTGGGGATCGAGACCGTGCTCAAGAAGGTCAGGCGCACCGGCGCGCCCACGCTGCACTACCGCCTCCACCAGACCCAGTTTCTAGCGGCGCTGGAGCGCCTGCTGGGGCAGGGCGATCCTGCACAATGTCCAGGATCGATCCTCAACATTGTCGAGGATGAACCCTGCGCAGAGTTGGGAATGAATGCCGAACAATGCGCGCCTTCTTCTGATCTAGATACAAAGACTTACACCCAAGAGAAATCATCAGAAGATCGATCTCAATCAGACTCCCGCCCACCACCCGGACGAGGATTCCGATCTCGACATTTTCCGTGCTTTTGAGGATCGCTTTGGTCATCTAAAGGCCAGCCTCCAAGCACCGCTGCGCCAGCAGCTCGCAAGGCTGGGAGCCAGCCGGGTAGGGGGGGTGCTGGATCGCTGCGCCAGTCGTGGACGAAGCTGGAATTACGTGCTCAAAGCGCTTGCCAACGAGCAACCGTCATCCGCCGTGCCGACCCAAGGTGCATCACCTTGGACAGCTATTATCCTTACCGGGCAGGACGACGAGCCACTGCCCGCGTTCATGCAGCCCCAAGCCGAGCCTGAAGCGCTCCTGGTCAGCGAGCGGGTGCGAATCCGCTGGGAACGCTGCCTCACGGATGGCGGGACGGTGCAGGAGGCTTGGGAGGCTGCTTTCCATCAGCTCGAGCTGCAGCTGGATCGAGGCACGTTTGAGTCGTGGCTGCGCGATGCCGTGCTGGTGGATTTCGAGCCGGAAACGGCAACTTTCGTAGTTGCGGTGCGCACGGCACGCGCATGTGACATGCTCCAAGGACGGCTGTACCGAACGGTTCACCGCATCTTGAGCGATGTCTACGGTCAGCCGGTTGAGGTGCAGTATCGTCCGCGGGAGGCGTGGGTCGCTTCGGAAATTTCTCGAGACCGGATTGCCTGAAAGGGCACGATCTCGACTATACCGTCTCCCTGTACCCCGGGGTAACCGCCCGAGGAGAGTTCAACGGGCTGATTTCCCAGCTGGCAAGGCGAATCTGTAACCATTTTCGCATCATCTCGCACCTTTTGGGGCGAGTTATGGTACAATGATAGTGTATAAATTACACTTTGATCGGAAGTGCTCTAACGCGTTGCCCGCCAGGGCGAAGCGGCGGTACAAAGCCACTTTTTCGAGGAGAAGACCTCCCGCCATATGAGTTCTCTTTTGCGAGGCGGGGGTGTTGTTCGTGGCTTTTACCCCTAGAGGAGCACTGCAATGCATTTAGTCCAAACGAAAGCCATACCCTCCGCTCAAGCCGAGTTGGAGCGAACTCGCTTTTTTATCTCCCGGACGGTCGATCTTCCAATCGAATACGCTGGAGTCCCGATTCGGGCTTTCCCGTACCCAATCGAGCCGCCCCTGACCCGGGAAGCCTTTGGCGGTTCGATGCCCAGCTCGTTCTCGCCGGAAACGCTTGCGAGCAGCCTCCCCTCGGTATCAGACCGATTTAGCGCTCAGCGGCGATGGTGGCTCGATGCTGCGGACTTTCTCATGCAGGCTGGGTACTCACGGGAAGCGGAGAAAATTCGTCACTGCCATGACCCTGAGCGGGTGGTGGCCCGTCGTGTGTGTAGTGAACACCCCGAGCACGCCAGCCGTCCCGTGCTCGAACACTGTAGTCTCCCCATCTGCCCTGGCCTGCACCATCTACCGCGCCAATGAGCAGATGCGGCGTTGCGGCCAGACCGCACTTGGCTACGCCCAACATGGTCGAGCGGATTTTTCTCTCCGCCACCTCGTGTTCACCACACCCTATCAGCTTGATGATCCAGGACATGCTGAGGCTTATGTTAGGGTCTGGGATGCCGTCCCCAAAGCGCTGACGAAAGTAGTGCGAGAGCAGCTCCGCGACGAACGCTCTGATCAAGAACGGAACCGGGAAAATTCTGCGTGGCCCGCGCACCATGTGGGCTACCTTGCCGCTGCAGATTGGGGCGATGAAGGGGCGAAACTGCATATCCATCTGCTGTACTATGGACCCTATCTCGACCAAGCGCTGCTGCGGGACTCCTGGGGTCGCTGGACTGACGGCGAGGCGGAGGTTGTCTGGCTTGATGCCATCCGCCCATCACAGACCGCCGTCGACAACGCGATCACCTATACCTGTAAGCTGAGTCCGGTTCCTGCCGGGCTGACGCCCGAGCTGCTGCGGCTGCTTCAAGGCGGACGGCGGATTCGGTCCCGGGGGATCTTCATGGGCATCCAGACGCCATCTCGCCGCGTCCAGACGACCTGCCGCCACTGCGGCGCAGCGCTGCAGGTGGTCCCTGCTGATCAGGAGCCGTATCTGCCCCTCCAGCCCTACCAGCCGATGCCTACCTCTCTATCTTGATATAGTCATCTAACTAGGGGGGAACCAAGCTCACCTGAGAAGCAGCTTGGTTCCCCCCTAGAGCGGTACTGTTTACCATGTCTCTCTATCTTCTGTTTGCAACCTCTGTTCATCAAAGGCGCTCTGACCGGCGCTGGGCGGCTTACAGACGGGAAATTCCCGCCGAGGTGAAACACGTAGCTGGAGCCATGGGCAAAGTGAAGCCGAAGCACAGACGCATCATTGCACCGGATACCCGACCTTGCATGGAGACTCCACGGGTACAGCCCCAGGAGAAAGCCGCCGACTTCGGGAACTTCCCGAACACGGCATCTGCGAAGCGCAACAGCATGTCACCGAGGGGGCGCATCCGCCCATACAGCCTTCCGTCGTTCAGGGAGGGTAGACGCAGCAGTGCTTCAGAAACGTCGACGCATGAGCGATGCAGCGAGGGCATCGCTTCCATACGACAAGCGAGCAGGGGCGGGACGAATCTCATCGAAGCGGATCATACCCTCATTTGGTTTGGAGCGAGTTGGATTTCGAAAGGGCTTCAATAGCTCGCAAGCGCCCTCCGTAAAGTGAACCGGGAGGGTCTGTGTTCCACAGCGCTGCCCAGCCCTCAGCGCTTCACACCGCATGTCTTGAATCAGGAGTAACCGATAAAATGACCGAAGCACTCATGTGCTTGCAAAACCAGATCGTGGCCCGAGGGTGGACGTAGCCCTCGAAGTGATGCGTATGGCGGGGATCTGCGATATGGTGCGCTATGGGCAAGCCAGCCTGACCGCCGTACAGGGCGACGTGGTGACTTACACTTTCTCCGAGGCCGTTCACTGGTACGTGGGGGCGGGTGAGATCATGCGCTGGTCAGCGGCGGAGGGGACACGCATCGCTTACCGGTCCGCTGGGTAATGCCCCGGCAGGGCGGGTCGTTCTCTCGGCTCGCGCGCGCTGCGCTTGCCTTACCTTTTCCTCTTGGCTACCTTGGAGAGCTAGAGGCGGGAGGCTGCTTCCTCTCCTAACGCGCTGCTCGCCGCGGACCGCGAGCGGGTCGAGGCTGGTGAGCCGTCGTTTCTCACCGACCCGGACGCCGTTTGGGTCGTCGAACCCTGCTCCCACCCATGCTCCCGGTGGGGCTTTCCTATTCCGCCTGGTCCTCCCCGTGCTGTAAGCGATAAGGACATCGTCTGAGTTGGCTCGCGCGCGCTGCGCTTGCCTTGCCTTTTCCTCTTGCCAACCCGGTTCGAAGACACCCTCCGGCGGTAGGGCGGGGCGAGAGCCATCCACGAAGCCGATCACGACCCCCTCCCCGAAACCTTCCTCCTTCGGGTCGTTTTCTCCTCTCCGAGGTTGCAAATCTTTGCATCCTCCGGCTCCTCACACGCCCGGATTGACCGGGAGCGTTCGCCTAGTGGCGAGCCTCTTCGAGGGTCTAGACCGGGTCAATCCGCCTGTAACAGGCAACCGTCATGTCCCACCGTTTCATCCAGGAAGCCCGTTCCTCACACCGAGGACGGGCTTTTCTTTTAGTGAATTAGAGGTGGAGTCCGGAGGGACACCCATGAGTTTGGAAGAGAAACAGAAGGTCGTCGAGGGTCTGTACTATACCGACCGCAGCGGCGTGGTCTGGCGTCTGAGCGCCCACGCCCGGGAGCACGCCCAGCAGCTCCTGCAGGAGCATCCCACCCTGTCCATCCGCGAGCTGCTGCTCCGCGTCCCGCTGGAGGAGCCGCTGCCTATCCCCAGCTTCTAAGGAGTTCAGGAGGTTCAATCATGTCCAGCAGCAACCTGACCAAAGCCCAGCTGATCGCCGAGCTGGCGCAGGTCACCCAGGAACGCGACGACGCCCGCATCGCGCTGGCGAATGCCCAGCGCGCACTCGCCGCCTCCCCGCAGCCAGCGCCCCGTGCCGTGCCTCGGCTGGTGGAGCTGCGCCGGGAAGTCACGCCCGACGGCGACCGGCTGCGCGCCGGGGAGGTGGTCTACCAGGCGACCATCACCGAGCGCGCCGACGGGCGAGGCTATGCTGTGGTGGCGCCCATCCCCCACGCTAGCCCGCTGGTCACGTCCCTCGACCCAACCGGGGTCGGGCATCTGCCCGAACACGTCGTGCTCAAGCTGGTCAAGCGCCTGAGCACGCTGCATCGTTTAGACCTGCCCCGTAAGGGGCAGGCTTCCCTCAAGTGGAATTCGAGACTGGAAAGGACCAGCGAATATGGCCGGCTATCAGCAGTTGATGATTGTGGGCAATCTGGGCGGCGACCCGGAGCTGCGCTACCTCCCGTCGGGGGTGGCGGTCTGCAACTTCAGCGTGGCGGTGGATGAAGTCTCCGGCAGCGGCGAGGACCGCAAGGAGACCACCGAGTGGTTCCGGGTGGCGGCCTGGCGCGAGCTGGGCGAGCGCTGCAACCAGTACCTGCGCAAGGGACGGCAGGTGATGGTGATCGGGGCGGTGCACAAGCGCGACTACGTCGACAGCAGCGGGCAGGCGCGCTCCAGCAACGAGGTCACCGCCCGCGAAGTCCGCTTCCTGGGGCAGCGCACCCTGAGCGAAACTGAGGACGACGAGACCCAGACCGACCTCCAGACCGCCGACGAAATCCCCTTTTGAGCGTGCGCAGTACCGACACCGAGCCGGACACCGGCAGGATCGACTATCCCTTTGGCTATCAAGGGGGTTTCGACCTGCCGCCCCGGCGAAAGGAGGAGCTATGAACCGCTGTATCTGCTGCTGGGCGCGGCGCTGGTGGCGCTGTGGGCGGGCGACCGCGCGCTGGCGACGGTCTGCCTGCTGGTCAGCGGGCTGTACGCTGCCTATCTCCAGCACGCCCAGCAGCGCTTTCTCGAGGAGGTTCGCCAGTGGGCGGAGGAGCAAAGCTCCGATCATCGCGCATCCTATCCCCAGCTCATCCTCACCGCCATGGGCTCGGGGTGGTCCAGCCCGGGCAACACCGTGCCTATGCCCCGCCCGGCGAGGGGCATCCTCGGGTTAGCCTTCAGCACCTCGTGTACGTGGGGCATCAGGTCCCGAACGGGCTGGGCAAAGGCAAAACCTTTCTCCCGGAGATTGAAATCACGCGAGTAGGCCGATCCAGCCGGTTCAGGCGCTGGGAGCAGCAGCAAGCCGAGCGCCGTGAGCCGGTGGAAGTGCCGGATGACGAGTGGGTCGCTAGTTGGGTAGGCGTGTCCTGCCGGGCACGCCTACGGTTGGCTGGTCTAGCACGCACGCCGGGAAGTTTCCGTCGAAAGTTCGGTTATATACCATGAGGAGTTGTCATGGGATTGTCGGTCACCGAGAAGCAGGAGCTGCGCACCATCATCGCCAAGCGCATCCAGGGGGACATCGAGCAGCTAAAGCGGAGCACCGGGAGGAACTCCACCCCGGCGCTCCACCAGCAGGCGCAGGCGGCTGCGTATAGTCAGTTGGGCATCACGACCGAGATGAACCACGCTCGCTGAAGGTGCTCAAGGCCCGCAAGAGCCAACTCGAACAAGACCTCGACGAGCTGCCGAGCCGGTGGTCGACCACCGGGTGAAGCATCTGGAGCATCTGCTCTACAACAGCCGCCCGGAGCGCATCCAGCAGATTGTGAGCCGGGTGCAGAAGCCGCTCGAAGATGCCTTGCTGCGCCAGACCGAATTAGGGCAGCGCATCATCGCCTTGACCAGCGAGCAGAGCCACCTCGATGAGACGGTCTGGGCGGCGACTTCGCCCCGGCAGGTGTCCGCCATCT
>CAWFCF010000013.1:0-8101 GCA_963814185.1 uncultured Chloroflexia bacterium | reverse complement strand
CCTCAAGCAGCGCCTCGACGACCTGCGTCAGGAACCCGCGCCGCCAGTGGAACTGACGCTGTCGCTCGACGCCGAGCTGTATCAGACCTTGAAGGCGTTAGCGCGACAGCATCGGCAGCCGCTTGAAACCTATCTGCTGCGGGTGCTGCGACAGCACGCGGAAGACGCAGCCGAGCGCTCATGACGCAGCCCGCCACTCAGTCAGAGCCACCACGCGGAGACAGCAGAACATATCAGGGTGCTGACGAGAAATTCCCAAGCCAGCGAATGCGGCTGACACGAGTTTGAATACTGTTCACCAAAGTTCCATCCGCAGGCGCGAACGGAAACCAAGCGGCGCTGGATAGGAGCGGGGCAGGGCGAATTGAAATACAGAACAAGCGTTCTTGCCAACCCACCGAACGGGTGTATAGTGGGGATCGAGGTTCAGGGCAGCGGTTTCCAGAAGCGGTTTCGGAAAGCGCGGGAATTCTTCGCGCATCGGCGAGGGGAGTCTATCGCCGCGAAAAGCGCTGCTGCCAATCAAACTGCTTGCCTAGATCGGGCTGATCCGAGTATGGTTCAAGCACTGGTGAAAATGCGGTCTGTAAACTGATTGATCACCAGCGCCCGGATACGCCCGCTTCTTAGTCGAAAAAAGCATCTGACGGCAGGTCAGATGCTTTTTTATTCAGGAGAACGCCATGTAATCGAGGGATGTCCAGCGGCATCGCAAGCGGATGTCAACACTGTGCAGTACCCTTAAAACGCGAAAAGAGATTCCTCGCCCACCAAGCTTTGAAGTCTCTCACGCCCGCACAGGTTTTCTATATGCCCGCAAGGGGCGTAAAGCCGCCCTCAGGCTTTGTTATCTGAAATGGTAACCCAAGTCCTGAGTTTTGGCAAGCCCTCCGGGTAAGAGTTTTATTACGCTTTCTTTAAATTCTCAGCTTCCAGGTGTGGGAAGGGTACGGAACCGGGCTGGTCGTCACCAGCACCGCCACCTGAGCGTCTCCCTTTACTTACCCGAAGGATGCTGGAATGGCACTTCCACAATCGAACCCTCCCGCGAGTTTCCGCAAGCAAGTGTTCACCCTGCTGGGCGAAAGCTATGGCGACAAGACGCTGGTCTTGTGCCCGACTGCTTTTGTCCGCCTGTTCGACGGCGATCACCAAGCCGCTATCCTGCTCAGTCAAATCCTCTACTGGTCGGAGCGCAGCAAAGACCCCGATGGCTGGTTCTACAAAAGTTACGCCGACTGGCGCGCCGAGACCGGGCTGAGTGAAGCGCAGGTGCGGCGCATCGTCAACGGCGACCCGCGCGTTCACTCGGCGCGGCTCACCCTGCGCGATCTGGGGGTCGAGACGCTGCTCAAGAAGGTCAAGCGCACCGGCGCGCCCACGCTGCATTACCGTATCCGTCCGGCGCAGTTCTTGGCGGCGCTGGAACGCTTGATGGGGCAGGGCGATCCTCCACATTGTGCAGGATCGATCCTCAACATTGTCGGGGATGAACCCCGCGCAGAGTCGGGAATGAATGCCGAGCAATGCGCGCCTTCTTCTGATCCAGATTCAAAGATTGATTCCAAAGAGGAAGCATCAGAAGATCAATCTCCATCCAATCCCGCCCACCCCCCGGATGAGGATTCCGATCTCGAAATCTTCTTCGCCTTCGAGGATCGCTTTGGTCATTTAAAGACCAGCCTCAAGCCGCCGCTGCGCCAGCAGCTCGCCCGCTTGGGAGCGGGCAGGGTAGGGGAGGTACTGGGGCGCTGCGCCTCGCGCGGTCGAAGCTGGCATTACGTGCTCAAGGCGCTCGCCAACGAGCAGCCCGCCGCGATTCCGAGCAGCGTAGTTCAGGATTGGGGAGCCGTCGTCCATACCGGCAAGGACGGCGAAGCGCCGATTGCCTTCATGCAGCCCGATCCCGACCCCGAATTTCCGGCGAGTGACCGCGTCCAGCTCCCCTTGCGGACGGGAGCCGACCCAACCTTCACGCCCATCGAGGCGTGGTCACGCGCCTATCACCAGCTTGAACTGCAACTGGATCGCGCAACCTTTGAAGCCTGCTTGCGGCGGTCGAAACTGGTCGATTTTGAGCCGGAGAGCCGCACGCTGGTGATTGCCTTGCACTCGAGCTATGCCCGCGAGCAGTGCGAGCAGCGTCTGAACCGTACCCTCACGCGGATTCTCGCCGACGTGAACGGGAGGAGCGTGGGGTTGGGGCTGCGGTTCGTCGAGGCGCTGCCGCTGGCGTGCGCCGTGTGATGGGGACGGCGCAGCCGGTTGTCTGGGCGACGATGGGCGAACTGTAAAATTTCGGCTTGCTGAGGAAAACTCCGGCGGGGCGCTGCACCGGCGCGCTTCGTCGCGCCTGCACACTTATCAGCACTCCGGAATGGGGATAGGGCGCTGCGTGTGAGCGAGCTGCCCCGCATTGCGGACGCGGAGTGTGCCAAAGCTCTCCAGCGCGCCGGATTCGAGGTCAAGCGGCAGACCCCTGCTTGCGTCGCCTTGACCCCTACGCTATGACCTTGTGCCGACCTGCCGCGAGCTGGATCGCGGCACGCTGAAAAGCATCATCAACCAGGCGCAGCTCACCGTCGAGGAATTCCTCGAGCTGCCCTAGTTCGCAGCCCGAAACACCAACATTTTTTCGAGAGTACAAAAATGCTCCGCTGTTGCTCACTCATAGGGTTATCCCTCACTCATAGGGTTAGTTTTCAGCCTCTAGGGTTTACTGCCGTGTTCTAGGGTTACTTGTTGACCGTAGACAGCTAAAAACGAGCATCCGTCGCGCCCACATGGATCACCCACCGCTTCGTTTTCAGGCTGCGCAGGGTGTTGTTGAGTGAGTGAGCGCGACACGTCAAATCCCGACCCGCGGTTTAGCCCGTCCCGGTGGCGGTTTCGGTAGACGCCGGACACAGCGGCTCGATACCGTACTGCTGGCGCTCGCCGCAGGTCAGGTCGCGCACGTAGCGGTTGGCATGAACCCAATCGACCAGATCGGCGGTAGAGGAGAAAATGCGCCAGAGCCGCACCGTGTCATCGCGCGAGCCGGACAGCGCGTACTTGCCGTCGCTGCTAAAGACCACGCTTCTGACCGCATCGCTGTGTCCCACAAAGCGGTGAATTTCAGCCCCGGTGGCGGTGTCCCAGAGCATGAGCGTCTGGTCGCTGGAAGCGGACAGCGCGGTGCGGCCGTCGGGGCTGAACGCCACACTGTTGACCAGATCGGTATGACCGATGAAGCGTAGCGCCATTTCGGACGTATCCACGTTCCATAGCTGTACGGTGCCATCGCCTAAGCCGAATAATGCGTAAGCGCCGTCGGGGCTGAACGCCAGTCCCCACGCGGCATCTGATCCGGTCGAGAAGCTTTTGACGATTTGCCCGCTCTGGAGATTCCAGAGGTTGACACTATCACCACTAAGCCCCACCTCTGAAACCAGCGCGGTTTGACCGTCGGGGCTGAACGCGGCGTTGAGGACGGCGGCGCTGAGCCGCTGAATCACCTCGCCGGTGTCGAGGTTCCACAGGAGCAGTTCGCCGTCGGTGGTCGCCCCGCTGAGATCGAACGCGGCGGAAAGAACCGTCTTGCCGTCCGGACTCACATCGACGCTGATCACCGGATACTGGTGTCCGTCGAAGCGGCGGATTTGCTCACCCGTAGTAAGGTTCCAGACGATCACGCTGCCGTCCAAAGACGCCGATAAGCCTTCCTGCCCATCCGGCGTAAATGCGACCGAGCGCACAATATCCGTATGCCCTTCAAGGCTCAGGACGGCTTCGCCCGTCGTCAGGCTGCTGAGCACCACGCTGCCGTCGCGCGCGCCGGAGAGCGCAAGCTGCCCATCCGGGCTGACCGCCACACTCTCGACGCCATCGCTGCGCTGGATGCGCTGCGCTTCCGCTCCGCTGTTGACGTACCACAGGCGCAGGCTGCCATCCACCGATCCGGATAGAAAGGTTCGCCCATCCGGGCTGAAGGCGACGCTGGTGATCGGCGCTGGATGACCGATGTAACGGCGAATCTCCGTCCCGGTACTGGCATCCCACAGGGTCAGCGTGCCGCTGGTGCCTGCCCCTAACCCTGAGAGGATAGTTTTGCCGTCCGGGCTGTAGGCGACGGCGGAGACGACGCCGGCATCGATGCTGCGGATTTGTTCTCCGGTCGCCACATTCCACAACACCAGCCCAAGATCGGTGCTGCCGGAGAGCAGGGTTTGACCGGCGGGGCTGAACGCCAGACTATTGACCGAGTCATTCAGCCCGGCGAAGCGCCGGACTTCCGTCCCGGCGCTCACGTCCCACAGGATCAGCTCGCCGTTGCGCGCGCCAGAGGCGAGGTAGCGCCCATCCGGGCTGTAGGCGACGCTGTCCAACTGATCGGTATGCCCGGTAAGGCGATGAAACAGGTCACCCGAAGCGATGTCCCAGATTTTCACGCTGTCGTCGAGGACGCCGCCCGCCGAAACCACCGTGCGTCCATCGGGCGAGAAGGCGACCATCGTAACCAGACCGCTAGGGTCATGAAAGCGCTTGATCGGCGTCCCGGTCGCCACGTCCCACAGGATCAGCACGCCGCTGTAATCGCTGGAGAGGGCGGTCTGACCGTCGGGCGAGAAGGCAGCGCCGCTCACTTTGTTTTGGTGTCCCTCGAAGCGGCGTACTTCTTTCCCGGTGGTCAAATCCCACAGGATCAGTTCGCCTGTATGCGAGAGGTCGGTTTCGTTGCCCGCAGCCGTGAGCGCCAGCGTCCCGTCCGGGCTGATGGCGACATCCGTCACCGGGAGCGTGTGTCCGGTCAGCAGGAAGCGCGTGCCGGGCGCGTAGGCTGCCGAGGTCAGGGCGCGCTGAATTTCACTGGACGGCTGGTTCGCCATCTGATTGGATTGGAGCGCCAGCGCCAGCGCCAGATCGGTATTGCCGCTGCTCAGGACTAGCTGCGAATTGGCTGCCAGCGCGAGCGCCTGCGCCTGCTGCGCGTTGCGGTCGGCGATGGCGGCTTGGGTCTGCGCGAGCGCGGACTGCTGTTCGGCTGCGCCTTGAGCGTTGGTCGCGGTCGCGGCGTTATCGGCGGCGATCAGCGACTGCGCTTCCGCCTGCCCCTGCCGATCCAGAGCGAAGGCGGACAGCCCCAGCGCCACGATCAAGAACACCGCCAGCACCGCCACCAGCCAGCGAAGCCGGTTGCGCGCTTGAACCGCCAGCTTTCGTTCGAGTTCTTGGCGCGCCGCTTCCTGCCTGCGCTGCTGCTCCCGTTCCTCGACGCTGCGCGTGAGGAACTGCGCCTCTTGTTCGTTCATGGCAAGGTCGGTTTCGGCAGCCCAGCCCTCAAACTGAGCCAGCCGCGCCCCGCTCGCCAGAAAGCTGGGATCGTGGTCGGCATCTGACCATTCGCGCGCCGCCGCGGACAGTTTCCGCTGGGTGCGCAGGTCTTCGCGGCTGCTCTCGATCCACTCGCGCAGCCGATCCCAGACGCGCAGCAGCGCTTCGTGAGCGATTTCGACCGTCGGCGCGCGGGTCGCGGGATCGCGGTCAAAGGTGAGCAGGCGCGCGCGCCCGTAAGCGTCCATCACCGCGTCGAGCGGGTCGGTGCTGCTGGACGTGACCAGTTCGGAACGGCGCACCCGGCGGCGCGTATCCTCGCTGCCTTCGCCGAGCGTCACCAGCCGCAGAAAAAGCTGGCGGGTCAAGGCTTGGCTTTCGGCGTCCAGCGCTTGGTAGATTTCCTCGGCGCGCCGCGCCAGCGCCCCGGTAATCCCGCCGATTTCCTGATAGGTTGCCAGCGTCAGCCGCCGCCCCTGCTGGCGGTCGAACAACTCGGTCAGAGCGTATTGAAGCAGGGGGAGCGATCCGGGCTGGTCGCCCACGTCGGCGATGATCGCGGTCACCAGTTCCGGCTCCAGCGTCACACCGACTCGCTGCGCAGGGGAAACGATGCTCTGCCGCAGTTCATCGACCGACAGCGGCAGCACCGATTCCATCCGCTGGCGGGTCAGTTCGCCAAATTCGTGGTACTGCAGGGGGCGATCATAAAAATCGGCGCGCAGCGTGACGATGATGCGCAGGCGGCTGGTCGGGTCGCTGACCGCCGTATACAGACTCTTGAGAAAATGCGCTCGCGCGTCGGCATCGTCACCCTGCGTAAAGACTTCTTCGAACTGGTCGATCACCAGCAGCAGTTCGGTTTGATCGTCGGGCAGGATGCGCCTGACCGCGCGCAGCAAGCCGCGCTCGTCCTGCTGAAGCTGCTCCAGCAGGCTCGCGGGCGGATTGACCGCGATGCGCAGCAGCGCGATTTCCAGTTCTTCCAGCGGGCGATCTCCCGGCACCATCTGCGCGATGAACCACTGGTCCGATCCCGGCAAAGCGCCCTGTCGAAGCTGGGGAACCAGCCCCGCCTTGACCACGCTGGATTTGCCGCTCCCGCTCGGTCCGACCACCGTCAGAAAGCGCCCGCCTTCCGTCGTCTCGCTCAGGCGCTCCAGCAGGCGGCTGACCAGCGCCTCGCGCCCGAAAAAGTCGGCGGCGTCCGCTTCCTGAAACGATTGCAGCCCTTTGTACGGGTTTGCCGGAGGTGGTCCTGCGGCGGCGGTCGTTCTGAGGTCAATAACCAGATCGGTGAGCAGGGTGTCCAGCGCGTTCGTTTCGGTCGGAATCGAACTGATAGGGCTAGGTGTGGACTTCGCCAGCGCTTGCTGAAACGCAGCGGCGAATTGAAGCACATCCTCGTAGCGCTCGTCAGGATTTTTGGCGGTGGCGCGCTGAAGCACGGTATCCAGCGCGGCGGGCAGTTCCGGGCGTCGTTCCTGAACCGAGGGCAGCGGCTCGTTGAGATGCTTGAACAGGATGTCGGACAGCGTAGCATCCGGGAAAAGCCGAGTCCCGGTCAGAACCTCGAACAGCATCACACCCAGACTATACTGGTCGGTTTTCGGCGTGATCTTCTCGCTGCGAATCTGTTCCGGCGCGAAATAGGCAGGCGAACCGATCACCGCCCCCTGCGTCATTTCGGCGGCGCCCAAATCTTTGGCGATGCCGAAGTCGGCGAGATAGGCGTTGGCATCCTCGTCAGCAGGATGTTGTCCGGCTTGATGTCCCGATGCACGACCCCATGCCGGTGCGCCACCATCAGCGCGGCAGTGATTTCATCCACCAGCCGGGAGATGCGCGGCGTATCCCACTGTCCCTGTTCCAGCGACTGGCGCAGGCTGCCGCCGCCCAGCCAGCGCATCACCAGATAAGCGCCGTCCGGCTCGCGCCAGTAATCGTACAGCGGAATGATGTGCGGGTGTTCCAGCCGGGCGACCAGTTCCGCTTCGACCTCAAAGCGCCGGATGAAATCGGGATGGTTGGCATGTTCGGGCAAAATCGCCTTGATGGCGACGGCGCGCTTCAGCAGGGGCTGATACGCGCGGTAGACCACCCCGAACCCCCCCGCGCCCACCTGCTCGTGCAGCTCGTAACTCTTTAGGAATTGAACGTCGGGCTTTTCCAGACTGCGCTGCCTTTCTGACTCGCTTCGCATGAACTTTATTGTGGGCAAATCTGGAGTGCAAGCACGGATGCGTGGCGACGATTTCCCACCAATCATCATAATCCGAATCAAGGGGCGTGATAGGGGCGTTATAGGTCGCTGAGCCTCCGTGCGGGGGCGTCCCGCGACTGGCGAGTTGTGCCCGGCGTTGGCATGTTTGCGCGCGAGCACGCGGAAGAAACACCCGACCAATCCTGACGCTATCCGCTACCACGATTCGACTCTCGCCAAGATATATACTAAAATCCGTATATCATGGCGGACGAACAGACGTGGACGATTGAGTTTTACCGAACCGAGGCGGGGACAAGCCCCATTGAGGATCCTAAAAGGCCTAGACGATAAAACCCAAGCTCGTTTTATCTGGTCGATTTGGCCGTTGCAAGTTCAAATACGCACGCCGGTGACCATTGGTGAGGATATTAAGGAAAGATCGGGAGCTGCGGCGTGCAAGCAGTGGCAATATTTATCGCTTGATGTACTTTCTTTTTTACCGGACGCAAGATCGTTTTTGTTCACGGGTTTCAGTAGAAGCTGAAAAGACGCTGCGACGAGAGATAGATATTGCGCAGGGAC
>CAWFCF010000012.1:0-1224679 GCA_963814185.1 uncultured Chloroflexia bacterium | reverse complement strand
ATAAACTCCACTACCGTCCGACCCGGACTTTGCTCCACGAACCGCAGATGTTCCATCAGCCGGAAGCCGGGTTTGCTTTTCGCCGTCGGCTTTTGAGCCGCCAGCATTTCTTTCGTCAGAATGTTGATCATGTACTTTCCCTTTCAGCGACGAGTCGTCAGCCTCTCGCTTATGCTCAGTTATTCATCGTAGGGGCAGACAAGGCGAGCCTGTGGCTCGCACTGGGTCTGCCCCGCTTGATTGCGTGGTTCCTCCATAGGGGCGCAGCACGCTGCACCCTCTTTCTCCCCTGCTTGATTGCGGGATTCCTCCGTAGGGGCGCAGCGTGCTGCGCCTTCTCCCCTCGCCCTATGGAGAGGGGGCGGGGGTGAGGTGAACTACCCGCCGATCAGAATCCCCGTCACCACGTTGTTGGCGTCCTTCGCCGCCGTCGCCTTGAACAACGCCACCCGATCCGTGTCTGTCGCCGTGTAGTACGCCGTATCGTCCGGGATGTGCCCGGTCAGGTCGGTCACGTCCACGTAGACCGTCGCCCCCTTGCTCACCGAGAGCGTCGAAGGCACCGTGAACTGGTACTCGCGCCCATCCACTGACAGGCTGATCACGTCGCCGTCGTCGCCGTCGAGATTGGTGATGCCCAGCCAGCCCTCGACGTATGCCACCTGATTCTTGTCTACCGACGCGCTCAGCGTCACCGCGACCGACTTGCCGTCGCTCTCCAGATACGTATTCTGTCCCGACACCTTTTTGCCTTTCTTTGCGTCTTTGCATCTTCGCGTCTTTGCGTTGAATCTCTTCTTTTTCTGTCTCCCCTCGCCTGTAGGCGAAGCGACGAGAGGGGCAGGGGGTGAGGTCAGTTTTTAGCTGATGGCTGACCGCTGATAGCTTGCCGCTATTTGCTGAACTCGAAATATCCGCCTGACTCACCGTCCCGCCCAACCGGGCGACGCTGCGCCGGCCCCATCGCCTGAGCCAGCGCCTCGCGCAGCAGCGCCCGCACCGAGTCGCGCTCCACCACCTCTGCCACCGACGCGGCGATCTCGTCTTGCGTCCTCGGTTGGCGCGCCCGCACCAGTTCCTCGACCAGCGCCGCCGCCGCCGGGACTCGTACCGACCGCTCTACCGCCGCCGTGATCGCCGCGTCGATCAGCGCGCTGCGTTCCTCCAGCAGCCGCGTGTTGTCTGTGATCAGCGCCTGCACCTGCTCGATCACGTCGCCCTCTCCCAGCATCTCCCGCAGCGACACGAGTTCGGCGGAAACGGTAGGGGCAGGTCTAAGACCTGCCCCCCGTTCTTCCCTTTGCGCCTTTGCATCTTCGCGCCTTTGCGTTGAGTCTTTTTCCTCAGTCCTCAGTCCTCGAACCTCAGTCCGTCCTTCTTCCATCTCTTTGGAAATCACCGGCTTCGCCGCCGTCACCGGCACGCCGACCCGCGCCGGGTCTGCCAGATCGACCGTCACCAGCTCCAGCCCCGTGACCTCGCTGCCGTCCATCTGCGCCCACGCGACCAGCGACGTGCCCACCCGCGCGTTGGTCGCCTTCGCCAGCCGGTAGTATTCGCGCGTCTGCTCGGTGAGCGGCAAGCCCTTCCCCCACGCGATCCCGTCGGCGTCCATCGCCGCCGCCAGCCAGCGGATCGCGGGCGGATCGTATCGCGTGGGCGCGTCCTCCTCTTTGAGGTGCCCCCACATCCCCTCGATCCGCTGCTGGTTGATCTGCGCGACCATCTGCTCGACCGCCGCGCGGCTGTAGTGCCGCTGGTTGCGCGACCGCGCCCCCGCCTGTCCAATCGGCAGCGTCACGAAAAAGGCGTCGTCGCCCAACGCTGCCCGGTCGATGTCCTCCGGCAGCGGAATGTCCGGGTACGCGCCTCGCATCTCGCTGATGCAGGTCAGCGTCACTTGCACCCGCTCGCCTTCCCCAACCGCCACCTCGTGCAACTGGATTTTCGTCATCGTTTTCCTTTGCGTCTTTGCCCCTTTGCGTCTTTGCGTTAGGCTTTTAACTGCAATTCGCGCCGCGCCCCTTCGTCGTCGATGATCCCCGCGCCGTGCGCCCACTCGACCGTGTCCAGCGTCAGCCGACCATCCGCCTCGCTGAGCGCCCGCCAGCCGATTTCGATGGGCATCGCCGGGTCAATCCGTCGGTCGATCAGCGCCAGATACGCCAGCGCCACCCGCGCCACTTCGATCAGCCATTCGAGTGCCAGCCCGCGCTTCTTTTCGATCCACTTGACGAACGGCTGCATCTGCGTCTCCGCTGACGCCCGGCTGCTCGGGATCGACGCGCCCCACACCGCCTCCGGGATTTCCGAGTGCTGCACCACCAGATAGAACAGCAGGTTCAGAATCGTCTGCGTATCCCCGCTGAAGGAGCCGGGCGCGGCGTACTTGAACTGCGCCTCGCCGCCCAGCGTCAGCAGTTGATCCGGGTCGAAGTCGATCACGTCCACCGCTTCGGTCGATCCATCCGGCAGGGTATGGGTCTCGCGCCGCCCGAACTTCTCCCAGAACTTGCGCACCTGCTCCGCCGTCCCCAGCTTCTCGATCACCGGGGTGGGACGACCCTGACGCACGTTCCCCTTGATGGCGGCGTCGATCACGTCGCCGTAGCGCTGCAGCGCCGGGATCAGCGCGTCGCCTTCCGGTCTGCCGTAGAACTCGTCCGCGCCCACTTTGTTGGCGATGTGGATCACCGGCGCCCGCCCGATCAGGTTGGCGAAGCGCTCGGTCTGGATCACCACCCCGCCGCGCATCACCCGCCGCACCCGCCCCGCCGCCGTGTACTCGTCCACCACCGTCATCGTTCCGAAACTTTGCGCCTTTGCATCTTCGCGGCTTTGCGTTGAATCTTTTCTCTCATGACTCATTACTCGGTACTCGGCACTTTCTGTGATCCGCCACCCCGCGACCGCGCCCTCCGCATCCAGCATCGGCTCGACCACCTGCGGCGGCAGCACCGTCACGCTCAAGTCCGCGTTGATCACCAGATAGCAGTCGCCGAGGTTGAGCGCTTCCTCGTACCCGCGCAATATCTCCGCGTGGTGATCCGCCCACCAGTCATTCAGCGCCCCAATGGAAACATCGTCCCGTAGGGGCGAGGCGCGCCTCGCCCTGCTCTGCGCCCCATCGCCCGCCCGATTCCACTCCGGCGGATCGCCCAGCACCCACGCCGCCACCTTCGAGCCAAGCGGCTTGAGCAGCAGCCCGCTGATCTCCAAGCCGCGCGCTTTCGCCCGCCGCGCCCGATCCCAGTAGCGGTAGTCCGCCGTCGAGAAATCTCGCGTCGGCGCGTACCCGTTGATCTGCCGCAGGTGCAGCCGACGGCTGCCTATGCCCGCCCCGCCAATCAACTCGCCGATCTTCTGCTTCAGATTTGCCGCCATCCCACCTCCCGGAAATAAAAGAGGCGTTCCTCTGAACGCCCCTCGATAATTTCTGCTGCTTTGTCTAGTCCAGATGCCAAAAATTTGGATGCTTAGGATCGGTAAATCGTTGTAAATCTGCTTTCGAGTAACAAGGTGTCCCATCAGGCAATATAGTGGTCTTATCCATCATTGCTTCTTCTACATCCGCTTCTCTCAAATTTGCACCATTCAATTCTGCACAACACAAATCTGTGCCTAATAGAATTGCTTTTTCAAGTTGGGCATAATATAGACGCGCCCACCGTAGATTGACGTTGAATAACCAAGTGCCTTGTAACTTAGCACCTTCCAGATTTGCTCCTTTGAAGTTGGTATTGTGTAGTTGTGCTTCTTGCGAATTTTGCCCCTCCAAGTTTTGCTCCCTGCAATTGCGCGTCTCGCAAATTTGCTTCGCGGAGGTCAGCAAACTCTAAATTTGCCTCTTGGAGATTTGCTCCTTCAAAGTTTGCATCTTGAAGATTTGCTTTATTCAAACTCGCCCCTTGCAGATTAGCGCCGCGCAAGTCCCCTGCTTTCAGCAGTCCATCCTCGCCCACAAGCCAGCCCTTCCGCCTGAGTTGATGCACCGCATTCTTGGCAATTTCATTGCTCGTACTCGCGGCGTCATCGACCAACTGCCGCTTGAGGTCGCTTCCTCAGCTCTTGCGATTTGCTCGGCGTTCCGCCAAGTCGATCCAAAATTAACACGGTTGCAGCCACGTACTGACCACGCTCGTGAAGACGTTCATCCCGTACCCCATACTCGTGATCCGCGTAAATCAGCCTGCCCGCGATCACAGCCTGATCCCCGCCAGCACCGCCCCCCAGCGATCCGATACAAGCCAAGCGATATTCCTTGCACAGCTTGCGAATTTCTTGCTCGCGCGGTTGCTCTGCCATGTCACCGATCCCCCGGATGAGTCCCGTTTCGGAAACGATAACACGACTCCGCCCGCCGCTGACCCTCAGTTTTGCAGGGTGTGCGCCGCCCGGCGATCAAATCACCGGGCTACAAATTCAAGCCGCCTGAAGGCGACTCAAAAGAGTCTGCTTGTCCGAAACGAGTTTCGGCATGGGCATTGTTTTCCTAGCCGGAGGCTTTAAGCCTCCGGCGCGGGCGAGGCACGCCTCGCCCCTACCTTTGCGCCTTTGCGTCTTTGCGCCTTTGCGTTAAATCTTTTGCTTTTCCTCAGTCCTCAGTCCTGATCCCTCAGTCCTTTGACTCTCCCCCTTCTCATCATCACCTCGTCCTCCCCGCCGAGCATCAATTCGCTGATCGCCCACACCAGCGCGTCCACCCGATCCGGCGAGCGATGCGTCCACTCGACCATCTGGTCTTCCAGCGAATCGAACCTGCCGACGTGATGGATTTTCCCCTGCTCGTAGAGCGCGGCGACCGGCTCCGCCCGCGCGATCTTCCCGCGCGAAGCCCGCACCTGCGTCAGCGGCACGTTCGGGTCCACCGTCCGCACCGTATACTCAACCAGATCGCCGCCGTTGTTGACCTCCGCCACCAGCCGATCCGCCTGCCAGCGGTGATAAGCCTCGACCGCCGTCCGCGCCCACGCATCCGGCGATGCTTTCAGGCTGGCGTCCTCCAGCACGTAGCCGTGACCGTCGCCGCCAATCCCGGCGACTACGATTCCGGTTTCGTCGCTGTCGGCGTTCGCCGTGACCGCCGGATCAATCGCCACCACGATGCGGCGCAGTCGGCGGAGCTTGCTCACCCGCGCCGCCTCAATCAGTCCCCGATGGAACAGCCCGCCCGCCGAGTCGTCCAGCACCTCGCCGTCGATCTCCTGCCGCCCGATCCGGGTTCCGGCGTAGCGGCTGATGATGCCGTCGAAGAAGGCGGGCGCGAGGTTGCCCCGGTTGTCGTAAGTGCTGCCCCGCGTCACCGAAACCGTTACGTCCGCCAGCAGCCGCTTGATCAGCGGGATCGGGCGGGGCGTGGTCGCAATCGCGGCGCGCGGATTTTTTCCCAGCCGCAAGCCGAGCAGCAGCATGTCGAACGCCTGCGGGTACTGCCACACCGCGATTTCGTCGCAGATCGCCCAGTGATGCTGCGGACCGCGCAGGCGGTTCGGCTGGTCGGCGCTGAACAGCCGCGCGCTGCTGCCGTTGGGGAAGCTCAGCCGCCGCTTGCTCGGCTCGAACTCCGGCATGAAGTCCTCCGGCGCGATGGTCAAAATGCCGCTCTCGCCCTCGACCAGCACCTCGCGGGCGTCGGCTTCGGTCGGCGCGACCAGCGCCCCGCGCGATTTCGGCATCGCCCGCGCCTGCTCAATTGCCCACTGGTTGATCGCCAGCGTTTTCCCCCAGCCGCGCCCCGCGCAGATCAGCCAGATGCGCCAGTCCCCCGGCGGCGCGATCTGCTCCGGTCGCGCCCACAGCGCCCAATCGTTGGCAAGCTGATCACGCTCAGTTTTGGTCAGGTGGCTCCAGATCGCTATCTGCTGGTCGGGCGGGAGCGTAGCGATCCATGAGACGAGCCAGTTTTTCATAGACATCCCCGCTCTGCTCTTTGTCGGCGCGCGCCTGATTCAGGGTGGCAAGCACCGCCGTCAGCGAGCGCACCAGTTCCGGTAAACTCGCTTCCTCCACTTTTTCCGGCATGACCGCGACCATGCGGCGCACCACCTCCTCCAACTGATCGTCCAGCGGGGCGTCTTCGTCGGGCTGAGGCAGCGGTCTGCTCATCATCGGGAGTTCGCCGCGCAGTTCGGCTTCCTTGACCCAGCGTGCCAGCGTCCCGTGTGGAATGCCCGTCTCTTTCGCCGTTTGATAACGATTGCCGCCGTTGCGTTCGAGCGCTGCCAGCGCAGCGAACTTGGTCTGCTTGCTGTACTGTTTCCGTCTATCCATGCAAATTGTGTTCCGCCATTCGATGCCTGCGGCAGATCGCATCTGCCATCCGCGCCGCCGTGATCGCGTAAGCCTGCGTGAACACGTTCCAGATCGCCTCCTGCTCGGTGTCGCTGCGGTAGGGCGGGCAGCTCAGCCAGCGCTCGTGCCGCTGCCACCAGCGATCCGCCTGCCGCTTCGCCTTCCGCTCGGTGATCACGTGAACCACCTGATACCCACTCGCGCCCCGCTCCGGGTCAATCCCGCGCGCCGCGCACGCCGCGCGATACGCTCTCATAAAGGCGTCATAATCGAAGCTTGACCTCGGCGTCATTTTGGTTCTTCCTCGAATAAGAAGCGGCGGGCAAACGATAATCAACATCGTCCGCGTGCCATCATCCTAGCACCGCTTCTCAGCTTGACAAGGAACATTTGTTCTACAAATTTGCGCTTTTTCGAGCCTGCGCCAGTCGAATTTCGGTCGCTGTTGTAGGGGCAGACCTGCGTGTCTGCCCTGATGCTTGAAGCGGCGCACGGCTTTACGCCCCACGTTACACAATCATGCGGTAGTCTAGTGCAGCTTCATCGATGATCTGGTGACCTTTGCGCGTCTTTTGTAGGGGCGAGGCGTGCCTCGCCCGTTTTTATCCCACACAATCTATTTGACTGTACTTAGGGCAATCAAAAAGGTCGGGTGTCGCCCGACCTCTCTGTGTCCTCTGCGCCCTCTGTGGTGAGACGCTTTTGTTGTTGTCTTTCGCTTTTAGCTGACCGCTAGTTCACGTATGCCATCGCCTTCGTGAGCGGCACTCGCTCGCAGCAGTTCGGATAGTTGCGGCAGCTATAATATTCCCGCCCGGCATACTGCCCGCTGATCACGCGCCGTTTCACCATCGGCGTATGGCAGCACGGGCAGCGCGGCGGCGCGGCGAGATCAATCGGCTCCGAGTTGCGCGAGTACACCACCATGGTCAGGTACGGCGCGATGCGCAGCGCCAGCGCCTTGAGGCTGTACTCCGGCTGCGCCACCAGATGCAGGATCGGCAGTTTTGCCGCCCGGAACACCTTGTCAATGAACGGGTCGCGCTTCTTGCGGGTCGCGCGCGGCAGGTTGTGATCGTACAGTTCAATAGCCAGCAGCGGCTTCAAGGTGTAGCGCTCGCACAGCACGAAATCCACGCTCCGCCACGCGATGCGACGGTAGAGCTGTTTGTACTGCGGGTAAGTCTTCGGGATGTGGATCAGGTCGGCAAGCCGCATTTTCGGGCAGACCACCACCCGCCGCCCGGCGATGGCGAGCAGCACCTGATAGAACCGGGTTTGCGAGCTTGGAAACAGCGGATCGCTCACCCGGTACGAGTACAAATCCGGGATTTCGTCGCTGCTGTTGAAGAAGCTGATCACTTGGTCAAGAAAGCGGTGTTGAGCTTGAGGTCTTGCGATTGTCGCTGTCATAGTATGCACGCCGCTGTTTTTTCGTTTGTTTATGGTTAGAGTATATCCCAATATTCGTGAGAAAAACCAAATTTCCCTAATTTTTCCCAAATCTTCACTATTTCTTATCCAAGTCTTAACCCTTAATATCGACCATCAGAATAGAACTCGGTCGGAGTAAGGTATATTTTCAGTTAGAATTATTAACGCGGAGAGGTTTAAAAACACAAATTAATTTACAATTTTCAGTTCCACAATTATTTTTTCGCCCTGCGAAGCGCTGTTATGCTTTTGAACCATTGGGTATCGAGATCGGCGGATTTGAAGCCAACGGTACCAGTAGGGGCGCGCCCATCTCCGATGGGACACGCGCTGCGCCCCATCGACACCAAGATAAGCCAGTTGAGCGGCGTGTTCGGTCGTCCTGCCGGATGCTTAGAGCATCCGCCAGCGAAATCAAGCCCGCTGAAGCGGGCTGAAACGACAAGCCCTTCGCCTTTCAGCCGACTTGAGTCGGCTTGAAGTCCTAGCCAGAGGCTTTGAGCCTCTGGCGACACGCGCTAAATCCTCTCTGAACAGGCGACAATCTCGTTAAGTTGGTGCGTTTGGGGCGTAGGGGCATGGCAGCGCGATGCCCCGTTCTTTTTCCGCCGCAGCCTCACCCCGTCGCAATGTGGGTGGCGAAATCGTCCAGAAACACGGCGGGCAGCCGCATGATCGACCCGGTTTGCAGATTCACGAATACCCACTGTGACCGCGCCTGCGCGATCAGCCCGCCGTCGTCCGCCCGCGTGATCAGGTAGTGGCGGATCGCGCTGCTGCGCCGCAGTTCGGAAAGGTAGGTCGTCACTGCCAGTTCGTCGCCCAGCGCCGCCTGCTGCCGGTACTCGATCCGGTGCTTGTGGGCGACCGTGGCGAAGCCCTCGCGCTCCATCCGGCTCATCGACCAGCCGAACGCCTTCGCCGCCCGGATGCCGGATTCTTCCATGAAGTTGAGGTAGGTCGCGTTGTTGACGTGCCCTTGCATGTCGATATCGCGCCATTCGACCTCGCGCTCCATCGTGAACACGCCCGGCGGAGGCGGAGGCGCAGCCGGGAACGGATCGCGCGGGGCGGCTTCCGGGGCGCCGTCGGGCATGAACGCCGCGACCATCTCCGGCGGCACCCGATCCGGGCGTCCAGTCTCCCGGTCGATGTACACCCAGTCGGTCGAGCCTTTCGCCACCAGTTCGCCCCGCACCCGCAGCTCGTAGAGCCGCCGCGACCGCACCCGCCGGAAGTCCTCGACCCACGTCGTCACCTCCACCGAGTCGCCGAAGCGCACCGGGCGCAGGTACTCAATCGCCGTCTCGTGGATCATCCAGACGTGTCCCAGCGCGGCGTAGCGCGCCTCGTCGTAGCCCACCGCCGCCGACGCATCCAGCGCGCTTTCCTGCATGTAGCGCAGGTAATTAGCGTGATTGACGTGCCCATGCGCGTCGCATTCGTAGCTGCGCACCCGAAAGGTGCGCGTGTAAATCACTGGCATAGCCCACCTGCCTTTTTCCGCCCAGAGTGTAACGCCAGATGCGCATCGCCGGGGCAATCCTTCTTATAGGGACCGACACATGGAGGCTTGTCCGAAAATGAATCGCCGCTGGCGGTTTAAACCGCCAGCCACGAAAATACCGAGCGACCCACTGAAGGGGTCGCCTTTCGATCTCGTTTTGAGTCGCCCCTTCAGTGGGCGACGTTTTTCTCTAGCCGAGGATTTAAATCCTCGGCGGCGAATTATCGGACAAGCCTACGTAGGTCTGCCCAATCACTTTCCTTTGCGTCTTTGCCTCTTTGCGCCTTTGCGTTGTGCTTTTAGCTTTGGGTTTATTCGGGGGTTGGACTCCGGTTAGAATTCGCATTAAAATTCCGCTTATGTCCTGACCGATTCGGAGCCACCATGCCTGACGTTCCCTTCTACCTGCTCGTGCCCGTCGATTGGCGCTACGTGATTTCCAGCCGCTTCAACGCGCCGCGCAGCTATCCCTTCGCCCCCAACCGACTCCAGCTTCACGAGGGCATCGACTTCGCCCCGCAAACTCCGTCCCGCACGCCGCTGATGGTGCGCGCCGCTCAGCGCGGCATCGTGGATAAGATCGGCTACGACGCGCGCGGCTACGGCAATTACGTCCGCGTCGTCCACGATTGGGGCACCGACCGCTTCGTCACGTGGTACGGGCACCTCGCCGAGCCGCGCGTCGCCGAAAACAGCTACGTTAACGTGGGTGATACCCTCGCCGTCGCCGGATCAACCGGCAACTCGACCGGCACCCATCTCCACTTGACCTTGCAGCACATCGGGCACGGCTTGAAAAACTACGTGGTCGACGACGTGGTTGATCCCGAACCGTTTCTCGGCACCAGCATCGTCCAGTTTGACGAGGCGTGGTGGATGAGCGACCTGACCATCCCCGACGGCACCCTGATGCAGTCCGGGCAGCGCTTCACCAAGACCTGGAGCATCCGCAACGCCGGAACCCGTAGCTGGCAGAGCGGCTATCAACTGACCTTCTTCGGCGATCAGCGCATGAGCGCGCCCAACGCCGTGCCCCTGCCCGCCGCCAAGCCCGGCGAGATCGTGCAGGTGTCGGTTGATCTGATTGTGCCGGACTCGCTCGCCGGGACTCAGCGCAGTACGTGGAAGCCGCGCAGCCGCGACAACCAGTTGTTCGATTTCGCGCAGTACGTGGAGATTCAGGTCGCGCCGAAGGGCGGCATCAGCGAAGCCCGCTACGTGGAGGACGTGTCCATCCCCTTCGACACGCCCATGAAGCCGGGGCAGGCGTTCCGCAAGACGTGGCGCATCCAGAACAGCGGACAAACCACGTGGGGCGACGGCTACGAGTTCGTCTACTTTGCCGACGATCAAATGAGTGGACCCAATTCCGTCCCGCTGCCGCCCGCCAAGCCCGGCGAAGAAGTCGAGGTATCGGTCGGCTTATTCGCGCCCATGACCCCCGGCAAGGTGCGCAGCACCTGGCGCTGCCGCGACCCGCAGGGCAATTTCTTCGACTTCCCCATGCGCGTCGAGGTGATTGTCCAGCCGTCCGGTCAGTTGGACGACGCCGCGCTGGCTTTCGACGTGATCCTGCTCAAGCCGGGGCAGACTTTCCTCAAGACTTGGCGCGTCCTCAATACCGGGCAAACTCGCTGGGGCGATGGCTACCTGCTGGCGTTCGTCGGCGGCGATCAGCTTGGCGCGCCCCCGACCCTCCCGGTAGCCTCGACCAAGTCGCAGGCGCAGGTTGATCTCAGCGTCCCGCTGACCGCGCCCGCCAAGCCCGGCGTCTATAAAGGGCAGTGGCAGATGCGTAGTCCCGATGGCATCACCTTCGGACCCGTCTTCGTCGCCCAGATCGAAGTCACCGCCTGACCGTTACCTGCGTAGGGGCAGACCCGTGTGTCTGCCCCCGTTCTACCGCCTCCCGATCCCGTAGGGGCAGATCCGTGTGTCTGCCCCCATTTCCTACCTCACGAACCCGTAGGGGCACGGCGTGCCGTGCCCCGGCACCATCTACACGCCTATCTTTCCCTCAGTCCTCAGTCCTGCTTATAACCTACGCTGCCGACCGCGTCGCCGAGGTGCCGCCCATTCCGCGCGCGCGGAACGCCAGCAAAATCATCATCACCCCGAACGCCACCGCGTACACGCCGATCAACCACCACAGCGTCAGCAGCCCCGCCAGCGGGAACACGATCAGCAGCACGCCGAACGCCAGCGATGCCAGTCCGCTGAGAATCATCCAGATTTCGCTGTGAACTTCCTTGCGAACCTGAATCGCCGTGATCACCTCCATCGCGCCGGTGGCGATTGCCCAGAACGCGATCACGTAGAACAGAATCGAAAGCGTATCGGGCGGAGGCAGCAGCAGCGCCCCCAACCCGACCAGCACGCCGATGATCCCTTCGATCAGCGTTGCCCACCAGCTCGGCTGGTCGCGGTGCTGGATCGCATGGAAAATGGCGAATCCGCCGTCCACCAGCGCGTAAGCGCCGAATACCAGCACCAATGTGACCGCCGTCACCAGCGGTCCCGAAATGAACACCAAAACCCCGAAGATGATGGCGACCACCCCTCGAATCAGCAGATCCACCAGTTGCGAGACATCATTTCGATCATGGCGAAGTCCCCCTGTGTATGTCGTTGCTGCACTATTGGCGTTATCCCCATTATACAATGACAGCCGTAATTTAGGTCGCGCGGATATGCGTGTTTCGCACTACAATGGACGGTAGCGATCGTCTTTTCGCTTGGTACTGTCTCTATGCGCCTGCTTCTGATCCTGCTGCTCCTCGTCTGCCCGCTGACCCTTCCGGTTGCCGCGCCGCCGACGCCCACCCCTACGCCGGAGCCGACCGCGCCCGCCGCCTTCCTCGATCTCACCGCCGAATTCGACCACCGTCCGCGTGGGCGATACCCTCACCCTCACCGCCGTGCCCCACAACCTCGGTCTGGCGATCTACACCCTGACCCTCACCTCCGGCGCGTCCGCCACCGTCACCTATGCGAATGAAGTGCGCGGCGCGCTCGGCAGCGATGCCCGGTTCGAGATCGTCTCCGCGTACGCCGAGATGTATCGCGCCGAGTTCGTGCTGCGCGCCCTCGCCCCCGGCAGCACACGTGCGACCGTCAGCGCGACTGGCGAGGTTGAAGCCGCCGTCGGCGCTTATATGTGGGGCGGCGGCACCTCGCCCGCCCTCACCCTGACCATTCTTTCGTAAATCCCGCGCCGATTCTCCATTACCATGAGAGATAGCGCATTTTCTACTTTGCGCCTTTGCGCCTTTGCGTTGAGTCTTTGTCTTTTACCGGAGCGCCTGCATGGATGCACAATCTCTGTTCCGCGATGGTGTCACCGCCCTGCGTGATCAGCATGACGCCTCCCGCGCCCGCCAGTTGCTCACCCAATCCCTGAAGCTCGACCCCAACAACGAGATGGCGTGGCTGTGGCTCTCGCGCACCACCCACGATCCGCAGAAGCAGATGCAGTGTGTCGAGCGAGCGCTGCGCATCAACCCGAACAATCCGCAGGCGCTTGCCCTGCGCGCCAAGCTGACTCCGCCTGCGCCTTCCGCCAACGCCACGCCCGCCTCGATGGACGATCTCCGCGCCGCCCTCAGCCAGCAGACCATCATGCCGCCCGCCGCCGTGTCCGATCAGCAGGCGGTGGATGCGCTGCTCGCCGAAGCTGAGCAGCGAGTTCGCGGCGGGCGATTCCGAAGCCGCCATTGAGCGCTGGGTGCGCGTCCTCGAAATCCAGCCGGATCAGCCCGTCGCCATTCAGAACGCGGTTCGCCACCTGTTCAAGCTCGGCTACAAGGACGACGCCAGCGAACTCATCGACCGCGCCATCAACGCCGGAACTAACTCGGTCGCCATCTACCTCACCGGCATCGATCTGGCGCGCGTGCAGGGCGAGCAGGGCAAAGCCAACGACCTGCGCGAGCGGGTCGCGCTGCTGCCCACCGCCGACGAAGCCACCGTCCTCAAAATGGTCGATTACTTCGTCGAATCCGCGCAGCCCATGCGCGCCGAGGAGCTGCTCGAAAAGCTGATCGCCGCCAATCCCGACCGTCAAGCGCTGCTGCTGCGCCTCGCCAACTCGCTGGAAGCGAAGGGGCGCAAAGCCGACGCCCTGCTCTACTACGACCGCGCCGCCCGACTCAAGAGCGGCAGCAACGCGGGCAAAGCCGCCGAAAAAGTCCTCAGCAATTTCACCCCGGTCATCACCGACCGCGAGCGCGGCAGCGTCCTGCTGGCGTTCCGCGAGGCGCTTGGCTTCGGCGCGGTCTTTCTGCTGATGGGCTGGCAGGATGCGGGCTTGAACCTGCTCAATTTGGGCGCGCAGCGCTGGCTCGGCGTCGGTCTGTCGATTGTCGGCGGCTACCTGCTGGTGACCGCCCTCTCCGCTCCGCAGCAGAAGCCGCTGGCGGAATGGCTTGGCGGGCACGTCCCCGATCTCCCGCCGCCCGCGCCGCCCAAGCCCGCCTACGAGCAAGCCGAAGCCGACCCCGATCCGGACCGATTCAGGAGCCGACCCAACTGCCGATCCTGCCACCCGCCTTCCGCGCCGTGTTCGCCGCCGTCGGCGCGCTGGTGCTGATCGGCGCGTTCCTGCTGGTGTTCAGCATGTCGATCCAACTGCTGCGCAATCCGGTGCCGCCCTACGTGCCCTCGATCCAAGACCTGCTTTCGGAGTAGCCCGCATGGACTTTTTGCTGGTATTCATCATCGCGGTAGTGCTGGCGCTGCTGCAAATGTCCTTCCTCTATCCGCTGCCCTTCAGCGACACCGGAACCGTCCGCTACCGCACCCTGCCCTACATGACCTTCACCCTGATCATCGTCAACAGTCTGGTGTTCATGATCTGGCAGGCGCCCGAATACTATCAGGCGCAGACCGTCGCCCAACTTCAGCCCTACGTCGATAAAATCTGGCTCTACGGCTATCGGGAAGTGTTCATGCAGCAGGGGCAGAGCATCGGCGCGTTCGCCGCCTTCACCAGCATGTTCATGCACGCCGATTTCTTCCATCTGTTCGGCAACATGATCTACCTGTGGACTTTCGGTCGCCGGGTCGAGGACGCCTGCGGACACTGGCGCTTTTTGCTCTACTATCTCGCCGCCGGGATGATCGCCAGCATCGGCTCCACCCTGCTGATCACCCAACACGCCGATCTGCCCAGCATTGGCGCCAGCGGCGCGATTGCCGGGCTGATGGGCGCCTATCTGGTGCTGTTCCCCTCTGCCCGCGTGGACTGCCTCTGGATTCTCGGCTCGATCCTGCGCATCCCCTACGCCGCCATTACCGGCAAGCCCATCTGGAAGTGGACGGTCAAGCTCCCGGCGTTTATCCTGCTGCTTTACTTCGCCTTCGACGAGTTTCTCCCTTCGCTCCAGTCGATCCAGTCCGGCGAGTACGTCGGCGGCGTGAATCATCTCGCGCACCTGACCGGCTTTCTCGGCGCGATCATCGTCTTTCTCTACGTGCGCAAAGACCTGCTCACCCGCTATTTCGCCGGGCGCAAGTTGTGATCGTTTGTGCGTGCCGGAGAAACTTGGCTTTACCATAGGAATGGCTGAACTCGCAGAGGATTCCTCATGCGCCGCATTTTCGTGCCGATTTTCGCGCTGGTCTTGCTGATCGCCGCCTGCCGCCCCGCCGAGCAGGCTGCTTACGATCCATCGCTGGTTCAGTGGGATCGCACTCCCCAGAATATCATCTTCCGCGCCGACATCGTCGGCGGCGAGAGCGATTTCGCCGCGCGTAACGAAGTCCCCAACTGCACCCTCTACGGCGACAGCCGCGCCGTCTGGGTCAACGAGCTGGGCGCGTTTCAGGTTCAAGTGTTAGAGGATCGCCTGCCCGACGCCGCCATCAGTGCTTTCGTGCAGTACCTCACCGTCAGCGAGCGCATCTACACCTACGACGCCCGGCTGCCCGACGTGCAGGCGACCGCAGGCGTCCAGCCGGTGGTCGAAACCGTCAGCATCAACGTCAATAATCTCGAACACCATGCCGATTTGCTCAGCGGCTGGCGCTCCGACTGGTTTCCCCGCGTCCTCAACGCCTGCAAGAGCCTGAGTCAAGCGCCCGTGTTGGTCGCCCCGTCGAGCGGCTGGCTCTCCGCCCAGCCGACCAGCTTCAGCATGAAGCCGCCCATCGTCACGTGGGACGCGCAGGCGACTAGCGTCAGCCTCGCCAGCCTCGTCGGTGCCGCCCCGCACTGGATCAGCGGCGACGGCGCCAGCGCGCTCTGGAACACGCTCCACTCGCTCCCTTCGGATATGATCTTTCAGGACGGCGACAGCTACTACGAGGTCGCCCTGCAAGTCCCCGGCATCACCCGCGATTTGCCGCCCGCGCCGAAATAGCGATCAGTGAATACACTGCGGGCGTATTCAAAAATATGCCGCTGGCGGTGAATATTTCTTTGTGAGAAACCCCCTTGACTGCCTCGCCGCTGTGTCGCTATCCTCTGAGATACGTCCGTGTAGGGGCACGACAGGTCGTGCCCGTGTTCTCGTTTTTGGCTGACCGCTTCTTCCCGAAAGGCAATTCGATGACCTCGCCCCCCAACCCCGACCGCCTCACGCTCCCGGAGGCGCTCAACTTCAGCGAGCAAGACCTCGCCGCCAACCGCGCCGGGCTGCTGAGCGAGGCGCAGAGCTGGCGGCTGGCGCAGGGCTGGCGGCGCACGCTCTGGATCATCATCGCCATCGTGATCGTCTTTGGCTTGGCGGCGACTGTGATGCTGTTTCTGGCACAGCGCAACAACTCGCCCATCCTCAACGTGCTCGGCATCATCGTCACCCTGATCAACGCGGTGATCGTCGGCTTGGGCGCCCAGAGCTATCTCCGCACCAGCAGCGACCTCAACGCCGGGCGGGTCGCCGAAATCAGCGGCATGGTCAGCCACACCATTCGCGTCTCTGGCAGGGTGGCGACCTACGTCCTCAAGGTGGACGATCAGGAATTGATCGTCTCGAAGCCCGTGTTCTTCGCCGTCGACGACGGTGAGGTCTTCCGCTTCTACCGCGCGCCCGCATCGAAAACGCTGCTCGCCGCCGAGCCGCTCTGAACCATGCTCGGCGGTTCAATCTTCACTTCCTTACCGTTTTGGTTTCGAGCCGACTTGTGTCATAATCACCACTTCATCAGCGGAGCAGGACAGAAGGAAAGGCGCCATGTCTGTTGACCGTTCCATGCGTAACGTGTTCGCAGCTTTTTTGCTGATCGCGGCGCTGTTTGTCGCCATGAACTGGGTCGTCACCAGCGCGCCGTTTACCGACTGGTGGCTGCCGCTGGTTCTCCTGATCGTCGGCGCGGCGCTGGCGCTCGTGCCTCACTTTGAGTTCACGCATCCTGAAGAACCCGAACCTGTTCCCGAACCGGAGCATCCCGCGCTGTCCCTCAGCGAGCCGGAGACCCGTACTTATCACGTGGTGCCGCAGCCTCGCCTGCACACCATGACCATCCGCCCTGACCCGGACACCGAGCAGTACACCATCACCATCCCGGAAGACGACGTGCTGCCTTTCATCGAGGGATCACCTGAAGCCGCCTCGACCGAAGTGGTCGCCGAGGGACCCAGCCAGCAGCTCCCGGTGGATCGCACCCCGGATGTGGGTGAAGCCGCCCCCGACCTAAAATTCACGGCGCGCACCGAATACGCCGAGCCGGAATCCGCTGTCGCCGCCAAAGAGCCGCCCGCCGCGCCACCGCCTGCGGACGGCGTGACCGAGCCGCAGCGCACCGAACCTGCCAAAGAAGTGATTGCCGGGCAGACCGCCGCGCCGGAGCAGCCCTACGAAGCCGAGAAAATCGGCGCCATCACCCCCGAACGAGCCGAGCGCGTCGTCACGGACAGCGCCAGCCCGCAGGAAATGCCCGCCGTCACCGAACCCGCCGCGCCCCGCGTGGCTGACGGACTGAGCGGCGCAGGCACAGTCGGCGCGGCGGACGACCTGACCAAGCTGAACGGCATCGGCGCGAAGTCCGCCGCCGCGCTCAAAGCCGCCGGGATCGACTCCTATCAGAAGCTGGCGAACAGCAGCGACGACCAAATCCGCGCCGCGCTCAGCAGCGGCGGCGTGCGTCTGGTCGGCGACGTGACCACGTGGACGCATCAAGCGGGCTATGCCGCGCGCGGCGACTGGGAAAGCTTGCAGCGCTTCAATGCCGAGCGCAAATCCGCCAGCGGAGACTGATCATGCCCGTATTTAACCCGGAAAAAGCCCTGCGCGACCTGCCCAAGACGCCCGTCATTTTGAACGCGATCTTGCGGGGGGTCGATCAGCAGCGCGCGCAAACGGCGACTGACGGAGCCGACGGCTGGAGCGTTCTGGAAGTGGTCTGCCACCTGAACGATTTTGAGCAGGTTTTTCTTGACCGCGCCCACCTGATTCTGGAATACGATCTGCCCCATATCGAACACGTGGATCAGGACGCGCTGGTGATTTCGAACCGTTACGCCGAACAAAACCTGCGCGACGTGTTCGCCAGCTACGTCGCCAAGCGCCGGGAGTATCTCGCCCTGCTGCGCGGCTTGTCGCCGGATCAGTGGCAGCGCAAGGCGATCCACTACACGTGGGGCGAAATGGCGATGGTCGAATTGGCGACCAACACCACCCTCCACGACGTGAACCACATCGAGCAGATCGTCAAGGCGCTGGGGAGTTCCCCCGATCTCGCCGCGCTCTGATCGGTCAGAATTGGGGTATTGACTTAGAGCGCGCTCTAAATTGTAGACTGCGAATCATGAACCCACAGGACGACAGCTTCACCATTCAGCAGGCAGCCGTGCAAACCGGCTTGAGCGAGTACACGCTCCGCTACTACGAGCGCATCGGCTTGATTCACCCGATCGGGCGGGCGGAAAACACCCACCGCCGCTACTCCGCCGACGACCTCGGCTGGATCGACTTCCTGAACAAGCTCCGCGCCACCGGCATGTCGATCCAGCAGATGCAGGTCTATGCCGCGCTCCAGCGGCGGGGCGACGAAACCCTGTCGGCGCGCTCAGCGGCGATCAGATGCGCGAGATCGACGCGCTGCTGGGACGCCAGCCCACCTGAACCCGCCGTCGTGAATCAATAAGGGGCGAGTCACTTATGGCTCGCCCCTTTGCATTCCTGAAAATATCAGCCCGACACAATCACAACAGCCATCATCGAGACTACTGTGAAAGCCACTATATGTAATATTTACGGCACGCTCGCGCCTTGCGAGCCTCCACAATATATAGGCCATGCAATTCCACAGGAAAATACGGGAGCCGAGAATGTAAAAGATGGTGTTCGGGTACAATTATTAGGTCCCCACAGGGTAATGTCATGGGGAACTCCATCCCGCCACAGCGACCACACTCCTGAGTTTGCATAGCAATTTGTCCCGTTGCCTATATCGGCTAGATGTGGCGGGAGGTAATAAGGGCTACCGTATAAAGCCCAATGGTCGGTCTGCAATAACTTCTGACTGCCCAAGGTAGTCCCTTCTGCAGAAGCAGGATAAGTAACGGGATTCTCCTGCATAATTTTGTCCCACTGAGGATTGAGGACATCATGCAAGTAGCTCGTCACTTCTTCCTGCGTGTTAAAACAAATAATATCCGTTTGCTTTGAGAAATCCCCCAAGTACATCGCTGCACTAGGCAGGGGTGTACAATGTAAGGGCACTTCTTGACGAACCAAATCTAGGAATTCATCTACCGATAAAGTTCTGCCGTAGTAATGGTAAGTCGGATAGTGGAGAGTTTGGGCAATGACGCTTGTAAGGGTGAGAAAGGCCGCAATCACGACAAGCGCCATCGCAACGATTATGTTCCTTTGCTTAAGCCACCGTATCACAAATCCCCCTTCGTAAGTCTTTTACGGATGGATTTATATAATCCACTTAACATAGTAATATAATTTGCTCACTTCTGTCCAGTTAAGATTATGCTAAGGACTCAACCTCAAAGCGAATCAAATAGGGCGTGTGATCGCTTGGTCACACGCCCTATTTGAATTTGGCTGATAAGAACCTAGACGCTGGGCGCTTCGAGTTCCTCGTCGCTGGTTTCGGTTTCGTCCACGTTTTCCAGCGCCATTTCCCCCTCGTGGGTCGTCACCTTGACGATCCCGGCGAGATGGAACTTGCCGGACAGGATACCGTCCGAGAGCGCGTCCTCGATCTCGTTCTGGATCAGGCGGCGCAGCGGGCGAGCGCCGTATTCGGGATCGTAGCCCTTGTCCGCCAGCCAATCGCGGGCTTCGTCGGTCATCTCCAGCGTGATCGCGTGTTCGATCAGGCGCTCGCGCACCTTGTTGAGTTCGAGATCGACAATCTGCTTGATCTCGTCCTTCGTGAGCGAACGGAAGACAATCGTCGCGTCCACGCGGTTGAGGAATTCCGGGCGGAACATGCGCCGCAGTTGATCGGTGACGTTCTTGCGCATTTCGGTGAAGTTGGTTTTTTCGTCGGCGGCTTCGTTCTTGGGTGCGTTGAAGCCGAGCTTCCCGGCGTTCTTGATGGTTTCCGCGCCGACGTTGCTGGTCATCACGATGATCGAGTTGCGGAAGTCCACCCGGCGACCGCGCGCGTCGGTCAGCGTACCTTCTTCCATGATTTGCAGCAGCATGTTGAAGGCTTCGGGATGCGCCTTCTCGATTTCGTCAAAGACCACGATGCTGTACGGGCGACGGCGGATCGCTTCGGTCAGTTGACCCGCATCCTCGTAGCCGACGTAGCCGGGAGGCGCGCCGACCAAGCGGGCGACCGAATGCCGCTCCATGAACTCGCTCATGTCCAACTGAATCAGCGCTTCTTCGCTGCCGAACAAGAATTCCGCCAGCGCTTTGGTGAGTTCGGTCTTGCCGACGCCGGTGGGTCCCAAGAACATGAACGATCCAATCGGGCGGCGCGGGTCTTTCAGCCCGGCGCGCGCGCGGCGCACCGCTTTGCTGATCGACTCGATGGCTTCCTGCTGCCCGACGATGCGCTGGTGCAGCGCGTCTTCCATGTGCATCAGGCGCTCGCCTTCTTCCCCGGCGATGCGCATGGTCGGGATGCCCGTCCACATCGCCACCACTTCGGCGATGTCCTCCGCGCCGAGGCGCGGCTGGTTGGTCTCCTCGTTCCAGTTGGATTTGAGCGAGGCGAGGGTTTCCTGCAAGCTGTCGCGCTGGCTCTTGAGGCGGTCGAGTTCTTCCCCGAACGCGCCTTCTTCTTCCAGCAGCTTGAGGTCGTCCTCAACCTGCACCAGTTCCTGCTCCGCGCGGCGAACCTGCGCGGCTTCGGGACTCTTGTACATGCGCAGACGCGCCGAGGCTTCGTCGATCAGGTCGATGGCTTTGTCCGGCAGGAAGCGATCCGGCACGTAGCGGGCGGAAAGGGTCGCCGCCGACTCAATCGCTTCGTCGGTGATTTCGACATTATGATGATCCTGATAAGGACCTTTGATACCTTGCAAGATTTCAATGGTTTCTTCAATCGTCGGCTCAGAGACGAGGATCGGCTGGAAACGCCGCTCCAGCGCCGCATCGCTTTCGATGTGTTTGCGATATTCGTCCAGCGTGGTCGCGCCGATGCATTGAAGCTCGCCGCGCGCCAGCGCTGGCTTGAGGATGTTGGCGGCATCGACACTGCTGCCCGCCGATCCAGCGCCCACCAGCATGTGAACCTCGTCGATGAACAGGATGCTGTCCGACGACTTCAGTTCCTCGATGACCCGCTTCAGCCGTTCCTCGAACTGACCGCGATACATGGTTCCCGCGACCAGCGACCCCACGTCCAACTGAAGCACCCGCTTGTTCAACAGCGGCTTGGGGGTCTCGCCGTTGACAATCCGCTGCGCCAGCCCTTCGACAATCGCCGTCTTCCCCACGCCCGGCTCGCCAATCAGCGCGGGATTGTTCTTGCGACGGCGGCTCAAAACCTGAATCACGCGCTCGATTTCAGTTTCCCGTCCCACAACTGGGTCGAGCTTCCCCTCTTGAGCCAGCGCCGTGAGGTCAGTCGCAAGCTGATCGACCAACGGCGTTTTGCCCTCCCGGGAGCGCTGACGACGCTGCGGTTCTTCCTGATTGGGCTGAGGATTTTGCACAGGACTCTCCTGTAAAACCCGGCGCGTCTGCCGACGCACCTCTTCCGGGCTGACGCCCAGACGCTTCAGAATATCAATAGCCACGCCTTCGGTCAGGCGAACCAAACCGAGGAGCAGATGTTCGGTTCCGATGTAATGATGTCCCATGCGGCGGGCTTCGTCAACAGCAAGCTCCAGCACGCGCTTGGTTCCGGGCGAGAGTTCCGGCTGTACCGTACTAGTGCGAGTCGAAGCGCGGGTCATCCGTTCAACCAATTCCTCGACGCGCCGCTGCTCCAACCCCAGTTCCCGCAGAACGCGCCCGGCGACACCGCCTTCTTCGCGGATCAAGCCCAGCAGCAGGTGTTCGGTTCCAATGTAGTTGTGCTGAAGCCGTTCGGCTTCTTCCTGAGCCAAACTTAATACGCGCCGCGCTCGCTGCGTAAAGCGCTCCATCTTATTCGGCACGGTCAATTTCCCTCCGTTGCCAGTGACGCAGAATCCACCGGCTGCTTACAACGTTCATTCGGATACTTACCCGCAGAGCGACAAACCTGACTCATTATAGCATATACACGGCAGTTGGTCTTAAGCCGCCTCGCATGAATATTCGGTCAACTAGTCAGGGGGTGAAAACCAGACAATCGAAGCCGGGGGTGACCCGGCTCGTTTATTCCTGCGCTTCAGTGTCTTGTGATCCTTGCGCCGCTTCGAGGTCGTCGGTCTCCGGCATGATCGTCGCGTCGTCCGCCTCTGGTTCGAGGTCATCCATTTCCAGCATCACCGGCGTGTCATCCACATCCGCCTCTGGTTCGAGGTCATCCATTTCCAGCATCACCGGCGTGTCATCCACATCCGCCTCTGGTTCGAGGTCGTCGATCTCCAGCATCACCGGCGTATCGTCTGCGACCGCTTCAGCGCCCTCGTCGGGAGAGTTCGACCAATCCAGATCGAGATATTCCGCCGAATTCACCTTCTTCAGGCTCAGCCCCAGACGGCGGTTCTTGATGTCGATTTTGACCACGCGCAGCGTCAGCTTATCGCCTTCCTGCACCACCTCGCGCGGGTGATTGACCCGCTTGTCGGACAGTTCCGAGATGTGGATCAAGCCTTCGATCTCCGGCACGTCGACCAACTGCGCGAACGCGCCGAATTTGGTTAGCTTGGTGACCATGCCCTGAACCAACTGACCCACCCCATAGTTGATGGCGATGGTGTCCCACGGATCAGGTTCCTGACGCTTCATGCTCAAGCCGATGCGCTTGTTCTCTTTGTCGATGCTGATCACCTCGACCTGCACCGCCTGCCCCACTTGGAGCACTTCGCGCGGGTGGGTGATATGCTGCCACGACAGTTCGGTGAGATGCACCAGCCCTTCCGCGCCGCCGATGTCCACGAAGGCGCCGAAGTCCTCAAGGCTTACCACACGCCCCTCGCGCACTTCGCCGACGGTCAGGTCTTTGATCAGGTTCTCCTTGCGCTTCTCGCGCGACTGGCGCGAGGCAAAGCGCTCGGAGAGGATCAGGCGGTTGCGACCGCGATCCACTTCCATCACCTTGACCACAATCGGCTCGTTGACCATGCCGCTCCAGCGCTCCTCTGCCGCTTCGGCTTCGGTCAGCGTGCGGCGGCGTTCCATGCTCATCTGGCTCTGGGGGACAAAGCCGCGCAGCCGCCCGAAACGCACGATCAGCCCGCCTTTGTTGTACCCGGCGACCCGGCTCTCGTACATTTCCTGACTCTGGCGATATTCTTCCGCGTGCTGCCAGTCGATTTCTTCCAGCGCCCGGTTGATCGAGAGGACGATGTTGCCGTTGTGATTGCGTGGGTTCACCACGTAGGCTTTGATGGTTTCGCCCGGCTTGAGCGACTCCAACATGCGGCGGTTCATCCGCTCCAGTTCGTGACCGGGGATAATGCCTTCGCGCTGCGCGCCTACGTCCACCGTGATCAGCGTGGGAGAAGTCGTGAGAATGGTGCCTTCAACCAGATCGCCGGGCTTCAAAGCGGCAGCATCCGGCTCCGCCGCTGGTTCTTGATCGGCGGCGTCCGGTTGAGTTGAAGTCGACGCAGAATCATCAGCCGAAGCGACAGGCTCCGCCGGCGCTTCATCGACCACTGGCTCTTGATCGACGGCGTCCGGCTGGGTCGAAGCGGGCGCAGAATCATCAGCCGAAGCCTCAGGCTCCGCTGGTGCTTCATCGACCGCTGGCTCTTGATCGAGCGCCGGAGTTTCCTCAGCGATTGGCTCGGAAACTTCCTGCATGTCCTCGGCTGCGCTGGTTGTTCCGTCTGACTGGGCTGATTCATCCACCGAAGCGTTCGTGCCCAGTTCTTCGGTTTCCTCCAGCCCCGGTTCTTTCGGATACATAACCGTTCGTTCTCCCGCAGTTAGGTGGGTAGTGGGTCTATTATACAACGCGCGCATGAAGAATCAAACACAAAATTAAGCTGGTTATCACGCTACTTAAGGCGTAAGGTGCAGCAGGCGAACGCCTGCTTCATGCCAAGTCACCCCATCGCAGTGATCAGCGGTAGAATACGGGCGGAGGCAAACTTATGCGTACAATGCTCGTTTTGATCGTGCTGCTGCTGGCTGCCTGCCAGACCGCAACGCCGACTCCCAGTCCCGCTGCTGCGACCCAAGCCGCGCAGATCGACCTGACCATCACGCCGCAGCCGCCGACGGTCGGCGACGCCACCCTCGCAGTGACGGTGACTTACGACAGCCAGCCTATCGCCAATGCCAAGATCGACGTGCGAGGCGACATGAATATGGCGGGAATGGCGCCCGTGCTGGGCAGCGCCACCACCGACGCGCAGGGCAAAGCCGAGATTCCATTCAAGTGGTCGATGGGCGGCGACTGGATCGTGACCGTCACGGTCACGCTGGCGGACGGCTCCGAAGTCTCGCAGGACTTCAACGTCAGCGTGCAGACCTAGTTGGTAACGTTCTATCGCCTGCCCAAAGGACAATACGATGCAGCAGAATGTTTGGCATACCGCAAAGTGGGGCACGTGGGGCTGGGCGGAAACCATCGTCAAGCTGATCGCCCTCGGCGCGGGCTTGGTCGCCTTTGCCAGCGCGCTTTCCGCCGACGGCTTTCGGCTGGGCGATAATCCGCGCCTTGCCGCCGTGATCCTGCTGGTGCTGCTGACGCTGGCTGCCATCGCCCAGCTTGCGATTTGCGCTCAGCAGCGCGAGACCATCTCGGTGATCTTCGCGGTGCTGAACCTGCTGGGGCATCTGGGTTTGCTGTTCGCGCTGCTGCGCGTCCCCGATCAGACCGCGCTGCCGCTGATCTTCGGCATCCTGTACCTGTTTGGTCAGTTGATCAAGCTGCAATTCCTGCGGGTGACCGGATACACCGAAGGCGGCGCCAATACCAGCGGGATGCTGCGAGTCACGGGAGCGGTGGCAGCCGCGTACGCGCTGTTCGTGATTTTGCTGCTGCTGTAACGCCCTTCAGCGATTTATATCCCCTGAACCTTATCGGAAAGCTGACCGCTGAAGGCTGAATGCTGTTGTCGGTGAGTTTATGGATTCCTGATGTCAACTCAAGCGCATGATCTGTATCGCCCGAACACCGCCTTTGATCTGCTGCGCGTGCCGCTGCTCGGTCGGCTGCTGCGGCGGCGCTACGGGCGGCTGGTGCTCCAAATCCCGCTGTTGATCGTGGCGGTGCTGCTGCTCTGGGACGGCTTCACCGGCCCGCAGCAGGCGGCGCGCAATCTGGCGACCGTCGCCCCATGGGTGCATTATCGCGGTCTGGTGGTGATCGCGCTGCTGCTGGTCGGCAACCTGTTCTGCATGGGCTGCCCGTTCACGCTCACCCGGACGCTGGGCAAACGCTTCGCCGGGCGCGGGCGGCGTTTCCCCAAGTTCCTGCGCAACAAATGGATCGCCATTGCCGGGCTGTTCCTGATCTTCTTCCTCTATGAGTGGCTCGATTTGTGGTCAAGCCCGCTGCTGACCGCGTGGGTGATCGTCGCCTACTTCGCCACCTCGTTCCTGCTGGAACTGGCGTTCACCGAGTTGGCGTTCTGCAAGTACGTCTGCCCGCTGGGGACCTTCAACTTCGTCTATTCAACCATGTCGCCGCTGCAAATCGGCGCGCGCGACCCGAACGTCTGCCACACCTGCGTCGGCAAGGAGTGCATCAACGGCAGCTACCGCGAGACGCCGCTGATCGTGGTCGATCAGATCGGCGTGAACGGCGAGCCAGCGGCGACCCACACCAATGGTCCCGACGGCACACTCGGCTGCGGGACGCTGTTGTTCGTCCCCCAGATCAAGAGCAACATGGACTGCGTGATGTGCCTCGACTGCGCCCGCGCCTGCCCGCACGACAACGTCGGCTTGATGGCGCGGCGACCGGGCGCGGAACTGCTCCGCCCGGATGCCTTTCCGCATCGCTGGGACGCAGCGTTCCTGATCATCAGCCTCGCCTTCATGGGGCTGGTCAACGCCTTCGGCATGGTGCCGCCGGTCTACGACGTGATGGCGTCGCTGGCGTCGGCGCTCAACCTGACCGCGCTCGGCTTGAGCAATCTGGCAATCGAGGGCGTGGTGCTGCTGATCATCTTCGGCATCGGCACGATTTTGCTGCCCGCCGTGCTGTCGCTGGCGTCGGCGGCGCTGGCACGCCTACTGACCGGAACCGTCAAGCGGGATTTGCTGCGGGTGGCGCTGACCTCGTTCGCGCCCGCCTTCGTGCCGATTGGACTCGGCTTCTGGGTAGCACACTACGGCTTCCACTTCTTGATCGGCGCGCTGACCATCATCCCGGCGTTCCAGCGCTTTCTGCTCGATCACGGCGTCGGGCTGCTCGGCGCGCCCAACTGGACGCTCTCCGGGCTAGAGGACATGACGGTCATCGGCTTGATCCAGACCATTGCGCTGCTGGGCGGCTTCGTCGGCAGCTTGGTGGTGGCGCAGCGGATCGCCATGCGGCTGTATCGGCGCGATGCGATGGCGGGTCTGCTCCCGTGGGCGCTGCTGTTCCTGCTGATGATCGCCGCAGGGATGTGGCTGTTCAACCTGCCGATGGAGATGCGCGGCACGCTTCAGTTCAGCTAGAAAAGAAGTGATGAGTGATGAGTGCCGAGTTAGAACAAGGCGATCATCCGTAGGGGCACGATATATCGTGCCCTTCGATGCTTGCTCGCAACAAGGTCTTGTAGGGGCGGGTCTAGGACCCGCCCCATACGCACCAACTTAACGAGGTTGTCGCCTGTTCAAGAACGATTCAGCGGGCGTCGCCAGAGGCTCAAAGCCTCTGGCTAGGACTTCAAGCCGACTAAGTCGGCTGAAAAACTCGTGACACTGGGTTTGAGTCCGCTTCAGCGGGCTTGATTTCGCAGCCGGATGCTTTGAGCATCCGGCGGGACAAACGAAAACGCCGCTCAAATGGCTTATCTTGGTGTCTATGGGGCGGGTCTAAGACCCGCCCCTACAGGGAAAACCAACGGTTGGTGTGAAAACTGTCGTCTCCCACTAAAAACAAAGAGCAGACCTTGCGATCTGCTCTCGTTATGATTTGGTACTCGGTACTGATTTACTTCGATTCTTCCTCGCGGTACATGGGGACGGCGAAATCCACGAAATTCGCCCAGCCCTCGCCCGCCAGCAGCATGCGCTGTTCTTCGTCCAGCACCATCACCAGATCGTGCCCATCGGTGTGGATTTCGACGGTCAAGTCTTCCTTGCCGTCCTCCTCCAGTTCCTCGAAGCAGCGGCGCTCATAGCCGAGCGGGTATTCCAGAAAACGCCCCAGACACCGCTCACAGAAGGACAGCGGAGCCGAACAGACATCTCGGTTCATCTTGACACGCATAATTTGTAACCCTCCTCGCTCTCTTGACTCCATAGTGGGGACATAGCAAGGGCGCAGACAGTTGCAAATGTCATGTTTTCCGGCGATCAATCGCTAGGGTTTGCGAATTTCCCCGGTGCTGGTCAAATCGACGCGACGCATTGACCCGGTGCTGGTCGTGCGTTTCAGATCCGCCGGGGCGCGGCGGCGCAGCACCAGCGCGTACACTAGCACGCCGAAAAACGCCATCACGCCGATCACCACCAGCGCCCCGAAGCCCGACAGCGCGACCCGCGCGAGTTCGCTGTCCAGAAAGGAACTGGTCGTGCCGGACGCAGCCGTTTCGACAGTTTCCGGTCGCTGTGCCCCGAACATCACCGTGACCGGAGCCGCCCCCTGCGTGATGGTCACGTCGATGCGGCTGGGCGTGGTGGGATTGAGGTCGGGGCTGGTGATCACGGCGGTGTACTGACCGGGCGCCAACTGGTAAAAGCCGATGTAGCCGCGCGTGGCATAGGGCGCGTCGTCGAGGGTGGCGCTCGCCATCACCACGCCGTCGGCGTTGAGCAGATCGACCGAGATGCCGCGCGTGAGGAACGGCTCGCCGGGGTCGTGCTGACCATTGCCGTTGCGGTCTTCAAACGACTGCACCCAGAACTGCCCCCCGGTATCCTGCGCCAGCGTCGGGAGCGCAATCAACAGTGTGATACTGAGAAGCAGGAGTTGCTTGATCATGGTATGCATCCGTTTGACATCATCTCCGCCGCAGAATGATCGACAGGCTCATGCCCACGATCAGCACCACGCCCGCCGCGCCGAACACGATCAAGCCGAGATAGTTGGTCAGCGGGCTGGACGCGGCGGTCTGCGAGCTGGCGGCATCGACCACACTGCTGTCGGGCGGGGGCGGCTCGACCGCCTGCACGCCCTGCGCCGCCCCGAATTCGACGTTGATCTGCGCGCCGGGATACGCCTGCACCTTCAGTTGATCGGGCGTGGTCAGTCCGTAACCGGACGGCGCGCTGGCGACCACCACGTAATCGCCGGGGGTCAAGCCCTCGAAGCAGTAGGGATCGGGCGAGCCGTCGGTGTCGTGCTGAGCGGCAGGCGCGCCGCCCGAAGTCAGCAGCAGATTGCCGCCGGAGAGCGCGTTTTCGCCGCTGTCCTGAATCCGGTTCTGGTTGCCGTCCTCGAACAGCGCCGCGCAAATCGAGGCGGTTTGGTCAGAGGGATCAATCGGGTAGACCACGCTGCCGGACGCGACCGAAATCACGGGAGCGGGGGCGGCGTCCCGCACCATCGGCGGCGGCTCGACGGTGGGCGTGGATTGATCCGCCGATTTGCCAGCGCCGCTGACCGCTTCTGTTGTTGCTAGCACGGTTGCCTCTGGCGTCACTTCTTGCGTGGCGGTGGGCGGCTTGACGATGATTTCCTGACCGATCTGAATGATGCGCGGGTCGGCGATGTTGTTGAGCGCCAGCAGGTCGGCGCGGGTAACGCCGTAGGCGTAGGCGATGCTGTCCAGCGTGTCGCCCGACTGCACGATGTGGACAATCGACCCGTCCGGTCGCTCGCCCTGCGCATTGACGAAGGGCACATCCGACACCACCGTCGGCGCGGGAGTGGGCGCGCCGGGCGCATCGGCAGCCGCGCCGCCCGATCCGCCGACGCTGAGGGTGGCATCATCCCAAAACACGTTGTTGATCTCGGAGGGCCACTGCTGAGTCGCATAAAGGAACAGGGTCACGGTGCTGCCGGTGGCGGTCGCGCTGACGTTCATTTGCAGCCACGTCTCGTGCGGGAGCGCATTCGCCGACCAGACCACATCGGCGTCGAACGGGTTGGTGCCGCCGTTGGGATCGATGCCGATGCGGGTGAAGGCGTTCGAGTCCGGCGTGGAAGTGCATTTGTCGTAGCCATCGCGGGATTTTGCAGGTGCGCAGGAACGCCCACGCGGTCGCGGTGACGTTGGAGCCGTCGGGGACGCTCACCTGCTGGTAGACCGCCGCCGTGAAGGTGGCGTAGCCTTTGTTCAGGTTCAGGGAGTGCGCGCCGCCGTGCGGGGCGGGATCGGGTCCGTTGTGGGGTACGCAACCGGCGGCAGATTCATCCAATCTTCGGTGTGGGGCGTGTCGCCCACCCAGATGTTCCAGTCGGTGGGGATGTTCAAATCCGCCCGCCCGCGACTGGTGTACGAGCCTTCAAACCCGCCGTCGCGCAGCAGATTGGCATCCTGCGCGCGGGTGGTCGCCAGCGGCAGCGCCAGCAGAAACAGCAGCAGCATCCGAACGCATCGCTGCATGGATTTTTCTCTCAACTCACTGACAAAAAAGCAGCGTGGAACCCCACGCCAGCGCCTGCGATTATAGCACGGCGCGGAGTTGAGTCAACCGCGCTGCCCTACGACTCCACGACGGCTTGATCCCGGTAGCGGCGGTAGCGGGCGATCCATTCGGCATCGTAGTCGCGGATGAACGACTTCGGCTTTCTCGACCAGCGCCCGGCTGCCGATGAACATAGGCACCCGCTGATGCAGCGCGCGCGGCTGAATGTCGAGGATGTCGCCGATGCCATCGGAGCCGTACCCCCCGGCGTTCTTGGCGATGAACGCCAACGCCTGCGCCTCGAACAGCAGCCGAATCTTGCCATGCGGCTTGTCGGCGTCGGCGGGATAGTAGTAGACGCCGCCTTGCAGCAGATTGCGGTGAAAGTCGGAGATCATGGAGCCGATGTAGCGCTGCGAGAGCGGCTCGCGCGCGTCCTCGTCCAGCCCTTGCAGCCAGTGGGTATAGCGGCGAACGCCTTGTGTCCACTCCTTCTCGTAGCCCTGATTGGCGCTGTAGAACAGCGGCGGCTCCGGGATGCGAATGTCTGGGTGGCTGAGCAGAAACTCGCCCAAGCTGGGATCGAGCGTGAAGCCATCCACGCCCTGCCCGGTGCTGTAGACCATCATGGTGCTGGAGCCGTAGATCACGTACCCGGCAGCGACCAGTCGGCTGCCCGGCTGAAGCATATCCGCCATGGTGCCATGCTCGTTGCGGCTGACCTTGCGATGGATGGCGAAAATGGTGCCGATGGACACGTTCACGTCGATGTTGGACGAGCCGTCGAGTGGGTCGAACAGCAGGACGTATTTGCCTCTGCCGAAATGGGGCGGGATTTGCAGGATGTCCTCGTGTTCCTCGGACGCCATCGCGCAGAGCCGCTGGGTATGGTCGTTCATCTTGAAGATGACCGAATCGGCGAACACGTCCAGCTTTTGCTGGCGCTCGCCGTAGACGTTGGTGCTGTCGGTCGCGCCGAGAATATCGACCAGCCCGGCGCGAGTGGTCTCGCGGGCGATCAGCTTGGCGGAGAGCGCCATGTCGTAGAGCAGCCCGGTGAGGACGCCGGTCGCTTTGGGGAAATCCTTCTGCTTCTCAAAAATATGCCGCTCAATCGTCATAATTTTGTCGGTCATGAGCGTTTTCCTTTAATCCAAACGATTTATTTAGCGCGCCACCATCACGAACAGTTCGCCGTCTCCCGGCTCACCGGTCAGCGACGGATAAAAGGTTACGTCGCCGAACTCTCGCAGCAAATCCCGGTAGTCGGCGTCGGTGTAGCCGCGCAGCATCGAGGCATAGGCGGCGGTCTGCCCGGTGTGCGCGTCGATCACGTAATGGCGCGAGACTGCGCACGGCGGGTCAAAAAACGATTCTTCCAGACAAAGGTAAGGCTGATCCGAGAACAAACCGGACTGGGCGCTGTACCACATGGGCGGCTGACCGCCGACTCGCTCGACCGCCGCGTAGGGATGGGCTTCCAGCAGCAGCGCGCCGCTAGGCTTCAACGCTGCCCGCGCTTTGGCGAGAATCAGGCGCGCGTCGTCGGGCGTGAAGGTGTTGAACTCCCCGAAGATCATCATGACCAGATCGCAGCCGCCGCCGAACTCGACTTTGCGCAGGTCGCCCTGAAGATAGCGGCTGCCGCTGTGCTGGCGGGCGTACTCGATGGACGCTGGGGAGAAGTCGATCCCGGTGCAGGTATGACCGAGCGCTTCGAGCCGCGCGGTGTAGAGTCCCGGTCCGCAGCCGAGATCGAGGATGCGCGACGGCTTCGCGCCCAAGACCTGCGTGTGTATCCACGCCACCTGCCGCTCGATGATGGGCGTGCGGCGGGAAGCGGCATCGTGCGCCTGCGTGAGATGCTCCTTGAGCATCCGGCGGCTGAAATCGGGATCGCCCCACGGGATTTTCTGCCAGATTTCGGCGCTCCGGGTGCGGTTTACAATCGCGTCGAACATCCTATCGTCATTTCGGTTAGCCTTGCAGCGTCGGCGTCGCAAGCTGCATCCCGACCGGCGTGGGACCGGGCGTCGTGTTGAGCGAGGCGAGGTCTTGCGGCGAGAACAAGGTGCTGCTCGCTCCGCTGCCACTGCTGGCGCTCCCGGCGGGCTTGATCAGCAGCTCCTCGCCGATGAAGATATAGCGCGAGCTGCGCAGTTGGTTCAACTGCATGATGGTGTCAATCGACACGCCGTAAGCGGTCGAGATTCCGGTGAGGGTGTCGCCGGGCTGGACGGTGTGAATGATCGATCCGTCGGCGCGAGGCGGCTGAACGATGGCGATGAACGCGGTCGGAACCGGACGCGCGGTCGGCGGGACGCCGGGCTGACCGGGCACCGAGCCACCGGCTCCGCCCACCACCAGCGAGGCGTCGTCGAACCAGACTTTGTTGAGGTCGCTGGGCCACTGCTGAGTCACGTAGAGGAACAGGGTCACGACCGACCCGGCGGAGGTGGCGCTCACGGTCGCTTGCAGCCACGTGTCGTGGGGCATGATGTTGCCCGACCAGACAATCGAGGGGCTGTTGGGGTCGGTGCCGCCGTTGGGATCGATGCCGACCCGCACGAAAGCGCCAGATTCCACCGCTGAGCCACAGTTATCGAAGCCCTTCGGAATGTCGCAGGTTTTCAGGCGCGCCCACGCGCTCCCGGTGAGGTTGGTATTCGGCTGGACGTTCACCTGCTGGTAAACCGCCGCCGTGAAGGTCGTGTAGCCGCCGTCGAGGTTGAGCGAGGCGCCGCCGCTGTGAACTTCGGGTCCGTTGTTGTGCGGGAACGCGGTCACTTTGTCGGCGCGATTTTGCCAATCATAGCCGTGCGGTCCGTCCTGCAACCAGATGGGCCACGCGGCGGGCGTATTCAAGGTGGCGCGCCCCCGGTTGACGTAAGGTCCCTCGAAGCCGGGGTCTTGCAGCAGATTGCCCTCCTGCGCGCTCACGCGCACGATCACCGGAGCCGCGATCAACAGCACCAGCAGCGCCAGTCCCCACCGTTTCCACGCCGTCATGAGCACACTCCACACTTTCCGCAGAACCCCTCTATAGTTATAACGCGATTGTCCAAATCGCCGCCATGCGACATGAAGGCGATTGCGACGGCATCGGCGCGCTGCTAAACTTTGCCGAAAAGGAGCGAACCAATGTCCGCCGAAACCACCATTCGAGAGCGGCTTACGTGGGAGATCACGCCCGAATTGTATCAGCAGATTCGCGCGCTGTGGATCAGCCACTCGAAAGCCGAGGACGGGCGCGATCTGGCGGGGCTAATCGCCACGCTTTCGGAGGACTGCGTGTACGAGATCATCCCGACCGGGCAGCGCTGGGAAGGTCACGAGGGCGCGCGCAACTTTTACCTGAGCTTTCTGGGCGCGTTCCCGGACGTGCATTTCGATTTGCAGGACATCGTGATCGGTCCGCAGGGCGTGATCGAGATCGCCATGATGACCGGGACGCATCAGGGCGCGTGGGCGGGGATTCCGGCGACCGGGAGAGCCGTGCGCATGTACATCATCATTCACTTTCCGTGGAATCCGGCGGCGGAGAAGTTCTCCGGCGAGCGCATCTATTTCGACCGCTTCGGCTTGGAGGAGCAGTTACAGGGGTAAAGGATAGCGTAGGGGCGCAGCGCGCTGCGCCCCTACAAGACCCGCTCATAGAGGGCACGGCGCGCCGTGCCCCTACATCAAGTCAGGATGAACGCGGCTAGGTCGCCGACGGCTCGACCTCGACGACGGTCTGCCGCCCCGCCGCCCGCGCGATCAGCCACAGGATGGGCGTGAGCAGCAGCGCCGAGGCGCTCAAGGCGGCGCGCAACCCGAGCGAGTTCCCGATCAAGCCGACCACCGGACCGCCGCCGATTTGACCCATCGCGTTGACCTGCCCCAAACTCGACAGGACGGTCGCCCGCACCTTCGAATCGACGTGCTGGTTGGTCCAGGTCGAGAGGATCGGCTCGGCGGTGTCGCGCATGGCGCTGGCGACCCAGAGCGCGACCAGCGCGATCCCGAAATCGTCGGTGAGCGCGAAAATCAGCAGCGCCGCGACCGTCAGCCCGTAGAACAGCCACAGCGCGCGGGCGACGAGGGGCTGCCGCGCCAGATTCAGGCGTCGGCGCGCGATCTCGGTCAGCAGCGCCGAAAGCAGCCTGCTGACCATGCTGATGATGCCGAACCAGACCACCGGATTGAGCGCGCCGAGCGCGGGCAGCGTGAAATCGCTGAGCAGATGCGCCCGCCAGAGACGGTCGAAGCCTTCACTGTAAGCGCCGATCACCAGCGACATCGCCATAAAGGTCAGCAGCATCGGGCGAAGGCGCACCAAGCCGACGACTTTCGCGCAGCGTGTTCGCCATCGACCGCCACGTGCTGCGCTGATCGCGCGGGGTGGGCGCAAAATGGTTCTCCGGCATGACCAGCACGAGAAAAATCGCCAGCACCCCGAACAGCACGCCACCGATCACCACCGGAAGCGCCAGCGCGATGCTGCCGAGGGTCACGCTCAGCACGATGCCGACGATCCCGCCGATCTGCCCCACCTGCGACCCGCGCAGCAGCACCTTGCCCATGCGCTGCTCGCCGATCTCGTCCACGATCCACGCTTCGAGCGCGCCGCTGAGGAAGGTCGAGCCGATGCCCCAGATCACCTGATTGAGCAGCACCGCCCAGAAAAACGGCAGCGAACCCTCAATGGTGAAGCCGATGCCGATCAGCAGGAAGCCGACGATCACCGAGAGGCGGCGGCTGTACAGATCGGCGACGATCCCGGTCGGAATTTCAAACAGGAAGGCGGACGCTTCCAGCGTGGTGCCGACCAGCACCAACTGAAGCGGGGTCAAGCCCACCACCTCGGCTTGATAGACCAGATTAATGGTGAAGATGGTCGAAAACAGCAGCGACGATCCGCCGCTGAGGATCAGATAGACGCGGTAAGCGTCCCATTGGCGAAAATGCATGATACCTCACTCGCAAGGAGAGAAATCGAAAACGACGAACGCGAATTTCGGGGAGATCGCGCTGCGAGTGAGTGAGCCGGGGCGAGCGATATTCGCCCCGGTCATGAAGCGTGGGCTAGACCATCAGGCGCACTCGGCACGACATCCGTTGAACAAAGCAGTCGATGCAAAGATTGTCATAGGAGCAGGGTCTCCTGATCGAGATGATGCCGTCAGTCTAGCATGGTTGAGGATGGTGAGCAAGGGGTTAAAACAGGTCAGTTGGCGGAGGGATGATAAACGCGATTCAGCCAATCGTTGATCATGGTGGAATCGGTGGCAAAGGCGCGGCAGCTATGGGTGCCGTAATGCTCGCCGTTGCGGTCGGTGGAGGGTTCGGTCTTGTCAAAAACCCAAATATAATCCGTGTCCGGCGTCGAACGGCTGTCGAGGATGTAAATCCACTGCTGGGTGCCGTCGGGCTGGATGAAATAAACGGTCCAATGTTTGTAGGCGTCGGCGGGCTGGCTGGTGGGTGGATCGGACTGATAGCCGTTCCAGATATTGCGGCTGGCATCCCATCGAAACGGCTCATAAGCGAGATTGAGATCGCGGGTGTAGACCGTCTGCCAGCTTGACCAGTCGAACACGCGAACCCGGTCTGGAGGGATCAAATTGCAGAAAGCCTGCACCTCCAGCGGCTGGCTGCTGGTCGCCAGCGCCGAGATCAGCAGCGGTGGGACGATCAAAAGCGCGAGCTTCTTCATGGTGGTACTCCTCACTGGTTGACGAGTGCTTGCGGTGGGCAAGCGCCGCCAGTTGTAGACTGGTTTGTGAATTTCGTAAAGGGGGACTTATGTCATCTGGGCGCGCGCGAAATGTTGTAGGCGGTTTGCTCTCGGACTACAATACGCGCCTGCTTAACGGGAACCGCGAGGAACCATCATGACGCCTCAAATCATCACGGAACGGCTCACGCTGACCGCGTGCCCGCTGCAAGTGGCGCGGGCTGCCAATGGGGGCAAGCGCCAGTTTGAAACGCTGGTGGGCGCGCACGTGGATGACGAATGGCTGGACGAGGACGGTCGCGGGCTGCTCAGCTACTACGACTACCAACTGCGCGAAGACCCGACCATGCTGGGCTGGGGGCTGTGGCTGATCATGCAGACGGCGGAGCGCATGGTTTTCGGATCGGCGGGCTTCAAGGGCAAGCCGGACGACGACGGCACCATCGAGATCGGCTACGGGATTTCGCCGCACTATCGGCGGCAGGGCTACACCTTCGAGGCGGCGCAGGCGCTGGTCAACTGGGCATTCGCGCACCCGGAGGTCAAGCAGTTGAACGCCGAGTGCCTGCCCGATAACGCGGGGTCGGCGCGCATCCTGCAAAAACTAGGCATGACCAATCACGGGCTGCGCGGGGGCTATCTGCGATGGACGCTCAAACGCTGACCGTGCGCCGGATTCACCACGTCCAGATCACGATTCCGAAGGGCGCGGAAGAACAGGCGCGCCGCTTCTACTGCGGGGTGCTGGGGCTGCGCGAGGTCGAGAAGCCGGAGTCGCTCAAGGGGCGCGGCGGCTTGTGGCTGGAAATCGGCGACCAGCAAATTCATCTGGGCGTGCAGGACAAGATCGACCGACTCGGATCGCGCGCGCACATCGCCTACGAGGTGGACGATCTTCAGGTCTGGCGGGCGCGGCTGGAAGATCGCGGCGCGCTGATCGGCGATTCGGTTCCCATCCCCGGCTACCAGCGTTTCGAAACCCGCGATCCGTTCGGCAACCGGGTCGAATTCATCCAGCCGATCAAGGAGGCACCATGAGCGCGTGGTCTCCCTACGAGGACGGCAAGACCATCGGCATCACCGGCGCGGAAGGCGGTCGGGTGATCGCCGACGAGCAGATCGACGGCGGCGCGCGGATCACACTGGAAGCCCACTGTCTGCGGGCGCCTTACGCCATCACCTGCACGGTGTACGGGTGGGCGTATCACACCCGGTTTCTGGCGGACGAAGCCACCGCGAAGCAGGCCTACACCGACATGAAAGCCGGGCTGGAGGGGATCGTCGCGCTGCTGCCGCAGGAGGAAGGCGACGAGACGCCGGACGCCGAGCAGGTCGAGCAGGCGGTCGAGGATTTCGCCGAGCGCTTCCCGTGAATTCGGAATGGCTGCCCATTTTAGCTGGGCGACGTTGAGCGGGCGGAATCTAGCGGACGAATGGCAGCGTTCACCAGATCGAGGATGAAATCGTGCGCGTTGAGGATTTCGAGCAGGATCGGTTCACCCTGCTCGGTGACATGCAAGATCGACTGCCCGGTTTGCTCGGCGTGATCGACGGTTTTGCCCTCGGCAAATCAGATCATCAATACGTCATCCGCCCGATCAAAGCTCATCTTCATGGCAATGAATACCTGAAATACAAACGGTATAATTCAAATGTAGAGGATTTCTTAGTTTCGACGATACACATGGTGGCACTAACAGGTCTTAGAGATAAACAGAATCATTTACCAATATATCGGTGTGGATGGTGGCTATCTGGGGAGTTTCGAGTTATAAGGTCACATGCAGAATTTTATCCACTACATTGCGATCTTGACATCGATCCAAACCAGTACACAGGAACTACAAAAGAAAAATTCATAAAAATCATTAGTAAGCCAATCCCCGACGAATCAAGCGAAGATTATTCGTGGAGTAATCACAAGATTTCCCGTAGATCAAATTGGCGCACCGAACACAAGAACACAAGAATTACAACGCGAAATCATCAAGATAGCTGAGCGGCTTGAGCAAAGCGCGCCAATTGGAAGTCCAATCCTCCAAACCACATCAGCGGCAGTAGATCAGGCACTCGCTGACGCAGAGAATTTGCTTAAAACTAGCGGTGCAGCAAGTGCTGTCGATCGCGTTCATACTGCCGTCCACGGCTACTTGCAAGTAGCATGTAACAAAGCGGGTATATCCTATCAGAAAGACGACTCAGTTACTCGTCTATTGAAACTCTTACGGCAGACCCATCCCGCTTTTCAAGTAGCGGGTACGGGAAGTCAAGATGCTGAAAGAATTCTTCAGGCGTTCGGAACTATACTGGATTCTCTCAATGCAATGCGTAATAACCAAAGCCTTGCCCACCCAAATCCTTTACTAGAGCCTGAAGAAGCAATGTTGGCTATCAACGCAACGCGAACTATATTTCATTATCTTGATGCCAAGCTTCAATAGCCGAGAATATTTAATCTTGTAGTGATTTAGCCCCTTCTGGAGTAACATCTATGCCCTACGAACTGATCCTCACCGAGACGCCTGCCGAGGGCGTCGGGCTGGTGCGCCTGAACCGACCGCAGGCGCTCAACGCCCTGAACGGACAAATCACCCGCGAGATTTTCGACGCGCTGGAAGCCTTCGACCGCGACGACTCGATTGGCTGCCTGATGCTCACCGGGAGCGACAAAGCCTTCGCCGCCGGAGCCGACATCAAGCAGATGGTCGATCAGGACGCGGTCGCCATGATGCGCGAGGACTTCACCGACTGGTCACGGCTGACCAAGCTGGGCAAGCCGCTGATCGGCGTGGTGAGCGGCTGGGCGCTGGGCGGCGGCTGCGAAATGGCGATGATGTGCGACCTGATGGTCGCGTCGGAGACGGCGAAATTCGGTCAGCCGGAGGTGGGCATCGGCATCATCCCCGGCGCGGGCGGCACCCAGCGGCTCACGCGGGCGGTGGGCAAGGCGCTGGCGATGGAAATCACGCTGGGCGGGCGCAACCTCACCGCGCAGGAGGCGCTGACTTACGGGCTGGTCAACCACGTCTACCCGGTCGAGAGCTATCTCGAAGAAGCGGTCAAGCTGGCGAGCAAGATCGCGGCGATGCCGCGCGTGGCGGTTCGGCTGATCAAGGACGCGGTCAACCACGCGGAGGAACTCAGCCTGAGCGCCGGGCTGGAATACGAGAAGCGCAACTTCTATCTCGCCTTCAGCACCGAGGACAAGACCGAAGGCATGACCGCGTTCATCGACAAGCGCGCGCCGCAGTGGAAACACCACTAACCCTGCTCTACACCGCGCACCTGCGCGGCGATCTGGCGCGGCTGCCCCGGCTCTACAGCTTCCTGCGCCAGTTGAAGGCGTACTACACTAGCGAGGAAGTGGTGCAGGTCTGCTCGCTTGATCCGGCGCAGCCGCCGGGACGAACTCTGCTGCTCGATCTGGGCGATAGCTGCGCGCCGGAGGTGTGGCATTGCCAGGTGACGGGCGGAAGATCGACGCTGGTAGTGCTGGACGGCATGGGCTACGACGCCGCTGCGGTCGAGGACGCATCGCAGTTAAAGGCGCAGATGGGCGAGAGCGTGCGGCTGGCGCTGGTGGATGCGGACACGCCGCGCATGATTGAGGATATGGTGATTAGTTTATTCGACAACGACGAGGGCGGGTCAGGGCTTGCTTCGCAAGCAGCCCGCCCCTACAGTCTAGAGATTCGGTTGACGCCCGCCGAGGCGACGCGGCTGGATGGGGATCGGCTGACGCTGGGTGACGTGGCGGCGGGTCAGGTTGGGGCGGCGCAGTTGATTCGCGTCGGGGATCGGTGGTCGCTGGCGCGGCACGAGCTTCACGACCTGCCCCACCGCGCGCTCCCCGATCCCACCATTGCCGCCAGCGTCGAGTTCGTGCTGAGCGAGGCGCGCTACGCCCAGAAACGCCGGGCTAGTGGATCAACGGCAGGTTGAGGATAGGTCCGCGCACCTGCACCAGCGAGTCGGCAATCCAGCCGGTTTGACCTGCATAGCTCACCTGATACCAGTGGGGCGCGCGCCCGATCAGCGTGATTTGCGTTGCGGGCTGCACGCTCCCGAACAGGATGCGGGCGTCCAAGCCGGGGGCGGAGCGAACGCGAGAGAGAGTCAGCACCTCGCCGGTGAGAGTCACGCCGGAGTAACCGTCGCGCGGGGCGGGCGGCGCTCCCAATGCGACCGGCATAGTGCCCACCTGATCGCCGGGGCGCGGGAGCTTCTCGAAGGTCGCGCCCGCCGCCTGAAGCTCGCTCAAAATGACGGGCAGGACGCGCCCGGTCACGCGGTTGATGTCGTGGAAGGCGATGATCGCGCCGTCGCCGTGCTGGTAGACGTTCCAGCGAGGTCCGCCGGGGGTCTGCGGGGTGTTCAGCAGGTTGTCGATCACGATCTGGTCGTAATTCTGCGAGCTGTCGATCCACCAGCCACAGTCGTCGCTGTCCACGTTCCAGTTATAGGTGATCACGTCGATGCCCGCCGACGCGGGGAAGGGCTGCGCGCCGCCGCCGGGCTGACGGAACAGCTTGGTCTGCGCGTCGTAGATCGCCAGCAGGTCGGGCGTGGGCGCGAGCGCGGCGCGAATGGCGTCCTCCGAGCGCAGATAGGCGGCGATCACGGCGTCGTCGGGCGCGCCGGAATAATAGCCCGGCTCCTCCCACAGATGATCGCCGAGGGCGTGCCCCTCGCGGATGATGCGCTGAAGGATCGCCTCGTGCCCGGCGATCTGGTAGGCGTTGGGGAAGAAAGTGGCTTGGGCGTCGTACTGCGCCAGAATGTCGAGGATTTGGGGCGTGTAGGCGTCGGTGGGTCCGTCCTCGAAAGTCAGGTAGACGCGGAAGGGTCCGATCCCCTGCGCGCTGACCGAGGTTCCCGCCAGCACCAGCGCGAGGATCAACAGGGCGATGCAAAAACGGCGTGGCAGCATGGTTTTCCCTCCAATGGGGCTGCATAGAAAAATCCTGTTGATCTCAGTGTACGCGGGAGTTTGGTCGCGTCAGGCGCGCGCGCGGGGCGCGGCGGCTGATCGGCGGCGCGTGTGCTAAAATGCGGCGGGAATCCGTTGTAGAAGCGGAAGGATTCGCTCGACATGCTTGTGATGTACAGCATCAGCCCGCCGATCACCAACGAGGCGCTCAACCGATTGTTCGCGGAGTCGTGGGCGGATCACCAGCCGACCAACTTCGAGCCGATCCTCGCCCGCAGCCTGATCTACGTGTGCGCCTATCACGAGCGGCGGCTGGTGGGGTTCGTCAACCTCGCGTGGGACGGCGGTCAGCACGCCTTTCTGCTGGATACGACCGTGCATCCGAGCGTGCGCCGCAGCGGGATCGGCACGGAGCTGGTGCGGCGGGCGTCCGACGCGGCGCGCGAGCGCGGAATCGCGTGGCTGCACGTGGATTTCGAGCCGCAGCACGAAGCGTTTTATCGAGCCTGCGGGTTCATGCCCAGCGCCGCCGGGGTGATGAAATTGCGATAAATTTGGGATAAAGCCGGGTTTTATCCCAAACCAACCCTCAAGTTTGCGAATGCCACGCCGCCAGCAGATCGGCTTCGCGCTCCGGCTTCAGCCCCGCGTGCAGATCATCCGCCCCTTTCCACGCCAGCGTATCACGCGCGGTTTCGAGCATCGGGCGGAAAGTCAGTCCGGCGCGCAGCGCGCGATCCACACTGACGGCGAAGATGTTCTGGTAAGGCGCGGGCACCCAGAAGGGCAGATCGCCGCCGTTGACCTCGTGCTGCTGAAGAAATTCGTCGCCGACCCACGTGTAGGTCGGCGAGGTTCCGGCGGCTTGAGCGGCAGCGTCCAGCCACGCGCCCCACGTGGTCGCTGGGCTGGTGGCGTTGAACACGCCGCCGATCCCGGCTTCGAGCAGATGCAGCATCCATGCGCCGAGGTCGCGGGCGTCGATCATCTGCACCGGGCGATCCGGTGCGCCGGGCGCGAGGATTTCGCCGCCGCGCGCGGCGCGCTTGACCCAGTAGGTGTAGCGGTCGGTCGGATCGTGGGGTCCGACGATCATGCCGGGGCGAAGGTTGACGGCGCGATCTCCGTAAATCTCGCTGACCACCTGCTCGCAGAGGACTTTCAAGCCGCCGTAAGTCTGGTTGGTGACCTGATCGACGGTCGGATCAGGCAGGGTCTGCAATTTGGCATTCTCGTCGGCGGCTGGCTGCATGATGTCGTCGTAGACCGAGATGGTCGAAACGAACAGGTAGCGATCCACCGCATCGCGGAGCAAGTCCGCCGAGCGGCGCACCACGTTCGGCAGATACCCGCAGGTATCCACCACCGCATCCCAGCGGCGACCTTCCAGCGCGGACAGATCGGTCGACCGGTCGCCGCGCAGATGCTCAACCGACGGGAACAGGTCGGCGTTGCTCTGCCCACGATTGAACAGGGTGAGGGCGTGCCCGCGCGCCAGCGCCGCCTCGACAAAGTGCCGCCCGACGAAACGAGTTCCCGCCGATCACCAGAATGTTCATGCAGACTCCTTTTGAATTTTCTCAAACGATCAACGACAATCTACAGAGATAGAGCCAAGCTGTCAAGATTTGGTGCTGGCGCAGAAAGTCGTAAAACGACATAATTCGATCATGTGGCACGCGGAGAATGGGACGGAACCCTCATGTTTGCGATGCACGTGCCTTACGTCAGCCAGTGGGACGCGACCGCGCATCTTTCGCGCGGGGACTGCGGGATCGTCGCCGCCTGCATGTGCGCCCTGTGGAAAGGCGTCAAGACCACACCCGACGAGATGCTCCTGAAAGCCAAGCTCCCGATTGGGCGGCACTACTACGACTTTCCCGACGTGATTCTGGCGGCGCAGACGGTCGGCTTGAAGCTGAACTACTGCTATCCCGCCAACTGGAACGTGATCCGCGCGGAACTGCTGGCGGGTCGCCCGGTGATCTCGCTGCTGCGCTACGGGATGATCACGCATAATCAGGACGACTTTGACGGCAGTCATTTCTGGCTGTGCATCGGCTTCGACGACCAGTTCGTCTACGTGAACGACCCGAATTTCTGGGGCACGGAGCGCGGTCGCGGGGCGATGCGCCCGGTTCCACTGGCGGAGTTCAATAAGGCGATTGGTCCGGCGCTGCTGCCGACCGGGAACAAGCCTTATCAGTCGCTGCTGCTGGGGTAGACGGGCGGTTGAGCCGATTGAAACGGGCGCGGCGTGCGCCCCCACACGCTCGGTTGCGAAGATGGCGTAGGGGCGCACCCGTGTGTTCGCCCAATCGAGGGCAGACACGTGGGTCTGCCCCTACAAAAGCAAATGCGAGGCACAAATAACCGTGTTTTAAAGCTCCCCCTCAACCCCAAACCCCTGCTCCGTTTGCGTGGGAGAGGGACGGCTTACGTCGGCAAGCAGGGTGAGGGGAAATGAGCGGAGGGCGGGTCAGTGACCCGCCCCTACAAAAGCAAATGCAAGGTGCAGGCGTAGGGGCACGGCGTGCCGTGCCCAGACTAGACGGTCAGTAGCGTTGGGCGCACACACGGGTGTGCCCAGACAAGAACATGGGATAGCCTAATTTAATCCGGGCTGGGGCTGGGTTGATTTTGGAGCGCGGCCGGGAGCGTGAAGGCGAAGACGCTGCCGCCGGAGGGATTGTCTTCGATCCAGATGCGCCCACCATGCGTCTCCGTGATCATGCGGCAGAAGGTCAGCCCCAAGCCGCTGCCCCGACGCGCGCCCTGCCGCCCCCGCACCTGAACGAAGCGATCAAACAGCACCGGCTTGTACTCGTCGGGGACACCGGGTCCCGAATCGACTACGTCGATGCGGACGAAGCCGGACGCCGCGCCTTCCGCTCCGGGCGGGTGCGCCCGCACGATCACGCTGCTGTCGTTGGGGCTGAACTTGAGTGCGTTATCGACCAGATTGAGCAGCACGCGCTCGACTTTATCGGCGTCGATTTGAAGCTGCGGCAGATCGGCGTTGATGTCCGGCTTGAGCGAAACGCCGAGTTCCTGCGCCAGCGGGCTGAGTTCCGAGCAGACATTTGCGACCAGCGCGGTTAGATTGGTGGGCGACGATTCCAGCGAGACGTAGCCGGTTTCCATCTTGGCGATGTCCAGCAGCGAATTGACCCGGCTGAGCAGCGTGCGAATCGCGCGGCGGCTGGAATCGGTGGTGGTTTCGACCATCGGGCGAAGCTGACTGTCTTTGGGCGTGAGGTCGCTGAGCAGCTTGAGGGCGGTCATGACCGCCGTGAGCGGGCTGCGCAGGTCGTGGATCAGCATTTGCGAGACTTCTTCGCGGGTCTTGGTCAGCCGCATTTCTTCGGTCTGGTCGTAGAACACCAGCAGCACGCCCAACGGCTGATCGGCTTCGTCGTAGACCGGGAACACCTGCCGCTCGACGTGGCTGGCTTCCCCGCCGTCCTCCACCGCGAAAACTTTCGGCTCGCGCGGGGTTAATCCGCCGGGCGCGCGCAGCTCCTTGACCAAGCGCTGCACCTCGCCCGCCGTGCGAAAGCCGAGCCGCTCCACCATCCGCAGGTCTTCGTCTTCCAGCAGCGTATCCAGCGGCGTGCCGATCAAGCGTGTCGGGCTGCAAGCCGATCAGGGCGACGCGCGGATTTGCCAGCACGACTTCGCCGCCGGTGCCGACCAGAATCAGCGCCTCTTTGACCGTGTTCAGGATCACCTGCATCCGGTCGCGCGCCTCGGCGACTTTGCGGAACAGGCGCGCGTTTTCGATGGCGATGATCGCCTGATTCGCCAACTGCTGGACGAAATAGCTGTCTTCCTCGTTGAAGGCGTTGAGCTGACTGCTTTCCAGCGTGATCACGCCCGCGATGCCCTCGTTCCACAGGATCGGCGTGGAAATCTGGGCGCGGGTTTCCGGCAGGACGGCGACGTAATTGGGGTCCTGCTGCACGTCGTTGGCGCGAACGGTGGTCTTTTTCTGAACCGCCTCCCCGGTCACGCCGCCGGTGATCAGCTTGCGGCTGGCGCTGAGGCTGCCATCCGGGTAGCCGCTGGCTGCCCACTGGGTGATCTCGCCCTGATCGTCCATGAGCAGCACCGCCGCCGCCTGCGCCTGCGTGGTGTCGCGGGCGTACTGCACCACCAGATCGCAAATCGCCTGCACTTCGAGGGTGGCGGTCAGGTGATGCCCGATGTTCGCCAGCGCCAACAACTGCCCGACCCGCCGTTCCAGCGCCTCGTCGGTGATGGCGTAGAGCCGCGCGTTGCTGATCGCCTGCGCGCTCTGGTTGGCGAAAGTCCGCAGCAGCTCGATGGTTTCGGCATTGAACTTGCGGGGGGTGTCATAGTAGATCGCCACCACGCCAATCGGCACGCCCTGAAAGCTGAGCGGAAGCTCGATCCACGCGGCTTTGCCCTCGCGCTGCATGACGGCGCGAAGCGGGGCGGCGCGCGGGTCTTGCAGATCGGCGATCATCACGGGCTGCTGGAAATGATCAATGCCCGCGCTCACGATCAGCGGGTCGGGCAGATCGGCGCGAAACTGATCGCTCAGCCCGGCGCTGCGCGCCAGCGTCAGCGAGGATTTGGCTTCGTCCCAAAACAGATACACCGCGACGGCGCTCGCCTCCGAGAGCATGGAGGCTGCCGAGATGATGGTGTCCAGCACGGTGTCCGGCGAGAGCGTGTCGGTCAGGAGCGCGAGGATGCGGTTGAGGGTGGCAAGCTGCGTGACCCTCGCCTGCTGCTGGGCGCGGCTGCTGGAGCCGAATTCCGCGCGGGTCTGCTGGTAGAGGATCACGCCGACGCTGGCGAGCAGCAGCAGAATCAAAAGCGCGCCGCCCGCGTCCACGCGGAGCAGCAGCAGCGTCAGCGCCGCCACGCCGCATACGGCGGCGATCAGGCTGACGAGCGGCAGCCGTTTTCCGATCATGCGTGCTCGCACGCGCACTCCCTCTTTATTTACATTTTTAATATATAGCAGAACGTCAAGTCGCAACAGGCAGACTGATATTAAAGCTCGCGCCCGGAAGCGACCCGCCATCCCCCACCCAAATCCGACCGCCGTGCGCCTCGACCGCCAGCTTGCAGAAAGTCAGCCCCAAGCCGGTGCCTTTGGAGCCGCGCTGAGGCTTGTTCTTCTTGCTCTGGCGATACTGCTCAAAGATTTGATCGCGTTCCTCCGGCGGGATGCCGGGTCCGCTGTCGCTGACGCTGAGCGCGATCCGCCCGTCTTCGGCGCGGGTGGAGCTAATCCGCACCAGCCCGCCTTCCGGCGAGAAGCGAATGGCGTTGTCGAGCAGGTTGACCAGCACGCGGCGGATCAAGTCCTGATCGACGTACAGCGGCGGTAACTGATCATCCAGCGCCACGTCAAGCTGAATCTGCGCTTCGGCGAGCGAATTTTCGAGGGTCTTGCTGGCGGCATCGACCAACTCCGCCGCCGTCACGGTCTTGGGCTGAATCGGCATCCGGCGGCTTTCCAGTTTGGCGATGTCCAGCAGGCTGTTGATCACCAGCATCAGGCTGCGCGCGCTTTCCAGCGAGAGCCGCAGCACCCGCTCGCTTTCGTCCGGGTACTCGGCGATGCCCTGCTTGATGGTCATGTCGATGCCGTTGATCACGGCGGAGAGCGGTCCGCGCAGGTCGTGAACCGCCATGTGGGTGATGTCGTCGCGGAAATCCGCCAGCATCTTCTGCTCGGTCATGTCGCGCAGCACCAGCAGGCGACCGACGATCCGGCGGCTGCTGTCGGTGACGGGCGAGCCGATTTCTTCGATGTAGAGCTTCTGCCCGCCGCTGACCTGCTCGAACTGGCGGCGGGTGATCCGTTTCGGCTCCAACCGAAGCTGGCGCGCGAGTTCGGTCAACTGCGAGCGCGAATAGCCCAAGCCCTTGAGTTCGTTGGTTTTCATCATCTCAAAGAGCATGGCGACGAAGTACTTGCCCATGAAGGCTTCTTTGTCGATGCCCAGCAGCCGCTCCGCCGAGGGGTTACATTCGATCAGATTGCCATCGGCGTCCAGCAGCAGCACGCCGTCGCGCGCCGAGTTGATGGTCACACGCAGGCGCTCGCTCACGGCGCGCACCTGCTGGTGCAGCTCAACGGTATCCAGATGCGCCGCCGCCTCGCTCGCCAGCAGCATCAAGGTGTTCAAATCGCGCTGGCGCAGGGTGTGCGGCTCGATGAAGGCGGCGGTCAGCACTTCCTGCATCGCGCCGTTATGCTCGACCGGGATGCCGACGCACACCACTGGCTGATAGGCGATCTGCGGCTTGCCGATCTGGGCGGTCTTGAGGGCAATCGCCTGCGTGAGGCGCGGCTCGTTGGCGGCGTGGCTGAAGCGGTCGCGGTGCAGGCTGAGGATCACCTGCGGGTCGGCGGCGGTGAGGCGGTAGAGCGCCACTTCCTGCACGCCGAGGATGTCGCGGGTAGTTTCCAGCACGCCCTGCGCCACCGAGTCGCGGTCAACCACGCCGGAAAGCCGCATGGTCAGCGCTTGAATGTAGCCGAGCGTGTCGATCTGGTGCTGCTGCTCGTCCAGCAGACGGGCGTTGTTCAGGCTGACGGCGGCGGGAACGGCGATCTCGCTCAGCAGTTCGGCGTCGGTCTGGGTGAACACCTGCTGCCCACTTTCGACGTAGAGTACGCCGATCACGAGATATTCGTGGCGCAGCGCGACCGCCAGTTCGGTGCGGCGGCGGCTGAACATGGTGCGCCCCTGCTGAAGCGCCTGCTCGATCAAGGTTTTGCCAGTCGGATCGCGGTGGATCATCTGCACGCCGTCCTGCCCTCGCCGCAGTTGAAGGGTCATGAAGTGACCGACTTCGACGGGCATCGCCAGCGTCGCGGTTTCGGCGCGGGTGGAGCGCAGCGCGGCGCTGAGGATGACGTTGGCGACCTGACCAATGCTCAGAGAAGTCGCCAACTGGCGAGTCACGTCCTCGACCAGCGGCAGCGGCGGCAGCGGCGGCGCGGCGGGTTCCATTTCGGCGGTCTGTGGGGAGAGTGCCAGCAGGACGATCAGCACGATCAGGGGCACGACCGCGATCAACGGGTAGTTCATCGCCAGCGCGACCAGAGCAAACAACGCCAGCAGCACACGGCTCCAAAATACGAGACGAGTATGCCGTATTTTTGGCTCAGTCACACGGGAACCTAGCTCCGGGTTGCTGCTGCTCATAGCATGTATGCGGAACTTGCACTCACTCTAGTTCAGGATATAGCAGGTTCTCCATGATTTGCAAGTTGACGCTCGCGGCGGGCAAGCAGGTACGCGCCGCCTGCTAATCCAACGAATAACCAATAGAGGAACCCAAACCGATCATACATGGTAATCGCGTCAGCAAGCCCAAAGACTGCGTGCGCCAGCAAACCCGCGCCGACGGATACCGCCACCACGCGGATAAAGCGGCTTCCATCTCGCCAAGAGCGCCACAGCATCCCCACCAACAACACGTTCCAGATGGCATAGAGCAGCATCCCCGGCACGCCGGTATCGGTGCCGACCTGTAGAAATTCGTCGTGGGCGTGGGGCACAATCACCATCGCAAAATCGGGGATATACTGGTTGCGCACTTCCGGGCGGCGGAACTCATTCAAGCCGTAGCCGGTCAGCGGATCGTCCCGAATCAGCATGAGCGCGACGCCCCAGATTTGGGGACGCTGGCTGAATTCGCCCAAATCGCGCTCGTTCAGCCCCACCTGCGGGGAAGAGTCGAAGACGCCGAAGAAAATCCCCAGTTCCAGCGCGCAGAACAACGCCAGCAGCCCCAACCCGACCGCGCGCCAGCGCCAGCGCGGGATCACCAGCCCGATCACCAGCCCGACGCCGATCACGCTGCCGACCAGCGCCAGCCTGCTCTGCCCCAGCAGGAGCGCGAGCGTCAGCATTACAAAGGCAACCGCCGCGACGGTGACGCGCTCCTCGCTGCCGCCCCGGTAGAGCGCGAGTCCGGCTGCCAGCGGAACGAAGTAGCACATGGCTCCCGCGATCTCGTTCACGTTGAAACCGCCCTCTGCGCCGGGGAAATTGGCGATTTTGGGCATCCCGTCGATCAAAAATTGCAGAGCGGCGGATTTATCGATATATTGGGCAGCGCCTAAGCCGAGGATGCCGACCAGCAGGGCGAGCAGCAGCACCGCAAAGACCGCGCCGTCGATTCTCCCTCGTTCATAGACGAGGCTTGCGAGACTCAACGCCAACGCGACACCCATCAGCGGTCTACCCAGAATAAACCAGCCCCACGAGTACGGCGGCACCTGCGGATTAGACATCGCAACGTAAGTGTTAACAATGCATAGAAGCAAAAACAGATACAATAGCATGTTTATCGGCGTATTTACCCAGATGCGGCGGTACTGAATGAGCCGTGCTATACTGGTCGCAATCACAATCACGAGTGGGACGATCAGCAACGGCGTCGCCCCGCGCGATAATTCGGCGAACCAGAAAACCGCGATCAACACCGCCAGCAGCAAAGGTTCGAGTGCCAGAATCACTTTGGCGAGCAGTCTCATGAAATCCCTTTGCGGCTACTGTTTCGAAAACCACACATTACAATTACGAAATCTGATGTACACTTAGTTTGAAACAGGAATACTAATCGGTAAAATAGGTGGACTTTTTGGTAATCCTTAACCATTCTGCGCTACACCGATGTCGGCGCAGCAGCAGCAGTGAGGGATACAATGCTTCTTCATGATGTGACCCACGTTTCTCTGGATTCTTTCCGGCAGCGCAGCGCCGGGAAAAAGATAGTGCTGATCTATCCATGGGTCAACTATCGCAATCTTTTTCTCAGCTACTTCTTAGCGAGCGCCCGCGAAGGACTGCTCTACTACCGCGTCAACGACGAGCAGGTCGCGCTCAGCGATTGGCTCACCGGGTTGGTCGAAGAACTCCAATCGGTGCTTGGTAATTTCGGCAGTAATCTACAACAGGCGCTTCAGGAAAACAAGCCCGCCGCGATGGGCGAAGCGCTGGCTGCCGATTTGGGCGCGTACAGCGAGGAGCCGCTGATCCTGTTCGTCGACGAGTTGGATCGGGTGGCAATGGATGCGAACTTCAATCAGTTCATCCGCGCGCTGGTGGGCGCGCTGCCGGATCAGGTTCAGATCGCCCTATCTAGCAGGCTGCTGACCTACCAACCGTGGTATGACATGGTGGCGCGCGGCGACGCGATTGTGCTGGGCACCGATCAACGCAAAGACGACATGATGTTCACGGTCGAAGCCTCGCCCAAGCCTCAGCTTGAGGTGTACGCCTTCGGACGGGGGCACGCGCTGGTCAACGGACAGCCGATCACCAACTGGGACGGCGCGCTCCCTAGAAACCTCTTTTTCTTCTTCATGGACCACCCGCTGGTGACGCGCGACGAAATCTTCGAGACCTTCTCGCCCGGTCTCTCGGTGAAGGAAGCGACCAACGTCTTTCACGTGACCAAGCGCAAGATCACCGAGCGCATCAGCATGAAAATCTCGGATACCGGCAGCTACGAACTTACGCAGTATAATAGTGGGTTCTACATGCCCGGCGATAAAGTGGTGCGGCATTACGACGTGGGCGATTTTCAGGAAGCGGTCGATAAAGCGCTGCTCGCCGGGAGCGAGAAGGAAGAAGTCACGCTGCTCTCGCGCGCCATCGACCTCTACAAAGCGCCATTCCTGCAAACTATCGAGATGAAATGGGTAGTCGAGCGGCGGAATACGCTGCGCCAGATGTACGCGCAGGCGTTGATCGGCATGGCGCGCATCTACAATCAACACGGCGAGGATCAGCGGGCGATTGGCTATTTCACGCGCGCGCTCAAGGAAACGCCGGAACGCGAAGATATTCACCGGCAGGTGATGAGCCTGTACCGCAAGCTGGGGATGCTCGCCGACGCGACCATGCAGTATCGCAAGCTGGAACAGGTGTTGGCGGACACGCTCAAGATTCCGCCGTCGCGCGAGACCCGCGAATTGTACGAGGAAATCGACGCGGAGCGGCGGTAGGGCACGTCCAAAATCGATATGGTTTTCTAGGGGCAGGCTTGAAACCTGCCCCTACCGATTCCGTACAAAATGCCGCGCACGCGGCATTTTTGCCGTCTAGCCGCCGTAATACCACGCCGGAGCGAATCCGCGCCACGCCAGCGCACCGGGCAGCGTGCAGTCGCCGGGCTGCGTATCGCGCAGCCAGAGCGCCAGCGTAGTCGCGTTCAGGTTGAGCGGGGCGGCGTCGGCGGTCAGCACCGCGCCAATCGACACGCCGTATCGCTCCCAGAAAATCACGGTTTGGTGCGACGGATCGGGCGTAGGATTGGGCAGGATGCAGTCGGGCATACCCAGATGATCGACCAACTGACTCAACGGGAGCTGGACGTTCATACGCAGCTCGCCGACACGATCCCGTCTGGGATTCCACCTGCCCGGCAAGCTGCTGATCGGGCAGCCGCGCCCAGAAGTTGATCACGGCGCGGCTGGCGGTCATGCTGGGGTCGATGTCCAGCACGTGATGCACCAGCAGCGCGGGCACCGAGTTGAAGGCGGTATCTCCGGGCGTGATCCCGGCGAAACAGGGCAGGTCGCAGAAGGTGAAGCCAAAGCTCCGCCATGCCTCGTCGCCTGCGGGCGGGCGCGCGCCGAACCGGGGGATCAGGGCGCAGAGCAGCAGGCAAAGCGCCAGCAGGCGCATCAACAGGCGAGAATACAGGCTCAGCAGCATGATCGCATGTTAGCACGAATTCAGGTCAAGGTTATAATTCCAAAGTGAGCAGTGGAAAGGGAAAGACGCAAGTTAAAAGTTAAAAGTCAACCTCACATCGGGTTAACGCTTTTAACTTTCAACTTTTAACTTTCATGGCTGAGCAGTACGCAGTTTCCGACAAAAACCCGCCCGATTACACGGGCATGATGATCGCCGCGCTGGTGATGATGGTCGCCGGATGGGGCGGTCTGTACACGCTGGTGACAACCCAGATTCCGCGCATCGGGCAGCGCTGGCTGTTCTTCGTGCTGCTGCAAATCGCGGTCGCGGGGACGGTGATGCCCTTCCTGCGCTTCATCAACGTGCGGATCACACCCGTGACCCGCGCGGTGCCGCCCAGCGGCGTGATCGTGCGGCAGGCGGTGTGGTTCGGGCTGTTTGTCGTCACCTGCGCGTGGCTGCAAATCCCGCGCGTGCTGAACCTGCCGATCATGTTCTTCGTGGCGCTGGCGTTCGTGGTGATCGAGCTGTTCCTGCGGTCGCGGGAAATCCCGAATGAACAATACGAGCAATGATCGGCTGCGCGCGCTGCCGTCGGTAGACAGCCTGATCAGCAGCGCGGGCGGCGCGGCGCTGGCGGAGCAGTACGGACGGGCGGCGGCGCTGGAGGCGCTGCGCTCGACGCTGGACGCAGCACGATCTCGCCTGCGCGAGGGCGAACCCTCAGACGCTGATCCCGGCGCGCTGCTGGACGAGGCGGCGGCAGCCCTGCACCGCAGCTTTCGCCCCTCGCTGCGCCCGGTGATCAACGCGACCGGGATCATCCTGCACACCAATTTAGGCAGAGCGCCGCTCTCGGAGGCGGCTCAGCAGGCGATGATCGGCGTAGCGGCAGGCTACAGCACGCTGGAATTCGACCTTGAGCGCGGCAAGCGCGGCAGCCGACTCGCCCACCCGGAGGCGGCGCTGGTGGCGGTCACCGGAGCGGAGGCGGCGCTGGTGGTCAACAACAATGCCGCCGCGCTGCTGCTGATCCTCTCGGCGTTCGCGCAGGGGAAGGAAGTCATCACCAGCCGGGGACAGTTGGTCGAGATCGGGGGCGGGTTTCGGGTGCCGGAGGTGCTGCGCCAGAGCGGCGCGACGCTGGTCGAGATCGGGACGACCAATCGCACCCGCGCCGCTGACTACGAGCGCGCCATTTCCGACCAGTCGGCGGTGATCCTCCGCACCCACGCCTCCAATTTCAAACAGATCGGATTTGTCGAATCCGCGCCGCTGAAAACGCTGGCGAAAATCGCCCACGCGCACGATCTGCTGCTGGTGGACGATCTGGGCAGCGGCACGCTGATCGACACGGCGCGCTACGGGCTGGATCACGAGCCGATGGCGCAGGAAAGCCTCGCGGCGGGGGTCGATCTGGTGAGCTTCAGCGGCGATAAGCTGCTCGGCGGTCCGCAGGCGGGGATCATCCTCGGCAAAAAGGCGCTGATCGACACACTGAAGCGTCACCCGCTGGCGCGGGCGGTGCGGGCGGACAAGCTGTGCCTCGCGGCGCTGGTGGCGACGCTGGATCACTACCGCAAGGGCGAGGCGGTCGAGCAAATCCCGGTGTGGCGCATGATCGCGCGACCGCTGGCGGAACTGCAAGCGCTGGCGGCGGAATGGGCGGCGGCAGTCGGGGGCACGGTGATCGCGGGCGAGTTGGCGGTGGGCGGCGGCAGTCTGCCGGGCGCGACCCTGCCGACGGCGCTGGTGGCGCTGGAGGTTGGAGACGCGGACGGCTTTCACCGCGAGGCTGCGGGCGGGCGACCCGCCGGTGATCGCGCGGATCGCAGAGGGGCGGGTGCTGATCGACCCGCGCACGGTGCTGCCCGGTCAAGCGCCAAATGTGACCACCGCTTGCTGGACATCATCCTCTTGGCGATTTGTGCGGTGCTGTGCCGAGCGGAAACGTGGGAAGAAATCGAACTGTTCGGCGACAGTAAAGCCGAGTGGCTCAAACAATGGCTGGAACTCCCCAACGGTATTCCGTCGCACGACACGATTGAGCGGGTCTTCAACAAGCTCGACCCGCAGGCGTTTCAGGCGCGATTTCAGGCTTGGGTGCAAGCGGTCTTTAGCGTCACGGAGGGACAAGTCGTCGCCATCGACGGCAAGACGGTCTGCGGCGCGGGCGGGAGTAGGGGGAAGTCCAATCTGCATCTGGTGAGCGCCTGGGCGAGTGCTAACGGCATTACTTTGGGACAGATGAAAGTGAACAGCAAGTCGAACGAAATCACGGCCATCCCCGAATTGCTCCAACTGCTGGTGCTTAAGGGCTGTATCGTCACGCTCGATGCGATGGGTTGCCAGACAGCGATTGCTGAACAAATCGTCGCGCAAAAAGCCGATTATGTCTTGTCTGTCAAGCAGAACCAGGGGCACCTTTACCAGCATTTGGAGAGCATGTTCGCCTTGGCCGAAGATAGCCGTTTCCCTGACATTCAGGCGCAGACCGCTGAGACCGTTGAGCAAGGACATGGACGCCGTGAGGTACGCCGCTGCGAGGTGCTCACCGACACACTCCGCAGCAGTCTGGCTGGGTCGGCTGTCAAACGCTGGTGCGTATCCTCCGCCAACGGCAGACCCAGGATAAATTAGAGCAGGAAACCGCCTATTTCATCAGCACGCTTCCAGCGAAACCTGACCAGCTCCTGAGCTGTGTCCGCGCGCATTGGACGATTGAGAACAGCTTTCACTGGGTACTGGATGTCGTCTTTGGGGAGGACGCGCACCGCACCCGTACCTTGAAAGCCGCCGAAAATCTGGCGGTCCTGCGGCGGATCGCGCTCAATTTGCTCAAGCAGCTCATCGCGAAAACGGCTTAAAGGGAATTCGAAGGGCAAACGCTTTCGCGCCGGTCTGGATGTAGATTTCTTGCTTGATGTCTTGCGTGCTTAATTCTTTTTCATGCGTTCGCCCTGCTCAGAGTATTGATCAATTTTAGAGACGAGAAAACGAGTTGCATTCGGTCTTTGCTTGCCGAATTGGATGTATCATGAAGTGAAATTCCCCTTTCAGCGGAAGCAATAATCAGTCTGATCCAACAGCACCTAGCGATCAAAGGCTCCAGTCGTTTACCTGTGTTAATCGTTGCGGCTGCTTACCAAGTTGCGTCATTGTACTTGGGGGAAAAGGCTCTCACTTTAGAAGCTCACAACGCCGCTGACCGTCAGACTGAAGCATTAGGAGATATTCAAATCACATTAGTTGATGACGACAATGTGATCACCGTTTACGAGATGAAAACTAGGGAAGTAGTCATTAACGATATTGATCAAGCACTACTCAAGATCAACCAAGCTCAGCAAAAGATACACAACTACATTTTCATCACTACTGAAAACATTGGCGAATTGGTGAAAACCTACGCTTTAACGCTTTACGAGAAGACTGGGGGAGTGGAGATAATCGTTCTAGATTGCATTGGCTTTTTACGACATTTCTTGCATCTATTTCACAAGTTACGAATAGACTTCCTAGATACTTATCAAGCGCTGGTATTGAATGAATTGGAAAGCGCCGTTAGCCAACCTCTGAAGGAAGCTCTACTCGAACTTCGCCAAGCTATTGAAAACCCAAGCTGAAAGATAAGTAAACCAAAAAGGATGTCATTTGAAGTTCGAACTCAACTCCTTGTTACATGCAAAGATAAATCCCTGAGATGACTCGGCTGGTGGCGATCAGCGTGTGCTTGATCGCGCTGTTCAGCGCTTTCATTGGCTACAGCAGCTTGGCTCAGCGCCGCAGCTTCGACCCGGGCTGGCAGATGGTCTTCGAAATGGGGCATCAGAATTACGAGCTGTACTCGATCCAGCCCAACGACAGCTTCGGCAGGACGATCCACCTGATGTTCGATCCGCAGTTCTGGTTTGGCGACCGCTACGTGGTCGGGGTGGACTGCTCGCCGGACAGCGGCTCGCTGATCTTCTGGTACGTGTTTCTTTACCGCTACGACCTCTTGAACCAGAATTTGACGCAGCTTGTGCTGGGGCAGGGACTCAGCCAGCAATCGGCGTGGTCGCCGGACGGGTCGCGGATCGCCTACATCGACGACCTCGCGGATCGGCAGCCGCGCGAGATTTTCATCGTTCAGGCGGACGGCTCCCACAAAGTTCAGGTGACGACCAACCGCCAGAAAGAGACCTCGCTCTCGTGGTCGCCGGACAGCCATCAGATCGCGTTCACCTACAGCCTCGACACTCGCAGCGGGCTGGCGGTGGTGGAGGTGGCGACCGGGCACACCACCACGCTGATCGACCAGATGCAGGTGCTCAATGACGCGACGTGGTCGCCGGACGGGTCGCGGATCGCGTTCGACATCGACGACGGGGAACGGCGCGACATTTACACGATTTGACCGGACGGCACCGCGCTCACGCGGCTGACTTTTGATCTGACGGATAACAATCTGCCGCGCTGGTCGCCGGACAGCAGCATGATCAGCTACAGCGCGCGCACTTTGGGCGCGCCGTACCAGCTTTACGTGATGAACGCCGACGGCAGTGCGCCCTATCAGGTGTTCATGGGCTTCGAGGATCAGGACGTGTACAACCGCTGCTGGATCAAGCCAACGACGTAAAGGACAAATTCATAAGGTATCTTGCAAGTACGGGTAAAAGTGCCAATAATGAGAGAAAAGCGAGGTTTGCGCGATGTCAGACACGATTTTTACAGCGGACGAGCGTAAAGTCGTCGAGGCGCGGACGCGCAGGCGCGGCTTTGAATCGCTCCGTGACTACATGCGCGCGCTCATCGACATCAACGCCGCCGAGCATGGCGAACCGCTGCCGCTGGAACCGACCCGCGCCGAAATCCGCGAAGGGATCAGGGGGCTGCGCGAGGCGCTGCGTGGCGAGCAAGTCTCGCTCGAAACGCTCAGGGCAGGTGATGCCGAGTTGTAGTGCCATCCTGTTTCGACCACACTTATGCCGCCTGATGCAGTTTACCGAAAAGAACAACGGGCGCAGCGTGCTGCGCCCCTACGAAGTGCCCATTTCGATGTCAATTTGGAAAAGAGCATGAGGTAGCTGAAAAACAGTCCGCTTCAGCGGTTAACGACGCGCAAACATGCTCTCAGAACTGTTTCCGCATGACGAATAATCGAGGACAAAAAGATGAAATCTGATCTAGATCAGTTGATGGCGAAACGGGGACTGGACGTGCTGCTGATCGCCGGGGACGAAGCGCCCAACGCGCCGCGCTATTACCTGAGCAGCGGCGCGGCAGTCACCGGCGGCTACCTGATCAAGAAGCGAGCCAGCGACCCGATCATGGTGGTCAACGGGATGGAGACCGAAGAAGCCGCCAAGAGCGGCTTGCAGGTGAAATCCTACGGCGATTTCGCGTGGGGCGACCTGCTCAAGCAGATGGACGGCGACATCCCGAAGGCGACGGTGGTGTTCTGGAAGCGGCTGCTGGACAGCGTCGGCGTGGAGCGCGGCAAGATCGGCGTGTACGGCGCGGGCGCGATCCAGCACTATCTGGAACTGGTGCGGCTGGTGAGCGCGCAGTACCCCGAATACCAGATCGTGGGGGAAATGGGGCTGACGCTGTTCGACGAGGCATATATCACCAAAGACGCCGACGAGATCGCGCGGATTCAGTCGGTGGCGCAGCGCACCAGCGCGGTCTGGCAGGCGACGTGGGACTTCATCAGCAGTCACCGCGCACGTGGTGAATTCGTCGTCAAGAACGACGATTCACCCTTGACGATTGGCGAGGTCAAGCGCTTCGTGCGGCGGGAACTGCTCGACCGCGATCTGGAGGACGACGCGATGATCTTCGCGCAGGGGAGCGACGCCGGACATCCGCACAGCCGGGGCGAGGCGCAGATGCCGCTCAAGCTGGGGCAGTCGATTGTGTTCGACCTGTTCCCGCGCGAGCTGGGCGGCGGCTACTATCACGACAGCACGCGCACATGGTCAATCGGCTATGCGACGCCGGAGGTTCAGCAGGCGTACCAGCAGGTGATGGACGCCTTCGACGTGGCGGTGGACAACTTCCGGGTCAACATGCCCGCGCATCTGCTGCAAGAGGCGGTGCAGGATTACTTCGAGAGCAAAGGACACCAGACCACGCGCAGCAATCCGCAGGCGAGCGACGGCTACGTCCACAGCCTCGGTCACGGCGTGGGGCTGAACATCCACGAGCGACCGAGCATCAGCCATCTGTCCAAAGACACGCTCCCGCCGGGCAGCGTGATCAGCATTGAGCCGGGGCTGTATTACCCGGAGCGCGGGTTCGGGGTGCGGGTGGAGGATTTATGCTACGTGGCTGCCGACGGCACGCTGGTTTCGCTGACCGATTTTCACAAAGAACTGGTGCTGCCGCTGAAATAATCGGTAAGCATTGTGAAATTTCTATATCCTATAACAGCGCAATTCCCAACTTCACTCTTATAATTGGGATATAAGTTTGATTTGTGAGAAGGTGATTATGCCCGACCCCGTAGCCCACACGCGCAGGCACGTCATACCCGAAACCGTCGAACAGCGCCTTCACGCCGTCACCAGCAGCGCGCCCGTAATCGTTTATGTGATCGACCGGGACGGCGCCATCCTACTGAGCGAGGGCAAGGGACTCGACCTGATCAACGTGGCGGCGGACGAACTGGTCGGGCGGTCGATCTACGACCTGTACGGCGATACCGGCGTGCGCGAGACGGTTCAGCGGGCGCTGGACGGCGAAAACGTGACGCTGATCACCGAGCAGGAGACGCCGGTCGGTCGGCTGCATTACGAGGTGAACCTGTCGCCGCTCTACGACGGTGGCGAGCAGATCGTCGGGGCGATTGGGGTCGCCAACGACGTGACCGAGCGAGTGTGGGTCGAAGAAACGCTGGAACAGACCATCCAGCGGCTCACGCTGCTGCGGCGCATCGACGTGGAATTGAGCGAATCGCTGGAACTCAACAGCGTGCTGACGATTGCGATGGACACCGCGCTGCGGGCGTCGCGGGCGGAACACGGCTTCATCGGGCTGATCAGCGGCGACCAACTGCATCTGGTACATGCGGCGGGCAGCTATCAGGCGGGCACCATCTGGACATCGTCCAGCGGCGTGATCGGGCGGGCACTGCGCACGCGCGAGGCGCAGTTGGTGCTGGACGCCGACGCTGACTCGGACTACATCAACGACATTCCGGGCACGCGGGCGCAAATGGTGATCCCGCTGATCCACCGCGACCACCTGATCGGCGTGCTGAACCTGAAAACCACCCATCCGCAGGCGTTCACGCCGGATGCATTCGATTTCCTCGGACTGGTCGCCGGGCACATCACGGTCGCCATCGACAACGCAGAGCTGTACCGGGTCTCGCAGCAGCAGCTTCAAGAACTGCATCACCTGTACGTGCGGGTCAGCGAACTGGAACAGCTCAAAACCGACATGATCCGCATCGCCGCGCACGACCTGCGCAATCCGCTGGGCGTGGTGAAGAATTACGCCGAATTGATGCTGATGGAAGACAGCGACCCGATGACGGAGGAACAGCACTCGTTCGTGGAGGCGATTCAGGGCGCGGGTCGCAAAATGCTCAAGATCATCGACGACATTTTGTCGCTTCAGCGGGTGGAGGCGGCGCAGGAGAACGCGAACTGCGAGGACATCGACCTGAACGCGCTGGTGAGCGACGTGTTTTCCGGCAATCAAACCCGCGCGCGGCAGAAAGATCAGCAGTATTCGCTGACGCTGCCGGAAGCGACGCTGATGGTTTGCGCGGACATGGGTCAACTCCGCGAGGCGATGGACAACCTGATCAACAACGCGATCAAGTACACACCGCCGGAAGGCTGCATCACGGTGCGGCTGGACGCGGACGTGCATCAGGCGATCTTCGAGGTGGAGGACAACGGCTTGGGCATCCCCGACGATCAGCAGGGGCGGCTGTTCCAGCCGTTTTTCCGCGCCAGCAACGCCAAAGCCTCGAAGATCGAGGGGACCGGCTTGGGGCTGCATCTGGTCAAGAACATCATCGAGCGCAACCACGGACGGATGCATTTCCAGAGCACGCTCAGCAGCGGCAGCGTGTTCGGCTTCGAGCTTCCGCTGCTGGACTGATGTATGAGTCTGCTCACTACGTTGATTAGTCGTGTAGCAAATGTCAACAGTTTCTATTGACATTACCTGATAGGCAGACTAAGATTCAATTACATCAAAGAACGAAAATCGGCTCCACGCCGTGTGGTCTAATCATGACCCTATATTCTTTGATGTGATTTTTAAATCTCCTCCAGTGGACGCAAGTTCGACAATATCAATGGCGTTTTCTTTGTATAGTAAACGCCACCTCTTTTGACACGTTGATCATCCATGTCATATACCATACGAAAGCGTTCCCACAGATAATCAAGGTAACGATCCTCGCGGCGCTCATAGCAACGTTGCAACGCCCAAAGAAAGTAATCCGTTGCCTGTAGACACGCATTTTCGTGGGCATGATAGGCGATGATATGGATGGGCGCGTCGCTATGAATGTTATATCTAGCCTCAAAGCGCGCCCGTGTGAGTTTTAACGCATCCTCCAACGCTCTGGTGCGATCCGAACTCCCGCGAATGGCAAACGTAATGTCATACTCATCGTCTTTATGTATTCTGCCGTCGAATAATTTCCCCATGAGTTGATCGTAAAGCTGATTTGGGTGATAACGCTTTTTTGTGTAACGGCGGACTTCGGTTAATACGCTCAATTTGTCGCGTACAACAGCGTAGAAACGCAAATCTTCGTGACTTAGAAGTGTGTTAAATACTTCGCGGCGAACTTCGGGCAAGTCGTCGGTGGCATGGAATGCGCGTGCAGTTTTCCCTTCCGCGATCTGCATTGAGGGTATCTTGCGAAAATACGGATCAGCCAGAAGATCTCGCTCTGAGTTCTTCGAGCGATTCCGTAAGTGCTGTCGGGTTAGGTACCCGGAGAAAGCCAAGCATAAAGTAGCGCGAACACCCGGACTGCCCAACAATCACATTTCCCTTTCTATCAAACAAAGTGCCATCGCCAGCTTCGTCCACGAAATATTCGCAAAGAGATTTCGGAGTATCCACTTATAGCTTCCGCAAGATCACACTTATTAACTTGTTAAGAAACATTATACCAAATGTGCGACAGCGTGGAACTCAAAATCTAGGGGAACCATACGAACAGTTCGTACAGTGAATTTTCATGTCCTTGACGGGGAGACATTGCTCATCCTCCGGTTGTATGGTGGTATAGTATGGGTGTTATTTTTCGCCTGAGTGAAAAGAGAAATCATGACCACTCCACTGGGAACCGCTGCCAACCCGCTCCGCGTGGCGATCATTGGCTCAGGACCCTCGGCATTCTACGCCGCCGACTCGCTGGAAAAGCAAACGCTGGTGATCCAAATCGACATGTTCGAGCGGCTGCCCACGCCGTTCGGGTTGGTGCGGGGCGGAGTCGCGCCGGATCATCCCAAGATCAAGACGGTGACCAAAGTCTACGACCGCATCGCGCAGAACCCGAACTTCCGGTTTTACGGGAACGTCGAATACGGCAAAGACCTGAGCCACGCCGACCTGCTGGCGCATTACCACATGATCATTTACTCGGTCGGCGCGCAGAGCGACCGCAAGATGGGCATCCCCGGCGAAGACCTAATCGGCAGCGATGCCGCGACCGAGTTCGTCGGCTGGTACAACGGGCATCCTGATTATCGCAACCGGGAATTCGACCTCTCGCACGAGCAGGTGGCGGTGGTCGGCAACGGCAACGTAGCGATGGACGTGACGCGCATCCTCGCCAGTAGCTACGACGAACTGGCGAAAACCGACATCGCCGATTACGCGCTGGAAGCGCTCAAGAACAGCAAGGTGCGCGAGATTTACATGCTGGGTCGGCGCGGTCCGGCGCAGGCGGCGTTCACCAATCCCGAACTGAAGGAGTTTGGGGAGCTTGAAGAAGCGGCGGTGATCGTGCTGCCGGAGGAAATCGAACTCGACCCGCTCAGCCAGCAGTACGTGCTTTCCGGCACCGACCGCACCGCCGAGAAGAACATGCAAACCCTGCAAGAGTTCGAGCAGAATCCGGTGCCAGACAAGAAGAAGCGCATCCACATGCGCTTTCTGGTGTCGCCGACGCGAATCCTCGGCGAGCAATCGGTCGAGGGGGTGGAACTGGTTCATAACGAGCTGTATCAAGCGCCCGACGGGTCGCTGCGCCCGCGCCCGACCGATAAGACCGAAACCCTGCCCATCGGCTTGATCTTCCGCTCGATTGGCTACAAGGGCATCGGCATCCCCGGCGTGCCGTTCGACGACCGCAAGGGCACTATCCCCAACGCGCAAGGGCGGATCATCGACCCCGCCAGCACCCAGACGGTCACGGGCGAATACGTAGTCGGGTGGATTAAGCGCGGGCCCAGCGGAATCATCGGGACGAACAAGCCGGACTCTGCAGGAGACGGTGGATCAAATGCTGGCGGATTTGACCGCCGGAAAGACGCTCAGCCCGTCCAGCCCCTCGGCGGACTCGGTGGCGGCGCTGCTGAAAGCAGCGCGGCATCGACTACGTGACTTTCAACGACTGGCTGAAGCTGGACGCTATCGAGCAGGCGCGCGGCGCAGCGGTCAACCGCCCGCGCGTCAAGATTTGCACGGTGGCGGAGATGCTGCAAGCGCTGCACGAGGCGAGGGATGCGGAGAAGTCCGCTTCGAGCTAGGGCAATCGTTTTGTGGGGCACGGCGCGCCCCAATGGACACCAAATCGCCGCGAGGGGTTTAAACCCCTCGCTATAAATAAGTTAGCGACCCACTGAAGAGGTCGCCGTATTGCACGCCGCAATGACCGTCCCTTCAGTGGACGGTTAGGTCTTTCGTAGCCGAGGGTTTGAACCCTCGGCGGCGCAAGTGTAGGTGGGACGGGGTGCCGTGCCCCTGCGCCAATCGCCTCGACAGGGTTCGGGGTAGGGCATTCAATTGAACGCGCCTGCGGAGGCTCCCCCCACTAACTGGGGGCATTGGGTCAGCGCCGTAACTTTTCCCCCACCCCTCCCGTATTAATAGATGTAAATGGATGAGGGGGATACAAAGATGTCTACCTACTACGAAAAACCGAAACGGGATGTCGCCAGCGGCGAACTGGCGGACGTGAGCACGCGCTTTATCGCGCTGTTCATCGACGGAATCATTCTGGGCTTGATCACGGGCGTGCTGACGCGCGGCGGTCTGGCGGTCGGCGGATTCGCCAGCTTCGTCTGCGGCGTGATCTACCAGTGGTACTTCCTGACTCAGCAAGACGGTCAGACGCCGGGCAAGCGGATCATGGGGATTCGCGTGGTGAAGGTGAACGGTCAGCCGCTGGAAGCCGCCGACGCGATTGTGCGCTATATCGGTTACTACATCAACAGCTTCGTGTTCATGCTCGGCTGGATTTGGGCGATGTTCGACAGCGACCGTCAGGGCTGGCACGACAAGCTCGCCGGGACGGTGGTGGTGAAGGCGTAAGCAGCCAAACAGGGTCATTCGGTCGGGGCATGGCGACACCGTGCCCTTACGATTGATGGACAAACGAAAGGGCGACCCGACGGGTCGCCCTTTCGCGTTGGATCAGCCGCGACCCACTGCCGGAGACTCTCGATGTTTGCGTGCGGGTCGATATGATTCTCGGTTTTTGCGCGACATAAATAATGCGCGAAAAGTGAAATGATCGAAGGAAGGTCAAGGATATGCAACGTATTCTGGTCGTCCTTTGCTGCCTGCTCCTCTGCGTGGGAGTGGGAACGCTGCTGGTCAGCGCGGAGACCAGCCACCACACGATTGAGAACGTCCCGCACCCGGCGGACTGCCCCCCACAGATCAACTGTCTGTTCACCCCCTCCCCCGTGCCGCACGGCGGCGGGTCCGTCAATCCCGGCGATCCTGATGGCGATGGCATCCCCAACGGCATCGACCAATGTCCGAATCAGGGCGGTCCATCGTCGAACGCGGGCTGTCCGCCCGGCGTCACCGGGTCGATTCAACCCACCGCCGTCGCCAGCCCGGCGGCGGCTCTGCCGACCATGCCCATTTCCGGCGATTGTGTGCTGGCGACGCGCGGCAGCGACGGCGTCAATGTGCGCGGCGATCCGTCCGTTCACGCCAACGTCGTCGGCGTGCTCGATCCGCAGACGCTCTACCCGGTCATCGCCCAGCTCGAAAACGCCGAAGGTCTATGGGATCGAATCGCTCAGGGCTGGGTGGCGCGATGGGTAGTCCGGGAGGGCGGCGACTGCGAGGGTGTGCCGGTACTCGACGCGCCGGGCGCAGCCGATGCTGCCCCAATTACGCTGAGCTACCCGGACGGCTTCGCGCTGGCGCTGGACAAGGGCGATGCTCCCGGTCAAGACACGCCGCAGGGCTACTGCTCACCGCGCTTCGGCGTCGATTGGGGCGACGGAAGCGCCGTCCACTTCGACTTCGGCGCGAGTACGCGCTGCATCACGCTGGACGCCGACCAGCACGGCTTTCAGCTTGTCCCGCCCGATCCCTGCACCCCGGCTGAGGATGCGACCACCTGCCCGGACCCCTTCCTCACTCACTGGTTCGTCGGCTTCGACCCGCAAACCAACACGCCGGAACTGGTTAGTTGGCTCTCCGACTGCGTGGGCGGAAGCTCGCAGCCCGATGGTTCCGCGACCGACCAACTCAGCGCGTTGGTTTCGTGGAGCTTAATCCCACCCGGTCCTTGCAAGCAGGGCGACCAAAGCTGCGCCAGCCCGCCGATCAACTTCACGGTTCGCTGGTCGCTTATCCCACCCGGTCCGTGCAAGTCGGGGGATACAAGCTGTCCCAGCAGCCCCAATCTCACCCTCAGTTGGGCGCTGGAGAATGCCAACGAGAACCAACCCTCCTTCACCATCAGTTGGCTGCCCGGCAGCAACAGCGGTTTCGAATACGGCGGCTTCTCCCTCAACTTCGAACCACCGCCTGACCCTGACTTTCAGGGCTTCGGCATTGAGGGCGTGGATGGAATCCATGCCGACATCGCCGTTCACTTTCAGCTTCCGGCAGTCCAAGCAGGATAGCCTGAACGCCTCAACCGCGCTGCGGATCGACGCAGCGCGGCAGGAATCACAAGAGCGGCTTTGCGCCGCTCTTGTGGTTTAGCCAGCCGTCATTTGGAAAATCTGGATCAGGTTGCCGCAGGTGTCGTCCAAGATCGCCATCATGGTGGTGCCCATATTGGTTGGCTCCATGGTGAATTCGACGCCCAACTGTTTCAGCCGCTCGTATTCGGCTTGAAGGTCGCGCACCTGAAAGGCGGTGTAGGGGATGCCGTCGCGCACCAACGCGGCTTTGAGCGCTTTCATTTCGGGGTAAGTGGCATTTGGTTCCAGCACCAGCTCGGTTCCGTCCGGGTCTTCGGGCGAGACCAGCGTCAGCCAGCGCGCGCCGCCGCCCAGCGGAATGTCGCGCTTTTTGACGAAGCCCAACATCTCGGTGTAAAAACTCAAGGCGCGGTCGTAGTCGGCGATAGGGATGCTGGCGAATGCGATCTTCATGCGGGGTTATCCTTTCCTCAGGAGCCGGGTAGCGGCAGCACAATCCAACTGACGAAACTCACGAGGACTGAGACCAAACCACTGCTTGAATGCCTTGCTGAAGGCGGCGTGGGTCTGATAACCCGCTGCCAGCGCGACCTCGGTGATGTCCACCGCGCCCATCCGCAGCTTGCGCCCGGCGCGTTCCAGACGCACCTGACGGACGTAGCGGGCGATGCTGACGCCGGTAGCGCCGTAGAAAACGCGGTGCAGGTGCGGCACCGAGAACCCGGCGACCGCCGCCAACGTATTCCGGTTCAGCGGCTCGTCAACATGGTCGCGGATGTAGCGCTGAACCTGCTCGATGCGCTCGTGATGCAGGTTGTGGGTCGCAGTCACTCGATCACCGTCATTCTAGATCGCCCGAACGCCCGTTCGCTATTCCAAACGTATCACATCTAGATTCCGGTGGCGGTGACGCCGTAAGTACCGGAACTGTAGACGTAGACCTGATTGGTGATCTCGGCGTTCGGGTCGCCGTCCTTGAACCAGTTGAACAGCCATTTAGCATCGCTGATGGTCAGGTTGACGCAGCCGTGACTCTGGCGGTAGCCGAACAGATCGTGCCAATAAGTCCCGTGCAGGCTGATGCCGCCGTCGAAGTACATCACCCACGGGACGCTTTGCAGGGCGTAGGCGCTGGGCGCGCCAGTCGCGCCGGACATGGCATCGACCGGGAGGCTCGCCCAGACGTTGAACAAGCCCTGCTCGGTCTCGTGACCGGGCAGCCCGGTCGAAACCAGCGTCGCAAACACGGGGGTGTCGTCCTCGTAAGCGACCAACGTCTGCTCGTAGAGATCAACCGCGACCCAGCGCCCGCTCACGCCTTCCGGTCGCTCGATCTTCTGGACTTTGGCGACGAAGCGCTGTTCCACCCACTGATTGGGTCCGATCATGTACCAGTTCCAGCCGTCGCTGTCCTGCGCGGTGGCGAAGATGTTGACCATCTCGTAGCGCTTGAGCCAGCGCCCGGTCGCCTGCGAGCGCGGTCCGCCGGGATAGGCGGAGACGAAAATGCGGCTCAAATCCAGCACGAAGGCGAAGGGATACTGCAAGCCATCGCTGAGGGTTTCGCCGGTGAAGTAGGACGGCTGCGCGAACTTGGCGTCGCTCTTGCGAATCCAACTGCCGCCTTCGATCTGAATCCAGTCATCGACGCTGAGATCGATGGCGCTGACGAAGTTGAAGCCCTGCGGGATTTCGCCATTCTGGTTGCCGTTGGGCGCGTCGAAGGTGGGAATGGGATCGGGTCCGACGCGCCAGAAGCTGTAGGTATCGAGGGTGTAGCGATCCTGCTCAATCGGCTGAAGGTCGGGCGGAGTTGGGTAGGCGGCGATCATCTGCTGGCACACCTGACTCAAATCGCCGCCGGTGTTGTCCTGCGCGCACACGGTCGGATCGAACGCGGGCGGATCGGCGGCGGCGGGCGCGGCAGCGATCAACAGCGAAAACAACAGGAGAAGCGGAACCAGACGACGCATCCTGTACACCTCATAGTTTCCAACACAGGTGCGCGCATTTTATCACCGGGCGGGCGGGTTCGTCAGCGGGGAATGGAGTACCAGCGGGAAAACGGTGGGTTGCTACACCCGCAGCGCGGCGGCGAGGCTGGCGCTGTAGGAGGCGACCAGCGCGGCGAGCTGCCGCATGGCGGCGTCGCGGTCACCGGAGTCGATTAGGCGCAGGAGCGATTCGTGCTGCTCGATGCGGGCGGCGAGTTCGCGGGTGGTGCGAGGCGTGCGCGCCTGCCGCACGGTTTCCAGCAGCCGCACCTGATTGTAGAGGCTTTCGAGCAACTGAGCGGTGAGCGGCTTGCCCGCTGCTTCGCCGATCCGCTCATGAAAGCACACCAACTGCTCGAAGGCTGGCTGCGGATCGCCCGCGTAGCTAAATTTGCGCGCGGCGGCGATCAGCGCAGCGAGTTCGGCGCGGGCGAGCTTGTCCAGCCTCTCGATTGCCCAGCCAAGCGCGACCGTCTCCACCGCCGCGATCAGCGTGCCGATCTCGTCGGCTTCGTCGGCGCTGAAGCTGCGGACGTAAGCGCCGCGCCGCGCGTGCTTGATCACCCAGCCTTCCTGTTCCAGCAGGCGCAGGGCGTCGCGGACGGTGTTTTGGCTCACGTCCAGCGCTTGCGCGATTTTGACCTCGACCAGCCGCTCGCCGCTGACGTAAGTGCCGCGCAGAATCGCCCCCCGGAGCGCGTCGGCGGTGGCTTCGGCTCGCGTGATCCCGGCGGTCATCATGGCAGCCAGCACGCGCCCATGCCGCCCAAATCGGTCACCGGGCGGACATCGGTTCCATCGGCGTTCATCAGGTAGATTTCGTCGCGCCCGGTCAGGTCGGACGTGAAGCTGATCAGGTCGCCGGAGGGGTTGTAGCTGGCACCCCACTCGTAGCCCTGCCCGTCGTAGATCACGCGGCTGCCGCCCCCGTCGGCGTTCATGTGGGCAATCGCCGCGTGACCGCTGCCGTCGGTGAGGTAGAGCAGCCCGCTGTCGGGCGCGGGCACGGGCGACCAGTCGATCACGTCGTTGTGAGTGAGCGCGGTCAGGCTTTTGGTTTCGAGATCGAGCCGCTGGATTTCCCACGTGGCGGCGTCGGCGACGCTCCCGCTGGTGAACAGGATCGAGCGACCGTCAATCGTCCAACGGGGATAGCTGCTGCGTTGGTCGGCGCTGCCGTAGAGCGGCTGCAAGCCGCTGCCGTCCGGGTGAACCTCGTAGAGATCGTGGCTGCCGTCGCCGCGCACGTCGGACGAAAACACGATCCACTGACCATCGGGACTCCATGCAGGCGTGCGGTCGGTGACGGCGTTGTCGGTCAGGCGATGGGGCACCCGGTCGTCGAGCCGCATCACGTAAATGTCGTAGTCGCCGTCGGCGTCGGACATATAGGCGATCTGCGAGCCGTCGGGCGAGACTGCCGGGTATAGCTCGCTGGACGCAGCAGTGGTCAGGCGAACCTCGACGCGGGTGGTCAGGTTCATCTGGTAGAGGTCGTAGTTGTTGTCGCGCTCGGCGAAGTAGATCAGGACGCCGGAGGTCAGCGGCGCGGGCGTATCGCGCTGACCCACTGGCGCAAGGTCGGTGGACGATACAGGCGTATCGGTCGGCGGGGCGCTGGTGCGGGTGGGCGCGCGAGTCCCGGTGCCGACCACCGCCACGCGAGTCCCGGTCGAGGGCGGCGCGGTTGCGGTTCCGGCGGCTTCGGTCGGCTGCCCACCGCCGCGCAAGATACTGGTGATCAGGACGGCGGCGACCAGCGCCAGAATGATCAGCAGCCCGCAGCCGATCAGACCGCCGACGCCCGCGCTCAGCCAGATGCTCCCGCCGCGCTTGGGTCGCAGCCGACGCCGCACCGGGGGAATGGCGTAGGGGGACGAGGGCGGCGGGGTATAGGCGGGCGGCGGGGGCGTGCTGACCGGCTCGGCGGGCGCGGGTGGTTCGGGCAGCGGAAAGCCGGGCTGGGTGTCGAAGATGGCGCTGGGCGGGACTTCGGCGGCGGTCTTGAGCGCGTCCGCCAGCTTCACCGCGCTGGGATAGCGTTGGTCGCGCTTCTTGCTCATGGTGGTGAGGATGACGTTCTCGACCGCGCCGGGCAGATCGGGATTGAGCGAGCGCGGATTGGGCGGCTTGGCGGTGACTTGCAGCACCGCGACGCCGTAGGGCGTGTCGCTCTCGAAGGGGCGCTGCCCGGTCGCCATCTCGAACAGCATCACGCCCAGCGAGTAAATGTCGCTGCGGTGATCGAGCGGCTGCCCCTGCGCCTGTTCGGGACTCATGTAGCTGGGGGTGCCGACTACGCCGTGCGTGGTCAGGGTGACGTTGCTAGCTTCGCCCATCAGCCGGGCGATGCCGAAATCGGTCAGGTAAGCGCCGCCGTCGTCGTCCATCAGGATGTTGCTGGGCTTGAGGTCGCGGTGCAGCACGCCCTTGCCGTGAGCGTAATCCAGCGCCGGGGCGATCTGGTCGGTGATGCCGACGATGCGCGCCAGATCGAGCGCGCCCGCGCGCAGCAGATCGTCCACCGATCCGCCGGACATGAAGCGCATGACGATGTAGGGCTGCCCGTCGGCTTCGCCGTAGTCATGCACCGGGACGATGTTGCGATGCTCCAACTGCGCGACGATCTTGACCTCGCGGTTGAAGCGCTGCATGTAGGTTTCGTCGTTGAGGAACTGGCGCGGCAGCACTTTGACGGCGACGATGCGGTTCATGGAAACCTGATGGGCGCGGTAAACGGTCGCCATGCCGCCCTGCCCGATCAGCTCCAGAATTTCGTAGCCGCCCAGTCTCCGACCGATCAGATCGTCTGCCATCACGCTTTCCGGGGATGCGAGTCTTGTCCCCGATTATATGCGGCGGCGGGGGTTCTCACAAACGGGCGGAAAGACGGCGCGTTTGAACCACCAAGCCGCCAAGAACGGGATGTTGTAGGGGCGAGGCATGTCTCGCCCCTACGGGCAATCTACTGGCGTCAATCCTCGGCGAGTTCGGCGGAGAGGATGGTCTTGAGGTTGGGGGTGTAGTAGATGCGGTAGAAGCTGCCGTTGACGAAGGCGTAGAACTCGCGCGCGCTGACCTGAAAATTCAGCGCCCCGACGTGCAGGCGATAGAAGCCGCGCCCCACGTCGCGCGTCTCGACCCGCCCGGACACCATCCGCACGCCGGACGCGAGATCGGCGCGGGTGGAGCGCTGCAAGCTGACGATGTAGATCACGAAGGCGGCAGTCAGGATGGTCAGCACGATCAGCGCCAGCGGTCCGCCGCAGAGATTTTGATTGCCCAGCGCCAGAATCAGCGCGCCCAGCGGCAGCAGCGCCACCAGCGCGTAGAGCGCGGTATCGCGCAGCAGACTGCGGCGCAGGCGGACGCGCTGGGCATCGGAGAGGCTGCCGTCACGATTTGCAGCCAAATCATCATAGGTAAATCGAAGCTGGGCTGCGAGGTCTGGGCTGTTCATCGGTTCGCCTTCGGAAGCCGTCGGTGTATCGCACCGATTATACTCAGTTTGTGCGATTGGAATTTTTTGCTATCATTGAAACAAATTTAAATGGTGATAGGACAAGCATGATGCTGAACGTACCGCCTCGAAGTGAGGTCGATGATCAATACAAGTGGAACGCCGAGAGCGTCTTTGCGACCCGCGCCGATTGGAAGCAGGCTTACGAGCAGGTTTCCGCCGCACTCCCGGACGCGCTCAGCCGTTTTCAGGGGCATCTGGGCGACAGTCCCGCCGCGCTCGCCGACTGGTTCGAGGCAGCAGGCGCGATGTACGAGCGAGTCGGGCACGTCTTTTTCTACGCGGTGATGTCACAGTCGGTCGAGACCACCGATCAGGACGCCAGTTCGATGGCGGGTCAGGCGACCGGGCTGATGGGCAAGTTTCAGGCGGCAGCCGCGTTCGCGGAGCCGGAACTGCTGGCGCTGGGCGAGGATCAACTGCGCCAGTGGGTCGCCAGCGAGCCGCGCCTGAATATTTACGCGCACTACGTCGACGACCTGTTCCGGCGGCAGCAGCACGTGCGCTCGGCGGAAGTCGAGGAACTGCTCGGACTGGCGCAGGATACCTTCTTGCAGATCGAGAACACCTCCGAAGTGCTGACCAACGCCGAAATCCCGTTCCGGGCGGCGAAAAGCGCCAGCGGCGAGGAAGCCGCGCTCCGTCAGGGCAATTACGAGACGATGCGATCCAGCCCCGACCGCGAGCTTCGGCGCAGCGCGTGGGAGAGCTACGCCGACGGCTACCTCGCCTACAAGAACACGCTCGCCAGCAACTACGTCGCCTCCGCCAAGCGGGACGTGTTTCTGGCGCAGGCGCGGCGCTTCGACACCGCGCTGGAAGCCTCGCTGTTCGGGAACAACATCCCGGTGGAGGTGTTCCGCAATCTGGTGGACACCTATCGCAAAAATATCCCAACCTGGCACCGCTACTGGGAAGTGCGGCGCAAGGCGCTGGGCGTCGAGAAGCTGTATCCCTACGACATCTGGGCGCCGATTGCCCAGCACCAGCACGAGGTCAGCTTTCAGCAGGCGGTCGATTGGATTTGCGAGGGCTTGAAGCCGCTCGGCGACCAGTACGTGAGCGTGCTGCGCAAAGGCTGCCTCGAACAGCGCTGGATCGACGTGTACCCGAATCAGGGCAAGCGACAGGGCGCGTTCTCGTTCGGCTGGAAGGGCACCTATCCCTTCATCATGACCAGCTTTCACGGCGACCTTCAAGCCATGAGCACGGTCGCGCACGAACTGGGTCACTCGATGCACTCCTACCTGACGTGGCAGAACCAGCCCGCCATCTACAGCGATTACTCGCTGTTCGTGGCGGAAGTCGCCTCCAACTTCAATCAGGCGATGGTGCGGGGCTACCTGCGAAACGCGCAGCCCGACCCCGATTTCCGGATCGCGCTGATTGAGGAGGCGATGAATAACTTCCACCGCTACTTCTTCATCATGCCGACGCTGGCGCGCTTCGAGCTGGAAGCGCACACCCGCATCGAGCAGGGGCGCGGCGTCACCGCCGACGACCTGAACGCGCTGATGGCGGACTTGTTCGCCGAGGGCTACGGCGACGCCATGCAGTACAACCGGGATCAGGTCGGGATCACGTGGGCGGAGTTCGGGCACCTGTACTCGAACTACTACGTGTTCCAGTACGCGACCGGGATTTCGGCGGCTCACGCGCTGGCAGCGCCGATCCTCGCGGGCACGCCGGGCGCAGCGGACCATTACCTGAAGTTCCTCAAAGCGGGCGCATCGCTGTACCCGCTGGATGCGCTCAAGCTGGCGGGCGTCGATATGACCACGCCGCAGGCGGTCGAGGCGACCTTCCAAGTGCTCGCCGACATGGTAGATCGGCTGGAGAAGCTGGTCAGCTAGCGGATCAAATATACGGGCGGGTCAGTGACCCGCCCCTACCGCTTCACGAAAACGCCCGGTTGCATAACCGGGCGTTTTGGATCAGCCTCCCGCGAGGGGCTGCCTAGAGCGGGCGCAGCACGAAATTGTCGATGATGTGATTGCCAGCGGCGTCACCGGACGCGGCTGAAAACCCGACCCCAGTGAACGAGTAGTTCGGCGTAATCAGGGTGTAGTCAAGCATAATCCGAGTGTCGAGCGTGACGGTCACATGCCCGTTGTCAAACTGAACCCGAACGTCGTGCCAAACGCTATCGGTGGTTTGAGCCGCTGCCGTCGATATGAGGTGGGTGGCAACCGAGTCCTGAATCAGTGCGATGTAGTTGGAGGACGGATCATTCATGGGCAGATTGCGCCAGCCGTCGAATTCAATGCCATAGCCCGCGCCGCTAAAGCCGAGTCCGAAGCCAAACGGCGGCGGCGTTCCGCCTGAATAGGGGCTTTCATCTTTGTAGAACATGAAGATAAAGCCGTCGGGACCCGTAGAGTTATAGCGGAAGTCGGCTTGCCAATGAGTTGCGGTGAGGTCGAAATTGGCGAACGCAGCCGCACCAGTGTGCCCCGACGCCGTCGTCAATAAAAACTGCTGTCCGGCTGCGTCCCAAAAGTCCTCGACGCCGCTGCCGCTGTTGAGCCGATAGAAGCGCCATTTGCCGGAGGTATTGGGGTCTTGCACGAAGTCTTCGCTGAAGGTGTTCACCACCGTCGGCGCAGGTGTGGGAGTCGGCGCTTCCGTCGGGGTCAGGGTCGGGGTCGGCGCCGGAGGGCGGGACAGCGCGTACCCGCCAATGCCGAGCAGCACAATGACAATCACGGCGATCACGATTGCCGGGATCAGCCACGTCGGGGGCGGAGGCGGAGGCGGCTTCGGAGCGTCGTGAACCGTGAAGGTCACATCCGGGCTTTCGCTGAAATTGTCGTCGGGATTAACCTCGTCGGCGACGATCAGTTTCATCACCGTACTGCCGGAAGCCGCATCCATCGGCGCGGCGATTTGGATGTCATAGGTCAGTGTGCCGTCGATAGGAAAGTCACGCACGTTGGGCGGCAGCGTACCCGGATGGTCAGGCGGGAGGAAGGTGAGCCACGACCCATGATCGGGGGGCTGAGCGGTCAGCGTGGCGGTCGCGTGAACCCGCCGCCCGGTGTCGTTCTTGACCGTGAACGAGACGATTCCGGTGCGATTGTTATCGAGCGTAACCGTATTGGATGCAATGACAATATCAAATGGATTAGGCATTCCCCCTCCTAAGCGGCGATTGGTCAGTGCGACATCAACTCATTGATAGCCAGATCAACCGCTTCAGGAAGCGGAAGTACAGCACCCGCGATGCAGGCGTGATGAATAGTATGATACTCGAAATTTCCTGCTTCCCGCCAGCGGGTCGAGGGACATGGGGAACAAAGCGGATATGAAAATGACCTCACCCGCTTCACGTGCGAAACGCCTTGTTCAGCCGCACTCTCCCTATGGAGAGGGCACGACCGAGCTTGCGAGGTTGGGGTGAAGTCAAAATGACAAGAGCCAACGCTATCGCCGATCTTCACCACTGCCCGATTAGGGCTGTGCCTCGCAAAGCTTGCTACAATAGCCCCAACGCTATCCAGTTGAGGCTCGTATGCGCGTATTCCGTCCCCTGTTCGCCGCCTGCCTGTTGATCTTTGCCTTCGCCCTGCCCGCGTCGGGTCAGGCGACCCAATGCGGCGTCGCCCGCGCGATCAGCTTCCCGGTGGACACGACCCAGTTCCAGATCGTGCAGGATTTCGGCGCGCCCAGCCCGCGCTATCAGGGGCGCTATCACACCGGCGAGGACTGGTACGGCGGGCGCGACAGCTACGGCACGCCGGTTCGCGCGATTGCCGACGGGCAGGTCACGTTTTCGTCGCCCAACGGCTGGGGGCGCGACGGCGGCGTGATCATCATCGCGCACAGCCTGCCCGACGGATCGACCGCCTACAGCATGTACGGTCACGTGACCGACGCGACCGGGATCGACGTTCCCGGCGGTGTTCTCCTGCGTGCATCAAGGCGATGTGATCGCGGCGGTGGGCGATCCGCGACCCGCGCCGCACCTGCACTTCGAGATTCGCACCAATCAGCCAGACATTCCGGGTCCCGGCTACACGTGGGAAGACCCCACGCTGGACGGCTGGCGGCGACCGAGCAAATTCGTGGATAACTGGCAGGCGTGGTTCCTGAGCAGCACGCTCTGGCACGCGGACATCGCCGACGAAGCCGGTCCGGTCGCGCCGCCGGTCGAACTGAGCGATCACAGCCTGCTGATCCTCGACGCGAACCGGGTGCTGCGGGTCAGCAGCGATGGGCGGGTGCTGTGGCGCGTGAACCTGAGCAAGCCCGCCGTCGGCTTGATCGCGCAGCCCAACACCACCCTGATCGCCTTCGCAGATGGAACGATGCAGAGCGTCAGCGCCGAGGGCAATCTGGGCGAATCATGGCAGATCGGGCAGGCGCTCGACAGCCCGCCGATCCGCTTCGGCGATCTGTTGGTGTTTCACACGCCGGATGATCAACTGGTGGCGCTTTCCGCCAGCGCGCGGGCGACGGTCTGGCAGTTGGGCGACATCCCGCCGATCCTGCGCGCCGCCGCGACCGATCAGGCGCTGGGCTTGATGACCAGCGACAGCGCCATGCTCACGATTTCGCCGCAGGGCACGCTGATCGACCGGGCGCGGCTGCGCGAGCCGGGATCGCTGAGCGCCGACGGCGATCTGCTGGCGTACACGCAGGGCGGCTTGTGGCAGGTCGCCGCCGATGGCTCGTGGTCGCTGGAACTGGTCGATCCGACCACGCCGCCGGGCGGCAGAGGCAGCGCGGTCATACAGGACGACCCTACCCAGCAGTTGTTCCTGTTCGACGGCACGTCGCTGCACGCTTACAACGCTTACCGAGCGCCGGAGTGGTCAACCGCGCTGCCGGGCGTCGGCGGGACGGTGAGCCTCTCGGTCTACAATGACGGCGCGGTGGTGCTGCTGACCAGCACGCACGGCGACATCATCGCGGTGCAGGCGTCGAGCGGCGGCGTGTGCAACACCACCCGCATCTACGGCAGCACCCGCTCGCGCGAGTGGCACGACCTCGGCGACGACGGCACGCTGCGGGTCTACGTCGCCGACCAGATCATCGGCTTAAACTGGCAGAAGTTTCTGATGGCGTGCGCGCAGAGCAGCTAAGGAACCTGTGGTGCTAATTTATGGTTCTCACGAGATGATATGGGGTCTGTAGGGGCGCAGCGCGTTGCGCCCCATGCGCACCAACTTAACGCGAGTGTCGGCGGTTCAAGAAGATTCAGCGGGCGTCGCCAGAGGCTTTGAGCCTCTGGCTAGGACTTCAAGCCGCCTTCAGGCGGCTGAAACCCGCGCATCGGTTGGGTGGAGTCCGCTTCAGTGGGCTTGATTTCGCAGCCGGATGCTCAAAGCATCCGGCGAGATAGGCGAGAACACCCCCAAATTGCTTAAATGGGTGTCTATGGGGCGCAGTGCGCTGCGCCCCTACAAAAATCTCCCCTCAAATCTACTGCTAGCAGTATTCGTTAAGGATGCACCCAATGCGTCAGACCGTTTCGACCGACCTTCACCGCCCGCGTTATCACTTTCTGCCGCCTTCGAACTGGATGAACGATCCCAATGGCGTGATCCAGTGGAAGGGGCGTTATCACCTGTTCTACCAGCACAATCCGTTCGGCGCGCTGTGGGGGAATATCCACTGGGGGCACGCGGTCAGCGACGATTTGATCCACTGGGACGATCTGCCGCTGGCACTGGCGCCGACGCCGGACAGTCCCGATGAATTCGGAGTCTTTTCGGGCTGCGCGGTCGATCACGACGGCGTGCCCACCCTGATCTACACGGGCGCGACCCGCCACGCGCAGAGCCAATGCCTCGCCACCAGCCGCGACGATCTGCTGACGTGGCAGAAATACGCGGGCAACCCGGTGCTGGCGAAAGTGCCGGAAATCACCGGGCAGACCGACGACTTCCGCGACCCGTTCGTGTGGCGAGAGCCGGACGGCTGGTACATGGCGCTCGCTTCGCGCATCCGCGACGTGGGCGGCGTGGTGTTCCTCTACCGCTCACCCAACCTGATCGACTGGGAATATCTGCATCCGCTGCTGACCGGGGATGCACAGGTGAACGGCGTGGTTTGGGAATGCCCGAATTTCTTCCCGCTAGGCGAAAAGTGGGTGTTGATGGTGTCGTCGCACACCGGAGTCGCCACCGACAAGGTGATCACCTTCGTCGGCAGCTACGCGGATCACGAGTTCACGGTGGAAAGCACGGGCGTGTTCGATTATGGTCACTTGTACGCGCCGCTGACCATGCGCGACCATCAGGAGCGGCGGATTCTGTTCGGGTGGCTGCGCGAAGCCCGCTCGGAGACCGATCAGCGCAGCGCGGGCTGGTCGGGCGTGCAGTCGATCCCGCGCGTGCTGACGCTGGACGATCAGCGGCGCGTATGCATGACTCCGGTGCCGGAATTGGAGGCGATACGCGGCGCGCATCACCATTGTGAGGGGCTGGAACTCAACGGAGAACATCGGCTGGAGCTTCGCGGGCGGGCGCTGGACATCGCCGCCGAATTCGCGCCGGGCGGGCGTTGCGGGATCGCGCTCACCTGCTCAGCGGACGGGCGGGAGCGCACCGAGATCGTCTACGAGGCGGGCAAGCTGATCGTCCGCCGCGTGTATCCCGAAAGCGACGGGGCGCTGGTGACTCACGTCCGCGAAGTGCCGCATCTACTGGCGGCGGGCGAACCGCTGAGCCTGCGGGTGCTGCTGGACGGCTCGGTGGTCGAGATCATCGCCAACCAGCGCACCAGCCTGACCAGCCGGGTCTATCCGCTGAGCGCCGAGAGCGACGGCGTGCGGCTGCTGGGCGCGAACGCGCGCCTGAACTGGATCGACCTGTGGGAGATGCCGTCGATCTGGTGACGGCTAGTCACGCGCGCCCGCCAGTTCCGCGTAGCGGAAGCAGTCCACCGTGTGATCGTTGATCAGCCCGCAGGCTTGCATGAAGGCGTACATGATGGTCGAGCCGACGAACTTGAAGCCGCGCTTGCCCAACTCCTTGCTCATGCGGCGCGAAAGCTCGGTTTCGCCGGGGATTTCGCTGAGCGACTGCCAGTGATTTACAATCGGCTTGCCGTCCACGAAGCCCCACAGATAGGCGCTCAGGCTGCCATACTTCGCCTGAAGGTCGAGCGTCTTGCGGGCGTTGATCACGGCGGCATTCACTTTTTGACGGTTGCGGACGATGCCGGGATTCGCCAGCAGTTCCGCGATTTTGGCGTCCTCGTAGGCGGCGACTTTCGCCGGGTCGAACTGGTCGAAGGCGGCGCGGTAGTTCTCGCGCTTGCGCAGGATGGTAAGCCAGCTTAAGCCCGCCTGCGCGCCCTCCAACAGCAGAAACTCAAACAGACGCTGATCGTCGTGGACGGGCACGCCCCATTCTTCATCGTGATAGCTCAGGTAAAGCGGTTCCTGCACGTTCGCCCAACCGCAGCGTTGAATGTTCATTACGGAATTTCCTTTCGTCAGTCATTGCGTAATTCGGCGGCGTTAACTATGATATTAAATGGGTTTGACCAGCAAATCAAAAGGAGCGTGCAATGATTCGAGCGGCAGGCAGGCTTTTGCTGATAGGGATACTCTTGGCGACCATCGTAGGGACTGCCGCCGCCGCGCCCGACGGTCAGAGCGGGGCGCTGCTCCCGGCGATTGCCGATTTCAGCGCCGACCCCGGCACGGTCAGTTACGCGGACGTAGAAGCGGGCACCGCTCAGGTCACGCTGACGTGGCATACCCTCAACACCAGCGCGCAGTACATGGTCACGCTGGAAAACTATTATCAGAATTACTGGGTTTCCACCGTCGATCCTGATACCGCGCTGCCGCTCAACGGCTCGCAGCAGGTCACGGTGATGCTGCCGCAGAATTTCGGCGTGCCCACCTATCGGCTGACGCTCAAGACCAACCGGGGCGAGATCATCGGGCAGCAGTTCGTCACCCTTGCCTACAGCACGGCGGATCAAGCCGCGCCGAGCATCGTTGTGTTCACTACCAAAGCCCAGAGTGTGGATACCAACCTGATCCTTCAGAGCAACGCGCGGCTGGTGATGAGCTGGCAGATCGCCAACCGCCAACCGGACACGCTGATCCGCTTCGATGAGGTGATGCCGGATGGCAGCGTCGTCCCGGCGGAGCCGCCGCGCCGCTCGCTCTGGCTGCCCTCGCAGGGCGAAAGCACGTTGATCCCGCAGGTGAGCGCCTCCAAAGACGACCTGCACTTCCGCATGACTCTGGTCAGCCTGCGCGACGGCAGCGTGTATGCTCAGCAGGAACTCATCGTCCCGGTGATCGGCAGTGTGGTGATGGCGCCCTCGCAGCCCACAGTTCAGCAAACATCGGGCAATCAGCCCCACAGGTTCACGGCATCGCAGCCGAACATCAGCGGCAGCCAGATCACCAATTTCTCGGCGGAATTGGCGGAGCCGGGCGGCACGGTCACGCTTCACTGGGACGCGGGCAGCGACGTGCAGAGCGTCGATCTGCTGGAACAGAACGCCGGTGACGGACCGACCACGCTCTACATTCAACTGCCGCCGAGCGGCTCGTTGGACATTCCGCTGTCGCCCGACAGCTCCGGCGTGACCTATACGCTGCGGGTTCACAGCGACAACGGCGAAGTCTCCACCGGGCAGGTGAGCATGTCCGCGCCCAGCGATCAGGGCGGGGGCGGGTAATACGGATGTCCGTAGGGGCCGGTCTAAGACCGGCCCCTACACCATTCCGCTGAGGCTATCAGCGGGCAAAGTGACATCTGGCGGCGTTTTTTCGACGTTTTGCACAAAGCAAAATCGCCATTCCAACTTACACTTGTGGAATCTGTCCAAAAATTGTATAAATAAAGCTGTCTAACGACTCTCGTGAAGAATCGTCGAATTCAATATAGAACCTCTTAAGCTGCATAATATTTTACAAGCTGCGTCCGGCAGCTACGATTCGGAGCCAGTTATGAGCCTGCTACCTGAAGAAGTCAGCGATGCGCTGCTGATCGAACACCTGCGTGCGAGCGATCTGGACGCACTCGGCGCGCTTTTTGATCGCTATTACACGCAGGTCTACCGCACGGCGTTGGCGATCACCCACGATAACGCCGTCGCCGAAGACATCGCACAGGACTGCTTTCTAAAGCTGCACCAGTATGCCCAGCGCATCGACGTATCGCTGCCGCTCGCCCCGTGGCTGTACCGGGTCACCGTCAACTTGAGCTATACATGGATTTCGAGGCGGCAAAAGCGGCGGATTTCGCTGGAAGATTTGGTCGATCATCTGATGTCGCCAGCGATACACGCCCCCGATCAACTGGCGGAAAACAGCGAGGTGCAGCATCACGTCCGCAGCGCGATCAGCGAGCTGCCGTTCAACCAGCGGGTGGTGATCGTGCTGCACTATTTGAGCGCGCTCAGCCTTGAGGAGATCGCTGAAATTCTGGATTGCCCGGTCGGAACCGTGAAAAGTCGCTTATACTATGCTCGTGAGAACTTACGCCGTCGCCTAGACGAGAGTCACCGCATCAGCGAGGTTGCACATGGTTACGCCGGAATTAACTGATCGGCAGCTTAATGCTGACCTTTCGCGGAGCCTCCGCTTCAGCACGCTGGTAACACCGATCCAACAGCAAAACGCGAAGGCGCGCCTGCTGGAATGCGCCGCTCAGCAGATCATGCTGCCGCCGCTGGAAGCCGCCGAGCGCGCGCCCAGCCTGCGCGATCACGCGGACAGCCTGCGCCACCGCACGGTTCGTCTGTTCAACCTGCTGGTCACCGATTTGCACGCCTACGAGCGTGCCCACCGCCCGCCGTGCTTCTACCAGTTCTACAATCCGCACGGACGCCACCTGTTCACCATCATCCACATGTCTGCCTGAGCCGAACCATTAACGCGCACCCTCCCCCTTTCACGATATAATCGGAAAAGGGCTGGTTTCATTTGGGCTGTGAAAAATGGGTGTTTTACCGCGTGTTGTGACCGTCGATCCAACCGGGGCAGTGGCTCGAATTGTTCGCGCTGCCATTGAACTGACCGATCAGATGGTCATTCAAGTGGACGTTCCCGGCAGCGCCGACGCGCTGGACGAGATCGAGCGGCTCGGCTGCCAACTGCTGATCACGGCGCTTCAGCTTCAGGACGACCCGCAGGGAGTTGATCTGGCGGCGAAGATCAAGCAGACCAAGCCGAATGCGTCGGTGATCGTGATCGGCGACTCGGACGATCCGCTTCAACTCGACGGCGGCGCGCCGACCCCCTACCTATATCTGCACCGCCCGCTGGATGGCGCGCAGTTCATGCGCGTGCTGAGCGCCGGGCTGGACGGCGGCGACATCCTGACCGCCAGCACGCTGCCCATGCGCCGCGCCGCCGCCGGAACCGATCTGGGCGCGATTCCGCCGCTTGACCTCAAAGCCGCCGAACGCATCGTCGACTCGCTGCTGATCGACGTGGGCGCGATGGCGATTGTGCTCTCCAGCCGGGGCGGAGACGTGTTGCTGGAACGCGGCGCGGTCGGCTATCTGGATCGGGAACAACTGACCGACGCGCTGCTGCCGATGATGCGCGCCACCGTCGATATGGGGCAGTTGGTCGGCGGGCAGCCCGCCTCGCTTCAGTTCTACGACGGCAGCCGCTACGACGTGTTCGTCCTCTCGGTCGGCTTCCACCATTTCATGAGTTCTGGTGTTCGACGGAGCCATCGGCAACCGCCAATTCGGGGCAGTCAACCGCTTTGGACGCCGCGCCGCCGAAGACCTGATCGCCCTGCTGGGCATCAATGCCTTCACGCTCACCCCGGCGGCGCCCGAACCGGAGCAGCACCACACCCGGGTCAAGCCGAAGCCGGAAGCGCCGGAAGAAGCGCCGGTCGAGCCGCTGATCGAACGAGCGGAGGAATTCGCCGAGCAGGAACTGCTGCCCGAACCGGAGCCGGTGCGCCTCGACCCGATTGAAGACCTCGATCTGAGCCTGTTCGACAACAAGGCGCTGGCATCGCTCGACCTGAGCGCCGCCGACGATCTGTTCGACCCGGACAAGCTGGCGGAGATCGCCGCCGAAACCCGCCACGAGCGCGGGCCGCTCAGCTACGACGAAGCCAGAGAGTTGGGCATCATCCCCTGATGATCCGGCGGCACCGGATAGCCGCGCCCTTTGATCGTCTTGAGGGTGATGAGGGTCAGTTCCGAGCGGCAGTTGATCCGCAGCGGCAGCCCCACCGTGCCAATGCCTCGATTCACGTACAGCAGCATATTTTTGACCCGGAACAAGCCCGCGCTGTGCCGTAAGACAAAGCCGGAGAGCGCCAGCCGCGTGATCAGCGGCAGGCGTATCTGCCCGCCGTGCGTGTGACCCGATAGCTGAAGCGCGAAGCGCTCGGTCGCAGCGGCGTAGTCCGCCACTTCCGGCTCGTGCGCGAGCAGAATCGCCGTCCCCGATTCGGGAAGCTGCGCCAGCGCCAGATCGAGCCGGGCGTGCTGGCGAGTTCAAGCTGTTCACCCCGGCGATTTGCAGGTAGGCGTCGCCTCGCCGCAGCGTGTAGACCGCGTTGTCGAGGTGGATCATGCCGCTGTCACGGATGACGCAGTGGATCAGCCCGGCGTTGACGAACTGATCGTGATTGCCCATCACCGCGAGCTTGGCGTCGCGGGCGCAGAGGTCGCGCAGCGGCGGGATCAGGTCTTTGAGGTCGAACGGGATGCCCTGCGTGATGAAATCCCCGGTGAAAGCGATCAAGTCGGGCTGCTGCTGGTTGACGGCGGCAACCAGTTCGCGCAGGCGGTCGCCAGTGGTGACTCTGCCGTCGAAGTGGAGATCGCTGAACTGGGCGATGCGGTAGCCGTCGAATTCCGGCTCCAGCCCCGGAATGAACAGCGTGATCCGGCGCAGGTCCAGCCATGAGCCTCGGTGGAACCGCAAGAAATTCCCTTAGCCTGTGGGAAGCTGGCTGAACGCCAGACCGAGCGTCTGCACCATCAGGTAGCTGATGCCCGCGTTGATCAGCAGGATCACCAGCAGGCTGATGGTCAGCGACAGGCAGCCCTTCGCCACACCGAAATCGTAGGCTTCGCCCACTTTGCCGGAGGTCTTGCCGGAGACGTAGAGCGTCATCAACACCAGCGCCAGCACGAAGCACAGCGCCACTGGCGAAAACTGCGAGAAGAAGGTCACGGCGATGGTGATGTAGAACACGAAGAAGATAATCGGCAGCCACTTGTTGTAGAAGCCAAGCAGCACGCGGATCAAATTGCGCCAGGTCCCGGTTCCGCCCAGCATTCCGGCGGAGAAGTGGATCAGCACGGTCTGCAACAGCAGGCTGATCACGCTGCTGATGCTGGAAACGATGCCGATGGTCAGCAGCGTACTGGCAAAGGCGGTTTGCGCGCTCTGAAGCGCGGCGAGCATTTCGTCGCTCATCTGCGGGTTCTGGCTGAGCAGATTACGGATGCTTTCGTTGGTCACCAGTATCGCCAGTATCGGACCGATGATCACGATCAGCGCGCAGAGGGTCACTTCCCAGCCCACGTCGGTCCACGACGCCTGCTGCGCCTCGTTGAGGTGCTGTTCGACCCGCCGATTTTTCTGCTTCTGGGCGGCGGTTTCGGTGAACTGCTTGCGCTGGTGGCGGTCAATGATCATCTGGTTGGCGGCATCACTGTCCAGCCCGGTCACCGACGCGGCGATGTTGTTGAAATAAGGATCGTTGATCAAGTTGGGGTTCAGGCTGAGCGCCTCGGTCAGATTCTTCATGGCTTTGGCGTTGTCGCCGCCGATGTTGAGCGAGAGCGCCGCATCCAAATACTGCTTCGCCCGATCCTTGTCGTCTTTGCCAACCCGGTAATTCCGCCCGGGCACGGGGGTGTGCGGCGGACGCGGCGGCGCTTCATCGAGCGTGAGTTCCTCTTTTTCAGGAACGGGCGGCGCATCTTCGGGAATTAGATATTCGTCGAAGCTGGGATCAGGCAGCGCCTCGACCTGCTTACGCCCTTCTTCCTCGATCATCTGCTGGAAGCGCAAGGTCGCGGGCGGACGCGGCTCCTCCGGCGGCGCATCGACGAACGGCACCGCGCGCGGGCGAGTTTGCTGCTGCATCTGCTGGCGGATGTACTGCCCGGCTTTCAGCGCCAGTTCGCGCAGCGCCGGGTCAGGGTCGCCGCGCACGACCAGCGCCAGCGGCTTGAGCGCGGCGGAATCCTTGCTTTTGCCCAGCGCCATAATCGCGCTCTTGCGCACCTCAGGATTTGGGTCTTGAAGCTGGCGGATCAGCTCGTTGATCATGTCTGCCCCCACAGGCGTACTTGCCCATTCTATCACGCAAACGTGGAGCGAGGCGGATTGAGCTTTTGACGGCTGACGAGATACCTCACCCCGTTTCGCTTCGTTCAACTCCCCTCTCCACGACATGGAGTGTTGAGGGGAGACGGTTGAGAATGAGACGCGACATCCTGCTGCGTGGATCGCGTGTAGGGGCGGGTCTAAGACCCGCCCCTACGAGAACAATTTGCGTTCGAGTAACGTTGTGTCACCCTCTCAGCACGCGAGCGGAGAGAGGGGCTGGGGGTGGCGTCGGATAGACGGCAAAACTATTCGTTGAGCGGGAAGCTGGCTTCGTGCCGATAAACCGGTCCCTGCGGCGTTAGCAGGCTGGAGACCAGATAAAACGCCGAGACCGTGAACGACTCGGCGCGAAAGGCGCGGTGCTGATCGAGGAAGCGGTCAACGCCGTCGTCGGCTTTCAGCCGCGCCAACGTGATGTGCGGGTTGAAGCCGCGATCTTCCGGCAGGAAGCCCACCGGAGTCAGCGCCTGCTCCACCGCCGCCTGAAGCCGCATCAGCGCGGGCTGGTCGACGATGCCGACCCACAGCACCCGCGCGGGTTTGCGGCTGCCGGGTGGAAAGCGCCCGGTGCCGCGCAGCATCAGCGAGAAAGGCGGCGCGTGAACCGAACTGAGCGCGGTCTTGATGGGAGTGAGCCGGATCGGGTCGATGTCGCCGCCCAGAAAACGCAGGGTCAGGTGCATCGCGTCGGACTTAACCCAAGTCGCGCCGGCGATCTCGGTCTTGAGCGCGACCAGTTGATCTTTGAGTTCCGCCGGGAGTTCGATGGCGACGAACAGCCGCATGATCAGCCTGTGGTCACGCGCGGCGGCATGGCATACAGCCACCAGTATTGATGTTCTGGATACACGGGTTGGAGCGCGTGCGCCCAGATGAAATCGCCGGGGCGGGTGAAGCGCCGAAGCTGCCCATCGACCCGCGCGGTGGTGCGATCCACGTCGGCGTTGGGGGTGCCGTATTGGTGCAGCGCGTGCCGAATTTCCTCGACTGTTGTGCGGCGCAGCGCCTCCGGCAGATAGTTGTTGGCGCAGGAGCGCGGGTCTTCCACGCAGTCGTGGAAGTACTGATCCATCATCTTCAGGCGCGAAATCGCTTCCTGAGTCAGCTTTTCGGTGTAATGCACCGACCATTCCTTGCGCGCGTTCTCGTTGGTCGCGTCGATCTGCGCCAGCTCCGCCCGCTGCGCCTCGCTCAACTGGTCGCTGAGCGCGTGCAGGCGGCGCAGCCGCATCAACAGCGCTCCGATGGTCAGCGTGGGCATCGACGTGCTGCCGAACATGCCGCCGATGCTGCCGTAAATCTGGTTCTCGTACACGTAGGGGACAAGATGATCTGCGAGTGCCTGCGCTTCCGTCAAGTCTCGTTCAACGCTGTAGTGTGCCTCAGACATGATGGATACCTCCGTTGTTATAACGTTTATTGTAATACATAATGTCAAATCGGAGGGTCAGAGGCAGGTGAGAAACGCGATCAGGCTTCTTCGGCGATGATGGCGTCTACCAGTTCTTCGATCATGAAGCTCGGCTCGGTGAGCGCGCGATGCACCGGACAGCGCCCGGCGATCTCCAGCAGGCGTTCTTTCTGCGCGGGGGTGAGATCGCCCTTAAAGACGATCCGCTGGCGAAATTCGTGGACGAAATCGCCGGGTCCGGTATAAGCCGGGTAATCCAGCGTCTTGTAGCGCTCGGTGCTGACATCGACCTCGACGCCTTCCAACTGCCAGCCCTTGCGCTCGGCGTACATGCGCGCGGTGATCGCCGCGCAGGTGCCCAGCGCCGCCAGCAGCAGTTCTTCCGGCGTCACGCCCTGATTGGTGCCGCCGTCATCTTCGGGCGTGTCCGCGACGATAGTGAAATCGCGCATCTGCACCACTGCCCGATGTCCTGCATCCAGCCGAACGGCTGCTTTGATCATCCGGTCGTACTCCAAATCGAAAAGAGCCGCTGCAACGCAGACGGCTCGTCTGACAGCGGTCTTACACCCGGTCGTTCAGACCGGGCGCTTACTTCAAGCGCCGTAACGCCTGATACTGCGGCTTGCCCTGAATTTCCTTCCACCGGGCTTCGCCGCTGTCGGTGTGCCACTCGACCACGTGCATCCCGTCGGTGTCCTGATAGGCGAAGGCGGGGCGCATCATCAACACCTGCCGCATCACGCCGATGAATTCCTTGCTTTCCTCACCCGTGCGCAGGATGAAATACTGCCCCGGCACCCACTCAAAGGTGACCGGCATTTCATTCTGCCAGCGCCCTTCCATCTTGATCGGCGGCGTCGCCTGCGTGCAGACCATGTAGATGTTCGCCAGCCGATTTTTCCAGAGCGTGTGATTCACGCGCTCCTCGATGAAATAGGGACGCGCGTCCGGCGTCGTGTAAAACCATGTCCGCGAATTGGTTGCCATCGTCGTCTCCAGAACCGTTGGTTTGCGTTAGTGTACCTAAAAACCGCCTGCGCTTCTAGTCGGGGATCAAAGCGCCCCGAATCGAATCTTTATTGTTATTGTGTTCACAATTCGTGTATAATACCTATAGACGATAGGATAATTTACATAAATCCGATTTCGCTTTCAAATATATCGTCGATCTAAGGAGACTGTAAACAATGTTCAATGACGAGCGCGAGCGAGGGATGGTCGCGCGTGATCCTTACGCCCAGAGTATTCAATCGTGGGCTGCGTGGATGGACGAGCAGGCGCAGACCCATCCTCAACTGCTGCCGACCCGCGTGCTGCGGAGTATCGGCAGTCGGCTGATCCGGCTCGGATCGACGCTGAACGCGCACTTTGGCGGCGCTCACGATCCGCGTGTTTTCGGGTAATTCCCAATTCATCATCGTTCAACCCTGAACACCTCACGCTTGACGTGAGGTGTTTTCGTTTCCACGCGGCGCATTTCTTCGGCGCTATAATGCGCCTATGCTGAAGCGATCTCCCTCCACCCTGAGCCGCATCCTGCGCAGCGCCTTCAACGACCCGGTGCGCGGCTTTCAGCTTTCGATCCTCACGCTGGTGATCATCATCGCCTGCGCGACGGCGGTCTACATGCTGCTGGAACACATGTCGCTGACCGACGCGCTCTACATGACCCTGATCACCATCTCGACGGTGGGCTTCGGCGAGGTGCGCCCGCTCTCACAGGCGGGGCGCATCTTCACGATGGTGCTGATCCTGCTCGGCGTGGGCGTGGTCACCACCACCATCAGCAACGCCATCGGCATTGTGCTGGGACCGCGCCTGTGGCTCTCGATCCGCCAGCGGAACATGGAGCGACTGCTTATGAACATCGACCATCATTACATCGTGTGCGGCTACGGGCGCATGGGTCAGCAGATCATCGGCGACCTGCAAGCGCGCGGCGAGCCGTTCGTGCTGGTCGAAGCCGACCCGGAGCGGCAGACCGATCTGCTGGAAGCCAACCTTCCCTTCGTGATCGGCGACGCGACCGCCGACGAAACCCTGCTCGAAGCCGGGATCGAGCGGGCGCACGGCTTGGTCGCGGCGGTGGACAGCGACGCCGACAACGTGATGATCGTGCTGACGGCGCGGGAACTCAACCCGAAGCTGTTCATCGTCGCCCGCGTGACCAGCGGCGAGAACGAGAACAAGCTGCGCCGCGCCGGAGCCAACCGGGTGGTCAGCCCCTACCAGATCGGCGGGCACCGGCTGGCGCTGGCGCTGCTGCGCCCGGCGGTGAGCGACTTCCTCGACCGGATTTTCAGCTTCCACGAGGACATGGACATGGAGATCGGGCAGATTTACCTGCGGGCGGGGTCGCGGCTCGCCGGGCAGACCATCGCCTCGTGCGACCTGCGCGCCCGGCATAACGTGAGCATCCTCGCCATCCAGAAGCCGAACCGCGAGGTGATCATCACGCCCAGCCCGGCGCAGGAACTCGACGTGGGATCGACGCTGATTATCATCGGCACGCCGGAGACCATCTACGAACTGGAGAAGGAATTTCAGCGGCGGGAGTGAAGGCTGTCTCTACGCTACCAACCGCAGCGGCACCTACGGGTATTTCCCAGCAGCAATCAGTTCTCTGCGCTCAATCAAGCGCTCGTGGCGATTTAATTGCAGCAGTTTCACCGTAACTCGCCCGATTGGCGTCAGCGGGATTATGTGATTAGTTTCAAGGCGGAAATGTTCCATCCAATTATCGCGCCGAGGGTTATAGAGACGCACAATGTCGCCCACTTTATCGTCGTAAGAGGCGACATCGCTCCCTTTGTGGCGGTTGCATTCAAAACAACTCAGGCAAAGATTGTTTTCGCTGGTTTCTCCGCCATGTTTTTCCGCAATGATGTGATCGATCTCGTAAGGAAGATACGCATAGCGCACGGGGAGAAGGCAGTATTCACAGCGCCCCTCCGCACGATCAAATACCGAGCGCCGCAGCGATTTGGAGATGTAGCTCACGGCTAGGCAGACAGCTTTTGTTCAGCGCGAATCTTCAGCATCCGCACGAAATGCTCGACGTTCGAAAACTCGTCCAGTTCGGCTTGTTCGTCGCTGGTGAGGCTGCCGCTGCGATTGGCGTCCAACAGATAGCGCACCCGCGAGGCGGTTTCATCAGACGGCTGAAACGCGATCACTGCTTCCGGCGAGGGCGCGGAGAGCAGAAAGTCGTACACTTCGTCGTATGGCGAAAACCGGGTCGCGTCCACGTTCGAGCCTCTCGCTGTCGAATCTTATGCTTATTATAGCAAGGATCGCGTTTGTTCATTCCCGCCGCTCGCCGACCCGCTCCTCACAGCGGCACGGCGATCACCCCCGCCAGACCCAGCACAAACAGGAGTCCGCCGACGATCACGCTGATGATATGCGGCAGGCAGACCTGCGGCAGCAGCCACGCGAATTCGTATGGCGGGAATTTTCCGCGCGGCGTCGGCTTCGCGTCCCGATCCACGCTCTCGCCGCGCAGAATCTTGCCCGCCTGATCAAACGCCCAGTCGATCTGCGGCGTGGCGATCCCAATCGACTTTCCGGCGAGCTGCTGCTCGTAGGCGAACACTTCGATGTCGCGCATTCGCACGTAGTAGCGCATCTGGTAGCGCTTGACCAATCCCTCGATCATCCAGAAGGCAAATCCGCTCAGCGTGGCGATCAGGAACAGTCCGTAATGCCCGTACTCGAAGCCGAAGCCGAGCGCCGCCAAACTCAGGGTGACGCCCCAGCCCTTGATGGTGATCAAGCGCTGATCCACGTCCTTGACCAGCCCCAGCAGCGCGAAATACTCCTGCGAGAGAAATTCTTCATTCATGGCTGCCCCCCAACCACTCGCCGCCGTCGACGCGCAGCACCGCCCCGGTGATGTAGTCGTTGGTCGCCAAGAAGATCGCCGCGCGCGCCGCGTCGTCCGGGTCGCCCGCGCGCTTCAGCGGCAGCCGAGCCTCGGTTTGATGCCAGCTTTCTGCGGACGTATGATCAGACGGCAGCACCGGACCCAGCACCAGACAGTTGGCGCGAATCTGGTAGGGCGCCAGCGCCCGCGCCGTCACCTCGGTGAGCATGACCAGCCCGGCTTTGGAGACGCTGTGATGCGGTCGCGCCGCCCACGGACGCAAGCCGCTGCTGTCGGCGATGTTGACGATGGCTCCCGCGATCCCGGCGTCGCGCATGATGCGCCCGGCTTGCTGGGTACACCAGAAGGGCGCGCGCAGGTTGACCTGCATCACCCGATCCCACTCGTCGGGCGTGATCTCCAGCAGGTCGCGCTGCTGGAAGATGCTGGCGCTGTTCACCAGCACGTCGATGCGCCCGAAATGCGCCTTGACCTGCTCGAAATTGCGCACGACCTGATCGTGCCGGGTGTGATCGCCCCTGACCACCAGCGCGTCCACGCCCAGCGCGCGGGCATCGGCGGCGGAACGCTCGGCATCGGCCGGTGAGTCGCTGTGGTGGACGACCACGTTGGCGCCCTGCGCCGCGAATCCCAGCATGATCCCGCGCCCGACCCGCCGCGCCGACCCGGTCACAAAGACGACTTTCCCCTTGAGCGATTCCAGCATGGCAGCGACCTCCTGATGGGGCGGATTGTAAACCGCAAAGGCGCGCGCTGCACCTGAGTGCTTTACGCCGCGCCGATGACCGCCGACAATCAGGCGATCAGAGGGCAGGCGTCAAGCGCTGCCCAGCAGGAAGGACTACCCTCATGCAGATGAGTTCACGACGCGGTATGATTTTACTGCTCACGTTGGCAGTTGTGATCGCCTTAACCACCCTGCCCGCCAGCGTCCGGCTGATCGACGTGGTGACGCACCTGATGGTCATCGAGGGGCATCCCAATCTGCACGACGCGATTGGGCACTCGATGCTGTTCGGGACGCTCACCGCCGTGATCTACTGGGCGATTCACCGCCCGCTGGGGTTCGGGCGCGCCTTCTGGATCGCCCTGCTGACGGCGATGCTGCTGGGCGGGCTGACCGAACTGATTCAGCAGTACTCGCCGGGGCGCGCCATGCAGCTTTCCGACCTGCTGGGCGACTGGGTGGGCGCGATGTCGGTCGCGGTGGCGATCAGCTTCCATCGCTCGGTGAGCGTCTGGCAGACAGAGTGAATCGGGTGAGAAGTCGATGCTGGGTTTTGCCGCGCGCTTTATCCTCGGCATTGGGGCGGGCGTCGCCTGCCTCGGTCTGCTGATCGCGCGGGCGTGGGGCTGGAGCGAGTACGCCTCGCCCGACCTGTACCTGATTTACTACCAGCTCGCCAACCCAAGCGTCCACTATTTCGTCGTCAATGCGGACGGCAGCGACAGCGGCGATCTGCTCAGGTGGGACGGCAGCCCGATCACCAAGCTGGACTGTTCGCCGGATGGTCGGCGGTTCGCCTTCCTGACCAACGACGGGCAGCTTATCGCCCTCGACCGGGGCGGGATCGTCTCCCAACAACCCGTCGCTCCGTCCTACAGCACGGTCAACGTCGCCGACGACGGCAGCCTCGCCCTCTACGATCCGGCATCCGGCAAGCTGTGGGTCAACGACACCGAAATCGACCTCTCCACGCCGGATCGACCGGGACATCCGTTTGATCGAATCGACATCGCGTCGCACAGCGAGATTTTGTGGACCCAGAACTTCTCCGACATTGCGCTGGTGTCGCTGGCGACCGGAGTGGTCACGCCCGCCGTGCCGCACGGCTATTCGGGTCAGTGGCTCGCCTCCGGGCAGATGATTGTGTTTGCCGATCAGGTCACTGACAGCGAGGGCATCGGCTTATACGGCGGGCAGTACCTGATCGATTTGCCGTCGCAGCGGGTGATCCGTATCGGCGACTGGACGCTCAGCAGCCCGATTTCGCCGGATGGCACCAAAGTAGCGGCGGCATCCCCAATCACCAGCCTGAACCACGTGGCGCAGGCGGTGGTCTACGGGCTGTTCGACAATTCCTATCACCAACTGCTCACCCACGATCCCAAGACCGCCTCGCAGCCCGTGTGCTTTTTGACCTTCCGCCCGGAACTGAACCGCGCGTCGTCGTAGGAGGGGCGTCATGCTGCGATTATTCACGACGGTTGCGCCGCTGCTGACGCTGATGTTCACCGGGATGGGGCTGCTGATCGCGCGGGGCTGGGGCTGGAGCGAATACGCCTCGCCCGATCTCTACGTGGTCTATTATCAGGGCGCGGGGGCGGCGAAGCTGTTCTTCATCGTGAACGCCGATGGCGCGCAGGAGGGCAAATCGCTCGCGTTATCGGGCGACTCGATCCGCACGCTGGACTGCTCGCCGGATGGTCGGACGCTGGCGCTCGTGACCAACGGCGCGCACCTGATGGTGTTGAATCAGGCGGGCGTGGTCTACGACCGGGCGCTGGATCAGACTTACGACGATGCGCGGGTGGCGAACAACGGATCGGTGGCGCTGTCGCAGCTTCACGCGAAAGGCGACAAGCAAATCGTCGAGCCGGGCGGCGATCACTGGCTGGGCACGCCCGCCGACGATGCTTTCGACGCGCCGGAACTGGCGTCGTCGGGCGCGGCGCTCTGGACCAGCTTCTGGACATCGGGCAGCGGCTACGGGGTCAAGGCGACTTCGCCGGATGGCGCTGTGACGATGTTCCTGCCGCGCTTCTCCGCGCCCGCGTGGTTCGCCAGCGAGCAGACCTTCAGCGCCTTCGACTACTCCGCCGAGCCGTACCGCGAATACCTGATCGACCTGAACACCCACGACGTTTATCGACTGCCCGCCACCTCGTTCGTGCTGTCGCCGGACGGCACCCAAGCGGTCGATTGGGTCAGCTACAATCACGGCGAGAACACCAAGATCACGACCCAGTTGTTCATCTACGACTTTATGGCGCGCAATCCCGCGCAGCTCCCGCTGACCCATTACGTGGACGTGTCGTCGTATCCGCTGTGCTTCCTCAGCTTCCGCCCAGCGATGTTGATCGATCAGTAGCGCCGCTGGCGGTTTATGTTCTTTTCCAATTCAATCCGGTTATCCCGCCCGACGCTGAAAGCATCGGGCTAGGACTTCAAGCCTGCTGAAGCAGGCTCAAGGCAGCCGCCTTCAGGCGGCTTGATTTCAAAGCCGGAGGCTTTGAGCCTCCGGCGCTACCCGGTGAGCGGACGCAAAATCATCGCAATTTGCGCAGCAAATGCGACGACCGGAACTCCTACGCGCTCCAAGTTTTGGGCGGCTTTTTCCAGACCATCGACACTGATAGACAGCAGCTTCCTATTGGATTTGCCGGAATTCAGTTGATCGACCGCAACTTGTGCATGATGTGCCAATACTTCCGCTTCTTCTTGCCCGTCCTCGTCCAGCGCAGCATTAGCGAGCGCATCCTTGAGTTTGCCAAACAGTTCAGTCAACTGTGCTTTAGTTTCGTCATTCAGTTGGGACGTAGAGCTTATGGATTGCTGCACATCTGTTAGCGTGGATTGGTAATTGATGATCGAGTTATCACCCACGCTGATAGTCACATGATTTATTTGCGGACGATCCACATCTTCAAAGTCGCTATCCACAACGTCGAAGATGCGCTGCCTGCTTAACGTTAATGTGTATTGCATTTCGGCAGCAGCCGGATAACCGCTAAATAGTCTACAATTGACAAAATCTTGGAAGTCTGCATCTTCTACATCGTTCCAGATTTTCCGTATTTCTGGATTCCGAAAACCACCTATATTATGAATTCTGTCATTGCCATGCGCGATTATCCATGTAGTCTTTATTGATCCATCCTGCAATCCGGGGATAAGTGCCCAAATCATGTTTTTCTGTCTAATAGTCAGCGGATATTTAGCCATAGCTGTAATCCCCATAAGCCGAATATGCGTTCTATAACTCAATATTATATTCTTCTTCATAACGGAGGTCAATCGGCGCGGGAGCGTCTATCCCCTGCTGCGCCAGAACGACTAAAATACGCTTATGACACTTGCAAACCGTTTCCGCTCGCTTCGTCGCTGGCAGCAGATCGCCGTCCTCGCCGCCGCGCTGGTGATCGCGCTCGCCGGGTTCGCCTACGTCTGGCTGTTCAGCGACCTGCCCTCGATCAACCAGCTTCAGGCGGGCATGACCCTGCCCTCCACCCGCATCTACGACCGCAACGGGGCGCTGCTCTACGAAATCCTCGCCAATTCGCAGACCGGCGGGCGCAACACCGTCCTCCCGCTGACCAGCATCCCGCTCGCCTGCCAGCAAGCCGTGATCAGCACCGAGGACGCCAACTTTTACAGCAATCCGGGCATCGACCCGGTGGGCATTTTGCGCGCGCTGTGGATCGACCTGCGCGGCGGCGAGGTGATCGCGGGCGGCAGCACCATCACCCAGCAGGTGGCGCGCAATCTGCTGCTCGACCCCGAGCAGCGCGCCGAGCGAACCGTGCAGCGCAAGCTGCGCGAGATGATCCTCGCCGTCCAACTGCAAGGCGCGTACAGCAAGGACGACATCCTCGCGCTGTACCTGAACCAGTCCTATTTCGGCAACCTCGCCTACGGCATCGAGGCGGCGGCGCAAGCCTACTTTGGCAAGTCCGCGCCCGATTTGTCGCTGGGGGAATGCGCGCTGCTCGCCGGGCTGCTGCAATCGCCCGCCACTTACGATCCGCTGACCAACCTGACAGCCGCGACCAACCGTCAGGCGGATGTGCTCGACCTGATGGCGACAGAACGGCTTCATCACGGCGGCGCAGGCGGACGCCGCCAAGCACGATCAGCTTCAGTTCGCCGCCAGCCCCTTCCCGATTCAAGCGCCGCATTTTGTGATGGCGGTGATCAAGCAGATCGAGCGCGACTATCCCGACGCGCTCTATCACGACGGGCTGGACGTGGTGACCACGCTCGATTTGGACTGGCAGCAGGCGGCGCAGCGTCTCGCGCAGCTTCATCTGGACGAGATCAATCACCCGACCACGCCCGGCAAAGTGCCCGCCAACGCCACCGACGCGGCTTTAGTGGCAATGGACCCTTACACCGGGCAGGTCTTGACCATGCTCGGCAGCCCCGACTACTTCGACGAGAGTATCGACGGGAATGTCAACGCGGCGCTGGCGCTGCGGCAGCCGGGGAGCGCGCTCAAGCCCTTCACCTACTCGGCGGCGCTCGATCCCAACCAGCCCGATCCGTGGACGGCGGGGACGGTGCTGCTGGACGTATCGACCCCGTTCATCACCCGCAAGCTGCAAAGCTACACCCCCGCCAATTTCGGGCTGGTCGAACACGGACCCGTGACCATCCGCGAGGCGCTGGCGTCCTCCTTCAACATCCCGGCGGTGATCACGCTGGATCACGTCGGCATTCAGGCGATGGTGACGCTCGCCAACAACGCCGGGCTGACCTCGCTGGCGCAGAACACGGCGGTCGATCTGGCGATCACGCTGGGCGGCGGCGAAGTCCGGCTGCTGGACATGGCGCAGGCTTACAGCATCTTCCCCAACGGCGGCTACCGGGTCGAGCCGACCTTTCTGCTCAAGGTGACGGATCGCAAGCAGAATCAAGTGCTGTACCAGTGGCAGCCGACGCCGCTCGGATCGACCGCGCAGACCACGCGGCTGATCGACCCGCGCGTCGCCTACCTCATCAGCAACATCCTGAGCGACAATCAGGCGCGGCTGCGCGGCTTCGGGCTGAACAGCGCGCTCAACATCGGGCGACCCGCCGCCGCCAAGACCGGCACCACCACCGACTTCCGCGATAACTGGGTGATGGGCTTCACGCCCAATCTGGTGGTGGGCGTCTGGGTCGGCAACGCGGACAACACGCCGATGGTGGACGTGACCGGGGTCAGCGGCGCGGCGCCGATCTGGAACGCCTTCATGCGCGAGGTGCTGAACGGTCAGCCGGAACTGGACTTCACCGAGCCGCCGGGGATCGTCACGCGCAGCATCTGCACCATGAGCGGCTTGCTGGCGACGCCGGAGTGTCCGCGCCAGCGGGTGGAGCTTTACATCGACGGCACCCAGCCGACCCAGCCGGACAACGTCTACCAGACCTTCACCATCGACCGCCTGACCGGGCAGCTTGCCGACAACTCCACGCCGCCGGATCGCCGGGTGGACAAGGTGTTCGCGGTGCTGCCGCAGGAAGCGCGGGACTGGGGGCTTGCGCAACGGAATCCCGCTGCCGCCGGGCGGCGCGGCGGTTCAGGTGACCGACAACACCGACGCTCTGCGCCTGCTCGCGCCCGATCCGTACACCATCTTCCAGATTTCGCCGCTGATGCCCGCCGACACCCAGCGGCTCCGCTTGACGGTGGGCGCGCCGCCGGGCACCCAGTCCGTGACCTACCAGCTCGACGGTCAGACCCTCGGCACGGTGGACGAATCGCCGTGGGAACTGTGGTGGACGCTCCAGCCCGGCGATCACGACCTGACGGCGACGGCTCGCTTGGCGGACGGCACGACGCAGACCAGCGCCGCCGTCCCGTTCAGCGTCACCACCTACGCGCCGCCGCAGAGTCACGATGAGGGGGAAGGTAGTCCCCTCTACCCCAGCCCCTGTCCCACGCGAGCGAGGCGAGGGATAATCACAACGCCTCGTAATGAACCTAGCAACCGAAATGAATCGTAGTACAATTGTGCTATGTGGCAGAAGGATATATTCCTATGAGACATGAACACACCGAGAATTTGAAATGGTTCGTTGGCAAGCATCGGTCATATAAACCCATACGAGTGGAGTCGAACCGTACGCATGCTGGTCAGAAATTATACGGTTTAGTGACAGCAGTGACCCTTATCGCGTCAACCCTCAGCGACAGGCTGAGGCTTTATAACCTAGTCGATTAAAGGAGCGCGTTTGCTGTTCATGCGCCGGAGATTGTCTGTTCGATGCGGTTTCCGAGCGGAACCGATATTCGCGTCACATGATGAACAGCAATTTTGCGTGGCACTATCGTGAACTTTCAATCAGCATGGCATATCTCCTCAATATTGCAGGAAAAGACTGAGACATGGCTCAAAATTGTCGGAAGAACGTGCGCACGCAAGCCGCTCGATCTTAGCTACGAACAGCGCTAGACTGACCGGCGAAGAATTACGCTGGGACGATGGGAACATGATTGTCGACGATCTAAGAACAGTTTCGGCGACGAATTCTACGTGAGACATCGGCACAGCTTTCTTAACAAGTCAGTACGCGAATAAAATAGAGCTAACCGCAACCAAAAAGCCTGCCGACGCGGGCTTTCGCTTGAATTGCGCTGTCTACTCCATCGCGCGATACGCCAGCGTCCAGAAATTGGCATCCAGCCTCCGCATTTCAGCTTCCAATTTGTCCCCCAATCCCCCTTGCCATCTCCGCCGCCACCGCTATAATTGATATTTAGTCTCAATAAGGCAGCAGGGGTAGGACAGTGACACAGGCGAATCTCCGGTTGGATTCCCCTCTCAACGGCACGAAACCCGCTGGCAGCATCGCCGTGCGGCTCGATCACCTGAGCGCGGGCTACGGCAAGGTCAGCGCGGTGCAGGACGTGAGCGTCGAGGTCGAGGCGGGGGCGCGAGTTCGCGCTGGTGGGTCCCAACGGCGCGGGAAAATCGACCCTGTTCAAGGCGATGGTGGGCTTGCTCAAGCCGTCGAGCGGGCAGGTATTCCTTCACCAGCAGCCCGCGCATCTGGCGCGGCAGGCGGTGGCTTACGTCCCTCAGTTCGAGGACGTTGACTGGGATTTCCCGGTGTCGGTGATGGACGTGGTGATCATGGGGCTGGCGCGGCAGATCGGCTGGCTGCGGCTGCCCAACCGCCATCACGTCGAGATCGCGCGCGGGGCATTGGCGCGGGTCGGGCTGCCGGAGTACGCCAGCCGACAGATCGGCGAGCTTTCGGGCGGGCAGCAGCGGCGGGTGTTCATCGCGCGGGCGCTGGCGCAGGGCGCGAGCATCCTGCTGCTGGACGAACCCTTCAGCGGCGTGGACGCGGTGGCACAGCAAAATCTGTTCGAGATTCTGGATCGCCTGCGCGACGAAGGCGTGACCGTCATTCTGGCGACTCACGACCTGAATCTGGTCGCCACCCACTTCGACATGCTGCTGGTGCTCAACCAGCGGATGTTCGCCTACGGCGCGCCCGCCGACGCCTTCAAGCCGGAGATCATGGCGGCAGCCTTCGGCAGCCAGATGGCGATCTGGCATCACGACGGCGAAATCATCGCCCTGACGGATCAACACACATGATCATCGACCTGTGCAGCAATCCGACGCTTCAGACGCTGGTCTGCAAGCCGTTGAGCTATAGCTTCATGCAGAACGCGATGCTCACCATGCTGATTTTGGGCGTGGTCGCGGGCACCATCGGCTGCTACGTGGTGGTGCGGGGCATGGCGTTCCTGACCGACGCGCTCGGTCACGCGATTCTGCCGGGCGTCGCCATCGCCTATCTGAGCGGCGGGATTTACGGGCCGCTGCTGTTCGGCGCGGCGGCAGCGGCGAGCATCACCGCCGTCGTGATCGGCTTCTTCACGCGCGGCGGCAAGCTGCGTGAGGACACCGCCATCGGCATCGTGTTCACCGGAGCGCTGGCGCTGGGCTTGGCGATTCTCTCGCTGCACAACGTCACCGCGGTCGATCTGGAGGAACTGCTGGTCGGCAACATTCTGGCGATCAACGGCGGCGATCTGGCGGTGATCTTCGCGGTGGGGCTGGTGGTGCTGCTGCTGGTGCGCGCCTTCTACAAGGAACTGCTGATCGTCTCGTTCGACCCGACGCTGGCGGCGACCCTTCAGTACCCGGTGGAGGCGCTGCGCTATCTGCTGCTGCTGATGCTGGCGATGACGGCGGTGATCGCCATTCAAGCGGTGGGCGTGATCCTGATCGCCGCGCTGATGGTCACGCCCGCCGCGACCGCTTCCCTGCTGGTGCGGCGGCTGCATTGGATGATGCTGGTGTCGGCGGTGATCGCGTGCTTCTCCGGCGTGGTCGGGATTTTCCTCTCGTGGCATTTGAGCATGTCGTCCAGCGCGGCGATTGTGCTGACCATGACGGCGCTGTTCCTGCTGGCGTATCTGTTCGCGCCCAAGCGGGGCGTGGTCTGGGCGGCGATCCGGGTTCGCAGGACGCCGGAAACGGCGACATAGATGGGCGGTGAACATGCCTGCGGGCATGTGGCAGAAGGTTGAGAGAGTGGAGGGCAGTCCACTCTCCCGACACAAGGATGTCCGGTGTTCGTGACAGCCGTTGCGCAGCACGATTGTACCGCCTTTCGGCGCGCAGTGGGCTGTCTCCAAACAGGAGAGAGTCTCGTGAAACGAATCGGTTTTGTGGTTCTGGCGGCGCTGCTGCTGACGGTCGGGTTCGGGTCGGCACAGGCGCAGTCCGCCCCGTTGAAGGTGGTCGCTACCACCACCATCCTTCAGGACATCGCCCAGAACGTGGCGGGCGATCAGTTCACAGTCGATGATCTGGTGCCGACCGACGGCGACGTGCATCAGTATGAGCCGACGCCCGCCGACGTGCAGAAGATCGCCGATGCTGACCTGATTCTGGTCAACGGCGTGGGGCTGGAGCAGTTCCTCGACAAGCTGATCGCCGACTCCGGCACGCAGGGCACGGTGGTCACGGTCAGCGAAGGGCTGCCGATCCAGCGCTTCCTGTCGATTGAGGCGCGGGCGGGCGGCTCCGGCGGCGCTCAAATCCTCGGAATCTCCGGCAGCTACACCTGCGGCGCGCCCCAGCCGGGCGAGGAGATCGGCGAATGCGACCCGCACCTGTGGCAGAACGTCGTCAACGTGATCGGCTATACGCTGAATATTCGAGATGCCTTCAGCGCCGCCGATCCCGATCATGCCGACGCCTACAACACCAACGCGGGCAATTACGTCGCCCAACTGGAACAGATCGACGCGCAGGTGTTCACGGGCTTAGCCGACATCACCAACCGGGTGCTGGTGACCAATCACGACGCGATGGGCTATTTCGCGGCTCGCTACGGCTTCCAGATCGCGGGCGTGGTGCTGCCCGGCGGCGCCACCGGTCAGGAGCCTGATCCGCAGGCGGTGGCGCAGTTGATCGACACTATCAAGGCGGACAACGTCAAGGCGGTGTTTCTGGAAAACGTGTCCGGCGACCGGATGGCGAGCCAGATCGCCGACGAAGCCGGGGTACAGGTGGTGCAGGGACTCTACACTGACGCGCTGGGCGCACCGGATTCCAGCGGCGCGACCTATCTCGACATGATCCGCGCGAACATCCAGACACTCCACAATGCGCTGCAATAGATTTGAACCGCCAAGTCGCCAAGCGAAATCTAGGACATGGCGACTGAGAAAGGCAACATCCTGACCTGACGATCGCGTGTAGGGGCGGGGCTAAGCCCCGCCCCATACGCACCAACTTAACGAGATTGTCGCCTGTTCAAGAACGATTCAGCGGGCGTCGCCAGAGGCTCAAAGCCTCTGGCTAGGACTTCAAGCCGACTCAAGTCGGCTGAAAAACTCGTGACACTGGGTTTGAGTCCGCTTCAGCGGGCTTGATTTCGCAGCCGGATGCTTTGAGCATCCGGCGGGACAAACGAAAACGCCGCTCAAATGGCTTATCTTGGTGTCTATGGGGCGGGTCTGAGACCCGCCCCTACTTGCATTCAGGCAATGAGGCTCCTCCCCCAGATTTGCCCATGATCTCACTTCGCTTTAAACCCGGTATGAGTCGCCGGATACCTCGATCACAACCCAATTTTAACCATTTGCAACTTGTTCTTCCGGGCACGGAAACCTTTCAGCACAATCTGTGAAATCTTTTACTTGACCACACTTGTGGACGCGCCGCCGCTCGCCGCCCTAGAATGGGGTCTAACAACTATCGAATGCAAACTTGGAGTCAGGGATGTTCAGCCGCAAATTTGCGACGGCGTGGATCGCGTTTTTGATGCTTATTCCTCCGTTGGGGGCAGCGCTGGGGCAGGAAACCACTGCCGAGCCGGTCGCCGATCTCAGCGGGGTTCACACGTTTCTGGTGGACAAGTCCACCGCTCTGAAAGACGGCGCGGATCAGTTGAAGCAGGACAGCGATGCATTCTATCAACTGGCGCAGGCGGCGGGGTTCGACTACGCGGCGCTCTGGCAAAATCAGCAGGCGGACGTGATCCAGACGGTGCAGGCGGCACAAGCCGACTGGATCGTGATCAGCCCGCTTTACGAGCAGATGGAAGGGATCGTCGCGGGCGTGCCCAGCACCGCGCAGTACGACACCATTCTGGACGCGGGCGCGGCGGGCGAAACCGGCTACGACCTGACTCTGCCGGATGGCACCGTGCTGCCGCAGCCGGGCAACTTGTTCGGGCTGCTGGAAGAAACCCTGTGGGGCACCAACCCGAATGACGTGATCGATCTGTCGGTCGATTTCGACGGCAGCGGTCAGCAGGATTTCGGCGAAGTGATGCCGGACGCCAACCTGCTCAAGGGCTTCGCCGACGCGATGGCGGAGCAGAGCGGCGCGCTGCTGGACGCGGCGACCGCGTGGGAGCCGAACCAGAGCGAGGTGTTCGGGGCGCTGGTCACCAACGTGCCCACCATGTCCGACTTCTTCAATTCGTGGAAAACCTCCCGCTTCGTGATGGGCGATCAGGCGACCCACGAGGATTTCGCGGTGATCTCGCGGCTTTCCGACATCGTCGATAACGTCGGAAGCTGGCAGGTGATGTGGCAGGGGCTGGCTCCGGCGGTGGATGACGCCGCCCGCAGCCAGCAAATCCTGAGCGGGCTGGACGATCTGCAAGCCTACGTCGCCGACCTGTACGCGCAGGAACAGGGCGGCAAGCGTTTCACGCCCGAAGAAGCCGATCTGTTTTCGAGCGAGGCGCAGGATCGCGCGACCGCGATTGTCGGGCAGATCGCGCAGGTCGCCGCCGAGCTGAACATTCAGCTACCGGAATAGGATAGGTATCGCCCCATGAGTGGGTGCGCACAACCGTTTATCGTAACGAGGGAAACATGTTCCATTCATTCGGTCGTTATGTCGTCGGGTTGATGGCGCTGGTCGTCATCGGCATGGTTGCGCCGGTTCGCGCACAGTCAAGCACGCTGTGGGATGATGCCAACGGCGTCAAACGCAGCTTGTTTTCGGCGCAGGCGGCACTGCTCAGCGACGACACAACCACTGCTGTAAGCAATATTCAACAGGCGCAGGCGCTCTACGCCGACGCGCTTCAAACCCCCATCCACCAGCAGACGCCGGAACTGGCGTCCACGCTGGATCAGCAGTTCGCGGACGCGCTGAACGCGGCTCAATCCGGCGACGATCTCGGCTTGGCGGCGGCGCGCAGCGGCATCTGGACGACGCTGCTGCACGCCAGCACCGTCATGGTGATCGACGCCATTCAGCAGAACGACGGCGCTGCCGCCCAGAACTGGCTGATGCTGCGCGAGTTCCGCACGCCCACCAAGTTCTCGCGCCCCGGCGCAGACGCGACGCTGGCGGTCAACGGCTTGATCGCCGGAACGACCAGCGCCGACGACGTGCTGATCGCTGTCCGCAACGATCTGCTGGACACTTACCAAGCCAACTTGAACGAGGCGCTCAGCGACGCCGACGCCGCCCAGAAGCAGGGCTTCGCCATCAAGCAGGCGGAGCAGAGCGCGCTGGCGGCGGGCTACTTCGACCTGCTGACCGATCCGACGCTCAGCACGGCTTACGCCGACGCGCACGGATCGGATGCGGTGAGCAGCAGCCAAGCGCTGTTCGCGGCGCTGGTGACGGCGGCGCGCGATCAGCAGACCGACGCTTACACCCGCACCCGCAGCCAGATCGACGCGGCGCTGGTCGGCTTTAGAGCCGCGCCGCTGTCCCCGGCGGAGCAGGCGCGCCGCGCTGGGCAGCTCACGCGCTTCGTCAGCCTGATCCCGGTGGAATACGGGCGCGGCGTCGCCAACGGCGTGGTGCTGAAGGACATCGAGGTTCAGGAGGCGCTGACCTTCCAGAGCGCCGCGCAAGCCGCCTTCACCGATTTGCAGGACATCCTCACTGCCCGCGACCCTGCCGCCACTCAGCAGATTGGCGGGCTGCTGGCAACTGTGCTGAGCCAGATGCAGGCGACCGCCGATCCCGCCACCGTGCAGCACACGGTCGACCAGATCAGCGGGAAGCTGGATGCACTGTTCCCGGCGGAATGGAAGTCGATCAACAGCGCCTCGGACGTGGACGTGATCGACACGCTGCTGGATCAGGTGGAAGCGGCCGCCGTGCAGGGCGAATACCCGCTGGCGGAATCGGCGCGGCTGGAAGCCTACGCCACGCTGGAATTCGGCATCGAGCAGCGGCTGCGCGGCTTCGCGCCGGATAAATCCAACACCATCGAGAGCCTGTTCTGGGACGGCACCCGCGATCAGCCGGGTCTTTCGGTGCTGATCGCGGCGCAAGCGCCCGTAGACGCGATCAAGACGCGCATCGCCGACCTGAAAGCGGCGCTGGCGGACGCGCAGAGCTTCCTCAGCAGCGCCAACGCCGCGCCGGAAGTGGTGGCGGGCAACGCCGGGATCATCGTGTTCCGCGAAGGCTTGGAAGCGATCCTGATCCTCGCCTCGCTGCTGGCGAGCCTGCGGACGGTCGAGGAGCGCAAGTTCCGCCGCCCGATTGTGATGGGCGCGGCGCTGGCGTTGGTGGCGGCGGGCGTGACCTGGTGGCTCGCCAACCAACTGCTGATGTCGATGATGCAGTTGGGCGAGCGGCTGGAAGCCATCGTCTCGCTGATCGCCATCGCGGTGCTGCTGCTGATCACCAACTGGTTCTTCCACAAGGTCTACTGGACCGGCTGGATGGCGAATTTCCACACCCAGAAGCGGCGTCTGCTGGCGGGCACCTTCGCCATCGCCGTGAGCCAGTCGGTCGGGCTGGCGATTCTCGGCTTCACCAGCATCTACCGCGAGGGCTTCGAGAGCGTGCTGTTTCTGCAATCGCTGGTGCTGGAAGCCGGGATCAACGTGGTGCTGCAAGGCGTGGCGATTGGCTTGATCGGCGTCGCCGTCGTGGGTGTGATCACCTTCACGCTTCAATTCAAGCTGCCCTACAAGAAGATGCTGGTCGTCACCGGCGTGCTGATCGGCTTCGTGCTGCTGATGATGGTCGGCAACACGGTTCACGTGATGCAGTCGGTCGGCTGGATGTCGATCACGCCGATCACGGGCGTGTATCTGCCCTTCTGGATGGGACAGTGGTTCGGCGTGTTCGCCACGTGGCAGGGGATCGGGCTGCAAGCGCTGGCGGGCGCGTTCGTGGTCGGCAGCTACTTCTGGGCGGAATGGCTCAGCCAGCAGAAGCGCGAGCAGGTGGTCACGCGGCAAACCTCGACGCAGCCGCAGGTGCAGGTACAAACGGAACTCACGCCGCAGGCGGAACTGACGCCACAGACGCCGCGCAGCTAATATCGTTTTCGTAGGGGCAGACCCGTGTGTCTGCCCCCGTGCCCACTTGGGCGAACAAATAGGTTCGCCCCTACCAAACCCCGGCGTGACATTCTCCTGTGTTCCCGTGAGGAATGTCACTCACTCACGCCCCCTCGCCTGAACTAGACTAATTGCAAATCATTCGCAATAACGTGAGGGAACCATGCCATTTGTCGAGCGAGCAAGCGAAACCATCCGCGCAGCGGGCGGGCGCATGACTCCGCAGCGCCAGTTGATCCTCGAACTGCTGGCGGAAGCGCCCGAACGTCTGGACGCCGAGGCGCTCTATCAGCAGGCGCAGCAGCAGGATCAGAGCATCAATCTGGCGACCGTTTACCGCACCCTGAACACGCTGGAAGCGGCGGGCTTGGTGCGGCAGCAGTACATTTCGCCCCAGCACGACCGCAAATACTACACCCTCACCGCCGAAACCTATCACTTCACCTGCCGCCGCTGCCACAAGGTGATCGCCTTCCAGACCGACGCCATCGAGCAGTTGAAGCAGCGGCTGCAAGCCGACCTGCAGGTCGAGGCGCTCAATATTTGCATCTGCGTGGAAGGCATCTGCGCCGATTGTCAAGTGGAGGAAAACGTATGAACGAGCGCTACACACTGGATCAACTGGCGGTCGGGCAGACCGCGCGCGTGCGGAAAGTGGGCGGTCAGGGCGCGGTGCGCCGCCGCCTGATGGACATGGGCGTGATCAACGGCGTCGAGATCGAGCTGGTGAAAGCCGCGCCGCTGGGCGATCCGCTGGAATATCTGCTGCGCGGGTATCACCTGTCGCTGCGCAAAGCCGAAGCGCAGGTGATTGAAATCGAGCTATGACGGTGTAGGGGGGTGAAACTCGCCCCTACCAACCCCATGTAATGGACGGAGCCAAAGCGTGAACACAGACAGACAACGAGCCGTACTGCCCTTGAGCTTGGTGGCGGAGGGCGAGACCGTCGAAGTGCTCGACCTTCTGGAGCAGGAAGCCACCCGCCAGCGCTTGACCGAGCTGGGCTTGACGCCGGGCGCGACCTTGCGAGTGGTGCGCGCGGATTCGCAGGACGGGATGATCGTCGCGGTTCGGGACGATGCGCGGCTGGTGATCGGGCGAAGCACCGCGCGCAAGCTGATGGTGTGCCTGACAGGAGCAAGATAAGTGGCAGCACAACCCTTCGTCGTGGCGCTGGCGGGCAATCCGAACGTCGGCAAAAGCACGATTTTCAATGCGCTGACCGGGTCGCATCAACACGTCGGCAACTGGCCCGGCAAAACCGTCGAGAAAAAAGAAGGCTGGTTGACGCTCGACGGGCAGGACATTTTGATGGTCGATCTGCCCGGCACTTACAGCCTCGCCGCCTATTCGGTCGAAGAAGTGATCGCGCGCGATTTCATCATCCACGAGCATCCCGACCGGGTGGCGGTGGTGGTGGATGCGGGCAATCTGGAGCGCAACCTGTACCTCGCCTGCCAGATACTCGAACTCACGCCCGTGATTCTGGTGCTGAACATGAGCGACACCGCCCGCAGCCGAGGCTTACGCATCGACACGGCGAAGCTCGCGCAGCAGTTGAACGGCACGCCGGTGATCGAAACCGTCGGCAGCCGGGGGATCGGGCTGGACGCGCTGAAAGCCGCGCTCGCCCGCTCGCTGAGCGCCGCCCAGCAGACCCCGCTGTTTGACTACGGCGAGGCGCTGGAAACCGAAATCGGCGCGCTGCAAACGCAGATCGAAGCCGATGCTGCGCTTGCGAGTCAGTACCCGCCGCGCTGGCTGGCGATCAAGCTGCTGGAGAATGACGCGGATTTGACTGCGCGGCTGGAGCGCGCGGGTGCGGGAAACCTGATTGCCAGCGCGCAGGCAGTCATCACCCGGCTGACCGACGCGCTCGGCGACGACCCGGAAACCCTGATCACCGACCAGCGCTACCAGTTTATCAGCGGCGTGATCGGCGCGGCGGTGACGCGCCCGAAGCAGCTTCTCGAAACCGCCTCGGATCGCGCCGACCGGATCATCACCCACCGCATCTGGGGGCTGCCGATCTTTCTGGCGCTGATGTGGGTGATCTTCCAGTTCACCGCCAACGTGAGCGCACCCTTCGTCGGTTGGATCGACGGCATCGTGAGCGGACCCATCACCCACTGGGCGACCGCGCTGCTGAGCGTCGCCGGGCTGGGCAACACGTGGGTCAAGTCGCTGCTGGTGGACGGCGTGATCGCCGGGGTGGGCAGCGTGCTGACCTTCATCCCGGTGCTGCTGTTCCTGTACTGCGGCATCGCCCTGCTGGAAGACTCCGGCTACATGGCGCGCGCCGCCTTCGTGATGGATCGGGTGATGCGGCTGGTCGGGCTGCACGGCAAGAGCTTCCTGCCCCTGCTGATCGGCTTCGGCTGCACGGTTCCGGCGGTCTACGCGACCCGCACGCTGGAAAACGAGCAGGATCGTCGGCTGACCGGGTTCCTCGCCACCTTCATGAGCTGCGGGGCGCGGCTTCCGGTCTACGTGATCTTCGCCACCGCCTTCTTCGGCGCACAGGCGGGCAATTTGATCTTCAGCCTGTACCTGCTGGGCATCGGCGTGGCGCTGGTGACCGGGCTGGTGATGAAGCGCACCCTCTACCGGGGGATGCCGCCGCAGCCGTTCGTGATGGAACTGCCGCCCTACCGCGTCCCCAATCCGAGAACCGTGCTGATGCAAATGTGGGAGCGCACGCGCGGCTTCGTCCGCAAAGCCGCGACGATTATCCTCGCCTGCTCGATTGCGATCTGGTGCCTGATGGCGATCCCGCGCAATTTCAACCTGAGCGAGTTCAATGCCGTTGATCCGCAGGAAAGCCTGTTCGGTGGCTTGAGCGCGACTCTCGCGCCCATATTCGCGCCCGCCGGATTCGGAAGTTGGCAGGCGACCGGGTCGCTGGTGACCGGCTTCGTCGCTAAAGAAGTGATCATCGGCAGCATGAGCCAAATTTACGTGGGCGGCGGTCAAACCACATCCAGCTCCACGCCGACCTTCGTGCAGGATGTCGGGCAGATGGTCGGGTCGTTCGGGCAGGCGCTGGCGCTCACCGGGCAGGAGATCGTCAACATCCTGCCGCGCACCGTCAACATCATCCCCGGCATTCACATGCCGGAAGCTCATTTTGTCGCCAGCGCCGCCGACACCGAAGACACCTCCGCCCTGAACGCGGCGCTGCTCCACGCTTTCACGCCGCTGTCGGCAATCGCCTTCACCGTGTTCATCCTGCTGTACGTGCCCTGCATGTCCGCGACCGCCGCCATGCGCCACGAATTCGGCTCGCGCTGGATGTGGTACCAGATCGGCTACACCACGCTGGTCGCGTGGATGGGCGCGACGCTGGTGTTTCAGGTGGGGACGCTGCTGCATCTGGGGGGCATTTAGCGATGGTGACGCTGCGACAGGTGCTCAACCACTTCGAGCATCAATCCGGCACGGTATCGCTGACGGCGCTGGCGCGCGAGTTCGAGATCGAGCCGCCGATGCTGCAAGCGATGATCGATTACTGGGTGCGCAAGGGTCGACTGCGCGAAGTCGGCAGCCTGAACTGCTCGACCTGCGGCTGCTCACACGGCTGCCCGTTCGTGGTGGCGCTGCCGCGCATGTACGAGTTGGCGGCGCCGGAGGGCGAGGCGGTCGGCGTGTGCCCTCACTGCGGGAAACCTTAGCCGTTCAACATTCGGGATGCACTCTAGAATCAAAAGCGGCAGGCGGAAATTCCGCCTGCCGCCCACCGTTTCACCGCTGGATCAGCCGAGGATTTGCTTCCCGGCGAACAATCCCATGACCAGCGCGCCGGCAAACAGCACCAGAAATAGGATGAACAGGATTTGGGCGATGGATGCGGCTGCCCCGGCGATGCCGCCGAAGCCCAGCAGCGCCGCGATCACGGCGACGATGAAGAACAAGAGCGCTAAACGCAGCATAAGGGTTTCCTCCGCTCACTCGTTCGCCAGATTAAACGACGGGGCGGCGTCCGAAAATCAGCGAGACCACGAACAGCACGAGGAAGATCACGAACAAGAGCTGCGCGATCCCCGCTGCCGTCCCCGCGATTCCGGTGAACCCCAGAAATGCAGCGATCAGTGCGATGACGAGAAATGCGATTGCCCAGCTTAGCATGAGGTTTCTCTCCTACACGATTTGCGAATGAGCCTTTCGTAATCTGATTTGAAAGGCTAATTACCGTCATTATACTGGAATTCATTTTGAAATGTTGGTCTTCTCACCAAGCTTTAATTACAAAGTTAATTATTTAGAAGACGCCGTTCACGCCGTATTTCGACGGGAATCAAAACCGGGGCAGATAACCTCTGCCCCGGCGCATGATCACCTGAACGGCTGCGTTTTAGGCTAACGAGCCGGAGTGTTCCAGCAGAAGTAATTCGGCGCGGCGGCGGCGGTAGCTGGCGGGCTTGGGCGGGGGATTCTGCTGATAATAGGTGACGATCTTTTGGAGATAAACCGGGAGCGGCGTGTAGGTCATGCCCAATTCCTGTTTGCTGCGGGCGTTGTCCAGTTCCGACATCCAGCGGTCGCTGAAGGGGGAGCAGTCGGGCAGGAAACCGTTCGCTTCCAGCAGATCGCGCCGGACGCGGACAACGTGCGCCTCGACGCCCAGAATGTCGCCCAACGTGGCGAGAAAATCGTCCAGCGAAACGGTTTCGTCCTGCGAAATATTGTACGCCTCGCCCTTGCCCCCGCTCAGTCAATCAGGTTGAGGATCGCCGTCACCACGTCGTCGGCGTAGACGTGGCGCAGCGGATAAACTGGCGTGGACGGCACCAAAATGGGTCCGCCATCCTTGAGGCGCACGATGTAATTATAAAGACGGTAGAAATGATCGCGCTCGCTGTTGACCATCGGCAGCCGCAGCGAGGTATACGGGAAGCCGCGACGTTCCCACGCGGCGCGCAGCGCATCTTCGGCGCGACGCTTCTCGATGCCGTACATCCATTCTTCGTAACCATAAGTATTGGGCTTGGGCGAGGGCATCAGCCGCCCTTCGTAATCGGCTTCGCTGAAGGGGCGCTCGATGTCTTCGCGCACCAGATAGACCTGCCCGCTGCTCACAAAAATATAATGTTGGATGCGCCCGTTGAGCAGCCGGACGATTGGCTCGACTTCCGCGCCTTTGTAGAGCGCGTTATCGACCACCGCGTCAAACGAGTGCCCATTGAGCGCGTGGGAAAGCTGCGAGGGATCGGTGCGGTCGCCATGCAGACGCTCCACCGAGTTCGGGGAGCTTATCCTGCGTTTTGCCGCGATTGAACACAGTCACCTGATGCCCAAGCTCGACCAGCTTGTGTACCAGCTTATGCCCTAAATTGCGGGTTCCACCTATCACTAAAATATTCATGCGCCGTCAGCGCGCCGAAGCGCGCAGCCACTCCTTTCACCGACTACCGACAAGGTTTACATACCGGGCTGGTTCAATTGTGTTTGGAAGCGCCTCTATTATCTGTACTATACATCAGATACGCCGCGAGATTAATCGGATGTTAACCTCAAGCATCCAGCGGGTTTGACGGTCAATTCCGCTAGCTTCTCTGGTTTTGTCGCCGATTCGCCGGGTTTTGGGACGAAATATACAGGACATGCACGGCGCTTTGTACGAATTTCATCGGGCGCGCTTTCGCAGCTCCGAAAGGGCGATCACCCCGGTCAAGGTCACGGAGATGGCGAACAGCGCGTCGATGATCCACGCCCCGGTGAGCGCCCCGGATTGGCTGCCCGCGTAGGCTGGCAGCATCCCGATGCCGACGAAGCGGTTCATCCATGCCGGGCTGTTTCGCGCCAGCGCCAGCGCGCCCAGCGGCAGCACCAGCGCAAGCGCGATCAGCTTGACGCCGATGATCGCGCGCAGCAGGTCGAAGGTGCGGTAGAGCGGCGCGAACAGCCCGCCGACGGTGGTGATCGCGCCGTAGAACGCCAGCACGATCAGCACCGGGATTGCCGGAAGCCAGCGCGCGCCGAGGATCAGCGGGATCAGCGGAGGGGCGATGACCACGATCAGGCTGAAGAACACGGCGCTGCCGACCGCGATGATCAGCACCACCCGGCGGAAGTTGCGCCACAGCCCGGCAAAATCGCCGCGTCCGACCGCCTGCGGAACCACCGCCTGCATGTTGTCGAACACAGCCGAAGTGAGCACGCTCGCCTGCCCGATGCCGCTCATGGCGAGGTTGAGATAGCCGACCGCGCGCGCTCCCGCGAAAATGCCGACCAACTGCACCGGAATCTCGGTGAACAGCGAGCCGATGTTCTTATCGACCGCGTTGGCGACGCCGAAACGCCAGTACGGTCGCGGCGAGACGCTCAGCGCCCGGCTGAAGATCACGCGGGCGGAGGGATAGCTCGCCCCCCGCAGCCGCCCGTAGATCAGCCACCCCAACAGCAGGGTCGAGTACGAGTAGACCAGCCGCGCGATCACCAGACTTTCCGGCGTCGGGCTGATCACGACGGCGGCGATCATGCAGATGGTCAGCACCAACTGGTTGCCGCTCTGCATGAGCGCCAGCGTGCGCATGGAGCGGCGGCTGCGCAGCGCAATGATCACCAAGCCATAGAGTCCGTCGGCGACCGCGCCGAGCGCCAGCCCCAACGCCAGCGCCACGATCCGGGTTTCGCCGCCGTAGATCAGCGACGCGACCGGCGCGCCCAGCAGCGCGATCAGCAGCAGCAGCCCGACGTTGATCGCCACGCTCACCTTGACGTAAAACGCCATCAGGTCGAGGATGGCGCTGTTGTCGCCCGCGCCGATGGCGACCGCCAGCCGCACGCCGGTGCTGGTGCCGACGCCGCTCAGGTCGAGCGACTGCCAGATGATCAGGAAGGACTCCGCCAGCGCGAAATCGCCGTAGCGCTGGGGTCCCATCAGCCGCCAGACGATCACCGATGAGAGGAAGCTGAGCGCGATCACGCCGATCTTGCCCGCTTGCAGCGCCAGCGTGTCCTGAATGAATTTGCGACTGAGGAGGGAGCGGATCATAGCAGTTAGCAGTTAGCGGTTAGCAGTTAGCTTAAAGAAGCTAACGGTTCAGCCGTAGCTTCCGGAGAAAACTATTGAGCATCCGTTTTACCTCAATGAGATCACCTTCCAAGTTCGAACATAATGAGCGATCAATATAGCCCAGATCATGAGCTAAGTGGAAGTAATATTCAAGCTCACTCGCCGATCCCATTGAAATCTGCAAGAAGTGAGCGAGTTCGGGGTCGCCGCTGCGCCCACAGCCTTCTGCGATGTTGGCAGGAATAGAAACTGCCGCCCGCCGCATCTGGCTGGTCAAACCATAGATTTCTTCTTTTGGAAACGTCACCGTCGCGCCATAAACGCCAAGCGTCAGTTGATGCGCTTTCTCCCACACTTGCAGCGTCTTGAAGTCACGCATCGGCTCGCCCCCGTTTATCGCCAACTGCTAAAGGCTAACCGCTAATCGCTGCTTTGTACAGCGCGAGCATCTGCCCGGCGACCCAATCCCAGGTTTGGGCGCGGGCGCGCTCCCGCCCGGCAGCGCCCATCTGCGCCGACAGATCAGGCTTTGCCAGCAGCCGGGCGACCGCCTCGGCAAGCCCAGTTTCAAGCTCGGTCTGCGGGATCAGCAGCCCGGTCACGCCGTCGATCACCGCGTCTTCCGCGCCGCAGCCGCTGGTGCCGATCACGGGCAGCCCGGCGGCGCTGGCTTCCAGCAGAGTCAGCCCGTAGCCCTCGAATTTCCAGCCCACGTTGAGCGAGGACATCACGAACAGGTCGGCTTGGGCGTAGTAACGCATCAGGTCGGCGTCGGGGACGCGCCCGGCGAGCGTGACGCGATCCCCCAAGCCGAGCCGCTCGATTTCGGCGCGGACGCGGGCGGCGTAGTGCAGCTCCAGCGTGAGGCTGCCGACGATGGTGCAGCGGACGCCGGGCAGATGCGCCATCGCCCGCACCAGTTCGAGCACCCCCTTGCGGGCTTTGACCGCACCGACGCTCAGCACGCCGCCGCCGCCGACATGCTGGATGCCGCCGAAGTGCTCGAAATCAACGCCGTTGTTGATCACCGCCGTTTTGATTCCGGGCATGGCGGATTCGGCGGCGCGGGCGGTGTAGCGGCTGACGCAGACCATCCAGCCGCGTCGATACGCCCGGCTGTAGATCGCGCCGACCGGAAAGCGGCGCTGCTGCCCGGTCAGCACGTAGCTCCCGTGCCCGGTGATCACCAGCGGTCGGCGTCCGGCGATCAGCGCCCCCAGCGGCGCATAGGGTTCGATCAGCGTGTGGATCAGGTCGCAGTCACGCAGCGCGACGCGGGTCTGCGGCAGCGCCCGAAGCTGACCCCGCAGCATCCCGCCTTCCAGCGGATCGACGCTCGGCAGGAGAGGCAGCAGATCGATGCCGTCAACAGGCGGGCTGTTGCGCGCGGCGACCACCGTCAGCGTCACGCCCGCGCGCCGAAGCGCTTGAATCAGGCTGAGGCTGTAGTGCGCCCAGCCGTGCTTGTGAGTCAGGTCGGCGGCAAGCAGACCAACGTGAAGGGCTGAGTGAGAAACGCCGATCTCGTCAGGCATGGTTCAGCACTTCGAGGATGGACTTCGCGCGGGCGTCCCACGTGTAGCGATCCATCACCAGCGTATAAGCGCGGTTGGCGAGGCGCTGGCGCAGCGCCGGATCGTCGCGCAGGCGGCGGATGGCGTTCGCCAGCGCGTCCACGTCGCCGGGCGGAGTCAGCAGCGCCGAGTCGCCACCGGTCACGATTTCGGCGGTGCTGGGCAGGTTCGAGGCGATAATCGGGCGGCAGGACGCCATGTACTCGAACAGCTTGATCGGCGAAGCGTAATAGGCGAAATGGATGGTGAATGGAAAGGGCATGGCACAGGCGTCGAAGGCGCTCAGGTACAGCGGCACCCGATCCGGCGCGACCTGCCCGGCGTAGAGAAAGCGCGCTTCGTCCTGACCGAGTTCGATCCAGCGCTGGCGGAATTCCTCGGTGGTCTGGTCGGGTCCGCCGACCAGCGCCAGCGCGCAGCCCCCCACTTGCGCCAACGCCTCGACCAGCGCGCCGACGCCCTTGTCCATCGCCAGCGTCTGCAAGCGCCCGACGTAGCCCACCACAAAGACATCTCCCGACCAACCGACTGCGCGCCGCGCCGCCGAGCGATCCGGCAGATTGGCGAAGCGGGCGCGCCGGATGCCGTCGGGAGCCACGTGAACGCGGTTGGCGTCCGCGCCCAGCGCGATCAGGTCGTCGGCGAGCCTGCGGGTCACGGCGAACACCTGCCCCACCCGCCTGATCACTCGGCGCTGCAAGCCGCGCCCAACGCGCCCCTGCGCCAGCGTGTGCGCCTCGTATGCCAGCTTGCGGCGGGGCACGATCAAGCTGATCAGCAGCAGGACGGTCTCGTCGCGGCTGTAGATCGCGTCCGCGCGGGCGAACAGCACTCCGATCAGCGCCGAGAGCGCGAACGTCCACAACTGAAGCTGGAAAATGATCTGCGGGATGCGCCCGGTGCGCCCCGACATCAGCCCGATCAGGTCGATACAGGGCAGGCGGCGCAGCGCGAAATTGCGCTTGACGCCGTAATGCGCCCACAGATCGCGGACGGCGCGCAGCTCCGGCGTGTTGACCCGCCGCGCCGCCCACAGGGTCACGTCCACGCCCGCGTCGGCGAACGCCTCACAATTCTGCACGATCTGCAAGCCGTGCGCCTTCTCGGTGGGCAGCCGGACGTTGGCGACGTAGAGCAGCTTCACCGCGCGACCTCGGCGTAAACGCGCTCGTACTGATCGGCGACCTGCGCCCACTGATAGCGCGCCTCGATCAGCCTGCGCCCGTTCGCGCCAAGCTGATCGCGCAGCGCCGGATCGGCGAAAAGGCGCAGCACCGCGTCGGCGATCTGCGGGTCGGTCTCGGCGATCAGCGCGTCCTGACCGTCGCGGACGGCGATGCCGTCGGCGCTCAGCGGCGTGGCGATCACCGGGCAGCCCATCACCAGCGCCTCCAGCAGCTTGTTCTTGATGCCCGCGCCCAAGCGCAGCGGGCATACGAACACGGTTGCCCGGCTGAGGTAGTCGCGCAGGTCCGGCACCTGCCCGGTGACGGTGATGGCGTCGCTGGCGAGCGCTTGCAGTTCGGGCGGCGGGGCGTTGCCGACGATCCAGAGCTTGGCGTCAGGAATACGCTGCTGCACGCAGGGGAAGATCGCGCGGGCGAGCCGCAGCGCCGCGTCGAGGTTGGGGGCATATTCGTAATTGCCCGTGAACAGCAGGGTATGCGGCTCGCGCGGGGCGGAAGCGGGCTGGAAGAAGTCCAGATCGATGCCGTTGGGGACGATTTCGACCGGGAGCGACGGATTGAGCGAGAGCAGTTCGTCCCGGTCGGCTTCGGAGACGACGATCACGCGGCGGTAGGGCGCGAACATCCACGACTCTGTAGCTGCGGGTGGCGCGCAGTTCGAAACGTTGTTTCAAGCCATCGAATTGTTTTTGTAGGGGCGGGGCATGCCTCGCCCCTACAGCATCGGCGTTTTCCAATGCGCGGCGCAGATACAGGCTGTAGCTCTCATAGGGCGTGATGATCGCCGGGAGCAGCTCGACGGCATGGGCGTATTCGTAGACCTGAACGCCGCCGAACAGATGCGCCACGTCGTAATGATTCGCATCGAGGTGCTGGCGGATCGCCTCCCACATGGCGGGCGACCACGCTTGATCGGCGCGGCGGGGGAAGCGCGCGCCCGGCATCAGCAGGCGATAGGCGTAGTCGTAAGACGAGCGAGGCGGATCGGCGACGATGGTGACGCTGCGGAACAGGTCAGCGTAATGCTCACGCTCGGTGATGTCCTCGAAGCGGTCGCTGAAGGCGATCAGGTCGATGAGGTGCCCGCGCCCCGCCAACTGCCGCGCGAGGTGGTAGACGATCAGGCGGTCGCCCAGATACAGCGGATAGGGCGGGCAGCGGGAGACGAGCAGGACGTTCACGCGAACAGGGCGCTAATCGGCAGGCTGAAGCCGGGCAGCACCTCGCCGCCGTCGAGGATGTCAGCTTCGGTCAGGCGGGTGATGCGCGAGGCGGTGTGGGCGATCACGGTCTTGAGGCGCGGGTTCATCACCCAGACGAGGCGCACGCCGTCCGCGAGGTACTGCGCGACTTTGGCTTCAACGTCGGAGTAACTGTCGGTGGCGGATACCACCTCCACGCACAGGTCAGGGACGAGGATGAAGGGCTTCGACTTCCAGTCAGGCACACGCTGCTTGTATTCATCCAGACGTGTTTTGTCGTAGATCATCAAATCCGGCACGAGCGAGCCTTTGACCCAGTTCGGCGTATCCATCGCCACGACGGGCATTTCCGTGTAAACGACAACGTTGGGATTGACCTGCTCGTAGCCAAACAGCGCCCTCAGCAGGATGCGAATGGTTTCGCCATGTTCGGCAACGGGTGGCATCAGCAGCAGCTTTTCTCCGTTGATCAGCTCAAACGGTGCCAAGTCATATTCACGGATGAATTCGTCCAGCGGCATTCCGATTCGGGTTTCGACGCTCATGCGGCTCGTCCTTCACTCTGCCCTGATTATAACATCGGAGTGGGCAGAGATGCGGGTCTGCCCTACGGAAACCGGTCACGGCATCGGGCGCAGCGCTTGGCTTGCAAAGCAAGCACGTGCCCCTATAGGAGACTTTGCAGGGTGGCATCGAAGCGGGATGCCATGCTCTGCGCGGAGAAGCGCTGCTCGACCCGCGCCCGCCCCGCCGCGCCCAATTTCTGCCGCAGCGCCGGATCGCGCAGCAGGTCGATCACGTGACGGGCTAGCGCGTCTGCGTCGCCCGCATCGACCAGATAGCCGGTTTCGCCGTCGGCGACGGTTTCGGAGGGACCGCCGCGCCGGGTGCTGACCACCGGCTTGCCCGACGCCATCGCCTCGACGTTGACCATGCCGTAGCTTTCAAACGAGGAACTGCACACGACCACGTCCGCCGCCGCCATCACGCGCTCGGCGTCCGGGCGGAAGCCGAGATAGACCAAGCGCTCGCGCAGCAGCGGATCGGCTTGATGGGCGGACAGGATGCGGGCTTTGTAAGCGTCGTCGGCGGATTTGCCATGCACGTTTTCGCCCGCGACCACGAAGCGCGCCTCCGGGATCGCCTGCGCGACCTGACGCGCCATCGCCTGAAAAACATCGTGCCCCTTCACGTCCTGAAAACGCGCGATCAGGGCGACCAGCGGGGCGTCGGGCGCGATTCCGGCGTCGGCGCGCACCGTTGATCCGTCGATGCCGGGACGAAAGCGTCCGGTATCGACGCCGGGCGGCAAGACCTGCACCCGATCCGGCGGCATGAAGGGCGGATCGCCCAGAAAGCCGTCCTTGATCGCCCACGAGGAGGCGAAAGTCACGGCGGGCTGGCGGAAGAACCCGCGCTGCCAGAGCTTCGGCTTGAACCACCAGCCCCAGCAGGTCCAGACCAGCGGGACGCCCGTGCCCCGCGCCGCCGGAAGCGCAAAGGGCAGGCTGTGATAGTCGCTGTGGACGGCGCGAATGTGCTGCTCGCGGATCAAATCGGTGATGCGCCCGGTGATCGGGAAGCGCGCCCAGATCGCGGGGACGAAGTAGACGCTCGCGCCGCGCCAAGGGGTGATATGAACCGTCCAGCCGTTCGAGCGCCAGCGCTCGGCAAGCTGACCGTCGCGGGGCAGCAGCAGATGCGGCTGATAGCGAGGATTCTGCTTGACCAGATGCTCGACCAGCGTCAGCAGCGAGGTTTCGCCGCCGCCCAGTCCAACATAACTGGTGATGAACAACAGGGGGATCGAGTCGGTCAAGATGGTCAGGTATCATCTGCGAAAAGAAGGCGATTATACCGGTTTAGTAGGGACACGGCGCGGCGTGTCCCTACCCTCAAGGAAATCACCAGATTGCTAGACCACCGCTTCCATCGACGCGAGCGGCAGATTGAAGGTCTCGGCGACCGCCGGATGCACCACCTGCCCGCGATAGACGTTCAGCCCCTTCGCCAGCGCGGGATCGCTGTCCAGCACGTCGCGGAGCGAGCCGCCCGCCAGTTTGATCACGTAGCGCAGGGTCGCGTTGGAGAGCGCGTAGCTGGAGGTGCGCGGCACCGCGCCCGGCATGTTGGCGACGCCGTAGTGCAGCACCTCATCGACAAAGTAGGTCGGGTTGCTGTGGGTGGTCGGGCGGGTAGTTTCCACGCAGCCACCCTGATCGACCGCCACGTCCACGATCACGCTGTGGCGCGGCATCAGCGAGAGCATGTCGCGGGTGATCAGGCGCGGGGCGCGCGCCCCAGTCACCAGCACCGCGCCGATCACGGCGTCGGCGGTGGTCAGGGCTTCGACAATGTTGCCTTCGTTGGAATAGACCGTCATCAGCCGACCGTGCAGCGTCTCGTCCAGATAGCGCAGGCGGTCGGTGTTGAGGTCAAGCAGCGTCACCTGAGCGCCCATCCCCAGCGCGATCTGCGCGGCGTTGGTGCCGACCGTGCCGCCGCCGAGGATCACCACGTGCGCCGGGCGCACGCCCGCCACGCCGCCCATCAGGATGCCGCGCCCGCCCTGCGTCCGTTCGAGGTACTGCGCGGCGATCTGAGTCGCCATGCGCCCGGCGACTTCGCTCATAGGCTGAAGCAGCGGCAGATGTCCTTCCGGGGTTTCGACCGTCTCGTAGGCGATTCCGGTGACGCCGCTCTCGACCAGCGCGTGAGTCAGGTCTTCGTTGGCGGCGAGGTGGAGATAGGTGAACAGGATCAGGTCGTCGCGCAGGTAGCGATACTCGCTCGGCAGCGGCTCCTTGACCTTGACCACCATGTTGGCGCGCCCCCAGACTTCTTCGGCGCTGTGGGCGATGGTCGCGCCCGCCTGCGTGTACTCGTCGTCGGTGAAGGCGCTGCCCAATCCAGCCTCGGTTTCGACCACGACCGCGTGATTCCGGCGAGTCAGCTCACGCACGCCGCCGGGCGGTAGCGACACGCGGTACTCGTTGTCTTTGATTTCCTTCGGGATACCGATAATCATGATGTTGGCTTTCGTACTCCATTCGTTTGGGTTTAGATTATTCTACACGATGTCTGAAAAATGGGGGCGAAATTCATACACTTTGTTCAAGTGTGGCGGAGTCAAAAACGGATTGGATACACTTGTAAAGTGAAAACTGATATTGTGCTAATTTCGGTATCGCGCCCGACGCTCAAAGCATCGGGCTACCGAACTCAAGCCCGCTTCAGCGGGCTAGAAGCAGCGGTCTTTAGACCGCTTGAATTCCTAGCCGGAGGGCTTTCAGCCTCCGGCGGATGAGGAAATCGCGTAATCGAGTGTGAATAGATACGCCCTCAGCAATCAGCAAACGATCAGCCACACGAGCGATTTGGGGAACGCATGAGCGAATCGGAAACCGACACATCCCAGCAGCGGCGCATTTCCTCGTCGATCACCACCGGGCGCATCGAGACGCTGACCGATGGCGTGTTCGCCATCGTGATGACGGTGCTGGTCTTCAACTTTCACCTGCCGTCGAAGGAGCAGATCGACCAGCTTGGGCTGCTGCAAGCGCTGTCCACGCTAGCGCCGACGCTGGTCAGCTACGTGATCACCTTCGTGATTCTCGGCGTGCTGTGGGTGGGGCATCATAACCAGTATTTCTACATCCGGCGCGCCGACCGGGTGCTGCTGTGGATCAATATCTTCTTCATGATGATCGTGGCGCTGCTGCCGTTCACGGCGCAGTTGTTCGAGGAATACGGGCGCGAGCCGGTCTCGATCCTGTTCTACAACCTCAACCTGATTCTGGCGGAGCTGCTGCTGTTCACGCATTGGTGGTACGCCACCCGCGATCATCACCTGCTGGGGCAGCAGATCGAGCCGCAGGTGCGGCGAATCGTCTACCGACGCATCCTCACGCCAGCGGCGCTGTACCTGCTGGCGATCCTGATCTCGTTCGTGATCGTCGAAGCCAGCATTTTGATCGACATCCTCGTGCCGATCATCTACATCATGCCCAACCAGATCGATCACCTGTTCCGGCGCGGATAATTCCCCCAATTCTTAGCGGAATGAATGGGCAGGCGTCCTCTATACTGAGGACAGATGCACACAGGAGTTCCGTCATGACCCTCTGCCCCAAATGCTCGACCCCGCTCAACCTGAACACCGACGCCGGGATGTTCCGCTGCCCCAAATGCGGCTTCCACCGCCCCGAATCGCTGGACGAAGCCGAAGAACGGCTGCGGTCACGCGGTCAGCGACCCGCCGTCGCGCTCACCCATCGCGGCGAGGTCGATCTGCGGGCGCGGTCGCTGTTCGAGAGTGGTCAGGATGACCTGTGGCGCGGCGACCCAGCCGCCGCCATTCACGATTTCGAGCAGGCGCTGGAGATTCAGCCGGATTTTTCCGACGCTCACCTGTGGATCGCCAAGACCAGCATGGACGCGCAGGTGCAGCGCGATCATCTGGAGGAGATCATCGCGCACGATCCCGGTCACGTCGAGGCGCTGCGAATGCTGCTGGTGCTCAACGGCGACCTCACGCCGGAGCAAGCCGAGCGCAGCCGCAGCCCGCACGAGCCGGAGATCAAGCAGATCGAGGGCGCGGTGAAGACCCAAACGAAAGCGCTGATCTGCCCGGTGTGCGGCGGCGACCTGACGGTCGAGGGCGAACGGGTGGTGTGCCGCTTCTGCGGGCATACCGCGCCGCTGGATCGCACGCATCACGCCAGCGACGGCGCGGAACTGTTGGGCGCGGCGCTGCTCAAGCGGCGGGCGCAGCCGGTGAAATGGGTGGTCGGCGCGCGGATTCTCCACTGCACCCGCTGCGGTGCGGAGCGCACCCTCCCGGCGGAGCGGCTTTCGACCGTCTGCCCGTTCTGCGGCTCGACGCAGGTGATCGAACAGGACGCGCTGGACAGCATCGAGCAGCCGGACGGACTGGCGCCGTTCGTAATCGGCGAGCAGGACGCGCAGGACGCGATCCGCGAGCGGCTGCGCAGCGTCGGCGAACGGATCGCCGGGCTGTTCGACCACAACCAGATCGCCAGCGCGCGGATCGAAGGGCTGTACCTGCCCTTCTGGGTGTTCGACGCGCTGGCGGAAATCTCGCAAACCACCTTCGATCACCGGACGCCGAACAGCCGTAACGCGCTCGCCACCATTCGCCCCTACGAGAACGTCAAGTTTCAGGATGGGCTGAACGGCGTCACCGTCCCCGCCGTCCAATCACCGCCGCCCGCGCTGATCGATCAGGTGGGCAAGTTCGACGTGAGCGCGGCGGTCGCCTACCAGCCGAACCTGCTGGCGAAGCATCCGGCGGCGCTGTACGGGGTGGATTTCGACAACGCCTCGCTGACGGCGCGGGAGAAAGTCTCCGATCACATGCGCGAGCGCTACGGCAAAAGCGACAATCGGAACGTGGAAGTGCAGGTGTTCACGTCGGTGCTGCAAATGAGCTTCACGCTGCTGCTGCTCCCGGTGTGGGTGGGCACGCTCACCGAGCGCGACGGCGATCTGCGAGCGGCGCTGGTCAACGGGCAGAGCGGGCAGGTCGCGCTCGGCAGGGCGCAGAAGCCGGACTAGCGGGCGTTCTATAATCGGGCGATAGAGTGAGAGGGCACTTGCAGATACCTATTTGATGTACACTGCATACGTGACGGGATGGTGAAAGGTCAACCAATGTCAGACCATCAGGCGGTATCGATCCCGAACGAAACTTCTATCTTGCGCCGCTTTGTGGTCGCGGATCGCCCGAAGCTGGCAAGCTATCTTGAAGAACATGCTCAAGTGCTACCGATTTTGCTGGAAGCAGCCGATCAACTGAATTCCCGCTTCCCTCAATCTGAGCTTGAGTTGAAGGTCGTTCGCTTCCCGGAAGCGGGGAATTATCAGCAGTTATTTGTTTATGTCAAAACCGATCTTCCGGTTGAGGAAGCGTCCGCCCGGCTCGACGCGTTTGATGACGAATGGTTTCTCGAAGCCGATACGCGCGGCGATCACGGATTCAACGTCAAGTTGAGGTTCGCGTGACCTTTCGCTGGGCTGACTATCATGCCTTATCCGCTGACCTTATCGAGAATTATCCACCGGGTCTGAGTGAAGCCGCATTTCGCTGTGCCCTGAGCCGTTCCTACTATGCCGTCTTTTGCACCGCGCGGGATCGGGCGGTTGAGAACAACGAGCTTGTCCCCGAAGAAACCGGGCGCGATCACTGGAACGTGATGCTGCATTACAAAAAATCAGATAATAACGACCGCCACATGATCGGTGTTTGGCTAGATCGTCTCTTGGATGATCGGCACGCAGCCGATTACGATGCGACCATAGAGGTCGGTCGAAAGTGGGCGGAGGGCAACGTAGAATTAGCGAGAAGGGCGCTGAGTCGCCTTCAAAAGCTCTAGCCGCACTCTCACCGTCGAATCAAACGCGCCGGAAGGATTTCCGGCGCGGGAGCGGAGAGGGTGGGATTCGAACCCACGAGGGTGTTACCCCTGCTCGCTCTCCAAGCGAGTGCACTAGACCACTATGCGACCTCTCCATCGCACGCGCGGCGGGCAGCCGCACAGTCGATGGCATTATAGCAAACCGGGATCGCTTTGCCTACGCCTGATTTGGGTGCAGCAGCCCCACGCCGGGGAGGTTGGGCATGACCGCGCGGCTGAGCTGATCGAGGAACGCCGTGACCTGAAACACGAAGGTGTCGCCCGCTTCCAGCGGCGGGAGACTGCCGCATTCGGCGACCGGAGTCAGCCGCGCGCCGGGGATGTCTTTGCTCAGGCGTTCGGCGTCGGCGAGGGGCATCACCGGATCGTTCGCGCCCCAGAGCAGCAGGGTCGGCACCGGAGGCGTCCGCTGCTCAGGGTAGCTCGAACGCACCAGCGCCCGCATCAAGCCGTTGAAGCCGGAGGCGCTGCTACGCCATGTGGTGAGGAAGTCCTCGCCCACCGCTTCTTTCACGTAGACCATGCGATCCAGTGATTTCTGCGAGCAGGTCACACTGCCGAACAGTTGCAGCACCACGTCGCCGATCAGCGGCAAGCCGATCAGCGATGGAAGAAATGCCGGAAACTGAGGCAGGGTTCCGCCGTTGACGAGGATCAGCGCGGGGACGTATTGCGGCTCGGCGGCGGCGAACAGACGCGCCAGCAGCGCGCCCACGAAATGCCCCACGATCACCACGTCGGTTTGTTCCAGCGCATCCAGCAGCCCGTAGAGCCAGCGCACCAGCGATTCGATCCGCAGGTCAGGGAGCGGCGCCGAGCCGCCGAAGCCGGGCAGATCGGGCGCGAACACGTGGAAATTGTCGCTGAGGGGAGGCAGCACGTCGCGCCAGAGGCTTGCCGCGTCGCCAATGCCGCCGGAAAGCAGCAGCAGCGCCCGCCCGTTGCCCTCGCCGCCCTCAAAATAGTGAACGGGCAGCCCGTCTACCTCGATGCTTCGTTCGGTGATCGCCACGTTTAACCCCTCAATCCGCCGCGATTTCGGTGATGAAGCCGTTCCGTTGCAGCCAGTGGGTGAGGTCGTCCACGCTCGGCTCGGTGATCATGCTGCCTCGGTCGATCCCGCGCGGGCTGCGTCCGCGTTCCAGTGAAGTCTGCGGCTCGAACGGCAGAATCTCGCCCGGCTGAGCGACGATCAAGGTCGGCACCGAAAGAAATCCGGTCCATGCCAGCACGCGCTGGCGGGCTTCGTCGTCGCGGTCGATATACACTTCGCGGTAGGGAACCTGATAGTCGTCCAGCACACGCTTCGCCAGCGAAACGAACGGGCAGGACGACGAACGCGAATACATCACCAGTTCTTTTACCATGATTTGATTCTACCCGTCAACTTTCTAACCATTCGTAAACCTTCCAGCTACCTGAGCATTACTTTTGTCCCGGTTCCAGAAAACACACGATGCCGTCGGTCAGACCGCGCGCCAGCGTATCCGGGTGCTGGGTGAGCAGATCGCGGTCGCCGAGCAGGAAGCCCAGTTCGATGATGGCGGCGGGCGTCAGCGGATGAATCTCGCGGAAGGTGTGGTAGTCGGTCATGTCGACGGTGGTCTCCATCCGGCGCTGAAGCTGAGTTGCCGCCGCGTAATGATCGGCGATGCACTGCACCAAGCGATCATCCTCGGTTTTCGAGGAGATGCGGGTCTGCGAGGCGGCGACGATGAAGCCGGACACCGGCTCGCCGAAGTTCTGACAGGTGTTGGCGTGGATCGAGAGCAGCGCCGCCGCCTGATAGTCGGTCAGGCGCGGATCGAACTCGTCCAGCAGATCGACGGTATAGCCCAGCCCGCGCAGATTACGCACCACCAACTCCGCCACGCTCAAGTTGACCGAGGCTTCGGTCAGTCCATCCGGGCAGACCGCGCCCGAATTGTTGCCGCGATGCCCGGACACAATCCCGATCCGGCGCGCCCAGTTAGGCGTGGGCAGGCTGGTCGGGACGGCGGTCGCGGCATCGGTGGCGATAGCGACGCTCAAGCCCTGCCGCGCGGTGTCGGAAATGAACTCGTTGGGCGTCCACCACGTGAAGATGGTCGCCATCAAGCCCGACGCCACGATCACGATGATGAAGGCGCGCAGCAGCCCACCCACGACGCTCACGGCGGTGCGGGCGCGGCGCGCGCGGCGGCGCACCCGGCGCACCGAGGGCGGCGGGGCATCATTGGGCGGCTTGGGCGGCGGCGCTTCAGGCGGCGCAGGCTCGTCGTCAGGCGGCGGCTCGTCGGCGTTGCGCGCGGCTGCCCGCCGCATCATCTCCATGAACGTGACCGAGGCGGGAACGTCGGGCGGCGGCTCCTCAGAGTCGTGGTTGCGCGCCCATTCCTTGAACTCGGCATCCTCGTCGCGTTCGTGATCATCCGGCATGTTAACGGTCTCCGGTGTGCATAGCTGTTATTATGCTACTGCGCGCGGCGATTTGCGATGGGTGATCCAAAACCTAAATTCGTAATTTCGGGGCAACTCATTTATGATTCGAGTGGCACGTTGACTAGGAATGGCACGGATGCGTAAACCCACAGGAATGCGCGCTTTCGGGATCGTCTGGTTCGGGCAGGTGGTGTCGCTGCTCGGCTCGGCGATGACCCAATTTGCGCTCACCATCTGGGCATACGAGCGCACCGGGTCGGCGACGGCGCTGGCGCTGGTCACGTTTTTCAGCTTCGGGCCGGCGATCATCCTCAGCCCGATCACCGGGGCGCTGGTGGATCGCTGGAATCGCAAGCTGGTGATGATGCTGAGCGATCTCGGCTCCGGCATGGGCACGGTGGCGCTGCTGCTGCTCTACAATTCCGGGCATCTGGAAATCGGACATATCTACGTGGTGGGCGCGGTCGCGGGCATCCTCAGCACCTTCCAGTGGCCCGCCTATTCGGCGGCGATCACAACCATGCTGCCCAAGAAACAGTACGCCCGCGCCAGCGGCATGTTGGGGCTGGCGGACTCGATGTCCAACGTGTTCGCGCCGATACTGGCGACGACGCTGCTGGTGGTGATCGGCATCGCGGGCGTGATGACCATCGACATCATCACCTTCGTGTTCGCGGTGGGCGCGCTGCTGTTTATCTACGTGCCGCAGCCGGAAGTCACCGAGGCGGGCGCGGAGGGCAAGGGCAACCTGTGGGAAGAAAGCCTCTACGGATTTCGCTACATCCTGCGCCGACGGAGCCTGCTGGCGCTGCAACTGACCTTCTTCTGCATCAACCTGACCGGATCGTTCAGCGTGGCGTTGATCGCCCCGCTGATTCTGGCGCGCACCGGGAACAGTGAGACCGCGCTGGCGACCGTGCAGTCGCTCGGCGCGATTGGCGGCGTGGTCGGCGGGCTGATTCTGAGCACGTGGGGCGGGCCCAAGCGCCGGATTCACGGCGTGCTGCTGGGCATGATCGGCGCCAGCCTCTTCGGTCAAATGCTGATGGGCTTCGGTCAAACCCTGCTGATCTGGGCGGCGGCGGGGTTCGCGCGGGCGCTGTTCCTGCCGATCATCAACGGCTCGAATCAGGCGATCTGGCAGTCGAAGGTCGCGCCGGACGTGCAGGGGCGGGTGTTCGCGGCGCGGCGCATGATCGCGCAGGTGACCATCCCGCTCTCGCTGCTGCTGGCGGGTCCGCTGGCGGATCGGGTGTTCGAACCCGCGATGCAGGCGGGCGGCAGCCTCGCGCCGATCTTCGGCAATCTGGTGGGCACCGGCGCGGGCGCAGGCATGGGGCTGATGTTCGTGATCTTCGGCGGGTTCAGTCTGGTGGTGGGCATCGCGGGCTACCTAATCCCGGAGGTTCGCAGCGCGGAAGACCTGCTGCCGGATCACGAAGCGGTAGCGGCGGCGGGCTAGATCGACCTCAGCCAGCGGTCGGCTTCGCGGGGCGAGCGGAAGCGGATCACGGTCAGGTGGGCGTGTTCCGGCTGGCGCAGCCGCGCAGGAATTTCGCGCTTGCGCCGTGCGTAGGTCTTGATCAGCCAGATAAACAGCGAGTCGGCACTCAAGAACTGCTTGCGCCACGTTTCGACGTTGCCCGTCCCCCACAAATCCTCCTGCGAGCGAATCCGCCGCACCGTTCGCCGGAACAGCCGCCAAAACACCAGCGCGAACGGATAATCCAGCCAGATCAGCGTGTCGGCGCGTGCCCAGATCAGGTTGTAGACGCTGCTGTAGTTCCCGGCGAACACCCAGCGCTCTGCCGTTGTTGCCTCGACGACGCGCGCCTGAAATACCGTGTTCGTGATCGGCTGCCAGTTCGCCGCCCAATAAAGCGCGTCCGGCTCGATCACGACGGCGTTCAAACGCCCCGCCAGCGCCAGCGCCAGCGTGGATTTGCCCGATCCGGTGGTGCCGATGATGACGATTCGCTGCATGGACACCTCCTCAAACAGATTTACCACGGAGGACGCGAAGATCACAGAGGAAGATCGGGCGCGGCGTGCCGCGCCCCCAGACCTCCCCAATTATGGTCGTAGGGGCGGGTCTAGGCTTGCGTAGCAAGCACACTCGCCCCTACAGGCGGCAGGATACCGCCCGGATTTCGTCCTTTTCCGCTGCGTTCTCTGTGGTTAAAATCCTGTACATCTGTGCTAAAATAGAGCTATGAAATACGTCGAAGTTGCGGTCAATACGCCGGTCGATGCGACCTTTGATTACCACGTGCCGCCGGAGCTGGAAGGCAAGCTCCAGCCGGGGCATTTGGTGCAGGTGCAGTTTCGCACCGCGATGGATCACGCCATCGTGGTTGCCCTACATGACCAAGCCGAGGTCGAACGCACCAAACCCGTGATCGCGCGGCTCGATCCACGCCCGGTGGTCAGCGAGGCAGCAGATCGAGCTGGCGCAGTGGATCAGCCGCGCCTATCGCGCGCCGCTGGGCATGTGCCTGTGGATTTGGCTGCCGCCGGGCTTGACCGGGCACCGCGATCTGCTGGTGAATCTGCGCGAGAACTACGCGCCAGAGCTGGCGATTGATCCGGTCGAAGAAGCGGTGGTCGCGCTGCTAGAGCGGCGCGGCGCGCTGAGCGGGCGGCAGTTGGAACGGGCGCTGCCGGGCAAAAACTGGCGCGAGGCGGTCGATGCGCTGACCAAAGCCGAAGTGCTGGATACCGAGTTGGTGCTGTCGCCGCCGCGCGTGAAGCCGCGCATCGTGCAGACGGCGGCGCTGGCGATTCACCCGCACGACATCCCCCAAGCGGCACGCGCGCTGGAACGCACCTCCAAGACGGCTGATCTGCTGGAAACGGTCGCCAACGCGCCGGGGATCGCCGCGCGCGAGGCGCTCAAAGCGTCAGGCGCGAACAAGACCCACCTCGACAAGCTGCTGGATGCCGGATGGATCGACCAGACGCCGGACGAAACGCTGACGCTCACGCTGCCGCCGGGCGAAGTGACGCCCAAGCTGGACGAGTTGCGCAGGCTGGACAAGCCGCTGCGCATCCTGAACATCCTCGCGCGGGCGAACGACGCGGTGGACGTAAGCTGGGTCTACGCGCAGGCGGATGCTTCGCTGGCGGACTTGAAGCGGCTGGAAGACGAAGACCTGATCCTGCTGGGCGAGCAGCAGCGCTGGCGCGATTTGCTGGCGGACAAGGATTACGTCCCGGTGTCGCCCCCGACGCTCACGCCCGCGCAGCAGAAGGCGTGGGGGCGGATTGAGGCGGCGCTGCTGGAAGCGTCCAAGCACAAGCAGAGCCTCGACCGCGCCAGCGCGCAGCGGGCGATCAGCGACGAAGTTCAGGCGCTGGATCGGCAGAAGCGCGCCAATCCGTCGCCCGCCGAAAACAAGCTGTGGGAGTATCTGCGCGGGCAGGATTTCCGCCGTCAGCAGCCGATTGAGCGCTTCATCGTGGACTTTTTCAGCCACGAAGCGCGGCTGGTGATCGAGGTGGACGCCAACGACAGCCAGTACAGCAAGGCTCAGCAAGCGGTGCGGCAGTCCTATTTGGAAAACCTCGGCTTACTGGTGCTGCGCTTCCGCGAGCGGGAGATCGCCGAGGACTGGCAGGACGTGATCCAGCAGATCGACGCGACCATTGAAGATCAGGCGCAGTACGCCGACGAACTGCCCGATCTGCCGATTGGCAATTACGCCCGCAAAGTGTGGGGTGACGAGAGCGCTCCGCCCGCGCCGACGCCGCTGGAACTGCCGAGCCGCGCCTTTCTGCTGCACGGCGTCACCGGGAGCGGCAAGACCGAGCTTTACCTGCGCGCCATCGAACTGACGCTGGCGCTCGGTCGCACCGCGATCTTTCTGGTGCCGGAGATCGCGCTCACGCCGCAGACCGTGCGGCGGGTGGCGGCGCGCTTCCCCGGTCGCGTGGCGGTGGTTCACAGTGAATTGAGCGAAGGCGAGCGCTACGACACGTGGCGGCGCGCCCGCGACGGGCTGGTGCAGGTGGTGGTTGGGGCGCGCTCGGCGGTGTTCACGCCGCTGCAAGACGTGGGGCTGATCATCCTCGACGAAGAACACGATCCCAGCTACAAGCAGGACGCGGGCGAGCGGCTCCCCTATCACGCGCGGGCGCTGGCGGAGGAAATGATGCGGCGCAATCACGGCGTGCTGATCCTCGGCAGCGCCACGCCGGATGTGGAGAGTACTTACCGCGCCGAACGGGGCGAGATCGAGAAGCTGGAACTGCCGCAGCGGATCATGGGACACCGCGCACGTATCTACGAGCAGGCGGAGCGCGAGGGCGTGATGCCGCGCTATCGCCCGGCGGCGGACGACGCCGTGATGATCGACCTGCCGCCGGTGCAGGTGGTCGATATGCGCTCGGAACTCAAGAGCGGGAACACCAGCATCTTCAGCCGATCCTTGCAGCAGGGGATCAGCGAGGTGCTGGATCAACACGAGCAGGCGATTCTGTTCCTGAACCGGCGTGGGCAGTCCACCTACGTCTTCTGCCGGGACTGCGGCTACGTGGCGCGCTGCCCACGCTGCGATACGCCGCTGACCCATCACCGAGCCGGGTCGGCGCTGCGCTGCCATCACTGCGGCTTCCAGCAGCCAGAGCCGAGCGTCTGCCCGCAGTGTGGCTCCCGGCGGATCAAGTTCTTCGGCGCGGGGACGCAGATGGTCGAGCAGGCATTGGTGGAGATGTTCCCGCACGCGCGGGTGGTTCGCTGGGACAGCGACACCGCCAGCTCCGCCGAGGCGCACGAGGCGATCTTGCAGCGCTTTGTCGACCGCAAAGCCGACGTGATGGTGGGCACGCAGATGGTCGCCAAAGGACTCGACCTGCCGCTGGTGACGCTGGTCGGCGTGGTGAGCGCGGACATCGGCATCGCGCTGCCGGATTTCCGCGCCGGGGAGCGCACCTTTCAACTGCTGACTCAGGTCGCGGGGCGAGCGGGACGCGGTTTGCTGGGCGGGCGGGTGATCTTGCAGACCTATCAGCCAGAGCACTACGCGATTGCCGCCGCCGCCAAGCACGATTACGCCGCCTTCTATCAGCGCGAGATCGCCTACCGCCGCGAGATCGGCTATCCGCCCTTTCGCCGTCTGGTGCGGATGCTGTTCCGCTTCCCCAACGAGACGCAGGCGCAGCGCGAAGCCGAGCGCGCCGCCTCGCTGCTGCGCCACCGCATCGACTCGCAGCACATGACCGGCACCGAGTTGATCGGTCCCGCGCCCTGCTTCTTCACCCGCGAGAACAACATTTTTCGCTGGCAGCTTCTGCTGCGCGGCGTCGATCCCACGCCCGCGCTGGAGGGGATCGACATTCCGAAGGGCTGGTACGTCGATGTCGATCCGGTGGAAGTGCTGTAAAAAGAAGTAATGAGTACCGAGTGCTGAGTCAAAGACAAAGACAATGCAGTGAGAGACGGTAACCACCGCGTGATATAGTCATCGCAGCGCATCAGGGGGAATCATGGACACTATCAGCAAGATTTTGGTAGCGGTGGTCGGGCTTGAGCACCTGTACATTCTGGTTCTGGAAATGTTCCTGTGGACGACGCCGACGGGACTGAAATCCTTCGGCACCACGCAGGAACAAGCCGATTTGTCCAAGACGCTGGCAGCCAATCAAGGGCTGTACAACGGCTTTCTAGCGGCGGGCTTACTGTGGAGCGTGGTCTATCCCGACGGCGCTATCGGGCAGCAGATCGCGCTGTTCTTTCTGGGCTGCGTGATCGTCGCAGCGATCTACGGCGGCATCACGGTGAAGCGCTCGATTCTGCTGGTGCAGGGCGCTCCGGCGCTGATCGCGCTGATCGCCACGCTGGTGGTGATGGCAGCCGGATAACTCGACACAGTGATCGAGTATAATGATCAAAAAGTGCGGGAGGTTGGGTTATGAGCGTCGTAGTGACGTTAAAAATCCCGGAAGAAGTTGCACATCAGGCGCAGGCGGTTGCCGCAAATACGCAGCGTCGGGTTGAAGATGTGCTGACCGAGTGGCTCGACCGCGCTGCCGCTGAAATACCAGTTGATCAGCTTCCCGACGATGAAGTGCGCACGCTAACCACCATGCAGTTATCTGACCAGCAGCAATCGGAGTTGGATAGTTTGCTCGATCAACAGCGTGAAGGTGAACTGGCTGACGATGAGCGCACTCGACTGGATGCGCTGATGCAGATTTATCGTCGTGGATTGGTGCGTAAGGCACAGGCGATCAAGGTTGCGGTGGATCGCGGTCTAGTGCCGCCTCTTGGCTGACGCTAAATGCCCCGCGTTCATATCCCGGCTGAGGTTGACCGGCGAGTACGTGAAGCGGCGAGCAACCGCTGCGGCTACTGCTTAAGTCCTCAGCATTTGGTCATGGGACGGCTTCAAATCGAACATATTATTCCGCTTGCACGCGGTGGCGGCAGCGAAGAGCCGAATCTGTGGTTGTCCTGTTCCCTTTGTAATCAACACAAAAGCGACAAAATCAGCGGCATTGATCCCGAAACAGGTGAAACTTGTCTTCTATTCAATCCTCGGACGCAGAAATGGGCAGAGCATTTCCGTTGGAGCGATGATCGAATTCGCATCATCGGATTAACACCGATAGGACGAGCAACGGTGACAGCCCTGCACCTCAGCGATGATCCTATTGCACTCGAAGCTCGCAGCTATTGGGTTCTCGCGGGGTGGCATCCGCCGAAAGATGAGTAAATCATGAGAGCCGCCGCCGACCTGTCATTTTGAGGCGATCTCGTTCGACGTTTGTATAGAAAGGCAAAATCAACCGATACTCGATCACAAGGAGTTCAAAATGAGTCAGGCTATCCCCTTAATCGTCTATACTGTCAAAGACCTCGCCCAAGCCAAGCAGCTCTACAGCACGTTTTTAGGCGTCGAGCCGTATGCCGACAGTCCCTATTACGTCGGCTACAAAGTCGGCGATCAGGAAGTCGGGCTGGCGCACGGTCAACCGATTGGACCCATCGCCTACCGCGACGTGGACGACATTAAGACCAGCCTGCAAGCGCTGCTGGATGCGGGCGGGCAGCTTCAGCAGGAGGTCAAAAATGTCGGCGGCGGACTGCTGGTAGCTACCGTCAAGGACGCTGATGGCAACATCATCGGGCTGCGTCAACAGCCTTAGTTCCACAGGAGAGCAATCGCATGAAGTACATGCTGCTGATGTACTGGGATCAATCCGTCGCGCCAACCGTTACCCCGGAAGCGCAGCAAGCCGCCGCGCAAGAATGGTTTGCGCTGATGAACGAAATGAAGGCTGCCGGCGTGCTGCTGGACAACAACGGACTTGCCCCGATCACCACCGCGACCACCGTGCGCGTGCGCGAGGGCAAGACTCTGACCACCGACGGACCGTTCGCCGAGACCCACGAGCAGTTGGGCGGCTTCTACCTGCTCAACTGCAAAGACCTCGACGAAGCGATTGGCTGGGCAGCCAAGATTCCCAGCGCGAAGGGCGGCTCGATTGAAATTCGCCCGCTCTGGTCGGAGCGGGCGTAGGGCATTCAACGCGCGCGCACCCGTTATGCGTAGGATGAGAGCGCCGTTTAGGCGGTCGTTTCAAGTAACGGCGCTCTCAAGGTTGGCGCAGCAGGTCGAAAATCACCGATAATCTGAAGCAAAAAGGAGAAAATCCCATGAAAAAAGCGGAAGAAGTCAAGCAGAGCGCCGCCACGACCAAAAAGAAGTCTGGGGGACTCAGCGCTGAGGAGCGCGCCGCGATGAAGGAAACCCTCAGAGAGCGGAAGGCGGAAAGGAACCGGGAAGAAGGGGAAAGCGACCTGCTCGCCAAGGTCGCCGAAATGTCGGAACCGGATCGCAGCATCGCAACGCGGATACACGAGATCGTCAAAGCCGTAGCGCCAGACCTTATGCCGAAAACGTGGTACGGGATGCCTGCCTATGCCAACAAGGATGGCAGGGTCATCGTCTTCTTCCAGACGGCGCAGAAGTTCGGCGCGCGCTACGCGACGCTTGGCTTCAACGATGGGGCGAATCTCGACGACGGTGTCATGTGGGCGACATCCTTCGCGCTGACGGCGCTGACGCCCGCCGTAGAGAAGCGGATCACCGCGCTGGTGAAGCAAGCGGTGAGTTGAGGCGGGATGACCGCAGCGGCGCAGATCGAGTCGACCTTCCGCGAAGAACACGGGCGCGTGCTTGCCGCGCTGATCAGCCAGTTGGGTGATTTCCCGCTGGCGGAGGATGCGCTGCAAGACGCGCTGGTCGAAGCGCTGGAACGCTGGCAGATCGACGGCGTGCCGCGCAGCCCCGGCGCGTGGCTGACCACCGTCGCCAAACGCCGCGCCATCGACCGCCTGCGCCGCGCGGCGAGTCTGGAGCGCAACTCCGGCGAACTCATCGCGCTCGCCGCCGCTGAACCCGCCGAGGATAATCCCGACATGGACGTCGATTTAATCCCCGATGATCGATTGAAGCTGATGTTCACCTGCTGTCACCCCGCGCTGGCGCTGGAGGCGCAGGTCGCGCTGACCCTGCACACGCTCGGCGGCTTATCCACGCAGGAGGTGGCGCGGGCGTTTCTGGTTCCGGTGCCGACGATGGCGCAGCGGCTCTCCCGCGCCCGCGCCAAAATCCGCGATGCGGGCATCCCCTACCGCGTCCCGCCCGCCGATCTGCTGCCGGAGCGGCTGGACGCGCTGCTGGCGGTGATCTACCTGATCTTCAACGAGGGCTACGTCGCCACCAGCGGCGAGACCCTCACGCGCGGCGATTTGTGCGCCGAAGCCATTCGCCTGTGCCGGGTGCTGGTCGATCTCATGCCCGTGCTTAGCTCCGCTAAGCCGAGTGCGGAGGCGCGCGGGCTGCTGGCGCTGATGCTGCTGCACGATTCGCGCCGCGCGGCGCGCCTGAACGCAGCGGGCGATCTGGTGCTGCTCAGCGATCAGGATCGGGCGAAGTGGGATCAGGCGAAAATCCGCGAGGGCACCGCGATATTGGACGAGGCGTTGGCGCTCCGCCAGCCGGGTTCCTATCAGGTGCAGGCGGCGATCAGCGCGCTGCACGCCGAAGCAGCGACTCCCGACGCGACCGACTGGCGGCAGATCGCGGTGCTGTACGATACCCTAGCGCGGATGACGCCGTCGCCAGTCGTCGAGGTCAACCGGGCAGTGGCGGTGGCGATGGCGCAGGGCGCGCAGGCGGGGCTGAAACTGCTCTACCGCCTCGGCGACCAACTCGACGGCTATTACCCCTATCACGCCGCGCGCGCCGATCTGCTGGCGCGAACCGGGCAGCGCGAAGCTGCCGCCGACGCTTATCAGCGGGCGCTCGACCTGTGTCATAATCCGGCGGAACGCGCTTATCTCCAGCGGCGGCTGGACGACATGCACTAGGAGTGATCGATCATGACCAGTTGGAAAGAATTCGCGCAGCAAGCCCCGGAATTTGCCGCATTTGGCGAAGCGCGTTTTCAAAGTGGAGTCGCTTATCTTGGCACCCTGCGCGCGGACGGCAGCCCGCGTGTGCATCCGGTGACGCCCATTGTCGGCGAGCAGTTGTTTCTGTTTATGGAACCCACGTCGCCCAAAGGCAAAGACTTGCAGCGCGATGCGCGCTACACCCTGCATGGCTCGGTTGAAAATTCAAGCGGCGGGGACGGTGAGTTTTACGTCAGGGGGCGCGCGACCAAGACCGACGATCCCGTTATCCGGGAGCAAGCGGTGCGCGCGTCCCCTTATGTTCCGCAGGATGACTATATCCTGTTCATGTTTACGGTCGAGTTTGCCTTTATGAATACCTACGTGAATGGCAAATCCAGCGTCGGACGCTGGCAGTCGCCCGATTAGGACATCGTCACTAGATAGGGTAATTTCGGGCGCACAGCCGTGCGCCTGCCCTTTGCGTCTTTGCCGCTTTGCGTTGAGTTTTGAAGAAAGGCTTTGCATGACCGAAAACGTGCAGTTGCACGCCATCGTTCACGGGCGGGTGCAGGGAGTTGGCTTCCGCGACGCCACCCAGCGCCGCGCCGCCGATCTCGGCGTGACCGGGTGGGTCAGCAACCGACCAGACAGCACCGTCGAGGTTCTTGCCGAAGGCGACCGCGAGACACTGGAGCGCTTCCTGTCTTTCCTCTGGCGCGGACCCAACGCTGCGCGCGTTTTGCGCGTCGATGCTGAATGGCACGCCGCCGGAGGGCGCTATTCCGGCTTCGGCATCCGTTGACGCAATCAAACAAATGTCCTACGATTTAAGCTAAATTCGGCGTTATCACAAGGATGATGATGATGACTCGAAGGGTTGGATCAGGAATTGATCGACGAATTCGTCGTCGCCGCGCATCACGATTTGCCGCGTATTCAGGAATTGCTGGGCGAGCATCCCGAACTGCTCAACGAGAACGCGCAGTGGGTCGAAACGCCCATTCAGGCAGCCGCCCACGTGGGCAATCGCGCCATCGCCGAATATCTGCTGGACGAAGGCGCGCCGCTGGACATCTGCACCGCCGCCATGCTTGGTCGCATCGACGACGTGAAATCCATGCTGGCGGACGATCCCGAACTCGCCCACGCGACCGGGCCCCACAACATCCCGGTGATGTTCTACCCGGCGATCAGCGGCAATCAGGACGTTGCCGAGCTGCTCTACAGCGCCGGGGCGGACCTGAACGTCGAGGAAGGCATCAACAGCCCGCTGCATGGCGCGGCGCTTTTCGGGCAGACCCAGATGGTGCGGTGGCTGCTCGACCATGACGCCAATCCCTACGCCACCGACTACGAGGGCAAGACCCCGCTCGACCGCGCCGAAGAAAACCAGCATCCCGAAGCGGCGGCGCTGCTGCGTCCCTTCTTTGACGAATCGGCGGACGCATGAGCCGGGTTGAAGACGCGCAGATGCGCCTGTACGAGAAGGCTGATCTGCGCGACGAGCTGACCGACGACGAAGCGGAAAAGATGCTAAAATGGGCGGAACGTGAGCTTGCCCGGCTCGATGCGTCCGGCGCGGACGACCCGGAATTTGAAGCCAAAGCCGCCGCATTGATGGATTTGCTCAAACAGTTGAATCGCTATGCCGGAAGGCAGGGGCAGTTGACGGCTCAGGCTGCCATGCCGGACAACATTGCTGCGCTGGCGGCGAACCTCGGTTATCAGGTTAGCCCGGCGCAGGTCGCCTCCGCCGCCACTGGCGATCCCTCCAGCACGATTGAAGCGCTCACCCAACTACTGCACGCAGAATCGCCGCATACTGGAGACCAAATGACATGATTACGCATCGGAAATTATTCTTGCTTATACTCGTGCTCTTGATTGCGAGCTGCTCGGCGCCCACCAGCGTTCCCCCGACGGCGCTGCCCGCCGCGACCACCGTTCCCCCAACCGACACCCCCACCGCCGAAGTCACGGCGGAAAGCGCGGTCACGCCCATCACCGTCGGGCAGGGAGTTGGCGCGGAAAAGGGTTTCTGGCAGGTCTTTTTCACCGCGCCGACCGGCAGCCGCGACGCTTCGACTTATCACGGCGGCATTGATGAGATCATTGCCGGGTACATCGATCAGCTTCAGCACACGCTCGACGTTGCCGCCTACGAGTTCAACAGCCCGGCGCTGACCACCGCCATCCTCAACGCCCACGCGCGCGGCGTGACCGTCCGGGTCGTCAGCGACGATCACGACGGCTTGGGCGACAGTGAAACCACGCTGCACCAGTTAGTCGATGCCGGGATTCCGGTCGTCACCGACAGCCGTACCGCGCTCATGCATGACAAGATCATGATCCTCGACAGCACCAGCGTCGTCACCGGATCGTGGAATTTCAGCGTCAACGACACCTATCGCAACAACAACAACGCGCTGGTTCTGCGCTCGCAGGACGTGGTGCAGGATTACCAAGCCGAGTTCAATGAGATGTTCGTCGATCACAAGTTCGGACCGACCTCGCCCGCCAATACGCCGCACCCGGAATTCACGCAGGACGGGGACGCGATTGGAATCTACTTCTCGCCGGAAGACGACGTGCTGAACCAGATCAACGCGGCGCTGCAAGGCGCGCAGCACCAGATTCGCTTCATGACCTTCTCCTTCACCGAAGACCCCATTGGGCAAACCTTGATCCAGCAAGCCGGGAAGGGCGTCGATGTGTCCGGCATCTTCGAGAAGACCGGCAGCGAAACCCAGTTCTCCGAACTCACGCCCACTTTCTGCGCCGGGCTTCCGGTGCGTCAGGACGGCAACCCATTCGTGCTGCATCACAAGGTCTTTATCATCGACGGCGCCACCGTGATCAGCGGCTCGTTCAACGTGTCCGAGAACGCCACTCACTCCAACGACGAGAACATGATCGAAATCACCGACCCCGACCTTGCGGCGCAATACCTCGCCGAGTTTGATCGCCGCTGGGCGGAAGCCACCGACACCCACCGGCTTGTCGTGTCCGTAGGACAGGCGTGCTAGAATAAAACCACAACTTCTTCACTGGAGGGGATGATTCAATGTTGCTAACAGACACCATCATTCATGGCGATTGCGGTGAGGTTTTGAAAATACTTCCTGATGACAGTATCGACCTCATCGTTACATCCCCTCCCTATGCTGATAGTCGTAAGAATACGTATGGTGGTATCCATCCCGATGATTATGTCTCTTGGTTTCTCCCTCGTTCAGCCGAGTTCCTGCGCGTACTCAAGCCAACAGGGACATTCATCCTGAACATCAAGGAAAAGGTCGTCAATGGTGAGCGTCATACCTATGTGATTGAGCTAATTCTAGAGATGCGTAAGCAAGGATGGCTGTGGACTGAGGAATATATCTGGCATAAGAAGAATGCCTATCCCGGCAAATGGTCAAATCGCTTTCGTGATTCGTGGGAGCGATGCTTACAGTTCAACAAACAGCGCAAGTTCAATATGTATCAAGAAGAAGTCATGGTTCCAGTGGGAGATTGGGCAAAAACGCGCCTTGCCAACCTTAGCGCAACGGATCGCATACGCGATACTTCAAAAGTGGGGAGCGGCTTTGGCAAAAATGTCTCGAACTGGGTCGGGCGCGATAAAGTCTATCCGACCAATGTGTTACGCCTAGCTCCTGAGACTGGAAATCGAAATCATAGCGCTACGTTTCCTTTAGAGCTTCCATCGTGGTTTATCAAGCTCTTCTCAAGAGAAGGTGATGTTGTGCTCGATCCTTTTCTGGGTTCAGGTACAACAGCGGAGGCGGCGAAACAGCTAGGGTGACACTATATCGGCGTAGAACTTGTCAAGGAGTGTTATCAAGTTGCTGTAGACAATCTTATGAACGTGCAACCTCAATTTACACGTAGGTATCAATATAATGGCAGCTAAGACAGAAGACATTTCGAGTATCACTTTTATCGCCGCTTTTCAAGCTGATACAGAGCTTCGCCAGTACAAGCCAAATGATCTTGCGATTTTTGCACTGGCTCTCTATCTCGGACTTGATGATATTCAGGATTTTGCCGCAAATGCCATTACCGATGGGGGAGACGACAAAAAAGTCGATATTCTTATATCGATCCTAATGAAAATCGAGTAATCATTGCACAGAATTATTTTTCTTCTGCATGGGGGAAAGTGAGTGCGCCGGACAAGGCAAGCGATCTGAACACATCAATCGCTTGGTTGCTGTCTGAAAATCTGCCAGATGGTACCCGACAGGTCTGAGAACCAAAGGCGGCAGAATTAAGAGACGCCCTGAAAAATGAAGAAGTAGACAGGATAGAAATACTATATATTCATAATTGCTTTGAGAGCGCTAATATTGCGAATGAACTCAGCGCCGCAGCCGATCATGCACGTGATACGGTGAGAGTTCTAAATAACAATAGTGAGATCAACCTATTATATCTTTCGATGAATTTGGGCTTAAGAGAATTGAAGAACTTTTTAAATCGAGGGACAAAGAAATCTTAGTTGAGGATTGGCTTGATGTTCCAGTTTCCGAATATGTCACAGAGCGTACTGATGACTGGACGGCAATTCTGACCAGCAGTATCAGGTAAATGGATACAAGACTTGTATAAGCAGCATAAGAACAGCTATTTAGTGCTAATTACCGAGATTATCTTGGCTCGAATGAACCAGTAAATGGAAACATCAATTCGAATATCGCCAGACACTGCAAGTACCGAGCCTACGAATTTCTGGGTATACAACAATGGTATCACCGCTCTAACAAATAAACTAGAACTTGGTTCGACTGTTCGGATCAAGGGAATATCAGTGATTAACGGAGCGCAAACAACAGGAGCATTGAGTGCCGTTGACGCAGTCTGTCAACAGAAAATACGAAGGTACTACTCCGCATTGTCGAATGCACCGAGCGCGATCTTGATAGACAAGATAATCCAATATAACAATACGCAAAATGAAATTATTGCCGCAGATAAACGAAGCAATGATCCGATTCAAACAGCGGCTACACGACGACTTTGAGCAATTTGGGATTCTTTATGTGCATCGGCGACGTGACATGAGAATACCAAGCGTGATGCTATCACCCCAATAGCTATTGCCCCCTCACTTTGTGCCTTTCATGGCGATCCACAGACCGCCTATCGGAATGCAACGGAGATATTCCTTGCGATAAAACCTACGAAGATGTATTTCCCTTCAGTCTATTTCTGCCGAGCATATATTCCTTGTGCGAAGGCTAGCTGTTTCAATTGATGAGATAAAGGTCGAGTTGAAGAGGAAAATATCACAAGGAAATCCAACCCAGCAAGAACAACGCCAGAATGACCTGTTGAGCTATACTGCCTCAAACATTTTCTGATGTTTGTCAGTAGGTAGCTTGGCCGAGCAAGTAATGGGGACAGCGAGTATCAGATATATATCGAGTGGAAGTGTAAGCCCAATGTCGTTACCCCTGAAGGGACATCCATGTCTAAAGCATGGAGTGCAGAGCTCTGCGCGCTCTTGCCTCAGATCATATATGTCGTTGAAAAGTTCGGCACAGACGCTTTCTATGATGTTCCTAGAAGCGGAGATGCAGTCAAAGAAAGTGTCTAGCGAGCTTCGTCCCCTGTAGCCTCTCTTGAACCGTTACTTGGCTCACAGTTTGACGATGTAAGACAGCGATACATTGTATTAGACATACAGGAGAATAACTCAATATGCCGTTTATCGAAGCGCCCACCACGTTTTACCTCGGACGCCGTTACGACCCGGATACCAAGCGCCTGACCAGCGACGTGGTTTACTACGACTCGCGCGACCTGACCACCCACGCGGTCGTGGTCGGCATGACCGGCAGCGGCAAGACCGGGCTGTGCATCACCCTGCTGGAAGAAGCCGCGCTCGACAACATCCCCTCGATTATCATCGATCCGAAGGGCGACATCACCAACCTGCTGCTCGACTTCCCTGACCTGCGCCCGGAGGATTTTCAGCCCTGGGTCAACGTGGACGACGCCCAGCGCGCCGGGATGGACATCCCGCAGTATGCCGCCGACGTTGCCCATCAGTGGCAGCAGGGACTCGCCAGTTGGAGCATTGCCCCCGTCCGAATGCAGTGGCTCAAAGCCGCCGCGCGCTACAGCATCTACACGCCCGGCTCGGACGCGGGCTTGCCCGTGAGCATCCTCGCCTCGCTGCGCGCCCCGCGCGACGATTGGGCGAGCAATGTCGAAGCCAACCGCGAGAAGATCAACGGGGTGGTGACCGCGCTGCTGGCGCTGGTCGGGCGGGACGCGCAGCCGATACAGGACAAGGAACACGTGCTGGTCGCCAACATCTTCGAGTATGCGTGGCAGCGCGGGCAGGATTTGACCCTCGAAAACATCATCTTGCAGGTGCAGAAGCCGCCCTTCGACAAGCTCGGCGTGTTCCCGATCAACGACTACATTACCGAGCGCGAGCGCCAAAAACTCGCGCTCGACCTGAACAACATCGTCGCCGCGCCCTCGTTCCAGTCGTGGATCAACGGCGACCCAATGGACATCCAAAGCCTGCTCTACCAACCCGATGGGCGGGCGCGCGTCTCCATCTTCTACATCGCCCACCTCAGCGAGAGCGAGCGCCAGTTCATCATCACCCTGCTGATGGAAAACGTCCTCGGCTGGATGCGCACGCTCAGCGGCACCACCAGCCTGCGCGCGCTGCTTTACGTCGACGAGATGTTCGGCTACTTCCCGCCCTATCCCCGCAATCCACCCACCAAAGAGCCGATCCTGCGCCTGCTCAAGCAAGCGCGCGCCTTCGGTTTGGGCATGATTCTGGCGACCCAGAACCCCGGCGACCTCGACTACAAGGGTTTGAGCAACGCCGGGACGTGGTTCATCGGCAGGCTGCAATCCGAGAACGACAAGCAGCGGGTCATGAGCGGCTTGGAGTTGCTGGCGACGGTGGATACCAGCATGAACCTCAAGGACGTGGAGCGGCTGATCTCCGACATCCCGCCGCGCGTGTTCCTGATGCACAACGTCCACGACCAATCGGGACCGGTCATGGTGCATACCCGCTGGGCGATGAGCTATCTGCGCGGTCCCCTGACCCGCCAGCAGGTGCAGATTTTGATGGCGGATCAGAAGGCGGCGCGGCAGCCCGCGCTGGTGGCGAGCGCGCCGCCGGGCATGACCGGACCCGGCTACGCTGCACAGTTCGCGGCGCAGAGCGTCGCCCAGCAGGCGAACGCTCCCGCCTTCGATCCGCCACCCAACCTGCCGGAGTTTCCCACTACCTCCATCCAGCCGACCGTCAGCCAGATCGCGCCGTCCAGCCAGAGCAGCCCGCCGACCGGCTTGCAGCCGCCCAACGGCTACAGCGAGCATCAGCCGCCCGTCCCCTCGACCGTCGCTCAGTATTTCCTGCCCTACACGCTCTCCAGCCAGCAGGCGATCAGCGAATGGGAGCGCAAGACCAACGTCGCCGCCGCCGCGCTCGGCGGAGCGGTGCTGGCTTACCGCCCGTTCCTGTTCGCGCAGCTTTCGGTGCGCTATCAGGATCGCAAAACCCAGTTGTACAACACCCGCCAGTACGCTTATCTGGTGCCGGGCGTGGATCGCGCCGGGATCGTCCACTGGGATCAGTCCGAAACCCAGCCGCTCGATACCCGCCGCCTCTCCGGTGAGCCGACCACCACCGCCATCTATGGCGATCTCGATCCCGGCTTGACCGACCCCAAGCGCTTGACCGCCCTGCGCCGCGAAATCGTCGATCTGGTCTACACCACCAAGCAGTTGCAGGTGCCCTACAACTCGGCGCTTGATCTCTACGGCAATCCCGACGGCGATTTCGCCACTTTCCGCTCGCAGCTTCAGCAGACCGCCCGCGAGCGCCGCGACGCCGAAATGGACGCCCTCACCGCCAAATACGAGAAGCAGATCGACCGCCTTGAGGATCAGCAGCAGAAGAAGCGCCAGCGCCTCGAAAACGAGAAGAAGGAACTCGCCGACATCAAGCGCGAGCAGTTGTTCACCACTGGCGAAGCCGTGCTCGGCTTGCTGAAAGGGCGTACCGCCTTCACCCTCTCGCGCATGAGCCGCACCTCGGTCTACAAGCAGCGCTCGCAGGGGCAGTTGCAAATGGCGGAACTGGACGTGCAGCAGCTTGAAGAAAACAAAGCCGATGCCGTCAAGGAGTACGAAGCCGCCGTCCGCGACCTCAACGAGCGCTGGGCGAAGGTCGCCACCACCACCGAGCAGTACCAGATCACGCCCTACAAGAAAGACATCAACCTCGACCTGTTCGGCATCGGCTGGCTGCCCTACTGGTACGTCTGGGTCAACAATCAGCCGCTCCTGCTCCCGGCAGGGGTCTAGAGGGCAGACCTGATGCACTTTTCCAGCTAAATCCAGTGATTCCGCCCGATGCTCAAAGCATCGGACTAGGATTTCAAGCCTGCTGAAGCAGGCTCAAGGCAGCCGCCTTCAGGCGGCTTGGTTTGATAGCCGGAGGGTTTGACCCTCCGGCGTATACTGCATGATCTGCCTATGCTATCTGTCACCTGCGGCTTGAGATTTGCGGCGGGAGCGTTACCATAAGTACACATTTCCCGACCGCTCTCGGATGGATAGGGGCGGTCGAATTTAGGACTTACGCGAACTTACACAGAAAGAACGACACTCATGACCAAGCAGTTTCCCGAAGGATTTTTGTGGGGCACCGCTACCGCTTCCTTCCAGATCGAAGGCGCGACTAAAGCCGACGGGCGCGGCGAATTGATCTGGGATCGCTTCGCGGCGACTCCCGGCAAGGTGCTCAACGGCGACACCGGCGATCCCGCCTGCCAGTCCTACTACCGCTACCCGGAAGACATCGCCCTGATCAAGCGCTTCAACAACAACGCCTACCGCTACTCGGTCGCTTGGCCCCGCATCATCCCCGACGGCACGGGCGCGGTGGTCGAAGCCGGGCTGGATTACTATGATCGGCTGACCGACGCGCTGCTGGCGGAGAACATCACGCCGCTGGTGACGCTCTATCACTGGGATTTGCCGCAGACGCTTCAGGACAAGGGTGGCTGGGCGAACCGCGCCACCATTGACGCCTTCCTCCGCTTCGTGGACGTGACCGTCTCCCGTCTGGGCGACCGCGTGAAAATGTGGTCCAACCTTCAACGAGCCGTGGTGCATCTCCATCCTCAGCAACCAGATCGGTGAGCACGCGCCCGGCTTCCATGATCGCAAGCTGGCGCTTCAGGTGGCGCATCACGTGCTGCTCGCGCATGGCAAAGCCGTGCCGATCATCCGCCAGCGCAGCCCGCAGGCGAAGGTCGGCATCGTCCTCAACTTGGGGCTGGCGTACCCGGCGATGGACACGCCCGCCGATCACCAACTGGCGGCGCTGCACGACGCGCAGTTCAACCAGTGGTTCATCGACCCGATCATGGGCAGGGGCTATCCGCAGAACGCATGGGACTTCTTTGGCGGCGACGTGCCTCAGATTTAACCGGGTGATCTGGACGCCATGCATCCCGCGCTCGACTTTCTGGGCGTGAATTACTACCAGCGCGGCGTCGCCCACGATCCGGCGGGCGGCGAGGGCAAGCTCCTCAACCAGCGCGAGACCAACGTCAGCGCCCGCGACTGGGAGATTTACCCGCGCGGGCTGTACGACCTGCTGGTCTGGTTGCATCAAGGCTACCCGGAGATTCCGGTGATGTACGTCACCGAAAACGGCATCGCCTGCTGGGACAAGATCGAGGACGGCAAGGTACACGACCCGGCGCGCATCGAGTTCCTCAAGCAGCATTTCGTCGCCGCTCATGACGCGATTCAGGCGGGCGTTCCGCTCAAGGGCTATTTCGTCTGGAGCCTGATGGACAATTTCGAGTGGGCATTCGGCTACGAGAGCCGCTTCGGGATGACCTACATTGATTTCGACACCGCAGCAGCGCACCGTCAAGGATAGCGGCGACTGGTACGCGCAGGTCGCGGCGAGCAACGCCGTCGAGGACTGATCGGTGTCGGTTTTTGGCAGCCACGCGCCGCTGGGCTTGGGCGGCACCACCTTCGGACCCAACCAGTGGAGCGGGCAGGAAGATACTCATCTGCTGGCGGGCATGGCGGTGTCGCTGGAACGCGGCATCACTCACTTTGACACCGGCGCGGGCTACGGCGGCGGCTACTCCGAGCGGTTGATCGGGCGCTTCATGGCGGCGGAGCCGGGTCGCCGGGAGCGCCTCTATCTCGCCTCCAAAGCCAATCTGGACACCATCACGCCGCAAGCGATGCTCGACGCCATCGACGGCAGCCGCGCGCGCCTGCAAGCCGACGTGATCGACCTGTACTACATCCACTGGCCCCGCACCGGGAAAGACCTGCGTCCGTGGATGGAAGGCTTGGAGACGGCGCGGCAGCGCGGCATCATTCGCGCCGTCGGCGTGAGCAACTTCTCGGTCGAGCAGATGGAGCAGGTCGCTGAAGTCGGGCACATCGACGCCCATCAGATGAACTACAGCCTGCTCTGGCGCTTCCCGGAGCGCGATTTGCTCCCCTACTGCATCGGGCGCACGACATCGCCGTCGTCACCTATTCGTCGCTGGCGCACGGGATTCTCGCCGGGAAGTTCGCGCGCCAGACCGAGTTTCCAATCGGCGATCAGCGCCGCACCATTCTGCTGTTCCGCGAGGACGTGTGGGGCGGTGTTTACGAGGCGGTCGAAGCGTTCAAGCAGGTCGCGGATCGCGGCGGGCGACCGCTGGCGCATCTGGCGATCCGCTGGCTGCTGCGTCAGCCCGGCGTCACCTCCGTGCTGGTCAGCGCCCGCAGCCCGCAGCAGGCGGACTCCAACGCCGACGCCCTCGGCGGCGAGATCGACGAGGGCGTTTTTGCTGATCTCACCGCCATCAGCGACCGCCTCGCCATCCCGGACGAAGGCAATCCCTACGGCTATCATCCGTGAGAGATAGTGCCGAGTAAAAACAGGGTGATTATCCTTTGACTGTAGGGGCGGGTCACTGACCCGCCCGATGAACTCTTTTTTGAAAAGGAGACTCCAAAAATGCCTGTTACTGGTATCCCCGAACTGGTTTTGGCGCAGGTCTGCATCATCGTCAAGGACGTGGACGCCAGCGCCGCCCGCTACGCCGAGATTCTGGGCATCGACCTGTCCCAGAACTTCCAGACCACCCTGCTGCACGATCACACCCACGCCACCTACTACGGCAAGCCGACCGACGCCCGCGCCAAGCTGACCTCGGTGGACATCGGGCGCTTGCAGTTCGAGCTGCTTCAGCCGCTTGATCCGCCCAGCGCGTGGAAGGATTATCTCGACCAGCACGGCGAGGGCGTCCATCACGTCGCCTTCTTCGTCCCCAAAACCGACGTGGCGGCGAATTCCTTCAAGGACTACGGCTACCTGATCACGCAGGAGGGGCTGTTCACCGGGCAGACCGGGAAATACACCTATCTCGACACCGACAAAGACTTAGGCGTGGTCATCGAGCTGCTGGAGCATTTCAACGGCAGCCCGGTGCTTCAGGGCGCGCCTTTCCCGGCGGATAAGGGCATCGGCACCGACCTCGTGCTTCAGGTGGGCATCATCGTCAACGACATCGAGCGCACCGCCCAGCGCTACAGCGAGGTGCTCGGCTTACCCAAGCCGACCATCCAGCAGACGCGCGGCTACGCGGGCGCTAAGACCCTGTATCACGGTCAGCCCTGCGACGGAACCGCCAAGCTCGCCTTCTTCGGCGTCGGTCAGTTGCAGATCGAGTTGATCGAGCCGGACGAGAAGCCGAGCGTCTGGCGCGATTACCTCAATGCATACGGCGAGGGCGCGCAGCACATCGCCTTCCGGGTCGAGAACACCCAGCGCGCGGTCGATTACCTCGCCGGGTTCGACATTCCCATCGCCCAGCAGGGCTTGTATTCCAGCGGCGACGGGATGTACACCTACATGGACTCGCAGGCGCAGCTTGGCACCACCGTCGAACTGCTGGAGAACTTCAAAAAATAGCGCGCTGCCTCACTCCCGGTTCCGCCAACTTCGCCCGGCTGGAACGAAAAAGCTTGTCCCCATTCACAGGGGACGAGCTTGCATCCATGCTGCCCTGCTGCGGACGATCCAAAGACCTTCAGGATTGGAGATGGGCTTCGAGCATCCAAAGCTGCTTGTCGATGGTGCGCGAAATTTCGGTGAACACGTCGGCGGTTGCCGGGTCGCCGTCTTCGGCGGCGGCGTCAATGGCGGTACGCACTTCCGAGCCATAGTCGCCGTAGCGCTGCGCCAGCACCTCGACCACCTGCTTGTCGGTCACGATCTCCGTCGGGAATTCGGGGAGGCGCGACCCGGCAGCGGTCATGCGAGCGGTTCCCATCGCCATCCCGCCGAGCGCGGTGGCGCGCTCCGCCAGCAGGTCGGCGTAGACGATCAGGCTGTCGGCGAGGTCGTCGAACAGCAGATGCAGTTGAATGAAATGCATCCCTTTCACGTTCCAGTGTGCCTGCTTCACCTGACTGTACAGGTCAAGCGTGTCCGCTAACTGCTGGTTGAGCAGTCCGATCATGGTTTCACGCAGCGGGTCCGACAGGTCATTTCGGGTGGCGAAACGAGTAGTCATAGCTTCCTCCGGCTATATTCGTGCGGCTTCGATAGTCCAAGTATACCTGCGGCGCTCCAACGGATCATCCGAGATTTCACGTATTTCTGAACCCAATACTGAAGACCCTGCGCTCCGGGCGTAGAGCGCCGCTTCGGTTCGAGTAGATTGGCTAGGCTTGCGACAGGCTGGCGACGATTTTGGCGATGCGGCGGCTGCGGGTCTCCGGCGATTTGGCGTCCGTCACCTGCCGGACGTGTTCCTTGCGCGCGGTGTAGGAAAGCGCGTCGAAGGCAGTTCGCGCGCCCCGCTTCGCCGCCAGCGCCGCCGCGAGATCGGTGGGCACCTCCACGACGCGCGGCTCGGTGTCGAGTTCCAGCGTGACCTGCACTTCCTGCCCGGCTTGCACGCCCGCCGCTTCTCGATGCTCGGCACTCAGCGGCAGCATGAACACGCCGTTGTAGGGCGCAACCGTGCTGCGATAGCTGTAGCCGTTCAGCGTGGCTTTGACCTTTACCCGCTTCTGCGTCCCCAATGCGGCGACCGCTTCCGGCGGGACTTGCAGCCCGGTCGCGCTGCTGCCCGCATCTTTTTGGACGGTGGTGGTAAAGGTGACTTTCATTTCGATCCTCTCAAGCGGAAAAACGTCTGATCGCGCGAATGCGCCCTCGCTCCGCGACCACTTCGCGGTTTCGCGGCGGCGCGCTGGTCTCCAGCGAACCGAGCAGCTTGGCGGCAGCGGCGGCGATCTCGTCTACCGCCGCCTGAAATGCCGCTTCGTTGAGTTTAGACGGCTTGTTGAAGCCCGTGATCTTGCGCACGAACTGCAAGGACGCGGCGCGAATTTCGGCTTCGGTTGCAGGCGGCTCGAAATTGTAGAGCGTTTTGATATTGCGGCACATGGTCAGTATCTCCCGGATAGAATCAGTATAGCAGTGATAGAACGTCGGAAAGACAAAGATTGACGCGGTTATCGTATTGTAGGGGCACGGCTGCGATGCCCCCGCCGTCAGGGGATAATGCGCCGCATTCTGAATCTGCTTGTCGGTCGAGTGAACGTCGTCGAGCATTGACTTCGTGGCTGCGTCCACTGCTCATGTCTGCGCCCGCTTGACGTTGAATGTCATGTGGGTGATGCCCTGCGCGGCGAGCGCGCTGGTGCGCTCCAGCTCGATCTGCCGATTCTCCAAGCCGACGAACAGCGGGACGCCCGCGCCCAGCAGCACCGCGTTGATCAACTGGCAGGCGACAATCGGGCTGGCGATAGCGACGATTTTGTCGCCTGCGGCGGCTTGCGCCTGCCTCAGCGCGCTCTCGACCCCATCGGTGACGAACGCGCCGTTGAAATGCTCCGGCAGCGGATCGGGCGGGTGGTGGGTGACGACCAATACCGGGACGTGCATGGGATGCTCGCCGTTCCAGCCGTGCGCGTTGTTGTAGGTGCGCCTGCCGCTGATGATCGCGCCGACCGCAGCCGCGCCCTCAAAGACTTCCCGGCTGTCCTCGGCGGGCTTGAGGTTTTCGCCCACTTCCGGCGTGCCTTCCGGCTGCCCGGCGAAATACCAGTCGAACAGACGCAGCCCGCCTTCGCCCATCGGCAGATCAGGGCTGTCGTTCGCGCCCGCGACGAAACCGTCCAGCGAGGTCGTGATGTCGTAAACGACTTTTCCCACGTTTCGCCTCTTTGATTTATAACAGCATGTCTAACTTTTATGACGCAGTAATCCCAGTATAGTCATGCTTAAATCCGAAGTCAAGAACATATATTCTAATACTCAATCTGCGATTTGCACCGTCCCCTCCCGCCGAACCGCGCTACAATAACCGCCCCCGATAATAATTTGGAGAATAGATTATGACCCTCCGGCATTATCTGGCGGTCATCGTCCTCTTGCTGCTCCTATTCGCCGGAGCGGTCTTTGTCGCGGAAGCGGCGTACGACGGTGTGCGTCTCCCGCCCAACGCGGGCGAGTTGGTCATCCCCGCCCAGCGCGATCCGGCGCGCTGGGGTGACGCCCGCTGCAACGACGGCACGCCCTACGCCTTTGTGGTGCAGCCTTCGCCGTCCAACAGCCCGGTCTGGGTGATCTACTTGCAGGGCGGGCAGCTCTGCGACGATACCTCGTTCTCCTGCGCCGAGCGCGATCGCAACCTGACCACCGCGCTCCCCGGCAGCGACGGCAGCGCGGTTCCGATGATCCCGCACGATCTGCTCAGCCGGGATGCGTCCGCTAACCCGACCTTCCACGACGCCAATTTTGCCTACGGACACTACTGCACGAGCGACCTGTGGAGCGGGAACAGCGCCGCTCCGCGCCCCAACTCCGCCAGCGCGAGCGGCTGGTATTTCACCGGGCGCATCGACCTGCGCGCGATGGTCGAAGTTCTACAAGCGCGCTACAGGCTGGACGACTCCAACCCGGCGACTCAGGTCTTGTTCGCGGGCAGTTCGGCGGGCGGCGTGGGCGTGATCGTCAATGCCGACACGGTAGCGTCGCTGCTGCCCAACGCGGCGGCGGATCAACGCCTGCGGCTGCTGGTCGATGGCGGCTACTTCCCCGAATTCGACGATCCTAGCTACCATTTGGGCGACGTTCCGGCGTCCCTGCCCGACATTTTCAGCGGCGCCTACGATTTCTGGGGCAGTTCCCTGAATCCCCTGTGTGAGCAGGCGCAGATCGCGGCGGGCGACCGCCCCAGCCTGTGTTTCTTCGGCGCACCCAGCTATCCCTACCTCACCGCCCCCCCGCCCGACGGTCTGGGACTGCCCTATCTGGTGGCGGAAGCCTCCATCGACGCCGACTTCTTCTCGGTGATGAACATCCGCTGGCGCAGCCGCGCGGATCATGCCGCCGTCGAGTTGTGGCGCTCGACCGCGATTCAAGGCTTCGACGGCGTGTCGTGGCTGTTCTCCGCTGGCGATCAGCCCTATCACATCCTGCTGCCCGGCAACGGCTGGCTCAAGGACGACAACGGCGTCACCCTGCGCGACCTGATCACCAGCTTTTGGGACGGCGGCACGCCGCAGCGCCTCTTGTGGGGGAATCCTTAAATTACGGGGTAGGGGCAGGTCTAAGACCTGCCCCCGATTGTCTCAAAACAAGTAACTCGCCGGATCGACGATGTCGTTCTTGTAGGTCGCTTCGGTGCCGTCGCCCAACTTCTGAAGCTCGCCCGCCGCCGTCGCGCCCTTTTTGTGCAGGTTGAAATGCAGATGCACCATCCCGTTGGCGGCGCCCGTATTGCCCATCGCGCCGACCTGCTGCCCGGTCGCCACCTGCTGCCCGACCGCCAATCCCGGCGCGACCGCCGAGAGGTGGCAGTAGTCGGTCTGATAGCTCTGTCCTTCGAACTCGTGCCGAAGCTTCACGTGGATGCCATACGGATGACCAATGTCCACGTGGTTCTCGCCCGGTATCTCGATGTCGATCACGCTGCCGGGAGCCGCCGCGAACACCGGGTCGCCCAGCCTGCCGCCGAAATCGACTCCCTCGTGCGCGGGCAGTCCCCACTTGGTGTAAAAGTCCGGCTGCCCGGTCTGATTCACGCCGAATGGCTGCGCCTCCCGGTAGGGTACCGACACCGGGATCGCCAGCCGGAAGCCGTCCTTCGGCGCGCCGTGATCGACCGGGGCGGGCGCGTCCAGCGACACGAACGAGTCGGTGCCGCCGACCGATGCCGCCGACCAGCCTTCCTCGCCCAGCGCGGTGGTCACCCGCTGCCAGTTGAAATTGTCCACCGCCTCGACCGGCTGCGCGTATACCGTCACCACTTCCCCGTGAGGCAGCACCCGAATGTGATTGCTGTTCACGCCCGGCGCGCCCAGCAGCCAGATTCCATCGGTCTGGTTCACGCGCAGCTTCTGCGGATTGGCGCCCTCCGGGAAAGTGGGCTGCTCCGGCTGTTCCGGCTGTTCCGGTTGATCCGGTTGTTCAGGTTGATCCGGCTTGTCCGGCGGCGCGTCCGTCGCTGTGAACGAGTCGGTTCCGCCGACCGCCATCGCTGACCAGCCTTGCTCGCCCTGCTGCGTGGTGACTCGCTGCCAGTTGAAGCCGTCCGCCGCCGCCACCGGATCGGCATATACCGTGACCCCTTCTTTGAACGCCAGCACGCGGATGTGTCGGCTGGATTTGCCCGGCGCGCCCAGCAGCCAGATGCCGCTGGTCTGGTTGACCTGTAGGGTCTGCGGGTTCTTCCCCTCCGGGTAATCGGTCGGGTTATCCGAGATGTGAACCACTGGCGGCGGCTTCGCCACGCCCGGACGCGGCTTCACGTCGTGCGGGAACGGGTCTTGAACGTTCGCCTCCAACACGCCGACGTAGCTGCCCGCGCCCGTCCGCAGATTCTTCCAGCCGACCAGTCCGTAGCCGTTGGCGTAGTAATAGACTTCCTCGCCGCCCCACTGAAGCTCCAGCACGTCGTTGACCGTGATCCCCGACTCCGGGAAGTTCACGCTGTCGTGGTGCGCGTTGACCACCAGATCGGTCGCCGCTTCGTCGTTTTGAAGCTCGGTGCCGTCGAATTTGTACACGATCACTTGGCAGTCCCGGTGAAAACGGTCGCCCACCGACATCTGCCGCTTCGCCCACGCCGCGCCGTACTTGAGCGACCCATCCGGGTTGCGGGTGTATTGAACGTAAAACTGCCCAATCGGGTGTACGCCGTCTTTCGAGATTTCGCTGGTATCCGCGCCCCGCCCGATCACCAACTCGGTCACGTAGAATTCTTCCATATGCCGGTTCTTGCGAAACTCGATCCAGCCGTCGGTCGCCTGCCGACATTGACAGTTCTCGTCGCCCAGCCCGAACAGGCGGTAGGGCTTTCCGTTCGGTGGGCAGACGTATTGCAGCAAGTCGTAAATCATAATTCACTCTCCCCAGAATGATGCGCGCGGGCGGGCGGCTACAAATTTTCTTTCAAGTCATCTGCGATGCAGGTTTCAGGGTATCATAGAAATCCTTAAATAACAATATATTCTAAATTCAGTTAATTTGAGGGGGTGGGGACCGCTTGAAAGGGGAGACTTCGTGGGGCGCACTCCGCCGCTTGTCCCAATGGGGAGGGGGTTGTAGGGGCATGGCGTCGCCGTGCCTCTACACCAAACCCGGATAATCGCGCTTATTCTAGCTGATCGCTATTCTTTCACACTCGCCGCCGTCAGCCCGGCGACGTACTGCTTCTGCACCGCCACGAACACCAGAATCACCGGGATCGACACCAGCGTTGCCGCCGCCATGGTCGCGCCGACCGGCGGCTCGCTGCCCGCCGTCACGCTCCCGATCATGGTGGACATGCCCACTGGCAGTGTCATGTAATCCTTGTTGTGCAGCACCGCGAGCGGCCACAAAAAGCTGTTCCACGATCCGAGGAAGGTCAGCACGGCGAGCGCTGCCAGCATCGGGCGCGCCAGCGGCAGCATCACCCGCCAGTAAATCCCGAACTCGGACGCCCCGTCGATCCGCGCCGCTTCGATCAATTCCGACGGGATCGACACCATGAACTGGCGCATCAGGAAAATCCCCAGCGCCGGAGCCATGAACGGGATGATCAGCGCGTAATACGAGTTGGTCCAGCTCACTTTGCTCATGACGATGTACAGCGGCACCAGAATCAACTGGAACGGGATCATTGTCGAGGCGAGCAGCAGGAGAAAGAGCACGCGGCTGCCCTTGAATCGATACTTGGCGAAAGCGAAGCCCGCCAGTGAGGTGAAAAACAGCACCGTAATCGTCGCGACGATGGCGACCACCAGACTGTTGCCGTACCAGTTCCAGAAGGGATAGGAGGTGAACAGGCGGTCGTAATTGCGGGTGGTAAACGCCTGCGGGATCAGGGTAGGCGGGTAAGCGTAAATCTCATCCAGTGGCTTGAACGACGACGAGATCATCCATACCAGCGGCAGCGCCACGATCACGCCGCCGACCGCCACCGCCACATTGAGCAAAATCGTCATTATGCGCTGTCTTGCGACCGATTTCGACCATCATCATCGACCTCCTCAGTCGCTCGAAAAGCCGCGAAATACGCGAAGTTGAACCAACGACAGCACGAAGATAATCGCAAACAGGAACACGCCGACCGCCGACGCATAGCCGAACAACTGCTGCCCGATCCCCTGATTGTACAAATACTGCACCAGCGAGATCGCGCTGTTGCCCGGACCACCGGGCGTCGTGCCGCCGTAGAGAATTTGCGGGTCATCGAAAATCTGGAACGAGCCGATCAGCACGATGATCGCCACGAACAGCGTCACCGGGCGCAGCAGCGGAATAGTCACGTGCCAGAAGCGCTGGAATCCGGTTGCGCCGTCAATCGCCGCCGCCTCGTACAGTTCCGGCGGGATCGATTGCAGCCCCGCCAGAAAATAGATCGCCAGCAGTCCCGTCCACCGCCAGATCACCACCCCCATCACCGCGATCTTGGTCAAGTCCTGCGCTTCCATCCACTTGACCGGAATCCCGCCCAGCGCGAGGATCATCTGGTTGATCAGCCCGTAATCGGTGTTGTACAGCAGCCGGAATACCAGCGAAATCGCCACCGTCGAGGTGACAATCGGCGCGAAGTACAGCGTGCGCCACAGGTATTTGAACCGCAGCCGCTTAGCATTCAGCGCCATCGCCTCCAGCAGCGCCAGCGGCGCGACCACGAACAGGCTGGCGGCGGCGTAGAAGATGGTGTTGCCCACTGCTTTGATAAACAGCGGGTCTTTGAACATGTGATCGTAGTTGCGCAGCTCGAAATACTGAGGCGTGCCCAGCGCGCCCCATTTGTAGAATCCTAGCACCAGCGCAAACACGGTCGGGAACAGGAAGAAGATCGCAAATAAAATGTAAAAGGGTGAGATAAAAAAATACGGCGCGTATTTATCCTGCCGCATCCCGCGCTTTTTTCGCGCCGGGAGCGCCAGCGCGCCGGTCGCTTCAGACATGTCCGCCTCCAAACTCTCTAAGTACGCCCATCGGGGCAGATATGCGTGCTGCGCAAGCACACCTGCCCCGATCATACCCTACTTCATGCGAGCGTACCCGCCGACCGACTAAGACCCGAAGTCGATGGCGTTTTGCGTCTGCGTAACCACGTCGTTGACGAAGTCCTCCGGCGACATCGATCCGTCGAACAACGAGGGTAGGTCGGTTCCGGCAGCCGTGTTGTAAGCGCTGAAGAACTCGCTGTTATACCACACCACCATATCCTGACCAGCCTTCGCGTAAATGTCGCCGATGGTCGGGTTGGCGTAGAACGGATCGCTCACGCTGGCGACGCGCGGATCGGTCATGGCGTCGAACATCACTGGGAACATGTTGATGGTCTGGAAGCGCTTGACTTGGCTGTCGAGACCCAGATACATGAATTCAAGGAACTGCCACGCGATGTCCTGATTGGGTCCCTTTGCCACCGACCAGCCGGTGCCGCCCCACGTTCCGGTTGCGAAACCACCGCCCTCCCATGCCGGTTCCTGCGCCATCTCCCACTTGCCCGCCATGTCGGGGATACCCGGCTTCAGGCAGCAGCTCGACCACCAATCCGGCATGACCGTGCCTGCCAGCTTGCCGGTCTCATAATCGGTGGGGATGGTCGCGCCGGACCACACGTCGTTGCCCAGCACCGGCAGGAAGACCCCCGCCTGAACCGCCTGCTGGATGTAGGTGGCGACTTCGATAGCGATCGGCTTGTTGGTGTCGTCGCCCATGACGAAGTTGCCGTCCTTGTCGAAGATTTGCCCGCCGCGCTGGTTGTAGTACATCTGGAACCAGGTGCCGTCGTTGGTGGCAAAGGTGAAGGCGCCGCCGTTCGCTACCAGCTTGGGTCCCACGTCGTTGAGCACCTGCTCCCACGTCGTCGGTACGTCCACGCCCGCCGCTTGGAACAGGGCGGGCTGGTAATAGAGAACCGACGGGGTCAGCGAGCTTTCGATCCCGTAAATCTCGCCCTGATACGAATAGATCGACCAGCGTCCCGGCGAATAGTCGTTCACCCGGTCGCCGATCAGCGGCGTCAGGTCGACGAAGAATTGAGAAATCGCCCCGTCCTTCATGAAGCTGCCGAACGACCCGCGCTCGATGCCTACCAGATCGGGGATCTGCTCACCCGCTGCTAGTTCGTTCAGTACGGTCTGCGCGTCCGACGGGTCCTGCTGAAAGTCGTAGGTGAAATGGATGTCCGGGTGAGCGGCTTCCCACTCCGGCAGCCGGGAGTTGAAATAGTCCAGATACAGTTGATCGTGGGTCAGGGCGGTGAGGGTGACTTCCGTCTGCTTCGCCTGCGCGATGGTTCCGAACATCACCATCGTCAGACAGACCAGCACCAGCAAAACCAGTTTCAATCGTTTCACGTTCACAGGATTTTCTCCACTCTAAAAACTTTTCATAAAGGCGAGTCCACTTCCGCTTGAATCCGATGCGCTCCTTTCACTCCACGTCTATCCGTGTTGACTACACGTGTAGAATATTATATATTCCCTCAGCACGGCGAGTCAATAAATCGTGATTCGCTCGGAGTCGGGTTACAATACGGCGGTTATGCACCCACGCAAGGACGCGCTATGAATAAAGACAGCGACCGTGAAATCGTCACGCAGGCGGATGTCGCGCGCTACGCGGGGGTCTCGCGCGCGATGGTCTCCTACGTGTTGAACAACGGTCCCCGCAAAGTCTCCGCCGAAACCCGCAGCCGCGTCCTCGACGCCATTCAGGAACTCGGCTACCGCCCCAACCTGCACGCCCAGCGGCTCAAGCTCGGCGCGGACGCCGCCCAGAACTCCATCGGTATCATCGCGGGCGGCAAGAGCTACAACCTGCTGGAGCGCCCCTACTACAGCGTGATCCTCGCGCATCTGTTTGACAACGCCCAGCAGTTGCACCAGCACATCCGCTTCTTCAGCTTCTTCGACGCCCTCACCGACCCGGTTTTCTTCAACAAGAACATTCATCGGGAGGAAATCTCCTCGCTCATTCTGCTGCTGCCCATCCAGATTCTCGAACAGCCGGAACACGAACGCATCTTCCCGCAGATCATCGAGCGCATCGACAACATCCTCTGCCTCGAAAAGTCGATCTACGGCTTGCCCGCCATCATCCTCGACCTCGCCGCCGCCGCGCAGATGGCGGTCGAGCACCTGATCGGCTTGGGACATCGGCGCATCGCCTTCCTCTCGCTCAACGACGAGCGCATCGACGGCTATAAGCGCGCGCTGGCGCTCCACGATCTCCCCTTCGACCCCGATCTGGTCGAGACCATCAACCCGGCGGACCCGCTGACTTCGGCGTACCAGTCCACCGTGAATTTGTTCGCCCAGCATCTCGACCTCACCGCCCTGTTCGCCGCCAGCGACGAAGTGGCGGTCGCGGCGATGGCGGCGCTCTATGATCGCGGCTTGAACGTCCCCAACGATGTCGCCGTCAGCTCGATTGACAATACCGAGATCGCCAGCATCGTCCGCCCCGCGCTCACCACCGTCAACCTGCCCCGCCGCGCGATGAGCAAATATGCGCTTCAGTTTCTCCTCTCCCAGCGTGATCATCCGGTGTCGCCGCCCGCCTCCCTGATCCTGCCCCTTGAGCTGATCGTCCGCGATTCCTGCGGCGCTCACCCCGCTTCTGTAGCGGCGGGTCACTGACCCGCCCTCGCTCTGCTGCCGAACCTTCTCGCCCCGTAGGGGCACGGCGTGCCGTGCCCTCGTTTTTCGCTAATCGCTAATCGCTGACCGCTACTCGAAATCAAAGGTCTGCCCGCTGGTCAGCCGCAGTAGCCCCATCAATTCCCCCACCGTCAGCCCCTGATCCGGCGCGAACTGCTCGCTCAGCAGATAATCGATCAGTTCGCTCAGCAAAAACCGCGCCTCCGGTCGTCCACTGACCGCCGGATCGGTTAGCCGCCACGTCGAAACCAGCAGCCGACCCGCGCCCACCTGCGCCTCGAACGCATACGCCAGCCGCTTCGCCCGGTTGAAATTGTCGATCACCTCGACCATCGGTTCGATGAACGGCACGCTGTCGAGGCAGATCGCGGGCGCGTCGTTGACCAGGCTGTACCACTGCCAGTCCGAGCAGCCGTCGTGCGGGAAGTTCGCCAGCGCCGGATGCTCGTGGATCAGCATCCCCATCACGTTGCTCACGTTGTCCGGGAACCACAGATAGCTCCAGAACGGCGGCAGATAGCGGGTGGGCACGAAGCTGTGCAGCGCCTTCGCGCCCGGCATCAGCCACACCGATCCGCCGTCGTACAAATATTGCAGCACCCGCCCGGTCAGCCGATCCGAAATCGCCAGCCGCGACTCCGGCAGCCTGCCGTCCTTGAAAATCCCGATGCCGAAGAAATCGTCGCGGTAGTTCGCGCCGGGGATCGCCCCGCGCAGGTCGCGCAGGCGGCTGCTGATTGCGCCCGCCTGCTCCGGGACGCGCGGGTAGGGATAAGTCCACAGATGCCAACGGTTGCGCGCGCCGCCGAATTCGACCACCAGTTCCCAAGCGTGCGCCTTCTCATCCTCCGGGATCGGGATTTCCAGCCGACCGAGCGCCGTCAGCTTACCCGCATCCGCATCCGGCGCGTCCAGTTCCCCGCTGATCGTGTTCGTTTCTGACCGCAGCGCCCACTTGACCGCGCCGGAGATCGCCTCGCGCCCGAAGTTCGAGACTTCCACCTCGACCGCCGCCGTCTGCCCATTCCAGAAGGTGGGCGAGGGCGCGCGCATCAGCAGCGCCACCGCGCGGTTGAACTCCGCGAACCGCTCCGGCTCGATCAGCCCCTTGCTGTCCCAGAACACGTCCAAAATCCCGGTGGTCGCGTGCCCCTGACCGGGAAAATCGCGGATGTCCAGCAGTTGGAAACCGGACAAATCCCGCGTGCGCCGCGCCCGCTCGATATTCTCCTTGTAGGTGCGAACCATGTGCGTCCCCGACGCCTGAATGTAAGCGTCGATGCGCCCGCTCATGCCTTTGGCTTCGAGCGTTTCGGTCACCGCCAGCAAATACGCCGGGGTGATCACGCCCGTGAATTTTGCCGCCTCCTGCGGGCGGGCGTACATGGTGAACTGCCCGTGTTCGTGCCCGATCATCGGCGCGTCGGTCAGCGCCGTGATCGCGCTGAAATCCTGCGTGGTGTCGTTCGACGCCGCGTCGTAAATCTTCTTGGGCGGATGCCAGTTGCAGGACTGAATGTAGTAATCGACCTTGCGGCTCGGCGCGGGCAGCTTCCCGAATCCGGTGTTGTCGGTGTACAGCCGGGTCGAATCCAGCGCCTTCGCCCGCTCGACCAGTTCGGTCAGGCGAGGGTGTCCGTCCGCGTTCTCGATCAGTTCGTTGCCGTTGGAGAGCATCACCCACGAGGGATGCGGGTTCAGCGCCGGGAGGATTCGCTCCAGTTCGCGGGTCAAAAAGCCGTGTACCTCCGCAGGTGGCTCGACCTCCGCGTGGTCGTAGAACCGCGACCAATGCGGCAGCTCGGTCTGCGCCAGCATCCCGGCTTCGTCCGCCGCCTGCCACAGCGGTTCCGGCGGCGTCCACGAATGGAAGCGAACGTGATTGAATCCGTAGCTTTTGGCGATGGCGAACTGCCGCCGATAATGCTCGATGTCCCACACCGGATACCCGGTCTGCGGGAAGATGCAGCAGTCCACGTAGCCCCGCAGAAACACCGCCTTCCCGTTGAGCAAAATCTGCTTGCCCCGCGACCGAAATCTCGCGCAGCCCGACCCGCTCCTGCACCGCGTCGATCACCTGATCGCCGTGCTTCAGGCTGATCTCCGCCTTGTACAGGTACGGATCGTCGTCCCACCACAGTCGGGCGTCCGCGCCCAGTTCCACCGTGACCGCCGCCCGCCCGTCCCGAACCGCGCCGCTGAACGCCTTCCCGCCTCCGGTGATCGTCACTTCGACGATTTCTCCGCCGCTGACCGAAACCTCGAAATCGAACCGCCGCTCGCTGACCTTCGGCTGGCACGTCACCCGCTCGATGTGCTGCGCGGGCAGCGCCTCGAACTCGATCCCGCCCGTGATCCCGCCCCAGTGGGTCGCCGTATGCTCGGAATTGATGTGGCTTTCCTTCAGCGGGTAGATCATCCGGTTGTCGATGCGGATCGTGATTTGCTGGGTTTCGCCCGGTCGAATCAACCCGCTCAGGTCGTAGTCGTGCGCCGTCGCCAGCGAGTCCTGCTCGCCCGCGTAGGCGTCGTCGATCCACACCTCGCTTTTCCAGCGCACGCCCTTCAGCCGCAGCCGGATCGACTTGCCCGCCCACGCCACCGGGATTTCGACGCTGCGGCGGTACTGCGCCGCCCCCTCGTAGACGTGGTGCTTGTTCCACCCGCCCAGCAGGTGCGTGCGCGGCGGCGCTCCGAAGCCCTGTTCTTCCCAAGACCCCGGCACCTGAATCGCGTCGGTATATTCGGTTGTTCCGGCATCGGTGGCGTCGAGCGCGAATGACCAGCGCCCATTCAAATCCATAACTTCGCGTGTCTGCATTGAATAACCCTAATCTTTATTTTTTCTTGGCGATCTTGGCGCTTGATCTTCTCGCGCTTGTCCACTGGATCGCGTTGATGTGCCAATTTGTTTCCAGTCTAGCCGAGGAAAATGTTCATGGACAATGGCGGAAATCGCGGCTTCATGGACTATCTTCTGATACCAGATCAGCCCGGCGGCGTTTCGCGGTAGCGGCGCGGCGAGGCGCCCATCACCTTCTTGAACAGCCGCGAGAAATAATACGGGTCTTGGTAGCCCAGTTCGTAGGCGATCTCGTGGACGCTTTTCTCGGTGGAAGTCAGCAGCGCGACCGCGTGCTGCATCTTCAGGTGGATGAAGTAATCGACCGGAGAGTACCCGGTCTGCTGCTTGAACAGGAACGAAAACTGCGAAGCCGAGAGCTTCGCCTGCTCCGCCATCTCCGCCAGCGTGACCTGCCGCTCCACGTTCTGCTGAAGGAACGCCAGCATCGGCTCGATGCTGCGCGCGTGAGCGCTTTCCCGCTCGCGCTCGGCGGAAAACGCGCGGTTGTCGAACAACAGGCAGCCGAGCAGATGGTGCAGGATTTGCGCGCAGTAGATCAGCCGGTGCAGCGCGAATCCCGCCTCGAACGAGTTGTAGCAGGCGTTGAACAGCGCCTCCACTCGCGCCGCGCACGACTCGTCCACCGCCAGCGTATGCTCGCCGGGCGGCAGTTGGTACAGGAAATATTCCGCCTCAGTGCCGATGAAATGCGCCCAGTGGATCGACCATGCATTTTGCTCCGCCGCGCCGTAGGTGTGCGGCTCGCCGCGCGGGATCAGCAGCGCCTCATGCGGGTGGAGCGCCAGCCGCTTCCCGCCGACCTCGCACCAGCCCTCGCCCTCCGCGCAGTAGATCAGGATGTTTTCCTCCGCGCCGGCGGGTCGCTCGCGGTAGTGATACTGCGCGCGGGGATACATCCCCACGTCGGTCGGGATCAGCGTCCGCAGGATCGGGTAGGCTGCCCATCGCGCCAGCGTGGATCGCGGCAGCACCCACTGCTTCTGTCCCGCGAACCCCTCGCGTATCCGTATCGAAAACATCGCGCCCTCCAGTCACTCGGTTGCCCCTGCTTTTCTCCCCTCTCCCCATGGGAGAGGGGATGCCGACCGAAGGTCGGACGGGGTGAGGTGTAGGGGCAGACCTACGTGTCTGCCCTCAATTGGCGATCTTGGCGTCCTAGCGGTTCACTATCTTTTACGGAACCGTCACCGTAAGATAATCTATCCTATCACCATTTTTTCCATTGGTTTTCGCCCCGGTTTTTGCTACATTGCCCGCAAAAAAGGCAGGCATTTATGGATCAGGTCACCGCCTCTGAGCAGGTCGTTTTCATCCCCACTTATCCGGTCGGAACCCCCGACAAAAACCCCATGTTCCTCGAAAAACGGGTCTATCAGGGCAGCAGCGGCGCGGTCTACCCCTACCCGGTGATCGACCACGTGGGCGACGAAAAACAGGATCAGCCTTATCACGCCATCTTCCTCGAAAACCGCTACCTGAAGATCATGCTGCTGCCGGAACTGGGCGGGCGCGTGCAGATGGCGCTCGACAAGACCAACGGCTGCCATTTCGTCTACTACAACCGCGTGATCAAGCCCGCGCTGGTCGGGCTGACCGGACCCTGGATTTCCGGCGGCATCGAGTTCAACTTCCCGCAGCATCACCGACCCAGCACCTTCCTCCCAGTCGATTGGCGCATCATCGCCAACCCCGACGGCAGCCAAACCGTCTATCTGGGCGAGATCGAGCGCATGTCCGGCTTGAAAAGCGGGGTTGGCTTCACGCTTTACCCGGATCGCGCCTATCTGGAACTGCGCGTGCAGGTCTACAACCCCACCAGCCAGCCGCAGACCTTCCTCTGGTGGGCGAACCCGGCGGTTCACGTCAACGACGACTATCAATCCATCTTCCCGCCCGACGTTCACGCCGTGATGGATCACGGCAAGCGCGCGGTTTCGAGCTTTCCCATCGCCACCGGAACTTACTACAAGGTGGACTACGCGCCCGGCACCGACATTTCCCGCTACAAGAACCTCCCGGTGCCCACCTCCTACATGGCGTATCACTCGGATTTCGATTTTCTCGGCTGCTACGATCACGGCAGAGCGCGCGGGCATGATGCACGTCGCCGATCATCACGTCGTGCCCGGCAAGAAGCAGTGGACCTGGGGCAGCGGCGATTTCGGGCGCGCGTGGGATCGCCAGCTCACTGACGAGGACGGACCCTACATTGAATTGATGTGCGGCGCCTACACCGACAATCAGCCCGATTTCTCGTGGCTTCAGCCCGGCGAGGAAAAGCGCTTCACCCAGACCTTCATGCCCTTCAAGACCATCGGCGGCGCGACCAACGCCTCTCAGGACGCGGTGATTAATCTCGAAATCGCCGCGCAGGGGGCGACCATCGGCGTCTACCTCACCCGCCCCCGCCGCGTGACCATCCAGTTGATCAATTCTGCGGATGCTGCGCCCCTGTTTGAGGATACCGTCGATCTCTCGCCCGAAACCGCCTTCACCCAAACCGTACCGCTGCCCGCCGATTTGCTCCCTGAATCGCTGAGCCTGCGCGTACTGGACGGCGACCATGAACTGATCGCTTCTACGCCGCTGCCGGATCAGCCGGTCACGATTCCGCAGCCCGCCCGCGCCGCCCAGTCACCCAGCGAGATCGCTTCCAACGAGGAACTGTTCCTCAACGGGCTGCATTTGGAGCAGTATCGCCACGCCACCTACGCGCCCGAACCCTACTATCTCGAAGCCCTGCGCCGCGACCCGCTGGACAGCCGCTGCAATAACGCGATGGGGCTGCTGCTGCTCCGGCGCGGCAAATTCGCCGAAGCCGAAGCCTATTTTCGCACCGCCGTCGAAAGCCTCACCCGCCGCAACCCCAATCCCTACGATGGCGAGCCTTACTATCACTTGGGGATCGCGCTCAAGCTGCAAGGGCGCTTTGATGACGCCTTCGACGCTTTCTACAAAGCGGTTTGGTCGGCGGCGTGGCAGGACAGCGGCTATTTCGAGCTGGCGCGGCTCGCCAGCCGCAGGCGGGATTTCACGCAGGCGCTCGATCGGGTCGAGCGCGCCCTTGCTCGCAACCAATACCATCATCAGGCGCAGCATCTGAAGATCGCGCTGCTGCGCCGCCTCAACCGGATTGAGGAAGCCGCGCAAGTCGCCGAACTCAGCCTCCGGCTCGATCCGCTCAACTTCGGCGCGCTCTGCGAGCAGTGGCTGCTCGACGGCGGCGATGCTTACCGCGAATTCATGCAGGAGAACGACACCGTTGCGCTCTCGCTGGATTACGCCCACGCCGGGCTGTTCGAGGAAGCCGCCGCCCTGCTGAGCGCCATCCTGCCGTCGTCCGCCGATCCGCTGGTCGGCTACTATATCGGCTGGTATTGGGATCAGGCGGGCGATGCTGACGCCGCCCGTCAAGCCTTCGAGTCCGCCGCGCAGCTTCCGCCCGATTACGGCTTCCCACAGCGGATCGAGTTGGTCTTGGCGCTCGAATGCGCCCTGCGCTATCAGCCGGGGGACGCCCACGCGCCTTACTATTTGGGCAATTTCTGGTACGGGCATCGCCGCCACCAAGAAGCCATCGCCGCATGGGAGCGGTCGCGCGATCTCGACCCGGGTTTTCCGACCGTGTGGCGCAATCTGGGACTGGCGTATGTCAACCAGCGCGGCGACCTGACTCGCGCGCTCGACGCCTACACGAAAGCGTTCCAACTTGACCCGACCGACGCTCGCGTGCTGTTCGAACTAGATCAGCTTTTTTTCAAATTGAGCCGCTCACCCGCCGCCCGCCTGAGCCACCTAAACCAGCACCCGGCGCTGGTCGCTCAGCGCGACGATTTGACCTTGCAATACGTCACGCTCCTGAACCTGACCGGGCGTCACGGTGACGCGCTCGACCTGCTGCTCGCCCGCCGCTTTCACCCCTGGGAAGGCGGCGAGGGCAAAGTCACCGGGCAGTACTTGGTCAGCCTGCTCGAACTCGCCCGCGCGTGCATCCAGCAGGGCGACTATCCGGCGGCAGTCGATCTGCTCCAACGCGCGAAGCAGTATCCCGACAACTTGGGTGAGGGCAAGCTCTACGGCGCAAGAGAAAACCACCTCGACTACTATCTCGGCTGCGCCTGCGAGGGCATGGGCGATTCCGAAGCCGCGCGCCGCTGGTTCGAGCGGGCTGCCAGCGGGCAATCGGAGCTGGCTGCCGCCGCCTACTACAACGATCAGCCGCCCGACCTGATCTTCTATCAGGGCTTGGCGCTGCAAAAGCTCGGTCAAGCGGAAGCTGCCTGCGCGATTTTCGAGCGGCTGATCGCCTATGGAACCCAACACCTCGACGACGCGGTGACAATGGACTATTTCGCCGTCTCGCTGCCGGATTTTCTGGTGTTCGACCAAGACCTGAGCCAGCAGAACCGGATTTACTGCCACTACCTGATCGGCTTGGGCGAACTCGGCTTGGGGCACCATCCGCAGGCGAAAGCCGCCTTCGATGCGGCGCTTTCGCTCAACGCCGCCCACGTCGGCGCTGCGCTTCATCGGCGGCTGTGTGATTAAAGAACGCAACCACAGAAGACACAGAGAAAAGCTTCAATGCCCTTCCTCTGTGCCCTCTGCGTCCTCTGTGGTAAAAGCTCTTTTTACTCTGCTGGCTTGGGCGTGTAGGAGTGATTGAGCGACTTCAGCGTCGTGCGCGCTTCGTCCAGCGTCGCCGTGAACGAGACGTTGTTCAGCCCGGTCTTGTCCATCGTGCGTGCCATGCCGTAGATCGACTTGATCAGCGGGCTGGCGCCGACCACCACCACCGGAGCGCGCTTGCCGTCGCTCATTTGAAACAGCTTGCGTACCTGAGCCATCGCCGCCGGGCTGAATATCGAGCCGCCGGGGAGATTGACGCCGCGCCGCACGTCGATGATCGCGGCGATTTCGCGGTCGGCGCTGTCGGTGATGTGCTTGACTTTGGTCATGGCGGCATCCAGCTCGTCCCAGGTCCAATCGCGCTCAAATTCGCACCAGATCACGGTATGCTCGTCGTTATCCCAGTACAGCTCAACACTCATGGCACGCGCTCCTGAACCCGCCAATCATATCTCGATATGCGAACTTATACGCGAGTATTGCCCGGATGGTCGCGTCCATATGAACTTTGAGGGATGTGATGCGGGATGGAACGACTGAGTCCTGAAGTGCCCACGCTGATTAGGATCGCCGCGCCGGAGGACTCAGTCAGCTTGACCGCAGAGGACACAGAGAAAAGTCCCTGTGATCTCTGCGGTGAAACTTCTTTACGCCATCTCGACGATTTCGTCCATCATGGCGTTGAATTCGGGGATGGTCAACTGCTGCTTGGCGTCGCTCATGGCGACTGGCGGATTCGGGATGCACCTCGACCATCAAGCCGTCGGCGCCCAGCGCCCGCGCTGCCCGCGCCAGCGGTCGGGCGATGTCCCGCCGCCCCGACGAATGCGAAATGTCCACGATCACCGGTAGGTGCGACTCCAGCTTCAGCACGGCAATCGTGCCCATATCCAGCGTGTTGCGCGTCCACTTTTCGTGGGTGCGAATCCCGCGCATGATCAGCATGACGTTGGGGTTGCCACTGCTGACGATGTACTCGGCGGCGTACAGGAATTCCTCCATCGACGCCGCCAGCCCATTCTTGAGGATCACCGGGCGGTCGATTTTGCCGAGCGCCTTCAGCAGAAAGCTGTTCTGCATGTTGCGCGCGCCCACCCAGAAAATATCGACGTAATCCAGATACATCGGAATCTGGCTTTGATCCATGATCTCGCTGACGACGTACATGTTGTACTTGTCCGCCACCTGCCGCGCGATCTGCAAGCCCGGCTCGCCCAAGCCCTGAAACTCGTAGGGCGAAGTACGCGGCTTGTACGCCATCCCGCGCATCACGCGGACGCCGCGCGCCGCCAGCGCCGCCCCCACCTGATCGATCTGCTCGAAGCTCTCCACCGCGCACGACCCCGCGATCACGGCGAAATTCCCGCTGCCGATCTCGTAGCCGTCCGGCATCCGAATCACGGTGCGCTCGTCCGGCGAATGCCGCTGCACCCAAATCTTGGCGCGCGCCTGCTGTTCTTCCATCTCCAGCGAGGCGCGGAAAATCTCGCGGAACAGCGCCTTGATGGTCTCGTTGCTGAACGGTCCTTGGTTCGCCCGCTCCAGCGCCGTGAGCATCTCGGCTTCGCGTGCCGGATCGTAGTGCGAAATCCCCATCTGCGTGTGTACCTTGCCGATGTCGCTCACAATATTGGCGCGCCGCGTCAGCAGGTCGAGAATCTGCATGTTGATCTCGTCCACCTGCGCGCGCAGTTCCTGAACGCTGCTCTCGTCAGACATCCTATTCCCTCAATTTTAGGATTACACTTGTTTGAGCCGCCGATTATACTCCACACTCAGCGCTTTGCATCAGGATCATAGGCTGATGATTTACGCAAAAGTTCGCGCGGTCATCCGACGCAGCGACGCGATTCTGCTCGCCGAGTTCGACGACGAGACCGGGCTGCACTACAACCTACCCGGCGGAACCGTCGAACCGGGCGAGAGCCTCGCCGATGCGCTGCACCGCGAAGTGCGCGAGGAAACCGGGCTGCTGATCGAAGTTGGCGCGCTGCTCTACGTCTGGGAGTACGTGCCCCAGCAGCGCAATTTCATCTACGGCGCGCAGCAGAGCGTGACCCTGTGCTTCGCCTGCGGGGAGATCGGCATGGGCGAGCCGCAGTTCGACGCCGATCAGACCGGGGCGCGCTGGGTTTCGCTGGCGGATTTGTCGCGTACCAAGCTGCTCCCGCCCGAAGTTATCCCCCATCTAATCGACGCGGACACCCGGACGCCGCTGTTTTTAGGATTGATATGATGCCCGATTTCATCCCCGGACTGGAACTTGCCCGCCTCTATTACGTGGAGGCGGTCAAGCCCATCCTCGACCGGGAATTCCCGGCGCTGGCTTACGACGCCGCGCTGATCGGCTTCGGCTCCGAGGTGCTGGGCTTTGATACGCCGCTGTCCCGCGATCACAGTTGGGGACCGCGTCTGCGCCTGTTCCTCGCCGCCGCCGATCTGCCGGGCTACGGTGAAGCGGTCGATTTGGCGCTCCGGCGCGGTCTGCCCCACGACTTCTACGGCTACCCGACCAGCTTCGTGCCCATCCCCGGCGAGAACAGCCGCGCGCTCGAAGCGCGTGAGAGCGGGCGAAGTCGATCATTTGGTCACGATTGCGACGGTTGGCGAGATGCTGCGGGGTTATCTGGACTATACGTGGGATGGCGGCGCGATCGCGCCCGCTGACTGGCTGACCTTTCCGCAGCACAAACTTCGCACGCTCACTCAGGGAGCGGTCTACTTCAGCGGCTTGGGTGAATTGGATGCGCTGCGCGAGCGCCTGCATTACTTCCCACGTGACTTGTGGCTCTACCTGATGGCGGCGCAGTGGATGCGAATCTCGCAGGAGGAGCCGTTCATGGGGCGCACCGGAGACGTGGGCGACGAACTCGGCTCCCGCGTGATTGCCGCTCGCCTGATCCGCGACCTGATGCTGCTCTGCTTCCTGATCGAGCGGGTGTACGCGCCCTACCCGAAGTGGTACGGGACGGGATTCTCCAAATTGACCTGTGCGCCGACCCTGACGCCGATCTTTCAGCAGGCGCTCTCGGCGGAGACGTGGCGCACCCGCGAAGCGCCCTTATCCGAAGCCTACGCCGTCGTAGCCGGGATGCACAACGCGCTCGGAATCACCGAGCCGCAGCCGACCGAAGTCTCGCCCTTTCACAACCGTCCCTATCAGGTGATTCACGGCGAATTGTTCGCAGAGGCGCTGCGCGCGCAGATCGAGGACGCGGAGGTGAAGCGCATCGCCGCTAAAACGTGGATCGGCTCGATTGACCAGTTCAGCGACAGCACCGATCTGCGCGAGGCTATGAGGCTGTACGTGATTGCGGCGCGTCACAGCGCCCGTAGGCTGTGAAATTCGCCTCTCATGAAGGGTTTGCCCGCACCGCGAGGGGTTTAAACCCCTCGCTATAAACCACTTAGCGACCCACTGAAGGGGTCGCCACAAAACGCAGGGGCAACGACCGTCCCTTCAGTGGACGGTTAGGATTTGTGAGCCGAGGGTTCAAACCCTCGGCGGCACGAGCGAACCAACCCACTCAATCGCTTAAATTGATGCCTGGCGGCCAGACCCGCCCCTACAACCGCAATTTGAAGATCAATACCCCGCCTTATTCAAACTCAGGCGGAAATCGCCGCTGGTGGTGCCGTCGGCGACCCCGTAGCGGGTCACGGCGATGAGGTAGGTGCCGTCGGCGGGCAGGGTATAGACCAGCCGCGCGTCCTGCGTGGAAGTCATCGGCGTCGTCATTGCTGGCGTTCGGCAGCGGATTATCCGCCGCGTCGTGCAGCACCAGCACCGGGTCGAGGCTGCCGGAGGTACGCTCGGCGCGGATTTCGACCTGATCGCCCGCCGAGCCGCTGAACTGGTAGAACAGGGCGTATACGTCGTCGCTGAGGGTTCCGGTTAGCGTCTCGCCGTAGCGGATCACCGGGTCGCCGCCCTCGCTGGCGCGCTGCTGAGCGGTCGGCGTGGTGATCGCGCCCGGATCGACCACGAAGCCCTGACCGTCGCCCGTGACCCGCAGCCCCACCTGATAGCGCTGCTCCAGCCGCAGGCGGTCGTCGGTGTGCAGGATGGACGTGCCGCTCACGCTCACGTCCAGCGTAAACGGGACGCTGGCGTTCTGCCCGCAGCCGTCCTGATACCATGCCCACACTTCGTAATCCCCGCCGATCAAGGTCGTCCAATAGCTGTGTTCGACCGGCTCGTCGCTGGGCGTCTCGCAGCGGGTGTTGCTGTCGATCTGCAACACGCCGCCGTCGGGAATCTGCGGGCTTGCCCACGAGACGGTTCGCCCGCTCGGATCGCGCACGAACAGGTTGAGGTCTGCCGCGCCCGACCAGCGCAGGGTCGCGGTAAACGCGCCCGCCGTGAGCGAAATCTCGCCCGCCGTGATCGCCAGATCGTAGCCGCCGGAGGTGATGCCGTCGGCAAGCCCGGCGCGGGTGGCGGCGATTAGATACTGCCCGTCTTTGGGCAGCCGGAACTGCGCGATCCGCGCGTCGCGGCGGTTGCTCACGTCGTCGTTGGAGGCGAGTTCGTTCAGGTCGCTGTCCATCAGAATCAGGTACGCATTCAGGTCAGCGCCGGGATTGGCGTTCATCGAAATGGTGACCAGCTCGCCGGTTTTGCCGGAGAAGCGGTAGTAGTTGATCGGCTGATCGTCGCTGATGCTGCCCTTGTACTGATTGTTGTAGCTGACGGTCTGGGCGTTGATGGCTTTGCCGGGCGTGCTGGTCAGGCGCAGGCTGAAGCCGCCGGAGGTGCTGGCTTGCAGATTGCTGGCCTGCACGATGTAAGGTCCGCTGCGGGGGATGGGCGTGCGCAGGGTGACGAAGCGCTCGCCGGTCGCCTTGTCGATGGTGTTCAGGCTCAGGTCGAGCAGCTCAAGCTGCGGCTGAACCGTGCTGTTGATGTCGGTGGTGAACATGGTCACGGTGATCAGGTCGCCGATGCGGGCGTTGACGATGTAGGAGAGCAGGGGTGTCTCCGGCGTGAAAGTCCCGGTCTGCGGCTGCCCCACCTGAAGCACCGCCGCCGCCAGCCGGGTCGCGTAGAGGTCGAAGCTGCCGCTGCCTGCGTCTCCGGCTTCGCGTCCGGCTTCGATCAAGTACCATCCGGTCTGGGGCAGGGTGACGTAGGCGATGGATTCGCCCGCGCGGGTCTGGGTCTCACGGCTGAGTTCGGCGGATTGGGCGTCGAGGATGCGCAGGTGGGGCGCGAGATCGCCGCTGGTGCGGGTCATGATCACGCGCACCAGATCGCCCTGTTTGCCGCCGATGGCGTAGTAGCGCTGGGGCGGGTCGCTGCTGAGGCTGCCCGCCACCACGCTCTGATAGTCGATCTGTGTAAAATCCACGCTGAAGCTGGGCGGCACGCTCAGCGGATCGCCCGGCGTGCCCCCGCCGCCGCCCGATCCGGCGATGCTCAGCGTCAGCCGGAAAGTGCCGCTGGTCGGGCTGTCCGCCTGCTGGAAGCGGGTCGCCTCGATGGTGTAAGTCCCGCGCTGAGTGAGGGTCAGGGCGATCAGCGCGTTGCGGTTGCCGCTCTCGCGGTCGTCGTTGCGGTCTACCAGCGAGCCGTCGGGCGCATAGAGCGAGAGGAACGGATCGAGGTCGCCGGAGGTGGTGTCCATGCTAATCGACACGCTGTCGTCGGCGCTGGCGTCGAAGCTGTAGCGGACGCTGGGCGCGCTGTCGTTGATGTTGCCTTCGACCGTGCCCGGCTGAAGCGGAAAAGTCGGCACGGGCGTGGATTCCTGCGCGGAAGCCAGCGCCGCCGTCAGGCAGATCAGCACGAGCGGGATCAGGCGTCGGATCATGTGCCCAGTGTAGCACAGGAATTTGCCCCACACCCCAACTGCTCTCTCACGCAAGCAGGGAGACGATAGCAGTTCCCGTGTTACAATATCGGATAATCAGGTAAGGGGGAGCGAGGGTTTGACCTCATGCGGCAGGTGATTCTCTATCAAGATGAGGATGGCGTTTGGATTGCGGAAGTGCCGAGTCTCCTCGGCTGTGGCAGTGATGGCGCGACCGAAGCAGAAGCGCTCGAAAATGTGCGCGATGCAATTCAACTGTGGGTCGAGGACGCAAAGGCGCACGGTGAGCCGATTCCCGACGACTTCCCTTGCGCTACCGCTGTGTCGTTTTCAATCCGCCCGCCAGAAAATCCGCGATGTGAACCACCCGCTTGCCGCTCTGGGCGCGGCTGAGACCGCCGTTTATCTGCGTGAGGCAGCTTGCGTCTCCGGTGACGATCACCTCAGCGTCGGCGCTCTCGATATTCTCCACTTTGTCTTTCAAAATCGCCCCGCTGATCTCCGGCATCTTGACCGCGAACAGCCCGCCAAAGCCGCAGCATTGATCCGCGCCTTGCAGGTCGGTGATGGTCACGCCCTCGACCGCTTCGGCGAGATCGCGCGCCTGATGATCCAGATGCAGCAGGCGGTAGCCGTGACAGGCGTCGTGGAAGGCGATTTTGGTCGGCGGCAGCTTCGCGCCAATGTCGGTGATGCCCAGCCCATCGACCAGATACTCGGTGAACTCCCACGTGATGTCCGCCGCCCACTGCGCCCGATCGCGCCATTCGGGATCGTCCTTGAACAGGTCGGGGTAGTAATGCCGCACCATCGAGGTGCAGCTCCCGGACGGCGACACGATCACTTCGGCGTCGGCGAAGGCAGTCAGGAACTGCTTGGCGACTTCGCGCGCGTCGTTCTGGAACCCGGCGTTGAACGCCATCTGCCCGCAGCAGGTTTGACCGAGCGGGAAGCGCACCTCGACGCCCAGATGCTCCAAAATCTCCACCACCGAGACGCCCGTATGCGGATAGATCATGTCCACGATACAGGTCACGAACAGCGACACGGGTTTGTACAGCGGAGAGGGACGCAGTTCTTCAGCCATAACCATCTTTTCCTGAATCCGGCTTCTGCGAGATTATAACGACGGGATGGATCACCGCAAATGGAATGGTACGCAGAGATTTGGGTACAATCGGTTTCATCCTTCCATCTCACATCGGAGCGGCTTATGATTCGCCCCGCATTTCGCCTAGAACGGGACTCGGTACTGGCTTTATGAGCGTTGACTATCACATCCGCAAAGCGAACGTCGAGGACGTGCCGCTGATCGCGCATCAGCGCCTCCAGATGTTCAAGGACATGGGCTTCGAGGATGACGCCGCGCTCGACGCGATGGATCGCAGCTTTCGGGTTTGGGTCGCGGAGAAGTTGCGGGTCGGCTTGTATCGCGGCTGGTTCGCGGTCGCGGACGATCAGGTGATCGCCGGGGTGGGGCTGTGGCTCAACGAGTGGATCCCGCATCCCTACGATCCGCGCCCGCTGCGCGGCTACATCCTGAACGTGTTCACCGAGCGCGACTACCGCAAACAGGGGATCGCGCGGCATTTGGTCGAAGAAATCCTCGCCTACTGCCGCGCCGAGGACATTCACGTAGTCGCGCTGCACGCCAGCGACGAAGGTCGCCCGATTTACGAGTCGCTCGGCTTTGCCGCCAGCAACGAGCTGCGCGTCCACCTGTGAGCCGCTAACGCCGCCCGCGCCGCCGGAAAGTCAGCAGCACGCCCAGCACCGCCCACACCCACAGCAGATCGGCTTGCAGGGGGGGCGGCGTGGGTTCGTCGGTCGGGTCGAAGCTGAGCATATAAATCCGGTCTTTCTTGGCGATCACGTCCGCTTCGCTGTCCTGAACCCCGTTAGCGTCCAGATACCAGCCCACCATCATCGGGTTCAGCCGCTTGATCGCATGATAGACCTCGATCAGTTCGGCGTCGTCGGTGACGCGCCGGGCGATCACGTGTTCGGTGCCCTCGGAAGTCTGAATAGTCACGTGCGGGTCGGCGGCGACGTTGCGATACCACTGCGCCCGCTCGCCGTAGTTGACCGGGACGAACTTGCGCCCGCTGCTCAGCGGATGCCACTCCGCCATGGTGTGACGCGGCTCGCCGCTCTTGCGCCCGGTGGTGGTGATGACCATGATGTAGCGCCCGATCAAGAAGCCCAAGCCCATCCGCCAAAGATAAAGCGGCGCTTTGAACACGATCCGCAGCCAAGTGCCGCGCGTCGGATAAGTGCGTAACAACTGCGCGCCTGCGCTCATGATTAATCCTCCTCGATCTGCTGCACGCGCCCGACTTGTCCATCGGTCAGGCGCACTTTGATCCCGTGCGGGTGGAATGCCGATTTGGTCAGGATGTCCTTGACGATGCCCTGCGTCAGCTTCCCGGTCGGCTGATCCCGCTTCAGCACCACCGCCACCGCCAAGCCGGGATGGATGTCCTTGCGGCTGCGTCCGTCGCTCATGAGCAGGACGCCTCGCCTGCGAACCCCGCCGGACTCCACACGGGCGGCGTATTGCCCAGATGGGTGTTGTCCAGCCACGTCCAGCTTTGATCGGCGGTCTTGACCAGCGCCAGCGCGTACTCGCTGCGCAGCGCCAACCAGCGACCATCCGGGCTGAAGCGAGGATAGTCGGCGTAGCTGAGCGTCGGGTCGCTGAGGTACTGCACCGCGTACTGATCGACGTTTCCGGTCAGCGGGAGGTGCCAGAGACGGTTTTCGCTGATGCCCTGCAAATCGCGCGCCGAGGCGATCATAGCGGTGCTGTCCGGCAGCCACGTCAAATCCAGCGCCAGCACCCACTGAAAGCTCAACTGGGTGGGGATCGCGCCGCGCTGTGCGCCGATCATCCAGAACTGATCGTTGTTGGCGGCGGGCGAATAGACGAAGCCGATCAGATCGCCGTCCGGCGACCAGCGCGGCATGGTCACGCTGCCCACCGGGAAATTGGTCAACTGATACTTGGTCGATCCGTCGGCGCTGACCATCCACAAGTCGGCTTCGCTCAGCGTGGTGCTGACCGCGCCCGGACGAGTCGGCTCGGCGGTCGAGAACATGTCCGCCCCGGCGACCCGATCCTCATAGGAGGCGTAGACCAGCCATTGACCATCCGGCGACCAGCGCGCGGTATGCTCGTTCCCGCTCACGCTGTAGGTGCCGGTTTCGCGGGTGTCCGGGTCGATCCACGCGATGCGGTGCTTGCCGTCGGCGTCGATCTGGGTGTAGGCGATGCGCGGACTGCCCCACTGCGGCTCCCACACGCCCGCGTCATCAGCGGCGGTGACAAGTTCTGTCACATCGCTGCCGTCCAGCTTGGCGGTGAACAGGCTGGCGGGCTGGCTGCCGTTGCTGCTGGTGAACAGGATGCGGCAGCCGTCCGGCGAGAAGCCCCACACCCGCTGCCATCCGGTGCCGAAGCTGAGTTCGCGCTGCGTCCCGGTGCCGAGGTCGTACAGGATGATCCGATCCTGCGTGGCAGTGTCGGCGGCGACCAGCGGGCCTTTTAGCAGCGATCCGGGCGGAAAGCCGGGCGCGGCTTGAGCCGTCGCCGCCATCAGCAGGCAGATCAACGCGAGAACCCATTTGCGTATCATGCGCCGGATTGTAGCGCGCGCCGCACGTGCCACAAAAATGTAGGGGCAGGTCTGAGACCTGCCCCATAGACACCAAGATAAGCCATTTGAGCGGCGTTTTCGTTTGTCCCGCCGGATGCTCAAAGCATCCGGCTGCGAAATCAAGCCCGCTGAAGCGGACTCAAACCCAGTGTCACAAGTTTTTCAGCCGACTTGAGTCGGCTTGAAGTCCTAGCCAGAGGCTTTGAGCCTCTGGCGACGCCCGCTGAATCGTTCTTGAACAGGCGACAATCTCGTTAAGTTGGTGCGTATGGGGCAGGTCTGAAACCTGCCCCTACGATGCCTATCAGATTGTGCAGCTAGCGATTAAAAGAACCCGCGCCGCGAATAGCGTTCCTCTTTGAAAGGATCGCCCTCGTTGTGATAGCCCGCGTTCTCCCAGAAGCCGGGCTTGTCCACCGGGCTGAATTCGAGCGCGCGCAGCCACTTGGCGCTTTTCCAGAAGTAGCGCTTGGGCACCAGCGTCCGCAGCGGGAAGCCGTGTTCGGTTTCGAGAAACTGCCCGTCGTACTTGTACGCCAGCAGCACGTCGTCGTCCATCATGATGTCGAGCGGCGTGTTGGTAGTGTAGCCATACTCGCAGTGGGCGATCACGTAATGCGCGTTATCGGTCACGCCGAACAGATTGATGAAGTCGCGGAAGCGCACGCCTTCCCACTCGGTATCGAACTTGCTCCAGCGGGTGACGCAGTGAATATCGGTCGTGATCTTGACGGTCGGAAGCTGCTGAAAGTCTTTCCAGTTCCAGCGCTTTTCGTTCTGCACTTCGCCGAACACGCGCAAATCCCACGCGGCTTCGTTGAAGCCGGGCGTCGGTCCGTAATGCAGCACCGGGAATTTCTGTGTCAGCGATTGACCCGGCGGCAGACGCCCTTCTTTCTTGATCCGTTCCTCATCCTTACGACGGCTTAGAATGTCGTCTAGCATCCCCATCAGGTTCCCTCAAAGCCCATGATTGTTGTCCATTAGTATAAGCCAACGCTCAAAACATTACATGCGTATTTTCACTTAGTTTCCAGTGACAAAGGTAGGTTTCGAGCCTGCGCTGCTGATCGCAGATTGGAGAGAGGTTTTTGTAGGGGCATGGCGGCGCCATGCCCCTACGCTGCTATCCGTAAAGCCTGGTAGGGGCAGGTTTCAAACCTGTCCCTACAACACTCCATTGGTCGAATCATCCACCGAGGAAGATGGTCGGCGTCGGCACCGAGAACGGGATCGGCGTGCCGATCGGGTTGGTGGTCGGCACCACAATCGGCGGCAGTGTGGGCGGCGGCTGAGTCGGGATGACGTTGTTCACGCCGATGTTGAGGGTGTCATAGCGATAGCCGCCGTCGCTGGCGAAGGCGGAGAGCCGCAGCAGATACGCGCCGTTAGGCACGCCGGTCGAATCCCACGTCGCCAGATTGCCGTTCTGCTGGGTATTGAAGGGTCCCGCGACTACCTGAAAGGCGTCGGGCGAGGTGGCGGGCGCGAGTTCGAGTTGGTAGCGGTCGAAGTTGGGTCCGCTGACGATGCCCGTGAACTGCACCGCCCCGGTCACGGTTTGACCGTTGGTGGGCGCGGTGAAATGCACCTGCGGCAGCACCGTGCTGGTCGAACACTCGGCGGTCGGCGCGGGTTCGGGCGGATTGGGCAAGCCAATCGACGACGCATACGCTGCGCCTTGCGGGGTTTGCAGCCACGCCACCGCCGACGGATCGTTGATGTTGACGAAGGTCTTGGTCACTACACTGTCCGGGCAGAACTGGTTGGCGCGCAGCCCCGTCCACGTATCCACCGGGACGCTCTGCACGAAGCCCTGACTCGCGGGCGGCGGCGGCTGGCTTTGCACGAAATATTCGGTGCGGACGACGGCGCAGGGGATACTCGGATCGTATGCCGTGCCGGTGTCGGAGCAGACCTGCTGCTGCACGATCCCCGGCGGCGGCGCGAACGGCTGCGGATTGGTGCCTTGCAGCGCGGCGGTGATGACCGCGTTCCAGATCGGCGCGGCGGCTAAGCCGCTGGTGTTGTTGGTCGGGTTGTTATCCACCCGCCCGATCCACACGCCGACTACCGCGTTGCTGCTGAAGCCCATCGTCCACAGGTCGCGGTTGTCGTTGCTGGTTCCGGTCTTGGCGGCGACCAATCCGCCGTAGCCTGCCACGTTGAGCGGTGAGTTCGCGCCGAAGGCGGGCGTGCGGGCTTCGTTGTCGCTGAGGATGTTCTGGATCAGGAAAGCGATCTGCGGCTGCACCGCCAGCGCGGGCTGCGGGCGGGTGGGCAACGGCTGCTCGTTCCCGGCGGAGTCCTTGATGTCGGTGATGCCGTAGAGCGGAACCCGCGTCCCGTTGTTGGCGATGGTTCCGTAAGCCTCCATCATGTCGTAGAGCCGGACTTCGTTGGCGCCCAACGCGGTCGGCAAGCCGAAGGTCGCGTCTGGCAGGAAGCGCAAGCCCAAGCGCTGCGCCACGTCGAGGAATTTGTCGACGCCGATGAAATTCAGCACTTTAACCGCTGGGACGTTGTAGCTGTTGGCGAAGGCGTAGCGCAGCGCAATCGGGCCGTGAAAGCTTCCGTCGTAATCGACCGGCGAGTAATTCGGGTTCTGGAAGGTGGTCGGCACGTCCCACAGGATGGTGGACGGGGTCATGTAGACGCTGGCGCCGTTCTGGTTGACGCCTTCCAGCGCCCCGGTGTACTCGACGATCTTGATCGACGAGCCGGGCTGCTGCCACGTGAAGGCGTTGTTGACTTGACCGTCGATGGAATCGTCGTTGAAGTCCGGGCTGCCCACCATCGCGCGGATCGCGCCGTCACGCGGGTCAGTGACCATGACTGCGCCGGTATTGACGCCGTTGTTCGCAAGCGCATGAACCTGCTGCTCCAGCGCGCTCTGCGCCACGTCCTGCACGCGCGGGATCAGCGTGGTGGTGATCTGGAAGCCGCTGCGGTACATGGCGCTGGTGCCGAAGTTCAGTTCGATCTGCTGCTGCACGAAGTTGACGAAGTGCGGGTACTTGACCGTGTAGGTGCGCGGCTGGTAGTTGCGGGTTTCGACCTGCGCTTTTTGCAGCACCGTGCGCGACGAATCGATGTCCGACTGCGTGACGCAGAAAGGCTGCTTGTCGTAAGGCGCAAACGTGAACTGCAAGCAGTCAACCGCCGCCATCCGGTTCAGCACCACGTCCATGCGGTCAAACGCCGCCTGCCGGTTGATCACCGGGTCGTAGGTGGCGGGCGCCTGAATCAAGCCTGCCAGCATCGCCAATTCGGTCAGGTTGAGGTCGGCGGCGCTGTGCCCGAAGTAGAACTGGGACGCCGCTTCGATGCCGTAAGATTGATTGCCGAAATAGATTTCGTTCAGATACAACTGCAAAATGAAGTTTTTGTCGTAGCGCCGCGCGATTTCGGCAGCGATCACGATCTCTTGCAGCTTGCGCTCTGGCGACACGGTATTGTCTTGCAGGATCAAGTAGCGCGCGATCTGCTGGGTGATGGTGCTGGCGCCGGACTGCACTTCGCCGGAGCCGAGATTCTGGAGAAAGGCGCGGATAATCGCCACTGGATCCCAGCCGGGGTCTTCGAAATAGCGCTCGTTTTCCACCGAAACCACCGCGTGAACCAGTTCCGGCGCGATCTGGTTCAGGCTGACCTCGGTGCGCGCGCCGCCCTCCGGGCTGTTGAGTTCCGCGATCAGGCTGCCGTCGGCGGCGAGGATGCGCGCGGTGCGGAACTGCGGCTGATAGTTCGCCAACCCCGCGATGGCGTCGCGGTAGGGCGAGGCGAGGCTGTTGTAGTAGATCACGATGCCGATAGCGGCGACCGCGCCCAGCAGAAACACCAGCGCCGCGATGATCGCCGCGATGATGGCGAGGGTGCGGACGGTGCTGCTGCGCTGCCGCGCGACCGCATCGGCATAAGCCGGGGACGCGGTTTCCACGTCGTAGCTCGGCGCTTGATCGGCTTGCATGGGCGCAGCGACCGATTCGTACAGATTCTGCTGCACCGACGGGCTGGGGATGGTCGCCGTTGGAACCGTCGCTTCGGAATCGGCGGGCGCCATTTCGAGCGTATCCGCTGTATTTTCGAGGAACATTGCGCCCGCGCCGGGGATGGTGTAATCGGGGTCGCGCACCGGAACCTGTCGCGGAATCCATTCGGCGGTGATCGGGCTGGTCGGAACCGTGCGGTCGCCCTCGTTGCCCAGATCGTTCGGATTCACTTCCGCCGCCTGACCGCCAAGCGCGGGCGGCGTCGCCGGAATCCACACGCCGTTGTTGTGCCGATACCAGCGATCCGAACTCGACGCCCATCATCCACCAGACGTTGTTGTCGTCCAGCACCATCAGGCGGCGCAGGTCTGCCTGAAACTGCTCGCGGGTGATCTGCCCCTGCTGGTACTGCTGGCGCAGCGCGCGAATGCTGCTCTCCGCCTGCCGGAACTTATCCGCCAGCGCGGTCGAGGGCGTGGGCGCGGGCACGGCGGGCTGAACGCCAAGCTGCGCCAACTGCTGGCGCGCGTATTCCTCTGGCGAAACCACGCTGGACGCTTCTTCTTCGGGCGCAGCTTCCTCTTGAGCGGGCGCTTGCAGCCGCGCCAGCTCGCGCCGCGCGTATTCCGCCGGGTCGAGCGGCTGTTCTTCCTCCGCCGTGCCCGCGACCTGCGGCACTTCGCCGGTCGAGAGGATCGAAGTCGCGTGCGCGGGCTGGACTTCGACGCTGGGCACGTTGTCCACCAGACTCGCCAGCGCCACCAGCTCGCTCATGCTGAAATTGTCGTCGTTTTCTTCCTCCAGCGGTTCCAGCGTCTGCGGCTGCGATTCGGTGCTGCCGGAATCCTCGAAGGGGATCACGCCCTGACTTTCGGTGTCGGCTTCGGTCGCGGGAGTCGCCGCTTGCTGGTCGGCGGGTGCTTCGGGCTGCGGCTGCTCCGCAGGCTGAGCTTCCGGCTGCTGATCGGCGGGTGCTGCTGGCTGCGGCTCAGCGGATTGGGCTTCCGGCTGCTCCGGCGTGATCACGCTCTCGTCGGTCGAGGTGTAGCGGGTGTCGTTGGGGTGGGGCAGATGCCAGCCCCCGGTTCGCTCGGCGAGATCGCGCGGGAGGGTAGGCACGCGCCAGCTTTCGGCGGGCTGCTGCGCTTCTTCCGGCGCGCGCCACGCATGACGCTCGCCCGGCGCTGCCGCCTGTTCAGGAGTACGCCACCCGCTGGTCGATGCGCGCGGAGCCTCCGGCTCGTCGGGCTGTTGGTCGTTTGGGCGGTCGGACATAACCTGATCCTTACTGACGATGAGGTTTGAGAGTTTTAACGATTGTCATTATATAGCAAATAGGCGTGGACTGCCGATTTTAGGGGGATTTACTGATCCGGCGCGAGGTTGTCGCGCCCTTCGCTGTCCGGTGCGGTGGAGTAAGTGATCAGGTCGTTTCCGTTTGTGTGCAGATCGCCGTTGCCGTCGACAGGGGGCGTGATTTCGAGGGTGTCGCGCCCATCTTTCACGATCAGGTTGTCGTCGTCCATCAAGAGGATAGTTTTCAGTTCGTGGGTATCTTCGTCGGTTTCTTCGCCGTCCAGCGCGATCAGGATCACGCTGACGTTATCTTCGCCGCCCCGCGCGTTGGCGAGGTCGATCATCGACTGGCAGGCAAGCTCCGGCTCGTCCTCGTCCATGACGATGCTCGCAATTTCGTGGGGCTTGACGTGGCGGGTGAGTCCGTCGGAACACAGCACCAAACGGTCGCCGAGCCGTAAATGCACCTCGTAAACGTCTACGTCCACTTCTTCGTTCTGACCGAGCGCGCGATAGAGGACGTTACGCATTGGGTGTTCTTCCGCCTGCTCGTGAGTCAGGTGCCCGGCGGCGACCAGCGCCTCGACGAAGCTGTGGTCGGCGGTGATCTGGGTGATGCGCCGCGTGTGACCGTCGATCAAATAGGCGCGGCTGTCACCCACGTGAGCAATGATCGCGCTGGTGCTGCGGACGTATGCCAGCGTCATGGTGGTGCCCATGCCGCGCAGTTCGGGGTTGCTGAGCGCCCGGTCGACGATGTTGGTGTTGGCGGAGCGAATGGTGTCGCACAGCCAGTTCACGGCTTGGTCGTCGTCGAGGTCAAGCGGCGACTCGTCGGGGGTTTGGAGAAACTGTCCCTGCTGGATCGTCTCGACCGCGATTCGGCTGGCTTCCTCGCCTGCGACCGCGCCGCCCATGCCATCGGCGACCACCGCGACCACGTATTCATCGTCTGTCCACAAGCGCACATTGTCTTCGTTGTTCTCGCGTACCTGACCGATGCTGGTGCGTGCGCTGCTGCGAAGACGAAACCCGTGATCCGAACCACCCATTCGGTGTTCCTCCGAAACTGTCGTGTCCTAATTCTACTAGAGCCGTCTAACCAAGCAATATGCTGTTTTTTGTCCGGGTGCTATCGTCCAATCATCAGTATACACCAATCAAACTTTGTCAACGCTTACGGTTATTGAACCGATTCCAGCCCAAAAGCGCACTATTCGCTGCCCGACAGAAATGGTAGAGTTTAGCCATATCCCAAATTTGACTTGGGATATATAATCGAGCATCTATGAAGAAGTTGGTAGACATTTACCGAGTCGATAATTTCATCGACACGTTTGCGCTGGGGCATTACGCCCGTGTGTTAGAAGCGCATGATCGCCGCAGCGGGCAGATGGTTGCGTTCAAGGTCATGCGCCCGGAGCATCTTTCGCCCAACGGCGAGCCGAGTTGGGAGTACCGCGCCTTTTCCAACGAAGCCGACCTGTTGATGAAGCTGGCGGACAGCCCGCATACGGTCAATCTGCTGGACTGCGGCTACGTCTCGGCGCAGAACGAAGCGCCGATCAGCGGGGACATTCACTCCTTCGGGCGGGACGTGATCGGCTTCGGGCAGACCATGGAAGAATTCTGCGGACGCGGCTGGCGCCCGTATCTTTCGCTGGAGGATTTGCCGCGCAGCGAGAACCTGTTCTATCAAATGCGCCCGGATAAAGCCGGTCTGCGCCTGCGCCTGCCCACCGAAGAAGGCTTGGCGCTGGCGCTCCAGTTCGCGGAAACCCTCAAGCTGGCGCACCAGAACGGGATCGCCTACCTCGATCACAAGCTGGAACACGTCTACTGGGACGGCATCCACCTGCGGCTGATCGACTTTAACAGTTCCCGCTCGGTGGACGGCAGCCAGACCGAGGGCGCGCATCTGTTCTGCAACGACGTGCATAATCTGTGCGTCGGCATCCTCTACTCGATTTTCACTGGGCTTTCGCCGCAAAAGACCACTCTGCGCCCGCAGCCCGGCTCCGTGAGCGATGTCGAAGCCCGCTATCAGGACGTGAACTCGCTGGATTTCGGCGTCGAGCCGAGCCTCAGCCCGGCGCTGCAAGAACTGCTTCAGCGCGGCGCTTCCCGCCAGATCACCACCGCGCAGGACTTCATCGAGGGGCTGCATAATGTCGCCTCGCTGCACGGTTGGGATTTTCCGGGGCACTACACCAGCCCGATCAGCCGGGACGCCCGCACCCAGATGCGCGCCGGGATCACCCGGATGCGTAAGGGGCAGGACGAGCTGCGCGAAGCCCGCGATCTGTTCCGCGAAGCCGCGATTCAGGACGGCATCACCGACGACCTCGAAGCCGAGCTGCGCCGTCTGGTCAAGTCGGTCAACGACATGCTGCAAAACCGCGTCATTCCTTGATGAGGAGATGAGGATCATGTCTACGCTTGAGCATGAACTCGTTGAGAAAATCACCCAACTGAGCACCGAGCAGCAGCGCAGGGTGCTGGCTTTTGTGGAGCATCTTGAAGCGAAGCCGTACTCCGCCTCTGAACTGATGAATCTGCCCCCTGAAGAACGCGGGCGTCTGGTCAAAGCAGCAATTGAATAGCTCCGCTGACGAAGATTTTGAGATTCTTTGAAGCCATGAGCTGCTATAGCCTTAATTCCCAGCCCGTCAACCCACGTATTAACGCTTTCCATTTGCGAATTGCGCTAGAATGAGGGCGTCGTAATCTCGTCGGGATTCCCTCGTGGTTAGAGCCACTTCGCTGCTGATTTTATTTCTGTTGATCACTGCCGCGTGCAGCGCGCCGCAGGACGTTTCGCCGCTGCCCACGATGGCGATGCTGCCCACCGCCTCGGATACTGCCGTCCCGAACGCGACCATTCAGCCGCCGACGCCGATGCCCGCGAATACGCTGGCGCCCACTGCGACCAGTACGTCGCTGCCGACCAGCACCGCAGTTCCGACCGAGCCGCCGACTTCGCTTCCGACCACGGTTCCGACCGCTCTCCCGACCTCAAGCTGGACGCCGTCTCCCGACTCGCCCGGTGTGTCCCCTGCGCGCGGCGACGCGACCGTAAGCGTCACCAGCCAGCAGTTGGTCGATCTGCGCGGCGGACCCGGCTTCGCCTACGACCCGCTGATGGCGCTTTCCACCGGGACGCCGCTGTTTCTGGTCGGGCGCTCGTGGGATAACGGATGGTATCAAGTCCGGCTGATGAATGGTCAGGAGGGCTGGATTTATTCCCTCTATCTGGTGATCTGGATCGACACCAGCCGCGTGGTCGTGACCTACGAGCAGCCGACTCCGCCGCCGCTGGTCACGGTCGGATCGTTCGCGCTCGGCGGTCACGTGATGGACACAACGGCGGACGCTTTCTCGCTGGCGCACCGCTCCGATATGACGTGGGTCAAAGTGCAGCACCGATTCTACGTCGGGCAGGGCGCGGGCGAAGTTTCGGCGCAGATCGCCAGCGCGCATCAAAACGGCTTCCACATCCTGCTCAGCGTGGTCGGAGATCGCGCGCAGATGGGGGACTTCCAGAGCTACATTCACAGCTATGCCGATTTCGTCGCCGCCGCAGCCGCGCTGGGCGCGGACGCGATTGAGGTCTGGAACGAGCCGAACATCGACCGCGAATGGCCCACCGGCATGATCAGCGGGGCGGCTTATACCCAGATGCTCGCCGCCGCCTACACCGAGATCAAGGCGCGCGCGCCCGACACCCTCGTGATCAGCGCCGCGCCCGCCCCGACCGGATTTTTCGGCGTCGAGGGCTGCGGATCAGGCGGGTGCAACGACGATATGTTCTTCCAGCAGATGGCGCTGGCGGGCGCTCAGAATTACATGGACTGTGTGGGGCTGCATCACAACGATGGCATCGTCTCGCCCCTGCAAACCAGCGGCGACCCGCGCGGCGACTACCCGACCAACTACCTGCTGGGCGTGATCAGCCGCGTGCCGCCGGATTTCAACGGCAAGCCGCTCTGTTTCACCGAGTTAGGCTATCTTTCGCCGGACGGCTATGGCGGGCTGCCGGGGACTTTCGCGTGGGCACAGCACACCACCGCCAACGAACAGGCGGAATGGCTGGCGGAAGCCATCCGCGTCGCCCGATCCACCGGGCGGGTGGAGATGGTGATCGTCTGGAACGTCAATTTCACCCAGTTTACCAGCAGCGACCCGATGGCGGGCTACGCCATTTTGCGCCCCGGCGGATCGTGCCCCGCCTGCGATGCGCTGGCATCGGCTGCTGGCTAGCAGATCGCGTTGTGAGGCTGTAGGGTCGCACGGCTGTGCGCCCCTACCAACATCTGCTGATTTGCCTCACCCGATTTTGCTCTATAATCGCGCCGGAATGACCAATGGACGGACGCGATGGCGATTGACTACGTGATCGATTATGCCTGCATCCCCAAGCAAACGCTAACCAGCGCGGGGATTGTGGAGCGGCTGAAGGCGTGGGAGCGGGCGCAGGCAGTGATCCGACTGTTCCGCGAGAACGGGGACGACCGACCGCCCAGCCAGATGGGGTTCGAGTTCACGCGCACCAACCCGGACGGCGAGGAAGAAACCCGCGTGATCGTGGTGCAGGAGATGCTCGACCTTGCCGCCGAACTCGACCCGCTGGCGCACTACTGCGAGGGCTGCCCGGCGAACCTGCGAGCCGAGCCGTTCGGGTGCGTCGGCTTGATCGAGTACCCGATCTCGGCGGCGGCGGAGCGCTGGCTGCTGGATCAACTGCCGGGGATCGATCAGCCGCTGGTGTGGATGCTGCTGCGGCAGGGGGTGCAGGAACTCGGCTACAGCGGCGAGTTGGTCAAGCCGCTGCGCGCCGATTCGACCTACTTCGAGGAGCGGCGGGTCGCCGGGCGCGATCTGGCGGAGTTCGTCATGAGCGCGGATCAGGTGTTCGAGATGCTGTTCCTGCTGGGGGACATCCAGCCCGCGCACGCCGGAATCCTGCTGCTGCTGTTCAACGCCATCCCGCGCGAGGTGGAGGCGGCGCAGATCGTGCAGATCATGAACCGGAACCTCAGCGCGGAGGACATCGCGCGCGATTACCCGTTCCAGATGACGATTCAGCCGGACGACGATCCGACGGCGGCGGAACTGAAGGCGTTCTTTTACGCGCTGCATCGAGCGTGGACGCTGAATGTGGCACTGCTGCTGGACGTGTGAAGAACAGTGATGAGTACCGAGTAGGGGCGCACCCACGTGTGCGCCCAAATGGGGCAGACACACGGAGGCTTGTCCGGTAATTCGCCGCCGAGGATTTAAATCCTCGGCTAGAGAAAAACGTCGCCCACTGAAGGGGCGAACTCAAAACCAGATCGAAAGGCGACCCCTTCAGTGGGTCGCTAGGTATTGCATAGCTGACGGTTTAAACCGCCAGCGGCAATTCATTTTCGGACGTGCCTACACAGGTCTGCCCCTACAAAAGCCATCTTTGAGATAGAGCTGCTTTGAGGCTTACCACGTCGTCCAGCCGAAAAAGAGGGGCGCGGTTTCGAAATCGGCGCGGTGCTGGATGCCTTTGGGCGACAGGAAGCGCATGAACAGGATTTCCTCGTCGTGGCGCTGCGACGACTCCGGCGTATCCCCCAAGAAGGTGACGGCGGTCTCCATATAGGTCCAGCCGCAGCGCAGATAGAAGCCACGCAGATCGGGCGCACACCAGAACATCCCTACGTCGGCGTCCGGCTGCTGGTCAATATACTCGGTCGCGCTCTGGATGATGCGCAGCCCGTTTCCCTGACCGCGATAATCCGGGTAGACGAACACGGCGGAGATGCCGTAGGGCTTATAGACGACGCCGTTGTGCTGCCAGTCCATCCACAGGACTTCGGCGTGGGCGACTACGAAATCGTCGTCGGTCAGCACGAAATGCACCGGGTGAAACTCCGGTCGGCTGATCCAGCGCCGCCCGCGCCAGCGCCCGACGAAGCCTTCGGTTTCCCAGACGCGCATGAAGGACAAAATCTGCCAGCGAAGCGCGGGCGGCAGATCGTCGGGCGCGTATTGATGAATTTCCATGTGCGATTACCCGGTTGAAATCGGCTGCGGGCGGTTCTCGATCAGCAGCGCGGACATGATGGCGCTCAGCACCGCCAGCCCCACCCCGATCCCGGCGATCACGCGAAAGGTATCGACAAACGAGCGCTTGATGGCGTCGCTGGCGGCAGCGGCTTGATCGCCGGAGAGATCGGCGGGCGGCTGCGCCGCGCCCAACTGCGCGCCCTGACTGCGAAGCTCGGTTTTCGCCTGATCGGAGATGCTAAGCGCGTCGGCGCGGGCGTCCAGATTGGCAGAGAAGATGCCGATGGCAATCGAGCCGACAATCGCCACCGCCAGCACCGCCGCCGTCCGCGCGACCGCGTTGTTGATGCCGGAAGCGGTGCCGCTGCTCCCCTGCGGCGCGGCACCCATCACGGCAGTGGTCAGCGGGGCGACGGTGATGCCCATGCCGATGCCGAGCGCGACGATGCCGGGGAAGTAGGTCGTCCAGAATTGATCGGGTCCCCCGGTCAAGCCGGGCAGCGCCAGCAGCAGAAAGCCGACCGCGTCAATCGAGGGTCCCACGATCAGCGGCAGGCGCGCACCCACCCGGTCGATCAGACCGCCCGACCAGCGCGAGAGCAGCGCCAGCAGGATGGTGAAGGGCAGGAAGATGAACCCGGCGATCTCGGAGGGATAGCCCTGCACCTGAATCAGGTTGAGGACGAGGAAAAAGGGCACCACGCCCAGCGCCGCGTACAGGAACAGGGTCAGCAGGTTAGTGCCGCTGAAGGTGCGCGAGCGGAACAGGGTCAGCGGCATCATCGGGTGATCGCTGCGGGCTTCGTCCACCACGAACAGCACCAGCGCGATCACGCCGCCCACCAGCGCGCCGATTACGCGCCCGTCGCTCAAGCCGAAATCCGGCGCTTGCAGGAAGCCGTAGGTCAGCCCGGCAAGACCGACCGTCGCCAGCAGCGCGCCCACGTAATCCAAGCGGGGCGGCGCGTTCTGGTCGCGGCTTTCGGGCACACGGGTGATCAGGGTGTAGAGCGCGATCGCTGCCAGCGGCAGGTTGATGAAGAAGACCACGCGCCACAATCCGTGACCCGCCAGCCAGCCGCCGAGAATGGGGCCGCCGATGGTGGTCAGGGTGCTGAAAGTTGACCACGTGCCAATCGCCACGCCGCGCCGATCCGCCGGAAAATAGGCGGTGATGATCGAGAGGCTGCCGGGCACCATCAGCGCGCCGCCGACGCCCTGAACCGAGCGGGCGAGGATCAGAAAATTGGCGTCCTGCGCTAATCCGCTGGCGACCGACGCGCAGGAGAAAATGGCGATGCCGATGATGAACACGCGCTTACGCCCGTAGCGATCCCCCAGCGAGCCGCCGACCAGAATCAGCGCGGAGAGAAAGAGCAAATAGGCGTTGATCACCCACAACAACTGCGAACCGTTCAGACTGAGATCGGCTTGCAGCGCGGGCGCGGCGACGTTCAGGGCGGAACTGTCGATGAACGCCATGCTGGAGGCGAGGATGGTCGCCAGCAGCACCGCGCCGCCGGAGGATGCGGCGGTAGATGAGGATGCCTGTGCCATAAGCGGGTTGCCTCAGTTAAGTCGGACGCTGTCGGGTCGCCCCTACGCCAATCGTATGGTGATTTGCGAAAATTCGCTAGCGCTCGTAGCTGGAGCGCGACCACGGCAGAGTCATCACGTCGCCGTCGAGGTTCAGCACCGTGATCGACGCCCACAGGGTCGATCCGTCTGGCTGGAGCAACTGCACCCAACTGCCATCGCTGTTGCGCCCGACGGCGGTCACGGCGATGCCGTTGGGCGCTGCGCCAATCGAGGTGTAGCCCTCGGCGGGGCCGGTGCGCAGATTGGCGCCGCGCGGCGCGTTGATGGTTCCGGTGATCGGGTGATCCAGCACGAAGGTGAGTTCAAAACCATTCGTCCAGCGCGGCACCAGATTGACCCACGTGTTGCCGGGCTTGAACTGCAAGACGCTGCCGTTGAGGTCGTAGTAGGTCAGCGGATCGCTGCGGGTGGCACGCTTCCAGACGCCCTCGGTGTAGGTGCCGTCGCGGAACAGGAACACCCGCCCCTGCCCGATCATGGGCACGGTGAAGGCGAAATCGCCGGGTCCCCAGTAGCCGGGCGACACCGTCGGCTGCTCGATGTGGTCGGCTTCCAGCACCAGCAGGTTGGCGGCGCTGATCTGCTGCTGCGCGACCGCGTCCATGTGCGGCTGACCGTCCTGCGAGCGCAGCCAGCGCCCGCTGCCGGGGTCATACGCCCACTGAACCACTGTCTGGCGGTAGTCGATGCGAATCTGGCTGAGCGGGATGCCGCTGGCAGGCGCAGCGGGGTCAAACGCCATGCCGTAAACCGGTTCGGGCGTGGTGTCGCGTCCCAACTGATCGGCAAGCTGGCGCAGGGCGTCGCTGCTGCCGTAGAGCGTATGCTCGTAGGCGAGGTTCGGCTGGGGGAAGCGGCACAACGCTGGGCAGCCGCCAGTCACCGCCCGCGAGATCACCAGCGGGTCGGTGCGCAGCACGTCGATTTCGCCCTGCGCCATGCCCGAATAGGCGAACAGCGCGCGGTAGATGCGCACCAGCTCGAAATCGACCAAGCGGGAACTGCGAACCGGTCCGACGTGATCCGGGTCATTGCCAAGATAAATCGCGGCGAAGCGGGTCGCGCCGCCGGTGAGCAGATGCTCCCAGACGATGTCCGCCTGCATCACGCCGGACTGGGGGCGGACTTCGGGCGGGTAGTTGTCGATCTTGACGATCAGCGGGCGGCGGTTGAGGTTGGCGGGATTATCGACCGGAAGCCCGGTCAGCGGGTTGACGCCGGGGGGATAGCTGTCCGGTCCAACCGCGTCCTGCGCGGAAACGGTCGAGCACAGGGCGAGGAGCAAGAAAGTGACGAGTAATGAATAATGAGGGATGCGTCGGCGCATGAGTGACCTTCTGCGTGTATTATTTCTGATGGCGCGTGTTATAGTAACACAGACTGAATTCGTGGGGTGACGTATCCATGAGCCAGATTTTCATCAGCCATGCCACCGCACGACGACGCGAAAGTGAACGAGATCGCCGCCGCGCTGAACGCCGCCGGAATTGAGGCGTGGGTCGATCACCTGCGCGGGATTGTTCCGGGCGACGTGTGGTCGCGCGAGATACAGGACGCTGCCAACGCCTGCGAGTTCGGGCTGTTCGTGCTGTCGCCCGAATCGGTCAAGTCGGATTACTGCGAAGCCGAGTGGAATCGCATCTTGGCGCTCAAGAAGAAGCTGTACGTGGCTCAGCTTACGCCTGTTCCGCTGGCGGATTATCCCGCTGCGGCTGGGGATCATCCAGTACAGCGACCTGACCAAAGACTTCAACGCGGGCATGGCGGCGCTGATCCGCGCGATCAACGGCAAGACGGCGCTCGACCTGAGCGCGCCAACGGTCAAGCGCGGCAAGCGCGTCACCAGCAGCTACGACGACCGCTATTCGCTCTACAGCATCCCCATGCAGGGGCGCGACGATGATCTTGCCAAAGCGCTGGCAGATTTGAAGCTCGCGCCGCTGTTCGTGGTGGGCGTGGGCGGGCTGGGCAAGAGCCGAACTCGCCGCCGAGGTGGTGCGGGTGGGCGAGCATACGGGCGCGATCTGGCTGCGCACCGGCGACACGGCGTCGGCGGAAGACCTGTACCGCCTGCTGCGCCAGCATTACGCGCTGGACGCGACCACGCCGCCCGAAGCCGTGATCCAGCGCGTGCAGAACGAGGGGGGACTGCTGGTGGTGATCGACAACGCCGAAGCCATCCCCGACCCGGCGCGCGCCGACTTCCAGCAGGCGGCGGATCGGCTGGCGAACGCGGGCGCGGCGGTGCTGGTCACGACGCGGGTGGCGGACTGGTCAATTCCGCGCAAGAAGCGCACGCTGGAACCCTCGAAGCTGGAGCCGGACGCGGCGGCGCGGGTGGTGGGGGCGATGGCGGACGAACTGGGCATCGAGGCGAATACCGCGCCCTTCGCCGAGACACTGGCGCAAGCGGCGAAACTGCATCCCCGGCTGATCGAGCTGGCGGTGGGCAAGCTGGACTACGAGCCGGTGAGCGAAATCCTGAAAGAACTGCAAGGCTTAAGCCACGACACCGACGACGCGCTCAAAGAGATGATCGGGAAGACGGTGGCGCAGATGGCGGCGCACGATCCCGACGCGCCCGGCGTGCTGCGGCGCTTGGCGGTGACGCGGGGCGGCTTCACGTGGGACGCGGCGCAGGCGATCAGCGGGCTGGACGACGAAGCCCTGCGCGCCCGGCTGAAGACGCTGATCGACTACCGCTTCGTGCGCTTCAAGGCGGATCGCTACGACATCGACGATCTGGTGGGACTGGCGGTGGGCGAGGACGAGGACGCGCACCGCCCGCACTATGATTACTACAAGGCGCTGGCGGATCAGCACGACGACAGTCAGGATTACTACGGGCTGGACGTGGAGAGCGCCAACCTCGAAGCCGCCTTCGAGTGGGCAATGCAGAACGATGCCGAAGCTGCGCTGTGGCTGTTCAATGCCGGTATGCACTTCCTGAGCAATCGCGGTCGCTTCACGCAGCGGCTCGACTGGATTGAGCGGGTGGTCAAGGCGCTTAAAGATTCTTCCGACGACCTGCGCGCCAACGCCCAGAACAGCTTAGGGTATAGTCTATCAGGAATCATCCTTTCGGCGAGCGCCGCGAGAACCTGCGCCGGGCGGTGGAGGCGTATCAGCAGGCGCTGGTTTATTGCACGCCGCAGTCCGCCCCGCTCGATTACGCCACGACCCAGAACAATCTGGGCAACGCCTACACCGACCTCGCCGCGCTGGAAGACCGAGAGGGGAATCTCAAGCGGGCGGTGGACGCCTATCAGGCGGCGCTGGTTTATTGCACGCCGCAGTCCGCCCCGCTCGATTACGCCACGACCCAGAACAATCTGGGCATCGCCTACCGCGACCTCGCCGCGCTGGAAGACCGGGAAGGCAACCTGCGCCGGGCGGTGGATGCCTATCAGGAGGCGCTGAAATACTACACGCCGCAGTCCGCCCCGCTCGATTACGCCATGACCCAGAACAATCTGGGCAACGCCTACCGCAACCCTCGCCGCGCTGGAAGACCAAGCGAGAGGCAAATCTCAAGCGGGCGGTGGAGGCGTATCAGGAGGCGCTGGTTTATCGCACGCCGCAGTCCGCTCCGCTCGATTACGCCGTGACCCAGAACAATCTGGGCGCTGCCTACCGCGACCTCGCCGCGCTGGAAGATCAGGAGGGGAATCTCCAGCGGGCGGTGGACGCCTATCAGGAGGCGCTGAAGTACTGGACGCCGCAGACGCCCCGCTCGCTTACGCTCAGACCCAGTGGAATCTCGGCATCACTTACAAGTACCTCGGCGATCTGCCAGCCGCAATCGCCTGCTGGCGCGAAGCGGAGAAGTATTATCGGCTGATGGGCTACGCGGACGACGCCGACACGATGCTGCGCTGGATCGCGGAGGCGGAGCAGCAGATCGGCGGCGGCGAAGCAAAGCCGTAACCGGGCGGCGGGATTTCGCGTAGAATCGAGCAGCGCAGCCAACTCAGCGGCAAGGAACCATCATGTACCCGCATCACCAACGCACCATCGACCGCATCACCGAACATTTCCAGCAAGACCCGACCGCCCTCGCCCTGATCATCGGCGGATCGGTCGCCAAAGGCTGGGCAGCCGAAAGCTCCGACGTGGATTTCGTGCTGGTGGTCAGCGAAGCCGAATTCGCGCGGCGCTCCGCCAGCGGGCAGATGCTCTACTACAGCACCGAGTTCAGCGACTACGAGGGCGGCTACGTCGACGGCAAGTTCGAGGACCTGGCGTTTCTGGAAGAAGTCGCCGATCACGGCAACGAGGTGGCGCGGGCGGCGTTCTACCACACGTGGGCAGCCTTCTCGCGCGATCCGCGCATCGACGACCTGATCCAGCGCATCCCGGTCTACCCGGAAGCCGAGCGCGACGCCAAGCTGAAAGCCTTCTACAGCGAGGTGGTGGTCACCAACTGGATGATCGGCGAGGCGGTGAAGCGGAACGACAAGTATCTGCTGACCCACGCGGCGAGCGAGATGGCGCTGTTCGGCGGGCGGCTGATGCTGGCGTACAACCGGATTCTGTACCCGTATCACAAATGGTTCACCCACGAGGTCGAGCGCGCGCCGGAGAAACCGGACGACTTCATGGACTTGTTCCACGCGCTGCTGGATCAGCCGGGCACGGCGACCGCTCAAGCCTTCTGCGACGCGATCACCGCCTACCGCGACTGGGGCGTGAGCTTCGGCGAGACCTTCGTCAACTTCACCCGCGACCGCGAGTGGAACTGGCGGAACTCAGCGCGCGCCGATCCACGACTGGTAGAGAATGGGGCGAGGCACGTGTCCCATCCAAGATGGGCGCGCCCCTACAATGACCGGGTTACACACTTTTTACGGTCTGCTTACAAGCCGCGTAAACTCTGGCAACACCTGCCTCCTATTCTGAGAGCATCAACGTAAGGAATAGGAGGCAGGATCATGAAGAAGTCGCTCGCAATTGTCGTCGCTATGGTCGCGTTATTCATGCTGGCGCTGCCGATGGTCAGCGCGCAGGAAACCACCGAAGCCGTCGCTACCCTCACCTTCACCGAAACCGAGATCAACCAGTCGTTCCGCGTGACCAATCCCTACAACCGCAGCCTGACCAACGTCCACGTCGATCTGCAAGCGGCGAACGGCGGGCAGGTGACCATCAGCGCGCTGTACACGTGGCGCTCGCGGACCGGCGTGCGCTCGGCGAACGTGGCGGCGGTGGTGCAGCCCTATATCGAGAATGGGCGGCTGTTCTGGACGGTGATCTCGATCACGGCGAACGGGCAGCCCGCGTCGGCGGACATCGTGGCGCAGGTCAACTACTACTTGATGGCGGCGTGGCGGAATTACATCGCCCAGCACGCGCCAGCGGGTCGGCTGACCGACGTGACCATCACCGACGTGGACATCACCTTCACCTACATCCCGCGCCTGTAGGGTAGGCGCAGCTCCCCCCGTATAGGGGCAGGTTTGAAACCTGCCCCTACCTGTGATTCGGGTTACAGCGTGACGATGCGGTTGGCGATTTTCAGGCGGCGCGAGAAATTGGGCAGCAGATCGAGCAGGTTGGTGTAGTGCCCGGCGTCAAGCTCGCGCAGGTAGTGGCGAAACACGTTGATCACGCCGGGCAGCACTTCCAGCCCGTGCAGCTTGCGCTCCATCAACACGTAGGCGTTGGCTTCCGCCGAACTGACGTGATCTTCCAGATAAATGGCGACCGCTCCGGCGACGAACAGGTTGGCGAACTGCTCGACCCAGGTCGGATAGAGCGTTCGAAATTGGTCGGTGACCGGCAGCGGCGTCTTCGAGATCACGGCGATCTGCTCGGCGTGGCGGCGCAGGTAGGCGACCATCAGCATGTGCCCGACCTGCACCAGCACCGCCCGGTAGACGTGCGCCGGGTCTTCGTCGAAGGGCCACGGCGGGCTGTCACCCCACGCGAGGCGAGGCGGCACGATGCAGACCAGATCGCCGCCGATGCGCAGCCCCAACTCCTGATCGGTTGGGTAGGAGATGTTGGGGATGAACAGCAGCCGCTCCTCGATTTCGCCGAGGAAGGGCTGCAAGAAGGCTTTCAACTGGACTTTCTCGAACACGCGCTGCGAGTCGTCGAGGCACTTTTCCCAGACCACCGAATCGGCGAGCCACCAGTTCGCCAAGCCGCTGTCCTCGTAAAACCGATTCAACTGCTCGTCCCAATGCGGCGGCATCCAGCGGGGCGGCTTCTCGACCCGACCATCGGGCAGATGCAGCGTGAAAGCGAGCGTGAACAGCGCCTCCAACGGCGCGCCCTGATCCAGCAGGGTTTGCAGCGAGCGAATGGCGTCGTGATCGGCGAAGTCGATCATGCGCCGGTGAGTGGCGCGGGCGTGGGCGTGGGTGCCGTGCGGACGGCGCGCCTGCGCCTGCTCCGGGTAGCGAGTCGCCGCCAGCGCCGCCGACATCAGGCGCACGCGATCATCGAGAGTGACGCAAATATCAGATGAAGGTGAAGGATTCATGACGATCTCAACGAGTGAAAAGTTGAAAGTGAAAAGTTGAAAGTGAAGTACAAGACCACCCTACTTTCGACTTTTAACTTTGAACATGCATCTGATTGTAATGCGAAACGAAGAATCGCAGCATAAAGGCGCTACCGATTTCCGGCGGCGGTGTTCTAGTCTCTGAACGTGCTTACAACCGGAGTGGTCATGCGGGTTGCCCTGTTCAGCGAAACCTTTCTGCCCAAAATCGACGGGATCGTGACCGTCATCTGCCTGCTGCTGGATCATCTCGAAAAGCGCGGCATCGAGACCGTGATCGTCGCGCCCAAGATGGGGGTCGAGCGCTATCACCAGACTCGGATCATCGGCGTGCCGGGCGTGCGGCTGCCACTCTACCCGGAACTGCGGATCGGTCCGCCGACGCTTTCCACTTACAACGAACTGAAAGCCTTCGCGCCGGACATCGCCCACTTCATCCACCCGGTGCTGATCGGCGTGCCGGGGCTGCTGATGTCGAAGCGGCTGGACATCCCCACACTGGCATCGTTCCACCTCGACGTGGCGCGGCTGACGCATTATTACCACCTCGGCTTCATCGAGCCGATCACGGATTTGCTGACGCGGCTGGTGTTCAATTCGGCGGACTACGCGCTGGCACCTTCGAGGCTGATCCAGCAGGACATGCTCAACATTGGCGTGAAGCGGGTCGGGCTGTGGAAACGCGGCGTCGATCCCAACCGCTTCGACCCGCGCTTTCGCAATGCCGCGATGCGCGCCGCGCTCAGCGATGGGCATCCCGACGATACGCTGCTGATTTACGTGGGGCGGCTGTCGTCCGAGAAGCAGATCGACCACCTGAAGGCGGTGCTGGAAGCGGTGCCGGGGACCCGGCTGGCGCTGGTGGGCGACGGTCCGGCGCGCGAATCGCTGCAAGCGCTGTTCGCGGGGACCCACACCACGTTCATGGGCTACCTGACCGGAGAACCGCTCTCGCAAGCCTATGCCAGCGCCGACATTTTCGTATTTCCGTCCGCGATGGAGACTTTCGGGCTGGTGGTGGTCGAGGCGATGGCTGCCGGGCTGCCCGTAGTGGCGTCGCGGGTCGGCGGGGTGCGCGACGTGGTGGACGAAGGGCGCACCGGCTACACCTTCGATGTGAACGACCTCGACGGCCTCATCGCGGGGGTGCGGCAGATCGCAATCAGCCGTGAGCGGATCGCCGAGATGGGGCACGCTGCCCGCGCCTTCGCAGAAACCCAGACGTGGCCCGCCATGATGGACGAGGTGATCGACCGCTACACGCGGCTGATCGAGGAGCGCCGCGCCGAGCGAGTCTCGGTCGCGTAGAGATGGTGTACAATAATTCAGTAGCCCGCCGTAATTTGAGGACATACCAAACATGGTATTCCGAGCAGACGTAGTTGCATATGACCGAACAGGGCAGCCCGTTCTCGTTGCTGAGGTGAAACACGAGCGCAACGCGAGCAGCGAACGAGTAGCACAAATCCGCCAACAGCTTGCCACTTACAGCAGAATCGTGAATGCGCGCTACTGGCTGCTCGCATTTCCTGATCGCTTTTATCTGTGGGTTGGCGAACACGTTGAACAAGATGAGCCGGATTACGTCGTCGATCCATTGCCTTTTCTCAATCCGTTTTGGGGGATGAGCGGTATCCCGCAATATCTTTCCGAGACGAGTTTCGAGATGGTGGTCGAAGGATGGCTCGCTACGCTCACGTGGGCTGACGATACCGACGAATTACCAGCAAGTGCGGCAGCAAGCGGGAATTGGCTGATCAAATCCGGTCTGTTCGATGCGTTGAAAAATGGACATCTCGCTTATGAAGTCACCGTATGAATGTCTACGTCGAATCCAACTTCGTCCTTGAACTCGTTTTGTTGCAAGAGCAATATGAAAGCTGTGAACAGCTCATCGCTTTGTGCAAATCCAGACAAGCACAACTGATCGTTCCCGCTTACGCTCTTGCCGAACCCAACGAAACGCTGATTAGAAGAGATCGTAACCGCGACCAACTCCGGCGAGAACTAAACGAAGAATTCACTCAACTCAGACGCTCGACTTCGTATTCGGCATTGGCAGAAACATTTACGTCGGTTTTGAGGTTACTTGCGCTGACCGGGGATCAAAACCGACAGCAATTCGCGGAAGTTCGAGAACGAATACTTCGCGCTGCCGAGATTATTCCCCTTGATCGCGGCATCCTGTCCTCGGCAGCAGCTTATGAAAGCCAATTCGATCTTTCGCCTCAGGATGCGCTCGTGTATGCATCGGTCTTGCAGCATGTGGGCGCCACCTCAACCGCCGCCTGTTTTCTGACGCGAAATTCGGACGATTTCAATAAGCCCAATCTTCGAAATGTGCTTGAGCAGCACCACTGTAAAATCATGTTCAGCTTCCCCGACGGCTACGGCTACATTCAGAGCCAAATTTAAGCGAAGGTATGCATGAGTTCTACCACTCGTAAATGGCTGTACCTGATCGCCATCATCGTCGCGGTGCTGCTGGTCGATCAGGTGACGAAACGGCTGGTCATCACCCACCTGCAATCAGGCGAAAGCTATCGACCGATCCCGGCGCTGTACCCTTTTTTCCAGATCACGCTCAGCGAGAACAACGGCGCGGCGTTCGGATTTCTGCCGCAGGCGGGCGACGTGTTCCTGATCATCGCGCTGGTGGTGGTGGTGGTGATGCTGGTGTTCTATCCGCGCCTGCCGGACAAAGCCCGCCTGATCCGGCTGGGGATGGGGCTGGTCTGCGGCGGCGCGCTGGGCAACGCCTTCGACCGCGTGACCGAGGGCGCGGTGATCGATTTCATCAATTACCAGATTCCCTTCCTGCATATCTCAAACGTGAGCAACCTTGCCGATCACGCGATTGTGATCGGCGTGCTGATCATCGTGGTGACAAGCTGGAACGGGGATTCCGAAGCCAGCGAAGAAGTGCCGAGCCATGACGACCCCTCCGAATGAGCACACGAAAAAGTGGCGTCCGCTATAATGAGAGCGGATCGAAAGGATCAACCATGATTCGCAAGCTGTGGATGCTTTTCGCCGTGACGCTGATCGCGGCGTGCAGTCAAATCGGCGTGCCGGGCGGCGCAGTGGTGCCGACCACCGGGAACACCTCCAGCGACGCGGCGGCGGCGCAGCAGTACGTGCCCGACCTGCCGGGCTACCTCAGCACCGACGCGACCAGCGTCACCGGCGCGCTCAGCACCATCACCGGCGGGGCGTCGCTGATCAGCGGCAACCCGATCACGGCGGCGATGATCGCCCAACTGGACGGCATGGTGTCGTGCTACAGCAGCGTGGGCGCGGTCGCCGCGAAAATCTACGCGCAGGTGGACATCGCCAGCGTATCGCAGGGGCAAATCCCGGCGGTGGGCGTGCTGGCGGTGATTAATCAGGATCGGCTGGTGAACAACTTCCTGCCCTGCGCGCTGGGCAGCGGGCGCGGAATGAGCGCGCAGTCGGTGCCAGAAAATCAGCCGTGCGGGAATTCCGGCTCATTTCAGGCCAACGCCAACACCTACTGGTATCTCTACGCCGCGACCAAGCAAGACCTGTGCGCGGCGATTGCGCAGCGGCTGCCCGCCAGCAGCGGATAAGCACGCCGGGCGGGTCTAGGCTTGCGAAGCAAGCACACCCGCCCCTACAACCATCCCTCGTTGAGTGCAAACCCGCGTCATCCCACCGTATAGATGTGTTTTGCGGGGCTGGCTTTATACTGAAATAGAAGCTCGCATCGAGTTTTTGGAAGACCTCTTATGAAGCGCCTCGTTCTGCTTGCGTTGATCTCCGGCGTCCTCGCGCTGCGCGTCGTGCTTCCGGCGCAGTCGCAAGACAGCTACGTTCGTTCCCCGCATCTCGGCATCGACCACATCAGCGCGCCGAGCGACCCGATTGTCGATCAGCGCTACCGAAACGCGCTGTTTCTGGGGGCGGGCTGGAACCGCTGCCCCTGTACTGGAACGTGATCGATCAGGGTGGGGGCAATTACAACTGGGGCGGATACGATCAACTGGTGGGCAACGACGTGCGCTACGGCTTGTCCACCGATGCGATCCTGATGGGCGCGCCGTCCGGGGACGTGATGGGCGCCGGGATGATTCGCGGGCTGGACTCCCCCGTATTCAGCGACGGAACCGATACGCCGGGCGCGGGCAAGCAGGTCAGCCCGTCGAACCCGTATGCGGCGTTCGTCGCGGCGGCGGTGCAGCGCTACATGCCGGGCGGGACGCTGGCGGCTCAGCTAGGCTGGCGGCCGACGCAGGGGATTCGGGTGTGGGAGGCGTGGAACGAACCCGATCTGCCGATGTTCTGGAGCGGTCCCATCGAAGAATACGCGCGGCTGCTCAAAGTGACCTATTGGGTGGTGCATCAGGTCGATCCGCTGGCGCAGGTGATGTTCGCGGGGCTGGCATATGACAACCCGGATGTCTCGGATTATCTGGCGGAGACGCTGGCGATCCTCGCGCAAGACCCGCAGCGCGCCGCCTATCACTGGTACTTCGACATCGCCGCCATCCACAGCTACAGCGATCCCACGCGCAGCGGCGTGCTGGTGCAGCACGCCAAGAAGGATTTAGCCGCCTACGGACTGGATCGCCCGATCTGGCTGAACGAGAGCGGAATCCCGGTGTGGGACGATTATCCCGGTCCCACCTGGACGGTGGCGAACCCCGACGGGCATCAATACCGGGGGACGCTGCAAGAGCAGGCGCTCTACGTGCTGGAAAGCACCACTCAGGCGTGGGCAGCGGGCGCGGACGTGGTGTTCATCTTCCAGCTTTACGACGACTGCGGCAATCAGCCCTCCGGCACCGACTTCGCGCCCAACAGCGGTCAGGCGGGCGACGCTTACGGGCTGTACCGCAATGATCGCACGTCGGTGTGCTTCAGCCAGAGTCCGCTGCCGAACACACCTCGCCCGGCGGCGGCGGCTTACTATCGGCTGGCGCAGGTGTTCGGAATCAGCCATTTTCAAGGCGGCGTGAGTATCGACCTACACGGCGAGGCGAGCGCCTTCGCCTTCGACCTGAGTCCGGCGCAGGGCGTGGCGAGCTTCGGGCCGGTGACGGCGGGCGGCAGCGGCAGCAACGTGACCCAGCGGGTGTACGCGATGTGGAACCGCAGCCCGAACCGGGTGGTAGTGGAAATCCCCGCCAGCGGGCAGTCGGCGGAACTGTACGATATGAGCAGCACCGATTACCTGCTCTCGCCGCAGAACGGCGTGTACGACATCGGCTTGCCGCCGCTCAGCGCCAGCGATTTCCCCGACCTCACCTCGTCCGAACTGATCCGCGATACGGGTGCGCCCTATCTATTGGTCGAGCAGGTGCAGGCGGGCTGGTCGCCGATTGACCCGCAGTTGGTTCACATTCAGGGCGAAGAAACCCCGCCCGGCAGCATCGCCAACCTGCCGACAGTGACGGCGGAAGTGGTCGCGCCGACCGCGACGCCGCTCCCGCAGCCGACCACTGATCCGGCGATGGACACCCAGCCGCCCATCCCGCTGATGCAGCCGCTCCCGGAAGACAGTCCGGCGACCTTCACGGTTCACTGGAGCGCGCTGGACAACAGCGGCGTCGCCAGCTACATCGTCTGGGTGCGGATCAACGGCGGGACGTGGCAGAAGTGGCTGGAAACGTCGGATACGCAGGCGGATTACACCGGCGTTCCGGGCGACAGCTACGAGTTCGCGCTGTGGGCGGTTGATCTGGCGGGGAATTGGTCGGACAATATCGACCTCGCGCCGCAAGCAGCGACAACGGTGCAGCCATAGGACTGAGTATCGATTTCGCGCGGAGATCAATCGGTAGGGGCGAGGCACGCCTCGCCCCTACAAGCCAGCGTCAAAGGGCAGGACAGGCGTCAAACCAGACGGACTTGCAGGGCGTGGGCAGACATACGGGTCTGCCCCTACAAAAACATAGCGTTGAGCGCGTCTGGCGATGCCGGAAAGAAGTCACGTGGCGTATGCGGATTTGCTGATCGGGATACTGATTATCGTGCTGCTGGTGATCGCGGCGTATCACGCGGTGCGCGAGGATACATCCAAGCGGGTGCTGCAACGGAATGATCAGGGCAGGCTGATCGCCATCGGTGAGCGTGAGCGAGCAGCAGGCGATCTCAGCGGGCGCGGGACGCAGACCAGCGCGCCGCTGCAACTTGCCGCCGGAGCGTACCGTATCGACTACCAATTCGAGGCGCTCACGCGGCTGGCGCTGATCGACCGGACGAGCGAAGAAACGCTGCTGATCAAGAGCGGAGCAGGCACGGAAGGCTTCGAGGTGAGCGAGACGGGGCGCTATCGGCTGCGGGTCGAGCCGACTGACGAAGGCGCGGCGTGGCGCGTCCAGTATCGGCAGATAGGGCGGTGATGGCGGAAAAAGCAAAAGGGCTGCGCGCGCTGATTCCGGGGCTGATCGGCTTCGTGGTCGTGACCGGAGCGCTGATCATCGCCCTGCATACGGTCGGGCTGGAGCGGCTGCGCGCGCTGATCGAGAGCGCGGGTCCGCTGGCGCCGCTGGCGTACATCTTGGTCAAGATGATCACCTACGTGATCGCGCCGCTGAGCAGCGGACCGATCCAGCTTTCCGCCGGGATTCTGTTCGGGCTGGCGCCGGGCGTGATCTACACGCTGGTCGGCGAGGTGATCGGCGGGAGCATCAATTTCTGGCTGGCGCGCCGCTTCGGGCGTCCGGTGGTCGAGCGGCTGGTGGGCAAAGACGACATGCCGCGCGTGGACCGCTACGTCAGCCAGATTGTCGATTGGAAGACGCTGCTCTACGCGCGGCTGTTTTTGTTCGCGCTCTACGACTTCATCAGCTACGCGGTGGGCTTCTCAAAGCTGAGATTCCGCAGCTACGTGATCATCTCGACGCTTGCCGGGCTAATCCCGACGACGATTGCGGTGCTGCTCGGCACTACGCTCACCGAAGAACGGAGCGGCTTGGTGCTGATCTACGTGCTGGTGGGCGTCGCCAGCATCGTGCCGCTGATCTTCCAGAAGCGCATTCGCCACTGGCTCAAGCTGGATCGCGCCGCCGAGCAGCCGGAGCAGATCGAAAAATAGCGGTGCTGCCTATACAACATCAAAATCGGTTTGTCATGTACAATCAAACATGAGCAGCAGGCAGACAGGATTGCGATGTCGAACACGCTTTTATCGGTGGATTCGTTCTGGCAGCAGTACGCGGGGCAACCTTACGAGCTGGTCAGGGGCAAGCTGATCCCGCTGCGTCCGGCGGGCGGCTCGGCGTCGGAAGTGGCGGTCGCGGTCGCGTCGGAGCTGTACACCTTCGCCAAAAAGACGCGATCCGGGCGCGTCACCGGGGCGAACGGCGCTTACGCGCTCTCGTCCAACTGCCTGCGCGTGCCGGACGTGGGCTTCTACACCAACGCCAAAGCCAGCAAGATCATCGATCCGAGCAAATTCCTGCCCTTCCCGCCTGATCTGGCGGTGGAAGTGGTCGCGCCCAGCGAAACCGCGTCCGACCTACTGGAGAAGGTGATCCAGTACCTCGCCGCCGGGACGAGGCTGGTGTGGGTGGTCTACCCTGACCTCAAGCTGGTGGTGGTTCATGCCGCCAACGCGACCGCCCGCATGTTCACCAGCGCGGGCGTGTTGGACGGCGGCAGTCTGCTGCCCAACCTGCAAGTGGCGGTGTCCGATCTGTTTCCGCCGCCTGAGGAAACCCTGTGATGGGGCGAGCATTATTTGCCATTTAGAGTATTATCAGTTACCATTACTATATGGGATTAGATGTTCCTGCCCGCTGAACTGTCAGCACCGCTCAGGCTGCCTATTCAACTATGGATGCACAAGTCCGTTGGGAAAATGAAGCCAAATCGGTCGTGCGCTGCACGTTTTCAGACGATTGGATTTGGGAAGATTTCTACCGTCTGTTTGAAGCGATCCCCTGCCCCGGCGAACAACGCCTGTGCATGTTGATCGACCTGCGCAGCGTGACTCACATCCCGTCCGACGCGGTGCTGCACCTGAAGCGCGCCGCGCAGATGTCGGCGGGGATCACGGGCATGATCATCGTGATCGCCACCGAGACGGCGATCCAGACTATCTACGAACTGTTCGTCACCATGTACAAGCCGATCAGCCCCAAGTTCCGGCTGGTTTCCAGCGACGACGAAGCCTACGAACTGCTGCAAATGCCATCTTAGGGATACGCCGCCAGAGGCTCAAAGCCTCTGGCTAGGACTTCAAGCCGCCTGAAGGCGGCTGAAACCCTCGCAGCGTTGGACTGAGTCCGCTTCAGCGGGCTTGAATTTGCAGCCGGATGCTTTGAGCATCCGGCGAGACCAGCAAGAATGCCCCGCCCTTTTACAGCGCGACCACCACCGCGCTGGCTTCGGTTTGGGTGTGAGTGAGGCTGATGTCCCACTCGGTCAAGCCGAGCGCCGCCGCCGCCGCCGCCGCGCCGCCGTAGAGGTTGAGCAGCGGACGCCCGCGCTCGTCGCCGCGAATCTCGATGTCACGCCAGCCAACGTCGCCGATGCCAGTGCCCAACGCTTTGGAGACGGCTTCCTTCGCCGCCAGCCGCGCCGCCAGTCGATGCGCCCGATCCGCACAGTCGGCGCGCTCGTCGGGCGTGAAGAAGCGGTTCAGAAAGCGCTCGCCGAAGCGCTCGATGCCCTCCTCGACCCGGCTGATCTCAATGGTGTCGATGCCGCAGCGCAGCATGTCGCCCCTTACCTCGAATTCGAATATAATCAAATAGTCGTTCGATTATAACCTGTGGATGGCGGTCATGACAGTCGCAGAGTCCGCTCAGCAGATCAGCGTGAAGAACCCGGTGACGGGCGAGCAAATCGGCGAGCTGCCGCTGATGACGGGCGAGCAGGTGGAGGCGGCGGTCAGCCGCGCCCGTGAGGCTCAGCCCGCGTGGGAGCAGAGGGGCGTGAAAGCCCGCGCCAAGCTGATCCGCACGTGGGGCGATGCCGTCTGGAAAGACCGCGATCCGCTGATGCAGATCATCCGGCGCGAAACCGGCAAAACCGACTCGAACGCCTTCGTCGAAGCCGCCGTCCTCGACAACATCATCAACTATTACGCGCGGGAAGCGCCGCGCCTGCTGCGCCCGCAGCGCCGCCGCGCGCTGTTCCCGGTGATCCAGCGGACGCGGGTCTACTTCCGTCCTTACGGCGTGGTCGGGTTCATCACGCCGTGGAACTACCCCTACCTGAATGCGCTCGGCGACCTGATCCCGGCGCTGATCGCCGGGAATACGGTCATGCTGAAGCCGAGCGAGATCACCCCCTACACGTCGCTGTACGCGGTCGAGAAGATGTACGAGATGGGCATCCCGCGCGAGGTGGTGCAGGTGGTCACGGGCGACGGATCGACCGGGCGGGCGCTGGTGGACTGCGTGGACTTCATCTCGGTGACGGGCAGCACCGCGACCGGGCGCAAAGTGGCGCAGCGCGCCGCCGAGCGGCTGATCCCGGTCAGCCTTGAGTTAGGCGGCAAAGACCCGCTGATCGTGCTGAACGACGCCGATCTGGATGCGGCGGTCGCCGGGACGCTGCGCTCGGCGCTGGAAAACGCGGGTCAAGCCTGCATCAGCGTGGAGCGGGTGTACGTCGAGAGCGGGATTTACGAGCGCTTCGTCGAACGGACGCTGGAGACGGTGAAGCAGTTCACGGTCAGCGCGGCGGGCGGATTCGACGTGTGCATGGGCTGTATGACCAACCTGCGCGAAGTGATTCGCGCCGAGGAACACATTCAGGACGCGGTCGAGAAAGGGGCGCGGGTGATCTACGGGGGCAAGCGCCGCCCGGATTTGGGTCCACTGTTCTTCGAGCCGACGATTCTGGTGGACGTGGATCACAGCATGAAAGTGATGACCGAGGAAACTTTCGGTCCGATTGTGCCGATCATGCGGGTGAAGGACGTGGACGAAGCCATCCGGCTGGCGAACGACAGCGAGTATGGGCTTTCCGCCAGCCTCTACACCCGCGATCTACGGCGCGGCGAGCAGATCGCCCGGCGCATCGAGGCGGGCGACGTGTCGATCAACCGCCCGCAGATGGTGTTCGGCACGCCTTCGCTGCCGATGGGCGGAGTCAAGCAGAGCGGCATCGGGCGGCGCAACGGGGTCGAGGGCTTGATGCGCTTCGTGCGCCCGCAGTCGATCTTGATCGACACGCTGATCGGCTCGCCGCCATCGCTCACTTTCACCGACCCGGTGACGCTGACCGCCTTCCGCGCCATGCGCGCCGTCCGCCGGGTGCTGCCGTTCATCTAGCCTCTTTCTGATCGGTGCCGATCAACATCCCCAGCAGGAAGGTCGCCAGCGCCGCGCAGATTCCGACGATCACCGCGCCGATATGCACTTCGGGGGGCTTGCCGTGTGCGACCGCAAGGCGCTGCTGCTCCGCCATCATGCGGCGTGCGTCCGGCGTATCGGCGGTTCCGGCGGCGAGCGCTTCGACGATTTTGGCGCGCGGGATGCCCTGCCGCACCCGGTCGGCTTCGCTCAGCTTGACCGCGTTGGAACTGGGCGCGATGCGCGATCCATAGCGCCGCGCGTAAACCTGCGTGAACTCCGCGCCGAACAGCAAAATCTGTGCGGAATAGTCAATCCAGATCAACAGGACGACGAACGATCCCGCCGCGCCGTAGCCGGAGGCGATGGAACTGCTGCCCAGATACAGCCCGATCAGGAATTTGCCCACCGTGAACAGCAGCGCGGTCACTGCCGCGCCCATCCACACGTCGCGCCACGAGATTTGCACGTCGGGCAGCACCTTGTAGATCATGCCGAACAGCAGGGTGATCACGCCGAACGAGATCACCACGTTGAAGGCTTGCAGCAGCGTCTCCTGACCGGGAATCTGGATCGGGATGATATTGGTGAGCGCGGAGATCGCGGCGCTGATCACCAGTGAGACCAGCAGCAGAAAGCAGATGCCCAGCACCATCGTGAAGGAGATGAAGCGCTGGCGGATGGTGATCAGCAGCCCCTGCCCCGGCTTGGGTGCGACTTCCCAGACGGTGTTGAGCGCGTCCTGAAGCGCGCCGAACAAGCCCGCCGCGCCCAGCAGCAGTGTCACCACGCCGACGACCGTGGCGAGTAGCCCTGCCGAGGGCTGGCTGAAGTTGGCGAGCATGTCCTGAATCGCGCTGGCTGCCTGATAGCCGACCACGCCTTGAATCTCGTACTGCACCCGCCCCTGCACTGCGTCATGCCCGAAGATCAGCCCGGCGATGGCGATCACGACGATCAGCAGCGGGGCGAGCGAGAAGGCGGTGTAGTAGGCGAGCGCGGCGGCGAGACGCGGCGCTTTGTCTTCATTCCATTCGCTCAGCGTCTCCCGCAGCAGCGTGAACAGCGATTTGGCTCTGGACATGCAGCGGGTTCCTTTATAACGATTGTAATGAACATATTATAGCACAGGTGGGATTGCGGCTCGCGCTGAGAGGATCATGAGACACGGCGGAGCAAGGGCGCACCGCGACGCGCCCCTACCCAAACGGATTACAAAGTAGGGGCACGATAGTTCGTGCCCCTACCGTTCCAATGTGATCCGTATGGAATTGGTTCGGGGCAGACACATAGGTCTGCCCCTACAGAAACGAAGCTTAGCGACCGGGCGTCGGCGACGGGGTCGGAGTGGCGGTGGTGTCGGTCACGATGTCGGTCAACTGCGGAATTGGCGGCGCGGTGAAATCGCTGTTCCCGGCGATGCTGCTGAAGTCGAACAGGAAGGGACTGTTCGAGGGCACCAGCGCGATCCGCACGTCCGGCGCGAGCGACTGAATGTACTGGTACTGGATCAGCATGGGGTTGGCGGCGATCTGCTCGCTGACTAATCGGAGCGCCTCAGCTTGCGCCTGCGCCTGAAGCACGGTCGCCTGCGCCTGCCCTTGAGCGATGGTGATCGCCGCGTCGCGCTGACCTTCCGCCTGCGCGCGAAGCTGAGCGGCTTCCTGCTGGCGCTGCTGGACGACGATTGCCGCCTGCTGCGCCGCTTGGTCAGCGGAGTTCTTGTTTTCAATCGCCTGCGTGAACTGCGCCGAGAACTGCAAGCCGCGCACGTCGACGGCGTTCAGGTTGAAGCCCTCTTTGGCGAACTCCGTCGTCATCTGCTCGTTGATCTGCTGCTGCATGGCGTTGCGTCCCTCGCCATAGATCGCGTCGGCGCGGAAGGTCGCCACCACGTCGCGGACGACCGTGCGCGAGGTCGAGCGGATGTAATTGACGAAACCCTGAGGCCAGCGCTGGTAAACCTGATTGGCTTTGGAGCCATCGATGCTGTAGAAAATGGTCACGTCCAGCTTCACGGTCTGCCCGTCGATGGTGGTCGCATCCACCGCATCTTCGCCCTGCACCGCTCCTTCACTGATCGTGGAGGACATGGTGTATTCCTGCTGGTTGAGCGGCAGCATGGTCACCTGCTGGATCACCGGGACGATGATGTGCGTCCCGGAGGTGCGCGGCTCCTCAAGCTGCCCGGACAAGGTGTTGAACACGACGGCGATCTCGGTCGGCTGAACGATCAGGATGCCCTGACTAATGACGCTGAACAAAACTCCGGCGATAATGCCGACGATTGCCAGCATAATACCATTGCGAACCGGTCGCCCCTGCGATGCTGCCAGCACCACCAGCGCAATACCGCCTAAAAATAGCAGAAAACCGATCAGGGAAAAAGCCCCCAGAACCGAACTAATACCCATCTTGTATTGACTCCCGTCCTCAAAGTGAGTTACCACGGTGAGGATTATAACACCGCTGCGGAGCATCGCTTAAGGATTACCCAGGGTAATCGCATCAAAATGATCGAGCAGGTCAAGAATAGCCACAAAGGTTTGTAGGGGCGCAGCGTGCTGCGCCCCTACGTGAAAATAATCTCCTGTGAGCCATAATGACCTCAAAATTGAGTTTGATGCAATCACCCTAAGGATTACCCGAATGATTGGGGGATTTGATTTTCGCTACTTTGTGTCTAAAATACACTAAATCACTGGAGCGTCTGTGACCGACTCGAGCATCGCTTTCCGGTTCTTCACCGTGCCCATCTACAGCCTCGCGCTGGTGGTGGGGATCGCGCTGAGCGTTGGCATCGGCGCGCGGCGGTCAGCGCTGCGGCTGGGCGTGCTGGTAGACGTATGCCTCGGCGTGGCGGTCGGCGGCGTGATTGGCGCGCGGATCGGTCACGTGCTGCTCAACTGGGACTACTTCGCCGCGAACCTGAGCGAAGCGCTGCGACCGAGCGCCGGAGGGCTGGACTGGCACGGCGCGGTGATCGGTGGGCTGATCGGATTGGCGCTGATCGCGGGCTGGCGGAGGCTGAAGCTGCGCGATCTGCTGGACGCGCTTGCGCCCGCGCTGCCGCTGCTGGCATTGGCAGGCTGGTTCGGCTGCTGGGCGGCGGTCTGCGGCTACGGCGCGGAGGTGGATACGCTGGCGCACTATCCGCCGCTGGTGGCTGCCGAAACCCGCGACGTGTACGGCATCGTCGCGCCGCGCTTCAACACGCAGGGGTTCGGGATGGCGCTGGCGCTCGCGCTGCTGACCCTGAGCATGGTGTTGATCCGGCGCGGCTGGCTGAAGTACCGGCGGTTCTGGCTGCTGCTGGCGCTGCTGAGCGCGGGCATGTTCGTGATCGGCTTCTTTCGGGGCGACTACGCGCCGATGGTGGCGGGGTTGCGAGCGGATCAGGTGGTCGATGGAGGGTTCTTAGTGATTAGTTTTTGGTTTTTAGTTCAAGAACGGAGCATGTAGACGGTGCAGGATTTCAAGAAGCTCCAAGTATGGATAAATGCACATGCGCTAACGCTCCGGGTCTATGAGGCAACTGCCTCATTTCCCAAAGATGAACTCTACGGATTAACCAACCAGATGCGTCGTGCAGCAGTTTCTATCCCTGCCAATATTGCGGAAGGCTGCGGTCGCTCAAGCAATGCTGAGCTGCTGCGCTTCCTGCATATCTCGATGGGATCGGCGAGCGAAGTCGAGTATTACCTCATCCTCGCCCACGATCTGAAATTTCTGGATGAACGGCTTTGCGCACAGCTTGAACAGGAGCTTTTACAACTCAAACGGATGTTGAACAGCTTCATGCAAAAAGTGAAATCGAGTTCTTAGTGGTGGGTTATTCGTTTTTAGTTAAAGACCTTTTCATGATGCACAACCGGGAAGATACACGCACTTACTAAAAACCAATAACCAATAACTAACAACGAAGGAGACTTTATGCGGATCAACGTCGGTCTCGCGCAGATATACCCGAAAATCGGGAGCGTCAAAGCCAATCTGGATAAGCACCTCGAATACGTCGAGCGCGCCATCGACGCGAAAGTCGATCTGCTGGTGTTCCCCGAACTCTCGCTGACCGGGTATCAAGTGCAGGACTTGGTGCCGGAGGTGGCGATCCGGGCGCGCGCCGACGACCCGACCTTCCGGGTGCTGCTCGACGCCAGCAAAAAGCTCGATCTGGTGTTCGGGTTCGTCCACGAAGACGAACGCCAGCGCTTCTACATCGCTAGCGCCTATCTCTCCGGCGGCGAAATCGTCCACGTGCATCACAAAATCTACCTGCCGACCTACGGCATGTTCGACGAAAGCCGCTACTTCGATCAGGGCGAGCAGGTGCGCGCCTTCGACACCCGCTTCGGTCGCATCGGGATGCTGATCTGCGAGGACTTCTGGCACGTGTCGCCCGCCTATCTGCTCTGGCTGGACGGCGCCGACCTGCTGGTGTTCATCAGCTCCAGCCCCAGCCGAGGGCTGGACGCGGGCGACCGGCTTTCCGGCACGCGCTGGGTCGAACTGGTCAATCAGGCATACGGCAGCATGTTCACCAACTACGTGATCCACTGCAACCGGGTTGGGTACGAGGACGGCAAGAATTTCTGGGGCGGCTCGTCGATTGTCGATCCCAACGGCGAGTTTCTGCTGCACGGCTGCTACTTTGACGAGACCCTGCTCACCCAGAGCATTGACCTCAACCAACTGCACCGCACCCGCAGCCGTCTGCCTCTGCTGCGTGACGAACGCCCCACGCTGGTGCAGCGCGAACTCGCCCGCATTCTCACGGAGAATCCGTCATGACCACAGCCACTAAGCCCGACCTTTCCGAGCGCCTGCGCATCAACACTGAGATCGCGCGCCGGATGCTGACCGGATTCATCAAGGACGAAATCGCCAAGACCGGACTGAGCCGCGCGGTGATCGGCTTGAGCGGCGGCATCGACTCGGCGCTTTCGGCGTATCTCTCGGCGGAGGCGCTGGGCGCGGATCACGTGTTGGCGGTGCGGATGCCCTACCGCACCTCGTCCGCCGACAGCCTCGAAGACGCCGACCGGGTGATCGCGGCGCTGGGGCTGCAAAGCCTCACCGTGCCGATCAGCGAAATGGCAGACCCGCTGATCGAGCGCTTCCCGGATATGAGCAGCACCCGCAAGGGCAACGTCATGGCGCGGCTGCGGATGACCATCCTCTACGATCAGTCGGTGGCGTGGGGCGGGCTGGTGATGGGCACCAGCAACAAGACCGAGATTCTGCTCGGCTACTCGACTATCTACGGCGACAGCGGCGTGGCGCTTCAGCCAATTGGCGACCTGTTCAAGACGCAGGTGCGCCAGCTGGCGGCCGCGCTCAACCTGCCGGAGTTGATCCGCCAGAAGCCGCCGACCGCCGATCTGTGGGCGGGGCAGACCGACGAGGGCGAACTCGGCTTCGCCTACGCCGACGTGGATCAGGTCTTGTTTCTGCTGGTGGACGAGCGCTACACGGTCGAGGAAGTGATCGACGAGGGCTTTGAGCGCAGTTTCGTCGAGGCGGTGTGGCGGCGGGTGAAGATCAACCACTACAAGCGCACCATGCCCAATATTGCGAAGGTCAGCCGACGCACCATCGGGCATGATTTCCTGTATCTGCGGGATTACACGTGAGAAGAAAGTGCCGCGTGCCGCGTACTGAGTGCTGAGTAAAAGAGACCGCCCTCCGACTGCATCCTGCGATTGGAGGGCGGTCAATTCTTCGCTCACGCAGCGCTGAGTCGCCTTGCGCCCACCGCGCCCGCCGCCACGTAGAGCAGCGAGGGCAAGCCCACCCAGAACAGATAGGTTTGCGGATAAACGTCAAGCGTCAGCGGCATCCCCGTAACCACGAGGACGAGGGTCACGACCGCGGTCAGCACAATCGTGCTCCCGAAGCCGAGCAGCATCCCGCGCCCCGGATTTCCCGACGAGTTCAAGCGCGCGAGCAGCGCTCGAATGAACAGCGCCGTCAGCACGCCCACCAGCGCTGACGGGATCAGCACCGCCAGCATCCACGGGATAGTCTGCCTGAAGATGGCGACGCTGTTCGCGCCGACGGCATCGGCGCTGCTGCCCACCGAGGCAGTCCCAATCGCATAAGCGTCGAACAGCAGCGAATACGCCACTGATAGAACCGCTCCCAATTCGGCGCCATGCCGCGCCGTCCGCTGCCATGTCCACTTCGATAGTTGATCTGGGTTCATTGATAGTCCTCTGCGATGATTTGACAAGCCAAAAGCATGAATAAAGCGTGATGCTCTAATCCATTATAAGGGTCGTGTTTTTGGAATGACAATGATTAATTTGTGCCGGGGTTGAGATATTCCTCGACCAGCGCGTCGAGTTTGGCTTGGTCAAGTTGGTTGAACACGAGATTGTCGGGATAAACGATCAGGTTGGGACCCGCGCCGCACATATTCAGGCAGCGGGCAGTTTCCAGCTTGAGGTTCGCGCCGCTGGCGTTCGCTTCCGCAACCAGCGGCTCAAGCTGGCGGTAGAGCTTGTCCGCGCGGCGGCTCATATTGCAGAACTCGCCCATACACAGGACAACTCGCCTGCGGCGGGGCGGCGGGGCTTCGGTCATTCGAGAATATCCATGATTGGGCGGGGCAGGTCTGAGACCTGCCCCTACGGCGATCCGGTTACGGAGTTTGAGTTGCGGCGGCAGTGGTGGCGACGAAATCGATCTCCAGCCGCACGGCTTGGTCTACGTCGGCGACGCCGGGCACGTTGGGAATTTCCAGATTATAGTCGCTGCGCTGCACGGTCGCATTGGCGGAGCCGTTGATCTCGGTCTGCGACACCGGCGTGACGGTCACGTCGAAGCTGACCGACTGGGTGATGTCGCGGATGGTCAAGTCGCCCGTGATGTGGAACTCGAACGGCTGACCCAGCGGCGCGGAGACGGGCAGCCCGTCAATCGCGGTCGGCTGGAAGGAGATGAACTCGAACTGATCCTGCGCCGACTGCAAAATCTGCCCGCGAATGGCGCGGTTGCGGAGTTCGTTATCGGTAGAAAGCGAACGGGCGTCGATGCGAATCTCGCCGACCTGCGAATTCTGCGGATTGGTGAAATCAATGCCGATCTGCCCGGCGACCTGATTGGTGCGCCCGGTGACTTTGTTGGGCGAGCCGCGCAGCACTTCGTTGAGGATGAAGCGCACTTCGGATTGATCCGGGTCGATGTTGAAGACCGCCAAACTGCTCGGTTCGGTTGCCGCCGCCGCATCAGCGGAAGTTGGTTCGACGGTCGAAACGGGTAAGGTGGGCGCGACCAGTGCGGCGCTCGGAGCGTTCGATCCACCGCTGATCCAGATGTACGCCAGCACCGCGACCACGATGATCAACCCCAGAACAATCAGACCGATAATGATGCGTGCTGTTCTCGACATGCGTTGGGAATCCTTTACGTGTGCCTAACCGATACGCGGTTGTCTCTAAGATTACACATCACCGATTGAGTCTTAAGCCTCGTCTATCAAGTGGATCGACAAGGCAGCACGCTCTGGATTGTACACGAGGCTTAGCAAACCATGAGCGATCACATGCCAAACATCTCGTGGATGCGGGCGGGGGGCGCACCATCCGGGTGATAGCGAAGCTCCGGTTGGTAGGCGGCGACGGATTCGCCCGCGTAAGGCGTCAGGTCGGTGACGACGCTGAAGGCGCCATCGTAACGCACGAGGATCAGCTTCGAGTAGTCCGCGTTCATGACGTAGGTTCGGACGCTGGGTATCTGGATACCCGTGTCGCTGAAGCGGCAGCGGGAGTCCGGCGCGGTGCCGAAATCCCCCGGCAGGCACAGCGCGCTTTCCAGCGTGTCATCCTGATAGATCAGGGGAATGGTGTCTTCCACGTCCAGCGTCCCGATCAGGTGAGTGAAGGTCTGATCCGGGCTTTCATCGACGATCACGATCCCGGTGCCCGGCTCGATCTGGGGCAATGCGCGGGCGAACTCGGTCAGAATCGCCTGCTGGCTTTTCGAGGTGTCGTACACCTGCTGATGCTGATTCAAAAGCTGCGCCGTCCCTAACCCGGCTAAGATGCCCACCAGCGCCCCGAAAATGAGCGGGCGACGCCCGATCCAGTCGAGTAGTCCCGCCAGCGTGATCGCCGCGCCGACCGACGAAAAGTAATAGGTGCGGTAGGTCTGGTCACGCACCGACGTGGGCAGATAGAGCGCGACCCCCAGAAACAGGATCACCAGACCGCCCAACACGAGGGCGAGCGTCAGGCGCGGGGCGGACTCCGATGACATCCGCTTGCGCAGCCAGACGCCGACTGCGAAGGCGATCCCGCCTGCCAGCAGCCCGAAGACCACGTCGGTCGAGGGGATAGCGGCGAGACTGCCGACCCAAGCGTCCCAGAAATGCCGCCGGTAAATGTTGAACAGGCTGATCAAGACCGACGACGAGCCGGACGAGGCGATCAAGCCGCTCTGGTACTGGAAGGCGCGCGGGAAGTTCAGAACGATGAACAAATACCACCCGGCGTAGAGCGCGGGCGTGACGTACCACAGCGCGGCGGTGCGAATCAGGCGGCGGTCGATTTTGCGCCGGAACCAGAGCAGCGCCAGCGGCGTGACGAGGATCAGGGGATAGACCAGCTCGTACATCCCCACGCTGCACAACTCGGCAATCGCCATCGCCAGCGGCGCAGCGATGGACGGTCGCCGCCAATGCAGGATCAGCAGATAGGTCGCCAGCAAAACCATCACGACCGCGAACTCGATGGAGATCGCGCCCAGATAGAAGGTTCCGCTATCGACGGGCAGGATGATGGCAAGCGCGGCAGCGGCGAACGCCAGCGCAGGACTGGCGCTGAAGCGGCGCAGCAGCGCGTAGATCAAGCAGCCTTTGGCGAAGAACAGCAGCGCCAAGAACAGATTGAAGCTGGCGAACTGCCCCGGCACCAGCCCATAGGCGATCAGGTAGGGGATGGGCCAGAGCAGACGAGTAGGCGCTGCCTGCGACATCATGCTGCCCTGACTGATCTGATGGAAGTAAATCCAGGCGTCGCCCGTGAATCCGACGTTCAAGCCGAAGGGCAGCCAGAGGATCGCCACCAGCGCCGCCAGCGCGATCACTATCATGCCATTGATGATGCGGGATCGAGCGCGCTCCGATTGGATTGTGTCCGAGATTTCCGCCATCAACCGCTTCTTGGAATCAAAAAGGCGCAAAGCAACAATCTGATGATACTTGCTTTGCGCCTCTCGCTGACGGAAGGTTTCAGTCGCCCGTGACCGTGACCGCGGTCGGCTCGGTTTCGTCAAGCGGCTGAAGCAGATGCTCGCGCTCGCCCAGCCAGTTGATCGCCATCAGCGCCGCCGAGCAGCCCTGTCCGGCAGCGGTGATCGCCTGACGGAACACGTCGTCGTGAATCTCGCCGCCCGCGTACACGCCCTCGACGTTGGTGCGCATCCGGTTATCAACGATGGCGTAGCCATGCACATCGGTGAGCAGTTGATCGCCAAACACGGCGCTGTTGGGGTCGTAACCGATAAAGATGAACACGCCATCCATCGGGCGATCTTCGACTGCCCCGGTCTTAAGGTTGCGAAGCACGACGCTTTGCACCGAATGTCCATCGCCCTTGACTTCATCCACTACCGTATCGTACTCGAAATGGATGCGCGGATTGCTGAAGGCGCGGGTTTGCAGCGCGACGCTGGCGCGCAGGGTTTCGCGGCGGTGAACGATGGTGACTGATTCCGCGAACTTGGTCAGGAAGATCGCTTCCTGAAGCGCCGAATCGCCGCCGCCGACCACCACGATGTTCTTGCCCTTGAAGAACCAGCCGTCGCAGGTGGCGCACCAACTGACTCCGCGCCCGGTGTACTGATCTTCGCCGGGGACGTGGAGCTTGCGCGGACTCGCGCCGATGGTGACGATCACGGCGTCGGCAAGATATTCGGTATTCTGGGTCTTGACGAGGAAGGGCGTGCCTTTGCTGAAATCGACTTCGGTCACCAGATCGTAGTCGAACTCCGCGCCGAAGCGCTCCGCCTGCTGCTGCATCCGCCCAGCGAGTTCCGGGCCGGTGATACCATCCGGGAAGCCGGGGAAGTTATCCACGTCATGAGTCGTGGCGATCTGCCCGCCCAACTGACTTCCGGTGACGACGACGGTGCTTAACTGCGCACGCGACGTATACAGCGCCGCCGTGAGTCCGGCAGGTCCCGACCCAATGACGACCACACGTACTTTCTTCATTCTGCTTTTCCTTGCGTGAGCAAACCTTGATTCTCGGCAACCACAATCGACAACAGCGCTTGATATTCTTCGCGGCAGTCCTTGCAGCAGGAGATATGCTGCTGGACGGCGGGCAGAAGCTGGTTCGGTTCAGCGCCGTTCGCCACCAAATCCACCAGACAGTTGAACTGCTTACAACATTCCTCGCAGCTAATGTCGCCGTCCACGTGGGTATCAAAGATACAATTTATGAGCGTTCGAAGCTTTTCGTCCACAATCTCACCCATTGTGCCCTTCATGATTCCGACGAGTGGATGTGCCTGAATCTTACCCGTAAAATCGGTCAGACGACCTGCGTGATTTTGCAGCGTAGGGCGCAGGGCGATGCGCCCCTACCGGCACGAGGGCAGCCACGTAGCTCCGCCCTTACAAAATCCACCGAAATTCGGGCGGAAAACTAAATGCGATCCAAAATCTTCCGCACCAGCGGGTGCCCGAACTGCCCGATGTTCTGGGCGACCAACCACGCATCCTGCTGGCTGGGATTCAACATCTGCGACGTGATCACCAGCTTGCCCGGCGGCAGATCGTGGGGCGCAGCCACCGCGTAAGTCTGGGTTACGTCAGCGTCGTTCTCCTGAAAGCGCATCGGCGGGAGCGTGCTGATCAGCTTATAGGTCTGGGTACGAAACACTTCGGCTTTGGGGTCGCCCAGAATTTGCATCCGCAGCTTGCCTAACTCGGCGCCCAGATAAGCCGACCAAATGTGGATCGACGACAGGTCGCTGCTTTCGCGGGTGAGGGTGTTCATCAGGCGCGTGCGGACGGGCGACTGGAAGCGATAGAGCCGGGCAATCGCGTCCAGCATGTGCTGGCTCACGGCGAGAATCGACTCCAGCGCGGCTTCGGGCAGCTCGCAGCGCCCGACGAAATAACCCTCGAAGCCGGTTCCCTGCACAAAGAACGGATTGGTTTCCTTGCGGACGGTCTCCCACGCCAGATAGTGCGATTCGAACTGATCGTGGCGGGCGACTTCGCTGAGATGCTGACCGTTCAGGTGGAGCTGAAAATACAGCGCTCGACCGAACGGCACTTCCGATTGAATGGTCATGATTCTAATCATCCCGCCGATTGGATGCGCTTATGCGTAAGATGTGATTGCTCTACTTATGGTGTAGTCTTTTTCGGGGGTCGGCGTCAAGCGTGCGTTCTCCCGGTTCGACAGGTAAAATGTCATATTCGCTCCGCCGAATAGATTTCGCGTTTTTCTTTTCCCCCTCTTGCGGGAAAGGGTATAATCTTGGGCAGTATTTTCCTCATTTATCTTCAAAAGGATCGATTTAGATGCGTCCACTCGATACAACCGAAAATACATTGATATATCTCGTCCTTGCCATCGCGGTTGCGGGCATCCTGTATGCAGGATTTTTAGTGCGGCAAATCCTGCGGGAGAGCAAAGGCTCCGCGAAGATGCAGCAGGTGTGGGGCTACATCCGCACCGGCGCGAACGCATACCTGAGTTCGCAGTTCCGCATTATCGCCATCCTGATCGGCATTCTGGTGGTCGTGCTGTTCTTCAGCGTGTACGTGGTCAACCCCACGCCCTACGCGATTGAGCATTTCTGCCCGGAGGTTGCCGACGCCGCCCGCGCCTCGGTCAATGGCGACCAGATTCGCGCGGACGTAAAGACCCTGAACCCGACGCTCACGGGCGACGCGCTCACGCTGCAGCAGGAAAACGCGGTGGTCTACGCGGAAGAAGCGGCCATCGTACAGCAGGGGGTTTCCCAGTGTGAATCCGCGCGCATCAGCATCGCGCTCGGTCGCGCGGGGGCGTTCCTGCTCGGCGCAGTGTTCTCGGCGTCGGTCGGCTTCGTCGGCATGAACATGGCGGTGCAGGGGAACGTGCGGGTGGCGGCGGCGGCGGTCGATCCAAAACGCGGCTACGCCGATGCGCTGCGCATCGCTTATCGTTCCGGCACCATCACCGGGATGCTGACCGACGGCTTAGGCTTACTCGGTGGCACCGCGATCTTCATCATATTTGGCATCGCCGCGCCCGATGCGCTGCTGGGCTTCGGCTTCGGCGGCACGCTGATCGCGCTGTTCATGCGGGTGGGCGGCGGCATCTACACCAAAGCGGCGGACGTGGGCGCTGACCTCGTGGGCAAGGTCGAGGCAGGCTTGCCGGAAGACGACCCGCGCAACGCCGCCGTGATCGCCGACCTGGTGGGCGACAACGTGGGCGACTGCGCGGGCATGGCAGCCGACATCTTCGAGAGCTACGAAGTCACCATCGTCGCGGGCTTGATCCTCGGCTTGGCGATGGCGACGGTCACGCGCAGCCCGATCTGGATCGTGTTCCCGCTGGTGGTGCGCGGCATCGGCGTGCTGAGTTCGATCATCAGCACCTATCTGGTCAAATCAACTTCCGGGCGCGATGCGCTGCACGCGATCACGCGCGGCTTCTACAGCGCCGCCGCCATCAGCGTGACCCTGTTCGCCCTGATGACCCTGTTCTACATGCACGAACTCGAATATCGCCAGCGGTGGGATCATCTGGCAGCCGTTCGCGGCAGTCGTCACCGGAATCCTGCTCGCCATCGTGATCGACCGGGTGACCTCCTATTTCACCGATGTGGAACATCCTCCCGTGCAGGAAATCGCCCGTAATACCCAGACGGGTCCGGCGACCACCATCCTGAGCGGTCTCTCGAACGGGATGGAAAGCAGCGTGTGGGCGATCCTCGTGATCGGCGGCAGCGTCCTCGTCAGCGTGATCATCTTCTCGCTGTTCCCGATCACGGATAACAACGGCGCGCAGATCGTGGACTCGTTCACGGCGGTGCTGTATGGCGTCGCCATGACCGGGATCGGGATGCTGACCCTGACCGGAAACAACGTCTCGATGGACGCCTTCGGCCCGATCTCCGACAACGCGCAGGGCGTGGCGGAGCTAGCGGGCGAGAGCGAAGGCTTCGGCGGCGATACCCTCAACCAGTTGGACGCGGTCGGCAACACGACTAAAGCCATCACTAAAGGCGTTGCGATTGGCTCGGCGGTGATCGCGGCGGTGGCGCTGTTCGGCTCCTTCCTGACCGACACGCGCGTGGTTCAGCTTGGGCTGGGCGTGCCGCTGCAAGAGACGCTGTTCGGCACCGGCATCAACATCGCCACGCCGATTGTGTTCATCGGCTTGCTGATCGGCGGCGCGCTGATCTTCCTGTTCAGCAGCCTGCTGATCCGTGCGGTCAACCGCGCCGCGTTCAAGATGATCGCGGTCGTGCGCCGTCAGTTCCGCATCCCCGGAGTTTTGGAAGGCACGGTCACGCCGGACTACGCCGAATGCGTGAGCGTCTCGACACAGGCGGCGCAGCGTGAGCTGCTGCCCATCGGCGTGATCGCGGTGCTGTCGCCGATTGTGGTGGGCTTCCTGCTCGGCGCTCCGGCGCTGGGCGGCTTCCTCGCCGGGATCATCCTCACCGGGCAGTTGATGGCGGTGTTCATGGCGAATGCGGGCGGCGCGTGGGATAACGCCAAGAAGTACATTGAGGACGGGCATTACGGCGGCAAGCACTCCGAGCCGCACAAGGCATCGGTGGTGGGCGATACGGTCGGCGATCCGTTCAAGGATACGGCGGGTCCGGCGCTCAACCCCATGATTAAAGTGGTCAATCTGGTGTCGCTGCTGGCTGCGCCGCTGATCGTCACGGCAGCCGCGCCGACCACGCCGGACGGCACGCGCATTGCGATTGTGGTCGTGATGGTGGTGCTGTTGGGCGTGATCGCGTGGGCAATTATGCGCAGCAAGCGCGAAGATGTCGAGACGCAGGAGATGGAAGAAGCGGTCGCCAGCGCCAGCACGGGCGACTGAGGCTCTAATCTCGCAGGAATTCAGGGGCGCACGGCAGCCGTACGCCCCTTTTCGTTTACAGCCTCGCCCACTTCGCAAAGCGGGGATTGAGCGCGCGGTAGAACGGCAGCAGTGGCTCCGGCACGAAGGTCTTGAACAGATCGTGGAAGCGGGTCAGGATGAAATCCGGCTGCGGCTGCGGATATTGATGCAGGATGGTCTGGTAGATGCTGTAGAGCGCGTCCAACTGAAACGCCACCGCGTCGCCAAAGTCGCGGGTGATGGTCTGGGGGAAGTCGCCGTGAATGTCGGGAAACGGATCGTCCACCACCAGCGATTCTAACTCGAAGGACGGCATGGCGACGGTCACGCGCGCCACCGGGCGATCCACGCGGGTGGTGTTCGCCGATAGGATCAGCAGCCGATAAAAGAAGAAATGCAGGCGATGATCCTCGTCGGGAATCGGGAACGAGGTAGCGATGTCCAGCGTGCGGAAGGGTCGCAGTTCAGGGAGCGACTGAAGCTGACTCATATAATCGAGCACCAGCGGAGTGTCCACCATTATGCGCCTCCTTATTTCTTAATGGTCATCATGTAATAGCCGAAACCGCTCCAATCCTGCAAAAACACGTCGGCAGGAATGGTCAGGTAACCGTTATGTTCGTCGGCAGTCTCCCCCCAGTTGGTGTACACCACCACGCTCTGAAGCTTGCCGTCCGCGTCGAAGTTCCCGCCGACCACGTTCATGGCATGACCAGCGGTCGGCTGACCGATGAAGCTGCACGTGGTCGCCACGTAGACCGGGTTGCCCGCCCGAAGCTGCGCCACCAGACTATCCACCGCCTGATCGGGCACGCTGCCGTTTTTCGGATCGTAAGTGCTGACGTTGTCCAGCGGATGATCGGCGCTGATGGGGAGATTCGCTCCCTGCGCGTAGCGGACTTCGGGCGTAAAGCCATTTTGCTTGACGATCTCCTCGGCGACATCCAGCGTGAAGCCACCCTGATCCAGCAGCGTGCCGCCCAGAACGTTGCGCCCGCGATCCCCCTGCCATTCGTAACCATACGCCATGTCCAGCGCCTGCTGGTCGGTGATTTTGACCCCGTACATCGCCAGCAGGTTGACCGCCGCGTATTCGACGCAGCGACCGCCCTGCTGCACCACCAGATCGGTGTCTTTGTAGCGGCTGCGGTCGATAAATACGTCGGCGGGCTTCACCACCTGTAGATCGTTGATGTGCTGCTTCAACTGCTGGATGCGCTGGTCGGATTCCGCCAGCATCCGCTCGTAGTCGCCGCGCGTCCCGGCGACCAAGTTGAGCAAGCCGCCCCCAGAGAGCAGATTGAGCTGATCGCGCAGGTATTGGTTGAACTCAAGTTCGTCCTGAAGCGCCTTCTTGTACACCGACAGCGCGGCTTGGTCGGGCGCGGTCGCCTCGATGCTGCTGCTCCCACCGGACGCGCCGCCGCTGAACCGTCCGGCGGCTTCTTCCTCCGCCTGCTGAAAGATCGTGCTGACCTCGCGGGTCACGGCGCCCGACCGCCGCAGCGCTTGGGTCAGACGATCCAGCGGGGGCAGCAGGGTTTCTTCCATATCCTTGAAAAAGCTGTCGGCGCTGTCCCCCGTCCAGTGGATGCGCAGGTGTTGGAGCGAGTCTTGCAGCGTACAGCGCACAGCGTCGGTAACCTCCGCCTGATCGTAAAACGACTGCTCAAGCGACTCCATGCTCTCGTAATTGATTCGGACTATCGGGGCGGGCATGGCAATTCTAATCCCTTCGGTGAAACGCAGCCTTCCAGTTCGATACGTGATCGACGTATCTTTTCACATTATAGGGGCACAACACGAAGGATTCCGAAAAGAAAATCGGCGCGGGGGATCAGCCGCCGGAACGATGCCAGTTCCAGCGCAGCGGGAACGCGAAGAACAGCAGCACCAGCAGGCAGACCAGCAGGCTGGCGGTCGCGCTGAAGAATGCCAGCACCACCGCGACGAAATAGATGATAGGTCCGACTAGATACTGCCGGGTGAGCGCGCGCCCGAAAGCGGGTTCATAGGTCGGCTTGAGCAGCGCGGGATGCGCGGCGGCATACCACCACACCGCGTTGAACAGAAAGCCCGACCATGAACAGCGTGCCGCTGTAGAGCAGCGCCGCGATCTGCGCGTCCGGCTTCTGGATGTACTCGGCGATCACGCCCGTCGGGAAGTTCACGAAGGTCACGACCATCAGCAGCAGCGCATTGATCAGCAGCAGCCCGCGATCCGTCCGCCGGATCACGCGGAACAGGTCGTGATGCCCCACCCACATCACGCAGATGCTCAGGAAGCTGGTCACGTAGGCGAGATAAACTGACCACAGGTGCAATAAGCCGGGCAGCAGCGCGCCGGTCTGATCGGAGTTAAGGTTCGTGGGCAGGCGAATGTCCAGCGCCAGTAGGGTGATGGCAATCGCAAACACGCCGTCGCTGAAGGCTTCCAGCCGATTGGTACTGTTCGGGTCATGCTCCTCAGCCATGCCGCTGCATGAAGCGCTGCATCCGTTCCAGCGCGGTTTCGATGTTCTGGTCGCTGTTGGTGTAGCTGGCGCGCACGAAGCCCGCGCCGCTGGCGCCGAAGGCGCTGCCCGGCACCACCGCGACCTGTTCCTCGCGCAGCAGCGTCTCGCAGAATTCTTCGTCGCACATGCCGCTGAGTTCGATGTTCGGGAAGGCGTAAAACGCGCCGCGCGGCTCGAAGCAGGTCAGCCCGATCTGATTGAAGCCGCTCACGATCAGGCGGCGGCGGCGATCATAGGCGGAGCGCATCGCCTCTACGTCGGATTCGCCGTTGAGCAGCGCTTCCATCGCCGCGACCTGCCCGGTGGTCGGCGCGGACATAATCAAATACTGGTGCAGCTTGCGCATGGCAGCCATCAAGTCGCGCGGGGCGCTGGCGTAGCCGATGCGCCAGCCAGTCATGGCGAAGGACTTGCTCACACCGCTGAGGACGATGGTGCGGTCGTACATGCCCGGCAGGGTGGCGAAGCAGACGTGATCCACGCCGTAGACCAGCCGCTCGTAAATCTCGTCGGAGATCACCAGCAGATCGTGCTGCTCGGCGACGTGGGCGATTTCCAGCATGTGCTGGCGCGAGAGTACCGCGCCGGTCGGGTTATTGGGATAGCTGATCAGGATGGCTCTGGTGCGCGGCGTGATCGCGGCTTCGAGGTCAGCACCCGTCACCTGAAACTGGTTCTCGACCGAAGCATCCACGATCACCGGGACGCCGCCCGCCATCTCGACGGCGGCGGCGTTGGCGACGAAACAGGGCTGCACCACCAGCACCTCGTCACCCGGATCGAGGATGGCTTTCAGCGCCAGAAACAGCGCCTCGCTGACGCCCACCGTCACCAGAATTTGATCTTCCGGGTCGTAGTACAGGTCGTAGAGCCGCTGGACGTAGCAGGAGATTGCCTCGCGCAGCTCGAAGATGCCGGAGTTGGAGGTATAGGCGGTTTCCCCGCGCAGCAGCGAATCAATGCCTTTTTGCATGATGTGCTGCGGTGTGACGAAGTTAGGTTCGCCAATGCCGAGCGTGATCACGTCTTGCATGGTCGCGGCGATGTCGAAGTATCGACGGATGCCGGAAGGACGCATATTTTGAACCGACTGCGAAACTCGCATGAGTGGTCTGATCCTGACAAACGGAAGCCAAAGCTCCTTCATTATGCATCAACCTGCCGGAAGGACATAGACCACGCTTCACCAATTTGCTGAGAGTTTCTACTACAAAGTGTCTGAAAGCGGGAGCAGCCGCGCCCGCCGCGAGGATTGATGCTACAATCAGGGGAAATCGACGAGGAGATGGGCGCGCAATGACGAGCAATCCGCTGCTGCTGCTGGGGCTGGTGGGGCTGGCGCTGGTGTGCGTCGGCTTGTTCGTGGTGGCGTTTATCGTGCTGTTCCGCTTCGCGGGCGAGCATTCGGTGGAATTCTTCACGGTGCTGGCACGCGGCGCGAAAGAGGACGAGGACAAGTCGCCGACCTACATTCCGTCGCCTAAGCCCGACCTGCGCTCGATTGCCGAGGCGAACGACTTCGACAGCGCGCTGGCGCGGCAGATGGTGCATCAGCCGCCCGCGCCGGAACCCCCTCCCGATTCCCCGCCGCGACTCGGATCGCGCACGAACGGGCACCTCAACATCAGTCCCCGCGCCGACGACGACATGCTCCCCGATCTGTCGGACGATCAGTAAGCGGTCAGCATTCAGCAATCAACAAAAATAGGGCACGGCGCGCCGTGCCCCTACCATAATCGCCTCGTTCTCGACTCAGCACTACAGCATTTTTGCTACTTCGTGGGCGATGATGGCGCGCAGTTCGAGGCGCTGTTCGGGATCGTAGCGGACGCTGTAGGCGGGCTGCGCGGGCGGCTGATTATCGTCGTGATAGTAGAGATCGTAGCCCTTGCGGATCAGCTTGTGATAGGCGTCGGCGTCGTAGAAGGGCGCGCTGAAGGACAGCAGCTTCTTGCCGACCGTGATCCCGGTGGAACCGCCGCGCGTGGACGCCCAGACTCCCACCAATTTCAGGGTCTTATAGCCATAGTAGCCGGGCGCTCGCTGCCAGATCACCACGCCGATGCTCGGATAGGCGCTCTTGATCACTTTGGGTCCGTTGCACAGCGCGGCGTGCGCGCTCAGCGACGCGAGCGTGTCCATCGCGTTCAGGTCGTCCAATACGCGGGCGAGCGGGTCTTGCTGCTGCGCCAGTTGGTTCGCCTTGCGCCGCTGGATGATCTCGTTGAGCAGATCGTCGGATTTCTTGGGCATGGTGGTCTGCCTGCTGACTCAACCTGCGGACTATTAAACCGCCAAGTCGTCCAGAACGCCAAGAAATTGAGTTTGCGATGCAGGATGCGGAATCAATAAGGGCGGGTGTGCTTGCTTCGCAAGCCTAGACCCGCCCCTAGCGTGCTGATTCAGATGGCTTACTCGCCGTTGGGCGTGATCGGCACTTCCGGCGCCGTCCAGTCGGTGCCCTTCAGGTCGAGAGTGGGGAAGTCGTTCGCAAGGCTATCGAGCGCGCCCTGCGCCAGATCGTTGCGATAGGTGCTGCCTTCGCCTTCGGCGGGCTGCGAGATGATGCCGTAGTCGAGCGCGATCTGCGCGGTGGTGGCGAATGCGTCGGCGTCCATGATGCCGATGCCATCGGGCGAGGGCCGAAATCAGCTTATTGACTTCGTTCATCTGCCACGCCTGATGCCCCTGACCGAGCGTGGGACCCGCCTGAAGCACGAAATCCACGCACTCACTGGGGTTGTCGCGGCACTCGATCCAGCCACGGAAGGAGGCGCGCAGGAACTTGGTGGCGATTTCCTCGTTGCCGGGCTGCGCCAGCCAATCGGCGTTGGTGAAGATGCCGTCTTCCAGCATGGCGGTGCCTTCGGCGTTGAAGTCGAGGATGTTCAGGTCGTCCATCGAATACAGCAGCTTGCCGTTGGCGTCAGTGGTTTCCAAAACCTGCGCGATTTCGTTGTAGGTCATGGCGGACGCGGCGTCGATGTCCTTGTTCAGGAAGGCGTTCATGTCAAACGCCTGCTGCGCGATGGTCACGTCGTCCGGGTTGTTGGGGTCGATGCCCTCTTTGGTCAGCGCGGCGTCGGTCGGGTAAGCGTTCGCGCCGGGCCACACGCCCACCACGTGATTCTTCAGGTCGGCGAAGGTGGTCAGACCGCTGTCTTTCCACGTGATCTGGCGCATCCCGCTGCGCTGGTACACCTGCGCGATCACCACCACGTTTTGCCCGGCTTCGCGGGTCGCCAGCACGTTGCCCATCCAGTCGGTGCCGAACTGGGTGGTGCCAGCGGCGACGAACTGCTGCGGGTTGATGTCGGTGCCTGCCGGGACGATGGTCACGTCCAGCCCTTCATCCGAATAGTAGCCGAGGTCTGACGCCGCATAGTACCCGGCGAACTGCGCCTGCGGCACCCATTTCAGCACAATGCTGACCGGGACCAGGTCAGGGGTTGCGTCCTGCGCCAGCACCATCGGGGCGAACGCCATCAGCGCAACCACCACCAAAAGCCATACTTTACGCATAGAGAGCCTCCTCGTGAAGAACCCTAACAAAAAGTAACGTGTGCTGAGTGCCGAGTGCTGAGTAAAACGCCATACCTGCTTAGGTAGAGTTTTGACTCAGCACTTTCTTCCCTCATTTCTCGCGGAACGAGATGTGCCACGACATCAGCGACCGTTCCACGGCAGAAACCACCAGATAGAAAATGATGCCGTACAGCGCAGAGACGAAAATCGCCGACCACGCCTCCGGGTACTTGAACAGCCCGGCGTCGTTGTTGATTCGATAGCCCAAGCCGGTGGTCAGGCCGCCGAAATACTCGCTCACAATCGCGGCGATCATGGCGAGGGTGGTGCCGACCTTCAGCGCCGAGAAGATGAACGGCAGCGCGCTGGGCAGCCGCAGCTTGCGGAAGATTTCCCACTCGCTCGCGGCGTAAGAACGCATCAACTCCAGCGAGAGCGTGTCCACCGAAGTCAAGCCGCGCACGGTGCTGATCATCGCCGGGAAGTAGGTGGTCAGCGCGACGATGCCGATCTTCGACACCGGATTCAACGGGCTGAACCAGTTGTTGAAGATGGGCGCGAACGCCAAAATCGGGATGGCGTTGATGCCCACCGCCAGCGGCAGCAGCGCCTTGCTGAAGCTGACGAAGCGCGACGAGACCATGCCGGTCAGGATGCCCGCGCCGCAGCCGATCACGAAGCCCCAAAACGCATTCTGGAAGGTGTTCCACCCGGCGGAAATCAGGCTCGGATACACGTCCAGAAACGCGCCGCCGATCACGCTGGGCTTGGGCAGCAGGAACTGCTCGATGTGCAGCGCATCGACCAGCACTTCCCACAGAATCAGCGCCAGCACGCCGACTAGCAGCGCCGCGCCCTGCTTGCTGATCGCCCGGCGGTAGACCGCAATTCGATCCCACGGCTCCCATAGAATCAGCACACTGATCAGCGACAGATATTCCAGCGCGGTCGGCAGAGTCAGCGCCGAATTGAGCAGGTCGGTGGGCGTGGTTTTGCTCAAGTGCTGTGCGAACAAGTCCTGCGGCACGCCCGCCAGCGCGCCCCCTAGATTGAAGCCGAACCCGATCGCCAGAATCATGTACAGCGTATAGGCAATCAGCACCAACGCGCCCCCCAGTTGCAGGGGATTGTGGCGCAGGCTGCGCCCGTGCGCGCGGAGAAGCGCGGCGGTGGTGACCACCAAGCCGATCAGCATGGCGGTCTGGAGAGTCGCGTTGCGGAAAGCGCTGCCGAACTGGGTGCCTTCCTTCAGCAGCGGATTCTGGATGTGATAGGTCACGATCACGAAGAACAGCAGCGCCAGCGCCAGCAGATCTCGCCCCAGCGTGCGGTTGTCGAAGGATTCAATTTCTTCGTCCGCCGCCTCGGCGTAAATGATCTCGGAAGCCGCTTCAATGTCGCTGGCTTCGTGCTGGCTCAGCTTCAGGGTGTCGCTCATTCGTAGCCCGCCCCCGCTTCCGCCGCCATGCCCGCGCGCAGGGCGAGCCGCACCTGATTGGACAGGTGGAAGAATTGATCCAGATTGCGGGTTTCGGGACCGCGTGGGCGGGGCAGGTCGATGTCGATGATCTCGGCGAGCCGACCCGGTCGCGGCGACAGCACCACCACGCGGGTGGACAGATAGACCGCCTCGCTGATGCTGTGGGTCACGAACATCACGGTCATGTCGGCGATGGCACCCCAGATGCGCAGCAGCTCGTTGTTCATGCGCTCGCGGGTCATCTCGTCGAGCGCGCCGAACGGCTCGTCCATCAGCATGATTTGCGGCTCGAACGCCAGCGCGCGGGCGATGCTCACCCGCTGCTGCATCCCGCCGGATAGCTGCCACGGATACTGGTTCTCAAAGTCGCTCAGCTCGACCAGCTTAAGCATGGCGCGCGCGCGTTGGTCGCGCTTGGCTTTGGGATACTTCATGATTTCCAGCGGCAACTGCACGTTCTTGATCACGGTGCGCCAGTCGTAGAGGGTGGGGCTTTGAAAGACGAAGCCGTAATCCCGATCCCGGCGCGCCTGCGCCGCTGGCTTGTCGTTGACCGTCACCTCGCCCGAAGACGCCGGGATCAAATCCCCGATGATGCGCAGCAGCGTGCTTTTGCCGCAGCCGGAAGGTCCAATCAGCGAGACGAATTCGCCCTTCTCGACTTCGAGGTTGATGTTTTCGAGCGCGTGAACCGTCGAGCCGTCCGAGGTGCGGAAGGTTTTCGACATATTCTTGACGGAAATGATCGCGGGCAACGCGAAATCCTTTTGGTTAAAAGTTGAAAGTCTAAAGTTAAAAGTTGCGTTCAGGAGTCCTGCGGTTTACTTTTAACTTTCTACTTTTAACTTTTCACTGACTCTCTTCTACCTTCCAGCGCACCACCAAGCGCTCGGTCAGCGCGACGGCGGTGAAAAAGAAGATGCCGAGCAAGCCGGACGCCGCGATAGTCGCAAACAGGCGCGGCGGCGATTGGTTGTAGAAGCGCGAAAAGTTCAAGATGGCGATGCCCAGCCCGGTCTGAATCCCGGATGGAAGCTCGCCGATGATCGCGCCGACCACGCTGGCGGTCGCGGAAATCTTCAGCGCCGTGAAAATCTGCGGGAGCGCGTTGGGAATCCGCAGCTTGATCAAAATTTGCCAACGGCTGGCGGCGTAGGTCTGCATCAGTTCCAGCGAGGTCTGCGGCACCGAGGTCAGCCCGCGCAGGGTGTAAATCGTCACCGGGAAGAAGGTCAGATAGGCGGCGATCATGGGCACCGACCAGCCCACCGCGCCGACCTTGCTCATCCAGATTACCACCATCGGCGCGACCGCGAGGATGGGCACGGTCTGCGAGGCGACCACGAAAGGCAGCAGCCCGCGCTGAAGCAGCGACGAATGGGCGAACAGCACCGCCAGCGCAAAGCCGATCACCGCGCCCAGCACGAAGCCGCGCAGCGCCGCCAGAAAGGTGTACAGCCCGTTTTGCAGCAGCATTTGATAGAGCGGGTCGCCGTTGCGCTGGGCGGGCTGCGCCGAAGGCGCTCGAAGATTTGAGTCAGATGCGGAAGCTGGGTGTCGTTGAGAATAGTCAGATCGACGGTGGTGCTGCCGATGTGCAGGGCGTAATCATTGGCTGCGCCGAAGGCTTTCGCGCCTTCCCATGCCGCGATCAAGAACAGGATGATCAAGACCGTCAGCGCCGCGCTCCGCAGCCCGCTGAAATCGGGAGCGGGCGTCTCCGCGCGTGGTTCAGTTGCCATGAACTCGACCCGGATTTATCAATTTCTGCCAAATATGACTGTCTTGTAATGCCGTCCCTATTGTATAGACCAACAGCCGAATTCGCCAATTGTCCGACACTGACAAAAAAGGGCGGGCGCATTTGTGCATTTTTGCTCAAAGATTGCAAAAATGCGTCAGCGCCCACCATTGATCAGCACGATCTGCCCGTTGATCTGCGTGTTCGCCTGCGAGCCGAGAAAGACGATCAGGCGGGCAACGTCTTCCGGCGTGGTCAGGCGTCCAGTCGGCGTGCCTTTGCGGATCAGGTCGAGGTAGTCCTTCTGGATTTGCAGGTTGCTTTCGGTGGCGACGAAGCCGGGCATGACGATGTTCGCAGGCACACCCTCCCAAAATGGTCGGGGAACAGCAGAATTCGAGAGGCGGATGTGTTACAATCCCGTTTATATTGTTTCGTAATCAGGAGAGAAAGCTTTGCCAGCCGACCTGCAAACCCTAGCCATCAACACCATTCGCACGCTCTCGATTGATGCGGTTCAGAAAGCGAACAGCGGGCATCCCGGTCTGCCGATGGGCGCGGCACCGATGGCATATGCGCTGTGGATGCACCATCTGCGCTTCAACCCGCGCAACCCGGACTGGGCGAACCGCGACCGCTTCATCCTGAGCGCGGGGCACGGCTCCATGCTGCTGTATTCGCTGCTCTACCTGACCGGATTCGACCTGTCGCTGGACGACATCAAGAACTTTCGCCAGTGGGACAGCATCACGCCGGGACACCCGGAATACGGTGTTACGCCCGGCGTCGAGGTGACGACTGGCCCGCTCGGTCAGGGCGCGTCGAACGCGGTCGGCATGGCGGTGGCGGAGGAGTTCCTCGCCAAATACTTCAACCGTCCCGGTCACGAGATCGTCGATCACTTCACCTATGCGCTGGTCGGCGACGGCGACCTGATGGAAGGCGTTTCGTCGGAGGCGTCGTCGCTGGCGGGTCATTGGGGCTTGGGCAAGCTGATTTTCCTCTATGACAGCAACAACGTGACGCTGGATGGCTCCGCCAGCATGACCTTCACCGAGGACGTGGGCGCGCGCTTCGAAGCCTATCACTGGCACGTCCAGACGGTCGAGGACGGCAACGACGTAGACGCCATCGACAAGGCGATTGCCGCCGCGCAGGAAGTGCGCGATCAACCGTCGCTGATCATCATCAAGACCATCATCGGCTACGGCAGCCCGAATAAGGGCGGCACCAGCGAGGCGCACGGATCGCCGCTGGGTGCGGACGAGATCAAGCTGGTGAAGGATTTCTACGGCTGGCCCCAAGAAGATTTCTACGTCCCCGGCGAGGCGCTGGAACACTTCCGCGAGGCGGTGGATCGCGGGGCAAAGCAGGAAGCCGACTGGAACGCGAAGTTCGCGGCGTGGCGTCAAGCCTTCCCCGATCTGGCGGCGGAGTGGGATCGCGCATGGGCGGGCAAGCTGCCCGACGGTTGGGACTCCGACCTGCCCAATTACGGCGCGGAGAAGCAGATCGCCACCCGCGTCGCCTCCGGCGAGGCGCTGAACGCCATCGCCAAGCATATCCCGACCATGATCGGCGGCGACGCTGACCTCGCGGGCAGCACCCGCACGCTGATCAAGGGCGCGGCGAACACCGGGCAGCGCGATCCCGCCGAGCGCAATCTCCGCTTCGGCGTGCGCGAACACGGCATGGGCGCGATTGTCAACGGGCTGGCGCGTCACGGCGGCATCATCAAGCCGTATTCGGCGACCTTCCTCACCTTCAGCGATTACATGCGCCCGACTATCCGGTTGGGCGCGCTGATGAAAATCCCGACGCTGTACGTGTTCACCCACGACAGCATCGGCTTGGGCGAGGACGGTCCCACGCATCAGCCGGTCGAGCAGGTCATGTCGCTGCGGCTGATCCCGGACCTGCACGTGTTCCGCCCGGCGGACGCCAACGAAACGGCGGCGGTGTGGCGCACGGCGATGACGCTGGAAACGCCCGCGGTGCTGATCTTCACGCGGCAGAATCTCCCGGTGCTGGACGGCAGCACGCTCCCCGGTGGACTGGACGCGCTTCACGCCGGAGTCGCGCGGGGCGGTTACGTCCTCGCCGACAGCGACGGAACGCCGGACGTGATCCTGATGGGCACCGGGAGCGAAGTTCACATCGCGCACGCCGCCTATAAGACGCTGACCGCGCAGGGAGTCAAGGCGCGTGTGGTCTCGCTGCCCTGCTGGGAACTGTTCGAGGCGCAGGATCAGGCCTACCGCGACTCGGTGCTGCCGCCGAGCGTCAGCGCGCGGGTGAGCATCGAGGCGGGGGTCACGCTGGGCTGGGAGCGCTGGGTCGGCGACAAGGGCATGTCGATTGGCGTGAACCAGTTCGGCGCCAGCGCGCCCTACCAGAAAATCTACGAGGAGTACGGCTTGACGTCAGAGGCGGTGGTCGCGGCGGCGAAGCGGGTGATGGGGTAAGACGAGTGATTGCTGTCGGGGCGAGGCGCTGCCTCGCCCCGACAGCTCGGCAAAGATAAATAGGACTGCACCTAATGACCGAATTGTCTCTAAAAGAACAGCTTGCGCAGCAAGTCGATAGTCTCACTACAGAACAACAGCAGGAACTGCTCGATTATGCGCGCCGCTTACAGACTCTCCCGACAGGCACATCCGGCGAGATGCTGTTGGAGCATATGAAGGATTTTGACTTTGAACCGGGCGAAGTCGATAGCATGATGCAGGCTATCGAGGAAACATGCGAGAGGATTGACCCGGATGAATGGAAGTAGGTATCTGCTCGATACCAACATTGTTGCCGCCTACTTCAATCAGGAACCATCCATCCAACAGCATCTTGAAAAAATAACCGTTTTTGTTCCGTCCATTGTCATTGGCGAACTTTATTTTGGGGCTTATCAATCACAGCGGGTCGCCGAGAATACTAAACGAATCAAGGAGTTCGCTGAAATCGCCACTGTTCTCAGTTGCGATGCTGACACGGGCGACCACTACGGTCAAATCAGGCTCCAGTTGAAAACAAGGGGACGCCCTATTCCTGAAAATGACATCTGGATTGCTGCCACCGCTTTGCGTTACGATTTGACGCTTGTAACTCGTGACGAACACTTTAAAGAAGTAGATCGTTTGAGATTAGTGAAGTGGTAACGGAGCATAACCCATGAAAATCGCGCTGGCAGCCGACCACGCGGGCTACCCGCTGAAGCAGCATCTAGTCGAATACCTGCAAAAGCAGGGGCACGAAGTCCTTGACCTCGGCACCAACGATCCCTCGCTGCCGGACGACTACCCGGACTTCAGCGAGGCGATTGCGCTGGCGGTGCGTGACGGTCGCGCCGAGCGCGGCATCCTCGCCTGCGGCAGCGGCGTCGGCGCGTCGATTGCCGCCAACAAGGTCAAGGGGATTTACGCCGCCGTCTGCCACGATCACTACAGCGCCCATCAGGGCGTCGAGCACGACCGCATGAACATCCTCTGCATCGGCGCGCGCATCATCGGACCGGCACTGGCGGAAGAACTCGCCGACGCCTTCATCGCCGCGCAGCCGAGCCACGAAGAACGCCACCTCCGCCGCTTCAACAAAATGCTCGCCATCGAAGCGCGCGGCGAATAAGCTGAATTTTGCCCCGGCGTTTGGTACAATAGAAACATAAAGGAAAACATTTAAGGAGTAACCTCGATGGCAGGTAATCCGCCTGTAGACGTTCAGCAGTATGGGCAAAGTATCTGGCTTGACTTTATCCGCCGCCAAATCCTCGAAAACGGCGAGCTTCAACGCATGATCGACGACGACGGCATCATGGGCGTCACGTCTAACCCGACCATTTTCCAGAAAGCCATCGGCGGATCAGATGACTACGACGCCACCATCGAGCATCTGCTCGACCTCGACGCCTACGCGATTTTCGAGAATCTGGCGCTGGAGGACATCCAGCACGCCTGCGACCTGTTCCGCCCGATCTACGACCGCACCGGTGGGCGCGACGGCTTCGTCAGCATGGAAGTCTCGCCGCTGATCGCCAACGACACCGACACCACCCAAAAAGAAGCGCTGCGGCTGTTCAAGGTCATCAATCGCCCCAACGTGATGATCAAAATCCCGGCGACCGAAGCGGGCATCCCGGCGATTGAGGAGTCGATTGCGGCGGGCATCAACGTCAACATCACGCTGATCTTCGGCGTGGATAACTATCTGAAGATCACGGAAGCCTACATTCGCGGCTTGGAGCGGCGCAAAGCCGCCGGACAGGACGTGAGTCACATCGCGTCGGTCGCCAGCTTCTTCCTCAGCCGCATCGACGTAATGGTGGATCGGATGCTGGATAACAACATCCGCGCGGCGCAAACGCGCGGCGACGTGGCGCGGGTGTCGCTCAACAATAAGCTCAAGGGCAAGACCGCCATCGCCAGCGCGAAGCTCGCCTACAAGCGTTTCAAGGACATCTTCTATGGCAGCCGCTTCGCCGATCTGCACGAGGCAGGCGCGATGGTGCAGCGGGTGCTGTGGGCGTCCACCAGCACCAAGAACCCGGCGTATCCCGATACCATGTACGTCGATTCGCTGATCGGGCGGGACACGGTGAACACGCTCCCGCCGGAAACCATTAAGCTGTTCAAGGATCACGGCACGGTGGGCGCGACGCTGGAACAGGGCTTGGACGAAGCCGAGCAGACGCTCGACATGCTGGCGGAAGTCGGCATTGATTTGAACGACGTGACCCGTCAGCTTCAGGTGGACGGCGTGGATTCGTTCTCCGACTCGTTCCAGAAGCTGATGGACGAAGTCGAAGCCAAGCGGACCGTGCTGAAAACCGGCGTGATCCAGCAGCAGGAGATCGCGCTGGGGGTGCATACCGAGCAGGTGCAGTCGATCATCAAGGATTTGGAAGCGCATCACGTCAACACGCGCATCTGGGAGCATGACGGCACAGTCTGGAAGGATCACCCGCAGATCGTCGCCAAGATCAAGAATCGGCTCGGCTGGCTGGACACTGACAAGACCATCGATTTGCAGCGGCTGCTGGATTTGCAGAATCGTCCGTTCGACCCGGAAGTGAAATTCGTAGTGCTGCTGGGCATGGGCGGCAGCAGCCTCGCGCCGGAAGTGATGCACGACAGCTTCGGCGCGATCGCCAACCGCCCGCAGTTCCTGATGCTGGACAGCACCGATCCGGTGAACATCAAGCGGGTGGAGGACGCGATTGACCTCGACCACACCCTGTTCATCGTCTCCAGCAAGTCCGGCGGGACGATTGAAACGTCGTCGTTCTACAAGTATTTCTACGAGAAAACCGGCGGCAACGGCAAGCAGTTCATCGCTATCACCGACGCGGGCAGCTCGCTGGAAACCGAAGCTCACGAAAAAGGCTTCGCCGACCTGTTCCTGAACCCGGAGGACATCGGCGGGCGCTACAGCGCGCTCAGCTACTTCGGGACGGTTCCGGCGGCGCTGATGGGCATCGACCTCAAGCGGCTGTGGGCGAGCGCCGAGCGTATGATGGCAGCCTGCGGCGCGGGCATCAACCCCGCCGATCACCCCGGCATCTGGCTCGGCGCGATCTTGGGCGCGCTGGCGGCGGCGGGGCACGACAAAGTGACCATTCTGTGCAGCCCGTCGATTGAGTCCTTCGGCAACTGGATCGAGCAGTTGATCGCCGAAAGCACGGGCAAGGAAGGCAAAGGCTTGCTGCCGGTGGTCGGCGCGACCGTGGGGATGCCGCACGACTATTCGACCGATCGGCTGTTCGTGTATTTGCGGGTGGAGGGCGACCAGAACGACGAACTCGACGCCGGGATCAACACCTTGCAGCAGGCGGGTCAGCCCTGCGTAACTCTGCATCTGGACGACGCCTACGCCATCGGCGGCGAGTTCTTCCGCTGGGAGTACGCGACCGCCATCGCGGGCAAATCGCTCAACATCAACCCGTTCGACGAGCCGAACGTCACCGAAAGCAAGAACAACACCAGCCGCCTGCTGGATTACTACAAGGAACACGGATCGCTGCCGGAGACGCACCCGCTGATCGTGTCCGAGAACGTCAGCCTATACGCCGACGACAAGATGTCGCAGATGCTCTACGACCTCTGCACCCAGCACCAGTATCAGCACAACACCATGACCGGGCTGATCGCCGCGCAGTTGAATGCGTCGCAGGCGGGCGATTACATCGCGCTGATGGCGTACCTGCCCATGTCCGACGAAGTCAACGAGAAGCTCGAAGAAATCCGCCGACGCCTGCGGCACGTCACCCGCCGCGCCGTGACCCTCGGCTACGGACCGCGCTTCCTGCACAGCACAGGTCAGCTTCACAAGGGCGGCGCCAACAACGGCGTCTTCTTCCAGATCACCTGTGACGACCCGGTGGACATCTCGATCCCGGACGCGCCCTACACCTTCAGCGTGCTGAAAGCAGCGCAGGCGGCGGGCGATCTGGAGGCGCTGCAAGGCAAAGGACGCCGGGCGCTGCGGCTGCACATCGAGGGCAGCGACTTGAGCGCCGGGCTGCAAAAGCTGCTGGACGCGATTGACCTCGCCGGAGAGCGGCGGCGGTAAAGCACGCTCAGCGAAATGTTCTCGTAGGGGCACGATATATCGTGCCCCTACCGATTCATGGCTCCACTTTGCGCTCTCATGCCGAAGGAATTACCGCGTGTCGCTGCCGTCGTTAAAAATCCCGGTGGGGTGGCAGCCGATGTTCTGCTGGCGCGCCTGCACTTCAAGCTGGTGAAACACGTCCTCGTATTTCGTGTCCGGCGGATACACGGCATTCTCCGCCCAGCCTTCCCGTACTAGTTCCTCGTTGACGAAGGTGCTGCCCGCGTAGACGTATCGCAGCAGCCGACCGTACACGTCAGTTTCGCTGGTATCTTTGACCAGCGTCACGGTTTTGCCGCTGACCAGCGCGGCGTTGGCGTCGGTCGCGTCCTGAAAGCAGGGTTCGTCGCGCTCCGGCGTGTTCATACCGATGTAGCGCACGCGGTAGGTCACACCGTTGAGTTCCACGTCGATAGTGTCGCCATCGATCACGCGCGTGACCCGCGCGGTTTCGCCGCCCGTCGGCGGTGACGGACGAGAGATCGGCTTGGGTGCAAGCCGACGTAAGAATCAGAAGCACGACCAGCAGTTTGCGCACGTGTCCCAACCTGTACTTGGCAAGATAAACGACTATACTTTAACTGGTAATTCGTCGTTTGAGCAGATCAGGGTGATCGCATGGATGACAATCTCATACTCCCCGATCACCGCCCTACACGGTCAGATGCCGTCAAGAACCGGGAGCTGCTGCTGCAAACCGCCCAGCGCCTGTTTACCAAAAACGGCGTCGATGCCGTGACCATGTCGGAGGTCGCGGAGGCGGCGGGCGTGGGCAAAGGCACGCTCTACCGCCACTTTTCCAACAAAGTCGATCTCTGTCAGGTGCTGATCGATCAGGATCAGCGCGACTTGCAGAACCGGACGCTGGCGCGCCTGCGCCACAACGGTGATCCGCAGGACGATCTGGAATGGTTTCTGGGCGAAGTGATCGCCTTCGTGGTGCGCAACCAATCGCTGGTGTTCGCCGAGGCGTCCATCGGCATGATGCTGGATCACCCGGCGCATCACTGGTGGCGGCAGACCATTCGCGGCTTGCTGCTGCGCATCAACTCACAGATCGACGTGGAATACACGACCGACGTGCTCTTCATCATGCTCGACCCGCGCACCATCCACTATCAACTCACCGCCCGCGCGTTCACGCCGGAGCGAGTGAACCGCGCCTTAGTCGGCGTGCTTCGCCAGATCATCGCCTAAACGGACTACAGTCCATTTTCTCATGAAGCATTAATCTCACCCTGCGCTGCGCTGTGCTATCATTGTTTCCATTGAAACGGACTATAGTCCGTTTATAATTGAGCATACCAACCTCTGAGGAGTTGACCAATGGCGATCTGGAAATTCGACCCGGCGCATACCACCGTTTCATTTTCGGCGCGGCACATGATGGTGACGACCGTGCGCGGCAGCTTCGCCCCGCCGACTGGCAAGCTGGAATTCGACCCGGAACACCCGGAGACCGCTTCGGTCGATGCGGAAATTGTCGCGCGCACCCTGACCTCCGGCGTGCCTGACCGGGATAATCACCTGCGCAGCGCCGACTTTCTGGAAGTCGAGAAGTACCCGACCATCAGCTTCAAAAGCACGAAGGTGCAGGTCACGGATGACAATGAAGGCAAGGTCACGGGCGACCTGACCCTTCACGGCGTGACTCACCCGGTCACGCTCAACGCGGAGTTTCTGGGGCTGGTGAACTCGCCGTTCGGCGACAAGCGCGCAGGGTTTACCGCCTCCACCAAGATCAACCGCGAAGACTGGGGCTTGACTTGGAACGTCGCCATCGAAGCCGGCGGCGTGCTGGTCGGCAAAGACATCAAGATCGAGCTGGACGTGGAAGCGATTCTGGTCACCGAAACCGAGACGCAAACGGCAACTGCTTAACCCATCTCCTCACCCCTTGTGAAAACCCCACTCACAGAGTGGGGTTTTCGATTCCCACACAAGGGTTGAAACCACACCTTTGAATCCCCTCTCCGTATGGAGAACGGGAGGTGCGACAGTTGAGGACTAGCGGCGGCATCTTGCCATGAAGATCGCGTGTAGGGGCGGGTCTAAGACCCGCCCCTACGAGAACAATTCGCATTCGACTAACGAGGTGTCGCCCCCTCTCCCACGTAAACGGGGCGAGGGGGAACGCGAGCCGCTTTTGTCCCTCTCTCCGCTCGCGTGGGAGAGGGACGGCTTGCGTGAGCAAGCAGGGTGAGGGGCTAAAAACGGCTTAGTTCCGGTTCAAGCGCGGATCAAGGGCGTCGCGCATCCCGTCGCCGAGCAGGTTGAAGCCCAGCACCGTGATCATGATCGCCAGACCGGGGTAAAAGACGATGTGCGGCGCGGTGAAGATCGAGTTGCGGGCTTCGCTGAGCATGGCGCCCCATTCCGGCGTCGGCGGCTGCGCGCCCAAGCCGAGGAACGAGAGCGCGGCGGCGTCCAGCACCGCCGTGCCAATGCCCAGCGTGCCCTGCACGATCAGCGGCGTGATCGAGTTGGGGAAGATGTGGACGAATAGAATGATCAGCGGATGCGCGCCAAGCGAGCGAACCGCCATGACATACTCATACTCTTTCACAGCAAGCACGCTCGCGCGGGCGAGCCGCGCGTAGGCAGGGATGGCGACAATCGCAATCGCCAGCAGCGCGTTCTGCAAGCCGGGACCCAGCACCGTGACGATGGCAATCGCCAGCAGCAGCGATGGAAATGCCAGCAGCACGTCCATGAAGCGCATGATCACGTTATCGACCCAGCCCCCGGCGTAACCGGACACCAGCCCGAACACCGTACCGATGATGATCGAAAAGGTGACGCTGCTGAAACCGACCACCAGCGACACCCGCGACCCGAACACCACCCGGCTGAACACGTCGCGGGCGTTGAGGTCGAGTCCCATGAAATGCTGCGGCTGATCGTCCGGGCAGCCCAGCAGATGGATGCAGGGCGCGCGCCCCGGCAGACGCCCGGTTTCACCGGGCATCCCGATCATCGGCTGAATCGGGTCGTAGTTGGCAATCTGCGGCGCAAAAACGGCGACCAGCACCAGAAAACCGATCAGGATCATGCCCAACATGGCGTTGCGGCTGCGGAACAAGTGCTTGAGCGTGTCGCGCCACAGGCTGCTGGACGAATATTCCGCCTGAACGCTTTTTTCCAGCTTAACGGGTTCGGTTGTGGTCGCCATAGATCAACTCAAGCGGATACGTGGATCAAGATAACCGTAAAGAATGTCCACCACCAGATTGATCAGCACGAAGGAGACGGCTATCACAATGGTGAAGCCCTGCACCAGTGTGTAATCCCGCGCGGTGATGCCGTCGACCAGCGTGCGCCCCACGCCGCTTAAGCCGAAGATGGTTTCGGTCAGCACTGCGCCGCTGACTAGTCCGCCGAAATTCAAGCCGATGATGGTCACGACCGGCAGCAGGGCATTGCGGACGGCGTGGCGCATAACTACCACCAGCTCGCGCAAGCCTTTGGCGCGGGCGGTGCGCACGTAATCCTGTCCGAGCGTTTCCAGCACGCTGGAGCGGGTCATGCGCGCGATGATCGCCATCGGGATGGTGCCGACGGCGACGGCAGGGAGAATCAAGTAGCGCAGCGCATTGGCGAGCAAATCGCCGTTGAGCGTCAATATCGCATTCAGGATGTTCAGCCGGGAGAGGAAGATTTCAAACCCGCTGGCGGCACCGGGACTCGACGCCAGCCCCCACGTGACGTAAAACGGCGTGGGATTATAGCCTGCGGGCAGCCGACCGGACGGCGGCAGCGCGAAAGGCGTATCTTTCAGGATCACCGCGAACAGGTAGGACAGCATCAAGCCGAGCCAGAACACGGGCATCGAAACACCGATGTTGGCGCCGATCATGGTGCCAACGTCCACCGCCGAGTTGTGGCGGTAGGCGGAGAGTATGCCTAAGGGAATGCCGACCGCGATGGCGAACAGCATCGCGGCGACGCCGAGTTCGAGCGTGACCGGCAGCCGCTCCGCCAGTAAATCCGTGACCGGGCGCTGGTAGCGCAGCGAGGTGCCGAGGTCGCCCTTGAGGACGTTAGCGGCGTAGATGATAAACTGATTGGCGATAGGCTCATTCAGCCCCATGCGCTGCTTGTAGGCATCGCATAAGGCATCGGTCGCGCGCTCGCCGAGCATAGCGCGGCAGGGATCGCCGGGGATCAAATGACCGAGCAAAAAGGTCACGGCGAGGATGCCGACCAGAACCGGAATGGATACTACTAAGCGCCGGGCGATAAAAGCGACCATAGATCAAACTCGGGTTGTTCTAGCAGTAGGGGCGCACGGCTGTGCGCCCCTACCCAATGACAATAAGCTAGTACGGCTTTTACGACGCGGGTGCGTTCATGAAGCCGAAGAAGGACGACCAGTAGTCGAACACGCCGGTGCGCCCCACATGCAGCGGATTGGCGGCATCCCACGCAACCGCGTAGGACATCACCGCGTCGTTGGCGGTGAGCGGCGTGCCGTCGGTGAAGGTGACGCCGGGACGCAGATGGAAGGTCCAGGTCAGCAGGTCATCGCTGGCTTCGTAGCTGGACGCCAGACCGGGAACCACTGCCGTGCCGCCGTCCTCGTATGCCAGCAGCGACTCGTTCACCAGCTGACAAGCCGTGAACGACTCGCCGTCGGTCTCGTCGTTGCAGTACAGGCTGCCCGGCTCGCCGCCTTGCATGTAGGTGATGCTGTCGGCATCCGGGTTTTGCATCTTAGCGAAGTTGATGTTGGCGAGTGGGCTGACGCTCACGTTGGTAATGTCTGCCCGGAAGGCGTCCGCAAAACCGCCGTGCGCCATCGGCACCATCGGCACTTCGTCACGGATGGCGGTGTTCGCCGTCACATAGAAGGGATAGCGCGCGGTCGGGTCAGCCAACTGACCGCCCTGCGCCAGCGCCTGCACGATGTCCGGGAACTTGTCGCCGAACTGCGCGCTCGCGCCGCCGCCGAAGTGGTAGTCGAGGAAGTCGGTGGCATCAGGATAGTCCACGCCCCAGCCCAGCAGGTGCAGCGACAGCTTGCCCGCGCTGGCGTTGTCGAGGAAGGTGGTCGATTCCTGCACGTCGATGGTGACGTTGATGCCGATGGCAGCCAACTGCTGCTGAATGTCAGCGGCGACCACGCCGGGCTGCGGCAGATAGCTGCGCACCACGTCGCGGTAGCTGAGGGTGGTCTCAATCGGCAGGGTGAAGCCGTCGTCCGCCGCCGCTGCTGCCAGCAGGGACTTGGCTTTGTCTTGATCATACGGGAACGGCTGAACTTCCGACGTGTAGCCGAAGATCGCGGTCGGCATGAACTGATCGGCGACGGTGGAGCCGGGCGGGTAGAAGTTGTCGATCAGACGCTGCTTATCGACGCCGTAGGCGAGCGCCTGACGCACGCGCACATCGTCAAACGGCTTGACCGTGTTGTTGATGCCCAGATACATGATATTCAAGCCTTCGACCGGGATCAGGTTGAGGCTGGGGTCATTCTTAATGGTGTCGAAATCGTTCGGTCCCACGTTTTCAATGCCGTCAACCGTGCCCGCCTGAAGCTCATTGAGCCGGGCTGCCGCTTCGGTGCTCCAGCGGAGGATCATCTGCGAGGTCTGCGCCTTATCGCCCCAATAATTGTCATTGCGGGTGTAGACGATTTCGTTGCCCTGATCCCAGTGATCCAGTTTCCACGGACCGGTGCCGATGGGGTTGTTGATCAGGTCGGGACCGCCGCCGCCGGTCGCCTGAAGCTGGGCATAGGAGTGAACGGCGAAGGCGGCGAACGCGACCTTCGAAGGCAGCGCCGCATCCCCATGACACAACTTCATCACAACCGTATTGGCGTCTACCGCCGCAATCGACTGGAACTCTCCGCCGTAATCGCAGTTCGGGGCAGCGTAGGTGATCATCCCGTTGCTGTCGGTGGACATGGCTTCGGGGGTCGCGTCCTGCGCCAGAGCAGGAACGCTCAGCGCCAGAATCACGAGCAGCAGAAGCGGCAAAACACGAAGTTTCGGACTCATAAAATCACTCCTTATACCAAAAGTAGCTGAACACACGACGACAACCTATCACTATCGATGCGCGTGCGAGAGACACCAAACGAAGGACGTGCGGCACGTCCCCACATTCTGGTCTCAAACACACGCCGTACCCTAGGAAGAATAGTCACAGGTTTGGGCATTGGTTCAATCATTGCTGCCTCTGACGCAACATTGTAATCTCTTTAATGCGCTAGGGCAAAAACTTTCTTATGAAAACCAGTATCGAAATTCAGGCAGATTTTGACAGAATCGCACTCGCTGAGAGCGGCGAGGCGTGGAACCACAACAATCACTACCACGATTTTCTGCTCCGGCACGTTCCGGCACACTGCGCCGAGGCGTTGGAGGTCGGCTGTGGCAAAGGCGATTTCGCCCGGCTGCTGGCGCAGCGCGCCGACCACGTGCTGGCGCTCGACTTATCCTCCGAGATGCTGCGAACGGCGCGGGAGCGTTCCACCGAATACCCGAACATCGACTACGTGCAGGCAGGCGTGATGACTTACGCCCTGCCCGCCGCGCGCTTCGACTGCATCGCCTCGATTGCGACGCTGCATCACCTCGATCTGCCGGAGGCGCTGGCGAGGCTGAAAGCCGCGCTCAAGCCGGGCGGCGTGCTGCTGGTGCTGGACGTGTCGCGCGATCAAGCGCCTGCCGATTATCTGCGAAGCCTCGCGGCGATCCCGCTGCACCGCGTGATGCTGTGGCAGAAAGCTGGCAGTCGCCCGAAGTCGCCGGAAGCGCAGGCGGCATGGGACGCGCACGGCTCCAGCGATCACTACCTCTCGGTGGCGGAAGTGCGGCGCGCCTGCGCCGATCTGCTGCCCGGCGCGCAGGTCACGCGGCATCTGTTCTGGCGCTATTCGCTGGTGTGGGTTCATCCGTAGGGGCGCAGCGCGCTGCGCCCCTACACCTGATTAGCCTTATTCTTCCACGCTGATGTGGTAGCGGCGCGGCTTGACCGAAACCGTCACCACCGGATGAGCGGGATCAAACGTGGGATTATTCCAGACGATCACCACGCCCCAGCCGCGCGTCTCCGGGTCGGGGAGGTAGTTGGGGATCAGCGCGCCCGCCTTGAAGCCCTTGCGCAACTGCTTGCTGAGATTGGTGTCAAAGTAAGTCCCCGCGATCACGCCGCGCAGGTAGTCCTCTGGCGTAATCTGATCGGCGACCTTGTAGTAGTCGATGATGGCGCTCCCGGCGACCATGCCGCGCAGGTTGAGCGACCGCGCCACCTCGAACCGCGCTTCCATCAGCTTGCCGCCGACGCCGACGCCCCGATAATCGGGATGCACGCAGGTTTCGACGCCGTACATCCACTCGGCGCCGGGATGGTGGCGGGTCAGCCAGCCGTCGCTGATGGTCACGTACCAGTTCTCGAGGAAGGGATGCGCCGGGTCGAAGGGGATGCGCATACTGGCAGTCAAGCCGATCACGCGCCCGTCTTCCAGCGCGACGTACTGCCCCTCCGGGAAAATCTGCATGTGGCGGCGAAACTGCTCCGCCGTGAAGGTGCCGTCGGGATTCGCGCGCGTGGTGTGATAGACCCGATGCATCAAATCCTGCATGGCTTCGGCGTAACGCGGCGAACTGGGCACGATGCTGATGCGGCGCATAGCTCACACAACTCGATTGTAGGGGTCAGGCAAAGCTCACCCCCACATTCTACAACAGGAGACGTTCTCCTGATCGATTTCTGGCTCAGAGACCCGGCGCGCTCGCCGATGGACGCGGCGCAGACTTCGAGGCGAAGGGGATCACGCGCGGGCGATACTCCGCGTTAATCCAGACAATCGCCGCGCCGTAATCGCGGGTGCGCGGTTCTTCGGTGTAATGCGGGATCAGGTTGCGCACCTTGAAGCCCTTGCGCAACTGCTTGCTCAGGTTAGGGTCGAAGCGCTTGCCGTCGATCACTTCCTGAACGTACTGCTCCGGCGACAGTTGATCGGCGACGGCGTCATAGCCGACGAACAGGCTGCCCGCGACCAGACCGCGCAAATTCAGGCGGCGCAGCAGGTCAAAGCGCGCGTTCATCAACTGGCTGCCGACACCGCGACTTTGATAATCGGGATGCACGAAGGTTTCCACGCCGTACATCCAGTCGCCAGTGGGGTCGTGCGCCGTCAGTCAGCCGTAGCCGGTGGTGAGATCCCAGTCTTCGAGGAAGGTGACCTCCGGGTTGAAGTGAAAGCGCATACTGGAGGTGCAGCCTACGACTTTGCCGGTGGTTGGGTCCACCGCGATAAATTGACCTTCGGGGAAATGCTGAATGCGGCTGCGGTATTGATCCGCAGGGAACCATTCATGCGTGAGTTCGGGGGCGATGCCGTAAGCGATGCCCGCGAGCTGCTCCATCGCGTCGGCGCGATCCGCCGTCGCCTGAAAGACACTGATGCTCTGTCTATCTTTGTACTGAAACTTGTAAGCAACCATGCTCAGACTTCCTACCTATTCAACGTGACTAAGATTTCGGCTGCTGCACGGCGCCCACTTGCGTAAGCGCCATGCACCGTTGACGCCCATGCGTTGGACGCGGTGGCTTCGCCTGCCCAGTAAAGCCGATCCCCAATGGGCTGCGCGAGAATCGCGCGCGATTGGGATGCGCCCGGCGGCGCGACGCTGTAGCCGCCCCACGCGAACGGATCGTCGATCCAGTTGACCATCGTCGCTGCCTGCGGCGCGGGCAGCCTGCGCCCCAGCTCGGTTTCGAGGGTGTGAAAGCCGTGTTCGAGCGCGGCTTCCTCGCCTTCGGCGTGCAGCGCGCGCGCCCAGTTCCCGGTGATGAAGGCGGTCATGACGGTGGCGTCGGTGTCGTGACCGACGCTCGGCGACCACCACATCGGCGGGTTGATGGCGCTGTAGAGCGCCGCCATACCCGGCGGCAGCACCGGCTCGGCGAAGCAGTAAATCAGCTTGAGCGCGGGTCCCATGATCAGCGCGTGGATCGCCTGCTGCTTGGCGGCGGGCAGTTCCGGCTCGAAGCGAACATTCCCGCGCTGAAGCACGCCCAGCGGCAGTGTGATCAACACGCGGTCGGCAGTGAACACTTCGCCGGTGTCGGTGCTGACGCGGATCGGCGCGCGATCCCACTGGATCGATTGGACGATGGTGTTCAGGCGAAGGTCGATGCCCTCGCGGAGCGCATCGTGGAGGGAGTTGTAGCCGTCGAGGATGCGGAAATCGCCCTCGCCAGCCTCGCGCATTTCTTCCAGCGCGCCGATGGCGCTCACCCGGCTGATGTCGTCGCCCTCGGCGTTGCCCCACGAGCGGCGGGTGTAGGTCAGTTGATCGTCGGTGAAGCCGACCCGCTTGAGGTAGCTTTCCAGCGATTCGTCGCCGGGCGCGACCGGAACCGGCGGCAAGTCCCACGTCCGCGTGAGGTCGAAGTCAGGGTAGAGACGGCGCGCGTCCGCCATTGTCCGCATCGAGCCATCGGCAAGGCGAACCAGCGAGTTGTCGGTTTTACGCCAGTGAAAAGTGCGAAGTCCGAGGGATCGGACTAGCAGTCAGGTGGGAGCGTCGGCTCCGTGAATGAGTTCTGCGCCAAATTCGACCGGGATCGGGGCAAAAGAGCGGTTGGTGTACACGCGCCCGCCGACGCGCTCGCGCGCTTCCAGCACCGTGACGGCTTCGCCCGCTTTCACGAGATCACGTGCGGCGGTGAGTCCGGCTGTGCCTGCGCCGATGATGAGGGTTGTCATAAAACACCTGCGGATACTTCCTGCTCGCCTCAGGATAGCCGAAGTCAGCCAAAAAGTCAACGAGGGAGAACCGCATTTTAGACGAATCTAACACTCGCGCGCCGCTCGAAGGGGCATGGCGCTGCCATGCCCCAGAATTTGATCAACCGCCAAGACACCAAGATCGCCAAGAGAATACAATCCCTCTGCGCCCTCTGTGGCTGAGACTTTTTCCGGTGGCGACGCTCGATAATTAACGCCATTGGCTGATCGCGCGGCGGGAAAATCCGCTACACTGGGAGTATTGCAAATCGCACGCGAGAAATATCATGTCCTACTTGCAGCGTAAACTCAACGATCCGTCCTCTGAGCCGCAGCGTCCGGCGCAGCCTCAGCACCCGCCCCAACCGCCGACCCCCGCCCCGCCGCCCGCCGCATTGGTTGACAGCGGCAGCTATCTGACCGGGCAAAAGCGGCAGACGCAGGGAAAAATCGCCTATCTGCGCAAACTGCTGCGCCCCAAGCTGCTCAAGACGCCCGAGGAAGCGGATGGCTGGAACCGCACCGACCCGGAGAAGATCGCCATCATCGGCGAGCGGCTGAAAGCGGTGGTCGAGAAAGCCGCCGAAGAAAAGCTGGAATTCCGGCTCAGCCCAATGGAGTTCGGGGAACTGCGCGCCGCCCTGCTGGACGACCTGCTCGGCTTCGGCGCGATTGAGCCGCTGGTACACGACAAGAACTGCTCGGAAATCATGGTCAACGGAGCGCACACGATTTTCGCGGAACTGCGCGGCAAGCTGCTGGAAACCGACCTTCAGTTCGACGACGAGGATCACGTGCTGTGGATAGCGCAGCGGATCGTGCGCCCGCTCAGCCGCCGCCTCGACCGGGTTCAGCCGATGGTGGACGCTCGCCTACCCGACGGGTCACGCGTACACATCGTCACCGAGCCGTCGGCGCTGCAGGGCACGACCATTACCATCCGTAAATTCCCGGAAAAGCGGCTGGACATCGACGACCTGCTCAATTTCGGCACACTGTCCAGCGAAGCCGCCGAGTTCCTGAAAGCCTGCGTGCAGTCCCGCCTGAACATCGTGGTATCAGGCGGCACTGGCTCCGGTAAGACCACCCTGCTGAACGTATTGAGCGGCTACATTCAAGAGGACGAGCGCATCGTCACCATTGAGGACTCCGCCGAACTGCAACTTCACCAGCACCACGTCGTCCGGCTGGAAACCGCGCCGCCGGTCCCCGGCGGCGACGGCAACGCGGGCGCGCTCACCATCCGCGATCTGGTGCGCGGGGCGCTGCGTATGCGCCCGGATCGGATCGTGGTGGGCGAGTGTCGCGGCGGCGAGGCGCTGGATATGCTTCAGGCGATGAATACCGGGCATGACGGATCGCTGACCACCATCCACTCCAACAACCCGCGCGACTGCACCGCCCGTCTGGAAACCCTGTGCTTGATGTCCGGCATGGACTTGCCCATCGGCGTGATCCGGCGGCAGATCGTCAGCGCGGTCGACCTGATCGTGCAGATCAGCCACATCAAGGACGGCTCGCGCAAGATCACCCAGATCACCGAAATTCAGGGCTTGGAAGGCGAAGCGGTCACGCTACAGGACATCTTCGTGTACAAGATGCCCGGTCAAACCGGAAATGCCCCGGCGTTCATCGCGGGCGGCAAGCTGGAGCCGACCGGGTTCCGCCCGAAGGTGGTCGAGAAGCTGGAAGACAATGGCTTCAAGATGAGCGGGCGTATCTTCGGCGCGGGGCAGACTCGCTTCGGCACCGACCGGAACTAACCCGAACTTGATTTGACTGTAAGCCCACGCCCCGCCGACCAGCGGGGCGTTTTTTACGTCTGGCAGAGCGCCTGCGTCTCGGCGAACACCGCTTCCAGTGCCGCGACGCTTTGCGAGCGGTTCGCCAGCGCGCCGAGCGCAGCGGTCACGCGGGAATAGAATTCCGACGGGTGGAGCGGGAACGAATTGACCTGCGCGGCTGCGCCCTTCTCGTTGATGCAGTAGCGCTCATTCAGCGCGAACAACGCCTGCACCATCACCGCGACCGCGCGATAGGTCAGCCCGGCGACCTGCACCACGTCGCCGCGAGCGGCGGGCTTGTGCGCGTTGTCCAGCGAAAACCCAGCTTCCCACAGCCTGCGAATCAGCGCGGCTTGGAGCGGCGGCGGATAGGGCGTGGTGCGGGCTTTCAGGCGGCTTAAGCGGTCGTCGCGCTGGTAGAGCGGCTGGGAGTAGAACACCTCGCCCATGTAAATGTGGTTGTAGAAGCCGTGCGGATGCCCGGCTTGATAGTCAATCTGCGGGCGACCGGCTTCACATTCGGCGATCTCGTGATCGACCCGCGCCAAATCCCGGTAGAGCCAATCGACCTGCCGCCCGCCGATCACCAGCCAGCCGCCGCCGTTGATCCACTGCCCCCAGCCGCCGAAATCGGTCAGCAGACCGTCGGCATGGCGGTCGTCGATTTCGCGCGCCAGATCACGCAGCGTTTGCAGCGACGGCGGCTGATCGGGATGGTAGTAGATGCCGAGGTCGATGTCCGAATCGGCGGAGGCGGCTCCGCGCGCCCGCGATCCGCCCAGCACCACCGCCGCCACGCCGTCGATCTGCCCCAAGCGATCCGCGACCGCCTGCGCGGTGTCCATCCCGGTCACACCCACGCGAACAGGTCGACGTGGTTGCCGTCCGGGTCGGTGACGACGGCGTAGCGCTGCCCCCAGAAGGCATCCCACGGTTCTTTATAGCCCTCGTACCCGGCGTCGGTGACGTTCTTGAACAGCGCGTCCACTTCGGTGGGGTTGTCGCACAGGAAGCCGATGCCGATCCGCTGCCCAACTGGCGGCTTCCATTCGGGATCGAGCTTCCGGATCAGCGCTTCGGTTTCCCATGCGACCCGAAAACCGGGAAGCTTTGCCTCGACGTGATCCTCCTTCTCCGCGCCTTCCGCGATCTCCATCCCCAGCAGCCGATAGAAGTTCAGCGTCGACGCCAAATCTTTGGCGATCATGCCCATGTATTCGAACCGTGCCATGAGAAGACTCCTCTGTAGGGCAAACGCTCGCCAGAGCGCCGCACCGATGTTCTGAATTAATCTTTATGTCGCCGATCTGTCGCAGCGTGAAGATACGTTTGTCATCTCCGGTTCGTGTCATTCGTCTACAACGTCAAACAATACCCCTCCGTACAGATCGATAGGTAGGACGATGAGGAAAGTCGTCTGTGGAAAAACAGGCGTCATGCCTCATCATGAATTTGACCGCTCAATCACGTGAAGGACGTCGAACAATGATACGGAAAATAATCAAGTGGCTCATCATAGCCATTGTCGCGGTAGCTGTCATCTCATTTGGGGGGATACTCCTCTTTCCAAGCCTTCTAACAGGACCTACTGCGCCACCACTGGAACTGCCGGAGGTTACTCCGGCGCCGCTGAACGAAAGCGCAGCCTCACCTGAGGGTACTTGGATAGCAGTGGATGGATCTGTTGCTGGGGTTCGAGTCGAAGAGTCCTTCCTCGTGCAGAGCGGCACCATCGTTGGACGAACCAGCGCGATAACAGGCTCGCTCGTGATTTCAGACAATTCTGTTATCTCAGGCACCTTTCAAGCCGATCTGAGCCAATTCACGCTGGGGGGGAAGCCGAATGCCAGCTTTTTCAACATTCTGGATACGAATCAGTATCCAAACGCAGTGTTCACCCTGACGACTCCCATCGTTTTTGCCAATGTCCCAACCAATGATCAAACCATTTCGTCAAACGCGGTAGGTTCGCTCACGATGCGCGGAATCACGCTGCCGATTGCCTTTGCTTTCACTGCTCGCTATGATGGGCTAGCGCTTGAAGCGGCTGGCTCTGCACAAGTTCTCGCCTCCGACTGGGGAATTGAAAGCCCGTTCGGGATTCACGACAATGATGTGATCGAATTCTTGGTTATTTTACAGCGAGGGTGACTGATTGCTCTTGAGATCATACCACCAGTGGGAACACGCAGGCAAAGGTCGTATCTATCAAAAAAGCCCCAACTTTCACTTGAAGGTCGAGGCTTTTTGATATTGACTGCGAGATTACTGCGGATCGTCGCTGTGTTCGCTGAAGGCGCTCGCGCCCAGCGCGGGCGTGCGGGACTGACCATCCATGAGTTCTTCAAAGCCGACGCGATCCAGCGTTTCCTGCTCCATCAGCACGTGCGCGATCTGTTCCAGCTTGTCGCGGTTCTCGATCAGGATCGACTTGGCGCGCTGATAGGCAGTTTGCAGGATGCGCTTGACCTCGTTGTCGATTTCCTCGGCTGCTTGCTCGCTGTAATCGCGCTGCTCGTAGAGGTCACGCCCCAAGAACAGCGACCCGCTGCCGCTGCCGAAGGCGCGCGGTCCCAGCACCTCGCTCATGCCGTACTGGGTGACCATCGCGCGGGCGCTGTTGGTCGCCTGCTGCAAGTCGTTGCTCGCGCCGGTGGTGAACTGATTGAAGATGATTTCCTCGGCGGCGCGTCCACCCATCATGGCGACGATCTCGTCCTCGAACTCCTCACGGGAGCGCAGGAAGGCGTCGTTCTCAGGCAGCGACATCACGTAGCCGCCCGCGCGACCGCGCGGCACGATGGTGATCTTGTGGACGGGCTGCGCGTATTCCAGCAGGTGATGCAGAACGGCGTGTCCGGCTTCATGATAGGCAACGGACGTTTTCTCTTTGTCGGACATCACCCGCGTCTTGCGCTCCGGGCCCATGACCACGCGCTCCATGCTTTCCTGCATTTCGCTCATGCCGATGGATTTCCTGTTGCGGCGCGCCGCCAGAATCGCCGCCTCGTTGATCAGGTTTTCCAGATCAGCGCCAGAGAAACCGGGCGTGATCTTCGCCAGCGCCTCGATGTCCACGTCGGCAGCCAACGGCTTGCCCTTCGCGTGAACCTTGAGGATGTCCTGACGCCCCTTGAGGTCGGGGTTATCCATGACCACTTTGCGGTCAAAGCGACCGGGACGCAGCAGCGCCGGGTCGAGGATGTCGGGTCGGTTGGTGGCGGCGATGACGATCACGTTGGTGCCGGTCTCGAAGCCGTCCATCTCCACCAAAATCTGGTTGAGGGTCTGCTCGCGCTCGTCGTGACCGCCGCCCAATCCTGCGCCGCGATGCCGACCGACCGCGTCGATTTCGTCCACGAACACAATCGCGGGGGCTTCGGCTTTGGCGCGCTCGAACAGGTCGCGCACGCGGCTGGCGCCCACGCCGACGAACATTTCCACGAATTCCGAGCCGGAAATGCTGAAGAAGGGCACGCCCGCCTCACCTGCGACCGCGCGCGCCATCAGAGTCTTGCCGGTGCCCGGAGGACCGACCATCAGCACGCCCTTCGGGATGCGCGCGCCCAGGCGGATGAATTTCTCCGGCTCTTTCAGGAACTCGACCACTTCCGCCAATTCCTGTTTGGCTTCATCGGCTCCGGCGACATCCGCAAAGGTGACTTGCGGGCGTTCCATGTCGCGCACCACACGCGCGCGGCTGCGCCCGAAGCTCAACGCCTGATCCTGCCCGGTGCGCACCGAGCGCATCATGCGCCACAGCAACCAGACGATGATCAGCGTGGGGACGACGGCGACCAATAGCTGGAACAGCAGCCCAGTGGTGTTATCGCCCTGCTTTTCGGTGAATTCGACTTGGCTGAACTGGTCCGAAGTGACGCCGAAGGTCTGGAGCGCGGCGAACAGATCGGTTTCGCGTTCCTTGTAATAGTAGGCGCTGCTGCCGTTGCGAAGATCGATAAACACGTCAGTACCGCCGCGCACCTCAATGGAGGTCACGTTGCCCTGCTTGATCTGCTCGGCAAGCCGATCCAGCGAAATGTTATTGCCTTTGGGCGCGTTGCTCGGCGCCCCGAAGATCACCACAAACAGCAGCAGTACGACAATGCCGACGACCAACCAGATACGCTGCGCGTTGCGATTCGCAAACGGGGAGTTACTATTGTTATTCTGTGAATCCGGTGGTTTGTTGCTCACACTACAGTCACTCCAACCAGCCAAACGATGTGAGGGGTTCGTCAATACGTGGTGAAAAGATGGGTATCGCGCTCATCGTGCGAATTATACACCACTTGCACGACTAGGGCATAAATCTCGCGCTAGATTTAATTCTCGACGCGGAACGAGCCGATTCCACTTCACTATAGCACATATCTGTTCGGACTTCTTCACAGAATCTTCATTGTCTTTCGGTAATACAGATGTGAAAAATGCTACAATATATTATCTTTCTACACCGCCTGAGGTCTGGTCGTGAAGGAATGTTTGTACTGCGGCTACAAGAAGATTGCGGACACGGCGAAAACCTGTCCCCGCTGCGGCTTGCCGATCTCGCCTCTGGTGCAGAATGCGACGCGCGCACTGGGCGACGTTTCCGAAGACGTGGGCACGCCGCGCTGGGGCACGGCGGGCTTCAATGCCCACATGAATCTGGTGCTCAAAGTACATGGCTGCGACAAAACCTTCACCTTCGACGCCGCCGAAATCACCCGGCTGACGCTGGGACGGCTCGACCCGGACAGCGGCGAAGCCCCGGTGGTCGATTTGAAAGACTGCAAGGCGATTGAAAAAGGCGTCTCGCGGCGGCACGCCGCCATTGTCCGGCGTGATACCGGCACCCTCAGCCTGATCGATCAGGACAGCGGCAACGGCACCTATCTGAATGGGCAGAAGCTGATCGCCCATCAGCCCCGTATTCTGCGCGACGGCGACGAAGTTCGGCTCGGTCATCTGATCCTCTTTGTGCGCTTCGAAAAGCGCTAGCGGGCAGCAGACCACGCGGTGTTAGCATCGCGGGGAATCCCCGTGCTATGATTATGACGAGCCTGCCTAGCTCGGACACGACCATGACGGAACGTACAAATGAACAGTGGCTTGCCGATTTGCGCGGCACGCCAGAAGTGCAAGCATCCGCGCTGCATGACCTCCAAGAGCGGCTTCAGCGCGGTATTTTTTATTACCTCAGCCGCGAGCGCAGCGACCTGAGCGGGCTTGGCAATCACGAGCTGACCCAGATGGCGGAGGATTTGGCGCAAGACGCCACCCTCCGCGTGACCGAAAACCTCGACAGCTTTCGCGGCGACAGCCTGTTCACCACGTGGGCGACCCGCATCGCCACCCGCGTCGCTATCAGCGATCTGCGCCGCGCCCGCTACAAAGATTTCAGCCTCGACGAAATGACCGCCAATGGCGATCTGCTGCCGCTGACTTCCAACCCGGTCGCCAGCACCAAGCCGCTGGGTCCCGAACGCGCCGCCGAGCAAGCGGAAGTGCTGAGCCGGATTCAGGGCGCGCTGGACGACGTGCTGACCGAGCGCCAGCAGCAGGCGTTGATCGCGGTGGCGGTGCGCGGGGTTCCGCTGGAAGTGGTCGCCGAGCAGATGAACACCAACCGCAACGCGCTCTACAAGCTGCTGCACGATGCCCGTCAGAAGCTCAAGGCGTACCTCGAATTGCAGGGCTTGTCGATGGATTACGTCCTCAATCTGTTTCAGGATCAATAAGCCCGCGCGACAAAACTGAAACGTTTCGATGACTTCGCGCGGCAGATAGTCTATAATCGCGCCGCGTTGCACAAAGGCGTCGAATCCGATGGATGACACACGTGCGTCAATTTTAATCGCGCAGGATCAGCGCGCGGGTGAACTGGCGCTCTTGCCCATGCTGTCTCAGGAAGGCTATCGCGTCCAGCAAATCGGCGATACTCGTCCGTTTGCGGCGGAGTTCCACCGCCAAACTCCGGCGCTGATCGTGCTGGACAGCGCCTACCTGCGCGGCGACGCCTTCGGGCTGTGCGCGCGGCTGAGCGAGCAGGGAACTACCCCCATCCTGATGATCACGCCCAACGACCGCGACTTGATCGAGCGCGCCTTTCGCGTTGGAGCGTCCGACGTGCTGATCGCGCCTCTCCACCCGACGCTGCTGCGCCAGCGAGTCCGCGCGCTGATCGACGCACAGGTGCAAAGTACCCGCGCGCGCCGCTACGAACTGCGCTGGCAGCAGTCGTTCGAGCGCAACCGCGCGGTTCAACTGGTGGTGAACCCGGAAAACGGCAGGATCGTCGATGCGAACCCGGCAGCCTGCGCCTTCTACGGCTACACCCGCGAGGAATTCCAGCGCAAGCGGGTGATCGATCTGGAAATGCCGTCCTCTTACGAGAACGAGTTTTCGCTGTTCAACTTTCACCATCGCACCGCCAGCGGGCAGCTCCGCGAGGTGAAAATCTCGTCCAGCCCGCTGGAATACAACGGGAAAACCCTGCTCTACCTGATCATCTTCGACCTGACCAAGCCCAAACAGGCGGCAGCCCGCCAGACCGACCAGCGCGTGCTTGCCGAAGCCCTGCGCAACACGGCGGAGGCGCTCTCCAGCACACTGGATCAGGACGAAGTGCTCGACCGGATACTGGAACAGGTCAATCTGGTGGTGCCCAGCGAATCCGCCAACATTATGCTGATTCAGGCGGGAGTCGCGCGGGTGGTGCGCTCGCGGGGCTACGAAGCGCTGAAGAAACAAGCGCTGATCAGCGCCATACGGCTGACCGTGCGCGACACACCCACGCTCGCGTGGATGGTCGAACACAACCGCGCGCTCGCCATCCCCAACACCGACGACTACGAGGGCTGGCAAAAGCTGGAAGCGACTCACGGTTGGCTCAAGTCTTACGTCTCCGCGCCCATCCACAGCGGCAACTACGTGATCGGCTTCTTGAACATCGACAGCAGCGTTCCCGGTCGCTTCGGCGACGTGGACGCGCAGCATTTGCAGGTCTTTGCCGATCAAGCCGCGATTGCCATCCGCAACGCGCGCCTGTTCGAGCGGGTGCGGCATCAAGCCACCGAAATGGAGCGGCGCGTCGTCCAGCGCACCGCCGAACTCGAATCCGAGCGCGGGCAGCTTCGGGCGATCATGGACGCGATGACCGAAGGCGTCGCCTACACCGAGTACGCGAACGGGCAGTATCACACCCTCTACGTCAATCAGGCGTTGGAGCAGATGTCCGGCTATTCGCCGGAAGACTGGCACGCCTCGTCGCTCCATCTGTTTCGGGGCAAAGGTCAGTCCGCCGAAGCCTTTGAACACGTCCTGAACACCGCCGCCGATGCGCTGCGCGATACCGGCTGCTGGCGTTACGAAGTCCGGCTGATGCGTAAAGACGGCAGCGAATTCGACGCCGTGACCATCACCACGCGGGTGGACAGCTCAGATCGGGTGGGGCTGGTGACGGTGATCCGGGACGTGAGCAGCGAGAAGGCGCTTCAGCAGCAGAAAGAACGCTTCGTCGCCTACGCCTCGCACGAGCTGCGCACGCCGATCACCAACCTCAAGACCCGGCTTTATCTGATGCGCCGCCAGCCGGAGCGCATGGACGAACACATGCGGGTACTAGAAGAGGTCACCGACCGGATGAAGCGGCTGGTCGAAGACCTGCTCGACATTTCGCGCTTCGAGCGCGGCGTGATCAACCTGAATTTTCAGGAATTGGTGCTGCAAGACTTGCTGCGTAATCTGGTGAAGGTGCAGGAGCCGGAAGCGCAGCGCAAGCAGTTGACGCTTTCGGCGAGCCTGCCCGCCCCGCCGATTTACGTTCACGCCGACATCGAGCGGCTGGCGCAGGTGGTGACCAACCTGCTCACCAACGCCATCAACTACACGCCGCCCGGCGGTCGAATCGAGGTTCGGCTGACGCGCGTCCGCGACGTGGACGATCTGGCGCTGGTCGAGGTCGAGGACACCGGCATCGGCATCGCCGAGGAACACCTGCCCCACATTTTCCAGCCCTTCTACCGCGTGGTCAGCCAAATTGACGGGTCGGGGCTGGGTTTGAGCATCACCCAAGAGATTGTGGAGCTTCACGGCGGTGACATTGATGTCACCAGCCAACTCGGCGTCGGCAGCACCTTCCGCTTCTGGCTGCCGATCATCGACCCACGAACGGAGTCAGCATGACGCTGGAACTTGCCGAGTTGTTCATCCGCGCCGGGGAACTGAGCGAGGCGCTGGACGCGCTGAACGCGGAGTTGGAGTCGCAGCCGGACGATCAGGCGGCGCTGCGCCTGCGCGCCAACCTGCTGACTCACCTGCCCGGTCGCGGGCGAGAGGCGCTGACCGACCTCGACACGCTGAGCGAGGCGACGCTCGACGATCACCTACTGCGAATCCACGTGCTGGATACGCTGGGCGATCACGATGCGGCATTCGAGGTGATCGAGCGGCTGTGGATGGATCGGGGCGACGCGCAAAGCGTCACGCTGATGCTGCGCGCCTTGCAGCGGCGCGGCGAGTTCGACCGGGCGCTGGAACTGCTGGCGGATTTACCCAAAAGCTGGAACTGGCTCGGCTGGAGCGGCGATTTCTACGCGCTCAAAGGCGATTACAGCATCGCGGCGGAGCATTTCTGCTCCGCGATCGACCAGCTTGAACATGCCGAGCGCAATCCGCTCAGCGAAACCCAGCGGGCGCATCTGCTGCTTAAGCGCGCTGACGCTTATCGCCGCCTGAAGCAGTACGCCGATGCCGACGCCGATTACCGCAGCGCCGAAGCCATCATCCCCAGCGACCCGATGATCCCGTTCAACCGGGGCTTGCTGATCTTCGAGCAGGGCGACCTGCGGCGCGCGCTGCCGCTCTGCCGTGACGCGATGGATCACGCGCCGGACGCGCTGCGCGATCACATGCGCAACGTGCTGATGGACAATCCGCGCTATCACATGCTGGCGCAGGCGTTGATGGCGTGATCCCCCAAGCTTCAATAGACGCGGCGAGGCTCACGCCGGAACGATAGATACTTCATGCCGCTGACGACCGCTGCAATCGGCATGAACAGGATTTCCAGCAGGAAGATCACTTTGCCCACGCCGTCCGTGACCCAACTCAGCAGGAAACGAATCCCTTCCGGCAGCGTATCCGTCAGGTGCGCGAAGTCGAACGGGAATACGATCAACAGCCACACCGCCCCCAATGCCTGAGCCAGATCGGTGATCACTTCGAACGGGCGGGCGGGATTGCGATGCCCGGTCCACACGCGGACCGCCGGGGCGGACACGCCCAGCAGCATCGGGACGAAGAAGCAGAACCGCTCAAAGCCGCCGAACCCCTCCGCACCCAATGAGCAGGTACGGCTCCGCTTCCAGAAGACGTATCCGCCATATGCCAGATGACGTACGGGAAACATAACAGCACAGCACCCCAACGCCAGAGCTACATCGGTGACATCTTCTGAGCGCGCGGGTGGGATCGCGATCGCCCGCTCATCACGAGGAGCTCAATTCTCGGTGAAGAAGCCGCTCCCGGTCTGCTCGTGGTAGAGGAAAAACCCGAAGGTAGCAAGCACCAAGACGATGCTGACCAGTTCCAGCGCTCGCTGGAAGAATCCCACTGAGTCTTGATCAGGGGCATGGAATGAGGTATTCATACGTCCTCCAAATTCAAGGCGTCATGCTTTCGTGAATTGCTTTATCTTTTGTACGAAAGAAATGCGGGTCGGGTTGCGAAATTTGTCACAAGCGAGGCGCGGATGGACTGTCGGGTGGGTTGTGGAGCGTGCTGCATCGCGCTGTCGATCTCGTCGCCGATCCCCGGAATGCCAAACGGCAAACCGTCAGGCGTCCGCTGCGCGCAGTTGACCGACGATAACCGCTGCAAGCTGTTCGGCAAGCCGGAGCGCCCGGAGGTCTGCGTCCGCCTGCGTCCCAACGAGGAAATGTGCGGTCAGAATGCCGATGAAGCCTACGCCTATCTGATCTGGCTGGAAGCGATCACCGACCCGTGCGGATCAGGCTTTCTTAGCGGCGATCAGCGCGCGCAACCCGACCAGATGCAGGCAGGCGACGTTCAACCCGGCTGATCGCATCAATTCCAGATGGCGCGGCAGGCTGAGCGGCAGGTCGCCGCGCGACCGCGTGCGCTCCGCGTGGGTTTCGTAGTCCTCGCCTTCCGCAGACGCGGACTGTGCGCCGTAGTGCTGATCCTGCCAGCGCAGCACGCTGCGGTACAGGTCGAACAACTCCGGCGGATCGGCGGCGATGCGATCCAGCAGCAGAAAGATGCCGTCCGGCTCCATCAGGTCGGCGATGCGGCGGTAAGCGACCTGCATCTGCGCGTCGGTGAGGTGATGCAGCGCCTGAATGCTAATGATGAAGCGGCACGGCTCTAGCGAGAGCGTGTCTAGCTCAGCGAGGTCATGCTGGATAGCGCGGTACTGCTCGCCGAAAGGCTGAAGCCGACGGTGCGCGATTGCCATCATCGCGGGCGAGCTATCCACACCGATCACATGAGCGCCGGGGATGCGCTCGAAGATCATGACCTCGACCAAGCCGGTGCCAAAGCCCAGATCGAGGATGGTATCGCCGGACTGATAGGCATCCGCGAGGATGGACAGCATCAGGTCAAGCTGCTCCGGGCGGGTGGGATTGTGCGAGACCGGGTCGGCATCCCAATCGCGGGCGCCGTTCGGGTCGAGAAAGTCTTGGGTCACGAGCCTTGCTCCGTTTTTAGATAGAATTGATTATACAACCGCCGCTTGGCTTTATGTTACAATCGCACGCGATCGATTTGCTTGAAAATCAGGGTGACTCATGAGCGATTGGACTCCGATTGTCGGGCTGGAAATTCACGTCGAGTTGATGACCCACAGCAAGATGTTCAGCGCCTGCCCGGTGGTGGACAGCGTGACCGCGCCGCCCAACACCGCCGTCGATGCGGTGTCGATGGGACTGCCGGGCACGCTCCCGGTGATCAACGAGGCGGCGGTCGAGATGGCGCTGAAAGTGGGGCTGGCGCTCCACTGCGAAATCCCGCCCGTGAACCAATTCGCGCGCAAGAGCTACTTCTACCCTGACCTGCCCAAAGGCTACCAGATCAGCCAGTACGACCGCCCGATCTGCATCAACGGCTATCTGGACGTAGATGTGGACGGGACGACTCAGCGAATCCGTGTGCGCCGCGCCCACCTCGAAGAAGACACCGGCAAGTCGATCCACGTGGGCGGCGACAGCCTGATCGACCTGAACCGCGCGGGCGTGCCGCTGCTGGAAATCGTCACCGAGCCGGACATTCACAGCGCCGAAGCCGCCGAAGCCTTCGCTCGCAAGCTGCGCGCCATCTTGCAGTACCTCGGCGTGAACAACGGCGATATGTCCAAAGGCGTGATGCGGGTCGAGCCGAACATTAGCGTGCAGCACAAGGACGACACTGGCTACCGCACCCGCACCGAAGTCAAAAACCTGAACAGCATCCGCAGCCTGTACCGCTCGATTGAGTACGAGACCGCGCGTCAGGTGAAGGCGTGGGAGAATCACACCGGAGTCCGGCAGGCGACCATGGGCTGGGACGAGGTCAAGCAGCACACAGTGGTGCAGCGCTACAAAGAGAGCGCCGACGAGTATCGCTACTTCCCCGAACCCGACCTGCCGATTCTGGAGATCAGCCGCGAGCGGGTCGAGCAGGTGCGCGCCTCGCTGCCCGAACTGCCGGATGCCAAGCGCGAGCGCTTTCTCAGCCTCGGCTTGACCGACTATGACGCCTCGGTGCTGGTGGCGGATCAGGCAGTCGCCAGCTACTACGAAGCCGTGATCGTGGAAGGCGCGAACCCGAAAGCCGCTGCCAACTGGATCGTCGGCAACCTGTTCAGCCTGACCAACCGCGACGGCATCGAGCGGGAAGCAGTCGCCGAGAATGTGTCCGCGCACCAGATGGCGGAACTGGTCAAGCTGGTGGAGAGCGGCGCGATCAACAAGGCGACCGGGGTCGAGGTGCTGAGCGAGATGTGGGAAACTGGGCGCGATCCGGCGAGCATCGTCGAGGCGAAGGGCTTGGCGCAAATCTCCGACACGTCGGCAGTGGAAGCGGCGGTCGCCAAGACGCTCGACGCCAACGCCAGCATGGTGCGCGAATACCTCGGCGGCAAGGATAAGCTGTTCGGTCCACTGATGGGCAAGGTGATGGCGGAACTCAAAGGCAAAGGCAACCCGGCGGTGGTCAAGGACCTGCTGGCAAAATCGCTGGAGGCGCGGCGAGAGTAGCTTGCCAATTCGAATAGGTGAGTAGGATGGGTCGGAGCGATGGACGACGACATGGTACACGCTTATCAAGAGAAGCAGCGCCGAGATACGCTGGCATCGACCTTCGCTCGTGAAATCCAGATGCCCTATCAGAATCCGCATCGCAATCACATCGACAGTCAGGATGTCGAAGCGCTGGCGATGGCGATTGAGCGCAGCACGCCCGATCAGGTGGCGCAGTGGATACAAACGCTGCTCGAATATGCCTGTGAGGACGACCTGTGGGTTGACGATCAGTTGGGTTGAAAACCCACCAATGCCCCAGACAATGAGCTCCCTGTTCCAGTCTTCACGTGTTTATGTGATATACTTCGGTGGTCAAGCACGTGTGCTGGCGCGCCTGCTGGAAGCGCGATGTGCCTGAAATAGGACAAGATGAGTCAGTAATTGCTGCTGTTTTATCAATTCATACTGGCGAGAATTTGAGTTCAATGATAGAATATATGTTCTAAGACTAAGGTTGAAATTGTCCGTATTGTCCAGAATTTGAATGGATTTATCGTTCCATGAATGACCAACAAAACTCAGATGAGCCATCTCCTTTCAACACGAAGCGATTTTATGAGGCACTATTGGCATACGCTGAAACGAAATTCACGTCAGATGATGACCAACTTCCGGCAACCGTAGCTTTCTTATTGCAGGATGGCAGTATTAAATTTTCGGAGTCTGCTCCACTTTATGTGCAGTTGGATATTCTGGAAGAGAGCCGTCTTTCAGATCGTCTACTTGTTATTGTCTGTGTCGCTTATCTGGAAGATCAAATCCGTTTGCTGCTGCGTAATTTTCTAGCAAAAGACAAAGAAACGGGGAAACTGCTTGATCCAGAAAAGCTGCCATTTTTATCGGCGGCAAGGCTTGCTTTCTCGTCAGGCCTGATTGCTAAAGACTGGCTTGATATATTGGCGGATATGGCAGCTTTGCGGAATAAATTCGCTCACAACCCACTTGCACAGAGCTTCGACGACTTAATCAAGAGCAATAGAAAAGATACATGGAAGTCTATTGAACGTCTTTCGGGATTCTATAACCAAGTCGCTCGACGGCAATTGGACGGGACAATTTATGATAATTTTAGTGAGGTGTTTAGGTTAATCTATACCCTCCTCCAATTTTCTATCGATCACATCGCAACTACGAAAGCGGTGCAGATATTCGCATCCAACGAAATTATTGGCATTAGTCTTATTATGGGCGGTTTCACAAAAGAAAATATCCGAACGTTGATCGACACCGATTTAGCGGGGTTGCAAAAGGGAGCGCCATCATGGCTGGTTGGGCACAAACAGTCATCATCGGCAATGTCGGACGCGACCCGAAATGCGGTATCTGCAAAGTGGAACTCCGCGTATGCTCGTTTTCAGTGGCGGTGTCACAGCGCTGGACATGACAAAAACTCGAACGAGCAGAAGGAAAAAACGGCCTGGTATCGGGTCTCGGCATGGCGGCAGTTGGCAGAAACCGCCAACCAGTACGTTCGTAAAGGGATGCAGATTATGGTCGTGGGCGAGTGTGGAGCCAGACCGTATCTCGATAATGCCGGGCAGCCCGCCGCATCGCTAGAACTAACCGCACGATAATTTCCAATTTCTCGGTCAGCGCGGCGCGGCATAATCAGGGCGGCGGTCAGGGCGGCTACAGCGACGAGTACGGCGGCAGCCAGAGTACCAGCAGCAGCGTAGACGACATCCCCTTCTAGCGCGGGTTGGATCGATCCGGCAGGTGTGCAGCCCGATTCTGCACACCTTTTTTTGTTCCATGAAAATACTTGACACGTCACGTATTTCTCCTAAAATAGATGATGTATCATGTGTTTTGAGGAGCGGCATTGTGAACATCCATTTGATTTCCACCGGGCACGTGAAGATCACCCGGAACTGGCGGGTCGGCAAAAGCGAGGGGCTGGGTCGGCTGGCGAATGCCCTGCTCGACCGCCGCTTCACTGACTGGCTGCCGATCTACTGCGCTGTGATCGAACACGCGGAGGGCTTGACGGTGGTGGATACCGGAATCCCGGCGGACGCAAACGCGCCGATCTACTTCCCGCCGCATCTGCGGCTGGTGCAGCGCGCTGCTTACTTCGACGTGACCGCCGAGGACAAGATCGGCGCGCAGATGCGGCGCATGGGACTTGATCCTGCCGACGTGCGCCGGGTGATCCTCACCCATCTGCATCAGGATCACGATGGGGGGCTGCACCACTTCCCCAATGCGGAAATTCTGGTCTCGCGGCGGGAATGGGCGGCGGGTCAGGGATGGGGTGGACGCATGAACGGCTATATGAACTGGCGCTGGCGCAATTTGTCGCCCCGGCTGATCGACTTCGAGAGCGGCGCGTACTACAGCTTCGACACCAGCGAGCGCGTCGCTGACGGCATCCGGTTGGTGCCGACGCCGGGACACAGCGCCGGGCATCTCTCGGTGGTGATCGAGCAGGGGGATCACGCGGTGATGGTCGCCGGGGACGCCGCTTACGCGCAGGAGCTATTGCTGAGGGATACGGTCGATGGCGTCGGACCCGATCCGTCGGCGCAGCGCGACTCGCACCGACGCATCCTGCGCTTCGCGGAGCAGGTGCCGACCGTGTTTCTGCCCAGCCACGATCCCGACGCCGAAAACCGCCTGAAAAACCGCCTGATCCTCCCAGTCGAAACGGTTCAGGCTTAACTCAATACGTGACGTATCATACAGTTCAGGCGAGAACAATCCAGCGGAAACGGATCACATGGATCAGTCTGAAGAACTGCGCTACCTGTTTCTCGCCATCCAGCGAGAAGGCAACCGCGCGCTGGCGGACGCGCTGGCGCCGCTCGACTTGACGCCCGCTCAGGCGGAAGTGCTGCAAGTGCTGGATCAGTACGGATCGCTGACGCTGGTCGAACTGGGCGAGCGGCTGGTCTGCGAGACCGGCAGCCCCAGCCGACTGGTGAGCAGCATGGTTGAAAAAGGGCTGGTGCAGAAAACCACCAATCCGGCGGATCGGCGCGCCATGAAGCTGCGCCTCAGCGACCGGGCGCGCGACCTGATGCCAGAGCTGAACCGGATCGAAGACCAGTTCAACCACTCGTTGGATTTTCTCGACCCGGCGACCCTGTATCAAGCGCTGGCGCTGCTGTGGGCGCTGGCGGAAAACAGCCCCAGCGGGCGCGCGCTTCAGCGGCGCAAACGCGGAGAGTAGGTATAATTCGGGCAGATCAGGAAAGGAACGCCATGACTCAGCCCCAGAACCGCCAGATACGGCTGGAAATCCCCGCCAACCTCAGCGCGATTTACGCCAACGCCGCGATTGTCAGCCAGACCACCAGCGAAATCGTACTCGACTTCTTGCAAATTATGCCCAATGATCCGCGCGCCCGCGTGCAGACTCGCGTGGTGATGACGCCGACCAACGCCAAGCTGTTTTTGAAGGCGCTGGAAACCAATCTCGCCCGCTTCGAGGAAGCGCACGGCGAAATCCCGACGCCGCAGACATCCGGCACGCTGGCGGATCAGTTGTTCGGCACCATCAAGCCGGAAGGAGAGCCGCCCAATGAGTGACCTCAACGCGATTTCCGAAGCCATCCGCACCGGATTCGTCGCCAAGAACGCCGCCCGCGATACCGCCATCGGCGCGTCGCGCGAGTTGATCCGCCACTGCTCCGAAGCCATCCGCGCGGTTCACCGCCGCGAGTGGGGAAACGCCGAAGCCAAGCTCGCCACCGCGCAGCAGGCAGCCGACGATCTGCGGGCGGTGGTGGCGAATTACCCCGACCTCTACTACAGCGGCTACACCAGCGACGCGCTCAAGGAAGTGGTCGAAGCTTTCGCCACCTACGCGATCATCCGCGACCGCCCGCTGCCCACACCCGACTCGCTGCACGTGGAGGGCGCGGTCTACGTCAACGGGCTGGCGGAAGCCGCGACCGAGCTTCGCCGCTTCATCCTCGACATTTTGCGCCGTGAGGACGGCGACAGCGCCGAAGCCGGAGCGCAAGCCGAGCGCCTGCTCGACTGGATGGACGCGATCTACGATCAACTGGTGCTGTTCGACTTCCCCGACGCGATCACCGGCGACCTGCGCCGCCGCACCGACGTGGTGCGCGGCGTGCTGGAACGCACGCGCGGCGACCTGACCACCACGCTTCAGCAGCAGCGCTTGCAGGAGGCGCTCAAGAGAGTCGAGAAGCGGATGCTGGACGAGCGATAATCGCCCTTGCCCGGACTTCGGTTCTCAGTTAGAATAACTCTCGACTTTTGCCGCAGACAGCAGGCGACGGGCTGATCGAGGATCAGCTTAGTCTTAATCCCCTGCCGAGGTGAGGGAACACGACCATGACTCATGGGCGACCCTTGCTGAATTGCGGGGTCGTTTTGTTTTTCAGCGTTTAGCAATTAGCCTTTAGCGGTTAGCTAAGCGCTAAAGGCTAACCGCTCATCGCTAGAAGGGAGGATTTGCGCTTGGCAATCACGAAAGAGCGCAAGCAAGAACTCGTCTCCGTCTACAGCGACCTGTTGGCGCAGACCGACGGCTTCATCGTCACCGAGTATCGCGGGCTGACGGTGAACAAGCTGGACGAACTGCGCGACAAGCTGCGCGAAGCGTCCGGCGTGTACACGATCACCAAGAACACGCTGTTCAGCATCGCGCTGAAGCAGAACGGCTGGCTGGTGCCCTCCGATCTGCTGCTGGGACCGACGGCGGTCGCGTTCGGCAACGGCAATCTGCCCGGCGTGGCGAAGGTGCTCCAAGGCTTCCAGAAGGACAACGCCGACCTGTTCGTGGTCAAGGGCGGGGTGCTGGCGGGAAGCCTGTTTAGCGCGAGCGAGCTGGAAGCCGTCGCCAGCCTGCCGACGCTGGACGAAATCCACGCCCAGCTTGCCGGTTTGATCGTGCAGCCTGCCGCGTTGCTGGCAGGGCTGCTTAGCTCGGCGACCTCGCAGGTCGTCAACGTGCTGCAAGCCTACTTGCAGGAACATGAAAACCCGGAAGATGACGCCGCCTGAGCGCGGTACTTGGATACTCGGAAAGGAAAATCCAATCTCATGGCTGATTTGAACAAACTGGTCGATGACCTGAGCGCGCTGACCATCCTCGAAGCCTCCGAACTGAAGAAGCTGCTCGAAGAAAAGTGGGGCGTGACCGCCGCTGCCGGTGGCGGCATGATGATGATGGCTGCGCCCGGCGCTGCTGGCGCGACCGCCGCTGCCGCCGAACCCGAAGAAGAACAGACCGAGTTCAACGTGATCATCGACGACGTGGGTCCCAAGAAGATCAACGTCATCAAGGCGGTGCGTCAGGTGACCAATCTCGGCTTGAAGGAAGCGAAGGATTTGGTCGAGAGCGAGAAGCCGACCGTCCTCGAAGCCGTCAGCAAGGACAAAGCCGCCGAAGCCAAAGGCATCCTCGAAGCCGAAGGCGCGAAGGTCGTCGTCAAGTAATCGTTCGGTCGATTTCGAAAACGCAGGGACGCGCGTTCCTGCGTTTTTGATTCCGCGCTAGAATAGCGCCCGGTATCCACCATTGGAGGGCTGCGCTTGCGGCGACGACTGATCCCTATCCTCTGCATTCTGCTGCTGCGTGCGCTGGTGTCGCCGCTAAGCGGTGCCCTGGCGCAGAACAACGCTCCGCAGCCGATCCGCTACGGTCAGGAAGTCAGCGGCAGCATCACCGATCAGTCGTTTTTCGAGCAGTGGCAGTTGAGCGCACGCGCCCACGATCAAATCTACGTGCGCATGACCGGATCGGACGGCTTGCGCCCGCTGATCGGCATCCTCGACTCCGGCGGGACGCTGCTGGCGCACAGCGGCAATGGCGACGCGGACAGCCCCATTGACATGACCTACGAGGTGCAGCAGGACGGCACCTATCTGATCGTCGCCACGCGGGTGGATAACCATTACGGCACCACCACCGGAACCTACACGTTGAGCGTCGAGAATCTCAATCCCGTGCCCACCCGCGACCCGCGCTTTCAGGACGTGACCTTTCAATGCGGCGCATCCGATGCGACGGCGGCAGCCACCGTCCATTTCGCGCGCGAGGACACCGACAACGGCGCGTATTCGTTGCGCGTCTACGGGCTGGACGGTTTTCAGCCCGTGATCCGCGTGCAGTCCGGCAGCACCAACCTGTGCCTGACCGATCCGGCGGATGCGCTCGGCGACGTGATCACGCTGCCGGGCGAGCGCCCGGTCACGCTGACGCAGGACGATTTGAGCCACACGGCGCAGGGGGTGATCAACGGGCAGAACGCCGACGACCCGACCTCGATCACGGTGACGATTGGCAGCGCGGGCGACCAGTCCGGGCGCTATCTGGCAGTGATCGGCGGCTTCTCCATCGAACCCAGCACCGATACCGACAACTATGACGTGCGGCTCGCGCCGCGCCCGGCGCAAGCGAGCGCCGATCTGCTGTTCTACGCCATCGGCGTGAACAATCGGCTCGATCCGTCGGTGATCAGCGAAAGCGGGAGGTGCGACGACGCCGGGCGACGCGGCTGTGAGGACGTGCCCGTCATCACCAACGCAGGCGTGATCTTCAACTTCGGCGTAAGCGTGATCGGCGACCGCTTCGACGCGGGCGTGCGGATCAGCGACGCCGACCCGCACCGGGTTCAGGTGTTGAGCTTCTCCGGCACGACGCACGGCGAATACGCGGTGATGCTGATCGGCTCGCTCCCGCCCCCGCCGTAAGTCAGGAGCAAGATGCAAGCACCTATTCCTCCGGTCATCGTCCCGCTGCTGGACGAATACCGATCTGCGCTGGAGCGCGAGCTTCCCGGTCTGGTGGTCGGGCTGTACCTTCACGGCTCGATTGCGCTGAGCGCGTTCCGCGAGCGCAGCAGTGACATCGACGCCGCTGCGGTCATCACCCGCCGCTGCACCCCGGACGACATCGAAGGCTTGGCGGCAATTCACCAGCGCATCAATCAGCAGCACCCGCGACCGTTTCTGGAAGTGATCTATCTTCAGCCGAGCGACCTCGGCAAAGATGAGGCGGAGATCGAGCCATTCCCCTATGCTCACGACGGTGGCTTCGTGCCGAGCGGTCACTTCGAGATCAACGCGATCACGTGGTGGGTGCTGAAGAATTGGGGCATCACCCTGATGGGAACGCCCGCCGCCGACCTGAATTTCTCGGTCGATTGGGGCAAGCTGATCGCCAACATGCGCGTCAACCTGAACGACTACTGGGGCAGCTATACCCGCGATCCGCGTTACATCGCCATGCTGTTCAGCGATTACGGCATCCAGTGGGCAGTGACGGGCGTGCTGCGCCAGTATTACAGCTTCCGGGAAGGCGGCATCACCTCGAAAGACGGCGCGGGCATCTACGCGCTGGAACACGTCCCTGATCAATGGCATCGGCTGATTCAGGAAGCGCTCAATCTTCGCAGCGGGACTCATCAAATTCTCTACGGCTCGTCGGTGACCCGCGCGCTCGACGCCTTCCACTTCATGAAATACATCATTGGTACCTGCAACAGCTCGCCACTAGGATAAGCGCATGACTTTTGATCACTCTACCCTGACCCTCCTCGCCGAAGCGCTGAACAAGCTGGACGACGGCTTCCGCGACCTGCCGGATTTTCAGCCGGAAGTCGATACCGAGGCGCTGCGGGCGGTGCTGCTGGAAGTCGCCGAGCGGCTGCACGACAACTATCCCTATCAGCACCCACTCTACGCCGGGCAGATGCTCAAGCCCGCGCACCCGATCGCGCGGCTGAGCTACGCGCTGGCGCAGTACCTCAACCCCAACAATCACGCGCTGGACGGCGGACGCGCCAGCTCGCACATGGAGAAAGAAGCGGTCGCGCAGATCGCGGCGATGTTCGGCTGGACGACCCACCTCGGTCACCTGACCAGCGGCGGCACGATGGCGAACCTCGAAGCGCTGTGGGTCTCCGGGAAGCTGCGCCCCGGCAAGCGGATCGCCGCCTCGGAGCAGGCGCACTACACCCACAGCCGCATCTCCGAAGTGTTGGGCTTGTCGTTTGAGGCGATCCCGGTGGACGCGCGGGCGCGCATGGACTTGAACGCGCTCGACTCCGCGCTGCAATCCGGCGAGATCGGCACGGTGGTGGTGACCATGGGCACGACGGCAACCGGATCGGTCGATCCGCTGGCGGGCGTGCTGGCGCTTCAGCAGCGCTACGGCTTTCGCATCCACGCGGACGCGGCTTACGGCGGCTACTACACGCTGGCGGATAACCTCGACTCGGAGGCGCGCGCCGCCTTTGATCGGCTGAGCGAAGTCGATTCCGTCGCCATCGACCCGCACAAGCACGGCTTGCAGCCTTACGGCTGCGGCTGCATCCTGTTCCGCGACCCGGCGGTGGGCGCGCTCTATCAGCACGATTCGCCTTACACCTACTTCACCTCGGCGGAACTGCACCTCGGCGAGATCAGCCTCGAATGCTCGCGGGCGGGCGCGACGGCGGTGGCGCTGTGGGCGACCCAGCGCATGTTCCCGCTGGAACCCGGCGGCGAGTTCGCGGCGGATTTGGGCAAATGCCGTCAGGCGGCGCTGACGCTCTACGACAAGCTGCGCCGAGACGCGCGCTTCATGATCGCCTTCCCGCCGCAGTTGGACATCGTGATCTTCGCGCCGAACTGGATCGTCCGCCAGCGAAGTCTCGCGGCGCTCGCGCGAGGTGTTCGCCGCCGCCGCCGACCAAAATCTGCATCTGGCGCTGGCGAATTTGCCGCAAAGCCTGCTTGGTCAATCGTGGGCGGCGCTAGAGTGGGATCAGCCGACGGTGACGGTGCTGCGAAGCTGCCTGATGAAGCCGGAGCATCTGGACTGGATCGAGCGCATCTGGTCGGCGCTGGATCGGGCAGTCGAGCGTCAAAAATAGAGTTCCGAATATAATCGTCTCATCGCATTTCGCAGACAGCGAGGGCAACTATGAGGCGACATCTGGCAGCGCTGCGCTATCTGGTGCGGCACAAATGGTACGTCTGGCTCGAATGTCGCAAGCTGGCGGTTCCGCTGTGGATCGCGCTGCTGCACGACTGGGACAAGCTGCTCCCGGACGAATGGTTCCCTTACGCGCGCACGCTCTACGCGCCGGACGGCACTTTTCGCCCGCAGCCCAATCCTGGCTTCGATCAGGCAAAGATGACTCACCAGCACCGCAACAAGCATCACTGGCAGTTCTGGGTCTACATCGGCGACTGCGGCGAGATCACCTGCCTGCCGATCCCGGACGTGTACCGCCGCGAGATGCTGGCAGACTGGCGCAGCGCGGGGAAGTCGATGGGCAAGCCGGACTTGTTGGGCTGGTACGCCGACTGCCGCGAGACCATGCGCTTTCACCCCGAAACCCGCGCGTGGATCGAGCAGCAGCTTGGCTATGGCTGACGTTTGCGCTTGAGGTCGCTGCCGCGCTGGATGATGTTCTCCCCGAAGCGGCTGCGCAGATCGTCCAGCGTGCTTTGCAGGCGGCGCTGATTCCCCTGACGATCCGGCGGCTCGGCGCTGTCCTGCCAGAGCGCCATCTGCTGATCGGCGTCGTCGAAGCCGCTGACCCCCACCCCGATCAGCCGCACCGCCTGACCCGGCGTCCACGCGCTGCGAAAGAGCGCCTGCGCCACCTGCTCGATCTCGGCATCGTCGTCGGTGGCGTGCGGAAGCGTCTGCTGGCGGGTCAGCGTGACGAAGTTCGCCCAGCGGATTTTCACCTTGACGGTATTGCCGCGCAGCCCTTCCTTGCGCACGCGCCAGCCCACCCCCTCGACCAACTGGCGGAGGGTGCGGCTGAGCAGGTCGAGGTCGGTCACGTCGCGGGTGAAGGTGGTCTCGCGGCTGATGGACTTGGCGTCGTGTTCCGGCTCGACCGGGCGGTCGTCGATTCCCCGCGCCTCGCGCGCCAGATCAGCGCCGTGCTTGCCGAACATCACCGCGAGGTCGCGCTCGCTCCACTGCGCCAGATCGCCGATGGTCTGGATGCCCAACGCGCGCAGACGCTCGGCGGTTTTGGGTCCGACGCCCCACAGCTCGTCAATCGGCAGCGGCGCGAGGAAGGCGGCTTCCCCGCCCGGCGGCACGATCAGGATGGCATTGGGGGGCGCGTCTTGCCCGTGCTTCGCACGGGATTTGCCGATGTTGTTGGCGATTTTGGCGACCAGCTTGTTGGTGGATACGCCCAGCGAGCAGGGGAGATGCAGGTCGTCGTTGATCTGCGCTTGCAGCCGCCGCGCCATCGACGCGCCGTCTTGCGGGGTCACGTCCATGAAGGCTTCGTCAATCGAAATCTGCTCGATCAGCGGCGTGACTTCGCCGAGGCGCTGCATCACCTGACGAGAGACCGCGCTGTAATCCGTGTGATTCGCGGGGACGACGATCAGGTGGGGGCAGAGACGCACCGCCTGCGACATGGGCATGGCGGAGTGGACGCCGAAGCGCCGGGCGGGATAGGAGCAGGACGCGACCACGCCGCGCTCTCCGGCTTGCCCGCCGACGGCGAAGGCTTGCCCGCGCAGCTTGGGATTGCGCCCTTCTTCGACGGCGCAGAAGAAGGCGTCGAGGTCGATGTGCAGAATGGTGCGAGTTATGAGTTTATTATCGGCAAATCAAAGATAACCGCACAAAAAAGGTGGGCGACGGTGAGCGGGCGGAAACTGGCGGATCGACCTCTCCTGAACCGCCCATTGATCACTTTGAATTGATCGCCTGCCAGAAAGTCGGTCTACATTTCATTATCGAACGATTGTGCGCGCTCGCCAGTTCGAAAAGGCTAACGAAAATCGCGCTTCGTGATCAAGGCACTTATGGACAACTTCGACTAAAATACAACTGCGTATCTTCACATTGAGAGTTTCCTATGATGAAACGTCCACCGCTGCGTATTGCGGTTCTGATTGAGATTATTGTCATTCTGGTTTTGGAACTGCTCTATAACACCCCCGGATCAGGCTTCGGCGCTTACATTGATGCAAAAGGCGAAGTTGTCCCGGCTAAAACGTTGTGGGATTGGCTCAGCTTGTTGATCGTTCCGTTGGTCTTAGCGGCTGGTGGTATTGCGGTTAATTTCCTCATTCAGCGCCGGGAAGAGCAGCAGAAAAAAGAACGGGAAGAACATGAGGAGAAAGAGACGGCGGAGCGCGCGGAGCGAGAGCGAAAAGCTGCCGACGATCAATTACAGGAACAGGTTTTGCAGGGTTATCTTGACCGCATGAGCGAACTCCTCCTTGCTGTTCGATTTGATAATCCAGACGTGGGCGATGAAGTGAAAACCGTTGCCAGAGCGCGGACATTGACCGTACTCCGCAGAATAGGCGGCAAACGCAAAGCTGCGATTTTCCAGTTTCTCTACGAGGCGAAGCTAATCACCGGAACCAAGCCCATCATTGATTTGAGCACAGCAGATTTCAGCCAAGCCAGTCTAGCTGAGACTTATCTTATAGAAGTAAACCTTGCGAGAGTGATGCTTGCGAAAGCGCATTTTGAGATAGCGCATCTGGAGAGGGCTTTCCTTGAAGGCGCGTTCCTCTTTGAAGCTAACCTTGAGGCGGCAGAGCTTGAAGACGCGAACTTGTCTGGCGCGAACTTAGTCGGTGCAAAGCTGGAGGGCGCGAATCTTGTTAATGCAAAGCTTGCGAGGGCACATCTTGATGGCGCGTCGCTTCAGGGAGCAATTCTACAAGGAGCGAAGTTTGAACACGCCACCCTTGACGGAGCAAATCTTACAGATGCTATAATTTCATGGCAGCAACTCCAGCAGGCGCGTTCATACAAAGACGCTATCCTACCTGAGCATTTGCGTCGTCAACCAGCCTCGTCAACTTCCACACCCACAGAGCCTCAGTCTTCGGCGGCGGAAGTGCCGCCCGACGACAGTGAGGCATAAGAAGTCTTCGTATTTCGGCGCGACAGCCTACGCTAAGAAGCGTCGTCCAGCGGGTAGACCTGCGTGAAATGCTCGATGGTCGGAAACGGATCGTAGAAGTGGTGCAGCAGCGCGCGCCACTCCTGATACTGCGGCGATCCCCGAAAGCCAACCGTGTGATCTTCCAGCTTTTCCCACCACACCAACAGCAGATAGCGATCTGGGGTTTCGAGGCAGCGCTGTAGCTGGTGGCGAATATAGCCGGGCATCGAGGCGATGATCGGCGAGGCGGTCGCAAAGGCGGCTTCAAATGCCGCGCCGTGCTCCGGTTTGACTGTCAATATCCCCAATTCCAGCCTCACGGCGTCCTCCAGCGGTAGTAGTCGAACCACTTCACGATCTCCTCGTGCGGGAGCGCGTAGAGCGTGTTGCCGTCGCGCCCGGTCATGGTCTCGGCGGCGACCACCGCGTTCCAGATCGCTTCCTCCAGCGCCTCGATCACCGCGTGGAACAGCGGATTGATGGCGGATTCCGCCTCGGTGAAGCGGGAAATGGTTTCCACCGCGTCGGCGGGATAGTGCGACCAGCGGTTGGCGGTCGAGAAGGCGATGGCGAAATCGCCGCTGCCGTCCTGACAGATCGATCCGGTGCGACCGAGCGCGAAGGCGGCACGATGCGCCAGTCGAGTCAACTGCCGCCCGTCGAGCGGGGCGTCGGTGGCGATCACCATGATGATCGAGCCGGGTCCGGGCTGCGGCATGTACTCGGTGAGCAAATGCTGACCGAGCGGCACGCCGAACATCAGCAGGTCCGCCCGCCTGCCGTAGTTGGTCTGCGCCAGCGCGCCGACCGTGAAGCGACCGTCCAACACCACGCGCGACGCGGTGCCGATGCCGCCCTTGAACTGGAAGCAGGCGGTTCCGGTGCCCGCGCCGACGTTCCCCTCCGCGACCGCGCCGCCCGCCGCTGAATCTATCGCCCCCCAGACCTGCTGCTGACCCACATGCCGCCCGCGCAGGTCGCTGAGGAAGCCGTCGTTGCACTCGCCCACCACGGGGTTGACAGTTCCGGTGGTCAAGCCGATGTCGGGATTGTCGCGGAGCATGTAGGCGACCAGCGCATCGCTCACCCGCCCGACGTTGAGGGTGTTGGTCATCAGGATGGGGGTCTCGATCACGCCGCGCTCGCGGATTTGCTCGAAGCCAGTCGCTTTGCCGAAGCCGTTGATGGTGGCAGACTCCGGCGGCGACTTTCTCGCGGAACAAGTTGCCACCGTGCGGCACGACGGCGGTCACGCCCGTGCGGATGGGTCCGACGCCTTCTTGCAGCTTGCCTTCGCCGGAAACGAGGCTGACATGACCGACGCGCACGCCGGGCACGTCGGTGATGGCGTTGAGCGCTCCGGTCGGCAAGCGACCGGGCTGGATGCCCAGATCACGCACGCGCATGGATGAACTCCTGTAGGGTAAGCGTAGGATGAACGTTCAAGAGTATACCGCCGCCCCGCGCTAAACTACACGGTTACGGATCGGCGGTAGGGGCGGGTTTATGCAGCTTGTTTGGGCAAATCGACGCGGCTTTGCAGGGGCGGGTTTGAAACCCGCCCCTACGGACGGCTCCGCATTCGAGCGTTTAACTGCGTAATCCCCTACCATGTCTGAAATGAATCAGAGGAGAAACCTTATGAAACGACTAGCTGCTGCTGCCATCTTTTGCGTGCTGTGCCTGAGCGCGATGCCCGCTTTCGCACAGGATGACGCCTGTATGCAAAAAGGCGGCACCCTGACCGACGACGGCAAATGTATGCTGACCATCGACGCGAAGGTGAGCGTGGATTATCCGCTCGATCTGGCGCAGAACGAACTGATCGCCAGCACGATTGACCCGTTCATTCAATCCACCAAGAACGACTTCATGCAGGCGATCAGCGATTTCATCCCCGCGCCGGGTCCGTACGAACTGGACATCACCTACCAGACCACCCGGCACTCCGACAACATCCTCACCCTGATCCTGAGCGTCTACCAGTTCACGGGCGGCGCGCACGGCAGCACGCTGATTCAGCCCTACACCTTCGACCTCAAGACCAACAAGGTGCTGACGCTTGACGACCTGTTCACCAACACCACCGACGCGCTCACCCTGATCGCGCCGATTGCCCAGACCACCATCGCGGCGAACGTGGGCGAGATGAACCAGCCGGACATGCTGCAAGCGGGCACGGCGGTCGATCCGCAGAACTACCAAGCCTTCGCGCTGGACGCCGACTCGATCACCTTCTATTTTCAGGACTATCAGGTCGCGCCCTACGCTGCCGGAATCCAGACCGTGACCATTCCGCTCGCGCAGTTGAGCAGCGTGCTGGTGCCCGCCTTCGCGCCGTAATGCAAAGCAAAAGGGCGGTCTTGGCAACCGGAGGTTGCTTGAAGATCGCCCTCGCAGACAAACGAATCGGACGAGGTGCTCTGAGCTTCACTGTTGGAGGATGGGTGATCCGAATTGATCGTCAGTCCGTTTGATCGCCGCCTCGACATCCCACTTGGTTTTGCGAGGCTCGATCGGTCGAAACAAATGTTTACTGCTGGTCGCGCTCGCGCAGCGCCGCCGCCATTTCGTCCACCGGCACCTGCCGCACGGTCACGGCGAAGGTCAGCCAGTAGCCGTTGGGATCGTGGATGGAGAAAGCGCGGTCGCCCCAGTAGGTATCGGTGAGTTCGTCGTCGATCTTCACGCCTTTCGCCTTCACGTCGGCGTAAAAAGCGTCGATGTCCTGACCATCGGGCAGATAGACCATGAACTGGACGCCGGGCGCGAAGGGGATGCCCTTCGGCGTGCGGTCGTCGTAGCCGAGACCGAAATGCGCCTGCCCCAACTGCACGATGGCGAAGGTGCCGGAGCCATCTGGGGCGGTCGGCATACTCATCATGAGGTGAAAGTTGAGCTTGTCGGTATAAAAACTGACGCTGGCATTCACGTCGTTGACCGCCAAAATCGGCATGATCATGATCGGTTATCCTTTTATGTTTTATGGTTTTGAAGTTCACGTAATTTTAGCACGGATGTTTCATTCGAGTTCAAGAACTTGTGTTCTAAGAAAAGGTTAAGGTTTGGGCTGTGGATTTCGGCGCGCGCCTGTATAATTCCGCATAAGTGCCATGCGCCGAGGAGTCCATGCTGGAACAGACACGCCAAACCCCGTGGAAAGCCATCAACGAGCTGCGCCGCTACGCCGAGCTGCCGCTGATCCGGCTGTATTTCGCGCTGCACGGCGTGACGTGGAAACCCGGCTGGATGATCTACGGACATCCGCTGATCCAGCGGCACGCGGGCAGCAGCATCGTGATCGGGCGCGGGCTGATCATGCGGAACTGGTTCGGATCGAATCCGCTGGGCGTGAACCACCGATCCATACTGGCGACGTGGGCGGCAGACGCGCGGATCGAGATCGGCGACGGGGTGGGTATGACCGGAGCCACGATTGTGGCGCAGAGCCGCGTGCAGATCGGGGATCGGGTGTTCATCGGCGCGAACAGCACGATCTGCGATACCGACTTTCACCCGCTGGCGGGCGCGGATCGCCAACACGACCCGACCGCCGGAGCCTCACGCCCGATCCAGATCGGCGATGACGCGTTCATCGGCATGAACACGCTGATCCTCAAGGGCAGCACCATCGGCGCGGGCAGCGTGATCGGCGCAGGCAGCGTGGTCAGCGGCGAGATTCCGCCGGGCGTGGTCGCCGCCGGAAACCCGGCGCAGGTGATCCGGCGCTTGAGCGATTCATGAACCGCCGCCTGCTGATCGTCCTCGCGCTGGCGGTGCTGCTGCGGCTCGGCTATCTGGTGATTGCCGGGAACACGCTCAGCCTCGCCGCCTCTGGCTACGATCCCTATGCGGTCAATCTGCTGGCGGGGCATGGCTACACCCGCTTCGCGGATTTGCACCCGGACAGCGACCTGCCGCCGCTGTATTCGTTCTTTCTGGCGGGCGTCTACGCGACGCTGGGGCGCAGCGCCATCAACGTGGCGCTGGTGCAGATCGGCTTCGACGTGGTGACGCTGGCGGCGATCTACGCCATCGGGCAGCGGGTAGGCGGCGAGGCGGTGGGTCTGCTGGCGGCGGCGCTCACCGGCTTCTATCCCTACCTGCTGTTTCAGGATTTGTCGGTCAACGACACGGCGATCTTCGTGATGCTGCTGGCGCTGGGCATCTGGGGCGTCTACCGGGCGGGATCGATACGCGGCGCAGCGCTGGTCGGCTTGGCGCTGGGGATCGCCGCGCTGACCAAATCGCTGGTAGTGCTGCTGCTGCCGCTGATCGCGCTGTGGTGGTGGCGGCAGATCGGCTTGCGACGGGCGGCGCTTTGGTCGGCGGCGATGGGCGCGGTGTTCGTCATCGTGCTGATTCCTGGATCGTCCGCAACACGCAGGTGCAGGGGACGTTCACGCTGATCAGCACCAACGACGGCAGCAATCTGTATCAAGGCAACAATCCCTGCGTGGCGGATTACCTGCTCAACGGCTGGGACGCGCAGTGGGTGGACTGCCTCACCCCGACGCCGCCGGGCTTGAGCGAGAGCCAGCAATCGGCGTGGTTTCGGGATCAGGCGCTCGACTACCTGCGCGAGCATCCCGGCGACCTCCCGCGCCTGCTGGCGGTCAAGTTCGTGACCCTGTGGAGTCCCGAACTGCTGCCGCGCAGCGTGCCGCCGAGCGCCAACCTCGACAACCCGGCGGTGCTGGAATACCAGCAGCCCTTGTTTCAGGCGGCGCGGGTGATCCACCTGCTCTACTACACGCCGCTGCTGATGGTGGCGATCATCGGGCTGGTGCTGGCGGCGCGAGCGCACCAACTCACCGGAACCTATGCGCCGATCCTGATGGTGCTGGTCGGGATCACGGCGGCTTACCTGATCTATCATCCGTCCACCCGCTACCGCTCGCCCGCCGACCCGTTCGTGTTCGTGCTGTCGGCGTCGGCGCTAGTGTGGATCGGGCAGCAAATCAAGGAGCGACGATCGCATGGATGATTACGAACGCGCCTTGCAGCAGGAAGCGGAATTGTGGAGCGCCGAAGCCGCCGCTCAAGCGCAGACCGTGCCCCCGGACTGGCGCTATCACCGCAGTCTGCGTCACAACGTCATCATGCACACCGCCGACATCGACGCGCTGCTGGCGCACGTCAAGCCGGGGATGCGAACGCTAGAACTGGGCTGCTCGTCCGGCTGGCTGACGCTGGCGATGGCGCAGCGGGGCGCGCAGGCGACCGGGATCGACGTGAGCGACGGAGCGCTGGAGATCGCGCGCGACTATTACGCGAAGGTGAAAGCGGAGACACCGGGCAGCGTCGAGTACCGCGCCGCCGACCTGAACCGGCTGGAACTGCCCGCCGAAACTTACGATCTGGTAGCGGTCAAGGGGACGCTGCATCATCTGGTGCGGCTGGATCACGTGATCGCGGAGATCGACAAGACGCTCAAGCCGGGGGGTCTGCTATGGGTGGCGGACGCGGACGGCGACGAGGCGATCACAACCGCGCTGGCAGCCAGCGGGTTGATGTTCGTGCTGCCGACCGAGGTCAGCTACGGCGACAAGCTGCGCGGTCTGCTGCGCTTCGGCTTGCGCAGCCCCTCGCGGATCAAGGCGAGTATGCAGGCGGAGGGCTTGTCGCCCTTCGAAGGCGCGGGGCGGGCGCACGACTGGCTCGCGCTGATCCACCAGCATTTTCAGGTGGAAGCCGAAGCGCGCGCCCCGGCGATCACCGGATACCTGACCCAGCAGGTCAAGCTGCCGGACGCGGTCGCGCTGCCGCTGCTGCGAGGTCTGCGGGCGGCGGATCGGCTGCTGGTGCGGGCGCATCTGCTGCACGCGACCGGGGTGGTGCTGTATGCGCGGAAACGAACCTGAGGCTCTCGGATGAGGGCGGGTCTGAGACCCGCCCCTACACGCGATGCTCGCAGCAAGACGCCGCTCTCCTCCTCGACTGTCGCCTCCTAGCTCTCCATGTTCAGAAAGAAGCTCCGGGCGGCAAACCCTCAAATTTGGAACAAGTGTAATCTAAGTTCATGATGAATAGTTTGCCGTGAACCACCGATTCGCGGTATCATCAAGGCGGTATGCAATAACAATGGTAATTAACTGGAGGCACTCATGGCTACACGGAAACTGGCTCCCGCCGTCAAAGGGGCGATCACGCCGAACATCGGGCTGTCTGACGCGGCGCGGCAGCAGTTGGTCGAGATTTTGAACAAGCGGCTCTCGGATGCGTTCGTGCTGTACACCAAGACTCGCAATTATCACTGGAACGTTACGGGAATTGAGTTCATTCAACTGCACAAGCTGTTCGAGGATCAGTACGAGCAGCTCGCGGAAGGCATCGACGAGGTTGCCGAGCGGGTGCGCAAGCTGGGCGGCTTCGCCTTCGGCACGCTGGACGAGTTCAAGGAGAACTCGGCGATTGACGAGCAGCCGGGGCAAATCCCCAGCGCAGAGGACATGATCCGCAATCTGCTGAACGATCACGAGACCATCATCCGGCAGCTTCGCAAGGACGCGGACACCGCCGAAGAACTCCGCGACATGACCACCAACGATTTCCTACTGGGGCAGGCGGAAGACCACGAGAAGATGGCGTGGTTCCTGCGCGCACACCTCGAACACGCGACCAAGTAAGCTCCCACCGTAGGGGGCATGGCGACGCCATGCCCCCTACAAAATCCCCCGTGTCGGGATTTGTAAGGGCGGGTTCAAACCTACTCCAGCGTTGTGCCATTGAACCGCCTCGTGCGGTCGGCTACAATGCGGGCGTTTGTCCGGTAAGCCGAGTCCCCTGATGCGCAAACGCCTGCTGGCGATCACCGGGTTTTACGGGCTGATCGCGTTCCTCGCCCTGTACAATCCCATCTTCCACCTCACGACGGCGCTGCCCACCGATCCGCACCCGAACGTGGTGACCGATTTCTACCATTTTCACTGGAACTTCTGGTGGGTTCACCACGTGCTGACCACGCCGGGCTTGAACCTCTACCTGACCGATTACGTGATGGCGCCGTTCACGTCCAATCTGGCGTTTCACACGCTGTCGCTGTTCTGGTATCCGGTGTGGGCGCTGTTCGACCCGGCGTTCGGGACGATTGTGGGCATGACGGCGGTCTACGTCGCCGCGATGGTGCTGGCGGGTGTGTGCTTCTATCTGCTGCTACGCGACGAAGGCGTGTCGCCGGGGCTGGCGCTGATCGGCGGCGTGATGCTGGAAGTCGCGCCGCAGATGTTGAGCGCAATCCAGTGGACCAACATCAACCTGATGGGCTGGTTCTGGGTTCCGGTGCTGATGCTCACGTGGAAGCGCATGGCGCGATCCGCCCCGAACCGCCGCACCCTATTCGCGTGGGCGGCGCTACTGGGCATGTGGCTGTGGGGCATGGTGCTGACCGATTTGCAGTACCCGCTGTTTCTCTCGTTCCTGATCGTGCCTTACGGCTTGGTGACGCTCTGGCGCGTGCCAACGTGGACGCTGCGCCGCTGGCTGATCATCGCGCTGGTGGTGACACTGGTGATCGCGCTGCTGCTGCTTTGGTTCTTGGGTCCACTGCCCTACATCCTCTCGTTCGACCGATCCCAGCTTTCGCCGACGCCCGCCGACCGCGCGCCGAAAGTCGAGTTCCCGCTGTGTTTCGTGTGGAACTGCGACGGCGGGCTTTCGGCAGGGACGGTGCTGCTGCCGCTGCTGGTGCTCGCGCTGGCGATCAACCTGCGGCGGCGAGTGCCGATCTCGGATCGGCGCTGGTTCTGGCTGGCGCTGGTGCCAGTCCCGCTGATTTTGTCGGCGGGCGCGTCGATCACGATTGGCAGTACCCCGATCACTATGCCTTACGTGCTGCTGCACGATCTGTTCGGCGGCATGTTCCGCTACCCGGAGCGCTTCATCACCGTCGCGCTGATCCCAGCAGCGGTGTTCATCCTGATCACGCTGACCGAAGTGCTGCGTCGCCAGAGCAAGGCGCGCATGTTCGTGGTGGCGGCGCTGCTGTTCGCGGTGCTGCTGGACATGCACGCCTTCCAGCCGACGCCGCTTCAGCCGATCCCCTATCCGTACAGCTTCTACGAGGCGATGGGGCAGGAACCCTACGATTACGTGGTGGTCGAGGTGCCGACCGCAGGCGCGAGCGGCGAAGGGCTGGTGGGCGACTCGCACGACCTGATCACCCAGTTCTACGGGATCACGCACGGGAAGCGCATGGTCAACGGGCACATCTCGCGGGTGCCGATTGAGCATTACTGGTGGATGCGTACCGACGACGCGATGATGGCGTGGCTGGGTCAGCGGCGCTATCTGGAGCCGGACACGGTCGAACAGCAGATGCGCGACCGGATTTTCAACTGGCCCATCGGCTATTTCGTGATCCACCGCGACCGGATCGGGCGGGACAGCGTGACCGTGACCGAAATCCTCGGCTACTTCAATTCGCTGCCCGATCTGGTGTGCCCGGTGTGGATCGAGGGCGACGCGGTGGTCTATCGCACGGCGTGGCATCCCGACGGCTGCCCGCCGCGCATCCCGCCGCAGACCGCGCCCGGCGATTACAGCATCGACATCGGGTCGAACGACGACGCCCGCTACATCGGCTGGGGCTTCCACTACGCCGAAAGCATCTTCGGCACCACCCTGCGCTGGACCGGCAACTATCCGCAGACGCAGGTGTATCTCGACCTGCCGCCGGGCGGCTACAACCTCACGATCACGACGCAGGCGTTTTACCAGCCGCGCCAGCTTCGGCTGCTGATCAACGGACAGCCAGTAGGCGATCCGGTGACGGTGGCGGTCGAGTCGCTTCAGCCGTACAGGTTCGCCGTCCCTGCCGACCTGATCGGCAGCGGGCAGCATCTCACGCTGACGCTGGATTACGATGCGGCGGTCGCTCCGGCGGACGTAGGTCAGGGGAGCGACACGCGCAAGCTGGCAATCGCGGTGGACAAGATCGAGTTTCAGGCGGAGAACTGAGCGAGGATTGCGGGCGCGTGCGATGCGGGCACGGCACGCCGTGCCCCTACGAGATCATGCACGGGCGGTAGGGGCGCAGCGTGCTGCGCCCCTACGAAAACCTCCTGCGTCTGGCGCAATTGATTTGAAACCCGCCCCTACTGATGCGAAATTAGCGCGGCAGCAGGAAACGCAGCGCATCCGGGAGGCGGCGTGCCCATGCGCTTTCGGTATGCTCGGCGTCGATTTCGACCACCTGTTTCAGGTCAAGGTCGCAGAGGTAGCCCTTCTTGATCAGCAGGGCGTAGAGGCGGCGGGTACTCGGCTCGCGGGTGCCGTTGTCGAGATAGAGCTTGCCCGGCACCAGCGGCGCGGCGGCGATCAGCGGGTAAATCGCCCCGTGCGCCAGCCACAGCGACGGACTTATCACGCCCGCGAAGCCGAAGGCATCGGGCGCGTGGAAGAAGGCGTACAAGCTGATCAGCCCGCCCATCGACGAGCCGAGCATCCCGGTGGAGTTGCGGTCGGGGCGGGTGCGGAAATCCCGGTCGATCATGGGCTTGAGGGTATCGGTCAAGAACTGTAAATACGGATCGCCGCGCCCCTGCCAGAAGTGCGGGAACGGGTTGTATTCGCGGATGCGCTCCTCGCCCCCGTGATGGGGCGCGACCACGATGGCTTCGATGCCCTCGCCCGCCAGCAGCGCCATCGTCTGATCGACCTGCCACGCGACGCCGCCGTAGCTGGTAGCGCTGTCGAACAGATTTTGCCCGTCCTGCATGTAGATGACCGGGTAGCGGCGCGCGCTCTGGTCATAGGAAGGCGGCAGATACACCAGCACGTCGCGGCGATTGTCGAGTTCCGGGCTGTACACGTCCGGGTGAACCAGCAGCGTCCCGGCGGCGGTAAGCAGCGGGTAAGGCTGCCAGAGGTTGAGGGTCATAGCTACTCCTTGAAGCGCAGCACCGAATCATAGCAGGTCTCCGCGCCGATTCCAGATGAGCATTTCGGACATTTCTCAATTGATTATCATCCGTAATAGAAGAATTGGGCGTAAAGTGGTGATAAGAATGTAATTCAGAAAATAGTGGCTTATTGATCACTGCCTAGATACCGGGAATCATGTCTAGACCGCGCTTCTCTGTGCCCATCGCCCCACTCATCGTCACCGTCATTGGCGGGCTGGTGCTGATCGGCTGGCTGCTCGATCTCACCGCGCTCAAGAGCCTAGTGCCCGGCATCACGGCGATGAATCCGCTGACCGCGATCACCTTCATCCTCGCCGGAGCCGCGCTCTGGCTGATCGCAGCCCGGCAGCCGAGACTCTGCGCAGGCAGTCGCCCTGCTGGTGGTCGCCATCGTACTGGTCAAGCTGATCGAGATCATCTTCGGCTGGGACATCGGCATTGACCGCCTGCTGTTCGCCAACAAGCTGGAAGCCGAACCCGTGCCCAATCGAATGGCGCCCAATACCGCCTTGACCTTCTGTCTGGTCGGCACGGCGATCTACCTGACTAGCCGCAGCGCGACGCGCTGGTCGAGGGCGGTGCAGATTCTCACGCTGGCGGCGCTGCTGATCGCGTTCCTCGCCGTGATCGGCTATGCCTACAATGCTCACACCTTCTACGGCGTGCTGACCTACATCCCAATGGCGCTGAACACCGCGATCAGCTTTCTGGCGCTGTGCGCCGGGATTCTGGCGGCGCAGCCGGACATCGGGCTGCTGGCGATCTGGCGCAGCCGAAGCATGGGCGGGGTGCTGGCGCGCCGACTGGTGCCAGCGGCGGTGCTGGCGCCGGCGCTGCTCGGCTGGCTGCAAGTGCTGGGCGAGCGCGCCGGATTCTATGACTCCGAACTCGGCACGGCTCTGCTGGTCGTAGCCGACGTTGGCTTGCTGGCGGGCATGGTCTGGTGGACGGCGCAAGCCATCGACCGCGCCGAGCATGAGCGCAGGCTCGCGGAGGTCGCGCTGCGCCGGAGCGAAGTCAGCTATCGCGGGCTGTTCGAGAATTCCAGCGATTCGATTCTGGTGATCGACCGGCAGGGTCGGCTGTTCAATGCAAGCCCGCAGGCGGAGCGGCTCTCCGGCTACGATCACGCCGAGCTGCTGAGCGCGCATCTGGGCGATCTGGTGCCAGATTTGATGTCCGGGCTGCTGGAAAACCTGAGCGAAGAGTTGGTCATTCGCGGCGAATACGCTCTGGTGCGCGAGGACGGCAGCGAAGTGATCGTCGAAGTCGCCGCCGACCCGATTGCGCCCGGCTTGTATCAGGCAATCCTCCACGACATCAGCGAACACGTGAAAGCTGAGGAAAACCTGCGCGCCGCGCTCGACCGGGAGCGGGAACTCAACGACCTGAAATCTCGCTTCGTGTCGATGGTGTCACACGAGTTTCGCACGCCGCTGGCGGTGATCCGCTCGTCCGCCGATCTGGTCATGAATTACGGCGACCAAATGCCTATCGCCAAGCGCCGGGAACGGCTGGAGAAAATCGAACTGCAAGTGACGCGGCTGGTGCAGATGCTCGACGAAATCCTGATCCTCCGCAAATCCGAGAGGGTGGGGGCGGAGTTCAACCCAGAGCCGCTGGATATGCGCGAGTTTTGCGAGACGCTGATCGCGGAAGTGCAGACCACCGCGCCGAGCCATCGGATCATCTTCTCCAGCAGCGGCGAGTGCGCGCCTGCGGACGCCGATCCGAACCTGATGCGGCAGGTGATCACCAACCTGCTCTCCAACGCGGTCAAGTATTCGCCGGGGCGCGACCGGGTAATGGTCGATCTGGTCTGCGGCGAAACCGAGATCGTGCTGCGAGTGAGCGACGAAGGGATCGGCATCCCCGAAGAAGATCAGGAGCATCTGTTCGAGATGTTCCACCGGGCGCGCAACGTCGCGGGAATTTCCGGCACCGGGTTGGGCTTGCCCATCGTCAAGCAGGCGGTGGACGCGCATCACGGCAGCATTCAGATGGTCAGCGAACTGAACATCGGCACCACCTTCACCATCCACCTGCCGCGCTTGCGGCCCGCTTAACGAGCAGCGTCAGTCTGGTCGATCTGCCCTTCGCGGACGCGCCAGACGGTCGCGCGGGAGAGGAACGGCTCGGTGAAAATGTCCAGTTCGGTGGTGGTCATCAGGGTTTGGGTGGCGCTGTCGATGCGATCCAGCAGGTAGGCGCGGCGCTGCGCGTCGAGTTCGGCGACCACTTCGTCCAGCAGCAGCACGGGCGCTTCGCCGATGCGCTGGCGCATCCATTCGAGTTCCGCCAGCTTGAACGCCATCACCGCCGTGCGCGACTGCCCGCGACTGCCAAACAAGCCGAGATCGCGCCCGTTGACGAACAGGCGAAGCTCGTCGCGGTGCGGCCCGCACAGGGTCGCGCCGCGCTGGATCGACTCGCGCTGCTCCGCCTTCAACTGCTCGGCGAACTGCGGCTCGATCTGATCGGGCGTGAGTTCGCGCTGCAAATCCAAGCCCAGCGACTCGAAAGACAACTGACCGTCGCCCTCGAAAGTCGGTAGAAAGCTGGGTTGATAGCTCAGCGTGAGAGTTTCGCGGTCGCCCGTGAGTTCGTAATGGGCGCGCTGCGCCAGCGCTTGCAGCTCGCGCAGGAAGCGCTGCCGCCCGGCGATGATCACGCTGCCGGACTTGATCAGCTTCTCGTCCCAGAAATCCAGCTCGCGGGGGCTGCCGCGCCGCTCGGCGATGCGCCGCAGCAGGGCGTTGCGCTGCGGCAGAATCTTCTCGTACTGATCGACCGCTTCGAGGTAGTCGGCGTCCACCTGACCGAGCGTGTTGTCCATGAAGTGACGGCGATCCGACGGCGAGCCTTCGATCAGCGCCAGATCGCGCGGGAGAAACAGCACCACGTTCACCAGCCCGACGATGTCGCGGACGCGCTTCTCCACACCGTTGACGCGGATCAGCTTGCGAAAGCGCGCGCCGCCCTCCGGCGTCCGCTCGATCATCAGCGTGATTTCCAGCCGGGTCAGCGAGCGCTGGCGCGAACTCACCTCGCCGGAGATGCGGGCGAAGGGCAGCGGATCGTCCTCGGCGCGCCAGTGGATCAACTGGCGGTCGCTGGCGGTGTAGGGCGATTTGGCGGTCGCCAGATAGTAGATGGCTTCGAGCAGGCTGGTCTTTCCCTGAGCGTTGGCGCCGTGCAGCACCACCGGGACATCGCTCGGTAGGCTGAGTTCCAAGCGGGCGTAGTTGCGAAAATTGGTCAGGGACAGATGTTGGATGTACATGCGCGGCTCGTGGGATAGAACTGTTATTCTAGCAGAATTTCAGCGGAAATTCCACGCCGAACTGCCAGAGACAAAAGCCCAACGCAAAGGCGCAAAGACACAAAGAAAAAAGGTCAAATTGATTACCCGGCGAGCGTGGACGTTGGCACAGGCGTGCGAGTGTGTGTGGGCGCGGTGGTGGGGCGCGGCAGCGGCGTCTGAGTCGGCGCGAGCGTGGGCGTGGCGGTCGGGAAAGTCGCGGTCGAAAGCGTCGGCACGATGGTGAACGCCGGGCGCGCGGTGGGGACGTTCAACTCTTTGTAGAGATCGTCCACCGAGAAATTATCGGCGCAGGTGAAGGCGGTACGCTCGCCCCAGCCGTGCGCGCCGCCGGGTAGCTGCACCCGCAGCCATTGGCTGAGCGGGTCTTGCCCGTCCACGATCACGGTGGTGCCCTGCGGGATGGTGGCGACCACCTGATCGCTGCTGTCGGGCGTGGCGCGCAGCGGGACATCGCCGCTGGTGGCGGTGCATTGGGGCGTGATGATCTCGACGTTCAAGGGCTGCTGCACGGTCGAATTGCCGTTCTGCGCGGTGAGGGTGATGGTCAGCGGCGCGGTGGGGATGCCCACGAGGGTGATGCTGCCGGAGGCGCCGTAAGAGGCGTCCAGTGGCGTGGTGCTGAAATTCTCCAGCCCGCTGATGCTGGTACTGACCGCGCCGGGCGCGTTCCAGCTCAGGGTGATAGTCTGGACGACGTACAGAATCAGCCGGGGCGGGTCGATGCTGAAATTGCTCACGGTGATGGGCTTGAACACCTGCACGGTCTCGCTGGCTTGAGTTTCGCGGGTGCCGTTGGCGGCGGTCAGAATCACCGTCACCGCGCCGTCCAGCGACGAGGTGTCAATGCGGGCGGACTGCGCACCGGGATCGGTCGGAATCTCGCTGCCGTTGACCAGCAGGTGAAGCTCGTCGGCGTTGATCACCTGCCAGTTCACGGTCAGCGGCTCGCCCTGCGCCAAGCGGGAATCGCTCACGCCGAAGCTGGTGATGGCAGGCTGCGGCGGCGCGGGCTGAAGCAGCAAGACCAGCCCGACCGCGATAATCAGCAGCAGGGCGACCGCCAGACCCCCTAGCACGAACGCCGCCCACGAAGGCAGCGGCGGTTTCTCGTCCACGTAGGCGCGAGCGGCGACCGTAAACGCCGCCGCATCACCGGAGCGGGCGATCAGGTCAAAGCTGTGTTCGCGGGGATCGCCAAAAAAGTGGTTGGATTTCGGCTTCGCCTGCCCCTGCACCACCACCCGCTGACCCGGCGCGAGGGTCAGGCGCGGGTTGGCGATGCTGAAGCGCAGGCTGTCGTCGAGGTCGCGGGCAAGCAGATTGATCACCAGCGGCGCGCTGCCCTGATTGTGCAGGTGCAGGCGAAAACGGTCGCCGGGCTTGAGCCGGGCGCGTTCCAGCGCCATGCCGAAGCCACCGAAGGGCAGCACGTGCAGGGTGACGCTGCCTTTGAGCGTGAATTCCGACTTGTTCTTGGGATACACCGCAATCTGGATCGGGTATTCGCCGGGCGCGCTGTCGCTGCGACGGCGGGGCTTGAAGTTCACGATCACGTCGGCGCTCTGCTCCGGCGCGATTTCGAGATCGGGGCGGTCGATGCGCGCCCAATCTTTGGGCACGCCCGTCACTTCGACCCGGTAGCGCTCCGGCTCGCTCCCGGTGTTGGTGATCGAGAGGCGGGCGGAGATGTGCGCGCCGGGCGGGATCGCCTGCTCCGGCGGATTAATCTCAATATAGAACGGGGCATCGGCGATCTCGATGCGCCGGGTCGCTTCTTCGGGCACCGTGATCGGGCGGGTGGGCGTTTCGTCGAGAAAGTGGTAGATCATGCGCAGCGCGCCGATGGTGATTTCTTCGCCGCCGTAGAGCGTGCGCGGCTGGTTGGCTTCGAGCCGCACGCCGTCGACGAAGGTGCCGTTGGCGGAGTTGAGGTCGGTGATGCGCACCTCGCCGTCCTGATAGGTGATGGTGCTGTGGTAGCGGGAGAGGGTGTCGCTTTCCAGCGGGATGGTATTGCCGGTCGAGCGCCCGATGGAAACGGTCGAATTGGTCAGCACATACGTCTTAAACAGCCCATCGGGCCAAAAAACGTCGAGCCGCCCGTATGCCATTCCGCCTCCTCATCCGAATTCCGGTTATTCTAACGTGGAGCGCTTGGCTAGCGCAAAAGTGAGCGGGCAAGCGTCGGGGAAACACATGGCATTTCCGAAACAAATCACGCGCTTCAACAAGCACGTCCTGAACCCGGTGCTGGGCAGAGTTGCGCGGTCGGCGCACGGTCCGTTTGCGATCATCCGGCACGTGGGGCGGCGCAGCGGCAAGACCTACGAGACGCCGGTGATCGTGGTGCGGCTGGCGGACGGATTCGCGCTGGCGCTGACCTACGGCGATCAGGTGGATTGGTATCGCAACGTGAGGACGGCGGGTCGCTGCGTCGTGATCTGGCACCGGGTCGAATACCCGATGGATCGGATCGAGCCGCTGGACAGCGATGCGGGTCGCGCGCTGTTCCCGCAGCCGGAGCGGGCGATTCTAGGAATCGTGGGGATTCAGCACTACGTCAAAATGAGCCGAAGGTCAGCGACCGAATTCTTGAACGGGATCAGCGCCAAAATCACCGCCTGCTCGTAGTAGCTGGTGCGATCCACTACGTCGCCGGTGAGCAAGCCGACCGAGCCGTTCTGCTGCTTGGAGTTGGAGCGCCCGAACACCTGATCGTCGGCGTGACCGAGTTCGATGCCCTGCCGCACCAGCCGTGCGGCTTCGTCGGGCAGATAGAAGGTGGCGGTTCGGCTCTTGCCGCTGATCTCGCGCCCGGCGATCACCACCCACGCGAAGCCTTCCAACTCGCCGCCGCGCTGGTCAACGCCGCCTTCGATGCCGACCCAGTAATCCCCGTCGGGCAGCGCGCGGCGAGCGTTGGCGGATCGGCTGCGCGCGCCTTGCAGGGTCTCGGCGTCGCTCATGGGCTGGTCGCTCACGCCCGACGGCACGCTGATCGGCTGGACGGTGAACTCGTCCGCCGGGAACATGCGCTGAAATCCGCTGAGCGCGGCTTGGATTTTGACCGGGTTGGTCGATGCGACCACGATGGTTGGCATGGAGAACTCCTTTAGCGGTTAGCAGTTAGCGAAAGACGTGCCGTAACCCCATCCTTTGTAGGGGCAGACCTGTGTGTCTGCCCAGCGTATGACACATCGGTTTTTAGCTAATCGCTAATGGCTAACCGCTAACGGCTTTACATTCTCACCCCGCCAGAATCAGCAGCTTGATCACGGCGAACAAGCCGAAAGTCAGGTGCGCCGCCATCGACGCGCGGGTCGAGTGGGTGTAGCCGCGCACGCTGCTGAAAATGATCGCCTCGATGATGGGGATGATCAGCCCATACCAGATCGGCGTGAGCGCGGAAGCGGTGTTGTAGTTGGGCGGGTACACCAGCATGTGAAAGATGCCCGTGAGCGTCGCTACCGCGATCATGCCGCCCCATGCGCCGAGGACGGTTCGCGTCGCCGGGAGCATGATCCCGCGAAAGACCAGCCCCTCGGCAATCGGCTGGACGAAGATCATGAAGATAGCGGCAAATCCCCATTCGAAGATGCCGAACGTACTGGGCGTCAGCCCCAGCAGTTCCGGCTTGGGCTGGAACTCGCCCGTGAGCAGCAGGCTGATCAAGTCCAGCCCGATGGCGCAGCCGAGCGTGACGAACATCACGAACAGCAGCGGCGCGGACGAGCGCACCAGCCCCAGCACGTCCCATTCCCGGCGGCGGGTCTGCCAGACAAAGACGATCACCAGAATGCCGCCGAGCGTCCAGCCCGCCAGCTCGGTGTAATCCGCCGCGCCTGCCCATGCCACTGCCACCGCCGCGCCGATCAGCATGGCGAGGAAGGCGAACAGCAGCGTCAGCAGCGCGGCACCCAGCGACCACGGCGGCGCCGGGTCGGGCGCGCCGATGCGGTGGATGAAAATCCAAATCCGGTTCATCGCTTCTCCAGAAGCAGCGCCATGATCAGCATGTCAATCGGCTTGCCTTCCTGATAATACAGGCGGCGCTTGCAGCCTTCGCGCTCGAAGCCGTATTTCTCGTAGAGATGAATGGCGCGGGCGTTGTTGGCGTAGACTTCCAGTTCGACCCGCTCGACCGCGCGGCTGGATCGCGCCCAATCGACGCAGCGCGCCATCAATGCGCCCCCGACGCCTTGATCGCGCCAGTCCTTCGCCACGTAGACGCCCAGCGCGGTCATGTGGTGATCGGCTTTGAGCGTGCCGCCGCCGCAGGTCAGCGCGCCGATGATTTTACGCTCAGCTTCGGCGATCAGGAACAGCGAATTGTCCGAGCGGGCGACTTCGGCGATGCGGTCGCGGATGCGCTCGACCGGGGGATCGAACTCGTCCGGGGCGTAAGGCGTGTCCACCCGGGGCTGCTCGCGCAGCACGTTCTTGATCAGCGTGATGTAGCCGCGCGCATCACTGGGGCGCGCCAGACGAACGGTGAAGGTCATGCGAGCGGGTCGCCGAAAATGTCTTGGAGCGGCAGGCGGAAGCCGGGCAGCACGTCGCCGCCGTCGAGGGTTTCGTGTTCGAGGAAAATCTGCTCGTCGTCGGGCGTAAGCGCGATCACGTAGCGCTTAGCGGTATCCCAAATCCAGACGAGGCGAGTGCCGTTGAGCAAATAATACTGCGCCTTTTCGCGCAGCTCTTTGAGCGAATCGTCCGGCGACTTGATCTCGATGGCGAGGTCGGGCATCTGCGGAACGCTGCCTTCGGTTACGCTGGGGCGCTTCCCGGAGATGAAAGATACATCGGGCAGGAGGCTGTTGCGCTGATCCTGCGGCATTCGGTGGCGCACTTCAACTCCCACACGACCGAGCTTGTTCGGTCGAACGAAAGCCAGCAGCGCAGCGCCAATCAGCGCGGCAGTTTCGCCGTGTTTTTCGGTAGGCATCTTCTCGACGATCTCCCCGTTGACGAGTTCCAGCAGCCGATCCCGGTTTTCGGGCAGCGCCAGTAATGCCTCAAATTCCTCGACCGTGTAGAGCCGTTCCTGTTGGGCAGACATTGACCAGATCTCTCACTCGTTCAGCCCATTATAGCATTGCTATAATACGGGCAAAGAAACGTTTCTTGGAGAAGATGATTGTGACCCTGAACGACGCGACGATTGCCAACCTGAGAGCAGCGCGGACGGTCAGCGGTGTGCCGCCGGATCACTACCAAGTCCCCTATCGCAACCTGCGTCACCTGCTCTCGCTGCACGCGACCGTCACGCCGGACAAGACCTTTATCATTCACTACGACGCGGAGGGCACGCGCGAAGAACTGACCTACGCCCAGTTCAACGCCCGCGTGCATCAGGCGGCGGGCTTCCTGTACGACGATCTGGGCGTGCGGCGCGGCGACCGGGTGGCGACCATCACCTACAATCACCTCGACACCGTGATCCTGTACTTCGCCTGCTGGCTGATCGGCGCGGCGGTTGCGCCCCAAAACGTCGCCGAGGACGACCGCCGGATCGCCTTCATCCTGCGGAACAGCGCGGCGGGGGTCTGCTTCGTGCGCGACGAATACCTTGAGCGCGCCGAGGGCATCATTCACGGCGACGAAGAAGGGCTGGGCGCTCCCAACGTCCGCCAGATGGTGCAGATGGGCGGCGCGCCGGGCGACCATTATCTCCATTTCACGCGGGAGATCGCCAACCGCCCGGACAGCTTCATGTCCGCCGACGCGCCGCCAACTTTGGACGACGAGGCGCTGCTGGTCTACACCAGCGGCACCACCGGCGCGCCCAAAGGCGTGGTGCTGATGCAGTACAACCTGCTCATCGACGCGCAGGGCATCGCCCAGTGGCAGGCGATCACCGGGAACCAGCGGATGATGTGCGTGCTGCCGATCCACCACGTGAACGGCATCGTGGTTACGCTGATCACGCCGCTGTTCGTGGGCGGATCGACCGTGCTGAACCGCGCCTACAGCAGCCATCACTTCTGGGAGCGGATCGCGCGGGAGGGCGTGCAGATCGTGAGTGTTGTTCCAACACTTTTGCAGTTCTCGCTGGAATACGCCGAGCAGCAGGAAGCGGTGGGCAAGTCGATCTGGGGCGAGGGCATCGGCAGGCAGGATTTGCGCCGCTTCCGTCACGTGGTCTGCGGAGCGGGGACGCTGGCGATGAGTCTGGCGCGCGCCTTCGAGGAGAAGTTCGGCATCCCGATCCTGCATGGCTACGGTTTGAGCGAATCCACCTGCTATTCCTGCTTCCTGCCGATTGATCTCTCGTGGGACGAGCACCGTCACTGGCTGCTGGACTTCGGCTATCCGAGCATCGGCTGCCCGATTGAGCCGAACGAGATGGCGATCTTCGATCCGCTGGGCGCGGGCGAGCGCTTAGAGCCGGACGAGCGCGGCGAAATCTGCATTCGCGGGCACAACGTGATGAAATACTACTTTCAGCGCCCGGACGCCAACGCCGAGACTTTCAAGTTCGGCTGGTTTCGCAGCGGCGACGAGGGCTTCTACGAGCTGGACGCGCGCGGGCGACCGTTCTTCTTCATCACCGGGCGGATCAAGGAACTGATCAACCGGGGCGGGGTGAAGTTCAGCCCGTTCGACATCGAGGAAGTGCTGCTGGAAATCCCCGGCGTGAAAGTGGGGCTGGCAGTCGCCTTCAAGAACGACTATTACGGCGAGGAAGTGGGCGCTTACGTGGTTTTGCAGGAAGACTACGAACTGATCGCGGACGAGATCATCGCCTACTGCCGCGAGCGCATGACCTTCGAGAAAGCGCCCAAAGTGGTGGTGTTCGGGACGGAAATCCCGATCACGTCCACTGGGAAATACCAGCGGCTCAGGCTGCAAGATCAGTTCGCCGAATGGGAACACACGCAGTTTCGCAAGTGAGAGCTGCCAAATCCACTGCTGGCGGTTTAAACCGCCAGCAACGAGAATATCTAGCGACCCACTGAAGGGGTCGCCCCTTTAGTGGGCGGCTAAAACAGCTAGCCGAGGGTTTAAACCCTCGGCGGTGGAAGGCGCAATCGTGCGGAAAACGATTTTCATCGCCCTGTTATTTCTCCTGCTCGTGACGATTACAGGTACGGCGCAGGCACAGGATTCGTGGACGCCGATCACGCCCGGCGGCGATGCGATCTGCGCGCGGGGGACGCCTTACACCTTCTTCGTGCGCCCCGCCGATCCCACCAAGCTGCTGATCTTCTTCGAGGGCGGCGGCGCTTGCTGGAACGACGCCACCTGCGCGCCCAACTCCGGCTTGTTCGACGAGGGGGTCGAAGGCGGAGAAGCTGCCGCCTACAATCAGGGGATTTTCGCGGACAGCCCGGCGAATCCGCTGGAAGGCTACACGGCGGTGTTCATCTCCTACTGCACCGGAGATGATCACCTCGGCACCCAAGCGGTCGATTACGCGACCGGGACGGTCGATCACGTGGGCAGCATCGACGCGACCGCCGCGCTCAACTGGACTTTCGCCAATTATCCGCGACCGAGCAGCGTAGTGGTCGCCGGGTGCAGCGCGGGCGCGATTGGCTCGATCTACTATGCGCCGACCATCGCGCGGCGCTACTACCGCGCTCATTTGACCCAGTTCGGCGACGCGGGCGTGGGCGTGATCAACCCGGATTGGGGCGGCTTCGACCTGTGGGGCGTGCGTAACCGCCGGGCAGCGCCGGATCAGTTCGTCACGTCGCTCTACAGCAGCGCCGCCCGCAGCTACCCGCGCGACCGCTTCGCCGAGTACACCAGCTACAACGACAGCGTGCAGACTCAGTATTACGTGCTGACCGGCGCGGTGATCGGCGTGGCCGCTTGCCATGCAGGACGACCTCAGCGGCTTGCAGCGCTACCGCAACTTCAAGTCTTACGTCGCGCCGGGCGGCGATCACTGCATCAGCACGACGCCGAGCTTCTACAGCGAGCAGGTGAACGGCGTCCCCTTCCGCGACTGGTTCGCCGCGCTGATCGACGGCAGCGCAGTGGATGACGTGCAGTGTACGGAGTGCTGAAAAGAAGTCACAAGTGGAAAGTTAAAAGTGGAGCGATCCATGCAGCCCTTTTAACTTTCTCCTTTTAACTTTCCACTGCTCTTTTATCCCCCCACCGTCACGCCAACCACGCGCCCGATGCCGAAGGTCAGCGCGGCCGCCAGCAAGCCGAAGATCAACTGACGCCCGCCCGAATACAGCACACCGCGCCCGGTCATCAGCGTGATCAGCGCGCCGATGCCGAACAGCGCCAGCCCGCTGGCGATCAGGCTGACGACCACGGCGCTGGTGCCGCTCAGCAGGGCGAAAGGCGCGACCGGGATGACCGCGCCGAGCGCGAACAGGAAGAACGAGGTGATCCCGGCTTCCCACGCAGAGCCGCCTAATTCTTCCGGGTCGATGCCCAGTTCCTCGCGCGAGAGCGTGTCCAGCGCGGTCGAGCGGTCGGCGATCAGGTCGTGCGCCAGCTTCCCGGCTTCGGCTTCGGGCAGCCCCTTCGACTGGTAGATCAGCTTGAGTTCTTCTTCTTCCTCGCCGGGGATTTGCTCTAGCTCGCGCGCCTCGATGCCGATCTGGTGGTGGTACAGTTCGCGCGAGCTTTGCACCGAAATCCACTCGCCCAGCGCCATCGATCCCGCGCCCGCCATCAAGCCCGCCAGCCCGGTGATCAGGATGGAGCGCTCGTCCAGCGCCGCGCCCGCGACCCCCATCACCAGACTGAAGTTCGAGAGCAGTCCATCGTTGGCGCCCAGCACCGCCGCTCGCAGCGCGTTCCCGGCGACGGCGCGATGCCGCCCTTCCAGCCGCGCCAGCGTCCCGCCGCTGATGCCGGATCGCCCGGTGATGGCTTTGAGGATGCGCTCGTGCGAGCGCTCGTCCGATGCCATCGTCGTGGCTTTGGCTTCGGCTTGGGTATCGTAGCTGCCGCTGCCCGCCGATTCCAGATCAGTGAGGGTGGGCAGCACGAACTGCGCGCCGAAGCGCCGCGCCAGCCACACCAGCGTCCGCGCGCGCCAGCTTGGTTGACGCGGCGGCACGGTCGATCCGGCGGCGCGCAGTTGATCCTCCCAGAAGGCGGCGTGCTTTTCTTCCGCCTCCGCCAGACGGGTGTAAACCTCCGCCAGCGCAGGCTGAGTCTCCGCCAGCGCGCGATAAATCGAGGCGCTGTCGATTTCTTCCTGCCAGTTTGCCCGGTAGCGGGCAGCGTTATCCGCCATCGACCATCCTTTCATCCGGTCTGATGATCGACGACTCTACCCTACGCGGGTCTGCTCAACCACTGGCGCCGCTCTATCCGCCGATGCCGTATCCCGCCAGCCAGTCGCCGCTGTCGCTGTCGCCGGGTCCGACGAACGGCCCGCCGAGCGCGGTGCCGCAGCTATCGCTCTGGATCGGGTCAAGCGACGTGCCCACGCCGAACACGAACAGCGCCGGGTTCTCGGCGGTGCTGAGGTCAAGCGCCATGTTGATCGCGCGTCCGGTCACCTGACCGACCACCGGAATGTCGTCCTTGCCCTCCTGCACCACGTTCCCGGTGATCACGCCGGAAGCGTCGATGCTGATGTTCAACTGACCGTCGAGCGTGGTGCCGCTGGAGGGTCCGCTGCGCACGTTCGCCTTGAAGGACACCGAACAGGAGGTGGTGCCGTCCTGCGCGCGGAGCGCGGCGGGCGCGATCTGCGCGATCGACAAAACCACCGCCAGCAGCAGTAAACCGATGAACGTCCGCTTGAGGGTCATGCTTGATCTCCTTATGGCTATAAAAAGGCTATTAAAAGTACGTCAGTCGGTGGCTTTGCGGATTGCATGAACCGCAGAAGCATACCGTATAATAAAGGTATATCTGGCTGAGTTCAGAATGATTTTCCATGTTGAAAACCATCATTGCAGCTCTCCTCGTCCTTCTCGCCTGCGGCAGCACGCAGGCAGCCTCCGGCAGCAGCGACCCGCTCAAGCCGGGCAGCCCCGTGATTTCCAGCACCATCCGTGATTTTGAGCAGGATTACAACGTTCCGTTGAGCGGTCCGCCGCACACACAGGACAGCGACCATTTTCGCATTCACTACACCCTGACCGGCGTAGATCGGGTCGCCGCCGGGTTTCTGAATGCGGTGGCGCAGGCGTTCGAGGATGCGTGGCACATCGAGATCGACAAGCTGGGCTGGCCCGCGCCCCCCTCGGATGGGACGATGGGCGGCAATGCGCTCTACGACGTGTATCTGACCGACTTGCTCGGCTCGCAGGAGGGCGCGCTTGGCTACACCAGCCCGGATCGGCTGGTGCGCGATAACCCGAACACGCCGGAACGCGAGCATTTCGCCGCCACCAGCTACATCGTGATCGACAACAATTTCACCGGCATTCGCTACAACTCCGGGCAGAGCGCGCTCACCCTCATGCGGGCGACGGCGGCGCATGAGTTCAACCACGCGATTCAGTTCGGCTTCGACGGCTCCGAGCCGGACGTGTGGCTGGCGGAATCGACCGCCTCGTGGATGGAAACCGTCGCCGCAGGCAAAGATCAGGACGCGACCGATTACGTGATCGACTCGTACCAGAATCCCGAACTGTGCCTCGGCACCACCGCGCACAACGGCGCGCTGATGTACGGCGAGTGGACCTTCATGCAGTTTCTCACCGACGAGTTCGGCAGCGATGCGGTGATTCATTTGTGGCAGGAAATCGCCGACTACGACGGACTGGACGCGGTGGAGCATCTGCTCGAATCCTACGGAACTGACATCCCGCACGAACTGGCGCGCTACCGGGTTAAGAACCTCGCCCGCGATTACAAGCTCGCGCCGCTGTTCAAGACCACCGTCTTGCTGGAGAACACCATCACCGGCAACGGCGACTGGACACATGGCAGAGGCGATTCGGGCGTGCAGGAACTGGGCGCGAGCTACTTCAATTTCGCCGCGCCAGCGGGCGTCTACGACATGGAGCTGCGCGACGACGCGCATAAGCTCACGCTGTGGGCAATCGGCGTCACCGGCGACGACATCGAGGCGTTCGATCTGGGGCGCGGCGGCGGCGTGGATACGCGCGGCTTTGAGGAAACCTATCTGATGGTGTTCAACCCGACTTACGACAACAACGTCGAGCATTGCAGCACCACCGATTACACCATCCACGTGATGACCGGCAAAGGCACCGCCAATCCGCTGGACAGCCATTGGAACCGGACGAATTTCCAGCCGCTCACCTAGAAGTAACCCGCTACACCTCACCCCGTTTCGCTTCGCTCAACTCCCCTCTCCACGATGTGGAGAGGGGTCGGGGGTGAGGTTATAGGGAATCAAAAGGGGCATGACGGTGTCATGCCCCTCATCGAATGCAGAAGCGAATTACTTCGCGGCGACCGGCTGCGATTCGCTCACCAGATAGGCGGCGATTTCGGCGAGGCGCGAGGTGAAGCCCCATTCGTTGTCGTACCACGCAGCAACCGAGATCAGCTTGTCCCCCATCACCTGAATCAGCGGCAGGTCAACAATCGACGAGTGCGGGTCGCCCACGATGCGCGACGATGCCCATTCGTCTTCCAGCACGCCCATGACGCCCTTCAGCGGGGCTTTGGCGGCGGCATTGCGGAACAGGTCGCGCAGTTGGTCGGCGGTGGTCGGCTGGTTCACAATCGCGTTGATCTCGGCGATGCTGCCGGTGCGGGTGGGCACGCGGTAGGCTTTGCCGGTCATCTTCAGGTCTTTCCAGATGAAGGTCAGGGTCTTGGCGGCGCCGGACGACGACGGGATGATGTTCTCGACCGCCGCCCACGAGTCACGGCGATCCTTCATCGGCTGGTCGGTGAGCGACTGGCTGTTGGTGTAGGCGTGAATCGTCGAGAAGAAGCCCGCCTCAATGCCGACGCTCTCGCGCAGCACCTTGACCACCGGGGCGAGCGCGTTGGTGGTGCAGCTTCCCATGCTGATGATCTTCTGGGTCAACGGGTTGTAGTCTTCCATATTGATGCCGGGCAGCAGGAAGGCGTCGCAGTCCTGCAGCGACTTGCTGGGCGCGCTGACCAGCACCCGCTTGGCTCCGGCGTCCAGATGCGGCTGAGCGCCTTCGCGCTTGGTCGCGCGCCCGGTGCAGTCGATCACCAGATCGACGCCCAGCGCGCCCCAGTCCGGCAGCGCGTTCATGGTGTTAAAGTACGGAATCTCGCGCCCGCCGATCACGAAGCCCTTGCCGTTCCACTCGACCGGCTCGTGCCAGCGACCGTAGTTGGTGTCCACCTCAAACAGCGCCGCGAGGGTGGGACCGTCCTTGATGTCGGAGATCGCTACCGGAACGAAAAGGTTTCGCTCCAGCGCGATGCGCAGCGCGGTGCGCCCGATACGTCCGAAGCCGTGAATTGCAATATTTGCCATCGTCGATTGTCCTTTCAAACGATCACTTGAGCCTTGAGTTTAACGCAGGATTGTTAAAATTCGTAGTGCCGAGTACCGCATTGTGAAACCGGTTCAACACGACTCTTTATTGTATCCATCAAGCGCGGTTCAGGAGAATAAATTGTACCTAGAAAACGGCTGATATTCATCAGGCGTTCATCTGCTCGAAGATTTTCGGCGCGATCAGCCAGAGCAGATCGCCCAGCAGCGGCTGCCGGGATACCACCTCGATGCGCGCCAGCCCGCCCTTCTTCATCACCACCCGCCCGCCGACCAGCGACGAAATGGTGGTGCTGAAATCCGGCTCGTGACCGACGAACATCACCTCGGCATCCTCGCCCAAATCGCGGGTGAGCGTCTCGACCGCGTGAATGTTGAAGCCGGGCGCGAGTTCTTTCCGCTCCTGCACGGTCACGCCCAGCGCTTCGGCGAGGAGGTCCGCCGTCTGGCGGGCGCGCACCAGTGGGCTGCTGTAGAGCGGGTCGGGCTTCAAACCGAGCGCCTTCATCACCTGCGCCGCGTCGCGCATATGCGCGATGCCTTTGGACGTGAGTTCGCGCTCGGCGTCCGGCTTGTCAGTTCCGCGATCTTCGGCGATCCCGTGACGAATGAAATACAACTGCATGGCTAACCTCGATCTTTCTGCGTGGGGGCGCCGTCCGGCTGATCGTCGGGCAGCGGCTTCTGCACGCCCAGATTTTCAAGGTAAATCGACTGAGTGGGAAAGGCAATCTCCAAGCCCTGCTGATCGACCAAGCGCATGATCTCCAGCAGCACCCGCTCCTGCTCAGCGGTGAACGCCGTCCAGTCGGCGATGGCGACGTAGCAGCGAATCAGGATGTTGAGCGAGGATGCGCCGAAGCTGACGAAGTAGACGGTGATCGCGTTGCGATCCACCGTGCTGCGCTGCGCCAGCATCTCGCGCAGACTCTTGAGAAGCTGCTCCATTTGATCGGGCGTGGTCTTGTAGGTGACGCCCAGCGTCAGTTCCAGCTTGCGCTTGGCGAGCCGCGACCAGTTGAGGATCGGCGTCTGCGCCATCGCGCTGTTGGGCACGGCGACGATGGCTTGATCCAACTGGCGCACGCGGGTCGAGCGCAGCCCCACCCGCTCAACTGTGCCTTCGACTAAGTTGGTGTGAATGTACTCGCCGACCACGAACGGGCGGTCGCTGACGATGGCGGCGAAGCCGAACAGGTTCGAGAGCGTGTCCTGCGCCGCCAGCGAGATCGCCAAGCCGCCCAGTCCCAGCCCGGCGATCAACCCGCTTACGTCGTAGCCCCATTCCTGAATGATGATCACCAACGCCAGCGCCCACACGAACAGGTGAATCCCGGTGCGAACAAACGGCAGCAGCGCCTCGTCCAGCGTGACTCCAGTCACCAGCAGGAGCCGCCGCCGGGTCATGGCGAAGTTCTGCACCACGCCGTAGACGACCAGCACGACCGCGATGATGACCAGCGTCCGCGTGATGTGGACGACGAAGGTCATCACGGCGGGTTCGGCTTCCAGAATACGCGCGCTGATGTCAATCGCCAGCGCCAGCAGCAGATAGCCGGTCGGCACGATGACGATTTTGCGGATCGTCCCATCCAGTCCGGAATGCCTAGAGCAGGCGCTCCAGCGGCTTGGCGAGCAGCCACGCGACCAAGCGGCGCAGCAGCAGGATGATCCCGAACGCGACCGCGACCAGCAGCAGGCGCGCGAGCGCGACCCGGGCCGCTTCTGGAAGACTCTCCAACATCCTTTCGCCCCTGAAACCTGCTTTCAAGAGCCTTAATCTTGCCAGAAACATGCTCGCTTGGCAAAAAAGAACCGCCCGCATAGGCGGACGGTTCCGATGGGTTCGCTGATGAAGCCGCTTGGCTTAGAAGCGGTTGCTGCGCTCCCACTGGTCAAGCTGGCGGTTGGCTTCGTCTTTGGCGACGCCGTAGCGCTCCTGAATCTTACCTGCGAGCTTATCGCGCTCGCCGCGAACCTGCTCCAAATCGTCGTCGGTCAGCTTGCCCCACTGCTTGCGAACTTCGCCTCGGAACTGCTTCCAGTTACCCGCGATCTTGTCCCACGTTCCGCGATCTTGAGTCATTTTCACTCTCCAACGTCATCCGATAAATTAATTACAAACTTAATTTTACAGAAAATGGGCGAAAATTGATACCCTAGTAACTAGGGGGTGAAGCGTTTAAACCGCTCACCTGCGCCTAAGATTGGGCGATTTGGCTCTGCTCGTACTGGCGAATAGTGCGCGCCATCCCTTCACGAAACGGGGTGCTGGCGTGGAAATCGAATTCGGCTTCGGCGCGGCTGGTATCCAGCGCCCGGCGCGGCTGACCGTCGGGCTTGCTGGGATCCCAGACCACTTCGCCCGCGTAGCCCACCAACTGGGCGATGGTTTCGGTCAATTCGCGGATGCTGATCTCGAAGCCGGAGCCAATGTTGACCGGATCGGACTTCTGGTAGCGCTCGGTCGCCAGCAGGATGCCCTCGGCGGCGTCATCCACGTACAGGAACTCGCGGGTGGGCTTGCCGGTTCCCCACGCGATCACCTGAGCGTCGCCGTGATCCCGCGCATCGACAAACTTGCGGATCAGCGCCGGAATCACGTGCGAGGATTCGAGGTCATTGTTGTCGCCGGGTCCGTAGAGGTTGGTCGGCATGAGGTAAATGGCGTTGAAGCCGTACTGCGCGCGGTACGCCTGCCCCTGCACCAGCAGCATCTTCTTCGCCAGTCCGTAAGGGGCGTTGGTTTCTTCGGGGTAGCCGTCCCAAAGCGATTCCTCGTGGAAGGGGGTGGGCGTGAACTTCGGGTAGGAGCAGACCGTGCCGATGGTGACGAACTTGCTCACGCCGGATTTCCACGCCTCATGCATCAAGTGGGTGCCCATGGTCAGGTTGGAGTAGAAGAACTCAGCGGGGTGCGCCCGGTTCGCGCCGATGCCGCCGACCACCGCCGCCATGTGAACGATCACGCTCGGCTTGGCGTCGCTGAGCAGGTCGAGGACGGCGCTGTGTTCCCGCAGATCGTAGTCGGCGCTGCGCGGGACGAAGATCAAGTCCGCCCCTCGCTGGCGCATGGCATTGACCACGCGCGAGCCGAGAAAGCCCGCTCCCCCAGTGACGACGAACCGATTTTCCGTCCAGAATGACATGGCTTCTCTCCAAAACAAGTGCCGGGCTGCGCTCTGCGCGGCACGAGTGCTGAGTACCGAACAAAAACAAGTACAGCACGCGGATATTGCTTGAGGGAATGAGTTTAGCGGGTGAGTGAGGTTTGGACAAGCGCGCGTTGGGGAAGCGTCAGCTATGCAGCATCGCTTCGACGGCGCGGACAACTGCGCCGGGACCGGGCAGCTTCTCCTGCCAGAGCGTCGGCACGTGGACGACCAATCCGGGCAGCAGCGGCGTGCGGTAGTTCCCTTCTGCATCTTCGGGCTGGCGGACGAACACGCCTGCCGTATTCAAGCGATAGAACAGGGCTTCAGAGCGCAGCGATATCGCAAATCCAGTATTCACCAACACCGCCCTTTCTCGTATTCCTCGAATTTCTCGCCCGCGATCTGCGCTGACGCTCTCATTCGACACCACCTCGACGCAAATATCCGCCGCGCCGCCCATCACCGCTTAGCTTCATTGGATCAAATTGGCATTCAGAATGACAATCAAATCGGTTCACGGCATATACGCCAGTCCGGACACTTTCATCAAAAACGCGCATCTGCCGGATCAGACCGATGGGGTTCAGCTCGACAATAGGCTTCAAGCAGGCATCATACCATAGCCAACCAGCATTTCGTCATGTTCAGCGTCGCCGGAGCCATTTTGATCACCGTCCCGTTGACCCATTCGCAGTGATGCTCGGCATATTTGTCAAGGTATTCCTGCTCAGAAATCTCAGTTGCGACGATCAGCGCCGGGCGGTCTATCGTCAGATTCATCAACGCGCATGATGCTGCCTTCTTCACTCGCCTGCTAAAGTATAGCATCGGGCGATTATTTGCTACAATTGTTCGTAAATCGCGTGAAGGTTTGGAGCAAACGATGCCGAATGAGTTACTGGACATCCTCAACGAGCAGCAGCGAGCGGCGGTCACGGCGGGCGAGGGTCCCGTGCTGGTGCTGGCAGGTCCCGGCAGCGGCAAAACCCGCGTGCTGACCCACCGCATCGCCTATCAGATTCAAGAGGAGGGTGTCCCGCCGTACCACATCGTCGCCGTGACCTTCACCAACAAAGCCGCCGCCGAAATGCGCGAGCGGGTCGAGCGGCTGCTCGGCGGGCGGCTGGACGGCTTGCAGATCGGCACCTTTCACTCGATCTGCGCACGGCTGCTGCGGATCGAGTGCGATCACACGCCCTACGAGCGCGACTACGTGATTTACGACACCGACGATCAGGCGACGGTGATCAAGAGCATCCTCAATGAGATGAATCTCGACTCCAAGCGCTTCAAGCCGGGCGGCGTGCTGAACGCGATCTCCACCGCCAAGAACGAGCTAATCGAGCCGGGCGAGTACGTCAGCCGGGATTATTTCGGCGAGGTGGTCGCCCGCATCTACCCGGAATATCAGCGCCGCTTGATCGCCAGCAACGCGATGGACTTCGACGATCTGCTGATGCAGACGGTGCTGTTGATGCGCGACAACCCCGACGTGCGCGAGAAATATCAACTGCGCTACGAACACGTGCTGGTGGACGAGTTTCAGGATACTAATCAGGCGCAGTACCAACTGGTGCAGATTTTGGGCGAGCCGCAGCAGAACGTGTTCGTAGTCGGCGACGAGGATCAGGGCATCTACGCCTTTCGCGGGGCGGATTACCGCAACGTGCAGCAGTTCCGGCGCGATTACCCGCAGGCGCGGGTGATTTTGCTGGAACAGAATTACCGCTCCACCCAGATCGTGCTCGATACCGCGCGAGCGGTGATCGATAAAAACTTGCACCGGACGCCCAAAGCGTTGTTCACGGATCGTCAGGGCGGCGCGCTGGTAAACATCTACGAGGCTTACAGCGAGGGCGAAGAAGGCGACTTCGTGGTCAACACCCTCACCCGCCTGATCAAGCGGGAGGGCTACAGCCTGCGCGACTTCACGGTGATGTACCGCACCAACGCCCAGTCCCGCGCCTTTGAAGAAGCCTTCGTCAAGTACGGCATCAGCTATAAGCTGGTGGGCGGCGTCGGGTTCTACAAGCGGCGTGAGGTGCGCGATCTGGTCGCGTATCTGCGGGTGATCAACAACCCCAACGAATCGGTCAGCTTCGAGCGGGTGATCAACGTGCCGGGGCGCGGGATCGGCAAAAAGTCGCTGGAGCAGTTCACCGAGTGGGCGCGGCAGAACCAGATGACCAGCTCCGAAGCGCTGGATGCGATGCTGCGCGGCGTGCCTTCGCCGCTGACCGGGCGGGCGGCGAAAGCCTTCGCCAGCTTCGCCGAGTTGATCGCCGACCTGCAAGTCCTCGCCCAGCAGAACGATCTGACGGTGGTGTTCGACGAACTGCTGGCGCGCATCGGCTACAACCTGTACATCACCGAGATCAGCGACACCCACGAGCAAGCCGAAGAACGCATGGAGAACGTCGCTGCGCTGCGCGGTCTGATCTCGGACAAGAAAGACCTCGAACTGAACGATTTCCTCAACGACACGGCGCTGGTTTCAGACCTCGACACGCTGGACACCGAAAAGGACGGCGTGACCCTGCTGACGCTGCACGCGGCGAAGGGGCTGGAATTCCCAGTGGTGTTCATCACCGGGCTGGAAGACGGTCTGCTGCCGCATTCGCGCTCGTTCAGCGAGCCGGACGCGATGGCGGAGGAGCGCCGCCTGCTCTACGTGGGCATGACGCGGGCGAAAGATCACCTGTACCTGACCTACGCCTTCCGCCGCTCGCTCTACGGCGAAAGTATGCCGGGGTTTCCGTCGCGGTTTCTGGGCGACATCCCGGCGGAACTGACCGAAGGGGTCTCGCCGCGCCTGCAAACCTTGCGCGACCGCAGCGGCTACCAGTACGCCACCCGCTGGGAACACGAGGAACCGGCGAGCAGCAAAATCCTGTCGTTCGACCGGGAAGTGAGTAAGCGGCGGGAACTGCGCTACCGGGCGGGTCAGCGGGTGTATCACGCCAAATTCGGGGAAGGCACGGTGATCGACAGCCGCCCGGACGGTCAGGACGAAGAAGTACAGGTGCGGTTCAGCAAGTACGGGTTGAAGCTTCTGGCGGCGAGCTTCGCCAATTTGATCATCCTCGACAAGTAATGCCCCCGGTGCAATTTGACCCTTCAAGACAAGGTCGTCGAGAACATCAACCACAGAGGACACCGAGGACGCAGAGAGAGGGCATGGCGGCGCCGTGCCCCTACAAAGTTCGCCTCGATGGGGTGATGTGAGGGCGGGTCTGAGACCCGCCCCTACGATGTCGGGATGACGGAAGAAAAAACGGGCACGGCGTGCCGTGCCCCTACAGGCGATCTTTGTGCGGGCGGTGCAGAAAGGCAACAACTTCTGAACAGATTCTGAACAAAATCGCCGTATCCTGAGGATAGGGTACTGATCACCCTCTCCTCGAATTGCTATTCGCACGGTGCGCAGAAAGAAGGCAGTCCACATGAAAACCATCATGATCGTGGACGACAAAATGAGTATGCAGCGGATGATCGCGGACTATCTGGGCGAGAACGGCTTTCGCACCGTCGCCGCGAACAACGGGCGCGAGGCGCTGTTCGTCGCCCGGCACGAGCGCCCCGATCTGGTGCTGCTGGACATTATGATGCCGGAAATGGACGGCTTCGAGTTCATGCGCTTCTTCCGCAAGGAGCGCAACACCCCCGTGATCATGCTCACGGCAAAGGTCGAGGAAACCGACAAGATCATCGGCTTGGAGCTGGGCGCGGACGATTACGTGACCAAGCCCTTCGGCATGGCGGAGCTGGTCGCGCGGATTCGGGCGGTGCTGCGGCGGGTCAACGAGGAAGCGACCGTCCCGGAAGTGCTGCGGGCGGGCGAGGTGGTGCTGGACAAGCGCACGCATCGGGTGATGGTCGGGAGCCACGAGGTCGAACTGACGCCCTACGAGTTCGCGCTGCTGGCGATCCTGATGGCAACGCCGGGACAGGTATTTTCGCGCGGCGACCTGCTTGAGCGGCTCAAAGGCAATTCCTTCGAGAACGTGGAGCGGACGGTGGACGTTCACATTCGCAATCTGCGAACCAAGCTGGAGCCTGACCCGCGCAACCCGCAGTACGTGCAAACCGTGTTCGGCATCGGCTATCGGTTCAACCCAGAGAGCGAAGAAAGCGCGTGATCAATCGGTCGCTCACCCTCAAATGGATTGCCACCCTGCTGCTGACCAGTCTGGTCGGCGTGGTACTGATCGGCTTGTTCGCCTTCCGCACCACCGTCACCGAGTTTGACCGCCTGCGTCTGGAACAATCGCAGGCGGTATTCGTCAGCGAGATGACCAGCTACTACCAGACCAATCAAAGCTGGGACGGGGTGGAAAATTGGCTGCACGAGCGATCCGGGGATGGGTCGCAGGTGGCGCAGTTGTGCGCGCTGCTGGATACCAGCGGCAGGGTGGTGGTGGATTCGGGTCCCTATCATCTGGGCGAGACGATTTCGCCGCAGCAGCGCGACGAAGGCGTGCCGCTGACGGTCGACGGCAAGACGGTCGGCACGGTGCTGGTGGCAGCGCCCCCGCCGGGTCCCGATCCCCGCGAGCAAGGCTACCTCGACCGCACCAATCAAGCATTGGCGATAGGCGGGGTGGGCGCGGCAGCGGTGGCGCTGCTGGTGGGGCTGCTGCTCTCGCGGCATTTCCTGCGCCCGCTCACCGAACTGACCACCGCCATCCGGCGAATGCGGCAGGGCGAACTCAATCAGCAGGTGGAAGTGCGCACCCAAGACGAACTGGGCGAGCTAGCGGCGACTTTCAACCAGATGAGCGCGGACATCCACCGAGCGAGCCAGCTTCGCACCCAGATGACCGCCGACATCGCCCACGATCTGCGGACGCCGCTCACCGTGATCACCGGATACCTCGAAGGGCTGCGCGACGGCACGCTGAAGCCGACGCCGCAGCGCTTCGACGCGATGTACGAGGAAACCCAACTGCTCAAGCGGCTGATCGAAGACCTGCGGACGCTCTCGCTCGCCGACGCGGGCGAACTCAAGCTGATGTATCAATCGGTGCCGCCCGCCGACCTGCTGGAACAGGTCAAGACCTCGTTCGAGCCGCTGGCGGCGGAGCAGCAAGTCGCGCTGCGGGTGCAAGCCGAGCCGAATCTGCCGGACGTAGAAGTTGACCGGGAGCGCATGGTGCAGGTGCTGGCGAATCTGGTCAGCAACGCGCTGCGCTACACGCCCGCTGGCGGCAGTGTGACCTTGCAGGCGCGCGCGCAACCGGGCGGGGTGGAGTTGATCATCCGCGACACCGGGTCAGGCATCCCGGCGGACAAGCTGCCGAACATCTTCGAGCGCTTCTACCGGGTCGAGGAATCGCGCTACCAGAGTCAGGGCGAATCCGGGCTGGGCTTGGCGATTGCCCGGTCGATTGTCGAGGCGCATCACGGCAGCATCACGGCGGAAAGCACGGTCGGCGCGGGCACGTCGATCCTGATCATGCTGCGGGCAGCACGGGAGATGGCTCAGCCGCACGCGCTGGAAAACGTGACGTGATGACCCGCCCGACGCTCAAAGCATCGGGCTAGGACAACAAGCCTCATAAATGAGGCTCAAAAGATGCGGGCGCACAGCCGTGCGCCCCTATAAGCGCGGCGGGTCGATGGCGGTGCCATGCCCTTACAAACAAATTCCGTCTCGATGTGTGAAACGGAATCAGCAAACTCAATATCGAAAGCTAGGCAAGCAAGGATACGGGGCGGGTCTAGGCTTGCGAAGCAAGCACACCCGCCCCTACAAAGCGCGGCGTTAGGCGGCGCTGGTGCTGACGGCGTTGGCGACGAAATCCAGCTTGAGCGTGACGGTCTCGCCCACGTTGGCGACGAAAGGCACGCTGGGGATGGTCAGGTTGAAGTCGGAGCGCTGGACGGTGGTTTCGGCGTGACCGACCAGTTGATCCGCCGACTGCAAGTTGGCGGTCAGGTCGAAGCTGACGCTCTGGGTAGTTCCGGCGATAGTCAAATCGCCCGTGACCTGCAAGCTGAGGGTATCGCCCACGCTCACGCTGCTCGGCAGACCGCTGATGCTGGTCGGCTGGAAGGTGATGAACTGGTTCGCGTCGGATTCGGATTGCAGGATGAAGCGCGCCACTGAATTATCGCGCCGGGAATCGTCGGTGGCGAAAGTACGCGCATTAATCGAAATCTCACCAATTCTGGACTGTATGGGGTCATCAAGCGAGACTATAATATCTCCAGCGACTTAACTCGTGGTGCCCACCACGATCTTGTCGCTGCCGTTTAGCACTTCGCTGATGTTGTACTCGACCTGCGAGTCGTCCTGCGAGATGCGGAACAAGCTTTCTCCGCTGGCGCTGGATACGTCAAGCTGCTGGACACTCGCCTGCACGTCCTCGCTGGGCGCAGCGACCTCGCGCGTTAGATAGAGAAACGCGCCAATGCTCACCACCGCGATCACCGCCACCACCGCGATACCGATCCGAATGGCTCTCGTCATGATTGATGCTCCAATCCCATCTGAGTAGATGGCACCAATCTAGCAAGCGGATATTCAGAACCGGTTCAGAATCGGTTGGCATTTCCCCTAATCTGGAAGTGTTGACGCAGATTACGGAATTGAAATCAAAAATCGAATTAACGCAACACGTCCTAAACATTTTCTAAACAACTTTCCACTAGTGTAGAGAACGTATTTGTCCGAAGGCAGAAGGAGTCTTCAATGACTTTGAAACAAAGTCTGCTTGCGATGATCGCGTTGATCGCGCTGCCGCTGCTGGTGGGCGGGATCAATGCGGTCAGCCAACCAGTCGAGCAGACCACCGCCGAGCCGCCCACGCCAGCCGTCGCTCAGCAGGCGACGACGGTCGCGAATACGACCAGCGACATTTCGGCGCTCGGCTCGGTCGCAGCGAAGTCGGTGGTGGAATTAAGCTTTCAAACCGCGGGGACGGTTCAGGGTCTCTACGCGCAGGTGGGCGACACCGTGCAGGCGGGAGACGTGCTGGCTGACCTCGATAATTCGGATGCGTGGAACAGCTATCATCAGGCGCAGTTGAGCCTCGAAAGCGCGCAGTTGTCGTATGACGACCTGATGTCGCCGCCGAGCGATTCGGATTTGGCGGTGGCGCAAGCCAACCTCGCCAGCGCGCAGGCGGCGTACAGTTCGGCGGCGAACGGCACCTCCGGCGACCAGATCGCCCAGCTTCAACTGAAATATCAGCAGGCGCAGGATCAGCTTGCGGCGCTGCAAACCGCGCGCGCGAATATGAACGGGACGCCCGACCAGATCAGCCTCGAAGAAGCCAAGATCGGCGCGCAGAGCTTCAACACCGAGATCGCGCGGCTTCAGCTTGTAGCGGCGCAGACGCCGAACAGCAGTCAGTTGTGGTCGGCGGGGATTCGCATCCAGCAGGCGCAGCTTCAACTGGATCAGCTTCAAGCGCCGCCCGCGCAGTCGGACATCGACAACGCGCAGTTGGCGGTTGACCGCGCGCAGGCGAAAGTCACGGACGCGCAGAACGCGCTGCTGGAAACCCAACTGGTCGCGCCGACCTCCGGCTACGTGACCGCCGTGAACGTCACGGCGGGCGATTCGGTCAGCCCCTCGACGGCGGTGATCGAAATTTCGGACATTTCCAGCTTGCAGATGACGGTTCCGGTCAACGAACTGGACATTCACAAAGTGGCGGTTGGGCAGCAGGCGACGGTTCAACTGGACGCGCTGACCGGGATCAACATCCCCGGCACGGTCGATAACGTCGGCTGGCTGAGTTCGACCAGCACCGACGGCATCGTCACCTACGACGTGCGCGTCGTGCTGAACAACGACGACAGCCGCGTGCGCATCGGCATGACCGGAGAAGTCGCCATTCAAATAGGGGCTAACGAGTCATAACTCATCCATTGATAACCATCATCGCCGGGGGCGTAATTGTCGCGCTCGGCGGAGCAATCTTGATCTGGTGGATGACCAACCGCCTGAAAGCCGGGCGTGGTCGCACCTTCCTGCGGCTGGTGACGCTGCCGCTCTTGGTGGTCTTGGTCGCCGCCGCCAGCCTGTACATGGTGCGGGCGCAGTCGCAGCTTCTCCCGGAAAGCACGCCGCTGCTGGCGGCATCCGAAAGCATGAACGTGCAGATGGGCACGCTGACCCAGACGCTTAGCTCGACCGGATCGCTGGCGACCGCCGACCAAAAAACGCTGACCTTTGCCACCTCCGCCCCGGTGACGCAGGTGCTGGTTTCAGAGGGCGACACGGTGAAGGCGGGCGACGTGCTGGCGACGGTGGACAGCACCTCGGTTGACGCGCAAATCCGCGACGCGCAGACCAATCTGCAATCGGCGCAGAACGCGCTGACTGCGCTGCAAGCGCCGCCCAGCGACCTTGACCTCAAGAGCGCGCAGTTGAGCGTGGACGCGGCGGAAGCCAGCCTGAGCGGCGCGTCGCAAACCGGGTCGAGCGACACCGACATTCAGATCGCGGCGCTGCAAGCGGAACTGGCGAAGAATCAACTGTGGCAGCAGCAGTTGAGCAGCGGCGGCTCCAACCCGAATCAGCCCAACGCCTACGCCAATTCGGTGATGACCGCCGCCAGCCTCGCGCAAGCCGAGTCCAACGTCACGGCGCAGGAAATGTCGGCGACCGAAGTCGCCAACACCGGACCGGATGCCTCGCAGTTGAGTTCCGCCAACGCGCAGCTCACCAGCGCGCAGGCGAACCTCGACGCGCTGACGACGGGCGCCAGCGACTCGCAGATTCGGCAGGCGCAGATCAACGTGGAGACGGCGCAGTTGGCGCTGGACGAAGCCGAAACGCTGCGCGACAACACCCAGATCGTCGCGCCCTTCGACGAAATCGTGGCGGCGGTCGATCTGGCGGTGGGCGAGATGCCCGGCGCGGGCAGCATCACGCTGCTGGACACCAGCCACTACACCATCACGCTTTCGGTGGACGAGAAGGACATCACCCAACTGGCGGTGGGGCAGCAGGTGAACGTGACAGTTGAGGCGCTGAACAACGCGGCAGTCACCGGGACGGTCACGCAGGTCGATCCCACGCCCGCCAGCACCAGCAATCTGGTGACTTACGACGTGGACGTGACCCTCGACGGCGCCAGCGTCGCGCTGCGTCCGGGCATGACCGCCATCGCCAACGTGATTTTAAATCAGGTCAACAATGTGATCGTGATCCCCAACCGCTTCATCAGCACCAACGCGGCGACGGGCGAATCGTCGGTCGAGGTGGAGACCGGGACCGGCAGCTATGCGGCGGTTCCGGTGACGCTGGGCGCGACCACCGACAGCGAAAGCGTGGTCACGAACGGCTTGAACGTGGGCGAGACTATCGTGGTGCTGTCCAGCGGAACTTCCGGCACGTCCACCCAGCAGCGGAGCGGTCTGGGGCTGCTCGGCGGCGGCGCGCTCGGCGGTGGGGGCGCGCCCCCCGGCGAATTCGGCGGCGGCGGCGGCTTCACGCGCGGCAGTGGCGGTCGAGGTGGATGATGAACAACGGCATCCAGCATGACGACAGCACGGCGGTGATCGACATTCAGGGGATCACCAAGACCTACAAGGTCGGAGAAATCGACCTGCAGGTGCTGAGGGGCATCGACCTTCAAATTCATCAAGGCGAGTTTGTGTCGATCATGGGTCCTTCGGGGTCGGGGAAAAGCACGCTGATGAACATCCTCGGCGCGCTGGATAAGCCCACGACCGGAGTCTACCTGCTGGACGGGATCGACGTAGCGAAGCTGAGCGACCGGGAACTGGCGAAAATCCGCAACAAGAAGATCGGCTTCGTGTTCCAGAACTTCAACCTGCTCAAGCGCACGAGCGCCCAGCGGCAGGTGGAGCTTCCCCTGCTCTACGCGGGCGCGAGCAACCGCTCGCAGCGGGCGAAAGCTGCGCTGGAATCGGTGGGCTTGGGCAACCGCCTCGACCACACGCCGAGCGAGCTTTCCGGCGGTCAGCAGCAGCGGGTGGCGATTGCCCGCGCGCTGGTCAACCAGCCGTCGCTGATTCTGGCGGACGAGCCGACCGGAAACCTCGACACCCGCAGCGGCAAGGAAGTGATGCAGATTTTCCAGAGCTTGAACCGCGAGCAGGGCATCACCACCGTGTTCGTAACTCACGATCCCTGGATCGCGCGGCACACCAACCGGGTGATCATGCTGCGCGACGGGCTGATCATCGCCGACCAGCCGATTGCGGAGCCGCTGGACGCGGAAACGGCGGATCGTCCGTCGGAAGCCGAAGAACTGGCGACCGTGTTCGAGAGCGCCTACAGCGGCAAAGCCGAGGAATACAACTAACCATGAGCTTCCTCGAAACCTTCCGCACCGCGATCACGGCGCTGTCCACCAACCGCCTGCGGGCGCTGCTGACCACGCTGGGCATCGTGATCGGCGTGGCGTCGGTGGTGAGCCTGATGAGCTTGGGCGGGAGCCTGCAAAATTACGTGACCCAGCAGTTCGCGGGGCTGGGCGTGAATATCCTGCAAATCAGCGCGGCGCGCAACCGCAACACCGCCTCCGGGACCGAGCCGCTCACCACCGACGACGCCGACGGCTTGATGACTTCCGGCGCGGGCGCTTACCTGAGCGAAGTCGATTACGTCTACAACGTTCAGGGGACGGTTTCGGCGGGCGCGAACAGTTCCAGCCCGTCGATTCAGGGCGTGACCGCCAACTACAGCGACCTGAACGACTGGAAGGTCGCGTCCGGCAGCTTCATCACCCAGAAGAACGTCGATGACAGCGCGCGGGTCGCGGTGCTGGATCAGGACACCGCCAGCGATCTGTTCGGGACGGCAGACCCCTTAGGGCAGACCTTCCTGATCAGCGGGCAGGTGTTCACGGTGATCGGCGTGATGGAAACCCGCTCCACGACCGGCTTTTCCAGCCAAACCCTGCTGATCCCGGTGACAACCGCGCAGACCCGGCTGGCAAACGCGCGGGTCGCGGGCAAGGGCTTCCGGGTCAGCTCGATACAGGCGAAAGTCAATTCGACCGTCCCGGCGGAGATCACGGCCGCGACCAACGCGGTGCAAGCCTACATGATGCAGGCACACGGAATCCGCAGCGCCACCGCCGCCGATTTCACCATCTTCAGCGCGGCGACGGTTCAGGACACGCTGACCTCGACGCTGAACACGATCACGCTGTTTTTGAGCGCCATCGCCGGGATTTCGCTGCTGGTGGGCGGCATCGGCGTGATGAACATCATGCTGGTTTCGGTGACGGAGCGCACGCGCGAAATCGGCTTGCGGAAAGCGGTCGGGGCGCAAGCCAGCACCATCCTCACCCAATTCCTGCTGGAAAGCATTTTGCTCTCGCTGCTGGGCGGCGCGGTGGGCATTCTGCTGGGCGAGGGCGTGCTGCTGCTGGCGGGGCGTTTGATCACCCAACTGACGATTGCGCTCACGCCTGAATCGGTGGTGCTGGCAACCGGGATCAGCAGCCTGATCGGGATTCTGTCAGGCATGTACCCGGCACGCCGCGCCGCCGTGATGAGTCCGATCCGGGCGCTGAGGTTTGAGTGATGCTGACTCCATTCTTCGATAACCTGCGGATGTCGATCATCGAACTGGGCGCGAACAAGCTGCGCGCCTTCCTGACCGCGCTGGGCATCACCATCGGCATTGCGGCGGTGGTGCTGCTGCTCTCGCTAGGGCAGAGCGTGCAGGATTACGTGACCAGCCAGTTCGAGGGGCTGGGCACCAACGTCCTGCGGATTTCGGCGACGTTTTCCAACGGGCGGATGGATTCGCTCACCACCAATCTGGCGGACGCGCTGCGCGACCCGGCGCGCGTCCCCGGCGTCGATCGGGTGATGCCGGAAACCAGCGGCAACTACGCCATCATCTACGAGAACAACCAGTTCAACGTGGGAGTCACGGGCGTGACCACCGACTATCTGGCGGTGGAGGCGCGCACGGTCGATCAAGGGCGCATGTTCACGCAGGACGAGTACGACACGAGTGCGCAGGTCGCCATCATCGGCACCACCACCTCGGACAACCTGTTCGGCACGGGCGTCGATCCGCTGGGCAAGACCATTCGCGTGAACGACGTGCTGTTTCAGGTGATCGGCGTGCTGAACACCAGCGGCACCTCGGACGACACCATCATCATCCCGATGACGGCGTTCAAGGCTCGGCTGAACAACAGCCGCACCACCACCGGGGAAACTATCGTCAACACGATTCTGGTCAAGGTGGCGGACGTGAACAACATCAGCACGGTGCAGAGCCGGGTCGAAACCGCGCTGCGCGAGGAGCGCGGCATCACGACCGGCGAGAGCGACAACTTCAACGTGTTCACGGCTTCGACCATCGTCGAATCGCTCACCAACACCATCCAAATCCTCACGCTGTTTCTGGGCGTGGTCGCCGGGATTTCGCTGCTGGTCGGCGGCATCAACGTCATGAACATCATGCTGGTCACCATCACCGAGCGCACCCGCGAGATCGGGCTGCGTAAAGCCACTGGCGCGCAGAACAGCGACATCGTGCTGCTGTTTTTGACGCAGGCGATTGTGCTGACGCTGATCGGCGGCGCGGCGGGCGTGGCGATTGCGGTGGGAGCCAGCGCGCTGATCAGCTCGCTGGTGAGCGGCTTCAGCGTGATCGTCCGAGTGCCCAACATCGTGCTTGCCGTGAGCATCTCGACGGCGATTGGTCTGTTTTTCGGTGTCTATCCAGCGTCAAGGGCAGCGCGGCTCAACCCGATTGATGCCCTGCGCTACGAGTAAAGTAGGCTTCTCATGAACGTGCAAGAACTGATTCCATTCGTCCCCTTCCTTGCGCTGCTGTACGCGCTGTTCGCGCTGATTCAGGCGCTACGCGGCAAGCAGCAAGGGCTGGTGGCGACTCTGCTGGCGCTGCTGAGTATCGGCGCGCCGCTGCTGGCTTACGTGCTGGACACGGGCGCGCTGGTGCGCGCCGCGCTGATCAACTTCATGGCGCTGAACGCGATGATCGCCTTCGTCGCCAGCCTGATCGTCGTGCTGATCGAGCGGCGCAGCAAGCAGCGCGACGCGAATCATTCCTATGGGATGCTCGGTATCGGCGTGAGCGTCCTGCTGGTGGTGGCAATGTTCGGGCTGCCGCTGGTGTTTACGGCTACCTCTACGCGAACGCCCGCCGTCTCCAACACGGGCGATACGGTGCTGGTGTCCGAAGTCACGCCGGGCGCTTCGGTCGCGCAGAATCCGGCAGCTCAGGCGACCGAAGCGGCTTCGTCCAGCACGCCGACGGAAGTCGCGCAGGTATTGGAAGCGCAAACCGGGCTGTCCGCCGACGACATCGTGAGCCAGATACAATCGGGCAGCACGATTGCCGATCTGGTGTCCGCGCATAACGGCGATCTGGATACCGTGACCGCCGCGATTGCGAAGGCGCTGGACACGCTGGCGGCTTCGGGCGGGCGCGCCGCTCAGTTGGTCACCAACGCGGGCGGCGACACCGCGCAACTCGCCACCCAATTGGTGCAGGGTCAGGGGCAGGGCGCGCGGTTCATCCTGCCGGAGTTGATCACCGGCGCTGCGCCGTCGTTCGGCGGCGGTCAGGGCGGATTCACGGGCGGTCAGGGCGGAAGCTTCACGCCGCCCAGCGGTCAAGCCCCGCAGTCCACTGAAGCCGCGAGTCCGAATGGCGGTCAGGGCAGTTTCGCGCCGCCCAGCGATCAAGCGATCACGCCGGAAGCGACCGAAACGATCAGCCCGAATTCAACCTTCAGCGGCGGCTTCAGGCGAGGCGGGCAGTCCGCGACTGCCGAAGCCAGCCCGAACGCGAGCGATGCGATCCTCCCGACCAACACGCCGTCCGCGCCGCAGCCGACCGAGTCCGCGCCGACTGAAACCGAGATTCGCCCGACGCGGATCGTGTTCCCGACCGCGACGCCGACTCCCGTCGCAACCGAAGCGGCGACCGCTGAAGCGAATTCGACCACCAGCAGCAGCGGATCGGGTGCGACCTGCACGCTGCTGATCGACTATGACCTGAATCTGCGCAATCAGCCAACCACCGACGGCAGCACGGTTTACCTGTCGATCCCGTTTGGCAGCAGCATCACCGCCGACGGCAAGACCAGCGACGGCTGGTATCACGTCAGCTACGAGGACAAGACCGGGTGGATCAGCGGGCAGTACGTGTCGCCCAGCGGGACCTGCTCGGCGCTGCCCGTGACAAACGGGTCGTAACAGTGGGCGCACAGCCGTGCGACCCTACCGCGCAAGAGCGCCTCTTGATGATCAAGGGGCGCTTTTCATTTGCGGCGGAATATTATTACAATCCGGCGGCGCGGGTGTAACGCCAAACCTGCAATTCAAATTTATGATATATTGCGGATATATATTCTCCGCCGGAATGTTCCTCCGGCAAAACAATCGCATAAAACACGGCGAGAGCGGTTTTGAGCTGCCCTCCCGGAAGGCAGGCGATCATGTCGAGACTATTCAGATGGCTGCGTTACTTCGTATTCTTGGCACTTCTGGGCATCGGCTTCGTGCGGGTGCCGCAGGTGGCTGCGCAGACCAGCGTCGCCTGCAATACGACTGATCTGGTCAATGCGATCTATAACGCCAGTGACGGCGATACGCTCAGTCTGGCGGCGGGCTGCATCTACGTTCTGACCGGTCCAATCCCACTCACCTTCTCTGGCTTGCCAACAATTGGCGTCGACCTGACCATCAACGGAAACGGCGCGACCATCGAGCGCAGCACTGCCGGTGGAACCTCGGATTTCCGCCTAATTACCATTAATGTTGGTGCTGCCGTGAGCCTGAACGATCTGGCGCTTGGGTATGGGAAGGCATCCGGTGAAAATGGCGGCGCGATCTTCAACGCGGGCGTGCTGACGGTAAATCGCTGTACGTTTGCCGACAACGCTGCCACTGGGATTGGTTGGGGCGGCGCGATTAGCAACGGGACCTACACGGAGACCGCCACGCTGACGGTGAACGACAGCAGCTTCTGGGGCAACTCGGCGGCTGATGGCGGCGCGATAACCAACTACTGGGGCTTCGTAACGGTGTCCAACAGCACCTTCTCGCTGAATCTCGCAGGCGACATGGGCGGCGCCATCTATAATTACGATGGCTACGTGACCGTGACCAACAGCACCCTCGACAATAATGACGCGACGCACGGGGGCGCCATCTTCAACGAAAGCGGTCAAACCGCCAAGATCGGCAGCACGCTGGTCGCCGGAAACAGCGGACAGGGCTTGAAAGGTACGTTTAATTCGCTTGGCTATAACCTGATCGGCAACACCGCCGGAGGGACGTATACGGGCAGCACCGCCACCGACCTGACCGACGACGACGCCAAGCCCATCAACGTGGAGGCGCTGGGGGAGAACGGCGGCTCCACCCAGACCATGGCGCTGGACGCGGGCAGCATGGCAATCGGTCACGGTAACTGCACATCGCTGAGCGGCATCCCGCCCGTCACCACCGACCAGCGCGGAGTCAGCCGTCGATTACCATGTGACATTGGCGCCTACAAATCGTCGCTGCCCGCGACGCTGCTCATCGCCCAACTCTTTGATGACACCAGCTACAGCATCGTCTACAGCGGCAACTGGGGAACGTCGAGCGGCAGCTACAGCGGCGGCACCATGCACTTCACCGGGCAGCACAACGCCTCGCTCAGCTTCCTGCTCAAAGGCGGGGCAGGTAATCGGCTGACCCTCGTGCGCTCGACCGGACCCGACCGGGGCAACATGCAGGTCTGCATCGGCGCGGGCGTCTGCCAGACTTACAGCAACTACAGCCAGATTCCGCTGTACCAGCAGCCGCTCACGATTCTGGTGCCCAACGACGGGAACTTCACCGTCACGATGACCAACCTCGGCATATCCGGGCAGTACATGGATTTCGACGCGGTATATCTGCTCCCCAGCCCCGGCACGCTCAACGAGGGGGGGAACTTTCAGGACGGGAACGCCAGCATCAGCTACAGCGGTCAGTGGATCGTGGACAACAACGCCAGCTACAGCAGCGGGAAAGCGCATTACACCGGCGTGCCCAACAGCAGCTACACCTTCCTGATCAACGCCACTGCCGGGGATCGGCTTGAGATCATCCGCACAGTGGGACCCGATAAAGGACCGATGCGGGTCTGTTTCAGCGAGGTATTCGCCTGCCAGACCTTCAGCAACAGCAACCCGATCACGCTCTATCAGCAGCCGTTCACGATTTCCGCTCCCTGGACAGGGGTCTACCCGGTCACGGTGACGTTCACGGGCAGCAATGGGCAGTATCTCGATTTGGACAAGCTCTCGCTCCTGATCGCGCCGACCATCCTGATCCCGGGAGGCGGCTTTGACAGCGCCAGCCCCAATTTGACCTACAACGGCGTGTGGATCGGCGACAGCAGCCCCGACTACTACGACGGCAGCGTGATGTATACCGGGCAGAACGGCGCCAGCGTCAGCTTCACGGTCACGACTGACGCCGGAGACCTACTCATCATCCTCCGAACTGCCGCACCCGATCACGGGCTAATGCAGCTCTGCATCGGCGTCCAATGCACGACCTACAGCAACTACGGACTGCCGACTGCTTATCGGCAGGCGATCAACATCCTGATGCCCAACGCGGGCACCTTCCCGGTCACGCTGACCAATCTCGGCTCCAGCGGTCAGTACATGGACTTCGACGCCGTCATCCTATCGGCTGGCAGTCCCACCGCGCTCGACGAAGGCGTCACCTATCAGGAGACCAGCGGCAGTCTGTATTACAGCGGTCAGTGGGTCGCCACCGACAATGCCAGCTACAGCGGCGGACACGCCTACTACACTTCGCAGCCGGACTCGACCGTGACCTTCATGGTCAACGGGGTGGCGGGGCATTATCTGGTGCTGTATCGCACCAAAGGACCCGACAAAGGACCGATGGAGGTCTGCTTCAGCCAAGTCTACAACTGCACGACTATCAGCAATTCGCATGGCTCGAACTCAGTACCAGCAGCCGATCAGCATTCCGCTGCCCTGGACGGGCACTTACCCGGTGACGGTGCGCTTCACCGGCGCGCTGGGTCAGTACATGGACATCGACAAGGTGGAACTGAGTTCGGTGCAGGTGTTGGCACTCGATCAGCCGCCGGAAGCGACGGATACGCCAACTCCAGAGGCGACCGACACGCCCACGCCCGAAATCACCGAAGCCGTGACCGAAGCGCCGACCCCTGAAGCCACCGACACGCCGACTCAACTGCCGACCGCGCTGCCCTTCCCGACGCTGGAACTGCCCACCGACACGCCCCCGCTCGCGCCGCTGACGCTGCCCGCCTACGCCTCGATGGACGACGGCGCACCGGACTGGTCGAGTCGCTCCGGCTGGACGCTCACGCCGGATGCCGCCTTCTCCGGACTCGGCTGGCAGGTGGACGGCGCTAACCGCGCCGACGTGCTGCGCTGGGATCGGCAGATCGACCTGACGACCGTGACGCCGGATCAAGCGGTATTCCTCAGTTTCGAGTCGCTGCTGACCAGCGACCGCTCGATTGGGTTGGTGCAGGTCAGCACCGACGGCATCAACTGGACAACGGTGGATATGCCAGTCATCGCTGGCGATTGGCAGCAGGAGGTGATCGACCTGAGCGGCTACGTCGGGCAGAGGATACAGGTGCAGTTCGTGTGGCAGGGGGTCGCGCCCGATGATGGCGCAGCGGCGGATCGCTGGCAGGTGGACGAGGTGAGCATAGCAGCGGTCTCGCCTGCGACCAGCACGCCGACCGCGACTCCTACGGTCGAATCGACCGAAGCGCCCGCGCCGACCGAAAGCGTGCAGCCGACGCCAGAGCCGCGCAACTCGATCAATTCGCGGGGCGGCTAATCCACATCGATCAAGGGGACTTCGCTGGGCAGGACGTACTTGGTAACGACGATCCACGTCCCCCGGCAGTCGATGTAGCCCACGACCGCACCCGTCAGGACGACCAAGACCGCGACCGGCAGGAAGGTCGAGGCGATCACCACCAGCGCGCAGCCGACGCCGATGCCGAACGTCCAGAGCGGCTGCGCGAACACCAACTGGATCGAGAGCTTGAGCAGGCGTTGAAAGGGCGCGTCCCAGACCGCGATCAACGCCCACAGATAGAGGTTGATCAACAGCAGCAGAATCGCTAGCGAGAGAGTCACGCCGCGAGAGAGGAAGGCGACGACCTCGCCCATGTCCATGAACTCGAAGATACGCAGGTTGAGCAGGATCAGTCCGCCGAGCGCGAGGTCAAGCGCGGCGGCGAGATAGGCTTTGCGCCACGTCCGGCGGATGGTGCTGAAAAAGACCCAAAATACCTGCGGATTGCGGTGGGTCGTCCAGCGGAACATCACGCCGAGCAGCCCGACCAGCGCCAGCGGAATGGTCACCACCAGCGCCGAGCCAAATGCCCAGAGCATATTCGCCATGAGCGGTGTTGACCAGTGATCCAGCCCGTCCAGCCAGTTCCAATCTTTTTTCACGTAGGGCGACCTCATCGGCTTAGCCCTTCAGCCCGGTCGTGGCGATGCCTTCAATCAGGTAGCGCTGGAAGAACACGAACAGGATGAAGGTCGGCAGAAGCGACAGCCCTAGCATAGCGAAGATTGCGCCCCAATTGGTAATACTCGATTGGTCAGTGAAGGTGCGCAGGGCGACCGACACCGTGTACAAGTGCGGATCGGTCATGTAGATCAGCGGTCCCAGAAAGTCGTCCCACGTCCAGTAGAACGAGAAGATGGTCGCCGTGATGATGGCGGGCGTCAACTGCGGGAGGATCACGTATCGGAAAATGCCCCACTGCCCGGCGCCGTCAATCATCGCCGCTTCGTCGAGGTCGATGGGAATGCCGCGAATGAACTGCACGATCATGAAGATGAAAAAGGCGCTCCCGCCGATGCGCGGCACCAGCAGCGGCAGGAAGGTGTTGAGCCATCCCCACTGGCTGAAGATGATGTACTGCGGGATCAGCAGCACTTCGCTGGGGAGCATCAGGGTCAGCAGCATGATGGTGAAGAAGATTTTCTTGCCGCTGAATTTCACGCGGGCGAAGCTGAACCCGACGACCACCGACGCGCCCACCTGAATCACGGTGCCCAAGCCCGCGTAGATGAACGAATTCTTGAAGAAGGTGGCGAAGGTGATGCCGCCGAAGCCTGCCCAGCCTTCGGCATAGTTCTCGAAGTGGAGCACGGACGGAATCAACGAGCCGATGTTGGTGAAGATTTCATCGCGGGCTTTCAGCGAGCTGGCGAACAGCCACAGCACCGGGTAGAGCATGAACAAGCCCACCAGCCCGACGCCGACGTGATAGATCACCGTCCTGATCAGCTCGCGCCGCCGCTTGCGCGCTTTTATTTCTTCGGCTGACGGCGCACCCTGCAATTGAACATCCGCACGGGTTGTCATCAGGGCTACTCCAATTCCGTCTCGTAATACACCCAGCGGTTCGACAGCCGGAAGTTGACCCACGTCAGCGAGCCGATCAAGCCGAGCAGCACCCACGCCATCGCCGCCGCATAGCCCATCTGGAACTGGTTGAAGGCGCGGTTGTACAGGTAGATGGCATAGAACAGGGTGGTATCCAGCGGCGCGCCGGTGCCTCCGGTCACGATGAACGCCTGTGTGAAGGTTCGGAACGCGCCGATCATTTGAATGATCAGGTTGAAGAAGATGATAGGCGTCAGCAGCGGCAGGGTGATGCTGAAGAACCTGCCCACGCCGCCGGCGCCGTCGATCTCGGCGGCTTCGTAGAGCGCGGTGGGAATCTGGCGCAGCCCGGCGAGGAAGATCAGCATGGGCGAGCCGAACTGCCAGACCGCCAGCAGGATCAGCGTCCAGATCGCGGTTCTGGGGTCGCCCAGCCAGCGCACGGGCGCGATCCCCAAAAAGGCAAGCCCGGCGTTGACCAGTCCTTCGGTCCCGAACAACTGCCGCCACATCACCGCAACCGCGACGCTCCCGCCGATGATCGAGGGGATGTAGTACGCCGCGCGATAGAGGTAAACGCCCCGCCGCGCGGTGTTCAGGAGCATGGCGATTCCGAGCGCGACCGCCAACCTCAGCGGCACCGAAAGCACGACATACTGCACCGTCGCCTTGACCGCCCGTCCGTAGCGCGGGTCTTCGAAGAACATGCGCTGAAAATTCGCCAGCCCGACGAAGGTGCCTTGATTGCTGAGGGTGTCGTAGTTGGTGAACGCCAGATAAAGCGAAATCGCCATCGGCACCAGCGTGAACAGCAGAAACGCGACCAGCCACGGTGATAAAAACGCATATCCGGCGAAGTTGTGCTGCTTGAAGTCAGGGCTGCCGACCGAGAGTCGCAGGCGACGGCGCGTTGGGGCTGACGACGGAACCACACTATCGCTCATAAATGATCCTCAGAACATAATTTTTTGAAGCCATCAGGATGGGGATGCCAGTCGGCGACTCCCATCTCCATTTCTGGGCACAAAGCGCTTTTACTGAGGCAATTATCCCTTTGCAAGAGTTGGGGCACGGCGTGCCGTGCCCCGACCATCAAGGGATGATCTCTTTTACTTATTTTGAGCCAAAATCGCGTTGGCGTCGGCGACGAAGGTGTCGTAGCCTTCCTGTGCGGTTTCCTGACCGAACAGCACCGGGTCGGTGAATTCGGGCGCCATCACGTTGGTGACGATGTCGCTGTAGCCGACCGGATCAGGCGGCGGAACCGGGCTGGCGTCGGGCGAGATGTCGGAAATGTACTGGAAGATCAACGCCGTGGTCGGATCAACCTCACTCGACAGATGGGCGAGAACAACCGACGACACCGGGACGCCGCGCTCGGCGGCGAGGACATCGTTGGCGTCAAGGTTGTTGGTGAAGTAGTCGATGAACATCGCCGCTTCTTCGGGGTGCTGGCACTGCTGAGTGACCGAGAAGAACATCGACGGCTTGAGGTAGTTGGCAGACCCACCGCCCGCAACGCGCGGCATCGGGTAGAGCACGAAGTGGCGACCTTCGCCAGCGGCAGTGGTCAGCGCGACCACCTGATTGCTCCACTGATAGCGGATGGCTTCCTTGCCAGTGACAATCGGCGAACCCTCAAGACCGGGCGCGGCAACGTCCGCCTGCTCGTCCATCGAGGCAATCGCGCCGCTGTCCATCAGCCGCTTGATCATCTCAAGGTGATCGATCAGCGGGGACGGGTCGGTGATGCCGATGGCGGTGCCATCGCTGTTGAACATCCACTGACCGCTGCTGAGCAGGATCGACTTCAGGTTTTGATCGTCCCACGGCCCGTAAGCGATGCTCCAAATGCCGAGCTTGTCGTGGATTTCGTTGGAGATGGTCTCGAAGTCGTCCCAAGTCCAGTCCATCGGCGGCAGGTCGATGCCCGCTTTGGCGAAGGCGTCGGCGTCGAGGATGTAGGTCTGCGAGTTGGTGCCCAGCGAAATGCCGTAGACGTGACCATCCACCGTGCCGCTGTCCAGCACCGACTGCTGAATATTGGAGGTGTCGATCTGCCCGGAGGAAATGATGTCGTCCAGTGGCATAAGCAGCCCGCGCGACGCCCATTCGGTCAGGTAAGCGTAGTCCTGCTGCATCACGCAGGCGATATTGCCGCCCGCGACCTGCGTGTTGACCTTGGTCCAATAATCCGACCACCCGGCAAATTCGTAAGTGATGTTGATGTTCGGGTGTGCGTCGTGGAACATGTTGATCACCTGAATGGTGCGGTCGTGGCGGCTCTGCGACCCCCACCACGTAATCGACAGATCGACGGTATTATCTTGAGCCGATACGACCGCGACCGACATGAGCAGCAGCGCAAGAATCAGCGTAATCAGAAGTACAGCTTTTGGAGTTTTCATGTCTGTGTCCATCACTTTCCATCAAACTAGCATTTCAAACAGGATTGTTGTTTGCGCTATGCTTATGGTCGGGCACCTCCTTTAGCTTTGGGGACGAAGATGGTCGTAAACATCAGTTTGGCAAACGGACGATGTTTCATATATCATATAAGATATAGGCTTTATTGCAACAATGCAAAGGTTTCGCCATGACTTCGCTCTTCCGCAGCAAGAAAGAAGTGGTTTACGAGCTTCTCCGACAGGATATTCTCCGGGGCAAATACAAGCCCGGTTCGCGTCTGGTGATTGATGAACTCGCCCTCACCCTCGGCGTCAGCCCGATCCCAATCCGCGAGGCGATGCAGCAACTTGAGGCGGACGGCTTCATCACCACCGAACCCTACGTCGGCGCGACCGTCACCGAATTGAACGCCGAGTTCATTTTCGAGGTGTTCGCCCTGCTGGAACATCTGGAGATCATCAGCAGCCGCGCCGCCTGCCGCGTGATGTCGGATCAGGATTTGCAGCAGCTTGCGGCGATGGTCGATCAGATGGAATCCAGCGTGAACGACCCGGATCGGTGGTCGAGCGAGAACAAGGCGATGCATCTGTTCATCTGCCAGTGCGCCAACACTACGCTGGTGCTGAAGATGATGGAAAAGGTGCTCGACCACTGGGATCGGCTGCGGCTGCATTACCTGAACGACGTGTTCGGCAACCGGATTCAAGCGGCGCAGGCAGACCACAAGCGGATTCTGGCGGCGTTCTCCTCGCGCGATCCTGATGAAGTCGAGCGGGTGATCCACAAGCACAATCAGGATGCGCTGTCCAGCTACATCCGCCATCTGGAATCCAGCGGTCAGGTGCTGAAGAAGGACGGTTTCTGATGATCAAGACAGCCTCGTTCCCCAGCGACAGGATTCAGCCCGGTCGAGCCATCACCGGCATGTCCGCGATCCTGCTGCCCTTCACGGAACCGGGCGAAATCGACTGGGAGGGATTCGGCGCGCACGTCGCCCGCACCGCCGAGGCGGGGCTGACGCCAGCGGTCAACATGGACACCGGCTACGTCAACCTGCTGGACGACGCCACCCGCGAGCAGGTCTTGCGCCAGACGCGGGCGGCGCTCGGCGGCGGATCGTTCGTCGCGGGCGCTTACGTGGGCGATGCGCCGGGCGCGGCGTGGGATGCGGACGCCGAGCGCCGCCCAATCGAGACGATTCAGCGCTACGGCGGCATCCCGGTGATTTTTCAGTCCTACGGCCTGGTCAATCAGCCGCCGCCCGCCATCGTCGAATGCGTATGCGGAAATCGGGCGGTTCTGCCCGCAGTTCATCGCCTTCGAGCTGGGCGCCATGTTCGCGCCCTTCGGCAAAATCTACGATCTGGAAACCTATCGCGGGCTGCTGGGCGTGCCCCAGTGTATCGGCGCGAAACATTCGTCGCTGAGCCGCGAACTGGAATGGAAGCGGCTGCAAATGCGGGACGATCTGCGCCCGGATTTCAAGCTGTTCACGGGCAACGACTCTGGCGATTGATATGGTGATCTACGGCAGCGATTATCTGCTGGGCTTAAGCACCTTCGCGCCCGATCTGTTTGCGCGGCGCGATGCGCTGTGGGCAGCGGGCGATCCGGGTTTCTACGAATTGAACGACCTGCTGCAATATCTGGGCTTCTTCGCGTTTCGCGCGCCGGTGCCCGCTTACAAGCACAGCGCGGCGCAGTTCCTCAAGCTGCGCGGCTGGATTGGGTCTGACTTGACTCATCCGAACTCGCCCACCCGCCCCGCCAGCGACCTGCCGATTCTGCGGGAGATCGCCGAGCGGTTGGGCAAGCTGACCCATACCCATGTACTGAGCGAGGTCGGATCATGAGCTACCGCCGGGTCGCCCAGCTTCGCAGCGCCGATCAGTTCCGCGCGCATCTGGCGGAAATCGGCGCTTACATCCCCTTTGACGAGGAAGTCGCGGCGGGCAGCGAGTTGCCGCTGGCTCAGCCGTACCGGATTCACGGCAAGACGCTCGCCAACCGCTTCGCGGTGCTGCCGATGGAAGGCTGGGACGGCGGCTTGGACGGTCAGGTGACCGATCTGGTTCGGCGGCGCTGGACCCACTTCGGGATCAGCGGAGCCAAGCTGATCTGGGGCGGCGAGGCGGTCGCCGTCCGCCACGACGGGCGCGCCAATCACCGTCAACTGGTGATCAACGCGCAGACCGCCGGGCAGTTTGCCGACCTGCGCGACCTGCTGGTGGCGACGCATCGCCAGCATTACGGCAGCGACGACGACCTGATGATCGGCTTGCAGTTGACCCATTCCGGGCGCTTCTGCCGCCCGAACAGCCTCGCGCTGGAGCCGAAAATCCTGTACCACCACCCGCTGCTGGACGCGAAATACGGTCTGCCGGAGAACTACCCGGTGATGACCGACGGCGAGATCGACGACCTGATCGGCGACTTCGTGGTGGCGGCGGGGCGCGCCTATCACGCGGGCTTCGACTTCGTGGACATCAAACACTGTCACGGGTATCTGGGGCACGAATTCCTGACCGCCGTCGACCGACCGGGGCGCTACGGCGGGAGCTTCGAGAACCGCACCCGCTTTCTGCGCGAAGTGGTCAGCGGCATCCGGCGCGACGTACCCGGCTTGCTGATCGGCGTGCGGCTGAGCGCCTTCGACTGGATTCCCTTCAACCCGGACAGCGACGGCATCGGGACGCCCGCTTCGTGGTCAGAGGAGCATTATCCCTACGCCTTCGGCGCGGACGGCAACGGCACCCGCATCGACCTGACCGAGCCGCACGCCTTTTTGAGCCTGCTGGAAGCGCTCGACATTCGCATGGTCTGCATCACCGGGGGCAGCCCCTACTACACGCCGCACTTGCAGCGCCCGGCGCTGTTCCCGCCGTCGGACGGCTACCTGCCGCCGGAAGACCCGCTGGCGGGGGTGGCGCGGCAGATCGCCGTGACCGCCAGCTTGAAAGCGGCGCATCCCGACCTGATGTTGGTCGGCTCCGGCTATTCGTATTTGCAGGAGTGGCTGCCCAACGTCGCGCAGCACGTGGTGCGAACCGGGAAAACCGATTTCGTCGGGCTGGGGCGCATGATGCTGACCTATCCCCAGATGCCCGCCGACATTCTGGCGGGCAAGCCGCTGGAACGAAAGCGCATCTGCCGCACCTTCAGCGACTGCACCACCGCGCCGCGCAACGGGATGGTGTCCGGCTGCTATCCGCTGGACGAGTTCTACAAGCGCCGGGAAGAAGCGCAGCAGCTTGCGGAGATCAAGAAGAAGGATTAGCGGGCTGAGGGGCACGAGGCTCGCGTGTAGGGGCGGGTCTAAGACCCGCCCCTACCGACGCCCAAAGGACTTTCTAACTTATGCAGCCGTATCGCATCGCCATCGTCGGCACCGGGAACTCGGTCGGCAACCACCTATCGGCAGTCGAGGCGCTGGGCGAGCGCGTGCAACTGGTCGCGGCGGTCGATCTGGACGAGACGCGGGTCAAAGCGATCTGCGAGCGCGCCCACGTCCCCCACGCCTACACGAGCGTGACCGAGATGCTCGCCGCCGAACAGCCGGATTTGGTCAGCATCGTCACGCCGCCCGCGACTCACAAACGGCTCGCCATCGAATGCTTGGAAGCGGGATCGTGGGTGTACTGCGAGAAGCCGCTGTGCGCGTCGTTGGCGGAGTTTGACCAGATCAGCGAAGCGGAAGCCCGCACCGGGCGCTACGTCAGCACCGTGTTTCAGTGGCGCTTCGGATCGGCGGGCAAGCACCTCAAAAGGCTGATCGAAACGCAGGCGCTGGGCAAGCCGATGGTGGCGGTCTGCAATACGCTGTGGTATCGCACGCAGGCGTATTACAGCGACGGCTGGCGCGGCAAATGGAAGACCGAGATCGGCGGCCCGACCATGACGCTCGGCATCCATTTGATGGATTTGCTGCTCTGGCTGATGGACGACTGGCGCGAAGTGCGGGCGATGGCGGACACGCTCGACCACGACATCGAGGTCGAAGACCTGTCGATGGCGCTGGTGCGCTTCGGCAGCGGGGCGATGGGCACCATCACCAACAGCGCGCTGTCGCCGCGACAGGAGAGCTATCTGCGGCTCGATTTCCAGAAGGCGACGGTCGAATGCAGCGCGCTTTATCGCTACTCCAACCAGAACTGGAAGATCAGCCTGCCGCCCAACGCGGACGACCCGGCGACGCTGGCGCAGTGGGCGTCGCTGACCGACGACTTCCCCGGCGGGCATCATATTCAACTGGGCGAAATCCTCGACAGCATGGCGCGCGGCGAACGCCCCCCGGTCAGCGGCGCGGAGGCGCGGCGTATCCTCGAATTCGCCGCCAGCCTGTACAAATCCGCCAACAGCGGGCGAGCCGTCCAGCGCGGCGAGATCACGCCGGGCGATCCCTACTATGCCGCCATGAACGGCGCGGCGGAAGCCGCCTCACGATGAACGCCCCGCTTCCGCCTGAATGGGACGATCCGCCCGCCGAGTTTTCGCTGACGCCGTTCTGGTTCTGGAACGACGCGCTCGACGAGGGCGAACTCAGGCGGCAGATGGACGAGTTTCAGGCGCACGGCGTCGATGCCTTCGTGATTCACCCGCGCGTGGGACTGCCGCGCTCGATGGGCTGGATGAGCGACGCGCTGCTGGCGATGATGCGCTTCGCCATCGAGCAGGCGCGGCGGCGCGGCATGGGCGTGATCCTCTACGACGAAGGCATGTATCCCAGCGGATCAGCGTCGGGGCTGGTGGTCGCCGAAAACCCGACCTATCGCTGTCGCGGGCTGGTGCGCATCGACCTCGACGCCGCTCAGCCGGGGAGCATCGAGCAGGGCGTCGCCATCGGCGGCGACCGGCTGCCCGCGCTCGCGCCCGATCAAACGCTGGTCGCGGTCGTGCTCGATCACGGACGGCGCTATGCGATTATCGACCGCCCGATTGACTCGGTGATTCGCGGCTTGCACTTCCTCAACGAAGATTCGGACGAGCCGCCGGAGGACGAGCCGCCCGCCGCCGACCTGCTCAATCCCGACGCGGTCGCCGCCTTCATCCGCTACAGCTACGCGCGCTACTATCAGGCATTCGGGGCGTACTTCGGCAGCACTATCCGCGCGATCTTCACCGACGAGCCGAACCTGCTTGGTCGCTCGCGCGAAACCGGCGTTATACCGGGAACGACCGACCTCCTGCGCCACGTGAACGACTTTCTCGGTTACGATTTTACGCCGCAGCTCCCGGCGCTGTGGGACGAGGATTCGCCTGCACGACGGGACTATCTGCGCGCGGTCGAGCATCGGCTAGAAGCGACCTACTACGCACCGCTTTACGAATGGTGCGAACAGCATGGCATCGCGCTGACCGGGCATCCTGCTGAGCCGGACGCGACCACCCTGCTGCGCTATTTCCAGATTCCCGGTCAGGACATCGTTTGGCGGCAGATCGAGCCGGATCAGGCTTCGGCGCTGGAAGGGCGGCAGTCCACGCAGGCGAAGGCGGCATCAAGCGCGATGCTGCACGCGGGTCGGCGGCGCAACGCGAACGAGTTCTGCGGGGCATATGGATCATCGTTGACCTTCGACGAAATGGGCTGGCTGGCGAACTGGCTGCTGGTGCGCGGCTGCAATTTGCTGATCCCGCACGCCTTTTACTACTCGGTGCGCGGACCGCGCCTGCACGAGCGCCCGCCCGACGTGGGGCTGCACAGCGGTTGGTGGGATGACCGTTTCACCGCCTTCGCGCGCGGGAGCCGACGGCTCTGCTGGCTGAACACCGACAGCGAACTGGTTTGTCAGGTCGCCATTCTGGGCGAGCATCACCACCTGCCGTGGCGCGCGGCGGCGGTCTGCTACCAGCACCAAATCGACTTCAACTATCTGGACGCGGACGATCTGCTGACCCGCGCGGCGATCACACAGGACGGCGTCGAGATCGGCGGGGGGCGCTATTCAACCCTGATCCTCGACGGCGAGATCAGCGCCGACGTGGAGCCGCTGATCGACCAAATCGCGGGCACTGTGATTCGCTGGAGCGACGACGGGGACGCATGCCTGCGCGCTCTGCAAGCGGCGGCTCCGCCCGATCTGCGGGTCACGCCCGCCTGCCCCGGCTTGCGCGTGCGACACGTTCGCAAGGCGAATTTGGATTGGTATATGCTGTTCAACGAGGCATCGGAGGCGCTGGACGCGACCCTCGAAACCGACAAGTCTGGGGCGATGCGGCTGATTGATCCGTACACCAACGCGGTCACGGCGTTCGACGGGGGGCTGAAGCTGGCGGGTCACGCCATGCGCGTGCTGGTGGGCGAATCATGAAGCGGGTCGGCTGCTGGCTGATCGCGTGCGCGGGTTTGCTGGCGGCGCAGCCGTTGATCGCGCAGGTGCCGCCGTCCGGCATCGTGCGGGTGGCGACCGGGCTGCAAAATCCGCGCGGGGTCGCGGTGCTGCCGGACGGCAGGCTGCTGGTCGGCGAGGCGGGCACCGGATTCACCCCCGTCGATCCCGCCGACAACACCGGCAGGCTGAGCGTGTTTGACGACCTCAACCGCGACGGCGATTACGACGACGCGGGCGAGATCACGCCCGTGCTGGATCACCTGCCCACCTACAACATCATGACCCAGTTCAATCCGGGGCGCGACGAGGTGCTGGGCGTGGGCGACGTGCTGGCGCTGGACGACGGGCGCGCCTTTTTCACGCTGGACGACCATTTCGAGAAGATCAGCATCGTCGCGCTGGACGCCTCGCTCCACCCGCTGGGCGATCTGGTGGTGCGGGACGGATCGCTGAATTCAATCGCCTACGACCCGCGTTCCAACCGGATTTACGTCGCCGAGAGTTCCGCCGACGATCTCGGCGCGGTGACGCTCGACGGGAAGTTCGAGCGGATCGCGCACTTCGACCCACTGGCGCACAATCAGCAGCCCGTCCCGGCGGGCGTCGCGGTCGATCCGCAAACCGGGAACCTGCTGGTGGCGCTGTTTTCGGGGCAGCTTTGGGACTACTATGGCTCGATCCTGTCCGTACATGCCCGGCGACGCGAAAATCGTCCGCGTAGACCCGGCGACCGGCGCGGTCAGCGACCTGATCACCGGGCTGACCACCGCCGTCGATGTCGCGGTGGACGATGAAGGGAATATCTACGTGGTGGAGATGACCACCCGCTGGTCAACCCCGCTGATCACCCGCGACTTCAACCTGTACGATCCCAACGCCCCGCCGGACGCGGGCGGCTATCCCCGCTTCTCCGGTCGGGTGACCGAATACCCGGCGTCCGGCGGCGCGCCGCTGATCCTCGCCGACGACTTGGACGAACCGACCAACCTCACCTATTCACGACGGCTGGCTGTACGTCTCGACCGGGCAGGGCACGCCGGGTCGCCCGATCTGGGGGCGCGGTGGCGCAACCCGGATCATCGGAGAGATTTACAAGATTGCCGTCTCGCGCTGAAACCTCAACCGGGGAACAAAAAACGCTGCTGAACAATTCAGCAGCGCTCTGCGTGCCTGGCGGGATTCGAACCCACGGCCCTCTGCTCCGTAGGCAGATGCTCTATCCACTGAGCTACAGGCACATCCTAATGGTTATGGTAGCACAGCGGTCAGGGAGGGTCAAGACTCATTCCCTCTCCCCCCGGCGGATAATCGACCACCTGCGTGACCGCATCCAGATTGAGCGCGCCGTAGAGATGCGGGAACCGCTCGTAGCTCTCCGGCGATTCGGCGGGCGGCTCGTAGCGCAAGGCTGGCTCGCCAGCACCGGCGACCAAGCGGTCAGGATCGACCACCAGCAGCACCAAATCGGGCTGATCGTGATAGAAGCGCCCGTAGACGCCCGCGACCTGCTCCCGCTTGGAGAAGTGAATGTAGCCCACCGTATCCAGCGACTCGGCGCGGTAGATGCCGTCGCGAAGCGCCTGCGCCCATGCCGCCCGCGAGGTCAAATGGTAGATCATGAGGCTGCCTCCAGTCGAACGCTGGACGTGTCCACCCACGCGGTGATGTCGCCCAGCTTGATTTGCGCCCACGCGCCCCAGTTCACGTCGGTGATGAAGAAGCAGGCGGTGGCTTCGCTGATGTTCTTCAGCGGGTCGTTGTTCACGAGCGTCGGGATCGACCGCAGCACAAAGGTGCCATTGATCGGCGTGGCGCTGCCCCGAATCCAGCGCGAATCGCTCGACGGGACGAAATCAGGAAAGCGGCTGCCCGAATTCTGGTAAGCGCCCAACGAACTGAGCAGAATGTTCATCTGCACCGCCGGGATGGTGAAGGCTCGGCAGGGATGGTAGCCGAAATGATTGCCCTGCTTATCCGTGTAAGGCGTGATGATCTGAAAGGCATAAGCGTAGAGCGTGCCCGGCGTCGAGGCGCTTTGCCCGATCTGAATCCAGTGTTCCGAGCCGTCGGCGTTGAACAGCCGCAACCGCCAGCGGTCGCGCGAATCGTCCGGGATGTTGAACGGCTTGGCAGAATTATACCCCTGCCAGAAACTGGGGCTGGCGTCCCAGCTCATGGGAAGCTGCGCCACCAGCGGATTGCTCACGCTGACGGTGGACCAATCGTTCCAGTCGAACAGCGTGATCGAGGTGGGCGTGCCGAACTGATCGCAGAAGCCGGCGATGGTCTCGCCGTCGGTCGAGGCGCTGTCTGGCTCGGTGAGCGCCGCATCCGAGGACGACACCGAAAGCACCGGGTTGGCGATGCCCGGCAGCGGGGTCGTGAGCAGGGCGAGCGTGCCGACGGTCTGCGGGTTGACGTTGGACATGAGGGTGGAGGAGAAAGGCTGGGTCGGGCGACCGTAATAGGCGGCGCGCCACTGCATATCCTCGTACTGCTGCTCGGCGTGAATGAACGATCCCACGCCGATCACCAGCCCGACGCTCACCATGACCAGCAGCGCCAGCGCGCCCGCGAAGATCGCCAGCGGCGGCAGTCCGCGCCTGCCGCGCCCGCCCGGCAGCGACGGCGGCAACTAGCCGGATCGCTGGTTGCGCGTGAAGCGCGCGTTGGGCGCGCTCCGCTCCGCCGCAACCCGCCGCTGATCCTTCGGCGCGCGTTTCCATCGTGCTTTGGTGGTACGCATTGTAACGATGAGCGATCAGCGGTTCGCTTTTAGCTAAAGGCTAATCGCTATCCGCTAACGGCTGCTCCTTAATGCCCTTCCTTCTCGTAGGGGATGCCGTCGGCTTTGGGCGCGACCGCCTTGCCGACCAGCCCCGCCAGCACGACTATCGTAATGGCGTAGGGCACCATTTGCAAGAACTGCGGCGGGATGGGCACGCCGAGGAATTGAAAACGCTGACCGAGCGCATCCGAGAAGCCGAACAGCAGCCCCCCGCCGAGCGCGCCCAGCGGCGTCCACTTGCCGAAGATCATCGCCGCCAGCGCGATGAAGCCGCGCCCGCTGGTCATGTTGTCGTCGAAGCCGCCGGTAGTCTCCAGCGAGAACCACGCGCCAGCCAGCCCCGCGATCAGCCCGCCAATGGTCACGTTGATCCAGCGGTTGCGCGGCACGTTGATGCCGAGCGTATCGGCGGCGCGCGGGTTTTCGCCTACCGCGCGGGTTCGCAAGCCCCAGCGGGTGTAGAACAGCACCACGTGGGTGACGATCAGCAGGATGAACATGGCATAGAAGATCGGTCTGCCCTGAAAGAACACGTCGCCGACCACCGGGATGTTCGACAGCACCGGGATGTTGATCGGCTGCAAGGTCTCGCGCCCCGCCTGCGACGAGAGCAGCACCTGACGGCGCACGAACGAGGTCAAGCCGACGGCGAGGATGTTGATCACGGTGCCGCTGACGATCTGGTCGGTCTTGAAGGTGATCGAGAGCCAGCCGTGCAGCAGCGCCATCGCCCCGCCGGACAGCACCGCCACCAGCACGCCGATCCACTGGGCATTGGGCGTCCCGGTGGTGGGTGCCAGCAGCGTGAAGGCCACGAATCCGAAGCAGGCGCCGGTGAGCATCATGCCCTCAATGGCGATGTTGACCACGCCAGATCGCTCGCACCAGATGCCCGCCAGCGCGCCCAGCACAATCGGCGTCGCCAAGCGGATGCTGACCTGAAGCATCACGGTCACGTTGGTGCTGTTGCCCGCCGCCGCGATGATCAGCACGGTCGGGATGATCAGCACGCCGTTGACGAACAGCCAAATCCAGCGCACGCGGCTGAGGTTTTCGCCGGGCAGCAAGCCGACGATCCCGCCGAGGAGGTAGAGCACGCCGACCACCAGCGCGTAGCCGAGCGTCGGCACGTAGAGATCGCCCACACCCGCGCCGAAGGTCAGCCGGGTGATCACGCCGCCGCCGATGCTGCCCGACCCGCCGATCAGCAGCCACGCGCCCAGCCCGATGAACAGGATCGAGAAGATCAGCGTGCGGGTGATTTTGATGTGACTGCGCCACGAAGCGCGGCTCGCGGTGGTATCAAAGGTGGTGGTTGCCATACTTTATCTCGTCATCTACCACGTCTGTGTACGTAGATTTTCTACTTCGGCATAATGCGCGTCTCGTGTAATGAGGACGCCATCATATTGCAACGCCAACGCCGCAATCCATATGTCATTCTCAGGAATGGGACGCCCTTTAACTCGTAGAGCCTATTTGATTTGTCCATATGCGTCGCCGGTATTCGCGTCACAGGCGAGTATTTTGCGCCCGGCGGCGAAATCTGCAACGATCTTTCGATTCTCTTCGGGGCAACTCGATTTATATGCCCCATAGTAGAGTTCGCCCACGACGGTTGCAGGAATGAATATAGCTTCCTCATTTTCCAACAAACGAAGCAGATCGGTATCCTTCTGTTGCAGCGCAATCACTGCGTTAGTATCGAGCAGGAGCCTATTCCCAGCCACCCCAATCGATCCTCTCGCAACCTTCTTCAATCGCGCGCTGCATTTCTTCTAAATCTTGCTTGCCGAACATTCCGGCAGACGCGATTAGGCTCTTGCCGCTCTCGCCCCAAATCTGCGGCACATTGGCAAGGAGACGTGCGTAATTCAAAAGCCGACGCTGTCGTTCGTCATCGAGTTTATTCACCTGTTCGAGCAGTTCTTGCTCATACACCCGATCCGTCATTCCAAACCCTTTCGCCGTCCGAGTACCAACCACACGTTCTTTACTCAGCACTCAGTCCTAGTTTTTTAGCTTCCCCAGCCCTTCGAGAAAGTCGAAACCGCCGTCTTTTCGGCGGGCTGCGGCACGCGCCACAGATAGCGGATGATGGCGTCGGCGGCGATGAACATGATGATCAACGCCTGAATGATCTTCACCAGATCAATCGAAATGTCGGCGCGCACCTGCATCAAGCCCGCCCCCGCCAGCAGCGATCCCCAGAGCAGACCCGCCCAGATCATGTTGCGCGGGTTGTTGCGCGCCAGCAGCGCGACCGCAATCGCGTCGAAGCCGACGCCGGAGAAGAACGCAGGCTGCATGTTGAACTGCACGCCCGTGATCTCGATCACGCCCGCCAGCCCCGCCAGCGCGCCGCTCAGCGAGAGCGCCAGAATGATGTTCCAGCGGACGTTCATCCCGGCGTAGCGGGCGGCGTCCGGGTTGGAGCCGACGGTGCGCAGCTCGAAGCCGGGCGTAGTCTTGTTAAGGAACCAGTCGGTGAACCAGACCGTCAGCAGCATCAGCACCAGACCGAGATGCAAAATGCCGCGCTGACCCACCCACGCCAGAAACAGCCCGCCGCCCGCCGTCAGCACCCCGTAGACCAGCGGGCGAAGGGCGAAGCGGAAATCGCGCTGAAGCCGATCCCGGCGGGCGTACAAGCCGAGGATCAGCACCACCATCCCGGCAACGATGAAGCCCCACCACGGGACGGCGCGAAACGTCGGGAGGCGGGCGCTTTCGACAATGTAGGGTGTGCGCGGCGTGCTGGCGGCGGTGTCCAGCAGGATCACCGGGTCGGTGGACTTGATCAGCCAGTCCACCAGCAGAATGGCGACGTAGTTGAGCATGATGGTGACGATCACCTCGTGCGCGCCGGTGAAGGCTTTCAGCACGCCGGGGATGGCGCCCCAGAGCGCGCCGCCGATGATCCCGGCGACCAGCGCCAGCGGCAGATGGAGGATGAACGGCAGGTTGGCGAAGATGGGCGAGAAGCCGATCCACACCGCCAGAATCCCGCCCGCGTAAAGCTGCCCTTCCGCGCCGATGTTGAACAAGCCCGCCTTGAAGCCGAGCGCCACCGCCAGCCCGGCGATGATGAACGGGATTGAGCGCACCAGCATTTCTTCGAGGCTGGTCGGGAAGAACAGCAGCGCCGATCCGCCCAGCCGCAGATACACGGTTTCGGGATAATCGTCGTTCGGGTTATCCGGCGTATTGTTGTTGTTGACGATCTCGCCCGTGAGGCTGTTGCCGGGCGCGATCAGCAGGCGGTTGCCGGGGCGGCTGACCACCAGATTGTTGTCCAGCGCCGGGTCGAGTTCGGTGCTGATGGCGGCGCTCACGTCGTCGTTGGTGAGCAGCCCCGCCGAATACAGCGCGCGCACGATCTCGATCTGCTGCCCCAGCGCGGTCGGGTTGACGATCCCGGCAGCGGTGAGCTGCGCCAGCGTTTGCGCCGCCGAGCGCGCGGTATCCGCGCCGTTGGTCAGCGCGCTGATGTTAATCAGCGTTTGCGCGTCCGGCGTGAGGGTGCCGTCCGGGTTAACGGGCGTGATCCCGGCTTGGCGCAGCAGGTCGAGCCGATCTTCCAGCCGCTGCAAGCGCACGATGCCGTACTGGTTCACCAGCCCCATATCCGCCAGCAAATCCGCGTCGCTGTACTGGCTGGCAACCGGGAGCGTGGTGGTCAAATCCGGCGGGACGCTGGTCGCGGTCGCCAACTGATCCGCCAGATCGCTCACGTCGGAGCGATCCATGTCGCCCAGCGCGTCGATCAGCGGGCGCATCGCGTCGAGTTGATCGACGCCGAGGGTCGCTATGTCCGGCAGACTGTCCGCCAGCGCTTTCAGGTCATCGGCGGACAGGTCCGGGAATTTCGCCAGCAGGTCGCTGAAACGCTGGACGTTCTGCGCCCCGGTGGACGCCACGTCGGTGACCGAGCGCGAGAGCGTGCGCAGGGTGCGGCTCTGCAAAGGCGTGCTTTGCGCCAGCGCCAGAAATTGATCCAGATCATTCCGCTCCACCCGGTCGTTGATCACCATGCCGAGCGAGCCTTCCAGCAGCGCGCTGTAGGCGGTTCCGGCGATGTTCAAGCCCCTGCCGAAGTCGCCACCGCCGCCCGTAGCGATCATGAACGGGACGGTGATCAGCAGCGCCGTGATCACTGCCAGAAGCGGCACCAGCGAAGGCGAAAGCCGCTGCCACACCCGCACCGGAGCGGGCGGAACCCGATCAGCCATTGGTTGCCGCCTCCGGCTTGACGCCTGCCATCAGCAGCCCGCACAGGTTGCGGGTGGCGAGATCAATCGGCAGGATGTCCATGATCCGCCCGCCGAACATGACCACCACTCGATCCGAGAGCGAGAGGATTTCGTCCAGTTCCGCCGAAACCAGCAGCACGCCCGCGCCTTCGTCGCGCTGCTTCACGATCTGCTTGTGGATGTACTCAATCGAGCCGACATCCAGCCCGCGCGTCGGCTGCGCGGCGATCAGCAGGCGGCTGTGGCGCGAAAACTCGCGCGCGATGATCACCTTCTGCTGGTTGCCGCCGGAGAGCTTGCCGATGGGCACGAACACGTTGGGCGTGCGCACGTCGTACTGCTTGACCAGTTGCTCGGCGGTCTCCTCGATCGCGCGCTCGTTGGAGACGATGCCGCTCGAATATGGCTCGACGTAGTAGGTTTGCAGCACCAGATTGTCCTTGACCGGGAAGCTGCTGACCATCCCGTTCTTCTGGCGATCTTCGGGCACGTGGGCGACTCCGGTTTCGGTGATGCGGCGGGGCGGCGCGTTGGTCACGTCCACGCCGTTGATCAGCACCTCGCCGCTGATCACGGGGCGCAGCCCGGTGATGGCTTCCACCAGTTCGGTCTGACCGTTGCCCTGCACGCCCGCGACGCCGATGATCTCGCCCGCGCGCACCTCCAGCGAAATGCCCTTGACCGCCTGTAAATTGCGGTCGTCGTTGACCACCAGATCGCGGATCACCAGCACCGGGTCGGCGGGATGCGCCGGGTCTTTTTCGACTTCCAGCAGCACCTCGCGCCCGACCATCATCTCCGCCAGCATTTCTTCGGTCGCGCGACCGGGAGAGGTATGCCCAACTACCTTCCCGTTGCGCAGCACCACGATCTCGACGCAGATTTCCAGCACTTCTTTCAGCTTGTGGCTGATGAAGATGATGCTCACGCCGCGCTCCAGCAGCGCGTGCATGATCAGGAACAAGCCCTCGGTTTCCTGCGGAGTCAGCACCGCCGTCGGCTCGTCCAAGATCAGGATGTCGGCTTTGCGGTAGAGCGCCTTGATGATTTCGACCCGCTGCTGCACGCCGACCGGCAGGTCTTGCACCAGCGCATCGGGATCGACATCCAGCCCGTACTGCTGGGAGATTTCCGTGATCCGGTGGCGGGCGCTGCGGCGATCCAGAAAGGGACCGCGCGTGGCTTCGTCGCCCAGCATGATATTTTCGGTCACGCTCAGCACCGGGACCAGTTGAAAATGCTGATGCACCATGCCGATGCCCAGCCGGATCGCGTCGTTGGGGTCGTGGATGGTCACGGGCTTGCCGTTGATCAGAATTTCGCCTTCGTCCGGCTGGTACAAGCCGTAGATGATGTTCATGAGCGTGCTTTTGCCCGCGCCGTTTTCGCCCAGCAAGCCCAGCACCATCCCTTTGCGTAGCGTGAGGCTGATGTGATCGTTCGCCAGCACGCCGGGGAAACGTTTGGTCAGCCCGCGTACTTCCAGTACCGCCGGAGCTTCGCTCATCCTTTGTCCCTTAAAATTACGATCTATTGCTGTCCAGTATAACGTTGAAACCCTGGAATCCCCATAGAATTTAACACGCTGACCTCACCCCGCCCCCTCTACGTCGTGGCTCAGAAGCGACACCTCGCTACTCGCGTAAAAATTGAGGCGGGTCTAAGACCCGCCCCTACACGCGATCCTCACCGCCCTTCAGCCACAACCGTTGCCTTTCAAACGATGCCGAGAGGTCATTCTCGGACTCTCCCCCGCAAGCGTCAGCCAAGCGTAGGGCAGCGAGCGGTCAGTATGTCCCTATAATAAATTTAAAGACCTCTCTTATGCAGGACACTTCATTTATGAAAAGCCGCCTCCTCTTGATCCTGCTGGCGTTGGCGCTGACGACGGTCGCGTTCCAGCCGCTCGACGCGCAGACCAGCAACCCGAACGTCAGCATCCAATATCCGCTGCCCGTGTACCTGCTCAGCGGGGCGTTCACGGTGCGCGGCACGATCGCGCTGCCAGATATGAACGGCTACTATCTGGAATTCCGCCCGATGGTGGACGCCAACACCCCGGCGGACAGCAACATCCCGTGGCAGCCCGCGACCCTCCCCGCCAACACCCCCGTGATCAACGGCGTGCTGGGCGTGTGGAACACGACTACCACATCCGACGGCATCTACGAGCTGCGGTTGACGGTGGTCACCACCAGCGGGCAGTTCGTGTATTCGCGGGTCGCGCCGCTGCGGGTCGAGAACCATCCTCAGTTCGGCGCAGCGCCCACCATCCCGCCCGCTCAGCCGACCATCGCCATCATTCCGGTGAACCCGACCCCGTCGGTCAGCCAGCAGCCGCAGGTGATGGCGCGGGTGAACGCCAACGTCCGCACCGGAGACAGCACCCTGTTCCCGGCGATTGGCGCGCTCTACAACGGTCAGACCGCCCCGGTGATCGGCATCAGCACTACCGGATCGGGCTGGTGGCTGATTCAGCTACCGGATGGTCGCACCGGGTGGATCGCGCCCAGCACGGTGCAGATCACGGGCGACTTCACCCGCGTGCCGTCGATCAGCCCGCCGCCGCCGCCCACCTTCACGCCCAGCCCCACGCCCACTCCGACGCCGCAGCCGCTCCCTGACGCGGTGATCACCAGCGTGCGTTTCGACCCCGCGCCGGTGCAGGGGCAGCCCTTCCATGCGATTGTGACCGTGTTCAACCTGAGTCCGTCGGCGCTGCCGCGCGTCTCGGTCGCCTGCAACTTCACACCGCAGAACGTGTACATCAGCGATTACCTGAACGGCTTGAACGGATTCCAGCAGCAGGACCTGAGCCTGAACGTGCAGTTGAACGACGGCGGCGGATCGGATTTCACCGCTCACTGCGCGGTGGATGTCAACAATCTGGTGACGGAGATCAGCGAGAACAACAACTTCTTCAACCTGACCGGATCGCTGGCGAACCCGGCGCCGTGATCAGTGGGGCACGACCTATCGTGCCCCTACCGTATCCGCAAATGTGTAGGGGCATGGCGCTGCCATGCCCTCGCGGTGATCGCTGGCATGTAGGGGCGCAGCGCGGCGCGTCCGACCTGAGCGGGATGGGGTCGTTGATCCAGATCGTGCCCGCGCGAAAGTTCGTAGTTACGGCTTGCAGTGCGAACACGCCTTGAATCGGCTGGAGTGTTTGCGCCCCCATGCCACCAATTCCTGCTTCTTGAGCGAACACACCTTGTCATAGCGGGTGGTGGTGTAGTTTTTCGTGTGATCGGAGCTAATGTAACGACAGGATGCTCGATGCAGCATGGCGTAAAGCAGGTCGCTGCCGCCGCTCTTTGAAGCGTTAAGGACATATCCGTCTGGATTTGCGTGTATCCAGCGTAGATAGGCTTGCTCGGCGTCGTCATAGATCAACATTTGCATCACCTGCACTTTCGCGTGTCTAGGGCGTGCCCCTACGAACGCTACTTCTCACATCTTACCGCATATTGTGACCCCATTTTGGGCGCATTGCTGCTCGGTTGCAAAGACGGCTTTGTAGACGCAAACTCACCCACAGCTTTGGGCGAATACACAGCTTCGCGGCTGCGGCGTCGCGTGCAGGGGCATGACGCTGCCATATCCCGATCAATCGTTAAGGATGGTTTCGACCAGCGCGCGAACGTCGGGCAGCGCCGCCCATTCCGCGATCCGTGCCGCCAGTTCCTGGTAGGTCGTCATGAAGCTGTCCTTTCGAGGTTAAATTCTCTCAAAATTAATTAACCTTTGTCGATAGCGGCTTGAATTCAGCTTTCATTGCGGCTATGATCGTCAGTAATTCTTAAACTAATGACGTGGAGACAATGAACACGGAACGACCTCTGATCCTTTTCACCAACGACGACGGCATCGCCTCCCCCGGCTTGTGGGCGGTGGTGGACGCATTTTACGACATCGGCGACGTGCTGGTGTGCGCCCCGCGCGAGCAGCAGAGCGGCACCGGGCGCAGTCTGCCCATCACCAGCGAAGGGCGCATTCACGAAGAAGTGCGCCTGATTGGCGGCGAGAGCAACACGGTTTACGCCGTCGATGGCACGCCTGCGCAGGCGGTGCAGCACGGCGTGATCGAGCTGGCGGATCGGCTGCCCTCGCTGGTGGTGTCGGGCATCAACTACGGCGAGAACTGCGGCAACGGCGTGACCATTTCCGGCACGGTGGGCGCGGCGCTGGAAGCCGCCAGCCTCGGCATCCCGGCGCTGGCGGTCTCGCAGCAAACCCCGCGCGACCTGCACCTGACCTATTCGAACGATGTGGATTTTAGCGTATCGGCTCAGTTCGCGCGCCAGTTCGGGCTGTGGATGATGGAAAACGACATGCCCGACGACGTGGACGTGCTCAAGCTGGACCTGCCGCTGAACGCAACCCTCGAAACCCCGTGGAAGATGACGCGGCTTTCGCGCCGCCGGGTTTACTGGCCCACCCGCCCGGAGCGGGTCGCGCTTTCGGACGTGGGGCGCATGGGCTACCGCTTCAACTACGATCCCTCCAAAGCCGAGCCGGACTCGGATGTGTATGCGGTGCTGCACGAAGGGCTGATCTCGCTGACGCCCATGAGCCTCGACATGACCTCGCGCACCGATCCGTATCGCCTGCGCCAGTTGATCACAGGCGAGCGGGTCTACGCCGAGAAAGCCAAAAAGCCGAAGCTCGCGCCGCAGTTGGAAGAACTTCAGGACGCGATGAACCACAAGGGGTAATCCCCGTCAGAGGGGACACGGTAGATCGTGCCCCTGCGAAAACATCCCCCGCCGATTGATTTTCAAACCCGCCGTTCCGCGATTATAATCAGGGCATCGTCGTCGCTCCAACGGAGTCCCCGTGAAGCCCCTGTTTTTCCTGCTGATCGCCTGCCTGCTTTCGGTGACGTCTGCCTTCGCACAGACCGAGACTCCCGGCGTGCCCTTCGGCTACGGCACTCCGGTCAGCGGCACGCTGAACAACTCCACGCCGGATGCGGTTTACCAATTCACCGGGCTGCGCGGCGACGTGATCGCCATCGACCTGACCGTCACCTCCGGCGACCTCGACCCGATGGTCACGCTGACCGATAGTCAGGGCGACGTGATCGCACTGAGCGATGACGCGGCGGTCGAGGGGCGCGGCAGCCGCGACCTGCACCTCGAATCGCTGCACATCCCGCGCAGCGACCAGTATTCGCTGGTGGTGGCGCGCTTCGGCTACGGATTGGGCATAACTTCCGGCGGGTACACGCTGGCGGTGGATCGCATTGGCGTGAGTTCGGCATCCGGCAGCGCCCTGCGCTACGGCGACTCGGTCTACAACACCATCACCGACAGCACGCCGCAGGTCTACTACAGCTTCCGCGCCGCTCGCGGCGATGTGATCAGCGTGCGGATGCAGCGCGCTTCTGGCGACCTCGACCCGGCGCTGATGATCGTCAACAGCCAGTCGCAGATCATTGCCAACAACGACGACAGCCCCGGCACGCTGGACGCCGCCATCAACGGCTTCATCGTGCGCGACGACGGCGTGTACGTGATCATTGCCTCGCGCTTCGGCGAAGCCGCCGGGCGCAGCAAGGGATCGTTCGTGCTGACCCTCAACTCGGCGGCGCAGAGCGGCTTGGGTCGCACGGTCGAGTTCGCGCTGCCGATCCTGCCGGGCGTGGCGGTGCAGGGCGAGATCACCGACGACGCCGACGCCGAGTTCTACGCCTTCGACGGCAAGCGCGACGACATCGTGACCATCCGCATGAACCGCGCCAGCGGCGATCTGGATGCGTTCCTCTCGCTGCTGGATGGGTCGCAGCGGGAAATCATCACCGACGACGACAGCGGCGGCGGGCAGAACTCGCTGATCAACCGCTACGTGCTTCCGGCGGACGGACGCTACACCATCGTCGCCACCCGTTACGAGCGCGACAGCGGCGACACGCAGGGGCAGTTCCAACTGCTGCTGGACGTGAGCGGCAGCACACGCGGGGACGGCGCCCCGAACAGCACCGCGCAGGGCGTGCCCCGCATCGACTACAACAGCACGGTCAGCGGATCGATCACCAGCGACGCCACGCAGGTGTTTTACGCCTTCGTCGGGCAGGAAGGCGATCAGGTCACGGTGACCATGAGCCGCATCGACGGCAACCTCAATTCGCGGGTGGCGATCCTCAACGCCGCCCGCAGCCCGCTGATCAGCGACGACGACAGCGGCGGGAATCAAAACGCCCGCATCGACTCGTTCACCCTGCCGACGACGGGCGTCTATTACATCGTGGCGACCCGCTACAGCGGATCGCAGGGCGACCCCAACACCACCGGGAGCTACAGCCTCACGCTAATCAAGCGGGCGCGCTGAAAACCTCTTTCAGCGGCAGCGCGAAATCGGGCAGCAGGTCGCCGCCCGTGAGGGTCGCGTCAGCGGTCAGCCGCGTGATTTGGTCGCTGCCCTGCCGGATGAATTCGTCCATCGGCATCCCGACGCGCATTTGCACAGCCATCGAGAAATCCTCTCACCTCACCGCTTCATTCTGCCGGAAACCGCGCATATTCGGCAATCGGGGCGAACGGTTGGTTCGCCCCGATTAGTGCAAGCGCGGAGATTAAGGCATTGTCGCGCCGATCACGGTGTCGCGGGGACAGCCCACAGGCGCACGCCGTCATCGCCGCTGCTGGGTGAACCAGCCGTTGCCATGAGCGTTCCATCAGCGCTGAATGCAACATCACTCCCTTGTTGGTAGCCTGCTAAATCCGCGAGCATTGTCCCGGTGACGGCGTCCCACAATCTCAGTTTGCCGTCAGAACTGATGGAAGCCAATACCGTGCGATCTGAGTTAAAGACCAGCCCGTTAACTTGATCGGAGAAACTGTCTCCTGCTGTCATTGTGTTGGCAATCTGACCTGTTTGAGTATCCCAGAGTTGAATAGTGCCATCGTTGTAGGCTACGGCGATGACATTTTCGTTCAAGCCGTAGGCGATCTTTTCCACTATCGCGGGACTCGGATGAGCAGTCCCAGGGCGCTGCATTACTACAAGCGGTTCCCGTTGCAGCGGTCGATGACGTGAACTGTCCCGCTATATGACATGTGGTCATTAGGCTAAAATCATGCGTAAACTGACCTTTTGTGATCGAGTCACTCGCAAGACCGGACGTTTCGAGAGTTGAAGTACGAAGAGAGAATTCGGTAATTTCCGACCCATCATCATTGACGTTAAAGCCCAGCTCCGCATTGGTGAAGAACGCCTCCCACCAGCCCGGCGTAACCGAGCCATCGGAAGGAACTGGGCGCTCATAGGTAAAATGACCGATCGGGGTTCGATCTGATGCGCTGAGTAGTGAAACGACGTTACTAGAGCCAACGGCAAACTGGGTTTCATCAGAGTTCAGAACCGCCGCGTCAAAACCGGAGTTGTCACCGTTTACTCTCAGATTGGTTTGTTCCGCCCCGGTTCCCATGTTCCAGAAACGTATCGAGTGATCACTGGGAGTGTCCCGATAATCACTCACGGTCACGAGCTGCTTTCCATCGAGGCTGAACCAGAGATCACGGATGGCACTCGTATAATCCAGGTGAAGCAGTTCCTTACCGGAGGCGGCACTGAAGAGAAAAACGGTGTTCTGTTCGTCGTTCCAGGGATCCCGACTGCCAGATGCCAGCATTTTCCCGTCCGGGCTGTATGCAAGATGACTTGCGTAGTGGGGACTTTGGATCGCAAGCACTTTGCGATTTTGCGCTACGTCCCAAACGATGATGTCGCCGACGTCATCTCCGGAAGCCAGATGAGTTCCGTCGGGGCTGAGTGCCAGACCGTCACCGACTCGGGACATGCCACTTCCTTGCTCAACCAAACTAGGTAATTGCCTTAGCTGGCTGGCGTTGTCCACTGTAATCGGCTGTCTTTGCGGCTGCGCTGGTCTGAGCGTTGGTTATCCCAATGCCGAACGACAGCGTGAGGAACATGATGCAAATTGTGGTGATTAAACGAGAGGGTTTCAGCATGAAACTGGCTCCTTTATAGAAAGATAGGAGCCTGCTCACGTTTTGAAACCTATTTGGGGAGTTTTCCGAGAGTGGTTTTCATGAGCAGACCCAGAAAAACCACTCTGGTGAATGGCTATACTATCTATAGTTTCACGAGATCACCTTGTACGACAATGTGGTTCCTCACTGGTATGGCGTGATGGAAATCCCCATTTAATACACGTGCTCTGGGGAAGCCAACAGGAGTTTCCTTGAGGGAAAACGGCTCGCCGTCCCGATCTCCCTTCAGCGCATCCGCCGTTCTTTCTTGCCGTCGCCTTCCGTGCGCATCCGCGCGACCGGCGTGCCGTTGATTTCCCCTGAATCGCCGCGTAGAATTCCTCGTTATAGTCGCGGGTCTTGACCACCACCGGCATCGGCACCGCGTGCCCCATGATGATCGCCTGCTGCTTGGTATCCAGCCGGGACAGCACCTCGCGCAAGCCCGCCGCCCCGCTGATCCCGGTCAGCACCGCCGCGATGTCACGCTCGTTGTCCAGCAGCGCCGTCACCCGTGTTCCGATCTGGCTCATGACTTCCTCGTCAATCCCGCTCGGTCGCTGATCGACCACCAGCAGGGTAACGTTGTACTTGCGTAACTCGCGCGCGATGATGCCGAAGGTGGTCTGGTTGGCGATCTTCGGGTCGAGGAACTTGTGCGCCTCCTCGATGGTGATCAACAACTGCGGCGGCTCCATGGTCGAGTCGCCCAGCGCCCGCTCCACCCGATCCACGTACAGCTCGTGGATGCGGCGGGTCAGGTAGTTGGCGACCAGCATGTAGGCTTCCAGCGAGTTGCCGTAGCGCCCGAACTCCAGCACGACGCTGATGTTATTTTCGAGCTTGTTGACGATCTGGTTCACGCTGTCCCCGGTCGAGGTGCTGACCAGAAAATCCCAGCGCTCGAAGCGCTGCATTCGCCGCTGAAGCGCCGCCAGCGTCCCGGCGCGGGTAGGCGTACTCGCCTCGATCTCCTCGATGTCGTCGGGATCGAATTTGAGCAGCCGCTCGATCCAGCGCTCGCCCCATTTCTTGCTGAGCGTGTAGGCGGCGTCCACCATCGCGTCGGAGAGGTTCATAGTGGCGCGCAGCATGTCGATGTCCTCCGGCTCGATCTCGTCGTAGCCCAACTTGACCTCGAAATCCGGACGCGAGTTGCGCCGCCGCGAGGATTCGGGATCAAGCGTGCAGATGCTCACCCGATCCGACAGCAGTTGTTTCAGCCCTTTGGCGTGAGGTCCGCGCTCGTCCGCGACCTCCCAGCCGTAATCGTTGTGCATGTCGAAGATCAGGCTAACCGCCTGCCTGCGCGCGATCACGCCCGCCAGAATCATGCGGGTGAGGAAGCTTTTCCCGGTGCCGCTCTTGCCGAATACGCCTACCGACCGCTCCACCAGCCGCTTGAGGTTCAGGTTGATCTGGGTGGTTTCCAGTTCCAGCGGCGCGCCGACGTTGAAATGAGTCTCGTCCTCGGTGCCAAAGACCGCGTTCACGTCGGCGACGGTCGCGTTCAGCACCGGCATGAAGTGACCGGGGATGGTCTTGACCGGCTTGGGCATGGGGTTGGGGTCGTCCATGTCAATCGAGAGCATCGGCTGCGCGTTGATCTTGCCGTAAGCCGCCGTCCCGGTGTAGACCGCCGCCAGAAACGGGTCGGAGATGTCGGGCGGGGCGCTCTGGATGTCTGGGTTGGTGTTGTCCAGCACGATGTCGGTGATCATGCAGAAGAAGCGCTTGCTCTCGCCGTGAACCACGATATAGCGCCCCACCGCCAAGTCCTCAATCGGCACGCCCGCGTCCAGCTTGATCACCAGCCCCTTGCTGAGCGATCCGCCGACCACCACGCCGAGCCGCAGATCGTCGCCGCCCGCGAGGTAGGAATCCATGCCGCGCGGGAACATTTGTTCTAAGTCAACGGAATTATGTGAAGCGTTCATGACTACAATTCTCCAAATTTCCGTTCAGTGTTTGGGGTAGTGATATTATAGCATAAATCGGGGGAATTTAGTCTCCCAAACATCAAAGAATTTCCTTTTTGTGTTTCAATTACAGATGCGACTATAGTATTACTGAATTTGACATTTCATGGGAGCAGGCGATCATGTTTCGGCGTGGATGGGTAGCTGAAGTTGCGCTGGTGATATTGGGGGTAATAGCACTATGGGGGTGTTCCTCAAGTACGAATGTACCTACGGTGCAAGTAAATTCAAACGAACAGCAACAATCCGTTAGTACACAGGTGCAAGAGCTTTTCCAACAAACAGCGATAGCTCAGCAGAAGCTTGGGGCGACCCAAACCATCGACGCTGCCTTCAACCAAGCACAAACCGCGACTACGAACGTGCTACTTACCCAAAGCGCCCCAAGAGGAGTAGATTTCGCTGGCATTTCTCAATCCCGTACCTCAGACGGCGGCTTTGTCCTCGGAAATCCCGATGCGCCGATCACGCTCATCGAGTTCGCGGACTTTGCCTGCCCCCACTGTCAGGAATACCATCCGATCATCACCGAATACCTGAACAACTACGTCGTGACCGGCAAAGCCAAGTTCGAGTACCGCATCTTCCCGGCGTCGGGCGGTGAACTTTCCTATTACGCGGGCGAACTGCTCGACTGCGCGGAACAGCAGAAAGCCGGTTCCTACTGGAACGGCTATAACCTGATGTTCAACTACGCCTTCGGTGGACGGTACACGCAGGATATGGGGCGGCAGTTGGCGACCGACGAGGGGCTGAACTACAGCGACCTGCTCATATGTGTCAACAGCAATTCGACAAAACAGGTGCAGACTGACATCAACTACGGCACGCAGTCGGGCGTCACCGTAACTCCGGCGGTGATGATACGGTACGGCGACGGTCCGGCACAGTTCATCACCTACAACGGCACCACCTACAATTGGGACGTCCCATACTACATACTGGCGACAGTCACGGAAGCGGCGCAAAGTTCGTAAACTGGGGGAAAACCCGAAGGAAGTTTTAAACAGCATCTTACGTTTCCTGTAACAGGCTTTTGGGGTAGTGGAAGCCGCGCGATATAGTCCTTCGCTCAATCCGCTTGACAAATAGAATATTTGTTCTATCATAGACATAGAAATGGAGCGAGACAACGTACCCCCTGCGCTGTCCCGCTCCTTTTCGCGTCGAGCCGCGTCTTAGCCCTCGTACCGGCACATATCGGACGCGAGCCGGAGGGAAGAAACATCGCCCTAAATTCCACCGCACGGGAAAACGGCGTTAAAAAACCGGACGGGAGCGCCTTCCCTCAGCCCTCGCGTCCGTTTTTATTCGGCACTCAGCACTCAGCACTCGGTACTTCTCTTGCTCACTTCGCCTCATGCGCGAGCAGAATCACCGCCGCGTGATCCTCGACCCAATAAGAGTCGCCGTTAATCACCTGATGCTTGCCCTTGTCGCAGAAGTCGTTGGGCGGCTCCAGCGCGGTATCGACGATCCGGCTCCAGCGCTCGCCGGGGTTGAGCGGCGGCAGCTCGAACGCCAGCGGCTCCCAGTAGGCGTTGAGCATCACGTGCAGGTAGTCGCCGCCCTGCGGATGCCCCAGCGAGAACGCCAGCGTCCGCGCCGACTCGCCCCAGTCCGGCTGACCCAACTCCGTGCCGTGCCACGTGATTTCCATCTCGTGGTTTTCTTCCAGCGATGACCAGAACTTGTCCTTGTGGAAGATGCGATGCTCCTGAATGAAGCGGATCAGCCCGCGCGTGAAGCGATGCAGGTCGGCGTGGGCGTCGAGGTTCTCCCAGTTGAACCAACTGAGTTCGTTATCCTGCCCGTAGACGTTGTTGTTGCCGTACTGGGTGCGGCGCACCTCGTCGCCCATGACGATCATGGGCGTGCCCTGCGAGACCAGCAGGATGGTCAGGAAGTTGCGAATTTGCTGCTCGCGCAGGCGGTTGACGGCGGGATCGGTAGTTTCGCCTTCCGAGCCGGAGTTCCAGCTACTGTTGTTGCTCTCGCCGTCGGTGTTATTCTCGCCGTTGGCTTGGTTGTGCTTGTCGTTATAGCTGACCAGATCGTTGAGCGTGAAGCCGTCGTGCGCGGTGATGAAGTTGATGCTCCGGTTGGGGATGCGGTTCTTCTCCGGGTAGAGATCGGGGCTGGCGAGGATGCGCGACGCCATCGCCGAGACGAAGCCCGGATCGCCCTTGACGAAGCGGCGCACGTCGTCGCGGAACTTGCCGTTCCACTCCGCCCAGCGATGCCCGATGAAGCTGCCGACCTGATACAAGCCCATGTCCCACGCCTCGGCGATGATTTTGGTGCCCGCCAGCACCGGGTCGGACTCGATCTCCCAGAGGATCGGCGGGCTGGGCAGCGGATTTCCCCACTCATCGCGCGAGAGCACCGACGCCAGATCGAAGCGGAAGCCATCCACGTGGAGTTCGCTGACCCAGTAGCGCAGGCAGTCCATGATCATGCGGCGGACAATCGACTGGTTGGCGTTGAGCGAGTTGCCGCAGCCGGAGTAGTTCATGTAATACTGCTGCTGATCCGGCACGAGGATGTAGTAGGCGCGGTTCTCGAAGCCGCGATGACAGAGCAGCGGCCCGTTCTCGTTGCCCTCGGCGGTGTGGTTGAACACCACGTCGAGGATCACCTCGATCCCGGCTTGATGCAGCGCCTTGACCATGTCGCGGAAGTCCTCGACCGGAGCCAGCGGCGCGTCGGACGCAGCATAGCCGCGAAACGGCGCGAAGAAGGCAATCGGCGTGTAGCCCCAGTAGTTCGACTTGGCGCTGAAGGGCTTGTCCTGCGGGTCGAACTGCTGAACCGGCAGCAACTCGACCGCCGTCACGCCCATATCCTTCAGATACGGGATTTTCTCGATCAGCCCCTTGTAAGTGCCGCGCAGTTCCGGCGTGACGCCGGAACTCGGATGCTTGGTGAAACCGCCGACGTGCAGTTCGTAGATCACGGTGCGGGTGTAGGGGATGTGCAGCGGGTGATCGCCTTCCCAGTCGTAGGCGGCGTTGTCCACCACCACGCTTTTCATGGCGACGGCGCAGTTGTCCTCGCCGAAGCGAGTCGCCGCGCCGCGATCGTAGTGTTCGTCCTGAATCACCGCTTTCGAGTAGGGGTCGATCAGCACCTTCGAGCCGTCGAAGCGATGCCCGATCTCCGGCTCGAAGGGTCCATGCACGCGGTAAGCGTACACCTGACCGGGCTTCAGACCGGGGATGAACATGTGCCAGTAGTAGAAGGTTCGGTTGCGCTGCGGGTCGAACTTCAGGGTATGCGCAGGCTGATCATATTTGCCTTCGTCGAACAGCAGCAGTTCAACCGTATCGCAGTTCTTCGAGAACACGCTGAAATTGACGCCATTGGGGTAAACGGTTGCGCCGAGCGGAAAGCTCCGCCCCTGCTCTACTTTTAATCGCATGGTTTGCTCCAAAGATTGTTCGGATCGTTTCTTTTGTCGGCTTTTGCGGTCGCCACGTGCCGCGCATTGTAACCTGTTTTGCGGAACCGCCGCCAGCAAGGATGTTAAGGGGCGAACACGTGGGTTCGCCCCTACAAAAACGTCGGGAACAAATCTCCGCTGCGCGTCGTCTTACCCATGAACGCTCAAAACATGGAGACGGACGACATGGGTAAATTAGGCATTCTTTTGGCGGGCAGCATTTTGATCACGGCGCTGATGGTCGGCGGAGTCAGCGCGCAGGACGCGACGCCGCAGCCGCTCAGCGACGGGGTTTCGCTGGCGATTTACAATCAGGGGACGGCGCTGGTGCAGGATCGGCGCACGTTCACGTTCCAGCAGGGACTCAACACCCTCGACTTCACTGACGTGGCGGCGGGCATCGACCCGACTTCGGTGACTTTCGTCTCGCTGACCGATCCCACCGGGACGGTGGTGCTGGAGCAGAACTACGTCTACGATCTGGTCGGCAGTTCGGCGCTGCTTCAGCGCTATCTCGACCAGTCCATCGTGGTGATCACCACCGACGGCACCGAGTATCAGGGGACGCTGCTCAGCGGCAGCAGCGACATCATTCTGCGGCAGGACGACGGTCAGGTGATCGTGATCAGCCCCACCAACATCCGCGACCTGCGCTTCCCCAACCTGCCCGGCGGCTTGATCACGCGCCCAACGCTGCGCTGGGTGATACAGGCGGCTCAGGCGGGCGAGCAGCAGATCGAACTCACCTATTTGACCAGCGGCATGAACTGGGCAGCCAACTACAATCTGCTGCTGGCGACCGATAACCAGTCGCTCAGCCTGAACGGGTGGGTGACGCTCAACAACACCAGCGGCGGCGCGTACACCGACGCGCAGGTCAAGCTGGTCGCCGGCGACCTGAATCGGCTGCCGCAGCCCAGCGTGATGCAGATGGGCGCGATCATGGACGAGGCAGCGCCCGCCGCGCCCCCGGTGGAGCAGCGCAATTTCAGCGAGTACAAGCTCTACCAGATCACGCGCCCGGTGACGGTGGGCGCGAACGAAACCAAGCAGGTCGAGTTCGTCACGGCAGCGAACGTGGCGGCGCACACCTTCTACGTCTACGACGCCAGCCAGCCCTATTACGCGGGCGGCAGCCCGATCACCGACCAGTATTACGGGCAGACCGGGATCACCGCCGTGCAGAACTACCTGACTTTCAACACGGGCGAAGCAAGCGGCTTGGGCGTCCCGCTGCCCGCCGGGAACATCCGGGTCTACCAGCAGGACGTGGATGGCTCGGCGCTGCTGATCGGCGAGAACAGCATCGACCACACGCCCAAAGGCGAGGACGTGCAGCTTTTGCTGGGCAGCGCCTTCGATCTGGTGGGCGCGCGCATTCAGAAGGATTTCAAGCTGATTTCCGGCAACGTGCTGGAAGAAACCTACGAGATTCACCTGCGCAATCACAAGGACAGTGGATCGGTGGAAATTCGGGTGCCGGAGCATCTGTTCCGCTGGAGCAACTGGGAGATCGTGAGCGCGTCGACCGATTACACGCAGTTGGACTCGAACACCATCGAGTTTCGACCGCAGGTTCCGGCGGGCGGCGAAACTGTGATCACCTACACCGTGCGCTATACGTGGCCCCGGTGAGCGAGCGCGGAATCTCGGCAGGGGCGAGGCGTGCCTCGCCCCTACGGGCATCTATTCCTCTAAATTCAGCTTATTTCAGGCGTTTGTCGTATTCGGGAGAGACGCCGAGCGCCGCTGCGAGCTTGAGGGCGGCGGATTGCAGGCGGGTGCGGGCGTTGTACTCGGTCAGCGGCGCGATCGATTCGTCGTCCAGCGGGTCGTCGGTGACGGGGATAGTATCGTCGGTCTGGCGCTGGATCAGCACGGAGCGGAAGTTGGTGTCGGTCAAAGACAGGCTGATTTCGCCGTATTGAACCCCGCGCCGCTGGCTGCCCTTGCCGCGCTTCGCCACCTTGTTGATCACAAGGCTGACGTAGATTTCCTGAATCTGGTCGATAGGCAGGGTGCGACGCACGCGAGTCCCGCGCAGCCAGCGCACCCCCGCCTGCTCGAACACGATCCGGTTGATGGCGGTCATGGTCTCGTAGAGGTTGTAGAAGATCAGCAAAATCAGCAGGATGATGGACGCGAAGCCGAAGTAGACCAAAATCTCCGGGCGGGGCAGAGCGATGCCGCTGGTGAGCGTAGTTCCGGTCAGAATGATGAACACCCCCAGCCAGACGATATTCCACGCGACCCGCACCAGCTTGCCGCGCCCCCACGCCGGGGAGAGGATCAGTTCCAGCCGATCCGGTGCGGTCTGCTGGAGCGACCACAAGTCAAAGGTCAAGGGCAGATCAGGCTGCGGGATCGGTTCGGCGAGCGGCTCCAGCGTAGTCGCCTCGATGCGCGCATGAGCGGACATTTCTTGCGTGGCGGTCGGGGCGGTGGTGCTGGTTTCGGAGGCATTTGGCGGGATCAGCGTGAAGGGGCGCTCCATCTGCTCGGCGAGCGTCTGCCCGGCTTGCACCGCGACCGCTTGATACTGATTGGCGAGCGGATCGTACCAATGCGCCAAGCCGCACCAGCGGCTGCCGCGCTGCTCGACCAGATCGCCGCGCAAGACCAGCCCTAGATGCCATGCATCATCTTTTTCTGACCAGCCGAGCACGACCCGCTGAACGTCCTCGCGCGGGAGGCTGCCGCCATCCGGCAGATGGCGTCGGCTGCCGAAGCTCGCGCCGTAGCGCAGCGGCTCGCCGGAGACGGCTTCTACCAGAATCCGCTCGCTGTCGCCGCCGTTGGTCAGCAATCGCCAGCTTTGCGGCTGCACTTCGATGATGATGTTACTCGCGGCAGAAATTCGCTCCATAATACGCCCAAATTCATCCACGCCCATAAGCCCGATCCAGAAGTCTACCGCGCAGGGGGGCGGGAGTCGATATGCAAGTTGAATTAGATTACAGGATAGTAATTAAGCGCTAAGCGGTCAGCGAAAAACAAACTCGATTGTAGTCGGGGCAGGTCGTCCTCGGAGACTTGCCTCATTCGCCGCCGAGGATTTAAATCCTCGGCTAGGAAAAATGCCGCCCACTGAAGGGGCGGCTCAAGCCCAGACCGAAAGGCGACCCCTTCAGTGGGTCGCTCGGTATTTCGTAGCTGTCGGTTTAAACCGATAGCGGTGATGATTTAGGACAAATCCAAAAGCTGACCACTGACTGCTGACGGCTCTAGCTCAAATAGCGCCGGAACCACGTCAGCGTGCGCTGCCACGCATCTTGTGCGGCGGCTTGCTGATAGATGTGCGGGCGGCTGTCGTTGAAGAAGGCGTGGGGCGCGCCGGGATACACTACCAGTTCGTGCGGCTTGCCCGCCGCGCTGAGCTTGCGGTCGTTCTCGCGGATCACGTCGGGCGGGAAGCCCTGATCCAGCTCGCCGTAAATCCCCAGCAGCGGCGCGGAGATTTTCGCCGCATCCTCGTCGGAGAGCGCCTGCACGCCGTAGAAGGCGACGGTCGCGCTGAGATTGTTCATGCTCATGGTCATGCGCCCGGCGAGCCTGCCGCCCATGCAGAAGCCGATCACGCCGACCTTTTTCGGCTGCACGAACGGCTGCGCCAGCAGATAGTTGACCGCGCCCTGAACGTCTTTCTGCGCCTGCTCGTATTGAAGCTCCATCGCCAGCTTGCGCGCCTCGTCCGGCTCGGCAGCCACCTGCCCGCGATACAAATCCGGCACGACGGCGGCGAACCCGGCATCGGCGAAGCGCTCGGCGACGCTCTTGATGTGGCTGGTCAGCCCCCACCATTCCTGAATCACCACCACACCGGGCGCGGGCTGCTCCGGGCGCGCCAGATAGCCGGGCGCGGTGCCGCCGTTAGCGGCGAATTCGACCATTTGGGTTTGCATAGGCTCTCCTGTAAAAATAGTGCCGAGTACTGAGTCAAAAACAAAGGACGTTCTCTATTCTAGAGCATGGTTCTTCACTCCGCGCTCGCCAAGAATTCGCCGAGCACGCGCTGAAAATCCGCCCAGTCCTCTTTGTGGATGCTGTGCCCAGTCGGGAACATCACCAGCCGACCGCTGCGGGTCTGGGCGATGAACTTCTGACCGTAGGCTTCCGGGTTGAGGTGATCCTGATCGCCCAGCATGAGCAGCACAGGCGCGGTGATCTTGGGCGCGAGGCTCAGGCTCACGTCGCCGCCGCTGTCGATCATGTACTTGAGCGCCTGCACCCATTGCAGCACAATCGGGTTCGGATCGACGATGCCGTGAAGCTGCTTGGTCTCCTCTTTCATCCAGTCGGCGGGGTAGTTCGACTGCACAATCGGGCGAATTTCGGGACCGAAATAGCCGACCGCGCCCCACACCGCCACCGAGCGGAAACGATCCGGCGCAAGCCCGGCGGCAACCAGCGCGGTCTCGCCGCCGTCGGAGAAGCCGAGCAGGTGCGCCCGCTCGACCTTCAGCGCATCCATGAAGGCGATCAGGTCGCGGGCATCCCGGTGATAGAAATCCAGCGGATAGTCGCGGGGCTTCGGCTCGGACTGCCCATAGCCGCGCAGCGACGGACCCAGCACGCGATAGGACGGGCTGAGCCAGTCGAGAAGCTGCGGAAAGTTAGTTTGCGCGGTGCCGAAGCGCCCGTGCAGGGCGATCACCGGGCTGCCGCTGCCGACATCTTCATAGTGCAGGCGCGCGCCGGTCGCAAGGTCAACAAAAGGCATGGCTGCCTCCAGATTATTGGATCGCCGAAGATATTACCGCCACGAGGTGCAATCGAGAAGCCCGCGCGTTTCCTCCAGCAATTGAATCGTGTTGGTTTCGAGGTCGACCATGCGGATGGACGAAAATTATACCGTCCCCGCCCCTTCGGGAATCGCCCCGCCCCATGCTCAAGTGATCGGTTACGCGCCAGAACCGCCAAACACGGGCGGCATCATGCCCAAGTCGGTGAACAGCTTGACGCCGTCGAACTCCTGCCAGCGCCCGTCGATCAGCCCCTCGTCGTTGAAGCGGTAAATGGCGATCCCGGTCCATTCGGCGCGTTTTCCGGTCGGCGGTCGCCCCAGAAAAGCCCCGGTATTGGTGCCGGACGCAGGTCCGTAAACCGTCACCAGATTGCCTTCGGCGATCATCAGGTCGATGGTGGTCTGGAAGTCCGGGAACGCTTCCTGATACATCCGGTTCGCCTGCTTGAAGGCTTCGGGTCCGCGCAGTTCTTGCCCGGCGGCGCTGCTGTAGCTGACGAAATCCGGCGCGAACAACTGGTCGTAGACCTCGAAGTTGCCCTTGTTGGCTTCGCCGTAGAAGCGCTGGATGATCTGCTTGTAGCGTTCCACGTCCTGCGGTGGATCGGCTTGCCCGGCGCATGGTGCAGGTAGCGGTTGAACCACGCAATCGCCGCGTCCGCCGACTGCGTGACCCACGGCTCGCGGGTGTACAGATCGGTGTGCTGGCAGTCGAGGATCATCAGCTTCTTCGGCTCTTTGGCGCGCTCAAACAGGGCGCGCACCATGTCCGGCGGAATCAGGTCTTTTTCGCCGTGAATCATCAGCAGCGCGGTCGGGGCGATCAGGTGGACGGAGTTAGCCGAATGGTCGGCAGCCAGATACTCGACCGATTTGAGCGTGACCCGGTTTTCGTAGCCGGGCGCGTAGGTCTTCATCGCCTCGGTGTAGAAGTCGTAGGCTTCCGGGAACGCCATCAAGCCCGGCTCGCCCGGCATCGACACCGCCGGGATGTAGGTGGCAATCTCTCCGCTCCGAAAGCGGCGGTCGTGGTCGGCATTGACGTAGCCTAAAAAGCCTTGCAGTCCAGTGGTTCCCATCATCCCTTCGAGCGCGTTCAAGCCGGTCGCCACCGAAACCACCGCTTTCAGGCGGCGGTCATAGGCGCCCGCGTAGAGCATGTGAACGCCGCCGAGCGAAATGCCCCATCCCCCGACGTTATTCGCGTCCACTTCCGGCCGCGCCCGCAGCCACGTGATCGCGTTTCGAACGTCCTGCTGCTGCAAATGCGGGTCGATCTGATTGCGCGGCGTGCCGTCGCTCGCGCCGTAGTTGCGGTAATCGAAGACCAGTACCACGAATCCAGCCGCGCAGAAGCGCTCGGCGTAGCCGGGAAGCGTGATCTCCTTGACCGCGCTGATGGCGTTCGCCATGACAATCGCAGGCGCTGTTTGACCGGAAGGCAGATCGTCAGGCAGGTAGAGCCAGCCTCTACATTGGACGCCCTCACTGGGAAAAGCAATATCACGCCGCATGATCGTTCCTCTCAACTTGGGTTTAAAACCAGTGGTACATCCCTTATGTCGTACGGGCAAAGGGATAAGGGGCTTACGGACGCGCCGATTTGCCTGCGGGCTGCGCCATCACCTCGCTGAGCGAAATGCCCAGCGCGATCAAGCCGATCACGCCCCAGAAAGCGTAGCTCAGCACGCTGATGCCGTGAAACAGGAAGCCGAGTGTGGTCGCCGTGACCGCGCTCATGTGTACCGCGTCCCCGGCGACCCGCACCGCGCCCTCGAAGGGACCAATCGACGCCACGCTCACCGGAATGGCGATGCTGAACGACGCCAGCGCTACCCCCAGCAGCGCCCCCAGCACCAGATCGACCTGCGAGATGGCGAGGGCGCGTTCCAGCGCGTAAAACGTGAACAGCGAGGTTGACCACGCGATCAGCGTCCAGACCAGCGCGTGCGCGGCGCGCCGGGCGTGAGTCAGCGGGCGCAGACCGTCCAGCACTTCCTCGACCCGCCGCCGCAGGTTCAGCCGACCCAGCGCCGGAATGCGGGTTTCCAGCCCCACCAGCAGCCGATCCGCGACCTGCGGATAGCGGGCGAAGGCGATCATCACGAGGAAGGCGATCAGCGCCGCCGCGCCGAACAAGCTCGCCGCCTGCGCGATCAAGCCGGGCGCGGAGGGCAGTCGGCTGAGCGCGACCGCCAGCATCAGCACCACCGCCACCACGTCCAGCAGCCGCTCGACTACGATGCTGGTCGCCGCTGTGACCACCGGGACGCCGGAACGAGTCGCCAGCAGGCTGCGCGCGACCTCGCCCGCCCGCAGCGGCAGTTGATTGAGCAGCATGGTCACGTTGAGAATGTGGAACGCCTGCACCAGCGGGACGCGGTTATCCAGCAACCCGCGCCAGCGCACCGCCCGCGACGACAGCGATCCCAACACGCCCAGCAGACTGAGCAGCACCCAGCCGAAATCGGCTTGGCGAATGCCGTCGATGACCTGACTCAGCGGCACGTCGCGCAGCGCCAGCCACAAAAAGGCGCCGCTGACGATCAGGCTCGCCGCCAGAATCACCCACCGCCGCATCGGGTCCCTGTCCTCTCGTGACGCCGATCAGCCTTCAAGCAGCCACGCGACCGCTTCGGCTTGGTCGGCGAAGATTTTGCGCTCGCGGGTTCCCGCCAGCACGTGATCGACCAGCGCATTGACGTTCTGCGCGGGCTGGCTGCCGTCGATCAAGAGCGCGGTCTTGCCGGGAACATCCGGCTGCAAGTGCGACACCTGCCGGGCGGCGCTGAGCGCTTCGGCGCTCAAGAAGTTGTTCGGCTGCGAAAGGTCGACCAGCATCAGCAGCGGCTGGCGGGTGTCCCAGTTGCCGAACAGACTGCTGACTTCCGCGTACCAGACTTGGGCGGCTTCGCTCCCGGTGCTGATGAAGCGGTAGCAGACCACCCGCCCGTCTGCCAGCCATTCCTTCGTGAAAACCGATTCGGACATGCTGTCGTCTCCCCGATGAAGTGTGTTCCTACTATACACGCCCTTGCGGAATGTCAGGCATCCAGACTTTCGATGAAGCGCTTGGCGGTCAGCAGATCGACGCCGGTCTGCTCCCGGTAACGCTTGATCGCCTCGATCTGCTTGCCCTCCCGAACCAGCGCGAGAATGTCCGGCGGGGCTTCGACTTCCGGGTGATCCTCATATTGAAGCTGAAGCTGCGCCAGCAAAAAGGCGACCGTCCGCTCCAATTTGGCGACGCGCTGTCGAAGCTGAGTTACCTGCTGATATTCGTAGGTCATGGCGTGTCCTTTGCGGGTTCAGGCTGGCGAGTCAAAAAACGCTGCGCCCATAGTTCCAGCGTCAGCAGGCGAAACACCACTTCGACCTGCGGCGCGCGCCCGCTGAAGTGATCGCGCAGCAGGGTTTCGAGCGCCTCGCGGTGGAACAGGCTGCGGATTTGGGCGTTGGGGTCGAGCAGCACGTCGGCGATCCGGTCACGCAGGTCGTGCGCGAACCAGCCGAGGATCGGCGTCTCGAACGGCTTTTTCGGGCGTTCGAGCGCAAACTCCGGCAGCAGCGGGCGCAGGGCTTCGCGCAGCACGTACTTATTGCGCTTCATGCGGATTTCCGGCGGCACGGCGGCGGCGAAATCCAGCAGCGCCGGGTCGAAGAACGGGATGCGCGCCTCCAACGAATACGCCATGGTCACCTTGTCGCAGTGGAGCAGCGCGTTCCCGGTCAGCCACGTGTTGATCACCAATGCCTGCGCGGTGTCCTCCGGGCTGCCGCGCAGCGAGCGCCCCACGATCTCCGCGTAGGTGCGCTCCTTGTGCCGCGCGCCGATCCACGCCGCCTTGAGCGCGTCGCCGTAAAGCTGATCGCGCAGCGCGTCGGTGAACACCAGCCCGTCGAAGGACGAGACCCGGCGCAGCGCCTCGTCGCGCGGGAGCAGGGCGTGATAGAAGCGGGGCAGATAGGTCGGCAGCGCCCCGATCAGGCGGTAGCGCTTCATGGCGGGGTAGCGCGGCTCCAGCGCGCGGAAGGCACCCGCCAGCGGCGCCAGCGCCCCGCCCCAGCGCCGATGCGCCCGGATCACCCACGCGGCGGCGTGATGGGTCGGGTAGCCGCCGAACAACTCGTCGCCGCCCAGCCCAGTCAGCACCACCTTGACCTCGCGCGCCGTGTCCTCCGCCAGCAGCAGCAGCGAGACGGCGGACGGGTTGGCAATCGGCTCGTCGTGGGCATAGATGGCGCGCTCGAAGCCGCTCCACCACTCGGCGGCGTCGATCACGCGCTCGTGATGCTCGGTGTGGAAATGCTCGGCAATGCGCCGCGCCTGCGCCAGCTCGTTGTCCCGGCTGGGCATGTCGTAGCCGACAGTGAAGGTCTTGACCCTGCCTTCGGCTTCCTGCGACATCAGCGCCAGCACCGCCGCCGAATCCACGCCGCCGGAGAGGAACAAGCCGAGCGGCACGTCGCTGCGCAGATGCAGGCTGACCGATTCCGCGAGCAGGCGGCGCGCGTCCTCGACGATGCTGTCCTCGGTGACGTAATCGCGGGTGCCGATGCCGCCGATGCGGTCGCTGCCAAAGGTCCAGTATTCGTGCAGCCGAGTCGCGCCGTTCTCGGCGATCAGCGCGTGACCGGGCGGCAGGCGGCTGATCCCGCTGAACAGGGTTTCGGCGCCGATCATGTAGCCGAAGCTCAGGTAGGTGTCGAGGGTTTCGAGGTTGAGTTCGCGCGGCAGGTCGGGATCGGTCAGCAGGGCTTTGACCTCGCTGGCGAAGCGCAGCACGCCGTCGCACTCGCTCAGGTAGAGCGGCTTCATGCCGATGTGATCGACCGCCAGCACCAGCCGCTCGCGCTTCGAGTCCCACAGCGCGAAGGCATACATCCCGCGCAGGTGGGTGAACAGGTCCAGCCCGTACTGCTCGTACAGGTGGAGGATGGTTTCGCCGTCGCCCTGCGTGCGAAAGGTGTGATCCTGCTGCATGAGCGCGCGGCGCAGTTCCTTGTAGTTATAGATTTCGCCGTTGAATACCAGCGCAATCGAGCCGTCCTCATTGTAGAGCGGCTGATCGCTGCCCGCCACGTCGATGATGCTCAGGCGGCGCATCCCCATCGCCAGATTGGGCTGCGCGCTGGGCGCGTAGAAGCCGTCGCCGTCGGGACCGCGATGCTGGATCGCCGCGCACATCGCCCGCACCGCCGCGAGTCCGCTGCGCCCGCGCCCGGTGAGGTCATAAACGCCGCAGATTCCGCACATGCGAAGGTACTCACGCTGCTGTCGAGGCGGCTACTATACCACGAACGCGGGCGTCAGTCGCTCAACTCCGGCAGGTCACGCAGGAAAATCTCGGCGGTCTTGGGACCGATGCCCTTGCTTGATGCCGAGGTCGTGAGAGTAAATCTTCTTTGCCATACGAGCCTTTCCGTTATGTCTTTTGTTATTTTAGCGCGGCTCTCACTGATGTCTTCATGGCTTTTAGAATAAAATCTGTTATAATACAGACTGAAAGACTTTAGCGGTTGTTAGGACGCTCACCATGTTCAAAACTATCGCTGCCATTTATCGGGATGCTTCGACCGGGCAGCAAGCGGTCGAAGCGCTGCTGGATGCCGGATTCTCCGGCGACGACATCAGCCTGTTGGTGAACAACACCAGCCCCATGAATCAGCGGGTGACGACCGGCGAAGGCGCGGGATTCGGCGCGCTGATCGGCACGCTGGTGGGGATCGGCTTGGCGCTGGTGCCGGGAGTGGGTCCGGTGATCAGCGCGGGACTGCTGGCGGTCGCTCTGGCCGCCGGGATCGGCGCGGCAGCCGGGGCGCTCATGGGCGGGATCGCCGCCGAACTGCTCGACCTCAACGGGGGCGAGGAAGACCCGCGCGCTTACGCGGCGAATATGGGGAAAAGCGGCACCATTGTCAGCCTCACCACTCATACCGAGTGGTTGGAGTGGGCGCAGCGCATCCTATCGCGCTATCAACCGCTGAAAATCGAGCTGCGCGAGGCGCCGATGCGGGATGTGGAATGGTCACGCGCCGACGATCCGCCAGCCGAAACGTCGTCAAGACTCGCGTCTCAACACCTGAAGGTCGGGGTTTACGAACGGAATCCTTAGCTGAACCGCACTTCGATTCGAGGAGAGGCGGGCATAAAGCCCGCCTCTTTGCTTAGTGATTTCTGCCTAGATCGATGGTCGGAATGGCGGTCGAGACGCCGGGCGTGAAGCCGGGCGTGACGATCAGCGAGCCGCCGGGAGGCGCCGGAGCGACGCCGCCGGGCAGAATGATCACGTCTCCGGTCGCCGGGTCGATGGCGAGGCGAGGCGCGGGCGCGCCGCCCGTGATGTCGGTGAGCATCAGCGCGATGTCGCTTTGCAGGGGCGCACCGTCAGGCGCGCCGTCGAGGTCAGCCATGATCAGCAGGTAGCGCCCGGTCTGGGTGATCAGGATCGGCTGGATGCTCACGTCGGTGCTGCTGTTGCTCATTTCGGCGGTGCCGATGAAATTGGTCGCGTTGTCGAAAGCGCTGACGGTCAGGCGCGGCTCGGCGTTGCCGTTGATCCTGAGCGCCTGAATGCTGAGCGACTGCCCTGCGCCCGCGTCGAAGCAGAAGCCGAGCACGAAGTCCTGCTTGGTCAGGTGCGCGACCTGCGGCTCGTTGATGTTCAGGCGCGGCAGCACTTCACTGCGCCCCTGGAAGCTGAACAGGCATTGGTTATCGCCCACCGGACCTTCCGGCGGCAGCAGCGCCGCCAGCCGCGAGCGCAGGCTGGCGAACAGCGCGTCGGTCTGGTTGATGGCATCGAGCGCGGTCTGCACCACCGGCTGACCGACGTAGCCTTCGGCGGGCTGCGGCTGGCTGCAAACGTTGATGAACAGGTCAATCGCCTGCCGCAGGCTCGCCATCGCCGTGTTGAAGTCGGTATCCAGCGGGAACAGTGTCCCATAGAACGCCGCCAGCACCGGGTTGGGGATGTTCAGGTCGGTTGGGCGAGCCGGGTAGCTGCCGCATTGGGCGCGCCCACCCAGCGCGATGTTCGTCCAGATACTTCGAATGGCGTCCAGCGACGGCTGCGCCAGCTCGATGCGCGAGAGCATCAGCTTGAGCGTATCGGTCAGGCTGTCCGCGCCGGAACTGGACACGGGCAGCGCGTCGGCGACGATGCCGTCAATCGGCAGTTGATCGAGCGTGCCGAGTCCCTGCTGAAGATCGACGAATTCGGTCGCCACCCAGCCGAGCGTGCCCTCGAAATTCACTTGCAGCCACAGATTATCGTCGGTGCGCCCCAGCAGCGAGAAGATGGTATAGCGAGGCGCGTTCGCCAGCACCACGTAGCCCAGACCGGGCCCGCTGCGCACGCGCAAGCCGCTGGTTTGCAGCTTACCCGTGAGCGCGCTGGTCACGCTGGTGAGTCCGGCGCGCGGATTCTCCCAGCCGCCGTAGGGGATGGTGCGCGGGTCGCCGACCGGGGCGCTGTTCAGGTCGCCGGAGACAATCGCCAGCACCGCCGTGCCGATCCAGCCTAACTGCCCGGCGATCTTCACCTGCACCCATTCGCCATCGCCGCTGCGGGCGAGGATGTTGGTGCTGAATCCGGCGTTGACGGTGGCGATCACCTGAGCGCCAATCGCCGGGTAGAGCCGCACGTTCACGCCATCCCGATCCACCACCACGGTCACGGCGGGATGCGGAACGGGTCCAACCGCCTGCCCCGCGTTGGCGGGACGCGGCAGCGGCGTGCTGGTCGCCAGCGCCGGGATCAGCGTAGGCGTCGGGATGGCGGTCGGCACCGCGAGGGTCGGCACACCCGTGAAGGTCGGGATCGGGAAGGTCGGGAACGGAGTCAGGGTCGCCGTCAAGACGGGAGAGGGCGTAAAGGTCGGCGTGTTGGTTCCCGCCAGCACGATTTGGAAGCTGTAAAGGTCGCTGTTGGAATTGTTGCCAACGGCGCTGTCGCCCGCCACCGAAATGGTCGCCGAGTTGGTGAATCCGGTCCACCCGCCGGAGAGCCGGGCGCTTTCACGGTGATGGTCAGGGTATCGGCGGCGGCAGGCACTACCGAGATGGTGGAGGTGCAGGTGACGGTGCTGGTGCCAACGCCGAGACAGTCCGCCGGAGCGAACCATGCGCTGGTCACGAAGCTGTTGAAGGTCAAGCCGCCGCCCAAAAAGATCACCAGGGTGATAGTTCCCGACGAGGCGGCGCTGCCCAGATTGGTCATGGTCACTGCCACCGTGCCGGTGGTCGAGTTGACCACGAAGTTCACGCCGGAAGTCCCGACGTGGCTCACGCTAGAAACCGCCAGATCGACCGTAGGTGCAATCACGGTCGGTGCGATCACGTCAAAGGGCGTCGGATCGCTGGCGGTGTCGTTGGTGTTATCGACATCGCTGACGGTACTCACCTGCGCCTGATTGACGAATCCAGTCCCGGTAGTGCCGGGCGCGGTGACGCCGATGGTGATGGTTTCCATGAAGGTGCTCGGAATCACGCTGCTGGTGGTGCAGGTGACGGTGGTGGTTCCGCCGCAGGTGGTGAAGTATCCGTTCGGGCTGCTGGTGATCGGACTGCCGTCATAGACCAGCCCCCCGGCGAGAGTCATGGTCACGGTGGTGTCGCCCGTGGTATCGGCATCGCCGACGTTCTGAATCGCCACGCTGACGGTGCCGCTGCCGCCAGCGGTGAAATCCCGGTTGCCGATCCCGGTATCGCCGAGGTGCGAGATGGTCGCGGTCAGGTCAGGACTTGGAGCCGCAGCGACTGGCGCGACGACGCACAGCAGGATCAGCAGGAGCAGGAGGGAAAGGCGGGAATTTACACGCAGCATACTGAGTTCCTTTGCAGGCGTCATGCGGCACGTTCTTATGCTATTTTAATGCTTTCGCTAGGGAGTGCAAACAAAGGAAAAGGTCATGCATCGATCAGCGGCGCTGTGGTCTAGCTCAGTTCCCCGGTGACGAGCGGCGTGCCGGTGGGAGTCGCGCTGGTGCTTCCCTGCGTTTCGGCGGTGACCCGCGCCCACGTGAAATCGTCAATCGGTTCGGGGCTGCTGAACAGCAGCGCGCCGTCGCCTTGGTCGTCCACGCGGAAGACTCCGGCGAACACCAGTTGATCGCCGCGCGTCAGCCACAGGTGATAAATCTTGCCCGGCTCCAGCGCGGGGAAATTGCGCGCGTAGAGCAAGCCGGTCTTGCTCTGGCTGTTCCACATCATGAAGGCGGACGCCGTGCCCTGATCCTGCGTCGATGCCAGCCGCACCCAATGCAGCCCGGTCGTGTTGGTGACCACGAAGGCGTTGGGCTGCGCGCTCAGCAGCGCGCTGAGCAAATTCTGCGTTTGGGTCAGATCATCGACCCGGAGCAGCCAGTAGACGTTGGTGATCACCAGCGTGAAAACGGCGGCGGCGGCAATCGCCCACGCCCACCGACCCCGGCGACGCGGTTTGGGCAAGACAGCCGGAACCGGCGCCGCGACCGGAGCAGGCGCGGCGGCGACTGCCGCCATCAGGCGGCTGCCCAACTCCGACGGCAGCTCGTACTGCGGCACCGAGGCGCGCATCTCCTCCTGCAAGCGGCGGAAATCGTCGAGGCGCTGCGCGGCTTCAGGGCAGTGAGCAAGCTTGGCTTCAATCAAGCGCGCCTGATCGTCGTCGGTCAGCCCGAAAGCATATTCGGGCATAAGCTCGATCAGGGCGCTGCAATCATCGATCGGATTGGTATTGGGTTTTGCGGTCATGCTCTCTAAAACTGCCTACGTTCTATAACGATAATACGCTCGATTTTCAGGGTGTGGATGTTTGATCCGCCGATTTTAGCCACAAGTCGCGCAGGCGCTGCAATCCCGCGCGCAGCCGAGTCTTGACCGTCCCCAACGGCAGGTTCAGCGCGGCGGCGATCTCGCCGTGAGTTCATGCCCTCAAAGAACGCCAACTCGATCAACGATGCCTGCTGCGCCGGAAGCTGCGTCACCATCATGCGCAGCGCCGAGCCATCCTGCCAGCGGGTATTATTTCGGGAGGTGAGCAGACTCTCGTCGCTATCCTCAATCGAATTCCGGGTGGACAACCGGCTGACGCCCCTCTTTCCGCAGGCGGTCGATGGCGGTGAATTGAGCGATGGTCAGCAGCCAGTTCTTGAGCTTGCCTTTTTCCGAATCCCAACGGGTGGTCTGGTTCCAGACCTTGAGAAAGGTATCCTGCGTGACTTCTTCCGCGTAGACGGTGTTGCTCAAAATGCGGTAGGCGAGGCTGTAGACCGCTTTGCCATACTGTTGGTAAAGCGCCCAGAGCGCTTGCTGGTCGCGGGCGGCGATGCGCCGCATCAACTCAATGTCGTCAGGTGGCGAATACATGATTTCCACTCCGCCACACAGTCTAGCAAGCTTGTGAAGCGCGCGCAAAACCCATTTCTCATCTACTGCTAAAAATCCAAATCTTGCGGCGGAGTCGATTCACCACAATAGACGGGTGATGCGCCCGCCGCTCTGATTTTGGCGACAAATGGAGGAGATGGCATGTTGAAGTTACGGAATATTGGTTTCCTGCTGTGCCTGCTGCTGGTGGCGATTCCAGCGTTAGCGCAGGGCAGCACCCCCGAAGCGACCATGATGGAGGAGTACACCGTCAATCTGAGCAGCAGCGACACGCTCGGTTCCTACATGGTCGGTCCCAATGGAATGTCGCTCTACATCTTCACGGTGGACGACATCAACCAGTCCAACTGCACCGGGCGCTGCCTCGAATTCTGGCCCCGCTGCTGGTTGACGATGCCAGCGCCATGACCGCTGACGAGAGCATCCCCGGCACCTTCGGAACCATCACCACTGACGCCGGGACTCAGGTCACGTATAACGGAATGCCGCTCTACTACTATCAGAAGGATGCGGCTCCCGGCGACACGATGGGTCAGGGTGTGACCAACAACTGGTGGCTCGCGCAGCCCGCGACCATCTACATCCAGAAGACGCCCAGCCTCGCCAACGTGATGGTGGGCGCCAACGGCATGACCGTCTACATCTTCACCAACGATGACGTGGGCAGCGGAATCAGCACCTGCACCGGAAGTTGTGCGACCAATTGGCCCGCCGTGACCGTCGCGGACGAAAGCGACGTGTTAGCGGGTTTCAACGTGCATGGTGAACTCGGCACCATCACCCGCGACGATGGCAGCTATCAGGTCACTTATAATGGCAGACCGCTTTACTACTACGCCAAAGACGCCGCCGTCGGCGATACGATGGGGCAGGGCGTGGGCGGTAAGTGGTATACAGTTGTGCCGGATATCGTCGTGATCAGCCACAACGACACGCTGGGTGATATTCTGGTCAACGCCATCGGCGGCAGGACGCTCTATACCTTCGCCAACGATACGGCGGGCAGCGGCACCAGCGCCTGCACGGGCGACTGCGCCAAGAACTGGCCCCCGCTGACGCTTGACCCACACGGGCAACTGAAGGTGACTGTCGGTCCGGGGGCTTCGGGCGAACTGAGCGCCATCACCCGCGACGATGGCTCGCTTCAGGTGACCTACAACGGAATGCCGCTGTACAGCTATGCTCAGGATACCGCCCCCGGCGATACGCTGGGTCAGGGCGTGGGCGACAAGTGGTACGTCGCGCAGCCGTAAGTCGTCGGATTTTCTGAACGCACCGAGCGAGGGCGGGTATGCTGGCTGGCATACCCGCCCTTGTTGTTGAGCGGGCATACATCTGACCGCCGACCGGACGACGTAGAGTAACAAGACATCGCCGCTCAATCGGCTGGAACAGTGTAAGATACATGCAGCGTTCGCGTCACAAAAGAAGGGGTTTGGGAAGAATGCAGCGACGATTCGTATTCTTATGGTTGTGCGCCAGTCTCCTGCTTGCCGCTCCGCTTTTCGCTCAAGGACAAACCCCTAGCGTAAGCGTCGATGATCAAGTCTCCCTTAACGGCACCCTGATGATTAACAGCGTGTACAGTCAGAGCAACGGCTGGCTGGTGATTCACGCCGATAACGGCAACGGACAGCCGGGGCGGGTGGTCGGGTATGCCGCCGTCGCTCCGGGCTGGACTTATAATCTGGACGTGACCCTTATGGATGCCAGCCTTGCCACGCCGACGCTGTACGCCATGCTCCACGTGGACGACGGACAGGTGGGCGTCTACGAATTCGACGGGCAAAGCGGGCTGGATAACCCAGTCGTGGTCAACGGTCGGATTCTGGCGCCGGGATTCACGGTGAACATCCTGCGCGCCCATGACCAGTTCATCCAGAATGATCAATTCGTCGCCGATTCGGTGACCATGCCGCAGGACGGCTGGCTGGTGATTCACAGCGACAACAATGGGCAGCCCGGGCCGGTGATCGGCGAGGAGCGGGTGCTCGCCGGGACGACCAACAAAGTCGGCGTCGATCTCCCACAGGACGGGCGTACCGAAGTGCTGTGGCCCATGCTGCACGTCGATACCGGGACGGCGGGCGTCTACGAGTTCGGCACGGTGCCGGATGCCGATCCGCCGGTGGTGGTGCGCGGCGTGGTCGCCACCGCGCCCTTCTGGACGGTTCCGCACGTGCGGGTCGCCAACCAGATCGTGGTCAAGGGCGACGGTCAGGGCGCGCCCAACAGTTCGCTTCAGGTCGAGTTGGTGCTGGCGGAAGTATCGGGCTGGCTGGTGATCCATGTGGATAACGGCAGCGGGCAGCCGGGTCCGGTCGCCGGATACGCCGCCGTGCCCGCAGGCTTAAGCACCAACATCCGCGTGGACGGTCTGGACACCAGCAAGCTGACTCCGGTGCTGTGGCCCATGCTGCACGTGGATACCGGGACGCCGGGCGAATACGAGTTCGGCACGGTGCCGGGCGCGGATAGCCCGGTGATGGTCGATGGGCAGGTGCTCACCTTCCCGATCAACGCCGCGCCCTCGCTGGTGCTGAAGGCGCAAGACCCGCTCCCCGGCGAATCGACCGGCACTATCCGCTTCGTCGTGGACGAGGCGCTGATCGACGCCCCCGGCTGGCTCGCCATCCACGCCAATAACAATGGGCAGCCCGGTCCGGTGATCGGCACGGCGCTGCTGCACACCGGATCGAATCAGCACCTCATCGTGGAGGTGGATCAGGCGCAGGCGGACGATGTGGTCTTCCCGATGCTTCACTACGACACCGGGACGGTCGGCGCATACGAGTTCGGCTCGGTGCCGGACGCCGATCCGCCCGTGAGCGTGAACGGGCAGGTGGTGGTCGCGCCGCTGCCGCTGTCGGCTGCAACGCCTACACCCACTGAAACCGCGACCGCAACCCTGATCCCAACCAATACGCCCGCGCCCACCGTGCAGCCGCCCGCTGCCACCGAGGAACTGCCCATCGTGGTGACGGCTGAGCCGCCGCTGCCTACCGAGGAAGCGCCTATTGTGGTAACGGCTGAGCCGCCGCTGCCGACTGTCACCGAAGAAGCGCCAGTTGAGGGGACGGCGGTTCCGGTGATGCCCACCGCCAGCGAACCGCCGATGTCCGTCACCTGCACCATCACCAGCTACGGCGCGGTCAACCGCCGCACCGGACCGGGCACCAACTTCAGCCGAACCGGGATCATGACGTATGGTCAGAGCGCACCCGCGACCGCCCAGACGATTGGTACAGACGGCTACCTCTGGTATCAGTTGGACGACGGCACCTTCGTGCGCTCGGACGTGGTCGCCGCGACCGGAGACTGCGCCAGCCTGCCGCAGGTGAGCGGCGAGCAGCCCGCGCCGCCTGTCGCTACGCCGGAGACGGTCGGGTAGCGGGTCGCCTTGTAGGGGCAGGTGTCCTATCGAAGATAGGCGTGCCCCTACGAAAATTCCCCGTGTATCCGCATATAATGAGAACCGTTGCCAGAGAGACAGGACTGCTATGAGCGTGGGTAATCATGCCATCGTGATCGGTGGGAGCATCACCGGCTTGTGGATGGCGCGCGTGCTTTCCGACCATTTCGATACCGTCACCGTGATCGACCGGGATCGCTACCCAGACAACCCGGAAGCGCGGCGCGGCGTTCCGCAGGGGCGGCAGGTTCACGTGCTGCTGGTGCGCGGTCAGCAGATTCTCGACCAGTTGTTCCCCGGCTTGTGCCGCGAACTCGACGCCGAAGGCGTGTCCATGATCCGCTGGACTGAGGATGCCTACAACTTCGGCGTCACCGGCAAGTGGAGTCTGCCCTTTCACTTCGGCTACGAAACTATGGCTGCCAGCCGCCTGCTGCTGGAATGGCACATGCGCCAGCGTCTGCTGCAAAACAAGCGCATCCGCTTCGTGGAGGCGCGCACCGTCACCGGGCTGACCACCGACGAGAGCAAGACCCGCGTCACGGGCGTGCGCATGGAGGCGACCGGAGCGGAACGCGCCAGCGTGGGCGAGGAAACCCTCGACGCCGATCTGGTGGTGGATGCCAGCGGGCGCGAATCCCATGCTCCCGAATGGCTGACCGCGCTCGGCTATCCCGCGCCCGAAGAACTGGTGATCGATCTCGCACGTCGGCTACGCGACCCGCTGGTATCAGCGACCGGAACCCCTCGATCTGCCGTGGAAGTCGATCTTGGTGCAGTCGCGCAGCGGCAACGTCTCCCGCAGCGGCTTGATCTACCCGATTGAACACGATCAATGGATGGTGCTGCTGGCTGCCGTGAACGCCGATCTGCCCGCCGACAACGACGCCTATCTGGAATTCGCGCGCAATCTGCCCGCGCCCAACATCTACGACGCGATCAAGGACGCGCAGCCGCTCACACCGATCTACCGCTACCAGCGCACCGCCAATCAGATGCGGCGCTACGGCACGCTGATGCGGATGCCGGAGTCCTTTATCGTGGTCGGCGACGCGGTTTGCGCCTTCAACCCGGTGTTCGGGCAGGGCATGACCGTCGGCGCGATGGAGGCGCTGCTGCTCGATCAGGAACTCCAGCGGGGCTACGGCGACGGCTTCTCGCTGCATTTCCAGAAATTGGTCGCCAACCTGATCGCCGCGCCGTGGCAGTTGGCGACCAGCGAGGACGCCCGCAACCTGCGCACCGGTGAAAGCGTCAGTTTCAGCACGCGGGCGCTCAAGTTCTACATGGATCACCTGCTCTCGATGGTCGGCACCGACCCGGAGATCGGGCGGGCGTTCCTCGACGTGATGCACCTGCTCAAGCCGCCGACCAGCCTGTTCGCGCCCCCGGTGATGATGAAGGTGTTCCGCAGTATGCTGACCACCCGCCAGCCGCTCAAGCCGCCCGCCGCGCCGCAGCCCGTCCCGCCGGAACCCTCCGCGTAAACATCATAGCGGCACAACCTGCCCTTACTTTTAACTTTCCACTTTTAACTCAGATTTCCATGTCGCAAACGCGCGCGCGGGGCTATAATTGCGGTTTATGACCAAGCAACTCCTCATCCTGCTGACTTTCCTGCTGATCTGCGCCTGCGACCCATTGGCTCCGGTGATCGCGCCGACGGCGCAGGTGATCATCGTGACGCCGCAGGCGACCGATACCCCGGTCGCCACGCCCACCCTGCCGCCGACCAGCACGCCGCGCCCATCGCCGACGCCGCAGGATACCGCCACGCCCACCCCGCTCCCCTGCTTGCAGGACGGCGGGCAGATCATCAACTTTGACGATTTCCGCAGCCCCACCGCGCGCGAAAACCTGAAATACCGGGTCTACATTCCCCCCTGCTATCAGGAGACTCAAAAGCGCTATCCCTACGTGATCCTGCTGCACGGCTTGCAGGAGAACGAGCAGCAGTGGGGCAAGCTGGGCATTCAGCAGGCGCTCGATCAGGGGATTCGCTTAGGAGCTTTAGCTCCCATGATCGTCGTGATGCCCTACATGGGGCAGATCGGCACCGAAAACACCTTCCCGCCCCAGCCATCTTACGAGACGGTGGTGCTGAACGAACTGATGCCCGCCGTCGAGCGCGATTTCTGCACGTGGAACGACCGCGATCATCGCGCCATCGGCGGGATTTCGCGCGGCGGCTTCTGGGCATACGAGATCGCGCTGACTTCACCCGGACGTGTTCGGGATCGTGGGCGGGCACAGCGCCGCCTTCGACACGGGCAACGCGCCCGCCGCCTTCAACCCGCTCGATCTGGCGCTGAACGCGCCCTTCCTCGCCAACGCCAATCTGCGGATGTACCTCGACAACGGCGCGGACGATCCGGTGGGCACCAACCTCGAACTGTTCTCCAGCCGCCTGAGTTCGCGCGGAATCGCCCACACCTACGTGATCAGTCCGGTCGGCGGGCACGACGCGAATTACTGGTCGGCGCACCTGCAAGACTATCTGCTGTTCTACGGGCAGGACTGGACCCAGCAGATCGACGAACTGCCTAGCTGTTTGCAACCGAGTCCCTAATGCCGACCCCTTTCACCCATTTGCTCTACGCGCAGCGCCTGCTGACCGATCCGGCGGTGCCTGCCGATCAACGCGCGCTGCTGAACGGGCATCGCGCCGCCTATCTGCTGGGCAGCGTGGCAGCCGACGCGCACGCGCTCGCCGGGCTGAAGCGCGAGGACAGCCACTTTTACGCCTTCGACCGCCCGATGGAAGATCATGCGTGGCGGGTGATGCTGGCGCAGTACCCGGCGCTGGCGTCGGTGCGCGACCCGGATCACCGCGCGTTTCTGGCGGGCTACGTAACCCACCTCTCGATGGATGAAATCTGGTCGCTGCAAATGACCGGACCGGAGTTCGCCGACCGCAACTGGGCGCCGCGCCAGCAGCGCTTTTTGATGCTGCACATCCTGCTGATCTACATGGACGAGCGCGACCTCGCCCTGTTCGATCCGGGCATGAGCGCCACGCTTGGCAGCGCGCAGCCGCGCGACTGGCTGCCCTTCCTCAGCGATCACGTGCTGCGCGAGTGGGACGACCTGATCGACCGCCAGCTCAGCCCCGGCGGCGAGAGCGAGACGCTGGAAATCTACGGGGAGCGCTTGAGCAAGACGCCCGATGACCTGCGCGCCATCCTCAATTCGCCGGAACGGATGCGCGATGAGCTGTGGGCGAACGTCACGCCGAAAACGCTGACCTGCGTCGAAACCGAGATGACCGATCACGCCCGCGCGCAGATGATCACCTATCTCCGCGAAACCTGACCTTGAACGCGGTCTTTGAACTCCCGCCGCCGCTGTTCAGCCGCGCCCGGTCCGTCTACGCCGACGCACCCTTCGATCAGCCCTGCTACAACTCGGTATTCGAGGGCGTGCAGCAGGCGCGCATCTTCGTGAATGACCCCGACGCGCCCACCACCGCCCTGATCTGCCGCAGCTACGAATATTACCCGGCGGGCGCGGTCGATCCGGCGCTGCGGCAGTTCATGCGTGATGCGCCCGAAGAAGCCGACGTGTTCGCCTCGTTCTACGGCTACGTGCCGCTGAACGACGGCTGGAAAGCCGCGCTGCTGGCGGAGTCGCCGCTGGAAGTCATCGGGCGGCTGAATTTCCAGTGGGAACTGGGCGCGCCGCTGCTCGACTGGCGCGCGCGCCTGCCCGCCGACGGGCGCATCGCCCCGGTGGATCGCGCGATGGCGGAGCGGCTCGACCGCGAAATCTACCCAGTGCCGTTCGTGAAGTACGACTGGGGCAGCTACGACGCTTACGAGGCGCACGGCTTCGGCTTCGCGCTGTTGATCGGCGATTCGATTGCCAGCACCATCACCGCGATCACGGTCAGCCAGCGGCACGCGCTGATCAACGTGGCGACCGAGCCGCCCTATCGCAAACGCGGGCTGGCGATGCTGGTGGGCGCGCGCTTCATCGAAGCGTGTCTGGAACGCGGGCTGCTGCCGGTGTGGGACTGCGACGACTTCAACCTCGGCTCGGCGGCGACCGCCCGGCGGCTTGGCTTCAGCGAGCAAACCCCGTTTGTCGAACTGGCGCTGCCCGACCGCGCCACACCGGATCGCTCGCGCGGCGTGTGGTCGCCCGAACCCCGCGCCGACGGTGTGATCGTGTGGCGGCGAACCAGCTAGTTTTCCCCTCAGATTGGATCAATCGGCGGTCTTTCCCTATAATAGCCGCTCACGGGCGTCCGCAGCGCCCGTCTCGAACGTGGAGTTTGAGGCTTTATTGGTATGCAAATCAAGCGCGACTATTCTCAGCCCTTTTTCAGCGACCGCCGACGGCGGCGCGGAATCTGGCGCTGGCTCTTCCTGTATGTCGTGATTATCGTCGGCTTCCTGTTCTTCGTGGATAACAACTTCAGCACCTTGCAGTTGATGGCGCTGGATGCAATCGGTCAAGCGCCCCCACCCACCCCCTTTGCCAGCGATCTTGCCAACGAGGGGATGCAGAAATACGCGCTGGGCGACCTCAGCGGCGCGCGCGATCTGCTTCAGCGCGCGGTCTTGCAGCAGCCGGATAATATCGACTATCTGTACAACTACGGGCGCGTGCTGATCGAACTCGGCTCGGACGACGAAACCCTCTACCCGCTGGCGACTCAGATCGGCGAGCAGGCGATTGATGCCAATCCCAACGATCCGCGCGGCTACGCGATCAAGGCGCGGGCGATGGACTTGTCCGGGAATTCCGCTAACGCCGTCCCGGTCGGGCAGGCGGGCTTGCAGGTTGACCGGAACTTCGCGCCGCTCTACACCGCGCTCAGCAGCGCCTACCGCGACATCGACCGCTACGACGTGGCGCTGCAATCGGCGGAAACCGCGCTCCAGCTTGACCCCAACGACCCCGACGCGCACCGGGTCTACGCGCTGGCGCTGATCTGGGTGGGGCGCAACGACGAGGCGCTGGATCAGCTTCAGCAGGCGGTGGGCTTGAACCCGAACCTCGCCTCGCCCTATTTCGAGCTGGCGCTGATGTACCGCACCATGGGACAGCAAAACCCCAACAACGCAACCGACGATTACGAACTGGCGATTGCCACCTACGAGCAAGTCCTCGCCATGCAGCCGCAGAACGCCAAAGCCTTTCAGCGGCTCTGCGACACCTACAACGAAATCGGCGACCACCGTCAGGCGCAGGGCTACTGCGAGGACGCGCTCGCCATCAATCCCAACTACGCCGACGCTTACCGCGCGCTCGGTCGCTCCGAGTATTCGCAGCGCAATTACGAAGGCGCGATTGAGTCGTTTAATCAATGCGTCTCGCTGGAAGCCGACCGCCCCGAAGCCGAGCAGGACATCGAGTGCTTCTATCTGCGCGGGCTGGCGTACTATTACCTCGACGACTGCCAGCAGGCGTGGGACATCCTCACCGACTCGGTGAACCGCGTCCGCCTGACCTCCGACGACCCCAATAACCCGGTGCTGCAAAACACGGTTCACGGCTTGCAGTTGATCACCGAGAACTGCACCGGATTCGGCGGGCGCGCGCTGCCCACCGCCATCCCACCCACCGCCATCCCGCCGACGCCGATAGGGGGCTAGCCATGTATCTGCGCACCCCCAAACGCTATCAGGTCGGGCATCGCCGCCGCCACCTGTTTTCAATCCGCTGGCTGTGGCTGTGGATTTTGACGCCGATCATCGTGATCGCGGGCTGGCTGATCTACCAGCAGCGTGACCAGTTGGGTCCGCCCATCCGCCAGTTCGTCGCCGACACGGTCGATAACGCGCGCGGCGGGATTGCCACCATGACCGCCCCGACCGCGCTGCCCACCACCGACCCCGCCGATCACATCATTCGGGGCGATAATGCGTGGTCGCAAGGCGCGATTGAGCAGGCGGTCGCCGAGTACAAAGCCGCCGCCGACGGCGCGCCCAACAACGTGCAGATTCACTATCGCTACACCTACGGCTTGCTGATCGACGGGGACAACGCCGCCGCGCTCAGCGCCGCCGAAGACACCATCACCGCCAACCCGTTCGTCGCCGACGGTTGGGCGATCCGCGCGCTGGCGCTGGCGCGCAACCAGCGCTATCCCGAAGCGGTTGCCAGCGCACTGCAAGCCCTGGCGATTGACCCGAAGGATGTCGATGCGCTGGCGTTCATGGCGGAAGCCTACCTGAACGCCGGGCAGCCCGCGACCGCCGAAGAAAAGATCAATCAGGCGCTTCAGATCGACCCGAACAGCTTTGAAGCCAACTACATGCAGGGCGTCTGGACCGTGCAGGCGAACTTCGACTATACCGGCGCGCTGGACGCCTTCCAGACCGCGCACGACCTCGCGCCCAACATGCCGCAGGCGTTGATCAACATGGCGTGGGCGAACTGGAATCTGGATAATTCCGCCGTAGGTCTGGACGAGCTTGAGCAGGTGGTCGAAAACAACCCGAACAATCTCGACGCGCTTTACGCGCTCGGCTACATCCACTATCAGGTCAACAACGACACCCAGCAGGCGGAAGATTACCTGAACCGCTGTATTCAAGTGGACAGCAAAAACGCCTCCTGCCTCAGCTATCTGGCGACTATCAAGACCATCAGCGGCGATCAGCAGGGCGCTGCCGACCTCTACCAGCGCATCATCGACGCCGGAACCACCAGCCCGCTGGATTATCTGCACGCCGGGCGCGCTTATGCCAACCTCAGCGACTGCAACAAAGCCACGCCGCTGCTGCGGCAGGGCTATACGCTGGAGCAGCAGCAGGATCAGCCGGATGGGGATCGACTGGCGGCGTTTCAGGAGTTCATGAGCGAGTGCGGCGCGCCTTACGTCCCTGCCGCGCAGTCCACCACCACCGCGCCGCTGCTGATCCCGCTGGACAACGGCACGTCACCGTGAGCGGCAGCGGGCGGATTGAGAAGAGTAGGGGCGGGGTCTGAGACCCGCCCCTACGCGCATACGCATCTTCGAGGCGCAGCATGGACGACCCAATCGCGCAGTTGATCCGCCGCGTCGAGCAGACGCACGACGGTTTCATCGACATTCGCCGCGCGGCGGACGAACTCGCCGCCAGCCAGCCGCCAGACCAGCGCCAGCGCATCGCCGACGCGCTCTATCCCTCGACCCTGTATCAGGCGCGCTGTCTGGCAACCTACCTCTACGGCGATCTGGCGGCGCAGTCCGAGCTGCCGCTGCTGTTCCTGCGCAGCGTGGTCAGCCGCGACCCCGATTGGCGGGTGCAGGAGATTCTGGCGCAGGCGTTCGACCGTTACTGCGCCCAAATCGGCTACCAGAACGCGCTGCCCACCATCATCGGCTGGCTGAGCGACAACTCGCCCAATCTGCGCCGCGCCGTCACCGAAGGGCTGCGCATCTGGACGGCGCGCCCCTACTTCAAGGCTCACCCCGGCGACGCCGTCGCCCTGCTGAGCCAGCACCGCGCCGACGCAAGCGAGTATCTGCGCAAGTCGGTTGGCAACGCCCTGCGTGACATCAGCCGCAAGCACGCCGATCTCGTGCGCGATGAGCTTGCCCGCTGGGATTTGTCGGACAAGCGGGTCGCGTTCACCTATAAATTGGCTGCGAAATTTCTGGAAGGGAAATAAAAAGGGGCGACCCGTCAGGTCGCCCCCACGTGCCTCAGTTACGGGTGATTGCCGCTGTTCTCGGTGATGTACAGCGTCCCGCTGATGGTGGTGTTGGCGGCGTAGCTGGCGACCCATACGTCGTAGCTGCCGCCCGCCGGGTTGTTGAAGTCGATGGTCGGGTTGACCGTCCCGAAGCTGTCATCGACGCAGTAGAAATTGCCGTAGGGATCGTTGACCACCATCGCCGCGTCGCCGTTGGAGCCGACGAAGTAGATGCGCAGCAGCGATGCGCCGCCCCCGCCAAAGTTGATCCGCAAATCCGGGTGCGAGGTCGCAAAGCCGGAGCAACTGCTCCCCAGATAGGACACGTCCACGTTGCCGCCGGTGGTCATGCCCACGCTGTAGGGATCGGGCGAGAAGCCCGCGCTCAGGTTCGCCTCGCCGTAATTCGCGCTGGCGGTGTAATCCAGCTTGGGATTGACCGGCACAATAATGATCGGCGCGATCAGCGTGACCCGGATGATCGGCGGGTGGAAAATTTGCGTGCCGCCACCGCCGCCCGCCTGAGCCGTCGCCGTCAGTTCGACGCTGCGAGTCCCGGTGGCACCAAGCTCGACGCTGCGGGTCTGTGTCGCTGCCAAGTTGATCTGCGCCTGCGCGGTCGCGGTCATGCCGGACGAAAAGTCGAAGGTCGGGCTAGGCGTCGCCGTCGGCAGGATCACCACCGAGACTCCGGCGCAGTTCCCGCCCACCAGCACCACCGTCGCCGAAATCCAGCCCAGCACGCCGTTGACGTTCACTTGGAACCAACTGTTGTCCGGCAGCCTGCCGATCACCAAGCCGGTCTGCCCCATCATCAGCGTGCCGACGATGCTGTAATTGGTGCCGGGACCGCTGCGCACGTTGACGTTCTGCGCAACCGACGGCGTGACCTGACAGGATCCGTTCGGGTCAAGGGTCGCGGGCGCAGGCGATCCGATAATGATCGGCGTCAGAGTCGGCGTGGGCAGCGCGACGATCACGGTCGGGGTCGCCAGCGGCGAAACCTGCACCACGCCGCCGCACGCGCCGCTGCCTTCGGCGGTCAGACAGACGGTGAAGTTTTCCGATGTGCCCGCCCCGCTGTCGGTGAGTTCCAGCAGATAATTGCGCGCGACGCTGGGAATGCGGTAGTTGATCCCGACCAGCCCGGCGCTGTTCAGGCTCAGGGTTTCGCCCGTGTCGGCGTCCCGCAGCGTCACCACCGGACCCGACGTATCCGACTGGCTGGCGATCATCAACAGCATCACCACGCCGGGCGAACCGCTGAACGAATAGGCTTGCCGCGTGAGCTGGGCGCTGACCGTGCCTCTGGTTGGCTGATCCGGCGTGAGCGGCTGCGGCGGCGCCAGCGGCGCGCCCGCCTGCACGCTGATCAAGAACTGCCCGGCGGTGCTCCCGCGCACCTCAATGGTGTAGCTGCCCGCGCTGGCGATATTGGGCGCGCCCTGCACCGCCGACTGCAATCCCGGCGTAGCGAAAATCGCCACGCCGCCCGGATCAAGCACGTCGAACCCAAGCTGCAGATTAGGCGTGATCGCCAGCACCTCGATCTTGACGCTCTGCGGCGCGCCCAGCGCCAGCGTATACTGCACCACGCTGGAAGCGTCGCTCAATAGCCCGGTTTGATTTTCGCCAACCGTTATCGCTGTAGGCGTGCCCTGCGCGTTGATCGCCAGCACGCCAATGAGGAGAAACCCGATCAGACTCGTGACAGCGAACCAGCGCCGCTGCCGGATGCGAGTAGGAGCATTCATAGCGAACCACTCCTTCCAAAAGATGTGTGTCTTTGAATTTATGTCGCGCTGGAGCAGCCGCAAGCGTCGTTCAGGCGACTTTCAGTTCTTCCGGCACGTCGAGAGTCTTCGAGGTTGCGCATCTGGGCCAGATGCGGGCGACGCTCAGCACCACGATCACGGTGCCGATTCCGCCCAGCACCACCGCCGGGATGGTGCCGAACAGCGCCGCCGTCGTGCCGGATTCAAAGCTGCCCAGTTCGTTGGATGCGCCGATGAAGATGCTGTTGACGGCAGAGGTGCGCCCGCGCATCTCGTCGGGCGTGCGGGTGAGGATCAGCGTGCTGCGAATGACCACGCTGATGTTGTCGAGCGCGCCCAGCAGCACCAGCATCGCAACCGTGAGCGGGAAATAGGTGGATAATCCGAACACAATCGTCGCCAGCCCGAAGCCCGCCACCGCGATCAGCAGCGTCCGCCCGGCGTGCTGGAACGGCGGCAGCCGGGTCAGGGTGAGCGCCATCAGGATCGCGCCGATGGACGGTGCCGCCCGCATGATGCCCAAGCCTTCCGCGCCGACCTTGAGGATGTCGGTCGCGTAGACCGGGAGTAGCGCCACCGCCCCGCCGAACAGCACCGCGAACATGTCCAGCGTGATCGCGGCGAAGATCACTTTGGTATTTCGGATGAAGCGGATGCCTTCTTTGAGCGATTCAATGGTTGCCGCACGGCTGCGCGAGAGCGCCAGTTCCCGCCCCCTGATCTGCGTGACCATGACGATGAAGGTCAAGCCCGCGCAAGCGTCCAGCACGTAGAGCGGCGTCACCGTGTTGATCAGCGCAACGACTATCCCGGCGAAGGCGGGACCGAGAATCGCCGCAAGCTGCCATGCGCTGCTGTTCCAAGTTGCGGCGCTGGCGAAAATCTCCGGCGGCACCGTCTGCGGCAGCAGGGTCGATGCGGCGGGCGAGTAAAACGCGCGCGCCACGCCGATCCCGAACAGGCACACGTACACTAGAAACAGCGATCCCTCCGTCAGCGAGAGCAGCGCCAGCCCCAGCGAGCAGCTTGCCAGCAGCACCTGCGTGATCATCACCAGCCGCTTGCGGTTATGGTGATCGGCGACGTGCCCGCCCGGCAGCGACAGCACGATCACCGGGATCACCTGCACCAGCCCGACCAAGCCGAGCGCGAACTCGCTGTTGGTGCGCAGCCAAAGCTCCCAGCCAATCGCAAAGGAGACCATTTGGGTGCCAAACGAGGTGAGGAATTGTCCTGCCAGCAGCAGGCGAAAATCACGGTAGCGCAGCGCCAGATACGGATCACGGCGCGCCGGTGGGGGTGTTGGGGTCAAGCTGTACCTCATCGCAGTCGAATGCGACCATCATAACAGATCGGCGAAACCAATTACAGGATGGACTAAGACCACATCGTCGATGGACGATGGTCTTGGAAAGGGCACGACATGGACATGTCGTGCCCCTACACCGCATGAAGGTTAGGCGCTCTCGCGCGGGTGGAGGTGCGAAATCAGGATAAACGCCAGCCGCGCAGTCACCGAATCGCCCCATGCGGCAGCAGCGCGTGAACCCCGACCACGCCGTTGACGATCTGGGTGACGTGCAGATCAACCGTCAGGCTCGCCAGCGCAATCGCGTCCAGCCGCTCGACCCGGTACAGCCGCTCGATCAGCCCGAAGATCGCGTCCAGCGCCGAAAAGGTCGCGTCGTCCAGCGTGTCGCCGAAGCCGAGCGTCAGCCAGCCCGCCGGGGTCTGCGCAAGCGGTGTCGCCAGCGGCAGATCGTCGCGCAGGTCGAACGTGAGATCGACCCGCCCCATCGGGCATTCAATCGCCGTCCCGCTGACCTCGCCGTCGCCCTGCGTGCCGTGACCGTCGCCCACCGAAAACAGCGCGCCGTCCACCGGGATCGGCAGATAGAGCGTGCTTCCGGCGACCAGCTCCTTGCAGTCGAGGTTGCCGCCGCAGACGCGCGGCGGCGAAGTCGAGTGTCTGCCCGGCGCATCCGGCGGCATCCCCATCACGCCCATGAACGGATGCAGCGTCACCGTATGACCGAGATGATTGCGGGCGGTCATGGTTTCGGCATCCAGCGCCCAGCGATGCACGATCCCGTGATCGCCCATGCCGTAGCGTTGGTTGAACGACGACATCCCGGCTCCGGCGAGGCAGTGTCCCCACCCGCCCGGCACAATCGCGTTGATGCGAACGACCAGCGTCATGCCCGCTTTGGCGCCCCGCACCGCAATCGGTCCGATCATCGCGTGACCGTCCCCTTTTTCCGCCGGATCGTAGCCGGGGAAGCGCGGCATCGCGCGGTATTCCGTGCCATCCCCGCCCGCGAAGGGCTGCGTGCGCCACCCGGCTTCCAGCGTCCGGCAGACCACCGAGTCGCCGGGGTCAATGGTCAAAATCGGCGCGAGTTCGCGCGAGAAATACCCGTAGAGCGTGCGAAGTTCCGGTTCGAGCGTGTAAGTGCTTGGCATCAGGCTCCCATTTGAACGATTCCCAGAATATTGCCTTCACTATCCTTGAACCACGCGGCGTAGCCCACGCCGACGCTGGCGATGCTGTTGACCGTCTTGAAGTTGGGCAGGTCGTACTCCATAAAGACCACGCCGCGCGACTTCAAGTCGCTGACGACCGCTTGGAGGTCGTCGGTCTCCCAGCCCATCTGCGTGCTTTGCGACGTGCCCGCCCCTGCCGACGGGAACAGCAGGAACCAGCCGCCCTTGCCCTCGTAGACCAATCCGCCGGGCGTTTCGCGTGCCGGGGTCAGCCCCAGTTTATCCGCGTAGTACTGCCGGGCGCGCGCCAAATCTTTGACCGGAATAGTGGTGTGGAATTCCAAATCTTTCAACATGATCCCTCTCCTTAAATGCGAACGCTTTCGTTTGATGCGTATCAAAGACTTCGCACTTGCTCCCGGAAACGGATTTATCCACCCGTATTTTACGCGCCTTTAGTATTTGATCTCCACCGACCGACCGCTAGCCGCCAATTTGCTGATCGCGTCACAGATCACGGCGGTGCGGTAGCCGTCCTCGAAGGTCGCGCCGTAGGGTTCCACCGATTTGCCGTTGACGATCGCATCAAAGAAATGGTGGAACTCGTGGACGAAGCTGTGTTCGTAGCCGATGATGTGCCCTTCGGGCCACCAGTTCTTGATGTACGGATGGCTGGTTTCCGTGACCATCACGGTATGGAATCCGCGCGTGACCAGCGGCTCCTCGCCCTTCCAGTAGACTTCCAGCTCGTTCATGCGCTCCATGTTGAAGCGCAGGGTGCCGTTTTCGGCGTTGATCTCGATCACCTCGTAGTTCTTGCGCCCGGCTGCGAAGCGGGTCGCCTCCAGCGTGCCCAGCGCGCCGTTGGCGAACTCCACCAGCGACACGAAAGCGTCGTCCACTTCGACCTTGCCGGTGCCGCCTTCCGGCAGCGGACGCTGGTCGATGAAGGTCTTGGTCATCGCCATCGTGCGGGTCGGCTCACCCACCAGAAAGCGCGCCAAGTCGATGATGTGCGACCCCAGATCGCCCAGCGCGCCGCTCCCGGCGACGCTTTTATCCAGCCGCCACACGCGCGGGAAATTCGGGTCCATGATCCAGTCTTGCAGGTAGATCGCGCGGAAGTGGTAAATGCGACCGAGTGCCCCTTCCTCGATCAGCTTGCGCATCTGCATCACCGCCGGGACGAAGCGGTAGTTGTGCGCGACCATGTGCTTGACCCCCGCTTTGGTCACCGCGTCGAGCATAGTTTTCGCTTCCTCGGCGGTGCGGGCGAGCGGCTTTTCGCAGAAAATGTGCTTGCCCAAGCCCGCCGCCGCAATGCAGGGTTCGGCGTGAACGTCGTTGGGTCCGCCGTTGTCGAACACCTGCACATCCGGGTCGGCGATCAGGTCGCGCCAATCGGTGTAGTAGCGCTCGTAGCCGTAGCGCTTGGCGGCTTCGGCGGTGGCTTCGGCGTTGCGCCCGGCAATCGCCACCAGTCGCGGGATGGCGACCGGGGGATACATCATGTAGGGCAGCTTCTTGAGCGCGTTGGAATGCGCCTTGCCCATGAACGCATAGCCGAGCATCCCCACGCCAATGGTCGGCGCTTCTTTCTCGGCTTTGGGTCCCGCCATTGAGGTAAAGCCGGTTTGATCGGTCATAAAAAATCCCTTTCAGCAGTTAGCGATTAGTTTTTAGTAATTGGTTTTAGCCTGCCGAGCAGCGAGCTGACTCGCGTGCTATAGAGTGGTTCTTAGTCTTTGACTAAAAACTGGTAATCTACAAAATCGAGCTTAGGGCGTAAACAATTTCCAGTGACCTTCGGAGACCACTTCGACTGCTCCGTCGATCACTTTGATGGCGGTCTGATCGTCAATCGCATAGGCTGGCACATCCATCCCAGCAGCCCATTTTTCAGCGTTCGCCATCGTATTGTGCGGCAGTTCCGGGTGATCGAGGTGCGGAAAGATCGCAAAATCGACCAGTCCCAGCGCTTCATCGCCCCCGGTGGGCGGCTTCCAGCCGACGAAGAACTCGCCGATGCGAGGGGTCATGACCACGCTCCCGGCGCTCAAGCCCACCCAGACCGCGCGCGGCGACGGCAGGAGGTCTGCCAGCCCGGACTGGCGCATCCAGTAGCATAGATAGAGGGTGTCGCCGCCATTCACCAGCAGAACGTCAGTCTCCTGAACTGTGGGAACCCAAAGCGCTTTATCGATGCTGGGCAGGGCGGTGAGTTCCAGCACTCCTAGCGACTTCCAACCCAATTCGCACATGGGGCAGCGGGGTTCTTGTCCGCTGATGAAGTTCCATGCGCGCAGCGCACCTTCACCGTTGGATAGGGCGTACGACGCGGTGGGAATGCACAGGGCGCTGGACTCGGCAATCGGTTTGCCCAGCAGATCGAGCAGCGCGTTACGAATGCTGTCGTTTTTGATGCCAGCAGAAGTGAGCAGAAATTTCATGATTCCTCTGTTTGCCGATGTCATGGAGCCGAAACGCTCCTCCAGCCCCTCGCATTGAGGGGATTATCCCCTTAATGACGGTCGTGGTTTAAACATGGGACAGCCCCGATAGCTTTCCGGTATCGCTTGCCACAGTTTCTGAGGCGAAAGGGGCTTGGGGGATAGGGGTGCTTGCATCCTCACTCGTAATACTCCGGCAGCTTTTTCAGCCCTTCCCACTGCTCCTTGTCATGACCGAAAATCACCAGCCCAATATGCTCCCGTTCGACCAGATCAAGCAGTTTAATCGTACTGGCGCGTATCGCTTCGGCGTCCGGGTTGCTACCGTCGTCCTGCGTGTCACGGGTAAAGCCCTCGCCGAAGGGTACAGCATCAATCGTCAATAAAATCGCCCCCGTTTTGGGCAGCCGCACCAACACCGATTGATGTCCCGGCACATGCCCACTCGTCTCAATCAGCTCCAGCCCCGGCAGCAGTTCCGTGTCCCTGTCCACCAGCCGTATGCGCTCCATTGGCTGATCCCATTGGGGTCGATTGGCAGCAAAACGTGGGTTGTTCGCCACAGCATCCAAATGATGCACACGCTGAACAACATATTGCGCCTTTGTGAATGCCGCGTGTCTTCCGGCATGATCGATATCATAATGCGTCGAAATGACGGTATCAATATCGTCCGTTATTAAGCCGATGCTCGCCAACTGCTCGATAACGTCCTGCCCATTCTCGAAGTCCGATGCTTCTTTCGGGATAATCTCCGGTAGACCACTGTCAATCAGGATATTTTTGCCGTCATCCGTCTGCACCAGATAGCAAACAATCGGAATCTGGTATTCCGGCACGGACCCAACCTGCATCAGATAAAGACGCTTCACGTCATTCTGGCTCATAATCCCCTCCCCGGAATTGAAACGTATATTCTATAATGACAGCAGCGCAAGAGTTCGTGCCTCTGCAATCCTTATTGGGCTGGGACAATCGCCTACTCTTTGCTCGCAAAGGCGGCGTCGAAGGCGACCTCCGACGGCGCGAAATCGGTGCGCCGAACGAACGCTGCCGCTTCGCGCGCCCCGTGTTCCCGATCCATGCCGCTGTCCTCCCACTCCACCGAGAGCGGACCCGAATAGCCGATCCGGTTGAGGACGCGGATGATCGATTCCAAATCCACGTCACCGCGCCCCACCGAGACGAAGTTCCAGCCCCGCCGCGAATCGCCAAAATTCAGGTGCGAGCCGAGGATGCTGTTGCGCCCGTTCAGGTTGAGCTTCGAGTCTTTAACGTGGACGTGATAAATCCGGTCGGGGAAGCGCTCGATGAACTCGACCGGGTTGAACTGCTGGTGGATGAAGTGGCTGGGGTCGAAGTTGAAGCCGAAGGCTTTGCGATGATTGAGCGCCGCCAGCGTCTTTTCCGCCGTGTAGATGTCGTAGGCGATCTCGCTCGGATGTGCTTCCAGCGCGAAGCGCACGCCCACCTGATCGTACACGTCGAGGATCGGGTTCCAGCGATCTGCGAATTCGCGGTAGCCGGCATCCACCATTTCGTCGGTGGTCGGCGGGAAGCGGTAGATCAGGTGCCAGATCGGGCTGCCGGTGAAGCCGTTGACCACCTTCACACCGAATTTCTGCGCGGCGCGGGCGGTATCCGCCATTTCGTCGGCGGCGCGGCGGCGCACGCCTTCGGGATCGCCATCTCCCCACAGGCGGGGCGGCAGGATGCTCTGGTGCCGCTCGTCGATGATCGGGTCGGAGACGCATTGACCCACCAGATGGTTGCTGATGGCGAAGCACTTCAAGCCGTGCTGATTGAGGATGTCCCAGCGGCTTTGCAGGTAGCCGTCGTCGCTGAGCGCCTTGTCCACCTCGAAGTGATCGCCCCAGCAGGCGAGTTCCAGCCCGTCGTAGCCGAAATCGGCGGCTTTCTCCGCCAGCGTATTGAGCGGCAAATCCGCCCACTGCCCCGTAAACAGGGTCACTGGTCTTGCCATAAGAATATTCTCCTTCTATTTAGTGCCGGGTGCTGAGTAAAGACCGCATTCTAACACTCAGTCCTTAGTCCTCAGTCCTTTCGCCTGTAATGTACACGTGCAGCGTATTGCTGCCGTTGAAAGACAGTTCCACGTCCGAAACCGCGCCCATGTAGCCCTGCTGTACAAGCGGCTCCGGCAGCATCCGCTTGATCAGCGCGTTGGGGTCGCTCAGTTCGTGCAGGATGACGCGTTCGAGCCGCAGCATCTTGAGCGCCAGCTTCGCGCCCACGTCGAACGGGCGGGTGATCTCGCGGACATCCACGTGATTGTTTTTCAGGCGCAGCCGCGTCCCGCTCGCGCGCGGATCGTTTTCGAGCGTATATTTCAGCCGAATGAAAGCGATGATCGGCTCGTGAACGTGGACTTCGCAGGCAACCTGCGCCTCGCCGCCCACGATCCGCGAGTCCATCTGGGTGATGTTGTGGACAATCGGCACGCTCAGGTTGGCGACCTTTTGCTCGTCCACAATCCGGTAAACGATTTTCCGTAAAATTAAGCCGAGTTCCTCGCTGTCAACCTCGGAATTGAACTCGCCGTCCGCGTCCAGCGCATCGGCGATTCGCTTCTCGATGCCGAGAATCGGCTGGGTAAGGCTTCGGTTAATCTGCTGACGTAATTGTTCTCTATTTCGGCTCATCCACTAATCCAGTCTCGGTTGGATGCGGGATAGTGTGCCCGCCTCTGAGCATCTTCGTCAAGTCCTATTCATTAAACCACGATTTACGGGGAGCGGCTGTCCCGGCGAGCCGCTGCGATTGACTTTTGCCCGAATCTCGACTATGCTGCTGGATTAGAACATATTTTCTGAATTAAAAGGGGGTGATCATGCACGGATACGATCAAGCAGCGGCAGCCGAACTGGAGCAGATCATGCGCGAGATTCCCGGCGCGAAGCCCGGCAAGATGTTCGGGATGCCCGGCTACATGGTCAACGGCAAGCTGGCGGTAGGCATCTTTCAGAATTTCGTGGTCGCCAAGCTGGGGGCTGAACGCAGCGCGGCGCTGATCGGGTCGCAGGGCATCGAGCGCTTCGAGCCGACGCCCGGTCGAGCGTGGAAAGACTGGATCAAGATCGCCGGTCAGGTGCAGCAGCACCGCGATCTGCTGGAAGAAGCGGTGCGCTACGTCGCCGCCAACCGCTAACCGCGCTTGCGCAGCAGCGCGTCCAGCGAGACCTGCTCGCCGTCGCTCTCCTGCCGTCCGTCTTCCAGCGCGTCCAGTGCTTCGTCGTCCATCGACGCCAGCAGCCGCTTGATCCGCTCCTCGCGGTTGTCGCGCTTGGCTTTTTCGGCTTGCGCTTTGGTTTCCTGCTCGGTCTTCTGAGATGCGCTCTGCCAGATAGCAATGGTCGCGCCCATCGCGCAGCCGATCAGCATGAAGATCAGCACGCCCACGCCGATCTGCCAAGAGGTGGAGGCAAACGCGGTCTGTGCCATCATTTGTGTAGGGGCATCAGGACTGGCGGCGACCAGTTCGGTGTAACGAACGCTGTCCAACAGAAACTTCATCGATGCTGCCAGCGCGATCCAGATAACCGACGTGGTGATAGCACGCTCACGCATTATTTTTCTCCTGAAGCAGTTTTGAGTGTATACGCACCCCGCCGCCGGAGAGTTGCACGCGCCTCTAGCCCTCGACCTTGACCCCATGCCAGAAGGCGATGTAGCCGGTGATCTCCTGCGCGGTGTCCTTCGGCGTCGGATAATACCATGCGGCGTTGGCGTTGGTCTTGTCCTCGACCTCGACGTTATAATAGCTCGCCAGCCCCTTCCAGTGACAGGTGGTGTGCGTGTCGCTGGGGCGGAAATATTGGCGGTGGATCGCCTCTGGCGGGAAATAGTGATTGCCCTCCACCATGATGGTCTGGTCGCTCTCCGCGAGGACGACGCCGTTCCAAATGGCTCGTGCCATGCTGCTGATGCTCCTGTGCCTGTGTGGATGGAGTCACAGAGCGCGCGAGGCGAAAAGTTCTTACGCAGAAAGCTGGTGACGTTCGACACTGACCCGGCGCGGGTTCGTGTGGCAAAATCGCTGATCCTGAAAAATAGTGGTGAGAATTTCGATGAACCCCCTACTTAAACTCTGGATTGTGGTCGTCCTCGGATCGCTGATGGTGCTGCCCGCTCAGGCGCAAGAGCAGCTCACCATCGCCTACGGTCAAACCGTCCATCTTGAAATTAGCCACGAGCGCTACGAAAATCCCTTCCGGTTCGAGGGCAAAGCCGGTGACGTGATCGTGGCGGATTTGCAGCCCACCGACCTTGAGGATCGCAGTGCCATCCCGGTGCTGCGCCTGCTCGAACTCGAACAGCAGCGCCCTTGCGGATACCAGCAACGCGATTGCGTTTTACGGCGCGAAGCTCGCCTTCCAACTGCCCGACGACGATACCTACACGCTGGTCGCCACCCGCGTCAACGGCGCGTCCGGCACCGACGAGGGCGATTTCGCGCTGTATCTGGGTCTGGCACAGGAGTTGACGGTCGGGCAGCCGCTTGACGCCACCCTCAGCACCGGGTCGCATAACGATTACTATCTGGTACGCCCCGCCGATCAGCCGCTCACGCTCGCCTATCACAAAACCGACGGCACCCCAGCGCCGGACGTCGATGTCAATCAGTTGGCGGGCGGCAGCCTGCAAAGCGTGATCCAACTCAGCGGGCAGGGACTCACGCAGGGGCAGGTGACGCTGCCCACCGGGATTGATCCGCTGGTGATTTCCATCGGCGGCGATATTTTCAGCCTGCACGTGGGTCAGGCGAGCGTGTCTTACCAACTCACGCTGTCGGCTCTGGGAGCTTCAGCATATATTGCCGCGCCGCCCCTCACCGAATATTAGGACGGCACGGTACTCTCCTGTAGCGGATGGGGCTATAGAGCGCAGGGCGAACGCATGAAAAAGAATTAAGCACGCAAGACATCAAGCAAGAAATCTACATCCAGACCGGCGCGAAAGCGTTTGCCCTTCAGACTCCCTTTGAGTCCCGTTTTCGCGGTGTGCTGCTTGAGCAAATTGAGCGCGATCCGCCGCAGGACCGCCAGATTTTCGGCGGCTTTCAAGGTACGGGTGCGGTGCGCGTCCTCCCCAAAGACGACATCCAGTACCCAGTGAAAGCTGTTCTCAATCGTCCAATGCGCGCGGACACAGCTCAGGAGCTGGTCAGGTTTCGCTGGAAGCGTGCTGATGAAATAGGCGGTTTCCTGCTCTAATTTATCCTGGGTCTGCCGTTGGCGGAGGATACGCACCAGCGTTTGACAGCCGACCCAGCCAGACTGCTGCGGAGTTGTGTCGGTGAGCACCTCGCAGCGGCGTACCTCACGGCGTCCATGTCCTTGCTCAACGGTCTCAGCGGTCTGCGCCTGAATGTCAGGGAAACGGCTATCTTCGGCCAAGGCGAACATGCTCTCCAAATGCTGGTAAAGGTGCCCCTGGTTCTGCTTGACAGACAAGACATAATCGGCTTTTTGCGCGACGATTTGTTCAGCAATCGCTGTCTGGCAACCCATCGCATCGAGCGTGACGATACAGCCCTTAAGCACCAGCAGTTGGAGCAATTCGGGGATGGCCGTGATTTCGTTCGACTTGCTGTTCACTTTCATCTGTCCCAAAGTAATGCCGTTAGCACTCGCCCAGGCGCTCACCAGATGCAGATTAGACTTCCCCCTACTCCCGCCCGCGCCGCAGACCGTCTTGCCGTCGATGGCGACGACTTGTCCCTCCGTGACGCTAAAGACCGCTTGCACCCAAGCCTGAAATCGCGCCTGAAACGCCTGCGGGTCGAGCTTGTTGAAGACCCGCTCAATCGTGTCGTGCGACGGAATACCGTTGGGGAGTTCCAGCCATTGTTTGAGCCACTCGGCTTTACTGTCGCCGAACAGTTCGATTTCTTCCCACGTTTCCGCTCGGCACAGCACCGCACAAATCGCCAAGAGGATGATGTCCAGCAAGCGGTGGTCACATTTGGCGCTGATGCGCGGGTCAGGCAAGTCACCGAAATACTCAGCCAGAGCTAGGCTCGTCATGCTAATCCTCTCGGCTTGGGGTCGCTCTTTTGCTTTAGTTTATCTCCATTCTTTTTCATGCGTTTGCCCTGCTATAGAGCGGGCAAGGGCGGGGTTCTTACGGGGCGTATTAGATTTTCGACGAGTTGATCTTGTTGCGTTTATAATACTTGCACAGTTGCAATATACTATTCATAAAATATCTCGGAGTATCAGTTATGGATGCCAAATACTATCGTTTCCACGTTGGGAACTTCGCCTGCGTCGCTGCCTCCGATGGTTATTCGACCTATCCACCCGAGCGCTTTTTCATGAACGTGCCGAAGGAAGAAGTCGATGCTGTCCTGCTGCAACACAATTTACCGACCGACACCATCGTGACGCCTTATACGCTCCTATTCGTGGACACAGGTACACATCGAGTTATGGTGGACATCGGCACAGGCAAACTGATCCAGACCACTGGCTTTCTGCTGGACAATCTGAAAGCAGCAGGGATCGATCCGGGACTGGTGGATACCGCTATCCTTACGCACGCGCATCTTGACCATATTGGCGGTGTGCTCACGGACGAGGGCACACTCAGTTTTCCGAACGCGAACTACTATATCACGAAAGAGGAGTGGGATTTCTGGATGACCGACGCGGCTTTGCAGCAGCCTGTCCTGTCCGGGCAACGCCTCCAAATGGTGCGCGACAACCTCCGCGCCATAGAAGACCGCCTCGACTGGCTCGAAAACGACTCCGAGGTTGTCCCCGGAATTCGCACCATAGCCGCGCCCGGTCACACGCCGGGTCATGTCGTCGTTGAAGTTACTTCCGACGGCGAGACGCTCCTTCATATCGTTGATACCGTGCTCCACCCGCTGCACCTCGAGACCCGGATTGGCAGTCATTTTACGAGTTCCTGCCGGATAAAGCCGCCGCCAGCAAGCAGTATATCTTTGATCGGGCAGCCCAAGAGCGCGCGCTGGTCTTCGCGCACCATTTCGCGCCGTTCCCGAATTTGGGGCATGTCGTCAAACGTGATGTAGGCTGGCAGTGGCAGCCGATAGCGTTGGATTGAGCGACCGCTACGTCCCCGCGTCCTTCACCTGATACACCGCCGCGCCGCCCTGATTGAACACCGGCTCCAAGTAGGGCGCGTCGCTGACCTGCGAGCGCATCTGCACCGCGCCCGGCAGCGGCGGACGCCAGCGGATCATCGTGTCGAGGCTGGCGGGATCGGCGATCACCTGCGGCACGATCACGTAGTCGATCCCCGCCGCGCGCAGCCGATCGGCGTTGGCGGGGTCAGCCGGGTTCTGCCAGAACGCCAGCAGGGTTTGCTGCTCCTGCTCGGCGGTGTCGGTGTTCTCGAAGAACGGCTGCGGGCGGAAATACACGCTGTCCCGCTCGCTGATCACCGGAACCCAATCCGCCTCATAGGGACCGGGGTAGTTCAGGATGCGGGCGTCGGTCGGCGTGTTGGCTTTGATCCAGTCCATCGCTGCCACGTCCGCCCACGACGAGAACGCCCCGAAGAAGCCGATCCGGTTCTTGCTCAGCGCGATCAGATTCGGACTGAGAATCAGTCCGACCAGTGCCAGCGCGATCAGCCCGCCCATCAGCGCGGGCGCGCGGCGGTGCAGCCGCTCGCCGATCCGCCGCTCGAACCGCCGATCCCACAGCCACAGCAGCCCCATCCCGCCGAGGATGGTGTAGGGGATGATCGGTCCCTGCCACGCGATACTGAACGGATAGTCGTAGCGCAGGATCGGCAGCCACGGGAACAATCGCGGGATAATCCCGGTGGTCGAGAAGTCGAGGATCAAAATCAGCCAGCCGACCGCCAGAATCGCCAGCGGATCGCGCCGCCGCAGCCCGATCACCGCGCCAACCAGCGCGAACGGCACGATCACCACGCCCTGATAGGTGATCATCACCAGCCAGTTACTCGGATCGCGCTCGAACGGCGAAACGAGGTTCGAGCCGAGCAGATCGCGCACGTGGATCAGCCACGGCGAGATCGCCAGCACCGCCACCAGTGGGATGCCGATCAGCAGCACCAGCCACGCGCGCAGGGTCGGGCGCGGCTTGCCCAGCCAGATCGTGATCAGCCACGGGACATAGCCCAGCGCGAGGATGATGGTCACGTCCGGCTGGCTCAGCACCACCGCGCCCAGCATCAGCCCGGCGGCAATCGCATCGCCCGCATAGTGATGGCGCAGGTAGCGGGTGATGTAGGTCAGGAACGCCAGCGCGAACACCAGCCCCAGCAGCGCCGTGTAGTGCGAGTCCATGTAGGCGGTGAACAAGCCCAGCCCGCCCAGCATGGCAATCGCCATCGCCCGACCCAGCCGCTTATCCTTGATCTCGGAGCCGAAATCATACGCCAGCCAAACCAGCAGCAGGCACAGTACCGCCGCGATCCCCATTTCGATCATCTGGATGCCTAAGCCAAGCTGCTGGCTCAGGTAGGCGACCAGCGCCGGGAAGCCCGGCGAGTACAGGTAGTGAATCTCCGGGTGGAAGGGCGCGAGCGTGTCGAAGCCGCCGCCCAGCCGCGCCGTCAGCGCCAGATAGCCGAAGCCCTGCGCGTCGGTGTCCAGCGGCACCGGCGCGATCAGCGCGGGGATGATGAAGATCAGCGCGGCGAAGGCGAAAAACAGCAGGTCGCGCCCGCTCGTCCAGCCCTGATCCGCGTCCAGCAGCACCTCGCCGCGCTTCTCGGCGCGCTTCTGCCCGTAGGAGAGCGTCCCGAACAGAAAGATGCTCGATACCAGCGCGAACAGCAGGTAATCGACCACCAGCGTGTTCCAGCCGAACAGCTCCGCCCAAAAGATCGCCCCGCCGATCACGATGCCCAGCGCCAGCGATGCCGCCAGTGCGATGCGCGGCTGATGGGTGGGCCACGCCGGGGCGAACAGCGATCCCGCCCCGATCACGACCGCGCCGAAGATGAACATGATGAATAAGATCATGGATGTCTCGTTGTGAAATCCGCCTCACGTGCGCAGTAGTATAGCCGATGCGGATATGCTTAGCTATGCTAAGTATTTGCTCGCATTCGGCAGACGCAGATCATCGCCGGGGATGCGGCGATCAGGGGATTTTGCTCCCAATCGCCGTAGCAAACGTCGATCTCGAAGCCGTTGTAATACAGCAGCGCCTCTAGCTCTTGAGGATAGACGTAGCGCAGAGCCGTCTGCACCGTTCGTTCCGTCTCCTGCCCGTTCGAGTTGCGCCACCGGCGCCGCGAGACGTAATGCTGAATCTGCGTGGTCGGGTCGTAGCGCTGCTGTTCGGTGACCACCAGCCGCCGTCCGCCGGACGTTGCGAAGTGCTGCGCTTCGGGATGCAGTCCCTCAGCCAAAAACCGCTGCGTGGGATTGCGGGTCTCGAACATGAATTTGCCATCCGGCTGGAGATGCTCGCGGACGCGCGCCAGCATCGCTTCCTGATCGGCGCGGGTCAGCAAGAACTGAAAGACGTTTTCCAGCATGAAAATGTACGCGAACTGCTTCCCAAGCTGAAATGATCGGGCGTCCGCCAGCACCCACGCCGCCGAAACGCCCGCTTCCGCTGCCTTTTCTTGAGCCAACTCCAACATCTCCGGCGTGATGTCCACCCCCGTGACCTCGAAGCCAAGCTGAGCAAGCTGGATGGTCATGCGTCCGGTTCCGCAGGCGAGGTCTAGCATAGGATCGCCGAGCCGCCGCGCCCACTGTTCAATCAGCGGGCGATCAGCGTTGTAATTGCCCACGATCAGGTCGTATTCGCGTGCGTCTCGAAAGTCTCCAAGATTGTCGTGATCGATCATCGACTTTCCTTTGCTTTTTCCATCGCTTTGGCTACCATAACGGGTATTATACGTCTGGTAAGGGTCAGATGAAGTGTCCAACATCTTCGAAGGTGAACTGATCCGGCTGCGCGCGGTCGAGCCGGACGACTGGAAAAATCACGCCGAGTGGGATCGGGATACCGAGATGGCGCGCAATCTGGACACGATCCCCTTTCCCCAATCGACCCTCTCGACCCGCCAGTGGGCGGAGCGCGAGGCACAGCGTAAAGAATCAGCGGACGGCAACTTCCACTTCCAGATCGAGACGCTGGACGGCGTGCAGGTGGGGTCGATTGCCACCCACGACTGCGATCTGCGCAGCGGGACCTTCATGTATGGGGTGGCGATCATGGGGCAGTATCAGCGCAAAGGCTATGCCTCCGAAGCGATCCGGTTGGTGCTGCGCTTCATGTTTCGGGAGCGCCGCTACCAAAAATGCACCGTCGATGTGTACAGCTTCAACCCGCCCTCGCAAAAACTGCACGAATTGCTCGGCTTCACGCTGGAGGGTCGGCTGCGCCGCATGATCTACACCGACGGCGGCTACCACGACGCGCTGATCTACGGCATCACCCGCGAGGAGTTTGAGGGGATGGAGCGGTAATTGGTAGATAGTTGTTGGTTATTGGTTTTTGGGTTCGTTCAGGAGGGTCATCTAGCAGGGGCGCAGCGCGCTGCGCCCCTACGGTCACGCTCTTTATAGGGTATCTTTTCAATGCGGCGGTATTGAACTAAAAACCAATCACCAATCACCAATCCCCATCATCACCGTTCATACGCCAGTTGACCGCCGACGTAGGTCTGATCCACCTGAATCTCCAGCAGCGACTCCGGCGGCGTGTCCAGCGGATCGCCGCTCAGCACCACCAAATCCGCCCACTTGCCCCGCGTGATGCTGCCGCGATTGTCCTGATCGCCGCTGGCAATCGCGCCGCCCATCGTGTAGGCGCGCAGCGCTTCGTAGGCGTTGATCGCCTGCGCCGGGGCAATCGGGTCGCCGCTGCCGTCCAGCCGATCCATCGCCGCCTTCATGCCCAGCAGCGGATTGTCATCGGGCACCACCGGCGCGTCGGAACTCAGCGCGACCGTCAGCCCTTCCTCCAGCATGGAACTCACCGGATAGCAGCGCTCGAAATAATCGTCGGGCAGATAGCGGCGGAAGGCGCTGCCCAGCGCCGGGAGAAACACGGTCTGCGGCACGGCAATCGCGTCGATGGCTTTCAGCCGCCGCAGATGTTCCAGATTGGGCAAGCCGAGGTGTTCGATCCGGTGGCGCAAGCCCGGCTTGCGCTGGTGCAGGATTTCGTACACGCCGATCACCTGATCCAGCGCCACGTCGCCGATGGCGTGGGTGCCGATGCGGAATCCGGCGTCCTGCGCTTCCCACATCAAATCCAGCAGTTCGTCAGTCTCGAAGCGCAGCAAGCCGTGCCCGCCCGCGACCTTGTAAGTCTCGCTGATCGCCGCCGTCGCGCCGCTCAAGCCGCCGTCGGCGAAGAACTTCACGGTGTCGACGCGCAGCGTGTCGCTGAGGTACTTTTCCGGCAGCGGATAGCTGATCTTCTCCGCGCCGTCCGGCCGGCGGATCGGCAGCCCATTGACCCGCACCGCCAGATCGCCATCGGCTTCCAACTGGCGATACACCCGCAGATGATCCGGCGTCAGCAGCGGATCGGTCGCGCTGGTGATGCCCAGCCGCAGTTGGTGATAGGTCGCCGCGCGGATCGCCCGCGCCATGATCTCGTCGTCCGGCAGCGGAACGTCCAGCAGCCCGACCGCCGTCTCTTGCAGCAGTCCGGTCGGCTCGCCGTGTTCGTCCCGCACGATCACCCCACCCGGCGGATTGGGCGTGTTAGCGGTGATCCCCGCCAGTTCCAGCGCGCGGCTGTTGGCGACCACCATGTGACCGCAGGTGCGGGTCAGCGCAATCGGGTGCGCCTCGCTGACCTGATCCAGATCGGCGCGGGTGAGGTGGCGATGCTCGGTGAGATCAGCCTCGTTGTAGCCGCGCCCCGTCAGCCAGACGCCCGACGGAGTTTGTCCGCCCGGTCGCGGAAGCGATCCACAATGGTCGGGATGTCCGGCAGCCTGCGCGCGTCGATCTGCACCGTCAGCAGCAAGCCGAGCTTCCAGATGTGGACGTGCGCGTCGTTGAAGCCGGGGATCAGCGTCCGCCCGCCCAGATCGACCCGCCTGACCGGAGGCAGCGTCTCCAAGCTGTCCATGCTGCCCACAAACGCGATCCGCCCGCTGTCGCTGACCAACACCAGTTCGGCTGTGGGCTTATTTGCATCCATCGTGTGGATGATGCCGTTGTAAAACAGGATCATCAGCTCGCCTCAACGATAATCGGTGACATGGTAATGGTAGTGATGCGCCGCCGGGGCGCTCACCAGCACGCCGAGCTTGGCGGAGGGCGGCAGCGCGGTTTTCCAAGTCGGCGGGAGCTTGCGCAGATGCAGCGCCGACTGCATCCGCAGTTCGTTGCCGGAAGACAGATGCCCGTTCTCGACCTCGGCGTCGGTCTCGATGACCTCAATCGTGCGGCTCAGATCGAGCTGGAACGCCTGCTCGATTTCGCGCAGCTTCCCGACCGGATCGTCGATAAATTCCTCGTAGTGCAGCTCATAGTACGGCAGCGTCTTTTGATCGCCGTAGCGCCAGCCCGTGCTGAGGTTGGTGAGGCTCCAGTGGAAGCCGGAGAACGCAGCGGCAGCCAAAATCGGGAGCCGACCGTGCAGCCGCCCCTTGCCGATCTCGCGGCGCAGCTTCGACCACGTCACCGCACGCGGATCGCGCATCATTTGCAGCAGGCTCACGTCGAACCCCGCCTGTTCCAGACTGAGCGGACGGCAAAGGCTGTGCCGCCCGGTCTTGGACGAATCGACGATGATCGACGCGCCGCTGATCTCGGCGACCGCGTCGATCATCACGCGCCAAATCTTGACGTAATCATCCCAGTAGTGGCTGGCATCGCGGAGCCGTTCGGGGAAGGTTTCGACCTTGCGCGTGATCAGGTTGGCTTGGTGCAAGCTGATGTCGGGCAGCGCCGCCTGAAAACGCGCCAGCACCTCTGACCAGAACGGACATTCGCGCAGCGTGTGCCCACATGAGCATTTGGCGGGATCGTTCGTCCGGGTGACCTGCTGAAAGAAGATGTTGATTTCCCCGACGGCGAACGTGGCGGTGTTCATGCCCAGCAGCATGTCGACAATGGTCGTGCCGCTGCGCACGTAGCCGCCCACGTAGAGAATTCGCACACCGGGTTTGGACGAAAGCGTCATCCTGAATACCTGATATTTCACTACGGCAGATTGCAATCAAGGACGTTCGCGGATGCATAGGGGCGCTGCGCAATCGACGCTTGCCCTGAACGCCCCGCCCCCACGCGGTCTGCCTCAATTGGCGTTGTTACCCTTCGTAATACGGATCGACCAGTTCCAGCGCCTGATCCAGCGCGCTCAGCCCTTCCTGTAGCTGATCTTCGGTGATGATCAGCGGCGGGGTGCTGAACATCATGTTCCAGCGCACGAAGGCGTTGATCCCGTTGTCCTTCAGCGACTTGGCGGCTTTCGCCATCGGCTCGCTGAACGGCTTGTTGAACTCGCTCATGGGTTCGTGGGTCTCGCGGTTCTTGACCAGCTCGATCACCTGATGCAGCCCGGTTCCGCGAATGTCGCCAATGACCGGATGCCGCTCCGCCAAGTCCATCAAGCCCCGGCGCAGCAGCTTGCCCATCTCGCGCGAACGCTCGATCAGGTTCTCCTGCTGATACACCTCGATGGTGGCGACGCCCGCCGCGCAAGCCAGCGCGTGGGCGCTGTAGGTCAGCCCGGCTTGCAGCACGTGATCGTTGAAATAGGCGGCGATTTCGTCGGTGACAATCGCGCCGCCCAGCGGCACGTAGCCGCAGGTGACGCCCTTCGCAAACGCCATGATGTCGGTTTTCACATCCGGGTAGTGGTCGATGCCGAACCATTCGCCGGTTCGCCCAAAGCCGCTCATCACCTCGTCGATGATCAGCAGCATCCCGTATCGGTCGCAGATTTCGCGCAGGCGGGTGTAGAACGCCGCCGTCGGCTGCATGATCCCGCTCGATCCGCTGTAGCCCTCGATCATGATCGCCGCGCAGTACTGCGGACCTTCCATCTGCACGATGTCCTCGATCATGTCCGCGAGGATCAAATCGCCTTCTTCCTGTGTGTGCCCGCGATACGCCGGGTTGCGGTAGGCATACGGATCGGGTAGGTGGACGATCCACGGGACGCCCGGCTCGTTGCCCAGCCGACGCGGGTCGCCCCCGGCGGTGGCGGCGGCGAAGGTTCCGCCGTGATAGGACTTGTAGCGGGTGAGGATTTTCTCGCGCCCGGTGTACAGCCGCGCGATCTTCATGGCGTTCTCAATCGCGTCGGCTCCGGCGTTGGTGAAAAAGGTTTTGCTCAGGTCGCCGGGCGTGATCTCCGCCAGCATCTCGCCCAGCCGACCGCGCGGCTCGGTGGCATAGGATGGATTTACGTAGCACAACTGCGCCGCCTGATCTTGAATCGCCTTGACCACGTGCGGGTGGCTGTGACCGATGTTCACGTTCACCAACTGCGACGCCCAGTCGAGGTAGCGCTTGCCGGTGTCGTCCCAAATGTAGACGCCCTCGCCCCGCACCATCGTCACCGGATTCCACGTCCCCTGTGCGCCCCAACTGACCAGCGTATAGTCCTTGTTCTGCTGCGCGATGCTCACCATAATCGGTGTCTCCTCAAAAAATGGTTTGTGCCGGGTTATTTTAAAGCAAAAACCCGCCCGCGCCCAACAGACTTGGACTGGCAATCACGTGTAGGGGCGGGTCTAAGACCCGCCCCTACGAGAACTAACATTGCGTAAATGTGGGGGATTACGGCTTCGGCGCTTGACCGTTGCTGCTGGCGTCGCTGCCGTTGCCCGCCGTCTGCATCGCGCTCATGAAGCGGCTCATCAGGCTGGTGAGTTCCATCGGCAGCACGAACTTGGTCGAATTGCTCGCGCCCACCGCGCGCAGCGTGTCCAGATATTGCAGCATCATGGTCTTTTCGTCGATGTCCTTCGCCTGCGCGAACAGCGCTTCCAGCGCGTCCGCGCGACCCTTTGCCAGCAAGACCTGCGCCTGCTGCTCGCCTTCCGCCCGCAAGATGGCGGACTGCCGCTCGCCTTCCGCCCGCAGAATATTCGACTGCTTCTCGCCCTCGGCGACGTTGATCGCCGACTGCCGCTCACCTTCCGCTTTGGTGACCGCCGCGCGGCGTTCGCGCTCGGCGCTCATCTGGCGGTTCATCGCGTCCTGCACCAGCTTGGGCGGGTCAACCTCGCGGATTTCCACCCGCGTCACTTTCAAGCCCCAGCGCTCGGTCACTTCGTCCAGCTTGACCCGCAGCACGTCGTTGATACTCTCGCGCTTCGACAGCACGTCGTCCAGCTCGATGTCGCCGATTACCGCGCGCAGGGTGGTCGCCGCGATGTTCAGCGACGCCTGCACCACGTTCTCGACCTCCAGCACCGAGAGCTTCGGGTTGACGATCCGGTAGTACACCAGAAAGTCGATGTCGATGGCGGTGTTGTCCTTCGAGATCGCCGTCTGTCGCGGGATTTCGAGGAAGCGCTCGCGCAGATCGACCTTCTTTGCCGTTTCGAGGAAGGGGATGATGAAGGCGATGCCCGGTCCGCGCGTGCCCGCGTATTTGCCGAGCGCCAGCACCACCAGCCGCTCGTACTCCGGCACCACCCGCACCGCGCTGAACACCAGATAGAACAGGAATAGAACGAGCAGGACTAGGATGACAAATTCCGGCTGCATGGGTTTACCCCTCCTCCTGACGCCGCTTTTGTTTCACGGCTTCGACGTAGAGCGTGAGTCCTTCTTGATCCACAATGGAGACTTCCGTCCCCGGCTCCAGTTTGCGATTGCTGCGCGCCGACCACGTTTCGCCGCGAACGTACACCGTCCCCACCGGATCGACTGCGCTGCGCACCCGCCCGGTCAGTCCCACCAGCGGCTGATCTTCCAGCATCGCCGGAGCGCCCTTGTGACGGTAATCCAGCACGGGCAGCAGCGCATAATGGTGGTACAGGAACAGCGCTGCCATCGTCCCCACGATCAGCGGCAGCGCGACGCTCCCGCCGTCGAACAGCACCAAACTGCCGAAGCCTTGCAGCGCCAATCCGACGATGGTCAGCATGATGAAGCGGCGGTCGATCAGCGGCATGATCAAGATGCTCAGCACGCCGATTACGATCAGCATCACCGCCCACCAGTTGGTCGGCATGTTCGCCAGCATGAACAGCGAGACGGCGACGCCTACAATGGCGAGAGCCTCAGCGACGCCCGTGCCCGGAATATAAGCGGCGGTCACGCTGAGCCACAACCCTAAGATCAACATGATGTAGACGACGTTCGGATCAATGGGCATTGTTAACCCCGGTGCTACACTACATAACCATCTCTATTATATGCCCGATCCGACGCGCTCAGTGCCCCACATTTTAGGGAGGGGTACCGGATGGGTGGGCTGCAAGGCGGGCGAGGACATGCTTTTGTAGGGGCACGGCGTGCCGCGCCCATTGTCCCCTCACTGATTAAGAATTGTCGCAGCCGTTAAAAGCGGTTTATAATCTGTCCGCAAGCCTACCTGTTGGTCAAATGTGCGGAAGGTGCGGTTTGCAATCGTCCCCTACGGTGACTTCCAGTTTGCGTATCGACGGTGACCGGCTCTATGCCGATTTCCTTCAGCTTAGAGAAATCGGCGCGACGCCCGAAGGCGGCGTGACCCGCTTGGCGCTGTCTCCCGAAGACCTGACCGCGCGCGCGTGGTTCGCGGATCGCGTTGACGAGGCGGGGCTGACCGTACAGGACGACGACGCGGGCAACCTGAGCGGCGTCCTTGCCAGCCGCGATCCGAACGCCAAAACCCTACTGATCGGCTCGCACCTCGACAGCGTGCCCAACGGCGGGCGCTATGACGGCTCCATCGGCGTGCTGGCGGCGCTGGAATGCCTGCGCACGCTGCGCGAAGCCGAAATCGATTTCCCGGTGCATCTCGAAGTCATCAACTTCACCGACGACGAAGGCACCTGGCGCTCGATGTTCGGCTGCCGCGCCTTCGCGGGCGTGCTCACGGCGGACGACCTGACCGATCAGCACGTGGATAACGCGCCGTTTCGCGCGGCGATGGCGCGGGCGGGCATCGACCCGCGCGCGATTTATCGCGCCCGCCGCAAGCCGGAGACGCTGGCGGGCTACCTCGAACTACACATCGAGCAGAGTTCTCGCCTCGCTCGCGCCGGGATCAACATCGGCGCGGTCACCGGGATCGTCGGTCGCACCACCTATCTGCTGACGTTCAAGGGGCAGGCAGGACATTCCGGCACCACCGACATGTACAAGCGTCACGACGCCCTGCGCGGCGCGGCGCTGTTCGTGGTACGCGGTCACGACATGGTGCGGGAGCGCTACGGCGACGGCATTTTCAACGTGGGCGACATCGAGGTCAAGCCGGGCGCGTACAACATCATTCCGAGCCGCGCGCGCCTGCTGATGGAATGCCGCCACATCAGCGAGAAGCACCTCAGCGAGATGGAAACTGCGCTGCTCGGCATCGCCCGCGAATGCGCCGCTTCCAACGGACTTGAGGTCGAGCCTCAGCACGTCATCCACATACCAGCCGCCACTATGGCGGCTGGTATGATTCAGGCGGTCGAACACGCCGCCGATTTGCTCGACCTGACTCACACGCGCCTGTTCAGCTACGCCGGGCACTCCGCGCAAATTTTGAGCCACCTGTTCCCCAGCGGCATGATCTTCATCCCCTCGGTGGACGGCATCAGCCACAGCCCCAACGAATTCACCGAATGGTCGGACGTGATCAACGGCACCAACGTCCTGCTGCAAACCATCCTGAACGTGGCAAACGTGCAGTAAGCGCCGCGGCGGGTTTAAACCCGCCGCTACGAAAAACCTAGCGACCCACTGAAGGGGTCGCCAAGCCTAAACGGGCTTGGAGTCGCCCCTTGAGTGGGCGACGTATGGGATTAGCCGAGGGTTTAAACCCTCGGCGAAGCAGGCGGATCGCGCAATAAAATCGGTTACAACTACTCTCTAACAACTCATTCGTGGGGTACTTGTTTTTACTCAGCACTCGGTACTCGGCACTTCTCCTAGAACCGCCCTAGCATCGAGTTCGGCGTAGCCGGTGAGTTCGGTGTAGCCGTAGCCGCTGGCATCGCCGGAGATTTTGACGGTCCCCTCCCAGTACGCGATCCCGCTGCCGTAGAGTTCCTGATCCGCCATCTGCGGCGTGACCGTCAGCGCGAGCGACTGCCCGCCGCCCAAATTCACGCTCACCTTCCAGCCCGCTGGATAAGTCGCGCCCGTGTGCGGACTCGTCCACGTCCCGGTCAACTCGATGGTGATTGCGTCCGACGGCAAATACTGGGTCGATCCGTCGGGGTTGACCAGCAGCCCGCCGAAGTACGGGTCTTTCCCACCACCGGGCAAGCCTTCGGCTTGGCTGAGCCGAATCTGCCCGACCATCAATTCGCGCCCATCGTCCAACTGCAAGCCGAACCAGTCCCAGCCCAGCGCGTTGCTGCCTAGCGCGCTGGTGCCGAATTCGTGATCCATCCACGTCGCGCCCGTGACCGGGTAGCTCTGCCCGCTCACCGTGATGGTGCCGCTGGTTTGCAGCCGGGTCAGCGAGTAATAGTAGCTGGCATTGCCCGGCTGATCGCTCTTGGCGCTCAAGCCATGATCGCCTTGCAGGGCGGGCGGCTTGGTCTGGTCGAGCGCCAAATCAACCGCGACTTGATCCGTAGAAGCGGTGACGTGGGTCTGGGTGTCGTCGGCGTTCTCGCCGATCACCTGCCAGTTTTCCAGCCACACCCGGTACTGCGGGTCGATCTCCGCGCCCGCCAAGCCCGCCGCGCCCCGGCTGAAGCGTTCCTCGTGATAGAATTGGTCATCCCCCACGTCGCTGACCGCGAAGTGCGCCATGTAAAGCTGATCGGTGCGCCACTCGGATGCGGTATCGGCTTCGTGCGGCGCAATCGCGCGCCGAAACACCGTGAACTGGTAGCCGAAGCGCTGCCCGTCGGCGGTCGCCACGTTGCCGGTGTAGTACCACCACTCGGTTTGATAGTCGGGATGCGCGCCGAAATCCTGCGGGAACTGCCAGTCGCGCGGATCGACCGCCCGCGCGAAGCCGCTGGAGTCGCCGCCCAAATCCGCCAGCAGCGCGCTGGCGCTCACGTCGCTGCCGCCGCTCACGCTGATCAAGCTGAAGCCGAAGACGGCGACCGCCAGCACCAGCGCGCCCAGAATCAGTAATCGCCTCATGAATTCTCGCTTGCTCTGATTTTCACAAGGATACCATAAAAGGCTTAGCGTGGGCTGAGAGCGGTTTTCCTCTGTATCCTTTGCGTCCTCTGTGGTTGAATGCTTTTAGGGGAAAATCGTCGAAAACTCGGTCAAGTCGCGCAGCAGATAATCCGGCTGAGCCGCCGCCAGTTCCCCCGGCTGACACCACCCGGTCTCGACCGCCACCACCGACGCGCCAATCGCCCGCGCGCAGGTGATGTCCGCCACCGTGTCGCCGATCACCAGCACGTCCTGCGGCGCGAACGGATAGCGGTAATGCTCGGCTGCCCGCGCGACCGCCAGCGCCGGGAGCTTGTCCCGCTCCATCGCCTCGTTGCCATACGCGCCCACCGGAAACCACGCCGGGTTGATCCCCGCCGCGCGCAGCTTGATCGGCGCGGTACGGGACACGTTGCCAGTGACCAATCCCAGCCCCACGTCGCTGCGTTGGTGCAGCGACTCCACCAGATCGACCGCGCCGGGGCAGGACAGCACGTCATACTGACCGATAATCGCGCTCAACTGCCGCTCGATTGCCGCGTTGTAGGCGGGCAATTGGCGCTCAATCTCGGCGTAAGAGACGCCGACCTCGTGCAGCAGATCGGTCAGGCTTTGCCAGTCGGTCTTGCCGCCGAAGTGATGCGCCGCCAGCGCCCCGCAGGTGCCGAACACCTCGATCATGGCGAGCCGGGTCGATTCGCGCCCCGCGCCCTGCGTCTTGACCAGCGTGCCGTCGATGTCGAACAGAATCAGCCGCATCATGACTTACTTGGCGCGCATCCGGTTGCCGCGCGGGTTGTGTTCCAGTTCCACCAAGCCAAGCTCCTCCATCAGCGGCGGCAGATACATGCCGAAGCGACCGCGCAGCCCTTTCTTCATGCCGTACCAGCCGCCCACCGGGTTATCGGCGGCGCGACCCCACGCCTCGACCGTGCCCGGCTTGGCGTCCTTCTGCTCGTCCGCTGCGCCCAAGTCCATCCAGTCGCCGTGCGCCTTGAGCATCTGGTGCAGGTCGTCGATGGCGCGCAGATCGTAGTAGAGCGTGGTCGTCCCTACCTGACACACCAGCCTCGGCGGGTCGCTGCTTTCGTCCTTGTACATGCTGTATTCGGAGGTGCCCGGTGGGGTTTTCAGCACCCAAGGATCGGCTTTGGTTCCGGTGCCAGCCATCGCTGCCTCTTTCTAATCATCACCTGCGTGCGGATTTCATCATACGGTGATTCGCTTAGTCCGACAATCTGCCCATGACGTGGTAGATCACCCGCCCGCCCAGAAAGTCGTTGACCCAATCCGCCTGCTCGGTCATGACCGACGGCGCGTGGTCGGCATCCATCACCTGAAAGCCGAACTTCTCGTAATAGAGGATCAGCGCGTCCTCCGCCAGCAGATAGAGCGGCGTCCCGGCGCGCTCGATCAACGCGCGCACCACCGCCTCGGCGTAGCCGCGCCTGCGGTAGTCCGGCAGCGTGACCACGCTGTCCACTTCCTGAACCTCGCCTTCGGGATGCACCATGCCAATGCTGACGATCTTCGGCTTGCCCTGCTCGACGATCTCCAGCACCAGAAAGTAATGCCAGTCCACCGCGTTGGGGTCGAGCGGCGCGGCGCGCACCATGCGCTTGATAATCTCGGCGTCGTCCTCCGCTGCCACGCGAATCGTGTAGGGGGTCATCTGATTTCCCGTATTTGTCTGGTCGCGCCAGAAGTATACCCGCGAAGCCGTCCGTGCAGGGAGGGGGATTGTAATGGTGAACGGGCATAAGAAAACGGGCGCGGCGTACCGTGCCCATAGAGGGCAGACACGCGGAGGCTTGTCCGATAATTCGCCGCCGAGGATTTAAATCCTCGGCTAGAGAAAAACGTCGCCCACTGAAGAGGCGACTCAAAACCAGAACGAAAGGCGACCCCTTCAGTGGGGCGCTAGGTATTGCATAGCTGGCGGTTTAAACCGCCAGCGGCGATTCATTTTCGGACAAGCCCACGCGGGTCTGCCCCTACGAACCGATCTCGTTGTTAGGACGGCGGGCGCTTTTTGCGCCATTTCTGCCACGTGCCGACGATCCCCTGCGGGAACACCAGCACCACCACGATGAAGATCGCACCCAGCAGCATCCCCCACACGTCGGCGATTTGCAGCGTGAGCGGTCCAATCGTCACCGACGAATCGCGCAGCACCGTATCCAGCAGGTGCAGCCCGGTCGCGCCGATCACGGGTCCTGCGAAGGTGCCGATCCCGCCGATGATGGTCATTAGCAGCGGATCGACGGTGTAGCTCACGCCCAGAATTTCCGGTCCGACCTTCTTGTTGAGCAGGATTTGCAGCATCCCGGCGACCGCCGCCATCATGCCCGCCAAAATGATCGAGAGCAGCTTGAAGCTGAGCGTGTTGTAGCCAATCGCCTGCGCGCGGTCTTCGTTTTCGCGCACCGCCTTGAACACCGCCCCGGTCGGCGAATTGATCAGCCGCCGAATCAGCAAAAAGCAGCCGACGAACAGCGCCAGCGCCAGATAGTAGTAGTTCAGGCGGCTCTGCGACGGATCGATCCACGTCGGCAGGCTGGTGATCGGGAAGCCGTCCTCAGCTTTGGTTAGGCTCAGCCGCCCGAAGTAGATGAAGAACATTTCGGCAATCGCCAGCGTGAAAATGGCGAAATAGACCCCGCGCAGCCGCAGCGAGACCAGCCCGATCAGCAGCCCCAGCACGCCGCAGACCACCAGCCCCGCGATCACGCCCGCCAGCAGCGCCAGCCCGGTATCCATGCTGGTGTATTGCAGCGCCAAGCCGATCACGTAGCCGCCCATGCCGAAGAACAGCGCGTGCCCGAACGATACCACCCCGGTGAACCCGAACATGAGGTTGTAGCTCATCGCCAGAATCGCCAGAATGAACATCTCGATCAACACCGCCTGCCAGCGCACCGATTCGCCGCGCATGATCATGCGGTCGCCGCGCGGCACGCCCACCGGACTCGATCCGGTCAGCCAGCCAACCAGAAACGGGAACAGCAGCAGGAAAATCAGGACGATCAGGGGCAGCGCATTTTCGCGCAGGGTGCGATTCATCTAGCGCGCCTTCCCGAACAGCCCGCTGGGGCGGATCAGCAGGATCAAAATCAGCAGCAGCATGGGTGTGATGCTCGGCAGCACCGAAAAGCTGGTGCCGATGGCGGCATCCTGCGCCACCGCAATCGCCAGCCCGACCATGATGCTCCCGACCGCCGTCCCTTCGTAGCTGCCCATGCCGCCGAGAACCACCACCGCGATCCCCTGTATCAGGAAGGCGTCGCCCAGCGACGCGGACGCGCCCAAGAAAGGCGCCGCCACCGCTCCGCCCAGCGCCGCCACCGCGCAGCCCAGCGTGAATACCAGCGTGAACACCGCCCGCACGTTGATGCCGAGCGCTTCGACCATTTCGCCGTCCTCGACCCCCGCGCGGATGATGATGCCGATGCGCGTGCGCCGCAGCAGCAGCGCGATCCCGACGATCAGCAGCAAGCCCATGCCGATGATGAACAGGCGGTAGACGCTGAATGCCTGCCCGAACAATTCAAAGGCATCGGTGCGCAGCCCGAACACCTCAGTCCAGCTATAGGGCGTGGTTGACCAGATGAACTTGATCACCTCGGACAGCACCAGCGAGACGCCGAAGGTCAGCACCAGTTGGAACACCGGGCGCGCGTAGAGCCAGCGCAGCAAGCCCCGCTCCAGCACCGCGCCGAGAACCGCACCCACCACAATCGCGCCCAAGACCGCCACCGGAAAGCGCAGGTTTGGGTCGGGGATAACGTTAGTCAGGTCGATCAAGCCGCCGGGATGCTGAATGTCGTAGGCGACGTAAGCGCCCAGCATGAAATAGGTTCCCTGCGCCAGGTTCAGGATGTCCATCAACCCGAAGATGATCGACAAGCCCGACGCGACCAGAAACAGCAGCATCCCCTGAAACAGCCCCGACAGCACCGTGATCCCGAAGTTGCCGAGGTCGCCGCCGGATTTGATCAGGTTGAACGCCAGCAGCCCGCCGATGATCAGGACAATTGCCCATGTGGAGCCGCGCCAGTTCATGCCACCCCCAGATAGCGCTGCACCAGCGCCTCGTCTTTGACCAGATCGGGCATCGCGCCGCTGACCGGACTCTGCCCGTTGTCGATAATCACGTAGCGATCCGCCAGCTTGCTCGCCATGCGGAAATTCTGCTCCACCAGCAGCACGGTGGTGTGATCCGCCAGCTTGCGAATCGCGCTCATCAGATGCTCGATGATCACCGGAGCCAGCCCCTCGCTCGGCTCGTCGATCAGCAGCAGGCGGTTGTCCGGGATCAGCGCGCGGGCAATCGCCAGCATTTGCTGCTGCCCGCCCGACAAACTCCCGCCCGGCAGATGCAGCAGCCGCTTGAGGTCGGGGAACAACTCGTAGACCAAGTCCGCCCGGCGCGCCAGATCGCCCGGCTTGCGCTCGGCGATCCGCAGATTCTCGGCGACGCTCAGTTCGGTGAAAATGGCGCGGTGTTCCGGCACGTAGCCGATGCCCATCTGGGCGATGGTGTAGGGTCGCTTGCCCACCAGCGGCTTGCCCTCGAAGATCACGCTGCCGGTGCGGGGCGGCGTCATGCCCATGATGCTCTTGAGCGTGGTGGTCTTGCCCGCGCCGTTGCGCCCCAGCAGCACGGTGATGCTGCCCGCCGGAACCGTCACGGTCACGCCTTCGAGGATGTGAAACTGTCCGATGTCGGTGTGGATGTCGTTGACTTCGAGGATATTCACGGTCGCGCGCCGCTCTCCGGCAGATCGTACAGGCTGCCCAGATACACGCTCTGCACCGTCTTGTCGGCGGCGATTTCGGCGGGCGTGCCTTCGGTCAGCACGCGACCAGTCGCCATCACCGTGATCCGGTCGCTGATGCCCATGACCACGTTCATGTTGTGTTCGACCATCACAATCGTCTTGTCGCCCCGCGCGCTGATCCCGGCGATGATCTGCATCAGTTCCGGCACCTGCTCCGACGCCATGCCCGCCGTCGGCTCGTCGAGTAAGAGAAGTTCGGTATCCGCCGCCAAGAGAATCGCCAGCTCCAGCTTGCGCTTGCCGCCGTGCGGCAGCAGATTCGCCGGAGTCTGCGCCATCGCCTCCAAGCCCAGCAAGCCGAGCACCTCCTGCGCCTTGCGCGTGCAGTCCGCGAACGACTCCGCGCGCCGCCAGAAGCGGAAATTGATGCGCTGTAACGCCTGCACCGCCAGCCGGACGTTTTCCAATACCGTTAAGTTCGGGAAGATGTTCGTGATCTGGAACGACCGCCCGATGCCCCGATGCGCCCGCTGATACACGGGCAGGTGGGTGATGTCCTCGCCTTTGAAATGCACGCTGCCGCCGGTCGGTTTGTAGCGCCCGGTGAGCAGGTTGAAAAACGTGGTTTTGCCCGCGCCGTTCGGTCCGATGATCGAGTGGGTGCTGCCGCGCTCGATCTGGATCGAGACGCCATCCACCGCCACCAGTCCCCCGAATGATTTGCGCAGGTCGCGGGTTTCCAGAATAACGTTATCCATCAAGATTTATTGAACCGCCAAGTCGCCAAGTCGCCAAGAAAAGAAATCTATTTCATCGCGCCATACTCGCAGACGTAGGGGCGCACGGCTGTGCGCCCCGTCCTATTGTTTTCGTAGGGGCGAACCCGTGTGTTCGCCCTCAATGGGGCAGACACGCAGGTCTGCCCCTACAATGCCCCATTTCCAACGTTCCGTAGGGGCGCAGCGCGCTGCGCCCCTACGCACCCAAAATTGTCCCTACGTGCGAAATCCTTACGAACTCGCGGTCGCTTCCGGCGTCGCGGCGGGTTCGGCTGCGGTGAGCGCATCCATGAACGCCTGATCCATCGACGTGCGACTCATCATCGCATCCGGGAGCTGAACCGGCGGGATGATCTGGGTCGCCGGGACGGTCGAAAGCAGATTGTAGTATTTCTGATCCGGGTCATCCAGATTCGCCAACTGCGCGATGTACATCGGCACCAGCGCCTGATGATCGGACGGGCGAATGCCGTAGACGCCCTTCGGGCCGTCGAAGATCATGCCTTCCAGCGCCGGGATCAGCGCTTCAGGAGTGGCGTCGCCGTTGGTGGCTTCCACCGCCTTGACCAGCGCCTGCGCGGTTGCGAACGAGCATTCGCTGAACAGGTCAGGCACGTCGTTGTAGACCGTTTTGTATTCCGCCGTCAGCCAGTCGTTGATCGGGTTGTTCGGGAACGAGTAGTGATACACAATCCACGAGACGTTGCCGATGTTGCTGGGGTCGCTGGTCTTGACGATGTCGTTGGAGTTGAACGCCGAAATCACCGTCATCTGCTTGCCGACGCCCAGTTCGGCGATCTGCTGGAACAGCGTCACCGAGCTATCGCCTGCCCAAATCGGCAGCACCGCCTGCGCGCCGGAGTTCAAAACCTGCTGCAAATAGGGCGTGAAGTCGGTGGTGTCCAGCGGCGCGTAGATGGGGTCGCTGACGAAGGTAATGCCGCTGCCGCCGAGGATCGCCTGCGCAGCGACCGCCGACGACTTGCCGAAGTCGTTATCAATCGCCAGAATGACCATCGACTGAATCCCGCTTTGCGCCGCGTAAGGCGCAAAGGCGAGGAAGTCCTGATAGGTGTTGCGGCAGACGCGGAAGGTATTCACGTTGAAGTTCGCGCCGGTGATGGCGGGCGACGCCGCCGGGTCTGCGAACACGATCACGTCCGAGTTGAGCGCGACCTGCTGGACTCCGGTCATGGTGCCGGAACTGGGCGATCCGACCAGAATTTCCGCGCCCTGCTGCTCGACTAGTTCACGCGCTTGGCTGGCTGCCGTATCCGGCACGCTGGCGTTGTCGCGCATGACCACCTGCACCGGGCGTCCGGCAACCGTCACCGCCGCCAGCGCATCGTCCATATTGTTGTTGTACTGCGCGGGATCGACGCCAGTGGCGTAGAGCAGACCCAGCTTGAAGCCGTATTCTTCCTCGTAGCCGTAAATCGTGAGCGGACCGGATTTGTCCACCATCAGCCCGATCACCAGCGGCTGATCGCTCTGCGCGACAATGTTGCCTGCCAGCGGCAGCAGCATCAGCCCGATCAGTAAAGCCAGAAATAACCTACGCATTTTCCCTCTCCTTTTCACGAAAAACCTGTTCCTAACTACCGAGTGTGCACAATTCTATTCCGGCGCGATCACCACCGCCTCGCCCTCGACTACCAGCACCCCGTCCTGATTCACGCACGTGGTTTGAAAGGTGGCGATGCGCTTGTCCTCGCGGTACTTCACCAGCTCCACCGTCGCTGTGACCGTGTCGCCGATGAATACGGGCGCTTTGAACCTGAACTCCTGCCCCAGATAAATCGTCCCGCGCCCCGGCAGATCGTTGCCCAGAACCGCGGAGATCAGGCTGCCCGTGAGCATCCCGTGCGCGATCCGCCGCCCGAAGCGAGTCTCGGCGGCATAAGCGTCGTCCAGATGCACCGGGTTGGTATCCCCGGTCGCTTTGGCGAAATTCTGCACGTCTTCGTCGGTGATGGTTTTGGTGCGGCTGGCGCGGTCGCCGACTTTAAGACTCATGGGCTGCCTCCGGGTTGACCAGTTCGCGCTTGAGAATCTTGCCCGCCGCCGAAATCGGCAGGCTGGCGCGGAACTCGATGGTTTTCGGCACTTTGTAGCCCGCCAGATGATGCTGCATGTGCGCGGACAATTCGGCTTCGCTGACTTCCGCCCCGGCTTTCAGCACGACGAAGGCTTTGCCGACCTCGCCCCAGCGTTCGTCGGTCACGCCGACCACCGCGCACATCTCCACTGCCGGATGCTTGTAGAGCACGTGCTCGATCTCGGTCGGGTAGATGTTCTCGCCGCCGCTGATGAACATATCTTTCTTGCGGTCAACGATGGTGAAATAGTTCTGCTCGTCCATCGTCGCCAGATCGCCGGTGTGGAACCAGCCGCTCTCGTCCACCACCTCGGCGGTGGCTTGCGGATCGTTGAAGTAGCCGGAGCACATCGAGGGACCGCGCAGCACCAATTCGCCGACCGTGCCCGGCGGAACCGCGTGATTGTCCTCGTCCACGATCTGCGCGTCCACGAAGAAATTGGGTCTGCCGATGCTCCCGGCTTTGCGGATCGCGTCTTCCTGCGCCAGCGCGAACACGCCGGGCCCGAACTCGGTCATGCCGAAGCCCTGCTTGAACTGCACGCCCTTTTCGGCGCGGAACTGCTCCACCAGATACACCGGGAGCGGCGCGCCGCCGCTGGTGCAGAAGCGCAGCGTGCTGAGGTCGGCGCTCGCCCAATTGGGCGCGGAAGTCATCATCTGGTACATGGTCGGCACGCCCGCGTACACCGTCGCCGAGTATGCTTCCAGCAGATCGAGCACCTGCTCGGCGTCGAACTTGCGGGTCAGCACCACCGTCCCGCCGAGGATCAATAATGGGGTGGTGTAGACCAGCAGCCCGCCGGTGTGGAACAGCGGGAAGGTGTTCACGGTCACGTCGCCGTGCTGCAAGTCGTGGATGATGGTGTTCAGCGTGTTCCAGCCGATCATGCGGTGGCTGATCTCGGCGGCTTTGGGCAGCCCGGTAGTGCCGCCCGTGAAGATCAGGCAGGCGATGTCTTCCTCGTTCATGTCCTCGGTGATCACCGGGCGCAGTTCGGAGTCGCTGAGGGTTTTCTCGAAGTAACGGCTGTTGGGCAGCCCCTTGCCCTCGACGTGCAGCAGATGCTCGATGCTGGTGTCCTCGGCGACGATCTGGGCGACCTCGTCCTTGAACTCGTCCGAGTAGATCATCACTTTGGGCGTGGTTTTCTCGATCAGTTGCAGCATTTCGCGCCAATGCAGCCGCCAGTTGAGCGCCACCAGAACTGCACCCAGCTTGCCGCAGGCGAAAAACGTGTCCAGATACTCGACCCCGTTGTAGGCGAGGATCGCCACCCGGTCGCCCTTGCCGATGCCCGCGCCATCCCGCAGCCAGTTCGCCAAGCGGTTGGCGCGGTTGTTCAGTTCGCTGTAGGTGAACGTCCGGTGGGGCGTCTTGCCTGCATCGACCACTGCCAGTTGATCGGGGCTGTAGAGTGCCCGCCGCCCCAGATAATCGCCTACGTACATGTGTTTTAGCCCTTAGCAGTTAGCTTTTGGCAGTTAGCAAAGACCGTTCCGTGATTTCGGCTGATTGCTAACTGCTAATCGCTAACCGCTTGTTCCCTACTTCAGCTTCAGTACCGTCGTCGCCTTCATCACGTTCAGCACCGGGCTAACCTCGATGCGATCCACACCCGGAAGGGTCATCAGGTGATCGGCGATGAAGCGGTCCAGTTCCTTGTGATCCGCCACCGCCACTTTCAGCAGCAGATCGTGGCTCCCGGCGGTGCGGTAGCACTCCAACACCGGGGACAGTGCTTCGACCGCCGCCTGAAACCCGTCCAACTGCGCCCGCGTGTGCGGCTGAATGCTCACCTGAATGAAGCACAGCAGGTCGCAGCCGATCAACTCGCGGTTGAGCAGGGCGACGTACTGCTCGATCACGCCCGCCCGCTCCAGCCGCTTAATGCGCTGATGCACCGCCGGGGGCGACAGGTGAATCTTGCGGGCGAGGTCGGCGACGCTGATCCGGCTGTTCACCTGAAGTTCTTCCAGTATCGCCCGGTCGAGCTGATCGAAGCCGCCGTCAAATAAAGTCTTAGCCATGCATTTCGTTTTATTCCAAATAACTCAATTTGCCAAAAGGCAGGCGTGTCGGTAGGGGCAGGTCTAAGACCTACCCCTACACCCATCACGGGACGCTAGGCTTTCAAATGCGCGTGAAACGCCTGATTGAACTCGTCCGGCTTCTCGACGTAGGGGAAATGCGCGCAGTCCTTGAACACGATCTCCCGATACTCGCCGCCCGCCGCCTTGTACTTTTCCAGCACCGTGCGGGTCTGTCCGACCATCGGCTGCGGCGGGTAGACCTCTGCGCCGGGATAGCCGGGAATCGCGCCCAGCGCGCCCAACACCCCCAGATCGAACATCGACTGGTCGCCGACGATCTGATCCGAATCGCCCCGTATCCATAGAATACTCGGCTTGGGGTTGACCCTGAAGAAGCGGCTGAAATCGCCGACGTATTTGGGTGAGAGCGCGTTGGCGGGTCCCCATACGCCGGGCGCGACGAAGGGCCAGTTGGGAGAAGCGACTTTATCGCCGGGATACTCACGCTCGCCGATGTGTTCAGAGATCATCGAGGTGAGCAGGTCTTCCTCGCGGGCAGGCTTGAAGGGTGGCTTCCAATAGAAGCTGTTCATGACCCTGCGCGGCGATCCCGGCGCGTCGCTGCGGTCGCCGTCGGCAACCGCCTGCGTAAACGCGGGATTGACGATCCCGCCGCCCGATCCGGCGAAATCCGCCCAATGGGGTGTGCCGTCTACGTCCTTCGTGCCGCCGAATCCGTAAGGCGAGCCGGGAGCCGCCAGCGTGACCGTCAGGAAGCGATCCGGGTGATCGATCATCAACTGCCAGACCACCGATCCGCCGAGCGAGTGTCCGGCGAGGTGTACCTGCCCCAAGTCGAGGCTGTCCAACAGCGCAATCGCATCGTCGGCGAGGTCGCCCATACCGCGCGTGGCGTCGATCTTCTGCTCGCGGTCGGCGTCGCCGTAGCCGCGCTGATCCGGGGCAATCGCCCGGTATCCCGGCGGCAGCGCCAACATAGTTTCTTCCCAGTAGGTCGCGGACGTGAGGTTGCCGTGCAGAAACAGCACCGGGATGCCGTCCTCTCCTCCGCTGAACAGCACGCGGGTGGTCAGGCGCGGAGTCGTTACCGTCGCCGCTGTAATACCGGCTAAAGTCGGAATAGGCATCGCAAGAAACCTTTTGATCTTTTGACAAACAGTTTGATCCCATTCTATGCGCCGCAGGTCTCGATTGCCGCAAATGCGAACGAAAAGACGCTCTCGACCCGATTACAACTCATTTCCGTTCGTGGAAGCTGTGGCAAAATGGGGTATACCAGAAAAAAAGAAGTGCTGAGTGCTGAGGACTGAGGACTGAGTAAAAACAATCGCGCTGTGGCTGTTTTCGAGCGTCTGCCCACCGCGAAGGCTTTTTGACTCAGTCCTCAGCACTCAGTCCTCAGTCCTGAAAGGTCTTTTATGCCCGTCGGAATTGTTGGATTTGGAACCTATTTCCCCGAAGCGGTGCAAACCGCCGCCGATCTGGTCGATCAGACGGGCATCCCCGAAGCCATCCTGCGCGAGAAAATGGGCATCCGCCAGCGCCACGTCGCCAATGACGAGGAGACCGTCACCTACATGGCGAGCCGAGCCGCCGAGAAAGCCCTCGCTCAGGCGGGCATTTCGGCACGGAGCAGATCAAGCTGGTGATTTCGCACGGCAGCGAGCATAAAGATCATCTGGTCTGGAACGCCGCCTCGAAAATCCAGCAGAACGTCGGCGCGGTCAACGCCTACGCCTTCGAGGTCTACGCGCTGTGCGCGGGCGCGCCGATTGCCATGAACCTCGCGCGCGGCATGATGGAGTCCGATCCTCGCCTAGATTACGTCCTTCTGGCGGCGGGCAGCCGGGAAAATGACCTGATCAACCTGAAGAACGAGCGCTCGCGCTTCATGTTCAACTTCGGGGCGGGCGGCGGCGCGATGCTGCTCCAGCGAGACGCGGACAAGAACCTGATCTGCGGCGCGTCCGCCATCACCGACGCCAGCCTGTCCGAATCGGTGGTGCTGACGGCGGAAGCGGTGGGCGACAGTGAGGGAGCGGAAACTCGCGGAGACCTGCGCGGAATGCTCGACGTGACCGATCCGACCTACATGGCGGAGCGGCTGGGCGCGGAGTCGCTGGACAACTTCGTGCGCGTGATCCGCGAATTGGTGGAAGTCGGCGGCAGATCGCTGGCGGACGTGCGCTTTCTGGGCATCACCCACATGAAGCGCTCGTTTTATCTGGAAATCCTGAAAGCGGTCGGATTGACCGCCGATCAGTCGGTGTATCTGGAAGATTACGGGCACGTCCAGAGCGTCGATCAAGTGCTGGCGCTGGAATTGGGCTTGGCGCAGGGCAAAATTCGCCCCGGCGACCTGATCGTGTTCGCGGGCGCAGGCACCGGGTATACGTGGAGCGCTGTCTCGGTTCGGTGGGGATGAAGGAAGAAGCGGTTAGCGATTAGCTCTTGGTTCTTGGCTAAGGCGTGCCTGCAAACGGGCAACCTCACCCCGCTTGCTCTGCAAGCCGCCCCTCTCTGTGTGGAGAGGGGCAAAAACTTGCCCACGCTGTTACCCTCGCCCTATGGAGAGGGTCGGATGCGAAGCATCCGGGGTGAGGTAAAAACCGAGAGCTTGAATTTGCGGGCACACCCTAACCACTAATTGCTGAAATAGATTTGTTCAGGAGATAGCCAAAAATGATTCTCGCTTCGGATTGGATTGCGTTTCACGCCGACCGCACGCCGGAAAAGCTCGCCCTGATCGATCAGCAGACCGGGCGGCGCTTCAGCTACGGCGACCTCAACGACCGCAGCGCGCGGCTGGCGGCTTACCTGCGCGATCAGTGGGACGTGCGTCCCGGCGACCGGATCGCCATCCTCGGCAAGAACTCGACCGACTATTTCGAGTTCGAGTTCGCCTGCATCAAGCTGGGCGCGATGATGCTGCCGCTCAACTGGCGACTGGCGGAGCCGGAGCTGCTGTTCATCCTCAACGACGCCGAAGCCAAAGGCTTGGTCTACGACGCCGAGTTCGCGGAGCGGATTCCGCCGCTGGTCGAGAAGTCCACCGTCGAAAAGCTGCTGCGGATCGACGCGGCTTTTCCCGGCGTGGACGATGGCAGCCCGGCATACGAGGACGCCATCACCACGTCCAACAAGCATGTGGTCATGCACCCGCAAACCACCCACGACACGCCCATGATGATCATGTACACCGCCGGAACCACCGGGCACCCCAAAGGCGTGATCATCACGCAGGGCATGATGCTCTGGAACGCGGTCAATATCAGCACGCCGACCGGGTTAAGCTGCAACAGCGTGTTCTACTGCGTGCTGCCCACCTTTCACATCGGCGGGCTGAACCTGTACGTGAATCCGACGCTGCACCTCGGCGGCACCAGCATCATCGCCCGGCAGTACGATCCGGGGCTGGCGCTGCAAACCCTCAGCGATCCCGAACTGGGCGTGACCCACTTCTTCGGCGTGCCCGCGATCTACCTGTTCCTCAGCCAGCATCCCGATTTCGACGCCACCGATTTGACTCACGTCGAGTTGTGGGGCTGCGGCGGCGCGCCGATGCCGGTGGCGCTGCTTCAGCAGTACGCCGCGCGCGGGATCATCGTGCAGTTGGGCTTCGGCATGACCGAAACCAGCCCGACCGTGTTCCTAATCGACAAGCGGCGCTCGCTGGAAAAACCGGCGTCGGTGGGCAAGCCGCTGCTGCACACCCGCGTCCGGGTGGTGGACGATCAGTTGAAGGACATGCCGCCCGGCGAAGTCGGCGAGGTGGTGATCAGCGGACCCAACATCACGCCCGGCTACTGGAAGCGCCCGGACGCTGACGCCAGCAGCTTCTCGCTGGACGAATACGGCAACCGCTGGCTGCACTCCGGCGACGCCGGAACCATCGACGAGGACGGCTGCATCTACATCGTGGATCGCTACAAGGACATGTACATCAGCGGCGGCGAGAACGTCTACCCGGCGGAGGTCGAGCAGGTGATCTTCCAGATCGAGGGGGTCGCGGACGCCGCCGTGATCGGCGTGACCGATGAGCGCTGGGGCGAGAGCGGCTTGGCATACGTGGTACTGAAGCCGGGATCCAGCATGAGCGAAGACGCGATCATCGGCTACTGCCGCACCAATCTGGCGAAGTTCAAGGTGCCAAAAGGGGTGCGCTTCATCGACGCGCTGCCGCGCAACGCCGCCGGGAAAGTCCTCAAGCGGGAACTCAAGGCGCGAAGCGATCATTAACCACAGAGGACACAGAGAAAAGATTTGAACCGCCAAGCCGCCAAGATCGCCAAGTCTATGGGGCGCAGCGTGCTGCGCCCCTACAAGATAACGTTCAATGGGCATGGTAGGGGTGGGTCTGTGACCCGCCCGGTCTCAGCGGTAAACCTCTTTTCGCACTCCACCGCCGCGATCCTGTATAGTTGCGGCGTGAAACCGAGTTGGGGGATGACTCCATGCGATTCTGGCGCGTACTGCCCATCCTGTGCCTGCTGCTGCTTCTCGTCCACGCGGCGAGCGCGCAGGAGCCGGACGCCGACGGCGACGGCGTGCCCGATAGTCAGGATTTCTGCTGGCTGGTGCCGGGGACGGCGGAGTATCACGGCTGCAACGCCGACAACTTCCCCGACTTCGATCACGACGGCGTGGGCGACCCGGTGGATACCTGCGTCGATCAGGCGGGTCCGGCGGACAACTCCGGCTGTCCCATCGGCGTGACGCCCGATCTCGACCTCGACGGCGTGCCCGATCAAGCCGACGCCTGCCCGCGTGAAGCGGGTCCAGCGGAGAACAAGGGCTGCCCGCCCGACGCCGACGGCGATGGCATCCCCGACCAATCCGACGCCTGCCCGCAGCAGAGCGGCAGCGGCGATAACCTCGGCTGCCCGCAGGGCGTGACGCCGCCGGACACCGACGGCGACGGCGTGCCCGATCTGCTGGACGCCTGCCCGCAGCAGCCCGGCTCCACCGATCTCGGCGGCTGCCCCGACCGGGATGGCGACGGCGTGCCCGACAGCTACGACACCTGCCCTGATCAAGCCGGGCAGAGCGACCTGTTCGGCTGCGCGCCGGTGACCGCCATCACGCTGCCCGCCAGCAGCACGCCGATCTCGGCGGCGAACGCGGCAAGCGTGCAGGAAGCGGCGCATCTGGTGGTGGGGCTGCCGCGCTTCGGCATCGCCGGGAACCTGCTGGCGGTGCGATCCAGCGACGATCTGCTGACCTACGACTTGAGCGCTACGCAACTCAGCCCGCTGATCACCGCGCACACCGGATGGAGCGGCTACCCGGTCGCCGCCAGCGCCAACTATCTCGTCACGCTGGAATTTCCGCCCGATTTCTCGACGCCGCCCTACGCGCAGGTGCGGGACGCCGCGACCGGATCGCCGCTGTTCCAGATCACGACCGGCGACAGCAGCAACTCGCTCGGCATCGCCACCTTCGCCTTCGATCCGGCGCTGCCGCTGCTGGCGCTGGGCGAAACTTCTGGCGGCGGCTTCAGCAGCGGCGTAGCGACGCCAATCTTGCTGTGGGACGTGGCGAACAATCGCAGCGCCGGGCAGTTGAGCCTGCCCAACATCGCCATCAACCTCAGCTTCAGCGGCGACGGCACTAAGCTGGCTGCCGACAGCGTCAGCGGCGAGAGCATGGTGATTTACCTGTGGGACGTGGGCACCCAGCAGCCGATCACTTCCTTTAACACCACCTCGATCCTGCACTTCGTCGGCACGCCGATGGCGCTGAACCGCGACGGATCGCAGGTCGCGGTCGGCTACCCCGACGGCAGCTTCAGCCTATGGCAGATCGCGGGCGGGAGCGGGTCGCAGCAGTACAGCGTGCAGTTGTTCGACAAGGCGGCGAGCGAAGTGGTGTCGGCGGTCGCCTTCAGCCCGGACGGATCGGTGGTCGCGGTGGCGGGCGGCGTGCCCTTCAGCGGCGGCTTGACCGGGCAGGAACAGTTCCCGATCTTTTTGCTGGACGCGGCAAGCGGTCAAACGCTGGCGCGGCTGGACGGTCACGGCAGCCTGATCCACGACCTCGACTTCACCGCCGACGGTCGCTTTCTGATCAGCGCGGGCGACAGCTCGATCAAATTTTGGACTGCCGCATCGTAACCATGCTGCGGCGGGCATTGGACAATCTGCCTGAAACATTCCGGTCGCAGCGGGAAAATTTCCAAACTTTCGAACGGTTTCTTCGTTGGTTGTGTATATCTAGTACAAGTTACACACGCTTGCAAACTGACTTAACTCGTGTTAATGTCCATGCGAGCGTTAAGCGAAAGATTCCCGCTCATTTGGCAACTGGATTTTTGGGTCTGACAGGAGGCTGGTCTATGAAGTATTCAACCAAAGCTGCTCGCCTTGCCCTGCTGACGGTGCTGATCGCTGCGGCATTCGTCGTGGTCGGAGGAGTGGCAGCGCAGAGTGGGGCGAAAGTGCTCATCACCGGGCGCCAGATGGGTCCCGATGACATCCCCGGACTCGATCCGTCGCTGATTCAGGACGTACCTTCAGTGCAGGTCGCGTCGGAATTCTTCCCCGGCTTGACCAATCTGGACGAGGAAAAGATCACCGTCGGACCCGGCATGGCGTCAAGCTGGGACATCTCGGACGATGGCAAAATCTACACCTTCCACCTTCTCGACAACGTCCCGTGGGTGAAGTACAACGCCGACAGCGGACAGGTTGAGGAAGTCAAGGATGACAGCGGCAACGTTCGCATGGTCACCGCTCAGGATTTCGCCTACGGCATCACCCGCACCCTCGACCCCAAGACCGCTGGTCCCTACCAGTACGTGTTGGAACCGTGGGTCATTGGCGGGACCGAATTCTCCAGCAGCGACCCGAACGCATCGGATGCGGATCGTCAGGCGTTGATTGACGCGCTCGGCGTCAAGGTCGTCGACGACCACACCCTCCAGATCACAACCCCCGGCTCCACCGTCCCTGAACTGATCTTCAGCATGTGGGTGACGTGGGCAGAGCCTCAGTGGGTGGTAGAACCCAATGGCGACCTGTGGACTGACCCGGCGAATATCGAGACCTACGGGCCTTACGCCCTGATGGACTGGACGCACGGCGGCGGCGGCAGCCTGACCATGGTCAAGAATCCCTACCTGCCCGGCACCCCGAATTCCCCGCAGGCGTCGATTGATCAGGTGCAGTTCGTATTCCTCGACAGCGACCCGCAGCTTGCGAACTTCGAAGCCAATTCGCTCGACGTTTCCGAAGTGCCGCAGGACGCGATTGACCGCATCAAGTCAGACCCGACCCTCAGCGCCGACTACTTCGTCGGACCCGGAAGCTGCACTTACTACTACGGTTTCGGCTCGCTCCAAGCGCCGTTCGATGATCCCAGCGTGCGCCTCGCCTTCTCCGAAGCCATTGACCGCCAGTCGATTGTCGAAAACGTGACCAAAGCCGGTCAGCTTCCCGCCAACTGGTACGACCTGCCCAATCTCGTGGCAGCGCCGACCGAGGCGGACTATCCCGGTCAGGGTGTCTACACCAACCTCGCTGACGCGCAGGCTCGGTGGCAGACCTATCTGGACACGACCGGTCACGTGGCGAGCGACTTCAGCCCGACCCTCGTCTACAACACCAGCGCCGCCCATGCTGCCATCGCTCAGGCGGTTCAGCAGATGTGGAATCAGGCTTTCGGCGTGAGCGTCCAGTTGACGGCGGAAGACTTCTCCACCTATCTGGACAACCGCACCACCTTCGACGTGTATCGCGCCGGTTGGTGCTTCGACTATCCTGACGCCAACAACTTCCTGAATGACGCACTGGTGTCCAACACGGGAATGGTCTGGAACAATGACCAGTACAACCAGTTGGTGCAGCAGGGCTTGAACGCGCCCTCGCTTCAGGATCGCAGGGACGCTTACGCTCAGGCGGAACACATCCTGATCAACAGCGACCCAGAATTCATGCCCATCTACTTCTACGTCACCCAGGACTTGACTCAGCCATACGTCACCCGCACGCACTCGCTGATCACCCGCGAAGTGTACGAGAAGTGGGACATCAACAAGTAAACAGGTAAGACCGAGTAGGGTACTCTGTAGGGGCGCACGCGCAGCCGTTGGTTGCCAGTGTGCGCCCCTACACGTATAGAAGGTATGTTGTATGGCGCGATTTATCCTTCGTCGTTTGTCGTGGATGCTGCTGGTTTTACTGGTTGTCTCGATCATCACCTTTATACTGATGCGTACCGTCCCCGGCGGGCCGTTTCAGACCGAACACGGGGTTCCGCAGGCAATCCTCAATAACATCGCAGCAAAATACGACCTCAACGCGCCGCTGCCTGAGCAGTATCTCAAATGGATCGGCGACATCATCGTGCCGCACATCACCGACAGCAGTTTTCATCGCACCACCGTCGAGGACTATCTCATCAATATTTCGCTGCCCAACGGCTACGCTTTTCGCTGGATGAACTTTGGTCCATCGCTGAAAGCGCGCAGCGCCACCGTGACCGGCATCTTCCAGCAAAACCTGCCGGTTTCGTTCCAGTTGGGGCTGGCGGCGCTGGCGGTGTCGATGGCAATCGGCATCCCGGCGGGGATTATCGCCGCGCTCAACCGCAACACCATCTATGACTACACCGGCATGGGGATCGCCATCGTCGGCGTTTCCGTCCCCGTGATCATCATGGGCCCGATCTTGCAGTACGCTTTCGGCGTGCAGTGGAAACTGCTGCCCGTGTCCGGCTGGGGCACCTTCGCGCAGATGATCCTGCCCGCCTTCGGACTGGGCTTCGCGCAGTCGGCGCTGTTGGCTCGCCTGACCCGCGCCAGCCTGCTGCAAGTGATGAATGAAGACTACATCCGCACCGCCCGCGCCAAAGGCTTGAGCGAGCGCATGGTGGTGCTGTTCCACGCCTTGAAAAACTCGCTGATCCCGGTGGTGACGGTTTTAGGTCCGCTGTTCGCCGCGCTGCTGACCGGAACTTTCGTCACCGAGACCATCTTCGGCATTCCGGGGATGGGGCGTTACTTCGTGACCAGCGTCACTAACCGCGACTACCCGGTGATCATGGGCACGATCTTACTGTATGCAGTGTTCCTCGTGCTGATGAACATGCTGGTGGACATCGGTTATGCGTGGCTTGACCCGCGTATTCGGTTTGATTAGGAGATAAGGCTATGGAAGTCGCGGAAGGCAATCAGAAACTCGGGTCAGGCGGCGTAGTCAAGCTTCAAACGCAGGTGAAAGGTGAGAGCCTGTGGCTGGACGCTTGGAAACGGCTGCGCCGCAACCGGATGGCGGTGCTCGGCATCGTGATTATCGTGGCCGCGGTTCTGATCGCCATCTTCGCTAACCAGATTGCCCCGCAAAGCTACGCTTCGCAGGTGCTGGCGGACAACAATGCCGCGCCTCTGTGGGTCACGAAGATTTTCCCCAGTATGATACCGAAGGAAGCGGGCGGCTACGTCACCATCAGCGATCACTACATCCTCGGCGCGGATAACCTCGGACGCGACCTGCTGAGCCGCATCATCTATGGTTCGCGGGTGTCGCTGGCGGTCGCCTTTGTCGGTCCGGCGATGTCGCTGCTGGTCGGCATCACCTTCGGCTTGATCTCCGGCTACGTCGGCGGACGAGTTGATAACCTGATGATGCGATTCGTGGACGTGATGTACGCCTTCCCCACCCTGCTGCTGGTGATTTTGCTGATGGCATTCTTCCGATCCAGCTTCGCGCACAACGAGCCGGGAACCTTTGCCTACGCCATCGGTCAAGTCGACCAATCGATGGGCGGAATGCTGTTCATCTTCATCGGCGTGGGCATCACCTCGTGGATGAATCTCGCGCGGCTGGTGCGCGGGCAGATTTTCTCGGTGCGTGAGAAGGAATACATCGAAGCGGCGCGCGCGCTGGGCGTCAACACGCGCGGGATCATGTTCCGGCACATGCTGCCCAACATCCTCGGTCCGGTGGTGGTCGCGGAAACCCTCACCATCCCGACCTACATCTCCTACGAAGCCTTCCTCAGCTTCATCGGCTTGGGCGTCAACCCGCCGACGCCGAGCTGGGGCGCGATGATCTCGGATGGCTCGCACGCCATCAGCACCTACCCCAATCAGGCGATTTTCCCGGCGATTGCCCTGTTCCTGATCATGTTCGCCTTCAACTTCCTCGGCGACGGCTTGCGCGACGCGCTCGATCCGCGTATGCGCGGCGTGGACTAAACCAGAGAGGTCGCTGCTGGTCAAGCTCGCGGGGCGCGCGGTCGCGGCGCTGCTGAGTGTCTGTGTCTACGCCTACAGCCTCGGACTCCTGATTTACGGCGTGCTGCGCCTGTTCACGGGCGAGGCGGTCGGCGTGGTGCGGTTCATCGACCTGCTGATGCCGCTGCTGGCGCTGCCTGCGCTGGTGCTGCTCCCGCTGACCCTGCTGGCGCGGAAACGACGCATGGCGATCTCGCTGGCGCCCACCGAGATCGCGCTGATTCTGATCTACGGTGGGCTGTTCATCCCGCGCGCAGCGGTGAACACCGCCCCCGATCTCACCGTGATGAGCTTCAACATCCTCAATGGCAATCACAAGAGCAGCGCGCTGGCGCAGACCATCCGCGACTCGAATGCCGACGTGGTGCTGCTTCAGGAAACCACCGAATATCAGGTCTTGTTCCTGACTTCGCGCATCACCGACCTATATCCCTACACCTCGATCCACGTCGCCACGCCCAACCGATTGGGGCTGGGGGTCTACAGCCGCTATCCGCTGCTGGTGGACGATTACTCGGCATACCAGCCGGAATCCAGCCGCCTGCGGCTTCAGATCGATGTGAAGGGCACGACCGTCACGATCTACACCGTCCACCTTGCCAACCCGCTGATCGCCGAAGAAGCGGCCGATCCCAATGCGCGCAGCGAGGGCGTCAGCGGGCTGCTTGACATGCTGGCGAACCAGTCCGGCGCGTTGATCGTCGCGGGCGACTTCAACATGACCGACCTCAGCACCGATTACGGGCGCATGTCCGCCCGGCTGATCGACTCTGTACCGCGAGTCCGGCTCCGGCTTCGGCTTCAGCTTTCCGTCGTGGGCGCCGGCGCCGCTGCTGCGGCTCGACTACTTGTTCCACAGCGCCGATCTGCACAGCACGCAGATCGAGGTGCTGCCTACGTCCAGCGGATCGGATCATTTCCCGGTACGAGCGCAGTTCGCGTTAAGTCCGGGCTGAACGCGCTCGTTTGCACCCCCTCGTGCTGGTGTTATAATCCATATAAATGTTCCTTTCAGAATCCGAGCGGCGATCTTCCCACGTCGTTCGCTAAGTTGATCACACATTCAGGAGCTTTATTTTGACCTCGCTTGTGCTAACACTTACCGAGACGCTGCGCTATCGCGGCGCAATCGGACAGTGGAGCTGGGTGCTTCACCGCATCACGGGGCTGGGCGTGCTGTTCTTCCTGACGCTGCACGTCATCGACACCTCGTGGTCGGCGTTCTACCCGTCGCTCTACGTCGAGGCGATTGCGACCTACCAGACCCCGCTGTTCACCATCGGCGAATTTGCGCTGGTGGCGGCGGTGGTCTATCACGCCTTCAATGGGCTGCGAATTGCGCTGTTCGATTTCCGCCCGCGCTGGTGGAAGTACCAGAAGCAAGCCGCTTACTGGGTGCTGGGGCTGAGCGTGGTTCTGCTCATTCCCACCTTCCTGATCATGTTCGGCGACGTGGTCACCTTCTACAACAACAACGGTCACGTGCTGGGGCTGGTGCAGGTGCTGACCGCGCAGCTTCGCTTCGTGGCGGGCTTCGTGATCGCCATCGTCGCCGCGCTGGTCTTCGCCGGGATCACCAGCGCCATTGCGCCGGATCGTCCGGCAACGGGCAGACCGCGCGGCAGCGGGCTGGAAAAGTTCTGGTGGTCGTACATGCGCGTCAGCGGCGTGATCATCCTGCCGCTGGTGTTCGGGCATCTGGCGATGCAGCACTTGATTCAAGGCGTGTTCAACATCACCGCTGCCGGGCACGGCGTGGTCGGCACTGACTTCATCAACCAGACCGGAACCTCGGTCGAGTACGTGGCGGATCGCTGGAACATGCTGATCGCCGGGGTCGCCATCTGGCGGCTGTACGACGTGGCGCTGCTGGCGCTGGCGGTGATTTACGGGTTCAACGGTCTGCGCTACGTGCTGACCGACTACACGATGGAATCCACATGGCTGCGGCGCGCGCTCGATTTACCTGTGCGTGATCGCAGCGGTGATCCTGCTGATTCTCGGCGGCGGAGCGCTGCTGAGCACCATCGGTCAGGACGCCATCAACATCGCCCAGCAAGCCGCGCAGACGCTGCCCTGAAAGGCGCTGCTCATGCCCGCCGACTCGACACCTCGCATCATCGCCGCATGGGTTTTCGTGGTCATCTTCGGCATCTTTTCGCTGGTGATGCTGCCGATTGCGCTGGACGCGGGCAACACCGAAGTGCTGGCGGGCTACGGCTGGTTCGCGGTCTTGATGATCAGCGTTTACGTGCTGATGATGCAAAACTGGATCAACGTCCAGCGAGAGCGATAGCTGCATCGCCGAAAATAGCTGCTACTGCGAGCGGCTGCTGGTCGGCGAGAACAAGATCAAGCAGCCGGTAAACTCGTGGTCGAACTTGGGCTTCGTCGCGTCCGGCATCCTCATCCTGATGACGGTGGGCGCGGCGCGGCTGAGCGGCGCAAGCTCGCCCAACCCGATGCAGACCGCGACTCCTTACGCGATTGTCTACGGTCTGCTGGTGATCTTTCTGGGTCCCGGCAGCATGTACTTCCACGCCTCCGATGAAGAAATGGGGCGGCTGGCTCGACAACATGTCGATGGCGATGTGGACGACCTTTCTGGTGGTCTACGACGCGGCGATGGGCTTTCAGATGGCGGGGTGGCTGGTGGTGGTGATCTACATCGCCGCCGTCGTGCTGATCGGCGCGATCATCTGGTTCGTGAACGGCAGCGGCAAATTCATCTTCGGCGGCGAAGTCGCGCTGTGGGGGGTGGTCGAAATCATCATCCTGATCGGCAACGGCAGCGTGCTGGGGCTGCGCCGCACCGAATGGTACTGGCTGTTATTCGCGGGGATTTCGTTCGGGCTGGCGTTCTTCATCTGGAGCCGCTCGAATAACGGGGGACCGTGGTGCCACCCGGATTCGTGGCTGCAAGGACACGCCGCATGGCATCTGCTTTCGGCGCTCAGCACGTTTTTCATTTTTCTTTATCTTCGTTCGTAACCTGTGGGTAAGGCAGCAGATTTATGCAAACACATCAATTCGAGGCGATCATCATCGGCGCGGGCGGCGCCGGGCTGATGGCTGCGCTCTACGCCAGCAAAGGCGGCGCGCAGGTCGCCGTGATCAGCAAGCTTTACCCGACCCGCAGTCACACCGGAGCGGCGCAGGGCGGCATCGGAGCAGCGCTGGGCAATCTCGAAGAAGACAAACCGCTCTGGCACGCCTACGATACCGTCAAGGGCGGCGATTATCTGGTCGATCAGAACGCGGCGCACGTGCTGGCGGAAAACGCCATCGACGCCGTGATCGAGCTGGAGCACATGGGCTTGCCTTTCGACCGCACGCCCGACGGCAAAATCAGCCAGCGGCGTTTTGGCGGTCACACCAGCAATTTTGGTGAGAAACCGGTGCGCCGCGCCTGTCACGCCGCCGACCGCACCGGGCACATGATCCTGCAAACCCTGTACCAGCAGTGTATCAAGAACAACGTCAACTTCTACGACGAATTCCACGTGGTTGACCTGATCATGAATCAGGGCAAGGTCTGCGGCGTGATCGCGGTCGAACTCGGCACCGGCGAGATGCACGTGTTTCACGCCAAAGCGACCCTGTTCGCAACCGGCGGCTGGGGGCGGGTGTGGTCGGTGACCAGCAACGCGCACAGCCTCACCGGAGACGGCGCGGCGGTGGTCTATCGGCGCGGAATCCCGCTGCAAGACATGGAATTCTTCCAGATTCACCCTACTGGCATTTACAAGATGGGCATCCTGATCACCGAAGGCGTGCGCGGCGAAGGCGGCGTGCTGATCAACAATCGCGGCGAGCGCTTCATGGAGCGCTACGCTCCGAACATCAAAGACCTCGCCAGCCGCGACGTGGTCAGCCGGGCGATTTACCTCGAAATTCGTGAGGGACGGGGCATCAAGGGCAAGGATTACGTCTATCTGGACGTGACCCCGGAGACGGTCAACCGCTACCTCGCCGAAGCGGGCGAAACCCGCCGCATCGACCGCGACTACATCGAAAACAAGCTGCCCGACATCCTCGACTTCTGCCGCACCTATCTGGGCGTCGATCCGGTCAAGGAACCGATGCCGATCCAGCCGACCGCGCATTACGCGATGGGCGGCATCCCCACCAACATCGACGCCGAAGTGGTGATCGACGAGAACTGGACCGTGCTGCCGGGTCTGTACGCGGCGGGCGAAGTCGCCTGCGTGAGCGTTCACGGCGCGAACCGGCTCGGCACCAACTCGCTGGTCGATCTGGTGGTGTTCGGTCGGCGCGGCGGCATGAAGATGGCGGAGTACGTCAAGCAGGCGGATTACACGCCGCTGCCCGCCAATCCCACCGCCGAAATCGAGGCGGAACTGGAGCGCATCCGAAACAGCAGCGGCAAGACCCGCCCCGGCGAGCTGCGCCAGACCATGCAGAAGGTCATGATGGCGGACGTTGGCGTTTTTCGCAGCGAAGCTCCGATGACCGAGGCGCTCAACACGCTGCGCGGACTCCGCGAGCGCTACCAGACCGACCTGAGCATCGACGACCGGGGGCACAAGTTCAACACCGACCTGCTGGAAGCGTGGGAACTCGGCTGCTTGCTGGACATCGCCGAGATCACCACCCTGAGCGCGATCCAGCGCACCGAAAGCCGGGGCGGTCACAGCCGCGAGGACTATCCCAAGCGCGACGACGAACACTGGATGGTGCATTCGCTGGTCTCGCGCGAAGCGGGGCGCGGCATCGCCCCGAAAGGCGACCTGCAACCCATCGTCAACACCAACAAGAAGGTGGATATGTCGCTGGCGGAGCATGACGAGCGCTTCAAGCCGAAGGTGAGAACCTACTAAAGAAGGACTGAGTGCTGAGGACTGAGGACTGAGTAAAATGCAAATCTTCGATAATGCTGAGGCGGAATATCTGCGTTGGGTGAAGGCTCACCCTACCGGATACGTCATTAACGCGGAAAAACGCCGGGTCGGTGAAGTTCCTTATATGATGCACCGAGCAGACTGCTGGTCAATTACGACTAATCCAGTAGGCAATTTTACAACCAATGGTTACAAGAAGATTTGCTCGCTGGATAAACAAGAGTTGATGAACTGGTGGCGTAAAAATTCGACTCACAAGTATCAGGCTTGCAAGTTCTGCAAGCCCTAATGGTTTTGGCTAACCGGTGTGCGTATTTCGCTTCCTTTCGTGAAGACCTCACCCCTCAGTCCCCTCTCCACAAAGTGGAGAGGGGACGTTGAGCGAAGCGAAACGGGGTGAGGTTAAAAACTCGCGCAGTGCGTTAGCTAAAAGCTAATCGCTAACTGCTGACCGCTTTTAGAGGATTGCCTGATGGAAGTAACGTTCAGAATTCGACGGTTTAACCCGGAAATTCCGGGCAAGAATAAGCCCTACTGGGAAGAATTCACGCTTCAGGACGTGGAAGCAGCCGACCGCGTGCTGGAACTGCTGCACCGGATCAAGTGGGAGCAGGACGGCACCCTGACCCTGCGCCGATCCTGCGCGCACGGCGTCTGCGGATCGGACGCGATGCGCATCAACGGGCAGAATAAGCTCGCCTGCAAAGCGCTGGTGAAGGACTTCGGCACGGGAGACCGCATCAAGATTCAGGTCGAGCCGATCCTCGGCTTGCCGGTGCTGAAAGACCTCGTGGTGGATATGGAGCCGTTCTTCGCCCACTACCGTCAAGTGATGCCCTACTTCGTCAACGACTCGCCGCTGCCCGCCAACGGGCGCGAACGGCTGCAATCGGCGGAAGACCGGGCGCTGTTCGACGACACCACCAAGTGCATCCTGTGCGCGTGCTGCACCACCGCCTGCCCATCCTACTGGGCGAACGGCGAGTACGTCGGTCCGGCGGCGATTGTGCAGGCGCACCGCTTCCTGTTCGACACCCGCGATCAGGCGACGCAGGAGCGGCTGGACGTGCTGGCGGAGCCGAACGGCGTGTGGCGCTGCCGCACCATCTACAACTGCACGCCGGCCTGCCCGCGCGGGATTCAGGTGACGCGAGCAATTGGCGAGGTCAAGCTGGCGATTGAGCGGGGCACGCGCGAGGGCGTGGTGGTCGATCCGCCGCTGCCTAGCGAAGAAGGGGGTTGACCTCGTCTCGCTTCGCTCGACTCCCCTCTCCGTATGGAGCGGGGGCGAGCGTGAGGCTGCGATGGATTTCCCGCCTGACGATGACGATCTGTACGAACTCCCGGACGAGCCGCGCCCCTTCTGGACGCGGCGGCGCATCCTGCTGACCTTGATCGCCATCGTCATCGTAGTCACGCTGCTGGCGTACAGCTTCAGCGGCTTATTCTACCCTCCGCCGCCGATCCCGACGCCGACCCTCATCCCCGGCTCGCTGATGTAGCTGCGCCTGTAATCCCGGCTATAATCCGCTCGCATCTCGACAATTTGGAAGGAGTCCCGCTATGCGTTCTCGTGTGCTGATCCTGATTCTGCTGTTGATCCTGCCGCTGAGCACGATCCACGCGCAGACCGCCACGCCGATCACGTCCAGCTCGCAGATCGACGCCGCGCAGCAGATCATCGACCAGTTCGTCGCGGGCGATTACGCGGGCATTTGGGGCAAATTCAACGGCGATATGCAGAGCGGCGTCACGCAGGATCAGCTTCAGCAGGCGTGGCAGAACATCGTGGCGGCGTCGGGCGCGTTTCAGGGCGTCACCGACGGGCAGATGGACGCTGCTTCTCAAGTGGTGACGCTGACGCTTCAGTTCGTGCAGTCCGACTGGTACGCGGTGTTCCTGTTCGACGCGGACGGCAAGGTCGCGGGGATGCGGCTGCTGCCCGTTTCGACCCTTCAGCCGACCCTCGCCGCGCCTACGCCCGTCTACTCGCAGCCGGGCGACTTCACCGAGACCGATGTGACGGTAGGCGATTTGCATCTGCCGGGCACGCTGACCCTGCCGACCGGGCGACGCGCCGTTCCCGGCGGTGGTGCTGATCAGCGGCTCCGGTCCCAGCGACCGCGACGAAACCATCGGCCCCAACAAGCCCTTCCGCGACCTCGCGTGGGGGCTGGCGGCGCAGGGAATCGCCACGCTGCGCTTCGACAAGCGCACGCTGGCTGCCCGCAACTCGCTCGACGTGGCGACCATGACCATCAACGACGAATACGTGAGCGACTCGGTGGCGGCGGTCGAGCTGCTGCGCCAGACCGACCGCATCGACCCGGCGCGGGTATTCATCCTCGGTCACAGTTTGGGCGGCTACGTGCTGCCGCGCATCGCGCAGGCAGACCCGAACGTCGCCGGGCTGATCATCGCGTCCGGGCTGGCGAGTCCGCTGCCGGAAACCATCCTGCGCCAGACCCGCTACATCCTCTCGCTGGGCACGCCGCCGCCGAGCGCGCAGGATACCATCACCGCTACGGAGAACATGGTCAACGCGATCAACGCGCTGACGCCGGACAGCACCTCGACCGAGCTTCTGCTCGGCGCAGCGCCCGCCTACTGGCTCGACCTGAAGGATTACGATCCGGCGGCGCTGGCGGCGACTCTGCTCCAGCCGATTTTAGTTTTGCAGGGCGAGCGGGATTATCAGGTGACAGTGGCGGACGACTTGACCAAGTGGCAGGCGGGGCTGGCGAATCACCCGGACACGACTTTCAAGACCTACCCGGATTTGAATCACATCTACGTCACCGGGGAAGGGATGAGCACGCCCGACGAATACAATCACCCCGGCAACGTGGCGCAGGAAGTGATCGACGACATCGCCGCGTGGGTCAAGGCACATTGAAGCGATTTAACGCAAAGACACGAAGAACGCAAAGACGCAAAGGTGAATATAACCCTTTGCGTCTTTCTTTATTGACGCTGCGGCGTTGGGTTAAATCCTTACCGCACGGGTAGGACTTCGCGCGGCTTGCTGCCCTCAGTAGCGGGACCGACGATGCCGCGCTCCTCCATCGTGTCGATCAGCCGGGCGGCGCGGGTGTAGCCGATCCGCAAGCGGCGCTGAAGCAGCGACACCGACGCTCGGTTGAGCCGCCGCACCGTCTCGACCGCCTGCTCATACAGTTCATCCTCACCGTCGCCGAGGTCGTCGTTATCGGTGTCGCTGGTGTCCCCGTCCTCGTCGTCATCCCAGAAGGCGACCGGCGAGGTCGTGCCGGTCGAGCGCATAATCACGCTGCCGCTCTGGTTGCGGCTGGTGCCGTCTTCGGAGAAGCTGCCGCTGATGGGACGCGACGCCGCGACCAGTTCTTCCTCGCTCATTTGACCGCGCCAGTAGCGGGTGATGTTGCCGATCTCGGTATCCGACACGTACACGCCCTGCAAGCGCACCGGAGCGGGCGAGTCGCCGGACATCCAGAGCATGTCGCCGCGACCGAGCAGCCGCTCCGCGCCGGGCTGGTCGAGGATCACGCGGCTGTCGGCGTTGCCCGCCACCGCGAAGGCGACGCGCGCCGGGAAGTTCGCCTTGATCAAGCCGGTCACCACGTCTACCGAGGGGCGCTGGGTGGCGATTACCAAATGGATTCCGGTGGCGCGCGCCAGCGCCGCGATCCGGGTGATCACCCGCTCGGTTTCGTCGGGCGCGAGCATCATCAGGTCTGCCAACTCGTCGATGATCACGACGATGTAGGGCATCGGGTCTTCGGTCGTGGGCAGATGCTTGTTGTAGTCCTCGATGTTGCGGGCGGCGGCGTTGCTGAATTTGCGATAGCGCTCGTCCATCTCGCGCGTGACCCACTTCAGCACGCTGACCGTGCGCTCCAACTCGACCACCACCGGGGCGATCAGATGGGGCACGCCGTTGTACTGGGTCAGCTCGACGCGCTTGGGGTCCACCATGACGAACTTCAACTGGCGCGGCGTGTTGCTCAGCAGCAAGCCGGAAATGATGGCGTTGACCAGCACCGACTTGCCTGACCCGGTGGTTCCGGCGATCAGCAGGTGGGGCATCGAGGCGAGGTCGGCGGCGACCGGCGTGCCGTCCACACCCTGACCGAGCGCAATCGCCAGCGGCGAATGCACTTTCCTGAACTCCGCCGAATTCCAGCACGTCGCGCAGGTGGACGATCTCGGCTTTCTCGTTGGGGACTTCGATGCCGACGTAGCCTTTGCCGGGCACCGGCGCTTCAATGCGGATCGACTTGGCGCCGAGCGCCAACTGCAAGTCTTTGTCCAGCCCGGCAATCGCGCCGACTTTCACGCGGTTCTTCTTGCCACCGCGACCGGGGACGTAATCCGGCTCGACGCCGAACTGAGTCACCACTGGACCGGTGCGCACGTCTACCACCCGACCGGGCGCGCCAAAGCTGGCGAGGGTTTCCTCGATGATGTGCGCCCGCTTGATCAGCAGTTCATGATCCGGCGCTTGATCGACGCCGGTGCCCAGCAGCGCCGACGGCTCCGGGAGCTTCCAGTTTTTGGGCGGGCGGCGCGGCAGCGGCGGCGGGGCGTTCACGTCGCTCCGCTGCGGCGCGGCGTAGGCGGGCGTATCCGGCTTGCCGTATGCCGGGGACGGCGAACGCGCGGGCGGTTCGGCAGGCTTGGACGCCGCCACCAATTCGCGCAGCGCGCGCATCCGGCTCTGCAAATCCGGCAGCGGTGAGGCGGGCTGCGCCGCAGGCGTCCCGTCGGACGCATCCGGTCGGGTGAGCGGCGGGCGGCTGTAGGGCTGCACACCGCTGGTCGGAGCCGGAGCGGTCGGCGCGGGGGCGGACGGGGGCGTAGTTGGCGTCGGCGAGCGCCGCAGCAGATCGCCGAGGCGCGGCGTTTGCGGAGCGGACGCCGCTGGTTGCTCAGTCGTTGAGGTTGGCGCGATTGAGATTGGCGGAATCACGGCAGGCTGCTCGGACGCGACCTGAGCGGCGGGCTGCTCGGTTGTAGACGTGGGCGCAGCGGGCTGCTCCTGCTGCCTCCCGGCGAACAACCGACCGCGCAAGCCCGCCGCAGCGTCGGCAGACTTTTCGGGCTTACCCAGCTTGGGGGTTTCATCCGCCGACTTAGTGCCGGGCAGCACCGAGCGCACGCGCGAGAACAGTCCGCCGGATTTCTCGGCGGCGGCAGGCTGCGCCACCGTCTCGGCTTCTGCCATCTCCGGCGCGCGGAACGGGATGGTGCTGGTGCGCCCGCCAGTCGTGATCGGAATGCGGCGCTGTTCTTCGGCGGTGGGCGCAGGCAGCGCGGGCGACGGCGTGGGGATCGGCAGCGCCTCGGCGAGCTTGCTCACGCTGATCTGCTGGGTCGCCGTAACCAACGTCTGTTCCTTCGCCGCGCGTTCGGCAGCCGCCCGCTGACGGCGGCGCGCCATCACGTCGCGCAGGTTGCGCCCGTTGCTGATCACCACCATCGCCAAGTCGGACGCGCTCAGGCTGAGCGCCAACATCACGCCGATGATCAGCCAGCCGATCACCACGATGAAGCCGCCGATCTCGCCGAAATTGCTGAGCAACTGGAAGTAAATCTCGCCGCCGATCCAGCCGCCCCCCCGCCCGAACTGATAAGCGAGCGGCAGCCAAATGTCTTCTAGCGTCGTGAGATAATCCTGACCCGCCCCGACCTTATACTGGAACGGATCGATGAACTGCGCCAGCACCAGCGCGCCCAGAAACAGCATCGCCATGCCGATCAAGCGCGTGCGGCTGATCAAGGGGGCTTCGTCGCCGAAGTGCCGCAGAATCAGCCAGACGCCGCCCGCAAAAGTGACCATCAGCACGAAAATCGCCCCCCAACCGAACACGTAGGACAGCCCGTGATTGAGCGACTCGGTCAGCGCGCCTTTGGTGGGCGAGAGGCTGCTCAACAGCAGCACCAGCGACCCCAACAGCAGCCCGACGCCGAGGATGTCCAGCTTGCTGTCGAGCGACAAGCCGCCCTGATCGACGCGGGGCGCTTTGCTGATGCGGCTGCGCGGCGCGGGACGTGCATCTTTCTTCCCGCCGCCGAATATCCCCTTGAACCGATCCCCTAACGAGGGAGCGGGCGCTTTGCTGGTGCGGCTGCCGGGCAGCGTGCTGCTGCCGAAGGGCGAGGATCGGCTGCCCAGCGGCGCGCTGCTGGTTTCCGGCTTGCTCCCGCGACCGAAGGTGCCGCCTAGCGGACTGGGCGACCGGGTCGAGGACGAATCCCCGAAGCGGCTGGGCGACGAGGACGAGCCGAAACTGCTGCTGGAACTAGATGCGTCGTCTTTGCGACCGCCGAAGCGGGACGCCAGCCCGCCGCTCGCCGGTTTATTCTCGTTGGATTTGTTGCCACCGCCGAAGCGGGATGCCAGTCCGCCGCTCGGCGGCTTGTTCTCGTTGGACTTGTTCCCCCCGCCGAGGCGATTGCCGAGACCGCCCAGCAGGGACTTGCCCTCGCGCTTCTCGTTGGACTTAGTGCCACCGCCGCCGAAACGCGACGACAGCCCGCCGCTCGGCGGTTTGCCCTCGTTCGGGCGGCCGCCCCCACCGAAGCGGGATGATTGTCCGCCGCCTGACGGCTTATTCTCGTTGGATTTGTTGCCGCCGAAGCGCGACGCCAGCCCGCCGCCGGAGGAACGCTCGTCTTTCTTCTCGTCCGAGCCGCCGAGCCGGGTGGTCAGACCGCCCAAGCCGCGCGTCAGACCGCCGATGCCGCCCTTGTCGTCCTGCTTCTCCGGCGGGCTGCTGCCGTAGCGCGTGCCGGAGGACGACCCGAACGAATTACTGCGGCGCTCGTCGGTTTGATCGCCGCCGAGCTTTTGACCAAAGCTGCCCAGCACCCGGTTGACCGCCGCCGTGTGATCGTTCTCGTCGTCTTTCTTTTCGTCCCGCGTGAGCGGGGTGCGGTTAAAGGGTTGAACGCCGCTGGGCGAGCTGCCGGAGGGCGGCACGCCGGAAGCAGGGCGGTTGGGCGGTGTGCCGCCCTGCCCGGAGCGAATCGGGCTGGGCACTGATCCGTCCCGGTTCAGCGGCGGGCGCTGGGGCAGCCCCGCGCCGCGAACGGTGCTCGGTCGGCTGAAGGGATTGGACGTGGAGCGGCGAACGCCGTCCTCGTCTTCGAGTTCGTCGTCGTCGCGTTCGTCCTTGTTGTCGTCGTAATCGTCGTCGTATCAACTCATGATTTATGTCCACATACAACAGAACAAAACGCTTGTGGATGAAACACAAATACGGGGAAAACACAACCCCGGTTTTCCTAGCATACCACAATTTTGCTTGGAACAGGATTAAAACAGCACAAAAGTTCTATACGATTCATGGAGAAAGTTTCGTGCTACAATGATCGCAGACAAGGAGCGTTCATGCTCGCCTCTGCCGAGTCGCTGTGGCGGCTCAATCAGGAGTACGTGAACCGGCTGGTCAAAGCACGCAACTACCTTGATCTGCTCGAACAGTTGGTGCGCGACGCCGACCCCACTCCGCAGCCCTTCGTCGAAGCCATTCAGCTCACCAGCGCCCACTTGAACCGCCTGAGCGAAGAACATCGCGGTTGGTGCTACACCTATTTCTACGAATCGCCGGAGACTAAGCGCGTGGTAAACACGTCGCGTGCTGTGCGCCGCGCCTTGACCAGCTTCGAGGACATGCGCCTGCGCCACCACAGCGACATCGACGATTTGGCGGCGCTCCTGCGCGATCTGCCGCGCCCCACCTCGCGCATGACCCACGTCCCCAACGGCGACCTGTGGGAGATGGTGCAGAGCGCGCTCTACGACCTGATCAACTTCAGCGCGGCGACCACGTCCCCGGCACAGTGAAATCCGCCGAGCAAATCACGGGCTGCTCGGCAAAAACGGCGCGCATCTGGGCGTAATCCTCGTCGTCCAGCGGCGCGACCATCATCGCCTGACGATTGTCGCGCGACCAGATCGTTCCTTCCTGCGAATCCCGCGAAAAGACCTCGTAAGCCCGCTCGACGCTGGCGCTGCTCAAGCCGCAGTAGTCGAAGATCGCCGCCAGCGCGCGCTGCGGCTCGGCGAGAATGTCCTCGTAGCGCACCGCCAGCAAGGGCATCCCCGCATCGTAGAGCGACCGGTACTTGCCCATCATCGAGAGCCACGAGAGCGCGGTGAACTCGTCGAAGCTGGGTTCGCGCCCGTGCCGCTCCGCGAACGGGATCGAGAGCGGCGCCATGCTGCGGCGGTGGATCGGGAACTCGGTCATAGGCACGCGGCGCTGCTCCGGCGTGCGGAAGATCAGCCCCATCGAGCGCGCCCACGCTTCCTGATGGCGGTACAGGAACAGGTTGTGCGCGTCGGGGGCGGCGCGGTAGAGCAGGTCGCCGATGTGGATGCACATGGCGCGGAACTTGAGCGCCAGCGCGGGCGTACCCTTCCCCAACATGCGAATGCAGCTTTTCAGCAGGCACACGTAGTCCGGCTCGCGGCTGCGATCCAGATACGCCATGAAGTGAATCTGGGTGAACATGTCCGGCTCGGAGAGGCTGCGCACGCCCTCGACCGTGTTCAGTGCTTGGCTGATCAGGGTGGAGCCGCAGCGCCCTACCGAATAGAGCATGATCAGATTGGGCGACGCGAGCGTATCGGCGATTCGGTGAAATTCCTCGTAGGGGACGGCGATCAGGCGCAGGGCGTGCTGGTACTGCGCGTCGTAGAAAAAGGGCGACTGCGAGAGATCGACCTCCGGCGGGGTTTCCACGAAGATCGCCTGCTGGTTGGGGTCGTCGATGCAGTACAGGCTGATATTCGGGTTGTCGATCACGATTTCGGCGGGCACCTGCTCGCCCTCGCTGACCACGAAGTTGGTGAGGTCAGTGGTCGCAAACGGGAACGGCTTGACCTTCTCGACGATGTTGAGGATGGTCGCGGTCATCAAACTTCCAGCGTCCCCGGCAGGACGTAATCCGGCTGCTGAATCACCGGATGCTCGCTCAAAACTGCCCGCAATTGGGCATAATCCGCTTCGCCGAGCACCGGAGCCGCGTTGAACTGGCGGTTCGCCTGCGAGACAAATGTCCCCTCCTGCAAATCCTTCGCAAAGGCGGCGTAGGCGTGATCGACCTCCGCTGCGTCCAGCCCGCAGTAGTCGAACAGCGCCGCCAGCACCACGCGCGGCTGTGACTTGATCTGCTCGTAGCGCAGCGCCAGATAGGGCATCCCCTGATCGTGGAACGTCCGCATCTTGGCGAGGATCGACAGCCAGAACAGCCCCATATTCTCCGCATCGGTCGTCGCACGACCGTGCTGTTCCATGAAGGGGATCATCAGCGGGGCGTGGCTGCCCATAAACTGCACGAAATAGGGATTGGGCATCAAGTTCGGGGCGGCGGGACCGAAGGCGGACATCACCGACTGCGCCCATGTTTCGGCGTGGCGGTAGAGAAACAGACTTTTGGCGTCCGGGAAGGCGCGGTAGAGCAGGTCGGCGATGTGGCTGACGTTGGCGCGGAACTTGAGCGCGAAGGTGTCCTCGCCCCGGCAGAGGATGCGGGTGCAGCTTGTCAGCAGCCGCGTATAATGATCGTCGCGGCTGGGATCGGCAAAGCGCATCACGGCGATCTGGGTGTACAGGTCCGGCTCGGAGTAGCTGACCACGCCTTCCACCTCGTTCAGCGCCCGGCTGATCAGCGTGGAGCCGCAGCGCCCGATTGAATAGACGAGGATCAGGCGCGGATCGGGCAGGTCGTCGGCAAGCTGGTGCAGGCTGTCGTAGGACACGGCGATCAAGCGCTGCGCCCGCAAATACTGGATTTCGTAGAAGAATGGGACTTGCGAGAGGTCGATGCCCGGCGGCAGCTCCGCGAACAGCGCTCGCTGATGTTCATCGTCCAGACAGTAGAGGCTGATGTTGGGGTTGTCGATCACGATCTCCGGCGGCAGGCTTTCGCCTTCGCGCAGCACGAAGTTCTGCGGAACCGACGGGAACAGGTCGAACGGCGCGGCGCGCTCGACAATGGTGAGGCTGGTCGCAGTCATGGGGCGCTCCGGTGCTAATTGAGCGAATGGAGTTCGTCCAGCAGAATCAGTCCCTGCCGCAGCGCTTGCAGCGCCGCCGTGTGCCGATCTTTCGCCTTCATCTTGTCCATTGCCTGCGCCAGCGATTCGATAAAGTCGGGCATGGACAGGTTCATCTGCTCGGCGATCTGGTCGTTGTCGTAGCCGCCCGCGACCAGCAGCAAAATCTGCCGCTCCTGATCGGTGAGCGCGCCGGGCTGCGGCTTCAGCATCCCGGTGACCACTTTCTCCGCCACGCCCTGACCCAGCACCAGCGTCCCCTGCGAGACCTTGATAATGCCGTCGATCAGGTCAGTTTCGCTGGACGACTTGAGCAGGTAGCCGTGCGCGCCCGCTCGAAGCGCCTGCGTGATGTACCATTCTTCGTCGCGCCCGGTCAGCACCAGCACCTTGACGCTGGGCGCTTGCGCGCGGATTTCCGGCAGCGCTTCCAGCCCGCTCTTGCCGGGCATGTTCAGGTCGAGCAGCAGCACGTCCGGCTGAAGATCGACCGCCAGCGCCAGCGCCGAGTCGCCATCCGAGGCTTCGCCCACGACGATGAACTCGTCGCGCTGCGAGAGATAGCTGACCAGCGTCTTGCGCAGCACCGCGTGATCGTCCGCCAAGCCGATGCGCAGCGGCACCTGCTCGGCTTCGGGGAGGGTGCCCGGTCGCACCGAGCGAGCCGACTGGGTGGGCGATTCGGTGGCTTCCGGGTGCAGCGATGCGACCAACGCCTGCGCCATCGCCCCGGCGCTCTGGAAGCGGCGCACCGGGTTCTTCTCCAGCGACTTCAGGATCACGTTTTCCAGCGCCACCGGCACGTCGGGCGCGATCTGGCGCATGGGCGGCGGCGGCAGCTTGACGTGCTGGAGCAGCAGCGTCGGAATATCATCGGACATGAAGGGAAGCTGCCCGGTCGCCATCTCGTAGAGGACGACGCCGAGCGAATAAATGTCGGTGCGGAAATCGAGCGGGAGTCCCTGCGCCTGCTCCGGTGAGAGATAGGCGGGCGTGCCGATGATCATGCCGTCGGTGGTGACGCGCTTGGCATCGCGCGGGAGCGCCAGCCCCAAGTCCATGATCTTGACCAGCCCGCTGGACGTGACCTTGATGTTGGCGGGCTTCACGTCCCGGTGGATGATGTGGCGCTCGTGGGCATAATGGAGCGCCTGCGCGATCTGCCGCCCGATGTCCACGACTTTTTCGGGCGTGCAGGGGATGTAGTCGGTCAGCGAGTTGCCCTCGACGTATTCGACCACCAGAAAGTTCATGCCGCTTTCTTCGTCGATGTCGTAGATCGCCATGATGTTGGGATGATTCAACTGCGCGACCGCCGTTGCCTCCTGAAAGAAGCGCTTGCGGACGGTATCGCGCACGTGGGGCAGCAGCATCTTGAGGGCAACGTCGCGCCCCAAGCGGCGGTCGAGCGCCTTGTAGACGGTCGCCGTCGAGCCTTCGCCCAGCAGTTCGCTCACCTCATACCGGTTGCGGAATGTGCGTCCGATCATGCCTTACCCTGCCTGTTATTTGCGGGTAAGCATAGCACATGGTGAGGCGGCGCGCATCAAGCGGGGAGCTAACCGCGCCCTATGGGGCGGGCTTCGGTTCCGGCGGGATATTCGTGTCCGGCTTGCTCTCCTGCCCGGCGATCAGGATGCCGCCTTTGACCCGCTGCGGCGTGACTTCCTCGCGCTTCGGCTCGATGATCAGGTAGCGCGCCAGCACCATCAGCGTCCCGGCGACCGGAACCGCGATCAGCGCGCCGATCACGCCGCCGACCGAGAAGCCGATGAACAGCGAGACGATCACCAGAATCGGGCTGATGTGGACGCTGTTGGACATGACGCGCGGCGTCAGGTAGTGATTTTCGACCTGCTGCACCAGCACGAAACTCGCCAGCGTGAGCACCGCCGCCAGCGGCGATTCGATCAAGGCGATGAACACGGAGAAGCCCGCGCCGATGTAGCCGCCGATGATCGGCAGCGCGGTGGTGATGCCCACGATGAACGCCAGCGTGACCGCGTTGGGCACGCCGAACAGGGTCAGCAGCAGGAAATTCGCTAAGCCGACGAACGACACCACCAGCGCCACTCCGCGCACGTAGGCGCCGAGCGACTGCTCGATTTCCAGCATGATCTGCTGGATCATGCCGCGCCGGGCGAGCGAGAATAGATTCAGGGTGAACTCCAGCGTCGCGTCCCGGCTGGTCAGCCAGTAGACGCCGATCACGAACACCAGAATCGTGTCGCCCAGCAGCCCACCCACGTCGCCCGCCACCGCCGGAATCGACTGGATCAGCCCATCGATCACGTTGTGAACGTTGGTGGTGATGGCGTCGTGGTCGAACAGCTTGATCGGCGCGGCGGGGTGAAAGAGGTTGTCCAGCGAGGCTTCCGCCCAGTCGTTGGCGATGATCAGCTTGGCGGCAAGCCGGTTGTCGTTCTCGATGTAGCCGCTCAGCCGATCCACCGCTGGCGGCAGCACGACCAGAAACAGCCCGGAGATGCTCGCCAGCAGCAGCAGGTAGACCAGCAGAATCGAGAGTGACAACGGCAGACGCCCGCGTTTTTGCAGCCACACCACCGCCGGGCGCACCGCCGAGGCGATGATGATGGCGAACAGCAGAATGACGATGATGCTCAGGCTGAGAAACAGAATATAGGCGGTGACGACCGTGAGAATCACGATGACCGTATTGCGGAAGACCTGCTGCGCGCTCATAGAATGCCCCGAAGCTCGATGCTTGCCTCTAGCATAAATGAAGTTTGTAATTAAATCAATCAGCAGGTGCAAAGAATGGCGTGAAGCCCGCAGATCACAGAGAAATAAAAAGGCATGGCGCTGCCATGCCCAAATTCTTCCCGGAGATGATCAGGTAGGGGCGGGTTCGAAACCCGCCCCTACAGAAAACCGATGTTGGACCTGCGCCGACTACCGGATCGGCACCTGATTGATCTCGCCCTTGACCGTCACCCAGCGCGCATCGATCCAGCCGATCAGACCGTTGTAGCGCACTTGCAGCCACTTGTTCTGCCCGGCTTGCACCGTCCGCCCGACCAATTCCAGCGGCGCGCCCCAGGGGATGCTGCCGATCTTGGGCATCCGCTCGCTCGGTCGGGAGCGCAGATTCATCACCGCGCGGGGATAAGCGCGCGCGCCAATGTCCGCCGCGCCGTCGATCTGGTCGAAGATGCTGCCCGCGACCGAAATGGTATTGAGGTCAACGTTCAGGGTCAGGAATTGACCGGACGCCCAGCCGACGCGATCCCCCACTTGCAGTTGATACCAGTTGTAGATGCCTTCGTCGTGGTTGCGCGCCATCACGGTATAGGTTTGACCGCCGGGCAGCGTGGTGATGAAGGACGCGCCCAGATAGGGACCCGTGCGCAGCGCCAGCCCGCGCACGCCGGTCACGGTGGCGCAGGTCGTGGTGCATCCACCGGGCGCGGACGTGCCGAGCAGCCCGCCGCCGCCGAGTACGCCGGGGGTGACGCCGGGCGTGGTATCCCCGGTCACCTGCACCCACTGGAACTGTACCGCCGCCTGATCAATGCCCTCGAAGTATTCCACCGTCAGCGAGTGCGTCCCCCCCGTCAGCGTCTGCTGGAAGCGGTCGGTCGTCAGCACCCGCCCGATGAACCGATCCAGCACCAGCACCCCGTCGATGAATACCCGGATGCCGTCGTCCGACGACGCGATGAACTCGTAGGTGCCCGCGTTGAACAACTGCACCGACGTGAACCGCGCCGAGAAGTTGTCCACGTTCACCGCTGGGTTGGGCGACCCGGTGCCCCAGTTCACGTTGATGCCGTTGGGCAGGTTTTCGGTGTACACCACCGGACCCGACAGATCGGTGCTGTTGTAGTAAGTTGCCGTCCAGTTGGTGCCGAAATCTGCCCGAACGCTGACAGACGGCATCAGCGCCAGCAGCAAGGTGAACATGATCATCGCAAGTGCTACGGCTTGATGTCGTCTGTTCATCGGTGCCTCCACGCAGTTTGATAATCTCCTTTAAATTATAGACGCGCACGCAATTGCAAGCGAAATCGCATTTTCGTCCCATTTTCTGCTATAATGTTCATTGAAATATGCAACCTTACGCCGCTGCCTGCGTATATAGGATTGTGAGTGAAAACCTATGGGTCGGCAAGGAGACAATGAAAATGAGTGACAATCAGATCACCCCGCCTGAGAACAACAATCAGGGTCGCACGTTCAATGAAGAACTCGAAGTCGCCGGAAATCAGTTGGTCGAGCGCGTCAAGGAACTGATCGAGGAAGGCAACGTTCGCCGCTTGATCATTCGCAACTCCGACGGCAAGACTCTGCTGGAAATCCCGCTGACCATCGGCGCAGTCGCGGGCGGCGCGCTGCTGGTCTTTTACCCGGTGCTGGCGGGTCTCGCGGCAATCGGCGGGCTGATTGCCCGCGTGAAGATCGAGATTGTGCGGCAGGAACCGGCGGCGACCGGGCAGGATTTGCAGGAAACCGGGCGCGACATGAAGCAGAAGGTCGAAGACGCCGCCAACAACCTCAAGGACGAGTAAGCGGTTTGGTCAGCGCTGGCGCTAGACAAGCCTCACGGTCTGCGCTTCAATGAAAACAGTGCCCCCGATTTCACGGGGGCGCTTTTTTTGTCAAAAGGACGCCAACCATGCCTGACCACTTGGGCGAACTCGCCGCGCTTGGCACGTCGATCTGCTTCAGCTTCAGTTCCATCCTGTTCACCTTCGCCGGGCGCGACGTGGGCGCGCCGCTCACCAACCGCACCCGCCTGTTCGCGGCGCTGTGCTTCGTAATCGGGCTGCACTGGCTCAGCTTCGGTCAGCCGCTGCCGCTGGGCGCCGCGCCGCAAAACTGGGTCTGGCTGGCGCTTTCCGGGCTGGTAGGCTATGGCTTCGGGGACGCCTGCCTGTTTCAAGCCTTCGTGATGGTGGGTCCGCGCCTCTCGATGCTGGTGATGGCGTTCGCGCCCGCCCTGAGCGTGATCTTGGCGTGGCTGATTCTGGGCGAGGCGCTGGCGCTTCAGGACTTGCTGATCATCACGGTGATCATCGGCGGGATCGCGTGGGTGGTCGCCGAGCGACCGAAGTCGGCGGTGGCGGCATCCGGCGACACCCGTCACCATCTGATCGGGCTGCTGTTCGCGCTGGGCGGGGCAGTCGGGCAGGCGGGCGGCTACGTCCTCTCGAAGATCGGGCTGGCGAACGACTTCCCGCCGCTCTCCGGCACGCTGATTCGGCTGGCGGCGGCGGCGCTGGCGATCTGGCTGATCACGAGCGCGCGGGGCGGCTTCCCCGCCAGCCTGCGGACGCTGCGGGCGCATCCCCGCGCCCTGCGCCGGATCACGGCGGCGGCGCTGATCGGTCCGGTGACGGGCGTCTGGCTGTCGCTGGTGGCGGTGCAGCGCTCGCCCGTCGGGATCGCGTCTACACTGTCCAGCCTCGCGCCGATTTTCCTGCTGCCGATTTCCTACGTGGTGTTCAAAGAGCGCATTTCGAGGCGCGCAGTCGCCGGAACGCTGGTGGTGATCGCGGCGTCGGCGCTGCTCTTTTTGTATTGAGTTATTGAACCGCCAAGACGCCAAAAAAGAAGCGCGATCCGCCGGGTGGACAATACTTGTCGCCTTGCTTGCGGTGAGTTTCCGCTACAATTATACTATGCACCGGGGTCGGGGCATTGGACACTGCTTCAACAGGAGTAAATCGGTTGGCGAAATCACGGACTGAACAACTGGTCGCCCGCCTGCGTGATCTTCAAGCCAGTTCTGAAGGGGTAGAAGCTGCCGCCATTGTGAGCGTCGATGGTTTGAGCATCGCGTCCTCGCTGCCTGCGGGCATCGAGGAAGATCGGGTGAGCGCCATGTCCGCCGCGATGATCTCGCTGGGCGAGCGAATTTCGTCGGAGTTGGGGCGCGGAATGCTCCAGCAGCTTTACGTGAAGGGGGAAAACGGCTACGTGATTCTGAATGCCATCGGCGAGGAAGCGGTGCTGACCGTGCTGGCGCGCCGAGAAGCCCGGCTGGGCTTGATCTTCCTCGACATCGCGCGCACGGTTCAAGACCTCGGGCACCTAATCTAGCGAGTGCCCCCTGTGTCGACTAGCCTGTATTATCCCAACCGCTTCGTGTATTACCTGCTCCGCGCGATGGAGGAGGTGATGGGCAAGCATGGTCTCGACGAGACCCTGTCGGTTGCGCACGTGGAAACCGAGCCGCCCGACACCCTCGACCGCGAGTACCCGTTCGAGCGCATCGCCGCGCTGAACACCGCCCTCGACGAAATGTACGGTCCGCGCGGCGGACGGGGCATGGCGCTCCGCGCCGGGCGCGCGTGGTTCGCGCAGGGGATGAAGGGCTTCGGCGCGCTCAGCGGCATTGGCGACCCCGCCTTCCGCCGCCTATCGGTCAACGACCGGGTGAGGCTGGCGCTGCAAGCGCAGGCGGAAATCTTCACCCGCTTCAGCGATCAAAACTCGCACGTCGAAACTGACGGCGACTCGCTGCGCTTCGTGATCGAAGCCAGCCCATTCGCGTGGGGGCTGCAAACCGAAAAGCCGATCTGTCACCCGCTGGTCGGTCTGCTGCAAGAATGCGCGCGCTGGGCGTCCAATGGGCGCGATTACGCCGTCCGCGAAACCCACTGCATCGCCTGCGGCGATCCTGTCTGCATCATCGTCATCAATCAGTAACGCGCGATCAGCACGCCCATGTCTTTGGTGATGGTCAGCTTGCCCTGCTTGGCGATCTCTGCCTCGACGTAGCGGCGCAGGTCGGCGATGCGCTCGTCGCTCAGCTTGAGCGGATAGGACCGGATGTAATCGACCAGCACGCCGGGATCGTCCAGCTCGATCACGTCGGGATAGCGCTGAAGCTCGACCTGCGCGAACTGCGTGCGAAGCTGATCCGGCGCGTTTTCGAGGGTGTAGCCGCGCACCGAGACGAAGCCGTTCAGCCATTCCTCATGCTGAAAGCCGAACCGCCGCATCAACTGATGCACTTCTTGTAGATGAGTCTCGCCGTTGGTGGCGGTGTAGAGCGCCCCGCTCGGCTTGAGGACGCGACGCATCTCGGCGATGGCTTGGGCGCGATCCGGCACGTGATAGAGCATGTTGTTGGCGATCACAGCGTCGAAGCTGGCGTCGGGGTAGGGAATCGCCTGCACGTCGATCTCGCGGAAGCTGAACGGGCGCGGAATCCGCGCCAGCGACCCGCGAAGCTCGCTGACCATGCCCGCCGAGAAGTCGGACACGGTGATGTCCCATCCATGCGGGATGCGCCGGGCGTTGCTCAGCCACAGCCAGCCCGCGCCCGCGCCCAGTTCGAGAATCCGCGCGTCCGGCGGGAAATCGTACAGGTCGAACATCCAGTTGAACCAGCCCTGCGGATTGCGGCTGAACTGCGAGTGCAGCCGCGCCCGCGCCGACAAGCGCGAGGAATCCTTATACTGGTCGTGTTTGAGATAATTCGGGTCTGGCTGAGTCATGATATTGCCTTCTAACCTTTAACGGGAGTGCTTGACCGCCGCAGCGATCAAGGGGTATAGAAATCGTCGCGCAGTTCATCCTCAGAAAGATACCGCTGCAAGTCCCGATAGAGCCGCTTCAACATACCCGGCGCGAGTTCCGTACTGCCATGCACGGGGATATTGACGGTTTGCGTCACCTCGATTCCGCCGATGATCACGACTCGGCGCAGAATATGATGACTGCCCCGCACGCGAACGATGCTAAATCCGTAGCCCTGTAAGATGCGAACCACATCCTGACCGCTGAGCTTACGCAATTTCGGCATAATTTTCGGGCAGTTCCATGGTGATGACCACGCGCGGATTGGGCGTAAGCTGGTAGAGCGCTTCGGTGTCCTCGCCTTCGAGCGACGCCGCGACCATATCGTGGATGTTCCGCAGCAGCTCGCCCCACGTCTCGCCGTCGGTCACGGCGACGATTTCCTCGCAGGACGCGACGTAATACGGGTGACCAATGTCGCCTTCCCCATCTTCCGCCCCGGTGAAATATTCGACCCGCACGTGCAGCGTATCGCGTATCTCGGACATGTAGCTGCTCCTATCGCTCTTGCTCTATTATACGGGAGTGCATGGGAGTTGAACCCACCGCAGCCGGTTCCACCGCCTGCCGCCGATTTTGAAGATCGGGACGCCCACCGGGACGCATTCACCCCCGCTGAAGATTTTAGGAGCATCCCCCGGCGAAAACAAAAAACCGGGGCGATCCGCTTGGATCACCCCGGTTGAGCGCAGAGATGGGATGCTGACTTACTCGACGTTGTCGGTGGGCAGCGGCTGACCGTTCCACGGCGGCTGGAAGCTCGGCTGCATCGCGTCGACCGGAACCCACAGATATTGACACGCCAGCAGGATTTCGTAGTAGCTCCCGCTGGAGTCCTCGCCCAGCACCCAGTAGGTGCCGGGGTCGATCATCAAGCCGGGCGATTGCTTGCCGGGCGCCCAGTACGCCTGAGTCTGGAAGGGCATGTCGCCCACCACCGCGTCAGCGGTCAGCGGCAGACAGGCGCTCGCCGCGCCGAAGGTCGGTAAGCCGGAGCAGTTCCCCTGAATCGAGAAAATCTGCTGCTCCGACAGATCATTGCCCGCCAAGCTGGTCAGCGTGACGGTGATCGGGTTAAAAGCCGGGGCAGTGGTATAGTCGGCTGAGCCGAGCGTATAGTTGCCCAAAGGAAGCTGGTTGCTGAAAGTGAAAAGGACGGTTCCCGCGCCATCAGTCGCTACGTACTGGTAGACTTCGTTCCCGGTGCCGGTATTATCCCGGTCAAAATGAATCGTATCAGGAGCCAAATCGCCGAACCCGGCACAGGTGATGCTGAGCGTGCCCGTGTAGCTGCTGGCGTAGACCACCGTGTACAAAAACGCCAGCGATACCATGACCAAGATGCCTACTACCAAGAATTTGCGCCGTATCATAATTCCCTCCTGCTGCGGCGATATGCATCTACTGGATTCGTCGCCCAATTGGACGAATTTATGTCGAACAATTATGAAACTTGTAGCACCGGAACGCTAATCGGTTTGCTAGGTCGCGGAACCGGGCATCATGGGGGGTGTGGATGCAAACCGGGGCGATCCGCTTGGATCGCCCCGGTTTTGGATATGTGTTTACTCGACGTTGTCGGTGGGCAGCGGCTGACCCTGCCACGGCGGCTGATAGCTCGGCTGCATGGCGTCCACCGGAACCCACAGATATTGACATGCCAGCAAGATTTCGTAGTAGCTTCCGCTGGAGTTCCTCGCCCAACACCCAGTAGGTGCCGGGGTCGATCATCAGGTCCGGCGACACCTTGCCGGGCGCCCAGTACGCCTGAGTCTGGAAGGGCATGTCGCCCACCACCGCGTCGGCGGTCAGCGGCAGACAGGTCGAAACCAGCGTCGAGCAGTTCCCCTGCTGCGAGAACACCGTCACTTCCGGCAGGTCGTTCCCGGCGAGGCTGATGAACGTCACCGTGATCGGGTTCGCCTGCGGCGCAGTGGTAAAAATGAGGTCGCCGAACACGTAGTCGCCCAGCGTCAGCGTGTTGAAGAAGTCCCTCAGCACGTTGCCGTTGCCGTCGGTTGCCTTGATTTCAAAGTTCTCGTTCCCCACCCCGGTGTTGTCGCGGTCGAGGGTGATCAGACCGGGACCAAAATCAAGGGCGTCGGTGCAGGTGATGGTGAGCGAGCCTGTGTAGCTGTCCGCGAGGACAGCGCTGTAAAGAAATGCCAGCGAAATCATGACCAAAATGCCGACAATCAAGAATTTGCGCCGTATCATAATTCCCTCCTGCTGCGGCGATATTCGTCTACTGGATTTGTCGTCCATTTGCAGGAATTTGTGTCGAAGAAATACGGAACTCGTATAACAGGAACGCCAATCGGTTCGCTAGGTCGCGGAGTCAGGCGCCGTCTCGGTTGCTGTGACCGTCGCGGAGTCCTCGATTTGCGGCTGCGGCAAGTCGCTGACCTTGAAGCGCAGCGTGTTCTGCCAGCGTGCGCCGGGCGCGAGGTCGAGCGGAAAGACCTGCAGCAGCACCGTCCCCTGATGGATGCGCTCGTAGCCGCCCTCGCTCAGGGTCACGGGTTCCAGCGGGAAGCGCCAGAGCGATCCCGCCTGCGCCAGCGTCACGCCGACCTCGAAGCCGCGAATGGTGGTGCCGATCCGGTAGCCTTGCAGACGGATCGCTGGCTCCCGACTGCCCCAACCCGACGGTATCGCCGTCGTACAGGGCGAGGTAGCACAGCTCCGAATCGCCGCCGTCGAAGCCGTAGCAGGCTTCGATGCCGAAGCGGGTCTTGAGCGGCGCGTCGCCCGTGTTGGTGACGGTGTACTCGACCGTCCACTCGCGCACGCCCGCGCTGATCGTGAGCCGCTTCTCGACCCGCAGGTCGTGCGCCTGCCCGCCGATCCACAGATGACCGTCTCGGCTCAGCGTGACGGTGCAGACGCTGCTGCCGCTGCCGCCGACCTCGGAGGTGTAGCCCCCCAGCACGAAATCGCCCACTTCGGCGTAGCTAGCGCGGCGGAAGTCGTCCAGCGTCACGTCGTCGCCGAGGAAGTGGTCGATCAGCGAGCCGCGCCGGTGCCAGTCCACCACCAGATCGCGCTCCAGACCCAGCCGCTTGGCGCGGACGTGGCTGGTGTACAGGTTCTCCGGGACGTTCCACTCCGGCATCTCCGGCGTGATCACGTCGCTGCGCGCCGCCGCCTGTTCCAGATCGAGGTGATAACCCTCGCGCCGCCGGGTCATGATGTTAAGCAGGTTGTAGCGGCTGGGCAGGTCGTCCCACTCGTAGACCGCGCCGCCGAACGCCGGGGCGATCACCATGCAGAACGGGCTGCTGTTGATCACGATCTCGCCGTGACTGTCGAGGTCGAAATCGACCAGTTCGGCGTTCACCCGGTCGTCGAGGATCAGCGCTTCGGCGTCGAGCAAATTGGCGTAGTTAGCAGCGCGGATGTGGAACAGGTAGATGCCGCCGAACACGCCGTGCCAGTAGGCGCAGTTACACTGCGACGCCCACAGATGCTTGAGCGCGTTCGATTTGGCGTCGCCGTCGGGCAGCGCGTGGAGGCGGCGGCTGGTGTACATGCCCCGCTTCTGCATCTGGTTGACTTCGGGATACTTGACCAGAAAGCCGCGCCAGAATCCGCCGCGCATGGAACGCAGAATCCGCCGCACGTACTCGGCGCGCCCCGGATCGTTCCACTGCTTGCTGTCGGCTTCGCGCTCCAAATCCAGCCGAAGCTGCTTGATCTCGTGCATCCGGTCGGCGGGCAGCGCCCACTCGGTCATTTCGAGGTAGGAGGCGGTCGGCAGATAGGCGCGCCCGCGCGCCGGATACTGGCGCAGGTACTCCCCCGGCGTGATGGTCGCCAGCCAGTCGCCTGCCGCTTCCAGCGCGTCGAACAGCCGATCCATGTAGCCATTCTCCCAGCAGTGTTGATAAGTGCCGGGCCACATGCCGAACTTCTCGCCGTCGTCGCCCATAAACGCCAGCGGCGGCGGCAGCACCGGGTCGTGGAGCGAATCGGCTTTCTCGCGCAGCCACGCCATCACCTTCTCGACTTCCGCCCACGGCAGCAGATAGCGCAGGTCTTTGGAGCTGGGGAACATATTGACCGCGTAGCCCTGCTCCTCGGTGACGTAGTAGCCGAACAGTTCGTCGTCCTTGAAGCCCGCGAAGTTGAAATGGGTGTCGTCCACGATGGCGTAGCGCAGCCCGGCTTGCGCGATGGGGCGCGCCAACTGCGGCTCCCAGACCCGCTCCGCCAGCCACATGCCCGTCGGTCGCTGCCCGAAATCCGCCTCCACCGCGTCGCTGAGCTGTTTCAACTGCCCGATCTTGTCCTCGTCGCTGAGCATCACCAGTATCGGCTCGTAGTAGCCGCCGCCGAGGACTTCGAGCTGCCCCCGCTCGACCAGCGCGTGGGCGCGGGCGTACAGTTCCGGCTGATGATCCAGAATCCAGTCCCGCAGGCAGCCGGTGAAGTGCATCCCGACCCGAATGGTCGGGTGGCGCTCCAGAAGCTCGATCAGCGGCAGATAGCTTTTCTGGTAGGCTTCGGCGAACACGTTCTCGAAGTTGCCGACCGGCTGGTGATTGTGGAACACCAGCGACAGATAGAGTTTGGGCGTCAAATTGGGAATCCTTCGGGATTAGCGCTGTCAGCGATCCGCTTTCAGCGGTCAGCAAAAACGAATCTACTCGCAATAACATTCTTGAGACAATTATACCGTTACAGCAGTAGGGGCACGATATATCGTGCCCCTACACCAACAACTAAAAGCTGACCGCTGACCGCTCAGAACAGCGACATCTGTTTCGGCGGCGCATCATCCCCGGCGGAGGCGGGCGGCTTCTGCCCCGCGCCGCGCATCTGGCGGATTTTTTCCAGCACCTCCGGGATACGCTTGAAGTCGGCTTCCATCTTCGGCTGCAAATCCGGGTTGCGCAGCACCGCCGCCGGGTGGAACAGCGGATAGTAGGCGCGCCCATTCTCGATCTTCGCCTGCCCGTGAATCTGGGTGATCTTGCCGTTGGGGAAGTAGCGCGCCATGCTGAAGCGCCCCAGCGTGACGATCATCAGCGGGTCGATCAGGTTGATCTGCTGATCCAGATAGGGCTTACAGGTGTTGATCTCGGCGGGCAGCGGATCGCGGTTTTCGGGCGGGCGGCACTTGACCACGTTGGTGATGAACACGTCGTCGCGCTTGAGCTTGAGCAGCTTGAGCAGGGCTTCGAGGTAATCGCCGGAGCGCCCGACGAAGGGCAGCCCCTGCTTGTCTTCGTTGTAGCCGGGTCCCTCGCCGACGAACATGATCTCGGCGTGAATGTCGCCCGCGCCGGGGACGGCATGGGTGCGCCCCTTCCACAAATCGCAGAGCTTGCAGGTGCTGATTTCTGCGGCGATTTTCTCCAATGCGTCGGCGCGTTCGTCGCTCATTGTTCCCCTCCGTGATCATAAGATCGATAGTAACACTCCGGTCAACAAACGACAAGCAGACAAAAGCTACATTGATTTGAAATTTGGTCGTCTTTCGATGGTAGCACCAACCCAAATATAACACAACACATTTTCAGGTTGCGCTCAGACAAGAACCCCCGATTGAATCGCCAAGTACGCCAAGAAGGATTCGGTAGGGGCGGGTCTGTGACCCGCCCGCAATTTCCACTACTTCTCGGCGTCTCAACCGCATTTTTCGCTTGACGCCCGCCGTGCGCTGGGCATGGTAGGGGCACGATATATCGTGCCCCTAGACATCAATTTAAGAAATCCCGCCTCTCAATGAAGGGTTTGCCCGCACCGCGAGGGGTTTAAACCCCTCGCTATAAACCACTTAGCGACCCACTGAAGGGGTCGCCGCAAAACGCAGGGGCAACGACCGTCCCTTCAGTGGACGGTTAGGATTTCTGTAGCCGAGGGTTTGAACCCTCGGCGGCACGAGCGAACCCGCCCACTCAATCGCTTAAATTGATGCCTATAGGGGCACGATATATCGTGTCCGCTTTGCTCACTCTACGCCCACCGTGCGCTAACCAGCGGCGATCAGTACGCGATCAGTCGGCTGGCAGTCCATGAACAATCCCCTTTCGCGCCCATCATGAGGATAAGGCTGTGGAAAAGGAGTTGCGATCATGCCGCACGCCGCCCTCAAACTTACGCTGGTCTTGCCGCTGATGCTGGTCATCGCGCTGATCGGCTGCGCGCGCGTGACTCCGCCGCCCACGCCCATCCCGATCCGGCTGCCGGACGACAGCCAGACCCGCATCCAGATCACGCCGGGGAGCGCGCCGCAGGTCTACCGCTTCAGCGGGGCGCGGCTCAAGCTGGACAGCCAGACCGACGGATTTGCCTTCAACGCCGAGATTCACGACGCCAGCGGGCAGACCGTCGCCAGCTTCAGCCGCCTCTTGGACTCGGTGCAGATCACGCTCGCGCCCGCGACCGATTACCAGATCGCGCTCGCCGCCGCCGACCCGCGCGCAGCCGGGACGCTCGCGCTGGCGCTGGGCAGCGCCGTGATCGCGCCGGAGACGCTCGACGGAACCGCGCTGCAAGCGCCCAACTGCCGTGTGACCAACGCCTCCGGCGCGAACGCGCTGGTGCGCAGCGCGCCCGCCGCCCAGTACGCCGTCCTCGGCTTGCTCACCACCGACGGCTCGCTCCCGGTGATCGGGCGCACCGACAACGACTGGTACACGGTCGATTTCGCCGAGCGGCAGGGCTGGATCAGCGGCGGCGTGGTCGCGCTCAGCGGTGACTGTAATGCCATCCCGCGGGTGCGCAACCCGGCGATTCCGTCCGCGCCCGCCGATGCGCCCGCTTTCCTGCTGCAAGTGGATCGGGACGCCAGCGGCAGCTTTCACGACGCCATCTCCGCGCCCGACGGCGACACCAATGATTTGATCTGGGTGCGGATCATCAATCTGGATACCCACCCGCCCAATAACTACCGCGAGTTCGCGCTGACCCTCGACTGCCGGGGCGTGGGCGTTGACTCGGTGCGCTGGGGCAGCGCCTACGATGCGAACCTGCGCTGCGGCGATTCGGTGGTGCTGCCCTTCCTCAGCGGCAGCGCCCAGCAGCCGATCAGCGTGCAGTTTCCGCCCGGCAGCTCCCAGAGCTACGTCGAGTACACGCTGAGCCTGCTGCCCGCCAACGCCGTCGGCTGACCCGCCGCGACTTGCGCATCCCCCCACCCATGAGCGACAATCGTGCCGCGCAAGGATAGGGGGATGCACGTGCGTGGATTTCGACTTTTTCTGATCGCGCTGCTGGCGCTGGCGCTGCCCGCCGCCGCCCAGAGCGATCTCAGCTACGGCTCCATCGTCAGGGGGCAAACCGACGCCCAGTATTCGTTCACCGGATCGGCGGGCGATCTGGTCACGGCGGAGGTGGTCGCGCTCACGCCCGGCTGGACTCCGCTGCTGACGCTTTCGGACGGCAGTCCGATGGCGCAGTCGCAGATCGATCCGCTGTCACCGGGCAGCGCGCGGCTGATCTACCGCCTGCCCATCAGCGGCAGCTTTACGCTGGCGGTCAGCGGCGGATCGGGTGAGTTCGTGCTGACGCTGGACGGTCAGCCGGGCGGCGCAGCGCAGACGCTGGCGGAAGGCACCACACAGGTCGAGGTGGGCGCGCAGCCGCAGCTTTACCTGTTCGGCGGCCCCGCCGAGCTTCACCTGACCGCCCTTCAGGGCGATTTCAGCGCCGAAATCCGCGATCATCACGGGCTGGTGGTCGCCTCGTTCGAGCATCTGCCCCGCGCCGCCTTCGCCATCGACGCGCCCGGCAGCTTCGAGCTGGCACTTCAAGCCGGGTCGGTGCAGGTCGATTATCTGCTGCGCGCCGACCTGCTGCCCGCTCCGGTGGGCTGACCCTGATGCGCCGTTTAACCTTCACCATCCTCGTCTGCCTGCTGATCACTTCGGCGGTGCGGGCGCAGACCAACCTCAGCTACGGGAGCGCAGTCGTCGCCCATCTCGACTCGGCGGGCAGCATCGCCTTCAGCTTCAACGGCGCGCCCGGCGATTGGGTGTCCGCCCGCCTGATCCCGCTCACCGATGGCTTGCAGCTTTCGGCTGACCTGTTCGCGCCGGATGGCAGCCGCCTCGCCAGCGGCGTTTCGCTGAGCGCGCGCCTGAGCGCCAGCGGGAGCTACCAGCTTCAGAGTGACTGGCAATCAGGCGGGCGATTTCGTCGTCCGGCTGGACGCGCTGGTCGGCGCGGCGACCCTGCTGCCGCTCGGTCAGATCACCCGTGCGGAGTTCGATGCCGGATCGCCGCCGCTGCGCTATCGGATCACCCAAGACCCCGACGCCGAGACCCTGCTCACCGTGAGCGCAATCGACCCGACCTTCCGCTTCAGCCTCGACTTGATCGATGCGACTGGGCAGCGGGTCGCGTCCTTCAACCCGGAAACGCTGAGCATGGTGCTGAGTATCCCGGCGGGGGGCGGCGCTTATGACTTGCTCCTCACCGCCGCCGATGCTTCCGCCGCCGGAATGCTGCTGATCGACCTCGAATCTGGCGCGCCCGCCGCGCCCACCGCCACCCCATTGCCTCAATCCGCCGCCGCCTACTGCCAGATCAGCGCCAACGGCAGCGCCAACATTCGCAGCGCGCCCGACCCCGCCGCCCCGATCCTCGATCACCTCAACCGCAGCCGCGCGGTGGACGTGGTTGGCGTGAGCGCCGACGGCGCGTGGTACGCGGTGCAGTTGGCGACTAGGATCGGCTGGGTGGCGCAGTCGGTCGCCCGCCAGATCACGCCCTGCCCGCCGCTGCCCCCGGTGAACCCCTGAACCTCAGACCGCTCGACCCTGTGATTCGGTAGGGGCACGATAAATGCCACGTCGAACATGGTTTTCGTAGGGGCGCGGCGTGCCGTGCCCTTGTGTTTGACCCGCTAAACCGTCCCTTGACACCCCCGACGCTTTCGCTATACTACCTTCAAGCCTGCCAAGGTAGCTCAGTTGGTAGAGCAATGCACTGAAAATGCATGGGTCCCCAGTTCGAGTCTGGGCTTTGGCACTAAAAACCCCAATCCGCGTGGATCGGGGTTTTGCGTTTAATCACCGCTTCGCCGACGCACCGCCAGCCACGCCCCGAACAGGCTGATCCCCACCAACCCGGCGATCACCGCGACGTAGACTCCCACCGGGCGCACGGGTTCCGCGAGCGGCGGCTCGTCCACCCCATTGAGCGGAGTTTCCAGCTCCAGTATCGGCAGCGAATTCACCGCCTCGTCGGCCAATTCCGGCGCGCGCCACCGTCGATCCAGCCGCAGCGCCCAGCCGATCAGCAGCAGGCTGCTGATCACGGTGATCAAGCCGCCCACGTACAGCCGAACCGGGCGATAGCTGAACACCACCGTCGCCGCCTGCGCATCGGTCGGCAGCCGCACCGCGAGGTAGTGATTCACCGATTCAACTGGCTCGTCCACCCCATCGACCGTAACCGTCCAGCCGGGATAGGCGGTTTCCTGCACCACCAGCACGTCGCCGGGCGTGACCTGATCCACTTCCACCTCGATCTGGTCGATGCGGTCGAAGTAGGTCGCCGGGCGGGTTTGGCTGCCGTAAAGCTGAGCGCCGCCCAGCCCCAGCAGGGTCGATTCGGGGACGAGGTAAGCGTATGCCAGCGCCTCCGGGTTGTAATCCAGCACCGCGCCGATCCCCGGCTCGACCGGGACGTTGGGCATCTCGACGTAGCCGTTCTCTTGCAGCCAGATGCCGTTGCCCGTATCCGGCAAATCCCCGAAGGCGAACGGCTCCACCGTTTGCAGTTGATACTCGCCGATGGTCGCGGGCAGCCCGATGGTGAACACCTCGTCGTCGCCGTACTGGTGGCGAATCAAGCTCTGATTCAGCGAGTAGTTCTCGATCCATCCGGTGTGAATGGTCAAAAACTGCGAGGGGTAAAGCTGCCGCAGGGTGCGCGCCGCCTCGAAGTTGGTGGGGAAGTAGCCCGCCGTCTGAATCAGCCCGATGCTCTGATCCCAGTTGGAGCCGACCTGCGGCACCGCCAGCACGCCGATCACCGCCAGCGCGACCAATGCCGCCGCGCCATCCGGCTTGCGCCCCGGCCGCTGACGCCAGCGCCACGCCATCACCGCCAGCCGATCAAAGCCCCAGCTCACGCCCAGCACAATGAAGGGCGAAGCCGCTGCCGCCATCCGCCCCGGATTGCGCCAATCGTCCAGAAAGGGCAGCGCCGCGTAAATCGCGTTGACCGCCGGGATGGTGCCCATGCTGATGAAGGCGATCAGCAGCACGAAGATCGCGCTCGCCGCCGCGAACCGCCGCCCGCCTGTGATCGGGTGCTTGTAACCCCGCCCCGTGAGCAGGGTCAGCACCGCCACGCTCACCGCCAGATACGCCGGAACCACGAAGTGGTACAGCACGAACCACTGCGATTTGTCGGCGGTGTAGCCCGGATCGAGGAAGTTGAAGAACACCTGCGGATAGCTCAGTTCCCAATCGTAGCTCTGAAGCGGGTGGCTCAGCACCGAGCGATCGATAGTCAGCAGCCGCGCCGCTCCCACGCCGATCACCAGCCCGCCTGCCAGCAGCAGCGCGCGCAGCCGCACCCCATCGACGCGCAGCCGCCCGCCGTCCAGCCGGATCAGCGCGAACAGGGCGATCAGCCCGCAGCCGATGGTGGTGGGCAGCACGTACCAGAAGGTGCCGCTGAAGATCATCACGGCGGTGGCGGTCACGAACAGCAGCAAGCCCCAGCGCTGACCGGTCAGGTAGAGCATGGCGATCAAGCCCGCGTAGAGGTAGGGCATGTAGACCTGACTCACGGCAAGCACGAAGGTGCCGTGCGCCAGCGGTCCCGTGACGCTCCCGCTGCCCACCAGCAGCGCGCCCATCAGCAGCCGCCCGGCGCTGCCCAAGCCCATCACCCGCGCCCACACCCAGCCGCCCCAGCCCAGCAGCACCGCGTGCAGCACCAGCACGATCACCGCGCCCGGCTGCACCCCCAGCAGCATGATCGGCAGCGACATGAACGGGTTCAGCACGAAAGTCGAAACCGCTTCCAGCATCGGCTCGCCGGTGCCGATGAACGGGTCCCACAGCGGGATTCGCCCGGTCATCCGCAAGAACTGCCCCGCGAAATCGGCGGATCGGGTCAGCTCGATCATGTCGGTTCCGGCGAGTTGCACCTGATTGCTGAAGTTGTGCAGGGTTTGGGTCGCCACCCACGCGACCAGCAGAATCACGCCTAGTTCCAGCGCTGTCTGCCGCACCGAGACGCGCTTCAGCGCGCGCGCCGAAGCCGCGGGAGCCGCCGAACCGGGCGTCTGCGGACGCGCGCGGACGTACAGCCAGAATCCGACGCCCGCCAGCAACGCCGCCAGCAGCGCGTTTTCCCACATCGCCGGGTCGAAGCGCAGGACGGATTGCAGGGCGGATGTGTCGTCGCCTAGATCGATCATCGGGCTGGTGCGCAGGAACAGGTAGAGGGCGGCAACGCACAGCCCCGCCTCGACCAGCCAAAAGCGGGTCGCCGCGCGGCTGCGCATCAGCACGCCGCCGATCAGCGACGCGCCGCAGGCGAGCAGAAACAGCGGCGAGCGCAGGTCGGCGGGCAGCACGAATAGGATTACCGCCGCAGCGAAGGTCAGCACCAGCAGCAGCACGTATTGATCGGACTTGTTCGGCTTGGTCAAGCCTGTACCCTCGCTGTGATCGTGCCCAATGATCATTATAACGGGGAGCAAAATCCTATTTCAATAAGCATGTTGATTAAGTAACATGAACCGTTTGGGTTCGCCTGAATTGCTCACCTTTATGCCAAAAGAGAGCCGTTCCGATATAATGAAGTTGCTGTCTTTCGGCAAAGGAGCGCCCGTGTCATACTTCAAACGCTGGTTTTGCCTGTTGATGCTGATCAGCGCCGCCGCGTGCGGATCGAACAACAGCCCGGTGCCGACCAACCCGCCCGTCGCCACGCCGTTCACGATCCGACCGATCGGCTGCCCAAAGATGACGCGGGGATTCCGCTGGTGGCGCGGGTCAACGACACCGAAATCACGCTGCCGGATTACGAGCAGATGCTCGCGCGCTTCCAGCAGCAGCCCTTTGTCGATCCCGGCGCGCTGCCCAAGACCGTGCTGCAAACCATGATCCAGCAAATCCTGATCGATCAGGCGGCAGCCAACAACAACGTCACCGTCAGCGATCAGGACGTGGACAAAGAAGTGCAAAGCCTGATCGACGACGCGGGCGGTCAGGATGCATGGCAGCGCTGGCTGCAAGCCAACGGCTATACCGAAGCCGAGCTGCGCAGCACCCTGCACGAAACCCTGCTGACCAGCCGGATGCGCGACCGCGTCACCGGCGACCTGACCGGCAACGTCTCGCAGGTACACGCCCGGCACATTCTGGTCAGCACGGCGGATCAAGCCAATCAGTTATTGGTGCGCCTCCGCAATGGCGAGGATTTCGCGTCGTTGGCGGCGCAGTATTCGCTGGATACCAGCACCAGCGTCAACGGCGGCGATCTCGGCTGGTTCGCGCAGGAGGAACTGCTCGAACCCGCGCTGGCGCAGGTCGCGTTTCAGCTTCAACCGGGGCAGATCGCCGGTCCAGTGCAGACTTCGGTGGGCTACGACATCATTGAGACGCTGGAAAAAGCCGACCGTCCGGTTGATCCCGACAAGCGGGCGCAGCTTGCGCAGAACCGCTTTGAGAACTGGCTGAACACGCTGACGGCGACGGCGAAAATCGAGCAGTACCTCTAGGAGCAGTCATGGGGAGAGCGCAAGTCTATAACCTCGTCAGCATCATCTTTGTTTTGCTCAGCCTCGGCTTCATCGTGTTCGTCGGCGGGCGATTGGCTGCGCCGCCGCCTGCGCCAACTGCGCTCGCCTTCAACGTGCCGACGGCTGCGGTTCTGCCCTCGCCCACGTTGACCTTCACGTGGACGGCGACCTATACCAATACGCCGACCATCACGCCGTCACCCACCATCACGCCCAGCATTTCGCCTACCATCACGTGGACGCTGATCCCCACGCTCACCGCGTCGCTGACCTTCACGCCCGCGCCCAGCGCCACCGATGCGCCGACCGCCACCATTGGGCCCTCGCCCACCAACGCGCCCAGCAGCACCATCTCTCCCAGCGCGACCATCACCGACACGCTGGTGGCGCTGCCTACCGTGCCCCCGTCCGCCACGCTGATCGACTTCACGCCGCAGCCGACCGAGCCGCCGCCCTCGGCTTTCCCGTTCGTGCTGCGCGACGATCAGGTCATCTACACCCTGAACTTCGCCAACACCGCCGCCTGCTCGTGGCAGGGCATCGGCGGTCAGGTGTTCGACCTCAACGACCAGCCGCTCACGCAGGTGCGCGTCCACGTGTTCGGGCAGGGGGTCGATCTCTACACCACCTCCGGCTCGAATACGCTCTACGGGCTGTCCGGCTGGGAAGTCCCGCTCGGAACGACGCTAACCAGCAACAGCTTTCTGGTCGAATTGCAGTCGGCGGGCGGCACGCCCATCTCGCCGCAGGTCACCGTGACCTTCACGACCGACTGCAATCAAAATCTGGCGCTGGTCAACTTCGAGCAGACCCGCCCGTTCTAAGCTATCCGATGCGTCTGTTTTACCTCACCCGCTTCGCTTAGCTCGCCTCTCCACGCTGTGGAGAGGCGAAAGCAACCGAAGGTTGTTGGGGTGAGGTATTAGAGCGCATTCGTGAATTGTTTTATTACCGGGATTTGCTCGCGCCGCCGAGGGATTAATCCCTCGGCTGGGGAAAGAAGTCGCCCACTAAAGGGGCGACTCCGAGACCACCCAGTTCGGGCGACCCCTTCAGAGGGTCGCCACGTAGAAGCTAGCTGGCGGTTTAAACCGCCAGCGAACGCAAGCCTGTAATCTGGACTTTTACGAATGCGTTCTTGAGACTCAGAATCAACCTATAGGTACGGCGTAACCTATGAGCGACGAACCGAAAGACCCGCGTGATCCTAACGAGCGCAGCAGCGCTCCCTTCGAATCGGATGACAACACGCCCGATGCGGCGCGCTGGAAACGACCGGAGTTGAAAGCGGCGCGCTTCCCGGCGCTTCCCGGCGAGACCGAGCCGCTCAACCCACCGCGCCGCCGGGCGGCTGCCGCTCGCCCCGCGCCTGCGCCCGCGAATTGGGGGCGAGATGGCGGGCGCAACCTGATCACGCTGCTGTTCCTGCTGCTGACCATCGGCGCGCTCGGCTATTTCGCCGTGATCTGGCAGAACCCCTATTCGACCCTGAATCCGCTCGCGCCGCCGACGCCGCTGCCGCTGGTGATCACCGCCACGCTGACCGCCACCCCCACGCTGGAGCCGTCCGCGACTTTCACGCCCATGCCAACCCTCACGCCATCCGAAGTCCCCAGCGAAGCGCCCACCTTGACCTTCACGCCCATCTTCCTCGAAGGCTTCAGCACGCCGCAGGGCACGCCGCCCGGCACCGAGGACACCACCCACTACCGCTTCAGCTTGCAGCGCGGGCGCGTCCTCTACCTGACCAACCCGGATGCGCGCGGCGGCTGCCAGTGGTCGAGCATCGCCGGGTCGGTGATGAACTACGACGGCACCGCGCTCAACGGCTACGGTGTCCACGTGGTCGGCGAGGGCGTCGATCAGACCGTCGCCACTGGCAGCGCGCCCGGCTTCGGACCCGGCGGCTTCGAAGTGCCGCTCGGCAACGCCGCCCGCGATGCCCAGTACATCGCCCAGTTGGTCGATCCGCAGGGCAATCCGGCGTCTCCGGTCTACACCGTCGAGACCAACTCCGACTGCAATTTCAACATCGCCGCGCTGCGCTTCGTGGAAAACGAGCCGTCCAGCTAATTCGCGCGACGAAGATTCTTGCGTAGGGGCGAGGTATACCTCGCCCTCATTCAGGGCACGGCACGCCGTGCCCATCCCTGTGTCTTCTGTGCCCTCTGCGGTTGAATTTTTTGCTTCCCCCGGCTTGGTTCTAATCTGGCATCTCCCCTGAAATATATGAGACGTTATATAATTGGAAGCTGCGTCCGGGTGTGTGTTCTAGGGGCGGAACCATGCAGAACAATCGCCTGCTGTTAACGAAAGACCGGGAGCTAACCCACGTGGTGGTGGACTACGACCTGTGCTATTCCTGCGGCGCGTGTGTAGCGGTTTGCCCCCCGGATTCGATCTTTCTGGACAACCTGCACCTAACCATCGACGACTCGACCTGCACACGCTGCGAGCGCTGCACGCTCATGTGCCCGGTTCACGCGCTGTCGATGAGTCCGTGAGTATCATGCCCAACAGCTACGATGCCATCGTCGTCGGGGCAGGACCCGCCGGATCGGTCGCCGCGCGCAAGCTGGCGGATCGCGGCGCGCGCGTGCTGCTGATCGAGAAGCGGCAGGAGATCGGCGCGCCGGTGCGCTGCGCCGAAGCCATCGGCGCCGATTCCACGCGCCCCTACATCGAGATTGATAATCGCTGGGTGGACGCCACCATCGACCGCTACGCCATCGTGAGCGCCGACGGCGCCCGCGTGATCGTGCCGCCCACCGAACTCACGCTGATCGTCAACCGCAAAGTGTTCGACTGGGAGCTGGCGCATCTGGCGGTGCGCGCGGGCGTCGAGGTGCGCACCCGCACCGCCGCCACTGGGCTAATGCGCGAGAACGGCGCGGTGGTCGGCGTGCAGATTGACAGCATGGGCAAAAGCGCCGAAGTCCGCGCCCGGCTGGTGATCGCCGCCGACGGCACCGAGTTGCAGATCGCGCGCTGGTCAGGGCTGGCGACGGTTCCGCCGATGGCGGATTTCTACGTCGGCTTTCAATATCTGCTCGGCGGGATTCAGCTTGACCCGACCCTGTGCGAGTATCACGTCGGCGCTCCGCTCGCGCCCGGCGGCTACGTGTGGGTGTTCCCCAAAGGCGAGGACACCGCCAACGTTGGGCTGGTGCTGAGTGCCAATCACGCCCGCGAGCTGTCGGCGCAGCAGTACCTCGACGCCTTCGTCGAGCGTCACTTCCCCGGCGCGAGCATCCTCGGCGTGGTGGCGGGCGGCATCCCGGCGACCGGCGCGCTCAAGAAGATGGTCACCGATGGGCTGATGGTGGTGGGCGACGCCGCCCATCAAGCCGATCCGCTCACGGCGGGCGGCATCAACCTCGGCATGATCGGCGGGGATATGGCGGCGCAGGTGGCGATCAAGGCGCTGGCGAACGGCGGCGTCTCGGCGCGCGCGCTGAGCGAGTACGAGCGGCTCTGGCGCGACCGCTTCGGCTCGCAGCACGCCGCCCTCTACCAGATCTGCAAGCTCATGACCGAGATGGACGAGGCGCACCTCGCCAGCCTGATTCGAACGGCGTCCCGGCTGCCACTGGCGGAGATGAGCCTCGGCGAAATCCTCTTGAGCCTGCTGCGCCAGCATCCGCGCCTGCTGTTTGAAGCCAGCAAGCTGATCACCACCGGGCTGATTTTGAAGTAGTCGCAATGGAAATTTCGCCGGAGGGTCAAACCCTCCGGCTATAAAATCAAGCCGCCTGAAGGCGGCTGTCCTGATCCTGATTTCAGCAGACTTGAATTCTCCGCCCGATGCTCAAAGCATCGGGCGGAATGACTCCTAGCGGTTAATGCTCATGGGCATGATCACGCAGACGAAATCGTCGCCGCTCTCCGGGCGGATCACGCCGGGATGCGCCGCGCCGTTGCTCTCCAACACCACCCGCTCGTCCGGGATCACGTTCAGCACGTCGATCAAATAGCGGATGTTGAACGCCACTTCCAGCGAGTCGCCCTCCACCGCCGCGTCGAGGCTGCCCTCGTTGTCGCCGCGCTCGGCGCTCTTGCCCACGATCATCACCTCGCCCGGCTCGCTCGGTCCTTTGGCGGGCTTGACGAAGATGCGCGCGCTGTAGTTGCTGTCGCGGGCGAAAATCTCCGCGCGCTTGCACGCCCGCAGCAGATCGGTGGTGTACACGGTCAGCGCGGTGCTGTAGCTCTTGGGGATCAGCGCGCCGAAGTCCGGGAATTTGCCTTCGAGAAGCTGGCTCGAAATCACCGTGCTTTCGTAGTAGAACATCACCAGATCGCGCTCGCCCGGCAGGGTAATGCCGACCTCTTTGTCCTCGTCGCCGATGATCCGCGCGAGTTCGCCCATCGTCCGCGACGGGATCACCATCGTGACCGGCTTGGGGAACTTGGTGTCAATTTTCGCCGTCCGCACCGCCAGCCGATAGCCATCCGCCGCCGCCAGCGTCATCATGTCGCCTTCGAAGTGGGTGTACAGCCCGGTCAGGATCGGGCGGTTGTCCTCTTTCGCCGCCGCGAACACGGTCTGGTTGATCATGTCGCGTATCAGCTTGGCGGGCACCACCACGTCGGGATCGGTGCTTTCCGGGATCGGCGGGAACTCGCTCGCGCTGATGCCCTTGATGTTGGAGTTGGTCATGCCGCAGCGGACGTTCACCGTCTGAGTGGCTTCGTCCAGCAGCAGATCGACCCGCTCCGGCGAGAGGTTGCTCACCAGTTCGTTGAAGGTTTTCGCCGGGAGCGTGATCGCGCCGGGGCGATCTACCTTCGCGCCGATGTAGGTGGTGACGCTCATTTCGAGGTTGGTGGCGGCGAGCTTCAAGCGGGCGTCTTCGGTCGCCAGCAGGACGTTCGCCAGCACCGGCAGAGTTGGTCGGCTGTCTACGGCGCGGCTGACGATTCCCAACCCGCGAGCCAGTTGATCCTGTAATATCGAGACGCGCATATCCGCTCCTGAGTGAGGTTTTTTTCAGTCTCTATTGAAGCAAAAGTATACACCATAAGGGCAGTAAACGTTAAGATTTTGTACGCTTCTCTACACTTCTCCCCATGCACCAACGCATTTCTAACGCCTTTCGCGTATAATCCAAGCATACGGGGGTGAACCAGATTCGATGCGGTGCGCTGCCCGGGTCGTCGCTCGAAGGCGCACAGACAAAACGCGAAACCCGGACGTAACAGGTGCATCGCAGACGAGCGTGCAAATCGCTCCACCTCCACAAAACAACACGGGTTCCCGATTGATTGGGAACCCGTGTTTTGCTTGATGGGAGGGGCGAGGCACGCCTCGCCCTGTTTTAGAGTCGAATGACTCGGCTACTCGTTCTCGTCTTCGTACTCGTAGTCGTCTTCTTCGTCTTCTTCGTCCTCATCGCCGTGTACGTGACCGTGTTCCAGTTCCTCCGGCGTCGCCTCGCGCACGCCGATCACTTCCACGTCGTAGGTCAAAGTCTTGCCCGCCAGCGGGGGATTGAAGTCCAGAACCACCGTCTTGTCGCCGATTTTGGTCACGATTGCCATGTAAGCGTAGCCATCCTCGTCCTCGACCTCGACCGTCATGCCGATTTCCAGTTCTTCCACGTTGGGGATGTCCGCCCGGTCGATTTCCTCGACATCTTCCTCGTCGTAATCGCCGTAAGCGTCTTCCGCATTCAGCGTGACGCTGAACTTGTCGCCGACCTGTTTGCCGTTCAGCGCCGTCTCCAAGCCCGGCAGAATTTCTTCCGCGCCGTGCAGGTATTCCATCGGATCGCCATCGTCGGTTTGGGCGAGAATTTCACCATCTACGGTCAACACGTAATTCAGGCTGACGACCATTCCGTCCGTAATTTTCTGCATTGCTTGCTCAGTTCCTCATCTAATGCCCCGCCAAACATCGGGGACAATAAAATCGCATTATATAGGGCGGCGGGGTGGAATGGAAGTGAGGATTTCAGTACCGATATTATAATAAAAGGCATTCCATTCTTTCTGAAGCAGGAGCGCCGTCGATGGCGAAAGTCAAGAAGTACGGAGACGTTTTGATGTCCGCTTTCCACTTCCAACAGCGCGATCTCGAAGCCAATCAGCAGGGGCAGCTCACCGATTGGCAGATGCACCGCCTGAAGTCCGCCCGCACCGCCTCAGCTTCGGTGCTGGCGCTGGTGTTGATGGCAGGCGTGGTCGGAATTGCAGTTGGTCTGGGGATTTGGTGGTCCACCCCTTCGCCTGACGCAGTGTTCCCTTTGCTGGTGGTGCTGGCGATGCTCGCCGTGTTCTTCATCCCCTACTGGTTCAGGAACCGCTGGGCGTCCGCCGACCTGCACCAGCGGCAGGTGAGCGTAGTCGAAGGGCGCGTCAGTCTTTCGGCGCGGTCCGGGTCGGGCAGAGCTAGCACCTACCGCGCGCAAGTCGAAGGCGAGCGCTTCACGCTCCGGTTGAATGAGATGCTCGCGCTCAAGAATGGCGATCCCTACCGCATTTACTACACGGCGCGCTCGCATCACGTGCTCTCGGTCGAATGGCTGCGCGAGGACGCCGACGATAACCTGATCGACGCGCCGGAGTCCGCCCCGCTGGTCGATGCTCCGCCAGACGAGGCGGAGATGAGCAAGACGAAGACGGACTCCGGCGGCTGAGCGCCGTCACTGAATGACGGCTTGCCCTTCCACTGAAGTCAGGTGCCGCACCCGGAAAGCCGTCACCGTATCCGGCAGAATAAACGCCAACTGTAGGGTGAAGGAATCATCGCTATGAACCAGCAGCGACGTGGTCACGGTATGCCCCCGATCCGGTATCGTCCATCCGAATAAGCTGTCGCCTACGGCAGACGAGTAGCCGATCTCGTATCCCATGCCGCCTGAGGGAGTACGCGGCTCCGTCCACACCGCCGCGAACTCGTCGTTCCGCCAGATCACCGTACAGTCGTAAGGCGCAGACCCTTCCAGCGTGACCACCACCAATTTGAAGCCGTCGGTGGCGCTCAGCGTGGTCGTGTTTCCAAAATTGTCCTCGACAACTTTGTCAACCACCTCGGTGCTGGTGATCTGTAAGCCGAAATCCGCCAGATCGCCCAGCGGTGGCGTCCCTAGCTGGCTGTCAACCGCCGCCGTCGCTTCGGGCGTGACTTCCGGCGTTTCCCCGTCTGCCAGCGACCGTGACGCGGGCTGCGCCGATGCGAATACCAAAACCAGCGCCAGCAGCAGAGCGCTGGCAGTCCAATATTTGGATGACATCAAAAATCCTCTACTTCCGGCTCAAAATAAATAGAGCGGAGTCCGAGCCAGACGACTCCCGGCAGAGTTTTCCCGACCGAGCAGCCGGGAAACTTCTATTTTCTTATTATATCCAGTATTCGTTAGGGCGTAATTCTGCCGGGCGCTAGCCGTCGATGCCGCTGACCGCCCCGCCCTCGATGATCTCCGCCGCGGCTGCCTGCAGTTCCGCACGGCGCTGGTCGCCGATCCCCTTGCTGATCAGGTAGCGTTCCAGCAGTTGATCGTCGGTCATGCCTTCCGGGTTGCCGCCCAGCCGCGCCCGCGCGGGCTGCTCGACCTCCTTGCGAATCCCGGCGATGTAGGCGGTCCCGCCGCGCAGCAGCGCGTCCCGCACCATGCCCTCGTTGAGCTTGGCTTCGGTTTCCGGCGTCAGGTCGAGGATCACCCGCACCACCGCCTCTTTGAGGGTGTAGGCTTCGACTTCCTCGACCGCCTGACGGGTGGGGTCGGCGCTGGTGCGCAGATCCGACTCGGATGGTCACGAACGGGCGCGCCTTCACCCGGTGGAATTTCCAGTTCGTCTGCTTGCGCGCCAGTTCCACCCAGCAGAAGCCTTTTGGGTCGTTCTCCTCGCCGAAGTCGATCCGCTCCAGCGACCCGCTGTAGACCAGCGGCGGCTGATTCCCGCTGTTCAGCTCTTGATGCTTGTGGATGTGACCGAGCGCCACGTAATCCCAGCGCGCGTCCGCCAGCGCCGAGGGCAGCACCTGCACGTCGCGCCCCAGCATGATCCCGCGCTCGCTGCCCCACGTCGCCCCGTTGACGGTCAGATGCCCGGTCAGCAGGCGCGGCATGTCGCCGTACTGGTCGGCTTCTTCCGCAAGCTGATCCAGCAGCGCGGTGAGTTCGTGCTGAAGCAGCATGTCGGTCTCGGCGATGGTCATCCCGGCGGTTTTCACGTCCTTTAGCACCCGCGAGCGCATCGGGTAGGGCACGGCGCCCACTGCCACGTCGCCGCGCTTGGTGTGGATGACTTTGACCTCGTATTCGTCCGCCAGCCACACGCCGGGTACGTCCAGCGTCTCGTAAATCTCGATGCTCGACGCCTTGATCTCGGTGGGCGGCAGGTCGTGATTGCCCACCAGCATCACCAGCGGCGCGAGTTGGGTCAGGTCGCGGACGCGGTAGGCGAACTCGCGCTGATAGGTCGGGTTGGGGTTGCGGGTCTTGAAGGCGTCGCCCGCGAAGATGGTCAGGTCAACCTCGTGCTCGCTGGCGTACTCGATCATCTCGTCCATGCGCCGCAGAAAATCGCGGACGCGGCTGCTCAGCCCGGTTTGCGGGTCGGTGCGCCCGTAATTCTCCATGCCGATGTGAACGTCGGCGAAGTGCAGCACGCGGATCGGTTCCATATTACCGCTTTCAACTGGCAGCCATTCGCGTCTACTCTACCACAGAACGGGTGTGCCGAGTATCGCCTCCTGACCTCCTCGCCCGGTTGACGTGAGGCGGGTTGGAAGCGGTTCAGGAAGATTCAGCCTGCGTCGCCAGAGGCTCAAAGCCTCTGGCGAGGACTTCAAGCCACCGTGCAACCTTTGGTTGCCGAGGCGGCTGCAACCCGCGCAGCGGTTGGGTGGAGTCCGCTTCAGCGGGCTTGATTTTGCCGCCGGATGCTTTGAGCATCCGGCGGGACGTGACGGGGCACTTGACAAGCCCACGTCCGGCATTACGCTGTTCTATAGCGTGACGCACGATTTTACTGAACTTAACAAAATTCCCTTTCAGGAGCCGTCAAAAATGGATTTGCTGCTGCAAAATCGACCCGTCTTAATCAGTGGCGCTGCTGGCGACATCGGGCAGGGCATCGCCCGCGCCTTCCTTCGAGAAGGCGCAGTCGTGATCTTGCATGGGCTGACTCCCGCGCAGATCGAGCCGGTCGCGGACAAGCTGAGCGCCAGCGGCAAGGTCTACACCGTCACGGGCGATCTTGCATCGGATGAAAGCGTGCGCCGGGTCGCAGAGCAAGCCTGCGACTGCATCGGGCGGGTGGAGATTCTGATCAACAACGCCGCCATCTACACGCACGGCAGTTGGCTGGACGACAAGCCGGAAGACATGGTGAAGCTCTACGACGTGAACGTGGTCGGCGCGGCGCGGCTGATTCAGCAGTTGGTCCCGCAGATGCGCGAGCGCCACTGGGGGCGGATCATCCAGCTTGCCAGCGGCGACGCCACCGAGCCGCTCGCCTTCATGTCCGCCTACGCCGCCACCAAAGCCGCGCTGGTCAATATGACCGTTGGGCTGGCGAAGTCGCTGGCGAACACCGGCATCACCGTCAACACCGTGAGTCCGGGCATCATCGCCACCGACGGCGTGAAAGGCTTTTACATGGGGCTGGCGCAGCGCTTCGGCTGGGGCAGCGATTGGGGCGGCATCGAGCATCACATCCTCACTGAAGTGCTGCCCAATCCGACCGGGAAGCTGGGTACGGTCGAGGAAGTCGCCGACCTGATCCTGTTTCTATCCAGCCCGCGCGCCGGGTATATCAACGCCGCGAACATCCGTATTGACGGAGGCAGCACCCGCTCGATAAACTAGCGTCATGCCGATCATCATCCAACGTTTGAATGCCGACGGAGTTCTCGCCCACCAGCCCGCGCTGATCGACCTGCTGCGCGATGTGGTCGATGGCGGCGCGTCGGTGAATTTCATCGCCCCGCTGGACACCCGAATCGCCGCCGCGTTCTGGGAGCGGGTCGCCGGGGAGGTGGCATCGAACGCGCGCGTGGTGATCGCCACCTTCGACGCCGATCAACTGGTGGGCACGGCGCAGTTAGTGCTGGCGATGCAGCCGAACGGCTTGCATCGCGCCGAGGTGCAGAAAGTGCTGGTTCGCACCAGCGCTCGCCGTCGCGGGATCGGCACGCAGATGATGGTCGCGCTCGAAGACGAGGCGCGCGCCGTCGGGCGGTCGCTGCTGGTGCTGGATACCGAGCGCGGCAGCAGCGGCGAGCAGCTTTATCCGCGTGTCGGCTATACCCGCGTCGGCGTGATCCCGCAGTTCGCCCTCAACCACGACGCCAGCCGCTTGATCGACGCCGTGTTCTTCTACAAGCTGATCTAGGACTGAAGTTGAAAGTTAAAGGGCGAAAGTTAAAAGGGGGCTGTGCAGTCTCTTTTACCTTTAAACTTTCCACTTTTAACTGCCCTCACGTCTGCGGCATCATCGCCTGCACCACTTCCAGCACGTGATCGTGAATCTGCCCGTTGCTGACCACCATGCCCTTGTTGTGCGTCAGGATCGCCCCGGTGGAGAAGTCCAGCAGCGTGCCGTCGAGGTCGGTGACCACGCCGCCCGCCGCCTGAACCAGCGCCGCCCCCGCCGCGTGATCCCACGCGCGGTGTTTCGGCGTGGCTTCGCGCGGCAGCCGCAGATACAAATCCGCGTCCCCGCAGGCGAGCATGGCGTACTTGTCCTGACTGTCGATGCCTTCCACCTGCGATTTGGCGATGCCCAGTTCGGTGTAAATCCGCGCCATCAATTCCAGCGCCGCGTGATCCCGCTCCACGCTCTCGACCACCTTGAGGTCGCGCGGCTTGCGGCGGGTCGAAACCGCGATCCGGTTCGGCTTGCCGCCGGAGATGAACTCGACGTATGCCGCGCCGCCCTGCGCGTAGAACAGCAGCCCGCGTCCGTCCGGCGTCGGGTAGCCCGGCGATCCGAGGATGTCCGGCGACCGGCAGCCCGCGCTCCAGCACCCCCACCGCAATCGAGTAGCGGCGCATGGCGATAAAGCCTTTGGTGCCGTCAATCGGGTCGATCACCCACGTGCGTTCGGCGTCGCGGTCGCGTCCGTGATCCAGCCACTTTTTGATCTGGGCTTCGCTCACGTCCGCGTCGATCACTTCGCGCGACCAGCCGCACGATCTCGGCGCGCTGGTCGTCGGGAACCAGTTCGACGAACTGGCTGCCGCGTTCCTCTGCCAGCACCGCGTCGTCGGGGAAGGCTGCGCTGATGGCGCGGCACAGGATCGCCTGCGATCCGTAGTCGGCAATCGTGACCGGCTCCTTGCCTTCCTTCTGGCTGTGGGCGAGGTGAATCTGCTGGACGCGGCGGGTCAAGTCGGCGGACTGGCGCACCGCCGTGAACATCGGCTTCAAGTCGATCAAAACGCTCTGCTCCTGTGCCAAACCGAAACCGCGCTAAATGTACACGTAAAGGTGTTCACGAACAATGGCTGAGAGCGGCAGATGGGGCAGTCGGATTGAGGCAGCGGGACAATTGAAACACCGCCCATTTCACCTAAAGCTAATCGGCTCCCATCCGGACTTCAAGCAACCGCCAAAATTGGAGCCGCCTGCACAAGGGTTTCCAAGAGCTGCCCGGTGGCAGGGTCCCAAATCTGTACAATGGGTTCACACACACCCAATGCGCCATCATAGGGGCATGGCGCGGTCATGTCCTATCTTTCTTCGCGCTTGGCGTCTTGGCTGGCAGATGCGCATCTTAGGGGCATAGCGCGGTCATGTCCTATTTTTCTTCTTGGCGTCTTGGCGGTTCAGAGCTATCTTTACAGGTTCAAGACTGGGCTTGAAGTCCCTATGAAGGGCAGACCCTCATGTTCACGAAGTCGGCGGAATTCTACGACGCGATCTACAGTTGGAAGGATTACGCAGCGGAAGCCGAGCTGGTGCACCGCTTCGCCGAGGCGCACCAGCAGTCCCCCGGCAATACGCTGCTGGATGTCGCCTGCGGAACCGGGCAGCACCTCTCCTATTTGCAGGAACATTATCAGGTCGAGGGGCTGGACCTCGACCCGGAACTGCTCAAGGTGGCGCGCGGGCGCTGCCCCGCCGTCCCCTTCTATCAGGCGGATATGGTCGATTTCGATCTCGGCAAGCAGTTCGACGTGGTGACCTGCCTGTTCAGCGCGATTGGCTACGCCAAGACCGTCGAGCGGCTGGACAGCGCCCTGCGCAGCATCGCGCGGCATCTGGTTCCCGGCGGTGTCGCGCTGGTCGAGCCGTGGCTGATGCCGGGGCAGTTCATCCCCAAGCACGTCGGCGCGCGCTTCGTCGATCTGCCCGACCTGAAGATCGCGCGCATCAACAATGGGGTGATCGAGGCGGGCGCGGCAGTAGACCTTTCCGTGATGGACTTCCACTATCTAATCGGCACGCCCGACGGTGTCGAGCATTTCACCGAGCGGCACGAACTGGCGCTGTTCACTGACGCGCAGTATCGAGCCGCCTTCGAGGGCGCCGGGCTGGAAACCGAACTCGACGCGGGCGGGCTGGACGGTCGCGGCATCTACCTCGGCATGAAACCGCTGTAACCTTGCCCTTGCGAACATCGCCTCGACATGACATTGTGGGGGCGGGTTTGAAACCCGCCCCTACCGACCATCTCCGTAACGTTGTAGGGGCACGGCGCGCCGTGCCCCTACGCTTACCTCTTGGCGATCTGGGCGCTTCAAATCCTGCTCTTTTCCCAAACCGCCGTCGCTGAATAACCCAACATTATCCAATTCTGGCGGATCACAATATTAAGCTTCGTATAAGTCTGTTCAAAAGCTGTCGATAACCCTGTTCACAACCGGCGCGCCCCTGTTCATAACTTTGCGAGTCCTGTTCATAAGTAGCCACCGCTAAGCGAGCGGCTAACACGCACCTGCTGATCCCCTGTCGAAACTGTTCATAACTCGCCGGAGTTGTGAACAGGCGGCTGTTCATAACTTTGCGAACAGGGGTTCGACGTAACCCAAAGATTACCCAAACCTGCAGGGACATTGACGATAAAAGGGATATATTCTGGGATAAGCGCGCGCAGGGGGCTTCCGCCCGATCCGGTTTTGAACAGTTTGAACAGCCCTACTACAACGACTAAAGATACAAATCCATAAGCCAAGAACGATATACTTTTAAAGCGCAAGTACGCGCTATAATCCGAGTGCTGACATCTGGAACGCGCTATGCAGACCGACAAACGCATCGCTGATTTAGAGCGGAAGGTTTCCATCCTTACCCGCCTCTCCGAAATCAACGCGGTACTCAGTTCGACTCTGAAGCTCAAGCCTCTGCTCAACCTGATCATGGATGCGGCGGTGGAAATCGTCGAGGCGGAGGGCGCTTCGGTGCTGCTGTGGGATCACAAAACCAACGACCTGCGCTTCGCCGCCACCACCACCGGAGCCGAGTCGCTGATCGGCAAGCCGGTGCCGCTCGACGGCAGCATCGCCGGAACCGTGCTGCGCGAGAATCGGGCAGAGGCGGTGGATGACGCCCTGCGAGATCGCCGTCATTACAGCGGCATCGACGACGCCTCCGACTTTCAGACCCGCTCGGTGCTGGGCGTGCCCATGCGCTCCCGCAACCGCGTGATCGGCGTGCTGGAAGCCGTGAACAAGCGCGATCTCCCGTGGAAGCAGGACGACATCAACTACCTGTCGATCATCGCGGCGCAGGCGGCGGTTGCCATCGAAAGCGCCCAGTTGGTCGCGGCGCTGCAAAAAGCCAACGAAGAACTCAGCCAGCTCGACAAGCTCAAGAGCGACTTCATCGCCATCGCCTCGCACGAGCTGCGCACCCCCTTGGGCGTGATCCTCGGCTACACCAGCTTTCTACAGGAAACCAACGACGAGGAAGTCCGCGAGCTGGCGACCCGCGTGGTCGGCAGCGCGCTCCAGCTTCGCCGCATCATCGAGGACTTGACCAACCTGCGCTACATGGAGCAGAACGCCGCCGAGCTTCACCGCGAAACCGTCCCGCTGGGCGACTTCCTCAACGAGAGCATCCACGACATCCTGTCGCTGGTGGAAGCCAAGCATCACCGCTTGCAGTACGTGCCGCCCCCGCCGGAGATCAGCGTGTCGATTGACCGGATTCGCATGGGCATGGCGCTCACCAACGTGCTGAACAACGCCCTGCGCTTCACGCCTGAAACCGGGCGCATCATCGTGCAGACCGAGCTTCACGGCGACGACGACGTGTGGGTGATGGTCACGGATACCGGGATCGGCTTGTCCCGCGACCAGCTAGAGCGCATCTTCGAGCGCTTCTATCAGGTCGAGGATCACATGACCCGCACCAAAGGCGGCTTGGGCATCGGCTTGAGCATCGCCCGCGCGATGGTCGAGGCGCATGGCGGGCGCATCTGGGCGAGCAGCACCGGCTTGAACGGCGGCTCGACTTTTACCATTACCATCCCGCGCGCCGAATAAGCTATACTGTTGCTAAATTGATCTTGTAATTAAAGAAGGAAAACCCCATGAGCGTAAAATTGACGTGGCTGTCGCACTCCGCGTTCGTGCTGGAAGTGGACGGACATCTGGCGGTGCTCGACCCCTTCCTCACCGGCAATCCACTGGCGGCAGCCAAGCCAGAAGACATCCAAGCCGAATACATCCTGCTCTCGCACGGGCACGGCGATCATCTGGGCGACACGGTCAGCATCGCCAAGCGCACCGGGGCGAGCGTCGTCACCAACTTCGAGATCGGCAACTGGCTGCAAGCGCAGGGCGTCCAGACCATCATCGGCATGAACGTCGGCGGGCAGTACGACTGCGGCTTCATGAACGTCAAGTCCACCCCCGCGATTCACAGTTCCTCGCTGCCCGACGGCAGTCACGGCGGGAATTCCTGCGGCTACCTGATCCACACCGCCAGCGGGCAGGTGCTCTACTTCGCGGGCGATACCGCGCTGTTTTCCGACATGCAGTTGATCGGCGACGAACGCCAGATCGACCTTGCTTTCCTGCCCATCGGCGACTATTTCACCATGGGACCCGACGACTCGCTCAAGGCGATCCGCTTCTTGCAGCCGCGCATGGTGATCCCCATGCACTACAACACCTTCCCGCCGATCATGCAGGACGCCAGCCGTTGGGCGAACCGGGTCAGCAGCGAAACCAGCGCCCAGCCCATCGTCCTCGATCCGGGCGGCTCCTACACCCTCCGCTAATCCCGTCGAGGTGGGTTCCTAACCTGTAGCGCTAGTCGCACATTTGAGGGAAGGTTTTTGTAGGGGCGAGACATGCCTCGCCCCTACTTTTGGTTCGGCTTACGTATTCATCTCGCCCGTGTGCGGGCTGCCGACCCCGGTCTCGGCGTATTTCTTCAGGCTGATGATGTACCACGCCCAGTTGAACCCGGTCATGGGCAGCGACCCCTCATACGAGGCGAAATCCCGGTGCCCGAACAGCAGCTTGGTGCCGCCGTCCACCGGGGTCAAGTCCCACGTGACCTCGGTGCCCGCCCAATCCGGCACGCCGGAGATCGGCTTCCACGCCACCCGGCGGCTCGGCTCCAACTGCTCGACTTCCAACTGCATCACCACCTGCCCGTTGTAGAAACGGAACTCGGAGGTGCTTCCGACTTTGGGCGCGGCGGTCGCCTGCTGCGTCCACCACGAGCGCAGCCCTTCCTGCTCGGTGAGCGCGGTGTACAGCGTCTCCGGCGGGGCGAAGATGGTTGCTTCCAAGAGAATGTCCGGCATTTCCAGTCCTTTCGATAGAATAGTTAACTGATTGGTTAAATATCAGGCGAAAAAAAGAGGGCGTTCCCCTCACAGGTAAGTCCCAAGCTGATCCAGCATCCAGTTCCAGCCCATGTTGTGCTGGGTCGCCATCTGATCGCTAGCTGAAGCGCTCGTGGCTCAGCGTGATTTCGGTCGCGCCCGCCTTGTCGATGAAGTGCAGGGTGACCAGCGTCTCGGCGTCGTCGGTGGAGGGCGAAACCCACGTGAACACCAGCTTCTCCGGCGGCACGATTTCGACGTATCGCCCCGAAATCGCCGTGACTACGCCGTCCGCGTCGCGGGTTTCAAAGCAATAGCTCCCGCCCGCCCGCAGATCGAGCGCGACCACCCGCGTGGTCTGTCCTCTCGGCTTGAACCAGCGCTCCAGCGCCTCCGGCTCGGTCCACGCGCGGAACACCAGATCGCGCGGGGCGGAGTAGCTGCGCCGCAGGTTGAGAAAAGCGTCAAGGCTTCTGTTCATCGGCATCCGTTTGCTGAACCTGATCCAGATACGCCGCCAGCGAGTTGAGCTGCTCGTCCCAGAACTGGTGATAGAAGGCGAGCCATGCGGCGGCGGCTTGCAGCGGCGCAGGGCGCAGCCGCAGGTGATGCACCCGCCCCTCTTTCGCGCGCGTGATCAACCCGGCATTTTCCAGAACCCGCAGATGCTTCGAGACCGCCGGGAGGCTCATGGCGTCGGCAAAGGGCGCGGCGACTTCCGTCACCGAGGCGTCCCCCGCCGCGAGTCGTTCCAGAATTGCCCGCCGGGTTGGGTCGGCAAGCGCCGAAAACACGCTGTCCAACGCCGGATATTTAACCATGTAGTTAACTGTATCCGAAAATCCGTTCGCTGTCAAGCGGTCTCTAGTCGCTGGTTTTCCGCTTCAGGCGCGCGGCGGCGATGGAATGCGCCTCGACGATAAACGCTTTCGTGCGTTCCTCATTCTCTTGGGACGGATTCAAAATGCAGATGAAGTGCTGCTTGGCGTATTCGGGATGGGGCATGAACACGTCAAGGGCGGAATAATCGACGGCTTCGGTGTCCGAATTGGCAAACAGGGAGTCGAAGGTTTCTCGGCTCACGCCGATGTTCACCCGGAAAACCCCTTCCCGGTTCAGGTTGGACAGGTTGTCGTACTCATTGTCCGACGCCGAAATCGACACAAACGGCACCCGGTGGTCGTCGCCCACGAAGAAAAAGCGATACCCGAAATTCTCCTCTTGCTGAACCTTGTCCAGTTGGGCGGCGAAGGCTTCCACTTCTTGTTGGTTCACGCTGATCAACTCCCCGCAACCCTGTCGATAAACGGCAGCACTTCATGTCGTCAGCGTGACATTTGTGCTGGCTGTGGCAGGTTGATCGCTAAGTCGCCTTACTTCTCCGGCGTGACTTCGCGGAACTGCATCTTCACGCCCGCGACGATCACGCGCTTGCGCTGGACGAAGATGCGCGAGAGGCGGTCTTGCGGCGGCTCGAGATTGGCGCGCAGCACCAGCCGCGTGTAGTAGGCTTCCAGTTCTTTCAGGTCTTCATACAGCTTGATGTGATAGCGGAAATGCTTGTCTTTTTTGGCGGGACGCCAGAAGGTCACCACTGGCGTGGAGAGGATCGTCTTCAAATTCGGACGCCCCGGATAGCTGTCGGTGCCCCAGCTATGCTCGTGGAGTTCAACCCATCCCATGAAGTCGTCTGCGTAGCGCATAAGTCTGCCTCAACACCTGTGTGTGACCGTCGCTTATATCTTAAGTCTGCTTTGATAGGGCGCACAATACCGGAATTTCGCTTGGCGATCTTGGAGGTTGTTCGTAAAGGACAAGATTACGCATTGGTTGGCTTCGCTGGCGGTTTAAACCGCCAGCTATCGTGTACGTGGCGACCCTCTGAAGGGGTCGCCCGAAATCGATAGCGTCTGAGTCGCCCCTTCAGTGGGCGACGATCTTGGTAGCCGAGGGATTAATCCCTCGGCGGCGCTTCTTGGCGTCTTGGCGGTTCAATCTTCTGCGCTTGCGCCTCACCGATACGGCGTCTTCGACCAGTCCACGTTGGCGTGGTTGATGTTTGGCTTGTGCTGACCGCCGGGCGTGTCCCACGGCATCAGGCGCGGCAGCGTCCAGTCGAGCTTGCGCGCGTACACCCGCCCGATCTGCTCCATCAGCGCCACCTGCTCCGGCGTGTGCGAATCCAGCCCCAGCGTGCTGGGATCAAGTCCGGTTTGGATGCCTAACGCGCTGCTCAGATTATCGACCGTGAGTTCGGGATTGTAGCGGCGAAAGTCCATGCGGCTGCCGTAGATCGCGCGGGTGCTGGAGACCTGCTGCAAGGCGGCGTCGTCCAGCCCCTTCAAAATGACGTACTCGACCCAGTCCTTCAGCCAGAAGCGGTCGGCGGCGTCCTCGCCGAACAAATAAGGCACGTAGCCCGTCCCCAGCGAGACCAGCATCACGTTGTCGTCCACGAACCCGGCTTCCGCGCCGATGTACTCCATCGCTTCGATGGCGACCGCCAGACACGGATTCCCGGTCATGCCCACGCCGCCGTCGATCAAGTTGCCCGCCACTGGCGGGAAGTAGATCGGGGCAGCGCCGCTAGCAGCCACCGCGCCGGAGAGGGGCCAATCGGCGACCGCTGCCAAGCCGGGTCCCTTGCTCACCACGAAATAGGTATCGCCCACCCGCACGTCTTTGGTGGTCATGAACACGATCGGGTGGCTCAAATCGCGGATTTTGTAGCCGCGCGCCAGCGGTTGCAGCGCCTCGATGAACGGCTCCATCGGGTAGAAATAGCGCAGCCCGCCCAGCAGGTAGCGAATCCACAGCCAGAGGTTGTTGGGCGGGAAGGCTTTGGGCAGCCGGTCGCGGTAGATCACTTCGAGGATTTCGTTCGCCGTCATGCCGATGCCCAGCCCGGCGGCGATGATCGCCCCGGTGCTGGTGCCGCCCACCATATCGAACAACTGCTGGCAGGTCTTGCCCGTCATCTGCTCCAGTTCGGCGAGCATGGCGATGGAGATCATGCCCCGCATCCCGCCGCCGTCCACCGAGAGGATGACCTTTTTTCCTTCCGGGTTAAAATTCAGCATGACGACTTGCTCCGTTGATGGTGGATACCGCTGCGATCTACCGCTTAGGATAGTCATCTTTGGCAAAATCTGCACGCCGCAAATTAATCGCCCTGCTGCTGGGCGTGATCGCCGCGCTGCTGCTGGGTGAGGCGCTGCTGGCGCGCTTCGATCCGCTGGGCTTCGCCTACTACCGCGATCAAGCTTATCTCGGCTCGCAGCTCGTCCCCGATCCGCGCGGCTACAATTTTCGACCCGGCACTTACCCCCTGTCCAGCTTCAGCTTCACGCTGCTGCCGGATGGCACCCGCGCCGTCCCCGATACCAACCTGTCGGCGGATCAAACCCTGGTGTTCTTGGGCGACAGCGTGACCTTTGGCTACGGCGTGAATGACGACCAGACCTGGGTCAATCTGATTGCGCAGGCGCTGCCCGATGTCCACGTGATTAATGCCGGAGTGAGCGGATATAACTCGACCAATGTTTCCCGTGCGGTCCACTTGTACTCGCTCACTGCTTCCCTCGTGTACTTGATCATCAGCAACGACGCCGAGCCGGAAAAGCAGGTCGATTTCGACCACCTGCGCGCGCCCGACTCCGAAAGCTGGCTCTCGCTCTACCTGCTCAACCTGCCCGAATACCTGTTCCCCGTAAGCGTCGATCAGCAGATCGCTGAGGGAGACCTCCCCCGTTATCTGGACGATCTGCGCCACATCTCGGCGGATTCTCGCGTGCTGCTGGTCGCCTTCGACGACACTTTCGCTCAAATGACTATTCAAAACTGCTGCGCCGTCCACCTGATCGAGCGGGGAACTGATCGGGTCAGCCCGGCGGACGGGCATCCCGGCGTGCGCGGCAGTCAGGAGATCGCGCAGCAGATTTTGCCGCTGGTGCGGGCGCGCTTCGGGCTGTGAGTATTGTCTCAATGCGGCGCGCGCGCAAGCAATGTATACTGTGGGTTATTTAAAGTGGAAACTGCGGGACGGCTTTACCTCGCGCGCAGGGGGGAAGGGTAAAAATACAAGATGAAACGAACCGTGATTTTCTCGCTGCTGGCGCTGCTGCTGGTGCTCGCGCTCGCGGTCGGCTCCATGACCAGCGCCGACAACTTACAGGATTTCGGCACCAACTGGACGGCAACTTACTACAACAGCACCGATCTCTCCGGGTCCGGTGGTGTACACCGAAAACCTGCCCAACGGCATCAACGTGAACTGGGGCACCGGGTCGCCCAACCCGGCGGTGAACGTGGACAACTTCTCGGCGCGGTTCACGTCGGTGCAGTTGTTCAACGCGGGCACTTACGAGTTCATCGCGTCGTCGGATGACGGCATCCGGGTATTCATCGACGGGGTGCTGGTGCTGGATCGGTTCATCGGGCGGGTGCTGACGACCGACCGCTTCCAGCAGACGCTGACGGGGGGGACGCACTCGCTGACGGTGGAATACTTCGAGGGCATTGATCAGGCGGCGGTGCAGTTCCAGTGGGTGCAGGTGACGGGCGATACCACGCCCGGTCTCACGCCCGGCTTGGGCGGCGGGCTGCTGCCCACCAGCACCGCGACTCACATCCCGCCGACGCCGCTGCCCGCAATTCCGCCGGGCGCGCTCTCCGGCACGGTGATCCGCGCGACGACCCTGCTGGTTCGGCAGGCGCCCTTCCTCGGCGCTCCGGTAGTGGGTCGGGTGCTGCGCGGACAGACCTATCAGGTCTTGGGACGCGACGAACATGCCTACTGGTTCCTGATCCAGTTGAGTTCCGGGCAGGGCTGGGTGTGGAATTACTATTTCCACGTCAATGGCAACGAGTTCAACGCGCCGATCACCAGCCCCTATGTGACCGAGGGCAATCCCGCCGCGCTCACGGGCGTGGTGGTTCAGAGTCAGGCGGGGCTGAAGCTGCGCGCCGCGCCGACCACCGACGCAACCCAGATCGGGCGCATCCCGTGGGGCACCATCATGCCCGTGATCGGCAGGACGCGCGACGGCTGGTATCAGGTGGTGTTCGAGGATACCATCGGCTGGGTGGCGTCCAGCTACGTCAATGTCGTGCAGGGCGACATCAACACCGTGCCCATGAGTTAGTCGTAACCATTGTGGTTTTGTAGGGGCGCAGCGCGCTGCGCCCCTACGCTGTCCTTCTCCATTGAGATCGGCGGAGCAGCACCGCCGCGATCAGCGCCGCGATCCACCCCATTCCGCCGAGAATCGGCGCGAGCGGCAGCCACGCCGGACGATACTCGAACACCACCTCGCTCTCGCCGCTCGGAACCTGCACCGCTCGGAACATCACGTCCGCCCGCTCCACCGGCGTGTCCACCCCATTGACGGCGGCGGTCCAGCCGGGATAGAAAGCGTCGGTCAGCACCAGATAACCGGAATCAGGCGAATTGACCGAAATCGACACGCGGGTGTCGGTATAGGCAGTGATGGTCGCCGCTTGCAGGGCGCACCGTCCGTCCGCCCCTACCGGATCTTCCCCTTGACCTGCAATCACTACCGTCTGCGCCGGATCGAAGCTCGGATCGCGCAGCTGATCGAGCGCCGCATCATCGTCGGAAACGAAACGCGCATCGCCGACCACGAAGGCGCGGGGCAGCGCGTTGTCGTTCTGGTAGAGCTTGATGTCGCTGGACAGAATCCGCGTAAACGGGTCGGGCGCAAGCTGCTGGAAATCCCCGGTGCGAGTATCCACCAGCGTCACCGCGCGAATTCGCGCCGCCGGATCGCCGCTGATCTGCACGGTATCAAGCGCTGCCGCCGGATCAAGCGAGAAACGCAGCCGTAAATCATCGCCCACCGAGACCGGTTCGCCCGGCGCAGCCACGCCGTCAATGCGAAGGGCATCGCAGGGCTGGCAGAGCAGGTCGATTGCCGTCGCCGTGAAGCGCTGCGGATTGCGATAAGTCGCGGGCGCGGTCTGCGAGAACTGGGTGTCGTAAAAGACGCCGTCCTGCACCAAATCATAGACCTTGTCGGTGATCAAATAGCGCACGTTCATCAAATCCAGCCAGCGCAAATCCGGGATGCACGCGCCGCCGCAGTCGGGCTGAGCCAGCAGCTCGCGTAGCCGCCCGTCGATGCTGCGCTCACCCCCCGGCAGAAGCAGCGAGGTGAAGGCGCTGTAGGAAGTCGTGGGCAGCAGCCCGCCGTCGTAGCCGTCCACGCTGGGAATAGCCCATATCAGCGGCAGATTCGCGCCCAGCGTCTCCTTCAGCTTCACGGTATCGAACGCCAGCGCGATTGCATCGGGCGACATGCCCAGCGATTGATAGCGCGCGAGCAGCGCCCCCCGATCACCCGGATCGAACAGCAGACCGCTGATGCTCAGGACGCGCCCCGACGGCGTTTGCCCCCGCTGCTCGGCGATCAACTGGCTTTCGGTGAAGCGCTGCGCGCTGGCAGCGTCGGGCGGAACCAGTTGGTTGTAAGGCATGATCTGCGACGCCAGTCCCAATTCCAGCAGCGCTGCGCCCGCCAGCATCAGCGGCAGCCGCCGCCACACGCCGATCAGCAGCACCAGCAGCGCCAGCGCCCAGCCGATCCCCGTGATCGGCGTGGGCAGGCTGACCGGCGTCAGATCGTTCTGGCGCAGAGTCAGCAGCGAGAGCGCGGCAAGGGCGGCGATGATCAGGGTGGGTATAAGGAATGTTGAACCGCCAAGACGCCAAGATCGCCAAGAAGTGATTTGTAGGGGCACAGCACGCTGTGCCCCTACGCGAAGCGACTCGATGCCCAACGCCGCCAGCATCGCCGTGCCCAGCGCGAACAGCGCCAGCCAGCGCGCCGGAACCCGAAACAGATCGAATCCCGGCAGGCTGCCGAGCAGCCAGTAGAGCGGATCGTACACCCCATAGGCGAGCGCCAAGCCCGCCAGCGCCATGATCAGCCACCGGAGCCGCGGCGAGAGCGGCAGCCGGAAACGGCGCGTAGGGGCGGGTTTCAAACCCGCCCTCGCCGATAACGCCCCAATGATCGCCAGCCCCAAGCCGATAACACCGGGATAGGCGACGTATTCCGCGAAAATCAGCGAATCGTAGCTGGGCAGCAGCCCGCGCCCGGTCACGAAGGGACTGAACGAAAAGGCAGTCGCCTGATTGAGCGTCAATCCGCCGCTGCGGTTGGAGACGCGGGTCAGTTCCAGCGTGGGGATCAACTGGGGCAGCGCCAGCACCAGCGCGGCTCCGCCCGCGCACGCCAGCGTGATCACGCCGCGAATCGGGCGGGTGCTAAGCGCGTAGATCGCCAGCGCGACGACGGTGATGAACAGGGTTTGGGTATGCCCGCTGAAGAATTGCAGCGCCAGCCCCATGCTGAGCCAGATCGCGTTGGGGAGCGGGCGTTCGAGCGCCCGGTCGAACAGGTAAATCAGCCACGGCAGCCACGCCAAGCCCTGTAGCTGGTTGATCTGCTCGACGTGCGCGCCGATGTGCCCGCCGAAGGCGAACAATCCGCCTGCCAGCAGCGCCGCTAATCGGCTTGCGCCCAGCGAGCGCCGCGCCAGCAGGTAGGTGCCGATCCCCGCCCACGCCACGTGAAGCAGGATGCTCACGCGGATGGCGTCGGGCGGCGTCAGCGACGCGAGTATCCAATTGGGTGGGTAGAAAGTTCCAAGCTGGCTGTTGGCGAGCAGCGGCACGCCCATGAACAGGTCGGGCGACCACAGCGGCAGATGCCCGCTCAGCAGGGCGGCGTCACGAACCCCCCAGTAGGGATAGAAATAGGTGAAGGTGTCGCCGCGCGCGAGGATCAAATCGGTGAAGGCGAGACGGTAGAAAAACAGCAGCGTCAGCGCGATCAGGACGAAGGGCGCGAGGTCAATCTGCCGCTTCAGGGATAGTCTCCTCAGGTGCCGAGACCTTTATTCGCGGTTTTCTTCCGCCCTATGCTTCGCTTCCGCGTCGATGACCGGCGACGGGCTGGTCATCTGCGTGCCCACCACTTCGGCGGTGGACATGGGAGTCGGCTCGCTGTTGGTCTGGTCTTCCGGGGGCGGGATATACCATTCATCCTGCTCGGTCTGCTCGCGCACCACCAGATAGAGGACCAGTATCACCGTTCCTGCCGCCATCAACACCAGTATATAGCCTACAAAAGGCATCCGTGAGCCTCCCTCGCTGCTTGATTTGCGCTGATGCGCCTATTGTATACCACGATCTCAGGCTTGGCTCAACTCTGGCTCGCAGGCGAAGTGAATTGGCGCAAGTTCGGAATGAATACAAACATCAACCGAAAACCGACCGTGAAGCGGGTCTCTCGAATGAGATAGGTTGTCCCCTCTAGCCACGAGGGTTTTAAGCGACGGGCGTCGCGTGCCTATAGGCATCAAGATAAGCCAAGCAGAGGCAATCAAGGCAAAATTGTGTTGCGACCAAACGGCACAAGAAAGCCAAGATTGCCGATGTTGACTTTAGCGCAATTACAGCAAGACCTCCAAGAGCTATTGCGGGGAACGGCACGACAGGCAGGACGCGAAAGCGGGTTCATCCAGAGGGAACAGAAACTGAATGGGGAGAGCTTTGTCAGTGGCTTGGTCTGGGTCTGGATGGCAAATCCAGAGGCAAGCTTAAGCGAATTAAGCCAGAGTGCTGCACTAGGCGGGGTGACTATCAGCCCGCAGGGGTTAGCCCAACCGCTGTCCAGAATACTCTTGCTCAGGTGGTGATTTCTGACCATGTTGGTGACGCGCACAGCTTCCAGCGCCACCGCGTCATACTCAACTGCCGACCGCGCTGCCCTTCCCGACGCTGGCGCTCCCCACGGATACGCCCACGTCGGCGCGTCACCACGCCTCTCGCCCATCACTCGTACCCCTGTTTCGAGCATTATTCCTTCTGTATGTGTCGCCTCAACCCGCTCAATTCTAACTTGGCTCGCCAGCGTTCGCTTGACGTTTCAAGTGTTTTGAGTTCTGTAAACCATCATGTGCAATTGATCTACTAAAAGGTTAAAATAACGGGAAACAGTTCTCATCATCTTATTTTGAGGCTTTCATCATGAGTCATCGTGGTCTACTTGTGAGGCATTGGTTCTGGATCGGTCTACTTTCCTTGCTGATGGTCGCGTCCGCTACCGTCTATTCAGCCGGTACCGTCACCGACTGCAGCACTTATGGACCCGACGCTGGGACGCTGCAAGATGCGCTCTCCGGTGGGGGGACGATCACCTTTAGCTGCAGCGGCACCATCACTGTGCCGGAAATCGACATCAACACGACCGTGAGCATTGACGCCACCGGGCAGAGCGTGATTTTGGACGGCGGCAGCGCCAACCGTATCTTCGCTGTCAGCTCGGACGGCAGCCTGACGCTAACCAACCTGACGCTCCAGAATGGGAGGGACAGCGAGGGCGCCGGCATCCTCAGCGCTGGCGATCTGACGCTGATCAACAGCACCGTCTCCGATAGCACCGCCACCACGGGCGACGGCGGCGGCATTTACAGCTATGGCACGCTGACGCTGACCAACAGCATCGTCTCCGGCAATTCCGCCAACAATGGCGATGGCGGCGGCGGCATCTACAGCACCAGCGGGGTGACGATCACCAACAGCACCATTTCCGGCAATTCCGCCTCCTATGGCGGCGGCATCTACAGCACTAGCGGCAGCGGCATCCTGACGCTGACCAGCAGCACCGTCTACGACAATTCCGCTATCGGCGGCGGCGGCATCGCCAACGTTGGCGGCATCCTGACGCTGACCAACAGCACCGTCTCCAGCAATACTGCCAGCTCCGACGGCGGCGGTATCGACAACGCCGGCACGCTGACGCTGACCAACAGCACCGTCTCCGACAACTCCGCCACCAGCAACGGCGGCGGCATCGACAACATTAGCGGCACGGTGAACCTCGGCAACAGCATCATCGCCAACAGCACCAGCGGCGGCGACTGCGTCAATACTGACACTATCAATCCATCGGGCGGCAACCTGATCGAAGATGGCACCTGCGGCGTCGCCGGGGCGCTCTCCGGCGATCCTCTGCTGGGCGCGCTCACCGGCAGCCCGGCATACTTCCCGCTGCTCACGGGCAGCCCGGCGATTGACGCGGGCGACAACGGCATCTGTCCCGCCACAGACCAGCGCGGCGCGACTCGCCCGCAGGACGGCGATGGCAACGGCACCGCCACCTGCGACCTCGGCTCCTATGAAGCCGACGCGGTTGGCACCCCTACGCCCACCTTCACACCAACGGACACGCCGACCAACACACCGACGGACACACCGACCTATACGCCGACGGCGACGGACACACCGACCTATACGCCCATAGCGTCCGACACGCCGACCTATACGCCGACGGCGACGGACACACCCACGAACACGCCGACGGCGACCGACACGCTGACCAACACACCTACTTATACGCCGACGGCGTCCGATACGCCCACCAACACGCCCACGGCAACCTATACGCCTTCCAACACGCCCACAGCGACCAACACACCTACTTATACGCCCACAGCGTCCGACACGCCGACTAACACGCCGACTTATACACCGACGGCATCGGATACGCCGACTAACACGCCGACCAACACGCCGACGGCAACCTATACGCCTTCTAACACTCCGACCAACACGCCAACGGCAACCTATACGCCGTCCAACACGCCCACAGCGTCCGACACGCCGACTAACACGCCGACTTATACACCGACGGCATCGGATACGCCGACTAACACGCCGACTAATACACCGACGGCAACCAATACACCGACGGACACACCCACTAACACATCGACGGCGACTAACACGCCTACCAACACGCCGACCAACACGCCAACGGCAACCAATACACCGACGGACACACCCACTAACACATCGACGGCGACTAACACGCCTACCAACACGCCGACCAACACGCCAACGGCAACCAATACACGCCCACCACACACATCGACGGCGACTAACACGCCCACCAACACGCCGACGGCAACCTATACGCCGACCAACACGCCGACCAACACGCCGACGGCAACCTATACGCCCAGCAATACGCCGACCAACACGCCCACGGCGACCTATACGCCCAGCAATACGCCGACCAACACGCCCACGGCGACCTATACGCCGACGGCAACCAACACGCCCACCAGCACGCCGACGTTCACTCCGTCGTCGCCGCCACCGCTGACCGTTGGCAACAGCTTCGAGGACGACAGCGCCAGCATCAGCTACAGCGGGACGTGGGGCACCACCAGCGGCGGCAGCTTCAGCGGCGGCTCGATGCATTTCACCGGGTCGCCCGGCGCCTCGCTCAGCTTCGCGCTGGTCGGCGCGGCGGGCAATCGGCTGACCATTCTGCGCTCGACAGGACCGGATCGCGGCAACATGCAGGTCTGCATTGGCACCGGCGTCTGCCAGAGCTTCAGCAATTACAGCCTGATCCCGCTCACCCAGCAGCCGCTCACGATTTTGCTGCCCAACGACGGGAAGCTTCACCCTCACCATCACCAATCAAGGCACGTCTGGGCAGTATCTGGATTTCGACGCGGTGTCGCTGCTCGCCAGCCCGGTAGCACTCACGGTCGGCACCAGCTTCCAAGACGATGACACCGCCATCAGCTACAGTGGGCAGTGGATCAGCAACGCCAATGCCAGCTACGACGGCGGGACGGTGAAGTACACCGGCTTCCCGAATAACAGCTACACCTTCCTGATCTCGGTCAGTGCGCTGGATCGGCTTCAGATCATTCGCACGGTGGGACCGGGCAAGGGGCAGATGCGCGTCTGTTTCAGCGAGGTATTCGCCTGCCAGACGGTCAGCAACGACAACCCGGTCACGCTCTACCAGCAGCCCTACACCGTCTCGGTGCCGTGGACGGGAACCTATCCCGTCACTGTCACCTTCACCGGAAGCGACGGCGAGTATCTGGACGTGGATAAGCTGGCGCTTCAGAGCGCGCCGACCATCCTGACGGTCGGGCACTTCTTCCAAAACACCAGTCCGAGCCTGACCTTTAACGGGGTGTGGATCACTGACATCAACGCCAGCTACGACGGCGGCAGCGTGATGTACACCGGGCAACCGGGCGCCAGCGTCAGCTTCACCGTGACAGTGAATGCGGGCGACCGCTTGCAGCTCAAGCGCACCGCCTCGCCGGATCACGGGCTGATGCAGGTGTGCATCGGCGTGCAATGCACCACCTTCAGCAACTACGGTATGCCCACCGCCTACCAGCAACAGCTCAATATCCTGATGCCCAATGCTGGCACCTTCCAGATTACATTGACGAACTTGGGCAGCAGCGGGCAGTATATGGACTTTGACTCGGTGTACCTGAGCAGCTCACCCGGTGCCCTTCAGGAAGGCAGCACCTATCAGGAAACCAGCGGTCGGCTGATCTACAGCGGGCAGTGGATACAGAACAACGACTCGCACTACAGCAGCGGGCACGTCTTGTACACCTCGCAGCCCGACTCGACCGTGACTTTCATGGTGAACGGCACGGCGGGACATTATTTGGTGCTGTACCGCACCACCGGACCCGACAAGGGCCCGATGGAGGTGTGCTTCAGCCAGATTTACAACTGCCAGACCATCAGCAACACCAGCACGACCACTCAATATCAGCAGCCGATCAGCATCGCGCTGCCGTGGACGGCGGTCTACCCGGTGACAGTGCGCTTCACCGGATCGTTGGGTCAGTACATGGACATCGACAAGGTGACGCTCAGTTCGGTGCAGGTGCTGGAGTTCAGTGAAGAACCCACCGACACGCCGATGCCGGAAGCCACAGAAACTGCCGCGCCGCCGACTCCACTGCCGACCGCACTGCCCTTCCCAACGCTGGCGCTGCCCACTGAAGTCCCGACGCCAACGCTCGCGCCGCTGCCGCTGCCCGCCTACGCCCCGATGGACGACGGCGCGCCCGATTGGTCGAGTCTGACTGGCTGGACGCTCACGTCCGACGCCGCTTTCGGCGGGCAGGGCTTGGGCTGGCAGGTGACGGCGAACAATCAGGCGGACGTGCTGCGCTGGAACCGCTCGCTCGACTTGACGACGGTAGCGCCGGGGCAGGCGGTGCTGCTCAGCTTCGAATCGCTGCTCAGCAGTGATCGTTCGGTGGGGCTGGTGCAGGTCAGCACCGACGGCGTGAGCTGGACGACGGTGAGTATGCCGACCAACAGCGCAGACTGGCAGCAGGATGTCATCGACCTGACCGGCTATGTCGGACAGCAAATCCAAATGCAGTTCCTGTGGCAGGGCGCATCGCCGAATGAGGGACAAGTAGCGGATCGCTGGCAAGTGGACGAAGTGAGCGTGGTGGCGGTCGCGCCTGCGACTAGCACACCGACACCTACTCCCACGCCAGCGGTTACCGAATCACCTGCGCCGACCGAAAGCGCGACCGAGCCGCCCACACCAGAGCCGCGCAACTCGATTAACGGCGAGTAGGCAGTCGTGGGGATCGACTAGCCCCTTTCGATGCTGCCGCTGAGACCGAGCCGGGCAACTGTGCTCGGTCTCAGCGCTTTCAAGCCATGGGACAATCCGGTTTTCCAGCAAGGTTCAGCAGCAGAAACCGCTCATCATTTACGCCCTTTTTGGCGTGCATGGTGCGCGTCCCAAGCGGAGCTTGGGCATGGCGTGCAGCCGTTGGATTTGCGCCCTACACGGGTGATTGCCTTCCTGAGCGCGCAGAACGCCACCAAATCCACTCGCGGGCGGCAATTGAGCGCCCTGCGCCACACCTTCGCCTTCCAGCTTGCCCGCGTGACCAACGCCGACGCCTACGAACTGGAGCGGCGGCTGGGGCATCGCTCGCAGCGCTACATCGCCCAGTAACCGCCCAACCCGGCGAAAATTCAGACCGTCACTATAGAGCCTCACGGCTTGCTGGCGCATCGTGTTGGGATAGCCCTGTTCTTTCGCTTCAGGCGTGTAACGACGCTGGCAGTGTCCACAGCGATAGCGTTGACTTCCGGCTTCAGTACGTCCCGCTTTCATTTGGTGCGTCTCGGCTTGGCAGTAAGGACATTTCATCCTGCTGTCAAGTTGATCTCTATCTAGCTATTTCACCACTCCCGACTCCCACTTGACTTCAGGGTAATCGCATCAAAATGATCGAGCAGGTCAAGAATAGCCACAAAGGTTTGTAGGGGCGCAGCACGCTGCGCCCCTACGTGAAAATAATCTCCTGTGAGCCATAATGACCTCAACATTGAGTTTGATGCAATCACCCTGCACTTGACTTGCCAACCAGAATAGAGTCAGGTACAATCAAGTCACGCTTGTGTAAAAATTAACAAATCGCATTACCCGGCGCTGACCCACTCGGTTTGCGCGCAACATTGTTCCCGCGATCTCGGTATTTACGGAAGTTTTGCATGAATCCAGGCAACCTCAATTCGAACAATCGGTCAGTGAACCTGTTGTGGATTGTCGCCGGAGGCTTGGCGATCATTCTGGGCGGGCTGCTGATCGGCTCGTTTGCGCCTAATGTACTCCCGGCGCAGGGATCGTCGCAGTCGCAGCAGGTGGACGCTCTGTTCCGCTTCATGCTGGCGATTGGCGGCGGCATCTTCCTGCTGGTCAACGGCGTGCTGTTGTTCTCGGTGATTCGCTTCCGCGCCCGCAAGGGCGACAACAGCGACGGTCCGCCTATTCATGGCAACACCACCCTCGAATTCACGTGGACGGTCATCCCGGCGGTGATTGTGTTCGTGCTGACCATCTACAGCTTCCAAGTCTGGCAGTCGATCCGCGCGCCCCAGCCCAACGAGCAGGTGGTCAACGTGACGGCGCAGCGCTTCTCGTGGACGTTCTCCTACGAGATCACCAAGGACACGCTGCCGGAAGGCGTCACCATCGACCAGCTTCCGCAGGATATGCAGGATACGCTGAATTCCGGGCAAAGTCTGAGCTTCAGCTCGCCGCAGCTTCACACGTGGGTGGGGCAGCCGGTGCATACGCTGATGAACAGTCAGGACGTGATCCACTCGCTCTGGATTCCGGGGATGCGTATCAAGCAGGACGTGCTGCCCGGTCGCCAGACTGACGTGCGCTTCACGCCGATTGAAACCGGCGTCTACCGCATCGAATGCGCGGAACTGTGCGGTCCCGGTCATGGCAACATGGCGGGGTCGGTGGAGGACGGCGTGCTGCAAGGCTCGTGGCTGATCGTGCATCCTGACGAGCAGAGCTACCTGCGCGAGTTCTACGATCCCGAAGCGAGCAGCGTGCTGTTCCCGCCCGCCGACCCGGTGCAGCTTGGCAAACAAATTCTGTCCAGCGGAACCTATCCCTGCCCGACCTGCCACACGCTGAGTTCGCTCGGCTGGACGGGCAACATCGGTCCGCATCTGGACGGCATCGGCAGCCGCGCGGGGAGCCGGATCGCAGGCATGTCGGCGGCAGATTACATCCACGACTCGGTGCGTAACCCGACCCACTTCATCGTTCCCGGCTTCAGCCCGCTGATGCCGCAGTTCAGCGACCAGAGTCCGCCGCCGTCGGGTGAGCTTTACATGCCGGACAGCGACCTAGACGCGATTACCGCCTTCCTGCTGACGCAGACCAGCAGCTAACCGAGACCGAAAGTTACGGGAGATAATTCGGAATGGCAACCATCACAAGACCCATGCCAGGGGTGCCGGTCGAAGTCGAGCGACCGCGCTGGTCAACTTATCTGCGCTGGAGCGTCGATCACAAGGTCATCGGCGTTCAGTATATGGTCACCGCCTTTGTCTTCTTCATCGTCGGCGGCGCGCTGGCGGAACTGATGCGTACCGAACTGCTCACCCCACAGCTTGATCTGGTGCAGAACGGTCAGCAGTACAACCAATTGTTTAGTATTCACGGGACGGCGATGATCTTCCTGTTCGTCATCCCGTTCTTCGCCGGGGTAGCCAATTATCTGGTTCCGCTGATGCTCGGCGCGAAAGACATGGCGTTCCCGTGGCTGAACGCTTTCGCCTTCTGGCTGATCCCCCCTGCGGGCATTTTCCTGCTGCTCGGTTATTTCGGCGGGCAGGCGGAAGCGGGCTGGACTAGCTATCCCCCACTGAGTACCTTGTTCAGCGGCGACGGTCAAACCATGTGGGCGATCTCGCTGCATCTGCTGGGCTTGTCGTCGATTCTCGGCTCGATCAATTTCATTGTGACCATCAAAAATATGCGCCCGGAAGGCATGGGCTATTTCCAGATGCCGCTGTTCGTCTGGGCGATTCTGGCGACCGCGATCATCGCGGTACTGGCGACCCCGTTTCTGGCGGGCGCGCTTACCCTGCTGATCCTCGACCGAGTTGCCGGAACCTCCTTCTTCAACCCGTCTCAAGGAGGTGACGTTCTGCTCTGGCAGAACGTGTTCTGGTTCTACAGCCACCCTGCCGTGTACATCATGGTGCTGCCGGGCTTCGGCGTGCTGTCGGAGGTGCTTTCGACCCATTCGCGCAAGCCGATCTTCGGCTATCGGGCGATTGCGCTCTCCAGTATGGCGATTGCGCTGGTGGGCTTCACGGTTTGGGGACATCACATGTTCGCCTCGCTGACGCCGGAGCTGCGTATCCCGTTCATGATCACCTCAATGATCATCGCGGTACCGACCGGCATCAAGATTTTTAGCTGGCTGGGCACCATCTGGGGCGGCAAGATACACTTCCGCACCGCGATGTTGTTCGCGCTCGGCTTCCTGTCGATGTTCGTGATCGGCGGCATCAGCGGTGTGATGCTGGCGGCGATTCCCTTCGACATCGACGTGACCGACACCTACTTTGTGGTCAGCCACCTGCATTTCGTGCTGTTCGGCGGATCGGTGTTTGCCATCTACGCCGCGATTTATCACTGGTTCCCCAAGATCACCGGGCGGATGCTGGACGAGCGGTTGGGCAAAATCCATTTCTGGCTCACCTTCCCGTCCTTCTTCCTGACCTACTTCCCGATGACCATTCTCGGTATGTTGGGGATGCCGCGCCGCGTGGCGGTCTACGCGCCGGAATATCAGACTATCAACGTGCTGATCACCATCGGTGCTTATGTGCTGGGGGTTTCGACCTTTGTGCTGGTCGCTAACGTATTTTGGAGCCTCGCCTACGGCAAGCGCGCTGGGGCGAATCCTTGGCGCTCGCTAACGCTGGAGTGGGCGACCACCTCACCGCCGCCCGCGCACAACTTCATCGGCGACCCGGTTCCCTTCAAAAACCCCTATGGCTACGGCACGCAGGCGTCTTACGCATACCTGAACGCCATTGATCAGCAGTTCGGACCGCCGGAAGCGCCGCCGCCCACGCGCGAACTCACCACGCCCAAGCCCGCGCCCGGCGCCGCCGGAGATTGAAGACTTCTGAGGGCGGGTTTCAAACCCGCCCCTACCATTTTGGAAACAAGGGTAAAGGTTCACGGTTTAACGGTCATGATGCAGCATCGTTTACTGGAAGAAAGCTCGCTTTCGCGCGAAGAACTGCAAGACCTGCGCAACAAGCGGACGGCGGTCACCGTCTTCCAAATCTCGTGGATTATGGTGTTCGTGTGCCTGATCGTCGCCAATCTGCAACTGCGGGGGAATTTTCCCTCTTGGCCCCCGCCGGGCGTGCAGGCGTATGACGCCGTGCTGCCTACATTGGCGACTATCGGCTTGCTGATCAGCGCGGTACTAACGCGCGGCGGTTTGCGCGCGATCCAGAACGACAAGCGCGAGTTGTTCCGGGCGCAGTGGCGGGTCGCGCTGCTGCTGGGCGTGGTGTTCGTCCTGATCATGGGCTACGAGTGGGTGAATCTGCCCTTCAGCGGGCAGTACAGCACGCTGTTCCGCATGATGACCGCCTTCCACGCCGTCCACGCGCTGGTGATCGGTTACATCATGATCCGGGTGTATAACAGCGCCGCCAGCTACGACGCGGTGCATAACTGGGCGGTGGAAGCGTCCACCAAATTGTGGTATTTTGTAGTCGTCGCTTGGATTTTGTTCTACGCAGTGTTGTACTTGGTCTAGTGGAAAGTTAAAAGTTCAAAGGGCAAGTGTTACCCCCACTTTTAACCTTCGACTTTTAACTTTGAACCAGCGCAAGGGAGAGACGAGCCTATGCAACCGGGTATAAGCCGCGCCATTCCGATGGGCATCCTCGGATTTATGTTCGGCGCGCTGATCGTGGTTATTTTGCGCACCGTGCAGGGCTTAGACCCGGTTTGGTCAGCCGGCCCGGGGATCATCCTGTCGGTGATCATGGGGGCGATGTTCTTTGTTTGGGGCATCGGCGCGTTCGACCCGAAGCTGAGCGTTCACGGCGAGGAAGCTGAAGAAGAAGCCGCCCACGAGGAAATCGCCGAGCAAGGCGATCAGCCGCGCAGCATCCTATTCGGCTATACGTGGCAGATCACGACTCTGCTGATCATCTTCCTGCTGCTCGTCGCCGGGTTCGCGCTGATTCCCGGCGGTCTGGCGCTGACTCAGACGGTCGTGCCCGGCGCGTCGCCCGCGACAGTGGGCTACGTCCCGATGACGCTGCCCTTCGGCGGACCGGAAATTCAAGTCAGCACGCTGGTGATTTTCATCGTCTTCATCCTCTGGGCGCTGGTTTCGCTGGTGATCGCGGCGGCGATCTTCGCCTTCGTGTTCTCGTTCCTCTCGCGCGGGCTGGTCGAGGTCAAGAGCGCAGGCGGCGGGACGATTGCGCTGCCGCCGCCTTCCGAGCCGCAAGCGCCGCCTGATCTGCGTCAGCGGATCACCACCCTAGTGATCTTCGTGGTGACGTTCGTGGTGTTGTATCTGGTGTTCTACTACGTCGCCATCGGCTTGATCTTCCCGCAGCCGCAGGCGCCGGTGCTGGAGTGGTTCTTCACGCCTGAGCAGCAGTTGATCATTATATCGGCAGTGAACGCCTTCATCTTCATGCTGATCATCCTGCGCACCTCTCTCGTGCTGCACGTGGTCGGGCGGGTCGCGCGGTGGCTGGCGCACGTGCTGCGCAGCGTGCCGAGATTCCTTCAATAATGGGACAAGCCTTATGAGCGAAATGAGTTTTGAAGCAAGTCGAAACGCGGCGCGCGCCTCTGAAGCCCGCCACACCGATAACCTCAAGTTTGCGATGTGGCTGTACCTCGCTTCGGAAGTGGTGATTTTCTCGACCCTGATTGCGGTGTTTGTGGTGTTTCGCATCAACAACCCGGAGCGGGTCGTGGAAGTGCATCAGGCTTCCGGTCTGGGGTTGGTGGCGCTGAACACCTTCATGCTGCTGACTAGCAGTTGGACGATGGTCATGGGGCTGCGCGCCATCCAGAAAAACGATTCGAAAGGACTCGCCCGCTGGATCAGCGCGACGGCGATCCTCGGCACGCTGTTCGTGTGCTTCCAGTACATCGAATACTCGACGCTTTCGCGCGAAGGCATCACGCTCTACAGCGATACGTTCGGGATGCGCTTCTACGCGCCGACTGCCTTTCACGGCGCCCACGTGATCGCGGGCGTGCTGTGGGCGATCTGGGTGGTCAACGGGGCGCTGCGGGGCAAATACAGCAACAACAAGTATCTGGGCGTCGAGATTTTCGGCTTGTTCTGGCACTTTGTCGACGTGGTCTGGATCGTCCTGTTTACGGTAATTTACCTGCTCTAGGGGATTAAGAATGGCAGACGAACAGAAAAATCCGACGCCGCCTCCGACACCCTTCAACGAGGAAAACGCGCCGGAGCCGATCAAGAAAATCGAGGGCGAGACCATCCGCGAGCTGCGCGCCGAGCCGGTGCCGGAAGAACAGCTTCCCGAAGTCGCTAAAGCGGTCAAGGCAGAGGAGCCGGAGAAGGTGCGCGAAGCCCGGCAGGTCGCCGAGGAAACCCTCAATAAGCCGATTGAGGCGATTGAGGACACCGTCAACGCGGCGGACATTGCCGATCATTCGCTGACGCTGGCGGAAGAACTGCCGCACGCCGTCGGCGACACCACCGTACTGCTCGGCTACACCATCCCGCTGCCGCTCTACACTGTGATCTTCCTCATTCTTGGGGCGATCACCATCCTCGAAGTGCTGATCTCCAGCCTGCCGCACAGTATTCTGACCACCATCCCGCTGGTCATCTTCTCGGCGACCAAAGCCATTCTGGTGGTGCTGTTCTACATGCACCTGCGCGAGGACAGCCGGATTTTCGCCTTCGCGCTGCTGCTGCCGCTGTTCATCGCCATCGTCGCGGCGCTGTTCCTGCTCTCGGTGCCCGCGACCGGATACTAAAGTCAGCCTTCGTCCACGTCTGATTTCGTAGGGGCGTTCATTTGAACGCCTCTACTGCTATGACCGGGAGGTTACACCATGCGCCTCGACATGAGCGGGCAGGTCGCGGTCGTCACTGGGTCGGCGCATCGCGTCGGGCGGGCGATTGCGCTGGCGCTGGCACGCGAAGGCGTCAATCTGCTGGTTCACTACCACCAATCGACCGAAGAAGTGGTTAAAGAAGCCTTGCACGATTTCAAATCCGAAGGCATCGATGCTTACCCCGTTCAAGCCGATTTGAGTGCGCCGGACGGCATCGAAGTCTCTGTTCGCGGCGCTGCGCGATCATTTCGGGCGGCTGGACCTTCTGGTCAACAGTGCCTCCAACTTCCAGAAACGCAGGCTGCTCGACGTAACGCTGGACGAGTGGAACGACACCCTGAACATCAACCTGCGCGCGCCCTTCCTCTGTACCCAGCAGGCGATCCGCTTGATGCGCGAGCAAACTCCGCCGGGCGGCGTGATCGTGAACATCGGCGACCGGGGCGCGCTGGAGCCGTGGGTCGATTACGCGCATCACGGCATCAGCAAGGCGGGGCTGCTGGCGCTGACCCAAGTCACCGCCGCCAGCTATGGACCCGACATTCGCGCCAATATGGTGATTCCGGGGTTGGTACTGCGCGCCGATCAGTTCGACGAGGCGCGCTGGCAGGCGGCAGCCGGGAAAGCGCCGCTGGCTCGACCGGGAACAGCCGAGGATGTCGCGCGGGCGGTGATCTATCTCGCCAGCGAGGATTATCTCACCGGCGTGGTGCTGCACGTGGATGGCGGCATGAGCGTGGTGTAATCCTTACTCAAAACGTGGACGTAGGGGCAGGTCTAAGAGGGTGTAGAAAAAGCCTTTCAACTCGCCCTTGCCAAACGCTTCAGCATCAAATTGGACATGGCGATCAGGATCATGGTTTCAGCGGTGTGACCGTAATACTCGTAGTCCTTGCTTAACCGCCGATACCGACCTAACCACGCAAAGGTCCGCTCGACCACCCAACGACGGGGCAGCAGGGTAAAGTCTTTCCTCCCGACCGGTTTGGGGACTATCGTCAAAGCGACCCCCAATTCACGGGCGATGCGCTTAGCGACCTGCTTGCCTTTTGATCGACCCAGACCCGTCGAACTTGACCGCGCTGAAGCCCTGCGCCACCATTTCCATTGCTTTTTCGGCGTATGCCTGCGGCTCCTCTTTTCTTCTCTTGGCGATCTTGTCGGTTCCCTATCTTTTTCGCTTAAATCACGTGGTACACTGAGCGAAACATCGAGCGAAGGCAAAAGCCATGTGTGGGATCATCGGCGCGTACCGCCGGGATGGACTTCCGGTTGACGTTTCCTGCCTGCTGCAAGCCGCGCACCTGATGCGCCATCGCGGACCCGACGGCGAGGGCTATCTGCTGCTCAACACCGCCAGCGGCGATCACAGCCTGCGCAGCGGCCCCGATACCCCCGCCAATATTCCCCATCCGTCCATCGACCAGCCCGCCGACTTCACGCCCGATCTGGTGCTGGGGCACCGCCGTCTGGCGATCCTCGACCTCTCGCCCGCCGGGCACGAACCCATGACCGTCGCGGGCGATCAACTTTGGCTGACCTTCAACGGCGAGGTCTACAACTACCTTGAGCTGCGCGACGAACTCAAGGCGATGGGCTACACGTTCCGCACCGAATGCGACGCCGAGGTCGTAATTCAGGCGTATGATGCGTGGGGCGCGGCTTGTCTGGATCGCTTCGTGGGCATGTTCGCCTTCGCGCTCTGGGATCAGAAGCGGCATCGGCTCTTCTGCGCCCGCGACCGCTTCGGCATCAAGCCCTTCTACTATGTGGATTACAAGGGGCTGTTCGCCTTCGCCAGCGAGATCAAGGCGCTGCGCCCGCTGGCTCCGGTCGCGCCGGATATGGGGCAGTTGGCGTGGTTCCTGCATTACGGCATGGTCTACAACGCCCCGAAGACTTTCTTCGAGGGTGTGCGCGAGCTTCCCGGCGGGCACTACCTGCTGATCGAGGACGGCGTGGTGGGCGACCCGGTGCAGTGGTGGAACCTCGACCCGGAGCGCGCCCGCAGCCAGTACAACTATGACGACATCGAGGGCGAGTTCCTGCGCCTCATGCGCAACTCGGTGCGTCTGCGCCTCCGCAGCGACGTTCCGGTCGGCACCTGTCTCAGCGGCGGGCTGGATTCCAGCGCCATTGTCGCCTTTTGCACCGAGCTTCTGGACGGTGGGCACATGAACAGCTTCTCGTCGCTCTATCCGGTACGGGAACTCGATGAATCGCGTTACGCGGAACTGGTGTCGCAGCGTTACGGGACGATTGCCCACCGCATCACCCCGGAGCCGAGTGACTTTCTCGCCCGCTCCGAGCGCATCACGTGGCATCAGGACATCCCGTCCGCCACGCCGACCGTCTACAGCCAGCACTTCGTCATGAAGCTGGCGCACGGCAACGTGACCGTGCTGCTGGATGGGCAGGGGGCAGATGAACTGTTCGCTGGGTATCTCAGCTACGCCGTGATTTACCTGAACGACCTGCGCAAGCGCGACCCGGTGCGCTGGGCACGCGAATTCGCCCGCTTTGCCATCTCGGTCTACCCGCGCTTCTTCGCCTCGCAAAGTCCGCGCGAGTTCAGCGCGCGCGCCCTGCGCTATCTCACGCACGGTCGCCAGCCCCTATCGCTGCTCAACCCGGAGATGGAAGCGCTGGCGGATCGCCAGCAGGCGAGCGTGCCGCCCCGTGATCTCGACAGCAGCGACGCGGTCAACAACTACCTCTACCGCACGCTGGTGCGCGACAGCATCCCCAGCCTGCTGCACTACGAAGACCGCAACAGCATGGCATACAGCATCGAGGCGCGCGTCCCCTTCCTCGACCACCGCCTCGCGGAATTCGTGATGGGCGTGCCCGCCGAGCAGAAGGTGCGCGGCGCGGAGACCAAAGTCTTTATGCGCCGAGCGCTGCGCGGCATCCTGCCCGACCAAGTGGTGAATCGCAAGGACAAGCTCGGCTACCCGACTCCCTTAAGCCAATGGCTGCGCGAGTCCGCTGCGCGCCGAGGTGGACACCTATCTCAACGACACCGTGTTCCAGCGCGACTGGTACAACCGGGACGCGGTGCAAAAGCTCTGGCGCGACCACCTCGCCGGAACCCGCAACAATGACGCCGCCATCTTCCGCCTGATCACGGCGGAGCAGTGGTATCGCCGCTTCGCCTCACCGAATTAAGCCAGTAGATTTCCGCGTAGGGGCGAGGCACGCCTCGCCCATCGACCTCCATTTACGTCCCGCCGGATGCTCAAAGCATCCGGCTGCAAAATCAAGCCCGCTGAAGCGGACTCCATCCAATCGCTGCTCAGGTTTCAGCCGCCTCGGCAACCAAAGGTTGCACGGTGGCTTGAATTCCTAGCCAGAGGCTTTGAGCCTCTGGCGACGCACGATGAATTGTCTTGAACCACAATAGGTGCGCTAAGCTGGTGCGCGTAGGGGCGAGGTATACCTCGTCCCTACAATGCCAGCCCCTAATTCTGCCCTAGCTGATCCAGTACTTCCTGTGCGGCGCTCTCGTCGGGCGCGCGGTCGAGGATCGCGCGGTAGACCGTGACCGCCTGATCGGGGTCGCCGTCCGCCAGATAGCTGGCGGCGAGGTCGTACCACGGCTGCATCACGCTCGCGCCGGGACCGGGTAGGCGCATCTCCGGCAGTAGTTGGAAGGCGGCGACCCGCCCGGCGAACAGCACCCCCTCGAAATTCTGGTCGAGGATTTCCGGCGGCACCGCGTTCGCCAGCAGCGACCGCCGCTGATCAGTGTCGGTCGCCAGCAGCGCGCGCACCGCGTTGGGCGATTCGTCGTAGGTGCGCAGCAGTTCCGCGATGTCCAAGTCGCGCGCCGCCGCCTGTGGATCGAGGGTGACGCGGGCGCGGGCGCGCGAGGCATAGTAATCGCCCTCTGAGGTCACGTCGCCCGCGCGAATCGCCTGCGTGAACGCTGCCTCCGCCGTCATCGGGTCGCCGCTGACCGTGAGCGCGTATTCGCCCACCACCCACCAATCCGCGCCGCTGACCGGGTCGGCGGGAACCAGCGTCGCCAGATCGAAGTTGTGCGCGGCGGCGATCCGGTAGCGCAGGTCAGGCTTCGCCTGCGGCAGATAGCGTTCGAGCGCCTGCCGCCGGAGATCGGTTTGCGTCCAGAACGCCGCCAGCGGCAGATCGTCGGTGGGAGCCGAACTGAGATAGCGCACGTAAGCGTCGCTGATCGCCTCCGGCGGCGCGGAGCCAGTCTGCTCCGCCAGCCGCGCCCACATCAGCAGCGCGCCGTTGCGGTTGTCGATGTCAATGGCGTGCTGAAGCGCGTCCAGCGCTTGCGCCGTCTCGCCCTGCCGCTGATCCAGCGCCGCCAGATTGATCCAGCCCTTGTCCCACGACGGTTCGAGGTCGAGCGCGTGTTGATAAGCGGTGATGGCGTGCGCCGGATCGTCGTTCAGCCCGCTCAGGTAAGCCGTTTGCAGCGTATACAGCCGCAGCGACGGATCGAGCGCCACCGCCTGATCCGCTGCCGCGACCGATCCGTTCACCCCCGCGATGAACGCTGCCTGCCCCTGATCGGAGCGGAGCAGCCCCGCGCCGAAGATCAGCACCAGCGCCAAGCTCGCCCACGCCGCCGGGCGGCTGCCGCGCGGCGCATCCAGCCGCGCCCGCGTGATGCAGTAGGCGGTCAATCCCAGCGCCAGCAGCACCAGCGGCACGCTCGTGAAAGTGTCGAAGCCGCTTTGGATGCCGAAGCCGACCAGCGCCGCGAACGCGCCCGCCAGTCGAATCCGCCGCCCCGATGTATCGGCGCTGCGCCAGTTCCGCCACCACGCGCGGATCAGCACCACGCCCAGCGCCAGCGCGATTAACACGCCGACCATCCCGGTCTCCGCCAGCGCGTTCAGGTAGAAGTTATGCGCCGTGCCCAGCCGATTATCCACGTAAGACGGGTCGCGGTAGAGGCGGTAGGCTTGCCCGAACAAGCCGGGTCCCACCCCCAGAAACGGGTGATCGCCCGCGATCTGCACCGCGCCGCGCCACAGGTCGAAGCGCAGCACGTCCCCGCTGGAGTGACCAGTGTCCGCGCTCAGCCGCAGCACCGCCAGCACCATCACCGCCGCCGCACCTGCTCCGGCGATCAACAGCAGCGGCAGGTAGCGCCGCGCCATCTGCCGGAAGCGCGGATTGTCGAACAGTTGCAGCGCGATCAGCAGCGCCGCGCCCGCGCCCAGCGAAATCCACCCCCCGCGCGATCCGGTCAGCACCATGATCAGCGCCAGCAGCGCCGCCAGCAGCCAGAAGCCGTATCGCACGCCGCGCCGACGCGCCGCCCATCCCCACGCGCCCGCCAGCACCGCCAGCGGCGCGGTGTAGGCTGCCAGCCACGTGCTGACTCCCAGCGGCACGAATAGGCGCGGCAGCGGCAGCGATACGTCCGCGCCCACCACGCTCGCCCAGCCGATTGTCGAGGTGGCGAAGCCCCAGCCGAACCACCACGATCCCAACTGCGCCAGCGCCAGCATCACCACCAGCGCCGTTAGCAGGAATTGGGTTTCGACCAGCAGCGTCTCCCGCCCGCGCTGAAGCACGTCCACCATCACGAAGAACAGCAGCAGGTCGGTGAGCGGAATCCACAGGTTTTCCAGCGCCATGCGCGGGTCAAGGCTGAGCAGCGCCGAGGCGAACCACACCAGCACCATCAGCCCCAGCAGCGGGTTCAGCGGGGTCGAGGGCAGCCCCCGCCCGCGAATCTGGCGCACGATCAGCCAGACGCTCAGCAGCGCGGTGATCAGCACGTGCTCGAACACCCGCACCGCGAAGACTTGGGCGTAATAACTGCCGCCGATCAGCACGAGGTAGGCGGCGATCAGGATGAACAGGTAGCGCTGTAGCCGCGTGACGATGGTGGTTGCCTGCCGTCATAAACCGAGACGCGCACAGTGTAGCCTGATCGTCCCAAGCGGGCAAACCGTGCGCAGGTAGAACGTCGGTAGGGGCGGGTCTCAGACCCGCCCCTACGGCGTATGTGAACCGGGGATCACTCCACCGCGCTCAGCCGCAGGTCGCGCGCGGGCTTGGACGCGCCGTATAGGTGCGTGTAAAACGGGTCGCCTGCCGTGATCGATCCGCGCTGCACCGTCTGATGCGTGAGCGCGGACTTGTATAGGCAGGTCAGAAACTCGATGATAGTGCGCGCCTGCGCCCCGGTGGTGAGCGGCGCTTCGCCCCGTTCCAGCGCGTTGTAGATGTGGGTGAGCTGCGCCGCGTGAGTCCCCTGCACGTCCTCGCCGATGTCCCGCCAGCGCTCCAGATCGGCGGCGTAAGCCGCGCCTTCGGGCATGTTGAAGTGCCAGTGCTCGTTCGAGTGGCTGTACAGATGCTCCAATTCGACCGTCGCGCGCTGGAAGTCGAAGCGCACGTAAGACACCTGTCGCGGCGATACCACGCTGTTGACGATGCTCGCTAACGCGCCGTTGGCGAAGCGCACCAGCGCCATCGACACGTCCTCGACCTCGATGTCGTGGTTCAGCGTGCCGATCACGCCGTTCACGTCCACCCAATCGCCCATCAGCCACAGGAACATGTCCATCGCGTGGATGCCGTGCCCCATCGAGACGCCGCCCAGTTCGGTTTCCCATTTGCCCCGCCAGGGGACGGCGTAATAGGCGTCGTCCCGGTACCAGAGGGTGTTGCATACGCCGATCAGCGGGCGTCCCAGTGCGCGCTGGTCGATCAGCCGCTTGAGATGCTGCGCCCCGGAGCCGAAGCGCCACTGAAATACGGTGCTGCAAGTCAGCCCGGTTTCCCGCTCCACCGCTTGCAGTCGGTCGATTTCGTCCAGCGAGCCGACCATCGGCTTCTCGCAGAGGACGTGCGCGCCCGCCCGCAGCGCCGCCATGCATAGATCGAGATGGGTACTCGGCGGCGTGCAGATGTGGACGAAATCCGGCTTTTGCTCGTCCAGCATGGTCTGCATATCCGCGTAACGGCTCAGTATCTTGAATTCGTCGGAAAACTTGGCGAGGTTTTCCGGCATCACGTCCACCGCCGCCACCACATCGGCGCGTGCCGATTCGTGGCGCAGTGCTGCCATGTGGCTCCGCGCAATCGCGCCTGTACCGACGATGGCGACGCGGAATCGGCTGGTTTTGTTGCTGGGTAAATTTCTTGACACGATGATTATCTCCGTTTAAGATTTAGTTTACGTTACGGTAACGTATGATAACGTTACAACATGCTTGTACCATCCATGCGGGGGACGCTGCGCCCGCGTCAGGTGGACAGATTTATGCAAAAAAGAGCCGCACACCTTTTGGAACTCACATCCCTCGCATTTATACCGCAGATTGCCGTCCAACTCCCAGCGGCTCCATGTTTATTTCAGGGTAATCGCATCAAAATGATCGAGCAGGTCAAGAATAGCCACAAAGGTTTGTAGGGGCGCAGCACGCTGCGCCCCTACGTGAAAATAATCTCCTGTGAGCCATAATGACCTCAAAATTGAGTTTGATGCAATCACCCTGATGTTTATTTGGATAGATGTATTCAGGAGACCAAGATGCTGTTCAAATTACTGCTTATGACCGCAGTTTTGGCGATGCTGGTCGGCGTGAGCGTCACCGCCGCGCAGGACGGCGGCGATTCCCTGCGCAATCTGGCGGGTCGGCTGAACTTCCACGTCGGCGCGGCGGTCTCCATCCCCGCGCTTCAGAACGATACGCTCTACGCCGATACGCTGGCGCGCGAGTTCAACATGGTCACGCCCGAAAACGTGATGAAGATGGACACCCTTCAGCCGCGTCAGGGCGAGTTCGATTTCTCGCAGGGCGACGCGCTGGTCGATTTTGCCGAAGCCCACGACATGCAGGTGCGCGGGCATACGCTGGTCTGGCACAATCAGCTTCCCGGCTGGCTGATCAGCGGCACTTTCACCCGCGACCAAGCCATCCAACTGCTGCACGGTCACATCAGCACCGTGGTGGGGCACTACAAGGGACGTGTCCAGTACTGGGACGTGGTCAATGAAGCGGTCGCCGACAGCGGCAGTGGCTTGCGCGACACCCGCTGGCGGCAGTTGATCGGCGATGACTACATCGACATGGCATTCCAGTTCGCCCATGAAGCTGACCCCGACGCGCTGCTGTTCTACAACGACTACGGCGGCGAAATGGGCGGAGCCAAGTCCGACGCCATCTACAATCTGGTCAAGGATATGCGGGATCGCGGCATCCCGATCAACGGCGTGGGGCTGCAAATGCACCTGTCGCTCAGCGTGAACGCCGACGCGCTCGCCCAGAATATGCAGCGCCTCACCGATCTGGGGCTGCAAGTGCAGATCACCGAACTGGACGACCGCTATCAGGGCGAGGCGACCGACATGATCCTTCAGCGGGAGGCGAACGACTATGCAAAGGTGATCAACGCCTGTCTGGACAACCCCGGCTGCACCGCCTTCGTGACCTGGGGCATCAGCGACAAATATACGTGGCTGCGCAGCCCCAGCCTCGGCTTTTATCAGAATACCAGCGTCGAGCCGCTGATGTTCGACGACCACTTCCAGCCCAAGCTCGCCTATACGGCGGTGCAGTCCGCGCTGGCAGATCACGCGGCAGCCGCGACCGATCAGCCCTAACGTGAAGGGGCGTGGCGTCGCCATGCCCCCGCAACACTGCCGTCGCTTGCTATGCTTCGGAGCGCGACTTACGTCGAGGAAACCTCGCTCAGGCTGAAGAATACCTTCTCGCCGATCTCGGTCTTTGTCCCCGTGATCGTGAACGATCCGCTGGCGTGAATGTCCTGCGACGAACTGCCGACCATCACCTCGACCGTCCCCGGCTCGACCACGAAGCGGCGGTCGCGGTCGTAGAAGCCCAATTGACTCACGTCCAGCCGGAAGCGAACGACCTGCGTCTCCTGCGGCTCCAGCGTCACCCGCTGGAAGCCCTTCAATTCCTTCACCGGGCGCGTGATCAGCGTCGGCTGCTGATGGGTGTAAAGCTGCACCACCTCGTCCCCTGCGCGCTTGCCCACGTTGGTCACGCTGACCTGCACCGTGACCTCGCCATCCGGCTCGACCCGGCTGGGCGTGATCTTGAAATCGCTGAACGCGAACTCGGTGTAGCTCAGCCCGTAGCCGAACGGATACAGCGGCTTCACGCTGGTTTCGACGTAATTCTCTTTCCAGTGGGATCGCCCGCCGGACGGCTTATGACCGTAATAAATCGGCACTTGTCCCACCGCGCGCGGAAACGTGATCGGCAGCTTTCCGCCCGGATTGACCTCGCCGAACAGCACGTCCGCGACCGCATTCGCGCCTTCTTCCGACGGGAACCACGCCTCCACAATCGCGGGCACCGCCTCCGCGATCCAGTCGAGGCTGACCGGGCGCCCGTTGATCAGCACCAGCACCACTGGCGTCCCGGTGTCGTAGATGGCTTTGACCAACTGCGGCTGCACCCCCGGCAGATGCAGATCGGCGCGGTCGCGGGCTTCGCCGCTGGTGCAGTCCTCCGCCAGCCCGCCTTTATCGCCCACCACCACCACCGCCACCTGAGCGCCGCGCGCCGCCTCCACCGCCGTCTCAAATCCGGTGGTGGATTTGTCCAGCACGTTACAGCCTTTGGCGTAAGCGACCCGCGCTTGGGGGCTGAGCTTCCCTTTGATCGCCGACAGCACGCTGATCGCCGGAATGAAGTCGTCGATTGCCTGCAAGTTTTCCGGCAGCGGCATGTTGAACACGTTATCTTGGTGCTTCTGCTCCATCATCGTCTCGATGTGCGCGGGATAAGCGTAATCCCCGAACAGGTTGCGCACGCTGTCGGCGTTGGGACCGATCACCGCTATCGAGGTGAGGTCGGGACTCAGCGGCAGCAGATTGCCCTCGTTTTTCAGCAGCACGATGGATTTTTGCGCCAACTGCCGCGCGAGTTGGCGCTGCGGCGGCGTATCGAAGCTGACCAGTCCCGCGTCCACGTAGGGATTCTCGAACAGACCGAGCGCGAATTTCTGGGTCAGCACCCGCCGCACCGCCATGTCGATCAGTTCTCCCGATACGCTGCCCGCGCGCACCGCCTCGCGCAGCGGGTCGCCGAAGCAGTCGGTGAACGGCAGTTCTACGTCCAGCCCGGCTTCCAGCGCGATCCCGGCGGCTTCGCCCTTGCTCTGGGCGATGTGGTGATATTCCGCCAGCATGTTCACCGCGAAATAGTCCGACACCACCGTGCCGTCGAATCCCCACTGATCGCGCAGGATTTCGGTGAGCAGCTCGCGTGAGCTGCCGCACGGGATGCCGTCCAGTTCGTGATAGGCGTTCATGATCGAGGCGAGCTTGGCTTCGCGCACCGCCGCCTCGAACGGGAACAGGTACACCTCGTGAAGCTCGCGCCAGCCGAGGTGCGGCGGCGCCCAGTTCAGCCCGCCCTCGGACATGCTGTAGCCGACGAAATGCTTCCCGGTGGCGATCACGCCCTCTCGCAAATTATCGCCCTGAAGCCCCTTGATGTAAGCCACGCCCAACCGCGCCGTGAGGTACGGGTCTTCGCCGAAGGTTTCCTCGAACTCGTCCCCAGCGCGCGTCGCGCGCCACGTCCAGCACCGGAGCCAGCGCGTGCCGCCCACCCACCGAGCGCATCTGCGTGCGAATCACGTCCGCCATCGCCTCGACCAGTTCCGGCTCCCACGTGCTGGCGACGCCGATTGCCTGCGGGAACACGGTCGCGTCCCGCGCCATGTAGCCGCTGCAGCATTCCTCGTGGATCACCGCCGGAATCCCCAGCCGGGTCTGCTGGGTCAGAAAGCGCTGGATGTCGTTCGCCAGCGTCGCGCTTTCGGCGGGGCGGACGTTGCTGGAGCCGCCGATCCGCGAAATCTGCCCGGCGCCCTCATGCAGCAGCTTCTCGGCTTTCTCCGGCGCGAAGGCAGTCCCATTCAGGACTTCGTACACCCAAAAGCTGCCCAACTGAGCGATTTTTTCGTCTAGCGTCATCTCCGCCATCAATCCGCTGACCCGTGCTTCGACGGGTGCAGCCGCATTCAGGTGCGTCCGTGTCGTCATGAGAGACTACTCCGTGTGTGAGAAATCGGGGCGAACACACGTGTGTTCGCCCCTACAAAAGCATCCGAGAATCTGCTTCAGCCCTTGAGTTCGCCGCCCGTCAGCCCGGTCACGATGTACTTTTCCACCAATAGGTAAAAGAGCGCTAGGGCGCCCGCCCGGTTGATTCACGAATGATGAGTTCGGTAGGCAGTTCCCGGCGCGGGTTGAGCACCGTCCGCCCTTGCAGCAGCGTCACCAGCATGTCCAGCGCCACCTCGCCCATGTCCGCCATCGGCTGGCGGACGGTGGTCAGCGGCGGGTACACCTGCGACGCCATCAGGATGTCGTCGAAGCCAATGATCGAAATCTCGCGCCCCACCCGCAGCCCGGCGGCTTTCGCCGCGTCCATCGCGCCGAACGCCATCACGTCGTTGGAGGCGAGGATCGCCGTCGGCGGCGCTTCCATTTGCAGGAGCGCCTGCGTCTCCTGAAAGCCGGTCGGCTGATTGAAATCGCCCTCGCGCACCAGTTCCGGCACGTAGGGCAGCCCTACCTCGATCAGCGCGTCGCGGTAGCCCTGCAAGCGGTCGTGCGAGCAGGCGATGTCCATGCGCCCGGTGATGAAGCCGATCCGTCGGTGTCCCAGCGCCAGCAGGTGACGCATGGCGTCGCGGGTGCCTTTGCGGTTGGTCGCGGTGACGCTCGGCTCGTTGGCGGTGCCGTTGTGATGGTCGATGATCACGTAGGTGAGGTCGTGTTCCTTCAGTTGGTTGACGATCACCTCGTAATCGTGCGGCACCACCATCAGCACGCCGTCCACCAGCGTGTTGTTCAGCAGCGACAGGTAGTAGTTGGTGCGCTGCATGTGGTTGATCGATCCCTGCGTGTACAGCATCAAGCCGTAACGCAGGCGTTCGGCTGCGCCGGAGATGCCGCGCAGGATTTCGCCCATGTAGGTGGTGGTGATGTCGGGAATCAGCAGCGCGACCAGCTTGGAACCGCCGGGGCGGGTGCGTGGGCTGGGGTTCGGGACGTAGCCCAGTTGATCGACGGCTTCCAAAATTCGCCGCGCGTCTGCTCCGAGACGCCGGACTGCCCGTTGAGCACGCGGGACACGCTCATTTTTGAAACGCCGGCTAATGCAGCAACATCAGCAATAGTTACGTTGGTTTTTTCCATAATTTTCGCTCTGTAACGTAATGCTACGTTACAGTAACGTAGCATCATCTTAGCCGTCGTTGAGAATCTTGTCAAGCAGGTTGGCGGAGACCATTCCGCCCCGTTTTATCGCTCCGGCGCGATCCGCACCATCGCGCAGTCGTGCGACCCGACTTCCGCGTAAAAGCTGCCCGTGTACACGCCCAACTCCTCGCCCGTCCACAGATCGCGCACCCGGCAGGGGTGTCGGTCGTGCAAGCCCAGCATCTCCCACGCCACCGGAATCCGCTGCGTCACCGCCGTGCCCAAGTTGAACAGCCCCACCGCTACCGATCCGTCCGCCAGCGGCTTCGCCCACACGTCCATGATCTCGTGGGCGTAATCCATCTGCCCGACCCGGTAGCCGGGGCAGCCGAGCGGGTCTTGATTCACGGCGATCAGCGCCCGGTTGAGCAGCAGCTCGCGCGCCAAATCGCTCATGTTCCGCACGTCGCAGCCGATCATCAACGGAGCCGCCAGCAGGCACCACAGCCCGAAGTGACTGCGATACTCGGCGTCGGTGCAGCCGCCCGCCGCCACGTTCCCCTTGCCGTGCATCCCGATCACCAGCATATCCGGGTCATTCCAGCCGCCGCGTCCGGCGTAGGCTTGAATCGGCGCCTGCTTCTGAAAGCCGATTTCGAGGATCGACGCCCACAGAGTCCTGAATGTCGCCGGTGGTACGCCACATGTGACCGCCTGCCCGCCGACCCCATTCCCACGGTTGATTGTTGCCCCACTCGCACAGGCTGTACAGGATCGGGCGTCCGGTCATACGCAGCGCTTGCCCCATCCGTTTGTACAGCGAGGGGATATGCACTCCGGCGGGGACGTAGCAGCTATCGTACTTCAGGAAATCTGCTTCCCACTCGGCGAAGGTCCGCGCGTCGATCTCCTCGCAGCCGTAGCTGGCGGGTCTGCCTGCGCAGGTATGCGTCCCCGCGCACGAGTAAATGCCGAACTTCAGCCCCTTGCCGTGCGCGTAATCCGCCAGCGGCTTGATCCCGTTCGGGAAGCGCGTCGGATCCCACGTCAGCCTGCCGTCTACGCGCTCGCTCGCCTGCCACGTGTCGTCGATCACCACGTACTCGTAGCCCGCGTCCTTCAGTCCCTCGCTGACGAAGGCGTCAATCGTCTCGCGGATCACGTCGGCGTGCAGGTCTTTCCAGCCGAAGGTGTTCCAACTGTTCCACCCCATTGGGGGCGTCTGTGCCAGCATGTGAGCCTCTCTCTCTATTCTTCACCGTAGGGGCACGGCACGCCATGCCCCTACGGTGCCACCCGCTGCGCCGTTCTTTCTAAAGATGAGGTCGTGCCCCTGCATCACCCCACCCGGCTTTCCAGCAGCAGATCGAGCAGCGCCCGATCCACCCGGTAGCCGTCGAGCAGTTCGTAGCTCGCGCCGGGGCGTCCATGCTCCACGATCCCGAACGCGCCCTCGAAATTCCACAGCGAATAGCCCCATCCGAACTGGTGGAACCAGCCGAGCAGGTCGGTGAACCAGCGCAGCGCCACGTCGTTGGGGGTCTGGTTGTAGCAGCCGAACTCGCCCACGTAAATCCGCACGCCTTTGGCTTCGACCTCGCGCCACGCGGCATAGTGATCGCCCAGCGCCGCGCGGTTCCACACTCGCCCGTCCCACTTCACGCCCGGATATATCGGGGCGGGTGCGGTCATCCAATCGCTCCACCACGTCGCGCGGTAGTGGCTCACGGGCATCGGTTGATAGCCGCGCGTGCTGTGAACTGCGCCCAAATCCGCCAGTTCGGGCATGGCGTAGTGCCCGCCGCCGATGCCGTCGATCACGATCTCGCGCTCCGGGTCAATCGCGCGGATCGCCGCCGCCGTCCGCCGCATGATCTGCGCGTAAATCGCGCGGGTGAAGCCGTACTGCCCGACGGCGGGTGGCTCGTTGAGCAGGTCGAAGCTGATCTGCTGGTTGGGCACGCCCTTGTAGCGCCGCGCGAACAGTTCCCAGAGCCACACGAAGGCGTCCTGTGCCTCTGAGTCGCGCCAGAGGTTGTGTTTCTCCCGGTCGTTCCAGTTGATGCAGTAGCCGGGCGCGCGGTGCAGGTTCAGGTTCAGGTGCAGCCCGCGCTGCTGGCAGGCATCCAGATACCGATCCAGAAAGGCGAGAACGCTCTCATCCGGCTCGTAATAGCGAAAATCAGTCGTCCAGAACCAGTAATTGCAGGGAATGCGCACGAAGTCGAATCCGTGCCGCGCCAGAAAGTCCAGCGCCCGCTCGTCGGGCGGCTCTGGCGGCTGGTTGGCGTCGCCGAATAGCCACTGGAAATTAAATCCGTATCGCGGCATGATCATCCCTCTCGGCAGCAAATCATACGAGTATAAACCGATTTGAGGGCAAGGGATAAGCTAGGGCGTTGTAGGGACACGGCATACCGTGCCCTGTCTTTTCTCCGCGTCCTCTGCGTCCTCTGTGGTGAAACCGTTTCTTGGCGTTCTTGGCGTGTTGGCGGTTTAATCTCTGGGTGATCGATGCTCGTTTTTTGGCTAATATGATGCCCGCACGCGCCACTGAATAGAAAAGATGAATGATGGAACCGATTTCGCTTGAACAGAACCTGAACACCAATTCTCGCCCCAGCGATCTGCGCATCACCGACCTGACCACCCTGCGCCTGACCGGGCTACCGATGAACTGCATCCTGATCCGCATCGACACCAATCAGGGGATTTCCGGCTACGGCGAGGTGCGCGACGGCGCCAGCACCACCTACGCGCTGATGCTCAAGAGCCGCATCGTCGGCGAGAACCCCTGCAACATCGACAAAATCTTCCGCAAGATCAAGCAGTTCGGCTTTCACGGGCGGCAGGGCGGCGGACCCTCCGCCATCGAGATGGCGCTGTTCGATCTGGCGGGCAAGGCATACGGCGTCCCGGCGTATCAACTGGTGGGGGGCAAATTCCGCGACCGGATCCTCTGCTACGCCGATACGCCTTCGCGCCGCGACCCGCAGGAGATGGTCGCCCAGTTGAAGCGGCGCATGGGGCAGGGCTACCAGTTCCTGAAGATGGACATCGGCATCGATCTGGTGGCGGACCTTCCCGGCGCGATCAACGCGCCGCCGGGGATGCTGGACACCCGCACCGTCATGCACCCCTTCACCGGGATTCAGTTGACCACCAAAGGCATCGACGCGCTGGTCGAGTACGTCGGCGCTATCCGCGAGCAGATCGGCTACGAATTCCCGCTGGCAGCCGACCACTTCGGGCATCTGAACCTCGAATCCTGCATCCGGCTCGGTCGCGCGCTCGATCCCTTCACGCTGGCGTGGTACGAGGACATGATCCCATGGCAGTACACCGACCAGTACCTCCGCCTCTCCGAAGCCGTGACCACACCCGTCGCCACCGGCGAGGACATCTACCTGAAGGAAGGCTTTCAGCCGCTGCTGGATCAGCGCGCCGTCTCGGTGATCCACCCGGACATCATGACCGCTGGCGGCATACTGGAACTCAAGAAGATTGGCGATTACGCGCAGGAGCGCGGCGTAGCGATGGCGCTGCACATGGCGGGCACGCCGATTTCGGCGCTCGCCAGCGTCCACTGCGCGGCGGCAACCGAGAACTTCCTCGCGCTGGAGAACCACTCGGCGGACGTGCCCGGCTGGAATCAACTGGTGGATGGGCTGCCCAATCCGCTGGTGCAGGACGGCTACATCACCGTGCCGGAGACGCCCGGCTTGGGCTTCACCGACCTGAATCTCGAAGCCTGCAACGATTTTCTGCACCCGGATGATCGCTCGGTGTTTGCCTCGTCCGACCAGTGGTCGAACGAGCGCGCGCATGATCGGCTGTGGAGTTAATTCATGCGCGCATTAATTACAGGCGGGGCAGGTCACATTGGCAAATCCACCACCGCGCGGCTGGTGGATCATGGCTGGGAGGTTCGCATCCTCGGCATCGATTCGCCGGTCGAGATCGCGGGCGCGGAGTACGCGCAGGTGGACATCCTCGACTACGACGCGCTGCTCCAGCAGACGCGCGGCTGCGACGCGGTCATCCATCTGGCGGCGATTCGCAGCCCGTCGATGGCGCCCGGTCAGGATGTGTTCCGCGTGAACGTCGCCGGGACCTTCAACGTGTTTGAAGCCGCCGCCGCCGCCGGGATCAAGCGGGTGGTGCAGGCGAGTTCCATCAACGCGCTCGGCTGCGCCTACAGCACCACCGAGATCAACCTGCGCTACTTCCCGGTGGATGAAGAACATCCCTCCTTCACTACCGACCCGTATTCCTTCTCCAAGCAGACCGTCGAGCAGATCGGCGCCTACTACTGGCGGCGCGACGGCATTTCTAGCGCCGCGCTGCGCTTCCCGTGGGTCTATTCGCACGGGATGCTCGAAAACGAGAGTTTCCGCCAGCGCCGCGAACTCGGTCGCGCCATGCTCGACCAGTTAGCCTCGCTGCCCGAATCCGAGCAGCAGGCGCGCATCGCCGAGGTGAAGCGCCGAGCGCTGCACTACCGTGAGCAGCGCTCGCTGGAATACGCCCCGGAGCAGCCCCAGCCGCCCCGCCGCACGATGGCGGACGACGTGCTGTTCTGGATGTACACCCACGACCGTTTCAACTTCTGGGCGTTTCTGGACGAACTCGACGCCGCCCAGTCGCTCGAAAAGTCGCTGACCGCCGAGTACGAAGGCGATCACGTCCTGTTCATCAACGACTCGCTCAACTGGCTGGACACCGACTCGCGTGCGCTGGTGCGCCTGTTCTTCCCCGAAGTCACCCACTTCAAGGGCGATTTCTCGGACGCCAACTCGTTGGTGAGCATCGAGCGCGCCCGCGCGCTGATCGGCTTCGAGCCGGAATACTCGGTGCGCTCGCTCCGCCCCTGATCCCGTCGTTTTCGCGTAGCGGCACGGCGCGCCGTGCCCTTGCATCGTCATCCCGTCGCCCCATCTCATGACCCGATTGTTCCCGCCCTTTTTGCCCTAAATTACTCATCCTTTTATCGGAATTTGCCTATACAAATCCAATGCATTTTGATCTATAATTTAGAACATCGGTGCGACGAAACAAGCGAAGAAACTGCCGATTTTCGTGATTGCTGTGCCCCTGCGCAGCTAGAGGAAAATGGTTGCCATGCAAATGGTTCCGGTAACTCAAAATCTGCCCGAAACGGATGTCATCGACGACCGCATCGCCGAGCTGGTCGATACCGTGCGCGCGCACCGCGAGCGCATCGCCACGCTGGAAGCCAAGAACGACGCCGCCAAGGAGGAACTGCGCCGCCTGCTGGAGCTGCGCGGCGACAACTGGTCGGATGACGAAGGCTACGCGCGGCTGATCCCCGAAAGCACGCGCGCCTCTTACGAATTGAAGGCGCTCGACCAATTGATCGTGCGCGAACCGCTGCATTACGGCTGGCTCAAGGACTACCGCAAGCAGTCCACCATTCGCAGCAGCGTGTCGGTGAAATAAGTGCCCGGCGACCGAAGGTCGCGCGAGTGCTGAGTAGGTACATGCGAGGCGTCCAAAACGGACGCCTTTCTTGTTTCCACATGGCGCGCAGGAGTTCACAATCGATAATATCGGCTGTAGGGGCGCAGCGCGCTGCGCCCCTACACGATCAAATTGTGCCACCAATTCGCGCCCTGCCTGCTGCTTTTCTTGGCGATCTTGGCGGTTCAACCTCGCACGCCCCACAGCCAAATCGTGCCGTCGAACCCCGCCGACGCGATCAGCGAGCCGTCGGGGTTGAACGCCACGTCGCTGACCCCGCTGGTATGCCCGCGCAGCACCACCAGCGATCCGCTGTCCTGCGTGACCGACGCATCCCACACCTGAATTGTGCCGTCGTTGCTCGCCGACGCCAGCAGCCGACCGTCCGGGCTGAAGGCGACCGCGTTGATCGCTCGGATGTGCCCGTACAGCGCCGCGATTGTGCTCCCGGTCGTCCGGTCGTGCAGGCGGATCACGCCATCGTTGCCGAAGGTCGCCTCGCGCGTCCCGTCCGGGCTGATCACCGGCGGCGGCGCATCCGAGTCGTCGCCGTCCAGCGACCACAGGTGCAGCGGCGCTTTCCCCTCTGCGCCCACGCGACCGTCGGCGGTGAAAAACACGTCGCCCAGTTCGTCGTAAAACTGGTCGAAGCTCGCGCTCAGCACGCCTTTATCCCAAATTCGAATCTGCCCGGTCTCGGCTGCGTAATCCACCCGCCGCGTATCCGCCCGCACGTCCAGCGGATTATCCAAACCGAGGCTGCCCGTATGTTGGGATAAAACCGCGCTCCGGGCGATGTCCCACACCGTGATCGTGTCGCCGCCCTGCGCCGTAAGCTGCGTGATCGCCGAGTCGAACCGCAGCGCCGTCACCGATCCGGTGCCCTGAAACACGCGGTACTCGCTCCACGTGGTCGTATCCCAAAGCCGCACCATCCCGCTGGCATCCCCGGACGCGATCAGCTTGCCTGCCCACTCGACCGCGCCCACCGGGTACAGGTGATGGGTCAGCCGCTCAATCGCCTCGCCGGATGCCGCGTCCCAGACCATCACGCTGCCGTCGTCGCCCCCCGACGCGATCATCGATCCGTCCGGGCTGAACGCCACGCTCGACGCGCCGCCCTGCCCTTCCAGTAGGGGCACGGCGTGCCGTGCCCTCGTCGCATCACCATCCAAATCCACTTCCCACACGCCCAGCGCGGTCGCCGCCGCGACCCGTTCGCCGTCGGCGGACAGGCTCAGTTCGCGCACCACGCCGTTTCCCAGCCGCTCGATCTGCTCGATCTGCGCGGCGTTCTCCGGCGTGATCGGCGTCAGCGCCGGCTGTGTCAGCGCCGCCTGAGCGCTCAGACACAGGATCACTCCGAACAGAAGCGCGTGAAATCGTTTCATGCTGCCTTTCTCTGCATCAATTGGGATAAAACCGTTTATTTCCCAACATAACGCAATTTTGGGAAATACGGTTGGGATATAGGGATATAGTTGGGATAAAAGATCGCTAGATTTTCTGCACCAGCCATCGATACCCATACGGCGGCAGCGTGATGTACTCGCTGCAATCGACGCTGGCTTGGAAGGCGTCCTCGAAGGCGTCACATTCCGTGAACGGAATGGTGTGCGGCTCTGCTGACAGATTGTGCAGCGCCACCAACCGCCGATCCCCTTCGCTGCGCACGAAGCAGAGCGTGCCTTTAGGGGTATCCAGCATCCATTCCAGCTTGCCCGTCGCCAGCATCGGCAGTTCCTTGCGCTTGGCGATCATCTTGCGCACCAGATGCAGCAGCGAGCTTTCGTCCGCCATCTGCGCGGTCACGTTGACGTTCTGGAAGCCGTAGACCGGGTCGCGCAGCAGCGGCGCGTAGAGCGCGTCCGACATGGTGTTCGAGAATCCGCCGTGAACGTCGTCCGCCCACTGCATCGGCGTGCGGACTCCGTTGCGATCCGGCAGCCCTACGTCGTCGCCCATGCCGATTTCGTCGCCGTAGTACAGCACCGGCGCGCCCGGCAGCGTGAACAGCAGCGAGTGCATCAGTTCCAGCTTGGATCGGTCGTTGTCCAGCAGCGGCGCGAGCCGTCGGCGAATCCCCAAGTTGAGCCGCTGCCGGAAATCCGGCGCGTAGAAGTCCCACATGAACTGCCGCTCCTCCGGCGTGACCATTTCCAGCGTCAGTTCGTCGTGGTTGCGCAGGAAGGTCGCCCACTGGCAGTTCTCCGGGATGTCCGGCATCATCGCCTTCACGTCGATCACGGGCGTGCGGTCGTGCTTCGCCAGCGCCATGAACAGGCGCGGCATGATCGGGAAGTCGAAGCACATGTGCAGTTCGTCGCCGCTCCCGAAATAGGGCAGCAAATCTTGGGGCCACTGGTTCGCCTCGGCGAGCAAAATGCGACCGGGATAATTCTCGTCTACGAACTTACGCACTTCCTTCAGGAATTGGTGAGTCTCCGGCAGATTTTCGCAGGTGGTGCCTTCGCGCTCGTACAGATAGGGCACCGCGTCCAGCCGGAAGCCGTCCACGCCCAGATCGAGCCAGAAGCGAAGCACGTTCAGCATCTTACGGCGCACGTCGGCGTTGTCGTAATTCAAATCCGGCTGGCTGGTGTAAAAGCGATGCCAGTAATATTCTCCGGTGCTGGCGCTGTACGCCCAGTTCGAGCGCTCGGTGTCGAGGAAGATGATCCGCGCCTCTTTGAACTTGTCGGTGTCGTTGGTCCACACGTAGTAATCCCGCTGCGGCAAATCCACTGAGCGCCGCGATTCCTGAAACCACGGATGCTGATCCGACGTGTGATTCATCACCATGTCCAGAATCAGCTTCATGCCCCGGCGGTGGACTTCCTCCAGCGTGATGTTGAAGTCCTCCAGCATCCCGTAGGTCGGATGGACGGTGTAATAGCTGGAGATGTCGTAACCGTCGTCCCGCAGCGGCGACTGGCAGATCGGCAGCAGCCAGATGCAGTCCACGCCCAGCCACTGCAAATAATCCAGCTTCATGCGCAGCCCGGTGAAATCGCCGTGACCGTCGCCGTTGCCGTCGTTGAACGCCCGCAGATAGAGTTCGTAATAGATCGCATTCATGTGCCAGTTCATGATTGCCCCAAAGTTGTGCGCTGTGAAAGAGCCGGATTATAACCCAATGCTCGGATCGCGTGAATATAAAAAGCCCGCCAAAGTCGGCGGGCTGGCACCGCGCATCAGTAATTATACGGTAGAGAGCGATAGGGGGCGTAGCGCGCTGCGCCCCTACCTGCCATCCACAACCGGGTGGTAGGGGCGCACGGCTGTGCGCCCCATACGCACCAACTTAAGGAGATTGTCGCCGGTTCAGAGACGATTCAGCGAGCGTCGCCAGAAGCTCAAAGCCTCTGGCGAGGACTTCAAGCCGACTCAAGTCGGCTGAAAAGCGAAGGGCTTGTCGTTTCAGCCCGCTTCAGCGGGCTTGATTTCGCAGCCGGATGCTTGGAGCATCCGGCGGAACAAACGAAAACGCCATTCAAATGGCTTAAATGGGTGCCTTTTGGGTGTCGGCTCTGTAGGGGCACGGCGTGCCGTGCCCCTACCTTCTGCCTAGCTGCTGTACTCGCTGAGGTACAGATACCCGGTGGTGGCGTTGCCTTGCTCGTAATCGCCGATCCACACGTTGTACGTCCCTGCGACCGGGCGCGAGAATGCGATCTGCGGGTCGGAGCCGGGACCGGAGTTGTCGTCGCAGTACCAGTCGCCGTTCGGGTCGTTGATCACCATGGTCGTGTCTTCGCTGCTGTCGAAGTAGAAGCGGATGTAGCGCAGCGACGACGTGAGGCGAATATTGAAGTCCGGCGCTTCTGCCGCGTAACCCACGCAGTCCCCGGTCAGGAAGTCGTCAACGTTGACGCTGCCGCCGGTGATGATCGCGGCGCGGTACGGGTCGGGCGTGAAGCTGGCGCGCAGGCTCACCGATCCGAAGGTCGGGTCGAGCAGCGGGTTCAGGTCGGTCGGCGTGTTGGTGGTGTGCGAAATTGTGCAGTCGGTGCCGAACACTTCGCCGATGACGTTGCCATTCACCTGCACTTCAACTTCGGGATAAAAGTGATAGTTGCCGGAAGGGAAGATGTCCACCGGAAGCAGGAAATCGCCCGTAAAGAAGGCGGAATTGCTGCTGGGCGTCACCCGATCTTCGGTTTCGATGTATCCGTCCCGATCCTGATACTGGCTGGTGGAATCCACGTTCGGGATCAGGTCGTCGGTGCTGGAATAACGCACCCACACGCCCACCAGCACTGTCCGGTTGCGCAGACTGTAGACATCCACATCGAAAGTGTAGTGTGCGTAGTCAATCCCCCCCGAGTAATGGCTTCGCAGTCTAGGTGGCTGATGACGGCGTTCCCCTGCGCGGACGCAATCGAAACCCCCGTCGCCAGCCCGATGCACAGAACGGCGAGAACCGACAGCACTCGCCACAGCCGTTTAGCACGCATCGTAATCCCCTTTTTGCACATTCGATAAGCGATAGCCTTCATGATAAAACAGGAAGGGTAACTTCTCATATTACATTTGTAGATATTTATCATTTTTATATATTTTTCGCATGATGTTCGCATAATCTCGGTTAGGCAGTTTGTACCAAATCGCCCGCCGAGCGTGCGCACGGGCGTTCAGCTTTCGTTTATGTCTATGAGCGTTGTACACTTACGGCAAACGAAAAGGAGCTTCCCCCATGCGCAGGTATCTTCTCTTGGTGATGCTGGTCGTGATCGTGCTGAGCCTCCCGGTCAGCGCGCAGAGCAGCAGCGTGCTGGTCGATGGTCTGACCAATCCGCGTGGTCTCGCCTATGATCAAGTGGGCAATCTCTGGATCAGCGAGGCGGGCAGCGGCGGCGACCTCACCGGGCAAACCGACCTTGGACCCGTCCAGTACGGCAGCACTGCCCGCGTCCTCGAGCTTGTGCCCGGCAAAGCCGTTCAGGTGGTGATGGCGGGCTTGCCCAGCGCGCAGGGCTTCGACGACATCATCGGCGTGAGCAGCGTCTACGCCAACGAAGACGGATTGTGGCTGGTCACTGGCTTGGGCCCGCTGGCGGATCCGCTCAACATGGCGTTGATCGGGCTGGATTCGACCACCATGCGCGTCAAGCAGTTCGTCGATCTCTACAGCTTCGAGGCGACCAATAACCCGGATCAGGATATTGTCACCTCCGACCCCATCGACGTGGCGCAGGGCAACGACGGCACTTACTACATCGCTGACGCCAGCGGCAACGATCTGCTCACGTGGACGCCCACCGACGGCTTGAAGCTGTTCCACGTCTGGCTGGACTTGCCCGTGCCCACTTCGGTGGACGTAGACCTCGACGGCAACCTTTACGTGGGCTTCCTCTCGCCCTTCCCCTACGACAAGGGCAGCGCCCGCGTCGAGAAGTGGTCGCCGGAGGGTCAGCTTCTGCAAACCTACAGCGGTCTGACCGCCGTCACCGACGTGATGGTCGACCAAACCGATGGCTCGCTCTACGCCGTCCAGTTCTCCGCCGCCTACGGCGATCTCGGCTGGATTCCGGGTTCGGGCAGCGTCGTGAAAGTCGGCAGCGATGGCAGCCTCACCCCGCTGGCGGAGAACCTGAATTATCCCTATCGTCTGGCGCAGGCGCCCGATGGCGGCATCGTCGTGACCGTCAACTCCGCCTTCTCGGACGCGGGCAGCGGGCAGGTGATCGCCCTCAGCGGCGAGGCGGCGATGAGCGCGCAGCCCCCAGCCTCCACTCCCGACTCCGGCGGCTGATCGCATCGGTCTGTAGGGGCGAACCCGCGGGTTCGCCCCACGCGTGGGCAGACACATGGGTCTGCCCCTACCAACGCCCCCGCCCTCGCGGGGATCATCCCTCGGCGGTAGGGGCACGGCGCGCCGTGCCCTTATGCGGATCGTCCTTCCACGCGATCTTGTCGGGATGCACGGCGGTGCGCCCCTGCCAGATCGTCGTACTTCCGATCTGTAAACCGTGAAGAATCGCGTTAAACTGATCGCATCCGTTCAATCGATTTATGGGTCGTATGGACACCCAAATTCAGCGCGGGCTGTGTGAGCGGTTCGCCGAGATCGACAGCGTCCGCTCGGCGCGGAGTCACGGCGACGCCGTCGTGATCCACACCTGGAGCGGCGTCGTGATCCAAGCCTACGTGATCGACGCGCCCATCAAAGCTCGCATGGTCAAGCGCTGGGTGCAGGAGAATACCCGCGTCGGCATCGGCACGCTGTTCCTCGTGAGCGCCGAGATCGTCCCCGACGATGGCGCTCGCGTCGATCCAGACGAAGGCTTGCTGGCGATCCACGCGCTGTTCAAGGACAAGCTCTACACCTATCGTCTGGAAGCTGGGCAGGTGCGCATCGGGCAGGTGCATTTCCGCGACTTCAATCGCGGCGACCAGCGCGAAGTCTGGTACGGACCCGACGTGCCCATCCGCCATTTGCCTTGCTACCGCGTCTGGGTCAACACGCCCCAGTCGATCAAAGGCAACTGGCTGATCGCTAACTTCGGCTCCGAAGCCTTCTGGAAGCAGGCGGATTACGCCGCCGGGCGTGATTCCTTCCGCCAGCAGCAGCGACATGCATCCGGCAGCACTCAGTACTACACGTGGAGCAGCGCAAGCTGGAACGGCGACGGTCCCCGCATGACTCCGGCGCCGCCCCCGCCCGCAACCGAGCTGGATCGCTCCTATCAGCAGCTAGGCTTGACCTGCGACGCATCCGGCGACGAGGTGAAGGCGGCGTTTCGCCGTCTCGCCCGCGAGGTGCATCCCGACGTGAGCCAACTTCCCAAAGCCGAAGCCGAAGCCCGCTTCAAGCTCATTTACGAGGCATACGCCTATATCAAAGCCTCCAAAGGCTGGTAAACAAACGTGGAGAGCGCGCACATCAGCGGCTCTCCACGTTTTGGTTGGCGTCCCTCCCCCATCGTGGACGAGTACGGGAGAGGGAATCAGGGAGTGAAGTACGTCAGGGATTACACATTCTGCGCTTCAGCCGTATATTCGACCCGCGCCCGTGCCTTGAGCTTCGTGCCGCCCGCGATCATCAGGTCGCCGATCAGCCCCATGAGCCGCTCGCCAAGCTGAGCGCGCTCCCGATCCGCTTGGTTGTAAAGTTCGTGCATTTTTGCGGCGCGCAGCAGTTCGCGTCTGCGCTCCGCCATGAGCGCCATTTCTTCATTTGGGTTGACCATTAGGTTTTTCTCCTCAAATGCTCGTGCTGCCGCTTGCTTCTACAACTGGATTCGCAGCCACGCGGGTTTTGTTCAAAATTCGTTGCCTATTTAAATTATCTTGAAAGCTGAAATTTTGTCAAACAACTCTGTGCATATCCGACAGGGTGCTCGGTTCTGCCCTCTCCCTACGGAGCGGGCGGCTGAACGCTGCGAGCCGCAGGTTCGCGCGTGAAGCGGGTGAGGTTCTACCGATAAGAGCCGCTTTCGCCCTCTTCTGCGCCAAATGTCTGGATTGGAAATCGACTCCGCGCGCCGCTGGCATTAGAATCAAGACTGTGCAGACAAGGAAAAAACATGCTGCAAACCAATTCGCTGCTTCAGGTCGCCGAGGCGATCTATCAGGTTCAGCTTCCGCTGCCCTTCGCCCTGCGGATCGTCAACTGCTATCTGCTCGACAACGGCGATGGCTCGTGGACGCTGCTCGATACCGGCTTGAACACGCCCGACGGACAGGCGGTCTGGGTCGCCGCCTTCGACGCGCTGGGCATCACCCCGCGCCAGATCAGCCAGATCGTGCTGACCCACACCCATCCCGATCACTACGGCATGGCGGGCTGGCTGCAAGCCCTGACCGATGCTCCGGTGCGCCTCTCCCTGCGCGAGGACGCCGCCGCCCAGACCTTCTGGGTCGATGCCGACGACCGCTACGCCGCTACTACCGAGCAGATGGCGCACATGGCAGTCCCGGCGGAGGTCAACCAGCAGATCGTTGAGGGCATCGCCCTGACCCGCGCCCTCACCTATCCGCATCCCGACCGCCGGGAACTCATTCAGCCCGGCGCAACCCTCCGCATGGGCGGGCGAGACTTTCGACCCATCCTCGCGCCCGGTCACAGCGACGGTCAGTTGATCTTCTACGACCCGGCGGATCGCCTGCTGATCTGCGGCGACCACGTGCTCATGCAGATCACGCCCAACATCGGCTTGTGGGCGGAAACCGATCCCGACCCGCTCGGTCGATTTCTCGCCTCGCTGCGCGACCTGCGCTCGTTGGACGTGCGGCTGGCGCTGCCCGGTCACAAAGCCCTAATCACCGACTGGCAGGATCGGGTCGATCAATTGATCGCGCACCATCTGGAGCGCCTCAGCCGCACTCTCGACCTACTGGAACGCCCCGCGACCGCCTATCAGGTCGCCGGGGGGTTGTTCAACTTTGGGCGGCTCTCGGTGCATGAGATGCGCTTTGCGGTGGTCGAAACTCTCGCCCATCTGGAATATCTGGTCAACACCGGCGCGATCCAGCGTACCGGCGACGCGATCTGGTGCTACCAGCGCTGACCGCACGGCGTCCACCGACGCGGTTCTGTAGGGGCACGACCTGCCGTGCCCTGCGGGGTCTGGTAGGGGCGGGTCTCAGACCCGCCCTACGGCACATCGTGCGGCAGCCATCCTTCGCCTGTGCGGGGCGCTGAGGACTCCGCAAGAATCGGATAGTTTGAAAACGCCAATTCGGTTACTCTAAAGGTGTCAACAAATCACGAAAGGTCAACCGACGATGTGGGAGTATCAGGTTCACGAACGCCGCAAAGAACTTGAGCGTACCGCCGCTCAGGTGCGCCTTGCCCGGCAAATTCAGCGCCCGCCGATCACCCGTTGGCTGACCCGTGTACGGATGTGGGTTCGCGCCTTCCGCCTCCCGCAGATCGATTGGATGCGACCCCGAAGCGCCGCATTGAGGAGGGCGAGTTGAGCCTCGACATGCATACCGATCTGGTGGAGCGGGTCTGCCGCTACATCGAAGCCAAGCCCGACTGTATCCCCACTCTCGCCGAGATGGGCGATCACGTGGGCATGAGTCCCTTCCATTTGCAGCGGGTGTTCAAGAAGCTGACCGGCGTCTCCCCCCGCGAATACGCCGAGTCCTTGCGCGTGAAGCGGCTCAAGCACCGCCTGCGCGACGGCGCCAGCGTGACCGACGCCCTCTACGACGTGGGCTACGGCTCCAGCAGCCGCCTCTACGAGCGCTCCACCGAGCATCTGGGCATGACCCCCTCGAAATATCGCAAGGGCGGCGAGGGGATGCACATCGGCTACACCATCGTCGATTGCAGCCTCGGTCGGCTGCTGGTCGCCATGACCATCGAGGGGATTTGCTGCGTCCACATCGCCGACGACGACGAGGAGCTGGAGCGCCGCCTGTTCGAAGAATATCCCGCCGCCGAAATCCAGAGCGGCAACCCGGTCATGTCCGAGTGGGTTGAGCAGTTCCTCGCCTTCCTCAATGGCTGGCAGCCGCACTTCGATCTCCCGCTCGACCTGCGCGCGACCACCTTCCAGCTTCGAGTGTGGCGCGCCCTACTGGCAATTCCTTACGGCGAGACTTCGCAGCTACGGCGAAATCGCCGAAGCCATCGGTCAGCCGACTGCTGCCCGCGCGGTCGCCCGCGCCTGCGCCACCAACCCGGTTCCGCTGGTCGTCCCCTGCCACCGTGTCATTCGCTCGGACGGCGACCTCGGCGGCTACGGGCTGGGCGTCGAGCGCAAGCGCGCGCTCTTGGAGCAGGAGCACGAGATCGCCCAGCGCCAGACCGAATCCTGACCGAATCAATCACATCAGTCGCGGAATTTCGTAGGGGCACGATATATCGTGCCCCATAGATGCCAACGTAACGAGATCGTCGCCCGTTCAGAGACGATTCAGCGAGAGTCGCCAGAGACTCAAAGCCTCTGGCTAGGATTTCAAGCCGCCTGAAGGCGGCTGTATGAGGGGATGCAAAGCCTATCAGTCCGCTTCAGCGGGCTTGATTTCGCAGCCGGATGCTTTGAGCATCCGGCGGGACGACCGAAAACGCTGCTCAAATGGCTTCTCTTGGTGTCTATGGGGCGTTCAATGGTACGCCCCTACGAGCGATGTTCGGACGTTTTCTTAGCTCAAAGGGCGTATCATCATGCAAAACCTGTTGATCCTGTACGTGGGCGACCCGGACGCTGGGCGTGCGCTGGCAGCCTTAATCGAGCCGCTCGGCGGCTACGTCTACCTGCCCGATAGCCTGATGCAGGCGCTCGGCATGTACATCACCTACTTCCCGCAGGTCGTGGTGATCGACATGGCGCTCGACTACGCGCCGGAGGCGCTGGAACATCTCCGCTCGGTGGACGCCGATCCGCTGCTGCTGCTGACCGACCAGCGCGTCCGCGCCGCCTCGATCTACACCATCCCGCCGGACGCGGAGCCGGAAGCTTTGCTCCACGCCATCGAACACCTCGCCGACGCGCCCGCGCTCCACTTCGCCTGAACTCATGGGTCGTAATCGTCGGTCAGCGTGATTCCGCGAGCGCGCCCCGGCTCGCGGAACAGCTTGCCTTGTCCTTCCAGCCGATCCAGATGCCGCGTCACCGCCGAAACCGAGAGAAAACACCCCTCACCGATCTCGCGCAGGGTGGGGGGGTGGGTATGTTTCTTGATATAGTCTTTCACAAACATGTATACCGATTGCGTCGTATTGCTCGCCACCAGAGTCCTCCTCGATGTTACAGAAAATTAACCCCCTTGCATCCTACCATAAAATAGAACATAATTTCTAGTAAAAGTATAGTTCCAAGATGGGTTGAAATTCGTTGTGTTGTTGTTTTAGTTGCGCGCGAATTGCCTCAGCGGTACAAAAGCACCCATTTGGATGACTCTGGGAGCATCAAAATGGACTTTTTGAGGAAACTTTTCGGTGGCGGCGGTGGGAGCACGACTCCCGGCGACCCCAATGGGCTGTACTTCTACGTGAAGCCGGACGGCTGCGACGAGGTGGTGCGCGTGCGCGTCAACCGCAACAACGACCTCAGCCTCGCCGACGACGGCAAGAACTACTGGGTGCGCAAAGTCGTGCAGGGGACTAAGTGCTTTCACTCTGCCGATCTCACCCTGTACTTCAACAGCGGTCACCAGTTGACCAACAGCGAAATTAACGGCGGCGCACTCGTGAAAGCGGAGGATTATCAGTCATGGCTGGAATCGCAAGCGCTCACCTGACCCCCGCGATTCAGGTCGAAGGGCTGACCCGCACCTTCGGCAGCATCCGCGCGGTAGACGACCTCAGCTTCAACGTCGAGCCGGGAGAAGTCTTTGGCGTGCTGGGACACAATGGCGCGGGCAAAACCACCCTCGTCCGCCTGATCAACGGTGTGCTGGAGCCGACTTCCGGTAAAACCTGCGTGCTGGGGCTGGATTCGCAGGCGCAGGGCAGCGCGGTTCGCAAGCAGACCGGCGTCCTCACCGAGACCCCCTCGCTCTACGAGCGCCTGACCGCCCGCGACAATCTGCGCCTATTCGCCCGCTTCTACGACCTGCCCAACCCCGATCAGCGTGCCGATGAAATGCTCAAGCTGTTCAACCTGACCGACCGCGCGCGAGATCGCGCCGGAGGCTTCAGCAAGGGCATGAAGCAGCGGCTCGCGCTGGCGCGGGCGCTGGTGCACGATCCGCAGATTTTGTTTCTGGACGAGCCAACCGCCGCCCTCGACCCGGAAGCCGCGCGCGGCGTCACCACCCTGATCGAGACCCTCAGCCGCGAGAGCGGGCGCACCGTCTTTTTGACCACCCACAACTTGAACGAGGCGCAGCGGCTCTGCTCGCGGGTGGCGATTCTCGCGCAGGGCAAGCTGCTGGCGCTCGGCACCACCGCCGAGTTGGAGCATCAACTCTGGCAGGCGCTCTGGCTCGATTTCGACCTGCGTGCGCCCGCCCCGCCTGATCTGCTCGCCGCGCTCAAGCTGACGGACGGCGTGCGCGATCTGCAAGCCGACCCCGACGCCGAAAAGCTCGCCGTTCAGGTCAGCGATCAGGCGCACATCCCGGCGGTGATCGCGGTGGTGGCATCGGGCGGCGGGCAAATCCTGCGCGTCAATCCCCGCGAGCATTCGCTGGAGGACATCTACTTTGAGCTTCAGCGCCGCGCGGAAGGAGGGGCATCATGAACTGGAAAATCATCTGGAATATCGCCCTCAAAGACTGGAAAGAAGTGCTGCAAAACCGCACCGCCATGACTTCCTCGCTGATCCTGCCGCTGGTCTTCGTGGTGATTCTGCCGCTGATCTTGATCTACCTGCCCAGCGCGGCTACCAGCAGCGGTCAGAACATTCAACCGCTGGTGGACATGATGCCGCCGCCCGTGCGCGCCGATGTCGTCGGGATGACCGACCAGCAGACCATGATCGTGGTGGTGTTGGGCTATCTGTTCGCGCCCATGTTCCTGATTCTCCCGCTGATGATCGCCAGCATCATCGGCGCGGACAGCATCGTCGGCGAAAAGGAGCGCAAGACGCTGGAGGCGCTGCTCTACACCCCCGCCAGCGACCGCGAGCTTTACTTGGCGAAAGTGTCTGTCGGCGGTCGGTCCGGCGGTGGCGCTGGCGTGGGGCAGCTTCGTCGTCTACGCCATCGTCCTGAACCTCGCCGGGAATCCGGTGATCGGGCGGGTCTGGTTCCCGGAGCCGCATTGGATTCCGCTGATCCTGTGGGTCGCGCCCGCCGTCGCCGCGCTCGGCATGTCGGTGATCGTGCTGATCTCGTCGCGGGTCAGCACCTACATGTCCGCCCAGCAGACTTCCGGCGTGCTGGTGCTGCCGATCATTTTGCTGGTGGTCGCGCAGGCGGCGGGCGTGATCTACCTGAGCGTCGTCACCGTGATCGTGCTGGGCATCGTCATCTGGCTGGTCGACGCGGCGCTGATTTGGCTCGGCGTCAAGCAGTTTTCACGCTCCGCCCTCATGACGCGCATTTAGACAGAGAAATGCTTCCCCGTAGGGGCGCACGGCTGTGCGCCCCCTGATAAGGATTCCGCATGACTCGACGAACCCTTACTCGAACCACCGCCCGCCGTCTGGCGATTGCCCGCCAGCACCTCGCAGGCGATCCGCCGCCCGCCACCGCCGAGGGCATCCTACAGGTGGTGCGCGACCTCGGCTGCCTGCAGCTTGACCCCATCAGCGCGGTCGCCCGCAGCCATCTGCTGGTGCTGTGGAGTTCGGCTCGGCGTCTACGACCCCGCCGATCTGGATCGGCTGGTCTACGAGGATCGGCAGTTGTTCGAGTATTTGGCGCACGTCGCCTCGATTGTGCTGACCGAGGATTACCCCATCCATCACTGGTGGATGCGCCATTACGGGCAGCGCTGGGAAGGGGATACTTGGGCGCTGCGGGTGCGCGAGTGGATGACGCAAAATCAGGCGTTGCACGACTTCATCCTCACCGAGCTGCGCGCGAAAGGGGCGCTGTTCTCGCGCCAGATCGAAGCCGACGGAACTCGATCCTCGGTCATGGGAATCGAGCGGTTGGACCAACGGGCGCAGCGTCAGCCGGATGCTGGATTTCCTCTGGTCGCATGGCGCGATCATGGTGGCGGATCGTTCGGGTATCCAGAAGCAGTGGGATTTAGCCGAGCGCGTCTTGCCGGAGTGGACGCCGCGCGAGGTCTTGGACACTCACGAAGTCGTCTGCCGCGCCGCCCAGAAATCGCTGCGGGCGCTGGGTGTCGCCACGCCCCAGCAGATCAAGGAGCATTACACCCGCGCTCGCTACCCCGATCTGCCCGCCGTCCTCAAAGACCTCGAAGCCCAGGGGCGCATCCAGCGCGTGAAGGTCGAGGGCATGTCCGGGACGTGGTATCTCCACGCCGACGATCTGCCGCTGCTGGATCGCATCGAAGCGGGCGACTGGCAGCCGCGCACCACCCTGCTCTCGCCCTTCGACAACCTGATCTGCGACCGCAAGCGCACCGAGTCGCTGTTCGATTTCTACTACCGCATCGAAATCTACGTGCCTGCCGCTAAGCGCCAGTATGGGTATTACGTGCTGCCGATTTTGCACGGCGACCGCCTGATCGGGCGCATCGACTCGCCTTTCGACCGCAAAACCAAGACCCTGAACGTCCAGCACCTCTACGCCGAGCCGGATGCTCCCGTCGATGCCGCCCCCGCCATCCGCGCCGCCGTCGAGTTGCTGGCGCAGTTCGTCGGCGCAGCGCAGATCGTCTACGGCGAAGTCGCGGATGCGTGGCGCGACCAAATCGTCTGAACGATGGCGACGCGCGCTCAGAATGAGCATGATTTCCCAAACTGGCAGGAATTGTCCGGCGGCGGGCGACGCTACTGGATTGACAAATCTGGGCGAGTGAGTGGGTTCGCGCGTTACGTCAAAGTTGTCGATGCCAATGAGGTGACGCAGTCAATCGTGCAGGAAATCTACGATGTGGATGGTAAACTGATTGCAAGGCATCAGAAATATCCGGTCGATACGGGACATCAGACGATAGAGTAATCCAAATGATCACTCAGGAACGTTTAGCCGACCAAATCCTCGCCTATTTGAACGGGCATATCTCGCTGGACGATCTGGTGACGTGGGCGGAAGACGCGATGGTGACCTTCACCGAGTCCGACCAGCGCCCGCCGAACGCCGACGCCGTTTGGGATACGCTGCTGTATCTCGGCGCGGCGGACAGCCCCGGCTTTCCACTGACGTGGGAAGCCATCAAGGAGATGCTCGACCATCTGGGGCGTCCGGTGCAGAACGTAACCGCCTAAAAACAAGGAGCAGACCATGCGAATCGTCGTCATCGGGGGCAGCGGACACATCGGAACCTATCTGATTCCGTCGCTGGTCGAAATGGGGCACCAAGTCATCAACCTGACGCGCGGGCAGAGCCAGCCCTATCAGATCAACGCCGCGTGGGACGCCGTCCAGTCCATCCCGGTGGATCGCCGCGCGGAGGATGACGCGGGCACGTTCGGCGAGCGGGTGCGCGCGCTCCAGCCCGACGCGGTCATCGACCTGATCTGCTTCACCGACTCCAGCGCCGCCCAGTTGATCGACGCGCTGCGAGGCGAAGTCCAGCACTTCCTTCACTGCGGCACCATCTGGGCGTATGGGCACAGCGCCAGCGTCCCCGCCACCGAGGATCAGCCGCGCCATCCCTTCGGCGAGTATGGCATCCAGAAAGCCGCCATCGAAGCCCGCCTGATGCGTGAGGCGCGCCTCAACCGTTTTCCGGCGACCGTGATGCTGGTCGGGCACATCGTCGGCCCCGGTTGGGCGCCGCTCAACCCGCAGGGGCATTTCGATCCGCGTGTGTTCGCGCAGTTGGCGCACGGCGAGCAACTGGTTCTGCCCAATCTCGGCATGGAGACCGTGCATCACGTTCACGCCAGCGACGTGGCGCAGGCGTTCACGCAAGCGATCACCCACTGGAGCGCCAGCGTCGGCGAGAGCTTCCACGCCGTCTCGCCCGCCGCCGTGACTCTGCGCGGCTACGCCGAAGCGGTCGCCGGATGGTTCGGCAAACAAGCCAACCTCAAGTTCGCGTCGTGGGAGGACTACTGCAAATCGGTCTCCGAGCGCGAAGCCGCCGCCACTTGGGATCACATCGCCCACAGCCCCAACGCCAGCATCGCCAAAGCCCGCCGCCTGATCGACTATCAGCCGCGCTACACCTCGCTGCAAGCCGTCCGCGAGTTGGTCGATTGGCTGATCGATCACGGACAGATTGCGATCTGACCTCACCCCGACAATCGGAGGGGCGGGTCTCAGACCCGCCCCTCCACGCCGCGCTGATAATTCATCGTAGGGGCACGGCGTGCCGTGCCCTCGCTCTTACCCGTTCACCACCGCGTCTAGCACGCCGACCTCCGGCGTTTTCCCGTTTCCATTTCCGCTGCGGTGATAGTCCGCCATCAGCGCCGTCAATTCCGCTTCGGGATTGCGGAACTGCATCGTGTACAGCTTCGCGTACAGTCGGTTGAGCGCCATCAATTCCTCGTGCGTGCCTAGCTCGACGATCCGCCCGCCGTCCAGCACCGCGATCCGGTGCGCCACCTTGATCGTGCTCAGGCGGTGCGCGATGATCACCGTCGTCCGGTTCTGCATCAGCCGATCCAACGCCTCCTGCACCAAGCCTTCGGACTCGTTGTCTAGCGAGCTGGTGGCTTCGTCCAGCAGCAGGATCGCCGGGTCTTTCAAAATCGCCCGTGCGATGGCGATCCGCTGCCGCTGACCGCCGCTCAGATTCATGCCCCGCTCCCCGACGAGGGTCTCGTACTGGTTCGGGAAGCTCATGATGAAGTCGTGCGCGTTGGCGGCGCGCGCGGCGGCGATCATCTCATCCTCGCTCGCGTCCAGCCGACCGTACAGGATGTTCTCGCGGATGGTCCCGCCGAACAAAATCGTCTCCTGCGGCACGATCCCGATCTGGTCGCGCAGGCTCTGCTGAGTCACGTCCCGCAGGTCATGCCCGTCGATGCGGATCGCGCCGCCCATCGGGTCGTAGAAGCGCGGGATCAGGTTGAAGATCGTGCTTTTGCCCGCCCCGCTGGGACCCACCAGCGCGAGGATTTCCCCGGCGCGGACCTCCAGCGCAATCTCGTGCAGCACCGGCGCGTCCTGCTCGTACTGGAACGATACCTTGTCGAAGCCGATCTCGCCCTTCACGGCGGGCAGCTCCACCGCGTCCGGCGCGTCCTGCACGCTCGGCTTGGTGTCCAGAATCTCGAACACCCGCTGCACCCCGCCAATCGCGGCGCTGAACTGCGCGTACAGCCCGCCCAATCCGGCGAGGCTCCCGGCGATGGAAATCCCGTAGATCAGAAATCCGGTGATCATGGCGACCGAAAGCCGCCCCGCCAGCACTTCGTTCCCGCCGTACCACACAATCGCGGCGATAGCGCTGAAGCCCAAGAACATCATCACGCCGCCGAACAGCGAGTTGTAGACCGCCAGCTTCAGCGCCGCGCGGAAGGTCTTTTCCATCGCCGTGTGATAGCGCCCCATCTCGTAGCCTTCGCGCCCGAAGCTCTTGACCACCCGGATTCCCTGCAACCCTTCTTCAGCGACCACCGTCGAATCCGCCAGTTGATCCTGAATCTTGGTGCTGCCTTTCTGGATGCGCCTGCCGAACACGAAGGCGATCAGAATCAGCACCGGAGCCAGCGCCAGAATGAACAGCGTGAACTGCGCGTTCATGGTCAGCAATATGGCGACCGACCCGATCAGCGTGAGCGTCTGGCTCAGCAGCGACGTGATGTTGGTGGTCAGCACCGTCCGCATCTGAGTCACGTCGCTCGACAGCCGTGACACCAGATCGCCTACCCGCCGCACCGCGTAGAAGTCCAGTGAGAGCCGCTGCAAGTGGCTGTAGAGCGAGGTGCGCAGGTCCAACACGATCCGCTCGCCGATGTATGCCAGCAGGTACGACTGCGCGAAATTGAACACCGCTTGCAGCAGGAAAATGCCGATCAGCAGCCCCGCCAGCATGTTGAGCGAGCTGGCTTGCCCGCTCTGGGTGACGCTGCTCAGTAGCTGCACGATCACCGCCGGGAATGCCAACCCAAACCCGGTCGACAGCAGCAGCGCGCCCATCGCCAGCACCATCCGCCTGCGATACGGCTTCAGGTAGCCGAGCAGCCGCCCCCAGTTCACCGATGTCAGCGGCGGGCGCTTCTCATTCTCCACTTCGTCGGAAATTCGCCTCGTCCGCTCGCCCCGCCTACGATTCATCATCGTGTATGATCTCCATGTTGTCCTATACTAACCCGGAAACCATACGCTCCCTGTTTAAACTCAATATAAACGCGAAACCTCACCCCGCTGCGCGTCTGACCACAGGTCAGCCCTGACCTGCGGTCAGCTTCGCTTAGCTTCCCCTCTCCACAACGTTTGGCGGGACGACACTTTTGCTGGAAGTGGTTTGTTTCTCTCTAAGACGGGTGAGTGTAGGGGCGGGTCTTAGACCCGCCCCTACGGGGAAACCATACCGTTGGTGTGAAAACTGTCGTGTCCTAGCCACAACGTGGAGAGGGGATGCCGACCGAAGGTCGGGAGGGGTGAGGTGAGAAAACGGGGTGTAGGGGCGCAGCGTGCTGCGTCCCCGCTTGGCAGATGGGTTCCCGCTTCACGCGCAGAGTCGTTGTAGGGGCACGGCGTGCCGTACCCTTGCTCTTGAAACCGCCGCCTTCAGGCGGCTTGAATTCCTAGCTCGATGCTCAAAGCATCGGGCGGGGACTTACCCCATCACCGCGTCGATCACCCGCGCGACCCGCGACACGAGGCGGCTCGGCAGATGCTGCCGCAGCATCCACTCCGTGAACCACTCCCGCAGCGCCAGCGGCACCAGCCGCATCGCCGGAGCCATGTTCTGCTCGGCGAGGCTCGGCGCGTCCGGGGCGATCAAACACCTTCGTCCCCAGATACGGGTCGAATTTCCACGGATAGCCTTTCGGTCGCCGCTGCCGCTGAAACGGCTGCTGATACTGGTTCTCGCTCAGCAGATCGCCCTGCGAATCGCACAGCCGCAGCCGGATCGCCGCGCACTCGTCCGCTGACCAGCGCGCATCCATCACCCGCTGCGCCGCGTTCGCCGCGACCTCGATCCGCGCTTCGCCCGCATCGACCCTACGCCCCGCCGCGTCCGTGATCTCCCACCCGATCACGGCGTTCGGATAAGCGCGCGGCGTATCGTTGACCACCCACAGCGCGATCGGGCGCTTGCCGTCGTGTTCCAGCGTGACCAGAATCGGCTGCGACGCCCGCTTGAGCGCCTCGTACCCGCCTTTCGGGATGCGGCAGGCATCCAGCACCCCGCACCCCACCTGCGGCACCAGATCGACCAGCCAGAAATGCACGTATCCGGCGCAGCCCTGCGCCCGCAGCCGTCGATAATGCTCCACCTGATACTGGATCAGCGCCGCCTGATACGCCCATAGGTCATCAATCTGCCCCTCAAGGTGACTCAGGCGCGCCCATGCGTCGGGATGCGCGCGCAGCGTATCCGCCGATCCGGGCGCTTCGAACCCGAACTCGGTGTTCAATCGCGGGTGAAACTGGTAGGCGTCGGCGTAATCCTGCGTCCAGATCGCGCCGTAGTAGCTGTGCGAATCGCCGGATCGCTGCCAGTCGTCCTCAAGCTGACCGGAACACAGGAACGCCGGGCGCGTCGGGTCTTGCTGACAGGCGTCCGCGTACAGCGCCGGATCGGGACGCTGCTCCATATTGCGCCGCCGCGCGAACACCATGGTCGGCTCGTTGTGGCACGCCCACGTGATGATCGACGGATGGTTGCCCAGCAGGTCGATCATCTCGCGCTGCATCGTCCGCGCCCGCGCTTCGAACTCCGGCGACGGATCGTGAACCCAGTTCAATTCGAAGTCCTGCCAGACCAGCAGCCCGGCTTGGTCGCACAGGTCGTACACTTCCGGCGGCGAGACGTGGACGTGCAGCCGCAGCAGATTGAGGTTCGCGTCCCGCGCCAGCGCGAGGTCGTGCGCCAGCGATTGCGGCGTGCATTCCGAGAGGTACAGCGCGGGCATGTAAGCCGACCCGCGCACGAACACCGGGCGACCGTTGAGCCGGTACTCGAACCGTTCGCGTGACCGTTCCAGCGTCACGCTGCGCACCCCGAACCGCTGCTCAATCTGGCTGATGATGCCGCCGTCGATCAGCCTTAATCGCGCCTCTAGGCAGTACAAATCCGCCGCGCCCTGATCCCAGCACCACCACCAATGTGGATCGGGAATGTGCAGCGTTTGATCGACCGTATGCGTGCCGGGCGGAATCGTCACCGCCCGCCGGATTTGGACTCCGTCGCCCGCGTGATTCGCCGCCTCGATCCGCAGGTCGATCCAGCCCTGCCACGTCTCCGCGGTCGCGTTGGCGATTTGCAGCCGCAGATCAACCCGCCCATCCAGTTCGGTGCGGATGCGCACGTGGTCGAGGCTCACGCCCTGATCCAGCAGCAGCCACGTCGGTCGCCAGATGCCGATCGGGTTCACGTCCGGCGGGATCACGCCCTCGCCGTGTTCGTACAGCCCCTTGACCAGCCCGCGAATCACGTGGTCGCTCGGATAAGTCCCGGCGGGATTGGGCGCGTCCCACGGCGCGCTCACCCGCACCGCCAATTCGCCCTCTTGATCGCCCAGCAGCCGGGTCACGTCGAAGTCGAACGGCGCGAAATGCCCCTCGTGCCGCCCGGCGAACTCGCCGTTGACCCACGCCGCCGCGAAATAATCGACTCCCTCGAACCGCAGCCGCGCCCGCCGATAACCACCGGGTGCAACCGGGATCGTCCGGCGGTAAATCCACGCCTGCTGGTTGATCGCCCGCAGGTGTGCTCCCCAGTAGGGCTGATCGGGATACAGCGTCGGCTGCAAGTGCGCGCACTCCGGCACCCGCATCGAGCTTCCCGTATCGTCGGGACAGCCCTCGGTGTCAAGGGGAACCGCATGAATTTGCCAATTTCCGGTAAGGCGACGTGCTTCAAAACCAACAGTTGGGGTCATGGGTCTGCGGTACGCGGGCGCACGGCATCGCCATGCCCCGGCTGATCGCGCCGGATATTACCCCATCCGCCGCTTTTTCCCAACGCATTGTAGGGGCGAACCCGCGGGTTCGCCCGCCGAGGCAGACCCATGGGTCTGCCCCTACTCTCAACCGGGTCTGTAGGGGCATGGCGTGCCATGCCCTTAAATCGCGTCCAAGAACGCCAGCACTGCCGCGTTGAACGCGCCCGCCTGCTCCATGTTCGGCACGTGAGCGCATCCCGCCATGATCCGCTTCTTCGCGCCCTTGATCTCCGCCGCCATCACCTCCGCCGCCCGCAGAATCTCCGGGTTGTCCAGCGCACCCGCGATCACCAGCGTCGGGATCGCCACTTCGCCCAAGCGCTCGGCGGCGGGCGGATCGAGCGGGCGGAGCGGCTGCGCGTCGGCTGCCCACGTCCCCCGCTCGACTGGGATGCGGGTCATCTCGGCGGCGTGCTGCCGCACCTTCGGATCGACCTGATTCGGCTGGCGTGAATCGCCGTCCACCCACAGCCGAACTTGCAGCTCGGAGACGCGCGCCAGATCGCCCGCCTGCGCCGCCGCCATCATCGCCAGCAAATTCGCGGGCGGTGCGCCCTGCATCTGGAATCCGCTCGGTGTCGCCGAAACTAGCACCAGCGCCGAGACCCGCTCCGGCTGATCCAGCGCGTAATCCAGCACCGTCGTCCCGCCCAACGAACAGCCGATCAGCGCCGCCCGCTCGATCCCAAGCTGATCCAGCACGCAGCCCAAGTCCTCGCTCCGCGAAACCGGCGTGCTCACCGGGTCGGACTTGCCGAACCCGCGCATGTCGAAGCGCACGACCCGATAGCGTTCCGCGAACGCAGCGACCTGATCGTCCCACATGCCGCTGTCCACGAACCCGGCGTGAACCAGCACCAGCGCCTCACCGTCGCCCGCCGACTCGTAGTAGAGCGTGCCTTCGCAGTCCAGTGTCGCCATCAGGTTGGGTAATCCATGTATACGGTCTTGATCTGCGTGTAGAACTCGCGGGCGGCTTTGCCCTGCTCCCGCGAATGCGAGCCGGAGTCCTTGTAACCGCCGAACGGCACCTGCGGCTCCGCGCCCGCCGTCTCGTCGTTGACGTGAACCAGCCCCGCCTGAATCCCGTCGACGAAGCGCATGATCTTGCCGAGGTCACGGCTGATAATCGACGCGCTCAGCCCAAACTGAACGCTGTTGGCGGCTTCCAGCGCGTGCTCGAAGCTGCTCACCGGAGCCAGCGCCACCACCGGTCCAAAGATTTCTTCCTGCATGATCCGGCTGTTCACGTCCGCGCCCAGAAACACGGTCGGCTGAACGTAGAAGCCCTTGTCGTAGCCCGCGCCGCTCAACCTGCCGCCGCCCGCGCCCACGAACGCCGCTTCCTGCGCCCCGATTTGCAGATATTCCAGCACCGTTTCCTGCTGATCCTTCGACACCTGCGGCCCCAGATAGGTCGCCGCCTCCATGCCGTCGCCCACCGTCAGCGACTTCACCTTGTCGATCAGCGCGTCGCTGAAGCGCTCGTACACGCCGCCTTCCACGAACACCCGGCTGGTCGCGGTGCATTTCTGCCCGGTCGATTTCATCGCCCCGCGCGTGACCATCTCCACCGCCAAGTCCAGATCGGCGTCGTCCAGCACGATCACCGGGTTCTTGCCGCCCATCTCGACCTGCACCTGCGCGCCCCGCTCGGTGACCTGCCGCTGAATCGCCCGCCCGACCGTGTTCGACCCGGTGAAGCTGACCGCGCTCACCGCCGGGTTCGCCACCAGTGCGTTCCCCGCGATCCTGCCCGATCCGGTCACCAGATTCAGCACGCCTTTGGGCAGCCCCGCCTGCACCAGCACGTCCACGATCTGCCACGCCGTCAGCGGCGTCAGGTCGGCGGGCTTGAACACCACCGTGTTCCCGTACACCAGCGCCGGAGCCAGCTTCCACAGCGGGATCGCAATCGGGAAGTTCCATGGGGTGATCAGCCCGACCACGCCCACCGGCTCCCGTCGCGTGAACAGCATCCGGTTGGGCAGGGCGGTCGGGTACACTTCGCCCTCCGGCTGCGACGCTTCGCCCGCGTAATAGCGCAAAATGGCGACGCCGCGCGCCGTCTCGCCCCGCGCTTCCGGCAGCGTCTTGCCTTCCTCGCGCGTCATCGCCTGCGCGACTTCATCCAGCCGCGCCTCCAGCAGAGTCGCCGCCTTGTACAGAATCTCGCCCCGCTTGACCATCGGCATCGCCCGCCATGCGCCGAACGCAGCCTGCGCCGCGTCCACCGCCGCGTTCACGTCGTCGGCGTTCGCCCCGGCGAACTCGCCGATCACGTCGTCCGTGTTGGCGGGGTTGAGGTCGGGACGCCATTCGCCGCTGGACGCATCGCGCCACTGCCCATCGATCAGGAGTTGATACCGTTTCATGCCTGCTCCTTGCCCACTACCCGAACCGTGTTGACCAATTCTCCAATCGGGTCGATGCGAATGCGCACCGTGTCGCCTTCCGCCAGTGTGAACGTGTCCGGCGGCACGATCCCGGTTCCGGTGAACAGCAGCGCTCCCCACGGGAAGCGCTTGCACCGCCCCAGATACTCGACCAGTTCCATCAGCGGGCGGTGCAGTTCCCCGCTCGACGTGTGCCCGCTGAACGCCACCTGTCCGCCGCGCTCCACCTTCAGGTCGATCTGCACGTCCGGGAACTTGCTCGCGCCCGGTTGCAGCCAGATTCGCGGACCCACCGCGCACGCCCGCTCGTAGATTTTCGCCTGCGGCAGATACAGCGGGTTTTCCCCCTCGATGTCGCGCGAACTCATGTCGTTGCCGACCGTGAAGCCGACCACTTCCATCCGCCCGTTCAGCACTACCACCAATTCCGGCTCCGGCACCGACCACGTCGCATCGTACCGGATTCCGACCGCATCCCCGCTGCCCACCACGTCATAGCCGCTGGCTTTGAAGAACACTTCCGGTCGAACCGCGTTGTACACGCGGGTGTAAATGGTGCTGTTGTTCGAACTCGGCTTCGCGGGCTTCTTCGCTGCGCTTGTAGGTCACGCCCGCGCCCCAGATTTCTTGTCTGCCCACCGGCGCCTCGACCGCCCCCGCCTCCGCCGCTTCGCTCGGCAGGTCGCGCAGCGTGGCGATCAGGTCGGCGGCGCGCGGCGCATTGGCGGAGAGCAGCCAGTCCATCGAGCGCGACCCATCGGTCATGCGGCGGATCGCCCCGCCTTGCTCCAATCCGAGCCAGCCCCCGTCGTACTGCGCCAGAAATAAATCGTCACTCATACTTTTCCGCCCTCTCACTCCATAACAATTTCCGAAAGGATACCGCACATCCCGCCCCCGCCGCCAAGCCGCCGCCCCATAGACATCAACTTAACGAGATTGTCGCCTGTTCAGAGAAGTTTCTGTGAGAGTCGCCAGAGGCTCAAAGCCTCTGGCTAGGACTTCAAGCCGACTTAAGTCGGCTGAAAGGCGAAGGGCTTATCGTTTCAGCCCGCTTCAGCGGGCTTGATTTCGCAGCCGGATGCTTTGAGCATCCGGCGGAACAAACGAAAACGCCGCTCAAATTGCATCACTTGATGCTTGTGGGACACGCGCCGTGCCCTTTTCCCCTTCTTGGCGATCCTCCCGGTTCGATCTGTCCCGCATCGCCACTTGGTCGTACACTGGTTACACAAGCGAACGGATTTCGACCCATGAGCAAAATCTTGATCGTGGACGACGATCCCCACATCCGGGAACTCGCCCGCGTGTTTCTTCAGCAGGAAGGCTTCGACGTATTCGAGGCGAGCGACGGCGTCGAGGCGCTCGACCGGCTTGAATCGGTCAAGGCGGATATGGTCATCCTCGACCTGATGATGCCCAACATGGACGGCTGGGAGCTTTGCCGCCAGTTGCGCGCCGCCTACGATCTGCCGCTGCTGATGCTCACCGCCAAAGGTGAAACCAGCGATAAGGTTCGCGGCTTTCAACTCGGCACCGACGATTATCTGGTCAAGCCCTTCGAGCCGCTGGAGCTGGTGATGCGGGTCAAGGCGCTGCTCAAGCGCTACCGCATCGCCACCTCCCAGACCGTGCAGGTGGGTGAGTTGTTTATGAACCGCAAGACCTACGAGGTCACGCTGCGCGGCGAAAGCCTGACTCTGCCGCTTAAGGAGTTCGAGCTGCTGTTCGAGTTGGCGAGCTATCCCGGTCGAACCCTCTCGCGCGATCAACTGATCGAGGACATCTGGGGCTACGATTTCGAAGGCAACGAGCGCACGCTCGACGTTCATATCAACCGCCTGCGCGAGCGCTTCCCCGAAGCGCAGGTGTCCTTCAAAATCACCACCATTCGCGGGCTGGGCTATCGCATGGAGCTGGACACGTGACTCGCCGAGAGCGCATCTGGGGACGTGTCTGGCTCCTCGCCATCATCACCACGCTGATCGTGAGCTTCAGCATCGCCTTTCTGCTGACTCAGGGGCTTTATGGTCTGATCGGCTGGTCGCCACCGCCGGTGCTGGTTCAGGTGATCAACTCGTTCGTCGGCTTGCTGCTGACTGCCGTCGGCATTGCGGCGGTGGCTCGTGTGTTCCGTCCGCGCCTCGTCGCCGGGGAGATACGGCTCTACCAGCCCATCATCGACGCGCTGGAGCGCATCGCCAAAGGCGACTTCAGCGTGCGGGTGGACAGCGCCTTTTTTCGGGATCGCAATCAGAATCGCGGCCTGCTGGGCGATCTGGTCAATACGGTCAACCGCATGGCGCTGGAACTGGATCAGATGGAATCCATGCGGCAGGAGTTCATCTCCAACGTCTCGCACGAGATTCAGTCGCCGCTCACCTCCATTCGCGGCTTCGCGCAGGCGCTCCAGAACGATCAGCTCAGCGCACAGGATCGCCATCACTACCTGACCATCATCGAGACCGAAAGCACCCGCCTCTCGCGTCTCGCCGACGATCTGCTCAAGCTGGCGTCGCTGGAAGCCGATCAGGTCAAGTTTGAGCCGAAGCTCTATCGGCTGGATCGCCAGATTCGGGATTTGATTCTCGCCTGCGAACCCCAATGGCAGGCGAAATCGCTTGACCTGAACATCACGCTGGACGAAGCCACCGTCTGCGCCGACGAAGCCCTGCTCAGTCAGGTGTGGATCAACCTGCTCAGCAACGCCATCAAGTTCACGCCGCCGAACGGCTCCATCTGTGTGGAATCTGCATCGGGCGGGGAGTCCTATCGAAGTCAAAATCGCCGATACCGGCGTCGGCATTTCGGAGGACGATCAGGCGCGCATCTTCGAGCGCTTTTACAAAGCCGATAAATCCCGCCGCCGCTCCACCGATGGCAGCGGCTTGGGGCTATCCATCGCCCGCACCATCATCGACCTGCACAAAGGCACTATCGCCGTCGCCAGCGCCCCCGACGCGGGCACCACCTTCACCATCTCCCTGCCGACGGAACCCTCCCGCGAACCCTCGTAGCGGCGGATTCCAGACCACCCCTCACGACACCGTGCCTGCGTACCGTGATGCCATGTTGTCGTGCCCCTGAATCAAAAATCAGCCCGCAGGCTGATTTCGCGCGCTCATGTGCTTAGCCAGCATAACCCCAGTCCTCGCTCCGTCAAGTCACAAATGTTTCGCTTTCCGGCAGCACCCGCGTCCCTTTATAGCGGCACGTAGATGACCTGCCCCTCAAGCTCCCCCGGCTCGGATGCCCCCGCCAAAATCAGAATATCCTCCGCCATCTTCTTGATGGACGCTTTGCTGCGAGTTTGAATCACGCCCGGCATAGGCTTACCCTGCCGAACGCGCTCATAGGCGTAGTCGGTCATGGTTGAGACATCCCGCGTCAACACAACACGCCCATGTTGCGCTGCCCATTCGAGTACGACCGGATCAGGCATTTGATAAATCTCCAAATCCTGTACGCGCACAATGTCAATCTCTGCATCAACCCGCCTCAGAGCAAGCAGGACGTGGTGGTTAAAGTTTTCGTCTGCGAGGAACCGCATTATTCGGATTTGGATTGCTTCAATGCCTGAAACCGTTTTTGCGCGCGAAGCATTTCGGGATGCTCAGCTTCGATTCTACGGCGGAGCGCCTCGGCTTCTTCCTCGCGTTGACGCATGTAAGCGTCCACCTCCTCGCGGTGATTGAGGTAGTAGGCGATCACCGCGTACACGTCCACCAGCTTGACCGCGTCGTAGCTGTCGTGGATTTCCTCCGGCGACTCGCCGTCGAGAAATGCCTCAACAATCACGTCCAGCAGCACCCGCGTGCCGCCGACTCGCGCCGCGCCGTCTTGGTCAATCGTGATCGGGGCAGTTTCCGCCTGAATTTGCAGGGTCATAACTATGCTCCTTGCGGCACTTCGCGCCCCAGTTCGATCAGCGTTTCCTCGAAGCCGAGGATCGCCTCTTTAATGTTGGCGAGCGCTTCCTCGACCGTATCGCCTTCCGAGATGCAGCCGGGCAGACTTGGCACTTCGACGGTGTAGCCGCCGCTTTCCAGATCAGGGATCAGAATGACGTGTCGCATCGAACACCTCTTTTGCTGTGTCGCTCTATTATATCAGCATCCGCCCCCGCGCTGACTGTCCCCCCTCGCCTGTAAGCGAAGCGGCGGAGTGGGGGTTAGGGGGTGAGGTCGCGCCGCGCCGCCTTGATCAATCGTGATCGGCGCGATCTGTGGCTGAATTTGCTGGAGACATTTTCTGGCTTCTTAATTAAGGCTTACCTAGACCCAACTCCCTCACACCGCTAGAAGTCTCCATGTACCAATAGTGCTATGACTCGCGAAGGAATCCCCACCTTTCAAATAGATCTGAACCGAATTCTCTGCGAGCTAATTGTTCCTGTATGCCTGCTTGTAGCGCTTTCATATCTGCGTCCAGATCGCCACTACAAGCTGCTTGCCATTTCGCGAATTGTATGCTGCCAAGTTGAGAGCGGATTTTCCCTACCACACGTAATGGAGAGTTCGAACAGGGTTTGTTTTTGACTTATCACGTGTCCAGACTATTTTCAGTGTTCTTCGCTATGCTCTTACGATCTAAGTATGATCTGAGATTTCTGCTCCAGTCAGCATCTGCATATACGCTTGCGCGTAGTTTTCGCTGTACAAGTCATTCATATTGAGGTAGTACCTTGGTTCAATCATACTGTAAATGACTCTTCAGCTTGCACAATGAATTCGTGACAGACTTCTGGCGACTGGATATAGCGATCTGCTAAAGCTTTCGTCATAGTAGTCGTCGTATTTCAGGTTCGATTTTAGATTTTCTAATAGAAACCTCGACCATATCTCGATATGGTCGTATTTTCTCGCATATGCTTCTGAGCATGTTCTTTCTTCCTCCTTTGAGCATCCTCAAAGATTGACACGATTTGACATCTTCAATCATTGATTCCCGCACAAGCGATATTTGCTTTCTCATTGTTGATCAGAGCATCAATCACATAATCTCTTGTCTTGTACTTCAAACGGAAGTTTAATCATTTGTCTGATATCTCTATGAGATCAATTTCGATGCTGGCATATCATGTTCTCTGGTATTGTGTCAATCAATACGTCTATTTTCGAGATTATTATCTGCAATTGGTCAAAGTGTAGAAAATTTGAGCAATCAAAAACGCGGGAGCAGACCCCCCTCTCAGGAAATCCGCCCCGCGATCTTGTTTTCTCCCCTCTCCCCGCTTGCGTAGGAGAGGGGTCGGGGGAGAGGGGCTTTCTCCTACACCACTTCCCCCACCTTCACCGTCTCGAAACTCAGCCCGTCGCCCTCCTCGTCGCACATCCGCCACCACGTGATCGCCTTCCCTGCACCCGCCCTTCCAAAATCGCCAGCGCCAGCGGGTCTTGCAGGTCGCGCTGGATCGTCCGCTTGAGCGGGCGCGCCCCGTACACCGGGTCGAACCCGCGCTCCGCCAGATAGTGCTTGGCGTCGGCGGTCAGTTCCAGCGTCAGGCGCCGAGCCGCCAGCAGGTGGTCGAGGTGCCGCAGCTGGATGCTCACGATCCGCTCAAGGTCTTGCTGGGTCAGGCTCTGGAACAGGATGATGTCGTCCAGCCGGTTCAGGAACTCCGGGCGGAAGTATTGATCCAGTTCGTGCATCACCGCCTCCCTCAGCGCCTTCTTTTGGGCGTCTGAGGCGAGTGCGTTCTTGTCCGTTGCCCCCGCGCTTCCGGCGTACTGCTTGATGATCGGGCTGCCGACGTTGCTGGTCATGATGATGATCGTGTTGGTGAAATCCACCGTCCGCCCCTGCCCATCGGTCAGCCGCCCGTCGTCGAACACCTGCAGGAACACGTTGAACACTTCCGGGTTCGCCTTCTCGATCTCGTCCAGCAGCACCACCGAGTAGGGACGCCGCCGCACCGCTTCGGTCAGTTGACCGCCTTCCTCGTAGCCGACGTATCCCGGCGGCGCGCCGATCAGCCGCGCGACCGTATGCCGCTCGCCGTATTCGCTCATGTCGATCCGCACCATCGCGTTCTCGTCGTCGAACATGAACTCCGCCAGCGCCCGCGCCAGTTCGGTCTTGCCGACTCCGGTTGGACCCAGAAACAGGAAGGTGCCCATCGGGCGATTTGGGTCTTGCAGCCCGGCGCGGGATCGCCGCACCGCCGACGCCACCGACCGCACCGCGTCGTCCTGCCCGACCACCCGCTGATGCAGTCGATCCTCCATGCGAAGCAGCTTCTCGACCTCGCCTTCCAGCAGCCGGCTGACCGGGATGCCGGTCCACTTGCTGACCACTTCGGCGATCCCGTCGGCGTCCACTTCCTCGCGCAGCATCATCCCGCCATCGTGCCGCCTCGCGTTGAGCGCCGCTTCCCGTTCCGAGAGTTGTTTGTCCAGTTCCGGCAGTGTGCCGTAGCGCAGCCGAGCCGCCGCTTCGAGGTCGGCGTGCCGTTCCGCCTGCTCCAACTGCACCTTCGCCTCGTCGATCTTGGCTTTGGCGTCGCGGATGCCCTGAATCACGTCCTTCTCTTTTTGCCAGCGAGCCGTCAGCGCGTTGAGTTCCTCGCGCAAATTGGCGATCTCGCCCTCAATCGCGTCCAACCGCTCGCGGGACGCGCGGTCGCGCTCCTTCTTCAGCGCCTCCCGCTCGATCTCAAGCTGCATGATCTGCCGCTCGACCGTATCCAGCGCGCTCGGCTTGCTGTCGATCTCCATCTTCAGCCGCGCCGCCGCCTCGTCGATCAGGTCGATGGCTTTGTCCGGTAGCTGCCGATCCGGCAGATAGCGGTCGCTCAGCGTCGCCGCCGCAATCACCGCCGAGTCCTGAATCCGCACGCCGTGATGCACCTCGTAGCGCTCTTTTAAGCCGCGCAATATGCTGATGGTGTCCTCGACGCTCGGCTCATCGACAAACACCGGCTGGAAGCGCCGCTCCAGCGCCGCGTCCTTCTCGATGTACTTGCGATACTCGTCCAGCGTGGTCGCGCCAATCGCCCGTAGTTCCCCTCGCGCCAGCATCGGCTTGAGCATGTTGCTCGCGTCCATCGATCCTTCGGCTGCGCCTGCCCCGACAATCGTGTGCAGCTCGTCCAGAAACAGGATGATCTTGCCGTCGCTGTCGGTGACTTCCTTCAGGACCGCCTTCAGCCGCTCCTCGAACTCGCCGCGAAACTTCGCCCCTGCGACCAAGCTGCTCATGTCCAGCGAGATCAACTGCTTGTCGCGCAAGCCTTCCGGCACGTCGCCGTTGACGATCCGCTGCGCCAGTCCCTCGACAATCGCCGTCTTGCCGACACCCGCCTCGCCGATCAGCACCGGGTTGTTCTTGGTTCTCCGGCTGATCACCTGAATCACCCGCCGGATTTCGTCCTCGCGCCCGATCACCGGGTCGAGCTTGCCCTGCCGCGCCATCGCGGTCAGGTCGCGCCCATACTTTTCGAGGCTTTTGTAGGTGCTTTCCGGGTCTTGCGAGGTGATCCGCTGCCCGCCGCGAATCGCCGTGAGCGCCTGCAAAATCGCGTCGTGGCTGACGCCGCTGCGCTCCAAAATGCCGTTCACCGACTGATCTTCGGTCAGCGCCAGCAAAATATGCTCGGTGCTGACGTAGTCGTCGTGCATCTTGCCCGCTTCTTTTTCGGCGCGGGTCAGCACGTCGGTGGCGGCGCGGCTCAGCCCAGCTTTGGCGTTGCTCCCGTAGGCGCGCGCCCGGTCGTTGAGCGTCTGCTCGAGTTCGCCCAAAAGCGCCTGCGGGCGCGCCCCGATCTTGGCGGCGATCTCCGGCACCACCCCGTCTTTTTGGCTCATTAAGCCGATTAAAATGTGCAGCGGATCGACGCTGCTGTGTCCATATTCATTGGCAAGCTGCTGCCCTTTGAGCAGCGCTTCCTGCGCTTTATTGGTATACCGATTCAAATCCATAGAATAGAAACCTCCGTCATGATGCTTTAATTGTAAGCCGTCGTTATATGAAACGTATTAAAAATGTGTCGGAGCGGCATTTGCGCTGCGCCCGCCCGTCTAGCTGCCAACACGGAGCTAGCGGAGGAATAATTCGGAATCCGATCCGATTTTTCCCCAAATCTCATATAATCGGGTAATCCGTTATGTCGATAAGGAGAATAGACGATGGAGAGCCAAAAGTCTCCAGAGGAAGTGGCGCGCTTTCTGATTGGGGCGCAGAACGCGCACGACGTAGACGCGGCGGTTGGCAGTTTCGCCGAGGGCGCAGTAGTCACGCTGCCGACCGGGGTGCTGAATACGCCGGAAGCGATTCGCGGCTGGCAGGATGACCTCGCCGCCGGGAATTTCCACATCGACGCGGGCGAGATGGAGATCAACGGGAACAGGGTCGGGTGGACGGGCACGGTCTCACTGGATCGCTTCACCGCGATGGGAATCGACACGCTGGGCGGGGTGTGGAAGCTGGAAATCGCCGACGGGAAGATCAAGGACTTCCACTTCGACTGGACGCCGGACGGTGCGCAGAAATTGCAGGCGGCGATTGCGCGCTTGAGCAGCTAACTTCATCAGGCGGCGACCAGAAAAGGACGGCTGCGGTTGAGCCGTCCTTTTTTTGTGCGCGGCGCATAAAAATGAGAATTACTTTGCTAAGCTAAATAAATCACGCTATAGTATCGACAACTGCAATTCAGGGAAGTGTTCGCTACGGAGTTGAGTTCCCCGCCGAAAGCTCCCCGCCAGAGACGAAAGAAGGGTCTAGCATCATGCCGTTGTCGAAACGCGATCTGTATCGGTTTCCGTGGTCAGGGAATGACAATCCTATCGGCTGGTTGGAAGTGACCGACAAGTGCAACACCTATTGTCGCGGCTGCTACCGGATCAACGGGATGCAGGGTCACAAATCGCTCGACCAGATCAAGGAAGAAATCGCGCTGCTCAAGGAGTGGCGCAACTGCGATAACATCTCGATTGCGGGCGGCGAGCCGCTGATTCACCCGGACATCCTCAACATCATCGCCTACATTCGCAGCCTGAAGATGAAGCCGCTGATCCTCACCAACGGGATTCGAATGTACCAGAACCGCCCATTCATGGAAGAAATCAAGCAGGCAGGCGCGGTCGGCTTCACCTTCCACATCGACAGCGAGCAGGCGCGCCCCCACTGGAAAGGGAAGTCGGAATACGAACTGTTCGAGCTGCGCCAGCACTTCGCGGACATGGCATACGATGTCGGCGGGCTGTTCGTGAGCTTCGGCATGACCGTGTATCCGGGCAACCTCGACTTCGTGCCGGAGATGGTCAAGTGGGCGAACAAGAACATCGACCGGGTGCATGGGCTGGTGTTCATCGGCTTCCGCAACGCGGCGATGGAAGGCGACTACGACTATTTTGCCAACGGCAAGCAGGTCGAGCCGCTGACCAGCTATTTCGGCGAGACGACCGAAGAAAGCTACCTGACCTCGACCGACATTTACAACAAGATCAAGGAAGATTTCCCGCATTACGAGACCTCGGCTTACATGGGCGGCAGCCAAGCGATTGACAAGATCACGTGGCTGGTATCGGCGCAGTTGGGCACGAAGAACAAGATGTACGGGTCGGTGGGTGCGAGGGTGATGGAGCTGTTCCAGACCCTCCATCATTTGCAGCACGGGACTTACGTGATCTATTCGCCCAGCAACAAAATCCCCAAGATCGCGTTCCTGCTGGGCTTGGTGGACAAGGGCGTGCGGGCGACATCGGGCAAGTTCTGGCGCGAAGTGCTGCGTCACCCGGCGGAACTGTTCCGCCCGATGTACGTGCAGAGCATCGGCATCATTCAGGGTCCTGACCTGATGGAAGACGGTCGGGTGGACATGTGCGAAAGCTGCCCGGATATGACGGTGTGGAACGGCAAGCTGGTGAATTCGTGCCGCATGGACGAGTGGCGTCTGTACGGGACCTACATGATGGCGCAGCCGCACCTCGCCGAGACAGGCGGCAGCGCCGAGCCGACGATTCAGCCGGACGCGATCCCGGTGACGGTGCCGGAAGAATTGGTCGGGAAATAAGCTCCGCCAACCGATTGATCACCGTAGGGGCACGAACTATCGTGCCCCATAGCCACCAAGTTAAGCCATTTGGGAGGCATTCTCGCCTGTCCCGCCGGACGCTCAAAAGGCGACCCGCTGGCGGATCGCCTCGGATGCCTTCATTCTGATGACTTAAACCATGTGCCCCCAGGTGGTCGGCGCATGGGTGATCTCGCTCAGGTCTTCGGCTGGCTCGAACAGCTTGACGCTGACGCTGTGGATCGTCGGGTGCGCCAGCCCTTTGACAATCGGGCTGTCGAGATAGTCCAACGCGGCTTCCCGGCTCTCGAACAGGTAAATGCCACCCATTTCATGCTCGGCGTCGTTCTGAAGCCAGATTTTCCAAATCAGCCCCGGCTGAGCGGCAATCGGCGCGGCGGCTGGCTCGATCAGCGGCAGATGCTCGGCGACGGGAACGGTGATCTTGTAATTGATCTGCACAATGGTTTTTGACACAGGTATTGCTCCTATTATGTTCAACTATATTATCCACGTGGTCTACAACGATTCTGGTCAATATGGTAAAATAATAAATTTGCTCGTCGCGTAGATGGGTCGCAGTCGAGGCTGCATTTTGCGGATTGCGCGGTTTATTGCTATCCTGACAAGCATGTTCTTGCTTAGACCGAAGATGCCTATGAAAAAGGGTTTATTCTTCAAGCTGTTGATGTTAGGGATGTTCGTGATCAGCGCCTGCTCGACTAACACGACCGAGCAAGCGCCGCCCACCCTGACCCTTGCGCCCAACGTCAGCCGGACGCCGCGCTTCACTGCCACGCCGATCCCGACCCGCACGCCGCTGCCCACCATGACGCTCACGCCGTCGGAGACCTCCATCCCGCCGACGCCCTCCGATTCGCCCACGCCGTCGGTCACGCCGCCGATCCTCGGCAGCGTCAACTCGCTCCAGTCGATCAACATGCGCGAAGGACCCGGCGTGAGTTTCTCGGCAATCGCGGCGCTGCGCCCGGCGACCCGCCTGCAAATTCTGGGTCGCAACAACGATGGCACCTGGCTCAACGTGCGGCTGGATGACGGCAGCGAAGGCTGGGTCTCGGCGGATTTGATCCGCTTGCAGCCCACCGCGACGCCTTTCCCGACGCTCACGCCGTCGCCTAACCTGACCTCGCTGGCGCAGGGCACCACCCTCCCGACTGCTTTGTTCGGCGGCGGCACCATCACGCCCACACCGCCGCGCTCGATCTCCAACGGCGAGTCGCCCACGCCCGTGTTGGAAAACGCCAATCCCGCCACCGTCGCCGGATTGCAGTTGCCCAACCTCGAAGCCATCAACCAGACCGCCACCGCGCTGGCGGGTGGCGGCTTGATCCCGCCGGTAGGCGCGTCGCCCACTAACGGGCAGCCGCTCGGTGGCCCGACTGGCGGCCCGCTGGTCTCGCCCCAGCCGACGCTCTCGCCCATCCCCGGCACGGTGAGCAGTCAGCAGGGCGTCGATGTCCTTGCCTTCTGCGACGATCACAGCTTCGGCGTGCCGCCGCCGAACACGCTTGCCGCCGGGTCAACCATCGACGTATTCTGGAACTGGTCTGCCGCGACCCGCCAGCAGGTGCAGGATCACCTCGACGCCGCCACCTACGACGTGCGTCTGGACGGCAATCCGCTGGATTATCACCAGTATCAGGGCAGCATCACCCAGCAGAACAACCAATACGTGGTCTACTGGTACGTGCGCTCCGATCCGCTGCAATCGGGACCGCACGAGATCAGCTACCGGGTCACGTGGTCGCGCGCCATCAGCGACGGCGTCAAGCAGTACGGACCCGGCACCGCCGTCACCGAGCAGACCGGAAGCTGTCACTTCACGGTTCACTGATCTTCCGTAAGCGTGCTCTGTAGGGGCAGGTCTCAGACCTGCCCCATGTGCTTAACGCGAAAACGGCGATGCAAGCAGATTCAATGTGCATCACCAGAGCAGCTCAAAGCCTCTGGCTAGGACTACTAGCCGCCTTCAGGCGGCTACATCCCTCCAATCGGTGGGGTTGAGTCCGCTTCAGCGGACTTGATTTCGCCGCCGGATGCTTTGAGCATCCGGCGGAACCCGCGAAAATGCCCTCCCAATGGGCTTAAATTGATGTCTAGGGGCAGGCCTCAGACCTGCCCTTTTTTCTTGGCGATCTTGGCGTCTTGGCGGTTGATTTGGCTCTGCTTCTCACCCAGCAGCGCCACCTAAGCCTCCAGCGCGGTCAGGCTGAAAGTCGCTGTATCCGGCATCGCTTTTCACTTTTCCCAATCGACTTTATACTGAACGCTATGGATTATACGATTCATCTGGTCGCGCCTAAAACCGGGAAACTGACCCCCGCCATGCTCGAGTGGCTGTTCAAGCACGCCGCCGATCCCACTCAGCCGGAGGCATACTTCCCGGTGCGCAAAATCAACCCGAAGGCGCTCGCCCGCGTGCTGCTCAAGCTCGATCCCTCGCTGATCCCGGCGCAGGGCGACTCAGGCGGCATCATGCTCTCCTACCCGATGCCGGAACTCGGCATTCATCTGCTAATCCACAAGCGCGGGCTGATGGTGCAGTTCCCCTACATGGGCGGCACACTGGCGCGGATCGTGCTGGGCATCTGCTACACCTACATTCGCTTCCTCTACGATCAGGCGGGCTTCTGGAGCTATGATCCCCAGTTGAACCTGATCTCCTACGCCGACGACTACCAGTCCATCGACGAAACCGCCGACCTGATGGAAGAACTGCTGCCCAAGCTGCTCAACAGCTAGGCTCAGCGAGCGCGTGCCTGTGTAGTTAGCAAATTTGAGCTATAATCCGCGCATGAAGCTGAACACGCCCACCCTTTCCCCCGAAGAATTCGTCACCCGCTGGCAGAACGCCAGTTTGACCGAGCGCGCCAGCTATCAGCAGCATTTCGTCGATGTCTGCCATCTGGTCGGTGCCAAAACCCCGGTTGAAGCCGACCCGACCGGCGAAAACTACACCTTCGAGTACGGCTTGAAGAAAACCAATGGACATCAGGGCTACGCCGACGTATTCTATCGCGGCTACTTCGCCATTGAGTACAAGCGGCAGGGTCAGCCGCGTGACCTCAGTGATGCCTACCGTCAGTTGCAGCAGTACCGCGAAAATATGGACAACCCGCCCCTCTTGATCGTCTGCGACATTGATCGCTGGGAAATCCACACCAATTTCACCAACACCCCCACCAATGTCATTGAGTTCCGCCACACTGATCTGCGTGATCCGTACTATATCTCAATTCTGCGCCGCATTTTCAGCGATCCGGTGACCTTTCGTCCCGGTGAAAACAAGCTGCAAATCACCGAGGATGTGGCGGCGAAATTCAAGAGCGTGGTCGATGACACGCCGGAGCGCGAGACCGATCCCGAACGAGTCGCCCGCTTTATGACCAAGCTCATGTTCTGCATGTTTGTCGAGGACATCGGGCTGCTGCCCAAACGCCTCAACGACGGCATCTTGACCGAGATTGTCCGGGCGATGCGCAATCACCCCGATTCGGGCGAACTGTTTCCCCGCTACGTCGGCGAGTTGTTCGAGGCGATGGCGAGCGGCGGCAACGTCCAGATGATCAACATCCCGTGGTTCGATGGCTCGATGTTTGAGGCTGGCGTAGACGATATTGTTCCGCTTGGCAAGGAGGCGCTCGCCGCGCTCGATCAAACCAGTGAGCGCGATTGGGCGCACGTCGAGCCGACCATCTTCGGTACCATCTTCGAGCGCACCCTTGACCAGCGAAAGCGCGGGCAGTTGGGTGCGCACTACACCCACCCCGACGACATCACCCTGATCGTCGAGCCGGTGCTGATGCAGCCGCTCCGCCGCGAATGGGACGCCCTCAAAGCCGAAGCCGTCCCCCTGCGCCAGCGCTTCGTCAGCGTGACCAACGAGGCGCAGAAACAGGCAGCCGCCGATGACCTGATTGCGCTGCGGGCGCGCATCTTGAACCGCGTCCGTACCATCACCGTGCTAGACCCCGCCTGCGGCAGCGGCAACTTCCTCTACATCAGCCTGAAGCTCCTGCTCGATCTGGAAAAAGCCGTCATCAACCATCCGCTCTGGGCGGGGCTGCCGCCGGAGAAGATCGGCGTCCGCCCAACTCAGTTGTACGGCATCGAGGTCAACGAGATCGCCCATGCGCTCGCCAGCGTGGTCGTCTGGATCGGTTATTTGCAGTGGCGCTACGACAACGGCTACTTCGAGACTCCCCGCCCGATTTTGAGCAAGATGGGCGAGAACATCATTCACGCTGACGCCATTCTGCGCTACGACGCCGAGGGCAAGCCGATTGAACCGGACTGGCACGCCGTCGATGTAATCGTCAGCAACCCGCCCTTTTTGGGCGATAAGAAGATGCGCGGTGAACTGGGCGACGAATACGTGATAAATTTGCGGCGTCTGTACGAGGGGCGTGTTCCCGGCGGCGCTGATCTGGTGACGTACTGGTTTGAGCGCGCCAGAGAACAGATTGAAGCAGGAAAAGCCAAGCGCGCAGGTTTACTGGCGACCAATTCGATACGCGGGGGCGCGAATTGTCAAGTCCTAGATCGAATCAAAGAGAGCGGCGATATTTTCATGGCTTGGTCAGATAGAGACTGGATTTTGGATGGTGCGGCGGTAAACGTATCGATGGTTGGCTTTGATAAGGCGGTTGAAGAATTAAAGACTCTAGACGGAAGCCGAGTGACTACTATACATTCTGATTTAACGTCCGCAGTCGATATAACTACGGTAGCACCACTGAGAGAAAATAGGCGAATTGCGTTTATAGGTGATACTAAAAAAGGCGCTTTTGATATTCCACAATCTTTAGCTCTGGAAATGCTGTCGAACTTGAACTCGAATGGGTCTAGGAACGACGGAGTAATCGTGCCTTGGATAAATGGGCTGGATGTAACTGAACGACCCCGTACCATGTGGATAATCGATTTTGGTATCGATACACCAGAGAGGGAAGCGGCGCACTATACCCAGCCCTTTGAATACGTAGAAAAGAATGTGAAGCCCGCACGAGATAAGGTGCGGAATCCCTAGAACGCAAACTGTGGTGGTTGCACGCACGTCCAGCACCCGATTGTCGCAAAGCCATTAGGAGCTGTGACGCGATATATTGCAACTCCAACTCTGAGCAAACACAGGCTTTTTGTATGGATGCAATTTCCTACTTTGCCAGATCACCAAATTGTGGCTATTGCCCGCGAGGATGATTACTTTTTTGGCGTGCTGCATTCGCGCTTGCACGAACTATGGGGCGCTACGAAAGGGAACCTCGCTCGAAGACCGCCCGCGCTACACGCCCACCACCACCTTTGAAACCTTCCCGTTCCCTTTCGTCCCCGGTCACGAGGACTTCGCCGACCCGCGTGTCCAAGCCATCAGCGCCGCAGCCCACCAGCTAAACGCCGAGCGCTCGGAGTGGCTCAACCCGCCCAATGCCCGCCCCGCCGACCTCAAGGATCGCACCCTCACCAACCTTTACAATGCCCTTCAGGTTTGGCGCGGTCAGTCGAAAGGTCGCGTGGTCGCCAGAGCCGCCGACTTCGCGCCCCGGTTGGACGAACTCCACCGCGCCCTCGATTGGGCGGTGGTCGCGGCTTATGGCTGGTCGCCGGATCGTGCTCGATGAGGATGAGGAAATCCTGCGCCGCCTGCTCGCCCTCAATTTGGAGCGCGCAGGCGTCTAGCTGCACGGTGTTCCATCTCTGTGAAGGAGCAATGAGTCCAGTGTTCGGGTCTTTTGGGTTCACAGCGGTTCATTCCGCCAGTTTCCGTTCCCTCAACGTCGCCCACTAAATCCGCAGCACCGCCGCCCCGTTGATCGCGCTGCGCTTGACCAGTTGCAGCACGTGATTCGCGTCCTCCAAATCGAACGCCTGCGTCTCCCCGTGAATTGGGATTTCCGCCGCCAGCGGCATGAATTCCTCCGCGTCCTGCCGGGTAGCATTGGCGACGCTGCGGAGGGTGCGCTCACCCCACAGCAGGCGGTAGCGCATCGGCGGGAGGTCGCTCATTTGAATGGCGTTGATGCACAGCGTCCCGCCCTTGCGCAGATGACCGAGCGCCAGCGGCACGATCCCGCCCGCCGGAGCAAAGATGATCGCCCGATCCACCTGCATTGGGCGGCTGGTCTTCGGCTGATCCCGCCCACGCCGCGCCGAGGTCGCGCGCGTGCTGCTGATGCTCCTTGCTGCGGGTGAAGGCGTAGACCTCACAGCCCCAGTGACGCGCCACCTGAATGCACAGATGCGCGCTCGCGCCGAAGCCGTACAAGCCCAGCCGCTCGCCCGGCTCAAGGTCGGACAGCCGGATCGAGCGGTAGCCCACGATCCCGGCGCAGAGCAGCGGCGCGGCTTCGATGTCCCCGAATTGCTCCGGGATGGCGACCGCGTAGTCCTCGTGCGCGGTCACGTACTCGGCGTAGCCGCCGTTGACGGTGTAACCCGTGAACTGCGCCGCGTCGCACAGGTTTTCCTGATCGTGCTGGCAGTAGATGCAGGTCTGATCGCTCCAATGCAGCCACGGGACGCCCACCCGGTCGCCGACCTTGAAGCGGCTCGCGCCCGCGCCCAGCGCCTCGACCACGCCCACGATCTCGTGACCGGGGATGATCGGCAGCTTGGGGTTGGGTAGTTCGCCCTCGACCACGTGCAGGTCGGTGTGGCAGACGCCGCAGGCACGCACCCGCACCAGAATTTCTCCCTCGCCCGGCGTGGGCTGCTCGACCTCGCGTAGATGCAGCGGATCAGTCTCCACCGCGCCCGGCTGATCCAGAACTTGCGCTTTCATGGCTCGCTCCTTCTCTCGTCTTGATTATAACCCTGAGAGAAAAGGATTCCCGATTTGGCAATCTGGGGCAGGAGCGGCAAAATTAGCGTAAGATGAGCCAACTGCTTCTGACCCGGAGAAGACGATGACCCAAATCAGCAAAGTGAAGCGTCCCGACATCGACATCGAAGAAGACATCTTCGACATGCTCGCCCATTACCCGCCGCTCCAAGCCGACCGCCATCATCTGCGCATCGACGTGCGCGACGGTGAGGTGATCTTGAGCGGGCACGTGAAATCGCCCATCAGCCAGCGTTACTTGGTGGATAAAGTTGCCGAGGTGCGCGGCGTGCGCGGCGTCGAGAGCAGTCGGCTCTATTCCGAGGAAGCGATCCGGCTGGAATCCGGGCAGCGCATCCCCACTGGCGTCATTGCCAATGCCAGCTACGGGACGGTGGTGCTGACCGGAACCCTGCCGCCGGACAAGACGGTGGATCAGGTGGTGGGAGACGTGGCGGTCATTCCCGGCGTCGAGCAGGTCGTGACCAAGTTCTAGCCCGCGAATTCCCGGCGGACTCGTTCTTCACGCGGGTCGGGATAGCCGTAATCCGCGATCAACTGAGTCATTTGCACTTCGGGTGGTTCGTCGAACCCGAACAGCAAATTGGCGATCACAATATCGACCACCAGCAGCAGCCGCCCAAAATTGGTGTACTGCCCCTGAAGCGCGGTGAACAGCACCGCGAACACGCGCTCGCGCAGTTCGTTGTCGAGAATGCCGCCGCCGGGCCAGCTTCCATTCCAGCCTTCGCTGTAGGTGCCAATCCGCAGCGTGTCGCTCCGCAGGCAGATCAACTGAGACAGCGCCGCCTTGCGATCCTGCGCGTCCACGAAGCGGGTGCCGCTGCGATAGGGCAGGTTGGGAAGCTGAGTGTAAATCTGACCCACCGGAGTCAGCTCCACCATCCGGTAAATCGGGTGGCTTTTCAAGCCGAGCGCCGATCCGAGCGCCTGCACACACTGGCGATAGTAGCGCTCGTGAGTCTCCGTCGCTTGGTCGAGCCGCCACAGCAGCGAAAGATAGTCGCCAAAATCGAGCGCCAGTCGAGGGGAATCGTCAGGGCTGTAGAGGCTGAGGAGTTGGGTGATGCGTACCTGCTCGGAACGACTCTGCATATCCTGTTCAGGTCACTTCTGTGCGGCGCATCTGGGGCTTCAGCGCGTGATGCCGGTAAATCAACTGCCACACGCGCAGCGCGGCTTCAAACACAATCCGTGATCCCATCTTCGATTTGCCGCGTTTGCGGTCAGGAAAATAGATCGGGATTTCGGCGATCCGAAACCCCAGTCGATGGGCGACGTATGCCATTTCGACCTGAAACACGTACCCGTTGGATCGAATCCGATCCAGCCCGATCCCGGTCAGGGTTTCGCGCCGCCAGATGCGGAATCCGCCGGTCGCGTCCGAGATCGGAATCCCCAGCAGAACCCGCACGTAAACCCCGTTGGCGAACCAACTGAGCAGCTTGCGGTACGGACTCCACGATTGATCCACGCCTCCGCCGCGCATGAAGCGCGACCCGATCACCAGATCGTAGCCTTCTTCCAGCTTGGCGATCAGCTCCGGCACGTACTTGGGCTGGTGCGAAAAGTCGCTGTCCATCTGGACGATGCAGTCCGCGCCCATCTCCAGCGCCCGCTGAAATCCCGCCCGATAGGCTGGACCCAGTCCGCCTTTTTCGGAGCGGTGCAGCACCGCGATCTGCCCGCGATGCTGCGCCGCCAATTGATCGGCAAGATCACCCGTGCCGTCGGGCGAGTTGTCGTCCACGACTAGAATGTTGAGGCTCACCGGAAGCGCAAGCAGCGCGTCGATCATGAGCGGCAGATTCTCCGCTTCGTTATAGGTGGGCAATACGACAGTTGTTAAAGACATGATTATCGGTTTCTGCACGGCAAGCTAAGCCCACTCAGTTTAGAGTAATGCCATTTCAGCCGCAAGATCAAAAACCAGTTGTGAAGTTCTTATCAAAAATTGGCTTGAAGGCGTGAGCAGATGGCGGTATAGTTCCGCCTGCATTGGTCCGCGATGAAGCTCGCGTATACCGCTGTCCGAGCGGTTGATAGCTTCTACCCCAACGGTAGGAGCTATTTTTAGTTGCGATAATGACGGAAGCAACATGAGGCGACGATTGGAAACCTTTCTGCTGATCGGCTTAGGCGGTCTTCTGGGCGCGAATTTGCGCTACCTGATTTCGGTCTGGGCAGCGGGGCGCTTCGGCAGCGCCTTCCCGTGGGGCACGCTGGTCATCAACCTGACCGGATCGTGCCTGCTGGCGGTATTTCTGGCGTGGGCAGCCAACCGAACCACGCTCGACCCGCGTATCCGGCTGTTGATCGCCACCGGGTTTTTCGGCGCCTATACCACCTTCTCCACCTACGCCAACGAGAGCATGGCGCTGCTTCAGGCGGGCGACTGGGTGGGCGCGGTCAGCAATGTGCTGGGCACCAATGCCCTGTGTCTGGCGGCGGCGTTAGTGGGGCTGGCAGTGGGGAGTTGGCTGTAAAATGGAAAATAAAAAGGACTTTCAGCCGATGGCAGCGCCAACCAGTGGGCAGCGGCTCACCATTTATTTGGGCGAAAGCGATTCGTGGCGCGGGCGCTCGCTTTACCTGAGCATTCTGGAAACCCTGCGCCGAGCCGGGATCGCCGGGGCGACCGTCACTCGCGCGCTGGCAGGCTTCGGCGCGCACAGCTTGATCCGCACCCAGACCCTCGAAGTCCTCTCGGCGGATTTGCCGATTGTCATTTCGGTGATCGACACGCCGGAGAACGTCGAGCGCGCGCTGGCGCTGATCAGTCCTATGGTGCGCGAGGGCTTGATCACCCGCGAGGACGTGCAGATCGTCAAGTACACCCACCGCTTCTTGCAGCCCCTTCCGGCGGATCGCCCGGTTTCTGACGTGATGACCCGCCAGATCACCAGCGTGAAGCCGGACACTCCCGCGCGGGAGGTCGCTCGGCTGCTGTTGGGGAAACTGTTCAAAGCCGTCCCGGTGATCGACGACGCCGGGCGCGTGGTCGGCATCATCACCGACGGCGATCTGCTGCGCAAAGCTGGGATGCCCGCCCGCCTCGCCGTCGGCGAGCGGCTGGAAGCCGACGATCTGGAAGCATTCCTGAGCCAGATCAGCCAGACCGCGCAGACCATCATGACCGCCCCCGTGATCACGGCGCGCGGCGACGAAGCGCTCGGCTACGTGGTGCAGCGCCTGCTGGAACGCAGCCTCAAGCGAATGCCGGTCGTCGATGCCGATGGCAAGCTGATCGGCATGATCAGCCGCGTGGACGTGCTGCGGGCAGTCGCGGGCGAGGGCAGCGCTGCGCAGGAAACCGCGCCCGCACCCCATCCGGGGCGCACCCTGGCGGAGGTGATGTCCGCGCAGTTTCCCGCCGTCAGCCTTGACGACGACCTCGCCGACGTGCTGATGCAGATGATCGATGCGGGCGTGACCCGCGTGATTGTGCTGGACGCGGGGCAGCGTCCGGTCGGCGTGATCACCGACGGCGATCTGGTGGCGCGGGTCAGCCCGACGGCGCGCAAGAGCGTCCTGCAAACGCTGGCGGCGAGGGTCTTGGGCGTAGATCGCGGGCAGGCGAAGGCACGCGAACTCATGTCGCAGGACGTAGTCACCGCTGCCCCGGAGACCTCGATAGTCGAGGCGACCATGCGGCTGCTGCGCGCCAAGCGCAAGGTGCTGGTGGTGGTGGACACCCAGAATCGCATCCTCGGCGTGGTGGATCGACAGACCTTGATGGCGGCGAGTCTCGGCGCAAACTGGCACTAAACGGATTGCGGTTCACCGATTAGAATCAGGAGTCTTGTCCGCGAAAGCTCACGGGTAAATCGTGAATTGCCGTCGCAGCATCATCCTGTTTTTGATCGTCTTTTCGAACTTTCTCGGCGCAACCGTGGTTCTACCAACCCTGCCGCTCTATTCGCAGCGGCACTTCGCCATGTCCCCCGAAGCGATTGCGACCCTGCTGGATTCCTACTTCATCGCCCAGTTCGTGGCCTCTCCGTGGATCGGCAAGCTCTCCGACCGCTTCGGGCGCGTCCCGGTGCTGATCGTGAGCCAAATTGGTACGGTGCTCAGCTTCATCATGCTCGGCTTCGCCGCCAACGTGCCCGTCCTATTTGCCGCGCGCATCCTCGACGGCATCACCGGCGGCAACGTGATCGTCGCGCAGGCGTACATCGCCGATGTCAGCCCGCGCGAGCAGCGCACGCAGGCGCTCAGCATCGTGTGGATGGCGTTCGGGCTGGGCTACATCCTCGGTCCGGCGATTGGCGGCATCGTCGCGGCGGTGTTCAACGATCAGGCGACTTTCCTGCTCGGCGCGGGCATCTCGCTGATCTGCGTGATCCTCACGGGACTGATGCTGGACGAATCGCTCACGCCGGAAGTGCGCGCCGCCCGTCGGCTGGTGAGCCGCGCTTCACTGAAGCTGCAAGACATCTTCGTCAACCGCCCGCTGGTGCTGATCCTGATCATCGGCTTCGGCGCGCAGTTGGCGCTCTCGCTGCTCACCTCGACGCTGGCGCTGTTCGGCGAGGAAGTGATTTTCTCCGGGCAAACAATGGACGCGGTCAATCTCGGCGTCGGCTTGCTGCTGACCTGCATCGGCGTCGGGCAGTTCCTCACCCAACTCCTGCTGATCAAGCCGCTGGTCAAGCGCTTCGGCGAGCGGCGGTTGGTCGTGACCGGAACCCTGCTGCGCGGCTCGGCGATGCTGGCGATGGCGGTCTTCACCCGTCCCTACTCGGAAGCCGCCTCGCTGATCCTGTTCGCTGCTGCCTCTGGCATCATGATGCCCTCGCTGCAAGCGCTGGCGACCACCGCCGTCAGCGCCGAGTTCAACGGCGTGGTGCTGGGCTACTATCAGGCGGCAATTAGTGTGGGGATCATCGCCGGGACCTGGCTGGGCGGGCAGTTCTTCGGCATCACGCCGACTCTGCCGTACCTGCTCGGCGGCGTGATGCTGCTGATCACGGTGCTGCCGGGAGTTGTCCTCATGCGCCACCCTCAGCCCGTCGCCAACGTTAATCTTGAACCGTCTTGACCTGTTGCACATTGGTGCTATACTGTGCATAACGTCAGGTTAGTGCAAAGGAGGTGATCGCGTGGATAGTCGCAGTCATAAGGGGGCTACCCCCTAAGACGCTCACCTCTCTGTGAGCGTCCCATCAAGGGATGGCTCCCTGAGACCTGCAATACCGGCCCGCCGTGACTCTACACGGCGGGCTACTTTTTTTGTTCCCTCGAATTAATGCCCGCCGAGGCTGAGAATGCCGCCGCCCGTGATCAGCGAGCAGGCAATCACAATCCACGCCAGATTGACGATCAACAGTAGGTACAGGCAGCCTACCCCCGGCAGATTGTGCCCGGCGACCTGCTGCGAGCGCCGGGCGTCGTTGATGTACATGACGTTGAAAATAATGCCGGGGAGCCAGAAAAAGCAGTAGGCTACAAAGGTGATAATGGCGGCACCCACGTAGCTTTTATTACTTGCAACCGCGCGCTGCATATCATCGAAGTTTGACATATTATGCCTCTGCGTGATAAATGGATGAGTTGTTCCACGTTTATTATAAATGGGCTTTTTATAAAGTGAATTAAAGTTCAAGTAAAAATTACCGTTGAAGATTGTAATGTTAACAAATTGTACGTCGGTCGGCTGGGATCATAGCTGCGTCGGTCTGCAATGCCCCGGAGTTCCACCCCCCAATCCGCTCTCCACCATGTTTGGCGGGAGGTGGACAACCTCTGATTCTCTCTCAAGCAGATAGAGGTAGGGGCGGGTCTGAGACCCGCCCTTGCGAGGAAGCCAACCGTCGCCCCCTCGGATCCGCTCGCGTGGGAGAGGGAAGTTGAGCGGAGCGAAACGCGACGAGGTAAGCGGGTGGCGGAGTTTGCAGACCCGCCCTAGCGGTGGTGGTTGTCGATCTGGTCGAAGGTCTTGCCGAATACGTAGGGGTTTCCTCGCCAATCGTAGGGGAAGCCGAGTTCGATCTGGCTGGCGTCGTCCAACCGCTGTAGCTGATCGTCGCTCAGTTCCCAGTCGAGCGCGCCGAGGTTGTCCTCTAGCTGCGCCAGCGTCCGCGCCCCGATGATCGGGATCATCAGCGCTTTTTGCTGCTGCTGGCGCACCCAGTTGATCGCCACCTGCGCCCGCGATCTGCCCGCTGCTTCGGCGGCTTCGCGCACGGCGTCGATGATGCGGTGCGTGCGCTCCTGAATTTGCATCTGCTCCCGGTTGAAGCGGGTCGGCTGGTTGGTGTCCTCGGTGTACTTGCCGGTGAGCACGCCCGCGCCCAGCAGGCTGAAGGGCATCACCGCCATGTCCCAGTGACGCGCCAGCGGCAGCAGCTCCCGCTCGATTTCCCGGTTCGCCAGCGAGTAGCGAAGCTGCAAGCCCACGAACCGCGACCAGCCCCGTAATTCCGAGCGGGTATTTGCCTCCGCGACGATGAACGCAGGTGAGTCCGAGATGGCGATGTAGTTGACCTTGCCCATCCGCACCAGATCGTCCATCCCGCGCAGCACTTCCTCAACCGGGGTGGTGTAGTCCCACACGTGCAGGTACAGCAGGTCGATCACGTCGGTTTTCAGGCGCTTGAGGCTGCGCTCCACCGACTGCCTCATGTTCTTGCGGCTGTTCCCGCCGGAGTTCGGATCGGTGGAATCGCGCCGGGTGAGGGTGTACTTGGTGGCGACCACGAAATGATCGCGGTCGGCGCTGATCAAATCGCCGACGATGGTCTCCGCTTCGCCGTCGGTGTAATTAACCGAGGTGTCGATGTAGTTGCCGCCCGCCTCGGCGTAGCGGTCGAACATACGCTTGCATTCTTCCGGCGACGCGCCCCAGCCCCACGCCTCGCCGAAGGTCATGGTGCCCAGCGCCAATTCTGAAACCCGCAGCCCGCTTTTTCCCAGCAGCTTATATCGCATGTTGCACTCCTCCTCTCGCTCCGAGTGTAGGCGATCTAGCGGCTTCTGTCGCCGTCCAATCGATCGGCAATCAAAAAGGGCGATCTGCGTAGGGTCGCCCTTCTCAGTCCTCAGTCCTCGAGCCTCAGTCCCGATTACTTCTCGAACTTCTCCGGGTACACTTGTTTCGCCAGCGCTTCTTCCTGATCGACCATCTTGCGCAGCGTTTCCAGCCCTTCGTTCCAGAAAGCGGGATCGGTCAGGTCAAGCCCGACCTTCGCCAGAATTTGATCGGGATAATCCGAGTCGCCCGCCGCCAGCACGTCGAGGTACTGGGGCACGAACGCCGCGCCGCGCTTCTGGTACAAGTTGAACAGCGCCATCACCAACAGTTCGCCGAAGGAGTAGGCGTAGACGTAGCCGGGGCTGCCGATGAAGTGGGGCACGTAGCTCCACCACAGCGCGTATTGATCGCGCAGGTTCACGCTGCCTTCGAACATTGCCCGCTGGGTCTGCATCCAAATCTCGCTGATGCGCTCGGTGGAAAGCTCGCCCTCGCTGCGGCGAGCGGTGTGCAACCCATTCTCGAAGCGGTTCATCGAGACCTGCCGGAAGATGGTCGCAAAGCTGTCCTCGATCTTTTGTGCCAGCATCGAGAGCCGCACCGCCGCGTCTGGTTCTTTCGTCATCAGGTCGGTGAAGGTGAGCATCTCGCCGAAGGTGGACGCCATTTCGGCGGTGGTCAGCGGCGTATACAGCCCGGTGATCCCCTGCGCTTCCGCCGAGAGATACATGTGCAGCCCGTGACCGAGTTCGTGCGCCAGCGTTTGCACGTCGCGCGACTGCCCGGTGAAATTAACCAGCACGAACGGATGCGCCGAGGGTACGGTCGGCGACGCGAACGCGCCGCCCCGCTTGTTCGGCATCAGCGGCGCGTGAATCCAGTTCTCGTCGAAGAAACGCCGGATGATGTTGCCCACGCGCGGGCTGAAGGCGGTGTAGGCATTCAGGACGATGTCGCGCGCCTGAGTCCAGTTGTATTCCGCTTCTTCATCCGGCGTGGGGATGGGCGCGTAGCGGTCGTAATCGAACAGTTGGTCGTAGCCCAGCAGGATGCGCTTCAGGTTGTAATGCCGCGCCACCAGACTGTACTGCGCCGTGACCGCCTTGATCAGCGCCTCGACCACTTCGTCCGGCGCTTTGTTGGAGAGATTGCGCGCCGAAATCCACGTCGGGTAGCCGCGCCGCCGATCATCCGAGGCTTTGTCCGCCACCAGCACGTTGAAAATGTAGGTCAGCTCCATGCTGCGCTCACGCAAGCCCTCGGTCATCGCGTCGGCGGCTTTTTCGCGCACCTCGCGGTTGGTGTCGTGCAGCTTGGAGAGGATTTGCGACTGAGTCAGCTTCTCGCCGTCGTAGTTGTAGCGCATCGCGCTGGTGATCTGGGTGAACAGCCGCGTCCATGCGCTGCTGCCCGTGACCGACTTTTCGACCAGAAGCTGTTCCTCGACCTCGCTGAGCATGTAGGGCTTATAGCGCCGCTCGGCTTCCAGCGGGTGACGGTATTTGCCCAGCGTCGGATCCGCCAGCAAGCGCTCCGCCTGATCGTCGGGCACCTCCTTCCATTCGAGGTCGAAGAACAGCAGCTTTTGGCTCAACTGCGACCCGAATTCGGTGATTTTCTGCACCAGCGCCCCGCGCTTGGGATCGGTGGTGTCGGTGGCGTAGTTCAGGAAGGCGAACGACCCGATCCGCCCGCTGGCGTCCGAGATCGCTTCCTGCTCTTGCAGCGCATCGACCATTTCCTCGGCGTCGAGGCTGGCGACCTTTCCGCGATAAGTCGCCGCGAATTCGTCCGCCAGCGTCATGATCTTATCCAGATCGCGCTGAAATCGCCGGGTCGTCCACCCCGGTGTAGAAGATCGACAAGTCCCATAGGACCTCTTCTGCGCCGGTTTTCTTCTCTACCGCTGCATCGACCATTTTAGCCTCTTTCAACGTTCAACTTTCGTACAATGATAATGGCGGTCGGGCCATTTTGCAATAATGCCGAGAAGATCGCGTAGGGGCGGGTCTCAGACCCGCCTCTACACAACGGCGTCGGGGGCTTATTCTTCGGGGTCGAGCCGCTCGCAGGTTTCCTCGATCAGATCGACTGCTTCGCGCAGGGTATCGGCGTCCATCGCAAACTTGGCTCCGGCAGCGCCGAACAATTCCGGCAGCGACACCGTGCCGCCCAGCGACAGCGCGTGCCGGTAATCCGCGACCGCTTTCGCCTGATCGCGCAGCGAATTGCGCCACACCTGCACCGCGCCCAACTGCGCGATGCCGTAATCGACGTAGTAGAAGGGGATTTCAAAGATGTGCAGCTTCCGGTGCCAGCCCGTGACCTGCACGTCCTCCAGCCCGTCGTAGTCGATGCCCGGCATGAAGCGATCCCACAGTTCGCCCCACTTGTCGTCGCAGTTATCCGGGTTCATCGCGTCGTCGGCGTGGGTGTAGACCCACTGCTGGAAGGCATCGACCACCGCCATGTAGGGCCAGAACAGCAGGTCGCTTTCCAGATGCTCGACCCGCGCGCGGGCGGCGTCGGCGTCGGTGTAGAAGCCGCCTTCCGACTTCACCAGATAGCGCCCGCCCAGATGCTCCATGCTCATGGAGGCGACTTCCGCGAACTCAATCGGCACCTCGCCGCGCTGATACAGCGGCAGCTTGGATTCCTCGAAGCTGTGGAAGGCATGACCGCCTTCGTGCAGCAGGGTTTGCACGTCGTCGTGCAGACCCACCGCGTTCATGAAGATGAACGGGCGCTCGGCGACCGGGAAGTAGGTTTCGTAGCCGCCCGGCGCTTTGCCCTTGCGGTTGTCGAGGTCAAGCAGATGCTCGCGCTCCATGATGCGGAAATAATCGCCAAGCTGCGGGTCAACCCGGCTGAAAATGCGCTCGGTGGTGCTGGTGAGCGTATCGATCTGCTCGAAGGGGTGCAGCGGCTCCAGCCCCAGCGGATCGACGTTCAAATCCCACGGGCGCAGCGACCCGATTTCGAGGCGGCGGCGGCGCTTCTCGTAGACGCGGGTCGCCGCCGGAACCACCACCTCGACAATCGCGTCGTGAAAGCGCTCACAGTCGTCGGGTGTGTAGTCGAAGCGGTGGAACTCCCGCCAGCGATAAGCGCGGTAATCCGGCATGTCGGCGTTGGCGGCGATCTTGCGGCGCAGGGTCAAAAAGCGCTGCCACAGTTCGTTGAGCGCCTGACGGTCGGCAAGCTGGCGCTCCGCGACCAGCCGCCACGCCTTCTCGCGCTTCTCGCGGTCGGTGTCGTAGTAGATCGGCTTCATCTGGTTGAGGGTGCGTTCCTGACCATCCCACTGCACGGTTTGCGCGCCGATGATCTCCTGATACTCGGTGGTCAGCTTGCTTTCCTGCGTGAACAGCGGCACGTTTTCATCGCGGAAGATTTCGATTGCGGTGCGCATGTTGCGCAGTTGAATTGTGTAGCTGCGCGGCTCCAGCCCGCTGGCGACCAACTTCTCTTTCAGATGCTGATCCGCCACGTTGAACGGCTGCATCACGTTTTCCAGATAAGACAGATAGCGCTGGCGCGCCGCTTCGTCGGTGGTGTTGAGGGTGGTGGCGACGTGCAGGCGGCTGGTGCTTTCGACGATCAAGCGGATGATTTTCGCCCAGTCGGTGAGCCAATCAATCACATTCGCTTCGGTCAGCGTGACCGATTGCAGGTCGTTAAAATACGGTTCAATCCGATCCCAGCTCCACGACTGGAAATCTTCGACGTTGTGGGGTAGCTGCCCGAACATACTCATCCCTTCGATTGTCTGATTGCTCAGAATTTCCATTTTGCTTGCGATTGTACCGAACCGTCAACCCTGCGTCATCAGTCCAGCCGTTAACCGAACCTCCGGTTGACGCGGGCACGCAGGTTGAAGGTGTCGGCGACGTTTTGCAGCGAATCCGCGCTGATCGGGTCGTACCAAATGTTGGGATAGCGCGCCTTGATCTGGGTGTACATCAGGTTGAGCGTGTCGGGCGTGGCGATCACGGTCACGGCGAGGCTTTGAGTGCCGGGGATGAACTCGATCAGCTCCTCGTGAGTGGTGACTATCGGGCGGAAGCGATCCCAGTAGGCTTGCGCGGTGTCGAAGAACCAGCGCGTGTCTAAGCCGGGACCCAGCACGATCATGTGGAAATCAGCTTGCCCGTGAATCGGACCGGGCCCGGAATCGGGGTCGGCTGCGGCTGCGGGACGCCGTTCCCCATGACTTCCTCTGCCGGGACGTTCTTCAAAATCGGCGCGACCTGTGCCAGCCGGTCAATCGCACGGGCGACGGTGGGCAGATAGAACTCGTCCTCTTTCCACATGCACACGCCGAACGCCCATTCTGGCGCCTGCTGCGCCAGCCACTCGTACATGGCGACCGTCGCTTCCGCCTGACTCTGCTCGTTGTAGGGCGGGTAGCGGTTGTCCGGCTGGAACACGCCGTCGCGGAAGGGGATAATGCCGCCTTCGGTGCCCACCACCGGGATGGCTTGCGACCCGAAGATGGCGGCGCAGCGCTCGTTGAACATGCGCCCCATCGCCACCAAGCCGTCGGGGTCGCCGTAGGGGGTTTTGGGCGTGCCGCCGTAGACCGTGCGACCGGGGTCGGCTGCCTGTGACACCGGGTCGTAGGGATACTCGAAGTGCCAGCCGGGATCGGTGCCCACTTCTTGACCCATCTGGCGCATACTCAGCGGGCCGCCGCCGGGGACTTCCTGATAGAAGTGGTTGGCGACCAGCGGGTGAGTCGCGCAGAACATGCCGCTGCCCAGCAGGGCTTGGAAGCGCTGGAAGTGATTGTCGGCGATGTAAGTCAGGAAGGTGTCCATCCACGGGACGGCGGCGTACTGCGGCGTGGCGCTCTCCGCCAGCGCGACGAAGCCCGGATAGCAGCCGAGGCTGGCGACGTACTCGGCGAAGTTCATCCAGTTGTCCATCATCGGGCGGATGGCGTAGTCCATGTCCGCCCAATTGGGATCATAGCCTTCGGGCCACTCGACATCGACGTTCGGCTCGTTGTAGAACTCGAACCACTTCACGCCCACCTGCGCGAAGGTCAGCACCCGCTGCTGAAGATCGAGGCTGAAGGGACCCGCCCCGTAGCGCCCCAGATACAGCCGCACAATCGGCGTGATGCCGTGCGCCAGAAAGTATTGGGCGTCGTCGGCGTACTCGGTTCCCGCCGCCAGCAGCTTGACCCAGCCCATCTGCGGATAAGTCCAGTGGGTGTAGTCGGGCGGCGACTCGAACGCCTGCGAGACGTGCAGCCCGCGTGGGTTATGCGACCATTGGTAATCGCTCAGCAGCATACGCACCCTTTCTCGAAATCCCTATGGTACTGGTCGAAGAAAACCGCGTCAACCTGCATCGGCAGCCGGAGCGGGCAGAGAATTACTTGTGATTATTTTCACAAATATATTGTGAAATTTATCACTATTGATACCGCGCGAGGAGATGTACCCTTGAATCATGAGATTGGGTAGTGCAAAAGGATCAACCATGAACTTCCCAGAGCGGTACGAGACCATTTGCGGACAGATGGGGCAGTTGGGGCAAAAGCTCCCCGAAACCATGACGGCTTTTGGTGAGCTGCACAAGTCGAGCATCGAGGACGGCGCGCTCAGCAGCAAGGTCAAGGAAATGATCGCGCTGGGCATCGCCATCACCATCCGCTGCGAGGGCTGCATCGCCTTCCACGTCCGAGATGCGATCAAGGCGGGCGCGACACCCGAAGAAATCGCCGAGACGGTGGGCGTCGCCGTGCTGATGGGCGGCGGGCCGTCGGTAGTCTACGGATGCGAAGCGCTGGAAGCGCTGGAGCAGTTCATGGCGCTCGCCTGACCCCTATTGACAGTTCTATTCCAACAAGCCCGCGTCAGCGGGCTTGTTGATTTTCCTCGCCCGCAGCCCCATGAACAGCGGGATTTCGGCGTTGGCGCGGCGCTCCGACGGAGTCGCGCCGGGTTCCAAGCCGCCGATCTCCTGAAGCGCGTCGATCCACAAGCCGCAGGTCGCCAGCCCGTTGACATAGCTGTTCAGCGGGCGGTGAAAGCTGATGCGCGCGCCGCGCTTGCGCCCATAGGTTTTCATCGGCACCGCCAGCGGGCGCAGATAGCTGTCCACCCGGCGAAAGTGCAGCTTGCGCGCCGGGTCGTCGCCCCACCCGCTCTGGCGCGGTACGCGAAAGCAGGGATGCGTCATCAAGATCACCAACCGCCCACCTTCGCGCAGCGCCCACGCCGCCGAGTCCAGCACCGCGTCGAGCGGGTTCATGTCCTGAATGCTGAGCAGAAACACCACCGCGTCGAACTGTTCGGCATCCAGCCCGCGAATCTGCGCGAGCTTACGGGCATCCCCCTGATAGAAGCGCCCGGCTGATCCGTGACGCTGCTTCGCCAGCGCCAGCAGGCGCGGGCTGATCTCTACGCCCGCGTAAGCCGCGCCGATCCGCGCGACGTAGGGCGCCAGCACGCCCTGCCCCGCGCCGATGTCGAGCAGCGACTCGCCCGGCTGTAGCTCCAGCAGATCGAGGACAGCGGGAATGGCGATTCGGCGGTGATGCTCGCTGCCATCCGCGCCGACCCAGCCGTCGTACCAGCGGGCGAGCGCGTCCCATCCGGTCGGATCACGTTTATGCGGTTGTTTGGACATCGGAAGTTCCTCATCAGGACTAGCCGCGCTGCATCCCCTGAGCCGAAGCGGTCAGGACGCCAAAGTGCGACAATGTTCTGATGAAGGAAGTGAGAGAGGAATTCGCGCGCTCTAGCGGGTAGAGGACGCGCGCAGACGAATACCCATCGAAAAGAATCCTTACTCTGGAAAACCGTTTTCATCCTACGTGGACTTTTGCGAATTGTCAACCATCGTCCTGACGCCTCAGGGTCCCGGCTGAGTCCACGCAGGCGGTCCCAAGTGGGTGGTGAAGATGGCGTCGATCACCCCGAAGCGGTTGCTCTGCTGGACGAAGTAGGGGATCACCGAGAAGGGCGAGAGATCGCCCAGCCAGCCCTGCGGACTAGTCCAGATGTAGCTCAGGAACGCCAGCAGGTAGAGGAACGAATAGGCGGTCGCGGCGATCAGGAAGATCGGCACGGCGTAACGCAGCAGATTTTGACTGCGCAGCGCGCCGAAGGCGGCGCAGGCGAGCAGCACGTAGACCGGGAACAGCTCGGTCATGCGGCGCGCGCCGAAGCTGTACCCGGCGTTCCAGTCGAGCGCCGCGCCGTTGACGATCAACTGCCCGACCATCATCACCGCGAACAGCAGCGCCCACAGCCACGCCCGCCGCGCCAGCACCATCACGCCGGGCAACGCCAGCAGGATTAGCGGGGAGCCGAGCAGGGTTTGCTCCAGCACCTTGATCGCCTCGTTGTCGGGCTTGAGGAAGGATGCGCCGAAAGCCTCGTTGTAGGGGATCACGAAGGGCGCGCCGAACATGCCCTGCCAGATCAGCGGCAGCGGCAGCAGCGTGATCGCGGCGGCGATGCCGGAGGCGAGGAATCCGCGCCAGCGCCGCTCGTAAAGCAGCAAGCCCCACGCTGGGATCGCCGCCGCCGCCAACTGCCAGCGGCACAGGATCATCGCGCCTGCACTCACGCCCAACCCGATCCAATCCAACCCGCCGGGCGGCGCATGACCCGGCGCGTCCGGGCGATAAGCGGATCGCAGGCTGGTGGTGCAGCGCAGCAGCAGCCAGAGGAAGCAGGCGGCGGCGAAAGCGCCCGGCGCGTGCGAATTCATTGGCTCGACGCTGCTGTAATAGAGCAGCGGCGTGCTGATCAGTAGCGCGTAGACCGCCAGCGCCGCGATCCAGCCGCTCACGAAGCGCCGCCCGATCTGCCACGCCAGCGCCAGCGTGAGCAGCGTCAAGATGTTGGTGCCGATCATCAGCCACAGGCTGTAGGGCAAGCCGACGCCCTGCATCTGGGCGAAGTAGTCCGGGTTCACGTTGAGCCAGCCGTTCTGAGCGAACAGATTGCCGACCGCGTAGAAGGGCGCCAGCAGCAGCGCCGCGCCAAACGGAAACACGATCACCCAGCGCTGCACGTGGTCATCCCACGTGATCTGGTAGGTGTTGACCGGCTGAAAGCGGTCGAACTGGTTGTTGAGGTTGATGTCGCCGTCGCGCACAAACGTATCCACCCACGCGAGATAGGCGACTCCGTCCCCCCGAACCAGCGGGCGGTCAAAGCGGATCAGCGTGAGCAGCGAAACCAGCAGCAGCACCGCCAGCGGGGATACGCGACGTTTCAAGCAGGAACTCCTCGGTACGGGCGCAATGTTACTCAGGCTGAAGAAGGGCGTCAACGTCGCGCGGCGGAAAAGCGGGTATGATCGGGACGAAAGAGAAGGTCAAGCCGCATGGTCCTCAATCTTCAGCCGAAGCGTGAACTTGGTTTGATTTAGCAAGCTACTCAGCCCTGCTTAACTACTCGCACTCACCGAATACCGAGCTTGCCTGATTTTGACGCGAATGCCGCCAAAGGCTTCGGTCATCGTCCACGTGGGCGGGAACGCATTTGGCTACTCGGGGTTCCTAAACCTAAGAGTCGTCCACGAGCTAGATACGGAGAATCCCTACGCCCGCATCTATAACACCTATCATCTGCCCAAGCCGAATTCACGATCATCCCGGTGATCAAGGATGAAGGCATTCGCGGCGATAACGACCGGATCAACGTGATCACGCTCTCGATGATGAATTTGCTGAACGTGTTCGTGATTCTAGCGTGGTATGACGATGCCCAAAGGCACCGAACGCGCGAGGGCAAAGTGACCCGCCAGTTGATGAACCGCGACTTATATCCGTCAGCAAATGGAGGCGATCAATACTTACCAGCAGACGGCCTTTCACTGATAATTGCATTTTGGCAGGGCGATTTCGAACTATGGTTTTCGGGCGCGTAGTTATCTTGAACGAAACGAGAATGTATCCCAATGGGAGCCAGCCTACAGTTCGTCGCAATATAAGGATAATGATCCCGAAAGACTTGAACTTCTCAAGTTACATGGCTCACTAAATTGGTTGTACTGTCCTCATTGCGATGAATTGTATTACACCGGGTGAAAGCATCCCGCATATCTTCGAGGATGTCCGTTGGGCGACTGTGCATTTGCGGTGCGCGATATGAGCCTTGTATCGTGGCGCCAGCATTCCTGAAAAATTTCGGCAGCGATTGTCTCACGAGCTTTCGCTGAACCGAGTCGCTCAGCGCCGCGGACAGGATGTATGCTGGTATCGATGCACGTGCGGAGTTTCTGCACGACGGCGACAAAATGTATCTGAGCGTGACCAATTATCTGGCGGCAATATCACCTGACGGTGGACGAAGTATTCGAGGAACATCGCGGATCGTGATCTCTGCAGGAGGCGAAAAATACGACCAGAGCGAAGCTTCCCAGCCAGAATGACTGTGAAAGACGGGCTGTCGAAACTGATCCTCTACAGCAATATGCGATCAACTGCTCCGGGATGGCGACTCCGGTCAATTTCACCACGCAGTTGAAGCTCACCGGCAGTATCGAGGGGATCGCTACGGCTGCCCGCCGATTCTGCAAGTATCGAGGCGTTCGCGCTTCGCAACGGTTTCACGCGGGCGCAGTGTGCTATCATTGAAAAACTGAACGCCGAAGCTAGCCAAAACCGCAATTTGAACATTCTGATCACCGGGAACCAATGAGCACACTCGCCATCAGCCCCCTGCGCTATCCGGGCGGGAAATCCAAAGCGCTGGATCGCATCCTGCCGCAGTTTCCGGCGGAGATTGCGGAATTTCGAGAGCCGTTCGTGGGCGGCGGATCGGTCTTTTTCGCGGTCAAGAAGCTGTTCGGCAGGCGCATCCAGAAATACTGGATCAACGACCTGAATTTCGACCTGTATGCCTTCTGGCATTTCCTGCAAGCGCAGCCGGAGCAGCTTATCGATCAAATCAGCGCCTTCAAGGGAAACTACCCGGATGGGCGCGAACTGTATCAATTCCTGATCGACAGCCAAAATATGCGCTCGGACTTCGACCGGGCGGTGCGCTTCTTCATCATGAATCGGATCACTTTTTCCGGCGTGGTGGACGCGGGCGGCTATTCGCAGCAGGCGTTCGAGAAGCGCTTCACGCTCTCGTCGGTGAAGCGGCTCGACCGGGCAGCCTATTATCTCGACGGCGTGGACATCACGCAGGGGGATTACGACCGCGTGATTTAAGCGCCGGGCGAGAACGTATTCATTTTCCTCGACCCGCCCTACTGGAGCGCGACCGCTTCCAAGCTCTACGGAGTCCGAGGGCGCGCTGCACACGTCATTCGATCACGAGCGCTTCGCCGAAAGCATGAAACGCTGCCCACACCGCTGGCTGATCACTTATGATGATTCGGAGAAAATCCGCGAGCTGTTCGGCTTCGCGGAGATCATCGAGTGGGAGCTTCAGTACGGCATGAACAACTACCACCAAGCGACCGCCGCGAAAGGGCGCGAGATTTTCATCAAGAATTATTGACTTCGGTATAATCGCCAACTCAGGGGAAAGGGCAGCGGTCAATGCGGCAAAGCCTCAATGCAATGCCGCACATACAGAACGTCGCAAAGCAGGTATCATGAAGCTGTATGATCTACTGTTACGAGGACTTCATGAAACGGCTTCGCCATCTGATCATGCTCATCGCTGCGCTGGTCATGTTGGTGTGTGTCGTGCTGCTGCTCAATTTCACCGCCCCCAATCCGACCGGACGACGCTATTCGAGTGCGTCGCCGCTGACTTCGGGGGACGCGCAGAGTATCGGTCTGAGCGGCGAGCAAATTCTCTCACAAGATTTACACGCGCCGCGAAATGAGGGTTCCGATCAGCTTCAGTGTATCTGCAATAACCCGAATGCCAATCCCGGCGGAAATGAATGCCGGGTCTGCATCGCCTACGATCCGTCAATTACCAGCTATCGACGTCCTGATTTCGTAGGAACGAACTTCATCGCCGAATCCAAAAATCGCCAGAATTTGCTGTATACCTATTCCGATCAGGTGGATCAGATCACCGATTACGTGACGATGGCGAAGCTGTTAGGGCGTCCGCTCTGGCTGTACACGCGCGTCGATACGCGGCTCGACCCTGAATTCTATCGTCTGGTCGAATCAACCGGAGGCGGAGTTGTGCCTTATTTCACGACGCCCGATTACGTCGATCCGGTGGATCGGTTCGCGCGGCTCGGTCTGGAGATCGCGCTGGTCGCGCTTGCCCTCAGCGGGATATGGGAGATCGGCGCGAGGCGAATCGCCGCGCCGCCTGAGCCGAAAGACCCGCTGGCTCGCGCCGGGCGCAAAACCGACGCCGCCGAAGATTTTCTGAAATCGGCGAAGGATCGGTCGCAGCGAAAAATTGACATCGAGGACTCGCGCCACAATGGACATCAGTAGGAGACAACGGGGAATTATCGCGCTGCTCGTCCTGCTGGCGCTGATCGCGCGGGCGCTGCCCGGTCCGCGCACCATTGACGATGCCTTCATCACCTTCCGCTACAGTCGCAATCTGGTCGAGGGCGAGGGGCTGGTCTACAACCCCGGCGAGCAGACGCTGGGCACCACCGCCCCGCTGTTCGCGCTCACGCTGGCGGCGGTGAGCAAGCTGGCGGGCGGCGAGGATTTCCAGAACTACGCCATCTACCTGAGCGCCATCGCCGATGCGCTGACGGTGGTGCTGCTGTTCCTGATCGCCCGCCGCGCTATCGACAATGACTGGATCGCCGCGCTGCCCGCCGCGCTGTGGGCGATTGCGCCCATGAGCGTGACCTTCGCGGTCGGCGGTATGGAGACCAGTGTCGCCATTATGTGGATGACGGCGGCAACGTGGCTCTACGTAACCCGCCGCTCACAGATCGGCATTGGCATTTGCGCGGCGCTCGGCTTGCTGACCCGCATCGACGCGGCGCTGTGGATCGCGCCGCTGTTCCTGTTCCAGTGGGTCGACCTGTGGCGGCAGGGGCGCGGCGCACCGGTGTACAAGCGCATCCCGCTGCGCACGTGGATCGCGGCGGCGGTGACGCTGCTGCCGTGGCTGATCTTCAGCCTCGCCTACTACGGCGTGCTGATCCCCAACTCGGTGACGGCGAAGCGCTTCGTATATCTGGTCGCGCCGGGCGAAGCGCTGGTGCGGCTGATCCAGACCTACTCGACACCCTTCTTCGAGTTCGACGCCTTTGGCTCCATCGGCACCATGATCGCCGCCGTCCTCTATCTGGCGCTGACTCTGTTCGCGTTGATCTACACCGCGCGCAAGCTGCCGCGCCTGCTGCCCCTGTTGATCTACCCGGCGATCTACTTCGCCTTCTTCTCGATCCTCAACCCGCTGATGTTCCGCTGGTATCTCGCGCCGCCGCTCCCGGCGTTGATGCTCGGCATCGTGATCGGCGCGTGGGCATTATTCAGCCGACCGAGACGGATGCTGCGGGTCGCGCCCGTGATCGTGGGCGCGCTGGGCGTGCTGTGGATCGGCATGTCATTGAATGCGTGGACGCTGCACCCGGATCATGGGCTGGATCGCCCAGCGCCCAAAATGGCGTGGGACGCGCTGGAATTGCTCTATCAGCAGATGGGCGAGCATCTGCGCGACGATCTGGGCGTGACGCCGCAGACGCGGGTGGCTTCGGCGGACATCGGCACGATTGGCTACTTCAGCCGCGCCACCATCATCGACACGGTGGGGCTGGTCACGCCGGAACTGAGCCGCTACTACCCGGTCGATCCGGCGCTGATCGCCGCCGACCAGAACTACGCCATCCCGCCGCAGTTGATCTACGACACCCAACCAGACTATCTGGTGACGATGGAGGGCTTCGTGCGCGAGGGTCTGGCGCAGCAGCCGCAGTTCACCGACCAGTATCACCTGATCACCGAGTATCCGTTCACCGCCTACGGCAGATCGATGCAGTTGTACGCGAAGCGATAGGGCAGGCGACTTTTACTAAGACCCACTGCCCAGTCGTTTGACTTTCCCGCCAACAAAACTAGCACCTGCCCACGTGAGCAAAACTCCTCCGGCGACGGTACTCGTTACTGGAAATGGGACGCCTGCGATGACCGCCATGACGAATGCTTTTGCAATGGAAGCGCCACTAGAATCGTGCGCGACAAACTTCTGTACGAGAAAAACGCCGATAAACGCGACGACGGCAAGAGTCATGATCAGGAATGGTTCCGCCACCAAACCCACGATCGTGATGTCAGCCCCAACTTCCTCTGGTGTCCATAAATAGTCGAGGACAATCACCAGAATGGCGCTGAAAGGATGAAGGGGCGCGCCTGTGTATCTATTTTCCTGAGAGACCATTGCTGTTTCATTCACTAAACGTATATCGGTCGAATTCATGTTAATTATACATTGCATACATAAAAGCAAACGCGCTGACTATGTGTCAGCGCGTGTTTTGTTGCGTTCTCATGATAATGGTTCTAAACCTCGATCCGAGGTCTGTGCCCGGCTTTAATGCTGCCGGGTTCAAGGGAAAGCTATTCAGTTGGTCTTCGTCAAGCACAACCATATAGGCTCTAATCCCTTTCTACTTCACTTTGCATTTCTATTCCATTATAGATCGATTTTTGGAATGGAGCAGAAATTTGTGCAATCTTAAGGTTGAGCGCCTATAAACCGAGCTTGCTTTCGTAGAGCGTGCGGTGCTTAACCGACTCGCCGAACATCGCCACGCCGGAGTTCACGACGACCAGACCGAGCGCGCCCAGCAGAAACCACTGCCAGCCCGGTTTGCGCCGTGCCTTGAGGACAGTCGCCTGACCGACGAGGGTCATGCCCGCGCCGATCAGCAGCAGACCGCGCGGCGCATAGGTGCTCCACGCCTCGTAATGGTGATCCATGCGACGCTCCCTTTGCTGAGTTCAGACGCCGCGAATCATAGCGACTCGCCGCCGCCCGCGCTAGTTTACTGAAGCCGTGACGCCCGGATCGCGCCCGGATCGGCGCCCGTGAGCAGGTGATCGACCGCGCGCTCGGCGACGCCCGCGCCAAACGCCAGCCCGTGCCCGGTGAAGCCTACCGCGAAGCCGACGCGCGGCATCCCCGGCAGCGTGCCCACCAGCGGCAGCCGATCCGGGGTGAAGCCCATGATCCCCGCCCAGCGGCGATCAACCGGCGCATCGACTTCGGGGAAATGCTGGTGTAGGTAGGCTTCCAGATACGCCTGCACCGAGTTGGTCACGCGGTCGTCGGTGGTGTCGTGTTCCTGCTCCGCGAACAGCTTGCGCCCGCCGCCGATCAGCAGGCGGTTATCGAAGGTGGTGCGGTAGTACATGTAGCCGTAATCGCTGTAGCCGCAGGTATCCAGCACCCGCTGCTTGAGCGGCGCAGTCACCAACACCTGCCCGCGCGTGGGGATCACCTTGCCCACGAAATAGGGATGCAGGCGCGGCGAATAGGCGTTGGTGCAGAGCAGGACGTGTTTCGCCTCAAAGCGATACTGGCGGGTGCGAACCGTCGCTACGTCGGGGCGGGTCTGCTCGATGGCGTAGACCTCGTTGTTGCTGATCAATGCCGCGCCGCTTTCGCGCAGCGCCGCCTGCGCCAGTTGATAGGGCTGCACCGCGCAGTTGAGCGGCTGCTCGATGGCTGCGTAGTACCCGCGATCCAGCGGGTCGTGATCGTGGAAGATGGCGGGGTGCCCGTCGTCGATCAGCAGCCGCGCCGCCTGCTCGATCTCTTTGGCTTCCGCCGGAGACTCCGCCAGCAGCATCGATCCGCAGCGATCCAGCGGCACGTTCCCGCGCTCGGCGAAGCCGATCCAGTAATCGTGAGTCCGGTGCGAGAGCGCCCACAACTCGCGCACCCGATCGCGTCCATAATGCTTGATGGCGGTGTGATAGTAGGTGTCCAGCCCGGTGATGATGAACCCGGCGTTGCGGCTGCTGGCGCCCAGCGCCAGGTCGCGCATCTCGGTGATCACCACCTCGCGCCCGGCTTGCGCCGCGAAGTAGGCAGCCGCGCAGCCGACGATCCCCGCGCCGACGATCAGAAAGTCCACCTCGCGTACCGGCTGCTGACCGTCCGCCTGCCACAGTGAAACCGTCATGAGTCCGTCCGTTTCCAAAACAAATGCCCGGTCACATACCGGGCATTGTAACGACGAACGGGCGGTGGGTCGAGCCTACCTGTCTTGATGCAGGCTGAAGGTGTTGCCGTTGTTGTCCTTGAAGATGGCTTCGATGGCGTAGAGCTGCTCGGTGGGCGGGCGCAGGAACTCGACGCCTTTCGCCTTCAGTTCCTCGTAGGTCTTCTGAATGTCGTCGGTTTTCATCAGCGGGCTGCCGAGCTTGCCGCTTTCCAGCAGGCGGGTCAAGGTTTTCGCGTCGTCGTCGTTTAGGAAGAATCCATCCGGGCGCAGCGCGAACAGGATGAATTCAAAATCCGGTTGATCCGGCAAGCCGACCGTCAGCCAGCGGAAATCGCCCATAGTCATATCGGCGCGGACTTCAAAGCCCAGAATTTCGGTGTAAAAGCGGAGCGTTTCGTTCTGATCCTTCACATAAAGGGTGGCGTGAGTCACGCGCTTGATCATCGCTTGCCTCCTCAATTGGTCAAATTGCACCCCAAGAATAGCATATTTGTGCTAATGTCAGTTCTCGAAAATTGCGGAGTTTTCAGTCCAGCCCATGCTTGTAGCGGTAGCACAGCGGGATGAACGGCGGCTGGGATTTCGAGTGGCTGCGGGCGTATTTGCGATAGGTGCTGGGCGACAGCCCGGCGATGCGCCGGAACAGCGTGCTGAACGATCCGAGGCTCTCGAAGCCGACCGCGTAGCAGATGTCGTAGATCGATAGGTCGCTGGAGCGGAGCAGGTCTTTCGCCTTCTCGATGCGCTGCTGCATCAAATACTGGTGCGGCGTGCGCTTGTAAGTAGCGCGAAACAGGCGGATGAAGTGGTAGGGCGAAAAGCCCGCTTCCCGGCTGATGCGTTCCAGCGTGAGCGGCGTGTCGTAGTGGCGGTCGATGAACGTCCGCGCCGAATGCAGGTTCCGATTAGGCGCTGTCGGCTGGTTCGGTTTCATGAGACTCCTTTATCACCGGCTCGGCGCTGACCACTTGCTTCAATCCCGGCAGGTAGTAAACCCGATACGGGAGATGCTCGATCAGCGCGTGATGGGCGCTCCGGGGGACTTCGAGGCGCATATTGTTGACGACGTAATAGTAGGTGGTGTAGCTGCTTCGGCCGCCGTTGTAGGTCTGCGAGTCTTTGTGAACGGGACCTTCGCTCACTTCCACGATGCCCCGGCGCACGTCCGCGTTCTCTCGGCTTGACTGGTAGAGAAAGAAGAGGCTAATCCCGCCGAAGAACAGCCCGACGGCGGCGACGCCACCCGGATCGAGCGGCTTCTTGTTCGTGATCAGCAGCGCCATCCCACCCAGCGCTAAGACGACGAACAGCAGCGCATAGCGGAAGTTCGAGCCACCCGCTTTTCGCAGCAAGGCTTTTTGCGAAGGCGCGAGCTTGCCCTGACGATTAAAGTCCAGCGCGGTCTGGTCGAAGTTCAGCGTCGAAGCCAGCGCCGCGCGCAGCCCGTTCACGTCGAAGCGGCTCTGATCCTGATTCGCCTCGGTGTACATCTGAAAGAGTTCGGTGGCTTTGTCCCGGAACTGCGCGGGCACGCGGTTCAGCAGGTCGGGAGTCAGCTCGAAGGGCGGCGCGCTGGCGGTCTCGTGATCTGCCAACTTCTCGGAAGAAGCCACCCAGTTGGTGCCTTTGATGGTGTAGAAGGTGTAGCTGCCCGGCAGCAAATTGGCTTCGTCGTTGAAGATGGAGCGCATCCGCTTGCCGTCGATCAGCGGGACGTAGTTGCCGTATTGAAACACGACCTCGCCGTTTTTGCGCTCGATGTGTGCGCTGGCGGCGCGGTGACGCGCCGGGATCGAGTAGAGGAAGTTCACGAACAGCGCCGGGATCACCAGTGCCGCCAGTATGACGCCGTAGCCGATGATCTGCGCCGCCCCTTGCAGTGCTTCAAGCTGCTTGCCGAACTCCCACACCACCAGCACCAGAATCACGCCCGCCAGCGCTAACGAGAGGCAGCCGCCCCTCCCGGCGGAAATGTCGCCCGCGTAGGCTTTTTTCTGGTCTTGGGTCAGTTCTCCGTGCCGATTCGCGGACACGGATTCCGAGTCGAACAATTGGGAACCGGGCATGATCGATCACTCCGACTCACTCCAACGATTCGAGCGCTTTAACGCAGCGGCAGATAAGTTACTTGGTTCTCCCATTCGGCGGCGTTACTCGCGCCGTCGATAATCAGCAACTCGTTGATGGCTTGGGCAAGGGGCACTTGCTGCCGTATTTCAAAGACGCCCGGCATTGACATTCCTGACTGTACCCGTTCGTCGGCGTAATGAGACATTGTCTTTACATCGTGTGTAAGTAGTATACGTCCCTGTTCGGCTGCCCAAGCCAAGACAATAGGGTCTTTGGCTTGATAAACTTCAGTATCCTGTACACGGATACAGTCGAAATCTGGATTTTTGCTCAGGACGCCGCGCAGAATGTTGTTGTCGAAGTTTTCATCGGCGAGGAAGCGCATTCATTTCTCTCGATGAGCAGGGCGTTCGCGCAGCTTATTCTGAAGCACGAACATTTCCGGGTGTTCCGCCTCCAATTCCCGGAGATATTGATCGGCTTCTTCTTCCTGCTTGCGCAAGTAGGCGTCTATTTCCTCCTGATTGTTCAGGTAGTAGCTGATCACCGCGTAAATGTCCGCCAGCTTGACCGTGGGGAAGCCCTCATGAATCTGCTCCGGCGTGATGCCTTGCTGGAAGCGCGCGACCACCACATCCAGCGTCACGCGCGTGTTGGCGATCCGAATAGTGCCGTGTTCGTCCGTCCGAATCGGGACGGAAATGGAAGGTGCGTCGATCATTGGGAAATCTCCTACCCCACCAGCGATCCGGTGCCGCGCTTCTTCCGCCCGATTAGCTTGTACATGACGGTGAAATCGGTGCGGTCTTTGGTCTTGTGCGGCTCCAGCGCCTCGAATTCGAAGCTGTCGCGGACGTAGCTGTAGGTGGCGGCGCTGACGATGATCTCGCCGCGCTGCGCGTTCTCTTGCAGCAGCTTGCTCAATTCCAACGCATCGCCGATGGCGGCGAACTCGCGGCGCTCCTGACTACCCACGTTGCCCAGCACCGCCGACCCGGTGTGGATGCCGATGCCGTAGAACAGCCGTTGATCTTCAGGCAGGACTTCGTGCAGCGCGAGCACGTCGTACACCATGCTGATGGCGGCGCGCACCGCGCGCATGGCGTGATCGGTCTGCGGGTTGAGCGGCGTGTTGAACAGCCCGGTCACGGCGTCGCCCATGTATTTATCGACCACGCCCTCGAACAGGTTGATCGCGTCGCTGGACACGCTCATGTACTTGTTGATGATCTCCATCAGGTGTTCCGGCTCCAACTGCTCGCTGAAGCTGGTGAAGCCGCGCACATCCGCGAACAGCACCGTGATCACCCGCTCCTGACCGCCCAGCGCGGCGAGGTCTTCGCTGCGGATGTTCTCGACCAGTGCCAGCGGCAGATAGCGCCGCACGTGCCCAAGCTGAATTTCGCGCTCGCGCTGCTGGGTCAGGTCGTCCAGCACCAGCGCCACCCCTTGATCGTCCGAGTCGCGCAGCGGACTCATGATGATGTTCCAGAAGCGGCGGGCGCCGTCGTCCAGCACCACTTCTGCCTCGAAGCTTTCCTGAGCGCCCGCCTCATGCACCCGGTTGAGCTTGTCCGCGAACGCGCCGTTCAAGCCGGGCAGCACCTCGTAAAGTTCCGCGCCAATCGCCAGCCCTTGATCCACGCCCGTGATCTCGACGGCGGCGCGGTTGAAGGCGGTGATCACGTTCTCGCCGTCCAGCGTGATCAAGCCGCTGACGATGGACGTGAAGATGTTGTCCATCAGGTCGCGCATTTCGGTGATTTCGGCGAGCCGCGCCCGCACCGATTCAAACAAGCGGGCGTTTTCGATGGCGACGGCGGCTTGATTGGCGAAGGCTTTCAGCAAATTGAGTTCGTGATCCTTGAACAGCGCCGCCAGCGCCCGGTTATCGCAGTAAACCACGCCGATGGTCTCGCCCCGCACGATCAGCGGGACGCACAAAATGCTGCGCAGTTGATAGCCCACGATGCTTTCGAGGCTCTGGTAGCGCGGGTCGCTCTTGGCGTTATCGGTCAGCACCGGCTCGCCGCTGTTGAACACCTGATTGACGATGGTGTTGCTGACGATGAACTCGTCGCGGGCAAGCTGCTCCCGGTCGATGCCGCGCGCGATTCGAAATTCCAGCCCGCCCGTCGCTTTGTTGGTCAGCATGATGTAGCCGCGCTCCGCTCCGGTAAGCTGGATCACGGTGTCCATCACTTGATTCAGCACGCTGTCGGTATCCAGCGACGAGTTGATCAGCGCGGTGGTTTCGGCGAGCGCGCGAAGCTGGCGCAGCTCGATCTGCCGAGACATCAACTGCCCGGCGAGGCGGTCGATGTGCTGCTGCGTCTGGCGGACGGTATCCACCGCGCCGGTCGGCAAACCGATTGCCAGCGGACGCAGCGCGGCGCGCTGTTCGCCCAGCAGTTCGTCGAGGATGTGAACGTCCTGTGCGATCTGCCGAAGCTGTTCCTGCGCGGACTGGGGTGAGCGCTGCTGTTTGCTGATGCGGGATGTTTCGTCAGGCATGGGCTGCCCTGAAAACCTCGTAAATCCGGGTAAGCTGGGTGCGCCCCTTCACCTGAATCGGGTCGCGTTCCTCGAAACGGATTTCCTGTTCGACCTCCCGGTTTTGCTGGATGATGTGCCAGAGCGTATCCTCGCTGATGATGATCTGCCCGTCGGTGGCGTTCTCTTGCAGGCGCTTGGACAGGTTGATGGTGTCGCCGATGGCGGTGAAGCTGCGGCGATTGGTGCTCCCAACGTTGCCCAGCGTCGCCACGCCCGTGTGGATGCCGATGCGGTACAGGTGCGGATCAGGATGGATGCCCAGCCGCGCGTACAGGTCGATGAAGGCGTCGCGCAGGTCGAGCGCCGCTGCGACCGCGCATTGTCCATGATTGGCGTCCGGGTTCAACTGGCTGTTGAACAGCACCATGATCTCGTTGCCCATGTACTTGTCGATCACGCCGCGCGCCTTGTGGATCACGTCGGTCGCCACTTCCAGATACACGTTGAGCAGTTCCATCAGGTGCTGCGGGCGAATGTCGTCGCCGAAGATGGTGTAAGGGCATACGTAGACGAACATGCAGGTCATTTCGCGCCGCTCGCCGCCCAGCGCCAGCCCCGCGATCTGCTGGATATTATCGACCATGCCGGGCGGTAGATAGCGGGTCATGAGTTCCAGCGATTCTTCGCGCTCGCGCTGCTGAGTCAGGTCGTCCAGCACCACCGCGACCCCTTGCGTCTCCTGCGCCGCGTTCTTGAGCGGGCTGAGCTTCAGGTTGAGGACGGCGCTGCCCCGCTCCGGGATCACCGTATGCGCTTCGAACACCGAGGGCTGGTTCTGCTCCCGGACGGCGCGGACTTGCAGGTCGAAATCGGCGATGCGCGGCAGCAGATCGTGCAGCGGGCGGTTCATGGCGGTTTCGGGCGGCGTCGCCAGAATTTGCGAGGCGGCACGGTTGAAGGTCATCACCCGGTCTTCCGAGCCGCTGGTGATCACGCCGCTGGCAATCGAGGCGAACACATTCTCCATCAGGTCTTTCACCCGCGTGATCTCGTGCAGCGCGGTCTGCACGCGGGCGAACAGGGTCGCGTTTTCGACCGCGATGGCGGTCTGGTTGGCGAACGCGATCAGCAGCGCCAGTTCGCGCTCGGTGAACACGGCTTCGCGGAAGCGATTATCGACGTAAATCGCGCCGATGATGGTATCTTTGTAGTTCAGGGGTACGCACATGATCGAGCGCAGCGTGAACTTGGCGACGGTCTCGCTGCCGATCATGCGCGGATCGCTGGAGGCGTTGTCGGTGAGCAGCGGCTTGCCGCTGTTGACCACCTCGTGTAGGACGGTGCGGCTCACGTCCTCGCCGTTGTTGGCTTCCGCCTCCGGCTCGCGGCAGATGCGGAATTCCAGTTCCTCGGTTTGGTTCTTGAGCAGGATGTAGCCGCGCTCCGCCCCAGTCAGGTTGATGATTTCGTCCATCGCCTGCGCGAGGATGGCGTGCGGGTCGAGCGATGAATTGATCAGCGCGGAAGTTTCCGCCAGCGCGCGAAGCTGTTCCAGTTCGGTTTCGTCGCTGCGCAGGTACTTGTCGAGCGTGGTCAGTTCCTCGTCAATCAGCGCGATCTGGTCGAGCGCCTCGGTCGGCAGAGTTTGACTGCGGACTTTGAGCAGTGACTGCTGGCGATGCAGACCGCCGGCAACGCGCGCGGTAAGCTCGCGTATTTGCGTGATTTCCTCAAAACAGGGGGCTTGATCCCTGTGATTGACGGTCATTGCGCTAAAATCCTATCGCTCAAGGCGGATACAACATTATACATCGGCACGCGGCAATCCGCGCATCTACATGGGTAAAACGTGCGCGGCAGTAATTGCGTATAGAAGTCAGTGAGTTCAGGGCATCAAGGAAACCATTATGCAGCGACTTGTGTTTTACCTGAGCTATGCGGCGCGCAATCTGCGGCGGGGCACGCGCTGGTCAACCTTCGCCGTGTTCTGCATCGCGGTAGGCGTGGCGACAGTAGTCGCGCTGCGCAGTCTCGGTCTCGCCATTGGCGATTTGCTGACCGAGAACGTGCGCGACAACAATCACGGCGACATCACCATCACCCGCACCAGCACCGGGTCGCTGCTGTTTCCGGCGTTCACGGGCGGCAGCCGCAGCCCCAGCAGCGATACCTTCTCGCAGTCGATGATCGACCGCATGAACCAGTGGGCGCAGGATCACGACGCGCAGGTCGCCTACTACTACCGCACCGGCAGCCTTCAAGTCACCGCCCTGAACTTCAACAGCGCCGGGCGACCTCAGTTCATCAACGCCCTGCTAATCAACCCGGGGACCTTTCCGCCAACCGGGAACATTCGCGCGCTCGACCCGGCGGGCGTCCCGCTGAGTGACCTGTTCACGGGCGGCGACGACGTGGTGATCAGCGACAACCTCGCCCAGTCGCAGGGGATCAAGGTGGGCGACACGGTGCGGGTCAGCAATACCACCGACCTCTACACCGTTCGCGGGATCGTCAGCGCGTCGGAAGAAGCCAGCATCACCAACCCGTTCGCGGCGTTCTTCGGGTTCGCTTATCTGGACGAGGCGCAGGCGGAGAAGTTACAGATTTCCACGCAGCCGAACACGATCAGCCTCACCCTGCCGCCCGGCACCGACATCACGGCGGCGGCGAACCAACTGCACGGGATCATTCCCGGCAGCTACAGCACCGTCCCGGATATGCTGGCGGCGAATACCCGCATCTCCGACATTCTGGGTCGCTTTATCGTGGTGATGGGGCTGGGCGCGCTCTTGATCGGTGGGGTGGGCATCATCAATACCATGCTGGTGATGGTCGGACGGCGCACCGAGGAGATCGCGGCGCTCAAGACCTTTGGGCTGAAAGGGCGGCAGGTGTCGGCGATGTTCCTCGCCGAAGCCTTTCTGCTGGGCGTGATCGGCAGCCTCGTCGGCTGCGTGCTGGGCGTGATTTTGAGCATCGGCGTCAACCAGTACGGGGCGGCGTTCTTGCAGCAGGCGCTCCCGTGGCGCATATACCCGGAGGCGCTGCTCTACGGCGTCGCGCTCGGCGTAGTGGTGACGCTGGTCTTCGGCATCCTGCCGGTGCTGACCGCCAACCGCATCCGCCCGGCGATCATCCTGCGCCCCAACGAGACCCATCTGCCGGGCGTGGGCGTGCTGCATTCGCTGGTGGCGATTTTGCTGGTGGTGGTCGTGATCGGCGGGATCGCCGGGAAGATTCTGGGCGATCTGACGCTCGGACGCGGCGTCACCGTCAATGGAATCATCGTGGGCATCGTCGGCGTGGCGCTGACGCTGGTCATTCTGGGGATTCTGGTGGCGATCCTGTGGGTGCTGGTCTGGCTGTTGAGTCATTTCCCCTCGTTCGGCAGCGTCGATCTGCGGCTGGCGCTGCGGAATCTGACTTCGCGGCGCATCCGCACCGCCACCACGCTGCTGGCGCTGAGCGCGGGCATGTTCGCGTTGAGCAGCATCACCTTTGTGGGCGAAGGCACGCGCGAGATTTTGCAGTTTCAGCTCACCCAGAATTTCGGCGGCAACGTACTGGTGTTCCCGGCGCTGGGGCTGCTTTCGCCCACGTTGGCGCAGAATATGCTGAATCAAGAGCTTCAGGGGATGCAGGGCATCCAGAACAACACTCGAATTTCCCTGTACAATACCCAACTCACGCAGGTCAACGGTCAGTTGCCGCTGGTATCTGGCAACGACGAGCTTCCGGTGGGCGAAGTCGCACCGCGCTCCCTTCGACGTGAGCTTGCTGGTGCGCGACAGCACCAACCCCAACGCGATTCAGGCGGCGGTGGTTGAGGGGCGCGACCTGCTGCCCGACGACCGGGGCAAGCTGGTGATGGTGGTTGCGGACGACTGGGCGAAGGGGGAAGGCGTGAACCTCGGTTCGACCCTGACGCTGCAAACGTCTAGCGGACGCCAGACCTTCACGGTGGTCGGCATCATCCAGAGCACCGGGCTGGTCAGCTTCGGCAAGCTGTTCATCCCGCCTGATTCGACGCACGGTAACCCGAACATCCAGTTCAACGTCCTGCTGGTCGATCCGGCGCACCTGAACGACGTGCTGCTCAAGCTCACCGAAAGCCCGCTGGTGTTCGCGCTGGACATCAGCTTCATCGACAGCCTGCTCAAGCGGCTGATCGACGAGTTCGCCGCCATCCCGACCGTGGTCGGACTGCTCTCCCTGCTGGCGGCGGCGGTGGCGATGGCGAACACGGTCTCGCTGCAAACGCTGGAACGGCGGCGGCAGATCGGCGTGCTGAAAGCGGTCGGACTCAAGGGGCGGCGCGTGCTGTGGATCATGCTGCTGGAGAACACCATTATCGGGCTGCTGGGCGGCTTGATCGGGCTGGGGGTGAGCGCGATCGGCGTCTCGGTCATGACTGACGTGGGCACCGGCACGCCCATCCCGATCCCGGCGCAGGCGAGTACCGTCGCGGTGGCGCTGGTGATCGCCTCGGTGCTGATCGCGTGGGCGGCGACTTTCCTCAGCGCGCGGGTCGCCATCCGTGAGCGGGTCGCCAACGTGCTGCGCTACGAATGAGCTAGAGGCACGGCACGCCGTGCCCCTACAAGACTCTGCATCCTGCAAGAGTATAATCGCCAGCCTGAATCAGCTTTGGGGGACTGATGCCCATACTTCTTCCTGACGGCGCGACCGCTGCCAGTCGCCTTCGCGCAGAGCTGGCGCTTGAGCTGGCGGAAAGCTGCCCGGTGGCGCTCGCGGACGAAATTGCGCTGACCGGATCGACCGCGCACGGCTTCTCGGACGACCAGTCCGATCTGGAACTGAACCTGTGGTCAGAGGCGATTCCGCCGGGCGTCGAGCGGGTCGGCTGGCTGCAAGCCGTCGACGCGGACGCCGTGACAGTCGAAGAAAACCCGCGCTCGGACAGCTCCTACTGGATTCACTTTCTGTACAAGGGGATTCCCGCCGAAATCGGCTGGCAGACCTTCACGGCTGTGCGCGAGCGGATCGATTTCGTGCGCTCCGGCACCGTGATCGAGCGCAAGACCTTGACTTTCGCGGAGATCATCGTCAGCGCGATCCCGCTGCGCACGGGCGGGCAGATCGCGGTCTGGCAGGCGCTGCTCAACGCCGTATCCGGATGTGGTGCAGCAAAAGCTGATCGCGGCGGCAGTCGAGCGCTGGTCGCAGCCCGGTCACGCGGCGGCGATGCGGCGGCTGGCGCGTCACGGCGAGCGGCTGGCACTGACTGAGCAACTACTCGCCGACTTGGACATGGCGCTGCGGGTGCTGTACGCCGCCCATCGGCGCTGGGAGCCGAGTCCGAAGTGGACGCTCAGGGTCGCGCAGAGCTTCGCGCCCGACGACCTGATCCCGCGCATCGACGCGGCGCTGAGCGACCAATCGCTGGAGCGGCGGGTGGACTGCTGTCTGCGGCTGTGCCTCGAAGTGCTGGAACTGGTGCCGGATCAGTACGACGTGTCGGCGGCAGAGGCGGCGCTGCAAGCCGGGCTACAGTAGCTTGCGTTCCAGCGCGCGCCACATGGCTTGAATGATCGCTTCGCGCAGCAGAAACAGCAGCGCCAGCGCCAGCAGCGCGATCAGCGGGTCGGCGATCTGCGGATCGAGCGGCGAACGCCCGATCCGGTCGTAGAGCAGAATAGCAGTTGCGCAAACCGGGAGATAGACCGCCACCACCTGCACGAAGCTGAAGATCGCCAGCGCCGCGAAAGGCGCGCCCTGTTCGGAGAATTCCTGCGCCAGCATCCCGCACAGGCAGCCCGTGATCAGCGATTGAATAGCGTCGAAATTGAGCGCGACGATCAGGCTCAGGATCACGATGGGCGTAACCGTGCCATCCTCGAAGAAGTAGAACATCAGCAGGATCAGCATGATCAGCGCCAGCGTGCGGAACTGCGCCAGCCGCTCGATGGCGTTGAGCCGCTGGGTGCAGGCGGCGGCGATCAGCCAGTTGACCGCGCCCAATCCGATGGGCGTCAGCGCCAGCAGATCGTAGGTGCCGCCTTCGCGCTCGCGGTTGATGGTGCTCATGATGTTGAAGGCGATCAGCGCGCCCAGCAGGTTCGCCGCCAGCAGCAGCGCCGCCGGAGCGATCACCACCGCCACCGCCGGGAGCAGCACGCCGATCACCCGCATGACGGGCGCGAGCGGGCGCAGCAGCCGCTTGCCGGGAAGATCAATCCCCTGTGCCTGCACCCGCTCGAACAGGGGATTGTCTTCATCCGGGCTGCGCAGCGCCCGCCACAGTCGCCACGTCAGCAATGATTAGCCCCGACTTTGCGCGTCCATCACGGCGACGGCAGTCATGGCGACAATGTCTTCCACGTCGTCGCCCGCCTGCAAAACGTGAACCGGCGCGCCGATCCCCAGCAAAATGGGTCCAATGGTCTCCGCGCCGCCCAGCCGCGAGAGCAGCTTGTAGGCGACGTTCGCCGCGCCCAGATCGGGGAAGACCAGCACGTTCGCGTCTTTCACCTGACTGAACGGGTAGCGCGACTCGATCAGATCGACCACCACCGCCAAATCCGCCTGCATTTCGCCGTCGATGGCGATGTCCGGTCGGCGCGCACGCACCAGATCAACCGCCTTGCTCACCTTCTCGGAAAGCGGATGCGGCGTGCTGCCGAAGTTCGAGAACGACAGCATGGCGACCTTCGGGTCGATGTCCAGCGTCTTGGCGAAGTCCGCCGCGCTGATGGCGATCTCGCACAGGGTGGCGGCGTCCGGGTCGATGTTCACGGTCGCGTCGGTGAACAGGTAGACCTGCTTCTTCACGATCACGATGTAGACGCCGCTGGCGCGCGCCACACCGGGACGGGTGTGGAACACTTGCAGCGCCGGGCGCAGCACGTCGGGGTATTCGTAGGTCAAGCCGCTGATGAAGGCGTCGGCTTTGCCGTTCGCCAGCATCATCGAGCCGAGCAGATTGCGGTCGCGCAGCAGCGCGCGGGCTTTGGCTTCGGTGACGCCCTTGCGCTGGCGCAGCGTGTGCAGCGCCGGGACGTATTGATCCCGCTGATCATCCTCGTAGGGATCGACGATCTGCGGCTGGAAACGCAGCCCTAACTCCGCGATTTCCTTCTCGATTTGGTCGCGCCGCCCCATCAGGATCGGCTCGGCGAGCTTTTCGTCCTTCACCTGCGCGGCGGCGCGGATGATTTTGCTTTCCTCGCCTTCGGCGTAGATCACACGCTTCTGCGCTCCGGCTTTGGCTTTGCTGACGATCCGGCTGCGGGTCTGCTGCCCGATCCCCTGACGGCTGATCAGTTCTTCGCGGTAGGTGTCGAGGTCGATCTGCCGCCGCGCGACGCCGCTTTCCATCGCGGCTTTGGCAATCGCCGGGGCGACCCACAACAGCACGCGCGGATCAAGCGGCTTGGGGATCAAATATTCGCGCCCGTAGCGCAGCGAGGACAGCCCGTAAGCGCTCAGCACGCTGTCCGGCACGTCCTCCATGGTCAAATTGGCGAGCGCCTGCGCCGCCGCCAGCTTCATTTCCTCGTTGATCCCGGTGGCGTACACGTCCAGCGCGCCTCGGAAGATGAACGGGAAGCCCAGCACGTTGTTGACCATATTCGGGTAATCGGCGCGCCCGGTTGCCATGATCACGTCCTTGCGCACCGAGAAGGCGTCCTCCCACGTGATTTCCGGGTCGGGGTTCGCCAGCGCGAAGATGATCGGGTCTTTCGCCATCGTAGCGACCATTTCCGGCTTCAGCACGCCCGCGCCCGACAAGCCGAGGAACAGGTCGCTGCCGCGCACCGCGTCCGTCAGCGTGCGCGCCTCGGTCTCGACCGCGTAGCGCAGCTTGTAGGGATTCATGTTTTCCTCACGCCCCGCGTAGATCACGCCGGTCGTGTCCACCATGATGATGTTCTCGTGCCGGATGCCCAGCTTCACGTAGAAGTCGGAGCAGGCAATCGCGCTCGCGCCCGCGCCCGACACCACCACGTGCATGTCTTGCAGCCGCTTGCCCGTGATCTTGACGGCGTTCAGCAGCGCCGCGCCGGAGATGATCGCGGTGCCGTGCTGGTCGTCGTGGAACACCGGGATGTCGAGTTCCGCCTTCAGAATCCGCTCGACCTCGAAACATTCCGGCGCTTTGATGTCTTCCAGATTGATCCCGCCGAAGGTGGGCGCCAGCGCGCGGATCACCGTCACCATTTCCTCGACGGTCTTGGCGTTGATCTCAATGTCGAACACGTCCACGTCGGCGAAGCGCTTGAACAGCACGCCTTTGCCTTCCATCACCGGCTTGGCGGCGAGGGCACCCTTGTTGCCCAAGCCGAGGATCGCCGTCCCGTTGGAGATCACGGCGACCAGATTGGACTTGGCGGTGAGTTCGTAGGCAGCCAGCGGTCGGCGGGCGACTTCCAGCACCGCTTCGGCGACGCCCGGCGAGTAAGCGAGCGACAGATCGCGCTGAGTTTGCAGCGGCTTGGTGGGCACCACTTCGATTTTGCCGGGGCGTCCCCGGCGGTGATATTCAAATACATCCTGTGGCGTAATTGCCATGACGGTTCGCTCCTGAACTGTTCACGTAGGTGGAGCGGATTGTAGTCGCTGCGCGCGGGCTTCGCTATTTAAACAGGAAGGATGTCAGGTAAATTGCCGAACGATCATTAGACAAATTATGTCTTGGCTAACAATTGAGAAGCCCGGACTCTAAGCTTCGCGTTTCAAGATTAATCCGCCTGACGCTTTAGGTTTCGTGAAACTTGTGTGAAATCAGCTCAAATCGCTGGCATCGTATGAAAAGTTAATTTATCATTGAGATCATGTATACATTAAGATTTTACGCTTTTGTCGGGGGGTCAAGATGAGCACAGCCTACTTCACGCGACACGATCATGAAAGCCTTACATCGCTGCCCACCCGTGACGCCCAGCCAGTGTTTGACAAACTTTACGAACTGCACCGCACCCTGTACCGTCGGATGCGCGATCACAATTACGATCTGCATCCACACTGGAACAAGGCTTCGCTGATCTCAACTCGCTCGGCGGCGTGCAGCGGCGACATCCTCGGTCTGGCGCTGCCCTACGTCCGCTCGATGGAACAGGGAGTTCTGGTCGAGCGGCTGATGGGGCGCGATGGCGCAGACAGCACCGGCGACGTTCACCGCCACCCGGTCATCGAGCTGCGCATCACCCCGGAAGACTTCGCCATTGAGTTGATCATGTCCCCGCTCTCGTGGTGGGATCAGCGCAACCTGATCGGCAAGCTGACGGTGGCGCGACACCGCGAAACCCTGCGCAATATCATTCAGCACATCGAGGGCGATTATCGCTTCGGCTTTTTCGACGGCGTTCACCTCAGCGACATGCATCTGACCACCCGCCAGCTACTGCGCGGCAACATCCTCGACGAATGGATGAGCACCTTCGCCGATGGTCAGGATTGGCTGCGAGTGGGCGTGTGGTACGAGCCGGAAGACCCGGCGCTCGACGACGACCTGATCCTCACCGAGGTGGTGGGGCGCGTGGTCGCGCTGCACAAGCTGTACACCTTCATGCTCTGGACCAGCAACAACAATTTCCAGACCTTCTACCGCAAGGTGATGCCGTCGGGCGGCAGAGACGCGCGCATCTAGTTTTCGCAATACCGAGAGAGGTTCTGGTCAGGGCAGCACTTGCCCTGACCTTGTCCCCGCTGTCACGTTGGCGATTCTTTGCTAAAATCTAACGAATCGCGGACGAGAGTGCGTATGGCGGACATTGCCAAACTACCCCTATCGAACATGGCACAGCGTTTAATCACCGCAGCGGTGGTTGCCCCGGTGGTGGTGATCGTGATGCTGATCGGCGGCGCGGCGTTCACGCTGCTGGTGCTGGCGTTCGCGGTGGTCGGGATTCTGGAGTTTTACATGCTGGCGCGCAACCGCGCCTCCCAGGGCAGCGCCGTGATCGGCGTGCCCATGCTGATCGCGGTGGTGCTGGCATTCTATTTCGGGGAGCCGCTGCTCTTGGTCGCCGCGCTTGGGATCGGCGCGGCGATCACCTTCCTGCTGGAGCTGTCCCGTCACTACACCGAACTGCGCCGCTGTCTGTTTCAAGTGGGCATGACGCTGGTGGGTGTGTTTTACGTGGGCTTTCCGACTGGCTTTCTGATCAGGATGCGCGCGCTGCCCAACGGCGTGATGTGGATGCTGGTCATCCTGTGCGCGACTTGGGGTACCGACAGCTTCGCTTACTTGGGCGGCAGGCTGTGGGGAAAAACGCCGCTCGCGCCGCGCCTGTCGCCGAAAAAGACGCAGGAAGGCGCGCTGGTCGGCGTGATCGGCGGGATCATCCCGGCGCTGCTGGTGCTGGTGCTGGCGCAGAGCCTCTCAGTCACCACGCTGATCTTCGTGGCGTTCGCCCCGCTGGTGGCGATTTTGGGCGATCTGGGCAAATCGGCGCTCAAGCGCTTTTTCGACGTGAAGGACTCGCACATCGCCGGGCTGGATTTGCTACCCGGTCACGGCGGCATTCTGGATCGCATCGACTCGCTGCTGTTGGTGACCACCTTTGCCTATCTGGTGTTCGTCCTGCTGCATGGATAGGACAAAAGGGTCGTACAGCCAACAACGTGATATATTACAATTACGAAACTCCGAAATATGAGGTGGGGGCATGACATCATTCGATTTTTCCGACGAGGACACACAGTCGCCCAACCGCGAAGAACTGCTGCATCTGGCGATTCAAGCTGCCAGAGCGGGCAATAAGAAGCCCGCGCGCCTGATGTTCGAGCAGGTGCTGAAGCAGGACATCAATAACGAGCGTGCCATGATGTGGCTGGCGAAGCTCGCGGACTCCAAAACTGAACGGCGCGAGTGGCTTCAGCGCGTGCTGAACGTCAACCCGAACAACGAACCTGCCAGAGACGCCCTGAGCAAAATGGCGTACAAACGCAGCGCCAGAGATAATCGTACCCTGCTCACCTTCGGCGTGCTGGCGGGGGTCCTAATCGTTTTGAGCATCGTCATTGTGCTGGCGCTTGTCTCTCGACCCGTGTAGCCGCCAGACTGGAGAAATTCCGTGTCCGAACAATCACAACTCCGAGAAGGCATTGATGCGGCGAAGCGCGGCGATAAGCTCACGGCGCGGCGGCTGCTCCAGCAGGTTTTGAGCGCAGACGGCAATAACGAACTGGCGCTGATGTGGATGGCGTCGGTGGTCGATACCATCAACGAGCGCCGCTACTATCTGGAGCAGGCGCTGAAGGTCAACCCCAAAAACGCCCGCGCCCGCGAGGCGCTGCGGCGTCTCGGCATCAACGAGCCGGAACCGCGCGGCGCGAGCAGCAACTCGCCCGACGATTACATGCGCCGGGTGGGGGGCAGGGACAACAGCAATCTGTACCTGATCGCGGCGGCGGTGGTCGCCATCATCGTGATCGCCTTGATCGTCGGGGCGGGCGTGGCGGCGCTTCAACCGCAGCCCAGCCCAACCCGCGCCTTCGACGCGCAGTTGACCTTCGCCGCCATTCTGAATCCCACCAACACGCCGACGCAGGAACGCCAGCTCCCCACCTCGACCATGCTGCCCGGCATCGTGGTCACGCTGGATCGCAGTCTGGTGACGCAGCTCCCGCCGAGCTTCACACCCACCTTCACCAACACGCCCACCGAGACGCCGCAGCCCAGCGCCACCCCGCTGCCGCTCAACCGCTTCACCATGATCTACAGCGACATCGATCCGGGTGCAGCCGCGCCCAGCCTCTATCAGGGCAAAGCCGATGGCACCGGCGAGCAGAAGTTGGACGCGGGCGACACTGGCGGCTTCGACGACCTCGCCTTCGACCCGACCGGGCAGCGGATCGCCTTCGTGCGCCCGATCGCCGACGACAGTGGCAACGAGATCGCGCAGGTGTTCGTGGGATCGCTGGCGTCGCCTCAGGACGCGCAGCCGATCACCACGCTGGAAGGCGCGGCGTCGCATCCAAGCTGGTCGCCGGACGGGAACAGCATCGTCTTCAGCGCCGATGTGGACGGCGATCAGGAAATCCTGATCATCAACCCTGACGGCAGCAGTCCCCGCCAGCTCACGGACAACACCGCCCGCGACTTTGATCCCTCCTTCTCGCCGGACGGCAAGCAGATCGTGTACGCCTCGGACGTGGACAGCCCCGGCTTCACCGAAATTTACGTGATGAACACCAACGGCGGCGACATCACCCGCCTGACCGAAGTTCCCAACTGCTACTCGCCCGCGTGGTCGCCGGACGGTGCGCACATCGCCTACGTCAGCGATCAGCAGGGCGACGGCGACATCTACGTGATGGACGCCAACGGGCAGGGTCCCGTGCTGCTGAACTCAGGACGACAGCGGCGCGGAGGATCGCACGCCGGTCTGGTCGCCGGACTCCCGCTGGATTTTCTTCGCCTCCAATCGTGGCGGCGACTCGTTCCGCTGGTACGCCAGCGATCTGCAAGGCAACCTTCAACCGATCACTGTTTCCGGTCGTGATCCCCAGTCCTTGAGTTTCGTTACCCGATGAGGTAGGCGTTTTGAGCACACCAGACATCGCAGAGCTGCTGCGAAGAGGCATTGAAGCCGCCCGCGAAGGCAAAAAGAGCGAGGCACGTGCGTTATTCGAGCAGGTGGTCGAGCTTGACGAGAACAACGAAAAAGGCTGGTTCTGGCTGGCGTCGGTGGTCGAGTCGGACGAGGAGCGGCGCATCTGTTTGGGGAACGTGCTGCACATCAACCCCAACAACGAGCGTGCCAAGCGCGCGCTGGATGCGCTTCAGGCGAAGGCGCAGGAGAACAAGTCCGCCGCCGCGCAGGAGGAAGTGGTCGCCGGAGTCACCCGCCGCCAGATGACGGTGATCATCGGCTTGGGCGGCGTGGCGGTGATCCTGATCCTGATCGTCGCGCTGGTGGTGATCGTCGGCAATACCAATCGCCAGAATGACGAGCGCGCGACCGCCGCCGCCATCGCTCAGGTAGCCACTGGCAACGCCAGCACCGCGACCGCCGTGGCTGAGCAGGCGACCAACGCCGCCGCCGCGCTTCAGGCGAGTCAAGCAGCGTTGGTCACGCCCACCGTCCCCACGCCTCTGATTCCGACCCTTCCGCCGACGTGGACGCCCACCCCCTCGCCGACCGTCCCGGCGACTCACGCGCCGCTGATCCTGCCCGAAGGCTTGAGCGGACGGCTGGCGATCTGGGGCGGCGATGATATGCTCAACACCGGCTATCTGCCGCTCGCCTACTTCGACTTTTCGTCCGGCGGCTTAGCCCTCAATCAAATCGGCGACTCGATGGGCGCGGACATCTCGTTCAGTCAGGATGGGCAGCGGGTCGTATACACCGTCTACGATCAACTGCTGTTCAGCACCTCGCTGCAAGCGGTCAACCTCAACGGCACGCAGATCGAATCGCTGCCGGATCGCTGGAAAGGGCAGAACATCTTCGCGCCGGAAAGTCCGCGCTACGGCGGTCCCTTCCGCCAGTACGTGGTGTTCGTCGCCCGCACCCAGACCCGCCAGACCACGCAGGTGTTCCTGCTCGACCTCAACCCGCCGCAGGGCGCGAACCCGGTCACCCAGCTCACCGACGACGACACCATCTACACCGATCCGATCCTCGCGCCGGACGGCAAGACCGTGATCGCCGTGCGCTCCGACCCGAATGCCGCCAATCCGGTGATCGATCTGGTCAGCATTGACGTGACCACCAAGTCGAAGATTGCCGTCACCAACGACGGCGGATCGTATGTCGAGTCATCGCCGTTCTACACGAAGGATGGATCGCAGATCATTTACGCGGCAGCGCCCTCCAACGCGCTCGGCAACAGCGACATTTATCTGCGCAACGCCAACGGCAGCGGATCGCCCCAGCTTCTCTACGGCGACCCGGCGGACGACATCAACCCGGTGCTGAGTCCCGATGGCAGGTTTATCGCCTTTGCCAGCAACCCGAACGGCGCGTATGATATATATGTCTACGATCAAACTGCGCAGAAATTATGGCAGTTGACCGACACTCCTGATAATGAATACCCCGGTGATTGGTGGCAGTCGTAGTCGATTTGCTGCTGTCGATTCACTGGTGGGGGCTGGCTCGGCTGATGGATGGAGAACAAACTCGGCACGACGCGACCCTTGAGGATTTGCTTGCGGCAGGCAGAGAGGCGCTCGAAAGCGGCGACCGCGTGACCGCACACGAAATCTGGCGGGCGGCTGCGGTAGCGAATCCCTACGACGAGCGGGTCTGGGTTTCGCTGCTGGAGGTGCTGGACAGCGACGACGACCGCGAGGTGTGCCTCGAAAATATCATCGCCATCAACCCGCTCAATCCCGAAGCCCGCCGCCAGCTTCGCGGCATCAAGCACACGCTCGAATTGAAAGAAGTCGCGGAGGAAGACGCCGAAGCCGCGATCATGCCGCCGCTGGATGAGCCAACTCACCCGGTGCGCAGCCTCGTCCGGGCGATTGCGCATGGAATCTTCATCGGCGCGCTGGCGGTGGCGCTTGGTATCGGCTTCAGCGCGCTGGTCTACGGCGGCTTGTTCAAGGGAGTGCCTTGATCCGCGCGATCAGCGCCGAGGTGCTGTGCCCCGGCAGGGTGTCGATCAGCACGATTTTCCCGCCGATGGCGCGCACGGTGTCGCGCTCCGGCAGCGGCTTGTCGCGGTAATCTCCCCCTTTGACGTAAAGGTTCGGCTGTAACGCGGTGAGGATGGCGTCGGCGGTGTCCTCCTCGAACACGATCACGGCGCTGACCGGAGCCAGCGCCGCCAGCAGCCGCGCCCGCTCCAGCGCCGGAACCAGCGGGCGACCTTCGCCTTTCAGCCGCCGCGTGCTGGCGTCCCCGTTGACGCCGACGTACAGCGCATCGCCGAGCGACCGCGCCTGCTCCAGATAATCCAGATGCCCGACGTGCAGCAGGTCGAAATGCCCGTTGGTGAAAACCAGCGTCTCTGCCCCGCGCGTGCAGCGCGATCCGCCGCGCGATTGCTTCGTTCAGGTTGATGTGTTCGCCCACGTGTCCCACCACCTTCCGATGGATCGCCAAAACGCCAAGCGCACCAAGAAACGCTATTATATGATAATACCTTCGTGGCAGGTGTTGTAGGGGCACGGCACGCCGTGCCCTGCGCAGCTTTCGTATCGGACATTTCCAGCGAAGGCTTCAACGCAAGGGGTTCGCCGAGTGGTAGACCTCATTCTTCTCGACCGTGATAAGCTCTCCACCTGCGCTGACCGTCCGTGTCCCGCTGAACGAAGCCCAAGCCCGGAAACGTGAAGTGATACGCCATGACCAGCAGCCGCTCGTCCTCGGCGCGTTGAAACAGGGCTTCGCGGGTCGCGGCAGCGATCTCCGGCTGACCGTCGAAGCGCGGCACGCAGTCCGGCGCGCGAAGCTGCGGCTCGACGTGCGCGGTATCGACCATGTGCAGCAGCCGCTCGCCCTGCGACTCCACCATCAGCGGCGACGTGTCCCGGCGTATGTCCCGGCGCGGCGATCAGCCGGACGCCCGGCTCGATCAGGTCAGCGGCGGCTGCGAAGTCTACGGGATAAGCTGCCAGCGTCCGCCGCAGCAGATCGGCGCGTTCGGGCTGGAGCTTGGCAAGCCCCTCCCCCTGCATCCAGTAATCATATTCCGCCCGGCTTGTGACAACCCGCGCGTTGGGGAAATTGGGCTTGCCCACCAAATCCAGCAAGCCGCCGAAATGGTCGATGTGAAAATGCGTGAGGATCACGGTGCTGATCGACGCCGGATCGATGGCTTCGGCGCGCAGCAGCGTCACCAACTGCCCCGGCTGAGCGGTGTCGTTGTGACCCTCGCCGCCGTCGATCAGCACGCGCCTGCCGTCGGTTTCCAGATAGAGGATGTTCCGGCAGAACGCCTGACCTGACCGCCACTCCGCCAGCATCCGCGCCGGGTCCTGCACAAAGATGCGCTCGATCAGCGCCTGCGTCAGCGGCTTGCGACCATCGCAGATCGCCAGCGCGTTGATCGAGCCAATTTGAAACCGACAGGTGTCCATGACTGCCTCCTATGCGCGGAATTTTAGCGCAGTTTGGGTAAACTATGCCCTATGGCTGAAATCTTTCCTCTGCCGCAGGCACGAACGCCCAAGCTGACCTTTCGCAAGCTGATCGGCTGGCTGATCGTGGGCGCGGCGCTGCTGGTTCTGCTCTACGCGCAGGCGCAGGCGTTGATCCAGTTCGCGCGCTACGTGCCGCTGGCGCTGAACGATCCGTATACCCTCAACTACGGCGAGGGACCGCTGCTGGATCAAGCGGTGCGGCTGGCGCGCGGCGGCGACATCTACAACGCCGACCTCACTGCACCGCCGTACACCATCACCAACTACCCGCCGCTGTATTTGCTGGCGCAGGTGCCGTTCGTGGATCGCTTCGGCGCGGCGCTCTGGTACGGGCGGCTGATCTCGCTGATCGCGGCGCTGGCGGCGGCGCTGTTCCTCGGCTTGACCGTTCAGGCGATCACGCGGGACTGGATCGCGGCGCTGGCGGCTGGGCTGACCCTGCTGACCCTCCCCTACGTCAACTACTGGGCGCTGCTGGCGCGCATCGACTGCCTCGCGCTGGCGCTGAGCCTCGCCGGGCTGTGGGTGATCGCGCGCGGGTATTGGCGGCGCTGGGGCTTGATGCTGGCGGTGCTGCTGCTGACCGCCGCCGCTTACACCCGCCAGACCTATTTACTCGCCGCGCCGCTGGCAGCCTTCGCCTATGTTTGGGTGCGGGGCGAGCGCTTCCGCGCGCTGCTGTTCGCGGTGATGTTCGGCGTCGCCGTGCTTGCCATCTTCGCGGTGCTGCTGGTCGCCACGCGCGGCGGGATTTTCTTCCACATCATCACCGCCAACGTCAACGCGCTCAATCCCGGCTTGATCCAGCATTACGCCGCCGAACTGGCGCAGAACTTCCCGATTTTCATCGCCATTGCCGTGATTTACCTGATCATCGGCGCGCGGTTCGGGCGTCCGGCGTGGGCACTGATCGCCCCCTACAGCCTCGGCGCGATGGTCGTCGCGCTGACCATCAGCAAGGTCGGCTCGGATGTGAACTACCTGTTCGAGCTGTCTACCGCCTTCTGCTTCGCGGCGGGCGGCTTGATCGCGCTGCTGCGGCGCTGGTTCCCGCTGAGGGCAGGGGTGTTGGTCGCGTTGGCGGCGGCGGTGATCATGGCGACCGCGCTCTCAAGCAGCGATTACGATCCCATTTTGCGCGAGCGGATCAATACACAGAGCGATCTGGATCGGTTGGCGGAAGTGATCCGCGATACCGATGCGCCCGTGCTGGTTGACGAATACATGGGGCTGCTGGTGCTGAACGGCAAGCCCATCCTGATGCAGCCCTTCGAGATGACCCAGCTTGCCGAAGCCGGGCTGTGGGATCAACAGCCGTTCCTCGACGCGCTCGCGCGGGGCGATTACCCGGTCATCCTGATCTACCGCCCTTATCGCAATCCCGGTCTGCCCAGCGAGCGCTGGACGCCGGAGATGCTCCGCATCATCAACGACGATTTCCGCCCCGATTTTCAGAGTGCCGAAACCACCGTCTACCGCTATGCCGGATCGTAGATCACGGCATTACGACTGAGTGCATAAAAGTTTCCTAGAATATCTTAAAGGTTCACAAGAGTTCAAAAATACCTGTCCAGAAGGACAGGTATTGACTAGCCACCTGCACAGGCAGAAGTCTGTCCAGCGGTTGGATGGATACGGGGGCGCTTTCTGGTTTAATGACATGTGGATAGAAATGAGGTGAAACACCATGTACAACTCACCATACACTGTTCAGCTCTTGCATGAGGATCGCGTCCGCGAGGCGCTGCGCAACTACAACCGTAACCGCATCGTCTACGACTACAGCGAACCTGTGCCCTTCGAATACGAAGACGGTCTGATCTATCGCGTGAAGCAGTTGTTCCACGCGCGGACGGAGCGCCCCCATCAGGAACAGGAAACTGCCGATGTCCGCCGCGCTCACGCCATCTAATCGCCATCGTGCTTAAAAACGCCGGAAGCGCTGCTGCGCCTCCGGCGTTTTTGTTTATACGTGATCCCCGTCACCCACGAAGATGAACTCATGTAACCTTCTCAAATCCCGATCTGCGACTAAAATAACAGCATCGTTCAAAGCGGAAAACCGACTCTGATCCCTAGCGCAAAACGCGAGTTTCTGCTATAGATCAAAGAACACGAAATTTTCCGTAATATTCAGAGAACCTCAACACCGCTTTCATCGGTTTATTATCTATAGTGGTGAAATCGGTTACGGGCTATCATGCGAGGCTCATGCGGTCTCGCTAGAATGATGTGAAGGCGCGCACAATCGGCATCTGAAACGAAAGAAAATGTCAGTCAACGGTTTGCACGAGCGAATGATCGTTCAGTTGCGCGAACTCCGCAAGGAATATGCGGAGGGAGAGCGTAAGCGCGCGGTGCTGGTGGACGTTGATCTGGACATCCGCGAGGGCGAATTCTTCGTGCTGCTAGGCAAGAGCGGCAGTGGCAAAAGCACGCTGCTCAATCTGCTGAGCGGCATCGACCGGGCGGACGCAGGCAGTCTGGTCATCGACGGGATCGACATCGCCCGGCTGGACGAGCGCCGCTTGACCCTGTTCCGCCGCGATCACATCGGCATCATCTTCCAATTTTTTAACCTCATTCCCACTTTGACCGTACTGGAAAACATCACCCTGCCGCTGGAACTCAGCGGAGAATCGGGCAACGAAGCGCGCGCGCGTGACCTGCTGGACGCGGTTGGCTTGGGCAGCCGCGCCGACGACTTCCCCGATCAATTGAGCGGCGGCGAACAGCAGCGAGTCGCCATTGCCCGCGCGCTGGTTGGCGAGCCTGCGCTGGTACTCGCCGACGAACCCACCGGAAATCTAGACGAAGAGACAGGTAAACAAGTGCTTGCCCTTCTGCTAGAATTAACACGGGAGGTGGGGCGCACGCTGGTTATGGCGACGCACAGCCCGGAGATCGTCCCGCTGGCGGACACCGTCTCCCGGATACACGATCACAAACTCATTGTCACCAAACGAGAGTCGGTGAAGGAGCTTATAACATGACCGACCCTGACCCCATTGTCGTGAGGCAGGTTCTTTCCGAGCTGCGCGACGTGAACAAGGAAAAGCGCCGAACTGCTGTGATGAAGCTCGGCATGTTGGGCGGCGACCAAGCCGTCCGCACGCTGATGATGATCGTGACTAACAATCACGAAGACCTGATTGTGCGGGGGCGCGCCGCCTTGATGCTGGGGAAATTAGGGGACGCGCGCGCGGTCGAGCCGCTGATCCGGGCGCTGGATGCGCCGGGGTATCAGACGCCGCTCTACGCCGCGCAGTCGCTCGGCAAGCTGGGCGACCCGCGTGCCATCGAGCCGCTGCTGCGGGCGATGGAATCGCACAACGACAAAATGCGCGAAGCCGCACTAGAAGCGCTAGATAAGCTGGGCTACAACGGCGACGAACGCGAAATCGAAGTCGTCGGCGAGCCGGAGCGCTGAAGGCGCCGCTTCGGTAACACAAGAGACCTCATCGCCGCTTTCATCGGGAGCTAAGAACTATCAGCCTCATCGGGCGGCGCGCTTTTTTGACGCTGATCGCGGCAGGCTTGGTCAGCCGCCGCGTCCATGCACAGTCCGACTGGCGGGCGCTGCTGCCGATCTACACTGAGGCGGCGCGCGGCAACATCGTCGAAGTGAATAGCAGACGCGCGCTGCTTTCCAGCCGCCTCTACCCCGGCACCTACGTGCGGGATGCCCTGTTCTGGGGACCGCTCGCGCTCGATGATGCCGCCCTCGGCTATGACTGCTACCGCTGGTTCGCGGAATCCCAGCTTGAGAACGGACAAATCCGCAGCGCCGTGCCGCTGCACCCGGACGAAGCCGCTCTGCTTCAGCCGCAGGACGACGAAGGCACACTGCTGTTCCTGATCGCCTCGGATTGGCTGCACGGCAAAGGCTATCCAGTCGGCAGTTTATCGTTTTATCCGGCGGGCAGCGCCGCACTTGATCCAGACCGGATCGTGCGGGCTTACGGCTGGGTCGAGCAGCACGTGGTCGATCATCGCTACCTCTCGCCAGCGGGCGCGTTTCGCTACTGGGCGGATACCGTCCAGCCGGATCGCGCCGAGACCATCAGTTACAATCAGGGCTTGCTCTGTCTGGCGCGGCGGGCGATGGTCAATCTGGGGCTGGGCGGCGTGACCGACGCCGACGTGCGGGTGGCGCAGGCGGCTTGGCGCGCGATGTTTGACGCCGACGCGGGTTATCTACCGTTGGGGCGGGTTTCCAACTTCGCTCGCGCGCAGGACGTTTCGGCGATCTTCCCCGAATGGCTCAGCCGCTTGCTCTACGCCGAGCCGATCCTGACAAACGACATGGTGGTCAGCCACGCGGCGCGGCTGATCGGTAATGCGTCGGTGTTCGACCGCAGCGGACGGCTGGCGGGGATCAAGATCATCTCGCGCGAGGACGGCGGCTTTCTGCCGCAGCAGTGGTTCTATGCGGTGAGCCTGAACCCGCCCGGCGATTATCAGAACGGCGGCTACTGGCCCCTCTACACCCACGTAATGTTGGCGCTGGCTTACGCGATCACCGGGCAGCAGAGCTACGCCGATTGGATCGAGGCGCTGGTTCGCCGCGAGTTAGAGACCGATGGTCACACCAAAGAGGTGATGCGCCTTTCGCCCGGACAGGTCGGCAGCTTTCAGGACGTGCGGGTCGATTATACGTGGAACGCGCTGATCCCGCTGGCGCTGCGCTGGGCGGGACTTGCCGACTGATCGGAAATCAATTTTCGAGGGAATCCTCTGATGCAAATCCTCCTGCGTCTCGCCGGACGCTCGATTGAACGCCGTCTGCTGCAAACCGTGCTGCTGGTGCTGGGCGTGGCGCTGGGCGTCGCCGTCGTGATCGCCATTGACCTCGCCAACGGCTCTGCGAGCCGCGCCTTCGCCCTCAGCACCCAGAGCGTCACCGGGCGCGCAACTCATCAGATCGTCGGCGGACCCAGTGGGCTGCCGACCGACCTCTACACCGAGCTGCGCGTCAATCTTGGGCTGGAACAGGTCGCGCCGGTGGTCGAGGATTACGTCCCCGCGCTCGATTTGGGCGACGCACTCCCTGCATTTATTCGGCGTCGATCCCTTCGCCGAGCCGCCCTTTCGCTCCTACCTGACCAACGTGACCGTCGTGGGTGCGCCGAGCGATCCGTCCAGCGCGTTCGACGCCCTCACCGCCTTCATCGCCGAGCCGAATACCGGGCTGATCAGCACCGGGATGGCGGCGCGCTACGGCATCCAGCCGGGCGATTCGATCACGCTTCAGCCGCCGGGCGGTCGGGTTCAGGTCAAGATCGTCGGCTTGCTCGAAACCAGCGATCCCGCCAGCGCGCAGGCGCTCGACAACCTGCTGCTGACCGACATCGCCACTGCGCAGGAGATCATCGGCACGCCCGGCACCATCAGCCACATCGACCTGATCCTGCCGCCGGGCTACGAACTCACCGAAGATCGAGGCGCTGCTGCCGCCCGGCGCAGCCATCACCACGCCCAGCCAAGCCAGCGGCGCGCTGGCGCAGATGACCGCCGCCTTTGAACTCAACCTGCAAGCGCTCAGCTTGCTGGCGTTGGTGGTGGGAGTGTTCCTGATCTACAACACCGTCTCCTTCAGCATCGTGCAGCGCCGCGCGATTCTGGGCATCCTGCGCTCGCTGGGCGCGACCCGCCGCCAGATTTTCGCGCTGATTCTGGGCAAATCGCTGGCGCTGGGCTTGGTCGGCACGATTTTGGGCTTGGGCTTGGGCATGATCGCCGGGCGCGGCACCGTCAATCTGGTGGCGCAGACCATCAGCGACCTGTATTTCGCGGTGGACGTGCAGCGGGTCACGGTCGATCCGCTGACGCTGGTCAAGGGCGTGGGTGTGGGGATGCTGGCGACGCTGGTCGCCGCGCTGATCCCGGCGTTCGAGGCGACCCGCACCCCGCCTGCCGGGTCGCTGCGCCGCTCGACCCTTAAATCGCGGGCGCTGCGCCTGCTCAAGCCGGTCACGCTGACCGCCGTCGGGCTGATGGCGCTGGGCGTGATCTTGCTGCTGATCCCCTCCAACAGCTTGATCCTGAGCTTCGGCTCGCTGTTCTGCGTAGTGGTCGGCGGCGCACTGCTGACCCCGCTGGTGCTGGTCACGGCGATGCGCCTGCTCACCGGACTGACCACCGCGCTGTTCGGCATTTTGGGCAGGATGGCGCCCCGCGCGGTCAGCCGAGCGCTGAGCCGGACGGCGGTCGCGGTTGCCGCGCTCACGGTCGCGGTCAGCGTGATCGTCGGCGTCAGCGTCATGATCAACTCGTTCCGCTCGACGGTTGGCGATTGGCTGGATACCACGCTGGGCGCGGACATTTACATCTCGCCGCCGGAACTGACCGGAACGCGCGCGACTGCCAACGTCGATCCGGCGATTGTGGATCGGGTGGCGTCGGTCGTGGGCGTCGATCACGTGGTGACCGGGCGCGACGTGAACGTGATCGCCCCAGATTACCCCGATCTGCCGCCCGTGAACCTGAACGTCGCCGACGGCGAGGTGGTTAGCCGACCCCGGCGCTTCGTCTGGAACACGGCGGGCGCCGATTATTTCGCGTCCCTCAGCGCCCCAGACGCGAACGCGATCATGGTGAGCGAGCCATTTGCGTTCAAGCGCGGGATCACGAGAGAACACAACTCGCTCACTTTGCTCACCGACCGGGGCGCGCACAGCTTCACGGTGATCGGCGTGTATTACGACTACTCCACCGATCAGGGATCGGTGTTCATGGCGGACAGCGTGTACCGCCGCTACTTCGACGACCCGTATATCTCCACGATGGCGGTATTCCTGAAACCGGGCGCCGACGGGGCGCAGGTCTTGGACGCAATTCGCACGCAGGCACTTGGCTCGCCAGCGAGCGGCGGGACTGAACTGGTCGCCCGCAGTAATGCCGCCCTGCGCGCCAGCGTATTCGACGTGTTTGACCGCACCTTTGCGATCACGGCGGCGCTGCGGCTGCTGTCGGTGGTAGTGGCGTTCATCGGCATCCTCAGCGCGCTGATGTCGCTGCAACTGGAGCAGACCCGGCAGTACGGCGTGCTGCGCGCCATCGGCATGACCCCGCGCCAACTGTGGAACTACACGCTGATCCAGACCGGGCTGATGGGCATCACGGCGGGCGCGCTGGCGCTGCCGATTGGCTTGGCGCTGGCGCTGATCCTGATCGACGTGATCAACCTGCGCTCGTTCGGCTGGTCGATGGAACTCACGCTGCTGCCCGGCGAACTGGCGCTGGCGTTCGGCGTCGCGGTGATCGCGGCGCTGGCGGCGGGCATCTACCCGGCGGGGCGGCTCTCGCGGCTGATCACGGCGCGGGCGCTCAGGAGCGAGTGAGCGCTTCGAATTCCCGCTTCAGCAGCCCGTAGACGTAATCGCCGCTGTGGCCGCCGCCGGGCAGCGGAATCCAGTGGTTGGTTTCGCGCAGATAGCCTTCGCGGGTGAAGCCGAGCCGCTCCGCCAGCCGCCAGCTTCGCGTATTGGTCTCGTGGCACCACAGCCGCACGCGGTGCGCGTGCAGATGATCGAAGACGAAATGCAGCGCCGCCCGCGCCGCTTCGCAGGCGTAGCCCTGCCCCTCGTGAGCCGCGTCCACGAAATAGCCCAACTCGAATTCCGGCAGCCGCCAGTTATCCACGCCGACGTACATCTGCGCGGCGAATTTGCCGCTGGCTTTTTCCCACGCGCCGAAGAAAAACACGCTGCGGGCGTACCAACCGTCGTGAAACTCGCGCATCAGCGCCTCTGCCTGCTCCAGCGTGTCGATGCCGTGTATCGGGTTCTCGGCTTCGTAGGGCGTTAGATGCGAGCGGTTGTTCCGGCAGACTTCCAAATAAGCAGCCGCATCCTCCGCCTGATAGGGGCGAAGGATCAGCCGCTCGGTTTCGAGCCGTTCAGGGAGATCGAGCAGCATTTTGTCCATAACTGTGCCGAGCCTGTCAGTCGGTCAGGCGATAGAGAGTCACGGTGTAAACCGGGGCGCTGTTCAGGTCGGTCGTCACCGCCGCGAGCAGGGTCTCGTCGTTGCTCAGAAATGCCGGGTCGGAAAAGCTGGACTGGGCAAACAAGTTGATCGAGCCGTGCGGAACCAGCGCCCGCCGCTGCCCGGTGGTGATGTCCCAGACTTCGGCGCTGCCGGAAAATGACGGGTCGCTGTTCGCGTCCGACCAGATCAGGACGTTGGAACTGCCGTCGCGCCACGCGATGCCGCCTCCGCCGTTGCCCAACTCGAGGCTGCTGCCGTCCGCGCCGTCGAACCGCGCCGGATTGTCGCCGGTCAGCGTGCCCGCCGCGTGCTGAATGACCACTTCGTCCCGGTTATCGACATTCTGTCCGGTCTGGAAATCGAGCCGGGCGATAAACCGAACCATATCCGGCACAGCCAGCCATTCAACCCCCGGAACCTCGGTCTGCGAGGCGATGTCCCCGCTCTGGGTATCGACGTAGCCCATGCTGCTGCCCTCGTAAGTCATCTGGAGCCAGCGCCCATCGCTGCTCCACGCGAGCGCGGGCGCAATCACCGGCAGATCGGTAACTTCTAAAAGCTGCGTTCCGGCTGCGACATCGTATATCAGCAGCGCCGTCTGGGTGACCAGCGCGATCCGCGCGTCATCGGGACTCCACACCATCTGGGGGATGCCGGAATCGGAGATTTGGAAGCTGGACACGACCTCGACGCCTTCGGCTGCGACCACGGTGTAGGGGATCAGGGTCTGGATGCCGTTCGCGCTCTCTACCGCCCAGCCCTCGTTACCGGATGGCGTGCGGAGATTCCACCAGACGTAAGTTCCATCCGACGAAGGACCGCCGATCACCTCGACGATAGTGCCGGAAGGCATCACCTCGACCACCGGATTGCTCACGCCCGGTCCCGCGCGCAGCTTCAAGCCGTCGTCCTGCACGTAGACCTGCGCCGAGCCGCCGATTTGGAGCGTATTTCCCTGTGCCTGAAGGAGTTGGGTGGAGAGGATGAGCGTTAGCAGAACCAAGAGGATACGGCGCATAGAGTCATGCTCCCATGATGTGAGTAAGCACCCGGATTCTAAAGGGATTACGGGATAAAAGCTATAGGGCGGACACCATCGGCGGCGCGAATGCGACTATAATAACGTCGTGAATGGTTCTGGAGCCTGAAAATGACCCAAGACTATCGCCAACATCTCAGTGACCGCAAGCGGCAGACGCTGATCATGAACGGCGCGGTGCTGAACTCCGCGCTTTCGCATTCGCTGCTGCGGATTGTCTTTCTGGATTCGCCTGAAGGCATCGCCGCCTTCGGGGACGCGCTGGCGGCGGGCTGGCCCGCGCTGCTGGACATGGGCGCGACTTACGGCACCGCTTTTCAGGACGCGATCCGCGCCGACGTGGGCAGCGCCCGGCACGAGGCGGGCGATCTGGTGACGGTCTCGATGGTCGCGCGCATGGACGACGCGCTCGGCTGGATGGATCGGGGCGCGATTCACCCGAAGCTGCTGGCGCAGATCGAGGCGGGCGCGCTCAAGCTGCTGCAAAAGGTGGTGTTCGTGCGCTTTCCCGCCAACGACGCCGGGCGCAGCCTCGGCAAACACTGCGTCAACGAGGATGGCGAGATTCAGGTGATGCTGTTCCCCGACGGCGACTCGATTTTGAACTACCTGCGCCAGACTTACGGCATGAACTACTACGAGGTGCGCTCGTCCAACATTTCCGGCTCGCCGGAGGAGCCGTTCGCGCCCGGCGCGGTCGAATACGCCTGCGCGATTGCCGCTCCGGTGGTGGCGGTGCGCAGCTTCGAGGCGCTGGAAGCCCAGATCATCGATCAGGCGCTGTTCAAGCAAAACCTGATCAGCGTGATGCGGCGCAAGCGCTTCGGCTCGTTCCCGATTGTCCGCATCCCGCAGATGGGCAATCCCGACGATCCGCCCATCGTGCCTATCGTGCGCGCCGGGAACACCAGCCCGGAAACGGTCTCGCGGCTGCTGAAAGGCGTGTTCCCGGATGCGCTGGCGGTTCACGTCGAAGAAAAGCAGGCGCACCAGCGTCACGAATACGAATCGCCCTACAAGGATGCCGCCAACATTCAGGCGGATTTGATGCGCGCGTCGATTGAGGTCGGCGTGCCGGATATTGAGTAAAGAAGTCGAAAGTTAAAAGTGGGGCAAAGCCGACCGGTCTTTCAACTTTTGACTTGTCACTCTTAACCATTTCACCATAAGCGAGGCACATGGACTATATCTCCGCCGTCGTGATCATCGCGCCGCATCCGGTGCAGGCGTTCGCCGTGCCGCTGATGCGGAAGTATTCGTTTGACAGTATGCTGCGCGTCCCGGCGCACATCACGGTGCTGTTCCCGTTCGTGCCGCTGGAGCAACTGGACGCCGCCTGCTGGACGCTGCGCGACCTCTGCGCCGAATTTTCGCCCTTTGACGTGACGCTGGACGGCTACGGGCATTTCCCGACCGTGACCTACCTCAAGCCCGCTGACCCAGAGCCGATCAAGGCGCTGTTCCGAGCGATCCACGCGCACTATCCGCAGTACCCGCCCTATCGCGGCGCGTTCGGCAGCCACGACATCACGCCGCACATGACGGTCGGCGAGTTCCACAGCGAGCGGGATCGCAAGCGGGCGAGCTTTCCCGATTACGCGCACATGACCTTCACGGTTCACCGCCTGCATTTGATCGTCGGGGTAGAGCATGAACCCGTCCCATGGATCACCCGCGACGTGATCCCGCTCGGAAAGCAGGCGCGATGAAAAACGATCAACGGGAGCAGGAAACCGCCGTCGAACTGATCACGGCGGCGGCGCTGGCGGCGGTGTTTCTGCTGTACCTGACCGGCATCTTTTACGAGGGCATCGCCATGCTGCTCGGTGGGCTGGTGCTGCTGGCGTCCGGCGTCTACCAGACCAGCCGACACTGGCACGTCAGCCTGCTGACGTGGATACTCGGCGTCATTTTCACGCTGGGCGGGATCGGGCTGCGGGTGTATCTGGTCGGCAGAATCCGCATCGCGTGGGTGCCGATTCTGCTGCTGCTGATCGCCGCCTACCTGGTGTGGAGTTGGTGGCGCAGGCACCGCCGCTAGAGTAACTTTTCACCCCTTCGCCCACGCAAGCGTTTATTCTTGTAGGGGCGGGTCTTAGACCCGCCCCTACGCGCGATCTTCATGGCAGGATGTCGCCTCGCATTCTCAATTCTCGCAAACAGGCGACGAGAGGGGAAGAAGGGTGAAACGCCCACGCAGGCGCTAGAAACACAACGGGCGGGTTTCAAACCCGCTCGCTGCATCCCCCTGATTGCGGAATGGAAGTTTAGATTAGCCGTTGGCGGCGTGGAGCAGTTCGGCGTTCTGCTGCCAGAGCAGGATCACCGCCACCGCCGTATCGAAGACCAGCGCGGGGAACGCGCTCGCCATATTCAGCCCGTTCCACCACAGGATGATCAGCGCCGTCGAGATCAGCGCCGAGACGAGCGCGGCGGTGCGCCACCAGCGCGTATCGCTGGCATAGCCCCACGCGCTGATCAGAAAGCCGATCAGCGGGATCAACCAGACTAAGCCAATCACGCCCTCGGCGGTTTGGCTGGCGTTGAGAACCGTTCCAAATAATGCGGCGCGGGCAGTGCCGGTTTTCCAAATGCCCCAGCTATTTGCCAGAAACAATAGGTGTCCGATGCCATGTGCCGCCAGCAGCAGAGCTACCGTGATCGTAGCCATGTGCGGACTCCCCATATTCATCTAATTGGGTTTAGCATAGCCATGTTGAGGGAAGCCGTCGCCTGCAAAATGTCAGCAGTTGGCGGTGAGGATTGTCGCCTAGCTGCGCACGGTCGGCAGGGTGAACATGAAGCACCCGCCTTTGACCCGCTCGCCGCGTGGAACCGCCCAGATTTTGCCGCGATGCACCTCGATGATGCTGCGCGTCACCGCCAAGCCCAACCCCACGCCCTCGATCCGCTTGGCTTTCGCCGCTTCGGTGCGGAAGAAGGGCATGAACACTTTGTCGGCTTCGTCGGTGTCCAAGCCTTTGCCTTCGTCGGTCACGGTGACTAGCAGTGCGGGCAGCACCACGTCGGCGGACGCGGAGGCGGGCAGCGCATCCGGCGAGGCGATCATCTGGGTCGAGACGCGGATTTTACCGCCGTCCGGCGAATACTTGATGGCGTTGGTCACCAGATTGGTCACCACCTGCGTGATGCGATCCACGTCCACGTTCACGGGCGGCAGATCGTCGTCCAAGTCCATGATCACCTGCTGCTGGCGCGCCTTGTACTGAAGCTCCATGCGCGCGACCACCTCGATGATGATGTCGGGCAGATGCGCGTCGGATTTCATCAGCTTGAGTTCGCCCGCGTCGGCGCGCGTGATCTCGATCATGTCGGTGAAGACGGTGTTGAGGTGCTTGGCGCTGTTGAGGATGATCTCGGTGTACTCGCGGGCGAGGTCGGGCAGTTGATCGCCGGTGACTTCGAGGATGAATTCGGCGAAGCCGCGAATCGAGGTCAGCGGCGTGCGCAGCTCGTGGGAAATCCGCGAGAGGAAGGCGGCGCGCAAGCGCTGCGCGGTCCGTTCCGGCGTGGCGTCGTGGAAGGTGTAGATTCGCCCCAAGACGTGCGACTCCTGATACACGGGCGCGCTGTACCACTCCACGTCGAACGGCTGACCGTCGGCGTTGACCATGCGGAATTCGCCGCGCCGCACCGCCGGGTCGCGCACCGGGGTGCTGAGCCACGAGGCGCGGAGTTCCTGCCGCACGCCTTCAGGAAGCTGCATCTGACCGAGCAGGTGGATCAGGTTGTCGCCTTCGGCGCGCGGCTCCGGCACGCCGAACATGCGGCTGAAGCGCTTGTTGACGGTCAGCACGTGCCCGCCCTGACCGTAAGGCATGACCATGACCACGCCGTCGGTCACGGCGTCGAGCAGCGCCGCGCGGTTCTGCTCCATGCGCTCGCGCTGCTGCTGCATCAACTGCGCCATCGCGCTGATGGTCAGGAATTCGCAGACGGTGCGGTAGCTCTGAATCTCGCGGTCGTCGAAGCGGTGTTTCTGGTCGCTGCCAATCGCCAGCACGCCCAGCTTTTGCCGCCCCGATTGCAGCCCCACCAGCGTGAGCGAGCGCAGCCGCTCGGCTTTAAAGAAGCCGCGAATCAGCGGATCGAAGCGATCCTTGATTTTGCTCATGCTGGAAAAGCTGAGCGCGCCGTTGGTTTCAAGCTGCTCCAGCATATCCGGGTAGTCTTTCAGATACAGCCGGACGCCGATGCCGATCCCGCTGCCGTGCCGCTTCGACCATGAGCCGCGCAGTTCCAGATACTCGAAGGGACCATTGGGGCTGTCCTCGCGCACGGGACCGTAGAGCAGCATCGCACAGCTTGAGACGTGCGGCTCGAACAGCGTGTCGCGCAGGATGTTGACCACGTACTGGGGCGAGGGATTCTCGGCAATCGCCTGCGCGGTCTTGAGGATCGACTGGGCGGTGGAGAGGTTTTCCGCCAGCAGGTTATACAGGTGATGGTTTTCCAGCACCACGCGGATCAGATCGACCAGCGTGGCGCAGCGGGCGATATGCTCGCGCTGGTATGCCGAGGCGTCGGCGGAACACAGCGCCAGCACGCCGCTGATGCTGTCGCTGATCGGGAACGGGTAGAGCAGCGCCGATTTCAGCGAGGCGTGGTCGAGGGCGTGGAGCGGGATGATCTGCGGTTCGGGCATGGGAATCGCGTCGGCGATCCGCTCACGCACAAGGTCGCAGACGGCATCCTGCTCTGCTGCCGAAAGCTCGCCGAAGGATTCCGACACCACCAGATCGACCTGACCATCTGCCTGATGGTGTTCATAGATGCACGCCATGTCGATGGGCACGCGGGTGGTGCCGGTTTCCAGCAGGAAACGGAGTTCTTCGGTCGGGAATTCTTTCGGTTTGTAAGACGGGAAAATACTTTCGATGGTGATGGTCATTCTCAACAGCTATAGAAATTCAGGGTGATGAGGTTACATACGATATTTCGGGGATTATATCATAATGACGAGGAAAATAAAAAGACTTGTGCATAGACAAAAAGCAAGGGCGTCGGTTGGGGGCGCCCTTACGGAAACTCTACGGAATGACTATTCTTCGACGAGCTGTTCTTCGCCTTCCAGCGCGATGCCTTCGGGCGGGCGAACCGTGAACATGTAGCCGATGCCCCGCTCGGTGCGAATGTAATGCGGGTGATGCGAGTCGGCTTCCAGCTTGCGGCGCAGGCGGTGCATGTGGACGCGCAGCGTATCTTCGTACACTTCTTCGGAGGGCCACACGCGGGCGATCAGCATCCGGTTTTCGACCACGCGCCCGGCGTTGCGCAGCAGCACGTGCAGCAGGATCGATTCGGTGGGGGTCAGCCCGTAGCCTTTGCTGTTGACCACGATCCGGTTGTGGGCGAAGTCGATGCTCAGGTTGTCGTCAATGCGGATGATCGGCTCGCTGGCGTAGTCGAGGCTGGGCATCCGCGCCAGCACAACCTGAACCCGCGCTTCCAGTTCGCGCAGTTCAAATGGCTTCACAATGAAATCTTCAGCGTATTTTTTCAGCCCCTGCACGACGGTGTCGGTATCGCTGGTGGCGGTGATGAAGATAATGGGAACGTCTGCCATCGACTTGAGGCGGTTGCTCAACTCGAATCCGTGCATGGTCGGCAGGGTGAGGTCGATGAGCGCAATGTGCGGCAGACCACGCATTTGCACGTGATCGAGGGCGTCGGGACCATCCTCAAAGGACGTGACCTCGAACCCGTGCGTGGTCATGTAATCGGAGATGAGCTTGTTGATATTTCTATCGTCTTCCACGAGCAGAATTTTCGTCTTGCCCATTTCTTGCACTCCAAATCTAACGAAGTTTGAAGGTGATATTGTAATGAATATACAACGAATGTAACAATAAATCCAGCCCTATTTCGACCGTAATAATTGAGATTTTCAGGGCAGCGAGTACAATTCGTCGTTCAATAGTTTGAGGATTTTTGTGGCAACCGTTACCGAAATTGTGAGGCGGCGGCACAAGCGACAGGAGCGGCGGCGCATCGAGCACACCCGGCGCCGAATCTGGACGACGGTTTTGGGCGTCGCCTTCATCGTCCTGATCGCGCTGCCGGGGGGCGCTGCCGTCGGCGGCGGGGCGGTGATGTACTGGCAGGCAGTGCAGAATTTGCCCACGCCGGGCGAAGCCTCCAGCACCGCGCCCACCGAGTTCTACGACAGCAGCGCCGCGACCACAGTGTACACGCTGCAAAATCCGCTGGGCGAGCAGGGATCGTGGATCAGCCTCGACACCATGCCATCCGACCTGATCACCGCGACGCTGGCGGCGGAAGACCCGACTTTCCTTTCACGCGGGGCGAGCTTCAACCCGCTGCAAACGCTAGTCGATCTATGGCGCAACGCGCTGGTCGGCACGCTCCCGCCCGATCCGTCGATCACCGGGCGGCTGGTGCGCAGCGCCATCGCGCCGCTGGCGGATTTGCGCGGCGGCGAAAACGACGCCCGCAGCCACGAGATCGCCCTGATCGCGGAGATCAACCGCCTGTACACGCCGCGCCAAATCCTCGAATGGCACTTGAACACCAATTATTACGGCAACGAGGCTTACGGAATCGAAGCCGCCGCCGAGATTTATTTCGACAAGCACGCGGTCGATCTCACGCTGGACGAGGCGGCGATGCTGGCGGCGATCCCGACCGCGCCGCAGTACAATCCCTTCAGCGACGAGACGGCGGCGCGCGGCAGACAGGCTGATCTGCTGCAAACCATGCTCAGCCTCGGCATGATCACGCAGGACGATTACGACACCGCCAGCGCCACCGGGACGCCGCTCAGCCGGGGCAACTATCTGCCGCCGACCGCGCCGGAGTTCATGGTTTACGCGCGGCAGCAGGCGGAAAATATCCTCGACTCGCTGGGCTACGACGGCACCCATCTGCTGGCGCGCGGCAGCCTGAAAATCACCACTACGCTCGACCTTGACCTGTACAACCAGAGCGTCTGTGTGATGCAGGCGCAGCTCGCGCACCTCGGCAGCGGAGCCGCGCCCGCGAACTGCCCGGCAGCGGGCTATCTGCCGCCGCTGAGCGCCAGCCCCGGCGACGCTCCGCCAGACACCGGATCGCTGCTGATCCTCGACGCGGCGACCGGAGCCATCAAGAGCATGGTCGGTCCGGCGGCGGACGAAGTCTACCAGCCGGGTCCGACGCTCCAGCCCTACGTCTACCTGACCGCGTTCGTCGATCCGAGCGCGAATTACACGCCCGCGACCATGGTGTTCGACATACCGAACCAGTTCCCCGGCTCGGAAGAAGGACTGATCTACACCATCGGCAACCCGGACGGCAAGTTTCGGGGACCCATGAACCTGCGCGAAGCGATGGGCGCGGGGCTGCTGCCGCCCGCCGCCGCCATCGCCAATCAGGAGGGGATGAACAACATCCTCGAAACCGCGCATCAGCTTGGCTTGAACAGTCTGGACGAGAACAGCTACGATCTGCTGCTGCTGGAGCGGGGCGGACAGGTCTCGCTGATGGACGTAGCCTATTCGTACTCGGTATTTGCGACGCTCGGCAACATGCGCGGCGTCCCCGCGCAGCCGGTCGCGCGGGGCTACCGCGCCCGCGACCCGGTCGCCGTCCTCGAAATTCAGGACGCGGACGGCAGCATCCTATGGCAGTATGATCAGCAGCAGGCAGCGCGCTGTGGCACGCTGGACGTTTGCACACCGCTGTTGGAAAACAAGCTCGCCTACGTGGTCAACGACATTCTGTCGGATCAGCAAACGCGCTGGTCAACCCTCGGTCAGGGCAGCCCGCTCGATCTGTCGCGCCCCGGCGCGGTGGTCAACGGCGTGACCGGGGATCACACCGACGACTGGACGGTCGGTTACACGCCGCAGTACGTGGTCGGCGTGGCGCTGAATCGCAAGGACGGCGAGCCGATGTCGCTCGATCCGTTCGGGATGGACGGCGCGGCTCCGGTCTGGCGGGCGCTGACCGAATACGTCCACGCCGGAACGCCCGCCACCAGTTGGGATCGCCCGGATTTGGTGGTGGATGCGCTGGTCTGCGACGTATCCGGCTTGCTGCCCAACAACATCTGTCCCGCGCACACCGAGATTTTCCTCGACGGCACCCAGCCGCGCAGCACCGATAGCTACTGGAAGCTGGTCGAGATCAACAGCCAAAGCGGGCAGTTGGCGAATGTCAACACGCCCGCCGAACTGCGGACTGAGGTGCGGTTCTTCGTGCCGCCGCCCGGCGACGTGACCGACTGGTGGGTTGCCAATCATCAGCCGCTGCCGCCCACCGAGTACGACAACGTGAGCAGCCCGCAGGTGTTTCAGGCGGTGCAGATCACCCGCCCGGCGCGCTTCGACTACGTGGGCGGCAAGGTGGACATCTACGCCGACATCAACACCAGCCAGATGCAGTTCTTCCAACTGGAATACGGGCAGGGCTTGAATCCGACCCAGTGGTTCACGCTGGGCGGGCAGCAGACCAGCTACTCGCCGGATCAGCCGATTGCAAACTGGGACACGACCGGGCTGGATGGTCTGTACAGCCTGCGGGTGGCGCTGGTGCTGAAGAACAACACTCGCCAGAGCGACGCGGTTCAGGTGACGGTGGATAACGTGCCGCCGACGGTGACGCTGAACTCGATGGAAGCGGGCAAGATTTATCGCTGGCCCGGCGACCAGACGGTTTCGCTGCAAGCCGACGCGCAGGACAACCTGACCGTCAGCCGGGTGGAGTTCTATCATGACAACGATCTGCTCGGCTCGGACGTGAGCTGGCCCTTCACGCTGGACTGGCGGATCACCGGCTTGGGCGACCAGACCTTCACGGCGATTGCCTTCGACGGCGTGGGCAATCAAGCCAGCAGCCAGCTCACGGTGCAAGTGCTGCGCTCCGGGTCGTGATTCGGTTGCGCGATTTATCGGGGCAGGCTACAGTGTATTACGAAGTTTGTCTCAGGAGAAAAAGCGTATGAAGTTCTACCGGAAGATTGCCTATCTTTTGGTGATCTTGTGCTTCACGTCCGGGTTTGCGCAGAACGGCACCTGCACGGCGATTGTCCAGCAAGCGCTGGCAGAGGTTCAGCAGGGCTGCGCGCCGACCGGACGCAACCAAGCCTGCTACGGTTACGTCTCGCTGCAAGCGACGCCCCGTGACGGCGTCCAGAATTTCACCTTTGCGCAGCAGGGCGATCTGGCGGACGTGGCGGACATCGACACGCTGAGGCTGAGCGCGCTGAATACCGCCGCCAACACATGGGGCATCGCGTTGATGAAGCTGCAAGCCAATCTGCCGGACACGCTGCCCGGTCAAAACGTGACCTTCCTGCTGTTCGGCGACGTGCAAATCCAGAACGATGCCAGCGCGACCAGCGGGGCGACGGTGCAGGTGACTTCTAAGGCGAACGCGAACATCCGCAGCGAACCTTCCACCAATGGTTCGATGATCGGCTTGCTGGCGGTGGGCGACCAGACCGATGCCAACGGGCGCAATCAGGATGGCACGTGGCTGCGCATCCAAATCCCGGACGGCGACGCGCTGGGCTGGGTGTCCGCCAGCCTGCTCACCACAGCGGACGACATCAATACGCTGAGCGTGGTCGATTCGACCGACGCGCCGACCAGCTACAAGCCGATGCAGGCGTTCTACTTCAGCACCGGGATCACGCAGACGAGCTGCGCGGAAGCGCCCGCCGACGGCATCCTGATCCAGACGCCGCAGGGCGTCGGGCAGATCAACCTGCGCGCCAACGACGTGGACATCACACTGGGATCGACCGCCTTCTTGCAGGCGCAAGCTAACGCCAACCTGACAGTGAGCGTGGTCGAGGGTGAAGGACACGTGACCTCGAATGGGGAAACGGTCAACGTCCCGGCGGGCGCGCAGGTCAGCGTGCCGATGGATGCCAACCTTCAGGCAGCGGGCGCACCGAGCGATCCGGTGCCTTACGACACGACGCTGGTGAATCCGCTGCCGGTGCAGGATTTGCCGGAGCCGATCACGATTGCGCCGCCCGCTAGCGCCGCCGAGATTCTGGCGGCGAACGCCGCGCCGACTCCGCCGCCGCCCGCCACCTCTACGGGCGGGGCGAGCAGCTTCAACATCCCCGGCTTGAACAGCAATCTGGGCGACCTGACCAGCATGGGGACGGCGCAGTTCTGCCAGTACATGGCGACTGCCTTCGCCGAGGCGGGGATGTCCAAGTCGCAGTACCTCGCACAGATGCAGCAGATGGTGAGTTTCCTGCCCCCCGACGTGCAGGGGCAGTTCCAGACCTTTGTGCAGATGATCACTCAGTGTCCGTAGCGGAACCTCAAGCGGGCACGGCACGCCGTGCCCCTACCCGCAAGAATGATGGTCACGGGCGCAGCGCCGTGCGCCCCTACATATCCCCTACCCGGACAAAAATCACCGATTGCGGCGAGAACCCGCGTCGATTTCAAGCTGGATTCGCGCGCTTGCCAACACCTTTGTGCTAGAATTTGGTTAGCACGAACGTTGGGGGAACGATGGTTCAGCATACCAACCAGTCGAGATCGGTGGAAGATTTCCTGAAGGCGGTGTTCACCTTGCAGCAGCAGTCGGATCGCGTCTCGACCAACACGCTGCGCGACGCCCTCAACATCACCGCGCCCTCGGTGACTGACATGGCGCAGCGGTTGGTATCCGCCGGGCTGGTCGATTACCAGAAATACCGGGGCGTGGTGCTGACCGAAGCCGGGCGCGAGATCGCCCTGCGGGTGATCCGCCGCCACCGCCTGATCGAGCTTTACCTGATGCGCGAATTGGGCTACGAACTGCGCGAAGTTCACGGGGAGGCGGAGCGGCTCGAACACGTGGTGTCGGATCACTTCGTCGAAGCGATTGCGCGCAAGCTGGGCAACCCGGAGATCGACCCGCACGGCGACCCGATTCCGTCGCCGGAAGGCGTGATCACGCAGCGGGAAGCGGTGCCGCTCACCGAACTGGAGCGGGGCGCCAAAGCCACCATCTCGCGGCTGAAAACCAGCGACCCGGAGATGCTCCAGCACATGCTCGACCGGGGTTTCGTGCTGAACGCGCAGATCGAGGTGATCGCGCGCGACCCGTTTCAGGGACCGATCACAGCGCGGGTGGATGGCAAGCGTCGGGTGATCGGGCACCGCGTCGCCGAGAATATTTTGGTGGCGCACCAGCCGTAAACCGCCTCATTTCTCCCTATAAATTCTTCGTAAGAAATGCCGACATTTGGTTGACTTGCCTACTGGCTCGGCATATCCTATAAGGGTGATGAAACAAATTTTCGCAGCTTAATCGAGACACTATGGCGAAAGACTACTACCAGACTCTCGGCGTGAGCCGGGAGGCGACTGATAAAGAAATCAAGCAGGCATTCCGCAAGCTGGCAAAGAAATATCACCCGGATACCAACCCGGATAAGCCGAATGCCGAAGCGCGCTTCAAGGAAATCAACGAAGCCTACGAGGTGCTGAGCGACAAAGAGAAGCGCTCGATGTACGACCGCTTCGGCACGGCGAACCCGCAGCAGGTGCCGCCGTGGGGCGCGAACCCGACGGGCGGGAACGGCGGCAGCCCGTTCACCTACACCACCACCAACGTCGATTTCGGCGATCTGGGCGACATCTTCGGGTCGCTGTTCGGGCGGCGCGGCGGCAACTCCAACGTGGGCAGCCCGTTCGGGGGCGCGGTCAATACCAAAGGGCAGAACATCGAGCAGAAGGTGATGATCACGCTTCAGGAAGCCTACAGCGGCGCGGTTCGGCTGATCACCAAAGGGGACCGGACGGTACGGGTCAACATCCCGGCGGGCGCGAAAACCGGAACCAAAGTTCGGCTTGCCGGAGAAGGCGAATTGGGCACGGGCAGCGGACAGCCGGGCGACCTGTATCTGGTGGTCGAAGTCGAACCGGACAGCCGATTCGAGCGAGAAGGCGACGACCTGATCGCCGACGTGAAGGTGGATATGTTCACGGCGATGCTGGGCGGCGAGGTCGAAGTGCCGACGCTCGGACGGGCGATCAAGCTGAAAATCCCGGCGGGCACCCAGTCGGGGCGCAAGTTCCGGCTTTCGGGCAAGGGGATGCCCATCCTCAGCCAGCCGGATCGACACGGTGATTTGTACGCGCGGGCGCTGGTCACGGTGCCGGAGAATCTCAGCGCCGAGCAGCGCGCGCTGGTGGAACAGCTCAAAGCCACGTTTTAAAGCCGATTTCGTGTACAATACAGGAGCGTAGACACATGCTGTCGCGCTCCTGTTTTGTTTTGGAAAGCGACTAAACTGTACAGATCAACCTCACCCCGGCTGGGCGAAGCGAGGTGTGGTCAAAGATAAATTGCACAATTCGAGTTCGATTAGACCTGCCGTGAGGTTCACAACGGGTATGCTGAAACAAGGGTTCGCCGCAGGGGTGATTACGCTGACGCTGCTAGTCGCGGCGTGCCGACCTGCCGAGGTCGCGCCGCCAAGCGCCGTCCCCAGCACGCCAGTGGATGCGCTGGCGTCGTATCAGGCGCAGGCGCACACGACCCCGACTCCGGTTCCGCAGGAAGTGATCGACGCCGCCGACGCGGAATACATCCTGCTCGAAAACATCTATGACCGGGTGACGCCCTCGGTAGTGTACATCGACGTGACCCTGACCACCTCGCAAACCGGCGTGACCGATCAAGCCAGCGGCTCCGGCTTCATCTACGACGATCAGGGCGACATCATCACCAACGCGCACGTGGTCAACGGCGCGACCGACATTTTGATCACCTTCCACGACGGCTACGTGGCTCCGGCGGCGCTGGTCGGGCTGGACGCCTACAGCGATTTGGCGGTGGTCAAGGTCAGCAATGTGGATCGCTCGCGGCTGATCCCGGTGGTGTTTGGCGACTCGGACTCGCTGCACGTGGGTGAGCGCGCGATTGCCATCGGCAATCCGTTCGGCTTGGAAAGCTCGATGACGGTCGGCATCATCAGTGGGCTGGGGCGGCAGCTTCCCTCTGCTGAACTGGTGAACAACTCCATCGCGGGCTTCAACAACCCGTCGATCATTCAGGTGGATGCGGACATCAACCCCGGCAACAGCGGCGGTCCGCTGCTGGATTTGCACGGGCAGGTGATCGGCGTGAACACCGCGATCCGCACCGACACGGGCGTGTTTCAGGGCGTCGGCTTCGCGGTGCCGTCGCGGACGGTGCAGCGGATCGTGCCGGAATTGATCAGTTCCGGGAAAGCGGTCTATTCGTGGCTGGGCATCTCGACCGTGCCCTCCGAGAACGGCATGAGCGTTGCCGGGCTGGCGGATCAACTCCAGCTTCCGGTGACGGCGGGCGTGCTGGTCACAGGCGTGACCGCCGACTCCCCGGCATCGAAAGCCGGGCTGCACGGCGGCGATCACTCGGTGCTGGTGCGCGGGCGCGACGTGTGCGCGGGCGGCGACATCATCGTGGCGGTCAACAGCGTCTACGTGGATACGATGGACGATCTGGTTGCCTATCTGGTTTCCAACACCAAGCCCGGCGATACCGTCAACCTGCTGATCGTGCGCGGCACCGATACTTTCGACCTGCCGCTGACGCTGGAAGCGCGCCCGGATGATCAGGCGGCGGTTCCGGTGCTGTGTGGACCCTAAGCGCGATGGACGTTCTCGAAACCGAACGGCTGAGGCTGCGCCCGTTCACACTGGACGACGTGGACGCCTATTATGAAGGCATCAGCAGTGATGCCGACGTGATGCGCTATCTGCCGGGCGGCAAGCCGCGCCAGCGTTCGGACAGCCAGTGGGTGGTCAATTACTTCATGCGCCACATGGAGTTACACGGCTTCGGCGTGTGGGCGGTGGAGGATCGAGACAGCGGCGTATTCATGGGGCACGCCGGGCTGGAATACATCCCCGGCGCGCAGGAAGTCGAGATCGCCTACACGCTGGCGAAAGCCTTCTGGGGGCGGGGGCTGGCGACCGAAGCCGCTCACGCCAGCCTGTGCTACGGCTTCGAGACGGTCGATTTGAGCGAGATTTACGGGCTGGCGTTCCCGGAAAACACCGCCTCGCAGAACGTGATGCGCAAGTTGGGCATGGAATATCAGGGCACCACCGAGCGCTATTACGGCTCAGAACTGGTCTGCTACCGGATCACGCGCGATCAGTATGCCGCCACCAGCAATTGAGCATTTTGATTGAATACATGAGCGCTATATCGATGACGTGCCAGTCGCACCCTTGAGCGAGGATTTTGTAGGTGAGAGGCGCACCTCACGCCTACAGACCCCCTTAACCGTTTAGAACCCAAAACCGATGCCAACGGTTAATGGTGGTATGATCCGAACAGTCGTGGAAATGGAAGCCGTTGGCGCTCAAATTCTACTTTGATACCCACATCGCAAAGGCAATCGCCGTGCAGCTTCGTGAGCGCGGCGTCGATGTAGTTCGCTGCGAGGAAGTGGGGCGGGCAGCCGCTACCGATGAGGAGCATCTGATCGACGCCACTGCCGAAAATCGGGCGGTTGTCACCCACGAGCGAGACTTTATCGTCCTGAATGCGAATTGGCATGTCCAGACCAAATCTCACGCTGGCATCTTTTATTGTCAACCCCGGTTGCAGGGCAGCGTTGGGGAGATGATAAAACAACTGGAGGAATACGCGCAGCTTATTGAGAGCGGCGCTGGAACACTGGAAGCCGACATAATTGATCAGATTGTGTATTTAAGTTGAATGAGAAGCAGATGGAAATCCCAGTCGTGCATATCGAGTTGATCGAGGGTAAGCCCTACATCTTGGGAGGTAAGGTTAAGGTGCGCATGATCGCCGAGATGTATCTAGAGGGCGGCGCCTCGGTCGAAGACTTGATGGAACGCTACGCGCTCACGGCGGCAGAGGTGCATACCGCGCTGGCTTATTACTACGATCACCAAGAGGCATTTGACGAGGAGCGTCGCCAGATTCAACTCCTGATCGATCAAGCGAAAACCGAAAGCGAAGCACGGCTGGAGCAGATGCGCGAAAAAGTGCGGCAGATGCGCGATCCATCCTAAAACTGCAAAACTTGATCCGGTACAACGCCTAAATCACACCTGATTCACCCGCAGCGAGTTCGAGCACCTGCTGGAAGGTGGGCACCCAGTCGTTACTTTCCCCGTCCGCTGCAGTACGTCTCGACCACCGCTATGTACTTTCCGCGATCCAGATAGAACACGTCGGTTTGCCCCGCCGGGAAAGCGCCTTCCGCGCCCGCGTAGCGATAGCTGCGGCGGACGGAGCCGTCCTCGGCGGTGGTGCCGTCGATGAACTGCATCCCGTCCATGTGGCTCACCACTTCGGTGTCAAATGAATCCACCAGCGCGTTGAAGTCGGCGGTTGCGCCGGGATTGGTCAGCTTGGTCTTGTCGATCACCCAGATGGCAACGTAAGCGCGGGTATCCAACTGCCACATGTGAACCGTGCCGAAGTCGTTGGAAAGGTCGGTGAATTTCCAGCCTTCGGGGACGGAAATGGTGTACAGGCTGCGCTGAACTGTGTAGGCGTTGGCGAAGGGGGTCGGCGCGGGCGGCGGAGTTGCGGGCGGGGGCGCGCTGCGCGGAGTGAGCAGGATAATCCCCGCCACCGCCGCGATCACGATCACCACCAGCAGCGCCGCGATCCAGCCGAGAGTCCGGCGCTTGGGTGTGGCGAGGGTTGGCTCCGGCGGTGGAACGGCGGGTACTGGCGTGGGGGTGCGCGGCTCGGCGACGCGGGTCGGCTCGGCGGGGCGCTGCGCGTCCAGCAGGGTGGCGTTGTCGTCCTCGATGGCGGCGGGACGATGTAGGGCGGTCGCCCATGCCTCCGCCATGTCCGCCGCCGACGCATAGCGCTGATCCGGCTGCTTGGCGGTAGCGCGGACGATCACGTAGTCGGCGGCGGGCGGCAGATTGGGGCGCAGACCGCGCGCCGAGGGCATCGGCTCGTTGATGTGCTTGAGCAGCAGCGCGACTGGGGTCTCCGCCTCGTAAGGCTCGCGCCCGGTGACCAGCTCGAACAGCACCACGCCCAGCGAATAGATGTCCGAGCGTGCGTCCAGCGGCAGACCGTTGGCTTGTTCGGGACTCATGTAGGCGGGCGTGCCGACGATGGCGCTGCCGGTGAGGTTGCTATCCAGCACGCGGGCGATGCCGAAGTCGCTCAGGTAAGCGTTGCTGTTTTCGTCCAGCAAAATGTTGCCGGGCTTGAGGTCGCGGTGAATCACGCCTTCCTGATGGGCGTAGTCCAGCGCCGACGCGACCTGCTCGACCGGCTTGGCGATCCGGTCAAGCGGGGGCAGCCCGCGCCGAATCCACTGCGCCATGCTGCCGCCCGCCAGATAGCGCATGGCGATGTAGGGGACGCCATCCACCTCGCCGTAATCGTAGATGGGCAGGATGTGCGGGTGTTCGAGGTGCGCGACCAGATCGACCTCGCGGATGAACCGTTCGTAGAAGGTGGGGTCGTGCAGCAGGCTGCGCGGCAGCACCTTGATGGCTACGGTGCGGTTGATCGAGGTCTGGCGGGCGCGGTACACGGTCGCCATGCCGCCGCGCCCGATTTCGTCCAGAATTTCAAACTGACCTAGAGACTTGCCGATCAGGTCGTCGTCCATCGCTTCTTAGCCTGTTAGCGGTTAGCGGTTAGCGGTTAGCGATTGGCAGCTAGAAGCTGAGAGCGCGACAGGTCGCGTCCCTACCGACACTGCCGCAGCACCCCAAACGCTCTACGCTAAAAGCTAATCGCTAACCGCTGTTATACGTCAGAGCGGCAGGGGAAGCAAGCGCCGACCTGTAAAATCTCGTAAACGTCACGAATGCCGGGCGATCACCTTCTGCGGCTCGATCTTGTAGATCACGCGCTGCTGCACGCCGCGCTGCGCGGGATTGCCGGCATAGTAGTCCGGCTCGCCGCGATACTTCAGGCTCAACTTGTTGATACTCTCGACCGCGCCTTCCTCGGTTTCCTCAGCCACGCGCCCGCGAATCTCCATCCAGCGGTAAGGGTCGTCGGGGTCGATGGCTGAGGACGGTCACGCGACTGTTGCGCGAGAGATTGCGGTCTTTCTGCCGCCCGCGCGCCGTGTTGATCAGCAGGTAGGTGCCGTCGTAGTCCACCCAAACGGGGGTCGCCTGCGGCTGACCGTTGGGCATGACCGTCACCAGCGCCACCACAATCGCGCGGGTCAGCAAATCTTGATAGTCGTCGGGAATAGGAACTGCCATTCGGAACCCTCCGATAAACTTTGCGAATTGTCCACAGTCAATAAGGCGTATGCGCAAAAATGGAAATGGATGAGGCGTAAGGGTGGGTTTCAAACCCGCCCCTACAGGCATTATTTGTTGCTCAGCAGACCTGCCGCCCGCGCCCGCGCGATCACCGCTTCTGCCGCGCGAATCATGGGCATGTCGATCATCTTGCCTTCCAACTGGAACACGCCCGTCCCGGCGGCTTGATGCGCCGCGTGCGCCGCGATTAGTTCCTGCGCCCGGCGGATTTCGTCCTCGCCCGGTGTGAAGGTGCGCTGGATGGGCGCGACCTGCTTGGGGTGGATCGCCAGCTTGCCGGTGTAGCCCATGTAGAGCGCCTGCTCGGTTTCGGCGATCAGCCCGTCCTCGTCGCCCAGATGCACGTAGGGCGTGTCAATCGCCTGCAAGCCGAAGGCTTTAGCGTGCAGCACCACCGCGCTGCGAGCATAGAAGCCTTCCCAACCGTCGGGCGTGCGCACCGCGCCCATATCTCCGGCGAGGTCTTCCGCGCCGAAGATCAGCCCGGCGAGGCGCGGGCTGCTGGCGGCGATCTCGCGCAGATTGACGACCCCCAGCGCCGTCTCGACAATCGCCAGCAGCGTGATGCTCATTTCCGACCAGCCGCGCTCGCGCTCGGCGGCGGTGAGCCAGTCGTCGAGGTAGCGAATGGCTGCCCGCGATTCGACCTTCGGCAGCAGGTAGCCGTCAGGATGTCCGTCGATGGTAGAAGCCAGATCGTCTTGATGAAAGACGCTCCCAACCGGGTTGACTCTTACCAAACGCTCGCTTTTGCCAAAGTCGATCTGCCGCAGCGCCGCGCCGATGGTCTCGCGGGCGGCGGCTTTAGCGCTGAGCGCGACGCCGTCCTCCATGTCCATGATGATCGAATCGACGCCGAGCGCCGCGCCCTTCTCGATCTTGTGGCGGTCGTCGCCGGGCATGAACAGCAGCGCCCGTCTGACGCGCATGGCTAGGTTTGCCTCACAATGACGCCTTCGTGCGGGCGAAGCTCGATGCTCTCGACCGCGCCGTCTCGATCCAGATGGGTCGAAAGCAGCAGATCGCCGCGCAGGGCGACGCGCTTCAGGTCGTCGCTGAAGTTGAGCGCGATGGCGTAGCTGATCGCCGCGCGTGTAGGCGAACACGCCCTCCGGCGCGTCCAGCGACGCATACTGCGCCCATCGACAGCGCATCGTCGCTGCGGCGCAGATCGATCAGCCGCTTGAACAGGGTCAGCGGCGAGCGCGAATCGCCGCGCTGCACCTCGACGTTCACCTGCGCGAAGTCCGGCGCGACCGGCAGCCACGTCTCCATCGTCGAGAACCCGGCGTGCGGCGACGAATCCCACTGCATGGGCGTGCGTTCCGGGTCGCGGCTGATGCCGAGATTGATGCCCTGCGGGTCTTGGTACTGGTTCGATGGAATGTCCACGTCGCGCATCCCCAGCTCGTCGCCGTAGTAGAGGAAGGGCGTGCCCCGCAGCGTGAGCAGCAGCATGGCGGCGACCCGCGCCTGCGGGTCGCCGAGCCGGGTGGCGACGCGGGGCTGATCGTGGTTGCTGACTACGTAGTTGGGCGTGCCGTAAGTGGGCAGCATCCCCTCGTAGGCGTCCACGAAGCTGCGGACGGCATCGGCGTTCCAGTCCAGCAGGATCAGCGCGAAGTTGAAGGGCAGGTTGAGTTCGTCGCCCTGCGGCGGCTTGCCGTAGAATCCGGTGATCAGGCTGGGATTGAGCGAGTAGGCGATCTCGCCGATCATCACCCGGTGGTCGAACTGGTCGAATACGGCGCGCATCTCGCGGATCAGGTCATGGACGCCGGGACGGTTCTCGCTGAAGACGCGCAGGTATTTCCAGGTTGGGTTGTCGCGCCCCTCGACGTAATCGGGATTAGGCGGGTTGTCGCGGAACTGCGCGTCCTTGAGCATCCGGTCGATCACGTCGATGCGGAAGCCATCCACGCCGCGCTTGAGCCAGAAGCGAATCGCGTCGAACATCGCCCCCTTGACGGCGGGATTGCGCCAGTTGAGGTCGGGCTGCTCCGGCAGAAAGCTGTGCAGATAATACTGCCCGGTGGTCTGGTCCCACGTCCACGCCGATCCGCCGAAATAGGCGAGCCAGTTATTGGGGGGAGTACCGTCCGGCTTCGGATCGCGCCAGAGATACCAGTCGCGCTTGGGGTTGTCGCGCGACGAGCGCGAGTCCAGAAACCACGCATGTTGGTTCGAGGTGTGATTGGGCACCAAGTCGAGGATGATGCGGATATTCCGCCGATGCGCCTGCTCCAGCAGGTGATCGAAGTCGTCCAGCGTGCCGAAAATCGGGTGAATGCCGACGTAATCCGATACGTCGTAGCCGAAGTCCGCCATCGGCGAGGGGAAGATGGGCGAAAGCCACAGCCCATCGACGCCCAGCCACGCCAGATAATCCAGCCGCTCGGCGATGCCGCACAGATCGCCGATGCCGTCGCCGCTGCTGTCCATGAAGCTGCGCGGGTAAATTTGATAGATGATTCCAGACTGCCACCATGCTGTCATGCTTTGCGCTGTCTCCGAAAGCGAACCCACTGCTCGCGCCAACTCACAATATCCTGCTTCCAGCCCGCCGCCAGCCACGCCTTCGACTGCGGGCGCCGGGTATTGCGCCACCAGGTCCCTTTGGCGTTATAGGCATTGGGCGGCAGCGGCTTGCCGATAATCTGCTCGATCTGGGCGAATGAAATCACCAGTTTGTCGAGGTGGGCGGGCGCCTTGCTCAAATAGTCTTCCAGCGGATCATATTTGCCCATGATGGTTTCTCGTTGTCTAAATTTTTAATTTGCGTTTATGTTGGATTAGCATTTTCCGCCAAATGCCACTGACGGTTTAAACCTGCGGCGGCTTATGCCCCGACAGCTTCAGCGCGATCAACTGAAGGTCGCCGACCGTCCCGGCGGCGGCGAACCCCGCCGCGAGGATCACCGCGCAGGCGATCCCCGCCTGACCCGGCGTCTGCGCGTTCAGCAGCCCGATTGCGCCCAAGCCCAGCGCGAGGAAGAACAGCAGCGCGGGCAGCCCGGCGACGAACACGTACTGCCGGGTGGTGAGATCGTCGGGGATGATCACGTGATCCTGCCCGACGAACACCGCACTCCGACCGATCAGCGCGAGGGCGAGGACGTGCAGCAGCTCGTGCGGCGTGCCGTAGATGCGCTTCAACTGCTCCATGCCGCTCAGGACGCTTTCGGGTAGCCAAGCGCGTCGATGGCTTCGGCAGCATCGAAATCGCTGGCGGTCAGTTGATCGCCCGCGTCGTGAGTGGTGAAGCTCACGCTCACCTTGCGCCAGCCGATGGACATTTCCGGGTGATGATTGCGCGCTTCGCAGACTGTGCCAATCGCGCAGGCGAACGCCAGCCCCGCCATGTAGCTGTCCAGCCGGAAGCTCTTGCTGATGCTGCCGTCGCGGCGTTGCCAGCCGGAGAGCTTGCTCAGGCGTTCGGTAATTTGGCTGTCGGTCAAAGCGATGGTCATCCCGGAGTCCTCAACTTACAATGCACATGACCGACCATTATAGCGCCGTTTCAGCCAACTCGCACGGCGCGATCCAGCACACCGCTCAAGCATGAAGATTTAAACACGAGTCCATTAGAAATTCATACCTTCTTCATGTTTCTGTCGACATTTCCACCGAGCTTGCCTCTTATACTGAATTCATGGGGAGCAAACGTTTTTGATGACAATTGCCCTTGTTTCCTATGCCCGTTGCAGTCAATCAAGTTGAGTATTCATGAGCCTACGTCGTAAGACTTTCCTCGCCATGCTGCTGATGATGGCGGTGCTGCTCCTGCTGCTGTACGTCGTGCTACGCAGCATTATGCTCACCAGTTTCGGAAATTTGGAACGCGAGGTGGTGCTGCGCAACCTCGACCGCGCCAGCAATACCTTCACCGACGACATCGATCATCTGGGGCGCGCGATCCTCGATTGGTCAAGCTGGGACGAAAGTTACCAGTTCGTGCAGGACGGTAGCCCGGAATACATCACCACCAACCTGCCGGATGGCACGTTCTCGCGCGCTGGACATCAACCTGATGATGTTCATCGATAACGCCAACCAGATCGTCTACGCCAAAGCCGTCACGCTCGACCCGACGGCGCAGAGCCATCTGCTGGAGGCGGTGGAGACCTACAGCAGCAGCGACCCGCGTTTTCTCCGCCTGACCACCGGGACGCCGAGCGCCGGGTTTCTGGTAGTGGGCGATCAAGCGCTGCTGATCGCGTCCAGCCCGATCCTGCACAGCGACGACAGCGGCGCGAAAGCCGGAACGCTGATCTGGGGCAAGCTGCTGGACGCGGCAGCGCTGGAAACCATCTCCGAATCGCTGCGGCTGGGGATAGACGTTCGCAGCCTCGGCGCCCCCGATCTCCCGGTGGATTTTCAGGATGAAGTCAAATCGCTCTCCGCCGTATCTCCCGACGACGTTGCGGCGCTGGACGAGGCAGAATATCGCGGGTTACACCCTGCTGAACGACGTATACGGTCAGCCCGCGCTGATTTTGCGCACCACGCAGACGCGCGACGTGTACCAGCAGGGGCAGTCCAGCCTGACCTACTTCGTGATTGCGCTGGTGGTGGTCGGGGTCGTGTTCGGCGCGGCGGTGCTGCTGCTGCTGGATCGACTGGTGCTTGCGCCGATGCTGCAGTCTCGCCGAGCGGGTTCTCGGCATCGCCAGCAGCAACGACTTTTCGACCCGGCTGCCTGTACTGGGCAACGACGAACTCACGCGGCTGGCGTCGGCGATCAACACCCTGCTGGACGCGGTGTCGCAGTCGCGCGAGGCGCTTCAGCAGTTGAATGTGGGGCTGGAAAGCCGGGTTTCCGAGCGCACCCGCGAATTGGAACGCCAGAAATCGCAGCTTCAGGCGATCATGGACACGATGGGCGAAGGGCTGGTCTACTGTGTGGACGACGTGATCACTTACGTCAACCGCGCGTTCGTCGAACTGCTCGACTTCCCGGCGGCTGATCTGGTGGGCAAAGCTTTCGCCATCCTGAACGCCCCGCGCGATCCCTCGCTGACGCCAGTCTACTTCCGCAACCCGCAGCATTACGTCACCAGCTTCGCCCGGCGCGACGGGTCGCGGGTGGAAGTGGCGATCACCTCGACCCCGGTGGACGAATCCGACGCGCACCGCCGCCGGGTGATCATCGTCCGGGACATCACGCAGGAGCAGGCGATCAAGGCGCAGAAGGATTACTTCTTCGCCCGCGCCTCGCACGACCTGCGCTCGCCGCTGACCAGCCTGATGACCCGGCTCTACATGCTTGGCAAGCGACCCGATCAGTTGGAACACCACCTCAAGAGCCTGAATCAGGTGTCGAACCAAATGCTGGAACTGGTCAATGACCTGCTGGTGGTGTCCAGCGTCGAGCAGGGCGCGTTGAGCCTCAAACAGCGCGATCTGGTGCTGCAAAGCGTGGTCGACGAAGTGATCGAGGTCATGGCGGCGGATGCGGACCTCAAGCACATCGACCTGTGCGCCGAGATGGTGGAGACGCCGCTGCACATTTACGCCGATCCGCTGCGCCTGAATCAGATGATCACCAACTTGGTCAGCAACGCCATCCATTACACGCCGGAAGGCGGCGCGGTGCGGGTGAAAGTCGATCAGCAGGACGCGCCGCCCTGCGCGGTGGTTCGGGTTTGCGACACCGGAATCGGCATCGATCCGCAGGCGCTGCCGCACATCTTCGAGCCGTTCTATCGGGTCAACCACGACAACGGCGGCGGCTCCGGGCTGGGGCTGTCGATTGTCAAGGAGATCGTCGATCTGCACGAGGGCGACGTCAGCGTGAGCAGCGAGATGGGCGCAGGCACCACCTTCACCGTGCGGCTTGCCCTGCTCGATCAGGACTCCCCGGATACACCGTAAATCGCGCCGAAATCACCCGCTGATAGGCGAGCGCGGCAGATAAATGGTCTGCCCGACGTACAGCGTATTGGGATCGGCGATGCAGTTAGCGCTCACGATCTCCTGCATGGTCGTCCCGGTGGCGTCCGCCAGCGCACTCAGCGAATCGCCCGAACTCGATCACGTACTGCACCCAGCCGAAGGGCGGCGTGCAGGTGTTGTTCGGCTGCGTGGTCACGATGATGCCGCCGCCGCTTCCCGCCAGCGGCGTGATCGACGCGAACAGGGTGGGCGCGGCGGCGCTGGTGGCGGTGGGCAGCACCGGGCGCGCCGTCGGCGTGGGGACGGCGGTGGTCAAATTGCAGGCGAGAGCGAGTAGGACGGCGCTCAGACCGATCAGCCGGGCGCGGGCAGGGATGCGCATAAGGCGTATCTTTCGTTTGGATTCTTTCAATCGAGATTATAGCGCAAAAAGCGAGGATTGAGTGCTGAGGACTGAGTAAAAGATTCTCGTATCTGTAGGGGGCAAGTGGGATCGACTGTAGGGACACGGCGTGCCGTGCCCTCGCTTTTGCCACACCTATCCAGCCTCAAATTCCTGCTTTTGCTAGGTGCTCGGTACTTCACTCAGTTCTCAGCACTCGGTACTCGGTACTGATTTTCTTCTTCTGGCGGCTCGGTGTGAATGGTGACGCGCCCAATCTGCGGGAACTCGGTGCGCAGCAGCATCTCCGCGCCTTCCGCGAACTCGTGCGCGCTTTCCAGCGCGATCTGCGCGGGCAGCGTGACGTGCATGGTCAGGGCGTAGCCGCCCTCGTAGGGCGAAGCATGGATGTGATGCCAGTTCATGAACGGATATTGGTGGTTGAGCAGCGTCAGCACCTCGCGCTCAAGCTGCTCGTCGTCGGTGGGCTGACCATTGGTGGCGGTGGTCAGCGCAGGCTCGATGTGGGTGATCACGTCGGCGATGTCCGGTAGGCTGGCGCGGACGGTCTGCTCAAGCTGGCTGACCTGCTGGTGCGCCGCGCCGAGCGTCTGCCCCGGCGGAACCTCGACGTGCATTTCCAGCAGCTTGCCTTCCGGCGTATCGGTCAGGCGGACTTCGTGAGTCGCTAAGCCGAGCGCGTCGGCGGCGGCGCGCGCCCGCAGCACGTAATCCGGTTGGCTGCCCTGCGCTGGGACGAACTGTACTTCCACCTCGTCGATGCCGCTAAATTCGCGCTCAAGCTGCTCCCGAATCGCGTCCGCGATGGCGGCGGCGTGATCGGCGGTGATCTCCGGCGCGACTTCCACGTCGATGTCCACCTGCGCGGAATCGGCGGGTCCCCGGCTGCGGGCGCGCACCACCCGCTTGACCGACGGCACCTGCTCGACGGCGGTGGCGAGCTGCGCGGCGGCGAAGGGCGCTTTATCGACCAGCACGCTCCCGGTCTGGCTGACGATTTGCCACGCTGCGCGCGCGATCAGCACCACGATCAGCAGCGCCGCCGCCGGGTCTGCCCACGTTAGCCCCAGCGAGACCAGCACCATGCTCACCATCACCGAAAGGGTCACGAACACGTCCGCGCCCGTGTTGGCGGCGTCCGCGATCAGCAGCTCGGATTTCAGGCGGGTTCCTTCGCGGCGCTCGTAGCGGCTCAGAAACAGGTTGACCACCAACGTGCCGATCAGCACGACAAAAAGGACGGGCGAAATCTCCGGCGGCTTGCCGTTGGTGAAGCGGTCAATCGCGCTGGTGATGATCTCTCCGGCGGTGATCAAGAGTAAAATACCGATAGCCAGCGCGGCGATGGTTTCATAGCGCCGGTGACCGTAGGGGTGATCTTCGTCGGGCGGCTTTCCGGCGACCCGGTTGGCGAACAAGCCGATCAGGTTGGCGGCGGCGTCCATCAGCGAGTGAAAGCCGTCGGCGGTGATCGAGATCGCGCCGGTCGCCAGACCGACCCCGATTTTACCGAAAGCTACGGTAAAATTGAGCAGCACCGTCACGATCAACACCCGCCGGATGGCGAGACGCGCGTCAAGTGGACTCGACTTCAACCCGAACTCCTCACCCAATTTGCTGATCATAGGGGCGAGCAGGCGGTTTTGACAATCATGTTTCGGAAATTTCGGCGCGCACGCGGCGATTTTTAGCAGAGCAAAAGTTTCGACCATGCAGAAAACAACGCTAGAGCAAGCGCATCAAGATCATCGCGGCAGCCCATTTGCAGGATATTTATGCGCTGGAACCCTGCTGCGGCGAGCGCGGGCGCGAGGTGTGGTTCTACGGTCCCTACGTGCTGCGGATTCACGCGGATGGCGCCAGTTTGGAACGGGAAACCCGGCTGCTGCGCTACCTGCCGATCAGCGTCCCTCACGCGGCGGTGGTCGCCGCTGGCGAGGGCTGGCTGGTGCAGCGGCGGGTCGAGGGCGAGCCGCTGAGCGCGATCTGGCGCTCGCTGGGCGAAGCCCGGCAGCGGGCGGCGGCGCAGCAGCTTGCCGCCATCCTGATCAACCTGCATCAAGTGCGCATCAGTGGGATTCCGTCGCTTTCACCCGGCTGGTTCCCGGCGATTCTGCCCGCCGACATCCTCAAGCTGGCGGAGCAGCTTCACGCGCGCAATCCCGACCTGCTGGACGCAGTGATCCTGTTCACCCGGCGCACCATGGCGGACGTCACGCCGCCGCTGCGCTGGGGCTTCGTCCACCGTGACCTGCATTTCGGTCACGTGCTGTGGAACGGCGAGCGGATCACCGCGCTGCTGGATTTCGAGAGCACCGTCCTCGCGCCGCGCGAGCTGGAATTGGACGCCCTTTTGCGCTTCTGCCGCTATCCCTCGCTCACCAGCGACTTGGAGCCGGGCGATCTGGAAGCGGTTCCCCGCTGGCTGCAAGAGGACTATCCGCTGCTGTTCAGCGAGCCGGGCATCGAGCGGCGGCTGCGGCTCTACAGCATCGAACACGATCTGCGCCTGCTCAGCCAGCAGGACGACCCCGCGCTTTTCGAGCGCCTGCGCGCCGCCGTCGAGGAGTAATGCGGTTGCGGCTTAACCGCCCAAATGATCTGGGGTATACTGCGCAGCTATGGACGCCTTACAGTTCGTGCCGATTCTGGTGGTCGGCTTCGCCACCTCGCTCGGTTTGACTCCGCTCTCGCGGGCGATTGCCCTGCGGTTGGGCGTGGTGGATAAGCCCAGCCAGCGCAAGCTGCACCTCGACAACAAGCCGATGATGGGCGGGCTGGCGATTTACGTCAGCTTCGCGCTGGCGCTGCTGCTGTTGAGTCCGCCGCAGTATTTAGTCCAGTTCGGCGCGCTGCTGAGCGGGTCGGCGTTTCTGGCGCTGGTCGGCTTGGTCGATGACCGCTTCGTGCTGAGCGCGCGCAGCAAAGCCGCCGCCGAAGTGATCGCCACGCTGGTGCTGATCGCCTCCGGCATTCACGTGCAGATGTTCAACAACCCGCTGATCGACTACCCGCTGACCATCCTGTGGGTGTTCACCATCACCAATGCGGTGAATTTCCTCGACAACATGGACGGACTCGCCGCCGGGCTGAGCGCGATTGCCGCCGGGTACTTCATGCTGATCGCCTACACGCAGGGCTTGTCGCTGGTGAGCGCGCTGGCGGCGGCGCTGGCGGGCAGCGCGGTCGGCTTCCTGATCTACAATTTCAACCCCGCCAGCAGCTTCATGGGCGACATGGGCGCGCTGGTGCTGGGCTTCGTGCTGGCGACGCTGGGGATCAAGCTGACCTTTCAGGCGCGTCCGCCCAGCATCACGTGGATGGTTCCGCTGCTGGTGCTGGCGCTGCCGCTGTTCGACATCAGTCTGGTGGTGGTCACGCGACTGCTGGAAGGGCGCTCGCCGGGTCAGGCGGGCAAGGATCACACCTCGCACCGCCTGCTAAGCCTCGGCTTGAGCCAGCGCGCGGCGGCGCTGGTGCTGTACGGCGGCTGCCTGTTCTTCGGCGGGTTGGCGTATCTGGTCAGCGCCGAGCCGGTGCCCCTCGCGCTGGCGATTGGGTTAGGTGGGCTGGCGCTGCTGGGCGTGCTGTTCGTGTTGATGATGTTGGTGCGCCGGAAGTACCAGTTAGCCGCCAGCGGTTAGCCCAGTCCGCTGGCGGTTTAAACCGCCAGCTACAAAGCACCTAGCGACCCGCTAAAGGGGTCGCCCGAAACGGGCGGAGTATGGTCGCCCCTTTAGTGGGCGACGATTTTCTCTAGCCGAGGGATTAATCCCTCGGCGGCGCTTTACGAACGCGCTCTAACCGCTGAAAGCTGTTCCCATGAAAGTCGCCCACATCATCAAGGCGACCCGCATCTCCGGCGCGGAACGCCACCTCCTGATCCTGCTGCCCGCGCTCAAGGCGCGCGGCGCGGAGGTGGAGTTGATCCTGCTGGAAGACCCCGCCAAGCCAGTCGATGACATGGTGGCGGCGCTGACCGAAGCGGGCGTCCCGGTGACGCGCATCCCGATCTACCGCCACCTCGATTTCAGCGTGATCCGGCGGATTTGCCGGGCGCTGCGCGAAAGCCGCCCGCAGATGGTGCATACCCACCTGATTCACGCCGACCTGTACGGCACGCTGGCGGCGAGGCTCTCCGGCGTGCGGGTGGTGATTTCCAGCCGCCACAATGACGATAATTTCCGCCGCTTGCTGCCGATGCGCACGCTGAATCGGCTGCTCTGGCGCATGACCAGCGGCGGGATCGCCATCTCGCAGGCGATTGCTCGCTTCTGCGTGGAAGTGGAAGGCGCGCCCGCCCGCAAGATCAGCACCATCTACTACGGGATGCCGCTCAAGCTGGTGGATCGCAAAACCGCGCGCGCGGCCCTGCGTCAAGAACTCAATCTGCCGCTGGATGCGGTGTTGGTGGGCATGGTCTGCCGCCTGATCGAGCAGAAGGGCGTGGTCTACGGGATTCGGGCGTTCGCGCGGATCGCGCCGCAGTTTCCGGGCGCGCGGCTGGTGATCGCCGGGGAGGGACCGCGCCGCGCCGCGCTGGAAGCCGAAGCCAAAACCCTCGGCGTGGCGGATCGGGTGCATTTTCTCGGCTGGCGCGACGATTCGGCGGCGGTGCTGGCGGCGCTCGACCTGCTGCTGATGCCCAGCCTGTGGGAAGGCTTCGGGCTGGTGATGCTGGAAGCGATGGCTCAGACCGTGCCCATCATCGGCAGCGCCGTGAGCGCGATCCCCGAAGTAGTGGTCGAATCGGAGACCGGGCGGCTGGTTCCGGTGCGGGACACGGCGGCGCTGGCGAACGCGATGGCGCAGCTTTTGAGCGACGAACCGCTGCGTCGGCACATGGGGCTGCTGGGGCAGGATCGGGTCGAAAGCGTATTCAACGTCGCGCGAATGGCGGACGAAACGCTGGTGGTTTACCGCCGCTTCGCCTAACCGAATGAGTTTCGCGTGAGAAACGACTTCCCTTCGCTCGGCGATCCTCTTATAATGGGTCAATCGGTTTATTAAGTTGGCTATTAAGATAATCCGATGTGTGGAATCTGCGGTGTTCTCTATTTAGACGGCACTCCGGCGCGGCGCGAAGAAATCGAGCCGATGCTGGAAATGCTGCTGCATCGCGGACCCGATCAGGGCGACGTGGTGGTGGATGGATCGTGCGCGCTGGGCAACCGTCGTCTGGCGATCCTCGACCTCTCGCCGGGCGGAGCGCTGCCCATGCGCAGCGACGACCAAACGCTGACCGTCGCATATAACGGCGAAATCTACAACTATCCGCAAATCCGGCAGACGCTGGAACTGGAAGGGCTGCGCTTCCGCACCCACAGCGACACCGAAAGCCTGCTCAAGCTCTACCGCCGCGATGGAACCGAGATGCTGCGCTCGCTGCGGGGCATGTTCGCCTTCGCGCTGTGGGACGCGGGACAGAAGCGGCTGCTGCTGGCGCGCGACCGTATGGGCGAAAAGCCGCTCTATTACTATGCCGATGCGCGGGTGCTGGTGTTCGCCAGCGAGATCAAGGCGCTGCTGGCGCATCCGGCAGTCCCGCGCGAGCCAGCGCTGGACGCGCGAAAGCTGGCGCTCTATCTCGGCTACGGCTACGCCCCTGCGCCGGAGACGGCGTTCAAAGGCATCAAGGCGCTGCCGCCGGGTCATCGGCTACTGATTCAGAGTGCGGTCGGGCGCGTCACCGACCCGATCTCCTACTGGACGATGCCGTTTCCGGTCGGCAGCGAGACGGTCAGCCCGGCGCGCGAGATCGAGAAAAGCGGGTCGCTGCGGGAAGCGCTGGGCGAAGCGGTGCGGCAGGCGCTGCTGAGCGACGTGCCACTGGGCGCGTTTTTGAGCGGCGGGCTGGACAGCAGCCTGATCGTCGCGCTGATGCGCCGCCACAGCAACGCCAACATCCAGACCTTCAGCATCGGCTTTGAAGGCGATGCCAGCTTCGACGAAACCCGACACGCGCAGCGGGTCGCCGATTACTTGCAGACCCAGCACACCGCTTTCACGGTCAAGCCGCAGGCGCTCGACCTGCTGCCGCTGCTGGTCTGGCACCACGATCAGCCGTTCGCGGACAGCAGCGCCATCCCGACCTATCTGGTGAGCAAGCTCACGCGCGACCGCGTGACGGTGGCGCTCACCGGCGACGGCGGCGACGAATTGTTTGCCGGGTACGAGCGCTTCTACGCGCTGGAATTGGCGCGGCGCTTGGGTGTGCTTCCGGGCGGGCTGCGGCGCGGGCTGGCGCGGCTGATCGAGGGGCTGCCGGAAAGCACCAGCTATTACGGCGTCGCCAAGCGCGCGCGGCGGTTCGTCCGCGCGGCGTCGCTCCCGCCGACGCTGGCGTACTTCGACTTCATCCGCCTGTTCGACCCGACCCTGAGCGCGTCGCTGCGCCCAGACCTCGACGACCAAGCCAGCCGGGATTTCCTCTCGGTCTGCGGCGGTGATCAGATCACGCTGCCGGAACTGCTGCGCGTGAATATGCTCACCTACCTGCCCGACGACCTGCTGATCAAGACCGACCGATCCAGCATGGCGGTGTCGCTGGAAACCCGCGCGCCGTTGCTCGATCACTGGCTGGTCGAAATGGCGGCGACTATCCCCGTGAACCTGAAGCTGCACGGCAGCACCACCAAGTACATCCTCAAGCAGATCGCGCGGGAACTGCTCCCGGCGGAGATCGTCAATCGACGCAAGCACGGCTTCGGCGTGCCGTTGGGCGCATGGCTGTGGCAGGATGCCAGCGGGGTGCGCGATCTGCTGCTCAGCCCGGAAGCCCGCGCGCGCGGGCTGTTCCAGATGCCCGCCGTCGAGCGGCTGATCGAGGAACACGTCAGCGGCAGGCGCGATCATGGTCAGCGACTCTGGAGTCTGCTTACGCTAGAATGGTGGTATCGTCTATTTATCGACCCGTCAGTTTTGCAGCATCCATGACCCAACCAATCCGCATAGTTCGCATCATCGCCCGCTTGAACGTAGGAGGACCCGCCATTCACGTGGCGCTGCTCACCGAGCGGCTGGGCGCTCCCGATTACGAAAGCACGCTGATCTGCGGGACGATCAGCGAAGGCGAAGGGGACATGCTCTATTACGCCGAAGCGCACGGCGTGAAGCCGATCATTGTGCCGGAACTGGGGCGCTCGCTCAATCCGGTCCGCGATCTGAAAACCATCTGGATGGTCTACCGCCTGATCCGCGAGATCAAGCCGGACGTAGTGCATACCCACACCGCCAAAGCTGGGTTCGTGGGGCGAGTCGCCGCGTGGCTGGCGGGCGTCCCGGTGATCGTCCACACTTTTCATGGGCACGTGTTTCGCGGCTACTTCAGCCCCACCATGACCCGCATGATCATCTATCTGGAGCGGCTGACCGCGCATATGTCCGACACCGTGATCACGCTGACCGAAGGCTTGCGCCGCGAACTCGCCGAGGAATATCACATCACCCGCAAGGCGCACATCACGGTGCTGCCGCTGGGCTTGGATTTGGCGCCGTTCGCCGCCGTCGAGCGCAAGAACTGTAAGTTTCGCTGTGAGTACAACATCCCCTTAGACGTGCCGCTGATCGGCATCGTCGGGCGGTTGGCTCCGGTCAAGAATCACAGCCTGTTTCTGGAAGCCGCCGCCAAAGTGAGCGCCCAACTGCCGGAGGCGCGCTTCGTGATCGTGGGCGACGGCGCGCTGCACGAGCAGGTGATGGCGAAGGTGGACGAGCTGGGGCTGCGCGACTCGGTGGTGTTCACCGGATGGGTGCGCGAGGTGGCGCCGGTCTACGCCGACCTCGACGTGCTGGTGATCAGCAGCCTGAACGAAGGCACGCCGGTCTCGGTGATCGAGGCGCTCTCGGCGCGCTGCCCGGTGGTGGCGACGGCGGTCGGCGGCTTGCCCGATCTGCTGGATCAAGGTGAGTTGGGCGTGCTGGTGCCGCTCGGCGACGCCGACGCGATGGCGAACGCGCTGATCGACACGGTGCGCAATCCGCCGGACGTGACGCAGGCGCAGCGGCTGATGCTGGATCGCTACAGCTTGGATCGGCTGGTCAAAGACCTCGACAGCCTGTATCGCGGGCTGCTGGCGAAGAAGCGAAAATCGACCGAATCAAAGATATAACGCCTGCGCTACACTTTGTTCACAACTTCAATCTAGAGTCGCGGTTGTCACGTGAAGCTGCTGCAAAGGGGGAAAGATCATGCGTAGGTTGATTTTGGGGCTGCTGATCCTCGTATTCGCGGCGGGATGCCGCGCGGGTCAGGTGAGCATCCAGCGGGATGGATCGGGCGCGCTGGACATCGGCGTGAAAGTGACCGAGGCGGACGTAAACACCGCCATCCAGAACATCCTCGCGGGCAGTCAGGGGCTGCGGCTGCAAAACGCGGCCGTCGATTTGCAGAATGGGCAGATCATGGTCACGGGCGACTACACCAAGCCCGATGGCACGACCGGGCACGGCAGCCTCACGCTGACCATGACTGTGCAGGACGGCGCGGTGCTGACCCAGATCAGCAGCCTCGACTTGGAAGGCTGGTCGGCGCAAAGCCCGGCGATCCAGCAGATCAACCAGCAGCTCACCGAGGATTTTCAGCGACGGGCGGCGCGCACCGACGGGCTGACGGCGCAGTCGGTGACCATCACCGATTCAGAAGTGGACATCAGCTTTCAGGCGCAGCGCAATTTTCCGGGCTGATGAAACGCCGATTGCGACCGTCGATGCGGTCAAAGCCATGCTCGGCGCATAAGAAAGCGTCCGTTGGCGGCGTCTGAGTCTAGTCGAACAAATGGACAAAACCATAACACCATGACTCTGCCGAATCAGACACACATTGACAGCGCGCATTTCCGGGTGATCGATCTCGACCGCGCGCTGGCGTTTTACCGCGACATCCTCGGCTTTACGGTCGCGGAGCAGGATGCTGCCACCGCAGCGCTGCTGCCCTCGCCAAATGAGCCGCCGATCCTCACGCTGACCGAGCATCCCGACGCGCAGCGCAAGCCGGAGCGCTCGACCGGGCTGTACCACGTCGCCATTCTGCTGCCGGATCGCGCGGCGCTGGGGCGAACGCTGCGCCGCCTGATCGCGGTGCGCTACCCGCTGCAAGGCGCGTCCGATCACGGCGTCAGCGAGGCGCTCTATCTCCCCGATCCTGACGGAAACGGGCTGGAAATCTACCGCGACCGCGCGCGAGCCGAGTGGCGCATAGAAGGCGACCGGGTGGCGATGGTCACGGAGGCGATGGACGTAGAGGGCGTGCTGGACGCCGCCGACGATCAGCAGCCGGACGGCATCGTGCCGGGGACGGTGATCGGGCACGTGCATCTGCACGTCGCCGACCTGAACCGGGCAGCCGCGTTCTACGTGGATACGCTGGGCTTCGATGTGGTGATGCGCATGGGCATGAGCGCGCTGTTCGTCTCGGCGGGCGGCTACCATCACCACCTCGGCTTGAACACGTGGGCGGGCAGAACGCCACCGCCCGCGAACGCGGTGGGGCTGGAGTCCTTCACGGTCGCCATCCCCGGCGAATCGGCATGGCGCGCGGCAGTCGAGCGCGCGGGCGCAGTCGTGAGCGAGGACATCGCCTCGGTGCGCGATCCCGACGGCACCACCGTGCTGCTCAAGTGCGTCTAGTCGTCCTCTGCGATTTTGAGAATCCATGCCAGCGCAGCGTCGGCGCTGGCATTTTTGATCGAACTCGCGGCTGCCTCGCCACAGATGGCGCCGCACCTGCGGGGTTTCCCCGCGCCGCAGCAGCCCGATATAGGTCAAGCCGACCGGCTTTTCGGGGGTGCCGCCGCCCGGGCCGGCGATCCCGGTGACGCTGACGGCGATCTCCGCGTCGAACAAGCTGCGGACGCCCGTCACCATCTCAGCGGCGGTCTGCTGGCTGACCGCGCCGTAGGCGATCAAGGTTGCTTCTTGAACGCCGAGCAGCTTTTGCTTCGCCTCGTTCGAGTAGCTGACCACACCACCCAACACGTAGCCCGAACTGCCCGGAATATTGGTCAGGCGGTGCATAATCAGCCCGCCGGTGCAGGATTCGGCTGCACAAACCGTCCACCCGCGCGCCGTGAGAATCGCTCCCAGACGCGCTTCAATTGGTTGATTCATAGGCATCTCCTCTACGACTTAAATCCTATCCTGTCGCCGAGAATTCGCCTAATGGGAAATGGAAGGGTTAGGGTATACTGTGGGATAACAGCCTGACTCTATGGGATAATGAGGGATATTTCACCACATGGGGTATTGGGGTTGGCGTCCGCTGGTCTTCGGGATTTTCATTGGTTCATGGGTAGTGGGCTGTAATATGGTCAACGAGAACACCTCGACCAGCGCGTCGCCGAGCGCATACCCGAACATCACGCTCACGGTCGGGCGGCTGCCCACTGCACAAGTCTCTGCCGCCCCCACGCGGGCGGCGCCCCCCTCCGATCTGACGCCCCAGACCTACGTCGTTCAGCCCGACGACACGTTGGCGTCGATTGCCGACCAGTTCGACACCAGCGTCGAGGCGCTCCAGAGCGCCAACGGCGATCTCACCCGCGTTACGCCCGGTCAAACCCTCCTGATTCCTGCTCCGCTTCCCCTATCCGTCCAACCGCCGACCTGCTACCAGACCCGTCCCGGCAATTTGCTGTGTCTGGGGCTGGTCGATAACCCGCTGGATTTCCCGGTCGAAAGCGTGGTGGTCGAAGTGAGCCTGCTGCAAGCTGACGGCTCGATCTCGCTGACCCAGCGCTCCACCATCGAGCAGCCGAGCATTGACTCCGGCAGCTTCGCGCCTTATCAAGCCACCTTTGAAGCCAGCGATTACGCCAGCGCCAACGCCCGCCTGATCAGCGCGGCTCGCGGCTCGGATGATCTGCTGACCAATCTGTTGATTCAGGACATTAGTGGGGCAACCGTCGATGGGCGGCTGGTGGTGCGGGCGACCCTTTACAATCCCGGCACACAGGATGCCGAAATCGTGCGCGCCTTCGTCACGCTCTTGGATGATCGGGGGCGGGTGATTGGCTACCGGGTGCTGAGCTTCGCCAGCAGCGTGATTCTGGCTGCCGGGGGCAGCCTGCCCATCAGCATCGACCTGACGCCGCTGGTCAGCGACGTGACCCCGCAGTACGCGCTGTACGTCGAAGCCTACGCCGCGACCGAAAGCCCGTAATCAGAACCCGGTTTTGATCAGCGTGCCCACCGAGTCGTTGCCCAGCACCGCCTGAACCAGATCGTCGTCCGACCACAAATTCAGCACGAAGATGGGCATGTTGTTCTCCTGACAGAGCGTGAAGGCGGTCATGTCCATCACGTTGAGCCGCTCCATCAAGACCTGCTCGTAGCCGATGCGCGCGTAGCGGACGGCGCTGCTGTCCTTGTGCGGGTCGGCGGAGTAGACGCCGTTGACTTTGGTCGCCTTGATCAAAATGTCGGCATTGATCTCCATCGCGCGGAGCGCCCCGGCGGTGTCAGTGGTGAAGTAGGGATTGCCGGTGCCGCCGGTGATGACCACCACCCGCCCTTTTTCGAGGTGGCGAATGGCGCGCAGGCGAATGTACGGTTCGGCGACCGCGTTCATGGCGACGGCGGTCTGCACGCGGGTGGTGACGCCCAGCCGCTCCAGCGAGTCCTGAAGCGCCAGCCCGTTCATCACCGTCGCAATCATGCCGATGTGGTCGGCGGTGCTTTGCTCCATGCCCCGGCTGACGCCGATGCTCCCGCGCCAGATATTGCCGCCGCCGATCACCACCGCGACCTGCACGCCGAGGTCGAACACGCGCTTGATTTTCGCGGCGATTTCTTCGGCGCGATCCGGGTCAATGCCGAAGCCGCTGTCCCCCGCCAGCGCTTCGCCGCTCATCTTCAACACAATGCGTTTGTAGACGGGTAGTGCGTTCATGGAACCCTCCTGAGCTTACAGGCGCGAGGCAAAAAAAAGGGACTAGCAATAACGCTAATCCCTTCATGGGAGACTGACTGAAACAGCGGCGCGAGTCTCATCAACCGCCTATTCGTCGGTATTCTCGCCGAGCGCGAAGCGCGAGAAGCGGCGAATTTCGATGCTTTCGCCCACGTCCGCGACCACCTCGCTGAGCAACTGCTGGATGTTCTTGCTGTCGTCCTTCAGGAACGGCTGCTCCATCAAGACGATTTCCTCAAAGAACTTGTCCATGCGCCCGGTGACGATCTTGTCGGCGACGGCTTCCGGCTTGCCTTCTTCCAGCGCGCGGCGGCGCTGAAGCTGGCGCTCTGCCTCGACCACCGCTTCGGGCACGTCCTCGCGCTTGATGTATTCCGGGTTCAGGTTGGCGACGTGCAGGGCGATGTCTTTGGCGAAGGCGCGGAAGCGATCCGTGTTCGCCACGAAGTCGGTTTCGCAGTTGACCTCCACCATCACGCCGAGACGGTTGTTGAAGTGATGGTAAGTCTCGATGACGCCTTCGTTCATCACCCGACCCGCGCCCAGCTTCTTGGCAGCGCGCGCCAGACCCTTTTCGCGGAGCAGTTCTACCGCCTTGTCGAAATCGCCGCTGGCGCTTTCCAGCGCCTTCTTGCAATCCAGCGGACCTGCCCCGGTTGCTTCGCGTAAATCTTTCACCTGTTGTGCTGTGACAGCCATCCGGTTATTCCCCTTCTTCTTCCTCGAACAGCTTGGAGTTGCGCAGTTTAGCGAGCGTCGAAGCGCCAAGCAGCGCCTCGTCGTCCTCGACTTCTTCATCATAGGCAGAGAACTCGGCTGCGGCTTCTTCGCCTTCTTCGGTGAAGTCTTCCGCCTTGTGTATCTGCTGACCCTCGATCACGGCGTCCGCGAGCGCGCTCAGCAGCAGCTTGATCGCGCGGACGGCATCGTCGTTCGCCGGGATGATGTAGTCGATCTCGTCCGGGTTGCTGTTGGTATCTGCCAGCGCGAGCACAGGGATTTCGAGGGTATTCGCCTCTTTGACCGCTGTTGCTTCGCGCTTGGTATCCACCACAATCAGCATATCCGGTAAGCGACGCATGTTGCGGATGCCGCCCAAACGCTGCTCCAGCTTCTCAATCTTGCGGCTGAGGATCAGCGCTTCTTTCTTGGAGAGCAGGTCGAATTCGCCGTTGTCGCGGCGTTTTTCGAGGCGCTTGAGCGTATCAATGCGGTCGCGGATGGTTTTCCAGTTGGTGAGCGTGCCGCCGAGCCAACGGTGATTGATGTAGGGCATTCCGCAGCGCTCGGCTTCGCGGGCGATGGCTTCCTGCGCCTGACGTTTGGTGCCGACGAACAGCACCGTCCCGGTGCCTGCGACCACGTCTCGCAGCAGATCGTAATACTGGTTGAGGTCACTCAACGTCTGCTGCAAATCAATGATGTGAATCCCGTTGCGTTCGGTGAAGATATAGGGCTTCATCTTGGGGTTCCACTTGGTCGTGCGGTGACCGAAGTGGACGCCCGTCTCCAGAAGCGCCTTCATGCTGACGGATGAGGGCATTGCCAGTTCTCCTGATTGGAATGTGTTTAGGCGATCACGCCCGTCATCCCCGGCAGCGAATCGGCGAACCGACAACACCGCGCCGAGTTGAGGCGTGTGAAATTAGGCGGGTAAAGCCCCACCTGAGGGTAAATTCTATCATACGGGCAGGCAGCTATCAAGGTGCGGTTTCGAGCGCAGAGACGGGGTGAGGTGATTTCGTTACCACCCCGGCGGATAGACCTCGACGTAATAGGCTTGCGAATCGCCTTCGGCGATCCAGCCGACGATGCCGTTGTACTCGATGCGATACCACGCATAACTCTGGCTGCACCGGGGACCTTCCAGCACGTAGAGGACGCCGCTCGGCGGAATCTGGGCGATCACGTGGCTGTTGGTGCCGGGTCCGTCGCGCAAATTGAGCGGACGCGGGTCTTGGGTGGAGACGCGGGCACGGGTGTGCAGGATCAGGCGGGAGGGCGGCGCGGATGGGCAAACGGGCGTCGGCGTGGATGGGGCTTGGGTTACGCCGAGCAGCATCAGCGCTGCCAGCATCAGCCCGATCCAGATCGCGCGGCGCACGTCAAGCAGCCCGGTTGGAAAACAGCGTGTCGTGAATGCCCCACAGCGCCACAATGCCGAACGCCAGACAGTAGATCATCAGGTAGAGGGTCAGCGGCGGCGCGAGCCGATACGCCGTCCACGTCCCCCACGCCGCGTAGAAGCACAGCATCAGTTCCCAGAAGGTGCTGCTGTTGAGGCGCAGCGCGTAGCGATTGCCGTGCAGCTTCTGCGCGAACTTGGGCGTGCGGCGGAACTCGTCGCGGCGGTTGAGGAAGCCGCGAATCACGGCGCGCGAATTGGTCCACGCGATGCCCACGCCGATCACGAACAGCATCGGCAGCGACCAGAACATCCGCCGCTTCCAATCGGTGTGGAGCGCCTGCTGGCTGAATCCGTAGAGCAGCGGCGGACCCAATCCAGCAAGTCCGAGCAGGTTGAGGTTGAGGTGTTCGAGGCTGTGAGTCAGCAGCAGCGGCGGGGTCAGCAGAATCACCAGCACGATCAGCGGGTGCATGATGTACTGGCTGAGGTGCATGGTCGCCATGATCCGCTGCATCAGCGTAAGCTGGGGCGACCGCCACACCGGGACGATCAGGCGGCGAAAACACTGAGTCCCGCCCTGCGCCCAACGCGCCTGCTGCTGCTTGTAGGCGGTGATCTGCGGCGGGATTTCGCCCGGCACTACCAGATCGGGCAGGTAGAGGAACTGCCAGCCGATCAACTGGGCGCGGTAGCTCAAGTCCATGTCTTCGGTGAGAGTGGTCGCCTGCCAGCCGCCCGCTTCTTCAATCGCCTTGACGCGCCACACGCCGCCGGAGCCGTTGAAGTTCATCAGCCAGCCAGCCCGGTTGCGCGCGGTCTGCTCGACCACGAAATGCCCGTCCAGCGCCAGCGTCGCCGCGCGGGTGAGCGGGTTCTCCGCGCTGTTGATGTGTCCCCAGCGCCCCTGAACCGCCGCCAGCTTGGGGTTGCTGACCAGTTGAGCAATCGCTCGCTTCAGAAAGTCCGGCGGCGGGACGAAATCCGCGTCCAGCACCGCCACCATTTCACTATTGATCAGGGTTAAGCCGTGCGCCAGCGCCCCGGCTTTATAGCCAGTTCGGGTGCCGCGCCGCACGTGCATCATGTTGATGCCGCGCGCGCGCCACGCTTCGGTCAGCTCAGCGACCAGCGGAGAAGTGTCGTCGTCGGAATCGTCCAGCACCTGAATGATCAGCTTGTCGTGCGGGTAATCCAGTTCGGCGCACGCCTTGAGCAGCCGCTCGACTACGTAGCGTTCGTTGTAGATCGGGAGCTGCACGGCGGCGGTGGGCCACTCGGTAACTTGGGTGTAAGGAATGGGGTCGTGTCGATGGAACAGATAGGTGACAAGCAGGACAAGCGATCCTATCGCAAACGTCGTGAGGATGAGGATGCAGACGACGTATACGATGATTAACAGGGTAATTATCATGATAGTCAATGCCTGTCGGTGACGAGACACCGCGCACAGTCTAGCAAACTGCCCATGTCATATCAAGGGCGTAATGATACCATAAAAATGCTGATTGTAACATCTAAGCCTCCGCTGAAATCTCCCAGAGAATGAGTTCGGGCGGGCAGAGCAGGCGAGCGCGGGGCGCGCCCAAGCCCTCCATGCCCACCCCGCGCGAGGTGTACTCGGTCATCTGCTTGACCTGATGCCGCCCGATCACGAAGCGCTTGCCCCACACGCTGGCGGTCGCCAGCGCGCCGATCAACGGCAGGCGGATTTGCCCGCCGTGCGTATGCCCGCACAAGTACAGGTCAAACCCGGCATCGGCGGCGTCCGGCGCGATGTCCGGCGAATGCACCAGCAGCAGCTTCAAGCCGGGCGAATCGGGCGCGCTCGCCATCATGTGGGTGAGGGTGGCGCGATCCGTGTCGAGATCATGGGTAGTGATTATGCCGAGGATGTGCAGCGCGCCGCAGACGGTGGCAACCGTCGTCCAGCGGTTCGCCAGCAGGGTCAAATTGTCCAGCCCCTCGACGAACTCGACCACGCGCGGCAGCGGCTCGACCATTGGCGTCCCCGGCACGCAGTAGACCCCCAGCGGCGCGCGCCACGCGCTCAGCAGGGCGCGAATGTCTTTCTTCGCCTGCGCGTCGTGGTTGTACGAGAGGTTGACGAAATCCCCGGTGAAGACGATCAGATCGGGCTGGAGCGACGCAATCAGCGCATTGACCCGGCGCTCGCGCGGGCTGGTGCGCTCGACGTGCAGATCGCTGACGTGCAGCAGGCGCAGACAGATGCCTTCTCCGCTCCACGTTGTCGCCTTCAGGCGTTGGTGGGTGAGTGAGACGTTGAACGGCTCGACCCACGTGGCGTAATAAGCGACCGCCACGATCAGCGCGAGGACGACCAGCGTCAGCCCGATGGTCGCGCCCAGCAAGCCCAGCACCGCCGCGATCAGCGCTTGCGCTGCGCCGAGCGCCAGCGCCGTCGGTTGATCCGGTCCGAAGCTGCGCCCTTCCTGCGGCAGACGGCGCAGCAGCTCCCAGTTGAGCAGGCTGGCGACCAGCACGCCCAGCCCAGCGATCAGCGCGGCGGAGACCGCGCTCCGCTGAAGCCAGAAGATGCCCACCACGAGGCTGTTGATCACAAACGAGAACACGACCATCGACGGTGGCAGCGCCTGTAATTGATTGGACATCACCAACGCGCGATGGAATCGGGATTCTTCGAGGCGCTCAGCCAAGAGCAGCTATCCGTGATCAATGGGCAATCGCACTAGTTTATCACGTTTTGGCGCGGGGGTATCGGTCAGCGGTTTTGGCGACCGCCTGAAGCGGCAGGATGATGGTGAAGACGCTGCCGTGTTTGGGCACGCTGCGCACGTCGAGCGCGCCGCCGTGAAGCTCGACGATCTCTTTGGCGATGCTCAAGCCCAAGCCGGTGCCTTCGACTTCGCTGACCACCCGGTAGAAAGGCTGGAAGATGTGCGGCAGGTTCTCCGGCGCGATGCCGATGCCCGTATCCTCTACTTCGATGCACGCCGCGCCGTCCTGCGCCCGCAGGCTGACGCTCACGTTTCCGCCGGGCGGCGTGTAGTTGATGGCGTTGGTGACCAGATTGGTGACCACCTGAATCAAGCGCTCGCGGTCGCCGGAGATGGTGATCGGCTGCTCGGTCACTTTGGCGCGTAGCGTGAGCGGCTTGCGCTCGGCTTCCGGTTTCTGGAGCGCCATCACGGTCTGGATCAGGTCAGTCAGGTTGATGCTGGTGCGATTCAGGGGGATCAAGCCGTGTTCCAGCCGCGAAATGTCCAGCAGGTCATCGACCAGATGGCTCATGCGCTCGGTCACTTGATCGAGGATCAGCAGGTGTTCGTCCAGATACTCTGGACGCCGCCGCAGCAGATAGAGCCGCGTTTTCATGTTGGTGATGGGCGTGCGCAGTTCGTGCGAGGCGTAGGCGACCAAGTTAGAGCGCTGGGCTTGCAGCACCTTCTCCTGACTGATGTCGCGGACGACGGTCACGGCGCGCATGGGCAGCGCGCCGGGATCGCCGATCACGGCGACGGTTAGCCCGCCGTCGAACACGGTGCTGTCTTTGCGGCGAATGGGGACTTCGCCGCGCCACACATTACTTTGACGCACCGCCTTGCGCGCGACTTCGAGCGCGTCGGATTCGTCCAGCCGAATCGGTTGGTACAGCAGCAGATAGCTCTGCCCCGCCAATTCCTGCTGAGTGTATCCAGTCAGCTTGCAGAACGCCGGGTTCGCGTACTGAATCTGGTCGCGCTCGGTGTAGAAGATGCCCTCGCCCGTGCCGTCGAGGATCGCCCGAAGGCGCTGACGTTCCAGTTCCAGTTCGGCGGTGCGCGCGCGCACCTGTTCTTCCAGTTCTCCGGCGTGACGGCTCACGGCGTCGTACAGGCGCGCGTTGCGGATGGCAATCGCGGCTTGGTCGGCGAACGCCTGCATGAGAATGGCGTTACGCTCGGTGAAAATGTTGGGCGTGTCGCTGGTGATGCTCAAAAAGCCGATGGTTTCGCCTTCCAGCCGGATCGGTGCGCCCACCACCGAGCGAATCCACGGACGCGACTTCGACCGCGATCCAGCCGGGATACTCGCGCACGTCCGGGATGATCAGGGCGCGCCGGGTGGATGCCATTTCCGCCAGATTGCGGGTGTCTTTGAGCGAGAAGTGGATGATTGGCTCGATGTCCGGCTCGTCGGGGTCGCTGTAGTTGCGCGAGCGGGCGATAGAGGCGAGGTCGCCGTCGAGCAGGATGATCTCGGCGGAGTTGAGCGGATTCACGGTCGCCACTTGAATCAGGATGCGATCCAGCACTTCGTCGAGGTCAAGCGTGCTGGAGATCAGCGCGGCGGTGCTGGCGAGCGCCTCCGCGAACTGACGCTGCTCGCGCTCGGCTTCTTCGGCGTTCTTCAGGGCGGTGATGTCGCGCCCGGCGGACTGATATTCGACGATCTGCCCATTGCGGTCGAAGATCGCCTGATCGCTCCACTGCTGCCAGCGCACCTCACCCTTCGCATTGTAAACGCGATATTCGTAAGTGACGGTCGGCAGTTCCCTGCCCACTTTGTCGATCATCTCGATCACGCGGGGCAGGTCTTCGGGATAAATGTCTTCGAATAAGTAGCTGCCGATCAAGGCTTCGCGCGATGCGCCGAAGTAGCGGCAGTAGGCGTCGTTGACGAAGCTGATCCGCTTATCCGGCAGCCAGCGGCAGATCATCTCGCTCTGGATTTCGACGATGGCGCGATAGCGCTCCTCCTCGATGATGGAGGCAGCAGATTTCGTCAGCCGACGCCAAATCGAACGCAGACGCGCAGCGCACACGATGCTCTCCCCAAAGCGAAAATCCCTGTTTCTAGTTTAACGTGAGATTCGTTTTTCGAGATACGCTAAACTAGGACTATTCTTCTGCGATTTGGAGCGGATACACCTTGCTCAAACGACTTCATCTGCCGCACGTGCCCAATCCGGTTCCGCGCCTGTGGCTGGCGCTGCGCAACCGGCTGCGGTCACGCGCGAAAAATCTCGACTATCTGCTGATCAGCCTGCCCAGCTCGATGCCCGCGCTGCCAGAATCGCGCAGTTGGCTGCTCCAGCGGGTACGGGGCGCGCCGCCGCTCAGCCTGTGGGAGCTGGATCGCCGCTTTCAGCGCGTCGCCGCCGACCCGCGCGTCAAGGGCGTGATCCTCAAGGTCAACGGGCTGGCGCTGCCGCTGGCGGATTTGCAAACCCTGCGCGGGTCGATCCTGCGGCTGCGCCAGCAGGGTAAGCGGGTGATCGGCTTCGCGCAGACTTACGATCTGGCGCAGTATTACGTCGCCAGCGCCGCCGACCAGATCATTTTGCAGCCGGGCGGCGAACTGATGACCGTCGGGCTGAATCAAGAGGCGGTGTTCCTGAAAGACGCGCTCGGCGCGGTCGGCGTGGAACTGGACGTAGTTGCCATCACGCCCTACAAGAGCGCCTACGACCAGTTCGCGCGGGCGACGGTATCGCCGGAAGGGCGCGCACAGATCGAATGGCTGCTGGATTCGCGCTACGCCATGATCGTGAACGACATCGCCGAGGGGCGGCGCTGCTCGCCCGACGCGGCGCGCGCATTGATCGACAGGTCGCCGCACGTGGACGACGCGGCGCTGGCGGCGGGCTACGTCGATGCGCTGCTTAACGAGGAAGATTTCGCCAAGCATCTGAACGTCAAGCAGGTCGTCCTCTGGAAAGACGCCGATAAAAAGCTGCTGCTGCACCCCAAGCCGCGCGGCGAAAAGCAGATCGCGCTGATGAAGATCACCGGGCTGATGCTGCCCGGTGAGAGCGCGGATCCGCCGATTGACCTGCCGATCCCGTTCGTCGGTGGGGCGCGGGCGGGCGATCAAACCGTCGTCCGGCAGATTCGGTCGCTGACCCGCAGCAAGCGCACGGCGGCGGTGGTGCTGTTTATCGACAGCGGCGGCGGGGCGGTGGTGGCTGCCGAAGCCATGACTTCGGCGCTGGAACAGCTTGCCGCCAAACACCCGCTGGTGGTTTACATGAACGCGGTCGCCGGATCAGGCGGCTACTACGTCGCCACGCCCGCCCGCTGGATCGTGGCGCAGCCGGGCACCATCACCGGGTCGATTGGCGTGATCAGCGCCAAGCCGGTCACCAGCGGGCTGCGCGAGAAGCTGCGGGTCAACACGGTCGAGTTCCGGCGGGGCGCGAACGCGGGCATCTTCAGCGATACCGCGCCGTTCACCGAAACTCAGCGGGAGCAGATGCGCGCCACCGTCGAGACCATCTACCGCCACTTCGTCGAGCGGGTCGCCAAAAGCCGACATCTGAGCGCCGAAGCGGTGGATGCGGTGGGCGGCGGGCGGGTCTGGACCGGCGAGCAGGCGCTCGAACGCGGGTTGGTCGATCAAGTGGGCGATTTGCAGGCGGCGCTCGCCAAAGCCCGCGAGCTGGCGAGTTTGCCCGATGATGCGCCGATTGTGCTGCATACGGGCAAAGCCAAAGCCCTGCCGCCTCAGCTTGCCGCCGACCCCGCGGCGGCGATCCGTTATGCTCTGGAAAACGCGCGGGCGCTGGCGGGCGGCACAGCGCAGGCGATCATGCCGCTGGAATGGAGTTGAGCATGGATGAGCTTCAAAGCTGCCGCACGCCCGAACTTGAGCCGGAGATCGTCGGGCAGTTGGTTGGCTACTACCATCTGCTGCTGGCTTATGAGGCGCGCGGCGAGGATCGGTTCTTCGATCCGTTTCGGCACGGCAGAGAAAAACAGCATTTTTACGTCGTCGAGCGCGGAGTTGTAATCAGCCACGCCGACGTGTCGCAGCGGACGCTCACCCACCGGGGCGAAAGCTATCGGCTGGCTGGTGTCGGCGAGGTGATGACCTGCCCCACTTTTCAGCACGAGGGACATGGGACGCGGGTGGTCGCCGCCGCCACCGACTTCATCCTTCGCAGCGATGCCGACTTAGCCATGCTGTTCACCGCACCGGAGCTTTCGGGCTTCTACCAGCAGAGCGGCTGGGTTCCGCTGCCTGATCTACGGGTCACGTTTGGCGATCCGGCGCAGCCGATCTCCAGCGACGAGTTCGTGATGATGCGCTTCATCACCGAGCGCGCCCAGCAGCATCAGGCGGATTTTGAGCAGGGCGTGATTTTCGTCGGGGCGTCGATGTGGTAGGAGCGAAATCGTGAAAGCGCTGGTTACGGGTGCGACCGGGTTCGTGGGCGCGCACGTCGTCCGCGCGCTGATTGAGGACGGGCACAGCGTCCGCGCGCTGCACCGCAGCAGCTCCAAGCTCGACGCGCTGGCGGGGCTGAGCTACGAGAGCGCGCTCGGCGACGTGACCGATCTGGACGCGCTGCGCGCCGCCTGCGAAGGCTGCGATTGGGTGTTCCACGTCGCTGCCGTCGCCGATTACTGGCGCGCCGACCCGACCTATCTGTACGAGGTCAACGTCGAAGGCACGCGCCGGGTCTTGCAGGCGGCGCGCGAAGCCGGAGTTCAGCGGGTGGTATTCACCAGCAGCGCGGCGGCGGTCGGGCTGCAAGCGGGTCGCCCGTCCGACGAAACTATGGTGTTCAACCTCGCGCCGGATCGCTTCCCCTACGGCTACAGCAAGGCGATGGCGGAAGTCGCCTGCGTGGAGGCGGCGCAAGCCGGGCAGGAAGTCGTGATCGTCAACCCGGTGGTGGTGATGGGACCCGGCGACCTCAACGTGATCTCCGGCGATTTCGTGCTCAAGATCAAGCGCTTGCAGTGGACGGTTCCGGTGCCGCCGGGCGGAGTCGCCGTGATCGACGTGCGCGACGTGGCGCGGATGCAGATCGCCGCCGCTCGGCAGGGGCGCAGCGGTCAGCGCTACATCCTCGGCGCTGCCAATTACAAGTATTCCTACTGGTTCTCCCTGATCGCCGAGGTGGTGGGCGCGGCGCGCCCGCGCATCCCGGTCGTCGGATGGATGCTGCCCTCGCTCGCCGGGCTGTTTGATCGGCTTCGGGCGGCGGGCGTGGCTCTGCCGGTGGATGGCAACCAGACTCGGCTGGGCGCGCACGACATCTTCTTCGACTTCAGCAAGGGTTGGGCGGAATTGGGCGAGCCGCAGATCGACATGCGCCAGAGCGTTCAGGATACCTATGACTGGTATCTGGCGCACGGCTATGTCAAGCATGACGCGCTGGCGCGGCTGATCAACCGCGCCGGGCGGCTGACGCGCTGAGGCGCTACGCCTACTATAGTCACCGATCCAGCCATGCGCGAATCTGCTGCTCGGCAGCATCGACGGTGATACCGTCGCGTCCCCAATCCCAATCGGTGGGCGCTCCGGCGGCGACCCCGCCGCTTGGGATGGCGCTCGGCTTCCAGAGCGCCAGCGCACCGGGGGCGAAGGGGGCGTAGCGCGCCGGGTCGGTGGGACCCAGAATCATGACGGTTTTCGCGTCCGCCGCCGCCGCGAGATGAGTTAGCCCGGTGTCGTTGCCCACGTAGAGCGCCGCGTCGCGCGCCAGCGCCGCGATTTCGCCAAAAGTCAGCTCGCCAACCAACGCCGCCGTTCCCGACACGCGGTCGGTGATGGACGCGACCAGTGCCGCGTCCCCAAGCCCGCCGATCACCACCACGCGAGCGTTGAGCGTCTTTGACAGACGGCGCGCCAGTTCTGCAAGCTGATCGGGCGGATAGCGCTTCAGGTCCATGACCATGCCCGGATTGCGCCCGCCCGCTGGATTGACCACCAGATAGGCGCCGTCGATGCCGCGCGCGCGCAGCTTGGCAAGCACCGAGTCCTTATCCGCGTCCAGCACCGGGACGTTGGCGCGGCAGCCTGATACGTCGATGCCCAGCGCGCGAATCACGTCCAGATAAACTTCGGCTTCGTGACGGGGTGCGCTTGGATCGATCTGCGCGCGGATCGTATAGCCGAAGCCGCGCCCGCTGCTGTCGATCCCAGCGCGCTGGGGGATGCCGGTCATCAGCATGGCGAAGCTCATGAGCGGCGAGCGCACCAGCGACACGGCGAGGTCGAACTGCCCAGCGCGAAGCTGGCGCACGAAAGCCAGCATCCCGGCGGGAGTTTTGACCGGGAGCGCGGCGGCTCCGGTGTCGATCACGGCGTCGAGCAGGTCGTGATGCTCGACGGCAGGCTTCGACCAGCTTCCGACCGCCCACGCGATGTACGCCTGCGGGTAGGCGCGGCGCAGCGCTTGCAGCGCGGCGGTCGCCAGCACCACGTCGCCGATGCAGCAGGGTAGGATCAGCACGATTCGTTTTTCAGCCAATGACCGCTTTATCCCCTCTGGAACCATTTTAGCGTTAAGCAAATGCTTTTTGATCTTTTCTCCGTATCACGAGTACAATGTCTATTATTCGCTTCAAAAGAAATAATTCCATTATTTGTATTTTGGCGCTTTCTTCGACCTCGTGCATCGAAACTGTACTCCTATCGTTCCCTACAGAGTTGACGCGGAACCGGCTCTCTAGTCACTTCGCAGATGCGGATGTGTCCTCGTGATAGGTAAACGTGTCGGAGATTTCGTCATCGAAGAACCCATCGGGCGCGGCGGGATGGCGGTGGTCTATGTGGCGCGCCAGCGCTCGGTGGATCGGTTGGTCGCGCTCAAAGTCATCGAGCTGACCAGCGAAACCAACGGCGATTTCCTCAAGCGCTTCACCCGCGAAGCCGAAGTGATCGCCATGCTCGAACACATTCACATCCTGCCGATCTACGGCTACGGCGTGTTCGAGAACGAGTTCGCCTACTTCGCCATGCGGCTGCTGCGTCACGGCACGCTGGAAGATACCCTTCGCAAAAGCGCGCTGCCGCTGGACGACGCGGTGGAGCTGTTCACCCAGATCGCCAGCGGACTGACGTACATGCACAGCCGGGGCGTGATTCACCGCGACCTCAAGCCGACCAACATTCTGCTGGACGAACATGGCAACGCTTACCTGAGCGACTTCGGGCTGGCGCGCGTCACCGACGTGACTGTGCCGCTTGCGGGGGACGCGCAGCACCTCGCCGGGACGCCCGCCTACATGGCACCGGAAGTGATTCGGGGGGAAGGGGCGGATCAACTGGCGGATATTTACAGCCTCGGCGTGATTTTATATCAGATGCTCAGCGGACGACTGCTGTTCGACAGCGCCGACGGCAACATTTCCGCCATGATGTACAAGCATCTGCGCGAAAAGCCGCCCTCGCTGCGCCAGATCGATCCGACGATTCCCCCGGCGGTGGAAGCGGTGGTGATGCGCGCGCTCAGCAAGAATCCGCGCGAGCGCTATCCCTCCGCCGACGAAATGGCATATGAACTGCGCAGCGCGGCGCTGCGATCCCCGCCCCGAACCTCGCTGCGGCTGCGCTGGCGTCCGCCCCCGACGCAGCGGCGGCTTTACGCGCTGATCGTGTTGATTGTGGGGCTGATCGCAGTGTTGACCGGATACACGGTGCTGTCCAGCCGCCTCCCGCCGCCGATGAACGTCCTCGACGGCGCGCACGGCGCGCTTGCCGATCTTTCGGTCAGCGCGACCGAACTCAACCGCGCCCGCATCCGGCTGGGGCAGGATGGTTTCATCGCCCTGTTTCCCTGCACGCTCTCGGACAGCTATCAGGTGTCGCTGGCGCGTGAGCTGGGCGCGCTTGCCGATCAGGACGAGCTGCCGCTGAAAATCTACAACAGTCAGGACGACGTATCCCGCGAGATCACGATGGTGGAGCAGGCGCGCATCGACGGCGCGAAGGCGTTCATCCTCTGCCCACTGGATCAGCCCGCGCTGGACGATACGGTCGAGTCGCTGCACGAGGCGACGATTCCGCTGGTGCTGTCGCTGGATTATCACTCCGGCTACGGGATCAAGATCGCGCAGGACGACGCGGCGGTCGGGCAGCAGCAGGGGCGCTACGCCGGGCAAATTCTGGTGGACGAGGACGGCGGTCAGGGCACGCTCGTGGTGCTGAGCTTCATGCAAGTCGCGCCCGGTCAGGCGCAGGCGCAGGGCATGATCGAGGGGCTGCAACAGGTCGCACCGCAGGTGAGCGTGATTGGTCCGCTCGCCAGCTTCACGCGCGAGCAAGCCTACCAGACTATCCGCGATCTGATCGCCAGCGGGCAGCGCTTCGACGGTATCCTCGCCATGAACGGTGCGGACGCGCTGGGTGCGGTGGACGCGCTCAAGGAGTCGCCGCTGAACTCGCAGGACGTGTTCATCGTCACTGGCGACGACGACCAGCCGATCATGACCTACATCCGCCAGAAGTTCTACCTGCGAGGCGCGGTTTCCAGCGACCTCGACCAAAATGCCCAACTGCTGTTCACCGGGATCATCAAGGCGCTGGCGGGCAGCCCGGTGCCGGAGTACCTCGACCTGAGTGTCGGAACCCTAATCACGCCGGAGACGGCGAACGCCAGCGCGCCCTGATCCCGCAAATCGCAACCTCAAAACTGCACAAGATAGGTTAAGGTTCGCCTTTCCAGTTTAACCGTTGGTAAAGGTTACGGTTGGTGTTTTGATTGCTCTGTACAATCGACTACAATACAGTAGACTTCCGTGATATGACGACTGGAGCGGAATGGCGACCCTCTCTCGTTTCGAAAGAGTGTTCAATTCGCGTCGCGGGCGCGCGCTTCAGGAAAATCTGACTGCCTACGTCTTTCTGTTTCCGGCGCTGCTGCTGATTTTCCTGTTCGGCATCTTTCCGGTGGGCTTCGCCTTCTTTGTCAGCCTGCACCAATGGCGTCGCTTCCCCGGCGACTATCTGGGCTTGGGCAACTACGTTCACGCGCTCGACGGTCTCGCCTACGTGGTGTTCTTCTGGCTGGCGGCGGGCGCGCTGGTGTATGCGCTGATTCTGCTGCGGCGCATGTGGATGCAGAGCGCGGAACGCTGGCAGGCGTTTTCGGCGCTGCTGCCCGGAATCCTCAACGGCGCGGCGGTGATCCTGTTCTTCAACTGGTTCACCATTCTGCTGCCGATCATCCTGAACATCCCCAACCAACTGCGGACACAGGCAAAAGTGCCGGGCTTGTTCGTCAACGCCCTGACCACCAGCTTCCAAACGCCGGAAGCGCTCGCCGCCGGGAATCCGTTCCTGCTAATCGCCATCGCCGCCATCGTCGTGACCGTGATCTGGTTCCGGGTGATCCGCTCGCCGGAACGGGCGCGCTACCTGTTTTGGGGAACCTCCACCGCCATCGCTGCGGCAGTTGGCGGGCTGCTGATGCAGCTTACCGTCTCGGCGATTCAAACGGCGGCGGCTGCCGCGCAGTCCAGCGGCGAGACCCTGCCAGTCTGGTCGCAGATCATCCTGATCAGCGCGGGCGTGGGGCTGGTGATCGTCGCCTACGTGGTCTGGCAGCGGGCGGTCAAGCAGCAAGGCGACCGACGCTTTGTGATTGGCGCGCTGGCTGCGGTGCTGCTGGTGATCGGCGGCTACGCGCTGGCGACTCAACTGCCGCGCGCGCTCGCCAACGCCGACGGCAGCGTGCTGAGCGGCTTCAACATCACGGTGATGTTCGCGCTGGGCACGGTTCCGTTCCAACTGGCAATCGGCTTGGGGCTGGCGTTTCTGCTGTTCCAGAATATCCGCGCGAAGTCGTTCTTCCGCGTGGTCTACTTCATGCCTTACATTATGCCCTTCGTGGCGACCTCGATTGTGTTCGAGCTGCTCTTCTCCTTCCGCAGCTCGTCGCTGGCGAACAATGTGATCCAGTTCTTCGGCATCGCGCCCCAGAAGTGGCTGACTGAACCAACTGGCATCTTTCAGTTGATTTTCGGTCCGCAAACGCCGAGCGTCCTCACCGGACCGGGCTTGGCGCTGATCGTGATCATGCTCTACACCACCTGGACCTACATCGGCTACGACGCAGTGATCTTTCTGGCGGGGCTGGGCAATATCTCGCCGGAACTCTACGAAGCCGCCCGCATCGACGGCGCGTCCGGCTGGTCGATCTTCCGCTTCATCACCCTGCCGCTGCTCTCGCCGACCACCTTCTTCCTCTCGCTGATCGCGGTGATCGGCACCTTTCAGGCGTTCACGCAAATCTGGATCATGCGCACGCCTGCCTCGCAGCGCGCGGTGGATACGCTGGGCGTCTACATCTTCCAGACCGTCCAAAGCAACGACCCGAACATGGGCTATGGCTCAGCAGTAGCGTTCGCGCTGTTCGCGGTGATCCTGCTGCTGACTTTCTTCCAGAATCGCATTATGGGCAGCAGGGTGTTCTATGGCTGATACCACGCTTCCGGTCACGCAGACGGTGGTCGAACGTCCGCGCGCTCCGATTTCGTGGAGCAAGGTCTTCACCTATACGGTGCTGATCGCGGGCGTGCTCCTGATGGTGTTTCCGTTTCTGTGGATGCTCAGCGCCTCGCTGATGTCCCTGAGCGAAGTCACCTTCGGGCATCTGCTGCCCAGCCAACTGCTGTTCAGCAATTACGCGGATGCATGGCAGCGCGCGAACTTCGGGCAGTTCATGTGGAACAGCGTGCGCATCACCCTGATCACGCTGGCGGGGCAGCTTGCCTTCTGTATCCCGGCGGCATACGCCTTCGCGCGGATGCGCTTTTTCGGGCGCAACATCCTGTTCACGCTGATGCTCTCCACCATCATGATCCCGGAAGTCGCCCGCTTCATCCCCAACTACCTGTCGGTGATCTGGATCGGGCGCTTGAGCGACGCGCTGATCGGCGTGCCGTGGTTCAACAACTGGCCCGCGCTGACGATTCCGTTCATGGCGACGCCCTTCACGATCTTCCTGCTGCGCCAGTTCTTCATGCAGTTGCCCGAAGATTTGTGGGACGCCGCGCGCATCGACGGCGCGGGGCACCTGCGCTATATGTGGGCGGTGGTGATCCCGCTCTCGAAAGCGGCGATCATGACCGCTGTCACCTTCGGCTTCATCGGCTCGTGGAATTCGCTGCTGTGGCCCCTGCTGCTCACCCAAACCGACGACTGGCGTCCGGTGGCGGTCGGCTTGACCAAGTTCGTCCAGAGCGACGCGCCCACCGCGCTCAACTTGCAGATGGCGGCTTCGGTGATGATGATCATCCCGATTCTGGTGCTGTATTTCTTCACCCAGCGGCAGTTCACCGAAGGGATCGCCGCGTCGGGCTTGAAGGGCTGAACCATCCGGTTCATGTTGACCCTCGTTCGCGCCGGCCTACGCGAATTGCGCGACCGCCATTTTCAGAATGCGTCGCTTCAGTTCAAAAGGCGGATCGACCAATGCTCCGGTTTCGCGGAGGTGCCTGCGCCTTCTGCGCTTCGAACTGTTCCCGCGTCATCTGTCGTGGACGCAGTTGCATACTTGCTCGGTCAACTGTTCAACCTCGTCCTTAAGCTGGTCGCGCTGCATACGTATCCGTAAGCTACCCTGATTGCTAGTTGATGTTCAGAAAACCTTTCGGAATTTGTAGGGGAAAATCCGGCATTATTGAGCAGAACTTTCAATCTCCGATTTCCAGAACCTTTTCTGAATGTCTATAGTTGATGCGCTTCTCCTCAAAACCTCACCCCCAACCCCCTATCCACAACGTGGAGAGGGGGAGCTAAGCGAAGCGCAGCGGGGTGAGGTCACGAACTAGCAATCACGGTAAGCATTGTATTTTCTCCTGAGGCGTTCAAAGCCTTTTGCCGTCAGTCAGAAACATTCCAAGCCTATTCTGCTTCGCAGTTTGTCAGGTAAAGCTGTCTCGATAATAGGGTGATACGGGCAATGTGGACGAAAGCACCTCCTTTGAAAGCCATCCCCCTGATCGATAACTCAAGTTACGGATTCAGTTGATCATGGTCAGTTCAGGATGAGAAACGTACCGCTTCGCCGCCTAACCCATCCGGTTTCAGCGCAGCCACGACCTGCTGCAAAATGGCGATGTCTTTACGGGCATCTACGGCGTCCGTGAGCGGCGTGACGCCATTCACCACGCAGTCGTGAAAAGCAAGCAGCTCTTCTCGGAAAGCCTCGTCATACGACGCCTCAACCCGTTTGACAAACGCCGCGCCGTCGTCCATTCCCTGAAATACGATAGGGGTTGGGAAGTTCCCAAGATATGGCGAAGGAAACTGTATCCGCAGCCGTTTTCGCAGGCGACATCAGCGCGATTTCCTCGAAATAATCGCGCAGGTTGGCTAAGTAGGTCCATGTGAAGACGGCACGGATGTCCTTCGGAAAGCTCAAGACCGTCGTGATCGACGGCAGAGTCTCCCGGCGGTCCAAACGTCGGTGTACAAGACCCGCTCTGGCTCTCCGATCAAGCCGCGCAGTGCGTTGATGTCGTGAACCATACTGCCCAAGATGGAATCCGTGTAGTTAAAGCGCAGCGATTTGGCGATGGGTCCGACTGCTTCTGTAACCAGCGCCTCCTGAGCATCGACGAGCGGCTGCAAGACATTGCTCGGCACATCATCAAACCGTTTAACGCCCGTAACATTTAAGTACGGTTCTTCGGCAGGATGCAGGGTATTGATTTGAACGTAGCGAATATCGGTCATCTGCTCGACAAGCCGCTTCGCGTAGCGGTAGCCGGGGTCATATCGCTTCATGTAGCCTACCGCCAGCTTTACATTCGCCTGCTTGACCGCCCCAATGATCTCTCGCTTCCCGCAGCGTGAAGCACAGCGGTTTCTCGACGAAGACATGTTTGCCCGCTTTCGCGGCGGCGATACTCTGCGGCGCGTGGCTCCCGGCGCTCAACACGAAAACCGCATCAATGTTACTGGTCAGCAACTGGCGATAATCGGTATAACGGCGGCTCTCCGGCACGCCGTATTTGTTCGCCGATATAGCTCAGCAGGGCGGGGGAGAGGTCGCAGATTGCCGCTATTTCAAACAATTTGGGCAGGCTGCGAAGATTGGGGAGGTGCATGATCTGTGCGATAGCACCGCAGCCAATCACGCCTACTCGGAGCTGCTTCGAATTTGCCATGCTGACCGTCCTTCGCTGCTAAAGCCCTAGAGCTTTCCTGCAAATAGTTGCGGCTCAGGCGTACCGCATCGAATGGCGTGCGCCCAGCGTAGTCGCGCGTGCCGAGCGTATCTTGCTCCACGACGATCCAGCCTTCGTAGCCCAGCTTTTCTTGATGTCATCAATTACGCCCGCGATGTCTACCGAGCCGAGACCAATGGGCGGGAAGATGCCTCTGCCTAACGGCTGTGTAGAAGTCCAAGCCTTCGGTTTTGACAGCGCGCGCAACCGCTGGATTTAAGTCTTTGAGGTGAAAGTAGCGGATCCGCTTGCCATATTGGGCAATCGCAGCACGCGGGTCACCATCGCTGTAGGCATGATGTCCCGTATCCAGACAAATCCCAATCAGACGCGGATCGGTCAGTTCTGCCAAAATGTCCATGTGCGCGGGCGTTTCGAGACGGCTGCCCGCTTCCAAATGGAACACGGTATCCAGCCCCATCTCGTCCCGGAATTCGCGTGCCAGCGCTTCCATCAGCTCGGCAGCCTGCCGCCAAGCCTCCATATCTGGATCGGGCGCACCGGCAGGACGCATCGCATCTGCCAGCACAATGTAGGGGCAGTTGAGCGCTTTGAGCAGCGTCGCGGTTTCTCTGGCAAGTCGGATGTCCGATTCCTGACGCCGCTTCTCAAACAAACCTACGGGAACAAATGCCGACGTAAGCGTGAGATTTCGCCGCTCCAGTTCGTCGCGGAGCTGAGCCGCATCGGTGGGATAGAATCCATAGGGACCCAATTCCGTGCCGTCAAAGCCGAGTGACGCAATTTGGTCGAGCACCTGCTGCCACGCTGGGCCAGTTCGTGCTATCGGTCTCTTCCATGATGCCCCAGCTCACAGGAGCGGTGGCGAGGCGAATGTTTGCCAACTCGTTTCTCCTTCCAAACGGCGTAATCCGAGTGCGGCGTCACGACCACTATTTCGCGCGGAGTATACTCGCACTTCAACTGGCAGCACAACCGCATATGGTGAGGGGCAGTGACCAGACGGTTGAAGTCAACCAACTGAATTCGGAGCGCGAGATGGGCTGGCTCGTGCTGCCGGAATTCTGCCAATCTTCTGCGCAGTCTGGACTTTCAGCGCATATGCGCAAAACGTCCGGCGCGGGTACTATCGTGACCATTTGCAGCCATTCTTGTCTGGGAGTTGACGATGTTTCCGGTTGCCCAGTTCAGCCAGCCGTAGATCGACCAAAACTTGCCGCCGTTTTTCCGAAAATAGAGAAACTCTACCGCGATTTCGCCGAGCAGCGTCACATTCCCGGCGTGGCCTATGGCATCGTTGTCGATGGCGAACTCGCCTTCGCCGGGCGGCATCGGCATCCAGAATGTCGAAACCCAAGCCCCAGTGACGCCGGATAGCGTCTTTCGAATCGCCTCCATGTCCAAGAGCTTCACGGCGATGGCGCTGCTCAAGCTGCGGGACGCGGGCAAGCTAGTTCTGGATGAACCCGTCGTCAGCTACGTCCCCGAACTTGCCAAGCAGATGTATCCGACACGCGATTCGGCCCCGGTGACGGTGCGGCATTTGATGACCATGAGCGCCGGACTTCCACAGGATGATCCTTGGGCGGATCGGCATCTGGACGCAACTCGCCGACCAGTTCTCGGCGCTGCTGAGTCAGGGACTTGCTTTTTCCACGCCGCCGAACACCCGCTATGAATATTCGAATTTGGGCTATGGCATTCTGGGACGCGATCGTCACCAATGTCTCCGGGGTGCCGTATCAGCAGCTACATTCAGCAAAACATCCTGCTGCCGCTGGGCATGACTTCCAGCACCTATGACGTGCGTGAGGTCGATCCGGGGCGGCTGGCGATGGGCTACCGCCGTCAGGACGACCAGTGGATCGCCGAACCGCCGCTCGCCGACGGCGAATTTGGCTCGATGGGCGGACTGTTTACCACCATCAACGATTTTTCGCGCTACATGGCGTTCCTGCTCGCCGCCTTCCCCCCGCGCGACGAGGACGAAGCGGTCCCGTCCGTCGAGGCTCGGCGCGCGAAATGCAGCAGCCTTGGCGTCAGCGGTTGGTTGCAGCAAGCCGAGTCCGCACCGGACACCCCCGCCTTTTATCAAAGCGAGGGCTACGGCTTTGGGCTGGGGTGCGGCATCGATTTGCTGCTGGGCTACTCGGTTTCGCATGGCGGCGGGCTGCCGGGATACGGAACCTTCTATCGCTCTGCTGCCGGATCGCAATATCGGGTTGGCAGCGTTTGCGAACCTCACCTATACGTCGCCCGCGCCAGTTATGAACCAAGCCTTCAGCCTGCTGTTCCGTACTGGGGGCGCGCCCAAGCGTACTCTGCCTCCCTCGGCTGCCCTGATCACGGCTCAGAAAGCGGTCACCAGCCTATATGAACATTGGGACGACGACCTGATCACCAGCCTGACTACGGATCTCATTTTTCATGTACCAGCCCGCGTTTCCAGGATCAACCGCTCGAACAGCGCCGGGAGCTTTTTGCAGCGCTGCGCAAAGACTTCGGGAAATGCCTTTCGACCACGCCAGTTGAGCCGGAGGACGCCCTGCGCGGGCGCTGGACGATGCGCTGTAGCAAAGGGCGCATCGACGTTTTCGTGACCATGGCGTCCTATGCGCCGCCGAAAATCCAGTTGATGCAGTTGACGCCGATTAAGCCGCTCTCTCCGTCCCTGAAGCACGACGATTCAGCAGCTACTCGACCTCATCCGCAGTTGGGACGATGCGAAGGCGCGGACGATGTTCGCGCGCAGCGCCAAGCCGCGCGCGCTGCCCGCGCAGTTCGAGGCGCTTCGGGTACAGTACGGCAGCTTACGCCTCGGTGATGTTCTCGAAGGGGATGGGCAGACACAGGCGGCGGTTCGGCTGCGCGGGCGGCACGACTCGGTGGATATGCGGGTCGCCGTCAACGCGCGAACCGGCAAAGTCACGCGGGTGACGTTCACCCGACCGCGTGAGACTGCTTTCATCCCGTGACGGACAGGTGATGACAGGCGAAAATACGCGCCAGATTAGGAAAGGATTGACATGAAAAGTATTCATATCGCCCATACTGACCTCAATGTATCCGAAATCTCGCTCGGCTGTATGCGAATCTCCAGCCTGACCAACCAGGAAATCTCACACCTGATTCATACCGCCCTGGATGAAGGTCTGACCTTCTTTGACCATGCCGATGTCTATGGCGGCGGACAATCCGAAGCGAAGTTTGCCGAAGCCATCGACATGACCCCTGCCTTGCGCGAAACCATGTTGCTTCAAACCAAATGCGGCATCCGTAAAGGCTGTTCGACTTTTCCAAAGAACATATTCTGGAAGCGGTCGATGGCAGCCTGAAACGCCTGCGAACCGATTACGTGGATGTCCTCCTGCTGCACCGGCCAGATGCCCTGGTGGAACCGGAGGAAGTCGCCGAAGCCTTCACCATCCTGCACGACAGCGGCAAGGTCAAATACTTCGGCGTCAGCAACCAAAATCCGATGCAGATTGAACTGTTGACCAAATTCGTCAAGCAGCCGATTGTCTTCAACCAGCTTCAATTGAGCATCACCAACACCGGCATGATCGACGCCGGGATTAATGTGAACATGGAAATTGATCACTCCATCAACCGCGATGGCAGCATTTTGGATTACTGCCGCTTGAAGGAAATCACCATTCAGCCCTGGTCGCCCTTCCAATATGGCTTCTTTGAGGGGGTTTTCCTGGATAACGAGAAATTCCCGGAACTCAACCAGACCATCGACAAGCTGGCAGCCGCCAAAGGAGTCGCCAATACCGCCATTGCCATTGCCTGGATTCTTCGCCACCCGGCGCGAATGCAGCCGATCGTCGGGACGACCAACGCCGAGCGTTTGAAGGACATCTGCAAGGCGTCCGACATTACCCTCACCCGGGAGGAATGGTACGAAATTTATCTGGCGGCCGGTAACAAACTGCCCTGAATCGCAAAATCCGCGATTGACTGCTTACCCTCGATCAGGCGGGGGTAAGCAGTTTTTTAGCATTGCTTACCAAAAAAGCCCTCTGTTCTTTTGTATGACGGTGCGATTGACATTTGTCACACTTTAACTTAGGATGATTGAAATCGATTTCCGAATCTGATAGCTTGCATACTTAGTCTTTATGACACTGCATCGGGAGCCTGTGGACTTGCCTAGCATTCGAGACGTTGCCGAACACGTTGGCGTTTCGCCCGCTACCGTCTCCCGCGTGTTGAACGACTACCCGTACATCCGCCCGGAAATACGTGACCGAGTTCTCGACGCGGTGACGACACTCGACTACAAGCGAAATCGCGTCGCTCAGCGGCTGCGGGCAAGGCGCAGCCTGCTGATCGGTATTCTGGTCTCCGACATTGCCAATCCGTTTTTGAGCACGATTGTGGCGACGGTGGAAGCCGCGTTCTTTGCGCGAGGCTACAGCGTGCTGATGAGCAACACCGGCGGCAATCCCCCGAAGGAAATGGAATACCTGACCATGATGGAGAACGAAGAAGCCGCCGGGCTGGTGATCGTGCCTACCGTCGAGGACGTGAGCCGCGTAACCGAACTGGCTGCCGCCGGGATGCCGATTGTGGTGGTTGACCGGCTCATGCCACACGCGCGGGTAGACTGCGTGCTGTCGGACAACATCGGCGGCGCGCGCTCGGCAGTGGAGCACCTGATCCAACTGGGTCACAAGCAGATCGGTCACGTCGGCGGACCTCTCCACCTCTCCAGCGGACGCGAGCGCTTGCAGGGCTATCTGGATGCGATGCAATGCGCCGGACTGCCCGTGAACCCGGACTGCGTATTCGCCTCGGCGCTCACCAATTCGAGGTCGGCTACCGAAACACGCTCGCCCTGCTGGATGCGCACCCGGAGCTAACCGCCCTGTTCTGCGAAAGCAATATGCTCTCGCTCGGTGCGCTGACCGCGCTCCACGACCGCAACATTCAGGTGCCCAGACCAGATGGCAATCGTCGGCTTCGACGATACCCCTTGGGCGGCGCTGCTGAAGCCATCACTCACAGTTGTCGCTCAATCCACCGCGCAAATCGGCGAACGCGCCGCGGCACTCCTGCTGGAACGGATGGAGCAGCCAAGTCTCGACGCCCGCACAGAAGTGCTTCCGACGACGCTCATCGTCCGTCAGTCCGGCGGCTCACTGCGCTGAGCGCCTACGCGAAAGGAGGAAACTCAATTTCCCATTCGTCTCGCTTAAGCGCCTGCCGCTGATACTATTTTTTGAAGGAGTTGATCGATGAGTATAAAACGTGTTCTGAAAGGGCTGGCGACCTATCGCCTGCTTCTGGTGGTATTCGTGCTATTGGTGGTCAACAGCCTCGTGGTCAGCGCTCAGGACGCCACCGCCGCCGTCGGCGATTCGGTGACGCTCAATCCTAACGATCCGAGATTTGGTGACCTATTACATCAGCGACGGCGACCTGAGCGTGGAGCGCGATCCATCGCTCGCGGGCAGCGTGACTTCGGTTCGCACGGTCGATAACGAATTTGTTGGCTTGACTGACCTTGACCCGGTCACGGGCGAGCCGCGCAAGCAGTTGGCGACCGATTGGTCGGTCAGCGACGATGGTCTGACGTGGACGTTCAGATTTCGCACCGACGTTCCCTGGGTGAGCTGGAATCCCGATACCGACGAAGCGCGGGTCGAGCGGTTCGTCACCGCGCAGGACATCGTGACTGCGGTGCAGCGCTCGTGCAATACCACGCTGGGCGGCAGCTACGGCCCCGTGACCCTCGACCTTCGTCGCCGGATGCGCCGAGGAACTGGCGTCGAGCGCGCCTACGCAGAACTTGATGGATGCAGTCGGCGTGAAAGCCGTTGACGACAGCACCGTTCAGTTCACGCTGGTTGCGCCGACCGGCTTCTTCCCCACCGTCGCCAGCCTGTGGACGCTGCGCCCGGTTCCCGCCGAGTTGATCGCCGAATTCGGCAACGACTGGATCAACGTGGGCAACGCATGGTACAACGGGCCCTACTTACAGGAGAGCTTTACCCCCGGCGTCGGTCGCGTGATGATCCGTAACCCGTTCTATCCGACCGACATGGCAGGCCCCGGCAACGTTGACCGTGTGGACATTACGGTGATCGACGACAGCAGCACCCTGCTGGCGGATTACCTAAGCGGTCAGCTTGACATGACGCGGACGGGAACGATCCCCGACGACCAGATCGAAGCGCTCAAAGCCAATCCCGATCTGGCGGATCAACTGCTGTTCCTGCAAAGCACGGGCATCGACTACCTGAGCTCTCAACAACGGCAAGGCGCCGTTCGACGACGTGCATGTGCGACGCGCCTTCAGCGCCGCCATTGATCGTCAGCAGTTAATCAACGATGCGGCGGGTGGGTTGGGCGTGCCGATGATTTACATTACGCCGCCGATGATGGTAGGCGCGCCAGCGATTGACCAGATCGGCGTCGGGCTACGATCCCGACTGGGCAGTCTCCGAACTGGCGCAAAGCCCGTATCCCGGCTGTGTGGGTTTCCCCGACGTGTACTCGGTGTCGCAGCCCGGTCGCCGCACGCTTTACGTTCAGTTCTTGGTGCAGCAGTGGGCAACGGTGCTGGGCTGCGATCCGGCGAAGTTCCACAACCAGACCATCGAAGATTTCAGCAACATGATCCCGATCATCAGCACCAGTAACTCGATGGATCAGCGCCCGAACTGGCATCCGATTGGCTGGGGACCGGACTATCCCGACGCGAACAACTACGTCAACGACATTCTCGGCTGCAAAGCTGACAACGCTTTCACGTCACGTCCCTGCTCCGCGATTGACGACCTGATCCTGCAAGCCCGTCAGGAAACCGACCTCGACACGCGCAAAGCGGATTACGCGCAGATCGAAGATATGTACTTCGGGCGGGACGGTCTGTTCCCGGTCGCGCCGATCCGCCTTGCGGCGGGCTACGCGCTGTACCAGACCTACCTCGACGGACCCATCGAGACCGATGGACTAGTCGGACCGGAACACTACGACTTCTACACGATTGACAAGCAGGCGCAGTCCGCGAACCGCAGTCAGTAATTCCCTTCCCGGCGGAGCGTGGTGGCAGTCACCGCGCTCCGCTCACGCCACACGATAGGAGCGTCTTTTCATGAAACTCGCAGGCCGTGTTGATCAGCCCTATCTCGTCAGCCGGGTGCTGGAGGGCAACTTGCCCGGCGACCCGGTGGAGCGGATGCTGCCCATCTATCTGCCACCCGGCTACGACGACGACCCTGCTCGCCGCTATCCGGTGATCTACGTCCTCGCCGGGCACGGGGGCAGCGGACCGCTCGTGCTGGCGCCCAGCGCGTGGGGCGAGTTGTTTCCCGAACGGATCGACCGCCTGATCCGCACCGGAAAAATGGGCGCGGTGATCGCGGTGCTGCCCGACTGCTGGACGATCTTCGGCGGCGCGCAGTACGTCAATTCCAGCGCGCTGGGTCAGTACGAGGATTACCTCAACGACGAGCTGATCCCCTACGTCGATGCCCATTACCGCACCCTGCCGGATCGGGCGCATCGTGCGATCACGGGGAAGAGCAGCGGCGGCTACGGCGCGATGGTGCAAGCCATGCGCCACCCGGAACTGTGGGGCGCGATAGCGTCACACAGCGGCGACATTTACTTTGAGTTCGGCTACGGACCCGACCTCGCCCGCCTGCACGCCAACCTGATGCGCTTCGGCGGGCTGGAAGGCTTCATTCAGCAGATTCCCACGATCAAGCCCAAGTCGCACGATCCTTTTTTCTCGGTGCTGGGGATGCTCTGTTATGGCGCTGCCTTCGCGCCCAACCCGGACGCGCCGCGCGGCTTCGACATGCCGGTAGACATGGAAACCGGAGCGCTGCGTCAGGACGTGTTTGATTGCTGGCTCGCTTGGGACCCGGTGCGGATGATCGACCAGCCGGAATACGCCGACGCTTGGCGACAGCTTGATTATCTGTATCTGGACTGCGGCTTATGGGACGAACTCAATTTTCAAATCGGCACGCGCATCCTGCACCAAAAGCTGAACGCGCTCGGCATCGCGCATGATTTCGAACTGTTCAACGACGGACACATCAATGTCCCCTACCGCTACGACGTATCCCTGCCGCGTCTGGAAAGCTTCGATCCTAGGGGCATAGGGGGAATGAAGACGGCAGTTCGCCTCAGACAGCCAGCGCAGATCACGATCCCTGCCGTAAGCAAACGCCGCAGTAGCTTCGCCGATGCGTGGTATCAACTCACGCGCAACCGCGTCGCGGTACTGAGCCTCGCCTTCCTGATTGCGCTGCTGCTGGTCGCGCTATCCGCCGATCTGCTGCGCAACGCGGGTCTGATTGAGGGTATTGACGATCAGCATCGTCGGTCGTCGTTAGCTTCGCCGATGACCTGCGCGACCCTACAGCCCAATCAACAGCCGTATCCTCTTGGATCTCCACAGTTCTGTTTCATTTTCGGCGCGGATCAACTTGGGCGTGATATTCTCAGCCGCACCATATACGGCGCACGCGTGTCGCTTTCCGTTGCCGCTATCGGCGCCACCATCAGCCTGAGCTCTTGGCATTCTTTTACGGCGTCACGTCCGGCTACTACGGCGGCAGGATCGACAACCTGATGATGCGTATCCTCTATTTCCTTTATGGCATCCCCAGTCTCGTGCTGGTGATCCTCTTCCAGACCTTTTTCACATCGCTTGAACGCAGCCCGAATCCCGGCTTTGCTCAAGTATTCATCGACATCGACCGCAGCATGGGCGGGCTTGTTCTTCCTGTTCATCGCGTTGGGCGCGCTAAGCTGGATCAACATGGCGCGGCTTGCGCGTGGCGAAGTGCTGAGCTATAAGGAGCGCGATTTTATCGAGGCAGCGCGGGTGATCGGCGCCAGTGATCGCCGGATCATCTTCATTCACCTGTTGCCCGAACATCATTGGACCAGCTTATCGTCGCTGAAACGCTTGCCATTCCCGGCTACATTTTCACCGAAGCGTTTCCTCAGTTTCATTGGTCTGGGTGTGCAGTCGCCGATGCCTAGCTGGGGCAGCATGATCAACAACGGGCGCGATGCGATGACCTCGTTTCCCGATTTGATCCTGATTTCCGGCGCAGCGCTCGCGCTGACCACGCTCGCTTTCAACTTCTTCGGTGATGGTCTGCGTGATGCCCTCGATCCGTTCCTTCGAGGGTCAGTAAGCCGTGCGCCGCGGCCTATCACCTTGCCCTGCTGTTGCTGGTGCGCTGCCTGCTGATGGCATGTTGGTCGAGCGATACCGCTCTTTATTCACGCTCACCGAAACACCTATTCCCACCGCTAGCACCGACCGCCGCAGCTGATCGACAGTCTGTACGATATCGGTGACTCCGTGACGGTGCCCCGTGAGGGCGTTTTCGGCGCCGTCTACCTGACCCTCAACCCGGAGCCACCCACACGCCGCAATCGCGTCGAAGGTGGCGTCTGCAACCCCGGCACCACTATCCCGATCTATGGAGTGCAGAAGGTAGACGAAATCACCTACTATCTGGTCGAGTGCAACAATGCGAGAGGCTGGACCGCGGAGAGCAATCTGGCTCCGCTTGGCAGTTAAGTGAAAAGGTCGAACGGATGGGTCTGCTCAATCGGCTGCTGTACTCGTCGGGATTCGCGCTGTTCGTGTTCCGCAGGGTGCTGGCTGCGATTCCGGTGCTGCTGATGATCGCGCTGGTCTCCTTTCTGATGATCCGCGCAATTCCCGGCGGACCGTTCGTCGCCATCGGGCAGCGCGCCGCATCGCCCGAACTGATCGCCGCGCTGGAGAAGTTTTACGGGCTGGATCGCCCGCTGCTGCTGAACTTGCCCGGCAGTGACCCCAACTGGCAGCTCCTGGACTATGTCGACGAATCCGAGAGCGAACGTGTCACCGAGCTGGTGCTGCCCGCCGCCTTTCAGGCGACGCTCAACCAAATCACCGCCGACACCCACTCCTCGCCCGCCGCAGCCGCGCCGTTGGAACGGCTGAAGTTCCACGCCGAGCAGGGGATCACGCCTGAAGAAATGCCTGCTATCCTTGCCGACCTCGCCGCGCTGCGCGACGATGTACAGCCGCGCGACCCAACGCTCGCCGCCCAAATCGGCGACGCTATCGCCATGTATGATGGTGTGGACTTGTCTTCAGGCGCGCACCCTACCCGCGTCTGCGCACGACGACGCATCCGGTGCTTTATTCCGATCTGTTCCAGAGTCAGTTCGGCAACTATATTTTCAACCTGATGCGCTTCGACTTCGGTCCTTCACTGGGAGCCACGAACCGGGGACGCATGGTGCAGGACATCATTGCGGAGAAACTGCCGGTGTCGCTCGGCTTGGGCACCATGGCGGTGGCGTTGGCGCTGCTGACCGGGATTCCGCTGGGCGTGCTGGCAGCGGTGAATCACAATAAGCCAATTGACCACGCGGCGATGTTCGTGGCGATTATCGGGCGCGCGGTTCCGAACATCGTCTTGGGTCCGGTGCTGATCATCTTTTTCGCCGTGAAGCTCAAGCTGTTTCCGGTCATCAATCCCTACGTTTGGCTGCAAGGTCCGGCGGTAAATCCGGCGCTTTACCTGTCTACCGCGTTCCTGCCCGTGATTACGCTGGCGCTGGGTATGGCGGCGGCCATCGCGCGGCTGACCCGTGCCACGCTGCTGCAAGTCTTGAATCAGGATTTCATTCGCACCGCTCGCGCCAAAGGCTTGCGCGAAAACGTGGTTATTTATCGGCACGCGCTCCGCAACAGTCTGATCCCGGTGGTGACGATCCTCGGTCCCCTGCTGGCTGCCGTGCTGACCGGCACCTTCGTGGTCGAGATCATCTTCGCCATTCCCGGCTTGGGCGATACCTTCGTCACCAGCGTAACCAACCGTGATTACAACCTGTTGGTCGGTGTGACCATTCTTTATTCGGTCTTTCTGGTCGTCGCCAACCTGATTGTCGATATTGTCTACAGCGTGCTCGATCCGCGCATCGTCTATTCGTAAGCGCCGATTCGCCGTTAATGAAAGAAGGACAATAATGGACGCTCACTCATTCCCGACTGTACTCCCGCTCCGCGAGCAGGCGCGCGTGGTCAACCAGATCACCGCTCACCGCTTTGAAACCGTCTTGCCGCAGATCATGCGGGAAACGGGCATCGACATGTGGCTCATCATCTGCAACGAGGATAATCACGACCCGGTCTTTTCCACCCTTGATTCCATGGGAGTGCTGGGCGCCGATCCTCCAGATGGTCGTTTTCTTCGACCGGGGCGGTGATGGCGTCGAGCGCCACAATATATCGCTGACCGACATGCAGGGACTCATGACCAGCCGCTGGGGTCTGAAAAGCGAGGTCGATCAGTGGACGGCGCTTCGGCAGGTGATCGCCCAATGCAATCCGCGCAGCATCGGCGTGAACACCAGCGACGTGATCTGGGCGGCGGACGGACTGACGCTCTCGCTCTACAACAAGCTGAAGGACACGCTGGGAGCGGAGTTATCCAGCCGCATCACCTCGGCCGTAGCCGCTGGCGATTCGCTGGCTGGAGACGCGCACGGCTGAAGAACTGGCGCTCTATACGCAGGCTTGCGCCATCGCGCACGCGGTCATGAAACGTGGGTTCTCCCGCGGGATCATCACGCCGGGCGTGACCACCCCCGAAGACCTGCGCTGGTATTATTGGCAAACCACCACTGACCTCGGCTTGCCGGTGTCGTTCCCGGCGTTCTACCGCCGTCACCGCTCTAATCGAGACCGTCAGATCTGGGGCGACGAGGATCGGGTGATCCGCCCCGGCAACCTGCTCCACTGTGACGTGGGCTTCAAGTACATGCGCCTGCTCACCGATCATCAGGAAATGGCCTATGTCCTCCGCCCCGGCGAAACTGAGCCGCCCGAAGGGCTGCGAAACGAGATCCGGCAGGCGAACCAGTTGCAGGACATTTTCACCAGCACGTGGGCGGAAGGGCTGAGCGGCAACGAAATCCTCGCCCGCGCTCTGACTCTGCGCCCGCGACGCGGGCATCTACAAGCCGAAAATCTACTCGCATTCGCTCTCGTTCTACCTGCACGAGCCGGTTCCGCTGATGGGGCTGCCGTCGGGAGCAGGAGGTCTGTCCCGGTCGCGGTGACGTGCGGATGCACTACAACACGGTCTACACCGTCGAACTCAGCGTGAACTGCCCGGTTCCCGAATCGGATGAGCAGGGAGCAGACCTTCAGTCTGGAGCAGGACGCGGTGTTTCTCGAAAGCGGCGTCGAGTATCTGGACGGGCGGCAATTGGCGCTTCACGTCCTCTAAGCTTATTTTGCATACGCGACTTCGACCCTATTTCCATGAGACCCATCGGCTGTTCTGTAACGCGGTGGGAGACCGCAAACGCGAGCGCTGTTACATCGACTTCATGCGCGCCAAGCGCACTTAGGACAGACGCTCTTTGGGCTGGATTTGCCTGACTGGAAAGGCATTTCTTCCCCAAAGAGCGTCCATCGTTACCTCGCCTTACGCTGCCTGCCGCCCGAAGCTGTGGGCGGCACAGGTTACTGATTCAGAGTCCACTGATTGATGTACGCCGTGTAGCCGTAGAATACCCACGCCGGACCCGGATTGAAGTTGCCGACCCGGCTGTTCGCTACTTGGAAAATGTTCGGCACGTAGGTCCAGTCATATGCCACATCGTCAAATGCCTTCTGCTGAATCTGATAATACAGCGCCGCCCGATCTTCCGGCTTGCAGCCCGGCACGGTCCGCGCCTGCTGGATCAGAGCGTCCACATCCGGGTTGACGTATGAGGCAATGTTGTTGCCGCTGCCCGGAACGTCTTCCGTGCTCAGCAGCAGGGTCGTGAAGTCATTGGGATCAGGTGTATTGGTGCCACCGCTGTTGCTCATCGGGGTCGCATCGTAGTTCTGACCGAAGTACACCTCGTCCAGATAGTTCGCCCATTCCACCAACTCCAGATTGACCTTGAAGCCGATCTGCTGCAGCTCGTCCTGCGCAACCAGCGCCGTCGTCTCGAAGTGCTTAAGGATGTTGCTGTACTTGATCGTTGAACTCGAGCGGAACGCCGTTCTTCTCGCGCACGCCGTCGCCGTTGCTATCGACCCAACCGTCATCTTCGAGCAGCGTCTTGGCTCCTTCAGGATCGGTCAGGGCCATTTCGCTGAGTTGTGTTGTCATATGCCCAAGTGATTGTCGGAGCCACCACGCCGACTAATGGAGTCCCCTCCATCCTGACCGAGTGTAACCAGCACGTCGTCGATATTGAAGCCCATCGCTACCGCCTTGCGCACGGCTGGATCGCTGAACAGCGGGTGCAGGGTCTGCTCGACCGGATTGCCGTCCGCGTCGTAAGCGGGCTGCGGATTGTTCGGGTCTGTTCCAGTTGAGCGACAGGAAGTTGACCGACAGCGCAGGGAAGGACTGATACTGAAGATTGCTCTTGTCGGCAATTTGCTGGAAAAGGTGACCTTGGAAGTAGGTGTAGTCGATGTCGCCGGACTAAATCGCCTGCACCGCCGGGCGCCGCCATCATGATCAAGAAGGCGATCACCGTGATCCCAAAAAAGGTTGGAATACCCTGAAGCAGGCGTCGGACGATAATTCTGCCCATGTCAGACCGAGATCACCAAACTCTCTAAATCGCGCGGGTAGTAGGTCATCCGCTCAACGTCGCCTTCCTTTACCACCACCATGTCCGAATGGCGAAAACCGCCTAATTCCGGCGAATACAGCCCTGGCTCGATTGTGAATACCATGCCCGGTTTCAGTTCGGTGGGATCGCCCTTGTCCAGAAACGGGGCTTCGTGATAGCTATTACCAATGGCGTGCCCGGTGTGGTGACGCCAGTTTTGGGTGAGGTCGTGCTGTTGGTAATATGCCCGCACCGCCCGATCCACGTCGGCAACAGGTTTTCGCGGTTTCAAATGCCTTGAATGCCGTCTCTTGCAGCGCGATCATGTGGTCGAACAGGCGTTTTTGCCCATCGCTCGGCTTGCCAACGAACAGGGTTCGCTCAAGCTCGGAGATGTAGCCCCACATGGGCGCGGTGAATTCCGCCACCAGCACATCGCCTGACCTCGAAGGTGATATTGTTCGCCAGCGCGTGCGGTATCGAGGCGTTACCATCCCGATCTGCCCGCGATAGATCGCATACGCGCCCGCCGTGACCATGCTCAGCCCTTGATAGACGGGACCAATTGCGTCCACCATGGCGAGGGTCGCTTCATCGCCTGCTCGCCGTTCAACCTCGGTTTCGGTCAGCCCTGGTTTCGTGCAGCGCTGGAGCGCAGCCTCAGCGCCAAATGCGCCCAGCGGAGACTTTCTTGCAGCAGTGCCAGTTCCGCCTGCGACTTGATCATCATCTGTTCTTCGACCGCGTCCCGGATCGGATAGACGGTGATCTCGCTGACTTGGTTAAGTTTGGGGACCTCGATAACCGAAGCTGCGAGGGTAGCCTTCTTCGTCGGCTGCTACCTCCCGCGCGATCCCCAGATCGTTGAGCAGCTTTCCCGATGCCCGTGCCATCGGGTGCGGATCGTCCGGGTATTCGACGTAATGGGCAACCAAGTCGATCAGCGCGTTGGCTTCTGCGTGCTCCACCTCCATACGCGGCACGAACAATCCACGCTCACCCTTGATATGCGTACCACAAAGGCAATCGGGCGTTCGGTTGGGATAAAGGCGAAGCCGGTGTAGTAAAGGATGTAGTCGCGGTCGAACAGAACCACGCCGCTGCAACCGGCAGCTCAGCACGTGCTCCAAGAGCTTTGCGCAGCGTTGACGATGCTCTGCTTCGCTGATCTTAGAGCTGGAAAGTGTCCATAGACGAGCCTGTACGATGCTTGAAGCACACCATCATAACGCACAACCATAAGAAGCGATACCGTGATTGCTAGTCAGCGATGATGTTAGTGAAGGCGAGCGCCAGCAAACTCGCCCACGCTTTCAAGTCAAATCCGTCAGATTCGTGCGAGCGTGCAGATGTTGAATGCCCATCGCTTCCAATTGGCTATTCAGTCGTTTCAATCCGCTTGCGGTAGTGCGCCAAATCATAATCGTCTGCCCAGGAGTTGGGCGTCATGTTCTTGCGGCGCACCGAGACCAAACGCACGCCACGTGGCAGCCAAGATGCTGGCGGCATCCGGGTCAGAAATGTAGCCTTTGTCGCCAAAGACCGTCGCACCTGGCGGCAAGATAACCGTCAGTTCATGCACCGGGGTCAAATCGTGATAGGCGGCAGGCAGCAACTCAAAACTGACCGGAATGCCGTCGGTGGTACAGACCAGATGCAAGCGCCAACCGAAGAATTTCTCGTCTTTGGCGGCGCAGTAGCCGCAGAATTCTCTGTCCCCGTACTTTCTTGCAGCGCCGGGCACGCACCCGCTTGCAGACCGGCAGCGGCAGGCTGTCGATGATGAAAGTTTCTCCCTGGCTGAACACTTCGCCGACCAGCTGTGACCATCCCAAAGAGCCAATCGCGCAAGCTGTGCAACTGGCGGTTGAAGCGCGAGACACTCAACGGACTGACATAACCCAAGCGGATCAGCAGGCACAAGGCGCGCTCATGATGGTTCTGAAAGTATTTGGCTGCCAGTACCGCCACTGTCAGGGTCTCCGCCGCATGTCCGGTCGCTCGGCAATCATCTTCAAATCGCCAAGCCTTCAAAATATCATCGATCACGACATAGGTCGTTACAATATAGGTGTCGTTCATGTTGATCTCTCGCTGACTGGTTGTTCGGTAACTCCCATTTTAGCGAGTGCAGCATGAACGACTTCATCTAGCAATCACGGTACCATTTCTTCTTCACTAGAGATGGATTTCTCATGTCGTACAGACAGTTCCTGTTCCACGTATACTCTTTGCAAACCTCCTCAGACAGATGCCAGTTCCCTAACCAGCGAATACCGCGATATCTTTCGTGCCGACCGCATTAAACAACCGCTCGTCCGCCGTCCAGAATTCACACGCCATCCGTTCAGCCAGTGCCAAATACTGTACATTTATAAGCGGTGGGACGATTAAATTCCTCTCGCCAGTTCGTATCCGCGCTTCAGCAGCGTGTCGTCGAAATGCAGCGTAACGGGATAACTCAGGAGTTGATTGCGCGCGATTAATCCTTCTTCAGCGGTGACGCGCCCCTAATAGTGCGACATACAATACTCCTTCGGAGTATCCTCTTCGCTTACACGCTTTCGTCGTCGCTGCTGATCTTTGCCTGGACATGCAGCGTCATGGTCTGATAGAGCGCTTCCAGCGGCTTCTTCAAATCCCCCGGCGGTGTCCCCGTACCGGTACAGCACAGCGGCATTCACCTCTGGCACAGCAATCACGGGCGGGGTCCAGTGGAGCGCTTCACCGCCCCAGAAATCGGCGATCTGCTCGGCGAGCGCAGGCACAGCAGGGAACGCTTCGATTGCTGCACTCTCGCTGATGCCCTCCCCTGCCGCTGCCGGCACAACGCTGGCGCAGCGCTTCGATGACCTGCTCGCGTGTGCGCCCGCGCATCATGAAGATCAGGAACGGATCGCGGTCGAACTGCTCGCCGAGCAGATAATAGACCGCAGCGACGTGCTTACAGGGATTGGCATAATCCGGGCAGGAGCAATCGGTCAGGATATCGCGCGGATCACGCGGAAACAGCGGAATGTGCGCCGCCTCAAACGCACTCTCGATCTCCTGCGGCATCGTGCCGTCCAAAAGCTGCGCGGCAAAGATTGCCTGCCCACTCGATCGCGCTCCAGCACCGTTTCCCACTCCGCATCGGACATCGGCTTTATTTGGATTTCAACCTTGTAGGGACGCGGCTGCGATCCCTGCACCTGCGCCTTAATCTCACCCCGAAGCACGTCGATGTTCAGTACCTGACCACCGCGTGCGTAGCTGCGCCCCCGCTACAGGCGGCTGCCGATGTCGTAGCTTTCCAGTACCGCCAGCCAGCGTTTCGCCCACCAGTTCGCCGCGAACGCGCCGCGCTGACTGTGGGTCTGAATGCCGCCTTCCACCTTGATCGGGCGCGAGGGTGGAAAGAAGTCGTAATCGCCATAATCATAGTGACGTGCAGGCTTGTTTTTCTTCTTCGCCATCGCCTAATCTCCGACCTCGCGGAGCCGCACCAGATTCGCGCAGGTCACGCCGTGTTCAGTTCGGTCAACCAGCTTTCGTCCGCGCCGACGATGCGCTGCGCCAGCGCTTTCTTGCTCTCGATCAGCGTGTCGATCTTCTCCTCCAGCGTCCCAGCGCAGACGAACTTATGCACCTAAATCATCCCGCTGATCGATTAGTCGCTGAATATAGCGCTGCATGTAGCCATTGGGGAGATGTATCACTCGCCTCCTCGAAACCGTCCTGCATCAAGTCAGAAAGCTTGCATCGACTGGACCATACTTCTGCCAGCGATACCACTGGCTGCCAGCGGCGCACCGGAATCAGTTTCTCACTCGCCGATCTCGTCATGTTTGTAACCCGCCGCCAGCATTTTGGCATTGGAACCCCCACGTATAGCAGTTTCTCTGCTGCACAGCGTCTGCCCATCTCTCAGCAGACGCACCGAGCCTCTACTGATCGCCCAGATTTAACGCGCAAGCCGTGTGAAACCTGACTATCTGCGTTACGATGGTTGATCGAGCGAGACAGATACCGAATGAACGGCGTGATCAGCAAGCGAATAACCAAGAGCAAAACGCAATTTGTGAGTAGGGATCGCCGCGTCGGGCTTGAAAGGCTGAGCGACCCGTTTGTGTCGTAGATTCCTGACCTGATTACGCATGAGTCAAATTCAGAAGGCGTAGATCGTAACAAAAACAGCGGCGAACACGCCGCTGTTTTTGTGGTTGAGTTTGGCTCACATCTCCTGTTTCAGATGAGGTTAATCGACCTTCACCAGCGACAGGTCATCCAAGAAACCCCAACTGCCAGCATCCGAATCCACCCTGAGTCCGATGGTACACTTGCCCCCGGTAATGGTGATTTCGGGAATGGTCGGCGTATTCCATGCCAGCCATCCGGTGTTCGCAATGTCAACGGTTATGGGGTCTCCGCCGTAATCACTCACGTACAACTGCAAGGTTTTTTCGCCGCCGCCCCCCTGAATCCATGCGCTCAAGCTGTAGGTGCCGTCGGGCAAATCGGTGATAGTCTGGGAAAGGGTAAAGGCAAAGGGTTCCCCCTTCCAATAGTGCAGCCCGTAAGTGCCCGCGTGAACGTTGGAGGCATCCTTGCTAATATCCGCCGCATCCGTATCTCCGTCCACCGTCCAACCCGTGAAATCGCCGGTTTCGAAGCCGGGGTTTGTGACGTAGTTTTTCTGGGTGGATACGGTAATGATGAGGTTCGCCTTCAAATCGGTGCCGTTCACGGTTCCCTGCAGCCTGACCTCGCCCCCCTGCGCGAACGCGGCTGGATCGGGCGTCTCCCACGTGACCGGAACGCTCCTGATCGAATCGTCGCTGTAGGCGGCTTGAACCTCAGCCGGAAGCGATGGGGTTTCGCCCAGTGTCAGGTCGAGGTTGGTCGGATACGTGCGCGCGAGGGTCGCCGGAACGTAAACGCTGCCGCTGCTCGGTCTGACCAGATTGAAAACATCCATAGACGGGAGGACTTCGCCCCTAAAATTGAACATCGCCTGATTTTCCCAAGCGTCGCCTTCCCCGGTTTTCCAGCCCGCGCCATCCACCGCGATCCAATCCGGCTCCCAGTAGAAAATGCCCAAGCCTCTGCTGTCGGGAACCTGCGCCACCGCGTCCATGACATCCCGCATAGCGGTCGCCTGTCCCAGCACCGTCGCTTTATAGCCACCCAGATTTTGTTCCCGCTCGCCAGCAAAAAGATTGGCAAAACCATCTTGGTCATTCAGAGTCGCGGCGTAAGCTGTCTCCGCAATCACCACGTCCTTCTGGTAGCGCTGGCTGATGTCGTCCATGTTGCTTTTCAGATCGTCCAAGCTGCCATGCCAATAGCTGTAGTAGGACAGCCCGATGACATCGTAGTCCACCTGTCTTGCGGTCAGCGCGTCGAACACGGTGCGATACAACTGATTGTCTCCGCCGTTGGCAAGATGGATGACGACCTTGACCCGCTGCTGCGGGTCATCGTTGTGGGGATCGGCGTCGCGGACGGCTTGAATCCCCGCTTTCAACAAGGCGGCAAAGCCGTCATAACCGCCAATTTGCTCACTCCCCTCCTGCCAAGTCTTGCCGAGAGTCCAAAGCATCCCCCCATTGACCTCGTTGCCGATCTGCACCATGTCGGGCATGGCGTCCGCCTGAGCGAGCGCCTGCATGACGTGAGAGGTGTAGTCGTAGACCGCCGTCTCCAAATCCGCCAGATTCAATCCGACCCACGCTTTAGGCATGGTTTGCTTGCTCGGATCCGCCCACCAATCGCTGTAATGGAAATCAAGCAGAAATTTGAAGCCCATCGCTTTGGCTCTAGCCGCCATCTCGACCGTGCTTGCCAGATCGTTGTTGCCGCCGCCCAGAGCGTTCCCGGCGTCGTCGGTGGGGTCGTTCCAGATGCGGAGCCTGATCCAGTTGACTCCGTGATCCTTCAGGATGGTCAGGCAGTCGGTTTCCACACCGTTTTCATAGAATTTCCCGCCGCTGGCTTCAATCTGCTTGAGCATGGAGACATCCGCGCCCATGATGAAGTCGGGACTCAAATTATCGATAGGATTCACGTGGATACTATTGGATTGTGCGGCTGACGGGTTGGACAGAGCACCTGCAAAACCAACCAGCGGCGAACTGAACATCATGATTGCCAAGATTTCGATCAGGAATAAGGCTCTATTTTGACTTTTCATATCGACCTCTACTTTTCTTATCGCATTTCGCCTCGTTGGTTGCTCGTTTTTCGACCGCCGGAAGCTGCGCAAATCCGTTCAGCGAAGCTGCGACGCTGGCACACGGGTAAATCATATCCTAACTGCGACCCAGCCGCCTCAATTGCTCACGCCGCCCGCCGAGGAGCCAACGCCTGAACTTCGTTTCGGTATTTATAATATCGAATATAATCATTCTATTTATAATCGATACGCAAGACCCGCTTAAGCCATTCATGCTTAGGAGCGAACGAATTCCGGGTTGACCGCTTGAAGAAAGAGGCTGTCATGTCCAGAAATTTCTCCGGTTGGCTCCGGTCCCTTTTGTTCGCGGCGCTCCTGCTGCTCCTGATGGGGCGAACCCCGCGCGCCTACGCCATCGGGTGCGGCGCCAGCCAACTGATTGGCGCGATCAATACTGCGACCAGCGGCGACACCATTAATCTATCGGCAAGCTGCACCTATGAGTTCATCTACGCGTACAGCGGCACTGACGCAGCGCTGCCTGAGATTGACATCACGCTGACGATCAACGGCAACGGGGCAGTGATTGAGCGCAGCTACATAGACGGCACGCCGGACTTCCGCATCTTCAACATGACCAGCACCGGCAACCTGACCCTGAATAACGTCGAACTAGACTACGGCAATCCCGACAGCGGCGGCGGCGGCATTCAGGTGCTCAATGGCAGCCTGACCCTGAACAACTGCTCGATGAATTACAACCACGGCTGGTATGGTGGCGCGGTTACGAACAGTCTCGGCACGATTTCCGTGAGCAACTGCTATTTCTATGGGAACACCGCCGTGAGCAGCGACGGCGGCGCGATCTACGCTATCGGCGGCACGGTGACGGTCAACAATACCACCTTCGACTCCAATCAATCCGAAAACTACGGCGGTGCGCTCATGAACTTCGCCAGCGCGCTGACGGTCACCAACAGTTCGTTCTTCAGCAATTGGGCGGGCGACGGTGGTGGTGGCATCGGGACTTCCTCCGGCGTCATGACCAAGGTGAGCAACAGCACCTTCGACGATAATCGGGCAATTACCTCCAGTGGAAACGGCGGCGCCATCTACAACGGCGGCGGCACTATCGTCGTGAGCAACAGCACGCTCTCCGGCAACCGGGGGGTTCAAAACGGCGGCGGAATCGATAACCAGAGCGGCACGGTCGAATTGGGGAGCAGCATCGTCGCGGACAACACCGCCACCTACCTTGGTCAAGACCTGCGCGGCACCATCACCTCGCTGGGCTGGAACGTGATCGGCAACAGCGCCGATGCGACCATCACGGGCACGACCACCGGCAACCTGACCGACGGCGCCGCTTTGCCGCTCAGCTTACCGCAAGCTGCCCCTCCCTTAGGGCGGGGGGCAAAAACCTCGCTCGCGCGCTTATGGAGAGGGTTGGATGCGAAGCATCCGGGGTGAGGTAAAAACCGACCGCTTGAGTTTGCAGATACGCGCTAGAGCAGCAGGACGTTTCAGCCCTGCTGCCCTAGTCGTCCCGGTGCTGGTCAATTTTGTAGACGTGCAGTTTTTCGCTGACGCCCTTCACTAACACTTCATCGGTGACCACGTGATGCGCCTTGAGGACATCGCTGACGCCGGGCGCATGGTAGACATCAGCGGTGAGATAGACTTCGTTGGAATCCGCCAGCGCTTGAACCCGCGCCGCAATATTGACCGTTTGCCCGAAATAGTCGTTCCGCTCATTGACGGTCACGGCGATGGAATGCCCCCGATGGATGCCCACTTTCAGAATCAATTCCTGTGAGATGGTGGCGTTAAAGGCTTTGAGGGCGTCAATCATTTCAAGGGCGGCGCTGGTCGCATCCACCGGATTGTCAAAAACCGCCATTACCGCGTCGCCGATGGTTTTGACAATCGCCCCATTCCGGTCACGGATCACGCGGCTCAAGGTGTCAAAGTGCTGCTGCACCAAGAAATAGGCTTTTGCATCGCCGATCTGCTCGTACATGGCGGTCGAGCCTTTTAGATCGGTAAACAAGAAGGTGATGTCCTTGATGGAGATGGCTTCGCCGGAGTTGATGACCTCCGACCGGAACAAATCCTTGAAGGTTTGGGTGGTCAGCAGCTTTTTACCCGTCAGCGTCGGTCTCAAGGAGAACACGGGCGTCGGCATGTCGGGAGACTGATAAATCCACAGCGCGCTGCGCCGATCCTGCAAATTCTCCAGTTCAATCAGCAGCTTGCCGTTGGGCAGTTCGCGTTCCAGATCAAACGAGAACGCCACTGGCTGATTTTCCATGCTTTGGCGGGTCAGGCTGCGCGGCTGCATTTCGGGATCATCCGACTCGAACTTGCCATTCACCAACCGGAGCGAGATCAACCGCTCTGCTTCGTCATGTTCGTGAGTGACGGAGAGTTGAAGGCAGGTGCGGCTCTCGCCATCGGTCGCGCGAAGGGGCCCCGGCGGTGTTTCGATCTCCGCCGTCACTTTCTCGCCCGGCTGCACGTAGCCGATATAGCGGGTGATGTAAAGCGCAAGATCATGCCACGTCGGGAATTGTGGAAAAGGGGACAGAATATCCTGACTGTGGCGATAGTTGAAATACAGGTCTTCGGCGGTCAGTTGTTCCGGGTGATGATACTGGATGTCCCGTACCTGAGGAGAAACGGTGAAGGCGACGAGAACGTAATCGTCCAGTGAATAATCCCGCTCGGCTCCGCAGATGGGACACAGATAATGGGCGCGGAGCTGGCTCATGCTGTGGAAATTGTCAATCACGGTGCCGCAGTGTGGGCAGACGATATGCCAGTCCATCTCGAACAAGCCGATCTTGGCGGCGTGGAGAAAGAGGTCTAGCGCCTCGCTTTCCGTCGACGCTTCGCTCGGCTGCATACTGAATCGGATTGACCCGGAACAAATCAAAATCCGGCGCGGAGCGAATCAGGGTCTCCAGTTTGGAGATCACACGCGGACTCCACGAGCGGGCTTGTTCCAGATGCGACAGGTGTTGGTCGAGCCGCTGTTCATTCAGTTTGACATCGGGCATCAGTCTATTTCCCGGAGTGCTGCCTGTGCGCGAGGATCGAAGCCGAATCCCCCACCTCATTGTATCCGACATCCCCGCCGAATCTCACTTTTCCGAATTATGAACGACGTGAATTCGGTCGGAGGACGATGCAAAGCTTTGCTTTAAATGCATAATATATGGAGATGAACTCACGTTTCGCCACTGACTTGCTGTATCGTGGGATGCACTTATGTTGAGAAGAACTCATTCAGTTCACCTTGTTGCGATAGCCCTTTTTCTCTTAACCAGCTTCTCGATCACCCCCAATCAAGGCGGCATTCTCCCGGTTGAAGCGTCTGTATTGACCGGCGGCGGCAGCAGCGCTCTCGCCACCACCGAGCCGCCGCTCCCGATTCCGCTGGACGCAAACAAGCTGACCGATACACAGCGCACGCTGCTGAGTCAGGCGCGGCAGAACGGCTTGGTCGACGTGATTGTTGGCTTGAAGGTGGCGTATCAGTTTCCCGAACAAGCCAGGCCTCAGCAGCTTGCCGCTCAGCAGGTGATGGTGCAGCAGGTGAGGCTGACGCTCTTGCAAAGCCTCTCCGGGTACGCGGTTCGCGTGCTTTCCGACTCGGCTAACTGGGTGTTTCCCTTCGTGGCGCTCAACGTCGATGAAAATGCGTTGAGCATCCTGTTTGGCTCGCCGAATGTCCAGAGCATCGAGCCGAACCTCGAACTCTATCCTATTCTGGACAGCGCCGAGCCGGTGATTCACGCGCCGCAGGTCTGGGCGATGGGCTACACGGGCAGCGGGCAAACCGTAGCGATTGTCGACTCCGGCGTTGACCGGACTCACCCGTTTCCTGAACAACCACGTCGTCGCGGAAGCCTGCTATTCGGGCGGCAGCGGCGCGGCGTTTAGCAACTGTCCGAACGGTCAAGCCAGCCAGACCGGGACGGATGCGGCTTCCCCATGGATTTGTTTCTTTTTGGCGAGTTCCGCCGCCAGCCCACGCTGTGCGCATGGCACCCACGTAGCCGGCATCGCGGCGGGTTTCACCTCGACCAGTTTTTCAGGCGTTGCGCCGGACTCCAACATCATCGCGGTCGACGTATTCTCGACCACCACCAACGGGGGTGTCACCGCCTACACCAGTGACATTGTCAGCGGACTCAACTACGTCTACGGCTTGCGGAGCACCTATTCCATCGACGCCGTCAACCTGAGCTTAGGCGTCACCGGCTACGGAGCCAGCGCTTACTGCGATTTCGCCAGCCCCAGCATGACGACCGCATTCCACGATTTGCGCAGCGCCGGGATCGCTCCGGTGGTCGCGGCGGGCAACGACGGTTACACCACCCTGATTAGCTTTCCCGCCTGTATTTCCTACGCGGTCAGCGTGGGCGCAACCACCGACGCGGACGCGGTAGCCAGTTTCTCCGACCGCGCGCCGATTATGTCGCTGTTCGCGCCCGGCGTCAGCATCACCTCGTCGGTGCCCATTGGCAGTTCGGCGGATGTCAACGGCACCGGGTTCTCGACGTGGGACGGCACCTCGATGGCGGCGCCGTTTATCACTGGGGCGTTCGCGGTCTACCGCCAGTTCGATTCCGGCGCCAGCGTCGATACCATCGTGAATGACTTCCGCACCACTGGGCAGTCGATTAGTATTCCCGGCGGTGCAGTTCCCCGGTTGAACCTCGAAGCCGCGATTTTGGCGAATACTCTGCCGACCGATACTGACACTCCCACGTCGACGGCGACGAACACCAGTACGCGGACGCCGACCGGCTCGGCGACGGGGACGCCGACCTCTACGCCTACGGCGACCAACACGCCCACCGCCACGTCCACCTATACGGCGACCTATACGTCAACGCCAACCTCGACCAACACGCCGACGGGGACGCCGACCTCTACGCCTACGGCGACCAACACGCCCACCGCCACGTCCACTTATACGGCGACCTATACGTCAACGCCGACCTCGACCAACACGCCGACGGGGACGCCGACCTCTACGCCTACGGCGACCAACACGCCCACCGCCACGTCCACTTATACGGCGACCTATACGTCAACGCCGACCTCAACTAACACGCCGACGCGGACACCGACCTCTACGCCTACAGCGACCAACACGTCCACCTATACGGCGACCTATACGTCAACGCCGACCTCAACCAACACGCTCACGCGGACGCCGACCTATACGCCAACCTCGACTAATACGCCCACGTTCACGCCGACCGCAACAACCGTGATGATATGTCCGACTTTCCCGTATACCGTCCCGGCGGCGGATGTGGCGCTGCTGAAGTTTGCGATCACCTGTGCCAATGCCAGCCCTGCCGACGACGTGATCAACCTGACCAACAGCACCTACACGCTCACGTCCGCAGATAACAGCGTTGATGGCGGCAACGGTTTGCCGGTGATTGTCGATGTGGCGACCGGAGGCAGCCTTACAATTCATGGCAGCGGCGCGACCATCGAGCGCGATAGCGGCGCGCCCAATTTCCGTATCTTGGATGTCAGCAGCGGTGCCAACCTCACGTTTGACAGCCTGACATTGCAGAATGGCGGTTTTGTCACCGATGGCGGCGGCATTTTGAATTATCAGGGCACGCTCACGGTGGCAAACAGCGCCTTCTCCGGCAATTCCGCCTATGACGGGGCTGGTATTTATAGTGTCAGCGGCAGCACGCTCACGGTAATCAACAGCACGTTCTCCAGCAATTCGGCTTCTCACGATGGCGGCGGCATTTACAGCTTCAACGGCAGCTCGCTGGTGGTGAGCAGCAGTACATTCTTCGGCGGTTCGGCACAATATGGCGGGGGAATCTTCAACTATCAGGCGCTGCTGAAGGTCATGAACAGTACCTTCTCCGGCAATTCAGCGACCTATGGCGGCGGCATCGAGAACCTCGCGGGTACATTGATCGTGACCAACAGCACCTTCTCCGGTAATTCGGCGACCTATGGCGGCGGTGTTGCGAATGATGCGAATGGATCGGCGACCCTCAACAACGCGGTCATCGCCAACAGCGTGAGTGGTGGTGACTGTTTGACCTACATTGAACTCACGGTGAAGTACAGCCTGATTGAAGATGGTTCTTGCGGCGTCGGCACAGGACCCACGTATTTGAACGGGAATTTATCCGGTGATCCGCTGCTCGACCCGGCAGGCTTGCAGAACAACGGCGGCTCGACGCTGACCATTGCGCTGCAAGCGGGCAGTCCGGCGATTGACGTAGGCAGCAACAGCCTTGCGGTTGACGCGGATAGCAATCCACTTCCGTATGACCAGCGCGGCGCAGGGTTCCCACGCATCGTCGACGGAACAGTGGATATGGGCGCGTTTGAAGTTCCGTCGCTCACGCCCACGTCCACCTATACTTTTACGCCGACCTTCACCGCGACGCGGACGCCGACCTCGACCCGAACGCCCACCAAGACGCCAACGCGGACGCCTACCTATACCGCAACCCACACGTCAACGCCGACCTTCACGCCCACCTTCACGCCGTCCGTGCCGTCACCGCTGACTGTGGGCGGCAGCTTCGAAGACAGCAGCGCCAGCATCAGCTACAGCGGCGTCTGGGGCAGCCTCAGCGACCCCGGCTTCAGCGGCGGCTCGATGCACTTCACCGGATCGCCCGGCGCGTCGCTCAGCTTCGCGCTGATGGGCACGGCGGGCAACCGCCTGACCATTCTCCGCTCCACCGGACCGGATCGCGGGAACATGCAGGTCTGCATCGGCACCGGAGTCTGCCAGTGCTTCAGCAACTACAGCTTCATCCCGCTGCCGCAGCAGCCGCTGACCATCCTGCTGCCGAATGATGGCAGCTTCATCATCACCATCACCAATCAGGGGACGGCGGGGCAGTACCTCGACTTCGACGCGGTGTCCCTATCCGCCAGCCCGACCGCGCTGACCGAAGGCAGCAGCTTGGAGGACAGCACTGGCGCGCTCAGCTTCAGCGGACAGTGGGTCGCCAACGCCAACGCGGGCTACAGCGGCGGCAGCGCGCATTACACCGGCGTGCCCAACAGCAGCTACACCTTCCTGATCAACGCCACCGCGGGCGACCGGCTTCAGATCATTCGCACCGTCGGCGCCGACAAGGGACCCATGCAGGTGTGCTTCAGCGGGGTGTTCGCCTGCCAAACCGTGAGCAACAGCAACCCGATCACGCTCTACCAGCAGCCGTTTACCATTTCGGTGCCGTGGACGGGCGTCTATCCGGTGACGGTGACCTTCAGCGGCGGCATCGGGCAGTATCTGGATGTGGACAAGCTGGCGCTCCAAACCGCGCCGACCATCCTGACGGTCGGACACAGCTTCCAAGATGACAGCGCCAACTTGACCTTCAATGGGGTGTGGATCAGCGACAGCAACGCCAGCTACGACGGCGGCAGCGCCATGTACACCGGGCAGAGCGGCGCCAGCGTCAGCTTCACGGTGACGGTCGCTGCCGGGGATCGGCTGCAACTCAAGCGCACCGCCTCGCCGGATCACGGGCTGATGCAGCTTTGCATCGGCGTGCAGTGTACGACTTTCAGCAACTACGGCTTGCCGACCGCCTACCAGCAGCCGATCAACATCCTGATGCCCAACGCGGGAACCTTTGCGATCACGCTCACCAATATGGGGACGAGCGGGCAGTACATGGACTTCGACTCGGTGAGCCTGAGCAGCGGACCCAACGCGCTGCAAGAAGGCACCACCTATCAGGAGAGCAACAGCAAGCTGGTCTACAGCGGGCAGTGGATCCAAAGCGACAACTCGCACTACAGCGGCGGACACGCGAAATACAGCTCGCAGCCGGATTCCACCGTCACCTTCATGGTGAACGCGACCGCCGGGCACTATCTGGTGCTGTACCGCACTATCGGGGCGGACAAGGGTTCTATGGAAATCTGCTTCAGTCAGATTTACAACTGCCAGACCATCAGCAATACCAGCGGCACGACCGCCTATCAGCAGCCGATCAGCATCGCGCTGCCGTGGACGGCGGTGTACCCGGTGACGGTGCGCTTCACGGGCAGTCTGGGGCAGTACATGGACATCGACAAGGTGGTGCTGAGTTCGGTGCAGGTGTTGAGCCTGCCCAATTCACAGTCGCCGCCCGAAGCCGCCGACACGCCGACGCCCCAACCGCCGACCGCGCTGCCCTTCCCGACGCTGGCGCTGCCCACCGACACGCCGACCCCCACGCCGATTCTGGTGCCGCTGGCGCTGCCCGCCTACGAATCGATGGACGACGGCGCGCCGGATTGGTCGGGCTTGTACGGATGGTCACTTTCGTTTGATGCGGCATTCGGCGGTCAGGGACTCGGATGGCAAGTGACAGCGGACAATCAGGCGGACGTGCTGCGCTGGAATCGCTCGCTCGATCTCACGACCGTGCTGCCGGGCGAAGCGGTGCTGCTGAGCTTTGAATCGCTGCTGACGAGCACGCGGTCGGTGGCGCTGGTGCAGGTCAGCACCGATGGCATCAACTGGACGACGGTGGCAATGCCGAGCAGCACATCGGATTGGCAGCAGCAGGTGATCGACCTGACCGGCTACGTCGGGCAGCAGATTGAGGTGCAGTTCTTGTGGCAGGGAGCGGCATCGAGCGACGGGCAAGCGGCGGATCGCTGGCAAGTGGACGAAGTGAGCGTGGTGGCGGCTGCGCCCGCGACCAGCACGCCGACGCCCACCGCCGCATTGACTGAAGCGCCCACGCCGGAGCCGCGCAACTCGATCAGCGGCTAGGCTGGGTCTGAAAGCAGGTTCGAGATCGCGGCAAAAAAAACGGGAGCTAGTCGGCTGACTAGCTCCCGTTCGACCGCCGCGCCAGACGGTGATACAGCGCGACGAAATCTCCAAAATAGCGGTCTTGGTTGAAATACTCCGCGACGTGCCGTTCCGAATTTTCTCCGAACTGGCGGCGCAGCGCGTCGTCGCCGAGCAGTTCGAGCAGCGCGCGGGCTAAACCCTCCACGTCGCCGACCGAAACCAGCCGCCCGGTTTCGCCATCCAGAACTACTTCGGGAATTCCCCCCACGCGCGAGGCGACCACCGGCGTGCAGACTTTCGCGGCTTCCAGCAGCACCAGCGGGAGCGCTTCCCGCCGCGAGGGTAAGACCAGAACGTCCATCTGGGCGATTAGCGCCGACACCTGCTGAAGATAGCCGGTCATGTGCCAGTGATCGCCGAGCGCAAGATGGTCAATCAGCCCGATCAGCGTCTCTTTGTACGCCATCTCATTAAAGAGCGCTTCCCCGATGATCACGAAATGGGTATTCGGATCGGCGGCGACGACTTTTTTTGCCGCCTGCGCCAGCAGATCGAGACCTTTCACGTAGGCGATGCGCCCGACAAAGCCGATCAGCCGAACGTCCTTTGAAAGTCCCAGCCGATCGTGAAGATCGACCGCGCGCTCGGTGGAAGCGCTGCTGTCGGGCGCGGGGGCGTAGATGACCATCAACTCCGCTCGCTGCGGGAGCGCATCCCGCACCGCCTCCGACACTGCCACGATCTGCGGGGCGCACAACCACGCCAGTAGCTTCCAGAGCAGCGAAATGCTGCCACCCAAGCGCCGAGTTCAACGAGGTCGTGGAAATACCAGACGACCGGGAGTCCGGCGAATCTCGCCGCCAGACCGCCGTAGATGTGGGAGAAGGTGGTGTTGGTCTGGACGAGGTCTGCGCCGGACGCGCGCAAAAACTGGCGGAGTTCCCACGCGACGTTCAGCACCAGAAAGGCGTTCACGACCAGCGCAAGCGGATTGAAAATCTTCCGCTGACGAATGACGAAGCTGGTGGAGATGAACTTCGGCACCTGCAAAACGGTGGTGTTCACCTGCCGCGCGCGCGCCGTTTCCGGGAACTGCCCCGGATTCCCGCAGACCAGAATCGGGCTGATCTCCGGCGGCAGCCCGGTGATCAGCCGGAGCAGGAGATGTTCCGCGCCGCCCATGTCCCCGGTGTGATCGACATAGACGACTCGCAGCGGGGTTGAACTCAACTGCGCACCCCGCGATACACTTCCAGTTCGTACAGCCGCGCATAGGTCATGAAGCTGTAGAACGCGCGGTACACCGAGAGATAGAAGCCGCGAAAGCCTTCCCGCCAGCCACCATCGCGGAAGTAAAGCAGCGCGAAAATGGCGGCGGGTCGCAGGGTCACGTCAACCCAGCGCCACCGGCGTCCCTTTTTGACCAGTTCGTTGGACTCCCACACCACCACCTGACGCGAGAACTGCTGCAATTCGGCGCTGATGTCCATCAGGTCGTTGTGCAGGATATGATTGTCGAGGTCTTCGATGGTGGCAAAACCTTCCAACCGGGCGTGGACTTCTCGCGTCGTCCATCGACCGAGCGCGCTACGGAATAGACGTATCTGAGAGCTTGGATACAGCCCACAGCATTTCGTCCACTTGCCCCACACCAGATTCTTGATCCGAAAGCGGTAGGCGTCGGGCAGGTCAGGGCGCGCCAGCTTGGTCTGAATCTCCGCAATGGTTTCCGGCTCCAACTCCTCGTCGGAGTCGAGCTGAAGCGTCCATTCGGTCTCGATTTGATCCATCGACCAGTTCTTCTGTTTGGCAGAGTTGACGTATTCGTGCTGAACGATCCAGTCGGTGTATTCCCGGCAGATGTTCAGGGTTCCATCGGTGCTGAACGAATCGACCACGAAAATCCGATCACACCATTTCACCGACTCCAGACACTTGCGAATGGTCTCCTCACAGTTGTAAGTCGGGATCAACGCGGTAATCGCCATGAACAAGGCTCCTGTAGCGACCTAGAGTTATTGATGATCAATCGGGCTGTGGGCTTCCAACTGGAAGGGATGCTCGACCACGGCGAACCGCCGAGCCGATCTCGGATGGACTGCTGGCGGATCGCGCGACGATGTCGGGCAGATACCACGCCAGCGCGATCATGAGCCAGTAGCCTGCGGCAAATGGCGGCACCTGTAACACGGTTTCGACCATCAACTGCATGAACAGGGGGATCAGCAGCGCGAGGAACAGCAGGCTGTAACGCTTAGCTCGCGGGGCGGCGTTGCCCAGCCCGGTCTTCCAGACCCGTATCAGCAGTTGAACCAGAAACACCACGAAGCAGACGGCGGGAATCAGACCGATGCGCGCGCCGATCTCCAGAACGGCGTTGTGGATCAAGTAGCCGTCAAAGCCGATCCCGGTGAGGGGATTGGCGGCGATTGAATTCAGCCCGAACTGCCAGCGTGTGAGCCGACTGAGGGTGCTGGTATCGGTGATGTCTGCGCTCAAGACGGCGGTGGTGACGGTGGCGAGGCGCACCCAAAAATCTTCGGGGACAAATTCCATGCCGACCGCCGCGATCAGCGCGACGATCCAGCCGCGTATGCCGGAGTTGATGCTGATGATGAACAGGCTCAGGATCACGGAAATCCACGAGGAACGCTGACCCGAAATGTAAATCGCCAAGCCGCTGATCGCAAAGACGAACAGTGAAATCAGCCGCCAGCGCAGGTCTTGTCCCCTGAGCAGTTCTTCGTAGGCAATGATCATGCCCCATAGGACAATCGACGCGGCTTCTGGATAGCCCCAGAAGCCGAAATAGGCGCGCTTGAATCCGTCCTGTGCGACCAGCACGGGCAGGGCGAAAAATCCCGGTAACGCGGCAGCGGCGGACGGAAAGAAGTATTCGAGGCATCCCAGCAGGCTGATGATCACGCTGACCAGCATGAGCAGGCGCAGAATCAGCACCAGCCGTTCCTCGCTCACGACCACCTGCTCGACGACGTAGAACGCCACTGCCCCAAACACAAACGGAATCGTCCACGTGGATACCAGTTCGGGATGCGGCTGCGTGAAAATGCTCACGCCCGCGCGAAGGATCGCCCAGCCGGTGACGAACAGCAGCATAAAGGGGATGCGGGACGACAAAGCTTGGTGGCGGACGATGGCGTTCATCAGCAGCATGAGCGCCATGAGCGCGAAGATCGCTTCCAGCGGCACGATGAAGGTCGAGCGATCCAGATAGATGCCGCGATGCCCCATCGCAATTGACAGCACGCCAATGCACAGCAGCGACCAGTAAGAGGTCTTCCCTCGTGCAGCGACCAATAGAAGCGCAGCGGCGGCGAGCATGACCGCGCCGAACTTCCAGCCGAGCAGATCAGCGCCTATCAAGCTCCCGATCAGCAGTCCCGCGCACAGGATGCCGACGGTCAGCGCGACCTGATAGACACGAACGCTAATATCACGGTTTAATTGAATCAAGACCTCTTATCCTTGCGCCGGGCGCGCCGCTGCCGGGCGGCGTCGATCCAGACGCCACTGATAGATCATGCCTGCGCGCCAGATCGCCTGATCTGCCATCAGCACCGGAACCGCCACCAGTTTATCACGGGCAGCCTTGAGCTTGTTGGCGGTCTGGAAGGGCTGAATCAGCATCGAAAGCACAAACCAGCCCAGCCTGCGCACGTCCCGCATCGAGCGCATCTGCTTGGGATAAATACAGTACATATCCTCCCACTTCTGCCGCACCAGATAATACGCCCGCCCGTACATATAATGCTGCCGCCAAAAGGTGCGGATGGTGGGGCGGTGATGGTGAATGACTTTCACGCTGGGATGTTGCAGCAGCCGATAGCCCGCCAGCTTGACCCGCCAGTTGTAATCGACATCTTCCCCGCGAAACAGAGCCGTATCCTGCAAGCCGACTTTCTCGATCACCTCGCGCTTATAGGACACGTTCACGCCGGGCAGGTTGCGAACTTCGGTCGGCGTGGTGGGCGACGGGAAGGTCACGATGTCCGCGAGGCGGCTGATGAACTGGTCGCCGCTGTCTCGCGCCCAAGATCGCGCCGCCCACCGCGCCCACGTCGGGATATTCGGCGTGAATGCGTTTCATCTGCGTCACCCAATCGGGAAACACTTCGGCGTCGTCGTCGGTCATGGCAATTATATCGCCGCGACAGGCTTTGAGTCCGATATTGCGGCTGGTGGCGAGGTTCTGATTGACGGTCTTGACGATCCGAATGTCGATGGGGGAGCGATCCGCGAACGACTGAACCACCGCGTCGGCGCGCTGGTCGCCGCCGTTCACGATCACGATCTCGTCGGGCTTCTCGGTCGTGCCATCGACCAACGCTTTGAGCGCCACTTGCAGCATATCGTCGCGCTGGTAGGTACAGATCAAAACTGAAAAAGTCGGGTTCCCCATTTTTGCCTTCGCAGGTGTAGTGGATTCGTCCAACGATAATTGAGCCAGCGGCTGGTCACGCCCAACCCGGCGATGTAGTCAGTTTTCCGCACCATCGCCAGTTCCCGCTCGCCGGTAAAGCCGCCGGGGAACGCCAGTATCGGCAGCGGGGGCTGTGTGAGGCGGTCTTGCAGTTCTTCGAGCGAATGGCGCAGCTCGTATTCCAGTTGGCGGTCATCACAGTTGACCAAGCGCGGGTGCGTGACCGAATGGCTGCCGACATCGAAACCCAAGCGCTGAATTTCATTGAGTTGATCCCAGTCCATCAGCGGCTTGGATTTATCGTGCGTGTCCCACTCCGCCGTTTTGCCGACGAAGGCAGTGGGCACAAAGACGCTGGCGGGGATGTGATGGCTGAGCAGAATCGGCGCGGCGGTGACGAGAAAGTCGCGCAGGGCGTCGTCGAACGAGACCGCGACCATGCCGCCGCCAATCACGCCGCCCCAGAGCCGCCGGATTCCGTCGCTGACCGAGACGATGGTCGCGCCGGACTGCTCAAGCTGGCGCATCTGCTGGTCGAACGCCTCCGGGCGGATGGCGTGCGGGTCAAGCGGGTTATCGGCGATGCTGTGGTACATCAAAATCTTGAGGCTGCGGATGATCTGCACGAATTTCCAATCCTCTTTCCTCAGCGCCGCGTTCGCTTTTGCGCTATAGTTAGGCGCTGTCCAACTTGGGGGTGCAGCGCGCTGCTCCCCGACGCTGCATAAACGGGGAATATCGGTATGCGCCTAGCGATCTTACATCCATTTCAGTATCGGTATTCTCGCGGGATCGAGCGCTACCTGTGGACGCTGGCACAAGCCCTGTGCCGCCTGAACCCCGATCTCAATATCGACCTGCTGACGTGGCGCTGGGCTGATCCGGTGCATTGGGAGAACCCAGCTGGATCGCGGATACGCGCGCTGTGCGTGCCGGATTTGCGCTACTATCGCGCTCAGGTGGCGGCGGTCTATTACAGCTACTGGATGACCCGAAATCATTACGACCACGCGATGGCGTTCTTCGCCGGGTACGGCGAGGCGGATGCGTTCCGGTTGCTTGGGCGTCGGTTTCCGCCGTACTCGGTCGTGTTTCACTACCCGGTCGAGCAGGTGCCGCACCGATACGCCGAGTTCAAGCGCTACGGGTTCGCCGACCACGCCGCCCACCTGATCGGCGTGAGCGATTACACGTCGCGCGGCGTCACCGAGTATTTCGGCAAGCCCTGTGTCACCATCGAGAACGGCGTGGATACCGACTACTTCCACAAAACCGCCGGAATGCGGGAAGCGGCGCGCCAGCAGCTTGGCGTTGATGCGACCCAGCCCGTACTGGTCTCGCTGGCGGCGCTGGAAGAACGCAAGGGCATCCAGCACGTGATCAAGGCGCTGCCCACCCTGCGAGCGAAATTCCCCGACATTCGCTATTACGTGGTGGGGGAAGGCGATTATCGCCCGACGCTGGAAACGCTGATCGAAAGCCTCGGTCTTCAGGCGAACGTGCTGCTCACCGGGCGGAAGGACGATGTCCGCCCTTACCTCGCCGCCGCCGACGTGGGCTGTCTGGTCTCCGAAGGCGAGGCGTTTCCGCTGACCCTGCTGGAATACATGGCGATGGAGCTTCCGGTCGTCACCAGCGACCTGCCCCCGTTCCCCGATCTCGTGTCCGCAGCGTGGGGCGTTCAGGCGAACCCGCAAGCCGAGAATGCGGTATCCGATGCGATTGCCGATCTGCTCAGCGACCCGCAGCGCCGCCAGAACTTCGGAGAAGCCGGGCGGAAACATCTGCTGGAGCATAACACGTGGACGCAGATTGCCGGGGAATATCTGGACGTGATAGGGATGCCCGCTCACCCATGATACGAGACCAATCGAATGAATAACGAGCCTGAATGACTATTGGAGTTGTCTCTGATCGACCCGTAAAGCTCAATCGTCGTTATGCCGTCTCACTCAGCCTACTCATCCTATTACTGCTCGCCTTCCAGTATGCGCCCTTAACCTACTTCGATTCGCTCGGTCAATGGAAGTCCCTGCCCCACAGCCTGATCATCGTGGGGACGATCTGCCTGTTCCCGTGGCTGGTGCGGGCAGCCGAAGCTCGGCTGAGCGACCGGCTGCTGACCGTCATCCCGGTTTTGTTGACCGGGATCGGGCTGCTTGCCTCGCTCTATACCTACCGCGAGGGCGACAGCTTTCTGTTTCTGCGCGGGTTCTACGGGAGCTACCCGATCCTGCTGGTGGTGATCGGGCTGGGTATCCTGCGCCGGAGCGACCGGCTGGTGCTGATCGGTATGCTGCTGTGGTTCGCGGTCGTCACTTACGCTCACGTTTCGCAGCTTCCCTTTGACCAAATCTTCCCGCCGGGCACGCCGCTCTGGAATGTTCAGCACGCGGCGGATCAGTTGAAACTGGGACACTGGATTTACCGCTATGGCGATAACTTGGCGCCGGTCTACCCGCCGATGTTGTTCCTGCCCTATTTGCCCTTCGGGCTGCTGGGGATCGATTTGCGCTGGGCGAGTCTGATCGGCTCGGCGGTCGTATTTGCGATCCTGCTGCGGTCGATTCATTCGCAGCGCAGTCGGCTGGCGCGGGTGATCTTGTGCGCCTTCTTTCTTTCGCCGTTCTACGTCTTCAACTTCACCTCGACCCAGCTTCCCTTCTACTGGATATTCCTCACCCTGTTCGCGCTGGCGGTCGCGGGCGGAACTCGCGGTCAGCAGCGGTCGTTCGCCATCGCCAGCGCGGGGGCGCGTCCGCTTTTCTTCCCGCTGCTGCCGTTCTGGATTTTCCGAACCTATCTCGCGGGTGGCGTGCATCTGCCGTCTGGTTGGCGGCTGAAGCGCTGGCGCCCTGCCCTGACCGTCTGGGATGGGATCAGCCTCGTGCTGCTGTTGACGATCTTGATCATCATCCTCGCAGCCCCGGCGGATTTCTTGTGGGACGTGTTCACCAACTCCGCTTCAGACGGCATCCGGGCAGTCCGCGAAGGGACGCTTCAGCCGATTGGCAATACGGCGCTCACGCCGCTGCTGCCCTACGCGATTGCCTCGTCGCAGTTTCTCCTGCTCAGCTTTCAGGGTGTGATCGTGCTGCTGCTGAGCTATGGCATCTGGCGCTCGCGCTATCACCTGCGCAATCCGGTTCACGCCTACATTCTGCTTTACGCGGCGTTCCTGAGCTTCAACTTCGTGGTCTATGACTACTATTGGGTGGACGTTTTGCTGATGCTGCTGGTGGTGATCCTGCACCGGAGCGACCGGGTCACTGAGAGCGCGGCTTGAACGCCGCAGCATGGGCGAACGCCGCCTCCGGCTGCTCCCCGTGAGACAGGATGCCGTCGATCAGGCTGAACAGCAGCGAGCGCCGCTGCTCGACCGGGAAGCGCGTCAAAATCCGCTCGCGCGCCTGCCGACCCGCGTCCTCGCCCAGCGCGAGCGCCTGTCGAATGGCGGCGGCGAGGTCGTCGGGCGAATTGGACGCCGAGTAGACGCCCGTGTCGCCGACGATCTCCGGGATCGATCCGGCTGCCGTCACCACCGGGATGCAGCCGCCGGACATAGCTTCGGCGAGGCTCAGTCCAAAGCCCTCGTGCAGACTGCTCTGCACGTAAATCAGCGAGGTGGCGAACAGGTCTTCCAGTTTTTCGTCCGAGACGTAGCCCAAGAACTGGACGTTGGGCGTGGCGATTTTGCGCAGCGTGTCGATGCTGTCGTCGTGCCACGCGCCCGCTTGCACGAACTCTATGTCGGGGAAGAAGCGCGCCGCCTCGACAAAAGGCAGCAGCCCCTTGCGGAGCAGGTTTTCCCGCCAGACCGCGCCGACGGTCAGCACCCGGCGCACCCGCTGATCGAACCGAGGCTGGGCGACCGGGTTCACGCCCAGATAGATCATGTCGAGGTTGCGCGCGGCGGGCACGGCATTTCGGGTCTCGGCGGCGGCGTATTCCGAGAACGCCAGCAGCCGAGTCGCGTTGTTCAGGGTGATTTGGGAAATCCGCTTGCGCGTCCCGCCGCGCTGCGATCCATAGCCCGCTTCCGGCACCGAGGCGACATCGTAGCCGCCCGTCACCACAATCGAGGGCTTGCGCCGGGCTTTCGCCAGCAGCACGGGCAGCAGCGAATGCCAGCTTGCAAACCAGCAGTAAATCAGGTCGGAGTTGGCGACGGCTTTGACCAGCGCCGGAAGGTTGATGCGCCGATCTCGCTGAAACCATTCCGTCACTTGATAGCGCTCGCTGAGCAGCTTCAGGTCGTCGGTGACGAAGCGGCGCGGCGCGTTATGCACGAATAAAATGCGAGCTTCCATCGGAACTCCAAGCTGAAAATGGGGGATTACGCGCGGTAAAGCTGCATATACTGCTCGGCGACCCGCTGCCAAGAGTGCTGGCTGGCGGCTGCGCGATTCGCGTCGATCCCGTCGGTTTGGGCGGCGGACAGCGCCGACGCCAGCAGCCGGGCGAGGGCGTCGGCGTCCTCCGGCGGAAACCAGTCCACCTCGGCATCTTCGAGTGCCTCTTGCAGACCGTCGATCCGGCTGGCGATCACCGGACGACCGGATGCCATCGCTTCCAGCCCGACGATGCCGAACGGCTCGCGCCGGGACGGGATCACGATGACGCTTGCCGAAGCCATCAGCGACGCGACCGTTTCGCGGGGCACCGACCCCAGAAAGTGAATCCGGTTGGGCAGCGCGGCTGCCTGCTGGCGCAGGGCGTCCCGCTCCGCGCCGTCTCCGGCGATGATCAGGTCAACGTCGGGGAACTGATCGCTGACCTGTGCGAAGGCGGCGATCAGCAGGTCGAAGCCTTTGTGACGCACCAACTGACCCACCGCCGCGACGTAGCGGCACGGATGCGGATAGGGCGCGGCGTGATCAAACAGCGCCAGATCGACGCCGTTGTGAACCGTGTGCAGCTTCGACGCGAATTCGGGCGTCAGATCAAGCGCCTGCCGACGCAGCAAATCCGAGCAGGCGGTCACCTGACGCGCGCGCCGCATGACGGTCTCAAACAGCCAGCGCTTGAAACGGCTGCGATAGGGTTCGGCATCGACATCGCCGCCGTGCAGCGACACGATCAGTGGCACCGGGAGCAGGTGGTGGATCAGCCAGACGTGAAAGCTGAACTCGCCCAGATAATGCAAATTCAGCACGTCGGGCTGGAATTGACGCATGAGCCGATACAGTTGAATCAGCGTCATGGGCAGGAAGAACAGCCCGGCGAGCCACAAATCGACGCGCCCGGCTTTGAGCGAGCCAAGATCAGGCAGCAGAAAGCTGAGCCGCTCGACCCAAACGTCGTTGATGCGCTCGCGCCTCGGCAGCTTGAAGGGATACCGATTGGTGATGATCAAGACTTCGTGATCGGCTTGGCGCAGTTGGCGGCTGAGTTCTTCGACGACCGTTTCCAGCCCGCCGCGATGGGGGCGGTAGCGTGCGGTGACGATTAACACGCGCATGAAAGTTCCGGTTGTTTAGAGGATGGTCTCATAACTCTGGAGAATCTCGCGGGTCACGACTTCGGCGGAAAAATAGGCGGCGGCGCGGGCGCGCCCGGCTTTGGCGAGCCGCTGGCGCTGCTGAGGATTGCAGGCGAGCGAGAGGATGGCATCGACCAACGCTTCCACATCCCCCGGATCGATCAGGACGCCACATTCGCCATGCGCCAGCGTTTCGGGGATGCCGCCGACGCAGCTTGCGATCACCGGCACACCGCACGCCATTGCCTGCGCGCAGGCGAAGGAGAAACTCTCGTACAGCAGCGAGGGCACCACGATCAAGTCTGCCCGGTGATAGAGCTTGACCAACTGATCATCCGGGACAAAACCATTCACTTCCACCCGCCCCGACGCAATATACTCCGCCAGCTCGGTTTTCACGTAATCGCGGTAGGTCTTGCCGTCGGGATTGGGGCGATTGCTCCCGGCGATGACGAAGCGAGCGTTGCTCATGCGCGCGAGGACGGCGGGAATGGCTTCGACCAGCGTTTTGATCCCCTTCTGTCGTTCCAGCCGCCCGACGAACAGAATGGTGAATTCATTCGAGGCGGGCTTGGTCTCCGCCGGGGCGAACCAAGCCGTGTCCAGCGCGTCCGGCGTGACGTGGAAACGCTCGACCGGGATGTTGCAGGCGGTGCTGATCTCCAGCGCCATGCTGTTGGAGGGCGCGCCCAACAAGGCGGCGCGGCGGATGGTTCGCTTTTCCATCCAACCCAGCAGCATCGGGTCGTAGGGGGATTCGCGCTTGGTATAGTAACGTCCGAGGACGAACGCGGGGGTTTGACAGCGGACGACCAACTGCTTGCCCAGTCCGCTTTTCCAGAAGAAGCCCTCCGCGTTCACGTCGGCAAACTCGACGATGTCGATGGGGTCTTCGCGCTGCAACTTCTCCAGCGCGCGGCGCACTTCCCACGCATAGATCAGCGCCTGCACGAACCGAAACTGCCGCCCGATGATGGGCAGGACGTGGTACTTATTAAGTGTCAAATAAGGCACACGTATAATTTTCACGCCGTCCGTGACTTTCACACCGGACGCGCCGTTTTTGCCTGCGCTGGAAATCACCGTGATCTTGTGACCCAAACGTGCGCAGGCGCGCGCAAAGTGCAGGTTGTGCGCGGCAACCCCCCCACCGCCAGTATCGGGTGGATACCACTGACTGACTAACGCAACGTGCATCTATTCACTCCGCATCATAGGTAGGAGCCGTATTGCGTATGAGATGCTCCTCCGCGTCGCCTTCGATGGTGGGTTCGGGATAGATGTCGAAGGGAAGGATGATGCTCCCGAATCCCCAACTGGTCTGGATGGAATGTGCCTCTGACCCGAGACGGCAGCTCTGCACCGTGAACGCCAGACAATCGTCCAGACGGTCAATCGGCTTGAGCAGCGGTTTGGCAACTTCGAGGCTGATGGTGTATTCCCCCTCGGTCAGAGGCAAGGGTCCAATCACGAACTGGAAGCGATTTTCGCCGGGATGCAGCTTGTGGGTTCGATTATGCTGAATGTAGTCGTGCCCGGTGACGAGCGGCGTGCCGTACTCGTTCTTCAGGAACCAGTGCAGCGCAAATTCTTCGGTCGTCTCGCGGTCGGAGTGGATCACCACGTCAAAGGTGACGGTTTCGCCGGAGTTGATGAACTGACCGTCCACAAACTGCACCGACTCAAAGTACAGGTCGGTGTTGCGGGTGCGCCCGACAATGCCGCCGTTCTGCGCGACCTGATTGAGGTAATTGCCGATGACGGTGTGAATGTCGTCAAAGGCGATCAGCCGCCCGCCGTCGAGCAGCATTCCGCGCTTGGCAAGCCCGGCGACCGATCCCATGTTGTGGCTCACCAGCACGACCGTCTTGCCCGCGTTGGCGACATCGCCCATCTTGCCCAAGCATTTCTTCTGGAAGGCGGCATCGCCCACCGCCAGCACCTCATCCACCAACAGAATGTCGGTTTGCAAGTGCGCGGCGACGGCGAACGCCAAGCGAAGATACATGCCGGTCGAGTAGTGCTTGACCGGAGTGTCGATAAACTTCTCGACTTCGGCAAAGGCGACGATGGCGTCGAAACTGCGCGTGATTTCGCGCCGATGCATCCCCAGAATAGCGCCGTTCAGGAAGATGTTCTCACGCCCGGTGAGTTCCAGATGAAAGCCGGTGCCCACTTCGAGCAGCGACCCGACCCGCCCGTCGATCATCGCGTAGCCATCGGTCGGCTCGGTGATTCGGGAGAGAATCTTGAGCAGGGTGCTTTTACCCGCGCCGTTTCGCCCGATGATGCCGATGACTTCGCCATGCGGGATTTCGAACGAGACATCCTTTAAAGCCCAGAAATCCTGAGCCGATCTGTCTTTACGTGGGGCGCGTCGCAAGAGCGTCCTGAGCGTCTGTATAGGAAGTTGAGCCGTGTTCGCAATCAGGTCACGAACCGTCAGATATTCGACGGAGGGAGCGCCTAAGCTGAACTGCTTACTCAGTCCTTCTGCTTTGATCGCAAAGTCCATATGCACGTCCTATGCCAAATCCGCGAAGGTCTTTTCCATGCGGCGAAAGTAGAACATCCCGCTCACGGCGATCAGGATTGCCGCGATTGCCGAGATCAGCACCATGATGTCAGGCGGATTGCCACTGCCGAGCAGCGCCCAGCGGAAGCCTTCCACCACGCCGACCATCGGATTGAGACCGTACAGGGTGCGCCATGGCTGATCGAGCATGGTGGACGAATAGGCGATGGGCGTGCCAAACAGCCAGATTTGCACTAAAAACGGGACGACGTAACGAACGTCGCGGTAGCGAACGTTGAGCGCCGAGAGCCACAGGCTCACGCCCAGCACCGTGATCAATGCCAGCAGCAGAAACAGCGGCAGCCACAACAGCGCCGCTGGCGAGGGCGACATGCCGTAGAACACCATCATCACCAGCAAGATGATGAACGAGAGGGCAAAGTCGGGGAGACCGCTCAAGACCGCCGAGAGCGGGATGACCAACCGGGGGAAGTAGACCTTCTTGATCATGTAGGCGTTGCCGACCAGACTGTTCGACGCCAGCGTCAAGCCATTGGCGAAGAACGTCCACGGGATCAGCGCGGCGTAGCTGAAGATTGGGTAGGGGATGCCGTCGGACGGCACCTGTGCCAGCCGCCCGAAGAAAATGCTGAAGACCACCATGGTCATGAACGGTTGAATGATCGCCCATGCTGCGCCCAGCAGGGTTTGCTTGTAACGAACCTTGATGTCCCGCCACGTAAGGAAGTAGAGGAGTTCGCGGAACTCCCACAATTCGTCGAGCTTGAGCGGAACCCATCCGCGAGAGGGCTTAATCAGCATACCATTGCTCCTCATTGATCGGTATTTGGTGCTGCCGTTTCAGGATTATAGCGATATAGATAGCGGGGATAGCCGTGATAAAAGCGCTTGGGCATGACGCTCAGCGCCGCGAATCGGTCGCCGTAATCGGTCTCCAGCGTGTAATCCTGCACCAGAAAACTGAGCGGCGGAAAGGTATCCAACGGATAGTTTGCCAGAATGTACATCGGCTCCCCCGGATGAAGCACAGGATCAAGGATGGCTTCAATGACCGGGTTATTCGCCTCGTCGCGCCCCGGACCGCGCACTATGTCGTCTAGCCCGACCCACTGCGCTCTGGGCGACAGGTCATAGCCGCTTTGCAGCTCCCCCAACCACGGCGCATAGACGTTCCCGTTCAAGTCGGTTAGGGTTTGTACCAAGTCTGCAAATTCGGCGTCCGCATTGGCTGGAACGATATAGGAGACCGGATTGTAGAGCAGCAGCGCGAATGCGGCAAATAGCGCGAGCAGGTGCAGGCGGTAGCGGTCAAACCGCCGGCTTCTCACGGCGGCTTCGTGAAGCCCCCACACGCCCACGAGGATAAACCACATCCCCATTGGAATGTAGACGTTGTTGGATGAACCGGGATCGAGCGTGCCCATCAAGCCGCTCAGCAGCGCGAAGGCAAACTGAACGTGCCAGATCGACAGGTTTTTCCGCTCCCGGAGCGCTGCCCACAGCGACCAGAGTCCGCCGGACGCGGCAAGCACGCCGTAAGTGCCCGCGATGAAGATCAGGTAGCGCTGGGCAAATGCGAGGTTGACCTCCGACCACTGGCGCGGGACCTGCCACGTGAAGTACAGAAACTGCGACCCGAACAGCAGCGGGCCGGCGCCAACGTACAGCACGGGACCCAGCAAGGCGGCGAGTACCCAGTAGATCAGCGAGCGAAGCAGCCCTTCCTTCCACGTAAGATAAAGCACGCCGCCGATCACGAACAGCGCGCCGTGCTGCTTGAACCAGAAGGCGGAGATCAGCACCAGAATGCCGACGATGCGCCAGCCGCGCGTCTGCTTGGCGTCCAGAATATAGGTGCCGAGCAGCGCAGCGAACAGGAAACAGGCGTCCGAATGGGCGATGTTGAGGTAGGCATCCATCGCGCTGTAGGCGGCGGCAAACAAGCCGACCGCGATCAGCGCCCACCAGACCGAGCCGGTCTTTCGGCGAATGGTCAAGTAGAGGATGACGCCGCTGCCGACGGTTGCCAGAATCGACACCAGCCGCAGGGTCGGCAGGCTCATGCCGAATACCCACGTGAAGGGCACGGAGACCACGTAATAGAGCGGGTTGTACGCCAGCGCGACGAAGTCCGCCGTCGGCGCCGGGTAAACCGGCTGACCCTGTGCCAGCCGCTGGACGTGCTGAAGGACGGTTCCCTCCATCAGGTCGAGGTTGAGCGGAAAGGGCGTCTGGTTGATCCACAGGTAGGCGATGATGGCGATGGAAAGCACCGACCAGATCATCAACCCGATCCCGGCAACGCCGAAGCGCTTGGTCGAGCGCCGCTGGATCAGTTCCACGCCGATCAGCAGCACGCCGATGGCGAGGAAGACGGCTCGGTAAGGAAGCATCGAAGTCATATCAGTTGGTGGGCAGCATGTGGTCGTCGACGAGTTGGTTCATCACCGCTTCGGCGGCAATCTGGTGCCCCAGCGGGAGCCAATGCATGTTGTTGGGCTGATAGGGGCACCTTGCCGCTGCGTCGAGCGCCGGACGCAGGTCGAAAAAGTCGGTATGCAGGTCGTCCACGATGCCCTGCATCGTCCGCTGCGGCAGATCGAGGTCGTAGCTGCTGCTGTCGTGGAGATCGACATCGCGCGGGTAGTAACGCAGGTCTTGGGGCGCGCAGACCTGTACCGACGCCGGAACCATCACGAACATCAGTTGCGCGTTGAGGCGGTCGGCTGCCGTCCTGATCTGCTGGTAGCGCGCGCTCACGGCTTGAATGGCTTGATCGTAATCGGGCTGATCGACTTCCAACGCCGCGAAGTTGCCCAGAAAATAGCCGTTGAAGTTGGGCTTGCCATTCAGAAATTCGTCCACCACACGGGTTTTCACCTCCAAGTTCATAAAGCTGTACAGATGCATCAGCCGCAGGAAGGTCGAGGCGCTGAACGGAGCTGCCTGACCGAAGCCAATCGAGTCCCGCAGCGCATCCTGAGAGGTAATCGCGTCCTGAAAATCGTTGACGAAGGTTTCCACCACAATCAGGTCCGGTTGATAGACGGGGGCATATTGATCGACCACCTCGGCGTACTGCTGTGGACCGTAGCCCGTGATCCCGAAGTTCATCACCTCGAACTGGCGCTGCGGATACTGGGCTGCTAGATCGGTTTCCAGCAGGCGCGCCCACGCCTGATCGGTATCGACGCCTTCGGCGCTGGTGAACGCATCGCCGACGGTCATGATCCGAACCGTGTTGGCGGGCTTGGCGACCGGGTACTCCGGCGCAGGAAAGCCGAGGCTGTTGGCAGTGACCACGTAATCGTAGGTTTCCCAGCGCAGCCGGGTGGTCGTGTTCGGGATCAGGTGCCAGCCCACGTCAGGATCAGGCTCAAGCGAGGGACGCTCGCCCCAGCCGTTCACTTCCTGCGGGGCAGCCGCTTCGACGGTGGCTTCGCCGCCGAACACCAGCGCGGCACAGATCAGCCCTGCCGCGCCCAGCCGAATCAGAGTTGGCAGCGCGCCGCGTTTCGCCCACGAAGCGCTGACTGCCGTGACCACCAAGTTAACCGCGCGTTCCAGCGCCAGCGCCGCGACCACCGAGATCACTAGCGCCGCGCCGATCCCGATTAGCAGGCGGGGAATGCCCCAGTCGTCTGCGTTGCTGCCCAAGCACAGGATCACAATCGGCTGATGCACCAGAAACAGCGAGAGCGAATGCTCACCGACCCAGCCCATCACCGACGACCGTTTGGCGCGCGCCAGCAGCGCGTAGAGCAGCCCGAACGCGCCCACGCCAGTCATGAAGGGCGCGACCGCCATGCCCAGCAGCGTGAACGACAGCAGCAGCCCAATCGCGTAGACGGCGGCGAACAGCATATCGACCGACCGGATCGCATCCACTCCGCGAGCCGCGCCGGATTTTCGCGCAGCCACGCCGCGAACGCCATGCCGAATACGAAGCTGGGAAGCTGAGTGATGAAAATCGCGCCGCGCTGCCACGGGTCGATGTAGCTGCCGAAGAGTTCTAGCCCCACCGCTCTGGCGATGAACGCCAGCGCGCAGGCAGCGATCAAGAGCCGGGTCGCGCCGAAACGCTTCAGCCCCAGCCAAAGCAGCGGAAAGACGAGGTAAAGCTGAATCAGCAGGGTGACGTACCACCACGAGGGCGAGAAGTAGTAAAGCTGCCCCGGCGTTAGTCGAATCCCCAGCAGGCTGAAATACAAGTTGCGGTCGGTGAGCGGGATGCCCCAGCCGATCACGAAGAACAGCGCGATGAACAGGACGTGCGCACCCCAGTATAACGGGTAAATCCGCGAGGCGCGCTTGCGGTAGAACTCGACCAGCCGAAGCGGTCGCTCGCCCTGCCGCTGAAGCAGGCTCCACGTCAAGCCGAAGCCGCTCAAGATCAGGAACAACTGCACGCCCTGATCGCCGGTCCAGCCGACGTAGCGCAGCAAATTCATCGGAAGGTCGAGGAGTCCATAACCGCTGACCGGGATGATCTGCGCGAATCGCTCCGACAGGGGCGCCCAGCCCGCATAGGGATTCCCGAAATAGGGTCCGCCGAATATCTGCTCGGAGACGTGGTTCAGAAATATCCAGATCAGGGCGATCCCCTTGATGAGATCGACCCAGATCAGCCGAACAGACGGACTGGGAGCCGCTGCTTGTTTTTCGATTGGCGGTGACGCGGACTGAACAATCCGCATACCATTTTCTCCGCTAGTAGGATGAGACAACGCTAGGCGTTGGGTTTGGAAATGACGCGCTTGGCGTCGCGGGCAACAATCAGCAAGCCGCAGATGACGACCGCGAACCCCGCCAGTCGGAGCGGTGAGGTCTCTTCCTTGAACACGATGACGCTGCCCAGCAGGACGACGATATAGGTCAAGCTCAGGAAGGGATAGGCGAAACTGAGGTCGGTTTTCATGAGCGCGAGCAGCCACAGGCAGGCGCTGACGCCGTAGATCGCCAGCGAAAGGATCAGCATCGGGTTGGTCGCCATTTTCAGCAGGGCATCCAGCGAGAGCACCAGCGGCCCGATGTCCGTGACGGCGATCTTGAGCATCAACTGCCCAATTGCGCCGAGGATGACGCTCACCAGCAACAAGCCCACCTTCCCGCTTTCCACTTTGGCGGGGGGAGCCTGTACGTTCGTCTGATCAGTGGTAAGAGTTTTGACCATTGAACTCTTTCTCTCTCGTTCAAGGACGGATGCGGTGTTGCAAATATGAGAGCTAGGGGCACGGCGCGCCGTGCCCCTACGGGATGCGATAACTTCAAGCGACGTTCTAGGCTCTGCGACGCCGGAAGAGGGTGACTCCCACGCCGCCAATCACGCCGACCACCACCACCACGCCGACCACGCCCAGCGCGATGGTCTGGGTCGGGCGTTCCAACAGGCTGCACCGCAGCGTCGTCGGGAGGTTGCCCAGTGCCAACTTGTTGCGTATCTGCGTGACGATGCTGCCCGGATCGATGTGGACGCTCTGAACGTCCGACGTGACCATCTGACCGCGATGGTCGAAGGCGGCGATCTGGTAGTAGCGGGTTTCGTCCGGCTGAAGGGTCTGGGTATAGCTGTGTTCGGTGCTATAGCCGGACGGTTCGACTTCCCAGTAGGAAATCAGGTGGGTGCTGTCTGCCCCGTGCCAGATTTGCGAGCGGGTCTCGACATCGGTCGTCCACGAGAAATGCACCTCGGTGCCATCGACCTGCGTGTCCATCGCCGTGATCACCGGGTTGGGCGCCTCGTCGGGCGAGAAAATATCCGCACCTGTGACCTGCTTCTCGGTGTCGCCGTCCAGAATCAGGTCGCTGGCGGGGGTTGCAGGCTGAGCGCTCATATCCGACAGCATGTTATAGGTGATCTGCTGAACGTAAGGATCGACCGGCACCACCTCCATGCCGTTCGCGCCCAGCCCCCACGACCACAGGATCATCCCGGTGTCGTAGACCTGCGCGCCGCTTGAGGCGGTATAGTGGGTCATGTTCGCCGCAAACGCTCCCGACTTGCCGATATTGAAATCCCCCGCATCGGTGAGCAGGAAGCCGTACACGGCTGACGACGCGAGGATTTCGATATTTGCGGGCGACGCATCCGTGACTGCATCCCATTCCCAGCCGATGATCGGCTCGGAGATGATCGCGGCGGAGCCGTCGGGCAGGCTTTGCAGGTCGGTGTGGCGAAAGACCGGGTTCTTGCCCTCGTCGGACGACACCCGGATTTGGAAGTTGAGCGCGTCGTTATCGCCGACGTACTGTCCGCCGAGCAGCGCGCTTTCCGGCTGGTTCGACCCGGCGGGGTCTCGCCACGTTCCGGTGGGGATGCCGGACGGATCGGGGGGACCTTCCTGCGTGGTCTTATACGTCACCATCACGCTGTCCGGCGTTCCGGTATACGGATCGTCTTCCATACGGATGCGCCAGTAGCCCGTGTTTGCCGAGAAGAAGCCCAGATTGACGCCCGCATCCCGCGCCTGCGTGATGGCGGTGCGGATTGCCTCCGTCCAGTATTCGTCGTGACCGGACGAAAGAAAAGCCTTGTGGTTGAGCAGTTGATTGGTGTTGCCCGCCGTGCCGGACGTGTCGGTGTCGAAGCTGGTGGTGTAAGTCACGTCGTAGCCCTGCTGCTCCAGCCAGCGCACCAGCGGATATTCGGTATGGGTATACAGGTTGTCGAACGAGAAAAAGTCGCGCGCGTAGGGGCGCATCAGCGAGACTTTCACCGCCCGATCCGTGCCGGAGATTCGGGTGCAGGCACCGCTTGCGCCGGGATCGGACTTATCGTAGACCGACGGACCGAGGTAGTCGTTATATGCCTGATAGGTCGCCGTGCTTTGCTGGTAGAGGATGGTCGAGGGGCGGTCGTCGTCGCGCACCACGAACAGCATGAATCCGGTGCCGCTAGTATCGCGCCGGATCAGCTTGGCAAAATAGATGCCTGAAACCCAGTCAGTCGGTATCTGAAGGCTGTAAGTCACCGACCAATTGCTGCAACTGACGATTCCAATCCCGAAATCTTGATTGCAGGCGGGCTGGGTTTGGCTGGGGATGCTGTCAATTTCATCGACCAGCCGCGCGCCATCGCCGCCGTAATAGCCGCTGCGGTAAATCTGGAGGTCGAAGCTGGGCGCGGAGGTGTGGACGTAAAAATTCACCGTCTCGCCGATATTGGCGCTGGGGCGGAAGGCGAACCCTTCAATGTCGCCGAGGTCGTTCTGGGTCATCCAGTCGGTCGACCCCGGCTGGCAGTTCTCCGCGACGATGGGATTCGCGGACGAATCGCAGTTCTGAGCCGAAAAAGGCGAGTTGGAACCCTCGAAATCAACCCAAGTGAAGCCGTGCGCTGCTGCCGGGTGGAACAGTAGTGCAAGCACAAGGGTCGATGCCGCCGCGCAAATGACTCCTGCATTTACGCGGAATGAACGCATCGTGTGCCTATTCAAGAACCTTCTCCAATGTTGAGATGCTAAGGCGATTTCCGCTGATACAGATCGTAATCGCCGGTTGAAAACACGAGGCTGTAGTCGGTGAGCTGGTCGGGTGTGTAAAGCCCCAAGCTCTGGGCTTGAGGTCCAATCAGGATGTAGGGCGAGGCGTCTCGCTCCGAGAACACGTACAAATCGGATACTGGCTCGCCTTCGCTCTGCAAGGTCTGGAACTGCACGAAGACCGAATAAGGCGGCATACTGAACCGATGATCGGTGGCGATGGCAACTTCCGTTTCCCACGTCGAGATGACCTGATCGGGCGCTACGTTCTCGTCCAGATAATTGGCGACCTGATACACGCCGTCGCTGCCCCCATCCAAAACGTCTTTGACCTGCGTGTAGAAGGGGCGCAGCGCCGTGCTGACCAGAATCCCGACGATCAGAACGTAGGTGATCAGCGGGTAGGCGACCCGCTTGCCGCGCAGCGCGTCGGCGATCTCTGCCCCACGCAAGCCGGAAGCCCTTCGTGAGCGCGTAGAGCAGGCGGGTTTCCAGCAGCACGCCCAGCCCCACCGGATAGATCAGGTAGCGCGTCCAGCCGTCGGAAGTGACGAACAGGAAGGCTGCCAGCATGAAGAAGATCAGCAGCACGCTCCAGTTCTGCTCGGATTCGTCTTGCCGATTGAACAGGTGAAACGCCGCCAGCAGAATCGCAGGAACCAGCAGCGGATCGCTCAGCAGCAGGGAGAAGTTGTTGTTGAGCGTGACGCTGTGCAGCAGCAAGATCGACGACTTGGACATCGCCTGAAACTGCGCGAAGTCATAGGCGACGTTGCGATCCGCCGCCCCCAGTTGGAAGAACGCATAGTAAGTCCAGCCCGCGTAGATCGCGGTCGCAATTACGCCGGGGATGATGTAATAGAGCCAGCCGCGCCGCCGATACCACACCCGGTCAAGCACGAGGCTGGCAGCCAAGCCGGGGAGAATGATCAGCGCATATTGGTTCTTGGTGATGCAGGCAAGCCCGAAGCTCACCCCCGCCGCCACCCGATACCAGAAGCCGCGCTTCGCCGCGACGAACCAGAGCAGCGTGCCCAGCATCAGGTAGAACATGCCCGGCACTTCGCCCAATACCGTGCGGCTGCTGTATTCGATGAAGTTCAGGTTGGGCGCGATGATCATTAGCGCGATGGCGGCAATTGCCAGACGACGGTCGATCAGCGCACTGGCGACGCCGTACAATGCCACCAGCAGCAGCACACTGTAGGCGACGGAGACCAGTCTCCCCAACACGATGCTCGCGCCAAACAGCTTGAACACGAGGGCAATCGGCAGGATCAGGGTGGGACCGCTGCTCACGACCGCCCCGGTGTAGCGGTTTCCATCGGCGCTGTAGTCGGCGTAAATCCCATGCAGGGCGTAATTGTTGGCGACTTTGAGGAACGCGCCTTCGTCGAAGTGCGGGGCTGGCGATACGTTCAGCCGGTAGAGCATCAGGAAGGCGAGTACCAGCAGCAGCAGGATACCCACGACCATGCCCAGCCAGCGCATCCGTCTCAACGAGTGGGAAGCACCCGTGATCGCAGAACTCGCCGTCGCGGGGAAATCGGATTTTGCCGTCATGTGAATCCAGACCCTAATAGCGGTAGCGCGCGGTCTCTCGGATAGAGGCTTTGTTGAGCACAACCCCTTCAATCTTGACGCTGAACTGCATAAGGACTTCTTTCGCCCGCTTCACCGACGAAATCCGGGCGCGTCCGGCGTGAACCACCAAGATGGCGCTGGAGTTGGTGCGGGCGGCGAGTGAGCAGGCGTCATTTACGACGAGGCAAGGCGGCGTGTCGAACAAAATCACGTCCGGCGCGAGCCTCTGAGTCAGGCAGTTGAGCCACTGCTGGTTCAAGTGGGCATCCAGCAGCTTGGGAGACATATCCACCACCGGGCCGCTGGTGATCACGTCAAGGTTGGGGATGCCCGTATGCTGGATAGAAGTCGTGAGGCGGGTTTCCGTAAACCAGTCGTCTTCGGAGCCGTTCTCCACTTTTCCGTTCAGCAGATTGGTCAGCCCATATTCATTTGCCAGATTGAATAACTGATGCAGCCGGGGTCGGCGCAGATCGGCGTCGAACAGAAGTACATGTTTCCCGGTCAGCGCCATCATAATGGCGAGGTTGGCGGCGGTGGTGCTTTTGCCGTCTTCTGCCCACGGGCTGGTGATGACGAACTTCTGCACCTCGTCCGCGCTGGTGGGGCTGATTCCGCTCGTGAGCCGCGCGGACAGCCAGTGATAGCTTTCTTCCACGTCAGGCGGCAGGATTTGATAGGTGAGCAGGTTGGAACCGGACTGGCTTCGCTTGTGATACAGCCGAATCACGGCGAGCGACGGGAGACTGATCAGCCGCTCGACATCCTCGATACTCTTGATGCGATCATCCAGATACTCAAACGCAAGGACGCCGCCGATTGCCAGTGACGCCGCGCTGATGGCGGCGAGCAGCACGGTCGCAACCATGTTTTTAGGCAGCGGCGATCCCGGTCCCTGCGCCTGCTCGATGATTTCGACCGAGTTGCGGCGCACCTGCAAGCTCGCCAGCGTCGCGGTGAATTGGGCGAGGGTCGCTCGCGCATCGTCCATCTGCGAGATGACCACGTCGCGCTGCGCGTTCAAATCCGCGATTTCAGCGGCGGTTTTCGCAGCGGCGAGGCTGCTGCTGATGTCCACCAAACGCTGCTGATCGTCCGCGATTTGAACGGTAAGCTGGTTGACCTGATCCTGAAGCAGCGCGCCTTGCTGCTGCTGCTCGTCGGTGAGATTGGTCGGGCTGTTGAGGATAAGCTGGTGCGCCAGTTCGTTGACAATATCGCTGGCGGCTTGTGCGTCCTCGTTAGTCACGGTGAGCGATAAAATCGCCGTGCCCGCAATCGGCGTCACGTCCAGATTTTGACGCAGATCGTCAGGCGACAACGAAATGCCCAGCGCGTCGACGGTCTTTTGCAAGACCTGCGTGGTCTTCACCACCTCGGCATAGGTCTGAACCAAGTCCATGCCGAGGTTCACGTCGTTGACATCGGGATTCGCCGACCGCATGACGTTCCCGATTTGAACCTTCGAACTTGCGGTGTACAGAGTGGGCTGCTGTGACCGCAGATAATACGCGGCGACGCCAGCTAAAACAGCAGCGAGGAGAATCAGCCATAACCATTTGGTTATGAGGCGGATGTAGCTATCGAGTTCCATTTAGGGATACGCCATCGATTTCAGATAGGTCTGTACTATGTGCATTTAATCATACCCTATTTTATCAGCGCCTTAACAGTACTAAAAAGGATCGCTGCATCGAGTAGGACATGAGCGTGATGGATGTACTCCATATCCAGAGCGAGCTTGGACGGGAGAATCTTCTGAACGTAGGTGGTTTCCCAGTCACTTCCTTCCAGTAAGTTTTCCTCGTTGCGGAACGCAATCGAAGCCGGGCTGGTCACGCCGGGGCGGACGCTGAAAATGCAAGCGTACTGCCCCGGCGTATACAGCGCCACGTAGCGCGGGTCTTCTGGACGCGGACCAACTGAACTCATGTCTCCGAGCAGGACGTTGAACAACTGAGGCAGTTCGTCCAGCTTGGTCTGTCGCAGAATCCGCCCGACCCTCGTGATGCGCGGATCATTGGAGACGGTCAGCGCGGGTCCCATTTTGTCGGCATTCGGCACCATCGTGCGGAACTTGAACACCTTGAACTTGCGCCCGTTCATGCCTACGCGCAGCGTCGTGAAGAAAACGGGACCCGGCGAGGTAATCAGGATCGCTGCGGTGATCAGCAGGTACATAGGCAGAATCAGGATAATCGTAGTGCTCGCCACTACAATGTCAAAGATGCGTTTCGAGGAGGTGCGCAAGGGGCTGCCCGCGCTCGCCGCGCGTGCCTCTTGCACCCTCTGATTATCCAATCCCATTGGAAAGTCCCTCAAAGTACACTCAACGAGTGCTGTTCCGCGATTTCACGAACCGCGGCGATGATGTAGTCCGTCTCGTCGTCGGTGAGGCGGGAATGCAGAGGCAGCGAAATCACCCGTTTGAATTCCCGGTTTGCCACCGGGAAGTCGTTCGGCTTCCAGTCATACTTGTCGCGGTAGTACGGCTGCACGTGAATTCGGGATGAAATGGACGCTGGTTCCGACGCCGTAGGCTTTCAGCTCGTCGATGAACTGGGCGCGGTCAATGTCGAGCATTTCGGGATTGATCCGCAGCACGTACAGGTGATAGGCGTGAACCACTTCCGGGCGAATGGTGGGCACCTGAACTTCTTCAAGGTCGGCAAAGCCTGCCTGATAGCGCTCAAAGACGTGCTTGCGGTGCGCCTGCATCCCTTCGAGACGGTTGAGCTGCACCCGCCCGATGGCAGCCTGAATGTCGGTCATGTTGTACTTGAAGCCGGGCGCGACCACTTCGTAATACCAGTTGCCGTAGAACTCGTAGCGTTTCCATGCATCCCGGTTCATCCCGTGCAGGCTCAGGATGCGCGCGCGCTCCAGCAGCTCCGGGTCGCCGGTCAGCATCCCGCCTTCGGCGGTGGTCAGGTTCTTGGTGGCGTAGAAGCTGAACGCAGTGAAATCCGAAATCGTGCCGATGGCTCTGCCCTTGTACTTCGAGGACAGGGCGTGCGCCGCATCGTCGATCACCTTCAGCCCGTGTTCCTTCGCCAGCGCGAGAATGCCGTCCAAATCGACCGGATGCCCGCCGAAATGCACCGGAATGATGGCTTTGGTGCGCGGCGTAATCGCGGCTCGAACACTCTCGACCGAGATATTCAGGGTGTCGGCGTCAATATCCGCCAGCACGGTGGTCGCGCCGAGATGCTCGATCACGTTCGCGGTGGCGCAGAAGGTCATGGGGGTGGTGATGACTTCATCACCCGGACCGATGTCCAGCGCGGCGAGCGCGACGTGCAGCGCGCCCGTGCAGGAGTTCAGGGCAAGGCTGCCCGGCAGCCCGTGATACGCGGCGAATTCTTCCTCGAACGCCTTCGTCACCGGACCAGTCGTGATCCAGTTGGAGCGCAACGTGTTCACGACCGCTTGAATTTCTTCTTCGCTGATGTCCGGCGGGGAGAAAGAAATGAAATCCGCATGTGATCGTCTTCGTTCCAGCGGAATGATGGTATTCGGTTGATTGTGGGTGGTGATTTGCAGTGATGATGTCATTTCAACTAACCTCGTCCGCTCTCTTAAGCTGCCAAGTCGTTGCGTCGTTAACCACCTGCTGAGCGAGGCGCTGTGAAAAACGGGTGACAGCCTCACCGTTCCCCAGCTCAGGGTAAATCATGACGGTATTGCCCATATAAAGCCTCTCGACGGGCGTCCGCATGGGCGGAATGTCGTCTAAAGTGCCTATCGGTCGAATGGGTTCAACATATCGGGCACGTTGGACGATGAAGTCCGTGATCCACGTGTCCTCGAACTCAGGGAACATCCGCTTGAGATGCTTCAGCCATTCCGTTCGAATTTGTTCATCTGTCCAAGTCTCGATTTCACTCCCCGGCGCTAGGTATTTCGGTAGATAGACCAAGTGGTGCTGGTTGACGTACTGCGGGTCGATCAGCCGTGTGGTTTCGACCACCGCAGTGAACGGGATACTTTCATCGGTAATGTTCAGGACGTAGTACGGCATCAGCGAGCGCTTCAGGATCACCAGCGGGCAGACGACGCCCAGATACTTCTGTTTGGTCAGGAGCTGCTTGAAGCTCTCCGGCGCATCCGAGAGTAACGGCGCGAGCGTGGGAGATGGCAGCGTGCTGATCACCGCGTCGAACGGCTCGGTTCCGGTGGACGTGACCACTCCGGTAGCGCAGCCGTCCTCAATGGCGATCTCCTGAATCGCGGATTGCAAATGGAACTTCACGCCTGCCGCCTCGCATTTTTCGGCGAGCGCCTCGACCAGCGTGTAATACCCGTTTTCGAGATAGCTCATCATCTCTTTGGAGCTGACGCCCTGCCGCGTGCCCATCATGCGGCGCAAGCGCGACCAGATATAGGTCGCCGGAACGTCATTGAAGGTGCTGTCGAACTTCGCCCGCAGCAGCGGTTTCCAGACTTTCCGGTAGACCGCTTTACCGCTCACCTTCATGAGCCAGTCGTCCGCTCGAATCTGGTCGATCTTGCGCCAGTCGCTTTCAAGTTGGGCGTAAATCACCTGAAAGCCCAACCGGAACCGCTGGATCAGGCTCAACGGCGGAAAGCGGAGCAGGTCAACCGGCGTGTTGAACGGGTAAAGCTGTCCGTTGTCGTAAAAGCCCTGCTTGGTTTCGGTGAAATGCAGAACGTCCGAAACCCCGGCTTCCTGTATGAGCGCCTGCATCGACAGGTCGCTGGAAAGGATGGTGTGATAAAAGCGGTCGATGCGGCATCCGTCGTAGTCGAGGCTGCTCACCAGCCCGCCGAGATTATTGCCTCGCTCGAACACGGAGACATCGAAGTCGTTCTGGGCGAGGCGGTAGGCGAGGCTGACGCCCATAATGCCGCCGCCAATGATGGCGATGCGGGTTGGCTCTTGGCTGGTAATCATCGAATATCCCGTCTTCAGGACTGGCTGATGATGATCAAGCCGAGCATGATGACGGCGACGCCGAGGATGCGCTCGCGGCTGATGTGTTCGCGGAACAGCAAATACGAGCCGATGATGATGCCGATGTAGCTTAGGCTGGCGAACGGGTAGACGAAGCTCAGATCAAGCTGAGACAGCGCGATGATCCAGAACACCACCCCCAGCGAGTAAACCACCAGCCCCACAATCAAGCGCGGCGAGGTCGCCATCTTCAGGAGCAGCCGGGGAAGTCCCTGCTGCGGGGTCATCTGCATCATCCCGTATTTGAGGATAAGCTGCCCGCAGACGCTGCAAGCAACGCTGATGGCGATGGCGAGAAATGGCGACATCACATTTTCCTTCCGAGCTGGACGGGCTTTACGTTGGGCGTGCTTTGCAGGGACGCCATCACCAGCTTGCATTGGAACAAGAGGTGCGAGCGGGTGACGCGCGCGATCTTGATGCTGGACTGACCGAAGGTTCGCACGTGCAATGTCGTGGGGAATTCCGCGACCGTGTAGCCGTTGCGCAGCGCGTTCACCAACAGTTCCGTCCCTGCCAGAAAGTCGTCGCTGACGAAGGGCACGTTGTCGATGACGGGTCGGCGGTAGCTGCGAAACAGCGCTGTCCACGTATGCACGCGCGGGTTCACCAGCAGGCGGTAGAGCATCGACGCCCCGAAGCTAAACAGCAGGCGGTACTTCGGAACGCCATCGACGTGCCCCTGCGGGTGATAGGGCGACGCGGTCACGATGTCCACCTTCTCGTCGAGAAGCTGATCGATCAACTGGGGGATATTGGCGAAGTCATAGGTGCCGTCAAAGTCGGTGGTGACGATGATGTCGCCGGTCGCGTGCTTGAAGCCAGTACGCAGGGCGGCGCCCAGCCCCCGGTTGGTTTCATGTGAAACCACCCGCACATTCGGGTTATCCTTGAAGGTGTCGTTCAGCAGCGCCTCGGTCTGGTCGCGGCTGCCGTCGTTGACGAACAGGGTCTCGACCGTGAAGCGCGCGCTGAGATCGTCCAAAACCGGGCGCAGCTTGGATGCAGTCTGCGTGATTCCCTCAGCTTCGTTGTAGGCGGGAATGACGATTGAGACTTTCATACTTTTCTTGCCTCGCGTGTTGAAATACACTGCGCATACGATCCGCGCAGCAAGGAGATTGAGCCAGCGTGTTTATTCATCCCACTTCTGAAATCGAGCCGGGCGTCAGCATCGGCGAAGACACCAAGATTTGGCATTACTGCCACATTCGGCACGACGCCGTGATCGGCGGCGAGTGTGTCATCGGGCGGGGGGTTTTCGTTGATTTTGGGGTTCGCATTGGCAGTCGCGTCAAAGTCCAGAATTACGTCTCGATTTTTCACGGCGTCAGCATCGAAGATGGCGTGTTCGTAGGACCCCACGTGTGTTTCACCAACGATCTTTATCCCCGTGCGGTGAACCCGGATATGTCGCTGCAAGCTGCCGACGATTGGAGCTTGTGCGAAACCCGCGTGCTCAGCGGCGCGTCGATTGGCGCGAACGCCACCATCGTGTGCGGGCTGACCATTGGGCGCTGGGCGATGATCGGCGCGGGCAGCACCGTCACCCGCGATGTGCCCGATTACGGCTTGGTGGTGGGCAATCCGGCGCGGCTGATCGGCTGGGTCTGCAAGGGCGGCAAGCGCCACGACTCGCTTGAGTCGGCGGAAGCCTGCTCCGGCGATCACCAGCCGGACCCGACTTAGTGAACGATTTCGGGGACGCCGATCTGAACGAAATTCTCCAGCGTCGCGCAGATGCGCTGATTGACACCGGGCGTGCCATAAAAGTCAGGATGGGTGGGCGGCGTGGTTCGCAGCGCGCGGTTGACCACTGCTTTCAAAGCGGCTACGTCGGGTTCGCAGAGTGAGTTCCAGCCTGCGTCCACCGTTTCAATCCATTCGGTCGTGTTGCGCAGCGTGACGGTCTGGCGCTTGGTCAAATACGCTTCTTTTTGCAGACCGCCGCTGTCGGTAATGACGATCGCACAGGCATCCAGCAGCGTCAGCATGTCCAAATAGCCTACGGGTTCGATGGTCAGCACGCTTTTGCCAAACGACATCCCGTATTCGCCCAACATCTTGGCGAGGCGGGGATGGATGGGCAGAATGATCGGAATATCCAGACTGCTCAAGGCACGCACGATCTGCCGCAGCCGGATCGGATCATCGGTGTTGGACGCCCGGTGTATGGTCGCCAGCGCGAATTTTGACCCCGTCGATAAGCCGAACGAGCGCAGCAGTTCTTCCTTCCGATCTTTGATGGTATGGCTTAGCTCGTACAGAATATCGACCCGAACATCGCCGACCAGATGCACGCCTTTGGTGATGCCTTCCTGCGCCAGATTGCGGACGGCGACCGTCGTCGGCGCGAACAGGAGCGTGCTGATGTGATCGGTCACCACCCGGTTGATTTCTTCCGGCATGGCTCGGTCAAAGCTGCGCAGACCCGCTTCAATGTGAGCAACCGGGATGTGGAGCTTCACGGCGGTCAGTGCGGCGGCAAGCGTGGAATTGGTATCGCCGTACACGACCACACAGTCCGGCTTCTGCTCGCAGAGCAGGTTTTCCAAGCGAATCATCATGGTTCCGGTTTGCAGCCCATGATCGCCGCTTCCAATCCCCAAGCGAACATCGGGCATGGGCAAGTCCAACTCGGAGAAGAAAACCTCGGACATGTTTTTGTCGTAATGCTGTCCCGTATGTACCAGAATTTCCGTGTGTCGCTCACGGATCATCTTGCTGAGGATAGTACATTGGACAAACTCGGGGCGAGCGCCCACCACGGTCATTACGCGCATCAGGTTGGCATCATTTCTCGTTGAATAACGGTGTGTTTCGCGCTGGACTGAAGGAAATCGAGGATCAGACGTAAGGTTTCAGTGGCGCTGCGCGCCGTGACCGTCGGGAGCCGCCCGTCATCGACCGCCTGCACAAAGTCGGTGAGTTCGGTCATCAGCGGCTCTTGTCGGGCGATGCGAATCCCCAGCGTGTTGCCTTCGGAGACACCGTGCATCAGGCTGAGCGTTTCCCACTCGCTGGTCTGCTCGCCGTTTTCGTAGAAAACCAGTTCCTGCGCCAGCAGATTGCACACAAACATGCCTCGTCTGCCCGTGATGGTCAGGCGGCGGATTTTGGTGGGCGTCATCCAGTTGACATCCAGCACACCGACCGCCCCGCCGCGGAAGCGCATCAGCCCGTTGAAGGTGTCCTCGTATTTGGAAGCAGTCAAGTTCATGGTTTCCGCATAAACGCTGAGGACTTCGTCGTTGATCAGACAGCGAATGAGGTCAATGTCGTGTGACCCCAAGTCGAGCAGCACGCCGCTGTCCTGAATGCGTGGCGGATAGGGGCTGAGCCGCTGGGTGTGAATCTGGTAGATGTTCCCCAGTTTTCCGTCGCGGAGCTGGCGCTCCAGTTCCATCACCGCCGGGTTGAAGCGCTCGATGTGCCCAACCGCGACCACGACCCCCGCTCGCTCCGCCGCATCGATCAGCCGCTCGCCTTCCTCTACTGTGGTCGCAATTGGCTTTTCGATCAGCACGTGAATCCCCTGATCGATCAACTGCATCGCCAGCGAATAGTGGAAGCTGGTCGGCACCGCCAGCGACACCAGATCGGGGCGGTGCTTGTCGAGCAGTTCGTCGAGGCTTAGGAAATAGGGGACGGCGTTGCGTGCCGCGACTTGCGCGGCAGTGGTGGCATTCTGGTCGACGATGCCAACCAGCTCAACCAAATCCATCTCACGATAAATTCGCGCGTGATGCTTTCCCATCGAACCGACGCCGATGACGGCAGCTTTCAACATAGTGCATTCACCTCCGATGCAACATAGCGCAAATCGTCCAGCGTCAGGGATGGGTGAACCGGCAGGCTGAACACTTCTCGCGTGGCGGTCTCGGTTTCGGGAAGCGTCACTTGCTCGTAGCCGCCCATCTTCTGAAAAATGGGTTGTTGGTGGATCGGGCGGGGGTAGTAAATCCGTGCGCCGATACCCCGTTGGTTCAGCGTGCGGACGATTTGATCCCGATCCGTCCCTTCCGGCGCGCGAACCGTGAATTGGTGGTAGGTATGGGTCACGTCGGCTTCAACGTGAGGCAGACGCACGCCTTCCAGATGCTCATAGTAGAACTGCGCATTCTGGATGCGCTGTTCGGTCCAGCCCGGAAGCTGCTGAAGCTGCACGCCGCCAATCGCAGCCGCGAGATTGGTCATGCGGAAGTTGTAGCCCAGCGTTTCGTGCAGGTACTGCTGGTTCATTCCGTGATTGCGCGCCAGCCGCAGCCGCTGCGCGATCTGGGCGTCGTTGGTCAGCACCATGCCGCCTTCGGTGGTGGTCATGTTCTTGGTGGGGTAGAAGCTGAAGGACGCGGTGCCCCAGCTTCCGACGAACTGGTCGCCGAGCCGCGCGCCATGTGCCTGCGCCGCATCTTCCAGCAGGATCAGACCGTGCTGCTCGCAGATGCGTTGAATGCGGGGCATGTCGGCGGGATAGCCGAACATGTGAACCGGCATGATCGCCTTCGTGCGCGGGGTGATGGCTGCCTCAGCCGCATCCGGGTCGAGCGTGTAAGTTTTAGGATCGATGTCTGCGAAAATCGGTCGCGCGCCGACGCTAAGGAGACACGACGCGGTCGCAAAGAAGCTGAACGACGGCACGATCACTTCGTCGCCAGCGCCGATTTCGTGCGCGAGCAGCGTCGCCATCAGCGCGCTGGTGCCGCTGCTGGTGGCGACGCCGTAGCGGGCGTGATGATATGCCGCGAATGCTTCCTCGAATTTGGCGACCCATTTGCCCTGTGCGAGTTCGCCGCTTTCGAGCACCGCCAGCACCGCCTGCTTTTCAAGCTCGCCGATAATCGGCTTGGCGATGGGCACATTTCGGACAGCAGGGAGCATGTTGGTCTGGATAGACATCGGCGTTTACCTTGCTATTTCGGATAAAGAGAAGGAGATGATCACAGGGGAGCGGTGGTTTCCGGCGGGGCAGAAGCGTCAATGAAGCAAGCTCCGCAGTTACGACATGGATTTCCACGACGCTGACCAGAAATTTCTAGATTGGTTCTTCGGCAAAACGGGGGGCGCGTTCGAGCGCCTATTTAGCCCTGTTTCTCGATGAACCGCTCATTGACACGGGCTTTGACCGTGCGCCCAAGAAAACGAACCAGAATTTGAACCCGTTGACTGCTGCTTAAGTCCAGTGTCGAAGATCGCTTCAGAACCGGCAAACACGCCTTTCTGAACGATAATCTTGTCCCCCGGCTGGAAAGCTTCGCTTTTGGTATCCCGAAGCTGATTAGCGCGGATGCGCGCGCGCATTTCCTCGATCACTACGTCGTCGAGAACGGCGGCTTGACCGCCAAACTGAACGATGCCCACCGCGCCCGGAATCCAGTTGATCGCGCTGATGCCGATCTCTTCCAGATCAACCCGCGCGAAGATATAGCCGGGGAAATACGGGCGCAGCCTCGACGAGCGCGGATTGACCGGATGAACGTCGAACGTGGGGAAGTACGTCAAAATGCCTTGCGAACGCAGGTAACTCTCGACTTGACTTTCCCGATGGGGCTTTGTGTTAACGGTGTACCAAGCTTCCGTGATCATGTCTCGTTACCTTACAGCGGTTGAACGCTGACTAACACTGCCGAATGGGACTGCAACGGAAACATGGGCAGACTTTCGCCATACGCCTCAGCGAGGCTTGAACTCGCTGGAACGATCCTTCTATTGAAACGCGCTACCTCCGTAGTCCGAAACCAGAACAAATCGACACACATCACCCGCCGACGACGGGTAATGATGAAAATCGTAAATCCATCTTTAAGTGGGTGCCTAAGTGAATTATAAAGATATGACCTTGACGATAGCTAAACAGATGCCAGAAAACAACCTTGCAAACTGCCGTTTCGGGCGGTTTTTTACAGAATTCACCTATAATTTACGATGTTTAAAACGGTCGCTTCTGAGGGGGAAAACGGGGATTTTGAGGAGAATTTGGCTATCTTATAATGCCAGCGCCGATATACAACAATCCTAAACTCAGATAGAATAGACAGTACTTCGATTGCATGAAGCTAATTGACATCTTGAAAGGCATTTTTTAGCTTCATCAACCGAATGCGCCATAGACCTGTCCTGATCGGCGCATCACAGATCATCTGCCGATGGCATAAATTATTGGCGCTGGTTCCTTATCCAAGCGAAGCCTCATTCTGTTGTCGCAAGACGGGTTTGATAGGGACAAAGCCTAACTCATCGTTCATTGAGCTTTCCAGTTGAACCTTAGCTTCCTTGACAATAACTAAACGAATTTGCCAATCGATAGGTTGTAGGTCGTTTAGCCGCGAAATTCAGTTGGTTAATAGACTATTATTAAGAATTGATAAAGATAATAGTCGCTTAAACAACGAAGTTTGGTTAAGCGGAACTTGGTTTTCCAGCAAATCATTTGTTGCATAATAGAGAGTACTTATCACCAGAAGTTCGGCTTTTCCTGCGCACACGGAATCCACCGAATTTGGTGCCGAATACAACTTTGTGACGATTTTGAGCGTTTATTGTAAGCAGGAGTGGTACGCACGGAGGCGGGATTTCGTATGCAGCATAGTTCCTATCCGCTCGGCAAGACTTCGCAGTTGGCAGGGGATGAAGCGATCTTCTACGTCACCCGAAATGACGGCGTGATCAACCCTGATCAGACTTTATATCGCGTGCTGGATATTAATCCCACTCAGCTTACCGATATAACCTACCCGGCTCTCTTTGATCTGCTGGTTAAAACGGCATCCGATTCGTTCACAACTCGTCGAGATTTGGAGCTTGCGCTGCAATATCTGGACGAGCAGCCTACGGTTTACATCGCGAAACGCGCGCACGCCCGCAAGCATCTGCGAATCGCGTTCTTTCCGGTCGCGGATGCCGACAATCCTCAAGCGGTGTGGGGAGCGGTCGTCAGCAACGTCACTAATGTTTGGCAAAACATCACGCGCTCGTTCGACCACGTCACCGGGGTTTTGAGCCAATTGCAAACCCTGATTTCGGGAACGACCGGCGTGACCAATACGCTGCTCACCAAAGCCGAGTTCTGGGAGCCGGAAAACCAGCGTCCCTACCTCGAAATGATCGACGAGACGGTTCGAACGATGGAGCAGCTTATCGAGACCGAGCAGCAAATGCTTCGGCTGCAACTGCGACCCTCGAATCTGGTGCCGCGAAGCCTCGACGTGAAATTTGAGGTGGAGCGAGCGATCATCAGTACCGAGTCGCAGTCGGCGGGGCGCACCATCACGGCGCATTTTGTGGGGAACCTGCCGATACTTCACGCGGATTCGCGGCGCTTCAACCAAGTCCTCCATTATGCGCTCAATCACGCGCTCAGCCACACTTCCGCTAATCAAGCCCCCGAACTCAACGTGACGGCGCAGCCCGACACCGTTCTTTTTAGTTTGGAAGAACACCAACCGCGCGTCACTATCGAAGAAGTGCAGCGCGCGCTTGATCTGCGCTCCCGCATCAATACCGACAGCTCATGGACCTATTCGTCGGAGACGCTCCCGCTTCACATTTCCAGCGAGATTGTCTACGCGCATGGCGGGCGCATGTGGGCGGAAGAAACCGAAACCAACAGCATCAAGCTGTCATGGGAGTTCCCGATCACCTCGCTGATTGACGAGGTGGCTCCGAAAATCAAAGAGCAGCATCTGGACAGCAATCACGTCTTTGCGGCTAGGATTCTGGTGGGCGAGGACGATGCATCCACCGCCCGGATGATCCAGAACATGCTTCAGCGCGAGGGCTATCAGGTGTTCCATGCGATCAACGGCTCTCAGGTGATCGACATGGCAATGAGTAAGTATCCCGACATCATTCTGCTCGACTTCTATTTCCCCGACATCACCGGGATTGAACTCTGCGCCCAACTGCGCGAGTTCTCGACCGTGCCCATCGTCATGGTGACGGCAAACGGACGGACCGAAACCATGTCGGAAGCCTTCCAAATCGGCGTTGATGACTACATCACCAAGCCCTTCCACCGGGAGGAACTGCTGGCGCGAGTTAGCGCCCAACTGCGCCGCGCATCCATGAACCAGCCCGAAGAAGACGCCGAAGTGCTGGATTTTGGCAAGCTGAAGATTTATCCCCGCCTCAAGCAGGTGCTGGTCGCCGACAAGCTGATCAAGCTCTCGTCCCGCGAGTACAAGATTCTGGAGCTGCTGGGCAAGAACGCGGGTAGCGTCGTCACCCATGAGCAAATTCTGAGGCGCATTTGGGGACCATCCTACGTTGGCGAGCCGCAGTATTTGTGGGTGTACGTGAGCCGTCTGCGCCGCAAGATCGAAAACGACCCCGCCGACCCGCAACTCATCATCACCGAGCCGGGTATCGGCTATTTTCTGGCGAAAGACAGCGTGAAGCCTCAAACCTAGTCGCAAATCCACGCCCTGAGGTAGAATAGTAAAATCGTCTCATTGCGGATTAATCGCCGCGAGCTATTCCCTGTTGTCATCAATCAAGGAGCGATTACGCCGTTAGACGGTTATGCTTGAGATTGTGTGAGTTATTCGGCGATGTGTGATGAATAGCGGGATTGGAGAAACACCATCTCTGATTTAAATGCGAAATCCGCATGGCGAGTAGCCCGGCGCTTTATCGGGAAACGCCATTTGTTCCGGCTGCTGACCCTTCTCCTCTTGGTGCAGATCGCTTTTCCGGTCTTGAAATTTAACATCCACTGGGGCGGCATTGGCGCGCCAACCGTGTTTGCCATCTCCACCGGGCTGATCAATCCAGCCATCAGCTTCTCGCCCGACCAGAGCAAGATTACCATCACCTACTTGGGGCGCACCCACGTTTTCAACCGCCCGCTGATTCTGCCGACCACCTTCGCGCCTTCTGGCAGCGGTCGGGTCTACTGGGTGGATGTGAACGGGCACGACTCCGGCTCTGGCACCTCCGGCAGCCCTTATCAAACCATCGGCAAGGCGATCAGCGTCGCCGGGCCGGGCGACGTGGTGGAGATAAGGGCGGGCACTTACCAAGAGACCCTCGAAATGACCCGCTCTGGCACCGCCTCTGCGCCGATCATTGTCACCGCCGCACCCGACGCGCTGGGACTGGTCAAAATCCGCCGCTCCGACCAGCAGATCATCGCCGACCCGACCGCCGCCGTCATCTCGCTGACGGGTGTTCACTATATTTGGATCAGCGGTCTGGTGATCGAAGGGACGCGCGGTCGAGCGGGCGCGCCGCTCAACGACGATTACAGCGCTAACGGCGTCACGTGGCGAAACGGGGCGGGCATTGGCACCCGCCTGCTCAACAGCGTGATCTACGACGCGCTCCACTCCGGTCTCAAGGAAATGGATCACGGGGGCAGCGGCATTGACATTGAAGCGAACGTCATCTTTGGCAACGGAACCGACGAACTCGATCACGGCATTTACATGCCTGCCAGCAACACCCAGATCATCGGAAACATCATTTTCGACAATACTGGGTATGGGATACATGCCTATTCGCAGCCGCAGCACCTGCTGATCGCCCACAACTTGGTTGTGGAAAACGCCAAAGCGGGGATTCTGCTGGCAGCTTCCTACAGTCAGGTCTATCAGAATACCGTCGCGTACAACTGGGGCGGCATCCTTTACTACCGGGGCACCTCGTACAGCAACGTCGTGAAAAACAATATCGCTGCCTACAACAGCTATTTCAACGACGGTTTTGACGATTACGGCGAGACCCCGCACGACAACACCGACGACTACAATCTCTACTTTGGCAGTTCCATCCAATCGGAGTTCGTCGGCGATCCAGACCCGAAGATCAACGCGGGCAGTCACACGGTCACGAAAAACCCCCGGTTTGTCGATCCGACGCTGGGCGATTACCGGCTTCTGCCCACCAGCCCCGCCATTGATGTTGGAGCCGATGTCGGAGAACCCTACCTCGGCAGCGCGCCCAATCTGGGCGCTTACTAGCCTTCGGGCGCAGAGTAGCGATACGGATGGGCGCTTGACCTATCAATCGGGGCGGAGGTTGGCGGTGGTGCCGGACGTGTCGGTTTGCCAGCGATTGGCGAACTTGACCAAGCCGACCAGAAAGCCAAGCCCGTAGCTGAAGTGCAAAATCGCAAACACGAGCGGAAGCAGCGGGTCGAAGCGGCGCTGAGCATGGCGCGACGTGATCGCTGACGCGGCGAGGTTCGCCAGCGCATACGCGACGCAGACTCCCAGCCAGCACCAGCGGATCAGCCCGCTGAACGGAGCCAGTATCGCGCCGCCGCCGAGGGCGAGCACCAGCGCGAGCGGCGCAAACTGGCGCGGGCGCATCTGGCGCGGGTTTTTCTGCATCACGCGGACTTTGTACAGACCGTAGTGATAATACTGAGTCCATAACGCCCGCAGCGAGCTTCGGTTGTAGTAAGCGGATTTGATCGCGGGGCTGAGCAGAATTTTCCCGCCCGCGCGCCGCAGTCGGTAATTGAACTCGTCGTCCTGATTGCGAACGAACTCCTCGTCAAAATTCCCGACCCGCGCGAAGATTTCCCGCCGCCACGCGCCCATGTAGACCGTATCCACCCACTCCTGCTTGTCGGAATAGTGGAAGCTGGCGCCGCCCACTCCAAACGGCGAGCTGGTCGCCAGCGCAATCGCCTTCCCGACCGCGTTTTTCCCGACCGGGTTCATCCGCCCGCCGACGTTATCGGCGTCGGTGGTGCCCAACGCCTTCACACACTGAGCTACGTAATCGGGTTCAATGATGGTGTGACCATCAACGCGCACGATGATCTCGCCGGAGGCTTCGCTCAACGCCAGATTGAACCCCGAAGGCACGATCTGCTTCGCATTGTCGATCAGCTTGAGCGTCACATCCTGATTCTCTGCCGCGATCTGCTGCACGATCTCGCGGGTCGCGTCGGTAGACATGCCGTCCGCGACCAGAACCTCAAGCAGGTGCTTCGGGTAATCCTGCGTAACAATGGCTGTAAGGCTGTTGGCGATAAAGCCTTCTTCGTTGCGAATGGGCACGATCACGGTTACGGAGGGCAGCGCAGGGTTGGTCATGGGGAAGATGCCGCCGCTAAATCACAAGGTCACGGCGAAAATGTATCCAAGAATTGGCGGAATGCCAAGAGCGCGGCTGAGAACGCTTCAGGTTTTTGAGCGTGGTTGGGGCGGGACTTAAACGAGCACGGTTCGAGGACGCCGGCGCAGATGGAAGCTTCGCGCAGGTCGAGAACCGCTTTACGAATCGAGGATTAAATCAATGAACCTCATTCGATACGTGGAACATTTCGAGACCCGACGGCGCCAATCCTTGAGCCAGCGGCGAAGCAGCCGTCTCGCGGGCGGTTTCGACCCCCGGAATTTCGAGGTTCGCCAGCCGCTCACGGCGAGAGCCCGCGAGCATCCGAGCCACCAGCAGCGACACGGGTATCGAAACTAGGAACCAGATTACCAGTAGGGTAAGGAGTGGACTGAACATGATCACCGCCGAGAAACCTAAAGACCTACCGATTAGATTTTATAAATCATAATCAATTCTTGCTTAAAAAGAATTAAGACTACGGCTTAGCTTGCAACTTCATCAATTAGTTGCGTGATTTGTCTATCACCCTAAAACCCTATATTCGAAGTTTATAAACCCTCATTACAATAAAGTAAGGCATCGAACCGAAGATGCGAGCCGCCGAATGGACGTGAGGATGTCAAGCGCAGTTCCGAATTCACGGTTCAGGTTGTTGATCACCTGCTTTTTGGCTCTCTTGATCCTCCTCGTCATCACCTCGATGGCTGCGCCGCAGCGCGTATTCGCCGCGTCGCTGGTGGTCAACAGCACCGGCGACGACCCCGACGCGAACCCCGGCGATGGCATCTGCGCGACCGCAGGCAGCCTCTGCACGCTGCGCGCCGCCATCCAGACCGCGAACGCGCTGGGCGGCGGGAACGACATCAGCTTCGACCCAACCCTGTTCTCTGCGTTTCAAACCATCACCCTCACCAGCGAGTTTCCCCACATCACCGGCGAGCTGACCATCACCGGAACCAGCGACGGGACGGTGAACATCAGCGGCGGCGGCAGTTACCGCATCTTCATCGTGGACGCCGGGGCGACGCTGAATATCAGCCAGCTCAGCCTGAGTGACAGCGGTGGGAACAGCGTCGGCGGCGCCATCAATAATGGCGGCACGCTGACGGTCGACAGCACCACCTTTAACAACAACATGGCAAATGTGGGCGGTAGCATTTATAACGTCGGCACCGCGTCGCTGACCAACAGCACGATTTATGCCAGCGGAACGACCTCGAACGGCGGCGGCATCAATAACAGCGGCACGCTGACGATCACCCGCAGCACCGTCTTTCTCAGCACGTCCGGCGGGAACGGCGGTGGCATTTACAACAGCAGCATCGTCACCGTGATCGGCAGCACCATACGCAGCAACTCGGCTGCGCTGGGCGGCGGCATTTACAACAACGCGGGCACGCTCAACGTCGTCAACAGCACCATTGGAACCAACGGAGCGCCAGCGGGCGGCGGCATCCTCAATACAGGCGGCGGCACGGCAACCATCAACGACAGCGACCATCTTGGGCAATTCGTCGCCCGAAAGCGGCGGTCTGAAGAACGTTTCCGGCACGATCACCCTGAACAACAGCATCGTTGCCTTCAGCGACATGGGCGTAGACTGCCTGAACCTGAGCGGCACCGTCACCGTCAATCACACTCTGATCAAGGACGGAACCTGCGGCGCGAGCGGCGGCGCGAACGGCAACTTGATTGGCGATCCGTTGATTGGGACGCCGACCTCACCCGGACTGGGCACGCCCAGCTTCCCTGAATATTACGGCTTGATGCCCTCCAGCCCCGTGATCAACGCGGGAAATAACGAACTCATTCCCCCCGGAACCGATCTGGATGAAGCAGGCAATCCGCGCGTGGTCGGCGGTGTGGTGGATATGGGCGCAGTTAAATCGCAGCTTCTCGATTGTCCCAGCTTCCCGCACACAGTCGCGGCAGGCGACACGGCGGATTTGATCTTCAGCATCGCCTGTGCCAACAGCACGCCGGACGACGACGTGATCGAGCTGACCAACAGCACCTATACGCTCACGGCAGTCAACAACAACGATGCGGTGGGCGGCAATGGACTTCCCACCATCGTCAATGCCGGGACACTGACCATTCACGGCAACGGCGCGATCATCCAGCGCAGCACGGCGGGCGGCACGCCGGAGTTCCGCCTGTTCTACATCAGCGCCAACGCGAACCTGACCCTCACGCAGATGCGGCTGGTGTGGGGCAGCGTCACCACCCATTCCGGCGGCGCGATCTTCAATCGCGGGGCGCTGCTGCTCGATTCGGTGCAGGTAGCGAACAACGCGGCTGCGGAAGGCGGCGCGCTGACGGTCGCCGGTGGCTCAACCACCGTCCTGAACAGCGAACTGTCAAACAACGTCGTCGCGGGCTATGGGGCAGCGGTATTTATGAGCGCAGGCACCCTGAACCTGATCAACAGCACCGTTTCCGCCAACACCGTGACCACCAGCGGCAGCGACAACGGCGGCGCGCTCGACATCTACTATCTCGGCAGTCCCAATCCGCCGACGGTGGTGTCGATTATCAACAGCAGCATCACCAACAACACGGCGGCGGACGCCAGCCGCAGCGGTCTGTGGCTGGAAGCCTCGACCAGCGTGACCATCCAGAACAGCATCGTGGCGGGCAACAACGGCGCGAATAACTGTTTTATCAGCGGCGGGTCGCTGATCGATGGCGGCAAGAATATCGACAACGGATCAAGCTGCGGCTTCGGTGGCTCATTGGGGCACAATACCAACCCGATGCTGGGCGGGCTGGCTTATAATGGCGGCTTCACCCAAACCCACGCGCTGCTCTCCGGCAGTCCGGCAGTTGACGCCGGGGATACCGCCAAAGCGGTGGATCAGCATGGCGACCTGCTGACCACCGACCAACGCGGAAGCGGCTATCCGCGCGTTGCGGGGAGTTCGGTGGACATCGGCGCGTTCGAGGCGACCGTCTGCTTCGCGCTCACGACGACGGTCAGCCCCGGCGGCAGCGGCAGCGTGGCGGTCGATCCGCCGGATAACTGCTCTGGCAGTGGCTACATCCCCGGCACCGTGGTGCAGTTGAGCGCGACTGCGGGAGCCGATTACAGCTTCGATCACTGGAGCGGGGATGCCATCGGCACGAGCAACCCGACGACCGTGACCATGAACGGCGTCAGAACCGTGACGGCGAACTTCACCGCCCCGACCGTGCTGACGGTCGGCAACAGCTTCCAAGACAACGGCGGGCATATCGCCTATACGGGCACGTGGGGAACCTCCAGCGGAGGCAGCTACAGCGGGGGCACCATGCACTTCACCGGGCAGTCCGGCGCGACCCTCAGCTTCCCGCTCAGCGGAGCGGCGGGCAATCGGCTGACCATTCTGCGCTCGACCGGCCCCGATCGCGGCAATATGCAGGTCTGCATCGGCACCGGCGTCTGCCAGAGCTTCAGCAACTACAGCCTGATCCCGCTCACCCAGCAGCCGCTCACCATTTTGCTCCCGAACGATGGCAGCTTCATCATCACCATCACCAATCAGGGCACTTCCGGGCAGTATCTGGACTTCGACGCGGTGTCGCTGCTCGCCAGCCCTGCCGCCTTGACCGTCGGCAGCAGCTTCCAAGACGACAGCAGCGCCATCAGCTACAGCGGGCAGTGGATCAGCAACGCAACGCCAGCTACGACGGCGGGACGGCGAACTACACCGGCTTCCCCAACAACAGCTACACCTTCCTGATCACGGTCAATGCGCTGGATCGGCTGGAAATCATCCGCACGGTAGGTACCGGGCAAGGGGCAGATGCGGGTCTGCTTCAGCGAGGTGTTCGCCTGCCAGACGGTCAGCAACGATAACCCGGTCACGCTCTACCAGCAGCCCTATACCGTCTCGGTGCCGTGGACAGGGACTTATCCGGTCACCGTGACCTTCACCGGCAGCAACGGCGAGTATCTGGACGTGGACAAGCTGGCGCTGCTGACCGCGCCGACGATTCTCACGGTGGGCAATTCGTTCCAAGATACCAGCCCGAACCTCACCTACAACGGCGTGTGGATCAGCGACAGCAACGCCAGCTACGACGGCGGCAGCGCCATGTACACCGGGCAGAGCGGCGCCAGCGTCAGCTTCACGGTGACGGTGAATGCGGGTGACCGCTTGCAGCTCAAGCGCACCGCCTCGCCGGATCACGGGCTGATGCAGCTTTGCATCGGCGTGCAGTGTACGACTTTCAGCAACTACGGCTTGCCGACCGCCTACCAGCAGCCGATCAACCTGCTGATGCCCAACGCGGGGACTTTCGCCATCACGCTCACCAACCTGGGCAGCAGCGGGCAGTACATGGACTTCGACTCGGTGAGCCTGAGCAGCGCGCCCAGCGCGCTCAGTGAAGGCACCACCTATCAGGAGACCGACGCGCGGCTGATCTACAGTGGGCAGTGGATCGACGAGTGCGAATGCTGGGTACAGCGGAGGTCACGTGCTGTACACCTCGCAGCCGGACTCGACGGTGACCTTCATGGTCAACGCGACTGCCGGGCACTATCTGGTGCTCTACCGCACCAAGGGACGGACAAGGGACCGATGGAGATTTGCTTCAGCCAGATTTACAACTGCCAGACGGTCGGCAACAGCAGCGCTAGCACCCAGTACCAGCAGCCGATCAGCATCGCGCTGCCGTGGACGGCGGTCTACCCGGTGACGGTGCGCTTCACCGGGAGTGTGGGTCAGTATATGGACATCGACAAAGTGACACTCAGCGCTGTGCAGGTGCTGAGCCTGCCGGAGCCAATCGACACCCCGACGCTAGCAGTGACCGAACCGGTCACACCTGAAGTCACCGAGAGCATCACCGAGACGCCGACACCTGAAGCGACCGAAACGATCACGCCAGAAGTGACCGAGAACCTGACGGAAATACCATCGCCCGAAGCGACGGAAACCGTTACCCTAACACCGACCGACCTTCCGACCGCGCTGCCCTTCCCGACGCTGGCGCTGCCCACCGACACGCCGACGATTGAGCCGACCCCGCTCGCGCCGCTGGCGCTGCCTGCTTACGCCTCGATGGACGACGGCGCACCCGACTGGCTCTCGCTCTCCGGCTGGACGCTCACGCCCGACGCGGCGTTCGGCGGACAGGGCTTAGGCTGGCAGGTGACGGCGAACAATCGCGCCGACGTGCTGCGCTGGGATCGGCTGATCGACCTCACGACGGTGCTGCCGGGGCAGGCGGTGCTGCTCAGCTTCGAGTCGCTGCTGGTCAGTGATCGCTCGGTGGCGCTGGTGCAAGTGAGCATCGACGGTATCAACTGGACGACGGTCGCTATGCCGAGCAGCGCGCCGAACTGGCAGCAGCAGGTGATCGACCTGACAGGCTATGCGGGGGCAATGGTGCGAGTGCAGTTCTTATGGCAGGGAGCGGCGTCGAGCGACGGTCAGCCCGTCGATAGCTGGCAGGTGGACGAGGTCAGCGTGATGGCAGTCTCGCCCGCAACCAGCACGCCGACGCCAACCGAACCGCCGCCCGCGATGACCGAATCCCCTGCACCGACCGAAAGCGTGCAGCCCACGCCGGAGCCGCACAACGCGATCAACGGTGGTGACTAACGGGCAGTTACGATCACGGCAGGCGCACTCCCACGGCTTCGGGTGTGCGCCTTTTTCGTTGTGCGTAGCCGGGGCGTCCCAGCAACAGTACCAATGTAAGGGGCGCTGAAACCGAATTTCGTAAACTCTCAACTGTTTTCCTGTTATTATGTCTGGGATAATGAGTTAAGCGGTCTGGTTGGGCGCACTCTTTGATGATAAGCCGCTTCCACCGCACGATCTGCCAAGGGCATTTGCGAGCGCTTTACGATCCAAATAACCCACTCAGTGGGATGACCGAGTCATGTCAAGATTACCTCTAGGAGGGTTCCGCCCTCTTTTGCTTGCCGCTTTAATATTGTTCCTGATCGGGCTAACGCCGTCGGTGAGCGCCGCGACCAGCGTGTCGTGCAGCACCTCGGCGTTGATCAGCGCGATCAGCGGCGCCAGCAGCGGCGCGACCCTCAGTTTGGCGTCCGGTTGCACCTATACGCTGACTGCCGCCGTCACCGACGCGGGTCTGCCGGACATCGGCATCAACCTGACCATTAACGGCAACGGCGCGAGTATTCAGCGCAGTTCGGCGGGCGGAACGCCGAACTTTCGGCTGATCTATCACACCGCAGGCACGCTGACGCTGAATAACCTTGTCCTTCAGAACGGCAAAGCGGACTACGGCGGCGGGATTTTCTCCAGCGGCGGCACCCTTACCGTGAACGAGAGTACCTTAACTGGCAACTCGGCGACCAATGACGGCGGCGGCATCTACACCTTCAGTGGAACCACCAACGTCGCCCACACCGGGTTTCTCAGTAACATCGCCAGCGGCAGCGGCGGCGGCATCTACAACAACGGCACTATGACCGTGAGCGGCAGCAGCTTCTCCGCTGACCAAGCGGGCGAAGCGGGCGGCATTTACAACGCCAGCGGCACACTGACCATCACCGACACCACATTTGCGAGCAATTCCGGCAATCTGTGGGGCGGCGGCATCGAGATTAATTTCGGAACCGTTAGTGTGAGCGGCAGTACCTTCGCCGCTAATGCGTCCACTTACGGCGGCGGGATTTACAACTACGGCGGCACGCTGACCGTGAACTCCAGCACCTTTACCAACAATTCATCCACTTACGGCGGCGGCGTCAACAGCTCCGGCAATCCGGTGACGATTAGTAACAGCACCTTCACGGGCAATTCCGCGACTGGCGGCAGTGGCGGCGCGATCTTCGGCGGCGGAGACATGTTAGTGGTGAGCAACAGTACCGTCTCCGGGAACACCGCCGACACCGGCGGCGGCATCGATCAATACAATGGCACGCTGAAGCTCGGCAGCAGCATCGTGGCGGGGAACAGCGCCAGCACCGCCCCGGATGTCGGCGGCAGTTTCAACTCGCTGGGATATAACGCGGTCGGCAGCACCAGCGGCGCGGCGATCACGGGCAATACGGGCACCAATCTGGTGAATGGCGCAGCATCGCCGCTCCACTTGGGCGCGCTGGCGGATAACGGCGGCTCCACCCAGACGATGGCGCTGGGAGCGGGCAGCGTGGCGATTGGCGCGGGTAACTGCGCCTCGCTGAGCGGCGTCCCCGCCGTCAGCACCGACCAGCGCGGCGTCGCTCGCAAGTCGCCCTGCGACATCGGCGCTTACGAAACCGCGTCCGCCCCGCTGAGTGTCGGCGGCACCTTTGAAGACACCAGCGGCGGCATCTACTACGCGGGCGTCTGGGGGACGGTCAGCGGCGGGAGCTACAGCGGCGGCAAGATGCATTTCACCGGGCAGCACAACGCCTCGCTCGCCTTCTCGCTCACCGGATCGGCGGGCAACCGCCTGACCATCATCCGCTCGACCGGACCGGATCGCGGGAACATGCAGGTCTGCATCGGCACCGGCGTCTGCCAGACCTTCAGCAATTACAGCCAGATTCCACTCTATCAGCAGCCCTTGACCATTCTGCTGCCCAACGATGGCAGCTTCGTCATCACCCTGACCAATCTCGGCAGCAGCGGGCAGTACATGGACTTCGACGCGGTGTCGCTGCTCGCCAGCCCGAACAAGCTGAACGAAGGCGGGAACTTTCAAGACGGCAGCAGCAATATCAGCTACAGCGGGCAGTGGATCAACGACAGCAGCAGCAGCTATGCGGGGGGCAGCGCCCATTATACGGGCGTCCCGAACAGCAGCTACACGCTGCTGCTCAATGCCACCGCCGGGGATCGACTTCAGATTATCCACACGCTGGGACCGGACAAGGGGCAGATGCGAGTTTGCTTCAGCGAAGTATTCGCCTGCCAGACCGTCAGCAGCAGCAACCCGATCACCCTCTATCAGCAGGTGTTCACGATTTCCGTCCCGTGGACGGGCGTGTATCCGGTGACCGTCACTTTCACGGGCAGCAATGGGCAGTACCTCGACATCGACAAGCTCGCGCTGCTGACCGCGCCGACCACCTTGACGGCGGGGCACAGCTTTCAGGATGACAACGCCAGCCTGACCTACAGCGGGGGGTGGCTCAGCGCGAACAACGCCAGCTACGACGGCGGCAGCGTGATGTACACCGGGCTGAACGGCGCCAGTGTCAGCTTCATGGTCACGGCGGATGCTGGAGACCAACTCACTATTTTGCGCACCGCCGCGCCGGATCACGGGCTGATGCAGTTGTGCATTGGCGTGCAGTGTACGACCTTCAGCAGCTACGGGCTGCCAACGGCGTACCAGCAGCCGATCAATATCCTGATGCCCAACGCCGGAACCTTTCAGGTGACGCTGACCGATCAGGGGTCAGGCGGGACGCCCTACATAGACTTCGACTCGGTGAGCCTGAGCAGCGGACCCACCGCCCTCCAAGATGGCAGCACCTATCAGGAAACCAGCAACCGACTAATCTACAGCGGACAGTGGATCGGTGATGCCAACAGCAGCTACAGTGGTGGTCACGCGAAATACACCTCGCAGCCGGACTCGACCGTCACCTTTATGGTCAACGGCACAGCGGGGCAGTATCTGGTGCTGTACCGCACCACTGGACCGGACAAGGGACCGATGGAGGTGTGCTTCAGCCAGATTTACAACTGCCAGACCATCAGCAATCACAAGGGTTCGACCCACTACCAGCAGCCGATCAGCATCACGCTGCCGTGGACGGCGACTTATCCGGTGACGGTACGCTTCACCGGAACCACCAGCCAGTACATGGACATCGACAAGCTGGCGCTGAGTTCGGTGCAGGTGATGGAACTGCAGGAACCCATCGAACTCATCACGCCGGAAGTGACCGACAGTGTCACTGAAACGGCGACACCTGAAGTCACCGAGAGCATCACCGAGACGCCGACGCCAGAGGCGACCGAGACCGTCACGCCGCTGCCGACGGACGCAAGTACCGAAACGCCTACATCCGAAGTCACCGACACGGTGACGCCGACCGATACGCCGACGTTGGAAGCGACCGAGACGCTCGTGCCACCGACGCCGACCAACACCCTCACGCCGACCGACACACCGACGCCCGAAGCGACTGAGACGGTTGTTCCGCCGACACCGACGCCGACCAACACCATCATGCCGACCGATACGCCGACGTTGGAAGCGACCGATACGCAACTCAACTGCCGACCGCGCTGCCCTTCCCGACGGTTGCGCTGCCGACCGATGTTCCGACGCCCACGCCGATTCTCGCGCCGCTGATGCTGCCTGCCTACGCCTCGATGGACGACGGCGCGCCCGACTGGTCATCTCTCTCCGGCTGGACGCTCACGCCCGACGCCGCGTTTGGAGGACAGGGCTTGGGCTGGCAGGCGAGCGCCAGCAATCGCGCCGACGTGCTGCGCTGGGATCGGCTGATCGATCTGACGACCGTGCTGCCGGGGCAGGCGGTGCTGCTCAGCTTCGAGTTGCTGCTCAGCAGTGACCGCTCGGTGGCGCTGGTGCAGGTGAGCATCGACGGCATCAACTGGACGACGGTCGCCATGCCTGTCAGCGCGTCGGAGTGGCAGCAGAATATGATTGACCTGACCGGCTACGTCGGGCAGATGGTACAAGTCCAGTTCTTGTGGCAGGGAGCGGCATCGAACGATGGACAGGCAGCGGACACTTGGCAGGTGGACGAGGTGAGCGTGGTAGCGGTCGCACCGCCGACCAGTTTGCCGACGCCGACCGCAACGCCGACCGTCGAATCCACCGAAGCGCCTGCCCCCACCGAAAGCGCCACCGAGCCGCCCACGCCGGAGCCGCGCAACGCGATCAACGGTTAGCGCTAAAATCCGCTATGCCTTGACCCGCGAGCGGCGGAACTGGCTCATGTACAGATCGTAATAGAACCCGTGCAGCGCGATCAGTTCGTCGTGCGTGCCGCGCTCGATTACCCGGTGATCGTTGACCACCAGCACCAGATCGGCGTTGCGAATCGTGCTCAGGCGGTGCGCGATCACGAAGGCGGTACGCCCTTTCAACAGGCGCAGCAGCGCCTCTTGGATATGCACTTCGGTGCGCGTATCGACGCTGCTGGTCGCTTCGTCCAAAATCAGAATGCGCGGGTCGGCAAGGACGGCGCGCGCAATCGCCAGCAGTTGGCGCTGCCCGTGACTGAAATTGTGCCCTTGCTCCGAGACGACGGTCTGGTAGCCCTGCGGCAGCAGTCGAATGAACCGATCCGCGTTTGACAGCTCGGCGGCGGCGATGATTTCTGCTTCGGTAGCGTCCAATCGCCCATAACGGATGTTTTCCATGATCGTCCCGGAGAACAAAAAGGTGTCTTGCAGCACGATCCCCAACTGCTCCCGGATCGACGTTTGCTGCACCGAGCGAATGTCCTGTCCGTCGATGCAGATGGTGCCCTCGGTCACGTCGTAGAAGCGGCTCAGCAGACTGATGATGGTGGTCTTGCCCGCCCCCGTGGGACCGACCAGCGCGATGGTTTGCCCCGGCTTCGCCTCCAGATTCACGTCGATTAGCACCGGCTTTTCCGGCTGATACTGGAAGCTCACGTGATCGAAAGTCACCGCGCCTGCGACTTTGGGCAGCGGCGGCGCGTCCGGCGCATCCTGCACCGACGGTTGGGCATCCAGCACCACGAAGATGCGCTCCGCGCCCGCCAGCGCCGATTGAAGCTGGTTGTAGAGCATGGCAATCGCGCGCATCGGCTGGAAGAAATTGCGGACGTAGATCACGAAGGTCGCAATCACGCCCACCTGCACGATTCCTCGCAGCGCCAGCCAACCGCCCAGCAGCGCCACCGCCGCGATCACGATGATGTTCATGGTATTGAACATCGGTCCCAGCGACGCGGTGATGATGTCCGCGCGGATGCCTGCCTGTCGGTAGGTGGTATTGACCGCTAGAAACTGATCGAAGGTGGCATCTTCGTGAGCGAACGCTTTGACCGCGCGAATCCCGGCGATGTTTTCTTCCATGACGCTGTTGAGATTGCCCAGATTGGTCTGCACCTGCCGGAAGGCTTTGCGGCTGTACTGCGTGATCCACGCGGTGATCGCCAGCATGATCGGCAGCAGGGTCGCCGTGCCCAGCGCAAGCTGCCAGTTGAGCGCAAACATGGCGATCATGATGCCGCCCAGCAGCAGAATATTGGTGGTGAAGTCGATCAGTCCGTTTGAGATCGCCTGATTGATGGCGTCGGTGTCGTTCGAGACCCGGCTCATCAGGTCGCCGACCGGATGGTGATCGTGGTACGCCATCGACAGCGTTTGGATGTGGTTGAACAGCAGGCTGCGCAGCTCCGAGACGAAATGCTGCCCGATGATCACCATGATCTGCCCCTCGATCACGCCCGCCACGCCGCCGCCGAGGTAGATCAGCCCCATGACCACCACCAGCCCCCACAGCCCATCGAGATTGCCAGAGGCGATGAAGTCGTCAATCGCGTGCCCGATCAAAATGGGACCCGCCAGACTGCACAGCGTGCCGATCAGCGACAGCACCGCGACCACCGATAGCTGCTTCCAGTACGGTTTCAGGTAGCCGAACAGCCGCCGGATGGTCTTGCGTACATCGCTGGCGCTTTCACCCGTCAGGCTGACGCCGCCGCCGTGACCAAGCCGTACTCTGGGTGGTTGGCTACTCATGGTCGATTTGCTCCATATCGAGGGTGCTGGCGCTCGCTAAATCGGGAACTTCGGTGCCAAACTGGGATCGGTAGATGTCTTGGTAGATCGGTGATGTTTGCAGAAGCTGTTCGTGGGTGCCGCTGGTGACCACGTGCCCGCCGTCGAGGATCATGATCTGGTCGGCGTTCAGGACGCTGTTGATCCGCTGGGCGACGATGAACGAGGTGGCATCCGCCAGACGTTCGTCCAGCGCATCCTGAATCTTGATCTCGGTTTCCAGATCGACGGCGCTGGTGCTGTCGTCGAGGATCAGAATGCGCGGCTTCACCAGCAGCGCCCGCGCGATGGCGACCCGCTGCTTCTGCCCGCCGGAGAGATTCGCGCCGCGCGCTTCGATCAGGCTGTCGTACTGCTCCGGCATCGCCATAATAAACTCGTGCGCCTGCGCTGCTTTCGCCGCCGAAATGACCTCCTCCAGCGGCGCGTCCGGTCTGCCGAAGGCGATGTTTTCGCGCACCGTGCCGCTGAACAGCAGCGTTTGCTGCATGACCACGCCAATTTGCGAGCGCAGCGCGTCGGGATTCCAGTCCCGCACGTCCACGCCATCGACCAGAATGCGCCCCCCGGTCGCATCGTAGAAGCGGCTGATCAAGCTGACCAGCGTGGTTTTGCCGGAGCCAGTCACGCCCAGCAGCGCGATCTGCTGCCCCGGTCTGGATTCGAAACTCACGTTGTCCAGCACACTTTCGCGGCGGTCGTCGAGCGTGTTGAGGTTGTCCGCCACCGCATCGTTTTCTTTCATCCGGCTGCTGTAATGGAAGGATACGTTCTCAAAGACCACCTGCCCGTTCATGTGGTCGGGTTGATAGGCGTTATCCCCGCCTCGACTTTGCGGTTTGGTGTCGAACACTTCCAGCACCCGCACCGAGGAGGCTTCCGCTCTGGAAGCCATCGTGACCATATTGCCCAGCAGCAGCACCGGAGCCATGCCGATCAGCAGATAGTTGTTGAAGGCGACCAACTCGCCAATGGTGAACTGCCCGTGTACCACGTCCACCCCGCCGAACCACATCACTGCCACTAATCCCACATTGGTGATGATCGCCAGCAGCGGCGTGACCAGCGCCAGAATCCGTCCCACCCGGATATTCCGCTCCATGTATTCGAGGTTGCGGTCTCCGAAGCGGTCGATTTCATACGGTTCGCGCACGAAGGCTTTGACCAGATGGGTGCCCGCCAGATTCTCCTGAATCACCGTGTTGAGGGCTGCCAGCTTTTGCTGGACGACGTTGAACAGCGGGCTGGCGGTGCTCATGAAGGTCCAGATCAGGATTCCGGCGATGATCAGGCACGTGATCATGATCAGGGCGAGTTCACGGTTGGCGAACAGCACCAGCAGGGTGCTGCCGACGATCAGGATCAGCGCCCGCAAAATCAGCGCCAGCCCATTGCTGGAGAACATGCGGATAATATCGACATCGCTGGAAATTCGGGTCATCAACCCGCCTGTGCGCAGTTGATCGAGCGTGGCGAACGGCAGCGCCTCGATGTGCCTGAACAGGGCGTTGCGCATGTCGAAAGCGATCCCCTGCGACAGCCGCGCGCGCACCACCCCCTGCGCCAGCGTCGTCACCGCGCTCACCACCGCCGCCGCGATCATCACCAGCGACCCGTTCAGAATTGCCTGCATATCTCCGGCGCGAATGCCGCTGTCGATGACCAGTTGGAGCATTCGCGGGATCAGCAGTTCCATCGAGGCAGGCAGCACGACCGTGATGATCCCGACGACGATCTCCCAGCGATAGGGGCGCATATAGCGCATCATGCGTATCAGTGCGGTCATTCGGCTTCGGAGACCTCCATCAAATTCATAATTTCTGCCAGCGCTTGGTCGATCAAACGCAGCCGATCTTCGGGCAGGGTCGGCAGCCGACGCCGCAGCAGCGCGATCCCCTCCACCGGAGCGGTCTCGGCAAGCGCGCTGCCGGTAGCGGTCAATTCGATGATCACGACCCGATTGTCCTTTTCGGATCGCGTGCGCTCCACGTGACCCGCCTCCTCAAGCTGCGTCACCAGCGTCGAGGCGGTACTCGCGCTGGTATAGAGGTAGTCCTGAATTTCCGTGACCGTAACCGGACCGTGTTCCCGCAAAAATCGCAGCACCGCCATTTGCAGCGGACGGATGCCGTGTGCGTCCACGTTGCGCGCCGTTTGCCGCAGATGGCGGTGAATGAGCAGAAATTTGCGCAGCGCGTCGCTGGCGACCGATGAACTTGACGACATCAATTTCCCCTCTGGAAACTTCGTCGAAGAATATTTCGTCGAAGAAGTATTTTACGCCCATTTTCACGCAGGTACAATCCGGCGATGCCCAAGCCGCGCAGATCGGTCAGCAGATAGCCGAACGCTCGCGGTGTCGGGTATACTTCGGCGCAACGTTTCGTTCGGTTTGAAAGGTCAGCATGACCCAGAGAAGCACGCGGGTTTCGACCCTCGTCAAAGCCCCGCGCGAGGCGGTCTATCGGGCATTCCTTGATCCCGACGCGCTGGCGGCGTGGCTCGCGCCTGACGCCATGCGGGGGCAGGTGGAGCGGTTCGAGCCGCGCGAAGGCGGTCAGTTCCGCATGTCGCTCATCTACATAGATCAGCGCGACTCGCCGCGCGGCAAGACCTCCGACGATACCGACCGTTTCGAGGGGAGGTTCCTCGAACTGATCCCCAACCAGAAGATCGTCTGGGCGGTCGAGTTTGAATCCGACCAGCCGGAGTTTGCGGGCGAGATGCGGATCATCTGGTCGCTGGCGGATGCCGACGGCGGCACCCAAGTCATCGTGCTGTTCGAGGACATCCCGAACGGCATTCGCCTAGAGGACAACGAACTCGGCTCGCGCCAGTCGCTCCGCAAGCTCGCCGCGTTTGTCGAGCGCGGCGAGCCGTAAGCGGGCGATCATGCTGGAGGCGGGTGGCGTCCGGCGGTGCCCATCCCTTCGCAACCGATACAATCCAGCTAACCAGAAGTCTGGTCGCTATGACCATTGCGTAACGGGTTAAAAGGTGGCATAACTTGGCTTTAAAGATCAGTTGTTATAATGCTGCCGTCAGTGAGCAAATAGGCTGTTGCGAGCGCTGGCTTGTGCGCGTTTCTGTACACAGGCGCAGTCTAGCGCAGGTATTGCGATGCGGCGTTGGCTGGCTGCGAAGCTGATCTGACCGGACCCTCCACCGCGTTTCACGCGCGGTGTTTTTCAGAATGCCGTTTCTGGCGCGAGGTGTTTCGCCGAGACGACGAATACTAGACAGCATAGGAGTAACCACACAATGCGTAGAGCTTTCATACTGCTGAGTCTTGTCCTGATTCTTGCTCTGGGGTTCAGCGCCGTCAGCGCGCAGGACTCGCTCGCAGACGTTGATCCGACCGGGCAGACCGTCGTCTACTGGCATCAGTACCAGAATAGCAGCTCGCAGGGTGACACCATGCAGGCTATTGTGGATGCCTTCAACCAGAGCAACCAATACGGGATCACGGTGCAGGCGTCGTTTCAGGGCAACTACAACGACCTGAGCACCCTGATCAACACCGGCATTATCTCCGGTGAGCTGCCGAATCTGGTCGCCGGGTATGCCAACGATGCCGCCAGCTACGCCCTCGATAACGTGGTGGTTGACCTGACTCCCTACATCAACAGCGACAAGTGGGGCTTGGGCGCGAACCCGGACATCAATCAGGGGCTGATCGCCGCCGATACCGTCAATGGTCAAATTCTGGCGTTCCCGAACCAATCGTCGGCGCAGGTGTTCGCCTACAACCAAACCCTGCTCAGTCAGGTTGGGATCGACGCGCCGCCGACCACCATTGACGAATTCAAGACCGACGCCTGCGCCGTCGCCAACGCCACCGGAGCCAACGGCGAAGACCTTCAGGGCATCTCCATCACCACCGACGCATCGGCGTTCGAGTCGTGGGTTGCCAGCATGGGCGGCAGCATCTATCACGATGGCGCGTTCGACTTCAGCAACGACGCCGTCCTCAGCACCCTGCAAATGTACCATGACCTGTACGCGCAGGGCTGCGCTTACATCCCGGCGCAGCAGTACGGCGACCAGACCGACTTCAACAACGGCGTGCTGGCGTTCTACGTCACCAGCAGCGCGGGCTTCACCTACGTCATTAAGGGCTTCTCCGACAGCGGCGTGACCGCCGACTGGGGCGTCCAGACCTTCCCGCACACCGATGGCAACGAGATCATTCAGGCGTTTGTGCCCAGCATCATCATGATGCAAAGCACGCCTGAGCAGCAGCTTGCGAGCTGGCTGTTCCTGAAGTATCTGGCGACGCCGGATGTCGGAGCGCAGTGGAGCGAAGGCACCGGCTACTTCAACCCGGTTCCCTCGACGGCGGACATCCTCAGCACCGCGACCTTCAACGGCGGCAACTCCGCCGTCACTGGGCTGGAAGCCTACTTCAACAAAGCCAACGATATGCTGAACACCGCCACGGTTTACAGCAGCCCGTCCATCGCCGCGTACAGCAAGGTGCGCAGCTTGGTCAGCACCGCGATTGCCGACGTGACCAGTAATGGCAAGGACCCGGCTGAGGTAGCGCAGCAGTTGCAGGCGGACGCCGATGCTGCGCTCGCCGAAAGCATGAGTGCTGCAACCGCAACGCCCTGAGTTCGAGCAAAGGCTATGCAGGGGCGTGGCACGCCACGCCCTCCTAAAAACACCGGGGCGGATGTCACAACATTCGCCCCGGCGATTCAATCTGCGATGCGTGCTTACGCCGCGAAAATATCCTTGACCGTCACCTCGACGCCCAGCACCGCCGAGCGAAACCTATCCTCCACTCCGTACACGCCCAGCCGCTTGAACGTCTCGGCTTCAAGCTGGTAGACCTCGATGAACTGCGCTTCGGCGTCGATCAGCCAGTATTCGCGGACGCCGTGCCGCTCATAGACCTCGAACTTCACCCCGCGATCCCGCTTCGCCGTCGAAGGCGACAGCACCTCGATCACCAGATCGGGCGCGCCCCGCCAGTAGCGATTATCGATCAGTTTGCAATCCCCATCCGGGCGAATCCAAAACACATCCGGTTCGAGTACATCGGCATCAAAGCGAATGGACGAAGGCGCAATCATCGTCTCGCCGTGAGGCGCCGATAAAGTCAGGAATACGGCTGCCTTCAACACCCGTTTTTGATGGGAAGCCTCTGGCGATGTCACAATGTATTCTCCATCCACCAATTCCTCAATTTGGTTCGATTCTGGGAGATCGAAGTATTCTTCGGCGGTCATGGGGCGAACGACATCGGTCATGGAGTCCTCCTCTATTCCACCGGCTGAACCCGGATCATTTCGGCGAGGTTGTGCCCGATGATGCGGTACTCTTTGTCCCGCAGGCGCAGTTGAATCGGTCCGTGAAAGGGCGCGGCGTGAACGATCTGGATGTGCGCGCCGGGAACCAGTTCCAGCGCGGCGATGTATTCGAGGCGATCCGGCTCGCGGGTGCGCACCCGTGTGATCTCCAGCGGCACCTCCTGCGGCGCATCCGGGATCAGCAGGTCGTGCAGTTCCGGGATTTCGCCTTCGGGCGTGGGGATCGGCTCTCCGTGCGGGCAGTGAGTTGGGTTGCCCGCCATCTGCGCCATGCGCTCGACCACGAGTTCGTTCAGCGCCGGGCTGATCCGGTTGGATTCGTCGTGAACCTCGTGCCAACCGAAGCCCATCACGCGGGTGAGGAAGGCTTCGACGATGCGCTGGCGGCGAAGCTGCTTGAGCGCCTCGTGCCGCCCGGCTTCTGTCAGCCGGATGCCTTGATAGGGTTCGTGCTGAAGTAAATTCTGGTCGCGCAGCTTGATCACCATGCGGTTGACGGCGGGGGCGCTCACGTCCAGCAGGTCGGCGAGCGCCGACGTGCTCACGAATCCGCTGGGCTGACCTTCCCGATCACCGAGGCGATAAATCTCCGCCAGATATTCGCGCATGGTGGGGCTGAGTGCCAGCGCCATGCTCACCAACCATGTTCGAGGCGCGCGATCAACCGCTCTGGCAAATCGTAGTTCCGCATCCGCTGCTGAACCGCCGGGATGTCATACGGCACCCGCCGATGCTCCCACGTGTTCTGCTCGATGTCGAGGATGGCGTAGGCGGCGTCGGGGTTGGCGTCGCGCGGCTGACCCACGCTGCCGGGGTTGATGATCTGCCGGTGTCCGTTCAGCACCCGCTGCCTACCGTAGACGGGCGCAATCGCCTCGGTCTCGCCTTGATCGCTGGTCTGCTCGTAGATGATCGGCTGGTGGGTGTGCCCCACGAGGCAGTAGGGGGTCTCGAAATGCGGGAAGTTCAGCGCCGCGATCAGCGGTTCGAGGATATACTCCCAGACCGGCTCGCGCGGGCTGCCGTGCGCCAGCGTATAATTGCCGATCACGAACGTGGTCGGCAGCGCTTCGAGGTAGTCGGTGTTTTCGGGCGTGAGCGTGTCGCGCGTCCAATCGACCGCCTTGCGCGCGTCGGGGTTGAAGGTGCGGATGTCGAGCCGCCCCAGCGCTGCCCAGTCGTGGTTGCCCGCCAGACATAAATGCGGCATGGAGCGCAGCAGCTCGACGCACTCGTTCGGGTCGGGACCATAACCGACCACATCACCCAAACACCAGACGTATTCCCAGTCGTCTTTTGCGTCGGCGAGAACGGTTTCAAAGGCGGTTAAATTGGCATGGATGTCGGAGATGACGAGGATACGCATACGGAAAGGAACCTGAACACATGCAGTCGGACAAATCTAACAGCATGATACCACGCTTTGCGAATGGCAACGAATTAATTCATGTTGAAGCGCGCATGTGTTCAGGCGAATTTACGTGCTTGATTGCCCCTGAAAATGACGTTTGTCGGCGGCAGGCGTGACATGCCCTTGAGGGCCCTCGTCAACGGCGCGGAATTGATCGCGCCCGCCCTCAGCGAGGCGGAATGGGACGCCCTGCGTGACTCCGGCGCGCAGGTGATTTTGCCCTGCTGCGGCAGCGAGGGCTATCTGCGCCGCAGCCCGCTGGGGACGCTGCACTTCGCCCACAAGCGCGGCGCTCACTGCGATGTGCCCGGCGAGACCATCCATCACCTGAAAGCCAAAGCCGACATCGTGATCGCCTGCCAGCGCGCGGGCTACGCCGCGCTGACCGAAGTCGCGGGCGAGGACTGGCGCGCCGACGTGCTGGCGACTCGCGGGGGCAGCCGGATCGCCTTTGAAGTCCAGTGGAGCTTTCTACGCCTCAAGGATGCCGTCTTTCGGCAAGAGCGCTACGCCCGCGACGGCGTACGCGGCTGCTGGTTCTTCCGCAATCCGCCGCCACAGTTGAGTCGCGGCGGCGACCTGAAAGCACGGCGCGACCTGCCGCTGTTTCACCTGTATTCCAATGCCGATCACAGCTTTTCGGTGGCGGTCAACGGGCGCTTATACGAGTTGGGCGCGGTGGTCGAGGCGCTGCTGAGCGAGCGGATTCACTTCTGCAAGACCGCTCGCGCCGCCGATGACCAGCGCTTGCGCTTGATCCCGTTCGAGATCGACTGCCCGTTCTGCGGCAGACCCGCGCGCATTTTCTACGTCGAGCCGCGCCTGACCGCCCACTGTGGGCGAGTGTTCAAGCTGCGGGAATCGGCTTACGCCTTCGCGCTGCGCCCGGAGGTGATGGAGGCGGCGCTGTCGCTGTTCGCCGCTGATGCGCGGCTGGGCGCGGTCACGGCGGAGGGCTTTCACTGTCCGTCCTGCGCCCGGCTGATCGATCCGCAGGCGGTCGAACTGGCGCTCTACGGCTCGAACCGCCTGATCAGCGCCGAAGCCGTCGAGATCGACCTGCATCTGCGCCAGCCGATCATTGGCGACGCGCCCCATTGGTGCTTCCCCGACGACGGCGCCTTCTGCTGCGAATAAGCATAACCTCTTTTCCCGAAATTTAATGCGCTTTGATATAATCTCGGCTAAAATAGATGATGAATTTTATGAACCGGATAGGATGTATCATGTCTCAACTCCGCCTGCTCCTCATCCTCCTGTTGATCGTGCTGCCGCTCTCCGCCAGCCGCGCCCAGCAGGATGTGCCCCCGCAGCTTGCGCTGGCGCTCGCCAGCCTGAGCACCCGCCTCGGCGTCCCGCTGACCGTCAGCGATCTGGATAGCTGGACGTTTCAGCAGAACATCTACACTGATACGGCGATGGGCTGCCCCTTCACGGCAGGGACTCAGCGCCCGCAGCCGTTTCAGGGATTCATTTTCACGCTGGTTTATCAGGGCGCGACCTACGATTACCGGGTTGCCGCCGACGGATCGCTGGCGTTCGCCTGCGAGCCAGCCGCCCCGCAGCCTCCCCCGCAGCCGACCACCGAGACCAACGCCTGCCCGTCCGATTTCGCGGGTTATCTGCCGCCGCGCTTGCAGGAGGGCGGTCAGGCGCGCATTGGCAGCGGCGGCACCGCCAACCGCCTGCGGGCTGATCCCAGCATCGACGCCCAGCAGATCGGCTTGATTCAGCCCGGCACCACCGTCAGCGTGCTGGGGGGTCCAAGCTGCGAAGAATCCTCTCACATCGTCTGGTGGCAGGTCAACGACGACGGCGTGATCGGCTGGACCGCGGAAGGCGTTCTGCCCAACAACTATTTCCTGTCTCCGGTGGGCGCATCGCTGCCCGCCGAGCGCAGCCTGATCACGACCGATACCGTCGGCACGCTGGTGCCGCTGACCACCATTTCGCTGGCGGGCGTGAGCAGCATCGCTTTCCGCCCGGACGGTCAGCAGATCGCGCTCGCTGGACTGAGCGGGCTGGCGGTCTACGACATGGGCACCCTGAACCTGATCCCCCACTTGGGCGACATCAGCCAGCCGGTGACGGCGGTCGCCTTCAGCCGGGATGGGCATTACCTCGCCTACAGCAAGCAGGATGGCACGCTCAACATCGAGGACACGGCGACCCGTGCCAGCCTCAACCGCGCCCCCAACTCGCAGATCAACAGCCTCGCCTTTAGCAGCGCCGATCTGCTGGCGTTCGGCAGCGGCAGTCCTACCGGCGCGCCCTCGTCGTGGGAAATCTTCGATCTCGCCAGCAATCACCAGCTTTCCGGTGCTCCCACCGGGTCATGGGTGCGAGCGGTCGCCTTCAGCCCGGACGGAACCCTGCTGGCGTGGATGGACACCTCGCTCCACGTGATCGACGTGCAGTCGGGCGCGGAAGTCCGCACCGTCGGGCTGACTCAGGCACCCAACGGCGGGCTGGCATGGCGACCCGCGCCGCTCGGCGCTGCGCCACTGCATCAAATAGCCTTTGCCGACGGCGAGTTGGTGCGCATGGTCGATATGGACACCAACGTCGAGCAGACCTACAGCGGAGATCCGGGTTTCTATCCCGGCGCGATCAGCTTCAGCAAGGATGGATCGCTGCTGGCGGCGATGGACGCGCCCGGCAGCCCGGCGACCGCTTCGACCGTGAACCTCTTCGACGCCACCACCAGCGACCTGATCACCAGCACGCCGCTGCAAGCCAGCGAGTCGCTGGTCTTTAGCCCGGACGGGACGCTGCTGGTGATTGCCTCCGACGACGAGGTGGTGCTGCTGGGCATCAGCACCGAAGCCGTCCCCGCCGTCGGCTGATTTTGCCTGTCAAGCGGCGGGAGGGGCAGGTTTCAAACGAATGGTGCTGGTTCAGATTTGAGGGGAGATTTTCGTAAGGGCGTTCAATTGAACGCCTTTGCTAGCATCCAAGTCGCCTCTACGCCGGCGATATATCTTGCCCTGCATCACCTCTGAATTCCCCCTACCAACGCGATTTGGATCACAGGGGCGGGAGAGTTCCCTTGCGCTGTCCCATCTCGGCGTAAGTCTGCCAGACGCTCTCTGCCGCCGCGTTGCCGCCGCAGATCAGCGCTGCCGGGTGCGAATAGACACTCACGTCCACCTGCGCCAGCGCCGCGATCACGGCGGCTCCGGCGGGTTCGACCAGTTGGTTGTACGCCAGCCACAGCGACCGCATCGCGTCGAGCAGGGCGGCGTCCTCCACCAGCACGATCTGATCGACGTACTGCTGCGCCAGCGAGAGGGTTTTCTCGCTCACGCCGCGCGGCGCCAGCGTATCGGCAATCGTCCGCACTTCTGCCAGCGGCTCGACCCGACCAAGCGCGAGGCTGTGCTGCATCGACGCCGCTCCGGTGGGTTCGACCCCGATGATTCGCACGCCCGGCTTGATCTGCTTGATCGCCGCCGCCATCCCACCGATCAGCCCGCCGCCGCCAATGGCGATCAGCACGCAGTCGAGGTCGGGCAGGTCGTCGAGCAGTTCCAAGTCTGAGCGTCCCCTGCCCGGCGAGGGTGGTGTCGTCGTCAAACGGATGCACGTAAGTCATGCCTTCGGCGGCGGCGTGCGCGACCGCCTGCGCGTGGGCGTCGTCCCACGCCGCGCCGTGCTGGATCACCCGCGCGCCCCAGACTTTCACGCGGGCGAACTCGGTCGGCGCTGGCGGTCGCCGGGAGATAGACCGTCGCCGGGATGCTCAGCCGATGCGCCGCATACGCCAGCGCGACGCCGTGATTCCCGCCCGACGCCGCCATCACGCCGCGCGCCCGCGCCGGCGCGCCGAGCTGAAGCAGAGTATTGAACACGCCGCGCGGCTTGAACGAGCCGACCACCTGCAAATTCTCCAGCTTGAGCCGCACGTGTGGCGGGACGCGCGCCACCAACGGCGGGAAATCGTCCGCGAGCGGCGGGAGCGGCGCAATCGGCGTGTGCCGGACGTAGGGGTGGATGCGCTCGCGCGCCTGCCGGATGGCGTCGAGCGGGAGATGATAATCTGACATTTGCGCCTCTCTTGAACGCTACTCGCGCGGGAATTCCTTGAAGCCCTGCCCGTAGGCGGCGTGCCCCTGCCCGATCACCAGAAAGGCTTCCGGGTCAACCGACATGACGATCCGCTGCAAGGCGTTCACCTGCGAGCGGGCGATGGTCACGTACAGCACCGTGTGCGGCTGATCGGTGAACATGCCAGTCGCCGTCCACGCGGTCACGCCGCGCCCCAGATCGGACAGGATGTGATCGGCGAGCGTCTGCGGGTGATCGGTGATGATCACGCCCGTGCGGATCACGCTGGGTCCTTCCAGCACGTAATCGGCGGTTGCGCCGCCGACGTACAGCCCCACCATCGCGTAGAGCGCGCCCTCCCACCCGAACGCGACCCCCGCCGCCAGAATCACCAGCCCGTCGGTGTAGAGCGTGCTGCTGCTCAGCGGCGTGCCGTAGCGCTGCTGCAAGATGCGCCCCAGCGTCGATGTCCCGCCCATGGTGCCGCCCGCCCGCAGCACCAGCCCGGTGCCGATCCCGCCGATGATCCCGCCAAAGACCGCGTTCAGGAAGCGGTCGCTGCTGAGCGTGCCGAAGTAGGGCGTCAGCACGTCGATCAGCACCGAATACAGCACCACCGCGTAGATGGTCGCCGCGATCACCCGCCAGCCGCCCAGCATCCGGTAGCCGATGATCTGGATGGGGATGTTGCCCAGCAGGATCACCAAGCCAATCGGCGTGTGGATCACGTGGTTGAGGATGATGGCGATGCCGGAAATGCCGCCGGGCGCGATCTGAAAGGGCGCTTCGAACACGATCACCGCGATGGCGGAGATCACCGCGCCGACGGTCAGCAGCAGCATCTGCCATGCGAAGCCGAGCAAGGCGCGCGGGGTAGCGGTCAAGCGAGAACCCTTTCGATGGAGGACGACGCGCTCGATATTACTCGGCGTGCGGCGAAAAAAGCAATATCAGGGAGTTAAAAGTCAAAAGTTAAAAGTTAAAGGTAGAAGACGACCAAGTGATAGTCGGTGGGTTTTTGTAGGGGCAGACCCACGTGTCTGCCCTTGTTCTTGTAGGGGCGCGCCCACAAGCACCCTGCCTCTGTGATCTCTGCGTCCTCTGTGGTTCAATCCGTTTTTGGATAAGATAGAAATGAAGGATGATTTGGTTATGCGAAAAGGGTTTTCTGATGCCTGAAGTCGTGATCGTTGAAGCCGTCCGCACGCCGGTCGGCAAGCGCAAGGGCTGGTTGCGCGAGATTCATCCGGTGCGGCTCGGATCGAGCGCGGTATGCGAGGCGCTGGCGCGCGCCCACGTTGATCCGGCATGGGTCGATCACGTGATCATGGGCTGCGTCACGCAGGCGAGCGAGCAGACCTACAACCTCGCCCGCAGCGTCACGCTCGACGCCGGGCTTCCGTTCGAAGTCCCGGCGACCACCGTCGATTTCCAATGTGGATCGAGCCAGCAGGCGGTGCATCTGGCGGCGGCGCTGATCGCGTCCGGTCAGATCGAGATCGCGGTCGCGGGCGGGGTCGAGAGCATGACCCGCGTGCCGATGGGATCGAGTTTGAACGGGGGACAGCCCTTCACCGAGCGGATCATGCGGGACTACGCCATGATCTCGCAGGGCGAAGCCGCCGACGAGATCGCCCGCAAGTGGGGCATCTCGCGCGAGGAGTGCGACCGCATCGGCTACCAGAGCCACCTCAAGGCGGCGCAGGCGACCGCCAGCGGTTGGCTGCAACCGGAATTCTTCCCGCTGGAAGGCGTGGACGAGGCGGGCAGTCCGCTGACCGTCACGCGGGATCAGGGCTTTCGCGCCGCTGCGTCGCTGGAAAAGATGGACTTGCTGCCGTCGGCGTTCACCACCGGCGGCGTCAGCACCGCCGGGAACAGCAGCCAGATCAGCGACGGGGCGGCGGCGCTGGTGCTGACCTCCGCCGAGAAAGCGCGCGAGCTGGGCTTGAAGCCCCGCGCCCGCTTGGTGTCGATGGTCACGGTGGGCAGCGACCCGCACCTCATGCTGACCGGACCCGTCTCCGCGACCCGCAAGGCGCTGGCGCGGGCGGGTATGAGCCTCGACCAGATCGACCTGTTCGAAGTCAACGAGGCGTTCGCGGCCGTGATCGGCATGTGGCAGCGCGAGATCGGCGCGGACATGAGCAAGGTCAACGTGCATGGCGGGGCGATTGCGCTGGGGCATCCGCTGGGCGCGAGCGGCGCTCGGCTGATGACCACGCTGCTCCACGCGCTGGACGTTCACGGCGGGCGCTTCGGCTTGCAGACCATGTGCTGCGGCGGCGGCATGGGCACCGCGACCATTGTGGAGCGGCTGAACTGATATTACAGGCGTTGTAGGGGTATGGATGGCGTGCCCTTGCGAGGAGCACTATGTCCCCCTATCACCGCCGCCCGATTCGGCTGCAAGATTACGACTATGCCCAGAACGGCGCATATTTCGTCACCTTCTGCACGCATCGCCGCGCTGAGCTTTTCGGGTACGTCACGGACGCTGTGATGGAATCGAACCGATTTGGCGAAATTCGTTTCGGAATGTTGGCAGGAAATCCCCACGCATTTCCCGAATGTCGAATTAGACGAATTTGTGGTGATGCCGAATCGAAGCGATTTCAGAATTGGTAAAATAGCCTAAAGGATCAGAGACGAGGCGAGGTGGTAGACGATGAGTCGGCATGATCTAAGTGCAGCTTCACGGATGCTCTTCTGACCTTTGCGCATCTTTTGTAGGGGCGAGGCGTGCCTCGCCCGAAATCTCTATATCTGCTGTGACGATGCACTAGGCGAGGCACAATGGGTACTCAATTGCGGGGATGTTGCCGCCGCAGCCAAAGGTCGGGCGGAAGCGCAAGCACGACCGAGACACGATCAATGGCATCCTCTATGGGTTGAAGACAGGCTGTGGGTGGGAGGACTTGCCAAAGGAGTATGGCTCATCGACCTCCGTCAGCGTAAACCGGCTCGCAGGCACCTGCAACCGGGACGCCCGCTCAAACTCCAGCCTAACTACGCGCACCGTTGGATGGTCGAGCAGACCTTCGCTTGGTTCTTCAACTGCCGCCATTTGCGTGTCCGTCACGAACGGCTCTTGCATGGTTTCGTCGGTTTTTGTCTCTTAGCCTGTATCCGATTGTGCATGTCGCTGATTCTGAAATGACTTCATACTTCGTCCCTACAGCGTCTACCCGCCGACCCAATCCAACGCGGGCACGCCGTTCATCTGACTGCTCAGGAACCCTCGAATGTTTTCGCCGCGAACGTCGATCACCGAGGCGGCGTAAACGTCGTGCAGGATGCTGGTGAACAGGATGTGATCGCCGTCCGGGAGCCAGCGCGGAGTCACGTAGGCGTCGCCCGCCGCCGCCGCGTGCGTAAGCTGCCGGGTTTCGCCCGTGTCCACGTTCATGATGAATAAATCGACGGTGGTGGTCGTCCCCGCCATGTAGACGATGCGCTGGCTGTCCGGCGCCCACGACGGCTCGAACTCGCCGATGGGGGCGTCCTGCGTAAGCTGGCGCTGCTGGCTGCCGTCGGCGTTCATGACGTGAAGCTCGGCGGTGCCGTCGCCGACCGAATACTGGGTGATGTAGGCGATGCGCCTGCCGTCCGGTGACCAATCCGGCTGAAGCGCGTTCAGGTGGTCGATCTGCGCCAACTGCCGGAAATCCGTGCCCTGCGGCGTCATCGAGTAAATCGACTGGAAGCCGTCGCGCGAGCTGGTGAACGCGATCCGGCGGCTGTCCGGCGACCACTGCGGGTCGAGGTCGCGGGTCGCGTACTGGGTCAACTGAGTGACCGCGCCGCTGGTCACGTCCACCACGAAGATCGCCGTGCCGCTCGCAAACGATACACTCACAAACGCGATATATCGACCATCCGGCGACCATCTAGACACGTCCGGCAGCAGATCGTGGGTCAACTGGCGTATGCCGCCCCCATCGGCGTTCATGACGTACAGATCGGAGGCGGGTGTCCCGTCGATCCGCTTGCCATTTCCCAGCGTGAGCGCGATCCGCGTGCCGTCGGGCGACCAGCGCGCCTGACCGATTTGCTGATCGAACTGCTGAATCGGCTGCGGGCTGCCGGAGGGCAGCGTCATCTGAACCAGCGTGCGGTCTTGCGGATAGAGAATTTTCCCGGCGAGCGGCGGAATCGGCTGGGGCAGAATCAACCAACTAATGAAGCCGATCCAGAACAGCGCCAGCAGCAGGGCAATCGTGATTCGGCGGCGTCGGGTGCGAAACTGCCTGCGCATCATGACGCCGGAAGTCGATAGTCGATGTTGGGCGGTACCGGCGTGAGGACGTATACGTCGTGATAGCCGTACCAGCCGCGATAGTCGTCCTCGCTGTAGCCGAGATCGACCCACAGCGAGATGTTGCGCGCGGGTCCGGTGTCCTGCACCTCGCCCACACCGTAGCCCTCGACGTAAATCTGGGTGCCGTAGGGCAGAATGGCGAGGTTCGCGCCGACGACACCGCGCTGGAGCGTGTGCCCGGTGGCGGTGGTGTTGTCGCCGTCCACCGGATGGTAGCTGGTGACGTACATGCGAATCACCCGCCAGTAATCGCGGGGTCCGTCGGGTGTGTCGATGCTGCGGATCACCACGTTGGTGCCGTAGCTGATCACCTTGTTGACCGTCGGTTTCACCACCACCGTCTCGGCGGGATCGCGCTCGACCGCGACGCCGTTCTCGTAGCGGACGCGGGTGCGAGTCTCCTGCACGCCCGCCTGCCCCGCCTGCGTCACCTGCTGGTGATCGAGTTCGAGCGTGGAATCGGGCTGATAGACCGTATCAAACGGGATCGGCTGCTGCTCGGATTCGATCTCCTCGCGCACGCGGATCACGCGGATGGAGATACCCGGCTGGATCGGCGTGCTTTCGGCGGGGATGGCGTAATCCATGCCCACCAGCGTGATCCCGGCGTCCGTCAGCGCCTCGGCGACGGTCTGCCCGCGCGAGCGGGTGTGAAGGGTCGCGCCGTCGGCGAAGATTTCGACCGGGCTGGCGCGGGTGATGGTCACGGTGAGGTTGGGCGTGAGCGGGGTGTTCACGTCCGGCGTGGTGCTGTCGGTCAGGTAGAGCGTGATCCCGGCGTCAAACAGCGCCTCGCCGACCGTGCTGCCGGTCGATTGCAGGGTGCGGACGCTGCCCTCGTCGATCACGCGCAGGCTGACGGCGTGGCGCACCATCAAGCTGCTGACCGGGACGGGCCACTGCGCCAACTGATCGACGCGGGCGGTGGTGCCGTCGATCTCCACCCGGTCGCCCGCGCCGACGGTCACGCCCGCGCTGGCGAGAATCTCCGCCGGGTTGGTGAGCGGCGTCCACAGCGGCGTGGTCTGACCGTCCACCGTGAGAAAAACGCTGCGCGCGCGATCCACCCGCACGATCATGTCGGCGTCGAGCGCGGTCTCCGGCGGCGGCAGCACCCGGTCGCCGTCGTTCAGCGTGACGTTGGCAGCTTTCAACAGCCCGGCGACTGTATCCGGGCGGCTCTGAAGCTCGAGCGCCTGACCGTCAGCCACCACCGTCACCGGGAAGGTGTGCAGCAGCGCGATCAGGATCAGTGCGCCGCCGATCACGGCGACCACCACCAGCACGCCGCTGAGGATCAACAGTGGCATGATCCACGCGGGCTGAGTCGGTTTGCCGGGTTGTGTCGCGGAGAGGGATGGTCGCTCGGAACGGGGGTCAGGTTCCAACGTCGCTGCTCGCGGAAACGGGTTATGGGCACTCTGCTCAAGCCGGGGAGACCTGCGGCACCCAGGGATCACTCCTTAGTGCTGCTCCCGTCAGGGCCTGACACGATTCGGAAGTCCTGCCGCGCAGGGCCCGGCATGAGCGGACTGCTCATAACCTTAACGGCTTCATACACCGCCGAGTCTAGCAAACCGGGGGGCGGAAGTCAATCGCGGAAGTGATCCTACCGGGATACGCGGGGTCTTGTAGGGGGTAAACCGAACGCGGCTCATAGCAAGGTCTTCGTAGGGGCGCAGCGCGCTGCGCCCCTACAGACCGCGCGTTATTTCTTTAGAACCACACCCTAGCGCCACAGATTAGAAACCTACTTCTGCGCACAGCGCTATTTACCTAATCCAGCACCTTGCAGGGGTTGCTGATCTCGCCGATGCCTTCGACGCTGACCGTCACCACGTCGCCGTCGGCGAGGTAGCGCGGCGGCTTGCGCCCCATGCCCACGCCCGGCGGCGTCCCGGTCATGATCAGGTCGCCCGGCTCCAGCGTGAACATCTGCGAGCAGTAGGCAATCAGGTGTGGCACGTTGAAGATCATGTCTTGGGTGTTGCTGTCCTGCATCACCTCGCCGTTGACGGTGGTCTTGAGCGCGAGCTTCTGCGGATCGGCGATTTCGTCGCGGGTGACGATGTAAGGTCCCAGCGGGCAGAAGGTGTCGAGGCTCTTGCCCCGCGTCCACTGGGTATCGAGCTTCAGTTGCAGGTCGCGGGCGCTCACGTCGTTGCCCACGCAGTAGCCGAAAACGTACTTCAGCGCGTCGGCTTCGGGAACGTCCTTCGCCCGCTGTCCAATGACCACCGCCAGCTCGACTTCCCAATCGACCTGCGTGGTGATCGACTTGTGCCACGTGATCGGGTCGCCGGGCCCGATCACGGTGCTGGGAAATTTGGCGAAGATCAGCGGCTTATCCGGCACGTCGCTGCCGCTTTCGGCGGCATGTTCGGCGTAATTGCGCCCAATAGCGACGATCTTGCCGGGGATCAGCGGCGCTCTCAGAAGCGATGGATCAAACGGTACATGCTCGTAGCTGGGGCTGGGGATGACGCCCCGCCGGATCATCTGGCGCATGTCGTCCTGCCACGCCATGATTTGAATCGTATCGCCCTCGACTGCCCCGATGTGCAGTCGACCTCGATGGGAAATGGTTGCCAGTTTCATAGGGATGAAAACTCTTTGCGAAGTCCGGTTGAGTGTCACAAGTGTGCCACGAAAACTTAAAATCGCCTAATCCAATTTTCGTTATAGCTGATGTTATACTAATACAAAAGGGATACGACGATGGACGATCAGTTTGCGGCGGCACGCGCTTGGATGGTGAAATGGCAGCTTCGGGCGCGTGGAATCGGGGATGAACGGGTGCTGGACGCCATGCTGCGGATTCCGCGTCACGAGTTCGTCCTGCCGGAACAGCGCAGCAATGCTTACCGCGACTGTCCGCTGCCGATTGATGCCGATCAGACCATCTCGCAGCCCTATATGGTCGCGCTGATGACTCAGGCGCTGCATCTGCGGCGTGACGAGCGGGTGTTGGAGATCGGCACCGGGTCGGGCTATCACACGGCGGTGCTGTGCGAGCTGGTCGATTACGTCTACAGTCTGGAACGAGTGGCGCGGCTGGCAGGCAGCGCCGCCGAGCGGCTGCACCGGCTCGGTTATAGCAACCTCGACCTTCACGTGGGCGACGGCAGTCAGGGACTGCCGGACATGGCGCCCTTCGACGCGATCATGGTCACGGCGGCGGCTCCGGTGCTGCCGGGCGTGCTGCGCGCGCAGATGAGTCCCAACGGCGGTCGGCTGGTGATCCCGGTGGGCGACGAGCGCAAGGGACAGTTTCTCGAACTGCTCACCCGGCGCGGCGATCACTGGTACGTCAAGCGGATCGCCGCCGTCCATTTCGTGCCGCTGATCGGGCGCTACGGGTTTGAAGTGCCTTAATCGTCGAGCTTTTGTACAAATTCGTGGATGAAGCCGCCCTGATTCGAGGCAATTAGCACGCCCGTGACCTTGTTGACCACCAGTTCGCCGAAGTGGTTCAGCACCCGGTTGACCTGCTCCTGCATCACCAGCATGAGATCATCCCACTGAATGCTTTCCGGGAGCTGCGGCTCGCGCACCGAGCGCGTGCTTTCGAGGTATGCCATCACCGGCTCGATGCTGGGAAAAACCAGCGTGCTGGGCAGATCGTAGCGCACCACCGCGTAAAAATAGCGCCCCAGAATCCGAGTCCCGTTTTCGAGCGCGAAGCTGGTCTGGGCGGGAAGCGGCGGCTGGCTGTAGACGTTGCCGGGCGTGCTGAGCAGCAGCATCCCCCGGCGGAACAGGGCGTGAAATTCCGGCATGGATTGGAGGCTGTTGGTCGCGGCGACCAACACGCCGTCGGGCTTGAGCACCCGGCGCGCTTCGAGGATCGCCCGCTCGATGTCGGGCACGTGATAGAGCATGTGGTTCGCCATCACCACGTCGTAGCTGCGATCCGCGAAGGGAAGCGCCTGCGCGTCGGCGACCGCGACCACATCTGGCGCGGAATGGCGCGCGAGCATCCCCGACGACTGGTCGATGCCCTTGTAAGTGACATCGGGCCAGAACTCGCGCAGGCAGTCGAAATACGCGCCCGCGCCCGACCCCACGTCGAGCAGCCGCTCATCGCCGCGCCAGCGCAAACGCCGCAGCACCCACTCCGGGAAATTCACCTTTGGGACCGTGTACTGCTCGTGAATTTCCCGTCGGGTGCGCAGGTTGGCGTCATCGACGTATTGTCGGCGAACAACCTCTGGATCATTCCCTGGGAACATGCGTATCTGAGCTAAGCCGTTTCGAAATTTCCTGCATTATACTCTAATTGTGTACTGTTGATGCGTATTACTTGCAATTACAAAGTAAATTTTTCTCACCTCAGAGAGGATTCCGATGCTTCAACTTGCCGACATCGCGCTCGCCCGCTACCGGCTGGCGCCTCATTTGCAGCCGACGCCGCTGGAAGCCGCGCCCGATCTGGGCGCGTGGCTCAAGCTCGAAAACGCCAACAAAACCCACTCGTTCAAGATTCGCGGCGCGCTCAATGCGCTGCTGGCGATGCCTGACGAGGTGCGCGCGCGCGGCGTAGTCACGGCATCGTCCGGCAATCACGCGCAGGGACTCGCCTACGCCGCGCATCTGCTCGGAATCGAGGCGCGGGTGCTGATGCCCACGTTCACCGCCAAGCGGAAGGTCGCCGGGGTGAAGCGCTACGGGGCGCAGGCGATCCTCTACGGTGACGACTACGCGGACACCGAAGCCGAAGCCATGCGTATCGCGCGCGACGAGGGGCTGATTTACGTCTCGGCGTACAGTCACCCGGACGTGATCGCCGGGCAGGGCACCATTGGGCTGGAACTCTTGGACGCGCTGCCCGACGTGGAGCGGGTGATCGTCCCGGTGGGCGGCGGCGGGCTGATCAGCGGGGTCGCCATCGCGCTCAAGAGCCTGAAGCCGTCGGTCGAGGTGATCGGTGTGAACGCCGCCGTCTCGCCGGACATGTACAACCTGTTCTACCACACCCACGAGCCGCTGAGCCACGACTCGCTGGCGGACGCGCTGCCCGGCGAGATCGAGGCGGAGTCGGTGACGCGGGAACTGGTGCCGCGTTACGGGGATCGCATGGTGTGCGTAAGCGAGGCGGCAATCGCGGCAGCCATGCGCTGGATGGTCGCGCAGCAGGGCTGGATGGCGGAAGGCGGCGGCGTGGTCGGCGTGGCGGCGCTGCAAAGCGGTGTGATCGAGCCGGGCGGCGTGACCGCCGTCGTGATCAGCGGCGGCAACGTGGATGCGGATCGGCTGGCGCAGGTCTTGAACGGCTAGGGCAGATTACCGACGCCGTTTTGTAGGGGCAGACCGATATAGGCTTGTCCGATAATTCGCCGCCGAGGATTTAAATCCTCGGCTAGAAAAAACGTCGCCCACTGAAGGGGCAACTCAAAACGAGATCGAAAGGCGACCCCTTCAGTGGGTCGCTAGGTATTGCATAGCTGGCGGTTTAAACCGCCAGCGGCAATTCATTTTCGGGCAAGCCTCGATGTGTCTGCCCTGCGTTGGGCGAACACACGGGTTCGCCCCTCCACGAATCATCCCCCGCGCGAGCCTCGGGTTCCGTGCAAACTCGCCAGCAGCCCGGCGATCAACTCGTTCTTCTGATCCGCGCTCAGATTGGCGCCGGGATGCAAGGTCAGGTAGATCGATTTGGGCATCGAGCCGCGCCGGATTTGCTCGATCAGTTGATTGGGGTCGATCTGGTCGGCGCTGCGAGTGGAGAAGTTCAAGTTTTGGCGTCCCTCGTTCACGTCGTGCGCCAGCAGCCACGAGATCGGCGTCAGATGCGCGTACCAGGGCCAGACGGTCTCGTTGCTGTGACAGTCGTAGCAGGCGGTGCGAACCAACTGCTCGGTGGTGGGCGAGTCCCATTGGATGCTGGTTTGCACAGGCGGATTGGTTTCAGCGAAGGCGGGGATGAAATTGCCCCAAGGGATCAACTCCACCAGCACCACCAGCGCGATCAAGGCGACGACGCCGAGAATTACGGTTCTACGCGACATACCATCTCCAGTGAGCGGATAAGCGACAGCCCGCCTGATGATAGCGCGGGCTGCGGCTGCATCGCGTCAGGATTTCGGCGTGCAAAACGTCACGTGCGCCACGTTTCGCCGATGTCGTCGTAGTGGATGGTGACGGTTTCTTCGATCAGGTCGTTGCTGGCGCTGTTGAAGTCCGAATAGCCGATTTCGCTGATCCATGCGCCCTTGACCGTCCAGCGGCGGGTTTCTTCGCCGTCGTCGATGGCGAGGATTTCCAGCCTGCGCGCCGGGCGCACGATGTCGTCTTTGGCGTCGATGGTGTCGCGCAGCCAGCGGTTGAACGGCAGCGCCGGGTCGCGCTGAACCAGCTTGGAGAGCTTGAACGGGTCGCGCATCAGCTTAGTCAGCGAGGGCTTGACTTCCAGCTTGAAGGGCAGCAGCCCGCTGATGCGGATCACGCCCTGCACCCGCTCGCCTTCCAGCAAAACCTCGAACTCGTTGGCGCTGAGGCTGTCGAGGTGGACGACCACCGCGCGGTTTTGATCGGTCATGGGTTGTTCCTCCTCAGGTTCAGACTGCCGTTGAGTATACACCATCGTCAGGCGCAGGATCGCAAAGCGGCGCTATAATAAGCGGGATATTGAGCCGTTTACTGGAAAAAGCTGACTGTTATGCCTCGCCTGCGCCTGCTCCTATTGCTTCTGTTGATCGCTAGCTGTGGCCCTCAACGCCCTGCGGACGTGCAAATCCCGACGCGGGCGGTGCTGCCCTCGTCCTATCAACTGGAAGACGCCGAGCGAGTCGCGCGGGATTTTCTCACCCACTGGCACGAGGGCGACCTCGACGCCATGTATCAGGACTTGAGCTTTTCCAGCCAAGAAGCCAGCCCGATTGACAGCTTCAAGTCGGTGTACCAGAACGCCGACGACACCATGACCCTGCAAAGTGTCGATATTCAGCCCAACAGCATCCTGCGGCAGCGAGACGAAGTTGCCGTGTTCAACTACGACGTGACCTTTCACACCCGGCTGATCGGCGACTTCACCGATACCGACCGCGACCTGACGGTGGTGGTGGACGACCGGGCGCAGGATTGGCGCATCGCGTGGACGCCCGACGATCTGTTCGCGGGCATGGCGAGCGGCGCGAGTCTGCGGCTGACTTCCAGCATCCCTAACCGCGCCAACATCTACGACCGCAACGGCGTGGTGCTGGCGGATCAGAACGGCTCGATTGTGCGGCTGGAAGTGATCCCGCAGCAAATCCCCGACTACGCCGACTGCCTGAACGCGCTTTCGGGCGCGCTGAATGAGACGGCGGCGGACGTGCAGACCGCGCTTCAGGCGCATCCGGCTGATTGGGTGATCGATGTGGGCGAGATCGACCCGCAGACCTACGAAAGCACCCACGACGCGCTGACCCAGTTCTGCAACATGAGCTTCAAGGAACAGCCGACCCGTCGCTATCCGGCGGGGACGGCGGTATCGCACATCCTCGGCTACGTCGGCTATCCCGACGAGGAAGACCTGCCGGACATCGAGGCGGCGGGCTTCAATCAGGCGTCGATCATCGGGCGCAGCGGGGTCGAACTGACGTGGGATTCGACGCTGCGCGGTCAGCCGGGCGAGACCCTCACGCTGGTGGATTCGTCGGGCGCGCAGCTTCGCCAGTTGGCGCAGGCTGCCGCCAAGCCGGGACAAAGCGTGTATCTGACCATCGACTCGGATTTCCAGAACCAAGTCCAGCAGATCGTCGCCGACGCCTACACGCAGGCGAAAGATAGCTGGGGACCGACCTCGCAGGGCGCCTCGGTGGTGGTGATGAACGTTCAGACCGGGGAACTGCTGGCGCTGGTCGGCTACCCGTCTTACGACGACAACGCCTTCCTGCCCTTCCCCACTATGGGAGAGCAGCAGGCGCAGCAGTTGATCGCCCAGTACAGCAGCGACCCGCGTAATCCCGAAATCAACCGCCCGACGCAGGGCGTCTACGCGCTCGGATCGACCATGAAGACCGTCAGCGCCGCCGCCGTCGCCGACAGCGGCGTGTACGCGCTCAACCAGTCCTACGTCTGCACCGGGGTCTGGAACCGCGACATCACCCGCTACGACTGGCTGCCGGGCGGTCACGGACGGGTCACGCTGGCGAGCGCACTCACGGTAAGCTGCGATCCGTATTTCTACGAGGTCGGCTATCGGCTGAACGAAGCCGACCCGAATCTGCTGCCCAGCTACATGCACCGCGCGGGCTTCGGCGAACCCACTGGCTTGACCGATCTGCCGGAGCAGACCGGGTTTATCCCTGACCCGAACTGGAAGCTGACCACGACCGGCGTCCCGTGGACGTTCTCGGATTCGGTGAACATCTCGGTCGGGCAGGGCGAGGTGCAGGTCACGCCGCTGCAAGTGGCGCGCTGGTACGCCGCCATCGCCAACGGCGGCACGCTGATGACGCCCTACATCGTCGGCAGCTACGGCTTGGCAGGCGACCCGCTCACGCCCGCGCACGAGCCGCAGGGCACGCCCACCAACATCAAGCCGGAGGTGCTGGCGACCATTCAGACCGGAATCTGCGCCGTGACCACCTCGACGGCAGGCACGGCGGAGTTCGTGTTCCGCAATTCGCCGCTTCAGGCGTTGGGGGTCTGCGGCAAGACCGGGACCGCTCAAACTGGCGGACCGGACACGCCGCCGCAGGCGTGGTTCGCGTCCTACGCCCCGCGCGATAACCCGCAGATCGTGGTGGTGGTTGAGGTGGAGACGGCGGGCGAAGGCTCGGAGGTCGCCGCGCCGATTGCCCGGCAGGTGCTGGAACTGTACTTCGGGCTGTCGCATTGACGCCTATCTGTCATCGCTTTCACAGGAGATACCCGTAACCTCGGTTTACTTATGAAGAAATTGGTCGTCGTGCTGCTGCTGCTCGTGTTCGCGGGCAGCGCAGCGGCGCAGGATCAGCCGCTTGACCCCAATGCCACGCCCGATCACGGCATCGCCGCCGGGGGCGTGGGCTTTCAGCCCGACCCCTTCCGCGTCGATCAGGTCGCCGGGGGCGGCGCCATCAACGCGCAGCAGCGCAACCTCGGCGACGACTGCGTGGGGCTGGTCAACGTGCAGCCGACCTTTCGCTTCAAGGCGCTGACCGCCTTCGACCGCCTGCGCTTCATCTTCGTCAGCGAAGCGGTGGCGTGGGACGCCTCGCTGATCGTCCGCGCGCCCGACGGCAACTACTATTGCAACAACGATTCCTACGGCTTGAACAACCCGACCGTCGAGATCGACGCGGCAGCGCCCGGCGATTACAACGTGTGGGTGGGCGCGCTGACCGATCGCGCCATCGGCAACCTGTACCTGACCACCCGGAGCGACGTGGTGCCCGGCTCGACCGGGCTGATCGTCCCGCGCCCGACGCCGGACGTGACCCCCGCGCCCACCGCCACGCCGATCCCGGCGACCGCGCTCAACCCAACCCTGCCCCCGATCTATGGCGCCGAGCGTTTGGAGGCGGGCTTTCTGCCCGATCCCTACTATCGCGTGGTGAGCGCGGGCGGAGCGCTCAATGTGACCAACTCGGTGAGCGGCGACGGCTGCTACGGCTTCGCCTCCGGCGCACCCGATTTCCGGGTGGATTGGTCAGGCGATTCAACTCGCCTGCGCTTCCTGTTCGCGCCGCTGGACGACGATCTGGACGCGGCGCTGATCGTGCAGTCGCCGGGCGGGTGGGGCTGCAACCGCGACTTCGCGCCCGGCTATAGTCGCCCACAGGTGGAGTTCATCAACCCGGCGATGGGCAGCTACAACGTGTGGGTGAGCAGTGAAACCGCGCCCAACCCGCCGATTGTCGGGGTGCTGTACGTGACCGAGAAGCAGTATTCGCCGGAAACCGTGCCCGCTGGCGGCACGCCGCCCACCGATCCGGTCGGTGGACTGACGCCCGGCACGTCCGATTTCAGCTTCAATTCCGGCGTGCCCGATCCCTATGCGATTCCCGGCTCGGTCGGCGGCGGCGAATTGGACGCCGGATCGCAGAACAAGGACTGCCCCGGCTTCTACCCGGCGATCCCGTCGTTCGCCTTCACGCTGGCGCAGGCGACCGCTCATCTGCGGGTGTTCTTCGTCTCGGATGATCCGTTGGGGGATGCGGCGCTGATCGTGCGGATGCCGGATGGGGAGTGGTACTGCAACGACGACACCTACCGCTCCAAGCAGCCGATGGTGGACGTGATCGGTAACTTCACGCCCGGAGCGGTGAGCGTGTGGATCGGCAGTTTCAACGCGGGCGATACGATCCCCGGCACGCTCTACCTGACGCGCGGCAGCGCCAGCCCGCTCGATCCCACCCGCCCCGCGCCGTTGAATCTGGCGAATTAGCCCGGCAGACAGTCGATGTGTTCGTCATCGGGGACGCGCCTGCCGTCCTCGTCGTAAATGATCACCGGGTAGCGGGGGGGATTGAAGCTGGTCACTGGAACCGGGACGTAAGCGGCGGAACGCTCGCGCAGTTCGTGGAGGCTGTGCGCGGCGGTGTGCCCCAGAATCAGCGGCAGCCACAGCAGCAGGAGCAGCGCCACCGTCTGCGATGGCACAATCGCGCAGGACGCCAGCAGCGTCCCGTAGAGCGCAAGGTGAAGCCCGAATAAGATGCGCAGCCGATAGGTGCGCGCAATCCGCTTGACCAGCATCTCTTGTAACAAGCAATTCTTCCTCTCTATCGTCGGTCGCGCTTGGCTTTTTCTTCGGCGTCGATTTCCTCGATCATACTGTCGGTGAACTCGCCGTCTTCGGTCAGGTGAACTTCGCGCGAGTCTGCGAAGCGGTCGCGCTTGGGCTTCTCGCTCAGCGACAGCCGATCCCGCTCCTGCTCGACCGCCCGGTCGATGGCGCTCTCGCGCGAGCTGTTACTCAGCACTTCCGCGCCATGCGCCACCAGCCCGATCCCCCAGCCCAGCGTGACGATCAGGGGCCACGGAAAGCCCAAAAAGTTGGTGACGCCGTAAATGAACCACAGCATCAGGTTGATGAGCACGAACACCGCCAGATGATCCGCGAATTCCCGGCGCTTGGTGAGCGGTTCGGTGACTTGCTGGCGGATGCGCCGCAGTTCCTTCTTGTCGGCGTTGACCCAATCCTCGCCGTAGGTCTGGTAAAACGCGCGCTGAATCACCTGAAGCCGATGCCGCGCCCGGCTGCCAGTTGCATAGTAGGTCTCGATGGCGTGCGCCGCCAGCCCCGATCCCCAGCCCAGCGTGACGATCAGGGGCCACGGAAAGCCCAAAAAGTTCGTGGCGCTGTAGATCACCCACAGCAGCGCGTTGACCAGAACGAAGGAAACGATGTCGCCCATGAATTCCCGGCGCTTGTTGTACTGTTCGGTCATCCGGCGGCGGATGGCTTCCCCGTCGTCCATCGGCACCAGATCGGGATCGTAGCCGGAGTTCTCGAACGCCTCGCCGATGCCTTCCATTGCGCCGCGCACCGCCGCGCCCGCGCTTTGGATCGCTTTCCCGGCGTCGCTGAAGTCGAACTCGGCTTCGACCACCCGGCGGGCTTCTCGCTTGGCATAGCGCCTTGCCTCGCGCTGCGCCTGCTTGACCTCGTGTCGGCTGGTCGGCATGGAGAATCCGCCGGGCGGCGCGAAGCCTCTCATCTGAAAGCCCGGCTGCTCCGTCTGGACTTTGGGCTTTTCGGGCGCGGCGGGAGCCGGGATACTCTCGGCAGGCGGTGCTTCCTGATCGCGCAGCTTCGCCAGCGACTCGGAGGCGATGCTGCTGCGATCCGGGTTGAGTGTGGTCACGCCCGACGTGGTGATCGCCCGCCGGAAGGCATCGACCATCTCGGTCGCGGTCGAGTAGCGATCCGACGGAGACTTCGCCAGCGCCTTCTCCAGCACCGCATCGACGGCGGGCGTGAGTTCCGGGTTGATGCTGCTGGGCTTGGGCAGCGGGCGATAAATCTGGTCGTGGATCACGGCGAAAGGCGTATCGGCGCTGAAGGGCACCCGCCCGACCACCAATTCGTACAGCACCACGCCCAGCGAGTACAGGTCGGTGCGCGCGTCGAGGTCGCGGTTGCCCATCGCCTGCTCCGGCGAGATGTAATGCGGCGTGCCCAGCAGCACGTCGCTGCTGAGGGTGCTGTCGCCCACCTGCGCCATACGCGCCAGCCCGAAGTCGGTCAGGTAAGGCGTGCCGTGCTGGTCAACGATGATGTTCGAAGGCTTGATGTCCCGGTGCAGCACGCCCTGACCATGCGCGTAATCCAGCGCGTCGGCAATCGGCGGCATGATCCGCAGAATCTCGTCCACCGTGAGCGGCATATCTTCCAGTTCGGCTTTGAGGGTTTTGCCCTCGACGAACTTCATCACCAGATAGGGACGCCCGTTGTAGTCGTCGAAGTCGAACACCTGAACGATGTGAGGATGCTCCAGCCGCGCGACGATCTTGGCTTCCCGCTCGAACCGAGCGAGGAAATTCTGATCCTCCTGAAACGCTTCGTGCAGCATCTTGATCGCCACGAAGCGATCCAGCCGTTCCTGATAGGCTTTGTAAACGGTCGCCATCCCGCCGGAACCCATTTGCGCGATGACTTTATATTGTCCGAGCGTTTGTCCTTCGAGCGATGCCATGAGCAATGCTCCGGTACTGATCATCTTGCTCATGATTATACCGAATCCTTACGCGGTTTGTCCTGAGGGACTTTAAGCTGATCGATGAGTTCGCCGTCATCGCCCAGCAGCAGATCGTCGGCGAGCGGCTGCGCGATCTGCGCGCGGCGCTTCTGCTTCTGCTTGCGCTTGCGCGGCGCAAAGCGGTCGCGGATGTTGGCGTAGACCACCAGCATCAGGTGCAGCCACAGAGTCACGCCCCACACCAGCCAGATCATGCCGACGAAGATGGAGCCGCCGCCGAGAAAGGCGCTGCCGCGCAGGACGGTCATCATGAACAGCATCCACAGCCCGGCGTCGCCCAACAGCAGCAGCCAGCGGCGGCGCTCCGGCTGAATCAGCGACTCCAGTTCCGGGAGCGGCGGCGGTATTCCCTCGCGCCCGTCGAGAATCGCCAGCAGGATGCCGTGCCCCAAGACCAACATGAACCACAGGCTGATCGCGTCGTAGAGGGCGTCGGGCGGCATCTGCGGGAGCGTGCCGACCGCCAGCCGCACCACCAGCCAGATCAGCAGGTGGAAGGCGAACCACACGCGGCGGCTGCGAATCCAGCTCCACGTCGCCTTATCATTCATGCTGGTGTTTAATCACATCCGCTTCCGATTCGGCGAAGTCGATGATTTCGCCGTCGTCGGTGAGTTCGAGGCGCTTGGGTTTTTGGTAGAGGGCGTCGCGCAGCTTGGCGACTTCGTGTTCGACCGCTTGATCCCGGTTCTGCGCCATGCTGACCCAGAAGAAGTGCAGCACGATCAGCCCAGTCCATGCCACCGCGATGAACGTGCCCAGCCCGTGCGGGATCGTGTCGCGGAGCGAGACAAACGCGCCCACGTAGAGCATGAACGCGAAAATATCGACGCCCAGCAGCAGCCAGCGGCGGTTGCGGCGGTCAATGCGGCGGCGCGCGATTTCGTACAGTTCCTCGTCAGGCATAGAGACCTCAGTTTCCTTCGCTTCCGCGCGCATCGGCGGGGCGGCAAGAACGCCGCGCAGCTCGGCGGCGGCGACCCGCGCCGTATGCACCAGCAGCAGCGCCAGCCAGCCTATCACGAACAGGATGCATCCCGACACCCACAGATCGCCGGGATAAACCGGGCGGTTCAGGACGTATTTGAACAAGTCAAAGGTCGCAGCCAGCCACAGCGCGGCGTCCAGCGCCAGCAGCCCGCGCCGCCCCAGATGAAATTCAACTGCGCTGGAGCTTCTGGCTTCGTGCTGCATTCTCGGATTCCTCGCCGTCAAACTCGACTAACTCGCCGTCGTCGTCGAGTTCGAGGCGCTTGGGTTTTTCGTCGTAGGCAGAATCGCGCAGGTGGGCGACTTCCCGCTCGAGGTCGTGCTCGTGACGACGGCTTCGCAGCATCCCCATGCTGTGGATGGCGAACACGCCCAGCCACAGCAGGAACAGCGCGGCTGCCGCGCCCACGAACGCGGTTCCGTCCAGCAGCGCGACCGCTGCCAGCGACGCAAACAGTCCGCCGAGATCGAGCAGCCACAGCCGCCAGCGGCGGTTGCGCCGCTCGATGCGGCTGCGTGCCAGTTCGTACAGTTGATCTTCGGACATCATCTCACCCTATTCGCGCTTGAGCTTGCGCAGGGATTCATCAGGATAATCGACCAACTCGCCGTCGTCGTCCAGCAGCAGCGTCGAGTCCAACTCACGCTTGGGCTTTTCGTCCACTTTCCACCGACCTTGCGTATGATCGAAGACTTCGGCGTAAATCACCAGCAGCACCTGAAAGATGCCGAATGCGGTATGCGCCAGCCACGCCAGCATCAGCGGATTCACGTAGCGGAGGATGAAGTCGTATGGAATCACGCGGCTGGCAATCGCCATCGTGAACAGCACCCACAGCACCGCGTCCAGCGCCAGCAGCAGCCAGCGCCGCTCGCGCGGCTCGATCAGCGCGCGCAGCCACGCGACCGGCAGATCGGCGTGATCGCGCCCATCGAGCACCGCCAGCAGAATGCCGTGAGCCGCTACCAGAAGCGCCCAGTCGTCCAGCAGATTGTAAATCACCAGCGGCGGCGTCACGTCAATCGACCCGACCGCCAGCCGAGCGATCAACCAGACGAGCAGGTGAAAGCCGAACAGCAGACGCCGCCAGCGAATCTGAACCCGCTTCGCGTCATCGTTCACGCTTTAGCTTCCCCTCCGCGTCGCTCCATTCAGGAAAGTCAATCAGTTCGCCGTCATCGCTCAGGCGCGGGAGCGGCTCCTCATGCTTGCGCTTTTCGTAAGCGACTTGGAGTTGATAAAACTCGCGCTCGCGCTCGACGGCGCGCCGGACGAGCCGTTCGCGGAGTTCGACGTAAAAGACGCGCAGGGCGTGCAAGCCAAACAGCGCCGCCCAAACGATCATGAATAAGATGACCGCCCCGGCAAATTGCCCAAAATTGCCGTATTGGGAATAACCATAAATCAGTTTGGCTGCGCCGACCCACAATATCCCGTTGAGCGCCAGCAGCCCCCAGCGGCGCAGGCGCGCTTCAACTGCGCCGCGAATTTCGGCTTCAGTCCGCATCGTGCGCTTCACGCTCCATGCGATCCAACCATTCGGCGCTGGTCAGGCGATCATGCTTGTCGCGCAGGGTGATGCCCCACGTCGCCGCCGTGTTGAGATAAAAGATCGTGAACAGGACAATTCCCACTACCGCCAGAATGAGCAGCAGTACCGGATGTGATGCCATCGCCTTCACCTCCTGTCACCGTTGCGTTACTTCCTATTACGCAGCAGCCGCAAAAATGGTTGCAAATAAAAGAGGGCGCGTGGGCGCCCTCTGATTTGGCTAGACGTAATGGATGTCGTCGCTGCGCTTGGGTTTGTCTTCCTCGATGACTTCGAGCATCTCGCCGTCGTCGCCCATCACGTAGCGCGGCTCGCGCTTGGCTTTCTCGGCGTGGTCGAACGGATACTCGTCAAAGTCGTGCTTGCGCTTCTCGGCGTACCCGTCGTTCTGCTGCTCGCCCCACTGCGGGCGACTGCCCATCAGCATGGGGCGAACGAAGAAGTAAGCGCCGAACGCCAGCAGCCCCATCACCGCCAGCATGGTCAGAATGCCGGGTCCAAACGACATCATCATCATGAAGATCAGAAACAGGGGCATGATGACGAATTCCCCCGCCCCGGCGTCCCCGGTATCCATATCGACGTGGACGATAACCCCACCACATTCCGTTTTCCCTTTGCTCTGTATTCCACTTTATTTTACGCGCTTTTCGCGTAAAAAGTCGCGGCAGAGGGGATCGGATTTACCAAATTCACATCTTTTTCGGGGCAGAACGGGACGCGCGAGGCGCTGTCAACCTCACCCCGAACATATAGCAAGCGGGGTGAGGTCAATAAGGACAGCTTGAGTTTGCAGCCGAAGCGCTTAGTCGCGGTCGCGGTCGCGGAAACTGCCGCTGGAACGGTAGCTGTTGCTGCTGCTGCCGCCCGATCCCGGCAGGCTGTTGAGGAATTCCTCGTTGGTTTCAAACTGGCGGAACTGGTTGAGCAACTGCTCGGTCGCGCCGACCGGACCCAGTTCCGGGTCTTCGGCGAGGTGGCTCCACATGCGCCGCAGCGTATACACGCGCTGAAGCACGTCGGGACCCAGCAGCAGTTCTTCACGGCGAGTCGAGGACTGCTCGATGTCGAACGCCGGGAAGATGCGCCGCTCTTGCAGCTTGCGGCTGAGGTGAAGCTCCATGTTGCCGGTGCCCTTGAACTCCTCGTAGATGCCGTCGTCCATCTTGCTGTTGGTGTTGACGAGGCAGGTGGCGATGATGGTCAGGCTGCCGCCTTCTTCGACGTTGCGCGCCGCGCCGTACAGCCGCTTGGGGGGATGCACCGCCGACGGATCAAGACCACCCGTGAGCGTGCGTCCGCTGGGCGGCACCACGAGGTTATAGGCGCGGGTCAGGCGGGTGATGCTGTCCAGCAGCAGCACCACGTGCCGCTTGATTTCGACCAGCCGCTTGGCGCGGTTGAGTGCCATCTCCGCGACCCGGACGTGATGCTGAACCGGATCGTCGAAGGTCGAGGCGATCACTTCGGCATCGACCGAGCGATCCATGTCGGTGACTTCTTCCGGGCGCTCGCCGATCAGGGCGATCATCAGATGCACGTCCGGGTAATTCTTGCTGATGGCGTTGGCGATGTCCTTGAGGACGGTGGTCTTACCCGCTTTCGCGGGCGAGACGATCAAGCCGCGCTGCCCGCGCCCAATCGGGGTGATCAGGTTGAGCAGGCGGGTCGAGATGACGCGCGGGTTGGTTTCGAGATCGAAGCGTTCCAGCGGGAAAATCGGGGTCAGGTCTTCAAAGTTGGGGCGATTCTTGGCTTCTTCGGGGTTCAGCCCGTTGACCGATTCGACCCGCAGCAGACCGTAGTATTTCTCCGAGTCCTTGGGGGCGCGCACCTGCCCGACCACCATGTCGCCGGTGCGCAGGTTGAAGCGCTTAATCTGGGTCTGGCTGACGTAGATGTCTTCGGGTCCCGGCAGATACTTTTCGGCGCGCAGAAAGCCGATGCCATCATCGACGATTTCCAGCACGCCGCCGCGCAGTTTGTAGCCCTGCTTTTCCGCGTGATCGCGCAGCAGCGCCAGCATCAAGTCCTGCTTTTTCATGCGGCTGTAGCCGCTGACGCTGGCATCGCGCGCCATCTGGCGGAGTTCTTCTAAGGTTCTGGGTTCAAGATAGGCAATATCCACGATGATCTCCTATTACGAGGCATTTGAGGATGGGGGGCGGCGGCAGCCGATCCCCCAGTAGAATTTCCAGTGATCGTTTACTCTCTTCATATTTCAGTGGGTGGACACGACAAACTCAAGGTCTTGAGGGTTAGCTCCTGAATTACAGTTGAGCCGCCTATTGGCGCTCTGGAACACGGCTGGTCTACAAATTTTCCGCCAAAGGCGGTGGATTGGTGTTCAGATTCAGGTGTCGGATATTGAGAAGAAAGAGCGGTAAAGCAACTTGCAGCCTATATTATCATGAAATTTTCGCGTGGTCAAATTTTTCGGGAAGAAACACTTTGATGCCATTCCGATCTGCGAACAGGGCGTCGGCGGGCTGGCGCAGCGCCCGCTCCGCGACCGCCAGATCGCCCACCGACGCCGCCGCGTTGAGGAGCAGCGCGATCAGCACAATCTGCCCGATGGCGGCGGGCAGAAACAGCAGCAGCCCCGCTCCGCCAACCGTCATCACCGAGACCGGAGTCAGCACCAGAATCAAATAGGCGCGGCGGGTGAGAAAGCCCTCGGTGGTCGCGTAGATGAAGCCGCCGCCGTCCCGCAGGCTGGGACGGTAGCCCATCACCAGCAGCATCAGCGCGTGCAGCCCCTCGTGCAGCGCAATCGACGCCGCGACGATCAGCACACCCACCGCCCAGTAGGTCAGCGTATACCAGCGCGGGTTGGGAAACAGTGCCAGCGGCGTCCCCAGCGCCGCGTACAACTGATAGGGCAGCCACAGCAGCAGCACCGCGACCGCCAGCGGAATCAACGCCCACAGATTGGCGATCAGCAGCCAGCGCCACTGCGGCACGGCATCAAAATCGCCAAACAGGTCGCTGGCGAGTTGGTAGCCTTTCGGCAAAGGTTCAATGGTTCGCAAAGTTGAACGTCATGCTCCACGCTTCTGTATCCAGTATAGCGATCTGTAATCTGTTTTGACATGAGAGGATATTGAATATGCGCGTTTTGCTGCTGCTCGCGGTGATTTTGCTGGGCGTCGCCCTGCCCGCCGCCGCTCAGGACGACGTGAGCGCCCTCACCAACCAATTGGATACGCGGGTGCCGTCCCTGCTTCAGCAGCACGACATCCCCGGCGCGGCGCTGGCGCTGATCCACAACGGCGAGATCGCGTGGTCGGCGGGCTACGGCGACGCCGATCTGGACAGCGGCGCGGCGGTCACGGCGGATACCGTGTTCAGCGTCGAATTGATCTCGAAGGCGCTGACCGCGTGGGAAATCATGCGGCTGGTCGAAATGGAGAAGCTGGATTTAGACGCGCCCGTGAACTCGTATCTTACCGATTGGCAGCTCGCCGGGCTGGGGCGCAACGATCCGAGCGGGGCGACTATCCGGCGCATCCTCAGCCACACCGCCGGGCTGAGCGTGGACGGCTATCCCGGCTACAGCACCGACACCACCGATCTGCCGCCGCTGCCGGATTTCCTCAGCGGGAAGGCAGACGCGCCCCGCGTGCAGGTGATCGTCCCGCCGGGCACCCACTTCATGTATTCCGGCGGCGGCTACACGATTTTGCAGTTGGTGATCGAGGAAGTTACGGGCGGGCCGTTCGCAGCGGTGATGCAGCGCGATCTGCTGGATCGGCTGGGCATGGATCACAGCCAGTTTCAGTGGTCGCCGGACCTCTCCGATCTGGCGACTTCCTACACCGCGTCCGGCGAGGTGGATCACGATCTTGTCCACGAGGATTTGGCGGCGGGTGGGCTGTTCACCAGCGCGGGCGACTTGGCGCGCTTCTTCACCGAGGGCATGAGCGGCGGCTATCTCACGCCGGAGGACGTAGCGCTGATGCACACGCCCGCCGACGCGACCAACGGTCAGTATGGCTTCGGCAATTTCCTGTTCACGCTGGACGACGGGACGCAGGTGGTGTGGCACGACGGGATCGGCGTGGGGCAGCGGTCAATCTTCCTGCTGCTGCCCGACAGCGGCGACGGGCTGATCATCCTGACCAACAAGGCGAGCGGCAACACCATCTTCCGCGAGATCGTCTGCGCATGGGATCAATGGCTGCACGGCGATCAGACCCCACTGTGCCAGTCGTATTGAGCGGAAATCGCCCGCATGTAGGGGCACGGCGTGCCGTGCCCACAAAAACATCAACCACAGAGGACACAGAGAAGTGAGAGGCATTTTCTTGGCGTTCTTGGCGGCTTGGCGGTTGAATCCGGCTTCTTTTTGTGCAGAATCACCGAGAAGATCGGCGCGAGCCGCCCCGAAGGGATTGTTCAAGTTGGCTTTTAGCCGTATTTCACCCCCTTTGCTGTGCAGGCTGCACAAGGTCGCCTCATATAGCACATTTCCATATGCCGCGATAGAATCGATCCTCGTTCCGTCTGTCACGAAGGGGAGCATATGAGAGCAGCGAAGCACAAATATCTGGTCATACCCGGTCCGGTCGAGGTGCGCCCGGAAATTCTGGACGCCCAAGCCGAATGGATGATCGGGCACCGTTCCACCGCATTTGCCGAGTTATTCGCGCGCCTGCAGGTCAAGCTCAAGCAGGCGTTCATGACCCAGAACCGCGTGTTCGTGATGGGGTCTTCCGGCACCGGACTGTGGGAAGGCGCTTCCCGCAACTGCATCCGCGACGGGCACAAGGCGCTGCATCTGGTCGGCGGCGCGTTCAGCGAGCGCTGGGCGGACGTGAGCCGACTGAACGGCAAAGCAGTAGACGTGCTCAACGTGGAATGGGGCGAAGCCCATACCCCGGAGATGGTCGCGGACGCGCTTCAGAAAGGCAGCTATGACGCCGTGTGCGCGGTTCACAACGAAACCAGCACCGGAGTCACCAACCCGATCAAGGACATCGCCGCCGTCGTGCGCCAGTATCCCGATACGCTGATGCTGGTGGATACGGTCAGCGGCTTTTTGGGCGCGGAGTTCCGCACCGACGAATGGGGCGTCGATTTCGCGCTCACCTCGTCGCAGAAAGCCTTCGGTCTGCCGCCGGGCATCGCCTTCGCCGCGTGCAGCGACCGGGTGCTGGAGCGCGCCAAAGAAGTCACCAATCGCGGCTATTACTTCGACTTCCTCGAAATCGACGCCAGCCTGCAAAAGAACAACACCCCTTCGACCCCGCCGGTCGCGCTGATGTTCGCCGCCGACGTGCAGTTGGACGCCATCCTCGCGGAAGGCGTCGAGAACCGCTGGGCGCGTCACATGCAGATGCGCGACATGACCCACATTTGGACTCACGACCGGGGACTGGGCTTGTTCGCTCAAGAAGGCTATCGCTCGCCCACCGTGACCACCGTCGCCAACACCAAAGGCTTCGACGTGAACGAGATGGCGAAGTTCATGGGCGGCAAGGGCTTCACGATGGACAAGGGCTACGGCAAGATCAAGGGCAAGACCTTCCGCATCGCGCACATGGGCGACATGCAGCCCACCATCCTCGAAGAAATCCTGTCCGGCTTGGACGAGTTTCTGGAAACCGTTTAGCGGTTAGCGGTTAGCAGTTGGCAATTAGCAAGCACAAAGCAGCACGGTCTTTGCTAAAAGCGAACGGCTAATCGCTAACTGCTTCTTTTCAAGGAGCAGCCATGACTTATCACGTCCTTGTACCCGACAACGTTCACCCGTCGGCGCTGGAAGTCTTGAACGGCACCGATGGCTTGGAAATCACTGCGCCGGGGCAGATGAAGCGCGAGGAACTGCTCGCCGCCCTGCCCGACGCCGATGCCCTGATCATCCGCAGCGCCAGCAAGATCGACGCCGAAGCGCTGGACGCCGCCAGCAAGCTCAAGCTGATCGCCCGCGCGGGCGTCGGCGTGGATAACGTCGATCTGCCCAAAGCCACCGAGCGCGGCATCGTGGTGATGAATACACCGGACGGCAACACCATCTCCACCGCCGAAATGACCTTCGGCTTGATGCTGGCGCTGGCGCGGAACATCCCGCAGGCGCACGCTTCTATGTCGGCGGGCAAGTGGGATCGCAAATCCTTCGGCGGCGTGGAGCTGCGCGGCAAGACGCTCGGCGTGGTGGGCTTTGGGCGCATCGGTCGGGCGGTCGCCAAGCGTGCGCTGGCGTTCGACATGACCGTGATCGCCTTCGATCCCTACGTTACTTCGGCGGGCGATCTGGCGGTCACGCTGGTCGATCTGGACACGCTCTACGCCCGCGCCGATTTCATCACCCTGCACGCGGTGCTGACCGACGAAACCCGCGAGATGATCAACGCGGCGACCCTCGCCAAGATGAAGCCGGGCGTCCGCATCATCGACGCGGCGCGCGGCGCGCTGATCAACGTGCCCGATCTGGTGGCGGCGCTGACCAGCGGACAGGTCGCGGGCGCAGCGCTGGACGTGTATCCGACCGAGCCGCCCGCGTCGGACGATCCGCTGTTCGGCTTGGCGAACGTGGTGCATACCCCGCACCTCGCCGCCAGCACCGAGGACGCGCAGACGGTGGTGGCGGTGGACGCCGCCAAGCTGATCGTGGATGCGCTGCTCAACGGCAATTACAACAACGTGGTCAACCCCGACGCGCTGAAATAGTAATCTCAACGCCGGGGCAGGCATCGACCGCTTGAGTCTGCCCCGGCGCCTCTGTTTTACTTGTCCCACCCAACCACAAGTTCATATATACTGAAGCCAATCCCTAAAGCCAGCGCCGGAGCGCACCGTTGATCAGCGAATCGCAGCCTCTCACCAAAGCCAGCAAAAAAGCGCGTTGGGCGACCGCCCTATGGAGCGACTACCTCACCGGCGAGAGCGCCAATATCGGCCGCGCATTCGAGTCATGCGCAGCCTGTTCAGCCACCTGCCCAGCGAGCGCCGCTGCAAAATCTGCTATGCTCCGCTTTCCGGCGTGAGCAGCAGCGTCGTGTCGCTGGTCGGCTTCGGCACCAAGCTTTCGCACTCGCGCTTCAACCCGAATCTGTGCGATCAGTGTGAAAAGCTGGTGACGAAGCATCAGGTCGGCATCGAAACGCAGGTGACGCTGCTCTTTGCCGACGTGCGCGGATCGACCACGATGGCGGAGAAAATGCGCCCGGCGGACTATCATGCCGTGATCGACCGCTTCTACAAGGCGGCAACCGAGGTCATGGTGCATACCGACGCGCTGGTCGATAAGCTCGTGGGCGACGAGGTGATCGGGCTGTACGTGCCGGGGATCGCAGGGAAGGACTATCCGCGCAAGGCGATTCAGGCGGGGCTGGGCTTGCTGCGCGCCACCGGACACGCCGCCTCAGAGGGCGCGTGGCTGCCGATTGGCGTGGGCATCCACACCGGGACGGCGTATATCGGCGCGGTCGGATCGCACAGCCACATGAGCGACATCACGGCGCTCGGCGACGCGGTGAATACCGCGGCAAGGCTGGCATCACAAGCGCGCTCCGGCGAGGTGCTGGTGAGCGCCGAAACCTGCCTCGCCATCGGATCGAAGCCGGAGAACTGCGAAACCCGCAGCCTTGAACTCAAGGGGCGCAGCGAGCCGGTGAACGTGTATGTGCTGAATGTGAACAGCGACGTGCCGTAGGATTACCCCCTCGACCTGTGGAAGAAATGAATTGAACCGCCAATCAATCGACCCCCCGTAGGGGCACGATATATCGACCCCCTGTTGGCGCTGATTTGAGCGCTGGAGTGGGGACGGAACGTGGGAACGCATCTGGCGGGGGTTACTGGGTCAGTTGGACGCAGAGGCGAAGCAGGAGTGGGCACAAGCGTTCTTGGACGGGAGCTTCGTACCCGCCAAAAACGGGGGCGAGGTGTCGGACGAGCACGCGAAGGGCGTGGCAGTTGGATCATGTTGGTGACGGACGGGAATGGAACGCCCTTGAGTGTGCATGTGGATAGCGCTCAGCCCAACGGGATGCCACACTCGCCCCCGACCACGAGTGCCGGCGGCTGACCGGAACTTTGACGGGGAGGAATTCCGGCAGCAGTTGCGGCGACGGGAGATTCGTCCCTGCATCCCCCGTCAGCGTAAACCGGATCGCAGGCACCTGCAACCGAGACGCCCGGTCAAACTCCAGCCTAACTACGCGCACCGTTGGAAGGTCGAGCGGACCTTCGCTTGGTTCTTCAACTGCCGCCGGTTGCTTGTCCGTCACGAACGGCCCTTGCATGGTTTCGACGGTTTTTGTCTCTTAGCCTGTATCCGATTGTACATGTCGCTGATTCTGAAATGACTTCATACCTCGCCCCTATAGACCTACATCAGTCGTTCAGACCCGCCCCGTCAAATGGATCGTTACAGCTCGCGGTGATAGGTGGTGACGCTGTGACCCGTGTGCGCGGGCGTGAAGATCAGGCGGAACAGCCGCACGATCAGCCACGCCAGCAGGCTGTAGACCACAATGGCGATCATCGACGAAATCTCGATCACCCCGTTCCCGATGGCGGGCGAGGCGATCAGCCCGGAGAACGGCGCGAGGAACACGCCCGATACAACGTAGATCGCGCGGGCGAAATCGCTGGTCGGGTTGGCGGCGATGAACTTCAGCAGGATGCGCACCAAGATCAGCGCGTCCAGCGCGGCGAACAGCAGCCAGATCAGCCCGGCAATGCGCGCCACCAGTATGCGACCGGGCGCGCTGGGGTCTTCCACGATCTCGCGCCGCTCCTGAACCACCGGTTCGCGCGTGACCACCGTCTCATCAACCACCGGGTCACGGTGGACGACCGTTTCTCGCTGTTTCACTTCATAGTCTGCCATGATCAACACTCCTGAGGCATAGCGCACCACGCCTATGGTCGGAAATTAATTACAATATACATAAACTTTGCCGATTCGTGACTGAGACGTCAATGAGAGATTCGCCGTAACAATCTGCGCCGGGCTGCGGTATAATAGCCGCATGAATCCCAAAGCCCTGCTGAACTACTATCAAGTTTCCCCGAAGAAAAGCTTGGGGCAGAACTTTGTTCAAGACCCGTCTGCGCTCGACCCAATCATCGCCGCCGCCGAACTTTCGCCCGACGATACCGTACTGGAGATCGGCGCGGGAACCGGCGCGCTCACCGAGCGGCTGGCGGAACGCGCCCGCCGCGTGATCGCCATCGAGCTGGATCAACGCTTGGAGCCGATTCTGCGGGCGGCGCTGGGGCATCTGCCCAACGTGGAGTTGGTGTTCGGCGACATCCTGAGCCTGAACGTCCCGGCGCAGGTAGGGCAGGACGATTACGTGGTGGTCGCCAACCTGCCCTATTACATCACCAGCGCCATTTTGCGAACCCTGCTCGAAAGTCGGCAGCGCCCGCGCCGCCTCGTGCTGACCATGCAGCGCGAAGTCGCCGAGCGGCTGATCGCCCAGCCGGGCGACATGAGTCTGCTGGCGATCAGCGCGCAGTTTTACGCGCAGGTGAAGATCGCCGCGCGGCTGAAAGCCGCGATCTTCTACCCGCGACCGGAAGTGGACAGCGCGGTCGTGCGCCTCGACACCTATCCGCAGCCCCCGGTGGACGTGCCCGACGAAGCTACTTTTTTTCGCATCGTCAAAGCCGGGTTTTCGCAAAAGCGCAAGCAGTTGAAGAACTCGCTTGGCAGCCAATACGCGCCGCTGCTGGATTTCACCGACATCGATCCCCACCGCCGCGCCGAGACGCTCAGCTTGGAAGAATGGGCATCGCTGGCGCGCGCCGCCGAAAACCGCAACCCCGCGCCCTGATTCCTCGTATAATTTGAGATAACGTGTTGAGTCTGAGAGCGGACGCTTATGCGTTTAAAACGACGTAATTTTGCATGGCTGACCGTCCTCGGCGCGCTGGTGCTGATCGCGGTGCTGTCCGGTGTCGCCAACGGCTTGGTCGCGGCGACCCTGATCGGCATCTACTTGCTGGCGGCTGCGGCGACCGTGATCGACTTTCAGCCCAACCGCCTGCTGGATCGCTCGCGTTCGTCGCTGACCCTGATGCGGATGAGCAGCGAAGCCCGCGAAGCGGTCGAGCGCGCGCACCGGCGCGGCAGCTACGTGGACAACTCGCTGACTCTGCTGGACATCGGCTTGATTACCTCGCAGTCCAACCGCGACGGCATGGTCATGCGCCGCACGCGCAGCGTCTCGCTGGACGACGACGGCGTGCGCCCCTTCATCACCCTGCACGTGCAGCCCGCCGATGCCGACCGCATGGCACGGATTCGCTTCGAGATCATCGACGGCAGCGGCGCGCCGCAGTACGTCCACGAGATGAACACCTATCTGCGCGACGGCGAAATGAACATCCTCGCCGACCATCACCTGCCGCTGATGGAAAACGCGGCTGCGCTGCAATCCGGCGACTGGGATTTGCGCGTGTATATCGACGGTCAGCTCATCGGCGCGCACACCTTCACGCTCGCGCCGTCCCTGAATGATCGCTTCCGCCGCTTCGAGCAGCAGCGGAGCGCCGAACCGGCTGCGCCACCGCGCGAAGAAGAAGAAGACCCCCTGAGCCTCGAAGAACTCTTGCGCAGCCGCAGCAATCGCAGTAGTTAAGCGGAGCATTTCATGCGCCACCAAAATCTGGATCGCCGCTTTGTGCAGATCATGATTGGTCTGGTTCTGGTGCTTGCCGGGCTGTCGGCGGCTGGGGCGCCCGCCGCGCTGGTGTTGGTGCTGCTCGGCATCTTTCTGCTGGCGCGCCAGTTCGACCGCAGCCGCAGCGATTCGCGGCTGGAGCCGCGCGAACCCGAAATCGAACCCGAAGCTGAGGAGATGCCCGCTCAGCCGCGCGCCGATCAGGTCTACGCGCACGCGCTGGACGCGGTGCGCCGCGCCGGGCTGGACCCGGCGGAAACTCACGTCCTGCCGATTGACATTGGCGTGATGGCGTTTTCGGGCGACCAAGACCCGGTGATCTACCGCACCCGCCCGGTGCTGGACGACATCGACTATTTGCAGCCCTTCGTGCAGCTTCGGCTGCCCACGCGGGCGCGCGGGCGGATTCGCTTCGAGATTACCGACAGCGACGGGCAGACCTTATTTGTTCACGAGGAAGATCACGAGTTCGAGCGCGGGCGTAACTTAGTAGTTCCGGCGGCGCGGCTGCCGATTCACGACGCCCACGCCATGCACGGCGATTGGGAGCTGCGCGTCAGCGCCGACGGCGTGCTGATCGCCGAGCATCAATTCGGCTGGGAGGAAAGCGCCACCCGCGTGATCCGGCGCAGCGTCAAGGCGGACGGCGAACTCAGCAGCGAAGTCCGCGCGATGGTCGCGGAAAACCGCTTGCAGCGCATGAGCCTTGACGAACTGCTGGCGGATCAATCCGACGAGGAACAGCAGGCGGCAAAGTCAGGACATTAGCGCTGCTCGCGTCCGTCCGGCAGCCGCTCCTGCCGTTTCCCAAACAGCCGATCCAGATCGATCCCGTAGTAGCGCAGCACGTTGATCAGCAGCAGAGTCGCCCCGGCTTCGTCGAGGTTGCCGATCAGCGGCAGGTTGTCCGGGATCAGTTCCAAAAATCCGGCAGTCGGATTGAGCAGGTACAGCACAGCGATCACGCCCAGCGCGATCACGAACATTTCCTTCAGCAGGCGAGTCATTTCATTCCTTTAGTCGCATAGTTCTCTCTGTTATACGGAAAGAGAACCCCGTCCGTTGCGAAGCGTGGCTCACGGGCGAGTTCCATCGCCCAGATTTGGTTTTGAGGTTGGGCTAGGCGCGTAGGAGGGTGGCGATTGCGTCCATGAGGTCTTTGGGCAGGATCGGCTTGAGCATGGCGTAATCCGCGCCCGCCCGCTTGACGTAGCTCGGGCTTTGCACCCGCGTCCCGGCGCTGATCAGGATCACCGGGGTGTTGCGTGCCACCGGATCGGTCTTGATCTGCTGGCACATCTCCGCGCCGGTCATCTCCGGCATCATGTCGTCGATGATGATCACGCTCGGCTGAACGACGGGGATCAGTTCCAGCCCGGATCGCCCGGTACGCGCGGTGATCACCTCATAGCCCCCTCGGTCGAGGATGATTTCCAGCAGACGTATCGAGACCGGATCGTCGTCAACCACGAGGATCGTGCGGCTCATACGGGAAATACGTTCGGTGCTCGACTCGACTAATATCATAAAGTCTATTCTACGCGGGTTTTTGAATTGAGACTGCGTGAATTTAGGATTATTGGTAATATTCACGCTAAATTCAGGCTTTACGTTAAGTGTTTACAAACTTGATCCGTGAATTCGGTGGTGGAGAGGGCATCTTCGGGGAAAATGTCGGCGGTATGCGCGCCTTCTTCGAGCGTGGCGCGAACCGCTTTCTCGATGCGCTGAGCGGCGTCATTGCGCTGCCAGTGATGGCGCAGCAGCATGGCGGCGCTCAAAATCGAGGCGGTGGGGTTGGCGATGTTCATTCCGGCAATGTCCGGCGCACAGCCATGCACCGGCTCCGCCAGCGCAACCGCGTCGCCGAGGCTGAGCGACGGCGCTAAGCCTAATCCGCCGCCCCATGCCGCCGCCATATCCGACAGAATGTCGCCGTACAGGTTGGGCGTGAGGATCACGTCGAACCGGGTCGGGTCTTTGACCATCCAGTAGGCGGCGGTATCGACCAGCAGTTCATCGGTCACCAACTGCGGGAACTGCGAGCCGACTTCCAGCGCCACCCGCCGGAACAGCCCATCCGACTGCATTAACACGCTGGCTTTGTGGACAATCGTGACTTTCTTACGCCCGTCGCGGTCGGCGAGTTCGTAGGTCTTGCGCGCGACGTTCTCGGTCGCCGTCCGGGTGATCACCTTCTCGGAAATCCCGGTGCGCCCTTCGTCCTCGGTATGCTCGTGACCAATGTACAGGTCTTCGGTGGTTTCGCGCACCACCAGTAGATCGACGCCCTGACGCGCGGTGGGCACCGGGAGGTAGCGCGTGGGGCGCAGGCTGGCGAAGGTGCGCAGTTCGCGGCGCAGCCGGACAATCGGCACGTAGTAGCCGTCCACCGGGTAAGAGGGCGACGCGGCAGCGCCAAACAGCACCGCGCCGCATTCAAGCGCGAGGCGCAGCGTATCGTCGGGCAGCGAGTTGCCCTGCTCGATGAAGCAGTCCCAACCCGCCTCCGCTTTTCGGACGACGACATCCGGCGCGACCACCTGCATCACCCGCACCGCCGCCGGAATTACCTCGTGCCCGATTCCATCGCCTTCGATGACGCACAGATCCAAAGCTGCCTCTCCTACCGCATCCTTTTCGTTCTTTCGATTAAGCTTAATTGGAAAAAGGTTTTTTTCGCGGCAGATCGCAGCCTGTTGCGTCTCTTAATATTTATTCTGGCATGTTTAGCGTCATTTGTCGAGAAACGCTCAGAATTTGGGCAGATTCAACGAGACGAGGGAACGCGCTCCCTTAATCGCTGGTAGGGGCGGGTCTCAGACCCGCCCTTACGAGAATACGCCGTATTCGATTTTCAGGGTGTTTTCTGGCTTGCTCAGCACTTTTCTTATGGCAAATCCGGGACGCCGAAGCTGTCTTCCATGAACACCGATTGGCTGCGCAGCGGCGGCTCGTCGTTGTGGATGCGGTGATACTCGCCGCTGACATCCAGCTCCCAGCCATCCTGATTGTCGCGCAGTTCGGTCGCCAGAATCCGCAAAACCTGCTGCTGAATCCGCTCGTCGAGGATCGGGAACACCACTTCAACCCGGTTGTACAGGTTGCGCCGCATCAAGTCGGCGCTGCCGAGATAAATCCGTCTATCCGCCGGGGCATTCTGGAAGTAGAAAACCCGCGCGTGTTCCAGATACCGCCCGACGATGCTAATCACGCGGATATTCTCGCTCAAGCCGGGGATTCCGGGTCGCAGGCAGCAGATTCCGCGCACCAGCAGATCGACCTGCACGCCCGCCATCGACGCCTCGTAGAGTTTCTGAATGATGTGGTCTTCCTCAAGCTGGTTCATCTTCAGAATCATGCGGGCGGGCTTGCCCTCGCGGGCGGCAGCCGTCTCGTTGTCGATCAGTTCGATGATGCCCTTGCGCAGATACTCCGGCGCGACCAGCAGCCGTTGATATTCGGTCGCCGGGGCGTACCCGGTCAGACGATTGAACAGCCGCGAGGCGTCGTCGGCGATCTCCTTGTTGCAGGTGAACAAGCCGATGTCGCAGTACAGCCGCGCCGTGCCGGAGTTGTAGTTCCCGGTGCCCAGATGCACGTAGCGGCGCACGCCGTCGGATTCGCGCCGCACCACCAGCGCGATCTTGGCGTGGGTCTTGACCGGCAGTTCCTCGACGCCGTAGGTCACGTGGACGCCTTTTTCGTCCAGCGCCCGCGCCCATTCCAGATTGTTTTCCTCGTCGAAGCGGGCTTTGAGTTCCACCACCACCGCCACCTGCTTATCGTGATCGCGCGCGTCCATCAGCGCTTGAACGATGGGCGAATTATGCCCGACCCGGTACAACGTCGCCTTGATCGCCAGCACGTTCGGGTCGTGGGCGGCGGCTTGAAAGAAAGTCTCGACCGGCAGGAACGAATCATAGGGATGGTGGACGAGGTGATCGCTCTTGCGAATCGCCGTGAAGATATTGTCGTTTTCGCTGAGGTCTTCGGGCAGGCGCGGCAGATAGGTCGGATATTTCAATTCGGGCGCGTCCACCGATACCAGCTCCATCAGGCTGGCGGCGCCCAGCGCCCCATTGACCAGATAAACGTCCCGCTTGGAATCCACGCCGAGGTGATTGATCAGCCGTTTGAGCGTGCGCGTGCTGATTTCCTCCGGGACGGCGAGCCGCACCACCGACCCGAATCGGCGTTCGCGCAGGCTCTCCTCCACAATCTCGCTGATGTCCACTTCCGGGTCTTCCTGCTCGTGTTCGTAGTCGATGTCGGCGTTGCGCGTCACCCGAAACGGCGACGAGTTCCACCACCTTCATGCCGGGAAACAGCGGGTCGAGATTGTGGACGATCACGTCTTCCAGCCAGACTAGGCGCATCCCATCGACGGTCACGCCGCCGCCGTACTTGTGCAGCACGTAGCCCAAATCCACCAAACGGGGGATCATGTCGGGGATTTTCAGGCGCACGAATTCGGCGTCGCCGTTCGGCTCGCCCGCGCGTTTGAGCGAGACCGCGAGGTTGAGGCTCAGGTTGGAGATGAACGGGAACGGGCGTGCGTGATCGACCGCCAGCGGCGTCAGCACCGGGAAAATTTCCTCGTGGAAGTAGGCGCGCAGCGCGCGCTGCCACGCCGGTTCGAGTTCATCGACCGCGCGGATGATCACGCCGTACTGCGCCAGCCGCTGGAGCAGATCGCGCATCATCTCGCGCTGCTGGTGCATCATCTCGGCAACCCGCTCGCGGATTTCGTCCATCAGCACCGGGTAAGAGATTCCGTCCGGGCGTGCGGTCGGCAAGCCCAGCTTGAGCTTCTGATGCACCGTCGCCACCCGCACCATGAAAAACTCGTCGGTGTTGCTGCTGACAATCGACAGAAACTTGATGCGTTCCAGCAGCGGGACCGTCTCGTCCATCGCCTGCGCCAGCACCCGGCAGTTAAAGTCGATCCAACTGAGTTCGCGGTTGATGTAATTCTCCGGCGTCAGTTCCGGCAGCGTATCCATAGTGAACCTGTCCATACGGCGAGAAATATCCTCATCTTATCCGACACCATGTAAAACGTAAAGCGTGGCGTCAGGTTTGGACGTAGACTAAAGCAGCTTTGGGTCAAGACCGGAATCAAGCGTGAAGCTACCCAACCGGGATCAAGCAGTCGTGCCGCCGGAGAAGGTCACCGACTATCTCCTGAATACCGCACATGAAGACGGCAGAGGCAAAGCGCTGTTCTTTCTCCATTTCGGCTTTTCTATGGCACACTGGGAAGTATTGGCGCAGGCATTAGTTCGTCATGCGCGGGATCACGAAGTGGCGAATTCGGAAACCTCCGATTTTGGCACGCGCTACGTGGTCGAAGGTGTGCTGGAAACCCCCAGTCAGCGAACGGTGAAACTTCGCGTTGTCTGGTTTATTTCGGCAGGCGAAAGCCGTTACCAAACGGGGACTGCTTATCCGCTGGAGGAATGATGATCAAAGAGTACGAGCGAGTGGTGCTCATGATTGACCTGCCGGAGCACCAGTTGAAAGCTGGGGATATGGGCGTCGTGGTCATGATCCATGGCAACCACGAAGGCTACGAACTCGAATTCTTCGGCGCGGATGGACACACCCTAGATGTCGTGACCGTCCATGCGGAGCAGGTGCGCCCCGTCAGCCGGGACGACGTCATGCACGCCCGCGAACGCTCGGCGTGGTAAAATTGGCTCTGTGAATACGGACAACTGGAACGTCTACGGGCACGACTGGGCAGTCGATCACCTGCGGCGCAGCATCGCGCATGATCGCGTCCGCCACGCCTACCTGATCGCCGGAGCCGAGTCGGTGGGCAAGGAGACGCTGGCGCGCGCCTTCGCCATGACCCTCAACTGCACCAATCCGACAGCCCAGCCGTGCGGCGAGTGTTCGTCCTGCCGCCGCATCCTCAGCGGCAACCATCCCGACCTGATCTATTCGGAGCGCGAATCCGACACCAGCCCGCTGAAGATCGAGGAAATCCGCAGCATCATGCAGCGGCTGGCGCTCAAGCCTTTCGAGGCACGCTACCGCATCGCCATCTTCCGCGACTTCGACGCCGCCCAGCCCCGCGCGCAGGACGCGCTGCTCAAGACGCTGGAAGAACCCGCGCCCCACGCTATCCTGATCCTGTTGACCCGCTCGCTGGACGCGATCCTGCCGACCATTATCAGCCGCAGTCAGGTGATCCATCTGCGCCCGGCTCCGGTGGACGTGGTCGAGCACCTGCTGCGTGCGCATCAAGTGGGCGACGATCAAGCTGCGCTGCTGGCGCGTATCAGCGGCGGGCGGATCGGCTGGGCGCTGCGTGCCCTCACCGATCCCGACCTGCTGGCGCAGCGCGATCAAGCGCTGGCGCTGCTCGAAGAAGCGCTCAGCCAGAACCGCGTCCGGCGCTTCGACCTCGCCGCCGACCTATCCAAAGACAAAGCAGCGCTGCTCACGCTGCTTGAACTGTGGCAAACCTATTGGCGCGACGCCCTGCTGATCGCCACTCACAGCGGCATCCCGCCGGTGAACAGCGATCACGCGCTGGCGTTGGAGCGGCTTTCCGACCGCTACTCCGCCGAGACCCTGTTCGCGTCGATGAACGCCACTCGCGGCACGCTGCGGACGCTCAACACCAACGCGAACGTGCGGTTGGCGCTGGAAGTGATGTTTCTCGACTATCCTTCTTCGGTATAGCGCGCCGCCGCCAGCTTGAGCGCATCGACCGCGCCCTCCGGCGGCTGCACCATGCCCAGCGTGTTATCCGGCTTGATCTTCGGACCGTGAAAATCCGAGCCGCCAGTCATGATCAGGCTGCTGGCGGTCGCAATCCCGCGTAAGTCGAGCCGCACCGCCTCCGAGTTGGACGGGTGATTGACCTCTACGCCGTCCAGCCCCACCGCCATCAGCCGCAGGATCATGGCGCGGTAGTTCTTCAGCAAGCCGGGATGCGCCAGCACCGCCGCGCCGCCCGCGCTGTGGATCAACTCGACCGACTGCTCCGGCGAAAGCCGCGTGCGCGCCACGTATGCCGGCCCGTCGTTGCCGATGTAGCGGTTGAACGCATCCTTGACCGATTCGACGTAGCCCGCTTCCAGCATCGCCCGCGCGACGTGCGGACGACCAATCGCGCCGCCGCCCGCAATCGCCACCACGCGATCCCACTCCAGCGGCATGTTCATCGCCGCCAGCTTCTCGACCATGCGCTTGCCGCGTGCGTAGCGGTTGCTGCGAAACTGGCTGAGCGTCGCCTGAAAGTCGGCGTTCTCCATGTCCACATAATAGCCGAGGACGTGAACGTCGCCGTCCGCGTCCTCAGCGCTAAGTTCAATTCCGGGGATCACCACCGGAGCGCCATTGGCTTCTGCCGCCTGCTGCGCTTCCCGCACCCCATCGGTTGTGTCGTGATCGGTGATGGCGATCACGTCGAATTTCCGAGCCAGTTCAACTAACTCCGTTGGGCTGTACTGCCCGTCGGACGCATTGGTATGGAGATGAAGGTCAACTCGCATTATGCTGCGACAGGTCGGGGTTCCACCACGAAACGCACCGCCGTGCGCTCCTGTCCCTCAATGTCCACTTCGGTGAAGTAGGGCGTGCAGACAATGGCGATTTGATCGCCTTCGAGATAGCCTCGGGCAATCGCCAGCGCCTTGACCGCCTGATTGACCGCACCTGCCCCGATTGCCTGAACTTCCGCGTAGTGATGCTCCCGCATCACCGCAGCAATCGCCCCCGCAACCGCGGTGGAGCGCGATTTGGCTGACACCTTGATCACGTCCGGCTTGCCTGTTCTCTCCACGCTGGTCTCGTCCATGTAATCCTCTGCTTCATCTTGGTAGTATGTTGTATGGTCGTGAGATTCTGGCATCGCTCTACCTACCTACGCCCGATTGAAAGGTTGAACTTAACTTATATGAATTCTACACAGAAATCCGTGTAAAGTCTACACTCTTTTAACATTTTTCGTCATAAACATAAAAATCGTATAGCAGAGCCATATCCCCAGTCCTTAAACATCGCTTAAATACCTTCGCTGGTAGAACTTATCCCAATGTTAAAAGATTCTCATTTTCACAATGTAGTCGCGCAATAGCCGCGATTCGGTCATATATCCAAAGTTGAGCCGCGGGCAGCCGCCTATATCACAGATATTCGCTTAGCTTTGGGATGACTCGCCCCCGGCTCTTTTCCCAAAGTCGCGCCTCCAATTCAGCTATTTATCCCAACCTTAAAATTTCCCGGTTTTTAAGGTTGATCGGTTGTGAGGCAGTCCGCGATCCAGTATACTGGTAGTCAACGTGGGCAGAGGCTCACACGCTTGACCCGCCGCCCTAATCCTGCTAGGCGGGCACCAAATCAGGTTTATTCAAACGATTAACGTGTCAAAATCGGCGTAGACAGCCGAGTCGGTTTCGCTTTCTCTTTTTACGGCGGATTGAGCGTCGGCTCAATTACACACAACGGATAGATTTACGTGAATCCTGATGATGCATGGAGTGCCGCTTTCCACCAGCTAGAAATGCAGCTTGACCGCGCCAGCTTCGATACGTGGCTGCGCGGCGCGGTGCTGCTGGGCGTGGAAGACGGCGTTTTTGTCATAGGCGTGCGCAACAGCTACGCCCGCGAGATGTTACAGCACCGGCTGTACCGCAACGTGCGCCGGGTGCTGGGTGATGTGTATGGAAGCAGTGTCGAGCTTCGCTTTGAAGTGAACAAACCGGCAGCCGCCGAAGCGGTCGGCGACAGCGACGACGATATGCCGCTGTTCCGGCTGCTGGCGCAGCAAGATCGCAATAATCCGGTCGCGCCGCTGCACGAGCAGGTCGCCCGCCCGCATCGCCCCGATCTGCCGGAGTCCGAACTCAACCCGCGTTTCACCTTTGATCGGTTCGTCGCCGGGGGAAAACGCCACCATCTTCGCCGCCGCGCAGTCCATCGTGGAGCGTCCGGCAAGCGCCTACAATCCCTTTTTTATTTACGGGGGCGTCGGTCTGGGCAAAACCCACTTGATACAGGCGATTGCCCACGCCTGCCAAGCCCGCAACCTGCGCGTGGTTTACATCCCGTCCGAAGCCTTCACCAATGATCTGGTCGATTCGATCCGCCAGCGCACGCAGGCGATGTTCCGCGACAAGTACCGCTCGGTGGACGTGCTGCTGGTGGACGACATCCAGTTTATTTCTGGCAAAGAGAGCACGCAGGAAGAATTTTTCCACACCTTTAATACGCTTTACACCTTCAACAAGCAGATCGTGCTGGCGTCGGATCGCCCGCCGCGCGAATTGGAGACGCTGGAAGCCCGCCTGCGCTCGCGCTTCGAGGGCGGCTTGCTGATGGACGTTCAGCCGCCGAGCTTCGAGACCCGCATGGCGATCCTCGAAAACTGGGCGTGCGAGCGCAATCTGCTGCTCCCGCGCTACGTCGCAGAGATGATCGCCGGGCGCGCCAAGCTCAACGTCCGCGAACTGGAAGGTATCTTCAATCAGGTGGTCGCCACCGCGCAGTTGACCCGCCAGCCGCTCACCGCCGGAGTCACCGAGGACATCCTCGAAGGCTACCGCCGCCCGCGCGAACACGTCACGCTGGCGCAGGTGCTCGACCTGACCGCCCGCCATCATGGGCTGACCGTCGAGGATTTGGTCGGCAAGCGCCGCACCGGAGCCATCAATCAGGCGCGGCAGATCGCCATGTATCTCGCGCGCGAGATCACGTCCGCCTCGCTCCCGCAGATCGGCGACGCCTTCGGCGGGCGCACCCACAGCACCGTGCTGCATAGCTGCAACAAGATCGCCGAGGACATCCAGCACGACCCGCAGATTCGTACCATCATCAAGGACATCCGCGCCCGCCTGCTTAAGACGGGCGAATAACGCCGCGCGTTTGTATCCACATCGTCATCCGTAGGGGCACGGCACGCCCGCGTCTCCGTTTTTCCTGCGGTGAGCCTGCCTCATTTGTATATTGTCCTCGTAGGGGCGGGTCTCAGACCCGCCCCTACACGCGATCTTCACGGCAGAAGGGCAGGCGACCGTAGATCGCCGGGGTGAGGTTCGCCCTCTTTAACTCGTCGCCCCTTTTTCGGTATAATTCACGAACAAAATTTCTAACGAGACCGTAATAAATAGGAGGCGAGATGAACGTGGATCAAGCCGTAACGTTTGTTGAATCCTCCGGGACGCCCGCGCAGATCGCGCTGGCGCGTTACGCCGTCGGGCGCATCGACGCCGACCAAGCCCTCCGGGCGATCATCCCTCACCAGCGCGCCGACGGCAGTTGGTCAGGCATCGACCTCGACATGCCCGACGCCGTATCTTCGATCTCACAGACGTGGATCGGCTTGCAGTGGTTGATCTGGCTGAGTCCGGCGGGGCAGAACTCGCTCGACCGGACGGCGGCATTCCTCAAGCGCGTGCAGCATCCCGAAGGCTGCTGGGACGAGCCGGACGAGATCGCCGCCCATAACCCGCCGTCGTGGATGATGCCCGGCAATCACGACAATCAAGTCTGGCTGACCTCAGCCGTAAGCTGCAAGCTCAAAGAGCTGGGGCGCACCGAGGACGTGAACTATGAGCAGGCGCTCGACTTCCTGCGCGGATCGTGGCAGCGTGAGGAAAAGCAGTTCAACGAGGGCGTTCATGCTCACTGGATGGCGCTGCCGGTGTTTAACGGCTCGGTGGATGCTTTCGACTGCGAGATCGCGGTGGGCTGCCGCGACCGCCTCGCCGATGCGCTGGATCGAGATGCGGTTGATCCCGGCGATCTGGCTGCCATCGCCTACGCCGGGCTGCTCACCAGCGACGTGGATTTGTTCCGCCGCTCGCTGAACAAGATCGAGCGCACTCAGCGGCTGGACGGCGGCATGACCACCCGCTACGGCGACCAGCATCGCCCCAATGGGACGGTCGAGGTGCTGTTTCTGCTCAAGCGCGCCAATATGCTCCCGCCGGTTTCCACCAGCGAGGCGTGACTAGCGCGTCAGCATCCGGCGCAGCGCCGGAATGAGCGCGCGCGCCGCGTTCCCCCGGTGGCTGATCCGGTTCTTCGTCTCCATCGGGATCGCGCTCAGCACCACGTCGTAGCCCTGCGGCACGAACACCGCGTCGTAGCCGAAGCCCTGCGTGCCTTCGCCCGGCGCCCGCGCGATCTGCCCCTCGACCGTGCCCCGCGCCTGCTCGACTATATCGCTGCCGGGATCGGCGGCGGCGCACACGCACACGAACCGCGCCGTCCGCTGAGCGTCGGGCACATTTTCGAGTTCGCCCAGCAGCTTCAGGTAGCGGTCGCGGTCGGTGGGACCGCCGTAGCGCGCCGAGTACACGCCCGGTCGCCCGCCCAGCGCGTCCACCACCAGCCCGGTATCGTCCGCCAGCGTGATCAAGCCGCTGACGTGGGCGTAGGCGCTCGCCTTGTGCGCAGCGTTCTCCTCGAAAGTCTCGAATGGCTCCTCGATGTCCAGCGAGCTCCAGCCCTACGTCGCGCAGGCTGAGCAGCCGCGCCGGGAGTTCCACCAGCAGCGCCGCGTACTCGCGCAGCTTGCCGGGGTTGGAGGTGCCGATCAGCAAATCCGTCATTCGATAAACTCCACGCACGCCTGCGTGATCTGCCGCAGCGCGTCCAGCGAGTCCGACCAATCGCCGCGCACTTCCAGCCCGTGATCCAGCCCTTCCAGCACCATCCAGCGGACGTTGGCTCCGGTCGAGCGGGTCACGTCCGGGTGATAGACCTGATCCGCCGTGCCGATGATCGCCAGCGTCGGCTTATTGCCGACTTCCTGCGCCGCCGTGCCAATCGGCGTGAGCAGGATCAGCCGCTCGGCTTGATCGGCGTGCAGCGCCGCCAGCGGCGTCCCCAGCGACTTGCCGACGATGCACACCCGCCGATAGCCGCGCTTCAGGGTCTCGTGGATGGCTTGATCGACCTCGGTGGCAAGCTGCTGCATCGTCACCTGAGACTCCACCTGCGGCGCGACCTGAAAGCTGTAGCGCACGCTCAGCACGTCGTAGCCCATGTCGGCGGCGGCGTTGCGGAGGTAATACAGCACCGGGAAATCGCAGGTGTAGCCGCGCCCCGGCAGCAGAATCAGCAGTTGTTCTGGCTGATCCTGCACCGTCAGCAGGTGATCGACCCGCACGCCGACCGGCGTCATCATCTCCAGCGAGACGCGCTGAACCATACGCTTGCCTCCTTGCTCACGGCGCTAATCCCGGCAGCACCCGCCAGACGATGTACAGGTTCAGCGGGATCAGCAGCGCGATAACGGCAGGTGCGAACCACATGCTGTAGGGGCGAGGCACGCCTCGCCCAACCTGCCCGAACAGGAGCCGCCGCCAGCCGTCGAAGCCCAGCGCCACAATCAGCCCGAACGGGATCAAGCCCGGATACAGATAGCGTCCTTGAAGCTGCAAGAATTCGAGATTGTAGTAAACGAACTGCGCCAGCGCCAGCAGCGCCGTCAGGTCGAGCATCGCCCACGCCGCTCGCTGTGCCGCTCCGTTCGCCGTCACCAGCGGGCGCGCGATGCCGACCATCCAGCCCGCCGCCGCCGCGATCAGCCCGATCAGCAGCGCGGCGTACACGCCCGGCTGAAGCGGCAGCGCCATCCAGCCGAACTGCCCCCAGAAGCTGTCGAACGTCTCGCTGACCGCCTGCCGCAGATACGCGCCCATGCCGATCTGCCCGATCAGCTCGGCGGTGCGCGGCTGATCGGCGACCACCAGATTATGCCGCCCCAAGCCGAACAGGTCGGGGAAGCCGTACACGCTGATCTCGCGCGCCCACCAGATGCCGCCGAGTATCAGCGCCGGAACTGCGAACAGAACCAGTTCGCGCAGGAGTGCGGTCAACCGACTATTCTCGCCGCGTAGGGGCGCAGCGCGCTGCGCCCCTACGTCCAATGGGCGCGCCCTATCTCGTCCAATCCACCATTTGATCAGGATCGCCAGCGGCACCAGCCCGATCAAGAACAGCGTGCTGACTTTGGTCAGCAGCCCCACGCCGACCAGCAGCCCCAACTGCCACGTCTTGATCCGCTCGGTTTTCAGGTAAATCACCGTCAGCCAGAGCGTGACCGCGACCACCAGTTCGGCGAGGCTGTCGTTCTCGACGGCGGCGAGCATGGCGAGGTGCTGCGGGACGAAAGCCACCAGCGCCGCTGCCCCCAGCGCGATCTGCGGCTGATCGGGCAGCAGCGCTTTGCCGACCGCGTATGCGCCCGCGACCACCCCCGCGCCCAGCAGCACCGAGAACAGCCGCAGCGCCAGCACGCTCCCGCTGGTGAGCCGGAAAATCACCGACGCCAGCAGGTAATACAACGGCGGCTGGTGATCCTCGTACTGGATGGTCGCCAGATCGCCCAGCAAATCCGGGCGGAAATGCGCCGCCTTCAGCCTATCCAGATAAGCGCTGTTCCAGTCGCCCACTTCCAGCACCGGGCAGCAGCCGTTAGTCGCCACCTGCGCGACGTAGTTGTAATGTGCGGGTTCGTCGGGAGCCTGCCAGTCCGGGGTGCGGATCGCGTACAACCCGCCGATCACCGCGTAAACCAGCAGCAGCAGAATCAGCAGCAGGCGCTCAAGCGGGTGCCCGTTTTGGGAATCAATCGGAGTCACCTTGTCTCCAAGCATCAGACCGAGCTACCCCACAATCATGACCATAACTGGGATTATGGTCAATCCCTGCGGCGAGATCGAACGGGCTAAGGTTTGGGGACAATGCGGTTGGCGCGGTCTTGCGCGATGATGGCGAGCGCTTCGTCGAGAGTGCTGACGAATCCGCCGTAGTAGTCCCGGCGGATTCGATAGGCGCGCCCGATGGTTTCGATGATGGTCTTGACGAATTTCGAGGTGTTATGCGGGCTGACCGTGACCATGAGTTCCAGATTCGCCAGCGTTGCGAGCCTGTCGGCGGTGGCGATCAGGTTCGCAATCGGATTCCCGTCGGGCATCCCGACGTGATCGTCGAGGATGATGTCGAACCGGGTATCCGGGTGCTGGCTTATTTCCCGGACAACATCATCCAAGACCGAATGCCACTGTTCCCACATGACCTCGCCTGTGATCTCGATGCGGATGATCGAATGGGCGGGATCATGCCAGTGAAATATATATGGCATAAGACCATCCTGAGGGCGGGAGTTGTTCGACGGGGGAGAGCATCCGTTCGTCCACTAGTTCTGTTCACCGAACTTTATTTAACTATATAGTCGTATCCGGCGCGGACGACTTAATCCGCGCTGAATTCAGTCGATATTCGGATTTGAAACACGTTTTTCACCCGACGGCTGGCGAACGGTCGTTTTAGCAGCGTGCGGAATCACGTATACTGAAGAGTGCGAAGTAGGTTCGTCGGGAAGGGGAACGGCATGTCCAGCGAAGTGTTGCAGCAGGCGTATCGGCTGATCCGCGATGGCAGCCGCGAGGAAGCCGCGCGGCTGTTGGTGCCTATCGTGCGCACCGATCCCAGCAACGCCGATGCGTGGTGGCTGCTGGCGAACGCCCTCGACAACCCGGAGCAGCAGCGGCGCGCGCTCAAGCGGACGCTGAGCCTGCGCCCCAACGACGAGCGCGCCCGCCAGATGCTCAACCGCTTGCAGTCCGGCGCGGAATTCGCCGACGAAGTCTTCTACGAGGAGCCGATCCAGCGTGCCTCTGGGCGCGGCGGCGGCACGATTTTCCTCGCGCTGGTCGGTCTGCTGGTGGTGCTGAGCTGCGGCGCGTGTCTGTTCGCCTTCACCGTCGGGCTGCCCAACTTCACCCAGATCGTGAGTGAAATCGAAGTGACCGTCCCGGTGATTCAGTTCGCCCAGACCGTCGCCACCGCAACTCCTGCTCCGCCGCCCACCGTGCCTGCCGATCTTCAGAAACGCGGCAGCATCGAGGTGGGGCAGACCGTCAGCCAGTCGGTCGATACCTTCCGCGACGACGGCTGGAACTTTAGCGGCGAAGCCAACCAGCACGTGATCGTCGAGGTGGACGCGGTCGATCCTGACCTCGATCCGCTGCTGTATCTGTACGCCCCCGACCAACTCTTGATCGCCGAAAACGACGACATCGACGGATCGACCAACCGCAACGCGCGCATCGACATCACCCTGCCGACCACCGGCGTTTACACCATCCGTGTGAGCGCCTTTGTGCAGGGCGGCGCCTATCACCTGTCGGTAACTCAACCGTGAGTCGCTGGCTTGCCGCGCTGCTGCTGATCTTCGGCTTTGCGCCCGCGCAGGCTCAGGATCAGCTTGCGGCGGGGCAGCCTGTCAGCGGCTTGATTGACGCCGATCACCTGATGCAGATGTACCGCTTCGAGAGCGACCAGCCCGGCACGCAGGGCTTGTCTCTGCAAAACATGGGAACGCTGCCGCTCTCGCTGGCGCTGATTGACGCGGCAGGCAATCAACTGGACGCGGTCGCGCGCATCGCTCAGGGGGAGCAGGGCGGGTTCCGCCAACTGCTGCCGCCCGGCGTCTATTACGCGCTGGTGCTGCCCGATGCGACCCCCAATGCCGGGCAGGGGGCGTTCACCCTCACCTTGACCACCGAAGCGATGGCGGGCGTGCAGTTCACGCTTACGTGGCAGGCGGGCGCGCGGCTCAGCCTCGAAATCCGCGATCCGCTCGGTCAGACCCTCCACCGGCAGAATCCGCAAACCGGGGACGGCGGCGCGTTCGCCGGAGACACCGACCCCATCGACTGCGCCAGCTTCGCGCCGCACGATCAGACCCAGACCGCAAGCTGGACCAGCGGATCGCCCGGCAGCTACGAGCTTCTGGTGCATTACGTGGATGGCTGCGCGCCCAGCGTGCCCTTCACGCTGGCGGTGACACTGGGCGGGCAGCGCTTCCCGGCGCTCAGCGGAACCGCGCAGCCCAATCAGACCTTCGTCGGCGGGTTCGTCGTCAATGCCAGCGGCGCGGGCGCGATCAACGCGCGCAGCGGCATGGTCGGCGTGAATGACCGCCTGAGCATCCCCACCGCCGATCTGCTGGCGAACGCCCAATCGCTCCCGCCCGACGGCGCGGCGCAGGGGCGCATCGGCGACGGTCAAGTCGATTTCAGCTATCGGTTCGACGGTCATTTTGGCGATACCGTCGCCGCGTCGGTTCAGCACACCTCCGGCAATCTGGATACCGTGCTGGCGCTGCTGGATTCCAACGGCAACCTGATCGCCTACGACGACGATGCCGACGCCACCACCACCAACTCGACCATCAGCGGCGCGCGCTTGCCCCACAGCGGCACCTACCTGATGGTCGTCTCGCGCTACGGGCAGAGCATCGGCGCGACCGAAGGCGATTTCACCCTCACCGTGAGCGGCGCGGCAGGCTGATCCGGCGCCGCGATTCAACTCCAAAGTCAATGACAGCGCCGGGCTGATTATTTACAATAAATTATCGCTCACCTCAGCCGAAGGTTTTCACATGGTTGAAATCATTTCCGCTCAAGCCGGAGAAGCGCTTGAACAGGTGATCATCCTGTCGCAGGAGTACGTGGACTGGATGACGGCGGAGATTCGCCAGCGCTACCCTGACCTCGCCCTCGCCGAGTTCACCTCCGAACACGCCTACGACGACCTGCGCAAGAAGTTCCCCGGCGAACACGTTCCTCCGGACGGCTGCCTGCTGATCGCGCGGAATGACGGGGCGGTCTGCGGCTGCATCGCGCTCGCGCGGCTGAGTCCGACCGCCGCCGAACTGCGAACGCTGTTCGTGCGACCGACCTGTCGCGGCGCGGGCGTCGGGCGAGCGCTGGTCGCGGCGGCGCTCGATCAAGCCCGCGACTTTGGCTACGCGACCGTGCGGCTGGATACCCTGCGCTTCATGGAAGGCGCGCAAACGCTGTATCGCTCCTTCGGCTTCCACGACATCGAGCCGTACCTCGAACTGTCGGAGAACCTGAAGCGCTACATCTGCTTTCTAGAGATGGAGTTGACGGGGTAGCCCCTCACCCCCGCCCCCTCTCCCGCGCAAGAGGGGAGAGGGGAACTATTACTTTATTCCTTGCGTCTAATCCTGTCAATTCCAATCAAATAGCATTCCCCTTCAATATCGGCTATTTGATTATCCAGAGTAAAGAATTGCCATTTAAGTTTTCGTGAATTGGATTTTGAAGTGTCTTCAGTCCCAACGATGGTTGCTTGGAAAGCGTCATTTTCGGTGCGTATCTCACATCCTCCAATTATAGTTACAATCGTAGGATTTTCAGGATTATTATAATAACTTTCATATAACATTCGTTCGTAGTGCATTTCTTTCGCCATGTGATAATGGGAACGCTAATGGGTTTTCCTCTAGAAACAGTATTTGGAAAAAAAATTCTCCCGGTGTGGCACAACGTAAATGTCAAGGTTCAAAGTATTCACTCATTTATCATCAACGTAAATGCCATCTTACCTCTATAAGATTGAGAGCGCGTTCGTCACTGAATATTATCAGGAATTGAGTAAGGGGAATTGGATTGCCTGAAATCTTGTCAACTTCTCCTGCCGATGAGTTCTTTCAAGCGAGTAATTACTTCTTTTCGAACGCTTGACCAATTTGAAAGGACAGAGATAGATGGCGAGGATTTGAGCAATATCTATCAAACGTTATGGATTTTTGGAGTAAATACTCTACAGAAGCTAAAAGAGCTTGTATCCTCACAGAACATAATGGACGCTCTAAAGCAGGTATATCGGGAAGAATTACTGCGCCCAGAAGATAATCTGTTTGCCCCTATAGAATTTGCCACGTCCGGCTGTTTCCTTCTAACGCAACTAACGACTCCTTCGAGTATAGATGAACTTCGGCGCATACTTCGTGGTATGCAGGAATATCAAAAGAAACATCCGGGTACAGGCGTTCCTCCAATGGTCGCTGTAAACCTAGACAGGATTCATAGTGGGAAGCAGTATATCGATCTGTTTTCAAATGCTCACCTCCTCATTTCCGATTACGATCAACCTTCTGACGAGACAGAAGCAGAGATTATTAGAGACCTACTTCAAACATCAGAGGACTTAGATGTCGAGGAAAACTTCATTTTTCCAAGGATTGCTTTAGAGATTGATCGGGAAATCCAAGAGCTACAAAGATGTGGCTATCACGTTTACGGCGCGTCAAAAGACGGGCAGTATCGCGTGGGAAATATAGTTTTAGACACAAGGGGTGTTTATATCGTGATTAGCCGAAAAGATATTTCACCGTTTATAGCGTTAAGTCAGTCAGATTTTCGCCCCAATGAGACATGATCGTGCCTGATAGCGGCGCTTTTAGTTCTCCCCTCTCCCCGCTTGCGTGGGAGAGGGAGGCTGACCTTCGGTCAGCCGGGGTGAGGGGGCATTTCTACGCCTCAATCGCGTGTTCGTCGCGCGGCGCGCCGAGATACGCCCGCTCCTGATCGACGATCTCCGGGTCGAGCTTGACGTAGAGCGCCTGCGGCTCCCGCAGCGCCTGCCCCGGCTTGAGGGCGCTTTTCTCCCAGCGCCCAATCGCCCGCGATCCGTCGTAGACCAGCGCGCGATGGGTGCGCTCGGTCTCGGTAAATTCCTCGATAGTCAGATCGCCAAACACCTGCCCGTCGTAGCCGAGATATTCATGCACCTTCTGCGCCGAAAACGGCAGGAAGGGCGCCAGCAGCGTGTTCAGGTTGTCGATCACGCGCAGGATGGTGTAGACCGAGCGCGCCGCGTCGTCCCGATCCTGCTTGATGGTGATCCACGGCTTGCGCGAGTCCAGATAGGCGTTGGCTTCGCGCGCCAAGCCCATCGCGGTTTGCAGCGCCTCGCGCAGCCGTACCTGCTCGACCAGCCCGCCGATTTCGCCGAAGCCCAGTTCGACTCGATTGATGATCTGTTCGTCCTCCGGCGTGAGCGCGCTGTACTCCGGCACCACCCCGTCGAAGCGCTTGTAGGCGAAGCTGAGCATCCGGTTGACCAGATTGCCCCAAGCCGCCAGCAGCTCGCCGTTCACCCGGTTGAGGAAGCCGTCCCACGCGAAATCCGAGTCGTGGGTTTCGGGAAAGGTCGCCGCCACGTAGTAGCGGATCGCGTCGGGCTGATAGCGTTCGAGGATGTCCGGCAGCCAGATCGCCCAGTTGCGGCTTTTCGAGAACTGCTTGCCCTCGATGTTCATGAACTCGTTGGCGGGCACGTCGTAGGGCAGGTCAATATGTTGGTCAGGCTGATCAGCGTTGTAGATGCCGTCGATGCCCAGCAGTTCGGCGGGCCAGATGATGGTGTGGAAGGGGATGTTGTCCTTGCCGATGAAGTTGTAAATCTTGGCTTCCGGGTTGTACCACCAGTCTTTCCAGCGCTCCGGCTCGCCGATGTTTTTCGCCCACTCGACGCTGGCGGTCAGATAGCCCATCACCGCCTCGAACCACACGTACAGCTTCTTGTTGTCCCAGCCTTCCAGCGGCACCGGGATGCCCCAGTCGATGTCCCGCGTGATCGGGCGACCGCGCAGTCCCTCGTTGATGAAGTTCTGGCTGAAGCGCACCACATTGGGTCGCCAGTGAGTTTCGTGATCCTTCAGGTAGTCGAGCAGCGCGTCGCTGAACTTGGCGAGGTCGAGGAAGTAGTGTTCAGTCTCGCGGATGATCAGTGTTTCTTCCGGGTGATTCTTGCTGTGCGGGTGGATCAGCTTGGTCGCGTCCAGCAGATTGCCGCAGTTATCGCATTGATCACCGCGCGCTTCGGGATAGTGGCAGATGTAACACTCGCCCTCGACGTAGCGATCCGGCAAAAACCGCTTCTCAATCTCGCTGTACAGGAGTTCCTGCTTCTCCTTGTACAGATGCCCGCGTTCCAGCAGCAGTCGAAAGATGTCCTGCGCGATTTGCGAATGATTCTCGGTGTCGGTGTGGGTGAACAGGTCGTAGCTGATGCCGATCTTCTGCTGGGTGAGCAGGAAGCGCTCGTGATAATGCTCGAAGATCGAGCGGGCGGTCACGCCGCGCTTGTCCGCCTCCACCGAGATCGGCGTGCCGTGACTGTCCGAGCCGGAGACCATCAACACCCGATTTCCTTTCAGGCGGTGGTAGCGCGCGAAGATGTCGGCGGGCAGGTACGCGCCCGCCAGATGACCGACGTGCAAGTCGCCGTTGGCGTAGGGCCACGCGACGGATACGTGAATGGGGTTGGAATCGGGCATGTTCTCCTCGTACAGCTTTCAGCGATCAGCTTAAAGATAAAGACAAAGTGTATCTCGTATGCCGCAGTTTGTTCTAGCTGACCGCTGATTGCTGACCGCTCTCAGCCAAAACAAAAAACCGTCTGCCACATCAGGACAGACGGTTCGGTGTTCGCTCGACTGAACGTTCGCGCCTCACGCGCGCGCAAATAACCGCCGTCTGTCCTGACGTGGCATTCGCATCGACATCGTGAAAGCGCGGTTTGTGTTCATAGGCGTAAGTATACGAGGTTGAGGGGCGGGGAGTCAAGACATAGGTTCACTGTCAGATTTGGGGCGAATCTCAAATACTAATTGCGAGCGGAAGAAACACACGTCAAATTCCGCAAAGAAATTCATCTGACCCAAGATCAGAGGCACATTTTCGTCACGTGTCCATGCAAAAGCGAGCGGGATCGGCATGAATTGCCCAACGGTGACAATGAGGACAATGCCGCGTGCTTCGTAATTTGCCAAATTACCAGCCAAACTGGGAATCTGGCGTTGCTCCTCCCAATCTGCTCCGAGTTCGAGTCCAATGCGATAAGGCAATACGCTGACGTCTGCGCCCGTATCCAGTAGCCCCATTGCCTCAACTGAACGATTGCGATTTATGAGAGTCGCGGTGAGCATGGGACGCGCAAACAGCTCACCGCGCGCGTTCCGAACCGCTGCATACGAGAATCGCTGTGCATCAGCCACGATCTGATTGCTGGTGTTCTTTGAGCAAATCCATCAAAGCGGCAGCGGCATCGGCGGAGTCATAAGGCGACCAGACTTCGTACTGCGGAGCAACAGCGAAAACGTCCTCAGCCACCGCCAACTCGTTGACGAGCATCTGGACGACGCGCAGTTTCTCCGCAGTGGCTCAGTTGGTGGAGTTCACGCATGAGTTCATTCGTCAGCACAAGATCGCTCTTTTCGCTAAGCTCTCGATTCATCTATTGTACTGCACTCAAAGCTCTGCCGGAACAGTTCGCGCAAGAATATACGAGCATCGGCGGCGACGAGTCAAGATTCGTTTTATGATAGGCGTAACTACGAATTTATAAGCTCATTGAGGTTATCGCTATGGCAAATGAGGAACAACTCGCCATTTTGAAGCAAGGCGTAGAGGTGTGGAACAAATGGCGAAGCAGAATGAGGACGTAGGTGTTGACCTCAGTGGCGCAAATCTCACCGAAGTGAATCTCAGTGAAGCAAATCTTACTAGAGCAAATCTTAGGGGAGCAGACCTATTTAAAGCTGTTCTCGTTAGCAGACGCAGAATTATCGGACGGCGACTCTCAGAAGAGCTAACCTCGGCGAGTATCTAGACCTCATCTAATGGCGCAAAACTTATGAGAGCAGACCTGCTCATTAGTGGCGCCAATCTGAGTGAAGCAAATCTCTTCTGACGCAGACCTAAGACGGTGCAAATCTTGACTGGGGCGACTCTTTGCGCAGACGCGGGGCTTGTTTGAAGCAAACTTCTCAGCGCGCCAATCTATCCGGTGCATATCTTAACAGCGCTCAGTTGGTTGGAACTCAACTTACAAAGGATGCCGATCTCTCGAATTGTCACATTCTTCGGAATTTCCGCTTGGAAGCTAAATCTCGAAGGAGCTAATCAATCAAATCTCATTATCACAGATTACAATGAACCCATCATCACCGTTGATAACCTCGAAATTGCTCAATTTATTTATCTACTGCTCCACAATGAAAAGCTGCGCGACGTGATCGACACCATCGGCAAGAAAGCGGTGCTGATCCTCGGACGCTTCACCGACGAGCGTAAAGCCGTTCTCGAAGCGATCCGCGAGGAACTCCGGCAGCGCGACTACATCCCGATCCTGTTCGATTTCGAGAAGCCGGCCAGCCGTGATCTCACGGAAACGGTGGCCACTGTTGGCGCACATGGCGCGCTTCGTGATCGCGGACATCACCGACGCCAAGAGCATCCCGCAGGAACTCTCCGTAATTGTTCCTAATCTGCCTTCAGTTGCCGTTCAGCCGCTTATCCTCAAAGATCAGCGCGAATACGCCATGTTTGAACATTGGCAGCGCTATTGCTGCTGTGCTGCCGATCCACGAATACGAATCGCAGGAGCAGCTAATTGCCGAACTCACGGAAAAGGTGATCGAGCCCGCCGAAGCGAAGGTGAACGAACTGCGCCCACCGCAGGGTTGAATCTTTTCTCCCCTCGCCCAACGGAGAGGGGAAAGCAACCGAAGGTTGCCGAGGTGAGGTTACTGCTTGCTAGCGATGTAGAAGTCGCGCGCGGTCGCGCCGGACGCCGCGTCCGCCTGCCGGAAGGCGTCCGACTGGAAAAACGCCAGCGCTTGATCCAAGTCGTCGGCGACGAAATGCACCATCATGATGTGCGAGTTCCACGAATCGCGGTAGATCGTCCAGTCGCTAATGCCATGCTCCCGCAGCGCGCCGGTGACGGAGCCAAACGCCTGCAGCCAAGTCTCGTAATTAGGCGCGGTGACGCGAACCATTAAGTCAGCCATTGTTACGTTCTCCCTGTATCAAGGCGGGTCAACATCGGAGTCACCAGCATAGCATAACGCTCTGGATCGGAAAAACGCGCGGTCGGGCAGCGCCGCTTTAGGCTGACTCAGTCCTGCGTTTGGATCACTCCATTAGGTCGCGGATGTAGCTGCACACGAACAGCAGTTGCTCTTGATTCATGCGCCCGATGATGTTGTGGATCACGCCCGCCAGCAGTCGGGTCGCGCCGGACATGCCGACGACGGCGGACTGCTCGATCACGAAGCCCACCTGCGCCAGCTTGAGCGGTCGCATGAAGTAGTAATCCATGCCGCTGTTGGTGAGTTCCATGATCAGGTCGGCGAGGGCGCCGCGATACCGGGTGCAGTCTGGCGCCTGTTCCAGCGTATCGAGGACATTCAGGGTTTTGCTCTGTAACTCATCGGAGAAATAGAAACGCAAAGAGGGGTCCGTTTCAACCTGCGGCGTCGCCGACATGATGCTCTCATTCGATTATCTGCGCGAGACGAGTTGGTCGTGGCGTGAGTTGAGGTGCAGCGCTCAACCAATTCATTATCCGCATAAAATCACGCCGCATAACAGTGTGCGCTATCACGCAAATGAGGTGCAAGACGACAACAAACAGGCTCCGCGCCCCTTTGTGTCTTTGAGCTTTTATCGTTTACTCAGCGCTCGGTACTCTGTACTTCTTTTCCGTCACTCCTGCTTGCTGGCGATTTGAAGAAAGCCGGGCGCTAGGTCACCAAAAAGCCGCCGTCAATCGGCAGCACCGCGCCGTGAATCATGGCAGCCTGATCGCTGAGCAGGTACGCGACCGCCTGCGCCACGTCCAGCGGCTTGGCGAAGCGACCGAGCGGATTGCGCGCCAACATCGGCGCGCTTTTTGCCGGATCGCCCCATGCCATCTCGCCCATCGGCGTGAGCGTGACCGTCGGGTTGACCGAGTTGACCCGAATCCCGTGCGGACCGAGTTCCAGTGCCATCATCCGCGTCAGTTGATCGAGCGCGCCCTTCGAGGCGCAGTAGGCGGTGTGATCCTGCACCGCGCGCATCGACGACTGGCTCGACAGGTTGACTACTGCGCCGCTTCGCCCCTCAGCGATCATGCGGCGGGCGATCACCTGCGTGATCACCAGCACCGCGCGCACGTTGACCGCCATCACCTGATCGAAGGCGTCGAGCGTGGTCTCCAGAAAGGGCTGCAAGATGGAGATTCCGGCGTTGTTCACCAGCAGGTCGATTGACCCGGCTTGCTCGGCGGCGCGCCGCGCCTGATGCGCGTCGGCTAAATCCTCCGTGAGGGTCTCGCAGCCGATTTCGGCGCGCAGGCTGTCCAAATCCGCCTGCGTGCGGCTCACTGCAACCACCTGAGCGCCACAGCTTGCCAGCAGCCCGGCGATCTCCCGCCCGATCCCTTTGCCCGCGCCCGTCACTAACGCGCGTTTCCCGTCGAACCGAATCTCCATCATGAACCCGCCCTTTTTGATGACTCGTCCGGTTTTCCCTCAGTCCTCAGTCCTCAAACCTCAGTCCTTCTCTTTTCGGGAAGACGATACATGCCCATCACCTCGCGCACCAGCGCCATCGTCTTGGCGGCTTCTTCCCGCGCGCGCTCCGTCCCCGCGACCAGAATGTCCTCGACCAGCCCCGGCTGCGCGAGGTACTGGGCGCGGCGCTCGCGCATCGGCTCCAGGAAAGTGTTGATCGCCTTCGCCAGCTTCTTCTTGACCTCCACGTCGCCGACCGTGCCCTTGAGGTAGCGCTCCTTTAGATCATTCACCTCGTCCACGTCCGGGTTGAAGGCGTCGTGATAGATGAACACCGGGTTGCCTTCGACGCGACCGGGGATGTCGGCGCGGATGCGGTTGGGGTCGGTGAACATGCCGCGCACCTTCTCGTTGACCGTCTTTTCGTCGTCGCTCAGGAAGATGGCGTTGCCCAGCGACTTGCTCATCTTCGCCTGACCGTCGGTGCCGATCAGCGAGGGCACGTCGCCGATCAGCACGTCGGGGATGGGGAACACCTCGCCGTACAGGAAGTTGAAGCGCCGGGCGATCTCGCGTGTGACCTCGATGTGCGACTCGTTGTCCTTGCCCACCGGGACGAGGTTCGCGCGCGGCAGCAGGATGTCGGCGGCTTGCAGCACCGGGTAGCCGAGCAAGCCGAACGGCATCGAGTCGAGGTGCGCCGCCGTCGCCATATCCTTGAGGCTGGGCACCCGTTCCAGCCGCGCCACGCTGATCATCATCTCGAAGATCAGGTTGAGTTCGTAGGTCTCGAACACGCCGGATTGCAGGAAGATGGTGCTTTTCTCCGGGTCGATGCCCACGCTCAGGTAATCCAGCACCATCTCGTGAACGTTGTTGGCGATGCTGGCAATCGCTTCGCGCTCCGGCTTGGTGGTCAGCGTGTGCAAATCCGCGACGATGAAAAAGCATTCGTACTGGTCTTGCAGGCGAATCCGGTTCGCCAGCGATCCCACGTAATGCCCCAGATGCATCCGCCCGGTGGGGCGGTCGCCTGTCAAAATGCGTCCTTTTACTGCCATAATCTCTCCTTTGTCGCCAACCCCTCGTAGGGGCGAGGCACGCCTCGCCCGTTCTCAGTAAATAAAAACGCCCGTCCCGTATGGGGACGAGCGTCATGCCCGCGATACCACCCCGCTTAAGCCGAGTTGGTCTCGACTTCGCTTGGTTACGCACAACCGAAGTTGTGCCTTGCCCTGATAACGGTGGCAATTTCCGGCGCGAACAATGGTCAACTTTGTTGACACTTGCCCTTGCAGCTCCGAGAGTCCATTCGGCGGCGGCGTGCGGGCGAGGATCGCACCACCTCTCGCTCTCTGTACCGTCGTTCCGGCGCGTACTTGCCTCTCATCATCGCCTTTGATGTCCGTCATTGTACGCACGCTGCTCAATGAAGTCAACTGTGGAGGGGCAGGGTTGAAACCTGCCCCTAAAGCCTTGATTTATGGGTTACTGCTCCCGCAGGACGAACACGCCCCAGCCGAGATAGCGCCGGTCGTATTCGAGATAAGCCCGCTTGCCCTTGTCGTTGAAAGCGCGCAGCGCTTCCACGTCCGGGTCGTCGGGATGTTGCAGCAGCCAGTCGCGGATCGTCCACCACTGTGCCGCCTCGTAGCGATCCCAACTGTTTCCGTCCGCCAGCACCATCTCGACCAGATCGCAGTCTGCCGACTCAATACGGTCGAGCGTACCGGGCAGCGAGGCGAAATCCTCGTTGCGGACTTGTACTGCGCCTTCCGGCGGCGGCTCGATCCAGTACGGTTCGCCCACCAGCAGCAGACCCCCCGGCTTGAGCGAGCGCTTCATCAATTCCAGCGTACCGACCAGCCCATTGCCGATCCACGTCGCGCCAATGCAGCTTACGATGTCAAAAGTATTGGCGGCGGCGGCATATTTCCCGGCATCGGCTTCGACCAGCGTGATCCGGTCGCTGACGCCAAGCTCCTGCGCCCGCTGCGCCGCCGCCGCCAGAAACACCTTGCTGATGTCCACGCCGGTGCCTTCGATTCCCCAGCGCCGCGCCCACTGGCAGAGCATCTCGCCCTTGCCGCAGCACAGATCAAGCTGGCGCATCTCCGGTTTCAGGCGGCAGATGTCGCCGACCAGCATCAGCTTGTCTTCGGTAAACGGATTGAGAATACGGTGATTCGCCTCGGCGATTTCATGAAATCTGAGTGTCATCGCAGCCGCTCCTTTCGATACGTTTAGACCCGTTATGAGCCATCATAACGCGCAGTGACGAAGATCGCAATAGGAGGGACGCAGCAGGCTACGCCCAATCTTTCCGATTAAGAGACTCGGTTGCCGAACACGTCGAAAGTGTCGGTCGCGCCTTGATCGTCGGCTTGCAGCACCGCCGGATCGGAATACTGCCCCAGCACGTCCGGCAGCGCCTTGAGCATCTGCTGGTACAGCCGCAGGTTGATCAGTTCGGAGGCGTGCCAGCCGTCGAAGAAATCGTCGTCGGTCGCGCCCAGCGAGGCGCTGTCCGAGAAGTCGAAGAAGGCGTCGCCGTACTGCGCGAACAGCGGCGCGAGCACGCCGTCCAGCTTCTGGACGTAGCTGTGATTGCCGTCGGCGATCATCTGCTGATACAGCGTCGGCATGAACGAGGGCAGAAAGCCGATCACGAAGATGCCGCGCGCCTGACACCATTGAAGCAGGTCGGTAAGCTGCTGCACCCGCGTCTGCGAGACGGTATCGCCATAGACGTACATCTCCGTGCCGTCGCGCAGTTCGTCGAGGTGGCGCTGGCGCTCGTTCTGCGGATAGAGAAAGTGGGCGACCAGAAAATCGCCGTACTGCTCGCTGCCGTCGTTGCGGAAGCCGTGTCCGTCGCGGATGGCGCGCAAGCCGAGCGCCAGCCCGCCGTGCCCCGGCTCGACTCGCCCCAGATAGCGCGCGATGTCGAAGGACTCGCCGTTCAGCACGTCCTGCAAAAAGCTGCGGTTGACCTGAAACAGGTGGGTGAAGTCGCTCACCGGATCGGGCAGCACGTCGGGGACGTAAGCGTCGTTGAACCACGGCTGATCCAGCCCAACGATCAGCACGCGCGGCGCGAAGGTCAAGCCCTGTAGCAACTGCCGCACCTGATCTAGCGTCCACGCCGGAGCGCCGGTATTGTAGAAGGCGCTCGGCTGCTGATCGAAGAACAGCGACCGGAACTGCAAGACCCGCGACGATCCCACCGTGATGATCTGCGGCTGGCGCAGATTTGCCGAGAGGGTCTTGAACTCCAGATCGCGGTTGCCGTAGCGCGGGCGGTACAGAATCGGCTGGTCGCTCATCTGCATCCGCGCGACCCACTCCAGCGGCATGGCTTCGCCCGTGTAGACCATGAATCCGCACAGCAGCAGAAACGGGATCGCAAACGGCAGCGTGTACAGCGCCAGCTTGAGCAGAAAACGCCGCTTGGTGCGCGGCTTGACCTGCGGCTCAGCGATCACAATCGCCGTGACCGCTGCGCTGCGCCGCCGGATGGTCAAACCATCCGGTTACCAGACCCAAGCCGCCTTAAGGCGGCTGAAGCACAGCCTGCTTCAGCAGGCTTGAATTCATAGCCAGATGCTTTAGCGTCTGGCGAGGCAGCGCCGCCCGAATTTTCATCACCAATACATTCTCAGCACTTCTCTTTTAGAACCGGAAATAAATGAACTGCTGCGCGCCGACCCCGTACAGCCCGGAGAAGATCACCGCCGCGCCCGCCGCGTAATAGGCTGCCCAACGCAGCGCCGTCGGGCTGACCCGCAGCAGCGCCTCGAAGCCGTAGCGCGCGCTCAGCCAGTCGGCGGCGATCAGCAGCCCGATCAGCCCGCAGGAGAGCAGGAACTCGGCGTGCGCGCCCAGCAGCCCGGCGGCGAACGGATCGGTCAGGCTTTGCCCGGTGAAGGCGAACAAATGCCCGACCACGTAAAGCGCGTCGGAAAAGCTGTTGGCGCGGAAGAAAATCCACGCGAACAGCACCAGCAGAAAGGTCACGCCGATTTTGAGCAGCGCGGGCGCGTGAAAGTTGATCTTCCGGTGGCTCAGGATCGTCTCGACCACGATGTACAGCCCGTGCAGCCCGCCCCAGATCGCGAAAGTCCAGCTTGCCCCGTGCCACAAGCCGCTGACCACGAACACGATCATCAGGTTGAGCAGGTGACGCGAAAACTGGACCCGGCTGCCGCCCAGCGGGATGTACAGGTAATCGCGGAACCACGTCGAGAGCGAGATGTGCCAGCGCCACCAGAATTCGCGGATCGACTGGGCGAAATAGGGCTGGCGGAAGTTCTGCATCAGGTCGAAGCCGAGGATTTTCGCCGTGCCGATGGCGATGTCGGTGTACGCCGAAAAGTCGCAGTAAATCTCGAACGCGAAAAACACGGTCGCGGCGATCAGCGGCAGCCCGCTGTAATTCCCGGCGGCGTTGTAAACCGTGTTGACGTAGATCGCCAGCCGGTCGGCGATCACGATCTTCTTGAACGCGCCCCACAAAATCAGCCGCAGCCCGGCGACCGTGCGCTCGGCGTCGAAATCCACCCGGCGGTGAAACTGAGGCAGCATGTGCTGGGCGCGCTCAATGGGACCCGCGACCAACTGCGGGAAGAAGGCGACGAAGCTCGCCATGATGCCGAGGTGCTTCTCCGGCTCGACCACGCCGCGATACACGTCCATGGTGTACGCCATCGACTGGAAGGTATAGAAGGAGATGCCCACCGGCAGCAGCACCGTCAGCGCGCCGATGGGATAGTCCATGCTCAGGCTGTTGGCGAGCGTGGCGAACGACTGATTGAAGAAGTTGAAGTATTTGAAAATGAACAAGGTGCCGAGGTTAACAGTAAGACTGGCAGCGAGAAACAGCTTACGGCGGCGCGGGTCGGCGGCAGCGCCCATCGCGCGGGCGGCGGTGTAATCGACCAGCGTCGAGAACACGATCAGCACCACGTAGATGCCGCTGCCGTAAGCGTAGAAAAAGTAGCTGGCGATCAGCAGCACAATCCAGCGGAAGCGGTAGGCAGTGGCGAAGTAGATCGGCACGAAGGCGGCGAAGAAAAGCACGAACTCCGGTGATGTGAAGGTCATACCCGTATCCCGAAAGCGTGACCCAATGCTACGGCATACAGGGGCAGAAATCAATGCGAGGGGGCTTGACTCTCACGCTGCGTCAAGGTTGATACTGATGGCACGAGGGGACAAGATGCTAAAAGTAGGGGAATTCGCGCGGCTGGCGCAGGTGTCGGTTCGGCTGCTGCGCTACTATGATCAACTGGGGCTGTTCTCGCCCCGATTCGTGGATCGCAGCAGCGCGTACCGCTACTACTCGGCGGATCAACTGCCGCGCCTGCATCGCATTCTCGCGCTGAAGGACTTGGGCTTGTCGCTGGAACAAGTCGCGGTTCTGCTGAACGACCACCTGACAGCGGAAGAACTGCGCGGGATGCTGCTGCTCAAGCAGGCGGAGCTTCGCCAGCAGGTCGCGGAAGAACAGGCGCGGCTGGATCAGGTGGAGCAGCGGCTCCGCTTCATTGAGCAGGAAGGCAAGCTGCCGGAAATCGACGTGATCGTGAAGCCGATCCCGGTGCTGCACGTGCTGTCGCTGCGCCGCGCCGTCCGCTTGGATCAACCGCCGCATTACGTGTTCTACGAGGCGTCGGAGGCGCTGCGAGCGCAGGGCTTGCGCAGCGAAGTCGAGGCGGTCATGTGCCGCTATCACACCCGCTACCTGATGCAGACCTTCGCCGGAGCGACCATTCGGCGCAGCCTGATCGAAGCCGCCTATCAGATTGACTCGGCGGTCGCCTGCGACATCCGCACCGAGCAGGGCGGTCACGTGCGCCTGCGCGAATGGTCGGCGGTCGAGATGATGGCGTGCGTGGTGCATCACGGCGCGGATAACCGTCGGCACCTCGCGCATCAGGCGCTGCTCCAGTGGATCGCCATGCAGGGCTATGCGCTGGCGGGTCCTCAGCGCGAGGTCTATCTGTGGCGCGGCACGCCCGACGACAGCTCCACCGAACACGTCACCGAAATTCAGCATCCCGTCCGCCGGATCGACAGGGGTTAGCCCCACTCCGTCACACCGCGCGAGCCGCGCGTAGGGGCGGGTTTCAAACCCGCCCCTACCGGAACGACGGTGAGGGCAATTGACGCATTTGGAGAGGAATAGATGAAACGGTTATTCTTGCTTTTGATTCTCAGCTTGATTCCTTTGACGGTGCGCGCGCAGGCGGGGTTGTTCACGCTCTACGGCGATCAGCCCATCGTAGCGCACGGTCCCGCCAACGAGTGGGACGGTCAGTATACCGATCCGGGCGCGGTATTCTACTACGATGGTCAATTTAATCTGTTCCGCAACGGATTTCGCGGCTGGCCCGCTCCGGTGGGCATCGGCTACCTGACCTCACCCGACGGACTCCACTGGACTGAGGTCACGCCTGAGCCAGTGATGACGACCACCGACGTGCCCTACGCCAAAGTCGCGGCGCTGGCATCCGATGGCATGGTACTGGACGATGGCACCTGGGTGCTGTACTTCTACACCTGGAATTCCTACTCGCAAACCAACGCGCCCGGCGCGATTGGTCGCGCCACCGCGCCCGCCCCCACCGGGCCGTGGACGCCCGATCCCGAACCCGTGCTGAATCCCGGCAGCGCGGGCAGTTGGGATGATCTGATGGTCAACGCGCCGCGCATCGTCAAGACCGAGGACGGCTACCGTATGTACTACACCGGGCTGGACAGCACCGACGGACTCGCCAGCAGCCGCATCGGGATGGCGACCTCGACCGATGGCATCCACTGGAGCAAATACGACGATCCCACCACCACCGAGGCGCCTTTTGCCGAAAGCGACCCGATCATGACTCCGCCGCCGGGGATCAGCTTCATCCAGCAGCCGATGGTCGAGATTACGCCCGATGGCTGGGTGATGACCTTCCGTCAGGTGGATGCCTCCAGCCTCCCGGTGCAGATGTCGCTCAACTACGCGCTGAGCGACGACGGCATTCACTGGAACATTCCCTCCAGCCAGCCGTTCTGGGGGCGCAATACCGTGCCCGGCTCCAACGGCTTCTTCTACACGGCGATGGAATATCACGACGGAACCTATTTCCAGTACGTCGAAACCGCGATTCGCGGCGGCACCGATATTTACGTCGCCACCCACGAAGGATCGCTGAAACCAGCAGGGAATTAACGCGAAGGGTATTTGTAGGGGCGGGTCTCAGACCCGCCCCTACAGGTTATCGTGTCCTCAAGTTCACGGCGCGCCCGCGATGATGTAGTAGCTGTCACTGTACTGCGGCGGATAGCCGCCCTGAAAATAGGCGACTGCCCGCAGCGTCCCCTGCGTCCCGCTGACCGCGCGCCACAGGATCGAGGCACCATCGCCCAGATTGGTATCCACTCCCATCGCCTGCCCGCTGGATTCGCCCGGCGGCACCAGCTCGAACACCACCCGGTCGGTCGCGGTTGGGAAAGTGCCGTTCCAGCTAATCGTCACCAGTTGATCCGCTGGCAGGATGAAGGTGTTGTTGTTCACGCTCTGGTAGGGCGAGATGCTCAAGCCGCTGCCGACCACCACGGGAGCGGGTGGCGCTTGAGTCGGCGTGCTGCCCGCGTATATCGACGTATACTGCGCCGTCTGCTTGATTAAGTTGCTGCCCGCGTAGCCGACTGCGCTCAGGCTGCCGCTGATCCCCGCCTGAACTGCCCACGTGATTCCGACGCCATCCCCGAAGTAGGTATCTGTCCCCAGCAGCACCGGAGAGCCGCCGCCCGGCGCGTAGTAAAAATCAGCGCGAGTCATGCCGCTGGTGCTGACCGCCCATACCAGATTGACCACCGTCCCGCCCTGTAGCTGATACTGGCTGCCGTTCACGCTGATGAACGGACTGGGCACCACCGAGCCGATCTGCTGCACGCCCGACGGCGGCGGCGGATTATACGGCGGGGGGTAGTGCGGCGGCGGGTAATTGGGCGGCGGATAATTCGGATAGTGCGGCGGCGGGAGATAGGAAACCGGCTGCGGAACCCGCAGCACCTGCCCCACGTAGATGCGGTTCGGGTCGGCGATGCAGTTGCCCTGCGCCAACACCTGCCACGTCGTCCCGGCGCGCACGGCGATGTTGCTCAGCGTATCCCCCGGCTGAACTACGTAGCTGTAGCCCCAGTTATAGTAGGTGCAGGGATAGTATCCGTAGTGTCCGTAATTGCCGTAATAGCTGGGTTGGCTCCCGTAGCTGGGCTGACTTGCGTAGCTCGGTTGGCTCGCGTAGTCCGGGTTCGACGGCGGATCGACCGCCTGCGCGTCCGGCGTCGCGGCTGGCGGATCGGCGGCAGGGTCGTTGGGCACGGTGCGTCCGTCGATGAACGCGGTTTGCGGTCGCGTCGGCTGCGGAATCGGCGTGACCGTGGACGGCGGCGCGATCATACCGCTAAAAGTACAGGCGGTACTGTAGATCAGCGCGAGAACGGCTAAAATCAACGGATAACGGGTTTTCATGATGCCGGGCAGCTCCACGTTAGATTATTGTTATCTATTGTATAGGACACCTGCAATCTGTGTGCGGAATCAGACGCTTTCCCTACGCAATGCCTACGCTGCTTCAACCTTCGGGCGAAGGGCGCAAGATGGAACTCCGGCAGGTGAGGGCGTGTCTAATCAATCAAAGGAGAACCTATGCCGGAGCATGACCCTGATCTGGCGCTGGTTCAGGCGATGGCGCGGGGCGATGTCTCCGCCCTGACCGAACTCTACACGCGGCATGGGGCGAACATCCTCAACTACCTCACGTCGCTGCTGCACGACCGCGCGCTCGCCGAGGAAGTGCTGCAAGACGTAATGCTGGCGGCTTGGGAACACGCCGCCGGGTTTCGCGGCGAAAGCAAGGTGCGGACGTGGCTGCTGACTATCGCCCGGCACCGCGCCATCAACGCCCAGCGCCGCGCCATGCCCGAATACGTGCCGCTGGACGAAGACAGCTTCAGCGCCGATACCACGCCGCTGGAGAAAGTCGAGCGCAAGAACCAGCGGCAGACGCTTCAGGCAGCAATTCGTCAGCTCCCGCCGTTTCATCAGGAGATTTTAGTGCTGGTTTTCTATCAACAGCTTTCCGGCGCGGAAGTCGCCGAGGTGCTGGGTATCAATGTCGGGACGGTGAAAAGCCGTCTGCATCGGGCGAAGGAGATGCTGCGCCGCACCTTGCAGTCGATGGGGGAAAGCTCGAATGCACAATAACTGGGAAGACCTGATCCCCTTCTACGTCGCCGGGACGCTGCCCAAAGCCGATGCCGCGCGTCTGGAAAATCATCTGGCAAGCTGCGAAACCTGCCGCCAATCGCTGGACCAGTGGCGCGCGATTGCCACTGCCGTCCGCGCCGACGCCGCCAGCCAACTGCGCGATCTGCCGCCGCTGACCATTCTTCCGACCGCCGCTCAGCAGACCTCGATTCGCCCGCGCAGCGCCGCCCCGATCACGCTGATCGCGGCGGTGTTCACGGTGATCCTGTTCGGCGGGCTGCTGGCGTTCATGGTGCTGCGCAATCCGCCGCGCGCCGCGCAGGTGGTCAATCTGCCCACCGCGACCGCCACGCTCACGCCGCAGCCCGATGTGACGCCTTCACCCAAACCGCAGATCATCGTGATCGAGCCGTCGATCACGCCCACCCGCCCCACACCAATCCCGCCGACGCCGACGGTTCCCACGCGGGTGATCCCGACTCAAATCGTCTCCACTCGCGTTCCGCCGACGGTCGCCCTGCCCACTTCCGTGCCGCCGCCCACCGAGATCGCGGTCACGCCGCAGATGTTCAGCGCGCCACAAACTCCCGGCTGCGCGATTCACAACGCGGTTCCCGGCAGCGCGGTCAACCTGTACGCCGGAGCCGGAACCGACACCCCGATCCTGCGGACGCTGGCGGATGACGATCGGGTGATCGCGCTGGGCAGAACCGATACCGGCTGGTATCGCGCGCAGTACACGCTGAGCGAGGCAACCGTCATTGGTTGGGTGCAGCAGCAGAGGGTGTATACCAGCGGCGACTGCAATACCCTGCCGCTGATCAGCCTCAGCCCCACGCCCACCGACACGGTGCTGCCTTTCATGCCCACGCTCACGCCCTCGCCGACGGGCGCTCCATCTCATCCAGACGGGTGATTCACCTGCTCAACTGGTTATTCGTGACCAGAGGAAGACCGGAGTATTTGCGCAGCGACAACGGTTCGGAGTTCATTGCTCGCGCGATCCAAATGTGGCTGGAGGAGGAAAAATGCCAAACACTCTATGAACTGATTTAAACTATTTGATTGAGAGGGATTGATAGTGCATCATGAGAGAAAAACCCGACCAAAGGTGATTTCTCATGAGCACTATCCCTACCAGTGTAACCGAAGAACAGTTTGAGCTGCATGTCCGACCTTTTCTGACTACTGCCAAACGAGGCTATCCGTGCAAAATCGCGTTGGTCAAAGTCTTCAACTACCTGCTCTACCGCTTGCATACCGGCTGTCAGTGGGCGCAGTTGCCGATTGCGCCTGCGCGCGCCGACCCCGAAAAAAAGAGATTAGCTGGCAAGCGGTCTACTATCACTTCCAGAAATGGAGCGCCGATGGCAGTCTTCAACGGGTCTGGCAACAAAGTATCCAAACGATCCAAACTGACCTCGATTTGACGCAGTTGAATCTCGATGGCAGTCACGCACAGGCGAAGAAGGGCGGTGAGAGTGTCGCTTATCAGCCTCGAAAACGAGCCAAAACCTCGAACATTCTGCCCATCACCGATGCTCAGGGCTATGTAGTGGCTTCGACCGGGATCGTCGCGGGCAACCATCATGATGCTTTCGACCTCAAACCGCACCTCCAAGACGCTTTTCGCGCGATGAAGCACTTGGGACTGACGATTGCCGGTGCTTATTTCAACGCCGATAGCGCTTTTGATACGCTGGAAGCACGCAGGGTTTGTTTCAATCACCGGGTCATCCCCAACATCTGCGAGAACAAACGTAACCGAAAATCCGTCAAACCTGGACGTAAACGCCTGTTCAACGCCGCCATCTACAAGCAGCGCTTCACCAGTGAACGCAGCTTTGCTTGGATTGACAAGTTTCGGGCGCTGCTCATCCGTTTTGAGCGCAAGGATGCCAACTTTCTCGCTGCTCATTATCTCGCTTTTGCGCTCATTAATCTGCGCCACTTGTTTGCAGCAAAAGCTTAAATCACTTCTATATCAAACCCGGCAGTCCCTGGGAGAACCCATTCATTGAGAGCTTCATCGGCAAGCTACGGGCGGAATGTCTGAATCGCTATCTCTATGCCTCGGCAGGCGAAGCGCAGCAGTTACTGGAGGAATGGCGAAGCGAGTACAATGACGAGCGACCCCACAGTTCATTGGGCTATTTGTCGCCCAGCACCTTTGCGGCAAACTTGAATTCCACTCTCGCTCCCACCGGAACATAGTCGGGGGGCAGGTCATATCCAAATCCATTGTCCACTCCTTGACCATACCCCGATTTGACGGACAGTAAAAATGTCAGGGGCAAGCAAGCTGCTCAAAGGCGCAGGGGCTGAGATAGCCGAGCGCCGAATGTCGCCGCTGACGGTTGTACCACACTTCGATGTATTCAAAGATCGCTTGGCGTGCTGCAGCGCGTGACGGAAACGGGCGGTCGGCGCACTCGGTTTTCAACGTGCCCCAAAAACTCTCCTGCATGGCGTTGTCGTAGCAGCGTCCGACATCGCTCATACTGAGGAGGACATTATCTTTCTCAAGCAAGCGCAGGTAGTCATGACTGGTATATTGGCTGCCCTGGTCGGAATGATGCAGCTGAGGCACACCGCACTGCCCAACCGCCAAATTCCAAGCCGCTACCACGAGTGACTTGGTCAGGCGTTCGCTCATCGACCAGCCGACAATCCGTCGCGAGAAGACATCCTAAATCCCCGCCAGATACAACCAGCCCTCATCGGTCGGGATGTAGGTGATATCCGACAGCCATTTCTCATTCGGCTGGGTGGCGGTGAAATCGCCTGCCAGCCGGTTAGGCGCACGGCGATGCGTCTCAGCGCGCTGGGTGGTCACTTTGAAGCGGTGTCGACCTTTCGTTTGTAAGCCCATTTGTGCCATCAGGCGGGCAATCCGGTGCTTGCCCGCCCGTTCGCCTGCCGCGCGCAGTTCAGCATGGACGCGCAAATAGCCATAGGTGTGTCGACTGGCTTCATGCACCGCGCGAATGCGGGTGGCTAAGGCTTCGTTCGCTTGGGCTCGTCAACTCGGTTTCCGCTTACGCCATTCGTAGAATCCGCTTGCCGATACCTGCAACACCGCACACAGCCGACGGATGGGATAGTCCACTTGCTGCTGGGCGATGAACTGGTAACGGCTCACGATTCCCCCCGTGAGAACACCTGAATGGCTTTTTTCAAAATGTCCCGCTCCTGCTTCACGATCGCCAGCTCGTGCTTCAATCGTCGCAGTTCCGCCTGTTCCGCGCGCTCCTCACTCGGTTGCAATCGCTCGCCCTGCACCTGATAGCGCCGCCGCCATTTGTAAATCAAGCCAGCGGTGAGATCCAGGTCGCGCTCGATCTGGGCAATGCTGCGGCTTCCTTCCGCGACCATCGCCAACACGTCCTGCTTGAATTCCGCGCTGTATTGCTTATAGCGTCCCATTTTCCTCTCCTTACACTCAGTCTAACGGACATTTCCTCCGTCCGCTAAACTGGGGTAAGGTCACCTTGTCTTGGTCAACAGAAGTGTACTGGATTTCGGTTTACCCACCGTTTCTGACTTTTCGGACAAGCCTCCACGGGGCTGCCCCTACCGATATATCGTCCCCATTTACCGCAAAAATTCCTCGCGGATCGGCGTAAAGGTGTCCACGATCCGCACGTGCGGCGTGAGCGGCTGAATCGTGTGCGGGACGTTCGGCGGCACGGCGATCAGATCGCCCGCGCTGAGGCGGTAGGGCACGTCCGCGAGGAAGAAGATCAGTTCGCCTTCCGCGATGTAGCTGACCTGCTCGTGGGGATGGTGATGCGGCGGATCGGGCTGAGTTTTGGGTCCGTCGGTGCAGTCCAGCACCGCCACCATCAGGTGATCGGTGTGACTGAGGTAGCGGGCGCGCCCCTCGCCGACAATTTCGGGCGTAGTTTGGTTCTGGTAGGTCGCAGCAGACATCGGTTTTCCTCTCCTCAAGCGCGTAGGGGGCGGGTCTAGGCTTGCGAAGCAAGCACACCTGCCCCTACAAGAATCATTCTAGGGATGATCTCACCGCGCGAGCCAGCCGCCATCGACCGGGATGATCGCGCCGTGCAGGTAATCAGCGGCGGACGAAGCCAGAAACACCGCGATGCCTTTCAGGTCGGCGGCGTCGCCCCAGCGCCCCGCCGGAATCCGCGCCAGAATGGACTGGCTGCGGGCGGGATCGGCGCGGAGCGGAGCGGTATTGTCGGTCGCCATGTAGCCGGGGGCAATCGCGTTGACGTTGATGCCGCGCGCCGCCCACTCGTTCGCCAGCGCCCGCGTGATGCCCATGACCCCGCTCTTGGCGGCGGTGTAGGACGGCACCAGAATCCCGCCCTGATAGGAGAGCATCGAGGCGATGTTGATGATCTTGCCGCCGCCCTGCTCCGCCATCACCCGCCCCGCCGCCTGCGCCAGAAAGAACACCGCCTTCAGGTCGATCTGGATCACGCTGTCCCAGTCGTCCTCGCTGTAGTCGAGCGCCGGGACGCGGCGAATGATGCCCGCGTTGTTGATCAGGATGTCCAGCCGACCCAGTTCCTGCACCACTTGGGCGACGGTCGCGCGCAGATCGTCCACCGAGGCTTCGCCCAGATCGACACGCAAGTTCAGGAAACGGCGACCGAGCGCCTCGACCTGATCGCAGGTTTCGCCGCAGTCGGGCGTGCGATCCAGCCCGGCGATGTCCGCGCCCGCCTCTGCCAGCCCGACCGCCATCGCCTGCCCCAAGCCCCGGCTTGCGCCCGTGACCAGCGCGACTTTGCCGTCCAGACGGAAATGGTCGAGGACGGTCATCGCAGGTCTCGCATCGAGACCGCGTCCATGTCGCTGAAGGTCTGGTTCTCGCCCGCCATCGCCCAGATGAAGGCGTAATTCCCGGTGCCCATGCCCGCATGAACCGACCAGCTTGGCGAGATCACCGCCTGCTCGTTGCGAATCACGAGGTGGCGGGTTTCGCTCGGCTCGCCCATCAGGTGAAAGACAACGTTATCGCCCTGCACGTCGAAGTAGAAATAGACTTCCATGCGGCGGGCGTGAGTATGGGCGGGCATGGTGTTCCACATGTTGTTCGGTTCCAGCAGCGTGACGCCCAGCACCAACTGGCAGCTTTTCACGCCGTCCGGGTGAATGTACTTGTAGATGGTGCGCTCGTTGGAGTTGGCGATGCTGCCGAGGTGACTCGGCTCGGCGCTGCTGAGCGGAATCGGCGTGGTCGGATAGGTCGCGTGAGCGGGCGCGCTGGCGAGATAGAAGTGCGCTGGATTCGCCGGATCATCGCTGGCGAAGCTGACGGATCGCGCGCCTTTGCCGACGTACAGCCCGTCCAGCTTGGACATGGGATATTTCTGCCCGTCCACCGTGACCACGCCTGCGCCGCCCACGTTGACGATGCCGACTTCGCGGCGCTCCAGAAAATAATCCGCGCCCAAGTCTTTGGGGCTGGCGGTGAGTTCGAGGGGCTTGCTCACCGGGCAAGCGCCGCCGACGATCACGCGGTCGATGTGGCTGTAGACCAGCGTCAGTTGGTCGTCGCTGAACAGGCTGGGGATTAAAAATTCGTCGCGCAGTTGGTCGGTCGTAAACTGTTTGACCTTCTCCGGATTTGAGGGATAACGCATTTGCATCGTAAAAATCCTTTTGCTGAGGACTATTGAGCGGGATCGCTGCCCCACACAGGGGATTATCCCGTTTTGAGGCGATTTTCGCTAAAAACCAGAAAGGCGATCCCGTAGGGGCGGGTCTCAGACCCGCCCCTACACCAAATGGGTTGGGGTGATGTGCAGCGTGAACTCCGTCCCGTTTACCCGCGCGGTGATCCGCTTCAGGACGCCGGAATGCTGGTTGTCGCGGCTGGCTTGTTCCAGAAACTCGACCGCGAAATCCGCGCCATCCGCTTGCACCGTGATGGCAGCATGATCGCCGCGAAGGGTCAGGCTGTCGCCGCTGGCGGTGACTTCGCCCCACGTGACGAAGGCTTCTTCAATCGGCAGCGGATCGCCCGTGAAGCTGAACGCATCGTGGATGCTGGCGGCTCCGGTCTGCGGATTGAGCGTGAGCGTGCGGCGGGCGCGGGTGAGTTCGGGCAGATGGTAGGCGGACTGGAAGTCCACCACCGCGTATTTCTCGCCGTGCCGCTCGCCGTGATCGACGATGCTGCCGTGAAACTGCTTGCGCCCGCCGAACTCGGGTCCCGGTTGCTCCATCTGCCCGCCGATGCGCGGGATGTTGTGGGCGTAGCCGTTGCTGAACGGGTTGTCGTAGCGCTGCTGGCGGAAATAAGACTTGCTGTATTTGCCGCGCCCCGCGTCCGGGATCAGGCTTTCGCCGTTGAGGTGATAGACGAAACTGCCCACGTCCACGTGGCTGTGATGCCCGTCGGTATGCCCGGCAGTGACCGCCAGCGCCACCTGATCGCCCACCAGCTTGACCACGCCCACTACCGGGAGATAGAAATCGCGCAGCGGCGGCAGATCGCGCGGCTGCCCATCCCACCAGACCATCTGCCGCACCAAAATCGCCAGCTTCGCTATCGAGTAGCGATCCTCGCCGGAGTGGAGATTGCTGCCTACCAGACCCCGCAGGTCGCTGACTCCGGTGCGCTCGGCGAGCTTCTGGGCGATCCCGGCGGCGAGGTCGATGCGATCCGAGGCGTCGCCGAAGTTGAGGTACTGCGGCGGCGTGAGCGCCATACCCACCGGGTAATAGGCGATGTCCTTCAGGCGCGGGTTCGCCAGCAGGTCAAGTTCACCGCCCGTGATCTCGCGCAGCAGCTCCGCGACCGTGACGTAGTACATCAAGCCGTAATTCCAATAGCCCACGCCCTCGATGCTGCCGCCGTCGGCTTCAAACCCGGTGGCGATGTACGCCTCGAAGCCTTCCAGCACCATCGACAGGGCTTCCGCCAGCGTGGGCAGGTCCCGCTCCAAGCGCAGGAACGCCAAGCCGATACTGCCATTGCACACACCGTTCCAGTTGAGCGCGCCCTTGAACCACCAGTGTTTGCGCCCGTATGCCAGATAGGGCTTGAAGATGTGCCGCTCGACTTCCTGCCGCACCCGCTGCCGCACTTCCGGCGCGAGGTCGTCGCCCACCAGCGTGATCGCCTCCGCCAGCGTCGCCCCGGTCTCGGCGGCGAACAGGTCGATGCTGTCCGGCTCGCGGGTGAGCGCGGTATGCGCGCCGAAGGGCTGGTCGCGCAGGATCACCGGGTCGATGCGCCAGTAATCGGGTCCCTGTTCCTCGTGCGCGGGCAGCACCCACGAAGTTTCCTCGCAGATCGCCCAGAGCAGGTCTTGCAGCGGGTCGAGCATTAACTCGTCGCCCATCAGGTATTCTATCACGGCGCGGCTGAGCATGGCGCGGCGCAGATAATCAGGGATTCTGGTAGCCGGGGCGCTCTCCGCTGCGCTCGAACTCCCGGTAGAGGCTGTAGGTCAGCGTGGGAACCGGACTCAAGTCGGGGACGGCGGCGCGGATCATCTCTAGCAGACGCGGGGTGAGGGCGGCACCGCAAATCTGCGCGCCCAGATTAGTGACGGGCGCGGGCGACGCGAACCAGCGCTGAAGCTGTTCAATCGATGGGGGCATGGTGACGAACTCCGGCTTGATCGGCACAACGGCAGGTGACTGCCTGCCCTTATTGTCATGCCAACCGGGGGCTTTGCGCTAGTTTTGCAGGGGCAGACCCGGGTAGGCTTGTCCGATAATTCGCCGCCGAGGATTCATGCATTTTAACGATTAAAGACGGAGAACGGGCGCACGTCATGCCTCCTACAAAACCTGCCTAGCAACGTATCGTGCCCCTACCACGCGATCTCCGTCCTAATTTCGAAAAGAGCATAAATCCTCGACTATGGAAAATCGTCGCCCGCTGAAGGTGCGAGTCAAAGCCGGACCGAAAGGCGACCCCTTTAGCGGGTCGCTAGGTATTTCGTAGCTGGCGGTTTAAACCGCCAGCGGCGGGTTATTTTCGGACTAGCCTGTGTCTGTCTGCCCTGCTTTGGGCGAACACGTGGGTTCGCCCCTACCCGTGATGGTTGATTTGTTTCGAGAACCTGCGTTATTCGAACACGCAGATCGTCGGCGTTTGCCCGAACAGGCTGATTTCCAGCCTGATCGTCGGCTGCAAGGCTTCGAAGCTCAGCAGTTCCGGAGTGCTGGTGAGCATCACCGCCCGTCCGCCGCCCGCCAATACCCGCTCGGTCTCCCGGCAGACCGCCCGGTACAGTCCCGCGTCCAGTTCGACCTGCCGCCCCCACGGAAGATTCGTCACCACCCGATCCGCGCTGGAGCCGCCAATCGGCAGCGCCCTCGCGTCCCACTGTGCGATATTCGCCCGCACCGCTGCGGCTTGCGCGTTGATCGCCGCTGCTTCGACCGCCTCCGGGTCGAGGTCGCCGCCCCAGACCCGCGCGCTAGGCAAACCGGAGGTTGGTACGAGCGCCGCCTCGATCAGAATCGTGCCGCTCCCGCAGCAGGGGTCGATCAGCCGCTGACCGGGCTGGAGATCGCACAGGCGCAGCATCGCCGCCGCCACCGACGGCTTGAGCGACGCCGGGCGCTCGACCTGCTTGTAGGCGCGCTCGTGCAGCGGATGCTGGCTCAGCCGCACGCCGACGTAGGCGATTTCGTGTTCGATGAATATCCGCAGGTTGAGGTCAGCCTGACGATCATCCGGCGAATAGCGCCAGCCCGTGACCGAGCGCACGCCTTCCGCGACCGTCTGCTTGATCTCGTCGGCGCTGTAGTTGCGCCTGCCCACGAAGCTGGCGGTGATCGAAAACAGTGGTTCTTCGGGGATCGGGCGCAGGCTGGCGATTCGCGGCGCGGCGGCAGCGAAGTCGATCTGCGTGGCGTACCATTGAAGCACCGCTAAGTATGTCGCGGGTGTGACCGATGCCCGTCCACGTCCCCGCGTCCAGATAGGCGTCGTCCACCGTCCGCAGGCTGAGCAGCGGCGCCAGCGATCCGTCGCAGGTCGCCGTGATCCGGCGGTAGGCAGCATCGTTCACCGCCACGCCCGGCAGAGCGGCGAGTTCGCCTGCGCTGACCGCTTCCAGCCCGCGCGTGGTGAGGATGAAGATCGAGTCCATGCCGGAATCAGTCCGATTCCGCGTCCTCGTTCTCCGGCTTGTCCTCGCCGCCGGATAGGGCGGCATCCTGAGCCGCCAGACTGAAGAGCGTCCCGTCGTCTTTGCACGGGTCGCCGAAGCCGCTCTTGGTCCATTCGCGCACGTTCTTAAGCAGCGCTTCCTCGCCGTCGCGCATGGCTTGGGATGCTTGCTCCATCCACTTCAGCCGCTCGGCTTGGAAGGCGTTCTCGACCTGCACCACGAACTGGTGGACGTTCTGTGACTTCTGCTTCTCCTCGTCCGACAGGATACGCCAGCGCCCAATTGCCGAATCCACCTTGCTGACGGTGCGGTGATAGTTGGAGTAGACCTGACCATACATCTTCAACTGCATGTAGACCGTGACGAAGGTGATCAGGGCGGTGGTGATCACGATGTACCGCTCCCAGCCGCCGCCCAATGCGCCCGCCAGCGCTCCGCACGCGCCCAGCGTCAGGATGATGGCGCGCGTGTGCCGAAGCTGCTTGTAGTCGCTGTACAGCCGCTTGACGTACCAGTTGCGCTGATGAACCGCCCGCTGCCGCTCGTACTCGACACCGTCCATCGGGCTGAAGCCGTCGTCGGTCGAGTCGTCGGTGTAGCCGCGACTGCGAGCTTTCGGGTCGGAGTTGCTCACCTTGAGCGGAATCGCCTGCGCTTCTTCCTCGCTGAGTTCCTGCTGGAAGGGGATCAGTGTGTCCAGATTATCGACTTCCGCGCGCACGGCATCCACCGACGCGACCAGCAGTTGTTGGCGCTTCTCGTTGCTCAGGTTACGCCGGGAATATTTCTCCGACTGGGTGCGGTACAGGTAAATGTCGCGGCGGATTTTCTCCGCGCCCACCCGATGCACGAACCACGTCAGGCTCGGCGCGAACTGGAGCGTGTAGGTCATCAGGCTGGAGATCGCAATCGGAATGGCGATCAGCGAGAGGCTTCGAATAAACGACACTATCTGCATCATCACCGGGTAAAGCTGCTGTAGGGCGACGATCACGTCTTCGACGCCCGGCAGCGCCGTGACGATGGCGAGGACGGTCGCAATCAAGCCCAGCAGCATGATCACTCGGCGGTGATTCAGGTGCATCCGTTTCTGCTTCTCCGAGATGATGTCGTAGGCGATGTAGTAGTACCACGCATACAGCAGCGCCTGATCCTGCGGCTGGCAGTAGTGAATATTATTCGCTTTGCCATTGCTTTTTGGGCTTTCCTGTTTTTCTTTCAGCAGGATGTTGGCAGTCATAACGCCCCCCGAAGCCAGACTATTTCGTAATTGTTGGTTGGCATAATTTTAGCATACTTTCGCCCTCGCGCCCTCGCATCGCTGGAAAGCGGCGTTGGTAGGGGCGGGTCTTAGACCCGCCCCTACATGGCGTTCGTGGCGTCTTGGCGATTCCATTTGATCCTTCTCCGTCTTGCACGCGACCGCCTGCCGGGTATAATCGCGGTAAACCGAATCACGCGCCGGACTTCAATTGGAAAAACAGCAGGAACCCGTTTCCTCCTCCCTCTATACCGAAGAATATTTCCGCACCGCCTGCGAAGGCTTTGACGTGTTCAACACCAGCGAAGGCGAGCAGTTGTCGCGTCGGCTGGCGTCGGCGTTCGCGCTGGCGGAAGTCAAGCCGGGCATGAGCGTGCTGGACGTGGGCTGCGGGCGCGGCGAGATTCTGCGCCACGCCGCCCAGCTCGGCGCGGACGCCTACGGCATCGACTACGCCCCGGTCGCGGTGAGCATGTCGCGCCGCGTGATCGAGCCGTTGGACGGCGTCGCGCTGGGGCGAACCGGCGTCTACTTGGCGGACGCCAAGCATCTGCCCTTTCCCGACGCCTGTTTCGACCGCGTGCTGATGTTCGACGTGGTCGAGCATCTGCACCCGTGGGAACTGGATCAGGCGCTGCACGAGATACAGCGCGTCCTCAAGCCGGATGGACGCTTCATCGTCCACACCGCCCCGAATATCTGGTACGACCACTACGCCTATCCCATCGTCCGCCGCGTCCGCACGTGGATGGGTCACGGCGACAAATATCCCAAAAACCCGCGCGAATTTCTGGTGTCAGTCAACGAGCACGTCCACGTCAACGAACAGTCGATGTGGAGCCTCAGCCGCACCCTCAACACCGCCGGTTTTCGCGGCAAGGTCTGGCTGGAAAGCCCGCCGCAGAACGGCGGCGAGAGCTTCCTCATCGACCATCTGCGCGCGCTGTTGTTCCGCGTGCCGCCCTTCCGCTGGTTCTTCGAGCGCGAGGTGTTCGCGGTGGTGGCGAAGCGTGCGTGACAAGCGTCCGGTGGACGAACTCAGCATCGATGAACTGGAGCGCATCCTCGCCATCAAGAAGCGCGAGGAGCGGATGCAGCGTATGGAGCGGATGCAGCGCGCCGGGCGCGTGATCGTCACGCCGGAGCCGCTCAGCGAAGACCCGATCCCGCCGAGCGACGCGCCCCCGCCTGATCCGGTGGCGGCAGCGCTGGCGTCGCTGACCCAGCCCGTCATTCACGCCCAGCCGGAAGCCGCGCCCCGCTTCGACGAAATCGCGGATGCACCGCCGCCTTCCCCGGTCCAGAAGCGCGCGCGGCGCCGCCTGTTCGACCGGGCGCTGCTGCTGATCGAGGTGATCGCGGTGGTGCTGATCGCCCTGATCAGCATCAATCTGCTTCAGTCAATCGGCAGGCTGGATCAGGAAACCGCGTCAGCGCAGCAGCTTGCCGAAGAACAGCGCCGCCTGACCATCCCGACCATCGCGCCCACGCCCCAGATTCTGGCTGGAAAACGTGGTGCTGCCGGGCGGTCACACCTTCGACGCCAACGGCGGCGCGCCACAGTTCAACTACAACGAAATCCCGGCGAGCCTCTACGCCCGCGTGCAGAGCGAGTGGATTCAGCCTGTGTTGAATCGCCCTGCGCCCACCAGCGAAACCGCGCTGGTGCTGATCGTGCCCAAGCTCAACTTGAACGGCACCATCGTGCAGGGCGTGGACTGGGAAGCGCTCAAGCAGGGCGTGGGGCAGGTGCCCAACGGTGTCAATCCCGGCGACGACTACGGCAACGTCGCCTTCGCCGCCCACAACGACATCTACGGCAAGCTGTTCCAGCACCTCGATCAGCTTCAGCCGGGCGATACCTTCCAGATTCAGACCCAGAGCACCGTTTACACTTATACCGTCACCGAGCAGCGGATCGTCGCGCCCAACGACGTTACGGTGTTGGCGAATCGTCAGGGGGCGACAGCGACCCTGATCTCGTGTTATCCTTATCAGGTTGATGACCATCGGATCGTCATTTTTGCTGACCGCGTGAATTAGGAGTTTGAACGTGTCCCGAAAGAAAAGTAAAAATCAGCCGATTGTCGCCGAAGAACCCGCTCGTCCCGACGAGCAGTTCCGCATGGATCAATCGGAAGTTGCGCCGCCCAGCGCCCGCCCGCGCCCGGCGGGCAGCAGTGGCGTCAAGACCTACGGCGCGCGCTCGGCGCGTGACCGTCGCACGGTTGGCACCAGCACCCCCACTACCACCCGCCGCACCGATTCCGGGCGCAGCAGCGCGAGCCGCCGCGAGCGAGTGAATAAGGGGCTGCGCGCCGACGTGGTCTCGAACATGCTCGAACACCCGACCATCGTCGTCACCGAGGACGACCTGCGTAAGGAATACGGCTACGTGGTCTCCGACCTGCGCAGCATGGCGATCACAGCGGTTGCGCTGATCGCCGCGCTGGTGGTGCTGGCTCAACTGCTGCCAAAATAAGATAGGCATCCCCGGAAATTACGCCTTTGCGCTCGGAACACAGTTTGGTAGGGGCAGGTGCTTGCTTAGACCTGCCCTAATTCCGGCTAACTGCGCCGCTCACCACAAACTCATGAATTGTCGTGTTTTCCGATTGATTCCCCGCCGGATGTGTGTTCAAATTGATTTGTATCCAGATGGTTCAGTCCGCGAGTGCCATGCCCAGCAAACCGAATCTTCACGTCGATTGGCAGAACGTCCCCTTGTTCGCCGGGATGGATGCGTTCAGTCTCGCGCGGGTTGAATTCGGCTGCGCACCGCCGCTGTTTTCAGGCGGGCGCGGTGATCTTCAACGAGGACGAGGACTGTGCTGGGTTCCATCTGGTGGTGGATGGGCTGGTGCGTATCTACCGCGTCAATGCCGAAGGACGGCTGCACACGCTCAGTCTGCTGCGCCCGCCGTCCAGCTTCAACGAGGTCGCGGCGGTCGATGGCGGGCATAACCCCTTCAACGCCGTCGCCGTCACCAACGCCGACGTGCTGGTGATCAGCCACCAGAGCTTGATCAACCTGATGGCGAGCGAGCGCACGCTCTTGAGCAACACCGTGCAGGCGCTGGCGCACCTCAACCGCGAGTACATCGAGCGGCTGGAAGACATGACTTTCCGCAGCATCCCCTCGCGGCTTGCGAAGCTGTTTTTGCACGAAACCACCTACGCCGATCAAATTTCCGAGATGCCGTCCAAGCTCACGCAGGAAGAAATGGCGTCGATCCTCGGCACCACCCGCGAGGTGGTCGGGCGGGCGCTGCGCGGCTTGATGAACGCCGGGCTGCTGCGCAAAAAGGGGCGCTACGTCTACATCGTGGATCGCGCCGGGCTGGAATACCTCGCCCTGACCAACGCCATGCCTCACGAGCCGGTGCATAAAATTTAACCACTGTGAAAATCCGGCGAACCCTGCGTAAATTTCCTGAAACCCGCAGTTAAAAATCCAACAAAAGTTCCAGACGCCCCCGCTAAACTGCGGTAAATTTCCTGCATAGATAATCAAAATTGAGCAGAGGAGCATCCTATGACCCACATTATCACCAGCCTGTGCCTGCGTGACGGCGCTTGTGTGGAAGTTTGCCCGGTCGAGTGCATTGTGCCCGGTCAGCCCGAAAACGAGTGGCCTTGGTACTTCATCGACCCGGATACCTGCATTGACTGCGGGGCGTGCATCCCCGAATGCCCCTACGAAGCCATCTTCATTGAGGAAGAAGTCCCCGCCTCTTATACGATGGCGGCGGCTCAGGAGCGAATCCCGTTTGACACCAAAGAGCGCGAAGCGGCGGCGGGCGGCGAAGTGATCGATCTCACGGCGGACATCCAGCCGAACTACGACTTCTACGCCAAAGGACCCGGCTACGAAGCGCTCGGCTAACCCGCTACAACCCGATTTACCTATAGGGGCAGACCCACGTGTCTGCCCTTATCATTTCTGATGCCCATCCTCTACCTCGTCCCGACACCGCTCGGCAATCCCGGCGACATCACCCTGCGCGCGCTGCGGATTCTGCGCGAAACCAGCGCGGTCGCCGCTGACGATCCGCCTGCTGCCCGTGCGCTGCTCGACGCTTACGACCTCCCCACGCCCATCATTGCCTATGCTGATCTGCCCGCCGCGCTCCAACGGGGTGACGTGGCGCTGATTGGCGCATCCGGCACGCCCGGCATCGGCGGCGCGGCGCACGAGATCGTGCGCTCGGCGATTGCCGACGGTATCCGGGTCGAGCCGCTGCCCGGCGCGAGCGCAGAAATCATGGCGCTGGTGCTTTCGGGCTTGCCCACTGATGCCTTCGTCTACGTCGGCACACGTGACCTGACTGCCTACGCTCAGGAGCGCGTCACCTTGATTCTCCGCGCCGCCGATCCGATCCCGGCGTTGGAATCGCTGCTCGCCACTTTCGGGGATCGGCGGGTATGCGCTACTGCCGCGCTCACCCAGCCCGGCGAGATCGTCTACCGGGGCATGATCAGCGACGCGCTGACCTTTTTCCTCGCGCAGTCCTCGCGGCATGAATTATTGTTGGTCGTAGAGGGCGCACCGCCTCCCATGCCGGAGGTCTGGGACGAGGCGCGCGTTCGCTCAGCTATACGGCAGCATTTAATGTCAGGGGAGCCGGTTAAAACCGCCGCCAAAGCGGTCGCCGAAGCCGCGAATTGGGATCGCCGGACGGTCTATGCGCTCGGCGTGGACGAAAAGCGAAATCAGCCCTAGAATTCTTAGGAGACTTCGATATAATCAACTTCACTTTCGGCACGAATAGACCCGCGTCTCGTTTGGCGCGTTTGTTCACGAGGATTGTTGATGGCTTCTTATCACGGACCAAAAGCGAGAGTGCAGCGGCGCTTCGGGGAAGTACTGATCCCGCGCACCAAGTATCAGAAAATTCTGGAGAAGCGTCCCTACCCGCCGGGCGATCACGGCAAAGAGAAGCAGTATCGCTCCGGTCGCCGCAGCGACTTCGGCTTGCAGTTGAACGAAAAGCAGAAGCTCTCGTTCATTTTCAACATCCGTGAAAGCCAGATGCGCCGCTATTTCATGCGCGCGCGCAAGCAGCCGGGCAACACCGGCGTCAATCTGCTGCGCCTGCTGGAGCGCCGCCTCGACAATCTGGTCTACCGCGCCGGGTTCGCGCCCACCATCTGGGCTGCGCGCCAGTTCGTCAAGCACGGCCACATTCTGGTCGATGGTCAGCGCGTCGATCTGCCGTCGTTCTCGGTCGCGCCGGGGCAGACCCTCTCCATCAAGGAGCCGATGCGCAAGAATCAGCACGTGCTGGATGCGATGGAAGGCGTCGCCTACAATTTGGCGTACCTTCAGGTGGATAGAAACGCTTTCGCGGCGCAGTTCACGACTCTGCCCAACCGTGAGGAAATCCCGGTTCCGGTAGACGAGCAGTTGATCGTCGAGTTCTACACCCGCCTCACCTGAGCCGAACCCTTCTCGGAAATCAAAAGCCCTGCGAGTATTCGCGGGGCTTTTTGTTTGCTCGTAGGGGCACGCCCATCTTCGATGGGACGCGCGCTGCGCCCCTACCATAGGCATGTTAATCCACGAACCGATATTTGATCAGCGTCCACAGCGCGACGGGCCCGTCGGTCCAACTGATCTTTTTGCCTTCCGTCCACTCGCGCCCGTTGTACGAGATCGGCACCTCGTAGATGCGAATCCCCTGCTTCAGCACCTTCGCCGTGAACTCCGGCTCGAACTCGAAGCCGTGCGCGTGAATCCGCATCCCCTGCACCACCTCGGAGCGAAAGACTTTATACCCGGTTTCCATGTCGCTGATGATCGCATTGTAGAGGATGTTGGTGGTCAGCGTGAGGATTTTGTTGGCGACCATGTTCCAGAAGTTCATCGCCTTGCGCGGACCCCCCAGAAACCGCGATCCGTACACCACTTTGGTGATGCCCTCGTTGAGCGGCTTGAGCAGGATCGGGTAGTCGCGCGGGTCGTATTCCAGATCGGCGTCCTGAATCAGGATGATGTCGCCCGAAGCGTGGCTGAATCCCGTGACCAGCGCCGCGCCTTTCCCCTGATTCTGCTCGTGATAGATGATCCGCAGGTTGACGTGTGGCTGTGCCTCGATTTCGCGCAGCAGGTCGCGGGTGCCATCGGTCGATCCATCGTCCACGATCAGGATTTCATCGGCTAAGCCGACTTCTTCCACCCGTTCCAGCACCGGCTCAATCGTGCTGACCTCGTTGTAGCAGGGGATGATCACCGTGAGCGTCAGCCGCTTCTGCTGAGGGGCGCGGGTTTTCAAATGAGTTGCCGTCTGCATCCGCTTGCCTGTCATGACACTGCCGAAAAGTACGATGATTATAACATGAAGGCTCATGGATGGTGCGGAATCGATTTTGGCGAAATGCATATTGAAACATTTCAAGCTTCATTTCATAATAGGGGCTGAGATCAACGCATCAGGGAACCATCAGATGGAACTGGCGAACGCACGCAGCATCCGCAGCATCAAGCTCTGGATCAAAGCCTTTATCCCCGACAGCTACGAGCGTGCCCGCCCGGTTCCCGGCAGCGGCGCGCACGCAGGCAAGTCCATGATCAGCCATCTCTGGCTGACCCACCGCTGCTTTCTCACCGATCAGCGCGGCTTCAGCAGCGACATTCATGCCGAAGCGCGAATGCATTCGGAGATCGAGATCGACGTGGCGAAGGGCAAGGAAACCTATCAGTTCCACCACTGCTACGACACGATTGAGGTCGATGGCGTCACCGGGGAAGAAAAATGCCGGGCGCAGGGCGATACCGCCAACATGCGCTTCTACGACTTCGAAGTCTCCCCTGACCGGGCGCGCTTCACCGTCAAGCTGAAAGCCGGGGCGAAAAACCCCTGCATCAAGATCGGCGCGCTCAAGATCACGCCCAACATGGATTATCTCGGCACCATCACGCTGCTGATGCTGGATGGCGGCAGCAAGGCAGCCGTGACCTTCGAGGGCAAGGTGGAGAAGTATCCCGCCTTCGAGATGTACGCCTGCTGCAATGCGGGCGAGCCGCAGACCGTGTTTCAAATCGACGTAGCGCCCCGCGCGTCCATTGGCGATCTGCCCGGCGGACCTGAACGCTCGATTTACGGCAGGGCTGAAGTCAGCGCCTGGACTCGCTTACCCGCCGATCACCGGCCCCGGCGTCGGCGCAATCGGCGAGGGCTGATCGCCCGGCGTGGGCGAGGGCGGCGCTTCGGTCACGAAGCCCGCTGGCGGATTGGTGGGGAACTGGCGCGGCGTGGGCACGAACGGCTGCGCGGTGGGACCGCCCGGCTGAGTCAGCGGCACGCCGAACGGCTGACCGAGCCGCGCGCGCTCGTTCAGAGCGGTGCGCATGTCGTCAAACAGGTCGTTGATTACGGCGTCGAAGTAGGCGTCGGGTCTGACCTGCGCCAACTGCACGCCCAGCGGCGGCGCGGTATCCCGCCGCGCGATCACCGTGACCGAGACGGTTTTGTCTGCCGGGATCAGCGGCAGAAAGCTGAAATCCGGGATAATGGTCGGGCGATAGCGATCCCAGTAGGTGCGGGCAGCGTCGAACAGCCATTCCGCGCCCAGATTCGGGGCGATCAACAAAAAGTGGTAATCAGGATAGGCGTCTGGGCGAGCAGTCTGCACCGGAAACGTCCTTTTTGATGAGACACAAGCAGACCATTATACGCCATCCCGCGCCACAAACCGCGCAGATTTGTTAAACTAACGCGAGTTTGGATCAGCAGGTGGCTCGCGCCAAATCCTCATCCAAAAGTTGCGTTCAACCAAGCCGAGCGAGTTTCCAGCCCGGTCTCATGTCAAGCAGGAGACACTTATGCCAGATAACGCGGTTGCATTGTTGATTTTGGGGCTGGCGGCGGGCGTTCTTTCGGGGATGTTCGGCATTGGCGGCGGCGTGGTGATCGTGCCGGTGCTGGTGGCGCTGTTCAGCTTTGAGCTGCGCCACGCCATCGCCACCTCGCTGGGCGCGTTAATGATGCCGGTCGCCATCCTCGCGGTGATCACCTACTATCGCGCCGGGCTGCTGCGCGTGCGAACGGCGGCGCTGGTCGCGGTGGGGCTGATCGTCGGCGGAATCGTCGGCGCGCAGGTTCAAAGCGCGCTCAGTATCGGCAGCCTGCAAGTGCTGTACGGCGTGTTTCTGCTCTACGTGGCGTGGCGCTTCATCGAGCCGCGCAAGCTGCTGAAAATCGCGCCGCCTGCGGTCGTGCAAGACCCGGTGACCGATGCGTCGTGGTATCTGCTGCTGAGCGTCGGCTTCGGCGCGGGCATCATTTCAGCGTTTTTCGGCGTCGGCGGCGGCATCGTGATCGTTCCGGTGCTGGCTGGGCTGCTGCACTTCGACCAGAAGGTCGCGGTCGGCACTTCGCTGGGCGCGCTGCTGCCCCCGACCACTATCGGCGCGGTGATCACCTATTATCAGCAGGACTTGCTCGACGTACTCGCGGCGGCGCTGGTCGCCGGCGGCTTGATTTTCGGCGCGCTGGCGGGCGCGCGCATCGCCATCGGCTTGCCCTCCGCGACGGTCAAGCGGCTTTACGGCGTTTTCCTGTTGTTTGTGGCGCTGCGCTTTCTCCTACAGCTTTAAGAGGCGGCTATGCTCAGACGATTTCTGCTTTATCTGTCGGCTGCGACCTGGGCGCGCGGCGCGATGACCGGGTTCGTGCTGGCGCGGCGAGTCGCGCGGCGGTTCATCGCCGGGGAGACCATTGACGACGCGCTGCGGGTCGCCCGCGACTTGAACGGGCGCGGCTTGATGGTCTCGCTGGATTATCTGGGTGAGAGCGTCGCCCAGCCCGAAGACACGCAGATCGTCGTGCGTACCTACCGCGCGCTGCTGGAGCGGATCGCGGGCGAGAGCCTCAAGGCGAGCATTTCGGTCAAGCTGACCCACCTCGGCTTGGACATCACCGAAGAACTGTGCGTTCACAATCTGCGCGCCATCGTCGAGGACGCCAAAGCGCGCGGCATCCCGGTCACGATTGACATGGAGAGCAGCGCCTACGTCGATACCACCCTGCGCATCTACCGCGCGCTGCGCGACGACGGCTTCGACAACCTCGGCACCGTGATTCAGGCGTATCTCTACCGCAGCAAGGAAGACATGCGCCATCTGGCGCGCGAGGGCGCCACCATCCGGCTGGTCAAGGGCGCCTATCTGGAGCCGGATAACGTCGCCTTCCCCGAAAAAGCCGACGTGGATGCCCAGTTCGACGCCATCCAGCGGGAATTTCTGCTGGAGCCGCCCCCGGCGCTGCTGCAAATCGCCACCCACGACGAGAACCTGATCCGCTCCGCCGAAGCCATGATCCGCGAGCAGAAGCTCAGCCGCTACGAATTCCAGATGCTCTACGGCATCCGCGCCCCGCGTCAGGCGGAACTTGCGTCCGCCGGGCATCCAGTGCGCATCTACGTGCCCTTCGGCGAAGCGTGGTATCCCTATTTCATGCGCCGCCTCGCCGAGCGCCCGGCAAATCTGGGGTTCTTCGCCCGCAGCATCTTCCGCGCGTGATACCGGTGGGTCACAGACCCGCCCCTACATTATCGAATAGGGGGATGTCTGCTGTAGGGGCAGGGCGCGCCCTGCCCGTTTTTCTTACCCTGCCACCTGCGCCCAATACCCGACTTCCGCGCCGGGCAGCAGCGTCACCGCGTAGACCGCGTTGCCGGGTGCTTGAAGGTAAGTCGTGTACGAGACGCTCCCGGCTGCCTGCCGCGCCGAGTCGTAGCCGGCTTCTTTGTCGGTCGCCCAGCCGAGCGCGCTGTTCGCGCCGCCCATCCGCTCCCAGATTTGCCCGAAGCCGCGCACGGGCGTGAACAATCCGCTCGGCGCTTGATCGCCGGGATCGGGCTGCCCCTCGACGTAAATGTCCTCGTAAATGTGAACCTCGCCGTCGTCGCTCAGGACGTAAATCTGCTTCAGGTCCGAGAACCATAGCATCACGCCGTGCTGGAACGGCTGCCACACGCCGTACACGCTGATCGCCGGGTCTTGCGGGCAGCGCGGACTCGCGCCCACGCCGCCGAGCCAATCCTGCGCGCAGGTGACGGTGACACTCACGTCCTGCGTGACCGGATCGCCCGCGCCCTCCACTTCCAGCCGATAGCGGTAAGTCCCGGCGGATTGGTAGCCGTCGAACTGAACCGATCCGCTCACTGGAACCGGCGCGGCGTGCTGCGGTCGCGGGCAATCCTCGGTTTCGCACAGGTAGAAATAGGCGCTCGTCCCCACCGCCGACCAGTCGAACGTCACCGCGTCGGTATTGGTGATCGTCTCGGCGCTGGCGCTGAAGTGGTCGATTTGTGCGGCTTGAGCCGTCGCTTCGGTGGTGGCTTCCGGCGTGGCGGCGAGCGCGCCGCTCGGCAGCCAGATCACCGCGCCGACCGGGAGCGCATCGGGATCGTCCAGACAGTTGAGCGCCGCCAACTGGGTCACGGTGATCGCCGTCTGGTTGGCGATCAAATCGGCGAGGCGGTCGCCGGGGCGCACCACGTAAGGCGAGAAGTTCGCCAGCGTGTAGGCGGAGCAGGTCGCCGCCCGCGCGTCGTTGGGGTTAGGCGTCACCCGGATCAGCGGCGTGGGCGTCGAGAAGGGCACAATCGGCGTCACCGGCTGCTGCTGCGCCAGCGCCGCTCCCGCGATCAGCAGCAGCAGCGCCAGCGCCAGCGCCAGAGCAATCGACTTCATCTCGTCCTCGCAACTTTACAAACCGCGTTACGCCGATCCTAACGCGAAGCGCCGCGAAGCACAATCTCTGCGATCTCTGTGTTCTCTGTGGTTGAACTCGGGATTATTCCGTCGGGATAATCAGGCGGAACAGGCTGCCCTGCTGCGGCGTGCTTTCGACCTCGATGCGCCCGCCGTGCATCTCGACGATCTTGCGGGCAATCGGCAGCCCCAAGCCGAAGCCGCGCAGCGAGTGCGACTTGTCCACCCGGTAGAAACGCTCGAAGATGTGCGGCAGTTCCTCCGTGCCGATGCCCACGCCGCTGTCTCGCACGTCGATCACTACCGCGCCCTCCCGGTGATACCCGCGCACCTCGATCTGCCCGCCCGCCGCCGTGTAGTTGAGCGCATTGTCCAGCACCGCGTTGATCGCCAGCAGCAGTTCGCTGCGCTCGCCCTGTATCCACAGCGGATCGGGCGAGGCTTCCAGCGTGAACCGGATCGACTGACGCTGCGCGGCGGCTTTCCCGCTGACCTCAATCGCCATCAGCAGCCGGTTCAAATCCAGCCGCTCGAAGCGCATTTCGGTCAGGCTGTCCAGCCGCGACATCGTGATCAGCAACTCGACCAGCTTCAGAATGCGGTCGGCTTGCTCGTGGATTCCGGCAATGTACTCCGGCTGGCGATCCGGGCAGGCGTTTTTCTCCAGCAGATACAGGTGCGTGTTGATCACCGAAAGCGGCGTGCGGAACTCGTGCGAGGCGTCGCGCACGAACTCGGACAGGATATGCACGCGCTCGCGTTCCAGCACCAACTGCATCGCCTGATCCGCTGCCTGCCTGCGGTCGGTGATGTCGGTCATCACGCCGTCGATGCGGTCGCCGTTCACCAAGTGGTCGCTGCCGACCAACCAGAAGCGGTGATGTACCCAGCGGATCGCGCCGTCGCGCCGCACGATCCGGTATTCCCCATCGGTGCGCACGCCGCCAGTCGCGCGCCGCAGTCGATAGGCGAAGGTCGCGCGGTCGTCGGCGTGAACGATGTCGATCAGCAGGTGCGGGTTGGCGGTGAAGTCATCGGCGGAATATCCGGTCAGGGTTTCGATGGCGGGATTGGCGTACAGCAGTTGATTGCCCGCTGCCTGAATCGACCAGACCGCGTCCTCCATCGAGTTCAAGATGCTGGTCAGGCGCTCCTCGCTGGCTTCCAGCGCGCGCTGCGCCTGCTTTTGAGCGGTCACGTCGGTGACCACCACCACCCGGAAGCGCTCGCCGTTCTCTCGAACCAGCAGGTTATTGTAGGTGCTGATCTCGATCTCGCGCCCGTCCTTGCGCCGCACCTTCCAGTCGTTCTCAATACTCTCGGTTTCGCTGCGAATGAAGCGCTCGTGCGCGTCCTGCGCCTCCTGCCGCATGTCGGGCGTGACGATCATCGACAGATGCTTGCCGATCAGTTCGGCGGGGGAATAGCCGTAGATTTCGCCGAAGGTGCGGTTGACCTGCACGTAGAAGCCTGCCGCGTCCACCACCGCGATGCCCACCATCGCCGTGTCGTAAATCGAGGTCAGCAGTTGTTGATTTTCGCGCAGCGCTTCTTCGATCTGCTTGCGCTGGGTGATGTCGCGGCTGGTGATCACCACCGACACCACCTCGCCCGCCGGATCGTGCAGCGGGCTGAAGATGCTTTCGTAGTCGCGCAGCCCCTCAATGGTGGGGAAGGATTCTTCCAGCACCAGTGTTTCGCCGCTCGCGAACACCCGCCGGACGTAATGTTCGGCGCGCACGCCGTTTTCCTCCGGGAAACCCAGTTCGCGCCACGTCTTGCCGATCACCTGATGCGGCTTCAAGTCGGTGTTGCGCAGCGCTGACGGGCTGGCGTAGAGAAAGCGCACGTCCCGGTCGAACATCTGGAACGTATCCGGCGTAGTCGAAAGCACTTCGTCGAAGATGCGGGTCTGCTGTTCCAGTTCGGTCGAGAGTTTTTGCTGCTCTCGTTCGGCGTGCTTGCGCTCGGTGATGTCGTGAATGGTGTTGAGCATGAAGATCACGCTGCCATCCGGGTCATGGATCGGCGACAGCGTGGTGATGAAGTCGTGCAGTCCGTCGATGGTCGGGAACTGCTCCTCGTAAGTGAGCAATTCGCCGGTGGTAAAGACCTGTTCCAGCCGCTGCTCGAACACCAGCCCGGCTTCTTCCGGGAAGCCGAGTTCGCGCCACGTCTTGCCCGTGACCTGCTCGGTGGACAACCCGGCGCTGCTCAGCCCGGCGTGGTTGACGTAGAGATAATGCCCCGCCCGGTCGAACAGGATGAAGCCGTCCGGCGTCGCGGATAGCACCTCGTCGATCAGGTGGATGTGCTGCTGAAGTTCCGCCACCGCGCTGCAACTCGGCGTTTCGCGGATCGTAAGCAGGTGAGCGGGCGCGCCCTCGTAGTCGATTTCCGCGTCGCCGATTTCGACCGCCATGCTTCCGGCTTGGGTTTTCAGACGCCCCTTGCCGTCGATCCAATCCGCGTAAGCGGTTCCGCTCAGGTCGTCGGCGGGTCTGCCCATCAGGTCAGCGGCGGCGCGGTTGACAAAGCGAACCTGATCCGCCTGACATAGGAAGATCGCCAGCGGGATCGCGTCGAGCCAATCAGTCGCCTCAGTCATAAATCATTCCTCAGCCGCCGAGTTTCGTCATCATTCCATTGTAAGGGATGTTGCTCGCTTTGCCACTCAATCCACCAACCGCTCCCACTCCGACATGGTGGTGTGGAGCGCGGCTTCGGTTTCGGTGTAGCGTTTGCCCAGCGCCCGCACGCGCGCGGCGTCGGCGCTGGCGCTGGCGGCGTCGATCCCGGCGGTCAGGTCGGCGAGCTGCTGCTCAAGCTGGTGGATGGTCGCTTCCAGTTCGTCGACTCGCTTCTGCCGCTGGTAAGGGTTTAAGCCGTCGCGCTTCTCGGCGAATTTGGTCGGGCGCGCGCTCGGTTTTTCCGGCTCGGCATGGAACTCCGCCAGCCGAGACGCATTCCGCCGCGCCTCCAGATATTCCTGATAGGTCCCTTTGAACACGTCCAGCTTGCCGGGGCTGACCGACCAGATTTGAGTCGCCAGCGCATCGATCAGGTAGCGGTCGTGGCTGACCAGCAGGATGGTGCCGTTGAAATCCGCCAGCACGTTCTGCAAGAGTTCCTGACTGTCGATGTCGAGGTGATTGGTCGGCTCGTCCAGCAGCAGAAAATTCGCGCCCGCCAGCGCCAGCTTCGCCAGCGCCACCCGCCCTCGCTCCCCGCCCGAAAGCGTGCTGATCGGGCGGAACACGTCGTCGCCGGAGAACAGAAATTGACCCAGATAGCCCCGCGCTTCGGTCATGCCCATTTCCTTGACCGTGAGGATTTCGTCCAGAATGCTGTTCCGCTCGTTCAGCAGTTCGTGCGCCTGCGCGAAGTAGCCGATCTTCACCGCCGCCCCGATCTTCACCTCGCCCGAAAGCGGCGCGAGGTCGCCCGTGACCGTTTTGACGAAGGTGCTTTTGCCCGCGCCGTTCGCGCCGATCAGCGCCGCCACTTCGCCGCGCAGCAGCACCAGATCGGGCGCGCGGAACAGCGGCGATCCGGGATAGCCGATGGTCAGGCGCTTGGTTTCCAGCACCTTGTCGCCGCTGCGCATCCCGGCGTTCATGCGCAGGTTCATGTTGTGGCGGGTGCGCGGTCGCCGGATCAAGCCGTCGCGCTTAAGCCGTTCCAGCCGAGTGCGCCGCCCCTGCGCCTGCTTGGTGTTCTGCCCGGCGAGATTGCGCCGGATGTATTCTTCCTCTTTGGCGATGAACTCCTGCTGCGCCTCGTATTCCTTGAGCAGCCGCTCGTGCCGTTCCTCGCGCTGGGTGACGTAGTGGCTGTAGTTGCCGCGATACAGTTCCAGCGTGCCGAAGTCCAGCTCCCAAATCACCCGCGCGACCGCGTCCATGAAGTAGCGGTCGTGGCTGACCACCAGCACCGCGCCCTCAAACTCGCTCAGGAAGCCTTCCAGCCACTCAATCGCCTCGATGTCGAGGTGATTGGTCGGCTCGTCCAGCGCCAGCAGATCGGGTGATTCCAGCAGCAGCCGACCGAGCAGCGCGCGGGTTTTCTGCCCGCCGGAAAGCTGCGCCAGCCGTCGGTCGTAATCCTCCGGCGTGAAGCCGAGTCCATGTAGCACCCGGCGGGTCCGCTGATCGTAGCTGTAGCCGCCTGCCAGCTCGAACCGCTCCTGCTTCTCGCCATAGACCGCTAGCGCCGCCTCGTGCAGATCGGGATCGGCAAGCTGGCGCTCCAGTTCCGCTAGTTCCACCTCCTGCGCCAGCAGGTCGGTGAACGCCGTCATCATCTCCTGCCACAGCGTGTGATCGCCCAGCAGTTCCGGTCGCTGGGGCAGAAAGCCGATTCGCAGCCCGCGCGCGTGCGATACCGTGCCCTCGCTGGGCAAATCCAGCCCGATCAGCAGCCGCAGCAGGGTGGTTTTCCCCGTGCCGTTGGGACCGACCAGCGCGATCCGCGCGCCGTGCGGGACTTCGACCGAGACGCCGCTGAAAATCTCGTCCGGTCCGAATTCTTTCGCTAAGTTGGTGGCAGAAATCAGGGACATAAATCGCCTCACAGAACGGAGCGATTATAGCAGAAACCCGCGCGATTTTGACCCCTCATTGGGCATAGTGAACCGCTGTTTAAGGTATACTCCCGCCGTTGATCGGCTCAGGAGGCGGCTTCATGATACGGCTGGTTCTGCTTTACAATTTGCCCGACGGCGCGGACGAGGCGGAATTTCTGCGCTGGCGGTTGGGGGAGGGGCAGCAGGAAAACGAGGGCGCGTCCGGCGTGATCCGCACCGACTTCGCGCGCATCAATGAGCAGTGGACGCTGGATCAGCCTCACGCGCCCGCGCCTTACCGCTTCATGACCACCATCGAATGGGCAGACCGCGCGTCCTTTGAGCAGAGCTTTTACGGCAGGTCGCGCGCCGACTGGGAAGCCGACTTCAAGCTCATGCAAGACCCGATTTTTCTGATCAGCGAGGTGCTGGTTTCGACCGAGACTTAACAAAAACGCCGCGTCCAATGACGTAGCGTTTCCTAGATGCACGTAATGTATTGCATTATAGCACCCCTCTGCCTACATGCCAAATTTTGGGTGACATCGCGCCGCCGAAATCCATAGGATTAACTCTTGAAGCCCGATGATGAGAGGAGCCAAGCATGGACATCGTTCACGAGTTGATCGCCCACGTGCCGCCGGAAAAAGTCTACGCCGCCCTGACCGATCCGGCGCAGCTTGCCGCGTGGTTCTCCGATGAGGTGGAAGTTGACCCGCACGATCCCGCCGAGATCGCGTTCCACTTCCGGCAGGGCGTGATTCGCGTCCGCGTCACCGACGCGGAGCCGGATCGCAAAGTCGTGTGGAAGATTTTAGAGGGGCTGCCCGGTTGGGAGGGCGTTACCGGAGAAATGATCTGGCGGCTGTCTACACCCTATCCGGGCACCATGATCCACTTCACCCACAGCGGTTGGGGGTCGATGGACGGACCCTATCCGAGTTCCAATCACAAAGTCGGCTCGCTGATCGACCGGATGCGCGCCTTCTTGGAGACGGGCGAGCCGCAGGTCGCCTAGTGCCCGCCGCCGATCTATGTGCAGCATACAGCTTAGCGATCTGACAGGGGGATTGTCCGTAGGGGCGGGTTTCAAACCCGCCCCTACCATCCCGCCGAACGTCGTAGGGGCGCACGGCTGTGCGCCCGTTCTTTGCTGGCGCTGGCTTCATTCCAGCCTCAGCGTGCCCGGCAGCACGAAATCCGAGCGACCGATCAGCGGATACGCGCTCAGCACCGCCCAATCGCCGCCGCCGTCTCGTCCGGCAGCCTGACCCTATTGCCGCTCTGCGCCTGATCGCGCGCCATCGACGTGTTCTCCTGCGAGTCCCGCTCGAAGGCGCGCAGTCGCCTGCGAGATTCCCTCGCGCGGCAAGCCACAGAAGTCGAAGATCGCGCGCAAGACTCGCTCCGGCTGAGCATTCAAGTCCGCGTAGCGCACCGCCAGCGGCGTGATCCCCTGAGCGCGCAGCTCCAGATAGCGATCCATCATGATCAGCCAGCCCGCCGCCAGATAAGTTTCGCGGGTATAGCTGTCCACCGCCGGGTCGAAGAACCGCTCCACCGATTCCGGGCTGCGGTTGTAGTAGGCTGACTGTCGGCTCACCGCCTCGGTGCGGCTCATGGGCGGGGGCGTGCTGCGCCGCGACATCAGCCGGTACAGCGATGCCACCCAACCCACGGAGTCGCGGTACAGAAACAGGTGCTTCGCCTGCGGGAACGCCGCGTGATACAAATCCATGATCTCGACGCATTGATTGCGGAATTTCAGGCTGAAGCGCGAAGCGTTTCCCACCACCGCCGGGCGAAACAGCAGCCGCGCGCAGTCGTGTAGCAGATCGATCAGTTCCGCCCGATCTTCGTTCCGAATCGTGAGGAAGTTGGCGATTACGTCCGGCTCGGACAGGCTGATCACGCCGTCTAGCTCATTGAGCGCGCTGCTCAGCAGGGTTGATCCGCAGCGCCCGACGTTGTGGATCAGAATCAGCCGCGCTGGGTCGAGCGGGATTTGCGCCGCCAGTGGATGCAGCGCCTCGTAGGGAACCGCCATCAGCCGCCGCGCCTGCTCGAACTGCGCCTGATACACAAACGGCGCTTGCGCGAGGTCGATCCCCGGCGGCAGTTCCGCGAACACCGCCTGCCGCGCCGTATGATCGAGGCAGAACAGGCTCCAGTTCGGGTCGTCGAGCATGATCTGCGGGTCGGCGGAGTCGCCCGGCGTCCAGTCGAAATTGCTCAGGCTGCTGATCTGGCTGAGCCGCTTGCGGCTTCGCTCGCCTATCTGGAGAATCGTGCTTTGCACTTCTGATCCTCACCCGTGGTCGATCCTAGATGTTTTCAGCTTCAATAGGTGGTAATCACAAAGGTGTCTTTCGACAACATTGCTGATGCTATGTGGGGGACGCTGCTAACCTGTACTTGCTCAGGGGTCAAGTGTTTATGCGGAGTCGCATCTATTCCAGAAGATCGAATCCGCCTGTTTCATGGGTGAGTGTCACATCTACAAGTTTGACAAGTTTATCGTCTTCGATAATTGTAAATAACACGGTGATTCTTGATCGCTCACCTTTATATTCGTATTCTGCTTTGGCGAACCTTAAAGTCGTCAGCGGCGGAACAACTCCGAAGGCGTAGGGATTCTTGTACAAGCCGACGTAGATTGCCTCAAGCGCTGCATTGATCGGCGGTATTTTTTCAATCTGTCCTATCTTCTTGAGACATTTCTCCGTGTAAACGATCTCGTATTCACTCGATGCCATACTCTCCAGCCACTTTGGTTGCCCACGCCAGTTCAGCTTCGGTTAGCGGCTCGTCGGATAGTCGGCTCGCCTCATAAGGAATCGATTCGTTGTCTCCAACCATTTGCCAAGCAATACCGTGGGACTGATCGCTTATGTCGTGAGCATATTTATTCCAGAAGCGCTCAATGAGTTCATTGACAAGTGTTATATCCCTGCCCGTAAAGCTGACAAGATTGGCTTCCCTCGTTGCCATAACTCGCTCATATTCGTAGGTTGCTGTTGGAAACACCTTCTCTTTACGAATGTAGATTTCTCTGCTAGCCGTCATCTCGTCAAGTAGATCGAAAAAGTGTTTTGGTACAGGTCCCAGAGGAAGCCTGCTATAAGCCGACCCAGTAATTGGCTGACCATAGTCACGATACGAAGTGAAATCCGCGTAATAGAGAATCTTCGCCAACTTCACCTTTCCGAAAGTTGGATCGCCTTCGGAACTCTGGGAAATATGCAAGATCAACTCCCACAGCTTGTTATGAGGCTGAAGCTCTGGAAATTCGTAATGGACATCGATGTCCTTACGAGGTTGGCGTCTCATTTCAAATCCCTTATTCTCTCGCCGTAAAAATAGAACATAAATTCTATTTCAACTCGTAACACAAGTCAACAGCGAAGTCAAGCTTTCTACCATTGTAACATAATGGAGAATCACTATGCGTTAGTGAATCCATCTACAATTTCTTGCCGTCTTTTACCCTAGATACGCCGCGATCACGGAAGTGTCTTCTCGCAGCTTCGCCGCTGCGTCCTGATGCGCGATCTGCCCGCGTTCCAGCACGTAGGCGTAATCGGCGATTTGCAGGGCTTTGCGCGCGTTCTGCTCCACCAGCAAAATCGGGATGCCCTGCGCCTTGATCTCGCCGATGATGCGGAACACCTCGTTGACCATCAGCGGGGCGAGACCCATGCTCGGCTCGTCCAGCATCAGTAGGCGCGGGTGCATCATCAGCGCCCGCCCGACCGCCAGCATTTGCTGCTCGCCGCCACTGAGCAGCCCGGCGCGCTGCGTGCGGCGCTCGTACAGGCGCGGGAAGCGCGTGTAAATGTCATCCAGATCGGCTTGCATGGTGGCGCCGCTCGCGCCGATGATCAGGTTCTCGTATACGCTCATGGGCGCGATCACCTGCCGCCCTTCGGGAACCTGCACCAGACCCAGCGCCGTCACCCGGTCGGCGCGCCACCCGGTGATGTCGCGCCCGTCGAACATCACCCGCCCCGCCGTCGGCTTGATCAAGCCGCTGAGGGTATTGAGCGTGGTCGATTTGCCCGCGCCGTTCGCCCCGATCAAGCTGACCACCTGCCCCTGCTCGACCTCGAACGAGATGCCGCGCAGCGCTTGAATCGCGCCGTAGCTGCTGTGCAAATCGTGGACTTCAAGCAGAGGCATGAGCTTCGTCCTCGCCGAGATAGGCTTCGATCACCTGCGGATTCTGGCGAATTTGATCGTGGGTGCCTTCCGCGATGATCTGCCCGAAGTTCAGCACGTAGATGCGGTCGCACACCTGCTGGATCAGCGACATGTCGTGCTCGATCACTAGCACGGTCAAGCCGTCGGCGCGCAGCCGGATGATCTGCTCGCCCAGTTCGTGGGTCTCGACCGGGTTCATGCCCGCCGTCGGCTCGTCCAGCAGCATCAGCCGGGGCTGAGCCGCCAGCGCGCGCGCCATCTCCAGCCGCCGCTGATCGCCGTAGGGCAGGGTTCCGGCTTGAACGTCCGCGACTTGCGCGAGGTTGAAGCGTTCCAGCAGCGCGCGCGCCTGATCGCGCAGACGGCGCTCCTCGTGACGATAGCGCGGCGCGAACACCAGCAATTCGAAGAAGGTCGCCTTGCCCAGCCCGTGCTGGCTGATGAGGAGGTTTTCCAGCGCGGTCATTTCCCCGAACAGCCGGATATTCTGGTAGGTTCGGGCGATGCCCAACTGCGTGATCCGGTGCGGCGCGGTGTGGGTGATGTCCTTGCCCGCGAAGGCGATCTTCCCGCCAGTTGGGTGATCCAGCCCGCTGATGCAGTTGATCAGCGTGGTCTTGCCCGCGCCGTTGGGACCGATCAGCCCGGTGACTTTGCCCTCTGCGACGCTCATGTTCACGCCGGACAGGGCGTGCAAGCCGCCGAAATGCCGCGAAACGCTGCTCAGTTCAAGCACAAAAAGACCTCAAAAGTAGTCTGCTGTAGGTGCTCCCAAAAAGTGACGAGACCCGTGCTCTATTTTGACTTTAAACCTTTAACTTTCCACTTTTAATGGCTTCTCGCCGCGCACCCGCCGCCACGCCTTCGACCATCCCGCCGGGTTGATCAAGCCGCCGGGCAGGTAGACGATCACCAGCAGCAGCACCAAGCCGTTGAACACCCCGCGATACTGCTGCAAGAAGCGCAGCACTTCCGGCAGCGCCCCCAGCACCAGCCCGCCGACAATCGGACCCACGAACGTGGACGTGCCGCCCAGCACAGCGTAGGCGAGGATGTTCACCGCCTGATTGAACTCCGCGATGTCCGGCGTGATGATGCGGGTTAAATGCCCGGAGAACACGCCCGCCGCCGCCGCCAGCATCGCGCTCATCACAAACACCGCGTTCTTGACGTAGACCGTGTTGATGCCCATGTTTTCGGCGGCGCGCTCGTCCTGCCGGATCGCCGCCATCGCCCGCCCGAAGCGCGACCGATGCAGCCGGATCACGAAGTAGCTGGCGACTACCAGAAAGGCGATCAAGTCCGCCGTCGTGGTCACTTTGGGGATGCCGCGTATGCCGCGCGCGCCGTAGATCAGCTCGAAGCGGGTGGTGTCGCCCGTGAGCAGTTGGCGCACACTCCCGGCGATGCTGTCGAAGTTCAGCAGGAGGATGCTCACGATCTCGCCGAAGCCAATCGTGGCGATGGCGAGGTACAGGTCGCGCAGCCGAAGCACCGGCAAGCCAATCGGCACCGCGATCGCGCCCGCGACCAGCATCCCGCCGATCAGCCCGACGCCCAGCGGCAGCCCCAACTGCTGGGTGATCAGCACGCCCGCGTAAGCGCCAATCGCCATGAATCCGGCATTCGCCAGCGAGAACATGCCCGTGTATAGCGGCAGATACATGCTCAAGCCGAGGATGGCATTCACCAGCATGAATTGAAAGACGGTCTCGCTGATGCCGATGCTCTGGAAGAAGCCCATAGGTTTTGCGCCGTCGCGGGCTGCGTTGTTACGCCCTTGTCCTTCTTCCTGAAAGATTACCTCCTTTCTTCACGTAAGCAAGCGGTTTACCACAGATGCGGCACCAGCCGATAGCGTACCTTCTGCATGTAGTCGGTGTACCCCGGCAGGTCTTTCTTCAGCAGCTTCTCCTCGTCGAGGATGCGCCACGCCAGCGCAGCGACGGTGAAAAATATAACCGCCAATCCCCACTACGATCCGAGCGCGAGCGGAATCCCGATGACCAGTACCAGATCGCCCACATACTTCGGGTGTCTGATCAGTCCGTACAGCCCGGTCGAGATGACTTTTTGCCCTTCAAATGTCTGGATGGTGCTGGCTGCGTAGCTGTTCTCCCTGAAGACCAAGTAGTAGAGGTAGTAGCTCACGCCGATCACCACATCACCGATCAAGGACACGTAGCCCGAAACTTGAGACCAGCCGAAGCGGTGATCGAGGGCGGAAACCATGATCATGCCGAGCATGGCTCCTAGCCCCACGAACATGAAGACTTTCTGCCCGGTTGACTGAGCTTCCGCGGTCACCTTCGTGCGCCGTTCCAGCAGCGCCGGGTCTTTCACGGCAAGGTAGATGCCCTGCTGGAGATTACAGACCCCAAAGACGACGCTAAAGACCCAGCCCTGCCAGTAATTGAGTGTCCCGGCGACGAGACACAGCAGGGCGCCCAGCACAATCACGCTGATGATGAAATTTCGAATGGCGGAAATGATCAGCTTGTTCAGCGTATTTCCGCCGCTTGCGACACTAAATTCCGGTGTCATTTCAAAGCTCCTTCGTTCGGGGAAAGCGTCCCCGTTTCTCCTTCGGGCGCCGCGAACCACACCTTCAACGCTTCGGCGTCCGGTCGATCTAAGAATCGGGGCAGGAGCGCCTAGCACGCGCTCAATCGCCTCCGAAGTTGCATTGGAAATCGTGATGATTTCGTCGACGTAGTGCGGCTGACGCTCCTGCTCAAAGGCGATTAGCAGCTTAAGCAGGGCGGTGGTCATGCCGCGCATGATCGCCAGAATGACGATGCCCGCCTGATCGGGATAGGGGGTCGTAAACACGCCTTCCTCAATCCCCTGTCGGACGATGCGGTCGAGCAGCGGCGCGCGCCGCGCGACAATCACGGCGTCCGACTTCTCGCGGACAATCGCATTCTCGTCGGCGAACCAGATGTGCAGCACACTGACAATCACGGACTTCTGCCTCGAGGCGTAGAGTGTCGAGCATCCCGAAGAAGCGCTGGAGCTTTTCCGGCGCGGAAAGCTGCGGATTATCGACGATGGCATGGAAGGGTGCTTCGAGCTGCTCCTGTCCCCATTCGATCAGCGCTTCCAGCAGTGCCGGTTTGGAGTCGAAGTAGTGATAGAACGCGCCGCTGGACATGCCCAGATCGTTCAGGAGATCCTGAACCGTCATCCGTTCGTAGCCCTTGCTGTAGATCAGCCGCTGCGCCGCATTGAGGATTTCGTTGCGCTTTGCCGCGTATTCTTCCTGATTGACGGTGCGTGCCATGATTTAATAAACAGAGGCTCGGTTTATTTATCGATGTAACAAATCATACCACACCTGTCAATCGGCATCCATTGAGAGTTCTGAATGGGGTTTTACGCGCGGCTTTGCTCGGAATGACCGAGCAGTCCCTGCGGGCGCACCAGCAGGATCAGGAAGAACAGGATGAACACCACCGCATCCCGATAGCTGCTGCCGCCGATGGCGATGCTGAAGGTCTGGAAGATCGCCACCAGAAAGCCGCCGATCACCGCGCCGGGGATGCTGCCCAGTCCGCCCAGCACCAGCGCCGTCAAGCCGACCAGCGCGATGTCCTGCCCGATATAGGGCGTCACCCGCGTGAACGCCAGCCCATAGAGCAGCCCGCCCGCGCCGCCCAGCAGCCCGGCGAGGAAGAAGGTGAGCAGGTAAATCCGGCTCACGTTGATCCCCAGCAGCCGCGCGATCCGCTGGTCGAAGGCGACCGCCCGCATCTGCCGCCCGATCCGCGTGTGGTTGACCAAATACTGGAGCAGCAGCATCAGCAGCAGCGACACCACCAGAATGATCAACCGAATCGGCTGAACCGACACGCCATCGCCCAACTGCATGGGCTGGTCGGGGATCAGCCCTTTCGGGAAATAGGCTTCGGTGGTGTTGAAGCGGTTGGTGAAAAGCAACTGGGTGATGTTGACGATCAGCAGCGCCGCGCCGATGCTGCTGATCAACTGGGAGATGCGCGGCGCGCCTCGCTGCCGCAGCGGGCGGAAGGCGACCAGTTCCAGCACCATGCCCAGCACGCCTGCGCCGATCATCGCGCCCACGAACGCCAGCGGCAGCGGCAGATTCCAGTCGACGATCAGCAGCAAGCCGATCACCGCGCCGGACGTGAAAATCGCGCTGTGGGCGAGGTTCAGCACGCCCAGCACGCTGAACACCAGCGCGTAACCCAGCGCGAACAGGGCGTAGATCGTCCCCAGCGACAGCGCATTAATCAATTGTTGGAGAAACTGCGTATCCATAAGAACCCGCTGGTGGTTTAAACCGCCAGCTACCGAATACTTGGCGACCCACTGAAGGGGTCGCCCCAAAACTTTGATTTTATGCCGCCCCTTCAGTGGGCGGCTAGGTACTTTCTAGCCGAGGGTTTAAACCCTCGGCGGAAGAATGATTTAAATGAACAGTCAGTCGTGGTTCGTTCGTCACGACGGCGGCGCGCGGTTCCGCTCGCCGAATCCCAGCACGCCCGCGAAAGCGATCCCCAGCAGCAAGGCGAGCGTCAGCCACCAGCCGATGCCGAAATCCACCCTCAGCGTGCCCTGACTGCTGCTCACCTCCGGCGAGATTAGCGATTGGAACTCGATATACTTCAGGATCAGAATTATCAGCGCGCCCGCGCCCGCCACCAAGTAAATGATCGGCGCGAGCTTGGCGATTTGCGTGTGAAACAGGAAGGTCAAAATGGTCGCGGCGGCTGCCACCGGGACCACCGCCAGCGGCAGGAAGAAGCCGGGGTAGAACATCGAATCGCTGCTCACCGAGGTGTTGTTCGACGTGAGTTCCGAACGCACGATGTCCATGCCGCTCAGCGACGAAACCGTGTAGCCGCTGTCGCACGACACCATGATCCACGGCATGAAGAACGCCAGCACCAGCAAAAACCCCATCGGGCCCGCCAGCACGCGGCTGCGAGTCCATTCGGTCGGCTGAGCGGTCGGCGCGGTAGTCGGCTGACCGGAGGCAGGATGGTCGGCTGAGTTGAGATCGGCGCGCTGCGTCCCTGCAACCGCTCCAGCGCTTGATAAGCTTCGGCGTGAAACGGATCGAGTTCGACCGCTTTTTGGAGGAAGCTGCTCCGCTGATCGTTGGTCAATGCCGCCAGCGATGCCAGATAGTAGGTATCCGCGTCTGCGCTGTCGTCTTTGAGCGCATCTCTCAGCAAGGCGCGCGCCGGTTCCATGTCGAGGGCATCCATTGCGGCTTTGATTTGGGCGTTTTTTTCTTGCACGGAAGGGGCATCCATCCTTGACTGAAGGTGAGGGCAGGTTTCAAACGAATGGCGCTAGTTTAAGGTTCTGGACGGTCAACACCGGGTCTGTAGGGGCGAGGTATGCCTCGCCCCTACGAAAACCTTCCCTCAAACCTGCCCCTACGCGATTTCTATTATGATCCGCTTGCCTCTGGGGTCATCATCTGCATCGCCGCCGCCAGCGGCACGAACTTGCCGTTCTGGACGATCTGGGCAATCGGCTGATGCACAGGCTCGCCGTCCGCGTCGAAGCTGAACGATCCGAGCGGCGTCTCGAAGCCGCTGATATTGCCCAGCGCCGTGTTGACCGCCGCGTGATCGACCGAGTCGCCGCAGCGGATCGCGGTCGCCAGCAGCCACGCGCCGGTATACGCCTGCGCCGCGAACTGGTCGGGCGTATTGCCGCCGTTCGCCGCCTGGAACGCCGCCATGAACTGCTGGCTGCTCTCGCTGGGGTTCGGGTTCGCCGGATTCCACGCGCCGCCGACGATCAAGCCTTCGGCGTCCGCGCCCGCCTGATTCAGCACCGCCGGAGAGTTGAAGCCGTTGCCGCCGATGATGGGTCCGGTGTAGCCCTGCTGCCGCGACTGCTGGATGATCTGGATCGCTTCAGCCGCCAGCGCCGACACTACCAGCGCGTCCGGGTTCTTGCCCAGCGCCGCCGTCAACTGCGCGTTGAAGTCGGTATCGCCCTTCGAGAAAGTTTCTTCGTCCAGCACGTTGACGTTGTTATCCGCCAGCGCCTGCTTGAACACGTCGTAGCCGCTCAGGGTGAAGTCGTCGTCGTTGCCGTAGAGGATGCTCACGTTCTTCAGACCGAGAAGCTGGGTCGCCTGCGCAATCGTGCCGGGGATCACCACCGCTTCCGGCAGGCTGTCACGGTGATAGAAATCGCCCAACTGCATCCGCAGATCGCTGGCGGTATTGCTCACGCCCAGCACCGGGACGCTGGCATCCTGCGCTACCGGGTCAGCCGCCACCGCTTCCGAGGAGAGCGTGGGACCCAGCACCGCCGTGATGCTCGGATCGTCGGTCAGCTTGGTCATAGCGTTGATCGCCTGCGTCGCGTCACCCGCCGAGTCTTCAAACTGAACCGCGAGGGTGGTGTTGTCGCCGAGGTAATGCGAATCGTTGATCTGCTGGACGGCGAGGTTGACGCCCTGCTGCTGCGACAGCCCGTAGACCGAAGCCGCGCCGCTCAGGGTGAAAATTGCGCCGATGTTGACGGTCGAGGGGAGGTTGGTGGGTGCTGCGCAGGCAGACATCATGTCCTGCCCCATGACCATAGGCGTCATTTCGGGGGTGGCGTCCTGAGCGTAGACCGGCGCCAGAACCGCGACCGCACACAGCAAAGCCAAAACCCATTTGTAACTTCGCATGGAAAACGCTCCTAATACAAATAAACCTACAGCACACGTGCCAAGTCTAACCCGACTCGGGTATTACGACAACAGTTCAACCCGCACCCGCACCGAGCCGCCCACCTCGCCGTAGCCGTTGACGCGCAGCCGATAAGTGCCGTCGGCGGGCAGCACCACCTCGAAATCCGGGTTGAGGCTGTTGGGGCTGTCGTCGCCGCTGGCGATCGGGTTGCCGTCCGCGTCGAGCAGCGCCGCCACCGGGTCGAAGCCGTCGGTCAGCGCCTCGACCAGCACGTGGATTCGCTGCCCGGCGGTTCCTTGAAACGGATAATCCAGATAGGTATCCGGCGGCAGCGGATCGTCGGCGGAGAGGATCAGCAGCGGGGCTGGTTCGGTCGGCGCGGCGACCAGATAGCGCAAGACCAGCGTGTACGCGCCTCCGCTGGCGTACACGCGATAATCACCGCTCTGCGTCGCGCCGAACTGAACCGCGTTCTGCCCCCCGGCGATCTGCGATCCGTCCGGCGCGACCACGAGCAGCGCCGCGCCGTTCGCCTCCACGTCCACCTGATCGCCCGTGTTGAGCGGCAGCGTCCATTGGTCGCGCACGGCGTCGAGTTGGCTCCCGGCAGCCGGGGTTTCCGCCGCCAAGTCGCCGCGCAGGTTATCGACCGTCGTATCACCCATGCCGTAAGCGAGTGTGTACGCGCCGCTGGTGTTCCCGGTGGCGTTGACGTAAAGTGTGTAGGTTCCGGTTTCCGGCACGCCGAAGCCGGAGAGGGTCGCGGTGCCGTCTCTGCTCAGCGTCGCCCAGACCAGCAGCTCGCCTTCCGGTGTATAGACTTCCACGCGCGGCTGCAAGTTCGAGAGCGGGCGCAGGCTCACGGTCAAGATGTCGCCCGCTTGCGCCGCGATGAAGTAGCGCCGAAATCCGCCCGCCTCATCGATCTGGTCGGCGAAGGGGACGTGATCGGAAAGCTGCTCGCTGGCGGAAGCGGGCGTGGAGGTGCCGAGCGGTGGCGTCGCCGTCCCGGTCGGCTGACCGGGTGCGGGCGCATCCGCCGCGAGGCTGATGTGATAGCTTCCGGTGCCGCCGCCGAGCGCCTGAATGATGTAGCTGCCGTCCACCGGCAGGCGAATACTCCGCAGCAGCGCCGCGCCGTCGCCGCCGCTGTTGTCGTCGGTCGCCATCGGCAGCCCGGCGGGTTCGAACAGCGTCAGCACCGGGTCAACGCTCCCCGACGTGCCCACCATCGAGATGGTGACCTGCTCCCCCGCCGTCCCGTTGAACAGGTAGATGTGCCGCTCGAATACCGAAAGGAAGCTGCCGTCTGCGCTCTGCCCGATCTGCAAATATCCGGTGAGCGTCCCCAGCGCCGCGTAGACCGCCGTCGGCGTGAGCGTCGGCGTGGGCGTGTCGCTGGGCGTGAAGGTGGCGGAAGGCGTAGGCGTCTGGCTGGGCGTGAGCGTGAGCGGTGAGCGTGAGCGTGGGCGTCCCCCGATCGGTGTAGGAGAGCGTGAGGCTGTAGCCGGCGCTGTCGCCGCTGGTCAGTTGAACCCATGCCGTGTAGATGCCGTCGGCGGGCAGCGTGACGTACAGATCGCCGCCCTGCGCCAGCGTGTGACCGTTCGCGTCTTGCAGCGTGAGCGCCACTTCGCCTTTGGCGTCCAGCCGCAGATGCACCGGGTCGCCCTGCTGTCCGCTGAACCGCCACTCGCGTGCGCTGTCCGCCTGCGTGAGCGCGTCCTGCTGCGGCTGCCAGCTTTCCAGCACCCGGCTCTGCGCGACCGGCGTGGGCGTCGGCGCGGCGGTGCAGGCGGCGATCAGCAGGATCAGCAGGATCAAGACGCGGCGCATGGGCGGCTTCCGTTGGCTGAACAGATGGCGCAGATTAAAGCCTAAAGCGGGGATGCGCGCAAAGACTTTCAACCAGACACAGAGGGCGCAGAAAACAGCTTGACTTGCCTCTGTGTCCTCTGCGCCCTCTGGGGTTCAATGTTCTATCGGAACAATTCGCGCACGATGATGTTGCGCTGGATTTCGCTGGTGCCCTCGTAAATCTGGAACACCTTCACGTCGCGCATCAGCTTCTCGACCGGGTATTCCTTCATGAAGCCGTAGCCGCCGAACACCTGCACCGCATCGACCGTCGTCTTCATCGCCATGTCGGCGGCGAAGGCTTTGGCGTAGGCTGCCGCCTTCGGGTTCGATGCGCCCTGATCGACCATCCACGCCGCCTGCCAGACCAGCAGCCGCGCCGCGTCGATGTTGATCGCCATATCCGCGATCTTGTGCCCCACCGCTTGATGCTGCCAGATCGGTTGACCGAAGGTTTCGCGCTCTTTGGCGTACTTGATGCTTTCGTCCATCGCCCGCCGCGCCACGCCGACCGCGCCCGCCGCCACGCCGGGGCGCGAGTGATCGAACACCTGCATCGCCAGCATGAAGCCCATGCCTTCCTCGCCGATGCGATTCTCGACCGGGACTTCCACGTTCTCGAAGGTGATCTCGGCGGTGTCCGCCGCCCGCTGACCCAGCTTGTCGAAGTGCTTGCTCACCGTGACCCCCGGCGTCTGCCGCTCGACCACGAAGCACGAGATGCCGCGATGCCGCTTGCTGGCATCGGTCACGGCGAACACCACGTAGAAATGGGCGTGATTGGCGTTGCTGATGAAGGTCTTGCTGCCGTTGAGGACGTAATGCCCGCCCTTGAGGTCGGCGCGGGTCTGCATTCCGGCGACGTTGCTGCCCGCGCCCGGCTCGGTCACGCAGTAGGACGCCAAGTCGCCGCCGTCGATCATGCGCTCGCCCAGCCAGTAGGCTTTCTGCTGCTCGCTGCCTCCCAGTCGAATCGGCAGCGACGCCAGCGAGTTGATGTTCATGGCGGTGCTGATGCCGGAGCAGCCATACGCCAGTTCTTCGCCCGCGATGCACTCGTCCAGCACGTTCGCGCCCGGACCGCCGTATTCCTCCGGGATGTTCAGGTTGACTAACCCGATCTCCTGCCCCTTTTTGATGATCTCCATCGGGAATGCGGCGCTCTGGTCGTACTCCGCCGCTTTGGGGATGATCTCCTGCGCCGCGAAGTCGCGCGCCAGCTTTTGCAGCATCTTCTGCTCGTCGGTCAACTCAAAATTGACGCCCTGAAAAGCGACTTTGTCCATGATCTATTCTTCCTCAAAGGCAGTAATCGAATGTCGATTAGATTATTATAGCAGGGGATTGGAAATCGTGGCAAAGACGCACAATATGCGTGTGCTGCTTAGCTTAAGTGATTGGCGATAACGCTTAAAGCTATGGGAAGCACAATCGTAAGAATTATCTGAAGCCGGGTCGAGCGTGAGCGTGTGTGTGGATCCGACAATCTGCCCCTAAATTCCAGTACGGGGAATAATTCGCTCACATTGCTGGCGAGGATTGACCCGATTGTAAAGCTTCCGATGAATCCAAGAATGTCGCTTATCAGGAAAAGGATTATATCCTTATTTGAACCAAGACTGATTGCCAGTGCAGGCAAAAGACGTAAAAGCAAGGTGAGTATCGAGTAAACAGCCCACCCTATCAAAATGCATGTCAGAACAGCTATGAATAGTGACATAATAGTACTTCGGTGAAAAGCTTTGACCAAGCGAGGATTTCTAATTGTCTTTTCCACTAATTCCCTCTCTAAGTCATGAGTAAGAGCATTCATGCTCCGCGTATCTTTGCCTCTAAGATGAAACTCTACTTCAGCGTATGGAAATGCTTCTAAGGCTAGACTGCAATATAAAGATGACGATGATAATTTTGTAATTTTTACTGAACGGATATTTCTATACCTCGCCACTACGATAACTGGGGATAAAGGCGACCGAGCTTGGTGCGTGCCTGTTGAACATCGAATTGCCAGCGAACCGTCGCTTTTGCCGCGTTGCGTCGCTGGGTGTAAGCGGCCAGTTCGGTCGTTAAGGTCGCTTGGTTAGGAATACGTCGCTTCAGGCACTGTCCGACCATAACCGAAAACTCAATCTCCGCCATGTTCAGCCAGGAGGCGTGCTTGGGGGTGTGATGGAATTCGAGTTTGCGCACCAAGCGACGCGCTTCCTCAGGCGGAAAGGCTGCATATAAGGAAGCTGGGCTATGCGTGTTCAGGTTATCCAACACGACCCGGATTTTCTCCGCGTGAGGGAAATGCACGTCGACCAGTTCACGCATCACCTGAGCGAAATCGTGTTGGGTACGACGCTCGGTCACTTTCACCTCGCGCCAGCCTGCCAACGGTTGAAACAGCATAAACGCATTGCACATCCCGTGTCGTTCATACTCGTAATCCACCCGCTTGGCGCGTCCCGGCTGGCGCGGCAGCGGTTCGAGCGTGTCGGCCACCAGTTGGCAGGGACGTTCGTCGAAACAGACGACGGGTTGCCACGGCTTATACGGTTCGGCATACACATCCAGCACGTCTTCCATCCGCCACACGAAGGGCGCGTCTACTTGCGGGATACACCACTCTTCCTCTTGCCACGGCTTGAGCTTGTTTTTTTCAACGTCCGCCGCACCGTCTCATCACTGATGCCTTCGACGACTTTCAATTCCACTAACTTGTCCGCCAGCAGTTGCATCGTCCATTCATCCCGCCCGTCGGGTGCATCACTGCACACCAGGGCAATCAGCAAACTTTCCTGCTTGGCATCCAGCATCGGCTTGCTGCCCAACCGGGGCTGGTCTTCCAACCGCTTTTCCTTCACCCAGCGTTCGCGCGTGCTGGAAACCGTCATGGGCGCACAGCCCAGCAGGGTGATGATCTCCTTGTCCTGTCTGCCTTCATCGCTCCACAGCAGGATTTGTGCCCGTCGCAGGACTTGTGCCGAGTGTTTCCCTGCCCGTGTGATGCTTCGCAGTTGCTCGCGTTCTGCTTCCGTCAACCGCACCGGATATTTCTGCTGGCGTCCCATGGTATCCTCCACTCGTTGATACCATGATTTTACTTCTATTCACCGCTGTGGCGAGGTACTAGACTGCAATATAAAGATGACGATGATAATTTTGTAATTTTTACTGAACGGATATTTCTAGGCATATCTGAACCGATGAAAAAACTCGTAGCGCTGGTTTCAAGAATCTCTCCTCCATCTCCAGATGTGATCGTAATTTTTACATCGTCACTTTCAGGAGGAATGTTATCTTTGACTATTTCCGCGAGCCGCTTGAGATCATATTCATCCAAAGCGACACCATAAAAATATCTTGTGGGGAACGTTCTTGTTTTTTCAAATACACTCATCGAATACCGCCTCGAAGCGAGTCATGACAGGGATCATGCCTTGAAAATATCGCTCACGGGCATCGAGAAACCCGGCAGCACGTCGCCGCCGTCGAGCGTGTCGTTCTCGTCGAGAATGAGAATCTCGCCGTCGGCGCGGTACACCTCGATCAGCCGCTTTTCGGGATACACCAGCCAGACCAGCTTCACGGCGTTGGCGAGGTAAAACGCGGCTTTGTCGCGCATCTTGCGATAAGTGTCGTCCGGTGACTTCACCTCCACCGCCAGATCGGGATAATGCAAAACCGCGCCCTTCGTGACCACCGGAGTTGTCGTATCGGCGGTGAAAGCGATGTCGGGGAGGCGGTCGTTGTAGCGATCTTCCGGTTTGCGGTGGCGGATTTCCACGCCGACTCGCCCCAGATGATTCGCATCGACGAAGATCAGTATGCGCGATCCAATGCGCAGGACGACGATTTCGTGTTCTTCAGTGGGCATTTTTTCGACGATTTCTCCGTTGACCAGTTCCAGCAGGCGGTCGCTGTTTTCCGGTCGCGCGATGATCTGCTCGAATTCTTCAACGGTGTACAGTCGTTCTTGGATAGCCATCGTTTTATTCGCTCATAGACTTGTTATCAGTGTAGCACAGACTCTAGCATCCCATCGGCGCCAGCGTGGTCTGGTTGCGCATCGCGTCCTGAGCCGCCCACCCGGTCGCAATCACGCCATTCGGATCGGTGTACTGGATGTTGACCCACGTGTAGCCATCGGCGCTCACATTCTGCGACCCGGCGACTCGCGTCACCACCGTGTTGTTGGGGATCAGCAGAACGATGGTTGCATTATTAGTAGGCTGCTCGCGCAGGCGCAGCGTATTGCCGGGATCGGTTCCGACCGTCACCCGCAGGCGGTCACAGGCGGTCGGGTTGGTTTGCAGAATCGGCGTCGGCTGAGTCGGCGGCAGGGTTTGCTGCACCACGAAGGCGGTCGCGGTCGCAAACGGGATCGCGGTCTGGGTGGCGTCGAGCTGCCCCTCGCGCACGTTCGAGGCGGTATCCAGCGTGCAGGCGCTTAGGGCAACCAGCGTCAGCAGCGCGATCAAGAGTTGGGTCACAGGTCAGGGCTTCGTTATTTGATCCGTTACGCCCTATTGTAGCCCATCTGACCGACCGCTTGTCGATTGCTCACCTACGGCTTCGCAATGGGCAGCAGACCATACGCCGCCGCCAGCACCTGCACCGGATGTACGCTCCGCGCTCCGGTCGCGTGGGTGATCTGCCAGCGGCAGGTTTCGCTGTCGCAGATCACGGGCTTGTCCGCGCCGATTTCGTTCACCTGATCGAACAGCGCCTTGCCCACGTCCATGCCGATCTGGTACTTCTCCACCTTGTACCCGTAAGTCCCGGCGATGCCGCAGCAGGCGGCGTCCGCCAGCCGAACCGTCAGGTCGGGGATCAACTCGAACAGGTCGAGCGCGGGCTGCCCCATGTGATGCGCTTTCTGCTGGCAGGGCGCGTGATAGAGTAGGGTGATCGGCTGGTCGAAGATCGGCTTAAAATCGTGCTTGAGGTCGCCGCGATCATCCAGCATCAGCAGAAACTCGCTGATGTCGTAGACGTTCTCCGCCACCACCTCCCGATCAGGATGTTCGACTTCGAGGATTTCCCGGTAGTCGGCTTTCAGGCTGAGCGTGCAGGACGTGCTCGCGCCCACAATCGGGATTCCCTTGCGCGCGTATTCGCCCAGATGATCGAGGTTATGGGCGGCGTAGCGCCGCGCGGCGTCGAACTCGACGTTGGACTGCATCGGCAAGCCGCAGCAGTTCTGCTCCGGCAGCACCACGTCGAATCCGTTGTGCGCCAGCACCATCACCGCCGCCTTGCTGGTCTCGGTGTCGTAGTAGTTGCCCGCGCAGGCGTGAAAATAGGCGATCTGCCCGCGATAGGGTGCTTCCGCCTGCGGCTTGTGCCGCGCGAACCACTCGCGGAATGACTGGAACTGGAACACGGGCAGCGGCGCGTCACGGTGAATCCCGATCACCTTCTCGACCACCACCCGCGCCGGGCGAATCTTCGCGCCCGCGTTCACCAGCGGCGCGAAGCGGTGCCCCAGCCTGCCCATCAGTTCAGATCGTCCGAGGATGCGGTTGCGCAGCGGAATCTGACCGTCGTAGAGCTTCTCGCGGGCGTGAGTGTTCATCTCCATGATCTTGACCCCGTGCGGGCAGACCATCGTGCAGATGCCGCAACCGGAGCAGTAATCCACGCTCTTGTCCGGCGATTCGCCGCCGCGCGTCTGGTTCCAGCGGAAGCGCTGCGCCTGCGGACCGACAGTCTTCGGGCCGGGGAACAGCTCGGTCACCGGCGCGACCGGGCAGGCGGAGGTGCAGATGTTGCACTTGATGCACAGGTCGGCGCTGAACTCGACCGGGTTATCAGCAACATCCGGTGGTGCGTTCAATTGGCTCACGGTTTTTCCAGAATGAGAATATGTTCCTCAATTCCCATGCGCGTTGCAGTTGCCATCCGAGTACGAAAGGTAATCGTTTCTAGTTCAACATAACCCAACTTACGTGAGGCGATTAAACTCAGCAATCTTCCCGTTCTTATGGGGATGCGGAAGTAACTCATCTGATCCCCGACAACGAAGGCGACTTTACCACCCGAAACCAACCGTCGATCAAGTTCTGATAGCACTCTGTACATACCGCCAAAGTATTCCGTAACCACACGATGATAGAGACGCTCGAACCCCGAAGTCGCCCCCCGCTCAAGGCGTGCTGCCTCGATGGATTGTGCTAATGACTGAATTTCCGGTATATCTTCGACATAGTTTGAATCGTGATCGCTGGAAAATATGTTTCGCGTATGTGAGCGTATCATACCTTCTTTCACTGCGCGCAAGTCTCGCTTGTTCTGCATATAACGAAGCAGAATCAGTTCTAGGCGTGTGATTTGGGTATAGTCTTTTTCATTGGGATAGGGAGGAGAACAGATCACGAAATCGACCGGTTCGTTGATGTAGTCGCTTAGCTCACGGGCATCGGCGAAATAAACTTGGCTTAGACCCGGACGTTCAATCTGTTGCACGATCTGCAAATCTCGTTGTATATGGTTTAGCTTGTGCCGCAGAGATGTATAAAGATCACTATGTCGCTTTTTCTTGGAAACATAAACCTCGGGACCAAAACTGATGTTGGAAATGTCACTGACAACGACGGATACAAGCGCTAATCGCAGCAAATCAGTTACTGCGTCAGCCGGAAACGTATCGAGGAGTGATTTTATCGCAACTGTTTGTTCTAAAGCTGTACCGTCGATCCAGTTTTGGGGTATCAACTTGAGAAACTGACCGATTTCTTGATCGGAAACTTCAACCAAGTGCTGTTCAGGGTCATCAAGCAGCAAATCATCAAATGAAAGCTGGTTGACTGGCTTATCGGCTAATTGGGGCAATGAAGCCGAGAGTTGGAGCGTTTCGAGTTTGCGTCGCCCATATTCGTCAAGATCAATATCCCATGTCGTCTTGACGCGGCTGGCGAATGCTGTAACCGGGTTGGCATCAATGCCAATTGAATTGATACCGCGTTTTTTGCATTCAATGAGTGTTGTGCCCGTGCCCACAAATGGATCAAGCACCGTTTGTCCGGGACGAACATCGAACTTTTGCAGCAGTGAGAGAACCAAGTGATCTGGGTAGGATAAGACGAAACGATACCAATCGTGGACGCTGCTGTTTTCAAGCTGCTGGACTTTGCTGTTCTTATATTTTGAAACCAAATCAGAGTTCCCTATAGAGCATATAACGCTTGTAACGTCTTGATTTTACGTCATTCGAGTCGGCGGTGTCGTTTAACTCGACGAAAATACAAGAACCATCTGGCAGCAGTTTGACGCCGATCGGACGAATCATGAGATCAGGGAAGTTCTGTCGAGCGAACTTGACCATCTGCGTAATTTGCACGACGCCGAGCCTATCTTTTGGCGCTGAGCTTTTGGCTTCAATGGGAAGTATGAAACCGATACCATCTGTATCAATTCCAATGTAGAGATCATCGATCTCAACCTGCCCAACGCCGGTAACGGAAGTGCGAACGTGTCCTTGCAGATGATAAGTGGCGAGGCTCGTAAAAATATCCACTAAGCGATTGTAGCGAATTCTCGACAGGAGGCTCTGCTCATCTTCGCCCTGATATTTCAAGACTACCTGAGGGGTAGAGTCGAGTATCTGCGTGATTTCCAAATCTGCTGGCAGGTCAATGTAGGGCGAACGTTCCAGCCGCACGAACACATACCTGCCTTTACCCCTGCCGTCGATTGACCAGTTTCCGCGTGCAAGAATGGATCGTGGTAGCGGTGAGCGTCCGACACGATAGGTATAGGCAATGTCGGGTACGTTGTTGATCACTAAACCCAGTTCGTGGACAATCCGAACAATATCTTCCTTTGTGAAGGGCATTTGCGTGGCGTTTACGTACTCTGTATAGAGTTCATCAAACAGCGTTTCGATCACGCGATCATAGTCCCGCTGTTTTAACTCGTCCACTGGTATACCTTGAGTGCAATTGTCAATGTGCCGTATATTAGCATAGGACGAGCACCTTGACACAAAAACGCCAGAGGTGGTTTAGAACCTCTGGCGTGATCCGCTAAACGTCGGCGGACGGTTCTTCGCCCGACTCTGCTTCGGGCGGGGCGCTGGTTTCATCCCACCACGGTCCCAGATCGTAGCCCCAGCGCGCTTCCCAGCGCCCGGCAAAGCGGCGCAGTTTGCGCTTCTCGCGTTCCGCGCGCCCGAATGGGGGGCGCCAGGGTTCGTGACATGCTTCCGGCTCCTGATCGGGATGTTCGTGGTGATGGCGACCAAACGGACCATGCCCGCCGAATCGCCGTCCGCCCCCAAACGGCATGAAAAACGGTCTGCCTTCCGGGAACAGCATCTGGCGCAGCATTTCCTTGTCGCCCTTCAGTTCGATGCGAAATCCGTCATCGGTCTCGACGATCTGGACTTCGTGTAGGACTTTCTCGCTCATTGCTTGGTATCTCCTTGTTCTTCTTCTTGATCTTTCAAATCGTTAACGAGACTTTGCAGGACCTCAATCGCCTCGCTCAGCTTCGGCACGACAATTGCCTCGACCCGCCGCAGCTCGCGCTCGCCCTTCGGCGTCAGGTGATAGACCCGCACCGTCCGCTTGCGCGGTTCGTCCCACTGCCCTTCGACCAGCGCCCGATCTTCGAGTTCGGTCATCAGCGGGTAGATCGCGCCCGGATTCGCCAGCCATTGCTCGGCGGTTTTCTCGCTGATCAACGTGCATCAGTTCGTTGCCGTAGCGGGGCTTCTCCGCCAGCAGACGTAGCACGATCAGCGGCAGCAGACCGCCGCCCTGACTGAACAGATTCGCTACAAACGGGTTGAACGCCACGTCGCCCTGATGCCACGGACGAAAGCGCCGTCCCCCGAACGCCCAATGGTGTTCAGGATATTCCCCCGTGAAGTGGTGGAAGTAGTCGCGCCAGGCGTGAAGTTGTTCCGGCGGGCGACCGGGGTGTTCGGCGCGCTGTCGCTGCCGTTCTTCTTCCCATTCGCCCCAGAAATTCGGATCGTGCGGTCTTCTTCGTTTCATGAGTGTCCTCAACTATATTGAATTCAATATAGTTAGTTCCATTATCCTCAGATTGATGTATCCTGTCAAGCAGTAGATTCAGCTAGGGGAATACCGCGCATCGCGCTGTAGGGGCAGGTCGCCGACCTGCCCTCACGCGAACACTCGTGTTCGATTAGACGTTGATGCAGAGTGGAGGGGCATCGCGCGATGCCCCTGTCTCGCGGATGTCGCTACCCGATCACCTCGCGCCGCGTCCAGAGGGTCCGGTAGCGCGGGCGGCGGCGGAACTCGACTCCGCGCGTCCGCACGATCATCAACTGGAGCACAATGCCGATCAGCGCCATCAACAGCATCCAGCCGATGCCGAGATTGAGCGCCAGCGCGATCATCTGCGCGCCGACAATCGCCGAGAACACGATCAGCAGTTCCGTCGAAAGCATCAGCAAAATCAACCCGCCGACGATGAAGCCCACGAGGATGGCGATCAGCGAGACCGGCGTCAGGTTGAGCGCCAGCGCCAGCCATTCCGTGATCACGATGCCCACGTAGCCGCCGATCAGGAACACCGCCACGTAATAGAGCAGCCCGGCGATGGCTGCCCCGACCAGTCCGCCGACTAGAAACACCAGCAGCGCAATCAGCGTATCCGGCGAATTGACCAGCGCCATCGCCGTCATCGCGCCGATCAGGAAGCCCGCGATCAGGATGATCCATTCGTACACCATCCACCCCGCGATCAGCAGCACCACCCCGCCCACGATCAGCAGGATGCGCGCGAGGTCGGACTGCGGCGGCTGGGTGAGCTGCACCCACAGCGCCTGCGCCGTCCCGGAGATGGTCTGAGCCGCGTCGGTCGCGGCGGTAGCGACGCTGGCGGCGGCGTTGTCCGGGGTCGGCGTGCCCACGATCACGGTCTGCGCTTGAGCGACGCCCGCCAGCGCAAGGCTGCTGATGAACGTCGCCATAATCCAGAAGAACAAACGCCTATCGAGACTTCGCATCGCATGTCTCCTGTGTGAATTCATTACAACTGTAATTAAATCACAAGGGTGTCGAATTGTGGAATAGAAGGGGATTAGAAATCGCTACCGGAGCGACGCCAGCGCCTTGATCGCCGCGTGCGCCCCGGTCGCAATGTCAACGCCTTCGGTGCAGCCTTCGACCACCGGGCTGTAGCCCCCCAGCAGCCGACCCGCCGCGTACAAGTTCGGGGCGACCGCGCGACCCTCGGCGTTTAGCGGGTGCAGATCGCCGTCGCTGGCGATTCCGGCTTGGTGGATCGGCTGCCGCTCGCCCAACGGCTCGGTGAACCACTCGCTCGCCGGCGGCACGCCTGTTATCTGCAAATTGGCGACCGTCTCGCGCACGATTCCGCGATAGTCGCTGTCCAGCCCGCCGCCGAACAAGCCGCCGGTCGCCAGAATCACCGCGTCCGCCGAGATCACGCGCGTCCGACCGTTCGCCGCCGTTTCCATCTGAACTCCGGTCACGCGCCCATCCTTGAAATCCAGCCCGACCACCCGCGCGCCCAGCGTGAAGCGCCCGCCCTTCGCCAGCAGCGCCCGCCGCAGCCCGTGATACAGCCGCAGACCCGGCACGCTCGGCGGGAGCGTGGCAATCTCGAATACCGCGCAGCCCAGCGCCTCCGCGATCCGCGCCCGCGTCTCCGGCGTTGAGCCTAATACCGCCGGGAATCCAACCTGTGCCGCGCCGTCCAGCTTGGGCTTCACCTGCGCGATCAGCCGCTCGAATCCGGCGGGCGTGTCCAAATAATGGGCGTAATCCACCGACCAATTGTCAAAATTGCCGCCCATTTGCGGCAGGTCGATCACCGCCGCCGTCGCCTCGATCCCGGCGCGGCACAGATTGTCGGCGATCAATCCGGCGTAGAAGTCGCGCCAGCCCGCAAACCCCATAACTCGTAGAGGCACGGCGTGCCGTGCCCTTGAATCGATCGCTCCCGCCCCGACCGTGTACGCGACCGGACGCAGATTACCGAGCGCGGTCACGCCCTGCTCGGCGGATTTCAGCCCCAGCACTCGGTCGATCAGCGCCAGTCCCGCCGCCAGCGACTCGGCGGCGCGCGCATACGGATGCTCCGGCTGCTGCGCCAGCGATTCCACGTCGCCCACTTCGATCCAGCCGGGATGCAGGGTGAGCGCCCCCTGTCCCTGCGCGATCAGTTCGACCTTCGCGCCCGCCTCGGCGCAGATCAACGCCGCCGTGAGTCCCGCCAGCCCCGCCCCGACGACCAGCACGCGCATTTGTTTTTGTAGGGGCAGACCCGTGTGTCTGCCCGGTTCCCCCGCGCCGCCCTTTTGTAGGGGCAGACCCGTGTGTCTGCCCAATTCCTCCGACTCGTGTTCTTGTAGGGGCGCAGCGCGCTGCGCCCTTTCCCCGCTCCCCGCTTGCGTGGGAGCGGGGGGAGGCGGTGACGGATACAGCCCCACCATCCGCCCATAGATGTGTTCCGCCAGCAGCGCCTGCCGCAGATTGTGCCCCCAGAGCAGCGGCGTCATCCCGCCGATGCGCCGCTGAATGAACTCGTCCAGCAGATCGCGGGTGTGATCGGGCGAATCGCCCAGAAACTCGTGGCGGATCGCCGCCGCGCGGTAGGCGCAGAACCCGCCCTGACAGGGACCCATCCCCAGCCGCAGATCGCGCCGCAGGTCGTTGAGCGCGACGACTTCACCGCGCTTCAGCGCCTCGACGATCTGCGGCTTGGTCACGATCTCGCATTCGCAGATTAATTCTCCCGGCTTTTCGCCGTGTTCCAGTTCGCCTAATCGGTCGCGCAAATGATGCAACTGCTGCTTCGGCTCGTGAACCGGGGGCAGCACGGTCGTCGCGGTCGCGCAGGTCGCGTTGATCCCCAGCTTGGCGCAGGCGGCGTCGCTGACCTTCTCCGCCATCAGCCGGAAAGTGGTCAGCTTGCCGCCGAGGATGCTCAGAAATCCCTCGATGCCGTCTGCTGACTCGTGCGCTGCACGAGCATGGTCTAGCACCGTGAAGGTGCGCTTGGCTTCGCGTCCTTCACTGCCCGGATCATATAAAGGGCGGACGCCGCCCCACGCTCGCAGAATCCGCGCCCGGCTGATGCCCGGCGTCATGGCTTCGGCTTCCTCGAGGATGCGGGCGACTTCCCACGCCTCCACCCGCGTATCGCCCGGATCGTCGGTCGTGACCGAGGTGGTACCGATCACGCTGACCGTCCCCACCGGCACGAAAATATCGCCGTCGCCCGGCGCGCGCAGCTTGTTGATCACGGTGTTGACCCAGCGCAGGTTATACGCCAGCATCGCGCCCCGGCTCAGCCGCATGGTGATGGGCGCGCCCGCCATCCGCGCGATCTCCGCCCCCCACGGTCCCGCCGCGTTGATGGCGCAGGCACAGCTTACGTCGATCAGTTCGTCGTTGCGAAGGTTGCGCAGCCGCGCCCCGACGATCCGATTGCCCTGTTTGTGGAAGGCTTCGACCCGGTGATAGCTCAAGAACTGCGCCCGCCCGGTCGCCTCCGCGCCCTTCTTGAGCGCGTGCAGCAAGTCCCACGAGTTGCACGAGCCGTCCTGCACTTCGTAGATCGCTTCCAGCTTCGGGTTGAGCAGCGGCTCGCGCTTCAGCGCTTCCGCCAGCGGGACGGAGTGCATCGGCAAACCGAGCCTCATGCACGCTGCCAGCCAGTCATCCATGTAAGCCTGACCGTCGCCGGGGCACAGCACGAAGTAGCCGCCGGTGTCCTCAATCGCCTCCGGCGCGATCCGCCGCACGATCCGGTTCTCATCGATGCACTCTTTCGCGCTCTCAGGATCGTTGACGGCGTAGCGCCCGCCGGAATGCAGCAGCCCGTGATAGCGCCCGCTGGTTCCGGTGGCGAGGTCGCCCATCTCCGCCAGCATCACCCGGACGCCGCGCAGCGCCAAATCCCACGCGATCCCGCCGCCGGTCGCGCCCCCGCCGATCACCAGTACGTCTGTTTCCATCCGGGCTGCCCTGTACGCAAAATAACCTATACTGGACTATTGTAGCGTGGACGAGGTGAACAAATGACTCCAGTCGAACCGGAACCGACCCCGAAGCGCAAGCGCAAAACCAAAGCGCAGCGCGACGCCGAACGTGAGGCGCAAGCCTCCTCCGCCAAGCCGACTGATCCGATGGTGTGGATTATTCTTGGGGGCTTGATCCTGTTTCTCGCGCTGTGGACCGCACTCGATCCGCAAGGGCTTGCCGACGCCGCGCAGCCTGCCGATCAGAGCATCGTTCAGTACGTGCCGCTGCTGCTGATCCATCTTTTTGGCAGAACACCCGCCATCGTCCTCCTGACGGTGCTGGGCGGCGTGCCGCTGGCGTGGGGGATGATCGGCTGGCTGCGCAAGCGCCTCGGTATGGTAAAATAACTTCAGTTTTGTTTAAGCCAAAGCGAGTTGGTTGAGAAACCATTCAAAGACGGTTTTTGGGCTGATGACAATAAGCAGGTAAGCCACCAGGCAAGTTGACCATGGATCCGACCAATCCAAGCACGGATCTTATGTTTTTATGAGATTATCGAACTCCTCACGAGTCATGCCAAATAACACATCATCATGGTATTGTCCGTTATAGAAACAGGTGCGTCTGATTCTTCCTTCTTCTATGAACCCGAGTTTCTGATGCATCCGAATAGATGCTTTATTGGTATGCAAACACATCGAATTGCATTTTTGGTAGCGTTGTTCCCAGAAACCATATTTGAGTATGGTACGCACAGCATCAACGGCATTGCCATGTCCCCTATAATCACGATAAACGGCGACACCAAAGCCAAACGTCCCATTTTTCTGATCGCGGCTGTGTAATGTAACCCACCCTACGGTGACACCGTCCAAATTTTCCATAGCGAACCGGATCATGCCATCGTCCTTGAGACCGGCTGTCTTTTCCAACCATTGTTTCTGAAGTTCTACAGACGTAGGCAATTCAATGCCATCCTGATAGTGTGCCACGGTTGGACTATCCAAAGATGCCATGAAACGTAACTCGGCATCTTCTAACCTCCAGGGGCGCAGTCTGGTTTTTTCGCCTTGCCAGAAGTAGTGTGAATAATCTGGCGTCAATGGGGTCATTTTTTATCTCCATACCGTCTGTGCCAGAATGGGTCGAATAAGTTTACTGTAGAGTTTAGCAGTTCATTCAGGGTTATAAAAGGGCAATGTGTCGGGTCGGATATATCAGATCCCGAAGTCCAACCCAAGAAACCATCACTCAATCTCGAATATTTGCAGACTTTGATGCCTGCTTGACCAAAACTCACGTTAGAATAAGAGCGAGCCGTCAGAATCGCGCTCGCCCTGCTGCTCGTAACGGAGATCAAGCGTTCGCGTCATGTGTCGAACAGAGCCTTCCGCAGGAGTCGGTCTCACGCCTGCATACTGGGACTGGTAAAGCGTAACAAAATGAATATCGTCAATGTGGGCTATGCCTCGACCAATTATTACCTGCTGGCGGACGAACGTCCCCGGCTGCTGATTGACGTGGGCTTTCCCGGTACGCTGCCCAAATTGCAGCATAACTGCCAGCGCATGGACGTGGACTTGAAGGCGCTCCCTTATCTGCTCTGCACCCATTATCACCCCGATCATGCCGGGCTGGCGCAGGAACTCCGGCAGTTTGGCGTCAAGCTGATCGTGCTGGACGAGCAGCGCGCCGCTGTGTCGCAGTTCGGCAGCATCTTGAAGCCGGAGTATGGCTACGTCGAGATCGACCTCGCCGTGAGCGTTCCCCTGACCGCCGCCGCCAGCCGCGCTTTTCTCGCGGAGAACGGCATCGCGGGCGAAATCCTCGCCACGCCGGGACATTCCGACGACAGCGTAAGCCTGATTTTGGACGAGGGCATCGCCTTCACCGGGGATTTGCCCCGTCCGCTGCCGCTGGACGACGAGGCGATGCGAAAGGTCGCTCAGTCGTGGGCGCTCCTGCGCGCACACGGCGTCAAGACCGTCTATCCCGGTCACGGCGGCATCGGGAAGCTGCCGCAGTAGGGCAGGGCGCGCCGCGCCCTCAAAACTCTTTGCGTTGGGCTTTTGATCTTTTACAGCAGCATCCCGCCGCGCGCCCTGAGCGCCGCGATCACCTGCCGATCCGCCTTGCCGAAACTGTAGCCGTCGAACTGATCCGGCGTCACCCATGCGAACGCCCGCACGCCCAGCGTCTGCGGTTCGCCGCTGACGTACTGGCAGTTGAAGGCGTGCAGTGTGATCTTGAAATGGGTGAAGCCGTGATTCACCTTCGTGAACAGGTCGCCCACCTCGACCTCGATGGCGAGTTCTTCGCGCAGTTCGCGCCGCAGGCATTCCGGCAGCGATTCGCCCGGCTCCTGCTTGCCGCCGGGGAACTCCCACAGCCCGCCGAGCAAGCCGTCCAGTGGGCGCTGCGCGATCAGCACCTCGCCCCGCCCATTCCAGACGATCCCGGCAGTCACGTCGTAATGCGGAATCTCGGCTTTCGCCGCCTTCACCGGGCGCTGATCCTGCGTCCTGTTCGCATAGGCTGAGCAGTAGTCGCGGATCGGGCAGTCGCCGCACAGCGGCGCGCGCGGCTTGCAGATCAGCCGCCCCAAGTCCATCAACGCCTGATTATGATCGCCGACCCGTTCGGCGGGCAGCCACCGCTCCGCCATCCCCCACAGCTTCGCCTGTGTGGACGGTTTGCTCACGTCGTCCGGCAGATCGAGCAGCCGCGCGAACACGCGGATCACGTTGCCGTCCAGCACCGGAGCGCGCGCGCCGAAGGCGATGCTGGCAATCGCGCCCGCCGTGTACCGCCCGATGCCCGCCAGTTCCAGCAGCCCCTCGACGTTCTGCGGAAACCCGCGCTCCGCGATCTGCTGGGCGGCGCGGTGCAAGTTGCGCGCCCGGCTGTAATAGCCCAAGCCCTCCCATAATTTCAGCACTTGGTCGAGCGGCGCGGCTGCCAGCGCCTCAATTGTGGGATAAGCGGCTAAAAACCGGGCATAATAGGGCTTGACCGTTTCGATCTGCGTCTGCTGGAGCATGATCTCCGAAAGCCAGACCCGGTACGGGTCGCGCGCGCCGCGCCACGGGAGTTCGGTTCCGGTCTGGTCGTACCACGCCAGCAGATCGGGCGTGAACTTGCTTTCGTCGGTTTCTCGCATAGAGTCAAGATTATACTCCCGCAAATAGGGGGCTGACAGCCGAGCGATCCCTGTTACCCTCAAGTGAAATGGTATCAAGCACAGAGCGGGAGAAATGGGATGCAAATGGATAGGATCAGGCGGCTGCTGGGGAATGGATCGGGGATGGAGACGCTGCAAATACGCTTTCCGAATGACCACAGCCGACCCGCCGTCCGCGTGACCGGCAGCGTCGATTACCCCGCCCTCATTCACGCCCTCGATCTCCCCTGTCCCTCGCCTACGATTTTCATCTCCGGCGGCGCGGACAAGATGGAGTTGGAATCCGCCACCTCGATGCGCTCGACGCTGGAAGACGGACTCGCCCGCTTCCTCGAAGCCCATCAGATCAGCCTGATCGACGGCGGCACCTTTTCCGGCGTGATGGCGCTGATCGGCTTTGCGCGCCAGCGCCGCAATTACAGTTTCCCGCTGGTTGGCGTCACGCCGGAGAAGCAGGTCAGTTTTCCCGACGACGCCCATCCCCAGAAGCCCACCAATCTTGATCCCGGTCACTCGCATTTCGTGCTGACCGATGGCGATCAATTCGGCAGCGAGTCCGAAGTCATCATCAACCTTGCCTACGCGCTCTCCGGTGCGGGCGAGATGCGGCGTTTGGGCATCATCATCAACGGCGGCGAGATCGTCAAGCGGGAAGCCTACTGGTGTTCCACCCGCGAGCCGCGCTTTCCGCTGTTGGTGTTGGAAGGCAGCGGTCGCTTCGCCGACGAGCTGGCGCAGAGCCGCACCACCGGCAGCAGCGATCCCATGATTCGGGCTATACTGGATCAGGGGATCGTCCACTTCACCTCGCTCAAGGCGGGGTCAGAAAATCTATATCGCTGGCTGGAAAACTTCTTTGGAGATGGAGAGGGGGCAGCGTGACGCAGGATCGCTGGACTGCGGTGGATCGTTATATTGCCGATTTGCTGGTGCCGTCCGACCCGGCGCTGGATGCGGCGCTGGCGTCGAGCGCAGCGGCGGGCTTGCCGAACATTCAGGTCGCGCCCAATCAGGGCAAGCTGCTCTCGCTGCTGGCGCAGTCGATCCGCGCCCGCTCGATCTTGGAGATCGGCACGCTCGGCGGCTACAGCACCATCTGGTTGGCGCGCGCGCTCCCCGCCGACGGTCACTTGATCACGCTGGAAGTCGATCCCAAACACGCCGAGGTCGCCCGCGCCAATATCGCCCGCGCCGGGCTGTCCGATAAAGTCGAAATCCGGCTCGGTCGCGCGGTCGATTCGCTGCCGAAGATCGCCGACGAAGCGCGTGCCCCCTTCGACCTGATCTTCATCGACGCCGATAAGCCCAGCAACACCGAATATTTCCAGTGGGCGGTCAAATTGTCGCATCCCGGCACCCTGATCATCATCGACAACGTGATCCGCAATGGCGCGGTCATCGACGCCGCCAGCCGTGACAGCAGCGTGCAGGGCGTGCGCCGCTTCAACGACGTGCTTGCCGCCGAGCCGCGCGTGAGCGCCACCAGCATCCAGACCGTCGGCAGCAAGGGCTACGACGGCTTCACGCTGGCGCTGGTGCTGGACGATCAGCCCACTTAAAATATAAATGCCAGTTCTCAAGACCTCGCCTCCCTGCCCTACAACGTGGAGCGGGGCGACCGTTGAACATGAGAGGCGACATCCTGCCATGAGGATCGCGTGTAGGGGCGGGTCTTAGACCCGCCCCTACGAGAACAATTCGTGTTCGCGTAGCGAGGTGTCGCCCGCTCAGCCACCACGTGGAGCAGGGCGAGGTATCTGAAGATAATTGGCTGTCCATTTGATAGTCATGCAATAAAGGAAAACCTCGATGCGCCGTTCGCTGCTCACTGCCTGCCTGATGCTGTGCTTAGCGCTCCCGGCGCTGGCGCAAACCACCGACGTGACGCCGGTCCCCGCTTCCGAGCTTGCGACCGCTGCGGCGCAGGCGCAAGCAGCCGTGAATCAGGCGCAGCGCTACGTCGATGACGCCGAACGCTACGCCGACGACGCCAGCCGCTTTTTTGGTCTGTTTGAGTCCTTCGGCGTGATCGTGGCGGTGGCATCCGTAGCGCTGGGGCTTTACGGCGTCACCAACGTGTTCACCGAGCGCCGCGAGCGCAAAGAGGAACGCGAGCGCTTCGAGAAGGAACTCACCGCCGCGCGCAGCCGCTTCGACAACGAAATCGGCGACCAGAAGCGCGATCTGGAAGCCCTGCGCCAGCAGTTGCTCCACAACGCGGAGCGCCAGCACAAAATCGCCGAACACGGCACGCTGGCGCTGGCGCTGCTCCCGCTCGGCGAGCGCCAGTACAAGGCGCAAGACCTGCGTGGCGCAGCCGAAACCTACACCCGCGCGCTTGGTTTCAGCACAGATAACCCGCTGATTCACTACCGCCTCGGCTACGTCTACGTCCAGAGCGGCGCGCTCGACGACGCCGAGCGGCATCTGCGCCGCGCACTCGAAATCGACCCGGATTTTGTGCTAGCGACGGCGGCGCTCGGCTACGTCTACCGCCGCATGACCGACGGAATGCAGCCCGGCGTGGATCGGGATCGCATGTACAACACCAGCGAGGCGTACCTGCTCGATGCGCTCAAGCGCGCGCCCAAGCTGGTCGATGAGGACGGCGAATCGTGGTGGGGGTCGCTGGGCGGGCTTTACCGCCGTCGCGGTCAGTTGGAGCAGGCGATTTATGCCTACGATCAGGCGGCAATGGTCACGCCGCACTCGTCTTATCCCTTCAGCAATCTGGCGCTGCTTTACATGTCCAAGCACGACCGCGAGCGCATGATGAACATGTACCGCCACGTCGAGCGGCTGGCGCGCGGCGAAGCGATGGCGGACGTGGATAACTATTGGGCATATGCTGACATCCTCACCTCGCTGCTGGCGCTGGGCAGAACCTCAGAAGCCGAAGAAGCGCTGGAGTCGGTCTTTGCCATCGCCCCGCCAGATTCGCCTTACGCGCTCGAATCGCTGGCGGACACGCTCGTCCGCCTGCTGGACGCGCTCGGCGGCGAGCAGGCAGCGCCCTATCTGATCTCCTTCATCCAGCGCGTGCGCGGTCGAATGCAGTCGCAGTAGGGGGCACGGCACGCCGCGCCCGCTCTTTTGACGAATAAAAACGCCCCACGCACATCGCGTAGGGCGTTTTCTGTAGGGGCACGGCGTGCCGTGCCCCTTGCTTTCATCAACCGGATCACCCACCGGGCGCTTCGGTCGCGTCGCCGCCCAGACCGCCTAACCCGCCCAGCCCGCTGGGTCCGGGAGTCGGTTCAGGCGTCTGCTCAAGACCGCCCAGACCGCCTAGACCGCTGGGTCCCGACGGGGGCAGACCGAGTTCGGTCGGCGTGGGCTTGTGAACCGACATCAGGATGTTCAACAGGTCGCCTTGCAGCGCGTCGAAGTTGTCGGGCGTGGTGGTCGCCGTGACGTAGGCGATTTGATCGCCCACCGGGATCAGCGCCACGTAGCCGGTCTCCGCGCCGTTGGTGATTTCCGCGTAGAACGCGCCATCGCTGCCCGCAAGCGGCTGCGCCGCCTGCACGACCGTGTACCCTTGCAGGCTGCCTGCGACGCGCTGCATCAGCCCGCTCAAGTCGGGATTCTGCGGATCGATGCCGAACTGCGCCATTGGATACAGCACGACCACGCCGCCGCTGCCTGTGAGCGGCGTGTCGGTGGCGAGATCAGGCTTGACCGCGTACAGGCGCGACTGCATCGCGTCGTCGCTGTCGCCGAAGGCGATGGTGTCGCTGCCGAACTGGGAGACCGACCATCCACTGGGGACGCTCACGAAAACCAGCTCGCTCCCGACGCTCGATGTTCCCGACGAGGGCGAGACTTCCGGCGTGGGCGGCTCCGGCAGACTTCCGGCGTCGGCAGTTCCGGCGTGACCGCAGGCTGTTCCGGCGGCGGCTGAGGCGCGGTCGCTGCTTCCGCCGGGATGCTGACGCTGTTGAGGATGTCCATCATCTCGCTGCGGTTGGTATCGACGTTGTTGCTCATGGCGAACATGACCAACAGATGCGAGTTGGAGCTTAGCACGGCGAGGAATCCGGTGCTGAGTTCCGCCAATTCGCCGTCGTACTGCCCGGCGAAGGTGAACGGCTGCGCGTCTTGCACCAACTGGGCGTTGCTGCCTTCCGCGAAGGTCAGCATGTTCTGCATCAGCGGAGAAATCACTTGCGTGATCGACTGCCCGCCGATCAGCGACGGATCAACCTCGCCGATAATCCCGCCGATTCCGGGCAGATTGCCGAGCGCGCCCGTGTTGGTGAAGGTGATGATCGCCCGCTCCGCCTGATCGCTGTCGCCGAAAGCGATCATCTCGCTGAAGTTCACCTGCGTGATCGGGTCGTGGACGTAGCCATCCGGCAGCCGCAGCGAGAAGTCGCCCAAATCGGCGACCAACAGCGAGCCGCTGCCCGCTACGCTCGGTCCGGTTGAGGGACCTGTAGACGGTCCAGTGGACGGCCCCGTCGAGGGACCCGTAGACGGTCCGGTGGATGAACTCGTCGACGCGCCTGACTTGGTTGGCACCGGGGTGGGAGCTGTGGTTCGGCTGGGCGCTTCGGCGGGCACGCTGATCGTGTTGAGGATGTCGAGGAACATCTGGTTGTTGGAGTCGAAGCTGTCCTGCGGGCTGCCTGACGCGGTGAACGCCACGATGTCCGACCCAGCGAGGAACACGCCGAGGTATCCCTTCGATTCGGTGGTCGTGTCTTCGACCAGCGCCACCGATGCCTGATACTGCACACCCAGCGTCATGGTCTGCTTTTGCAGGATGTTCGCTCCCTGCGATTGGAGATTGCGGGTGAGGCTGTTGAACAACACCGGCACCGCTTGAGCCGGTGACAGCGACCCGATCAAACTCGGCGAGACGATCCCAATCACGCCGTTCAAGCCGGGGATCACGTCGGTCTGGTTCGTGTCCACCGAGTCGATGGCGGCTTGCAGGCTGGTTTGCGTATCGCCGAACGCCAGCAGTGAGTCGAATTCGGAGGTCGTTACCTCGCTCGACAGCCAGCCGCTGGGCAGATGCACCGAGATTTGCCCGCCACTGGTCGCGGCGACTTGTGGCAGCGTAGACTGCGCGCTGGTCGCGTAGACGGCGCTCAGCGCCACCATCAAAAGAGTAATCAGCATATAGCGAAAGGCGCGATGATCGCGTTTCAACACTGTAAACCTCCTTTTTCCCAATGCGCGTAACTCCCATCGTATTATAGTCTCAGTCGGGGGTACGCCGCCTTTTTATGCAGCTTTTTTACGGATTAGGGAGTTGCTCGCCACTTTCATCCGTTCCATCGTACCGCGCGAACATCCGCTCCAGCTTTTCGCGGAGTTGTTCCCGTTTACTTTCCGTAGACTCGCGCTTTGCCGCCAGTTCTGCGTTCAAGTCGAGGATCATCCTCAGCACACGGATGCTTTCAAGCAGCCTCGCTTTTTCGACCTTGTCCAGCATCGTGTTCGTGATTTCCGCGATCACCGCTTCGAACTGTTCTTCCAGCGTGATCCCGCGCCGTTCCCGCAGCCGCTCGACTTCCCGGTGAATCCGCTCTCGATTATGGTTCCAGTCCTTGAGCGTCGAGTAGGGCAGTTGAAGCTGCCGCGCCGTCTGGTGGATTCTGCCGTCGTTCGCATCGAGCGTCGCCAGCGCCCGCAGCTTGAAGTCCAGCCGATACCTCGGCAAAAACGGAGTCGCCCGCTTCATAGATGCCTTTCCGCCCTGTCCTTGTAGGGGCGCAGCACGCTGCCCAAAACGCGCTGTTCGTAGGGGCAGACCTGCGTGTCTGCCCCCGGAATCAAAAACAAACCAGTCCGCAGGCTGATTTGTCCGCTCACATTCGCTCCACTTACCCTACTACCACTCCCCGATCCGTCAAGATACAAATGTTTCGCCTATTTTACGTTCACGAACTTCACCTGACCGATCATCTCCTCGGCAGTGAGAGACTGATGTATTTTCGTTAATTCCCTGACCCACTCGCCAATGGTTGCGCCATCATGTTTGGCAAATAGGATACCTGCGTGTCGAACACCCTGAGCATTCAGCCGGAGGAAATCTTTGTCGTAGGTACAGAGCGCATAGCCGATTTCGGTCGCGCGCTGTAAATGGCTGATGTCCTGATCGCCGCGCAGTTGAAGCTCGTGTATCGATACTGCGTCGATGTTTTTCTGTCGTAACTGTTTCGCTACTTCGGGATCGACGTTTTCATCGAAGTAGAAGCGAAGCTTACTCAACGCGAGGCTGCTTCCCTTGTGCTTCAAGCTCAGCGATCAGGCGGTCAGCATCTTCGTCGTCCCGTCGAATCTGCTCGTCGAGTTCACCCTTGTGCAGGTAATAATACGCCAGCGCCGCATGAACTTGCCCTAGTGATAACCCGAAATGTTCAGCGATTTCCTCGGATGAAAGACAATCCCCGGTGGTATGCGTGAACATGATGTCCGTGACCTTGATCCCTGTTCCTTTGATCACCGGACGCCCGCCGCGCACCTTCGGGTCGGACACGATCTCGTCAATCAGGTGATGGGTCTGCGCCATTTTCGAACTGCCTTTCAGCCACCTTCAGGTGGCTCATCTTTCTTACGATCTCGGCTTGGGTATAAACCTTTGAAGGGAACGAAGGCGACGCTTGGCTTAGCCTCCGCAGCTTTTGAATTTCCGACAATTGTCTGCAAACGCTTGAATAGCTTGCCCCATTCTCGAGGCCTGCTTCAAAAATCAGCGTATTGATTATCACCAAGTGGAAATGGGAATCTTTCAACCTCTTTAAGGTAAATAGGTATTAGCGGAATACCCGTGTTTTCAGCGAATCTCCACTCGTAATCAACCCAGTCAGATTTTAGGGATTCTGGAGTTACGACTAGAAGTAAAACGGCAGTATAATTGAAGCTTCTCTCTAATCTCTACTTTCCATCTCGCTCCAACCGATACGATCTCTATAATCTATCCAGACTTCTAGTACCTCGCCACTACGATAACTGGGGATAAAGGCGACCGAGCTTGGTGCGTGCCTGTTGAACATCGAATTGCCAGCGAACCGTCGCTTTTGCCGCGTTGCGTCGCTGGGTGTAAGCGGCCAGTTCGGTCGTTAAGGTCGCTTGGTTAGGAATACGTCGCTTCAGGCACTGTCCGACCATAACCGAAAACTCAATCTCCGCCATGTTCAGCCAGGAGGCGTGCTTGGGGGTGTGATGGAATTCGAGTTTGCGCACCAAGCGACGCGCTTCCTCAGGCGGAAAGGCTGCATATAAGGAAGCTGGGCTATGCGTGTTCAGGTTATCCAACACGACCCGGATTTTCTCCGCGTGAGGGAAATGCACGTCGACCAGTTCACGCATCACCTGAGCGAAATCGTGTTGGGTACGACGCTCGGTCACTTTCACCTCGCGCCAGCCTGCCAACGGTTGAAACAGCATAAACGCATTGCACATCCCGTGTCGTTCATACTCGTAATCCACCCGCTTGGCGCGTCCCGGCTGGCGCGGCAGCGGTTCGAGCGTGTCGGCCACCAGTTGGCAGGGACGTTCGTCGAAACAGACGACGGGTTGCCACGGCTTATACGGTTCGGCATACACATCCAGCACGTCTTCCATCCGCCACACGAAGGGCGCGTCTACTTGCGGGATACACCACTCTTCCTCTTGCCACGGCTTGAGCTTGTTTTTTTCAACGTCCGCCGCACCGTCTCATCACTGATGCCTTCGACGACTTTCAATTCCACTAACTTGTCCGCCAGCAGTTGCATCGTCCATTCATCCCGCCCGTCGGGTGCATCACTGCACACCAGGGCAATCAGCAAACTTTCCTGCTTGGCATCCAGCATCGGCTTGCTGCCCAACCGGGGCTGGTCTTCCAACCGCTTTTCCTTCACCCAGCGTTCGCGCGTGCTGGAAACCGTCATGGGCGCACAGCCCAGCAGGGTGATGATCTCCTTGTCCTGTCTGCCTTCATCGCTCCACAGCAGGATTTGTGCCCGTCGCAGGACTTGTGCCGAGTGTTTCCCTGCCCGTGTGATGCTTCGCAGTTGCTCGCGTTCTGCTTCCGTCAACCGCACCGGATATTTCTGCTGGCGTCCCATGGTATCCTCCACTCGTTGATACCATGATTTTACTTCTATTCACCGCTGTGGCGAGGTACTAGTCCGAAATCTTCGAGTTGCCGCTTAAGTTCGGAGGCGAAACCCTTTTTAGAATGGCTGTACGATATAAAAACATGTGACATTATCAGGCTTCTCGGAAATGATTGCCTTCGATCTCTGATAATTATACAGCACAAAAGTGCCGAGCTTTCCCTCACGCGGCACTCAGTCCTCAGTCCTCGAACCTCAGTCCTTCTTTTACTCTCCGCTCGGCACCCAGATATTCTTGACCTGCGTCGCCTCTTGCAGGAATTCCTCGCCCGCACCCTGATCCGCGTCGAACCAGTCCCGCGCGATCCCGTAATTGACCCACGTCCGCTTCATGTTCCCCGCCGACTGTTGCTCGACCAGCGCACTCCCCGCCGCCGATCCGAAATACCAGACCGCATCCACCTGATCATGATCCGCCAGCGTCTTGATCAGCGTATCGCGCTCCCCGGTGACGATGTTGATCACCCCCGCCGGAAGGTCCGACGTTTCCAGCACTTGGTAGAAGTCGGTCGCGCTCAGCGGATACCGCTCCGAGGGCAGGATCACCACCGTGTTCCCGCGCGCAATCGCCGGGGCGAACAGCGACACGAACCCCAGCAGCGGCGCCTCGTCCGGGCAGGCGATCCCGATCACGCCGACCGGCTCGTGCAGCGCCATCGTGATCCCGCGCAGCGGCGTCTCCTGAATCTCGCCGCCGTACTTGTCACAGTAAGCCGCGTAGGTGAACAGCCGCTCCAGCGCCGCCTCGACCTCCGCCTGCGCCTCCTTGAGCTTAGCTCCGGTCATGGCTGCCAGCCGATGCGCGAACTCGTCGGCGCGGGCGTTCAGGTTCTCGGCGATGTAATACAGGATTTGCGCGCGCGACATGTCCCGCTTTGTAGCCCCAACTCGCCGCCTTGTTCGCTGCCTCCACCGCATCCCGAATGTCCTTGCGATTGCCTTCCGCCGCCTGCCCGACTTCCTCGCCGCTCGGAGCGAAGATCGGGCGGGTATAGTTGCCGTCCGGTCGCTTCTGCGCCCCGCCGATGAACAGCTTCGCCGTCCGGTCGATGCTGCCATTCGCGTGCGTGTGCCCGTTCAGCGGCGCGGGGATGCTCGCAACAGCGGATGCCATAACTGATCCGTTTTTCTTGGCGTTCTTGGCGGTTAAATCCGGTCTTGGTCTTTCCTGCCATTTCGGGCGCAGATATTCGAACAGTCCCTCGCGCCCGCCTTCGCGCCCGAAGCCGCTCTCCCGATAGCCGCCGAAGCCCGACGCCGCGTCGAACTGATTGGTGCAGTTCACCCACACCGACCCGGCTTTCACCTTGCGCGCCACGTCCAGCGCGAGGTTGACGCTCTCGCTCCAGATGCTCGCCGCCAGCCCGTAGCGGGTGTTGTTCGCCAGCTTGATCGCCTCGTCGGGCGTGCGGAAGCTCATCGCCACCACCACCGGCCCGAAAATTTCCTCCTGCACCACCACCGACGCCGAACTCACGTGAGTGATCAGCGTCGGCAGATACCAGCAGCCCACCTCCGGCAGCGCGCACTCTGGCTGATAAATAGTCGCGCCCTCCGCGATACCTTTCTGCACCCAGTCGTCAATCGTCCGCCGCTGGATCGGATCGACAATTGCGCCGATGTCGATCCCTTTGTCCAGCGAATCGCCAATTCGAAGCATCCCCATCCGCCGCCGGACTTTCGCCAGAAACGGCTCGGCGATGCTTTCCTGCACCAACAGCCGCGATCCGGCGCAGCAGACCTGCCCCTGATTGAACCAGATGGCGTCCACTAGCCCCTCGACCGCCGCATCCTGATCCGCGTCGTCGAACACCACGAACGGCGATTTGCCGCCCAGTTCCAGCGAGAGCCGCTTGCCGCTCCCGGCGGTCGCTTTGCGGATGATTTTGCCTACCCCGGTCGATCCGGTGAACGCGATTTTGTCGAACCCCGGATGCTCGGTGATCAGCGCGCCAGTCTGGTCGCCGCCCGTGATCACGTTGACCACGCCCGGCGGCAGTCCCGCCTCCGCGATGATTTCGCCGAACAGCAGGGCGGTCAGACTGGTGTAGGGCGCGGGCTTGATCACCACCGTGTTGCCCATCGCAATCGCGGGCGCGATTTTCCATGCCAGCATCAGCAGCGGGAAGTTCCACGGGATCACCTGCCCGACTACGCCCACCGGCTGATAGTCCGCCAGTTCCCGCTCGCTCAACGTCGCCCAGCCCGCATGGTAGTAAAAGTGCCGCGCCACCAGCGGAATGTCGATGTCGCGCGACTCCCGGATCGGCTTGCCGTTGTCCAGCGATTCCAGCACCGCCAGCAGCCGATAATGTTTCTGAATGTTCCGGGCTATCGCATAGAGATGTTTGCTTCTCTCGTAGCCGCTCAGCTTGCCCCAACTGCCGAAGGCAGTTCGTGCCGCCTCCACCGCCGCGTCCACGTCCGCTTGACCGCCGTCCGCGAACTGCGCCAGTGGATCGCCGGTCGCGGGATTCACGCTGGGCAGATACTTCCCGGTTTTTGGCTCGACCCAGTGGTTGTTCACGAACAGCCCAAACTTGCGCTCGTGCGCGTCCAGCCATGCGTAAGCGACATCCGGCGCTTCCGGCGCAGGTCCGTAGGTCATGGTTCGGAAAATCTCAGCGACGGTCATTTTATTCACCCCTCTATCACCCGTGCATGGGTGATTTCACGACTGCCTATCTGCCGTACCTGTGAAGGTGCTACCGGAATGACGGCGACTGTTTCCCCATCGAAATTAAAGAATTCTAGTGTGTACTGCTTGCCATTTGGCGTGATGTCTACAACGGTACCGACATCGCCCACCTTGAGATGATGCTCCGGTAGATCAGCGGTGAAGGCAACCTGATCAAGTTCGTGAATCATGATCATCCTTTAGCTGAAAGCTGACCGCTCATCGCTGACCGCTTCCCTTATCCCATCGGCATGTAATGCTCGGCGGCGTAGCGCCCGGTGACGTGATGCGACAACTGCCGCTCGATGTCCGTCAGCAGCGAGCTGGCGCCGAGCCGGAACAAGTCCGGGAACAGCCACTCGTCACCGAGTTCTTCTTTCATGAGGGTTTGGAAGTTGAGCGCCTGCTTCGCCGTGCGGATTCCACCAGCGGGCTTGAAGCCGACCTTGTAGCCTGTCCGCAGTTGATACGCGCGGATCATGCGGCACATGGTCAGGCTGACTTCCAGCGTGGCGTTGACCAATTCTTTCCCGGTCGAGGTCTTGATGAAATCCGCGCCCGCCATCATGCACACGAGGCTGGCTTTGGCGACGTTGCGCAGCGTGCCCAGTTCTCCGGTCGCCAGAATGGTCTTCATGTGGGCGTCACCGCAGGCAGAACGGAACTGCTGCACCTCGTCGTAGAGCGCGTCCCAATTTCCGGTCAGCACGTGCGGGCGCGTGATCACGATGTCGATCTCTTTCGCGCCTGCTTTCACCGACTCGCGGATTTCTTCGACCCGCAGGGGAAACGGGTTCATGCCTGCCGGGAATCCGGTCGAGACTGCCGCCACCGGGATGTTCGTGCCTTCGAGTGCCGCCACCGCGTCGGCGACCCGCGCGTGATACACGCACACCGCCCCGGTGGTGATGCCCAGATCGCCCACGCCCAGCGCGTCCAGCAAATCCTGACGCACGGGCTGGCGGGCTTTGGCGCATAAGCGCCCGACGTTGCCGGGCGTATCGTCGCCGGAGAGGGTGGTCAGGTCGATGCAGGTGACCGCGCGCAGCAGCCACGCCGCCTGCCAATCCTTCTTAATTGAGCGGCGGGTGCCCAGAGTCGCCGCGCGGCGCTCGGTCGCGCTGAGGTTGACCCGCGCCGCATTGACCCAGCCCATATCCAGCGGGATGCCGGGATTACGCTCATGTTGTCGCTGCTGTTTGAGGTCTTGTTGAAGATCGCGGATCGCCATCGCCGTCTCCCCGAACGGATCGTCTGTTTAGACGATTATAACATGGGGAACTGCGGCTTGAGGCGTCGCGCGGTAGATGATCTAGCTGACCGAGTTGGCGGTCATCTGCTCGACCAGTTCGGCGCGGTAGGAAACCAGTTCTTGCCGGATTTTGGGCAGCGCCGTGAGGGTATCCTTGACTTCCAGCACCAGCGCCGGGTGTCCGGCTTGCAGGCGTGCGGAGAGGGTTTCGACTTCTTCTTTGCGGTAGCCGGATTCCAGCAGGTTGACCGCGAAGCGCCCGGTCATGCGACCGAGCAGCCCGCCGACCAGCGCGCCCGCGCCGACCGCGATGATCGCGCCGATCCCCGGCAGCGCCAGCGCCCCGAACTGCACCATGCCCAGCGCAGCAATCCCTGCGCCCAGCGTCCCGCCCGTGATGCCGCCTTCGTCGGGACCGATTTCGTCGTTGAGGACGACTACTTCGCCGTTGCGGGCTTTAGCAACAATGGCCGCGTGCTGAATTTGCAGATCGGTGATCTCGACCAAGTGATCGAGCGCACGAGTGAGCATCTTGCGCGAGGGGAAAATCGCCACGATCAGGTCGTTTGCCACCGAGTTACCTCCTGCCTGCACATTTTAATTTTGCACGATTTCAGCTTGAAAAGGCTTGAGGTCCTGTTGCAGTCTGGAAATCATCGCGCTGTCGCCTTCCAGCTCCACCACCATGGCGACTTTCCCGGCGCTCAGATGCTCGGTCAGGTGTTCAAGCAGTTCGTTGTCGATGCCCATGTCCATCAATCCAGCACTGATCCCGCCAGTCGCGCCGCCGATCAGCCCACCGATCAGCGCGCCGGTGCCGATGGCGACGATGGGACCCACGCCGGGCAGCAGAAACGCGCCCAGCCCGGCGATGCCGAGCGCCCCCATCAGCGCGCCGAGCGTCCCCCCGGCGATGCTGCCTTCGTTCGGATTGATGTCATCTTCGTAAATGTTGGTTTCGCCGTCTTCGGCTTTGGCAATCACGGCGGAGTGTTTAATTTTGGCGTAGCCTGAGGCTTTGATCCGGTCAACCGCATCCAGCAGCGTCTCGCGGGATGGAAACACTAGCATCACCACGTCGGACATGGATCAACTCCTTGGTCGTCACCGTGTACTTCCATTATACTACCGGGAAAATTAACTACGAGACAGTGGGAAGATAGATCATGCCGCAAACCGAGCAGCATCGCGCCAGCATCCAACTTTTAAAAGAGCCGCGCTGAAAATAGAATATCTGTGCTATGATGGAGGTTCAAGCGGACGGAAAAGGAGCAGGCTCATGTTCAAAGACACGAAGGCGTTCAGCGGATTTTCAGTCGATGACATCGGCAAGGCGAAGGCGTTCTACGGTGATGTACTGGGGCTGGAGGTTTCGGAAGCCAACGGCGCGCTGACCCTGCACATCGCGGGCGGCAGCAGCATCTTCGTCTATCCCAAAGGCGATCAGCACACGCCCGCGACTTACACCATCCTGAACTTCCCGGTGAGCAACATTGAGCAAGCCGTCGATGACCTCACTCAACGGGGCGTGCGCTTTGAAATTTACGACTACCCTGACCTCAAGACCGACGAGAAGGGGATCGCGCGGGGCATCGGTCCGAACATCGCGTGGTTCAAAGACCCGGCGGGCAACATCCTGTCGGTGATTGAAACCGCGTAAGCTGCCGTAGGGCAAATAAAAAGAGCGATGCCGCATCGTCAGCATCGCTCTTTGCTTGCGTCTAAATCGCCGCAGTCACGCCGAGAGCGCGATCATCTCGATCTCCGTCATCCGCAGACCCGCGTTCAGCGAAATCACTTCCGGGATCGGGAAGCCGTTGAAGGCGGCGGCGTACTCGTTGGTGTACGCGCCTGCGTCGTGGAACAGCAGCCGCTCGCCGATCTGGATTTCGGGAAGCTCAAGGTTTCGCGCGATCACGTCGCAGCTATCGCAGCTTGGACCCGCCAGCGTGTAGGTTCGCAGCGGGCGCTCGCTGGCGCTGTCGCTCACCAGTTCGACCACCGGCGGGAAGCCCTCGTAAGTCTCCATCAAGCCGTTGAACACGCCCGCGTCGAGGTACAGCCACGTCTGATCGCCGCGCTGCGCCCTGCCGACCACCGACGCGACCAACGCGCCGCTCTCGCCGACCATGCCGCGACCGGGTTCCAGCACCAGCATCGGCGTCACCGGGATATAGTCGCGGATCGCCTGCATCACCACCGCGCCGATCTCCTCAATCGTCGGGATCGAAGCGGTGTGATAATGCCCGGCGGGATAGCCGCCGCCGATGTCGAGGAAGTACAGGTCGTGACCGCGCTCGGCGGCTTGCTGCCACACCTCGGCGCACGACTTGATCGCGTTGACCCAGTTGGCGACCTTCAAACACTGGGAACCGACGTGGAAGGACAGCCCAATCGGGTGCAGACCGAGGTCGCGCGCCTGATCGAACAGCGCCAGCGCGGTCGCGCCGTCCACGCCGAACTTACCCGCCAGCGGAAGCACGCTGCCGGTATTATCGACCGCCAGCCGGACGTAAATTCGGCTGCCGGGCGCGTACATGGCGACCTTTTCGACCTCATCCGTCGAATCGACCACCACTGCATAGACCCCCGCGTCCTGCATCCGGGCGAGGAAGACCGGATTTTTGATTGGGTTACTGCAAATAATGGCGTCACTCGCTGCGCCCGCGTCCAGCGCCTTCTGCAATTCCGCCAGCGACGCAATCTCCAACCCGCCGCCCATTTCGACTAGCGTGCGGATAATTTGGTCGTTCGCGTTAGCTTTCATTGCGTAATCCACTGCCGCGCCGGGGAAGGCTGCGGTAAAGCGGTGGAAGGTACTGCGGATCACCTCGAAATCGAGGATCAAACTGGGAGTGACGGTATAGCTGTCGTGCAATATCGTGTCCATACGGACTGCGTCCAACTGGACAAGCTCCTTCTTCGCGGGCACCTCCGCGCAGTCTAAGAATTATTCAACGGTTTTGCAGTATACAACAGAACAATTCTGAATTGTATTAGAAATTGCCACAGATTTTCTGAACAAAAATCACCAGCAAATTATCGGTCAACGAAGCCAACCAGATTGGGGTTATCATCATTATTAAGCACAGGTGAAAAGTTAAAAGTGAAAAGAAAAAAGAGCCGTAGGCGTACCCGGACTGTTTTTAACTTTTAACTTTCCACTTTCCTCTGTCCATCGAGAGAAAGGCACGACATGGAGTTCACTTTCAAACCGTTGATCAATGGCGAATGGGTCGATGCCGCCGATGGCGGCGTGTGGGAGCTGGTCAACCCGGCGACCGAAGAAGTGATCGCGCGGATTCCGTTTGGCGATGCCGAGGACGCGCGCGCGGCGCTCGACGCGGCGGCGGCGGCATTTCCGGCGTGGGCGAAAAAGACGCCCTACGAGCGCGCCGCGATTCTGATGCGCGCGGCGGCGTGGATTCGGGAGCGAATTGACGCGCTGGGCGCGATCACCACCGAAGAATCGGGCAAGCCGCTGCGCGAATCGACCGGCGAATGGGCGACTGCCGCCAGTTCGTTCGAGTGGTTCGCGGAAGCCGCCAAGCATCACTACGGGCAGGTCGTGCCTGCTCGCCGCGCGGATCGCCGCCTGCTGGTGATCGAGCAGCCATTGGGCGTGGTCGGCACCATCACGGCGTGGAATTTCCCGGTCTACAACGTGGTGCGGGCGTGGTCGGCGGCGCTGGCGGCGGGCTGCACCGTGGTCGGGCGACCGTCCGAGTACACGCCGCGCTCGGCGATGCTGCTGGCGCAGGCGCTCCACGAGGCGGGCATCCCGGCGGGCGTGGTCAACGTCATCAACGGCGATCCCTCGTCGATGGGCGAGGCTATGCTCAAAGACCAGCGCTGCCGCAAGCTCCAGTTCACCGGGAGCGCGCGTGTGGGCAAGCTGCTGATGGACGGCGCATCCCAGACGGTCAAGCGGCTGTCGCTGGAACTGGGCGGCAACGCTCCGGTGCTGATCTTCCCCGACGTGGACGTGGAAGCCACCGCGAAAGCGGCGGTCAATGGCAAATTCCGCAACGCCGGGCAGGTCTGCATCGCGCCGCAGCGTTTTTACGTCCACAGCCAAATCGCTGAGTCGTTCATCGACCACGTGACCCGCTTCACGGGCGATCTGCGGCTCGGCAGCGGCTTGGATCTGTCCACCGACGTGGGACCGATGATCAACGCGGCGCAGCGCGAGCGGCTGGAGCGGATCATCGCGGGTTCGGTGGAGCAGGGGGCGGAAGTGCTGGTCGGCGGGTCGCGCCCGGATCAGCGCGGCTATTTCTACCAACCCACCGTGATCGCTAATTTGACGCCGGATATGCCGGTGTACCGGGAAGAACTGTTTGGACCTGTGATGCCGATCCTCCCGTTCGACGACGCCGACCAAGCGCTGGCGCTGGCGAACGCGACCGAGTACGGACTCGCCGCCTACGTGCAGACCCACGACCTCAACACCGCGATCCGCATGTACGAAGGCTTGGAATTCGGCATCGTTTCGATCAACGACTGGCTGCCCTCCACCCCTGAAATGCCCTTCGGCGGCATGAAGGCGAGCGGGATGGGGCGCGAATATGGGCAGGAAGGCTTGCACGAATATCTCGAAACCAAAGCCGTATTTATAGGTGGAGTGCCATGATACCCGCAAGAATCGCCCGAACCGTCAATCTGCGGATTGACGTGGTGAACCTGCAACCGGAACATATCCCCGAACTCGTCCGGTTACAGCACCTCAGTTTCCCCACGCTCAGCGAGCGCGAACTCCTCAACGAGGCGAAGTACCTCAAGCACCTCGAACTTTTCCCGGAAGGTCAATTGGTTGCGCTGGCGTACATGAATGGCGACGTGATTCCCATCGGATCGACCAGCACCTTCCGCACCACCTTCGACTTCGACCACATCCAGCACACCTTCCTCAATGCGGTCGCCGAAGGCTGGCTGACCCACCACCGCCCCAACGGCGAGTGGCTCTACGGCGCCGACATGAACGTCCACCCCAAATTTCGCGGAATGCGCGTCGGCAGACGCCTCTACGAAGCCCGGCAGCTTCTGGTGCGCAAGCTCAACCTGCGCGGCGAAATCGCCGGAGCGCTGATCCCCGGCTACCAGCGCCACGCCGACCGGCTGACCATCGCGCAGTACGTGCTGCGCGTGCATCAAACCCGGCTGCACGATCCGACCCTGAGTATGCAGTTGCGCAACGGGTTTCAGGTCAAAGGCATCCTCTACAATCACATTGCCGACCCGCGCTCGCACAACGCCGCGACGCTGATCGTGCGTGAAAATCCCTACTATCACCCCAAACAGCCCGACGATTGAGCCTGCATCTCGCCTCGCGGGATGCGGCTTTTGACAACCGAAACCTCCGTTTCAGGCGGCGACCGCTCACCGTTGGGTTTTGGTTTGCTTACGATCTGCCATACGAAACCGCTCCCGCGCGCGGTAAAATAGGTTGGCTGAATAGACCTGTGGGCGCGTGTGCGATGGGAAAGACTCCATTCGCTGCCACCAAACCGGATCAGCTTATCGCAGAGCTTACCCGCCACGCGGTTCGCGCCGCCGAGGAACGGGAGTGGCAGTACCAACACCTGCTCGAATTGAGCGAGAACGTATCTGTAAACTAGCAGCGGGGGAGGATGGGTGAAATGGCGACCGAACGGGTTGGCGACATGACGCTCGCCGAGCTTAGAGCGTTTATTAAAGAGACAGTCGAGGAATTGCAGGAAATGCAGAAGCCGAGCGGTGAGCTTAGTGTGGATGAAGTCATCGCAAATGTTCGGCGCCATCGTCCAACCCTGCCGCCGGGATCGCCTTCGAATCTCGAACTATTGCGCGAAGATCGTGATCGCTAAAGATGCCAAATTACATCGTTGACGCGAGCATTATTGCTGACTTCCTGCTTCCGGGAAACTACACGGCAAACGCTGAGGCGTTAATTCGTTCGGTGGACGGCGGAACCAATCTGCTCGTGCCTGAATTTTGTCTGGTGGAATGTACAAACGCGCTCTGGAAGCGGGTTCGCCGACAAGAGATCTCGCGGGAAGAAGCCGAGCGGCTGTCAAGAGATGTGCCAACTCTGCCGCTTACGCTTATCTCAGTTAAAGCGATGTTGACCCACGCCTTACAGATAGGACTCACGCATCAATTGGCAATCTACGACTCGATTTACATTGCGCTGGCGGAGAAATACACGTATCCGCTGATCACCGCCGACGAGAAACAGGAAATGGCAGCGCGAACCATCGGCGTCACCATCAAGCCGATTACCGATTTTTGAAACGCTCATCCATATCCGGGAGGATAGATCAATATGGCAAACTTTGAATTGATGCGTCGTCTGGCGGAAGATCACGGCGGGAAAATCCTGCTGCTGGTCATGGACGGACTGGGCGGACTGCCGATGCAGCCGGATGGCTTGACCGAACTGGAAGCCGCCTACACGCCCAACCTCGACAAGCTGGCGAAGGAAGGCAGCACCGGCTTGACTATCCCGGTGGCGCGCGGCGTCGCGCCGGGCAGCGGACCCGCGCATCTGGCGCTGTTCGGCTACGATCCGCTGGTCTACGACATCGGGCGTGGCGTGCTGGAAGCTATCGGCATCGGGCTGGAGGTGGATCGCGGCGACGTGGCGGTGCGCGGCAATTTCTGCACCATCGACGCTAGCGGCAACATCACCGACCGCCGCGCCGGGCGCATCCCGACTGAAGAAGGCGAGAAGCGGGTCGAGCTGCTCAAGGACATTCACATCGACGGCGTGCAGACCCAGATTCGCGCGGGCGAAGGCTATCGCTTCGCGCTGGTGATTCGCGGCGAGGGCTTGAACGATCAAGTCGAGGATACCGATCCGCAGGCGACCGGAGTCCCGCCGCTGCCTGCCAAAGCCACCGCGCCCGAAGCCGAGCGCACCGCCGAGATCGCCAACCAGTGGATCGCGCAGGCGAAGGAACGGCTCAAAGGGCACGAACCCGCCAACATGATCACCCTGCGCGGCTTCGCCACCGATCCCAATCTGCCCAAGTACAGCGACGTGTACAAGCTGAAAGCCGCCTGTGTCGCCACCTATCCCATGTACAAGGGCGTCAGCCGTCTGGTCGGCATGAAGGTGATGGAGACCGATCCGCACGAACTCGATTCAGGACGAGTTCGACCTCGTGGCGAAAATCTGGAACGACTACGATTTCGTTTACTGCCACGTGAAGTACACCGACAGCCGGGGCGAGGATGGCGACTTCGACGCGAAGGTCAAGGTGATCGAGGAAGTGGACTCGCGGCTCTCCACCCTGCTCAACCTGAAACCGGACGTGATGATCGTCACGGGCGATCACTCGACCCCGGCGAAGCTGCGCTCGCATAGCTGGCATCCGGTGCCGCTTCTGCTGTCCGCGCCCGAAACCGCCATGCCGGATCGCGTGGAAACCTTCGGCGAGCGCCCGTGTATCGCGGGCGGGCTGGGTCAGTTTCCGGCTGCCGACGTGATGCCGCTGGCGCTGGCGCACGCGAAGCGCTTGCAGAAGTTCGGGGCGTGAGAAAAGAAGTGCTGAGTAAAAAACCCCTGCACTCAGGCGGGATTCGTCAAGTGAGTAAGGATGGAAAAACGATGCGCTCCCTTTTGATAGTGCTGTGCGTGCTGATGATGGCGCCGTTTGCGTCGCAGGCGCAGCAAAGTACAGCGACGCCGCTCCCGGGGACAGAGACGCAGCGGGCGCAGCAGATCGTTTCGTGGCTAGCCGTTCGCCCGGAGTTGGCTTACGCGCAGTTTAGCGACGAGTTGAAAACCGCGATCCCACAGGCGCAAATAGCCAGATTTTGGAATCGGTCGGTCGGGCAATATGGCGAGTACCAGCATATATTCGGCGTTCAAGCCGATGCTGACAATCATGTGGTCACCGAAACTTTGCTGTTCACCAATGGGCTAGTGGACGTGCAGGTCACTTTTGACCTCACCACCGGACAAGTGACGGGGATACACTTCGCCCCATCGACCAACCCCGCTGCCCTAGCGACACTCACGCCCGGCTCTAATCCGAGTACCATCACGGAAACCGAAGTGCAGGCGCAGCAAAGCACAGAGACACCACAGGCAGGGAGTGAAGTGGATCGCGCGCAGCAGCTTATTCAGATGCTCGCGTCGGGCGATACCGCCGACGTTTACGTGCAGTTCAGCGATCAGGTGAAAGCCGCCGTCAGCGAGGCTCAGTTAGGGCAGGCGTGGCAGGGCATCGTCGGGCAGTTCGGCGCCTTTCAGCAGATCACCGACGTTCAGTCCGATGCCGCCAATCATCTGGTGAGCCTCACCTTGCAGTTTGCGAATGGGCTGCTGGACGCCCATATCGTCTTTGATGCCACCACCGGAGACGTGATTGGCTTCCGCTTTGTTCCGTCGGCGAGCGGCACTCCGGCGCCAACCGTCGAAGCGCCCACCCCCACCTACGCCGATCCGAGCGCGTTCACGGAAACCGACGTTCAGGTGGGCGAGTATAATCTGCCCGGCAAGATCACCCTGCCTAACGGCGAGGGTCCCTTCCCGGCGGTGGTGCTGATCTCCGGCTCCGGTCCCAGCGACATGGACGAAACCATCGGACCCAACAAGCCGTTCCGCGATCTGGCATGGGGCTTAGCCGCGCAGGGGATCGCTACGCTGCGCTTCGACAAGCGCACCCATGCCGCCGCCAGCGCGATAGACATCCGCACCCTGACCGTCAAAGAGGAATACGTGGACGATTCGGTTGCGGCGATTGAGCTGCTGCGCCAGACCGACGGCATCGACCCGGCGCGCGTATTCGCGCTCGGCCACAGCGAAGGCGGCATGGTGCTGCCGCGCATCGCGGAGGCTGCTCCCGACCTTGCCGGGCTGATCTTCGCGGAAGCGCCCGCGCTGTCGCTGCCGCAGGAAGCGTTGCGCCAGTTGGAGTACATCGCCTCGCTGACTCCCGCAGGAGCAACGCCTGATCCGGCAATCGCGCAGATGGAAGCTGAAATCCAGCAGATCGATTCGCTCACGGCGGACAGCCCATCTGATGTCATGGTGTTCGGCGCGCCGCCGTCCTACTGGCTCGACCTGAAAGACTACGATCCGGTGGCGCTGGCGGCGAGCCTGCCCCAGCCGATTCTGCTGTTGCAGGGCGGGCGGGATTATCAGGTGACGGTTGCCGACGATCTTCCGCTGTGGCAGGCGGGGCTGGCGGATCACCCTGACACGACCTTCAAAGTCTATCCCGATCTCAATCACATCTTCGTCACCGGGACGGGCATGGCGACGCCTTCGGAGTACGCTCAGCCGGGCAACGTCGCGCTGGAAGTGATCGACGACATCGCCGCGTGGGTCAAGGCGCATTAACGAAGGACTGAGTAGGGGCGAACGGCTGTGCGCACTGGGCACGACATGGAGCGAAGCGACGTGAGCGACGTGATCATCGTCGGGGGCGGGCTGACCGGACTCTCGGCGGCGTGGGAACTCGAACGCCTGAGCATCCCTTACCGCCTGATCGAAGTGAAGAATCGGCTCGGCGGGAGCATCGTCACCCGGCGCGAGGCGGGCTTCGTGATGGACGGCAGCGCCTTCGTGCTGGAAAAATACGCCGACTGGCGCTTTCTGGATGAACTCGGCTTCGCCAATTCACTGGTATCGGTCGGCAAATACCGCGACGGCGATCTGGTGGTCTTCAAGGACGGCACACAGAGCCTGATCGACGCCCTTGAGCGTCGCCTGACAGCGCCGATCCTGCGGCGGATGGCGGTCAGCAGCATCGGGCAGATCGCGGCGCAGCAGTTCGAAATCTGCCTCGAAAATGGGCTGGCGCTCAGCGCCCGCGCCGTGATCGTCACCGCGCCCGCCCGCTACGCCGAACATATGCTGCGCGCGCTCACGCCGGACGCGACGCTGCTGCTGATGGACTACCGCTACGATCCGGTGGTGCGGGTATCGCTCGGCTATCGCCGCGAGGACGTGCCTGACCTGCCGGATGCGCCCATGTTCAAATTCCTTCAGCGGTACGAGCTGCCGGAGCGCGTCCCGCCGGATCACGTGCTGATCCGCGCGGGAGTTCGCCTCGATCCGGCTGTGCAGCAGCCGGACGATGCCATCCAGCGCGTGCGCGACCTGCTTGCCACGCCTGCCGATCCGGTGGTTCAATGGGCGTATTACTGGGCGGAAGCCAACTCGCTCTCGCGCTATCTGCCGGAGCATGACGAGGCGATGGATGCCATCGATCACCTGCTGCCGCCCGGCGTCGTGATTGCGGGCAGCGATTATCGCGCCAAGCGGCTGGATCAGCAGGTGGAGCAGGGGCGCGCCGCCGCGAGAAAAATCGCGCAGTTCTTGGGGATAGCTTGATATGGCAGCAGTAAAAGTCTGGTACGACCGCGAAGGCGATTTTCTGGAGATCGTTTTTGAAGATGCACCCGGTTTTCTCGAAGAAATCGAGGACGATATTTTTGAGCGCCGCACGACGGACGGTCAGATCGTGGGCTTCGCCGTGATGAACTTCAGCCATCATGACCGCGATAAGCTGCGTCTGCCCTTCGCGCTTACGGCATCTTCGGCTTCGATTTGAGAAAACCCGCCGTGTTTTCCCGCCGTGACTTCCTGAAGCTGAGCGCCGCCGTTTTGAGCGCGATCTCGTTGGTTCGCCTGCCGTTCCTGCGACGCCAGACGCCGGAATCGCCAAGCTGGACGGAGACGCTGCCCAACGGTGTCGCCGCCGGGGACGTGACCCAGAATTCGGCGGTGCTGTGGACGCACAGCACGACGCCCGGCGCGGTGACGTTCCGGTACGTCGCCAGCCGCGCCGCCTTCAACTCGCGCGCCGCCAGCACGTTCAGCGCCGAGGTGCAGGACCCGACCCTCCCGGTCAAGCTGTTGATCGACGGTTTGCAGCCGGGCACCGAGTACAACTACCGCGCCACCGATGCGGTGGGCGGCACCGCCAGCGGGCGCTTCGTTACCCTGCCCGCCGAGGGCGTGAAAGGCGGCTTGCGCTTCGGCGTGACCGGCGACTGGCGCGGCGAGCTTCGCCCTTACGTGTCGATCTCCAACGCTGCCGAGCGCCAGTTGGATTTTTTCATGCTGCACGGCGACACCATCTACGGCGATGTGCCCTCGATTGACCTGCCGGATAAGCCCGCCCAGAGCCTCGCCGAGTTCCGGGTTAAGCACAACGAGGTCTACTCCGCGCGTGATGATCGCAATTACTGGGCGGACGTGCGCGCCTCGACCAGCGTCTACGCCGTGATCGACGACCACGAAGTCACCAACGATTTCGCGGGCGGCGCGCCGCCTTCGACCGACACCCGCTTCGACCAGACCGCCGACACCATCAACCAGACCCACCTGTACGTCAACGGGCTGCAAGCCTTCGGCGAGTACAACCCGCTCAACGACGAGGTTTACGCGGATACGGGCGACCCGCGCGTCGATGGTCGCCCCAAGCTCTACCGCTACCGGGTGTTCGGCAGCACCGCCGCCGTATTTGTGCTCGACGCCCGCTCCTTCCGCGATCAAGAGGAGCCGCAGCTTTCCGAGCGGCAGGTGATCAACCCGTTTCTGGTCGGGCGCAGCCTCGCGTCGATGTTCACGCCCAACCGCACCATGCTCGGTCAGCCGCAGTTGGAGCAGTTCAAGCGCGATCTGCTGGCGGCGCACGACGCCGGAATCCTGTGGAAGTTCGTCATGCTGCCGGAGCCGATCCAGAACATGGGCTGGTTTGGCGGCGTGGATCGCTGGGAAGGCTACGCGCTGGAGCGCACCGAGGTGCTGAAGTTCATCGAGGATAACGCAGATTCGCAACGTGGTCTTCATCTCCGCCGACGTGCATACCACTTTCATCAATAACCTGACCTACCAGACCGCGCCCGGCGGCGACCCCATCCCGACCCACTGCTTCGAGATCAGCACCGAATGCGCTGCCTACTATCCCCCCACCGGGCAGTTGATCATGGAGACTGCCGCGCGGGTGGGGCTGCTGTCGTCGAGCCGCTACGCCGCCTACCAGCAGATGACCATCCCCGAAAAAGACGCGCTGCTGGAGGAAGTGTTCAACGGCGCGGTGCTGAATTTGCAGGGCTTCACCAAGCTGGGGCTGGACGATTCGCTGATCGACTGGCAGCGCGTGACCGGGGGCTGGGTGGTCGGGCACACCTTCGGCTGGACCGAGTTCGAGGTCGCGCCGGAGGATCAAAAGCTGACCATCACCACCTACGGCGTCCCGGCGTATGATCCCGATACGGCGGCGACCGATCCCCAGAGCGTCCTCAGCCTCACGCCGGAGGTCATGAGCCAGTTGATCATTACGCCCCAGTGACCACCAAGCCACCGCGCACGCTGCGCCAGCGCATCACCTTCGTCCTCACCGCCAGCCTGATCGTGCTGGTGGTCGCGGGCGTCGCGGTGCCGACCGCGCTGGGCGCGCAGTTCATGAGCAGCATCATTGGCAGCGGTTGCCCTAATCCGACGATCCCGACTTTCCCCTACGAGGACGTGAGCTTTCCCTCAACTGAGTTCAATCGCGCGACGCCCGCCTATTTCATCCCGGCTGATCCAGCGACCGGGGCAACCGTGATGGTGGTGCCGACCGGGAACGCCGCGCGCGGCGACCGCATGGCGGAGATCGCGGTGTATCACGCGGCGGGCTTGAACGTGCTCAGCTACGACTCGCGCGCCTGCGTGGGCGGCGTCACCAGCACGCTCGGTTACAAAGAGGCGGCACAGGTCGGCGACGCGCTGGCGTATCTGGCGACGCGCCCGGAGGTGGACGCGACTCGCATCGGGATTCACGGCTTCTCGGCGGGCGGCGCGGCGGTGATTCTGGCGGCGGCGCAGTTCCCGGCGATCCGGGCGGTGGTGGCGGAGGGCGGCTATCACGATTTCGCCGCCGAAGTAGACAATAGCACGCCTAATACGCTCTGGTTCGCGCCTTTTTTCCGGCTCGGCGCGCGCCTGAGCTATCGCGCAATTGCGGGCGTCGATCTGAGCGCGCTCAGCCCGGTCAGCGTGATCGGGCAGATCGCGCCGCGCCCGATTCTGCTGATCTACGGCACCCGCGAGCCGAGCTTCCCCGGCGCGCATCTGGAACTGGCGGCGGCGGGATCGAACGCGACGCTGTGGGAAGTCCCCGGGGCGACTCACGGAAGCTACCTTGTCACCGCGCCCGACGAATACGCACAGCGGGTCAGCGCCTTCATGACGGCGGCGTTGAACCCCGTTGGCGGCTGACGCTTGCCAACCTGCGCGAGTCGTCAACTTCCATTATGATTAGGAACAGACGAGCCGAGTTTCCATAGAGCGATGCCTCACCATTCGATCCAGCTATTCGTGAGCTACCGCCGCCTGCCCAGCGCGATGCTGGCGACGCTGATCGCCACGCAGATGCAGGAGCGCGGGATTCATGCCTTCGTGGATACCCGCCAGACCGACGGCGGCGGACCCTTCCCGGATCGCCTGCTGCGGGCGATTGAAGACGCGGATGTTTTCATCTGCCTGCTGGCGGATACCACGCTGGAATCCGAGTGGGTGCGGCGCGAAATTCAGCACGCGCACGAGCAGCACAAGCTGATGATCCCGGTCTTTCAGGAGAGCTACGCCCGCCCCGATCCGCTGCCCAATGAACACGTCGAGGCGCTGCTGCAAAATGACGGCATCCACATCCTCGATCAGAAGAACCTCTACGTCGATCAGGCGATGGATCAACTGGCGACGATGGCGCGCGCCTCAGTCCAAAAAAGCGGCAGCCTCTCGCCCCGCGTGATCGCCGCCAGCGCGCTGCTGATCGTGGTGCTGGTCGCTGCGCTGCTCCTGCTGCTCGCCGGGCGCGATTTATTCGGCGGTGCGCCCACGCCGACCCTGCGTCCGGTCGCCCAACTGAGTACGGTCCAATCCGAAATGACGGTGACGGCGGAAACTGCGACCGCCGTCGAAGAAGATCGGCTGGCGGCGGCGGAACTCGCCTCGATTCGCGGCACCGGGACGGCTGCCGCCGCCACCCGGACTCAGGTCTTTGCGGCTGCCAACGCGACCCTCACCGCGACTGCGCAGACGACCCCGCTTCCAACCGCCAATCTCACCAGCGCGCTGCCCGACCTGTACATCTCGCAGATGCGGATGGCACCCCGAAATCCGGCGCCCGGTCAGGTATCGATCCTGAGCTTCACCATTGCCAATTTAGGCGGCGCCGATTCAGGCGCGTTCACGTGGGATTTCTCCGTCATCTCTCCGATTCCCGTGTTGAATGCGATGATGGGCGAGATCGATAATCTTGCGCCGGGAGCCAGCAAGAACATCAGCTTTCCTTACATCTTCGGCAACTGGGGAACCGCGAACGTGCAGCTTGAAGTCAATGACGACCAGTCGGTGCCCGAAAGCGACTTCCGCAACGATCTCAGGCTGTTTATCGTAGACCTCACCGGTCCCCTAGACATCGACTTTTCGGTGCTGCCCAATTCGCAGATGGTCGAGCCGCCGCTGATGCTGACCGGGAATGAATTTCTGCAATATGACCTGACCTTTCAACTGGATACCCATGCGCATCCCGAATGCGCGGATACGCCGCTGAGCCTGCTGCAAGACGGCGACCACGTCGTCCTCACCGCCGATACGCAGTCGGAGACGTGCGAGCAGTTGCCGCTGATCATGGACTTCCTCCAGCCCATCAGCGGCGTCGATGCGGTGGTTGTCCCCATCCAGTCCGGCACCGCGACCCTAAGGCTATACGACGACTTGGAAGGCGCGGATGTTGTCTATGAAACTACCATCGAAGCGCAGGCGGGGGAGCTGACCACCCTCAGTAGTCCGCCCCCCGATCCAGATCGGCTGATTCGCCGCGCCGAACTGAGCCTGTCCGGTCAGCCCGTCGTCCTCACCCGGCTGATCGTGTCGTCCTAATCGAACCATTCTATGCTGCCAACTCCCTGACATTGCGGCATAATCAGCGCAAATTGTTAAGCCTTAGAGGAGAGATTTCATGTCCACCCAACGATTGACCACCGCACAGGCGATCATCCTGTTTCTGAGCGAACCAGTACGTCGAGCGCGACGGCGTCGAAACCCCGTTCTTCGCCGGATGCTGGGGTATCTTCGGTCACGGCAACGTCGCCGGGATGGGGCAGGCGCTTCAGCAGTACGCGGGCATGTTCCGCTACTATCAGGCGCGCAACGAGCAGGCGATGGTTCACGCCAGCGTCGCCTACGCCAAGATGAAGAACCGGATGCAAGCCTTCGCCTGCACCTCGTCGATTGGTCCCGGCGCGACCAACATGATCACCGGGGCGGCGGTCGCCACCGTCAACCGGATTCCGGTGCTGCTGCTGCCCGGCGACATCTTCGCCGAGCGGCTGCAAGCGCCGGTGTTGCAGCAGGTCGAGTGGGAACATTCGCAGGATTTCTCGGTCAACGACTGCTTCAAGCCAGTTTCGCGCTACTGGGATCGTATCACCCGCCCGGAGCAGATCATCCGCGCGCTCGCCGAAGCTATGCGCGTGCTGACCTCGCCCGCCGACACCGGAGCGGTCACGCTGGCGCTGCCGCAGGACGTGCAGGCGATGGCGTATGATTTCCCGGCGGCGCTGTTCGAGCGGCGGGTCTGGCGGATTCCGCGCAACCGCCCCGATCTCGCTTCGATGGAGCGCGCCGCCGAGTGGATTCGCACCGCCCAACAGCCGATCCTGATCGCGGGCGGCGGCGTCCACTACAGCGAGGCGACCGACGCCCTGCGCCACTTCGTCGAGAAAACCGGAATCCCGGTCGGCGAAACGATGGCGGGCAAAGGCGCGCTGCCCTACAACCACCCGCTCAATCTGGGCGCGGTCGGCGTGACCGGAACCGAGGGCGCGAACCTGATCGCCCGCGACGCCGATCTGGTGATCGGCGTGGGCACCCGCTACAGTGACTTCACCGCCGCCTCGAAAACCGCCTTCCAGAACCCGAATGTCCGCTTCGTCAACGTCAACGTCGCCGAGTTCGACGCTTACAAGCAGAGCGCGCTGCCGCTGATCGGCGATGCGCGCGCGACGCTGGACGAACTGGCGTCGGCATTGGAAGGCTTCGACACGGGCGTGGACTATCGCCAGCGCGCGCACGACCTCAACGCCGCGTGGGACGCGGAAGTGGATCGCATCTACAACCTCGAACACGGGCCGCTGATCAGTCAGGGCGAGGTGATCGGCGTGGTCAACACGCTCTCGCGCCCGCAGGACGTGCTGGTCTGCGCGGCGGGCAGCCTGCCCGGTGATCTGCATAAGCTGTGGCGGACGCGCAACCCGAAGGGCTATCACCTCGAATACGGCTATTCGACCATGGGCTACGAAATCGCGGGCGGGCTGGGCGTCAAGCTGGCAGCGCCGGAGCGCGAGGTCTACGTGATGGTGGGCGACGGCTCCTACCTGATGATGAACTCCGAGATCGTCACGGCGGTGCAGGAAGGCGTCAAGCTGGTGATTATCGTGCTGGACAATCACGGCTTCGCCAGCATCGGCGGGCTGTCGAAATCGGTGGGCAGCGATGGCTTTGGCACCAAGTACCGCTATCGCACCGACTCCGGTCAGTTGGACGGCGAGACTCTGCCGATTGACTTCGCCGCCAACGCCGCCAGCCTCGGCGCGAAAACCGTCCGTACCGCCAACCGCGACCAACTTGCCGACGCGATCAACGCGGCGAAATCCGGCGATCAGACCGTGTGCATCGTCGTGGAGACGGATCGGCACGAGCGGGTCGGCGGTTACGAGTCGTGGTGGGACGTGGCGGTCGCCGAAGTCTCCGAAAACCCGGCTGTGCAGCACGCCCGTGCCGATTACGAGCAGGCGAAGGAAAAAGAGAAGCATTATCTGTAATGAATCTGAGTAGCCTTGTCCCGCTGCGCGATAGGGTGAGGCCTTCCTGCCGCCGCCTCCCCGCCATAATTGATCCAGTGATGCCGAAAGGGAATTCGATGAACAGCGCATATACGGCGATTATCAAGCGGGATGGCGATTGGTGGATCGGATGGATTGAGGAAATCCCCGGAACCAACTGTCAGGAACGCACGCGCGAAGAACTGCTTGAGAGCATCAAGATTGTGCTCCAAGAGGCGCTTGAGCAGACACCTTTAGGTGGCTTGATGGACTAGCCGGAGGATTTGATCCTCCGGCGATTTTCTACCTCGTTGTAATTGTGACCTCCGCCGTCGGCAGGCGCGGCGTGCTGGCGCGCACCGTGATCGTGCCCCGCTGATGCGTCGCCTTGACGTACAGCGCCGCCTGACCACCCACCAGCGCGAAGGGATTGTCGCCGATCAGTTCGCCCGCGCCCTCGATCTCGAAGCTGACCACCGCGCTCGAAAACGGCAGCCGATTGCCGTACTTGTCCGCGATCAGGAACACCAGCCGAGTCATGTCCGCGCCGTCGGCATTCAGGCGGTCGTCGTCCGCGCGCAGGATCAACTGCTTGGGCAGCCCGTTGGACTCGATGCGCTGCTCGGCAACGGGTTGACCGTCCTTGCAGCCGACCACTCGCAAATCCTGAAAATGCTCGCCCCAGATCGTCCCGAACGAGAGGGCGTCGATGCAGAAAGGCGGATGCGCCAGATGCGGAAAGTGCTCGCGGTCGGGCTGGATGCGCCCGTAGGATTCCTCGCCCACGTAGACCTCGATCTCGTCGCAGTTGCTGAACACGTAGAGCGGCTTGTTGCCGCCTTCGCTGCGGTCGCCCGGCGTCCAGAACCCGGCGATGCGCACGATTGGCTCGGTCGCGCTCTGGGTTTCGTAGAAGTAGGCGGCGAACTTGGGCAGCCGGAAGATGTCCATCACGCCGTGATAGCAGATGCGGTCGCCCGACCCAAAATTGAGATGGGTGTTGTAGTCGAAGGCGCACCAGCCAATCGCGCCAGCGACGTTCCGCATCCCCATCTGCTGATTTTGTATCCGGGTATGGCGCAGCGCGTGCTCGATCTGCCGCTCCTCCTGATCGAAGGTCTTGGTGGGGAACATATGCCCGCTGAACTCGGTCACCAGATGCGGCGTATGCTTCGGCTCGATGATGGTGTTCGAGAAGTCGTTGTAGGTGAACACGTCCTCTAAAAACTGGCTCTCGATGAAGTTGCGGATGCCGCCGGTCTGCCGGGTCGGGTCGAGTTGGTGGGCGAGCGCGTTGGTCGCGGTGTAGAAGGCTTGGTCGTCCCACGATTCGTTGATGCGCACGCCCCACAGCACAATCGACGGGTGATTGCGGTCGCGCGTGATCATGGCTTCTACGTCGCGCAGGCTGAGCGCCTTCCAGTCGTTATCGCCAATGAACTGCCAGCCGGGGATTTCTTCCAGCACCAGCAAGCCGATCTGGTCGCAGCGATCCAGAAAGTGGGGCGACTGCGGATAGTGAGAGGTGCGCACGATATTGATGCCCAACTCGTGCTTGAGGATGTCGGCGTCCTTGCGCTGAAGCCGTGCCGGAGCCGCCCCGCCGATGTAGGGGAAAGTCTGGTGACGATCCAGCCCGATCAGCTTGACGTGTTCGCCGTTGAGGTAGAAGCCGTCGTCCTTGAACACCGCCTCCCGGAAGCCGAAGCGCTGCTCCACCGCGTCAATCGCGCCTGCTTCGCTGAACACGAGGCTGATTTCTTTGTCGGTCGGCTGGACGAACACGCTCAGCGTGTATTGATCCGGTTGCTCCAGCGACCAGCGCTTGATCGGTTGCTCCGGCGAGTTCGAACTTGATGGTGATGGTACTCTCGCTCTGGCGCGGGATCGTCACCACCTGATCGTACCCGACCACGCCGCTGCCGTCCGGCGCTTCGAGCATCGCCGCGATTTTGCCGACGAACGGCGCGTTGCCGCTGTTTTGCAGAGACAGGTCGCATTCCAGACGCGGCTGCTTGGTCAGCACGTCCAGCGTCCGCACGAACAGGTCGGTGATATAGACAGGTTCGACGTAGCGCAGGCGCACCTCGCGGTAGATGCCGCCGAAGGTCAAGTAATCGACCATGTAGCCGTTGGGCGGCACGTCCGGGCGCTCGCTTGAATCCAGCCGGACTTGCAAGACGTTCTCGCCCCCGCGCAGATAGTCGGTCAGGTCAAACGAGAAGGGCACGTAGCCGCCGTCATGCTCGCCAAACGTGTGCCCGTTGATCGAAACCGTCGCCGAAGTCATCGCGCCGTCGAAATCCACGAACAGCCGCCGCCCATTGAGCGGCTCCGGGGGCGTGAAGCGCTTGCGGTAGGTAGAAATGAACTGGTATTCGAAGTTGTCGAAATTGTGGTAGGGCAGCAGGAGATTGGTGTGTGGCAGCGTCACCGCCTCGAACGAGTCGTCGGGCGCGCTGAGCGGCAAATCCTGTGGTGCGTAAAGCCAGTTGTCGTTGAAAGGAAGAATGGAGCGCATCAGGTTTCTTTCGGTTGCTCAGGAAAAATATCTTTGACCGCGAGTTTGAAGCCGGACAGCACGCCGCCGCCGTCGAGCGCGTCGTTGATGCTGAGGACTTTTACTGGCTGACCCGGCACGTAGACTTCGACGCCTTTAGGTTCGGCGACCGCGACCCAGACCACCGTCCCGGCGGCGAGATAGTTGGCGATTTTGATGCGAAGCGTATCCCGTGAGGTCTCGGTTGAGGGGAAATCGACCTCTACTGCCAAATCAGGCGGATTCCGGTTGTAGCCGTGCTTGTCAAGCTCCGGCTGTTTGATCGCGGAAATGAAGGCGACATCTGGGGCATAGCGCTCACTGGAAACCATGTAGCCGCCTGCTTCTCCGGTGATGTGCCCGGCGATCTTTTTCTCACGCACGAACTGCATGAGAAAATAGAGGATAATCGAGCTGATCTCAGACGCGAACGCATTCGACGGCACTTCGACAATCTCCCCCCCGATGTATTCGAACAGCTTGTCGGCGTTCTCCGGCAGTTCGACAAACTGTTCGAAATCCTCGACCGCGAAGTGTTTCACCTGATCGACCACAGCGGCTTGCCCTTCCCCTCTGCGCTCTATTATACCGTCCTCACGAACCACGCCGCACCGCGCGGCTCGATCCACGCGACCAAGCCGTCGTCGCGCGCTTCGATGGCGTTCTGCCCGCCGAGCGCGTCGTGCCAGTTGCCATCGCCCGCTAGCTTGATTTCGGCGGTTTCGTCACTGGCGTTGAAGGCGCAGTAGACCACTTCGTCGCCCGACCAACGCTTGAAGGCATAGACTTTCTGCGGGTCGTCGATCACCACCGCCTCTACATCGCCGAGCCGCAGCGCCCCCGACCCGCGCCGGAAGTGGATCGTCTGCTTGTAAGCGGCGATCAGGTCATAGTCGAGGTGATCCCACGGCATGGTACGCCGACCATCTTCGGCGTAATCGCCTTCCAGCCCGGTTTCGCCGCCGTAGTAGATCATCGGCGCGCCCGGATACGCCAGTTGGAACGCCAATATCTGCTTGACCCGCTTGAGTTCGCCGCTGCAGGCGGTCAGGATGCGCCCAGTGTCGTGCGAATCCACCAGATTCATCTGCGCCTTGAGCGCGGGCGGGGGCGTATCCCGCAGCCACATCGAAAGCCGATCGTCTAACTCGCTGGGCGTGAGGTCGTCGGTTGCCAGAAAGCCGCGCGCCGCCCACGCGAAGCGGTAGTTCATGGTGGCGTTGAAGCTGTCGCCCAGCAGATAGTGAGTCGAGTCGATCCACAGTTCCGAGACCGAATACGCGCCCGGCTTCACCCGGTCGATGCACTTACGGAAGCGCCGCCAGAACTCGTCGCTGTTGTCGAACGCCACGTCGCAGCGCCAGCCGTCGATGCCTTTGCGCAGCCAGTGAGCGGTCACGCCGCGCTCGCTCACGAAATAGTCTTCCATTTCCGGGCACTCGACAAATTCGGGCATGAAGCCCAAGCCGACCCATCCGCGATATTTCTGGGGCCACTCCTGAAAGTCGAACCAGCGGTAGTAGGGCGACTGGCGCGAGTTGCAGGCGCCGTCCCCGAATTTGTGGGTGATGTCGAAGTAGATGCTGTCCGACGAGCAGTGATTGAACACCGCATCCAGCACGATCTTGATGCCCCGCGCGTGCGCCTGCTCGATCAGCTCGTCGAAGTCCTGCTCGGTGCCCAGCATCGGGTCGATTTTCAGGTAGTCGATCGCGTCGTAGCGGTGATTGGTGGGCGAGTTGAAGATCGGGCAGAAGTAAATGCAGTCAATCCCCAAGTCGGCGATGTAATCCAGATGCTTGATCACGCCGCGCAGGTCGCCGCCGAAGAAATCGCGCCCCAGCGGGGGATGTTCGGGGCGCTCGCCCCAGCGCCGGAACTGCGGCTCGTGACCGTAGACGCCTTTCATCAGGCGGTCGGTGGAGGTATCGCCGTTGGCGAAGCGATCCGGGAAAATCTGGTAGATCATCATGCCCTGCGTCCAGTCGGCGGGCATTCGCGCCGGGTCGTAGACCGCGATCTTGAAGGGCGTCTGGGTCCACTCGCCATAGACCGCTGTGTTGCGCCCCTCGATCTGCCGGATTTCCGAGAGCGGCGGGAGTTTCACGGCATCGGGATCATCGCCGTGAAACTCGTAATAGTAGGTGAGGATGGTCGGCTCCAGCGGCGTGTGAAGCTGAGCCGACCATGTCCCCTCGACATCGGTAGGCGAGAGGAAAAAGTGCCAGCCCATCGCGTCGCCGTGCTCGGTGGTGCGCCGCGTGTCGGTGATAAACACTTCCGGCTGAAGCGACGAGTTTTCGACGATCAATTCAGTGACCGCGCCGATCGGCTGCGCGCCGGGTGGCAGATGAAATGCCCCCGCCGGGCGCAGGCGCTTGGCGGCTTCACGACTCATGCTTGAAATCATACGCCTTCCGCAATCTCAGATTTGGTCAGAGATGATCTTCGCGCCGTCGGTTGCTTGACAGACGTACACCGCAGGCGTGAGTCCGCTGCGCTGCTGATAGCACGCCGCCACCTTCGCCACGAAGTCCCCGGTAGACTCTGCCTTCACCAGCGCGACCGCGCAGCCGCCGAAGCCGCCCCCGGTCATACGCGCGCCGATGCAGGCATCGTGCTCGTGAGCGCAGTCCACGATCAGATTCAGCGCGTCGCTGGAAACCTCGTAATCATCGCGCAGGCTGGCGTGACTCGCATTCATCAGCCGACCGAGCGCTGCCGCGTCGCCGACCCGCATCGCGTAAGCGGCGTCCAGCGTGCGCTGATTTTCGGTGACGATGTGCCGCGCCCGTCGGTAAATCACGTCGTCCAGCAGATCGCGCACCGCTTCGACCTGCTCCGGCGTCACGTCGCGCAGCGCCGGGACGTTGAAGAAGCGGGCGGCAGTTTCACACTGCTCGCGCCGCTCGTTGTACGCCGACGTGACCAGCTCGCGGCGGGTGGCGGTATCCAGCACCACCACCGCCGTGTTCGGCGGCAGCGGCACCGGGTCGAGATGCAGCCAGCGGCAGTCGATCAGCACCGCGTGCCCGGCGACTCCGGTCGCCGAGATCATTTGATCCATGATGCCAGTTTTGACGCCGAGCCATTCGTTTTCGACGTGCTGGCAGAGCTTCGCCATCTCCGGCGCGTTCCACTCGATGTCCGCGACCGCGCAGAAGGTGCGCGCCGACGCCAGCTCAATCGCCGCCGACGACGACAGCCCCGCGCCAATCGGCACGTCCCCGGCGATCACGCCGTTCCAGCCCTTGAGCGTGCGCCCGTCCTCTTGCAGCGCCCACGCGACTCCCTGCACATATTCGACCCACAGGTTCTCGCGCTTGACGATCTCGGTCAGCGAGATTTCCGCGACCTGATCGAAATCCATCGAGTACAGGGTCATGTAGTTGTCGCTGCGCGGACGCGCCGCGATCCACACGGCGCGGTCGATGGCGAGCGGCATCACGTAGCCGTCGTTGTAATCGGTATGCTCGCCGATCAGGTTGACGCGACCGGGCGCGCGCACGACCAGCGTTGGCGCTTCTCCGTAGCGGCGATGGAATTCTTCGACTACCTGCTGCTGCAACGACATACTTTCTCTCCTAAAGGACTGAGGTTCGAGGACTGAGGACTGAGTAAAAACGTCGGCTGAGTGTGGTGTTTCGGCTTTGCTCAGTCCTCATCACTCAGTCCTCAGTCCTTCTTTGTAATGCTTTTCCGGCAGATCGCGCAGGCGCTCGGCGGCTTGTTCCGCCGTGAGATCGCGCTGCGCTTCCGCCAGCATCTCGTAGCCGACCATGAACTTGCGCACCGTCGCCGAGCGCAGCAGCGGCGGGTAGAAATGCGCGTGCAACTGCCAGTGTCGGCTGCGGTCGTCGTAGAAATCGCCCGCCGCGAGGTGATCACCGGTGGGCGCGCCGTGCCAGCCCATCGAATAGGGAAACGACGTTTCAAACAGATTATCATATTTCGTCAGCAGTCGCTTGAGGATGTCCGCCAGCGCGTCCCGCTGATGATCGTTCAGGTGCGGCAGCCGCAGCACGTGCTGGCGCGGCAGCAGCAGCGTCTCGAAGGGCCAGACCGCCCAGTAGGGCACCACCGCGATCCATTCCTCGTTTTCGACCACGATCCGCTCGCCGCGCTCGGCTTCCAGCGCCGCGTAATCGACCAGCAGCGGCGACCCGTGCTGCGCGTAATACAACTGCTGATGCCGATCCTCGTTGGCGGGCTGGTTGGGCAGAAAGCTGCTCGCCCAGATTTGCCCGTGCGGGTGCGGATTGGACGCGCCCATCGCCGCGCCCTTGTTCTCGAAGATTTGCACCCAGCGATAGGTCTTGCCGAGGTCGGTCATCTGCTCGCCCCACACGTCGATCACGCGCCGGATGTCGGGCAGCGCCATTTCCGCCAGCGTGAGATCGTGGCGCGGCGAAAAGCAGATCACCCGGCAGGTGCCGCGAGCGCTGCTTGCTTCCAGCAGGGGATGGCTGCTCTCCGCGTCCGGCGTATCCGGCAGCAGTGCGGCGAAATCGTTGGTGAACACGTAGGTGCTGGTGTAGGCGGGGTTATGCTCACCTCCGGCGCGCTGGTTGCCGGGACAGAGATAGCAGGTCGGGTCATAGGCGGGGCGGTTTTCCGGCGCGGGCTTATCCACCTGTCCCAGCCACGGGCGCTTGGTGCGGTGCGGCGAGATCAGCACCCACTCGCCGGTCAGTGGATTCAAGCGTCGGTGCGGATGTTCGGTCGGATCGAATAGCATGAGCCGCTCTTTCCTGAGCATCGAGCAAACGCGGCTATTTTAGCGATATTCCTTTGGAAATACATGCCCAGCACTCTCGCGCAATTCGGTTATAATTTTCTTATGCTTTTCACACAAGATTTACGGCGCAGCGCCGAAGTTCGGCTATGATAATGAATGACCCAGATCAACTGGCGGAGTAAGCAAGCCCATGCCTGAGCAGCCCGTGTATCTGCGTGTGCCCACCGAGAACGAGGAGCCGCTGTTCCTGCGGCATAGCTGCGCTGAGGTGGTGATCAGCGTGGTGATCAAGTCACAGCAGATCGCGCAGTTGCATGGCTTCGTGGTGCTGCCGGAGACGCTGGAGATGGTGGTGACGCCGCTTACCATGAGCGTCAGCGCGCTGGTCGGCTACGTCGAATCCGAAACCATCCCGCTGCTGCGCATTTTGCTCCCCAACACCGATTTGATCTGGAACCGCTACTTCATGCGCACCCCGCTGGAAACTCAGCGCTCGCTCGATGCCCGCCTGAACATGCTGCTGCTCTCGCCAGTGGCGCGCGGGCTGGCGGAGACGGCGGAAGGCTACGCCTACAGTTCCGCCAATCCCCGCTACGCCGAGGCGATCACCGTCTTCACGGGTTTTCACAATCGTCCCGCCTCTGCCGAATGCTGAACGCCGCTCAAATTTGTACAGGTTTCCTTATCTTTTCCCTTCCGCTTCGCTCCGCTATCCCCACGGTCCGCTTTTCTTGTAAGCATAGTTCTGATACTATGTGAAAAGTGTATTTCGCTGGGTTGCACGGGTGATTCGATGCTACGCTTAATCATGCGCCGGGGACCAACACCGGGAGCCGTGTACGAGCTTGAGGCGGACGAGATCACCATTGGGCGTGGCAACAAGAACACCATCGTCGTGCGCGATAACGAAGTAAGCCGCGAACACTGCCGCCTTGTGCGTCTCTCCGAAAACTACGAAGTCCGCGACCTCGACTCCAGCAACGGGACTTTCGTCAACGGTCAGCGGGTGAGCAGCACGTGGCTGCTTTCACGCGGCGAGTTGATCGAACTCGGCGACACCATCACCCTTGAATACGGCGGTAAGGAACTGGACGCCCAGCCCGCCGTTGAGAGCGCCCCGGTTGCCGTCGAACTCGGCAGCTTCTACAGCTTCGTGATGACCAAAGGTCCCGCCGTCGGCTACGTGTATCCGCTGGAGGACGAAAGCATTACCATCGGGCGCGACCTCGACAACGACCTCGTGATTCAAGACCCGGAAGTCAGCCGTCAGCATTTGCGCCTGCACCGCTCGCAGCGCGGCTACCTGATCGAAGACTTGCGCTCGACCAACGGCACTTTTATCAACGGCGAGCCGCTGCTGGAAACCCGCTGCCTTGAACCCAACGACATTGTCAAGCTGGGCACGGTGATTCAGCTTCAGTATATCTACGGCGACGAGCCAGCCGATGAGGATACGCCCACCAGCCGCCCGCCCGATCTGAATCTGGATAAGGACATCACCCTTGCCAGCCTCAAGGTCGATCCGACCCGCCGCGCGCTTTCGGCGCGCAGCATCGGACTCTGAACCCGGCTCGCTGCGGGATCATCTGGTGATCGTCTACGCCCGTGAGGACTGGGAAATGGTGGTCGCGCCGCTGCTGGTGCGCCTGCAAGATACCCGGCTGAGCGCGTGGGTCGATCAATACTTGGCGGTCGGCAGCGACGACTGGCGTATGGCGGTCGAGCAGGCGCTCACCGAGTGCTGGCTGATGGTGCTGGTGGTGTCGCCGGAGTCGCTCGGCTCAAGCTGGATCAGGCTGATGTACCGCTACTTCATGCACGAGAACAAGCCAGTACTGCTGCTGATCCGCGACACCGCTCAATCGCTGCCCGGCGAGTTGATGCGCCTGCGCAGCATCCTCTACGATCCCGACAACAATCCCCGCAGTTTCCACAAACTGATCTTCGAGATCATGCAGCTTCATCAGCCGGATTAAGACGCGCTTTCGGCGGCGCGGTACAATGGGGCTGATTGCCCTCCGCCGGAAGTGGGGTTGACCATGAACTGCTCGCTGCGTGTCATATGCCTGATTCCCGCTGCTCTCCTGCTCGGCTTGGTCGCGGTAGGTGACCTTGCCGCCGAGCCGGGTCAGTGGACGCTGGTTTGGTCGGACGAGTTCGACGGCGCTGCCGGGACGCCGATCAACCCTGCGAACTGGACGGCAGTCACCGGCGGGAACGGCTGGGGCAACTCGGAGTTGGAATACTACACCGACCGGGTCGAGAATGCCTCGCTGGATGGCAGTGGCGATCTGGCGATTGTGGCGCGCAAGGAGAATCCCGGCGGCTATGCCTGCAATTACGGCGCCTGCGCCTACACCTCGGCGCGCTTGACCACCCAGCACAAGTTTGAGTTCCACTATGGGCGGGTCGAGGCGCGCATCCGCATCCCGCGCGGGCAGGGCATCTGGCCCGCCTTCTGGATGCTGGGCAGCGACATCGATTCGGTGGGCTGGCCCGCCTCCGGCGAAATCGACATCATGGAGAACATCGGCAAAACGCCGAACACCGTTTACGGCACGGTTCACGGCTCCGGCTATTCGGGCGCGAACGGGATCAGCAGCGCCTACCCATCCAATCAACCGCTGGCGGACGATTTCCATGTCTATGCGATTGAATGGGAGCCGAACGAGATTCGCTGGTATCTGGACGACACGCTCTATCAAACCATCCGTAAAGCCGACTTGAACGGCAAGCAGTGGTTCTTTGATCACGACTTCTTTCTGCTGCTGAACGTCGCCGTCGGCGGAGGCTGGCCCGGCAATCCCGATGCGACCACCGAGTTCCCGCAGACCCTGCTGGTGGATTACGTCCGGGTGTATCAGGCGGCGTCACGGATCGTGGTTCAGCAGCCATCGCTGGCGGGATGAAGTACGCAGCCGAACAGAATCACGGCTTTCATACCCATGCAACTGATTTCCACCCTATACAAAATTCACAAAAGTTGCGAAAATTTTTCACACGCAATCGGGTGGTTTGCACGTACAATCAGTATTAGCTGCTATTAACACCGAAAGTCGTTCGATGTCTGAAGGCGGTTTCATGCAAGTCGAGTGGCTGTATCGCATCGCACGGGCGCTGCACTATCAGGGGCTGCATTCGCAGGACATCCTGCGCACCGCGCTTTCGATGACCTGTTCCGCGATTGATGTGAAACAAGGCTGCATCCTCACCTTCAACGAGGACGGCGAGCTGCGCGACGCCTTCCTGCTCAACGGCGAGCTGGACGATCAGCAGGAAATGTGGGACAAGCTGCTCAGCGAAGGACTGGTCGGCTTTGTGCAGTACGGGCAGCGCACCATCCACATCCGCAATATCAGCACCGACCCGCGCTGGCCCAACTGCCGGGCAAATGGGAAGGCTCGGCGGTGGGCGTGCCGCTGATGCGCCATTCGACCCTCTGCGGCGCGCTGGTGCTGCTCCACCCGGAAGTGGACTATTTCCGCGAGGAAGTGAGCGATTTTCTCGAAGAAGCCGCCGGGCTGATCGCCGCCGCTTACGACAACGCCCGCAGCGCCGAAGCGCTTCAGCGCGCCGCTGGGGACGAGCGCCAGCGCTACGAAGCCATCCAGCGCGAAACTAGCGAAAACGCTCAAGTTGACCTACTGCGCCGCGATTTGGCAGCCATGACTTATCACGACCTGCGCGGCTTGCTGCAAAATGTCTACGGCAGTCTATGCGGGCTGGATCAGGTGATCAAGGACGACCGCACGGCGCGCAATCTGACCTATCTGGCGACCCAAAGCACCCGCCAGATGACCCGCATGGTCAAGGGGCTGCTGGACATCGAGCGGCTGGAGCAGGGCAGCGCCGTGATCAATCGTCGGCGCACCGCGCTGCATCCGCTGCTGGACGAGACGATGGAGTTGGTGCGCTCGACCGCCGCCGACGCTGAGCAAAGCCTGAGCTTCGAAATCGCCGATCCGCTGCCCGACGTGCAGATCGATCCCGACATGATCACGCGCGTGCTGGTCAACCTGATCGAGAACGCCATCAAGCACACGCCGACCGGCGGGCGAGTCACGGTGCGGGCGCGCGCCAAGCGTGACGCCGTCTCTTTCGCCGTCAGCGATACGGGACCCGGCATCCCGCCCAACCATCAGAAGGAAATCTTCGACAAGTTCTACCGGATTCGCCACGTGGACGCGCCGACCGGCGTCGGCTTGGGCTTGGCGTTCTGCCGACTCGCGGTCGAAGCGCACGGCGGGCGCATCTGGGTTGACAATCTGCCGGAAAGCGGCGCGGTGTTCAGCTTCACGCTGCCGCTGGAGCCGATGCCTACGACGGCTGCTCAGGCTTGAGCGCCAGCAGTACCGTCCAACTGCCGGACTCTACGGTTTTCCCATTCTGATTGACGATCTTCACGTCCAGCGTCACCCAGCCGCCGCCGAGCCGCCGCATTTCCTGCTTCTCGCGCACCGTTAGCTCGACGTGAATGGTGTCGCCGATGAACACGGGTAGGCTGAACTTCATTTCCAGCCCGCGAAACGCGATCACCGTGCGTTCCATGAAGCCCAACTGATATGCCTGCCCGACCGCGTAGCTGAGCGTCAGCATCCCGTGCGCGATCCGCTGCCCGAACTGCGACTGCTTCATGTATTCGGCGTCGGTGTGCATCGGATTGTAATCGCCGGTCAGCCCGGCGAACTGCACGAGGTCGGATTCGGTGATGGTGCGCCCGCGCGTGATCATCACCCTGCCGACTTCGATGTCCTCGAAGTAAAGTCCGGTCGGTCCCATAGACTTGTGTCCGTTTTTTTCCCGCGCGAAAACGCTAGTTTAACCAAATCCGCCCGCTTCGCCAATGTCATGCGCGGGTGTTTGATTGTGATTTTTATCACTTGTTTCGCGCCATCGTTAACGACATAATAAGGCAAAACCGACAAAGTTAAATTTAGAAATAATACTTTTACACTCCGCCGACCTCCCCCGGTGGAGTGTTTTTTTCCAGCAGACGCCGCACCTCCGCCCGCAGCGTGTCCCGGTTCACAGGCTTGACCAGATAGTTCGCTGCGCCCAGCTTGTAGGCGAGCGTTTTCTGATCCAGCACCGACAGCACCAGCACCGGGATATGCTCGGTTTCGGCGTCGGTGCGCAGCGAGCGCAGCACCTCCCAGCCGCTCACGTCCGGCATCATCACGTCGGTGATCACCATGTCCGGCTGAAGCTGACGCGCCATGTCCAGCACTCCCACCGAGTTGCCGAGGGTGATCACCCGGTAATCCTCGCCCAGATAATCCTGCATCAGCTTGCGGTCAGCCGGGTCGTCGTCGATCACCAGCAGCAGCGGGCGACCATCGTACTCCATCGACGCGGAACTGTCCTCGGTATTGAGCGGCGCCTCGACCGTCGGCAGCAGCACCATAAAGCGGCTGCCTTCGCCGGGCGTGCTGTCCACCCACACGTAGCCCTCGTGCAGCTCCACCAACTGCCGCGTGATCGCCAAGCCTAAGCCCGGTCCTTCGAACTCGCGCGCCTCGGAACTATCCGCCTGCCGGAAGCTCTCGAAGATCGCCTCGCGGTCTTCCGGTCGAATGCCGATGCCGGTATCGCTGACCCGGATCGCCAGCCAGTCGCCTTCCGGCACGTAAATGCGATCCGGCGGCGCGATCAGGTCGGATCGCCCATTGATGAAGCGCACAGGCAGCAGATCAACCGTGACGCCGCCGGTCGCCGTGAACTTGACCGCGTTCTCGATCAGGTTGACGAGGATCGGCAGCAGATAGCTGGGGTCGGCGCGCACGGTCGGCTCGGCGGGCGGGAGACCCACCTCCAGCGACAGCCCTTTCTGCTCCGCCAGCGGGCGCAGCGTTTCCAGCGCCTCGTCCAGCGCTTCGGACGCGCGCACCGGGCGCAGCGCCAGCGTGATCTGCCCGGCTTCCAGCTTGGAGAGATCAAGCACGTCGTCGATCAGGTTGAGCAGGTGCTTGCCGCTGGTGTTCACCCGCGCGACTCGATCCTGCTGCTGCGGGTTGAGCGTGCCGTAGAACTCGTTCAGCAGCATGTCGCTGTAGCCGATGATGGCGTTGAGCGGCGTCCGCAGTTCGTGGCTGATGTTGGCGAGGAAGGCGCTGCGCAGGCGGTTGGCTGCCAGCGCATCCTGATACAGATTGGCGTGCGAAACCGCAATTGCCACCTGCCCGGCAATCGTGACCAGCGTCTCGCATTCTTCGGCGCTGAAGCTCCGCCGTGCGCTCATCATGTCGATGCTGATGCTGCCGATCAGCTTGTCGCGCACGATCAGCGGCGCGATCAGCGAGGACTGCACGCCCATCTGCCGCAGCGATTCGCGGGTCGGGTCGCCGCCGTCCATCAGATCGTCAATGGTCACGGCGGTTCCGTAGTGCGCCAGCCACTGCACGGTCGCATTATCCACTAGACTGATCAACGTCCCGGTGTTGCCGAGCAGCGGGTGTTCGGCGGCGATCACCGCCGCTTCTGCCTGCTCCTCGATCATCACGATGCCGCAGTGATCGGCTTCAAACAGCTCGGTCATAAGCTGCGCGGTGGTGTAGAACACCTCATCCCGATTGAGCGACGAGGTGATCACGCTGGTGATGCGGTTGATCGAGGCAAGGCGGCGCGAGCGCTGCTGCAAAATTTGCAGATTCGCCTGCGTCTGCGCTTGCAGGCGGGTAGTTTCCAGCGCAATCGCGCCCTGACGCGCCAGCGCGAAGCCGCTGCTGGCGTCCTTCTGGGTGTAGGCGGTTGGCTCGAACTTGCCCAGCATGATCAGTCCGTTGATGGTCTGCTGCACGATCATGGGGATAATCAGCCACGACTGATAGCGCTCGGCGTCGGGCGCGGTTCCCTGCCACCACAGGGCGAAGTTCGCCGCGTCTGAAACGACGACTGGTTGCTCGGACAGCACCGACTGCGCCAGCGGACTGAACTCGCTGTAGCGCAGGCTCACGCCTTTTTCGAAGGCTTCCGGGTCATGGCTGGCGGTGACCACCAGCACTGGCTCCGGGCTGCTGGCGGGCAGCAAAATCGCCGCGCCGTCGTAAGTGACCACCCGCTGAAGCTGGTCGAGGATGCGTTCCAGCACGTCGTCGTAATCCAGCAGCGCTCCGGCAAGCTGCCCGATCTCCATCAGCGACCCGGCGATCATCCGGCGCTCGCGTTCGGTTTCGGTCAGGCGCATATTGTCCAGCGCCAGCGAGAGCGGCGCGGCGATTGCCATCAGCAGCGAGAGGTCGTAATCGTTGAAACTGTTAGGCATCAGGTTTTGCAGCGCGACCAAGCCGATCACGTCGCTCTGCCGACCGCGCAGCGGCACGCCGATCCACGAGCGGGCGAAGCGACCCGGCTCGCGCTCGTCGCGTTCCACGCCCAGCGACTGAAGCCGTTCTTCTTCGGCGTCCGCGTCCTGCACGTAGAATTCGAGACCATGCACCATCACCGCCCGGCTCATGCCGCACACCGGGATCGGATCGTTGTGGACGCGCATTCCGTCCACCGAGACCAGCGGAAGCTCCAGCCGGTCGCGCTCGTAATCGTAGAGCGCCACGAAGAACGAGGTGGTGTCGAACGACAGGTTGAGGTGGTCGTGCAGCGTGTCCCAGATGGCATCAATGTCGAGGTTGAAGCTGAGCGCGCGGCTGATGTCGATGATGCCTGCAAGGGTTGCTTCCCAACGCGCGCGCAGGTGATCGGCACGGCGTTTGCGGAGCAGGGGAGTACGACGTTGGTTGTTCTTCATGATTTCTACACCGACCTCTGTCCTCTTGATTATGCCACGACTGCCGTTTCGCCGCAGATCAAATCTGCAACTTTTGATCCCGCCCTGCGTATTTATGGGTGATACAGCAAACACGGGGGTAAAATCATGTATTCGAAAGCCTATGCGGATCGCGTATCCGGTGCAGTGTTCCTGATCGGGCTGGGTCTGCTGTTCACCTCAGCGGGAAATATCGTCGGCGGCTTCTTTCCCGGCATCCTGTTCGTGATCGGCGCTTCGGCGCTGGCGCGCGGGATCGCCGAGGGGCAGGCGTGGTACAACGTCTCCGGCGGTCTGTGGATGCTCGGCTTGGGGCTGGTGTTTCTGGTCGGCTTCAGCCTGCCGCTGCTGCTGATTCTGGTGGGGCTGACCATGCTGTTCGGCTATTCCTTCACGCCGAACGCCTCCCGCAAATCGAAACTAGACGACTTCTACGACGAGAAGCCGAAGCACGACGACACGTTGGTATAGGGGAGTGACCATGAACGACAAGCGTTCAAACGAGGTTTTTGGGGGCACGTTCCTGATCGGGCTGGCGCTGCTGTTCCTGCTCAACTGGTGGTGGCCCGGCATCCTGTACGTGATCGGCATCGCGCTGATCGTCCGTGCGGTCGCGCAGGGTCGCAACTGGATGGGCGAGCGCGCCGGGTTGATCTCGCTGGCGATTGGCGTGTTCTTCACGGTCATCGATCTGCTAAAGGTGTTCACCTTCAACTGGTGGCCCCTGATCCTGATCTTGATCGGCTTGTATCTGCTGTTCGGCAGCCATCGCTTCGGCGGGGGCAGCGGCGGCGGCAAATCCAAGAATGATCTGGTCTAAATCTAACGCCCGGTGACAAGCCGGGCGTTTTTGTTTTCGTTAAAGTCAAGCTAGAACAAATGTTATCATTGCGCGTATCATCCTGATCAACCCAAAGGGCATCACCATGCAGACACTCGAAACCGGACAGGCTTATCTCGTGGTGCCGCCGACCGAAACCGGAGCGGGCGTGCTGCTGATCCCCGCGTGGTGGGGCTTGACCGATTTCTTCATCCAGCTCGCGGATCGGCTGGCGGCTGAGGGCTTCGTCGTGCTGGCGCCCGACCTCTACAACGGGGCGACTGCCGCCACCATCGAGGAAGCGACCGCCCTGCGGGATGCGCTTGATCCCGATGACCTGATTGCTCGCTTGGATGCGGCGGTCGATTTCCTGACGGCGCGCGCCGCGTCCCCCGATATTGGGCTGGTGGGCTTTTCGCTGGGCGCAAGCTGGGGCTTGTATCTGGCGCAGCATCGACCGGACGCGGTTGCGGCGATGGTCGCCTTCTACGGCACCTACGACGGCGATCTCAGCGCGATGCGCGCCGCCTTTCAGGGGCATTTCGCCGAAAATGACGACTATGAGCCGCGCGAAGGGCTGGATCAAATGGATCAGACCCTCACCAGCATGAACCTCAAATCCACCTTCTTCGTCTATGCCGGAACCGGACACTGGTTCTTTGAAGCCGACCGTGAGGCGTATCATCCCGAAAGCGCCCGCCTCGCGTGGGAGTGGATGCTCAAGTTTCTGCACGCCAAGCTGGATCAGCAGTCCGCGTGAACTCATCGTGGGCATGGCACGCCGTACCCCCACCGTCTCCGTCCAGCCAGTAATCCATTACCGCTGTTCTTGCTGACCGCTAAAAGCTGACTGCTGTCCGCTTCTTTTTGATACCTGTCCCGTATCCCGGCTATACTCTGATCAAGTGTCTTACAACAGAGGAACAGGTGATGCGCCTTCAAGATTTGAACTGGATGGATGTCGAGCGCTATCTGGAGCGCGACAGCCGGATTATCCTGATCACGGGGGCAACCGAACAGCACGCATACCTCAGTTTGATGACCGACATTCTGATTCCAGAGCGGATCGCGCTGGCGGTCGCGCAGCGCGAAAGCGTGCTGATCGCGCCGCCGCTCAATTTCGGCATGAGCGAGCATTTTGCTGATTTTCCGGGTACTATCACACTGAGCCGCCAGACCTTCGACACCGTCCTCAACGAAGTGGTGGATGGGCTGATGCATCAGGGCTTTGACCGCTTCCTCATCCTGAACGGTCACGGCGGGAACAAGATGCCGCAGCATTTGAAAGACCTGCACATCGAAAACATCGTGCGCATTGCGTGGTACGATTGGTGGCGAGAGAACGCCGTCCGCCAGTTTGAAGCCGAGCAGAATTTGCGCTTGGATCACGCCAACTGGGGTGAGAACTTCAGCTTCACGCGGGTCGCTGCCATGCCCGGCGGCGTCAAGGAGCAGGTGAATCTCGAACTGCTGGATGCCGGGCAGAGCATACGCGAAGTGCTGGGCGATGGCAGCTACGGCGGTCCCTATCAAATTGACGATGAACGGATGCAGGCGCTGTTTATGCGTGTCGTGGATGAAGTGACCGAGCGAGTACACACGCTCCGCGATGGATGACCCGGATGCAAACCGACGAGGTCGAGCAGCTTATAGCCCATCTCTACACCTTCGACGCGCGGGCAGCGCGGACGCGCCTCGTCGAGATTGGCGCTCCCGCCGTCGAGCCGCTGATCGCGGTGCTGGACAGGACTCACGATCTGCCCGATCTGGAGCGGCTGAAAGCGGCGGGCGTCCCTGAGGAACTGCTTGAACTCGCGCCTGCGCTGGACCCTGCTGCCGCCAGAGAGCGCGCCGCTTATCTGCTGGGGGACATCGGGGACGCCCGCGCGGTCGAGCCGCTGATCGCCGCCTTCGCCCGCGAGCGCGAGCGCCACATCTGTCTGGCGATTGTGCGGGCGCTCGGCAAAATCGGCGACCCCCGCGCCGTCGATACCTTGATCGCCGCGCTCGAAACACCGGCTTGGACGCCTGAATACAGCACCATTGTCAATGATCTGGATCGCATCGGCGGGGATCGCGCGGTCGAGCCGCTGATTCGGCATCTGCACAGCGTCGCCTACAGCTATGGCAGCGCGGCGCGCGCGGCGTGGGCGCTGTCTCACCGTCAGGACGATCCGCGTGTGCTGGATGCGTTGATCACGGGGCTGCGGCTGGATGCCGAGTTTTCCACGTTGGAAGCGGTGTTCGCGGGGCTGGAGCGCTGCGGCGAGCCGCGCGGCGCGCGGGCGCTGCTGAACTTCGTCAATGGGATGCTCAAGCTCCCGAAGGAGCGGTGGGATCAGCGTGAGGAAAATCTGAGCGAAACCGACAAGGGCGTGGTCTATCACGTCTTGATCGCGGAGCTGCGCAACGCCGTCGCCGTGATCCGGCACATCGGCGACCCGGAAACCGTCTCCGCGCTCGGTCATGCGCTCGCCACCGCGCCGAGTTATATCCCCAAAGTCTAAGCGTTTATTGATAGGAGCGTCGTGCGCTGAATCAGGAGGTGCCCGCATCTCCCGGATGCTCGAAATACGCGCGCATCATCAGCCGACCGAGCCGAAGCTCGTCGCCGTCGCGCAGCACCCGTACTTCCTGAGGGAAAAGCTTTTGACCGTTGATGTAAGTGCCGTTGGCGCTTTTCATGTCGGAAACGCTCAACAGATTGTTCTTGGCGTTGTACTGCAGCGCGACGTGCAGTCGAGATACGCCCATCTCGCCCGCGCTGTGAGCGCTCAGGTCGATGTCCGGCTTCATGGTGCTGCCTTCGCTTCGCCCGATCACGGTTTCGTGTTTGTACTGCTGCGGCTGGATGCTGTAGCTGAAATTGTCGCTGACCACCACCAGCACCAGCATCGAATCGGACCGAAATAATCCGCCCCGCGCGAAAGCCGCCCGGTATCGTCCAGCTTGGTGGTTTCGTGCGGGCTGGCGTCGTGCTTCAGAAAATTGCCACAGCGAACGCAAAACACGTCGTTGATGCTGTTCAAGCCACCGCAGCGCGGGCAGATCACGGTTTGCTCGTTGCTCGGCTGCTTCACGATTTCGCGCGGAGGACGTTCCTGCTGCTTCAGCGCGGCGCCGCGAGCGCCGCTCTCCCACGCCTTCACGCGGCGCACCATCTCCATGCGCTCGTTGGGCAGCAGCGTTTCAATACGTGCGCGCAGCGCTTCCAGCGCGGCTTTTGCTTCCTTGCCGGAACTGCGCATTTGCACGTATACTTCAAAGGTCTCGTCGAGCAGTGACATCCCCATACAACTGGGTCCCCCGGTGATTTTGCCTTGCTCCGGTCTTCTGTTATATTTTACTCGTATTCCTGCGTGACAAGGAGTAGAGAAATGCAGCAGCCTTTACTGGATATTCGCATCACCTACTGCGCCGCTTGACATTATACCGACCGTGCCGTCAGTTTGACGGCGGAAATTTTGGGCGAGCGCGAACTCGAATATTACGTTGGGTCGTGGACGCTGGTGCCCCGCAGCGGGGGCGTGTTCGAGGTGGAGGTCAATGGCGAACTAGTCTTTTCCAAAATAGCGCTTGGTCGCCATGCCGAGCCGGGTGAAGTCCACGCCGCTATCCTCGCCAAACTCGATCAACTCCGCGCACCTTAGTCAAAAGCCACAATCAAGCATCGCGGGTTTTGTGCGTCAAGCCGTTTGACAACCAAAACACGGTACGTTACACTGCCTTCACGAGTTGTCTGAATGTACTCGAACATAATATTTTATTTTTCCTGCATGACCCGATTCAAAGGAGCGAAGCAATGCGGAGAGTAGTGCTGGTTTTTCTGATTCTGCTTGTGGCGGTGTCCAGCAGCGGCATTTTGGCGCAGGATAACACCACCGTGCAGGTGGGTCCCATCACGCAGGCGGTGATGGATCGGGGCGAGCTGATCTGCGGCGTGAACAATACGCTACGCGGGTTCGGCTTCGTCAACGATGCCGGTGAATACTCTGGCTTTGACGTGGACTTCTGCCACGCCTTCGCCGCCGCGATCCTCGGCGACGCCACCAAGGTCAACTTCCGCCCGGTGGTCGCTGCCGACCGTCAAACCGTACTGCAATCCGGCGAAGTCGACGTGCTGGTTCGCAACACGACGTGGACGCTCAGCCGCGATACGCTCTGGGGCGCTACCTTCGCGCCGACCACCTTCTACGATGGGCAGGGTGTCATGGTCAAGGCGGACAGCGGTATCACCTCGCTGAACGATCTGGCGGGCGGCATCATCTGCACCAACGCCGGAACCACCACTGAACTGAACATCACCGACGCCATGCACAATCTGGGGCTGGACTTCCAACTGCAAACCTTCCAGGACTTCAACGCCGTGATGTCTGCCTTCAATTCCGGCGGCTGCGACGCCGTGACCACCGACCGCAGCGGTCTGGTTTCGACCAAAGCGTCGCAGGCGGATCCCGGCTCGTACACCATCCTCAACTCGGTGCTGAGCAAGGAACCGCTCGGTCCGCTCTCCCCACAGAGCGACCCGCAGTTCGCCGACATCATCCGCTGGGTGGTCTACGGCACGATGCAGGCGGAAGAATTCGGCATCACCAGCCAGAACATCACCGATTACATGCCGACCGACGGCGAATCCGACGATGCCTACAGCCAGCGCGTCGGCGCGGACATCGCCCGCTTCCTCGGCTACGGCGGCAATCAGGCTGGCTCCTACTTGGGCATTGATAACAACTTCATGGTCAAGGTGATCCAGCAGGTCGGCAATTACGGCGAAATCTATGACCGTAACCTCACGCCGCTGGGTCTGGATCGCGGACCCAACAATCTCTGGACGAACGGCGGTCTGCTTTACGCGATGCCGTTCCGTTAATGCGTTATCGTGGGGGCGAGGCAGAGCCTCGCCCCTGCTTTTCGAGGGATTTGCATGGCTTCATCCGGCACGCAGCAGCGACAAAACCGCTTCGGCATTATCAGCGACATCCGTTTTCTGCAAATCTTAGGTCAAATCGTCTTTCTTATCCTCGTCGCTGTGGCGCTGGCTGGACTGTTTAATCAGATATTCTCGGCGCTGGCGAGCCGTAACCTCACGCCGAACTTCGCCTTTCTGCAAAATCGAGCCGGTTTCGCCATCGGCGGCGCGGCGGGCTACTCGCCCGACGACAGCTACTGGGCAGCCTTCATGGTCGGGCTGCGCAATACGCTGACGGTGGTGATCGCCGGGCTGGTTGGCGCCACCGTGCTGGGCATCCTCGGCGGCATTTTTCTGCTCAGCGGCAACTGGCTGATCCGCACTATCAGCCGCATAATCGTCGAGATTTTGCGTAATACCCCGCTGCTGGTGCAGATTTTCGTGTGGTATTTCGTGGTGGTGCTGGCGCTGCCCACCATCCAGCAGAGTATCCAGATTCCGCAGGACGGGCTGCTGGCGCTGCCTTATCGCTTCGCCATCTACGTGATCGTCGCGCTGGTGATCCGGCGCGCGCTCAGCGGACTGAAAGCCGAGCAGAAACAACGCTTGAGTTTCGTCTTTCCCGCCTTCATCGGCATGATCGTCGCCATCGAGATCGGCTTCCTCTACTTCTACAACAACCCGGATCGCAATTTCTTCGGAGTCGGCTTGATCAGCAGCACGGCGCTCTATCTGTACCTGATCGGCAGCGTCATCTTGATTGCGGCGTCGCTGTTCATCAACCTGCGCGGGCTGCGCATGACCGCCTTCAGCGGGCTGATCGGGCAGTTGATCGGCGGGCTGCTGTTCCTGTTCGGCATCGCGCCGGACGCCGCCGCTGTGGTCGCACTCAAGCCCCTGATCGTGATGAGCAATCGCGGGCTGGTCTATCCCGAAGCCCACGCCACCGCCCGCTTCGGCGAGTGGTTCCTGTTCGTGGTACTGGGCATTACGGTCGCGGTGTTGCTCTGGGTGTATCTCGGTCGCGTCACTGAGCAAACCGGCGATCCGCACCCGCGTGGGCGCTACGCCCTGCTGAGCATCATTCTGTTCGCCGTGATCGGCTGGTTCGTGGTCGGCGCGGAGCCGCTGCCTGCCAGCGTCCCGGTGGATCAAAACGGAACGGTCACGTTTATGCCGCTGGATCAGGCGGAAAGCAGCGGCGCGCTCACCGCTGACCAGCAGTTGCAGTACACCGACGTGCCGCTCACGATCTCGCTGCCCCAGCGCGCCGGGCTGCGTTTTAGCAGCGGCGTCACGCTCGATCCGCGCTATCTGGCGCTGCTGCTGTCGCTGGCGATCTACACGGCAGCCTTCATCGCCGAAATCGTGCGCGCGGGCATCATGGCAGTCCCGCACGGGCAGATCGAAGCGGCGCGCGCGCTCGGCTTGGGGAACAGTCAGGTTTTGCGGATGGTGGTGCTGCCGCAGGCGCTCCGCGTGATCATCCCGCCGCTCGGCAACCAGTATCTCAATCTGGCGAAAAACTCCAGCCTCGCGCTGGCGATTGCCTATTCCGACATCTTCGCGGTCATGAATACCGTCATCAACCAGTCCGGGCAAGCCGTGACCGGGATCGTGATTATCATGCTGGCGTACCTGATCATCAGCCTGATCATCGCCGCTGCGATGAACTGGATCAACGGGCGCTTCCAGTTGGTGACGAGGTAGGCGCCTATGGCAACCACCCTTGACCCCCGCGACCGCGCCGTCGTCAACTACGAGGAACCGCCGATCAAGCCGCCTCCCGTGCTGGCGGTGGGGCCGCTGGCGTGGATGCGCGAGAACCTGTTCAAATCCACGTTCGACACCATCCTGACCTTCGTCAGCCTGCTGGCGCTGATCGGCTTGATCGTCAGCCTGTTCCAATGGGCGATCAGTCAGGCGAACTGGCTGGTGATCACCAACAACCTGCGTCTGTTCATGGTCGGCACCATGCCGCCGGATACGGTCTGGCGCATCAACTGGGCGGCGCGGTTCTGCGCCTTCGTGGTCGGCGTCACGGTGATGGCGTATACCCGCGTCAGCCGCCCGCTGCTGATCGGCATCGGGGTGGTGCTGGCGCTGTTGTTCGTCGTGCCGCTGATCGTGCGGGCGACGGTCCCGCCCGCGACCGCTTACGTCGCCGCCGGAAGCACGTCGATTGTCTCCGGCACGGTGAGCGAGAAGCCCCAGCCGCAGGTCGCCTTCATCGGGCAGGCGGGCGACGCCATCAGCATCGCCTACGCCGAGGTCAACAACGACCGCGCGCTGGCGCAGATCGCTGGCTTCGACGACCGCGCCGCCAATGCGCTGGTCAACTCGGCGCATAATCGGCTCGACGATGAGCAGGAGCGGGTCGAACTTCAATATCGGCTCGATCACGCGCTGCTGACCGACGTGCAGCGTCAGGATTTGACCACTCAACTCAACAGCCTGACCATTCCTGATCCGGTTACGGATACCTATCAGCTCAACCAGACTTCGACCGCCGTCGCCATCCTCGACGGCGCGACTCAGGAGACGCTCGCCAGCGCCACCCTCGACCCCAGTTCGCCGCCGCTGACTTTCGCGCTCCCCCACGACGGCTGGTATATCCTGCAAAAAACCACCACTGACGACAGCGGCGCAGCGCTGCTGGCGACCACCGGCATCTACCCGCTGCACGAGGTTGATTTCACCCGCTCAGCGCCCGGCGGAGGCAGCCAGTCGATTGCCCAGTTCGTCCGCCTGACCGATGGCTACACCACCGAAGCCCTGCGCCCCACTGCCGACGGTCAGCCCATCCCCATGAAAGTCATCACCGACAATCAATTTTTGGGGGCGCGCTCCTTCGGCGATTACCTTTACCTGTACGTCGCGCCTTTCTTCAACTCGCTGTCGTTTGCAAGCCTACAGCTTGTCCTGCTGGGCGTGCTCGGTTATGCGGCGGGCATCGGGTTGATGCGGATTCTGCCGCCTGTCTCTCAAGCGCCAGCCGAGCGCGGCGACCAGCGCAAGCGCGTGCGCGGCACCGTGACGTGGCTGTGGGTGATCTGGCTAATCGCGCTGTTCGTGCTGGCATACGGTATCGCGGGCTTGGACGCGATTGGCGTCGGCTTGCTGATCTCGCGCTTCGTCTGGGTCGGCTGGATGTACTTCACGGGCATGAACCTCGACCGGGCTTGGGGGCGCTCGCTGCTGGCGCTGGTCACGCTGATCGGGCTGATCCAGTCGGTGATCGGCGATGGCATTCTCGACAAGCTCAAGAGCGGCGATCCGGGTGCGCTGATCATCCCGGTGATCAGCACCGTGATCTGGCTGCTGGTCGGGCTGACTGCCGCCCGCATGGGGCGCGGGCAAGCCGACCGCTGGCGCGATCCGCTCCGCCTGCGCGCGCTGGTGATCGCGGCGGTGGCTTGGCTGATTCTGCTGGTCGCGCCGCCGCTGCTGCTCAACGCCGCCGGGACGACTCAGGACGTGCTGCCAGTGGCGGATACCCGGCGCTGGGGTGGTTTCCTGCTCACCGCGCTCTTGACCATCGTCGGCATTCTGGCGTCCTTCCCGCTGGGCGTGCTGCTGGCGCTGGGCAGGCGCAGCACCCTTCCGGTCGTCCGCTGGACGAGTATTTTCTACATCGAACTGGTGCGCGGCGTCCCGCTGATCACCATCCTGTTCATGGCGCAGCTTTTGGTGCCGCTGGTCAACCCGGCGCTGGTCAACGTCGATAACGTCTTCCGGGCGATGGTTGGCATCACCCTGTTCAGCGCCGCTTATTTGGCGGAAAACGTGCGCGGCGGATTGCAAGCCATCCCACACGGGCAGGAGGAAGCGGCGAAAGCGCTCGGCTTGAACAGCTACCAGATCACGCTGTTCATTTTGCTGCCGCAGGCACTCCGCATCGTGATCCCGGCGTTGGTCGGGCAGGCGATTGCGCTGTTCAAAGACACCTCGCTGGTCGCGCTGGTCGGCTTGATCGACCTGACCGGAATCGCGCAGACCGTGATTTCGCAGACCGAGTATCTCGGCTTGCAGCGCGAGGTCTACCTGTTCATTGCGATCATCTATTTCGTGTTCAGCTACCTGATGGCGTGGATCAGCCGCCGCATCGAAGCCAGCGGCTCCGGCGCGGCGCGGCAGGTGTGAGAAGGACAGTTATTGGTTGTTGGTTTTTAGTTTGGCGATAATACCTTTGCGGTAGGGAATGTAGGGGCGCGGCACGCCGCGCCCTTGCGATACCAAAAACCAATCACCAAAAACTAAGAATCAGTTGAGGAAAACTATGGCGACAGCAGCAGTGGTGGATGCGGAACCAAGCGCGGTCACGAGTGAGCCGATCATCATTTGCAGCCACGTGAACAAGTGGTTCGGCGAGTTTCACGTCCTGCGCGACGTGAGCGTCGAGGTCATGCCGCGCGAAGTGGTCGTGATCATCGGCCCGTCCGGGTCGGGCAAATCGACCTTCATCCGCTGCATCAACCGGCTGGAGGAACATCAGGAAGGCACGATCATCGTCGATGACATCGAGCTTTCGCACGACGTGCGGAATATTGCCGCCATCCGCCGCGAGATCGGCATGGTGTTCCAGCAGTTCAACCTGTTCCCGCACCTGACCGTGATGCAGAACATCTCGCTCGCGCCCATGAACGTGCGTCACTGGGCGAAGGACAAAGCCGAAGCCAGAGCGCACGAGCTGCTCGTCCGCGTGGGCATCCCGGAGCAGGCGGATAAGTATCCTGGGCAGCTCTCCGGCGGTCAACAGCAGCGGGTCGCTATCGCCCGCGCGCTAGCGATGGAGCCGAAGATCATGCTCTTTGACGAGCCGACCTCCGCGCTCGACCCGGAAATGATCAAAGAGGTGCTGGACGTGATGAAGGAACTGGCGCAGAGCGGCATCACCATGATCTGCGTGACTCACGAGATGGGCTTCGCCCGTGAAGTCGCCGACCGGGTGCTGTTCTTCGATCAGGGGCGCATCGTAGAGCAGGGGACGCCGGAACACTTCTTCGAGAATCCGCAGCATCCCCGCACGCAGTTGTTCCTCTCGCAGATTTTGTAGCCAGTGAGCAATTGGTAGTGAGCTTTTAGCTGACAGCGAACCGCTGCTCGGTTTCGAAAACAGTAGGGGCAGACCCGTGTGTCTGCTCTTGTTCAGGCGCACACACGGCTGCGCCCCTACTCATCCTGGTGCCATGCGTACAGCAGCGCCGTGTTGATGGCGAACACGACCGCGAACACTACGCCGAGCGTGACGCTGCCCGCCGCCATCAGCGCGAGGATCGCCAGCGCGAAGAACGCCACTTTGAAGATCAGGTAAGCGCTGCCTTTCAGCCGCCGCTCGGACTTGGGCGCGGCGAAAATCCCCCACACGACGGCGGCGATCACCGGCGCGCCGATGCCCAGAATCAGCTTGATCAGCGTGCTGTCCCCGGTGACGAATCCCCAATAGGCGAACGCGCCCAGCGCCGTGAGTTCCAGCACAAACGCCAACGCCAGATTAGCGGCTTTCAACGCGAGACACCTTTCTAAGCCTGCGGCTGCTTCAAGCCCTCAAGAAACGTCAAAATCAGCGGCGCGGTGACTTCGGGCATTTCGGCGTGCGGATAATGCCCCGCGCCCGTCGATGCTGTGCAGCGGCGCGTGCAGGCTGTCCGCCACCCACTTGCCCTCGTCCGGCATACTCTTAAAATCCGGGTCTTTGCCCCCCATGATCACCGTGACCGGGGCTTTCACTTTCGGAATCCGATCCTCGGACGCGCGCTTGGACGCCAGCAGCATGGCGCGCAGCGCCTCCAAGCGACCCGGCTCGCGCAGATTAGCTTGCAGCTTGGCGGAGTAGCTCGCGAAGTCGGCAGGCTTGTGAGTGGGATACAGGGTGTTGAAGTAGCGCAGCCACGCCCACGCGCCCCACGGACGCATGATCATCGCCCCGAACAGCAGTTGCAGCAGCGGACTGCCGTCGCCGCGCACGAACGCGCTGGTCAGGATCAGCCCGGAGATCAGTTCCGGCGCTTCCGCCGCCGCCCAGACCGCCGCGCCCGCTGCCATCGACGTGCCGAGGATCACGGCGGGTTCAGCGTTCAACATCCGCAGCAGGGTCACGATGTCGCCGCCCACGCCCGCGACCGAGTAGTCCGACCATCCGACGCTGCTTTCGCCGTGACCGCGCACGTCCATGTTGATCGCGCGATAGCCCGCTTCGACCAGCTTGGGTGCGAGAAATCGGTACTCCGCGCGCAGATCGCCCATCGACGGCACGCAGATCACGGGCGTGCCGCTGCCCACGTCGTCGTAGGCGAGGGTGCCCCCCGGACATTTTAAAAACTGCGTGGTCATGCCAACTACCTCCTTCTCGCCGCGTCAAGGGCGCGGCGCTGGCTGCTGCGGCGCTACGACCGGATCGGTTCCAGCCGCAGCCACGCCGGAGTCTGCGCGTTGATCGCCCGGACGATGCCGTTGATCACCTCCGGCAGCGTCCCGTTGGCGTCCACCACCGCGATTGACTCGCCGCGCGCGCGCAGCAGCTCGATCACGCTGAAGTATTTCTGGCGGGTTTCCGCCAGCCGCTCCTCGAACAACTCGCGGTGATCCTGCCGCTGACCGATGCGCTGCTCGGAGACTTCCGGCGTCACGTCGAGGAACAGCGTCAGGTCGGGCGAGGGCGCGCCCCGGTTCAAGTCCGCCACGTCGTCGATGCTGAGCCCGCCAGTGGACTGGTAGACCAGCGACGACATCAGGTAGCGGTCGCAGATCACCACCCGCCGATTCGCGTCGTCTAGAAACGGCGCGATCACCCGCTCAACGTGGTCGGCGCGGTTGAGCGCGAATGCCAGCGCCAGCGTTCGCGCCGAAACGCTGATCCGCTTCGCCAGCACGTCGCGGCAGTATTCGCCCGCCGCCGAGGGATCGTGCGGCTCATAAGTCAAGAGGACGCGATCCGCGCCCAGCGTTTCAATCAGCAGGGCGGCAAGGCGGCGCGAGACCTCGCTCTTGCCCGACCCATCCAGCCCTTCGAGGACGAGAAAAAAACGATCCGTCATTCAACCTCCGGCTCACGATGCTTGAGCGTGTCCATGATGGAGCCGCTAAACCCCAAAGACTCGGCTTCACGCAGAAGCGCCGCCGCGTCCCGGCGCTTGTGCAGATACGACAGCCGAAGTAGCCGGATCGCCTGATCCGCGTCCGCCGGGTCGCGCATCCAAAAGCTGATCCAGCCGCTTTCCGGCAGGATGTGATGCGGCTCGGCTTCCCCTTCGGCGACCAGCGCCTCGCGGGTGCGGCGCGTGAAGCGGATGTCCACCAGCCCCATGCCCACGTGGACGTGCCCGATTTCCGCCTTGCCCAGCTTAAATTCCACCCCGCCGAAGCGGTGCGGATGGCTCTCGATGCCGTCCCACCCGGTTACGGAGTCGATGACGCGCTGCGAGAGGTCGCGCACCTCACACCCCCGTGCTGATCACGACCATCTTGAGGTTGGTCATTTCTTCGATGGCGAAGCGCGGACCTTCACGCCCGACGCCGCTGTCTTTCACGCCGCCGTAGGGCATCTGATCGACGCGGAAAGTGGGCACGTCGTTGATCATCACGCCGCCGACGTTGAGCTTCTGGGTCGCCAGCAGCGCGTGATTCAGGTCGTGGGTATAGACGCCCGCCTGCAAGCCGAAGGGCGAGTCGTTCACCGCATCGAGCGCCTGCTCGAAATCGTCGAACGGGATCAGGCACACCACCGGACCGAACACTTCCTCGCGCATCACCTTCATGTCCGGCTGCGCGCCCTCGATCACGGTGGCGGTGTACATGCGCCCGTCGCGCTTGCCCCCGGCGATCACCGACGCGCCGCCCGCCACCGCCTCCGCGACCCACGAGTCGATCCGCTGGCAGGCGCCGTCGTTGAGCATGGGACCCAGATCGGTCTGGTCGTCCAGCGGATCGCCCATCGTGAGCCGACTCGCCGCCGCCACGTACTGATCGCGGAACTCGGTGTAGCGGCTGCGCTCGACGTAAATCCGCTGCACGCTGATGCAGACCTGCCCGCTGTAGGCGAAGCCGCCCGCGACCGTCTTGTTCACGGCGGCGTCGAGGCTGGCGCTGGCATCGACCACGGTCGCCGCGTTGCCGCCCAGTTCCAGCAGCATCTTGCGCAGCCCGATGACCTTGCTGATCTCGCGCGCGACCGGCACGCTCCCGGTGAAGGTGATCATGGCGATGCGCGGGTCCGTGACCAGCCAGTTGCCCACCTCCGCGCCGCCGACCACCACCTCGAACGCGCCTTCGGGCAAGCCCGCCTCGCGCAGAATGTCGGCGAGGTGCAGCGCCGTGAGCGGGGTGGCGGGCGCGGGCTTCAGCACCATCGGGCAGCCCGCCGCCACCGCAGGCGCGACCTTGTGCGCCACCAGATTGAGCGGGAAGTTGAAGGGCGTGATCGCCGCGATCACGCCGACCGGCACGCGAATGTAGTAGCCGATCTTGCCGACGCCGCCTTTGGCTGCGTCCAGCGGGATAGTTTCGCCGTGTAAGCTGCGCGCGGCATCGGCGGCGAAGGTGAAGGTTTCCACGCATCGGCTGACCTCGCCGCGCGCGTATTTCATCGGCTTGCCGCTTTCCAGCGCCATCGTCCGGGCGATGCTGTTCGCCTCGTCCTCGATGATGGCGGCGGCTTTGGTCAGGATAGCCGCGCGGCGCTGAGCGGTCATGCTCGCCATCGTCCCGGCTGCGCCTGCCGCCCGCCCGATGGCGGCGCGCACGTCGGCTTCGCCCGCCTCAGCAACCGTGTCAATCACGCTGCCGTCGTAAGGATTGATCACCTGCATCATGATCTCTGCTCGAATCTATCAATTTCTCTGACGTTACCATCTTAGCCCGTTTAACCTATCTTTGCCAGACCGCCGACTGGTTGAGCCGTTATCGCCCCTTCTTGACATTTATAGACCGGCGTGATACGCTGTTGGCGACCAAATACGGGGGTTGTAACTATGCTGCTGCGCGACACCATTCGCGGCTTTCAACCGCAGGACTTGCAGGCGGTGGTCGATTTGTACACCGCGTCGGATCGCGCGGTCGGCGCGGACGTGTGGATTACGCCGGAAATCCTGCAAAGCTTCCTCGACGCTCCGACCGTCGATACCGAGCATGACGTGTTCGTGGTCGAGCGCGAGGGGCAGGTGGTCGCTTACGCCGACTGCGAGTTCAAGCCGGAAAGCGGGCGCGGCTTTGCCGACGGCGCCGTCCATCCCGATTTCTGGAATCAGGGCATCGGGCGCGAATTGATCCACCGCACCGAGGCGCGCATCCTCGACCGCGCGCTCCGCGAAGCTGCCGCCGATCTCCCGATTTCGGTTCAGCGTGGCACTCCCGATACCGATCCGGCGGCGATCCACCTGTTTGAGTCCGAGGGCTACCGCCACGTGCGCAGCTTCTACCACATGCGCATCGACCTCGATCAGCCGATTGAAGCGCTTGCGCTGCCCGACGGGCTGGCGCAGCGCCCGTTTGATCGAGAGCGAGACGGGCGCGCCGTCTACGAGGCGCATGAGGAAGCCTTCGCCGATCACTGGGGCTTCGAGCGCGACAGCTTCGAGGAGTGGTCGCACTTCATGCTGGACTTCCCCGATCTCGATCCGACCATGTGGTTGATCGCCTACGAGGGCGATCAGGTGGCGGGTATCTGCCTCAACCGCCGCTACGGGGACGACGATCCGCAGAAAGCATGGGTGGGGACGCTGGCGGTGCGCCGGGTGTGGCGCAAGCGCGGGCTGGGCTTCGCGCTGCTCAAGCAGAGTTTCGCCCTGTTCCAGCAGCGTGGCTATCTTCGCGCCGGGCTGGGCGTGGACGCTTCCAGCCTGACCAACGCCGTCGCGCTCTACGAGCGGGCGGGGATGCAGGTGGACAAACGCTTGCTTGCCTATCGCAAAATGCTGCGTGGCGCTTTCGAGGACGAAAGCGCGTGAGCCAGCGCGGTTAGCCTTTTTTGCCTGCGGCGGAGTCGTCGCGGTCTTTGGCGCTGTCTTCCCCTTCGGGGATCACCGGAAGCACGCCCGTGATGCTGGCGGGATCAGTCCCCTCCGGCGGAGCAGGTGGCTCCGGTGATTCCTTCGGGGCGAACATCGACAGGTCGGGCTTTGGGAACTGACCGGACTCGGTGGACGTGCGCGGTTTATCCAATCGGTTTTTCATCTTATGTCCCCATCTGCACCTCCGTTTTAACACGAATCCCGCGAAACGTCACTGCTTTCTAACATCTTGCCAACAAAGGCTATGGGTTGGGCAGGCTGAGCAGTTGAGTGCTGCCGTCGCTTTCCGCCACCCAACCGACTTGCTGCGGGTCGCTTTCGGTCTGCACCTGCCACCAGATCAAGCCATCCGCCTGCACCGGCCCATCCTCGATCACCACGAACTCGAAGTAATTCATCCGGCGGATAACGGTTGATCCCAGCGACGGCTCCGCGCGCAGATTTGCCCCATTCGGGGCGATCACACGCGCCTGCTGGTTGACCCTCAGCCCGTACTGGCTTTGCACGCCGGAAACCGGGTAGGGCGTCGGCATAATCGTGGGATTGGTCGGCGGCAGCGGCGCGCTGCCCACCCACTCGACCGCCAGCGCCCCCGCCACCGCCTCAGTGATCTCGGTGACGCGCCCGCTGGCTTCGACCAGATAATAGTGCGGCGTTCCGCCTTCGGTTTCCACCACCAGTGCCGCGCTGCGGTCTGAACTCCACGCCACCCGATCCGGCTTGGCGGAGCCGATGGGATCGCTCAGCGGATTTCCGCTGCCGTCGTAGAGCCGCAGGGCGCTGTCCGGTCCGTTGACCGATCCCAGCGCGACGATCTGCCGGTTGGGGCGCTCGACCGCATCTTGCAGCCACAGATTGAGCGCCGAGGCGTCGAAGATCATCTGCTCCGAGCCAGTCGCCGGATCGACCCAACGCAGCCCCACCCGACTGTCGGGCCCCGCCCCGCTGGCGAGGATGCGGCTGCCGTCCTGCGACCACGAGGCGTAATCGTAGCGGTAAATCGGCGGCAGATGGGTCGGGTCGGTGTTCAAGCCGACCACCGTGAACGCGCCGCGATGCTCATCCGGCAGGTACAGCTCAATCAGCAGTTGGTCGTTCTGGTTCCACTCGAAATGCAGGCTGTTGTACTTGTAGGGACCGGGACCCTGATCGACCGTGCAAGCCGTCACCGGAGGCGGGCACTCGCGGAATACCTGCGAGGCGAAGCGAATGCCGCCCTGCTGCGGGTCGTTGGTGTACCATACTCCATCCCGGTCGTCAGCTTCGGCATCCACCAGAAACGCGAGGTACTGACCATCCGGCGACCAACCGATCTGAACCACTCGCGCCTGATTATCGGCGGCGGTGTTGGGTTCGAAGTCTGCCACGAACGGCGATACCCGGATGCGCGCGCCGTCCGCCGCCGTCAATCCGCCGAAAAACATGTACAGCAGCCCGCGCGAATCGACCACCGCCATGCGCGACGGATCGGTGGGGTTGCGGGCGAAGGTGGTCGCCTCGAATGGCAGCAGGAAGCCGTTCCCGCTGATCGCGCCGTTGCTGCTGCTCAGCGCGAACGCTCGCGTCAGCGGGTTGATCGGGATGTTCTGCGGGTAGAGCGCGGGCGTCGGCGGCAGGGTCGGCACGCCAGCGGTATTGGTCGGCGCGAGCGGCAGCGGCGTCACCGTGGCGGGCAGCGGCGTGGTGGTCGACACCACTGGCGGCACGGAAACCACGTTGGTCAAGGTGATCACGGTGGGCGGAGCGTGCTGGAGCGTCGGCGTGGGCGCGAGCGGCAGTTGCGAGGTTGCCGACGCGAGGATCGGCGGCAGAGGCGTGATGGTGTTAGTAGCGCTGGGCGTCGGCGCTCGCGTGGCGAACAGCGGGCGCTCCGTCGGTGGCTCGGTCGGCGTCCAGGTCGTGGTCGGCGTGGGCGTGCGAGTCGGCGTCCCGGTGCGGGTATCGGTGGGCGTGGGTGTGTCGCTCGGCGTGACCGTCGGCGTGAAGGTGTTGGTGGCGGCGATTTCGCTCGGCGTGCGAGTTGAAGTCGGCGTATCGGTCGGCGTGACCGCTCGGCGTCATGGTGGCGGTGGGCGTGTCCGATGGGGTCAGCGTCCGGGTGGACGTGACCGTATCGGTCGGCGTGAGCGTATGGGTCGAAGTCACGGTATTGGTCGGCGTGACCGTATCGGTCGGTGTCGGCGTGTCGGAAGGGGTCGAAGTGGCGGTAGGCGTCACCGTGTTCGACGGCGTGTTCGACGGCGTGGGGGTATCGGTCGGCGTCACGGTGTCGGTGGGCGTGGGCGTGAAGGTGCTGGTCGGCGTATTCGACGGCGTATTCGATGGCGTCGGCGTCACGGAATCGGTGGGGGTCGGCGTGTTCGACGGTGTGTCGGTTGCCGTCGGCGTATTCGATGGCGTCGGCGTATCGGACGGGGTGGGCGTGAAGCTCGGCGTCACGGTGTCGGTGGGCGTGGGCGTGAAGGTGCTGGTCGGCGTATCGGACGGGGTGGGCGTTGGTGTCGACGTATCGGTTGATGTGGGCGTATCGGTAGGCGTGGGGGTATCGGTTGCCGTCGGCGTATCGGTATCAGTCGGCGTGAAAGTGTAGGTCGGCGTATTCGACGGCGTCACGGTATCCGTTGGTGTGGGCGTGAAGGTGTTGGTGGGCGTATCCGACGGCGTATCGGTAGGCGTGGGGGTATCGGTTGCCGTCGAGGTGTCAGTGGGCGTCGGGGTGAAGGTGTCGGTCGGCGTGAAGCTCGGCGTCACGGTATCCGTTGGTGTGGGCGTGAAGGTGTTGGTGGGCGTATCCGACGGCGTATCGGTCGATGTAGGCGTGTCGGTGGGCGTGGGCGTGAAGGTGCTGGTGGGTGTATCGGTGTCGGTCGGCGTGAAAGTATTGGTCGGCGTATTCGAAGGCGTTACCGTGTCGGTCGGCGTGGGCGTGAAGGTGTTGGTGGGCGTATCCGAGGACGTGGGGGTATCGCTCGGCGTCACCGTCGGGGTATCGCTCGGCGTGACCGTGAAGGTTGCCGTCCGCGAGGGCGTGCGCGTGGGGCGCGGCGTGAGCGTGATGCTCGGCGTCAGCGTCGGGGCAACAGTGGGCGTCACCTGCGGGACGGTCATGTTGCAGGCAGCCAGCAGTGACGCCAGCACCAAAATCATCAGCCGAAATTTCAAGGCACGCTTCCTCATGGCGCCCATAACGCCGAATTATCGAGCGACGGGAATATCCACGCCTCCGGGATTGCGCAGCAGCCCGCGATTGGTCTGAATCCAGCCCAGCACGGTCTGCCCGTTGCAGGCGGCTTCGACCAGATACCAGCGAGCCGCCTGAGCGTCCTGCCCGATCACGAAATACAGGCGGTTCCCCGCGATTAGGCAGCGAGCGCCGCCCCCGGCGGAAGGCATGTTGTAGATCGGGTTTTGCGCGCCGACGTAGAGCGTCGGCTGGGTCAGGATGCCGTGCGCCGCGATTACCGGAATGCCGGTCAGATCGCCGCGCAGATACAGGAGCGACGACCGCACCCAGCCCTGCATCCCGCCGACCTCGACGTACCACCAGCGATCATCCTCGCTTCTGCCATCCTGACCCAGCACGATCAGCCGCGTCCCGCCGTCGAGAATCCCCAGCGGGCTGAACTGCGCGCCGTCGCCGCTGCGCAGATACAGGTTGTCGGTGGCGACGATGGCGTAGCCGGGCTGAGCCTCCGCCACGCCGGGCGGATTTACTGGGCGGGGCAGCGGCGCGTTCGGGTCATAGGTGGGGCTGGTCACGCCGTCGGCGGGTGAGAGAATCGGCAGCAGCGCGAAGTGATCGCCGAACGCGAACAGCCCCGCTCCGTAGGTCGGCAGCGACTCGCAGTTCCCAGCCGCCGCGTAGATCAACTGATCCGGCTGACCGTTCCCGCCGGGGCTGACGATCTCCAGCACCAGCGGGTTGTACTGGGGCGCGACCGCCCAGTTGACCGAATCGTTGTACTGTGCCTGCTGATTGATCGGCAGGCTGATTTCGCTCTGGTAGAGGATTTGCCCCGAACCGTCGCGGGCGGTGGTGACGAAGGCTTCGCTTCCGTTCCCGCTGGTGTCCCGGCTCGCCCGGATCGATCCGCCGTGAGCGGTGGAGCCGGAGCAGGTGAGGGTGAAGCTCACGCCATTGCTCGCGTGAGCGGTGCTGACCATCAGCAGCGCCAGAGCGGCTGCCAGCGTGCGTAACCATTGACGACGCATACTGTTCTCCTGAGGCTGAAGGCGGATAGTCTTCGCCTTTCCAATCCCATTCTAACAGGATCGTAGCAAAACCGTCGATGAAGCGTCGAGTTTCTCAGATAAGCTGCGCGTACACTGAAGGCGTTCGTGGCTTCAGAGTCCCCCACCTGAGCCGACGGACAAGCTTCCCCGAAAACCAAACGCCCCCTGCATGGGGGCGTTTGGGCTTGATCCCGCGTATAATGAATCATCGGTCGATAGGAGAGTCGCATGGCGAGTACCGCCGAATCCAGTCTGAGCGTCGCGCTGCGCGAGCGCCCCGCCGACAGCCTGCGCTTCGATCTCACGGTGGCGCTGCTCTCGCTGTGGTCAACCATCGGCTTGTACGTGGATGGCTGGGCGCACAATCACGGCGCGGTCGATAACACCTTCTTCACGCCCTATCACGCGCTGCTTTACAGCGGGATTCTGGCGGTGGGGCTGTTCCTCGCCATCACCCAGTACCGGAACGCGGGCAGGGGCTACGCCTTCACTCACGCGCTGCCCTACGGCTACAACCTGTCGCTGATCGGCGTGGTACTGTTTTTCATCGGCGGCGGCTTCGATTTCGTCTGGCACTCGCTGTTCGGCTTCGAGGCGAATCTCTCGACCCTGCTCAGCCCCTCGCACCTGCTGCTGGCGACCGCGGGCGTGCTGATCTTCAGCGGACCGCTGCGCGCCGCGTGGCATCGGCGCGGCGACGCGCCCACGTGGGCGCGTCGGCTCCCGGCGCTGCTCTCCCTGCTGATGATTATGTCGGCGCTGACCTTCTTCACCCAGTTCGTGAACGCCTTTTCCCGCGCGAGCGGCTATACCGGGTTTCCCGGCGGATCGCGCTCGTATCTGGACGCGCTCGGCGTGGTGAGCGTCCTGTTTCCGGCGGCGATCACGATGGGCGTGCTGCTGTTCGCGCTGCGCCGCTGGACGCTGCCCTTCGGCGCGGTCACGCTGATTTTGGTGGTCAACGCCGCCGGGATGATGCTGATCCGCTTGCAGGAGATGCGCCCGTTCTGGTACGTGATCCTCGCGCCAGCGGCGGCGGGGCTGCTCGGCGATGCGATTCTGTGGACGCTCAAGCCCTCGCGCGAGCATCCGTTTGCGCTGCGAGTCTTCGGCTTTGCCGTGCCCTTCGCCCTGTACCTGATCTACTTTCTCCTGCTGATCGAGCGGGCTGGCATCTGGTGGGAGATTCACATGTGGCTGGGCGTCAGCTTCTTCGCGGCTGTGACCGGGCTGCTGCTCAGCTACCTCGCACTGCCGCCCGCCGTGCCGGAGTGATCGCATGATTTTCCAATACACGCTTGATCTGCTGTTGAGCGGGCGCAAGACCCAAACCTGCCGCCTCGTCAAACCGGGCGAGACCGAGATTCGGGACAGCCACGAACCAGATCGTCACCGTGACCCACAACGGGCGGGACAAATATCGGGTCGGCAGCAGCTACGCGGTTCAGCCCGCGCGCACCCAGCCTGCAGTCGCGCGCATTCGTCTGCTTGCCATCCAGCACAAGAACGTCGCCGAGATCACCGACGCCGAAGCGCAGGTGGAAGGCTATGCCACCCGCGATCAGTTCTTCGAGGTCTGGCGTCAGGTTCACGGCGAGAAACAGTTTCACGCCGACGTGTGGGTACTCAAGTTTGAGCTGGTCAGCAATAAGAGCGGTTAGCCGTTATCAAGGTGTCTGATTTCTCAATTTGAGAATAAATGTCATTAAATGTACAATGTGTTTACAGTACAAATGTTCGAGGGTTGGCGCATGAACAAGCAGCGGAACGAAAAAGGAGGGCGTGGAATCGAATGGTGCGATTACACGTGGAATCCTGTGCGTGGCTGTCAGCATGGCTGTCGCTGGATCATGCCCGACGGTAGCGTTGCCGAATGTTACGCGGAACTCATCGCAGAACGTGTTGCTCAGCGTGCTTACCCGGATGGCTTTGAGCATCATTACTGGAATCCGCAGGTATTGACCGAACCGCTCAAGCTCAAAACGCCGTCACGAATCTTCCTGGATAGTATGAGCGATTTGATGGGGCATTGGGTTTCCCGAAATGAGATCGAGCAGGTTCTTAACGTATGTGCGAAAGCAAGTTGGCACACGTTTCAGATATTGACGAAGAACGCGCCTCGCCTTCTTGAATTCGAGTTTCCTCCCAACGTCTGGGTGGGCGTTAGCGCACCGCCGAGCATCATGTTTGGACGGCAGCTATCGACAAAGCAGCAAGTCCGTATGTTGGAGCGTATGTTGAGCGTACTGAGAGAGATTGATGTTCCTGTTCGTTGGATGAGCATCGAGCCACTCAGTTTTGATATTGCTCAACACCTGATCGGGAGCCATTTACAATGGGCGGTCATCGGCGCTGCGACGAATGGAAGAAAGACGTATCAGCCGCGTCCTGAATGGGTGCAACATGTTCTCGATGTTCTCGATACGCAGGACACACGTGTGTTCTTCAAGGGAAATCTCGATTGGTCAGATTGGAGAGAAGAATTCCCACAAATAGAAAAAACAGCGACGGCGGTTTAATATTTCCTCAGAATATCCTCTGCGATCTTTACAGCCGTTTTGTTCGCTGAGGCAAAACAGAGAACGTACATGGGAGTTTTAGATTTCTTATTGAGAATAGGATAAGGGTTATGCGCGACGTAAGGGAAGATCGTTCTCAAGCGGTTTACGAAATAATCCGTAATCGCTGCAAAATCGCCGACCTTTTTTGTTCGTACTTCTTCTCCATAAAATGTTTGCTCCACAGAATTATGATAGAACACATTTTCCCAATTGTTTTCGCCTAAAGTCTCGTCCAGTTTCAAGCGCCAAGCTACGGGGATAGAACCGTCTGTTTTCAAGAGCCGATTTACAGCTATCCCGGCTGGAAATAAGTACCACAGATCGATTGCTCTCGTCGAAGCAATAGCAGTGATAGTTTCCCATTTCACTTGCATCCCGAAAGGATCGAGGAAGACAACTGCTCGGTATTTCTTCCACTTACCTTCGCGGCAAATTCGAATAAGGTAATCATTGGCATCGATATTTCGCACTTTTATATCTATCTCTGGATACTCATCGAGAACTTTCCGTAATTCCTTGAACCGCCTCCTATTTTTCTCAATAAATATGTATTGATTGAATCTTGGCTCTACAGATAGAGCCAGACGCGCTGAGCCTTCACGATTTGAGCTTTCAGCAGAAGCAAGATCGGGAAATAAAGACACGTTTGGGTTTTCCTCTACGGTGAAGTTTTGATACCCTGTGCCTGCAAAAGCGTCGATGTATGTGGAGTGAAATTCCTTGTGCCTGCTCATTATCACGGTATACGCGCGAAGGTACTTCTGAACAATCTCTAGCTTTATCCTGCTCCAGTCTCCACCAAATGAAAAATCGGGCATAGCTTCATCCTTGAAGGCGTGAATACTATTCAATATTGTATCTCATTGTTAGTCAGAATTGGGCATAATAAAAGGCGGGCTGTATACGCCCGCCCTGCGTTCTTACCGATTCAGCGCCTTCGCTGCCCGGTTCAGCCCTTCCATCAACGTCTCGCGGGTGGTCGCGTAATTGATGCGGATGAAGCCCGGCGCATCGAAACTAGCGCCGTTGCTGAAGGCGACCCGCGCGTGGTCGAGGAAGAAGGTGTACGGGTCTGGCTCAAGCTTGAGCGGACGGCAGTCCAGCCACGCCAGATAAGTCCCTTCCGGCGCCGTCACCGGGACTTCCGGCAGCGTCTCGCGCACGAATTCGACCACCGCGTCCCGATTGTCCTTCAGATACGCCAGCACCTCGTCCAGCCACGGCTGACCCTCGCGGTAGGCGGCTTCGGCTGCCGTGTACGCCAGCGCGTTCACGCTCGATCCGATTTTGTGCAGGGTCGTCTGGATCAGTTCGCGCAGGTCTGGGTTCTGGATCACCATGTAGCCCAGCCCGAATCCGGGCAGATTGAAGGTCTTGCTCGGCGCCAGCATGGTGATGCAGCGATCCGCCACTTCCGGCGAGAGCGACGCAATCGAGGTGTGATGATAGCCCTCGTAGATCAGGTCACAGTGGATTTCGTCGGAGCAGATAATCAGGTCGTGGCGCAGGCAGAACTCGGCGATGTCCTCTAATTCCTTGCGCGTGTACACCCGCCCGACCGGGTTATGCGGATTGCACAGCACGAACAGCTTGGTCTCCGGCGTGACCGCTGCTTCCAGCGCATCGAAGTCGATCTCGTAGTGCAGGATGCCGTCGCTCACGGTCGAAGCCAGCGGTGCTTTCTGCAAGACGCGATCGGTGTTGTCGGGCGCGCTCAAAAACGGCGGATAGGCGGGCGTCTGCACCAGCACGCCCGATCCGGGCGCGGCAATCGCGCGGGCGACCGTGTTCAGCCCGAACACCAGCCCCGCCACGAACAGGATGTCGTCGGTGGAAACGTCGAGGTTGTGATGCGTCCGCAGCCGCTCGACCAGCACGCCGCGCAGTTCGGGGCAGTCCATCTGGTAGCCGAACACGCCGTGATCGACCCGCTCGTGCAGCGCGCGGATCACTGGCTCCGGCGAGCGGAAATCCATGTCCGCCACCCACAGCGGGATCACTTCGTCGGGATACATCGTCCATTTGGCACAGTCGAACTGATGCCGCCGATCAATAAAGGCGTTGAGGTTGGTCGTCATCTCGCGTCCTAAAACCGAAAATGTCGAGGATAGGGCGCATTTTAGCGCAAATTCGCCGCAACCCAATGAGTCCACCCTGCGTAAACAGAATGTCGTCAACAAGAGGTACACGAGGACAAGATGAACTGGCAGAATCGGGCTTTGGATTGGGCGCTGGCGCTGTTGATGGCGGGCGCGGGGTCGCTGGCGGCGCAGTCGAACCCGGGTCAGGTCTTGGGCATGGCGATGTCGCCTCGCTCGGTTCCCGCGCCGACCACGCAGGACTACATCGACGCGGTGGTGCTGGCGCACGGCGCGGGCGTTCATGGCAACGAATTCACCGTCAAGTGGAGTGACTTGGAGCCGTCCGCCGGGAATCTGCAAATCGCGGATTTCACCGACGGCATGAACTCGTATCTGAGTTACTTCGCGGATACGGCGCTGCTGGGCATACAGGTGATCAACACTACCGCCAAAGAGACGCCCGCCGATCTTCAAACCGTCTCGTTCGACGACCCGCAGATGCTCCAGCGCTTCAATGCCCTGATCGACGCGCTGCTGGCGAAGATCACCCATCCGATACGCTATCTCTCGGTCGGCAACGAGGTCGATGTCTATCTGGCGGCGCACCCCGATCAGTGGACGGCTTATCAGAGCTTCTACGAGGGCGCGGTTGCCCACATCCATCAGGTCGCGCCGGAGATACAAGTCGGTGTGACCGTGACCTACAGCGGCGCGCAAAGCCATCCCGACGAGGTTCGCCGCTTGAACCGCCGCAGCGACCTGTTCATCGTGACCTACTACGCGCTGGCGTCGGATTTCAGCGTCCGCTCGCCCGACGCGCCCCTGACCGACTTCCCGCGCATAATCGACATGGCGGGCGGCTTGCCGGTGATTTTGCAGGAGGTCGGCTATCCCAGCGCGGATCGGCTGGGCAGTTCGGAGGAATTGCAGGCGGCGTTTGTGCAGAACGTGTTCGCCGCGTGGAAATCCGCCGGGAGCGCGATTCCGTTTCTGGATTTCTTCCTGCTCCACGACATGCCCGACAACCTGTGCAGCACGCTTGAGTCGTATTACGGCGTGAAAAATGCCAACTTCCACGCCTATCTCTGCACGCTGGGTCTCCGCAATGCCGATGGCTCGCCCAAACTCTCATGGGATGCATTTGTTCAGGCAGCCGCGCGGTGGCAGAATCAATCCAGTTGAAGTGATTCCCGGAGTGAGCGATGTTCGCGCGATTGATCCTGATGATCCTCGGTCTGGGGCTGGTGGCGTGTCCTGCGACGCCCCAGACCGAGCCTGCGCCCGCCGAAGGGCGCGCCGTGTTCGTGATCGTGATGGAGAACCACAACTGGAACCGGATCGCGGGCAGCCGATACGCGCCTTACATCAACCAGACCTTGCTGCCGATGGGCGCGCACGCCGAGCAGTATTACAACCCGCCCGGTCTGCATCCCAGCGAGCCGAACTATATCTGGATGGAGGCGGGCACCAACTTCGGCATCACCGACGACCGCGACCCGACCCACAATCACGTCGACTCGACCGCGCACTTGACCGCTCTGCTGGATCAGGCGGGCATTTCGTGGAAATCCTATCAGGAAGGCATTTCAGGGGATGATTGCCCGCTGGTCAGCTTCGACCACTACGGCGCTAAGCACAACCCGATGGTGTTCTTCGACGACGTGACCGACGGCAACGACCGCCAGTCTGCGACCTGTATCGATCACGTGCGCCCCTACACCGAGCTTGCCGCCGACCTGAGCAGCGGAAATGTGCCGCGCTACAATTTCATCACGCCCGATTTGTGCGACGACATGCACGATTCGGAGGGCTGCGCGACCAGCAATCCGATCACGAACGGGGACAACTGGCTGTCGCAAGCCCTGCCGCCGATTTTCGCCTCAGACGCCTACCAGAACGGCGGGATCGTGTTCATCACGTGGGACGAGGGCGCGGGCAGCGACGGACCTATCGGCATGATCGCGCTCTCGCCCGATGCCAAGCCGGGCTATGCCAACGACATCCCGTACACTCACAGTTCGCTGCTGCGGACGGTCGAGGAGATTTTCGGCGTGGAGCCGCTGCTCGGCGACGCCGCCAACGCCACCGACCTGAGCGATTTGTTCACGACCTTTCCGTAAATCGCGCGGGGTCACCTCAACCTGTTTCGCTTCGCTCAACTTCCCCTCTCCATGTGGTTGAGGGGGCGACACGTCGTAAATTGTTCTCGTAGGGACGGGTCTTAGACCCGCCCCTACACGCGATCCGCGCGGCAGAATGTCGCCTCTCATTCTCAACTGTCGCCCCCTCATCTCTCCCTATGGAGGGGGGATTGAGGGGTGAGGTCATTTGCTTTCAGAGCAGCGTCGGCTGAGCGGGCGGCTCGTGATTGCGCTGCCCGCGTTTGTAATCCGACGCCGCGACCAGCAGTTCGCGCGCGCTCTGGAATCCGCTCTCGTTGATGGTGCCGAGCATGGCTGCCAGTTCTTCGACCCGCTGGAAATCCTCGGTCAGCGGCGTGATCTCGGTGTGCGTGCGTCCGCCGTCCACCAGCTTGAGGACGCGGTAGTGGCGGTCGGCGTACCCGGCAAGCTGCGCCAGATGCGTCACCACCAGCACTTGATGATCGCCCGTGAGTTCCCACAGCTTTTCGCCGACCACGCTGCCGACTCGCCCGCCGATCCCCTGATCGATTTCGTCGAAGATCAGCGTCGGCGTCTGATCCGCCTGCGTCAGCACCCGCTTGAGCGCCAGCATGATCCGCGCCGCCTCGCCGCCGGACGCGACTTTCGCCAGCGGGCGCAGCGGCTCGCCCGGATTGGCGGACATCATGAACTCGACGTGATCGATCCCGGTAGAGTCGAACGCCAGCCGCCGCTTGCCCACGTAGCAGCCGTTCGGGTCGTCGCGCTGCTCGATGCCGACCTCGAACTGCGCCTTCTCCATCCGCAGATCGCCCAGCTCGCGCACGATCCCCTCGCTCAACTGGCGCGCGGCAGCGGTACGTGCCCGGCTGACCCGCTCCGCCAGTTCGCCGATGTGCTGGAGCATCGAGGTCTCCTGCTTGCGCAGGTCGTCCAGCCGTTCCTCGCTGTGTTCGATGCTGTCCAGTTCGGCGCGGGCTTGGTCGGCGTGTTCCAGCACCAACTGCACCGAGACGCCGTAGCGCCGCTTGAGCGCGTTGATCAGTTCCAGCCGTTCTTCCAATTCGTCCAGCCGGGTCGGGTTATATTCGACCGATTCGGCGTAACGCCGCAGCGAGATCGCCAGTTCTTCGACCTGCGCGCTCACTTCTTCGGAGAGGTCGTAATCCTCTTTAAGCGCCGGGTCGATGTTCGCCAGCTTGCTCAGCAGCCGCGCCACCTGCATGATCTGGTCGAGCGCCGCCAACTGACCGCGCACCGAATCGTCGCCGGAGAGCAGGCTCACGGCTTCGGTGGTGAGGGTCGCCAACTGTTCGCTGTTGGCGAGGCGGTTGCGCTCGGCGCGGATTTCGTCGTCCTCGCCGGGGCGCAGTTCCGCCGCGTCGATCTCCTCGATCTCGTGGCGCAGGCGTTCGGCGCGCCGCTGGATGGCGGCTTCATCTTCCAACAGGTGCTTGATCTCCGCGCGCACGTCGCCGAGCCGGTTGACCACCGTCGCCAGCGCCTCGCGCGTGTCCATCAAATCGGCGTAGCGATCCAGCAGGTCGATGTGCGCCGATGGCTTGAGCAGCGACAGATGCGCGCTCTGCCCGTGAACGTCCACCAGCAGGTCGCCGATTTCGCTCAGCAGGTCGAGGTTGACGGTCACGCCGTTGATGCGCGCCGACGAGCGTCCGTTGGCGCGGATTTCGCGCGAAAGCGTGAGCAGGTCAGCGCCGTTTTCGTCCAGCAGACCGTCGCGCTCCAGCACCGGCGTGACCAGCACTGCGGTCACGTGGCTGAGGCTGAACGCCCCCTCGACGACGGTTTTCTCCGCGCCGGATCGCACCATCGAGGCGTCGGCTTTGCCGCCCAGCAGCAGTTCGACCGCATCCACGATGATCGACTTGCCCGCGCCCGTCTCTCCAGTGATCACGTTCAGACCTCGGCTGAAATTCAGTTCGAGGTGGTCGATAATGGCGAAATTGCTGATGCGGATTTCTTCGAGCATAGAGCCTCGCTAGGTACGCATTTTGAATCGCCCATACACGGCGACCGCAGCCAGCGCCACGAACACCAGCAGACTGATATTGCCGATCACGCTCTGGAACAGCACCGTCGTCAGTGGCACCCGCGCCCGGCTGATCGCGCCGCCGTAGACCAGCAGCACCTGCACCGCGCCGCCCAGCAGCCCGCCGATCACCGCGCCCGCCGCCGCAAGGTTGGCGGATTGGCGTCCGCGCCGCCGACTGGTCAGCCGCAGCGCAGCCTCGCCGACCGCGCCGCCGATGGGCAGCGCCAGAATCAGCGCGAACAGGATGCCGAAATTGATCGCCGAGACAATCGCCGCGCCGACAGCGGTTAGCCCGGCGCACACCGCGAAGATCAGGGCGTAATCGGTCTGAGTCGCTTTGTAGTACCCGCTCTGGATGCCGCGCACGCATTCCTTGCAGCGGTAGCCGACCGGCGTCTGCACCGCGCACTCCGGGCACATCGGTCGCCCGCATTTGTTGCAGCGCAGGGTCGTCTCCCGGTCGGGATGCACCGTGCAGTAGAGGGTTTCTTCTGAGATTTGTTCTTGTGTCATCTTCCGTTTAGATATTGATCAACTTGAAAAAGGATTCGCGTTTTGCTTCTTCATCCAACAATTCTTCCATAGTAAACCAGTAATTTACAGTCTCACGATTTGCATTCAAATCATTGATGGCTTGTGAGCTAATCGACACAGCTTGCATAACGAGGATAGTAACGGCGTCAGGATTTTCTTCTTTTGTTCAACTCAGACTTTTGAGAGCTGCGCCAATACGCTCTAATACCCCCGCGCTATCAATTCCACCTTTGATTTCGACGGCAACCAAAGTTTGATCGTCTCTGTAGAAAGCAATATCTGGTTCGTCGCCGAAGACGATGACTCTCCCGTCGTTTAAAATCAGCCTCAAAAATCTAGCATTTTCGGTTACAGATGCCGTATCGGTAAGCAGCCCCGATTCTACTAAGCGATGCTGCAACAGCCCCTTGACAACGATTTCTCCCTCGTCACCTTTTGAGTTATTCCAAGAACCAATTGCTTGTGCTCCCGCTGCCATCCCGCGCCAAAGTATGAATTCACGAGCATCGATGCTCTCATCTGTCTCGATAAGATTGCTGACAATTTGGTTTAAGTGTTGGGCAATTTCGAGCGCTTTTTGTGGCGCGGGGATAACCCTTTGCTGTTCAAACCGCAGAACGCTGCCGATAGTATTTCCCATTGATTTCTGAGAAACCATTGCGAGCATTCTGTAATAACTCGTCGAATGAACTATAGATTGAAGCACTTCAGGATGAGCAAAAACTATTACCGGTTTTATGCCTCGATGGATGACTTTGTCCCATGCTTTTTGAGAGATACTTAATTCGGTAAGGTTCCAGTCCAGTTCTTCGCCCTGAATCGAGTCAATAGCGTCTGCAATCTCCAGTAAACCCCACAAGTGGAGTTTTTGATGAAAGAACTCACTCTTTGTCATTTGATCCAACAGCCATGCTTGTTGCTTTGAAGAAGCCATTACGACCTCGAAGGCTTTTTCCAGACAAGGATGCTTTTGCGCAACGCCTCGCGTCCGAATTTACCCATTTGCTGACTGCTGTTACCTTTGCGTTGTGGCAAAACGTAAATGACCTGTGGCTGGAAACCAAAAGCAGTCGCTAAATCCGTCAAGAGCAAATCAACAGGGATAATCTCGCCCGCATAACGCACGTTATCATTGACTATCGCCACTGACCCGCCTGCGCGAGTGACGCGAAATAACTCAAAAATTACAAAGGCAAGTTCCGTAAAATAGCCTTTTACCATTTGAATAACGCCTTTGTTATTCAAATGGCCAGCTTTGCCGCAAGTCTCAAGCGCTTCGAAAACTTCTTGAAGCCCTCGACTACTGTTGATTTCACTCACGATTAACCCAAAATCTCTCTCTCGTCCAAGCTCTCGATAGGTTGTCTGCAATTGGTCAAGTTTCGACCGATTCTCGACCGTGCAGCTTAGCTGCTCTTGACGCAAATCAATCACGTCTTGATGCGACAAACCCAGAAATGCCAGTTCCAGCGCATAAGTTCTGGTGTAATCATAACGATTGCAATACGGCGGGGAAGTGATTACTGTATCAAATTGAGCTGCTTCGAGCGCAGGGAGTGCGGTTAAAACCGATCCTTTAATCAACCTCTGTTCGGCAGCGGCGTTCATCTCTTTTTGCATTGACTTAATGTCAACAAGAATGTGATTGAACGCATCGATCAACGCTTGTGAAACGTCTTGTAACTCCCCTTTAGAGAATGGCTTGTAAGGCGCTTTCTCCGCCTCGATGCGACGCCGATCTCTTAACTGCGCTTTTGAAGACCGAGAGTCCCAACGTAAATACTGTCCATCTTTGCGAGTGAAGCTAATATCCTCAAGAATAGACATGAGCGCCAAGCGCAGTAGTTTCTTTACCTTTTCATCGGTGGTCACTTGATCCACGTGTTCGACATACCACATCAATTTTCTTTCCTGATCGTCTGGGAAAGCTGACTCTGTGATAGGAATATGTGGAAAATGATGGTCGCTAAGATTAGGAAGGGTGGTTTGTAGCCAATTCTGTACCTGCTCTAAATCTGCTATGTTGTAATTGGGATAATTTGACTTTGCCTCCCAAGCAAGATGACAAATTGGAAGAATTTCAACGCCAATAGCATCCAGCCCCCTCGCTTGGGCGACCAGCAAGGTAGTAGCCGAACCAGCAAAAGGATCGAGCACTTTTTGCCCAACATCTAGACCGAAGTCATCCAGTAAACTATTCACGAGTTGCGCTGAAAAACCCTCTTTGTACTTTAACCAGTTATGCAATTTGGCATCTTTATTCCCTTGATAACTGACTAACTTTCGATTGAAACCGTTGGTGTAATGAAAGAGGTCTGCGTACTTAATTTCCAATGCAACACGTTCATCACATGAAGTGGCATTACCAGTGATGTATTCTTCACGCACGGTTTCAATCTGAGATGAACTCCCAGCTTCATTCATAAACGGCAAATGCATCTGCGTCATTTCATGTTCCACTAAATCGGTTGCTTGGTGGTGTGGAAGGTTCAGGCGCGCGCGGCTCGAAGCGATCCAGCAGCGAGCGGTAGAAGTAATTCCGCTCGCGCAGGCGCACGAATCGGCTCACGTGATGGCTCGCCTGCACGCTGACCCGATCCCCGGCGCACAGGTCGCACAGCGGGATGCCGTCGGCGGCCAGCACGATCTCCGGCTGATTGTCCAGCGTCACCGCCACCTCGACGGTTGCGCCTTCGGGCAGCACAATCGGGCGCTCCAAGCTCAAATGCGGCGCGACCGGCACAATCAAGATGTTGCGCAGTTCCGGCGGCAGAATCGGACCGCCGCAGGCGAGCGCATAGGCGGTCGATCCGGTGGCGGTGGCGATGATCAGCGCGTCGGCATTATAGGTGGTCGTCCAGTCGTGGTCGATGAAGGCTTCCAGCCGGATCACCCGCGTGACCGCGCCCCGGCTGACCACCGCGTCGTTGAGCGCGTCCGACTGCGCGATGATTTGGTCGTCGTGGTAGGCGGTGATGGCGATCATCATGCGCTGCTCGATCCAGTAGCCGCCCGCCAGCACCGCGTCCAGCGTCACTCCCCAGTCCTCGACCCGGCGAATCTCGGTCAAAAAGCCGAGATGCCCGGTGTTGACGCCCAGCACGGGCACGCCGAACGGCGCGCACACCCGCGCTGCCCGCAGCATCGATCCGTCGCCGCCGATGGCGACTACCATGTCCGTCCCGGCGATCTGCTGCCGCACCTGCTCGTCATCCCACTGGCTGAAGAAGTGCCACACGTCCAGCCCGGCGGCTTCCAGCGTGTGGGCGATATGCTCCGCGATTGGCGCGCTTTGCGGGCGCGTCGGATGCGCCAGCACCCCCATCCGTTTGATCGTCACCCGGTTTTCTCCCTGTCGTCCCCGCATAGTGTAGCGCCGGGTATCGCTCCATGCCAGACGCCATCTATTATAGCACGGATGTGCGAAGAAGAAGGGGCAAGGGAGGATATTTGAACCGCCCAGATCGCCAAGAGGAAAGGGTGGTGGGTTTATTGTAGGGGCACGATATATCGTGCCCCTACGGGCTACCCCGCCAGCGCTTTCGCCTGAGCCAGCGTCGGCGCGGAGACGATTAGGTCGCCCGCGTCGCCCGTGATCAGGCACAGCGCCGCGCTGGAATTCTGCCAGCAGCCGTCCGCGTCGGCGCTTCCGCCGAACTGCTGACCGCCAAACTGACCGTAAGCCCCCTCGAACTCGCTTTGCTCCTGCGGCGTGTCCCACACGATCCGCAGCGCAAACGCCAGTTGATCGCCGTTCTGGTAGACGCGGTAATGATCGCCGCCCCAGCCCGCTGCCGCGCTGTCCGCCTGCGAGCTGCCCAGTTCGGTGCCCAGATATTCGCGCAGATAGAATTCGCCCAGCGCCGAGTCCCACGCATCCGACCAGCCGTCGCCCAACGCTGCCGCCTGATCGTCCAGCGCCACGTCCTGAGCGCCTTCGCCCGCGAGATACTTGTCGGGATGCAGAATTTGCTCGCTGGTGGTCGGCGGATCGCCAAACGCGGTGTTGATCGCGTCCCAGCCGCCGTGATTGGACAGCGCGAGGACGAAGTTCAAGCCGTCGGTGTAGGGGAACAGCAGTTCGTCCAGCAGAATCTTGGGCACGCCCGACGGCAGCCCCAGATTTCCAGAGGCGAAGCCCTCGGCGAGCATCCCCAACGCCGCCGCCGGGTTGCGGAGCGCGGCTTGCTGCGCGTACAGGGTCATGACCGCCGTCGCGTCGCCTTCGATCAGCGACGTGACCGCCAGCGAGCGATCCGGCGTGTCCTGAACCTCCGGCGTATTGGTGAGCGAGTTCAGGTCGAAATACTGATCTTGCAGCGCGTGCGTGAACTCGTGGACGTAAGTCACCTGCTCGGTGAAGGTGAGCGACACGCCGACGGTGTCGCCCACCATCGGCACGACGTTCATGGTCTTGGTGTCGGGATCGTAAAAACCCGCCACCTGACTGTCGAGCAGGCTCAGGTACACGTCGTGCAGGTTAATGTCGGCGGGCAGCAGACCGAGCGCCACGTAAAAGCGCTGGAGCTTGTCGAACTGCGCTTGCGGGAACTCGCGGTCGTAGGTGCTTTGCAGATAGGCGATGGTTTCATCGCGGGTGGGGAAGCGGTGTTCGACTGACTGCTTGGCGGGTAGATGCCGCAGTGTCTCGGTGATCTGTTCCAGATTGGTGAGCTGCTGTTCGAGCGCGGGGCTGACAGTCGCTTCCTGCGCCGCGCCCGCCTGCACGCCGACCAGCAGCGCCAGCAGCCCGATGATGATCCAGCGTTTGAGCATGTCGATTTCTCCTCTAACATCATCTCCCATTTTAGCCGCTGGTTGGCGCGGGCAGAATGAACTTTAGTCCGCCGCGCGGCTTTCCGGCTCAATCATCGGCGGTTTCGGGGGATCGACGATGGGCGGCGTCGGCGGAGTGATTTCCGGCGGGCGCGGCGGGTCGATTTCCGGCGGACGCGGCGGATTAATGGTTGGTGGTTCCGGCGGGTTGATGATGGGCGGCTGAGGCGGATCAATGGTCGGTGGTTCGAGCGGCTGCGGATTCATGTCACGCTCCTTCGAAATGCGAGTTGTAACTTGATTGAACCCAAACTAGATGATGTCCGCATGAGATTCTGCTGAGACGCCGCGCTTATTCCAGATACTCGTGCGAGATTGGCTTGCCCAGCGAGTCGATCAAGTAGCGGAACGGCGCTCCGGTGGCGATTTCCAGATGCGGGAAGTCGCGCGGGGGGATGTTGTCCAGCGCCATCACCAGCGCGCGCAGGCTGCTGCCGTGCGCGACCATCAGCACGGTTTGCCCCTGCTTGAGCAGCGGCAGCACCGCCTGATCGTAGTAGGTCATCACCCGCACCCGCGTCTCGCGCAGATTTTCGCCGTTCGGCGGAGTCGCCTCGTAGCTGCGCCGCCACAAAAATACCTGCTCCGCGCCGAACTTCTGCGCGGTTTCGTCCTTGTTCAAGCCCTGCAAATCGCCGTAGCGCCGCTCGTTGAGCGCCACGCTGCGGTCAGTCGGCACCTCTGGCTGCCCGATCACCTCAAGGATAATCCGCAGCGTCTCCTGCGCGCGAATCAGCGCCGAGGTGAAAGCGTGGTCGAAGCGATAGTCCTTGAGCCGTTCCCCGGCGCGCCGCGCTTCTTCGATGCCTTCCTCGCTCAGCGGCACGTCGATCCAGCCCGTGAAGCGGTTCTCGTAATTCCACTGCGACTGCCCGTGACGCACTAGCACCAGTTCGCCCGTCATGCGAAACCTCACCTGTAAGCGGTTAGCGGTTAGCCCAACCCTGCTCGGTGCAATATTCTGCCGTAGGAGCGCACCCACGTGTGCACCCAAATGCGAGCAGACACACGGGTCTGCCCCTACCGCTCGACATCTTCATAAAGCCGCTTTTGGCTAACCGCTAACCCGCTAACCGCATCCCTTCTACCGCCACAGCGCCGGGAATTGGCTGCTCATGTCGTCGGGCGTGAGCGCCCGCACGCTGCCATCGGCGACGTTCATCACGTAGAGGACACTGTGCGTGCTGCTCCCCGCCATGAACACCAACCGCTGACCGTCGGGCAGCCACAGCGGGAGCGCGTCAAGCTGCTGCTCGTGGGTCAGTTGATGCGCTGTGCCGCCATCGCTGCCCGTGACCACGATCTGCGGGCTGCCGTCGATCACGGTCTGGTAGGCGATGGACTTGCCGTCCGGCGACCACGAGGGGCTGCCGCCCGGCAGGGCGCGCCCCAGCGCCAGCCCCGCTGTGAGTATCGCTGTCAGTCTGAGAGGGATAGTCCGCATACCGATACTTGGCACTCCTGCTCCGATTATACGCCGAAGCGCTCCCTTCGGAGGGAAACCGCCGCTGGACGCTCGCCGCTCCTGCGGCTATAGTAAGCGGTGATCGAAGGCGAATTGGTCAATGGGCAAGTGAGCAGAGTATCGGTTTTGCGAAAATTCGCGCGGCACGCGGGCATCAGCCTGAGCTTGGTGCTGCTGGCAGCCTGTGGCAGTGTGACCATCGGCAGCAGCGACGGCGGCGCGCCCGTGATACAGATCGCGCAGTCGCCGGAGGACACGGCGCGCGCCTTCCTCGACGCTTGGAATCGGCTGGACTACACGGGCATGTATGCCCAGTTGAGCAGCCAGAGCCAGAGCTTGTACACCTTCTCGGTCTTTCAGGCGATCTATCAGGACGCGGATAAGACGCTCGGCACCAAAGGCGTCACCTACAATTTCCACACTACCGAGCAGCAGGGCGACGCGGCAGCCCTTCACTACGACGCCGCCATTCAGTCGAGCGTGTTCGGCTCGATTGAGGACGACGGGCGCACCATGCGGGTCGTGCGCGCGCCGGATAACACGTGGCACGTGGCGTGGTCGACCATGGACATCGTGAACGGCTACGCCAACGGCACCCGCCTGACCGTCGTGGCGCAGCGCCCGGCGCGGGGCGATATCTATGACCGCAACGGTCAGCCGATGGTGCAGGAGGGCGGCGAGGTGGTCGAACTCTATGCCGCCCGCCAGAACATGCCCGACGAGGGGCGCTGCATCGACGTGCTGTCGGTGATTCTGCGCCAGACCCGCGCCGACTTGACCAAGCTGCTAGACAGCTACAATCCCGAAACGGTCGTGCCGCTCGGTGACGTAGACCCCAACATCTTCAACGCGCGCCAGAGCGAGCTAAATGCCGACTGCGCCATCCTCACCGGATCGCGCAACACCCGCGACTACATCGGGCATGGCATCGCCACCCACCTGATCGGCTACATCGGGCAGATTCCGTCGGAAGACCTTCAGACCTATCTGGACAACGGCTACGAACAGGGCGATCTGGTCGGGCTGTCCGGCATCGAGAAGCAGTACGAGGGCGCGCTGGCGGGCAAATCCGAGCGCGTCCTGCAAATCGTCGAGCCGGGCAACATGGTGGTGCGCGAACTCGCGGGCACGGCGGGCGAACCCGCCCACGACCTCACCCTGACCCTCGACCTCAACTTGCAGTGGGCGACCGCGCAGGCGCTCTCCGACGCCTACAACGCCGCCGCCAATAACTGGGCGTCGCCCAGTCACTCGCCCGGCGGCGCGGCGGTGGTGATCGACGTGCATACCGGGGCGGTGCTGGCGCTCGCCAGCTATCCGACTTTCGATCCGGGCATCTTCAACACCGACACGCCGATTTTTCAGGTCGGGCAGTACATCACCGACCTGCGGAACGATCCGCGCAGCCCTTTCACCAACCGCGCGACTCAAGAGCAGTATTCGCCCGGCTCGACCTTCAAGATCGTCACGCTTTCGGCGACGGCGGAGGAGGGCGTGTTCAAGGCGGATCAGAGCTTCGACTGCGAGATGGAGTGGCACGGTCAGGAGTTCGGCGACAGCTTCCCGGTGCGCTACGACTGGCGCTACACCGAGGACGGCGATCAGCATTTCCCGACCGGCACCGTCAGCATGACGCAGGCGCTGACCGCTTCCTGCAACCCGTTCTTCTACCAGATGGGCGCACTCCTGTTTCAGCGCGGCGCGAGCACGCTGGAAGATTACGCGCGGCGCATGGGGCTGGGACGCAGCACCGGGCTGGGACCGTTCGTGAACGAAGCCGACGGTCAGCTTCCGGTGCTGCACAGCGCCGACGAAGCGATTTCGGCAGCGGTCGGTCAGTTGGATACGCAGGTCACAGCGATCCAGATGGCGCGCATGGTTGCGGGGGTCGCCAACGGCGGCACGCTCTACCAGCCTTACGTGGTTCAGCAGGTCGGCGGCGAGAACGGCTCTCAGCCGATCTTCACGGCGCAGCCGACCATCGCGGGCACCATGGGCTTGAGTCCCTCCACGCTCGATCTGGTGCGGCAGGGCATGTGCGCCGTCACCACCACCACCGAAGTCAACACCACCAATGGCGATCCGCTGGGGACGGCGTGGTTTGTGTTTGACGACGACTCGCCCGGCGGCACCGGAGTTGCGCCTTACAGCGTGTGCGGCAAGACCGGAACCGCGCAGACCGCTCGACCGGAGCCGACCGGCTGGTTCGTCGCCTTCGCTCCGGCGGACAACCCGCAGATCGCCGTCGCCGTCGTGATCGAGTACGGGCGTGAAGGCTCCGAAACCGCCGCGCCGATTGTCCGCCGCATCCTCGACGCCTATTTCAACGCGCCGCAGGCGCCGTGGCCCTCGTGGTGGGTCAACAATCCCTACTACCCGCTCAACATTCCCGAAGGCAGCACGGGCGGCTAAGCAGGACTGAGAAAGAGCGATTTGCGGATTGTAGGCGCACGATATGTCGTGCCCGCCTCAGTCCTGAGTACATTGAACGGAACAGGATCGCTATGGAGATTGTTCGCTGCGCCGCCTGTGATGGCTACGGATGGCTGGATGACGACGAGGAAGGCGAGATCGAGTGCCGCTGGTGCGGCGGGATCGGCTACGTTTACCGCGACCCGCTCGGCGTGGATCACTGCATCCCGCCCGGCGACTACGAGCAGCAGGCGGAGCGGCTGGAGCAACTTGAGCTGGAGCGCCTGCGCGAGATCGGCTACAGCGGAACCGCCAAAAAGCCGTGGGAGCAGGAAATCCGCAAGAAACGCAAGACCGATCACCCGTAGGGGCAGGATATATCGTGCCCTCTTGTCCCGCCCTAAAAACGAAAACGCCAGTCCGACGACTGGCGTTTTCGTGAGCGGGCGAGGAGATTCGAACTCCCGACATCTTCCTTGGCAAGGAAGCATTCTACCACTGAATTACACCCGCAACTGTCTATAGTATACCGATTTTGCCCCTCGTTGACAAGGGGGATTTGGCGCGGGGAGCGGTGATTTCCGGGGGTACATAGGGCACGGCATCGCCGTGCCCCTACAAGAGCATGTCCTCGATGTTCACCACTCCCTTGGCGCGGCAGGATTAGGCAGAATTGATCTTGACACCGTGACCGAGACGATCTAATTTCTCCTGCATAAGAAGTTAAACGTTTAAGTCGATCTTCGCTAAAGGAGTAGCTTGTGCAAAATCGCTTGTGGCAGTTACGCGAGCTAAACTTTCGCCCCGACGAGCTTTTGCATTCCGAAACCCTGTTCACCATCGGCAACGGCTACCTGAGCACGCGGGGCGCGTTTGAAGAAGGCTATCCCGGCGATACCCCGACCACGATGGTTCACGGCATCTACGATCACGCGCCCGGCGCGCTGGTGCCGGAGCTGGTCAACGCCCCCAACTGGCTGCCGATCCGCGTCACGATAGACGGCACGCCGCTCCAACTGGCGACCATGAACACCGGGCTGATGGATGCGCCAGAAGGCTTCGCGCTCGGCTATGAGCGCACGCTCGATCTGCATCGCGCGGTGCTGACCCGCGAAGTGTTGTTCCGCGCCGGTTCCGGGGCGATTGTGCGAGTAGTGTTTGAGCGCTTCGCCAGCCTGCACGACCCGCACGTGATGGTGCAGCGTGTCCAGATCGTCGGCGTGGAAGGGACGCCCACCCTTCGGGTCGAGAGCGCCATCGACGGCGGCGTGACCAACGCGGGCGCGCGCCACTGGCTGCCGGATCGGATCACCCACGCTGACAGCAACCAGATCGGGCTGCAAGTCACCACCCAGCAGTCTGGCTACGTGCTGGGCATGGCGTCGCAGTTGATCACGCCGCTGAAGGTCGACTCGCGGGTCGAAGCCGCGCAGTTGATCACCGCCACGCAGGAGTTCACGCTCCAGCCGGAGCAAACCGCCAGCTTCGACAAGTTCACCGCCGTCTACACCAGCCGCGACGATGACGCGCCGCTCGAACTCGGCGCAGCGCAAGGTGAGCGAGGCGGTGCGCTTCGGCTATGACGCGCTGCTCAAGGCGCACGAGGACGAATGGGCGAAGTATTGGGAAACCAGCGACCTCCGCATTGAGGGCGACGACGACTGCCAGCTTGCCGTGCGCTTCACCACCTACCACATCCTGATCGCCGCGCCGCGCCACGACGATACCGTGAGCGTGGGCGCGAAAACCCTCTCCGGCTTCGGCTACAAGGGGCACGTGTTCTGGGATACCGAACTGTTCCTGCTCCCGCCGCTGACTTTCAGCCAGCCCCAACTGGCGCGCAATCTGCTGATGTACCGCTACCACCATCTGCCCGGCGCGCGTCACAAGGCGCAAGCCAACGGCTACGAAGGCGCGATGTATCCGTGGGAAAGCACCGACACCGGCGAGGAAACTACGCCCCAGTGGTCAGACCCGCAGCCGGACGGCACCAAGATTCGCATCTGGACCGGCGACAGCGAGCAGCACATTTCGACCGACATCGCCTACGCTATTCGCCAGTACTGGCGCTGGACGGGCGACGACGAGTTCCTGAAGCAGTACGGCGCGGAGATCATCCTCGACACGGCGGTGTTCTGGGGCAGCCGGGTCGAGAGCAAGAACGGGCGGTACGAAATCTCGCAGCAGATCGGACCCGACGAGTATCACGAGAACATCGACAACAGCGTGTTCGTCAACCGCATGGTGATTTGGCATCTACAAACCGCGCTCGATCTGCTCGATTGGCTGAAGCGCGAAGCCCCCGCCGACGCCGCCCGCCTGACTCGGTCGCTCGACCTTTCGCCCCAGCGCCTCGATCACTGGCGCGACGTGATCGCCCGCATGTTCATCCCGTTTGATGCCGAGCAGCAGATTCACGTTGAGTTCCCCGGCTTCTTCGACATGGAGTACATCCCGGTGCCGGACTATCACCCGCGCGTGACCAGCGTGCAGGCGATTCTGGGGCACAAGCGCACCATCCAGACGCAGGTGATCAAGCAGGCGGATGTGGTGATGCTGATGGCGCTGCTGGGCGACCAGTTCGACGCGCCCACCCAAACCGAGATCGCGCAGGTGAAGCGGAATAACTGGAACACCTACTATCCCCGCTGCGATCACGGCTCGTCGCTCAGCCCGGCGGTTCATGCGTGGGTCGCGGCGCGGCTGGGCTTGATGGAGGTGGCATATGAGATGTTCCATCACGCCGCCCACATCGATCTGGACGACAACAAGGGCAACGTCCGCGACGGTATTCACGCGGCAGCCTGCGGCGGCGTCTGGCAGGCGGTGGTGCTGGGTTTCTGCGGCTTGCATCTTACCGACGACGGCGATCTCGCGCTCGACCCGCACCTGCCCGATCACTGGCGCAAGGTCGAGTTCAGCGTCTACCACAACGGCGCGCGTCACGATTTCACGGTGACCAACCCGAATTGAACCCTAAAGACGCGATGATCACCCGTAGAGGCGAGGCGTGCCTCGCCCCTACACATCGCATCCGATATGCCGCAGGGGACATCTATGCCCACCATTAAAGACGTGGCGCGCGAGGCGGGCGTCTCGATTGCCACCGTGTCCTACGTCCTCAACAACAAGACCGACGCCATCAGCGAGGACACCCGCCGCCGGGTGTGGAGCGCCGCCCACAAGATCGGCTACCGCCCCAACGTCACCGCGCGCAATCTCCGCTCCAGCCAGAGCCGCCTGATCGGGTATGCGTGGCACGAAGCCTCGCCTCAGCAGGTCAACGCCGTGCTGGATCGTTTCACCTATGCATTGGCGCGCGCCGCCGAAGCCAGCGGCTATCACATCCTGACCTTCACCTATCCGCCCGACGATCCACTCCCGGTCTACGACGAACTGATCCGCACCGGGCGGGTCGATGCTTTCGTGATCGGCAGCACCATCCGCGACGACCCGCGCGTCCGCTTCCTGATCGACCAGCAGTTCCCGTTCGTGAGCTTCGGGCGCGCCAATGCCGATTGGGATTTCCGGTGGGTGGATACCGACGGCGAAGCCGGGATCGGCGCGGCGGTGGATTACTTAGCCAGTCTGGGGCACACGCGGATTGCGATGGCGGCGTGGGGCGGCGACTCGCTCACCGGGAGCTACCGTGCCGCCGGGTATCTCGCGGGACTGCGCCGCGCCGGAATCAAGCCGAATCCTGCCTACCTGATTCGCGGCGAGAACAGCGAGCAAGCCGGGCGCGATGCGCTGGCGGCGTGGCTCGATCTGCCCGTGCCGCCGACTGCCGTCGTCGCTATCAGCGATCTGGTCGCCATCGGCGTGATGAACCAAGCCGAGCGGCGCGGGCTAATGGTCGGGCGGGATTTGTCGGTGATCGGCTTCGACGACGCGCCCATGACCCAGTACCTTCGCCCGGCGCTGACCACCCTCCGCCAGCCGATTGAAGCCATCGGGCAGACCTTGATCGCCATGCTGGGCGACCTGCTCAAAGGCGGGGAGCCGCCGCAGCGTCAGCTTTTGCTGCCGCCCCGCTTGGTCACGCGGGAGTCGTGCGGGCGAGCGCCTCGATAATCGCCGCCGCGTGCGCGTCCGCCAGATCGGGCAGCAAAACGTGCGCCTTGCTCACGTCGGCTGAGCCGATGCCCACCGCCCAGAATCCGCCCGCCAGCGCCGCCGCGATCCCGGCTTCGGCGTCCTCGAAGATCACCGACTGGGTGGGCGAAACGTCCAGCCGCCCCGCCGTCCAGATGAACAGATCGGGCGCGGGCTTGGTGTTGATCACGCTGTAGCCGTCGCCCACCGCGTCGAACTTAAAGCCGATTTCCAGCCGATCCAGCACTATGTGCGCGTTCTTGCTGGCAGAGGCAATCGCCGTCCTCACGCCCAGCGCGTGCGCCTCGTCCAGCAGATTCAGCGCGCCCGGCAGCACGTCGGCGGGCGTGAGACGCGCTCAGCGAGGCGACGTAGTAGTCGTTCTTGCGCTCCATCCACGCCTGAGCGGTCGCCTCGTCAATCGGGCGACCCTTGAGCATCCGCTTTAGGCTCTCGCGCCGCGAGACGCCGCGCAGCGCCTCGTTGTCCTCTCGCGTGAAGGGGATGCCTTCTTCGTCGGCGAGCCGCTTCCACGAGCGAAAATGAAACTCGGCGGTGTCGGTGATCACGCCGTCGAGGTCGAAGATAAACGCGCGAATGTCGAGGGGCATAAGCCAATCCTGTCAAAAGTTGAAAGGGACAAGTTAAAAGTGGCGTATTGCAGCACACTTTAAACTTTCTACTTTAAACTTTCAACGGTCTTTCAGTCCGCGACCTGCTTCGCTGGATATTTCAGATCGATCAGCCGCCGATAAGTCGCCTGAAAGGTGAGCGCGTCGGCGGCGTGGAACGGGATCGGCGCTTCGACCGCCGCCGTCCCGCCGACGCTGAAGTCGACGAAGGCTTGCAGCAGTTCCCGGTAGTGCAAATCCGCCTCGTTGAGCGGGACGTGTTCTTTCTCGCCCTTCTTGGTGTAGGCGATGCCGCTGAGGTGGAAATGCAGCTTGCCCATGCCCTCGTCGCCCAGCCCGGCTTTGACGCGGGTGAGCGCGTCCGCGAACTCGGCGTAGCTGTTGAACGATCCGTCGCCCGCGCGGGCGTGCAGGTGCGCCCAGTCGATGCAGGGCATCACGCCGGGCACTTCCTTGCTGAGCTGCACCACCTCGTCCAGCGTGCCGAACATGGCGGATTTGCCCATCGTCTCTGGGCGCAGGGTGACGTTGACGCCTTCCTCTCGCAAAATCCCGGTGATCTCGATCAGCTTCTGCTTGACTCGCTCGTAGACCTGCTCCGGCGGCTGCTCGTGATAGCTGCCCGGATGAAAGATGATGTCCTTTGCCCCGGCGAGGCAGCCCGCACGCGCCGCCGCCAGCAGCCGGGCGTCGCTTTTTTCCATCAATTCCGCCGTCAGGCTGTTCAGGTTGATGAAATAGGGCGCGTGGATGCTCAGGCTAATTCCGCATTCCTCACCCGTCGCCTTGATCAGCGCGCAGGTTTCCGGGCTGACCCGCACGCTCTGCACCCACGCGATTTCCAGATGCTCCAGCCCCAGTTCGCGGATGTGCCGGATGGCGGCGGGCGTGCCGCTGGTGGGCGTCGTCTGCGGCGATCCCACCGTGCCGAAGCGAAGCCGCTCCTCTGCGTGTTTTTCCACGAAACGCCTCCTGAAGTTACAAGTGACAAGTTAAAAGTTTAAAGTGGACGAGCAAATGCTCTTTTAATCTTTAACTTTCTACTTTGCACTTGCGTATAGAGTCATGTGTAGAGACGCTGCATCGCGCCTCCGAGCCATTTTAACATACTGAGGCTGTCTCATGCTCACCCATCTTGCACTCTTTCGCCAGCGCGCCCTGACCATTGCCGCAGTCGCCTTCGTGATCGTTCTGGTACTCTGGAATCTGCCCCAACTGGGCTTCATCCTCTACCCGATCCGCCTGTTCGTCACCTTCGTCCACGAATCCGGGCATGGGCTGGCAGCCATCGTCAGCGGCGGGCATTTCGTCAATTTCACGGTCTATTCCAACGGCGCGGGCGTCGCCCTGACGACGGGCGGCAGCCCGCTGCTGATCCTTCCGGCGGGCTATTTAGGCGCGGCGCTGTTCGGCGCGGTTCTGTTTTACGCCGTCAACACGGTGCCGTTTCCGCGCACCATTTCGCTGGTGCTGGCGGTTCTGGTCGCGGCGATCACGCTGCTGTACACGCAGGCGCTCTCGACCGCGTGGCTGGTCGGTTTGGGGATGGCGCTGGTGCTGGCGCTGCTGTGGCGCTTCGCCGACCGCAGCGTGAATCTGCTGGTGCTGGACGTGCTGGCGATGCTCACCGGGCTGAACGCCGTGCTCGATCTGGTCAACGTGATCACCCACAGCGGCGCGTCGATGGGCGGCGTCCGCAACGACGCGGCGGCGTTCTCGGCGGCGGTCGCGCCCATCGTCCCCCCGGTGATCTGGGCGATCCTCTGGGCGGTGATCGCGGTGCTGATGCTGGGCGCGGCGGTCTATTTCAGCCACATTCGCCCGCGCCGCCTGTTGTAGACGCCAAGCCAATCCGAACCATTCCTGCTATCATACAGGGACACCACCGGGTAGAATCGCGCGTGGATTCGACCGGCGTTTCCGCTGGTACAGGAAAGGACGGTAAACGATGAAGCTGAACCGACGCATTTGGACCTGCCTCGCGCTCTTGACCTTCGTCGTCCCGGTATATGCGCAGGATGCCACCCCCGAAGCGACTCCGGCGGCAGTCGAGCAGTTGGTGATCGACGTGCCCGGCATCATGCCCGAAGGCGTCGAATACGACGGCGTTGCCGAGCGCTTCCTGTTCGGCTCGCTGACTCAGGGCACCATCCGCGAACTCACCGCCGATGGAATCGTCACGCCGATTCTGGAAGATCACAACCTGATCTCGTCGGTGGGGCTTCAGATCGACCGCAAGCGCAGCCGCCTGCTGGTCGCCAACGGCGACCTGTCGGTGTTCTCCGATCCGTCGGCGTCGGGCATCGCCGGGCTGGCAAGCTACGATCTCGACACGGGCGATCCGCTGTTTTACGTCGATCTCGCCGCCGTCGCCTCCGACGGCAGGAACTTCGCCAACGATGTCGCGGTGGACAGCGACGGCAACGCCTACGTGACCAATTCCTTCACGCCCGTGATCTACAAGGTCGATCTGGAAGGCAACGCCTCGGTGTTTCTGCGGGATGATCGCTTCGCGGTCTCGCCGCTTGGCTTGAACGGCATCGACTACAGCCCGGATGGGTATCTGCTGGCGGCGGTGATGGGGGATAGCAAGCTCTACAAAATTCCGCTGGACGACCCCGCCACCATGACCGAAGTCGAACTCAGTCAGCCGTTCGGCGCGGACGGGATCGTGCTTGCGCGTGACGGCACGCTCTACGCGGTTGCCAATTTCACGGCGGAGGATGGCACTATGTCGCAGCAGGTGGTCGCCGTGACCAGCGGCGACGGCTGGGCGACCGCCCAGATCGACGCGGGCGTGAACACCGACGGCGGCGCGACCACGCTGGCGCTCAAGGACGGCGTGCCCTATTACATCGACGCCTATACCAGCGATCCCGACGCGCAGCAGTACCAGATCGTCCGCGCCGATCTGGAAGCGGGCTGAAGCCCCTTCTCCTTCACGGTGATTAATCGGTCGGGCAGCGACACATAACCAAACAGCCGCAACAGGCGGCAGTGAGAATTGACTTACCGCCCTTTATTAATTCGTGGTAATATATAAATGGTTACCTATAGCTATCGAGGGTTCAACCATAATGAAATCCCGATGTTGGTTGCCGCTGGTTTGTTTGTGCTTGCTGACTGCTGCGCCGCTGCTTGCTCAAGCTAGTACACCTGAAGCCACAGAGGCTGCGCCTTCGAAGATCACCATTCATTTGTCCAGTATCGAACCTGAAGGTGTCGAGTACGACGCCGCGCATCAGCGCTTCTTGATCGGCTCACTCGCAGATGGGAAAATCCGCCAAGTCGCTGACGACGGCACAGCCAGCGTATTCATCGACGACCAAGACCTTGACGCGACGGCTGGTATCCAAATCGACACCGCACGTAACCGTTTGCTGGTCGTCGATAGTGGCGGCGACAACGAGGTGCTAGCGAGTTCGACTGCAAAGGGCAAAGCCGTGCTCGCCGCTTATGATCTCGACAGCCGTAATCGGGAGTTTTACGTTGATCTGGGCGCGTTGACACCAGACCCCCGCCATTTCGCCAACGATGTTGCCGTTGATGCCGATGGCAACGCTTACGTCACCGACTCATTGGCTCCTGTGATTTACAAGGTCGATGCGGATGGTAATGGGCAAGTTTTCCTGCGGGATGACCGCTTTAGCAATGCAGAAATCGGCTTAAACGGCATTGACTATGTTCCTGCGGGTTATCTGCTGGTCGCCCAGTTTGGCGATGGCAAGATTTACAAAGTGCCCTTGAATGATCCATCGCAGATGACCGAGGTCAACCTTCCTCAACCGTTTGGCGCGGATGGCATGGTCATTGGGGCAGATGGTCTTCTGTACACCGTCGCCTATTTTGATAATGGCGGTCAGTCGATTTTAGCGCTGTCAAGCAGTGACGATTGGGCAACCGCGACGGTCAAGGCGGCTCTTGGTACGACAGGTATGGCAACCACCCTCGCACTCCGCGACGGCATACCCTATTACATCAATTCCTATCTCAATTTCCCACAATGGCCGTACTACGACATTGTGCGCGCGAACTTGAAACCCAGATAAGTCGCAAGCTAGAAGTGCTACAGCCGCTCGCGGGTTTGGAGGAACACCGCTCGCTTGAGGCTGGGGAGCGTGTAGTCGAAGCCGCAGGACTGGAAGAAGGCGTCCGAGGCGGTGATTGCCATGATTTCGAGGACGTTGTGCTCGCGCGCCCGCTCGACGCAGGCTTCCACCAGCTTGCGCCCGACTCCCTGCCCCTGCACCGTCGGGGAGACGGCGAGGCTGCGAATCTCGGCGAGCTTGCGCGAGTAAATTTCGAGCGCGGCGCAGCCCACAATCGCGTCGTCCTCGTCCACCGCCACGAAGAAATTCGGCAGCAGCTCGCCGAATTCGTCGTAGGTGCGTTCCAACAGGATTCCCTCGTCCACGTAGGGCTTGATCAGGTCGGCGATAGCCGGGATGTCCGCTGCCACCGCGCTTCGGATGCTTACTTGGGTCTGGATATTCGTCGCCATATCAAAAAGTTGCCAATCTGCGAATCAGGCACGTAATTGTATTCTAGCCAATTATTCAGTTCTGTATACCCTTGAAGTAGCGTATTCGAGTCTTGGTCGCTCCCCGTGACCCACGGCATGTAATCCACCTGCAAGACCAGCACGTAAGGCGGCAACGCTGCCCACAGCACATCGACGGTCTGCTGCCGCCACTCGACCGGATACCAGTCCGCCACCAGCGGGAACTGGAAGATGAAGCGCACCGCCGGGTTGAGTTGGCTGAGGTAGTAGACTTCCGGGCGGAAGCCCCAGATGAACAGTGAATCGCCCGGCAGCACTCGCTGGCGCAGAAAGTTCGCCACTTCCAGCGATTCGTCGGCGACGAACTCGCCCGCCTGAAACTGGTGATAGTACGCCACCTGATCTTCCTGCCCGGTCAGGTAGGGCAGCGTCCGCGACCCGATCACCGCCGCCATCGCCGCCAGCAGCGCGAAGGCAATAATGCCCCGTACAACCTCACCCCGTGCAACCTTCGGTTGCCTCCCCCTCTCCATAGGGAGAGGGGGTTGGGGGATGAATTTGCGCGAGATAACCTCAACCACCGTCTCAATCCCCGCCGCGGCGATCAGCGCCAGCGGTGGGAGCATCGGCAGCCAGTGATAATCGTAGAACTTCAACTGCACCAGCATGACCGCCGTCCCCGCGATCAGCCACACCGCCGCGATCCACCACAGCGAGGATCGGCTGAAGCGTCGCAGCCCGGCGATCACCCCGATCAGCGCCAGAATTGCCAGCAAGCCCCACTGCTGTCCGCGAAAGCCGAGCGCCGTCGCCATCGCGCCCGCGAAATCGCCGATCCCCTGCGCCGTGTAATGCGCAGTCAGCAGCGCGCTTTGCACCAGCGTATCCCACGCGCCCATCGCCATCAAGCAGGCGATGCCGCCCAAGCCGATCAGCAGCCCCCCGCCGACAAACGCGATTCCATCGCGCCTGGGTAGGGGCACGGCGCGCCGTGCCCCTACCCAGATGTACGCGAATACCACCGCGCCCACGAAAATCGCAAACGGGTACTTGAACCAGATCACGTAGGCGCTCAGCCCGCCCGCCGCGAACGCCCACAGCGCGGATCGCCGCTCCAGATCCGCCGCCTGAATCGCGCAGGCAGCCGCCAGCGTCATCGGCAGCAGCACGATGCCGTCGTTTTGGGTGAGCGTCCAGAAGGTTTCGGTGAAGTAGAACACGCCGTAGAGCAGCGCCGCCCAGATGCCGACCCGCGCGTTCGCCAGCCGCCGCCCGATCCAGTAGAGCGCCAGCGCAGTCGGCGGGAACAGCAGCAGGTCGATGGCGCGGATGGCTTCGCTGGTGCGCCCCAACAGCTTGATCGCTGCCGCGTACACGTAGAAAACGGCGGGCGGCTTGGGATTCCACAGATCGACGTAGGGGATGCGCCCGTCGAGGATGCCGCGCCCGATGGTCGCAAACTCGCCCTGATCTCGCCCCAGCGGGTAGGTGATGGTCGGCAGCGCCATCAGCGTAATAATCACGATCACGCCGATCAACCAGATTGTAGGGGCATGGCGCGCCGTGCCCCTACGTCGGATCGCCCCAATCACGTCACAGCCATCCGACGATCCGCGCGATCAGGAACGCGATTGCCAGCGACAGCAAAATCAGCGTCCACGCCAGCAGCCGACCGCTGTCCTGCGCCGGGTTGATCTCCTTTTCGGTCACGCTGACCTTGCCCAGCAGATCGACGTAGAAATCGAGGTTGACCCGCCCGCGCGTCAGCCGCGCCATGTAATCGTGCCCGGTGACCATCTGCCAGCCGCTATCCTCGTCGCGCCAATCGTCGCCCAGCCGCTCGCGGATCGCCTGTTCGAGGATTTCCCGCGCCTGCTCCGGCGGGATCGGTTCAATCGGGTCGCTCATCGCTTGCCAGCAGATTTTCCGCCATGATTTGATGCAGCGCGGTCAGCGCGCTGACAAGGTGATGCCCCCAATGCGTGGAAAACTGGAACTTCCAGTGAAACACCGCCTCGACCATGGCGCAGTTCGTCCCTTGCAGATAAGTTTCCAGAGCCGGACGCAGGTCAACGTAAATGTCGCCGAGATCGTCGTCCAGCGTGTGGCAGGTGCCGCTGTCTGGATCATAGGGATCAAAATAGGCTGAATAGGCAGTCAACCGCTGCAAACGGTCGCGGACTTCCCCGTAAACCTGAGGAGCCTGAAAGGGGCGGTACTGCGTCTCTACGCAGGTTTCATCGAAGAGATCGGGGAGTTCAAGCACGTCCGCATACAGACTCGCCAGCGCTGAAGCGCAGCGCTGCACAAAAACGCCATCGGTCAAAACCGTCTGGTTTTCCATCAACCCACAGAAAACTTCGACGCTGTGTGAGAACCGCTGGATGGCAGTTAATTGAATCTGCTCAATCGCCGCGCTCATGTCGCTGCTCCAAAATCCGCTCCAAGATCGCTTTTTGTTCCCGAAAATTCGCCAGTTCATCTTGCCAATGTTGCCGGAGCAGCGAATTCTGCTCGCGGAGCTTTTCCTCATGCCGCGCGATCTGCTGATCCAGTGACCGAATCCCCCGCCGGATAAAACTCGTGGGTTCATTCTGATAACGCAGGTAAAAGCCGTGATGCTTGCCCTTGTTTTTTTGCGCTTCGGTGAAGGGATCGTCCATCGTATTCTACCATGTGTTAGTTGCCTATCGCGTATTCGATGGACAGCGGACCCATCAAGCCGCTGGAATCTACCGCCGAGATCGCCAGCGAAGTATAGCGATCCGCCGTGAAGCCTTCCCACGTCTCGCTGGTCTCGCTCAGTTGAAAATAGTCGCTGTAGATCAGCCCGTCCGGGTTGCGCAGCGCTACGATGTACGCCACCGCCCCCGGCGACGGATCCCACACCAGCGTGCGCGTGCCGTCCGGGTTGGCGCGCAGGCTGATGTTCTGCGGCGGGCGGGGCCCGTCCGCCAGCGCGGTCATGCAGGCGAGGATAGTCTGGGTCGCGTTGACCAGATAGCCCGCCTGCACGTCGTCGATCACGTCGCGCTCGCTGTGTTCGCGGTCGATCTCCTCGTCGGACTCGACAAACCGCACCGCCGGAAAACCCGCGTCGCTGAACGACATGTGATCGCTGTAGCGTCCCGGTCGATCTACTGAATTCTGCACAATGATCTTCATCTGCGGGTACATCCGCGTGCCGATCAAATTGAGCGCCCGCGCAAGCTGGCGTGACGGCGATCCGTTCGGGTCTGCCGAGTACAGCCGCAGGTCTTTGGCGTCGACCGATCCGTCGGGACCCGTGCTGCTGCCGATGATGTCCATGTTGAGCATCGCCGTGACGTTGATGTTGTTGGCTTGCAAATAGTCGGCGACGAACGACTTGCTGCCCATGCGTTGAATTTCTTCCGCCGAGAACGCCACGAACAGGATGGTCGCCCGGTGACGGTGCTGGCTCATGATCCGCGCGATTTCCAGCAGCGCCGCCATTCCGGTGGCATTGTCGTCCGCGCCCGGCGCCAAGCCGTTCGGGTCGTTGAAGTTGTAATTGATGCTATCGTAGTGTGCGCCCAGCACGTAAACCCCGCCGCCGATGTCCGTCCCCGACAGAATCCCGATGATATTCTTGCCCGTGCTTTCCATGTTGTCCCAGTTGATCGTGAAATCCTGCGTCAGCACCGAGAAGCTGTTTTGGTAGGATTGATCACGGATGCTATTGAACTGCTGGAGTACCCAATTCGCCGCCGCATCGATTCCGGTTGTCGGCGAAGCGGGCGAATTGACCCGCCGCGTCCGCATGTTGACCAGCGTCGAAACCGTCTCGAACAACCGATCCGCATCCACCTGATTCATCAGGTTGAGCAGGGTCGCATCCGGCGGAGCGGAAATTGGCGAAAGCTGGGTCGCTTCCTGCGGATATTGATCCGGGGACAGCGTGGCATAGCCAATGGTTGGCGGGGGGGTGGCGCTGGCGTGCGGAACAATCGTAGGTGGTTCCGGCGCTCCGGTGAGATTGCACGCCAGCAGCACCAGCAAAAACCAGCAGCCAAGTAGGATCAGCGGGGTTTTGGATCGTTTCATCATCGGCGCAAATTTTACCACAGCTTCGTGACTCGGCGGCGAATCAGTGGGTAAGCGTGCGCGTGTGTCAAGCCGGTGCTAAAATCGGTTAAGATTTGTCATATCGAGGAGCGCTTTCCATGCCCAGATGGTCTTCTTTTAGTGCCTTTTTGGACGAAATCGCTGCAAGCGATAGCGACCGTCAAGCGCTGGTCGATCAACTCCTTCAAGAGCGACCGGACTGGCCCTGGGTGGAATCGTCGCAGGCGACTTTCGTCTACACGCGCGAGGGCGCCCACAGCGTCGCCCTGAACCTCGATACCATCCCGCACGATCCGCCGTTCGCGCCTATGCAGCAGGTTGAGGGCACCACCCTCTGGTACGTGACCCATTCCTTCCAGACCGATGACCTGCTTGACTACATGCTGGCGGTCGATGATCCCATGACGCCGCTGGCGCAGGAGAAGAACATCGTCGAGCGCGTCTCCGCCCACTGGCAGCCCGATCCGCTCAATCCGCTGCACATGGACACCATGCCCATGAACGTCTCGGTGCTGCGTATGAACGGCGCGCGCCCCTTCCCCAACTGGTCAGTCCTGCGCGCTGTCCCGCGCGGTCGGGTCTACGAGCATCTGGTGGACAGCGACGCGATGAACTATCACGGGCGCAAGCTGTGGGTCTATACGCCGCCCGGCTACGACGGCTCCGGGATGGCATACCCGCTGTTGATCGTGCAGGATGGGCAGTGGGCGGTGGGCCCGCTTCAGCTTCCCTACGTCGCCGACGCGCTGATCAAGCACCGCCGGATGCTCCCGGCTGTGATCGCCATGATGCAGAGCGGGAATCAGGACGAGCGCAATCAGGAGTACATCAACAACGACCGCTATTACACCTTCATCCTCTCCGAGTTGATGCCGTTCGTGCAGACCCATTACCGCATCGACTCCGAATCGAGTCGCGGTCGGCGGTGTGGCGGTCGGCGCGATTGCGGCAGCGCACGCCGCGCTCCGCAATCCGGCGGTGTTCTCCCGCCTGATGCTGATCTCGCCGCCGCTGGGCAAGGGGCAGTTTCAGGACGAGCTGCGCCAATACAACCAGCGCTTCGCCGCCGCCGACGTGCTGCCCAAGCGGATTTTCCAGTCGGTCGGGCGCTACGAGGCGAAGGGGCGTTTTCACAGTCCCGCGCACGCGCTGCGAACCATCCTCGAAGGCTTCGAGTCGGTCGAGTACCAGTTCGTCGAGACCGGCAGCGGGCATGGACTGGTCGGCTTCCGCAGCGTGCTGCCGGAGGCGCTAGCGTGGACCTTCCCCGGCGAAGCGTTCGAGTAAAGCGCCTGCTCCTCGCTCTGCCGCCGCTGGCGCTGATGGTTTGGCTGGTGATCGCGCAGCTTCCCCGCTGGACGGCGCCCGGCGCAGACTGGTTCGCGGCGGATACGCCCGGTGTCTGCGCGGCGGTCGAGTTGCTGGCGCTCTACGGCGGGACGCGCGACGCCGCAGGCGGAATTGGGAGCGCGGCGGCGAAAACCGATGCGGCGCAGGTCGCCGCACAATACTATGACGCGCCCGCCCTCGCGCTGAGCGATCCGCTGGCGGTGCAGGCGGCGCTGCCCGGCGAATCGCGCCGCGCGCTCTACGTGGTCACGGTCAAGCTGAGCGACGACTCGCCTGCCCAAGCCGCCGTCATCTATCTGGACGCCGCCAATGGCGATCCGCTCGCCCTGATCACCGCGACCGACGATCCGGCGGCGGACTGCCAGTTCGATGTAAAGGCGGCGCTGATCGCGGCGCTGAAGTCGCCGCCGCCGCTGCTGCTGGTCGCATATCTCGTGATGCTCGCCGCTCTGGGGCTGGCGCGGCGGATCGCAAAAGGACGACATCGATGAACTCCGCGAATTTGTTTTACGGCGAGCATGTGCGTCTGACCGCCTTGCGCCCCGACGACGCGCAGACGATGGTGCGCTGGTATGAGGATGGCGAATTTGCCCGCCTGTTCGACGCGAATCCCGCCTATCCCAAAACCGACAGCGCGCTCTCGAAGTGGCTGCAAGACCTCGACCGGGACAAGGATTTGTTTGCCTTCGCTATTCGCCTGCTCTACAGCGACGACCTGATCGGCTACATCGACATTGACGGGATTCAATGGGCGCATCGCTGTGGCTGGCTGACGATTGGCATCGGCAGCACCGATCACCGCCGCAAGGGCTACGGCTCCGAAGCCATGCAGCTCATGCTGCGCTTCGCCTTCCACGAGTTGAACCTGCACCGGCTTCAACTGACCGTGTTCGGCTACAACCAGCCTGCGATTTGGCTGTACGAGAAGCTCGGCTTTCAGCGAGAAGGGGCGTTCCGCGAGTTCCTGCTGCGCGACGGTCAGCGCTACGACATGCTGATCTACGGGCTGCTCGCCCGCGAATGGGAAGCCGCCGCCGCGTCCTGAAATGCAAACGGGGGGCATGTGCCCCCCGCTGGACTTGCTTTGCGACGACTGTGCTGTGAATTAGCTGGCGACCGACGCCGGGCGCGCGGTCAGGGTCACAGGCAGGCTGAGCTGCTGCGTGCCATCGCGCACCACCGTCAGCGTGACCGTATCACCCGGCTTGGTTTCGCTGCTCAGGTAGGCGATCAGCCCTTCCATGCTGGTGATCGGCGTGCCGTTGACCTCGGTGATGATGTCCGCCGAAGTCGGGACGTGCAGACCATTAACGGACTTGAGGTTGCCCGCGCTTTGCAGCCCCGCCTTGTCCGCAGGCCCGTTCGGCTCGACCGTCTCGACCACCACGCCGCGCGCATTGTTCGGCAGGTTCATCGCCTCGATCACGTCAAGGCTCATGTCGGTGCCGGAGATACCCAGATAGCTGTAGCTCACCTGACCGTTCTGGATCAACGCCTGCGCCACACGCTGCACCAAATTGCTGGGAATGGCGTAGCCGACGCCGGAGCCGGTGCCCGAATTGGTCGAAATCTGCGCGTTCACGCCGATGACCTGACCGTGCAGGTTGATCAGCGGTCCACCGCTGTTGCCGGGGTTGATCGCCGCATCGGTCTGGATGACCGCGCCGATCTGGAACTGGCTCAGCCCTTGAATGTCACGGTTGAGCGCGCTCACCACACCCGTCGTCAGCGTCCACGGCTGGTTGAACGGGCTGCCCATCGCTGCCACGCCCTCGCCGACGTAAGCCTGATCCGAATCGCCGAAAGTGACCGGATGCAGTTCGCTCGCCGGGCGGTTGACCTGAATCACCGCCAGATCGGAGTTGGCGTCAGTGCCGACGATCTGACCGCGATAGATACTGCCATCAAAGAAGTTGACTTCAATCTGAGTTGCACCCTGCACCACGTGATTGTTGGTCACGATGTGCCCCTGCGTGTCGATGACGAAGCCGGTGCCGGTCGCCGCCGCAAGCTGAGACTGACCGAAATTCCCACCCGGAACGCTCTGCTGGAACGCGCTGTTCTGGGACGGGTCCAGAATCACGTTGATCGACACGACCGACGGACCGACGGTATTGTAAATGTCTGCGTAGGTCTGATCGCTTTGCAGAACCGCGTCCGCCGCATTGGCAGGCTGAGGCGTCGTCACGGGCCACACCACCGCCTGCTGCGCGGTGCTCGGCACCACAGCCGTGCCCACGTAGAAAGCCATGACAGCGATCAATAGGACGATGACAACTGTCACGCTCTTTTTAGCATAATTAGCCATGCTTCGTTCCTCCCCCACGCTTCAAACGATGGGTATAGTGGTAGGGTTCCTATACACTTATGCATTCTAGAAACAGCCTATGAGAGTGGGCTGAATTGGAAATTAGGTGCTCATCAGATAAGTGTAAAATACGAGTTTACAAATGATCATAGCACGGTGTTACAAGAAGGGAAGTACGCATGTCACAATTTCCTGAAGGTTTCGTCTGGGGGACGGCGACCGCATCCTATCAGATCGAGGGCGCGGTCAGCGAGGATGGGCGCGGTGTATCCATCTGGGATACCTTTGCCCACACCCCCGGCAAAGTCAAGAACGGCGACACCGGCGACGTTGCCGACGATCACTATCACCGCTGGCGCAGCGATATTCAGTTGATGAAGCAGTTGAACGTCAGCGCCTATCGCTTCTCGATTGCGTGGTCGCGCATTTTTCCGACCGGGCGCGGCGCCATCAACGAAGCCGGGCTGGACTTCTACAACCGCCTGATTGACGATCTGCTCGCCAACGACATTACGCCCTTCGTCACCCTCTATCACTGGGATTTGCCCCAGACTCTTCAGGATGAGGGCGGCTGGCTGCGGCGCGGCATCGCCGAGGACTTCGCCGCCTACGCGGATACCATCAGCCGCGCCTTTGGCGACCGCGTCAAACACTGGATCACCTTCAACGAGCCGTGGTGCGTGGCGTGGCTGGGCTACATGTTTGGCGCGCACGCGCCCGGCATCATCAACCCCACGCCCGCGCAGGCGCTCACCGCGACCCATCACCTCTACCTCGCGCACGGGCTGGCGGTTCCGCTGCTGCGCCGTAATTCAAGCGGCGGACAAGTCGGCATCACCCTCAACCTGAGTCCGGCTGATCCCGCCAGCAGCAAGCCCGCCGACCTCGAAGCCACCGCCTACTATGACGGTTGGTTCAACCGCTGGTATCTCGACCCGCTGTTTCGGGGGGCGTATCCTGCCGACCTCATGCAGTTCTACGGCGAAAATTTGCCCAACATCCAGCCCGGCGATCTCGAAACCATCGCCGCGCCGCTGGATTTTCTGGGCATCAATTACTATTCCCGCGCCGTGATCGAGGCAGGCAGCAGCCCCGAAATGCCCTTCGCGGGCGTGCATCCCGAAGGCGAATACACGGCGATGGATTGGGAAGTCTACCCGCGCGCGCTGTACACTCTGCTCAAGCGCCTGGATGCCGATTACCACCCGCCCGCCCTCTACGTCACCGAAAACGGCGCGGCTTACGAGGACGTGCTGACTCCCGACGGCAAGGTTCACGACGACCGCCGCACCGCCTATTTCCGCTCGCACATCGAAGCCGCGCAGCAGGCGGTTGACGACGGCGTGCCGCTCAAGGGCTATTTCGCGTGGAGCCTGCTGGACAATTTCGAGTGGGCGGAGGGCTATACCAAGCGCTTCGGGCTATACTACGTCGATTACGCGACCCAGCAGCGCTACCTGAAAGACAGCGGCGCTTATTACGCGCAGGTTGCTGCGGGCAGGTGAGAGAGCGCTTCCAAAAACAATCCCCTCTTGCCCGTTAACTGGGCTGAGGGGATTGGGAGCGTGATGGAGAATCCGCAGCGGCGGTTGTAGCTTGAATGTCTTGAGGGATCAGCGGCTAGATATTGGGCAGGACTTCTTCAGCGATGAGTTGGAGTCCATCCAGATCATCCATCGCCGACCAGATCAGAATAATCTCCTCTGCACCGGCTGCTGTGAATGCTCGTATCTGATCCACGATGGTCTCTGGCGTGCCAACCAGCCCGCCGAACTGGGTCCGCAGCAGCTCTAGGAAAGTCTCCAGAGGCAGATCAGCAAACATCGGAACTTGGTGGCGCAGCCAACTCACGCGCTGTTCTAGTTCTGCCGGGGTGCGCCCGCACGCCACCCGCAGGTTCACGGTACGCTTCACGTCTTTGGGCTGCCGCCCCTCCGCCTTCAACAAATTGTCCAGCAGCGCGGAACGTTGGTGATACTGCTCTGGTGTAAGAAGCTGCGCGTTCCATACGTCCCCATAACGCGCGACCATCGGCAGGATGCGTTTGGGTCCTGTGCCGCCAACCATGATCGCCGGGCTGCCGACTCGCTGGGGATGGGGAAGCACCATCGCGTTCTCGAGCTGATAGAACTTCCCCGCGAAGGTCACGGGGTCGGTGCTGCGCAGCAGCCGCGTAATCACGTCAAGGTCTTCCTCGAAACGGTCGAAGCGCGCCGACCCGCCCCCCGTGCCTAAGCCGAGTACAAAGCGACCACCGCTTAAATCGTCCAGCGCCACCGCCTGCCGCGCCAGCGTCACCGGATCGTGGGCGGGTATAAACGTGACTACCATGCCGATCTGCATCCGACGGGTATGATCGGCGAGATAGGTCAGGGCGACCATCATTTCCAGCGAATCGTTGTAGGCTCCCAATGGATGGGGCGCGTCTCCGACATAATACAGTCCGGCAAAGCCAAGCGCCTCAATCTCAGTAATCAGCCGCTTCCAAAGCGACCAAGTCAGCCCTACTCCCCCCATAATGTCGATGGAAAGCGCGGTCATTATTGGCTTATACTCCCTAATATATTTTGACTCTAATATTGTAGTCTTTATAAAGCTCTTGAACAAACCCACCGTCCCCAGAACCAGCGAAATGCATCTAGCCGCCGCATCGGTTGATGACTTCGTCTCCTCGTTGACACCCATCGGCACGGTCGCGCATAATACAAACGGATTGCTTTGAAAGGACGGTTTCCACTCCTCGCGCAGCGCACATAGTCCCGCACGATCCGGTTTCGTGATTTCAGGCTGAACCCCTCAGCCTGAGCCGCTGCATCGCCGTCTTTGACGCAAAGGATTCTCCATGTTCAGGCATGAATGGGAGGCGCTGCCCCTCTACCTACTGCTGGAAGCCGCTTCTGCGCTGCTGTTCCAGTTGGTCGGCACCATTTACGTCGTGTTTTACGCCCAAACCGTCGGGCTGAACGCCTTCGAAATCGTGCTGATGGGCACGGTCTTTGAAACCACTATCTTTCTGTTCGAAATCCCAACCGGCGTGGTCGCCGACTTGTACAGCCGCCGCCTCTCGGTGATTCTGGGCGTGATCCTCACCGGAGCCGGGCTGATGATCGCCGGGCTGTTCCCGCTGATCGCGGTGATTCTGCTTCAGGAAATCATCACGGGTATCGGGGCGACTTTTCTGAGCGGCGCGACCGAAGCGTGGATCGCCGACGAAATCGGCGAAGCGAATGCGGGACGCGCTTTCGTGCGCGCCGGGCAGGTCAGACAGGTCGGGGGCATGGTCGGCATCGTCCTCAGCGTCGCGCTCGCCAGCGCCGATCTGCGGCTGCCGTTCGTCGCGGCGGGCGGGCTGTTCCTCCTGCTGGCGCTCACCCTGATCGCCTTCATGCCGGAGCGCGGCTTTCACCCCACGCCCAAAGCCGAGCGCTCCACGTGGCGCTCGCTGATCGGCACGCTGCGCGCGGGCATCCGGCTGATCCGCCAGCGGGCGGCGCTCGGTGTGATCGTGGCGGTCGCCTTCGTCGCCGCCTTCCAGAGCGAGGGCTTCGATCACCTGTGGCAGAAGCACGTCCTCGACGACTTCACGCTGCCCGCGCTCGGCTCGCTCGACCCGGTGGTCTGGTTCGGCGTGATGAGCCTCGGTGCGACTTTGCTCAGCCTCGCGTTGAGCGAAGTTATCCGGCGGCGGGTCGATCTGGCGCGCCAGCAGTCCACCGTGCGCGCGCTGCTGCTGATTTACGCTGTGCAGCCCATCGGCATCTTGGTCTTCAGCCTGACCGGGCATTTCGCGGCGGCGCTGATCGCCTACTGGCTGATCATGGCGCTGCGCTGGTCAGGCGATCCGCTGATGAAGGCGTGGATCAACCAGAACGTGCAGCCGCAGATTCGCGCGACCGTGTTTTCGCTCACCGGGCAGGTGGGTGCGCTCGGCGAGATCGTGGGCGGTCCGCCGGTCGGCGCGCTCGCGCAGTTGGTTTCGCTGCGGGTTGCGCTCGCGTCCTGCGGCGCGATCCTCGCGCTCACGCTGCCGCTGTTCGGTGCGGCGCTGCGACCGACAACCACGAGCAGGGTGGAATAGAACGGTCTTATAATTGCAGATGAGTGGATCGAGGAGAAGGCGTCATGACTATCTATGACGAGATTGTCAGCAAAGCGGATCGACTGCCGCTGGCAGAGAAAGCGCGCCTGCTGGAGCACCTCAGCACGTCGATGCGCCACGACTTAGAGGTCGAAGCCTTCAAGCGGATGTCTTGGCACGAATTTGTCGATCATACGGCAGGGATTCTCGCCGACGATCCCATTGAGCGCCCGCCGCAGCTTCCGGTCGAAGACCGCGAGCCGTTGGAATGAAATATCTGCTCGATACCAACACCTGTATTCGTCATCTGAATCAGCGCTCTGAAACTATCACTCAGCATTTGGCGCAGACGCCCGAAGAAGATGTTGCGCTCTGCTCGGTGGTCAAAGCCGAATTGTTCTTCGGCGCGATGAAAAGTCAAAATCCCGAAAAGACTCTGCTTAGACAGGGTGCTTTTGTCGAGCGCTTTCAGTCGCTGCCATTCGACGACCCATGCGCTGTCATCTATGGGCGTATTCGTGCCGACCTTCAGCGCGCCGGAACGCCCATCGGTGCCAATGATCTGATGATCGCCTCGATTGCGCTGGCAAATGACCTAACCTTGATTACACATAATACCCGCGAATTCGCTCGAATTGAGGGCATATCAATCGAAGATTGGGAGCAAGACTGAATCAAAAGCGGCGATCCCCATCATGGAGACCGCCGCTCTTTTATCTTTTACTCAGCACTCATTGCTCAGCACTTCACTTACTGAATGTAGCTGTCCTGATCCTGTCGCAGGTTCAGGTAGTCGCTGCTGGCGTTCTCGTGACGCTCGAACACCAGCGCGTCGTTCACCTCGTCGATCACGATCAGGTCGCCGCTGCGGAAGCCGCCCCGCAAAAGCTGCGCGCTCAGTTCGTTCTCGACGTAGCGCTGAAGCGCCCGGCGCAGCGGACGTGCCCCGAACGACGGATCCCAACCCTTCTGCGCCAGCCAGCGACGAGCCGGTTCGGTCAGGTGAATAGCGAGTCCGCGCTCCGCCAGCCGCTCCGCGATCTCATGCAGTTGCAGGTCAACGATCTGCTCGACCTGCGGCAGCGTCAGCGGCTCGAAGATGATGATCTCGTCGATCCGGTTCAGGAACTCCGGTCGGAAAGTCTCGCGCATCGCCTTTTCGATCTTCTGGTGATCGGCAATCGCCTGCTCATCGGTTGCCTGTACGAAGCCGAGCGCGCCGCCCTTCTTGGCGAATTCAGTGCCCAGATTGCTGGTCATGATGATCACGCAGTTGCTAAAATCGACCGTGCGCCCCTGACCATCGGTCAGGCGACCATCTTCGAGGATTTGCAGCAGCGCGTTCCAGATGTCCGGGTGCGCCTTTTCGATCTCGTCGAACAGGATCACGCGGTAGGGGCGGCGGCGAACCGCTTCGGTGAGCTGACCGCCTTCCTCGTAGCCGACGTAGCCGGGCGGCGCGCCGAACAGTCGGCTGACCGTATGCTGCTCGTGGTACTCGCTCATGTCGATGCGAACCATCGCGTCTTCGTCGTCAAACAGGAATTCCGCCAGCGCCCGCGCCAGTTCAGTCTTGCCGACGCCGCTCGATCCGAGGAAGATGAACGATCCAATCGGGCGGCGTGGGTCTTTCAGACCGCTGCGCGCGCGGCGGATGGCGTGCGAAATCGCCGTGACCGCGCCTTCCTGCCCGATGATCCGCTCGTGAAGCGCGTCTTCCATCCGCAGCAGCTTTTCGCTTTCGGTCTCCAACACCTGATTGGTCGGGATGCCGGTCCATTGGGCGACCACGCCCGCGATGTCCTCGGCGCTGACCACTTCGTCAATGGTGTTTTCCTGCTGCCACTGAAGCTTGGCGTGCTCGAACTCGTCCTGAAGCTGCAAGCGGCGCATCTTGTATTCGGCGGCGCGCTCGTACTCGCGCGCCATGCCCGCCGCTTCTTCGTCGGCGGTGAGCCGCTGCAAAACCGTCTGCATTTCCTTCAGGCGCGGCGGCAGCGAGTACAGCGCCACCCGCAGCTTAGCAGCCGCTTCGTCCAGCAGATCAATCGCCTTGTCCGGCAGCTTGCGATCACTCACGTAGCGATCCGCCAGCCGCGCCGCCGCGATCACCGCATCGTCGCTGATGGTGACTTTGTGATGCGCCTCGTAGCGGTCACGCAAGCCGAACAGCATGTCAATGGTTTCATCAACGCTCGGCTCCTCGACGTAGACCGGGGCGAAGCGCCGATCCAGCGCGCTGTCCTTCTCGATGTAGTTCCGGTACTCGTCCAGTGTGGTCGCGCCAACGCATTGCAGTTCGCCGCGCGCCAGCGCCGGTTTCATCATGTTGCCCGCGTCCAGCGCGCCCTGCGCCGCGCCCGCGCCCACTACCTGATGCAGTTCGTCGATGAACAGGATGATCTCGCCTTCGGCGCGCTGCACTTCCTCAATCGTCGCCTTCAGGCGTTCCTCGAACTCGCCCCGGAAGCGGCTGCCCGCCAGCATCGACGCGAGGTCGAGGCTGATGACTTTCTTGCCCTGCAAGATTTCGGGCACGTCGCCCTCGGCGATCTTCTGCGCCAGCCCCTCGACGATGGCGGTCTTGCCCACCCCCGCCTCGCCGATCAGCACCGGGTTGTTCTTGGTGCGGCGGCACAGCACTTGAATCACGCGCATGATCTCACCGTCTCGCCCGATCACCGGGTCAAGCTTGCCTTCCAGCGCCATACGGGTGTAATCGCGGCTGTATTTCTCCAGCGTGCGATAGCGGCTCTCCGCCTGCGGATCGGTCACGCGCTGACCGCCGCGCACGTCCTTGATGGCGTCGTTCACGCGCTCGCGGGTGATGTTGTTATCGCTCAGAATCTTGGCGGTTGCGGTGTTCCGCTCGTTCAGGATCGCCAGAAAGATGTGTTCGGTGGAGATGTACTCGTCGTGCAGACGGTTGGCTTCCTCGTTCGCCAAGTCGATAATTCGCTTCACGCGCGGCGTGATAAACACCTGATTGGTGCCATGCCCGTAAATCGCCGCTTTGGGGCTGGCACGCAGCACTTCATCCAAACGCGAGCGCATCGCCTCGACATCCACCGACAGCCGTTCGAGAATCTGCGGAATGACGCCGTCGGTCTGCTCAAGCAGAGCGAGCAGGATGTGCTCGGTATCAACCTGATTGTGACCATAGCGCTGCAAAATCTCGTAGGCTCGTGCGGCGGCGTCCTGCGCGCGTTCGGTAAACCGCTCAAAACGCATCATAGTGGAATTGAACCTCGTTGACCAGCGTACCTCTCCAATTGTAGATCAGAAAAGGGGCGCCCGATGAGAATGGGGGGAGATACAAATCCCTCAGTTTCGCAGTATATCCCACACGTGTAAGATTCTCGTTGGCATCACGTGAGTGAACCGCAAGAATTGGGAGCGCTTCACCAGATACCGAAGTCTAGGGGGCTTGCTCTCATTCGAGGAAACTGCGGTAAATTTCTTCTATGTAGTTCGATGGAATGAGATGACCAATACCGGGCAGAATATGTAAGATGGAGTTCGGGATATGTTCAGACAAATAGTGCGCACGTCTAATCTCGTCGTCTTCCCCGTGCCAGAGTTGGACATCTGCGCGAATTCCATCAAGCGCAAATCCCCAGGGCTGCCCCGTAAGCATCATCTCTTCTTGTACGTGTCCTTCGATCCCGTTGCGAAATGCCTCACGAAAAGTTTCAACAAAGAATTTCTTCTCCTCCTGAGGACTGTCGGGCAGCGCTCGGTTGACCCATTCGTTTGGCGTTTCAAGGATTTCATCCGCAAACCGTTGTATGCTGGCTCTGGCTTGTTCCAGCGATGCGTATGAGCCGAGATCATTAAACACATCGAAAGGCGTGACGCTGCTCACCACAGCAGCTTTGGTCATGCGTTCGGGTATCTGGTAGGCACAGGCGAGTACATAGGGTCCGCCCCCTGAGACGCCCATAATCCCTACACGACTCAGATGGAGTGCATCTGCCAGTTGGGTGACATCACTCGTCCAGTCGAGGAATGTACGATTCGGTTGATAGTCGGAGAATCCAAAACCGGGACGCTCAGGAAGAATCAACCGAATACCGATTCTTTCGGCGAATGCGATCTCGTCATCCGGTAGCAAGCGCGATCCGGGCGTTCCGTGGAAATAGAATACGGGAACACCATCCGGCTTTCCGTACTCAGCGTAACCTAACGTCCGTTCATCGCTCAGTCGAATGGTTTTGGCGTCCACCGATTTCATCCAATCTAATTTATTTGTATAGTATACGAACGCACTGCATTCGAGGCAAATAGTTGAGGGGCTTATCGTGGAATCCGTGAGCGCCGCAGTTCTTCCTCGCCTCTGGTGAGCAGCTTGTCCAGCATGTCGAAGATTTCCATCGCGTCGCCTTCGACCAGCCGCACCCGCCCGCGATAGGCTTCGCGCAGCCCGTCGAGCACTTCCCACGGGTCATCCTCGCGCCACGTCACCTGATGATTGACCACCACGCCGCCCAGCGCCAGCGGCAGATAGATGTAGATCAGGTCGGGTTCGGCTTGACCCGCCAGCCAGCGCATCACCTTGTTGGCGTAATGGACGCGCTCGGCGCGGTCGCCTAAGTTGGCGCGCACCCGCGAGCGGATCACGGTGAAGGCGAGCAAAATCGCCTCGTACATGGTCGAATCGAACAGGTAATTCACCACGATCTCGCCCGGCGTCCACTCGGCAGTCTTCGGGTCGTGCGCCAGCACTTGGCACAGCACTTGAAACCAGCGCTGATCCTCGATCTTGTATGCCGGGTCCAGCCGGGTGCGGTCGTCCAGCGTGTAGGTGAGCATTTTGGCGATGGCGTGGGTTTCGCCGGGATGCAGCGGCAGCCCGCGCACCGCGTAGGTGTCATCGACCGCGTGAACCAGCGAGTTGTAAATCGCCACCCGCGTAAACGATGCCGCCAGCACGCGCGCCTCGTCCATCTTGCCGAGGATGTTGCGGCGCTCGTCGCGCATCTGCTCCTGCGTCCACAGGATTTCGTAGCCCGGCTTGAGCGTCTGCTGGATCGGGGGCAGCCGCTTCGGGTTGATGTCGAAGGTCACAACTACGTCTTCGGGCGAGAGATTGTGTGGGTGATCGACCCATTCCACGTCGCGCAGCACTTGCAGCTTGAACGGCGACACCGAAAGCGCCGAGGGCGGCGCGCCCCGCGTCGGCGTGCGCAGCAGTTTCCCGGTGCGGCTGCGGGCGCGAATGGCAACGTGAACTGGCACGTCATTGGCGGGCTGAGTCGGCAGCAGCGCGACCAGCGGCATTCGCAGCGCGCCCACCTCGCCGGGACTCAGCGTCAAGCCGACCATTTTCTTGGGCGTCGAAAGCATCATCGGGCTGCCGTCCGACCCTTTGGTCGGCAAATGCAGCGCGACGCGCACGTCCACGTTCTGGTCGGTCATGCTTTGCAGGATGATGATCACCTCCACCGGCTGATTCAGGTAGGCGATGCGCGGGAATATGCCCACCGCCGCCTGCATCATCTCGCCGAAGGTGACGCGCAGACCCCCCGCAATCGCGCCCAGAACGTCGGGGTACATCGGTTCAAAGTGCAGGTTTTTGTCCATCGCTCATCCACCCGCATAAAAGCCGTAACGCTGCCCAATCCGCCCAAGAATGCCGTTGGTCATGGTGTACAAATCCCGATCCGCCTCGCTGAAGTCGGCGGAGCGGTCTTCCAGCGCCAGACCGATCCCGCGCAGCAGATCAGCCGGGTTTTCCTTGCCGAGGGCGAACTGGTCGTTGATCAGCACGCCGCCCATCACCAGCGGCAGATACGCGTGGCTGAAATCCAGCCCGGCTTTCGCCTCGATCATCCCGACCAACTGCTCCCGATACTGATCGCAGTCTTGCTCGCTGCCGAGGTCTTCCCCGGTTGATTCCAGCACCAACTCAAAGCCGAGGCTGATCGCGTCGCGCAGCAGATCGAGGTAGAGGTAGCGCGGGATCACCTGCGACGGATAGCTGGCGGCGCGCTCGTCGCGCTCCAGCGTGTCGATCAGCGAGCGGAACCAGTAGGGCAGGGTCGGCGGCGTCTCGAAGTCGAACGGGTCGCGGGCGATCAGCGCTTCCACGTTGAAGCTGCCCGCCGCGATGCCGCCGTGCGCGTTGAAGCGCGGCGAGGCGTATTCCAATATCAGCGCCATCAGCTTGGCGATTGCGGTGGCTTCCGCTTCTTTGAGCGAAAAGCCTGCCTCCGCGAAGCGCGTTTGAGTGGTGTCCAGCAGCGGCTTGAACATGGTCGCCCGCTTGAGCTTGGGCAGCGTGTTCACCTGCACCAGCGGTCCGTAGCGATGCAGCAGCAGCCGGGTATCGTTATAGTCGGTCAGCTTGCACACGCTCACCCAGCCGGGCGTGAAGTCGGTATACTTGCCCAGCGAGCCGGACAGCACCGTCACCGGAACCTCGATGATGTTCCGCAGGCGCTGCTTGGCGGTGCTGAACGACAGCAGCTTGAGCGCCTCCACCGTCGAGCGAGTCTCAGCGCTCAGCGCGTCGAGGTTCAGCTCGCCGCCGCCTTCGCTGCTGCGGATGTGGTTCGACTTCGCGGGCGGCTTCACCTCGATTTCGACGCCGATTTCGTAGCCGTCGGCGATGGCGGTGTCCGGCAGCGTAGTCACCGGAAGCGCAATGTAGCCGACCTCCGCGCCCTTCACGCCCACCACCAGCCGATGGGTTTTGCTGATGAAGCGCTCGCGCTGCTTTTTGGCGTCGAGGCGGGGAAGGTGGAGCATCATGGTCACGTCGATTTCGTCCTCGACGCAGTTCTGCACCAGCAGAATGACTTCAAACGGTCGCCCGGCGTGAACGATACGCGGGCGCGCTGCCACCGCCACTTGAGCCGCGCCTAGATTGCAGCGCTGCCCCCCGGTAATGGTGCCCAGCAGGTCGGGATAGTTCGCAGTTTCGGACATGGTATACAAACACTCAACTTACACAATACTCAAAGTATAGCAAACTTTTAATCTCGCTTGTTGTTATGCTTGGGATACATCCGCTCGCTTGATATAAATTTTACAAATTCCAGATCGCACGACGGCGAAAACGGGTAATATCGAAGGGGATCGACTCAACTTCAGGATCAGACCAATGTACTTAACCATTCTGACGCTGGCTCACCACGTCTACACCAGTGAGCCGGGCGGCGTTTTGAATATCACGGGCATCTACACGGGCATCACGGCGGAAGTCTTTCCGTTCGTCATGCCCCGGCTGCTGCTGGTGGCGCGCTTCACGGGCAATCCGGCGGAATACGGCAGAGAGTTCGAGATCATGGTCACGTTTGCGGACGAGGACGGTCTGCCGGGACCGGTGCCGTCGGATCGCAAACGGGTGCGCATGACCACCGGGCAGAGCGGCGAGGATGCTCACTGCGTCTACACGCTGGAAGCCAACGATGTCAACTTTGTGAAGCCCGGCTGGTATCAGTTCTTCGTCCACGTGGACGGCGATCTGATCGACGAGCTGCCCGTGAACGTCGCGCGCTCGGTGCGGCGAGGTTAGGGCGTCAGAGCGCATTCGATTGTATGATGACTGCATCTGCGATCATCAAGGTGCGGCAATCATGGACTACTCGGTACAGGAATTTTATCGGCAGCTTGCGCCGGACTACCACTTCATCTTCAAGGATTGGGAAGCTTCGGTCCGGCGGCAGGGTGATCTGCTGGATCGCATGATTCGCGCCGAGCTGGGCAGCGCCGACTCGGTGCTGGACTGCGCCTGCGGCATTGGCACACAGGCGATTGGCTTGGCGCTGCACGATTACCACGTCCGCGCCACCGACCTCAGCCCGGCGGCAGTCCGCCGCGCCCGCACCGAAGCCAAGAACTTCGGCGTGAAAATCTTCTTCGGTGAATCCGATTTCCGCGATCTCGCCCGGCAGGTCGCCGGTACATTCGACGTGGTGCTGGCGTGCGATAACAGCATCGCCCACCTGCTCAGCGACGCCGATCTTACGCTGGCGGCAGCCAGTATGCGCGAAAAACTCAACCCCGGCGGGCTGCTGATCTTGAGCATCCGCGATTACGACCAACTGGTGCAGGAGCAGCCGCGCACCACGCCCCCCAACATCCTCGACACGCCCGACGGTCGCCGCATCTCGTTTCAGGTGTGGGACTGGGCGGAGGATGGGCGCAGCTACACGCTCTCGCATTTCATCCTCAAGCAGTCGGATGATCGCTGGACGACGCGGGTGAGCAGCACCTCGCTGCGCGCGCTGCTGCGCCCCGAACTCGACGCCGTGCTGGAGCGCACCGGCTTCGAGCGCGTCACGTGGCACATGCCCGAAGAATCCGGCTACTACCAGCCGCTCGTGACTGCCCACCGTGCATAAGCAACGGTTTCGTAGGGGCACGGCGTGCTGTGCCCGATGGTCTTGTAGGGGCAGACCCATGTGTCTGCCCTTGTTGGGGGCGAACACACGGGTTCGCCTCTACCTCGGCACCAAATACCCGTCCCGATACCACCCCATCACCTGATCCGCGCTCACGCCGTCCGCCGCCGCCTCGCCGAACCTAAATCCCTGCGGATGCCGATTCAGCAGCCCTTCCAGCGCCGCCGACGAATAATAATCGGCGAGGTAATCGTGATAAATGCCTTTCCCTTCCGCCCGGTAGCACCAGATCGGCAAGGCGAAGCGCGTGGAATCGTCCAGCGGCGTGAAGCGGAACTGCATAGGCGGCGCGATCTTCGCGTTCAGGATGGTGTCCGCGTAAGCGCGCAGTTGATCGTCGACCCGAAGCTGCGCGTGCAAATAGTCGAGCGTCGCCTCAGACGTGTGCCGCTTCTTGCGCAGAATCGCCGCGGCGATCCGCGCCGCCGCCTCGTGATCCCCGAAATCCACCTTGTCGATCAGCGCTTCGGACAGCAGCTCGCGGTGCGACGAAATCCGCGCCACCACCGCCGGAGTCCCGCAGCCGAGCAACTCGTAGACCGCGTTCCCGAACGACTCGACGAAGTGACCGAGCGCCAGCGTCACCTGACCGAAGCTGTAGTATTCCGGCAGCAGATCAGCCGGAATCCACGCATGAAACACGAAATGCTCGCTCAAGCCGCGCCGCGCGATCTCCTGCTCGACCCGCTGGTAAAGCGCCTGCACGCCCGGATCGAACTGCACGCCCAGCCAGCGCGGAACCAGCACCCGCAGATTGTCGAATCCGTAAGCGTGAACCAGCCGATCCGCTACCTCGATGGTCTGCCAGATGCCCTTGCTCTCCTCCGGTCGATGCGGGTGCAGCACCACCGCGTGCCGCTGCCGGATCGACCTGCGGGATCAACGCCCGAATCCGATCCGGCGCGGTCGGCTGAAAGCGCGTCCAGTCGATGCCGTTGCGGATCACGATCAGTCGCTCCGGCAGTTCGGGGAAGAACCGCCCGACCGTCTGCAAGAAGAACCGCCGCGCGTACTCTGAGATCACGATCAGCCGGTGCCCGGCGAACTGGAACGCGCCCAGCGTGGTTTCCGGGTACACATTGTCGCGCAGCCCGACGATGGTCGGCTTATCTCTGATACACGTAAGGGAACAGGAACTCGCCGTCGTGAATGTAGAAGCGATCCGCCTGCTGCATATACTCGCCCACATCCTGCACAATCGCGGCGATGTTGTAGGCGGGCGTGTCGTAGGGCGCCGGGAAGGGCTGGTGATAGCGCAGGATCGGCAGCACCCGCGCCCGCTCGTGCCAGCGAAACGACGCGGGCGTATCTTCGCGCCGCGTGCAGATCAGGGTGATCTGGTGCCCCAGTTCGGCGAGGTGCAGCGCGATACTGCGCAGATGCTTCTGCCCGCCGCCCATGTCGTGTTCCGGGAACAGCGGCGTGATCGAGAACATCAGGATGTTCATGAGAGCGCCTTTCGAAACATCTGCTTTTTGGAATCAGCTCAAGCCTGAATGCGCAAAGCATATACTTGCTAAAATAGGGAGACAACCGTCAATCGGGGAGACTTGAATGCAAATCACAGTACAGGACGCGCAGATTGACTACAACCGGCGCGGCACAGGGATGCCGACGCTGTTCTTGCACGGCGTCCCCGACTCGGCGGAGATGTGGAACGGCGTGATCGACCGCCTTCAAGCGATCTGTGACTGCATCGCGCCCGATCTGCCCGGTCTGACCACCCGCTCGCAGGTGCCCGCCGGGTTCGACTTCACGCTGAGCAGCATGGCGGGCTTCATCGACGCGCTGGTGACGGCGCTCAACCTGACACTGCCGATCAACCTCGTGTTCGGCGATTTCGGCGCGCTCTACGGGCTGACGTGGGCGATCACCCACCCGGAGAAAGTGGGCAAGATCGTGCTGGCGGGCAGCGTGGGTTTCTCGCCGGATTACCAGTGGCACTCGACCGCGAAGCTGTGGCGCACGCCGCTGCTGGGCGACCTGAGCATGATCTCGCTCAGCGAATCCATGTTCAAGAATGCGATGAAGTCGAGTGCGCCGCTGCTCACGCCGGACCACTGGCACGACGTATACGCGCGGTCGATGGCGAGCGGTGCGGTCAAGCGGAACGTGCTGCGCCAGTACCGCGCCATCGATCCGAAGCAGTTCGCGGTCTGGCAGCCCAAGCTGCTGGAACTGACCAAGCGCATCCCCATGATCGTGTTGTGGGGCGATCAAGACCCGTTCATCCCCAGCCGCTTCGCGGACACCTTTGGCGCGCGGGAAGTCCACCACTACCCGAACAACGGTCACTGGATCGCGGTCGAAGCCCCGGAGGAAATCGCCGCGAAGATCGCCGCCTTCTTCGGCTGATCGGCGTCTAGGAGGCTGCGTCCAGCGTCTCGTTGAGCAGCGCGCGCAGCCTGCGGTATTGCAGCCCGATCCCGACGGTGTAGTACAGCGACCCGGCGAAGAATGCCGCCGTCAGCAGCCCACCGAACCACAGATCGGTGTGGGAACCGAGCAGGTCGGCGAACGACGTAATCGTCACTACCACGAAGCAGAACGCGATCAGCGGCACCGCGCTGCCGATTTGGGTGTCGGCGGTGACGCGCGTGCCGCCGGAGGCGTCATCCCTTGCCAGCCTGCCGACGATCTCGATGGTGTTGTAGACGCTCTTGATCCGTACCCCGTAGCCTTTGCCCAGCAGCTCGAACCGCGCCTGATCCGGGCTTTCGGGCTGGAGCTTCACCACTTGATTCGGATATTGCAGCCTGCCCACCTCGCTGAGCAGGAGCAGCCGCTCGCCGCACTCCGCCACCGAGAGATTGGTCGTGAAGTCGATCTGCCGCGCGAACCGCAGGGCATCGCGCAGGGATTTCGTGGGAGACGGGTTCGACATCGGGCGTGGCTCGCGTGAAATTCGCTGAGCCACCATCTTATCATGCCGAAAATATTCCGCAGGCGATTAGCTCTCCTGAACCCTTAAATTCCCTTAACGAACCTCACTGTTGTATCGCCGTCGCTCGCCTGCTATAATGACGACGATTCTTTCCGAAAGCGAATTTCCCCTAAATGAACGAAAAAGCAGTACAAATTCTGGAACTGAATAAAGTCCTTAATCGGCTTGCGGCTTACACGACCTTCTCCGCCGGGGCTGATCTGGCGCGCGAATTGTTCCCGACCGCCGACTTGGAAGAAGCACGCATCTGGCAGCAGGAAACCGCCGAGGCGCGCGTGATGTTCGCCAACCAGTTCAACGCCTCGCTCGGCGGCGCGCGTGACGTGCGCGAACCCGCGCTGCTGGCTCAGCGCGGCATCATGGTCGAGCCGACCGTGCTGCTGGACATCCGGCTCACGCTGCGCCGCGCGACCACGCTCAAGCGCACACTGGGTCGCATGAAAGGCACTTATCCGCTGCTAGCGGATATTTCCGCCGATCTGGAAGAATGCACCGCGCTGCAAGCCGAAATCGAGCGGGTGCTGGACGAAAACGCGCAGATCAAGGACTCCGCCAGCCCGCAGTTGGCGATCATCCGGCGCGATCTGAAAATTGCCTTTGATCGGCTGCAAACCAAGCTCCAGCGCATGATCAGTTCCAGCGGCAATCAACCGCTGCTGCAAGAGGCGCTGGTCACCATGCGCAACGGGCGCTACGTCATCCCGCTGAAATCCGAGCATAAGGGCAAAATTCCCGGCATCGTCCACGATTCGTCCGCCAGCGGCGCAACTCTGTGGATCGAGCCGCTGGAAACCGTCGAACTCAACAACCGCTGGCGCGAGCTTCAACTGGACGAAGAAAAAGAAATCCGCCGGATTTTGCAGGCGCTCACCGACATGGTGGCGCACGAATCCGAGTACATCGTGCGGACGGTCGAAGTCCTCGGCTATCTCGATCTGGTGTTCGCCAAAGCCCGCTACGCCGACGATCTCAAAGCGGTCGAGCCGGACTTGCTGCCCTTCAAGCCGCACCCCGAAAACCCGGATCATCCCGGCAGCATGATTGATTTGCAAGGCGCGCGCCACCCGCTCTTGAGCGGGAACGTCGTGCCGATTGACGTGGAATTCGACCAGAACACATGGGTGCTGGTCCTGACCGGACCCAACACCGGCGGCAAGACTGTCTCGCTCAAGACCGTCGGCTTGATGGCGCTAATGGCGCAGTGTGGGCTGCATCTGCCCGCGCAGAAAGCCCGGCTCTCGGTGTTCGAGGGCATCTACGCCGACATCGGCGACGAGCAGAGCATCGAGCAGTCGCTCAGCACCTTCTCCTCCCACATGACCAACACCATCTACATCCTGCGCGAATGTAACGACAAATCGCTGGTGCTGCTGGACGAACTGGGCGCGGGCACCGATCCCGCCGAAGGCTCGGCGCTGGCGCGGGCGATATTGAACTACCTGCGCAACCGCCACGTGACCACCATGGTCACGACTCATCATCCCGAACTGAAGGTTTACAGCGTGGAGACGCCCGGCGTCCGCAACGCCAGCGTGGAATTCAACCTCGAAACCCTCGCGCCCACTTATCGCCTGATCATGGGCTTGCCCGGTCGCTCCAACGCGCTGGCGATTGCCCAGCGGCTCGGCTTGAACCTGCCCATCATCGAGGACGCGCGCAGTATGGTCGCCACCGAAGACTTGGTCGCCGACGATCTGCTCGACGAAATCCACCGCACCCGCGAGGACATCCGCCGCCAGCAGGAAACCATCACCGACATGCGTGAGGAACTCGAATTTCAGCGCGCCGATCTGCAAGCCAAGCTGAGCGAGGTTGAGGACGAGCGCCGCAACATCATCGCCGCCGCCCGCCGCAACATGCAGGGCGAGATGGACGAGTTCCGCCGCGAACTTCGCCGCCTTCGCAATGACATGCGTGACGCCTCGCTGCCGCTGGAGAATCTACGCGCCATACAGCAGGGCGCGGAAGGGGTGGAGGACGCGCTCAAGCAGCCGGTCGAAAACGGCGTGAAGATTCCCGACGAACTGATCAACTGGACGCCGCGGTTGGGCGATGCGGTCTGGCTGGAGCCGCTCAAAGCCGAAGGCACGATTATGGAATTGGACAAGGACGAGGCGCTGGTGCAGATCGGCTCGCTCAAAGTGCGCGCCGCCCTGCGCGATCTCAAGAAGCCGAGCCGCGCCGAGCGCAAGACCAGCCGCCGACGCCGCGTCACCAACTACGAGCCTGCCCGCGAGCTGACCATCCCCAAGGGGCAGTCGCCGGGGCTGGAACTGGATTTGCGCGGCGAGCGAGTTGAAGCCGCGCTGGAGAAGCTGGACAACTACATCGACGCCGCCTATCTTTCCGGCATCCCCTTCGGGCGGATCATTCACGGCAAGGGAACCGGAGCGCTGCGCCGTGCGGTGCAGGATCGCGTCAACGAGCATCCGCTGATCTCGAAAGCCATCGCCGCTCCGCCCAAAGAAGGCGGCGACGGCGTGACCATCATCTACATGGTGCCGACCGCGTAATCGGGTAAATGAGGATAGCTTTGTAGGGGCGACCTGTCAGGTCGCCCCTACGGCTCTATTTCGCAATCGGCGCGGCGATCTCCCACAGGTTGCCTTCGGGATCACGAAAATAGGCGGCGCGAATCCCCCAATAGCGATCCTCCGGGGCTTTGGTGAACTCGACGCCGTTCGCCTTGAACTTCTCGTAGGCGGCGTCCACGTCCGCCACCCGCGTGCAGAGCATGGCGCGGTCGCTGCCTTTGCTCGGCGTCGGGAGCGCGCCGAACAATTCGATGGCGGTGGGCATCGCTTGCAGGGCGAAGTCCTGTTCCTCGAACTTGAACGCCGCGAAGTCGGATTCCAGCAGCGCGACTTCCAGCCCAAGCCGATCCCGGTAGAAGCCCAGACATGCTTCGAAATCCTGCACGAACAATACCACCGCCGTTACTCGGTTGAACATCGAAAACTCCTCTGGTTTGCGCTTCGCCTCACCCGCTAAATGAGATATGGGTTCTAACTGTGAACTTGCCAGCGACCTCCGATCGCGCCGCCCCTGATCGAGCAGGGCGGGTCGGATGCGCGCAGTCCGCAAACACCGCATCGGCGTTCGCGGGCGGAGTCAGCGGCGAGGGCTGCGTCAACCTTGCGCCAAGCTGAGCCTGCCAAGTTGACGCTCAAAAGGGTTACTGCTAGACTATCCTATGAAGTGCGACGATTTCCTATAAATTGCGCACTTACGGGGCTGTGGTGAAATGGCAAACACAGATGACTTAAAATCATCCGCTCGGAAGAGTTTGTGGGTTCGAGTCCCACCAGCCCTATCAATCAAGCCCTGAGAGAAAAATCGGCTGCCCGCGCAGCCGATTTTGCATTTGAAAGCCGAATTGTACTCTGCAAGCGAACGGTCAGCCGTTGGCGGTTTCCTCGCCCACCAGCGCGTGAGCGTCCTGCTCTCCGAACGGATACACTATCTGGTAGTCGCCCGCGCCCAGCGTGAGTTCGACGTTCTCGCCGACCGGCTCGCCGTCGCGGAGCGGCTGCCCGTTAAGCGTGATCTCGCCGAGCGGCGCGTTCGGGAGCGTCACCTTTGCCGAGGCGTTGAAGGGAATCGTGAGGTCGAGCGTGAGCAGCCCGGCGTCGTCGATGCGCCAGCCGCTTGCGTACCAGCCCGCCGCCGAGCGGTAGCGTGCCTTCGCCCACTGTAGCGATGCATCCGGCTTCGGCGCGATCCGCGCGTGCCGGAATCCGGTGGCGCCGTCCCAAGCCGGGTTCAGCCCGCACATGTCGCGGTACATCCACTCGACAATCGATCCGTAGGCGTAGTGGTTGAGCGAGTTCATGCCGGTCGAGCTGATCGATCCGTCAGGATTGAGCGAGTTCCACCGCTCCCAGATCGTGGTCGCGCCCAAATTGACCGCGTACAGCCACGACGGATAATCCTCGTTGAGCAGCAGCGTGTAGGCGAGGTCGTTCGCGCCGTTGTTCGACAGCACCCGGCATAGATAGGGTGTGCCCACGAAGCCGGTTCGCAGGTGAGAGTTGTCCCGTTCCAGCTTGGCGATCAAATCGCGCTGCACCCGCTCGCGCTGATCGTCGGGCACCAAATCCATGAACAGTGCCAGCACGTACCCGGTCTGCGTGGGGATCGCCAGCCGCCCGTTGGCGGTGAAATATTCCGCTTGAATCGCCGCCTTGACTTCATCGGAGAGGCGAGCGTAGGCGTCGGCGTCCGCCGTCTTGCCCAGCACGGCGGCGGCTTGCGCCACCAGCCGTGCCGAAAAGCAGTAGAAGGCAGAAGCGATGAAATCGAGGGGCGTGCCGCCCTTGCGCGAGACCGGATCGTCGGCGTCCAGCGCCAGCCAGTCGCCGAAGTGATCGCCTTCGGTCCACAGCCGCCTGCCGCCCGATGCCTCGTCAACGCCCTTGACGTACTCCACCCACGCGCGCATACTCTCGAACTGCTGCTCCAGAATGCCCACGTCGCCGTAGAACTCGTAGACGTTCCACGGCAGAATAGTCGCCACGTCGCCCCACGCGGCGGAGCCGCCGCGCTCCAGATTTGCCATTGGGACGATGTGCGGCACCATCCCGCCGATCTTCGCCTGCTCTTTGGCGAGGTCGTAGGCGTATTTGGCGAAGAAAGCCGCCGCGTCCATGTTGAAGCAGGCGGTGCCGGAGAAAATCTGAGCGTCGCCAGTCCAGCCCAGCCGCTCGTCTCGCTGAGGGCAGTCGGTGGGGATGTCGAGGAAGTTGCCTTTCTGCCCCCACATCGCGTTCTTGAACAACTGGTTGACTTTCTCGCTCGACGTTTCCACGTCGCCGACGATCTCCATCTGCGAATAGATCACGCATCCGGTGAAATCGTCGAGGCGCAGGTCGCCCACCCAGCCGGAGATTTTGACGTAGCGGAAGCCGTAAAAGGTGAAATACGGCTCGACCACCGCGTCGGTTCCGTCGGCGATGTAGCTGTACTCCGCCTTCGCCGTGCGCAAATTGTCGCGGAAGAAATTGCCCTCTTGCAGCACCTCGCCGAACAGCAGATCGATGCGGGTGCCTGCGGACGCGCGGGTCCTGAAGCGCAGCCATCCGGTCATGTTCTGCCCCATGTCCAGCACGGTTTCGCCCGCTGGCGTGTGGATCAGCGCGATAGGCTGGATTTCCTCGTTGATGCACACGGGCAGCGACCGCCGCGCTTCCAGCCGCGTCAGGTCGATCTCGATGGGCTTCACGCCGACGCTCTTGCCGGGCACGACCTTCGTGATCCGCGCGTCGCAGCGTTCGCCGTCGAAGATGTCGCTCTCGATCACCGGGGATGGCTGCGCCTTCCACGTTGAATCGGTGACGACCATGATTTCGTCCCCATTTTCCAGCGTGACGTGCAGCTCGCAGATCAGCGCGAATTGATCCCCGTAGATGTCTACGCTGCCTCGATTCGCGCCGTAACGTCCCTTGTACCAGCCGTTGCCCAGCATCACCGAAACCAGATTGTTTCCGACCGTGAGCTGATCGGTGATGTCGTAGGTTTGATACTGAATCCACTGGTCGTAGGCGTTGCAGTCGGGCGTGAAATACTCGTCGCCGACCTTCCGCCCGTTCAGCTCGAAGTGATACAGCCCCAGCCCGCAGAGATACGCCCGCGCCGAGACCGCCCGCGAAGGCAGTTCGAATTCCCGGTACAAAATCGGGTGCTGCTGATGGTCCTCCCAGTCCGGCGTGATCCATTCCGCCCGCCAGCTTTCACCGATCTTCGCCGTCTCGAACCACGCGGTCTCGCTTTCGGCGCTTTCGCTTTCGCCCCACACCCGGACTTTCCAGAAATAGCGCGCGCGCGGCTGAAGCGTGATCGGCGGGCGGTAGGCGAGGCTGTCGATGCCGGAGCCGTCCACTTTGCCGCTGTCGCATAGAACCTGCTCGAAATCCGGGTCGCGGCTGATCCACACTTGTGCGGCAGTCTGCACCGTATCCGGCGTGTCCTCGACCATCCACGACAGGGTGGGAGTTTCGATGGCGAAGCCGAGCGGATTGACGATGTGGTTGGTCTTAAGATGCGTAATTTTCACGTTTTACCTCACGGTGCATAAGTTCGCCTGCTGCCAGTTCGAACCGCAGCGTTATTAAATCACGGCTTAAAACAAAGGGGTAGTCCACCGATATGCGGCGCAAATTGAGTATACTCTGTGAGCGCCTATCCTTATCTATGCGGAGCGATTGATGCTGACCAACGCCGAAATCAACATTCGTGATCCCTTTGTGCTGCCGGTCGCCGCCGAGCAGCGCTATTACCTCTACGGTACGCGCGGCTCGGAGACGTGGACGAGCCACGCGACCGGTATCGACTACTACACGGGCGCCGATCTCCAGCATTGGGAGGGACCGTTCCCGGCGTTTCGACCGCCCGCCGATTTCTGGTCGGATCGCAACTTCTGGGCACCGGAAGTCTATCGGTATCACGGGCGATATTTCATGTTCGCCAGCTTCAAAGCCGATGGCGTCCACCGGGGGACGCAAATCCTCGCCGCCGAGACGCCGCGCGGGCCCTTCCTGCCGATCAGCGGCGCGCCCGTGACCCCGCACGACTGGGAATGTCTGGACGGCACGCTGTTCGTGGACGCCGACGACCATCCCTCCATTGTCTTTTGCCATGAGTGGGTGCAGGTCGGCGACGGCGAGATCTGCGCCCTGCGCCTGAGCGACGATCTCACCTCGGCGGTGGGGGAGCCGCGCCTGCTGTTTCACGCCTCTGAAGCGGCGTGGGCGCTGGAGATCAACTCGAAGGGCAGAATCGGCTACGTGACCGACGGCCCCTTTCTGCATCGGCTCGCCAGCGGCGTCCTGCTCTTGCTCTGGTCGAGCCACAGCGTGGGCGGCTATACCGTCGGCATCGCGCGCTCGTCGTCGGGCGATCTGACCGGATCGTGGCAGCAGTTGCCGGAGCCGCTGTTCGCCGGAGACGGCGGTCACTGCATGATCTTTCGCGCCTTCGACGGTCAGTTGTGGCTGGCGCTCCACCAACCGAATCCCACGCCCGACGAGCGCCCGCAGTTCATTCCGCTGCGCGAAACCGGATCGTCGCTGGAGATCGCCTGAATATCCGAACTGCGCCCGCCGCACCGGAAAGCCCGCTTTCTTGTGAATTCACACGTGTCAATTGACACGATAAAGCCATTATACCAAGACTCTTGAGGAAACCACCTATGCGAATTTCGCTGCGCATATGGCAATCAAAACAGCAGCGCGGCTGGCGTTGCCATGCCCCTCTCCGATAGCAGGGTCTAGTAGGCGGGTCTCAAACCCGCCCGATTTGGGTTAAGCCGCTTGGCTGACTTCCGTGTTCTCGAACTGGCTGTTGTACAGTTCGGCGTAGAAGCCGCCCCGCGCCAGCAGTTGGTCATGCGTGCCCTGCTCGACAATATCGCCGTCGCGCATCACCAGAATTAGGTCGGCGTTGCGGATGGTCGAGAGCCGGTGCGCGATGATGAAGCTGGTGCGGTTCTGCATCAGGTGATCCATCGCCTGCTGGATCAGCACCTCGGTGCGTGTGTCCACCGAGCTAGTCGCTTCGTCGAGGATCAGCATCTGCGGGTCGGCGAGGATGGCGCGGGCGATGGTGAGCAACTGCTTCTGCCCCTGCGAGATGTTGCTGGTTTCCTCGTTCAGGATCGTCTCGTAGCCATCGGGCAGCGTCCGCACGAAGTGATCCACGTGCGCGGCTTTCGCGGCGTCGATCACTTCCTCGTCGGTCGCGTCCAGCCGACCGTAGCGGATGTTTTCCAGAATGCTGCCGTTGTACAGCCATGCATCTTGCAGCACCATCCCGAACAACTTGCGCAGGTCGTGGCGGCTGAATTCCTGAATGTTGTGCCCGTCGATCAGGATCGCGCCGCTGTTCACGTCGTAGAAGCGCATCAGCAGCTTGACCATGGTGGTCTTGCCCGCGCCCGTCGGTCCGACGATGGCGATCTTCTGCCCCGGATTCACGCTGGCGGAGAAGTCGTGAATGATCACCTTGTCCGGGTTGTAGCCGAAGTGGACGTGCTGGAACTCGACCCGCCCCTCGACGTTTTCGAGCTTGAGCGGGCTGGTCGTCTCGCTGATTTCTTCCGGCTCGGCGAGGAAGGCGAACACCCGCTCGGCGGCGGCAGCGGTCTGCTGAAGCACATTCGAGATGTTGGCGATCTGCGAAATCGGCTGCATGAACGAGCGCGAATACTGGATGAACGCCTGAATGTCGCCCACCGTGATCGCATTGTTGATCGCCAGATACCCGCCGAGGATGGTCACCGCCACGTAGCCCAGATTGCCCACGAAGGACATGATCGGCATCATCATGCCGGAAAGGAACTGCGACTTCCACGCCGAGTTGTAGAGTGTATCGTTGTACACGTCGAACTGCTCGATGCTCTTGGCTTCGCCGTTGAAGGCTTTCATCACGTTGTGACCGCCGTACATCTCCTCGACGTGTCCGTTGACGTGACCCAGATAATCCTGCTGCTCGCGGAAATACTTCTGCGACTTGCCGACCACTACCGTGATGATCCCCAGCGAGAGCGGGATGATCAGCGCGGTGGCGATGGTCATGATCCAGCTAATCGAGAGCATCATCACCAGCACGCCGATCAGCGTGGTCACTGAGGTGACGATTTGGGTGAGGCTCTGGTTGAGCGTCTGGTTGATGGTGTCCACGTCGTTGGTGATGCGCGACAGCACCTCGCCCTGATTGGTGCCGTCGTAGTAGCGCAGCGGCAGCTTGTTGATCTTCTCGGAGATGTCCCGCCGCAGGTGATAAGTCACCTTCATCGAGACCCCCGCCATGATCCAGCCTTGAATGTAGCTGAAGATCGCCGACAGGATGTACAGCCCGGCTAAAATCAGCACGATGTTGCCGATGTAGCCGAAGTCGATGCCCGTTCCCGTCCCCGAAATCTGCCCGATCACGCCTTCGAACAGCTTGGTGGTCGCCTGCCCCAGAATTTTGGGACCCACAATCGAGAAGATGGTGGATGCCATAGCGAAGATCAGCACGGCGACGATGGACACTTTGTACGCGCCCAAATACGAGATCAGCTTGCGCATCGTGCCTTTGAAGTCGCGGGCTTTTTCGCCCCGCATCTGAACGCCGCCGCCCATGAAGCCGCCGCGTCCGCCGCCCATCGGGCGGTTCTGCTGCTGTCCGCCCCGGTTTTGTCCCATCATCATGATGCAAGTTCCTCCAAGCCCAGTTGCGACAGGGCGATCTCACGGTAGATTTCGCAGTTGTCCATCAGTTCGTTATGGGTGCCCTTGCCGACGATTCTGCCCTCGTCCAGCACGATGATCTGCTCCGCGTTCTTGATGGTCGAGACGCGCTGCGTCACGATCAGGACGGTGCTGTCGCCGGTCTGTTCCTTCAGCGCCCGGCGAAGCGCCACGTCGGTCTTGAAGTCCAGCGCCGAGAAGCTGTCGTCGAAGATGTAAATCGGCGCTTGCTTGACCAGCGCGCGGGCAATCGAGAGCCGCTGCCGCTGACCGCCGGACACGTTGCTGCCGCCCTGCGAAATCTCGGTTTCCAGACCTTCCGGCGTCTCGGCGATGAACCCGCTCGCCTGCGCGATGTCGGTCGCCTGCTGGATCAGCGTCTCGCTGGCGTTCTCGTCGGCGTAGCGCAGGTTGCTGTCAACCGTCCCGGAGAACAGCGTCGCCTTCTGCGGGATGTAGCCGATCTCCTCGCGCAGGTCGTGCTGCGTCACATCGCGGACGTCGGTTCCGTCGATCCGAATCGCGCCTTCGGTCACGTCGTAGAATCGCGGGATCAGGTTGACCACTGTCGATTTGCCGGAGCCGGTCGAGCCGATGAAGGCGGTGGTCTGACCGGGCTGCGCCGTAAAGCTGATGTCGTGCAGCACGTCCGCTTCTGCGCCGGGATACCGGAACGACACGTGATTGAATTCGACCGTGCCCTTGAACGGCAGGCTGAACTGCCTGGGCTGCTCCGGCTCTTTGACGGTGGTCTCGGTGCCTAACACGTCGGCGATGCGATCCGCCGACACCGAAGCGCGCGGCAGCATGATGAACATGAACGACATCATCAGGAAGCCCATCACCACCTGAATCGCGTACTGCATGAAGGCGATCATGTCGCCCACCTGCATGTTCGCGGCGGCGACCTGATGCGCGCCTACCCAGATCACCAGCAGGGTTAGCCCGTTCATAATCAGCATCATCGCGGGCATCATGAACGCCATCACCCGGTTCACGAACAGATTGGTGTCGGTCAGGTTGATGTTTGCCTTGTCGAAGCGCTGTTCCTCAAACCCCTGCGTGTTGAAGGCGCGCACCACCATCATGCCGGAGAGGTTCTCGCGGGTCACGAGGTTCAGGCGGTCTACCAAGTTCTGGATAATGCGGAATTTGGGCAGGGTGGTCGAGAAGACCGTGATGATCAGTCCCAGCAGCACCACAATCGCCAGCGCGATCACCCACCACATCGAGGCGTTGGTTTGCAGCGCCTTGATCACGCCGCCCACGCCCAGAATCGGCGCGTAAATCACCAGCCGCATCATCAGCACGATGATGGTCTGAAGCTGGGTAATGTCGTTGGTCGTGCGGGTGATCAGCGAGGCGACCGAGAACTTGTCAAATTCGGTGTTGGAGAAGCGCTCCACCTTCGTGAACAGATCACGCCGCAGGTTGCGCGCCGCGCCCGCCGCGATCCGCGCCGCCAGAAAGCCGACCGCCACCGTGCAGGCGACCGAAAGCAGCGAGAGCAGCAGCATGATCGCGCCCGTGTTGAGGATGTAATGGTTCTGAAGGCTGCTGGTATCCATGCCCAGCGCCGCGTACTCCGCCTTGACCGCGCTCACCGCCGACTGCGTGATCAGGCTGTCGCCCATCGCGTCGAAGCGCTGGTTCATCTGGTTCAAAATCGGCGTGCGCATCACCGGGGGCAGGCTCGAAAGCATGGCGAACAGGTCGGTGCCTGCCGGAAGCTGCGAGAGATCGAAGCTCGATCCGCCGCCGAGCGACGACGCCTTCGACGGGTCTGCCATCACCTGCTCGATGGCGCTCACCGCCAGAAACGCCCGCCCCATGATCGGGTTCAGCGTGTCAATTTCCGCCGACCCGGTGTCGTTGAGGACGTAGATCGGCTCGTTGGCGAGGTCGGGGTACTGCTGAAGATACGAGTTGTAGTCCGGCGAGCTGTTCTCCACCAGCGTATAGGCTGCCAGCACCGTGTTTTTATCGCTGGTGCTCATGAACAGGGTCAGCTTGTCCATCGTGCTCTGCCGCACCGCCACCGGGACGGCATTTGCGACGCCGCCCTGCTGGATGCCCACGTTGACAATCTGCCCCATGTAGTCGGGCAGCGTCAGGTCCGCCATCGCCTGCACGAACAGCAGCACGATGGAGAGCAGGATGATCAAGAGAAAAGGCTTGAGGTACTTTGCCAAGCGTGTCATTCGAGTTGTCTGTCTTACCTCTCTAGAGTTTCTTCGGTCGTGTGTTGCAGAACGCGCTGAAGCGCGGGCAGAAAGACCTGCGCCGCATCCAGTTCTTCGGGCGTGAGCGGTTCGAGGAACTGCGCCAGATGGCTCACGATCTCCTCGAAGGAATCTTGAGCGTGCGCCATCCCGTCCGGCGTCAGTTCCAGCAGCACTTGGCGTCGGTCGTTGGGGTCGGGCGTCCGCGTGATCCAGCCGCGCTCGACCAGCCGCTGCGCCAGCGCGCTGGCGGATTGCAGGCTCACGCGACGCCGCTTCGCCAATTCGCTGATGGTGAAGGGCGCGCCTTGAATCTGGGTCAGCGCCAGCACCTGAATTAGCGTGCCTTCGTCCTCGTTGGCGTCGCGCATATGTCCGCCGATGATCCTGCCGAACAGCGGCAGGAATTTCACCAGCCCGCGCGCAGCATCATAGGGAGTCCAATGATCGGTCATGAGAATTTGTCAACCTGTTTGATAGTCATGGAAGCTGATAATCAATATAGTTGAGTATTCGCTCTCTGTCAATGGTTGAATGCCCGTCTTCACGCTTTTTTACGAAACGCTTATGTTGGGGCAGGGTGCAGAGATGAAACCATCCTTAATAAAGTTATTCAAACCTTAAAACTCTGGAATGTCTCTATAATGGGGGATAATGCAGCGAACCATGCAAGGGGAGGCAGGTTATTGCAGGAGCTTCGGGCTTCAACAACCGGTTCCGCAGTTCAAGCCGCCTCGACCTTCCGGGTTGAAGTGGCGTCCGGCGAGCAAGTCGCCGGTTATCGTGTCCACCATCTTTACTTTTTGCAAGGTACTCTGAGTTTCGACGACGTTACCCAACTGAGCCAACAGCTTCTCGCCGACCCGGTGACCGAGACCTTCACCGTCGGCTTGGCTTCCGAACTCCCCCCCCCACCGCCCGACATCGCCCATACCCTCGAAGTGACTCTGCTGCCCGGCGTCACCGACCCGGCTGCCGAGAACTTACTGCGCGCCGCCCATCTGCTCGGCGTCGCCGGGCTGGATCGCGCCGCGACCGGGCAGCGCCATCTATTCGCCGAGCCGCTGACCCGCGATCAGCTAGAGCGGCAGGCGACCGGGCGCTTCGCCAACCCGGTGATCCAGCGCTTCAGCATCGACCAGCCGATTGCGCCGCCTTTCGTGCCTTATCAGCCGCCCGATGCCACCGTCGAGGTGATCGCGCTGCTGAACGCCGACGACGCTCAACTGCGCCGCATCAGCGCGGAGCGGCGGCTGGCGCTCAACTTGGCGGAGATGCAGTCCATCCGCAGCTATTTCCGGGGGGAAGGGCGCGATCCCACCGACGCGGAACTCGAAATGCTGGCGCAGACGTGGAGCGAACACTGCGTCCACAAGACTTTTAAAGCGCTGATCGACTACACCGATCTGCAAACGGGCGAAACGCAGGTGATCGACGGCTTGCTGCGCACCACCATCCGCGCCGCCACCGAGCAGGTCAATAAGCCCTTTGTCCGCTCGGCGTTTGTCGATAACGCCGGGATCGTCGCCTTCGATGATCAGTGGGATTTGGCGTTCAAAGCGGAAACCCACAATCACCCGTCGGCGCTAGAGCCGTTCGGCGGCGCGAACACCGGAGTCGGCGGCGTGGTGCGCGACATCCTCGGCGTCAGCGCCCGCCCGATTGCCAACACTGACGTGCTGTGCTTTGGTCTGCCGGACACGCCCGACGCGCAGATTCCGGCAGGCACGCTCCACCCGCAGCGCATCGCCGAAGGCGTGATTCGCGGCGTCGAGGATTACGGCAACAAGATGGGCATCCCCACCGTGAACGGGGCGGTGTTCTATCACCCCGGCTACACCGCCAATCCGCTGGTGTTCTGCGGCTGTCTGGGGCTGCTCCCGCGCGATTCGCACGTCACCGGCGCGCAGGATGGCGACTGGATCGTGGTGATCGGCGGGCGCACCGGGCGCGACGGCTTGCGCGGCGCGACCTTTTCCAGCATAGAGATGGACACTGACACCGGCGGCATCGCCGGGAGCGCGGTGCAGATCGGGCATCCGATCCACGAGAAGCAGGTGCAGGAGGTGGTGCTGCGAGCGCGCGACGCGCGGCTCTACCACGCCATCACCGACTGCGGCGCGGGCGGGCTGTCCTCCGCCGTCGGCGAGATGGCGGCGGGCTTAGGCGGGCGGGTGCGGCTGGAAACCGTGCCGCTCAAATATCCCGGCTTGCGACCGTGGGAAATCTGGCTGAGCGAGGCTCAGGAAAGGATGGTGCTCGCCGTCCGGCAAGAGGACTGGGAGCCGCTTCTGGAGCTTTGCGCCGCGCAGGATGTCGAAGCCGCTCACATCGGTGAGTTTGAGTCGACCGGGCGATTACGACTGACGTATGAACACCACGTCGTCGGCGATCTCTCGGTCGATTTTTTGCACGAGGGGATTCCTCAGCTTCACCTCACCGCCGAATGGCGCTCTCCGCTCGTAGGGGCGCAGCGCGCTGCGCCCCTACCATTCGACCCCGCGCAAACCCTGCTCGCTTTGCTGGCGCATCCCAATATCCGCAGTAAAGAATCGATTGTCCGCCTCTACGATCACGAGGTGCAGGGCGGCACGTCGGTCAAGCCGCTGGTCGGCGCGGCGGAACACGGTCACGGCGACGCGGCGGTGCTGGTGCCGCTCGGCACGTCGGGCACGCGCGGCGCAGCCCTTGCCGCCGGGATTGCGCCGCTCTACGGCGAGCGCGACCCCTACGCGATGGCGTGGGCGGCGGTCGATGAGGCGTTCCGCAATTTGGTCGCCGTCGGCGCTGACCCGGATCAGGTGGCGCTGTTGGACAACTTCTGCTGGGGCAGCCCTTATCTGCCGGATCGAACTCGGCGGGCTGGTGCGCTGCGCGCAGGGCTGCCACGATGCCGCGCTCGCCTACGCCGCGCCTTTCGTCTCCGGGAAGGACAGCCTCAACAACGAATACACCGACGTGGATGGCACCCGCCACGCCATCCCCGGCACGCTGCTGATCTCGGCGCTGGGCATGGTGCCGGACGTGGGGCAAACTGTCACGGCTGACCTCAAGCAGCCGGGCGACTGCCTCTATCTGGTCGGCGACACCCACACTGAGTTCGGCGGCAGCCACTTCAACTTGATTCACGGCATCGGCGGCGGAACCGTCCCCCAGCCAGTCCCCGACGCGCTCGACCGGATGCGCGCCTTGCATCAAGCCATTCGGTCGGATCTGGTGCGCGCCTGTCACGACTGCTCGGAGGGCGGCGTCGCCGTCGCCCTCGCCGAGATGGGCATCGCCGGCGCGTTGGGGGCTGATGCCGCCTTCGACTTCGATCCGGCGCTGCTGTTCTCCGAATCGCTGACCCGTTTCGTGGTCGAGGTCGCGCCCGAACGCGCCGCCGAGTTCGAGCGCGCGCTGTCCGGCGTCCCGCTTGAGCGCATCGGCACGGTCACGGCGGACGGATCGCTGACCCTCACCGCCCGTGACGCTCGCCTGACCCTCCCCCTGCGCGATCTGGAATCCGCGTGGGGCATCAATCCCGAACCCGTAGGGGCACGCCCATCTGACGATGGGATACGTGCCGTGCCCTTGCCAGCTCACTCCCGGCACACATACCGCGTCGCTCCCGCCTGCACCACCCCGCCGCGCGTGCTGATCCTGCACGCCAGCGGCACCAACCGCGACCGCGAAGCCGCGCTCGCCTGCGAGCTGGCGGGCGGCGCGCCGGAGATCGTCCACGTCAACCAACTGATCGGCGGCGCTCGCTCGCTGCTGGACTATCACCTGCTGGTGGTGCCCGGCGGCTTCTCCTACGGCGACGATCTCGGCGCGGGCACGCTCTGGGCGCTCGATCTGCGCCAGCGCTTCGGCGAGGACGTAGCTCGCTTCGTCGCCGAGGGACGCCCGGTGCTGGGCATCTGCAATGGCTTTCAGGCGTTGGTCAAAGCTGGGCTGCTCCCCGGTGATTCGCGCACCGTCACCCTGACCGCCAACCAGTCGGCGCGCTTTGAATGCCGCTGGGTCTATTTGCAGCCCAACCCGAACAGCCCGTGTCTGTTCACACAGGGCTTGAGCGAGCCGATCTACTGCCCGGTCGCGCACGGTGAGGGGCGGCTGGTGGCACGCGATCCGGCATCGCTGTGGGCGAGCGGCTTGGTCGCGCTGACTTACGCCCAAGCCGACGGCTCGCCCGCCGCCTATCCCGCCAATCCCAACGGCTCGGTCGACGGCATCGCCGGGCTGTGCAATCCGGCGGGCAACGTTCTGGGGCTGATGCCCCACCCCGAAGATCACGTGTTTTTCTGGCAGCATCCCCGCCGCGAAAACCGGATGGAGGGTCTGCGCCTGTTCCAGAACGGGATCAAGTACGCCTGACGAGGGCGCAGCACGCTGCGCCCCTACTGACTGCTAGTAAAGGAGAAATGAATGCTCAGTCGGGAAGAATTGGCACAGGCAGTCCCCCTCCGCTCGGTGGATTTGAGTGGCTGGGGCGAGAAGCAGTCGGGCAAGGTGCGCGACATCTACCGCGACGGCGATCAGCGTATCCTGATCACCACCGACCGCGTGTCCACCTTCGACCGGGTGGTCGGCGCGATCCCCTTCAAGGGGCAGGTGCTGAACCAGTTGAGCGCGTGGTGGTTCGATCAGGTGCGCGACGTGGTCGCCAGCCACCTGATCGACGTGCCCGATCCCAACGTGACGGTTGCGCGCGAAGCCGAAACCCTCCCGGTCGAGGTGATCGTGCGCGGCTACATCACCGGCGTGACCAGCACCTCGCTCTGGACGCTCTACGCGGCGGGCGACCGTCAGCCTTACGGCATCGACCTGCCTGACGGTCTGCGCAAGAACGATCCGCTGCCCGCGCCCATCATCACCCCGACCACCAAAGCCACCGGCGGCGCCCACGACCAGCGCCTCACCCGCGCCCAGATCATCGAGCGCGGGCTGGTCGCCGAACCGCTCTGGGCGAAAGTCGAGCGGGCGGCGCTGACCATCTTCGCGCGCGGTCAGCAGGTCGCGCGCCAAGCCGGGCTGGTGCTGGTCGATACCAAGTACGAGTTCGGCTTGGTCGATGGGCAGTTATTGCTGATCGACGAGGTGCATACGCCCGATTCCAGCCGCTACTGGACGCTCGAACTCGCTGCAAGCCAATCCCGCCGAGCCGCAGAACTTCGACAAGGAGATGCTGCGCGAGTGGTTCGTCTCGCAGGGCTATCGCGGTGATGGCGCGATCCCGACCATGCCGCCGGAGGTGATCGCGCGGGTCGCCGAGCGCTACATCAGCGCCTACGAGCGCCTGACCGGGCAGAGCTTCGTCCCCGGCGAGCAACCCGCCGCCGAGCGCATCGAGCGCAATCTGGCGCGCTATCGCGCGGGAGTGAATGCCCTGTGACCGCGCTCGTGCCGATTTTGATGGGGTCGCGCTCCGACCAGAAGCACGCCCAAACCATCGTCGATGCATTACGCAAGCTCGGCATCGCGTCCGAAGTTCGCGTCGCCTCGGCGCACAAGTCGCCCGCCTACCTGCTCGATCTGCTGGCGAAGTACGAAGCCGATCCGCGCCCGAAAGTCTACGTCACCATCGCCGGGCGATCCAACGCGCTCAGCGGAATGGTCGACGCGCAGGTCACGGCTCCGGTGATCGCCTGCCCGCCGCTCTCGGACGCCTTCGGCGGCGCGGACATCTTTTCGTCGCTGCGGATGCCGGGCGGCGTCGCTCCGGCGGTGATCCTCGATCCGGCGGGCGCGGCGCTGCTGGCGGCGAAAATCTTGGCGCTGGCGGATGCCGACCTGCGCGAGCAGATCGCCGCCCTGCACCGCGAGAACCACGCCCGCATCCTGCTCGACGATCAGGAACTCAACCCGTGACCCCCTTCGCTGCCAAGCGAATCGCCTGTAGGGGCAACAAATGGTCAACCGGATCGCGGGTAGGGGCGGGTCTCAGACCCGCCCCTACGGGAACAATTCATATCCGATTTCTAATTGGCAACACCGACCCGTAAGCGAATCGGGAGAAATGCTTTGATGCAAGACTGGCTGTCTGACGATCACCCGCACGACGAATGCGGCGTCTTTGGGATTTACGCGCCCGGTCGGGAAGTCGCGCGCCTGACCTTTTTCGGACTCTACGCGCTTCAGCATCGCGGGCAGGAGAGCGCCGGGATTGCCACCAGCGACGGGCGCTCCGGCTACATCCACAAAGACATGGGGCTGGTCTCGCAGGTGTTCAACGAGGACAACCTGCGCCCGCTCAAGGGGCATCTCGCCATCGGGCACAACCGCTACTCGACCACCGGATCGTCGCACGTCCGCAATGTGCAGCCCTACCTGATCGAGACCATCTACGGCTCGCTGGGCGTGGCGCACAACGGCAACCTGACCAATGCGCTCGAACTGCGCCACAAGCTGCTGACTCGCGGCGTCGGGTTGTCCTCCAGCACCGACAGCGAGGTCATCACCCAGATTCTCGCCTCGCCGCCCGACGTGTGGACCGACGAGGACGAATCCGCCAGCAGTTCGGACTGGGGCGAGTGGGAGCAGCGGATTCGCGCCTTCACGCAGGTGGCGGAGGGCGCGTACTCGCTGGTGATCCTGACCCGCAACGCCGTCTACGCCGTGCGCGATCCGCATGGGCTGCGCCCGCTCTGCCTCGGAACACTCGAAGGCGGCGGAGTGGTGGTCGCCTCTGAATCCAGCGCGCTTTCGACCATCGGCGCGACCTATCTGCGCGAAGTCGAGCCTGCCGAGATCGTCCGCCTCGACGATCAGGGCGTCACCTCGATCGAGGGCTGCGCGCCGCGTCAGCCCGCGCTGTGCAGCTTCGAGTACGTCTACTTCGCCCGCCCGGATTCGCTGCTGGAAGATCAGGCGGTGCATACCGTCCGCCAGCGCATGGGGCGCGAGCTTGCCCGCGAAGCCCCCGCCGACGCCGACATTGTCGTCCCGGTGCCGGATTCCGCCACGCCAGCCGCGCTCGGCTACAGCCTCGAAAGCGGGCTGCCTTTCACTGAGGGGCTGATCAAGAACCGCTACATTGGGCGCACCTTCATCCAGCCCGACGATCATCTGCGGCAGGTGGGCGTGCAGTTGAAATACAATCCGCTCGAAGCCAATCTCGCGGGCAAGCGGGTGGTGCTGGTGGACGACTCGATTGTGCGCGGTAACACCGCCGGCCCGTTGGTGCAGCTTCTCCGTGACGCCGGAGCCGTCGAGGTGCATCTCCGCGTCTCGTCGCCGCCCGTGCGCCATCCCTGCTTCATGGGCGTCGATATGGCGACCTACAAGCAGTTGATCGCCCACCGCCTTGATCTGGACGCTATTCGCCAGCGCGTCGGCGCGGACAGCCTCGGCTATCTCAGCCTGCCGGGGATGCTGCGTGCCATCGGCAAAGAGAATGCACGTGGCGAACCGACAGGCTCGCACTGTACCGCTTGCTTCTCCGGCGAATATCCGGTTCGCGTGCCGCCGTGGTTGTTCGCCGAAGACCGCGACAAGCAGCTCTTTGAAACCGTCTGGGGGGGAACTTGACCGGCATCAGGGTGCTGATCGTCGGCTCCGGCGGGCGCGAACACGCCTTAGCATGGGCGCTCGCGCGCTCGCCCTCGGTGACGCAAGTCTACGTCGCGCCCGGTAACGCCGGAACCGAATGGCGCGAATCCGAGGGGCGCGCGCCCGCCTCGAATCTTCCCATCGCCGCCGAGGACATCCCCGCGCTGATCGGCTTCGCGCGGCAGGCGCAGGTCGATTTGACCGTGATCGGACCCGAAGCGCCGCTCTCGCAGGGCATGGTCGATGGGTTTCAGGCGGCGGGCTTGCGCGCCTTCGGACCGACGCAGGCTGCCGCTCAGTTGGAGTCCTCGAAAGCCTTTGCCAAAGCCTTTATGCGCCGCGCCGGGATTCCGACGGCGGAGTACGGCGTGTTTGAGCGCTACGACGACGCCCGCGACTTCGTGCAGGCTTTCGGTCGGCAGGTGGTGATCAAAGCCGATGGCTTGGCGGCGGGCAAGGGCGTGATCGTCTGCGACGATGCCGATCAAGCCGATGCTGCCCTGCGCCGCATGTTTGAGGATCACGAGTTCGGCGCGGCGGGCGACCGCGTGCTGGTCGAGGAGCGGCTGTCCGGCGCGGAATTATCCGCGCTGGCGTTCAGCGACGGTCACGACATCGCGTTGATGCCCTTCGCCCGCGATCACAAGCGCGTCTATGAGGGCGATCACGGCGCCAACACCGGCGGCATGGGCGCTTATGCCCCGGTTCCCGGTCTCCCGCCCGACCTGACCGACTCGATCCGGCACATCCTGTCAGAAACCGTCCGCTCGATGTCGGCGGAGGGCACGCCTTACGTCGGCGTTCTGTACGCGGGCTTAATCCTCGATCCGACGGGCGTGCGCGTGCTGGAATTCAACTGTCGCTTTGGCGATCCCGAAACTCAAGCCATCCTGCCGCTGCTGGACGACGATCTGGCGGCGGTCATGCTCGCCTGCCTCGACGGGCGGCTGAGCGAGCATCCCCCGCGCTGGCGGGCAGGCGCCTGCGCGACCGTAGTCGCCGCCTCGCCCGGCTATCCGGGCGCTTACCCGAAGGGGCTGCCCATCACCGGGCTGGACGCGCCGGAAGGGGACGTGATCGTCTTTCACGCCGGAACGATACGGGAAGCTGATCGGATCGTGACCAGCGGCGGGCGAGTCCTCGCGGTGAGCGGCTTGGGCGACACATTGCCCTCGGCGCTGGCGCGGGCTTACGCTCAAATCGACCGCATCCACTTCGACGGGATGCACTACCGCCGCGACATCGGGCGGGTTTACGAGGCGGCGCCATGACCCACTACGCGGACTCAGGCGTGAATATCGCTGCTGGCAGCCGCGCCACCGAGTTGATGGCGCAGTCGGTTCGCTCCACCTACGGCGAAGAAGTCCTCGCCGGGATCGGCGCGTTCGGCGGGCTGTACGATGCGGCGGCGCTCAAGGGCATGGACGCGCCGGTACTGGTCGCCTCCACCGACGGCGTGGGCACCAAGACCAAAGTCGCCGCCCGGCTGAACCGCTGGGAGAGCATCGGTCAGGATTTGGTCAACCACTGCGTCAACGACATTTTGGTGCAGGGGGCGCGCCCGCTGTTCTTCCTCGACTACGTGGCGTCGTCCCGCCTCGAGCCGGAGCAGATCGCGGCGGTGGTAGGCGGTGTTGCCGCCGCCTGCCGCGAGGTCGGCTGCGCGCTGTTGGGCGGCGAGACGGCGGAGATGCCCGGCGTCTACCAGTCCGGCGAGATTGACCTCGCGGGCACCATCGTCGGGGTGGTCGAGCGCCGCCGCATCATCGACGGCTCGCGGATTCGCCCCGGCGACGCGGTGCTGGCGCTTCCGTCAACCGGGCTGCACACCAACGGCTACTCGCTGGCGCGGCGCGTGTTGGCGGATTTGGACTGGGAGGTGCCGATAGACCAACTCGGCGGCTCGGTCGGTGACGCGCTGCTGGCGGTGCATCGCTGCTACCTTGATTCGGTGCGCGCGCTGTGGTCGGGCGACATCGACGTTCGCGGCATGGCGCACATCACCGGCGGCGGCGTGATCGACAATCTGCCGCGCATCCTGCCGTCCGGCGTCGGCGCGGTGATCCGGCGCGGATCGTGGCGCGAGCCGCCCATCTTCGGCTTGATCCAGCAGCGCGGCGGCGTGAGCAGCGACGAGATGTTCCACGTGTTCAACATGGGCTTGGGGATGCTGGTGATCCTGCCCGCCGATCAGGTTGACCGCGCGCTTGCGCTTCTGTCCGACGCGGTGCGGGTCGGCGAAATCATCGCCGGAGCGTCCGCCGTCACCGTCACGCAGGGATAAGCCAATGCCCCCGCGCTTGATCGTCTTCATCTCCGGAAATGGCACCAACTTGCAGGCGATCCTCGACGCCGTTCGCGCCCGCGAGCTGGACGCCGAAGTCGCGCTGGTGGTCTCCAACCGCAAGGCGGCGTATGGCTTGGTGCGGGCGCAGGAAGCGGGCGTGCCGACGCTCTACTTTCCGCTCAAGCCTTACGCGGATCAGCGCGAGGCATACGACCGCGATCTCGCCGAGCGCGTGAGCGCCTACGCCCCGCGCCTGATCGTGCTGGCGGGCTGGATGCACGTCCTCAGCCCCGCGTTTCTGGATCGATTCCCGCGTCAGGTGATCAACCTGCATCCGGCGCTGCCCGGTCAGTTTCCGGGGGTGGACGCCATCCAGCGCAGCTTTGAGGCGTGGCAGCGCGGCGAGGTCGAGGCGGGCGGCTGCATGGTGCATTACGTGATTCCCGAAGGTGGACGCGGGCACGGTGATCGCGCAGGCGCGGGTTCCGCTGGAGCCGGGTGACACCCTCGACTCGTTCGAGGCGCGCATCCACGCAGCGGAGCATCGGCTGCTGGTGGAGGCGATCCGGCGGGTGCTGGCTGAAAGTTCGTCAATTCTGCCGAATTTGGGACCCACCTAAACACCAATTGCAAGCGGGGACGGCGGCGAAAATCGGGCGATAAGTCCAAGCCGGGGTTGACTTGAATTTGTAACCCGGATTAGTTTATGTTACTTATGAGCGTCAAAGTTTTCTGCCCCGCGTTACGTGTTTGATTTTGATAAGCCGCCCTGTGGCGAGCCTTTGCGTCCGAATTGGAGTCCAATCATGCCGAAATTTGTGGGAATTTGGCCCGCTTTGATCACGCCGTTCACCGAGGATAACCGCGTCAACCTCCCGGTGCTGCGCGACTTGGTGGCTTACTTGGGGGAACGAAAGGTCGATGGCTTGTTCGTCGGCGGCACCACCGGAGAGGGGATTTACTCGTCGCTGGCAGATCGCAAGCTGGTGATCGAAACGGTGATCCGCGAGGTGAACGGGCGCATCCCGGTGATCGCGCACGTGGGCGCGGTCGCGTCGGGCGATGCCGTCGATCTGGCGGGGTTCGCGCAGGACTGCGGCGTGGCGGGGATCAGCAGCATCCTGCCGCCGCTGTACACGGCGATGCCGACGTTGGTTCGCTATTTCGAAACGGTCGCGGACGCCGCGCCGGGGCTGCCGCTGCTGGCGTACCTGCTCAATCCGAACTATGACGCGGTGGCGCTGATCCGCGAAATCATGCACATTTCAAGCTTTGAGGGCGCCAAATATACCGGACCCAATATGTTCGAGATGAGGCAGATCATCGATCTCGGCGGGGGACGCTGGTCGCTCTGGTCGGGCATGGACGAGCAGTGTGTCTACGCCGCCATGATGGGCGCGACTGGCGCGATTGGCTCGACGCTCAACATCATGCCGGGCGTGTACCGCAAAATCCGGGACTGGGTGCATCAGGGCGATTACGCGGCGGCGCAGGACTTGCAGGTGCGCGCCAACAAGGTGACGCAAGTGCTGTTCGCCAACAACTTCCAAGCCGCGCTGAAAGAGGCGCTGACCACGCTCGGTTTCCCCTGCGGACAGCCGCGTCTGCCCTATCTGCCGCTCACCGACGCGCAGCGCGAGGGGCTGCATCGCGGCTTAGCCGAAACCGACTTCGACCAACTGGTGAGGCTGTAAATGACTGTTGATCACATAAAGCTAGCGATGATCGGCACCGGACTGATCGCGCAGCGGCACCTGAACGCCTTCCGGCAGATCGACGGCGCGCAGATCGTCGGGCACGTCGGGACGACGCAGGCGAAGGCGGACGCGGCGGCGGCTCAGTGGGGCGGGCGAGGCTACACCGAAATCGACGCGCTGATCGCGGCGGAGCAGCCGGACGCGGTTTGGATCACGGTTCCGCCGGATCAGCATGGCGCGCTTGAATATGCGCTGCTGGACGCGGGCATCCCGTTTCTGGTGGAAAAGCCGCTCTCGGCTGACCGCGCCACCGCCGAAACCATCGGCGACGCCATCGCCCGCAAGAACGCGCTGGTGGGCGTCGGCTACAACTGGCGCGCGATGGACACGCTCCCGGCGGTGCGCGCCGAAATCGCGCAGAACCCGGTGCGCATGATGGTCGGCGCGTTCCACGTGAATACGCCGTCAACCGCGTGGTGGATCGACCAAGCCCAGAGCGGCGGGCAGATGGTGGAGCAGGCAACCCACCTGATCGATCTGGCGCGGGCGCTGGTGGGCGAGGGGACGTTGATCTGCGCGCAGGGAAGCTGGTTCGAGCGGGAAGCCTACCCGACGGCGAACATCGCCGGGGTCAATGCCGCCATGCTCCGCTTCGGGGACGTGATCGGCACGGTCACGGCGACCTGTATCCTCGCCAAAGGCTCGAAAGCCCAACTTCAACTGATTTGTGAGCAGCAGTTGATTACCATCACGCGGGACGGCGTGATTTACGAGGGAAAAACTGAGCGAGCAGAATCGGTTCAAATTGATACTTACGAGGCGCAAAATCGCGCCTTTCTGGATGCGGTTCGCTCAGGCGATCCGGCGCTGGTGTACAGCAGCTATGCCGACGCGCTGCAAACTCACCGCCTCTGCCACGACATCCTCGAGCAAAGCCAGCCGCACTAATCCCGGAAATTTTGGGCAAATTGCCGAAATTGTTTGACAAAAAAAGGATAACTCCATACTCTATACCTAAAATAACTGAACGCCGTCCAGCATTGCTGAACACGGTTTATAATAAATCGCTTAGAGAGATGATATTATCCCATGATTCAAGAGATTAAATATCAGCCCGAACGCACCCGCACCTATCTGGGAAGCCCCTGCGTCCTGCGCCTGCCGGACGGCGCGCTGGTCGCAACCCACGACTACTTCGGCAAGGGCTGCCCGCGTAATCACGAAAACGACGAGAGCCTGACCAGCGTCTATCGCTCGGAAGATAACGGCGAGACGTGGATCAACGTCACCCACATCATGAACTGCTACTGGAATCACTTGTTTTACCACGAGGGCGGCATCTATATCATGGGCTGCGCGCAGCAGTACGGCAACATCGTCATCCGGCGCAGCGACGACGGCGGGTTCACGTGGACGCACCCCACCGACGGCAGCAACGGCATCCTGTTCCGCGCCGGGCATTTCTGGGAGCCGCCCAACTACCTCAGCACCGCCATTCCCGCGTTCATCCACAACGGACGCATTTACAAAGCCTACGAAGATTTAGACCCGCTGCCTTTCGGACCGGGCTTTCAGGCGTTGGTGATCTCCGCGCCGCTCAATTCCGACCTGCTCAACGCTGACAACTGGATCATGAGCAACAAGCTGCGCTTTGATCCGGGCTGGATTCCCGCCGAATGGGGCGAACTTCAGCACGCGGGCTGGCGCGAAGGCAACGTCATGGCAGACCCAGACGGTCAGCTATGGAACATCCTCGCCTTCGAAGCCGACCCGTTCGCGGGTGAGCAGGCGGCGCGGGTCAAAATCCTCGACGAAGGCAAGCGGATCGAGTTCGACCCGGCGACCGGATGGTTCGGCTTCCCCGGCAGCACCGCGCGCTTCACCATCCGCCGCGACCCGGTGACCGGAAAGTATTTGTCGTTCGTGAACAACCTCGCGCAACTGGACGTGCTGCGCGCGATGGTGGAATCGCCCGCGGGACCCAATACGCGGCTGCACGCGAAATATCACATGCGCGAGCGTAACGTCGCCTCGCTTTCGGTTTCGGATGACCTGTGGAACTGGCGAGTGGTCAAGCCGATTATGGAGGACAACTCCGGGCTGACGCCGGAAAACTCGATCCGGCTCACGGGCTTCCAGTACGTCGATTGGAACTTCGACGGCGACGACGACATCATCTTCGTGGTGCGGACGGCGCATCGCGGATCGAACAATTTCCACGATTCCAACCGGATGCTGTTCAGCATCCTCAAAAACTTCCGCAGCCTGATTTAGCTATTTCCCCGAACATGGGAAAGTGCTATCGATCTTTGGAGAGGGGTGCATGGAACGAAAACTTAGCTACGGCGAGCTGCTGCAACTCAAACGATTGAGTACGCCGACGGTTTACAACGGCTGGGAGCAGATCACCCAACACGACCGACGCACGCAGACCAACCGGGAAGAAACCCACGACTTCATGCCGCAGTATGGTCCAATGGTCGGCTACGCGGTCACGGTGGTGTGCGAGCCGAGCAACCCGGATCATCCGAAGAACAACCCGAACGCCGTCGCCGAGTACCGCGAGTACATCGCCAGCATTCCCGGGCCCAAGATCGTGGTGGTATGCGACTTGGACAAGCCGAATTTCATCGGCTCCTACTGGGGCGAAGTGAACGGCGGAATTCACAGCGCGATGGGCTGCGTGGGCACCATCACCGATGGCGCGGTGCGCGACCTGCAAGAAATGACGGCGATGGGCTTCAAGGCGCTGGCGTCGCGGCTGTGCGTGGGTCACGCCTACAGCTATCCGGTTCGGTGGGACTGCGAAGTCGAGGTATTTGGCTGCACGGTTCGACCCGGCGACCTGATCCACGCGGATCAACACGGCTTCCTCGTGATCCCGGAGGAAGATCAGGAGCGTCTATTTGACGCGGGGAACTTCATGGACGCGAACGAATGTCACACGGTGATTTCGGCGGCGCGCGACGCGCAGGGCAAATCGCAAGCGGAACTCTTGAAGATAATCGGTGATGCATCCCGCCGCTTCGACGAAGTGGCGAAGTCCAAGTTTGGCGCTGGCGGTGAGTGGTAAGCGGCTGGGGCAGGTCGCAAGCCCGCACAACACAAGCACAACACAAAGGAGGCGAACCAGAGTAACCCATCCAGCAGTCCCATCTCGCACAAATAATTAATGACGAGGGGTTAGAAAATGAAACTTTTCCACAGTCGGTTATTCCTTCCGGTGTTCATCATCGTCATTCTGGGTCTGGTCTGCGCGCCGATTGCCGCGCAGTCCAGCGAGATGCAGCCCGGTTTCTCCCCGGTAGACAACTACCGCGCATGGAGCATGAGCGACTACGTTGCCCAGACGGGCACCGACATCACCAGCTTCCATGAGGCTCCCGCGCTCGCAGATAAAGTCACATCCGGCGATCTGCCTGCGGTCGATCAGCGCCTGCCTGACCACGACGACATCATGGTCGAGCAGCCGCGCGATTCCATCGGTCAGTACGGCGGCGAGCTTCGCTACAACGCCACCAACCCGACCTCCTTCGGCAACGTCGGCTGGACGGCATGGGATCAACATCTGGCGGGTTTCTCCACCAACTGGGAAGTGATTTTCCCGAACATCGCCAAGAGCATCACCATGTCCGACGACAACACGGTCGCCACGGTCGTCCTGCGTCGCGGGATGAAGTGGAGCGACGGCGTCCCCCTGACTTCCGACGACATCATGTTCTGGTACACCGACGTGATGATGAACCCCGACCTGCCGAATCTGCCCGCCGGGTACATCGTGAACGGTCAGCCGGTGGTGGTGAACAAGGTGGATGACTACACGGTCACCTTCACCTTCGCGGCGCCTTATCCGGCGTTCATCGAGATTGCCGCCCGCACTGATACCGGCTTCCCGATTGCGCCCAAGCACTATCTGGAACACTGGCACATCACCTACAACCCGGACGCCGACACGGTAGCGAAGTCGGAAGGCTTCGACTCGTGGATCGATGCGTTCGAGTATCACCGCGCTGGTGAAATCGGCGATTCCGAGCAAGACCCGAATCTGCCCGTGCTGAAGCCGTGGGTGCTGGATCACATTGACGAATTCGGCAACAAGGTTTACGTGCGCAATCCGTATTACTGGAAAGTCGATACCGAGGGCAATCAGCTTCCCTACATTGACAGTCAAATCCGCGTGATCGTGGGCGACATCGACGTGCTGAAGCTGCAAATTCAGGCGGGCGACCTCGACTATGCCGACAAGCTCCGCATTTCCGACCTGCCAGTTCTGCGCGCAGGCGAGGCGCAGGGCAACTACACCACCCTGTTGATGCCGACCGATCAGGGCGCTGACCGCAAGTACCAGTTCAACATCACCGTGAACGACCCGGTGCTGCGCGACATCTTCAACGACATCCGGTTCCGTCAAGCGATGTCACTGGCGATCAACCGTCAGGAAATCAACGATACGCTGTACTTCGATCTGGGTATCCCGCGTCAGTGGGGCGTCTCGTCGCACTCGCCGTTCTACGAGGACTGGATGAGCGACTATTACGCGGCATTCGATCCCGATCAGGCGAATCAACTGCTGGACGACATGGGGCTGACCACAGGTCCCGACGGCATCCGTATGCGCCCGGATGGGCAGCCGCTGCACATCATCCTGTGGGACGCGATTGACAACGTGCCGATGGACGAACTGATCACCGAATACTGGAAGAACGTGGGCGTGGACGCGGAAATCAACACGTCTACCCGTGAAGCCTTCCAGCAGGCGCTAATCGCCAACGAAGTGCAGGCGTCAGTGTGGTTCGCGGACGTGGTCGCCGCCATCGACATGCACACCCGCCCGATCTGGTTCCGCCCGCCGTATGGTCTGGACACGACTCCGGTCGGCGGCGGCTTAGCGTGGCGCAACTGGTGGCTCACCAACGGCGCTCAGGGCGAAGAACCGCCGGATTATTACAAAGAGCAAATGCAGCTTGTGGATCAGTTCCAGCAGTCGTCGCTCGGCTCGGACGAGTACAACACGCTGGGCAAGGAAATCGTCACCCGCACGGTGCAGCAAATGCTGGAAATCGGCACGGTGGGCGAGGTTCCCTACATCTACGTGCGGTCGAACCGCATCCAGAACTTCCCCAGTGACCAGATGGTGTTCATCGAACACCTGCGCTCCGGTCATTCGGATCAGTGGTACGTGACGCAGTAGCGGCACGTCGGACGTGGGGCGGACTGCGATCCGCCCCACGCTCCCCTTTTTTCCCGACATTCTGAACAAGGATATGGCACATGTTCGGTCGTCAAGTTAAGTATCAGCCGGAACGCACGCGCACCTTTCTGGGAAGCCCCAGCGTCGTGCGCCTGCCGGATGGCGCGCTGCTGGTCACGCACGACTACTTCGGCAAGGGCTGCCCGCGTAATCACGAGAACGAGGAAAGTCTGACCAGCGTCTACCGATCCGAAGACGACGGCAGTACGTGGGTGAACATCACCCACATCATGAACTGCTACTGGAGCACGCTGTTTGTGCATCAGGGCAGCGTCTACATTCTGGGCACGTCGCAGCAGTACGGGTCGATCATGATCCGGCGCAGCGACGACGGCGGCTTCACGTGGACGCATCCGTCTGAGCCGAAGCTGGGCTTTCTGTTCAAGGGCGGTCCCTTCTGGGAGCCGCCGAGCTATCACTGCGCGCCAGTCGCGGTGCTGAAGCACAACGGGCGCATCTACAAGGCGTTCGAGGACTGCGACCCGACGGTGTGGGGCACCGGCTTCCGCGCCTGCGTGATCTCCGCGCCGGAGGACGCCGATCTGCTGGATGCCGCGCAACTGGACGATGACCAATAAAATCCCGTTCGACCCGGCGTGGACGCCCGCCGAATGGGGCGAGGTGACTATCCCCGGCTGGCGCGAAGGCAACGTGGTCGCCGACCCGGACGGACAGCTTTGGGACGTGATGACCTTCGAAGCCGCGCCGATGCCGGAGGAGAAATCGCCGCGCCTGAAGATTCTGGACGACGGCAAGCGGCTGGAGTTCGACCCGGCGACCGGATTCTTCGACTTCCCCGGCAGCAAAGCCAAGTTCACGATGCGGCGCGACCCGGTCAGCGGGAAGTACCTGTCGATTGTCAACAATCTGGAGCAGATCGACATTCTGCGAGAGATGGCGGCTTCTCCGGCGACCACGCGCCTGCACCTGAAGCATCCGTATCGCCAGCGGAATTTCGCTACGCTGGTCGCGTCCGACGACCTGTGGCATTGGCACAAGGTCAAGACGCTGGTGCAGGACGACACCGGGTTGACGCCGCAGGATTCGATCCGGCTGACCGGCTTTCAATACACCGACTGGATCATCGACGGCGACGACCTGATCTACGTGGTGCGAACCGCCTATCGCGGGGCGCAGAACTTCCACGAACTCGAACCAGATTTTGTTCTGCGTCGAGAAGAATTTCCGGTCGCTGCTGTAAGTGCGGCATATAATGTTCAGAAAGTCCTGAGTCGCGGTCAACAGATCCGCGCGGGAGATCACGATGGCGGGTTATTTGCTCCGGCGATTGGTCTACATGTTCCTGATTCTCGCGCTGGTGTCCATCGCCGTGTTCTACATCATCAATTTGCCGCCGGGAAGCTGGATCGAGAACCACGCGCTCCAGTTGGAGGCGTCCGGCAGCCCGCCGGATCAGAGCGAGCTGGACTTCTTAAAGCGCCGCTACGGGCTGGATCAACCGCTGTTCAACCAGTACGTTCACTGGATCGTGCCGCTGGTGACGGAAGGCGATTTCGGCTTCAGCTTCGAGTGGCAGCAGCCGGTGTGGGAATTGATCTCGGATCGGCTATTGATCACGGTGGTGGTGTCGCTGGTGTCGCTGGCGTTCGTCTACGTGGTGTCGATTCCGATTGCGCTGTATTCCGCCACCCATCAATACTCGCTGGGCGACTACTTCTTCTCGTTTCTGGGCATCATCGGGCTGGCGACGCCCAGCTTCATGCTGGCGCTGGTGTTCATGGTGGTGATGCTGCGGGTATTCGGAGTGTCGCCCGGCGGGCTGTTCTCGCCGGAATACTTGAACGCGCCGTGGAGCGTGAACCGCGCCCTCGATTTGCTGGTGCATATGCCAGTGCCGGTGATCGTGATCGGGCTTTCGGGGACGGCGGCGGTGATCCGCATTCTGCGCTCGCAGCTTTTGGACGAGTTCCAGAAGCAGTACGTGGTCACGGCGCGGGCGAAAGGCGTGCGGGAAGGACGGCTGATCCTCAAATACCCGTTTCGGATGGCGCTCAACCCGATTGTCAGCAACATCGGCACGGTACTGCCGGGGATCGTCTCCGGCTCGACGATTGTCGCCATCGTGTTGGGGCTGCCGATGGTGGGACCGCTACTGCTGCGCTCGATCATCGCGCAGGATACCTACGTCGCCGCCAGCATTCTGATGCTGTTGAGCGTGATGACCATCATCGGCGTGTTCGTCGCAGACATACTGCTTATGTGGCTTGATCCGAGAATTCGTTTCGAAAAATCAGCTTAAGGTGTCAAGATGACGACAGAAACCGCTCCGGCTGGGGTCGTAACGCTCAAAGAAAAATCGACCTACGAGGTGCTGTCGCAGCGGCAGTTGATTTGGCGGAAATTCAAGCGGCATCGGGTGGCGCTGGTGTGCTTTTACGGATTGGTGGCGCTCTACGTGGTCGTCATCTTCGCGGAGTTCTTCGCGCCCTACGATTTGTTTGATCGGCACACCGGGTTTTTGCTGGCGCCGCCGACGCCGATCCATTTCGTGGACGAGAACGGCGTGTTTCACCTGCGCCCGTTCGTCTACAAGATGACCAACGAACTGAACCGCCAGACCTTCACCCGCGAGTACGTCGAGGATACCAGCGAGAAATACGACCTGCACTTGCTGGTGCATGGCGATTCCTACGTGCTGCTGGGGTTCATTCACAGCGACCTGCACCTGTTCGGGGTGGATGCGCCGGGCAGCTTCTTCATCGCCGGGACGGATATGCTGGGGCGCGACGTGTTCAGCCGGATGCTGCTGGGCGCGCGCACCTCGCTGTTCGTGGGGCTGCTGGGGCTGTCGATTGGCTTCATCCTCGGCATGTTCTTCGGCGGCATTTCCGGCTACTACGGCGGAACCGTCGATCTGGTGATTCAGCGGCTGACCGAATTTCTGCAATCGCTGCCGACGCTGCCGCTGTGGATGGCGCTGGCGGCGCTGGTGCCGCCCTCATGGACACCGATTCAGGTGTACTTCGGCATCTCGTCGGTGCTGGCGATCATCGGCTGGACAGGCTTAGCCCGCGTGATTCGCGGCAAGCTGATCAGCCTGCGAGAAGAAGATTACGTGGTCGCCGCGCGGCTGAACGGGCTGAGCGAAGCCGGGATCATCACCCGGCACCTGCTGCCGGGCTTCATGAGCTACCTGATCGTGTATTTGACGCTGGCGGTTCCGCAGATGATTCTGGGCGAGACGGCGCTGAGCTACCTCGGTCTGGGCATCCGCGCGCCGGCTGTGAGCCTCGGCACGCTGCTGCAAGACGCGCAAAACGTGCAGACCGTGACCATCAGCCCGTGGCTGCTGATCCCCGGCGGCATGGTGGTGCTGATCGTGGTCGCCTTCAACTTTTTGGGCGACGGCTTGCGCGATGCCGCCGATCCGTATAAACATATTTAAGTGGATAGAACCCTAATGACTGAAAGTTCGGTGCTGCTCCGTCTGGAAGACCTGAAAGTCGCTTTGCCGCTTGAAGAAGGCGTGCTGAAAGCGGTGGATGGGGTTACGCTGGAAATCAAGCCGGGGCAGACGCTGGGGTTGGTGGGCGAATCCGGCTGCGGCAAAAGCACGCTGGCGCTGTCGATTTTGCGGCTCACGCCGCGCTTCGCGGAGACGACCGGGCGCATCCTGTACCAGCCGCGCACGGGCGGCGCGCCGCTCGACCTCGCGCAGCTCGATCCCTACGGCGACGCGATCCGCGCGGTGCGGGGCAACGACATCGCCATGATCTTTCAGGAGCCGATGACCTCGTTTTCGCCGCTGTACACGATTGGCAACCAGATCACGGAAGCGATTTGGCTGCACCGGACCAACGACGCGAAAGCCGCGCGCGAAATCGCCATCGACATGCTGGATCGAGTGGGCATCTCGAACCCGCGCGACAACATCGCCAAGTATCCGCAGCAGCTTTCCGGCGGGATGCGGCAGCGGGCGATGATCGCTATGGCGCTGTCGTGCCAGCCTCGCCTGCTGATCGCGGACGAGCCGACGACGGCGCTGGACGTGACGGTGCAGGCGCAGGTGCTCAAGCTGATGCGCGATTTGCAGGCGCAGTTCGGCATGTCGATCCTGTACATCACCCACGACTTGGGCGTGATCGCGCGGATGGTGGACGAAGTTGCGATCATGTATCTGGGGCGGATCGTCGAAAAGACGGACGTGGACTCGCTGTTTCACGAGCCGCGTCACCCGTACACGCAGGCGCTGCTGCGCTCGGTGCCGAAGGTGGGGAAGCGAGCCAAGCACCGCTTGGAGTTGATTCAGGGGAACGTCCCGGTGCCGATCAACAAGCCGCGCGGCTGCGATTTTCACCCGCGCTGTCCGTTTGTGATGCCGGGTATGTGTGATACGATTGATCCGCCGCTCGTAGCGATTGAGGCAGGGCACCACGTAAGCTGCTATCTGTATCCACCGGTCGTCGCGGCGGTTCGAAAAGACGAGGATCAGGTTGAACACGCAAACTGACGACACGATTCTGGAGGTTCGCTCGCTGAAGAAATACTATCCGCTGGAACGCGGCTTGACCCACCGAGTGGTGGGGACGGTCAAGGCGGTAGACGACGTGAGCTTCAAGCTCAAGCGGGGCGAGGTGCTGGGACTGGTGGGCGAATCCGGCTGCGGCAAGACCACGCTGGGGCGCTGCCTGCTGCGGGCGCTCGACCCGACTTCCGGGCAAATCCTGCTGCGAACCCGCGCCGGGACGGTGGTCGATTTGGCAGCCGCCGATAAGCGGCAGATGCGCTCGCTGCGCAAAGAAATGAACATGGTGTTCCAAGACCCGTTTTCGTCGCTTTCGCCGCGCATGACCGTGCTGGACATCATCGGGGAGCCGCTGCGGGCGCAGGGAGTCAACCGCCGCGAAATGGAAACCCGCGTGCGAGACCTCGCCGGGCTGGTGGGGCTGAACGCGGGTCACTTGAACCGCTACCCGAACGCCTTCAGCGGCGGGCAGCGGCAGCGCATCTGCATCGCGCGGGCGCTGGCGACCCATCCGACGTTCATCGTCGCGGACGAGCCGGTTTCGGCGCTGGACGTGTCGATTCAGGCGCAGATTTTGAACCTGCTGCAAGATTTGCAGGAAGAACTCAACCTGAGCTACGTGTTCATTGCCCACGACTTGAGCGTGGTCGAGCACATCGCGGATCGGGTAGCGGTGATGTACGTTGGGAAGATCGCCGAGCTTTCGGAGACGGAAGACCTGTACCTGCGTCCGCGTCACCCTTATACCGAAGCGCTGCTTTCGGCAGTCCCGAAGCCTGATCCGCGCCTGCGCGAGGAGCCGGTGATTCTGCCGGGCGAGGTCGCCAATCCCGCCAACCCGCCGACGGGCTGCTATTTTCACCCGCGCTGCAAGTACGCTCAGGACATTTGCCGAGAGCAGACGCCGCCTTTGCAGGAAATCACGCCGGGGCATTTCTCGGCTTGTCATTTTGCCCGTGAGCTGGAGCTGACTGGCGTGCCAGAGCAAGCCTCCGCCCTATAGCGGACGCCGCTTGCAGATGAATACTTGGGATACCGATGATTAATTCAGTCAAGAAAGCCATTCAGGTGATGAGTTTGTTCAGCGCGTCCGAGCCGCGCCTGACCGTGACCGACGTGAGCCGACGGCTCAACATGCCCAAGAGTACGGCGCACAGCCTGCTCTCGACCCTGCTTTCGGAAGGCTTCGTCGAGAAGGTCGATCACGACTCGTATGCGCTGGGCACGGCGGTGATCATGCTGACGCAGAAAGTGCGGGTCAACGTGGAGCTGCGCGACCGCGCCGCGCCCTACCTGCGCGAGCTGGCGGATCAATGTGACGAGAGCGTGTATCTGGCGCTGCGGCATGGCGATTACGTGCTGTATCTGTACGCGATTGAATTGTCGCGCCGCTTGATCGCGCGGACGGCGGTGGGCGACCGGGCGCACCTGCATTCAACCGGGGTGGGCAAGGCGATTCTCTCCGAACTGCCGGAGGAAGAAGTCGATCAAATTCTGGCGCGGGTGGGCTTGCCCGCCGTCACGCCGAAAACCATCACCGACGCCGCCAAGCTGAAGGCAGTCCTCGACGAAACCCACGACCGCGGCTACTCGTTCGACAATCAGGAAAACGAACTGCAAAACTACTGCATCGGTACGGCGCTCTACGACAACAGCAGTCAGGTGATCGGCGCGTGCAGCATCGCCGGGACTGACCCGGAGATCATCCACTCGCGCGCGCTGGAACTGAGCGATCATCTGCTGAGGGCGGCGCTGACCATCTCGCGGAACCTCGGCTACGTGCCCGCCTCGCTTTCGCAACTCAACCACGTCACCCGGTAGGGTTTTCAGCCCATCGATCCATCCGATGCGGTGGACGCGAGCGGCATCCACGCAGGCACCGGTTTGGGCGTGGAGAGGGTTACGCTTTCGCGGAACGAGGAAGCGAAGGCGCGCCTCGCACGGGCATTTTTGACAGAAGAAATGCGCGCGGCTTCGCTCAGATCTGAACGCAGAAAGTGATTATGCTTCACATGAGGGCGCGATATGCCGTGCCCCTACCATGCCCTATCATGAAAGATTTGCCCAGCTAAAGGGAGCGGCGTTCACGCTGCGATTCCGGTGTAGAGCCGATTTGAAGCCTACCAAGAGACATTTGTTTGGGGCACGGCGTGCCGTGCCCCTACGACAGGAGGGATGCGGGAGAGGTCAAGGCGACCTTGCAAGTCGCCCCGACCCTAGAATTCGTGGGGGCTAGACCGCGCCGCCGGTAGAAGGCGACTGAGGCTGACCGTTACCGTTGGGCTGACCGTTACCGGGCTGACCATTACCGCCGGGCTGACCGTTATCCGGCTGACCATTACCGCGCTGTCCGCCGGGCGGGAAACCACCGGGCTGACCATTGAATCCGCCGGGGAAGCCGCCGCGTCTGCCGAAGGGGACAAGCTGACCGTCGAGCGAGACTTCCGAACCGTCGCGCTGGACGGTCAAGGTGACGGTGGTTTGGTTGGACGGATCGACCAGCGTCGTCCAATCGACCGAAGCGATCGGCGTGCCGTTGACCGCCGTGATCAGGTCGCCAACCGCGAGGTCAAAGCTGGCGTTGTCATGCACCGCGACCACCTGATAGCCGCCGTCCGCCGATTCCAAATCCGCGTCCAGCAGGTTTTCCGCGACGTGGAGCGGATCGCCCTGCATGGCGAACGACGCCCCGGACGGCTGCTCAGGGTCACATCCACGCTGAGTTGATCGGTGCCGCGCTCAATGGTGAGCGTGACCACGTCGCCGGACGCCGCCGCGTCGATGATGGAGCGGAGATGGTCGGCGGTATCGACGGCGGTGCCGTTGACCGCCGTGATCACATCCCCCGCCTGAAGCTGCGCGTCGGCGGCGGGCGAGTTCGCGCTCACCTGTGTGATGGTGACGCTGCCGTTCGTGTCGTCCACGACGACGCCGAGCCACGTCCGCTGAACCGCGACCTGCGCGGTTTCGGTCGCGGGCGGGGTGGTGCTGGTGGTGTCCTGAGCATAAGTGACGCCTGCGATTGACGAAATCATCAGCAGAGCGGCTGCTCCGTAGGCTGCGTATTTACGCATGTTCTTTCCTTTCATACCTCTCGATTTGTGTTTTCGGTTTCCTGAACCGATGCACATCAGGATAGCGGCACGAAAAGTAGAACCCACCTAGATTTTGTAAAACCTGTGTAAATCGGCGGAGACCCGAAGCGCAAAGCGCGGCGGCATTATCCGCCGCTGATGGCGGGCATGAAATGGAGTTCGCTGGCGTCGGTGAGCGGCTGGCGCATCCCGGCGGTGCTGACAATACCATCGACCACCACCGCCAGCCCCGGTCGGATGCGCCCATCCTGACACAGCCGCTGGCCGATACCGGGATAACGCTGTTCCAGTTCGGTCACGACCTCGCGCACGGTTTCGCCGGGCACCGAGACGCTGGTCTGACCGTGGGTGAGGTCGCGCATCAGCGGCGGAATCCAGACGGTGATCATGCGGGTTCCGGCTGCTCCCAGAGCGCTTCCAGCACCGCCGCCGGAGACATGGGCAGCACGTTCATTCGCACGCCGATGGCGTCATAGATGGCGTTGGCGATGGCGGCGGGCGGCGGCACAATCGGCACTTCGCCCACGCCGCGCACGCCGTAGGGGTGGTGCGGATTGGGCACTTCGACGATCACGGTGTCGATCATGGGCACGTCGAGGCTGGTGGGCATCCGGTAGTCGAGCAGGCTGGCGTTCATCAGCCGACCGTCGTCGCTGTACATATAGGTTTCGTTGAGCGCCCAGCCGATCCCCTGCACCACGCCCCCCTGAATCTGCCCCTCGACAAAATCCGGGTGGATGGCGGTGCCCACGTCCTGCACCGCCGTGTAACGGAGGATCGAGACCTTGCCGGTTTCGGGATCGACCTCAACATCCACGATGTGGCAGGCGACGCCGGGACCGTAGCCGGACGGGAACACGGTCGCGCTGACCATGAGCGTGCCGCCGGTGTCACCGAGATGGGCGGTCGCTTCCTTGAAGGTCATGCGCCGATCTTCGGCGCAGAATACGCCGCCCGCATAGTCGATGTCCTCTGGCGGAACTTCCCACACCTGCGCCACGCGCTGCTTCAGCTCCGCGACGATCTTCAAGCCGAGTTCGTAGGCTGCCCATCCGGTGGCGAAGGTGGTGCGGCTGCCGTAGCTGCCCTCGGTCTCCGCGACCGAGTTGGTATCGCCCACCTGCGGGGTGATGGTCTGAAGGTCGATGCCGAGGGTTTCGGCAAGCTGCATGGCGGTGGAGGTGCGCGCGCCGCTCAGGTCAATCGAGCCGATCAACAGGCTGACGGTGCCGTCGGGGTTGACGCTGGCGGACGCGCTCGACTGCCCGCCGTAGTTGCCCCAGTAGCCGCAGGCGATGCCGCGCCCGCGATTGCGACCTTCGAGCGGGGCGCTCCAATGCGGGTGATTACGCGCGGCTTCCAACGTTTCCAGAAAGCCGATTCGCGGATGAACGGGTCCATCCGGTCGGTGATCGCCTTCTTTTGCGCCGTTCAGCAGCCGGAATTCGAGTGGGTCGATGCCGAGCTTCTCCGCCAACTCGTCGATCACGACTTCGGAAGCGAAGGCGGCGTTGGATGCGCCGGGCGCGCGGTAGGCGGCGGCGCGCGGCTTGTTCACGACCACGTCGTAGCCGTCGATGCGGGCGTTGGGAATCTTGTACGCGCCCAGAATGGTGGACGCCGCCGCGCCAACCGGCGAGCCGGGATAGGCGCCCGCCTCATACGCCAGATAGACTTCCGCTGCCGTGAGGTGTCCCTGCGCGTCCGCCCCCAACTTGATGCGGATGACCGATCCCGACGTGGGGCCGGTGGCGGCGAGGATTTCGGCGCGGCTCATGAGCAACTGCACCGGTCGGCTGCCGCTTTTCTTGGAGAGCAGCGCCGCGATTGGCTCCAGATACACGCCGACCTTGCCGCCGAAGCCGCCGCCGATCTCGGTGGGGATCACGCGAACGTCGGCGACCGGGATATTCAGGATGTCGGCGGTCTGGCTACGGACGCCAAACGCGCCCTGCGTGCTGCACCAGATGGTCAGTTGACCCGATGGATTGTAGATGGCGGTGGCGTTGTGCGGCTCGATGTAGCCCTGATGCACGGTGGTGGTGTAGACCTCGCGCTCGACGATTACGGCGGCGTTGCGGAAGCCCTGATCCAGATCGCCCTGCTGGTGACGCAGATGCCCCGCGACATTGGTTGGCTGGCTGCCCTTCATCCCCATCTCGTCGGTGCGCAAATCGTCCAGCAGGATAGGCGCGTCGGGCAGCATGGCGTCGCGCAGGTCCAGCACGGGCGGCAGCAGATCGTAATCCACCTTGATCAGCGCGAGGGCTTCCTCGGCGATATACGGGCTGATCGCGCAGACCGCCGCCACCGGATGCCCGAAATACAATACCTTGTCCTTCGCCAGCACGTTGTTGCTCTGGTAGCGCAGGTTCGCCGCGCCGCCTTCGCCGATGTCCACCAGCTTGTCCGCCACGTCCGGCAGATCGGCGGCGGTGACGACCGCCTTGACGCCGGGCAGGGCTTCCGCCGCGCGGGTGTCTATCGACCGGATGATGGCGTGAGCGTGGGGGCTGCGCAGCACCTTGCCGTAGAGCATGTTGGGCAGGCGAATATCCGCGCCGTACTGGGCGCGCCCGGTCACTTTGTCGGCGGCGTCGTAGCGCTCCTGCCGGGTGCCGATGACCTTGTAGGTAGTCTCGCTTACCGCTTCGGCGGTCGCTTTCTCTGGATGCACGATCTCGGTCATACGCTTTCCCTCATGGACTCGGCGGCTGCCTGCACCGCGCGGACGATCTTGTCGTAGCCGGTGCAGCGGCACAGATTGCCCGCCAGCCACAGCCGGATTTCCTGCTCGGTCGGGTTGGGATTGTGATCCAGCAGCGCTTTGGTGGCGACGATCAAGCCGGGGGTGCAGATGCCGCATTGGAGCGCGGCATAGGCGAGAAACTGCTGCTGGATCGGGTGCAAGCCGTCGGCTGAGCCGATGCCTTCAATGGTGGTGATGGATTTGCCCTGCGCCTCGACGCCCAGCACCAGACACGAATCGACCAGCGCGCCGTCCATGATCACGCTGCACGCGCCGCAGTTGCCGTTGTTGCAGCCCTCTTTCGTCCCGGTGAGCCAGAGGACATCGCGCAGGACATCGAGCAGGCTTTGGCGCGGGTCGCACAGAAACTCGACCTGCTCGCCGTTGAGGATGGCTTGAACCTGTACTTTGCTCATGATCGAGCCTCCTGACGGGCGCGCTCACAGGCTTTTTGCAGCGCGCGGCGGGTCAGCACGGCGGCAAGATGTCGGCGCTGCGCCACTGTCCCGCGTATATCGGTAATCGGGCGGGTGGCAGCGGCGGCGATCTGCGCGGCTTGGTCAATAGTTTCGTCGGAGACTTCACGCCCGGCGAGATAATCGCCTGCTTCGGCGACCAGCAGCGGAGTCGGGGCGACCGCGCCCAACGCGATTCGCGCCGAGCGGATACGCGCGCCGCCCGGCTCCAAGATCACGGACGCGCCCGCGCCGACGACGGCGATGTCCATTTCATTACGAGGGATGAAGCGCAGATAGTGCGCGCCGAAGCCCGGCTCCGGTGCGGGGAGGCTCAGGCTGACCAGAAATTCGCCCGGTTGGCAGCGCGTTCTGCCCCGGCGCGACGCAGAAGGATTCGACCGGAAGTGCCCGCGTGCCGCTCGCCCCGGCGATCTCGCAGACCGCGCGATGGACGATCAGCGCGGGGATCGAATCGGCGGCGGGCGAGGCGTTCGCCAGATTGCCGCCGATGCTGGCGCGCGCCTGAATCTGCACGCCGCCGATCAGGGCGACGGCGTCGATCAAGCCGGGATAGAGCGCCGCGACGGTCGGATCATTCCAGATGCGCATACAAGGCACGGCTGCGCCGATCCGCAGCCCGCGCACCGGATCGTAGGACAGTTGGTTGACTTCCGGGATCGACTTGATGTCGATCACCAAATCGGCGGTGCGCCGATTCTCGCGGAGCTGCACCAGCAGATCGGTTCCCCCAGCGAGAATCCGCGCCTGACGACCGGGCTGAGCCAGCAGCCCGGCTGCCTCGGCAATGCTGCGCGGGGCTGCGTAATCAAAAGCCTGCAAGAAAACTCTCCTTCACAATCTATTGGCTTCATTATAGCGACACTCGCAAAAGTTCGGGGCGGTTACGATAGTGAAATCCGATTTACACCGGGTTTACAGAAACTAGGCGGCTTCTGCACGGGCGGCGGATAAGCTGTGAAGCATGGTATCGAGCAGCATAAGGAGTTCTCTCATGAACCGATTGAAGCACATCCTCTGGATCGGCTTGGCGGCGTTCGTCATCCTCGGCGCGAGCGCTGCGCTGGCGCAGGATAATCCCCTGCCGCCTAATCCGGGCGATCACGGCAATCCGCCGCCCACTCAGGTCGATCCGATGCCTCCGCCGGACGGCACGCCGGTCGCGCCGCCGGACGGACAGCCGCCGCACGGCGACCGGCATCCTCAGCCGCCTGCCCCGATGTACACGGCGTCGCTGACCTGCTCACTGGCGACTCAGTTGGCGGGCGAGACTCAGGGCGAGGTGGCGCAGAGCTACAGCAGCCTGCGCGCGTCGATTGGCAGCTCGGATGTGCTGGCGGTGATGCCGAGCGGCTCGGTGTTCGAGATTCTCGCACGGTCCGGTTTGCTCCGGCGGGTACGAGTGGTATCAGGTGCGCTATGACGGACTGGTCGGCTGGGCGACCGAAGGCTACGCGGGCGAATACTGGCTGGCGCCGGTCACGTCGGGGTCATAAGAATTCGCCGGAGGGTCAAACCCTCCGGCTAGGAAATCAAGCCGCCTGAAGGCGGCTGTTTGTTGTGGGTTCGGAATGGGCGCACGTGCAACCTTTGGTTGCCGGGGTGCGCCCCTACGCGCCGGGCGGGGGCATGGCACGCCGTGCCCCTACAAACTCGCCTCCATTGGTGAACCCGCGTCGGGCGGCGGGTTGGCTGCTGGAAATGGGGTAGGATAATACAATTCAACGATGAGAAACGGAGAATGGGCGCACGTGCAACCTTTGGTTGCCGGGGTGCGCCCCTACGCGCCGGGCGGGGGCACGGCACGCCGTGCCCCTACAAACTCGCCTCCATTGGTGAACCCGCGCCGGGCGGCGGGGTTGGCTGCTGGAAATGGGGTAGGATAATGCAATTTAACCATGAGAAACGGAGAATGGGCGCACGCGCAACCTTTGGTTGCCGGGGTGCGCCCCTACACGCCGTGCCCCTACAAAGCAATTTGGTACATTGGCGCGTCGCAGGCGGGCGGGGTTTTCTTCACTGGCTCTCATCAACTTTCGAACTAGCCAACACATCCTGAACAAGTTCTGAACAACCCGCCTCTATCCTAATGCAGGATCACCTTATCGTAAGCTTGGTCACACAAGGAGAACCATCATGGCTCAACCAGCGCCGCGACGTGGAAATTCCAATCAGAAATCGGGTGTCCGGTTGGCATTGGCAACTGGTGCGACACTGGCGGTGCTTTTCAGCGCGCAGATTTTCGCCAGCGCCGACAGCAATGCCAGCAGTACCAGCAGCACCAGCACCACACAGCAGACGCTCTCGAGGGTGCAGACGGATGACGACGGCTTCTCGTTCCTCACGGGCGGCTCGCAAGGCGGTCTCTTCCAGAACAACAGCGGCAGCCAGCCCAGCCCGCGCACGCATTCCAGCCGCTAGAGGACGATTGCCATGCCGAACTTCAGCCTTCAATTTAAGGCGATGGGATCGCAGATGCAGGTGTGGCTGAACGCCCCGACTGAAGCCGACGCGCGGATTCTGGCGGGCGTGCCGGACTGGTTCGAGAGCTGGGAAAGCAGGCTCTCGCGCTTCCGCCCCACCAGCGAACTCAGCGCCCTGAACGCGCGAGCGGGTGACTGGCTCTCGGCGTCGTCGGTGCTGTACGAGGTGGTCGAAGAAGCGCGAGACGCCGCTGAAGCCACCGACGGCGTGTTCAACCCGCTGATCCTGAACGCGCTGGAAGCGGTAGGCTACGATCACAGCTTCGACCCGGCGCAAACCGCCGATCAGCGCCCGCTCTCTGCGGAGGCGGTGACGGTTCCCGCATGGCAGTCGATTGAACTGGACGAGGCAAAGCAGGCGATCCGGCTGCCAGCGGGCGCGCGCATCGATCTGGGCGGCATCGCCAAAGGCTGGGCGGCTCAGCAGGCAGCGGATCGGCTGGCGATGTACGGGGCGTGTCTGGTGGACGCGGGCGGCGATCTGGTGGCGCGGGGCAGCCCAGACGCCAGCGGCGGGTGGATCATCCGGGTGCCGACTCTGGACGAAAGCGACGATCTGTTCCGGCTGCTGCTGGTCGACGAAGCGGCAGCCACCAGCGGCACCGATTACCGCCAGTGGCAGCGGGACGGCAAGCTCATGCATCACCTGATCGACCCGCGCACCGGGCGTCCCTCCGAAAGCAGCATCGCGCGATCCACCGTGATCGCGCGGGAGGCGACCGACGCGGTGGTCTGGGCGAAAGTCAGCCTGATCACGCAGCAGTTTCCGAATTATCCGACCACCTTCGTCCACCGGGACGGAACGGTGCTAACTAACTGGGAGGCTCAACCCTCATGATTCCTGAAACGGTCAAATCGAAATCGGTCGTGCCCCACTGGGTCGATTGGGTGGTCGTGGCGGTGGTGATCGGCATCTCGCTGGGCGCGATCACGCAGTGGGCGAGCGCGGGCGGGTTCAACCTGAGCCTGTTCGACAGCACGAAATGGAGCTGGTATCTGGTGCGGGCAGCCGGACTCACCGGATTCCTGATGCTGGCGGCGTCGATGCTGTGGGGCATCTTCCTTTCCAGCCACCTGATCAAAGATTGGGTGCCCGGCACCGGGAGTATGCTGTTCCACGCGACCACTTCGTGGCTGGCGGTGGTGCTCACGCTGGCGCACATGGGGCTGCTGCTGTTCGACAGCTACTACACCTACACCCTGTCCAACATTCTGGTGCCGTTCACGGGACCCTACCGCCCGTTCGCGGTCGGCTTGGGGATCATCGCCTTCTGGACGGTTCTGGCGGTGACGATCAGCTTCAGCCTGCGCAAGCTGATGAGCCACCGGGCGTGGCTGTGGCTGCACTACACCAGCTACGCCGCCTTCGGGCTGGTGGCGGTTCACGCGCTGCTGGCGGGCACCGACGCGACTCGCCCGGCGATGATCACGATTTTGGTCGGGTTCAGTCTGCTGGTCGGCGTGATGCTGGTGATGCGAGTCCAGCAGTCGGTAGCCGCGCGGTTGGAACGAGGCGCGTAAGTTCGGGAGCGTACAGCGGTGCGCCCCTACAACGTCACCATGACGCGGTGTTGTGGGGCACGATAGGATATATCGTGCCCCTACGCGGATCGCGGTATCAGGAATAGGCGGGCAGCCAATCGCCATGCGCGGCGATCAGGTCGTCCACCAGCGACCAGATTTGGTCGAGCGAGAGTTCGGCGGCGGTGTGCGGGTCGAGCATGGCGGCGTGATAGATATGCTCGCGCTTGCAGGTGAGCGCCGCCTCGACGGTCAAGCCCTGCACGTTGACGTTGGTCTGCATGAGCGCCGCCAAATGCGGCGGCAGCGCGCCGATCTTGGTCGGCTGGATGCCGTTCTTGTCCACCAAGCAGGGCACTTCCACGCAGCAGCCTTCCGGCAGGTTGTCGATCAGCCCGCGATTGGCGACGTTGCCGTAGACCACGCGCGGCGTCCCGGTTTCGAGGCTGTGGATGATCAGCGAGCCGTACTCGTGGCTGCGATGCACGTCCAAGCCTTCCCCCGCTTCCATCGAGGCGCGCAGCTTCTCCCACCCGGCGATCTGGTGCTCGCAGCGGGTGATGTACTCGTCCAGCGGAATGTTGAACTGCTCGATCAGGTCGGGACGGTCGCGCTTGATGAAGAAGGGCACGTATTCGCTGAAATGCTCGCTGGATTCGGTCACGAAGTAGCCGAGCCGCTTGAGCATCTCGTAACGCACGCGGTTTCCATCGGGCACGCGACCCTCGTCGATCACCTGCCGGATTTTTGGGTACAGGTCTACGCCGTCGCGCTCAAAGCGCAGGTAGAACGCCATGTGATTGATCCCGGCGCAGACGTAGTTGATCTCCTCAATCGGGATGCCGATGTCGCGGGCAAGCTGCTCGGCGGTGCCCTGAACGCTGTGGCACAAGCCGATGGTCTGGATACGGGCGGCGCGGCTGATCGCCCAGCAGTTCATCGCCATCGGGTTGACGTACTGCAAGAAGGTCACGTCCGGGCACAATTGCTCCATGTCGCGGCACATCTCCAGCAGCACCGGGATGGTGCGCAAGCCGCGCATGATCCCGCCGATGCCCATAGTGTCGGCGATGGTCTGGCGCAAGCCATATTTCTTAGGGATTTCAAAGTCGGTCACGGTGCCGGGCTTGTAGCCCGCGACCTGAATCATGCTGATGGCGTAGTCCGCGCCTTCCAGCGACTGGCGGCGGTCGAGGGTGGCTTCGATGGTCGGATGCGCGCCCAGCGCCTCGGCGACCCGATGGGCGACGATCTCCGAGGTGCGCAGGCGCACCGAGTCGATGTCGTGCAGGCTGATGGTGGCGTCCGCCAGTTCGGGGAAGCTGAGGATGTCGCCCATTAAGTTCTTGGCGAAGACGGTGCTGCCCGCGCCGATAAAGCTAATTTTGGTCATCTAATTGACTCTCCATGTGATCCATTCAAAACGTCCAGAGTATAACCGCTATTCGACGGTCAGATGGATGGCTGCCATCCGCCGCGCCGGGATTTCCAGCGCGACCGCGCCACCCTCGACGGCGAGATCGCCCAGAGGATGTTCGAGCAGATCGCAGACGTGCGCCTGCGCGATCCGCAGCAAGCCGGAGCGGATCACCGCCGTGTGGGGCTGGTCGCTGGCGTTGAGCAGGCGCACGATCATGCCGCATTGATCGGCGGGCTTGACGTGAAGGGTCAGCACCGGAGCGTTGGGCAGGATCAGCAGCGGTCCGCTGGCGGGCAGCGCCGTCGGCTGAGCGGGCGGCTCGCCCAAGTGCTGGATCAGCGGGGCGGCGCTGGCGGCTTCCAGTCCGAGCCGATGGGCGCGGGCTTCGTCGAAGCCACCCGCGTAGGGCAGCAGGCGATAGCGGGCGGACACTCTGCCGGGCTGATGGGCGCGAAAGTTGGTCTCCCAGTAATTATTGGTCACCCAGCCGAGCAGCAGGGCTCGTTCCAGCTTGAATTCCATCTGGTAGTGCCCGAAGTGGAAATCGCCCAACTGCACCATCGGATTGTCGGGCAGGGCGACGGTCACGCCGCGCGCCGGGGACGAGAAATCGACCCAGCCCTGCGCGGTGAAGTAGTCCCGGCAGACGCCCGGAAGCTGATCCGCGCCGGGGATGACCGCCTGCCCACCCACGTCATAGCGGGCGGTGGCGTCGGGCAGGTGGAAGGGAAACAGGAGGTAATCCGCTTCCGGGTGAGTGGTCAGACCCATGTCCCACGAGGACTCGCAGTCGATGGTGTCGGCGTGGTTGGGCAGAAAGACGGTCTGCACCAGATGATCGCGCGGGGCGTCGAGTTCCTGCGTCACGCGGATGCCGAGGGGCGTGCGGGTGACGGTGTGGCGGGTCACGGCGGTGGGCGTCCTGCGCTCAGCGACCCAATCCTGATGCCATCCGACGGGAATTTCCGCCAGCGGCGCGCCCCAATCCTGCTCGAACAGCAGCCAGCGCGCCCAACCATGCCTAGAATCCGCCACCTGCTCGTGAACGCAGCCGTTGAGCGGATAGCCCGCGCTGGAATCGACCCATTCCCATTCGAGCTGCTTGTCGTAGAGCGAGGTGATGCCGCCTTTTTCGCGGTCGAAAGTGAGGCGGTAGCGGTGATTCTCGACCACCGCGTCGTCGCTGGTCGTCACATCGGTGAGCGTGTCGATCAGCGAGGCGCGGGGCACCACCGCGTAGCCGAAGGCGGGCACCGAAGTCGGCGGGAGGATGAAATCGGCAGCGGCGTCCCGGTCTTGATGCTGGCGGGCGGCGGTGGTGTCGGCGGCGATGCCGCGCGGCGAGGTGGTGTAGAAGGGCACCGCGCCGCCGATCACCCGATCCCATGCCAGCGGATTGAACACCAGCAGATCGTCGGGCTGCTGGCGCGCGACCTGCTGGGCGAAATCCGCCAGCGCATCACGCTGAAGCAGCAGGCTGAGGCTGCGGGCGGTGTAGGCGTAGTTGGCTTTGTGATTCCACTGCGAGAGGGTGTCCTCGCTGGCGGGGCTTTGGATGGCGAGGTCGGCGCCCCACGTATGCTCATCCCACAGATTGAACGACTTCCACGCCTGATCGCGGTGGCGGGAGAAGGATTTGTTCGCCCATTGGTGATCGGTTTCCGGCAGCGCGCGCCCAGCGGCGTAGATGGCGTCGGCGGCGCGCAGGCGAGCGCGGTTGGCGCGGTTGACGGCGGTCTCGCGGGCGCTGCTGATGCTGCCGAAGTTCCAGAAATCAGTCCAGTCGCCGCGAAAGGTTTCCAGCGGGTACTGGGCGACGGCTGCCCACCAGATCGCTGGCGTCGCCATGACGATGTGGGGCGCGTGCCCGGCGGCGTTCCATTGGTCGATGAAGGGCGTGAAGTCGAAGGCGGAGCCGTTGTCGCCATAGGGATGATAGCTTTGCAGCATCAGGATGGGCAGCGGGTAGCCGATCTGGTCGAGATAGGCTTGCAAGCGCGGGAAGCGCACCTCGGCGAAATCGTCGGCGTCTCGCCCGATGCCCTCGCGCCAGCCCTTGTCATAGGGCCAGCCGTTGTAGGCGGGCAGGCTGCGTCCAGAGGGCGCCTGCCAGCGAAACGGGTAGGGGCGCGGGTGGAAGGCGCCGCCGAAATGGGTGTTGATCGCCATGGTGAAGCCCTCGATGCCCAGATCGAGCAGGACATCGGGCAGCGACCAGTTTTCGCCGTTCACGTCGCAGTTCATGGCGTGACGGACGCTGAAGCCGTAATCGTCGCGCAGGCGGCGCAGGGCTTGAAAGCTCTCGACCAGTTGGTCGGCGTCCAGCAGCGGCGTGAGGTTGGTGAACATGGCGGTGACTTCGATGCGCCCGGCGCGCTCCATGGTCTGAAAGCGCTCGATGTCGCGGTCAGAGGCGGTGTCGAGCCAGCGCTGCACGACGGCGGTGGTTTCGCAAGTCCAGCGGAAAGCGCCGTCGCGGTCGCTTTCGGCATACTGCTCGGCAAGCCGCAGCGCCTCGTCGATGAAGCGGGTGTGCAGCTCCCACACCACCGGCTGATCGTGGGTGAAGCCCACGTCGGTGTGGCTGTGGTGGATCAGATAAATGGTGTCTATTTTCATGGACTATTCGCTTCTTTCTTGAGTCCTCCAATAATGCGATGATCGCTTTGCGGCAGGCGGGCACGGCACGCCGTGCCCCTACGGTCGACGGATAATCCGCTCTCGCATAGCAGGGGAGATTATGATCCGCTGCTCACATTCCGCAAGACGACGGGCGATCTCATCGCTTCCTATTTGCGGTTGGCATCCCCGCCATACGGCTGAGGGGACGACACCTGGTTGCTCGAATGCGAATTGTTCTGGTAGGGGCGAGTGTGCTTGCTACGCAAGCCTAGACCCGCCCCTACGCGCGATGCTCGTGGCAGAATGCGCCATGCCGCGAAGGGAGTTTTGGTTTGACATTCGAGTTTATCGATGTTAATGTAATGATTGAAGATGATTGATTGATGGAATATTGTGAGCGTTCATGATGATTTTTGCGCGCGGCATTGAACCACCACTCCCGGCACGAGGCGCAGATTGATGACCCAGTACGGCGATTACACACGGCGCGAAATCCTGAGCCAACCGGACGCATGGGCGGACGCGCTGGCAACCCTTCAGGCACAGGCGGACAGCCTGCGGCAGTTCTTCCTCGACGGGCACTACGAGCGGGTGCTGTTCACGGGCTGCGGATCGACTTACTACCTGTCGATAGCGGCGGCGGCGCTGTTTCAGGAATTGGGGGTCGGCGAAGCGCGGGCGCTGCCCGCGTCGGAAATCTGGCTGTATCCGCGTTCCGGCTATGCGCTCGACCGCCGCACGCTGCTGATCCCGGTCAGCCGGAGCGGGGAAACCACCGAGACGCTGCGCGCGGTCGAGAGCTTCCTCGACACGCAAGCACGGCGACGTGCTGACGCTCTCCTGCTACGGCGACCGCGCATTGGCGAGCATGGGGGCGCTGAATCTGGTGCTGGCTTCGGGTCAGGAGCAGAGCATCGCGCAGACCCGCGCGTTCACGGTGCTGTATCTGGCGGTGACGGCGCTGGCGGCGCTGTGGAGCGGGCGGGACGATCTGATCGACCAGATGGGGCGGCTGCCGGAGGTCGGGCGGCGCTTGATCAGCCGCTGTCACGAGAGGGCGCGCAATCTGGGCAGCGATGGGTCGCTGGAGCGATTCTACTTCCTCGGATCGGGGACACGCTACGGGCTGGCGGCGGAACTGAGCCTCAAGATGAAAGAAATGTCGCTGAGCCACAGCGAGCCGTTCCATTTTATGGAGTTCCGGCATGGGCCGCAGTCGATGATCACCGAGCAGACCTTGATGGTCGGCTTGGTGGGCGAGCAGAACCGCGCCGCCGAAAGCGCCGTGATCAACGAAATGCGGCAGCGAGGGGCGCAGATTCTCAGCATCGGCGAGGACGACACCGACGTGGCATTCGACTCCGGCGTGCCGGAAGCGATTTGGGGGGCGCTTTATCTTCCGGCGGGGCAGTTGATAGCGTTCGAGCGCGCGATTACGCGCGGGCTAGACCCGGACACGCCGCACAATCTGGCGGCGGTGGTTCGGCTGGACGAGCAAAACCAAGTCTGAGCAGGCGTTCAAAAGGGAGGGAAGATGAACCGCAAAGCACTCACGGCAGTTGTGCTCACCCTATTGCTGCTGGCGCTCACGGGCGTGACGCAGGCGCAGGATCAACCCACCGAAATCAAATACATGATGTGGGGGTCGCCGGAAGAACTGGCGGTGTGGCAGACCCTCGTCGATAACTTCCAGCAGAGCAACCCGAATATCCACGTGACGGTGGACGTGAGCGACTGGGACTCCTACTGGGACAAGCTGCAAACCCTGTTCGCCGGGGGCACGCCGCCCGACGTGTTTGCGATGGACGCGCCGCTGTATCTGGACTGGCAGTCGCGCGGGGTGCTGCTGAACTTGCAGCCGTACCTCGACGCGACGCCCGGCTTTCTGGATGACTTCTACCCGGTGACGCTGCAAGTCTACCAGCGCGACGACGGCTATTACGGGTTGCCGCGCGACTTCCAGACCGTCGTGCTGTACTACAACAAGGATATGTTCGACGCGGCGGGTATGGATTACCCGACCGACGACTGGACGCTGGACGATCTGCGGGCGGCGGCGCAAAAGCTGACGCTGGATAGCAACGGCGACGGCATCACCGATCAATGGGGCTTCGCCACCGACCTGTGGGACATGGAATTGTTCTGGAGCGAGATGATCTGGGATCACGGCGGCAGCATCATCAGCGACGACCACACCCAGACCCTGATCAACGAGGGCGGCGCGAAGGATGCGTGGAGCTTCATTTCCAGCATGGCGCTGGACGATAAATCGATGCCCGACCCGAATCAGTCGCAGCAGTTCGGCGGCGATCCGTTCGCGGCGGGCGTGGCGGCGATGACCACCATCGGTCACTGGGTGGTGCCGCAGTACGCGGGCTTGAACTTCAAGTGGGACGTGGCGGCATTCCCGGCGGGACCTGCCGGGCGCGCGACCAGCGTCAACAGCGCCGGAATCGTGGTCGCCAGCGGGTCGCAGCATCCCGATCAGGCGTGGGAACTGGTGAAGTACGTGGACAGCGTCGCCGGGCAGACCAGCCTCGCGCAACTGGGGCTGTCGATCCCGGTGCTGCAATCGCTCGCCCCGGTCTTTTTGCAGCAGACCACCGCGCCGATCCGGGAGCAGGTGTTTCTGGATGCGCTGGATTACGCGCACGTGAAACCGGTGTTCCGGGGCTATGACGAATGGTCAACGGTGGTGGGCGATGGGATGCTGCCGGTGTGGACAGGCGACATGTCGCTGGACGACGCGATGGCGGACGTGATCCCGCAAGCGGACGACGTGCTGGCGAATAACGCGGAGTAACCGGATGCCATGCAAGCCGGGCTGAAACCGCTGGGACGCGAACGTTGGTGGGTGCTGCTGCTGCTGGCGCCGACGCTGATCGGGCTGCTGTTTGGCGCGCTCGGCTCGGTGGCGGCGACGGTGGGCATCAGCTTCCTCAACTGGGACTTGTTGACCCCGCCGAAGTGGGCGGGGTTCGCCAACTTCACCAAGCTGCTGACCGATAACCTGTTCCAGAAATCGCTGGTCAACACCTTCGCATTCAGCAGCATGTACGTCCCGGCGGTGATTCTGCTGTCGCTGGGGGTGGCGCTGCTGCTCAACCGCAAGATTCACGGCGTCGGCTTGTTCCGGGTGATTTATTTCCTGCCGGTGGTGTCGTCGGCGGTGGCGGTGGGCTTGGTCTGGTCGTGGATTTACGCGCGGGATACGGGCGTGCTGAACCTCACGCTGGCGTCGTTTGGCATGCCCGCCGTCAATTGGCTGGGGACGCAGACGGCGCTGGTTTCGGTGGTGATCGTCAACGTGTGGGGCGCCATCGGCGAGGGCATGATCGTGTTTCTGGCGGGGCTGCAAGCCGTCCCGCGCGAATTTTACGAGGCGGCGGACGTGGACGGCGCGAACGGCTGGAACAAGTTCTGGCACATCACGCTGCCGCTGATCGTGCCGAGCATCTTCTTTCAAGCCATCATCTCGACCATCAACGCATTTCAGGCGTTCGAGTTCATCTACGTGCTGACCCGCACGCCGGGCGGCGGATCGACCACGCCGACGATTGTGTACTCGATTTACCGCACGGGCTTCGACTTCTTCCGCATGGGTTCGGCGAGCGCGCAGGCGATTGTCCTGACGGTGATCATCTTCGTGCTGACCCTGATCTACTTCCGAGTTCAGCGCCGATGGACAGGGGCTTATGAGTAACCCGCGCACGCAAAAGGCGATGGTCGATCTCGCGTCCTACCTGATCCTGCTCGCCGGGGCGGTGGTGATGGTGGGTCCGTTCCTGTGGATGGTCTCGACGGCGTTCAAGCAGCCCGCCGACCAGTTCAGCCGCGATTTGATCCCCGCCGCGCCGACGCTGGAAAACTTCCAAAAGCTGTGGGAGACGCTGCCGTTCTCCACGCTGATCTTCAACAGCTTCAAAGTGGCGGTGCTGACGACCATTGGGCAAATCCTGACCTGCGCGATGGCTGCCTTCGTATTCGCGGTGGTGCAGTTCCGGTTCCGCAGCGCGCTGTTTCTGGCGCTGCTGCTCACGCTGATGATCCCGTTTCAAGTGACGATCATCCCGAACTTCGTCCTGTTTCGCTGGCTGGGCTTATACGGGACGCAGGCTCCGCTGTGGCTGCCTGCTTTCTGGGGCGGCGCGTTCGGGACGTTTTTGCTGCGCCAGTATTTTCAGACCATCCCGCTTGATCTGGCGGAGGCGGCGCGGGTGGATGGCGCGTCGCTGCTGCAAATCTTCTGGCGCATCTATCTGCCTTTGGCGCGCCCGGCGCTGGCGGCGCTGGCGATCTTCGTGTTCTTGCAGTCGTGGAACAACCTGCTCACGCCGCTGATCTACCTGCCCAGCGATTTGATGCAGACCACGCTGCCGGTCGGCTTGGCGCTGTTCCAGCAGCAGTACGGCGGCAAGTGGACGATCATGATGGCGGGCGCGCTGGTGAGCATCGCGCCGATTATTCTGGTGTTCTTCTTCGCCCAGCGCCAGTTCATCGAAGGGATTGCGCTGACCGGGGTGAAATATTAGCGATTAGCTGTACCTAAAGAAAGGGTATCATGCCGAAAATTTCGATCATCGGCGCGGGGAGCGCCGTATTCGCCTACGAGGTCATGCGCGACGTGCTGGTCACGCCGGATTTGGAGGAGGGAACCTTTGCGCTGGTGGACATCGACGCGCGGCGGCTGGAACTGGCGCATCAGATCGCCGAGAAGCTGATCGCGGCGACCGGACGGCGCTGGAACGTCGAAGCCTCGACCGAGCGCACCGACGTGATCGCCGGGACCGACTACCTGATCAACTGCATCGAGGTGGCGGGGCTGGCGAACGTCCGCCACGACTTCGACATCCCGATGAAGTACGGCGTCAACCAGTGTATTGGGGACACCATCGGACCGGGCGGCATCTTCAAGGCGCTGCGCACGCTGCCCGACTGGATCGACATTTTGCGCGATACCGAACGGCTCGCGCCGGACGCGCTGGTGATGAACTTCACCAATCCCATGTCGATCACCTGCCTGACCGGAGTGCGGGCTTCGACGCTGCCGATGGTCGGGCTGTGCCACTCGATCCCGCACACCGCCGAAGACCTCGCCGGGTATCTGGGCATCCCAGTGAGCGACCTCAAATACCGCGCCGCCGGGGTCAATCATCTGTCGTGGCTGGTCGAGCTAACCTATCAGGGCGAGGATATGTATCCGCGCCTGCGGGAACTGGCGAAAGACCCGGCGATCTACGAGCAAGACCCGGTGCGCTTCGAGATGATGCTGCACTTGGGCGCGTTCGTCACCGAAAGCAGCGGGCATACGTCGGAGTACACGCCCTATTTTCGCAAGCGCCCGGATTTGGTCGAGAAGTACATGCGCTCGGAGTATCGCGGCGAGACCGGGTTCTACGCGAACAACTGGCCCCTCTGGCGCGAGGAATCCGACGAGTGGATCGGCAAGATGATCGCGGGGGAAGCGCCGCTGGAACTGGAACGCGGAGTCGAGTATGCGTCCTACATCATCCACGCCATCGAGACCGATACGCCGGACGTGATCTACGGGAACGTGCCCAACACCGGGCTGGTGACGAATTTGCCGGAAGGCGGCATCATCGAGACGGTGTGCTTGGTCAGCGGCAGCGGTATCCAGCCGACCTACTTCGGCGCGCTGCCGACTCAGCTTGCGGCGCTGGATCAGCAGCACATGGCGGTTCACGATCTGGTCGCCAAAGCGGTTTTGGAGCAGGATCGAGAGGCGGCGTTTCACGCGCTGATGCTCGATCCGCTGACGGCGGCGGTCTGCTCGCCCGCCGAAATCCGCCAGATGTTCGACGAGATGGCGGCGACCGAAGCGGCGTATCTGCCGGGTGGATGCAGCTACAGCGGGCGTAACGTGCCACAAACAGAGGGAATGGCAAGGGCGCAGCACGCTGCGCCCCTACAAATGCGGTGGGGCAAGGGCGCACACACCGGTGCGCCCCTACAAATGCGGCGGGGCAAGGGCGCACACACCGGTGCGCCCCTACAAATGCGGTGGGCAAGGGCGCACACACCGGTGCGCCCTACAAATGCGGCGGGGCAAGGGCGCAGCACGCTGCGCCCCTACAGCCCCTCACCCCTGTCCCCTCTCCCACGCAAGCGGGGAGAGGGGTAAGAAAGGGCGGTTGAGGATGAACAAACTCTGCTCGATTTTGTTCTTGTCTCGGCACCTAGCACTGCTTTCATGAAACGGATTCTGGTCGCGGGTGAACTCAACGCCGACATGGTGATGTCGGGGCTGCCGTCGCTGCCGGTTTTGGGGCGCGAGCTGGTCGGCACCGGCTTCAGGATGGCGATGGGCAGCTCGTCGGCGATCACGGCGGCGCGGCTGGCGGCGCTGGGCGCGGACGACCCAGCGTATGCGGTCGATTTCGTCGGCTTGGCGGGCGACGACGAGATTGGGCGGTTCGTGCTGAGCCAGCTTCGCGGCTTCGGCGTCCACACCGACGCGGTGCGGACGGTCGATCTGCCGACAGGCGTGACCATCGCCCTCACCTACGCGCGCGACCGGGCGTTCCTGACTTATCCCGGCGCGATGACCGCCTTCGACGGCGCGGCGATCACGCCCGATTTGCTGGCGCACTACATCCATTTACACGTCGGGTCGTTCTTCCTGCAAACCGGATTGCAGCCGCAGATCGCGCGGCTGTTTGAGGCGGCGCGGGCGCAGGGCGTCACCACTTCGCTTGATCCCGGCTGGGACCCGACCGAAAGGTGGATGCACAATCCGCATCTAGTGCCCACGCTGGCGCAGGTGGATGATTTTCTGCCCAACGAGGACGAAGCTGCCGCGCTCGCGCCGGACGCCGACTCGCTGCGGCGGTGGGTGCGCGGAATGCTGATGGTCAAGCGCGCGGCGCGCGGCGCATCGGGTTACGAGGGCGAGGCGGCGATCCACGTTCCGGCGTTCCCGGTCGAGGTGGTGGATACCACCGGAGCGGGCGACGCCTTCAACGCGGGGTATATTTATGCGCGGCGCATACGCGGCGAGCCGCTGGCGCGCGCGCTGCGCTTCGCGGCTGCCTGCGGCGCGCAGGCGGTCACGCAGGTGGGCGGGGCGACCAACGCCCCGACGGAACGCGCGATTCGCACCCAATTTGCTAATCTGGAGCAGAACTCATGACACAACAGTTGTTAACTCCCGGTCGGTGGCGCGGGCTGAACGCCACCAGCAGCCCCGAAAGCGGCACCTTTTCGATCCTCGCGTTCGACCAGCGCGGGAACTACCGCGCCCTGCTGCCCGCCGAGGCGGATTGGGCGGAAGCGGCGCGGATCAAAGCTGAGATTGTGGCTGCGCTCGGCGGCAAAGTCAGCGCGGTGCTGCTCGACCCGGTCTACGGGCTGGACGCGGTGCTGACGCTGCCCGGTGATACCGGGCTAGTCATGCCCATCGAAAAGACCGGCTACGCCGGAACGCCCACCGAGCGCAAGGTCGATTTCATGCCGGGCTGGGACGTGGGCATGATCGCGCGGCTGGGGGCGTCCGCCGTCAAGCTGCTGGTGTACTACCATCCCGACGCGGGCGCGGTCAGCGAGGGAATCGAGGCGACGGTCACGCAGGTGATCGCCGCCTGCCGCGAGCACGATCTGCCGCTGTTCGTGGAGCCGCTCGGCTACAGCATCGACCCGGCAGTCCCCACCAACAGCGCGGCGTTCGCCGCCGAGCGCCCGCGCATCGTCCGCGAAACCGCGCGGCGCTTGAGCGAACTGGGCGTGGACGTGCTGAAGCTGGAATTCCCGGTCAACATCGCCTTCGAGCACGATCCAAATGCGTGGCGGCGCGCCTGCGAAGCGGTCAGCGAGGCGGTGAGCGTCCCGTGGACGCTGCTCAGCGCGGGGGTGGACTTCGCGGATTTCGCGCAGCAGGTCGAAGTCGCTTGTCAGAGCGGCGCGAGCGGCTTCGTGGGCGGGCGCGCGATCTGGAAAGAAGCGGTCACCATGACCACCGAACAGCGGGCGGCGTTTTTGCCGGACGAAGGCGCGCGACGGCTGGATCGGCTGCGGGAGATCGTGGATCGCTTCGGACGCCGGTTCACCGACTTCTACGCGCCGATGCGCTTCGGCGAAAGCTGGTACGACGCTTACCGCGCGGCGCTGAAACCGAGCGCGCCGTGATGAACGACATTCTGCTGAGCGAGTTCGCGCCGACTTCGAAGCTGGTGGTCAAAGCGACCGAAGTTTTGAAGCCGAAGTTCCCGGTGTTCGACGCGCACAATCACCTTGCCGCGCCGTTCGGCGGCGGGTGGGATCAGCGCCCGGTGAATGAACTGCTGGACGTGCTGGACGAGGCGGGCGTGATCGCTTACGTCGATCTGGACGGCGGCTGGGGCGAGGACATCCTCAACCGCCACCTCGACAGCATCAAGGCGCACGCGCCGGAGCGCTTCTACATGTTCGGCGGCGTGGATTGGGCGCAGTGGGCGGCGCAGGGCGATCAGTTTGGGGAATGGGCGGCGGATCGCTTTCGCCAACAGGCAGCGCGCGGGGCGCAAGGGCTGAAAATCTGGAAGCCGTTCGGTCTGCACGTGCGCGATCAACACGGGAAGCTGGTGGCGGTGGACGATGCCCGGCTCGATCCGCTGTGGGCGGCGGCGGGCGAACTCGGCGTCCCGGTGCTGATCCACGTCGCCGACCCGGTGGCGTTCTTCGACCCGCTGGACGCGACCAACGAGCGCTTCGAGGAACTCAACGCGCACCCGGACTGGCAGTTCCCCAGCCCGCCGTTCCCGCCGTTCATGAAGATCATGACCGATTTGAAGTCGCTGGTGACGCGGCACCGCGAGACCACCTTCATCGGCGCGCACGTGGGCTGCTACTCGGAAAATCTCGGCTGGGTGGGGCAGATGTTGGACGACTGCCCGAATTACTACGTGGACATCAGCGCGCGGATCAGCGAGTTGGGGCGGCAGCCGTATACGGCGCGGCGCTTCTTCCTGAAGTACGCCGAGCGGGTGCTGTTCGGCATCGACGCGGGCGCGCATCTGGACACCTACCGCATCTACTACCGCTTCCTCGAAACCGACGACGAATACTTCAACTACGGCGACAGCCTGATCCCCGGACAGGGGCGCTGGCACATCTACGGACTGCATCTGCCGGACGAGGTGCTGGAAAACGTGTATCATCGGAATGCGGAACGCATTTTCACAGGCGCATAATGTCGAACTCGGATTTGCTCGGACTGGAACGGCAGGAACGGATCGCCCAGCTTCTGGAAGAACGCGGCAGGCTGACGGTCGCCGAGATCAGCGACGCCTTCGAGGTCAGCGAGTCGACCGCCCGGCGCGATCTCTCGGCGCTGGCGGATCGGAATCTGATCCGCCGGGTGCATGGGGGCGCGGTGCGGGCGCCGCGAGTCGCCACCAGCGAAGCGCCGATCATGCAGCGGCTGGAACAGCGGGCGGACGTGAAACGGCGGATCGGGCAGGCGGCGGCGCGGCTGATTCAGGACGGCGAAACCGTGCTGCTGATGGGCGGCAGCACCGGGACGGCGGTCGCGCGGGAACTGGGCGGTCACGCCAACCTGACGGTGGTCACGGATTCGCTGATCGTCGCCAACGAACTGATCCGGCAGGGCGTCCACAAAGTCATCATTCTGGGCGGGATGATCGACGCCGACGAGTTCGCGGTGCGGGGCACGCTCGCCCGGCAGTTCCTCTCCGAGCTTCAGGTGGATAAAGTCATCCTCGGCACCAAAGCGATCTCCGCGCAGCGCGGACTTAGCGCCGAAAGCGCCGAAGAAGCCGAACTATTTCGCGGCTGCATCCAAGCCGGACACCAGATCATTCTGGTCACCGACAGCACCAAGTTTCACCAGTCGGCGCTGGTGCGGGTCGCGGACGTGGAGGTGCTGGACACGCTGGTGACCGATGCCGGGATCGACGCGGAGACGGTGGAAACGCTGCAAGAGCGCGGCGTTTGCGTCGAAATGTGCCGCTGGACGATTGACCCCGAACCCCTCGCTTTTTAGTGGTAGAATGTACGCCCCCAACCGAAAAACGGAGGATAGATAGGCTATGGCTATTACCGCGCAAGCCTTTGCCAAGCGCTTTCCCGCGCTGGCGGCGCCGCTTCAGGCGGATGAATTGGAAGCGTTCGTCAGGCTGCTGAAAGTGCAGGAATTAGAGGCGTCCGAAGCGCTGATCGCCGAGGGCACCGAGACCGATTCGCTGTTCTTTTTGTGGGACGGCGAACTGAACGTGGTCATGAACACGCCGGAGGGCGAGCGGACGGTCGCGCAAATCCGCGACAACGAGATGATGGGCGAAATCTCGCTGATGAGTCCGGGTCCGGCGACGGCGACGGTACGCAGCGACGGCGGCTGCACCGCGCTGCACCTCGACCGCGCCAGCCTTGAAATCTTCTGGAACGATCATCCCCACGCCGCCAGCGTGTTCTTAGGCGTGCTGTGCAAGCAGGTCGCGGCGCGAATCCGCAAGGCGAACGTCACCCTCAGCCAGATTTTGGACGAACAGGAACACAGCCCGTCCGCGCTGGTGGGGGTGCATACCCAGTTATTTGAGGGATAGCGAATGAATACTTTGGATGCTTTGAAGCTCAATCCTTACCTCGCTGCCCTTTCCCCCGACGACCTCAACCCAATTGCCAACGCCATGACCGTGCTCCAGCGGTCGGATCAGCACGTGTTTATTCGTGAAAATGAGCGCGACGACACCCTCTATCTGGTGGTAGAGGGGCGGGTCAACGTGCAGCGCGGCGGGCGGGTGTTGGAGCAGTTGGAGCCGGGCGCATTCTTCGGCTTGATCGCGCTGGTGGAGGATCAGCCGCGCGCCGCCGACTGCGTAGCGGCGGGCGAGGTGACGGTGGCGGCGCTGCCGCGCCCGGTATACGAGCGGCTGGTCGGCGGGAGCGCGCGGATCGCGCTGGCGTTCCAGCAGACGTTGGGCGCGCAGCTTGCCCGCGACTTCCGCAACATCTCCGACCAGATTCACCGCCTGCTGAATACGCCGCCCAAGCCCCCAGATGCGCCGCTGGTCGAGGAATGCGACGTGCTGGTGATCGGCGGGGGTCCGCTGGGGCTGGTGTATGCGACGTGGGTCAAGCGGTTTCGCCCGCAGGCGCGGGTGATGGTGGTCGAGCGGCGCGAGCAGCCGGGGCACAAGATCGGCGAAAGCACGCTGGCGACCACCATCCGCTGCTTCCGGGCGATGGGCTTCACTTACCCGGTGCTGCGGCGGCTGTTCGGCAACAAAGCCGGGCTGCGCTGGTTTCACACCGACGCCGAGTTGGAGACGCTCAACTGCCAGTTCGACGTGGTCGACATCGAGGAGACCTATCAGGTGGAGCGGCAGGTGCTGGAAACCGCGCTCCAGTACCTCGTCACCACCCGCGAAGGGGTCGAATTGATCAAGGGCGCGAAGGTGAGGATCGGCGAGAGCGACCTGACGGGCGAGACCAAGACCATCGTCTGCGAGCGCGAGGACAAGCAGACCTTCAGCATCCGCTGCAAAGTGGTGTGCGATGCGTCGGGTCCGGCGAGCGTGATCCCGCGTCACCTCGGCATCTACCGCAAGCAGCCGGAACTGCACCGCAGCTTCAACTACAACTCCTACTTCGCCTATTTCCGCGTGAAAAAAGACGTGCCGGTGGATTTCTGGACTTACCCGGCGACCCGGCACATCTGCTTCCCCGAAGGCTGGCTATGGTTCATCTCGCTGATCTCGTGGCGCGACACGCCGCAGGAGAATCTGGAGCAGATGATCCACGCGCTGATCGATCACCCGGAGGGCGCGGACGAGACTTACCCGACCCGCGAGGAACTCAAGGCGCAGTTCGGCGCGACCACCGAACCGATTGTCAGCATCGGCTTCACCATCCGCGACGACCGGGACGTGGATCACCTGCGGATCGAGGAACGGTTCAACTATTGGGTCAACCAGTACCCGGCGATCCGCTGGGTGATGGATCATTTCGAGCTGATCGAAGCGCCTTACGAGGGGAAACAGCGGTCGTATTCGGCGTTCATGCAGATGGCGCACGACGTGGAGCAGGCAGCCGGGGACGGCTGGTGCGCCATCGGGGACGCCGCCATGTTCATCAACCCGTTTTTTTCGCTGGGGATGAACTACGGCACCGGGACGGCGTACATGGCGGCGCGGGATACCGCCGCCGGGCTGGAAGCGGGCGACGTGTCGCGGGCGGCATTTGGCAAATACGAGCGCTACGTGACCGACATCTTCGCGCAGTACATGAACGAAACCGATATGTATTATCGCGCATTCAATCACGTGGATTCTTACGAGCGGGTGCTGGCGCTGAAGATTTTCTTCGCCGCGTCGGACGTGCTGCCGCGCACCGAGTACGGCGAGAGCGACGCCTACATCTGGAATCCGCTCGATCCGGCATGGCGGGCGATCAGCAGCCAAGTGGCAGACATTCAGCGGGTGGGCGAGATCAACGGGACGCCGCCGGAGGAAGTCGCGCGGCAGGTTCACGCGGTCGCCGACCCGTTCATCGCGGAGGTGGTGGCGCGCCCGGAGGTGCAGGCGCTGCATCTGGGGCATTACCTGAGCTTCTACGACGATCAGGGGCATCGCAGCGAGACGCCGCGCTTCGACAAGGAACGCGGCGATTATCACGCGGCGCGCTGCGAGAACTGCAAGCTGTTTTTCGACGACACGCTGGTCGCCTGCCCGAACTGCGGGGTCCCCAACCCGGCGCCGCATGTTCCGGCGGACATGCGGGCGGAGAAAGGCGGGCGCGACTAGCGATTTCGGGCGCACACACCTGTGCGCCCCTACACACCTCGCCCGCGCAAACCCTGAAAAGGCGCATTATTCGAATGCCAATTGTGGGCGGGTCTTAGACCCGCCCCTACACGCGATTCTTGCGGCAGGATGTCGCCGCTAAGCCTCAACTGCTGCCCACGCAAGCGCGGAGAGATTCACACACCGGAGCGGAGATCCGCCAGCTTGCCGTGCAGATAGGCGATCTGCTGGAAGTGGACGCGGCAGCCGTCCCCGGTGGGCGACTGCGCCAGCAAGCCGATCTGCGCGCCGGACAGGTCGCCGAGCGTGAAATGACGCACCATGTGCCAGAGCGCGCCGTCCACCGAGTAGTGGAAGGCGTAGCTGTTCTCCAGCCGGGCGATGCGGTAGAAAATCGAGCTGCCGGTGATCGGAAGCGAGTTGCAGTCGTCGGAGACGCCTTTGGTCACCACCGAGACCACCATCAACTGACCCTGCGGCGAGCGTTCGAGGCAGAGCTTCGCCCACACCTGATCGGCGTGAAAAACCACCAGCACGCCCGCGTCGAAGGTGGACGCCGCCTCGACGGTGATGTGCGCCTTGAGCATACCGGGCTGGGAGATGGGCATGAGCAGGGCGGGGGCGCTGCTCAGGTTCGCCGCGCCTGCCGGGTCGATGAACCAGTCGGTGCGCGCCCCGGCGGTGAGGGTCAGGGCGTCGTCGGCGTCCAGCGACCAGCTCACGGGCACGCCGCGCCAGCGCAGCGGCGAGGGGAGCGCGGGGATGGATACGGGGTTGTGTGGGGTCATGGTGGTTTTCCTCGATCAGCGGTAGCAGGAACGGGGGGCGAGGTCAGCAATTTAACGATTAAAGACGGAGAACGGGCGCAGCACGCTACGCCCCTACAAAACGATCTCCGTTCTAATTGGGAAAAATGCATCACCTCGCCCCTACACAGCACCGTGATTATAGCGTTTCGGGGCACGGCACGCCGTGCCCCGAAGGTGCGATCAGGCGGGGGCGTTAGGCGACGTGGGCAGCGCTGGGCTGACTTCGGCTTCGGGTTCGTCAGAAACGTCCGTCCCCCGGAAGGCGGGCAGAAAGTGCATCCCCAAGCTGAAGACCAGCGTCAGGATGGCGACCACGCCCAACGCGGTCGCCCATTCCGTCCACGCGGGGGTGTAAACCGAGACCAGCGGATCGGTGAGCGGCGGCGAGGTCGAAAGCGGCTGAGTGAAGGCGATCAGGGTGGTGTGCCAGCGGTTTGCCACCAAGCCGGACAGCACCAGCCCGCTGCCGATGGTCAGCAGCAGGATGCTGTGCTGACTGCGCGCGCGGATCAGCAGGGCGGCGGCGACCACCCCGCCGAGGATCATCTCCCACGCCCAGAACGAGACCGCAAACTGACCGGACATCAAGATGCTGTCGGCTTCGGTGCGTCCGGGGACGTAGCCGTAGCTCCCGGCGGTGGTATCCCAGAAGCGCATGTAGAGGTAGAGCAGCAGCACCGCGCCGACGATCTGCCCGACTTCGAACAGCACGGCGTTGGGCACCAGCTTGCGCTTACCGACCCACTGCACCAGCAGGGTCATGTGGATGGTGAATGCGATGCCCGCCGCGATTGCCGAGACGATGAACAGCAGCGGCATGGTCGCGCGGAACAGCGCCGCTCGTCCGATCACCACGCCGTAAGTCCCGCCGAGGCTGGATTGATGCAGCAGCGACAGGCACAGCCCGATGATCGCCAGCGTGGGGGCGTAGTGATGGATGCGATGCCCCAGTTTACGTAGAAACGTGAAGCGGTCGAACAGCGAAAGCTCGACCACCATCGGGAAGACCTCCAGCATCAGCACCGAGAAATAGAGCGTGATGCACATGGTTACTTCCCAGAGCATCGAGTGGGTGTTCCAGAAGACCCAGGGATGCCAGAAGCGATCCGGTCGCCCGATGTCGAGCAGCAGGCAGAGCATCGCGCCGCTGTAGCCGAGCAAGCCGATAAACACGGCGACTCGCGCCAGCGGCTTGTAGGACTCGCGCCCCAACAGGTGGGTGATCGCCGAGAGCGAAAAGGCGCCCGCGCTCAAGCCGATGCAGGAGAGGTCAAGCGTGATCCACATGCCCCAAGGCGCGCCATCGGTCAGCCCGGTGACGCCCAAGCCGTAACGGAACACCTGATAAGCGCCGACCAAGCCAATGCCGATCAGCAGGAATAGAAAGCCAATCCACAGTCGAAAAGCGCCGATGCGTCGAATAGTCGCCATGATCAAGCCCTCGGCAGCAGATAGAAGACGCGCGGCTTGGTGCCCAGCTCCGGGCGCATGACCACCGATTGGCGATCCACCAGCGCCAGCGACGCCGGACTCTGGCGATCCCGCAGGTCGCCAAAGACGCGCGCTTCGGTCGGACAAATCACGCAGCAGGCGGGAGTGGCGGCGCGGTCATAGCCGGGGCGCAAGCCGCGCTCAGCCGCCGCGTCGAGCCGCTGCGAGCAGAAGGTGCATTTCTCGACCACGCCGCGCGGGCGGCGCGGGACTTCCGGCTCGCCCCAGATGCCCGCCTGCGGGTTCTCGTCGGTGCGATCGGTCCAGTTGAACACGCGCACGCCGTAGGGACAGGCGACCATGCAGTAGCGGCAGCCGATACAGCGGTCGTAGTCCATCGCCACCAGCCCATCGGGTCGGTGATAGGTCGCGTGAACCGGGCAGACGAACACACAGGGCGCGTTCTCGCAGTGCATACAGGGTCGGGTGATGAACACCGGCTTTTCGTAGGTGGTGTTGTCCTCGACCAGAATGTTCCACAGATGCCCGGTCTGGGTGTCGTTGGTCGCCTGACAAGCGTAGACGCAGCGGTGACAGCCGATGCACTTGTCGAGGTCGATCACCATCGCCCAATAGGGTCCGTCGGTAGAGACTTCTTCGGCTTGTGCGAAGGGGTCGTTGTGGACGCGAAACCACTCCCACACCCATTCTGCGCCCACCAGCCCCACGCCCAAGCCGAGCGCCAGCCGGACGAATTCGCGCCGGGTCATTTCGCGGGTGTGGTCGGTTTTCGGCTTGGTCGCCAGCGCGGTCGGCTCAGTCGTTGGTTCGGGTGTCGGTTCGGTCATCGCAGCCTTCCTAATCGCATAATCACGAACACGATCAAGACCAGCACCAGCGCGCCAATGGCTCCGCCAACGATGCCGTTATTCAAGTTATCGGCGGAGGCGGTTTGCAGGTCGGTGACTTGGGTTTCCAGCGCTGCCATTCGGTTCTTATCCTGCGCGGAAAGCGTAGTGCCGCCACTGCTCAAGAGGTGGATGCTGCCGTGACAGTTGGCGCAGATGCCGGGATCGATCAGCATGGAGTGCCCGGTTTGGGTGGTGAACACGCCGTTCTCGCGCGTGCGCTTGACCATGTGACAGTCCACGCAGGTCATGTTCTGCCCCATGTGGATGTCGTCAGTCTTGGCTTCGCTGTGACACGACTCGCAGGTGCTGTTCACGTCGCCCAAGATCAGCCCGTTGTTGTGCGGGGTATGACAGTCCACGCAGTCAATGCCCGCCGCGCTGTGACTGCTGACCAGCCATTCGTCGTAAGTGGGGGCGTGCTCCCCGGTGTGACAGGTGCCGCAGACCGCCGAATCGGTCGCCACCTGCACCGGACCGGGCGGGTGCTGGGTATCTCCGGTGATGTAGTGACAGTCGCTGCAAATCACGCCTTCGAAGGTGTAAGTTTCGGTGCGCGGATCGTAGCCCGAAGCATGACAGCTCATACAATAGCTAGGGCGACCCTGCGCCGCGAACTCGTTCAGGAACACCGGGTCGAGCGAGGCGTTGGCGTGCGGCGACGCCTGCCACTGACGATATTCGTCAGCGTGACACTCGGCGCAGTCGGTCGGGTCGGTGACCGGATGGGTGCTGGCGTTGATGGGTGTGGTGGACTGCACCACGCCGAGTTCAAGCGCGGCGCTGTCCAGCAGGGTTGAGGCGTAGGAATAGTTATGGACGCCGAAGCTGCCGTCCTTCGCCACGAACGCCAGCGCGTCCAGCACCCACTGAGGCGTATCCGCGTTGGCGGCGGCGGCGGCTTGGGCGTCGTCGAGCCGCTGGCGGATGCCGGACTGAGTCTGCTCGACGAAGCGCTGCATGTAGTCACGCCCCAAATCTTTGTGACAGCCGGTACACGAGTCCGGCTGGGTGCCGGTGGCTTGACCGGGGAACACGGGCATCATGGTGTGGCTGCCCGAATACCACGTCGAGCCGACCTCGACGGTGAGCGGCATGTGACAGTCGGTGCATTTCGCGCCTTCGGTGAAGTGTTTCGAGGGCACGCCCGCGACTTGATCGACCACCTGCTCGCCTTCGAACATGGCTTTGACCGGGTTATGCACCTCTTGCAGGCGGTCGTCGGCGTGACAGCTCACGCAGAGGGCATATGGCTCCTGCGAGAGCTGATCAATCTGCCCGGTATCGCCGTGCATGGTGTGGCAGGAAGTACAGGTGACGCCGTCCTGCGCGGTCGCCAGCGTGATGGGGGCGGGCGGGTTGCCGTCGCGGTCGCCGGAGGTGGTTTCACCGATCAACTGCTGGTTCAGTTGGAAATCGCCGCTGTGACATTCCAGACAGGAGTTGTCGGCGTAGGGGCTGTTTTTCATGTCCGTGAGCGCGTTGGCGTGCCCGGATTGCAGCCACTCGTTGTACTGCATGTTCTGGCTGGCGGCGTGACCGGAATCGCGCCAGTGGGCGCTGTCGTCCGGCTCGGAGAGGGTGAAGCTGGCGCTCAGGTCATCGCCGGGTCGGTAATCGACCGAGAAGGGGCGGTTATCCGGCGGGCTGGTTCCCTGACTGTGACACTGCCCGCAGACCTGCGCGTCGGCGCTGACGACGATGGTGGAGCGGATTTGATCCAGCGCGGCGGCGTCGGGGTTGCGCCCGGCGTGCTCCGCCGTATCCACGTGGATGCTGCCGGGGCCGTGACAGGCTTCACACTGAACCGCGTCGTCTTTCCAGCGCCCGCGATCCAGGTCCAGCCCGGTGGTGTGGCAGCCCGCGCAGTTCTGAGTAAAGTCATACGCGGGATCGGGCCAGTCCTGCGCCAGTGTATACGGCTCCCACTGCTGCTCGGCGACGTTCCACTCGGCGGGCAGCACCATGTACTGATCCCGATCCACTTTGTAGACGTAGCGCTGCACATTGCGCCCGGAGCCGATTACGTAGGCGATGTCGTCGGCGGTGAAGGCGCGCGGAGCGTCCTCGCCGGGGAACTGCACCTGACGCAGGTCGTCGCCCTGCGTGAAATCGCCCAGAATGTTGTTGGAACGCGGCTCTTGCAAGGTCTGCGCGTGGGCGGTGTCGGCGTGGTCGCTGGCGACGCTGCGGTGACAGGTGCGACATTCGGTCGAGCCGACGTAGGTGGCGGGACGGTCAGACTGACCCTGCACCGGAGCCGGAGGGATCAGCAAGAACAGCCCAGCGGCGATCAGCGCCAGCCCGCTGACGGCGAGCGCCAGCACTCTTACTTTCCAAACGGGAAAAGCCCGAAGATTCATGATAAAACCCGCTTATCTACAGGGAGCGCGCCGAAGGTCGGCGGCTCACGTCGTTCGTCACAAATTTGTTCACACGTCGTCCAGCGAGATCAAGCCCTTGCGCAGCGCATACTTGACCAGCTCGGTGCGGGTGTGCAGGTTGAGCTTATGCATGATATTCTCGCGGTGGCGCTCGACCGTGTTGACGGAAATGTGGAGCGCGTTGGCAATCGCCCCGTTGGTGGCGTCCTCGGCGATGTAGGTCAGGATTTCGCGCTCGCGCTCGGTCAAGCCATCGTAGCTGTCATGCTCGCGCCCTTCCTGAACGCGGGCGAGATAATCCGACACCAGTTCTTTGGCGACGCTCGGCTCCAGAAACACGTTGCCCTGCGCGACCGCGTGAATGGCGCGGAGCAGTTCTTCCGGGGCGGCGCGCTTGGGCACGTAGCCGGATGCGCCCGCCTGAAGCATCTGGAAGAAATAGTCGGTGCCCTCGTGAATCGAGAGCGCCAGCACCGCCGGGGGCGAAGGCAGCGCCTTGATGCGGCGGGTAGCTTCGACTCCGTCCATTTCGGGCATGGTCACGTCCATGAGGACCACGTCGGGGGAAAGCTGCGGACTCAGCCGAACGGCATCCTCGCCGTTTTCGCCTTCGCCGACGATGGTCAGTTCCGGGTCGCTTTCCAGCAGCATACGAACGCCCGCGCGCACGACGGCATGATCGTCCACAATCAACACTTTAATTGGCATCTATCACCTTTCGCGGCTCATTCAGATGCACGGTGAAGGTCGTGCCCGCGCCGGGCACGGAGTCCAGCGTGAGCGCGGCGTTGATCAAGGTCGAGCGTTCCTGCATCCCGATCAGCCCCCACGAGGTGCGATTCTTGCTGGGACTCATGGCGGCTGCCGGGTCGAAGCCTCTGCCGTCGTCGCGGACGGTGAGGGATACGCCGTCGTCGTAGTTGAGCGTCACCCAGATGTGATTCGCCTGCGCGTGATGGACGGCGTTGTTCAGCCCCTCCTGCGCGATGCGGAACAGGGTGGTTTCGACTTCGGACGGCAGCGGGTGCGCCGCGCCCTGCACCTCCAGCTTCAACTGCGGCGTCTCGCTTTCCTGATGGAAGCGATCCACCAGCCAGCGCAGCGCCGCCGCCAGCCCCATGTCGTCCAACTGGGGCGGGCGCAGGTCGTTGATCAGGTGGCGGAGTTCCCCCAGCGAGCCGGTCGCCATGGTTTCAAGGGTCGCCAGCCGCAGCGCCACTTCCTGACAGTTCAGGTTGGTCTGGCTGGATAAGCCGCGCAGCCCCAACGCCAGCCCGGTCAATGCCTGCCCGGTGCCGTCGTGAAGCTCGCGGGCGATGCGCTGACGCTCGGATTCCTGCGCGGTGGTGATGCGCTGAAGCAGCTCGCCGCGCACGGCGTCGCGGCGCTGGACTTCCTGAAGCAGCCGCGCGGTCTCGCGGTTGGCGTCCTGCAGTTCGGCGTTCAGGCGCGCGAGTGCTTCGCGGCTCTGGGTTTCGGTTTCCAGCTGCTTGTGCTCGATGGAGGCGAGGCGCTGCTGACTCTCGACTTCCAGCGCTTGCAGCACGCGGATCATCGAGATCGCCACGATAGCCGCCATCACCGCACGGAACAACTGAATCGGGAAGCCGAACAGGTTTTGGAACAAGTCGCTGTTGATAAAGGTGGACGGGAAAATGGTGCTGGGCTGGGTGAAGAACTGCCCGATCACGCCGTAGAGCGCCAGCGCCAGCGCCGCGATGGTCAAGTCGCGCACGAACAGCGCCATGCCGCGCTCTCGAAAGATGCGCCGCTGTCGCCAGAGCGCCCAACACGCCAACACGCCGCTGGTGATCCCCAACACGTAGCGCGCCAGCACGTCGCAGGCTTGCAGCCAGCTTGCATCGTTCAGTTGGTAGGAGACGCGCACCACGATGCAGGAAACCACGTACCAAGTCCCCGCGCCGACGGTGAGATGCCACGCGGGCATAGGGCTGGCGTTCGCCTGCATGAGCAACTGCTCGCCGAACAGCAGCAGCGCCAGAAACGAGGTGACCAGAATCGCCAGCCGGAACCACATCAGCCACGTGTAGATCGGCTGCTGGTGGTAGACCATCACGCCCTGCTCGGTCATGTCCAGCCATTCATGGATGCCGTGCAGGATGCCGAAGCCCGCCAGAAAGCGCATCGAGCGAGCGAAGCCGAGTTCGGACGCGCGCCCGGATTCGACGAACAGCGCCAGCCCCATCGAATAGAACGCTAATCCGTAGAAGAAAAAGATGATAATGAGGGCTTCGGGCTGGGGAATGGAAAACAACATGATGGCACCTGCGTCAGGTAGGCTCCGAATCGATCAACGGCATGTGGGGCGAATACCCTAGATGGCATAGGGGACTAACCGAATTTACGACCCCTCGCTCAGTTTGATATGCTGAGATCAATAGAAACAGGGAGGGCATGATGGAGCAGGTACTCACAGTTCTCGGCGTGGCGGCATTATTTCTGGTTCGGATCGGGGTTCCGGTCATCGTCCTGATCAGCTTGGGGATGCTGATCGACCGCTGGCAGAACAAGCGCGACCAAACGGTTCGGCGCGAACTGAACAGCCACGCATAAACAGAACACTTACGAACTGCCCCGCCGATGGTTGATGACCATCGGCGGTTTTTTTGCAACATCCGATTTTCCTCTATCCGCCTTCGGGCGTCACCTCCGGCACCGATGTCAGCCACGTCCAAAGATGCAGCAGATACGGGTCAGGGATTTCGCCCGCGTTGAAGGCAGGCATTTTATCGGGCACGCCGGAGCGCACCTGCGCGTAAAACTGGTCAAAGGTCATGGTAATGCCGCGAAGCTGAGGCGCGTCGGGGCCGCCTTCCGCCGAGTCGCCGTGACAGCGAGCGCAGCGCAGCGTGGGCCACAACGCCGAGCCGACATTCGCGTCTCCGGCGCTGATCGTCACCTGCGGCTCGAACACCACCACGTTCTGGCGCGGGACGGTGGCGATGGCGGTGTTCTCGAAGGTGATGAACCAGATCAGCCCGGCGGTGAGCAGGATGGTCATCACCACCGCGTAAGGGATGAAGCGCCGCCTGCGCCGCGCGATCACGTCCGGCGGGGGCAGCGGGTCGGTTTCGCCCTGCGCAATCTCGTCGAGTTCTTCGGCGTGTTCCTCGGACATGGCTTCACTGGAAATCTTGCCGGTCCACATGGCTTTGTTGAAGCGCTTGAGGTGGACGTTGTACATGTGCCAGATGAAGATCGACAGCACCGCCAGCACCGCCTCCGCGCCGTGCGCGGCGCGCGCCGCCGGGATCACCGAGCCGGGCAGCAGCGTGGTGGTGGTGATCGGGTTCCACATCATGAACCCGGTGATCGCCATGATGATGGTGCCCCACACCACCGCCAGATACTCGGCTTTTTCGCCGAAGTTGTAGCGCGGCAGGTGAGGATGCTGCTTGCGCAGACCCAGATTGAAGGCGATCCAGTTGATGGCGTCACGTAGATCGCGGATGCCGGGCAGCATGGTCGCGCGCCGCCCTAACACGTAGAGCTTGTAGCTGATCACGCCGCCGTGATAGATGGCTTCCGCCAGCAGCAGGGTCGCCAAAAAGTGATGGATGATGCGGGCGCTTTCGATGCCGCCGAAAAACCCGATCAGCGCCTTCGCCCAGCCTTGATCGGCGAACTCCTGCGGCAGCCCGGTGAGCGCCAGCCCGGTGAAGGTGACCAGCAGGATGATGTGTTCCATCCGCTGCGAGGGGGCGAAGCGTTTGTACTGCGCAGGCGCGGGCGTTTGCTCGATTGGCTGATCCATCGAACTCATTCTCCTGACTGTCGGCTCAACCGCCGCCGGATTCGCCTGAAAATGTCGGTCGCCACGAGGAAGATGAACCCGGCGATCACCAGCGGGATCAACACCGAGTAGAAGGCGTTGACCACGAACAGCAGCGGCTGCGATTCGAGCGTGGGCGGGAAGTGCCCGACCCACGCCGAGGGGAAGTCGGCGGTGGCGCTGGGGTGACACTGGCGGCAGGTGGTCAGCAGATTTTCCTTGACGACGCGGCTGGTATTGGCATCGACCTGCTGGATGTCGTGGACGCCATGACAGTCGTAACAGACGGCTTTATTGGTCGGCACGTTGGGGTCTTCCTGCTCGAACAGGGCGACGGTGGTGCCGTGAAAATCGGTCAGATAGCTGTCGAACACGTTGGTGGTGATGCCGTACTTGTCCATCAGCGAAGCGTCGGCGTGACACTTGGCGCACAGTTCGGGCGAACGCACCCGGAACAGGGCGGTGGTCGGGTCGCTGATGTTGTGGACGCCGTGACAGTCGATGCAGGTGGGCACGTCCGGGTTGCTATCCGCCAGCAGCGCCGACCCGTGTATGCTGGTGCGGTACTGGTCGAAGATCGCGCCGTGACACTTGCCGCAGGTCAGCGAGATGCGCTGACGGGGCACGTCCGGCTGCTGAACGTCGTGCGCGCCGTGACAGTCGATGCAGGTGGCGGCTTCCACCGTCCCCGACGCCAGCGCCGCCGCGTGAACGCTGTCCTGCTGCCGAGACGCCTCGTCCTGATGGCAGCTTTCGCAGGCGGTGTAGCGCTCCAACTGGAATTCACGGATGCTCTGCGCCGGGTCGGGCTGGTGCGGGAAAGTCATGTTGGTGTGGCAGTCCACGCAGTTGAGCGCGCCGTGCGTGTTGTCGGTGCCGTGAACCGAATCCGCCAAAACCTGCGGATCGACGGTGAGCGAGAGGACTTCGCCGCTGGGCAGCGTCCAAGTCATGTTAGGCTGCGAGTGGCAGAGCAGGCAATAAGCGTTGGACGGCTCGCCGCTGCTGGTATTGGGCGCGGCTTGGGTAACGGCTGGCGCCGTCTGGGTGACGGCGACCGCTTCGGTGAGGGCGACTGCCTCGGCGGTGGCGATGGGGGGCGACGGCGGGACATCCTGCGCCCACGCGACGCCGAGCACGGTCATGCCGCTGATCAGCAGAAGAATTCCCGTCACCAAGAACCACCGGGCAGCGCTAAAACGTCTGAGGCTCAAAGTCATCTCCTAGACCTCGCGCTTGCGGAAAAAGGCGAAGGCAGCGACCAACAGCCCGCCGATGACCAATCCGATCACGATGACGGTGATCGGGCGGACGCCGCTGGCTACCTGAGCATTCGCCACATTGGATTCGACCAGCACCACCTGACTGGGCGGCGTGACGGTGGGGGCGGGGGTGGTGGTCGGCGTGACTGCGCCGCTCAGCACCGCTAAGTCATGCTCCGCCGTCGTGAGCAGCGCGTCGGCGTAGGTGTAGTTATGGATGCCGAAGCTGCCGTCGTTCTGGACGAAATCGACGGCGGCGACCGCCTGCTGATAGCGCGGGTCATCCTGAGAGGCGGACAGGCTCTCGATTTGCGCTTGAGCCGCCGCGATGCGGGCGCGCACGGTGTCCTGCGTGTTCTTGACCAAAAGCCCCAAATCGGTGGTGGTCAGCCCGGTGTGGCAGCCCGCGCAGGCGCTGGGCAGCGTGTCCGAGTTCGCCGGGCAAGATGGGCATGAAGCTGTGCCCGGCGCGGGTGGTCGAGTCGCTGACCGGAACCTGCTGCATGTGACAGGTGACGCAGCGGGGTCCGTTCTCCTCGCTGAAGTGAGTGCCCGCCACACCGTCGATCCCCTGCACGAGGGCGGTGCCCTCGAACATTTCGACTTCGGGGTGATGGATGCTGGTATCGCCTTCGGGATTGCTGTGACAGCTTACGCAAAGCTGATTCGGCTCGTCCACCAGCATGAAGGGCTGATCGGTACTGGCGTGTTCCTGATGACAGGTGGTACAGGTGACGCCCCACTTCGCCGTATCAACGGTGAGCGGGTCGGGCGCGGCGCCGTCCCGGTCGCCGGAGGCGACCTGCGCGATCAGCGAGGCGACCTGACGGGCGTCCTCGCTGTGACAGGTGAGGCAGGTATCGGCGGCGGCGCTGCTGGTCTGCATATCACTGAGCGAGGTCGAGTGATGGCTGATCAGCCACTCGTTGTACTGCATGTTCTGCTGGCTGGCTTGACCGGGCAGCCACCAGTGATCGCCGCTGTCGTTGGGCACCAACTGGAAGTAGTCGGTCAAAGTCGCGCCGGGGGTGTAGCCGACCGGATAGGGGTGGTTATCAGGGGATGTTCCCTGACTGTGACACTGCCCGCAGACCTGCGGATCGGGCGAGCGGTAGATGGCGGCGCGAATATCGGCGAGGTCTTGATCGCTGGGGTTGCGCCCGGCGTGCTTCGCCAGATCGACGTGAATGCTGGCGGGTCCGTGACAGGCTTCACATTGAACGCCCGCATCCTGCCAGCGCCCGCGATCCACGTCCAGCCCGGTGGTGTGACAGCCCGCGCAGTTCTGCGTAAAGTCGTAAGCCGGGGAGGGCCAGTCGGCGCTGTCGCCCAATTGAAGCCGCTGCCACGATCCGGTGGCGACGTTCCATTCGGCGGGCAGCACCATGTACTGATCACGCGCCACTTCGTACAGGTAGCGCTGGACGTGGGTGCCCGCGCCGATCACCAGCGCCACGTCGTCGGCGGTGAAGGCGCGCGGGGCGTCTTCGCCGGGGAACTGCACCTGACGCAGGTCTTCGCCCTGCGTGAAATCGGCGATGATTTCGGTTTTGCGGCGGCTCACTTCCTGAAGCGCCAGCGCGTGGGCGCTGTCGGCGTGGTCGCGGGCGATGGTGCGATGGCAGGAGGCACATTCGCTGGAGCCGACGTAGTTTGCCGTTTGATCCTGCGCCTGCACCGGGCTGCTCCCCAGAAACAGGATGCCGACGCCCGCCACGATCAAGGCGCAGCCGAGCGCCGCCAGTAACTTCACAAGGGAAAGTCGTCTCACGTTCACGTCCCTCACAACAGCCATGCTCCGCCCGGACGGATGACCTGCCGCGTATGACAAAGGGTGCAGGTCAGGTCGAGCGCGTTCAAGCGCAGGTCTTCGGACGTATCCGGCATGGGCGTGCCGCTCATTGGCGCGGCGGCGTCCTCAGTGGCGATGACGTAGTGCTGCCCGGCGTCCCAGTCTTCAGAGGGCGCGGCTTCGACGGTGTTCCCGCCGCCCACCAGCAGCGGCGCGACTTCGGTTCGAACGCTGACATCCTGAACGCCGGACTGCGGATTCGCCAGCGGATTAGTGATCAAGTCTAGGCTCAACATTTGCGACCAGTTATGCGTCTGATCCTTATGACAGGTGAAACAGGTGCTTTCGCCGACGTACACGGTTCCGCTCAGACCGATGCCCCGATGATCGACCGGGGTGCGGGTCATGGTCAGCACCGCCACAAACAGCCCGGCGGCGACGGCGACACTGCCGACCAAGGTCAGCAGCATGGGTAACCACTTTGCGGTTCGCATCCGCAACCTTCGCCTCGATTCGCACCGTTCCTGATTGTCCCCGGTTGCGACGCCTACGTAATCAACCATCAGAATGATCTTGCATCCCCCTCGTGAACGATTTTGCTCACTCCACGACGTGCTGGCGGACGGCTAAGAGCGCCGCCTGCGTCCGGTCGGAAACGTGGAGCTTCTGAAGGATGTGCTGCACGTAAGTCTTGACGGTGGGCACGCTGATGGTGAGCGTCTCGGCGATCACCTGATTAGACAAGCCAGTGACCATCAGCCGCAGTACGTCGAGTTCGCGCTCGGAGAGCGGCTCAATCGGCATTTCGAGCGGCTCCGGCGTGGGGGTGCTGTTATCCACCGCCTGCACCAACGCCGCCTCCAACAGCGTGCGGTCGATCAATTCTTCGCCGCAGGCGGCGGCGCGCACCGCCCGCACGATCTGCTCCGGGTCGGTTTCTTTGGACAAATATCCGGCAGCGCCGCCGCTGATGGCGCGCGCCAGATAGCCGGGATTGGCGTAGGTGGTCAGCACGATCACGCTGGTGCAGGGCGAGACCGCTTTGATCTGCGGGAGCGCCTGCAAGCCGTCGCCGTCCTTCATGCGGATGTCCAGCAGCATCACGTCCGGCTGCAAGTTTCTCGCCAGATCGACCGCCGCGTTGCCGCTGCTGCCTTCGCCCACGACTTCGATGCCGGGACGATTGAGCAGCGCGCGAAGCCCCTGACGGACAATGCCGTGATCGTCCACAATTGCCACACGAATGAATGCGTCCGCTTCCATGATTAATTAGTCTCCTGCTGCAATTCGGGCAGAATGGTCTTTGATTTCCAGCGGCACGCGGACGTGAATGCGCGTCCCATGACCGGGCTGGCTCTCGATGGTGCAGACGCCGTGAATCAGCGCGGCGCGTTCTTTCATGGTGGTGACGCCCAGCCCGTGATTCTCGCCGTCGAACGCGGTCGGATCGAAGCCGATGCCGTCGTCCTGAATGATCAGGTCGATGCCGGTGCCGTTATGCACGCTCAGGCGCACCTGATGGGCTTCGGCGTGCTTGCGGATGTTGTTCAGGGCTTCCTGCGCGATGCGGAATAGGGTCACGCCGACGGTTTTGTCCGGCTCGGCGGGCAAACGCTGCACGTCCAGCTTCAAATCCCACGAGGCGGCGCGGGCGTAGGTCTGCGCGAAATCGACGATGGCTTCGGTCAGCCCCAAGTCGTCGAGCGTCGCTGGACGCAGCCCCTCGACGATCCGCCTGCCTTCGACGATGGCATCGGTGAGGGCTTGCGAGCCGTGCCGGACGCCGCTGCACTCGTCGTGATCGGCGGCGCAGTGTTCGCAGCAGTTGGTCAGGTAGAGCCGCGCGCCCACCAACTGCTGAATCAAGCCATCGTGCAGGTCGTAGGCGACCAGCTTGCGTTCTTCTTCCTGCGCGTTGATCAGCTTCTCGATCAGGCGGTGTTCTTCGACGCGCTTGTGTTCCAATTCCTGCGCCATGTCGTAAAAAGTCCAGCTTAAGCTGCCGACTTCGTCCTGCGACAGGCGCTTGGGCAGCGACGGAGCGGGTCCGCCGTGCCCGAAAATCTTCGCCTGACGATCCAAATCCAGCAGCGGCTTGAGGATGCGCTCGCTGGCGACCAGCGAGAGCGCCAGCGTGAGCAGCACCGCGCCCAGAAACACCGCCGTCGTGATGGTGTAGAAGGTGGTCACGTCGGCGTAGAACAGCGATTTCGGGGTCTGACGGAAGATCACCCAGAAGCGATCCGGCGTGGCGTCGGACGGATGAATGGCGTCGTAGACCAGCACGCTGTCGGAAGTCTCGAAGCGCCCGGCTTCGCCGGTGAGCATGGGGCTGACATCCAGCGTGGTCTGGGCGGGGTCGAACTGCTCCGGGTAGACCAGAAACCGCCCATCCTGATCCAGCAGCACCCACGTATCTTCGTCCGGGTCTGCCGGGAGATTGCGCAGCAACCAGCCCGCGTGCAGGTCGATCAGCACCAGCCCGTCGTCATCCGGCAGCTTGAGCGCGTAATGCACGAAGGGTCTGCCGGGAGTAAGCGAGTCCTGATCCTGCGCGAAGGCGGAGACGTACACGCCGCCGTCGTCGAGCGCCATCGTGCTTTGAAAGTAGCCGCTCTGCGACCAGTCGGCGGGGTGATCGACCACGCTGACTTGATGCCCGTCGGATTCGACGCCGACGATCTCCTGCCCCTGCGCGTCGATATAGCGAAGCGCCTGATACATGGGGCGCACCGACGAGAACATCAGGAAATCCTGCGCGACTTCGTTCTGCCACAGCGCTACCTGATCGGCGTCAGTTCCGTCGCGGCGGAGCTTGCGCAGCATTTGCAGGCTGCGCAGGACGCTCAAGTAGAGGGCGTCGCCGCGCGCTTCCTGAAGCGAACTCTCCAGCGTATCCGCCTGAAGATGCACCTGATAGCTGGATCGATCCAGCGCCTGCCCGTAGAGCGCCGTCCGGGTGAACAGGTAGCCGTATAAGCCCATCCCGGTCACGGCGATCAGGATCAGCCCGACGAAAACCAAAACAAGTTTCATTCGGAGGCTGTTGAACAGATGCATGGCAATACTCGCTCGATCCGCTTCTAACTCTTATTGTGAACGAAGTCGCCGAGAAAGCCCGGTTACATTCATCACTATGGACTGGTAACGGATGAAATTTCATCGTCTACGAAATTCAGCTAAGGTTGATTTATCTGAATGAAAATGCCAGCACACAACTGAGCTTCCCGGAGTAAAGAAACCCTCATGACCAATCTGCCTGCTCTGCTGGGCGATTATGGGCATCACCTGCTGTGCCGACTATTCGGCTCCGTAGGAGAAAATTCTCGTCGTCAGACAGTTGCACGCGGGTATGGTTTGGGTTACGCTCATTCTCACCAAATGCTTATATTGTATCGTAAAGCTTCTGTAAGAACGACCCGTTCGAATCTAGCCGAAAGGAGGACGCTCAGCTTACTTCTGTCCGCTTGACAGACCGGCTGAGGCTCATCTATGGACACTGCTTGGGAAAAACCACGTCTCGTTGGACCCGCCCGAAAATCGCGGGCGCAGTACCTGAAGTTTTTGGTCGGCGGCGTGCTGATGCTGGCTGCGGTGGTGTATTTGATCGCGTCGGGGACGCTCACGGGCGCGCAGTACTTCATCACAGTGAACGATCTGATGCGCAACCCGGATTACGTCGGCAAGACGGTGCGGATGTCCGGCGCGGTGATCGGCAGCAGCATCAACTACGACAGCAGCACGCTCACGCTGGACTTCACGATTGCCGACATCCCGGAAGATACGACCGACCTCGCGCAGACGCTGCACGAGGCAGTGCTCAGCACGACAGCCACACACGTCAAGGTGCATCTGGATAACGAAGTGAAGCCCGACCTGCTGCAAGACGAGGCGCAGGCGATCCTCACGGGTACGCTGGGCAGCGACGGCGTGTTCTACGCCAGCGAACTGCTGCTGAAATGCCCCAGCCGCTATCAGGATGCGGTCCCCGATCAAGTTCAGAGCGGGGCTTAGGAGTCCGATATGCTTGCAGAAATCGGTTTAGTCGCCACTTTTCTCGCCTTCTGCTCCGCCATCTACGCGATAGGCGTTTCCGTGTATGGGGAGCGGTTCGCGCACAGCGAGGCGCTGGTGCTGAGCGGGCGCAACGCGGTGCTGCTGACCTTCGCCTTCATGGTGGTGGCAGTCGGCTCGCTGGAAGTGGCGATCGTGACGCAGCAGTACCAGATCGCCTACGTGTGGACGGTCTCCAGCCCGGATATGCCGACCTTCTTCCGGTTCACGGCGCTGTGGGGGTCACAGTCCGGCTCGCTGCTGTTCTGGTCGTTCCTGATGAGCTTGTTCGCCGCCGCCGCGGTGGTGCTGAACTGGAAAAGCCAGCGTCGGCTGATGCCTTACGCCATCGCCTACATGATGGCGGTGCTGGCGTTCTTCCTCGGCTTGGTGCTGTTCTTCGAGAACCCGTTCGCGCGCTGGTGGATTATCCCGACCAACCCGGCGGACGCTCAGGTGGTGCAAGCCGGGCTGATCCCCTTCGGCGCGGTCGCGCCCAGCCTGAGCAGCCTGACCAGTTCGGCGCAGGGCTTGAACCCGCTGCTGCGGCACTTCGGCATGGCAATTCACCCGCCGATGCTCTACCTCGGCTTCGTCTCGTTCGTGATCCCGTTCGCGTTTGCGATGGGCGCGCTGGCTTCCGGCGACCTTTCGACCAACTGGATCAAGGCGACCCGGCGCTGGGCGCTGGTGGCGTGGCTGTTTTTGAGCCTCGGCTTGCTGCTCGGCGGTCGCTGGGCATACGACGTACTCGGCTGGGGGGGCTACTGGGGCTGGGATCCGGTCGAAAACGCGGCGTTTCTGCCGTGGCTGGTGGGCACCGCGTTTTTGCACAGCATCATGATTCAGGAAAAGCGCGGGATGCTGAAGGTCTGGAACATGTTCTTGGTGATCTTCACCTTCAGCGCCGTGATCTTCGGGACGTTCGCCACGCGGAGCGGCTTGGTGGACAGCGTTCACAGCTTCGCGCGCAGCCAAATCGGCTACCCGATGTTCTTCTTTTGGGCGAGCTTGACCCTGATTTCGGTGTGGCTGATTTTGTGGCGGCGCAGCCGAGGCGAACTGCGCGATGACCAGACCAACACCAGCCTGTTCAGCCGCGAATCGCTGTTCGTGCTGAACAACTTCGTGTTCGTCGCCCTGTTTATCGCCATTTTCTGGGGCAGCTTCGGCGCGCCTATCGTCAGCGAACTGGTGATGAACACCAACATCACGCTGGGCAAGGACTATTTCATGCGGGTGACGCCGCCGCTGTTCGCTGCGTTGTTCATCCTCATGGGCATTGCGCCGCTTTCGGCGTGGGGCAAGACCTCGCTGACGCGGTTGGGGCGCGCGCTGATGGTTCCGCTGATCCTGACGGCGCTGTCGCTGGTGGTGTTCTATCTGGACGGCGCGGACGCGGGTGGTCTGCTGGCATACGGGATCGTCTCGCTGGCGGGCTGGGTGGCGCTCTACGAAACCTATCGCGGGGTGGTGGCGCGGCGGAAAATCCACCGGGAGAACCCGCTGCAATCGCTGCGGGCGCTGTATCAACGCAATCCGCGACGCTACGGCGGCTATCTGGTGCATCTGGGTATCGCCGTGATCGGCTTGGGCGTGATCGGCAGCACGCTGTTCCAGCAGCAGACCCAGCAAACGCTGGCGGTGGGGCAGAGCCTCGAGATCGGCGGCTACACCCTACGCTACGACACGCTGGACAGTGGGCAGATCGCCGACGACGGACGCATGATGGACATCGCCGAGGTGACGGTCTTCCGCGATGGGCAGGAACTCGCTCACCTGCGCCCACGCCGCGACTTCTTCAACTCGCCCAACGGCACCGAAACCATGACTATCGCCGGGTCGTACAGCACGGTCGAAAACGACTTCTACGTCATCTTGGTGGACTGGGAGCCGGTGAATCAGAACGCCGCGACTTTCAAGGTGTACATCAACCCGCTGATCAACCTGATCTGGTGGGGCGGCTTAGTCCTGATCGTGGGCACGATTTTGACGGTGTGGCCCCGCGAGCTGCTGCCCGAACGAGTTCGTCGCAGCGTTGCATCGAACGGGATGCTGCGGACAGGAGCGTGAAGTCATGAACAGCAGACTGGTCTTATTCCTGACGCTGGTGCTGTGCCTGGTTGCCGCCGCTGCGGTGGTGGCGCAGGATCAATCGACTTCGACCGTCACCGACGATCAGGTGAACGCAATCGCCAAGAAACTCTACTGCCCGGTGTGCGAGAACATCACGCTGGACACCTGCGGCACCGCCGCCTGCGCCGACTGGCGCGACCAAATCCGCCAAGAACTGGAACAGGGGCGCACCGAAGACCAGATCATCGCGGACTTCGTGCAGCGCTTCGGCGACCGGGTGGTGGGCACACCGGAGGATGGCGTCTTACGGGCGCTCTCGCTGGTGACGCCGTGGGTGATCATGGCGGGCGTGCTGCTGATATTAGGGCGAATGCTGCTGAACCGACGGCGCGCGCCGATTGAGACGCCGCCGCTCACCGAGGCGCGGGTGCCCAAGAAATACCAAGACTTGATTGAACAAGACTTGGAAGGATAGAGATGGGAAATCTCATGGAACAAACCAATCCGGTTAACGAAACCCTGCTCACGCCGGATGAACCCAAGCGGGGCGCTCGCTTTGGACTCGGCTCCATCGTCCTGCTGGTCGGCATTGTGATGGCGGCGGCGGTCTTTGGGCTGAGCCTCGCGCGGCAGACCGCGACTCAACCGACTTCGGGGCAAGCGCCGGAATTCGCGCTGACGACCTTCGATGGGCGGAGCTTCAAGCTCTCCGACTTGCGGGGCAAAGTGGTGGTGGTGAATTTCTGGGCAAGCTGGTGCGGTCCCTGCCGCGACGAAGCGCCCGAACTGCAAGCGACGTGGGCAAGCTACCAGAATCGCGGGGACGTGGTGTTCGTGGGCATCGCCTACGCGGATAACGGGCCGCGCTCCCTCGATTACCTGAATGAGTTCGGCATCACCTACCTGAACGGACCTGACCTCGGCACGCGCATCTCGGACGAGTACAACATTCAGGGCGTGCCGGAGACTTTCATCATCGACAAGCAGGGGAACGTCGCCCAGTTCGTGTACGCGGGCGTCAGCCAGAGCCAGTTGAGCAGCATCATCAACCGGCTGCTGGCGTAGGGGGATCGACATGAGCTTAGAAGGCACGATTGCCGCCATCATCATGCTGATGGTGGGCGTGGCGTGGCTGGCGCTGCCTATCCTGCGCCGCCGCTATTTTCCGGGGGTTGAACAGATGGCGCGCGAGAAAGAACGCGACACGCTGCTGACCACCTACGAGCGCACGCTCGCCTCGCTGCGCGACGTGGACGAGGATCACCTGACCGGAAAGCTCGCCGACCCGGATTACGAAGCCGAGCGCGCGTACTGGACGGAACAGGGCGCCGGGGTGCTGCAAGCACTGGAAAAGCTGGGCGTGGCGAAGCCGACCAAGCATCGGAAATTCGAGCCGCAGCCGATCTCGGCGGACGCCGAAGCTGATGCCGACGCCGACGCCATGCTCGACAACGCGATTGAGCAGACTATCGCCAGTTACATCAAGTCTAGGCATTAGGACTTCTGATTATGACTCTTCTTCAACGCGGCGCCGCCGTGATCTTTGTGCTGCTGATCGCGGGCTGCTCCGGGCTGGCGGGCGAACCCGCCATCGTAGCGACCCTCTCGGTTACAGCGACCAGCCCGGCTCAACCTGTGAGCGTGCCCCAAACCGCACCCGATCTGGCGCTGGGCGCGCGCATCTTCGCCGAGAACTGCACCGACTGTCACGGCACGTCGGGCAAGGGCGATGGTCAGTACGTCCTCTCCGGGCAGATCACGGGCGTGCCGGACTTCACCGATCCGCAGACGGCGCAGGGCGCGACTCCCGGTGACTGGTACCAGATCGTCACCAACGGGCAGATGGAATTGATGATGCCGCCGTGGAGCGGCAAGCTCAGCGATGACGAACGCTGGTCGGTGACCAACTACGTCTATGCGCTGTCCAATCCGGCGGAGATCGCGCAGGTGCCGACTCAGGCTGAGCCGACTTAAGCGGCGGTTGTGCCCCCGTCGGCAACGCAGGAAGTGGGCAGCGCTGCCACCGCCGAAGCGACTCAAGCGGCGGTGCTGGCTCCGGGCGCGACGCCGGAAGTCGGCAGCACAGTCACCGGAACGGTGAGCGGCACGGTGGTCAACCAGACGGCGGGCGGCAGCGTGCCGTCCGATCTGGCGATCAACCTGCACGTGATCGCCGCCGATGGGCAGTCGGCGCAGACCTTCGACACCAGCGTGAACGCGGACGGCAGCTATCAATTTGCGAACGTGCCGTTCACGACCGGCGATCAATACATCGTCAGCGCCAGCTACGAGCAGGCGTTCTTCGACAGCGACCTGATCACGGGCGATCCCTCGAATCCGGCGCTCACGATTCCGCTGAGCATCTACGAAGTCAGCAGCGACCCGTCGATCATTCAGGTCAACGGCATGATGGACATGCTTCAGAACTCAGTCGGGGACGCTGGAAGTGGTGCAGATCATCAGCTTCGGCAACAGTTCCGACCACGCTTTCGTTCAGCAGACCGAAGGCAACGCGACTTCGGTGGGCGTGACGCTCCCGGCGGGCGCGAGCTACGAGGATTTCTCCGGCGGGAGCTATCTGGTTTCGGCGGACGGAACGCAGGTGTTGGACACACAGCCGGTGCTGCCCGGCGATTCGCACGTGATGCACGTCGCCTACACGCTGCCGTATTCGGGCAGCGCCAGCATCAGCCAGCCGCTCGACTACGCGCTGAACGGTCAGGTGGAAGTGCTGGCGGCGACCGGCGGGATGTCGGTTTCCGGCGACGGCGTGACTCTGCTGGGGACGCGCCAGCTTGGAACCTCGATCTTCAACAGCTTCGGCGGCAGTTTTACCAAGTCGGCGGGCGACTCGCTGAGCTACAGCATCAGCGGGGCGGACGGATCGCAGGCAGCAACGACTGCCGCCGCGCCCGCGAGCGGCATCAGTGTGATCGCTTACGTGTTGATCGGGGCTGGGCTGCTGGCGATTGGCGCGGCGTTCGGCTTCTTCATGCGCGAGCGCACGAATAACACGCGGACACCTGCCCCTAACCTCAGCCCGAACGAATTGATGAAGGAGATCGCCGACCTCGACGTTCGCTACAGCGAGGGCAGCGTGCCGGAAGCCGCTTATCAAAAGCAGCGCAGCGCGCTGAAGGCGCAGCTCGTTTTGCTGATGAAAGACAAAGCCAACTCAAGTGCAGATTAGTAAGGAGAAATTTGGATGAGCACAACCACACAGGCTGCGCCATCGGCGGTATCACTGACGCTGCCGGGACGCGACCGCCTTTTAACCGGGCTGTCGATTTTGGCGGTGCTGGGGTTCATCGGGGCGCTGTACATGGCGCTGGTCTTTGCTGGGAGCGATGCCGTGCAGGGCAACGTCCAGCGGATTTTCTACATGCATCTGGGCGCGTTCTGCGGGGCGTTCGTCGCCTTTATCTGCGGCACGGTTGGCGGCGCGCTGTACCTCAAGACCCATAACCCGCGCTGGGATACGCTGTCGCTGGCGGGGATCGAAGTCGGGCTGGCGCTCAGCTTGATCACGCTGATCACGGGCATGGTGTGGGCGCGCCCGATGTGGAACACGTGGTGGACGTGGGACCCGCGCCTGACCTCGACCGCGATCATGGCGCTGACCTATGCCGCTTACTTGATGCTGCGCAGCTCGTTCAGCAGCCTCGATCAGCGGCGCAAACTGGCGTCGGTGTACTCGATTTTCGCCATTGCCACCGTGCTGATCACGCTGGTGATCACCCGGATTCGCCCGGATACTATTCACCCGGTGGTGATCGGTCCCAGCGCGTCGAACGCCGAAGGATCGTTTGCGATGACGGCGAACATGGGCATGGCGTTGGGGATCAGCATCATGATCTGGACGCTGCTGATCGCGCCGACGCTGATCTGGTGGCGCATCCGGCTCGAAAACCGGATGGAACAGGTTCAGCAGCTTCGCCAGCAGCTTGAAGAACGGCAGTAGGAGAGAAACTCATGCCTGATACCAACGGTTACATGGTGCTCGGCTTCATTGTGGTGTTCAGCGTGCTGGGCGTATACATCGGCAGCCTCGCGCTGCGGCTCAAGAACGCGGGCAAAGACGTGGCGCTGATCCGCAACCTGATGCAGGAATAGCCCATTCAATTCACGACACCGTAGGGGCAGGTCGATGACCTGCCCTTTTTGATTCCGCGTCGAGGGCGGGGCATGGCAGCGCGATTTCGGGCACGGCACGCCATGCCCCTACGGGCGGGTGTTGGCTGAGGGGGAATGCGACGTGTGGGCGGGTCTTAGACCCGCCCCTACAGGCAGCGGACAGGGATGGACAGCCCGTACCGATGGTTGGGGCGCGGGAAACAAAATCGGTCGGGCATGTGCCCGACCGATTTGCTTACGAGTATGGCTGACTATGAGCTTGCGGGAGGTGCGACCGGCGGGCGGGTGAAGTTCGAAACATCACCACCCACTGCCGCGATGCTGTCGTAGAGCACCTGCATGATATAGTCGGGATTGTGCGCGAACACGCCGGGGTCTTTCACCGAGTACTGATAGTTGTAGGCTGCACGCAGCAGGTTCGGCGTCCAATTGACGTAGGCGTTGGCGCTAGTGGCTTCGTCCGCGTCCACGGTGCCGTTCCCGTTGGTGTCGATGAACCAGTACGGGTAGGCATCCGGTGAGTAGGCGATTCCCACGCCGCCCTTGTCGAGCGCGTAACTTTGCATCGCCGCCAAGAGCGCGTCTTGGAACGAGGCGATCTCGTCTGCAATACCCTCGGTGGCATCGCCGTTGCCGTTGAAGTCGATAGCGTCGGTGGCATCGTCCACGCCGTCAGCGCCCCGAATGGTGTGCAGATCATCCACCGTGTCCACATCATGGCAGTCAGAGCAGGCATCGATCTTGACCGCGCCGGTATGGGTTTCGTGGCAGTCGGTACACATGGTGTAGTCCGTGCCGTCGTGCAGGTTGCGCCCATTGTACTGCTGACCGTCGAATTCGTAGGCGCCCTTCACTTCGTCGCCGAACAGACTTGCGCCTGCGGCGAAGTAGTGGACGTTGAGGAACGCCAGCGAGGTGGTGACTTCATCATCACCCACGCCCGCTTTCTGGATGGCGGCGTTCACGCTTACGGTCGATTCACGCCCCTGATGGCACGAGATACACAGATTGCTCGGCTCAGCATCGCCGAAGCTGACCTTTGCGCCGCTGGGGAAGGTTACGTCGCTGACCGCCAGCGTTTCGAAGTTATTGGCGACATCGTGGCAGGTCGAGCACGCCAGCGACTGCGACACCGGCTCGGCAATGGTCACGCCATTTTGAAGATAGAAGGGCAGACCAGCCGCCGAGTGGCACTTCGAGCAGGTCGCCGGGACGGTGCCTTGCGCGTCCCAATGCCGGAACGGTTCGGCGGTGATGTTGAAGTGACCCACATCGTCGCGGCTTGCGTAGGTGAGATCGACCGGGTCTTGCAGCGATTGGTTCAGCGAGTCAATCGAGTCGTAGAGCAGCTCGATGACGTACTTCGGGTTGTGCGCGAACGCACCCGGGTCTTTCACCACGAACTGATAGTTATAGGTGGCTTCCAGCAGCACCGGCGTGAAGGCTTTGAAGGCGTTGTCTGCGGTAGCTTCGTCGCTGTCAACTTCGCCGTTGCCGTTGGTATCCACGAAGAAGTACGGATAAGTGTCTGGGTTGTAAGCGATGTCCGCGCCGGAGACTTCGGTCGCATAGGCTTGGATCGCTTCCATCGCCATTTCCTGCAAGCCCTGAATTTCTTCGCCGATGCCTTCCAGCGTGTCGCCGTCGCCATCGTAATCCGCCAGCGATCCGTTCATACGGATGTAGGGCAGATCGTCGACGCTCTGAATGTCCTCGTGACACTGCTGGCACACATCGATCTTGATTTGCAGCGAGTGCTGGTCGTGGCAACTGGTGCAGGTGTTCAAGCCTTCCGCGTGGAGATTCTGCGGCTGGTAGTACTTGCCTTCATACTGATAGCCGCCGCGCGCGACGCTGCCGTAGAGTGTGGCAGCAGCAGCCCGGTAATGCACGTTGATGAAGCTCAGGTCGGCACTGACCGTGTTCGCGTCCGGCGCCAGACCCGCTTTGTCAATTGCCGCGTTGACCGAATCGGTCGACTCACGTCCCTGATGGCACTGCATACAGCGCACGCCGGGGGTCGTGTTTTCGACGGTGACGCCCGACGGGAAGGTGACGCTGGTCAACTGCTCTGCTGCACTGCTGTGGCAGGCATCGCAGGTGATGACCGTGCCAATCGGCGCGGGCGCATCCACCTGCCCAGCCGTCGATCCATCACCGCCGACGTAGTCAATGTAGCCCGGAGTCGAGTGGCAGCGCGCGCAGGACGCGGGAACTGCCCCCGAACTATTCCAATGATTAAACGCTTCTGCTGTGGTATCCGCATGAGGCGACCCCACCCACGCCGCATAGATGTCCGCCAGATAAGGTGGCGTCCCTTCTATGGGCGCGCCCATGCCGGTGTAGGGCACGGGGGTCGGAGTTGCATCTTGTGCGAGTACCCGTGACTGAAACAGAAGTGACATGCCTGCAATCACGAACAGGACGCCTATGGTAGCCAGCCAATGGGCTTTTTTCATATCGTCCTTCCTCCCAACGGCAATTCGCCGAGATCAGCCATACTCACTCTGATCCTTATTCTCCTATGAGTTGGGATAGAAACCGTCCATCTTTAGAATGATTTCCGATCATTCTGTTGGCGGATTAGTTTCACGGCGAGCGCTCGGTTGGCAATCGAGGGAAAAAAGGGGGATTTTTCGGGTACAAGCGAGGCATTTTGGCAAGTTACATTTGTCAACGTGCAAGCATGACATCTGATAGGTTGCAGCGGCTCATGTAATCGTTATCATTCTTTATAAATAAAACATTCGCTCAGTTATTGAGCAATTGCTTATTTGAGAAATTAGAAAATGCCTTCGAATATTGATATACGCTTATTGACCAAAGTGGCGGTGCTGCATTTTGAAAACCGCCTGTCCCATCAGGAGATCGCCCACCGGCTTGGGCTGTCTCGCCAGACGGTTGGGCGGCTGCTTCGGCGGTCGAGCGACCTCGGCATCGTCCGAATCGAAATTCACTCCCCATTGTCGTATGCCTCGGAATTGGAGTACGAGCTGGAAGAAGCCTTCCAGCTTCTCGAAGTGATCGTGGTTTCGCCCGCCACCGAAAGCCCGGATGCGGTCAAGCGAACCATCGGGCAGGCGGGCGCTGAGTTTTTGCAGCGCCGGGTGCGCAACGGCGACGTGGTGGGGGTCGCGTCCGGCAGCACCACTGTGTATCAATGCGCCGCCCACCTGAAGCCCGCCCCAATGCTGGATGTCACGGTGGTGGGGTTGACCGGGAACGGGCCGCGCTCGCCGTCGTCGGCGCGGGCGGAATCCAACGCCTATTGGGTGGGGAAAGCCTTCGGCGGCAAGACGGTTCTGCTGCCCGCGCCCGCCTTCGTCGACCGACCGGACATCAAGCAAAGCCTGCTCAGCGACTCCAACATCGCGGAAATCCTTGAGTTGGGGCAGCGGGCGAACATCGCGGTGGTGGGCATCGGCGTGATCTCGGAATATCCAACGGAATCGCAGCCTCGCTTCGTCGACCGTTATCTGCTGGAAATTCTGAAACAGGCGAACTGCGTCGGGGAGATTTGCGGTCACGCCTTCGACATTCATGGCAATGTGTGCTCAGCCGAGCTAAGCGCGCGCGCTATCGGCATAGAACTGCCCAATCTACGCAAGAAAGAGCTTTCGGTCGCATTGGCGGGGGGAGTCAAGAAGCTGGATGCGATCTGGGGAGCGCTGCAAGGGCACTATTTCAACGTGCTGATCACCGACGAAGAAACGGCGCGCGCGCTGCTCAGCCAGAAGAACGGCGAGCCAACCTGTAACTGTCCTGCCTGATAAGGGTCGGGCGGACTGAAGGAGAGGAGGTGGTGCTGTATCACGCGAGATTAGTCTGAATCTTTTCCACTTATCCAATGACTTTAGAGCAAAGGCTATCTGAACCATGAAGAACATCACACGTCTCGCCATTTGGGTTCTGGTGATCGCCGTTTTCGCAGTCGGCGTTACGACCGCCAGCGCTCAGGACGACTTTTGGAAGACCGCCGGTGCCCCGTATGCGGGCACGACCATTCACGGCGTCACCGAAAGCACGCCGCCCTCGACTTATGCGGCTCACGAACTCGCCCAGCAGTTTGAAGCGGCGACCGGCATCCATGTCGATCTGGAGCTGACCTCGTGGGATCAGATGTACGACAAGGGCATCAAGGACATGCAGGCTGGTACCGGCATCTATGACTTTGTCTACATCGAGCAGGACATCATCTACAGCTATCTGGCGAACCACTGGCTCGCTGACGTGACCCAGATGATGGCGGATCACCCGGAGCTGGTCGATCCGAACTTCAGCTTCGACAACTTCACCTCCTTCCTGAACTACTTCAAGGATGCCTCGGTCAACAACGACGTGTTCGGCGTCCCGATGGAAGCCTTCATCAAGACCTACCTGTACCGCCTCGACCTGTTCAATGACCCCGATATTCAGGCGGCTTATCAGGCGCAGTTCGGGCACGCGCTGGCGCCCGCTACCACCCATGACGAATACACGCAGATTGCGGCATTCTTCACGCAGTGGGGCAAAGACCACAACATGGACCTGTGGGGCAGCACCGTTCAGGCGACGACTTCGCATCCTGCCTCGTTCTATGAGGTGGTGGAGTCGGTCTTCCCGACCTTCGGCGTCTACAACTGGGGCATCAACATGGATAACTGGAAATCCTCAGTGGCGGACGGCGGGCAACTCAACAGTGACACCGCGAAACAGGCGTTGAGCTGGTGGGTCAATCTGCTCCAGTACGCGCCGCCGGAATCGACCAGCAGCACGTGGGACGAAGTGGCAGCGACTTTCGCAGCCGGACGTGCCGCGCAGGGCTTGGTCTACGGTGAGAACGCGGTGTGGATCGCCAACGACGCGACCCGCTCGAAGGTGGTCGGCGAAGTGGGCGTGGCGATGCCTCCGCTGGAACCCGGCATCATGGACGCTGCCGAAGCTGGCAACGGCTACATCGGTTACTATGACGGCGGCGCCTTCGGTATGCCGACGACCGCCCCCAATAAGGAAGCCACGCTGTTGTGGCTGCAATACATCAGCCAGGAATCGGTGCAGGCGGATTGGGCAATCGCAGGTTCGCGCATCACCCTCAATGCGACCTACGCCGAGCCGTCGGTGCAGGAATTCGACGCCAAGACTGACAACTACTTCACCAAGATGAAGGATCAGGGCTACCTGTTCGCAGGCGCGCCGCCCTTCCCGTTCCATGCGGACATCCGCGAAGTTATCGCCCCCTACATTTGGAAAGCGATCACGGGCGAACTCTCGGTTTCGGATGCGCTGGATCAGGCGGCTGCCGCCACTGACGCCGAGCTGGTCAATTTGGGCTACGGCACCTAAGCCCATCGGCGTCTCAAGTTAAAAAGCGGTGTGGTGTAATCGTTTACATGGATTGCACCACACCCTTTATCACCACTGTATCGTTCGAATAGAGAGAATTATTGAGGGGATGCTGTATGCGCTCAACGCGGACTGGATGGCTTCTGCTGTCCCCGACCCTGATTATCTTGTTTCTGGTTGGACTGCTTCCTTTCTTGTACGTCGTGGTGTTGGGCTTCTTCAAATGGAACCCGATGTCCACCCAGTCCGGCGCGCAGTACATCGGCATTGATAATTTCCGCGCGTTGGTTTTTGACAAAGACTTTTTGGACTCGATCTGGCTGACGGTCCAGTTCGCTTTTTTCGCCGTCCTCAGCGAGTTGATTCTGGGCTATCTGCTGGCGCAGTTGCTCACGCGGGATTTTCCCGGCAAGACTTTATTCCGCATCGTGCATACCATGCCGCTGATGATGGCGCCGCTGGTCATTGGCGCGGTCTGGCGGCTGCTGACCATTCCGGGCTTCGGGCTGGTGCCGTACTACTTGGATAAATGGTGGGGGATTGACTACCGGATTGGCATGTTTGGCAACCAGGCGTTCATCACCACCGTGGTGATGGACATCTGGCATTGGACGCCGTTCGTGACCCTGACCATGCTGGCAGGCTTGACCGCGCTGCCGAAAGAGCCGCTGGAGCAGGCTCAGGTGGACGGGGCGAACCGCTGGCAGACCTTCTGGTATATCACCTTCCCGATCATGCGCCCGGTGATCCTCACCACTGTGTTCATCCGCATCATGGATGCGCTGCGAACCGTCGATGAAGTATGGATGCTCACGGGCGGCGGCACCTCCACCCGCTACATCGGCATTCACATCTGGCGGGTGGTGTTCCCCAAGACCGACTACGGCTACGGAGCAGCGATGTCGCTGCTGACGCTGTATTTCACCATCGTGGTCTGCTGGCTGCTGTACATCTCGATCATGCAGAAGCGACCTGATCGAAAGAAGGCGTGAGAGATGAAGGTCATGAAGCAGAATCCGCAAAGTCCTGAAGACGATACCGACCTACGTCGTCTGGATTCTCGCATCGCTGATCACGCTGCTCCCGATCTACTGGATGATCGTGGTTTCGGCGCGCAGCCGCGTCGAGCTGTTCGACGCGCCGACCCTGAACATCAAATCATTCTTCGTGCAGAACTACACCAACGTCATCAACAACCAGGTCTTTCGCGGCTACATGGTCAACTCGATCATCGTCAGCACCTCGAACGCGCTGCTGGTCGCGCTGCTGGCGCTGCTGGCGACTTATGCCCTGTCCCGCTATCCGATTTCCGGGAAGGACAACATCTTTTTCTGGACGATCACCAACCGCATGGCGCCCGCCTCGGTGTTTCTGCTGCCGCTGTTCCTGATGTTCACCTTCAAAATCGGCAATTTCTGGTTCTTCGATACCCAGATCGGCTTGATCCTGCTGTACTGTGTGTTCAACCTGCCTTTCGCCATCTGGTTGATGAAAGGCATTATGGATGGTATACCCGTCGAGCTAGACGAAGCGGCTATGATTGATGGCGCGGGGACGTTTGGCGTGCTGCTGCGGATCATCCTGCCACTCTCTGCGCCCGGCTTGGCGGTCACGGCGATTTTAAGCTGGATTTTCGCGTGGAATGAGTACCTGTTCGCCGCGACCCTGACCAGCGTCAACGCCCGCACCATCACCACCGGGCTGGCGGAGTTCGTGACCGTCACCGGAACCAACTGGGGCGAAATGGCGGCGACCGCGACGCTGGTCTTGATCCCGTCGCTGATTTTTGTCAGTATTGCGCAGCGCTACATCGTGACCGGCTTGACCTTCGGCGCGGTGAAAGACTAGGAGGCGAGCATGTCCGCAGAAGACAAGAAACTAGCCAAGCTGGCGGAAGATAAAGTGCTGGCGGAGGAAGTCAGTCGGCTGAATCAACTGGACGCGCCGCCGCCGGTGACGGAGCGGCACGGGTTCCTGCCCATCGATGCCAATCTGTTTGACCGCTGCTTCATCAGCGTGGTGTGTCTGGTCGCCATTCATTTGCTTTGGCTGCGCTTTGTGGAGTCGATTCTCCCCATCGGTTTTGCGACGGGCATCTCGCTCGTGTTGGCGTTCGCCATCATCCGCTGGGGTTAAGGAAAGGAGCTAAGGGCTATGGAAGCCCTCGTACTGGAAAAAGTAGGACAGCTATCGATTCGAGATATTCAAGTTGATCAGGTGTTAGGTCCGCACGACGTTCGCATCGCAATGCACACGGTGGGCGTGTGCGGCAGCGACGTGCATTACTACGAATTCGGGCGGATCGGGCAGTTCGTGGTGCGCGAGCCGATGGTGCTGGGGCACGAAGCCGCTGGCGTCGTAACCGAAATCGGCTCGGAAGTGAAGACGCTCAAGGTCGGGGATCGCGTGTGCATGGAGCCGGGGATTCCCGACCCGAACAGCAGGGCGACCCGGCTGGGCATCTACAACCTCGACCCGGCGGTGCGCTTCTGGGCGACTCCGCCGGTGCATGGCGTGCTGCGCCCGACCGTGGTTCACCCGGAAGCCTTCACCTTCAAGCTGCCGGATACGGTGAGCTTCGCCGAAGGCGCGATGGTCGAGCCGCTGGCGGTCGGGATGCACGCCGCCAACAAAGCCCAGATCAAGCCGGGCGACGTGGCAGTGGTGAGCGGCGCGGGTCCGATCGGCATGGTGACGGTGCTTTCCGCGCTGGCGGGCGGATGCAGCCGCGTGATCGTCAGCGACGTGCAGCAGCCCAAGCTGGACATCATCGCCAAGCTGGGCCCGGTGACGCCTGTGAACGTCGCCAAAGAAAAGCTGGTGGACGTGGTGATGGATTTGACCGACGGCTGGGGCGCGGACATCGTGTTTGAAGCCAGCGGCAACGCGAAAGCCGCGTCGAGCGTGTTCGAGCCGCTGGCTCCCGCCGGGCGCGTGGTCTACATCGGGATGCCGGTCGAGCCGATCCCATATGACGTGGTGGCCGGATCGGTCAAAGAGGCGCGGGTCGAGCACGTGTTCCGCTACGCGCACGTCTATCCGCGCGCGCTGGCGCTGATGGGCAGCGGTCAGTTGAACGTCAAGCCGCTGATCACCGACACCTTCACCTTCGCGGACAGCATCGAGGCGTTCGATTACGCGCTGCACATGCCGCCCACATCGGTCAAGGTGCAAATTGCGATGCCGCAGAATTGAGATTCTATCATGGCAAATGATTCTGTATTGAGTGCAAAACCCATCCTCGAACGCTTCTCGCTGAAAGGACGTACGGCGCTGGTCACGGGCGCGGGGCAGGGCATCGGACGCGGCTACGCGCACGCGCTCGGCGAAGCAGGCGCGTCGGTGGCGGTGGTCGACATTCTGCCGGACGTGGGGCAGGAAGTGGTCGAGGAACTGAAGGCGAAGGGCATCGAGGCGTTCGCGGTGCAAGCGGACGTGACCAAAGCCGAGCAGGTGCAGGCGATGGTCGACGCGGTGCTGAGCAAGTGGGGCAAGCTGACGATTGCCGTGAATAACGCGGGCATCGGTCAGTGGGTGGCGGCGGAGGACATGCGCGAAGCCGACTGGGATCGGATGATCAACATCAACCTCAAGAGCGTGTTCCTGTGCGCGCAGGTTGAAGGGCGTGAGATGATCAAAGCCGGATACGGCAAGATCGTCAACACCGCGTCGATGTCCGGCTCGATTGTGAACATGCCCCAAGATCAATCGCACTACAATACGTCCAAAGCGGGCGTGATGCACCTGACGCGCAGCCTCGCCACCGAATGGGCGGAACACGGCGTGCGCGTCAACAGCATCAGCCCCGGCTATACCCGCACCAAGCTGGTCGAAGACCTGCTTCAGACGCCCGAAGGTCAGAAGGTGCTGCCCACGTGGATGGCGATGACTCCGCAGCACGTGATGGCGGACGTGACCGACCTGCAAGGAGCGGTGGTCTATTTGGCGTCGGCAGCGTCCGACTACGTGACCGGGAGCGACCTCGTGATCGACGGCGGCTACATGTGCTGGTAAGCCGCTCCGCAAAGGACTTGTCGGCACGCCCGGCAAGTCCTGCTCCATCCATCCGTGATTTCCGTTATGGATGCTTCCCGGCGTCACCAGACGCTCAAAGACTTGATCGATCATTCACCGCCGAGGATTTAAATCCTCGGCTAGAGAAAAACGTCGCCCACTGAAGGGGCGACTCAAGCTCGGATCGAAAGGCGACCCCTTCAGTGGGTCGCTAGCTATTTCATCGCTGGCGGTTTAAACCGCCAGCAGCAAATTAAAAGGAAAATCGTTTGTGAAGCGGCAGGAGATACTGGAAGCGGTTCGCCGCCAGTCCCAGCCCTCGGTGCTGATCGTCGGCGGCGGGATCAACGGAGCGGGGTTGTTCCGCGAATTGGCGCTGCAAGGGGTCGCGGTGCTGCTGGTGGAGAAGTCCGACTTTTGCGCGGCGTGCAGCGCGGCGTCGGGGCGCGTGATTCACGGCGGCTTGCGCTATCTGGAAAACGGCGAGTTCCGGCTGGTGCGCGAATCGCTGCTGGAACGCAACCGCCTGCTGGTCAACGCGCCGCACTACGTCAAGCCGCTGCCCGCCACCATTCCGATGTATAGCTGGCTGGGCGGGATGCGCTACGCCGCTCAGCAGTTTCTGCACCTGAAAAGCCAGCCCGGTGATCGCGGGGCGCTGGTCATCAAAGCCGGGCTGACGCTGTACGACCTGTTCGCGGGCGATCAGCAGGTGCTGCCGCATCACCACTTTGAGCTGCGCCGCGCCGCTCGCGCCCGGCGACCGCTGCTCAATCCGCGCGCGCTCTGCACCGCCACCTACTACGACGCGCAGCTCACCTACGCCGAGCGGCTGTGTCTGGAACTGATTCTGGACGGCGAAGCTGCCTGCCCGGATGCTCACGCGCTCAACTACGTGCGGCTGCTGAGCGCGTCGGGCGACCGCGTGACTCTGCAAGACGAACTCACGGGCGAGACGCTGACGGTTCAGCCGAAAATCGTGGTGAACGCGACCGGCGCGTGGATCGACCTCACCAACCGCGCCATGCAGCGCCCGAACTCGGTACATCGGCGGCACCAAAGGCTCGCATCTGGTGGTGGATCACCGGGAGTTGTGGGAAGCCACGCAGGGGCAGATGCTCCATTTCGTCAACTCGGACGGGCGCATCACCATCTTCTACCCGATTGAGGATAAGGTGCTGATCGGCACCACCGACATCCCCGTGAGCGACCCGGAGCAGGCGAACTGGGACGAGGGCGAGGTTGACTACCTGCTGCACGTGGTCGAACTGGTGTTTCCGAGCATCCGGCTGGAGCGCTCGAACATCGTGTTTCGGTTCTGCGGCGTGCGCCCGCTGCCCAGCAGCGACGCGCTGATTCCGGGGCAGATCAGCCGCGATCACAGTGCGCCGCTGATTCCGCCGGGCGACGGCATCGACTTCCCGATCTACACGCTGGTCGGCGGCAAATGGACGACCTTCCGCGCCTTCTCCGAGCAGGTGACCGATCAGCTATTGCCCGCGCTGGGGCGTGCCCGCCGGGTCGATACTCGCAGTCTGCCGATTGGCGGCGGCAGAAATTATCCCCGCAGCGCCAGCGACCGCGCGGCGTGGATCGTCAACCGCCAGAAGCGGAGCGGCTTGCCCGCCGAGCGGATCGACGCGCTGCTGGATGGCTACGGCAGCCGCGCCGACGCGGTGATCGCCTACATGCAGGCGGGCGAGGATGCACCGCTTGAGCATCTGGGCGCTTATACCCGGCGGGAAATTCAGTTCATGGCTGCCGAGGACAAGCTGGTGCATCTGGACGATTTGATCCTGCGGCGGACGCTGCTGGCTTTCTTGGGACGGGTGAACCGCCCGATCCTCGACGAACTGGCGGCTGCGGTCGCCCCGCTGCTGGATTGGTCAGCGGATACGACGCGGCAGGAAGTCGAGCGGGCGGCGGAACTGCTGCGGGCGCGATACGGGGTCAGGCTGGCAGATGCATGAAGACCTACGTAGGCTTGTCCGATAATTCGCCGCCGAGGATTTAAATCCTCGGCTAGAGAAAAACGTCGCCCACTGAAGGGGCGACTCAAACTCGGATCGAAAGGCGACCCCTTCAGTGGGTCGCTCGGTATTTTCGTAGCTGGCGGTCTAAACCGCCAGCGGCGATTCATTTTCGGACAAGCCTCTGCGTGTCTGCCCTTGCTTTGGGCGAACACACAGGTTCGCCCCTACAGGACAACGCCTGTCAGGGAATCGGCGGCGTGGATGACAGCCCGGCGGCGGTGTCGAAGTCCTCGCGGAGATGCTGGTACAGGCTGCGAAACAGCGGATAAATCGCGTCGTAGCGCTGGTGAGCGTCGGGGTTCGGCTCGAAGCGCTGCCGGATGCGGACGCTCTCGCGGATGGTCTGTAGCAGGTCGGGGTACAGCCCGACGCCCATGCCCGCCAACAGCGCATCGCCGAAGGGCGCGCCGACCGACGCCTCCGGCAGCAAAATCGGCAGCCCCAGCACGTCCGCCTTGATCTGGTTCCAGAGCGCGCTGCGCGCCCCGCCGCCCACCGAGCGGATTTCGCTCAACTGCACTCCCGCTTCGGCGGCGACCTCGAGATTGTGCCGCAGCGCCAGCGCCGCGCCTTCCAAAATCGCGCGGATCACGGCGGCGCGTGGGGTCGCCAGCGACAGCCCGAACAGCACGCCGCGCGCGCGGCTGTTCCAGAGCGGTGAGCGCTCGCCCATCATGTAGGGCAGAAACAGCACGCCCTCGCTGCCCGGCGCGATCTGCGCCGCCTGCTCGGTGATCAGGTCGAAGGGGTCTCGCCCCTGCTCTGCGCCCGCCCGAATTTCGGCTTCCCCGAACTGATCCCGATACCAGCGCAGGCTGGCGCCGGACGCAACGGTCGCGCCCATCAGCAGATACAGGTCGGGCAGGGCATGGGGCATGGAAATCAGCGCCGAGTGAGTCAAGCGCTGGCGGTTGGGCATGATCAGGACGGTGGAGGTTCCGGTCATCTCGGCGGCGATTCCGGGTTCGGTCGCGCCGGATTCGAGCGCCGCCGCCGCGCTGTCCACCGTGCCGACCATCACCGGCGTGCCCGGTCGCAGCCCGGTCGCTTGGGCGGCTTCCGCCGTGACCTCGCCGTGAAGCGCGGCGCAGGGCTGAACCGCCGGGAACTGCGCCGGATCGACGCCGCAGGCTGCGCAGATTTCGGGCGACCAGTCGCCAAGCTGCATCAGCCCGACGTGCGAGGCGTCGAGGCTGTAAGTATGAGTCAGCCGATAGTTGACGTAGCCGTTGATCTGCACGAACTGGTAGGTTTGCGCCAGCAAGTCCGGCTGGTGGCGGCTGAACCAGCGCAGCTTGGCGGCGAGGTAAAAAGCGTCGGGTCGGTTGCCGGTGATGCGGTAGATCGCGTCCGCGCCGAGCAGGGCGTCCAGTTCGGCGGCTTCGGCTTCCGCGCGGCGATCCATCCAGATCAGCGCGGGGCGCAGCGGATCGCCTGCATGGTCGAGCGGGATCAGCGTGGGCGCTTGCGAACTGACCGCCAGCCCCGCGATTCGCGCGGCGGCGTCGGGCACGGCGGCGCAGGCTTGGCGAATCGAGTCACAGACTGCCTGCCACCAGTCTTCCGGGCGCTGCTCGACCCAGCCCGCGCGGAGGTGATACAGGCGAAGCTCCGAACTGCCCAGCGCTTGCAGCCGCCCGTCGAGGCTGAACAGCGCCGCCTTGACCATGGTCGTGCCAACGTCAATCCCCAGCAGCAGATCGTGCAAGCGACGTTCCTCCGCGTTTTGCCATCGGGCAAAATTTACTACGCAGCCACAGCGGGCGCAATCTACCGAATGGCGGGGGGAAAACGTGACCCTCTGCGTTGCAGGTGGGGCGGATGAGGCTTACCATTTTGAGTCTATAGGTTTTTGGATAGAGCTTTGGAGAAAAATAATCATGAAAGCCGCCCAAATTGAGCAACCCGGCAAAGCCCGGCTGATTGACGCGCCGCAGCCGGTGCCCGGCGACGACGAGGTGCTGATCAAGGTGCGCGCCGCCGGAATTTGCGGCACCGACCTGCACATTTTCAAAGGCGAGTACGAAGCCGTCTACCCGCTGATTCCGGGGCACGAGTTCAGCGGGGTGGTGGCGGCGGTCGGCGCGAACGTGCGGAACTTCCGCGTTGGGGATCGGGTCAGCGCCGACCCGAACATCCCCTGCAACCGCTGCTCAAGCTGCCAGCGCAACGAACCCAACCAGTGTCAGAATTTGCGCGCGGTCGGCGTGACCCAGAGCGGCGCATTCGCCGAATACGTGGTCGCACCGGAAGGCAACCTGTTCTCCATCGGCGAGATTCCGTTTGCGCAGGCGGCGCTGATCGAGCCGCTGGCGTGCGTGGTCTGGGGCATCAAGCGGGTGGAGGTTCAGCCGGGCGATACCGCGCTGGTGTTCGGCGCGGGCCCGATGGGCTGTTTGGTGGCGCAGGCGCTCAAACAGGCGGGCGCGGTGCGGGTGGTGGTCAGCGACGTGGTGCGCTCGCGGCTGGATTTGGCGGCGCGGCTGGGCGCGACCGACACGGTGCTGGTGGACGCGCAGCAGCCCGCCGCGCTCAAGTCGCTGGAGCCGGACGGCTTCGACATCGTCGCCGACGCCACCGGAATCCCGGCGGTGCTGGAAGGCACGTTTGAGTACGTCAAGCCGCGCGGCAAGGTCTGGGTGTTCGGGGTGACGCCGCGCGGGACGCAGGTCAAGTTCCCGGCTTATGAGGTGTTCCGGCGCGACCTGAAGATCATCGGCAGCTTCGCCGTCAACCGCACCTTCCCGCAGAGCATCGCCTTGATCCAGAGCGGCGCGATTCAGGTTGAGCCGCTGATCTCGCACCGCCTCCCGCTGGACGATTTCTGTCGCGGGCTGGAGATCGCCGAGAAAGACCCGATGCGCATGAAGGTGCAGTTCGAGCTGTGATCGAATGATGTGAGCGTTGCGGCGGTCACGCCCGCGACGCTCGCGCCGACCGATGCACCGCCTCCGGCGATCACCGAAGCGCCGACGCCGGAGCCACGTAACTCGATCAGCGACCGATAGCGGCGCGGACTGCCTGCTGTATAATCTGGCTGGGCATCCGCTGCACGAGAGGCTCACCATGTTCGTCCGTCACCCGAACAACCCGCTGATTTCCCCGCACGATCTCGCGCCCTCACGCCCGGACTTCGAGATCATCGGCAGCTTCAACGCGGGCGTGACTGCTTATAACGGGCAAGTTCTGCTGCTGCTGCGGGTGGCGGAACGCCCAGTGAGCCATTCGGATGCCGTGATCCGGTGCCCGTATCTGGACGAGAACGGCGAACGAGTGGTTTCGCGGATCAACCGGGATGACCCGGATTACGATACGAGCGACCCGCGCGTGGTGGTCGATAAGCGCAGCGGCGCGATCTGGCTGACCAGCATCAGCCATCTGCGGCTGGCGCGCAGCGACGACGGCGTGCATTTCACGGTGGACGCGCAGCCGTGGCTGCAAGGCGAGCCGCCCTACGAAAGCTTCGGCATCGAAGACCCGCGCATCACCCTGATCGACGGCAGCTATTACGTCAACTACACGGCGGTCAGCCCCGCCGGGATTGCGACCGCGCTGGTTTCCACCACCGATTTCGTCAGCATTCAGCGGCACGGGCTGATCTTCGCGCCCTCCAACCGGGACATGACCCTGTTTCCGCAGCAGGTGGGCGGTCAGTACGTGTGCTATCACCGACCGATGCCGGGCGCGTTTGCGCGCCCGAACATCTGGATCGCCAGCTCGCCCGATCTGCTTCACTGGGGCGAACTGCGGCTGGTGCTGGATGCCGGGTCAGATGCCAGCCGGGTCGGGGGCGGCGCGCCGCCGATTCCGACTGAGCAGGGCTGGCTCTCGATTTACCACGCCGCCGACGCGCAGAATCGCTATACGCTGCGCGCGTTTTTGACCCCGCTGGATGCGCCGGGACGGATCATCGCGCAGAGTGCCGAGCCGATTCTCGCGCCCGAAGCGCCCTATGAGACCGACGGCTTCTTTGGCAACGTGGTCTTCACCTGCGGCGCGCTGGTCGAGGGCGACCGACTGCGGCTGTACTACGGCGCCGCCGATCAGCGCATGGCGCTGGCGGAAGCTCGCTTGAGCGAAGTCGTACAGTCGCTGATGCATCTTAACGATTAAAGACGGAGAACGGGCGCAGCACGCTGCGCCCCTACCCCCTCACCTCCGCACCCCCTCCCCGCTTGCGTGGGAGAGGGGAGAAAGACGGTGCGGAACTCCTTCCTAATTGGGAAAAGTGCATAAGCGACTCGAATAACCCCTACCCCTATACCCATTCTTCCGCAGAGCGGTTAGAATCGGGTCTTTGCGCCTGATGACATGAAAAGGAAGCTCGTCGATCATGTCTGTTCCGCGTTCCGAATATCCGCGCCCGCAGTTCGTCCGCCCCGACTGGTTGTGCTTGAATGGGGAATGGGAGTTCGAAATCGATCAGGGGGACAGCGGTTTCGAGCGCGGGCTGTTGAACCGTCGGCTGAGCGGGACGATTACGGTTCCGTTCTGCCCGGAGTTTGAGCTTTCGGGCGTTGGCAACCGGGACTTCCTGAACGCGGTCTGGTATCGCCGTGAAGTGACCATCCCGGCAGGCTGGGCGGGCAAGCGGGTACTGCTGCACTTTCAGGCGGTGGATTACGATGCGACCGTCTGGGTCAACGGCGAGGAAGTCGGGCGGCATCGCGGCGGATTTTCGCCATTCAGCGTCGATCTGGACGGCGTCGCCGCCGGGGACACGATCAGCATTGTGGTGCGGGCGCGCGATTTGCAGGTGCCGCCGCAGCCGCGCGGCAAGCAGTCGATGCGGCTGGAAGGCTACGGACCCATCTACGGGCGGACGACCGGCATCTGGCAGACGGTGTGGCTGGAGCCGGTGCCGGAGTACGCGCTCAAGCGACCGCGCCTGACGCCGGATGTCGCCAACAGCGCGATCCATCTGGCGCAGTCGTTGAGCGGCTGCAAACTGGGGCTGCGTCTGCGGGCGACGCTCAAGGACGAGGCGGGGGAGGTGGCGCGCGTCGAGGCGCCCGCCGATCAGGACTTCGCGCCGCAGATCAGGCTGCCGATCCCCGCCGAGCGCCGCCGCCTGTGGTCGATCCGCGATCCGCATCTGTACGACCTCGACCTGCAACTGGTCGATGCCGACGGCGAAATCGTCGATCAGGCGAGCAGCTATGCCGGGCTGCGGAGCGTGACCATCGACGGCAAAGCGGTCAAGATCAACGGCGAAGTCGTGTTTCAACGGCTGGTGCTGGATCAGGGTTACTATCCCGACGGCATTTTGACCGCGCCCAGCGACGAAGCGCTGCGCCGCGACATCGAGCTGAGCATGGCGGCGGGCTTCAACGGCGCTCGCCTGCACCAGAAAGTGTTCGAGGAGCGCTTCCTGTACTACGCGGATCGCATGGGCTATCTGGTGTGGGGCGAGTTCGCGGATTGGGGCTGCGCCGTGCCCGGCGACGACAGCGATCATCAGAAACCAACCGCGTCCTACCTCACCGAATGGCTGGAAGTGCTGGAACGGGACTACTCGCACCCGGCGATCATCGGCTGGTGCCCGATGAACGAGACGTGGCAGAGCATCAGCGACCGGATCACCGACCTTGACGTGGTGATGCGCGGGATGTTTCTGGCGACCAAGGCGATGGACAGCACCCGCCCGGTTTTGGACACCTCCGGCTACTCGCACCGGGTTCGGGAAGCCGACATTTACGACAGCCACGACTATACCCAAGACCCGGCGGTTTTCCGCCAGCGCCAAGCCGGGCAGGAGCCTTACGTCAATCACCCGGAACCGGGGCGCAACCGGGATCAGCGGGCGTGGTCGCTCGCGTACCGGGGGCAGCCTTATTTCGTGAGCGAGTTCGGCGGCATCTGGTGGAACCCGGACGCGAAGCCGGGCGAGGACTCTGTGGGGCTACGGCGACCGACCGACCAGCCTCGACGAATTTTACGCGCGCTTCGAGGGGCTGGTCGAGGTGCTGCTGACCGATCCCAAGATGTTCGGCTACTGCTACACCCAGCTCACCGACGTGTATCAGGAGCAGAACGGCATCTACCGATTCGACCGACGCACCAAGTTCGACTTGGAGCGGATTTGCGCGGCGCAGCAGCGTCCGGCGGCGATTGAGCAGTAACAGTAAGCCGGATCACGCCTCGGCGCGGGCGGGCTGAAGCTCGCCCTCCACGATCATGCAGGCTTCCGGGCGGAAGCTCAGGGTCAGCGCCTCGCCCCGGTCGGGGATGCGCAGGTGCAGGTTGTTGAACACGTCGGCGTTGACGAACTGGTCGCCCACGCGCACGCGCAGCCGCAGCACCGATCCGAGAAAATACATATCTTCGACCGTGCCTTGCAGGTGATTGGCGGCGTCGCTGCCGTCGGTCAGCGAAAACGCCTCCGGGCGAATCGCCAGCAGGGTGGACTGCCCCTCGCCGACTGGCTTGCCGATGCGGAGCGCCTGACCCTCGACCGAGAGCCGCCCGTCCTTGCCGTCCTCGACGTTGGCTTGGAGCAGGTTGAGCGTGCCGACGAACGACGCGACAAACGGCGTTTGCGGGGTGTTGTAAACCTCCAGCGGCGTGCCGATCTGCTCGATGTGCCCTTTGCTCATGACCACGATGCGGTCGGAGATGGAAAGCGCTTCTTCCTGATCGTGGGTGACGTAGATGGTGGTGATGTTGAGAGTTCGCTGAATGGCGCGGATTTCCTGCCGCAGCGACAGGCGAATCTTGGCGTCCAGCGCCGAGAGCGGCTCGTCCAGCAGCAGCACCTGCGGCTGAATGGCGAGCGCGCGCGCCAGCGCCACGCGCTGCTGCTGCCCGCCGGATAGCTGGTGCGGGAAGCGCTGCGCGAATTCTTCCATGTGGATGATCGCCAGCATCTCGTCAACGCGCTTGTTGATCAGGTCGGCGGATTCGCGCGCGATCTTCAAGCCGAAGCCGATATTGGCGCGCACGTTCATGTTCGGGAACAGCGCGTAGGACTGGAACACCATGCCGATCTTGCGCTTGTTCGCCGGAACGGTGGTGAGGTCGTTGCCGTCGATGATGATCTGCCCGGAGGTGGGCACCTCGAAGCCGAGCAAGCCGCCCCACGCGGCGCTGATCAGGCTGATCTTGATGGAGCTGAAGTAGGAATTCATGATCAGCGGTTGATTTAGTCCGAGGACGTTGTCGAGCGTGAAGTGCCCCGCCTGATCCACGAAGGAGCGCACGGCGATGGACAGCGAGGGATACAACTGGAAGGCGACCACGAACAGGAAAAACGGGACGACACCCAGCCACTTCCACGACAGATGAAGTTTGGGCAGCCGCCGCATCGCTTGCGGTTCCAGCTTGATCGATTCCCCTCCTGCCATGTTTTGCTCCTGAAGGCGCACCTTCAGTATAGAACAATTGGTTTTGGCGCCGCCGAAGAGCCGGACACCAAAACCAAATGCCTAAACCGAATTAGAGGGACGTGCAGTGGTTAGCTGCTGCTCACCGCGACGCCCACCACCTCGTTCCACTTCGAGGTGATGATCTGGGTCGCGCTGGTGATTTGGTCAAGCGTCGGGATGGCGACCGGAACGTCGCTGTCCGGCAGCTTGGCGATCAGTTCTTCAGGGATGACGCCGCGCGCCTTGAGGTCGTCGAAGCGCGCCGGAGTTGCGTAGCCCTTCAGCCACAGCAACTGCCCTTCATCCGAATACAGGTATTCTTCCCACAGACGGGCGGCATTGGGGCGCGGCGCGTAGGCGCTGATCGCCTGAATGTACACGCCCGCGATGGTGCCGCTCTTGGGATAGAGCACCTGAATGTTGACCGAGTTGGCGTTGGAGTCGCGGTTGGCGAGGGCGTTGTAGTCCCAGCGCATGGTGATGGGGGTCGCGCCGATGGCGACGTTGGCGGCGCTGGAAATCGCGCCGACCAGATTGCCCGATTCGGCAAGCTGCTTGAAGAATTCCAGACCCGGCATCGGGTCGTCGAGCGAGCCGCCATTGGCAAGCGCCGCCGCCCAGATCATTTAGACTGCCTGCGCCGCTGCGGTCGGGTCGCCGGAGAGGGCGATCATGCCCTGATATTCCGGCTTGAGCAGGTCAGACCAATCCTGCGGGACGTTGGTCACCACATCGGCGTTGACTTCGAATGCCATCTTGCCGTAATAGTCGCCGTACCAGAAGCCATCCGGGTCTTTCAGCGCGTCAGGGATGCTGTCCCATGTGGCGACCTTATACGGCTGGAGCAGACCCGCGTCTTTGGCGGTCTTGCCCCACAGAAAGCCCACGTCGATCACGTCCGGGTTCTGGGGTCCAGTGTTGCCCGCGTTCGAGGTGATCGCGTCGATTTCCTGAGCGGAACTGCCCTCAGGATTGAGGTCGTTGTAGGTGGTGATGCCGGGATACTTGGCGAGGAACGCCTGCTTGATTTCGCCGTAATTCGCCCAGTCGTCCGGCAGCGCGATGGTCGAAAGCTCGGCTTCGGCATTGGCGGCGGCGACCAGCGCGTCCATGCCGCCCGCATCATCCGCCGTCAGCGCACCGGGCGGAGGGGTGGGAGGCAGAGCAGGCATCCGGGGTTGCGGTTGTATCTTGCGCGAAGCTGATGCGAGGGAACGCCACCAGCCCGGCGCTGACGAGCGCCGCCATGCTCAGGAATTTTCGGCGGGAGAAAATCGTTGGCTTGTTCACGAAAGGTCTCCTTGAGGAAGGATAATATCGGTCAACAAAGGTCAAGAATTACGCCTGATCAGGGGCAGGGTAACAAGCCATTGTTATAGAACTCGGTTAAATATGCGAAGTGGGGATTAAATCTTTGAGCGCAAGCTTAACAATGGGCGGCTCAAATCGCAGAGGGCGTGCCCCATAGACATCAATTTAAGCAATTTGAGGGTATTCCGCCTATCCCGCCGGATGCTTTGAAGGCTGGTCCGGTATTAAGCCAGTAGTCGCATGTCTCGTCAAAACGGGCGAGGCACGCCTCGCCCCTACACCATACCTTCACAGCGACGCACTCTACTATCTCCAATTCACGCGACTATCGAACTCTGGCTTAACAGAGTAAAGTAGCGACAGCAGTCAGGGGACGCTCAAGTTGACGGTTGAGCCATAAAGCACAGTTATAAGCAGCAGCTTTGGCTGCCAAACGGATGTACTGTCTCCCCACTGGGTGTGGGCATTGACCCGCTTAATGCCAAAGACGCGGTCCAGAATTGCAAACACGGCTTCAATCACCTGACGCCTGCGGGCGTGCCAGCGACAGTCGGCGCGAGTCCATGCCGGGTGGTCGGCAGTGTGAACCGGGGGGATAGCAATCACATCAGCCTGATAGTCGTCGTGCCGATGGCGCATCCAGCAACGACCATTCAGACCTCGCTGTCACTCATGTGTTGCTCGCCTGCTTTGCGTTGCTGCACCGACCTTGCGCCTTCGGCTTGGTAGCAATCGTCCACCAGCACGTATAATGTGGTCAGGAAGGTGTCCAAATCCATGTTCAATCTCCTTGTTGGCGCAAGTGATTGTTCTGGTTTAGACCCTTTCTCAATATCGGACAAGCCTTCAAAGCCTCCGGTGCTTACACCGCATTAATTCGTTAAAAAGCATAAACCTGTGGCGGTGAATATCGGTCAACCTGTAAGCCTCAGGAGGGCATCATGCAGTACGGTCTCTCGCTTCCCCCGTTCGGCGACTTCGCCTACCCCCACGTGCTGATCGACGCGGCGAAGCGCGCCGAAGCCGCCGGATGGGACGGATTTTTCCTCTGGGATCACGTGATCTTCGACCAGAGCTTTCGCCCCAACCTCGATCCTTGGATCGCGCTGGCGGCGGTGGCGATGGTCACCACCCGGATGCGAATCGGCACGCTGATCACGCCGCTGGCGCGCCGCCGACCGTGGAAGCTCGCGCGCGAGACGGTCACGCTGGATCGGCTCTCGAACGGGCGGCTGACGCTGGGCGTCGGGCTGGGATCGACCCGACCGTTCGACTTCGGCTACTTCGGCGAGGAATCCGACCCCAAAACCCGCGCCCGGATGCTCGACGAAGGGCTGGAAGTCCTGACCGGGCTGTGGAGCGGCGCGCCCTTCCGCTTCGACGGCACGCATTATCACTTAGAAGAAGTCACCTTCCAGCCCGCGCCGATCCAGCAGCCGCGCATCCCGATCTGGGTCGCCGGGGTGCTGCCGCATAAGCCGCCGATGCGCCGCGCCGCGCTCTGGGACGGCTTCGTGCCGATCAAGGACGGTGAGCTGGAGCCGGAGGACTGCCGCGAAGTCATGACCTACATCCGGCAGTTCCGCAGCGCCGAGACGCCCTTCGATCTGGCGTGTATGCCCCTGCTGCCCGCCGACCCGGTGCGGGCGAAAGATCGGCTGGGCGAATTTGCCGACGCCGGGATGACGTGGTGGATCGCGCCCATCGATCCTTGGGCGCTGGGCGCAGATCGGGACTCCGCGTGGAAGCCGGCGTACACTGAGCAGATGCTCGACTGGATTGATCGAGGACCGATCCAGCTTTAACCCGCTGCTCAGGTGAGGGTGCCAGAATGAAAGCACCCTCGCAGCCTCTTGAGCAGGAGAGCAGCACTCATGCGTACCAAAATGATGCTTTTGTTGGTGGTCGGGATTCTGATCGGCGGGACGATCACGGCGGTGTTCCCACGCGCGCAGGCGCAGGGCGCGGTCCCGGCTGCGCCGACGCCGACCCAACTCCCGGACACGATGTACGCCGCAGTCGACGCGATGGATCAGATCGTGGCGAATCTGTACCAGCGGATCAGCCCCTCGGTGGTTCACGTCGCCACCCAGTCGCAAGCCTTCAACTTCTTCTACGGGACGGTTCCGCAGGAAGGCACCGGATCGGGCTTCGTCTACGACACCGATGGGCACATCGTCACCAATAACCACGTGATTCAGGGCGCGGATCAGGTCACGGTGCTGCTGGCGGACGGCGAATCGCTGGATGCGACCGTGATCGGCTCGGACAGCTACTACGACCTCGCCGTGCTGCAGGTCGATATGTCGAACAATAACGTTGCGCCGCTGCAGCTAGGCGATTCATCGCAATTGGAGGTCGGGCAGTCGGTCGCGGCGATTGGCAATCCCTTTGGGCTGGAACGCACGCTGACCACCGGGATCATCAGCGCGCTCGGTCGGCAGATTCAGACCTCGCAAGGCGGCGTGATCGGTCAGGCGATCCAGACCGACGCGGCGATCAATCCCGGCAACTCCGGCGGGCCGCTGCTGGACATGCGCGGGCGGGTGGTCGGCATCAACACCGCGATCAACAGCCCCAGCGGTGGATCGGTGGGCATCGGCTTCGCCGTCCCCGCCAACGTGATCGCGCGGGTGGTGCCGGTGCTGATCAGCACGGGACATTATCCGCATCCCTCGCTGGACGCGACGCTGGTGGAACTGGGCAACGAAATCTCGGCGAACGGCTACGGCGTGAGTCAGGGCTTGCTGGTGGCGCAGGTCACGCCCGGCGGCGCGGCGGACAAAGCCGGGCTGCAAGCGGCGTCCATCGTCCGCCAGCGCGGGCGGCTGCTGGTTCAGGGCGGCGACGTGATCGTGGCGGTGGAGGGTCAGCCGGTGAGCAGCCGCAACGATTTGCAGATTTATCTGGAGAATCACGACCAGCCGGGCGACCAAATCACGCTGACGATTGTGCGCGGTGGCAGCCAGTCGCAGGTGACGGTCACGCTCGACCAGTCATCCTCATAATCCCATCCCGTAGGGGCACGGCACGCCGTGCCCCTACGAACATCCACGATTTACCCAATCCACCATCACGGCTTGGCGTCGCGCACGACGAAGCTGTCGAAATCGACCGTGCCCACGTCGACGCCCAGCGCGACCGATCCGCCGAGCCGCGGCGCGCCGCTGGGGATCGCGGCGACGAACTGCCCGTTGGCGAAGAAGCCGATCTGGTCGCGCACGGCGACGATCTCAAGCTGAATCCACTCCGGCAGCGGGCCGGTGAGCGTCACCGACTGGATGTCGTGCTGATCGGTCACGCTGACGAAGCGCGCGGTTGCGGTCACGGTGCCGTCGGGGTTGGACTTGAGGATCAGGCGGTAGCTTTCCAATTCCGCGCCGATGAAGAAGGGCGCAGTCCGCACGCCTAGCCAGCCTTCGCCGTCCGCGCCCAGCCGCACGTCCACCGATGCGTACACATCCTCCGAGTCGCTGTAGTTGAAGGCGTCGCCGCCCGCTCCGAAAAGACTGGGGTTCAGGTCGCCGTTGAGCATCTGCCACGTCGGAAGCCCGGTGTAGGTCATTTCGAGGTAGTTTTGGTGCGCGCCGGAGGCGTTCGGGTCGCTCACGTCGCTGCCGACGATGTTGAACCAGAGCGGATCGCTGCCATCGTTCGGATCGAACTCGAACAGCAGATCGCGCGTGCCCGCCTGCACCTGACGTTGACTGACCTGCTGCATGATTTGCAGGAAAGGCAGCGCCTCGGTTGGCACCGGGAGCGGCGTCTCGGTGAAGGTGGCGGTGGGCGATGGCGTGTCCGACGGCGTGAAGGTTGCGGTTGGGGTGTAAGTTGGCGTGTCCGACGGCGTGAAGGTTGCGGTTGGGGTGTAAGTTGGCGTGTCGGATGGCGTAAATGTCGGCGTTGGCGTGTCTGACGGCGTATAAGTTGCCGTTGGCGTATCCGATGGCGTGTAGGTCGCCGTGGGCGTGTCCGATGGCGTATAGGTCGCGGTCGGGGTGTCCGATGGCGTAAAGGTCGCCGTCGGCGTGTCTGATTGCGTAAACGTCGCCGTCGGCGTGTCTGACCGGGTGAAGGTCGCCGTCGGCGTGTCTGACGGGGTGAAGGTCGGCGTCGGGGTGTCCGACGGCGTAAAGGTTGCCGTTGGGGTGTAAGTTGGCGTATCCGATGGCGTATAGGTTGCCGTTGGCGTATCTGACGGCGTGAAAGTCGCGGTCGGCGTATCTGACGGCGTATAAGTTGCCGTTGGCGTGTCTGACGGGGTGAACGTCGCCGTGGGCGTGTCCGATGGCGTATAAGTTGCGGTTGGTGTGTCGGACGGCGTCGGAATGGGCGTCGAAGTATCGGTTGACGTTGGTGTATCTGATGGGGTGAAGGTCGGCGTCGGGGTGTCCGATGGCGTATAAGTTGCCGTTGGGACAGGCGTTGCGGTATCCGTTGGCAGCGGTGTATTGGTTGCAGTTGGAACGGGCGTTGACGTATCGGTTGAAGTCGGTGTATCCGTTGGCAGCGGCGTGCTGGTTGCGGTCGGAATGGGCGTTGAGGTGTCGGTCGGCAGCGGTGTATCGGTCGACGTTGGTGTATCCGTTGCCGTAGGAACGGGCGTCGATGTATTCGATGCCGTGTTAGTTGCGGTTGGAACGAGCGTTGACGTATCGGTCGGCGTGAACGTCGCGGTCGGCTGAGGGGTGTCCGTATCCGACGGCACCACCAAGATGCTCACTCCAGCGGTCGGCTCCGGTGTATTCGTATCGGTATTCGTTGCTGTCGGCGTGGGCGTATCGGTATCGGTCGCTGTCGGTTGCGGCGTATCGGTATCGGTAGCCGTTGCTTGCGGTGTATTCGTATTGGTATCGGTCGCGGTGGGCTGAGGCGTATTGGTATCGGTATCCGTTGCTGTCGGCGGCGGTTCGTATTGGTATCGGTCGCGGTGGGCTGTGGCGTATCGGTTGGCGCGGGCGTATTGGTGTCAATTGCCGTTGGTGGCGGCGCACTGGTGGGCGCAGGCGTATTGGTATCGGCGGCGGCGACAATCGGCACGCCGCCGAGATTGCCGGTCGTGGTCACGAACGCCGCCGAGATCGCCAGCCACGCCGGCGAGCCGTCGGGCATCTGGACTTCAAACCAGCTTCCATCCTCGCTGATGCCGATGATGGGTGCCTGATCGTTGGTGCGGAGCGTGCCCACCGCCGGATACTGCGATCCGGGTCCCGCGCGCACGATCAAATCGCGCACCGTGACTGCCTGCGGCGTCGAGGGCGTGGGCACGCGGGTGGCGGCGTTGGTCGCGCTGGGCTGGGGCGTATCGGTGGGCGTGTCGGTCGGGTTGGCGACCACCTGCGGGACTTCGGTCGCGCCGTGCGTCGGCGTCTCTGACCCCGCCCCACCGGATCGGCTGCTGAGGGCGAGCACGCCGCCGATCACCACGACGATCACCACCGCGCCCGCGATCAGGAAGATGGGCAGGCGCGAGCGGCTCACCGATTGCGGAGGCAGAGCTGCCGGGGGGATGGGCGCAGCGATCACGCCCGCCGCCGCGCGCTGATCGGTAGGCGTCAGGATGGTATCCGAGTCTTCCTCGCTGCCCTTCCAGTCGGTGGCGGTGGAGCGCCCGCCGCCGGTTTTCGGATCGACTTGGCGGAGCGCGTCGAAGGTCGCCATGGTGTGCTCGATTTCGGCGCGGTTCTGCTCGCGGCGCTGCAAAATCTGCCCGACGTTCTCCTGAGCGGCGCGCTGGATCACCTGCGGGCGCAGCGAGGTGCTGGTCGATCCGACCACCTGCCCAATCGCTTCGACGAAATCGTTCGCGCTCTGGTAGCGATCCTCCGGCGATTTCGCCAGCGCCTTGTTTAGCACCGCGTCGAGACCGTCGGGCAAGGTGGGGTTGAAGTCGGTGATGTGCGGCACCGGCTCGGTGATGTGCTTCATGATCACGCCCATCGGCGTTTCAGCGCTGAAGGGCAGGTTGCCGCTGACCATCTGGAAGAACATCACGCCGAGACTGTAAATGTCGGCGCGGTGATCCACGTTCTCCGCACCCATGCCCTGCTCAGGCGCCATGTAGCCGGGCGTGCCCACCGCCATGCCGGTCTGGGTGATGCCCTCGCCGCCCGCCGCGATGCGCGCGATGCCGAAGTCGGTCAGGAAGATGTTGCCTTCGCCGTCGATCATGATGTTCGAAGGCTTGATGTCGCGGTGAATCACGCCCTGACGGTGGGCGTAATCCAGCGCCGAGGCGATCTGCCGCATGATGTGCAGGGTATCCGCCAGCGGCAGCGCGCCGCTGCGATCCAGCACGTCCTTGAGGGTGCCGCCCTCGACGTAGCGCATGACGATGTAGGGCGGCTCGTGCAAGCCGTCGTAGTCGTAGACCGGGAGCAGATGCGGGTGTTCGAGGCGGGCGATCAGCCGGGCTTCGCGCTGGAAGCGTTCGAGCGCGCGGGCGTCGGCGGCAATCGCGCGGTGAATCACCTTGACGGCGACGAAGCGCGAGATGCTCGGCTGGTAGGCGCGGAAAACCGTCGCCATACCACCGACGCCAATTTGCTCGATGATCTCATACGGACCGAGCCGCGTACCTATCATGGACACCCGCCGGGGTGGAAGGTTAGCTGATTAGGGCATGATTGTAACACGGCTTCACAATCGGGACAGCGCAGCAAAAAGGTTTGCGTTTTGTATCAGATGTTGTCCCATATCTTGACACAAACCCCAAACTCTTATAACTTTAAGGTACGTTAGAGTAATGTTACGTAATTTTAGGGTCGCGCCGTGAAACAGTTCGCCAATGGTTTCATCGGGAATCGGGTGCTGAAGCTGAACGTGGGGTTCCTGCTGGGCGCGGGTCCCGGTCACATTCACGAAACCGCTTTCGAGGTTCCCGCAATCCGGGTGGCAGACGACGTTGATCTCGCTTACGTGCGCGGTCCGCTGCGCCTGAGCCGCACCAAAGAGGGCATTCTGGTTCAAGGCACGCTGCACATCGGCGTCGAAGATGAATGCTACCGCTGTCTCGAACCGACCCTGCACGACGCGGCGATCCAACTGGAAGAACTCTACGCCTACCCGACGCCGATTGGATCGGAATTCAGCCTGAGCGACGACGGCATCCTTGACCTCGCCCCGTTGATTCGCGCCGAGGCGCTGATCGAAGATACGCGGGGGACACTCTGCCGCCCCGACTGCAAAGGCTTATGCCCGGAATGCGGCGCTAACCTGAACTACACGACCTGCACCTGCGCCGAAGAATCCGTCGATCCACGTCTGGCTGGTTTGAAGCAACTGCTCGACCGTTGAGCGCACACACATGGTCTCGTTACCGTCCTAGTTGGAAAGGGAGAGCGCCTTGAACGACTACGATCATCCTTTTGATTCTAAGTTAGACTTTGTTCCCGAACCTGATTACTTAGATGAAGAGTCCTTTTTTGAAGATGAAAGCGAGGATGATCCGTTTTTAGGGCTGAGCGATGCCGACCCCGACCTGTGGCTGGAAGATGACACCGAGCTTGCGGACGAGGGCTACGTCGAGGACGATTACGGCATCCTCGCCTCGAACGACACGGTCGGCATGTACCTGAAGGAAATGGCGCGGGTGCCGCTGCTGACCACCGACGAGGAGATCAACCTTGCTATGCGGCTGGAAGTCGGCGCGGAAGCCGCCCGCAAGCTGCGGAACAACCCCAATCACAAGCGCGCCGCCGAACTGGAACTGCTGGTTCAGGACGGGCTGAGCGCCCGCGAGCATCTGATCAAAGCCAATACCCGGCTGGTGGTGTCGATTGCCAAGAAGTATATGGCGCGGGGCGTGCCTTTCCTCGACCTGATTCAAGAAGGCAATCTCGGCTTGATGAAGGCGGTCGAGAAATTCGACTACCGACGGGGCTTCCGCTTCAGTACCTACGCGACGTGGTGGATTCGCCAGACCATCACCCGCGCGATTGCCGATCAGGGGCGTACCATCCGGGTGCCGGTTCACATGAGCGACCGGATTCGCCGCCTGTACCGGGTCGCGCGCACGCTGGAGCAGGATTTCGGGCGCAAGCCGTCCCCCGAAGAAATCGCCGCCGAGATGAACATCGATCCGCGCAAAGTCCGCTGGATGCTGCGGGTGTCATGGCAGCCGATCAGCTTGGAGCGCCCGGTCGGGGAGGACGAGGACAGCGAATTCGGGCACTTCATCGAAAACGATTCGCTGCCCAGCCCGTCGCAAAGCACCTACGACAAAATGCTGCGCGAGAAGATCGAACTCGCTGTTGGACACGCTCACGCCGCGCGAAGCCCGCATTTTGCGGCTGCGCTTCGGGCTGCTCAACGGGCACAGCCACACGCTGGAAGAAGTCGGCGAGACCTTTGGGCTGACCCGCGAGCGCATCCGGCAGATCGAGGGGCGGGCGCTGCGCCGCCTGCGTCACCCGCGCCGCAGCCGTCACCTGCGCGATTATTTGAGCTAAGGAAATTTGGGCACGACCGGTCGTGCCCCTACCGTTATTTCTGCGAAAGGGCGTGCGAATCATCGCGCGCCGGTTTTGATTCGCCCAGCGTCAAACGTCACAAATCGCTTAAAGGATTAGAGAAATTTCACGCTTTCGTATATTTATGACTTTTCCAACCTATAATGTAACAGTAGCGTGCAGAGAAATATCATCCACCTCTCGAGGAACTTCGATGAGCGACGACCCGAAAATCTCAGTCAAGAGTTTTCTGGAAGCTATCCCGACTCCGCTGCTTTTGCTGAATGGCGACCTGACCATCAGCGGGGGAAACAAGCTGTTCTATCAAACCTTCCAGCTTGACCCGCAGGCGATCCACGGACACCCGGTCACTGATTTGGACATGCTCAAAATGTATCGCCTGCTGCTGGCGAAAGCCGCCAGCGACCACGTCCCGATTGATCTGGAATTCGAGCGGGTGTTTCCGCTGGGTCGCAAGACCATCCGCCTGCGCGCGCGCCCAATCGCGCGCGAAGACCAACCGCTGGCAACCGTCGCCCTGATTTTCGAGGACGTGACCCAGAGCCGACACACGACCGAGCGCTTCCGGTCGCTGCTGGAAGCCGCCCCCGACGCGATGGTGATCGTGGATCAGCAGGGGAAGATCGTGCTGGTCAACGCGCAGACGCAGGTGCTGTTCGGCTACAGAGAGGAGGAGATGATCGGGCAGTTGGTCGAAATTCTGGTGCCGGAGCGCTTCCGCACCCAGCATTTCAAGCAGCGGCTGAGCTACTCGGTCGATCCGCGCGTCCGACCGATGGGCGCAGGGATGGAACTCTACGGGCTGCGCAAAAACGGGCACGAATTTCCGGTCGAGATCAGCCTCAGCCCGGTGGCGACCGACGAGGGCTTTCTGGTGTCCAGCGCCATCCGCGACGTGACCGAGCGCCGCCGGACGCTGGAGCGCTTTCGCGGGCTGCTGGAAGCCGCACCCGACGCGATGGTGATCGTCAACACGCGGGGGAAGATCGTGCTGGTCAACAGCCAGACGCAGGTCCTGTTTGGCTACAGCGACGTGGAGCTGATCGGTCGCCCGGTGGAAATGCTGATCCCGGAGCGGTTTCGTCAGGAACATCTGGGGCAACGCGCCGATTATTTTGCCGATCCCTACGTCCGCCCGATACACACAAACCTGGAACTCTGTGGGGTGCGCAAAAATGGTCAGGAGTTCCCGGTCGAGATCAGTCTCAGCCCGGTAGTGACCGCCGAAGGTACGCTGGTTTACAGCGCGATCCGCGACGTGACCGAGCGCAAGCGCCTAGAGGAAGAGCTTCGACACGCGCTCGAACGGGAGAAACAGCTTAACGAACTCAAGTCCCGTTTCGTCTCGATGGTCTCGCACGAGTTTCGTATGCCCATGTCCGGCATCCAAGCCTCAGCGGAACTGATTCAACTATACAGCGACCGCATGACCGAGGAGCGCAAGAATGAGCATCTCGCGCTGATTCAGGAACACGTGAAACATCTGACCGACTTGCTCGACGACATTCTGACCCTGACCAAAGCCCAGACCGTCGGGTTGGACTTCGCCCCGGAGCCGATAGAACTCGACTCGTTCTGCCGGACGCTGACGGTCTACGTGCAGATGAATGCCCCGGAACGGCAGATCGAACTCCAATTGAGCGACAGTCACTGCCTGCAGATCATGGCAGACCCGAAGCTGCTCACGCTGGCGCTGACCAACCTGCTCTCCAACGCGATCAAGTATTCGCCGCGAGAGAGCGTCGTCCGGCTGAGCGCCGCCTGCGAGGGCGAACAGGTGCGCTTTCAGGTCAGGGACGAGGGGATCGGCATCCCGGACGACGATCAGGAATTTCTGTTTCAGCTATTTCACCGGGCGTCCAACGTGGGCGAAGTTCCCGGCACCGGGTTGGGGCTGGCAATCGTGAAAGAAGCCGTCGACGCGCATCGGGGGTCGGTGCGCTTTGAAAGCCACGTCGACCGGGGTACCACCTTCACGGTCACGATCCCTTACGTGCAGAGCGCATAGGGGCGACCCTGTGTGTTCGCCCTGATGATGGCAAGGGCAGATACGTGGGTCTGCCCCTACAAACGACCTCCTCACTCCTCATCGACGGCGGCAGGCACGCCCTCGACCCGCCGCACCGCCGAGCGACTGAACCAGACCGCCGTCGAGATGCCGCCCAACACCGCGATCCCCAGTGTGAGCCGCGTGCCCAGCCCGGTCGCCAATACTCCGGCGATCAGCGCGCCGAAGGGCGCGATCCCCATTTCCAGAAAGCCGATGCTGGCATTCACCCGCCCCAGCAGGCGGTTGGGCACGATCATCTGGCGCAGGCTGAGCGCGTTGATCCAGTAGATCATCATCGCGCCGTCGCCGACGATCTGCGGGATAATCAGCAGCGCCGACGCCAGCAGCACCGATCCGCCCGCCAATGGGGTGAGAATTCCGACCAGCGCGCTCAGCAGGAACGCCCCGACGATAGTCTTGCCCATGCCGAAGCGCTTCTGAATCCGGTTGGTGAGCAGCGCGCCGATCAGCGCACCGACGCCGCCTCCGGCGATCAGCACGCCGAGGATGGCGGGGGTCAAGCTGAGGTCGCGGATGCCGTAGAGGTCGTAAAGCGTGCCGTAAAAACTGCCGAAGAAGCTGCGCAGCCCGATGCTCAGCGCCAGCGCGCGCAGCACCGGGTCGCGGGCGATCAGGCTGACGCCTTCGGCGATCTCGCGCCGCATGGACTGACCATCCGCGCGCGGAGTTGGCGCAGGCTCCGGCGCGCGGATCAAGTTCAGGCTGATCGCCGAGAACAGGTAGCTCACGGCGTCGAAAATCACCGAGAGCGGTGCGCTGATCACCTGAATCAGCACGCCAGCGATGGCGGGCCCGCCCACTTCCGCCAGCGATTTGCTGGTCGAGAGGCGGCTGTTGGCTTCGACGATCTGGTCGCGCGCCACCAGCGAGGGCAGATAAGCATGATAAGCGGTGTCGAAGATCAGCGTTAGCAAAACCAGCGCGGGCGCGACGACGTAGAGCAGCCTCATGCTCAACTGCCCGCTGAGCGCCGCCGCCGGGATGCTCAAGAGCAGCAGCATCCGCGCCACGTCCATCAGGATCAGGATCGGGCGGCGGCGCAGGCGGTCGACCCACACGCCCGCGAACAAGCCAAACAGCAGCACCGGGATCGAGGCGACGGCGGTCAAGATGCCTAACTGAACCGGGTCAGCGGATAGGGTAATGACGGCGATCAGGGGGAGCGCGCCGCGCGTGATGCGCGAGCCAAACTGGGAGATGGTCTGCCCCACCCACAGCTTCAGAAAGTCGGGGGGCAGCCCGGAGCGCCAGCGTTTCATCAGGTTGTGAGACTCCATGTGCAAAACAAGGTCAGCGAGCAATCACGAAGCGAACAGGAACGCAAAAATCGCGTCCTGCGCCGAAAAAACCAACGCTATCGTGATCGCCTAACCGACCATGCTGCTCATGGCAAACCTCACTTCCCGCCGCAGTGCGCGGCGACGACCTCAGTGTAAAGGAATTTATGGTAAGAACTTAAGCCGGGTGGTCAAATTTGGTTCATCCGGTAATATATTGGAGCAGACACCCAATGCAGGAGGAATCATGCCGCCCCCATTTGACATCACGACCGCGAGCAGCACCGTCACGCTGGACAACAACCGCCGGGGCATGGTCAGCTTCACGGTGAAGAACAACACCGGGCGGCGCGTCCACTCGTCCTCAACCGTGCAAACCAACCCGCCGGATGGCAGCGCGTGGCTCACGGTTGTGCCGCCCAACATCGTCACCACCAACCCGCCCAACGTGCGCGACTTCACTATCGACGGCACGCAGGAGTACGCGATTTAGATCAGCGTGCCCGCGAGCGCCGCGCCGGGCAGCTACATCCTCACGCTGATCGTGGCGGACGAAGTGAACCCGGACGACAACTACAGCACCAGCCCGGACGTGACTTTCTCGGTGCGCGCCCCCGAAGTCACACCGCCTCCGCCTCCGCCCCCAAGCTGGCTGATCCCGGCGATCATCGCGGGCGTGGTGATCATCCTGCTGATCATCGTCGGCGGCATCCTGATCTCGCGCAACCAGACGCCGCCCCCGACTCCCACTCCAACCCTCGTGCCGCCGCCGACCGCGACGGTCGTCGTCGGTCCCTGCTCGATCACCTTGACGGCAGCGCAGTACAGCTATTCCGAGCCGGATACCGTACCCAGCAACCTGTTCGATCAGGTGGCGCCGGGAACCGACATAAAGCCCATCGGTCAGTCGGCGGATGGGACGTGGTGGGAAGTGACCGAATTCGGACAGAACGTGTGGATGCAGCGGAGTTTGCTCAACAGCACCGCGACCATCACCGGAGACTGCTCCACGCTGCCGGTGGTCTGCCTGCTGGCGATTTCTGGGCGATGTCGATCTGTACCAGCAGCCGCTGCCCTTCTTCATCGCCACGCAGGCGCACGCGGGCTGGCAGCTTATTCCTATCGGCAAGCTGGCGGATAACTCGTGGTGGCAGGTCAAGTCCAGCCCGAACAACTACTGGGTTCAGACCAACCTGTTCGGGACACGGGCGCAGTCCAGCGGCGACTGCTCGACCCTTCCGGCGGTTCTGCCCTAGCGATGCGGGTGTATCGCTTCTGGAAGCCGTATGGGGTGCTGACCAAGTTCACCGACGCCGAGAACCGCCCGACGCTGGCGGATTACGTCCGCATCCCGAAGGTTTACGCCGCCGGGCGGCTCGACCTCGACAGCGAGGGGCTGCTGCTGCTGACCGATTTCGGCGCGCTCAGCCACCGCCTCACCGACCCGAGTTTCGCTCACCCGCGCAGCTACTGGGCGCAGGTCGAGCGGGTGCCCGACGAGGCGGCGCTGCGTCGTCTGCGCGAGGGCATCGATCTGCGGGATGGGCGCACCCGCCCGGCGCAGGTCGAACTGCTGGCGGAGCCGCCCGATCTGCCGGAGCGCCCGGTGCCGATCCGGTTTCGCAAAAACGTGCCGACGGCGTGGCTGGCGCTGACGCTCACCGAAGGCAAGAATCGGCAGGTGCGCCGGATGACCGCCGCGGTCGGCTACCCGACCCTGCGACTGGTGCGCTGGTCGATTGGGGCGATCACGCTGGCGGGCTTAGCGCCGGGGACGCTGCTGCCGCTCACGCCCGCCGAAGCCGCGTCGCTGGGCTAAGGGCGAGCAAGGCAGGCTCCGGTGCGAAGATCGAGTATAGTAAAGGCAAAATCGTCCTAATCACCCAAGATACCCAGCTTATGTACGTCACCCGAAGACATCCCCCTGTCCCCGATCACTTTGAAACCGAGCGCCTGCTGATCCGCGCCCCGCAGCCGGGCGATGGCGCCGCCGTCAACCAAGCCATCCGCGAATCCATCGAAGAACTGCGTCCGTGGATGCCATGGGCGCGGGTGGTCCCCTCGGTCGCGGAGTTGGAAACCTATGCGCGGGAGAGCGCGCTGCGCTTTCGCAATCACGAAGACCTGCCGCTGCTGCTGTTTCGCAAGCGGGATGGGCTGTACGTGGGCGGGAGCGGGCTGCACAATATCGCGTGGGACGTGCCCCGCTTCGAGATCGGCTACTGGGTGCGTACCAGCCTGACCGGGCAGGGCTACATCACCGAGGCGGTGAACGGGATCGCGGCGATGGCGTTCGGCAGGCTCAACGCCGTGCGGCTGGAAATCCGCTGTGACGCGCGCAATCAGCGCAGCGCCGCCGTCGCGCTGCGGGCGGGCTTCACGCTGGAGGCGCGCCTTCACCGCGACTCGCGGGCGCCGGATGGTCGGCTGCGCGACACGCTGATCTTCGCCAAGCTGCGGGAGGGTCTGAGCGAGGAGTTGTAGGGGCGAACACATGCGTTCGCCCCGACAGCCGTAGGTTCCACAGGGACAGGCACGCAGAGGCTTGTCCGATCATTCGCCGCCGAGGATTTAAATCCTCGGCTAGAGAGAACCCGTCGCCCACTGAAGGGGCGACTCAAACCGGGACGCAAAGGCGACCCCTTCAGGGGTCGCTAGGTATTCATAGCTGGCGATTTAAACCGCCAGCGGCGCTTACGGTTCTTTCTGCAAATACCAGTAGCGGTACTGCTCGCTGAAGTCGAGGCTGCGATACAGCCGATTCGCGGGCGCGTTTTCGACCACCACCTGCAAATAGGCGTGATGCGCGCCGCAGTCCTTGCCCCAGCGCAGCAGCGCCAGCATCAGCGCTTTGCCGTAACCCTGCTGGCGATAGCGCGGGTCAGTCACCACCTCGTAGGGCGCGACCCAGCCCTGATCCAGCGAGCCACGCGCGAGCGCAACGGTTTCGCCGCCGCGACGCAGGCGCACGAACACCGACTCGACCGCCACCTGCTTCAAAATCACCTGCATCACGGCGGATCGGGCGGGATTTTCGTCGTGCAGGCGGGCGTAATCGGCGTACCAACCGTCGCTCATGGACGGCTCGGCAATCAACTCGGCGTCGGTCTCCGGCAGCGGATCGACGCCCGCGAGGTCGAGGGTCTGCACGCTGGTGGGGCAGTCAAGCGCGAAACCGCGCGCCCGCAGCGCCGCTTCCAGTCCGTCAGGCGACACGGGCGTCAGCTTGAACACGGTTTTCTGACCCAGCGCGGTGTAAATCCGCTGGCAGTGGTCGATCTTCCGGTCGAGCGGCAGGGTGGGCGGATAAATCATCTGGATCGAGTTGGCGCGGCGTGGATAGCCGCCCGCTCCCCCGGCGAAGCGCAGTATCCAGCCGTCGTAGTAGAGCGTTTCGAGCGCGGGCAGCGCGTTCAGTGCCAGTTCTTCCAGCAGGCGAATGGTGGTCACGGCACCGCCACCGCGTCGATCACCTGCGCGGCGAGTTCGTAGCGCCCATACGCCGGGATGATGTATGCCCCGCCGACCAAATCCTTCAGGTCGCGCAGCAGCTCCTGCGCGATGCGAACGCCCTCGGACGGCGCATCCTCGCCCGCGTCCTCGATGCGCTTGAGGATCGCCGGGGGGATGGTGATGCCGGGGATTTCGTTGTCCAGAAACTCGGCGTGGCGCAGGCTGTAGAGCGGCATCACGCCCATCAGCACCGGGAGATGCAGCGGCTCGCCCGCCAGCGTTTCGTAGCGGCGCAAGAAGCGCTCGGCGATCTGCGGCTCGAACACCGCCTGACTGAGCGCGAAATCCGCGCCCGCCTCAATCTTCTTGCGCAGCACCTCGATCTCCTTGTCCACGTCGCCCGCGCCCATGTTGAGCGCGCAGCCGACTGTGAAGCTGGTCGGCTGACCGATGGAATTGCCCGCCTGATCCACGCCCATATTCATGCGCTGCTTGACCAGCCGGATCAGCGCGGAGGGCACGATGTCGAAGTTGTCCATCGCGTCCGGGTAGTCGCCGATGCGAGTTGGGTCGCCCATCACCACGAACAAATTGCGCAAGCCGAGCGCGTGCGCGCCCAGCAGATCGCCCTGAATCCGCAGCAGATTGCGCCCGCGCGTCGGGAAATGCAAAATCGTCTCCACGCCGATGCGGTTTTGCACCAGATTGCCCACCGCCCACGGGCTGACTCGCATCCGGGCGGTGGGGCTGTCGGCGATGTTCAGCACGTCGGCTCCGGCATCGACCAGAAGCTGCGCGTTCTGCGCCAGCCGATCCAGATTGTGCGAGCGGGCGGCTTCATCTCCACGCTGATCACGAACTGCCCGCTCGCCAGCTTGAGCGCGAGTTCGGACGGGCGCTCGGCGATGCCGTTTTCTTCGTCGCTGTGCGAACTCCAGCACGGTGATGTGCGGCAGCGGGCGATTCGGATCGTCGAGCGCCGCTCGCATCGCCGCGATGTGGTCGGGCGTGGTGCCGCAGCAGCCGCCGATGATGGTCGCGCCCAGCGCCTTGAAGGTGAGCGCGTAATCGGCGAAGTATTCGACGGTCGCCGGGTACATGGTGCGCCCCCCCATGGTCTGAGGGAAGCCCGCGTTGGGCATCGCCGAGTAGATGGCGTCGGGAACCGCCAGCCGCATCATCTGCAAGACCCGCGAGATGTGCGCCGGACCCGCGCTGCAATTCACGCCGATCAGGTCCGCGCCCGCCTCGTGAAGCTGGCGCGCCACGTTGCCCGGCAGATGCCCGGAGAGCGTCCGATCATCCTGCCCGAAGGTCATCTCGCAGATCACGGGCAGACCGGGCGCGGCTTTGCGCGCGGTTTCCAGCGCCAGCAGCATCTCGGTCAGGTCGGTGAAGGTCTCGAACAGGATCAGGTCGGCTCCGGCGTGCGCCAGCGCGCCGATCTGCTCGGCGAACAGGGCGCGAGCCTCGTCCTGCTTCAGCCGACCGTAGGGCTGCACGCCCACGCCCAGCGGACCAATCGACCCGGCGACGTAGACCTCGCGTCCGCTCTGCTGAACCGCTTCCTGCGCCAGTTCCACCCCCGCCCGGCAGATGGCGTCCAGTTCGCCTTCCAGCCCGCACTCCGCCAGCTTGAGCCGGTTCGCGCCGAAGCTGTTGGTTTCGATCAGCTCCGCGCCCGCCTTGACGTAGGCGCGGTGCACCTCGCTGATCAACTGCGGGCGGGTGAGGTTGCAGCGCTCGAAGCAGTCGTCCATCGGCACGCCGCGCGCGTGCAGCAGCGTGCCCATCGCGCCATCCGCCAGCAGCGGACGGTCGTCTTCGTGAATGCGTTCGAGGAAAGGTTTCATCGTCGTCTCAATCCACACACTGCGCGTACAGGATGATCTGCGAGCCGCTGCCGTCGGGCGAGGGGGTCACGTCGAACTGCACCCGCGCAATCGAGCGACCGAGCGTGATGATCAGGTCGCTGCTGTTGAGCGACTGCCGCAAGAAAGTCCCGGTGGCGCTGCCGTACCACGACCGCACCACGTCCGGCGGATCGGACGAGCGCAGGGTGATCACGGTGGTGCCCATGCCGAAGGGCGTCAAGAAATTGTGATTCTGGAACACCTGCTCCGCGCCGGGATAGATCGGCAGGCGCTGCGGCAGGTAGGTCGCGCATACCCGATCCACCGCGAAGAACGCGCCGCCGCTGCACAGCAGCACCGCCAGCACGATCACGAGGCATCCGAGCATAGGTCTTGGAATTCGTCGTATCACACGTCCTCAACAATCTAACCTCACCCCGGCTGACCGAGGCGAGGTCATTTACGCTTCCTCAATCTGCTGCACGCGATCCACGCCGATGCTGTAATACTTGGCGTCGGGGTGATGCACCACAATCGCCGCCGTACTCTGCTCCGGTATCCACTGGTACGAGGGCGAAAGGGTCATGCCCAGTTCGTCCACCGCCTGCGGCAGCAGGCTCAGCAGCACCGCATGATCGCTCAAGTCCGGGCAGGCGGGATAGCCCCAACTGTAGCGCTTGCCGCGATCTTCGGGGATGCTCAACTGGCGGTTGACGATGATCCGGTTGACGTAATTGGCGGTGGCTTCGGCTGTCTGCACCGCCAGCCCGTGAAAGAAATAGGCTTCGCTGTACTGATCGGCGGCTTGCAGCTTGTCGAAATGTTCGGTCGCCGCCGCGCTGACGGTCACGATTTGCAGCGCCACCGTGTCCACCTGACCGCTCGGATCGCTGGCGGGCAGGAAATAGTCGCTGATGCACAGGTATTCCCCGAACGGCTGGCGCGGGAAATGGAAGCGGGCAATTTCGATCTTCTGTAGGGGCGCAGCGCGCTGCGCCCCTACGAGCGCTTCTTGGAACGGTTCGGGATCGTAGATCACCAGATCGTTGCCCTCACTGTTGACCGGGAAGAAACCGTAGACCGCCTGCGGCTTGAGCGTATGTTCGCGCAGGGCGTCGCGGGTCATGTGGTCGAGCCGGGCTTCGTAGTCCTTTTCGAGCTTGATCCACTCGTCGCCGTGCGTGTTGCCCGCGCCCCACGACAAGCGATACAACTCCTTCTTCGCCAGATGCTTCAGCACCAGTTCCAGCGGCATCTCGCGGATGGTCTTGGCGCCCCAGAACGGCGGCGTCGGGATGTCCGGCGCGGGCGGAACTTCGCTCACCCGGTCGTAGTGCCGCGCCCGCTTGACCGGAACCGGCTTGTCCAGTTCGCGGTAGGCTTCGTCCCGGTTCTGCTCGACAAAAGTCGCGTGCTGCGCCGGGTTGATCAGCGTTTCCATCACCGACAAGCCCTCGAAGGCGTCCTTGCAGTAGAACACGCCCGGCTCGTAAGGCTGATCCGAGCCTTCGAGGAACAGAATCCGCCGCCCGAACTTCCGGTTGATAGCCGCGCCGCCGATCAGCACCGGGAATTTCAAGCCGCGCCGCGCCAATTCGTTGACGATCAGCGGCATCTGCTTGCTGGTGCTGACCAGCAGCGCGCTCAAGCCGATGGCGTCGGCGTGGTACTCGACCGCCTTCTCGATGATGGTGTTGGCGGGAACCTGCTTGCCGAGGTCGTAGACGGTGTAGCCGTTGTTGCTCAAAATGGTCTTGACCAGATTCTTGCCGATGTCATGCACGTCACCGTAGACGGTTGCCAGCACTATCGTGCCTTTGGTCACGCCCTCCAGCTTGTCCATGAACTGTTCCAGATAGGCGACGGTTTTCTTCATGACCTCGGCGCTTTGCAGCACGAAGGGCAGGATCAACTCGCCCGCGCCGAACTTGTCGCCCACCTCTTTCATCGCCGGGAGCAGCACGTTGTTCAGCACGCCAACGGCATCCTGACGCCGTCAGGCACTCGTCAATCAGCCGCTCGATGCCTTCCTTCTTGCGGTGGACGATCTGCCAGTGGATGGCTTCTTCGGCGGTCATATGCTCGGTCGGGTCTTCGACCTCCTGCTGCGCCAGCTTCACGTCGTTTTCCTGAAAATACTGGATGAAGCGCGGCAGCGCGTCGGGATCGCTGTTGAAGATCAGGTCATTCGCCAGCTTGCGCTGATCTTCGGGAATCTCGGCGTAGGGCGTGATGTGCGCCGGATTGACAATCGCCATATCCAGCCCGGCCGCGACCGCGTGATACAGAAACACGCTGTTGAGCACGCCGCGCGCCGCCGGAGTGATGCCGAAGCTGACGTTGCTGACGCCCAGCGCGGTCATCACGCCGGGGATGTTTGCCTTGATCAGCCTGATCCCTTCCAGCGTCTCGATCGCGTCGTTGCGCAAATCCTCCTGCCCGGTCGTGAGCGGGAAGGTCAGCGTGTCGAACATCAAATCCTCCGGCGCGAGGCCGTAGTCATTCACGGCGATGTCGCGGATGCGCTGCGCGATGGCGAGCTTCTTGTCGCGGGTGTGCGCCATGCCTTCCTCGTCGATGGTCATCGACAGCACCCCTGCGCCGTACTTGCGAGCAATCGGCATGACCTTGTCGATGCGCTCACGCCCGTTTTCGAGGTTGTTGCCGTTGATGATGGCACGACCGGGATAGACCGACAGCGCCGCCTCTGCCACGCTCGGATCGGTCACGTCGATGATCAGCGGGGCTTCCACCGCCATCGACAGCTTCTTGACCAGCGTCTTCATCTGCTCGGCTTCGTCGGCGCGCTCGGTCAGCGCCACCTGCACGTCCAGCATGTGCGCGCCGCTCTCGACCTGCTGCACCGCAATCGGGATCACGCTGTCGTAGTCGTCGTTGAGCAGCAACTGCTTGACCTTGCGGCTGCCCTGCGTGTTGACTCGCTCGCCGATCATGGTCGGACCGGGTTCTGCTGCATGGTCACGGCGCGCATGTTGCTGGAGGTTTTCGGCGGATCGTCGGGCTGGCGCTCCGCAGGTTTGATCCGGTAGGGGCGGGTCTGAGACCCGCCCTCGCCGCCGCGACGACGTGCCTCTACTTCTTCCTGATACGAATGTCCATGCACCTTGCGATACAGCTTGTCGAGGTGTTCGGCGTGGGTGCCGCAGCAGCCGCCGACCACGTTGACGCCCCAGCGCGTGAACTCCGCCACCATGTCGCTGAACGGATCGGGTTCCATCGGGTAGACCGCCTCGCCCTCCACGTTGATCGGCAAGCCCGCGTTGGGCAGCACGCTGATCGGGAAGGGGCTGTGTTCGACCAGATACTTGACCGGCTCGCGCATGTATTCGGGCCCGGTCGAGCAGTTGATGCCCATCACGTCGATTTGCAGGGTTTCCAGCGTGGCGACCGCGCTGGCGATGTCGGTGCCGAACAACATGCGCCCGCTGGTATCCAGCGTCACCTGCGCTTGCAGCGGAATCCGCAGCTTCAAGTCCTCGAACAGGCGGTTGATGCCCCAGACCGCCGCCTTGACTTCGAGGATGTCCTGACTGGTTTCCAGCAGCAGCAGATCGACGCCGCCCTCGACCAAGCCCTTCGCCTGATCGTAAAACACCTGCGCCAGTTGGTCGAAGCTGACGTTGCTCAGGTCGGGATCGTTGCCGCTGGGCAGCTTGCCCGACGGTCCCATGCTCCCGGCGACCATGCGCGGGATTCCAGTCTCACGCTCGAAGCGGTCGCAGACCTTGCGCGCTACCTGCGCCGCCGCGTAGTTGATCTGGTAGACCTTGTCCTGCAAGCCGTATTCCTTCAGCGTCAGCGGGTTGCTGCGGAAGCTGTCGGTCTCGACCACTTCGCTGCCCACGCTCAGGAAGGAGGCGTGAATTTCCTCGATCACGTCGGGACGGGTGATCACCAAGTAGTCGTTGCAGCCGTTGTACCGCTCGCCGCCGAAATCGTCGGCGGTCAGGTGATAGCGCTGGATGTTGGTGCCCATCGCGCCGTCGAAAATCACGACGTGGTCGGCAATCGCGTCCAGATAGCGGCGGTTGGTGTAGGTGCGGTTCGTGTATCGTTTGGTCATACTCGCTCCTTTACGACCAGTCACGGACTGGCAAATTATCGAGATGATTTGTGATTTTAAAGTAGGCTTTTTCCTACCTTAGATTAGGCGGTGTCCAGTCTTTGTCAGCGATTGGGGTGGGTCCGAGTGCGTCTTGAAGGCGACGTGTCGCCCTTTCATATGCTTCGAGTGCTTCTATTTGCTCTGGTGTCATGTACTTTAAGAGCGTTAATCGATGCTTGGCGATGTAGACGCTAGACTTGTGTGTCAGAGTACGCAGAGTTTCTTGATAGTCTCGTGGCATCTTGTCGTATTCCTAAATACGCTCATTGCGCGTTGTTGCATTCGCCGGATTTTCGTTGTCTTCTGCCCACCGCGCCGGATTCGTCTGGATATAAGATCGGATGTCATTCAGCGACAATTCGTTACGAATCACGTGCTCGTAGTAGTTGCGCTGCCAGATCGGTACGCCCGGTGTGCCGCGCTGTTCATTGATCCGTTTGGTCGCGGCGGATTTGAAACCTCGTACAATTGCCCCTAATGACCTCGCCGTCACATGGGGTTGTAGGGGCGCAGCGCGCTGCGCCCCTACGTTCGCGTCGCGTTGATTACGCGGTTCGATGGCGCGCCGTGCCCCTACGCGGATACCGCGTGCCGCTTCATCATCCGATTTCATGATGAACAAAATCGCGTGAAAATGATTCGGCATGACCACGAACTCATCCAACACCACGTATGGACGTTTCGATCCCGTCTGTAACCATTCTTCCTGCACAATTTTGCCTGCCGCATTCAACTGCATTGCGTCACCCACCACATCGCCGAACACGCACTCGCGCTGATACGCGCAAATGGTTACGAAATAGGCGCCCTCGCTGGCGTAATCGAAATCCGGCAACCGGATCGTCCGCCGCGCGACCGTCTCGAACATCACGTCGGCTCGACCCGCTCCAGTGCGACGTACCACCCGGCATCGTTCTCGAAATGCAGAAACTCCTGATACTCGTCGTCGTTGTAATCCAACGCGGCGATCTCCTGCCTCGTCAGGCGCTCGGCGCTGCTCATGCGGATCGCCGTGACCCGCCCATAGCCGAGGAACACCTCGCCCGGCGAATAGAAGGTGATCACCTGATCGACGCTCAAGCCGGTGCTGACCACGCCCGCGTGCCGGAACGCCTCGACCGCCTCGCCGTGCCGCCAACTGCGCCAATCCGCCACCGGATACCACACCCCATCCCTGAGGTAGGTGTCCTCAAGGCAGGCGTAGCCGAGCATGGCGCGCGGCGGGCGGCTCAGGCTCGATCCGGGGGGCAGGTCAATGCGCTTGATCATGACGGCTTCTCTTGCTCCGATGCGCCCTCGCTCCCGTGCCGCGCCGACCGCCCGCGAATGTCCTGCACCCGCTTCTGCAAATTCTGGAAATAGTCCGAACTCGGTGATCTGCTCGACTTCCTGACTTTCGCGCACCTTATCGACCTCAATCTGGAGCGACTGAATGGTGTCTTTCAGCTTGCGCTCGCGGGCGTAAATCTGCTGCGCCATCCGCTCGATCAAGCGCGCGGTGTGACCGAACTCGTCGCTGCGCTGGGTCAGCGGCGTGAGCATCGCCAGCTCCGGCGAGTTGGGCGTCAGCGTGTCGCTGCTGATCAATTGCGCCAGCCGCGCGATCTGGATAATCGGGCGGATCACCGCGCGGCGCAGCCCGATGTTGGTGACCACGATCACGACCACGAACAGCGCCACGATGATGCCCATCACCAGCGTGAGCGCCTGCTGCGCCTGCGCGAACACGTCCGCCGCCGGGATGTAGATGGTCTGCGCGGCGACGATCTGGTTCAACTGCCAGCCGAAGCCGTGATCGGTGCCGTAGGTCTGGATCAGGCTGGCGGGCGCGTTCTGCGGCGTGCTGTGGCAAGTCAGGCAGTTCTCGGAAGTGATGGTCAGCGGGCGCGAGATGTAAAACACCTGCACTCCGTTCCGATCCATGAACCCGCTCAACTCCTTGAGCGACGGATCGGCGCGGAACGCATCGACCATCGCCGTTTCGGAGTCGTCCGCCTGATCGCGCAGATCGGTTGGGTTGGGCGCCGCCTCCTTGTAGAGAAAGTGGGCGTAGGTCTCGTTCTTGCGCAGGTTCTCGAACACCTCGCGCGCCGAAAACGCCGGAACCGACTGCGGAATGAAGCTGATCCTGCGTTTGCAGCGTGGGCGCCAGCAGCGGATTCACTTCGGTATTGGTATAGGTTCGCACCGAGTTCAACATCGCAATCAGCACCGTCGCCTGATAGGTGATCTGGTCTTCTGCCTGCTGCTGAAGCACCCGCGAGAAAATTAGCCACGCGGCGATAATCGCAACGATAAAAATCAGCGACAAAATCACGTTAAATCGCGTCCGAATTCCGATCTGTGGCATAGACCTTCCCTTTCCCGTTGTGTACTTCCATTATACGGGAGGTCACAGCCGAAGACATGCCTCGACTGCCAGCCAGAACAACTTTTCCCGCGTCGAGGTTTGCCGATCCCAGCTTCGCCGATCCCACACCTCGCCGCTGAGATCATCGCCGCCGTACAGGATTTGCGCGAAGCTCACGCCGCTGGTGGCGTCGAGCGCGGCGCGGAACTGCGCCACCGCGAAGAACGCCGCCGCTTCCATCTCGACCGTGATGCAGCCCTCGGAACGCCGCCGCGCGATTTTGGCGGGCGTCTCGCGGTAGATGGCGTCGGTCGTCCACGTCTTGCCGATCACGTAGGGGAGCGCGTGGGCGTCCAGCGTCTGCTGAAGGGCGGTGATCCCGTCGGCGCTGGCGGCGACTTCGCGTCCCGGCGGCAGATAGTGATAGGACGTGCCCTCGTCCCGCACCGCAGCCGACGGGATCACCAGATGCCCGACCGCGATCTCCCGGTTGAGCACGCCCGCGCCGCCGCAGGCGATGAACTTGCGGCAGCCCAGCGCAATCGCTTCCTCCAAAAACGCAGCCGCCAGCGGCGCGCCCACGCCGGGATGGATCACGCACAGGCGCTCGCCGTTCTGCTCCAGCACGTAGATCGGGTTGCTGCCGATCTCGCTGCCGAGTTGGTGAACGTGTTCCGAGTGGGCGAATACGCTGCTGATCACGTCGTTGAAAAAGCACAGCACGCAGCGCTCCGGCAGATGCTCCAGCTTGCGGAGAACCTGCCCCGGCTCGATCAGCGCTTGCGAGGTTTCGTCGAATTCAAGGATGGGATACATAGCTGCCCCCGGAAAACAAAAACGCCGCTCCGGCAGGGGAGAGGCGCAGGTGCGATGAGTCGTTTTGCTCAACTCGGTCGCTCACACTCATCTCTCAGGTCACTGCCTGACGGATTTAGCACCTTCCCAGCGCTCCGGGGGTTGCTGCGCGATCAGCGGGCCGTTACCCTACCGCGCTCTTGATGAGATTGACCGCATGGTATCATAATCAGTCGGGCGCGTCAAGCGCGCGTTGAGCCGCTGGGACGCCGTGCGCGATCAAAAAGGGCAGGTCTCAGACCTGCCCCTACCAGCCTACAAGGTGTTTGTTTGTTGACCTCACCCGGTTTGCTGCGCTCATCTCCCCTCTCCATTTTGTGGAGAGGGGGAGGGGGTGAGGTAATCGCCAACCGCTACATGCTGCCGTACACGTCCGGGCGGCGATCCTCAAACACGGGGATGCGGTTGCGCACCACGTCCACGTAATCCACGTCGATCTCCGCCGTGACCAGCGTCGGGTTCTCGCCCACCTCCACCACGATTTTGCCCCAAGGATCGACGATCATGGAGTGCCCGCCGAAGGTGGTACTGCCGGTCGGTCCGGCGCTGTTGGTCGCCACCATGAAACACTGGTTTTCAATCGCGCGGGCTTGCAGCAGCGTGCGCCAGTGATCGATCCGCTCGATGGGCCACTCGGCGGGTATGACGATGACCTTCGCGCCCTGCACCGCGTAGCGGCGGAACAGTTCGGGGAAGCGCAGGTCGTAGCAGATCGCCATCGCGGTCGTGCCCCACGGTAAATCCATCAGCAGCGGCGCCGCGCCCGGCTGAAGCCAGCGATCTTCTTCCATCAGCCGGAACAGGTGGACTTTGCGATACACGCCCATCAGCCGACCGTTGGGCGCGAAAAAAACGCCGCTGTTGGTGACTTCCAGCCCGCGCTTTTCCAGCATCGAGCCGACCACGCTGATCTTGTGCTGAGTCGCCAGCGTCGCCGCCTGCGCGAAGATGCCTACGTTCAGCGGGTTGGCGAGGTCGCGCGCCTGATCCAGCGCGTAGCCGGTTGACCACAGCTCCGGCAGCACAATCAAATGCGAGCCGCGCTGCGCCGCCTCCGCGACCATCTCCTCCGCCGTGTTGACGTTCTTGCGCACGTCGCCGAGCGCGATCTGCATCTGCCCCAGACTGATGTTCAGCTTTGCCATATCCGCTTCTCCGTCTCGTAAGCGTCGCCAGAGGCTCAAAGCCTCTGGCTAGGAATTCAAGCCTGCTGAAGCAGGCTGTTCTTCAGCCGCCTTCAGGCGACTTGGTTTCACAGCCGGATGGTTTGACCATCCGGCGGCGTCTATCCGGTGCAATCTTTTACTCGGTACTTCTCTATAAGAACCGCACCGGATCGACCCGCACGAACACCGAGTCGCCCACCGCCGTAACCTGATCCGCCGTGCCCAGTTCGCAGATCACCCGCGTCTTGCGCCCGACCTCGCCCTCGACCCACGCCCTCAGGTGCAGGGTTTGATCCATCGGCGTCGGCTGGCGGTACTCGACGCACAGCTTGCCCGTCACCGAGACGATCAGCGGGAGCGTGCCGGGGTCGCGCCCCTCGGCTTGGTAGCCGAACGCCATCGCCGTCCAGTTGGAGTGACAGTCGATCAGCGAGGCGATCAGTCCGCCGTAGATCGCGTTCTTGAAGCCGGACGAGTATTTCGGCTCTGGCGTGAACTGCGCCACTACCGCGCGCCCGTCCGCCGACCAGTAGCTCTTGATGTGCAGCCCCTCCGGGTTCGCCGATCCGCAGCCGTAGCACATCCCTTCGGGCAGGCATCGATCTTGTAACGCCGCTGGCATCCGTTTGTCCTCTACCATTATCGCTTAAACATCAGGCAGTTTAGAATTAAAGGTGAAAAGTTGAAAGTCGGGGCTGTCTCTTAACATATAACTTTCAACTGCTCAGTTGCCAACATCGCAGTTTTTCGGAAGGGGCGCACGCGTGTGTGCGCCCAACGGTGGGCAGACCCACGTAGGCTTGTCCGAAAACGAATTGCCGCTGATGGTTTATGCAGTTTAACGAATTAATCCGGTGTATACGCCGGAGGGTCAAACCCTCCGGCTGCGAAACCAAGCCGCCTGAAGGCGGCTGCCTTGAGCCTGCTTCAGCAGGCTTGAAGTCCTAGCCCGATGCTTTGAGCGTCGGGCGGGAGAGCCGGATTTAATTGGAAAAGTGCATAAGTCCTCGGCAGCGAATTATCGGACAAGCCTCCACGTGTCTGCCCCTACTCACCCTCGCCGCCAGTCGATCACGCCGGATTTTTCGCGCCAGCAGGCGGCAATCGCCTCTACCATCTGATCCTCGTCCAGATACGAGGTGTCGATCTCGGTAATGCCCGCCTGCTTGCGGATCGCCCACTCGCGCCGGAGCGTGCCCAGCGCCAGTTCGCGCTCGTGCGGGTTGTGATAGCGCGCGCCCAGCGCCAGATGCAGGCGGCGCAGCACCGCGTCCAGCGTGGCGACGATGCAGATCACCTGCCCGGTGGCGCTCAGCCGGGTGTAATGCGGCAGCAGCGTCTTGCCGCTGATGTGGATCACCGTCCCGCGATACAGCGCCACTTCTGCCACCATCTCGCTTTCCAGCGTCTTGAGCCGCGCCTCGCCGAAGCGAATCCGCAGGTCTTCGCTGGAGACTCCCGCGCGGTCTTCCACCAGCGACTCGACATCCACCAACGGCATCCGCAGCCGATCCGCCACTCGGCGCGCGACGGCAAGCTGCCCCGGTCCGATGTACCCGGTCAGGATCAGATTTTGGTCGATGGAGGTGAGCATGGCTTAACCGCTGCGCCAGCCCGCGTACCACTGGTCGAGGATGGCGGGCAGTTCGTCCAGCCGGTTGAGGGTTGCGTTCGCCGTGATCTCGCCGTCGTCCAGCGGGCGGCGCGGCAGACGGCGCAGCACCGCGCGCATTCCAGATCGCTGCGCGCCCACGATGTCGGCGGCGGGGTCGTCGCCCACAAACACCGCCTCGTCCGGCTTGATGTCCAAACAGCGCAGCGCGGTCTGGAAGATCAGCGGGTGCGGCTTCAAATAGCCCACGTCCGCCGCCGAGATACGGCAGGTCGGGAACTGATCGTACAGCCCAAGCTCCCGGATTTCGATGTCGCGCACCCACATCGGCTGGTGTGCGTTGGTGACGATGCCGATCTTCAGCCCGTTCTGGATCAGCAGTTGGAGGGATTGAAGCACTTCCGGGAACAGACGACATCCGGGGATCATCTCCCACTGATACGCCTCAAGGCAGCGACGCGGATCGAGCGACTCCGCGCCCACGCCCAGCCCCGCCGCCGTCTCGATCAGCACCGTCCCTAAGTTCGGCGCGCGCATGGTGGTGCGGGCATCGGTCCACGCGGTCAGCATCCGGCGTCCGAAGTCGGCGCAGTAGGCGTCGAAATCGTCCAACGGCTGAATTTCCGCCGAGATGTAGTCGAACACGCCGCGCAGATGCTTGCGCTCCATCGACGACCAGTCGTCGTCGAAGCCGCTCCAGTCGATCAGCGTGTCGTCCAGATCAAACAGAACGCCCTTGAGCATTACCGTTCGGACTCCACCGCCCGCCACGAGAGCAGCGCGTCGCCGATCCCCTGCTGGTAGTTCGGGAAGCGCGGCTGCCAGCCTAATTTCTCTTTGGCGTCGGCGTTGCTGGCGTGAGCGCTCAGGCGCATGAGCGCTGCCTGCTGTTTGCTCGGCTGCGCCCACACCGCGAAGCGCGGCGCCCGCTGCGGCGCGCTGATCCCCTGCGTCTCCGCGAAGAAGCGCAGGAACGCCGCCGGGCTGGTGGGCAGATCGTCGACGATATTCAGCAGCGCTCCGGCGGGGCGCTGCTCCGCCGCCGCCACCACCGCCCGCGCCGCGTCCGGCACGTAGACCCAGTTCGCGGGCACGTCGTCGGGTCCGCAGTCGATCATGCGCCCCATCATCAGCAGATCGCGCACGTGGATCAATTCCGGCGACTCCGCGCCGTAGAGATAGCCCATCCGCAGCACGCAGCCGGGCGCCGCACCGTTGAGCGCAGTCTGTTCCCCAGCGCGAATCGCGTGCAGCAGATCATGCAGATGCTCGCCATGCGCGTCGGCGAAGGCGAAGCTGGTATGCACCACGAACTGCACGCCCGCCGCCTGCGCCGCTGCTTCCAGCGCGGCGACGCCCTCGTCGTATAGAGTCGCGTCCCACTCGGCGGGCTGCTGCGGCAGATAGTTGGCGATCTGCGGCGCAAGGTTGATCACCACGTCGGTTTTGGTGGCAGCCATCACGCTGCGCAGTTCGCCCGCGCGCATCAGATCGGGATACGACGGGATGCCGCCATCGGCGCGCACGAGGATCGCGCCTTCCGAATCGGTGGTCGCCCCGGTCACGCGGTGCCCCGCTGCTCGCAGTTGGCGCATGACCGCGCGTCCAATCGCGCTGGTTGCTCCGGTGATAAAGACGCTGAGGGGCGCATTGGTCGTGATGTCAGTTTCCATTGTGAGTCCTGATTGTGAGCCGAATTACCGCCGATTATGCCATTTTCGCCGCCGAGTTGAAAGTCGAAAGTCGCGCCGCCACCCCTTCTTGGCGATCTTGGCGGTTCAACCCTGCTTCTCAAACAGCCGAATCTGGATGGTCGGCGCGCCGAATCCCGCGCCATAGTCGCCCGCCGAAAGGTCGAGCGACTGCGCCGCCTGAAAGCCATCGCCGCCGCCTTCCAGAAACGGCAAGACCTGCGGCGCTTGCAGCCACTGCACCACCCACACCCGATCATGCGCCCCCAAAATCGGCTCGATCTGCGGCACGACCGGCGCGCCCCCGCTGCGATCATTCGTCCACGGCAGCGTCCGCGTGATCGACGCGCCAGCGGGCAAATACTGCCCGATCTGGTAGGCGAAGGCATTGTCGTCCCACCCGGTTTCGAGGATCACCGTGTCGCCCGGTTGATAGGCGCTCGCCAATGCCCGCGCCGCCTGATCGCTGTCCAATCTCGGCTGAACCATCTGCGGCAGCGCCAGCGTCAAAATCACCCACAAGCCCGCGATCACCCCGCCAATCATTCGCTGTAGGGGCAGACCTAGGCAACCGAAGGTTGCACGTCTGCCCTCTATTGCCGCATCAACCCGGCTCAGCCCATACCCCGCCACCACCATCAGCAGCGGCGTGACCATCACCAGCGTGCGCGCCGAGAGAAAGTCGAACTTCAGGCTGAGCAGGAACATCCCCACCAGCAAGCCGCCGCCGCCCAGCAGCACGCCGATCCGCTGGACGCTCCGATGCCGCAGGATCGCCCACGCGCCCAGCGCGAACCCCGCCAGCGGGATCGCCATCTGTGCCCCGAACACCACCTGAAGCACCGCCAGCGCGCTCCCCGGCGTGATCGTCCCCGGAAACCCGCTGATCCCGCTGCCGAGGATGCCCGCCTGCTGCGTAACGATCACGGTGCCCCACGGCAGATATAGGATCGCCGCCGCCAGCCATGCGCCGAATATGCCCATCCATCGTGTAGGAGCACGTGCAACCTTCGGTTGCCTAGCCGTACCCCGACGGACGCCTGCCCACAGCACGGTTATCCCCTGCATCGCCAGCGTGAAAACGCCGAAATACAGCGTGTACAGCATCGCCGTGATGCTCAGCAGATAGCCGAGCCACAGCGCGCGGCTCGGTCGCTTCAAATAGCGCAGCAGCACCAGCCACGAGAGCGCCGAAAACAGCGTCAGCCAACCGTAATGCCGCACCTCCTGCGCGTAATAGACCGCCGTCGGCAGCGCCGCGATCAGCAGCGCCGCCAGCACGCCCGCGCGATGCCCCAACCCATCCGCGCCGATCCGGTAGACCACCGCTACCAGAAGCAGCCCGGCGGCAATCGAGAGCCAGCGCAGCGCGATCAGCGAATCGCCCGCTGCCAGCCGCCAAACGCTTAGCGCGGCGAAGTACAACGGCGGATGCCGATCCGCCGCGACCATGCCGATCACCTGCGCCGGGTCGCCCGACGCCCAGATGCTCCAGCCTTCATCGGTCCACACCGGGTAGCTGCCCGCGCCCAGAATCCGCAGCGCCGCCGCGACCACCAGCACCGCCACAATCGGCGCGAGCCGTTTGCTCACGGAGTCACCGTAATGATGCCGAGCGTCGCCGCGCCCTCGCCGCTCGCCAGCACCCGGAAATTGGTGATGTCCGGGTAGTGATACCAGCCCGCGCTGACCGTGTAATCGCCCGGCGGCAGATCGGCGGGCAGGCTGATTTCGACCTGCTCGGCGCGGGTCTCCCCGGCGGCGATGCTGCCCAGCGGGTTATCCTGCTGCGTCACCAGATCGCCCGCCGCGTTGATCAGGTGGACGAAGCGAATGTCGTCGGTATCCACCGCCTGATCGAACTGCCACCACAGCCACACCGCGAGCGTCCCGCCCGATGGCTCGTTCCCCGGAACCGTGTAGCGCGCCAGCGTGACGCCCTGCTCGAAATCCACCGCCGGGCTGGCTTGGGCGGGCGTGTACTGAAGATTCAGGTTGGCGAGCGTCACGGTTCGACATTCCAGCGCCGGGTCGAAATGCTCCGGGCAGGGCGGATCGGGCGCCAGCGCAAGGGTCTCGAAGCTCTGGGCGCTCACGGGCAGCGGCACCTGTATGGCGGTCGTCCCGTCCAGCGTGAAGCGCCCCACGATAGCGCCGTCCAGCAAAAGGTCAATCTGCCGATCCGTCCCGGTCAAGTCAGCCGAGAAGCTGATCCAGCCGTCGCCGGGCGTATAGACGTAGGTATCGGCTTCGGTGCTAATGGCGGTCTGGCTGGTCGGCAGCGCCGTGAATGCGGGCGAGTTGCTGCTCGGCGGCGTGAGGAACAGCGCCAGCGAATCGTCCTCGTAGACCGGGTCGCCCAAGTGCGCCCGCGCCCGCGCTTCCAGCGATCCATCGGCGTCCTGCTCCCGGTGGACGATCACCGCGTCCGCGCCCACCGCCCGCAGCAGCGCCGGATCGAGCGTGGTTTGCAGCAGCGTGAGCTTCGCCGGGCTGACCGGGGTGCTGCGGGTGACGTGTCCGGCGATCAGCGGGTGATCGTGCGCGGTTTGCAGATACAGCCCATCTTTCGCCGCCACCAAGTTGTCCCAGGGGATGTCGAACACCGCGCGCAGGTCATTTCGCCCGGCGAGGTCGCGGATCGGCTGCGGGATGGCTGCCGGGCTGAGCGGCAGCGGGGCGAATACCTGATACTCGGCGGCGATCCCGACCATCAGCAGCGCCGCGCCCGCCCACTTGATCGCCGCCTGCCAGCGGATTCGATCCCACAGGTAAGCCGCGCCCAATCCCGCCAGCGCCGCCACCGCCAGCGCCAGCGCGAAGTCGAAGCGCCCCGGCGTGCGCGCCAGCTCGATCAGCGGCAGATTGGCGATCAGCGCGAAGGGCAGGGTCACGTAGCTGCTATAGCCGTCCAGCGTGAAGCTCAGCGGCTGGTCGAGGAGCTTCAGCAGCGGACCCAGCGCCAGCGCCCACGCGATCAGCGCCAGCGCCAGCCACCCCCTTGCCGCCCGCACTTTCCACACCGCGATCAGGCTGAGCAGCGCGGCGATCACGCCAATATATGCCGTCCCTTCGTCCAGATTGACGCCCAACACCTGCCGCGAGTAGTCCAGCCCGGCGAACAGCGGATTGCGGAACGAGGGCGTCACCACCGCCAGCAGATCGGCGCTGTAGCGCACCACGCCGCCTTCTTCGGTGTAAGCGGAGGTGCCGAAGGTCGCGCGGAACACCGGGATCAGGAAAACCGCCAGAATCGCGCCGCCGACCAGCACCGCGATCACCGTCCGGCGCAGCGCCACCCACTCCCGTCGCACCATCAGCATCAAGCCGTAGACCAGCGTGAGCGGCATCAGCACGTAGATCAGTTCCAGCGTGTGCCCGGTCGCGCTCAGGAAGAAGAACGCCGCCGCCAGCGCGATCCGCCGCCAGCCGGTGCGTTCTGGCGAACGCCTCGGCTCGCGTAACCTCAGCAGCGCGTAAACCAGCAGCGGCACCGTCCACTGCACCAGCAGCCCGGCGTGCCCCGCCCCCAGATGCCCCTGCATGGTCGGGAACAGCATGAACACCAGCCCGGCGATCAGGGCAGGGGCAATCGTGGCGGAGGTAGGGGCGGGTCTGAGACCCGCCCTCCCCGACGGATTTCCCTGTAGGGGCGCAGCGTGCTGCGCCCCGGCATCCAACGTATTTTGTAGGGGCACGACCTGCCGTGCCCTCATTTCTCCCACCATGTACCTTGTCAGAAAGAACATCGCCCAGCCGTTGAGCGCTAGCGTCAGCAGAATGGCGAGGTTGGCGGCGCTCGCCAGCGGCATCACGAAGGCGAACAGCCACGCCGGGAAGAATTGCAGCGGGTCCGCCCACAGAGTCACGCCCTCGATGCCGTTGGGATACGCCAGCATCGTCTGGTAAAAGAGCGGCTGCCCAGTTTGCAGCGCGTGCTTGAACCACCAGATATGATGCGCCATCTCGTAAGCGTCGCCGTAGACGAAGCCCGCGAACGCGCTCGAGAACTGCGCGATCAGCGGGTAGGTGATCAGCACCGCGATCAGCAGGTAGAAGCCGTAAACGGCGAGATGGATCAGCCAAGAACGTCGCATGTATGTACCTGTAGGGGTGGGTCTCAGACCCGCCCCTACGATCCTCCGCCGATAGGTTGATAATCGTCCAACCGCATCTCCTCGACCGACAGCGCCGGGCAGACCAGCGCCGGATCGTCCGCCACCGGGCACGCCGGATCGTTCACAATGTCGAGCGCATGATAGCCCGCCTCGAACGCGATGGGCAGGTCGAGGTCGCCGCCCGCCGCGCCGAGAGCCGCATCGTCCAGCCTGACCGTCGCGCCGCCGTCCGCCGAGACATCCCCGCGCAGGGTCGCGGTGCCGCTCTGCGGCGCGTAGAAATACAAGCTGTCGCCTTAGGCGACAGCCGTGAAACCCGGCGCGTCGCCGTGATAAGGCGGCACCTGAAACACGGAGTAGTCGTCGTCCTCGTAAAACGGATCGCCGAAGCGAGTCCGCGCCAGCGCGCCCAGCGTGCCCTCGCTGTCCTCGTAGTCCTTGTGTACGATCACGATGTCCACTCCCGCCGCGTCCAGCAGCGCCGGATCGAGCGTATCTTGGAGCAGCCGCGCCTTCGCCGGGTTCACGGGCGACGCCCGCGCAATCTGCCCGATAATCATCGGATGTTGATGCCCGATTTGCAAAAACATCCCGTCTTTGTTGACCAGCGGGTGATCGAATGGCACGTCCAGCACCGCCCGAATGTCGCTCCGATCCGCCAGCGCAGCAATCGGCGCGGGCACCTCGCCGTTGATGGTCGGCAGCCCCCACCAGAACTGGTACTCGAAGCCAATGGCGAGCATCAGCGCCGCGCTGATCAGCCAGTATCGGTACTTCCGCGCCGAATCCGCCAGATTCCGCCCGCTCAACGTCGCCCAGCCGTAGCCCGCCATCAAAGCGACCGCGAAGCCCACCGCGAAGTTGAACCGCGCCGGAGTCCGCGCCAAGTCGAGCAGCGGCAGATTTTGCAGCAGCGCCCACGGCAGGCTGATCGCGGTGGAATAGCCGCCCAGCCGGACGATCAGCGGCTCATCGTACAATTTGAGCAGCGGTCCGAGCGAGAATATCCACGCGACCAGCGCCATCAGCAGCCAGTAGCGCGCCGCCCGCCGCTTCCACACGCCGATCAGCGCCAGCCCCGCCGCGATCACGCCGACGTAGCTCGCCGTCTCGAACGGATCGACGCCCAGCACCTCGCGGTTGAAGCTCCACCCGCTGAACAACGGGTGATAGAACGAGGGCGAGACTACGCCCAGCAGCGACGCGCTGTAGGTCACCGACCCGGTTTCACGCGGCGCGCCTAACGTGTCCAGCGCCAGCGGGACGGCGAACGGCAGCGAGAACACCGCGCCCAACACCAGCGTCGCCAGCACGCGGCGCAGGCTTCTCCGGTCGCGCTGGCAGATCAGCATCAGCAGGTACACCGCCGTGATCGGCGCGATCACGTAGATCAGCAGCAGGATGCTCCCCCATTGGCTGATCATGAACAGCAGCGCGCCCGCGAGCATCGTCCGGCGGACGTGAGCAGTGTCGCGCAGCCGAAACAGCACGTACAGGTAGATCGGCGCGCCCCACAGCGTCAGTAATCCCGTATGCGCGGCGCCAAGCTGCCCCTGAAAGGTCGGGTAGAGCATGAATATCAGCCCGGCGAGCAGGGCGGGGATAACGGTGGTAGGGGCGGGTTTGACGATTGGTTTTTGTAGGGGCGAGGCATGCCTCGCCCCTACGGATGCCGGAGAATAGGACGTGAACAAATACCGCGCCAGAAAGAACATCGCCCAGCCGTTGAGCGCCAGCGTCAGCAGCGCGGCGAGGTTGAAGGCGGCGGGCAGCGGCATGGCAAAGGCGAACAGCCATGCCGGGAAAGATTGCAGGGGAAAACTCCATACTAATGTCGCACGCAAGCCGTCGGGATAGAGTAGAATCGGTTGGAAGAAGGGATTCTGCCCGGTCTGTAGCGCCGTCTTGATCCACCAAATGTGATGGACGTATTCGTAAGCGTCGCCGAACGGATGACCGATGAATCGCGTGCCGATCACGGTGATCAGCGGATAGGTGATCACGACGATAACGGCAAGGTAGAACAGGTAGACCAACAGGTAATGTCGTAGGCGCATCAATTTGCCGCCGCTCTGAATCGAGTGCGGATTCTATCGTATCCCATGCACGCTGAGCTAGAGCCGAGATGCTGCGAAGCGGAGAACAGATACGAAGGCTATACTACTGGTTCCGCTAATCTTACATGGAGGGCGTCATCATGCCCAGAAAGGTCATTGTCCTCATCGCTTTGCTGCTGTTATCGGCGGGCGTGGTCAGGGCGCAGGAAACCGTCTCCCTGAATCAGTTGAAGATCGGTGAAATCACGGCTGCCAGCCCGAATGCAGCCTTCAACTTTTCGGCTACGGCGGGACAAACCGTCCAGATCGAAATCGTCGAGGTGAGTATCGGTCTGGCGCCGCAGTTTACACTCACCAACGCGAGCGGCGCGCTGGTCAAAGCGGTGGGCAATCCCGCCCACTCTAGCAGCGTCTCGGATACGGTGACGTTCGTGCAGTCGGGCGATTACGTGGTGCTGGTGTCGAGCGTAAACGGCATCACCGGGCAGTTCGTGATCAACATCACCGAGCCAGCGCCCACCGTGCCGCCCGCGACCCTGAACGTCGGGCAGCCGATCAGCGGAATGGTCACACGGGGACAGCCGATCACCTATGCCGTCGAACTCCTCGCCGTCTTCGTGGCTGCTCCTGACAGTGGACGGCTTCGTCAGCATCAACCTGCGAAACCGGACGGGCGAAATCGCGGCGTCGATCAGCGGCGCATTGGGCGGCGGCGCGCTGAATCTGCCGCCAAGCGGCGATACCTATCAACTGGAGCTGGTCGACAATTTCGGCGCCGACTCGGTCAGCTACACCATCACGCTCACGCCGCGCGAGGCAGCGCCACTGCCGCCAAGCACGACGCCGGAAGTCGGGGCGACTCAAATCAGCCTGCCGGTTCTGCCGGGCAGCGGCGCGTGCGTTTTGGCGACCCTGCGCAACGAAGTCGTCAACGTTCGCACGGGGCCCAGCACCGACTTCGACCGGATCAGTACCATTTCGCCGCAGAACATTTACAACGTCGTCGGGCGCACGGGCGACAGCTCGTGGTTCCAGATCGACTATGGCGGCGGGCAGGGCTGGGTCGCCGGGTACGTCACGCGGCGCGGCGGCGACTGCTCTAACCTGCCCGTGACCTACACGCCCCCGCCGCAGCCTACCCTACAGATCGCGGGCGATAACGAAGTGCCCAACGCAGTGGTTGCTTATGGACGCGGCAATGAGGTCGGCTACTACGGCGCGATCAGCTATCCGCAGGGCGACCAGCAGGATACGATCACCTACCACCTGACCGACATCCCGTCGTCGCTCCCGACCGGAACACAGGAGCCGCAGTTACGCTACAAGATCGACTGCACCGGCAGCGGCTACGAGTATGCGGTGATCGAGTTCTCCGACGGCAGCACCAGCCCCTGCACACCCGATGGCTACAACTATATACAGTATTTCAGCACCAGCAGCGCCCGCAGCGACTATTTCACCATCAAACTGACGGGCGGCGATAACGCCTATGTCGAGTGGAACGTCATCTTCAATTGGTATGTTCCGTAAGCGTCACGGTGGGTTCCCTGTTGGGAACCCACCGCTCCAAATGTCACCTGTACATGGATAAAGAAGATCACGTTGATAAAAATCCAGAATCCAAGTAAAATCAAGCGAATAAGCTACAAGGAAAACGCCGTGCTCAATAACGAGCAAAAGCGCGCCGCAGTGGATCGCTTTGGTCGCTTGATCAACTATCTACGCATCTCGCTGACCGATAAGTGCAACCTGCGCTGCGTCTACTGTATGCCGGAAGATATGGTCTTTCGCCCCAAGCACGAGCTGATGCAGGACGATGAGCTGCGGACGCTGGTGCGCGTGTTTGCCGAACTGGGCTTCAAGAAATTCCGGCTGACGGGCGGCGAGCCGACCGTCCGCCAGAACATCGTCGAAATCTGCGGCTTCATCGCCCACACGCCGGGCGTGCAAAGCCTGTCTATGACCACCAACGGCGTGCTGCTCAAGCAACTGGCGCAACCGCTGGCGGACGCGGGCTTGCAGCGCGTCAACGTCAGCATCGACACGCTGGACCCGGAGCGCTTCAAGAAGATCACCCGCTGGGGGTCGCTGGATCAGGTGTGGGAAGGCATCGAAGCCGCCGAGCGTGCCGGGATGACTCCGGTCAAGCTGAATGCGGTGGTGGTGCGCAACTTCAACGACCGCGACGTGACTGACCTCGCCAAGCTGACGCTGGATCACGACTGGCAGGTGCGGTTTATCGAGATGATGCCCTTTGGCGACGTGGCGACCTTCGCGCAGGAGCAAATCGTCACCGACGAGGAAATTCGCAATCGCATCGCGGACGAGTACATGCCGCTGGAACTCGCCGACGACGGCAAGCTGGACGGCGAAGCTCGCATCTATCGCTTCCCCGGCGCGAAAGGCTCGGTCGGCTTCATCAGCACGGTGAGCGCGCCCTTCTGCGCCTCGTGCAACCGCGCCCGGCTCACCGCCGACGGCGTGTTGCGGCTGTGTCTGCTGCGCGACAAAGAGGTGAATTTGCTTCAGCCGCTCCGCGACGGCGCGACCGAAGACGAAATCAAGCAGATCATCCTCGACGGCATCTGGTGGAAACCGTGGGGGCATGGCTTAGCCGACGACGTGATCCCCGTCACCCGCGTGATGAGTCAAATCGGCGGGTGAATCGGTGGCAACCCGCAAGCAGAATGAGAATCGATTCAAGAACTGGGAAGTTCTGCCGACCGGGGGACGCCGATACTGGATAGAGCGTCCGGGCATCATCAGCGGCTTTCAGCGTATGATCAAGATCGTCGATGGTAACGAGGTTACGCTGCACGTTGTCCAAGAGATTTACAATGATGATGGGGTTTTAGTCGAGCGCCATCAGAAGTATCCGGTTGACACTGGACACGAACGATTTGGCGTAGAGGATTAGCCACGCAATGGTGATCACAAGACAAGTTGTCAGTGAGAAATTGCTGGCATACCTCAATCACGAACTCTCGCTAGACGAGCTGGTTGATTGGGCGGAAAACACCTTCATTGATGACGCGCTAGAACCAGACGAAGATGTTGATCTCCTCAACGACATTCTCATGGTGCTGGCGGCTGCGGACACGGCGCAGTTCCCGTTGACGTGGGAAATTTGCAGCGACTTTCTGGAGAAATTAGGCATACACGTCCGCGTAGTCGCGGTAGTGGGCTAGCCTGCGCAAATTCTCGTCACAATCCCCCCTGAAAATGCATTAAACATCATCAATATCTGCCTAAAGGACGAGCGATGGACAGTTCTCGAAAGCCCGCCAACATTGACGAATACATCGCCGCATATCCGAGCGACGCGCAGCGTCAGTTACAAGCCATGCGCCAGATCATCCACCAAGCCGCGCCGGACGCGCAGGAAACCATCAGCTACGGGATGCCCGCCTTCCGCACGAAACGCATTTTGGTCTATTTTGGGGCACACAAGGGCTTCATCGGCTTCTACCCCACCGCAGAGGGCGTCGAAGCCTTCAAGGAGCAGCTCTCGGCATACGAGGGCACCAAAGGCGCGGTGCATTTCCCGCTCGACCAGCCGATCCCGCGCGACCTCGTGACCGAGATCGTCCAGCATCGGCTTGAGCAGGTTTCCAAAAAGGCTTAATCCGCCGACGAAGGCGCGGGCGTGTCGGGCTGATCGTCGCCCTGTGACGGCTTGCCGCCGGAGCGTCGCGGATCATTGGGCGGCAGAAATGCGGTCAGATCGACGCTGTAGCCGCCCTTATTGATCGGGAACGGATCGAGCGGCTTGTTGGATGCGCCCAGCATCTTCTGGATCGCCAGCATTTCGGTGGTGGTGAGCGTGCTCATCACGCCGGAGTTGTTGTCGTGTTCCGGCTTGCCGAAGGCGCGGTGAAAGGCGATGCGCTGGAACTGAAGCGTCGCCATGTCGTGAACCAGCAGCGCGTTGGGGTTGAAGCCGTGCGGCAGCAGATCGGTCGAGCGGATCAGCAGCATACTAAACAGCAGCAGCGCCACGCCGATCACCTGTATGGTGGTCAAGCGGTCGCCCAGCACGAAGAACGCCAGCGTCAGCGCCACGCCGATCTCGGCGACGGCGATGATCACGGTGCGCAGGCTGCCGAACACCGAGACGCTGGCGAACATCGCCAGCCGCGAGAGTGCGGTGGTGATGCCCAGCACGAAGATCGGCGGGAAAGCGGCTTCCAGCAGCGTGCTGCTGATCGGCTTGCCGACCGCCGCCCACGCCATCACCACCACTATCGCCATAGTCGAAAGGATATAGAGGGTCGCGGTGGAGGGCGGCATCTCGTAGAGCACGTACTGGCTGAGGATCACCGTCCCGGCGAACATCAGCCCGTTGCCGAGCAGCAAGCCCACGCCCAGCCAGTTGACCGGCTTATCCCCGAACCCGGTCAGCATCACCAGCGAGGCGCACGCCAGCGCCACCCGAATCAGGATGCGCCGATCCAGCTTTTCGCCGCCCAGATGCGAGAGCAGCACCGCGAATACCAGATACGACCCGTTGAGCAACTGCACCAGCGAGGCATCCAGCAGCCCCAAGCCACTGTAGTAGAACAGCGAGCCGATGCCGTTGACCACGCCCACCACCACGCAGCCGAGCAGCCCCGCCGGGTAGATGAAGATCGATTTGCGGAAAAAGATCGCGTAGACAATCCACAGCAGCGCCACCGCGATCACGGTGCGGACGGCGGCGACCGTGAACGGGTCAGCGCCGAGCGCGATTGCCTGCTTGCCGAAAATCGGCGCGACGCCGAGCATCAGCGGCGTGAGGAATGCCGCAGCGACTCCGGTCGCATACGGCGATGGGCGAGCCAGTCTCATCGCTTGACCGCCGCCTGTCGCTCGGTGTACAGCGGAAGCACGACCACGAACTCGCTGCCGGGGAGTTTCTGGGGATCGTAGCCGTCGCTGGCGCAGGTGATCTGCCCACCGTGCGCCTCGACGATCCCCTTGCAGACCGCCAGCCCCAGCCCGATCCCGCCGCCGCGAAAGGCGGTCTTGCTGGTGCTGTGAAGCTGTAAATCGTTGGTGGTGTGAAAGCGTTCAAACAGCGTCTGCTGCATGTCTTTGGAAATCCCGATCCCCGTGTCTTTGATGCTGAAGCGCACCTTGTCGTCCTCGACCAGCGCCTTGAGCGTGATCTGCCCGCCGTCCGGCGTGAACTTGATCGCGTTGCTGAGCAGGTTGCGGATCGCCAGTTCGAGCAGTTCCCAGTCGGCGCGCATCCGTTCGGGCCATTCCGCCTTGTCGAAATGCACCGTGATCTTGCGCTCCTGAAGCGCTTGCGCGTAGCCCTTGATCACCTTGCGCGCGATCTCGCCCAAATCGGTGGGACCAATCGACAGGTCGATCTTGTTGGTCATGATCCGGCTGACCAGCAGAATCTCGTTGACAATCGACTGCATCCGCGCAATCGCGCTGGACATGCCTTCCATCAACATGCGCAGGTTGGTATCGACCTGCACCAGCGAGCGCAGCTCCCCGTTCTCCTCGATCAAGCGGCTGTAGCCGTACACCAGCGTGAGCGGCGTCCGCAGTTCGTGCGCCGTGAGCTGAATGAAGGTGTCTTTCATCGCGTCCAGCCGATTGAGCGACTGGTTGACGTTCTCCAGCTCACGGACGCGGGTTTCCAGCCGCGCTACCAACTCCTGTGAGTAGCGGGTCTGCGCTTCGGACAGCGTCTTGGGATCGAGCAGGTCCTGCGCGCCTTGCAGATAATGCTCGACCCGCTCCAGCAGCCCCTCCACGTCAATCGGCTTGGTCAGGTATCCGGTCAAGCCCGCCGCCAGCGCCAGTTCGCGGTGTTCCGCCAACGTGAGCGCGCTGAGCGCGACAATCGGCGTGGTGTGGAAGCGCGGATCGCTGCGGAGCATGGTGGTGATCTCGCGCCCGCTCATGTCCGGCAGGTTGATGTCGGTGAGGATCAAGTCCGGTTCTTCGCGCCGCGCCGCGTCGATGCCGTCCAGCCCGCATTCGGCGATCAGCACGCGGTAGCCGCCGTAGCGCAGGGTGCGCTCGACCAGCGACCGGCTGGCGGCGTCGTCTTCAATGTAGAGGATGGTGTTGGGCATGGCGATTTATCATACTCGGCGGACAATTACGCGCGTTGCTCGGTTCTCCCATGCAAGGGCAGACACACAGGTCTGCCCCTACAAACACCTCACCCCGTCTCGCGCGAACCTGCGGTTCGTCTGCTCAACTCCCCTCTCCACGCAGTGGAGAGGGGCAGGCGACCAAAGGTCGCACGGGGTGAGGTTCTTTTACTCAGCACTCTCTCAGTCGAACTTATGCACCAGATTATCGACAATGTCGTCGTCAATCGACGACCCTTTCTTCAGCAGCAGATCGACCTGCGTATTCAGGCGAGCGCGCTCGCGGGCGGTGAGTTCTTTGGCGGTCACCACCACCACCGGGATGTGCTGAAGCTCCGGGTCGGCTTTCAACGTGTCGATCACCTGAAAACCGTCCACATCCGGCATCATCAGGTCGGTGATCACCAGATCGGGGTGCATCCGCCGGACGGTATCCAGACCGTTGGCGCCGTTGTGGGCGACGTAGACCTCGAAGCCGCGCGCCACCAGCAGGCGGCGGATCAAGCGGGCGGCGTCCACGTTGTCCTCGATCACCACGATGCGCCGAACCTGCGCTTCCATCTGCTCCAGCGCCGAAACCAGACCTTCCTGCGGCAGAACTGGAGCGTGCGTCCGCTGCGAGAGGTCAAGCGAGCGCTGCCAGTGTTCGCCCAAAATCATGGTTTCGACCGGGAGCGTGTGCCCGGAGCAGTTGACCACCACCACATCGTCCGGCTTGATCACGCCCTCGCGCACCATCTTGAACAGCCCGGCGAAAGCCACGCCGGTCGCGGGTTCAACCGAGATGCCGTCGCTGCGGGCGAGGATGCGAATGGCGTTGAAGGCTTCTTCGTCGGTGGCGGAGGCGAAGCTGCCGCCATGCTCCTGCACGTAATCGTAGAGCAGTTCGTAAGCGCGACCGGGATTTCCGGTCGCCAGCGTTGCAATCAAGGTCGCCGGATTCTCGATGGGTGTGGCGATCCGCTGACCGCGCTGGAAGGCTTCGACCATCGGCGCGCACCCGGTGGACTGCACCAAGCCGAGCGAGGGCATCTTATCCACCAGACCGAAGTCGTACATCTCGCGGAAACCCTTGCCCACACCGATCGGTCCCATGCCGCCGCTGACGCCCTGAATGAACCAGTCCGGCGAGCGCCAGCGCGCCCCATCGTTGAGTGCGTAGCCCAACTGCTCGGCGATTTCGTATGCCATCGACTTCATGGCTTCAATCGCCGCCACGCTCTTGATCCCCCGGTCGAGGAAAATGCCCTGCCGCTTGGCGAAGCGCGCCGCCAGTTCTTTGGTCTGGTCGTAAGTCCCGGTGATTTTGATGACTTCGGTGCCGTAGAGCGCCGCCTCGCGCATTTTGTCGCCGGGCGTCAGGCTGGGAAAGAACGCCCACAGCTTGATTCCCGCGCGGGCGCAGTAGGCGGCGTAGGCGATGGCGACGTTGCCGGTGCTGGCAACCACAATCGCATCAACACCCATTTCCTTGAGCGCCGAGATCGCTACCGTCGCCTGACGGTCTTTGAAGCTGGCGGTGGGTCCCTGCCGCTCGTCCTTGATGTACAGGTTTTTCAAGCCGAGCATCGACGCCAGCGCCCGCGACTTGATCAGCGGCGTGCCGCCTTCGCCGAGGCTGACGATATTCTCCAAGTTGTAGATGGGCAGGACTTCGGCATAGCGCCAGAGTCCTTCCGGGCGCTGCTTGAGCGCCCGTAGCCATTCTTTCACGTTGATTTTGCTGAGTTCGTACCGAGCTTCGAGGATGTTTTCCCCACAAGCCGGACACCCATCTACGTTCTTGTCGAGCGGGATGCGTGTCCGGCAGTTAATGCATTCCAGCTCGATATGCTTTGCTTCGAGGGACACTGACAACACTAATCTCCGTTCAGGTAGGTCCTGACGCCGTCTACAAACTGCCGATACTGTTCGGCAGTAATCTCGGATTTTGGCAGCACCGATAAATTATTCAACTGGGCACGCTCCTCGCTGCTCAGCGAATCCCCGGTGACGACGAGAATAGGAATGGTAGCGGTCTCCGGGTTGTCGCGCAACTCCTGAACCACCTGAAAACCGTCCATTTCCGGCATTCGCAGGTCGAGGATCACGAGGTTCGGGCGGCGGCGCGCCACCAGCGCGATGCCTTCCGCGCCATTGGGTGCGCTGAACACCCGGAACTGCCCGTTTTCGTCCAACACCTGCTTGAGCAGCCGCACGCTCTCCGCCTGATCGTCGATGATCAGGATGCGGCTGATGCGGCTTTCGCGCTCGGCATCCTGCACCGCCGCGACCAACTCGTCGGGCGTGAACGGGCGCTGAATGAAGCGGAAGGCGCCCAGGTCGCAGGCGCGTTCGCGCTCGCTGCTGAGCGTCACCACGATCACCGGGATGTCGAAAGTATCGTCGCGGGCTTTCAGCTTGCCGAGGATTTCCCAGCCCTGCCCTCCGGAGAAATTCACGTCCATGATCACAATGGTGGGGTGCAAGCCGCTCGCCATCGCTTCGGCTTCCAGCGGAATCGACGCGGTGAAGATGTCGAAGCCCTCGCGCTGGAGCGCCCGCCGATATTGATCGACCATGTCGGGGTTGTCCTCGATCAGCAAAATCTGCCGCTTGGTATGCATGTACGGCGGCGGTTCGGGTTCCGGCGCTTCCGACTTCCCGTTGCTGCTGGCTGGCTTCAGCGAACCGGTGACGGGCTTGAGGTTATTGGTCTGAGGCAGTTGATCGGTTTTCTTCTTGGGCTTTTCTTCGGTCGGCACCAGCGGCTCAAGCGGCATCAGCACCGAGAAGGTCGAGCCGACGTTCGCGCGCGAGGACACCAGCATCTTGCCGCCCTGCATTTCCACCAGCGACTTGGAAATCGGCAAGCCCAATCCGGTGCCGCCCTGCGTGCGGGTCAGCGACGAATCCACCTGACGGAAGGCTTCGAACAGCAGCGACATATCTTTTTCGGCGATGCCGATGCCGGTATCGGTCACGTCGGTGCGGATCATCATCAAGCCGCTTTCCTCGTCGAGCACCGGGTAGGTGCCAATGGTGATCGAGCCTTCGCGCGTGAACTTCGCCGCGTTCGAGATCAGGTTGATCAACACCTGACGGGTGCGGAACTCGTCGCCATAGGCTTTGGGCAGTCCGGGCGCGACATCCACGAAGATGTCAATCGGCTTGTCCTTGACCAGACCGATGCCAATCGAGCGCACGCCGTCGATCACGTTCTTCATCTCGAAGTAGTCGAACTGCAAGTCCATCTTCCCGGCGGCGATCTTCGCCTGATCCAGAATGTCGTTGATCAGGTTGAGCAAATGCTGACCGCTGTTGTAGATGGTGCTGAGGTCTTGCTCCTGCATTTCGGTCAGCGGCCCGTCGATGCCTTTGAGAATCACGCGGCTGAAGCCGATGATCGAGTTGAGCGGCGTTCGCAGTTCGTGGCTCATGTTGGCGAGGAAGTCGCTCTTGAGGCGGTCAAGCTCACGCAACTGCTCGTTGGTCTCCTGCACCTGTTCGAGCAACTGCTGGTTCTGGATGATGGCGGACAGCGTGCCGGAAAGCGTGAGCAGCAGGCGCAGGGTGTCGTCGCTGTAGGCGGAGACTTCGCCGCTTTCCAGCGCGATCAAGCCGACGAGCTGCGCGCCGGTGGTCAGCGGAACGATGATCGCCGAGCGCGCGCCGTCCACGACCGACAGATAGTCCGGCTTGGTGTGAATGTTGTCGATGATCACCGAGCGGCGGGAGCGCCCGGCTCCGGCGAGCAGGTTGTTCTCGGCGTCCAGCCGCACTTCTGAGAGTTCCGAGAGCGGCTGATCCGACCCTGCCAGCGCTACCGGCTCCAGCATGATGAACTCGTTCTCAGCCGAGTCCACGAACACCTGCGGCAGATAGATGCTCACCGAAAGACCGTCCAGCGAGCGCAGTAGTTCGTCGGCGACGTTCTGGATCGCGCCTTGCAGGGTCTCGGCAGAGGCAGCCGCCGTGGTCACGTCGAACAGGAAGCTCATTTCGGTCGCGCGCTGGCGGGCTTGCTCGAACAATTGCGCGTTGTCGATGGCGACCGAAATCTGCGCCGCCAGCGTGGTCAACACCTGAACGTCGTCGTCGTCGAAGGCGTTGGGCTGGTTGGACTGCACGTCGAGCGCGCCGACCACCCGCCCCTTCAGCTTGAGCGGGATCGCCGCTTCCGAGCGGGTATTGGGCAGGTAGGGGTTGGGGCGGTGGATCACACGGGCGTCGGCGGTGTCCGACGCGATGGTCGACTCTCCGGTCGCCGTGACCGTGCCGATCACGCTGGCGGAGCCTTTTTGCAGCTTGTGGCGGATTTCCAACAACTGCCGTCCGGGGTCGCCCGTGCTGGCGCGCAGTTCCGCGAACTGGTCGTTCTCGTCCATCAGGAAGATTTGCACGTGATCGTAGCCGAACGAGTTCATGGATCAAGTCCACGATGCGCGGCATCAGGTCGTTCAGGTCGAGAATGGAACTGGCGATCTGGCTCACTTCCGCCGAGGTGGTGAGCTGGCGAGCGCGGCGTTCGGTCTGGGTGAGCAGGCGGGTCGCTTCCAGACGCAGCGAGGCTTGTTCCGCCAATGAGCGGTAGATACGCTGATCGCGCTCGGTGTGGTGATAGGGTTCGCGCCCGCCCAGCACCATCGCGCCGATGGCGCGCCCGGCGATACGCAGCGGTAAGATGCTCAGCGAGCGCAATTCGAGGCTTTCCACGCCGATGCGCTCCATCATGTCCAGTTCTTCCGACTCGCTCACGTCGTCAATCGTCAGCACCGAGGGCGACGCCAGCAAGCGCCACGCCGGATACTGCTCGGCGACCAAGCTGATCCCGGCAAGGTCGATCCCGGCGTCATCTTCGGGATGCCACGTCGCTACCACCTGTGCCATCGCCTTCGGGTGATTCCAAGTCTCGGTCGAAAGCAGGGCGATGAACACCTGCGAGATCGGGCGGTTGGTCAGGTGGCTGGCAAGTACTTCGAGGATTTCGCTAGGGGTCGAGGCGTCGCTGAGGGCGCGGCTCGCCTGATACAGGATGCTGGTTTCTTCCAGCGAACTCTGGATTTGATCGAGCAGCAGATAGTTGTCCACCACCACCGACGCGCCGTCGGCAATCGAGTTCAGGTAGCGGGTGTCGCTGCCGGAGAACGCGCGCGGTTGGTGATAGGCGACGATCATGCAGCCGACCGGCTGTTCCTGCGAGCGCAGCGGCACCAGCGCGAAGCCGCGCAGGTTGCCAAACGCCAGCAGGTCGCGTTCCAGCGCGGTCGTGCGGCTGATCGCGCGCAGGTCGTCGATGAACAGGCTCTCGCCGTCGAGCAGGTCGTGGGTCTCGATCAGGCTGCGGAAATCGAGCGGCGCGGTGTCAAGGCTGAGGTTGAACAACTCGATCAGTTGATCGTCCACCGTGAGATAGGCGGCGGACATATTCGGCGTGAGAATTTCAAACGAGCTTTGAATGGCGTTGGCGATTTCGTCCTGCGTGCGCGCGCGGCTGAGGCTGGTGGTCGCGCCGTAGAGCGCCGCCGTCTCTTGCAGTGCGGTTTCGGTGCGCTGAAGCAGATAGCGGTTGTCCAGCGCGACCGCCGCGTTATCGGCGAGCGTGCTGAGGAACTGCTCGCGCTCCGCCGTGAAGTTCTGCGCCTGATCGTAGATCATGACCAGCCAGCCGAGCGGCGCATCCCGCCGCGAGCGGGCGCGCAGCGGCAGCGATGCCAGCGCCCCGATGCCCGCTTCCAGCAGCGCCGTCCGCACCGAGTTGCTCAGGTCGGATTCCAAAATCACGTCGGGCAGGTAGCAGGCTTCCTGCGGATCGATCAGGTCGCCGGGCAGCGCCCAGTCCCCGGACGCGCCGTTCATGGAACGCCCGATGTGGATGCCGGTGTCATCTTGCAGCAGCACGTAGGCGTCGCTGACTTCCTGCATGGCAAGCTGCGCCAGCACTTGATCCAGCACCGAGTTCCACTTCTTCGGCTTCGGCGAGCGCGCGGGTGGTTTCGTAGAGGGTCACGGTCTCGCGCAGGTTGGTTTCCAGCGTGCGTTCGAGGTTTCGCAGCGCGCTGATGTCCTGAAACGCCGCGACAATCGCGCTGATCTCGCCGTTCTCGTTGAGGATAGGGACGGCGTTCATCAGCAGGTCAACTTCAGCACCGTCGTCCAGCCTGATGGCAACGTCATCGCTGGCGACCAACTCTTTGGTTTCCTGCACCGCTGAGGTCGGCAGGGCTTCGTCTTGATACAGCATATTGGTGCCGCTGCGATAGATGTGATAGGTCTCGGCGGTGAAGGCTTGATCCGGCGTCACCAAGCGACCGAGCAACTGCTCGACCTGCTTGTTGTACTGGACGGGCTTGTAGGTGATCGGGTCGAGCACCAGCACGCCAGCGGGCAGCGATGCCAGAACCGAACTCAGGCGCTCGCGCTCGCTTTCTGCCGCGCGCAGCAAGCGCTGGTTTTCCACCGCGATGGCGACCTGCGCCGCCAGCGTGCTGACCAACTGTTCGTCGCTGTCGTCGAGGTCGGCGGCGCGCGGCGACCTGCCCACCAGCAGCACGCCGATCACCTCACCGCCCAAGCGAACCGGAGTCAGCACCGATTTGCCGAGCGCGCTCTGCTGTTCCGGCGGTAGTTGATCGTAGCCGGGATAGTGGGTGGGCGCGTTCAGCAGGATGGTTCGCTGCGAAAGATAGGTCTGCACGACCGGCGTGCTGTTGGAGGTGAGATCGAAGTAGGCGGACTGGGCATAGGCGTCGGTCACTTCATCCGGCATATGCTCGACCACCGTCTCCAGCCGCTCGCCGGATTCATCCCGCAGCGCCAGCATCCAGCGATCATAGTTGGCAGGCTGAGCGACGCGGGTGAACACTTCGTCGAGGCTGCGGGCGAATTCGCGGCTCATGCGGCTGGCAAGCTGACCTGCTTCTGCGAGCGCCAGCGCTCGCTGCGCCTGCATCTGCGCTTCTTCGAAGGAGAACAGGCTTTCCACTGCGATAGCCACCTGATCCGCGATGGCGCGCATGAAGTTGACGTAGCTCTCGTTGAAGCCGTTGGGCTGCGGGCTTTCGCAGATCACCACGCCGTACCAGCGCTGGCGCGAGCGGATGGTGCCGATGGCGGCGCTGGCGCTGCCGCCGCGTTCCAGCAGGGCTTGCAGCGCGCTCCAATCGCTCATGTCCTCTTTCACGTCGCTGATCAGCGCGGTGCCGCTGGGGAGAATCTGCGGGAAGGCGATCAGGTCGCGCGGGACGCGCACGCCCTCACGCAGGTCGGAAGCCGCCTCCGGGTTGCGGGTCCAGACGTGGACGTACTCGACGTAGGGCGCATCAGGCGAGGGCGAGGGCTGCGCCAGCAGCACCGACACGCGGTGAACGCTGGTGCTGGCAGTCGCCAGATGCACGGCAGCGGCTTGGTAGACCTCGCTTGAGTCGGCGGCGGCGGCAATCGAGCGGCTGGCGGCGTACAAACGCTGAGTTTCGTCCAGCGCGACTTCGGTTTGTTCGAGCAGGCGGCGGTTTTGCAGCACTACGCTCATTTGCCCGGTGAGCGCGCGGAACACGTCGTAGTCTTCGGCGGAAAGGTCGTTCACTTCGCGGCTGGTCACGTTGAAGATCGCTATCGGCTGGCTGCCGCTGAACAACGGCAGCGTCACCACCAACCGCAAGCCGCGCGCGCGCATGTAGTCGATCACGTTGACAGCGCCGGGCGCGTCGGGCGTGTCGATGCGGATGATGCTCGGCTCGCGGCGGCGCAGCGGCGATTCCGGCTCGGCGACGAACGGGATCACCTGATCCGCCGTGTGGACTTCGCCGTCCTCCGAGCGCGCGACGATTCGCACGCGGGTAGACCAGCCGGTTTCGTCGATTTCGCCTTCAAACAGACCCAGTTCGAAATCCAACGAGGCTTCGCCGCTGCTGTGGAGCGCGGCGCGCACCAAGTCGGACATATTGTGCGCCATGTTGATGATGCGGCTGGCGGCGTACAGCCGCTCGATTTCCGCCAGCGCCACTTCGTTCTGGCGCAGCAGCATACGGTTGTCGATGGCGATCCCCGCTTGACCGATCAGCGCGCCGTAGATGCGTCCCTCGCGCTCGGTGAACTCGCGCGCAGCCGGGAATTCGATCATCACCACGCCGCGCCACAGACCGCGCACGCTGAAGGGGATCAAGACCATCGCGCGGGCGCCCGCGCCGATCTCGCGCAGGGTGTCGTCCAGCCGGTTATCGCGCGCCATGTTGGTGACCAGCGAAACCCGGCTCGGCTGCATTTCGCGCAGCAGCGCGTGGTCGGCGCAATGAAGCTGACGCCCCACTAGCAACAGCGACGAGGACTGCTGCTCCCGCGACCAATCGACCGTGATTTCGACCAGACTGGGCGTGCCCTCGTCGGCGTACTCGCGGAACACGCCGATCTGCCCGCTGGACGCATCCGGCATCACCGAGACGATGATCGCCTGCAAGATGTCTTCCAGCGTATCGGCTTCGTTGAGGTAGCGGCTCAGTTGATAGAGCGTGAAGGTTTCCGCGAGGCTGTTCTGAGTCTCCTCGAACAGGCGCGCATTTTCAATCGCAATCGCCACGCGGTCGGCGACGGCGCGCATAATGGCGTGGTCGCCTTCGCTGAAGAACTCGCCTTCCGGCGATGTCGCGCCGATCTCGCCCACCGTTTCGCCGCGAATCTGGATCGGCAAGGTAAACGAGGGTTTTTCGGTCGGCTCCTCGCGCTCCAGATTGAGCAGGTCGTAGCGGTAGACGGTTTCCAGACCGCTGCGGCGGCTGGTTTCTTCCCATGCCGTGCGGGTAAGCTGGCGGTTGAGCGCGTCGATCTGGGTGACGCGCTGCTCCGACTGAATCAGCAGGCGCGCGTTTTGCAGCGCGATGGCGATCTCGTCCGCGAGAATCTGGAAGGTGCGGGCGTCGTCCGTCTGGAAGGCGTTCGGCTCGGTGCTTTGCACGTCCAGCGCGCCGAGGATGCGGTCGCCCACCTGAAGCGGCAGCGCCATTTCCGCACGGGTCTGCGGCAGCAGCGGATTCGCCCGATGCGGCACGCCAGTTTCGCTGGCGGTGTCGTTGACCACCAGCGGCTTGCCGGTTCGGGTCACGGTGCCGATCACCGACTCCGAGCCGACCGGGATTTTGTGCCCCATTTGCAGCAACTGCTCGCCGACCGCGCCGTGACTGTAGACCAGCGCCGCGTTCGCGCCTACGTCGTCGATCATGAACACCTGCGCGTGATAAAAGCCGAATTCGTCGCAGATCAGGTTGATGGCGCGGTTGAGCAGCTCGTCCATGTCGTAGAGGGTCGCGGTTTCGCGGCTCACGCGCGCGGTGATGTCCAGATTGCGGGTGTGGCGTTCCTGCTGAGCTTCCAGTTCGGTCTGGAGCGTCTGCACGCGCGCCGCCATATCCTGAAAGGCGGTCATCAACTGCCCGATTTCGTCGTCACTTTCCGCGACCAACTCCGGGCTGTGCCCCGCCGACCAATCGCCGACCAGCGTTTGCGCGCGCTGCACCGGGCGCAGCGTGCGCCGCAGCAGCATCCCGGTGAGCCAGCAGATCAGCACGCCGACCAGCAGACTTGCCACCAGCGCGATAAACGCCAGCGCATTGCTGCCGCTCGCCAGCGCGATTTCATCGTCGATCAGCACCGCCGTCCAAGTGACCCCCGCCAGATTAATCGGCGTGGTGGAAAAGACGCTGCCGCCACTGCTCTGCGCGATGACTGGATCGGCATTCGGCTGAAGCGCCGCCACGTTCGGGTATAGACCGCTCAGCGTGGGGGCTTGATCCTGCTCCATCGCGCCAAGATAGTCAAAATCGGGCTGCGCGGTGTCGTAGAGGACGCGCCCGGTAGGATCAGCCACCATCACCCGCCGCCCATTTTGAGACGCTGCCAGCGTGTTCGCCACCGACTGCACGTATTTCAGAACGGACGCGACCTGCACGTCAAGCTGAATGGCTCCGGCGATGCTGTTGTTGAGGCTGCTGTCGGACGCGACTGGCGTCCAGAGCCGCAGGAAAGGCTGAGTCAGCGCGGAGGCATTACTCATGGGTCGGAAATTGATTCCAGTGACCAACACCTGTCCGGGCGCAGTCGCCAGCGCAGCCAGCAGCCCCGGATCACCCGCGAAGGTGGTCAGCGTCACGCCAGAGTTGGCGGCGGGCATGGTTCCGTCGTAATCGGTCGCCTCCGACCAGACCGACCCGTTGAAAGTGACGTAGCGGATCGCCAGATAATTGGGATACTGTTCGAGCAGATTGCTGAAATCCCCCAGCAACTGCGTTTGCGAATCATGGATGCTCGCGCTGGAGAGGTTGATCAGCGTGTTGCGGGCGAAGTCGGTGGCGTGGCGCCCGCCTGCGAGCGCAATCAGGTCGCCGACAGAGTAATCAACTTGGTTATAAACCTGTCCGGCGAATTGATCGACCGCGTTGCGATGGCTCTGCGCCAGCGTTTGCTGCGCGCTGGCGCGGATGCCAAACAGCAGCACCAACCCGATGATCAAAAAGGTCCCCATGATCATGGGGACAATGACCCGCATGATCCGGGTGTACATGCTGCGAGCGCCTGTTTTCTGTCTGCTCTGTTTGATCATGGTTCTCGCCATCGCTAACTAGGTGGGTGGTTGCCATTTCCGTTATCGGTCGTCGCGCTGCTCAGGCGAATGCTCACCTGAGGCGAGCGCAGCGCTTGCCCAACCTCGCGCACCGCCGTCTGCAAAATATCGTTGATAGTAGTTTGCGCCGTCAGTTTGGCGGCGATGCTGTTGACCAAGCGCTCGCGCTCGGTGGCGCGCTGGCTCTCTTGGAACAAGCGCGCGTTGTCGAGGCTGAGCGCCAGACGATTCGCCAGTTCCTTCGCCAGTTCCAGCTTGTCTTCGGACAGGAACTGCGCTGGGATTTCCCATTCGACCGCGCCCAACACCTGCCCGCGAAGCTGCACCGGGATGGCAATCGGCACGGTTTGGCGATCGGTCACCTCCCCGATGACGGGTTCGCCGCTGGTCAGCGCCCGGCGGCGCAGGTCGGATGCGTCATCAGCGGTGGCATAACCCGCCTCGCGCACCACCTCGCCCATGCGCTGATCGCGGAAGAACTCCTGCCACACTCGCCGGGTCGCCTCGCGGTTGCTCGCCTCGACTTCCGCGACCCGCTTGACCAATTCCTCGTACAGCCGCGCGTTTTCCAGCGCGACCGCGATCTGATCCGCCATCGTTTGCAGCACACCGATCTGGTCTTCGTCGAAGGCGTCGCGGATTTTGCTCTGCACGTCCAGCGCGCCGATCACGGTTTCGCCCACCCGCAGCGGAATGGCGAGTTCGGCGCGGGTTTCCGGCAGGAACTCGTTGCGGCGGTGAATCTGGCTGACGGAAGCGTCGCGCGCGACCATCAGCCGCCCCATCTGCGTGACCTGCCCGATCACGCTCAGGCTGCCGATGCCGAGCCGATGTCCTCGGCTGAGCAACTGTTTTCCGGCGTCGCCGGTGCTGGCGCGCAGCACCGCGTCGTGGTGATCGTCGTCCAGCAGGAAGATTTGCGCGTGATAGATGTTCGGGAAGCGCTCGACGATCAAATCCACCACCCGATCCATCAGGGTATGCAAGTCGCGCTGGTTGGCGGCGAATCGGCTGATGTCCTGCGTGGCGACGATGTCGCGGGTGCGGGCGGCGACCCGGTTTTCGAGGTCTTCCACCAGCGAATGCACCTGCTCGCGCATGGTCACGAACGAGGACGCCAGCAGCCCGATCTCGTCACCGCGCCGGGCATCCGGCACCGGAACGTCGAAGTCGCCGTCGGAGAGCGCCTGAGTCGCGCGGCGCAGGCGGTTGAGCGGCGGCACGGTGAGCTGGTTGAAGGTCAGCCCCAGCAGCACCAACATCACCACAATGCCGGCGCCCACGACGAACACCTGCACCTCAAAGAAGCTCTGCGCGCGGGTGTAGACCGCCTCGATGGGCGCCTGCGCGATCAGCACGAGCGGCGTCCCGGTGATCACGGTGGAGTAGCCGATGTACTGCGCGCCGTCGTCGCCGATGTAGCTGGCAGCGCCGCTCTGTCCGCTCAGCGCGCGGGAGACCGCCGTCGCAGGTTCGGCGCTGGCGGCGCGCTCGCCGACGGGTGACGGCGCCATCAGAATGTTCTGCGAGGTCATCAGGAAGCTGTAGGTCGAGAAATTCTCCGCCGTATCTTCCAACCGCAGATTGCTGGTGAAGATGCGCGCGTTGTTCAGCGTCACCACCACGTAGCCAATCGGCGTGCCGTCACGCCAGAAAATCGTGTTGATCAGTTCGACCACCGGGGCGCTGCTGCCTTGAGACACGGCGAGCGTATTCGACCCCGACTGAAGCTGCGCGCTCTGGATGGCGCGGTAAGCGGCGGACTGGGATTCGTCCACCGAGGTGATGTCGGTATTGGAAACGGTGGTATCGACCACCCGCTGCCCGCTGCGGTCGAGCAGGCGCACCCGGTCATAGGTCGCCGCCGCCGGGTTGAGCAGGCTGCGGTGGAACAAGTCCGCGATCTGGTTAGCGGTGGCGCGGGGGATGTAGGTTTCGGCATCGGTACGGACGCCGCGAAGCAGGAAGCCGATCAACAACTGCTGGTAGCTGGTATCCTGCGTGAAGGTGTTGAAGCTGCTGCGCGCCTCGAACAGCGCGCTGTCCACCGCCGACGCCTGCTTGACGCCGATCTGGGTGACGAATGCCTGCGCGTTCTGTACCGTGATGTCGTTCACCCCGGCGTGTACGAAGAAGTAGGCAGGCACGCCGAACAGCAGCGCGCCCACCGCAATCCCCACCATGTACTTGACCCACATCGACCACGAGAGCGGGTGCAGTGCGCTTAGGCGACTGTTCATCGGCGTGCCTCCTCTCCGGTCAGGATGCCCGGCTCCAGAACCACCCGCGTATGCACCGCGCCCAGCGCCTCGTTGAAGTTCTCCGCCGCCAAATCCAGCACCGCGTCGATGTCGGTGACGCTCAGCAGCACGCCGCCGATCTCGCTGGCTTTGCGCTCGCGCTGCGCCTGCGTCTGGGTCTGTTCGAGCAGGCGGTTGCTTTCCAGCGCCACGCCGAGGCGGTTGGAAACCGTCCGCAGCATGTCGATCTGCCGCTCGTTGATCGGGCGATTCCCCGGAACCGTGAAGGTGAGCGCCCCCAGCACTTGATCGCGCAGGGTGATGGGCACGCTGACGGTCTGGCTGCCGTCCTGCGGCTCGACCGCGATCTCGCCGCGCTCAATCGCCTCGCGGACCGGATCGGGCAGGTCGCGGGATGCGACCACACTGCCGCGATCATAGTCGAAGCCGAAGCCGCCGCGCCCCTGTAGGTAGCGCGACCAGCCCTCGGACGACACGCTCTGCGAGCGCTGCTGAAGCTCGGACATCTGGTTCAGGAAGCGGGTGATGATGCCTTCCTGATCGCGCACGCTGCGCTCCAGTTCGTCGATCTGCCGCGCCTGTGACAGTTCCCGCGCGACCTGCACCGCCAGACTTTGCAGCCCCTCGATCATATTGTCGGAAAACATTTCGGGATGCTCGCTCTGCACGTCCAGTACGCCGAACACCTGATCGCCGCTCGCCAGCGCCAGCGTGACGCTTTGACGCGCGGGCGGCACCAGATGCTCGCTGTGAGGCAGCGGATCGTGGGCGGCGACGCGGATCGGCGCGCGGGTGGCAATCGCTTCGGCGAATACGGCTTCATCTCCGGCGCGCAGGGCGGTGCGCGTCCCGGTTTCAAGCTGCGCCAGACCGAGCCGCAGACGGCGGGTGTATTTGCCTTCGCTGTCACTCCGGTAGACCTGCGCCAGATCGAAGCCGAGGTCGCGCTCGATCACTTCCAGCAGCCGCGCGAGGATCGCGCTTTCGTCCGCCTTCTGGTCGAGCCGCAGCGTGAATTTGCCCATCGCCTTCAACTGCTCGATGTCGGTGAAGGACAGCGCCACGATCCGGTCGATGCTGCCGCTGAATACCAGCAGGAAGCCCGCCGACAAGCCGAGGATCAAGCCGTAGTTGATCAAATCAGAGGCGGTGTTGTCCGCCGGGACGTAGCTGATCGGGTCGGTGGTTGCGCTCTGGTTGACGGCGCGCAGCAGCAGCGTCAGCGCGAAGATGACCAAAATCGCCACCAAGCTGCGCCGGTTGAGCAGCAGACCGCCCGCCACCAGCGGCAGGATCAGCACCACCGGAGCCGCCGGATCGACGGCGATGGCGGTCGCCACCACGAACGGCACCAGCATCAAGCCGAGGAACAGCCAGATCGCCGCATCCAGCCTGCCGCGCTGGATCAGCACATAAGTCGCCAGCAGCACCAGCGTGGCGATCACCAGTTCCGGTGGCACGACGACGGTCGAGCGGTCGATGTCCAGCACCGAAAGCAGGGCGCGCGTGCCGATCAGCAGCAGGATGACCGCAATCGCCGCCCAGATCATCAGCACCAAGCCCTGCGCCCGCTGGCGCAGGGTCGGGTTGACGTAGGGGTAGCGCAGGGTCAGCAGGCGGCGCGGGTTAATCATGATGGACACTCCCGTTCTGCTCGACGCGCCCCAGCCGAACCGAGCCGGTTTCTGCGCCGAGAGTTTCGCTCAGTTCCGCCAGCGTGATACGCAGCAGTTCGTCCACCGTCGCCACCGATTGGAAGCGGGCGGCAATGTCGTTGATGCGCTGCTCCTGCGCTGCCGCTTGAAGGGTCGCTTCGTACAGACGCGCGTTTTCGAGGCTGAGCGCGAGGCGCTGCGCCACCGCCTGCACCATTTCGGCGGTTTCGGCGCTGTTTTCGGTTCCGGCATCCACTTCAATCGCGCCGATCACCTCGCCGCGCAGGATCACCGGGACGGCGACGGTCTTGCCTTCCGACTCGATCATCTGTCCTTCCTGCCCGGCGCGCCGCAGCGGTTCCGACCAATCGTCAGCGCTGAGCAGGCGGTCGCGCTCCAGCGTGACTCCGGTGACCGCCTGCGCGTCGGTGTGATAGTTCTGCCACGCGACGCGGGTGAGCTGCTGGTTCAAGCGCTGGATTTCAAGCAGGTTGGTTTCCGAGTCTTGCAGCAGCCGTTGATTCTCCTGCACGGTTTCCGCCTGCTGCTTGAACAGGCGCGCGTTGCGGATCGCGGTCGCCAGCAAGTCTGCCACCACTTGCAGCGCTTGCAGGTCGATCTGATCGAAGGCATGGGCGTAGACGCTCTGGATGTCCAGCGCGCCGATGGTCTGACTGCCGTCGCGGATGGGCAGCGCCATTTCCGAGCGGGTATTGAGCAGCAGATCGTTCTGGTAGTATATCGGGTCGCGCTTGGTGTCGCTGACCAGCACCGGAGCGCTGCGCAGCACCACCTGCCCGATCACGCTTTGCGACCCCACCGAAAGCTGATGCCCGCGCTCCAGCAAGCGCTTGCCGACTTCGCCGGTGCTGGCGACCAGCACCACTTGATCGCGCGCGTCGCTCACCAGAAAAATCTGCACGTGGTAATGCTGGAAGCGGGTGCTGATCAGGTGGACGGCGCGTTCCAGCAGATCGTTCAGGTCGAGGATTTGGGAAAGCGACTGCCCCACTTCGGATGTGGCTTGCAGCAGAGCGGCGGTGCTGCGCGACCGGATGACTGCCCGCTGCCCGCCGTTGATAAAGTAGCGCATCACGATGCTGACGAAGGTCAGCGCGATCAGCATCAGAATGATGTTGTAGATGTCGGCTGGAAGCATCCCCGGCGTCTCCAGCACCCGGCGGATCGCCTCGAACGCGACCTTGCCGATCACCAGCACGTTGACCGCCACGTAAATCCGCGCGCTGGCAATCGCCGCCGCTGTGACCAGCGCCAGCAGCCCTATCATCAGCAGGTTGTCCAGCGGCACCAGCAGCGCCGCCACTGCAAACGTGATCAGGACGCCGTAGGAAGCGATCTGCCAGCGCTCGCTGTTGACCAGCGCCAGCCACAATCCACTGACCAGAATGAACCCGATCAGCGACAAAACCGGGCGCGCGTTCACGTTGCCCAGCAGCGCCGAAAGCAGACCGATAACCCCCAGTATTATCGAAGCAATCGCCAGCACGCGGGTATAGCGCTGGCGCAGAATACTCAGTTCGTCGGTGCTGGTCATGAGTTCCCTCCGTTCACGCGCGGCGGCGGACCGAGCCGGATGGCGACTCGGTTGGCGCCCAGCGAGGCTTGCAGCCCGCGCGCCGCTTCCGCCAGCACCGCGTCGATGCTGTTGCTGCGCTGCAAGCGGCTGCCGATCTCGTTGAGGGTGGTCTCGCGCTGAGCGACCCGGCGGCTTTCTTCGTAGAGCCGGGCGCTTTCGACCGCCAGCCCGAAGCGGTCGGCAACCGCCAGCACCAGATCGACATCTTCGGGCGGAAGTTCGCCGCTGGCGACCTCAAACTCCATCGCGCCGATCACCAGATTGCGCACGTGCAGCGGCACGCTGACGATCACGCCGTCGCGGGTCGGCTTCTGCACCAATTGATTGGACTGAGCCGCTTCGCTCAGCGAGGGCGTCCAGTCCGGGTTCTCGTGAATGACGTTGCTGGCGAAATCCACGTCGGCGCTCATCTGACCGCCTTTGGTTTCGATGTATTCGGTCCACGCCTGCGCCGTCAATTGGCGGTTCAGGCGCTCGACTTCGCGCACCACACCGCGCATCTGCTCGACCAAGCGCTGGTTTTCCTGAACCCGGCGCTCCGCCTGATCGAACAGGCGGGCGTTGTCGATGGCGAGCGCGATACTGTCCGCCAGCGATTGAAAGATCGGCAGCTCGCTGGCATTGAATGCCTGCGCGTTCCGGCTTTGCAGGTCGAGCGCGCCGATCACGGCTGAGCCGATCTTGAGCGGGAAGGCGGCTTCCGTGACCGTATCCGGCAGAAATTCGTTGCGGCGGTGAACGCCTTCCGGCGCTCCGGCGCGGGCGACGATGATCTGCCCCACCTGCGTGACCTGCCCGATCACGCTCTGGCTGCCCACCGTCAGGCTGTGGCGGCGCTCCAGCAGCGTCCGCCCCACCTCGCCGGTGCTGGCGGCGAGCGCCGCCTCGCTGCCCGGCTCGTTGAGCAGGAAAATCTGCACGTGATAGACGTTGGTGTAGCTGTCGCGGATTTCATCGACTGCGCTGCTCAGCAGGTCGGCGAGCGCGGCGCGGCGCGAAATGCGCTGCGTGATCTGGGTGGTCACGCTCGCCAGTCTCAGGCGTTCCTCGCCGAGACGGCTTTCGCTGTCCATCTGATCCAGCCGCGTGCTGCGCAGGAACAGCAGGGTCAACGCGGCGGTAGCGACCAACTGGAAGGTCAAGCCGACCACCGCGTTCCGGTACGCGCCGATACCGAACAGCCCCACTTTGTAGTTCACCAGCGCGAAGCCCAGCGTGACCAGCGCGATCACCGTGCCGATGATCAACCCGCGCCGCCGCAGGAACACCGCCGAGAGGATGATCAGCAGCATCAGCGAGGAGCCGGCATCGCTCAGCACGAACTGCCCTTGCAGACCCAGCAGCACGCCGCTCAGATACCACATCACCACCGGCCCGACCGCGCTGATGTCCGCCCGCCCGATGCGGGTGAGCAGCAGCGTCAGCGCGCCGATCACCAGCGTACTGACGATGGGCAGCAGCGCGCCCACGTCCTTCGCCGCGCGCTGGAACAGGGTGGTCTGCGGGTCGCGCTGAACCACCAGCGCCGCGTACAGGATGAACAGCACCATCAGCACCAGCGTGAAGCCGTAAATCAGCCGCGCCTGATCTTTCTCGGCGCGCTCCGGGTAATGGTCGGTGCGGAACAGCAGGTCGAGGAATGCGATCATGACGCCGTGCCTCCGCCTATGTTCATCCGAATACGCCCCTTGCGCGCGCCCAGCGCTTCGCCCAACTCGGTGATGGCGATCCGCAGCATGTCGTCCACTTCGCTGTGCTGCTGGAAGTGGGTCGAAATTTCGTTGACCAGCGCCTCGTTCTGGGCGACTCGCTGGCTCTGGCGGTAGGCTTCGGCGTTTTCGATGGCGACCGCAAGCTGGTTGACCATTTGCAGGAAGATCGCCCGGTCGGTTTCGGTATAGCTGTAGGGGCGGAAGCAGCCGACGCTCACCGTGCCGGTCAGCCGACCGCGCGCGCGGATCGGCGCGACCATCACCGAACGCATACTCAAGTCCTGCATCCGGCTGATCCCGGTGACGAGGTGGCTGTCGCCGTAAGCGAGCATCTCGCCCGTCTCCCACACCTGTCCGACAAAGGTGCCGCTCATGGTGAGGAAGACTTCGCTTTCAAGCTCGATAGTCGTCTCGCCGCCGCCGTACTGACCGACCAGCCGAAGCTGCGCCTGACGCGGGTCGTAGAAGGCGACGCCCATGCTGTCCATGGTCAGCATTTGGCTGCTTTCGGTGAGCATCAGGTTGAGGATCGAACTCAGGCTGAGCGTGCCCTGCACCGACTGCCCCAGCGCCGTGACCCGCTGAAGCTGCTCCGCGCGCCGCTGCGCATCCAGCAGCAGCCGAATGTTTTGCAGCCCGATGGCGATCTGCGACACCATCGTCTGCGCGGTTTCGATCACCTCCGGCGAGAAGCGGAAGCGGTGGTCGTACAAATCCAAGCCGACCGTGCCGATCACCTCGCCGCCGACGTAGAGCGCCAGCACCATCAGCGCTTCCACGCCGATCCGCCGCAGCGTGCCGCGCGTTTCCAGCTCGATCAGCGGGTCGGTGCCGATGTCGCGGATCACCACCGCTTGATCCGGCTTCTCGCGCAGCCGATCCATCATGGCGCTGGTGCGGTTCTCCACCTTCGACCCAACCGCCTGATGCGCCGGATATTCGCTCACGACCGTGCCCTGCACGTCGCCCTGCTCGAACAGCACAATGCCGCAGTGATCCACTTGCAGCGCCGTGACCATGCTTTCCGCCGCGTAATCGAGCAGGTCTTTTTCGGTCTGGAACCCGACGATGCCCGCCGACAGGCGGTTCAAGCCTTGCAGCACGCGCACCTGCTGGGTCAGTTGACTGGTGCTGTCCTGCGCGCTGCGCAGCAGCCGTTGATTTTGCAGCACCACGCCGATTTGATCGGCGACGGCGTTGAACAGACGGCGGGTGCGGCTGTCGAATACCTGCGGCTGCGCATAGGCAACCGCGATGAATTCCTCGATCCTGCCGAACTCGCACACCACGATCAGGATGTAGGCGTGCGCCGGTTCGGTGGTGAGCGCCTCGTACAGCTTCAGGTTGGGCGGCGTCTGCTGGATGTCCTCGATGAACAGGATGTTGGTGTTTTCGACCTTGCCGAACAGATCGTCGGGCGTGCCGTTCAGCACCCGGTCGATGGTTTGCTCCTCGTCGGGCAGCGAGCGGTAGCGCACCACGAAGCTGCCGGGGCTGTCCTCGGCGCTGCGCTCGACCGCCGCGTAGAAGCTCGCGCTGGAGTCCTGCGCGAGATACTGCCGGAGCGCTTGCAGAATGTCCGATGGCTCGCGCGCGCTGAGCATGGCTCGGTTGATGTCGTAGAGGGTTTGCACTTCGTCGAGCGTGGTGGCGGTGCTGCGCAGCAGCGATTGATTTTCGAACACCACCGCGATTTGGTCGCCCAGATTGCGCAGGGCGCGCACCATCAGCGGCGAGACCGTCACCGGCGCGGGATGGGTGAAGCCGATCACGCCGCTCAAGCGCTGGGTCACCACCAGCGGAATCACCAGCATCGCGCCGATCCCACCCTCCGTGAGCCGCTCGCGCTCTGTGTCGGTCAGGAACGGATCGGTGGTCACGTCCTCGATGTACAGCACTTCGACCGCGCTCAGGGTTTCGTAGGCGGGGTACTCGTCCAACCGTCGGCTGGTCTGCACGGCGCGCAGACCGCTCGGCGGCGCGCTCGGCGATGACGTTCACCACCTGACCAGCGTCGTCCAGCAGCCCTAGATGCGCCTCCGCGAACGGCTTGCCGCCGAAGTTGACCACTGCATTCAGAATCTCGGTCGGATCGTTCGATCCGTAAATGGTGCTGGAGGCTGCGTACTGAGCTTCGGCGAGGACTAAGCGTTCGGGTCGGTCATCTACTTCCATTCCCATACTTCTTCCCCCTTCAACAACCGGCGGATTTGAGAGGGAAACCGATCGGGATCGAGCGGTTTGCCGAGGAACCCGTTAAAGCCCGCTTTCTTCGCGCGCCGCATCTGGTCTTCGCTGGCTTCAGCAGTCACCGCGCAGACAACGGTATCACGCAGGCGGGGATTGGCGCGCAGCTTTTGCAGCGCCTGATAGCCGTCCTCGTAAGGGAGGCGAATATCCATCAGAATCAAATCGACGCGCGGCAGCGTGTCCGCGAATTGGACGACCTGCCAGCCCGAGGTTTTCCACTCGCAGCGCTGGACGCCCATGAAGGCGAGCATTCGCGCAATCAGCACGAAGTTGGGAACATTGTCCTCCACCACGAGGACGTGGGCTTCGGCGGCTTCAATCGGCGTCCGCTGATTGTTGTTTTGAACGTCGCTCATTACTGCTCCTGATGAATGTGATGACTTCGTCTGGAAATTTATCCACGTCAATCGGTTTTTTAATGTATCCGTCGCAGCCGGCTTCGAGGCTGCGATCCCGGTCGCTGTCCATCGCGTTGGCGGTCAGGGCGACAATCGGGATCATGTTCAGTTCAGGCATACTGCGAATGTATTTGGTCGCGGTCAAGCCGTCCATTTCCGGCATACTCAAGTCCATGAGGATCAGGTCAGGCGGCGCTGCCAGCGCGATCTCAATTCCCCGGTGAGCAGTATCCGCTTCCTGAACATCGAACTCGTAATCCGATGCCATCAATATCCGTCGAACCAGCATTCGGTTATCGCTGTTGTCCTCAATGTACAGTACGCGCGGCATTCTTTACGCCCCCTCCGGGTCAAGCGTCAGAATATTTCTAGTGTATATCACGAGCCTCGAATCTGTCTCTTAACACTCTGGCGGATCATGTGCCCTTAATGGGATTATATCGCCGACGATTTACGGACTGGATAAAGGTTTGCTGGCGGAGGAAGCCGAGGGGTTATAATAGCGAAGACCGACTTTTCAAATGGAGCAAACAATATGGCGAAACAATACGCCAGCCCCCCGGCGATGCAGATCGACCCCAAGAAGACTTACGTCGCGCACTTCGACACGGCGAAAGGCAAGATCGACGTAAATCTGTTCGCCAAAGACGCGCCGATCACCGTGAACAACTTCGTGTTTCTGGCGCGCGACGGCTTCTACGATGGGGTGACTTTTCACCGCGTCATCGGCGACTTCATGATTCAGGGGGGCGATCCGACCGGAACCGGGCGCGGCGGACCCGGCTATAAGTGGAACGACGAGCCGGGCGCGCTGCGTCTGCGCCACGACAGCCCCGGCACCTTGAGCATGGCGAACGCGGGCGCGAACACCAACGGATCGCAGTTCTTCATCACCCACACGCCCACGCCGCACCTCAACGGCAAGCACGCGGTGTTCGGCAAGGTTGCCAACCAAGCCAGCATGGACGTGGTCAACGCCATCCGGCAGGGCGACCGCATCAACGCCGTCACCATCACCGAGTCGTAATCCGCATGGGGGCGGGTCTATGACCCGCCCCTACATACTGCTTCGCTTTTGACCCCACCCGCGCCCCCTACCCGATTTCGAGAAGGGGAGTGTAGCTATCGTCTTTTGCTCGCACGGGGATGGGGTGGAAAGCGGCATCCATTTCCTTATTTTGGTGCATATGGGGCGCAGCGCGCTGCGCCCCTACGGAGACGGCGTAGGAGCGAACCGATGTGTTCGCCCAATTACAGGCAGACACGCAGGTCTGCCCGTACCGCATCAGCCAATCCGGGCGGCGAAAAGGACGGCGGTGGATTACACTGGATGGGTCGCGGGAAAAAACGAAAAAGGACTGTTTGATTATGAAAATTACGGACGTACAAGCCTGCGTGATCGGGCGCAACGAAATGCACAGCGGCGGGAGCATCTGGACGTTCGTGCGGGTCTACACCGACGAGGGGATCGTCGGCACGGGCGAGTGCAACTCCGGCGGCGCGGGCTACTCCGGCTTCGCACTGAAATCGGCGATCATGGCGATCAAGCCATATCTGATCGGTCAAGACCCGTTCAACGTCAACCTAATTTACGAGAAGCTGCGGCGGGTCGGGCGCTACGGCGGATCGACCAAGCCGCCGCTGATCTTCGCCATCACCGGGATCGACAATGCGCTCTACGACATCATGGGCAAGGCGCTGGGCGTGCCGATCTACAAGCTGCTGGGCGGCAAGTTCCGCGACCAAATTCGCCTGTACGCCGACTGTCACGGCGGCGAAGTCGAGGAGCCGCAGGCATACGCCGAAAAAGCAATGGAAGTGGTGGCGCAGGGCTTCAGCGCGGTCAAATTCGACGTGGACAGCACCGGAGTTGGCAAGCTCGACGCCTTCAACTGGACGGTGGGCGCGAAGGAGATGACCCACATCATCAGCTTGATCACGGGCATCCGGGACGCGCTGGGCTACGAAACCGATCTGGCGATTGACTGTCACGGGCAGTTCGACCTGCCCTCGGCGATCACGCTGGCGAAGGCGGTCGAGCCGCTGCGCCTGCTGTGGCTGGAAGAACCGGTGCCCTCCGAGAACATCAAGGCGCTGGCGCAGGTGCGCGCGTCCAGCAGCACCGTGATCTGCACGGGCGAGAACCACTACACCCGCTACGATTTTCTGGAACTGTTCGCCAACAACGCGGTGGACGTGATCATGCCCGACCTCGCCAAAGCGGGCGGAATCGCCGAGGGCAAGCGGATCGCGGACATCGCCGACGCGCACTACGTCCCGATTGCGCCGCACAACGTGTCGTCGCCGCTGGGGATGATGGCGGCGTGTCAGGTATTGGTATCAGTGCCGAATTTCCTGCTGCTGGAACTGCACGCGCTCAACATCCCGTGGTGGAGCGATCTGTGCGACGGCGACAAGCCGTTCATCCACGACGGGTTCATGACGGTTTCCGAGCGCCCCGGCATCGGCGTCGAACTGAATGATCAGGTTGCCAAGTCGCTGCTGTGGGGCGGAGATACGTATTTCGATTGAGAGGAAAGTGGAAAGTAAGAAGTTAAAAGTTAAAGGTTAAAAGGCGGGGGAGACCGATGGGGCACACGTGCGCCGCTACCCGCCGCGCCGAAGGGTGGAAGCGCGGGGCGAACCCACGTGTTCGCCCCTACAAAATCGGCGGGATGGGAACAGGGTAGGCGCGGGTTTCAAACCCGCGCCTACCGACACATGCTATCGCCGGAATGCGCCGCTGATCGGAATTAGCCCTTGACGCTGCCAGCGGTCAAGCCTTCGACCAGAAAGCGCTGGGCGTAGATGTAGACGCACACTACCGGGATCGCCATCAGCAGCGACGCCGCCATCAACTGCCCCCACGGATAGATGTCCCCGAACACCAACAACTGCAAGCCGACCGGCAGAGTTTTGAGGCTGTCGCTGGTGATGAACACGAAGGCGAACAGGAACTCATTCCACGCATTGGTGAAGGCGAACAGCGTCACCGAGAGCAGCGCCGGAGCCGCCAGCGGCAGCGTGATCCGCCAGAAGGCGACGATGCGGCTGGCGCCGTCGATCATGGCGGCGTCTTCCAATTCCTCAGGAATCGAGCGGTAATAGCCGAGCATCACCCACGTCGCAAACGGCATCAGGAAAGTCGGATAGGTGGCGATCAGCGCGGTATAGGTGTTGATGATGCCGAGATTGGTCAAAATCTGGTAGAGCGGAATGAACAGCAGCGAACTGGGCAGCAGATAGGTCACCAGCAGCAGCGTCGTCAGCGCCCCTGCGCCGGTGAATTTCAGCCGAGCCAGCGCGTAAGCTGCCAGCGCTGCCAGCACCACCGACACGGCGGTGCTGATGGTCGCCACGATCACCGTGTTTTTGAACCACGTCACGAATGGGGTGTTGAACAGCAGGGATCGATACTGCTCGGTCGTCCACGGATTGGGCCAGTAGATGGAGGTGTACTGCTGAATCTGGAGATCGGTCTTGAAGGAGGTGATGATGATCCAGTAGAACGGGAACAGCACGAAGATCAGGATCGGTATCAGCAGCACCAGCCGCACGCCTACGCCGACACGCTCGCGCTGCGCGCGCTTCATCGGCGGCTGACCGCGAGCCAGCGTCCGAAACAGGCTGCCGACCGCGCTGGTCAGCCACTCGAAAGGCAGGAAAACCGCGTCGAGCAGCAGCGTTAGCACGCGACCCACCCAACCGAGCGCCCGATCCATCGCCGATTCTTTTTCGACGTTCTGCCGCTGGTGTTCGGGGCGCATCACGCGAGCCAGCAGGAAGATCACCAGCGCCAGCAGCGGCGCCATGCTGAAGGCGGTCGCGGTGCCCGGTCCGAAACGCAGACCGATGATCGCCTTCTGGTAGGCGAGGATGGAGTAAACCCGCGTTTCGCCGCCGGGTCCGCCGCCGGTCATCAGATAGATCAAGCCAAAGGTGTTGAACGTGGAAATGGCGGAGAGCAGCACCGTGACCAGAATCACGTAGCGCAAGCCCGGCAGCGTGATGTGCCGGAACCGCTGGATCGCGCCCGCGCCGTCCACCTCCGCCGCCTCGAACTGCTCGTGGTCGAGCGCTTTCATGCCCGCCAACAGCAGCAGCACGTAGAACGGAATACCCTTCCAGACGTTGACGGCGATCACGCTCGGCATTGCCAGCCCCGGCTCGGCGAGCCACGCGACCGGGCGGTTGATGATGCCAAGCGCCATCAAAATCGGGTTCAAGCCGCCAAAGATGGGGTCGTAGATGCTGCGAAACGTCAGCGCGGTCACGACTTCCGGCACGATCCACGGCAGCAGCATGATCCCGCTGATCAAGTTGCGTAAGGGCAGGCGGCTGTTGAGCAGCAGCGCGATCCCCATGCCGACTACAAACTTAACGCAGACCGACGCTATCGTGAACACGAAGGTGTTGCGAATGGAACTGATGAAGTCGGAGTCTTGAAGCAGGCGCTCGTAATTCGCCAATCCGACATACTGATCGGTTCGGGTGATGAACGAACGCACGGTCATGCTGAGCAGTATGGCGTTGATGAAGGGCCGCAGATCAGCCCCGCCATGATCACCACGACCGGAAGGACGAACGGCAGGGCTACCTTCCAGTCACGCCCCATAATCGCGTCGAGGCGATGGGAGCGCCTGACAGCGGCACGCTGCATCAGCCCCAGCTTGGCTGGTTCAGCCATAGTTGATTTCTTTCGATTGCGCTGCACGTTACCGGGGAGAGGGCAGATTGACCCCACCCTCTCCACTCATCGACAGGTCACGACTGGGAGACGCCGGCTTCTTCGAAGATTTGCACGATTTTGTTGTGCGCGTCCTGAACGGCTTGCTCGACAGTCATCGACCCGTTGATGATGTTCGCCATCATCTGGGTGGTGATCGACGATCCGTCAATGGAATCGATGAGCGCGTTCGGCTTGGCTGGATGGCTGCGACCGTAGTACACGTCCGGGTTGAAGATAATGTCGCGGAATACGGCGAAGTTCGGGTCAGCCGCAATCAGATCATCAGTCCAGAGGCTTTGATAGGCGGGCAGCACCAGACCGCCGCCGACCTGCGCCATCGCCACGATGTTCGACGGATCGACCAGCGCGTAGATCAGGTCTTTGGCGGCATCGGCGTTCTTGGCGCCTTTGAAGATGGTCAGCCACGTATTGCTGCCCGCTTCCAGCAGCCGCCCGTCGAGGGTGTGAGGTCCGTGCAGCACCGCCGTATTTCCAAAGACCGGGTTGCCGTCGGCTTTGGCTTTGGCGTAGACGCTGGGCTGGTTCAAGGTCATGGCAACGGTTCCGGCGAGGTAGGCTTCGTTGTTGCCGGTGTCGGTCCAGCTCATGACGCCGGGGGGCAGCATGGGCGCGTACTTGTCGCTGGTGTAGATTTCCGCCAGCCACGTGATGGCGGCGACGGTTTCCGGCGAGTTGAAGGTCACTTTCAAGCCGGTTTCGTCGGTGAAGCTGCCGCCGAAGCCCTGCATGACGCCCTCGATCAGACCGTTGGCGTCACCGCTCTGGTTGACGGTGAAGCCCCAGCCCCAGACGTTGTTAGCCGGATCGGAGACGGCGAGGCAGGCATCCCGGCGGGAATCCCACGTATCGAGCGAGTACACGTCGATGCCTTTGGCGTCGAACAGGTCTTTGCGGGCGAACCACGCGCCGGTGTAGCTGGTGAAGGGCACCGCCCACCATTTCCCGTCGAACATGGCGTTGTTGGCGGCGGTCGCGGGCACGACATTGCCATACATGCTCACGATTTGCGCCACCACGTCCGAGACATCCTCGACAATATCCAGCGAGTACATCTGGGGGATGCTCAGTTCATGATAGCCGAGGTCGGGCGGGTTGCCCGCCTGCACCGCCGCGAGCATCTTGGCGGTGAAATCGCCAAACAGCTCCGGGTTGGCGGTGGAGAGGTCAAGCTGGATGCCGTGACTGGCGGCATAATTGACCACCGTGTCGTGGAAATGGTCTTGAACCGCCTGAAAATACTCGGTTTTCTGGATGACGGTCAGGGTGCCCGCAGTGCCCTGAGGCAGCGGGAGCGGGGTCGCGGTCGGGGAAGTCTGCGCGAGGGCGATTCCCCCCCTTGCCGCGAGGAATGCCGCGCCAGCGCTGGTGCTGAGTCGCAGAAAATCTCGACGGCTAAGTTTCTTGCCTTTCATAATGTTTCCTCCCTGAATAGCTCTATTTCAAAAGATTGCCCGGTGAACCAGAATGGGATGCGTTCCGGGTGTTCCAGCAGTTGGCGTTACCCTCCTTTAGCTGCCTTGTCGATGATTTCCCGAAAATCAGTTCCACGACGGAAACTGTTCAGGGCAAATGAGAGCGAGTGCATCGGCGCGCCGAGACTGGGGAATAGGCGGGTGACCTAATCACTCAGGGAACACGAATTTTTCGGTAATTGAATATATGCAGCCATTATAGACATAAAACGTGAAGAATGTCGAGAATCGCGCGAAATTGCCTACCGCGAGGAGAAATTGGGAGAGAGCGCCAGAGGCTTTGAGTTGCTCTGGTGCAAAGATGTTTTTCGTAGGGGCAGACCCGTGTAGGCTTGTCCGAAAATAACCCGCCGCTGGCGGTTTAAACCGCCAGCTACGAAATACCTAGCGACCCGCTAAAGGGGTCGCCTTTCGGTCTGGCTTTGAGTCGCCCCTTCGGTGGGCGACGATTTTCCATAGCCGAGGATTTAAATCCTCGGCGGCGAATTATCGGGCAAGCCTCCGTGTGTCTGCCCGTATTTGGGCGCACACATAGGTGCATCCCTACAACGTCTGCGGCAGACAGCGCCCGTCGGGGCACGAACTATCGTGCCCCTACACAGCATCACATGCATCGGTTATTGATTTACCAGCCGAGCGCCTGAACCGCTTTCTCGACGCTTTCGACCGGCTTGACGTTGAGTTTCTGGTCGATCACGACGCCGTTTTCGTCGATGATCCAGTGGGAGCGAATCACGCCCTGATACTTCTTGCCGTAGCTCTCTTTTTCGCCCCATCCGCCCCACTGCTCCAGCACGTGATGGTCGGGGTCGCAGAGCAGATCGTACTGCAAGCCTTCTTTCTGCTTCCACTTCAATTGATCTTCGGGCGTGTCCGGGCTGATACCCAGAATGACCACGTTATTCGCGCTCAGCTTGGGGAACTGATCGCGGAAGCCGCACGCCTGCGTGGTGCAGCCGCTGGTTCCGGCAGCGGGATAGGCGAACATCACGACTTTCTTGCCGCGAAAGTCGCTGAGACGGACAAGCTCCTTGTCCTGATTGAGCAGCTCGAAATCCGGGGCTGGCTCTCCAACCTGTGGCATTATGTTTCACTCCTTGATCTGAGGGCGTGAATCCAGTGAGCGCCTCGCTGAAAGACCGGGTGTCTTGGTAGGGGCGGGTTTTAAACCCGCCCCTACAAAACCATCTTCGCAATCGGGCGGCAATCCATCGCTGCGGCGGATTCACCAATTTCATACGTGAGCGGCTGATTTTACCCCAATGGCGCGACTTCGCCGACTGCCGCCAATGCCCGGCGCACGCTGTCTTTGGGCGCGACGTTGATCTGCTGGTCGATGACCACGCCGTCCTCGTCAATCACCCAATAGGAGCGGTTGACCATCGGCACTTTAATCAGGCTGAGGACGGGGACGCCCCACGCGCCCCACTGCTGCAAGACGTGGTGATCCGTATCGGAGAGCAGGTCGTAGGGCAGGCGCTTATCGGCTTTCCAATGGCGCAGGGTTTCGACGCTGTCGGGGCTGATGCCGAGGATCACGGCTTTAGCGGATTGAACGACGAAAAATTCGTCACGGAAGCTGCACGCCTGCGTGTTGCAGCCCGGTGTGTTGGCTTTGGGGAACGCGAACAGGATTACTTTGCTGCCGCGATAGTCGCTGAGGCGCACCTGCGTGCCGTCCTGATTGGGCAGCTCAAAATCTGGCGCGGTTTGACCGATCATAATTTCATCTCCCGCTTATCCATTTCAGGTACGCTGGTATAACGCAATAAAATGAGCGTGGCTTTAGAGTTATTGGTATGGTCCTGACCCATGATGCCTAAGCGAATCCCTTCCTTTCTACTCGGTCTTGGCGCAGCGCTGGCGATTCTGCTGACGGCGTATCTCCCGGTGCTGCAAACCATCCCCAACGGCTCGGAAAACTACTTCATGATCGACGTAGGCGAAACGCAGATCGTGCTGAACAGATGGGGCACGCTCCACGCGACCGGCTACCCGCTCTACGTGATGATCGGCAGCACGCTGGTGGCGCTGATGCGCGCGTTCGGCATCGGCGCAGCGACCGCTCCGGCGGTGGTGTCGCTGATTTGGGGCGTGCTGACGCTGGCGCTGATCTACGCGCTGGCGGAGCATCTGACCCATCGCCCGGCGCTGGCTGCCGGGATGACGGTGCTGTTCGGCTTGACCCGCACGATGTGGATTCACAACGACATCGCCGAAGTCTACACGATGACGCTGTTCTTCCTCGCGCTGATGCTGGCGGTCGCGCTGTGGACGCCGCCGATTCGCGGGCGGATTTTCTGGCTGGCGCTGATCGGCGGGTTCGCGGTGGCGCATCACCGGGCGCTGATGTTCGCCGCGCCCGCGCTGATCTTCGCGGTGTGGTCGGAACTGGTCGCGCTGATCCGCAAACGTCCGATCACGCTGCTGGCGCTGCTGGGCTTGGGGCTGATCGGGCTGATCCCGTATGCCTATTTGATGCTGCGGGCGCGGGCGGGCGCGGCGTGGGTCTACGGCGAGCCGGGCACGCTGCAAGGGCTGATGGATCAGTTTTTGGGGACGGAAGCCGACCACTTCATCGGCTTGCCGGGCACGTTCAGCGGACTGATCGCCAACATCAAGCTCGTGAACGACGTGATCCTCACCGACCTGACGCTGCCGGGCGTGATCGCGGGCTTGGCGGGGCTGGTGATCGGGCTGTACAGGCACCGACGCGCCGCTCTGGTGATGATTCTGAGCGGCGGGGCGGCGTATCTGTTCCACGCGCTGTTCTACAGCGACATTTTGTCGGCGCTGATTTTGATGGCGACGCTCTCGCTGGCGTTTGGCTGGCTGTTTCTGGGCGAATGGCTGCTGTCGCTGGCGAAAAGCGCGGCTGGATTCGCAGTCTCCCCGCGCCTGCTGATCGGCGGGCTGCTGGCGGTGATCAGCGTCGGCTACGCCGTCTATCAGTTCAGCTTCAACGCGCCGTTCATCGAGAGCCTGACCACCGACACCGCCGGGCTGCAAACCATCGCGCTGGCGCAGCATACGCCGCCCGGCTCGGTGCTGATGCTGGCGTGGGGTCCGCGCTATTTCGCGGTGGGGTTCGCGCGGGACGTGCTGGGCTGGCTGCCGGGGATTCGGCTGGTCGATCACAAGGCGGATTACGCGGCGCTGCTCCAGCAGGCGATGCTGGTCACGCCCGCGTTTACGTTCTACAATGAACCTGTAAGCTGGTGGGAGGACAAGATCGGCGCGCCGGTATATCTGCGCGCGGTTGCCCCGCAACTGGTGCAGATCGACACCCAACCGGAGCTTGCGAGCGACGACCCGGACGCAACCTCGAGCGTGATCGAGACGGCGCACCGGATCGACTGCATGGGCGGTCAGCTCATCCTGCGGGTGGCGTGGCAGGCGGAGGTCAAGCCGGAGCGAGATTTGAGCGTGTTCGTCCACCTGCTGGACTCGAACGGCGGCGTGATCGCGCAGGACGATCAAGGCGCGCCGGTCTACGGCTGGCGTCCGCTGACGACGTGGCTGCCGGAGGAAGTGGTGCGCGACGTGTACACGGTGCCGCGTCTGCCGGATGCCACCGCGATCAGCTACGGAATGTACGAGCAGCGCGCCGACGGATCGTTCAACAACGTGGTCACGTACACGCTGCCAGTGGAGTGTCCTTGATGCGTCCGAAATCCCTGCTGCTGCTGATCCTGTTGATCGCCGCCTGCTCGTCGCTGAACCCGACGCCCACGTCCGACCTATCGACGCCGGTAGTGCAGGCGAAGCTGCTGGCGACACTGTACGTCTCGCCCACGCCCAACGATCAGGAGCAGGAGGCGAACTCGATTGGCGGCGCACGCGGAGCCGCCGACCGCCGCGCCGACCAATACGCCTCAGCCGACGGCTTACGTCGGCGTGTTCGTGGGCGACGCGGGCGGCGTAGACAGCGACGTGCCGCTGATCGACCCGGCGCAGTTCGCGGGGACGGGCGCACCCGACCTCCCGACGCTGGCTGCGGCTGAGCTGCCCGAAGGGCAGCCCTGTGCCTACCCGGTGGACGCGATTTTCGGCACCGACTGGACGACCAACACGGCGGCGGAGTTCGATCTCGGCTGCGCGGGCGAACCGTCTCATTCCTACGTGGGCACCGAGCAGATTTTCGAACACGGCGTGATGTACTGGATACCCAGCGGCGAAATCTGGGCGATTTCACCGAGCGGCGGCATCGACGGGCGCTTCTGGTACGTGCAGCAAGCGCCGCCGGATCAAGGGTGGGAGGTGCAGCCGCCCGCCGGGCTGTTGATGCCGACGCTGGGCTTCGGCGCGGTCTGGAAGGCGGTGAATGGGGTGCGGGATACGGTCGGCTTCGCGCGGCTGGACGAGCAGTCGGCGTCGCTGGCGATCCAGCGCTTCGAGGGCGGCACACTGATCCGCGATGCGACCGCCGGGCAGACCTTCATCCTCACGGGCAGCGACACGGGCAGCGCGTATGGACCGTATTAAAAACGGGACTGAGGGCTGAGGACTGAGTTAGTGACAGGACGGCGAACCTCTGAAAGGATAATGCGCGCATTCCTGTCCAGCGTATAATGGGGATAAGTCGAAAGGACACCCGATGACCAACCCGCCCTACGCAGAGATGATTCTCAATCTCATTGCTCACATGACCGACGAGGAACGCGAGAATCTGGAAGACCGCGCCACCATGCAGTGGATGCACGATCACCCGGAGCCGTACCTTCACGTCCCCGAAGACGCGCTGGAGTTGTTCGAGGCGTTTGACGCCTTCAACCAAGAGCAAGCCGATGCCCAAGCATAAATGGCTGCTCTATTACGAGCCGAGAGTCGCCAAACTGCCTGATCCAGGGTAATCGCATCAAAATGATCGAGCAGGTCAAGAATAGCCACAAAGGTTTGTAGGGGCGCAGCACGCTGCGCCCCTACGTGAAAATAATCTCCTGTGAGCCATAATGACCTCAAAATTGAGTTTGATGCAATCATCCTGCCTGATCAGTTGCCAAGAACACAGACTCCGGTGTCTGGATGGTATACTGGAAGGTTTGACTGAGGCTGCCCAGCCTGTGCCGCAGAAGTCGCATATTCTATAGCTTGCTCGCAAAACACACGATTGAATTCAGCCATTGCCGCATCCCACGTTCCATCTGTATTAATAGCTACTTCTTGACGTGGCGAGCCGGGATAATCGACGCGGCAAGTGCCAAATCCGTTCGTGTCGATATAGCCGTGATGTAGTTTGCAGGCTTCAACGTAAGCCAATTGCATCGCCGACACAGTAGCTTGAAACTCGGCTTGTTGACGGTGAGCTTCGGTGTTTTCAGAGTCCTGAGCCACCCTGACAATACCAAACAAGTCAGGATCAGTCACTGATCCTGATCCACCATATACGCTCACCATCCAGCGACACCACGTAGTTCCGTAAGACTGACCGCCCGTATCCACCACTTCATATTGAAGCTCTGGCATAGCGTCTGAACATACAGGTTGGTAGCTACTGGCGTTCGAAGATAGTTGACCATCCCAGTTAGTCGGCTGACTACCTTGTTGTCGAATTGCCAATATGAGTTTGCTACAGGCTGCCTGAGCGTATTGTCCCTCGATCCAAATATCAACATTGTGATCGATAAGTCCTACCCCGCATGAGACTATCTGCGGGGTAGAAGTCATTTCTGGCAGCGGGGATTGTGTAGGGATGACCAAAGCAGGAGTAGTCTGCAATGATGAATCCTGTTGCTGAACACACGCCCCAAGAAAAATCACCAGCAGCAACATCGAAAGCCCGAATGCCAGTTTGTCCAGCATGTTTTTCACTCAGCACTCAGCACTTGTTCTACGGACAGCTTCCCTGCTGAAGCGTGTAGGTCACCTCGCGGCGATTATCGCTCTCGTTGGTTTCGGGAATCTGGTTGTCCGGGTCGATGATCAGGATGATGGTGTGCTGCTCGTTGTACCAGGTCGAGACGGTCAGCGGCATGTTGACGCGGAAGGTCTGCCCCGGCTGCAACACCGGGAAGCCGCCAACGGTCGGCTCCTGAAGCGATCCATCAGCGGAGCGCACGTCCTGCACCGAGACGGTGCCGCTGGACGCGGTTGGCTCGCCGCCGAGATTGGCGACATCCAAACCGATGTTGAAGGTTTCCTTACAGGTCGGCGTCCCCGGCTGAAGCTCGACGATCCCGGCGACCAAATTGGCAGTGGTCGCGGGCGCGGCGGGCGGCTGAGTTGGCGGGATGGCGGTTGGGGGCAGCGGGGTCGGAACCGGCGGTCCCGGATCGCGCGGGAGCGAGGCGATGTCGCCGGACGCCTGAGTCAGCGGCGCGTAGACCCAGCCCTCGCCGCCGCCGTAGCGGACTTTGTACCACGTGCCCGCCGGATTTACGGCGAGGATTTCGGCGGTCTGCCCGGCGGCGAAGGCACCGATGGGCGGGTTGAACTCGGTGCCGGGTCCGCTGCGGACGTTGATGCCCGCCGTGAAAGTGGCGGTGGGCGTGGTCGGCGTGGCGCTGGCTGCCGGGGGATTGGTCGCGGCGGGCGGCACGGACGCCTGCGGCTGATCGGTGACAGAAGCGCTGTTCGCCGTCGGGATCACGACGGTGGTCGCCACTACGGACTGGGTAGCGGACTGCCCGGCAGTCTGCTCCTTGACCGTGATCTGCACCTCCGCCGGATCGCTGCTCGATCCATCGGGGCGGTAGGCGATCACGCTGAGGGTATGCGCGCCGATCCCGGCGGCAGCCCATCCGTAGGTGACATTGAAAGACGCGGCGTTGTTGGGATTGGCGTCGGTCAGGGAGGCGACGGTTGCGCCATCGACGCCGACTTCAACCCGGTCAATGTCCGCGCCCGCATTGGAAACGGTCGCCTGAACGATGACGGTGATGCCTTCGTAGTAGAGCGAATTGGGCTGCGGCGACAAAATCTGCACCGTCGGCTGACCGCTGATGGTCTCCAACGGGACGGAGCTGCTGTTCAGGTTGCAACCCGTCATCAGGATGACCAGCGCCACCAGAAAACGAGGCGAGAGTAATCGCATACACCATGAACTCCTCAATTTCTCGCCCCGACTTTAGCGCATCGCCCGCATTTGTGCGACCCTCCCCAGCCGCGCGTAGTGGAACCGTCGGATATTCGTAGGGAATACTACTGCGCGCTGAAGCTGCCCGTCTCCTGCACATCCACGCGCACGCCGTCCAGCAGCTTAGGGATGGTGTCCCCCGGCGCAAGCTGATCCAGCGGCACTTTCTGATCGACCATCACGATCACGCCGACGTTCGACGTGGGCACGCCGCTCTCGGTGGTGTGACCGACTCCCACGCCGACCACGTGCGGCTTCTTCATCAATTCGTCGGCGTATTTCGCCTGCACCTGCGAGGCGTGCTGCACCTGCTGGTTGATTTCCTCTTGAGAAGCCATAATCTGCTCTCCTCATCACGGATCAAATGGTGATGTTTAGCTGATCCAATACGCTGTCAATCGGGATGAAAATGGTCGCCAGCGACGATCCCGCGAACAGCAGACCGACCGCCTTGTTCTCCGCCGTGTCCACCATCAGCGAGCCGGAATTGCCGCCGTCGCTCATGCTTTCGGTGACGATGGTTCCGGTGAAGCGGGCGGTTTTGGTGCCTGCCATCGTGCTGTAGGCGATGTTGACGGTCGCGTTCAGCAGGGTGATGTTGCCTTCGGTGTAGCCGGTGGTGCGCCCGAATTTGCGGACGCGCATCCCTAGACTGGCGGGCTTGGTGCCGCTCACCTTGCCAATTTGCAGAATCTCGTCGGTGAACATCGACGGATCAAGCGGCTTGGCGACCGCGCAGTCGACCAAGTTGGTGGGCACCTGCGCCTGCGTTGCCGGGTCGGTGGCAGCGGACGCAGGCGCGGCGACGGTCTGTCCCATCGAGGTGGAGGCAACCCGCTTCTGCGAGCCGGAGAGAGTTGCCAGCGCGTTGGCGATAGTGACGATGGTTTCCACGATGTCGCAGGCGGTCGGCGCGGGCGTCCCGTTGGTCGGCGGCGGAACCGGACCCGGCGGTTGGGTGGGCGGGGGCGAGACGGGTTCGTCGGTGTAATGCAGCTTGACGAAGCGCTCCAGCGTCGCCACTTGGTCGCCGGGATTCTGCCCGCCGTCAATGGCACCGGGCTGCAAAATGGCATCGCCAATCTGAGAGTCATTGCTGTTGGCGAGCACGTGATTGTTGGACAGGATCAGGCGCGCGCCGGTGGTCTTATCGGTGACCAGCGCGCCGAAAGTCCCGGCGGTGACTTTGAAATGCCCGATGCTCACGCCCGGCGGGATGATGGGGCGGACTTTGCCTTTGGGATTGGGCAACTGCCCCTGCGCCCGCAGATAGCCGACCTCGTACACGTCGGTGCGCATCCCTTCCAGCTCCGCCGGGATCACGTCCTCGGCGGAGAGCGCGGCGAGCGGCTTTTTCTGCTCCACCAGCACGATCACCGCCACTTCCCCGGTTGCCGAGCCTTTCGCCTCCTTGAAGCCAACCGCGACGCCGACGACGTTGGCTTTGGCGAGCAACAACGGTTCATGAATCTGCTGCGCTTGGATAGCTTGAGATGTGGACATGGGTCTTCCTTCCTAAAGTTTCATGAATTTTATCACGACCTAGTATCGCCTGCTTGACGCTGGGACGATTTGCCCCCGGTAGAGAGTAAGGAGATTAGGGGCACGGCACGCCGTGCCCCTACCAAAGCAGGACCTCGATCTTCGCTGCCGCCCTGCGTATATGGATTGAATTGTCAACTTAAATCTGTGGTAGAGTTGAGGCTAACTGTCTCCCGCTTGAAGGAATTCTCATCGTGAAAACAAGGTGGATTCTGGGCTTGATTACAGCGCTGCTGATCGCGTCCTGCGGGTCGAGCGCACCGCTGCATCAATACACGAAGGGCAGCGTGCTGACCTCCTACGACTTCGAGACGGCGGGATCGTTCGAGGAAGGCGCTTACGGCGCGGCAACCTTGCAGGTGATCGGCGGCGTGTACGAGATCGACGTGATGCAGGGCGATAACGTCCTTTGGTGGGGACAGTGGGGCGACAACTACGGCGACGTGGTGATCGACGTGGACACCGAGCAGTTGAGCGACCGCAACGAGAACGCCTACGGCGTGATGTGCCGGGTGAACGGGTCAGTGGGTCAGCCGCAGGCAGTTGATCCGACGCTGGCGGCGATGATGCAGGATTCGACCGCCGAAGCGACGGCTCCGGCGCTGGCGGAGACCGCAGCCGCGACTGCGGAAGCCACGGCTCAAGCCACCGCTCAAGCGACCGCTGAAGCGACCACCGCGCTGCAACTGCCGACGCCCGCGCTGACGGCGACACTCGCCACACCCACGTTGAGCCAGATCGCAGAGGGCGACGGCTATCTGTTCCTGATTCAGGGCGGCGGATCGTTCGCCATCATGCGGGCGCACGGGCGCAACCTGATCCCGCTGGTGGACTGGAAAACGTCGGATGCCATCCATCAAGGTCCCGCGCAAAATCACATTCGGGCGATCTGCGCCGGGAATTACCTTGCGATGTACGTCAACGACCAGTTTTTGGGCGACGCCACCGACGATACCTACAGCGACGGACAGATCGGACTCGCGGCAAGCGCCGCGACTCGGTTGGGGACGCGGATCGACTTCGATAACCTGACGCTTTCGACGCCCGTCCAGTCGCAGTGATCGAGCCTGATCCGATACTGGGGCAAGCGCTTGCCAACTATCCGAGCAACCGACTGCGCCCGCTGATCTTCGCCGGAGCGGTGATCGCGCCGGTGGCGCTGGCGCTGGGCTTGACGACGGCGCAGGTGCTCGACTGGTGGGGGCCGGTGGTGACGGTGGTGATCATGGCGCTGGTGGTGCTGGCGTTGGGCTGGTACGTGCTGCACCTCTGGAACCGCGAGATCATCCTGTACGAGCGCGGGTTCAGCTACCGGGAAGGCTCTAAAACCGTGTATTTCCTGTACGACGAGATCGCCAGCATCCGGCTGCGCGCCGAGCGGCTGGCGTATTTCGGCGGGCTGCTGCGCCGCAGCGTCTACCGCTTCACCGTGACCACCCGCGAGGCGGAGCGCTTCACCATCACCAACCTGTACCGCCGCGCCGCCGAACTGGGCACGCGGCTCACCGATCAGATCGACCGGACGCTGGCGCCGGAGATCGCGCGGAAGTGGGCGGCGGGCGATTGGATCGGCTTCGGGGATACGCTCTCGGTCAGCCGGGAGGGACTGCGCGAAAGCGGGCGCGATCTCGGCTGGGCGGATTACGGCGGCTATCGAGTTGGCGATCACCGGCTGGCGCTGCTGGACAAAGAGGGCGCGGTCTGGCACGCGCTGCCGCTCGCGGAGGTCGATAACATCACGCTGCTGGTCGATCTGCTGCGGAATCACGCAAAGGTGCGGGAGCAGCCGGATCAGTCCACACCCGATCATCCCTGAAAGCGCACCGGAGGTTAAAACCTCCGGCTAACGGTTCGGTCGGGAAGTCGGCTTTAGCCGACTCAAACCCGACCGGAAAACCTCCCAGACAATCCCTAGACGATTCGGGGTGGCGTGCAGTGAACCCCTTCATGGAGAGGAGCGACCAATTGTGCGAGGTCGATGAAGTAAAATGAAGCATCCGTATGCTTCGACTGAGTATTTGAATGGCAACTGACCTGCTTGACACCTATCTGGAAATGTGGGGGTTATCTGACCCGCAGCCGCTCACGGAAACCGTGACCAGCCGCCTGTACACGGTGCAGTTCGGGGAGACGACCGCCGTCCTCAAGCTGCTGACCGATTACGGCTGGGAAGAACAGCGGGGCGCGGCGGCGCTGCGCTGCTATGACGGTCACGGCGCGGTGCGGCTGTACCAATCCGACCAACAGGCGCAGCTTCTCGAATACGTCGAGGGCGAGGACTTGGTGCCGCTGGTCAAAAGCGGCGGCGACGGGGACGCCGAAGCGACTCGCATCATCGCGGGCGTGCTGAAGCAGCTTCACAGCGCCCCGGCGACCTGCGAGGGCGTGTTCCCGCTCAAGGACTGGTTTCGGGAGCTGTTCAAGAAAGCGGAGGCGGATGAGCAATCGGGCGTCGAGTTGATCTTCGTGCGCGGGGCGCGGCGGGCGCGGGAACTGCTCGACCACCCGCGCGAGGTGCGCGTGCTGCACGGCGACATCCACCACGCGAACATCCGTCACTCGGCGCGCGGCTGGCTGGCGTTCGACCCGAAAGGCGTGCTGGGCGAGCGCACTTACGACTGCTGCAATACACTCTGCAATCCCTATCTGGGAACGCCGCGACACGACGACCTCGTTCACAACGAGCAGCGTTTGCTGAGCAACGCCGGGATTCTGGCGGACACGTTGGAACTCGATCTGACGCGCCTGCTGGCATTCGCCTTTGCCTACGCCTGCCTGAGCGCGAGCTGGTCGCTGAGCATCAACGATGACGACGTGGCGCAGTGGATGCTGGGAATCGCGGAGATCGTCGAGAAGAATCTTTAGGGCGCACAGCCGTGCGCCCCTACGTTTGATCACGCCTCGACGTAATCGACCACCGAAGTCGGTTCGGGAATCGGAAGGTGATCTTCCAGCAGTCCGTCGATGTGAAACCGGATCGCCTCCTGAATCTCGCGGCGGGTCTCCTCGATGGTCTCGCCGACGGTCACGCAGCCGGGCAAATCCGGCACGTAGGCGGAATAGCTGCCGGGTTCGCCCTCAATCACAATGGCATAGCGCATCATTCGTCTCCCTTCAAGCCAGCTTGTCTTAGAACGCTTGCTAATGTTTTCGGATGCAAATCACCCGACATTTTACCGGGAACCGTAACCCGCCCTGTTTTAGTCGGGTGCTTATATTGTCGGTGACTGCCGCGTGTGGCTACGAGATACCAGCTATCCGCTTCAAGCAGCTTTATTAACTCACGCACCTTCACTCCGCCCAGCCCTTCGAGCGTTCGACGGCGCGCTGCCAGCCCGCGTAAAGCGAGTCGCGGCGCTCGGCTGACATGTTTGGCTCGAAGGCGCGCTCGACCTGCCACTGCCGCGCGATCTCGTCCTGCGAGTGCCAGAAGTTGGTCGCCAAGCCCGCGAGATACGCCGCGCCGAGCGCGGTGGTTTCGGTGACGGCGGGACGCTCCACCGGGACGCCGAGAATATCCGCCTGAAACTGCATCAGGAAGTCGTTGCGCACCATGCCGCCATCGACCCGCAGCGCGGGCAGCGCCAAGCCGGAATCCGCCCGCATCGCATCGACCACGTCGCGGGTTTGGTAGGCGACGCTTTCGAGGGTGGCGCGCACGATCTGCGCCCGCCCGCTGCCGCGCGTCAAGCCGAGGATCGCGCCACGCGCGAAGGCGTCCCAGTAAGGCGCGCCCAAGCCGACGAACGCCGGAACTACGTAGACACCGCCGGTATCCGCGACGCTGGCGGCGACCGCTTCGCTTTCGGCGGCGTTGGCGATCAAGCCGAGTTGGTCGCGCAGCCACTGCACCGCCGCCCCCGCGATGAACACGCTGCCCTCCAGCGCGTACTGCAAATCGCCGCTCTCAATCTGCCACGCGACGGTCGTGAGCAGATTGTGCTTGGAGGCGACCGCCTCATCGCCCGTGTTCATGAGCATGAAGCATCCGGTGCCGTAGGTCTGCTTGGCGAGACCGGGCGCGTAGCACGCCTGCCCGAAGGTCGCCGCCTGCTGATCGCCCGCCACGCCCGCAATCGGGATCACGCCGCCGAGCAGCGTCGTTTCGCCGTAGATGTCGCTGCTGGGCATCACATGGGGCAGGAGCGCGCGTGGGATGTTCAGCCGCTCCAGAATTTCGTCGCTCCACTCGCCCTTGTGAATGTCGAACAGCAGCGTGCGGCTGGCATTGCTCACGTCAGTGACGTGCATCCGCCCCTCGGTCAGCCGCCAGATCAGGAAGCTGTCGACGGTGCCGAATGCCAATTCGCCGCGCTCGGCGCGTTCGCGCGCGCCGGGGATGTTGTCCAGCAGCCACGCGACTTTGGTGCCGCTGAAATACGCATCTGTCACCAGCCCAGTGATGGCTTTGATGCGCTGGTCGAAGCCCTCGCGCTTGAGGGTTTCGCAGAGCGGCGCGGTGCGCCGACACTGCCAGACAATCGCGTTGCTGATCGGCTCGCCGGTTTTGCGATCCCAGATCAGCGTGGTTTCGCGCTGGTTGGTGATGCCGACGGCGGCGATCTGCGAGGGAGGCAGGTCTCGAACCGCCTCGCGCGCGACGTTCATCTGCGAGTTCCAGATGTCCTCCGGGTTATGCTCGACCCAGCCGGGCTGTGGGTAAATCTGCGGGAATTCCTGCTGCGCGGTGCGGACGATCTGCCCGGCGCGGTCAAACAGGATGGCGCGCGACGAAGTCGTGCCTTGATCCAAAGCCAGAATGTAATTCGCCATGAACCGAGTCCTTGTGAGCCTGATCTTTTGCGCCGATTATAGCGGCTTTACGGGGCATCTCTTGTATACTGGTTCTATGGGTGAGCATGGAGATAGCGCGATGCAGCAAGAAGTGGCGGTGGATGTGCGACCTTACCTCGAAGCCCTGCACGAGATTGAGAAGGAGAATATGCCGTGTTCTGCTTCGCTTATTCTGCATCCGAGCGGAAGCGGCGCAGTCAAGCTTGAATTCTTTTTCACACGGATGGGGAGTGTCGCCGTAGATTTTGATACCGAGGAAGGCGACGACATTATGGACGCCATTCACCGATTGGCTGAAAAAGTCCGGCAAGAACTCGTAGCGCCGTAGCCCCTTGCAGGGATTTTCGATTCGGAAGCCGTTCACATGATCATCGAAGCCGCTCATTTGTCGAACTTGCTATTCAGAAGCGGTTTGATTTAGTTGATCTCGATGTCATTCAGGTAACAACCGATACCGATTATCGCCCTTGGATACGAATTAAGGCAAAGAAATCGGGATTACGGGTCCTCGTTGAGCAGTATCAGGAAAATAATGACATCGTGATTGTGCTGCACGCAGTCTTACCGCGAGATGCCCACACCTATGAAGCGGCTTTGAAGCTGTGGCGGAAGTACCGCAGTAAGATTTAGCCCCTCCGTTCCTTCCACATCGAGCAAGTTCGCGGGTCATGTGCGCTTGGATCAAGCCGAACTAACGCCGCGTTCGAGAGAGGTGTCAAGCGTCTTTGGGCTGTGTGACACCCTGCGTATCTTTTGCGCCTTCCAATCCGTATTATAAGATCAGAGTGCTTGCAAATTTTCGCCGCGGTATCGCGCCGAAACACGTGGAAATCGACGGAGTAACGCATAGTAAAATGGACTTAAACGCTCGTTGCAAATTATTTTCACATCGGTTAAAATAGATTCATCTGAGATAGAAACAGCGATTTCAAGTTGGATAAATATGGCGACAATCGTCACTAGCTTTGAGAACAATCCACAGCCCGCGCCGGAGCGACCCCGCTGGCTGACGAAGGCGTGGCTGGAGCCGCGACTTGTGGTGGTGACGCTGGCGGCGATCCTGCTGAGCCTGCTGGCGGAGCGCGCGGAGATGCCCGAAGTCGTGATCGGGCTGCTGGGCGTGGTCGCCTACGTCGCGGGCGGCAGCTTCGGGCTGAAGAAGGCGCTGGGCAACCTGCGGCATGGTCGGCTGGACGTGGACATGCTCATGATCCTGGCGGCGCTGGGTGCGGCGCTCGTGCATCAATGGCGCGAGGGCGCGCTGCTGCTGTTCCTGTTCTCGCTGAGCAACGTGCTTCAAGAGTACGCCATTGGGCGCAGCCGCCAGGCGATCCGCGGACTGTTCAAGTTGTATCCGTCCGACGCCAAAGTGCGGCGCGACGGCGGCATCCAGACGATCAAGATCGGGGCGATCCGTGTCGGCGATATAGTCCTGATCGAGCCGGGCGAACGCCTCCCGGTCGATGGCGTGGTGTGCGAGGGGCGCTCGACGGTCGATCAGTCGCCGATCACGGGCGAATCGATGCCGGTCGAGAAAAATCCCGGCGACAAAATCTTCGCTGGGACGCTCAACGGACAGGGCGCGCTGGACGTGGAAGCCTTGCAGCCCGCCAGCGATACCGTGCTGGCGCGCATCATCAAGATGGTCGAGGAAGCGCAGGACAGCAAAGCCCCGACCGAACGCTTTCTGGAACGCTTCGAGCAGGTGTACGCCACGCTGATCATCGCGGGCGTGAGCCTGTTCATCGTCATCCCGCCCGCGCTGGGCTTGACCGACTTCGCCAGCAATTTCTACCGCGCGATGGTCTTAATGACGGTCGCCTCGCCCTGCGCGCTGGTGATCAGCACGCCCGCCGCCTTCATCTCGGCGATTGCGTCGGCGGCGCGCAGCGGCGTGCTGTTCAAGGGCGGCGCCTATCTGGAAGCGCTGGCGGCGATCAAGGCGGTCGCGTTCGACAAGACCGGAACGCTCACGCAGGGCAAGCCGGAAGTGACCGACGTGGTTTCCTGCTGCGAACTCTGCGACGACGAACTACTCTCGGTAGCGGCAGCGGTCGAAAGCCGATCCGAGCATCCGCTGGCGCGGGCGATCCTCGCCGCCGCCAACCAGCGCAGCCTGCCGATCCCGGCAGTAACCGAATTCGCGGCGCTGCCCGGTCGCGGGATCGAATCGAAGGTGGACGAGCGCGACGTGCATCTGGGCAGCATCCATTACTTGGAGCAGCAGAACCCGATGCCGGATCATCTTGCCGACCGCTACATGCAGCTTGAATCCGAAGGCAAAACTGTAATCGGCGTGGTACGCGAGGGTCAGTGCGCCAACTGCGGCGCGTGCGAGGATCACGCCACGAACGCCGACTGGATGGGCGTGATCGCGCTGGCGGACGCCATCCGCCCCGAAGCGAAAACTATCATCGAGCGGCTGCACGGCATGGGCATCGAAGTGGCGATGCTCACGGGCGATAACGAGCGGGTCGCGCAGAACATCGCGGCGCAGTTAGGGATCGACCGGGTTCACGCCAACCTGATGCCGGAAGACAAGGTGACGGCGATCAAGCAGATCGAGCGCGAGATCGGAAGCGTCGCCATGGTGGGCGACGGCGTGAATGACGCGCCCGGTCTGGCGACGGCGTCGGTCGGCATTGCGATGGGTGCTGCCGGAACCGACGTGGCGATGGAAACCGCCGATCTGGTGCTGATGGGCGACCGGCTCGAACTGATCCCGTTCGCCATTACCCTGAGCAAGAAAGCGCGGCGGGTGGTCTGGCAAAACCTGACCTTCGCCATCGGCGTGATTATCGTGCTGATCCTGAGCGCGTTCGCCATCAACCTGCCGCTGCCGCTGGGCGTGCTAGGTCACGAGGGCAGCACTGTGATCGTGGTGATGAACGGGTTGATCGCCCTGCTGCTGATCCCGGAGTTTCAGCGGCGGCGCGCGAGCAAGTCCACCTAACCATGTAAAACGGGCACGAACTATCGTGCCCCTACGAAAACCTTCCCTCACGCCTGCAACGCAGCAAGTCGCCCCAACGCCAATACCCCTGTATGGCTCCCGCGCTGGCGGGGACTCCGGCTCCTGTGTTAGCATCCGCTGCTGACAGCAAATCGCACAGGCAGGAGCGTTTCATGCAGCGCACAACTGATCTCACTCACCGGACGGCAGCCACCACGCTGACGCTCAGCCACGACGGCGCGCCGCTCGCCGATCAGGAAGTGACGGTCGAGCAGACCAAGCACAAGTTTTTGTTCGGCGCCAACTGGGGCGAAAGCACGATCAAGCTGGCGAACGGCGAGGTCACGGGCGAGGCGCTAGCGCTCGCCGAACGCCGCGCCGAGAACTTCACCCGGCTGTTCAACTTCGCCACGCTGCCCTTCTACTGGGGGCGCTTCGAGCCGGAGCGCGGGCGACCGGATACCCAACGCATCCTGAATACCGCGCGCTGGTACCTCGATCACGGCTGCCCGGTCAAGGGGTACCCGCTGGTGTGGCACACGCTGACCGCGCCGTGGCTGCTCGACCTGAGCAACGACGAAATCCTTCAGGCGCAGGTCGCGCGCATCCAGCGGGACGTGTCCAACTTCGCGGGAGTGGTGGACATCTGGGACGTGGTCAACGAAGCCGTGATCATGCCGATCTTCGACCGCTACGACAACGGCATCACCCGAATTTGCAAGCAGATGGGGCGCATCGAGCTGCTCCGCGCCATGTTCGAGGTGGCGCGCGCCGCCAACCCCGGCGCGATGCTGCTGCTGAACGACTTCGACATGTCGCCCGCTTACGACATCCTGATCGAGGGCTGCCTTGAAGCGGGCGTGCCCATCGACGTGATCGGGATTCAGTCGCACATGCATCAAGGCTACTGGGGCGTCGAGAAAACGCTGAGCGTGCTGGAACATTTCGAGCGGTTCAAGCTGCCGATCCACTTCACCGAAAACACGATTGTCTCCGGGCGGTTGATGCCGCCGGAAATCGGCGATTTGAACGATTATCAGGTGGACGACTGGATCAGCACGCCGGAAGGCGAAGCGCGGCAGGCGGAGCAGGTGGTCACGCACTACAAGACCCTGTTCGCGCACCCGCTGGTCGAGGCGATTACGTGGTGGGATTTGTCGGATGGGGCATGGCTGAACGCGCCGTCGGGCTTGCTGCGCCGCGATCACACGCCCAAGCCCGCCTACGACGAACTGCTCAAGCTGGTCAAGGGGGAGTGGTGGCTGCCGCCCACGCGCATGACCACCGACGCCGCCGGACGGCTCAGCTTCACCGGATTCTTGGGCGATTACGCGGTGTCGCTGGGCAGCCAGAAAGCCGCCTTCCGCCTGACGCAGCCGGGCGACGACGCCGTTTCGGTCAGCCTGTAAAGGCTGGTCCGATATTAACAGATCAAAGTAGCGACAGCGGCTAAAGGGCGGTCAAGTTGACGGTTGAGCCATAAAGCACAGTTATAAGCGTTTTAAATTGATGCCTATGGTGCGCGCAGCTCTGCGCCGTGACCGAACCGCAAACGAAATCGCTCAGGCGGCGACCGGATCGAATACGGTCAGCGCGGCGAGGATCAGCGCGGGGAGCAGCAGCACGCTCACGCCGAAGTGCGCGGTGGTGAACCCGCCTGCAAGCGCGCCGAAAAGAAACGATCCCCACACGCCCATCAGCAGAAAAGCTCGCCTGCGGTGGGTATCCCACGCCCCCTGCGAGTCCGGGAGCGGAGCGTGAGTGACCGCCATTGCGAAATGAGTTGCCATTCGGCTGACGGTGCCAGTCACAAAGACCAGATTGACCGACTGCGCGCCGCTGTGCGAGAGCGTGGTGTTAATCAAGCCCATCGAGAGGCTCAGCAGGGCAATGCTAAGGATGCCGGGCACGGTGCCGAGTTGGGTGATCACGACCACCACCAGTAGCATGAGGGCGACGATGCCAAACATCAGCCGATGGGGGCGGCGCAAGCCAGAGTTTGCCAGCACCGCGCCGCTGAAGACGCCGATCACGTAGAAGGCGATTGCCACCAGCGACGGAAGCGCCACATCGTAATTGCCCGACCCGGTCATAGCGCCGACGGTGGTGGTATTGCCGCTCATGAACGAGACGTAAGTCCGATAGTGAACGTAGGCATAGGAGTTGGCATACCCGGCGATCATGGCGAAAATGGCGGCGAAGCGTTCCTCGGTGCGGGTGGCGCCCTGCAACGACGCTTCGTGGCTCAGATCGTTGTCGGTCATAGTTCAACTCCTTCGGCTCGCTAAATGCCGGAAGACCGGGAGCCTCGCTGACACTGCTCCGCTAGGGGCGCTCAATTGAACGCCCCTACATTGCGCCCTCACGACCCGACGACGATGGGCTTGTCTTTGCGCAGCGACGCCAGCGTCTGCGGATTGAGGTTCAGGTGCGCCTGCACCATCTCCGGCGGGATCAGCGCCATCCACTGGTTGAGCGAGATGTCGGCGAAGTGGTCGCTCTTGAACATTTCCAAAAAGACCAGCGGCTCGTCGCTCGTGTTCTCGATGTAATGCCCCATCGCAAACGGGACGTAGCCCACGTCGCCGCCCTGAAAGTCGAAGGTGCGGGCTTTGCCGCTGGAAGCGAATACGGTCATGCGTCCCTTGCCGCCGATGTAATACTGCCATTCGTCGTTGGTGGGATGCCAGTGCATTTCACGCATCCCGCCCGGATTGATCTCCACCAGCGCCGCCGCGACGGTGCTGGACGCCGGGAAGTTGGTCGAGTTGACGATGCGAACCTGCCCGCCCGACGTTTTGATCGGCGTTTGTTCCAGCAGGCGGTAGGCGTAGTTCACGGGCGTGCTTCCGGCGGGCGAGGACACGGCATCCTGCGCCAGCGGCGGCGGCACCTGCCCGGCGAGAATCCAGCCTGTGCGCTCGACCTGATAGGGAAAATCGGTAAAGGTGTTCTTCGCCACGCCGAAGTTCTTAGCGAGCACTTCGCGCGGCGTGTGCGCGAACCAGTCGGTGATCAAGAAAGTCTCATTTTCGGAGAAGTTGCCGTCGTCAAAGACCAGCAGGAATTCGCAGCCTTCTTCCAACCCTTGAATCGAGTGGGGGATGCCTTTCGGGAAATTCCACAGGTCGCCCCTGCCCACATCTTCGATGAAGTTGCGCCCCTGCGGATCGATGGCGGTGATGCGGGCGCGCCCCGCCAGCATGTACGCCCACTCGGCTTCCTTGTGCCAGTGAAGCTCGCGGATTCCGCTCGGCTTCAGGCGCATGTTCACCCCGGCGAGGGTTTTGGCGACCGGAAGCTCGCGGGTGGTCACTTCGCGCCCCCAGCCGCCCGGCGTGTCGGTCGCGGCAAGCTGGCTGACTTCATCCGCATCAAGCGCGCCATTGTAGAAGCGCAGGTCGCGCAGCGTCCCGTAGAACGGATCGACCCGCTTGACGGCGCGCCGCGCTGCACCCAAGATGGTGTCACCGTGTGAATCCCAGTCGGTGGTTACGGGCGCAGTTCCCTGAAGCTCGCCATCGACGTACAGCGCGATCTGCTGATTGATCCGATCATGCACGCCGACCAGATGATACCAGACACCGACCTCCGGCGAGATCGATGCGGTGACGCTGGTCGGGTTGTGCCCAAACGAATCGAACTGGGTAAAGCCAAAGCCGCCGTCCGCGAACTGCAAGACGAAATTGCTGGAAAAGCCGCCATCCTGACTCAGAATCGCCATCGGCTGGTCGACGCGATCCAGCTGGACCCATGCCGCCGCCGAAAAACTGCCCAGCGTATTGACCAGACTCGCGCCGGTATCGACGAAATCTCCGCTCAGGTGGATTTCGTCGGCGAAGGGAGATGCTGGCATCACCTGACCGCACGGCTCGCCCGCCGGAAGTGGCTGCTCCGGCGTCGGCTGCCCGAAATTGGGCGTGCCGTCGGCGTTCCAGATAAATGCCTGCGCGAAAATGGCGCGGTCGTCCCAGCCATCGGTCGCCAGCGTCTTGGCGTGATAGATCAGCCAGCTTTCGCTGCCGTCGGGTGAGATTACCGGCATCGAGTTGTGCCCCGGGCCATAGACCTCACCGTTCTGGCTGAACGCCGGACCCGTCTTTATCCACGCCGCCTGATCCAGCGGATCGCTGCCCGTCAGGTGCAGCACGCCGAGCTTGTAAGCCGCCGACCAGCTTGCATCGGCGGAATAAACAATGGACAGCGCTCCATCATGGATGAAGGCTTCGGGACCCTCGTTGATCGCCGCGACCGACTGCTCCCACGGCTGATCCGGCGTGGAGATCAGGTGACGGGGGCTGCTCAGGGTCAGCGGATCGCTCATGGTCGCCAAGTAGAGATTCTGCGGGAAGTCGCCCAAATCCCCCGCCCAGCCCGACCAGACCATGTATAACTGATGGTTGTACTCGAAGACTGAGCCGTCAATCGCCCATTTGTCGGCGGACGGATCGTAGACCTTGCCCATCAGAGTCCAAGTGCCCTGCGGGTCTTGGCTGTCTGCTTTCAAGGCATACAGCCGATGGGTGGCATTGTCCCCCGGCGCGCTGGTCGCTGCGAAGTAGAGGTACCAGTCCCCGCGCAGATAGGCGAGTTCGGGCGCCCACAGGTCGTTGCTGTAAGCCTGACCGGAGGGCGGCGTGAAAACGGCGATGGGTTCTGCCCGCCCCAAGCCGGTGATGGTGCTCGACTTGGCGACGGTGAGGCTGCCGCCGGTGGACTGAACCAGATAGTAGGCGCCATTCTTGTAAACGACCGATGGGTCTTGCCCCTGTGCCAGCAGCGGATTGCGAAACGCGCAGGAAATCGCGCTTGTCGGGCTTGGCTTTGCCATCACCAGCAAACCGACGATACAGACGACGATCAATATGCGCATGGCTGCCTCCATAGGCTTACGGTTCCAGCGTCAGCGCCGGTTGGCAGGCGTCCGACACCAGATAATCGACCAGATCGTGCAGCATCGCCACTGCCGCCGGGTGAGAGCCAAGCCCGCCTTTCAGCGGGTAGGTGGTCAGGATCACCCGACCGCGCCCGTAGCGAAACTGTACCGTGTAAATCGCCGGGTGCCCGATCCAGCCTGTGATCTGCCCCGCCAAAAAATCGCCGTGATAAGCGGAATCGGTCACGGGTAAACCGAGCAGGACGCTCTCCGGCATGATGCCGCTGAACGGCAGGGTGAGCGGGCTGCTCGCCGGAAGCCGCCGATAAACATCCGGGCGCAGCCAGCTAAAGCTGGTCATCCAATCGCCGTCGTAGGAGCCGCCCCTTCCCTGCTGCCAGAAGAAGGGATTGCGCCCGCCGCCGCTCAAGTAGAGCAGGCTGCCCCCTAGAGCGACCCAATCCAGCAGTTCCGCGTCCACTTTGTCGGCGATGCACAAGCGCACTTGCGCATCCGAACAGAGCGAATAGCCAAGCTGCCTCAGATCGTCTGCCAGCGGCGATCTACTCTCGGCGGCGGCGCTGTCCATCAGGCGGACTGGCTGGGCGTAAGCGGCGCGGCGAAAGTCAGACGGCAGCACTAAGATCGGCGTCTCGGTGCGTGCCAGCACACGCCCGCTGGTGTCAACCGCGCTGGCTTCCAAAACCTGATTTCCGCTTTGGGCGGTCTGAATCGGTCGTCCGCTGAAGTCCCCGATCCGCCGCACCTCGCCGCGCGCCAGCAGGGGGATGGGCAGCGTGGTCTCGTCCATGCCGAAGGCGGCGTGCAGCTCCGCGCCGCTCCAATCTGCGGCGCTGTAGTGCGAGACGTGCAGCTTGGTCGAGACGGTTTGGTCGTCCCAATAGACGTAGCGCGGGAGCTGGGCGACGATCACGTCGTCTGCGTTGATCTGGCTGAATTCGGCAAAGTGGGCTTTGGGGAGGCGGTAGAAATCCAGCAGACCGTTGCTCTCCCAGTAAATATCCGCCAGTTCGGTGACGACGTAGCCTGAAATCGCCGGAGAACAGCGCATGGTCTCGATCTCGAACTTGAGCGCGGCGAACTGATGCCGCTGGGTCGCTTCGGCGAAGCGGTCGTAGTCACCCCAAATCTGATCCAACCCGTATTGCTCAAAACGCCCCCGGACGCCCTGCGGAAAACCCGGCTCGCCGTGCCACGACGACCACCACGGACCCAGCGCGAACCAGTCGGGTTCGGCATCGCCCGGCGCCATATGGCTCAGGGTAGGCAGCCCCCAGTTCCCAAATTCGGACAGGATCAACGGCTCGCTGCCGGTGGGCAGCGCATCGCCTTGCAGCGAGAAGCTCCAGCGCGGGCGCAGGCTGAACTGTTCGATGAACTCGGCGAACGCCTGCGTGCGCTCCGGGATATTGGTGTAAAGGTGAAAGTCGTTGATGTCGGTCTTGACGTGGGTGCTCAAGCCCCACGGAGCAGGGCAGGGCGAGTTATCGACCACCAGCCGCGTCGGATCGAGCGTTTTGCAGAAATCGACCATCTCCGCCGCCCAACGGCGGTCGGCTTCGCTCAGCGGCAGGATCGTCCCCCAATCCTCGTTGACAATCGTCCAGATGATCAGCGACGGGTGATTGAAATCGCGCTGGATCAAGGCTTCGAGCGTGCGAAGCACGCGGGTGGTCAGCGCATCGTCCAGTGTGGGGGGATAGATTTGGGTCTTGGGCTGAAAGGTGCGCCACGAGGGGATTTCCGCCCAGACCAACAGCCCCATTTCGTCGGCGAGGTCGAGGTAAAGCGGATCGGGCGGCTTGATATGGCAGCGCAGACAGTTGAAGCCAAGCGCTTTGGCTTTGGCAAACTCGTCGCGCAGATACTGCTCCGAAGGGACAGTGTAAATCGTCTCCGGGTAAAAATCCTGATCGAGCGCGGCGAGCAGCATCAGCGGCGCACTGTTGAGCATCAGCTTGCCGTCTCGCGTGCCGATCTCGCGGAAGCCGAAGCGCAGGCTAACTTCATCCTCGCCGCCGTCGAGCCGGACGACGGCAGTGTACAAGCTGGGCGAGTCGGGCGTCCACAGGCTTGCATCGGACACGCGCACGCGAAGCTCGCAAGCTCGCTGCCCCGCCTCTACCGTCACGGCGCTTTGATGGTCGCCGATGGCTGCCGAAAGCGTGCTGCGCTCCCCTATCCCGGACAGCTCGATCCTGAAGCACGCCTCGCCCGTATGAATGTCGGTGGTCACGTGGACGCACTCGACGTGCGCCGAGGAGATCGTCGTCAGGGTTACATCCTGCCAGATACCGCTGGCGTCGATATACCACGTCTGTTTGCCATGCGGCATGTCTTCCGGGGCGACAGTCGGCGCGGGCTGCGCGGGCTGATCGCGCCAACGGGGGACGACGATGGCGGTCTGCACCGCGTCGTACACGCGCACGGAGAGCGTATTTTCGCCGCTGTGAACGTAGGCGCGGATCGGCAGGGTGAAAGGCGTATACCCGCCTTCGTGTTCGCCTACTAATTCCCCGTTGACGTAGACCTCGCACGAGTAATCGACCGCCCCGAAGCGCAGCAGCAGATCGCCTGCCAGATCGTCCTCGTCAACCGTGAAGCTGCGCTGATACCATGCGAAGCCGCTGTAGCGCTGAAGCTCCGGGAATGCGGCTTGCCACGGAAGCGGAACGCTGATCTGCCGATCAGGGCGGAGTTGATCGGGGCGCAGCGTACCCTCAGGGTCGAGTTGAAACTGCCACCGCCCTGCCAATGAGCGTTGCGAACGCATACTTTTCTCCTGTATCGAAGTTGGGGTGGCGGCTCAGCGCCCGCCCATGCCCGTAAAGGTAATCCCCTTGATGATCCATCGTTGGAAGATGATATATACGACTAGCACCGGGGCGGTGGCAAAGATCGCTCCGGCGAAATTCAGACCGCGATCCAGCACGCCATAGTTGCCGTTGAGCACGGTCAGACCGACGGGCAGCGTGCGCATATCGGTGCTGGTGGTCACGATCAGGGGCCAGACAAAATCATTCCAGTATGCCAAAAAGACGAAAATGCCCAGCGCGACGAAGGCTGAAGTCGAAAGTGGGACGACGATCCGCCGGAAGATGCCAAAATAGCTGGCGCCGTCGAGACGCGCCGCCTCCTCAAGCTCGGTTGGGATGCTTTGGAAGAACTGACGCAGCAGAAAGACGGCAAAGACGTTGGCGACTCCGGGAAAGATCAGCGCGTTATAGGTGTTGAGGAACTTGAAATCGCGCATGAGCAGAAAGTTCGGGATCAGCGTGGTCTGGTTGGGGATCATGATGGTCACCAGAAGCACGAAGAACAGGAGGTTGCGCCCCGGATAGTGCAGCCGGGCGAAGGAATAGGCCGCGGGAGCCGCCACGACCAGCACCAGCACGGTGCCGATGGCGGAAACGTAGAAGCTGTTGAACAGCCAGCGCGGCAGCATCAGGTCGTCATGGATGAACAAGTGCTGATAGTTCAGCACCGTCACGCTCGGCGGGATGATCACGGGCGGGATACGCGCGATGTCCTGCGAGTTCATGAACGACTGCGCCAGCAGGACGAAAAGAGGAAAGCCGATAAAGATGGTTGCGACGATCAAAAAGAAATAGGTGGGCAGCTTGGTCGGAAAACGCAGCCTAGACATCAGCCTCTCCCCCCAAAAATCGGAATTGAATCAAGGTGAAGGCGACCATCACCACCGCGATGCAGACCGCGACGGCTGAACCGAAGCCCATGCGGAAGTAGCGCCACGCCGCCTGATACAGATAGATAATCACGGTGTAGGATGCGGTTCCGGGACCCCCGTTGGTCATGATATAGGGCTGCCCGAATACCTGAATGTGCGAGATAAACCCGGTCACGGTGACGAACAGGATGGTGGGGCGCAGCATCGGCAGCGTGATGAAGCGGAAAACCTGCCAGCTATTCGCGCCGTCGATCCGTGCCGCTTCGTAGAGCGTATCGGGGATGTTCTGCAAGCCCGCCATGAAGATCAGCATCGGAAAGCCGAACGTCCACCAGATCGTGACCAGACTGAGCGAAAACAGCACGACGTTGGCATCGCCGAGCCAGCTAATCTTGGGCAGACCAATCATGCGCAGCCCGTAGTTGATCACGCCAAAGTCGGTATCCATCAACCAGCCCCAGACGATGGCAACCACGCTCACCGAGAGCACGCTGGGCGCGTAAAACAGGGCGCGAAAGAACGTCTGACCGCGAATCCGCTGGATAAGCGCCAGCGCCGCGCCCAGCGCCAAGACCGTCGATCCGGCGACGGTGAACACGGCGAAGATCAGCGTGTTCTTGAGCGCCTGCCACCACAAGCTGTCCCCCAGCACTTCCTGATAATTTTTTATTCCAATATAGGGATGGTTCTTGGCGAGGACGACCCAATCGAAGAAGCTCATGTAGACGCTGTAGCCGATGGCGCGTGCCACAAAGATGATGAAAAGCGCAAAGAAGGGGACGAGAAAGAGATACCCGGCAAACGCTTCCTGACGGCGCAGGGTTGACCACCTGCGCCCTTTCAGGAGAGACTGCACATTTTCCCGGCTGGCGATGCTAGACATAGCAGATTCCCTGACTCTGGGGGCGGCAGCGTTCGCCGCCCCCAAGTAACCGATTCGGATTAACTGCTGTCGCGGTCCAGAATCTGCTGAATGCGGGCGTTGGCGTCGTTCAACGCCTGATCGACGGTTTTCTGACCGTTGAGCGCTGCGGAAAGCTCAGGGTCATAAGCGTTTTGAATTTCGATGACGTTAGGGAGCGCAGGCTCAAACACGCCGCTGGTCTGGAAGCCCTTGCCAAAGGTCACGTTGGAGCTGTAGGTAGCGGGGTCAAGCACCGCCTGAGCGGAAATACGCGCAGGCACGTGACCGGACGGCGCCCACAGGTCGTTGTGATTCGACATCCACTCGACGAAGGTCTCGGCAGCCTGAAGCTTGTCGCCTTCGAGCGTCGGCGAGATGAACATGACGTGACCGTCTTCCCAAGTTGCCGGGGTGGGTCCGACCTGAATCATCGGCGAAGCGACCCAACTGATTTCGGGGTGCTGGTCAACCAACACATCGCGGAACCAGGTGCCGGACGGCATCATGCCGACGATGCCCGCCTGAAATGCGTTGTAGCCGTTGACTTTGGACGGGTCGGGGGCGATGTGGTACTTCTGCACCATATCAACCATGAACTGAAGCGCCGAGTGACCAGCGTCGCCGTTGATGGTCGCGGTCTTGCCGTCCGCGCTGACCACGTTGCCGCCGAATTGATACAGCCACGATTCAAACTGGACGCGCACCCAGTCAATCGCCGTGCCCCATTGGACGACGTTGTTGGGGTCAAAGCCATCTTCATTCGGGTGCTTGCCGTTGCCGTCAAGCGTCAACTGCTGTGCCCATTGGATGAACTCGTCGGGGCTGGACGGCGGATTGGCTGCGTCCAGACCTGCTTTATCGAACAGACCCTTGTTGACCCACGTGCCGAAGCCGTGATTGTCCCACAGGATACCGTAGTGCTGACCTTCCCAAAGCGTGCCGTCGAGACCTGCGTAATCGCTGGCGGGCAGGGGACCGCCGCCGGTGTCGAGCATGTCATCGCTGGAGCGCAAAATGCCCAGAGCGGCGAACTGCGCGATGTTGGAGACGTGAACGATGAACACATCCGGCGGATCGCCTGCGACGAACGACGCCTGCAAGCGCTGATACATCTGATCCCACGGGAGCGCCTGATTATTGATCGAGTAATCCGGATTGTCCTGAACGAACGCGCTGATCACGTTGGCGAAGGCGTCGCCGTCGCCGCCGGTCAGACCATGCAGAATAGTGAGTTGAGTGCTGCCTGATCCCTGAGTTTGAGCGGCTACCGTCGGGGTTGGAGCGGGCGTTGCGGTTGCGTCTTGTGCAGTTGTCGGAATGGCGGCGAACGCCAGCAAGAGGATTGCAGCAAGAGATATGAAGAGCAAACTGCGTTTGAACATGGTGATCTCCTAATAAATTCGGTACATATGAACGATCTCCTCTTCAGGTTTTTTCTGTATAATCGATTTGTTGCTCCTTTCCTCATGAGGGGTAATAGTTCGGGTTGCCTGGCACTGTTGCAGCAGTGCCAGGTCTCTGGTTTTCAGGTGGAATCCCGCACAATCAGTTCCATCTTGCTCGCCAGCACGCGCTGCGGGTTGGTGTGAACCTGTTCGATGCGCTCAAACAGCGCCTGCGCCATCAGGTTGCCGATTTCGACAGGATGTTGTGCAATCGTGGTCAGCTTGGGGCGCACCAATGCGGTTGCCGGGATATTGTCGAAGCCGACGATGGCGATGTCTTGGGGAATGCGCAGGCTCAAGTCAAGCGCTCGGTTCAGCGCTCCGATTGCCATGTGATCGTTGCAGGCGAACAGGGCGGTCGGCGGGGTCGGCAGCGCCAGCAAGTTCTGTAACGCCTGCTCGCCGCTTTCAACGCTCCAATCGCCCGCCTGAATGTACTCCGGCACCAGCTCGACGCCGGTGTCGTGTAGGGCATGTTCGTAGCCCCGGATGCGCCGCTCGCCCGGCTTGGTATCCGGCACGTGAATAAATCCGATGCGCTGGTGATGCTTCTCTTCGATCAGCCAGCGGATTGCCTCGTAGGTGGCAAGTTCGTCGTCGGCATGGACAACGTCTACGCCCGGATGGTGGACGTGCTCGCCGAGCACCACGATTTCGGCGCCGGTATACTCAAGCAGTTGGTCGATGTCGTCGTCGCTTAGGTGATAGGGCATCATGATGATGCCATCGACCGGACGGCGCATCATCGCGTCGCAAAAACGCCGTTCGTATTCCTGCAAGTGATCGGTGTTGGCGATGATGACATCGTAGCTGTGCTGCCGGGCGGCGTCCTGAATGGTGCGCGTAATCGAGTGATAAAACGGATTGGTGATGTCCGCAATCATGATAGCGATCATGTGCGTGCGCTGGGTGCGCAGGCTGCGCGCCGTCATGTTGGGGTGATAGCCTAAGGCATCAATTGCCTCGTAGACGCGCTTGAAGGTCTTTTCGCTGATCGGTACGTTCGAGGGACTCTGGCTGAGCACGCGCGACACGGTGCTTTGCGAAACCCCTGCGAGTTTCGCTACGGCGCGCATGGTCACGGTCCGTTGATTTTTTCGTCGCATTGCATAAGTATCTCAAAGGAAGAAAATTTGTGCAATCGTATGCGGTTTACTGTATTTAAGCATATGCGCGCGGACTCTGTCAAAGACCTTTATTTAATTCGCACAACTCAAATCTCTGCATAAGCGTGCATAATTTGCGCGCAACTATTGCATAGTTGTGAGAATCCGGGCGGATTTCGAAGGGATTTTATGACACCCGCAGCCTTTGGCGGGACCACACTTTGGTTATAGTCCCAGAGGATCGTGGTACAGTATCCGCTGTATAGCAGCGAAGAAGAAGCGCTGATGCTTGCTTTCCGTAAACACATTCTGCTGCATGGTTGATGCGCCGCGAGTCGGATGGGAATTTTCGGGGCAGCGCCTATGATTGACACGCCAAAACTGCAAGCGTTTCTGTACGCAGCCCAGTGCCTCAGTTTTTCGGAGGCGGCGCGGCAGCTCAACCTGACGCAGCCGACCATCAGCCATCACATCAAGGTGCTGGAACAGACGTTCGGGGTGGAATTATTCGACCGCTCTGGTCGCAAGCTCAAGCTGACCGAGGCAGGGCGGCTGCTGCTGCCCTCGGCGCGCCAAATGGTACACGAGTCCATCGAGATTCAGCAGATGATGGAATCGCTGCACCAGAACGTCGCCGGAGAGATTCGCATCGCGTGCAGCACGACGACCGGGAAGTATATGCTGCCGCTGTTTGCCGCTCGGTTCCGCGCTCGCCATTCCGACGTGCGCATTTCGATCCTTGCCTGTACGCAGGGAAATGTGGTGCCGCGCCTGCTTCAGCAGGAGGCGGATCTCGGCGTCGTGAGTTACGATGCCTGCGGCGGCGAGTTCGAGTGTCAGGAGTTCTTCACCGACCACATCAGCCTGATCGCTTCTACGACGCATGGTTGGGCGTCACGGGACGGCATTGATCCTTCGGAACTGTTGGACGTGCCGTTTATCCTGCGGGAAGAGACTTCCGGGACGCGCCGCGTGATGCTCGCCGAACTCGGCAAGCACGACATCACGCTGGAAGATATGGACGTTTTCTTGGAAATTGGCAATGCCGAAGCCATCGTGAAGACGGTCGAAGCCAATGCGGGCGTTTCCTTCGTGTCCCGGCTGGCGGCATCTTGGGCGCTCAAACAGGGCACCATCGTCGAAATCCCGGTTACGGGCATCGACCTGCGCCGCCAAATCTACATGATTCGTCCTGAAATGTACGCCGCCAATCGAGCGGTCGAAGCCTTCTGGAGCTTCGTCCACGATCCGGTCAACGCCGATTTGCTGCGCCTTGCCGAGAAATAGCGAGCCGGGCGACCCCCTACCCAAAATCGGTCTGTGCCGACCGCGACACAGACCGATTCAATTGCAGAGATGTGAATCTTCGCGCTAGAAGACGTAGGTCATTTCAGCGCCATCGGCAGCCATCAGGAACGGCGGAGCCTTGTCGATGCAGATGCGCGGATCGCGCAGGTCTTTCGGATCGATCCCCTGATTCTCCAGCGCCAGCTCGCACAACACCACCTGACCGCCCTCATCCAGAATCGTATTGAGCAGGCTGACGGGATTCGGCAGACCCTTCGGGGTGCCGAGTTCCTCCAGCGCCCCTTTGAGCGTCCATTTCGCGCCTGCGGGACAGAAGAACATGTGTACTTCATAGTCCAGCGCGATGCCGGACGACGCGAAAATCAGCGTCGGCATGATGTTCTTCGAGGTATCGCCGTTACAAACCACGACCATCTTTTGAGTCATATTCGTATCTCCTTATTAGATATTGAACGCGCTCGCGTTCGAACTCGAGTGTGTTTGATCAGCTTGTTTCCGCAGAAGCCGTCCCCGTCGATGGACGTTGTTCTGCGGCTCGCTGCTTAATCCGTTCGAGATAGATTGCCAATGGACGGTAAACCAGGTGCGACCACTTTCCAAACGGGACTTCTAGCACCAGCATGGGCACCATTGCCGAGAGGTGAATGACGTAGATGGTGTAGGTCGCCATCGGCCAATCGAGGTAGCGAAAAACGTTAATCAGGATGCCAGTGATCGCGCCGACGAGCAGCAGAACCGGGAAAAGCCAGTCGCTCAAGTGCGAGAACCGGTGCATCTGGCGCTCCTTCTTAATCCGTCCCCACAAAGCAGCGCCCGCGCCGTAGAGCAGCGCCGCCGTAGCCAGATACCCGATCCAGCGCTGGGGATTCCAGATGGGATAGAGGTTGTCCGTCTGGAACAACGGCAGGAACACGACGACCAGGACGAGCATCGTCACGTAGCCGCTGACCAAAATCAGGTGGTTGATCCAGGGACGCCGGTCGTCACATTTGGAGAAGCGCGCCTGCGTCACGAAGTGATAGACCAGATTCCAGGCTTCGCCGATATAGATCGACAGCGGCGCGCGGACGCCCCTCTGGCCGCCCATGACGAAGTTGTGCATTCGGATCGCGTTGGTGAGCAGGAAAAACAGCAGCCCTGCGGCCATGATCGAGTCCAGCAGGTGGATGACCTGCACCGGCGCGAAGCTGTTCAGCGCCACGTGGTCCGTCACAATCGGCCCATGAAACAGCACGAACCCCAGCGCCACGAGTGCCGCAACCAGCAGGTTGGCGCCGATTTCCCAGACAGGCGAGGTGTAGAAACGCTGCGCCAGCCCCGTCCAGTCGTACTGGGCGGTGAGCCAGCGCCGAATTGACATCTGGGCTTCGGCTGGCTCAGCGCCTCTTGGACAGGTCGAAGAGCATTCTCCGCAGTAATAGCATAACCAGGGGTCTTCGCTTTGCAGAAGGCGTTCCCGCAAACCAAGCTGAACCAACCGGATCGTGTCACGCGGGAAGCTGTTTCCATCGCCGGAGAGCGGGCAGATGGCGGTGCAGTTGCCGCAGTTGAAACAGGCTTCGGTGTTGATGGAGCCATACTGCTTGAGTTCCTGCACGAAATTCAGGTCAACACGCTGACTCATGATTTCGCCTCCTGCGGGAGCTGGTATCGGTAGTAGTCCCCGTCCATTCCGGTTTCTTCGATCAGGTTGTATTTTTTCATCGCCGTGATGTACCACAGTACCTGATCGGCGGGCAGTCCGGTCGCCGCTGCTAGGTCGGGCACGGTTTTCGCCCCGTCCCGCAGCGATTGGGAGATTTGCCTGCGAATCGCCTGCTGCTGCTTGAGCAGCGCCTGCGTGCGTTCCACCCCGTCCTTGTGCTGCTCGCGCAGGTGTTTGAGCGCCTCGCTGCGTTTTCGTGCATCGACCTGTGCGGTCATGCTTGCGCCTCCAGTTCTGCCAGCGGCTCGACGATGGCGTCGATCATGGCGTCGTACTGGTCGAGCGTCCAGCCTTGCAGGTCGATGGCGTGCTGGGGGCAGGCGCCGACGCACACGCCGCAGCCCGCGCAGTTGGCGGGCGTGACCTCGGCTCGCCGGTGCTCCTGACCGTCCACCGATACGGTTTTCAAGGTGATCGCGTCTTCATAGCGGCACACGGCGACGCATTCGCCGCTGCCGACGCAGCGTTGAGGATCGACCCGTGCCACGAACGGCTGAAGCTCGACGGTTCCGCTGCTCAAGAGCACGGCGACCTTCGCTGCTGCTGCCTCGGCTGCCGCGCAGCTTTCCTGAATATTCATCGGACCCTGCGCCGTCCCCGCCAGCACGATCCCCGGCACCGCAGTCTCCACCGGACGCAGCTTCGGATGCACTTCCAGCAGGAAGCGATCCGTGCCCGCCGCGACCTTGAGCATGGCGATCAGGTCGTCCACCGGACTCGGCATCATGCCGACCGCCAGCACCAGCAGATCGACCGGCACTTCGATTTCCTCGCCCCACGTCAGATGATCCTTGACCCGGACGAGCAGCGGATAGCCCTCACCGTCGGGCGCGCGCACCACCTGAGGCGGCTGGTCGCCGTGAAAGCGCATGAAGCGCACGCCGTTCTGCGAGGCGCTGACGTACTCGTCCTCGTGACCGCGCCCATAGGTTCGGATGTCCTGATAGAAATCCACGAGGTTGACCTTTGGAAAGCGCTGGTGCAGCGCATTCGCGGCGTGCAGCGTCGCGGTGCAGCACACCCGCGAGCAGTACAGGTTGACCTGACCATCGGGCTGCGGCGCGTGAATGCCTTCGATTTGGCGGCTGCCGACGCAGTGAATCAGCCCGACGTTGCGAACCGGGCGCCCGTTGAACTCCAGCCTTTTCCCGTCCCGATTGAGCGCCAGCAGACGGATCAACTGCGGAAGGGTGATGACCTCGGCGAAATCGCCATAGCCGTATTCGCCGTGCTGCGGTTGGTAGGGGCGGAAGCCGGTCGCCACCACCACTGCCCCCACGTTGATTTCGCTGGTTTCCGGCTCAGCCGTCAGGTCAATCGCGCCGTGAGCCAACGGTTGACAAGCGCCGCAGCGCGTGCAGTTTGCCCAGTCAATCGCCGGGGTTGCCGGATAACAGCCGGAATAAGCGCTGTAAATCGCCTTGCGGGTGGTCAGCCCGTAATTGAATTCGTCCGGCGCGGTTTCGGGACAGGCGTCCATCGCCCCCTGAAGATCGGGGAAATGGTCGCGTATGCCGCGTGGCTGCTGGCGAATCTGGACGTGAAAGTCGCCGACGTAGCCGCGCACGCCCACGATTTCGGCGTGGGTTCGCACCGTGATCAGCGGATGTGCCGTCACCTGTTCGATCAACGCGCGCAGCAGCGTCCGGGCATCTTCGCCCGCCGGAAAGGTGGTCTCAAGCTGGGCGACGTGCCCGCCTAGAAACGGCGTCCGTTCGATCAGCGTCACGCGGATGCCGCGTCGGGCGATGTCCAGCGCCGAGCGCAGCCCCGCCATCCCGCCGCCGATCACCAGCGCGTGCTTTTCGGCGCTAAGCCGGATCGGATCAAGCGGGGTGAGCAGGCGCGCTTTGGCAATGCCCGCTTTCATCAGGCGAACCGCTTTTTCAGTGGCGGACTCTTTGGCGTTGTGGTGAACCCAGCTATCCTGCTCCCGCAACCCGACGTGATAATACAGATAGGGGTTCAGCCCGGCGCGGGCAACCGCGTTCCGAAAGGTATGTTCGTGCAGCGCCGGAGCGCACGCGCCGATCACGACCCGGTTGACGCCCTGCTCGCGGATGTCCGTTTCGATAATGGTCTGCCCGGTGTCCGAACAGAGCGACATATCGGTACGGGCGACCACCACGTTGGGCAGACCGCGCAGCGCCCGCGCGACCTGCTCGCAGTCCACCACGTCGCTGATATTGCCGCCGCAGTAGCAGGTGTAAACGCCGATGCGGACTTCCGCTTCCGGGCGGTCGGACTGGGTTTCGTCGCGTTCTCGATCAGGCATGAGCCAATTCCTTCTCTTCAGCGCGATTTGCCGCGCCTTCCAGATAAGCCGCCGCTTCTGCCGCCGCCGCGCTCGACATCACGATGCTGTCCACGATGTCCATGGGACCCGCCGCCGTGCCGGTCACGAAAATGCCCGGTCGATCCGTCATACAGGGCGACAAATTCGGCAGCGGCGTTGCGACAAAACCGTCACCGCCCAGCGGCACGCCGTAGAGCGGACGCGGATCGTATGCAGGCAGCAGCCCGTTGGACAGCACGACCAGATCGTGCGCGCGTTCCTCAACCACCGCCCCCTCGTCGATCAACTCGACGCGAAGGACCAGATTCTGCTGCTGATCTTCCCGAATTCGTGCGACCTTGCCTTTGACGAACTGGATGCCCATCGCCTGAGCGGTCTGGTAGAACTGCTCGTAGCCCTTGCCAAAGGTGCGAATGTCCATGTAGTAGAGGGTGATGTCCGCCAGCGGCAGCGTGCCAGAGAGCAGGATCGCCTGTTTGATGGCATACATGCAGCAGATGCGCGAGCAGTAGGGCACGCCGAGCGTCTGATCCCGCGAACCCGCACACTGGACGTAGGCAATCGAGCTGGGTTCCTTGCCGTCGGAGGGGCGCAGCACGTGCCCATAGGGACCGGTTGGCGCGAGCAGGCGCTCCATCATCAGCCCATCGATCACGTTGAGTAGGCTGCCCGCTCCATATTCTTTCTTGGCTGCGGTCGGCGTAAGCTGGTAGCCGGTTGCCAGCACAATCGTGCGCGTGTCGATCAGCATGTCTTCGGCTGTCTGGGTGAAGTCAATCGCATCGACCGGGCAGACCTTCTCGCATTTGCCGCAGAACAGGCAGTGGTCGATGTCGATCACCGCTTTCTGGGGCACGGCGGTCGAAAACGGCACCCGGATGGCTCGAACGGCTCCCAGACTCCGGTCAAACTCGGAGGGCAGATCAATCGGGCAGGCGTATTCACACTGGCGGCAGCCCGTACACGCATCTTCATCGACGTAACGGGCTTTCTTCTGCACCTGCACGCTGAAGCCACCGCTCTTTTCGTGGATCGCCTGCACCTCGCAGTAGGTCAGCAGGTGGATGTGGTCGTGGTGAGCCACCGCCGACATCTTCGGCGTCGTGATGCAGCTACAGCAGTCGAGGGTTGGGAATACCTTGCTCAGGCTGATCATCTTGCCGCCGATACTGGCTTCTTTTTCCACCAGCGCCACCCGGTAGCCCTGATCCGCCAGATCGAGCGCGGTTTGCATCCCGGCGATCCCGCCGCCGACCACCAGCGCGTCTACCTCTAGTCTTGAAGCCATTATCGAACCTTTCATTCGCGGTCACTCACGGTGCGGCTGCCGCGAGTTCGGCTCGCACCAGCCCGATTTCTTGCAGCAGCGCATTCATCCCGGTCACTTCCTTCAGAAACGCTTTGGTGCAGACGGTGCAAATCGCCACCAGCCGCAGGCGCCGGGTGTCAATGCCGCGCGTGGTCATGAGCGGATAAACCCGGTTGATGATCTCCGCCGTGCGCTCCGCTCCGCCTTTGAAGGCGCAGTCGGTGCCGCTGTACATCACGAGGACGGCATCGATCCCACGCTCGAAGGCGCGCAGATAGAAGGTCTCCGGGAACATCGCCGGGCACACCACCGGCAGGATGTAGGTGTTGGCAGCGTAGTCGGTGTGGAGCTGCCCGACCGAGTTCGCGCCGGCGTAGCCGCCGGAGAGCGTCGCTAGGATCAGGATTTTGGCGGGTGCGGCGGTGCCGATTGCCATCGGACACTCCTTTATTTCAGCCGTTTGACGAAGATGCGGTCGTAGCCATCGGCGGCAACTGCGCCGAGGAATTCATGCCCAACCTTTTGCGCCCACTTGGGGATGTCTTGTTTGGTATTGGGGTCGCCCGACCAGATTTCGAGCACTTCGCCGACTTTGATCGCGCCGACGCCTTTCTTGGCTTCGAGCAGGGGCCCCGGACAGGCGCTTCCGCGCGCATCCACTGTCTTCGCTGCCCGGAGGTTGGTGAGTTCATTGGCTGCCATTGCATTTCACTCCTTCATTCATGAACCGGAACCACGTTTTCAACCATGAGCGGGAGGTGGCATCCGTGCAACGAATCGCGCACGAGGCGGTAGAAAATCGCGTTGCCTTTCCTGCGCGATTCCAAAATGCCGCGATCCTGCATGAGATGCAGGTGCTGGGACGTGTTTTGCAGCGACGCATTGATAGCGGAAGCGATTTCACCGACCGAACATTCGCCTTTTGCCAGTGTCCACACAATCAATACCCGGTTTGGATTGCCGAATATTCTGCATCTGGCACTCTGCTGCTGGGCTAACTTGAGAAGCTCCGCGTCCATGACTGATCCACTACTTCACAACTCAATGGATTACTGTAAGTGTAGGCTGCTGAGCCGCCCACTGTAAGTGAAAGAAATCACAATCGGTATACGAACTTGCTATCGAGAGCTATAGATGTTTTCTATGGGTATGCTGCAAGGGCTGGCTGCGAGCTGCACAGGCTGCGCTCGCGGTCAGGGATTGATAGGAGGGGATTTTCGGGAGATCGAAATGGTCACATATGTCATGACGACGCACTGTCATTCATCACCTGACAGGTAGGCAGCCGAACTCAACACTCGTGCTAGGAAAATTCGCGCTTTTCGACCTGACTGGGTGATCGGTCACACTCAAGCGATGAGAGAGATCGGAGTTCAACATGCTGCAATCAGAAGCGGTTATTGAAACCCACGCGCTGAGCAAATCGTTCGATGGCGTCGATGTCCTTAATTCACTCAACCTCCGGGTGAACAAGAATTCTATCTTCGGTTTTCTGGGACCGAATGGCGCAGGCAAGACGACCACCATCAAATTACTTCTGGGTCTGGCGCGCCCCACAGCCGGGAGCGCCACCGTCTTTGGTTACGACATTCGGCGCGACAGCACCGAGATTCGCCGTCGCGTCGGTTATCTGGCGCAAGACCCCCGCTACTACGAGCATTTCACCGCGCGTGAAACCCTGCGTTTCGTCGCGCGTTTCTTTTACAAAGGTCCAAAACCGGATGTCGAGGAGCGCGTTGAGGAGACTTTGCGACTCGTCGGCTTAGCCGACAAAGCCGACCGCCCGATCAAGGGCTTCTCAGGCGGGGAGCGCCAGCGGTTAGGCATCGCGCAGGCGCAGATCAACTACCCCGATCTGCTGATTCTGGACGAGCCAGCGGCATCGCTTGACCCGCAGGGGCGGCACGATGTCCTCGAAGTGATGGAACGGCTGCGCAAACACACCACCATCTTTTATTCCACTCATATCCTCGGCGACGTGCAGCGCGTCAGCGACACAGTCGCCATCCTGAATCGCGGGCAGTTGATCGCGCAAGCGCCCATTCAGGAGCTACTGGAGAGTGGAAGCAAAGCCATCGTCTATACGGTCACGCTCAAGGGAAGCAGCCCGGAACTCGAACAGGCGGTGAGAAACCAACCGTGGGTCACCGGGCTGAACATTACCGCCAGCAGCGGTTTGGTGCGATGGGAGGTCACTGTGACCGACGAAGCGGCAGCCGAAGCCGAACTGCCCCGCTTGATTTTGGCGGAGCGGAGTGTCGTGGTCACGGAGTTTGGACGGAAACATTACGACCTTGAAGACGTATTCTTGAGCATGGTGGAAGGAGCAGAACATGTCCACTAAGACCGTTGTCCTCCAACCCGTTCAGGAACACGGCTGGCGGATGGGATTTGCCAATCTGTTTCGCAAAGAGAACAGCGAGTCGTGGCACACCCGACGCTGGTGGCGGCAAGCGATCATCTGGTTGGCAATCGTGAACGGCATTTTGGCGGGGGTGCTGTGGTCAAGCCCGACCGTTACCACAAACGTGACATCCGACAACGCGCAGGCGCAGGCGGAGACGGAGTTAGAGCAGCCGAGGGACGTTCAGGGGCTTCAGGTATTTTTCATCGTCGGGGGCATGGCGGCGGCTATCGGCGCGACGGTCACGGCGCAAGGAGCAATCCTTGACGAGAAGAAATCCGGCACGCTGGCGTGGGTTCTGTCGAAACCCGTTTCGCGGACCGCCTTTTTCCTCTCGAAATGGATCGCCAGCGGCATCGTGGTATTGACGATCATGGTCGCTTTACAGGGCGCGGTCGCGTTCATCCAGATTTCGGCAGCTAAGCAGGCGCTGTTGCCCATCCTACCCTTTGCAGCCGGGCTGTTACTCATGGGCTTGTATATCTTATTTTTCCTTACGCTTACCCTGATGCTGAGCGTGGTATTCGACAGCCGAGGCGCGATCCTCGGGATTCCGCTCCTGTTGAATCTGGGCTACCAGTTTCTCACCAGTCTCGGATTCGTCGATATTCTCCCCTATCGGCTGATTTTCCCAACCGGGCAGGGCGATCAGGCGCTGGCGACTATGCTCATCAATCAACAGCCGCTCCCGACCATCTTGCCGATTGTCGCTACCGTCGCGTGGATCGTGTTGTTCGTCGTGGTGGCTCTGTGGCGAATCGAGCGGATTGAATTCTGAGAGCCGTTTGAAAAGGGCGATTAGCCCTTCGTGGCAGGTCTTGTAGGGGCACAGTACGCCGTGCCCAAAACGTCAAGGGATAAATCACCAAAGGGGATGTGGACCTGAGGGACTTGTTTTCGTCTCCTAGTCAGAATGTCGGCTTTGAACTCGCTCAATCGGATGTTTCAATCGCTACCCAGCGCAATCCCGACAAGGAACAACTTCGCTCAAAGGTGCTCGAGCTACGCGAGCAGGGCGTGAACTATCGAGAAATCGCTCAGGAGGTAGGTCTGCATTGGACACGTATCCAGCAAATTGTGAAAATCGAACGGGGCATCCTGTAACTGGATGTCGTCGAAACCTTTGGGACACAACCCGGCTTTTGCAAAGAGAAATTCTGCCCCCGTGTGGAGCTTCAACGCTGCAGGTAGCTCTTCCGCAAAGCATGTAGACATTCGTAGGTCATACCAGCATCGAAATCACTATCAGCTCCGAGATCCGGAATTACGCGGATTACCTTACTCACGGTGCTGTGAATTCCAGCTAAAGTGCGGCAGCGCCACTATTCAGGGGCGAGTTCAAGTGAGGTGGTAGGCTGCACACATCTCTCCAGAGAGCAGGTTGTTTAATTACTTGATGGGCAGATTACATTCAATGCGCTGGATGGTAGACTAATGGCGACTTGAGGTTTGCGAACCAGGGGAAATGAATGACGAAGAGAATTCCTATCAGCTTCGCGGCATTCCTCTTTTTGTTCCTGATACTTGGCTTGTTCCTCACCCGAAATTCATCTGATATCTATGCTGCTCCCGCTCTGGTGATTACAGGGACTGTTCTCGACACGCAGAATCAGCCGGTCGCAGGCGCTCAGGTTCAGTTGCTTGCGCCGCACGCAGCTCAGCCCGTCGTAGACGCGACCAGCCAGTCGAATGGACGCTATACGCTCGTTTTGCCCGACACCATCCCCGACCGCTTGACCCTCCACATCGATCGTCCTCATTTTGCCGAAGTGAACGTTGAACTGACTTCGCCTCAGCTCGCACAGTTGCGCGCCCATCAATCGCTTGTCCTCGCCGATACAACGCTGGAGCGCCACCTCGATCTGGCGTTTTGGATTGCCTGCACGATCTTTGTCTTTGTCCTCGTCTTGATCGCCACTCGCAAGCTCCATCGAGCGCTCGCGGCGCTCCTCGGCGCAGTGCTGACCTTTGCCATCAGTTATCTGGGGCGTCCTCTCGGTGCCGATTTGTTCATCTTCAGTTTTGACGATGCGCTCCATTACGTGGATTGGAACGTCATCTTTCTCATCATGGGCATGATGATTATCATCGCCATCATTCGCGGAACCGGTATTTTTCAATGGCTGGCGTATCACGCCTATCATCTCTCTCGTGGACGCCTCTGGCTCTTGGTCATCATCCTTATGCTTGTAACCAGCATGACTTCGGCGCTCCTCGACAACGTCACGACGCTCCTCCTGCTCACGCCCATCACGATTCAAATCGCGCGGGTTTTAGACATCAGCCCGCTCTCGCTCTTGATGCCCGAGCTGATGGCATCCAATGTCGCCGGAATCAGTACGCTGATTGGCACACCGACTAACGTCCTCATCGGCTCCTACGCGCATCTCTCTTTCAGCGATTTCCTCATCAATCTGACGCCGGGCGTCCTCCTCGCGCTCGTCGGCTTGGGGCTCTACAGCCTCATCGCCTACCGCAATGACCTGAAACCGCTCGTCGGTGTGGTCGCCGAATCTGATGATGATTTCAAGCAGCACGCCCACATCCGGGAACCCGGTCAGCTCAAAAAGGCGGGCATCGTCGGCGTCGGAATGCTCCTGCTCTTTGTTTTTGGGCAGCAGTTGCAGCTAGTTCCCGCCGTCACCGCCTTGATCGGCGCTGTGGCACTCCTGATCTGGCTGCGCCCCGACGTTGAACAGGTCATCCAGTCCCTCGATTGGACGACGTTGGTATTTTTTATCGCCCTCTTTATTCTCGTCGGTTCTGTTGAAGAAGTCGGCTTGATGAGTGTTCTCGCCGAGCAAATTGCCCACGTGGTCGGTTCCAATCTCATCCTGACCATGCTGGCAATCGTTCTCTCCAGCGCGATTCTCTCGGCTATCGTAGCGAATATCCCGCTCACGGCGGCGATGCTCCCCGTGATCGGCTATCTCTCCGCGACCGTCCCCGGTGCCGAAAGTCATGTCCTCTTTTATTGTCTCGCCGTTGGCGCGGCGCTGGGGGGCAACGGCTCGCTCATCGGCGCGTCAGCGAACATGGTCACCGCCGGGCTTTCCGAACGGGAAGGCTATCCCATCACCTACACGTACTTTCTTAAAAAAGGCGTCCCCGCCACGATTATCACGCTCGTGCTGGCGACGCTCTGGCTCTGGGTGCGCTTCATCCTGCTCCCGTAAACCGAAGTGCGCTGTGGATAGAGGGATTTATTCCGCCCATGCAATCGTCGAGAGCAGCGCATTTTCTGCCTGCCGCGAATCCAGCCGCGTATGCTGCACGACAATCGGCACGCCCGACTCGATTGTGCTGGCGTAGTTCGTATCGCGCGGAATCGGTGCCGGATCGGTCAAATCGTTGAAGCGGACGTGTTTTGTTCGTCGCGCCGGAACCGTGATCGTGTACGGTCCCACCGCGTCCCGATCCGTATAGTAGATCGTGATGCGCACGTGCGCGTCCGTCTCCGCCGTATTGAGCAGACAAACCGCCTCGTGGCTGACCATTTGTGGCTCGGGACCATGACTCCAGCCCGGAATGTAGCCTTCGGCAATCGCCCAGCGCTTGCGCCCCATCGCCTCTGCCATGACACCTCCTTTTTCTCGCAGTTTCCGTTTACTTCCCCACCGTTTCAGACGCTTCAGCAGGCTCGGCGCTCGCCTGCCGCTCGTGCAGCGCCCGCTGCATCACCTGCGCGATGTGCAGCCCCTGACGCTCCGTCGTCTGCTCGATTTGTTCGCGGCAGCTAAACCCGTTGGCGATAATCAGCGTTGAGTCGTCGGCATGGCGCACGCGCGGCAGCAGCACCCGCTCGCCCGCCTTGATCGACACGTCGTAATGATCTTTCTCGAAGCCAAACGCGCCCGCCATCCCGCAGCAGCCGGAGTCGAGTAGTTCAAAATCCAGCCCCATCTTTTTGAGCAGCGCCGTCTCGTCCTTCATGCCGATCACGGATTTGTGATGGCAGTGTCCATGCACCAGCGCCTTCGCTTCCAGACGGGGCGGTTGATAGTCCTCGACCTTCTGCATCAGAAATTCGCTCAGCATATAGGTCTGCTGGCTGAGCCGTTTTGCCGCTGAATCGTCGGGATAGAGTCCGACCAGTTCGTCCCGGAAGGCGGCGACACAGCTTGGCTCCAGCCCGACAATCGGCGTCTCGTCCTCGATCTGCGGACGAAGCACGCTCAGGTTATGCTGCCACAGCCGTTGGGCTTCGTTCAGCATCCCCCAGTCGTAGACCGGGCGACCGCAGCACAGCGATTCTGCCGGAATCGTCACCTGATACCCGGCATCTTCCAGCACCTCGACCGCCGCCTTGCATACGTCGGGGAAGAAATAATTGTTGAACGTATCCGCCCACAGCATGATTTTCGGCTTATCGGCGTTGCGAACCGCCCGCTTCTGGAACCAGTGCGTGAACGATTCCTTTGCGAAGGTCGGTATCGTCCGCTCCCGCGCGATCCCCATCACGGCTTTGCCAATCTGCGAGAGAATCGGCGCGTGCGTCATGAAATTGGCGAGTCCGGGAATGCGCGTGGCGATGCGTGCCCAGCCGTAGATCAATCCCATCGTGTAGGCGGTCAGCGGACGCAGCCGCCCCTCGTAATAGTGAGAGAGGAATTCGGCTTTGTAGGTCGCCATATCGACGTTGACGGGACAGTCGCCTTTGCAGCCTTTGCAAGCGAGGCACAGGTCCAGCGCGTCCTTGACCCCTTCACTGCGCCATTTATCCTTGACGACATCGCCCTGAAGCATCTCAAACAGCAGGCGCGAGCGACCGCGCGTCGAATTTTTTTCCTCTCGCGTCACCATGTAGCTCGGACACATTGTCCCGGAGTCTTCGCGGCGGCATTTGCCGACGCCAACGCAGCGCAGCGCCGCCTCTGAGAACTTGCCTTTGTCGTCTGTGTACTTGAAGAAGGTGACTGGTTCCCAGGGATCATAATCGGGTCCTGTCCGCAGGTTCTCGTCCGGCTGATACGGATCAGCCACCTTACCGGGGTTCAGTTTCCAGTCCGGGTCCCAGATCGCCTTGAACGCGCTGAACGCCCGCACCAGGTCGTCGCCAAACATCTTCGGCAGCAGCGCCGCCCGCGCCTGACCGTCGCCGTGTTCGCCGGAGAGCGATCCGCCGTAGCTCACGACCAGATCAGCCGCGTCGTTGATGAACGCCAGATAATGGTCAACCCCTTCCTGCGTCCGTAGGTCGAAGTCAATACGAACGTGGATGCAGCCCTGCCCGAAATGTCCGTATAGGGAGCAGCCGTAGCCGTAGCGGTCGAGCAGCTTGCGGAAATCGCGCAGGTACGCCCCCACTTTGTCCGGCGGGATCGCGGCATCTTCCCAGCCGGGATGCGTATCGTTCATGCCGGGGACGTGTGCCGTTGCCCCCAGCCCCGACTCGCGGATTTCCCAAACCTGTTTTTCCTCGGCTTCGTCGTCGTAGCGCTTTGCCGTCGGCGCATTTTCGACGTTCTTGAGCGCGGCGATCATCTGGTCTGCCTGAGCATCTGAATCCGCTTTGTCCCTGCCGCCAAATTCGACTAGCAGCCAGCCTTTGCCTTTCGGCAGCAGCGTCAGATCGTCAATGTTCATCCCTTTTTTCTTCATGTAGTCGATCAGTAGGTCGTCAATGCCTTCCAGTCCAATCGGCTTGTATTTCAAAATCTCAGTCACATGATCGCCCGCGCTGTACACGTCGGGATAACCCAGTACCACCAGCGTGCGCGCCTGTGGGTTATCGACCAGCTTCACCTTCGCCGAAAGGATCGTCACGCACGTCCCTTCCGATCCGATCAGGGCGCGCGCGACGTTGAAACCGTTCTCCGGCAGCAGTTGATCGAGGTTGTACCCCGAAACGCGCCGGGGAATATCCGGGTAGCGCTGGCGGATCAAGTCGGCATATTGATCGCGCAGGGCTTTCAGGCGCGCGTAAATCTCGCCGCGCCGCCCGCCCTCGGCGATAATCTGTTCAAGTTCCTCGTCGCTCGTCCTGCCGACGTGCAGCCGCAGCCCGTCGTAGGTCAGGATTTCCAGTTCCTCAACGTTGGCGACCGTCTTGCCCGCCATCAGCGCGTGAACGCCGCACGAGTTGTTGCCCATCATCCCGCCGAGCGTGCAGTGGTTGTGCGTTGCCGGGTCAGGACCAAACGTCAAGCCGTACTTGTTCGCGGCATCCCGCAGGTCGTCCAGCACTAGCCCCGGCTGAACCACTGCATAGCGCTCGTCCGCGTTCAGGTCGAGCAGCTTGTGCATGTACTTCGAGAAATCGATCACCACCGCCACGTTGCAGCACTGACCGGCGAGGCTCGTCCCGCCCCCGCGTGACGTGATCGGCACGCCGCGTTCGTGGCAGATGCGGATCGTTTCGATCACGTCGTCGTTCGATTTCGGGATCACGACCCCAATCGGCACCTGCCGGTAGTTCGAGGCGTCAGTCGAATACAGCCCCCGGCTGGCAGGGTCGAAGCGCACTTCGCCGTCGACGTGCGTCTTCAGTTCCGTTTCCAGTGCCGGCGCGTCGATGCTCGACAGATCGGTTTTATGTTCTTTCAGCATTATTCTCCTCGAATTGCATAACGCGCGGCCTCGGATCGCTTGAACGTGATGCCGAGACCGGGGCGCGACAGGTCAGGGACAAGACTGCCGTTTTTCAGAATCGGAAAGCCGTCAAAGAGCATTTGCTCGATGCGGACGTGATCGTGGAAATATTCCATGTGGCGCAGGTTCGGCAGGGCGCAGCAGGCAGCCAGATGGAGCGTCGGCGCGCAGTGTGAAGAGAGCGGCAGTTCGTGCGCCTGACACAGCGCGCCCACTTGTAGAAAGCCGCTGATCCCGGCGCAGCGCGAGGCGTCGGCTTGAAGGACATCGACGGCTTGCGCGTCGAGCATTCGCCGGAAGTAGGGCAGATCGTAGCCGTATTCGCCCGCCGTGATCGCCATCCCCGCCGGGGCGCGGTCGCGCATCAGCCGCAGCCCGTCCAGATCGTCCGACGACACCGGCTCCTCGAACCACGTAACCTTGTATTCCGCGAACGCTTCGGCGAAAGCGAGCGCCTGCTTGCGGCTGTAGCCGCCGTTGGCATCAACGAACAATTCGGCGTCATCGCCAATCGCTTCGCGCGCCGTCCGTACCCGATCCACGTCAGCAGCCGGGTCGCGCCCGACTTTCATCTTGAAGCGCGTGATGCCCTGATCGCGCCAGCCGACAAACTGTTTCTGCAGCTGGTCATTACTGTACGAGGTAAATCCGCCACTGCCGTAGACCGGGACGCTGTTCTGCCCCGCGCCGAGGAGCGTCAGCAGCGGAACGCCGAGCAGCTTGGCTTTCAAGTCCCAGAGCGCCGCATCGACGGCGGCAATCGCCATCGACGCGATGCCCGGACGCCCTAGATTGCGGATGCTGTGAATCATCGCTGCCCGGATTGCGGGAATCGCCGTTGGGTCGCGCCCGCGCACCACCTCGAACAGCGTCTCCTGAATGAGCGTCGCCGTCGCGGGATCGGCGTAGGTGTAGCCGATCCCGTGTTGATCGGCGGCGCTCAGTTCGACCACAATCAGCGTCGTCGTGTCCCATTGGTACGTCCCGTCCGACTCCGGCGCGTCGGTCGGGATGCGGTAGGCGGACACGTGCAGATCGCTGAACGCCGCCTGAATGCTTTCAATCTCTGCTTGCGTGATCGCACCCCCTTAACTGTGGGCGTGCGGCAAAACGTCGCCTACCATCTGCTTGATCGACTGGGCAATCACGCCCGCGCGGTCAGGATCATCGTGGATCATCGAGAAGGTGAAGTCTTTCGCTTCCTCGAAGCTGATGTGCGGCGGCAGCGGCGGCACGTCCGGGTCGGTGTAAGCATTGATCACGACCGGGCGGTCGGCAGCCAGCGCTTTCTTCCAGGCAGTCGCGATGTCTTCCGGTCGATCTGAGATGAATCCCGATCAAGCCGAGCGAAGTTGCATACTCGTGATATTGAAGATCAGGCACGTCCTGCGACGCCTCGAACTTGGGGTCGCCCGCCATGACGCGCTGCTCCCACGTGACCTGATTGAGATCGCGGTTGTTGAGCACGCAGATAATCAGGTGCGGACTGCTCCACTCGTGCCAGTATTTTGAAATGGTAATCAGCCCGTTGAGACCATTCATCTGCATCGCGCCGTCGCCGACGAAGGCGATCACGGTGCGTTCCGGGAAGGCGAATTTGGCGGCAATCGCATAGGGGACGCCGGGACCCATCGTTGCCAGATTGCCCGAAAGCGACGCCAGCATCCCGCGTCGAATCTTCAAATCGCGCGCGTACCAGCCCGCCGTCGAGCCGGAATCGGCGCTCAGGATGCAGTCGTCGGGCAGGAGCGGCGAAAGCTCCCAGAACAAGCGCTGCGGGTTGATCGGGTCGGCGCTTTCCATCGCCCGGTCTTCGAGCGTCTGCCACCAGTCTTTGATGTTTTTCTCGATTTCGACCCGCCACGTGAGATCGGTCTTTTTCTTCAGCAGGGGAATTAGCCTCCGGAGCGTTTCGCGGCTGTCGCCTTGCAGACTCACTTCCATCGGGTAGCGAATGCTGAGCATCCGCCCGTCGATGTCGATCTGGACGCCGCGCGCCTGTCCTTCTTTCGGTAAAAACTCCGAATAGGGGAAGCTCGTGCCAACCATGAGGAGCGTGTCGCAGCCCTGCATCATGTCCCAGCTTGGCTTACTCCCCAGCAGACCAATCGGACCCGTTACGAACGCCAGATCGTCCGGCAGAACCGCTTTCCCAAGTAGCGCTTTGGCAACCCCTGCGCCGAGGATGTTGGCGACTTCGATCACTTCGTCGGCTGCGCCGAGCGCGCCCGCGCCGACCAGCATCGCCACTTTTTTGCCGCTGTTGAGCACGTCAGCAGCCCGCCGCAAATCCGCGTCCTGCGGGACAATCAGCGGGCTGGAGTAGTCGAAGCCGGAATGAATCGTGCCGTGCTTCTCGGGCGGCGTTTCCACCGCGTCCAGTTCCTGCAAGTCGTTCGGCACGATAATGCAGGTCACGGTGCGCTCAGCTTTGGCGATGCGCACCGCCCGATCCACCAGGTGACGTATCTGCGCCGGGACGCTCGCCATAAAGACATATTCGCCCGCCACGTCTTTGAACAGGCTGATGAGGTCAACTTCCTGCTGGTAGCTGCCGCCAATAGCGGCGCGCGCCTGCTGCCCGACAATCGCCACGACGGGTTGATGATCCATCTTGGCGTCGTACAGCCCGTTCAACAGGTGAATCGCGCCGGGACCGGAAGTCGCCATACAGACGCCAACCTCGCCCGTGAATTTGGCGTGCGCGCACGCCATGAATGCCGCCAGTTCTTCGTGGCGCACCTGAATGAAGCGCACGATTTCCGGCTTGTCTTCGGCGCGGTTGAGCGCGCCCATCAACCCGTTGATGCCGTCGCCGGGATACCCGTAAATCCGCCGGATTCCCCACTTGGAAAGGCGCTTGATCAGAAAATCGCTGGTGGTTTCGCTCATTGCATTCTCCTTCGGCGAACTGATCCGCAGAGGCTCTGAGCAGGGGACTTAGATCGCAGGCAAGCCAGTGAAGCAGCAGTCGCCATAATTACAAACGTTATTATGTCTTTCTACCTTACCTCTAAATGCGGGAATTGTCGCTAAACGTTCGATGAGAGCTTCGCGTCGCACGTCGCGCCTTCGTTCGAGCTTCAACTGCTCTTGTGTTTCGCCTCGACCCGAAACCATCGGTAGCCGTAGCCTTCCAGAGCAATCGTCTGGTGCTGCGGCTTATGCAGGTCAGCCGGTCGGCTGCTCAACAGCGCGACCAGCGTGTGTGCGTCGTCGGTCAGATGCACGGCAGCTTTCACCGCTTCGTCCGAGAGATTGTGCAGCGCCAGCACTTCGCCATCCCCCCAGCGGCAGCGATGCGCAAAGACGCGCGCATCGCCCACGTCCAGGATTTCGCAGTCGCCATAACCGAACTCCGGACACTGGTTGCGAATGTGAATCGCCGCTTGCAGCCACGCCAGCAGCGATTCTTCGTCGTGGCGCTGTGCCGCGACGTTCACCTCGTGATAGCTGAATGCCCCCTCGTCGATCACGGGGCGGACAAGCTGCTCCGGCTCAGCGGTCGAAAAACCGCCGTTTTTCGCGTCCGACCACTGCATCGGCGTGCGAACGCTGTTGCGTTCCGCCAGCGCCAGATTGTCACCCATGCCAATTTCCTGCCCGTAGCGGATCACCGGCGTGCCGGGGAGCGTCAGCAGCAGGCTGTTCGCCAGTTCGAGCCAGCGGCGGTTGTTCTGGAGCATCGGGGCAAGGCGGCGGCGAATCCCCCGGTGATAGAGACGCATGTTTTCGTCCGGCGCGAACTGGGCGAAGACCTTTTCGCGCGTCGCCTCGTCCAGCCGCCCCAGATCAAGCTCGTCGTGGTTACGCAAAAACTGCGCCCACTGCGCCGTCTCCGGGATGGGTGGGATGATCTGAAAAGCTTGGCGTAGCGGATCGGCATTCTTTTCCGCCAGCGCCGCAAAGAGATGCTGGTTCAGCATAAAGTCGAACAGCATGTGCATTCGGTCGCCGTCGCCGAAATAAATGTCCAGCTTGTCCATCGACACATTGGCTTCCGCCAGCATGATCGCGTTGCCGCGCCGCCACGACAGAAAGTGTCGAAAGAAATCGAGATACGTGTCTTTCTGCGCCTCGGTCGGGTCTTCCAAGCCCTTGAGTTCGATGACGAACGGCGCGGCGTCGAGCCGGAAGCCCGCCACCCCCAGTTGCAGCCAGAAGCCCATGATTTGGCGGATTTCTTCCTGCACCGCCGGGTTGGAGATATTCAGGTCGGGTTCGTGTTTATAGAAGCGGTGAAAGTAATACTCCTTCGCCTTTTTGTCATACGTCCACGTGCTTTTCTGAACGCCGGGGAAAGCGATTCCGCTGTCGGCGTGCCTGGGTTTTTCCTTCGACCAGATGTAGTAATCGTGAAACGGCGAATTCACGTCGCTGCGCGCCGCCTGAAACCAGGGATGATCGCTGGACGTGTGGTTGATCACCAGATCAACGATGACCCGCAGCCCCCGATCATCCGCGAGGTGCATAAACTCGACAAATTCGCCTAACGTCCCCAGCCGCGAATCGACGTTGAAATAGTCATTGATGTCGTAGCCGTTGTCACGGTTGGGGGTTGGGTAAAAGGGGAGCAGCCAGAGCGTGTTGACACCCAGACTGCGAATATAATCGAGCGCGCGGGTGAGCCCGGCGAAGTCGCCAACGCCGTCGCCGTTTGAATCGAGATACGTTTCCACGTCGAGGCAGTAAATGATCGCGTGTTTGTACCACAGTTCGCTGTGCTGCACGTTTCCTCCTGGGGCTTGTTCACCTCATCCGTATTTGCAATATATAATGTAACACATCGAAAAGACTCAGCCGGTCATTCTCACAACGCTCTTAGCTTTGATCGGCGCGATCCGAGGTATGATTGAATATAACGAACAATATAACAGACATTGCGGGCAGTTGACGAAAGGAGTCGCTCGATGAAATCAAAATTACTCGCGGGGCGCGAAAATGAGCATACCTATGTCCTTATTTTCGGCAAAGGCGACGAACTGATTGAGACGTTGAAGCGCTTTGCCGAAGCGCACGGCGTCTTCGCCAGCCACTTTACGGCGATTGGCGCGTTTCAGAAGGCGACGCTCGGCTATTTCGACCGTGAAAAGAAGGACTACCTCAAAATTCCGATCAACGAGCAGGTCGAAGTCTTGTCGCTCGTCGGCGACATCAGCAGCGAAAACGGCAAGCCGAAGGTTCATGCTCACGTCGTCGTTGGCAAACGGGATGGCACGGCGCACGGCGGGCACGTCCTCGAAGCCTATGTCTGGCCCACGCTGGAAGTCATTTTAGAGGAGACACCGAAGCATTTAGGGCGCAGGTACGATCCCGAAACCGGGCTGACCCTCATTGACGCCGAACAGTCGGTATCCATGCCGCAGTAACTTCCGCAGCAAATTCAAGGAGGAAACGATGAATCAATCCGGGAAAGCCGAAGTAGTCGTTGTGACAGGCGCTTCGGCGGGCGTCGGGCGGGCAACCGTCCGTGAGTTTGCTCGGCGTGGCGCGCACATTGGCTTATTAGCCCGCGATCCCGAACGACTGGACGCGACACGGCGTGAGGTGGAAGCCTTCGGCGGTAAAGCGCTGGCGCTGCCGACCGATGTCGCGGACGCCGATGCCGTCGAAAGAGCCGCCGCCGCCACCGAAGCCGAGTTTGGACCCCTTGATGTCTGGGTCAACGATGCCATGACTTCGGTTTTTTCACCCGTTAAAGAGATGACACCGGCGGAGTATAAGCGCGTAACCGAAGTCACTTATCTCGGCTACGTTTATGGCACGCTGGCGGCGCTCAAGCGGATGCTGCCGCGCGATCACGGTGCGATTGTGCAGGTCGGCTCGGCGCTCGCTTATCGGGGCATTCCGCTGCAATCCGCCTACTGTGCTTCCAAACACGCAATTCAGGGTTTCAACGATTCGCTCCGCAGCGAACTGCTGCACGATCACAGCAAGGTCACCGTGACGATGGTGCAGATGCCCGCGCTCAACACGCCCCAGTTCGATTGGGAAAAGAGCCGTCTGTCCCATCAGGCACAGCCCGTTCCGCCGATCTTTCAGCCGGAAGTCGCGGCGCGTGCCATTGTTTGGGCAGCCGATCATCACCCGCGCGAGTTGTTTGTCGGCGGCTCGACCTTTCAGGCGATTCTCGGCAACAAAGTATTTCCCGGCTTGCTCGACTGGTATCTCAGCCGCACGGGGTATAAATCCCAGCAAACGGATCAGGCGCGTGATCCGGATGCGCCGGTCAATCTGTGGCAGCCTGTCCCCGGTGATCCGGGCGCTCACGGGCGCTTCGACAACCGGGCAGAGAGCGACAGCGCGTTGCTGGAACTGCGCATGAACCGCAACCGCGTGATGGCACTCGGTCTCGGTTTCGCGGGCGTGCTGATGGGAGCGATGGTGACCGCTTTTCATCGAGCAAATGATTAAAGAACTAACGATTAAACCACGACGACCTCGAAGTTGTCGCCCTCCCAGCGGTCTGCCTGCGACCAGTGGAAGGTGAAAACGATTTTCGCCCCCGCTTTGAACGGATCGGTAGGCAGGTCGGCGTGATGATTGCCCAAGCCGGTGGGCTGGGTAGGCGCGTCGTAAGTCGTCTGCCAATCGTCGGCGCTCCAGTGGATCACGGCATGGGCGTTCACCTCGATGCGCAGCTTTTTTCCCCGCGCTAACCAGCGTATCTGATGATTGAAGCGCCACAGGAAGTAGGGCGAGTGAGTCTGATCTTCGAGGTAACGCTGAACAGGGTGTGGGGGCATGTCAAAAACGCGCCCTTCGCGCAAGGAACGCAGCAGCTTGATATGTTCGGCGTGTGCCCAGACCAGCGGCATCGCCGACCCGCTGGGGCGACCGCAATAAAGATTTTTCTCCGGGATGTCCTCGCTGTCCCACACCTGTTCTGGCAGCATCCCCCCGTCGCCCGCGAACGCTTCCATCGTTCGCAGCAGCCGCGCCGCTTCCTCGTGCCGTCCTGCAGCCAGCTCGTAATGAGCGCGTTCGCCCGTCAGCAGCGGCCATGCCCGCCCAATTCCCGTGCCGTCATAGGGGCTGCCGTTTACGTGCTCGCCGTAGCCGTCGCCCGTGTAACGATGCCACGCCGGACCCAGCGGCGTTTCCACTTTGAGCACGTGGTCAATCACCTTGACAGTATCAAGGATCCGCGAGTTGTTGGCGGCGCGCAGACCAAAACGCACCAGCGCCAGCGCGTCCGGGCTAACCACATCAGCAGCGAATTTCCGGCTCTGCTCTGCGGGTTGATTTTGAATCGTGATGGGACTGGCTTCAATGAGCATGGCGTCGGCGCTGCCCGGCGGGGATATGTACACATAATATCCGCCTACGCCGCATTCGTGCGCCAACGGCGTATCTGACACATAGGTCCAGCGCTCAATGCCGTCGTTCCAGAGATCTGCGGTTTCGCGTAAATAACCTGCGAGAGCCGCTTCGCCGACCATTTCGGCAAGCTCTGCGGCTCCCAATAATGCCGTGATCTCGACGGCAAGGGTAAATGGTGAATAACCGGGATTATTCTCCCAACGATCCTGCCCCGTCACGGGTCCGTTACAAACGATAAAGCTAATCGCTTTGCGAATCATTGACCACAATTTAGAGACAGTCTTCGCGGTAATCATGCCTTCGCGCCAGGCTTGCTCGGTGAGGAGCACCGGAAAACTCACTTCGTCCAGTTGAATACCGGTTAGATACGGAAGCCCATCCAGCCACATATTTTGCGTCCAGTGACCATCTTCCTCCTGCGTCGCCTGAAGATAGCGCAGCACGCTCCGCGCCTCGTGAGCGGCATTCGCCGCCATCAGCCCGCCGACGCCTTCGACCAGATCGCGCGTCCAGACGATATGGTAACCGCCGACATCCTCATCGCCTTTGGAAGCGCCCCAGGGCGTTGACAGGCTGGCAATCAACCCTCCCTGGAAATCTTTGGCTTCATGAACCTTGAGGACGGCGGTACTGACGCGATACAGGCTTTTCTGTCCTTCGTCGGGACTTTCCAAATGCAGCAGTGAGTCCTGCCACGCTTTCCAGCGAGCGATGTAGCGCTTCAGCGAGCTATCGAACCCGGACAGAATGCTCGCCCAGGCTGCGTATCCTGCTGAGAGTCCCTGCGGTTCGAAGCCGATGGCAACGACGAAACTTCCCTCTGTCGCCGCCAGATCGATCTCACCCGTCAGAGCGACATTGCCCGCCTCGGCGCTGGTATAGTCCCACGCCATTTGGAAATGCTGCGAAAGGTCCTGCCAGCCATCGGATGCGCCGACGTAGCCGACCGAACAGCGCAGCCAGGGCTGCGAACACGCCATCGCCAGCGCCTCAGCCTCGCGCGTGGCAAAAAGCATGGCGATACCTTTATAGTCGCCAACCCATGCCGTATTGTCTGCCCCCTGATTGTCCAGATGCGGCGCGAGGAGCGCGTAAAGATGATAATCTTTGAGTGAGCCTTGCAGCGGAATAAAGCGCACGCGCTGAAGGACGACGTTACGCAGCGGATCGGCGATTACATCCTTTTCGATGCGATAGCGTCCCTGTGTGCAGGTGTTGACCACGTGGTAGGCGGGAACACCCGCCTCCAGAGTGCTCACGGTTGAGTTGGTATCGCGCTTCTCCTCCGAAAAGAAGCTTTTGCCATCCGTGACGATGAAACCCATATCGCGCGTACTGGCTCTGTCCAGCCGGGGATGATAGATTTCATCCAGAATGCCGTAGCCCAGCGTAAACCAGACGCGGCTCGTGGGGTCAAAAGCAGTGCCGACGCTGCTCTTGGCGCTCGAAATCCAGCGCGGCGCAATGCCCGGTTTGCCCGGCGCGGGGCGTGAACTATCGATGTCATGCATTGCTCAATCCATTCGACGTGATATTGATCGACTTGTGCTGCAGAAATACGTTGACAGGATAAATGCCTTCCAGTTCAGCGATGAATTATGGCTGCGGCGTAGTGGTTTGTTCGGGCTGCTCGGCGACGATCAACGCCATCGCACGGTCAATCGGAATGTGCGCAATCCCGGCGCTCTGATCGACCCAGTCGTATCCCTGTAGTAAGGCTTCCTGCGTCGCCGCGAGCGCCTGAGCATCGGCGTTGGGCGTCGTTTGTTCCAGATTGAAAGCCGGGTTGCGCGCGTGGATAGCCGCAATCTGCTGGTCAGTGGATGGGCGAGCGCTGAACAGGAAGACCAGCCCGAAAACGAGCGCGCAGCCCACCAGCAGCGCGAGGATCGACCCGATCACCAGCCCTGATGGACCGTTTCGCTCCGGTTGTGGCTCAGGGTTCATGAGCAATACTGCCCTCCAGCATCGATTGCAAGCGATAGATAAAAGCCGCCATCCAGATGCCGCCGATGCCAACCGGCAGGATCAGCGACAGCAGATCGACTGTCGCCCCGGATGGGTTGAAGGCGGGCAGAATCAGCCAGTAAGCATAGACGAACTGGGCAGTCAGAATCAGGAACGCGACCGGAGCGAGGCTGAGGATATGACTTTTGATCCCGCGCGAGAGCAGCAGCACGAAGGGGACGACGATGTTCAATATGATCAGGATCAGCGCGACCCACGACCAGCCGCCCGCCACGCGCGCCCGATACCAACTAATTTCTTCTGGCAGGTCGCCCGCCCAGATGACGAGAAACTGCATGAATTGCAAATAGGTCGTTGCGATCAGAATCGTGAGCAGGACATTGCCGAGGTCTTGCCGGGTTTGTCGATCAGACTCCTCCGGCGATGGTGCGGGCAGCAGTCGGAGCAGGACGATGACAAAAGCATAGGTGGTCAGAGCCTGCGTCGCCAGAAACAGTACGCCGTAGATCGTCGAGTACCAGTGCGGCTCCAGCGACATGAACCAGTCCACTGCTGCCAGCGTCGCCAGCGGGAAATGCAGGACCAGTCCGATAATGGCAGTCGTTCGCTTCGGCGCGTCCGGTCGTGTCATGCGCCACGCGAGGAATATCCAGACAGCAAAATAGACGACCGAGCGCGCGATGAAGAAGGTCGGGTTCAGGAAGGCGCTCTGGTGCTGAAGCAGGGGGTCGGCATTGACCGTTTCCGGCTGCGCCCAGGGATAGAGCAGCGGCAGCCCGAACAGAATCGGGATGAACAGAATCGCGGTGACGACGATCAACTGCGCGCCGGCTTCCAGAAAGCCGCGAAGCGGAATACCCCAATGCCCGCCGGTGACGTGATTGATCATGAGCAGGAACAGGCAGCCGAGACTGACTTCGGCGACGAGGGCAAATCCGACGAGGTACGCCTGGAAAAATGTTGCTCGGTCGGTGAGCGCGCCGATAACCGCGGCGGCGATGCCGATCACGCCGACAATGAATGCAATGGTGCGAATACGGGTCAGGCTATCCGTCCGAGTTAGCGTCGTCATTGCGGAAGCTGCTCCCGGTCACTTTGAGGCAGACTGTCAGCAGGCGCGTGCTGACTGAGTTGCAGCGCCCGAATATAGGCGACAATCGCCCAACGATCCGGCACCGCAAGTTGCGAGGCATAGGGATACATTCGTCCCGTGCCATTGCTGATCACGTCGAAGAAAAAACCAAGCGGATCGCTCCGCAAATCATCGGTCTGGAACGACGGCGGCGCGGGAAAATAGTATTTCGTCGTGATCCCGTCGCCATAGCCCGCTTGCCCGTGACAAACCGAACAGAAAATCGTGTAACGATTCTGACCGCGTTCCAGAACCGCCTGCGTGATCGGGATGGGAAAGCTCGTCACGAATTGACCCTTCACCTTGCCGGTCGTCAGGGCGTCGTTATCGACCACCGCGTCGCGGGCGACGACGCCTTGCGGCGGCACCTGCGCGCACGCGCCGTCCTTGAAATCCTGAATTTGCCCCAACGTCTGGCACTTCGGCTGAACCGCCATGTCATCGTCGCAGGCGGCGACCAGCAGCAGAATGATCAGCAGGAATAAACTACGCTTCCACATCGGCGACTCGCTCTGGCTTCAGACTGTCGAGAAACTGGCGGGTTGTCTCCGCCTCAAACTGCGGGTCACACGCCTCGATGCACAGGAAGAAACGGTCGCGCGTCATCTCTTTGAACTCCGGCACGTTGAAGACGGGATGATAAGGCATCGGCAGTCCGTTGAGTACCAGCATCCCGATCAGCCCGGCGAACGCGCCGAACAAGACTGCCATCTCGAACGTGATCGGGATGAACGCCGGAACGCTGTCGAGCGGACGCCCACCTACGTTGACCGGGTAGTTGATGACAGCGCTGAAATACTGCATCCCGAAACCCGCCAGCATCCCGACGAACGCGCCGCCGAGAACGATGTAGCTGATCTTCGACGAGTGGAGGCTGAGCGCGTCGTCCATGCCCTCGATGGCAAACGGGCTGTAGGCATCGACTTGACGATAGCCTGCCGCGCTCGTTCGCTGCGCGGCTTGGAGCAGGTCGGCAGGGCTTGCGAATTCCGCCATGAGTCCGTAGAGCGGCATATCCCCTTACGCTCCTTCCGCCGCCTCTTCCTGCACCTCGGAGATGGAGATCACCGGCAGGAAGCGAATAAACAGGAAGATCAGCGCCGCGAACAAGCCAATCGAGCCGACCAGCGTCACAATGTCCCAGATGGTCGGAATGTAAATTCCCCACGACGACGGCAGAAAATCGGCGCTCAGGCTCACCACCACGATGACGAAGCGCTCCGTCCACATGCCGACGTTGACCAGCAGCGCGATCACGAACAGCAGCAGCGGGCGCTGCCGGACGCGCTTGAAAATCAGCACCAGCGGGATCAGCACGTTGCAGGCGATCATCAGCCAATACAGCGGTGCATACGGACCGATCAGCCGGTTCTGCACCAGAAACTCCTCGAAGTTATTACCGCTGTACCAGGCCATGAAAATCTCGGTGGCATAGCTCAGCGTGATGAGCAAACTCATGCTCAGCAGAAACTTGGCGATGTTGTCGAGATGGCGGTCGGTGATCAGGTCTTCGAGGTGGTAGAACCTGCGTAATGGGATGGCAATCGTCAGCACCATCGCCAAGCCCGAAAAGAGCGCGCCGATGACAAAATAGGGCGGCATGAGCGTGCCGTGCCAGCCGGGGATGATGCCGTAAGCGAAATCGAGCGCGACGATGCTGTGAACCGAAATCACCAGCGGGGTCGCCAGCGCTGCCAGCCAGAAATAGACCTGATGGTAGCGCTGCCAGTGGCGCGCTGAGCCGCGCCAGCCCATCGCCAGAAAGCCAAAAACGACTTGCGCGAAGCGGCTTTTCGCCCGGTCGCGGACGGCGGCGAGGTCGGGGATCAGCCCGACGAACCAGAAGATAAGCGAGACGAGCGCATAGGTCAGCACGGCGAACAAATCCCAGACGAGCGGGCTACGAAACTGGGGCATCATCGCTTCCGTGTTCGGATACGGCATCAGCCAGTAGAAATATTGGGGACGACCGAGGTGCAGAACCGGAAAGAGGGCTGCCATCGCCACCGCGAACAGCGTCATCGCTTCGGCGAAACGGTTGATCGAGGTGCGCCAGTGCTGGCGAAAGAGCAGCAGAATCGCCGAGATCAGCGTCCCGGCGTGACCGATGCCGACCCACCAGACGAAGTTGGTGATGGCAAAGCCCCAGCCGACCGGAATGTCGATGCCCCAGATGCCGACTCCGGCGTAAAACAGGTAGGCAATCGCGCCGAACAGAGCGAGCGACAGCAGGAAGGCAATGCCGAAGCCAATCAGCCAGCCGCGTGGGGTGGATCGGCTCAGCACAAGCGCGCTGATGCGGTCGTCAATTCTCGCGTAGCGGGCGGGTGTCTGAGCCGAAGTGGGTTGATCGACAGCCATTGGCTTTACGCTCCCTGATCGGATGCCAGCGCCGGGTTCGGGTTGGTCAGTTTCGCCAGATAGGTCGTGCGCGGGCGCGTGTTCAGTTCCGCCAGCAGCGCGTAATTACTCGGCTGTGCCTTCCGCTGTGCCACCTGAGTTGTCGCGTCGGAAATATCGCCGAAGACGATTGCGTTCGCCGGGCACGCCGACTGGCAGGCGGTTTTGACTTCGCCGTCGCGGATACGCCGCCCTTCGCGTTCAGCCGCGCTGTGTGCCCGGTTGATGCGCTGGACGCAGTAGGTGCATTTTTCCATGACGCCCCGGCTGCGCACAGTCACGTCCGGGTTGTTGAGAATCTTCAAGTCGGGGTCGCTGTAATCGAAGAAGTTGAAACGCCGCACCTTGTAGGGGCAGTTGTTTGAACAGTAGCGCGTACCGACGCAGCGGTTATAGACCATCTCGTTGATGCCTTCGTCGTCGTGAACCGTCGCTCCCACCGGGCAGACTGGCTCGCAGGGTGCTTGCTCGCAGTGCATACACGGCACGGGTTGATGCGCGAACTGCGGGTTGTCCATATCCCCGCTGAAGTAGCCATCGACGCGCAGCCAGTGCATCTCGCGCCCGGCTTCGACCTGTTCCTTGCCGACCACCGGGATGTTGTTCTCTGACTGGCAGGCGACGATGCAGGCGTTGCAGCCGACGCAGGCGTTCAGGTCGATGCTCATGCCCCACGAATACTCACCCTTCGGCGCTTCGGGGTAGAGCGACGGCGCTTGCGCGTTGTCGTAGCCGAGCGTCGGGTCTTGCTGGTAGTCGTCGAACGTCCCGGCGTGGATCAGGTCGCGCCCCTCCATCGTGAAGTGGTTCTGGGTCGTCACCAGTGGATAGCTTCCGCCCGCCGCTTCGACCTGCAAGCCGCTCGCAAACCACGTCGGCAACTTGAGCAGCGGATAGGCATTGAAGCCCGTGCCGCTGCCGACGTGCCCCGTCTGCGTCCGCCCGTAACCGAGCGTGACCGTCAGACAGTCGTCGGCTTGCCCCGGCAAAATCCAGACTGGAAATTGGGCGCTGCCGCTTGCCGTCCGCAGCGTGACGAGGTCGCCGTTGTTCAGCCCGCGCACCTGCGCCGTCGCCGGGCTGACGAGCGCGGCGTTGTCCCACGTCAGCTTGGTGAACGGCTTGGGCAGTTCTTGCAGCCAGCCGTTATTGTTGAACTCGCCATCCCAGATCGTCGGATCGGGGCGGATGATCAATTCCAGACCCGTACTCGCCGAAGGCGCGGCAGGCAAAGCAAAGTCAACACGTGCGACGGTGACGGGCTGAGAAGCCGTCTCCGGGACGACGCCGTCGTGCAGGGACTTGTCCCAGAAAGCCTCAAAGTCGTCCGCATGGGCGACATTCTGCCAGTAGGTTTGAACGGTTTGGTGAGCATCGGCGGGTGTGCCTGTCAGCAGGGAGCCGAGCAGCTCAAGCGGCGCGCGCGTGTCGTAGAGCGGCTGAATCAACGGCTGAAGAATCGTCGCCGTGCCGTCGTAAGCCCGTGTGTCGCCCCACGTTTCCAGATCGTGCGTCATCGGCACGTGCCACGCGCACGCCGCCGAGGTTTCGTCCTCGTATAAGCCGAGATGCGCGCTGAACGGGACATGCGCCAGCGCATCCGCGAAAGGAATGTCCGCTGGAGCGCTGTACGCCGGATTGCCGCCGAGGATCAGCAGTGCCGAGACGCTGCCCGTATTCATCGCGTCGGTCAGCGCGCCCAGCGACTCGGTTTGCCCTTCTCCGGTTAGCGGCGCGACGTAAGTCACCGTTTTGCCGATGCTGCCGAGCGCCGCATTCATCCAGTGGGCGAGCGCGTGAACGATAGGCGGCTGCCCGCTGCCGACTGTGACAAAACTCGTCCCCTGATGCGCTTTGAGATCGTCCGTCAGCGCGTCGAGCCAGCGACCCCATATGTCCGGCAAATCAGCGGGCGCAGCGCCCACCAGCCCCAGCCGTTCGACTAAAGCGCGGGCGAAGCGCTCGACCTCGCTCGAACGCAGCGCCAGACGGTGATCCGCCATCGACCCGGTGATGCTCGGCGTTCCCTCGACGACGTAGAGACGGTTCATTGTCGCGCTGTTCGCCCCGACGCGCCGCCGATCCGTGAAGGCGCGCGTGTAATGCAGCCGACCGGGATCGGCAAAGAGGAAATCATCTTCCAGCGAGAGAATCACGTCGGCGTTTTTGAACTGGTAAACGGGCATGACCGCCTGCCCGAAAGCCAGTTTTGCGCCCGCGTAAACGTTGTCGAGATTGATGGGATCATACTGGTGCCATTGAGCGTTGGGAAACTGGCGGGTGAACGCCTGAATCTGCGCGATGAGCGACGGCGAGGTGATGCTCGGCGTCAGCAGGTGAGCGCCGCTTCCGTCAGCGTTTCCGCCAGAAGGCAGCGCCGCCCGCAGCGCGCGGTCAAAGGCAGTCCAACTGCTCGCCTGCCCGTTGTGACGAACGGCTTTCGAGCGCTCAGGATCGTAGAGCGACAGGATCGAGGCTTCGGCAAAGATGTCGGCTGCGCCCAGACTCGCCGGATGATCGGGGTTGCCTTCGATGCGCGTCGGTCGCCCGGTATTGCTTTCGACCAGAATGCCGGTCGCAAAACCGTTGAGAACATGGGCGCTGGCGTAGAACAGAGGATTTCCCGGCGTCAGATTCTCCGGCTGCCTGACGTATGGCACAAGCTGTTCGGGCGGTGTCGGGTTGCACGCCGCGATTCCTGCCAGCGCCAGCGATGCGGCGGCAAGTTGCAAGAAGCGGCGGCGGCTTAACTGGGGGGCGCGCAAGCCCGCCGGAAACTCGCGCTCGACGAAGGCGCGAAATTCAGGTGTCTCGGCGAGTTCTTCAAGACTGCGCCAGTAATCCTTGCCGTTGGACGCGCGCAGCCGTTCACGGAGTTTCTGAAGATCAAGCGGCGTTTGATCAGGCAATGACGTACTCCTTTTATCCGGCTTAGCGATGACAGACATCGCAGTCGGTCAGGTGCTGCGTTTCGATGGTGGTGTAAATCTGCTCTGCCTTCTGCTCGTCGGCGCTGGTCGGATGCCAGTCCATGACGGCAACGTCGGCAAGCGGGCGAATGGCAGGTTTCGGGTCGCGGTGGCAGCTAAGACACCAGTCCATCGTCAGCGGCGCTGCCTGATAGACGACGGACATCTGATCGACGCGACCATGACAGGTTTCACAGGCAATCCCCCCGTTGACGTGCGCGCTGTGGTCAAAATAGACGTAGTCGGGCAGGTTGTAGACGCGCTGCCACTCAATGGGGATGTTCTGCTGAAGACTCGAAGCGAGCCGCTCAATATCGGGCAAGCCCTGCACGATCTGCGAGTGGCAGGTCATACACTGCTGCGTCGAAGGCATTCCCGCGAAGGGTGACGTTTCAGCGGTCGTGTGACAATAGATGCAGCTAATGTCGAGCCGCCCAGCGTGAATCGCGTGGCTGAAGGCTATCGGCTGTTCGACGGCTGTCCCCATGCCCGTGTTGGTGGAAGACTGGAGATAGAGCGCCCAGATGCCGACGAAGATCGGGATCGCCAGCGCAAGCCCAATCAGCGTAAGACGCGCAATCGTATTGGCGCTTCGCGGAAAGATTTGCGACATTATTTCGACATGGATTATGATTTCGATTAATTTCGCTTTTAATTGTAAAACTGTTTTTTGCCTCTTCGGAGCGCTGGTAATAAATTTTGTGAGAATTCACAAAATTATTACGGATCGTATTGGAATCTCGCTGGTTATTGATTACCATTCAGGAGAATCTTTATTAATTACAGCAGTAATTGTATGCCACGATTTAACCTCGTACTTGCCAATAGACGGCGGCGGTTGCTGATTTGGCTGCTCTTCTGCGCAGTCTGCCTGAGCAGTTGCGCCGGTTCGCCGTCGGTGCTCAGTCCTCAGTCGCCGAATGCCGACCGCGTCGCCCAGCTTTCGTGGGTTTTGTTTATCATTGCGGCAGTCGTCTTTTTGCTGGTCGTCGCGCTCCTGCTTTTGGGCATTGCGCGGGCGCGCCGTCTGGAACCGCACGCAGGCGAGGTTGTGCGCCAGATCGATGACCGCCGCGTGCTCGGCGTCGTCCTCTTTGCCGGGGCGTTCGTCCCGGCGGTGATCCTGTTCGGCGTTATGACGTGGAGCATCACGATCACCAACGCCAACGACTCGGCAGCGGACAGCCCGCTCGTCATTGAAGTCACCGGGCATCAGTGGTGGTGGCAGATTCACTATACGGGCGGGAATTTTGTGACCGCCAACGAGATCCATATCCCGGTCGGGCAGCCGGTGACGCTCAAGCTGATGTCGGCGGACGTGAATCACAGCTTCTGGGTGCCGGAACTCTCGCCCAAGCTCGATTTAATCCCCGGACAAACCAACACCATGACGCTTGAAGCCGACACAGCCGGGACGTATCGCGGTCAGTGCGCCGAATACTGTGGGCTGCAGCACGCGAATATGGCTTTTCTGGTGGTCGCCGACCCGCCGGATAGGTATGCGCGCTGGGTCGCGCAGCAGCAGCAGCCCGCGCCGCCCCCAACCGATCCCCTGGTCCAGGCGGGTGAGCAGGTTTTTCTCACGTCAGCCTGCGTCTACTGCCACACCATTCGCGGGACAAACGCTTCCGGCACGCTCGGACCTGACCTGACGCATCTCGCCAGCCGACAGATGATTGGCGCAGGTGTCCTGCCGAATACGCCGGGCAATCTGGCGGGCTGGGTCGTCAATTCGCAGGCGATCAAGCCGGGCAACCTGATGCCCGCCATGCAGCTTGACCCGACACAGTTGCAGGCGATTCTCGCTTATCTTCAAAGTCTGGAATGAGGAACCCTGACTGATGGCAACCCTTGCCGACAAGCATCTAACCGACATCTGGGAAGAATTGAGCAGTCTCTGGCGCACGCTGGCGACGGTTGACCACAAGACGATTGGCATCCGCTACATGGTGACAGCCTTCCTGTTCTTCATCCTCGGAGGCACGGAAGCGCTGCTGCTGCGGATTCAGCTTGGCAGCGCGGAAAGCACCTTCCTCAGCCCGGACGTGTACAACCAGTTGTTCACCATGCACGGCACGACGATGATCTTCTTCTTCGCCACACCGATGCTGTTCGGCTTCGGCAATTTTCTCGTGCCGCTCATGCTTGGCTCGCGCGATATGGCGTTCCCGCGCCTGAATGCCTTCGGCTACTGGGTTTTTCTGTTCTCCGGGCTGTTCATGTATTCCAGCTTTCTGGTCGGCGCAGCGCCCAATGGCGGCTGGTTCGCCTACGTGCCGCTGACGAGCTTGCAGTATTCGCCGGGTCCGAACCTCGACTTCTGGGGGCTAGGGTTGATCTTTCTGAGCATTGCTTCGACGGCGGGCGCGGCGAACTTTATCGTCTCGATCCTGAAGATGCGTGCGCCGGGCATGTCGATCAATCGGATGCCGCTCTTTATCTGGGCGCTGCTGGTCACGTCGTTCGCAGTGATCTTCGCTGTCCCGCCGCTGACGGTCGCTAACCTGTTTCTCGTGCTGGAACGCGGCTTTGGCTTTCACTTCTTCGAATCGCAGTACGGTGGCAATCCGCTGCTCTGGCAGCATTTGTTCTGGATTTTCGGGCATCCTGACGTATACATCATCTTCCTGCCTGCCGTCGGCATTGTCTCGGAGATTGTGCAGGTATTTTCAAGGCGGGTGGTAGTCGGCTATACCCTGCTGGCAACGGCGGCGGTCGTGACGGTCATTATCGCCTTCGGCGTGTGGGTTCATCACATGTTCGCGGTGGGTATTTCGCCGATGGCAACTGATCTTTTCAGCCTCGCCAGCGTCGTGATCGGCATCCCGGCAGGCGTGCAGATATTCGCGTGGCTAGCGACGATTCTGACCGGGAAACCCCGCTTTCGGCTGCCGCTGATGTGGATCGCCGGGTTTATCTTCGTCTTCGTGATTGGCGGGTTGAGCGGAGTCATGTTTCCGGCTGCATCGTTCGATCAGCAGGTGACGGACAGCTATTTCGTGGTGGCGCACTTTCACTACGTGCTGTTCGGCGGCGCAGTCTTTCCGATTTTCGCGGGCTTCTACTACTGGTTTCCCAAGTTCGTCGGGCGAATGCTCAACTCGCGCATCGGACACTGGAATTTCTGGCTGACATTCATCGGCTTCAATCTAACCTTCTTCCCGATGCACATTGTCGGGCTGCTGGGAATGCCGCGCCGGGTATACACCTATCAGGCTGGGCTGGGCTGGGACACGATCAACCTGATCTCGACGATTGGATCGTTCATACTCGCAGTCGGGATTCTGCTGTTCATTGTCAACCTGGTCTACAGCCTGAACAAAGGCGAAAAAGCAGGCGACAATCCCTGGGACGCGGCGACGCTGGAATGGGCAACGACTTCGCCGCCGGAGCCGTACAATTTTCGCACGATCCCGACTGTTTTCAGCCGCGTTCCTCTCTGGGATCGGGAATCACATCCCAACGACGAAACGGCGACTCCCGATCCATCCGACCCATATCAACGCGAAACACTCGTGACGACCCTGCTCGACGCGCAGCCGGAGTCCCTGCTGATCATGCCGGAAGCGTCGATCATTCCGCTGGCGCTGGCAATGACACTGGTGATAGTTTTCGCCGGGCTGCTGATTCACGTTCTGTGGATGACTGCGGTTGGCGTGGTGCTCAGCCTGATGATCACGGGCTGGTGGCTGTGGCCCACCCCACAGGAACAGGAGGCAGCTGCATCATGACCGTGATCCCGGCGCGCAGCGAACTCCCGACTCAGGTCAGCGGCAGCCGCTCAGTTGGCTGGTGGGGGCTGATCTGCTTACTTCTGAACGAGGTCGTGCTCTTTGCTTCGCTCATCGCCAGCTATTTCTACATTCGCTTCAACTCCCCAACCTGGCCGCCTGCCGGAATTCAGCCGCCCGAACTGCTGCTCCCGGCGATCATGACGGTGATCCTCCTGTCGAGCAGTGTCTTTATGCATCTCGCTCAGCACGGGATCAAGCGTGGCGATCAATCGCGCCTGCGTGTCGGACTGCTGATCGCATTTCTGCTGGGCATCGCTTTTCTGGGGATGCAAGTCTATGAATATACCCATCCGGAGGTGCTTCCGGCGGACAATACTTACGGATCGCTGTTTTTCGCCATCACGGGAATTCACGGAATACACGTCCTTATCGCGGTGCTGATGAACGGCTATCTTCAGCTTCGCGCGCGACTGGGACATTTCAGCGCACGGCGTTTGCAGGGCGTCGATAATGTCGTGCTCTACTGGCACTTTGTCGATGCGGTCTGGATATTGATCGTCCTATCGCTCTATGTATCCCCCTATTTTTGAAGGGAATGGCGATGACCATCGACAACGGGAAACGATTCGGCGCTGCGCGCTTGGCTTTCATGTATTTCGCGCCCCCGGCAGCCTGGGGGCTGCAACTGCTGATCGGCTATGGGCTGGTGGCGCTCGCCTGCTCGACCGGGACGAAAATTGTTTTCGATGGGCTGACCGTGATCGCTGGCTTGATCACGCTGGCGGCGGGTCTCGTCTCGTTTCTATCCTGGCATGATCGCGGTCTCGCCGAACTGGAAACAACCCCGGACTCCGCACAGTTTGTGGCAGCGGCGGGGGTCGTCCTGGCGGTCGTTTTCTTCATCCTGATCGCGGGAACGGGAATATCGGGAGCATTTCTGAGCGCCTGCTCGCCGATCTCGATGGCGCTGCCGTGATCCCTGAACTAGCGTGGAGTTGGGATGGGCGGACGCTGCTGGGCTTGGAACTGGCAGTGGGAGTTTACGTGCTTGGCACGTTCCGCCTGTGGCTGCACGCCGGGTGCGGGCATGGAATTCCCTTCTGGCGTGCAGCGGCGTTCGCGGGCACGGCTATCGCGCTCATCGGCGCGCTGGTGTCGCCGCTCGATACGCTGGCGGCAGTATCCTTCGCCGCGCACATGACCCAGCACATGATCCTCATCCTGATTGCCGCGCCGCTGTTTGTATTGAGCGGATTTCCCGTCGCGCTGTTGTGGGCGCTGCCGCGCCGTTGGGCGCACGAAATCGCCCATCAATTACGCACTCTAAGCTCTCTGTGGCGCTGGATCACGCAGCCGTTGATCGCCTGGGTGATCTTTACGGCGATCCTCTGGCTCTGGCATGTCCCGCGTTTCTATGAGGTGGCGCTTCAGAACAACACGATTCACTTTGGTGAGCACCTGTGTTTTTTCGCGGCGGCGGCGCTGTTCTGGTGGGTGTTGATTCGACCATCCGGGCGCAACCAGGTGCAGTATGGGCTGAATGTGCTCTACCTGTTCACAACGGCGCTGCAAAGCGGTGCGTTGGGTGCACTGATGACTTTTGCCTCGCGTCCCTGGTATTCAACTTACGCGGCAAGTAACGATCTGGGGCTGACAGCGCTTGGCGATCAACAGCTTGCCGGGCTGATTATGTGGCTGCCGGGAGGCGTCCTGTTCGTACTGATCGCTGCCGCCTATTTCATCGCCTGGCTGAATGCGGTCGAGCAGTTGATGCAAAACCGGCCCACTCGTAGTTCGTAGGAGAGGTTCATGCGCAAGGATTATTATGGCTTGTACGTGCTGATGATTCCCTTCGCTATCGCACTGATTGCCATCTTCGTATTGGTGTTGCGCAAACCAGCGACCGCGCAGGCAGTCGGCAGGGCTGATCCTGCGCGCGGCATTCAACGAATCATCGACTTCGGCTGCGGCGCATGTCACGTGATCGGGGGTGTGAGTGGGGCAAACGGCACCGTCGGGCCGCCCCTGAACGGTTTTTCCGAGCATGTCTATATCGTCGGCAAGCTGCAAAATACGCCGGCTAATCTGGTGCAGTGGATTCGTTTCCCACAGGAAGTTAATCCCGGCGTGGACATGCCCGATTTAGGCGTGACCGAAGCCGCCGCCCGCGACATCGCCGCTTATCTCTATACCCTGAAATAAAGAGTCACTATACATCGAAAAATAGTGGTAAATCGAAGGTAAAGCCAAGCGCTCAAAAAACAGTTCCTCGATACAGAAATATCTGCAAGGTTGAGTTTGCACGCTCAGAAACGATATTGGCGGAAACGGTGTATCTGGTTGGTAATTTCACCAATTGGGATGAAACTGCTACACCCACGCAGCGCAACCCCAATGGAAGCTTCTCCACTACCCTTGACCTCGCGAGGAACCGAGACTACCAATTTCGCTGTCTCATCAATAAAACGGAACGGCACAATGACTGGGAAGCGGAGCGATATGTTCCAAACCCCTACAGCAGCAGGAACTCCATCGTTAGCACCTACGAGAGAATGGCGGGGAGACTTACCACTCTTTCCCCATGTGACGATACCCCGATTTGACGGACAGTAAAAATGTCAGGGGCAAGCAAGCTGCTCAAAGGCGCAGGGGCTGAGATAGCCGAGCGCCGAATGTCGCCGCTGACGGTTGTACCACACTTCGATGTATTCAAAGATCGCTTGGCGTGCTGCAGCGCGTGACGGAAACGGGCGGTCGGCGCACTCGGTTTTCAACGTGCCCCAAAAACTCTCCTGCATGGCGTTGTCGTAGCAGCGTCCGACATCGCTCATACTGAGGAGGACATTATCTTTCTCAAGCAAGCGCAGGTAGTCATGACTGGTATATTGGCTGCCCTGGTCGGAATGATGCAGCTGAGGCACACCGCACTGCCCAACCGCCAAATTCCAAGCCGCTACCACGAGTGACTTGGTCAGGCGTTCGCTCATCGACCAGCCGACAATCCGTCGCGAGAAGACATCCTGAATCCCCGCCAGATACAACCAGCCCTCATCGGTCGGGATGTAGGTGATATCCGACAGCCATTTCTCATTCGGCTGGGTGGCGGTGAAATCGCCTGCCAGCCGGTTAGGCGCACGGCGATGCGTCTCAGCGCGCTGGGTGGTCACTTTGAAGCGGTGTCGACCTTTCGTTTGTAAGCCCATTTGTGCCATCAGGCGGGCAATCCGGTGCTTGCCCGCCCGTTCGCCTGCCGCGCGCAGTTCAGCATGGACGCGCAAATAGCCATAGGTGTGTCGACTGGCTTCATGCACCGCGCGAATGCGGGTGGCTAAGGCTTCGTTCGCTTGGGCTCGTCGACTCGGTTTCCGCTTACGCCATTCGTAGAATCCGCTTGCCGATACCTGCAACACCGCACACAGCCGACGGATGGGATAGTCCACTTGCTGCTGGGCGATGAACTGGTAACGGCTCACAATTCCCCCCGTGAGAACACCTGAATGGCTTTTTTCAAAATGTCCCGCTCCTGCTTCACGATCGCCAGCTCGTGCTTCAATCGTCGCAGTTCCGCCTGTTCCGCGCGCTCCTCACTCGGTTGCAATCGCTCGCCCTGCACCTGATAGCGCCGCCGCCATTTGTAAATCAAGCCAGCGGTGAGATCCAGGTCGCGCTCGATCTGGGCAATGCTGCGGCTTCCTTCCGCGACCATCGCCAACACGTCCTGCTTGAATTCCGCGCTGTATTGCTTATAGCGTCCCATTTTCCTCTCCTTACACTCAGTCTAACGGACATTTCCTCCGTCCGCTAAACTGGGGTAAGGTCATACGACTTGTCCGGTTTTCAAGTCGAAGACCGAGTTGTGCCAGGGGCATTCAATACAGCCGTGATAGAACTTGCCTTCGTCGAGCGGGCCGCCTGCATGGGCACAGACCGCGCTGATGGCATGAACCCCCATACCGTGTAAAAATACGTCCGTGAGGAAACGGCCTATTTATATGGTACCGGGCAAATCGCTTGTTTGCCTTATGCTTTTCAGTCATGCGACGAACTTTTCGCGCGTCGTCCTGTTGATGTGCAAGGCTAATTCTCTAGCACTCAAAACAGTGCGCCCAGCGACAGAGCAAGATCAGTCTCAGCCAGAATTCGCCCAACAAGGATCATCTTTGGCATAGCGCCAGCTGCCCTGTTCGAGATCCACCACGATACCGAACTGAATCATGATGTTGATCGCTTGTTTTGCCAGATCGATCTGGCAGACTGCCTTTTGCTCGGAGTGAAAGTTAATTTGGGGTAGGTCATAGTTGAGATCACCAGAAGGCATTATCTGGAGGGAAAGAAGTGTTTCCGGCTCCGGCACGCGCACATAGAGCGGTCGCAGCGAGACCCAAAAACCTAAAGCTCCCCGATTCTCGTCGGTGCCTTCATAGAACCAGGTCTCAATTTCATATTTCAACACCTGATCAGCCGTCGGGAAGTGAAGCTTGACGCTCCACGGAAAATCATCATCTGCGTTCCAGTCCTCGACGACAGCCTCACCTGCCCTCCGGCTGTCGCAAGACGTCACGAGTTCGAGATCTTCCTCATCGGCAAAGGTATAGAAGTAAGGCTCTTGTGCAAAAGTTGTGCATTCGACAAAGAATTGACCCTCTTTGGACGAAGGGGCAAAACTCATGTCGAATATCATACATCTCTGCTTGCCTGGCTGCCGCGTCGATTCAGTTACGGAGGATGAGGATGCTCTGTGGCTCGTAGCCCATACAACAAGCAAATGCGGCATTTGTCCTAACTGCCGACACAGATCGGTCAGCATTCACAGCTATTACACACGTTCTATAGATGACTTGCCATTCAGTGATCGGTCGGTGCAGTTGCGCCTGCGCATCAAGCGGTTCCGCTGTTTGTTTCCCGAGTGCCGTCGCCGGACCTTCACCGAAGCAATCCCTGGTTTCCTCGTCGCCTATGCCCGCCGTACTGCGCGCGTAACGCTTGCGCTGTGGCATATCGGTCAGGTTGCCGGCGGTCAAGCCGGAGCACGGTTGGCGACGTGCTTGCGAATGCCAACCACACGTTACACTTTGCTTCGGTTGCTCCTGCGGCAGCCGCTACCGGAAGCGGAGACGCTGCACATTATCGGTGTTGACGACTGGGCGAAGCGCCGCGGCCAAACCTACGGAACGATTGTCGTCGACCTGGAGCGCCACCGCGTGGTCGACTTGCTGGCGAATCGCGAAGCGGAGACGCTGACAAAGTGGCTCTCTGGTCAGCGCAATATCGGCATTGTCGCTCGTGACCGCTCGGTGGAGTCGCCAAGGGGATCACTGGCGGCGCACCTCAGGCCGTTCAAGTCGCCGACCGCTGGCATCTGCTGAGAAATTTGTCGGAGGCGGTGGAGAGAGCGCTTCAGGATCTGCTGCCTGCACTGTTGAAGCAAACACCACGCCAGACGGGTTCCGGTGACCGGCCTCGCGCGAATTTTCCGCGGTCCCAAGCCGAAACTACGAAGCGACAGCACAGTCGTCAACGGCGCTTGGAGACCTACACCCGCGTCCAATACCTCAAAGAGCGCGGCCATGGGATGCGCCGCATCGCCCGAGTGCTGGGACTGAGCCGAGGTCTGGTCACCCATTACTACAAGGCAGAAGCTTTTCCAGAACGCAAGTCACATTATGTCCCCAGTCAGCTCGACCCCTATCTGGGCTATCTGGAGCAGCGCGTTGCTGAAGGCTGCTGGAATAGTCCGCAACTGTGGCGCGAGATTTGTACGCTGGGGTATCCCGGACGTCCCAGTCAAGTCACCAAGTGGGTGCAGGTGCGACGCAGAAACTCGCCCGGTGCTTCCGCTGAAAGTCAGCGTTCCAATGCCGCGCCGCTTCCCTTCGCGCTGCCCCCGCTTCCGACCTGCCTTCATCTGCTCGTTGCACAACCGAGCCACTTGTCTGGCGAAGAGCAAATCCGACTAGCGCAGCTTCAAGAAATCCCCGCCCTGCGTACTCTGTATGACTTCGTTCAAACCTTTGCACAGATTGTTCGGCAGCGTCAGTCAGAACGGCTCGATGCTTGGCTGGCCGACTGCCACGGCTCGAGAATAGCTGCATTTCAGCGTTTCGCCGCCTCTCTCAAGCAGGATTATGCGGCTGTCAAGGCGGCGCTGGAACTGCCCTGGAGCAATGGGCAAACGGAAGGACAGATTCACCGGCTAAAATGCTCAAGCGCCAGATGTATGGACGTGCTCATCTGGATCTGCTCCGTTTACGCCTGCTTTACGCTCCGGCGTAGCACAACTTTTGCACAAGAGCCAGTTTTTGGGGGGATAGATCACTTTCCTGATTTATCCTCCTGCTGCGCCAACCTTTGCCAGGGCGAATGGATGCACCTCACGGGCCCCATTCTCACGGAGCAGCTCACCCAGAATAGTGAGCGTCCAGCCTGAGTCACACACATCATCTACCAAGAGAACGGGTTCTGAAGGTATCTCACCCTGGATCGCAAAGGCACTTAACAAGTTCACGACCTGCTGATAGCTGTTGAGCATCGTTTTCTGCTCGGGGCGATCTGCTATCTTGCGGATGATATTGTGATAAGGTAGCCCCAGCACAGTCGCTAACCGCTGGACAAAATCCGGTACCAATAATGGGCGGCGTAGTGATGGGACAGTCGTCACCCACTGCGGCGCACAGTCGCTATTGCGGAACCATCTGCGTAGCAACTCCGCTGACGCATCGACCAGCGCATCGCTGTAGTGTCCCTCTACATACTTACCCTGGCTGACAAGCGTTCCAAACCCTTGATCATGGTAGTTGCAGAGCACTATCCCTTGCTGATTAGTCGTCTTGAAACGCCCTTTGAGTCCGCCAGGTAAACCGGAAGGAAACTGTTTGCGAGGTTCAATGACAATTGGCTCGCCTTCGCGCAAGAAGCGCGCAGCAGCTTCGATCTCGATGGGCGAGGGTGTGTAAGAAATATCCGAGCCACGACAATTCTTGCAGCGCCCACATGGCAGAGTAACCGTGGGATCATCAAGTACCCGGGCGATATACTGCATCAAGCAGCCCTTGTATTGTAAGAATGCTTGCATTTGTTCTAATTCCGTATACCGCTGCGCTGTAACACGTGCCCAACGATCGTAATCCGGCAAACGATTAGGATCAATCAGTGTGAAGCCTTCTTCATCATGCGCAATAATTCTTTCAACTTCGAGTTGGAGTAGAACTTTGTCTATCGCGCCATTGCTGCCATTCACGTAACGCAACAGATCATTTTTGCGCAGAGATGTATGCTGACGAAAGGCATCCAGCGCTTGCTGGACCTGCTCTGCGCTGGGAAATGCAGTTTCAATGAAGTAGCGCTGTATATCTTCGTCTTCCAAGCCGTGCATGAGGAGTATCGTAGCCTTGTCTATGGCACGTCCCGCCCGCCCGATTTGTTGGTAGTAGGCGACAAGCGATCCGGGATACTGGTAATGAATGGCAAAACTGAGATCGGGTTTATCGAACCCCATGCCGAGCGCGACGCTGGCGACCAGTGCTTTCACCTCGTTGTCGAGCAGTTTCGCTTCTAAGACGGGGCGGCTTTCTCCGATCTCGTCTTCAACGCCAGAGAAATAGGGTCGAGTATTGAATCCATTCGCGTTCAGCCACTGCGAAACATGCAGACAATCACGGATTGTCGCGCAGTAGATAATGCCGCTGCCGGAAATCCGCTTGAGAAGATGAGCTAGGAGCGCTAACCTATAGGCCGGTGACCGCGGTTCGGAAAAGGTGTATAACGCTAAACTATCACGGGTTAAGCCACCTCGCAGGACATGCAGATCTTTGCCGAGGATGGAGGTCACATCGCGAACCACGCGGTCGTTTGCGGTCGCCGTGGTGCCAAGAATTGGGGTGTTGGCAGGCAGATCATCGAGCAACTGCATGATTCGCCGGTAGTTGGGCCGAAAATCATGTCCCCAGTCCGAGATACAGTGTACTTCATCGATAACCAGCAATCCTACGTTGTAATGCAGCTTTGCCCAGACGCGACGTTGGAAATCACCATTTCCCAGCCGTTCGGGCGAAATGAGGAGGAGGTCGATCTCGCCTGCTAGCAGGCGTTGCTCTATCGCCAAGTGCTGGTCGTCGTTCTCGCTGGTGATCGACTCGGCGTGTAATCCGAGACGTTCGGCTGCCTCAATCTGATTTCGCATCAGTGCCAGCAGTGGGCTAATCAGGAGTGTTACGCCAGCACCACTATCGCGCAGCAGCCGGGTAGAGAGAAAGTAGACCAGACTCTTGCCCCATCCAGTCCGCTGCACAACGAGTACACGCTCGCGGTGTTCGACAATCGCGCTGATGGCTTCCCACTGCCCTGGTCGAAAATCTGCGTGTTCTCCGATCGCTTGCTTGAGCCACTGTTCTGCGGTTGCTTTTAGCATGGATGAGCCTCAAAAGAGTGATAGTTGTGTCGAAGAATCGGGAGGTGTTGGCGGCGGTTGATCGAGATTAGGTAGCATGACCGAAGGTTCTATCGCAAGCGGAAATGCGCCTTCTGCCAGCAACACTGGATTCCCTGCGGCGCTCGGTGGTGGTTCAGCATAACGGAGTACCCAACAGGGAAGCCCTCTTTTGAGCGCACGTCGTCCTGCATCCAGCGTCCCTCCCTCGCTACCTGCTTCAATCACGATGAGCATGTTCGCCAGCGCGAGGATCGTGCCGTTACGGATCATCGCATTTTGTGCAGACCACGTCATGCGCGGCGGAAATTCTGAGAGAATGACTGCTCTATCGGGGACGGCTTCGATAAGTGTACGGAGTTCGGCGCGAAGATTATAACGCAGCAGTCCTTCCGGCAGAACAAAACTTGTTGTCCCAGCGTTGGTCAGTGCTGCACTGTGAGCAGCAGTGTCCACGCCCGGCGCGCCACCGCTAATGACCGTGAGCTGACGCTCAGCCGCCTGCTTAGCCAATGAGGTTGTATATTCGATCCCGTTCACCGATGCATTGCGCGCCCCGCTGAACGCCACTCCACGCGTATTGAGAAGTGATAGATTTCCTTGCGCATACATGATCGCTGGTGCGGCATCATCCAGCGCACGAAGTCCAGCGGGATAGAGCGGATCATCCTCCAGGATTGGGTTTATATGGGCATACGCCAATGCATCGCTTAGTACTAATCCCTCGTCAGCGGACGAGCTGATAAGTCGCACAGCAGTTTCGGCTTTAATCCCAAACTGCCGCGTTAGGGACGGCGTATCCAGATCAAATACGGTGGAGAGTTGATCGGCATCGCCATCCGCCCATACGAGAATCCGCCGCAAACTGCGCGACCCAATGCCTGGGATGGTGTGCAGGCGGAGGATATTAACAAGAAGGGCTGATGAGGTCATGGAGTTATCCAGCCAATGATGATTTTAGCCATGTTCAGTTGTTTCATCGCCTCTAAATTGGGTCTTCAATGACAATATAGGTTGACTTCACAGGAGCATTAGACTGGATGAAGTCTAAACCTAACCCAATCCAGATGCGCGCCCGTTCGCCGTCTGCGCGGTCGAGCTGAATATAGCGGTCGTGCTGCTGCTGTTGTGGGTGTTTAAAGCGCACCATCTCGCCATATTTGTGCTGGAGCACACTTTCGGCTTTACGCTGATCCTCCCAATTGCCAGAGTTGGTTCCTGCTCCCGCTTTCCGAGTCGTGATCACGACGCTTTCCAACGCCCCCCCTTGATAGGCCATGGCAATATAAGCACCTAAGCGATTGACGATCCGTTCATAGTCAAATAGATAAGCGTCATTCACTTCAAGCTTTTTCACGGGTTTAGCAAATACATTGGCGAAAAGATCACTTTCTTGAAGGCTCTGACCGGGGAACTCCGGAACGTGAAAAACGCGGACGCTGGCAGGAGGATTGAGCAGTTCGGGAGCAACAGGTTGGCGCATCATATTCAGCAACAGGTGTTGAGCGTTTTCGACAGGTATTGTATCAATTACCGCCTGCAAACCCGCTTCTCCGGTACGTTGGTCGAGCGAGAACATAAGACTCTCGTGGATCATTTGGATTGCCATACGGGAGTCATTTCGAGCGGGGTCGATAACGACCTGCCAATCGGGCAAGGCATCGATCTGCCACAGCCGCAGCTTTCGCTCCATCAAGCTTTTTAAGTGCGTGGCGCTGCTCAAACCATCTCTTTGGGTAACATCCGGTAAATGCACAAGTAGCAGATCAACCTCTACGTTTCGCCGCGCCAGATCATATAGAACGTCAATCCAATTCCCAGATGCAGCGAGTGGTGCTTGTAGAGTGATAAAATCGGCTGCCAGGATCAGGCGTTGACGGACGCTCCCTAACTTGCGGTAGAGCCAGTGCGGCAAGTTCGCTGCGATGACCGGGTTTTTGGCTGCTGCCCCGTTTTCTGTTGCATCGAGATCGTCCCGCAGCCGCATTAGGAAACGCATCACGCGATCACGTCGCAAGATACTGTGATATTCCTGATTGCTGTAATCGCGCAGACAGCGGTAACAGCTTGTATCCTCGGCACAGTCTGTGCAGTTTACTATGCGCAGCGCTTCATGCACGACCGCACGAAATTCGCGTTGGATCTGTTGTACATGTCCTGCGCCGCCTGACACATCATCGAAGAGGACAATAGTCTGCACCCAGGTGGATTGATCGGGCAGGAAACGTGGTGAAAGCACTCCTCCGAGGTCGCGGCGCTCGATCTGTAGCGCGCGACTTGCTCCATGAATGAGCGCTGTCATTAACGACATCCAGAAGGAGGTGTCTGTCAGTTCGGGAATAGGAAGATCGGGGCGGCTTTCAAAGCGCAGGTGGAGGGTATCGGTCATCAGCCGGTGTCCTAGCGCGACCGTCTCGATGACATCGCCAGGGCAGGGCGCACCTCGATAACGACCAGGGCATTTCTTCTGTTTCCGGGATAACTGCGATCCGCATTTCATACAAATACGAAATGCCTGTCCGCTGCCTTCGTTGACGTAGAGCAGCTCGCCATCGCGTTTGTATGCGCCATAGGCGATGGATCCAATCCCGAGTTCGTCGAAGTCAGTAACAGGGATTAAGGCAGAACGCATTAGGGCAGGTTGGCGCGCCACATACTGCCGAGCCTTGTCTCCGCTTTTGGCGTTATCTGCTCGAAATCCGTCCGGCGTTAGATAGTTCAATGCGCTGCGGCGCTCTTGGCCGCAGACGACACATTCGCCGCCAACACTTAGTTGGAACCCTTCATGAAGCGAAAGCTCGAGATGTCCACAGTTCCCACAAATGCGATACTGCGTAAGGCGTGGTGTATCTCGGTAGAACTGCAAGCCGCTGCTGTGCCAAATGCGTTTGTCCGCGACGACCTCCGAACCGGGCGCATATTCACGAATTGCCTGTTTGAGGTCGCGTTCCAGCCGCAGCTTTTCGTCATTGTACTTGAATGGAAGCAGCAGTTCGACGCTGTGCAGCGGGAATGAATAACTTGGCAAGACGCCGCGTCCACTGAGATAGTCGATGAGGGTATCGCGATTCAGGCGTTCCAATAGCTTTTCATAGCGATCCATTTCGGCTCGCGCTCCACTCGTGTTCCCGGCATTGGCACTGAGTTTATGAGCGATTTCGAATTGTTGCTGATAATACTGGGCTACCAGGAGGTAATATGCATTTACCGCTTCCATATCGCTTATAAAACTGCGCCGCCAGTCCGGTGAATAGGCAAGCTTCGTCAGTTCAGAAAACGATCCCAGCGTCGCGTTAATCAACTCATCGCGCAATTCAAGCCAGTGATTGAGCGCAGCATAATGTGGACTCCCGCCATTGGTCTGTGGGTCGAAAAATACTCCTACACCTTTCAAGTCACTATATCCCGCATCGGCACGATAGCGCAGGAACATGCTCAACAAGATGGCATTGATATGTCGCTGGCGGATATACTGATTCTCCATATTGATGAATGGAATGCGTACATGACCGCGAATGATTTCGGGTGGGTTGCGAAAATAATTCTGGTCATGCGGACGCTCGGATGCCCAGGTTAAAATAAAGGCTGTCCCACTGGCACGTCGCCCCGCTCGCCCTGCTCGCTGTCGGTAATTGGCGACGGTTGGGGGAACGTTATTCATTACCACCGCTTGTAGATCGCCGAGGTCGATGCCCATCTCGAAGGTCGTAGAGCAGCTTAGCGCGTTAATCGTTCCATCACGGAACATGTCTTGGTATTGGCGTCCCTTTTCTGATGCAAGTTGCGCGGTATGTTCCTCAACGCGCAGTGGCAGCACACCGCGTTGGTACGTACTAAAGAAGTAATTGCCTAAGTTCTGCGTTGCAGGCTCGAATGCCTCAAGCGTTCCACCACAATCGGGTGTCGGGCAGGGCAACGCACCTCCATGCGTAGAGAGGCGCAAACAGCGGTTGCAGCGATGCCAATCAGCGTCAGAGACATAGAAGATGCACTCATGACGAATTTGGTAACTGCCTGCGTTTTTCCTTTCCATGACCCCGACCTCATCACGGATAAGCCACTCCCAGATAGCAATCATGGTGCGTATAACAGCATCGTTGTCGTCTGGCAAGTTGAAATGGTGCAGCACGGATTGAACCAAACGACGACGTTGCTGGCGCGGCGTGCTGCCGATCCAGACCGCCTCACCACTACCACTTTTATGTCGTACCACAGACGGGTTTGACATATTGCGCCCGAACAACGCATCATGGGCTTCGACTTTTTCGGGAAGTGTGATGCATTTCGCTTTGCGCAGACTATCGAGCAGGTAACAAACGAGTGTGCGTGTCGCGGGTACGGTCAACCCAATCTCCAGGGCCAGGGAGCCAAAGTCCGGCTCGTTATCTGGCTCAAAATAGGTAACGCCGATCACCCCTAATCGCTCAAGCGATTGGCGCTCATCGCGATTCGTCGTGAATTCTGCCAGAATGCGCGTTGCCATGTTCGTTCTAAGCTTGGTGCGCTGCTCCCCGGTCAGTTTGCGTAATCCGGAACGCCATATCTGGCTGTCAGGATCATTGTGAAAGATACCGGTTTCCTGGGCAAGACGCACGGATAAGGTAGCGATAGTCTCAACCGACGGCAGATAATCTTCATCAGGATGCTGCCGCCGATTAGCATGATGCTGGCGAATGGATTCAGCAATGATGTGGCGGTAGTTTTGTAAATTGACGACATCCTGCAAAAACGCCGCGAAGCGTGCCGCTCCCTGACGACTATCATAAAACGTAAGCAGTTTGCGCCCTGCGCCGGGTTTCTCTCTCGCCGCTTCGTTGGTCGATTCAGGGAGTTGGCGATACAGTTCATAGGTGAGCAGCGCTAGCGGTGTTACCCCTCCAACACTGATTGTCGTAACAATTTCTGTACCCGCCTGTGCCTTTCCTCGGCAACGCGGGCATTGTTCAATTCGCTCGACGAATTGGGGAAGTTCTCCTTTATTGCTGGTGGTGATCTGTTTGACTTGCCACACTTGCACGGGCGCTGATTGCGTTCCACACTGGCAATACGCACCCGTGCGTCCACAGCGCACGCAAAGTACCGCCGCTTCCGTTGTGTATTCTGCCTCTACGCTTTTCGTACGGGGTAAGGGGTTCTCTTCATCCTCATCGTCACCTTCACCAAGCGCCGGATTGACAGAGAGCGACTTCCAGAGAAGGTAGCGAAACGAAGCGTTGTTGTTGGAATCATCTGGCGGTGGGATGAGACGTCTAGTTTCTCTTTCAACAAGGGTACGCAGATAGACTTGTCCGCAGTCACGGCAGACGACTACTGGATAAATGTGGCAACCACAAGCATCGCAGGTTTCGTGTCGATTCGCGAACATGCGTGACCACTTCGCCTCTGGCGAGGTAGTACGCCCCGGACAAGCCGGATTGATACAAACCCACACACCCTGGGGCGCACGCGCAAATAAATGATAGCGCGCTGGCAGGAGCGACGGTTGATCCGGCTTTTCACGCGCCATTGCGCCCAGTTCGATCAGGTGATAGAGTGCCTGTAACTGGTTGTCATCGTCGTGCAGGCTGTCGTCAAACAGGTTTTGTGCCGCTTCCGATACGTGGGCTGGTTCGTCGCGGCGCTCCAACATCCATTGACGTAATTGGGTCAAATAATGATTGCCGTGCAGCGCTTCAAACAGAAACCTTTCAATGGGCTGATCAGCATGTTTGAGCGTGCTGTCAGGGATGATCTGCATCTCTGCTAGTTGTAGCGCCAGCCGTTCAGTATCGCGATCATCGCTGCTGTGTCGCAGTTCTTCGAGCAGTGCCGGAACATCTTCATGGAGGAGCGCTGCTGGATCTATTCGGTATGACTGTGGTGCTTCACGAATGAACTGTTCATCTACTTTCCCGAAGATCACATCGTCCGCCGCGAAACTTTCCCCAAACAGACTGGTGGCAAATTCAGCAGCTTTGCCTGCATCGTCATCGGTCAAAGTTGCGCTTGTCGCTACAAACTGCATATCACCTCTTCGTTTGCCGAGTCGGTGCTTCAAACGCCGGAGAAGCATTGCGACTTCGATTCCCTGCGCCCCTTGATAGCTATGTGCTTCGTCGAGCACGACAAAACGCCAGCGTCCCTGACTGAATAGGATTGAGTCTTCGGGACGCAACAGTAAATACTCCAACATGGCGTAATTCGTGATCAGAATTTGGGGCAGACGCTCGTTGTTTCGGATTTGCTCCCGGCTGATGATTTCGTTTCCGTTGCGCTCATATTCATCCCACTGCGCGTCGCTCATGCGAGCACGCGCATCGCTTGTGGTTTCAGCCAGCTCACTCGTATAGCGTCCGAAGGTCAACGGTGTACCCGCGAGTAGTTTTCGCAGCCGGTCAAGTTGATCGTTCACCAGCGCGTTTAACGGATAAATCAGGATTGCGCGCACGCCTGGATCAGGGTCAATCAGTAAGTCGTTCATGAGCGGAATGAGAAAGCATTCCGTTTTGCCGCTGCCCGTACCTGATGAAACGACAATACTGCGCCGATCATGCGCCAGACGCCGAATAGCGGTTGCCTGATGCAAATATAAAGGCACATCTAAACCAATCGGAAGCCCTTGTTGAAAGCAACGTAGTGATCGAATCTTGTCGGAGAGTATCCCTTGATCGCATAAATCGGAGAGAGACGCGCCCGTTACATAGGGCGGAGCGATCTCAAGATAGGGTCCGGAAAACAGCGCGCCCGGCGCGCTGATGCTCATCTTAATTGCCTGGGCGAGTTCTGGCTCTTGGCCGTCGCGATTCACGTCAAAGATTGTGGTCAAATAACCTACGAGGGCGGTCTGTAACGATTTTGCTATTTGGATTGGATTCATCGGGTTTAGTCTCTAATGCCAATTACGCGAACTAGGAAGCGGCATGAACCAGCAGTAACTCCGCCCAGACGAGCGCCCAGTTGAGGAGGGCGGGCGTTTGTTCAACTGCTGCTTCGGTCCAGATGCGCAGATCGTTCAATTGTATTCCTGCCGATTGATACAGTAGGGATGCTTGCGGTTCAGCCACGGCTCGCATACGAAGCAGGAATGCGAGCGTCAGCGTATCTGCTGCAAGAGCAAGGTTGTATTGGCTATCAAAAGCCTCCAGAATTCGCATCAGCGCTCCGGCAGCAGGAAGCTCGTTTCGGGAGCGGTTTTCGCTCAACCAATGACGGATCGCACGTTCACGAAGAGACCAGTTTGCGGGCGATACAGGATTAGCTTGCGAAGCCTGATGCCAGGCTTCCCGAAAATAATCTGGGGTAGCTAGGGCGAGGTCGGTTCCTAAAAGGTCGTCGAGTTCTAAGAAGTAATTCCGCACGGTTTCTATTTGCAGACGGTTATACATGTGTTGCGCATCACCGGATAGAGTATGGGTATCAGGGCGTATACTTGCCATCAGCTTATAGCTCGTTCGCGTATCGTAGGCAACATCCCGAAAGCCCGGTTTATGCTCACCATGACGGTGCTTCATCCAGACGCGCGGGCTAACTCTGGCATAACCTCCACGACTGCCGACGAACCAACCACACTTTTCGCATATATAGACCGGCCATAAATCATATTCATCGAGTAAATAATAGGCGGTGTCTGGCTCAACAGGTGGCACGCAAATGTACATCCTCACTGAGCGCGACTTATCACTAAAGGGATACCACTTGACGTAAGTTGTGGTCAGATTCTCTCCATCCAACTCGAGCAACGCTCGACCAATACCTGCCTGACCACGAAGTGCGGCGCGTTCCGGAGTGATGGAAAGCTTGTGCCAAAAAGGATGCGTCGTCATCGTCAGACGCCCCGAAAAGACGGCCCATGCCGGCAGATGGCTTTGCAGTTGTGACCAGCGGTTATCGTCATGAACTGCCAGAATCGCGCGCATCCAGTCTGCCACTTCACTTGCAGTGCAATCAGGAAATTGTTTAGCTGGGAGCAGCACGGTGCCAAATACTGTGTGATCATCCACAAGCACTAAGGGTTGTAATTCAGTTGGTCTGCCAACGACGAAAGTACAGTTGAAGCTGTCGAGATCGACCGGAAATTCGTTAGAGGTTAGCTCGAGTCCATAACGCCCCGGTGGTAAGCTGAGGTCAAATTGTAGAGGTTGACGAAGATCGTTTATCTGAGCAAGAAAATTTGAGTCAGGTATTATGCCTTCAGTGAAGTAGGTATTGAGGGTGAATTCGCCCTGCCAGATCGTACCGACTTCGAACTCGATCATCAAACGACGATTCTTCTCGTCGTAATTCACCTTGACAAGCTTGATCTGAGGCTGGCGCACGAAACGACCGACGTGCCAGCGATCTCCGTTTACGTCAATTTCGAGATCAACAATCGTGTCGTGTTGTTCTTGAAGCGCATCTGCCAGAGCATCCAAGCGCAGGTGCTGATCATACTGCCCGCGTGCGTTGAGTTGGAAACTCCGCGACTGACCGCCGATGTACCAATGCGCCTGCATGGAATGTGTGCCCCGAACCCGGAGTATGACATCCTCCAGGTTGACGTCGTGAACAATGGATACAGGTCGCCCGTTTATTTCGATCCACGCAAAAACACGATTGATCTGCCAGGCCAGAGCAATCTGTTGACTATTTAACAATAGGTACAGTCTACATTCTTGGTCTCGCAAATCCTGCCACGTTATTTCAACTCCCTTCTCAGTTGCCACAATGTGGGCTTCACCGCTGACCTGGACTTGATCCGCCGTGAGATTGCTCAGATGGGCTACTGGAAGATGATTCGGCGTATAAATGACGTCTGGCTTTAGACCAGTGATCTGGATATTTGCCAGATAGGAAAAATCCAGAGGCACTACAAGAAGGGGTGTGAGATCGTAACGCAGATTTATCTGGTACAGCGCGGGCTCTTCACGAATCAATGTACCAACTTGCACACGGATGCCCGTATCGATAATTTGCGCGATGCCCGCATAGAGGAGCTGGTCGAGCCGCTTGACGATAGGGGCTATGGAAGCGGCGCTCGTCAAGGTCAAAACGATGTGGTTGAGGCGTTCAGGAACTGCCGGAATGAACAAATAAATAGCACGCGATAGGAAAACCGGAGATACGCTACCAGATAAATCTGTTAATTGCGCTTCCCCACTCAAAGTTGGTTGAGCAAGCCCATTTTGTTTACGAGCGATGTGTGTCAGAACGCGACCCGACTGGGTAATTGTTATCGGCATATTCAAACGATAGGCAGCAGCGGTCGTGTGCCCCATCTGTTCGTGTATAACATTGGGAAGGGTCAGACGTTCACGGGGGCTGATAGATTGCCCCTGTTGATCAATCAGCTCCACCGCATCTTTCAGGCTAATTACATAGTCGCCATCATTGAGTCCCGCTTGATAGTCGGATTCGTTCAGGGGAACAGCATAATAGTTCTGCTGTGTGAGCCGATAAATGGTGAAATCGCCTTTTGCCAGCGGTGGCACTGAATAAGTGAATAGCGGTGGTTCTGATTTTTCCAGGTCGTGCTCCTTGGATAGAACATACAACGTACCTTCAGGATCACCGCCCGAAAGCAGCACATTCTCAATAAGCCAGCCGCCTGCAGGAGGTTTCCGGGGATGCGTGTCCACAACGACTGCATTAGGGGCATCGGGAGCGCCGCCGCGTGCAACCCAGACACATACATCAGGTTCGGACTCCACGTAGACATTCGTCAGATGCAGCATGAGGTCGCCGCTGTTCAGTTCCCAGATCCATTTGATTTGTGGTTTCCGCTTCCGAGCGCTGGTTTTTTGTTCCTGCCGCGCCATGACTGTTTGTTTAATCTGTTCCCACAAATCTCGCTCGATGAAGTTCGGCAGAACTTGCGAAATGACTTCTGCGTCTTCGCCCTGCTGGTAAAGCTCAAAGGCTTGCAGCATATTCTTGAACAGCAGCCGCGATCGCTCTGCCGTTTCTGGAGTTGGGTTTCCTGACACATCGACGCCAAGAATAAATCGCTGCAGCGTGGGTGCTAATTTTTCAATACTCTGTCTCCGGAGTCGCAACCATTCTCGCGTTGCATCCCCCGCCACTTCATCGCTTGCAGATTTGTCATAGTTGGGAAAGTTCTCCAAGAGGAAAATCATCCATTGTCCAAAATCATCTTGGAGATAGTACGGAATGATTGCCTGGTAATTTATGGGGCGTACAACGTCGCCAACTTGATAGATCGGAAAATCAAAACCGAACACCTGTGAAAGAAAATCTTTCGCTAGAAGGAAATATTTTCGGCAGGCATTATATGCGGCTTGAGAATTGGCTTTCGGAATTTGCCAAATGTTTGCCAGATAGGGTGACCAGAATTGACGCTCGTCAATGTCAGAGTAACGCGCACTGAACACCATAGATGTAATGAATAGCGCGGGATGTTTGGCCCGTCCTAGAGAGATTCTTCCATTACGTCGATAGTAGGCTCGCAGCACTTGGGCAAATCGGTTATTGGTTTCGCGGCTGATGGGAAGTTCGCCAATGAAGTCGACACTACGTAGCAAAAGCCGCAGAAGTAGTTCCAGTCGATAAATCTCAAATCCATCGAGTGCTGAGCTCGGTGAGGCGACTAAGCGAATAAAATCCGTAACATCATTTTCGACAATAGACATGGGCAAAGCTAGATAGAATAGGGTGTTTTCAGGGTTAACCTCCTTGAGCAATTGAAGAAAAGCGGTGTTTTCTGAAGGCATGGGTCAATGTGTGCTTGTAGAATCGAAGATGACATCTTAATTATATTAGCAAGATCGATGTTCTGAGTGTATGTCTTTGGAGCAAAGAGGCACACTATTGGAGGTCATTGAGAGACAACGCCAAGCTAATCTGGATGAAGTAATGGCGCTTCTTCCTAAAAGTAGGTTACCGAAAGTTCTTGTGGAAAGTGAACCGTTCAGAAAAGGACGGTTCATTTTGTTGAGTTAAGACGCGATCCACATTCTGACATAAAGCAGCAATGGTCGTGAACAACTTGTTTGCCCACGCGGTTTGCTTCAAGTGACGCCAAAAGCGTTCAATCGCATTGAGTTCTGGGCAATATTGGGGCAACCAGAGAACCCGCACTCGGTGAGCAAACAAGCTGAGCATGGCACGCACCGCTGCACTGTAATGGTAGGAAGCATTGTCCAGGACTAAAATGACCGACTGGTTCGAATAGGTCTTGACCAACACTTCCTCGAGAAAAGCGACAAACCCCTCGGTGTTTTTCCGCTCAACCTGAAGACTGGTGACGTTATCCGTCCGCCAGTTGTAGGCTCCAATCACATGCAGATACTCCCGTTTGCCACTGAAGGCGGGGATGGTTTTCTGCTGTCCTCGCTTCATCCAGCAGTTAGAGATCGGGTAATTCAGGCTCAAGGTGGTTTCGTCCACAAAGAGAAGCTCGAAATCACCACGTTCTGCCCCCTTTTTAGCTCCTCGAGTAATTCAGCAGCTTGTTGCTTGGCGGTTTGGTTTTGTTTGGCGCTTAAATCGCGTTTGGGTCGTCGGTAGACGTAGCCTTCGCGTTCCAGCACCATGGCAAACCGGGTTTAACTCAGACGAATGCCCGTCTTTTGCTCCAGATGTGCCCGTAACCGCTCCATCGTCCAGACGGTGAAACTGTAGCCGTAGCTGGCAGGGTCACACTCCAGTGTTTCCTCTAAGACCCGGCAATACTCTGCTGTCGCTTTCCGCGGACGCCCGCTTCGAGGTTGATCTTGTAACCCTGCCAGACCCCCTTCACGCCAGCCTCGATGCCACGTCCAAATCGTATTGGCACGAAGCGCCACCAGTTCGGCTG
>CAWFCF010000011.1:0-38496 GCA_963814185.1 uncultured Chloroflexia bacterium | reverse complement strand
CAAGCATTGGCGCTCTATCAGGGCGATTTGCTGCCGGAGAACCTCTATGACGACAGGACACAACCCCGCCGCGATACGTTGCAGCGCTTACAGCGCGAGGCCGTTCTCAAGCTGGCGGCGTATCGCCGAGATGGAAGCGATTATGAAACCGCCATCTCCTTGGTTACGCCGCTGCTGCCCCGTGATCCGACCGACGAGACTGCTCACCGCGAACTGATGCGGCTCTACGCCCTCTCAGGTCAGCGTCATGAGGCGCTGCGCCAGTATCAGCGCTGCGTCAAAGCGCTGGAGGAAGAACTCAGCGTCACGCCTGAACCTGCGACTGAAGCGCTCTATGCGCAAATCCTCAACGGCGCACTCACTGCTCCGAAAGCTGCAATCAGTGGACACGTGCCAACGCCCTCAACCGTCGAGGTCGAACGCGATACCCTCTTGGTGGGGCGCAACACAGAACTCGCCACCATCCGTCGGCTGATCTTCGACCAATCGGACATTTCTGGCAGAACGATCCTGCTGGGAGGCGATGCCGGGGTGGGCAAGACGCGACTGGCTTACGAAGTCCTGCGCGATGCCGCCGAGTCAGGGATGACGACGCTGTTCGGCGCGGCTTACGAGCAGGAAGGTCAGTTGAGCTATCAGCCGTTCATCGAGGCGTTCGACCGCTATCTGGCGGAGCATCCCAGCGCGGGGCAAAACCCGATCACCCACTATGTCCCCTTCGGCGGCTACGACGAGCAGGAACACACCGCTCTGTTTCGGGCGACGGCGACTTTCCTCCTTGATCTGGCGCAGCGCGCGCCGCTGGTGCTGCTGGTAGATGATCTCCATGCAGCGGACGAAACCAGCTTACACCTGTTCCACTATTTGGCACGGCAGACCCGTTCCGCACGGGTTATCCTGCTCGCTACCTATCGCTCGGACGGAATCAGTTCTTCAGCGTTGGATGCGCTGCTCAATGCACTGTACCGGGAGCATCTGAGCGAGACGGTCATTCTCTCGCCCCTTGCGCGTGACGATGTGGGCAAGATCGTCAGCCACATCGTGGGCGGTGAAGCTGCTCCAGCACTGACTCCAGGCGATAGCGGAACTGACGGAAGGCAATCCGTTCTTCACGCAGGAGATCGCCCGCGCGCTGCTGAAGTTCGATCAGATTGAAGAACAGGCGGGGCAGTGGCAGCTTCGCCCAAACGCGAATTTACACCTGCCCGCCGGTCTGCGCGGCTTGATCCGCGAACGAGTGGCTCGGCTGGGCGAATCGGTCGAGCCGCTGCTGCGCACCGCCGCTGTGATCGGACAGCAGTTTCGCTATGAGCTTCTGCGCGCCGTATCAGAACTGTCCGATGACCGCGTGCTGGATGTGCTGGATGCCGCGCTCGATGGTCAGCTTCTGGAGGAGGTCGGGACGGGCTACCGCTTTCGCCATCCCCTGATCCGTCAGGCGCTGTACGAGGGCTTAAGCCACGCCCGACGCGCGCATTTGCACACGCGCGTTGCCGAGGTCATCGAAGCGGGTCATTCCGCCGGATGAATTGTCCGCGCAGGCGGAAACGCTGGCCTATCACTACGACTCCAGTGACCAACGCGACGCGCCTTCCCCTATCTGATTCAGGCAGCCGAAAAAGCTCAGCATCCGTCTACGCCTTCGAGGTCGCGGTCGATTACTATGACCGCGCCCTCAAGCTGCTCGACACGCTGGATGACGACCCGGCACAGCGCTGGCACATCCTCGAACAAGTGGGCGCGCTGGAGAACACGCTCGCCGATTCGCGGCGCTCCGTCGTGCATTTCGAGCAAGCGCTGGCGCTGACGCCGACGGCGACCTGGCAGCCGCGCAGTACCGATCGCGCACGGCTCCATCGCTGGGCAGCGATTACGCTGGTCACAGCGGGGGACATGAGCGCAGCGGAGCGCCACCTGCGCGCTGCTCTCGACCTGATTGGCCCGGACGACCAATTGTCCAAAGAATACGCCTGCCTGATGTATACGCTGGCGCTGTGGCACTGGCATCGCAATGATTTCCAGGAAGCCTTCGACGTGGCGCAGCGCAGCCTGAGCGCTGCCGAACAGATCGGCGATCAGACGAATACAGCGCGCGCTTTCGAGATGCTGGCGCTGGCGGCGCACTCGCTCGGCGAGTGGCAGCAGGGTCTCGATTTCGAAGCGCAGCGCTCAGCGCTGGCGGGTCCCGGGCTGGACGTGACGGGTCTGTTCGACATGCACCTCTGCCTGTGGGAATATCACCTCTACGGCGACAAACCTTACGCGGAGGTCAAGCGGACCGTCGAGACCACGCTCCAGCAGGCGCGGCGGATGGGCGCACCGCGGGCGATTGCCCTCTGCCAGTGCTTCGGCGGGGCACTGGAGTATCAGGCGGGGCACTGGCAGCAGGCAGAAGCGGCGCTGCGTGAATCAATCGATCTTTATCGGCAAATCGGCGCGGCGGTGGGCGAGGCGCTCGCCTGTCAGCGCCTCGGACGGCTGCAAACGGCGTTGGGACTGCTCGACGAAGGCATGTCCACGCTGGAAACCGGTGTAGTCGCCGCCGAACGGGCTGACCTGCGCGCGCACTGCCTGACGCGGCTCTACGCCACCATGACGCGCAATCGCCTGATGGCGGGCGACGTGGCCGCCGCCGAGCGCACGTTAGCGCTCGGTTTGGAGACGAGCGCGCAGCATGGACATTGCAGCACCTGCGACTCGCTGCTGCTCCCGGCGGCGGTGAGCGTCCGCATCGCGCAGGGTGATCTGGATGCTGCTGGAGCGTTCACCCTCCGATTGGAACAAGCCGCTGCTCGCTACGGCAGTGGTCTCTGGCTGGCGATGGCGCGGCAGGTGCGCGGCGAATATCTGGCTGCCTGCGGCGATCTGGACGACGCCCTGACCAGCTACACCGACGCGCAGGCGAGTTTTCAGGCGGCGGGCTATGACTACGAAGTCGCGCGCTGTCTGCGGCAGTCTGCCGAAGTCCACCTCAACCGCCACGCTCCCGGCGATGCAGAGCAAGCCGATTGCTGACCGATCTGAAGCGGAACAAATCCTCCAGCGCTTGAAAACCAACTGATTCTTCCTCACAGCGATAGCATTTCTTGCTGGCGAGACCGGAAATTCTTTCCGGTCTCGTTTTTAGATCAGGCTGAAATAAGGCGCAGATAAGTTATTTGTCAAGTCGAGCTGCTAGGCTGGAGTCAATCGCTGAACCAAAGGAGGGATAGGCATGAATGAGGTCTCGCTGAGGGATCAAGCGGTCAAAGTCGGCGAAAGCTTTCTGGCGGCGCTGACATCTCGCAATTTTGAGCAGATCAAGCGCCTGTTTCACGACCAAGTCCACTTCCGCGCCTTGGTGCCGTCCGGCATTCGGGAAGGCGCTAATGCAGACGAGGCGACGGACCTGGCTGCGAAGATGGTTTGAGGACACCGACGAGTTCGAACTGTTGAATTCGTCGGTCGAACCCGTCGCTGATCGCCTGCACGTCAACTATCGTTTTCGCCTGCGCAAGAACCTTGAATGGCAAATCATCGAGCAGCAAGCCTACTGCGTCACCAGTGAGAGGCAGATTGAAGTCATGAACCTGCTTTGCTCCGGCTTTCGTCCTGATAATTTCGCGCAGCGCGCCCGCGATCCTTGTGCCCTGCTCTTTGAAGTGCCGGCGTCCCGGTTCGGCTCGGATGCCTTTTACGACGCCGGGTCGCGCGGCTGTGCTGACGGTCCGCTCGAAGAAATTGCCGGGATGATGCGCGGACTGGCAACCGGTCAGACTCTGGAAGTCCGCGCCACCGATCCGAGTGTTGCGCGCGACTTGCCGTCGTGGTGTCGGCTGGTCGGGCATGAATTGGTTAAGCAGGAAGAGGATCGCTATTTGATCCGCCACCAGTAAATTTAGTTAGCTCAAGAGGAGGAATAGATCGTGACACAGGTAATGGTGCATAACACGCATGGAAAAGACGACGTGGAGCGCGCATCGCTGGCGTTTGTGGTGGCGAATACCGCGCTGACCGCCGGGCAGGACGCCACCGTTCTGCTAACGATTGAAGGTGTGCGGGTGGCCACTAAGGGTTACGCCGACGGCTTGCAGGCGGAGGGCTTCGGTCCGCTGAAGGAACTGATCCAGCAGTTCATTCAGAACAAGGGGCACGTCTGGGTCTGCGGCGCGTGCGCCAAGCCGCGCAAGATCACCCAGCCAGACCTGATCGATGGTGCGGAGATCGTCGGAGCAGCCACCGCCGTTGAAGCGATGGTCAACGGTGCCCGCACGCTCAGTTTCTAGCGCACCACAAATTCGGGTTGTGCAGTGTGACTACCAAAGGAGAGTTCAAATGAAGACGACATATTCCTACCTGTCCGTCGTGGTACTGCTCAGCCTATTGTCTATTTCGGGTCTGGTATTGGCGCAGGGTACATCGACCGCCAAGCGAGCGGCAGACGAGATTGCGCCGCTGGTCTCCTTCCCCGCCGACCAGCCCAACGTCGAAATGATGCCCGGAATTTCCTCTGAAAGTCAATTCAAGCAACCCAATGTCGCTTGGCTCGGTACGGCGCAACGCTCCAAGCATCATGCCAGTCCGCCGCCCTCAACGCCCGCCCCTATATCTGATCCGATAACATTCGGGTCTTGGTTGGACGACCGCGCTACGCCACCACCCCCACCGCCCACCAGCCTATTTGACAAGCTGTCGCACGTCGTGCATGTTCCTACAGTTGTAATCGCGGTTTGAGATTCTGTCCCTGTGAGACCAGCGAGCGGGAGTTTACGAATAAGCACAATCGTAGTTGGGTAGACGTATCGTCGTGCTTTATTCGGGAGAAGGAGGTATAGAAATGAAACCAGTACGTCATGCTCAGCATCCTGTTGAGCAAGCGCATCACCGCTTGATTCGGAGCGCGCGACGCCATCCGGTTTTGCTGACTATTCCGTTGATCGCAGCCTTGTTGATCACGATCTCGGCGAGTGTCTTTGCGGACAGCGCAGGTCGACTCAGTCGTATCAATACGACCGTTCCCCCCGGCGGGGACACCTTCCAAATGCAGTGCCGAAAGCTCCAGCAAGGGGATGACAATCTGCGCACCGAGTACGCGGAGTCGAACACGACTGCCGAACGAAAGCAAGCACTCTTCGCGGAACTCTACACCGTCGAATTGGAGTGGCAGGAGAGCGGTTGCCAAGCCCTTTGGGGCGACATCAACGCTTCGGTGACATCTCCTTTCATCCCCACTCGCCCCTTCCCGCCCACGCTTCCGATCATCCGCACGCTGCCCGCTTACCCCGCCACGCCTCCGGGACTGCTCCCCATGAGGATACCCGGAGGGATATCGGGGGAGGCTTCGGACACGCGCCACGAGCACGACATTCAAGTTATTGGAGTTGGTGGCAACACATCGACTCCCGCCGTCCCACCCACGCCTTTCGCTGCAGAGTAGTTCACGCAAAGGCGAATAAACATGCCGCTCTATGCGGATACTCAACATCACAAGGAAGGTGCGTAGTAGGTGCGCTTGGCGCTGAAGGAGGAAACGAGATGCACACAACGACAGGTCGTGTTTTCAAACTGCTGCTGATCACTGCGCTGCTCTGTGCCGTCCTAAGCGGTGGCGTCAGTGCCCAGGAGTCAGCAACTCCTGTCGCTGTAGGCGAGAATCAGTCCGGCCAGGTGACCGATACCAGCGGTGTCGCGCTGTTCACGCTGACCGTCGCCGCACCGATGAGCGTGAACCTCCAGGTGCTGGCGATCACGCCCGGCTTCGCCCCTACTTTCCGCATCCTCGATCCCAACGGCGTGGTTGTTCTCGATGCTGCCAACCCCGGCACGCAGACGATTGCCCAGGCGATGCCAGACTTCTCCAGCCCCGGCACCTACATCATCGAAGTCCGCAGCGCCAACGATGCACCGGGTCAGTTCCTGATCAGCGTGCAGACGGGTGCGCCGCTCGCCCCGCCGCAGCCGCTTTCGGCGGCGCAGCCTATCGAAGGCGTCGTCAGTGCCCAGAATACCCGTCAAGCCTACAGTTTCTCTGGTTCGTCCGATGATGTGCTGGTGCTAACGGTGCGCAGCACATCCAACACGACCGCTCCGGTCGTCGCCGTGCGCGACGCCGATACGAGCGAAACTCTCGCGCTGGGGAGCGCCGGGCTGATCGGCGTCGATTATCATTTTCCGGCGATACCGCGTCATTATCTCGTTGAAATCACGCTCAGCGGTGGGGACGCGCCTGAGCCGTTCACCATCTGTCTGGTGACGGAAAGCGATGCGGCGATCTGTCCCGGCACAGGTGAAGCGGCTGCCATGCCGACGGCGGTTGTCATCGCGCCCACACTGACGCCGACTTCCTCATCCGGCGCGATCAATCTGAGCGATGCCTGTCAGGTCGTCTCGGCGCGAGGCGTGGGAATCAATGTGCGCAGCGGTCCCGGCACGAACTACGGCATCGTCAGTAGTCTTCTACCCGGCAGCACCGGGCTGGTGCTGGGCAGGCTGGCAGATAACACATGGTATCGGGTCAGCGTCAGCGGCGTGCTCGGATGGGTCTCCTCCAGCGTCGTCAACGCGGGCGGCAACTGCGGCGGCATCAGCATCGTCGCCGCGCCGACGCCCCTCCCGCCTACCGTTCCGCCCACCAACCCGCCGGCAACCGAACCGCCAGCCAGCGACGGTGACAACAACGCCGGTGCAGATAATAGCGGCGGTGATAGTAATACGGGGGGAAACGGCAATGGTGGTGATAATACCGGTGGAAGCGGTGGGGGTGGCAGCGCAGGTGGCGTGCGACAGCCGCCAGCGCTGAACTTCACAGAAGCGCCGCCCGTCCTCGTGCAGCCGAGGCTGGATTACGCTGCCCCGGCGATCTACGGCGACGCGAGCCTCACGCCACCCGATACTGTCGAAGTCCCTGTGACCGGCGGCGGCATCGTCGCTATCTCCTATGTGGACGCCCGCCACTGCTCCGGCTTTGCCAGCACCGCGCCCGACCTGCGCGTGCATTTCAGCAATGAAGCCAATCTTCATTTGTATATATCTGTGTTCGATCAAACCGGTCCCTTTGTATTGGTCGTGCGTCATCCGAACGGCAGGTTCTATTGCGGCAGATCGGAGATGAGCTTTAATGGTGCTGATGGCACGTATGATGTCTGGCTCGCCAGCAATGACGCGAACACATCGGTTAGCGGGACGCTCAGGGTTTCGATCTACCCCCTGAGCTAAGTCGCCGGGCGGTGTCGCTTCGGCCGCGCGCTTCAAAGGTTCCCGGACAAGTAGGCGGGATGCAAGCGCAGGGATGGTGTTCACCAGCGTGATGGAGCGGTCGAGGCTTGGGGGATGACCAACCCATAGCAGGCTTGAACAGCCTTGTCCCCCGAAACCCGAGTGGCGAATGGGTGGTAGCTTCTGCATGATCCGGTTGCTAAAGACGACCTAGGCTCGCCTCTGTCCCGCCGTACACCCACGCTTCCTCGGCGCATGACCAAATTCACCATTGGAGATCGCCGACAGTCATGATCTTCGTTTTGATATAATGAAGATGAGCAAAAACTTATCGTAAGTGACGACCGATTCATGAATACGTCGCTCTTGACGACCAAATTGCATATTTCACCTTTGCCGCGTCATGTCGTGCATCGACAGCGACTCTCTGAGTCACTGGATAACGGAATTCCGCACTATCGTCTGATCCTCATCGACGCACCTGCCGGATATGGCAAAACGACGCTGCTGAGCCAATGGGCGCTCGCCAGCCGTTATCCTGTTGTCTGGTTCACCACGAGCGAGGAAGATAACGACCTTGAGCGCTTTCTTCGCTCCCTGCTAGAAGCATGGGCGGCGGTTCAACCAGATGTGCGCGAGCAAAAAGCGTGGCTGCTCGTTGGATCGAAGTCGCCGAACATCGAGGCGGTCTTGTCCGCGTTCATCAACGAGTCTGCTAACCTGCTGGCTCCTATCGTGTTCGTCCTGGACGATTATCACTTCATCGAAGAACCTTCCATCCATCAGGCGATCACTTTCCTGATCGACCATTCCCCGCCAACGCTCCACTTTGTGCTGGCGGGTCGTGCCGAACCGCCGATTCCTCTCGCGCGCTACCGCGCCCGCGACCAAATGCTCGAATTCCACAGCGATGCCTTATGTTTCCTCCCAGAAGAAACGGCGCAGTACCTGAACGAGTTGATGGGGCTTGCGCTGTCATCGGATGAAATCGTCCGCTTGCACAAGCAGCTTGAAGGCTGGATTGCGGGCTTGCATCTCGCTACCCTTTCCTTCCGGGCTGACCGCGAAATATCCTATGGCAGGATGAGCGGTCAGCAGCGCTACATCGCCGATTATCTGAGCGAAGATGTCCTTGCCCACTTGAGTGAAGACGTCCAGAGCTTCCTACTCCAGACCAGCATGGCGAGTCGTCTGTGCGGTTCCCTCTGCGATGCCATCACCGGAAATGCTGACGGGCAGGCGATGCTTGAATATCTGGAACGGGAGAATCTCTTTCTGGTGCCGCTGGACGACCACCGAGAGTGGTTCCGCTATCATGGGCTATTCGCGGACTTCCTGAAGACTGCGCTTGAGCGACGCTTTCCCGACCAACTCGTCGAGCTTCATCGTCGCGCTGCCCGCTGGTATCTGGCACACGACCAGCCCGACGAGGCCTTTCAGCACGCAGTCGAGGGAGAAGATGCTGAACTCGCCGTTCGAATTTTTGACCATTACGGCAATGCAAAACTCACGAGTGGTGAGGTCAGCGTTGTGAAAGGCTGGGTTGATATACTCCCGGAAGAGTGGTACTCGACATACCCGGTGCTCGGACTCGCACGAGCGGGCTTTCTGGCGTTCACCGGCGCATTTGACGCCAGTCTGCGCTGCCTGGATGACGTAGAACAACGGCTGACGGTTGCCGACAACGAAAGCGCTCGCTGGCAGCTTGCCAGGTTAACCGCTGTGCGCTGCATGGCAGCTTGCACTCAAAACGATCTGCCGCGAGCAGAAATGTATGCGCGTCTCGCGCTCCGAGATTTGCCCGACGAGGACCTGAACTGGCGACCCAGTATCTTTGGCGCACTCGGAGATACCTACCGCCAGAATGGCCGCTGGGAGGAAGCCTATGAATGCTACCGAAGAGCATTAGCCGTTACCAACTCGCCTCCACTCCGTTTCATGGCTGTGCACGTATTGGGTGCTCTGGCAGACCTCGCGCTCAGGCAAGGGCGTCTACGCAGCGCCGCCGCTTATTGGCGGCAGGGTTGGTCGCTGTCGAGGCGGCGGAAAGTTGGGGTCACCTCGATCTTCCGGTGGTTGGTTGGGTCTACATCCGCATGGGTGAGCTTCTCTACGAGTGGAACGAACTGGCGGCTGCCGACGAGCACCTGTCGCGCGGGTTGGAACGCGCCGAACTCGGCGGCGATGTGCGCACGTTGATTGCCGGTTATCTGGTCGCCGGTCGCCTGAAACTGACCGAGGGCGACACCGACGCCGCACTGGACTATCTTGAGCGAGCACGCCCACATGTGGAAAGCGCGCAGTTTTCCCATTGGCTCAGCCGCTTCGAGCGCTTGCAGCTCGAACTCTGGCTGGCACGGGATCAGCTTCGAGCCGCTGTCGATTGGTCGGACACCATGCTGCGCGATGCGGAGCTGGAGCAGCGCCCGGAAAGTGAGGCAGCTCAACTGGCGATGGCGCGGGTGCTGATCGTCAAGGGGGATGTGCCGTCCATCGCCCAAGCGTCGAACGTGATTGATCGGCTGCTGCGGGCTGCCGAAAGTGAAGGACGGACAAGTACTTCGATTGAGGCGCTGACTCTTCGCGCGCTTGCCCATTGGCAGCGTGGCGAACACGAAGACGCGCTGATCGCACTGGAGGCTGCCCTGGGGCTGGCGGAGCCGGAAGGCTATGTCCGCCTGTTCGTCGATTTTGGGCTGCCGCTGGCACAGCTCTTCCAGGAGGCGCACACTCGCCGGGTGATGCCCGGCTACGTCGGCAAACTTCTGACCATTTTCTCGGAGAGCTTCGCCTTATCTGCCCTCCCCGCCTTGACTGAACCCCTGACACCGCGAGAGCAGGAAATTCTCGCCTTGCTCGCCGCTGGCTTGACCAACCCCGAAATCGCCGATAGGCTGGTCATCTCCCCGCAGACAGTCAAAAAACACACCAGCAGCATCTACGGCAAACTGGGCGTCAGCAACCGCACCGAAGCCGCCGCCAAAGCACGAGACCTGGGCTTACTCAGCTAACATTTCCCGCCATCGTCTTCTACCACCCCGTCAAATATACCCCGGTTGAATACCCCGTTCGGGGCATGATTTCGCCACCGCATTCGCTTATGCTGAAAGCGAAGTCAACGAAACGCAGCATGTGCGAGGGGTAAATCATGTTGGAACAAAACAAAGCGCTCGGACGCCAGATGATCGAAGCGGTGTGGAACGACCAGGACTATGCCGTCGTTGATGCGCATGTAACCAGCGATTTTATCGGGCATTCGACCCCGCAGGACATTCACGGGCAAGAGGGCTACAAGCAGTTCTTCACGATGCTCCATCAGTCCTTCCCGGACATCCATTTCACGATAGAGGATGTGATTGCTGAAGCTGACAAAGTGGTGATACGCTGGACTGTCCGGGGTACGCACCGAGGCGAGTTCATGGGTGTCCCCGCGACCGGCAGGTCAGTGGCAATGCCGGGGATGACGATGGGTCGCATGGCAAACGGGAAGGTCGTCGAAGGCTGGACGAACTGGGATACGCTCGGTTTGATGCAGCAGCTTGGCGTCGTCCCTGAACCGGGTCGCGCAGGGTGATCGCTGCGACCGAAGGCGATTGGGTGAGCCAATAGGTAAAGTGCTGCTTGATGGCTCGCTTTCACATGATGAAAACAAGAGGATCAAGACGAAGGAGAACGTCATGACGGAAAGCTACGATACCATCGTCATCGGCGGCGGGCAGGCAGGGCTTGCCACTGGCTATTATCTGCAACAGCGCGGCTGTAACTTTGTCATCCTTGATGCGAACCGGCGAACTGGCGATTCGTGGCGCAAGCGCTGGGACTCGCTCCGTCTGTTCACGCCCGCCAAGTATGATGCGCTGCCGGGGATGCCGTTCCCAGCCCCGCGCATACCTTCCCCACGCGGGACGAAATGGCGGACTATCTTGAGGCATATGCCAGCATTTCAATCTGCCGGTTCGAACCGGTATTCGGGTCGAACGCCTCTCGAAGCAGGGAGATCGCTTCGTCCTCAGCGCAGGCGAGTTGCAATTTGAGGCGGATAATGTGGTGGTGGCGATGTCGAGCTGGCAAAAAGTCGCGAATTCCGCCATTTGCCGGGGAGCTTGACGCGAGTATCGTTCAGTTGCACGCCAGCGAATATCGCAATCCCTCGCAGTTGCGCGACGGCGGCGTCCTGATCGTCGGAGCGGGCAATTCAGGAGCAGACATCGCGCTCGACGTGGCACGCACCCATACGACCTGGCTATCGGGGCGGGACACCGGGCATGTGCCATTTCGCATCGAGAGTCTCCCGGCTCGGCTGCTCCTGATACGCCTTGTACTTGGCCTGTTCTTCCACCATATTCTCACGATAAAGACACCGATGGGACGAAAAATGCGCCGCAATGGCCTTTCGCACGGGATGCCGCTGATTTGCGTCAAACCGCAAGACCTTGCCGCCGCCGGGATTGAGCGCGTCCCAAGAACGGTCGGTGTGACAAGATGGACTGCCGCTGCTGGAAGATGGACGCGCTCTCGATGTCGCCAACGTGATCTGGTGTATCAGGCTTCCAGCCCGAATTTCACTGGATTGATCTGCCCATTTTCGCTGAGGGCGAGGTAATCCACCAGCGCGGCGTGGTCGCCGCCGTACCAGGGCTGTATTTCGTCGGGTTGAACTTCCTGTATGCCGTATCGTCTGGACAGGTTCATGGTGTTGGACGGGACGCCGAGTACGTTGTCCGGCAGATTGCATTGACAACCGCTCCATCGTTGGCAGAACCGCGCGCTCACAAAACCAGCGAAGCGCATCTCGCATGAGCGCCGGTTGCGGCTAAGGAATTCCAGGAAATTATCGATGACAGCCATCGGAACAAGTTGCAGTGATCGACCTGCTGTTCTGGGGAAAGCGAGGGACAGATGTCTCGTCGAAGCGAACAAGGCGCTCCTGCGCCATTACATCGAAGAAGTCTGGGAAAAGCAGAATCCCGCTGCGGTTGACAATTTCCTTGCGCAAGAGCTACCGCCGCTATCGCTCGCCGACCACTGCGCCGCTCACGCGCGAGGGGCAGAAGCAGTTGCTGACCGGATTTCGCACCGCTTTTCCCGACATCCAGCTCACCGTTGAGGAAATGATCGCCGAAGATGACAAGATTGCCTTTCGTTCGACCATGCGCGGCACGCATCAAGGCGACTTCTTAGGTATTGCCGCGACGGGTCATCGTGTAACTGTCAGTCTTCTGGATGTAATACGCATTGAAGATGGGAAGTTCATTGAGCAGTGGGGTGGTCCCGATACCCATGATCTGCTACGTCAGATTCAGCAAAGTTGATCAGCAGTTGGGATTACGAAATCAACGTCGGCTTGGAAATGGGGACAGTCGCATCGGCAGGAACGACACGGCCTGTGGCTACCGCGATGCAATTTGGACTTATTGGCCCGTAAGAGCCATGTCGCAATGTCGAAACGCGATTGGCGCTTGCCAACTGCGCATATCCTGGCTGACACGGAATGAGACTCCCTCCGGGTCATAGTTGGCTCTCACCGCAACCAACCAGGATGGCATCCCGTATCCATTGGCATTCACCCGATCTTCACCTGCCTCCATGCCTGTTCATGAATTACTTATGAACCGCCGAGTACGTTGTCCGGCAGCTTGTCTCGGCGCGTTTCCCGTCGCCGCAAAATGACGCTCGCGCAACACGAAGGAAACCAGTTCACGAATAGTTTTGGCAATCAAGCGATTGGAAGTAATATTGTCGGTGTGTCGAATGACCAGATATTCACTTCCTGATGCCTGAAGAAAGATTTCTGCTGGAACCATTTGAACGAACGTTTGCTCAAACCCGATTAACTCCGCCGCTGCTCGCCAACCAGTTACTGGAACGACCCCGGCTGCTGCGGCAGCTTGAAGAAGCGGTGTTCACACACCGGCTGACGCTGATTTCTGCTCCGGCGGGTTCGGGTAAAACCACGCTGGCAGCCAGCCTGACCAGCAACATCGATTACTCCGATCACGTGGCTTACACTGGATCGCCAAGACAATGATCCGGTCACCTTTCTGACCCTGCTCGTGCTGGCGTTCCAACAGAAATTTCCTACCCTCGGAATAACTGTCCTCGACCTGCTCCGGCATCTGCCCGACGCACACATCCGCCTCACCCAGTTGCTCAACTTGCTGATCAACGACATCCTCTCGCTTGAAGTTACCCACTGTATCCTTGTTCTGGATGACTATCACCTGATCAGCGAGAGAACCGTTCATGAACTGGTCGCAGAACTGCTGGATCACGCTCCGCCGCAATTGCATCTGGTCGTCACCAGCCGTTACCAACCTCCGCTGCCACTCTCGAAATGGCGCGTGCGCGGGCAATTAGCCGAATTTCGCCTACCGGAACTGCGTTTTGATGCTGCTGAAGCGACCACTTACTATAATCAACGCCTGTCGCTCGGCCTCTCCCCCGAAGAAGTTGCGGCTCTGCAAACACGTACCGAAGGCTGGATCGCCGGGATGAGTTTGCTGGCGATGACCCTGAAGCATCTGGATGATCCAGCGCAGCGGTCGCTATTCATCGACCAGTTTAGCCTATCCAACCGCCTGATTTTTGACCTGCTGGCGGATGAAGTGCTCGCCCAGCAACCGCCCGACCTGCGCGACTTTCTGCTGCAAACCTCGATCCTCACCCTGCTGACCCCGACGCTGTGCATCGCCGTAACATCCAACCCCCAAGCTCCGACGTTTATTAAGCGATGCCTATCGACGCAACCTCTTCCTAACAGCGGTCGAAGACAGCAATACGGTGGATACGGCTTACCGTTACCATGACCTGTTCGCGGCTTTTCTCCAGCGGCGGCTGGAACAGACCAATCCTGACCTGCTGCCGGAACTCCATCGCCGCGCAGCGTCGGCTCAGGCGTCGCCCGAACAGGCGATTCATCACCTGCTGGCGGCCAAACAATGGGACGAGGCCGCCAACCGGATCGAGCAGCTTGGGCGCGTAGAAATCTCGCGCCGCTTTGTCCGTCGAGGCCTGATCGACTTCATTCTGGCGCTGCCCGAATCGGTTCGCCGAACCAGACCCTGGCTTTACCTGATTCTGGGCATCTACTACGCCGGGCGCGGCTCAATGGAACTGGCGGAGGACGATGTTGCAGCAGGCACTCGCCCTGTTTCGTCAGGAGGAAGATGAACTCGGTCAGATCGAAACGTTGATCGCGGAGTGCTGGCGTCTGGGCGATATGATCGATCCGGCGATTCTGGAAGAACTCGCCGCGAAAATCGAACGCTCTCCTCAGCTTGTCCGCCCGGATCAAATCGCCAGTTATCATGCCGCTGCGCGAGTGGTATCTACCTGATTCAGGATCACGACTGGCGCGCAGGTGACCCATCATCTGCTCGCCAGTTTCGAATCTTGCCCGCCAGACCGCCGATCCGGGGGCGATCATGACCGTCGTCGGAGCATGCGGCCCGGAGATGCTTTTTAACGACGCTGGGAATCGCCCCGGTGGAAAGCTTCGTCCAGTGGGTCTACCTCGCATCTCCTCCGCAGCAGGCCGCCTATCGCCTGCTGCAGGCGATTCCGGCCTATATCAGCTTTTTACCGCGCGCAGCTTGATCAGGCTGAGGCGATGGATCAGTCAGGTCGATGCGTTTTTGCGGCAGATCGGCGGGCAGGCATGGGTCGAAGGCCATGTGACGTGGCTGCGCCTGTCGCTGCTGCTCGTCCGGCGCGATTTTTCCGCCTTTTCCGCCGCCGTCGAGGAAGCGCGAACGCGCATGGCGGCCAACAGCGTGAACGTGGAATTTTTGCCCGGACTGATCTACTTGCAGGCGAGAGCCGCATGGGAACGGGGCGATCTGGCTGCAAACCGAGGCATCGCTCTCGATGAGCTTGCGCAGCCGCAGACGATGCCCCTGGTCACGACCGAAGACGAGATTCGGCGTCTCATCTTGCAGGGTCTGATGGCGCTTTCCGCCCGCAAATTCGCGCAGGGCGAGCGCGCGTCTGCGTCGCGCTGCAGACCTGCATCGGAGCGTCCGCCATACCGTTTTTCTGCACGATCCCCGCCTGGCGCTGGCCGCCTTATACGACGCATGGAGCAGACCCGACGATGCGCTCGCCGTACTGGAGCCTGCGCTGATCGACATTCGCCAGCGCGGAATGCCGGGGATTCTCTTGCAGGAAGGCGATCATCTCCTGCCGCTACTGCGGTCTAGCACAGGAGCAGAGCATCGAGACGGAACTGCTCGCACCGACGATCGCGATTCTGGATCGCGCTGCGCAGCCGCGCCCACTGCCGATCCCCGGCTCCAGCGAAATCGCTCTCGCCGCGCGAAACGGAAGTGCTGCACCTGATTATCGCCGGAGCGAGCAACCGGGAGATTGCCGAGAAGCTGGTCATTACCGAGCGGACGGTCAAAGCGCATGTGACCCACATCCTCAGCAAGCTGGGCGTGACCTCGCGCACGCAGGCCGCCGCGCGCAGCCACGAACTCCACCTGCTCTAGTACCCGCACAATTGAACCTCCGCGCCAGCCAGATTGGACTTTAGTACAACGACGCTGCCTCCTCCCTGCGGTATTGTGACGGTATCGTCCATGAGACAGGAGGAGAGAACACATGATCACGAGAGGGAAAGTCATCCGCAGCGGCAGTCGCGAAGCCCTGAAGGACATCGCCCAGCAGAATACTTTCATTCTCACCGCTGAAGATACCGATGGCCGCTTCGAATGGGTCGAGTCGGTCGTTGATTTTGGCGGCGGCCCGCCCAACTCATATTCACTACGCGGCGGAGGAAGTGTTTACCGTTCTGGAAGGGCGAGGTCAAGTTCAAGGTCGATAACGAGTTAATCGACGCAAGCCCCGGCGATACGCTGTTTGTTCCGCGCGGCGTGCCGCACACCTTCACCAACGTCCATCGGGATCAGCCTGCCCGGTTGATCGGCATTTATACCCCGGCTGGTCTGGAAGCCTTCCTGCGCGATGTGGCATGAGGTCTCCGCGAACGGCGTGCCGGACGAATCGACCAGAGCCGAACTGGTCGCGCGCTATCAAATGGAGCCGGTTGGCCCGCCGCTCGCCGTTGAACTGGGGCTGTCCGGCGAGCCGCACTAAGCGATCCCGCGAACTCCATCCGTGTGATTTCGAGTACGTATCCTATCTTGTCAGCAACAATCGATTAAGGAGAAATGTGATGTTTCGCATCATGAAGATCACTGTGTTCGTTTGCCTGTTCGCTCTGCTCTCTTTGGGAGGCAGCGTTTTCGCGCAGAGCGCCTCCCCCCAGTCGTTTACCATTCTGGCCGGCGCCAGCTCGATCCCGCAGGTCGAAGTGATGGACTTTTCGCCGCATACGCTCAAAATTCATCGCGGCGACAGCGTGACCTGGATCATGGCAGGCGTCCACGACGTGGATTTTAACACGCAGGCACAGCCGCTGGTGATCGCGCCGGTGGTCGATGGCAAACCCACGCCGCAGTTGAACCCGGATGTGGTCTATCCGCATATTCCCGCCAATGGGGTTTACACGGGCGGCGTCGCCAGCAGCGGTCTGCCCTTCGACTCCCAATGCCTCGCCGACTTTCACGCTGACGTTCGACGTTCCGCCGGGAACCTACAACTACTACTGCGACGTGCATCCCGGCATGATGGGGCAGATCGTTGTCGTTCCAGACGACCAGACCGTCCCCTCGCCCAGTGAAGCGCTCACGCAGGGGATGCTGAACTTTGGTCAGCTCGTCAACGACGCCACCGCAGCCTACGATCAGGAAATCGCTGCGACCGCGAACCAGGCGACCGCTGGCGCGGACGGCGGTCGCAGGTCCTGATGGGGAAAATGGCTGGGCTGACTTCGCTCGACGCCTTCTTCCCCTACGCGATCACCATTCACGCCGGACAGAGCGTCACCTGGACGATGGAAGATCACACGATGGAACTGCACACGGTCACCTCGCTGCCGCTGCCGCCCGAAGATCAGGAATTCATCCCGCAGCCGCAGCAGGGCGACAAACCGCCGCTGCTCCTGCTCGGTCCCATCATGTCCCCCAGCACGCCGAGCGGATCGACCGTTCACGCCGGCAACTCGTTCAACAGCGGACTGATGATGATGGGCAAGGACTACACGCTCACCTTCGCCGATCCCGGCGTCTATCCCTACGGCTGCTTCCTGCACGATGGGATGCTGGGCGTGGTGGTGGTACTTCCAGCGACCAGCAGCTAGACGAGTGTGTCGAGTGAATACGACGGGGAAGGCTTGACGCCTTCCCCGTTTTGTGCCGCACTACGCCCGGACTGTCCTCGTTCAGCGAAGCTCCCCGTGCGATTCAGGAATATTCGCTGCTCCCTCCGACACACCGGTTTCCGAGTGCTTCAGAAAATCCAGCACCAGCGGTAGGGTAATTTCTGGCATTTCAGTCTGCGGATAATGACCTGCTCCATCGATCATGTGGAGTGCATGCGCTCATTTGCAGCGCGAGGAACTTGCCTTCAGCGCGCGGGTCAGGAAAGTCCGGGTCTTTGCTGCCCATGATCACCAGCTTGGGCTGCTTAATCTGCCCCAGCCGCTCCTCGGATGGCTTTAGCGAGGCCGGTGCCAATGGCGTTCGATGCGTCAAAACGCCCTGGCTGCTTCAAATTCTCTCTCAAGCTGTTGAGGTAGTCGTCGAAGTCATCCGGTTTGCGCGAAGGATAGATCGTGCGGTAGTAGCTGATCCAGGCGCGCACGCGCCAGGGATTGTGCATCATCAGCCAGAAGAGCACACCCATCACCGGGTTGATTTTGACATCGCGGGCAAACGCGCCGATCAGGATCAGCGAGCGAAAGTGATCGGGATGTTCGGCGGCAGCCCATACGCCCGCGCCGCAGGCTTTCGAGGTGCAGATGAGGTGCACAGGTCCGGCATCCAGGTAATCGATCAGCGCGAGGATGTCACGCGCCAATCGACGGCACATCGTAGCGCTGCCAGGGCACGCTCGATTCGCCTAATCCGCGCAGATCCGCCGAAATAGCTCGATAACCTGCCTCGCGCAGTTTGGGAGCCAGATAGCGATACTCGCTGCGCAGCGCACCCATGCCGGGAAGCATCAGCACCAGCGGGCCATCGCCGCCGTAATCGCTGTAGGCGAGCGTTCCTTCCGGGCGTGTGAAATACTGAGTTTGCATTTCTCCTCTCCTTTCGCGGAATTGGTTGAATTGAAACGGTCTGATTTCGCTGATGATCTCAGTGCTTCAGCAGGCGTTCGCCTGACAGGTAGATCAGTCCGTGGTAAACGATTGAGATCAGCCCCAGCGCGATGCCGAAGATCGGCTGTCCAGCGACGTACAACGCCGCCGCCGCCAACCCGGAGATGATCAGTTCCTCAAGCAGGCGCAGCGGTTCGGCCAGCCGACCTGCCTGATGGAAATCGACCGCGCCCCAAATTCCGAAACCGACGACGGGGGCAGCGATGGCTAACAGAATTTTGATCCCGGTACTCTGACCGGTTTGAAATCCCCAGTAGGCAAAGGCAAGAACGATACCCACTTCCATGATGGCTCGCAGCGCGAGGTTGAACGTCTGCATTTTCGTCAATCGAGACAGAGGCTCCTTCCTTCAAGGTGCAGTCCCTGAAAAACGTCGGAGTGTTGATGCGGGTATTGCGCTGATAGACGGCTTCAACAGGTCGTCAGACCGAGCACAACGATTGAAAGCGGGTCACGGAAAACACATCACGAGCGAAGGTGTTCTTGCTCTCAGCATTCGCCCGAAGCGGTTCGAGCTGGATGTGGGACCCTCGTTGAGACCTGCGGAGCAGACAATTTCAGGGAGTAATTGCGGAAACTCGCTCAAACCCATTTTAATAATTACGGGCGCTCTGTCAAATTCAATTGACGGATTTGTGAGTTTCCACAAAATCTGACGCTCAGTGGTCGCTGCTTCGGCGGGAATTCGCCGCACAGGTTTTACTGTAGTTCATTCAAAGCAAAGCGCGTTACAATCCGCTGCCACTGCTTTCTGAAGCGATGCCGCCCAGCCTTTTGTCGCGTGCCGCTGCTGCCGGGACACGCTCCTACTCCTGCGTACCACGCCGTTTCTCTTAACAGAGACTAAATCGAAGCGGCTGTCGAAGTGGCTTCTGTGCAGTTGACACATCGATGAAAACTGTTATGTATGACTATGTAATTGTTGGCGCTGGCTCGGCGGGCTGCGTGCTGGCGTATCGCTTGAGCGAAGACCCCAACGTCTCCGTGCTTCTGATCGAGGCTGGAGGCGCGGATCGGGCGTGGAACCTGCACATCCCGGCAGCGTTTAGCCGACTGTTCAAATCGCAGTACGATTGGGCTTATTTCACCGAGCCGCAGCGTCATCTGAACCAGCGCCAGCTTTATGTGCCGCGCGGGAAAGTGCTGGGCGGCTCCAGCTCGATCAACGCCATGATTTACACGCGCGGCAGCCCCTACGACTACGATCTGTGGCGCGACCTGGGCAATCCCGGCTGGGGCTATGCGGATGTGCTGCCCTACTTCAGGAAGGCGGAAAATCACGAAGCGGGCGTATCGGAGTATCACGGCGTTGGCGGACCGCTCAACGTGGCCGCTCTGCGCGAGATTAATCCCCTGACCCGTGCTTTCGTCGAAGCAGGGATCGAACTCGGTTTGGCGCAGAACAGCGATTTCAGCGGCGCGCAGCAGGAGGGAGTCGGCTTTCATCAGGTGACGCAAAAGGGCGGGCAGCGATGCAGCACCGCCGACGCTTATTTGAAGCCGATCCGCTCCCGCCCCAATCTGACCCTCTACACACGCAGCTACGCCAGCCGCCTGATCGTCGAGCATGGGTGGCTCACCGGCGTCGAGTGCATCCGCGACGGAGTACGCCAGCGTGTTGCTGCCGAGCGCGAGGTTATCCTCTCGTGCGGAGCGATAGGATCGCCGCAGCTTCTGCTTCTGTCTGGCATCGGCGCTGCGGACGATCTCAAAACGCTGGGCATTGAACCCGTCCATGATTTGCCTGGTGTCGGGCAGAACCTGCAAGATCACCTCGGTATCGTCCTGACGTACCGCTGCACCCAACCCGTCAGCCTGAACAATGCGGAGAAAATCGGGAATATTCTTCGCTATTTGTTGTTCCGGCAGGGACCGCTGACCTCAAACATCTCGGAGGCGGGTGCTTTTGTCAGCACCGAACCCGGTCTCCCCGCGCCTGACCTTCAGATCGGCTTTGTGCCCGCCTATGCGCAGAATCGTGGCTTCTCGCGTCCTGCCGGGCACTTCTTCAGTATCGGCTGCACCTTTCTGCGACCGCTCAGCCGGGGACACATCAGCCTGCGCTCGGCTGATCCTTCAGCGCCGCCGGTGATCCAGCCGGAATTTCTCTCGGCTCCGGTGGATATAGTGCCGATGGTCGCCGGAATCAAGCTCTGCCGGAAGCTCAGTCAAGCCAGCCCCTTCGATCCGTTCCGGGGCGAGGAAGTTGATCCCGGCGCAGACGTCCAAAGCGACGAGGCAATCGTCGAATATCTCCGCGCCTTCAGCATGACGGTTGACCATCCGGTCGGGACGTGCAGGATGGGGTCGGACGCGCTGGCGGTCGTCGATGCTGACCTCCGCGTTCACGGCATTGATGGGCTGAGAGTTATCGATGCCTCGATCATGCCTACGGTTGTAAGTGGAAATACCAATGCCCCGGTGATCATGATCGCCGAGAAAGCGGCAGACTTGATCAAGGGGATACATCCCGAGGGCAAGTCAAAGGACGAGCCTCATGTGGACATTTGAAATCGTTGGTGCAAGCCAGCCCCGCTGCTCTGGAGCAAACGCTGGTTGCTGCAAAGCCGGCAGACTTTAACGATCTGAACGGCTATGCCTACGACGGATTCAACTGTGCGTCTGCCCGCGCGATTCCGCTGCCAGCCCGCAAATTCAGAAAAGCCTTTTACCGCAACGAGGGCATTCCTTACGGGCTGAATCAATTTGTGAAACCGGACAACACGGATTTCAAAGGCGAATGGCGCGTCCAGATGAAGAACGATAGGCCTGTCGAGGGTGCCTTCTTTCGAGTTGAGGCTCCCTCAGACCTTCGATTCATCCTACGGCCACCTGACCAGCCTGAATTACAACGTCGATCCTAACCCTCGCTGGAACCTGGTCATGCGATCCATTTATGACCTGATTGGGCTGCCCATTCAGGCGGATTACAGTGTCATCCTCGGCAAGGCTTATCTCCGGCTGCTTCCAGGTTGGACGGTTTTTGCCACCTATTTTGTGCTTGGTCACCGAAGTCCCTATGCTCGGGGCTGAATGTTCTGGTTGATGTGGAACAGATTGTTCGGGTCGTATTTGGCTTTGACCGCAGCCAGCCGGGGATAGTTGTCCCGATAGGCCGCTTTCACTCGATCTTCCCCTGCCTCCATGACCATGTTCAAGTAGCTTCCCCCCGCCGAATAGGGATGGAGCGCTTCCCAGTAGTCCCTTGCCCACTGAATCATGCGCGCGTTGTTGGCCGGATCCGGGTCAATCGGTGTGATCATCTGGACGAAGTTGGCGTCACGGTAGCTCCAGGCGGTGTCGTTCCTGCCGATGCGGTGCGCTGCCCCGTTGATCGGGTACAGGTGCATCGCCGAGAGCACGGTCGGAAGCTTGGCGGCGTATTTCAGGTGCAGCGCAATCGCTTCGTCGTCAATCTCTTTGACAAAATCGCTGCGCCAGTACAACTGCATTCCCGGCACCAGCAGTGGGTCGAACATGCTCTGGAGCGCAGGCAGCGGAAGCATCCCGACGAAGTCCATCAACGGCGATCCCCACTGGCGGATCGGCTGGAATACGTCTTCAGCCCGCGCTAGATCGCCGGTATAGCACCATGTGATCAGGCACACTTTCTTGAGATGATGTTCCTGCGGGAAGGCTGGCACCGGGGGAACTGTCTGGAAGCCGAACCAGCCGTTGATGTCTTCCGGCGCAGACAGGATGAAATCACGCCAGCGGCGCAGAATGGTCGGCGCTTCGTCCAGCGACCAGGCCATCGGTCCACCGTAAACCATGCTGACCGGATTCAGCTTGAACAGGAACGATGTCACGACCCCAAAGTTTCCCCCGCCGCCGCGCAGTGCCCAGAACAGATCGGTATTCTCGTCAGCGCTTGCCGTGACGAGCCGACCGTCCGCCAGCACCACATCCGCCGACAGCAGATTGTCAATTGTCAGCCCGTATTTACGCGTCAGGTAGCCCAGCCCGCCGCCGAGTGTCAGACCGCCCACACCGGTCGTCGAGACAAAGCCGTTGGGGACGGCCATGCCAAAGGGGTGGGTCGCATGATCAACATCACCCCAGACGCAGCCGCCCTGAACGCGCACCGTTTTCGCCTGTGGATCGACACGAATCCCCTTCATGAGCGACAGGTCGATAACCAACCCATCGTCCACGAGCGCCAGACCCGCGCCGTTGTGCCCGCCGCCGCGGATCGCCAGTGGTAAGCCGGTGTCGCGGGCAAAGTTCACGCACGCGATTACGTCGGCAGCATCGACGCAGCGGGCAATTGCCGCCGGGCGGCGATCAATCATCGCGTTATGGATGCTGCGAACGGTATCGTACTCCGGGTCTTCGGGCGTGACTAACGTTCCGCGCAGATTTGCGCCCAGCGCGGCAAGAGTATTTTGCTCCAAGATATTCATTCTGCGTTCCTTTCGAGTTATCTTTCCAGACCATATTTGTCCAGGATTTCCTGACGCCGCTGAGGAAACTGAGTGATCCCGAATTCGTGATCCAGTTCGGCCAGCCGTTGTGCAAATTCAGGGGCAGCTACGCGCCTGGCGGTCGCCGGGACATCGACCGCCTGCTGCGCCTTCTCCATCTCCGTGACGATCCTGAAGAATTCCGTCAGGTAGTCGTCGAAGTTTTGATTGAGGAACATATCGAGGAAACGAACCGGCTTGTCGGTCGCATTCCAGAAGGTGTGGACGATGCCTCTAGGGCGCAGCTGCATACTGCCTTCGGGCATTTCGTAAACCGCATCCCCCACCATCACGGTAAGTGTCCCCTCCCAGACCAGCGAAATCTCATCGAGGTCTTTGTGGAAATGCGGGGACGGTCCCAGAGTCTTAGGCGCGACCGCTGTTTCGACGCAGGTGTACTGGTAATCGGTTTGTGCGCTCGGGATATAGACCTGTATCGCGACTTCGCGTGGCCCCGGATGGAGCGGTTCCAGGGGCGGAATGCGAAATGGTTGCAGACGTTTGCTGGCGTTGTCGGCTTCCTGTCGAGTGATGCATTTGATCATCAGTTTTATCCCCCTGCTTCCAGATCGACCGAATAAATGCTTGCTTAGAGCCTAAGCGTTATCGATCAGAAGGTCATCTATCGCAGGATAGATATAGAGGATGAGATTAGGGTTGATTGGAAGTGATGCCGAGGAACACAGACCGGCGCTGTGAGTGCGATTGCTCAGATGAGGTGCATTTCGCGCGCGAAAGATGGCCTGTGTGCGCGAGGTCACGCCCAGTTTCGCGTAAATATGATGATTAGAGCCTGTTATGCACTTTTGAAGCGCGCAAATGTAAAATGAGGGGATGGACAGAAAACCTTATCCCTGTGATGTAAGCGACGACGAATGGGAGTTTGTCGCTCCCTATTTGACCTTGATGAAGGAGGACGCACCTCAACGAGAGCATCCGTTGCGGGAAGTCTTTAATGGCTTGCGCTGGATGGTGCGTTCGGGAGCAGAATGGTGGATGATGCCCAACGACCTGCCGCCCTGGTACACGGTTTACCAGCAAACGCAGCGCTGGCTGAAAGCCGGTATCTTTCAAAGCATCGTCGATGATTTGCGCGTGCTGCTGCGCCTGGCTGAAGGAAGAGCAGGACACCCGTCGGCAGCCAGTCTCGACAGCCGCACCTTGCAGTCCAGCCCGGACAGCGGCGCGCGTGCAGGCTACGACGTGGCGAAACGCAAGAGGGGCAGCAAAGTCCATCTGGCAGTGGACACCTTAGGGCATTTGCTGGCGCTGCATGTAACTGCCGCCAATGAACAAGACCGAGACCAGGTCGAGCGGCTGGCGCAGGACATCCAAGTGACGACGGGCGAGAAAGTGCAAGTCGCCTTTGTTGACCAAGGCTACACTGGAGACAACCCGGCTGAGCAAGCAGCGCAGCACGGCATTCGCCTGGAGGTGGTCAAGCTGCCCGGCGCCAAACATGGCTTCGTCTTGCTGCCACACCGGCGGGTGGTCGAACGCAGTTTCGCCTGGCTGACGCGCTTCCGTCGCTTGGCGCGTGACTATGAGCGCTTGCCCGAAACGTTAGCTGGACTCCATTTGCTCACTCGATTTATGGGTCCGATGACGCATAATAGTGCATAACAGGCTCTAGAAGGGTGATTGTGCGTTCGCAGGACTCGCGGTGTTACGCGGTGACAACCTTATCAATCGCCGATTTGGAGGGCATTCAACCTCCTCTCCCAGGGCCTGCTTTAGCGTTAGCTGGTTATCATTCGGACAGGCGCGCCTTATGGGGTCTGTCCGTGTTTTAGTGTCGAGAGCTGAAACGGAGGTTGAATGGATAAGCCTATCTTCTGTCCGATAATTGTTGGGCGCGAGACTCTCCTTCAAGCCCTGACACAGCGTATCATGCAGCTCAAGAGCGGTGTTGGTCAAACAGTCTTGATTACCGGTGACGCCGGGATTGGCAAATCGAGAGTAACTGCCGAGATCAAACAACAGGCGTTAAAAGCAGGACTGGCTGTCCTGGAAGGCAATTGCCACGAATCCGACCGGCTTTTTCCTTACGCACCTATGCTCGACCTACTCAGCCGGAGCCAGGGTCGGGAAACTTTTGACACCGCAATCGCTCGCGCACTCACCGACCAACTCACGGGATATACAACCGAAGAAGCGCTTGAACCAGAGGTGCGGAAATTTCGCTTATTTGAGACGCTCACCAACTTCCTGAACAAGGCGGCAGCGGAACGAAGCGGTCTTCTGCTCATTGTAGAAGACCTGCATTGGAGCGATGAAGCGACACTTGAATACCTGCTATTTCTGGCACGGCGCCTCGTCGGTAAGCCGCTGCTGCTTCTGTTCACGCGGCGCACGGGCGAGCGATCAGCGCCGTTTGAGACCTTTCTGGATCGACTCAACCGCGAGCGGCTCGCTCTCGAATTTTCGCTCACGCCACTGGACATTCAGGCAACCGACACCATGATCCGCGCGATTTTCGAGCAGCCGCATCCGGTGCGCGCGGATTTCCTGCAAACGGTCTACGATCTGACCGAAGGTAATCCCTTTTTTATCGAAGAAGTCCTTCGATCCCTCGTGATGGCAGGCGACATCTTCTACACTTTCGGGTCGTGGAATCGTAAACCGCTGCCAGAACTACACATTCCTTACACCCTTCAAGATGCAGTGCAGCGACGTGTCGCCGGGTTAAGTTCGACAGGAAGCCGGGTTCTGATGTTGGCTGCGGTCGTTGGGCAGCAGGTCGATTTCCGGCTGCTGAAAACGCTGACCGGCGTTGACGAAGCGGAGCTTTTGTTGCGCCTCAAAGAATTGATCGCGGCTCAATTGGTGATCGAGGAGTTTGCCGATAGCTTCGCCTTCCGTCATGCGCTGACGCGGCAGTCGGTTCTTTCGGGGCTACTGATCCGCGAGCGAAGACAGCTTCATCGCCAGGTCGCGGAAACCATCGAGCAGCTCTACGAAAGCGACATCCCTACCTGGAGCGGTGATCTTGCCTATCACTTTTACGAGGCGCAGGAATGGTCAAAAGCACTCAACTACGGACGACAGGCGGGCGAAAAAGCGCAGCGGCTTTATTCTCCCCGTATGGCAGTAATTCATTTCTCACGAGCGATTGAAGCCGCTGATCACCTGTCCGTTGCGGATCCTGAACTGCTTCGCCTGCGCGGACAAGTCTACGAAGTGCTCGGCGAATTCGAGGCTGCGCACAACGACTATCTTCACGCCGCTGAGATCGCCCAGAATACAAGCCGCCAATGGCAAAGCTGGATGGACTTAGGCTGGCTCTGGACGGGACGCGATTACCAAAAGGCGGGAGACTACTTTCAGCGCGCCATTGAGTTTGCCCGGCGCACCGATGATCCGATGGCTCTGGGACAGGCGTTGAACCGTGTCGGCAACTGGCATGTCCATCAGAACCATCCTCAGGAAGCAATCCGCTGTCATGAAGAGGCGTTGACCGTCTTTCGCCAATCTGAGGATTCCGGTGGATTGGCGCCTCCTCGACCTGCTGGGGATTACCCATTTCATGATAGGCAATTTCGTGCGCGGTGCTGGCTATTATGAGCAGGCGGTGATGCTTCTGCGTCAGGGTGAGGATCGTCACGCATTAGCCAATACGTTGGCAAACTATGCTATTCGCGGCGCGAATTACATCGGCAGTACCGCCATCTGGCCTCAAATTAGCTTAGCGTCATGCCGCCGTGACGCCGAAGAAGCAGTACAGCTCGCGCAACAAATTCATTGGCCTGCGGGAGAGGCGCAGGCGCTGATGTATCTTGCGCAGGCGCTTGGTCCGCGCGGGGAGTTCGATGCAGCGCTCGACGCAGCGCTGCGCGCCTTAAGCACTGCCGAAGATATCGCTCACAGTCAATGGATCACTGCTGCTCATCTGACCCTCGGAGACATTTACCGGAATCTCATGGCGTATGATACAGCTCGGCAGCATTTCAAGCGGGCATTTGAAGTGGGACAGACCATCCATTCGCCGTTTGTGATCCGCTTGTCGGCAGGTTTTCTTGCCAGTGCCCAAGTTGCGGCAGGTGCGCTGGACGACGCAACCCATTTATTGGAGACGATAACCGGCATTGATACGGATATGCCAACATTGGCGGAACGTATGCTGTGGACAGCCCGCGCCGAATTAGCACTCTCCAGTAAGCAACCAGAGCGAGCGCTCGAAATGATCGACCGCTTAATCACCTCTGCGCCAGAATTTACCGGCAACGAGGTGATTCCGCGTCTATGGGTACTACGGGCACAGGCACTGATCGCTCTACATCGCACCAAAGAAGCGGAGATTACCTTGCAAGCCGCGTTGAGGACTGTCGAAGACCAAGCGATGCCGCCGATGCAGTGGCGGATACTGGCGAGTATGGCGCATCTTTATATGAGCATCGGACGCCGCGATAACGCCGAGGACTGCACATTCGCGGCAAAAACGGTAATTGAGTTGCTCGCCGCCAAGATCGCCGACGAGACGCTTCGCTACCGTTTTATTGATCAGTCCATGACCGCACTTCCCCCAATTCGCTCGCTCACGCCGCTCCAAGCCGAGAAGAAAAGCCACGATGGACTGACGGCTCGTGAGCATGAAATTGCCGTGCTGATCGCCGAGGGAAGGTCGAATCGCGACATCGCCGAAACACTGATACTCAGCGAACGCACCGTCAGCGTCCACGTCAGTCATATCTTGGCGAAACTGGACTTGAACTCTCGCACCCAGGTCGCACGCTGGGCAGCGACCAAAGGCCTTATTCCCTAGAATAGAAAATCTACGTATCGACCGTGAAAAAACTAAGCTATTTTGACGATTTCAGCACCAGCCGCCTGACTTATAGTGATGCTATCGAAAGGATACAGACGGAGTAAAAGCTGATGTCTCTCGACCAGAACAAGCAAATTGCCCAGCAGTTGATGGAACGGCTCGACCAGCGCGATATTGATGGTGTCCTCAGCTACTGCACCTCTGACGCCCGGTGGTATGGGTTTGCTCCTCAGGCGCTCAACAACGAGGGCTATCGCTACGCCATCGGCGCAATTCTAAGCGGCTACCCGGACTCGCATTTTCCGGTCTCTCAGTGGGTCGCGGAGGGGGATACGATCGTGGCGGTTCATACCCTCCAAGGCACACAGGACGGCGAAATCTTCGGCGTTCCGCCGACCGGAAAGCGTGTCATCGTGAATGCTGCCGTGACCTTCAAGATCGTGGCTGGGAAAGTAGTGGAAACCCGTCTATTCGCCGACCTGCTCGGCATGATGCAGCAGCTTGGCGCGATACCGATGCCGAATCAGTCCGGTCTATAATCCGGGGAATGGCGAAGTATGGAGGAGCAATGTCTCCTCCATACGATCCCGGACTCGTTCGTTTGCGAATACGATATGCGCTATCACTCATAAAAGGAAATCCTGAACGAACCACCGCACGCTGCGTCTGAATCTTGAAGCAAATTTTCGAAAAGGTGAAACCATGAATGCACTTTCCTATCTTCGCACGGAAATTGACTGGGCACATGAACTACTGGCGATGACCATGATCGATGTGACCCCGGAAATGGCGCAGGTTATCCCCTCTGGCGTCGCCAATCCGCTTGGAGCGATCTACGCACACGCCATCCTCGCGGAAGATGGCATCATTAATGGTCTGCTGAAACAGTCCAGCCCTCTCTTTGCCAGTTCGTGGGTGGGCAAGACCGGTGTTGCAGCCCCGCAGATGCAGCTGACCCTGGAATGGGCACGGTCGCTGAAGCCCGATCTTCAGCAGCTAGGCGAGTATGCACAGGCGGTTTATAAAGCGACTTTCGACTACCTTTCGACCCTCTCGGATGGCGACCTGGATCGTGAACTCGACCTTTCAGGTGTCGGGCTGGGACAGCGAACGCTGGGATGGGCATTGGCGGCATTGGTAGTGGGTCATATGAGCAGTATGGTGGGCGAGATTTCCTGCCTCAAGGGACTACAGGGCGCAAAGGGCTATCCGTTCTAAGCTGCGCCTATTCGACGAAGGGAAGGTACCAACATGATCCGCACGTTCTTGCTCGCACTTTTGATTTTGGCAGCCGTCCCGATTTTTGCTCAGGATCAGACGGACGGTTTTTCGGGCGGTTACACGCTCAATGGCGCGGAGGATGACCTTGCAATCACCCACTTGACTATCACCGGCACGGGACCGATCTACGTCGTTGGCAGCGAGGACAGTCGCGCGACCAAGCCGCTGCTGGCGGAAGGCGCTGTCGCGGTTTGGGCGGCGGGCCAACACGCTGCGTGCAGCCCCGGTCTTCTGGTGCGCCAGCGCGACGGCACGCTCTTTGGGCTGTGGATCGATAAAGATGTCAGCCCAACGGCGCTCGGCTTGGAATATTACCATCCCCAGTCCGAAACGACCGACTTCGCCGGCGCATACGATATTATCGGCAGCTATTCTGACGGCGCACAGTATCGCGGCACGCTCACTATCGCCCAGCACGACCAGGGTTCGTACACCCTCAGGTGGGCATTCACCAGTGATCAGGAACACCCGGCTGACGTGCCTTTCTCTGAAACGGGCATCGGCACAACGCGCAGGAACATTCTTGGCTACACGTTCGGCGATGAGGGCGTGAAGTGCAGCGCGGCGGTCGCGGAATTCAACGACAGCGGGTTTGACGCTTCTTTCGTGGGCGCTGATGGGCACGTCGTCGGCTTCACCGGCGCAGGTCAGCCTTAGGGCAAAGAAAACGCGCCTTGCTGTCACATATCGGGCGATTATCCCTGGTTCGCCCTAACCCGACATACAGGTCAGCAACGGCACAAGTAGATGAGGGCGGGCCATAAGGTAGTCCTGTAATGTAAAGTGAGCCAAGTCGAGCAAAGTTGTCGGTTACCAAATCACAACCGGATCGAAACGGCTCGACGTGATGATAACCAGTCTGTTCTTGCAGCGGCTCCGAACAGCCGGGATGCAGGTCAAGCTTCCGCTGTAAGGTACCCCAGCGCCGAAAGTGACTCAGCCATCGCGATCCTATCACCGCCCTGGCGAGCGCGCATCAGAGCTTCTTCCAGCAGCCTGTGGCCGAAGGAATAGTCCTCCTGAACGGTGGCTAAGCACACGCGTCGCCTGAGCGTATGACTCAGCCCGTAAGGGTCATCAATTTGGCGGAACAAGGCGCGGATTTCGTCGAGCAGAGCGATTGTAGGTCCAACGTATCCAAAAAGAATCCGAGCCCGGAGAGCGCCCAGGCTATCGTTGTCTGATCATCATCTGGCGAGCGAACTCAAGCGCTGCGGAACAAAGGACGTTCCCCGCTCCAACGCCCCATGTATGGCTGCCAATTCGCTATGCCGACGACACATTTGACTCCTGCTGTAGCGAGCGCGGCTTCCAGCACTTGCCAGAACCGGTGCAAGCCCTGGCCGAACTGGTGCGTGTGATCAAACCGGGCGGATGGGTCGTCATCATGGACGCAGACTAGGGCAACATGAGCTATCATTCAACCCTTCCGGTCGACAATGGCATCCAGTTCGCCAACCGGGAGAGCGACCGCTAGACCTTCCCACTGCTGTTTGGCCGGATCTGTGCCAGACATGGGATAGAACATCGCCTGATCAAACCCGATCATCCCTGGACGAATAAGGAGGTGGAGCACATGAACCGCACGCTGAAGGAGGCGACAGCCTATCGCTGCTACTACTTCGACAGGCATCAGCAGCTTCGTGAGCATCTAGTGGGTCACTTGGGACGCAGCCTGGCATAAAAAGCGCGAACAGATCGTGGGGAGGCCGCTCCTGAAGCACCCAGGCGATGCATCGAACGTGCTGTTCTCGTGCGGCGTGGAAGATAAGATTAGGATTGATAGGAAGTGATGCCGAGGAAAACAGACGGGCGCTTTGAGCGCATTTGCTCAGATGAGGTGCATTTCGCGCGCGCGAAGGATGGCCTGTGTGCGATTACGGACGCCCAGTTTGGCATAGATATGATGATTATGCGTTTTGACCGTGCCGACCACAACCGTCAGTTCCTGAGCAATCTCCGCGTTGGTGAGTCCCTGAGCAAGCAGCCGCAGGATTTTTCCTTCCTGCTCGGTGAAGGACTCCGTTACGGAAGTAGGATGATGCTTGTTTTCTAAGTCTCGGTGGAGTACCTCAGAAAAAAGCGCCAGTCGAGTCTGAACTTCAGAAACGATTGTATTCAGACTCCGCGAGCTTTCTGCCTGAATTCGGCTGGCGCTTCCGTTATCAATATCAAACTGAGACTGCAACTGAACTACCCTCTCTCTGAGCCGCGGCTCGGTGCCCTGATCCACGTAAACGAAGTTCAGCCAGTCAGCGGTCTCCAAATCGCCTTGCGTGAGCAGCAGTTCCGCCGCACTGGTCATGATGTTGAGTTCGAGAGAAACGAAGCGAATGTCGGAAGCTGTGTCCATTGCCTGCCGCAAGTATCCAGCCGCCATTCCTATCGCGTTTCGTGCAATCGCGGTTCGACCCAACCCGTGCAGGACTGTCGCCCGTCCGCCTTTGTCATTGATCCCTTGATAAAGCGACAAACTGTCTGCGAGGAATCGTTCAGCGCGATCATAATCATGCTGCTGAAGTGCCAGCTCTCCAAGCGCCTTAAGCGCGACCGCCATACCTTCGGCGTCGTCAAATTCTTCACGAAGCGCGTAGCTGGCTTCATAGTGCTTCGCCGCACTCGCGCAGTCGCCCAGAGCAGCGGTGGCTTTGCCCAACTCGTTGAGGCAGTAGGCCATGAACCAGCGTGACTGCAAGGCTTGCGCTGCGCCGTATCCAGCCTGCGCGTACTGCTGCGCGTTGTGATACTGTCCCAGCGCGAACTGCAACCCCGCCAATACGTAATAGGCAGATTCCAGATTGACGAGATGACGAACTGGCTCGCTCGTGAGGATCGCCTGATCCAGAAGACGCTGCGCCTCGGCGTAGTCCCCGCGCATAAAGGCGAGCAAACCGAGTCCCACCGAGGGATCAAAGGCGTAGGGCATATCTGCCTGGAGATCCAGACGCGGAAAAACGGCGGATGCGCGTAAGAAGACGCTTTCAGCGTCGTCAAAGCACCCTAAACGGATGTAAAACCAGCCCAGGCAAGTCAGGATCAGCATCGCCCTGGGATAAAGAAATAACGTTGGCTCATCGAGACATTGTGCTGCTGCCTCAAGCATCCGCGCTGCTTCCAGATAGCGGCTGGTAAACTGGTAAAAGCTGAATAAGGTGAAGACTGCATCGACCATAACGTCAAGCTGCCTGTGCTTGACGGCCCATGTCCATGCTGCGCGCACATTATCGAGTTCACTGGCGATTTCCGCTGTCGCTTCTCGCTGCCGTCCTCCGGTGACGTCAACACAGCGCTCGGCCAGAAACCCCATGTAATAGGCTGCATGACGCTCACGAACGCTATTGATCGTCTCGAAAGTGGGTTGTTCAAGTTTTGCCTGCGCGTACTGGCGCAGTAACTCGTGGATTCGATAATGATCGGACTGCTCGAAATGCAGGAGCGATTGATCCAACAAGGCGGAGAGGATCGGGTTCGACAGACCGGCAACAGCCTGCGCTGCCTCTCGTCCGAAACCGCCTGGAAAGACCGACAGACGTATGAAGACCCGGCGTTCATCTTCGGATAAGCGCTGCCAGGACTGCTCAAAGATCGCTTCCATGCTGCGATGACGGTCGGGTACGTCGCGCAGGCGGGACTGGAGAAAATTCAGGTTGTGCTGGATTTCGGTGGCAATGGTCGCGCAAGGCAGCGCATTCACCCAGGCGGCTGCCATTTCAAGCGCCAACGGTATTCCCTCGACAAGCTGGCAGATGCGGACAACCTCTTCCCTCTCGTCTTCAAGCGAGAAATCCTTGCGCACTCGCTGGGCGCGCTCCACAAAAAGGCGCACTAAATCGTTTGCGGACAGGTTATGCCCTCGGTGATTTTGTGGCGGTTCGAGTCCCAACAGATTGTACCGACGTTCTTCGGAGAGATTGAGCGCTTCGCGCGAAGTCACCAACAGCTTGACGCTGGGGGCTCGCCGAAGGATTTGCGCAAGCAGATACCCCGAACTCAAGTACCTGCTCAAAGTTGTCGAGGACAAGAAGCATCTTTTTATCTTCGAGGAAGCGTCGGAGCTGCTCGGCAGGCGGTTCCTCTCCTGACAATGCGATGCTCGTGGTATTGGCAATTTCCGCTATTAGGTCATCATCGGTCTGGCTTGTCTGCAAATCGACGACATAAATGCCGTCCGCAAATCGATCTCGGAGCGGGGCGATGAGATGCAGCGCCAGGCGTGTTTTGCCGACACCGCCAGCGCCAACGAGGGTCAGCAGGCGACAGGCAGGGTCGATCATTTGGCTTGTGATTTGCTCAATTTCCGTGTTTCGACCCACAAACGGCGTTCGCTGCGGATTATAGATGTCCGTCGTTCCTACATCCATCTGTCGCAAGATCCTGCTTCCTATCTTTATTGTACTACCCTACTTTGCTTAAACGTTCGTGAGCCAATTGTCGACAGCTTGCCTACCGGCGGACAGATAGAATTCATTAAAATCTTTACCGATTGGAACTTGAATAATCCGAACGGCTGAAGAAAGCGTCGCCAGTTCTAACGCTGCTTTGTCCCCTGCTTGATCAGCATCCATGCATATGATGAGGCGCGGCGCCGTCGCCAGCCGACCAAACCAGTGGCGATTGATATGGCAGTTGCTTGCGCTGCCAATCGATGCAGCGGATATCTTGCCCCTGCCAATTTGCCACGCTATTAACGCGTCGAACTCGCCTTCAGTCAAGATAAGGGGCAAACCCGGTTGAATATGATCCGCGAGGTAGAGACAGCCCCTGATATGCCCGCCGCTCACCTGCTGGTAACGCTGCTCGCCTGCCGACCGCCGGATTTTAATGCCCCAGATCGCGCCGTCGGCGTACCAGGGAAGCGTGATTCCACAGGGGACTTTCAAGCCTTCAATCACGTTCCATTCATGCGGGTTGCCGGGGATATAGCCCAGCTGTGCTGCCGCGATCACGCCGTCGCTCAAGCCCCGCTTGGTTTTCAGGTAAGCCAGCGCACGGCGTCCTTCCGACCGCCACAGCCGATCTGAGGCTTCGTCGCCGATCCGTTGGGCCACCTTCTGCCAGGTTTCGTTGGGCGGCTCGGAGCGAGATTCTGGCTTAGGTTCCGGGCGGAGGAGTCGTTCGGCTGTATGCGGCAACTCCCCGGCTGCCAAGCGCTCGCACGATTGTTGAAAGGACAGGTGGTGATAGCGCATCAGCCAGCCGATCACGTCGCCCCCAACACCACATTTGCCAAAGCAGCGCCAGTGATCCGCGTAAACCACCAGCGAATACCCTTTCCGCTCCTGGTGGAAGGGACACTTGAAGGTACTGTATTCCCCCGTTCGGTTCTTCGGCTGACCCAGATCATGCTCCACGATCTGGCGGCAGTCAGTGCGGTTTTTGATCAGCTCTACATCAATCATGGCGCTTCTTTCTAGCCTTTCGACAGTGCGATGTCAAAAGGCCATAAGTCAAAAGTTTCGGCTTTCGTCGTTTCGTCATTTCACTGTCGAAAGTCCCCTCACGAGAGAAACCATGGGCTGATCGGGCAGGTGTTGCCTCCTGTGCAGCCGGGACTTTCGTCATGACGCTTCTGACGAAAGTCGATCCTGAGCCGTCAAGCGATAGCCGCGCGCAGGTCGCCCGTTCGTCTTGCGCTCCGCAACTTCAATCACCCCGTCGTCGAGCAGCGCTGCCAGTGTCGCGTCGACTTCTTTGCGTGTTTTCATACCGGCTCCACGTAGAATTTCACGTGCCGAGGGGGGACGCTCGCCGCTGCGGGCGATGAAGTCCAGCAGCTTCTTCTCGTTTTTCACATCCAGCCCGATGCTCAGTTCTTCGAGCAAACGGTGCGCTGAAGCACGATACGCCTCCGCCAGCGTCTGCCCGCGTGCCCAGTGGGCCGTCGTGATGCGCGGTGCTCCCTGTGCGCCCTCGTCCGCCCAGTCCATGATGGCGAGGATCAGGGCCAACTTGAGCGCCATGGTCGAGAAGCGCCCGTAGTTGCCGCGCAGTCGTTCGTCCAGGTTACGTCGAGGATCGGTCATGTCATGCAGCGCCGCGTAGTAGGCATTGAACAGGTCGAGAACTCCTTGATCCATCAAGGCGCTGACGGCTGGATGGTGCGCCGGCTCATCGAGACTGTGGAGGAGGACTTCATCGGGCGGCATCGGAAAGGCGTTATAGATGCGCAGCAACCGCGCTTTCAAGTCGGGCGGGAAATCGTGACTGTCCAGGTCTTGACCGTTGAGTATGCACTTGATCTCACGTTCGGTCGGCGTCAAACACAGAAAACGCGCCATCAGCCCGTCTTCCCACTCGCTGTCGGTGATGTAGCGTCCGAGGCGCGCGGGCGTGGTCGCCCCGATCAGCGCGAGCGCCGGGTTGTAGACGATCAACTTGCCATCGCCTCGTAATTCGCGTTCGAGACGACGCGGGGCATCAAACATCTCCATCATCGTCTCGGTGTGGCCTTCCATGTATTTCTTGGGAATGAGCATTTTGCTGGCTTCATCGATAATGATGCCGCGCTGACCGGCAAAGCGCGCCGCCAGGTCTTCATTGCGCTGCTCAAATGGAAGGAGTTTCTCGTAATTGGCCGGGCGCTCACCAGCGAGTTTTGCCACCAGCATTTCGGGGGAAGTGGTCGCGGGCAGTAACAGGTGCGGCACCGTGTCGCGCACCATATCGGTGATGGCGTTCAATCCCGTACTCTTGTGGTAGTAGGTGGTCGGCGCGACCCACAGGTAGTAGAGGTTCGGGAACACCTCGCCGAAACCGAGTCGCAGCACGCAGCGCCGGGCCACCGCTAATCCGACTGCCCACAGGGACCGGACTCCAGGAAGATACGGGGTGTCATTGGCGAGCGTTTGCTGAGCCATGCCATACAGTCACGGTGAAACAATCCGACTGTCTCAGCAGCGGCGATCAACTTGTCACTCAACCGCGCTGATTTGGATAAGGCCGGGATAAAAGTTTCGTCTTTCTCTTCCGCGTTTGTGCTCAATACGCTCATCGGATCGACGCGCAGAATTTGCGCGCTGATCGCAGGATCGTGGGTCACGATCTGCTGCAGCAATGACCAATGGGCGGGATTATTTTTCCAGTCGAGTGTCGCCAGCAGCAACTCGACCAAAGGGCTCACCTTCATTTCGGTTGGAACATCCATCATCGACAGCGCCCGCCGCAGGGCGTAGGCATCCTGTTCAGTCAGATTCATCACATCGTCTCCAGCAATATTCAAGAGAACTCGTGTCGGAAAAACGCGAATGAAAGATGGTATTCAGTTGCAGGAGACGGGAAGACTGTGATACAGTGTGAGTGTCCAAGTTCACAGTATATCATCAGCCCGCCGCCCACCCGCCGTCCAAGCAGTGGGCTTTTTCTTTCTACGGTGGACCGCGAATGTTCATCATGGCTTCTCCAAAAGGTTCGCACGTGCGAACCTTTTTACTCTGCCTACAGGAACCGTTCGGCGTCAGCGATTAGCTTTCGCACCGCTTGGAGGCGCGCGCGGGCGATACCCGCATCCGCTTCTTGCTGCAACACGGCACGGGCCAGGTCCTGCGCCGTGGTTGTCGTCAGAGATTGAGTTAGTTTCGCCAGTTTCAGCGCGGCAGCCGGCAGCTTGTCGAAAGGATCTCGTCCTGCATCCTTTCCGACCGTCACTCGCACAGAGGTCTTTCACTTGTTTGCTGGTCAGATTGAAGTCGATGATCTGGCGAACGATTTCCGCGTGGTATTCCATTGGGCAGGGTCAACGATGCAGCGGAGTTTCTCTTCTTCGATGGCATAGCGGTCGGCGAGTTCCAGCGCCTCATCGGACAGTCGAGCAGTGCTTTGATTGCGCTGAAGTGGGCTTTTCTTAATGCCGCCCATGGCACTCAGGATATCGGTGTACTCCCGCTTGTCGCGTAAATCGAGTTCAAGCGCCTGGCGATAGAAATCATTATTGACCGGATAGGTGGGAATCTCGTAGCCATGAACGGTCAAGAGGAGCAGCGCCGCCTGTCGCGCTAAAGCGACTGCGGTTAAGCCGGAGCGCGCGGTATTCTCTTTTGCCTGACGGAAAACAGAGGAATGCGCTGTTCTGGAATGACGATGCAGGGGATCATGCCATCGCCCGTGTATTCCGGGATGAAATCCCGAAGCAACCAGGTCGCCCAGTAGCGCCGCTCGCCCGTCTCGATGCGAAACAGCCGAGTTGCACCTTGCGAGACATCGACCACCGTCAGCGGATTGACCTGCCCATCGTCGCGGATCGTCACGGCGAGGTTGACGAGATCGCGAAGAAGCTGTTCTTCGGGCGAGAGAACAGATTGTGCTCTTCCTCTTTGCTCATCGTCACTGCGCGGCAGCAATTCAAGCACGCTGTTAAAGGGACGTCCACGCTGCCGGGCCGCGACCTGGACCAGCTGCACCAGTTCGCGCAGTGCCTGTGTCGGCGTCAGACGGTTGTTGTGAAAAGCAAAATGGATCGCTTCCGGCAACACACGGCGAGGCTGCACCGGGTCGGGACGCACCAGCTCCAGCAGGATGCGCTCGACCCGAATACTCTGGTCTGGTAGCGCCTGTGACAGATCGCCGAACATCTCTTCGGTGACTGGATGCCAGTAGATCGTTCGCGCGATGGGCGTCGGAGCCGGGCATTATCGCACCGTCCTTCACCATATAGCGCACGAGCGAACCCACCACCTGAGCGTAGGCTTTGCTGGCTGCCGATTTCGGACTGTAGGTGAACAGACTCTGATGCCGATGATGCGCGTAGGACACGGCTTCATTGGCGGGGATGACACCCAAGAGCAGCTTGCTCAGGACACTATGTGCCTTGAGGTCATCGAGCAGAGGGTTGTGGCCGCGAATGCGGCTGTCCATCTTCGTCACTAGAATGCCGCTGATGCGCAGCGCGGGATGTCGCCAGCCTTCCCGGATGTCGTTGATCTTCCCGATGACGCTCATTAAGCCGACTGTTTCCAGGTAGCGCGGTTCGACCGGCACAATGGCATCCGTTGCGGCCAGCAGCGCCATTTCGGTGAGCAGTGAAAAAGAAGGACGAGTATCAATGACAATAGCTGCGTACTGAGTGATGATCTTGTTGAGGGATCGGCTAGACGGTAGGGCGAGCCGGGTGAACCCTTCAATTCCGTTCCGCGCCTTCGAGCATGGCGGACGCAGGCAGCACGTGGAGATCGGGATCCCATTCGCTTTGGACAATGCAGGTGGCAAAGGCCTTCGCTGCATTGGGTCGATCTGCCATCAATACGGTGTAGAGGCTGTTGTCCGCTCCATAATCACATTCTGCTGGTGGTAATGAGCGTGGCGTGCGCCTGCGAATCGGTGTCAATGAGTAATACTCGACAGTTGGAGGCTTTCTGCTTTTCGTAACACGCCAACCATGCCAAAGGCGATGTTGGTGGCGGAAGTGGACTTTCCGACGCCCCCTTTATGATTGGTGAAAACAAAAATACGAGTCATTGCCAATTCCCCCTTCGTAACTCAACGGTCGAAAATCGCTGGGCTGGCAAGGACTTCGTGAGACATGTGCTATAGTGTCAACGGAAGTCTTGCTGGCGCGAGCAGCGAGCCTTCAAGGG
>CAWFCF010000010.1:0-19222 GCA_963814185.1 uncultured Chloroflexia bacterium | reverse complement strand
TACTGGTTCTACCGGAATTGGTGGTTGAGAGAAGGAGAGCTGAGACACAATTGACTTGGGGAAGTGAATAGGGTCAATCATGTCTCAGCCGCGTAAGTGTAGCCAAAACTTGAAGTTGGCTGCAAAACCGTCACGTCGAATTGTGTTACCCATCGACCGCCACCAGTACCAAACCGTGGTGCAGAATGCCGGCGCTTTTCGGGTGTGGGTGGATGCCAATGTGAGGCAATACCCGGAATTTTTCCCCGCCGAGATCAGGGAAGGCTACCGCTTGCACGACATCCGCGGGTCGCGGAAACTGCCCGACATCGCCATCCGGCGTATTCGCCTGAATCGAGGCGGAAGCGTGTATCGGGTCGCCCCGAGTTTCGTGCTGCCGTACATGACCGGTTACGCCGAGACGGTCGAGAAAGCACTGTTTCTGCGTCGCTTCGGTGTGCCATTCTGGGGACTGACCTATGTCTTCGGACGCAACGACATGTACTGGTACCGCCTGGTCGAGCATCTGGGGCGCTTCGACCTCGTGGGCACAACGGTCAAAGCAGCGGACAAGCTACCAGAACATCTGCTGGCAGATGAGAAGTTCACCGCACTCAACGGACAAGAGGTGTATGTGGCAACAACGGTAGGCCAGGATGTGGTCCTGGGCGCGAGCGTGACGCTCACGTTGCAGACGGACGATCTTGAAGGCGCGTACAGCGAATTCAAACAGGAGGCCCAGCGTCTTCAGGCCGACTACACGCCCAAGACTCTGAATCTGGATGGGTGGCGACAGACCAAAGAGGCGTGGCTACGTTTGTTCCCGACGATCATCGTCATCCGCTGCTTTCTGCACGCTTTTCTACGCATTCGTGACCGCTGCAAGCATTACACCATCTACCCGCGCTTGCAGTTCCTCATCTGGCGCATCTATCATGCCAAATCGCAAAGCAGCTACTACACCCATTTTGCTCAGTTTTTGGTCTTTGCTCGTCAGCACCTCAAGGGAGAAGCACTCAAAGCGGTCGACCGCTTTGAGCAGAAACGCACCGAACTCCTGCAGGGATCTTTCATCCCGGTTGTCATCGGGTCAGTACCATGCTCGAACGGCATATGCAGCCGATGACCCGCTGTCTGTACATGGGCCGTGACCTTCATGGGCATCGTGTTAGCGCTCAGCTGCTTGTCCGCTCGTGGGCGCTGCTGCACAACTTTCAGCCGTACTGTCCACGTGCCCGCTTGCGATCTGGATCACTTTTCACCTCGCCGTTTCACAAGCTAAACGGCATGACGTATCGGACTTGCTGGTTGGAAAATCTGCTCGTCGCTTCTTCCGCTCAAGTCGAGTATTACCACCAATTCCGGTAGAACCAGTAAGTTTACAACGTGGGTCGATACGTATGCCCGAAGCTGGAAACTGCTTGAAACTATCCCCAATCGCTATCCCTATGACCCAGCGACGGGCGAAGGTGCGACGTCCGATTTTTACATTTATGCGAAACGCTGATCGCAGCAAACAAGGACACTATTTCTTTTTAGATGCCAAGATTGTTTCATACACGGATTTAAGTTCCGCCGCGATTTTGAGCGGATCGTGCCAGCGTTCCACGTATTCACGACCGCGGCGTCCTCGCTCCGGCAACTCATGTCGGCGTACAGTGAGCCATTCTTTCAGTACGTCATAGAGCGAGGTCGGTGTGGCATTGATGATCGGGAGGTCTGCTCGCATTTGGTCAGGTATAAACGAAAGATCAGCTTCACGGATATAGCAGATGACCGGTTTGCCCAAAGCCATCAATTCGACTGCTAGGACGCCATACCACCCAGCTAGGAGTTGATCGATCAGCAAGTCAGCGCGTTCATAGGCGCGGCGAGCTTCGCTGTGCGCCATATTCTCAATCAAGATCAACTGTAGCGGCATACCTTCCGCTTGAAGCTGCTGGACTGCCTTTAAAACATACTTGGTTCCTTTTACCACCCGGTCGCTCGGTGCATGAACAATCGTGAACGGTTCATCGTCACGGGAAGTTGAAGAAGTCGGCTGCCAGTGACGCGGGTCTACACTCGCCGTCGGCATGTATCTCGCACGTGATGGGAGTACATGCAAGAGATCAGGGTTAAGCGCGTATATTGCGTCGGCATAGCGTGCGATATACGCGGTATCGCGCCGTTTGGCGGCATCGGATTCGGCCGTGTAGTAGCCGGGATCGACCTCACGTGCAAACGTAATGTCGAAATGCTCCAGACAGTAATCACCCTGCCGCACATCACCACCATGATACGTGATCACTATCCCCTTGCCCAATCGCTTGAGCAGCGGAAGGTCCCGCAGGTGAAGGATTCCGGAATAGACTCGATAGAGTTGCCGGACGGCTGCCGGATAGCTTTCGGGAATTCGATACGCTGCTCCCGGCATGATCGTGGAACCAAAATTAAAATGGATAATGTCAAAATCCCGCATGGCTCTCCAGAGCAGGGGCCAACGAGAAAGCTCGAATTTGAGCCGGGAATCGCCGGGCTTCAGCAACACCTCGTCAATTGGATAGTGAAAAGGATGCTCACGAAACGATACTGCGTGACTTTGCAGCCCCAACTCTCGTTCTGCAAGCGCAAGATAATAGGGATTTCCGGTTACATTTTCAGGGCAGTGCAGGACACGCATAATGCTTTCCCAAAAACGCCGATTTGCGGATTGGATTCCACTTGTTGAAAACCATTAGCGAATGGCCGGTATGGAAAAAACCGAAGCCGCATTTCCTGCGCCGTAGTCGATACGACTTTCCATTCGCGTTGGTTTATCGCGCCTAGGAGAATGAGAAGCCCTCCGTATCCCAATAGATAGGCACTTTTCAGCAGAATACTGAGCAGTAAATCAGTCTGCGGCAGCAGTGGTTCGGCAACTACAAAGACGATGGTGAGTACGACAATCACTCCTATTCTCCGCATTTCGTAAGCGATTGCGAAGTATCGACGAGATGCTAGCGCATAGGAAACCGTCAGAACTGCATAGGCTAATGCGGTTGACCACGCAGCCGCAACGAAGCCAAACCGAGGAATAAGCAGCAGGTTGGCTCCAATATTGACTAACGCTGCAATCCAAGGGATTGTCGCAAGGGCACGTCGCTTCTTCAAAAGCGTAACGCCCAAATACGTCACCTGCGCCGACGCATAGAAGAGAAATCCTAGCGCCAAAGGACCAACGGCAATCGATGCACCATAATACTCGGATGACGAAAGCAACTGGACGATTTCACGCGCAGCAACAGTCATCAGGACGCATAACACACCAAAGACTAACAGAATATAGGTCAAAAACTGTCCATAAACATGGGGCACGGTTTCGGGCTTCGTTTCGTAAATTTCCGTCGCGTGTGGTGTCCATATCTGCTGCATTGCATTCATGAAGAGGTTAAGCATATTTGCGACTTGATTTGCCAAAGCATACAAGCCGACCTCTACAAGCCCCGCTAAATTGCTCAATAGAATACGGTCAGAACTCAAGAATACCCAAAACGCCAAGGAGGCGGGAACAATCGCTGATCCATAACTGACCATTTGCTTCAGGAGCGTGAAAGAAAAACGTAAGCGCAGCAATTCACGGACCGTCCACAGACGTACCAAAAGAATAACTGCGCTGACCAGTAGGGATGACACAAAAAGTCCTAAAACGCCAAACTGGATCGCTCCCACGACGTTAAACGGGATGGTCAAGAGAGCTGTAAGCACATTAAGGATCACCGCGCTGCGCATACGGGACTGATTGATCAACACCTGCGCACACAGCGTATTCATCAGGGACAGAGGTAAATTAAAAAGGGCGAGCGCTACCAGCAGCGTTTGAGACGAGTCACCCATCAACCAGTCAGCAAAAACGCTGTAGAAAGGCAGTGTCAGCAAAATAATGCCAATGCTCCACAGGGCGAGAAAACCGAACCACGTAGAAGTAATTTTCTGACGTTCGGTAGGTTCCTCCGTCGTGAAAAAATAGCGTAGATAAACCACATTACTTCCCAGACCCAGTACGCTAAGGACGATCCCACTTGCCGTTAGGATTAAATTCCACGTGCCGAACTCCGCCACTGTCAGCACGCGAGTGAAGATCGGAAGGACGATGAAACTTGCGAACTTTACAACAATGTCACCTAAACCATAGATGAGCATGTTAGAGGCAAGTTTACGCATTACGAGCCGCTGACCCTTGCGCGATTCATGTTCTCAAATGTCCTTATTTGGGTATGATTACGCGATGGAATGATGGTACTATAGCATGATGGCTATCCCTTAACGAGGGCTAGAACACGCATATCGCAGCGGGCGGCTAAAGTCCAGAGATGGAATCGGGTGGGACTCATCCAACAAATTGAAAACAGAACGGCCCACGTCGGCGTGATTGGCTTGGGCTACGTCGGTCTGCCGGTTGCGTGCATGATCTCCAAAAGCGGCATTCGCGTCACTGGGGTGGACACGAACGCCCAGCGCGTGGACACTATCAATAACGGCCTTTCGCCGATCGGTGGCAACGAACCCGGCATCGCTGAACTGATCGCTGAAGTGATCGCCAGCGGTCGTCTGAACGCGACGACCGACTATGTCCAACTGTCTGATGCCTGCGTCGTTATTATCTGTGTCGATACGCCGGTTGAGGCAGAGACACATTACCCGGCGTATCGGGGGCTGCGCGCGGCTCTGCAATCGCTCGGTAAGGTGCTGGCGAGCGGCGCGTTGGTGATCATCAAATCGACGATTGCACCCGGCACGATGACCGGCGTCGTCATCACCGAACTGGAGCAGGCTAGCGGCAAAAAGGCAGGAGCTGATTTTTTTGTTGGCCACTGTCCGGAACGGGTGACGCCGGGGCGACTGCTCCATAACCTGACCAAACTCAGCCGCAGCGTCGGCGGGCAGACGCCAGAGGTCGCGCAGGCGATGGTGGCGCTCTATCGCCTTTATGTCCAAGGGGAGCTTGATCCGACCGATATGCTGACGGCGGAGATCGTCAAGACCGCCGAAAATGCCTACCGTGACGTGCAGATTGCCTTCGCCAATGAATTGGCGCTGATCTGCGAAACGCTGGGCGCGGACGTGTACAAAGTGCGCGATCTGCTAAATAAGTCACCGGGGCGCAACATGCTGCTGCCCGGCGCGGGCGTGGGCGGACATTGTATTCCCAAAGACCCCTGGCTCCTGATCGCCAACGCACGTGATGACTTCCAAGCCCGGCTGATCCCGGCGGCGCGCGCCGTCAACGACGCCATGCCGCAGCATGTGGTCGATCTGCTTGCGCTGGCGCTGGCGCAGCACACGCTCACACTCTCCACCGCGCGCATCGCCGTCCTCGGTTACGCCTTCCGCGAGGATACCGACGACGACCGCGAAAGTCCGAGCGTGTACCTGGTCGAGGAACTAAAGCGGCGTGGAGCAACTCCTATCGTCCACGACCCCTATATCCCGTGCTACCACGCGCCCCTGGACGAAGTGCTGCGCGGCGCGAATGCCATCGTGATCATGGTGGCGCACCACGACTACCAGCAGCTCGATCTGGCGTCTATTCGCGCGCTCGTCGCCACACCGATCCTCATCGATGGGCGCAATGTCGTCAGTGCGCAGGCTGCGCAGGCGCATGGGTTTACTTATCTGGGCGTCGGCTATCGCCCATCACACAATGGACAAGTCTCATGATTCCAATCTCGAAACCGCAGTTCGGCGAAGAAGAACTGGCGCTGCTGCGCGAGGTGCTGGACAGCGGCATCGTCGCGCAGGGACCGAAAGTCGCCCAGCTTGAGCAGGAATTCGCCGAGCAGGTCTCCCACACCCGCTACGCCGTCGCCACCTCGTCGGGCACGACGGCGCTGCACCTGGCGCTGCTGGCGCACGGCATCGGCCCCGGCGACGAAGTGATCACCAGCCCGTTTACCTTTATCGCCTCAGCGAACAGCGTCCTCTACACCGGCGCGATGCCGCGTTTTGTCGATATTCTGCCGGAGACGTTCAACCTCGACCCAGCCTTGATCGAGGCAGCCATTACGCCGCGCACCAAAGCTATTATGCCGGTACATCTGTATGGCTTGACGGCTGACATGGAGCCGATCATGGACATCGCCCGCCGTCATCATCTGGCAATCATCGAGGACGCGGCGCAGGCGCACGGCGCGACCTACCACGGGCAGTCTGCGGGCAGCTTCGGCACGGGCTGCTTTTCGCTCTATGCCACCAAGAACATGACCAGCGCCGAAGGCGGCATGGTCACGACCGACGACGCCGAGATCGCGGACAAGGTAAAGCTGCTGCGCGCGCACGGCTCCCATATCCGCTACTATCACGAGGTGCTCGGCTATAACTACCGCATGTCCGATCTCCACGCTGCCATTGGGCTGGCACAGCTTCACAAGCTGCCCGCATTCAACGAGTGCCGGCGTCGGAACGCCGAGTTTCTGAGCGCGCACATCACCAAAGCGATCACGCCGGTTGAGCCAGAGGGCTATCAGCACGTCTGGCATCAATACACTATCCGCGTGACCCAGGTGAACCGTGACGAAGCGCTGGAGAAGCTGAAAGCGGCGGGGGTGGGAACGGGCGTATTCTATCCGGTCCCGGTCTACCGCCAGCAGGTCTATCTGGATCGCGGCTACACCGACCACCTCCCTGTTACGGAGGTAGTCTGCCAGCAGGTGATCAGCCTGCCCGTTCACGCAGCGCTCACCCCTTCTGATTTGGATACCATCGTCAATACGGTGGAAAGCCTATGAGTGAGTCATTACGAACGGCTGTCATCGGTGTGGGGGCGATGGGACAGCATCACGTCCGCGTCTACGGCGAGATCGCAGGAGTCGAGTTGGTCGGCTTTGCCGACGCCGACGAGACGATGCGCGCCAATATCCAGCAGCGCCATCACGCCATGGGGTATGCTGATTACCATGACCTGTTCGATCAGGCCAAACCCGATCTGGTCACGGTGGCTGTGCCGACTGTGCTGCATCGGGAAGTGGCGGCAGAGGCGATCCGGCGCGGCATTCACGTCCTAGTCGAGAAGCCGATTGCCGAAACCGAGCGCGACGGGCAGGCGTTGATTGACCTCGCCAAAGAGCATCAGGTCACGCTGGCAGTCGGGCACATCGAGCGGCACAACCCGGCGGTGCTAGCGCTCAAGGCTGAGCTTGAAAGCGGGCACTTAGGGCGGATTTTCGAAATGCACGCGCAGCGTGTCGGTCCATTCCCATCGCGCATCCGCGACGTGGGGGTTGTGCTTGACCTTGCTACCCACGACATCGACGTGATCAGCCATCTGGCGGACAGTCCAGCCACGCGTGTCTTTGCCGAAACGCAGCAGAACATCCACAGCACGCGCGAAGATACACTCAGCGGATTAATGCGCTTTGCCAACGGGATTACCGGTGTGCTGCAAGTCAACTGGCTGACGCCGACCAAAAGTCGCCGACTGACCGTGCTCGGCGCGGGCGGCATGTTCGAGGTCGATTACATCACGCAGGATTTGACCCTTTACGAGAACGGACAAACGCTTGGCGGCTTCCAGAACCTGCAACTGCTGCGCGGCGTGAGCGAAGGACGCATCATCCGCGAGAAAGTTGACAAGCGCGAGCCTCTGCGCGCGGAACTGGAAGATTTCGTCGGTGCCGTCCGCGATCAGCGCAAGCCGCGTGTGACTGGCGAGGACAGCCTGAATGCGCTGCGTATCGCCTCCGCCCTCGTAAAGTCCGGGCAGACCGGTCAGCCTGTCGAATTGACTTCACTGGCTTAAGCGTTGACCATGTACGAGACTGTATCACTGCGCTATCTGAGGGGTGACTTTGACACCGTTTGGTAGTCGAAAAAACACCCCCTTTTTGCCGTCAGAAAATGGTGCCTTTTTTATAACCTCATGGCAAGCACCATCACCTCGCGCGGTCGCGCGAAGTTTCGTCACTGTTTTTGAATGTGACTACCCGTGCCCTACCCGCCGCGATCACACGGCTCGTGCCAGCGACAGATTGATCTGAAACGGCTAAAACCCCCGCGTGGTATGAAATGACCGCGGCGTCGCGAATGAGTGACGGCGCTGTCAAGCACGCCGAGATCGGGCAGAGTCCTAATCTTGCTTTCCCTGCCCGATCTCGTGATGAGAAGCCTAAATCCCGTTCCGCAGCTCTGGGGTCGCCGACTCGGTGGGCAGGGAGGTTGGCGTCTCGGTCGCCTGCTCAGTCGGAGACGGAGCCGACACGCTCGTAGGTGTGGCGATTGGCTCAGGCGTCGAGATGCTCGTTGGTGTCGGAGTTTCGCCAAGCATTGGCGTGACGGCGGCAACTCTCACGTCGTCCAGCCACCAGCTATCCGGCTTTTGTCCATCCAGCACCACTCCCTGCCAAACGAACTGAATCTGTATCATCTGTCCAACGAAGGCGCTCAAGTCGTAGGTCATCTGCGTCCACTGACCGATGGGCGCCGCCACTCCTAGCGTTGTCCAGTTGGTACTGTCGCCACTCACCTGCACCAGTGCCGTCGATTCGGCGCTGCTCAGCAGCGATTGGAAGCTGAGCTGAACCATCTGTCCGGGCAGCACACTGCTCAAGTCGAGTGAGCGGTTCCAGCGCAGCACGTCCGCCTGATTTTCCGCCGTCACCTGCCAGCCGAGTCCCTGACCGCCGAAGGCTGTCTGAGACGTGAGCGTCCAGCCGGAGAGACTTGACCAATCCGGCGCGCCGTCGTCCATCGATTCGTAGACGGGCAAAGTGAGCGGCGTCAGCGTCGGTAGCGCGACAGTCGGGAAGGGAGTCGGGATGTCGGTGGGCAGTGCAACCGTCGGGAACGGCAGCGCGGTCGGAAGTTGAGTCGGCGGCGCGACCGTCTCGGTCAGTTCGGGCGTCGGCGTTTCCGTGCCGGTCTCGCTTGGTTCTGGGGTAAGTGTCTCGGTCGCTTCGAGCGTGGGAGTTTCCGTGCCGACTTCGGTCGGCGTGGACGTCTCGGTCACAATCCCGGTCGCCTCTGGGATCGGCGTCTCGGTCACGTTCTCCGTGGTTTCCGGTGTCGGCTTGTCAGTCGGGACTTCCGTCGGCATCTCGGTCGAAGGCTGGATTGGCAGTAGCGACCGACCGACGAACGCGGGCTCAATATAGCTGAACCGCCGCGAGTCAAAGGTGTCGAAGTACAGCGTGCCGCGTGTGCCGGCGTCGATCCCTGTCACCGCCCCCAACTCCGCTCGGTCGATCCGGCGGGTGTCGTTATCCAGACCGCTCACCGTCGCCTGCAGCGTGCCATCGACCCATAGACTGGTCGAGCCGTCGTTGGCGTTCAACGCGGTCGCGGCATCCCACTCCACCTCAACGGTGTGCGCCGCGTTGCTGATGGTCACATAGCTGCTGAGGCTGTTGCCCGCAGTGTCGGTCAGCGTCGCCGTCCGCAGTTGATAGGCGCCGGTCCGGTAGCGCAGCTGCACTTGCAGCACCCGCGTACTGCTCCCCTGAATCCCCGCGAACAGGGTGAAGTTGTCGCCGTTCGCCATCCCGATCGAGTTGGGGTTGAAGTAGAAGAACGCGCGGTAGTGCCCCTCGGCGTCAGGCGTGTCGTCGATGACGTAGATCGGGTTGTTGTCGTTGATGACCGCCTGCATCCCCTCGCTGTCCACCAGCGCCCCCGTCGGCGAGACGCTCAGGTCGCCGCCGTCGGTCACGCTGCTCGACCACCCGCTCAGGTCGCCACTCTCGAACCCGTCGCTGAAGATCGGGTCGCAGTAGGAATTGACGGTGAGCGCGTCGCTGTCCGTCGACTCGGTCGCACCCTGATAGGCTCGCACCGTGTAGTGGTAGGTCGTGCAGGTCGCGGCGGTCACGTCGGCGTAAGCGGTGGTCGCGTTGTCCGTCATGCCGATCTGCGCACCCTCCCGGTAGATGTGGTAGCCGTCGATCCCGCCGGGCGCATCCGGTGATGCCCCCCAGCTCAGGCCGATCTCGCCCGCCGAGACCGTGCTGCCTTGCAGATCGCTGGGCGCGCCCAGCGTCGCGTTGAGTGTACGGGGGGCGCTGTAGGCACTCGCCCCTGCCCCATTCCGCGCTTTCACCTGCCAGGTGTAGGTTCCCTGCGACTGCGTGCCCGGCGACCACGACGTGCCGCTGATCCAGCCGGAGTTGACATTGATCGCGCCACCGTCGGTGAACTCAACAAAGTACTCGCTCGCACCCAGCGAAGCGTTCCAGCTCAGGTTGATGTCGCTGGCGCTGACCATCGCATTATCGGCAGGCGTGTTCAGCGTCGGCGCCACCGGCGAGACTCCATCCAGCCCGATGTGGCTGAACCGCCGCGACACAAAGCCGTCGAAGTACAGTGTGCCGCGTGTGCCGGCGTCGATCCCGGTCACCGCTCCCAACTCCGCTCGGTCGATCCGGCGGGTGTCGTTGTCCAACCCGGTCTGGCTCACCTTCAGCAGGTCGTCCACCCACAGGCGGGTGCTTCCGTTGTTCATGCCCGCTCCGGTCGAAGCATCCCATTCCAGCTCAACCGTGTGTATTCCGTTGCCGATGGTCACGTAGCTGCTGAGGCTGTTGCCCGCCGTGTCGGTCAGCGTCGCCGTCCGCAGTTGATAGGCGCCGGTCCGGTTGCGCAGCTGCACTTGCAGCACCTGCGTACTGCTCCCCTGAATCCCCGCGAACAGCGTGAAGTTGTCGCCGTTCGTCATCCCGATCGAGTTGGGGTTGAAGTAGAAGAACGCGCGGTAGTGCCCCTCGGCATTGGGCGTGTCGTCGATGACGTAGATCGGGTTGTTGTCGTTGACGACCGCCTGCATCCCCTCGCCGTCCACCAGCGCCGCCGTCGGCGAGACGCTCAGGTCGCCACCGTCGGTCACGCTGCTCGACCAGCCGCTCAGGTCGCCGCTCTCGAACCCGTCGCTGAAGATCGAGTTGCAGTAGGAATTGACGGTGAGCGGGTTGCTGTCCGTCGATTTGGTCGCACCCTGATAGGCTCGCACCGTGTAGTGATAGGTCGTGCAGGTCGCGGCGGTTGTGTCGGCGTAAGCGGTGGTCACGTTGTCCGTCATGCCGATCTGCGCGCCCTCCCGGTAGATGTGGTAGCCGTCGATCCCGCCGGGCGCATCCGGTGATGCCGTCCAGCTCAGGTCGATCTCGCCCGCCGAGACCGTGCTGCCTTGCAGATCGCTGGGCGCACCCAGCGTGGCGTAGAGCGTGCGGGCGGCGCTGTAGGCACTCTCCCCTGCCCCATTCCACGCTTTCACCTGCCAGGTGTAGGTTCCCTGCGGCTGCGCGCCCGGCGACCAACTGGTTCCGCTGATCCAGCCGGAGTTCAGGTTGACCGCCCCGCCGTCGGTGAACTCGACGGAGTACTCACTCGCCCCCAGCGAAGCGGTTCCAACTCAGGTAGATGGCGCTAGCGCTGACCATCGCGTTATCGGCAGGTGTGTTCAGTGTCGGCGCTACCGGCGCTACCCCATCCAGCCCGATGTGGCTGAACCGCCGCGAGTTCGAAGGCATCGAAGTACAGCGTCCCGCGTGTACCGGCGTCGATCCCGGTCACCGCCCCCAACTCCGCCCGGTCGATCCGGCGGGTGTCGTTGTCCAACCCGATCTGGCTCACCTTCAGCAGGTCGTCCACCCAGAGGCTGGTGCTGCCGTTGTTCATGCCCACTCCGGTCGAAGCATCCCACTCTACCTCGACCGCGTGTATTCCGTTGCTGATGGTCACGTAGCTGCTGAGGCTGTTGCCGGTCGTGTCGGTCAGCGTCGCCGTCCGCAGTTGATAGGCACCGTTCGTGTAGCGCAGCTGCACTTGCAGCACCTGCGTATTGTTGCCCTGAATGCCCATAAACAGGGTGAAGTTATCGCCGCTCGCCATCGAGACCGAGTTGGGGTTGAAGTAGAAACGGGCATGATACGTTAGCTCGGCGTTGGGTGTCTCGTCGGTCACGTAGGAGGCAGAAGTCGTTGGAATCAAGACTTGCAGTCCATAGTTATCCACCAGCGCCGCAACATTGGTCACCCCCAGACTGCCCATGTTCGACGACCACTGGCTTAGGTTGCCACTTTCAAATTCATCACTAAAAATCGGGTCCCCCGGCGGAGGTGGTGTGAAGGATTGCACTGTGAGCGCATAGGTCGTATCGCAGCCGCCAGCATTCGAATCCCAGTTTGCAGCACGTACATAATACGTGCCGCTCGACGGCGCGATCCACTCAATGCGCGAAGCGAGGCTGTCGTTGTAATCATCGTTGAATGTTAGGAGAGTGCTCCCGTTTGTGCCATAGAGATAAAGCACCGTGTCGGCGGCGGGACCCAAGTCGGACGTGCTGATTTGGTAGCCGACGCCTGCCTGCGCCGCGAACTTGATCCAGTCAGTGTCGCCGGGGCGGTCAAAGTTGTGAGTACGGGTGTCGCCGAGGCTCACCAGATGGGCGCTGGTTTTTGCGTTGTCCATCTCGTCAGCATCCGGAGCAGCAAGGCAAATCGCCGCCCCCGTGCTATCGATATTGTTGGTATCATCCGCCTCCGGGACTGCGCCGGTCGAATTGACCTGGGTGTAGAGCGTGCCGCTCGTCTCACCTGCTGGTCCGACGCTCTGAAGACTGACCCCACCTAACTGCGACAGGTCGGTAATGACGGTGGTCAGGGTCACCGTCTGACCAGCAGCAATGGGATCATTGACCCAAGCGCGGAGACTGCCGGTATAGTCTCCAGCCCCGGTGGGAACGTGGTCAAGATAAAGATCGGTATAGAAGCCATTCTGGGTGCTCTGGGTGCCCTGATTCTGGATGACGGCTGTCACCAGACTACCTCCCTGAGCATAGGGCTGCGTCGTGAGCCCCAGCACGACCAAATCTGGCGTTCCAATGACAGGCGGATCCGTCAGTCCACCAACAGCGACCGATGGAAGGCTGCGAATATTCACGTAGCTGGCATAGGGGAAGGAAGAACGGGCAACGTTGGAAATGCGGATATACTCGACACTTCCCTGGAAGAAATCGGAATTCGCGCGGTTATTTCCAAACCGGATTGGTCCGACGCCCGACGAGATTGAAACGCACGAAGGATGGGGATAACTTAGCTGCCGATCCAGTACCCCATCAATGTAAATACGCAGGTAGCTCCCGTCGAAGGTGATCGCCACGTGATGCCAGAGCGCATCACTGCGGCTGTAACCGCGACTACTGGTGCTGCCGAAACAGTAAGCTTCAGCATCCATCCGATCATTGTCGAAACCGAGCATAAATTGATTGCCGGTCGAGTTGGCATTTTCCCGGCGCACCAACTGATAACCGCCGCCGTAATGCGGGTCGTAGCCGGCGCGTGAAACATAGGCTTCAATGGTGAACGACGGCATGTTGAACGCCGACGAATCAGGCGCGCTGCCCACCGTTGATGTGCCGTTGAAGACGTAGGCGGATTGACCAAACAATCCCGGCACCCAAGTTCCGTTACTGACTGTGCCATCGAGAGCGCCGCAGCTATCGTCAATCGTCGAACCAGCGCCATCCGCGAATGACCACATGGCGACGGTATTGCCGTCGCAGGACGGAACCGGAAGCACGTCGGACATAACCGTGCTGGGGTGGTCAGCGGCGCTGTACCCGTAGTAGAGCTGATAGCTTGTGCTGTCGCTCGCGGGATTGGGCCCCATAGCTGCCTGCAACTGGAACCAGATGTCGATCTGGTCGCTGGTTATGGTCTGGATGTAGCGTTGAACCTCGGTCGCGTTGTTGTAGACAATGCGGAAGTCATCCCCCTTCATCACGCTCTGGGATGCGGCGTACAGCTCACTTGCTGTTGGGGTTGTGCTGCTGTCAAAGTGGAGGTGAACCGGGTAGCCCAGCGGCAAACTCTGGCTATCATTGTTGAGAATAATGACATTCCGCTGGTGCGCGTAACCCCCATTCCACCACGGCGCGGGCGGTCTTGAAGCTGGGTCAACACTGATGAAGGTATCGCCGTCCCCGGATGGCCAGGTCCGAGATTGCCCGCATTATCCAAGGCGCGTGCCCGGAAATAATAAGTATGTCCCGGCTGACCGGAGAAAATCGCCGCCGTGACAGTCGTCTCGGTCATCCAGTCTGTCCACACGCTCTCCGGTCGGTTTCCATCCCGATATTGCACGTCGTACCAGCGAATTCCGGAAGCATCGTCTGTTCCGCCCCACGTCACCGTAAACTGGTTCTCGTAAGTCACTGCGGGAAGCGCAATCACCGCGGCATCGGCGACCGCTGTATCGATGCCAAACGGCCAGTGTCCGCCGTTCTGACCCAGCTCGTTCACCGCCAACACCTGAGCGTAAAGTGCGGGATAGGATTGATCGAAGGTGTAGGTATAGCTGAAGGTGTTCGCATCGAAAGTCTGATCGACCAGCGTGCCGAGGCTATTGTAATCGAAGCCAACCAGCAGGCGATAGCTGTTGGCGCGCAGAGCGGGATTCCAAGAGAAGGTCACGGTACGGCTGTTGACCCAACCGCCGACGGTCGGGGTCAGGACATGGGTATCGCTGGGTGCGCGACGGCTCAGGGTGTAGGTTGTTGTCTTGACCAACTGCTCCGAGCCGTGATAGCCCACCGCCATGATCTGGTGTGGACCATCGGCGAAGTCACGGGTTGACCACTCCGGCCATGTCGAAGGATCGCTCGGATTGAAGCAGAACGTGCCGTATGAGGAGATGAACTTCCATTCCCCACTGGCTGAGCCGTCATTAGCGGTATTGGCATAGAGCGATAGACCAAGCCCAATACCGCCGTAACCGCTCACGCACATGTAAATACGGACATCTGCCGGATCGTAGACCGGGCTGGTTGCGAACTGGAAGTTGGTCATGCTCAACTGCTGGGAGTTGATGCTGAAGTTCCAACTGTCACTCCAGTCGCTTTCCAACCCAGAGGCGCGGACTTTGGTGTGCCATTTATAGGTATACGGACCGAGGCCGGAGGGCGTCCAGCAGCTACCGCTGATCCAGCCGCTGTCGGGCGTGTCGTGGCTATCGTAAATCTGGAAGTCATATTCGACGCCCGACATCGAATTGACGCACAAGGTCGGAGAGGTACCGTCGCGCGATACATACCAGTTAGCCGGGGAAGACGGCGTTGGTGCGTTGGGCCTCGTCCCACCGTTAATGCGAACATCGAATTGAATGTCAATTTCCGGTCCGCTCCAGTTGCCGTCGCGCCAGACACGCCAGTGGCTCTCGTATGTCCCCTCGGCGCTGGGAGCATGGATCGGATTGTCAGCATAGAAGACAAAGGTATAGGACTGTCCAGCATTCACCGAGCCAGTGACCGCAACATGCGGCCACGCACCATACAGATTGCCGTCGGTGTTGCGGAGCATGTCGCCGCGTGACTCCAGTAACTGTCCCTGATTGACATGGACGGTGACCTGCGGCTGGAAGGTCTGACCGGGCCTGACCACCGACGGATAGGTGCCGGTGATGGTGATATCGCCTCCGGGGGTTGCGGTTGCCGCAGCGCCCACCGTGATCTTAGCCCATATCACGGGACCGAAGTAGATGCCCGACGGGCTGCGTAGGCGCCAGTAACTGGTGTACGAACCGCTATGGGTTGGGGCGGTGATATTGGTGGAAATATCAACCGTCTGTCCGGGACTGGCGGAGGGCAGACTTACGACGGCAGGCGCTCCTAACTGGTCTCCGTTGTAAAAGACAAGCTGATAACCGCTTCCCCACGTGGATGACCCGGTATTGGTCATGCGCCAAGTCTTGGTTGCGGTTTGTCCGGGATTTAGCACTGCCCCATCGGGAATTGTGACGTCGGATACGAAACTTGCGTTGTCCTGACTTGGGGCTGCACCGGGATTAATTGGAACGAGTGGCGTGACTGTGATAGTCGGAAGCGGATTGAGGTTGAACTCACTCTCGAACATAACCGAACCCGCATAAGAGTGATGCAAGACTACGCCGAATGTATCCGTGATCCCTTTCAGCATGAAGAATATCTGAAAGGGAGCAAGCGAGTATTTGATTTTGTCGAGAGGCACGTCCTTACCAAATCTATGTAAAATTTCTTGGAAATCTTGCGCGTTTCCGGTGTCACCAATCCACTGCACGAGATCCAGTCCGACCTCAGTCCATTCACCGTGTGAAAGGGCATCCGCAGCCTCAACGAAGGCAAGACTCTTACTGAGCTTATCGACCACGAACTCAATGTCATCCACGTTTGGGAATGCTGGCAACAAGACACCCAAAAGCTCAAGTTCTTTGGAGGCGAGGTTGATAATGTTCGATGTACTAACCCGGTGGCCATCATAATAAATATACGGCTGGCTAGCGAGTGGCTGAGCAGCATTGACCATAAACTGCACGAAAGAACTGCGCGCTGGATCAAACGTCACCGTATATTCAGCGTAGCTATTAGGAGCAATGAGTGCCCAAACACTGTTACTAGGAGATACCACGACATCGTTCAGGTGATAAAACTCGAAGACATTCGTCCAGACGGGATTTTTATTCGAGACGCGAACGATCACCGTTGATAAATTGCTGCAACTGGTGATGTCACCCTCAACGGCATTAAACGTCACAGCCGGATCATTGTCCACCGTGATTTCGGCGTTGCTACCCTGTGGAATGCAGTCTACATAGGTACTACGCACGCCATCGGGGATGTCGGCGGGAACTGCTGTGACATTCAATACTGAATCGGGGCGAGCTGAGGATTCGGATTCCCAAGGCTGTGTTGCTGGTGATGAGGAGGGAACATCCGAGCGAGGAGCATCGCTCAGCGCAACGACGGTGGAAGCTGTAAGCAGGATAGTCAGGAGGATGAGAAGGGATGCAAAGTGAGATTTTTTTAGCATGGCGCCCGCCCAAGGTTGGAAAAACAGCAGCGTATCAATTTAAGGATATTGTAGGTTCTAATACTGCATTTGCGTTAAGTTGGTAGAAGAATTTATGAACTTTGACTTTCGCAAATGTGATTTCCTTCTTGGCGAGGAAAACATCAGCTCTGCTCTGAGGGTAACTGGCACAGGAATTCAACACGCCCCCTGAAAAGGTACGCGTTCGGCTCAACCATTCCCAGCGCATGATTTTAGCCAAGCGCCACTTGAGCGACGCCGAAATACACGTCGCTCAAGCAATGTACTTTTCGGGAATTTCCCGTCCCATTTACGAACTAGCTGTGTGCCTTCGCCTGTTGCAAGCGTGCCAAGCCGAAGGATGTCCTCGTGCTTCCTGAGGCGTTACTGCTCGATGCCCAGATCGGCGAACACCTGCGCTACGCCAGTCCGGTGACGTGACTTGGCATTGCCCGCTTCAGCTCTGCGAGTAGCTTGCACTTCCTCGCTTTGGTGACTACTTCCAACCGCAGCCGCTATGACATTGCTGACGATCTCGGTCTCAGTAACCATATGGTAAAGTCCATCATCGTGTCTGCACCGTAGCGGGCATATCCATGAGGGATCGACACGCCCCGTAGCGATTTATCGGATCGTTGCTGTGAAGCACGAGGCTTCCGCCGCCTCGTCCGCCCTTACCCAACAGATCAGCGCAGTGCTAACCGATCCTCGCGTATGAATGTCACCGACGCTTAGGATATACGACCCGTGCGAACGGAACTCCCTTCGCTTAGCATAGAAGCAGTACAAATCTAGATCATTCGTAGATGGGATTTAAAGAACCTTTCGCTTTAATCCTCCCAGAGAGGCACCCGAAAATGTCGAAGAATTCACTGAGCTGGTTACGGCGAATCCTGATCACGGCGACGCTGATCACGGGGATCGGACTGGCATCGCACGCCCATGCTGCGTCCAATGTCTCGTGCAGCGTGCCCGCACTCATCGAGGCGATCAACACCGCCAGCAGCGGCGATACCCTCAACCTGACGGCAGGCTGCACCTATACCCTGACTAGTTCCTACAATGGGTCGGAAACGGGACTGCCGGCGATCAGCATCCCGCTGACCATCAACGGGAACGATGCGATCATCGAGCGCAGCAGCGCGGGCGGCATACCGCAGTTCCGTATTCTGGAAGTCGCCAGCGGCGGCGATCTCACGCTGAGTGACTTGACGATTCGCAATGGCAACCCGTCAACCGATCAAGGGACGCAGTACGGTGGCGGCATCTTCAACGATGGCGGTACCCTAACTGTGAGCAATACCACCTTCTCCGATAATTCGGCGGATATGGGTGGCGCTATTTACAGCAATTACATCCTGACGGTGCTCAACAGTACCTTCTCCGGCAACGCAGCCGGATGGGGCGGCGGCATTAATACCTACGGCGGCAGCCTGACAGTGATCGACAGCACCTTCTCCGGCAACTCGACAGTCAACAACGGCGGCGGTATCGAAATCTATGGCTCAGCAACGGTGACGGTGACCGGCAGCACCTTCTCCGGCAACTCCGCCCAAAGTTTGGGAGGAGCCATCCACGACTACCTTGGTACGGTAACGGTCAGCAGCAGCACCTTCTCCGATAATTCAGCGTCCTACGGTGGTGGCTTGGACATCGATGAATATAATTCCACGCTAACGGTGAGCAACAGCCGCTTCATCAACAACCACGCCCAGTACGGAGGCGGAGGTATTGACAACTACCTCGGTACGGCGACGGTCAGTAGCAGCACCTTCTCCGGTAATTCGGCAGGTTATTCTGGCGGCATCAACAATGACTATGGCATCCTGACGGTGAGCAGCAGCACCTTCTCCAATAATTCAGCGTCCTACAGCGCCGGTGGCATTTTTAACAGTCAGTATACTATAGTGAGCAACAGTACCTTCTCCGGCAATTCGGCACTCAACGGTTCCGGCGGCGGCATTGCTAACAACTATTCCGGCCAGATCATAATTATCAACACTACTGTCTCCGGCAACGTGGCGTCGAGCGACGGCGGCGGTATCGCCAACAACGGCACGCTGGAACTCGGCAACTCCATCGTTGCCAGCAACAACGCTCCCAGTGGAACTGACGCCAGCGGCACCATCACCTCGCTGGGCTGGAACGTCATCGGGAATACCACCGGCGCGACCCTCACCGGCACGACCACCGGCAATCTGCTGAATGGCGCAGCGTCTCCGCTCAACTTGGGAACGCTGGCGAGCAATGGTGGTCCTACCCAGACCATGGCGCTGGGCGCGGGCAGCGTGGCAATTGGTCACGGCAACTGCGCCTCGCTGAGCGGGGTTCCGGCGGTCACCACCGACCAGCGCGGGGTGAGCCGCAAATCCCCCTGCGACGTGGGCGCCTACGAATCCGGCGCGATTACGCCCGCCCCGCTGACGGTTGGCAATACCTTTGAGGACAATAGTGTC
>CAWFCF010000009.1:0-78876 GCA_963814185.1 uncultured Chloroflexia bacterium | reverse complement strand
CAGCATCAGCTACAGCGGGACTTGGGGCACCACCAGCGGCGGGAGCTACAGCGGCGGCTCGATGCACTTCACCGGACAGTCCGGCGCGTCGCTCAGCTTCGCGCTGATGGGCACGGCGGGCAATCGTCTGACCATCCTCCGCTCCACCGGACCGGATCGCGGCAATATGCAGGTCTGCATCGGCACCGGCGTCTGCCAAACCTTCAGCAATTACAGCCTGATCCCGCTCACCCAGCAGCCGCTCACGATTTTGCTGCCCGAACGCGGGGACGCTTCATCATCACCATCACCAATCAAGGCACGTCCGGGCAGTACCTCGACTTCGACGCGGTGTCGCTGCTCGCCAGCCCGGCCGCCTTGACCGTCGGCAGCAGCTTCCAAGACGACAGCAGCGCCATCAGCTACAGCGGGCAGTGGATCAGCAACGCCAACGCCAGCTACGACGGCGGCACGGTGAAGTACACCGGCTTCCCCAACAACAGCTACACCTTCCTGATCACGGTCAACGCGCTGGATCGGCTGGAGATCATCCGCACGGTGGGACCGGGCAAGGGGCAGATGCGGGTCTGCTTCAGCGAGGTGTTCGCCTGCCAGACGGTCAGCAACGACAACCCGGTCACGCTCTACCAGCAGCCCTATACCGTTTCCGTCCCGTGGACAGGGACTTATCCGGTCACCGTCACCTTCACCGGCAGCGACGGCGAGTATCTGGACCTCGACAAGCTGGCGCTGCTGACCGCGCCGACGATCCTCACGGTGGGCAATTCGTTCCAAGATACCAGCCCGAACCTCACCTACAACGGCGTGTGGATCAGCGACAGCAACGCCAGCTACGACGGCGGCAGCGCGATGTACACCGGGCAGAGCGGCGCCAGCGTCAGCTTCACGGTGACGGTGAATGCGGGTGACCGCTTGCAGCTCAAGCGCACCGCCTCGCCGGATCACGGGCTGATGCAGGTCTGCATTGGCGTGCAATGTACGACCTTCAGCAACTACGGCTTGCCGACCGCCTACCAGCAGCCGATCAACCTGCTGATGCCCAACGCGGGGACTTTCGCCATCACGCTCACCAACCTGGGCAGCAGCGGGCAGTACATGGACTTCGACTCGGTGAGCCTGAGCAGCGCACCGACGGCGCTCAGCGAAGCCACGACCTATCAGGAAACCAGCGCGCGGCTGATCTACAGCGGGCAGTGGATCGACAGCGCGAACGCCGGGTACAGCGGGGGTCACGTGCTGTATACCTCGCAGCCGGACTCGACGGTGACCTTCATGGTCAACGCGCACTGCCGGGCACTATCTGGTACTGTACCGCACCAAAGGACCCGACAAGGGACCGATGGAGATCTGCTTCAGCCAGATTTACAACTGCCAGACGGTCGGCAACAGCAGCGCTAGCACCCAGTACCAGCAGCCGATCAGCATCGCGCTGCCGTGGACGGCGGTCTACCCGGTGACGGTGCGCTTCACCGGGAGCGTGGGTCAGTACATGGACATCGACAAGGTGACGCTCAGTTCGGTGCAGGTGTTGGAACTGCCGGAGCCAACCGACACCCCGACGCCCGAAAGCACTGAGAGCCTCACCGAGACACCAACTCCAGAGTCCACCGAAATCGTAACGGAGACGCCAACGGTGGAAGCAACTGAGACGATCACGCCTGTGCCAACCGACACCGGAACCGAGACGCCGACGCCCGAAGCGACTGAGACGGTCACGCCACCAACCCAACTGCCAACCGCCCTGCCCTTCCCGACGCTGGCGCTGCCCACCGACACCCCCACGATTGAGCCGACCCCGCTCGCGCCGCTGACGCTGCCCGCGTTACGCCTCCATGGACGACGGCGCACCCGACTGGTCAAGTCTCACCGGCTGGATGCTCACGCCCGACGCCGCGTTCGGCGGTCAGGGTCTTGGGCTGGCAGGTGACGGCGAACAATCGCGCCGACCTGCTGCGCTGGGATCGGCTGATCGACTTCACGACGGTGCTGCCGGGGCAGGCGGTGCTGCTCAGCTTCGAGTTGCTGCTCAGCAGTGACCCGGTCGGTGGCGCTGGTGCAGGTCAGCACCGATAGCATAAGCTGGACGACGGTCTCGATGCCAACGAGCGCGCCGGACTGGCAGCAGCAGGTGATCGACCTCACCGGATACGCCGGGCAAATGATCCGGCTTCAGTTCTTGTGGCAGGGCGCGGCATCGAGCGATGGACAGCCCGGCGACAGCTTGGCAGGTGGACGAGGTGAGCGTGGTAGCGGTCGCGCCTGCGACCCCACAGCCCACGCCGACCGTCGAATTGACCGAAGCGCCGCTGCCGCCCACCGAATCCCCTGCGCCGACCGAAAGCGCGACCGAGCAGCCGACGCCGGAGCCCCATAACTCGATCAGCCGCCGACGCTAGGCGGCGATCATCCGCATGGACTGGTGTTAAGCCAGTCCATGCGATTCCCCCGTTCTCAAAGCGAACCTGTGCCCGCGATCTGCCATGCTGCGTTGGCGGCTCCTCGCCACTCCATCGTCGCGACTGTCGGCTGCCAAGTGCGTTTGACAGCCAGTTTCCAATATGTTATAGCTAACTAGGTTTCTATAATCGCGTACTAACCACGCTTATCAGCAGGGGCAGCTCTTATACCGTACGCGCAAAGCCGAGTGATGGCTGATTTTGCGCGTACGGAATCGAGTTTGCTTTCAACTTGACGGAACCGCGTCGGCTAGTTTGATCAAACCCCACGGCAACGCCGAACTCTATCAGCCTCAGCCTTCATTGTGTGAAAGGCGGCGATTCCGTGAAATCTCACTTGATCCGCAACCTCATCATTCCGCTGGTCATCGCCAGCTTCAGCCTAAGCCAAATTCCCCTCGTCGCGGCGCAGATGGGCGCCACAGTGAGCGTGGGACGCTCAGCGCCGCTCAGTTGCTCAGGTTCTCCGTACAACGTCGGAGGGGGCGACACCACCGCCTTGATCAACGCCATCAACTGCGCTAATGCCAGCGCGGGCGACGACGTGATCAACCTGACCAACAGCACCTACACGCTGACCAGCGGCTCCGTCAGTGATACGACAACCGGGCTGCCGGACATCGTCAACAGCGCGACCGCCGGGACGCTGACCATCAACGGCAATCAGGCGAGCATCACCCGCAGCGGCGCATCCAGCTTCCGCCTGTTCTACGTCAATTCCGGCGGCGATCTGACGCTCAACGACCTGCTGATCTCGAACGGATCGCTCTCCAGCGGCGGCGGCGGCGGCATTTTCAACGGCGGGACGCTGACGCTGAATGATGTGCGCTTGGTGGGCAATGCGGCGCCCTACGCCGCCGGGATCGCCAACTCCGCCGGCGTGCTGACCATCCGCTACAGCGAGCTGTCGGGCAATACTGCCACCAGTTACGGCGGCGCGCTGATCAACTATAGCGGCACTCTGAACCTGATCGACAGCACCGTTTCCGGCAACAGCGTGACCACCAGCGGTGGCAGCGACGGCGGCGGCGCGCTCGATAGCTACGGAACGGGACCGGTGGTGCGAATTGTGAGCAGTAGCATTGCTAACAACACGGCGGGGAATGCCACCCGCAGCGGCATCTGGTACGAAACTGGGACGCTCAGCATCCAGAACAGCATCGTCGCCAACAACAACGGCGCCAACAACTGCCAGAAAGACGGCGCCAGCTTCATCGACAGCGGCAATAACCTCGACAACGGGACAAGCTGCGGCTTCAGCGGCATGGTGGGACAGAACACCGATCCCATGATCGGCTCGCTGACCCACAACGGCGGCTTCACCAAGACGCTCGCGCTGCCACTGGGCAGCCCGGCGATCAACGCGGGGAACAGCGCGCTGGCGGTGGATGAACATGGTACTCCACTGACCACCGACCAACGCGGGATGGGCTATCTACGCATTCAGGCGGGAACGGTGGACATCGGCGCGTTTGAATATCAGTGCCCCAGTTTCCCGCACACGGTCGGGTCGGGCGACACGGCGGACTTGATCTGGAGCATGACCTGCGCCAACAGCAACGGGGTGGGCACCGACGATGTGATCAACCTGACCCACAGCACCTATACGCTCACGGCGGTCAACAATACCACGTTAGGCGGCAACGGTCTGCCGTTTATCCTGGACCAGACCACCGCCGGGACGCTGACCATTCACGGCAGCGGCGCGACCATTCAGCGCAGCACGGCGGGCGGAACGCCGGCGTTCCGCCTGTTCGCCGTCGATTTGGGCGCGGATTTGACGCTCAACGACCTGCTGCTCTCGAACGGCTCGCCCGCGAGCGGTGGCGGCGGCGCGCTCAACAGTCAGGGAGGGGCGGTCGCGCTCAATCATGTGCGCATGGTCGGCAACGCGGCGATCTACGGCGGCGCGATCGCCAGCGCCGGGACGCTGACCATCGTCTCCAGCGAACTATCGGGCAACACTGCCACCAACTATGGCGGCGCGGTAGGCAAGTCGGATGGCATCTTGAACCTGATCAACAGCACCGTCTCCGGGAACAGCGTGACCGCCGGCGGCAGCGGCGGCGGCGCATTCGACATCTACACCGGATCGCCGACGGTGACAATTATCAACAGTACGATTGCCAACAATACGGCGGGGAATACGGCGCGCAGCGGCATCTGGCTGGAAGCGGGCACGCTGACCATCCAGAACAGCATCGTCGCCAATAACAGCGGTAAGAACAACTGCGCGGTCACGGGCGGCACCATCACCGATAACGGCAATAACCTCGACAACGGCGCCACCTGCGGCTTCGGCGGCGCGGTGGGGCAGAACACCAACCCGATGCTCGGCGGGCTGACCAACAATGGCGGCTTCACCCGGACGCGCGCGCTGCAAGCGGGCAGCCCGGCGATCAACGCGGGCGACAACGCCAAAGCGGTAGACGAGGTCGGCGACCCGCTGACCACCGACCAGCGCGGCGCTGGCTTCCCGCGCATCGTCGACAGCACGGTGGATATTGGCGCGTATGAGGCTAATATCTGCTACACGCTCACGACGGCGGTCACTCCCGGCGATTCTGGCAGCGTGCTGGTCGAAACGCCGGACAACTGCTCCGGCAGCGGCTACCTCTCCGGCACCGAAGTGCTGATCACCGCCGTCCCCAGCGCCGACTACAGCTTCGACCACTGGAGCGGGGACGCCAGCGGCAGCAGTGACCTGACTGCCGTGACCATGGACGGGAACAAGTCGGTCACGGCGCACTTCAGCGCGGCGACGGTGCTGACGGTGGGGCACAGCTTCGATGACAACGGCGGACACATCGCTTACAGCGGCAACTGGGGCACCTCCAGCGGCGGGAGCTACTTCGGCGGCACCATGCACTTCACCGGAGAGCCGGGCGCCTCGCTCAGCTTCCCGCTGATGGGAACGGCAGGCAACCGGCTGGAAATTTTCCGCTCCACCGGACCGGATCGCGGCAACATGCAGGTCTGCATCGGCGCCGGCGTCTGCCAGACGTTTAGCAACTACAGCATCATTCCACTGTACCGGCAGCCGCTCACCATCTTGCTGCCCAACGCGGGCAGCTTCACCATCACCATCACCAATCAGGGGACTTCGGGGCAGTATCTCGACTTCGACTTGGTCGCGCTGGACACCAGTCCCAACGCGCTGACCGAAGGCGACAGTTTCCAAGATGACCGAAGCTCGAATCAGCTACAGCGGGCAGTGGATCACCAGCAGCGACGCCAGCTACGATGGCGGAACCGCCAAATACACGGGCTTCCCCAACAACAGCTATACCTTCCTGATCAACGCCTCTGCCGGAGATCGACTTCAGATCATCCGCACGGTGGGACCGGACAAGGGGCAAATGCGGGTCTGCTTCAGCGAGGTGTTCGCCTGCCAGACCGTCGAGTAACAGCAACCCGATCACGCTCTACCAGCAGCCGTTCACCATCTCCGCGCCCTGGACGGGCGTCTACCCGGTGACGGTGACGTTCACGGGCAGCAATGGGCAGTATTTGGACGTGGACAAGATCGCGCTTCAGAGCGCGCCGACCATTCTGACCGTCGGGAACTACTTCGAGGACGACAGCCCCAACGTCACCTACAACGGGGTGTGGATCAGCGCCAGCGGGGCAGGCTACGGCGGCGGGACGGTGCATTACACCGCGCAGCCGGGCGCGAGCGTCAGTTTCATGGTCACGGTGGGCGCAGGCGATCAGCTCCAAATCCACCGCACCGGCTCGCCCGATCACGGACTGATGCAGGTGTGCATCGGCACCCAATGCACCAGCTTCAGCAACTACAACCCGATCATCGCTTACGGGCAGCCGCTCAATATCCTGATGCCGAACGCCGGAACCTTCCAAGTCACGCTGACCAATGAGGGCACCAGCGGGCAGTACATGGACTTCGACGAGGTTTTTCTGGGCTATGCGCCGGGTCCCCTCAGCGAAGGCACCACCTATCAGGAGACCAGTTCCAACCTAGTTTACAGCGGGCAGTGGTCTGTGAACGACGACCCCGCCTACAGCGGTGGTCAGGTCGTCTACACTGGTGAGCCAGACTCGACGCTGACCTTCAATATCAATGGGGTGGCGGGGCATTATCTGGTGCTGTACCGCACCAAGGGACCGGACAAGGGACCGATGGAGGTCTGCTTCAGCCAAATCTACAACTGCCAGACTATCGACAATCACAGCGCGACGACCCAGTACCAACAGCCCATCAGCATTCCACTGCCGTGGACGGATACCTATCCGGTGACGGTACGCTTCACCGGGAGCGTGGGTCAGTATATGGACATCGACAAGCTGAAGCTCAGTTCAGTGCAGGTGTTGGAAGCGCCGGAGCCGACCGAAACGCCGACCCTGGCAGCGACCGAACCAGTCACACCCGAAGTCACCGAGAGCATCACCGAGACGCCGACGGCGGAAGCGACCGAGATCGTCACCGAGACGCCGACGCTAGAAGCAACTGAGACGATCACGCCTGTGCCAACCGACACCGGAACCGAGACGCCAACGGTGGAAGCAACTGAGACGATCACGCCTGTGCCAACCGACACCGGAACCGAGACGCCAACGGTGGAAGCAACTGAGACGGTCACGCCGCCGACCCAACTGCCAACCGCCCTGCCCTTCCCGACGCTGGCGCTGCCCACCGACACGCCCACGACCGTGCCGACCCCGCTCGCGCCGCTGACGCTGCCCGCCTACGCCTCGATGGACGACGGCGCGCCGGATTGGTTGGCGATCTCCGGTTGGACGCTCACGCCGCAGGCTGCTTTCGGCGGTCAGGGACTTGGCTGGCAGGTGATCGCCAGCAATCAGGCGGACGTGCTGCGCTGGAACCGGATGATCGACCTCACAACCGTGCTGCCGGGTCAGGCGGTGCTGCTCAGCTTCGAATCGCGGCTGACCATGAACGCTCCATCGCGCTGGTGCAGGTCAGCACCGATGGCGTCAACTGGACGACGGTTTCGATGCCGACGAGCGCGCCGGACTGGCAGCAGGAAGTGATCGACCTGACGAGCTACGCCGGGCAAATGGTGCAGGTGCAGTTCCTATGGCAGGGCGCGGCGTCGAGCGACGGGCTGACCGTCGATAGCTGGCAGGTGGACGAGGTGAGCGTGGTAGCGGTCACGCCCGCGAACCTTCAGCCGACCGCCACGCCGACGGAACCGCCGCCCGCCAGCACCGAATCGCCTGCGCCGACCGAAAGCGCGACCGAGCTACCGACGCCGGAACCGCGCAACTCGATTAACGGCGAGTAGGCAGCCGTGGGGATTGGCTAACTCATTTCGATGATGCCGCTGAGACCAAGCCGGTCAGCCCGGCTCGGTCTCAGCGCTTTCAAGCCATGTGGCAATCGTGTTTTCCAGCAAGGCTCAGCAGCGAAATACGCTCGCTACGTGAGCCATAGTCGCACAAAAAATGAGGCGTATAAATCGCTTTTTGCACGAGCAGAGTCGACTTCCGACAAGCCGTTTAGCCCGTCGGGGGGACTGTTTCGGTAGACGCTGGGCATAGCGGCTCGATCCCGTACTGCTGGCGCTCGCCGCAGGTCGGGTCACAAACGTAGCGGTTGGCGTGAACCCAATCAACCAGATCGTCGGTGGACGCGAAAATTCGCCAGAGGCGGACGGTAGCATCGCGCGAACCTGAAAGCGCGTATTTTCCGTCGCTGCTGAAGACGACGCTTCTGACCATTCCGGTATGCCCCACAAAGCGGTGAATTTCAGCCCCGGTGGCAGCATCCCAGAGGATGAGTGTCTGATCACTGGAAGCGGATAATGCAAAGCGACCATCCGGGCTGAACGCGACACTGTTCACCAAATCGGTGTGACCGATGAAACGAAGCACCATCTCCGAACTCTCAATGTTCCAGAGCTGTACCGTGCCGTCGCCTAAACCAAATAATGAACACTTTCTAGCCAGTCCGTCCCCTCTCAACGACGGAATGGACCGCTAGTTGGATTTATCGCGGGGCGCTCGCCCGGAGAGCAGGACGTTGACGACCAGCGCCGCCATCAGCACGACGCCCCGAATGAAATCCTTCAGGAACACGTCGATGCTGGCGATACTGTCCAAGCCGTTGCGGAGCGTGCCGTAGATCAGCAAGCCGATCAGGGTTTGCGGGATGCCGCCGCGTCCGCCCGTGAGCGCGGTGCCGCCCAGCACCACCGCGCCGATGGTGTCGATCAGGTAGCTCGGAATCGAGACGGGCTGCGATCCGCCAAGCCGCCCGGTGCTGATGATGCCTGCCAATCCCGCCGTGAGACCGCAGATGGTCATGGCGGCGATCAGGGTCACGTCGGTGTTGACGCCCGCGAGCCGAGCCGCCGGTTTGCTGGCGCCGGTCATGTAGACGTAGCGACCGAAGCGGGTGTAGCGCAGCACCAGATAGGCGATCAGGAGCGTGGTGGCGGCGACGACGATCAACACCGGGACATCGCCAATAATCGGAACCGGGATTTTGCCGCTGCCGAGGAAACTGGAGAGCGGCGGCACGTTGTTGTTGACGCGCCCCTTGCTCACGTAGTTGTTCAGTCCGGCTGCCATCAAGCCCATCGCCAGCGTGGTCATCAGCGTCGGAATACGAAAACGCGTACTCATCACGCCGTTGATGAAGCCCAGCAGAGTCGCAACCGCGATGCCCGCGAGGATGGGCCACGGTTCGGGCACCTTCATATTCGCGTAGAGGGTGGTCGCAATCGTGCCGGTGAGTCCGGCGATCTCGGCGATGCTCAGGTCGATTTCACCGCACAACATCACGAAGGTCATGCCGGTCGTGAAAATTCCCAGCGTCGAAATCTGCGCCAGAATGTTTCTCAAGTTGATCGGGCGCAGGAAGCTATCCGAAGCCAAGCTGAAGAAAACCCCCAGCGCCAGCAGCGTCCAGACGGGTGCGAGCGCGGTCAGCCGACGAACCCAGATGTTAGAGCTTGGATCGATGTGAGGCAGGCGACCTGTCTTGGGAGCTTCAGTCTGGGTACTCATATCAGCCTCAATAAGACATCTTTGTTCAAGTCTTTATTTTCCATCCTTGCGACAATTGCGCCATGCGACATCACGAGGATCCGATCAGACACCGCCAGAATGGTCTCCGGCTCAGTCGAAACGACCACCACGCCGTAGCCTTCATTGCGGAACTTGCGCAGCACGCCGAGGACTTCGCTTTTCGCGCCTACGTCCATGCCGCGCGTCGGCTCGCTCATGATGAACACCTTCGGCGGGAAGGTCAGCCAGCGCGCAATTGCCACCTTCTGCTGATTGCCGCCGCTCATCTGCCCGGTGACGTATTCGGGATCAGCCGGGCGCGCGCCGACGACGTTCAGCACCGGCTGCGAAATTTCCATTTCCTGCTTCTGACGCGGAACAATCCTGCCAATGCGGAACAGATGCGGCAGGGTCACGTTGCGGTAATTGGGCGATTCCAGCATCAGGCTCTTGCGGCGCGACTCGGTCGCGTAGGCGAGTCCGTGCTGGATCGCGTAGCGCGCCGAGAAGCTGCGCGGAAAACGTTTACCAGCGAGCTGAATCGTGCCGCCGTCGAAGCGGTACATGCCGAACAGGGCGCGCGCCAGATCGAAATGCCCTGCCCCAACCGGACCATAAATCCCCAGCACCTCGCCCTCATGCACCTTGAAGCTGATGTCTCGAAACACGTCCGAGGTCAAATCTGCGACTTCAAGCAGGGTGCGTTCTTCGGTTTGATGCGCGGTGATGGGCGGGAGCGCCGCGTTGATCTCGCGCCCCAGAATCAACGTCACCAGTTGATGAATATTCGTGTCGGCTTTGTCGAGGGTCGTCACTTTATGACCGTCACGCAGGACGGTGATCCGGTCGGCAACCCGCATCACTTCTTCGAGAAAATGGGAGATGTAAATGATGCTGCGGTTGCTCTGGCGCAGCGTAGCGATCAATTCGATCAGGCGCTCGACTTCGGGCGGAGACAGCGCCGAGGTCGGCTCGTCCATGATCAAGACGCGCGCGCCGGAGACGATCACGCGCAGCACCTCGACCACCTGCTGAATGCCCAGTGCATAATTGCCGAGCGGACGGCGCACGTCGATGTTGCCAAAGCCGAGGTCGGTCAGCTCTTGGTGGGCGATCTCGTCCATCTTGCGCCAGTCAATCGTGCCGAAGCGGGTGGTCAACTGCCGCCCCAGAAACACGTTCTCCGACACGGTGAGTTCCGGCATGACGCTGAGTTCCTGATGGATCATGCCAATACCCCGCCGCAGCGCATCGTGCGGCGAGGCGAGATGCACCGGCTCTCCGTTGAGCAGATATTCGCCTTCGTCGCGGGTATAAATCCCGGCGAGGATGCGCATCAAGGTGGATTTGCCCGCGCCGTTTTCGCCGACCAGCGCGTGTGTTTCGCCTTCGCGCAGATCAAAATCCACACCCTCAAGCGCTGTCAGCCCACCGAAGCGCTTGGTGATGTGGCTTAGTTGGATAATCGTAGGATTTTGCATGGCGAGTCTCCTGACACGCAAGCTGGGCAGGGAATTCCTTTCGGAATCCCCTGCCCTCTTTGGAGCGCTGTGTCAGGTTAGAAGAGGAACTGACTCTCCAGCCAAATCTGCCCGTCGGTGCTGCTCATCCCGTAGTTGTTCAGCTTCCACGGCGTGTCCGCCAGATCGGGGTTGGTGTCGATCTCCGGGAAAATCGCGGGACCATCCACCAGCGTGAAGAAGGGGACATCCTGATGTGCCTGATCCAGACCCACGGTCGCCGCATACGCGCCGATCACCACCGCCCAGCCGTGAATCCGGTTGGCGGAATTGCGCGCCGTGCCGATCAGCTTGCCGTCGTGGACTGCCTGAATCGCGGGCGGCATCGCATCCACGCCGCCGATCAACACCTGATCCTGCATTCCGGCGTTCAAGACCTGCTGATACGCCGCCAGCGCCATGTCGTCGTTATCGGCGAAGATCGCGTTCAGGTCAGGGAAGCGGTTCAGGAAGCTCTCGGTCAGCGAGGCGGCGGTTGCCAAGTCCCAGTTGCCGGGCTGGTCATCGACCAACTGCATGTTGGGGTAATTCTTGAGGATATTCATCATGCCTTGCTGACGCGCCTGAGCGCCGGTGTGCCCCGGCTGCCCGCCGATGTGGGCGATCTTGCCGGTGCCGCCCAGCTTGTCGACGATGTGCTGGACAACCGACTGCGACATGAAGGTGTTGTTGGGTGCGCACAGGTTCAGCACCCCCATCGATTGCATCTGGTCGAAGGGAGCGATCAGCGTGTCCATGTCGATGAAAGGCGTGCCCGCCTGAATCATCGAGGTGACCGGATCGACCAGCGTGCCGATAGTATTCGCCTGAATAGCGACGAAATCCCACTTCTGGGTCGCCATTTGATCGACGGCAGCGCGCTGCTTGTCGGCGTCGAACTGACCGTCAAACCACGTGATGTCCACGCCGTACAGCTTGCCATAGGCGAGCGCGGCATCCTGCCCCTGCGCGTTCCATGTCCCGGCGAGACCCGCGCTAGAAAAGGCAGCTTTGAGAGGACCATTCGCCTGCGCGTCCGCCTGACGATACTCCATAAACGCCATCATGTTGGCGAATGTCAGCGCGCCGCCTGCAAACAGACCCCCCTTCAGAAAATCGCGTCGTGAAAGTGCACTTTTGCGAGCCATTTAAAAATCTCCTTAAGAAAGTGATCAAGTCGCTGTCGGAAACGCGAATTCTCAAGTGAATTGGATGGTGTCACCTCCGGGGCTAAGTGTAAGTGGAATGGACTCGATGGCGAGGCTGAAAGCAAGCATGAAAAAAACCTCGTCTACGGGTCAAATATGACGCTCAACGATAACGCTTGACGTTTTCATTATTAGAAAGTATAGTGAAACCAAATTATATGTCAAGTCAGCGAGGGGATAGCCTCGGCTAGACCAGCTTCAAGACTAGACACTTTGCACCAGAAGATTATCTGTGACTAAAACCATGCCACTTTGTTTCGCGAAGCAACGCTAATTCTATGGTCGTCAGGCTCAAGGACATTGCCGCGCAAGCCGGAGTCTCCACGACGACGGTTTCGCGCATCCTCAACGGTCGAGAGACCGGAGTGCCTATTCGTGAGGAAACACGCCAGAAAGTCCTGTCCATCGCCAGCGAACTCGGCTACCGCCCCAACATGATGGCGCGGGCGCTGCGCGGCAGTCACAGCCTGCTGCTCGGCGTGTTGGCGGGCAACATCACCAGCCTGTTTCACACCCAAATTCTGCGCGGGATCAACGACGCGGCGGTCAAACGAGGCTATCGAGTCTTCCTCGGACAAGTCGAACGGCAGGTGGACGTCGCCCTCGACTATGGCTCCATGTTCGAAGAATCGCACGCCGACGGCATCCTGATCGTGGGCGAGTTGAGCGGTCACGCCGAGGCGCTGGAGACGTTGGTGCGGCATCATCCCTACCTGGTCGGCGTCAGCGACCGGATCGGCGGCTGCACTTATGCGGGCGTCTACGCCGATAGCGTGGTGGGCACGCAGCTCGCCATGGAGCATCTGTGGAGCTTGGGACACCGCCGGATCATGTGCGTGAACGATCCCGCCCTGCAAGACGGCAGGATTCGCTGCGCGACTTACGAGCGCTACATGCAGGAACACGGCGCGTCCGAATACATTCAGGTCGTGTCCAGCCCGCGCGCGCTGCAAGAGAGCCTGCAAACCGGACTCAAGCTCTTTGCCGAGTTCGAGACTCCGCGGCGCCCGACGGCGATCTTTGCGATCAACGACTCGATTGCCATCGGGCTGCTGGAAGCGGCATTTCAGTCGTCAATTTCGGTTCCGCGTCAGCTTTCGATCATCGGCTTTGACGACATCGACATCGCGGCATTCACCATCCCTCCGCTGACGACCATCCGCCAGTCGGGCTACGAGCTGGGGACAGTTGCCGCCACCCTACTGCTGAAGATGATCGCCACCAAGCAAAGCAGTTCCGAAGTCGATGACATTGTGCTGACGCCGTCTCTGGTCGTCCGCGAGTCAACTGCGGCTCCGGCTTAATCTCAGGGAGCACATCATGTCCAAACGTATCCTCGTCACAGGGGCGTCCGGCAAAGTGGGACGCACCTTCATTGACCGCGTGCTGAGCGATCCCGTCGCCGATCAGGTGATCGTGCGGGCGCTGCTGCACAACCGGGCGCTCCCGGCGCACGAGCGGCTGGAAGTGAGTACGCGGCTCGATTGCGGACCCGAGCGTGGTCGAGGCGGCGATGCGCGATGTCACCCACGTGCTGCATCTGGCGACGGTCAAGGAGACGCCGGAGCAGATCATGGATGTGGCGGTCAAAGGCTTGTTCTGGCTGCTGGAAGCCTGCCGCACCAGCCCGACGTTTCAGCAGTTCGTCCTGATCGGTGGAGACGCGGCGGTCGGGCATTTCGTCTACCCGCATCCGATCCCGGTGACGGAGACTCAGCATCACACGGCGTATCCCGGCTGCTACGCGCTCTCGAAAGTCCTCGAAGAAGTGATGCTGGAACAGTATTACGTCCAGTACGATCTGAACGGGTGCTGCCTGCGCGCCCCTTGGATCATGGAGAAGGATGATTTCAAGTACCAGCTTTCGTTCGGGAACGACGTGTTCGGCGCGCCGCGCTGGTGCGAGTACGTGGGACAGGCAAAAGCGGCGGAATACGTCGAATCGGGGGCGGTTCCGGTCATGCTGGATGCGGAGGGCAAGCCGATCCAGCGGAATTTCGTTCACGTGGACGATCTGGTCAGCGCAATTCTAGCCGCGCTCGATGCGCCCGGCGCGCGCCAGCAGACCTTCAACATCTGCATGGACGAGCCGGTCGATTACCGCGCTTTGGGCGATTATCTGGCGGCGACGCGCGGTCTGCCGATGGTGGACATCCGCACGCCCTACTTCTCGACGTGGCTGGACAACAGCAAAGCCAAATTCGTACTGGGCTGGCGTCCCCAGTACGATCTCAAGCGGCTGATCGACTCGGCATGGGACTATCAGCGCGCCGAAGACGATCCGCGCGTGATCTGGTATCCGGGCTGACCGCTTAAACCGTCACCACCGCGCTAGCTTCCTCGCGGATCACGGCGAGCAGGTCGTCGATGCTCTCAAAGCTGCCGCGCTCCATGATCCAGCGCGAACTCACGCGGATGACGAAGCGCTCCGCCACCGCGCGCAGTTGGTTGTCCTCAATGCTGGTGATGTCCCACACACTAACGATGCCCATCATGCGGCGCAGGCTCTCGCAAGCGCCCAGCCCGGCGGTGTCTTGAAGCAGTCGGCGCATGTACTGGCGTCGATACTCGGCGAATGCCGCCTCGCCTTCCGGGAACTGCCAGTAGCCTGCGGGAACCAGTTCCCCGGTGTTGTGGTCGACCCACAACTGCTCGAACTTGGCGGCGAAGCCCTGCCACACGCCGCGAATCAGTTCGACCAGATAGGCTTGATACGCCTCGCGCTCGGCGCGATCCGGCGTGTGCGCGTAGTGCGATCCGTAGTTCAGCACGAGGTTGGAAAGCAGCGCGCCCACGTCGTAGCCCATCGGACCGAAGAACGAAAATTCGGGATCGATCACGCGGGTGTCCTGCTGATTGACCATGATGCTGCCGGTATGCAAATCGCTGTGGATCAACGCCTGCGCCTGCGTCATATATTTCTCTTTGAGGTCAGCAATCGCCAGCTTGAGCGGCGCGTTGCGGCGCACCGCCTGAACTTCCGCGTCGATTTCGGGATTCCAGCGGTTCTCCGGCGCTTCCATGTAGGGATGCGAGAACACGAAGTCCTCCTGTATCTTGCACAGGTGCGGATTCACGTAGCTGGCTTGCAGCGTCTTTTTGTCCACGCCGGAGAGATACAGGTCAGAAGTTTTGAACAGCACATTCGCCAGAAAGGTCGAGATTTGATCGGCGAAATGCGGAAAACGCTTGCGCGCGACCAGCGGCTTGCGCATCACCTCGTAGTCGCCGAGATACTCCATCGCCACCAGCGAGAGATCGGCGTCGGACTCGTAGATTTGAGGTGACAGCCCCGGCGCAAGCTGGTTGTAAAGCAGCAGCGCCTGCGTCTCGAAGCGCATCCGCTCGCGGGTCAGGGGCCACGAATCGCCCGCGACGCGCAGATACGGCAATGCCTGCTTGATCACCACCGCTTCGCGGGGCGCGTTGCGGTTCCGAACGATAAAGACCTGATTGAGATTTCCGTCGCCGATCTCCTCGGCGACCAGCGCCGACGGATCCGTGAATAACTGCGCCAGCTTAGGATGAGCACGTACGTAATCCAATATGGTGGTCTCGTCCAGCGCCCGATAAGTCATGCTTCCCCTCCGATTCTGCCGCGCACGCCATGATGTGAGGTCTGCAGGCGCGGCACCCGCGTCCATTATAACGACGACAGCCCTAAGCGGGGGAATTGGCAGCCTCACGGTAGACGCTCAGATCGCGCTGCTGGTGATGACCAGCCCGATGGAGTTGAGCACCCCTAAGCCACACAGGAGAATGCGGTCGACCGGGAAAAGATAAATCAAATTCTAACCACGAGGGGCTTGCCATTTCTCAGGACTTCGGTTACCATTGGAGATAACAAAAGCCTGAGGGTGGTCTTTCTCGCCCCTGCGGGCATATATCTGAGACCTGTATGGGCGTGGGAGACTTCATCAGCTTGGCGGCGGAGAAGTCTCTTTTCGCGTTTTAAGGGTACTGCACAGTGTTGACATCCGCTTGCGATGCCGCTGCACATCCCTATTTACATGGCGTTCTCCTGAATAAAAAAGCATCTGACCTGCCGTCAGATGCTTTTTTTGACCCATAAGCGGCTGATCCGGCGCTGGTGATCAATTAAGTCACAGACCGCATTTTCACCAGTGCTTAAACTATACTCGGATCAGCCCGATCTAAGCAAGGAGTTTGATCCGCCCTGCCCTGCTCTACCACACGAGGCTTACGGCGTCTCTCGGTGGCGTACTGCCTCATCCGGCAGACGAATACGGACTTCCAGCGTAAAGTCATCGCCGAGCGCGGCGACATAGCGCCTTAAAGTGGTCAGCGTATAGGCGTCGTAGCCTTCTTTCTCAATTCGGGCAACCTGCGCCTGTGACACGCCCAAGCGCTCCGCCATTTGCTTTTGAGTTAGCCCGGCTGCACGACGCGCCTCTGCTAGCTGCAACCACAGTTCGCTCTTGGCGGCTTCTGCCTCGTAAATCGCTCGCCGCTCCGGGTCTGCGAGAAATTCGTCGCGCCAATTGAGGTAGGCTGCTGCTTCGGGTGTTATGTCTTTTTGTGCCTTCTTCGTCATGGTTTCTCACCTCCTTTGCGCCGTATGTAATCGTCCATAGAAATTAGCGGCAGGGGACACCGGGTTGAAACCCGGTGGGGAATGCCGTATTGCCTCCTCTCGCTTCTCGTAGTATAATTCGTTTATGGAGAGTAAACGAACACGTCACGCGGTCTACAACATCAACTACCACCTCGTCTGGTGTCCAAAATACAGGCGTTCCGTCTTGACGGGGAATGTCGGCGTTCGTTTGGCTCAGCTGCTGCGTGAATATGTGCAGCAGCTTGACGGTGAAGTGTTGGAACTGGTGGTCATGCCCGATCACGTGCATCTGTTCGCATCGTTCCCTCCCACGATGGCAATTGACCAGATCATGCACAAGCTGAAAGGGGCTTCGTCTCACCAACTGCGTGAGGAATTTCCGCACCTGAAAAGTCGTCTGCCGTCGCTGTGGACTCGCAGCTACTACATCGGCACGGCTGGGCATGTCAGCGCCGCCACCATCAAGCGCTACATTGACGAGCAGAGGCGAAGCTGAATGATTCGGACTTTTCAGTACCGTCTCTACCCGACACGGCAGCAGCAGCGCGCGCTCGATGACATGCTGGACATTGCTCGCCAGTTCTACAACTACGCGCTGCAATACCGCCGCGAGCGTTGGCAGGAGAGCCGCCACGCCGTCAGCTACAACGAACAGGCAGGCATGTGGCGCGACTGGCGCAACGAGACGCCCGACGATAATCCCTTGCGCCTGCTGAACATGAGCGCCGGACAGCAGCTTTTGCGCCGTCTGGACAAAGCCTACCGTGAGTTTCTGAAGGGCAATCGCGGCTTGCCACGCTTCAAAGCCAAGAATCGCTTTCACTCGCTCGAATTCCGGCACGGCGACGGCTGCAAGCTGAAGCAGGGCGAGCGCGTCCGGTTCTACATTCAGAACGTAGGCGACGTGAAGGTCAAGTTTCATCGCCCGCTGCCGGAGGGCGCGACGATTAACCACATCATCCTCAAACGCTCGTGCCGCAAGTGGCACGTCTATCTGCAACTCGAGTTTGACGCGCCCACGCCCGCCGTTCATCCCGGGGAGCCGGTGGGCATCGACGTGGGCATTTCCGCCCTGCTCACGCTGTCCAATGGGGTGAAAGTCGAGAACCCGCGCTGGTTGCGCGAGGCGCAAGCCAAGCTGCGCGTCGCCCAACGCCGTCTCAGTCGCCGCAAGCGCGGCAGTCACCGACGCCGCAAAGCCGCTTTTCAGGTCGCTAGGCTGCACGAACACGTCGCCCATACCCGCAAGGACTTCTGGCACAAAACGACGCGCCAGCTTGCGGATACCTACTCGGTGATCGCTGTCGAGGATTTGCGCCTCGCCTTTATGACGCATAACCAACACCTCGCCCTGAGCGCCCACGACGCGGCGTTGGGGATATTCCGACAACTGATGGATTACAAAGCCGAAAACGCTGGTAGTCGGATCGTTGCCGTGAATGCCTACCACACGTCGCAGGCTTGCTCGTGCTGCGGCGCACTGGTGCCGAAGGAATTGAACGTTCGCGTCCACGATTGCCCCCACTGTGGCGTTTCACTCGATAGAGACGAGAACGCCGCTCGAAATATCTTGAAACTCGCATTAGGCTTGCCTCTGGCAAGCACGTCGGCGGGGACACCGCCGTCAGGCGCTAAGGTAGAGCAGCGGCTTATGCCTAGCCTGAGAAGCCTCCGGCTTTAGCCGGGGGAGTTGTCACTCGTCCCTGCGCAATATCTATCTCTCGTCGCAGCGTCTTTTGAGTCTTCTTCTGGAACCCGTGAACAAAAACGATCTTGCGTCCGGTAAAAAAGAAGTACATCAAGCGATAAATATTGCCACTGCTTGCACGCCGCAGCTCCCAAATCTTTCCTTCAATATGCTTCACCAATGGCTCACCGGCGTGCGTGTTTTGAACTTGCAACAGCCCAATCGACCAGATAAAACGAGCTTGGGTTTTATCGTCTAAGCCTTTTAGGAATTCCTCGACGGGGCTTGTCCCCGCCTCGGTTCGGTAAAACTCAATCGTCCACGTCTGTTCGTCCGCCATGATATACGGATTTTAGTATATATCTTGGCGAGAGTCAATTGTGGTAGCGGATAGCGTCAGGATTGGTCGGGTGTTTCTTCCGCGTGCTCGCGCGCAAACATGCTCAACGCCGGGCACAACTCGCCAGTCGCGGGACGCCCCCGCACGGAGGCTCAGCGACCTATAACGCCCCTATCACGCCCCTTGTTTCGGATTATGATGATTGGTGGGAAATCGTCGCCACGCATCCGCGCTTGCACTCCAGATTTGCCTACCATATAGTTCATGCGAAGCGAGTCAGAAAGGCAGCGCAGTCTGGAAAAGCCCGACGTTCAATTCCTAAAGAGTTACGAGCTGCACGAGCAGGTGGGCGCGGGGGGGTTCGGGGTGGTCTACCGCGCGTATCAGCCCCTGCTGAAGCGCGCCGTCGCCATCAAGGCGATTCTGCCCGAACATGCCAACCATCCCGATTTCATCCGGCGCTTTGAGGTCGAAGCGGAACTGGTCGCCCGGCTGGAACACCCGCACATCATTCCGCTGTACGATTACTGGCGCGAGCCGGACGGCGCTTATCTGGTGATGCGCTGGCTGGGCGGCGGCAGCCTGCGCCAGTCGCTGGAACAGGGACAGTGGGATACGCCGCGCATCTCCCGGCTGGTGGATGAAATCACTGCCGCGCTGATGGTGGCGCACCGGCATGGGGTCGTGCATCGGGACATCAAGCCGGACAACATCCTGCTCGACGAGGATGCCAACGCCTATCTCGCCGACTTCGGCATCGCCAAAGATTTGGGCGCCGCCGAAATGACGCAGGGGGCGGTGATCGGTTCGCCTGCCTATTTCGCGCCGGAACAGATTCGCAGCGAGAAGATCACGCCGAAAACCGACCAGTATAGTCTGGGTGTGATGCTGTTCGAGGTTCTGACCGGGACTCGGCTTTTCCCGGATGCTACGCTGTCCGACATCCTGTTCAAGCATCTCAACGAGCCGCTGCCCTCGGTTCAGGAACGACGCCCGGAACTGCCCGCCGCGCTGGATACCGTGCTTCAGCGCGCCACCGCCAAAAATCCTGACGAGCGCTACGAGGACGTGCTCCAATTCGCCGCCGCGTTTCAGCAAGCGCTGGCGAAATCCACACCTAGCCCTATCAGTTCGATTCCGACCGAAACGAATGCGCTGGACACCTTGCTCACCGATCTGGTTATTGACCTCAGAACGACCGCCGCCGCAGGACCACCTCCGGCAAACCCGTACAAAGGGCTGCAATCGTTTCAGGAAGCGGACGCCGCCGACTTTTTCGGGCGCGAGGCGCTGGTCAGCCGCCTGCTGGAGCGCCTGAGCGAAACGACTGAAGGGGCGCGCTTTCTGACGGTGGTCGGACCGAGCGGGAGCGGCAAATCCAGCGTGGTCAAGGCGGGGCTGGTTCCCCAGCTTCGACAGGGCGCTTTGCCGGGATCGGACCAGTGGTTCATCGCGCAGATGGTGCCGGGAGATCGCCCGCTGGAAGAACTGGAAATCGCGCTGCTGCGCATCGCGGTCAATCCGCCCGCGAGCCTGCTGGAGCAGCTTCAGCAGGACGAGCGCGGCTTGCTGCGCGCGGTCAGGCGCATCCTGCCCGACGATCAAACCGAACTGCTGCTGGTGATCGACCAGTTCGAAGAAGTTTTTACGCAGGGTGACGATGCCGACGCGCGAGCGCATTTTCTCAAGAGTCTGTATACGGCGGTCAGCGACCCGACCAGCCGCCTGCGCATCATCGTCACGCTGCGCGCCGATTTTTATGATCGCCCGCTGCAGTACCGCGAATTTGGCGAACTGACCCGCCAGCGGATGGAATCGGTGCTGCCGCTGTCGGTCGATGAACTGCGGCAGAGCATCGTTTCCCCTGCGCAGCGAGTCGGTGTGACGCTGGAGCCGGAACTGGTGACCGCGATCATCGCCGACGTTGGCGACCAGCCCGGATCGCTCCCCCTGCTTCAATACGCTCTGACCGAGTTGTTTGACCGCCAGCAGGGGCGGCGGCTGACGCTGGCAACCTATCAGGAAATCGGCGGGATTACCGGGGCGCTGGCGCGGCGCGCCGAGGAAATCTACCAAGCGCTGGACGCCGAAAGCCAAGCCTTGACCCGCCAGCTTTTTCTGCGGCTGGTGACGCTCGGCGAAGGCAGCGAGGATACGCGCCGTCGGGTGCGCCGTTCCGAACTGGTCACGTCCAGCAGCACCGATCCGCTCGACGCGGTGATGGACGCTTACGGGCGCGCGCGCCTGCTCACCTTTGACCGCGATCCCGCGACCCGCGCGCCGACGGTCGAAATCGCTCACGAAGCGCTGCTGCGCGTCTGGGATCGGCTGCGCGAGTGGATCGAGAGCAGCCGCGAAGACCTGCGCACCCAGCGGAAACTGTCCGCGGCGGCGCGCGAATGGTCGGATGCCGACCACGATCCCAGCTTTCTGGCGAGCGGGGCGCGGCTGGCTCAGTTTGAGGGCTGGGCTGCCGAAACCGATCTCGCCATGAACGAACAAGAGGCGCAGTTCCTCAAGCGCAGCGTCGAGCAACGGGAGCAGCAGCGCAGGCAGGAAGCAGCGCGCCAAGAACTCGAACGAAAGCTGGCGGTTCAAGCGCGCAACCGGCTTCGCTGGCTGGTGGCGGTGCTGGCGGTGTTCTTGATCGTGGCGCTGGGGCTGTCCGCCTTCGCTCTGGATCGGCAGGGGCAGGCGGAAGCGCAGTCGCTGATCGCCGCCGATAACGCCGCGACCGCGACCAACGCTCAAGGCGCAGCCGAACAGCAGTCCGCGCTCGCGCAGACCCAAGCCGCCATCGCCGACCGCAACGCGCAGCAGGCGCAGGCGCTCGCGCTGGCAGCCAATTCGCAGCTAGTCCTGAGCAGCGGCAATACCGATCTGGCGCTGGCGCTGGCGCTCCAATCCAATCAGATGGCGAACCAGCCGTCCAGTGAAATTCAGCGCGCCCTGACCTCGGCAGCCTACGCGCCCGGCACGCGCTTCCTGCTGACCGGGCATACGCTCCCGGTGACGGATGTCGCCATCAGCCCGGACGGGACGCTGGCGCTCACCTCTGCGGGCAACGAAACCGACCTCTCGCATACAGGCGAACTGATCCTGTGGGATTTGACCACCGGGAAAGAAGTACGCCGCTTCGAGGGACACCAAAACAAAGTCAGCGGCGCTGCCTTCTCGCCCGACGGTCAGACCGCCCTCTCCGGCGATTACAGCGGCGTGCTGATCCTGTGGGACGTGGCGACCGGGACGCCGATCAAGCGCATTCACGACCCTAGCGGTCTGGTTACGATGATCGCCTTCTCGCCGGACGGGCGGACGGTGGTTTCGGTGGACGGCGTCCTCGACGACAGCGTGAAAATCTGGGACGTGGCGTCGGGTGACCTGCTTCATCGCCTGACCGGGCATACCGATCAGATTTGCAGCGTCGCCTACAGCCCGGATGGGCGCTACCTCGCCTCTGGCGCGCGCAACGGCGAGCTGATCCTGTGGGACGTGAACGCCGGGACGGAAGTCCGGCGCTTCGCCGGGCTGAATGACTCGGTCAATAGTCTGGCGTTCAGCCCCGCCGGTCAAACCCTGCTCTCCGGCAGCACCGATCTTGGGCTGGTGTTGTGGAATGTGGCGACCGGAGAACAAATCCGCAGCATGGATGCCGGCGTCGTCTCCGCCGTCGCCTACAGCCCGGACGGCAAAACTATCCTCTCAGGCTTAGGGGCAGGCACCAGCGGCACGCTGACCCTGTGGGATGCCAGTACCGGGACCGAGATTCGCCGTTACATCGGTCATCCAGCGCCGATCACCAGCGTCGCCTTCAGCCCGGATGGGCGAACCTTTCTATCCGGATCGGTGGATGGCAGCCTGCGCCTGTGGTACGTCAACAGCGGAGCGGAAGCGCAGCGCATCCAGCGCAGCGATGGCGTCGAGAGTGTGGCGGTCAGCCCGGATGGGCAGCTTGCGCTCTCCGGCGCGCGCGACGGCAGCGTGGTGCTCAGCAGCCTGACGACGGGCGAAGCCGTCCTGAGCCTTGAAGGGCATACGGATATTGTGCGCTCGGTCGCATTTACCCCGGATGGGCAGGAAGGCTTATCGGCGTCTTTGGACGGCAGCGTGATCGTCTGGAACCTTACTACGGGTGAGCAAATCCGCCGCTTCGACGGACACCAGTATCCGGTGATCAGCGTCGATGTGAGTCCGGACGGCAAGACGGTTCTTTCCGCCGCGTTCGATCTCAGCGGGGCGACCACCGACGGCGAACTGCTCCTGTGGAACCTCGACACCGGCGAGGTGATTCAGCGGCTCGAGCGCCGCCGTCCTCAATGCCGCGTTCAGCCCCGACGGTCAAACCGCGCTGGTTTCAGAGGTGGGGCTTAGTGGTGATAGTGTCAACCTCTGGAATCTCCAGAGCGGGCAAATCGTCAAAAGCTTCTCGACCGGATCAGATGCCGCGTGGGGACTGGCGTTCAGCCCCGACGGCGCTTACGCATTATTCGGCTTAGGCGACGGCACGGTACAGCTATGGAACGTGGATACGTCCGAAATGGCGCTACGCTTCATCGGTCATACCGATCTGGTCAACAGTGTGGCGTTCAGCCCCGACGGTCGCACCGCGCTGTCCGCTTCCAGCGACCAGACGCTCATCCTCTGGGACACCGCCACCGGGGCTGAAATTCACCGCTTTGTGGGACACAGCGATGCGGTCAGAAGCGTGGTCTTTAGCAGCGACGGCAAGTACGCGCTGTCCGGCTCGCGCGATGACACGGTGCGGCTCTGGCGCATTTTCTCCTCTACCGCCGATCTGGTCGATTGGGTTCATGCCAACCGCTACGTGCGCGACCTGACCTGCGGCGAGCGCCAGCAGTACGGTATCGAGCCGCTGTGTCCGGCGTCTACCGAAACCGCCACCGGGACGGGCTAAACCGCGGGTCGGGATTTGACGTGTCGCGCTCACTCACTCAACAACACCCTGCGCAGCCTGAAAACGAAGCGGTGGGTGATCCATGTGGGCGCGACGGATGCTCGTTTTTAGCTGTCTACGGTCAACAAGTAACCCTAGAACACGGCAGTAAACCCTAGAGGCTGAAAACTAACCCTATGAGTGAGGGATAACCCTATGAGTGAGCAACAGCGGAGCATTTTTGTACTCTCGAAAAAATGTTGGTGTTTCGGGCTGCGAACTAGGGCAGCTCGAGGAATTCCTCGACGGTGAGCTGCGCCTGGTTGATGATGCTTTTCAGCGTGCCGCGATCCAGCTCGCGGCAGGTCGGCACAAGGTCATAGCGTAGGGGTCAAGGCGACGCAAGCAGGGGTCTGCCGCTTGACCTCGAATCCGGCGCGCTGGAGAGCTTTGGCACACTCCGCGTCCGCAATGCGGGGCAGCTCGCTCACACGCAGCGCCCTATCCCCATTCCGGAGTGCTGATAAGTGTGCAGGCGCGACGAAGCGCGCCGGTGCAGCGCCCCGCCGGAGTTTTCCTCAGCAAGCCGAAATTTTACAGTTCGCCCATCGTCGCCCAGACAACCGGCTGCGCCGTCCCCATCACACGGCGCACGCCAGCGGCAGCGCCTCGACGAACCGCAGCCCCAACCCCACGCTCCTCCCGTTCACGTCGGCGAGAATCCGCGTGAGGGTACGGTTCAGACGCTGCTCGCACTGCTCGCGGGCATAGCTCGAGTGCAAGGCAATCACCAGCGTGCGGCTCTCCGGCTCAAAATCGACCAGTTTCGACCGCCGCAAGCAGGCTTCAAAGGTTGCGCGATCCAGTTGCAGTTCAAGCTGGTGATAGGCGCGTGACCACGCCTCGATGGGCGTGAAGGTTGGGTCGGCTCCCGTCCGCAAGGGGAGCTGGACGCGGTCACTCGCCGGAAATTCGGGGTCGGGATCGGGCTGCATGAAGGCAATCGGCGCTTCGCCGTCCTTGCCGGTATGGACGACGGCTCCCCAATCCTGAACTACGCTGCTCGGAATCGCGGCGGGCTGCTCGTTGGCGAGCGCCTTGAGCACGTAATGCCAGCTTCGACCGCGCGAGGCGCAGCGCCCCAGTACCTCCCCTACCCTGCCCGCTCCCAAGCGGGCGAGCTGCTGGCGCAGCGGCGGCTTGAGGCTGGTCTTTAAATGACCAAAGCGATCCTCGAAGGCGAAGAAGATTTCGAGATCGGAATCCTCATCCGGGGGGTGGGCGGGATTGGATGGAGATTGATCTTCTGATGCTTCCTCTTTGGAATCAATCTTTGAATCTGGATCAGAAGAAGGCACGCATTGCTCGGCATTCATTCCCAACTCTGCGCGGGGTTCATCCCCGACAATGTTGAGGATCGATCCTGCACAATGTTGAGGATCGCCCTGCCCCATCAAGCGTTCTAGCGCCGCCAAGAACTGCGCCGGACGGATACGGTAGTGCAGCGTGGGCGCGCCGGTGCGCTTGACCTTCTTGAGCAGCGTCTCGACCCCCAGATCGCGCAGGGTGAGCCGCGCCGAGTGAACGCGCGGGTCGCCGTTGACGATGCGCCGCACCTGCGCTTCACTCAGCCCGGTCTCGGCGCGCCAGTCGGCGTAACTTTTGTAGAACCAGCCATCGGGGTCTTTGCTGCGCTCCGACCAGTAGAGGATTTGACTGAGCAGGATAGCGGCTTGGTGATCGCCGTCGAACAGGCGGACAAAAGCAGTCGGGCACAAGACCAGCGTCTTGTCGCCATAGCTTTCGCCCAGCAGGGTGAACACTTGCTTGCGGAAACTCGCGGGAGGGTTCGATTGTGGAAGTGCCATTCCAGCATCCTTCGGGTAAGTAAAGGGAGACGCTCAGGTGGCGGTGCTGGTGACGACCAGCCCGGTTCCGTACCCTTCCCACACCTGGAAGCTGAGAATTTAAAGAAAGCGTAATAAAACTCTTACCCGGAGGGCTTGCCAAAACTCAGGACTTGGGTTACCATTTCAGATAACAAAGCCTGAGGGCGGCTCTTACGCCCCTTGCGGGCATATAGAAAACCTGTGTGGGCGTGAGAGACTTCAAAGCTTGGTGGGCGAGGAAGTCTCTTTTCGCGTTTTAAGGGTACTGCACAGTGTTGACATCCGCTTGCGATGCCGCTGCACATCCCTCGATTACATGGCGTTCTCCTGAATAAAAAAGCATCTGACCTGCCGTCAGATGCTTTTTTCGACTAAGAAGCGGCTGATCCGGCGCTGGTGATCAATTAAGTCACAGACCGCATTTTCACCAGTGCTTAAACTATACTCGGATCAGCCCGATCTAGGCAAGCAGTTTGATCGGCAGCAGCGCTTTTCTCGGCGATAAACTCCCCTCGCCCACGCGAAGAATTCCCGCGCCTTCCGCAACCGCTTCTGGAAACCGCTGCCCTGAACCTCGATCCCCACTATACACCCGTTCGGTGGGTTGGCAAGAACGCTTGTTCTGTATTTCAATTCGCCCTGCCCCGCTCCTATCCAGCGCCGCTTGGTTTCCGTTCGCGCCTGCGGATGGAACTTTGGTGAACAGTATTCAAACTCGTGTCAGCCGCATTCGCTGGCTTGGGAATTTCTCGTCAGCACCCTGATATGTTCTGCTGTCTCCGCGTGGTGGCTCTGACTGAGTGGCGGGCTGCGTCATGAGCGCTCGGCTGCGTCTTCCGCGTGCTGTCGCAGCACCCGCAGCAGATAGGTTTCAAGCGGCTGCCGATGCTGTCGCGCTAACGCCTTCAAGGTCTGATACAGCTCGGCGTCGAGCGACAGCGTCAGTTCCACTGGCGGCGCGGGTTCCTGACGCAGGTCGTCGAGGCGCTGCTTGAGGTCTGGTTTCTTGCGCGGCACGGTCACGCCTCTCCATCCGGGTTCAGCGCTTGCAGCAGCGCTTGTGCCGCTTGCCTGAGCTGAGGAAGGTCTTCCACCGCTACCCAAAGCGCCTTCAAGTCGATTTTGTCGTAGTTGTGGATCAAGAAGTCTCGAAAACCCTTGATGCGCTGCCAGTTGACATTGGGCTGCCGCTGGAGCAGTTCTGCGGGCAGGCGCTTCGCGGCTTCCCCGATCACTTCGTAAGCGCGGATCACCGCGTACTGGGTCTTCTCGTCCCGTTGAAACGCCTCCCAGCCATCCGAGGTGAAATTTTCCACTCGCTCTAGGTACAACCACAGAGGAAGATAGGGATAGAATGGTGGGAGGAGGAGATAATGAAACCAATCCGCCTTTCGCCCCAGAGCAAGGAACAAATCGCAGCGCTCGACGACCTGTACCGACATAGCAAGGACGGACGACTTCGGCAGCGAGCGCATATCGTGTTACTCGCTGCTGAGCAAGGCATGGTTGCACCGCAAATCGGAATCATCGTTCGCTTGAATGAAGAAAGTGTGCGTCGCTTGCTCAAACGCTACGAAGCGGAGGGGATTGAGGGACTGAAAGATGACCCGCGTCCAGGCATGGCTCCGGTGGTGACAGCGGAATATCGCGCCCAGTTAGTTGCCGCTGTGAGGCGACGCCCGCGCAGTCTGGAACAGCCGTTTTCGCTTTGGACGTGTCAGCGCTTGGCGGATTACATGGCAGAAAAAACGGGAATTCGGGTCAGTGATGAAAGTGTGAGGCGCTATCTGGCTTTGGAAGGGATTGTCTTGAGCCGACCGCAGCACAAAATCAGCAGCCCAGACCCGGAATATGAGGTCAAAAAAAGACGGTCGAAACCGCACGGGACGAATTGAAAGGAGGAGAAGTGTTCTACTACGCCGACGAGTTCAATTTGTCAGTTGGCTGCCCACCTTGAGGGGGGGCAGCACTATCCCGACACCGCGCCACTAAGCGTATGGTTTAGGCGCGGTCAATTACCACACGGGTGAAACAGTGGTGATCTTCCGCCAGCACAAGCGTCGGCGCGAGGTCGCCGAACTGTTGCAGGCATTGACCAACATCCGACCGAAACGGTGTATGTCGCTTGGGACAATTCTGGCACGCATAAGACGCTGAAGTGGAAGCAGTTGTGCGCGGCGCAGCGGGTCGGCTCATTTTGCTTTATTTGCCAACCTATAGTCCCTGGCTCAACCCGATTGAAATGCTCTGGCGGCAGTTTCGCCGTGAGGTGACGCATTGTGAGTTGTTCGAGTCGGTTAAAACACTGCTTAAGGCAGCGCAGCGTTTCTTTGACCGCTACCGGGAGTACCCCAACCAGGTGTTGTCGATTATTGGAGCACTTCCCGCGTAATCTCTGTGGTTGTACTTAGGTTCTCCAGAATGTCGTGAAGGTAGCGGCTCGCCTCACTCATAAGGGCATGGCATCTTTCAGCGCGTGCTGCCTGAAGCTGCCTTCGAGTGTGCTTTCGGGGACGACACTGACTTCACAGCCCAGCAGTGCCGACAAATCCTGCCACAAGCCGACCATGTCCCAGATCGAGGTGCCGGGCTGAAAATCGACTAGGAAATCGATGTCGCTGTTGGCATCGGCGTCGCCGCGCGCCACGCTGCCGAACACACGCAGCTTGGACGCGCCATGCTGCGCGGCAAGCTGGAGCAGCGCCGCTCGCTGGCGCTGGAGCGCCTCTAGCGTGGGGGGCAGTTTCACCAGTTCGCTCATCAGTCGCCCTTCCGATCTCACCTGCCCTATTATACCGCCTATACCTGCTGGAGCTTGAGCACGGCCGCCGCCATCGAGAGCTGCCCGGCGCCGTTGAGGTCGAACAGCGCGATGTTACGGGTATGCGGGAACATCGCGGGCGTCAGCAGCAGCCGGTCGGGATACCACTGGCGAATCCAGCTTTCGACGTAGAGCCAGCCCCCGCCCGCCTCGACGATGGCGTCGGTGCCCGCTGCCCACAGCGGATCGAGCTTGTTGGCGGCGACCCACTCGGCATAGCGCTCGCAGTTGGACAGGATCGCTGGCTCGATGCTGACGTTCTTGCCCGACACCCGGATGGTTGCGTTTTCCTCGGAGGGACTGGCGACGTAGCGGCGCAGGTAGCTGTCGATGTGGGCGGTGGTCAGGTGGGTCGCGCCGGGGACGGTCTGCATCACCTCGGCGAGGATCGGCTTGAGCAGGTTGTGGATCACCCCTGCCCGATCGTCGGTGGCGTGAGCGATGGCGTCGGGATTGAGGTTGCCGTCGAAAATCTGGTAGGTATCTCCGGTGCCCGCGCCTAAATCCAGCACCGCCACCCGCCCGGCGAGCAAATCCGCGCCGGACTTGTCCAGCAGTTCGACCGGATCGCCGTTGCGGTCGAAGCGGTAAGCGGCGAAGGCCCCTGCCCCCTCCGGCACCACGATCACGCGCAGGATGCGATACTCGCGCGGCTTCTTGTCGCGCCGAAGCTGAAGGTGCCAGACGCCGTCGTTCTTGCCGCTCTCGCCCGCCAGGATCGACTTCTTGATCTGCGGACCGACTTCATTCAGCAGACCGGGCGGCGCGGGCACGATCAGCGTCAGGTCGCTGCCGGACTTGACGTTCAGGCAGGCGATGTTGACCAGCATCAGGAACAGGTGCATGTTGCCGCCGTAGCGACGAGCGGTGTTCTGGTGCAGGTCAATCGGGGCGTCGGTCAGGTTCCAGATGCCGTCGCCGTAGCCGTAGCGCTGCCCCATGAAGTCGGCGTACTCGGCGATATTCTGGCTGCCGAGGTCGGTGCCGAGTTTCGCGCCGGTGACGCGAGCGCGGGCGTGCGGGATGCCGTGCGACTTGAGTTTGCCGCCGACCAGTCGATAGCAGGCTGCCCAGCCGTTGCCCGCGTCGCTGCTGATGAAGTTCTCGTCCAGAACCGTGTTCATAGCCCTGCTCCTCTCGCGCTCGCTCAGTCAAAGAAGCCGCTGGCGAGTCCCTTCATCGAGTTAATAAAGTTTGAGGCAATGGTGGCGGTGCTGGCTTTGCCCGCCGATCCGGTGATTTCGACCAGCGGCTATCGCGGTCTTTCGCATAGTCCTTCTCGCAGGCTGATCGATCATCAGCGGCGGCTGGACTCGGGACATTTCCCTGCGCCAGCAGCAGATTTTCTAGCCGCTCGATCTGCTCCTGCAAGCGCTGATCGGCGCTGGTCGCTGGCGCGGGCTGGAGCGCCTCCTTGACCCACGGGAACAGCTCCAGCAGCACGTCGATCCGCCCGGCGCGCAGGTCGGCAATCAGCCGGATTCCGTCGCGGATGGTGCTGGCGAAGGTTCGGTTTTGCTTGAGCGCGTCGATGGTTTCGGCAAGCGCAGCCTCGTCGCTTTTATGCAGATCAAGCCAGAAGCTGAAACGCAGTCGGAAGCGGTTGGTCATCGGGATTCCTCCGTTGGCACTATAAGCCACTGTCACTCTGTGATTATATACCGTAAATTTCCAAAGTCAAAACTGAAAAACCGGATATTCGCGTCAGAAAACCAAACCACATACCGGAAAAATCGTCAAAAAGCGCAAGTTTGGCGAAGGGTAACGAAAGGTAACGCTTTGCTCCAACACGAAGCCAAACCACTTACCGTATCATATGCCGGATATTGACCTATGTGGTATGATGTTGAGCATGAATTACGCGACCCGCCACGTAGGGCAGCTCTTCCACGTTTCCGGTGAAACCGTTCGCAACTGGGCGAACGAGTTTGCCGCATATCTGAGTGTTGTGGGCAATCCGCCCAAAGGGCAGACAGCGCCGCTTTACCGACGAAGACCTCGCGGTTTTCTCCCTGATCGCCGAGATGAAAAATCGCGGCGCGACCTTCGACGAAATCCACACCGCGCTCGCAGCCGGTCAGCGCGGGGCGCCGCTGCGAACCTTCCGCGATGAAAGTTCCTCCGAATCAAGCGAAGAAGAAATCCCGGTTGCGCTTCAGGTGCAGTATTTGCAGCAGACCCTCGCTCGCATGGAGCAGCAGCGGGACGACGCTTTGGCGCAGGCGCAGCCGCTCAAAGACGAGATCATTCGCATTCAGGCGCAGCTTGATACCACCAAGGGCATGTACGAAACCCGGGTTCAAGAGCTGAACGCGCAGCTCAAAGAGGCGCAGAAGCGCGTCGAGGAGCTGATCCGGGAGGCGGCGCAAGCCTACTACCGGGGGCAGCGCGAAGCGCACGAAAACCAAAACCCCGTATCTGGCTCCAACTGAGCATACAAAAACCGGTATCCGACTCCCAAACCCGTTGGCATAACTCGCTCAATCCCTTTGACCGCAAGTGAACCCGGCGCAAGCCATGGGGCTTTAGCCCTCATGGTTAGGCGGGTTTCTGGTTGGTTTTGAACCGTATGCAGCTCGCTTAAAATGTTGTCCCATGCTATACTGTCAACACGGTAAAAGACAGGTTGAGCATGGAATATCAACGGGACGAACATCGAGTACACCTGATTGTCTATCATCTGATCTGGACACCCAAGCGGCGCAAAAAGGTGCTGGTTGGCGCGATAGCCAAAGACTGCAACCAGTTGATTCGGCAAAAGTGCGAAGAACAGGGTTGGAAGATCATGGAGTTGGCGATTCAACCCGACCACATTCACCTGTTCATACAGGTCTTTCCGGTCACGTCGGCGGCGGAAGTGGTGAAGGCGTGCAAGGGACTCACATCGCACATTTTGCGTGAGCGCTACCCCGAACTGAAAAAGCTGCCGTCACTGTGGACACGAAGCTACTTCGCCGCGAGTGCCGGGAATGTTTCCGCTGCGACGATCCAAGCCTATATCGCCGCGCAAAAGGGGTTGTGAGTGGCAACGAAAGCCTTCAAGTACAGGCTGTACCCCACGCCCGCCCAAGAGAAATTGCTCTTGAATGCGCTCAACTGCGCCCGCAACCTGTACAACATGGCGTTGGCTGAACGCAAGTACACCTACCAATTGGAGGGGCGCAGCGTTGGGAAGTACGAGCAGCTTCGCCAGGTGAAGTGCTACAAGGACACGTTCCCGCAGGCACGCGGCGTTCACAGCCACATTTTGCAGGTGGCGATCACCGACTGCGACAAGGCATTTCAAGCCTTCTTTCGTCGCATCCAGGCAGGTGAGAAACCGGGCTACCCGCGCTTCAAAAGCTGGCAGCGCTTTTCGAGCATCGGCTTCAAGGAGTACGGCAACGGCTTCCGACTCGACGGGCGGCGCTTGAAAGTGTCTGGCGTGGGGCGCGTCGCTGTGCGCTGGCATAGACCGCTTGAAGGTGACATTAAGACGGTGCGGATCGTCCATCGGGCGGGCTGCTGGTACGCCTGCTTTGCTTGCGAAGTAGAGAAAAGCGCCCCATTGCCAGCAAACGGACAGAGCATCGGCATCGACGTGGGGATTTCGGCGCTGGCAACCCTGTCCAATGGGGTGAAAGTTGAGAACCCGAACTACTACCGTGCTGCACAAAAGAAGCTGCGCGTCCTGCAACGCAGACTGGCGCGGTCTAAACGTGGCTCGAACAACCGCCGCAAAGCGCTGCTGAGAGTCCAGCGCCAGCAGGAACACGTCGCCAACCAGCGTAAGGACTACCTGAACACGCTGGCGCACACGCTGGTGCAGCAGTACGACGCTATCGCGCTGGAAGACCTGCGGATCGTCAACATGGTTCGCAACCATCGCTTGAGCAAAAGTATACTGGACAGCGGCTGGGGCTACTTCAGAGAACGACTGTGCGTTAAAGCTGCGAACGCTGGACGCGCCGTAATTTTCGTAGACCCCGCCTATACCAGTTGTGCTTGCTCGAACTGCGGCGCGCTGTTTCAAGACTTTAGCCTTTCTACCCGTTGGGTCGAATGTGCTTGCGGGCTTTCTTTAGACCGCGATCACAATGCCGCGATCAACATTTTGAAGCGTTCCCGTGCGGACGGCACGGTGAAGCAAAACGTAGCGCCTCTGCTTGCGCTCAACACGAGCGTCGGTAAACGCAAGCGTGCTTCAGAAGCTACGCGGCTTTAGCCGCCGTAGAGCGTCACGACGGTCAGGTCGAGTAGGGCAGGGTAGGGGAGGGCAGGCTGAAAGCCTTTGGCGATATTCACTCGCTGCGGAAGCGCCTGACCCGACACAGGTAGCGACCTGTCTTGAGAGGGGTTGCGACGCCTTCCTGAGCAACGATAAAGACTTCAAGCGCATAACCGAACTGCGTGTGCTGGTGCTGGACGATCTCGAACTTGATCCGCTGAGGGAGACAGGCTGAATCGGGCGGAGCATCCGGGCGGCGACTGAATCGCGTGGCAGGGGGTTAGGCGCTTGATTGTGAACGCGCCAGAATGCGCTGGGAGGTCGATCAAACGGCTTCGGGGCATTCCAATACCCTGATCGGCGTAAAATCGCTCTGGGAGGCGCTGCGAGCCGATTCTGGCGGCTTCTACAGCATCCGCAGCTTAGCGATGCGGCGCTTCTAATCTGCTGCGCGATTTGACTGTGTTACAGTTTGTGGGATTGACTATGCGAATAGTGGCGCTCACCAAGCAATTGCGGAAGAGAACGTGAGCAGAGTAGGGCAGAAAACGGAAGCGGACCTGAGCTATAAGCTGCTCGAAGATGTTAAAGAGGCGGACTTCAGAATCCGCGAGTTTTCTTTTGTTGACAGACAAGCTATTATTCTGCATGTAAAATTGCACACATGTAAGAGCGTCTGGACATGATTACCCTTTAGGCGTTTGAGGAAGTTATGCTTACGCCGCATCTCCGAGGCGGAGAAGTCCGGCTACGGCAGTTGGAATAGATCGTTTCAGGAGTACTCTACTCGATGGAGCTTGCCGAGTATATCCGGTTATTTAGGAAGTGGTGGTGGTTGATTTTCGTGTTCGCCTTCGTTGGCGGCGGGATCAGCTTCATCATCAATTCGGGAAAACCCCCGGTTTACTCCGCTAGTTCTACCGTCTCCATCGGGCGCTACATTGACGCTCAAAACCCGACCAGCACCGACATTCAAACCGGGATTAGTCTTGCCCAGACCTACGCTCAACTCATTCGAACCAGCGACGTGGTTCAAGGAACCATCGACGCGCTGAGTTTGAATATGTCTCCAAACCAAGTGGACAATCTGTTCAACACCAATATTCTGACCGGCACATCCCTGCTCGTGATCACCGTCCAGTACACCGATCCGGTGTTGACTGCCGACATCGCCAATACACTGGCAGAGCAGCTTATTTTGCGAAGCCCAACCAACCTGACCGCTGGTCAGCAGGCTCAGATCGACTATGCGACTGCGCAAATCGATGCATTGGATGCGCAGCTTCAGCAGCAACGCCAAAGTCTGGAATCACTTGATACGCAACTGGCGGCCACGAGCGATCCTCAGGAAATTACCCGGCTGACGGCTCTGAAAACGACTCTGACCGAGCAAACCACCCAAGCTGCCGCCGCCATCGCCCAGTTCCAGAGCACTATCAGCAATATTGAGCAGCGCACCAACGCGCTGGATATTGTTGAACGCGCAGCAATCCCATCTGCTCCATTGGGAAGTGGGACGATTAGCTCGATAACGCTTGGAGCAGCACTAGGCATTTTTATCGCTGTAGGACTGATATTGTTAATTGAATATTTGGATGATCGTATCAGGACAACGGAATTTGCAACGCAGCTTTTGGAACTGCCGGTTTTAGGCGCAATCCCGCGCTTTGGGAAGAAGAATGCTCCTTACTCAGAACGGTTGGTCCCCAAAGACGAGACGATGACGCCAATAGCTGAAGCTTACCGACGCTTGCAGACCAATCTGATGTTTGCATCGACCAACGGGCATAAAAATGTCTTTGTGATCACAAGTCCCGGACCTGAAGAGGGCAAAAGTGTCACTGCCGCCGAATCTGGCTGCTACGATGGCGACCGACGGCATCCAAGTGCTGCTGATTGATGCGGACTTACGGAAACCCAAGCAACATGAGATTTTTGGGCTTGAGAACGAGGTTGGGCTGTCAACACTGTTGATTGCGAATCCGGACAACAAAACAAGGTCAGAGTCGGATCAAGAGAAACAAGTTCTGACCAAATTGAATCAGTGCATCCAACTCACTTCGATCCCGAAGCTCAAGGTCATTACCAGCGGTTTTGTTCCCTCTAATCCAACCGAGGTTCTGCGGTCATCGCTGATGAAACGATGGATCGACGCATTTCGTGCTTCACACGATATTGACGTGATTATCATCGATACGCCGCCGCTACTGCTGTTCGGAGACAGCGTTATTTTGGCGACGGTCGCCGAGGCATACGCCGTGCTGGTGCTCGATAGTTCGCACACGCGGAGCCGGGCGGCGCTGGAGACCAGAGATCAGTTGAAGCAGGTAGGGATTGACATCAAGGGGGTGATTCTGAATCGCATGAATCCGAGGGATGAGGCGGGGCGGTACGGGTATGGCTATGGGTACGGCTATGGATATTACTACTATTCTTCGGGGAAGAATGGCGATGGAACGGAGAAAAAGAGAAGTTTATTGCCGTGGAGGCGGCAAGGCTGATCCATCAGCGACAGGGTAAAGATCACATTCAGTTCCGCATACGGACAAGACCGCGATTCGCTTTTCAAAGGGCTATAAGCTCATCTGTGTTAGAAATACTCGTGCCATCTATTGATTGTAACTCATATCTAAGTTCTGTTAGAAAATCACAGCATTTCTGATGGACATTTGTACCGTGTGTTGCTAGAAAGATGATCGGATGAAACTTCCGTAATGTGTTTTGAGCCCCAGAAGAGCCTTATATTCAGCACCCTCGATGTCGATCTTCATATAATTCGGGGCGGGTAACTTTCCCTCGTCTATCAGTTCATCTATTGAGACCTGCTTAACCTCGAAATCGCCACGGTCAGCGATTTGCCCCATCGAGCTACTGGGACCTTGTACAAAGGATGTGATCCCGGTTGCGTCAGATACCGCAGCTTGAAACACCTCCACATTGGATAGGTGATTCAGCGTGATATGTCTCCGCAGATAATGCAGGTTTGGAGGAAACGGCTCAAAGGCAACGACTTTGCCCTCGGAGCCGACCAATTTGGAAAACAAGAGGGTGTAAAAACCGACATGCGCCCCAATATCGAAGGCGACTGTCTTGGGCTTGATCATACGACTTATTAATTGCTGTTTCTCGTACTCATAGCTCCCCAGCCAACAACCATGATTACTTGATCCTGCAATCCACTTTGCGCCTCTGAGTTTTCCCTGAAGTACGGGCAATACCGCGCCTTTAGGGATAAGATGCAGGGGGAAACGCAATAGTTGTCCAAGGCTACTGCTAGAGGATATGCCTGAGAAGTTCATACAAGATCGGCTTTCATTGGAATTTCTGGACAGCATCAAAGCGAAAGGTCGCTATTCCACAGTTAGAACTGACTTGTGATGAGCACATGTTTATCGCTCATTTCTCGGTTACGTGACGCATGAGAATATTAAAGGCTTCGTTCACGGCGTGTCGGGAGAAGTGCTGCTCAACATAGCAGCGTCCGTTTTCGCCTAATCTGCGAAACTGGTCGCGCTGAGCGTAGGCAGTCCGAATGGCTTGCTCCATCGCATCCGCGTCATCAGGCGGAATTGATGTACCGCATTGTGCCTCTGCAACTATCCAAGTCAATTCCGAATCTAAATCAACCGATACGAGAACCGGCTTACCGGCTGCAAGAATCGTGTATATTTTCGAGGGAATGGTTGTTTTTGCGGTTCCTGCCATCAATGGGACTAAACCTAAATCCCCGGTTGCGTAAATATCCGGGACTATGCCTCTCGGTTGGTAGGGCAGGAGAGTCACGTTCCTCGATTTGTGTTCGTTGAAGCTTTTCTCAAGGTAAGAGCGGCGCACTCCATCTCCTACAATCAGGAAATGTACTTGAGCCGTATCCTTCAGCCGATCGATAACCACTAGAATAGTGTCGAAACTCTGGGTCATGCCGAGGTTTCCGGCATATAACACCACAAATTTGTCAACCAATCCGAGTTGTCGAGCCAGTGGATTGTCTTTGGGGCGTGGGCAAACGAAGTCCGTATCAACAAAATCAGGGATATTGATAACCTTGCTATCGACAATCCCTTTGTCGATCACGTGACGCCGAAACATCTCGCAGATGACTACCACGCGCCAGGATCGCTTGTAAATGAACCGCTCCATCGCAGATAACACACGATAGGGTCGAGACTCACGGCTCAGCATCCCCATTTGGGCAACCAGATCCGGGTAAAGCTCGCGGACGTTGTAGATGAACTTCGCCCCTTTCACTTTCGCCAATATCCAGCCGATCACGCCGATCGTGAGCGGTGGTGAGGGAGCAATAACCACATCTTGACGCCCAATGAGCAAGAACTCCGAAGATGAGGCTCAAAAAATGGAAAATCAAGTAGTGGCGCATACGCCCACTTACTCGCTCGCCTTTCTTGGGCATGTATACATGAATCACCCGCATCCCATGATCGAGGCTCGTGTAGTACAACCCGCCCAGCTTCCGGGCTAGCGGCTGACGCTCCTCAGCATCCTGGTCGCGGTTATAATGAGGACGGGTTGTGAGAACGACGACTTGATGCCCCTGCGCGTTTAAGTCCTGCATCAACTCGGATAACAGAACGGAAGTTGATACACCGTCAGGGGAATACACCAGTGTATGAAGCAAAATACGAGCCATATGGCTGATTGTTCCGAAATGAATGCGGGGTGGGGGAAGTTCTAGTGGCGGACTACTGAGCTTTGACGCTCAATTTCTGTATAACCTGCTGCTCAATCCATTCATAGGTATGGGCGAGACCTTCTTCCAACGAGATTTCTGGCTCCCAGCCAAGCACTTCACGCAAGCGGCTGTTGTCCGAATTACGTCCCCTGACGCCTTGCGGACCGTCTACATGTTTCTTGATGATCGCTACTCCAGCAATATCAGCAATGATGTCTGCCAGTTCATTGATCGTCACCATCCGATCCTGCCCCAAGTTCAGCGGCTGATCATAATCCGACTGCATCAGCCGAGAGAGTCCGTTCAGACAATCATCAATGTAGCAGAATGAGCGAGTTTGTTCACCATCTCCCCATATTTCAATCTCAGGGGCATTCGTCAGCTTACTAATAGCGATTTTGCGCGATAAAGCTGCTGGAGCTTTCTCGCGTCCTCCATCCCACGTTCCCAGAGGACCAAAGATGTTATGGAAGCGCACAATCCGAATTGCCATACCATATTCATCACCATAGTGGGTGACGAGGCGTTCGGTAATCAGTTTCTCCCATCCATACGCATCTTGAGGTTGAGCAGGGTAGGCGTCTTCTTCCCTCAGTGGCTCTATATCTGGCGTAAGCTGTTTGTACTCAGGATAAACACAGGCAGATGAGGTGTAGAGATAGCGTTTGACGCCGTTCTGATGCGCAGCTTCGAGCGTATGGACGTTGATCAGGATGTTGTTGTGCAGAATTTGAGCATGATTGCTGGAGATAAACCCCATTCCCCCCATGTCGGCTGCCAACGCATAAACCTCGTCCACATCCTGCGTCGCTTTCAAACAATTTTCCCAGCGCCGCAGATCGAGCAGCTCGAATTCATCCGCGTCGGTCGGAGCGTACAGCGGCAGCTTGAGATCGACGCCGCGAACCCAATATCCCTGCTGTTTGAGGGATGTCACAAGGTGATGACCGATAAATCCCCCCGCGCCAGTAACCAGAACTCTTGTGGTTGTCATTTTGCCTCCTATGTCAAATTCGCTGGTTTTAATTCGCCATTCTCGTGTCGATTTCATGGAGAGGCTGTCTGCACCAACAGTTGGGCAGTCAAGATGGGAATACTTCGTGTACGCCAAATCAGGCGGGCTGGATTGCGAGTTGTGAGCTATAGAGGTGAGAAGGGAGATGTTCTTACGATTTGACGAGCAAGAAAGTTGCCAATTACGAGCGCATCCATGTGAGTGCGCTGGAAGCAATTAATCGCTTCCTTCGGTGTGCAGACAATCGGCTCGTTCTCGTTGAAACTGGTATTAAGAACCACCGGAACGCCCGTCTCCTGTCGAAAAGCGTCAATCATTTCCCAGTAGCGCGGATTTTGTTTGTGAGTGACCGTCTGCAACCGCCCGGTCCCATCCACATGTGTCACTGCCGGAATTTCACCCTGCTTTTCAGGTAGGACGCCGTAAACCTTGATCATGAACGGGTCGGGATAGGACTGATCGAAGTAATCGCCGATGTTTTCCAGCAAGACAGAGGGCGCAAATGGACGGAACGGCTCGCGCTGCTTAATTCGAGCATTGAGGATGTCCTTCATATCTTTTCGGCGTGGATCGGCTATGATGCTCCGGTTACCTAAAGCGCGAGGTCCCCATTCCATACGTCCCTGAAACCAACCGACGACGTTCCCTTCAGCGACCAGCGCAGCCGTATGCGACGCGAGTGCCGAGTCATCGACACAGGTATACGCCACGTTAGCTGCTTGTAATTCAGCCTCGATCTGCGCGTTATCGTATTGAGGTCCGGTATAGGCATTCTCCAATGTGAAGTTGCGAGGATTGCCCAGCAGCACATGATAGACATAGTAAGCTGCACCTAATGCGTTACCGGCATCTCCGGCAGCAGGTTGTATGAATATCTCCTCGAAATCGGTTTCTGGGAGCACCTTGCCATTGAAAGCGCTGTTCAGCGCTACTCCGCCAGCCATGCAAAGCGCTTTTTGTCCGGTCTCTTTCTGTAGCTTTCGAACCAGCGCGAATTCCGCTTCCTCCAGCATCGCTTGTAGCGACGCAGCCACATCTTCGTGTTTCTTGGCAATCTCTGTCCGGGGCTGGCGCGGCTCTCCAAGCAGCTTAACCAGTTTGTCTGAGAAGAGCGCGCCAATGACTGGCTCGCCACCATCCCATGACATGGTTACGCCTTCGGTGTGAACGACAAAGTAATCCAAATTGAGTTCGAAGGTTCCGTCACTTTGCACGCGGACGATGTCGCGCATCTGATCGATGAATGTAGGCTCTCCGTATGGAGCCAAGCCCATCACCTTGCCTTCATCGCCATACTTGGGAAAACCGAGCCACTGTGAAAGGGCGGTGTAAAAGAAACCAAGCGAGTGAGGGAAATTGATCTCATCATGAACTTCGAGCGCGGTTGCTTTTCCAGTCGCCCACATTGTGCTCACGAAATCGCCCATGCCATCAACTGACAGCACGGCAGCCTCCTGGAAAGGGGAGACCATGAATGCAGACGCCATATGAGCATGATGGTGCTCAATGTTATGAAATTGAACGTGGGTTAAGGAGTCGGACGACAGCCCCATCTGCTCACAGAAGGTGGTCTTGAAGTTCTGCGTTTTGGACATGTGTTTCAGACGGTCTTGAATGAAGTTGAAATTAGGGCGACGGCGCAGTGAGAAAAGCACTTTCTGAAGCAAATTTGCGCTCGGATCCCGCGCGAGAGCGACATGATCAAGATCGTTGACGGAAATACCCGCCTCGCGCAGGCAATAGCCAATCGCCAGCACCGGGAACCCCGCCCAATATTTGATCCGCGTAAATCGCTCTTCTTCCGCTGCGGCGATAAGCTGTCCGTCGCGGATTAAGCATGCCGAAGCACCACCGTGATAGGCGTTAATGCCGAGAATTATCGTCATTTATGATTCCCTACTCTGTCGATTGGAGAAGGTGAAAAGCACAACCACCGAATTAAAATAGAGGGTTTGTTTGAACAAGCCTATAGAGAAACTGACGCATATCGCTGATAGCGTCCGTTTTTTGAATATAGGCATCGCCAAAACTTATAGCTTGGACTGCAATCATCCGGAGTGATTCCGGATCCGCGTCAACGATCAGTTGCAGGACCTCTGCAAACTTGAGCGACTCTACCAGAGGCAGTGACCATCCCCCACCACATTCATTAACACCGTTCCAGGGAGTGCGGTCACTGATGAGCACTGGACAACCTGCGCACAGTGCCTCCAAAATGGCGTATCCAAAGTTTTCCCCTAATGTGGGCAAGAAGAAAAGGTGATAATTTTTTAGGATTTCGGAAACCTGATCAAATGCCGCTTCTCCACAATAATTGACTTTAACTTTAGATGGTAACGTCGATATCATGTCGAGACATAACTGCCAATAGGCTTTGTCTTCTACTCGCCCATATATATCAAAGTAAACGCAACCACGTATATCTTTCAGACAATTAAGTGCAAATAAAAGGTTTTTCTTGGGGGTGATGCGGGATAAAAAGATAACTCTAGCTTCCCCCGGCTGTTTGTCCGCTCCGCCCCTTGACGACTGTGAAAGAATAGGTGTAGGAAGATTAGGTATCATATAAAAATGTTTCTCGTCTTTTGCCGCAAGAGTCTGTTGCACTTCGGCAATTTCCTCCTGTGAAGTAAGATGCCAATACAAATGTTGATATAAATCTATATATCGCGCTAGCCGCAAAAAACGCCATTTCTTGTTCGACTTTAAACTTAACGCTCCTGTACTCAGAGTTCCTCGAGGCGCAAGTGCGATAGGTCGTCGAACAATCAATCGGAATTTTTGAAAAAGTAGAACACTAATAGTCAATGATGAAAAAGTGATATTTAAGTAGATTGCATCATAAGTGGTTTGATTGAAAATTCGTATCAGGTGAAACGGGGTTTGCTCTAGCGGTGACAGGTAACGCACTTCAGCCTTTCCAATTTGGTACCATTTTCCGGGTTGATAGTTAGAGTAAGGCTGAATGTCACCGAAGTCGCGATCACGGGTCAAAATCTTGAAGTGAAAATCATCTCCAAGCCATTCGACTAAGTTCATGAGAGAACGAACAGGTCCGCCATATTTATTTCCAGGTGCATAATGATTGATCAGAATGAGGATGCAAGGTTTCGCCGAACTCGCTGACATTATGCTGGCGTCCCATCAAAGTGGGAATATAAGATACTCAAGAACCGTTGTTTGAAGTGTTGAAACAGAAATCGTTCAAGCAGTAATGCACGCCCGCGTTGCCCCATGTCAATGGCTTTGGCTGTGTCATCGAGTAAGTCGATAATCTTTTCTGCCACCTCTCGAGCGTCAGTTGGGTTATCTACAAGTACGCCCGTTTCGCCATTTCGAATGATGCACCGAGCTGCATCGACAGAGCTACCGAGACATGGTTTTGCCCAGCGCATCGCTTCCAGATAAACCAAGCCGAATCCTTCGCCCCGACTAGGCATCGTAAAGAGATAACACTGCTGATAAAGTCTCTGAAGTATGTCGTCCGAAACGTAACCCGGCATGAAAATCGCAGCTTGCACATCCGCAGGTTGCGCTTGCGCTAGATGCAGCAGACGATCTGTGTCATCACCTTTACCAACTATGACAAGCTGTGCTTGCGGACACACCGTCAAAATGTGCGGCATAGTCTGGATCATGACATCTTGACCTTTGTATTGCTCACTCGCGGCATGCGTCCCACATGGAGCAAAACGCGGTCGCCAAGCTGATGTGAAGCTCCATTTACTGCTGTAAGAAACAGGGATTTCTGTAGGCAATGGACTGGTCCGCATCTCAGACTCTCGAAGGGACCTAGGGCAAGATCGCACGTGGTGACCTTAAATGAGGAAACTGCCGCATCACTGGACTTTCGTAAAGTCGGAAATCGCTATCAAGCGCGATGCGGCTAACAAGCCGAGCCTGCCCCTCTCGATCTGGATTGGCGAGGAAACATTCAACTCCATGGAGCATGACGAATACGCTTATCCTGCCCAGCTTGCCGAAAGGGAGTAATATCCAAGCTAAATTCACGTGATCGCAGAATACGAAATCGTATTTTCGTGTGAGCAAAGCTCGCCAAACGGCTAAAGCAAAGGGAATTTTATGGTTTGCGAAGCTGGTGTAATCCACCTTAGACAGTTCCGGATTGTCTGACATTGCATTTGCAAATTCGTTGAGGGAGAAAACATCAACTTGGTAGCCCGCATCAACTAGCGCATAAATCACTAGGCGATTTGCTGTAGCGATCCCGCCGCCGAGATTAAATGCGCCTGTAATCACCAACAGGCAGCGATTTTGCATGTTGCTTACGTTAAATCCCAAATAGCTCGCCCTCTCTCATACCGAAACTATCGCTTGCGATTTGTCGCTAAAACACGGAAACGCTCAAGGGCAGGGGCGTATTGATGCTCATAGTTGTATTCCTCTGTGAACGCTCTTCGGCTGTTTTTGCCCATCGAGCGAGCAAGGCTATCGTCGCTTAACACCCTATTGACGGCTTCTGCGACGGACTTCACATGAATCACCTCTGCCAAGACGACGTTGTGATATTTTCCTAAGAGCGAGTGGCTCCCGGAAGTATCGGATAGAAGAAGGGGCAACCCAGCAGCCATGTATTCGAGAATTTTATTGGATGCGGTCGTTACTATATGATTGTTTAATGTTAGGCTCGTAAAGCCCATGCCCCAGATTTGCCCCTACGGTGTACTTTGCAACTTCTGGGTAACTCACCGCAGGCAAGATGACAAAGCGATCACTCACTCCATGTCTGCTGCCAGTCGTTCGAGCGATTTCCGGTAATCCTCTTCACATGGGCCCATGATCACAAAACCCCATTCCCGGATTGCCCAGTGAGGCATTGAGCGTAAGGTGACTTCAATCGCATGACCTGAACGGCGCCCCTGCCTGAAGACGATACGGGAAAAGTCCTTACCCTGTTGATGAAGTGCCTCAGCCAGTTTATTCTGATTTGTCGGAGGGGCTGCAAGAGGCGCATTCGCTACAATCAAAGGAGACGTGCCTAAGCGGAGTTCGCGCACCATGACCTCAGCGCGTTCCTGATCTGGCACAATCACCAGATCGGCTGTGCGTGCCAGAAGGCGCTCAAATGATTTCACCACACGCTGCCCGGTGGACGACGTCGTACCATTTTCAGAATAATCATGACAATGGTAAACGAGGGGACGGCCATGGAGCTTTGCGAGTATCCAGGCTGGCAGCAAACCGTGCATATCATAACCAATGAACAAATCCGCCTCGGAGCTGTGCGACATGAGCACGTGCCAAATGAACCTGAAATAGGCTAAGGAGGTGTTTCGGTCTTCAATCTTGAAGCGAGTAACTTGTGTACTAGGTGGATATATAATCGTGTCCTGGGGCATGATTGGAGGTCGAAAATCACGGCCGAGTATATCCTGGGAACACCCCTGCTGATCAATGACATTGGCAGCATTGATCATAGGGGGATAGTGATCTGGATTACTATAAAGAACTGATTGGATGAATATAGCCTTCAAGAAAGAGAAGCGGGTGAAACCCAGCATCTTCCGATAGAACACATTATGAACTGAGCAGACGGAGTGTCGAAATTGGTATCGCGGAGGCGTTTATCGATTGTTTCTTGTCACTCGCTCAAGCGCCTGCATCACACCTGTGACCGCAGCATCGATTGAGTTTAACCGAACTCGTTGGCGTGCAGCATCGCCCATTCTTTTCACGGCGACCGGGTCCGCTGCATAGCGAGCTATCACCTTCGCCAAGGCTCCCACGTCTCCCATCGGGAAAATATCTCCGGTTTCGCCGGAAATAACTAAATCAGGTCCGCAACCAACCTTATCGCTGACAATACAGGGGCACCCAAAGAACATCGCTTCATTGACTACCAATCCCCATGTTTCGCCACCGTCTGACGGTAATACAAAAACGTCGGCGGCAATATACGCTTTAGCAATCTCCGCCTGGTTGAGAAACCCCGCAAATTTTATGGGAGTCCTATGAGCATCCGCGATCTGTTCACATGATTTCCGCAGAGGACCATCGCCAATCACCAACCCCGCTATTGCCCCTCTTTCCGCGTCAGCTAAAGCCAGAGCTTCGACGAAATCAAAGGGGCGTTTTTGGTCAATCAGCTTACCGCATAAACCAAAAATGATTGTGTCGTCCGCAAGTTCCCACTCTCTTCTCAACTGCAATCGATGGGGTTCCCAGCGAGCGCAATCGTCCGCAAAACGGCGTTCATCGACAACGTGCGGCACCCAAAAGATGCGGTCGGATGGCGCACCATAGTGCAGATAGTACTCGCGTGACCAAGTACCCACAGCAAGGCAGGCATCCATTCTGGAGATAAACCAGCGATAGAATGGGTATTTTAAGGCTTTTTTCAAGGGATGACGCTGGGTATAGAGATGTAAATCACCGCGTACCATAACCGGAGTGTGGGTATTCCAGCAAGCAAGTATCGCCTGCCAGGCCCCCTTGTAATTCCAGCCCGACACTAAAACGGCATCGTAACGTTCTCGTTCGATCATCTCTTTAATTTCTGGTACGTCCAAGCCACGAAAGCTGCTTATCGAGGGACTATGAGCGACATTGCGCAGAAACCGAAATGGATAACCTTCAAGCATAGGAACATTCCACTCAAACTCAACACCAAAGCCTGCTGCTGCTTGCTCCCGCGACGTTGCTTCATGACAGAAATAAACCTGAAGATCGAGATCGGGATGCGCCGCCAGTCCACGAAACCAGGGCGCGTGATATTGGATGGGGTGGGTGGTGATAATCGCTAAACGTTTGCGTTTCATGATGCTAATTCGTGTGTTGGCGCTTTTGTAAAAGCATTTGATATTGGCTGACGAGTTCGTCTGCTGAGTGAGACCAATCCATTTTGCGCTGAGAGATCGTTAACGCCTGGAGACGCATCTTGTCACGCAAATTGTCATCCCTGTACAAGAGTTGCAAACAACGAGCGATGCAATCTGGGCGGCGTATCGGTATAACAAAACCCGCCGGATACTGAAGAATATCCTCATCCACTTGTATCGGCTCTTCTCCACTGCGCCTTAGCAAATCTTCACCGCCCGTGTTGGTTGTGGAAATCAACGGCAAACGACAAGCTAATGCCTGTGTTTGTACCATCGCTAGTCCTTCCTCAATAGATGGCAGGACAAAAACGTCAGCCTGCGCATAGATCTGAGAAAGTTGGGATTGTGGAACGTGCCCCAACATACAAATGTGGTCATTGGTGTCCTTCAACAGCCTGTCCGATTCGTCTGTTTCCCCTCCGACGAACCATAATTCCGCATTGGGAATATCGGCTGATAGAAAACCTTGTTTCAAGTAACCAATACCTTTTCGTAAGGTTAAGCTGCCAGCGAAAATAACCCGAAATCGATTATCTCGCGGCAGATCCATCGGCTGAAACATACCAAGATCAACTCCGTAGGGGGCATAGACCAAGCGGTCTTCAGAAAATCCCCGTTCGACGAAGCTCCGCTTTACAAATAAGCTTGGCACGTCAATTGCGTCGGCGAGTTGATAATCGTCCAGTTCCAAGCGCCGCTTTCGGTCTGTCCAGGGTGTCCACGGAAATCCATGCAGTGCGTGTTCCTCTGACAACAGGCGTTCCTGCTCCAAGATATGGGTTGATCCGCGCTCGCAGACACGCAGTGTTCTCCAAGCGCTCGCTTTTCGAAAGGCTGGCGCACCCACGCTTGACCAAGCGATTAGCACGTCGCAAGGCTCAAGCGCATCCGCGGCGCTTTTTGCGTAAGCTTCCAACCATCGAATTTCGAATTCGGTTCGCGCCTTTGCGCCGAAGGGAAGTCTATCGAAGAGCCGCCGAATTACTTCAAATCCCAAAAGACTGGTTACTTTGTCCGGGGGAACGCCGAACTTGCTGGCGACAAAGCGAGGATAGGGCGTAATGAGCTGATGCAAAAGCCCTTTCCGGTTGAACTCACGGGCGAGATCGAAGGCATGGAAACGCCCTTGCACAATGATTGAGATTCTCAAAAGAAGGTCAACATTCTTTCTGGTGATAGATTATGGGAATTGGGCATCATTGTGGCACTTGCGAGGATAAACAATCTACGACACTGACACGGATGTCTGCCTTCTTTTCCGTGCCATGTAACGCAAGGCAAGAATAAAAGTCTGGACTGAGGTTCGAAATTTCTGAACATCTCGATTAAGTGTTGCTCTCGCTATACGGCGCAAAGCATAGTAAGTAACTCGGAACTGGATTTGAAGATACTCAACAATCGTTAGGTAATGGCTAAAGCGGCGATGGATTTCCAGTTCTTCTCGCAAATCCAAGTCTAAGCGCTTTGTCCTTGCCGTTACTGTCTCAGAATGCATTCGGTAAATGACTGGAGAACGCGGTAAGAATTCTATACACCAACCCTGATCGAGAGCACGACATGTCCAATCAATATCGGCATACGCAGGATAATTTAGGTTAAACCCCCCTATCTTTATAAAGGCATTAGGACGAATGGCTGCTCCCGACATGTGCCACCAACCGCCCCTGCGTACGGTGCTAGCTACGTTCAAGGGACTACCAATGATTACATGAGGATGTTCCGAAGGTTTCTCTTCGCCGGGAATCAGAACCCCATCAGCTTGTAACACATCCCAACTCGTGCTGATACTTGCTATGGTGTCGGGAACCAGTTTCACGCGAGCAGTCATTAGATCTATCCATTCCGGTTTCACCAAATCATCGGAATGAAGCATAAGCACCCAATCAAAACCTTCATTCATCAATAGTTGGATAGTTCTATTCTTGTTTCCCCAAACCCCATTATTTTGCTGATAACGAATTAGTTTCAACGGTATGTGTGAAGTCCACGCCTCTTCCGCAGTTTCTACAGTCTCATCGGTTGAAGCATCATCTGACAGATAGACCGCCGAGACAGCTTCCAGATTGGCGCATCGCTGAAGAGAAACTAGCGTATCGCCAATTGTAGAAGCGCTATTAAACATAGGAATAAGAACAGCAATACGCATGGCACCGACCTCGCTAGAGCAGAATCACTTCGCATCATGAAGTTGTATCGACTAAAACGTTAGTTCGAGACTCTGGATACAGCCAGCGCAAATGTTGAGTCGTTCTTATAGACAATTTGACATTCCACCCCATTATCGATGGATTTGAGGAAGTTTATAATCTCATGGGGATGAACAAGATAAACTGCATCGCAATCGGGTACAAAACCGTTCAGGCGGAGGCATCGAGGCGTAGTAAGAATAGGAAAACTATAGTCCCCGTGCTTGATGCGCATATCACGATATTTTCGCATAAGGGCAATACGGACTTTATTATCAAATCCGGTCAATAGAGCGTCGATAATTTTCCCTTCGCGCAACTTATCACGTCCTTGACCATAACTTAAACCAATCCTCTCTGAAGCCATAGCATTCCGAGAGAAGTCTGGAGCCACAATCAACAACTGCCCACCGGATTTGAGTACTCTCCATGACTCGCGTAGAAAGCAGGCTGGGAAAACGATATGCTCGATTACGAACATGGAGAGAACTATATCAAACGATTTAGCTTTGAATGGCAGGGATTCGCCTCTCGCTGATACATAGTGCTGTCCCCGTAGTTCAGGGTTAAGATCTAGACCAGTGTAAGTAATGGGTCCAACCAGTTTAGTGATTTCAGAATAGGCATCACCACGTCCACAACCAACCCACCTCAAGAACGTTAGCCCCCGCTCTTATTCGTCGGCAAGCCGCAATTTGAGCAGCATGAGTTCGTGATTTCCAGTTCGCATTGTGTCCACAAATCCACTCATCATGGTACTGGAGATTACTGTAATAATTTTGCATATCCCCTCTGAGTTTAAGTAGCTGACCCAGATTCTCGCTAATTATTGATTTGCGGTACTTATCCCACCACACGGGCATCTCCCGATGTCTGTTCCAAATTAGGCGTTGTTCGGTCTGGCGCCACGCTTGATAAATGATGTCGTCGCAAGGAAACTAACGTCTCTAGAATTAAGCTAAAGATAATGACCGTACCCACACCCGATATACTCGTGCCGAGTATAGTGACTAGATTATCTTGGTTCAACCATAAGCCGAATGCGCAAACGACTAACAAGCTAAATCTGTGTTGGTTCCCTTTGTGCAACGCAAGTGCTGCGCTCTTGTCGATTACGGCTAGGACAGTCCCCAAAACCATGAATCCAATGAACACGCCCGCTGCGCCGTAATTGACGTAAAACTCCATTACTTGGCCCATCGCTACGGTAGTGCTGCCCAGAAAATAGACGCCGGTATAAAGGTTAACGTAGGCTTGTCCACCTACCGCAATGGGTTTGTCAGGCCATATGGCTCTTGGAATCACCGCTAATGCCGCATCGAGAATCGTGCTCCCGTTCGCGAAAGGTACGACGCCTGTATTCACACGTTGAACGGCTAGTCCCGTGAGGGCGTTTAGACCAAAGCGCCCGTCAATTGCTCGAAGCTGGTCCGAGTCCGTAAAGTCGAGAAGCTTAAAGTTGGAGCTAAGGGAGGAGGAGATGGTGTTCAAGCGCGTGTTCAGGTCGTCTCCTCCCCACACCGCGTTGCGGATGTCACTCCGGACCTGCAAATAAGTTACGGTCAGCGATATGCCCATGTAGCCGATTGCGGCACCCAACAGGAATATTCTAATTGGCTTCTTGGAGAGCAGCGCAACAAAAACGAACACAAAAATGACGGGCAAAAGACCAAAGCCGAGAAATCCTTGAGTAGTCATCGTTACAACCGGCCACAGGCCGGTCAATCCCCACAGAAATACGCTCATCTTCGGGTTTGGCTTCCGTGCTTGGTGCGTTTCCCAAAAACCCAGCGCGAGCCCTACCGGCAGCAGCCGTTGCAAAGCCGATATAAAAGCGCTGACAGTGGGCAATTTACCAAAGAGCGGCCCTAAGATGAAATAGGCGATCAGACCGATAGCAATATAAAGCAGAAAGGAAACGACAGGCTTGTCCGGTTCCGAGCGAGAAATTCTAAACGATGATCGATAACCTATTTTTCGATGTATCTTTTGAAGCAGTGGTGCAACGACAAGAGCCCCAATCACGAGACTTACCATTCCTAGAGTGCTCTGAACAAAGCCTGCATAGACCGTAGCCGGATCGTTAAGGGGAATATACCAGGGAAAAGCATAAATCAGCCCTTGGAGGCCATTCCAGCGCAAAAGAAATATGTAGACTAACACAACTCCCGCGCTCAGATCGCGTCTCCTGTAGAAATAGATCGAGGTGACAGCAACGAGTGCGATCCAAATTGCGATTAGCGGGAGAAATTGACTGTACATACGATTAGTACCCTGTCGTTGGCGGCTTTCATACTATACCGTCCCAACACGTGAAGCGAACCCTATCATATTTTGCAGCCGATTTCGATATGTATTGCCCTGATTGACAATTCTTGCATAAGCGGCGGACCTGAGCCTTGCGCGCAGTTGGTCATCTTGAAGCAGTTCTTTTGCCTTCAATACGAGATCACTGCTTGAGTTGAAAAACACCGCTCCATGTTGTTCTTCGCCCAAAATAGCGCGATGCTCGCTTGTATCTTCAGCCAACAGACATGCCCCCATGGCGGAGGCTTCAAAGGTTCGCATCGTGTGTCCGTCACGATTGGCACGTCTAACAAGGCACAGCGTCACTTTTGCCCCAGAAACTGCCCAGCGGAGTATCTGCGGATTGGCTATCCCCCGTGCGAATGGGCGCGTCGTAGGATAGCGGTCCCAGTAGCCACCATACAAATGTACGTTCAATCCTGCCGCTAGAAGTGCCTCTATATAGGGCATTCGATCTTTATCGGCGCCACCATAAAACAGTACATCACATTCATATTGGCTACGCTGTTCAGGCGGGGCGATTTCCGGGAAATGTAGCTTAGGGGCATACGCAAATGGCACATACTCAACGCGGCATCCAATCTTCTCAAGATCGCTGATGTTTGCTCGCCGTGGGGAGAAGATAACACTATAGGATTTGAGTGCTTCGATGAACCAGGGTGCATAAAGGGCAGGATCCAGAGGATCGTCTGTCAAGAAGTTCATTGTTTTGATGCCCATTGTACGGATCGTCTTCAAAGCCTCAGCGTCAGGGGCAGTTATGCCAGTTACGAGTAGATAAGCAGGGCGAAACTCTCGACATATCTTAACCACATAGCTACTAAAGGATTTTAAGTGCGGGGGGCGATGCTGTCGTAAATGCCAATTTATCCGTTGAATGAGAACAGGACTGGAAAGTGCTGCATTTGCATCGATAATTTGCGCGCCTAGATTAAGCTCCTGAGCTGCATCATAAAGCTGTGCACCAATATGATATTCCTGTGGATAGCCAACGATGAGCAAGCGTGGGTGAGCTGTGAAAGCCATTTTCCGTTGAATTGGATCAAACGTGTGTAACTGAATGATAAGCTTGTGCTATACCGCGAGCTGCTTCCTCGACAGTGTATTTGCTAACTTTCTGGCGACAGTTTTCTCTAAGCTGCGGATCATTCAGCAGAAGCAGCGCTCTCCGAATTGATTCTGCAAGAGAGGAGATCGAGCCTGCGGTGAAGATCTCACCTGTTATTCCAGCTTTAACCAAATCGGGAGCGGAACCAACACGATCAGAAACTACACACGGCAGTCCGTGAAGCAGCGCCTCGTTTACGACCAATCCCCATGTTTCTCCTACTTGGCTGGGCAAAACCAGTAAATCAGCCGCATGATAATATTGGCTGAGATGCGATTGGTTCTGAAATCCTACAAAGCGAACATCTACTTCAGGGGAATTGGCTGCTCTCTGTTCCAACTCCGTTCGGAGTTCGCCATCTCCTACAAATATCGTAACTATCTGCTTGCGTACATCATCCGGCATTGTTTTCAGCGCATCGATGAGCAGATCAGGCGCTTTGTGTTGAGCCAGCTTACCTGAGAAGAGCAATACTCTTTTAGACGGCGAAATACCGAGCACATCGCGCGTGGCTGTCCTTAACTGCACCCGCTCAGACTCATCAAGGCGAAATGGAGTAGTATCCACGCAGTAGGGGGAAAAGATGAGTTGCGATTCATTACACCCCAAGCGCCGATAGTGTGCCCGCGAACGCTCTCCAATATACAGCAACCGAGCAAATTGTTTGTAGAAAAGGCGTAAGACGTTGTCACGGATAAGCTGCTTTAATCTGCTTCTACTATGATTGTAATCTGTTGTTTCAGCGCGTAAGAGCAATGGGCACTTCATGCGCCGTGCAGCGATAAACGCCCTAACGTGAAATTGAGGCTGATAGCCCAAGAGCATAATCGCTTTAGGCTTCACTCTCTTCAAAGCCCGATCGACACCCTTTGCTGACACTGCCTCATAGGATGTTGCCCCTCCTTCCGAAACCTTGGAGAGGAAGACCGATTTGTAGCCGCTCAAGAGATCGGAATCCCACGCGAATTTGGAGCCGAACTCCCGACATAGTAGCCTGAAATGCTGAAGTCTGAACCATAGATTACGGTAACTGAAATACCAAACTGCTGCTGGAGAGCACGGTATACTGGAGCATGGTACTGGATGGGATGAGTAGAGACTATGGCTAAAGACAAAATGATTTCCTTGATGTTCTGGTCTACAGTACTTTACTGTAGATGTTCATCATCTCGTGAGCAACATTCTCCATTCTTCGGGGCGGCGTAACTCCCTTTTGTAATCTACCCCATAATTCGGGTTGCTCGATAAAGGCTTGCAGTGTCTGCTCCCAAGCTACCACTAGAGTCGGACGAACCAATATTCCATTCAGTCCATCTTGCACCATTTCGGCAATTCCCCCTAGGTCCGAACCGATCACAGGTATCTTGGCTGCGAAAGGCCTCCAGAATAACGAGTGGCGCTACTTCTAGACACTGTGAGGGTACAGCCAGTAGATGATACTTGCTCAACATAGGAATTATCTGATCGTTGGGGATCGAAGGTAAAAAACGCATATACGGGCTAACGTCAACTAAACGGGCAATTTCCTGGGCATAACGATCATTACCCGGTTGAAGGACCCCATAAATATCGAGTTCAATAGGAGCCGTGGGCATTAACTGCAAAGCTTTAATCAATAAATGTATACCTTTTGTGGGATCGATTCTACCTATGTAAACTATGCGCAGTCTTCCGCCTTCATGGAACGGTGAAGTCGGTGTATCGATGGTGTCCTGCCAGCCGTGGATCGCCTGTCGTACCAACACAATCTTACTTTGTGGAATGCCATTCTGTACCAGAAGTTCTTTGGACCAATCGCACAAGACGACAATTCTATCTACCTCGTCCAATAACGATCGCGCCGCGTTATGCCGAAGCGTAATAAGTTCGCTCATACGCATTGCAGTCCAGGCATCACCCCGAAACTTCATGTCTCCCAATGCTTGACCAACACCGGCAGGGATTGCGCTGAGTATCCAACTACCGAATTTGCTGAGCCCCATTTTCATCAAGGTGCATTGAGTACACAAACGACCATCCATATGACCATCACAAACTTCAGTGCCCCACCGCATGAGCGTGCCCCGGGTACAGGTGACTGTAGGCGTATGATAAGTGAAGATGACCGGTAGCCCCCTTTTTTTCGCTTCTCGTACTATGTCGAGGGATATGCCACTAGTAAAAGCGTGAAGGTGAACTAGATCGGGTGTTTCTTCGCAAAGCAACTTTCTGAAGTTCTGTGCTGCTAAGGGATCACCGTGCCCATAAATTTCCCTTACGTCAACAGTATTCTGATTTACCGCATAACGTCTGACACGTAGCATGTTATGCGCGTACGCCGTGTCTTCAGTGGCTGGAGCGGCAATCACGACCTCAACATTGAGCCGTTCCAATTCATGAGCAAGAAACTCACATAATATCTCGGTTCCACCAACAGGATCGGGATAGAAACCAAACGGAACATGGAGGATTTTCAAAGTTTACGCTCTTCTTGAGTGGTAATATAAACTCCCAATTCTTGGCTTTTCTTACTTTTTCCCTGAAGAAGCGCTAATCGTTCATTATTGACTTTCCTTTCTGATTGTCTAATCCCATGTTTGTCAAGCCATTTGGCTAAATGTTCCTTATGCTTTATGCCAATTGTGTAGCACAACAGTCGATTTATCCACGAGCTACCATCAGTTGAAATGGCACGCCGACCAGCCAAATGAAAAGCGCAAGCCAGTGATTCGCGCTCTAAGTCATAGCCATAAACTAGACAAGATACACCTAATGAGTAGTATCTCCGAGCGAGTGGAACTCGATATTCCTGTAACACCCCTTTGGCAAGCATAATTGCCTCTGCTTTTTTGAGCACATCCAACCTAGAACGCATGTGTGACTCTGTGATTTGGTTACTGACCGTATCTTGGCTACAACGCCTATAATAGGCATTACCTCCTTTCGCATATATTTGTTTAACTCCATTTAGCAGTAAACGCAATCGCAAATCTATATCCTGACTTGCTTTCAAGTTTTCATCCCAACCGCCGATAAATTCTAATGCTTCACGCTCAAACAGAAGCGCATCGATATGCGTGCCAAACCCAAGAAGTTCTAACAGAACGCCGTCACTCAGTCCTTGCGAAACTGGTGTACCGGGACGTTTTACCCAATCTCCTCCTCGTCTCTCAAGATACCACCAAGGGCAGGCGGCGAAACAAAATTCCCGCCCCGTCAATGCTTCAGCTAAGGCGGTGATGGTTTCTTCCCCAATAAAATCGTCTGCATCGAGAAACATGACGTATTCGCCGCGCGACGCCTCAAATCCCCGATTCCGCGCATGACACCCGCCGCGATTCGGCCCCGTCATCCACGTCACGCGATCCCCAAACGACTAAATCACCGCGAGGCTGTCATCCGTCGAGCCATCGTCCACCACGATGATCTCGATGGGCTGGTAGGTCTGCTGCAAGCACAACTCGATGGCTTCAGCGATCCAGGGCGCGGCGTTGTAGCAGGGAATGATGATGGAAACGAGGGGGTTATCCGGGTTCATACAGCCCTATAATACCTTTGCGCTCTCGCCAGCAGTTTCTGCGGTGTAATACGACGCAACCTTTGATACAAGCGTAAACCTACGCACCAGGCATCATCGAGAGTCCGAACTGCGGTTATGCCCGTCGGCATAAAGGTTTGTGTCTCCACACAAAAAACAGGTTTACCTGTGCGTATCGCGAATTTCTCGAGCTTGCCATAATGAACTCTCGATAAACATATATGAAGGTTTGTTTCGATATATTTCTGCCTTGAAACGAGCATGGGGTTTTAGCTTGATTCGGTCTTCCTTAGTTGGCACGTCTAGCATGATAAGCTCGCTATATTGAAACTCGTGTTTATGCAGCCAATGTTCCGTCTGCTCGCGGTACTTTTCTAAGCGATTAGTTACCAAATACCTCAATTGTCTATTTGTACGCAATAATGGCTCGAACATTTTCAAGGAATTGTAGATAGCGCTCCCCATCGTCATTTTCCTCAGCAGTTGGATCCCGACATAACACACCATCAATATCAATACATGCATTACTGGCTGATGCTCTAGCCATCAAATTCCACTCGAATACACGGGGAGATGGACATATTTCTAAGTAAACGTCAACCAGGTTAGCTACTTCTGGTGCAGCGTAAACAGCCGCAAACAACATCCTGTCTCTGCCTAGAGGAAGATTGGCACAATCAATCTTGCTTTTGATATTCCTAAAGGTTTCGCCAGTCAGTATACTGTCGTCGATAATCAGGATTTTTCGATAGTCCCCAATTTCCTTAAATCTGAGTGCATCACGTCGTGTCCAACCCGCCTCGAAAATATTTCCCTCTAAAAAACTCCCCAAATCACTCAAGGGAAGCTCAAGGTACAAAGCGATCAGGGTTGCTGGCAACATTCCGCTACGTGGGATCCCGACAACAAGATCGACGTCAGGAGGAATCTTGTGAATATTGATGGAAATGCATCGGTTCAAATCTGAAACAGAGCGGTAGTTCACGGTTTCATACCTTTGACACCGAGATTGATCCAACCATGATTGGCCAGTTCCCCCTGAAGTCTTCAGGCGACATCTGATGTATGTCGCACAAACCAAGAGACTCAAATAATTGATTTAGGTAGGTCGCGGTGAACACCGCCTTATGCCAACTGGGATAATCATCTCGCGCACCATAAAATAATCTTCCTGACGCCCACAGGAACGGATTCTTGATCTGGATTATGTAGTAACCATCCATCACGAAAACCGTCGTTCTTCGTACCTAGCGAATGATCGACAGATCATCCTGACAAATCTTTAGCCCGTCAGGAACCCATATTTCCAAGCTTCCCCCAGGTGCAGAATCCTTGTCCATTCCGTTAATACTTCTTTGGTTTTATACCATGGCAAATGCTCCAAGACATGACTTGCATAAACAACTTCGAAGCAGTTTTCGCGAAATGGGAGCTTTTTCATGACATCCCATAGGTAATCAACTTGCTGGCTTGGAACAATATCTACTGTCTCAAAGTCGGGTACTCTCGCTCCGCCAGGTCCAACCTCCAATTTTCTGTGTTCGCATTTACTGTTTTTCCTCAGGTTCAAGGATGTACGGTACCTATACTTAAGATAGCGTACCGGTTGCTTCACAAATCTACGAAGGACCAGTCTCACACTTTTCCTCTCAATACTGGATGTCACGCTAACTTTAAATATTTGACAATGACGGTTCTGAATGTGTTTGCAATTTCGATATTCCATGCTCTATTTCATTAACGCTGATCTCTTTCTGAACTATAGGGCCATACACCCCCTGCCAGTTGTGAAGTCCCTGTCCGCTCTCATCTAGAGCCATCACGCTAAATTCAATGGCGGGATTAACTAAGTCTAGTATCGTTCTAGCCTGATGTAATCCCCCTGAAAACAAAGAGAGTGCGAGGTTGTAGTTACCGGGAGCGAGCTCGAGAATCAGGAATACTAATGTGGAATTTATTCTCATTGTGGTTCGCCAAGTTAATTAACTCACGGGTAAATCCAGTGAAAATCGGTGCCCCCCCCATGTCCAAAACGGTGATTCCGAATCGCAATCCTTCCCGATCACGCTGAGACGAAACTACAACTTCGAAGCCTAATGCGCGTCCGAAGTAAAAACTGCCATTGGAATCATCTGATGGTCGAATCAGTTGAATTCTGCATTCTGAGCCGTAAGTATGTGCCACCCTGGGCAAATTGCTCACTTCGAAGTCACTGTTCTGGGTTGCAGAATGCAGGTATTCCGTAATAACATCCGACGATACCCCCTCTCTTGACAGCCTGCCCTTAGATAAGAGTATTGCTTTTGAGGTTAACGTCTGAAGGCTACCCATGTTGTGGCTTACAAACAACACCGTTCGTCCTTCCCCCGCGACCTCGCTCATCTTGCCGAGACACTTCTTCTGAAAAGCCGCATCTCCTACCGCTAATACCTCGTCCACCAGCAAAATCTCCGGCTCAAGGTGCGCGGCGACCGAAAAAGCCAATCGCGTATACATTCCGCTGGAGTAGCGCTTCACGGGCGTGTCGATGAACTGCTCAATCTCGGCGAAATCGACAATCTCGTCAAACTTACGGGCAATCTCGGCGCGCCGCATCCCCAGAATCGCGCCGTTCAGATAGATGTTTTCGCGCCCGGTCAGCTCCGGGTGAAAGCCCGTTCCGACTTCCAGCAGCGAGCCAACCCGCCCTTTCAGATAGACCGCGCCCTCGGTCGGCTCGGTGATCCGCGACAGGATTTTGAGCAGCGTGCTCTTCCCTGCCCCATTGCGCCCAATCACGCCGAGCACTTCGCCCCGCTTCACCTCAAAGGAGACATCTTTGAGCGCCCAGAAAGTCTCGCTTCGAGCGGCGCGTCTTCCCGCGGTCAACCGCTGAATCGGCGCGCGCAGGGTTCTGGTAATGGATTCGCGGAAGGTCTTGTAGCGCTCCTGCTTGCCGCCGATGCGATACTGTTTGCCGAGGTTCTCTACGCGAATAACAACGTCCGACATATTTACACCACGTCCGCGAAGGTCTTTTCCATACGTCGAAAGTAAATCACGCCCGAAGCCAGCAGCACGCACGCAGCGACCGCCGATACGAAAAGCATCGGGTCCGGGGGCCGGTGTTCCGAGCAGCGCCCAGCGAAATCCCTCAACCACGCCGACCATCGGATTTAAGCCGTAGAGCGTTCGCCAGGGTTCCGCCAGCAGCGAGCTAGGGTATGCCAACCGGTGTCGCAAACAAGAGCGCCTGCACCAGAAAGGGCACCACGTAGCGAATGTCTCGATATTCCACGTTGAGCGCGCTGAGCCACAGCCCCGCCCCCAGCGCCGTGATCAGCGCCAGCAGCAGCAGGAAAGGCAGCACAATCACGGCAAGTGTTGGCGCAATGCCGAAGAAGAGCATCAATCCGAGCAGAACCACAAAGGCGATGGCAAAATCGACCAATCCGCCGAGGACGCTGGCTATCGGGATAATCAGTCGAGGAAAATAGACCTTGCTGATCAAATTGGCGCTGCCCACCAAGCTGTTTGACAACTCGGTGAGCGCATTGGCGAAAAATGTCCACGGGAGCAGTGCGACATAGCTGAACACCGGGTACGGCACGCCGTCCGACGGAATCTTTGCCAGCCCGCCGAAGAACACGCTGAAGATCACCATCGAGAAGAAGGGCTGAATGATCGCCCACGAAGCGCCCAGCGCAGTTTGCTTATAACGAACCGAAATGTCGCGCCACGTCAGGAAGAAAACCAGATCGCGGTATTCCCACAACTCGTTCAGCTTGAGCGCCACCCACCCTTTTGAGGGTCGGATGATGGTCGTCCACTCGGTTTGTTCTGCTATGCCATTATCTTGCTGTATGCGTGTAGTGTCCATTTCGATTTTACGCTACGCATCCCAGCGCAACCAGCGCCCACGCCCGCGACCAGTGAACCTCGCCGCGTTCGAACTGCGCCAAAACACGCATCCACCGCATCAGCATTGATCTGCGGATTGCTCTTGACCTGCTCCAGCACCTGATGCGCATGTTCTGCCAAGCCACCTCGCAGCCACTCGGCAAACGGAAACGTGAAGCCCTGCTTGTCGCGCCGATCTAGCACAACCGACGGAAGAAGCCCCTTCATCGCGCGTGCCAGCAGCGGCTTGGGTCGTCCATCGGTGCCCAATTTTAGCGAGCTGGGCAGCCGAAGCGCGAACGACACGAGTTCCCGGTCCAGCAGCGGAACGCGAACTTCCAGTGAATGGCTCATGCTCATCACATCAGTGTCGCGTAGGAGTTGGTGATGCGTATAGGTGCGTAGCTCGGCGCGGCTCACCCATGCAAACGCATCCGCAGAGCTTACAGCAGTTGTCGCATCGGCTCTTGAAGCGACGTGTGCCACCGGATCAAATCCCGCAGCTTCCCAAACATCAGGATGCACAAGCCCCTGAACTTCGCTCGGCGAGAACAATCCCCGACGGGTCAAATAGGCGCTAGCGAGGGAAGGCGAACGCTGGAGCGCATCTTGAACCCGCGTCCATCCCTGTCCATGAGGCAGCATCCCAATCGCCATCTGTGCCAACTGGCGACCCGCAGGGACGCTTTGTGCGAAATTGAGTGCATTTAACATTTTGGGTGTGTCGCGGAAGGTGTTCGGATAGCCGCCGAACAGCTCGTCTCCTCCCAACCCGGATAACGCGACCGTCAAACCCGCCTGCCGAGCCGTCTGGGAGACAAAATAGGTGTTGACGCCGTCAATGGTCGGCTGATCCATTGCCGCCAGAATATTGTCGAACTCACCGAGTACGTCGTCAAAGCTGATGATGCGCTCGAAATGCTCTGCGCCAACCGATTTAGCAACGGCGCGCGCGTAGACGGCTTCGGAATACGCGGCTTCTTCAAAGACCATCGAACAGGTGCGAATGGGACCATTGGTTACCCGACGCATCAACGCGACCACGCTGCTAGAGTCCAACCCGCCGCTTAAAAAAGCGCCAAGCGGCACGTCGCTCACGAGGCGAATACGAACGGCTTCGGTCAGCAACGCGCGAATACATTCGGTTGCCTCATCAATGGTGCGGATGTTGGAGTGATCTTCTGGGAGCGACCAATAGGCTGTTCGTGGAATAATCTCAGCGCCGCTTTCCCTGATCTCAAGGAAGGAGGAAGGCTCCAAAGCCAGCACCTTATCATAAATCGTGTTTGGATTGGGGACGCTGCCCATCAGCAAATAACCGACCAGCCCGGTTGAGCTGATTTCACGATTGACCAGACCTGAGGCGAACAACGCCTTCAATTCAGACGCGAAGATAAATGCATCGGTCGTTTCGCAGTAGTAAACAGGCTTGATGCCCATGTGATCGCGCGCAACGAGGATTAGCGCATTTCCGGCATATTGTTCCCGCTGATCACAGACCGAAAAAGCGAACATACCGCGTAGACGCGCGACAATATCGCTTCCCCACGCCTCATAACCATGCAGAATCACCTCGGTGTCGCTGGTCGAACCAAAGCTATAGCCCAGCTTCTCAAGTTCGACACGAAGTTCATCCGCGTTATAGATTTCCCCGTTATAGGTGATCCAGACATCCTCTGCCACATTTGACATCGGCATATGTCCGGCAGGCGACAGGTCGCGTATCGCCAAGCGCCGATTGGCGAATCCAATACGGTTATCAGGCGAGAGATAAATCCCTTCATCGTCGGGACCGCGATGCGCCATCGCCTGCGCCATTGCGCGTACTCTGCCTTGAAGACCATCGGCATCTGCCTGCGGTTTGAGAATAACTCCGGCGATTCCACACATCCTGCGGCTGCATTACCTTTTGTCTACATCGGCAAAGATTTGAAGGATAGCCTCATCACACCAACCGATATGAGGCACCTGAAATGCATCATGGTTGCGACGACTGGAATTTGTGAATTGTAGCAAATATCGGGGATTTAGAAGGCGCGCTCCGCCGTTGCGACATACTTTTCGTCTGTCACAGGAGAAACCTGTCTGGCAAAACGCGATCAATCCGAAGCGGGAACTCGCCTTAGTGGGCGCGCTTCTTCTCGATGGCGTCTGCGTTCACGCGCACTTGAAGCTTGCGCCCCAACCACTGAAGCAGTACCTGCACGCGATCCTCACCACTCAGGCGCAGGTCGAAAATCGCCTCGTATCCCGCAAACGGACCGTCCGTGATGTTCACGATGTCGCCGGGTTTGAGACCGTCAAGGTGCAAGCCGCCTGCTGCCCGAATTTCGGCGACGCGGCGGCGAAGCTCATAAACGAAGTTGTCAGGGACAATCGCCGGTTCGCCGCCAAAGCGAACCAGCCCTATCCCGCCGGGAATCCACTGCAAAGCACTAACGCCCACATCTTCGAGATCGGCATGAACGAACAGGTAACGCGGGAAATAGGGGCGTATCTTGGCGGCGCGAGGATTTACCGGGCGCACCTTCGCCGTCGGGTAGAAAACCTCGACCTGATTGGAGCGCAGGTAGGAATCCACCTGACTCTCTTTGCGCGGTTTGGTTTGTAATGCATACCAGAAAAAGCCCACCAATTCCCCTCTCGTGGGCGGTGTCATCACCCAACTTCGTACAACTTCACTACAGTGTTTTTGCGAAGAAAGTAGTGATCGTATGCAGAGAACCGATGTTAAAGGACTGCGATGACCGTTATTCCCATTGCAATTGCACGTGCGGGCTTGCAGAGTAAGGTGACATGCTATAAGTTAGCGCTAGTACAAATAAATGTCAATAGAGCCTGATTTGTATTTCTATAATATACTATAGACCTAATAGAAGGAATTTGGCTAATAGTACACGAATAAAATTGATGCTGAACTGAATTTACTACACATAACGCCCCTTCTGTGTAGTAAACTTATAGTTGAGCGAGATCAAAGGATGAGGCTCAGGCGGGGCTGCCAAAACCGCTGAGCCGTTTATAGCGAAAAATAGCTTCAGGAAAGGAAAGTTGCCGATGTTACCCGTAGAAATCCCGGACAGTCTCGGCGCTTGGACCGACATTTACAGGCGACTGGCACTCAACGGTGTCCGCTCAGAGACGGTCATTCGGAAAATTTCCCTGCACCTGGAGCGCTTTATTGCTTATTTCGAGGATGCTTACGGACACGACCGCATTTCCCAGATGCTCAGGCGGGACGTGCTTCAGTGGCGAGCGCACTTGGAGGACTCCGGCTTAGCGCACGCGACCATCAACAACTATCTTGCCTCGCTGTCTGGATTCACCAACTGGGTCTATTCGCAGTCTCCGCACACCTTCGCCATGGGCAACCCGACCAAAGGCATTGGCGAGCTTCCCCTGCCCCCGCTGGAGCCGCGCGCGCTCTCCGACGATCAACTGCGCTCTCTCAAAAATATCTGTGATCGGCTGGAGCAGTTCTACCGTCTCAAAGGCAGGCGCTGGACCAAGACCCATACGCCGCCGCTGCGCTCGAACGCGCGCCCGCTGCGGGACAAGGCAATGGTGTTTGTGCTGCTCTCCACTGGGCTGCGCCGCGAAGAACTGATCAAGCTCAATCTGGAGCAGGTGCAGCCAAATACCACCGAGCAGCTCCGCAGCGTGCGCAAAGCCCGAATCGACCGGGTGCAGGGCAAAGGAAAGACGGAGCGGGTCGTTTTTCTTTCGGCAGACGCGCGTGCGGCTCTTGCGGATTACCTTGAGCGAGAGCGTCCGCTGGACGAATGTCCGGGGGCGTGTGCGCTTTTCCTGAGCGCTGCCGGGCTGGCAAGCCGATCCGAAGACGGGCGGCTCTCCCCGCGCGTGATCAACCAAATTCTAGAGCAGATCGGGCACTGGCATGACGCCGAGCAGCCCGATCCCGCCCGGCACGTGTCGCCGCTGCGCCCGCACGATCTACGCCACACCTTCGCCTTCCAGCTTGCCCGCGTGACCAACGCCGACGCCTACGAGCTGGAGCGGCGGCTGGGGCATCGCTCGCAGCGCTACATCCAGCGCTACACCAACCCGCCGGAAGATGTCGCGGCGGGCTACGTCGAGGAGTTCTAATTTAGAGGCTTACGCCTTGCGCTCGACCACCCATGGGGTTTGTTGATCGCCCTGAGCAGCCGCAGCACGTCCAGCGTGCCCATGTGATCACTGCGTCCAAAGGGTGCTTGTTGTATCTTCCCGAAAGACCCCTACTCGATTGTCGAGAGTGATGGTTTGCTTGCCGCCGCTCGCGCAAGCGTCTAGACCAAGGAGTGGAATATCTCCGCCAGTTGTTCGGTGATCACCCGGCGGCTGAAATGCTGCTCCACAATCTGCCGCCCGATCTTGCCCGCTTCCCGCGCTTTCGCCGTGTCCGTATAGTAAGCGTCGAGCGCCGCCACCCAGTCCGACTCGCGGGTCACAGCGATTTCGCTGTCGCCCATGTGGAGGATGTCCGCGTTCAATCCCACTGGAGAAACCACCGTCGGAATCCCGCAGCTCATATATTGCAGCATCTTGAAGCTGCATTTGCCGCGCGTCCAGTCGTCATCCGGCAGCGGCATCAATCCGACGCTCATCCCGCGTAGCGAAACGGCTTCATTTTCCGGCGACCAGCTCACGTACTCGACCTGTCGCGCGTTGATCCGCTGGAACGCAGGCGCGCGATCCGCCATCACCCGGATTTTGCTGTCCGGGTGCAAGCTCATGAACTGGTGCAGGCTGTCCTCGATGGATTCGAGATAAGGCAGCGTCCACGAACTGCCCGTCCAGCCGATCACAAATGCGTCAGGTTCGTGCTCCGCTGGGACAAATCGCGCCGTATCGATTGCCGTATGCACGATGCGCACGTTGGCGTTGTACTGGCTGTACCAGTCGGCGAGATAAGCGTTCCCGGCAATGATCACCCGTGCGAGTTGGGCGGTTCGGGCGCACGCGCTGCTGCCGTGCGGCGGATTTCAGCCAGATCGCGTCGTCCACGTCCACCACCAGCGGGCGCTTGAGCAGCCCCTCGCCTGTAAAATAACCGGGCATCAATTCCTTTTGCAACCACGTGATCTGGTAGCGGCGGCTCGCCAGTATGCTCGGCACGCGCGCCGCGATTTTGGTCGCGGTGATCAGCGCAGGCAAGTGCTGCTTGATCCGGCTATGCAAGCTCGGTTCTGCCCGAAGGCGTCGCTTGAACGCCCGCGAACGAATAGGTCAGCCACGAACAGATCGCCACCGCGATCCCGTAATCGCGCAGCGGCTCGACGTGCTGCAAAATCCGAAAGCGCGAGGACGGGACGGTCAGTCCGGTCGTGAGCGCAGCAACCTTAAGCATCGTTCTTTCGCGCCCAGACCGTCATGCGACCCGTTTCGCCCAGCGCGCTCAACCCGCAGGCGACCGGATACAGCGCGATGTGGAAGTACGGCGAAGATGATTTCTCGATCAGCATTTGCCCCACACGCGGAAGCAGCCCGTAATCCTGCATCTTGTAGCCGACTGACGCAGCGACGTTTCTCACGGATCGCTGGTGAAAAATCCGCTCCACTTTCCAGCCGCTTTTGTCGAGCAGGTGGGTCATGGTCGCGGGCGTGTAGTGATACAAATGCGTCGGCAGTTGCAGCGCGAACCACGCATCCCCGAAAATCTGCCGCTCCTTCGATCCGGCGTTCGGCAACCGAAATCGCCAGCCAGCCGCCCGGTCGCGTCCAGCGATGCAGCTTGCACAGCGCATCGACCGGCTCGTGCAGATGTTCCAGCACCATCCAGCCAACGATCAAATCGTAGGGATGCGCGGGTTCCGGCGCGCTTTCAATCGTCCCGTTATGCACCGGGTAGCCGAGCCGAGATGCCGCCTCTGCCGCCGCGCGATTCGGCTCGATTCCCTCTACCGCCCAGCCGCGCAGCGCCATCTTGTGCAGAAACGCCCCCGATGCGCACCCGATTTCGAGCATCTGTCCGGCGGTCATCGGCGGGATCACCTGCGACAGCGCCGGAACCGCGTCCCGAATCCGGTGCCGCAGCGTGCGCGAATCCGACGACTCGTCCAGCGCATCGACTCGCGTGTCCACGTAGGGGCTGTAGTCGTCGGGATAGTAGTAGCCTATCGAAGCGGCGTCCGGTCGCGGATTGGTGCGCATCAGCCCGCAGGTCTTGCACCGCACCATCGTGAACCGCCCCGGTAGACCGTTCAAGCGGTCGAAGCTGGTCATGACGATCTCGTCGTTGGGCGCGCATCCCATCGGGCAGCTTCGGTCCTCCATGTGGACTTCCGCCGGGATAGCCGGGGCAGGCATTCGCTTCACGGTTGATGTCCCTGATCAGCGGGGGCGGACAATTTGATAAGGTAATAGCGCAGCATCAAAAACAGAAATCCGAACGAGAAAATAAAGACCGCCGTCGTCGAAAGCGCAATTCCCGGCACGCCCCAGAAATGAATAAACACGACGTTAAAGACGATGTTGAGGATGAAGTTCAACGCCGCGCCCCAGAAGAAGATCACCTGCATCTTCACAGCAGCGATTAAGCGTTGCGTCAGGATCAGCAGCAGATAAAACGGGAGCTTGGAGAAACAGCGCCATCTGTATCTGGCTGACCAGCACCGTATCCTCGGCGGTGAACGCCCCACGCTGGAAAACGAGCCGGATGATAGGCTCTGAGAACACAACGACAATCAGAACCAGTGGCAGCGTCGCCCCGATGATCAGAAATGCGTAGGTTCGGTAGGTATGCCGCACCTTCAGCCAATCCCGTTCCGCGACCATCCTTGGAGAAATGCGGCAGGATCGAAATCCCCAGCGCCGTCGCGCTCACGCCAATGACGAACGAGAGCAGCTTGGAGCCATAAGTGAGCGCCGAAACGCTGCCCGCGCCGAGCGGCGTCGCCATCGCCTGATCGACCAGATCGGTGCTGCTCGCCAGCACCGCGCCCGCCGCCGCAGGCGCGAATTGCAGCATCACCTGACGCACGTAGTGGCTGAACTCCGGTCGGGTGCGCCAGCGCGGGAGCAGGCTCAAATGATGCTGCCGCAAACTCCATGCCATCAGCACCGCCTGCACGCTGAACCCGGCGATCAAGCCGAGCGCCAGCGCGTAGACGCCAAGCTGCTGAATGGTCAGCACCAGCAGCACGATGGTGAACAGCGGCACCGCGCCGGGCGCGACCGCCGCCAGCGCAAAGCGATCATAGGCGTTGAGGATCGCCCCCCAAATCACGCCCATGCCGCTGATCACGATGGCGGGCAGGGTGATGAAAAACATGTTGCGCGTCAGCTCGAAGGTGTGGGCGTCGAAACCAGAGCCGATGATCGGCAGGGTCAGCGGACCGATCACCCCGAACAACAGCACGCAGCCGACCAGTATCAGCAGCGCCCGTGCGGTCACGGCAGAAAACAATTCCTGCGCCGCTTCCTCGCCCTCCCGATCCCGCACCTCGATAAAAGTCGGCACGAGGCTGGTCTGGAGCGCTCCGGCAGTCACGTTGATGGCGAACTGCGGCAGGATGAACGCCACCAAATAAGCGTCCAGATCGCTGCTGACACCAAGCTGCTGCGCCACCACCAAGTCTTTCAGCAGCGCGACCGCCTTGACCACCAGCGTCATTCCGCCCACAACCGCCGCAGCCAGAAAAATCTTACGGTTGGTGGAACGTTGGCTCCACTCTTTGATTTGCGCGGGAGAGAGTCGCAAGCGGTCAGTTTCCCAGAGACAATTCTCAAATCTCAGCTTATCATGGGGAGGCGGCTTTGAGAATATTGGGTTTTCCCATGCGAATCGTCATTTTGGGCAACGCCAACAGCGTGAACGTCCGCAACTGGCAGCAGGGGCTTGCCGAGGCAGGCGCCGAAGTTTATTTGCTGTCCACCCACATCGATCATCCGCTCGACGATCATACGCTGCCGCTCGCCGCATCGCCGCTACCGGACAAGCTGCGCTACTTCGCCGCCGCGCCCGCCGCCCGCCGCTTGATCCCGCGGCTTCACCCCGATCTGGTAATTGGCTATTTCGTCACCGGGTACGGGACGCTCGCCACCCTGACCGGGTTTCATCCGCTGGTGCAGGCGACTGCCGGAGACGACATTCTTCTCTCGCCGAAAAAACCGATCCTGCGAAGGCTGGTACGCCTGAACCTGCAACGCGCCGACCTGATCACCGTCTGGGCGCCCCATATGACTGAGGCGGTAAAGGCGCTCGGTTTCTACGATGAGAAGATTTTCACGCTGCCGCGCGGCGTTCCGCTGGAATTGTTCGCCGATCAGCCGCCTGCCCCGCCGAGTCCATCTTTCCGCCTGATTTCGACCCGCTCCCTGTCTTCCGTCTACCGGATTGACCAGATCATCGAGGCGATCCGGCTGTTGCGAGATCGCGGGCTAGATTGCTCGCTCACCGTCGCCGGGACGGGTTCCGAGCAGGCGGCACTGGAGTCGCTGGCGCAGCGGCTCGGATTGAGCGAGAACGTTCGGTTCACAGGCTGGATTCCGAATGAGAAACTGCCGCCCCTTCTCGCTCAGCACGACGGCTATATCGCCGCCATCAACACCGACGGCGTTTCTGCGTCCTTGTTGGAGGCGATGGCGGTCGGGCTGCTGCCTATCGTCCCTGACAACCCAGCCAACCGCAACTGGATTGACCCCGGACACAACGGTCTGCTCGATCGCGGCGGAGACGCCGGAGGGAATCGCCGATGCGGTTGCCCAAGCTGTCGCCGACCCCGCCCTGCGCGAGCGCGCCGCCACAATCAACCGTCGGCTGGTCTTCGAGCGCGGGGACCTGCGCGGCAACTCGCAGCGCTACCTCGCCCGCTTCGCCCAATTGATCGGCGAGAAAACCCCGTAGGGCATGGGGCTGTATGCCCTGCTCCGCCCCTAACTTACAAGTTGTGGATAGAGCGGGATTGGAGTTCTATTAAACCGGGTCAACTCCGGGCGCTGGCACGACGCCGAACAGCCCGATCCCGCCCGGCACGTGTCGCCGCTGCGCCCGCATGATCTGCGCCACACCTTCGCCTTCCAGCTTGCCCGCGTAACCAACGCCGACGCCTACGAGCTGGAGCGGCGGCTGGGGCATCGCTCGCAGCGCTACATCCAGCGCTACACCAACCCGCCGGAAGATGTCGCGGCGGGCTACGTCGAGGAGTTCTGACGCGCGCCCTTACGCTCCCTGCTCGACCACCGGTAGCGCTTGCAGATCGCCGTTGGCAGCCGCCAGCGACGCCGCGATCCAGCCCTGCACGCGGGCGTTTTGCACCAGAATCCAATCCCCGGCTTGATTTCGACCGATCGCTGAAAACAACTCCCCTACTCGCGCCGTCGTCCGCACCGACGCGGAGGTGGAAGGACCGCTGCGCAGGTTCACGACCGAAACGTCGGTCGACGAGATGCTGACTGCCAGTCCGCCCAGCAGCCGCAGCCCGGAGGGGTCTTGCTCGGCGAACGCGCGCACCGCGATGGGTTGATCGAGGCAGTCGGATACCGGAACCAGCAGTTCCTGCCTGCTGGTCAGGCACAAGCCCGGTATGCGCGAGCCGATCCCGGTGACGCGCAGCGGCAGCCGAACTTCCAGACCCTCCCCAACCGCCATCGCCGCATCCGCGATCGGCGTTTCGGCGCCGTCGCCGGAACGGATGAACACCCGATCCGCATCGACGATCACGTTAACGTCGGGCGTGCCATCGACGTTCGTGTCGAAGTGGAGGTCGAGCCGGGCGTCGTTGGACGGCGTGCCTCGCGTTTCCACCAGCAGATAGAGATCGCTCTGGTTGCGAAAGGCGCGCACCTGAGCAATGCTGAACGGCAGTAGCGTGGTATCGCTCTGTGGGTTGGGCGTGATCGGAGCCTGCGACGACCAGTCCGCGCCGGAGCCGTCAAGCTGTATCCACGTAAAGCCGGAGGGCAGCAACGCCCATGTTTCCTCAGGGAGCTTCAGCAGCCAGCCCGCCAGTCGCTGCGCGAGAATCACGTCGCCGGGGTACAGGGCGGGCGTTCCGGCGAAGCCGTAGCCGTTCTCGACCATCTCGCTGTCGCCCAGTACCGCGACGCGGGCGGTGGTGGTCGCGTTTTCGCTGGCTGCCCCGACCACCAGCGTCCCCTGCGGATCGCGCCCGATGTTCGCCACCAGCGGATCGGGATTAGTTCGTGAGAAAACACGGGTATCGGTTTCAGCAAAGCCGGTCGTGTCCAGCAGCGGGAACGCGCTGCCTTCCACGCCCAGCAGTTCGGCACTCAACGGGCGCGCGCCCCACATCACCACCGGAACGCCGTAGCGCAGCAGCGGATCGGTGATCGGGTTCGAAATGGGATCGGCGTCTGCCGAAAGGATGCTTCCATTGAGCGACGTGATCGAGGTCAGCGTAGACCACGGTTCTGCAATCAGCCCGTTCAGGAGCGTGATGCCGTAGTCCCACGTCAATAGGCGATCCAGCCCGCCGTTTTGAGCGTCCGGGCTGCCGAACTGCCCCGGCGGATCGAGCGCAAGCAGCAGGCTCGCGCCCTTCTCGACCTGCACCCACAGGTGCGCCAGATAATTCCCCGGCAGCGACCGGCGCGGTCTGACCAGCACGATCACCTTCGCCTCTTCCGGGAGCGGATCGCGGAGGCGAACAAAAGTCGTCCGCGCGCCGAGGCTCTGAAACATCGCCGCCAGCTTGGTCAGCCCATCCGGTCCGTTGTCCGTGACCGAGGCAACACCGTAAGCATTGTCTTCCACGAAGACCACTAACGGCGGCTGCCCCTGCGTGAAGCCAACCGTCACCGTCGGCAGCAGCAGAAGCAGCGCCCCCACCCAAGCGAGGATACGCATCACGACCCGCTTTCGAACGCGCTAAGTCGTCGGAGTCGCGGTAGCGGTCGGACTAGGCGTGTAGGTCGGTGTGGGCGACGGCGTGAGCGACGGCGTGGAGGTGGGTCCCGGTGTGGGCAGCGACAGCGCAATTTCCTGCGTATTTACCAGCCACGTGATCGCGTTCAGCGTGAAGCGGACGTTGGTCGGATAGACGAATGAAGCGCTGCCGGGCGGTGAGGTCAGGAAGCCCGCCCCATTGGTGACGAACTGCCGATCCCCGATCAAGACCATGCGGGTGCCGTTTTTGGCGTCTTCAAAGGCAGCGGCGAGCGCCAGCGGTCCGCGCGCGGTATCCGCATTGGTGTCGTAGGCGAACTGACCATTTTGGAGGTAGGTGTTGTAGGCGGCTTCGCCGTAGAACTGGCTGCCGCTGAACACCAGCGGCGTCACGGTCACGTCCTGAATGGAGGCATCGAATTCAATCGAGCGGCTGGTGAAGAAGGCTAACGGTCCGTCGAGATCGGCGGTGATCGGATGATTCTGCCGGATGTCGCTGGTCGTGAAGTCGGCGATCAAGCCGGGCTGCGGACTCGGCGCTGCTTCTTCGGTGGACGACGGCTCAGGCGTCGGCAGCGAGGCGGCGGTTCGCTCGGTCACCACCACGTCGTTCCGTCCGCGAAGCCCGATGTCGTTCCACATCAGCGAGAACAAGCCGCCGCTGATGGTCAGCGCTGCGTTGGAAGTCGTTTCGAAGATCGGGTTTGCCAGCAGCAGCAGGCGTCCGCCATTGGTGACGTAGGACCACAGCCGCGCCGTCTGATCCGGCGAGAGATCGGTCGCCGGACCTGCGAGGATCAGCAGGTCAACGTCCTGCGGAAACCGGGAGTGCCAATCGAGGGTAAACAGGGTCGCTCCCTGCTGGCGCAGCAGCCCCGCCAGCCGCGAAATGCCTGCGTCCGACCGATCATAGCGGCTCGCCTCGCCATTGCTCTCGCCGAAGTAGATGTTGACGCCGTCCAGCCGGGGAACGCCTTGCAGCAGCGGATCGGCTTGCACGGTCGCCTGTGGTTGAAGCCTCAGCGAAACCGCGATCAACGAGATCAGCAGAACCAGAGCGATGGTGAGTTTTACGCGCATGAGATTTCTCCTGCCGCCTATGACCCGCGTAGTATAGTGATTAGCTAAAGGTGGTGCAAAAAAGTATCCCTCACAACTGAAGCGGAAAAGGGTTTGGTTCGTCGCAGGTCCTCGAACTTTCGCCCTGCTATATCCGGCGCGTTTCCGCGAACTCATATTTTAACTCATGGACTTATGGCTGACTCATGGGGTTATTTTTTGGGTGCCAATTTGAAGCCGATAAAACCATGCTCTTTTTCGCCGATTGGAGGTGCAGCGCGCTAACGTTGGGATGAGCGGCGCGCCGACCAGAGTAGTCGCCTGTCAGCCAATCCCCTTCCGCCGGAGTGCCTATGTGCCCAACGTTAGCGCGAGTTAAAAGCCGAGCACCTCTTGCGCGTGTGGGCGTGACGCACCGCGCTCAGACGCGGCACCCTGTCCCCACTCAGGGGTGCAGATGAGTGTATGGGCGCGACGCAGCGCGCCGGTGCAGCGCATCCCCGGAATTTTTCGCATCGAACTGGAAATTTACGCCTCACAATGCGCCATTGAGACGACCGATGCAATGCCGCAGATTCTCGGCGAGAAACGCAACCTCATGACAAGAAAATCACCTCGCATGAAAGCGCTGTTTTTGTCTCGGTTTTTGAATAGGATTTGCCCCTACCCGACCCGCTGCGTTGCCGCCCCGATCACGCGGATCGCGCCAGCAGCAGTGCCTCGACGAACCACAGCCCCAAAACCGGGCACATCCCGTTGACGTCGGCGAGAATTCGCGTGATGGTGCGGTTCAATCGCTGCTCGCACTGTTCGCGTGCGTAGATCGAGTGGAAAGCGATCACCAGCGTGCGACTCTCTGGCTCAAAATCAACCAGTTTCGACCGCCGCAGACAGTTCATTGGCAAGCGCCTTGAGCACGTAGTTCCAGCTTCGTCCGCGCGAGGCACAGCGGTCGAGTACGGTGTGGACTTGTTCTGCATCCAGCCGGATGACCTACTGGCGCAGCGTTGTTTGGTGGTAGTCTTTAGGAGACCAAAGTGATTCTCGAAGGCAAAGAAGATTTCGAGATCGGAATCCTCATTCGGCTGGCAGGCTGGATTCGACTGAGATGAATCTTCTGATGCTTCCTCGTGGAATAAGACTTTGAATCTGGATCAGGAGAGGACGCGCATAGCTTGGCATTCGCTCCCAACTCCGCGAGGGGAACCCTGCCCTATCCGCAGTTCCAGCGCTGTCCTCATCCGCAGTTACGTATCCGGGGTTAGGCGGGCAGTCGTCCGCACAATCGTTCTAAAGAGTGCTACAGTAGAGCTGTGACGCTATATCGGGTTCGAGGAGCATTCAAGCATGTGTGGAATCATCGGACAGTATCACCTCGACGCCGGTCAGCTCGACCCACTATGCGTGTACGAAGCCGCTCGCATCATCCGGCATCGCGGACCGGACAGCGAAGGTTATCTACTGCTGAACAGCACAAGCGGACTGTGGGAACTGCGCAATGGCACCGACACGGCAGTGGGCATCGACTATCCGCCAATAAACTCGCCAGTTTCGTTTGCGCCCGATCTGCTGCTGGGACACCGACGGCTGTCGATCATCGACCTCTCGTCGAAGGGACACGAGCCAATGTCGCTTGCTGGTCGAGACGACCTCTGGATCACCTTCAATGGAGAACTATATAACTATCTCGAAGTGCGTGCTGAGCTTCAGGCGAAGGGGCGCGTTTTTAACACCGAGTGTGACGTCGAAGTGCTGCTGCACGCTTACGACGAATGGGGCGTCGACTGCCTTGAACGATTCTTGGGCATGTTCGCCTTCGCTTTGTGGGATGGAAAACGCCAACGGCTGTGGTGCGCCCGCGACCGGTTCGGCATCAAGCCGTTTTACTATGCGGTTTCAGAACGGCGTTTCAGCTTCGCCAGCGAGATGAAAGCGCTACGTGTACTCGCGCCGGAGGCGTGCGCGCCAGACATGGCACAGGTCTTTTGGGCGCTGCAATTCAACGCCATCTACAACCCGCCGCAGACTTTTTTCGCTGGGGTGCGCGAACTCCCCGGTGGCTGCTCACTGCTTATCGATCATGGCGTGGTTGACGAGGTGCGCCACTGGTACACGTTATCGCTGGATAGCGTGCGCTCGACCTACGACTACCGCGATCCTGCTGCCGAGTTTCTGCGTCTGATGCAGGAACTCGGTTCGCCTGCACCTGCGGAGCGATGTGCCAGTGGGGACATGCCTGAGCGGCGGGCTGGAACTCAGCACAATTGTGGCACTGGCAACCGGAGCACTGGACGGCGGACACATGAACAGCTTCTCAGTAATCTATCCGGTCAAGGGCTACGACGAGTTGCGCTTCGTCGATCTGGTGGCAGCGCGGTTCGAAACCATCAAGCATGTGGCAACGCCGCAGCCGGATGCGAACTTCATTGACAGCCTGCGTAAGATGGTCTGGCATCAGGACGTGCCGATTACGGGAACGGGATTAATTTCTCAGAATACGGTAATGAGGCTTGCGGCGGGCAAGGTGACGGTGCTGCTCGACGGGCAGGGTAGCGACGAATTGATGGCAGGCTATCTGAGCCATGCCGTCTACTACTACCGCACGTTGATGCGCCGCGATCCAGCAAGATGGGCAGTAGGCTTCCCTGCGTTCGCACTTCAAGCTTGGCAGCGCTACCTGCCGGGATTCAGCTTCCGCGAGTTTCTGGCACGAGCGGGGCATCTGCTGATGCACGGGCGCGACGCACTTGACTTTCTGGCAGCGGATCCTGCAAGGCTAGCATATGGACGCGAAGCCCTTCGCATTCCCGGCGACCTCTCCGGCGCTGACGCACTGAACGACTATCTCTACAAAGCGGTGACCTGCCTGAGCATTCCGGCGCTGCTGCACTACGAAGACCGCAGCAGCATGACCTATGGTATCGAAGCGCGGGTGCCGTTCCTCGACCACCGGGTGGTCGAGTTCGCGCTGGGCATTCCGGCAGAGCAAAAGATAAGGGGAGCGGAGGGCAAGCACGTAATGCGTCAAGCCATCGAGCGCGTGCTGCCTGACGAAGTGGCGCACCGCAAGGACAAACTCGGCTACCCGACGCCCTTCGCCGCTTGGTCGCGAGGCAGCTTGCGAGAGGAGATCGACACGTTTCTGGAAGACGCTGTGTTTAAGCGAGAGTGGTACGACGCGACCCGGCTGCGGATCATCTGGCAGCGGCACCAAACCGGGGCGATCAATGCGGATCGGCTGATACACAACTTGATCACTACCGAGCTATGGTATGATCACTTTGGTCACCTCAACTGAGGCGGAATAATTATGAAGAAAGCCATCCTCCTACTCAGTGCTTTGCTCCCATCCTTTCTTCGCGTGCCGCTTATGCGGGTACTAGGCGCTAAGATAGGTGCACAAACTCGTTTGGGGTGGCTTTCCTTTGTGGTTGCTAACGAAATTGACATTGGTGAGCGCGTGCAGATCGCGCCATTGAGTTATATACGTGTACGGCAGCTAAGCCTCGGTAAACGTGTTCACATTGGCTCGCTCACGCTGATTTCGACTGGACAGCTTCAGCTTGGCGACGATACTCGTATCAGCCGCTTTGTGATTGTGACGGCTGGGCAATTCAATTCACAGTCGCGCCTGATTACCGGCAAGCGGGTAGCGATCTTCCCTTTCTGCTGGATCGACACCACCCGCGAAGTCTTCATGGACGACGACGCGGGCATCGGCGGTGGAACCTATATCTTCACACATGGATCATGGCAACCGATTATAGATGGCTTCCCCGTCGCATTTGGCGCCGTCAAAATCGAGCGGAATGTCTGGCTGCCGTGGCGTATTTTTATCCTGCCGAATGTTACCATCGGCGCGCATTCGACCATCGGTGCGGGAGCGGTGATCAATAAGGATGTGCCGCCGTACAGCCTAGCCGGGGGTATTCCAGCCAAGGTTTTGCGGGCGGACGGCGAACACATTCGCCGATATACGGTTGAGGAGAAGCTCGCCCTTGTACGTCAGATTTTGGACAACACAATCGACAAACTTCGCTATGACGGTTATACCGTTACGGTCGGCGAACAGAATGATGGCATGACATTCACAGCCGACAGCCGCGAGATCGTCTTTCAAACTCGCTTCACAGTGTTGCCCTCAGCTGCGATTTTGATCACTTGGGAACGTTTACCCGATAACCTGCTGATGAAAATTGATGCGGAAGGTATCTGCTGGTTCGATCTAGAGCGTCGTCGGTGCGCTGACAGCAGCGACCCGCTGTTCAACACAGTCAAGAGCGTGTTTAGCATTTACGGCGTGCGCTTTGAGCCAACCTCGGCACGCGAAGCTCTTCATCTCCCTGATGTAGACAGAGCGAGTCTTGCTTAAAGTACATATTCCTGAATCCTACGCACCTGAGCGCGCTTACGTAATCGACGTGTTGTTGGGAGAATTTCTCGGATTAAGTTACGAGCTGTATCCCGCTGCGTTGCTCAATGAGACGGTGATTGCGGATGATCGGAGCCATCTCAGCGTAAGCGACATATTCTTTCAATCGCCCGCCGATCAATGGCTGAAACCGGCATTGCTGCCAAAGCTCCCACTGGATACGTGGACGAATTCATCTCTCGGACTTACCAATCTCCCGGTGCTATACGGACATAAATTGGGGAACGGCGATTATTTTTCTGCCAGTGAGAATGGGGCGACGCTAGGTCTTGACCTATTTGGCAGCGTCTTTTTTTTGCTGACACGTTATGAAGAAATCGTCAGTACACAGCGCGATAGTCATGACCGTTTCCCCTCGTTAGCGTCAATGGCGGCTCAGGCGAATTTTCTGATGCGCCCTCTGGTGAACGAGTACCTTGAAGTTCTGTGGGCGGCGCTGACGCGAGTTTTCCCACGCTTGGAGCGCAAATCGCACGAGTTCCGATTAGTTCTCAGCCATGACGTTGATCAGCCGTTTGGCGGTGCCGGACGTTCAGCGATGCGGGTGGCGCGAAGTGTCGCGGGCGATCTTCGAAAAGGTCGTCCACTTCCGGTTGCCCTTGAGCGTGTTTCAACATGGTTGACCGGCGATTTCGATGGAGATCCCTGCAACACGTTTGATTATCTGATGCGGGAGAGCGAGAAGCGCGGTCTGGTAAGCGCCTTCTACTTCATCTGTGGACATAGCGGCGGTGCGGTTGACGGCGATTACGAATTGGCGCATCCCCGTATCCAGTCGCTTATGCAGACGATTCACGAACGCGGTCACGAAATCGGCTTGCATCCCAGTTACAATACATTTCGCAATGCCGAGCGCTTGCGAAGCGAATATACCCAACTGCGTGACACTTGTTCAGCACTTGGCATCGCGCAGAAGGCTTGGGGAGGGCGCCAGCACTATCTGCGTTGGCAAAACCCGATCACGTGGCAATTGTGGAATGACGCCGGGCTAGCTTACGACAGTTCGCTGACCTTTTCTGACTCAATCGGCTTTCGCGCTGGTGTTTGTTACGAATATCCCGTGTACAACCTTGAGACACGAACGAAACTGGCTCTACGTGAGCGTCCCCTTTTGGTGATGGAAGCCAGCTTATGGGACTACATGGCTATCAGCGAAACCGACGTCGACACGGCAGCCGAGCGCATCATGCCACTTCTACAGGCGTGCAAGCGATATGGCGGGGACTTTACGCTGCTGTGGTATAACCACAATTTTCGCTTTGATGCGCAAAAGAGACTGTATGAGCAACTACTCAATTTGGCGATACAGAACTGATCAGTACAGCACGTGAGCTTCGATGGCATCGGCATCTTCCGTTTCGAAGCGAACGGGCAGGTTGCCGAAAACTGGGCGGTCATCGATGTGGCGGGGATGCTGGCACAAATTGGCGCGTTTCCGCCAGCGTCGTAGGAAAACGGGTGGGCACACCCTGCCCACCCGAACCATGCAGATGATGATTTCGACCGTAACCATTGTCTACAGGAGAACCGCATCATGATCGTCAACTATGAAACGCCGAAAGTCTTGCATGAGGAGCGTCTGAAGCCCTGGTACGGCAAACCGGAATCCCGGCGGCAGATTATGGGAATGCCAGACCGGCGTGTGAATCCCCTTCGATTACTGTCTCTGGTGGTGCGGTTACTGCCGTCCCTTCTCGTGCCCAATTGATAACCGTGGCGGCGGTCAGTCACTCTGTTAAGGAGACGAAGGGTCCAGCACCGATTTCTTCCATGATCTACCGCCAGACCTGCGCGCTGTGGTGCGATTGGAGCGCCGTGAAGGGCGCGAATCCGCTCGATTTATGCCCTGCACGGTACCCCCTTCATCAGTGCGCAGAACGCCGCCAAAGCCCCCCGCCAGCGTCAATTGAGCGCCCTGCGCAAGCCGACAAGGTGCTGCGTGTGTGGCACGAGCCGATCAACGCTCACCAGCGCAACCGGGCGCTGATCGGGGTGCTGGCTCCGGCTGCCTTTGCAGAACAGGTTCGACTCTCACTCCACTTGGACTAGTCACGGGGTGCAGATCACAGCGGCACACCGGGCAAGAGGAACTTTCCGCCTGCTGGTTCAGGAAAATCCCCGCTGGGAATTGGCGCGTGGCGCAGCTAAAATGATTTCCACAAATTTGTGCATTGACTCCCCACCGAATAAGTCCAAATTCGATTTATGAGGATAGATCATTTATAATTTTATTAAGTCAAGGCTTTGCATTTTCATTGTGCTGCTGAGCAGGCGTACAGCGTTTTGTGCTTTGCCCCATCGGAGCCGCTCGCGGTTTCCAGCCTGTCTCAACCATTTTTATCCATGCTCCAGCAGCATCAAATTCTCAAAAAGGGCAAATATGCGCAAAATGTCTCCCTACCGGCGCTCAATCGCGCCGGCGGTCATCCTCCTCTTCTTGATGATTTCGGTCGTGTTTGCCCCGGTTACTTACGCCCAATCGGGAGCCGGGGCGCCCGTGATACCGGGAACGCCCGTCCCACCCACGCCGGGACAGCCGCCGCACCGTGTCTTCACCCCTGCTCCGGCGGTTCCCACGCCGGGCCTCTCCGGCACGATTCAGTTTGCCGTTCCCAATGCGCACGCCGAGTCCGGCACGGGAACCATTTCCGGCACGGTCTACGCGCCCGATGGGGTCACGCCCGTGCCCAATGCGTTTGTCACGTGGTTCGACTATAACGGTGCGGGCTACACGTGGCTCTGCGCGGCGGCGGATGGCACCTACACCCTGACGGGCGTGCCGCTGAATACCGCCGTCAAGGTTGAAGCGTGGGGCTACTACGACTGCCACAACAATCCGCTTCCTTACAGCCACGAATACTGGAATCAACAGGACTTTCGGGATCAAGCCAACGGCGTCACCGTGACCAGCGGCGCGCCGAATGCGACCGGCATCAACTTCACGATGAAACTGGCGGGTCACATCGCCGGAACGGTGTACAACCCGGATGGGACCACGCCCCTGATGGGCGCGACTGTGACCGTGTGGGAATACTCCGGCGGCACTTACATTGCCGACACCGACACTGCTGCGGACGGCACCTATTCCCTGAGCGTCCCAAGCGGCATGTATCGGCTCCAAATGTACAAGTCGGGCTACGCCTACCAATACTACAACGACCACGCCACCTATTCGGACGCCGACTCGGTAGCCGCAACCTCCGGCGCGACCACCTCCGGGATCAACTTCACCGCCCACAACGGCGGCATCTCCGGCACCGTCTATCTGCCGGACGGCACAACTCCGCTGGCAAGCGCAGCCATCTACGTCTACGACTTTGCCAACAACGATGCGGCGGGATTGGGCACCACCGACAGCAGCGGCAATTATCAAGTGGAACTTCTGCCGGGGACCTACCTTGTCAACCTGTACCCGTACCCGTATCCGGCGGAATATTACAACAATCACCCGAAGTTAGGGGACGCCGATCCGGTGGTCGTGGGCAGCGAAATCACGCCGGGGATTAATTTCGTCGTCGACGCTTGGGGAACCCTCAACGGCACCGTCTATCAACCGGGCGGCAGCACGCCGGTCGCGGGCGCGGTCGTCACCGCTTATGCCAGCGACGGCAGTTACGCCACTTCCGCGAGCACCAATGCCTCCGGCTTCTATCAACTGCTGGTTCGGGGGGCAGCTACGTGCTCAGCGCGGATACCAGCAGCTATCCGCTTGAGTTCTATTCGAATGCGTTGGACTTCTCAAGCGCTACACCGGTCGCGGTAAACGTCAACCAAACCGTCTCCAACCTCAACTTTACGCTCAACCCGGCAGGTTTCATCAGTGGGACGGTGATCGACGCCAATACGCTCAATCCGCTCCGGTATGCGATGGTGGACTTCAGCGGCAGCGGTTACGATGCCGGCAATACGCAGACCGACGGCTACGGTCACTACTCGATGCCGCTGCGGGCGGGCAGCTACGCGGTTTCGGCGAATATGTATCCCGGCTACGCCACCCAGTATTACGATCACGTCTCCAGCTACGGCGCAGCCACACCGATCAACGTAACGGTGGGAAATACGGTTCCCAATATCAACTTCGCGCTGCCACCCGCCGGGATCATCACCGGGCACGTCTACGACGAGAATATGCATCCGCTGGATGGCGTGACGGTTTCGAAGGCGGACGGCAGCTATCTCGGATGCAGCCAACCGGACGGCAGCTATTCCATTTACGTCCCGGCGGGCAGCCACATCGTCAAGGCAGAAGCTGGAATGTGTAACCCCAGCGTCGATTTCCCAACCCTGTACTACAACAACACTCCCGACATGGGCGCGGCGACGCCGATCAACATCACCGTGGGAGCAACGGTCAGCGGCATCGACTTCACGCGGCAGATTCCGCCGACGCTGACGGTGGGGGGCAGCTTCGAGGACACCAGCGCC
>CAWFCF010000008.1:0-30658 GCA_963814185.1 uncultured Chloroflexia bacterium | reverse complement strand
CCCTACGATGAATAACTGAGCATAAGCGAGAGGCTGACGACTCGTCGCTGAAAGGGAAAGTACATGATCAACATTCTGACGAAAGAAATGCTGGCGGCTCAAAAGCCGACGGCGAAAAGCAAACCCGGCTTCCGGCTGATGGAACATCTGCGGTTCGTGGAGCAAAGTCCGGGTCGGACGGTAGTGGAGTTTATCGGACTGGACGCATTCGCGGTAGATGCTCAATCCCTATTTCAATACGAGTTTTCTAAACGCCAACCGGAGGATGTTCTGCATCTTCTTCCCTCATAACGGACACATTCCTGCTCAATCATGCGCTAAAAGCGATATTTTAGTATCAGTTTTAACATCTGACTTGTATATGCAAGGATGCATCCTCCTTAATTGAGAAGGGTTGCTAGGATCGAATAGCATACAAAATTCGACATGGAGTCGAAGGTGCAGTCTTGGGGAGGGATTTCAACCCTCCCTGACCTCGATAGTACGTGGCTATACCGCGCTCAACAACTCGTTCGTTACTGCGGTCGCAGGTTCGGAAACGCTTGCAGAGAACTTGAAGCCTATGACGATGAGCCAAAGGGGGAGTAACACTTCCCAGGCGAAGACTGGGAGCATGAGGATAGCTGTACGTCGTTGAAACATTTGAGATACGAGATGGATTTTGGTAAGAGACACTTTTCCCCAATTCTCCCCAACAAGTTAAATCGAACGACGGTGTGAGCAGATCTACCGCTGCATATTGCCGATCCACTCTATTCCCAGGTGCTTGAATGGATGAGAATTTCCGATGAACAGTCCCTTACTCAAGGTCAATGCGCTCCTACCCTTCACCGTCCCTGCAAGAACGTTTCGCAGTCCTTCGCAAATTCCACAATAGAGAGGCTGTGAAAATTAGACGATCTTTGAACGTTCATTGTTTATTCTGCGCTGTAGTGAACAAGGCGACTTTGTATCGCCATATTTTCACAAGGAGCAATTCAATGAACGCAACAAACCATCGTCCGCTCTATGCTGTCGTAGGCGCATTGATTTGCGTTCTTCTCGTCAGCGCTCTGCTCGTGAGCGCTCAATCCACCCCGCCATCGATCCCAATTGGGGAGAATCAAAGCAGCAGCCTCGCCAGCGCCAGCAGCACTATGCAGTTCGGTGTCGCCGTGACCACCCCGCAAAACGTCAACGTGGAGATTTTGGCGACTTCAGCGGGCTTCACACCTGCGTTCCGCGTGATTGATCCGAATAACGCGATCATCTTCGACGATGCCAACGCCGAAGCACAAAACATCATTCAGGATCAGGTCACGCTCGCCAGCCCCGGCACGTACGTCGTCGAGGTGCGATCAGCCAACAGCAGCGCCGGACAGTTCACCATCAGTATTCAGCCGGGAGCGCCGTTCACTGCGCCGATTCCGCTGCCGATGCAGCAGTTGATCACCGCCACTGTCGATCCCCAGAACACGCGCCAGGTCTTTTCGTTCACAGCGCTCAGCACCGATGCTCTGTTTGTCGAAGCCGCCAGCACGTTACCGACCTCTGCCCGGTCATTCGGCTGGTCGATGGCAACACCGGCAACGCTTTTGGACTCGCCAACGCCGCTCTGACACTCGGTCGGTTCCGTATGCCCATCGGCACGACGAACTATCTGCTCGAAGTCACGCACAGCGGCTCAACCTTCCCGGAAACCGTTACAATTTGCCTGTGGCCTGAACACGGCGCATCCTGCTCCGGTAACGGCAGTGGCAGCAGCGGTGGGGGCTCCGGCACGGGTTCCGAAAATCCAACGGCAGTGCCAACGCAGTCGGTCTGCACCTGTGACATCACCGTGACGAGCAGTGCAACCGTCAACATTCACGGTCTCCCCCCACCCCAGTTGAGTATCATTGTCGGTCATCTCCCGCCGAATACGCCCGTACAGGTCATCGGGGAACTGCCGAACCATTTATGGCTTGAGATCAGCTACAACGGCGTGATCGGTTGGGTAGCAGCGAGCGTTGTGACCATCAACAATAGCTGCTCCGACATTCCCGATGTTACGCCGACGCCGCCGCCCGGTCAGCCAACACCCACCGCAACATTAGGACGTATCAACTTGCCTACTCGTCTCCCTCCGCAGCCGACGAATACCCTGCCCCCGCCGCCCCCACCGCAGCAATCCACGGCGACGCCTCAGCTACCGCCACCTCCGCAGCCTTCAGCGACGCCGGTCGGCCCCTGCACTGCGCTCGTGGCATGTCCGCCAACAGCGACGCCGCGTTTCCACGTGCAGCCGCAGCCGACAATTGTTTTTCACCCTCCGACGCCGACGCCAACGCACATCGTACCCAAATAACGGCGCAGCTATCCACGGGGCGGGCGGCGCAAAGGCTGCGCCGCCCGCCCCGGTGAACGCAATTCGTCAAGCCGGTTTCACGTCACATGTTTCAAAGGTAGATGGATCAAGGCGGTCTTATGGCACGTTTCCGTATCCTGATGATCACATGGCTGCTGCTGGTGATACCGCTGATCGGTGCTCAGGCACAAACTCCAACTCAGCCCCCGCCGCAGCTTGAGCAGGCAGTCAGCGGGTTGTCCAGCCTGCTGGGTGTGTCCCTGACGGTCAATGACCTCGATAGCTGGCAGGCTTCGCAGGATGTCTATATGGATAGCGCACTTGGCTGCCCCTACGTCTATGGTCAGCCTGTTTCAGAGCCCATCCCGGCGTATACCTTTAAGCTCGGCTATCAGGGCTTAATCTATGATTATCGTATCTCCGTCGATGCAACCATCGCTTTCCCCTGCATTCGGGATGGTGGCGGCTCCCTCGGTGATACGCCGACGCCTCAGTCCAGCAACTGCCCGCTAGGCTACACAGGCTATCTCGCACCCCGTTTGCAGGTCGGCGGACAGGCACAGCTAATCGCAGGGGAAACGCCCAATCGTATACGGACACAGCCCAGCGTCAACGCACAGCAGATTGGACTGATCCAGCAGGGTGATACTATCTACGTGATTGGCGGGCCCAGCTGCGACGATACTTCGCAGGTTGTGTGGTGGCGGGTCGGCGACATGGCTGTCGCTGGATGGACGGCGGAAGGTCTGCTTCCGAACGATTATTTCCTGATGCCAATTGGGTCAGCGCCACCTGTCAATCCGTCAGCAAATCCATCGGCGACTCCTGTGCCATCCATCACGCCGACCCAGCGTTTCGAAATTATGCCAATAGGGTCGCCGGTCTTCGTCGTCGGCACGCCTACGCCCACGCCGAAGTTCCAGCATGCGCTACTGGGGCATCTCGGCATGATCACCGCGACGCGCAGTCCATTGATCATTCATCGGTAATGCGTACAGCAGCAAGGACAGACGGCGCAGCCCTTGCGTCGTCTACCCTTATTCCCTCCCCAGAAATTTCGCCGCCTGCTTGTAGGTAAAAGCCACATGCTTGTCGGACCCTTCGCACCATCCTCTGAAATTGCTTCCGCTTGTATATTCGAATATCGACTGATACTCCGATCCCGCTGTAATCCAGTGAGCGCTTCATGGAAATTGCGTCATAGTAAGAGTGACTGTGTTCATCTAGGCTTGTGATCAGGATAATTAGTGGGAATAATTATGGAGATGCTGCTCTAGAAAATCACACTAAACACACCCTTCGCGTGAGCGAGGCGCAGAAATCAGGGATTGCGGACAAAGTCCTTATAGCGAGCGGCATGATAGAGATCGTTTGCCGAATGGGAAAAGGACTGTGGAAGAACTTCTGAAAATCACCAGTTTCGGCGGCTTGAATGTAGTGCGCGGCGCAACCTCCGTCGAACGGTTCATCACCCGGAAAGTGGATGCGCTGTTGGTGTATCTCGCCTGCAATCCACGCGAGCATCCGCGCGAAGTCCTCGGCGAAATGCTCTGGGATGATCTCTCCCAAGAACGAACAATGGCGAACCTGCGAACGGTGCTTTCGAACCTGCAAGCACAGCTCGCGCCTTATCTGCTGGTCACGCGGCAGACCATCGCCATGAACCCGGACAGTTCCTACTGGGTGGATGCCAATGAACTCGATGCCGCACTCGACAGCGCTGAGGAACACTGGAAGCGGCATGGACGATTTACGCGCACGCTCGTTTCTCGGACCGAAAGGGCGCTGGAGCTGTATCGCGGCAGTTTTCTCGAAGGCTTTCATCTGCGCGAGGCGCGCGGCTTCGAGGGTTGGATGCTGCTTGAGCAAGAGCGCTACCGCACGCGCGTGATCGAGATGTATCGCCGCCTGACCGATCAAGCGCTGCAATCCGAGTGGTATGAAGAAGGCATCGGCTACGCACGGCATATGATTGAACTCGATTCCCTGAGCGAAGAAGCCGCGCGATTGCTGATGCGGCTGCTGGTGCGCACCGGGCAGCGCGGCGCGGCGTTCGCTCAATATGAACTGTTGACTAAGAATCTCGCAGATGAACTGGGCGTTGAGCCAGAGGCGGAAACCAGCGATCTATATGCGCAGATTCAGGCAGGCGAGATCGATATTGCTCCCGCCGCGCCCGCAACGCCGCACAATTTGCCGAATCCCGCCACCTCGTTTATCGAGCGCCCTGCTGACCTGGACGACATTACACAGCGGCTGGAAGACCCGAATTGCCGTCTGCTAACGCTGACCGGAACGGGCGGGATCGGCAAGACGCGCCTTGCTATCGAAACAGCACGCTATGAACTGACGAATTTTCGTCAGGGGGTGTATTTCGTCCCGCTGGCTTCAGTCGATTTGCCGGATTTTCTGGTGCAAACACTGGCGACAACGCTCAATATCTCCTTTCAAAACACGAAAGACCCCGAACAGGAGCTATTCAATTATCTGCGTGATCGTGAACTGCTGTTGATATTGGACAACTTTGAGCATCTGCTCGACGCAGGCGAATTCGTCAGCCGCATCCTCGCGCACAGCAGCGAACTGAAAATCCTGACCACCTCGCGCGAGCGGCTCAATTTGCAGGAGGAGTGTCTCTATCCGGTTGGAACCATGGCGCTTGAGGCTGGCAGCAACCTCTCCAGCGCAGAACAGTTATTCGTTCAAAGCGCGCGGCGTGTTCAGCACAGCTTCACGCCAGAGGATCATTTGGTTGCGATCAAGCGCATTTGCGAATTGGTACAGGGGCTGCCGCTGGCAATCGAGCTGGCGGCGGCACAGGTCGCCGTGATGACCTGTGAGCAGATTGCCGAGCAGCTTGCAATCGACTATGACGTACTGACAACGTCGCTACGCAACGTGCCGGAGCGCCATCGCAGCCTGCGCAAGCTGATCGAGCAGTCGATGCGGTCGCTCGATAAGAGCGAAGTTGATGCTTTGTGCAAGCTGGCAGTCTTCCGCGACCACTTCGATTTCAAGGCGGCGCGCAGCATCGCCGGTGCGAACCTACCGCTGCTGACCCATCTGGTCGAGAAGTCGTTTTTGCGTGCCGATACGAACGGTCGCTATACCATGCACGAGCTTTTGCGCCGTTATGCCTACGATGAACTGAATGCGCGCGGCGATCTCTTGACGGCTCAGCGGGCGCACTGCCAGTATTATACGCAGTTGGCAGACGTGACCATCAATGCCAACGATTACGAATCCGCCGCTGTGGAATACAACCATATTTGCAACGCGCTGACGTGGGCAAGCGAAACGCGCTCGGCGCTTGAGCTGATCGACCTGACCAATGCAGTAGCTTACTTCTGGCGTAACTATGGCTACTTCGACACCGCGCGCGACTGGATCGCGCAGGCACACGCGCTCAGTTCGGACGCGGTTCCACCGGAAAAGCGCGCCAAACTGGTTGCCTTCGCGGGCATGTTTGCCTTTTTTCAGGGGGATTATGAAGAAGCCCGTGTTCATCTCAATGAGAGCATCCGATTGCGGCGTCAAATCGATGACCATCGAGGTCTTGTGATGGCACTGAATTATCTCGGCTACGTGAATATCGAGACAGGCCGGTTTCGACGATGCCCGCACCTGTTTTGAGGAAGTCGCCACCATTGCGCAGACAGTCAATAACGAGGAAACGCAGATGTGGGCGCTTGGCAATCTTGGACAGGTCATGATGGAGACCGGGGATTACGAAAATGCCAAGGTTTACCTGAATCATTCGCTGGTGATCGCGCGGCGCGGGGAGAACCTCGACAATATTTCTACGGTACTCAGTAATCTCGGCACTGCTTTCCTTGCACAGGAGAATTACCGCGAGGCGCAGCGCTGCTACGAAGAGTGCCTCGAAATCGCGCGGCAGATCGGGGATCGCATGAATATCCCGCGAAGCCTAATCAATCTGGCAGAAGTGCTGCACAACCTCGGCAAGCCGGAGGTCGGGCTGGCGCACTATCGGGAGGGGCTGCGCGCCCTAGCAGAAATGGGTGATAAGGCGAGTATGACGGCAACCCTCGAAAGCGTGGCCTTTGTTCTGATCGATCTGCGTCAAACCGAGCGTGCGCTGCGTCTCCTCGGCGCGTGCGCAGCCATACGCGAAGCGCTCGGCACTCCGATCCGCCCCCGCGAACAGGCACGCACGGACAAATTCCTCGCCCGCGCGCACAGCCAGATCAGTGCTGACGAATTCGCGCGCTGCTGGAATGAGGGCCGCGCACTGACACTCGATCAAGCCCTCAGCGACGTTTTGGACAGCCCCTAAAAATAGACGATTTTTGGACGTTCGTCCGCTATCCTGAACTCAAATACCCTAGCATATAACGCTTACCCTGATGCGCAGACCTGCAACATCGGGTTCGGGGCATTTTGGAGGCAAGGATCGCTGATGAAGTCGCTCTCGGTGCGCCAGAAGGCGCTCATTCGCCGCTCGTTCAGCCGGGTCGCCTGCTGCCATCCGAAGATCGCGCAGTCTTTTTTCGACCGCCTGTTTGAGCTTGATCCTGAGATCGAGCGGCTGTTTCCTGCCGATCTTGGCGCGCATAAAGGCAAATTCATGCAAATGATTGCAGTGCTCATCAACGCGCTCGATCAGCCGGAGCGGTTCAGCGAGATCGCGCGCAAACTGGGTGAGCGTCACCTCCGCTATGGTGTCCAGGCGCGTTATTACCCTCTCGCCCGCGAAGCCTTTCTCTGGGCGCTGGAACAAAATCTGGGCGATCAGTTCACGCCGCCGGTGCGCCAAGAATGGGCGGCGTTCTACGAGGCGCTGATTGCCGACATGCTGTCCGCCAAGAGCAAATGAATTTCCAACCGGGTCGCTGAGATCGTGGAATTGTCAAACGGTATGGCGGCGGATTAAACGATTTCTAGACGATGCCCTGCTATTGTAAAAAAGTAAATGAGATAGGGAGAGAAAAAACCATGGGCAGCATCTGTCATGCAGATTTCGTCCCTTACAACTTCGGGATCAGGCGGCTGCGCAATGGGCAGGCAGACGAAAGCGGTTTGTTCCCGGTCAATTCCTCTGACAGCCTGCGCGAGCAGTCTGTTCAGAAAACGATCCGCCTGAACTACGACCCGCTAAATTTCCAGCACCTGAGTTTGATCAGCCGGTTGTTCAGCCCTGCATTCGTCAACCACAGCGACGATGGCGATACCTCTGGTTTCGCGGCTGTCATCAAGGCGCTTCCGCATATCACCTTCGTACTCGCCGATTCGGGAATCCGTTTGCAGTTCGTTCCCGCTGAACCAAAGAACATGGAGACAACCGACAAAGATAGGAGTAGTGATCTGCATCCTTTTATCGATGCCGCGCCATGCGGCATCAAAATCACGTGGAACGAGACGCTGATGTGGCGGCTTGAGGCAGAGAGCAAGATCGTGGAGCGCTGGCAGGCTCCCATCCTCGTGATGGTTTGAAAACTCGGCTTCATCCCGACACAAGTCTTAGGAGGACTGATCATGAAGCGTATCGCACTGCTCACCGTTCTGGCGGCTCTGTTTTTCGGCTCGCTGGCCGTCGTGCTGGCAGGCCCCTCTGTGCCGCCGCAGCAATATTACATCCGCTGGAAGTCGCCCGTCCCGTACACCTGCACCCACATGCCCGGCGATGACAGGCTGGTTGTCATTACGACTTACTTTGATTATAACGTGCCGGCGGGTACGCAGATGAGCGAGGAAGATACGACACACTCCTCGTATGGTGATACGGGCGGTAGGTCTTCGGTCACCGACTGGGCGTACCCAGCTGGGACTGGCCAGCACATATTTCACGGCTACCAGCTTGATTTCGAAATCGTATCCGATGATGGCGCAGGTCACGATAGAGACAATTATCAACCATATACTCGTCTACGAGAGCACGTTTACCGCCACCTGCACCGGCAACTCACACGGGACATTGAGTGCTTCCATCGTCAACAACAACCGTCCACTGCACGCCGAGGTGTGGCTGGGGGGCGGTATCGGTATCGTCCATCCGTGAAGCCGACTCCAGCAGTCAAGGGGAGCGAGGAAATCGCATGAGTACGTATCAGAAGGGATCGATCATGAAACGGCTTGCCTTACTCACACTGCTCGTTGGTCTGTTTTTCGGCTCGCTGGCGGTCGTGCTGGCAGGCGGAGGCGGACTGGCTACGCCGCCCTATTACATCCGCTGGAAGTCGCCCGTCACCTATACCTGCACGCACTCCCAGTATTATTATGGACTCCGTGTCGCCGTCACGACCCTCAACTATAATGTACCGACGGATGCGGTGATGACCGAAGTCGATACGAGCGATAACTCAGTCGGTCATTTCGTCAACGCGCAGGACGAGGAGTCCGACTGGATCAACGGGCGTGGTCAGCGGCAGCACACGACTTACGAGGTCGATTCCGCTTCCTACCCGATCAAGCTGCAAGCCGACATCCAGACCTTCGTCAACAATGTCCCGGTTTACAAAAGCACCCTTACCGCCCAATGCACGGCGAACTCGAACGGCTCACTGACCGCCAGCATCAACAATAATCCCCATCCGCTCTACTTCGAGGCGGCGTCGGAAGGCAGCACCATCGGTATCGTCTATCCGTGAAGCCGACTCCAGCAGTCAAGGGGAGCGAGGAAATCGCATGAATACGCATCAGAAGGGTTGGATCTTGAGACGGCTTGCCTTACTCACACTGCTCGTTGGTCTGTTTTTCGGCTCGCTGGCGGTCGTGCTGGCAGGCGGAGGCGGACTGGCTACGCCGCCCTATTACATCCGCTGGAAGTCGCCCATCACCTATACCTGCACGCACTCCGAGTATCGCTGTCTGCGAGTTGCACGGCGATCTCAAAGCCATTTCACCGAAGTTCATTGCGGCTCTTGTCCATCGATACTCGTTCTGTACATGAGCCAAAAACAAAACTTCGTCAGGAACCCCGTTTTGACAAAAAAGCGGCTGAGAAGGGACGCGGCGCTTGGGACGAAACGGGCACAACTGCAGGTCAACCTGCCTGATTTGGATTGCTCGACCAAACGCCTGATCGTCGAAAAATCCTTGATCATTCATTTGGCTGTCGCCCAATGCGTTGAGTATCCTGGCAGGGATTCGAACTCTATTGAGGGAAGAAAAAAGCGCCTCCGAATGATTTCAGAAGTGCCTTTTTCCCTTGCGACTGGGGAGGTGGGATTCGAACATACTAAGTGATTGCCCATAAATAATTATCGGGTCAAATTTTGTGATGTTTGGTATGTAGTTCATCGGCACGGGCGATTTCTCGGCGCAGTGGTTCGACCGTCAGCGCTACGAAGTCGATGCCGGGCGCGACGGCGAGCCGCTGCTGTTCCCGCCGATCTACAACGAGGTGAGCGATCCATCGCTGCCGCGCAACGTGTCGATTTACAAGCTGGGCGGCGGGCGTGATCTTCGACGAAGTGACCGACGGCGGCGAAGTCAAGTTCATCACGGTCGGGCAGAGCAACTTCACCGTGCCGATCAAGCACTACGGGGTGGGGCTGGAATACAGCAAGGATTTGGTGGTCTACAACGAGCTGTGGAATTTGCCGATCATCGAGCGGCAGGCGGGCGCGTCGTTCAACGCGCTCAAGAACCACATCCACCTTTCGCCGTTCCTGACCGCCACTTACGGATCGAGCAATCAGACGGCGGCGTCGAGCGTGGGCGATACGCTGGCGGAGAAGTATCTGCGGACGATTGAGGACGCGGTGACTCACGCCAGCACCGACACCACCAATCCGCGTCGGGGTCCGTATGCGCTGCTGGTGAGCAGCAGCAACCTGTTCACGATGGAGCGGGCGCTGATGCGGGTGCCACAGGAAGGGCTGGCGATCCAGTCGAGCGCGGTGGGGCGCATCCTGAACATCATCGGCTATGACGGCTGGAGCGGGTCGCGCGGGAAGAAAACCGTCTCGTATGCGGGGGTGACGGCGGGCAAAGCCTACCTGATCAACCTCGGCTTCAAGGAGCAGGATCACCAGAGCTACGAGAAGCAACCGCTTCAGAGCGCCTCGGCGGACGGCGATCTGTCACGGTTCATCCTCGAAAACGCGGTGCTGGACTCGTACTTCGGCGTGTACTGCAATCCGACGGCGAGCACGGAAGAAGTGACGCTGCCGACGAGCTAAACCGCCAAGACGCCAAGTGCGCCTAGAAGTTAAAAACTCAACGCAAAGGCGCAAAGAAGCAAAGGCGCGAAGATGGGGCAGACACACGGGTCTGCCCCTACAGGGAGGGAGGCGGGATGGCGACGGAGATTGACCGGGAGCGGCTGCGGGGCGATCTGGATGCGGACGACGACGCGCTGACCGATGCCGAGATCGACGATGCGTTCGCGCGGGCGGCGGCGCAGTACGGCGACAACTCGACGGCGGTGGATGCGGCGGCGCGGGTGGTGGCGATCCAGCAGCTTCTGGCGGGCGCGGCGAAGCAGACCGATTACGGGCAGAACGAGAGCAGCGAGCGACGGTCGCAGGTCTTCGACCAGTTGATGCGGCTTCGCGCGGTCTACGAGGGCGACTTGCAGGCGGCGCTGGACGCTGCCGCGCAGATCGGCGTGCGGCGGAGGCATCACGATGCCTGATTTCGCGGCGTGGCGCGGGACTGACGCAGCACGAGCGGCTGCGGCGTGGGCGCGGATCGAGGCGCAGCCGACGACGATCACGATCCGGCGCGGGACGGAGACGCTGGCGGCGCAGACGGTGCGGATCGAGTACGGCGACAGCGCGCGCGAGGATTTGGATTTGCGGGCGGGCCTGAACGTGGTGCCGGGCGTGCAGCGGGCGGTGGTGTTCGGGGTGCGCGGGCATCCGACGGCGGCGGATACGGACATCGAGCGGGGCGACCGATTTGTGATTGGCGCGACCGAGTTCGAGGTGATTGGGGTGATCACGGCGGCGGGCGAGGTGCAGGCGATCTGCGAGGCGCGCGTGTAGACCAGCGGAGGCTCAAAGCCTCCGCCTACGAATTCAAGCCCGCTGAAGCGGGCTATTTTATGGAAGGCTTAGCATGGCGATTAGCGAGGTGATTTGGGATGTGCTGGCGGGAGACGGGACGCTGGCGGCGCTGCTCACGGGCGGGATGTACAGCTTTGAGCAGACCGGGCGCAACGGGATCAGCCGGGTGACGACGCCGGACGCCTACGACGGCTTTCTGCTGCCGTGCGCAGTGGTTCGGGCGGGAGAGGTAAAAGCCGCGCCCGCGATCCGGGACTCTGCAGAGTGGGAGTCAGCAGGCGGTGGCGGTGTATCTGTACGACGACGGCGACAGCGGCTACGGCAGCATCACCTCGGCGCGCGACCGGGTGATCGGGCTGCTGGATCGGCAGTGGATCGATGGGGCGGGGTATGTGCGGCGGATCGGGGGCGCGGACGATCTGCGCGATCCGAAGCTGAATAACGCGGCGCTGGTGCGGGTGGACTTCGAGATCAGGACGTGAAAAAAGGACTGAGGACCGAGTAAAAGCAAAAAAGCTCAAGGCAAAGGCGCAAAGAAGCAAAGACGCAAAGGAAAGGGCATGGGCGAGGCGGAGGGCGCATGAGTGAGTATCAAATCGCGGACGGGCACGACAACGCCGCCGGATTGACCGAACTGGCGGTGCTCGATCCGCCGCTGTTCGCGGCTTACGCCGACGGCGTGCTGAGCGAGTGGCACGACTTCGAGGCGCGGGAGTGGGCGGGCGACCGCAGTCTGGTGCCGGTGGGTCGGGTGTGGGCGGCGTGGCGATTCTTCCGGCTCACGCGGGACGAGATGCAGTATTTGCGCGAGAATTTTGGCGCGCAGGTGACGATCCGCACGCTGGACAAGGGGGCGAACGCCTTCGCTACTTTCAACGCGACGCTGGTGCTGCCTGATCAGGGTTGGGACGCGGACGAGTGGATCGACGTGCGGCTGGAGTTCCGGGATTTGGCGGAGATTTAGCTGCTGGTATAATCAAAGGACAAACAGAATTCATGTCCTAAAGGCAGTGTACAGGGCGAACGCATGAAAAAGAATTAAGCACGCAAGACATCAAGCAAGAAATCTACATCCAGACCGGCGCGAAAGCGTTTGCCCTTCAGACTCCCTTTGAGTCCCGTTTTCGCGGTGTGCTGCTTGAGCAAATTGAGCGCGATCCGCCGCAGGACCGCCAGATTTTCGGCGGCTTTCAAGGTACGGGTGCGGTGCGCGTCCTCCCCAAAGACGACATCCAGTACCCAGTGAAAGCTGTTCTCAATCGTCCAATGCGCGCGGACACAGCTCAGGAGCTGGTCAGGTTTCGCTGGAAGCGTGCTGATGAAATAGGCGGTTTCCTGCTCTAATTTATCCTGGGTCTGCCGTTGGCGGAGGATACGCACCAGCGTTTGACAGCCGACCCAGCCAGACTGCTGCGGAGTCGTGTCGGTGAGCACCTCGCAGCGGCGTACCTCACGGCGTCCATGTCCTTGCTCAACGGTCTCAGCGGTCTGCGCCTGAATGTCAGGGAAACGGCTATCTTCGGCAAGGCGAACATGCTCTCCAAATGCTGGTAAAGGTGCCCCTGGTTCTGCTTGACAGACAAGACATAATCGGCTTTTTGCGCGACGATTTGTTCAGCAATCGCTGTCTGGCAACCCATCGCATCGAGCGTGACGATACAGCCCTTAAGCACCAGCAGTTGGAGCAATTCGGGGATGGCCGTGATTTCGTTCGACTTGCTGTTCACTTTCATCTGTCCCAAAGTAATGCCGTTAGCACTCGCCCAGGCGCTCACCAGATGCAGATTGGACTTCCCCCTACTCCCGCCCGCGCCGCAGACCGTCTTGCCGTCGATGGCGACGACTTGTCCCTCCGTGACGCTAAAGACCGCTTGCACCCAAGCCTGAAATCGCGCCTGAAACGCCTGCGGGTCGAGCTTGTTGAAGACCCGCTCAATCGTGTCGTGCGACGGAATACCGTTGGGGAGTTCCAGCCATTGTTTGAGCCACTCGGCTTTACTGTCGCCGAACAGTTCGATTTCTTCCCACGTTTCCGCTCGGCACAGCACCGCACAAATCGCCAAGAGGATGATGTCCAGCAAGCGGTGGTCACATTTGGCGCTGATGCGCGGGTCAGGCAAGTCACCGAAATACTCAGCCAGGGCTAGGCTCGTCATGCTAATCCTCTCGGCTTGGGGTCGCTCTTTTGCTTTAGTTTATCTCCATTCTTTTTCATGCGTTTGCCCTGCAGTGTATTGAACGCACCTCTATTGCTCCTTGCTGATTATGCCAATGTGACGGCAGATGACAAATTGAACGTGATGGGGATATTTACTTACATCCGGTCAGTAAATTTCCCCGCCGTTCATCCCCAGATGTATCTGGTCGCACAACTTTCGGCGAGTTCAGCCGAGTACGGGCGAAAGTTCAAATTTGAAATAAAGCTGCTTGACGCCGACGCTACGAAATCGATAGTGGATTTTTATGACAATGCGGAAGTGCCTACTCGTAATGACGGACAGCCTGTCGTCATGAACTATGTCATCGGGCTGGTGAATATTATCTTTGAAAAGCCGGGAAGCTATCAATTTTCACTGCTGATCGATGATGACGAAAAAGCATCACATTCCCTTGAGGTCGTGAGGATCGCTCTACCGTTGTAGGTGCCTGTGGCTGACAAGAAGCAAAAGCTCCTGAATTGGGCGAGGCTAAGCCCTCACAACTGGTCGAGAACAGAACTCGAAAAGCTCTATAAAGCCTTCGACTTTGAAATTGTCATCGGAACGAAACACTCGTTTGGTCGGCATCCAAAATACCCGCAACTGCGGGGTACTTTACCTAATCACACGCCGTTTGCATCGGGATACGTACAAAGTGCTGTAAAATTGATTGACGAATTGGAAAGACTTTTGCAGGAATCGGGCGGCAGGGAGTAATCGTGAGCGAGAGTCTGGAAGAAAAAGCGAGAGCGCTAGCGGCACAGCCCTATCACATCGTTATTACGCGTGAGCAACTCGGCGATGGGCAAAACGTGTTCTTCCTCAGCTATCTTGAACTGCCGGGATGTGATGCTCAGGGAGCTACCCTCGAAGAAGCGAAAGCGGAGCTTGACGACGTTGCCTACGAGTACATTCTCGGCTATCTCCAAGATGGCGTCGAAGTTCCAGCGCCGTATGCCACCAGTCAGACGGCGGGCAGCGGATCGATGCAAGTTACGAGTGGAACCTATCCAACGGTCGAAAATGCGAGTTGGGAATCCAACAGTCACATTTTCGCAAAGATCAAAGAGGGGTAGTTTCATCCTCTAATCATCTGGTGCAGGTGTAAAGAACAGGGCGGCGAGAGCCGCCTTTTTAATTCTTCGGGCGAGGCGTGCCTCGCCCCTACGGGAGGCGTGATGCCAGCGATTTCAACAGGAGATGCGGCGGTGCTGCGGCAGTTCCCGCAGGGGGTGCGGCGGTATTTGAGCGTCGCGCCGCGCGAGGCGGTGTTTGCGGCGCGGGTGAGCAGCGGGACGATCCAGCGGGACGGCGTGAGCAACGGCGCCTTCGCCATCCCCTACGACAGCGTGACACTGGGCGCGTACACCGACGTGATCGCCGGAATGACGCTGGACATCGGCGCAACGGCAGGCGCGGCGGACATCGCCAAAGTGCGGGTGCGGTCGGCGAACGCGGCGCAGATTTTGATCGCGGAGACGGTCGAAACCGGGACGGCGATCAGCACGGGGCAGTACTTGACGGTGCGGAACGAGTTCCGTCCGTGGCTGGTCAAGCCGCGACGGTTCGAGGACACTGCCGACGCCGCCTACCCGACCAGCTTCACCGAGTACCACGATTACGACATCGCCTACAGCAACCAGAACAGCGCGATCCCGCCGAAAGCCAACATCACGTCGGATGGCTTCACGCTGGCGAAGATCGCCGGATGGGTGGACGCAGGGCAGAGCACTCGCACGGTCCAGTTGAGCGGCGCGAACAGCATCACCATCGCCACCGGAGCAAGTCTGACGGCGTGGCTGTGGGAGATCGGCGACGGGACGCTGGTGAGCGGGACGACCAGTTCTCCGACCATCACGGCGCGGTTTCCGGTGGGATTCCGGTACGTCAAGCTGACGGTCACGGACAGCAACGGAACGACCTCGCTGATGCGGCTGCCGATCTGGGTGCATGACGCAAGCAGCCCGCCGATCACCGAATTCACGGTGACGCGAGATCAGGCGCGGGCGGACGGCGGGCGCGAAATGGCGTTCGAGGTCTTCGGCGCGGCGGACGTGAGCGTGATCCCGGAGGGCAGCGCGATCTGCTACTGGGAGGAGGCGACGTTCGGGGAGGACGATGCGCCGGATGGGTATCGCGGGCAGTTCCTCGGCTGGGCGACGCGGGATTTGACGCTGCTCAAGCTGTACCGCAGCCGCTACGCGCTGGAAGCGGCGGGCGCGGCTGGCTGGCTGGATCGGTTCGGCGGGTTCGCGCAAACGCTGGTCGATCCGGGCAGGACGCCGACTCAGTGGCACGAGATGCAGCGGCTCACGCTGGATCGGGCGGCGCATTACGCGCTGCGCTCCTACAGCAACCTCTTGACGCTGGTCAACTACTATCCGTCGGGCGCGGATGACATCGCCCAGACGATTGACCTGCCCAAGCGGAGCGCGTGGCGGCAGATCGGGGCGCTGGTGAGCGGGTACATGGGGACGGCAGGCTGCGACAGGTTGGGCGGCATTTGGCTGGAGGTGGGTTACAGCTACCGCAGCGCGGCGGATCAGGCGATGATTGACCCGGTGATCACGCTCACGAACGCCGATTGGACGGACGCGCGAGGATTATCTATTCCCGAAGAAAAAGCTGAGGCGGTGGGGCTGGTGGAAGCGACCGGGGTGGCGTTCGACGGCGCGGCGACGACGATTCCGCTGGCGAGCACGGCGCACGGTCAGTACGGGGTCGGGCGGGCGACCACGCCGCTGCAAGTGGTCACGGAGCAGCATCAACTGAACGAACGCTGCGGGCGGCATCTGGCATGGCTGAACAATCCGCGCAAGTCGGTGACGCTGCGGCTGCTGGGCAATCTGGATGCGGCGGAGCCGTGCTGGAGCGAGCCGATTGCGATCAGCGACGCGGGCGAGAACGTGCGCGGGCTGACGCTGAGCGATGCGCGCTTCCTGATCACGCAGGTGAACGTTGAACATTCGAACGAGCCGGGCAAGCCGCCAAAGGCGATCACGTGGACGCTGGAGGGCGTCACCACCGGAGACGACGGGATCACGCTGGAGGTGCCCAACCCGGTGACGACTCCGCCCGCGCCCAAGCCGCCGAAGAAGAAGCCGAAAAAGGCGCTGCTCTCGCCGGGAACTGGGACGATTGCCGGACTCAACGACGACGCCTATGTCTACATCACCCGGAACTTCAGCGCGGTCAAGCCGACGTGGACGCGCACCCCGATCAGCGGCATGAGCGGCACTCTGCTGGATTTCGTGCCCGACCCGTTCAGCCCGGCGTATCTGGGCACCGGGACGGCAGTCAACGGGTGGCTGGTGACCGAGCGCGAGATCGGGCGGCTGAGCGACATTTTCGGGGCGTCGCCGAGCTACACGGTGCAGCACACGTTCGCCAACGCGGTGGGGGCTTACGACGGGCAGCGGGTGATCGAGACCGAGCGCAGCGTGCAGAACTTCGTAGTGGTGGTCACGTACTATCCGTCGCTGGGGACGAAGGCGATCCTCACCACCGACGGATCGACGTGGGGGACGGAAACCACGCTGACCAGCAATCACCCGTATTCGTACCTGTCGCCGGGGGTGGCGGTCTCCGGCAAGCAGGCGAAGGTGGCGTTCAGCGCCGCCGCCGACGGCAGCGGGAATTTTCAGCTGTACCAGTACAGCGGCGGGGCGTGGGCGGCGATCAGCAGCTTGAGCGGGACGGGGTTGCCGGGCTGGATTCACGTGCCGTGGGCGGACAACGACGACTCGCTGATTTTCTACGGCGCATCGACCCACGAGCCGAGCGCGGACAAGGTTTATCGCGCGCTGGGCACGACGCGCACCGAGATCACGCCGACGGCGAGCGGCAACCCCTACACCTGCCGCTACCCGCGCAGCATCGACACCCCCGCGCTGAACCACAACCGGGTGGTGCTGTGCGGCTTCAACGATCCCAGCGGATCGACCAACCGGAACGCGGTATTCGGGTCGCAGGATGGCGGGAATACGTGGTCGGTGATTTACGGGCCGGTGAGTACCACCTCGGCGGATTATCTCTCGGTGCGGTGCGCGGGGGACGACGAGGACGTGTTCTACATTTTCGGTCCGGGCGGGCACATCGCCTACAGCGCGGATTTCGGGGCGACGCTTCAGGATAAGCGGGGCAATCTGGGCGATTTCGCCGGAATTGATCGGTTTGTGAATGTGTGCGGGGGATAGCGACAAGACAAGAGCGCAACGCAAAGGCGCAAAGAGGCAAAGGCGCAAAGGAAAAGAGAAAGAGGGGCTAGCATCGCCATGCGCCTTAGCCATCATAAGCTATCTGAGAGGCGTTTTCGGGCGCCTCGCCGGATGCTCAAAGCATCCGGCTACGAAATCAAGCCCGCTTCAGCGGGCTGATAGGCTCTGCATACCCTCCTCATACAGCCGCCTTCAGGCGGCTTGAAATCCTAGCCAGAGGCTCAAAGCCTCTGGCAACACTCGCTGAATCGTCTCTGAACAGGGGACGATCCCGTTAAGTTGGTACGCATGGGGCGCAGCGGGCTGCGTCCCTACAAACCCAAATTCGCCTCATTCGGTTGCCCTGATGGGGATTAGGGCGTTACGCCTGTTTGCGGGCTTTCGCTTTTTGGATGTAAGGGATGGCGGCGGGGGTTTTGCAGTTGGTCTGCCCGTGATCGACCACCACCTTGCCGATCTGCTGGGCGGCGGCGATGGCTTGGGCTTCGAGTGCGGCGCTGCGTAAGGCAATGGCGATCAGGGCGTTGTTCATGCAGTGGCGGACGCGGTTCTTGCTGGCGTGCAGGTCGCGGGTGATCTGGTCGAGGTAGGACTCGAAATAGGCGTCGGGCAACGCGGAATCGTGCAGCGCCAGATGCGCCATGGCGTTCCAGCCAGTCGCGCCGATCCACTCTTGACCGGACTGCACCCACTGCTCGGCGGCGACCTGCGCCAGCGGCGTCGCGGCGACGTAGGCAGAGAGCGCATCCGAGATCACGTAGTTGTCGAGATCGCGCACCCATTGATCGAGCAGGGCAGAGTCCGCCCCCTGAGGGTCGGCGATCATGAGGGCGAGGATGCGGGCGTCGTGATTGCCGCTCGCCCACAAGCTGAGCGCGAGCGGGTGGTTGATCTTGAGGCGCTTTTTCAGCTTGCCGAGGGCGGCGTAGCTGACTCCGTACTGGTTCGCGCCGACTCCGTGACGCGCATAGGTTTTGCGAGTTTGCTCGCTGCCGAGCGACACCAGCTCCGCCAGAATTTCAATATCGGTCGTCATGGTGGGGCAACTCCATCAGGTGATCGATGCACACATTATAGGCAGAACGAGGAATAAGAACAAGTGGTCTATCAACGATTCGGCGAAGCGCCGCTCAAGGGGATGCTGGGCTACACGATTGACGGCGAGTACCGGGTGGTGGTGGCGGAGAACACGGCGAAATACTACGTGCGCTTCCGGGACGGGGGCGGCTTCGCGCAGGTGTATCACCGGGGGCGGGTGTCGCCAGTGCCTGATCTGCCGGTCGAAGTAGGCTCCGACAGCGGCGGCAATCTGGTGATTCTGGGCGCAGACCCGGATCGACCGGGGCTGTTCGGCGGCGGCGGGACTTACGAGGTGGGCTTGCACAGCCACGCTCGCGGCAGCGGCATGGAGTTCCCGATTGACCCACGTCTGCTGACTCCGGTGCAAGCCGCCCCGCTGGGTGGGCTGGTGGTGAAGGTGACGCAGGGCGCGTACTGGTACGGCGGATCGCTGCGCTGGTGGAGCGGCGGGACGGTCACGGTCACACCGCCGGGAACGGCGAATCGGTGGGCGTGGGCGGTGATCGGGCTGGACGCGGTGAACGGGGGGTTGATCAGCGTGACCGGGACGGCGGTGGTGGTCTCCGCGCCGCTCGACCGGGCGACGATCCCGGCGATCCCGCTGGCGGGGGCGATCCCGCTGGCGGCGGTGGGGGTGCGGAATGGTCAAACCGAACTGGACGAGGACGACTTCGAAGACCTGCGCTACCCGGTTGGCGGGCGGGGCAGCAGTTTGATCGCCATCCGCGAGCAGCAAGCACAGGGGACGAACGCAGGAACTTTCACGTCGGGGGCGTGGCAGACGCGGACGCTGAACCTCGAAGCGGACGACGCGGGCGGCTTCGCCAGCCTGATCGCGAATCAAGTGACGCTGGCAGCCGGAACCTATCGGCTGCGGGCGAGCGCGCCCGGTTTCATGGTGGGGGCGCATCAGGCACGCTGGCAGAACGTCAGCGACGGCACGACCACGCTGCTGGGGACGGCGGAGTTCGCGGACACGGTGCAAACGCGCAGCCTGATCAGCGGGCGGTTCACGATCAGCGCGAGCAAGACCTTCGAGCTTCAGCACCGCTGCGCGACCACGCGATCCAGCGACGGATTGGGGACGGCGGCGAACTTCGACACCGAAGTGTACGCGGAGATCGAGCTGCGGAGGGAGTGAGCGAAAAAATAGGACTGAGGGCTGAGGACTGAGGACTGAGTAAAGGCTGTTCCTAAGGACTCGGCAATTGGGTGAGGAGAAGATTGCGGATGCTGAGACAACCGAGAGCATTGGTGCCGTTCGCGTTTCAGGATCGGCGGGTGTTTCGTTCCAGCCTGAGCAATGGGCTGATCAGCTACTGGAAGCTGGACGAAAGCAGCGCGGGCACGTCGCCAGTGACGCGGAATGACAGTTCCGGCAGCAATCACCTGACGGACAGCAACAACTGCCCCAGCGCGACCGGGAAAATCGGGAACGCGGCGCAGTTCGCCTCTGCCAGCAGCCAAGAACTGAGCGTCGCCTCCAATGCCAGCCTACAAACCGGGGACATCGACTTCACGTTCGCCTGCTGGTTCTATTTGAACACGCTGCCGAGCGCGCTGACGGTGATCGCCGGGAAAGCCGATTCGCTCAGTTCGGGACATAACCACGAGTGGGCGCTGATGATCCACTCCAGCAACGCGCTGCGCTTCCGGGTTTGCGACAGCGGCGGCGCGGTCTCCGACGTGACTTCGGTGACGCTGAGCACGGGGAACTGGTACTACGTGGTGGCGTGGCACGATTCGGTGGGCGATCTGCTGCGCATTCAGGTCAACGGCGGCACCGTCACCGACCGGAGCTACAGCGGTGACGTGCAGACGCTCAGCGCGCCCTTCCGCATCGGCGGTGGGGCTTCGGGGCAGTATTTCGACGGGCTGGTGGACGAAGCGGGTTTCTGGAAGCGGGTGTTGACCGACAGCGAGCGGTCGCTGCTGTACAGCTCCGGCGTGGGCAAGTCGTATCCGTTTCTGTAGAGAAGTACCGAGTAAAAGACAAAAGCACAACGCAAAGGCGCGAAGGCGCAAAAGGAGTCAAGGATGGCGGCGGAAGGCTACATCACGGTGGACACGGGCAAGCCGATGGGGGCGCTGGCGATTGCGATCCACGACCGAATCGTGGATTTGCTGAGCGTGAGCGAGACGCTCGGCGAAGCGCTGGGGCAGGCGGCGTCGGACGACTCGTCCAACGCCAAGCTGCAATCGATTCTGGGCACGGCGACGACCGACGACGCGGCTCAGGTGAAGGATTTGATCGGGAGCGTGCGGAGCAACCTCAACGACACGGCGAATGCGTTTTTGCAGTACGCGGCGCGGATCAACCGGGCGGGGTTCTAGGGCGGAGTGAAAAGGCACAAGTTAAAAGTCAAAAGTCAGAACAGGCGTCGAGTTCCGCTTTTAACTTTTAACCTTCCCCTTTCAACTCACTGGAGGGTTTATGAGTGCGAGTGATGCGCTGCCGGTGCCGCGCAAGAACGCGGCGTACCGGGTGTATTTTCCGATGCTCAAGAACGACGGCACGGTGATCACGGGGTGGACAAGCCCGGCGGCGTCGATCAGCAAGGATGGCGCGACCGCCGCCAGCGCCAGCAACACGCCGACCGAGATCGCCAGCAGCTTCGGGATCGGGTATCTGGATTTGACCAGCACCGAGATGAACGCCGACTGCGTGGTGATCAAGGCGACGGTGAGTAATACGGGGGCGCTGTCGCAGGTGCTGGTGCTGTATCCGCAGGAAGCGGGCGATCTGCACATGGACGTGGATACGTGGCGCGGCACGACGCCGAACTCGCTGCAAAGCGGGCGGGTGGATGGGTATCTCGGAGCGGCGGCGGCGGGCGTCATCGCAGCGGCGGCGTTCGCCAGCGGCGCGCTGGACGCGGTATGGGAGCGGGCAGCGTCGGCGCTGACCATCAGCGGCAGCATCGGCAAGCGGCTGGCGGACGACATCGACGCGGCGATCAGCAGCCGCAGCAGCTTCGACGCGGCGTCGGATTCGGTCAAGGTGGGCGACATTCTGGCGGCGGCGCTGGCGAAGCTGTTCACGACCGACAGCGGCGAGACTTACGCCGACGCGGTGGCGGGATCGGCGGTGAAGGAGATCGCCTCGAACGCGGGCGGCGGCAGCGGCGATCAATGGCTGACCGATCTAGCGAGCGGCTACAGCGGCACGCAGGCGGGCAATCTGCTGGTACAAGCCTATTTGAAGGCGCTGCTGATCACGGCGGACAACATCAGCATGAGCGCGCCGACCGACCCGATCAGCGGGGATTTGACGCTGGTGCGCGGAGACGACTACACGGTCAGCAGCGGGCGGGCGCTGCCGGAATGGTCGAGCGACGATTGGACGCCGTTCAGCCTGACGACGGCGACGGTGAATTTCCGGGCGCGGACTCGGTACAGCGAGACGGTGTTCGAGAAGGCGGCGACGGTGATCTCGGATACCAGCGTGCGGGTGGAGTTCACGACGGCGGAAACGGGGTCGTTCGAGGTGGGACGGGACGCCTACAGCTTCGATCTGGAGGCGGTTTTGGCGACCGGAGACGTGGTCACTCTGGCACAAGGACGACTCTCGATGATTGAGGACGTGCGGTGAGAAGAGGTTACGGATCAGAGCCGCCCTGATGCGAGGCGGCTCCGATGACGTTGATAGTATGGATTCAGTGCTTGCTCATTGGTCAGCGATCACCAGCAGGATCGCTTCCATGCTCACACCATCATCCAGGTCATGCCATAAAATGGACGATCCCACGATACGGAACTCTTCCGCTGTTCTTCGCTGGCGGTCACCAAAAACGGGAACCACGACAGCGGTGTATGAATAATCCGTCCGTCCCGTGTGCCAGAAGTAGCGCATCGTCGGTCACCTGCACACGCTCGTTGCGCTTCTGCCCGGTGACATTTTCAGGGGCAACGAAGTTGATTATTTCTTCGGTTTTATTCATCTCAGCACCTCTCGACTTGGCGCCGCGCACCTCATCATCCGTGCAGCTTCACCTAGCTGATCAGTTTATCCCGATTTGCATTGGCGATCCGCACCGCTTTTTGCAATTCGCTCGCTCACATTGACCGCTTCCAGAATAAATGTACCTTCAGCCGAATCTTGGTCCGCCATCGCCCACATATACATGGACGTGCGCGGGAGCATATCCTTCACAAACATCGTGAACCTGCATCCCTGTTCTTCGGTACGGTCGGCATGGTCGGCGTCCTTGTCGATTTCACAACCTGCCTCTGTTATATCCAGAGACGAACCCGAAGTGAAAGGAGATGATTCTCGCGCAAGGGCAAATCTCGATCATTGAATACGTGCAATGAAACCGGTTTTAGGGTTTAATAGTTAGCAGGAGGTTAGAATCTAGTGAAAGGATAGTAGTCAATGGCGGTCGATCTGCTGGAATACCTACGTGGCGATGGACGACTGTACGAACTGGTCAATAATCTGGGGACGGCAGAAGTCTGCCAGACGCAAACCGAAGCCAAGAACGTGTTCTATCACGTCAAGAACAGCCAGTGGGAAGAACTGTGGGCTGACGACGTGTACATCTACCGAGGGACGGATACGTCGCCGGGAAACGGCGAACTGTACCTCCTGAGCGAGAACAACCATTACGGGAGCGCATGGGTTCCCCGCTGGTTCGAGATCGGGCAGGTGTACCGGCGATCCGCGACGGTGATCTGGCGGCGAAAGGACAACGGTCAGCCGATACCGAGCAAGCCCACCGGCGTAGCGGTGACGTACTTGCGGCTGGAGCAAATCTACACGCAGCTTACGTTCCAGAGCGGGATTCAGCTTCAGGACGTGGCGGAACTGCACGCAATGCTGGACGACGGCGGCAAGCCCGCAGCGGCGACGTGGGAGAAGTATTTCTACGCGCGGGGCTTCGGGCTGGTGGCGTTTCAGGACATGATCGGCGGGTTCCAGTCCTACATCGCGCAGAAGTTCACGCCGGCAACCATGCCGCAGCGGGTGCGCGAGGTGATCTCGTGGCTGACGCCGCTTCAGAAGCGCTACTACCTGCCGGACGCGCCCGCGACCACGCCGACCGGATCGTTCGAGCTGACGCAGATTCCGGCGGACAGCATCAACGTGCGGAGCTACCCGGACGTGAATGCGAAAGACCTCGGCGACCTGCAAAAGGGCGACGTGGTCACGCTGAATACGCCGGAAGTCAGCGGGTGGGTGAAAGTCAGCAAAGGCAACGAGTCCGGTTGGGTGTCGCGGCAGAACGGGGCGGTGGTGTTCACGCCGTCGGATCAGCCGGTGCCGCCGCCGGATCAACCGCCGGGACTGCCGGACGAGACGGTGCTGGGTCAGTTCACAATAACCAAGATTCCGTCCAATTGGGTGAACGTGCGCGATTATCCCAGCACCACCGGGAACGACATCGGCGACCTGCACAAAGGCGATACGGTGACACTGTACACACCGGAGGTGGATGGCTGGGTGTACGTCGAGATGGCTGATCTGCACGGGTGGGTGTCGAAGCAGGACGGCGCGGTGGTGTTCACCGCCGTCGATCAACCGCTGCCGCCCGATCCGCTGCCGCCGCTGCCGAACGAGACGGCGGTGGGTCCGTACACGGTGACGCGGATACCGTCGACGTGGGTGAACGTGCGCGCTTACCCGGACGAGGCAAGAGGCGCGGACATCGGCGACCTGCATCAAGGCGACGAGGTGACGCTGTACAAGCCGGAGGTCAACGGCTGGGTGTTCGTGGAAATGGGCAGCACGCGCGGCTGGGTGTCGCGGCAGAGCGGCGCGGTGGTGTTCACGGCGGTCGCGGCGGGCACGCCGACGCTGCCGCACGATCCGCTGCCAGACCTGCCGACGGTCACGCCGCTGGGACAGTTCACACTGAGCCAGCTTCCATCGACGTGGGTGAACGTGCGCGCCTACCCGGATGCGGTCAACGGCGCGGACGTGGGCGACCTGCATCAAGGGGACGTGGTGACGCTGTTCACGCCGGACGTGAACGACTGGGTGTATATCGAAATGGGTGACACGCACGGTTGGGTGGCACGGCAGAACGGGACGGTGGCTTTCACGCCCTATACCAACGGGAACGGCGCGACCGCAACGGCGCCCGCATCCGCATCCGCGATTGTGCCGCTGAACGCGAGCGCGGAGTCGGCGGGAGGGAGTATGCCGACCTCGCGCGATGACGCTATTCGGATGCGCGACGCTTTCCAGCACGTCGAGGAAGGCGCGCGCAAAGTGCGAACCGAACTTGAACGCTTAATCAGTCGAATGAGGGATTAATTGACACTCGATCCGAAACCGATTCTAACTCCTGTCCTGCTGCTGCTGAAAAGCCGCAAGGTGATCGTCAGCGCGTGCGCGCTGATCCTGAACGTGTTGGTGGCAGCGGCGCCGGAACTAGCGCCGTTCCGCAACGAATTGATGACGGTGATCACCGGGCTGGCGCTGGCGCTGATCGGCGGGATCGCCTACGAGGACGCGGCGCGCGCCGGGCGAGACGCGGCATCCGCGCCTCCGCAGACCGACGCGGAACTGCTCAAGACGCTGCTGGGCGACCTGATCGACGGGATCAGCACCAACCTCGACGGGCAGACGGTGATCACGCTCAAGAAGCAGCCGCAAGTTTCATGATGCCCGGTGGGGATGCGTTCGCATCCCCACCGGATTTTTGATTCAAAGGACTTGATCCAATGCCAGCCAATTACAAAGCGGAACTGGTGGGCGCGTTTGGCGACCCGATTGCCGAAAACCCCACCGGAATTATGCAGGAAGCCGCCTTCGCGGAAGCGGGGCTGAACTGGCGCTATCTGCTGCTGGAAGTCAAAGCCGAGGCGCTGCCGGAGGCGGTTCGCGGGGCGCGAGCGCTGGGCTTTCGCGGCTTCAACCTGACCATCCCGCACAAAGTCGCGGTGATCCCGCTGCTGGACGAGGTCGCCCCGGACGCCGCGCTGATCGGCGCGGTGAACACGGTGCGGATCGAACAGGGGCGGCTGATCGGCGAGAACACTGACGGCAAGGGCTTCATGCGCGGGCTGCGCGAGCAAACCGATCCGGCGGGCAAGCTTGTGGTGGTGCTGGGCGCAGGCGGGGCGGCGCGGGCGATCACGGTCGAACTCGCGCTGGCGGGCGCGGGCGCGATCACGGTGGTGAACCGGAGCGCCGAGCGCGGTCAAACGCTGGTCGATCACCTGAACGCGCGCGCCGGAGCGACGGCGGATTTCGCGCGCTGGACGGACACCTACGCGATCATGCCGGAGACGGACATTCTGGTCAACGCCACCTCGATTGGGCTGTATCCCGACATCGACGGGATGCCGGACGTGCTGCTGGCGGGCGCGCGCGGCGATTTGATCGTGTGCGACGTGATCCCCAACCCGCCGATCACGCCGCTGATCCGCGAGGCGCAGGCGCGCGGGATGCGCCGGATCACCGGGCTGCCGATGCTGGTGTATCAGGGCGCGATCGGCTACGAAATGTGGACAGGTCAGCCTGCCCCGGAAGCGGCGATGAAGCGGGCGCTGGAGCAGGCGTTCGGGGTCTGAGGATCGGTTATTGCTGCTTCATCGCAGGAAGCAGTTGGTAAATTGTGAGGATAGATCGGGCACGATATTGCATCCACGACCTTGCAAACGGCGGTGATTTTGCTATACTGATTCGCGCGGGCAGTTAGCTCAATTGGTAGAGCACTCCTTTGACGTGGGAGTGGTTAGAGGTTCGAGTCCTCTACTGCCCAATACCGGGGACGCCATCCGAACGAGCACCAGCAGAGGAAACTTGGCTGGTGTTTTTGTTTGTCTGGTCACGGTCGCTAAGGCGCATCCGTTCCGCAATCCCATGTAAGTAACCGAACGGTGCGCGCAATTCCAATCGTACTTTTCCTTCCGGGTTGACCACAACCCGCTCGACCATTAGCCGCAGCAGTTCCTTCTGATCGCTCCGCTAAGCCATTATACAGTAACCCCACTTTTGCAATGATTTCCAGCGCTGAGTCGAGATTGATGATGTGATGCTCGTACTGCCGATCCATCGCATCGATATTTGAACTCCAGCTTCGACGACGGCGATCCAGCCATTCCGTCCACATGCCTTCCCAGACCTCTTCACTGATTTTCCCTGCTGCAAATAAGCGCGCTGTTCGAGCTTCTTCATCCTTAATCGACTGGATGCGCGCTTCGATTTCTGCGCGCTCATTGGGATTGATATGCCCGAACTTGAGCGCCACTTCGTCCGTATAGCCGGCGCGAATCTCAGCCACTAGTTCAGGATCGAGCTGAATTTGCATCAATTCACATGGAATTTGCAGATCGATCTCTCTGCAAAGTAAGTTGATGTTGCTTTGGGGTACGCAATAATAGGCTGTTCCGCCACCGGAGCGCCGAGTATTTGAGGTTGAACCGGTCAACTTATAAAGCTTTTCTTCGCCAGGCATCTCGATGTAGATCAAGCCTTTGAGCAGATAATCATGCTTACGCTTAACTACCCGGTGCTCGACACGCCGGGCGAGAATGGCTAAGCCCCGCTCAAATTCCTCGGTCGAGACAATCGGCTCCCAGATCCCGCGCAATGTCTTGGGTAAAATAGTAAATTCATCATCGACGACCCATCCGGCATAGACCCATTTATGAAAGATGTCGGATAGTGTATTGTAGTTATACTTGCGCTTGCCGCTTGGCAGAATTTCGACGAAGGCTCGACCGCTGCGATAGCTGATAGCCTTTTGCGTGCAGTTCCTCGGAAATTTCCACCAGAGTCATTCGATCTTCCAGTAGCAAATCCCAAGCCAAGCGCCAGATTTTGGCACGCTCTGGGTCTTGCTCGATATGATGGCTTTTCTTGGCATAGGTTTTGCGTCCGGGCATCTCGTCTTCGACACTGATGTAGCCGTCAGGAACATGACCAAGATAACCACCCTTACTGCGCTTCGTTTCTGCCGCGCCTTTGATACGTAGCCCAGAGATGTATCGATTCGCGCCGTGCAAGCGTGAACGTCAGCGCGACCATGACCCGATCATCCGGTGCCATAGGGTCGAGGTCGGCTGACTGGCGAAACGTACCGCAACACCGACTTCGTCCAGCTCGTCGATTGCCCGCAGTGCCTCAGCATCATTGCGGCCAAAGCGATCCGCCCGCTCGACGACCACATGCGAGAATTTACCCTGATGGGCATCTTCCAGCATCCGTCTGTAGTCGATTCGGTTGGGCGTTTTTCCGGTGATATTGTCGATATATTCGGCGAGCAGCGGCAGGTCGGATCGATCCAGGACAGAACGGTGACAGAGAAACCGCTGACGTTCCTGTGAGGCTTCCGGGTTTTGCGCTTCCTTGTCGCTGGTACGGAGGTACATGACCCAACCGGGTGTTGGATTCGGGCGTTTCTTCTTACTACGATGTGCCATCCATCCCTCTCAAATATAAAGCTCAGTCTCAGGCGTCTTCACAGCCTACATCAGTTTGTTCGTCTGTAGTTTTTTGCGCATCATCCGGCAGGTTCGCAGGCGTAGCGGGGCATTGGTTAGCCTCAAGAGGCTGGTACTTATTCAACACTTTCGCTATTTTGAACAGCCGCACCATCTGGTCGAGGCTGTCTTCGGGTTTCGATTTCGATTTCAGCTTCCACCCTCCTGCGTAATTTTGTTGAGGATACGCCATAGGGCGCGAATCCCTTCCTGCTGCTCCTCGGAAATGTCCTGCTCCTGCTTGTCGTAGGTGTCGTTAGGGAACATCAGCCAGTAGAGCTTTTCCAGCGGATTCGGGATTTCCTTGCGCGGCAGAAGCAGATTAAGCAGGACATGCCCATGCGGGTGATTTGCTGCCGCTGGACTCCTTCTTCGGTGATCATGCTTTCCGGTTCATTTCGAAAGAGTTCCCTGAGACGACGGGTGATCGTGTGCAGGAGCTGCGCGTCAGAGAACATCCCGAAAAAACTCCCGATAACTCGTCCGAACTCGTCTCGAACGTCAAACTTGCGCTCGACAAACATGGGATAGGATTTGCGCAGCTCGCGCGCCGCCTGTGCGAGCGCGTTGATGTCGTCGGGACTGAGGCTGGCATCGCCCGTCAGGGTCGCCAGTACGCCGAGCAGCACACGCTGACCGTCCGGTTGGAGCTGGTCGAAGCTCAGCCCCACATACTCCCCAATGGGGCTGAGCGGCGTGGAGTGGTAATCGGAGGGTACGTAATCCAGCATTTGCAGCACCTGCACCACGTCCAGTCCCAGCACTTCGCTGATAGAACGCAAGACCAGTGGGTGAGGATTGGACACCGAGGAGTCTTCGCCCTGCTTGAGCAGATTGCGAATCGTCCCTTCAGTCACGCCAGCGGCTTTGGCAAGCTGATTACCGCTCAGCCCGCGCTGCTCCAGAATGGTGCGCAAATAAGTTCCAAAAGATGGGTTATCCATGAACTCGCTCCGATCATTGACGATATTTTCAGACCATGTTACGATGTATAGTAAATATTTACGTACTTTAGCACACAAGCTCTTTCGGAGTCAAGCGCTCGATTTTTCAGAGGAAAACGAGAACGAAACCGAGCATTATTGCCAACTGGAAGTACCAGAAGCCGACGAAGGGCGGCAGTCGCGGCTTAAAGAAACTGCTCAAATACACGAGCTATCGCGAAAACCCGGAGCATTCCGCACTGCCGCTGGATGAACGTTGGACGGACTGTGGGTTAGGCGGAAACTGGCGCGAGGTGCGACAGAACTGTCAGCAGTGGCGGGCCTTATGTGCTGGCGCATCATTTGGTGATTGCACCTGCCCCTGATTTGATGTCACTCGTCCCTGAAGAACTACGCTGCGGGTTAGTACGCGAAACCACCGAACGGGTGATTGAGCAGTGGCATATTGAGCGCGGCTTGAATGTACCGGAGTACAGCTACTGCCTGCATGACCGCGATACCCATGATGAGCGGCTGCAAAATCTGCATACGCATGTCTTCATCGCGGGCACGATTGAGAACGATTTAGGCGAACGCAAGTCCCACCGGGTCAAGCGCGAGCAGGTCGTCGCTGATGCGCGTTCGCTGGAGCGGGCAGACAATCTGCATCACATTGCGCGGCAGGAATTTGAAATGCTGCTCGACCGGACAATTGGAAAAGAATGGCGGCTTGAGCGCGAACAAACATTGGAACGAGAGCAGGAACATCGCGCTATCGACCTGGAGCTTCCGTCGCATCTTCACGACAACCTAATTTTGAGATTGATTTCTGAGGCAGTATGGCGAAATCGACTTACGATCATCAGGTGAGTTTCCATGTCACAAAGGCGATGCACGCCCAACTGACGCGGCTGGCAGACACGCGCAATATCCCTATTGCAGAGATTGGACGTGAAGCCGTGCGCACTTACCTCAGCGAACAGGAAGACCTGCAGGGAAGTCGCAAATACTTCAGTAAAGGGCTGCTGAGCAGGCTGGATCATCTGGAATGGCTGCTGACTGTTCTACTGTTTGCCGTCTGCAAAGGACTGAGCGCGCTCATCTCAAGCGCTTCAGGTCAGAAACTGACGCCGAATATTTTGCTGGACAGTGCCATCAAGCTCATGTATGAACAGCAGGAATGGCTGCATCAACAATACTCACAGCACATGCTGACGAAGCGAGAGGATGAGCCGTGAACCACAGCGAACGCATCGCCTATGTCGCACGTCAGGATCGCCGCCTGACTCGCAACCTCGTCCGCGACGCGGTGGAGCTATACCTGGAGGCGCTGGCCGAAGACATTGCCTCCGGTGAGTGGGTTGATCTGCCGGGGATCGGCAAGGTGCAGGTGACGCTCGAACGCGGCCAGCGGAACCCTGTACCGATCAAAGGCAATGGTGATCGACAATGCGTAAACCCCGTACTCGCCTGCGGACAAAGGTGCGCCTGAACGCCGCCTTCAAGA
>CAWFCF010000007.1:0-35044 GCA_963814185.1 uncultured Chloroflexia bacterium | reverse complement strand
GGGCGGCGATGCGAAAGTCGGTCTTGCGCCGGTCGTAGGCTTCGCTGGTAGCCATCAGCTCGTCAAACAGAACTTTGCTCATAGTCATAAGCCCCTTCAAACTCAAGAACGGCTTCAAAACGGGAACTTCCCGAGCGGTTAGTTGTCCTCCTGCTGCATCGCGTGCGCGGCTGCTTCGAGCTGGGTGGGGCGCTCATCGAGGATGGCATTCAGCGCCTGGAAGATGGCGGACACCTGCCGGGGCGAAGTCGCCGCCCAGACCGTCTCATCGAGGTGGCTCTGCTCGCTGGTCAAGGCGATGATGCGCTGCCCTAATTCGGTCTGGCGCAGCAAGGCATCTTCCAGGGGCTTCTGTACCCGGCTCACGATCTGCTGGATGCGCTCCGGGCGGCTGTTGTAGAGCAGATGCTCCAGATGCTTCACCCGCTCGTAGACTGCCAGCTCGGCGGCGTTGAGGTCTTGTTCGAGTTGGACCTTGCGCGCCTTGAGCGCCTCGAGTTGGATCATCTCGGTCGTGATGCTCAACTGACTATACGCAGCCGCCTGCGCCTGCTGGTGGAGCGCGGTCAGTTCCTCCCGGTGCTCCGCTTTAAGCTGCTCAATGTGCCCCTGGATGCGCTTGGCGATGATGCCCCGCAGCTCCTGCTTCTCGGTGACCGACAATCCCATGACGACTCCTCCTGGTATATAACCGAACTTTCGACGGGAACTTCCCGGCGTGCGTGCTAGACCAGCCAACCGTAGGCGTGCCCGGCAGGACACGCCTACCCAACTAGTCCCACTCGTGATCCGGCACTTCCACCGGCTCACGGCGCTCGGCTTGCTGCTGCTCCCAGCGCCTGAACCGGCTGGATGTCCTGCTCGGTGATTTCAATCTCCGGGAGAAAGGTTTTGCCTTTGCCCAGCCCGTTGGGGACCTGATGCCCCACGTACACGAGGTGTGGACAGCCCGGATCCTCGCCGGGCGGGAGGTAGCGGTCTTGCCGCTGGCCGCCCAGCCCATGGCGGTGAGGATGAGCTGGGGATAGGATGCGCGATCATCGGAGCTTTGCTCCTCCGCCCACTGGCGAACCTGCTCGAGAAAGCGCTGCTGGGCGTGCTGGAGATAGGTCGCCCACAGCCCGCTGAAGAGCAGGCAGACCGTCGCCAGCGCGCGGTCGCCCGCCCACAGCGCCACCAGCGCCGCGCCCAGCAGCAGATACAGCGGTTTCATGGCTCCTCCTTTCGCCGGGGCGGCAGGTCGAAACCCCCTTGATAGCCAAAGGGGTAGTCGATCCTGCCGGTGTCCGGCTCGTGTCGGTACTGCGCAGGTTCAAAAGGGGATTTCGTCGGCGGTCTGGAGGTCGGTCTGGGTCTCGTCGTCCTCAGTTTCGCTGAGGGTGCGCTGCCCCAGGAAGCGGACTTCGCGGGCGGTCACCTCGTTGCTGGAGCGCGCCTGCCCGCTGCTGTCGACGTAGTCGCGCTTGTGCACCGCCCCGATCACCATCACCTGCCGTCCCTTGCGCAGGTACTGGTTGCAGCGCTCGCCCAGCTCGCGCCAGGCCGCGACCCGGAACCACTCGGTGGTCTCCTTGCGGTCCTCGCCGCTGCCGGAGACTTCATCCACCGCCACGCTGAAGTTGCAGACCGCCACCCCCGACGGGAGGTAGCGCAGCTCCGGGTCCCCGCCCAGATTGCCCACGATCATCAACTGCTGATAGCCGGCCATGTTCCTTGATCCTTTCCAGTCTGGAACTCATTCTCAAGGGAGCCTGCCCCTTACGGGGCAGGTCTAGACGATGCAGCGTGCTCACGCCTTGACCAGCTTGAGCACGACGTGTTCGGGCAGATGCCCCACCCCGGTTGGGTCGAGGGACGTGACCAGCGGCCTAGCGTGGGGGATGGGCGCCACCACCGCATAGCCTCGCCCGTCGGCGCGCTCGGTGATGGTCGCCTGGTAGACCACCTCCCCGGCGCGCAGCCGGTCGCCGTCGGGCGTGACTTCCCGGCGCAGCTCCACCAGCCGAGGCACGGCACGGGGCGCTGGCTGCGGGGAGGCGGCGAGTGCGCGCTGGGCATTCGCCAGCGCGATGCGGGCATCGTCGCGTTCCTGGGTGACCTGCGCCAGCTCGGCGATCAGCTGGGCTTTGGTCAGGTTGCTGCTGGACATGATTGAACCTCCTGAACTCCTTAGAAGCTGGGGATGGGCAGCGGCTCCTCCAGCGGGACGCGGAGCAGCAGCTCGCGGACGGACAGGGTGGGATGCTCCTGCAGGAGCTGCTGGGCGCGCTCCCGGCCGGAGCGGCTCAGACGCCAGACCACGCCGCTGCGGTCGATATAGTACAGACCCTCGACGACCTTCTGTTTCTCTTCCAGACTCATGGGTGTCCCTCCGGACTCCACCTCTAATTCACTAAAAGAAAAGCCCGTCCTCGGTGTGAGGAACGGGCTTCCTGGAGGAAACAGTGGGACGGGACGGTTGCCTGTTACAGGCGGATTGACCCGGTCTGGACCCTCGAAGAGGCACGCCACTAGGCGAACGCTCCCGGTGCAGGCTGGCGTGTGAGGAGCCGGAGGATGCAAGGATTTGCAACCCCGGTGAGAAGAAAACGACCCGAAGGAGGCAGGTTTCGGGGAGGGGGTCGTGATCGGTTTCGTGGATGGCTCTCGCCCCGCCCTACCGCCGGAGCGTGCCTTCGAACCGGGTTGGCAAGAGGAAACCGGCAAGGCAAGCGCAGCGCGCGCGAGCCGACTCAGACGATGTCCTTATCGCTTACAGCGCGGGGAGGACACGGCGGAATAGGAAAGTCCCACCCGGGAGCATGGGTGGGGTCAGGGTCCGACGACCCAAACGGCGTCCGGGTCGGTGAGAAACGACGGCTCACCAGCCTCGACCCGCTCGCGGTCCGCGGCGAGCAGCGCGTTAGGAGACGAAGCAGCCTCCCGCCTCTAGCTCTCCAAGGTAGCCAAGAGGAAAAGGTAAGGCAAGCGCAGCGCGCCCGAGCCGAGAGAACGACCCGCCCTGCCGGGGCATTACCCAGCGGACCGGTAAGCGATGCGTGTCCCCTCCGCCGCTGACCAGCGCATGATCTCACCCGCCCCCACGTACCAGTGGAGGTCCTCGGCGAAGGTATAGGTCACCACGTCGCCCTGTACGGCGGTCAGGCTGGCTTGCCCATAGCGAGCCATATCGCAGATCCACGCCATACGCATCACTTCGAGGGCTACGTCCACCCTCGGGACCACGATCTGGTTGTTCAAGCACATGAGTGCTTCGGTCATTTTATCTGTTACTCTGATTTAAGACATGCGGTGTGAAGCGCTGAAGGCTGGGCAGCGCTGTGGAACACAGACCCCCCCGGTTCACTTTACGGAGGGCGCTTGCGAGCTATTGAAGCCCTTTCGAAATCCACCCGCCCCGAAACCAAACGGCGGGTCGCGATTTCTTTCTCACTGGTTGAATCCAAACCGGCGCGGTCGTCGACTGGCGTTTTGCTCCGCGCGAGTTTGTACTCCGATCGGGAAGATACCGGTTCGCTCGGGCACCGGACAGACCCCGTCTTTCGGTGGAGCGCCCGCGACGCTGGCATTGAGCGACTGCTTGCTTCCCACCGAGCCCACTCTGCACCCGTTCATAGAGGGACCGTCGTTGGTCCGCTTCCTCGGGATGGAAACGATAGCGGGCGTTCATGCAGCGACCCTCGTGCGTAGAGGTAGAGAATAATCTTCTACGGATTCTTGTAACGCGCGGTCGCGCCGCTGCGCGACGTACTGCTCCTGTTGGGTCAGCACCGCTCGATTCAGACGATAGCGCTTCGGCGGCGCAGGCAGACGTGCAATCGCCTCGGCGCTGCTTATTCCCTGACTTTGCAGGGCTTTGCGCTCGCGATAGAGGCGCTGCCGATCGGCGCCGACTTCCTCAATCTTGAGACCGACTTCCCCGGCGAGGAAGCGCAGGAGGGCGAGCGGCGAGCGGCTGTAGTCCGCGCGCCAGCCGAAATAGAGGCGGATGTCTGCTTCGTGTTCGTCCCGAAAAGCGCCAATGACCCGATTAATCGTGCCGATATCCATCGACAGATCGGGTGAAAATCTGTGGTCGGCATCGATAAACGGACGAAATTCTTCGATCAGCAGCCTTCGCTTCTGGGTCGCATGGTTCAAATCGCCGATGGGGATATGGTCTGCGAGTTCCAACCGGTCGTCGATAATCGACTGCCGCTGCGGCTGGTAGAGCGATTCAAACAGTTCGAGCCGGTGAACGCCTTTCCCGTCGTCGAAATCGCGAACGGTCTGTGGTGTGATGTCCTGGGCATAGAGCGCCTCGATTTGAAAGCGGACATGCCCCGCCTCGATTTCGGGCGTCACCGCGCCTCGTACCGCGTACTGTTTGTAGGTCTCGTCTGATACGGGAACTGCAGCCAGTAAACGCTGCTCGTGCTCCTGTGCGATCTCGGCCCCTGCTGCCTTCATTTCAGCGCGGATCTGCTGGTGTTGTTCCGAGGAAACATCGCTGCTGCTCGTGGTGACGGTGTAACGTTCCTCGGCGAGTGCCAGGAAATGGGCGCGGACGGCACGCTTACTCCGGTTCTCGCGGGCGGTCACGGCGGCTTGGAGCCGGGCGAGCTGCAGCCGTGACTGCTTGATCACGTCGTTTCCGTCCTCATCAAACTGAACTACTTTCTGGGTGCCGCGTTCCCCATCGAGTAGGCGCTCGTAAATCTGCTCCGCGTCTGTCTGCAGGCTTTGTTCAACCGGATCGACCCAAACCTGGTATCGCTCCGCGTTGCGGAAGCGCATGAGCATCTGCTGCATGTCACAGGCCGTCAGCGGCGGGCGGTCAAAGAATCCGAACACAGCGGCGCGCGAGTCATCGAAATGTCCACGCCACTGCCCATCGCCGAGGTGTAGAGGATCACGCGAAAGCCGGAGGCGTTGGCATCCGGGTTTTTGAGAAACGCGCGCACTGCTGGATCGTGTTTCCTATCGCCTGTGACCAGCAGAACCTGGTCCGTGCCGACCCGCCGCCCGCACTGCCGGGCGAGTTTGGCTGCGAACTTGTCGCTGCTGCAGGCGACTGCAACGACCCCGCTGTCCGTTTCAAGCGTCTGGTAGAGTGCAGTTTGCAGCGCGGCTTTGCTGGGGTAGGTCTTCATTGGCCGGTCGGTATTTCGGTACTCGTTGACGATCACGGTCACGTCTTCCCGGATGCTTTTGAGGAAGTCGTAGGCGACCGTGCTCGCGTCCCCATCCAGACAGATGACATACTTGGCACGTTTGATCACTGCGACCAGTGTATTGAAGATGCGGAGCCGTTCATGCTTGTCAATCGTGCTGGAGAAAAGCGCGCTGAGCACCTGCTCCACCTCGTCGATGAACAGAATGTCGATGGCTCGCAAAGACCCCGATTGCGGGTCAATTTGATTGACGATGCTGGGAAGCGTCGTGATCAGGGCAAGGGGCAGCCGCTGATCCGCTGCGTAGAGGTCCACTTGGCTTTCGCATTCCAGCCGTCGAGACAACTCGGCAGTTAGTGACACGCGATGGTCGACCCCCAGCAGAACCTTGTTTCCCCAGAGGCCCTTCCAGTTGCTTGAGCAGTTCGGTTTTGCCGGTGGCGAGTTCGGAGTGGATCAGATAGACCCCGGTCGAGTGAAGGTATCCAGGGGCAGCTCGCTGATGTAGCGCAGATTCACACGTACATCGGCTGGCAGCGAGTTAATACCCGGTTGTTCGAGCGCCTGTGGACCCGCCTGTGCGTGCTCGCAGGTTGGGCGGCGCAACGGGCGATAGAGCATCGCCCGCTCTGCTTTCCACCAAGACACGAAGTCTGGCACCCCGACCCAGGAAGCGACCAACCCACGGGGATCAGGTTCATCTTGGATGCCGCAACTGCAGACCGGCAAGCCATCCGCGACCTTATCGGTGCTGATTTCGGAAGGAAGGATGCTGGTCGGCATGTGCCGGATTGGGGACAGCGCCGGTATTGGTATTTGCCCCAGCCTCTGAGCACGGGCGCGGCGCGGTTGAGTGCAGGCAGTACGACCTGTGTCCACCAGTACGTGCGCTGGGCGTCCCAGTCGACAGCATCGACGCCACCAAGTGGAGCTGCTTTATGCGGCTGGGGTTCGGGCATGGGGACCGGCGCGGGCAGGTCGTACCGGGGCGCGGCGCGGTCGAGTGCAGGCAGTACGACCTGTGTCCACCAGTACGTGCGCTGGGCGTCCCAGTCGACAGCATCGACGCCACCAAGTGGAGCTGCTTTATGCGGCTGGGGTTCGGGCATGGGGACCGGCGCGGGCAGGTCGTACCCGGGCGCGGCGTCCAGGGCAGCTCTGAAGGCTCCAGCGTCGAAGCCGAGAAGCTGCCACAAATCGTTCGTGTCGGCTTTCGGCGGCAGTTCGTCCGGTAGCGCTCGACAGTCGAACCCAATGCCGCTGTCGGCGAGCACGTCGCGCTGTTTGACCGCCGCTGTGCGTCCTGCCGTGTCTTTGTCAGGATAATAGCGGACCGTCCGCACGCCGAGCGCTTGGAGATCATTGACCAGGCGGTCCGGCAGGTTGCCCTCGCCGAAGAACGCGAGCACATTGAACAGTCCAGCCGCATGGAAGGTCAGCACCGCTGGTTCGCCATTGACGACATAGAGCACGCCACCCGCAGCCGCGATTGCCGACTTCAGTCCGGCACCCGCATGGTAGTACCGTGCGTTGGTGCCATTGAGCCATCGGTATTTGGGTTTGGCGTTGCTGTCATACGCTTTCCAGCGCTGTGCAATTACACTACCAGCGAAATCGCAGACGGGGTAGGTCCAGCCAGACGAATTCGCATTCTCGCCCGGCTGCCAGCGCATTGCCACAGCTTGCTGACCAATGCCACGAGCAGTTAGTCTTTCATTGGGTTGAGGGGGAGGTTGCCATGGGCCCAGTTCCTTGTGATCGGGTATGCAAGGGTCTCTTCCATTCGTTTCAGTTCGAGCGAACCGTAGAGGTTCGCTCTCGTTTGTGGGGGTCACTTCCATTCACTACTTATTATACAACATGGATGCTGAAAGTGGAAGGGTTTTCGGGGCAGGAAAACCACCCCTTCGGTTGGCTGGGACTGGGCAGTATGCGCAACCTAGCCTGCCCGTTACCGGCGTCACGCGCACCGTTTTCAGTTATCAGTCACGCACATCCCGTCAGGCGACGTGGGCGCGGGAAATTCCCGTCGCCAACCAGTCCTCTAGCAGCAGCCAGCGCATCTCGGCAGCGCCTCCATACACATCGCTCAGGATGCGCCGCACGGTCCGGTGCAGCCGCCCTTGAAGCATCTCGCAGCACGAGCCGTGCGCACCGCCACCACGAAGGTCGCCGTTTCCGGCTCGAAATCCACCAGCACCGCGTCGCGCAGCCACGAGTTGAAGGTGCCCGGATCCAGCTGCAGCTCGAGCTGCTGGTAGGCAGCCTCCCAAGCCTCCTGCACCGTTCCGCATAGGATCCCGAGGAGGTCTGCCAGCGCATCTGCACCCGCTCGCTCACGGGAGCGCCTCAGGCTCGGTCTCTGGACTGCATGAAGGCGGCAGCGGCTCGTCTTCCCGCCGGTATGGACGATATCCGCCCACATCCTGCGTCCGGTCTGCGCTTCGGTTGGGGGCTGCTCATTGGCGAGCGCCTTGAGCACGTAGTGCCAGCTGCGTCCGCGGGTGGCGCAGCGTCCCAGCACCTCCCCTACACTGCTGGCCCCAGCCGGGCAAGCTGCTGGCGCAGCGGCGCCTGGAGGCTGGTCTTTAAATGACCAAAGCGATCCTCAAAGGCAAAGAAAATTTCGAGATCGGAATCCTCGTCCGGCTGGTGGGCGGGATCGGATGAGATCGATCTTCTGATAGCTGCCTCTTTGGATGTAATCTTTGAGTCTTGATCAGAAGAGGGCGCGCATTGCGCGGTATTCATTCCCGACTCTGCGCAGGGTTCATCCTGCGCAATGTTGAGGATCGATCCTGCACATTGCGCAGGATCGCCCTGCCCCAGCCGCCGCTCAAGCACCGCCAAGAAACTGGGTCTGGTTGAGGCGGTAGTGGAGCGTGGGCGCGCCGGTGCGGCTGACCTTCTTGAGCACGGTCTCGATCCCCAACTGTCGCAGCGTAAGCTGCGGCGAATGGACGCGGGGATCGCCGTTGACGATCCGCCGCACCTGCGCCTCGCTCAGCCCGGTTTCGGCGCGCCAGTCGGCGTAGGACTTGTAGAACCAGCCCTCGGGGTCCTGGGTACGCTCCGACCAGTAGAGGATTTGGCTGAGCAGGATGGCGGCATGGTGGTCGCCGTTGAACAGGCGGACAAAGGCGGTCGGGCACAAGACCAGCGTCTTGTCGCCGTAGCTTTCGCCCAGCAGCGCGAACACGTGCTTGCGGAAACTTGGTTGTGGAAGTGCCATAACAGCATCCTTCGGGTAGAGAAAGATCGACGCTCAGAGACGGTGCTGGCTCCGACCAGCCCGATGCGATTGAGCACCCTTATGCCACACAGGGATGGAACGGAAAACAAATCAAACTCTAACCGCAGGGGCTTGCCAATCTCAGGACTTGGGCTACCATTGAGAGTAACAAAAGCCTGAGGGCGGTCTTTCTCGCCCCTGCGGGCATATATCTGAGACCTGTATGGGCGTGGGAGACTTCATTTGCTTGGCGGCGAGGGAAGTCTCTTTTCGCGTTTTAAGGGTACTGCACAGTGTGGGTGTCCGCTTGCGACACCGCTGCACATCCCTCGATTACATCGCATTCTCCTGAAAAAAAAAGCACCGGACTGCCGTCGGGTGCTTTTCTTTGGGAAAGAAGGGCGAGAACGGCGCTGACGAACCGGTGATCGATGATTCACCGACTTCGTCAGTGCTTCAACTATACCCGGATCACGGCGATCTAAGCAAGCCGTTTGATCTCCCCTACCCGGCTGCCTCCGCGTGCTGTCTCAGCACCCGCAGCAGATAGGCTTCGAGCGACTGCCGATGCTGGCGCGCCAACTGCTTCAAGGTCTGATACAGCTCCGCGTCCAGCGTGAGCGCGATTTCGACGGGCGGTTCCGGCTCCTGGCGCAGGTCGTCCAAGCGCTGCTTGAGATTGCGACTTCTTCACGTCAGACCTGCTGGAGCTTCAGCACGGCAGCCGCCATCGAGAGCTGCCCGGCGCCGTTGAGGTCGAACAGCGCGATGTTGCGGGTGTGCGGGAACATCGAGGGCGTCAGCAGCAGCCGGTCGGGATACCACTGGCGAATCCAGCTTTCGACGTAGAGCCAGCCCCCGCCCGCTTCGACGATGGCGTCGGTTCCCGATGCCCACAGCGGATCGAGCTTGTTGGCGGCGACCCACTCGGCATAGCGCTCGCAGGTGGACAGGATCGCTTGCTCGATGCTGACGTTCTTGCCCGACACCCGGAGGGTTGCATTTTCCTCCGAAGGACTGGCGACGTAGCGGCGCAGGTAGCTGTCGATGTGCGCGGTGGTGAGGTGGGTCGCGCCGGGGACGGTCTGCATGACTTCCGCGAGGATGGGCTTGAGCAGGTTGTGGATCACCCCTGCCCGATCGTCGGTGGCGTGGGCGATGGCGTCGGGATTGAGGTTGCCGTCGAAGATTTGATAAGTGTCGCCGGTGCCTGCGCCCAAATCCAGCACCGCCACCCGCCCGGCGAGCAAGTCCGCGCCGGACTGGTCCAGCAGCTCGACCGGATCGCCGCTGCGGTCGAAGCGGTAAGCGGCGAATGCCCCTGCCCCCTCCGGCACCACGATCACGCGCAGGATGCGATACTCGCGCGGCTTCTTATCGCGCCGAAGCTGGAGGTGCCAAACGCCGTCGTGCTTGCCGCTCTCCCCCGCGAGGATCGACTTCTTGATCTGCGGCGCGACCTCGTTGAGCAGTCCGGGCGGCGCGGGCACGATCAGGGTGAGGTCACTGCCGCTCTTGACGTTCAGGCAGGCGATGTTGACCAGCATCAGGAACAGGTGCATGTTGCCGCCGTAGCGGCGAGCGGTGTTCTGGTGCAGGTCAATCGGGGCGTCGGTCAGGTTCCAGATGCCGTCCCCGTAGCCGTAGCGCTGCCCCATGAAATCGGCGTACTCGGCGATATTCTGACTGCCGAGGTCGGCGTTCAGCTTGCGCGCCAGTGACGCGAGCGCGGGCGTGCGGGATGCCGTGCGACTTGAGTTTGCCGCCGACCAGTCGGTAGCAGGCTGCCCAGCCGTTCCCGGCATCGCTGCTGATAAAGTTCTCGTCCAAAATGGGGGTCATGTGGGTTGCTCCTCTCGCGCCCGCTCAGTCAAAGAAGCCGCTGGCGAGTCCCTTCATCGAGTTGATAAAGTTTGATGCAATGGTGTCGGCGCTGGCTTTGCCCGGTGAACTGGCTGCCTGTATGGTGGAGAGATGCTGTCCGCTCGAGGGCGCTGGAAGTGCCCTACCCTGCTGCGCTTTCAGCTCGTTGAGTTCACGCAGGATTGCGTTGAACTGCTCGCCCGGCTGTGTCGTTGACGATGTTCGGGTTGCCTCGCGCACGAAGGGAAACAAATCGTCCAGCACACTGAAGTCACCCTGCCGTAGCGTGACCACCAGCGAGATGCCTTCGCGGATCGTGCGTGCCAGTTGACGCCGTTTGCGCAGCTCTTCAACCACTTCGGCAATCCACTGCTGATCGACGTGGGACACGTCGAGCCAGAATTTCACCATTTGCCGATGACGTACCATGTCTCTTCATTCCCCTCTTGGCATATAGTGCCAATGGCATTTTATGCTATGTAAAATCGATTATATATCAAATTAGCGTTTTTCAACACAAGTTATGATATAATAAACGCTATCGCGCTACTGTATCACTTGGTCAGGATGTCTCCGCCATGAAACCATCCGCAGTTGCAGCCGCTCTAGGAATTGCCGAATCCACGGTCAGAAAGTATGCTGGCGAATATGCCGAGTTCTTGAGTCCGGGTGGTGCGGGAGGTGGGCATCGTCACCGCGACTTTGCCGAGCATGACGTTCGGGTCTTGAAGCTGATCCGTGATATGCGGGCAGAGAACAGCAGCGCCGAAGATATTGACGTTACCCTGCAAAGCCTCAAGAGCAATAACTGGGAGCGACTGCCAGCGCTCGACGAGGATGCGAAGAGCTTAGTAGCCTCACCGGGCGCGCTGATCACAGCGAATGCCGAAAAAGGGATCATGCAGCGCGAAATCGAGTTGTTGCGCGAGCAGATCGAGCGCCTGGATGCTGAGCGAAAAGCTGAGCGCGCCGACCGCGACGAGCTGCTCAGGCATCTACACCGCGCTGAGACGCTGCTCGAACTCTATGAAAGCGGCCGGCTCAAGCCGAAAGAGTAGGGGAGGGCGGAGTTTTTGGAGCCAAAGCCTGACTCTTTGTCAGCGGAAAAACCGATTCAAAGACATAAGCCTACGATCGCAAGATAATCGTTCCTAGTCGGCACGTTCACCCCCAAATGTACTCAAAGCAGATGAGCTTCAAATCCTCCCGCGTGAACGTGCGAACGACTTTTGCGTCCTCTTCGACAAAACCTTTCTCGTCCTGCAACCCCTGAACCACTGCCGTCAAGCGAACTGCATCTTGATCGTGCTTGTAGGCTCTCAGTGCTTCCCGCAGACGAGTGACGTAGACATTCTCCATCGGCTGCTTCAGGAAATTGAGGGTTTGACGCATCTGCTGTCGGTCGAAGTCGGGGTGGTTGAGATATGGTTGCAGAATCTCTCGAATAGTCAGTTGCTCTTCGCTGACGACCTTCGGCGCGCTCGCGACCGCTTGCTGCCGTTCAACGCCCTTGAGAATGTGGTCAATGATGCGTTCCTGAACATCGAAGATGTCCACTTCACTGTAAGGGGGTGGGAAGCGCGGGGTTTCGGGTCCGCACGCGATAAGCTGCATGATTTGATAGCGATTATCCATAATTTCGCGCCGGTTGAAGTCGTAGTAACGCCAAAAATGCTGCCGCCCTTCACCTTCGGGGTAGGGGGCAGCGAAATAAAAGAACACCCCTCGCGCGCCGCGCCCATCCAGTCCGGAATGAATACCATCGTCCAGATCAGTCAACCACTCGCGGGCTCCGGTCGCCAGCACTTTCTGTAACTGAGCGAGCAGAGCTTCACCACTCGCGAGTTCCAAGAAGTTCTCCTGCTCCTCAATGACCGTATTATCTTCGTCAGCGATGCGCTTCAGCGTGTTGAAGTCGCGCGGGGTGACGACTTCACCCAGCACACTTGCGTCGAGGAAGCCGGTCTGGTTAATCGTGTCGATCTTGGCGGTCAGGCTCTTGACCAGTCCGAGAAGCTCCTCCAACTCGCGCTCAGGGAACAGGTTGAAAATGCTCAGCGCGCTGAAGGATGAGCCTAAGCGGTCAATGCGACCGGCGCGCTGCACCATCCGGGTCGGATTCCAGTGCAGATCGTAATTGATCAGATAGCCGCAGTCCTGGAGGTTCTGTCCTTCGGAGAGCACATCGGTAGCGATGAGAAGGTCGATTTCCTGAGCCGTGCCCTTGGTCTCCGGACAGCCGCTGGCTTCAGGGGCAAAAGCTTCGATCAGGCGCAGCCGGTCCGGGGTCTTGACGCTGCTGTCAATCCGACGGATATGTGGGTTGCCTGCCGCTGCACGCCAGTCGGAATTCTCGCCTGCCGTGAGCGCGCGATACAGGTAGCGAGACGTGTCCTTGTAGTAAGTGAAAACCAGCACTTTCTGCCCGCATAGTTCGTTTTGCAGAAGCTGTTTAAGCTGCTGGAGTTTGGCGTCCTGCTGAATCGTGATTCGCCGAATGTCGTCCCAGATTTGGGTCAGGGCGTCCACGTCATCGGACAGCGCGCGGTGCAGCTTACGGCGATCGTAGAGTGTCGAATCCAAGCGGGGCAGGGCATCGATGATCTCGCGGGCTTCAGCAGCGGCGTCAATTTCCTCAGCGCGCGCGATCGGTATGACATCGTCCATATCCTCGTCATCGCTCTCGAGCGCGCGCAGCGCATGTTGGAAGGAGGCGGAGTCTAGGATGATGTCCTCTTGGACATATTCGCTGAAGGTTTTGACGAATTCCAGCGCGCGCCGGATCGAGATGCGAAACGCATCAATGCTCGACTCCAGCCGTTTCAGGTAGCGGCTCTTGAAAATACCGACCAGGCTTCCTGGCGACCGAGCTCCCAGTCGTTCTGGTCACCGGTCTTTTTCTTATATTTCTCGAGATTGTATTGAGCTAGATGTAACCCGTCGATGCGGCGCACGATCTCGGCATAGAAGCCCTCATAGGTGGCTTGTAGGTCATATTCAACGGTACGCAGACGGCGTTCGGGCCAGGTGACCCGCTTGCCGTGTATCGTGGCATCAGGATACGCCTTCTTGATGAACTGGCGCGTGCGCCGAATCACGACCTCCTCAAGCAAGTTGAAGATGCGGATGCTGCCTTCCTCAACCGACGATCGGCGCGCCGCTAGGAAGTAGTTGTACAGGTCGGTGATCCCGGCGGCGGTGAAGTAGGTGCGGTCATTGCCGGTGAAGAGGTTGATCTGGTTGTACAGGTCAAAGATGTTATTGTTAATCGGCGTCGCCGTGAGCAGGATCACCTTCTTCCGCCCACCGTCACGCCCACGTCGCCCATTGGCGGCGATCAGGCTTTCGAGGTTCTGATAGCGCTGGGTGCGGCGGTTGCGGAAGTTGTGGGCTTCGTCGATCAGGATGATGTCCACGTCTCGCAGGTCGCGGACTTCGAAATTCTTCTGCCCCAGTCGTTCTTGCGTCAAAACTCGAGCGGAGATGGTCGCCGACGCCAGCTCATTCTCCCACATCGGCTTCAGCGATGCCGGGCAGATCACCAGCGCTTTCTGACGTAGATGATACGCGCGGTCTTCGAGCAGTTTCTTGCCGATCCACGTTTTGCCTAATCCCACTGAGTCGCCGATGATCACGCCGTCATAGCGCGCCAATATTCGCCGCGCCTTCTTGACCGCATCCTCCTGAAACTCCGCCAGCTCCACCGCCGAACGGGTAGGGGAGTCGCCAAAATCCGAGTCGAGGTCATCGCGGAAGTATTCGTAGAGCGCCTTCATGTAAATCTCGAAGGGCGTGTATTCGCGCCCGCCGAACTTGGAATTCTCAAGCAGCTCGATCAATCGGTCTTTGTAATCGACCGCAAGCTGCCACTGCGCGTTATACCAGGTGGCGAGGTCGATGATCGCCCGCGCGCCCACCTCGCTCTTAAGCAATCGCTGGGCATCGGTGGGAATGGGAACTTCTAGCGCTAAGATCGCCGCTGTGATGGGCGACTTCACTCCGAGCGAGCGAATCGTCGATTTCGTCCTCATCCAACAGCGTTTTGTGGACGAGGTTGAGTTCGCGGTTGGTGGTCAGACCCGGTCCGGTGAAGTTGCTGCTGCCGACAATGCCCACCAGCGGGTTGAAGTGGTCGAAGAGCACGCCTTGATCGCTGCCACTGTAGAACAAATAACACTTGGCGTGCAGAAACCGTTTCCTGCCCTTCGAGTTGGGATCGTGACCGAGGTACAGCCGCACCTCAACTTCGTCGCGCCGCAGAAAGCGGATCAACTCCTCGACCAGAAGCTGAGTTTCGAGCGTGAGCGGTTCGGCATTGAGTTCCCGCCGCAGATAAGCGCGCGAAGTCGGGGCGGGTGCCGATGTCCTCGGCGGAGGTGGGTTCATCGCCCAGCAGCAGCCGCAGCTTGCGGATCGTGGGGAGCGACTGGCGAAGCTGTTGATAGCCGCGAATGCTGAAATAGGCGGTGGCGATGTCCATCCCATCGACGGAACCGGAGCGCAGCAGCCCATCGAGGATGCCGCCAAGCTGATGCTCAATGTTGTCGATGACGTAGGGAATTCGCATAAGCTAATACGGTTTGACGACCAGATTGGGCGGCAGGATTTTGAGGAAGTCTTTCTGGTTGTCCGTGTACACCGGCACCTGTAAGCGATAGGCAGCCGACGCGATCAAGCAGTCATGGATACCCACACCCCGGCTGAGCCGGTGCTGTTCCATCTGTTCCATTGCCCAGGCTTGATCGTCGTCGTTCAGGAAAAGGGTCGTGAACCTGCTCAAGATGATTTTGGCTCTGGCTTGCCCGGCTTTGCTCGGCGCGCCAAACATGACTTCCAGCCACGTGATCGACGGGACATCGAGGCGAACAGTCACCGCATTCGCCCAGCCCATTGCCGGGGGATAGCTGCGAAACAGGTGAATGACGACGGTGCTGTCCACGATGCCAACCGTCATTTTTCCCCATTCCAATAGGGTTTCAACCGTTCTTCGTCTTCACGCCTCAATTCTTTGAGCCATTCCGCTGGAGTTTCCATCTCGATGGCTTCCCAGTCGCCCATATCCAACGACTGGATCAGCTTCACCAGCGCTTCTCCCCAGGGTTCACTCGGAGCTTCCTCCGGCGGCGCATCGATCTCCCGTTCCACCGATGACGCGACCTGTTCGATCAGCCGGATACGCTGCTTGGGCGTGAGCTTAAGCGCCAGCGCCAGCGCCTCATCCAGTAACGCGCGCTCATTCATTTCATCGAGTCCTCCGCAGGAGGGTAGGGCAGTCCGGTTTTCGCTTCATAGCGCGCCTGAACGCGCTCACGACGCGCCGAATCGCCCTCTGCCGCCGCGATCTGCTGCGCTGCTGCTTCATCCACGTGACGGTCGATTTCTTCCTGATGATCGTAGTAGAACGCCCACGCCGCGTGAACCTCAGCCGGAGTCAGCCCGTAATTGGCGCAAATCCGCTCGACCGTCCACGCGGGATCGTCGATCAGCCGCGAGAGAAACTCGACGGTGACGCCTTTGCCGACGACCCGGTATTGATCGGAATTCGGCTTCCGCTCGATGCTGTTGATCGGGATAATCACGGCGTCGCTCATGGCTGCGCCCTCCAAACCTGATTGTACAAATCGGTCTCGTAATCCGCTGCTTCGTGCAGGAACAGCAGTTCGCGCACGACCACGCTGATCGACTGGCACTGATCCTTCATGCGAAAGTAGACGATGCCCGCGTGTTCGCGTCCGGCGGCTTGCCACTGAGCGTGAAGGCGCACGAAGTCGTCATCGCAGCTCACCATCACGCGACCGTCCTTAACAGCATACAACAGATGGTCGATGTCGTCTGCATCGGACATGCCGACTTCGCCGCAGTGAAGGATGTCCACGCCCTTATTGCGAAGCTGAGCGACCGCTTCTCTGGCGATGTGAACGTCGGTGTAGAACTTGATCGGCGTCACGGCGATCGCCTCGCCTCGTCCCTCGACAATCGCGATCTCCTCGTCCGTCAGCCCGTACAGCTTGTACACGATCTGGTCGATCAGCCGGTCGGTGCGCGCGAGCTGCGCCTTGATCGGCGTGAGCGCCGCCAGCGACGCCTCGTACTCGCGCTCGACCTCGCCCTTGACCGACGCGGGCGTGACCCCTAGCTGCCCCTTGTTCTTGAGCAGCACGCCGTAGACGTCCTCGAACGGGGTTTCGCCTTCGCCCTTCTGGTAATCGCCCAGATAGCCCCTGAATCGTCGTCTTGCCCGACAGCGCGTCGATCCCGGTTTTGCCGTTCTTGTCCGGCGCGATTTTCACTTCCGACTTCCAGCCAGCCGAGCCAGCGCCGCGTTTCCGCCTGCTTTTGCTGGTTGAGGTCGATCATCTGCTGCGCCAGATGCGCCAGCAGGTCGTGGATCACGTCGGTCTGCTTTGCATCGAGTACCGCTTGTACCCCGCTCAAAAGTTCCGCGTCGTCGCCGGAGTCGTACAGGCTGACCAGCCGCTTGACTAGCCGCTCGCGCTCGTCGGTGGGCGTGGTGAATTCGATATGCCGGAATAGGCAGATAGCCAACTTCAGATAATGTTTATTTGAGGGAATATTCGTGCTTTCACAGACATGGTTGATTGATTCGTGTATAGCCATGCGAGAAACAGCAGGAATTGAGTAATGCCGACACAAACGCAGGTTGTATTTTGATCGTCCAAAGTATCAGCATATTGATGATGTTGTCGAGTTGTAATTAAAGCGCTCATCTGTGACAGCACTTTCATTGATTGTCTCTCTGTCGATTGAGTAATCTACGCAGAACTACCCGATTGCCGTTAAACATTACTTCTTTCACGGTTCCTTCTGGCAAGTCCGTCAGTATATTCGAGTAAAACTGTTTCTCAGGATAGATTCGTAACGATGAATATTCCTCCCCCAAGAGTTCTGGATAATAAACTTTATCGAATGTATGCTCAGGCCATTACGTATTTTACTCTTAGGAAATCTTGCTGATTTGTCGACTCTGTATGTCTTTTGCCGCCCATAAGGTTGAACATCCACGTTGCTTATTTCGTAGTTATTTCTTCCAAGTTTGCGGTCAATCGTCCAGACGATAGAAACGACGCAAGTTCTAGGGCTTGTGGATTTAGCAGAAACGTAATGTTGAACCTCGGTTCTCCAAGCCCGAAATACTCGTTCGTATCAATTCTTGTGATCGAATCAGTTCTTCCTTATCGATCTCGTGCTTACCCATGTGTCGCGTCTCGTATCGAATATGTCAGCTGATAAGGGAATATTGCTCAATGATTGCGATTACGTGTCTATATCGGCATCGGGAAAACACATCGTAAGGAAGAACGATGATTTGATGCACACGACCGTCTGTCAAATATCAGTATCGCGGAGAGATTGCGGTATATTAGCTCTCCCTGTTAGCCATGCTGACGGCGTGATAAATGAACCGAAACCACTTGGATTTGTATGCTTGACATTAAGTCCCAGTAAGTAATACAAACAAATCCGCTTGAATTGAGCGCCGTCAAAGTTTGTGCAGTGATTCTAATCTTGGTTCCGCTTTGCGTACATACGGCGGATTTCCCACCACCGCATCGAAGCCGCCGTCCTCGCGTAGCTGCACGTCCTGTCCGCCCGGCGTGGACGGCGCGAAGAACACCTCCGGGAACTCCAATTCCCAGTGGAAGAAGCACTTCTCCTCGGCAGCTTGCAGCGCCGTTTTCGCCACCAGCCCGGCTTTCATGTAGTCGTCGGCGGGCAGGCGGTGCTTCGGGTTGTACGGGTCTTCCAGCCAGTCCTGCGTGTCGTCGCGCCGCAAAAACTCAATCGTCGGGTCGAACTCGCCCGCGCCCCGCTTGCCCTTGCTCGGCGTGTTGCCGAACCAGCGCGACGTGTACACGTCCAGCACCCGCTTGTACGGCGCGAGGTGGTCGCGGGCGTTGCGGTAGGCGTCTTGGCTCGCCCGCACCTGCGCCACCGTGTTATCGCTCAAATAGCTGACCTGCTGCATCAGGTCGGTTGCCAGCATCACCCCCGCGAACTTGTTCTGCGAGAACAGCGTCTGCGCGCCTTCCAGCGCCGCCGTCACCTCGCCAATCCGCGCCCCGATCAGCGAGTTACCCCATTTCAGGTGATGGTCGAGGAAGCTCAGCGGCGCGCCCAGCGTGAAGGCGTCCAGCCACAGCGACACTTTCGCCAGTTCCACCGCCATCGCGTTCAGGTCAACCCCGTAGACGCAGCGCTTCAGCACCGCGCGCTTCAGCAGCGCCACCCGCGTCAGCCTGTCCGCGTCGATGCTGACGTGCTGCCGCTCGATCTCGGCCAGGATGTCCGTCCGCGTCTGTTCCAGCAGCGCCCACACCGGGTTCTCCGTCCACCCGTTCAGGAAGTCGATCAGCCGGTTGCTGACGAAATCGACCACTTCCACCAGAAAATGCCCGCTGCCCATCGCCGGGTCGAGCACCCGCACGTCGAGGCAGTCGTCCGCCAGCCGCTGCATCGCCTCGCTGTTCCAGAATTTCTCCGGGTTCTCGCCCTTCTGGCGTCGGGCGTAATCGCGCTGCTTGCGGTACTTCCGCTGCGCCTCCCGCAGGCGCGGCGTCAGCGCCTCGAATTTCGCTTCCAGCACCGGACCGACCGTATGCTCGACGATGTACTTGACGATGTAGTCCGGCGTGTAGTAGCTGCCCGTCGCCTTGCGCTCGTTGTTGCTGCCTTCGAGGTACGCGTCGCCTTTCTGGATCGTGGCGATCACGCGCTTGCCTTTGGCCTCTTTCGGGCTGAGGTACACCTCGCGCTTGCCGTCCTTGATCACCGCCAGCGGCTGATCGGCGATCCGCAGCTTGAACTCCAGCAGCCCCTCGTAGATGCTGCCCAGATGCCGCACGCCGAGGCTCTTGAAGTCGATCATCACCAGCCCGCCGCGCCGCTCGTCCACGTCCCGCGCCAGCCGATCCAGCCCCAGCGCCAGGCAGTCGTCGGGGATGGCGTAGCGTTCTAGGAACCTACCGCTGTCGTTCTCCGCGCTGAACAAGCCGCCGTTGTAAGTCGGCAGATTGAGCGCATCCTCGCCCTTGTCGATGGCGTGGAACAGCCGTTGCAGCCGCTCGTACAGGTCGGTCGATTGGTGGCTGTAGTGCGCGCGCAGTAGGGTAGGGGAGTGATCTTCGATCCCGCCGCCCGCTTGGGCGATCTCGTCCTTGATCCGCTTCAGGCTCACCCCGCCGTAGCCGCGTTCTTCTTTGACTGGCAGCAGTTCGAGGCTTTCCGCGTACAGCACGAACATCAGCCGGTACAGGAACGTCAGCGTCGCGTTGAAGGTCGCGTCGAGGTCGATCTCGCTTTCCGGCACGCCCTGCGCCCGCATGGTAGCGATGAACCCCTCGCTGAAGTGCGGGAAGATGCTCTCGAACACCCGGTCTTTCAGCCGCCCGCCGATGGTCTTGGCGTAGTCGGCGGATTCGCTCAGCACCTTGTCCAGAAATCCGGTGAAGGCTTCCCGCCGGAAGAACAGCCACCAGTATTTGAGCGCCGCCACCCGATCCCGCTCCGGGGCGAACAGCGCCTCTTCCAGATCGATCTCGTAGTAGTTGGTCGCCTTGTTGCTCGCCGTGCTGGAATACAGCCGCCACAGCTTGCCGTTGGTCACCATCACCCACGGCGCTTCGGCGCTTTGCAGCAGGCTCACCACCAGCGCGCCGGGGATTTCGCTGCCCGTTTCTGTGTCGCGCTGCGGGTCGGCGTCGTCCAGATTGCGATTCCAGACGTAAGTCAGCGCCAGCGCAATCGGGTGATCCGGTTGTGCCGGGTCGTATAGGCGGTAATCCGGCTGCTAGCTGTCGATGCGGCACTTTTCGACACGCTCAAATCGCAGCCCCAGCGCCTCAAACAGCGGCTCAATCAGCTCGCGCTCGCGTAACTGCTTCCGGCTTGCCGCCGAATTGCTCGCGGGCTTCGCCATCAGCTTCGCCGCCTCCTCGCCCGACCGGGCGCACGTCCTCGCCCCACGCAGGCGTCAGCTTCGGGTCGGTCAGCCGGTCATTCAGGTAGTAGTCCGAGAACAGCGCCCGGTTATTGAAGTTCGGCTCGCTCCACTCGGCAATATTGAACGCCGAACTGAGCTTGTCCGCCTGCGCGTACCCGTCGATCTCGGTGAACGTGAAGCGCTTCAGCACCCGCAGCGCCACGACGCCGGGATTGCGTCGGTCAACCGTCAAAATACGGGGTCGGGAAACCGTTCTCAAGCTGCTGGTCGGGCTGGTTCCTTCGGTGACTTCGCGTTTCAGCAGCACAAAGTCAAGCGTGTCGTAGTCGCTGGTCAGGATCAGCAGGAACGTCCCGCCGCGCTGCCGGAAGCGCCGCACGAGCCGTCTGCGTCAGCGCCATCGTCACCGAGCGCACCTCGAACAGGTAGATTTCCACCTCGCCGTCTTCCGGATCGGCGCCGATCTTGTGAATACGCCGTATTGCGTAGCGGAGTTCTTCGCTGTCCAAGCCCAGCGCCAGAGCATCCATCGCCCGCGTATCGCTCGCGTCGTACCCGAGCCACGCAAAGAAGTTGATCAGCGCATTGGTATTCTCTAACTCAGCAACATGCTGGGCGGTCAGCTCGCGGTCGTCGAGATGCGTTTCGTTGCTCATCGTCTTGTTCCGTTATGCGAAGAACACTAGGTTCGTCCTGTGACAGACCTGAGGACTAGAGGATAACACGTCTTCAGCGCTAGATCAGAGGGTTGTATGCGAGAATGCAGCCTTATCTAATCGGAATACATGATGTACTCGGTCGTAGTGGGTTTGCAGCGCATGGTAGTATTGCAGTTGCCTGTGTTCCATTGTTTCGCCAGCGACCGGAGAATAAGTGATTGGACGCCGCTACTGAACTCAATATCCGGACGTGTTGAAAAGTCTCTGGCTAATGTTTTATCGGGCAATCACCTGCCATCATATAAAACGGGTCGGTGCCTCGCCGACCGCGATATCGGATATATACTCCCGTCATTTCCGGCACGTCGACTTCAAAATGATCCTATAATTAATTCGGGGGGTAATTTCTTTTGGCATTGAACATGCTGGATGAACCGCATGAGTCACGAGGAATTTCCAGTTCTGACCACACATTTGCCCACGCCGACAACCTCGTTTGTGGGGCGCGGTGAAGAACTTGCCAGCATTAAAGATTTGCTCGCCGACCCACACTGCCGTCTCCTGACGATTGTGGGCCCCGGCGGGATCGGGAAAACACGACTTGCCCTCCAAGCCGCCGTTGACCAGATGGCCTATTTTGCCGATGGCATCTACTTCGTGCCCTTGACGGGAGTCGGCTCTTCCGGCTTGATCGCCGCCGCCATCGCCAGCGCATTGCCAGCTTCCTCTAATGGGGCTGAAAACCTTCGTGAATGGATGATCCATTATTTGCGCAACAAGCAGATGCTGCTGCTGCTGGATAACTTCGAGCATCTGCTGGCCGGGGTCGATCTGCTGATCGAGGTGCTCCAGGCAGCACCTGGCGTGAAACTGCTCGTCACCTCGCGCGAGCGGCTGAACGTGCAGGAAGAATGGGCACTCACCATCGAGGGATTGGCCTTACCAACGAAAGAAGCGACCGACCCGTTGGAAAGCTACAGCGCCGTAGAACTGTTTGTCGAGCGAGCGCGACAGGTACAGACGAAGTTCGCGCTCTACGCTCAGGCGGAGGCGGTTAAGACCATCTGTCAGCGGGTCGAGGGGATGCCGCTCGGTTTGGAGCTGGCAGCAAGCTGGTTACGAGCGATGACCTGCCAGCAGATCGCCGCGCATATGGAGAGCAGCCTGGACTTTCTGGCGACGCCGCTGCGGAATGTGCCCGAACGCCACCGCAGCCTGCGCGCGATGTTCGAGCAGTCGTGGCGGCTGCTCTCTGCGGATGAACAGGCGATCCTGATGAAACTCACGGTCTTCCGCGGCGGTTTTGACCTTGAGGCTGCTGAGGCAGTTGCCAGAGCGTCGCTGACGATGCTGGCGAGCTTAGGAGATAAGTCACTGATACGGCTGAGCACTTCAGCTCGTTATGATTTGCACGAGCTCTTGCGACAATTCGCTGCGGACAAACTCTCGGAACTCGGTGAGTTGGCGGCAGTGATAAATCTTCGCCATCTGGAATTTTATGCAAATCTGGCCGACAAAGCCGAAGCCCATCTGTATGGCTCTCAAAAGGAGGCGTGGTTTGACCGGCTGGAGGTGGAGCACGATAACCTCCGGGCAGCGCTGGCGTGGACACTGCGAGACAAAGAAGCTGAAGCGGGCTTGCGCCTGGCGGGTGCGTTAGGATTCTTCTGGGAGCATCGCGCTTATCATCGCGAGGGGGTCGAATGGCTGGAAAAGCTGTTAGCGATAACCAGCGATGTTCCTGCCGCCACGCGAGCGAAAGCGCTGCGAGTTCGCGGGATCGCTGGCAGGGGGTCTTGGAAATGATGATCTTGGCAGAACGTACTGTGAGGAGAGTTCTGCGACTTGCGCGTGAATCGGGGGACAAATCGAGTATTGCCTGGGCGCTGGGCAATCTCGGCAATCTCCCCTTCGATGCAGAGTGCTATGACCCGCTCAGCCAGGCGCGACTTGAAGAGGCCCTGGCGCTGTTCCGAGAAATCGGCGATGGATTTGGTATCAGTCACATGCTCAGGCGACTGGCCGCGCTTCTGGGCACTCAGGGCAATTATGCCTGGGCGAGAATGTTGGCTGAGGAGGCGCTCACTTTGGCCCGCGAAGCGAAAGATAAGAATGCAGCCGCCTGGGCACTCGGTATTCTGGCGAGGGGATCGTGGTTTCAGAACCACGATCCTGAACAAACCTTACCTTTGGTCGAAGAGAGCTTATCCCTGGCCCAAGACATAGGGGATAAGTCCCTCGTCGCCCAAGCGCTCTTCTTTCGGGGACAAGTAGCACGGACCCAGGGAAACTACGAGCGCGCTCATACTAGTTATGCGGACAGCTTGGCAATGTTCCGGGAGATGGGGGTCAACAACCTCTATATCGCCAACGATCTGGTTGGCTTCGCGGAGTTGGCGGAATTACAAGGAAGGCCAGTGCGGGCAGCGAGGCTACTTGGAGCAGCGGCGGCGTTGACGGAAAGCAGGCATTGTATGCTGCCACTGGGCGGCGAAGTTGAGTGCGATGTCCCTGCTCTCCGCACTCAGCTCGGCGAGGCAGCTTTTGCAGCGGCCTGGACCGAGGGAAAAGCCATGACGAGCGAGCAAGTGGTCGCTTACGCGCTTGAGGACGTTTCTTCGACGGAAGAGGCGAAGCAGACAACCGTCGTCACCCAACAACCTTTGGACGAGCCGCTCACCGTTCGTGAACGTGAGGTGCTGTGCCTGCTCGCCGCAGGCGCTTCCAATCGTCAGATTGCGCAGGCGCTGAGTGTGACGGTCGGCACTGTCAAGACCTACACTCACCGCATCTATCAGAAGCTCGACGTTGAAAGTCGTATCCAGGCCGCTTCGCGCGCCCATTCCCTCAACCTCATTTAGCCCGCAATCCTGATCGTTCGTAAACCCCGTTTGTCAACCAAAGTTAGACGACAACTGCCGACTTGACAGCTATGCTGAAATCGAGCAAAAGGCGGGAACATCGCCGAGCCTCTGTCTGGGGCTGCTCCGATAGAAAATGAAAATATTTTGGAATGAGCACTCTAGGACCGTCAAATCTATCGTGCCCTTTCATTAAGTAGATTGCTTTAACCCGAAAGGAACCTCAATCATGAAACGCTTTGTTGGATTTCTCATCATTTTCGGTCTGCTGCTGTTACTCGCAGCACCCGTGATAGCGCAGGACACACCGACGCCTGAGCCGGTCGGCGCTGCGACCGGATGCGCCGACTTACGCTCAACATGGCCCCTACTGGGTGCGGTACGCGCGATTTTGTGATCCTGGATGCGAAAGGGGATCGTCCGCTGCCTGCGACAATCTGGTATCCTGCTTTGAACCGAAAAGGACGCTGAGGAGGTTGATCAACCAAACAATTCCGGGAGACACGCTGCCAGTTTTCGGGCCATGCAATTACTGATCCGGCAGGCGACCTCCTCACCAGACCCGACGCCACCGCTTTTGGCCTCGGTCGGCCGATGGCGGATGCTCCCGGCTAGCACCTTTCGCTACTGCCAGATCAACCCCTTTCGCTCTCCTCGATTCTCGCCAAGTCAACCGGGATGGATACCCTGACCTTCGCCAAGCAGTACCTGTTCACGCCGCTGGGCATTAGCGATGTGGACTGGAACGTCTCCGCTGAGGGAGTGGCGCTCGGATTTGTGGGGCTGAAGTTGAACACCCAGGACATGGCGAAGATCGGGTACCTATTCCTAAACAATGGCCGCTGGGGAAATACGCAAATCGTGTCTGCCGACTGGGTGAGCCAGTCTACCCAGACTCAGGTCAACAACCCCTGGGGTCTCCCTCAATTTCGGTTACGGTTATCTCTGGTGGACAGTTGAACTCCGTCCGATCACTTTTATGAGCGCACGAGGGGGCATACTTCCAGCGGATTACGGTCGCCCCGGAAAAGATCTGGTGGTGGCGGTGACCGGCACCGACGAAACTCTCAATGAGGCCGGTTACGTTTCCCCCGACTTCATGAACGGAATTCTCAACACCATGAAGTCAGATACCGCTTTACCGGTCAATTCGCAGGGAGAAGCGCGTCTGGAAGCCGCGGTGCAAGCGGCAGCGAACCCCAAAGCACAGCCTCTAGCCGAACTGCCCGCACTTGCAACCCAAATTTCTGGCAAGACCTTTCGCCTTGAAAGCCCAGACCTCCTGCTCCGCGAAGCGGATGTGAACTGTCTTCCTGCCGAAGACTGGCAGATGGCGACCCTCGCGCTGGATTTCGAGCAGGACCAGGCAACCCTCAAGTTGCAGGCGCTGAGCGGCGCTGAGTTAAACATTCCAGTGGGGCTTGACGGCATCTATCGGATAACCACCAGCCCTCTTGGGACGCTAGCCGCTCGCGGGCAGTGGGTAAACGACGCGCGCTTCCAATTTGATGTGCGTCGCCTGGATCAAGGACCCGTTCTGGCGTATGACTTGATCTTCTCGAACAGTGAGTTCACAGGCACGGTCACGTCAGCCCGATCTGGCGACTGGTATTTCCTCTTCCCGATCCAGAGTGTTCTGCGCGGAGAGATAGTGAATTAGGCTGCGGTACATGCCGCGTTCGCCCCGGATACTATGAGCTTCCCGGGCATGATCTATCAGGCGCAGGGATTTTAGCACTCAAAGAACACGGGAGGGCTTCATGCTCTCCCCGGCGAATGGAAAACATGATGAGACGAGCTTCATTCAGAAAGGTTTGACCAAATTATGAAACGCTGTTTAGGTTTACTCATCCTGAGCGGCCTGCTGCTCTTACTCGCAGCCCCCGTGATTGCGCAGGACATACCGACGCCTGAGCCGGTCGGTCTGCGCCCAGATGCACCCACGTATGCCCAACACGGGCCTTACTGGGTCGGCACGCGCGAATTCGTGATCCCCGATCCTGAGGGGAAACGACCGCTGCCTCTGACAGTATGGTATCCCGCGCTCAATCCCCAAGGAGTTGCCGAGACCGTGACCTACACCTACGACCCCGGCCCAAGTCTCGATCCGTTCACGCTTGAGGGTCACGCCATTGAGCAAGCAGCTCCCGACCTGGCGAAAGGACCCTATCCGCTGGTCATTTTCTCGCATGGAAATGTTGGTTTTCGCTACTTCTCGATGTATTTGACCGAACATCTCGCCTCGTATGGCTTTGTCGTCCTGGCAGTTGACCATGTCGGCAACACCATCGGTTATTCCGACGATCCGCTATTGGCAGGCGAAGACGGCTCTGGCTTTATCGAAAGTTCCGCGATGGCTATCACCTATCGCCCCGGAGATGTTCAGCGAGAGATTGACTATGCAGCGACCCTTTCCGCCAGCGATGGCCCGTTAGCCACACTGATCGACCTGGACCATATCGGTGTTGTCGGTTACTCCTACGGCGGTTACACCGCCCTGGCATCAGCGGGCGCGCGGATCGACTTCACACCGCTTCAGGCATGGTGCAACCAGAATGCCAACAATGGGATCGTGGCTGCCAGCCTCGAGTACGGATTACAGTGCTATGCTTTGGCACCCGCTGAGGAAAACATCAAGGCAGACCTCGGCGTGAATGTGGGTCCTGGGGAGCTGTGGCCTGCATTTGATGTCACAGGTGTGGATGCCATCGTGCCGCTGGCGCCATGGGCAATCTTCTTTACTTCGGGTGGCGCTAAACCAATCACTGTCCCAACCCTGTTGATGGCGGGGTCAGGCGACACCCTGCTCCCGATAGACCGCAATGCGGCAGCTATCTATCCAGAATTGTCCAGCGAGAACAAAATACTGGCGCTTTTTGATAATGCCGATCACGGTATCTTCGCGAACAAAGCTGACGACTACCTGCTCGCACACGATTGGTATGAGTTTACGTCTGACCGCGTTTGGGACATGGATCGCGCCCATGACCTGATTAACCATTTCACGACCGCGTTCCTGCTCGACGTGCTGAAGGGCGACAAGGACGCCGCTGCCGCGCTTGCGCCGGATCAAGTGAGCTTCCCCGGCATCACTTACCAGGCGCAGGGATTTTAGTGCTCAATGAACGCGGGGAGGGCGTCAAGCTCTCCCCGTTTGCGTTTCAGTCGAAAGGAGCAAGATCGTGAAACGCTGGTTAGGTCTACTCATCCTGATTGGCCTGCTGCTATCGCTCGCTGCGCCGTTGACAGCGCAGGAAGCCTCACCCGAACCGACGCCGGAAGCGGTCGGCTTGCGCCCGGATGCACCAACCTATGCTCAACATGGACCCTACTGGGTCGGCACCCGCGAATTCGTGATCCCCGATCCTGAGGGGAAACGACCGCTGCCTCTGACAGTATGGTATCCCGCGCTCAATCCCCAGGGAGTTGCCGAGACCGTGACCTACAGCTATCAGAATTTCGCTACCATCACCGGGTTCACGGAACCAGGCCATGCTCTCGCAAACGTCGCGCCTGATCTCAGTGGCGGTCCCTACCCACTGGTCATTATCTCGCACGGTGCCGTCGGTTATCGCTATGATTTCGCCTACCTGGCCGAACATCTCGCATCCTTTGGCTTCGTCACCATGACGATTGATCATACCGGCGATACGATTGCCTATGCGATTGACCCGCAGTTGGCCGGCGCGAATTACGATGTCTGGTTAAAGAGCTTTACCAACTCATTTGTGACCCGCCCGTTGGACATCCAGCGCAGCATCGATTTCGCCGGTTCACTGACGGCCCAAGGCGGTGACCTTGCCGGATTGATCGATACAGGGAAGATCGCGGTAGCTGGACATTCATCGGGTGGCTGGACAGCGCTGACTTCGGCAGGCGCACAAATCGACCTTCGTCCAATCGCCGCCTGGTGTCAAGCTAACTCGTCGGACGAGGCGATCAGCACCAGTATGGGGTACACCCTGTTTTGCAGCACCCTGGTCGCCTCGGAAGCGAGCATCCTGAGTTAACGCCAGGTGGCCGCCAAGCCTGGCGAGCTGTGGCCGTCGTACCCTATCACGGGTGTGGATGCGGTTGTTTCCATCTCACCCGGCCCCGTTTTCTCGGCTGACAGTTTTGCCAACGTGACTGTGCCCACCTTGATGCTGGTCGGCTCGCAAGACCCCTTCCCGACTTTGTACGACAGTGCGGTTACGGACTATCAAAGCTTGCCGACCAGCCCTAAAGGCTTGGTCGTTTTCCAGAATGCCGGGCACTCCTATGCCGCCGGGGTATGCAATGATTGGCTCGTGAGCTATGGATGGTATTCGTTGTGCTCGGACACGATCTGGGACATGGCACGCAGTCACGATCTGACCGATCAGTTTGTCACGGCCTTCCTGCTCGACGCGCTGAAGGGCGACAAAGATGCAGCGGCCACGCTCGTGCCCGACAAAGTGAGCTTCCCCGGCATCACTTACCAGGCGCAGGGTTTCTAGTGCTCAATGAACACGGGGAGGGCGTCAAGCTCTCCCCGTTTGCGTTTCAGTCGAAAGGAGCAAGATCGTGAAACGCTGGTTAGGTTTACTCATCCTGATTGGCCTGCTGCTATCGCTCGCTACGCCGTTGACAGGGTATGATGTATCACATGGCACACCTTCGCCACCCGCTATCTAGACGTGAACCCCGGCGATTTGAGGGGATTAGCCGCTCTGTTGGGTCATGCCAATCTGAATACGGTGATGATTTATACCGAGCCTCATCTGGCAGAGTTAGCGGAGCGCATGGAACGGGTGGAGCAAGGCGGTTAATTGGCCCTCGAACCGCGTTTCGATGGTCCCATCGATTGGGTCTGCTCGCGCTTCTCGCAACTATGCAGCGATCACGATTCCTAACTCGTCACCATAAAACGTCAGTCATTCAAGGACGCTTTACCGCTTCATAGCTCCATCTCCGCCCTCAGGAGTGTGGTTATCGGCAGCGCTGCCGATAACCCCCTTTGGAATCTGATGATAAAGGTCGTCCCGACCCCGACCTAGCTCTCGCACGTAATCATCCAGCCGTGCGCCTCAATGGAGCAGGCCAGCCCGAGCCCATCAGCGTCAGCAGGCGACACGCGGAGTTGTCGAGCAGGCTGCCGATTTGCACCAGCTCATCCTGCCGTCCGATAAACGGAGAAGGGTAGCCGGGCAGATTACTCATCACTTCAAGCGTGGTCTATAGTCAACTGTTATCGACCAATAGTAACATGATTTTCTCTCCAAGAGCAGTCGCACGCCTCGCGCCGAGACTGCGACTTCGCCTTCCAACCTGCATAGGTCCGGGCGCAGGATGGTAGGTAACTGGGCTGCTCACCCGTACCGCAGCTTCAGCTCGCCTCGTGCTCGACGAGCATCGACTGCCTGGGCGTATCTGAGCGTGGTCTCCCCGCGCGCGTGCCCGGCGGCTGCCTGCACCGTTGCTAAAGGCGTGCCGGTCGCCAGCGCCTCGGTAATGAACGTCCGCCGAAGGTCATGCGGCTTGAAGGCGACGCCGCTCAGCTTTTCCGTCGCCTTGACGATGCGGTACACATCGGTGCCGTCGATGGGCTGGTCTGCGCCGATCCGGTCGCCCTTGCGGATGGGGCAGAAGATGAATTCCCGTCCGGTGCGAAACTCCGTTTCGCCTTGCTGACACATCTGCCACGCCCGCAGCGCTTCGAGCGCAAAGTCCCCGGCGAGCGGCACTTCGCGTGCTTTGTCGCCTTTGCCGTGCTGCACCGTGAGCACGCCGTTCTCGAAGTCTACGTCGCGCCAGCGCAGCGCGGCTGCCTCCGAGCGCCGCAGGGCGGCGAGCGCCAGCACCGCGATCAGCGCTCGGTTGCGACGGTGGGCGTTCGTATCCTCATCCCACACGCGCAGCACCTGGTCGGCTTCCGCAGGCGACAGCGCTCGGCGCGTGCGCTCGGTGCCGCTCTCACCGCTGCTGGGTGCTCGGACCACTTTCAGCGCCTCGACCATCTGCCGGGTCGCCTCGTTCGGACTGAGGATGTAGAGCATCTGTGCCAGCTTGCGCAGCGCGCTCAGTTGGCGCTGGCGGGTGGCTTTGGTGGCGTCCTGCGCGCCGAGGAAGCCCAACACCCGCACCGGGCGCAGATCGAGCGGATTCACGCCATTCTCGGCGCTCCACGAACGCCACAGGGCGTAAGTCTGCCGGTAGACGCGTGCCGACGACCGGCGACGGTTTGCAGCGCCAGGTCAACCAGTTCGTCGAACGCCTCATGCGCCCCCGGCTCGATGGCATTCCGCTCGTGAACGGCGAGTGAGGTCTCAGCCACGATTTGCCTCTTTCTGGTCAAGCAGTGCTGCCTGCCCTGCTTCCGTGATGGTGTATTCCCAGACCTCTGTTTCCTGGGAGGAATCGGATACCAGACGCTTGGTCACATACTCCTGGGCTTCCAGGGCATCCCACTCCGCTCGCAGCGTGCGAAAGTAGTTGAGCATCCCGATCCAGGGCTGGTCTTGAACGGATCGCAGACGGGTGTATTGTGCACGGGTGAGCATGGCTGATCCTGTCTTTGGGTACGAAAAGCCTATTTACATACCTAAATTTTAGCGCGAAATCGTCACAAATGTGCACCCTCGCATGAGCACATTTGTGCTAAGCTGTGCGTGGAAAGGAATTGCCGCGAATGCTGTCATCCAACTGCGCTGAACCGGTCTATCAGTTCATCTGGGAGTACATCACCACCAATGAGATGCTCCCCAGCCGCCAGCAGATCGCCGACGGATTGGCGCTGGACAAGGAGCAGGTCAGTGCCTGCGTCTATGGGCTGCGCCAGCAGGGACGCTTGAGCACCTGTCAAGATCGGCGCAGAAATCCCCAGAAAGAGGTTCTTGTGCAATTTCGGTGAAGCTAAGGAGGCGCGAGAGCCAACACGCGAAGGCGGAGCAAGTCAAACTTCGCTCGCCCAAACATCTGTCGCTTCACGAATTTCAAGCGATTCACCTGTCCTTCGACCAGCCCGTTGCTCCAAGGGAGAGACAGCGCGGCTCGGACAGCGTCATAATCCCGCAATATGCCCCGTGCGAAGCTCCGAAGTTCTCGAATAGAGGCGTGAAGGGCACGTTGGAGCCAGTCGTCGAAAGCCTCGACCTGTTGTTCACGCAGCAGGCTGGCAAACGCTTGTACTTCGGTCGCCATCTGGGCGACATCGGGATGAATAGCCACAAGCTGTTGAACCTGCTGATGCTGGGCATCGGTCAGCGCCTGTGGAGGAGAGAGCAGCAGCCAGGTGGCGCGCCGCGGGGTCAGCTTTCCGGGAGCATTGGGTGCTGGTGAGAGCGGTGGTAAAGGCACAGGCGGATTCATCGGTGGGTGACGCGCGGTGGCCAGAAAGGTTGCCACGGTTGTGAGACTTCCGGCGAATCCTTGGGCTTGCAGGTCGCGCCACAGTTGACGAACGGTCCGTTTCCCATCTAAACCGTGGCGCAGCAGGTAATCCTCATAGGAGGTCAGCGCCAGCGTTTCTTTGCGTCGGCGACGCCCGGAAGGCGGAGCCGTCGCTTGGAGGTAGTTGCGAACCGTTTTGCGGTCGAGCTGCAGCTGGTGGGCAATGGCAGCAACGGTCAGTCCGGTGTCGCGGAGCTGACGCGCCGCTCGAAAACGGGCAAGTCGTCGTTCGTGAGCCAGTGAGCGACCGCGCGGCAGGACGGTTTCCACATACTCTCCTGAGATTTGTTTGAGCGCCCGACGGTGTCGCCGCAGAAAGGTCGTTAGCGCCTCACCGAGGTTGGCGAACAAGTGCCATCGGTCCGCGACCTGTAGAGCTTGAGGTGCGCCTTGGCGAGCCGCTTGCGCATACGCTCCGGCCCGGTCACGACTGATGACTTGCACTTCTGGATGGACTTCGAGCCAACGCGTCACCGTGTCTGCTTCTCGATCCGGGAGTAAGTCCACCGTCCGATGGGTTTCCATATCCACCAACAGCGTCCCGTAGCGATGTCCCCGACGCAGCGCCCAATCATCGATCCCTAAAACACGCGGACGGAGAGGAATGGGCAGATTGGTTTTGCGTACCTCCCGCAGCACCGTCCAGCGACTGGCGGTCAGCGACAGGAGATGCAGCACCTGCACGCTGCTGGTTCCGCCGAGGAGCAAACCAAGACGCTGTATCAGGTTGGCAAGCCGGGTGGTAAACCGCCGATAAGGGCGCACGAATTCAGGGAAGCGCTCAGCGAAAATACGCTGGCAACAGGCTGGGTTGTCGCAGAAAAACCGGCGCACCGCTAAACGGATTTCAGCTTGGTACTCACCGCAAGGCAAATCGTGCACGTATCGGCGATAACGACTGTGCACGCGGGCAGCCGAGCAGCCACAGCGTGGACAGGGGCTTTCACTATGGCGGCAGCGAACAGCGATTTGAAGTGTGTGGCTGGTTTCGTTCCACTCGATGCAGTCAATGCACAGCCTGCCACTGGGGAGGAGAAAGTCGATGTCCATGGTTGTATTCGGATGTCGTTAACTGAGTGCCTCATCCTAACTCCCGCTCTCTTGCATCACCAAATTCGCACAAGAACCTCCTTTTGGGGAGTTTAATTCCGATCATGACAAATTTAATAATTGTACGTCAAGCAAATTAGTGAGAAATAATTTGTGTGATCATATATGACGTACCACTATCTTGATTCCGCGCTAAGTCCCCTCTTAACATCTGACGGGTAGCTGTCTACCTTCCAAATTGACGCAGGATTGCCTTGGGAGTTTGTCAGCATGGGAATCAGGGCGCGTCTAGCCGGGAATGTTGATGACATCGTGCTAGATCATCAACCCCTTCATTCAAGGCATGTTCCAGTTTATCGACGAACGAGATGTCTTTCCAGTTGTAGTGGATGCAGGCGTGAGGCACGACCTGTATCTGCAGGATCGGAGCGAACATAACTCCCGGTGCAGTGCGCTTTGCGGAAGCTGACGAGATGTTGGTCCATTGATTTGCGGAGTATTGGTTCGACCAGACGCTGCTAGGCGACACCCCAAGCGTCGCTCAGCAGCGTGATCTTCCGTACCCCCGTGGCGTCACGCGCATATCAAGATCGGTCGTGGCTGGATTCACTCCCGCCGCGCCCACAGGGCTACTCTACCAGTGCAGCCCGCTCATGACCATCATGCCGAAGCAGGCGAGGAACAGCAGGCCGAAGAGCAGGAAGGCGAGGAATCGCGGCCAACTGGTGATCTGGATCATGGGTTTTCTCCTTGAGTAGGAATGCGGATCGCTTTTGGGAACCTCCCCTGCCCTCTTCAGGCAGAGGCGGCTGCTTGGAAGTGACGCACCAGCCGTCGCAGGAGGTCCTCGTGCTGGCTGAGGCTATATTCCGGAATGCCCAGCTCGGCGAAGGCCTGCGCCACCGCCCACCCGCTGATGTCTTTCAGCCCGGACTGCTTCAGCTCGGTCATCAGTTTGCGCTTGCCGGCATTGGTCGCTTCCTCCAGCCGCAGGCGAAGCGCCTCGGCTTCGGCTTCCGCCTTCTGGGTCTCCAGCAGGGTGCGCTCGTCCTCGCTGAGCGGACGTTTCGCCGGGTCCTGCACCGCATTCAGCGCACCATAATCGCGCTGGGGATGGGTCAGGTAGTAGGCGATCAGCTCCGGGTAGCTCTGCCCCGGCTCGACCGCTTCCAGGCGCTTGGGCAGCAGGTCACGCAGCAGCGGACGGGGACGTGGGGTCTGCTCGTCGCCCCAGTCGAACCAGGACAGGCGGCTCTTGTGCACCACCGCCCAGCGCTTGGCTCCGTCCTTCTGCAGCCACAACTTGAGCGTGACCAGCTCGGTGAAGTCGGTGGAGCGCGGCTCCTTATTCCCGGTGCGCCGCCCGTCCTTGAACTCGTCCATCTCGTGACTGGTGAGCACCACGGTCTGGAACTTGGCCGCCAGCCTGGTGAAGAAGTCTTTCAGGTAGACCGCGGTGTCGCCCCCGGGTGAAATTCTCCAGCCACGACTGTAAACTTTACTGGTTCTACCGGAATTGGTGGTTGAGAGAAGGAGAGCTGAGACACAATTGACTTGGGGAAGTGAATAGGGTCAATCATGTCTCAGCCGCGTAAGTGTAGCCAAAACTTGAAGTTGGCTGCAAAACCGTCACGTCGAATTGTGTTACCCATCGACCGCCACCAGTACCAAACCGTGGTGCAGAATGCCGGCGCTTTTCGGGTGTGGGTGGATGCCAATGTGAGGCAATACCCGGAATTATTCCCCGCCGAGATCAGGGAAGGCTACCGCTTGCACGACATCCGCGGGTCGCGGAAACTGCCCGACATCGCCATCCGGCGTATTCGCCTGAATCGAGGCGGAAGCGTGTATCGGGTCGCCCCGAGTTTCGTGCTGCCGTACATGACCGGTTACGCCGAGACGGTCGAGAAAGCACTGTTTCTGCGTCGCTTCGGTGTGCCATTCTGGGGACTGACCTATGTCTTCGGACGCAACGACATGTACTGGTACCGCCTGGTCGAGCATCTGGGGCGCTTCGACCTCGTGGGCACAACGGTCAAAGCAGCGGACAAGCTACCAGAACATCTGCTGGCAGATGAGAAGTTCACCGCACTCAACGGACAAGAGGTGTATGTGGCAACAACGGTAGTCCAGGATGTGGTCCTGGGCGCGAGCGTGACGCTCACGTTGCAGACGGACGATCTTGAAGGCGCGTACAGCGAATTCAAACAGGAGGCCCAGCGTCTTCAGGCCGACTACACGCCCAAGACTCTGAATCTGGATGGGTGGCGACAGACCAAAGAGGCGTGGCTACGTTTGTTCCCGACGATCATCGTCATCCGCTGCTTTCTGCACGCTTTTCTACGCATTCGTGACCGCTGCAAGCATTACACCATCTACCCGCGCTTGCAGTTCCTCATCTGGCGCATCTATCATGCCAAATCGCAAAGCAGCTACTACACCCATTTTGCTCAGTTTTTGGTCTTTGCTCGTCAGCACCTCAAGGGAGAAGCACTCAAAGCGGTCGACCGCTTTGAGCAGAAACGCACCGAACTCCTGCAGGGACTCTTTCATCCCGGTTGTCATCGGGTCAGTACCATGCTCGAACGGCATATGCAGCCGATGACCCGCTGTCTGTACATGGGCCGTGACCTTCATGGGCATCGTGTTAGCGCTCAGCTGCTTGTCCGCTCGTGGGCGCTGCTGCACAACTTTCAGCCGTACTGTCCACGTGCCCGCTTGCGATCTGGATCACTTTTCACCTCGCCGTTTCACAAGCTAAACGGCATGACGTATCGGACTTGCTGGTTGGAAAATCTGCTCGTCGCTTCTTCCGCTCAAGTCGAGTATTACCACCAATTCCGGTAGAACCAGTA
>CAWFCF010000006.1:232500-308421 GCA_963814185.1 uncultured Chloroflexia bacterium | reverse complement strand
CCGTCGGGAGTCGGCACTGCTGGGCATCCGGGTGAAGGGCGGACTGCAAGCCAACCGGCAGAGCGGCGGCTACGTCAGCCTGGCACCCGACGGCTATCGCAACGTCGAAGGACGGACCGGGTTAAGCCAGAAGCACGAGCTGGGCCGCTTCAACCACTGGATCGAAGTGGAGCCGGAGCGTGCTGCTATCTGGCGCGAAGCCTGGGACCTGCTGCTGACGGACAAGCTGACCCTAGAGGAGATCGCGGAGGCGCTGCACGCTAAGGGTTACCGCTATCGCACGGGACGACCGTTCATCGAGGTGACGCGCCGAGGTAAACGCAAGGCGAACATCAATACCATGTCGAACATCTTCCACAACTGGACGTATGCCGGATGGGTGGTCAGCGAACATAACGGGATTCCGCCGAAAACCGTTCAGGGGAAGTGGAAGCCGCTTGTCAGCACGGAGGAGTTCGAGCAGGGGCTGGACATTCTGGCGCGGCGCAACGCCCACCGTACCGTCCGCCGCAGGCAGGACTATCTGCTGAAGGGGATGATCTTCTACCGGGAAAACGATACCTGCGAGCCAATCCGCCTGACGTGTTCAACCTCGAATGCGCGACGGTCAGGTGGTGGAACATCGTACTATCGTATCTCGGGTAAAGGCGGTATCAGCTTCTTGTGTAACAAAATCGACCCGCAGATTGGACGAGAGTTAAAACGCATTCAGGTCAACCCGGAACTGCTTCCATTGCTGCAAGCAACCTATACACGGGCGTTAAGCGACAAATTTGGAAATAACACGCCGGACGACCAGATGAGGCTTCAGAACGCGCTCAAGGCGGTGGATGAGGAAGAGGCACGGATGGCACGGCTGCTGGCATCGGGGAAGATCAGCGAGGAGGTCTGGGATGGTTTGTGGGCGGAATGGCAGGATCGAAGAAGCAAACTGCGCGGGGCATTGGAAGCCTTCACACAAGAGCGTGAGTATCACATAGAGAATCTGGATGCAGCGCTAGCGATCATCGCCGAAATCGGAGTGCTGTATAATGGGCTAGAGCGCGGCGACAAGAAAGAGCTGCTGCGCCAGGTGGTAGAACGAGTTGTAATTGATGGAAGAGGAAAGGTGCGATTGGAGCTGCGGACGCCGTTTGCGTATCTCAGTGATCTGAGTGACGAGCTACGCAGACAAAACAGCGTCGATGAAGGGTGTGAAGAGCACGTCAGCGCGGAAATTTGCACAGACGTGAGGGATAAATGTTCGACTTGGCTTCAGCCTCCCCAGCTCACGGGAAAAACGCCCTTAGCGCGCTTTTTTCTTCCCTCAGTAGAGTTCGAATCCTATCGCCCTCCTTGTGAAAATTAACGGTTTTCGTTGAGAGATTTAAAGTCCTTCAACTTTTCTCTAGGAGATCATCCCCTCATTGCAGGTACTCAGGGACAAATCGTCGGGACGTACCCGCTTTTGAGGGATAATCATCTATTGGAGTTAGGCCTGCTTTCGGTACGCTTATACAATTCAACGCCTAGCTGTCGAGCGGGAAATAGGAGATGGATTTTCTCGCGGCATAAAAATTATGGTTATAATGTGGAAGGTTACTGCGTCGTAAATCGCTATATACAGAGCAATCGTGGACGCCCATCCGCGTACTCATTCCTACGCTTTGGACCCATTGAGCCAGCGCGAGCAGGATGTCTTGGCACTGCTCGCGCTAGACCTCTCCGACCGCGAGATCGCGGATCGTCTCGTCCTTGCTTACACGACGGTCAAATGGTACAACCGCCAAATCTTCAGCAAGCTGGGTGTGGAGAACCGCCAGCAAGCGGTCGAGCGCGCGTTCGACCTCGGCATCCTCCAGCGACGCGAACGCACAACACTCCACCATATGCCCGCCCAACTCACGCCGCTGGTCGGACGTTCCAGCGAACTTGAAGCGCTGGGCGATTTGTTCAACCACGCGAATACACGACTGGTCACTATTCTGGCGCAAGGCGGCATAGGCAAGACCCGGCTAGCGCTCGCCTTCGCGGAAAGCGCGGCGGGTCGATTTGCCGATGATGTCTATTTCGTCGCTCTGGCGCCGCTCACGTCCTCTGCTGCGCTGATGACGACGATTGCCGATACAGTCGGATTACAGCTTTTCCCAGACCGAAGAACCCTCGAACAGCAGGTCATTGAATTCCTGTGCGATCAGCGGGCACTGCTGGTGCTCGACAACTTTGAACATCTCCTCGAGGGCGCAGGGATGATCGCTGATCTGCTCTCCGCCGCGCCGCAGGTGAAGGTGTTGGTCACGTCCCGCGAACGGCTCAATCTGGAAGGGGAGACGGTCTACACACTCGGCGGGTTGCACTATCCGCCGCAAGCTGAGGGAGAAAACCTGCTGGAGTATGACGCAGCACAGTTATTTGTTGCATGTGCCCAGCGCGCCAATTCACGCTTCACCGCACAGGATCAGGCAAACATTGTCCGCATCTGTCAACTGGTGCAAGGAATGCCGCTGGCGATTGAATTGGCAGCGGCGTGGAGCGGTACTCTCTCTCCGGTCGAAATCGCCGACGAAATCACGCGCAGCGCTGATTTCTTGCATACCGCCATGCGTAACTTCCCTGAACGGCTGCGGAGCATCCGCGCTGTGTTCGGGAGCACCTGGAAACGCTTGAACGACGACGAGCGTCAGCGTTTTCGGCGCCTGTCCGTGTTTCACGGCGGCTGCACGCGCGAAGCCGCGCAGGTCATCGCGGGAGCTGACCTCGATACGTTAGCTGAATTGGTGGATAAAGCGCTGCTGTGGCATCAAGTCGACAGCGGGCGTTACGAAATCCACGAACTGCTGCGCCAGTACGCGGCGGAGCAGTTGGACGCAGCCGGGGAGCGTGAAGCGGTCGAGATCGCGCACCGCGATTACTACGGGCAGTTGGCACAGGTGTGGAGCAGGCAGCTCAGAGCGGATAAGCAGCTACAAGCGTTGGACAGCATCGAAGCCGACTTCGATAACGTCCGCGCGGCATTCTGGCGCGCGATTGACAGCCGGACAGCGGAAGCGCTTGAGCCGTTCGCTGACCTATGGTACTTCTACGAGATTCGCACGCGGAATATCGAAGGAATGACCATCTACCGCACCGCCGTCGAAGCGCTGACCGGGCAGGACAGCATCGCGCTGGCGAAGCTACTGGCGGGGTTGGGAGTTTTCTACGAGCGCTTTTGGGATTTTGAGCAAGAGCGCCGCTTCGCTTCCGAAAGTCTGGCGATGCTGCGGCGGCTGAGGGCAGAGAGCGAAATGGCTTTCCCGCTGGTGGCGCTGGGCGTTGCCGAGCTGAACCTCGGCGCTCGAGAGGAAGCACTCAACTACTGGAACGAGGGTCTGGAACTAGCGCGTCGCTATCACAACCAGTGGGTGGAGTATATGCTGATCTACTGCATTGGCATCCATGCCCTCCTGCACAACGAGCTGGAAGACGCGCGGCAGCACTTCCTCGAGTCGTATGCGCTGGTCGTGAAACTGGAAAGTCATTGGGGCGCGGGCTTCGTCCTCCGCGACCTCGCCTATTTCGCCTATCGGGAAGGAGACTATGAAGAAGCAAGACGGCTCTTTGAAGCGGGGATCGCAAGCGCGCGAAAGATTCACCATGTGAACAATGTCAGCGCCGGGCTGAATGGACTCTACCGCGTCGCACGGGCGACGGGCGATCTGGCTCAGGCGCGGCGCTATGCCGAAGAAGACCTGCGAGTTAATCGTGACATCGGCGACAGGCATGGTGTTTTCTGGGCGACGGTCTCGCTGGCGGATGTTTCCATCCACGCGGGCGCTTACGAAGAAGCCCGAGAACACTTGCGCGAAGCGCTGCGCATGTCCGGCGATCTGGAGGTGAGGCATCTGCTGGATTTCGCCTTCGTGCTGGCTCAGTTTCTGGCGCAGACCAACGCCAAAGCGCTCGCCGCTGCTTTGGCGGCTTTTCTCGACAGTTATCCCGAATGGAATTTTCCTCCGGCTCAGTATGAGCGCGAAAGGCTCCAAGCACTGACAAGTAAGCTACAGTCCGAACTCCCTGAGAATAGCTTCGAGGAAGCTGTGAAAGCCGGTCAAACGCTTCGGCTGGACGACCTGCTGACTCAAGTGCGCGCCGTCATCTAGCGACTCGAAACCAATCCCTCCGCAACTCCCTCCTGCAAGAAGGGTTACTTTCCTCCGTGATTCCTATAGAGTAGAAGCACGAATCCGGCAAGACACGGGAGATCAGGACGATGGACGGCTACGATTTTAGTGGACAGGTGGCTCTCGTCACCGGGGGTGGACGAGGTTTGGGTAGAGCGATGGCACTGGCGCTGGCGGAAGCTGGAGCGGTGGTCGCGGTCGTCGCCCGCTCGCAGGAGGAGATCGACGAAACGGCCGCGCAGATCGTCCAATGTGGAGGTAAGGCGCTGGCGCTCAAAGCCGATGTTGGGGATTGGTCGGCAGTTGAGGCAATGGCGCGGCAGGTCGAACAGGAACTGGGCACGGTCGATCTGCTGATCAACAACGCGGGCGTGGTCAATGTGCCGGCGCCGCTCTGGGAAGCCGAGATTGACGACTGGCTGCGCGTCGTGAACATCAACCTGAATGGACCCTTTCTCTGCATACGCGCCATCCTGCCGAGTATGATCGGTCGCGGACGCGGTCGGATCATCAACGTGTCCAGCTCGGCGGGGGCGTGGCCCGTGCCATTTGGAGCGAGCTATTCGGCTTCCAAAACGGGCTTGGCGCGCTTGAGCGAGTGCCTCGCGTTGGAGACCAAAGATCACGGGATCAGCGTATTTGCAATCGACCCCGGCTTTGTGCTCACCGCAATGCTCAGGTATCTGGTCGAATCGGAGGAAGGGCAGAAGTACGTCCCGCAGGCGCGCGAGAGCGTCCTCGCGGGATACGCCCACTCGCCCAAGCTCACCAGCGATCTGGTGCTGTGGCTGGCGTCGGGTCAGGCCGATGCGCTTTCCGGGCGCTTTTTCAGCCCATTCGAGAACCGGGACGAACTCGTACAAAGTACGGAGAAAGTCGTCAATAGCGATCTCTATACGCTGCGTTTGGGCAAGCTGCCGAGTCAACAATAGGGACGGAGCGTTAGTTGTCTCGGTCTGTTGCCGTGAGCGTGACCAACCGCACTGCCGACGTCGACCCATTGACGGATGCCGATGCCCGATAGGTGCTGCGATTCCACTCCATCGACAGCACCTGCTCGCCTCCCGCGTGGGTGATGACATCCGGTACGCCCCAGTAGAGGAATAAAGCATCGAGTTGCAGAACGTCCGATCGGAGCGTTAACGTTTGCACAGCGCCCTGATCGATATTCACCGTCATCAGGCGGAAAATACCATCGCTGGGTGTAATCTCGCACAGAATTGAGCGATCCGCAGGATCGGACGCTGCCCACTGCGCTGCACGCAGCGGCAGACCAGTCGTCTCCTGCTGATTCTGAACGCCGGAGTAGCATACAGTACGGTTTTTCGGATTTTGGCGCACATAGGCTGCTACACTGGAAACGGGCTGCCCGGGCCAGAGCAGCATGTAATTTGCAGCCGGGTTGGGATGCAGCAGTGCTGATCCGTGCTGGAAGCCTGCTAGTATGGACAGCATCAGGACGAAAAGACTGAGCACCGTCAAGGCGCCGACCCAGAGCGTGAACGCGGGCAGGCTGTGGATGACCAGCGCGCCGGGCGACGCCGATGACTTCACGTAGTGGACAGGTTTGGCGTTGTACCGCTCAATATCATCCATGATCTGGTCGCAATCGCTTCATATCTCAGCGGGCTAAACGTGCTCAGTCCCTTATTCAACGCCTTGCTAAAACTTCTTGCCGAGCGCTACAGACCCATTGCCCGTTCGACGGCGCTGGGGAAACGTCGTTCGAAGTCGAGGATGCCGACCCACTGCGGCTGAATGGCGATGCGTATCATCGTCGGCACCAGCGGCGTCAGTTGCTGGAGCCAAGCGGCTGCCCCTTCTTCGCCCATATATCGCTTGCAGTAGGCGACGTATTCAGGAATGATGCCATCGTGGTTGCTGAGGCTGACCGTGCCCCAAATCAACAGCACGTGATAGGGCATCTGATTGCTGTCGATGGTCAGCGCGACGCGCGGGTTACGCGCCAGCGCCTTCAGCTTCGGGGCATCCGGCGGGCTGCCGATGACGATTTCCGATCCCGTCCAGTGAAAACCAATCGGCACGACGCGCGGGCTGCCGTCCAGCCAGACGTAAGCGAGCCGCATCGGGTACGGTGCGCTGAGCATCTCTTGCGCGACCGGATGAGTCAGGAGGTCGATACTGCCTTGTTTCGTGGGCATGGTGCTTCGCTTTCACTCGGAAACGAACGTTGGGTTTTCGCTTGTACGGATCAAGAGCATTTGCGAATGATGCGGTGGTAAGGATCGGATGGGCATATTCTGCCCATCCGCTTGCTTAGGATGAAGCTGGCGGAAACGCGCCGATTTGTGCCAGCATCCCCGCTACGTCGATGACCGCCCAGTTTTCGGCGACCTGCCCGTTCGCGTCAAAACGGAAGATGCCGATGCCGTCCATGCTCACCGGCTTGCCCGTCGCTGGAATGCCGAAGAGCGGACCATCCTGCGTACCGGTATAGGTCACATACAGGACCACCCGGTCTTCCCCGATGATGACCTCGTTGACGGTCTCGCGGAGGTCGGAAAAGGCGGCGTAGAAGCTGGCGACATAGTCCTTCCAACCTTGGCGGTCGAGCGCTGGTGTGAGCGGCAGATGACCCACGAAATCTGGCGCAAAGATTTCGTCTGCAATGCCGAGGTTCGGTCCATCGAAAATGGCGTTGAACTGCTCGACGAAGTGCATCACTGCTTCTTCGGACATGGGATTTACCTCCTGAGTGGCGGATTCGGGAGTGGCTGCCCCGCTCGACACGCCCAATTGGTTCATGAGCGTGAGGCGGTCAAACGTGTTCCATTCCTGCACGATCTCGCCACTGTCGACTTCGGCAATGTTGATCCCGGACACGGTCCATGCATTTCCGGTCGGCTGCATATCTCCGAAGGCTCCGGTAAAGGTGCCGCTCGAGGTCCAGTAGTAGGTCACATAACGGCAGTCGGTGCTGACCAGAGACATGTGGACTTCGCTCTGAAAGCCGGGGAAGGCGTTCAACAAGGCTTGCATGGCGGCACGGGCACCATCCTTATCGAGTGTCTTGAAATCCACCATCGATGAATGGAGCTGATAATCGTCAGCCAGCACGCTGTACCACTCGTCCAGATTGCCGTCGTTCATGGCTCTCACGAAGGTCAAGCCAAAGTCGCGTACTTTCTCGAGTTGATCTCCGTCACAGGTCGGCGCGGCGGACTGCGCGTGCACGCTGACGCCGACGAAGGTCAGCATGATCGCAAAGATCAAGCCGACTTTCACGAAGGTCGAGAGGGGCAACAGCCTCATTCGGGGGTGAATTCGGTGGTTCATGGTGTCCAATCCTCCTTTGTGATCTGGTTCATGCGAATTACGCTCGGCAAGAGTAGAACTGCCTTTATCAAAGCCCTTCATTTCTCCCTCCTTGCAATCATGTGCGGACATCCTCATGCTAGAGGAGACGGTGCGGCGTGTAACCCTCCGAGGACGGAGGGAATAGGGAGGGAATCGGGACGGGCGCGCATCCATCGGCTGAGGCGCTGAGCGGGAAACATCCCCAGTTGACGTGAATGAAGCGGTTTCGGGAGCTAAATCAGGATGTGCAGCCTGCCGAGGACATCGTCGAGGGTCAAGGTCTGCCCTTGTTCCCAGGCGGACATGAACGTGTCGGAAGCCAGTTCGGATCGCAGCTGCGCGGACAACGTTTGCAGCTTCTTCTGGCTGCTGGGAATAAAGGTCTCTTGGTTGGGTTGATGATCGTGAAAACTCATCAGGGTGACGGCTTCCCGCTTGGCATCAATCTGTGCAAGGAAGAGAGCCACTGCCCTGCTGAAGTTGAGGACGCAGCCCGGATCGTCGATCTCGGTTGCCATCGCCAGTGCTTCGCTCAAACGCCGCTGGGAGTCCGGCTGATCGTGCGAACTCGATAGCAATATCGGCTAGCCCGACGAGCGCGTCAAACCTGTACAGCCGGTTACCAGTCTTGTGGGCGATAATCAGCTGTTCTTCGCCATACTGCTTAGCCGAGAGCAGATCACCTTTTGCAAGCGCTGTCATGCGCAGCCCTTCAAAGCCTGATCCCATATTCATCAGGTTTCCGGCTTTTCGGGCATTTGCCAGACCCTGCGCAAACCATCGGTTGGCTGCCTCGTAGTCCTCAGCCTCGTAAGCGATGTGCCCCAAGTCACGGAAGGTGAAGCCAAGCCCCCAGGCATTGCCCAATTTCGCCATCAGAGCGCTGGACTGGGAGAATAAGCTTCTGGCTTCGTCGACGTGCCGATGACGGTGCTCGGATACGCCGAGTAAGTACAGGAGAATGCTGACCGCCCACAGGTCATCATAGCGTCGGGCAACGTCGAGCGCCTCACGCCAGATGGTCGCCTGAAGCTCCAGATCGCCCAGCCGTCCGACCGCATCGCCGAGCTGCATCATCGGCATGGGGGTCGCATGTTCGGCGCCCACGCCGCGCAGGATGTCACAGCTCATTTGAGCGTAACGACGGGATTGCTCCCATTCGTGCATACGCCCCATGAAAAGTGACTGTCCCGCCAGCAATTTCCCAAGCGCGAGACTCTCCTGACCATGCAGGGCTTCAATGGCAGCGCCAAAGGCGGTTTTGCCTTCGACGTGCCGAGAGCGGATTTCGTAGAAGTACCAAAGATCCGTGAAAGGTTCGATGATCCCGGGATTCTGGCTTTCGATGGCGCGTGCGAACGCCATATGGATGTTCTCGTAGTCCGCTTCCAACGCCTCGAGCGCCCGTAGCTGCTTGGGCGTCTTCAGCGCCCTGCCCCTCTCCTGTGCCAGCCTGCCGAAGTAGTCTCGATGCGCGTTTTGCGCTACCTCCGCCTCGCCCGCAGCTTCAAGCTGCTCAGCGGCATACTGACGCAGCATTTCGTGGATTTCGTAGCGTCCGCTGTCCGTCTGGTGCCACAGCAGCGCTTTGTCCACTAAACCGGCTAACGTGCTCAGGTCGGCTCCCGTGACCACCTGGGCGGCATCGCGGGTGCAGCCGCCGCGAAACACCGACAAACGGCGAAAGACCTGGCGCTCCTCATCGGTCAACCACCGCCAGGTCCCTTCGAAGACTGCGCGCACGCTGTGCAATCGCTCCGGGATGTGACGCTGGGTCGTCACCAGGAAATCAGCGCTGCGGGTGATTTCACCGGCAATTTCCGAGGGTGTGAGCAGAGCAGACCACGCGGCGGCTAACTCCACTGCCAGCGGCATTCCCTGCACCAACTGGCAGATGCGGACGATACTCGCCTGATCCTGGGCGACGAAGCGAGAATTAGCGCGGCGAGCGCACTCGACGAACAACTGCACCGCTCCATAGTCGAGGACGTGCTCGCCGCCGCCGCTCTCGGGATACGGCAACCCGGTGAGGCGGTAAAGGGTCTCACCTTCTGACTTGAGCCGCTCGCGCGACGTGGACATGACTTTGACCTGCGGCGCCGCCTGTAAGATGTCGGCGATCAAGACAGCAGCTTGCGGAAGATGCTCCAGATTGTCCAGCAGCAGCAGCATCTGCTGATTGCGCAGAAAATCAAGGAGCTGCTGCTTCGGCGCACGACCGTCCGCGTAAAACTGGCACTCGATAACCTCGGCAATCGTCGGCAGCAGTTGATCCTCTGAGGTCAAAGGCGCACAGGGCACGAAGTGAATCCCATCCGCGAACTGCTCCCGCAGAGTCTGCGCCGCCGCCAGTGCCAGACGGGTTTTGCCCATCCCGCCCGGCGCGAGCAGGGTCACGAAGCGAGTATGAGGATGACTCAGCAGGCGAGCCAGATCGTCCAGTTCGCTGACACGTCCCACAAATGGGGTAAGCGGCGCGGGCAGATGGTCGCGCACGGCGCGAAGTGGCTTGGACGCTTCAATCAGACCCAGAGCGAGCGCCTGATCGACCGCCTGCTGACGGCTCTGCACCCCCAGCTTGTTGAAGATTTGGCGGTTGTACCATTTGACGGTGGTGTAGGCGAGGACGAGACGCGCTGCGATCTCGCGGTCGGAGAGGTCTTCAGCGAGCAGCGCCAAAATGTTGCGCTCGCGCTCACTCAGCGGCGCAAACGAACGGGAATGCGACTGCGCGTCTTCGTCCATACGTTTGCATTCAGAAACCGATGGTCACCGATAACTTATTATAACCAGTAAAAATAACAATTCAGAATGTGTGAGAATCCCCTCCTTTTTTCCCTCCTGTGCGGAGGGTGTCTGGCGATGCTCATCTGCATACGATGGCAGTATCAGGATGCTATCTCCAGGAGGCGAGAATGTAGGTCGTGTTGAAATCGGAACTTCCCATTCGGGGCAAATCGCTCGGTTACAACCTGTCCATATCGGTACTGAGGAGGGAAAAACTCATGTCCAATGAAGCGATTATGAAGTTCGTGGAGCAGTTCGACGCCATTTTCACTGGGCCGAATCTGCCCATCGCCGACACCATCTTCGCCGCTGATTTTGTCGGTCATCTCCCGCTCACGCCAACGCTCAACCGCCAGGGTTGGAAGGATTACGTTGCCAGCTTCTACGCCGCTTTTTCCGACCTCCGCGAAACGGTCAACGAGGTCATCATCGGTGAAGACCGAGTGGTGCTGTACGTCACTTACACCGGAACGCACGACGGTCCTCTCTTCGGCATCCCAGCCACGGGCAAGACCGTCTCTATGAATGGCATTGGCATCTTTCGCTTTCACGACAATGGCTTGGTCGCCGAAAACTGGGCGGTCATTGACGTGGCGGGGCTGCTGGCGCAGATCGGCGCTTTTCCGCCTGTGCAGCAGTCTGCATCCTAGCACTGGCTGAACCCGGTCGCACTTCGGCTTTAACCGCTTTCGATCATTTCGCCGATCGTAATGGTCACGAGGGGAAAAATGAACGCGATCCGATTTTTTCTGGAAGAACACGCCTTTACCTACAACGTCCCTAGAGATCTCGTTTACGCCGGTTTGAGCGACGCGCAGCTCCGGCAAGTGCCTCACGACGGGCAGAATTCGCTCATCTGGCTGCTGTGGCACAGCGCTCGCTGGGAGGACTTCACCACGATGCTACTGGATACCGGCTGCCCTCCGGTGTTCAATGAGTCGGACTGGCTCACACGCATGAACATCGACCGCCGGGATGGAGGTACCGCCATGACCCGCGACGAATGCGCCACGTTCAACGCTCAGGTCGATGTCGCCGGAGTGCAGGCGTACTGGAATGCGGTCGCCAATCGCACCTGCGAAGCGGTGCAGCACCTCTCGCCGGAAAGACTCGACGAGCCTGTGGGGGAGGCACAGCTACGCCGGGTCTTCGACGAGGGGCTGATCGGCAGTGAAGGGGCACGCTGGCTCGAACAGTGGCTTGCGAACCGCACCAGGGCGTGGTGTCTCTCGTTGATCATCCTGCATCGGGCTGAGCATCTGCTCGGCGAAGCACTGAGCGTGCGGGGTCAAGCCGGTTTTCCTTTGGGTCTCTAGCCGAAGCCCATCATTGGGGAACGTGTCTCGAGTGGTAAGCGTCTATTCGTTCTGTACCGCATTCAGCGATTTGAAGGAAGGGGTCAGCAAATGAAGCGCGTCGTATCCATCCTCTGTATCTGTTGCCTGTTGTCGATTTCGGCTGCCAGCGCAGCGTTAGCTCAAGATGAGCCAACGCCGAATGGCAACAACTGCGCGGGTGTCGTCGTCAGCTCGCTGGCGGGTCCTGGTTTTGGTGCGTTAGTCGCAGAGAGCGCTCACCTTCAGCAGGTCGATAACCTCGGTCTGGCAAGCTGCGGCAATAATCCGCGACAGAATCCATAGCTTCCGAGCAAAGGAAATCGGACAATAACGTCGAAGCGCGCGCTCGGGCGCGCTTTGTTATTGAATGCGGGAACTTGCCGAATGTGGGTCGTTTAGAAAGGAACAAGGCAGTTCGTGACTCCGAGTTGCTTTTGCGATGAGAGCCGTTAAGCTAAAGTGGTATCGACAGACGTGATCAGTTGCGCAGAGTTCACTCATGGGCGGCGAACGAAATCCCCATATCCCTTCGTTTGAGCCGTTGACCCGACGCGAGCGGGAAATCCTCACCCTGCTCGCTCAAAATCTGTCCGACCGCGAGATCGCGGACCGCTTGTTCATTGCCCAAACCACCGTGAAGTGGTTCAATCGGCAGATTTTCAAGAAATTAGGCGTGGATAATCGCCAGCAAGCCGTGCAATCGGCTGCATCAATGGGCTTGATTCAATCCGAGGAAGCGCTATCCAGTCCCAATCACAATCTACCTGCACAACTGACCCCATTCATCGGGCGCGCCGACGAGTTGTCGGACGTGTGCCGCTGGCTGAACCAGCCTCATACTCGGCTCGTCACGATCCTCGCGCCGGGCGGGATGGGCAAGACGCGGCTAGCCCTCGAAGCTGCCCGCTTGCTGCTCGATGACTTTGCCGACGGTGTGTACTTCGTGCCGCTCGCTGGGCTGACTTCCTCCGACCCGTTCATCTCCACCGTGATCGATGCCTTAAGGCTGCAATACCCGGCGAATGGACGGACGCCCAAGCAGCAGCTTTTCGACGCGCTGCGGCGCAAGCAACTGCTGATCGTGCTGGATAATTTTGAGCATTTGCTGGACAGCGCGCCGCTGGTCGCCGATCTCCTAGCGGCAGCTCCCTACGTGAAGGTGTTGGTGACCTCGCGTGAACGGCTGAATATCACGGGCGAAGTCGTCTATCCACTGACCGGGCTGACCGTCGCTGACTCCGGCGGTGAGCTCGGCGCAGAAAATGATGCGGGAAAGTTGTTCGTGGTCTGCGCCCAACGGGCAAACCCGCACTTTACGCCGGGCGATAGACACTACATTGGGCGTGTATGCCATCTGGTTCAGGGGATGCCGCTGGCGATTGAACTGGCGGCAGCGTGGGCTGGCACGCTCTCCGCTGCCGATATTGCAGCGGAGGTGGAGCGGAGCGCCGACTTCCTACAAACGACCATGCCCGATGTTCCCGACCGGCTGCGCAGCGTGCGTGTGGTATTTGAGGCAGCCTGGGCGCGCCTGACCGGAGATGCGCAGCAGGCGTTTCGTCGGCTCTCGGTGTTTCGAGGCGGCTGTAGCCGAGAAGCGGCGCAGACCGTGACTGGCGCAACCATCACCTCGCTGGCGCTGCTGGTCGATAGAGCTCTGCTCTGGCGCAACCCGCATTCCGAACGCTACGAAGTGCATGAGCTGCTGCGGCAGTACGCCGAGCAGGAACTCAACGCAGCAGGCGAAACCGAGAGGACGCGGCAGGCGCACCAGCAGTATTACGCGAAGTTGGCTGAGATCTGGGGCGCGGGGCTGCTGGCTGATCAGCAGCTTCAAGGGCTTACCATGCTCGACGCGGACGCGGAAAACATCCGCGAAGCGCTGATCCACGCGACGAAACGCGCGACGCCGGAGGCGATAGAGCCGTTCACCGACCTATGGAATTACTATGATCTGCGCAGCCGATGGGCAGATGGCGATAAGCTGTTTCGAGCTGCCTGCGACGCGCTCGAACCCAATGACTCCCTGGCGCTGGCGAAACTGCTGATCGGACGCGCGGTGTTTTACGAGCGTCTGCGGCTGTGGGAGCGGGAGTACCAAGTCGCCAGGCGCGGCTATGAAATGACCATACGTCTCGGCACCGTTGCACGCCGCGCGCTGCCGCTGGCAATGATCACGTATGGTGATGCTTTACGAGACCTTGACCGCTGGCAGGAAGCGGTACCGATTTACCGGGAGGGACTGGCTCTCGCCAGAGAAATTGGTTTCCCCGCGATGATTTTCATCCTCACCTATCATTTGGCGTATGACGCCGCAGTCAACGGTCGCTGGGAGGAAGCGCAAGCCGGGATGACTGAGGCTTATCTCGGAGCCGCCAAACTGAACAATCGATGGGGAATGTGCTTCTGTTTGCAATACCTTGCCGAGATCGCTGCCCGTGAAGGTGAGCTGGACAAGGCGGAACGGCTGAATAACGAAATTCTGGCGCTTGCGCGTCCCATACATTTTCATTATGCGGTTGATTTTGCCCTGACCGGATTGAGCGGCGTGGCGCGCGAACGCGGCGACTGGCAAACCGTTTACCGGCTCAACCGGGAGACCCTGCGCTTGCGCTACGATACCGCCCCGCATGATCAAATCCTGATGGTGCTCGCCAACCTTGCTCAAGCAGCATTCATGCTCAATGACCTTGATGAGGTACGCCACCGCATCGGCGAGGCGTTCATGCTGCTGAGAGAATGGACGGTCGCAGAGCAGGTCGTTCGCCAGATGCAGCCAGAGACGTTCGTTCAACTGCTGTGCGCCGCAGCCGGACTCCTCATCGGAGCAAGCGACTATACACGGGCGGTCGCCCTGCTGCGTTATGCCGAAGATACTTTGACACGCTGTGACCCAAATGCCCAGTCGATCAGGCAGATCACACGACCTCTGAAGGAACTCCTGGATAAATGCCGTGCGGCGCTCTCTCTTGACACATTCGCTTTTGCGGCTGAACAAGGTAAGGCGCTGACCTTTGATCAAGTGCTTGGCGAGCTTTCGCTTATTCGTTGACATCTGTCCAATCTGAAATTCCCTCCTAAATCCCCTCCTTGAGGGCGGGGGTCAAACTGTAGCGCTGCTGCTATCGTTTGCCTATTGGTTCACTAGGCAGGAAGCGTCTGTGTCGGGAATTAGCGACAGCGCGGCGTGAATGGCAGGAACGCACGCAAATGAATGAGCGACACCCATGTGCTGCGGTCAAAATTCGGTCCGGTCTTGGCAGATGTTCTTGGCCCCCAATGCACCGTTATGAGGTTTGTCTAGACAAGAGGAGACGACGATGAGCGAAATGAGTTACGAGCAGCGATCCATGCTGCACCAGTTCCTGCATCCCGAAAAGCTCTATCCGACGCTGGATGAACCAGCCATTGCAGGGACAATTGGGACGCCAGTTGAACTGTATCGCCAGATCAAAGCGCAATTGACAGCAGCCACCCAACGGGCAGCCGAAGAGTTGCTTGCCCAACCAGATTTCGCTGAACGGGTTGATCGCCTCCCGTTTACGACCGGATCGACAGTCATCGGTTTAGGGGACAGCATCACCGACGACTGGCAGTCCTGGCTCGAAATCTTACACTGTTTGCTGTCCATTCGCCGCCCCCAGGAGAACATTCGCGTCGTCAACGCGGGCATCTCCGGTGACACGACCACCCATATCATCCGGCGCTTCGTCGGCGTGGTCGCCGAGAAGCCCGACTGGATCATCTGCATGATCGGGACCAACGATGCGACCCGGCATGGCGAAAAAGCCCTGGACGTGGTCGTCAGCCCCAAAGAAACCGAGAAGAATCTGGCGCTCATGCGCAACTACGCCGCGACTCAGACCTCGGCCCAATGGGTTTGGATAACACCCTATGCGGTGATCCCTGAAAAAATCGCTAACCACTGGTTCTTGGGAACATTGCAGCTCGTGATCACGAACGAAGATCTTGGCGCAGTTGCGGATGCGGTACGCCGCCAGAAAGACCCAATCCTTGACCTGCAAAAAGTCCTCGGCAGCACGCCAAATCCTGAGTACTTGCTAGACGACGGGCTGCATCCATCGCTCCTGGGTCAGAAAGCCATCGTCCGAGCGTTGGTCGAATTGTTGACCTGAGATCAAGCGCTATGGTGCTGGCAAAGCGTGCGTCGACATGCTTCAGGGCATATTTCTCGCCTACAATGGTCTCTATGGGGTTTTCCGGAGCGAATCCGCTCCAGAGTATAGAACATGTCTGAGCCGTTGGATGAGAGCAGCCGATGACGGGCGCTAGATGGACCTGACCCAGTTTATCGGAAAGTGGGGAGAGAGAACTCAGGTCGAGGCGGCGCCCCGCCTCAAGGCCAAACTACGCGATCGCTTTGGCCGCGATCTGGCGGTAACCACTCCATACTTAGTGCTTCGTCCGGTAAATTATCCAACTAAATGGGCTTGCGCCACTGATAGGGATGACGCTGGTGATTCCAGTGTGCGGTTGCTGCTAGAATGGCGTGGATGATTTCATCGCTGTTGAGAAAGCAACGCCCCTTCAATGCCAGCGAGCGCAGCGTTTTCCACCAAGGCTCAATCAGGTTCAACCAAGGCGAATAGGTTGGCTGAAAGAGAAATCGAACGCGCGGATGCACCAGTGCCCACAACAGCACATCGAGTGTTTTGTGAGTGGAGAGATTATCCAAGATCAAGACAATTGCGCCTTGCGTCCAGTGGGTCACCAGATGAGTGAGAACGGTAACGAAATGGGCACTCGTGCGACCCGCCGCACACCAAGTCAAGGCTTGCCCGGTTTGGGGTTCAAACGCGCCAAATGTCCAAACTTTGCCCCGTCGTCCATAGTCGGCTTCGACCGGTGGACGTCGCTCCGCCCAGCGTGTCGCCGGATAGGTTTTGGCAGCCGTGGGTCCCATCTCATCCACGCAAATGACGTGGGTATCGTGCGGAGGCGCTTGGTATAGGCTCACAATTGCCCCCTTTTTTCGACGAACTGCGGATCAGGACTTTCGCTGAAGTAGGTTTTTTCCTGATACCATTTCAAGCCTTCTTGCCGCAACACATCCGCCAACTGACTGCGCGAAATGGGAATGTGCAATTGCGTGTTGATATATTCCACCAGTCGATCCAGTGTCCAATGCCCAAACTCGAGTTCTAACTGCTCTGGTTTGGTCTTGGCAGCCATCACGATCTGTCCCCGCTGCTGCTCATCGTAGTGCAGCGGCCGTCCCGAACGAGGGGCATCTTCCAGAAATCCCAGACCCCGCGCGTTAAATTGATGGAGTTGGTAGTAAACGGTCGTCACGTTGCAGTTGATTTCCTCGGCAATGACTTCCGGTCGCTGCTCCACGAACCAGCCCAGAATGATTCGCGCCCGTTCCACCTGCCGTTGTGCTGCTGTACGCGATCGGCTCAAACGCCGCAATTCTTTTGCTTCCGCTTCGGTCACTGGACGCAACTGGACGGGTTTCACCATCATCCTCTACTCCGTTTTTCCTGATCATACGCTCTTTTCGGCATATTTACCGGACGAAGCACTTAGTGCAAGTTGAACATCAAATTGAGCGTCTTATCGCAGCCGTAGAAGATATGGGATTGTCGCCAAGTCTCAAGGACAAATTGAGAAGCCGCGAAGCTGACGAGGACATCTCAAGGATAAAATCGCCGGACTTGAAAAGGCGCGCGTGAAAGCGACTGAGATTCCGCACTTCACCAATGCTATGCTCGAAGATTGGCTGGATCACATCCGTACGGCGCTCTAAAGCGATGATGTCGAGCTGGCGCGTCAAGCGATCCGTCAATTCGTTGCGAAAGTAGTAGTAAGAGAGAATGGTGGAGAGATTTTCTACACATTCCCCATGTTAGGGGAAAACGATGAGTGTAGACATCTAGGACAACGGACAATGGACCTGAGGGGATTCGAACCCCTGACCTCTACAGTGCGATTGTAGCGCTCTCCCAGCTGAGCTACAGGCCCGGACGCGGAAAGAATTGTAGTGCCCGCCTGCTGGAGTGTCAAGACGCATCTGCCGCAAACCGCACCCATCCGGTACAATCGGGGCTATGATACACGTCCTGATGATCAGCCTCGACACCTCGCTGGTGACACAGCCCGAAGGCGACGCGCGCCAGCGTCATCTCGACTATGCGGCGCGCGCCGGGCACTTGACCATTGTCGTGTATACGCCGCCGGGCGCGGGTGGGGCGATCTCGCCCTCACCGGAATTGACCCTCTATCCCACCAACAGCCGCCATAAGCTGACCTTCATCCTCGACGCGATCCGCGAGGCGAACCGGGCGGCGTCGGATCAGCCCATCGACCTGATCACGTCGCAAGACCCGTTTGCGACCGGGCTGGTGGGCGTGTGGATGCGCCGCCGCTTGCGGGTGCCGCTGCTGGTGCAGAACCACAGCTTTTTCTTCGGGAACGTCGATTGGCTGGCTGAACGTCCGCTCCGCAATCGGGTCTTGAGGCAGATCGGCTGGTTCGTGGTCGGGCAGGCGGATATGGTTCGCACCGTCAACCGCAAAGAGCGCGAGGCGTATCTGGCGATGGGCGGCACGGAAAAGCGCTCGGTTGCGCTGCCGCTCGGCACCGCCTCGGCGGAGTTCGCGCAGCAGGCCGATCCCGCCGTACTCGACTCACTGCGCGCCCGCCTCGGCTTGCTTCCCAGCCAGAAAATCATCCTGTGGGTCGGCTATCCGGTGGCGTTCAAGCGGGTGCCGCTGCTGTTCAAGGTCTTTCGGCGCGTGACCGTGTTGGAGCCTGACGCTCACCTCGTCCTGATCGGCGACATGAGCCGCTCGCCGCAGGACTTGACGGCGCTGGCGCGCGAGCAAGGCATCGCCGACTGCGTGACGCTGTACGGTCCGGTCGCGCATCACCAACTGCCGCTCTACTACGCGCTTGGCGACGTGTACGTCCACACCTCTGCTTACGAGGGCGTCCCGCGCGTGCTGTTCGAGGCATCGGCTGCCGGGCTGCCGCTGGTGGCGATGAACGCGGTTGGCGTGGACGAGGTGATCGAGGACGGCGTCAACGGTTATCTGGTTCCGGCGGATGACATCGAGGCGATGGCGCAGCGGATCGTCGCCCTGCTGCACGATCCGGCGCTTGCGCGGCAGATGGGCGCGGCGGCGCGGGATCGGGCGTTCGAACGCTACAACGCGGATCAGTACGCCGAAAAATGGGTGAACGTCTGGAAGCAGGCGGTCGAGCTAGGGATGAAGCCGCCCTCATGAACCTGCTGCTGTTCAACTTGGCGACCGACGCCGACGATCCGCTGCTGAACTTCACCACCACGTGGATCAACCGACTCGCCGCGCATTACCAGCGCATCGACGTGATCACCATGCGCGCCGGGAGGCTGACCGTCGCGCCCAACGTGACCGTGCATTCGGTAGGCAAGGAGCGGGGCTACGGCGAAGCGCGCCGCGCCGCCGAGTTTTACCGCATCCTGTCGCGCTTGCTGCGCGAGCGCCGCTACTTCACCTGTTTCGCCCACATGATGCCCCTGTTCGCGGTGATGGGCGCGCCGCTGCTGCGGGGCACGCCGATTACCCTGTGGTATGCCCACCGTCAGCCGCACCTGATCTTGCGATTGGCGACGGCGGTCAGCTACCGCGCGGTGACTTCGGTCGCGCCCAGTTTTCCTGTGCAAACCCCCAAGCTGCGCGTGATCGGGCAGGGGATTGACGCCGACTTCTTCGCGCCCGACGTAGGGGCGGGTCTCAGACCTGCCCCTACGGATAGCCTCTATGTGGTTCAGGTCGCCCGCTTGATGCCGATCAAGCATCAGGCGACCCTGATCCGCGCGCTGCCGGAGGTGCCGGATGCCTGCGCGGTTTTCGTCGGCGACGTGCCGCCGGAAACCGATCCGGCGTATCGCCGCGCGTTGGAGTTGCTCGCCGCCCAACTGGGCGTGGCGGATCGGGTCAGCTTCGTCGGCAGTCAGCCGCCGCAGGGTGTGCGCGACTGGAATCGCCGGGCGGCGGTCGCCGTCAATCTGAGTCCGCTCGGCTTATTCGACAAAGCCGCGCTGGAAGGGATGGCAGTCGGCGTGCCGACCGTCGTCGCCAGCGATGCCTTTGACGACGTGATCGGCGCTGATCCGCGCTTGCGGATTTCCGACCCTGACGATCACGCCGCGCTCGCCGCCCGCCTGCGCGATCTGCTGACCTGTTCCGACGCCGAGCGCGCGCAGATCGGCGCGTCGCTGCGGATGCGGGTGATCGCCGCGCACAGCCTCGACGGGCTGATCGAGCGGCTGGTGAGCGTGCTCAACACCGGAGAACTGCCATGAACTACCCGAAAACGCTGGTGATCATCCCGGCGCTGAACGAAGAAGCCAGCATCGCCCACGTGATCGAGCAGATTCATCAGCACGCGGCTTGGGCGGATGTCGCGGTGATCAACGACGGCTCAAGCGACCGCACCGAATCGATTGCCGAAGCCTGCGGCGCGATTGTGCTGCATCTGCCTTATAACATCGGCATCGGCGCGGCGGTGCAAACCGGATTTGTCTTTGCGGAGCGTAACGGCTACGAAGTGGCGGTGCAGAACGACGGCGACGGTCAGCACGACCCCGCCGAGATTCCGCTGCTGGTCTGCGATCTGCTGGAAAGCGGGGCTGATCTGGTGATCGGCTCGCGCTACATCGAGGATCGCGGCTACATCACGCCCCACATCCGGCGCTTCGGGATTCGCATCCTCGCCCGCGTGATCTCGTGGGTGACTCGCCAGCGCTTCACCGACCCGACTTCCGGCTTTCGCGCCTCCAACCGCCGCACCATCCAGACCTGCGCGCGCTTCTATCCGCACGACTATCCCGAACCGGAAGCGGTGGTGCTGCTGCACCGCGCCGGGCTGCGCCTGCGCGAAATCCCGGTGACCATGAACCCGCGCTACGGCGGCAGGTCGTCAATCACGCCGGTGAAATCCGCGCTGTACATGGTCAAGGTGCTGCTGGCGATCCTGATCGACCTGCTGCGCCGCCCGCCCGCCGCCTAGCGTTTCTCCATCAGCGCCAGCGATCCGCCGTCCACGAAGCCGAACGACTGGCTCAGCCGATGCGCCGCCGTGTTCTCCGATCCCATCCACACCAAGAAGCGCCGGACGCCGCGCCGCGCGTGAAAACCCATCTGCTCGGCGATCAACTGCCTGCCGATGCCCTGCCGACGGTAGGCTTCCGCCACCTCGATCCATTCGATGCTCGCCCATTCCGCCAGACAGCCTTCCAGATGCGGCGGAATCCCCCACACCTGACACTGCCCCACCTGAAGATCGCCGAGGTAAGCGGTGACTTCCCATTCCAGCGAGGGCTTGTTCATGTGCCAGTAGAATTTGAGACCGTCGTCGCCCTCCGGTTCAGGGAGAATTACGCTCTCGCCGACCATCAGCCGCCACGTCTCCGAGCGGGTGTAGCCTGCCTCAGTCAGCCCGTCGATCAGGTGGGTCCAGCTTTCGGGGATGCCGAACCAGCCCAGCCCGAATGAGCAGCGACTCAGTTCGATCTGGGTGCAGCCGCTCGCCTCGATCAGGTGCAGCAGCGTTTGCAGCGGGTTGGGGCGATCCGGCTGCGCGACTAGCCACAGGATCGCGCAGTGGCTTTGCGCCGTGATCAACCACTGCCCGGCGGCGACCACCTTGTGCCGCTCCAGCACGCAGGTCGTCCGCAGCGTGAGCGCCTCGCGCACTGGCGGGAAGTGCATCGCCCACAGCTTCGCCCCCTGTGTGATCGTCTGCTCGACCTGCGCTTCGCTTAGCGCGTAGCCCGGCGGCACGCTCGCCACGTGCTGGTTGATCAGCCGGGTCAGGCTCGGCAGCAGGGGGCGGTCAAACTCGACGATCTGCATGAATCCCTCGACGATGCTGGATATGTTGGATTGATAACTTTAACGCGAGTCGCGGATTTTGTCTGTACAATACACCCATGCGCGTGCTGATTCTCTCAAAAGCGCTGGTGGTCGGCATCTACCAGCGCAAACTCGAATGCATGGCTCAGTCCGGCGTCGATCTGCTGGCGCTGGTGCCGCCCGCGTGGCGTGACGAGCGCGGCGAGATGCCGCTGGAACGAGCCTATACTGACGGCTACCGCCTCGAAACCCTGCCGATTCGCCTGAACGGGCGCTATCACCTGTATTTTTACGGCGGGCTGGGCGCAGCCATCCGCCGCTTTCAGCCGGAGATCGTCCACATCGACGAGGAACCCTACAACCTCGCCGCGTGGCAGGCGCTCCGGTCTGCGCGCCGCTACGCGCCCGCCGCCAAGACTCTGTTTTTTAGCTGGCAGAACATCGAGCGGCGCTATCCGCCGCCGTTTCGCTGGGGCGAGCGCTGGATGTTCGACCACGTGGACGCGGGGATCGCCGGAACCGAGAGCGCCGAGCGGGTGCTGCGCGCCAAAGGCTACGCCGGGCGGGTCGAGGTGATCGCCCAGTTCGGCGTCGATCCCGACCTGTTTCATCCGCCCGCCGAGCCGCCGAGCCGCCCGTTCACGATTGGCTGCGTGGCGCGGCTGGTGCCGGAGAAAGGGATCGCGGTGCTGCTGCGCGCCGCCGCTCGGCTGGGCGCGGACTGGCGGCTGCGGATCGTCGGCGGCGGACCGCAGCGGATCGAGTTGGGGGCGCTGGCGCGCGAACTCGGCATTATCGAGCGGGTGAGCTTCCTCGACCAGATACCCTCCACCCAGATGCCCGCCCAGTACGCCGAGATGGATGTGCTGGCGGTGCCGTCACGCACCATGCCCAACTGGAAGGAGCAGTTCGGACCCCGCGCCACGGTCGAGGCGATGGCGAGCGGCGTCCCGGTGATCGGCTCGGACAGCGGCGCGATCCCCGACGTGATCGCCGACACCGGGCTGATCGTCCCGGAAGGCGACTCGGATGCGCTCTCGGCAGCGATCTATCTGCTGCGCAACAACCCCGAACTGCGCGCCGATCTGGGGCGTCGCGGGCGGGATCGCGTGCTGGCGCACTACACTCACGCGCAGATCGCCGCCGCGACGGTGGCGCTCTACCAGTCGATGCTAGAATAAGGTGAACGGAATGGAGATCGGTTATGGTTGCGCGCGAGCAAAATACGCTGTTCGACGAAATTCTCGACTTTCTCGCGTCGTCGCCCACGCCGGAGCGGATCATCGCCTTTCACCCCTCGGAGACTTTGCAGGAGCGGGCGCGCGTTCTGCTGGATAAGCAGCAAAGCGAAAGCCTCAGCGCCGAAGAAAGCGCCGAACTGGACGACTTCGCCCGCATGAATCATTTCATGAGCATGTTGAAGATCAGGGCGCGAAAAAAACTGGCGGATGAATGACCTATATCTCAAGTGAGCTTCGACGTGCCGTTCGAGAACGGGCGGAGTATCGCTGCGAATATTGCCTGCTTCACGAAGAAGATAGTTTCCTCTCTCACGAAGTGGATCACATTATTGCCGAAAAACATCATGGGGAAACCAATCTCAGCAATCTTTGCCTGAGCTGCTTCGATTGTAATCGCAATAAGGGGAGTGATATTGCTTCTATCGATCTGGAAACCAACGCGCTCACACCGCTTTACAATCCTCGTCTCGACACATGGTCGGAGCATTTTCGGCTCAATGGCGCGTTGATTGAACCGCTCACGGCTGTGGGGAGGGTTACGATTTCCCTCCTTCGGCTGAATAGTGGGGAACAACTCCAAAAGCGTACCGAATTGATCGATCTGAGGCGTTACCCTTAGCCATTAGTCGAATTGGGTTTCCATGCCGGCGGGTGCCAGCCGATGCGCCGCCGCGCCCGCGAGGTGTCCACCTGCGGCAGATGCTGCTCCACCAGTGCGACCGTCTCGCGCGCCAGCGACTCGGCTTGCAGCGCCGCCGCGCCGGGATCGGCGTGAAACAGCGACTCCAGCCGATCCGCGAAATCCGCAGGCGCAATCCCCATCTTCTCGACGAAGCGGCGGGTTCGCTTGAACTGGAACGGCGAGAAATACAGGTGATTCAGCCCCGCCAGCACGCCGATCAGATGGTGCGCCAGATCGACCAGTATCTCACTGCGCCAGATAGTCGCGTCGCGCGTCTCTAAGCGAGGCTGCAAGCCCCAGATCGGGTAAAAGCTCAGGTAGTGCGTGACCATCGCCTCTGCCAGATCATCGGGATAATCGGCGAGGCGCGTCTGCCACTGGCGGATCAGCGGCTCGCCGTACAGCGGAATCGCCTCCGCCATGCCGCCGAGCGCCTTCTGAATCGGCGAGCAACCTCGTGCTGCACCAGCACCGCGTCGATCTCCGCCTCCCACGCCGCGACCGTCGAATGCGCGAACTGGCACTCGACCCCGTTCACGGTGTAATGCTCTAGAAACTGCTCATCCTCGCGCGGGGCAATCGGGCTGCGCTCGTCTCCGCCGTTCTGCTGGCAGGCTGCCGCCAGCGCTTCCTCGGGTGGCAGTTGGTCATAGTAGAGGATCATGTCCAGATCGGAATAGAAGTCGCTCACGCCCTCCGACGCCGATCCGGTCACGAGGATGGCGCGCGTCTCCGGCAGATCAGCATACGGCTTCGCCAGCCGTGCGGCGAGCCTCAGCAGATAACGGCTGGCATCGGTTAAGTCGTGCATCGAGCCTCCAATCACGGGCAGGCAGTGAGTTTCTGAATCACGTCGGTGATCTGCTGCTGTCCGTCGGTGGTAGTGATGGTGGTCAGCGAATGGTTGAGCAGGTCGAGATACTGCTGGCGGCTCATGCCCGCCTGCGCCAACACGATGTCCATCTGCGGGCAGAATAGGTCTTCGGTCAAGCCGATCAGCGAATTAAGGTCGATGGCGAGTCCCAGCACGTTCACGCCGGGCACGCTCCCGGTCGGCAAATTCGCCGCCAGAATTTGATCTTGAGTGGCGGGCGGCGCAATCGTAATCGTGATCGGCAGCAGTTGGATCGGCAGCGACTGCACCAGCGACGGATCGTAGGGCTGAGGCTGATTCGGTCGCCCGGCCACCTGTAGGTTGGCGTCAATCGGCACGGTCGCCTGCGACCCGGCGGGCACGGTGACGGTCTTGCCGTCCGCCGTGACCGTTCCCTGTCCCTCGATCACGCTGATGGTCAGGACGCCGCCCGGCTGCGCCTGCAAGAACGCGGTCGAGCCAAGCTGAATGTCCACGTCGTTGGCGCGCAGGTCGATTTTGCCGACTCCGGCGGGGGTCTGCACGAGGATGCCGTCCGGCGGCGCGGCGGCGCAGGTGGTCTGTGTGATCCCGGTGCTGAAGTAGAACGCCTGCATGGGCGTGTAGGACGTTTCCGACACGTCCGCCGCGACCACGTCCAGCCCGCTCAGGTCGTCAGTTGATTGCAGCAGATTGGCTTGCACCCAGCCGAGCGAGCTGCTGTCCGGGATGCGAATCCGTATCCACGATCCATCGTCGTTGCGACCGTCGGCGGTGGTGGTGCTGCCCGCGCTCAGCGACCCGACCGCCCGATAATCGTTGGCGGGGCCGCTGTGGATGGTCGCGCCAATCGGCGAGGTGACCTCAAGCGTGGGCAAAGTGGGGCTGGGCGCGACCGCGTTCTGAAGGTTGACGTCCCCGAACATCACGAAGGTGACGTTTTGACCGGGCAGCGTGTCGGGCAAATTCGCCTGAAGCTTCATCAGCGCGATTCCCCACGTGTTCGCCGCTGCGTCGAACGCGCTCAGTTGGAGCGTTTGCAGGTCGGCAGTGTTGGCGAGGTCGCCCGCTTTCGTGAACTGGAAGTCGGTGACGCCGTCGCGCGGCGTCGCTTGCAGTGAAACGTACCCGTAGCAGGCTTGGTTGCGTCCGGTATCGGCGCACCCAGCTTGAACCCTACTCAATGCCTGCTGAACCGTATCGCTGCATGGCGCTTGCTGCGCTAAAACCGTCGTGAAGCCGAGCAAGACCAGCAGAATTGCCAGCGTCCGGTAGCCCATTTGTGAATGCCTTCTCAAGATGTGAAAAATTACTCTAGCTTGCACCCGAAGAATGCGCAAGAGCGGGTAGATGAGAAGGTAGTGAGCGGATCAATGCATCTGGTTGAGCACGACCGTGCGCTGTGCCCGCGTGCTTACCTGTCTGCCCGTGAATATTCCGCCGGGGCGAAGAACACCAACACGGTTAAATCCTCGATGATGTTGTGGAAGCGGTGATCGACCCGCGCGGGCACGTAGACGATGCTCCCCGGCACCACCGGGCGATCCTCGCCGCCGACTTGGATGGTCGCCATGCCGTGCGCGACGTAGTAGACCTCGTCCTCGGTGTGCGGCTGCTGCGGGTCGATTGATCCAGCGGGCAGAGTATACACGCCCATGCTCAGCGCCGGAACCCGCAGAAATTCGAGGTACAGCTTGCCGGATTCCCGCTGCTCCACCATCAAATCGGCTTCTTCGTAAGCGTCCATTTCACATACCTCCGGTCAGAATCCGCCAGATTAGGAAGATCGCCATGCCCGACACAATCGTGAGCAGCAGGTTTTTGCTGCGCCACGCGATCACGCCCGCGATGATCCCCGCGACCAAGTAGCTGTTGTTCGGCGTCAAGTCGATGCTGCCGTCGGGCATCAGCACCGCAGGCACGATGATCGCCGCGAGGACGGCGGGCGGGACGTAGCGCAGCGCACGAAAGACCCGGTCGGGCAGCGGGATTTTGCCGACCAGCACCAGCACCGGGTAGCGCACCGCGAACGTCACCAGCGCCATCCCCACGATCAGCAGCAGTTCGTTCATGAGGCGGCTTCTTCCGGCTCGCTGACTGGCTCGGACTGCGCGCGCCCCTCGGCGATCACGCCCGCCGCCACGCCGCAGAGCGCCGCGATGATCAGCCCGATTTTATTGGGCAGTGGGTTGGTGATCACGGCGACCACGCTTGCCACCAGCACCGCCGCTAGCACCGGGCGAGTCTTAATCAGCGGCACCAGCATCCCGATGAAAGTCACGCTCATGGCGAAATCCAGCCCCAGATGGTTTGGATCGGCGATCATCGACCCGGCGACAATCCCGATCGCCGTGAAAATCTGCCAGCCGACGTACATCGCCAGCGCCGACCCCATAAAATACCAGTGTTTGTGGGTTGGATCGCTCGGCTCGGCGTAATGCGTGCTGCTAACAACGAAGGCTTCGTCGGTGAGCATGAAGCCGAGCGGCAGCAGCCACCGCTGCGGCAGATGTTTGACGTAAGGCGCCAGTGTCGCGCTGTAGAGCGTGTGCCGCAGGTTCACGACCAAGGTCGTCAGCACGATCACCGGGATGCTCGCCCCGCCCGCGACCAGCCCAACCGCGACGAACTGCGCCGATCCCGCGAACACGAACAGCGACATTGCCAGCGTGGCGGCGGGCGACAGCCCCGCGCTGATCGCCAGCGCGCCGAAGATGATCCCGAAGGGCAGTCCGCCGATATCCAGCGGGATAGTGGCTTTCACTCCGCCGAGAAATTCCGCGCGGCGTTCAGACATTAAAAATCGCTCCTCTTTCAATAAAGACGATGGCTACTCTACGCGAAATCCGGCGGCATTTCTATCGGATTCTTGCGCCGTCTTAGAAATAGCCCTGCGTCGGTCGATGGCGTCCAGCCCGCGCACGCGCAGGACATTCTCCTCTATGCCGACCACTTCCACCGCCGTGATGCCAATCGGCTCAATCTGCATGGCTTTGTCCTTCTTGGCGATCTTGGCGTCTTGGCGGTTCAAAAATCTTCCCGTTCTCCGTACCGGAACGCGCGAGGGAAATCTGCATCGACTTGCTTCTGCTTGCCGCTCCAGCTCTCTATGTCGATTCGGTACACCGACGTGCGCTTCAGTTCGTCCGGCGCAATCGGGCGGTAGTCTCGCCCCGGCTGGAGATGCGGGAAGTATTTGTCCAGCAGAAGCTGCAAGCCGCGCTCGGCGGCTTCGCCCGTGATGATCGACGCCCGCCCGAACACGGTCACGCCCGAATACTCGACGCTGAATTCCAGCGCTTCGTCGGCGGGCAGCAGCCGCCCCATCTCGCTGACCGAGAAGCAGACCCGCTCCTGTTCGTCCACGTTGTCGCGTGTGCGCCCAAGCCGCGCCGTGTGCATGTAGATCGCGCGGGCAGCCTCGTCGTACACGAACAGGTTGCTGTTGATGAACGGCTGTCCCTCGGAGACGGTCGCCAGCGCCCCGAACGGCGCGCGCCGCAGCAAATCCCGAATCCAAGCATCGTCGTTCACGGCGCGGTCGGCGCGCCTAACCTCGTTGGGAGCGGTATCCGGCTTGGGCATCTTTAAGAATCCTTGTGTGTTATAGACAAAAGAATATAGAAATCTCGTCGGCTGAGGTAGGCTCAGCTAAGTCCGCATGAAATGGTTAAATCTCGATGAGGCGATGCCCGCAACCCATTGCCAATTGCGCGATCTACAGGTAAAATAAAATTCGATGATACGAACAATTGACCGTGCAACCTTCCGAACAACGCGCGGGCATCTTCTCATTGTAGGAGCAGCTTGCAATGAGTAATGATGAAATCCACGCCGCGAAATTGGTCGATCTTCCCCTGATCAGGCGACTTGCCGAAAAAGGAACGATCCTCGACAGCGAACTACGCTGCACCCGTGAGGTCACCGGCCCGCAGAGCGTGCTGTTGGGCAGCATTCTGCCGCAGCGTAATTTCCACACCTTAGTCGGTCACGCCGGGCGGCAGAGCATCGTCGGGCAGTTTCGCGTCCGCAGCGACGAGCGCATCGCGCAGATCGTCTACATCGCCCCGGATTTGGAGCCGCACAAGCGCGATACCGCGTGGCTGGACCTGATCGACGCGATGGCGGCGGAGGCGGGCAAGCGCGGCGTTCACATGCTGATGGCGGAGGTCGATGAAGAGAGCCTGCTGTTCGTCACCATGCGCTCGGCGGGCTTCGCGGTCTACGCGCGTCAGGAAATCTGGCGGCGCGACCCGGCGGCGCTGCCGGAACTTGCGGCGGTCAATCTCAGCGATGATAAAGACGAGGACAGCGGCTCGTTTCACTCGCTGTTCGGCGCGATTGTCCCCCGGCTGGTGCAGCCGGTGGCGATGCCGCCGGACGACTGCGAGGGCTTTGTCTATCGTCAGAATCAGCGGGTGCAGGGCTACGTGTCCGTCTCGGTCGGGAAGACCGGCATTTACTTGATGCCGCTGCTGCACCCGGACGTTCTGTATCGAGATGCCAAGATGATCCTTGCCGGAGTGCTGGCGCGAGTCGGGCGGGCGGATCGGCTGCCAGTGTACGTGTGCGTGCGTCGCTATCAGGATTGGCTGGAGGACGCGCTCACCGAACTGGGCTTTGCGCCTTGCCGACCGCAGGCGCTGATGGTGCGTCACATTGCCGCCGGGGTGCGGCAGGCAGGTTTTACATCGCTCGAACACTCGCTGGAAGCGATCCCCAACGCGGTGCGACCCCCGACCAGCACCTCTAAGTTGGAGTGCTCAGGAGATAAAATACCGATTCTATGGAACGACGTATAACCGACGACATCCACGAACTAAAGCGGGTTTTGCCGCCGCACCTGACGGCAAAATTGGACGACATAGGTAACATTGATGATCTTCTCGAAGTAGTACTGGACTTAGGGCGCATCCCCACCGCCCGCTATATCAACGCCGAAATTGATCTTTCCGAACACGAAGTCACGCGCGGCGAACTCGACGCGATTGTGGACAGCATCGGCGCCTTCGACGCGGATAACCGCGCCGGAATCGAGCGCACGCTGCACCGCATCTCGGCGATTCGCAACCGTCGCGGCGAAGTGGTCGGCTTAACCTGCCGGGTGGGGCGCGCGGTCTACGGGACGATTGACATCATTCAGGACTTGATCGAAAGCGGGCAGAGCGTGCTGCTGTTGGGACCGCCCGGCGTGGGCAAAACTACCATGCTGCGCGAAGCCGCCCGCGTGCTGGCGGAAGCCAAGCGCGTGATCATCGTGGACACCTCCAACGAGATCGGCGGCGACGGCGACGTGCCTCATCCGGCGGTCGGCAAAGCCCGCCGGATGCAGGTGAGCGTGCCGGATCGCCAGCACGAGGTCATGATCGAAGCGGTTGAGAACCATAACCCGGAAGTGATCGTCATCGACGAAATCGGACGGGAGCTTGAGGCGATGGCAGCGCGCACGATAGCCGAACGCGGCGTGCAGTTGATCGGCACCGCGCACGGGAACGCGCTCGACAATCTGCTGCTCAACCCGACCCTGTCCGACCTGATCGGCGGCATCCAGTCGGTGACGCTCTCCGACGAGGAAGCGCGCCGTCGCGGAACCCAGAAAACCGTGCTGGAGCGCCGTGCCCCTCCGACTTTCGACGTGCTGATCGAGATTCAGACCCGCGACCGCCTGATCGTTCACGAGGACGTAGCGGCGGCGGTTGATGCCATGCTCCGCGAGCGACCGCTCCCGGTCGAGGTGCGCTATCGCAACGAAGCGGGCGAGGTGATTGTCGAGCAGGCACAGCCGGAAATCCGCGCGATTTCCGAGCGCAACCTGCGCGACCGCAACGGCGGCTCCGAGCGCAGCGGGCGTAACGGTCGTAACGGCAACGGACGGGTGCGCAGCGACAGCGACATCGCGCGGTTCGAGAGCAGCGTCGACCTGAACGGCAGCAAGCTCAAGTCGGTGAGCGTGTACGCTTACGGCGTGGCGCGCAATCGGCTGTATCAAGCGGCGCGTCGGCTGCACGTCTCGCTCACTATCACCGACGATGCCGGGCAGTCCGATATGATCGTCACCCTGAAGAACTACTACCGCCGCCGCCCCAAGCTGATCGTGGACGCGGAGCGGCGCGGCACGCCGATTTTCGTCCTGCGCGCCAACACCATCACCCAGATGGAAAACTTCCTGATGGACGTGTTCCAGTCCGAACCTCGGTTCGGCAGGGAGGAGCCGCGCGAATCGGATGACCCTTTTGGGGAAGCGATGAGAGAGACTGAGAAGGCGATCACGCAGGTGCGCGCCGGGCAGGATTACGTCGATCTGACCCCGCGTCCGTCCAGCATTCGCCGCCGCCAGCACGAGATGGCGCACCGCGCCCGGCTGGACTCGGAGAGCTTCGGCGACGAGCCGGAGCGCCGCGTCCGCATCTACCGCCGTCTGGCATAAACTGTCTCATCGCGCAGGAACTCACGAACCAATCACCGTAGGGGCAGGTTTCAAACCTGCCCCCGATTTGATTACTGCTTCTCTCCCACCATCTCCAGCACCAGATCAGCAGCCCGTGATGCGCCGCCCGCCGCCCGCAGGGACGCGCCGAGTTCGGTCGCTTTCCGGCGATAGCTCGGCTCGCTCAGGATGCGCTCGGCGGACGCGCGAATCGCATCGGGCGTCTCGGCGCTGAGCTTCAGCCCTGCGCCAAGCTGCTGAATCCGCAGCGCGACGAAAGTCTGTTCCTGCTGCTGCGGAACCATCAGCAGCGGGACGTTGTAGTACAGCCCTTCGTGGACGCTGTTCATGCCCGCGTGGGTGATGAACAGGTCGCTGCGCTGCAAGATTTCAAGCTGCGGGTTGAACGGGCGCACAATGAAGTTCGGCGGGATCGCGCCGAGTGTATCGTGATCCACCTTTTGCCCGCTGGACATCACCACCGTGTAGGGGCTGTCGGCGAAGGCGAGCAGGCAGTTCTGGAAGAACGCCGGGTTGTCGTTGACGATGGTGCCCAGCGAAATGTAGATCACCGGCTTGCTTTTCAGCCGCTCCAGCGGGAAATCGCCCACGTCGCCGCGCGGCGCGATGCTGCTGCCCACGAACTGAATCTGGGAGCCAAGCGTGTCGGCATCCGGCTGAATCTCCGACACCGTGTAGCTGATCATCAAATCGCCCGGCGCGTTGAAGAACTCGGCAAAACCGAGCGGCTTGACGCCGTATTCCCGCCCGATGGCGCGGGAAGTCCGCTGGAAGCGCAGGATGTGCGGCAGCCCGCCGATCAACGAGGGCAGGATGGTTTGCAGCCCGCTGGAACGCATGATCATGCGCGGGTTGAAAATCAGCAGCGAAACCGACGTGACCGAGGGCACGCCGAGCACTCGCGCCGTCAGCACCCCCCACGGACACATCGAATCGTAGAGGATGTAATCCGGCTGCTCGGCGCGCGCGGCTGCGATCAGGTCGGGCAGCAGCCGACGGCACACCTCGATGATCAGCTCCGCCGCGCGGGGCGGATCGCCGCCGTTCAGCCGATTGCGTTCCAGATAGTCATCGCCAAGCTGCTGGTAGGGGCGGAATTCCGCCCCGGTCGCCTCAATTTTCGCGCGATAGTCTTCGGTGTCGTAGTAAATGATCTGCTCGCCACGCCGTACCAGTTCCGCCGTCAGCGGCAGTGATGGATTGACGTGCCCGCTCGCGGGAAGATTGAAGAAGAGGGCTTTGGACATGGTCAAGAACCGCCTTGCGCTAACAGCACGTCTCGCGTCAGGATGTCGCCGGGCGGGTAGGAGATGAACTCCGGCACTTCGTCGCCCGCCAGCATCTTCACCACCGAGATCGACCGCGATCTGCGAGCTTTCTTCGTGGTTGAGCGCCACCGTGCCCCGCAAGAACTCGCCCTCGCGGATCAGTTCCTGCGCATAGCTTTCGCCCCCGGCGCTGACGATGATCACCGAATTGGGCGGAAATCCCGCCTCTTGCAGCGCTTTGACCGCGCCGTAAGCGCCCGCATCGGTCATCGCTAGGATCACGTTGAACTGCAGGTTGGACTGAATCAACTTCTGAACTGAAGCGTAGCCATCATCCTGCGTGAAGCCCTGATAGCGCCCCACGATCAGCGCGTCCGGCACCGTCTCCTTGAAGCCATCTTCCATCCCCTGCGCGCGGTCTTCCCCCGCAGGTAAGCTGGGCACTTCCAGCACGACCACCTGCGCCGGGTCGGACTGCTGGTTGGTGAAGATTTGCGCCGCCAGCCTGCCCACTTCCTGCCCGATGGCGTAGCTGTTCGAATCCTCTTTGACGCCGTAACTGCTGTCGAACAGGGTGATGTACGCCAGCGGAATGTTGCTCTGCTGGAGGGTGTCGATGGAGTCGCCCAAAAGCTGCGGGTCGAGCGGGCACAGGATGAAGGCTTTCGCGCCATCCGCCAGCGCCTGCTGCACCTGCGTCGCCTGCGCGTAGGGATCGTTGTCAGCGTTGAACACCCGGTAGCGCAGCCCGAAGGCGCTTGCCATATCGCCCATCTCGCGCGCCCGCGTCGCCTGTATGAGCGTGTCCTCGGTGCAGGCGAGGTAGGCGACGAAGCCGCTATCGCCCAAACGTGCGCGCGCGGCGGCGATTTCGGCGTCACTCGGCTTCACGTCGTCGAGGGTGCCGTGCACGCCCGCCAGAATGTGGACGGGCGCATCCACCGGCTCAGCCGGAGGCGCGAACAGCGCCATCGCCCCCAGCGTCAGCAGGATCATCAGGATGATGGCGAACACCGCCCGGCGCAGGGTGATGCTCCGGTTTCGGCGCGAGACTCGCAGGCGCTCTGGCGTGCGCAGGGTGATGAAGCTCCGCACCCGCGACTTGCGCCCCAGCGCCAGATTGAGTTCCTGCACCATCGCCTCGGCGCTCTGGTAGCGGTCATCCGGGTCTTTCGCCAACGCCCGCAGGATCACCGCTTCCACCGCCGGACTCACCGCTGGGTTGAGCAGATGCGGCGGCGGCGGCGGCTCCTCGACGTGCTTGTAGAGCAGCGCCGCGATCCCGCTGTCCGTAAGCTCAAACGGCGGGCGCCCCACGAACATGTGATAGCAGAGTACGCCGAGGCTGTAAATGTCGGAACGCGCGTCGGCGGGTTCGCCCCGCACCTGCTCCGGCGCGACGTAGGCGGGCGTCCCCACCAAGTTGCCCGATTTGGTCAGGTTCAGCGTGCTTCCGACCATCTTCGCCAGCCCAAAGTCGCTCAGGTAGGCGTTGCCGGTGTCGTCCATCAGGATATTGCTGGGCTTCAGGTCGCGGTGAATCACGCCCTTGCTGTGCGCGTACTGCAAGCCCTGCCCCACCTGCGTGAATATATCTGCCGCGCGAGTCGGCGGCAGGGGACCCTTACGCAGTAGGTCGGCAAGCGATCCGCCGCGCAGCAGCCGCATCGCCAGATAGGCGAATTCGTTATCGACGATCCCGTAGGCGTAAATCGGCAGGATGTGGATGTGTTCCAGAAGGGTGACTACCGCCGCTTCTTGAGCGAACCGCCTGCGGAATTCGTCGCGCTCGTCCTGATTCAGGCTGAGGTCGATGATCTTCAGCGCGACGTAGCGGTTCACTGAAATTTGATGGGCGCGGTATACGGTTGCCATGCCGCCACGCCCGATTCGATCCTCAATGACGAAATCTTCGACGTGCCTACCCACCCAGCGCGGAAGCACCCTAGTCCGTTCCTATTCAGTTATACAGAGCGATACACGGCTCAAGTATAGTCGGATCAACCGCCCCCATCAACGAACAGGCGCGCATTCGCTTTCGGCAAATCGTCGGTTTAACTGGTGGCGGTTTCGGTGGCGGTGAGGCTTTCGCGGGTCAGCACCGTGCCCGGCGGCACCAGATAGGTTTCGGGAACGGTCGATCCTGCCAGCAGCTTGACCATCGCGTTGAGGGCGGTGTGCGAGAAAAGCTCCCGATCCACTTGGACAGTCGCGCGCATGAAATGACCGTCCAGAATTTCCTGCCGCGCCACCGATTCGGCGTCGATGCTGCTGATGATCACCGACGACGGATTGAACCCCGCCTTTTCCATCGCCGAGATCGCGCCATAGGCTCCGGCGTCGTTGATGCTCAGAATCGCGTTGAAGTGGATGCCGCTGGCGATCACCTGACTCACCGACTGCTCGGCATTGTCGGAAATGCCGCCCAGATACCGCCCGATGATGTGCGCGTCCGGCGCGATTTCCAGCACGCCGTCCTGCAAGCCGTTGGCGCGAGTCACCAGATAGCCGAGATCGGGGTAATCGAGGATAATCACGTCCGCCTGTCCGCCCATTTCGTCGCGGATGATGCGCCCGGCAGCGCGCCCGGCTTCCAGCCCGATCAGGTAGTCGTCCCCCGCGATCAGCACGCCGCCGTAGCTCGGCGAATCGGCGGTCATCATCACCAGCGGCATTCCGGCGCGCTGCACCGACGCCAGCGTGTCCGCCAGCGCGTCCATGTCCAGCGGGCAGACGATCATCCCGGTCACGCCGTCGGCGCGCGCCCGCTCGATCTGCGAGACTTCGGTGTATTTTTCGTTGTTGCTGTCGTAGATGCGGAAGCGCAGCCCATCCTGCGCCGCGAAGTCGGCGATCTCGCGCGCCTGCGCCGCGTGATACTGGCTGGTTTGATTGCAGGTCACGTAGGCGATGAAGCCACTCGCGCCCAACCGCGCCCGCGCGAGCGCGAGTTCGTCCGCGGTCGGCGAGGAATCTGCGGCAACGTCGGTTTTGCCGTTGATGACAGTGGGCGGCGTCACCTTCGGCTGCCCCACTTTGGGCAGCAGCACTACCGCCGCGACGATCAGCACCAGCAGTGCCACGACCAGCCCCAGATACAGCGGCAGGCGGCGCGACACGTGCCCCTGCATGGTCTGGCGCGCGGGCAGCCGAAACTGCGAGCGCGGCAGCGGATAATTGGAGCTGCTCAACCGCCGTCCCAGCGCCTCGTTGAGCGCGTTCGCCATGGCTTCGGCGCTGGCGTAGCGATCCGCCGGGTCTTTTTGCAGCGCGCGCAGCACTACCTGCTCCACTCCCGGCGGCACGTTCGGGTTGATCTCGCTGGGCGGGGTGGGGGCTTTTTCGAGGTGCTGGTAAATCACCGACACCACGTTGGAATCGGACGCCTCGAAGGGCGCGTGACCCACCAGCATGTGATACAGGATGCAGCCCATGCTGTACAGGTCGGAGCGGAAGTCAATCGGGTCGCCGCGAAGCTGCTCCGGCGACATATAGGCGGGCGTCCCCACGATGTTGCCGGATTTGGTCAGGCTCACCGAGTTTTCGACCATCTTCGCCAGCCCGAAATCGGTCAGGTAGGCGTTGCCGGAGTTGTCGAACAGGATGTTGCTCGGCTTCAGGTCGCGGTGGATCACGCCCTTGCTGTGCGCGTATGCCAGCCCGCGCGCGATCTGCGTGAAAATGTCGGCGGCGCGGTCGAGCGGAAGCGGCCCGTTGGCGAGCAGTTCCGCCAGCGTGCCCCCCCGCAGCAACCGCATCGCAATGTAGGCGATCTCGTTGTTTACAATTCCGTAATCATAGATCGGTAAAATGTGGATGTGTTCCAGCGCGGCGATCATCTGCGCTTCTTGGGCGAAGCGCGTGCGAAATTCGTCGTCTTGATTCGAGTTCAGGGCGATGATCTTGAGCGCGACCGAGCGGTTCACCGACGGCTGGTAAGCGCGGTACACCGACGCCATTCCGCCTTGCCCGATCCGTTCCTGAACCGTGAAGGCGTCTACCTGCTTACCCATCAACTGATCGGTGTACATAATAGCCACACTCCCTACTATTACAGAGTATAACATCCGCGCGGTAGGAAAACGAAAAACAGGCGAAGGCGAAACGGAAGGGAACGCGCGCGAATTTGCGACTATAATCATTCGCAGCGTAAGTGGTGAAGGAACCAACGGTATGACCAAAAGATTGGCGGCATGGCTGATCGGGTTGGCTTTGCTCGCGGTGCTTCCGGCGGGCGCGGCGCTGGCTCAGGATGCGCCGCCCAGCTACCAGTTGACCGGCATCCAGCACATCTATCAGGGCTGGAACAACTGCGGACCCGCGACCCTCACGATGGGCTTAACCTACTTCGGCTACCCTGCCGATCAGTACCCGGCGGCGCAGTGGCTCAAGCCCAATTCCGAGGACAAAAACGTCAGCCCGTGGCAGATTTTGGAATACGTGAATACCCAGCTTGGCGGATCGGTGCGCGCGCTGGAGCGGCAGGGCGGCACGCTCGACCGACTCAAGCAGTTGATCTCGCATAATTTCGTGGTGATCATCGAGGAAGGCTACGACCCGCCGGAACTGCACGAAGGCTGGATGGGGCATTATCTGTTGATCTCCGGCTACGACGACGGCGCGCAGCAGTTCACCACGCAGGACAGCTACGAGGGACCCAATAAACTCTACAGCTACGATCAAGTCACTGAGTACTGGGAAGATTTCAATCACCTATACCTCGTCCTCTACGACCAGAAGCGCGAAGCCGAGTTGATGGCGCTGCTCGGCGATGACTCGGACGAGCGGCAGAACAGCTATAAGGCGCTGGTGCAGGCGGTGCAGGCGGCGCAGACCAATCCCGGTGACGCTTTCGCGTGGTTCAACGTCGGCACCAACTACGTCGCGCTGGGCGACTACGACCGCGCTTCCGCCGCCTACGATCAGGCGCGCAACGTCGGCTTGCCGTGGCGCATGATGTGGTATCAGTTCGGACCATTTGAAGCCTACTATCGCGTGGCGCGCTATCAAGACATGATCGACCTCGCCGACGCCAACCTCAACGACGGCGGCGGTCAGTACGTCGAGGAAACCTTCTACTACGGCGGTCTGGCTCGTGAGGGCATGGGGCAGAACGACCGCGCTCTCAACAACTTCAACGGCGCGCTTGCCTTCAATCCCAACTTCGCGCCCGCTCGCGTCGCCCGTGATGCGCTGCTGGCGCAGACCGCCGGAGCCTCCTCCGGGTAAAAAATCCAAACCACAGACAGAGATCGAAGAGGAAAACGAAACAAAATGGGGCACGGCACGCCGTGCCCCTACGCGATGATCTCTGTGATTGAATGTTCTTACCGTCGCCGCACGACGGTGCTGAGGTTCGGCGAGGGCAGCCACACCGTGAAGGTCGACCCGCGATTTTCGCCGGGGCTGGTCGCCGTGATAGTGCCGCCGTGCGCCTGCACGATCTCCTGCACAATCGCTAGACCCAGCCCGGTGCCGCGCTGCGGTCCGCGCGCCTTGTCCACCTGATAGAACCGCTCGAAGATGCGCGGCAGTTCGGTCGCCGGGATACCCTGACCCGTGTCCTCGACGATCAATTCGACTCCGTTGCGCCGGATTTGTGTCCGCACCATCACCTTGCCGCCCGACGGCGTGTACTTGATCGCGTTGCTGATCAGGTTGGTCACGACCTGCACCAAGCGGTCGCCATCCCCGGCGATCTCCGGCACCGAGGGCGCGTTGACTTCCAGATCGACGCCTTTTTCCTGCGCCATCAGCGAGAGCCGCTGCGCGACCGCGTTGGTGAGCTGCCCCAGATCGACCGCATCCATTTTCATGGAGAGCCGCCCGGCTTGCAGCCGCGCCAAGTCGGTGAGTTCGACCACCATTCGGTTCAGCCGCTCCGATTCCTCGCCGATGATCCGCGCCGCCTGTATCGGGTTGCCGATGCCGTCGATGATCGCCTGCGAGTAGCCCTGAATCGAGGTCAGCGGCGTCTTGAGGTCGTGCGACACGTTGGCGAGGAAATCCTGCTGCGCGCGCTGCTCCGCCCGCACCTTGTCGCTCATGCTGTTGAACGCCTGCGCCACCGCCCGCACCTCGTTCGGTCCGCTGATCGGGATCGACTGGTTGTAGTGCCCGTTGGCGACTTCGGCGGCGGCTTTGGAGACGGTCTGAAGCGGTCGCGCGATGCTGCGCGTGATCACCACCGCCAGCAGCACCGCGATCACCAAGCCCACCACCGCCGCCTGCACCAGCAGCGGGAACAACTGCGTCCCGAACTGCGAGAGCGCGTCCTGAAGCGACTGGGTGGGCTGCGGATCGGCGAACAGCAGCGCGTAAGTGTTCTGGCGCTGACGCGGGCTGGCGATCCCCACGAACAGCCACTGCTCGCCGTCGCTGGGATCGTTGAACGTGCCCCGAATCGCGTTGATCCCGGCGACCAGCATATTCCGCGCGACTCCCGCCGGGATGATGTAGTTTTCCACCTGCCAGCCGAGGGTCTGGCTGCTGCCGAACACTCCGGCGCTGTCGTACAGTACGGTTTGATTGTCGTCATCCACCAGCAGAATGCGGATTTGACGGTCGCTGGCGATTTGTGAGAGCGATGCCGTCAGGTTGCTGAGGTCAAGCCGCGAGGGGAATAGCTGGCTGAACCCGGCGCCGTTGACCGTATCGCGGAGCGGCAGGCTGAGCGCGAAGGTCGCCAACTGCTGATAGGTCGGCTCTGGCGGCGCGGCGCGGGTGTTGAGGATGAACACCAACGCCCCGCCGATCACCGTGAGCGTGATCGCCAGCAGAAACAGATAGGAGATGAACAGGCGCGCCCGCAGACCGTGCAGCATCAGGCATCCAGTCGATAGCCCACGCCCCACACGGTATCGATCACGGCGCGCATCCCCTTGAGCTTGTGGCGCAGGTGGGCGATGTGAACGTCAACCGTGCGGGTTTCCCCGGCGAAGTCGTAGCCCCACACGATGTCCAGCAGCTTTTCGCGGGTGAAGACCATGCCCGGATTGGTCGCCAGCGTCAGCAGCAGGTCGAACTCCTTCATGCGCAGGTCGACCTCTTTGCCATCCACCTGCACCAGCCGCTTTTCCGGCTGGATGCTCAGGTTCTCAATCACCAGTGCGGAATCGGGGTTGGCAGGGGCGGGGCGTCCGGTACGCCGCAGAATCGCGCGCACGCGGGCGACCAGCTCGCGCGGGTTGAAGGGCTTGGTCAGGTAATCGTCCGCGCCCAGTTCCAGCCCCACGATCCGGTCGATGTCGTCGCTGCGCGCCGTCAGCATGATGATCGGCACGTCGGATTCGGCGCGCACCCGGCGGCAGACTTCCCAGCCGTCCAATTCCGGCAGCATCAAATCCAGCACCACCAGATTCGGCTTCTCGTGCAGAATCTTTTGCAGGGCAGCTTTGCCATCGGTCGCGCTGCTGACCTTGTAGCCTTCCTGCTCCAGATACAGCTTCGCCAGATCGATGATGTGCTGTTCGTCGTCCACAATCAGGATCGTGTCCGGCATCAGGCTTCTCCTGTGGATGGATCGCCGCCGGTTTTGTCGTCGGGCGACGCCTCGGATTCCTGCTCGGTTTCTTTTTCCGCGACCAGCACCTTATCGACCCGGTTGCCGTCCATATCCATGACTTCAAAATGCAGCGTAGTCCAATCGAAGTGGTCGCCCGGCTTGGGGATGTCGCCCAACTGCGCCATCACGAAGCCGCCCAGCGTCGAGAAGCTCTCGTGTTCGCCCGGCAGTTTATCCACCGAGAACAGGTCTTTGAAATCGTCCACCGAGATCAAGCCGTCGATCAGCCAGCTTCCGTCGTCGCGCTTGGTCGCCTGCGGCGCGGTTTCCTCCACGTCGCCCACGATTTCTTCCAGAATGTCCTGTATCGTGACCAAGCCTTCCATCCCGCCGTATTCGCCGATCACGATGGCGATATGCTGCGCCGATTCGCGGAATATGTCCAGCACCCGCGACGCGGGCGTACTTTCCGGCACGAACTGCGCATCCACCATCACGGTCTCAATGTCGAACGCCTCGCCCGCCAGCAGCCGCGAAAGCAGCGTTTTCGCGTTCAGCAGCCCGACCACGTGATCCATGTCTCCGTCGCAGACCGGCAGCCGCGAGAAGATGCTGTCCCTTATTTTAGCGCGGTTTTCGTCGTCGGAATCGCGCAAGTTGAGCCAGTAGACTTCGGTGCGTGGCGTCATGATCGAGCCGATCCGTCGGTCGCCCAGCCGGAAAATGCCCGATACCATGTCCTGCTCCGATTCTTCAAACACGCCCGCCTCGATTCCCTGCTGCATCATGGTCTTAATTTCTTCCTCGGTGACCGGCGGGTCGTCGGAGGCGCGCACGCCCAACAGCAGCAGGATCGCGTCGGTCGCGCCGCTCAGAAAAGCGATCAGCGGCGAGGCGATCAGCGACAGTCTGTACATCGGGCGCGCAACCGCCGCTGCGATCCGCTCTGGGGATCGCAGCGCCAGCCGCTTCGGAACCAGTTCGCCGATGATCAACGAGAGCAGCGCCGTCACGATCACCACCAGCCCGAAGCCGATGGCGTCGGCGTAGCGACCCAGCGGCGTGGGGCGGATCAGGACGGCGACCTGCGCGGCGATAGTTGCGCCGCCGAATGCGCCGCTCAACACGCCAATCGTCGAGATGCCCGCCTGCGTGGTCGAAAGGAATCGGTTCGGCTCCTGCGCGAGTTCCAGCGCGCGCTGCGCGCCCGGACTGCCCTTTTCTGCCTGCTGTTGAAGCCGTGCCTTGCGCGACGCAATGACGGCAGTTTCCGACATCGAAAACACACCGTTCAGCAGAATCAACAGCAGAATCAGGAGATATTCCATCGGCGCCTTCCTCCTTGTACCCGTGTCGTAGTATAACAGCGGATATTAAACGGGGGATGAGTTCCAGTGCATGTGGATGAGCGTGCGCTGCGGGTAAAATTGATATTGCTGGAGGATCGCGCTGATCCCGGTTTCGTCGGCGGGATGCTCGATGCTCAGCGCCGAGCGCAGGCTGTAGCGCCGCGCCGCGAGGTTGATCAGCGCCTCGTCGTAGACTCCCTGAACTTCAGGATCGACCAGCAGCGTAAGCTGCACGCTGCTGGCGGCAAAGGCGGATTCGACCCACATCACCGCCCGCAGTCGGTTCTGTTCATCTTGAACCACCAGCCGCTCCAGCGAGCGAAAGCCGATCAGATCGCTGAGGCTTTTGAACAGCGAGCGGTGGAACAGGCGCGGGTGCAGCGGGCGCAGCCAGCCGATGCCGCCCTGATTCGCCGGGCGCACGCGCTCCGCCAGCGCGTATTCGCCGCGCCAATCCTGCGGGCGGCGCCGCGTAATGTAGATCGACGGGTCGCTGAAGGGGAAGGGCGGCGGCGTGCGGGCGCTGCTGCTGCGCCGCCACTGGGTAAAGGTGCGCTCAGCGACGAAGCCCAGCCGCTCGTACAGGTGCCGCGCGATCTCGTTCCTCAACTCCACCTGTAAGATGGCGGTGGCGCTGCGGGTGCGGCTGCGCTGCCGGATCATGTCGAGGCTCGCCTGAACCAACTGCCGCGCGATCCCGTGTCCGCGATAGTCCGGGTGAACCGCGACGTTGGCGATGATCCACGTCGATCCGGTCGGCACGTTCGCCGGGTAGACCGAGGTATTGCCCACCAGCCGACCGTTCTCGATCCACACATAGCCCAGCCCCACGCCCTGCGCCAGATCGTTCATGCCCAGCAGCACGCTCAACCCCGGACCCAAGCGGCTGAGCGTGCGCATTTCGCGCACCGCCGCGCGCCCATTGCTGTCCATCGAATCGGCGAAAGCAATTTCGATCAGATCGGCGAGCGGGACGAGATCGGTGCGCAGATTCACGGGGCGCAGTCCCGAAACGGCGGGACTGTCTTGGAGGCTTAAACTCACCACAAATCACTGTCCTATTGATAGGAGCACACTTATCGTAATAGTCGCGTGAAAGGATGTCAATATATCCTTGCGAAAGAATAAATAATTCTACGCGGAAGCTATAGTACAATGGTTTTAACTGCCCTTTATTTCATCGGGCGATTGTCATTATTCATTGTTGGAGGCGGCATGGTTGCGTCGAAGCTGAAAGCGAGGTTGCGCGGCGCCTTCGCGCGCTGGGTACGCGCCTCACCCGAAGGGCAGGGTTTGGTCGAATATGCGCTGATCCTAGTCCTTGTGGTGTTGGTGGTATTCGTTGTGGTGGTCTGGATCGGGCCTTGGGTTGGAAACGTGTTCTCGAACGTTATCTTCCTTCTGTAATTTATCTTCAGTTTGTCTTCATTCTCCTCTGTCGAAAACCCTACCGTTGGTTTGGTAGGGTTTTTCGTTTACTATAGAGCGCTTGAAGTCAAAGATCGCCGGGCTGCAACTGCCAGTCCGGTCAGAGGAGATGAAGGATGTCACGAGGCAGTTATGGGTACGTAGGGCGGCGCTCAGGCGGCGCTGCTTGGCAGTGGGTCGTGATCGGCATGGTGATGGGCTTTGGCTGCTCCGTCGTGCTGGTGCTGGGAGGCTTGGCGGCGGGGTTCCTGAGCTTGGAGCCGAACGGCATCGCCAGCCTGCCCACCCAGACGCCGTTCGTCATCACCGCGACTTCTGCCCCGGTCACGCCGACGACGCCGCCCACGCAGGGGGAACCCACTGCGACACAGCCAATTCAAATCGAAGCGCCCACCGCCAGCCCGACGATTGACGCCACCTTTTTGACCTTGCAGGCAACCGCTCGCCCGACCCAGCCAGTCGGCGGCAGTCAGTCGGTGCCGGGCAGCAGCTCCACCAGCGGCGATTTGTTCGCGCAGCTTCGCAGTCAGGCGAGCGAAGTCATCCCGATAGCAGGCGGCTCCTTTTCGATGGGAACTACGCCCAGCGAAGTGGCTCAAGCGGTTCAGGAGTGCAAAGACGGCTACGGCGGCGATCCGGGCAACTGCGACGCCTCGATGGGCGAGGACTCCGCGCCCCCGCACAACGTCACCGTCAGCGATTTCAGCATCGAGCGCACCGAAGTCACCTATGGGCAGTTCCTCGCCTTCCTGAACGCGATGGGACCCGGCAGTCACCGCAACGGCTGCAATAATCAGCCCTGTATGCAGACCCGCACCGAGTCCGAAACCAGCAACGTCCAGTTCGACGGCTCGATTTACAGCGTGCTGCTGGCGATCAACGATTATCCGGTCGCCAACGTCACGTGGTACGGCGCAGAAGCCTACTGCGAAGCCATTGGGCGGCGTCTGCCGACCGAAGCCGAGTGGGAACGCGCCGCGCGCGGCCCCGACGATTATCTCTATCCTTGGGGCAATACGTGGGACGGCACCAAAGCCAGCACCAAACGCCCGGCGGATGGCTCCGAGCCAAGCACCGCTCCGGTGAGTTCCTTCCTGGAGGGCGCGAACTACGCGGGCGTGCTGAATTTGGCGGGCAACGTCGCCGAATGGGTGAGCGACTGGTACGACCCGAACTTCTACAGCCGCCCCGAAGCCACCATCCCTGACCCGACCGGGCCGGTTTCCGGCACGCAGAAAGTCGTGCGCGGCGGATCGTGGGACGCCATGCCCTTCTTCGCCCGCTCGGTGCATCGCCAGAGCTGGGATCCCAATATGCCGACCGCGTGGATCGGTTTCCGCTGCGTCGAGGACGACAATTCGCAGGCGCAGAGCAACAGTCCGCTCGGCGCGGATACCAACCCGACGCTCAGCAGCGATCTGCTGCTGCCGACTGCCGCGCTTGGCGGCAACGAGGAAAACACCGCCAACAGCCAGCCGACTCTGCCGCCGCCGCCGACGGTTTCCGGTCCGCTGCCCACGCTTCAGCCCGGCGGCTGAGCAAACAAAAACGCCCCCGACGTCGGGGGCGTTTTGATTTTCGTTTGAGTGGTTGTTGCTAGGCAGTTTCTCGCGCTGGTTGCTGTGGCTGCTCGACTTTCGTATCTTGCTTGCGCCATGACCACGGGGTACCGAGTCGGGGCAGAAGGAAGAAGTCCAGACCGTAGTATCCAGCCGTTTTCCACGCGAGGATGAGGACGACCGCGCCGATCAGGAGCAGCGGATTGCTGCTGGTTGAGCCAGCCATGATGTAGCTCCAGTTCATCAGCGCTGCGAAGAAGGCGGCGATGCCGACGAACCCACCGACAATCAAGCCGACGCCCACGAAGAACTCACCGAACGCGATCAGCTTGGCGAACCATACATACGAACCGCTGTCCAGCATTCCCTGAATGAACGCGCGATACCAGTCGTAGGTGATGGCGGCATGTCCGGTTGCGGGGATGGCGACTGCGTTCGTCCAGAATCCCTGAAGCGCTGCGCCGGTTTGCATCCACGCGGCTTCATTCAGCTTTGCCCATCCGGCGGTCAGCCACGAGTAGCCAATCAGAACGCGGATCACCGTCCACACGGCGGAGAAACGGGTGTCGCTGAACAGGAACCGCGCAATCGGCGGGTCTTCGATAATGCGACCGTTCGTAGCTTTGACAATATGCTGTGCCATGATTTTGCCCTCTCACATGCAGTTATTCGTTTGTTGCTTCACGATGACCCTATTATGCGACAGCGCGTTTAATTCATTTAGTGTGTTTAATCAGGACTAAATTTGAAGAATGTCATGCCGATCAAAAAGGGGCAGCCGTCGGCTGCCCTTTGCACAAATCTGGCAAATTCTCACTCAGATTTTGATGGTTTTCGTGGGGGTGTGGTAGGGTAAATGCCGATCAGCAGCCCGTAGTGGCGCGCATTGTCATTCCCTACGCGCGCGTCGTTGAATTCGTCGATCAACTTGTCGAGCCGGATGTAAAACTCGGCTGCCTGCTGCTCGGAAAGCTGGCTCATCGCCCGCCACATGCGGAATTTGTGCGGCTCCGGCGCGTCCTCGGACGTGTCGATCAAGCCCTGTTTCAGGCTCTTTTGCAGATCGGCGCGGATCGGCATGATCATGGCGTCGAACGCCACTTCCAAGCCTTCGCTGCCGGTGTCCTGTCCGAGCGTCAGCAGCGAGCGGTCGATGAAATATTCGCGCGCCGCCGCGAGGTAATGCTTCTCGATGATGCCGGAGACCACCCGCGTCTCGGTCACCTGAATCAGCGTGTGTTCTTCCAGCAGATTGACGTGGTAATACAGCTTGGTCGGCGCGAGTTCGAGTTCCGCCGCCACCTGCTTGACCGTCTTGGGACTGTCGAGCAGCGTTTCGATAATCTGCTGCCGGAGGGGGTCCGCAAAGACCTTCAGGGCTTCCAGTGTGGTAATGGTGTGGGGCGGCGCGAGCCGCCCCTCATTGGCATCGGTCATCACTAATTCAGATAAATCTTGTCGAATGCTTTTGGATCGGAAATCTGCACCAGTTTGGCGCCGACATCCATCATCCGTCGCCCGAACCACGCCAGCGTCGGATTGTAGTGCGGGTTAACTCGGCGGCTTTCGTCGATCACGTCCTGCGCCAGATGATCGTGCTCCGCCTGCTTGATCAGTTCTTCCTGTACCATCGAGATGGTGTTGAGGTCCCAGTTCAGCATACGCCTCACCTTTCTGGGCACTAATATACGATCTAATCTGATTCTAGTCCTATTTTCCTGCAGATACAAGGTTAATTTTAAATATTTTACTTTATTTAAATGGATGAATGTCACGACCTGCGGCTGCGAGGTTTGGAAGCCGCAACATTCCGGCGCATTTTGCGTATACAGTCAATAAGAACACCTAATTTTGAGGCGTTTGCCTTCCGTCGGCATGGTACAATTATGAACAGCGTAACGTCGATGTTCCTTGAGGAGTGCCATGTCTGCGTGGTGGGGAACGCGGAGCAACGTCTCTCCGCGTTTGCGACTGGAAGTTGAGGCGATGCGAGCAGCTTTTGACAATACCTTCAAGCTGATTGTGCCGCAGAACGATCCCGTTTACTGGGAAGGGACAGTCGAGTTGAATTTGGCGACCCTCCGTTCACCGGAACACACGCTCAAAATCCTGTATCCGAACGACTACCCGCATCGTCCGGCGGAAGCCTACGTGCTGAAGCCGCGCATTTACAGCCAGAAGCATCAGTATGAGGACGGGCAGTTGTGCCTGTTCAATCCGAAGGATGGCGAGCGCTACGGCTGGAACCCCAGCCGCTCGACCGCAGTCACCGTCGCGGGCTGGGCGATCCAGTGGCTCTATGCCTATTACACGTGGCGCTCGACCGGAGAATGGCCCGGCATCGAGGAGCGTGTTGATCCGAATACGCCGCTCCCACCCCGGCGCTGGAGTTAGGCGATATGCGGAACCCTAATCGCGCACGTGAAAGTAACGTACCCAATCTCGTGATCGCCCGCCGCGTGGTCGACCGGATGACGGCGGCGGCGCGCTATCACATCGAAGATGAAACCGGCGAGGCGATGGTCGGCTTGGTGGTGCCCGGCGCGCAGACCGGCGGCATCTCGACCCTCTACGTGCTGGACACCATTTCCCCCGACGCCAGCGCCGTTCGCATGTTTCACACCTTCCAGCAGGGCGATGATCGTCAGGACGAGTTGATCTGGTGGCTTCAGGAGAACTGGCAGCAGTCGCGCAGCCGCCGCGTGAAACCGCTCAAGTGGGACGTGCCGCTGCGCTATCTGGGCGACTGGCACAAGCAGCCCGGCTTCATGATCGCGCCCAGCGGCGGCGACCTGCTCACCGCTCTCGACTGGATTGACGACCCCGATAATCATATGGACTTCCTGCTCGCGCCGATTGTCACGCTGGGGCATCCCCACACCGTCGGCATTGGCGGGTTGACCAACTTCCTGATGCTGCCGCAGCCCGACGGCACCGCGCTCCGGGTGGATTTCTGGTACATCGACCGCCAGTCGCGCATGTTCATGCCGATTTCGCCCACGCTCTACCCGAACGATCAACTGCCCGCGCTGGTCGAGTATCCCTGGCATCTGGTCAACGAGGAACGCTTCAACGCCGAGATGCGCGCGCTCGAACAGGACGGCTTGTCGATCACGCTGGTGCTGTGGGACTCCGATAATCAGCCGCCGCTGGAAGTCTGCTTCCTGACTGCCCGCGTCGGCGCGGACAAGCTGCTGATTTTGATCACGTCCTGCGATTACCCGCAAACGCCGCCGAAGGCGCGGGTCGCGCCCTTCGCGCAGATGCAGCCGGACGAGGATATGTACGAGTTTTTCGCTAACCGATGGGCGCTCTCCGAAGCGGTGAGCGATCCGACCCACTGGACGCCGGACATGACCCTGCTGGATTACGTTCATACGCTGGAAGCCCAGCTTGGAATTCACAAGCCGGAATCGACCGAATCGTCCGAGGAACTGCGATGATCGATTTTGGGTCGAGAACCTTTTTTCTCGCCTCTGTTCCTCTAAGTGAATCCCGTGTAGGGACAGGTCTTAGACCTGCCCCTATCAGAACAATTTTTGTCCGAATATCGCGGTATCACCCTCGAACGCAGGTTGTGCGAGAGGGGAGTGAGGCACAATCATGACTTGGGATCGCGTGGAGCGGCTGATCGGCTCGCGCAATCTGGAACGGCTGGCGCAGAAGCGCGTCGGCGTGGTCGGCTTGGGATCAGGCGGCGGCTTTGCCGCGCTCAGTTTGGCGATGAGCGGCGTCGGCAAGTTCGTGCTGATCGACGCCGACACGCTGGAAGCCGCTAACGTGGTGCGCCACGTCGCCGACCTGCGCGCGGTCGGTCGCCCGAAAGTGGAAGTGATCGCCGACTTAATCCGCCAGCGCAACCCGAACGCCGAGGTGGTCGCCCAGGTCGGGCGCGTCGAGGATCATCTGGACGCGCTGGACGGGCTTGATCTGCTGGTGGTCGGCGTGGACGGCGAGAACGCCAAGTACACCATCAATCAGGCGTGTCTGGATCGCAAGCTGACGGCGGTGTACGCCGGAGTTTACGAGCGTGGCGAGGGCGGCGATGTCGCCGTTATACGCCCCTACGATGGACCCTGCTACGCCTGTTGGGCAGCCGAATTACGGGGCGAATTGGCGAAACCGGATGATAACGCCGAACTCGATTATGGTATGATCGGACCGGAAGGCACGCTCGAAGCCGAGCCGGGCTTGTGGCTGCACGTCGTCCGCATCGCCTCGGTGCAGGCGGATATGGCGCTCAATGAGCTGCTGGACGGCACCGAGGTTTATCGCTCCATGCCCGGCAATACTGTAATTTTGGCGAACACCGCGCTGGAAATCATCGCCGGGCAGATCAGCTTGCCGTATACGGCGGTCTGGGCGACCGTCGACCGCAACCCGAATTGTCTCGTCTGTGGTCACGCGCACGCCGAGCAAGAAGAGTCGCTTGACCAACTGGCAGAAATGACCGGGATCGTATATGGAAGAGAACGAGGAAAAGCAATCGTGACCGACGAGCAAAACATGGTTCCACCGACCGACGAAGCTCCGGTGGAAAACGCCGAGCCGACTCCTGAGCAGCACACGGATCAGGCGCAGACTCCTGACCCGACTCCAGAAGACGGCAATCACGACGATTACAGCGAGCGGCTGGAACGGCTGGGCGGCGAGCCTGCCCCGGCGATCACGCCGGAGGAGTTCGCTCGCCTGCAAAAAGCCGGTCAGGTGCATATCGACGCGCGCGGGCGCGTCCGTACCACTCGCCGCAGCGATGCCGAAGCGGGGGTCTCGCTTCGGAAACGCCGGGCTTGGTATGCCTGACGAAAACGCGGACGCGGAGTCGCTGATCGCCGCGCTCAAGCAGGGAGGTCTGCTGGATGCGCCGATGGAGTCCGCGTTTCGCGCCCTGCCGCGCGCTGCTTTTCTTCCCCACCTTCCACCCGAACAGGTTTACAAAGACGAAGCCGTGCCCATCAAGGTCGATGAAGATGGCACGGTTTTGAGTTCTTCCAGCCAACCGTCGATGATGGCGATCATGCTGCGCCAGCTTGACCTCCAGCCGGGGCAGAACGTCCTCGAAATCGGCACCGGCACCGGCTACAACGCCGCCTTGATGCAGCACCTCGCCGGCGATGAGGGACACGTCACCAGTATCGAGATCGACGGCACGGTGGTCGAAACCGCCCGCGCCAACTTGCAGCGCGTCGCCATGAGCGCGGTTCAGGTGGTCGAAAGCGACGGCGCGCAGGGCTACGCGCCCCGTGCCAGCTACGACCGCATCATGGCGACGGCGGGCATCTGGGACGTGCCGGAGGCGTGGGTGCGCCAGATGAAGCCCAAAGCGCTGTTGGTCGCGCCGATCTGGTTGGAAGGCTTCGAGATCAGCGCGGCATTCCGTTTGGCAGAGGACGGCTCGCTCTACAGCGGCGATAACCGCCTGTGCGCCTTCATTCCGCTGCGCGGTCAAGCCGCCGCCCCGGAAACCGACGTGCGGATCGGCACCAGCGGGCTGTACATCAACGCGGGCGCGAAGATCGACAGCGCGGCGCTGCAAATGCTGCTCTCCGACGACGCCGAAGATACTCACCTCGGCACGACGCTCGACTCGTCTGAATACTGGCACGGTTTTTTGCCTTATCTGATGCTGCACGTGCCGGAAACTTTCATACTGGCGCGGTACGCCGCCGCGAAAGATGCGCCTGCCTACGGCTTGATCGGGCACGGCTTCGCGCTGATCACGCAGGGCAGCGCGTGCTTCGTCCCGGTTGCCGGGCGCGGCGCCGCGCGCAGCGTGGGCAGCGCCGACGCGCTGCTGGCGGTGCAGGATGCGGTGATCGCGTGGGAGCGCGACGGCAAGCCCCGTCAGGATCGGCTGCGGCTGCGGCTGGTATCCAAAGACTGCCACAGCTTCGCGGTGAAGCAGGGTAAAGTCTATCCCCGCCGCGATCATTATCTGCTCGCGTGGTTGGAGCCGAACGGAGGCAAAAAGCATGGCTGACGGATACGTGCTGGTCATCGGTTCGGCGGGAGTCGAGGTCAAGGCGGTCGCGCCGGAGCCGCTGCTCATGGATGCCTCGAACTTGGGCGAAATCCGCACCAGCGTCGGCGGGGTCGCTCGCAACATCGCCGAAAATCTGGCACGGCTGGAAGTCGAGACCGTCCTGCTGACCGCTGTCGGCAGGGATGCACCGGGCAGGCGCGCCCTGCGCCAGTCGCGGGATCGCGGCGTCAACTGCAAGCACGTTCGCGCGCTGCAAGCCGCCCGCACCTGCGGTCGCGTCTCGATTGTGAAGGCGAGCGACGAGCCGCTGATCAGCCTCAGCGATTACGACGCCATGCGCTACGTCGATACCAACTATCTCTGGAAGCACGAGCCGCTGTTCGAGCAGGCGGAGATGGCGGTGATCGACGCCACCCTCAGCGAGGAGGCGCTCGAAACCGTGTTCGAGTTGGCGGAGCGCTACAACCTGCGCGTCTGCGCCGACCCAACCATGCCGGAACTGGCGTCGCGTTTGGTCGATTACGTCCCCGAACTCTACCTGATCGCCCCCAACGCTGCCGAGACCACTGCACTCTGCGGTCTCCCTGATCCCGCTCAGACCCGCGAAAGCGCCATTGACGCCGCCCGTCATCTGGTTTCGCTGGGCGTCGAGATCGCGGTAGTCACGCTGGGCGAGCAGGGAGTCGCCTATGCGGACGGCAGCGGCGGTGGCTTCATTCGTGCCGTCCGCACGCAGATCGTCGATTCGACCGGCGCGGGCGATGCCTTCAGCGCTGCCGTGATCTTCGGGCTGCTCAACGCGGTCACAGTGGACGAAGCCATGCGCCTCGGCATGACCGCTGCCTCGCTCACGCTCCAGAGCCGCGAAACCGTTCTCCCCGGCTTGAGTCAGGAGTTGCTCTACGACAAACTCGTGGTTTAATTGAAGGACTGAGGACTGAGTGCTGAGGACTGAGTAAAAGCAGATTTGAGGCGCAGTGGGGGCTGCTTTATCGTTGGGGATGTAGGGGCACGGCACCGCCGTGCCCTGATCTCCCCCTAGTTGACCTGCCCCTTCTGTCGCCGATCTGCTGTTTTCTCTCAGTCCTCAATCCTCAATCCTCAGTCCTATTCTTTTCTCCGCACCCCACGAGGGCAGCACCGTGATCCAACTGGAAGCGCCTGCACGCACGCTGAAACCGCCGTTGAAGTGGGCGGGTGGAAAGCGCTGGCTCGTCGATCATCTGCGTCCGGTGTGGGAGCCTTATCGCCACCGACGCTACGTCGAGCCGTTCTGCGGCGGGCTGGCGATCCCGCTGGCGTTCACGCCGAATCACGCCCTGCTCAACGACACCAACCGCCACCTGATCAACTTCTACGAGTGGCTGCAAAAAGGGCTGGCGGTTGAGGTTGAGACGGCAAACGATAAGGCGCTCTACTACCGCCATCGTGAGACCTTCAATCAACTGGTATGCGAGGGTCAAGCCGAGAGCGCCCAAGCCGCCGGAATCTTCTACTATCTCAACCGTACCTGTTACAACGGCTTGTGCCGCTTCAATCGCAAAGGCGAGTTCAACGTCCCCTTCGGCAGCTACCGCAATCCTCACTATGCCGAGGATTTTTACGCTTACTGCGACACCCTCAACCGCTGGTGCTTCACAGCCGGAGACTTTGAAACCATTGAGTTGCAGCCCGGCGATTTCGTCTACGCCGACCCGCCCTACGACGTGGAGTTCGTCAGCTACTCGCAGCAGGGCTTTGGCTGGGACGATCAGGTGCGGCTGGCGGAGTGGCTGGCGCGGCATCCCGGTCCCGTGGTGCTTTCGAACCAAGCGACCGAAAGAGTAGTACAATTGTACGAAAAGCTGAACTTTAAACTAACCTATCTGAATGCTCCCCGCAGAATTAGCTGCAATGGGGATCGCACACCTGCAAGAGAGGTGTTAGCCGTTCGAGGAATCTGATCAAAACGATGCAGCCTTACCAATTCCCCCAGAAGCGCGAGCAGTCCTACGACTTCGTGCAGTGGGTAATCGACTGGTTCGAGCAGCGCGGCGACGTACTCGAAGTCCGGGACGTACAGGATGATCCGTTTTTCTTCTACAAGGGCGATCTGCTGATCGCGCGCAGCGACGGTGGCGTGCAGTTCGTCGAGGTCAAGTGCGAAAGCTCCTACACCCGCGCCACCACTCCCAATTTGGCAATCGAGCGCTTTTCCAGCATCGACAAGCAAACTCCCGGCGGCCCGTGGTCAACCGACGCCGACTTTTACGCTCACATTTACACCGACGGTCTGCTGATAATCATGAATTGACGGCGCTTGATCGCGTGGTTGGAATCCGAGCTTGCGCGTGACCCGCACGCCTTCGTCTACAAGGAAATCCCGAACGCGGGCTGGACGACCGGAACTTTCCTCGTCCCGCGCGAGCGCGTCCGCGATGCGTTGGGCACGTGGTATCGAGAGTACGACGCGCGGTAGCGAAACCAAGCGGTTAGCAATTGGCTTTTAGCTAACGGCTAATTGCTGTTCTTGTTCTTGACTCTGGTACTCAGCACTCGGTACGTCTTTTAGGAGAAATCCCATGCGCAAAGTCGTCGTAACCCTCGTGCTGATGCTGACGCTCGCCGTCCCGCTCTACGCGCAGCAGGATCAGCAGCAGCAGACCCCGATTGCCATCGCGCCGGACTTGTTCAACCGGGCGAACGACGCGCTGACCGCGAAAGATTACCAGAGCGCGATGGTTGACCTCAGCCTGTTCATCCTGCTCAACCCGACCTACAGCCCGGCGTATTACCAACGCGCTCAAGCCTACGCCAACCTAAACGACGTCGATCACGCGCTTCAAGACGTGGATCGCGCGCTCAACACGGTCTCGTCGAGCAGCACGGCGGACTACACCGCCGCCGTTTACACTCTGCGCGGTCAAATCGACCAGCATCAGCAGCAGTATGACGACGCGGTGAACGATTACACCCAGTCGATCAGCATCCAGCCGTCGGTGACGGCGCTGGCGAATCGCGGCATCCTCTATCTGTCCGATCAGAAACCCCAATCGGCGCTGGACGACTTCAATGCCGCGATTGCGCTGGACGACTCCAACCCGACGCTGTACATCTATCGCGGCGTAGTGCATACCGCGCTGGACGATGCGCCTGCGACTGGCGCCGATTATCTGCAATACCTGAGCATTATCCAGACCGCCGCCCCCAATCGCGGCACCATCCAGACCGGGCAAGCGGTCAGCCTGCCGATGGATCGCGGCGTGATCTATCTGCTGAGCTTCACCGCGACCGCCGGGCAGTACGCCAGCGCGCTCGCCGTCGCCCGCACTGGCGACGTTGATCCGCTGATGGTGCTGCTGGATGGGCAGGGCAACCCGCTCAGCGGCGACGACGACAGCGGCAGCAATGGCAGCGCCCTGATTTTGAACTACAAGATTCCGACCGATGGTCAATATGCGCTGGTGGTCGGGCATTCGCTCGGCGGCTACACCGGAACCATCCTGCTTCAGTTCCAGCTTTCCGACCAGCCCGCGCAGTAGAGGCGGGTTTCAAACCCGGAACCAGTTTCGCGCTGTAGGGGCAGACCTGCGTAGGCTTGTCTGAAAATGAATTGCCGCTGGCGGTTTAAACCGCCAGCTACGAAATACCTAGCGACCCACTGACGGGGTCGCCTTTCGATCTCGTTTTGAGTTGCCCCTTCAGTGGGCGACGTTTTTCTCTAGCCGAGGATTTAAATCCTCGGCGGCGAATTTTCGGACAAGTCTCTGCGTGTCTGCCCAATCATCCCCGCTCGAACGCCCAGCGCATCAGCGTGTAATAGGCGGCGATGCCGCTGAATGCGCCGTAGCGCGCGAAGGTCTGATCCACTTGTGCGGCTGACGCCCGCCCGTTTTGCCCGAAATAGTAGCGGTTGACCGCCGCGCGCAGCGCCACGTCCGCCGCGCCGACGTAGGCGTAGCGTCCCTGCGCGCGGATCAGCGTCCACGCCGCCGTCCAGTGACCGACGCCCTTGAAGCCGATCAGCGTTTGGTAGACCGCCTCGAACGGCTGATCGCGCAGCGGCTCGATCTGCTCCCAAACCGCCGCCAGATCGATCATGCGCTGCATCCGCCCGAAGGTGATCTTGAGCGGCGTCAGGTCGCTGACCGATGCCGCCGCGATCCGCTCCGGTCGCGGGAAGACGGAATAGCGAGTTGCTTCGAACTCAATCGACTCGCCGCCCCACGCCAGCAGCCAGCGCTCCCTCGCCAGCGCCATCTTCAGCGCGATCTGCTGCTCGATCATGGTCAGCATCAGCGCCTCGAACAGCGAGTTGGCTTGCAGGCTGTGCAGCCCGTACAGCCCTTCAACCGTCTGCCACAGCACCGGGTCGCTCCGCGCTGCCTGATAAAACGGCTTCAGGTCAGCGCCGAGGTTCAGCACCCGCCGCACCTTCGCCCACAGCGCCGCCGGATCGACTTGCCCGGTGGACGCCAGCAGACTCACTTCAAGCTGCGGTGCATCGACCGACCCGCTGCTGGTCACTTCGATCAGCGCCAGCGCGTCGCCCAACCGGATTGCGCGGCGATAGGCACCGTCGCGGATTTCGCCCATCACGTACAGCCCGCGCGCGGCGTGTATGGTGTGGGCAAAGTCGTAGGGCGGAATCGGAGCGAAGATCATGAGCCGCTGCGCGCGCGCATCTCTTGCAAAATCAGGCTGTCGTAGATGAACTGGTTGATGGGCGTGGCAGCCGACGCTTCGCGCCCCAGCCGCACCACCGCCCCGGTTTGCGCTTCCAATTCGGAGGGCAAGCCGTTGATCAGGTCGCGCTGCATGGAGGTGGTCGCCTCGTGCGGGAAGCTTTCGACGAACTGGAGGATGCGATCCACCACGTCGTCGGGCAGGCGAACGCCGCGCGCCCGCGCGACCTGCGCGATCTCGATCATGATCTGCCGGAGCATCTCGCAAGTCGGCGGATAGTCGCGGATGTCGCCAATCGGGGCGCGGGTGACTGCGCCCATGCCGCTGAGCGACGTGACCATCAGGAATTTCTCCCACAGCGCCGCCTCGATGTCGTCCGACAGTTCCGCGTGGACGCCCTCGACGCTCAGGCTGCGCAGCAGACGCTCCGCTTCCGGCGTGCGCTCGCGGTTGATCTGCCCGAAGATGATCGAGGGCTGCACGCCCACGTGCCGGACGATGCCCGGCGCTTCCATCTGGAAGAAGCCGCGCACCAATCCGGCGAAGGTCTGTGCCTCGCCTACCTGCGCCGCCACGATTCCCGGCGCTTCGACGCCGTTCTGCAGGGTGAGGACGTAGGTTTGGCTCCCGGCGAGCGCGGGCGCGACCGCCTCAACCTGCCACGCCTTCACGCTGACCAGCGCGTAATCGGCGTTTCGCGCTGCCGCGAGGTCGTCGGTCGCCTCGACCGGGCGCAGGACGACCTCCTGATCCTCGCTTCGCAGGGTGAGTCCGGTTTCGCGCAGCGCGGATAGCTGTTTGCCACGCGCGACGAACACGACCTCGTGCCCCGCCTGCATCAAGCGGGCGCCGAAGTAGCTGCCGACTGCGCCGCTCCCAATCATGACGAACTTCATGCGTTTGGCTCCATTTACAGCGGCTTGCGCGTGGGTATGCCCGGCTTGCGGGGATAATCGCGCGGGGTCGCCGTTCCCTTTTCGATCACCACTAAATGATGCGGCTCCTCGATTTCCGGCAGATGAAAGGTCTCGATGCCGCGCAGTTTTCCGCCGAGAACCGCCAGCGCCCGGCTGGAATTGGCGGCTTCGGCTTGCGCGGTGCGCCCCTTCATGGCGATGCACAGCCCGCCCACTTTCGCAAACGGCAGCAGATATTCCAGCAGGCTCGGCAGCCGAGCCACCGCCCGCGCCAGCACCAGATCGTAAGCGCCGCGCTGAGTTGGCTCGTGACCCGCATCCTCAGCGCGCGAATTGAGCGTGGTCACGTTGTCCAGCTTCAGCAGGTCGATGACGTGTTCCAGAAAGGCGACTTTCTTCCCGGTCGCTTCCAGCAGCGTCAGGCGAAGCTCCGGGCAAATGATCCGCAGCGGCAGACCGGGAAAGCCCGCGCCGGTTCCCACGTCGATCACCCGCAGACCCGGCGTGAGCGCCGCCGCCTTCGCAATCGTGAGCGAATCGAGGAAATGGCGCACCCGCACCGCGTCCAAGTCGGTGATGGCGGTCAGGTTGACCTGCTGGTTCCAGACCGCCAGTTCGCTCGCGTAGAGGTCAAACTGGGTTTCCTGCTCCGGCGTCAGCGTCAGACCGAGCAGCGCGGACGCCTGCTCAGCCAGCCCGGTCATTGATCATTCGGCGTGATGTCGTGGGTCGGGTAGCGGCTGGGGAAGTACATCCCGGTGTAGACCACGCTCACGCCGTCGGGATTCGTCTGGATGTCGAAGTTGCAGGTTCCGGTATCGCGCGGGTTGCTGGTGCCCGCTCCGTAGTCGCTATAGCCGTCGTTGACCGGGTTCGCCCACGTGTGCAGGAACGCCACTTCGTAATGCCCCGGTCGCAGATTGCCTACCGTCGCGGTGTAGAACACCCAGTAGTCCCCTTCGCGCTGAACCGGGCTGCTGAGCGCGGTCATCGGCAGATCAGCCGTGTTGAGGTGAACCGTGTACTGCGCGTTGGCGAGTTCCTGATTCATGGCGTCCAGCGTCTTGGTGAACCACGACCAGTAAATGGTCACCGTGTCGGTGTCGTAGATGATGCCCGGCTCCGCCAGCGGATAGGCGTCACACTGCGCGAAAAGCAAGCCCGGCGTCTCCGAGCGGAAACGGTCGCTCAGGCGCGGACCGATCACGACCTGCGCCTCCGGCTCAAGGTTCGGGTTGAGCGTGCCGCCGTTGGGCGCGAGGATGTGGCTGGTCACGCCCGGCGATCCGCTGGTGGTAGTTCCCCCGCTGCCGGGAACTTCGGTGCTGCTGACCAGCGGATTCTGCGGATTATTGCAGCCGTCCTGCACATCGGTGAGGACGTAGGAGAAGTCGATCCGGCTGGAGTCGCTTTCGCGGGCGATGTCCACTTTCGCGCTGGCGCTGCCGCCCGCCGCCACTGTGATGCCGCTGTTATAAGTCACCCGGTCGCTGACCGCGTATTCGCCCGCCACCGGAACTTGTCGAACCGGCGAAATCGCCGTGCCTGATCCGGTTGTGCCGGAAAACATTTGATAGAAGATGTCGTAGCCGATCAGCGATGTGCCCGTAAAATTTAAGATCGCCGAATCGGAACAGACCACCAGCAAGCCTTGCGAGCTGTTGGAAGGTCCGCTGGTGGTCGGGGCTGGGGTTGCCGTCTGAGCGATGCTGCGTCCCGCTCCGGCGATGATCGCTGCGAACAGCAGGGTTGCTAACACGAGTTTTTTCACAGGAAGGTTCCTTATGTTGAAGCACACCTTGCGACGCTATAATAACCCAAAACCCGTAAATGCACAGCCTACCCGCAGTGAGGAAGGTCAGCGTGAGCAAACCGATTATTGCCGTTCTGCAAGGCGATCAGACCGGGCAGGAGCTGCTCGACGAGGGACTGCGCGTCCTCGACCCGGCGGTGACTCGCTTCGAGGTCGAGTTCGCGTCGTTTGATCTCTCGCTGGAAAACCGCCGCGCCACCCAAAATCAGGTGGTTCACGACGCGGCTGCCTGCATCCGGCAGACCGGCTACGGCATCAAGGCGGCGACCATCACGCCGGATAACCCGGACGACGTGGGCAGCCCCAACGCCCTGCTGCGCGAGGAAATCGACGGGCAGGTGATTTTGCGAACCGGGCGGCGCATCCCGTCGGTGCGCCCGCTGGCGGGCGTCTACGCGCCGATTTCGGTGGTGCGCATGGCGGTCGAGGATGCCTACGGCGCGAAGGAGTGGCGCGAAGGCTCCGGCATGGATGAGGTCGCCTACAGCACCCGCAAGCTGACCCGCCGCAACTGCCGCGCCGCCGCCGAGTTCACCTTTCGCTACGCGCGGCGCAGCGGCGCGAAGGTGTTCGGCGGACCCAAGTTCACGGTCAGCTCGGTCTACGAGGGCATTTTCAAGGAAGAATTGGACGCGGCGGCGGCGCGTTACCCGGATGTGCGCTACGATCCACAGTTGATCGACGCGACCTACGCGCTGCTGCTGGAAACCACTGGCGAGGCGTTGGTGATCCCGGCGCTCAACCGCGACGGTGACAGCCTGAGCGACTTGGTGCTGAAGATGTTTGGCAGCATCGCCGGGGCGGAGTCGGTGATACTCTCGCTGGACGAGAACTTCGAGATCACGACGGGTGCTGACCGAAGCGCCGCACGGCACCGCGCCCGGCTTGCAGGGCAAGAATATCGCCAACCCGATGGCGATGATCCTTGCAGGGGCGGCGCTGCTGCGCTACATGCGGAGCGAAACCGCCTCGCGCGCCAGCCGCGCCATCTATGAAGCGGTGCTGGAAGCGGTCAACGACGGCGTGCGCACGCCTGATCTCGGCGGTCAGGCGACCACCAGCGATTACACCGACGAAGTGATTCGGCGCGTGCGAAGCAAGCTCGAAGTGTGGACGGCGCTCGGTGAGTAATTTGGGTTTCTTAGAAAGCCTCATTGGAAAAAACTTTTGACTACTCAACTTGAACGCGACGTAACCGAGTTATGGGCGCTGCTGTTCCGGCTGGTGCTGGACGGCGAAAAACTGCTCACGGCACAGCTTTCGGCGCACGGCTTGACCCCGCCCCAGTTTTACGTCCTCAAAACCCTGTCCGAACACGGCGGACACTGCCCAATCGGGCAGATCGCACGGCTGCACGGTTTGACCAACGCCACCATGACCGGGCTGGTCAAGCGGCTGGAAGCGCTCGATCCGCCGCTGGTGGTGCGCGAAACCAACCGCGAGGATCGCCGCTCGGTGGACGTGGTGATGACCGAGGCGGGCGAGGATCGCTTTCTGGCGGTGCAGACCGACCTGATGGAGCAGCTTCGGGTGGTGGTCAGCCTGATCGGGGAGGGAGAGCGCGCCGCGATCCTCAACGACCTGCGCCGCTACGTCACCGTGATCACCGCGACTTTCCCAGTCGCGGACACGCCGGATTAGCCCGCCGCTCTCGAAAAGATAAACTTTGGTAGAATGAAGGCAACGTCGGTCGAGCGGGAACCGGGCTATGGCAGAGCGTTTTGTCCAATCGCACATTCGCAATTTGCCGCTGTTCCAGCAGCTCACGCCAGCGCAGATCGGCGTGCTTGCCAGCATCGTGCAGGTGCTGCGCTTCGACGCGGGGCAGTTGGTGATTCAGGAAGGGCAGCCGACACCGGGCTTGTTCCTGTTCGTCAGCGGGCGCGGGATTTTAACGCGCCACGCGCCCAACGGCGTTGACGAAACCGTCGGCACCATTGCGGCGGGGCAGTACCTCGACGAGGAAGCGCTCTACGCCAGCGGAGTCGAGACCGTCTCCATGCGCGTGACCGAGACGGCGATTGTCCTGTTGATCCCGCGAGCGCCGTTCGTTCAGTTGATCACGCAGTATCCCGAAATTCGCGCCAACGTGCGGGTGCAGACCAGCGCTGCGCAGCCGCGCGAGACCGGCGTCCATCTGTTCAAGGGGCAGCGCCCCGACGAAACCGTGCTGCAAGTGTGGCGGCGTCACTGGTGGGCGGTCGCGCGGCACGGCTGGATCGCGCTGCTGGCGGCGATTGTGATGTTCGCGGTGGCGCTGCTGCTGGCGGGGCGTGCGCCCGCGCTCGCGTTGGGCGCGGCAGGGCTGGCGGTCGTGATTCCGGGCATCATCGTCGCGTATCTGTACAACGACTGGCAGGACGACAGCGTGGTGCTGACCGATCAGCGGATCGTGCGGGTGTGGCACCGCGCCATCGCCTTCGAGACCACCATCAGCGAAATGCCGCTGGATCAAGTGCTGGAAGTCAACACGGTCATTCCTCCGGGCGACCCGTTCGCGCGGCTGTTCCAGTACGGGACGGTCACGGTCAAGACGGCGGGCGAAGGCGTCAACATGGGGCTGGAGATGATGCCGCATCCCACCGGCGTGCAGTCGATGATCTTCCAGCAGCGCGATCTGTTCCGCGAACGGCTGGAGCAGCACCAGCGCGAATTCGTGCGTACCGACATTCAGGAAGCGCTGGGCATGGGGATGATCCAGTCCGGGCAGCCATCCGCGCCGCAGCCGAAAAGCGACCAGCCGACCACCATCGGCGTGCCGTTTGTCCGCACCAAGTTCATGTCCAGCAACGGCGACGTGATCTACCGCAAGCATTCCAGCATATGGGTGCAGCACGTCTTCTTCCCGACGCTGTTGATCATAGGCTCGGTGCTGGTGATGCTGGTCAGCTTGATGGTGCCGACCCTGCCCTTTAGCGGCGGGATCGGGTTGGCAGGGGGTATGTTCCTGCTGATCTTCGGCATCCTCTGGTTCTATGCCACCGACTGGGACTGGCGCAACGACCTGTTCATCATCGGCAACGAAACCATCACCTTAATCCGCAAGCGCCCGTTCTGGCTGCAAAATCAGGTCGAGCGCATCCGCATCGCCCAGATCGACAACGTGAAATCCGAAGTCAACGGGCTGCTCGACAATTTGATCAACCGGGGCAACGTGCGAATTTCGCTGATCGGCTCGGACATCAAGGACGCGAAGGTGATGGAACTCGATCTTCGACCCGCAGGAAGTGCAGGCGGAAATTTCGCGGCGGCAGGCGGCGCTCAAATCCGAGCGGCGGCAGAGCGACGCCGAGCAGCAGCGGCAGGTGATCAAGGAATACTTGCAGACCTACCACGAGATTCAGCAGACTCAGCAGGTGGCGCAGGCGCCCACCGTTTACACGCCGCCGGTACAGCCGAACGAGACGCAGGCGCCGCCGCCCATCAACCGCGACGGCATCCGACCGCCCCGGGTCCCGCGCGCGCGTTCGGAGTGACATTTGAGGGGCAATTGCGGTATAATAGACCACATTATTAGGGACAGTAAGCGAAGTGGACTATGGCAATTCGTGAGATTATCCAACCGGACAATCCGATTTTACGCAAGAAGGCGCTCCGCGTCACCAGCTTTGGCGACAAGTTTCAAAAGCTGGTCGATGACATGGTGGAGACCATGATCGATGCGCCCGGCACCGGATTGGCAGCCCCGCAGGTTGCGGTCAGCCAGCGCGTGATCGTCGTGCGCCTGCCCGACGACGAGGAAAGCCAGAAAGAGTACGGCGATCAGGCGGGCGTGCTGTATGTGGTCGCCAACCCGGAGATCATCAAGCACAGCCGGACGATAGTCGAAGGCGTGGAAGCCTGCTTGTCGATCCCCGGCTACTTCGGCAAGGTGGATCGCTACGACAGCGTGGTCATCACCGGGCTGGATCGTCACGGCAAGCCGATTCGCATCAAGGCGAAGGACTGGCAGGCGCGCGTGTTCCAGCACGAGATCGATCACCTCGACGGGCGGCTGTACATCGACATCGCCACCGACGTGTGGAAAGCCAAGCCGGAAGAAGAAGAAGCCGAGGACGTGGCGCAGGACTAACTCGCGCCGATCCCCCACAGGTAGACCGGACCGCTGGCGTCGAAGAACATCAGCAGGCGGCTGTCGTCTGACCACTCGACGTGAAGAATCTGCTGGGTGCCCAGCTTCAGTTCCGCCTGATTCACGGTCTGCGCGCTGACCTGCACCAGATTCCAGAGCGACACCTGACCGTTCAGCACCGATGTCACCAGCAGATTGCCGTCCGGCGAAAACGCGGCGGAGAGTCGGTCGCCCTGCGTGCTGGGCAGCCGAGCCGCCAGCGCGTGATCCGCCGAATTCCACAGGCTCAGCCCGGCGGTCGGGTTCCCGGCGATCAGATAACGACCCTCCGGCGAAAACGTCAAAATCTGGCTGGCGCCTCCGTGCCCCACGTCCAGCAGGTTGATCTGCTGCGGGTTGGCGGTTGACCACAGCCGCGCGTCGCGGTCGGTTCCCACCGCCAGCAGCGAGCCGTCGGGCGAGAAGCTCAACAGGTTCACCAGAATTGGTTTATCCAGCGCGGTTTCGGCGGTTTTGGTGCGGTCGCGCCAGTTCCACAGCCGAATCACGCCGTCGCTGCCCGCGCTGGCGAGCTGGGTGCCGTCGGGCGAGAACGCCAGCGCCGTGACCGCGGTCTCGTGCGCGTTGATGGTCGCCAGCGCTTGGCGCGCATAGGTATCCCACAGCTTGACCGTGCCATCGCTGCCGCCCAGCGCCAGCCAGCCGTCATCCGGCGAAAACGCGCTGACGTTGGCGTAGTTGGTTTGACCGGGAAACGAAGTTTTGACCGCTCCGGTGTTGGCGTCGTGAACGACGGTCAAGCCGTCGGCGTCCACCACGTAGAGTTCGGTTTTGTCCGACGAGTAAAACAGCCGGGTCGCGTCACTGCGCGCGGTCTGGAACAGCAGCGTGCCGTCCAGCAGATTCCACGCGAGCAACTGCTCGTTGTTCAGCGCGGCGAGCCGGGTTGCATCCGGCGAGAGCGCGTAGCTGAACAGCGTACTCACCGTCCCCGGTTGATCCAGCCGACCGAGATACTTCAGGTTGGCGACGTTATTGAGCGTGACCGGCTGCTGCGCCTCGACGAAGTTCGACGGCGCGTACAGGGTCGGGGCGTTGCGGGGCGAGTTGGGATTGCCCGCCGACGAACACGCAGCGACCAGCAGGCACAGCAGCGAAAGCAAGCGGCGCAAAGGCTAATCTCCTTGTGGGAGCGATCCGGCGAAAATGCTGATGTTGCCGACCGAGATGCCGAAATCGCCGATCTGCTGCAAGCCGCATTCGCCCTCGAACGGCTCGACCTGTCCATTCTGATTCAGGTCAACCCCGCTGACCATCGCGGTCGCCCATTGAGTCGCCTCGACCAACTGCGGGTGAACGGCGTCGAGGTCGTTGGCGTTGAGCATCTGCGTCTCCAGATTGACCACCTGAGCCATCCAGTTCCGCACGTTGACCAGACAGACGCGAATCAACTCCGCCTGACCCTGAATCAGATGATCGGCGGTCGGCGCGCTGGCGATGGCGTCCAGCTTGGACTGAATCCGGTCGATGAAATAGGCGATGCCGTAGCCGTGACCGGGATTCTCGCCGCGCCCGTTGCCATTGTAGTCGATAAAGGTGCCATTGAGGATGTTGATAGTATGTTCGGCGTGCGTGTGCAGGCTGCCCACCGAAGTCGCGTCTGCCGCCAGCCCGGAATGTTTCTCCCCAATGCTGGCTTCCTCCAATGCGCCCGCCAGCAGGCTCGTATTCACGGTCGGCTCGTCCGTTTCCAGACCGCCGTCATAAGGGGTGACGGCGGTCGCTTCCAGCGGCGGGATGCCGTCTGGCGACGAAATCAGCGTCTCTTGCAGCATAGCCATCACGGCATCGGGCACGCTGCCGCTGTAGGCGACTCTGCCGGAGGGGGTATCGCCCTCGCCGCTCTCCTGTGTAATCAGCACCGCATTGTAGAAGGCGGGCAGCATGTCGCTGCCGCTGTAGCTCAACTGCCCGTTGCCGAGCGGATCGAGCCGCAGATTGCCCAGCTTGAGGGACGCGCCGCTGAGTGTATTTTTCAGCCAGACGGCGTAGCTTTGTCCCTGCGGCGGCGGGGTCAAGCCCTTGACCACTACGTTGACCGTGTCGCCGGGGGTTTGGTTGGTGGTGTAGCTGACCGTGCCGAAATTGGGCACCGCGCTGATCGGCGAAGGAAAAGCGGTGATCGGGATCAGCGTCGCCGCCGGGAAGCCTTCCGTGACCGGGCGGTTGAAGTTCAGAATCAGCGCGACCACCGCTACGATCAGCAGCGCGATGATGGCGAAGCCGCCCAGCAGAATCAGCGGATTCCACGCGGGCGTGGCGACCAGCGTCGGCTGCGCGGGCGGAGTGCCAACCGTATAGCTGGCGGTCACGGGAACCGGCGGCGGCTCCGGGGTTGGATCGGGCGCTTTGGCGAGCGGCGGCTCGCCCTTCACCACCCGGCTGAAATCTTGGTACAGGGCTTTGGCGCTGGGATAGCGCTGGTTGGGGTCTTTCGCCAGCGCCCGCCCGATTACGTTGTCGAGTTCCGGCGGCAGGTGTTGCGTAAGCTGGCTGATCGAGGGCACCGGCGCGGTCAGGTGCTTCAGGACGACCTGCATGGGCGTTTCCGCCTCGAACGGCTGCTTGCCGCTCAGCATTTCGTACAGCACCACGCCCAGCGAGTAAATGTCGCTGCGGTTATCGACCGGCAAGCCCTGCGCCTGCTCCGGCGACATATAAGCGGGCGTGCCCACCAGCCCGCCGGTTCCGGTCAGGCGAAGGGTGCCGCCTTCCTCCAATATCTTGACGATGCCGAAGTCGCCCAGCAGTGCGTGACCTTCACGGTCGAGCAAGACGTTATCCGGCTTGATGTCCCGGTGGATCACATTCTGGCGATGGGCGTAGTCCAGCGCGTCGGCGACCTGCTCCAGCAAATGCTGCGCCTCGCTCAGCGACAGCGCGCCGCGCCGGATGCGGTCACTCAGCGATCCGCCGTCCACGTAAGCCATCACCAGATAGAGGATGTCGTTCTCGCTGCCGTAGTCGTAGAGCGGCAGAATGTGGGGATGCTGCAAGCGGGCAACCGTCCGCGCCTCCAGCCGGAAGCGCTCGACAAATTCCGCGCTCTGCCCCGGATGCGGAGGCAGCACTTTCACGGCGACAAAGCGGTCTACCTCTTGCTGATAGCCTTTGTAGACGGTCGCCATGCCTCCCTGTCCGAGGAGCGCGATGATTTCGTATTTGCCGAGTGTCTGTCCAACCAGCGAGGCTGACACCGAGTTCTTCCTTTATGTACTCGGACGGTACGGCGGTTCGTTTTCAGATGCGAACATCCGGGTTTTAAACTGATCCTTTAAGCGCTAATCCAACGCATACGCCTGCTCTAATTCGTCGCGCAGGCTGAGATAACTCTGATAGCGGTCACGGCTGATCGCGCCTTGATCGACTGCCGCCCGCACCGCGCAGCCCGGCTCGTTCCGGTGCGCGCAGTCCCGAAAGCGGCATTGAGCAACCAGCGGGGCAATCTCGCGGTAGTAGGCGTCCAGTTCCTCCGGCTCGACGTCCCAGATGGTCAGCGCCCGGATTCCGGGCGTGTCTGCCAGATACCCGCCCTCGACCAGCTTGACCAGTTCGCTGTCGCGGGTGGTGTGGGTGCCTTCCTGCCTGCTCTGGCTGATCTGCCGAACCGCGCGCCCCAGCCCCGGCTGAAGGTCGTTGAGCAGGCTGGTCTTGCCAACCCCGGACGGACCCGTGAATACCGAGATGTGGTCTTTGAGCGTCGCGCGCAGGTCGTCAACGCCGATGGCGAGCAGCGCGCTGGTGTATAGGATGCGGTAGCCCATCTGCCGATACGGGGCGAACTGCGCCTCACACTCGCCGCGATCCGTGAGATCAATCTTATTGATTACAACGATGATTTGGTCGATTGCGGATTTTTCGCCCATGACCAGAAAGCGGTCGAGCAGGCGAAAACTCGGCGGCGGCGATGCGGCGGCGAACACGAACACCGCCTGATCTGCGTTGGCGATGATCACCTGTTCGCGCTCCGAGCTGCCCGCTCCCCGAAAGCCTTCGGTGCGCGCCGCCCGCGAGATCACGCTGGTGCGCGGAGCAACCGTCTCAATCGTCCCGGTTTGATCCTCCGCCGGGCTGAAGGTCACGTGGTCGCCAATCGCGGCGATGTCCGACGACTGCGCCAATTCCAGCAGCCGTCCGCGCAACCGACAGCGATACACCGCACCGTCGGCGCTTTCCACCCAAAAGAACCCACTCTGCTCTTTGACGACCCGACCTTCCAATATGCCTCCGCAAGCCTTTGCTTCGTTTGCTTTATTTTACACAAAAAGCGGGGCGTGCGTTGGGGCAGTCGCGTTTCGTTCATCTTATCCAAACTGGGCGGAAGTCGCCCGGTGAATGTGGTATCATTCGGCGCAAATGTTGGATTGGAGGATCGGGAGTGGAAAGCAACCTTGAAGTACGGCAGGAACCGGCTCCTGAGCCAGAACCTGCGCCGACCCCCGTTGAACCGTCGGCAGTGGTGGTCATTCCACGGGTGATGTTCAACTACGTCATCATTGGCGTAGTGTGTCTGGTATTCGGTGTCGTCATCGGCATGATTGGCTACGATCAGTTCTCGCAGGCGAACCGGGTGCAAACCGAGGCGCTGATCAATAAGGCGGTCGCAACCGCGGTCGCGGCGTTGCCCTCGTCGGCGGATACCGCTGCCGCCGTGCCCGATCCCAACGCGCGCCAGAACGTCTCGATTGCGAACCGCCCCTCGCTGGGACCTGCGAATGCGCCGGTGGTGGTGGTGGAATTTGGCGATTTCCACTGCTCCTTCTGCAAGCGTTTCCACGACGAAACCATCACGCCGCTGCTTCAGCATTACGGCGACCAAATTCTCTACGTGTATCGGGATTTCCCCATCCTCGGACCGGATTCGCTGCAAGCGGCGCTAGCGGCAAGCTGCGCCTACGATCAAAATGCCTTCTGGGATTTCCACGACCGCCTGTATGCTGATCCCAGCGAACTCACGCGCGACAAGTTCCTGCAATACGCGCAAGACCTCGGTCTGGACATGGATACGTTCACGCAGTGTTACGACACCGGCGCCCATCAGGACGCGGTCGTGCAGGATTACAACGACGGCACCGCGCTCGGCGTCGGGGGCACGCCCACCTTCTTCATCAACGGCAAAATCTTGATCGGCGCGCAGCCCTACGAGCAGTTCGCCGCCGCCATCGACGCCGAACTCGAATCTGCGACCGACGCCAGCACCTCCACACCGCAGTAATCTGGTAAGTGACATTCTAGGCGAGGTTTCCCTCGCCTTTTTGCATTCCCTCTACCGATTCCAACACATTTCAATCGGAATTATCCTATACTGAGGGTTATTCAGGCTTATAGGGAGCAGTTATGGACGAGAAAACCGCCTTTCGGCAGCGTATGGAATCGCAGTTGCAGGCGTGGGAAGCCGAGCTGGATCACTGGCGCTTGCAGGGCGAAAGCACGCGAGGCGACCCTCAGCTACGGCGTGAGCAGCAGCAGATGCTCGATGACCTGCACGAAAAACGGATGCAGGCGCGGCATTATCTGGACGATCTGAATCACACCGCGAACTGGGAAACGCTGCGCCCGAAAATAGAGCGGCTCTGGGCGGAGATTGGCGCGTCGCTGGCTAAAATCAAGCAGTGGGCTTAAAACAGGTCGCGCGCGACTTCAAGCGCGAACTCGCGGTCTATCGCTGCGTGCTGGCAGACCCGCGCACGCCGCTCCCGGCGAAGCTGCTGCTGGGGGCGGCGGTCGGCTATCTGCTCATGCCCTTCGACCTGATTCCGGACTTCATTCCGGTGATCGGTCAGCTTGACGATCTGCTGGTGGTGCCGGGGCTGGTGCTGCTGGCGCGGCGGTTGATTCCGCAGGAAATATTCACGGCGTGCCGGGAGAAGATTGTTCAAGAGTGAGAGATGGGCGTGCTTGGATTCGAACCAAAAGTCTGCCGATTATGAGTTGGAAGCTTTGACCGTTAAGCTACACGCCCTTTTGCAGCCATTGTATGAATTCATAGATGCGAGGTCAATCCCAAATGGGATTGTGCCGTCTTGCAGATTGGATTTGGAATAGACGGAGCAGTTCAAGAAAGCGGGTCACGAGATTCGAACTCGTGCTGAGACCTTGGAAGGGTCGCGTGCTACCACTACACCAGACCCGCGTATGTCTCATTATATGGAAAAGAGGCGGTTTTTCAAGTCGGGGTGCCGGGATTTGAACCCGGAATCTCACGGACCCAAACCGTGCGCGTTGCCAGATTACGCTACACCCCGATGTTGACATGGATTATAACAGCCCGACCCAGCCGCGTAAACGCCTACTTTCGATCTCCGAAAATCTTCAGCCACGCCTCGAGCTCCTCGGCGGACAAATGCACGTCGGCGGCTTCTCCCGCGTCCGCTTCGGGATCGCGCGCGGGCGGCGGGCGAAGCTGCGGCGCGAACTCGGCGCTGGTGAGCGTGGTCATGCGGCGGGATCGGGCGGCGTCCAGCACCTCACGGTCGTTGGACACCACCACCCACTGACCCGGATCGCGCTCCTGCCGGATGCGCGCCTTCATCACATCGTCAGCGCTGCTGCGCTCAGACGCGAACACCACTTCGACCCGGCTGGTCGAGAAGCGCGATTTCCCGCCGGGCAGCCCGCGATCAAACACCACCACGCAGCGTTTGCCCGTGCGCGCGGCAAAACCGATCAGCTTTTGCACCAGCTTGGCTTCGTCGTTGGGATCCGTCAGGGTTAGGTCGGCAAGCTGCCCGATCAAGTTGTGCCCGTCGATCAGGTAGGTCATGGGCGTGCCTTCGATTGTCGGCTACCTAATTGTAGACGCAATCGACTGCGCAAACACAATGCTTCTGCATGGGCGATCCCGTTACACTAAAGGCGGAACTGCTGCGCAGGAGCCTACATGTCCCAGAAATCGACCGCCAACCTGCTTGCCCGCGCCCTAATCATCCTGATCGGGCTGTTCGCCCTGTTCGCCGCTTACTACTGGGTGCATAAGCCCTTCGATCTGACCATTCTCACGCGGGTGGGCGGCGCGCTGCTCGATCTGGCGACGGCGGCGGCGCTGTTCGGGATCGCCGGGGCGGTCGGTCGCGCTGCACTTGAGCGGCTCGACCTGAGCATCGTCACTCGCGCTGAGCGGACCGCGCTGGAAACTGGCATCGGCGTGGGCGTGATCGCGCTGGCGGCGCTGATCTTCGGGCTGATCGGGCTGTTCCGCCCGCCGCTGCTGTGGGCGCTGCTGATTCTGGCTGCCATTCTGCTGCGCCAGCGCTTGATCGGCTGGCTGACTGACGCGCATGAGCTGGCGCGCTCGGCACTGCGGATCGACTCGGCGGGGCAGAGGATGGCGCTGGTCTACTGCGCGGTGCTGCTGGCGCTGGCGCTGGCGATTGCCCTCGCGCCCCCGACCCACTGGGACTCGCTCACCTACCATCTGGTCGCCGCGCAGCGCTACACGCAGGCGGGCGCCATCACCGCGCAGCCGGACAACTTCTATCTGGGCTTGTCCGAGAACGTCGAGATGCTTTACGGGCTGACGCTCGGCTTGTTCGGTCGCGCGACTGCCGCCGCCCCGGTTCACTTCGGCTTGGGCGTGATCGCGCTGCTGGCGACCGCCGGAGTGGTGCGCCGCTACGCCGGGCGCTCGGCGGGATGGCTGGCGGCGGTGCTGCTGCTGAGCGCCTATAACCTGTGGGCGCTGTTCGGCTGGGCATACGTCGATCTGGGCACGCTGATGTACGGCGCGCTGGCGTTCTCGGCGGTGATGGCGTGGCGCGAGAGCGGCGCGCGCGGCTGGCTGATCCTGATCGGCGGGATGGTGGGGCTGGCGATGGGGGTCAAGTACACGACGGTGACGCTGGGCGCGGCGCTCGGCTTGCTGGTGCTGATCCACCAGCCGCGCCGGGTCGTCCAGAACGGCGCGATCATGGTGCTGGCGGGGCTAGTGGCGTTCGCACCGTGGGCGGCGAAAGGGCTGCTGCTTTATCACAACCCGGTTTATCCGTTCGTCTTCGACGGCTTGAACTGGAACGCCGAGCGCTCCGCCGCCTTCAGCTTCTCCGCTTACAGCCTGATCAACCGGGGCGGAGCGTGGCAGCTCCCGATCCTGCCGGTGGCGGCGACCGTCTTTGGGCAGGATAACGTGGACGGCTTCGGCTTCACGCTGGGACCGTGGCTGCTCACCGCCTTCTTGCTGCTGCCGCTGGTGTGGGCGTTTCTGGAGGCGCGCGCCCGCCGTCTGGCGCGGGACGCGGTGACGCTGATCGTCCCGCTGCTGATCTTCTGGGGCGCGTTCGCCGCGCTGAACTCGGTCGGCATTCAAACTCGCCTGATGGTGATGGCGCTGCCGATGTTCGCCGCCGCTGGAGCGGTCGCGCTGCATGGGCTGGCGAGCTTCCCCAAGAAGCCGCTGGACATCCACTTTATCGTGCGGGTGGCGCTGGCGCTGACGCTGGCGCTGACCCTGCTCGATGCGCTGCGCGATACCGTGCGCGAGCAGGTGGTGCCCTATCTCACCGCGCAGGTCGGATTGAGCGACTTCATGTACGCCAACACCGGCGCGTATTACAATGCCATCCAGCAGCTACCCGCCGGATCGCGCGTGCTGTTCATGTGGGAGCCGCGCGGCTTCTACTGCCCGCCGACTGTCACCTGTGATGCCGACGTGCTGTTCGATCACTGGCGGCTGCCCATGCTGGACGAGGGTCTCACGCCCGATCAGGTCTTCGTGCGCTATCGCAGCGAGGGCGACGACTATCTGCTGGTGTTCCAAAGCCTGTACGATCAGTATCTCGACTTCTCCGTGCATCCCGATCTTGACCGCGAATTTCCCAACACGCTGGATCGCTGGATGACTCCGGTGCTGGTACCGACGGCGTGCGCTACACGCTCTACGGCTGGAAGGCCGGATCGTAGCGGCTCAAATTGCCCCCGATCTCGGCTTTGTGCTAAACTTCGCAAGTAACGAAGCTCTATCCAATAAGAGGCGCGTATGGGACGGCGGGGACCTGTTATTCGGCTGCTGATCATCAACATCTTCGTGACGCTGCTGGTTATTGTGGTGGTGTTCGCAATCTTTAAGCCACAGTTTGGAAGTGTACCAACTGCAAACGATCCCCATGACCGTCCAAGTGCTGATAACGGCGACCCAGAACCCGAACGCAACCGAGCAGGTGCGGATCATCACCACGACGCCGCTGCCGGGACAGCCGGGCGTGGTCGCTCTGCCCACCGGGCTGCTTCGACGATTTGAGCAGCACGGTGGAAATCTCGACCATTGACCCCGCGCTGTTCGAGTCCGATCTCGGCGCTTCAGCAAACGGCAACGGCGCTGCCCGCCAACTGCATCCTGCACACCATCGTGAAGGCGACACGCCCTTTGGCATTGCTGAGCAGTACGGCGCGGACGGCGACGAACTGATGGCGGTCAACGGGCTGGACGAGGATAGCGCCGCGCTGCTGCAAATCGGCGACGTGCTGATCGTGCCGCTGCCCGGCTGCCCGCTCGCGGCGGCGCTCCCGCAGACGACCGAAGCCGCCGCCGCAGTCACCGAGACGCCAGAACCCAGCGGCACGCCCGCGACTGCGACCTCTGAACCGTCCATCAGCCCGACTCCTTCGCAGATACCCACCGCCACGCTGCCGCCGACCGCCGCCAACGCGCAGGTCGAGATCGTGCGCGTGCTCAGCCCCGGCGACATCAATGCCGAGGGTGTGGACATTCGCAACAACGGCGCGGTGGTCGATATGACCGGCTGGAAGCTCAGCGACGCATCCGGTGATACCTACACCTTCCCGGAGCAGCGAGTGTTCACGGGCGGCGTGCTGACCATCTACACCCGGGTCGGCACCGATACGCCGCAGGCGAAATTCTGGGGGCGGGATACGGCGCTCTGGTTGTCCGGCTCTACCATCACCCTGACCGACGCCGATGGGCACGTGCAGTCGACTTATATTGTTCCGTGAGGACGTAAATGGCTCTGGTAGACGAGCAAATTCAGGATGCTCTGCGCAGCGGACATTTCACCGATTTGCCGGGCGCGGGCAAGCCGCTCAAACTGGACGATGATCCCAACACGCCGCCGCATCTGCGCATGGCGTACAAGCTGCTGCGCGACAACGACTACGTGCCCGACTGGATCGCGCAGGGGCAGCAGATCGACGCTGCGCGCGACAAGCTGAGGGTCGAGGTTCGCCGTGCGGCTGGCGATGGCGCGGTGGCGGAGTTGCTGCGCGCGCTGGTGCAGCAGTATAACCGTCAGGTCTTGAGCTATAACCTCAAAGTGCCGCAGGGCGTCGCCCATAAGCGCCATTTCGATCTGGATCGGGAACTGCAAAAAGCGAAATAACCACAGAGAACGCAGAGGATTTTGCAGGGGCAGGTCTCAGACCTGCCCCTACTGATTCTGGCGGTTCAATTGACCGCGTGCGCGACCAGCAGCCGCGCGTTCAGCAGCAGCGGCGTGTAAGTCTGGTCGGCGGGATCGTAGCGGTAGATGCCCTCGTCGCCCACGTCCTCGACCGGCGTTTGCAGCCAGCAGAGCAGCCCACCATCCGGCATCAACGTCACGTACAGCGCTTCGTGCGGGTGCGGGAGCGACACGGTTTTGCCGTTGGCATACAGCACCGCTTGATCGTCCGGCTGGTCGTAGACGTGCGCCGTGAAGCCGCCGCCGCTGTAAAACACCTGCCCCAGATAATTCGCCTCAAGCTGCGCCGCTGGCGTCCGGGTGATCAAATCCCAGACCGTGTACTGCCGGTCTCCGGTCGCGGCGGCGAGGTAACGTCCGTCCGGCGACACCAGCAGCGAAGGCGGCATGAAAATCCGCAGCGGATCGAAACTGCCCAGCTTGAGCGGCGCGCTTGACGCCGAGAGCAGCCAGAAATTGTTCTGGTCGTCCAGCGCCAGCAGCGTCCCCGCCTGAGGCTCCGCCAGCGGTCGCACCATCGTGTCGGCGGGCAGCGCCAGCGTGGTGGATTCAGTGGGCGATTGGATGGTGCAGACCGCGCCGCACCCGACCAAGTCGTCACGGAGAAACGTCCACGCCATCGGCTGATCCGGGCTTCCGGCATTGAGCGGGGCGATTGCGCCGTCCAGCGTCAGCAGATCGACGCCGCCCGTCGACTCTGGCAGCAGCCAGCGCTCGCCGTGCGAATCGGCGGCGAAAGAGGGCAGCGGGTCGCGGCTGGCGAAGGAGTACAGCACGCGCTCGGCTCCGGTCGCCAGCGTCCGCTCGATCAGCGACCACTGCTCGCCATTGAAGCTCAGGTAGCGCAAAGACTGCCCATCTGCCGAAAAGCGCGCCGCTGGCAGCAGACGCCCGGTCAGCGGCAGGGCTTGAGCCGCCGCCGCATCGACCAGCACCGCCGGGCTGGGCAGGGCGGTCGAGCGGTCGCGCAGCACTACGTGATCGCCGGATGCCGCAAGCGCCTGACGGAGCGCGTCGCCGTTGCCGGGCATGGGGATTTCGACCGCCTGCTCCGGCGTGACCCGATACCAATGCGACTCGCCATCCTGCACCAGCAAAAACAGCGCGGTCTGACCGTCCAGCCGCACGCCGTACTGAAGGTCGCCCCGCGCCTGTAGTCGGTTGACCGTGCCGCTGGCGCTGATCGCCGCGATCTCGCCGCTGTCGGTGAGTTGAGCGAAATACCACGTCTGCGAGGTTTCGCCGCTGAACGCCAGAAGCAAGATCGCCAGCAGGAAAGCCAGCATCGTGATTCGCCCCTTCGCGGTAAGGTGATTTGTAACGGAGTGGAGCGTAAAAGAAGTGATCGCGCCGCGATCACCTCTCCAGCCTTGTTAGTGGGGCTGCTGCTCGGTGGTGGTTTCTTCGGGCTGCTTGGCAGCGTCTTTCTTGCCACCTTCATCCAAACCGCGACGGAAGTTCGCCACCGCGCTGCCCAATTCGCCGCCGATCTTGGAGACACGACCAACGCCAAACAGCAGCAGCACGATCACCAAAATGACGAGTAGTTCTGGAGCACCCAAGTCCATTAGATTGCCTCTTCTCTACACCCTACTTTACTGCGGGTCGTTCTTGCTTTCGTTCTGAAGTCCCTTGCGGAAATTGGCGACTGCGCCGCCCAGTTCGCCGCCGATCTTGGAAACACGACCGACGCCAAACAGCAGCAGCACGATCACCAGAATAACGATCAACTCAGTCGGACCTAAGTTCATCCCCGATCCCTTCGATCTGCTTTATCTACTGGCATTCATAATACGTGATTATAGCACGCTTTGGATTGCTTGGGGCGCACAAGGGTGCTAAACTTCATGCGGAGGTAAGGACATTTTGCCTGAACAAGCGCTCTACCTGAAGTGGCGCCCGCTGTCCTTTGAGGATATGGTGGGGCAGGAACACATCACGCGGACGCTGCGGAATTCCCTCAAGCAGGGGCGTATCCGCCATGCCTATCTGTTCAGCGGCCCGCGCGGCTGCGGCAAAACCACCACCGCACGGCTGCTGGCGAAAGCCATCAACTGCCAGAATCCCGATCCAGACCGCCGACCCTGCAACCAATGCGCCGCCTGCGTCGCCGTCAACGAGGGGCGCTATCTCGACCTGATCGAGATTGACGCCGCCACTCACACGGGCGTGGACGACGTGCGCGACCTGCGCGACAAAATCGCCTTCTCGCCCGGCGAGGGGCAGTACAAAGTCTACATCATCGACGAAGTGCATCGCTTCAGCGGCAGCGCCTTCGATGCGCTGCTCAAGACGCTGGAAGAACCGCCGGAGCACGCGGTGTTCGTGCTGGCGACCACCGAGATCGACAAAGTGCCGCAGACCATCAAGAGCCGCTGCTTGCAGTTCGAGTTCCGGCTGTTTTCGGTGCGCGAAACCGCCGACCGTTTGCAGCAGATCGTGGAGACCGAAGGGCTGACCGCCGAGCGCGCCGCGCTGGAGATGATCGCGCGCGCCGGAACCGGCAGTATGCGCGACAGCATCAGCCTGCTGGATCAAATCGTCACCGATCCCGACGAGCCGATCACGCTGGCGCTGGTGGAGCAGGTGCTCGGAACCGCCAGCAGCGCCGCCGTCCGCCAGTTAGTGGACACGCTGATCGAGCAGGACGCGGCGGAAGGGCTGCGCGTGATCAACACGGCGGTCGATTCGGGCACCGATCCGCGTCAGTTCGGGCAGCAGGTGGTCGAATACCTGCGCGCGGTGCTGATCACCCAGACGGCGGGCGAAGACCTGATCGACTCCCCGCCCGATCAGCGCGCGATCTACGTTCAGCAGGCGGATCAGTTTGAGCGACCGCGCCTCGTCCGCGCGATCCGCGCCTTCAACGAAGCCATCAACAGCTACAAAGGCGGCTGGCAGCCGCAGCTTTCGCTCGAACTCGCGCTGTTCGAGAGCTTGCAGAGCGAGCCGGAGGTGATGGTGGTGCAGCAGACGGCAGCCGCGTCCGAATCGGCGCGACCGGAGCCTGCATCCGAATTGGTGCAGCCGAAGCGCGACGCAACGCCCTCCGTGCCCTCCGCGCTGATCAACGAGAAGTGGGAGCGGGTGCTGAGCGCGATGTATCGGCTCAACAAAACCAGCCCGGACGTGATGCGCTATTTTCGGGTGCTGCGGGTCGAGGGCAACGTGGTCTATCTGTGTACCGATAACGGGGTTTACTTCGACCGCATTCACCCCTATCCGCAGAAGCGCAAGGTGATCGAGCAGGCGCTGGCGGATGTGTTCCGTATGCCGCTCAGCGTGCAGGTGGTGCTGGTCAGCAGTCCCGAAATGAAAGCGGCAGAAGCGGGCTTGGCGACCGAAGCCAGCGTAGACAGCAGTGATGCCCTGCTTTCGACCGGACTCGAGTTGGGTGCGGAAATCAAACGAATTGACAAGTCCTGAGGAGAGAAAGCGGCATGGCGAAACATCGAGGTGGTGGTGGTTTCCCCGGAGGTGGTGGTGTGAATCCCAATAATATGAACCGGATGCTGCAAAAGATGCAGCAGGATATGCTGGAAGCGCAGCAGGCGCTCGAAACCGAGACGGTCGAGGTCAACAAGAACGGCATCAGCATCGTGATCACCGGGCATCAGCGGGTGCAGTCGGTCACGATTGATCCGAAGCTGATCGACACCAGCGACGAGGAATGGCTGACCGATTTGCAGGATTTGCTGGTGGTGGCGGTCAACGAAGCCATCGAGCAGAGTCAGGCGATGGCGGCTGCGCGCATGGAAGCGATCACCGGCGGGCTGGGCAGTATTCCCGGCTTGGGCGGGCTTCTGTGAGTAGTGCGGTTCCCGAACCCGTCACCAAGCTGGTCGATGCGCTGTCACGGCTGCCGGGCGTGGGACCGAAAACTGCCTCCCGCCTGACCTACTATCTGCTGCGCGCGCCGGACGAGCTTTCGCTCACGCTCTCCGACGCGCTGCGCGATCTGAAATCTCAGACCCAGCTTTGCTCGGTCTGCTTCAACATCACGGTGGACGATCCCTGTCCCATCTGTGCCGATTCGTCGCGCGATCACCGCACCATCGCGGTGGTCGAGGAGCCGCTCGACGTGCTGGCAATTGAGCGCGCCGGGGTCTACAAGGGCGTCTATCACGTGCTGCACGGCGCGATCTCCCCGGTCAGCGGCGTGGGACCCGACGACCTCCGCATCCGCGAATTGGTGGAGCGGGTGAATAAAGGAGATGTCCTCGAAG
>CAWFCF010000006.1:0-230000 GCA_963814185.1 uncultured Chloroflexia bacterium | reverse complement strand
TGCCGTTCACACCGGCACCTTAACAACCACAGAAGCAAGCAGGAAACGAGAATCTTCACGGTTGTGCGCGAGCGCAACCGCCAGGCGAGAGGGTCGACTTCTCCGTAGCACGAGTGTCAAAGCAAGTAAGGGCACACGGGGGATGCCTGGGCGTCAAGTGCCGATGAAGGACGTGGTACACTGCGAAAAGCGCTGGTCAGTCGTGTGCAGACGCAAGCAGCCAGCGATATCCGAATGGGGAAACCCAGCGGGAGGGAACTTCCGCTACTCCGCAAGGAGAGGGAACCGGGTGAACTGAAACATCTCAGTAGCCCGAGGAAAAGACAAGTATTCCGCGAGTAGTGGCGAGCGAAAGCGGAGCAGCCTAAACCGAAGGTTTCGACCTTCGGGGTTGTAGGACTGCCGGAAGTGGGTGGAAGCAAAGCCGAACGCTCTGGGAAGGGCGACCAAAGGGGGTGAGAGTCCCGTAGGCGGCGGTGAAACCGATGGGCAGGATCCTGAGTACCACAGGGCACGCTAACCCGGTGGGAAACTGGGAGGACCACCTTCCAAGGCTAAATACACTTGACGACCGATAGTGAACCAGTACGGTGACGGAAAGGTGAAAAGAACCCCGGCGAGGGGAGTGAAAGAGAATCTGAAACCGTGTGCTTACAGACGGTCAGAGCGTCGCAAGACGTGATGGCGTGCCTTTTGGAGAATGAGCCAGCGAGTTTATTGCGGTGGCAAGCTTAAGGGAGCGACACCCGGAGGCGCAGCGAAAGCGAGTTTGAAGAGGGCGACGAGTTGCCGTAATAAGACACGAAACCAGGTGAGCTACCCATGTGCAGGGTGAAAGTCCGGTGACACGGACGGGAGGCCCGAACTCACCACTATTGCAAAAGTGGGGGATGACGTGTGGGTAGGGGTGATATGCCAAACGAACTTGGAGATAGCTTGTTCTCTCCGAAATCGCTTTAGGGCGAGCGTGGCGTGATGACTAACGGAGGTAGAGCACTGACTGGGCTAGGGGCCTTACTGGTTACCGAACCCAATCAAACTTCAAATGCCGTTAGGGGAGCGCTGCAGTCGGACTACGGGAGATGAGTTTCGTGGTCGAAAGGGAAAGAGCCCAGACCCCCGGTTAAGGTCCTGAAGTTCCAGCTAAGTGGGAAACGAGGTGGTCGTGTTGAGACAGCCAGGAGGTTGGCTTAGAAGCAGCCATCCTTGAAAGAGTGCGTAACAGCTCACTGGTCGAACGCGACTGCGCGGAAAATGTAACGGGGCTAAAGCTGGGCACCGAAACCAGGGACTTATGTGAATGCGAAAGCAGACACGTGAGTGGTAGGAGAGCGTCCCGCCAGCGGAGAAGGCGTGCTGGCAAAGCACGTTGGAGCGGGCGGGAGTGAGGATGCTGGCATGAGTAGCGAAAATGAGGTGAGAACCCTCATCGCCGAACGTCTAAGGTTTCCGACGGAAGGTCAGTCCGCGTCGGGTTAGTCGGGCCTAAGCCGAGGCTGGGAAGCGTAGGCGATGGACAACCGGTTAATATTCCGGTACCGGAGTGATGGAGTGCAGGCAGGACGTGCTGGGAAAGCTCAGCCGCTGAGTGGATGGCGGTGGCAAGCGGTTAATGACCGCGATGCCGGGCGCAAGCCAGAAGTGAGTGACGACCTAGGACCAAGAAAAGCTGACTGGATGATGAAACCACTCCGCCCGTACCCCAAACCGACACAGGTAGACGGGTAGAAGATACCAAGGCGAACGGGAGAACTCGGGTTAAGGAACTCGGCAAAATGGCCCTGTAACTTCGGGAGAAGGGGCGCCGCTGAGAGGCGGTCGCAGTGAAATGGCTCTACCGACTGTTTACCAAAAACACAGGTCTCTGCAAACGCGCAAGCGGACGTATAGGGGCTGACGCCTGCCCAGTGCCGGAAGGTTAAGAGGAGGGGTGCAAGCTCCGAATTGAAGCCCCGGTGAACGGCGGCCGTAACTATAACGGTCCTAAGGTAGCGAAATTCCTTGTCGGGTAAGTTCCGACCCGCACGAAAGGCGTAACGAGTGGAGCGCTGTCTCAACCCGAGACCCGGCGAAATTGAAGTACGTGTGAAGATGCGCGTGACCCGCAGCAGGACAAAAAGACCCCATGGAGCTTTACTGTAGCTTGTCATTGCGTTAGGGTTGCACTTGTGTAGGATAGCTGGGAGGCAAAGAAGCCGGAGCGCTAGCTTCGGTGGAGCCAACGGTGAAATACCAGCCTGGTGTGACCTTGGCCCTAACTTGGTGAGAAACTGAGGACCGTGGCAGGTAGGCAGTTTGACTGGGGCGGTCGCCTCCTAAAAGGTAACGGAGGCGTTCAAAGGTGGGTTCAGGCTGAATGGAAACCAGCCAGAGAGTGCAAAGGCAAAAACCCGCTTGACTGCAAGGCCAACGCGCCGAGCAGAGACGAAAGTCGGACTTAGTGATCCTACGGCTCCGAGTGGAAGGGCCGTAGCTTACCGGATAAAAGCTACCCTGGGGATAACAGGCTAGTCTTGCCCAAGAGTTCACATCGACGGCAAGGCTCGGCACCTCGATGTCGGCTCATCACATCCTGGGGCTGAATAGGGTCCCAAGGGTTGGGCTGTTCGCCCATTAAAGTGGTACGTGAGCTGGGTTCAGACCGTCGTGAGACAGGTCGGTCTCTATCCGCTGTGGGCGTAGGGAGTTTGAGGGGAGCTGCCCCTAGTACGAGAGGACCGGGGTGGACGGAGCGCTTGTGAGTTGGTTGTCGCGCCAGCGGCATGGCCGAGTAGCAATCTCCGGAGGGGATAACCGCTGAAAGCATCTAAGTGGGAAGCCCACCTCAAGATGAGACTCCCCATCTCGAAAGAGAGTAAGACCGCTCGAAGACGACGAGTTGGATAGGCGGGAGGTGGAAGCGCAGCAATGTGTGGAGCTGACCCGTACTAATGGTCGAGGGCTTTGAGTTCGTGCTGCGGGGAAGTCGGCACTCTGGTCTGGCGATGTGAAGAGTAAGCGTGGACTGCGAAGCAAACTGTGGTTGTGAAAAGCGAATAAGGTGTGACACAAACGAGAAGCAGGACGTTTGTGAGATGTTGGTGGCTAGAGCGGTGAGGGTCCACCCGGTCCCATCCCGAACCCGGTCGTTAAGCTCACCAGCGCTGATGGTACTGCCCGGGCGACTGGGTGGGAGAGTAAGCCGCTGCCAACCTCACTGAACTCCTTCTTCTCGTTTTTGATTCCTCGGCGCTTATGCGCCTTCCTCACTGGCGACCGCCGCCGGGCGCTGAAACCGGCTCCCGCCGAACATCCGCAAATTGACAATCGCAATCCCGCAGAAGATCAGCGCCGCGCCCACCAGCAGCCGCCAATCAACTTCCTCGTGCAGCACAATCGCGCCCAGCGCCAGCCCCACCCCCGGCGTGATGTAGGTCACCATGCTGGAGCGCGCCGCGCCCAATTCCCGGATGATCCAGTAGTAGATGATGTAGGCGATGAAGGTGTTCACCAGCCCCAGCAGAGTCACCGCCAGCAGCGCGTCGCCGCTGACCGTGCTGAGCACTGTTGCCGCCTGACCGCCGAGCAGCGGCGCGATCACCATGCAAATTCCCGACGAAATCGCCGCGAAAGTCATGGCTCCGGTTGAAACCATGATCGGCTCGAACCGATTTTGAATTACCTTGCGGCTGTAAATCGTGAAGATGGCGTAGAACAGCGACGCCAGCACAATCGCCAGCGCACCGAGCAACTGGGGCAGGTCGATCACGCCGTCTACGATGCTGCGGCTGCCCAGCACCATCACGCCGACGAAGCCAACCGCCAGCCCGATCACCTTCTGCGGCGTGATCCGCTCATCCACGAAGAAGAAGTGCGCGAGGATCAGCGTGAACAGCGACGCTGCCGATTGCAGCATGGCGGCGAGTCCGCTGGTGATGGCTTTCTCTCCGGTGGTGATCAGCGCAAAGGGAATGGTGGTGTTGCCGATGCCGATGATGATCAGCGGCACCAACTGACGCCAGTTGAAGGGCAGATGCTTGCCGCGCGCGAGCAGCAGCAGATTCAGCCCCAGCGCCGCGATCCCGGTGCGGATGAACACTACCTGAAACGGGCTAAGCTGCTCGACGCCGATGCGAATGTATAAAAACGACGATCCCCAAATAAATCCTAATATCCAGAAGCCCGCCCACTTTCGCAACGCCGTCCTCCTGACAAAAAGAAAGGCGAGACCGAGCGTCTCGCCTGACTACAGCCTACGACAGCCTTGAATCGCTGTCAACGGCAGGTGGACTGAATTGGTCAGATGTGCTGATCCAGCCACGCGACGATCTCGTCCAGCACCCCTTCCTTGCCGATCTCGTTCATGATCTCGTGCCGCATCCCCGGATACAGCTTGAGGGTTTTGTCGGCGGACGACGCCCGGTCATACGCCAACTGGCTCCCTGCCGGGTTGACCAGCTTGTCCTCCGCGCCGTGCAGGATCAGCAGCGGCAGCTTCAGATCGGGGAGCTGCTCGCGCACCTCGCCCGCCATGCGGTTGATCTCGGTGCCCAGCCGCACCCGCATCGGCTTCTTGTTGGTCAGCGGGTCGCTGTCCCACAACACGTCGATCTGCGGATCGCGCGAGAGAATCCCCGGCGGGCTGGTCGGCAGCAGGTGCATCTTGGGTACCACCCGCGTGAGGACTTTGCCCAGCCCCACCATGAACGGCGAGACGTTGGCGTCGGCGATCACGGGCGCGCCGCTGATCACCAGCCCGGCAAGCTGATCCTGATAGCGCAGCGTGAACGCCAGACTGATCAGCGCGCCCATGCTGTGCCCTACCACGAAGACGGGCTTGACCGGCTGAGCCGCCTTCACCCGGTCGAAATAGGCTTTCAGATCGTCCACGAACTGATCCATGCTGTCGCAGTAGGCGCGCACGCCTTCGCTCTTGCCGTGCCCGCGATGATCCAGCGCGTAGACGGCGTAGCCGCCGCTCACCAGCCGCGCGATCACGTGCTGATAGCGCCCACTGTGTTCACCGTAGCCGTGAACCAGCAGCACCACCGCCTTCGGATCGTCATCGGGCAAGCGGTACTCAGTGTACAGAGTCAAACCGTCGCGGGTCTGGAAATGATCGCTGGGCATGATTTACTCTCTCCGCCGGATGCGCGAGCGGAAATATCCGTACATAAAGCGATAGAAGGCGAGTGTATTCTCCGGTCGCAGCTTGTTGGAGTCGAGCTTGCGGGTTTGCCCGCCGCTGTCGAGCAGCGCTTTCGCGTCCACCTTCTCGGTGATGATCAGCATCAATTCGGGGATGCGCTCCAGATCGATGGCGAGATCGCGCACCAGCACCCGCCGCTCGTAGAGCGCGATGTCGCCCCACAGACTTTCCATTTCGCCCTGCACCGCCTTCGCGTTGAGCGAAATCTCCGCTTCTGCCAGAAACGCGCGCAGCGCCGCCCGCAGCAGGCGGTTGATCTGCTGGACTTCGCGCATCAGGATCGGCGCGGAACGATCCGCCAGCGGATGATTGCTCATCAGACGGTCGGTGCGAGCGGTCAGGCGGCGTCCGCGTGCAAAGTAGCCGCCCATCACCCGGAACAGGTCGAACACGGTTTGCGCCGTGCCTTCGCCCCTGAGCAGCAGGTCGATTTGATCGTCGCTTTCCCGCGTGTGAACCTTGCGGTGCTGATCGCTCAGCGCGCCGACCAGCCGCACCAGTTCGAGCAGGGCGGCGGAGATGGCTTTGCGCTCGTCGTCGGTCAAGCCCCCGTTGAGGCTGTCGAGGTCGCTCAGCAGCCCCGGAATCGAGGGCAGGTTGTTCTTATCGACGTAGGTCAGCCCGGTATCGTAGAGGAACTGGGCGACCGTGTGCAGCGAGTAGGAGTAATCGGCGAGGTCTTCGCCGCCCATCAAGCGGCGCAGGGCGTACGTCGCTTCCAGCGCCGCGCCGACCTCGGTGCCCAGTTCCGTGCGGAAACGCTCAATCGCGCGGGGAGCAGCGCCGTCGCTGCTCCGGCGGACGTAGCGGCGCAGCGCTTCTATCGCCATCGCCCGCACGTCGTCGTCCCACGTGAGCGCGCGGTACATCTGGATCAGCGGCGCGAGTCCGGCTTCGCCTCGCCGCGCGGCGGCTGCCGGGACCAGAGTCGCCACCCGGATGGTGTAGTTGGTGTCCCGCCGCTGCACGTGATACTGCAAAAGCTGCATGATCAGGTCAACCTGAATCGCCTCGATGATCAGGCGGTTGCTGAACACCAGCGTCGTGAGTTCCGTCGCCACCTGCTCGATCAACTGCGACCAGTGATGCTGTTCCAGCGCGCCGAAGTACGCCAGCGCCAGCGGCAGCGGCTTCATGCCTTTGGCGCTCAGGGTCTTGAGCGCGTCCGGCACCTGCTCGACCGGGATCGGCGTTTCCAGAAACAGGCTGCGCACCATCGCCGCGTAGTTCAACTGCTTGTCGGACGGGTAGAGCAGCCGCCCCTGATGCAGCAGTTCGGTGGCGAGTTCCTCGTAAGCGCCGCGCGCCAGCAGGATTTGCAGCAGGTAGCGCGAGCCGATCATCCCCAGCCGCAGCAGCACCTCGTCGTCGGAGAGATTGCGCACGATCCAGCGCAGCAGTGGATCGTAAGACGGGGCAAACGGCGACTGCGCCGCCTTGACCAACGCGCTCAGCGCGGCGTTATCCAGCAGGTCGCGCCGCCCGACCAACAGCGCCACTTCAGTCAGTCGGATCATCAGCAGCGGCTGCCACTCGTCGCCGAACTCCCCGGCGACCTGCGCCAGCAGCCCCGACGGAGCCGGGTCTTTGCCGCCGAGGTGCAGCATCAATTCCGAGAGGCTGGGGGGCAGGCGCGCCAGCAGCGGCTTGATGGCGATGAAACGCTGCCAGCGGTTCGCCGGGAGCGATCCGGCAGCCAGCACAAACACGTTTTCTGCCAGCACCGGGTTCTGGATCGCCAGCGGCAGCGCCACTTCGATCAGTCGCGGGATGATCGGGGCGAGTTCGACGCTCTCGCTGTTGCGGCGGACGTGCCGCAAGAAGGCGTTCAGGGCGTCGATCTGGTTGGCTTTCGCCAGCGATTCGGCGTAGGCGAGCGCGGCTTTCTGGGTCAGTTCCACCCAGTACATGCCGTTGAAGCCCATCGGATTCGACAGCCAGCGCGAGAGCGTCCGGTAGACCCGGTCGGCTTTGCCCGCCGCCAGCGCCTCGCTCATTTGCTGGAGGATCACGCGCTCCAAATCCGGCTGACCGCGCACCACCACCGCCAGCTTGTCGGCATGTTCGATCTCGTCCAGCACCAGCGCGAACGCCAGCAGGTGCCGCACGTATGCCGCGCGGATCGAGTTCGGGCAGGGTGGGGTCTTCCGCCAGCACTTTGGCGGCTTCGCCCGCCTCTACCGGCTGATTGTTGCTGATGGCGGTATCGATCTTGAGGCGGTAGGATGCATACTTGAGCGCTTCCGCAAGCGAGTCGCCTCGCTTGATGCGCCAGGCCGCGACCGCCGTCAGCGCGGTGGTCTGCTCCACCACCAGCGCCGTATCCAGCCGCAGTTGGCTGCGAATGAAGCGGCTGTACTGATCCTCGACCGTAACGCCGTCTACGCGCCCTTCATCCCACTGATAAACCAGCGTATTGGGCGGCGGCGGATCGTCGGTGTAAAAGCGAATCTGGGCGTCAACGTGGGTCGAGGGCAGCGTGTGGGTGGCGAAGGTCACGCCGAAGCGCGCGGGCGGCGGCAGCAGCGCCAGCAGCCCCTCGACAAACGCGATCCGCTGTGACAGGTCGGAAGGCGCGCCCCTGACGATCACCTGCACGCCCTGAATGATCGCCGCCAGCAGCGCCTCGATCACGTCCAGACGGTCGCGGGTGGCGGTCATCAGAGCCAGCATGGACGTTTCCTGCGCTTCCGCGTCGGGGACACCCATCTGCGCCAGTTGCAGCAGCGGGATGGTCGTCCCGACCTGCTGGTAGATCGGCATCTGGATTTCGAGCAGCTTGCTCAGGGCTTTGAGGTTGCCGCCCAGCGAGCGCAGCACCTCGACCGGCGTCAGCACCACGTGACGCATCGCCTGCCCACGCGCGCCGATTTGCGCCTGTGCCAGCAGGAACGGGCTGCTCTGCGCCCTCACCAGCGCCCATGAGCCGGTAGGGACGTTGGGCAACGGCGGGATGGCGGCTTCTTTTGCAGCTTCGGCGACGTGCTCGGTCTTTACGCCCGGCGACGACGCCAGAAGCCGAAGCTCCCCCTGCGCCCTTCCTTGGTAAAATAGCTGCCCGTAGTAGAAATGCTCTAGTGCGTAGGTTGCCTGAGACAATAGGCTATGCCTCGATTAGCGCAGCATCAAATAAGCAAATACTAAATCAGTTGCGTGCCGATGACCAATCGACATGCTTAATGAATCGAAATTATTCTCATTATACCGGGTTTGATTGGGTCTGCTGATTGAGGAAACAAACGATGACTTCACGGAATTTTGTTCTGCTGGCGGCGGTTTTCGGTTTTCTGGGGGTAGGGGCGGGGGCGTTTGGCGCGCATGGCTTAAGCGCGTACTTCACGGCGCACCCTGACCTTCAAGACATCTTCCGAACCGCCGTGCAGTATCAGTTGATCCACACGCTGGCGCTGATCGGCGCGGCGTGGGTGGTCGAGCGCTATCCGGCGCGCTGGTCGCGCTGGGCAGGCTATCTGTTCGCCGCCGGGATCGTGCTGTTTTCGGGCAGCCTTTATATTTTGAGCCTATTCAACCTGCCGATCATGGGCGCGGTCGCGCCTTTCGGCGGATTGGCGTTTCTGGCGGGGTGGGCGTGCTTGGGCGTCGCCGCTTGGCGCAGCGCGTCGCCGGGAGTTTAGATTCGCGGCTACAGAAGACGGACTCCAGATCGCAATTGTTCAGCGGCATGGCTTCAATTACACATTCACCATACGCACGTGAGCGATTTCGCCTTCCTGAATGCGACGAACCTGATCCGGCTTCACAGTGACGACGGCAACCGTGTCGCCGTTTAGGGTGACGAACTCGACTTCGTAGCTTCGTCCGCTACTATACACCAGTACGACGGCGCCAATATCTCCCGCCTTCAAGCCATGTTCCGGGAGATCGCTGGTCAGGACGACGGGTTCCAATTCCTTGATCATACGATATTCACTTCAACTCAAACTGTTCCGGCGGGCAGACCCGCAGCACGCCCGCCAACTCGTGACCGATCAATCGGGTTTCGCCGTCGAGTTCGAGCTGAATCGGGCCATTGAACGGCGCGCGCGAAATCAGCGTCAAGTGCCGCCCCGGCTTCAAGCCCAGTTCACCCAAGTATGCCAGCCGATCCATATCGTGCGTGTTCACCCGGCTGATCACCAGATCGCTGCCGGGAACGGTTTCGTTGAGCGGCGCATCGTGGACGCGCGGCATATGTCCTTCCGCCGTCGGGATTGGCTCCCCGTGCGGGCAGCGGCGCGGATAGCCTGCCATCTGCTCCATGCGCGCGACCAGTTCGTCGCTGGCGACCACGCCCAGTTCGTCTGCCTGATCGTGGACTTCGTGCCAGCCGAACTTCATCACGCTGACCAGAAACACCTCAGTCAGCCGATGCCGCCGGATGCTCATGAGCGCTTCGCGCTCGCCAGTGGGCGTCAGCGAGACGCCGCGATAGGGTTCGTGTTCGAGATACCCGGCTTCTCGCAGGCGCTGCACCATGCGCGTGACCGCCGGAGCAGAGACGTGCATCACGTCGGCTAACGCGGAGGTGGAGATATACGGATCACCATTCTGATAGTAAGCGAGCCGATAGGCTTCGGCTAAATATTCCTGCATCGCGGCGCTGGCGCTCATCCAAACCCTCTCCGTTCACAGCCGCAATTTTTATCATTTCCATCATAAATATACCAGTGCCAGAAAAAGTTAGCAAGGGTTAAATTAAGAATTTATTCGGGGTTAACCCGGCAGCATCATCAAGTAGGCGACCAGCGCGTCGATGTCCTGCGGCTGCACCCGGAAGATCAATTGATGCACGCCCGGCAGCTCGAATACTTGGCGCAGGGTCGCCGCCGATCCGTCGTGGAAATAGGGGGCGCTCAGCCACAGCCAGCGCAGCGACGGCGTGTCGAAGCTGGTGCCGCGCTTTTCCAACGACGAGTTCCCGGTGCCTACGTCGTGACTCTGCAAATCAGTCCCGGCGGGTCCCACGTGACAGCTCACGCAGTTCTGCGCGTCGAAGACCTGCTTGCCCCGCGCAATCACGTCATCCGGGAACCGATAGGGATTGGGCGGCGCTTGCAGCGTGGTCAAATACTGGGTCAGCAGATCGAGATCGACCAAATCACCCGCGTGCGGGTTCTCCACCGTCGGCGCGTCGATCAAGCCGGTGCCTGCCTGAAGCCAGCGGACTTTGAGTTCCACGTCCGCCAGTTCGTCCCACGTCGCCGACCAGTTGTAGGGGACGGTTTCGGGCAGATTGTAGAGCAGGGGCGTGTTGCGTGGACCATCCGGGAAGCCCATCCACACCCGTCCATCGGACTGACCGTCGAAGTGACAGGTAGCGCAGCTTAAGCCGTTTCCGGCGCTCAGGCGCGGATCGACGGCGGAGTGAAACAACTGCTCGCCCAGCAGCAGATCGAGTGAAACCGTCAGGTCGATGATCGGCAGGGTGCTGGTGACTCGCAGCGTCCCGGTGTCGATAGTCGTGATGGTGCCGTCCAGCGCGTTGTGGACGTACAGCCGGGTGTTGTCGCCGTTGAGCAGCAGCCCGCGTGGGTTCGCCCCCACCGGGATATTCGCGCGGGCGAACCCGGTGTTCAGGTCGATCACCGAAACGCTGTCGCTGCCCGCGTTGGCGACGTAGAGCCGCTGCGCGAAGCGGTCGAGCGCGGCGTCGAACGGCATGTTCTGCGGCTGATCCGCCATGTCCAGCGGGATTCGTCGGTCGCGCAGGATCGAGAGGTCGTGCAGGTCGATCACGTTGACCACCGGGAGCGCCGCGCTGTCGTAGCCGAGCGCGGTGTTCTGCGCGTTCAGCCGAGTCTGTGGCAGGTAGGCGATCCCGCGCGTGATGTCCGGCTCGAAATCCTGAAACAGCGCGGTATCGCTGCCGGTCTGAAGAGTCTGGATCACCTGTCGCTGCGGCAGATAGACCAGACTGACCATGCCGCTCCAAAAGTGGGTCACGTACAGGAAATCGCCCCACAGCGTCAGTCCGGCGGGCGCGGCGGGCACGTCAATTCGCCCGATAACGAGCTGGCTGCGCAGATCAACGATGGCGATCTGGTTGCTGCCTTCCAGCGAAACGTAGGCGATGTCGTTGCTGTTGGTGACCACGCCGTAGGGCATCACGCCCAGCATGATCGTGCCAATCACGGCGTTCTGGGTCATGCTGACGATAGACAGGGTGCCGTCGCCGTGATTGGCGACCAGCGCGCGGGTGCCGTCCGGCGTGATCGCCACGGAGCGTGGGTCTTTGCCGACTGGAATCTCCGCGACTACCCGGTTAAAGGACGGGATCAGGATGGTCATCGAGTCGTTGACCATGTTGGCGGCGGCGATGGTGCGCCCGTCGCCTGCCAGCGCAATCGTATCGCTGGTGTAGGCACGGTTGCTGCGAGCATCGGGCAGCGCGAACAGCGGCAGCGGCGTCGGCGTCGCGTTGATCTGCGCCGATACCTGCGGCGTGGTGAAGCGCAGCAGCGCAGCCAGCAGCAGAGTGAGCAGCAGCACGAACGCGGTAGAGGCGCGGCGCACGATGCCCTTACCGATCTGGCGTCAGATTGAACGTGATGCGCTTGGTTGTCTTGTTCATCGCTCTGGACGCCCCAGCAGAATAGTCTCCATGCCGATGCCGTCCTCCAGTAACGGCCAGTCGAGCGACGTGCCGCGCACTTCGAACGTTTGACGCTGCTGCTCGGTAGCGTTCACTAGGAACGGAAACCACGACAGTGGTGTGTAAATCGTGCGTCCATCTTGGGTTTTGACGATGATTTCCTCACCGCATAGCTGCGCTTCCACCGCGTCGTTGTGCGGCGCGTACACGGCTTTGAGTAACTCGCTCATCCGCCTATCCTTTCGAACTCTATTGGCGATTATCCCATGCTTTTTCGAACTTCGCGCGATTGGCTCGGACAATTCGCTGCGCTTTGCGAATTTCGGATGCCTTTACGTTGCGCGTTCGGCTGACGGTCAGTTGATTGTCAAGCTGGATGACCAGATCGCCGTCGCCAACCTGAACGTGAACGTGGGCGGGTTCGTGATCGTTGAAGTACATCAGAAACAAGCACCCTGCTTCTTCATGAACCTTTGGCATTGCCCGCCGCCTTGTCGGTTCGCATCGCCTACTCCGTCGTGATCAGGCGGTCGTGCATCAGCGTAAAGGTGCGGCTGCGAATCTGCTTCGCGCCCGATGAGTCTACGCCAATGGCGACGAAAGTCAGCGTGCGAACGTCCGCCACGTAAGCGCCGCTGCGACCATCATTTTCGAGGTTGGGGAAGGCGCGGCTTTGCAGCGGCGCGTTATAGGTATAGCTGAAGTTCCGCCCGGTGACGCGAAGCTCGCCGTCTTCGATGATATAGCCGGGCGTGGTCAGCGTATAGAATGCCTGAATCCGCGTCCAGTCCTCCGGCAGCGTGAAGCTGAAGTTGTAGGGCGACACAATCGGGATGATCGAATCGTCCAGCACCGGATTCCAGTTCAGTGGCGTTGCTTTCGCGGGCAGCACGTAGATCGAGAAGCGGTCATCGTGCGCGCCCAGCACGCTCCCCTGCGGCGCGGGCGGCGCGATCTGCCCGGCTGAGGTGACGCCAGTTTGCTCGACGTGAACTTCCACGCTCCAGATGCCCGCTTCATCCGCCGTGAACAGGGCTGCCGGATCGTAGTAGTAGCCGATGCGGTTGGCTTGCCCGGTGAACTGCTCGACTCGCCCGCTCGGTGAGACAAAGGTGGTGGTGATGGTCGATGCCAGCGGCGGCGCGACCTGCCCCGCCAGCGTGAGCGTGTCGCCCAGCGTGAGCGTGTCGCCCGGCTGAACTCCGGTCAGGTCGATGAAGGTATCGACCGGTTCGCCGTTGATGGTCAGCAGCGCGCCGCCGTCGCCGCCGCCCGCCGCCCCGCGATCTGGCGGATAGATGTGCGGCGAATCATCCTCGCTGATCACCGCCAGCGCGCCGTAGATGGCGGTGTCGTGCGCGTCGCCCACCCGAACCACCGCGCCGCCGAACAGGAAAAGGTAATCGCCGGGGCGGTTGCCGCCGATGCCCGCGCCGATTTGTCGGTTGAGCGGGTCGTCCTCGTCCCAGCCGAGCGGCAGATCGCCGGATGCGCTGCCGTTGACGTACTGGCGCACGGTCACGTTCGGGCGGTCCGCGCTGATGTAGGTGTAGCTGTCGCTGGCGAGTTGATCCGGGCGCTGTGCCGGGCTGCTCCGCTCGCCGATCAAGCTCACGGGCAGTTCGCCCTCGGCGGCAAGCTGGCGGATCGGCACCTGATCGTCTGAGACGTAGTTGGGCAGGCGGTCGATCAGCCACTGCGAAAACGTGCTGCCGCTCGATGCGTCGGTCTGCAAGCCGAAGTCCTGCACCGTGATCTGCGGCAGGATGCTGCTGGCGCTGCCGTCGTTCACCCACGCGACATCGCCGCTGTGGTACGGGAAGCTGAGCGTGACCGGGCTGGTCTTGATCCCGGCGACCTCGGCGTACTGCGGCAGGCTAAACCACGCCGGGCGGGTGTCGCTGACCACGCCGGGCAAGCCGCGCGTCCCGTGCGCGACCAGCGCCGAGTTCGGGGAAGCGATCACGCCCGCGCTGCGCAGGCTCGCCGCCCACAGCCGACCGTTGGGCGCGGTGTAGCGCGCCTCGTAGTCGATCACGTATTCGCCGGGCATGGCGAACACGAACGGCTCGTCGGTTGGCTGGAAATAGCCGTTAGCGTTGGCGCTTCCGCTGAACGTCCGGGTGGACATCTCGCTCTCGTCGAGCGGAAAGACTTTGACGGTCACGGTCAGGTCGGCGGGGTAGCCGGGGGAGACTCGGACGCTGGGGTTGAGCGCGTCTCCGACTTCAAACGGTGTGCCGGGCAGAACGCCGGGAGTCAGGTCGAGCAGTTCGGCGGCGAGGACGGTGTAAGTGCCGCCGCCTTCATAGCGGTTGCCCCACACGTCCTGCACGCTGCCGGTCAGGTTGATCTGGTATTCGCCGTACTGGGGGAACCTGTAGGCGTTGAACTTCGGGTTGAGCGTCACCAGCCGATACTCGTCCACAGGCGACTGCGCGCCGAACAGCGCCCGCTCGTCCTGCGCGGCGGTGGATAGCTGGTTCTGCACGAGGCTGGCGCTGCCGAGATCATCGAGCGTCCCATCTGGGCGCGTGACCGTCGCCTGAAGCTGCCCGGCGGGGAACTTGAACGGGATCAGCGGCGCGCTGCTGCTGGCATAGCGGTTGGGCAGTTGATCCAGCAGGTACGGCTCCAGCGGATAGGAGATCGGGTCAGTGGTATCCGGCTGGAAGGGCGGCAAAATGTAGGTCGGGCTGTCGAAGCGCACCCGGTTGGAGAGCGCCGCATAAACCTGATCTTCGGCGGGTAAAATCCCCCGGCTGCCGTCGCTGGGGTCATCGGCGAACAGCGTCCAGAGCAGGCGCACGTCGTTCACGCCGCCGCTGCTGATCACCAGCGGCAGGCGCGCGCCGCTGCCCCACGCGACCCGCGCGCCGTCGCCGCTCTGGGTTGACCCAGTGAAGAAGGGGACGTACAAGCCCGGCGGCAGATCGTCAGGGATGGTGAGCGCGAAATCCAGCGGAAAGTGTGTTTCGCGGGCGCCCCGTATCAGTTCGGAAGGCGGTGTGACCGTCCCGCCGAGCAGAACGCTGCTGTCCAGATTGTCAATCGGCATCCCGCTGGGCGTGAGGATGCTCGACCAGCCGTTGTTGGTGGATTCGCCGCCGACCGCGCGCATCTGTCCGTCGATGCTGCGGGCAATCGGCTGCAAGCTGAGCGAGCCGATCATCTCGGCGTCGGCGGGCAGATCAGCCGAGCCGTAATCCACGTCCATCTCGACGTGCCAGACCGCGCCCGGCGACAGCGTCAGCCCATCCACGCCGCCCCGAATCAACCAGCTTGAATCGCCGTTATCGAGCGATCCGGCGGTGGAGAAGCGGGTCTGGTTAAGACCGAGTGTGCTGTGGGTGCGGAACACGCCGTCGATTTCGTCCTGCGGCTCGATGACCGCGCCGATTTGATCCTGCCCGATCTCCACGCCGTTGGAGTCGATCCAGCGCACGGCGTCCAGCACCACCCGGTCGGCGCGGTTCACGAACGAGAGCGGGATGCGCACTTCGATCCCGCTCGCCTGCTGCGCCGCGACCGTGAGGGTGCCCAGATCGCGCCGAACCGGATTGACGCTCGCCAACGCTGCGGGCGCGGCTTGGCGTGGGTCGAGCGTGACCGTGTAAGTGGTCAGGTCGATGGTGAAGCGGATTTCGAGCTTGGCGTAAGCATCGTTGACGTAAGTGCCGGAAAACGCGGCGTAGAGCGACTCGGCGTTGCGCAGCGCGTAGACCGCGCGCGTCCCCATGTCCAACCGGAGCGCGGAGGGATAAGCGCTCCAATCGGCGAGGTCGCCATCGATGGCGATGCGGGTGATGGGTGTGGTGGGCGGCGGCGCGGCGGGAACCGCGCCGTAGACGATCACGCCGGGTCCGCCGGGCAGCGATCCGGGCGTCTGACTCAGCGCCGCCTCTTGTTCCGCAGTGAGCGGCTCGGTGGTCGGGCTGATCCAGTAAGCCGCGCTGTGAGTGCCCGCGACCCGGACGCTGAAGCTGCCGGTGCCGCCCGCCCGCACGAACGAGATCGCCCCGGTGAACAGGTTGCGCACCGCGAGATAGGCATTCGGAAAGACCGCGCCGCTGCTGCCGGTAATGGTCACGGTGCCGTCGTCGGCGGTCGCCGAGACGGTGATGCGGCTCAGCACCGGGGGGTCTCCGGGCTGGGGCGCGCCGGACTGGGCTTTGGCGCCGGTCACGGTGAGCAGCAGGATTCCGATGAGCAGAAAGCGGCGCAGCATGGATCGCTCCGTTGGCAATTCGTGCGCGGAGTATAGATACCTGCGCTTCGGCTTGTCAATTTGTGACAAGCAATTAGGGACGAAAGTCCAGTTGGTCGATCAGCGCATCCAGCGCGTCGAGCAGGTCGTCCGGCGACTGATTGTTGAGCAGAGTGTAATCCGCCAGCGCAATCGGGCCGCCCTTTTCGAGATTTTCGATTTCCTGATAGTCGCGCTGCTGGGCTTCGTCCGGGGTGAGCGGGCGCTCGTCTCGCCCGGCGAGGCGGGCGTAGCGCAGCGCTCGCTCGCTGATGATCGCCACCACCGTGAGTTCGCCGAGCAGCTTGGCACGCAGGGTCTTGTACTCGCTCCAACTGTACAGCCCGTCGATCACGATGCAGTTCTGGCGCTGGAGCGCCTGCTCCAAGATGGGCAGGGCGCGCTTGGCGATGGCGTCCATGCCCTCTTTGGCGCGGAATTCCTCGCGGACGACCCGCTCGTTTTCGGGCGTCACCGCCAGCCCGCGCCGCGAGACTTCATCGACCACAATGCTGCCAAACCGATACTGAAAATAACCTTTGGCTTCCAGATGCCGCGCGCACAGCGATTTGCCCGCGCCCGGCATTCCAACCAGCGCAAGCGCGCGCGGAGAGGGGTTTCAATTCACGTGATTCGACCTTGTGATGCATTCCGCCGGAAATCAGGTCGCATTATACACCACGCAGTTCCGGGGCAGGCAAGTGCGAGCCATCGCCTCATTGTATATAATGGGTGACTATGATTAATCCTGTGAACCCCTACCACCCGGACTACAACAGCCCCGGGCTTGCGACCGCCCCGTTTGCCGGGCGCAAAGACGTCTTTTCCCGGCTGCACGCCCGGCTGTTTGACCCGACGAAAACCGGCGCGCTCCTGTTTATGGGACGCCAGCATATCGGCAAAAGCGCGCTGCTGCTCAACGTGGACGCCGTGTTTCGGGAATCGGCGGTGGGCGTGTACGTGCCGCTGCGGAGCGCCGCGCCGGAAGACGAATCGCATTGGCTGATGGCGCTGGCGGAGGCGATGAACACGGCGCTGGTGGATCGCGGGTTCATCGTCAGCCGCATGTCCCAGCTTGATCCGCTGGGCGACTCGGCGCGCAACTGGCTGGAAGTCAGCTTCATGCCGCAAATTCTGGGGGCGGCACGGCGCAAGCTGATCCTGCTGATCGACGACGCCGACCGCCTGCTGATGGGCGTGCGCGGGGGGCAGCTCCCCGAAGACAGCTTCAGCTATCTGCTCAGCCTCACCCAGAAATTTCAGGACGTGTACGTGGCGCTCGCGCTGGACAGCAGCTATGAGGACGAGATTGAGCACTTCGCGCCGCTGGTGACGCCCGCCAACGTGGTGCGGCTGGGCACTCTGTCGCAGGACGAGAGTCAATGGCTGCTGCAAATGCCGGTTCGTGGGCTGTATTCGGTTCCCGACGAGTGCGCGGTCGCGGTGCAGAAGCTGGTCGGCGGCTCGCCGAGCATGGTGCAGCACTTCGGCTACGAGTTCTTCCGCCGCTGGGAGAAGTACCCCGAACTGAACGTGTTCACGCTGGAAGACGTGAAGTCGATCACGCCGAGTATCTTCCTGTACAACGAAGCCGATTACCGCACGCTCTGGGATGGGCTGGAAACCAACGAGCGGCTGGTGCTGACCGCCGTCAGCGACCTGCTCTACAACGATCCGCTCGGTCGGCTGGACGCAGCGACCATCGAGGACTGGCTGGTCGAAACCGACTTTGCGCTGGACATCACCGCCATCAACGCGACCCTGCGGAGCCTCGAATATCAGCAAATCCTTCAGCCGACGCCCAACGGCATCGCCCTGACTGCGACCATCATGCAGTCGTGGCTGCTGGAAAACGCGCATCTGGGCAAGCGGCGCTCCACCCCCGACGCGACGCCCGCCCCACGCGGCGCGCCCAGCTTCGTGACCCCGCGCCTGCTGCGCACCTTGTTCATCATTCTGGTGATTCTGGTGATCGCCAACATCGTCGCCTATGCGTGGGTCAACAGCGGGTCGCCGAACGTGCCCCCGAACATCCAGCCGACGGTTACGCTGGCGAATTCACAGTAACCCACCCCCCGGACATGAATCATCAAGGTCACTCTCTCGCCGGAGGCTGAAAACCAGCCGCCGGATGGCTTCGGCAGGAAATCGGCTTCAGATCGCCAAAGGAGGCGCAAATGAACACCGTAACGTCGAAGGATGGGACTCGTATCGCCTTTGAACAATCAGGAGCGGGACTAGCGGTCATTCTGGTACTGGGCGCGTTCAACGAACGGGCAGCGGGTACGCCGCTCAGTCAATTCCTCGAACCGCATTTCCGGGTGTTCAATTATGACCGCCGGGGACGAGGCGATAGTGGCGACACGGCTCCCTATGCCATCGAGCGCGAAATCGAAGACCTCAACGCCCTGATCGCGCAGGCAGGTGGATCGGCGTGCGTATTCGGGTATTCGTCCGGCGCGATTCTGGCTTTGCGAGCGGCGGCAGACGGTCTCGCCATTTCACAGCTGGTGCTCTACGACCCACCCCCGACCGGCGGTAAGGCGGGGACTCTCGCGCCCCAGCTCGCGGAGTTCGTCGCGGCGGGTCGTAGAGGCGACGCGGTGGAGCTGTTCCAGACCGAGGCGGTCGGCATACCCGCCGAATTTGTTGCCCAGATGCGACACGCGCCGTTCCGCCCCGCTCTTGAAAAGATGGCGCAGACCCTGGTCTACGAATCGACGATCCTGACGGCGCTGCCAACCGGACTGGCGGCTTCCGTCCGAATGCCCACTCTGGTGATCGATGCCGAGAACGGTCCCGCCGTGATGCATCAGGCGGCGCACTCACTGGCAGACGCTCTGCCGAACGCTCAATATCGCCTCCTCGAAGGGCAGACCCATGATCTCGTCCCGACGGTCGTCGGTTCCGTCTTGCAGGGGTTCTTTCTAAGCCGCTAACTGAAATTGAGCTAACCGCCACAAGCGGTCGATCGTGGGCGGGTCAAGCGTCAACACCCGCCCATATTGATTCAAGGAGCGCTGACTTTGGTTGCTGATGCGTTTCGCAATCTCTACGAATACCATTTCACCATCAACCGCAAAATCTGGGATCGATGCATCGTGCCGCTGCCGCAGGAGGCATTCACGCGGAAGATCGACTATTCGGTGGGGTCGGTGCGGAATCAGGTGGTGCATATGCTGAACATTGACGACCGCTGGTTCAGCGGGCTGCGGGGCGTCGAGGTGCCGGGCTTCATCAACCCGGAGGATTACGTTGAGAAAGACCAAATCCGCGCCAAGTGGGACGAGGTTGAAGCCCACATGCGTGCCTATCTCGGTGATCTGCGCGACGACCTGCTGATCACGCATCCGTTCGGCGACCAAATCCCGGTCTGGCAGGTGCTTCAGCACGTCGCCATTCACGGCGCCGATCACCGGGCGCAGTTGCTCGCGCTGCTGAACTCGCTGGGGGTCGAAACCTTCCCGCAGGATTACTTCTTCTTCATGATCGGGCGGATGTAGCGGCTTACCCGTCCGCCATGACATCGCAGGTGCCGCTGTTGACCGGGCAGGTCGCCAGCAGCACGCCGCTTTCGCCGTAGACGTTGAAATGGGCGTCTGGCTGGTCGCTGATCCAGAAGCGGCTCAAAGTGCCGACGGCGAACCACGCATCGCGCGCGGCGCAGTAGTCGGGCGTGGGCAGTTCGCCGAGGCTGATACGCCAGAGCAGCAGGCAGGTATTCGGCTGAATCGCGCTGAGGTTGGTCGCTTTCCACTGGAGCGCGTCGAAGCTGATCAGCCCAATTGCCGCCTGCCGCTGGAAGGTCCAGCCCCGCACGCTCACCGGATGATCGGCGCGGTCGATCAGCACCAGCTTATCCGAGTCGTAGATCAACTGGACGGGCGCGCGGGTGTCGGTAGAAGGTGCGGCAGCAGACGTGACGGTGATGGCGGCGGGGGCGTGCGTCTTTGCCGCCGTGACCGTCGGGGCGGCGGCGGTCTGCACCAGCGCGGCGATGGCTGTCGCGCTCGGCTGGGCGTCGCTGGTGCTGTCGCGGGTCATGAACCACGCATAAAATCCGCTGACCAGCAGAATCGCCGCGATCAGCCCGCCGACCAGCACCCACCGCCTGCGCGATCTGCCGGGCTTGTGCGCGCGCATTAGCGAGGCGGCGATCTCCAAATCGCTGAATTGAAGGGTCTGCTCGCCGACCGGCTCGGCTTTGTGAAACGGGATCATGGGGAAGGTGCGCGAGGACGCGCCCGATTTGAAGGCTTCGGCGAGCGCCTGCGCCATCTGCGCGCCGGTTGGATAGCGTTTGCTCGGCTCCTTTTCAATGGCTTTCAGCACCACCCGCTCGACCGCTGGCGAAATCGCCGGGTTGATTGCGCGCGGTGGTGGCGGCGGCTCGCTCAGATGCTTGAGCGCGACGCTCATGGCGGACGGATCGTCGAACGGGACTTTGCCCGTGAGCATCTGGTACAGCACCACGCCCAGCGAATAGAGATCGCTCTGCGGGACGGCGTTGGCGGACGAAATCGCCTGCTCCGGCGCGATGTAATGGGCGCTGCCGAAGGTGTTGCCGAGCGTGCCTTCGGGCACACTCAGCGCCAGCCCGAAATCGGTGAGGATGGCGTGATTGTCCAGCGTGACCATGATGTTCGAGGGCTTGATGTCCCGGTGGATCACGCCGTTGGCGTGGGCATAGTCCAGCGCCGCGCCGATGTCGCGGACGATGGACAGGATTTGATCGGGCGACAGCAGCGTATCCGGTCGCTCGCGGAGAATCTGCGCCAGATCGCGCCCTTCCACGAACGCCATCGCCATGTAGTAGAGCGCCCCGGCTTCCCCGAACTGGTACACGCCCACGATGTTCGGGTGATTCAGCCGGGCGATGGCGCGGGCTTCGCGCTGGAAACGCTGGCGATATTCGGACTCGTTCTCCTTCGCCAGCAGGTCGGCGTCGATCACTTTGACGGCGGCGTAACGCTGCAAGCGGTGATCGTAGCCCCGGTAGACGTGCGCCATCCCGCCGCGACCCAGAATGTCCATGATGCGGTAATCGCCAAGCTGTGTCCCGACGAGAGGATCGGAGAGTGACATAGGCAGCAGTTCTCAAGCAGCAATTATGAAAATTATATCCATCTTTTACGCAGGTTTTTCACCAGATGAATTGACATGCGTTATACTGGGGCGGCAAACAAGTGCTAGTACTGAGTTCTGAGTGCCGAGTGCTGAGTCAAGAAATAGACCGTCTGGCGCATGACTTTATCCGTGCATTGAGGGTTTGCGCCAAGAATTATTTGTCAGGAGCAGTTGCGTGACCCCTCCGCCCGACATTCCCGAAAAAGAAATACGTAAGCGCTGCGCCGGATTGCTGTCTGCGGCTGCCGAAGAAGCCCAGCGGCTGGGGCATAACTACATCGGCACCGAGCACATTTTCATCGCGGCGACTAAGGTCGAGGACGGCGCGACCGCCGCGCTGCTGCGCCGCGCCGGGCTAAATCCCCGTCAGGTGCGCAACGAGATTCGCCGCGAGATCGGTACTGGCGAGGGCAGCATCGATGAAGTGCTGCCGCTGACTCCGCGCGCCGAGATGGTGCTGTCGCTGGCGATCTTCATGGCAGACCGCGAAGAATCCGAAGAAGTGGACGAATCCCACGTGCTGCTGGCGCTGATGCAGGAAGGCGAAGGCGTCCCCATCCGCAAGCTGATCGAGATGGGCTTCAACGTCAACCTGTGGCTGCAACGACTGCTCAACGAGGCTTACGAGAAAGACCTCGCCAGCCCGGACGAGAGCGAATTGTTCCAGATTTCCGATCTGGACGATTTCATGGGCGACGATGCCTTTATGCAGTCCTCCGGAGAGCACGAGTTGAAAGCCAACGGGCGCACGCCCACGCCGCTGCTCGACAAGTACGGGCGCGACCTCACCGCCCAAGCCGCCAATGGCAAGATCGGTCCGGCGATTGCCCGCGAGCGCGAGATTCGCACGGTCGCACGGACGCTGGCGCGCAGCAAGAAGAACAATCCGCTGCTGCTGGGCGACGCCGGGGTCGGTAAGACGGCGGTGGTCGAAGGGCTGGCGTATGCGATCTACGCCGGAACCGCGCCCAAATCGCTGGCGAACCGCCGCATCGTGCAGATCGAAGTCGGTACGCTGGTGGCGGGCACCAGCTTGCGCGGGCAGTTCGAGGAGCGGCTGATCGGGATTGTGGAGGAAGCCAGCCGCGCCGGAAACGTGATCCTGTTCATCGACGAGATTCACACCATCGTCGGCGCGGGCGACACCATCGACAGCAACCTCGACGCCGCCAACATCCTCAAGCCTGCGCTGGCACGGGGCGAGATCGTCTGCATCGGCGCGACTACTCACGAGGAATATCGCCGCGCCATCGCCCAAGACCCGGCGCTGGATCGCCGTTTCCGCCCGATTGACATCGAGGAGCCGGGCGAAGAAGACGCGCTGGCGATCCTCGCCTCGCAGCGCGAGCGGCTCGAAAATCACCATGACGTGACCATTCGCCCGGAGGCGCTGGAAGCCGCCGTGCGGCTCTCGGTTCGCTACATGCCGGATCGCCGCCTGCCAGACAAGGCGCTCGATCTGCTGGACGAAGCCTGCGCGCGCGTGACCATTCGCACCACCTCGCCGGACGAGGAAGGCGAGCAGTCCGAGGAAGTGCGGGTTGAAAACATCACAGCGGTGCTGTCCGAATGGACGGGCATCCCGGTCAACGAACTGACCACCGACGAGAAGCGCCGCCTCGCCGATTTGCGGACGACGCTGCTCGGTCGCGTGGTCGGGCAGGACGAAGCGGTTGATGCGGTAAGCGCCGCCATCAAGACCGCGCGCGCCGGGCTGAGCGATCCCAATCGACCGATTGGCGTGTTTCTGTTTCTGGGTCCGTCCGGCGTCGGCAAAACCGAGCTGGCGCGCGCGCTGGCGAACTTCATGTTCGGCAGCGACGACTCCATGCTGCGGCTGGACATGTCCGAGTTCCACGACTCGCACACGGTCGCCCGGTTGATCGGCTCGCCGCCCGGCTACAAGGACACCCAGCGCGGCGGTCAGCTCACCGATGGCTTGCGCCGCCGCCCTTACAGCGTGGTGCTGCTGGATGAAGTCGAGAAAGCCGCGCCGGAGGTGTTCGACATTTTCCTGCAAGTGTTCGACGAAGGTCGCCTGAGCGACGCGCACGGCGGCAAGGTCGATGCGCGGCACTCGGTTTTCATCATGACCAGCAACATCGGAACTGAGGAAGGCGCGCGCCCGTCGCTGGGCTTTATGGGGGGCGAGCGCGAGGCGGATTACGCCGCCCACCTGAACCAGTTCTTCCGCCCGGAGTTTCTGAATCGTCTCGACGAAGTGGTCACCTTCCGCTCGCTCTCGCAGGCGACGCTGAGCAAAATCCTTGACCTGAAGCTGGGCGATCTCTACGCCCGGCTGCGCGAGCAAAAGCTGAATCTGGTGCTGACCGACGCGGCGCGGGCACTGATTCTGGAGAAGGGGTACGATCCGATCAACGGGGCGCGCCCGCTGCACCGCGCCATCGAGCGGCTGCTCACCCGCCCGCTGAGCGGGAAGATCGTCGAAGATGCATTCATTCCCGGCGACACCATCACCGCCGAAGTGGAGGGGGATCGGCTCTGCTTCCTGACACAGGTGCGCTCTTGAGCGAACCGCGCGTGCCTGCCAAAGCTACAGGTGGATTTGGCACCGTATCGACCTTTGGTAGTTTGGACGGCTGGTCACGGGCGGAAGCGGACGACTATTTGAGCCAACATCCAGATTTGAGGCGCAGATCGATAACTGAGCAGGGTTATCGACATTACATATTTGAGGACGGCTCGGAATTATGGATTCGACCGAACGGGCAGCTTATTCGCATACCGTATCGGATGTATGGTTCCGACGGGAAATTCATTAAGGGGCTTCGCATCAGTATCACAACGGGTACGGTGATGCGGTCAAGTGCATGGCATGATCTTCCGCGCAGTGAGCATGAGTGGGTGACGATTGATGACAGTACAAACTGAAGAAACCATCAATAATCGCACATTGAGCGAAGGCGCATGGCTGATTAACCGCGTGGACGTGAACTACGCCGCGCAAAGGCTGGAAATCTCCGCGAACTGGGACGAGGAGCGAGAATTTCAGCTTATCTTCACGCGCTTTCATATCATCTACTGGCAAACGTTCGAGGATGACTATGATCCCGGAACGTTCAGTGTAGACGTGATCGGCATGGAAATCGGCGAGCGTGATCACCGTAGACCTGCCGTGTTGACGACCGATCAGTTCGAACTCAGCGTGAGCTACGGCGAATTGGAAATTCAGAAAGCGTGGTAACGGATACTTGAATCCAGAAGTTCCTCAGACCGGACGCCAGCCCGCCGCGCTGACGCCCGATCAGATTCGGGCGGCGCTGCGCCGCCCGAATCCCCTCGATCCGCGTGATCCGTTCGCTACCGATCCGAATAACGAGGTTCGCACGCTGGGGCGGCTCACGCTGCGCCGCAGCGACATCAACGATCGGTTCGCGCTGGGCGATCTGTGCGCGCGGCTCTCGCTGACCGACGACGGGCGTCTGCTGGTATTTTACGTCGGCAAGGCGCTGATCGCCTACCGACGCGCGCACGACGAAACCAGCAGCCGCTTTGATCGGGAGCGCGCGCGCCGCGCCATCGAGGACTATCTCGGCTGGCTGGTGGCGGTGGTGCGCGCCTATCCGCAGCGGCGAAACGCGGCGGTCGCGCTCTGGGCGCTGGCGGAGGAGGACGAAGCCAACACCGGGCGCAGCGTCAGCGAACTGGTCGACATCTACCGCAGCGCCGCCAGCCGCTCCGAGGAGTTCACGGTCGCGGTTGAGGAAGGCAGCGTCTTTCAGAGCGAAACCGCCGCCACCGAGTTCGCCGCGCTGGAACCGACTCCCGACTCGGAGGATCAGGAAGCCGCCAGCGAAACCCGAGTCGAGCCGCTTGCGCTTTCGCCAGAGGCGCAGCAGGTCGAATTGCTCTACGAATTGGCGGAATCCAGCCCCACGCTTCAGCCGGAGCGACCCCGCGTCAGCGGCGCAGACGACGAGTTCAACGTCGGCGACCGCATCGAGGGGCGCTACGAGGTCGCGGACGTGCGCCGGGGCGGGATGGGCGTGGTTTACCTGTGCTACGACCACGAGCTGCGCGAGCCGGTCGCGCTCAAGAGCTTTCAGACCCGGTTTTTGAACAACGAACGCGCCGTCGCCCGCTTCGTGCAGGAGGCGCTGACGTGGATTCGGCTGGAGAAGCACCGCTACATCGTTCAGGCGCGGCTGGTGCAGAACATCGGCGGGCGACCGCACATCATCCTCGAACAAATCAGCGGACCGGAAGGTCTGGAACCCGACCTGCGAAGCTGGATCGAACACAAGCGCATGACCCTGCCGCTCTCGATTGAGTTCGGGCTGCACATCGCGCTGGGGATGCAGCACGCGACTCAGCGAGTGCCGGGGCTGGTTCACCGCGACCTCAAGCCCGCTAACATTCTGGTGACGCACGACGGCATCGCCAAAGTGACTGACTTCGGGCTGGTGCGCTCGCTCGACATTCAGGAGACGCTGGCTGACCTCGAAATCGCCAGCGAGGTCGATCCGAGCGAGCGGCTGACGCGGGTCGGCGCGATTCTCGGCACCGCGCCCTATATGTCGCCGGAGCAGTGTCGCTCGCTGGACGTGGACCTGCGCTCGGACATTTACTCGTTCGGCTGTCTGGTCTACGAGATGCTGACCGGGCATCACGTGTTTTCGGCGCGCAAGTTCGAGGCGTGGGTCAACGCGCACCTGAACGAGCCGCCCACCTTTTCGCCGATTGACGCCGCCGCGCTGCCGCCGACTCTGTGCGCGCTGGTGCTGCGCTGCCTCGCCAAAGACCCGGTGGATCGCCCGAAATCGTGGGGCGAGATCGTCGAGGTGCTGACGGTTTTATACGAAGAAGTCACCGGGACGCCGCCCGTGCTGGAAATCACCGGGCCCGCCCTCGAAGCCCGCGAGTTGATGGACAAGGGCTACTCGCTGACCGAACTCGGTCGCTATGCCGAGGCGGTCGAAGCCTACGACCGCGCCATCAGCCTTCAGCCGGATTACGCATGGGCGTGGGCGCGCAAGGGACGCACTCAACGCCTGTTGGAACGCTATCCCGAAGCGCTGGCAAGCTATGACGAGGCGCTGCGGATTCAGCCGCGCTACGCATGGGCGTGGAAGGGGCGCGGCATGATCCTTGAACGGCTGGGCAAGGTCGAGGAAGCGCTGGACTGCTACCGCACCGCCGCTGAGATCGACCCAACCGACGTGTGGAACTGGTACAATCAGGCGGACGCGCTGCATACGCTCGGTCAAGACGATCAGGCGGTTGCGGCGCTGCAAAAAGCGCTGGATGTCGATCCGGCGCATCCCAATAGCTGGGCGAAGCTGGGGCAAATCTACCGCCTGCAAGGGGATCATTCGCAGGCGATTTTCGCTTACGAGCAGGCGATCCGGCTCGACCCGTCCTATTCGTGGGCGCATAACGGCTATGGGCTGGTGCTGAAGGCAATCGGCAATTACAAAGAGGCGCTGCTGTCGTTCAAGCGCGCCGCCCGCTATCAGCCGAGCGAAGTCTGGCATTGGTACAACGTCACCGAAATGCTGGTCGAGCTTCGCCAGTACGAAGACGCGCTTCAGCCCGCGCAGCAAGCCGTCCGCGTCAACAACACCCACGCCTTTAGCTGGGCGAAGCTTGGTCAAGTGCTGCGCTATCTGCACCGCTACGAGGAAGCGCTGGACGCCTATAACCACGCCATCGAGAATCAGCCGGATTACGCATGGGCGATCAACGGCAAAGGCATCGTGCTGGAGCAGTTGGAGCGCTACGAGGACGCGCTCGCCTGCTATCGGCTGGCGGCGCAGGTCGCCGGGGTGGATGTGTGGCATTGGTACAATCAGGGGAACGTGCTGGCGCTGCTCGGTCGCTACGAGGACGCGCTGCCGGTGCTGCAAAACGCCATCGAAGCCAACCCGAATCACGCGCGGAGTTGGGCGCGGCTGGGCAACGTGCTGCGCCAGTTGAAGCGCTACGACGAGGCGCTCGCCGCTTACGAGCGCGCGACCACGCTGGAGCCGAGCTATGCATGGGCGTGGAACGAGCAGGGGATCACGCTGGAAGCGCTGCGCCAGTATGAGCGCGCGCTGGACGCCTACCGCCGCGCCAGCCAAGCCGCCCCCGACGACCCGCTCTACGTTTACGGGCAGGCGGACGTGCTGATCTCGCTGAGCGAGTACGAGCAGGCGCTCGAACTGCTGGAACGCTCGCTCAAGCTGGACAACCGCAACCCGCGCACGTGGGCGAAGACCGGGCAGGTACTTCGGCGGCTGGATCGCGCGGGTGAGGCGCTGCGCTCCTACAGCCGCGCGGTCGAGCTTGACCCGAATTACGCATGGGCATGGAACGGGCGCGGCTTGACCCTCGCTTCGTTTGATCGCTACGAGGAAGCGCTGGAGTGTTTCCGCCGGGCGACCGAACTCGATCCGCAGGACGTGTGGTACTGGTACAATCAAGGCGATGCGCTGGTGGCGCTTGGTCATTTCCGCGCGGCGACCGAAGCGCTGGAACACGCCACCCGGCTCGACGCCAATCACTCGGAAAGCTGGGCGAAGCTGGGGCAAGCCTACCGTCGCACCGACCGTCCCGCCGACGCGCTGGCAGCTTATGACCGGGCGCTGGCGATCAACCCGCGTTATGCGTGGGCGTGGAACGGGCGCGGCTTGGCGCTCGAATCGCTGGGTCGGCGGGAAGAAGCCTTCGCCAGCTACGAGCGCGCGCTTCAGGAAGACGGGGGGATCATCTGGTATTACACCAACATGGTCGATTTGCTGCTGGACATGGGTCGGCGTGACGAAGCGCTCAACGTGATCGACCAGTCGATCCGCGCGCTGCCCAACAACGCGACCGCATGGGCGCGGCGCGGGCAGGTCTTGCGGCGGCTGAACCAGTACGTGCAGGCGGTCGAAAGCTACCGCCGCGCGCTGGAGCTTGACCCGACCTATGCGTGGGCGTGGAACGGCTGCGGACTGGCATACTCGGCGCTCAACCGCTGGGATGATGCGCTCGACTGCTACGAGCAGGCGGTCAAATATGACGATGATGACGTTTGGTTCTGGCACAACTGCGGCGAAGGCTGGATGATGTTGGGCAATTACGACCGCGCGGTCGAGATGTTCGAGCGCGCGCTCACGGTCGATCCGGCGCACGAGCCGACCCGCCGCAAGCTCCAGCAGGCGCGCGACCTGCTCAGCGAGGAATAGTCTTTTTATGGAACGCGAAATTTCGGTCACGTACATGAGCGGTCCGCTGGACGGCAAAACCCTGCGCTTCGAGCAGCCCGACGTGAACGACGAGCTGGTGCTCAACATCGGGCGGCGCGAGGGCTGCGACATTCATCTGGCTTTTGACAATCAGGTCTCGCGGCTGCACGCGCGGCTCGGCTGCGTCTCCACCGAAGTCACCGCCAGCGACTCGGTGACTGAGCCATACGTCCTCTCCTTCTGGGTCGAAGATATGCGCAGCCGCAACGGAACCTACATCGAGCGGGAGAAAGAGCCGCTGCGCGGGCGCACCAGTCTGCGACCGGGCACGCTGTTCCGCATCGGGCGGACGTGGCTGCGCCTCGACGTGCCGCTGTCGATCTAGCGTTTGACATCTGAGCGTCGGGGCGGGTCTCAAACCCGCCCCGACGGATTCACCTCGCTTGATCGTCGCATGGTTGTGTATAATGGTTTAAATTGGGTCATATGGGTTCGAAAAGGTGAACTGTGAGAGTTGTTCAATTCAACGACGTGGAGGCGTTTTACGCGCGGGTCGAGCCGTACCTGCTGGCGCACGAAGCCGAGCATAATCTGGTCTTTGGCTTGCTCAGCAACGCGCGTGAAGTGCCCCCGCGCTTCCCCGACCCGATTCTGCTGCTGGTGGAGCAGGCGGGCGATATTCAGTTGGTCGCGCTGCAAAGCGATGCCGAACACAACTTCGTCCTCTCGCTGGCGCAGACGCCGGAGGCGGTCAAGTTTCTGGCGACCGACCTGTTCGAGCGGGGTATGTCGCTGAGGGGCGTGCATGGACTCATCGACGAGAGCCGGGGGTTCGCGGAAACGTGGTCGCGCTTGAGCGGGCAGACCTATTTCGTGAATGCGCCGCTGCGCACTTACAAGCTGGAACAGGTGATTTCGGTCACGGGCGTGCCGGGGACGCTGCGCCGCGCTCGCCCCGACGACCGCGATCTGCTGGTGGAATGGGAAATGGGCTTTCGGCGCGACGCCTTCCCCGATGACGAGCATCACGTCGAAGATGCGGAGCGTACCATCGACTACCGCTTAGCCTCGACGACGGGCGGCATGTTTGTCTGGGACGACAACGGCGCGGTGTCTTACGCCGGGTTCGGCGGACCCACGCCGCACGGCATTCGGGTTGGTCCGGTGTACACGCCGCCGGAACTGCGCGCGCACGGCTACGCCAGCGCCTGCGTCGCCGGAATGAGCCAGTTTTTGCTGGATTCGGGGCGTCAGTTCTGCTTCCTGTTCACCGATCTGCGCAACCCCACCTCGAACCACATCTATCAGGTGATCGGCTACCAGCCCGTGTGCGATTTCACGGATTACGGCTTCAGCGGGTAGCGATCAGCGGTCAGCCAAAGCCAATGGACAGAGGGCAGACACATCGGTCTGCCCCTACAGCATCGTCTACCGCTAACTGCTGAAGGCGAGAGCGAAGCTGGCGGGGACGGTGGTGTCGTCGTTGACGCCGGAAACCGCCAGCGTGAGGGTTTCGCCCGCATCCAGCGCGATCTGCCAGCTTCCGCTGCTGGCGTCGTCGTCCGCGCCGATCAGGGTTTGGACGCGCGGATACTTGGTCTGCGATCCGTCGGTCGCTGCCTGAACTAGCCACTGCTGCGGCAGCGAATTATCCACCACTGACCAGCCGTTCAGCGTCCAGCCGGACGGATCGGCTTCGGCGTCGTCGCTCCAGCCGACAGCCGGGACGGTGAGGTGATCGACCGCGAAGCCCTGATCCTCGTGACCGGGCAGCGAGACGGTCTCGAAGCGCAGCAGGATTTGCTTTCCGGCATAGGGCGTCAAATCGACGGTTTCGTGCAGCCAGACCGGGTTCGGCTCGATCACGCGGGTGGGGTGCGCGCCGAGGATCACCGGAAGGTCGAGCTGGTCGCTGCCCCGCTGGACGTACAGGTTGAGCGTGTCGCCGGGCGAGTAATCGCCCAGCATTCCGATGATATTGGGCGTCGTCGTCCACACTTCATGATTGATGCCAATGATCTGGTCGCCCTGCCGGAGTCCGGCGGTGTCGGCGGGCCCGCCGGGCGTGACGCTGCTGGCGGTGACGTTATCCGAGCCGATGGTCACGCCGATGATGGGATAGGGACGCGGCTTCTCGGTGCTGCTGATTCCGGTGAAGCTCGCGCCATATGCCGCGCCGTAGGGATCGGCGAGGGTCGAATGAGTTGCGGTGAGCGGCGTCCAGCTTGCGCCGCCGTCGGTGGAGGCGGAGACGTAAGCGTAATTCCAGTCGGCGGTGAGGTCGTACCATGCGTCGAAATAAAGCGCCGCCTGATCGACGCCGCTCAGATCGACCGCGCGGGTGAGGGTCGGGTTTTGATCGCCCCCGCGCCCTGACCAGTAGTAATGATCGCCGCCGTCGGGCATAGGCAGGCGGCTGACGGTCGGGCTGCCCGTGAAGCTGAGGCTGAAGGTCGCGGGCTGCGCGCCGCTGTTGGTGTAGCGGAAATACTGCACGCCGAACTGGTTGACCGATTGATCGCTCAACTGATCGGGCGATGTGAGCGCCGTGCCGACCGCGACGATGCCCTGCGGAATATTCAGCGTGCGCTCGACGTAGCGCCCGTCGCCAAATGCGAGATTGATCCCGTTGGTCATGACGAAATCGGCGAAGGCGTCGCGCCCGGTGACGGGCGCGCCCGTCGCCGGATCAGTCACCTGATGCGCCGCCAGCACCGCGTCCAGCGGCGCGACCCCGCTGCCCTGCTGCGCGAACAGGTTGAGGAAGGTGTCGCTGCCGTAGCGCTGGGTGAAATAGGCGAAGAACATCTGCTGACCGCCGAGCGACTGCGCCTGCGCGGTCACGGTGGTCGGCTGCATCAGCGGCGTATCCGGCGCTTGCAGGTAGGCGGACAGATTCTCGACGCCGATTGAGGTCTGCTGAAGGCTGAACAGCAGCGCCCAGTTGAGCGCGTCGGTCAGCCAAGCCGCCTGCTGCGGCAGGTTGAAATTCATGATCCAGCGGTAGATGCCGCGCGCTGCGATGCTGACGTAGATCGGATCGTCGAAGGTCATGCCCGGAAACGGGGTGGTGTTCAGGTACATCATCTCGTGCTGATTGCTGTAGGGCGCATAAGCGGTGGGCAGGCTGTCGGTGGGGTTGAGGATGGCTTCGCGGTCGTCGTACAGGTTGGTGGTGTAGAGCACGTACAGATGCGGGTCGTTGTCCACGTCGGGCACCGGCAGCAGATCGGTGGGATCGCTCATGGCGCCCAAGCCGGGCAGGTTGATGGGCGCGCGGTAGTCGTCGCGGCGGCGGTAGGCGCTGATGATCTGGCTGATTTGCAGCGCGATCTGGGTCAGATTGCCCTGCGCGGGCACGCCATCTTCGACCCACAGATAGGCGTTAGGCGCGACCGCTGCCAGCGTCGCTCCCACCCGCACCGGGAGATCGCTGCCGACTTTGCCGACCCAGAACTGCGCGCTATCGCCCACTTGGTAGATCGGCGTCAGCGGCGGAACCGGCGCCGCGCCCGTGAAGCCGAGGTAGCGGGTGGCGAGCGCCTGTGGGTCGCGCAGCGGATCGTCCTGCGCCTGTGCAGCGCCGCCGATCAGCAGGGGCAAACAGAGCAGGGGCAGGATATATCGTGCCCACCTGCGAACGCCTCGCCAGAACCCGAACGCCCGCGCATGACGACTTAAAAGAGTGCGGCTGCCCATCATCATCACCATCGTTACAGCCCAACGGCACAACGGTAAAACCGAGTATACTATCAATGTGAAGCTTTTTCTCTGAGGGGTTCATTTTATGGATGTCGGTGTCGAGTTCGGTCAGTACCGCGTGATCGAGCATATCGGACGCGGCGGCATGGCGGATGTCTGGTCGGCGCGGGACAAACGCCTCAACCGCACGGTGGCGATCAAGACCGTCGCCCGCGATTTGTCGCATGATATGAACCCGGTCAAGCTGTTCGAGCGGGAAGCCCAGACCATCGCCAATCTGGAACACCCGCATATCCTGCCGATCTACGAGTTTGGTGACTACGACGGGCAGTTGTACATCGTCATGCGCTACGTCTCCGGCGGATCGCTGGAGGACCTGCTCGAAGCCGGACCGCTCCCGCCCGACGAAGTGATTCGCTTGGCGAAGGCGGTGGCGCAGGCGCTGGATTACGCCCACGAGAACAAAGTGGTGCATCTCGACCTGAAGCCTTCGAACATTCTGCTGGACAGCTACCAACTGCCCTATCTGGCGGATTTCGGGCTGGCGACGGTGATGGGTCCCGAAGGGCGCGCCGCCAATCCCGGCTCCGGGACGCTGTTGTACATGGCTCCCGAACAGCTCACAGCGGAAATGGTCGATCAGCGCGCCGACGTGTACAGCTTCTCGATCATGCTGTTCCACATGATGACCGGGCAGCTTCCGTTTGACGCGATGGTTCCGCTGGCGCTCAAGCAGATGCAGATGAACGAGCTGCTGCCCAGCGTCGAGGCGCTGGAGCCGGGGCTGCCGCCGCAGATCACCACCATTTTGCGGCGCGGCACCGAAGTCGAGATCGCCAAGCGCCCGGCGACGCTGGGCGAAATCGTCACCGCCATTGAGGAAGCGCTGGGCGTGACTACGCACGCGCCCGCTCGCGGCGCGGCAGCCCGCACCAGCGCCGCCGCCGCGCGCCCCGAAGATTTGGTCACGCGCAGCGAGCCGCTGGACGAGTTGATCACCGGACCGATGGACAACCTGATCACCCGCACCGCGCCGACCGGAGACAGCGCCGTCAACGACATCCTGTCCGGTCCGCTGGACGGGCTGATCACCGGACCCCAGCAGCGCCCGCCCTCTGAGGAAAAAGAAACCAAGACCAGCATCGATCTCCCCGGCGACCTGCAAACCATTCTCGACGTAAGCCCGGAGGCGATGGCGCAGCACGAGGCGGTCGATATTTACACCCGCGCGACCCGCGCATGGCTGCGCGGGCAGGGGCGTTTCCTGCTGGGCATCACCCACTTCATGCTGATCAACGACTACTACGTCAACGCGCAGGAGCATGGGCTGGAAATCGACGAAGCCGGGATGACCATGATGCTGCGCGGCGCGCTGGAATACGATCACGACATCGACGTGTGGTGGAATTGGCTGGGCGACGACGCGCGCCGTCTGGTCGCGCTCCACGCGCTGCTGAGCGAAAACGCCCCAGCGCGCGTCCGCGCCTTGCAGCGGCTCGAAACCCTGCCGGACGCCGATCCGCCGCAGATTCCGAGGCTGGTCGCGCAGCAGTTGCAGGTCGAAACCAACCCTGCCGCACAGCTTGCGGCGATCCGCGTGCTGGAAGTGCGCGGTAAGCGACAGCCAGCGGCACAGGCGGGATAACATGGACAACGCGAAGAATACCAGTTCACTCAGCGGAATGCTCACCAGCGCGCGCCAGCGCTTGCAGTTGACCACGCCTTACGACTGGCGGGAATACGTCTACACGCCGGAAATCGACTCGCTGCTGGCGGAGCTGGCGCTGGACGACACTCAGCCGACCGTCTCCGAAGCCGCCGCCCGCGCCATCGGGCGGATTCGCTCGGAAGCGGCGGTGACCGTCTTGGCAGAGCATCAGCGCAAGGGCGAGGGGCGGGCGCTGCGGGCGCTGGCGCTGGTGCGCGACGAAGCCCCGTCGCTGCCCAAGAGCGTGAGCCGTCAGGCGCGCATTTATGCGTGGCTGGATAACACGTGGCGGCGGATCACCGACCACCCGATCCGCGCGGTGGGGCGCTACCTATTCGCGGCGATCTTCGCGGCGATTGCGATCTGGTGGTACGCCTATTCGGAAATTTCCAGTGCGGCGATCTTCTTCGCGGAACGCTGGGGCAGGTCGCTGACCACCGGCATCACCTTCGGCGTGATCTTCGGCGTCGTGGTGCTGCTGGCGGCGGAAATCCCGGAGCGCTTGCGCGGCTTCTGGCCCTGGTGGGCGCGGCTGCTGCTCAACCTGATTCTCGGTATCGCGTCCGGCATATTGGTGTGGGTGGTGTTCGACTGGTTCTTCCTCTATTACCAACCGGAAGCCTCGGACTTCAACGCCATCATCCTCGGCGGAATTGGCGCGGCGGCGGCGTTCTCGCTGAACGTGGTCTTTCGCGTCCCCGGCTGGATCAGCGCGCTGTGGGCGGCGCTGCTGTTCTATCTGCCGCTGTACATCACGTGGGTGAACCGGATGCCGCCGCTGATTTACACCCGCCCCGCCAGCGGATCGACGCCTGCTGAGCACATCAACCAGTACGCCATCGTGATCGCGCTGCTGATCGGCATTGGCGCCTATCTGCCGCAGTTGATCTGGGATGTACGCGGCTTGATCCGGCGCGCGCGCCGCCCGGCTGCCGTGCCCGCCGCTCAGCCGACGACGGCGTAGGGATTCAAACCGCCAAGGACAAAAGCACAACGCAAAGGCGCGAAGGCGCAAAGGGGTACGATATGTCGACATATCGTGCCCCTTTTTTTTCTTGGCGAACTTGGCGCCTTGCGGTTCGCTGATCTTTGCGCCGCCGAATCCGGCTATAATCGAGCGGGTATCGAAGGCGGTGCGATGTCCGTTCTATCCAATCGACAAATTGCGCGCGCGGCAGCCATCGTGGTGGGCGGATTTCTCGCCAGCGGAGTGCTGGGCTTAGTCCGCACGGCGGCGTTCTCGGCGACCTTTGGCGCCAGTGACTCGCTGGATGCCTTCTACGCGGCGCAGCGCATCCCCGAAATCCTGTTCACGCTGGTGGCGGGCGGCGCGCTCGGCTCGTCGTTCATTCCGGTGTTCGCGCGCTTCCTCAGCGCCAACGATCGGCGTGGCGCGTGGCGGCTCGCCAGCGCGGTGATGTCCTGCGTGTTCGTGCTGGCGACCTTGTTAGCCATCCTCGCGGCGGCGCTTGCGCCGCAGATCGTCCCGACGCTGCTCGAACCCGGCGCGCCGCTGGCGCAGCAGGCGCTTACCACCTCGCTCACCCAGATCATGCTGGTGACGGTGGCGGTCTTTGGCGTCAGCGGGCTGCTGATGGGCATCCTCAACGCCGAGCAGAATTTCACGCTGCCCGCGCTGGCGCTGAGCATGAACAACCTCGGTCAGATTTTCGGCGCGCTGGTGCTGACCCGCCTGATCGCCAACTACGGGCTGCATTATGCGACTCTCTCGCCCCGTTTCGCCGATCTGCTGGCGCAGGGTTTGCCCGCCAGCGGCGAGCGGGCGATCTACGGGCTGGCGTTCGGCGCGGTACTCGGCGCGTCGCTGCACCTGCTGATCCAGCTTCCCGGCTTGCCCGCCGTTCACGCGCGACTGCGCTTCCACCCCGATCCGCGCGTCGAGGGTGTGCCGGAAGTGCTGGTGCTGATGGGTCCGCGCGTCTTGGGGCTGGCGGTGGTGCAGATCAACTTCATCGTGAATGTCAACCTCACGTCGGGGATGGTTAGCGGCAGCCTCTCGGCGCTGGTGACGGCGTGGAGCCTGTTGTTCTTCGTACTGGGCGTGATCGCGCAGAGCGTGGGGACGGCGGTGTTTCCGTCGCTTTCGGCGCTGGCGGCGGCGAACGACATCCCCGGCTTCAAGGATCGGCTGGCGGCAGCCATGCGCAGCGTGCTGTTCCTGTCCTTCCCCTCGATGGTGGGCATGATCGTGCTCGGCAGCCCGGCGATTGCGGTGCTCTACCAGCGCGGCTTTTGGTCAGCCGAAGATACGGCGGCGACCGCGTGGGCACTCGCCTTCTTCGCGCTCGGCATCGCCGGGCACAGCCTGCTGGAAGTGCTGTCGCGCGCCTTTTACGCGCTCTCGGATACGCGCACGCCGGTGCTGGTCGGAGTCGCCTCGATGATCTCCAACGTCATCCTGAGCCTGATCTTCATCCGCGTGATCGGCAGCCCGGACAGCCTGAGCCGCGGACCCTTCGCCGGATTAGCGCTGTCGATGTCGCTGACCACACTCGCCGAAGCCGGGACGCTGTGGCTGCTGCTCCGGCGGCGCATCGGCGACCTGAACGACCGCACCATTCTGAGCGGCGCGAGCCGCTCGCTGGCGGCGGCGCTGGGCATGGGCGCAGCTGGTCTGGGGGCTGATTCAGGTGATGGATAATTCCGGCGCGCTGCTGACCACGCTGATCGGCGCGGGCTTGGGCGGGGCAGCTTTCTTCGGGCTGGCGATGCTGCTGGGTATCGACGAAGCCCGTATCGTCCCTCGTATGCTGCTGCGGCGTCGTTAACTCTACAAACTCTCACCCTTTAGAACTTGACGAAACGCACGTTACAGCTTAGATTAAGAATAATGAGCCAACAAGAGGTGAACGACATGCCCGTACCGGACGAACTTTACGACATTCTGGAACACATCCAGTCACAACTGCCGTCCCACATCCACGAGACTTACGAGCAGGCGGCAGATCGCGCACTGCGCCACCACGCCAAGCATCGCGGCTTCGAGTGGTGGGGCGGCGACTCGGCGCAGGGAGAAGGTTTTCCGGCACTGCTGGCGCTGGTGATCGGGCTGTTGGGCGGCGCGGCGTTGATGTACCTGTTCGACCCGGAGCGCGGCGCGAGTCGGCGCGCCATGCTGCGCGACGAGGTGAACACGGCGGTCAGTGAAGCCACCGAATTGGTGGAAGAAGCCACCCATCAGGTCAGCGAGCGCGCGCAGGAGATCGCCGCCGAAGCCAAAGGGCGGCTCGAACACGAAATCGCGTCGGATGAAGCGCTGGCAGCGCACGTGCGCTCGGAGATCAGCCACGCGGCGGGCGCAGTCGAGGTGGCGGCGAAGCAGGGCGTGGTCACGCTCAGCGGCACGCTGACGGCGCGCGAAGTTCAGGCGTTGATCGCGCGCGTGCGCAGTATCCCCGGCGTTCACAGTGTCGAGAATCGGCTGGAAGTTCACGACGCGCCGGACAAAGCGCCGCGTGCGCCTAAAAGCCCGGCGTCTGACGGGAATCCGCCCGCGTAGGTCGGGCGTTAGGGGAAATCGGTAGGGGCGGGTCTAGGCTTGCAAAGCAAGCACCTGCCCCTACGCTTTTATCCAAGTGATGGGCTTTCGCCGCCATCTTGCTCCGGCTTGGGCTGCTCGATGGGCAGGCGAATCTGGAAGCGGGTCGCGCCCGGCTGCGAAGTCAGCTTGATCTCGCCGCGATGACGGCTCACGATCACGCGGTGGGCGATGTCCAAGCCCAAGCCCGTCCCCTTGCCCACCGCTTTGGTGGTGAAAAACGGCTCGAATATCCGCGATTGAATGTCTTCGGGAATGCCGGGCCCGTCGTCCGCGATTTCGACCCACACGTTTTCGCCGTCCGCCCACGTGTGAAGCGCCAGCGTGCCTTTGCCGTGCGCCTCGCTCATGGCGTCAATGGCGTTGTCGATCAGGTTGGTCCACACCTGATTGAGTTCGCTGCCGTAGGCGGTGATACGCGGCAGATCGCGCCCGTACTGCTTCTCGACCGTGATGTGCTTGTCTCGCAGCTTGTACGCCATCATGGTCAGCGTGTCTTCGATGCCCTCGTGAATGTCGATCTCTTGCAGCGGCGCTTGATCCATGTACGAGTAAGATTTGACCGCCTTGACCAGCTCGGAGATCCGCTTGGTTCCCTGCTCGATCTCGCGCAGCGATCCCGCCGCGCTCAGCGAGGCGTTCAGCCACGCGACCGCCGTCTCCAGCGCATCGCTGCCCAGTTGATCCAGCAGCGTCTCAAGCTGATCCGGCGTGATCCCCGCCGTGACCAGCATCGGCGCCATCGACCAGCTTTCCTCGATGCCCTGATCGTCCAGCCACGAGCCGAGTTCGTCCTCGCGGTCGCTCTGAGTGAGGGTGTCCAGTTCCGCTGGCGCACGCAGTCGGGCGGCAGCCTCGGCGCGCAGCTTCATCAACTGCGCGAACTGAGGGTCGTTCAACTGCTGACCGAGCTTGATCAGCAGCGGCTCGACCCGTTCGAGCGACTGGTTGAGTTGATTGGCGGCGCGGCGCGCGGCGGCAGCGGGATTGTTCAATTCGTGCGCCAGCCCCGCCGAAAGCACGCCCAGCGCGGACATCTTCTCGCGCTGGCGCGCCAGCGCCTCGGTGGTCTGGATGCGCCAAGAGAGCGCGCTGAACAGCTTACTCACCAGCACCGGGCAGACCGCGAACATCTCGCGGAAGGACTGGTTATCGAAGCGCAGCAGATCGGTCGGCTGGATGGCGCGGGCACTGGCGATGTAGGGCGTGCCGCTCAAGAGCGGGACTTCGCCGCTGAAGCCGCCGTCGCGGTGGGTATTGAGCACCTGCTCCTGCCCGTTGATGTCCTGCATGATCTGGATTTCGCCGTTGAGCACCACGTAGAAGTAATCGGCGTCCGCGCCCTGTCGATAGACGTACTGATCCGGCTCGACCTGATACTCCTCGCCGTGATCGAGCAGCCATTGCAGTTGATCCGGGCGCAGATGCTCGAACAGGGGGACTTTCCGCAGCGTTTCCTGATCCAGCATCACAGTTCTCCGAGGTACTGGTGAATGAACTGAACCGCAATCGAGCCTTCGCCCACCGCCGACGCCACCCGCTTGACCGAGCGATGGCGCACGTCCCCGGCGACGAAGATGCCGGGCACGCTGGCTTCCAGCAGGTAGGGCAGGCGGTCGAGCTTCCAGCCTTTAGGCGGCTTGCCCTCGCGGATCAGGTCGTTGCCGGTGAGGATGAAGCCGTGTTCGTCGCGCTCGACCACGCCCTCCAGCCAATCGGTGTGGGGCTGCGCGCCGATGAACACGAACAGCCCCGCCGCTAGGTATTTCTCGGTATCGCGAGTCTGGTTCTGGATCAGCGTGACCGCTTCCAAATGTTCGGTTCCGTGAACCGCCATCACTTCGGTATTGACCAGCACTTTAATGTTCGGCGTTGCCGCAATTTGATCGACGAGGTACTGCGACATGCTCTTACCCAGCGAGTCGCCGCGCACCACCATGTAAACTATCGCGGCATATTTGCAGAAATAGATCGCGGCTTGCCCGGCGGAGTTGCCCGCCCCCACGATGAACACGTCCTGATCCCGTACCGAGGGCGCTTCGGTCATGGCAGCGCCGTAGTAGACTCCGGCTCCAGTCAGCGCGTCGCAGCCCATCACGTCGATGCGGCGGTAGCTGACTCCGGTCGCAATCATCAGCGCGTGGCAGCTAATCTCGCCGCCGTCGGACAGCATCAGAATCCGGTACTGGTTCTCGATCCGCACCTTGACCACTTCCGCCGGAGTCAGGATTTCCACGCCGAAGCGCTGTCGCCTGCGCCACCGCTCGCCGCGCCAGATCGCTGCCGCTCAAGCCGGACGGAAAGCCGAGGTAATTCTCGATGCGCGAGCTGGTTCCCGCCTGACCGCCGGGCGCTTCCCGCTCGATCAGCAGGGTGTGCAAGCCTTCCGACGCGCCGTAGACCGCCGCCGCCAACCCCGCCGGACCGCCGCCCACAATCGCCAGATCGTAGAACGGCTGGGTTGCCTGCGTTTTCAACCCGACCTGCTCGGCGATCTGCAGGTTGGTTGGGTTGACCAGCGGCGTGCCGTCCGGCATCAGCACCACCGGGAGCGCGACGTTGCCCAAATAGTGGATCAATTGGCTTCGGCGGTCGGGATCGGCTTCCAAATCCATCCAGCGATAGGGGACGCGGTTGCGGGCGAGGAAATCCTTCACCCGGTGCGCGTCCGGCGACCACTGGTGCCCGATCACCCGCAAGCCCTCGAACGCCGGGCGGTAGCTCGACTGCCACTGATCCAGCAGGTCGTGCAGCACCGGGTAGAGATGTTCTTCGGGCGGATCCCACGGCTTCATCAAATAGTAGTCGAGGCTGATCTCGTTGATCGCCTGAATCGCCGCGTTGGTATCCGCGTAGGCGGTCAGCAGGGCGCGGCGGGAGTTAGGGAACATCTCGCGCGCCTGCCCCAGAAATTCGACGCCGCTCATCTCCGGCATTCGCTGATCGACCAGAAACATCGCCACCTCGTCGCTGCGCAGCTTGATCTGCTGCAAAGCGTCCAGCGCTTCCGCGCCGCTGGACGCGCGCAGGATGCGGTAGTCTTTGCCGAATTCGCGGCGTAGGTCATTCTGGATCGCCTGAAGCACCTGCGGATCGTCGTCGAGCGCAAAAATGATCGGTTTCGATGCCATGTCGTCGTTCCGTTCTCGTTAGAGTTCTGGTTTTAGCGGTTGGTTTTTCGTTACAGATTGGCGAATCGTGCTCCACTGTGATCTTGCAAATCCCCAACGGAACACCAACCCCTTTCCTTGCGAAAACGCTTCTTTTTCCCAAGTTTATCCCAAGTTTGGGATATTTTGGGTTTGTGGGATATTCAAACGCTCCGAATCGCCGGGTTTGTATGGGCTACAGCGGCGCGATTTCGCCCCCGTCCAGCAGTTGACTCACGCGCAGTTCGGCGTTATCGAGCAGGCTTTGGCAGTAATCCGCCAGCTTGCGCCCGCGCTCGAACAGCGCGACCGAGTCTTCCAGCGGCAGCTCCCCTGAATCCAGCCGAGCGATTAGGGCTTCGAGTTCGGCGTATGCCGCCTCGAAGGTTAGGTCAAGGTTATCATTCCGTTGCGTCATGCTCAACCTTTGCGCGTACTACGCCATCGTGAAAGCGGATGTTCACGTCCTCGTAACGCTGGTGGGCGGATTTGATGCGCGCCCCCGTAACAGGGTCGGTGACGAGCGCGTAGCCCCGTTCGAGGATCGCCTGCGGGCTGGCGGCGATCAGCGCGCGCTGGCGGGATGCGACCCGTTCGCGGAGCAGCGCCAGCCGCCCACGCTGCGTCGACGCCATCCGGCTGCTCCAGTCGTCGATCCGCTGGCGGTAGGCGCGCACCCGCGTCAGCGGCGAAAGCTGGCGCAGGACGCGGGTTTGATCGTCCAGCGAATCGCGCTGCGCCTGCAAATACTCGCCGAAGCTCTGGCTGAGCTGGCGGCTCGCGCGTTCCAGCCCATATTGCAATTCGGCAGCGTCCGGCGTCAGCACTTCCGCCGCTGCCGAGGGCGTGGGTGCGCGCAGGTCGGCGGCGAAATCGGCGATGGTGAAGTCGGTTTCGTGACCAACGCCGCTCACCACTGGAACTCGGCTGGTCACAATCGCGCGGGCGACGGCTTCGTCGTTGAACGCCCACAAATCTTCGATGCTGCCGCCGCCGCGACAGACCAGAATCACGTCGATGTCGTCGCGTGCGTTCAGCCGATCCAGCGCGCGGACGATCTGGGCGGGCGCTTCAACGCCCTGCACCAGACTGGGCGACAGGATCACCTCGACCAGCGGATCGCGGCGGCGCAGCACGTTCAGCACGTCCTGAAAGGCGGCAGCGTCCGCCGACGTGACCACCCCGATCCGGCGGGGGAAGGCGGGCAGCGGACGCTTGCGCTCGACGGCGAACAGCCCCTCGGCTTCCAGCTTGGCTTTGAGCAGCTCGAAGCGGCGGTACAAATCGCCAATGCCGACCGGACGCACCCGATCGGCATAGAGTTGATACGCGCCGCGATCCGGGTAGACGCCGACGGTGCCGTGCGCGAGGATGGCAACGCCGTCCTGAGGCAGGATCGGCTGGCGCTGGGCGGCGGAGTTCCACATCACGCAAGCAAGCTGCGCGCCGCCGTCCTTGAGCGTGAAGTAGCAGTGACCGGACGCCGCGCGGCGCATGTTGGAGACTTCGCCTTCTACCCATAGGTCTTGAAGGCGGTCGTCCTGCTCAAACATCTGGCGGATATAGCTGGTGAGTTCGGCGACCGAATAGCTGGACTGCATGAATTCCCTTTGGTTCTCAGCGCCCTTGATTATACAATCATGCGACGGAATTCCGCATCATTGAGGATGAGGCACAATGGCATATCTGAACCCTGAAGAACGCGAGAAGCTGCTCGGCGAACTCACCCGCATGAGCGTGAGCAAGGCGCGCGGCAAGCTGCGCCGCATGGACCCGAAGGTCAAGCTGGCGTACCTGCGCAACGCGCAGGAGACGGGCGAATACTGGACGCGCCTCGACCTGCCGACGCAGGGCATCATGGTCACGCTGATCGAGCGGGAGACCGAAGTGCAGTCCGCCACCGACGAGCCGGGCGCGGCTCCGGTGCGGCTCAAGCCGAATTTCGCGCTGGCGGAAGTGGTGATCGATCCCATGCCGGAGAACCAGACGTAAAGAAATCGAACCACAGGTTCGCACGCGACCGGGTGAGGTCAGCGACGGCGGAACACCGCGAGGAACAGAATCAGGATGATGATCGCGCCGATGGACGCGGTGATCAGGTCGATCCAGCGGATGTTGATCCCGGTCAGCAGCTCCGGCGACACCTGAATCTGAAACAGGCTGAACAGGAAGCTGCCCACGAATGCGCCTAGCACGCCGATCAGCACGGTGATGATCGGGTTCATGCGCCGCCCCCGCACGATCAGGTTGGCGACGTACCCGGCGATCAGCCCGATGATGATCCACGTGATCACCTGACTGGGGATGAAGGTGATGGTTACCGGCTGGTCGATCGGCACATCCTGCGCCAGCAGCAATATGGCGTGCATGGATCGTCTCCTTTGCGCGGATTAAAGCGTATTGATAGCGGCGAGTTCTTCTTCGCCGAGCGTCATGCCGAGGATATTGTATCCGGCATCCACGTGCATCACCTCGCCGGTGACCGCCGCGCCCAAGTCCGAGGCGAGGAACAGCGCGGCATTGCCGACTTCCTCCTGCGACACCAGCTTGCGGAGCGGCGAGGACTTCTCCGAATACTTCAGCATCATGCGGAAGCCGGGCACGCCCGCCGCCGCCAGCGTCTTGATCGGTCCGGCGCTGATGGCGTTGACGCGGATGCCCTTCGGTCCGAGATCGTTGGCGAGGTAGCGGGTGATGGTCTCCAGCGCGGCTTTCGCAATCGCCATCACGTGATACTTGGGCATGACCTTCTCGGCGGCGTAATAGGTCAAGCTGAGGATACTGCCGCCCTCGGTCATCAGCGGCTCGGCGCGCTTCGCCATCGCAATCAGGCTGTAGGCGCTGATGTCGAGCGCCAGCTTGAAGCCGTCCCGCGAAATGTCGATGAAGCGCCCGCCCATATCTTCACGATTGGCGAAAGCGACCGAATGCACCAGCGTGTCGATGTGCCCGTAGCGCTCGCGCACGTTGGCGAACACGGTATCGAGCTGCTCATCGTTGGTCACGTCGCAAAGCTGGACGAAATCGCAGCCGATTTCCTCTGCCAGCGGGAAAATCCGTTTTTCCAGCACCGGCGCGCCGTAGCTCAGGGCGATGATCGCGCCTTCGTCGTGCAGCTTCTGCGTGATGCCCCACGCGATGGAATTCTTGTTGGCGACGCCGAAAATCATAGCGACCTTGCCGTCCATTAGTCCCATGTTGGTTCTCCCTTGAAGATTGTACCGAGGGCTGAGTGTAAACAGCTTTCAGCTAAAAACTAAAGACCATAAACTAAAAACCAAAAACGAAACATCAGTCATCTTTGAATGCTTAATTTAACACACGGATTGGACTGAAGCTACGGTTGCCTTCGCACCTGCGGCGGCGTAAGATTTGCGGAAACGGTTGGCAGAGGGAGATCGGCGGGTTATGGCGGACAGCGAAATCGTGAACGTGATCGTGGCGATGAATTTGGCGGACGATCTGATCGATCCCCTGCGGGAAATCTCGCCGCGCCTGCGGGTCGAGCGATACTATCCCAATGTCCCTGACAAAGTGTGGGAGGGCGCAGAAGTCCTCTACACCACCCACATTTTCCCTAAGCCAGAGCAGGCGCCGCACCTGCGCTGGATTCAACTGCACTCCGCCGGAGCTAACCACGCGCTCGACGAGCCGATCATTCAGTCCGGGAATGTCGAAGTGACCACCGCCAGCGGCGTCCACAGCACGCCGATCAGCGAATACTGTCTGGCGATGATGCTGGCGTTCGCCTACAAGCTGCCCAAGATGCTCCAGCTTCAGGCGCAAGCCGAATGGCTTGAGGACGCGGCTCCGGTGTTCACGCCGACGACCCTGCGCGGGCAGACGCTCGGCATCGTCGGCTACGGCAACATTGGGCGCGAGCTGGCGCGCATCGCCGACGCGATGGGGATGCGGGTGCTGGCGATTAAGCGGGACGTGATGCATCCGGCGGATGACGACGCTTATCGGGAGCCGGGCACGGGCGACCCGGACGGCGAGATTCCGATGCGGCTGTATCCGCCGCAGGCGGTCGGGTCGATGGCGCGCGAGTGCGATTTTCTGGTGCTGACCACGCCGCTCACCGAGGAAACCCGCCACATGATCAACGCGGACGTGCTGAGACAGATGAAGAAAACGGCGGTGCTGATCAACGCCGGGCGTGGGGCGGTGGTGGATCAGGCGGCGCTGATCGAGGCGCTGCAAGCCAAGCGAATCGCGGGGGCGGGGCTGGACGTGTTCGAGCAGGAGCCGCTGCCCGCCGACAGCCCGCTCTGGAAACTGGACAACGTGATCATCAGCCCGCACGTGGCGGGACTGTTCACGCATTACGCTGAGAAAGCGATGGCGCTGTTCGGGGAGAATTTGCAGCGCTATCTGGATGGCGATCCGCTGCTGAACCGGGTCTCGCTGGAGCGAGGATATTGAGGACAAGCGGGCGGTTCGCAGACCCGCTCCTACGGCGCCGTCTCCAACCCCAAAATTGAACCATTTGACGCTCTCATGCGAATCTATAAAATAGTGTTCAGCATTAGAATAAATTCAAAAGGCGGGCGCGATGGAGAAAATGAAGAAATATCGATTTGAACAGTTCGCGGCGACTCGGCTTTACACCCGGGCGATTGGGTACTCGCCGGACGGCAAGCAGATTGCCCACGTGAACAACGTCACCGGGCAGTTCAACCTGTGGACGATTTCATCGGGCGGCGGAACGCCGCGCCAGTTGACCAGCTACAACGAAAACACCGTCCGCTCGATTAGCTGGCGACCGGACGGACAGCAGATCGTCTTCATCGCTGACCAGAACGGCGACGAGCAGCATCAGGTTTACACGATCAGCGCGCAGGGTGGTTGGCCGGAAGCGATCACAAGCAAGTTCGACGCGAAGCACATGATCGGCAGGGAAGTCTATTCGCCAGACATGGAGGCGATGGCTTACGCGGGCAACGACCTCAACCCGATGAACATGGAAATCATCCTGCGTGATGTCGTCACCGGGGAAACACGTCGCCCCTTCCCATCGGGCGGGGCGATGTACTTCCCGATTAGTTGGTCGCCCGATGGTCGTTATCTGACGGCGTTTAAGCTGACTACCAATACCAAGCAGGACGTGCTGCTGCTGGACACGCAGACCGGCGCCATCATCGAGGCGACCGATCAGGGTGAAGAAGTGATTTTCGCGCCGAGATCGTGGAAAAAGGACAGCAGCGGTTTCTATCTGCTCACCAATTATCAGCGCGAATACACCGGGTTGTCCTTCTACCGCATTGCCGATGGCAAATGGGATTGGGTGGAAACGCCCGAAAATGATGTCGAAAATGTGGCGCTCTCCAAAGATGGCCGGGTGCTGGTGTGGATTGTCAACGAAGATGGTGCGTCGGTGCTGTATGGGCGCGACTTGACCAGCGGCGCGATGCTGCCCATGCCCGCGCTGCCGATTGGCGTGGTCGATCAGACTCGACGTGAATCCCGATGGCACCCGCGCGGCGATGATCTTCACCCATTCGGCAGAGGCGGCGAATCTGTACGAGATCGACCTGAAAACCGGGGACATGGTCGCGCTGGGACAGAGCATGATCGGCGGGATCGACCCGGCGGACATGGTCACGCCGGAACTGGTGCATTATCCCACCCACGACGGGCGCATGATCCCGGCGTGGCTCTACCGCCCCAAAACTCCAAACGGGAGTCCGGTTCCGGTGGTGCTGTCGATTCACGGCGGACCGGAGGCAGAGGAGCGCCCGCGCTACATGTACAACGGCATCTACCAATACCTGCTCAACCAAGGCTTCGCCATCCTTGCGCCCAACATTCGCGGGTCGAGCGGCTACGGCATCAGCTACCAGCGCTTGATCTACCGGGATTGGGGCGGCGCGGAACTGGGCGACATCGAGTACGCGGCTAAATATCTGCAATCGCTGGACTGGATCGACTCCAACCGGATCGCGGTGTTCGGCGGCAGCTTCGGCGGCTTCGCCACGCTGAGCGCGGTCACGCGGCTGCCGGATTACTGGGCGCTGGGCGTCGATCTGGTGGGTCCGTCCAACCTGATCACCTTCGTCAATTCGGTGCCCCCGCACTGGCGCTCGATGCTGCGCGAGTGGGTCGGCGACGCGGAGGACGACCGCGAGATGCTGATCGAGCGCTCGCCCATCACCTACGTCGATCAGATTCGGGTGCCGCTGCTGGTGATTCAGGGCGCGAAAGACCCGCGCGTCAACAAGGCGGAAAGCGACCAGATGGTCGAGCGCATCCGCAAAAACGGCGGCGACGTGCGCTACTACGTGGACGAGAACGAGGGTCACGGCACCACCCGGCGCGAGAACTCGATCAAGTGGATGAGCATGGTGGCGAGCTACCTCGAAGAATACCTGCTCGACGAACCCGTGACCGAAGGGTAACCGACGGGCGCAGCACGCTGCGCCCCTACAGTCCCTCACCCTCGACGCGGTAGGTAGGGGCGGGATCAAACCTGCCCCTTCGCGCGATTCTCTCCGTCAGACGATGCAACCTTTGACCACGATCCGCGTATAATGAAGTAGGATACTGCGTGAGGAGTTCACACGATGAGTGAGAATCAACAGGTCAACGATCAGCAGCCAAACGAGACGCCTAGCGATCCATTTAGCACGTTTTTGCACCACGAGCAGCGCGCCTTTACCGAAACTGGCAAGGCATTAGAGGCGCTGCTGCCGCCCGGATTTAAGGAGCATAGTCAGGAAGCCGGGCGCGAGTTCGTCTCCGGCGTGAAGGTGCTGTTCGATGCGGCGCTGGAAGGAATGCAGAAAGCCAGCAAGGACTTCGAGCAGAACATGAACCGTCAGCGCTCGTCCGGCAGCGACAACGGCGATCATCCGTCGTCCACCGGAGCCACCAAAGTCAAGGTGCAGGTGGACTGATAGTCGTCTCTGTCGTCATGGCGTGTAGGGGCACGATATATCGTGCCCCTGACGTTTTTATATCCGCGAATACAGCCGCCCACCGAACTCGCCGACCAGCTTGTCGTCCATTTCATCGGCGTAACCCGCCACCAGCGTGATGATGTTGTTCGCCTCCACCGGATCGAGTCCTTCGAGCGGGCGCTCGCTGAACACGTAAACCACGTCCAGATGCACGCCCAGCGCGGCGTTGGTCAACTGCAAGTTGAGTTCCAGCAGGCGACGGTAGAGTGGGAGCAGGTTGGTCATGGGCAGGTGGATGATGGGCGACAGCACCTGCAAATAGCCCATCGCGTCCTGCTGCGAGACGTACACCTCGATCACTGCCGACCCGCGCCGGAAGCTCCAGCCGAAGCCGTCCTGAATGTTCATGCGCGCCTGCTTGGGATCGACGCCGACGCCCATCAGGATTTGCTCGACGGTCTGGGCGTACTGATCAAGCTGCTGGACGGGTTTGCGTCCCCCGACGTTGAACATAATTTCCTCCAGTTGAAAGTTAAAAGTCGAAAGCTAAAAGCGGTGTCAACTCGTCGGCAGTCCTTTTAACTTTTAACTTTCTACTTGCCACCTGTTTGCGGCTGACCGCAGCGCAGGCAGACGCCGTTGTAAATCCCCCCGGTCGATCCGCAGACCGTGCAGTGGACGTGGTTCGGCTGATAGTAGGCGTCCGCCTGCGGGATCGGGTAGCGGTTGACGTTCTGCGCCTGCGGGATGGTCGCGCCGCACTGCTCGCAGTAAAAGAATCCGGCTCCGGCGGCGCGGCTGGCGTTGCCGCAGTCCGGGCAGTAGACCCGGCGCTCGCCCTGTGACTCGGTGAGATAGGCATCCACCATGCGGCGGATAGCGGCGATGTGCAAGCCGAACATGTGCGCCGAGGTGCGGCTGGTGTCGCGGGTCATCATGCCCACCAGATAGTTGCGCTCGTCGAAGATCGGGTCGCCGCCCGCATCCACCAGCCGGGTCGCGGTGGTCGGAATCCAGTAAGTCGGCATGACCCGGTTGGTCGGGCGCTGCGCGCTGCGGATGCTCTCGCCGTCGTAGGCGATGATAGTCAGCGGCGTGTTATCCGCGACCACCGGCATCGGCGTGATCGGCAGCAGCGCGGGCAGGCTGTATTCCACGTAAATCAGGGTCAAGTCGAGGTCGGTGTAGGCGCGGATCACGGTGCCGGGAAGCTGTCGCCCGACGTGCAGCTCGACCGTCACCTGCTGCAAACCGCCGACCACGTGGCGGGTGGTCGCCAGAATCCCGTTCTGCGCCACGAAGAAGGCGGTGCCGGGTCCGTTGGGTCCGCCGATGACGTGGGCGACGTAATCCGCGAGGTTGATGCCCGGCTGCGCCGCCGCCTGCGCGGGACTGACCTGCGCGGTCTGCACCGTCGCCAGCACGGACGAGGGAAGCTGAGCGGTCAGCAGCGATGCCAGCCGCTTCTGCGCCTCGGCGTTGTTGGGGTCGGCGGCGGTGGCTTCGCCGTAGCTGACCCGCTTCTGCTGCGGGTCGCTCTGGGTCTCCGCCAGCCACAGATAGGCAATCGCGCGCATCTGGGGCGAAAGCTCGCCGCTCTTGATGGCGATGCGGATCAGCCGCGCGCCTTCGGCAGCGCTGCCGCGCTGCACGGCGGCGATCCCCATTTCGAGCATTCGCTGTGACATCCCATCCCCCTTGTTCGTACCCCATTATACTTCGCGCAGGCTCAATTGTATTGCTTCTGAGTTCGTATTAGAATCATTGCAGCGATTGCACCGTTCTGGAACATCCTGTATAGTTCGTGTGCCGGGTTGTATCCCTAGCTCGTCGAGTACTGTAATCAGGGGGCTTGAATGCCGCTGCAAGGCAATCTGCGAGATTTTAGCACCACCCAATTACTCAACCTCATCAACCTTGCGGGCAAAACCGGCACACTGTCGATCTACGAAGGGGTTCGCACCGGCGAGAAAGACGCGCTCGGCGCGGACAAAATGGCTCCCGGCAAAGAGCGCGCACGGGTGTCCTTCAAAATCGGCAAGCTGATCGCCGCCATGCTCGGCGGTCAGGACGGCAACCTGATTTCGGTGCTGAACAAAGCGGGCAAGCTGACCGACGAACAGGCGCGCATCATCCGCGAGCGCGCCCGCAACACCAGCGACAAAGCGCTGGCGCTGCTGCTGATCAACGCCAACTACGTGACTCAGCGCGACGTGGTCACCAGCATCCAACAGCACACGCTGGACGTGGTCTACAACCTGCTCACGTGGAACGAAGGCCCCTTCCGCTTCGAGGACAATATGCTGCCCAGCAGCGACCGCATCCTCGTGCCGATTGATCTGGAAAACGTAATCATCGAGGGCGCGCGGCGCATGAAGGAGAACGAGCAGTTCCTCTCCTACCTGCCCAACCTCGACATGGCGCTCAGGTTCCCGGAGAACCCGCGTGAGAAGTACAAGGGTATTCACCTGAGCGTGACCGAGTGGCGCGTGGTATCATTCGTGAACCCGAAGAATACCATCCGGCAGATCGCCAAAGCCAACAATATGTCGGAAATGGAAATCCGGCGGATTGTGTACGGCTTGGAGCAAGCCGGGCTGGTCGAAATTATCAAGCCGCCCAGCATGGACGGCGCGGTAACCGGAGGACTGAAGCGCCCCGCGACGCGCGCGCCTCAGGTGCAAAAGACGGTGGTAACGAAGCTGATCGAGAAGATTCGTTCCATCTAGTCTCTGTTTACGGAGAGCAGATACGTCATGCAAACTGTCAAGATGGTGATCACCGGACCGTTCAGTTCCGGCAAGACTGAGTTCATCCGTTCCATTAGCGAAATCGACGTGGTGACCACCGAGCGGGGCATCAGTTCTGAAGCCGAGCGCACGGTGAAGGAATCCACCACGGTGGCGATGGACTTCGGTCGCATTACGGTGGATGACGATCTGGTACTCTACCTGTTCGGAACGCCCGGTCAGCGGCGTTTTGATTTTATGTGGGAAATTCTGGCGGAGGGGATGCTCGGCTTCGTGGTGATGGTGGACAGCACCAAGCCGGAGACCTTCCGCGAGGCGAAAAGCATCCTCGAAACCTTCCGCGCTTACGCGCCGACCCCCTACGTCGTCGCCGCCAATAAGCAGGATATGGGCGAAGCTTGGAACACCGACGACTTACGCATCGCCCTGCGCATCGAAGAAGGCGTGAAGCTCTTGCCCTGTGTGGCAAGCGATAAAGAGAGCGTGAAGACCGTCCTCTTGGAACTGCTGTACTCGATCCTCGAAGAGATGGACAGTTAAGCACGCACGAAGGTTAACTCGTGGCATCGATGGTGACGGAGCAGGGCATCGTCCATTACGAGGCGTATGGTCGAGGACGCCCCGTGCTGCTTTTGCACGGCTGGATCAATTCGTGGGCGCTATGGCGCAACACCATTGAGCTGCTCGGTCGGGAGTTCCGCCTGTATGCGGTGGACTTCCTCGGCTTCGGCGAATCCGGCGCGAAAATCGCCGATTACTCGGTCAACAACTTCGTGTTGATGGTCAACGAGTTCATGGATCGCATGGCGATCCAGAAAGCGCCGCTGGTCGGGCACTCGATGGGCGGGACGGTGGCGCTCAGCGCCGCGATTTACTACCCGGAGAAGGCGGTCAAGCTGATCGTGATCGGATCGCCGATTTAAGGGGGATCGCTGCGCCCGCTGCTGCGGCTGGCAGCTTATCGCGGCTGGGTGGGCTTGGCGGAAACCACGCCCTTCCTCTACCACCTGTTCCAGCGGATGCTGATCCCGGCGCTGCGCGGCTACGCCTATTTGCTGGCGAAAGACGGCAAAACCGTCGGCGCGATGCTGACCTCGGACGTTTCGAAAGTGAACAGCGGTCCCTTCTTCGAGAGTATCAGCACGCTGCGCCAGACCGATCTGCGCCCGCGCATCGGCGAGCTTCGCATCCCGGTGCTGGGGATTTACGGCAAGCATGATCGGCTGGTCGATCCCAAGCAGTCGAAGGTGCTGAAGCAGTGTTTGCCCAGCAGCCAGATCGCGTGGTTCGAGCATTCCGGGCATTTCCCCATGATGGACGAATCCGAGCGCTTTCACTCGACGGTGCGCGATTTCCTGTACAATAGTTAACATTCGTGCCTGTAAATCGGGGTTCTGATGCAGCGCTATGTAATTGAAGATCACCGGCAGGTGCCACCGTTCAACCAGCCCGCCAGCTTGCTGACGATTGGCGTGCGCCCGCTGAAGATTCATCACGAAGACGTGTTCCTGCGCTACTTCAAAACCGCGATTGACCTCGGCAATACACTCAGCAGCCCCAGCGAGATGAACCAGATACAGGGACCGGCGGTGGTCCACCGCGACAGCCTGTGGTTCGACGTGGAATTTCTGGAATACTTCATGGATCGCGCGATCAAAAGCGGGCGCGCCTGCCGCGCTGCCATCCCGGTGGATGACCTCGCCTTTCGCACCTACACCCTGCCGCTGGCGACCGGGTTTCAGCGCGCCACTGATGCGGGCGGCAAACCGATCTACCTGACCGACCTGTGGTACTTTCCCGGCAGCTACACCGACGACCTGCTGCCGATTGTCGTGCCCAGCGACGCCGAAGAAATGGGCTTCTACAGCGTCCCCGACTTCATGACGATGGAGCAGGGCGACCTGACTCACTATGCGCCCGCCCGCGCGATTATCTCGGTGGAAAGCTGGGTACACGTCTACTTCGCCGCCATCATCTACGGGATGTTCGGGCGGGGCAGCCGCTTCGACCGCTACGTGAAAACCCACAACTTCTACAGCCTCAAACTGCTCTGGCGGGCGGTTCTGGAGCAGCGTCAGTTGCTCAGCACCTCCGAAGTGGTGCGGGTGGGCAAGAACACCAACATCCACCCGACCGCCGTGATCACGGGACCCGCCTCGATTGGCGACAATTGCAGCATTGGACCCGGCGTGATGATCGACAACTGCACCATTGGCGATAACGTGACCATCGACGACGGCTGCGTGATGATGATGAGCACGGTCGGCAATGGATCGTTCCTGCCGTTCCGCTCCGCGCTGTACCTGACCGCCGTGATGGAGAACACCATCATCGCGCAGAACACCTGCTTGCAGATGTGCGTGATCGGGCGCAACAGCTTCGTGGGCGCGGGTAACACCTTCACCGACTTCAACCTGATCGAGCAGAAGCCGATCCGCGCCGCCGGGATCAACGGCGATCTGGAGGACGTGGGGCAAGTGGTGCTGGGCGGAGCGGTAGGGCACAACTGCCGGATCGGTTCCGGGCTGGTGATCTTCCCCGGTCGCATGATCGAGTCGGACGTGGTGCTGGTGGCGTCGCCGCAGCGCCGGGTGATCAGCCGCAGCGTGTCTTACGAGGAAAGCGATCACCATTACGTCGGGAGCGCCAATCACCCGCGCCATTATCCCCGCGCCGACGAATCCGCCCCCGAAGAAGAAGCCAGTTGGGATACGTGGTAAAAGCGAGCGCAGAGCACTCCGCGTCGAGACAACGGAAAAGGGCACGACATGTCGTGCCCCTACAGGAAAACCGAGCGGTTCGTATTGGACGGAACCGCTCGGTTCTTGTTTTTACTCAGCACTCAGCACTTCTTTTTACAGCCGAATGGCGGGCATGGATGCCGTGCTGCGGATGGTCGGCAGCTCGCCGGTCTCGCGCAGAATTTCGGCGATGGACGCCTTCTTCTCGCTTTCGGCGACTTCCAGCCCCATCTGCCGGACGGTCGGCTTGGTGGTGGCGTAGAGCGTGACCAGCGACATCAGCAGCCCGGCGCCCACGAACAGCAGGCTGAGGTTGACGTTCAGGATGACGCCCGCCAGCGCGCTCGACACCGGGGCGATGCCCATCGAGGCGAACATAAGCAGGCTCATCACGCGCCCCATCAATTGATCCGGGATGCGCCGCTGCATCCACGTCATCATGTGGATGTTGACGTAGCCCATAGTGGTGCCCATCGCCAGATTGATCAGCGCCGCAATCGGCGTGGTCTCGCTAAAAGGCAGGACGATCATGCCGATGCCCAGCAGGGCGGTCACCAGCAGCAGCACCGTGCCGAAGCGGGTCGGCTTGGGCTTGGGCAGCACGCCCGCCAGCAGAATCCCCACCAGCGCGCCACCGCCGTAAGCCGACATCAAGATGCCGAATGCCGCTGCGCCTTCGGTGAAATTGCGATCCGCCAGCACCGGGATGCCGACCTGAAACGGGCCGGTGACGAAGAAATTGATGGCGACCACGAGGATGAAGACCATCCGCAGCACGGCGCTGTTCCAGACGAAGGACATGCCTTCCTTGATAGCTTTGATCACGTTATGCTCGTCGCTGGCTGCTGAGGTTGCTTTGGGCGCGCGGATCGTCCACAGCGCGATCAGCGAGGCGAGGAACGAGAGCGCATCCAGCGCGAAGGCGACGCCGATGCCTTCGGTGCCCGGCGTGCTGCTCCCGGTCTGCGATCCCGCCAGCACCGCGATCACGATGCCCGCCAGCACCGGACCAACGAACATGCTCAGCATGTTCATGCCCTGCATCAGGGTGTTGCCCATTTCAAGCTGATCGCTTTCCAGCACCGCCGGGACAATCGCGCTCTCCGCCGGGAAGAAGAAGGCGTCAGCGGTTCCGAGCGCCAGCGCCAGCAGGTAGAGCATCCACAATTGAATGCCGCCCGTCAGCACGATCAGCGCCAGCACGCCGACCAGCAGCATTCGCGCGAAGTTGGAGGCGAACATGACCAGACGCGGCGACAAGCGATCCACCAGCGCGCCGCCCAACAGCATCAGCAGGGCGCGCGGGACGCTCTCCAGTGCCATCACCGTCCCCAACGCTAACGCGCTCCCGGTGAGCTGAAGCACCAGCCACGGCAGCGCGATCATGTAAAACTGATCGCCTAATAAGGAAATGCTCCCGCCGATCCAGAGCATACGAAAATCTCGAACCCGGAGCGGATGGATGGATTTCTGGGTCGCAACAGCGGCAGTCATAATTGGTCGTCCCCTCATGCTTACTCTACATCCCTCAATACGTCGCTGCTGGCATTTGGGTTACACTGATCGTAGAAAACTGGTCACGAGGCTAGGTCATGAGCGACGATACGTTCGCCTTCATCATCCATCCGATCCAGATCAAGAAAGACGTGTCGCGCAAATTTCCGCTGCTCGGCAAAATCCTCACCGAGCCGCAGATCAACTTTTTCTCGCGCTACTTCCCGCCGGTGTATCTCTCCGAAGTCAATGGGATTCGCTCGGCGGCGACCGGGCGCGACCTGCGCGGTTGGCTGATCGCCTGCCCGTTTACGCCGCCGACCATGATGGCGCTCCCGGTCGAGACGGTCTACAAGAAGATCGTCGCCTGCGGGCACATGGCGGAGGAACTGGGCGCGAAAATCCTCGGACTAGGCGCGTTCACCTCGGTGGTCGGCGATGCAGGCAAGACCATCGCCGAGCGGCTGGACATCCCGGTGACGACGGGCGACAGCTACACGGTGGCGATGGCGGTCGAGGCGATCCGCGAAGCTGCCCGCGTGATGGAACTGCCGATGCGCGAATCGACGGTCGCGGTGGTCGGCGCGACCGGGGCGATTGGGCGCACCTGCGCGCTGCTGCTGGCGGGCGAGAGCGCGGAGCTGGTGCTGGTCGGGCGGCAGATCGAGCCGCTGGAGGCCCTGCGCGATCAGTGTGAAGGGCAGGGCGCGCGGGTCAGCGCCAGCACCGAGATCAGCGCTATTTACGGGGCTGATTTGATCCTCGCGGTGACCAGCGCCGTCCACGCGGTGATCGAGCCGCAGCACCTCAAGCCGGGCGCGGTGGTCTGCGACGTGGCGCGCCCGCGTGACGTTTCGAAGCGGGTGGCGGCTGAGCGCGACGACGTGCTGGTGATCGAGGGCGGCATGGTGGAAGTGCCGGGCGAGCCGGATTTTCACTTCGACTTCGGCTTTCCGCCGCGCAAAGCGTATGCGTGCATGGCGGAGACCATGGCGCTGGCGCTGGACGGACGTTACGAGGATTACACTATCGGCAAAGAGATCACGGTCGCGCAGGTCAACCAGATCGAGGCGCTGGCGGGGCGGCACGGCTTTAGACTGTCCGGCTTCCGCTCCTTTGAGCAGCCGGTGACCGATGAACAGATCGCGCTAGTACGCGAGAAAGCGGCGCGGAATCGCCGGGCGTGGGCGTAGTTAGTCTGAGTTACTTTCAAAGCTATGTTCCCATTCATCGAGGTCGGTGATTTCCCATTTGGCATCTAGCTTTGCAAAGTCGATGCTTCCGTCAGGGAGAAGGGCATCTCCGAGAACCCTATCAATCACTTCTAAATCCTCTGGCGTTATATCGTCCGCAAATTCTTCCATGATTACTCCGCGAAAATGTCTTTTACGGGCAGCGTGAAACCCGGCAGCAAGTCACCGCCGTCCAGCGTGTCGTTGATGCCGAAGGTCTTGGGCGGCGCGTCCGGGCGGTAAATCGTCACCCGCTGCGCGTCGGCGTTGACCACCCACGCGACCACGCCCGCGCGCAGATAGTTATCCTCCTTGATGGCGATCTCGTCGGGCGTGTTCGACGGCGACAACACTTCCACCGCCAGATCGGGCGGAACCGAGTTATAGGCGTCAGAGGTGGGGGCGGACTGTTTCGCTTTGGACACGAAGGCGAAATCGGGAATGTAGCGCTCACCTTCGATCTGGTAGCCGCCATCAGCGCCTGTTGTAAATCCGAGATGATGTTGAAGCACGAATCCTCCCACGAGGACATTCATACGAGAGCCAAGCGCAGATGATTTTCCGTTCGATACCACTTCGACCACCTCGCCTCCGATAAGCTCAAATGATCGCTCGCGGTTCTCCGGCAGCATGACGAAGCGCTCGAACTCGTCGGCGGAGACGCCAGTCTTTTGCACAGCCATCACGCACTCCCTACCCTGATTTCCTGATTTGATTGTATCACGGGGCGCGTCTAATAATTTACACTTGCCTGCCGCTATTCGGCGGTATACTGATTCAAAATACAAACCATATCGGCGTGCTGGCGAGCAGCCAGTTTCGCCTGTATAGTAAAGTCTAGGGGTTTACCCGACGGTAAGGGGCAGGCATGACTAAGGGGCGCATTCTGGTCGTCGAAGACGACTTTGACATTTCTAATATGCTGCGAATTTACTTCAGCGGGCAGGGCTACGAGGTGCAGGTCGCGCCGCGCGGCGGTGAGGCGCTGACCATGACCCGCAAGCAGCTACCCAACCTGATCGTGCTGGACATCATGCTGCCGGACATGAACGGCTATGACGTGTGCCGCGAGCTGCGCACCACCACCCGCACCAGCCACATCCCGATCATCTTTCTGACCCAGAAGGACGAGCGCAGCGACAAAATTCAGGGCTTGGAACTGGGCGCGGACGACTACGTGACCAAGCCGTTCGACATCGAGGAACTCAAGCTGAGGGTGCAGAACGCCATCACCGCCGCCAACCGCCAGACTCAAATCGACTCGAAGTCCAATCTCCCCACCGGACGCTTGATCGAGGATCACTTACGCACGCTGATGCACAGCGAGGGCAACTGGACCTATCTTGACCTCAAGATCAACCAGTTCGACGCCTTCACCGACGTGTACGGCTTCGTCGCGGGCGACGAGGTGATCCGCTTCATGGCGGTGCTGATGGGCGAAGTCATTGACGACGTAGGCACGCCCGACGACTATGCCGGGCATCCGGGGCGCGACAACTTCATCATCATCACCCACGACGACGACCCCGAACGGCTCAAGAACCACCTGATCGACGCCTTCAAAGACAAGATCAAGCAGCATTATTCGTTTATCGACCGCGAGCGCGGTTACATCCTCGTGCCGGACAGCGTCTATGGCGAGCGGCAGGTGCCGCTGATGACGCTTTCGGCGGGATCGGTTTCGACCCGAACCCAGCAGTTTTCCGACATACGCGAAGTCACGGAACTGGCTGCCGAAGACCGCCGACGCGGAGTCAGCGGGCAGGACAGCAGCAGCGCCAATCTTCTCACGTCCTGGTAACGCTCAGTTACGGGATCACGGCTTATGGAACTGGCAATCATCCTTTTTGCGGGCGCGGTGGTCATTCTGGTGTGGCTGTTTCTGTGGTCGTACCAGCGCCAGCGCCTCGCCGAACCGGAAAGCGCGCTCAGCGGCGATGATCTGGTGCTGCCCGGCGTCACCGCCAACAATGCGGTGATCGTCGCCAGCGATCAGGGCAAGCTGCTGATCACCAACGATACCGTTCGGCGCTGGGTCGGCGTCGAAAATCCCGATCTGGAAACGATTGCCCGGGCCGCCGAGCCAGTGGATACCTTCCTCGACCTGTTTACGCACGAGGGGCAAGCCTCGTTCCAACTGGGCAAGCGTTGGGTCGAAGCCAGTTCGCGCCGGATTCCATCGGGGCGCATGGTGGTGATTCTGCGCGAGCTTTCCAGCGGCTCCGACGCGCTCGATCTGGGGCGGGCGATTCGCATCGTCAACGAGATTGGCGAAACCGTCAACGCCAGCTTGGGTATCGAACCGGTATTGCAAGCGCTGCTCACGATTGTCAGCCGGGAGCTTCCGGCGGACGCGGGCGAAATCTGCCTGTGGGATGAAACCCCGCGGGTGCTGCGTCCGCGCGGCTGGATGGGCGACGTGGCTTACGTGCTGGCGCTGGCGGAAGTCGGCGGCGTCTATGCTTACGGCGAGGGCATCAGCGGCTGGATCGCGCGGACACGCCAGCCGGTGCTGGTCGCCGACGCGGACGACGCTTCGGCGGTGCGCCCCAAGCTCCAGAGCGAGTTGTTCCACAGCTACGTCGGCGTCCCGCTGATTACGGGCGATCATTTCGTGGGCACGCTGGAATTCGCCAGCGCCAAGCCCTTTGCCCAGACCGATCTGGCGCTGCTGCAAGCCATTTCCAAGCAGGTCACGACCGCCATTTACAACGCCCAGTTGTACACCGATCAAGCCCGACGCATCGAGGACCTCGCCAGCGTGCAGCAGGTGATCGACCAGCAAAACCCGGATCAGGTGTTCGCGGTGCTGAGCGAGCGCATCGCCCGGCTGCTGGATGCCGAAGTCTGCGGCGTGCTGCTCTACGACGATCTGCGTAAGGCGCTAGTGGCGCAGCCGCCGTTTTACGGGCTTCCGGTGCAGGTGGTGCGCAGCTTCGCCATCCCGGTGCCTGAAAGCAGCGACGCCTACCGCATCTGGCAGAACGAGGAGTACTGGATTTCCAGCGACCTCGCCGACGAGCCGCTGGCGGAAGCCATGCAGTTGACGCTGCTGGTCAACGCCGCCGGGCTGAAAGACACGCTGCTGATGCCGCTGCAAGTCGGCACCCGGCGCATCGGCATGATTCAGGTGAGCAATAAGCGCTCGGTGGGCGGATTCAGCCCGCAGGACGTGCAAAATCTGCGCCTGCTTTCGGCGCAGGCGGCGATTGCGGTGGAAGACCTGCGCCTCGCCGAGCGCGAGCAGATTCACGACACCGAAATGAGCGGCTTGCAGGAGATCACGCAGGCGTTCGGCGCGATCAGCCATTCTGACGAATTCTACATGGACATCAACGAGCGCATCGCCCGCCTGATGAACATCACCCGCTGCGGCATTTTGCTCTACGACGAAGCCAATCGGCGGCTGGTGGCGCAGAAGCCGTTTTACGGTCTGGACGACAGCTTGATCCAGCATTACGTGATCACGCTGACGCCGGGCAGCGCCATGACCGACATCTGGGAGAACGAGGACTACTGGTACACCAACAGCGCCGCCACCGACAAGGTGATCTACGGCGCGGGCTTAGCCGATTTCGCGGGGCTGGCAGGCGTCGAAAAGACGCTGCTGGCGGTGATGGCGTCCGGCGGTCATCGGTTGGGCGTGGTGCAGGTCGCCAATAAGCGCAGCGGCGACGACTTCAACGACAATGACGCCCGCCTGCTGCTGATCTTCGCGGCGCAAATCGGCGGCATGATCGACAATGCCCGCCTGCTGCGCGAGGTTCAGGAGCACGCGGAAGAATCGGAAGGGCTGCGCCGAGTGGCTGAATACGCGGGCGCGGTCATGACCGGAGCCGACGATTTCCTGCCAGCGCTGCGCGAAATCTGCCGCCTGACCAACAGCCCGGCGGCGTTCGTCAACGTGCTGGACGCGCAAACCGGAAATCTGGTGAACTCGCCGCGCTACAACTACGGCGTGCCGCCGGGAACCCCCTTCGTGATGGATGCCTACAGCGAGGGCTACGAGCAGAGCGTCGCCATTTCCCGCCGCCCGTTTTTGAGTAACGAGGTGCTGAGCGATCCGCGCACCCTGCCCGATTACCGCGCCGCCGCCGAAGCGATGGGCATCACCGACGTAGTGATGGTGCCGCTGGTGGTGGGCGATCAATCGCTGGGCGAGATGGGCGTGTTCAACCGCGCCGAGCCGCCCTACGACGACGACGACATCCGCAACCTGCAAGCGATTGCCATCCACATCGCCGCCGCGCTCGACCGCGTGCGCCTGCACGAAGCCACCGGGCAGAACCTCCGCCGCCGCCTTCAGGAACTCGACGCCATTTCCCGCGTGAGCAACGAACTGGCTGCCACGCTGGACTTCGACCACGTGCTGGACGTGATCCGGCAGGAAGCGACGCAGGCGACCGACGCGACCGGCAGCACGATTGTGCTGCTGCTGCCGCCCGCCGAATGGAGCAGCCCGGATCAGCCGCGCGTCGAGCGGCGCATCGGCGACCGTCAGGCGACCGAGCGCAAAGCCACGTCGCTGGCGGACATCGAACTCACGGCGGTGGGTCAGGGCACCGACCCGGTGATCGTCGAGGACTACCAGCAGCAAGAATTCAAGCCGCTGCCCAGCAGCGCGCGCTCGGCGGTCGCCGCGTCTTTCATCTACGAGGATCGCGTGGTGGGCGTGTTCCACCTGTATCACAGCGACCCGTTCCACTTTGACGACCGCGCCGCCACCTTCCTGATGACGCTGGCGGCGAAAGCCTCGCTCAGCTACGGCAACAGCCTGCGCTACATCGAAAATCAGGAGCGCAGCGACCGCCTCCGCCGCCGGGTCGAGCAGTTGAACCACATCTTCGAATTGGGGCAGATGCTCCAGACCACCGTCGATACCGTGTCGATTTTGGAGGCGATTGCCTTCAGCGTGCAGCAGAGCATCGGCTTCGACATCGTGATGCTGCTGATGGTGGACGAGGAAGCGGGGGTTCTGCGCCGCATCGCGCAAGCCGGTCTGCCGATTGACGCCTTCGAGGACAGCAAGAAATACATCCTGCCGATCAAATCGCTGGAGAAGCTGTTCGAGAAAGACAGCTTCCGCATCAGCGAGTCGTATTTCCTGCCCTTCCAGCAGGCGGCGCAGTGGTACGTGGATGGGCTGGAAGCCATCAGCACCGGGCGCGCCGTCACCCGCACCATGCACCCCACCGCCCGCGACGACTGGTACGACGGCGACATGCTGATCGTCCCGCTGATGGGCGCGGGCGGCAACCTGCTCGGCTTGATGAGTCTGGATCGCCCCTACGACGGACACCGCCCCGACCGGAACACGGTCGAGATTCTGGAAATCTTCGCGCATCAGGCGGCGGCGACGCTGGAAAACACCCGCCTGTACATGACCACCGTCCGCAGCGCCGAGCAGGAAGCGCGGATCAACGAAGTGATGGAGGCGATTGCCAGCACCCTCGACGTGAACGAGATCATCGAATCGGTGGCGCACGGCGTGCTGCGGCTGCTGCCCTTCATGCGCATGACCGTCATCCTGCTGGAAACCGAGCAGCAGGGCTTCGACATGCTGCTCGTGACGGTTAAAGCCGATAGTTCGCTGGTGATTCAGCAGGAACATCGGGTGACGTTGGAGCGGAGCGCGCTGGCGCGCACCTTTGAAACCGGAGAGGACTTCCTCTATTACGGCGACGATCCCCAAGCCGAAATCGAATACGACGACCTGCGCTCGTGGCGCGCCATCGGCGAGCGTACCTCGCTGGTGGTCCCGCTGATCACCGGCGGCATCTGCCTCGGCGCGATGCATCTCGGCAGCGACCTGAGCCGCGCCTTCGGCTTCGACGAGTTCCGCCCGTTGATCAAGCGCATCGGCAACCTCTCGGCGGTCGCCATCCAGAACGCGCACCTGTTCAACCAAGCCGTGAACCTGCGCCTGTTCAACGAGTTGGTGGTGGAATCGATCCAGCAGGGCATCATCGTGCTGGATAACGCCCAGCGGATCATCACGGTCAACGACTTCATGAAGCGGCATCTGGGCTGGACTGACGCGGCGCATCAAATCCTGTTCGACTACCGCCCGGCGCTGCGCCCGCTGTTGGAGGATACGGTCGCGGCGGTGCTGAACGAGAGCAAGCCGCAGGAACTCCTCAACCAGAAAGTCACCGATTCCGATCAGACGCGGATGCAGAATTTCTACCTGTACCCGCTGCGCTCCGCCGACCGCGTGCGCGGTGTGGTGCTGCTGATCGACGACGTGAGCGAGCGCACCCGCTTGGAGCGGGACATTGCCGCCCGCGCGAACCAGCTTGCCGCGCTGACCGAAGTCTCCAGCCGCATCACCGCCGCGCTGGAGCGCGACGACGTGATCGCGCTGGCGCTGGACGAGATGCAGCGGGTGATCAGCTACGACGTGATGAGCCTGTGGCGGCGTGAGGGCGATGATCTAGTGCTGGAAGCCTCGCGCGGCTTCGATCCGGGCGAGGGCGAGGTTCGGCTGTCGATTGTCGCGCACGAGCAGCTTCGCCAGTTGATCGATGCGCGCCGCGCGGTCGCCTCCGACGATCTGCTCGGCACAGAAATCGCTGCCGACCAGAAGATCGGAAGCTGGATCGGCGCGCCGCTGGTGCGCCAGCGCGAAGTGCGCGGCTTGATCGCGCTGGGCAAGCGCGAAGCCAACTTCTACGATCAGCAGGCGGAGCAGGCGGCATTCGCGTTCGCCAATCAGGTGGCGGTGGCGCTGGCAAACGCCGATCTGTTCGAGGAAGCGCGCGCCCGCACCGAACGCCTGAGCCTGCTCAACCGCATCTCGATTGCGCTGGCGCAGTCGCTCGACACCGAAAACATCATGGAGATCGCGCTGCGCGAAATCGGGCAGCTTTTGCGGATTGATCGCGGGCGGGGCTACATCTTCGAGCGCGAGACCAATGCCGCCCGCGTGGTGGTGGAATATCCGCGCGGCGACTTCCCGCCCACCAACGTGATCGACCTGCGCGGCAGCGCGGTGCTGGATTACGTCATGCGCTCGGCGCGCCCGCTGGTGATCGACGACGTATCGGCTTACGACGACGACGACGCGGTGATGGACGAAATCCGCAACCAGAGCTTCAGCGCTTACGCGGTGCTGCCGCTGACGGTCGGCGGGCAGGTGAGCGGCGCGCTGGAACTGGAAGTCTATCATGCGCCCCACCACTTCGACCCGGAAAAGACCGAGCTTTCGACCATCATCGCCAACCAGTCGGCGATTGCGGTGCTGAACGCCAACCTGCTCGAACAAACGCTGGTGCGCACCCGCGAGCTGGAAACCCTGCTGGAAGCGGCGCAGGCGACCTCGTATACGCTGGACTTGGACGAGGTGTTCAACAGCGTGGTTCGCTTGGCGCTGCAAGCGCTGGACATGGACGACGGCGTGCTGATGCTCTACGACAACGTCGAGGAAGCGCTCACGGTGGAGCTTGACCTCAACCGTCAGGGCGACCGCAACCGGATCACACCCACCGGCACCAGCTACGACCTGCACGAGTATCCCGCCAAGAGCCGGGCGCTGCGCGAAGGGCAGATCATCGTCATTCGCCGCGACGACCCCGACGCCGACTCGAAAGAATGCCTTGAGATGATCGACAGCGGCGAAAGCTCGCGGATGCTGGTGCCGCTGATCGTGCGCGATCAGTCGATTGGGCTGCTGCAATTTGAGCTTCAGTCGCAGTTGCGCACTTTCACCCACCGCGAGACTCGCATGGCGCAGGCGTTGGGCGCGCAGGCGGCGACCGCCATCGAGAACGCCCGCCTCTCCACCCAGACCGCCGCGCTGGTCGAGCAGTCGCTGGTCATCAACGACATCAGCCGCACCATTTCCTCGACCATGGACATCGGCGACATGATCCACATCGTCCGCGAGCAGATTCCCAGCCTGACTGATGCCGAGGAAATCTACGTCGCGCTCTACAACCCGGACAAGGAGCAGATCACGTTCCCGCTGGCGCTCAAGAGCGGCGAGGACATCGAAATCCCGCCGCGACGACTGGGCAGCGACGAATTCTCGTTCGTGATCCGCTCTCATCGTCCGGTGGCGATGGGCGGCGACAATCCCAGCGCGGCGGAAGTGCGGCGCAACCTCGGCATCGTCAGCGACGTGGACTCCGCCCGTTTTCTGGGCGTGCCGCTGATGGCGGGCGATCAGGTCGCGGGGGTGCTGGCGGTGCGCGATACCAAGCAGACCCGCCCGTTCGGGCTGAACGATCACCGTATTTTGACCACCATCGCCGCGCAACTGGGCGCGACCCTTCAGAACGCCCAACTGTTCGAGCGCGTCCGCAACTTCGCCGCCGAACTCAACCAGCGCGTCGAGGAGCGCACGCAGGAACTTCAGGAAGAACGCGACCGCCTGAACTCGCTGTATCAGATCACGGCGGAGTTGGGGCGGACACTGGACACCGACCGGGTGCTGGCGCGCGCGCTGGAGATGGTCTCGCGCACTATCAACGCCGACGAGGGCGTGGTGATGCTGATCGACGGGCGCACCGACCAGCTTTACAGCCGCTCGGTCTACAGCCCCAGCCGCCTCACCAATGGCAACGGTCACGAGGAAGAATCTCCACGCACCCGGCGGAAGCGCTGGGCAACTGGCTGCTGGGACGCGAGCGCTCGGTGCTGGTGGACGATCTGAACGAGACCGATTACTGGCAGACTCCCGGCTGGCGCAGCGCGGTCGGCGTAGTGCTGGAAACCAACGAGGACGTGCTGGGCGTAATGGTGTTCTTGGGGCGCGAAACCGCTCAGTTCACCGACCCGCAGCTCAAGCTCGTGATCGCGGCAGCCAATCAGGTGGCGGCGGCAGTCAACAATGCCGACCTGTATAACCTGATCCGCGAGCAGAACGAGCGCATGGCGGTTCTGCTGCGTACCGAGCAGGAGGAAGCCGGGAAGAACTCGGCAATCCTCGAAGGCATCGCCGACGGCGTGATGCTGGCGGACTCCAACGGCGTTTGTATCCTGTTCAACGGCGCCGCCGAGCAGATTCTCGGCTTGCCGCGCGAATACGCGCTCGGTCAGCCGCTCTCGCGCATCGCCGGGACTTACGGCGGCACGGCGCAGTGGGTGACGGCGCTGGATGCGTGGGTGATGAGTCCGCGCCACGACGGTCAGTCCGAGCTGCTGATCGACCGGCTCGAAGTGGGCAGCCGGGTGGTCAGTGTCCACGCCTCGCCCGTGTACACCGGGGATCAGTTCCTCGGCACGGTGTCGGTGTTCCGCGACGTGACCCGCGACGTGGAAGTGGATCGCATGAAGTCCGAATTCATTTCCAACGTGTCGCACGAGCTGCGCACGCCCATGACCAGCATCAAGGGCTACGCCGACCTGATGATCGGCGGGCAGGCGGGCGAAGTCAGCGATTTACAGAAGAATTTCCTCGGCACCATCAAGAACAATGCCGACCGGCTCGCCATTCTGGTCAACGACCTGCTGAATATTTCCCGCATCGACTCCGGGCGGGATCGGCTCAAGCTGGAAGACGTGCAGGCGGGCGAGGTGGTGGGTCAAGTGATCACCAGCTTGCAGGCGCGCCCCACCTTTGAAGCCAAGAACCTCGCCATCACCACCGACATCGACCCGGATTTGCCTACCATCAAGGCGGATCACCTCAAGCTGGTGCAGATCGTCAGCAACTTGGTGGATAACGCCTTCAGCTACACCTATCCCGGCGGGCAGATCGAGATCGCCGCTCACGCGCGGAACGATCACGACATCCTGATCGCGGTGAAGGACAACGGCATCGGCATCCCGGAGGAGTTCAAGTCGCGCATCTGGAACCGCTTCGAGCGCTACGAAGAACACGCGCTGGTGATGGAAGTCGCCGGGACCGGGCTGGGCTTGTCGATTGTCAAGACGCTGGTGGAGATGCACGACGGCGAAGTGTGGTTCGAATCCGAGGAGAACAAAGGCACGACCTTCTTCGTGTCGCTGCCGATAGCGGGTCCCGAAAGCGTCCCGATTGAACAGACAACGGTCGAAGGGTAAGGCATGGCGCATATTCTGGTCGCGGAGGACGAGCGCGACATTCGAGAGTTAATCAACTTTACCCTGATGTTCGCCGGGCATACGGTCACGCTGGCGGCGAACGGCGCGGAGGCGGTCGAGAAAGCTAATCAAGCGCTGGAAAACGGCTCCAAGCCCGATTTGATCATGATGGACGTGCGGATGCCGCGCATGACCGGCTACGAAGCCTGCCGCCAGATCAAGCAGATCGATGACTTCAAGGCGACTCCAGTGGTGTTCCTCTCCGCGAAGGGGCAGGACGAAGAAATCCAGACCGGCATGGAAGTCGGGGCGGCGGCGTACATCCTCAAGCCGTTCTCGCCGGACGAACTGACCCGCAAAGTCGGCGAAATTCTCAAGAACGGCGTCTAGCGTGAGCGCTATCAACACCGGCGGGAACTTGATTCACTACGAGGTGCTGGGGCGCGGTCGCCCGGTGATCCTCGTGCATGGTTGGGTCGGCTCGTGGCGCTACTGGATTCCGACCATGCAGCTTCTGCAAAACAAGTACCGCGTTTACGCGCTGGACTTGTACGGCTTCGGCGATTCCGCCAAAGACCCCACCCACTACTCGCTGGAACACCAGATCGCGCTGGTAGACGACTTCATGCGCGAACTGGGCATCCCCAAAGCCGCGCTGATGGGGCACGGCTTGGGCGCGCTGATCGCCGCCGAGTACGCCCGCCGCTACGCGGACCGCATCCCGCGCCTGCTGCTCGCCGACGCGCCGCTGTTCGACCCCGGCGACTTGGAGCATCGGGTTCCGGTGGCGCGCAAGCTCTTGCAGCCGCGCCTGACCCTCCCGCTGCTGGATGAAGACCCGGACGCCGACGCGCCCACCGTCATGAGCGCCAGCGCCGCCATGCGCGCCGCGATGATCGAGGCGGCGCGGGCGCGCGGTCTACCGAAGGAACTCGAAACCATCGCCGAGCCAGCCGCGTCCAATCACAATCCGCTGCTGCCGCTGATGGACTCGCCCGACGCACTGCTGGCGAAGTGCTTCCGCCGCTCCGAAACCAACTACGAAAAGCTGAGCGTCGATCTCGCCAAGATCGATCCGGCGGTGCTGAAAAACTCGGTCGATAGCTTCGAACTCCGGTCGGATGCTGGATACGCTGCGGCTGCTGAGCATCCCGATTCTGGTGGTTCACGGCAGCGACGACCCGCTGATCCCGCAGCCGAGCGAGGACATCCTCAACTACATCACGCTCGACAAGGAACATCTGCTGCTGCCGATTCTGCTGCCCAACGTCCGCCACTTTCCGATGCTGGAAGATGATCGCTTCCCCCGGCTGGCGACCGAGTTTCTGGACGCGCCCGACATCAGCAAGCTGGAAATCAAGGAGCGCTGGCGTCGCCGGACGCGGTGAGGACAAAGACGGTTGAAAGTGAAAAGTCGAAAGTTAAAAGGGTTACAGCCAGAATGATTTTGTACGCCAAGAATTCAATTTATCAGATAGGGGCATGGCGCCGCCAAGCCCCTACACCAGATCGGTTTACCGCGCTGCCGCCATTTAGCACCACCTTTCAACTCTTAACTTTTGACCTTTCCCGCGCCTCATGAAAGCCTTGATCTTTGCCAACGGCGCGGTCGAGGACGGCGCGATGGTGCAGCGCGCGCTCGATCAGGCGGGGGATGCGCTGATGGTCGCGGCGGACGGCGGCGTGCGGGTTGCCGCGCACTATCGCCGCGCGGTGCAGACCGTGATCGGCGACATGGACTCGCTCTCGCCCGACGAGCTGGCGGCGCTGGAAGCGCAGCACGCGACCCTGATCCGCCATCCCGCCGAAAAAGACGAAACCGACCTCGAACTGGCGTTGATCTGGGCGGCGGGGCAGGGCGCGGATTGGCTGCGCATCCTCGGCGCGACCGGCGGGCGGCTGGATCAGGCGATCAGCAACATTTATCTGCTGGCGCTTCCGGTTCTGGAAGGGCGCGACGTGAAGCTGGTCGCAGGGGTTCAGGAGACGTGGCTGGCGCGACCCGGCACGGTCGAGATCAGCGGCGCGGTGGGCGACACTATCTCGCTGATCCCGCTCAACGGAACCGTGCGCGGGATCAGCACCGAGAACCTGTACTATCCGCTCCACAACGAAGACCTGTATTTCGGTCCGGCGCGCGGCGTCAGCAACCTGATGACGGCGGCGCAGGCGGCGATCCGCGTGCGCGAGGGCGTGCTGCTGATCGTTCACACTCTAGGGCGCGCATGATGACCAACTCACCGATCACCCTGATCAAGCAGAACCACCGGGGCGAGAAAGTCGTCGAATATCACGGCGAGGTGCTGGCGCGCGGCGCGGCGTGGGTCTGCGTGCGCGCGCCCTTCAACCACGACGACAAGAACGTCGGCTACGTGGTGTTCCGGCGCGGCGACCTGTTCATCGAGTGGCACTACAGCGACCGCTGGTACAACGTGTTCGAGCTTCACGACGTGGACGACGGGCATCTGAAGGGCTGGTACTGCAACGTCACCCGCCCGGCGATCATCACCGCCGATACGATTCGCGCTGACGATCTGGCACTGGACGTGTTCATCGCACCCGACGGCACGCTCACGCTGCTGGACGGCGACGAGTTCGACGCCCTGAAGCTCTCGCCCGACGAGCAGACCGCCGCCCGCGATGCGGTCGAGTTGATCAAGCAGGCGGTCAGCGACCGCCAGCCGCCGTTTCAGGCGGTCGGTGGTCGGCGCTTTGCGCTCAGCTAGATAACACCCGTAATCTAGGGTGCCCCTATAGCGAATCTCCATACGCCGCCCTCTGTAGGGCAGACCCATGGGTCTGCCCTACAGAGGGCGCACACACGGATGCGCCCCTACCAAGAATCCGTGAGCGCATCTTTTTGCTGACCGCTTGCTGCTTTACTCCTTGTTCGGCTGAACCAGCAGCACCGGCACGTCGATGCACTCCATCACGTCCCGCGCGACGCTGCCGAACAGCAGCCGCGCCAGCCCGGTATGCCCGTGCGTGCTCATGACCACCAGATCGATGCCTTCCCGCCGGATATAATCACAGATCAAATGCGAGACGTTCCCGCCTTCGCTGAAGTGGGTGCGGACGTTCACGTTCTCATTGCGCAGTTCGGTGCGCAGACCGATCAAATACTGCTTCATCTGCTCGCGGGCGACCTGCGTCTGCGCGTCCTGACCCGCCGCCAGCGCCAATTGATCGGCGTAGGCGCGGGTGGAGGGTACGAAGGCGTGCAGCAGGATCAGTTCGGCGCCGTTGCTGCGGGCGAGATCGACCGCGTGGGGGACGGCTCGCTGCGCCCAGCCCGATCCATCCAGCGGAACCAGTATTTTTCGATAACGACTTTGAGCAGCCATAAGTCTATTCCTCAGTGTGACACTATACCGTCATTTTAACCCATCCTCGACCTTTGTCGGCGTAGAGAGTGAGCCGCGCCGGGTATTCTTACGTCTGATCTGCGCTGAGCCGACTTAGAATATTGAATATCCTATAGTCGTGCGGAGCAGCGTAATGCCCTACAGCATCGAATGGAAAGTCAAGGATCGGCTGATCCTTGAGACCGCGTTCGGCGTTATCACCGTCGAGGAGTTGGTGCGCTTCAATGAAGAGGTCACCAAAATGATCATCGAGGAAGGCACGTCCCCCGTCCACATCATCGCCGATTTGACCAAAGTCGAGCGCTATCCTCCGCTGCGTGACATCCTCAGCGCCATGCGCAAAACCGCCCCGGACAAGGTCGGCTGGATGGTGGTCGTCACCGAAAACCCGATTATGCGTTTCCTCGCGTCCATGATCTTCCAAATTGCCCGACTCCGGCTGCGGATGTATCCCACCATGCAGCAGGCGATGGCTTTCCTGACTGACGTGGACGTGACCCTGACGGCGCGCAAAGGGGAAAGCACCGAAACTTTGTGAAATAGCTCACTTGATTTCCGGCTCGTCTCGTGTTCCAATGAACGTATAACGAAAGCAATCGAAACTTGGTGAGCCATGAAACCCTCTGCTTATGAAGCTCAACTGCGCGATCAAATCTGCGAAATCGGGCGGTTGATGCGCCAGTACAACTACATCGACGCGACCAGCGGCAACATCAGCGTGCGGCTGGACGAAGACCACATCCTCTGCACTCCCAGCGGGCTGGCGAAAGGGCGTATGACCCCCGACCAGTTGATCGTGGTGGACATGCAGGGTGTAAAAATCGGCGTGCCGACCGAAGCCAACCGCAATCTGCACCCCACCTCTGAAATCCTCATGCATCTGGAATGCTACCGCCAGCGACCGGACGTGAACGGCGTGGTTCACGCGCATCCGTCCACCGCCGTCGCGCTGACGGTCGCCGGGATCAGCTTGGAGCGGGCGCTGCTCGCCGAAGTGGTGATCCTGCTCGGCTTGGTGCCGACTGCGCCTTACGCCACTCCCTGCGGCGAAGAAGACCGCGAACTCGATCCGCGAGTTGATCACCAACCACGACGCGGTGATGCTCTCGCATCACGGCTCGCTGACGGTTGGCGCTGACGTGTGGACGGCGTATCTACGCTTGGAAGTGCTGGAACACTTCGCCGAGGTGGTGTACAAGGCGGAGCAGTTGGGCGGCGTGCGTCCGCTCTCTCAGCAGAACGTCGAAGACCTGCTGGCGATCCGGCGGCGCAACGGCTTTGGCTTGCCCGAAGACGCGGCGCTATTCCAGAGCTATTACGACGCGACCAGCGTCCATTCCTGATTGCTCAAGGAGTCGATCATGTCCGCGACCGCTGGGATCGAGAAGGTAGACCTGCATCCCGACAAATCGGTCTACCGGAACTACACCTTTTCGACCTACGTTCGGGCGGGCGATTTCATTTTCGTCAATTTTCAGGCGGCGAATCCGGCGGGCGACATCGAGCAGCAGACCGAGGAGTGCTTCCGCAATTTGAAGCACGTCCTCGAACATGCCGGGGCGACGATGGATGCCGTGGTGAAGATCACGGTGCTGATCAAGAACCCGGACGAGTTCGACCGCATGGACGACGTGTACAAGCGCCAGTTCACCAACGGCTATCCGGCGCGCACCACCGTGATCGTGGCGGGTTTCCTCGACGCAGGCGGACGCATCCAGATCGATGCGGTCGCCTACAAACCGGGTTGAGATTAAGATATGAAGGGATGCTTAACCGAGCATCCCCTCACTGTAGATCACGCCCGGCTGAATGACGATCGGGTCGCCGGTATCGACGGTGGCGATCAGGTCGTAGGTGGTCGCGCCCGTGACCCGCACCGGCACGATCTCGCCGACCGGCAGTTCGCCCTCGACGATCACGTAGCCGTCGATCTCCGGCGCGTCCCGGTAGCTGCGCCCCAAGCTGAGCAGGTCGCCGATGGGCTGCCCGTTCTCGTCCTCGCCTTCGCCGTGCCCCTCGACTAGCACCTCGATCCGCTTGCCGATCCAGCCCTGATTCTTTTTGAGGCTGATCCCCTGCTGAAGCTCCATCAGCGCCTCGTAGCGCGCCTGCTTGATCTCGTCCGGCACCTGATGGGGCAGCGCAGCGCTGGGCGTGCCGATCTCGTAGGAATACTGGAACGCGCCCACCCGGTCGAACTCCAGATCGCGCACGAACTTGAGCAGCCCCTCGAATTCGGCGTCGGTTTCGCCGGGGTAGCCCACGATGAAGGTGGTGCGCACCGTCAAATCCGGCATCACCCGGCGCATATTCGCCAGCGTCTCGTACACCCACTCGATTTTCGCCGGGCGGCGCATCCGCAGCAGCGTGTCGCGGTGCCCGTGCTGAAGCGGGATGTCGAGGTAGTGCAAAATCTGCGGGTGACTCGCCATCGTGTCGATCAGGCGCGGGGTGACGTAGCCGGGGTAGGCGTACATCAGCCGAATCCAGCGAATGCCGGGCGCGGCTTCCACAATCGCGTCCAGCAAATGCGCCATGCCCTCCTTCAGACCCAGATCGTGCCCGTAGTCGCTGGTGTCCTGCGCGATCAGGATCAGTTCCTTGACGCCCATCCGCTCAAGCTGCGCCGCCTCGCGCAAAATCGAGTCCATCGGGCGGCTGACCATCGTGCCTTTGATTTTCGGGATGGCGCAGAAGGCGCAGGGGCGGCGGCAGCCGTCCGCCACCTTGAGGTAAGCGCTGGCGCCCTGCACGCTGGCGCGCAGCACGCCGCGCTCGTCCAGCCCGACCACTTTGGCTTCGTCCGGTAGGTGATAGAGCGGTTCGGGATGCTTGCGCCCGCGCAGCCGCGCCACTAAGTCGAAGATGTCCATCCAGCGCCGCGTGCCGATCACGCCGTCTAGCCCCGGCACTTCCTGCACCAAATCCGCGCCGTAGCGCTGCGACAGGCATCCGGCAGCGACCACCATCTGACCGCTGCGCCGCCCGTCTACCAGTTCGCGCAGCATGGCGATGGATTCCTGCTTGGCGGCGTCGATGAAGCCGCAGGTGTTGACGATCAGCACTTCGGCTTTATCCGGGTCGCCGACACCGTTCATGCCGTTCTGCGCCAAGACCTGCGCCATGCTCTCGGAATCCACCGTGTTTTTGGAGCAGCCGAGGCTGACCAAATAATACTTGTTCCTGCGCGATGCCATGCGTTCGTCTTTCGTCTCTCGTAGTCGTGTCTTGGTTGGTAGGGGCACGGCGTGCCGTGCCCCTACGGCGTTTTCATTTCCCGACTTTGGTCGCGGTCGCGTCGGGCGGGATGATGCGCGGCGGCAGAATCGCGGTCGCCGTCGGGATGGGCGTGTCAGTGGGAATCGGAGTGCTGGTCGGGATCGGGGTGCTGCTCGGCGTCAGCGTGAAGGTCGGCGTGGCGGTCGGGATCGGCGTATCCGATGGGATCGGCGTGAGCGTCGGCGTATCCGACGGGATCGGCGTGTTGGTGGGAATCGGCGTATCGGATGGAACGGGTGTATCCGACGGAATCGGCGTCTCGCTCGGCGTCAGCGAGGGCGTGAGCGTCTCGCTGGGAGTCGGGCTGGGACCGGGCGTATCGCTGGGCGTCAACTGCGCGATCAGCGTGCCCGCCGCGTCGGTGGGGGTGGGCGGCGGCGTCGGGCTGTTGACCGCCGTCGGCTCGTAGCCGGGCCCGCTCTGAATCTGCACGCCGCTGGTGCTGAACACCACCGTCACCATCTGCCCGCGCCCGCCAAACACGGGCTGCTGCTGACCGTTGTAGACCACGCTCAGGGCTTCGGCATTGCTGGCGATCACGGTCACGTTGTCGCCCGCCGGATATTGCAGCGAAGTGCCGGGGCGAGCGATGCCCACGTATTGATCGGTGCCGTCGGCGGAGATTCGGAGCCACGTCCGCTGGGTGGTCTGGATGCTCACCAGCACGCCCTGCCCGGTGAAATCCGGCTGCAAGTTGGGCGGCGAGGTCGGCAGAATCACGACTGCGGTGGTGGTCGGTATGGGCGTCGGGGTGGATGTGGGCGGAAACTGACCGAAAATGCCGCTGTCCTGCGGCGCGGGCGGCGTATCGTTCCCCGGCTGAATCAACTGCACCACCACGAAGGCGATCACCGCGATTGCCGCCAGCGCGACCAGCAGCCGCAGCAGCAGGGCGAACGGACTGGCGCCCCGCCGCCGTTCGGTAGCTGCCGGAATCGAGACGGCGGGCAGCGAGGGCGGCGTGTCGGTGATCTTGCGCGGCGCGACCAGCGGTTGGGTTTCGTGCTTGTCCTTCTTGTTGCGGGAGGCGCGACCGCTCAGCCGCTTGGGAGTGGTGCGCTCGTGCAGCGCGTCCTCGTAATACGAGACGATCCGGTCTTCTTCCAGACCGAGATAGCGCGCGTAATTCCGCATGAAGCCGCGTATCTGGATGCTGGCAAAATCGGGGATATTGAATTCGCCCAGTTCGAAGGATTCAAGGATGCGTCGGCGTATGCGCAGCGCCTGTTCCGCTTCGTCAAGCGTGAGTTCTTTGGCTTCGCGCGTCTCGCGCAGATAGCGACCGAGCGCTTGAGCATCCATGCAGTTCAGGAATCCTGAGCGACCGGAGCGTCGCTATTCGGCAGGTTCGTCGCCCGCTTCGACAGTCTCCACAGGCTCGACGGCAGCTTCCTCGACCGGCGTTTCCGCTGTGGCTTCGGGTTCAACTTCTGCTTCAGCTTCCGCCTGCGGCTCCGCTTCGCCTGCCTCACCTGCCTCAGCCTGCGCCGCCCGCTGTGCCATGAAGTGCGCGAATTCTTCCTCGCGCACCACCGTGACCTTCAGCGCCGGCGAAGTTTCGCTGCCAAGCCGCACCGGAACGTCATGGGTGCCCACTTCACGCAGCGCGGTCTGGCTGATGCGGCGGCGGTTGATGTCGATCCCGGTGACGCGGTTCAGTTCCTCGGCGATTTCGCTGGTCGTCACCGAGCCGAACAGCTTGCCCGTCGGCGAGGCGCGGCGACCGAAGAACAGCTCCACACCGTCGATCTGGCGGGCGAGTTCGTTCAGACGTTGATCCAGCACGGCGCGGCGGGTGACTGCCTGCGCGCGCAAATTCTCCGCCTGACGCATCGCGCCGGGCGTGGCTTTCTTGGCGAGATTCTGGGGCAGCAGCCAGTTGCGAGCGAAGCCGTCGGAAACGTCGATGACTTCTCCGGCGACCCCATGCTTGTAGACATCAGCTAAAAGAATGACTTTCATCGTTACATCCCTCTTGAAAGACGCCAGCGGCGTGTGGGTGTCTCTTACGGAAGTGGAACGATTATAAAACAGTGAGGAAGCCTATGCCAAGTGTGAATCCCGCCGTATAATTTTTCGCATGACAACCCGCCGATTTCCGAAGTCTGCATGGATTGCCTTGCTGCTGGCGTTCGCTGCCTTTTTCATGAGCGCGCTGGTCAGCCGCGTCGTTTTTGATCGCCTGCCGCACCTTGAAGACGAAGTTGCCTACCTGTTTCAAGCCAAAACCTACGCCGGGGGGAATCTGGTCATCCCCACGCCAGAGCCACGCCGCGCCTTCTGGATGCCCTTTCTGATCGACCGGGGCGGGCTGCGCTTCGGCAAGTATACGCCCGGCTGGTCGATGCAGCTTGCCGTCGGCGTGCTGCTCGGTCAGTGGTGGATTATCAACGCCTTCTTCTCCGCGCTGACGGTCGCGCTGGTCTATCGACTGGGACGCGAAATCTTCAACCCGGACGTGGGCGTGATCGCCGCCGCGCTGACCACTTTTTCGCCGATGGCGCTGCTGCTCAACGGCACGCTGATGGGGCACACTTCGGCGTTGTTCGCCGCGACCCTGTTCATCTACGCCTACTGGCGCATCGAGCGGGGCAGGCGGACGCTGCTCTGGGGCGCGGTCGCCGGGATCGCGCTTGGTATGCTGGTCGCCAACCGCCCGATCACCGGAGTCGCGGTCGCCGTGCCGCTGATTCTGTGGAGCGGGATGCGGCTGTTTCACGGGCTGGCGCTCGATCTGGCGCGGCTGCGTCACCGCGCGCCGTCTCCCGCGCCGCTCAGCGCGCCCGAATACCGCGCCGCGACCGTCGAGATGGCAGCCGCCACCAGCGACGCGACCCAGCAGGCGCGCCCAATCCCGGCTTATGCCGTCGCCACGCTGGAAGTCCCCGCCGCGCCCACCCTGCAAATTCCGCGCATGTCCATGCCGCGCCCCGCCGAGCCGGAGCCTGCTGCTGGGTTCGCGTCTGCGCGCAAAGTCCCGGTGCGCGGCTTGTTTGCGACCCTCTCGCCGCTGCTGATCCTGAGCGTCTTTACGCTGCTGATCGCGGCGATGGTGCCAATCAACAACTACGTGGCGGTTGGCAGCCCCTCCACCGATTTATATACACTGGTGTGGAGCTACGACACGGTCGGCTTTGGACCCTGCTGCGGGCGCAGCGGGCACAACCTCGAAAAAGGCATCCGGCAGGCGCGCTACGACCTCTCGCTCACCGCCGCCGACCTGTTCGGCTGGGAAATCGGCTCGCTGACCCAGCCGGACGGCACCATTAAGCCCGACGTTCAGAATCAACTGCTCAACGAGGGCGACTACTGGCTGGAGATCGGTATTAGCTGGATTTTGCTGCCGTTTGCCTTTGTAGTCGCCTACCGCCGCAAAGCCATCTTCATCGTGATCTGGGTGGCGGTCGCCTACGGGCTGGTCTGGTTTGCGCTCAACTTCCAGCACGGGATTCAGATGCAGAATCCGGTGTTTTCGTGGCTCTGGTTAGGGACGGCGCTGATCTGGCTGTATCTGCCGCTGGTGTTTTGGCGCGATCAGCAGCGCGCGTGGACGTGGATTCTGTGGAGCGTGGCGGTCGGGCTGGTAGTCATGCAGATGTCCTACTGGATCGGCTCGCAGCGCTACAGCACCCGCTACTTTTTCGAGGGGCTGACCGCGATTGCCATCATCAGCGCGCTGCCGCTGGCGTGGCTGGCGCGGCGCATCAGCCGCCTGGTGATCTACGCCTTCCTCATGCTCGCGCTGGCGTACAGCCTGTACTTTTACAGCGCCCGCGCATCGACGTCGCTGAAGAACTACAACTACATCAGCGGCGATCAGGTCGCGGGCGTGCAGGCGCGGCGTACCGGGGATCAGCCGGTGCTGGTGATCATCAACGGCTCGAATGCGGCGTGGCGCTCATTCGGCGCGCTGATGGCGCAGACCAGCCCCTACCTCAACAGCGACATTGTGGCGGCGTGGAACTACGAAGGCGACGACGGCACGGTCAAGCAGCAGATTCTCGACCGCTTCCCCGACCGTCAGGTGATCGAGATGAACGCCAGCGGCAATTATGCGTGGTTCTCCGACCAGCAGCCACCGCCTCAGGTCTCCGGCGGGTAATCGGGTTTCTTGCTTCCGCTTCTCACTTGCACGACCTCGCCTTTGAGACGTTTCCGCGCAGATTGCCCATGCAAATTGTCGATCTTTATCACCACCTTTGGATTACAGTTGTCAATTGGGGTGCAGTCGTCAAGCCTATACAATCAGGTAAGGGGGAAGCTGTCAGACCTCTCCAAAAAAAGGAAAATAATTATGCAACAGATTAATAACTTTCAGTCCTTGATTGATGACAAAACTCGTGAAGATTTCCTCTCGATTTTAGGTGGCACGCCCGCAACCCAGAACTCGGAGCAGGCTTCGGTCATCATCGATCAGATGAAGGATCGTCCCAAAGAACAGCGGGTCGAACTCATGGAGATGCTGATCCGCGAATTCGGCAGACCGCGCATCAAGAACAAGCGCGTTCTGCCCGGGCTGAAGATGGACGAAGACGAGTTCCGCCAGATCAGCGGCGTGATCGCCGAAGTGGTCAGCGGCAGCATGAAGTTCATCGTGCAAACCCGCATGTCGCCCAGCGAGGCGGCCGAATATCTGACCGATCTGGTATTCCGCTTCGGCGACCGAAAGCAGCAAGTTGTCTGCCTCGTCCTGATCATGGCGGACAACGCGGTCCCCTACGTGCCCGTGCCACCGTCCAACGTCACCGATTTTCCTCAAGGGCAGCTTGACGCCATGTTCAAAGAGGACAAGGATGACGTGTACCAGATTATGTGCATTCGGCGCGGCGGTTTCGGTCCAACCAAAGAAGCAGACCTGCTGCTCAAAGCTCTGAACAGCATTGACGACGAGGAACGGCGTGTCGGGCTGATGGCGTTCATTCTCAGCAGCGCCACGCAGCAGGCGAGTTGAGCCGAGCACGATTTCTATACCGAGGGGGAAATCCGGTTTCGGCACTTGCCGAAACCGGCTGACCGCCAGTCGCATGACATACCGCCGCGCGTTGAAACCAGATGGAGGGCAGGCTGAATGGACAGTCTCCAGTTAGCAGCACAGGAAATCCTGCGCGCGAACAGCAATCTGGACGGGGAGAACACGTTCCTTTACAAGGTTGCGAGCTTGTGCGTGGAGCGAGGCTATCGAAAAAACCCGGAGGGGCTGTCCGGCTTAGCCCTGATCAACATCTTTTCCAGCGGCGAAAAGAAGCAGTTGAGCGACACTTTCAGAAATAACTCAAGCCACGCGCCGCAGCCAGCTAGCGATCCACCGCCGCAGGTCAATCCGACATCGCCGAACCCCGCCGCCAAAGATACGCCAGCAGCCGCGCCCGCCTCCGTCCCCGTTCCTGCCGCGTCCACGCTGCTCAAAATCAGTCTCTCGTTTCTCCTGATCTTCCTCTCCATCATGGGCAGCTTGATTTTCGCCAGCGCCGTCACGCCCCACGATCTGCTGTTCGGCGTCATCATCTCCGGCATCATCCTGTTCATGGTTCTAGGCTTGTTTACGCTGGTCACGCTGAGGATCATTACGCCGGAACTCTTCGGCTCGCTGATGGGTGATCTGAAGAACCTGCTGCCGCTCATCGGCGGCAATAAGCCCTAATTGTCCACGCAAGAGAATACACTGCAGCGCATTTTCTGATACGCCTCTAACGCCTCGCGTGCAACAACCTTCGCTCACGAAACGTATAGCTGAATAGTCACAAACGCGAATTCCGGCGTTGTATAATACACGCCACAATCGAAGGAAAGACCATGCGTATCATCGTGCATACCGGCAAGGGCGGCGTCGGCAAAACCAGCGTTTCGGCAGCAACCGCGCTGCGCTGCGCCGAAATGGGGCTGAAAACCATCGTCATCAGCACCGATACCGCCCACAGCCTCGGCGACTCGCTGGAGAAGCCCATCGGTCCCGAGCCGATCCAGCTTTACGACAATCTCTGGGCGCAGGAAGTCGATGCCCGCTACTCGATGGACAAGTATTGGGGCAAAATTCAGCGCTACCTGACCGCGCTGCTCTCGCAGCGGGGAGTCGAGGACATCGTCGCCGAGGAAGTCACCATCCTGCCCGGCTTGGACGAAGGCGCGCATCTGCTCTGGATCAACCAGTACGTCCAGTCCGGCGATTTCGACGTGCTGGTGGTCGATGCCGCGCCGACCGCCGAGACCTTGCGTCTGCTCAGCCTGCCGGACGTGACCCGCTGGTGGTTCGAGAAGATCATGATGCTGACGCGCGGGGCGGCGAAAATCCTGCGTCCGATTGGGAAAGTGCTGGGTCGCAATACCGAGAATCTCCCGCAGGATGATGCGTGGGATGAAGTTCGCAACCTGTTCGACACGCTGGACAAAGTGCGCCTACTGCTCTCCGACCCCGAAATGAGCAGCATCCGGCTGGTGGTCAACCCGGAGAAGATGGTCATCAAGGAAACCCAGCGCACCTATACCTACCTGAACCTCTACGGCTACGCCACTGACGCCATCATCTGCAACCGCATCATCCCGGACGAAGTGACCGACCCGTATTTCGCGCAGGCGAAGGCGAATCAGCGTGACAACATCGCCTTCATCGGCGAAGCTTTCGGCGAGCTGCCCATGCTGCGCGCGCCCATGTTCGGGCACGAGGTCGGCGGGCTGGATGCGCTGCGCCAGCTTGGGACGGCGCTCTATGCCGACACCAATCCGGTGCAGAAGCTGTTCGAAGGCAGGACCCACCAGATCGTCGAGCAGGGCGATGGCTATCGGCTGAGCGTGCCGCTGCCCTTCGCCGAAAAGAAAGACCTCGACATCTATCGTTCCCGCGACGAACTCACCCTTCGCGTGGGACCCTATCGCCGCAATATCGTGCTCCCGTACACCTTGTGGGATTTGGAAATAGCGGATGCAAAGTTCGAACAATCTACCCTCAACATCCAGTTTGCCAGAGACCAGCAGGCTGGTCATCCAAGCCGTCAGCGACCGGAGTGAGCCATCGGTCGGCTCCGCCGCTGAGCGCGCCGACGAGCTGCTGAAAGTCCGCGAGCTTGTTAACAGCCGCCCGCGCTCGCTGCGGATGCAGTTCCGCTACGTGCGCGAGGTGTGGCATTTCGGCTGGCTGTTCGTGCAGTTGCTGTTCTGGCACCTCTTTTTGCAGCGCTATTTCCCGGAGCGGGTGCAGCGCGGCAACGTCAAGCGCTGGCAGGGCTACGCCCGTTCTTTTCGCTACTTCGCCATCGAGATGGGCGGCATGATGATCAAGGTGGGGCAGTTCGTCTCCACCCGCAGCGACGTGCTGCCGCCGGAAGTGATCCGCGAGCTTGCTACCCTGCGTGACGAAGTGCCGGGCGTCCCTACTGAGCAGATTCGTGCCATCATCGAGCAGGAACTCGGCTCCATTGATGAGCGCTTCAGTTGGTTTGACGATACGCCAGTAGCGGCGGCGTCGCTGGGGCAGGTGCATCGCGCCCGGCTGCAAAACGGCGACCGGGTGGTGGTCAAGGTGCTGCGACCCGGCATCGTCGAAGTCTGCTACACCGATCTCGCCGCGATCTTCGCCGTCTCGCGCATCGCCATGAAGTTCCACTTCGTCAGCCGCCGTATGGACGCGGTCGCGCTGATCGAGGAATTCGGGCGGGTGCTGCTGGAAGAACTCTCCTACCGGCACGAAGCCCGCAACGCCGCCCGCTTCAGCGAGATGTTCGGCAGCGATCTGGGCATTTACATCCCCACCATCTACACCGAACACTCCACCGACCGGGTGCTGACGATGGAGGACGTGACCACCATCAAGCTGAACGACTATCCCGCGCTGGAAGCCGCCGGGATCAGCCGCGCCGAAGTCGCCAAGCGCCTGATGGACACCTATCTGCGCCAGATTTTCGAGGAACATTTCTTCCACGCCGATCCGCATCCCGGCAATCTGTTCGTCTATCCGCTGCCGCCGGACAGCGATGCCTACAAGGCGCAGGAAAACCTGCCGGGCAATCCCTTCTACCTGATCTTCATCGACTTCGGCATGGTCGGCTCGCTCACCCCGCAGATCGTCAACGGCTTGATCGGCACGCTGGCGGCGGTGATCACCCGCGACGCCGAGAAGATGGTCAAGAGCTACAGCGAACTCGGCTTCCTGCTGCCCGGCGCGGATACGCAGCGCCTCGAAGATGCCACCCGCGCCGTATTTGATCAGGTGTGGGGCTTATCCATGTCGCAAATGAGCGATGCCAGTTACGAGAGCATGGCGTCGCTGGGCAAGGAGTTCAACGACCTGCTGTTTTCGATGCCATTTCAGGTGCCGCAGGACTTCATCTATCTGGGGCGAACCGTCGGCATCCTCAGCGGCATCGCCACTGAGCTTGACCCCAATTTCAACCCCTGGAGCGAAATTCAGCCCTACGCCCAAAAGCTGATCGCCCAGAAACTCAACGAGAACGGCGATAATCCGCTGGCAGGCATCTTCGGCTCAACCGTGCTGCAAGGCGTGTTCAGCAGCGGCGGCGCGCAAACCCTGCTCAACATCGGGCAGAGCTTGTTCGGCGGGCGTGCGGGAGATTTACGAGAGGTGCTGGCGCGCATCGAGCGCGGCGACGTGACCATGCGGGTCACGCCTTCGGGGGATTACCAGAAGCAGTTGAACCGGATTGAGCTTCAGGGACGCCGCACCACCCGCTCGGTGCTGTTCGGCGCCGCGCTGATCACCGCGACCGTGTTCTACGTCGGCGGTGACCCGATCCCGGCGCTGATCGGCTATGGGATCGCGGCGGTGCTGCTGGTGGCGCTGTTCTTCACCGGGGAGTAGAGTTAGGCAGACGATCAGGAGGTCAGCATGGAACGCTTTTACGAGGACTATCTCGAACGCCTGCACGACTTGGACACCGACTTCATCGCTGCCTTCGAGGGGCTGCCTGCCGAGGCGCTGGATTGGGTTCCCGGCGAGGACATGAACTCCTTCTGCGTGCTGGTGGTTCACACCACCGCGTCATCGCGCTTCTGGATCGGTGATGCGGCGCTGGGCGAGCCGTCCAACCGCAACCGTGCAGCCGAGTTTCAGGCGCGCGGCTTGAGCGAAGCCGACTTGAAAGCCCGTTTCGCGGCGCTGGAAAGCTATGTCGAAACCGGGCTGTCTCGGCTCACGCTGGTGGATTTGACGGCGATGCGCCCGATCCCCAACCGCGCCATGAACCTGACCGAAGCGACGGTCGGCTGGTCGCTGCTGCACGCGCTGGAACACACCGGGCTGCATCTGGGTCACGCGCAGATCACGCGGCAGTTGTGGGATCAACGCTGACGGAGGAGCCGCTAGAGAGACGGTGATCTCGCAGGCTAGGGGGCGCTGTAGACCTCATCGTGCTTGCCGATACGGCGAAAGAACGCAATTGACTTAGCGGTATCTGGATCGCTGTCCCAGTGGAAGGTAAACACGTAACCGAGAGTCACGCGCCCTTCCCAAATGTTCTCGAAGCCTTCCATTTTCTTGATGCGGAGCGAGGCGTGTCGCGGATTTTGCTGGAATAACAGGAACGCCTTCTTCACCGCGTCCTGAATGTTGTCCGGCAGGGTCTTATAGTCTTTCTTAAAACGTGCGGAGCGTCGGTATTTCATTCATCGTCGTTGTCGAGGTCGGCTAGAAACGCTTCCATTGTGTCGAACGTTTCGACACGCCCGGCGGCAGTGTCCGCGTCTACTTCACGCTCTCCTGCCTGCCATTCGTCCGTCCAGAAGTAGGCTTGATCCGGGTCGATCTCGACGGTCTCATGAGTTTGCGGGTGAACCGCGTACCACTTCTCGCTGCCGTCCGGCTGTTTCTCTTTCCAGATGTTGGGGCGAACGTACTCACGTGCTTGGTGGGCGGTCATCGACTCTCTCCATCCTCGTTCCCGTATTATAGCATGGGAAAGCCCCGTCATTCTTCTTCGTTCTGGGCTTCATTACGCGCGCGGATCATCTCTGGCGTGAGCTTCTCCACCGGGCGATCCCGGTAGACCACGTAGTGATCGAGATCGCGGGCGACGTAGGTGTCCGCAAAGACGCTGCGGGCTTCCTCGCGCACCCGCGATTTGGGGTAGCGGCGCGAGATATGCGTGAGGATCAGCGTTTTGACGCCGGTTTCCAGCGCCAGAGTTGCCGCCTGCCGCGCGGTGATGTGCCCGAACAGGTTGGCGGTTTCCGCCTCGTCGTCCAGAAAAGTGGATTCGATCACCAGCGCGTCGGCGTCGGCGACTACTTCGCGCAGGCTATCCAACCGTCCCACGTCGCCGATGTGAACCAGCTTCACGCCGCGCTGCTCCTCGCCCAGCACCAGCTCCGGCGTGATCACCCGCCCATCCGCCAGCGTGATCGGATTGCCCGCCACCAGTTGACCGCGCTCCGGTCCCGCCGGAACGCCGAGCGCTTCGGCTTTTTCGACCCGGAACGGGCGGTGCGAGCGCTCCTGAAAGACGAAGCCGAAATTGCCGCTGCCCCGGTGCGTGACCGGGAAGGCGGTCACCGTGAACTCCTTGCTGGTGAAGATCAAGCCGGGGCGAAGCTCGCTCAGCTTGATCTCAATCGGCAAGCGCTCGTAATCCAGCACCACGCCAAACAGCAGCGCGTGAACCCGGTCGAGGGTGGCGCGCCCGCCCATGATCTCCAGCGACTCGATGTCCTCCCAGCGGGCGAAGGTCGAGATCAGCCCGCCCAAGCCGAGAATGTGGTCGAGGTGGGAGTGAGTCAGCAGGATGCGGTGCAGGCGCTTGAAGCCGATGCCGCTGCGCAAAATCTGCCGCTGCGTGCCTTCGCCGCAGTCAATCAGGAAGCGGTACTCACCCGCCAGCACCGCCTGCGCCGGAAGCCCGCGATGAATTGAGGGCGCCGAGGCGGAAGTTCCCAGAAACACGATTTCGAACATGCTTATTGCTGCCCCTGTACGTCGATCTGCCCCACGAACAGGCGCGAGCCTTCCGGCTGATCGCCGGAGAACACCGGGAGGCGGTTCTTGGTGATGTCGTCGTACGCGCCGACCGAAATGCCGTATTTGTCCGGCGGCATGGCGCGCGGGAGCATCACGTAGGTGACTTGAATGAAGATGTCGCGCGGGAGAAGCTGCGCGGGAAGCACGCTGATCGGGTCGCTCTGCGCCCAGATGGTGGTCGAATCCGACAAAATGTGCGTGAACAGCCGCAGGTGAGGCGGCACGTCACCATCGACGCGCCAGTAAGTGATCACCGGAACTACGTCGCCGGGGTGATAGCTGTCCGCCCAGCTATGCTCGTAGCCGAGGAAGGTGATGTTGCCGCCGAAGCGCACCGGGGGCGCGACCACCTGCGCCCCGCCCGGCGATTCGGGCGCGAAGCTGGCGGGCGAGGTGGTCATGAAGCTGCCGATCCGCTGCGCCAGCGTGTCCGCGACTTCCAGTTCGACCACCGACTGCGGCGGGATGTCGGGGCGATCCACAATCTCGCCCTGACCCAGCCACGACCGCAGCGACGGATTCACACCTTCAATGCCGCTGGGGTCGGAGAAGATCACCTGTTCCTTGCTGCCGCCGCCAGTCAAGATCAGCGCGGAGCCGCAGTCGGCATAGCGCAGGACGACATCCTGACGGTGCATCATCAGCGCGAGCAACTGACCGTTGTTCAGTGTGACTGGGTTCACCTGCGGCTTGAGGTCGGGCGTGCAGATCACGGTCGGAACGGTGTCGGCGGTCAGGTCGATGTAATGCGCGAGTTCGCCGAGCCGCACGTTATACGCCTGCTGCATCGAGGGCAGCACTCCCCAGTTCTGGAACAGGTCGCGGGTCGTCCAGACCACGTTAAAGATCACCAGCCCCGACCAGCCCGGCGGCGGCGATTAGCCGGGTGCTGCGCGGCAGGCTGTGGTAGAGCGTGGTCACGCCCAATCCGAAGAACAGCGCGATCAACGGCAGCAGCGGCGCGTAGGCGAGGAAATTGGGGCTGTCAGGTGCGTGCAGCGCTATCGGCGTGATGAAGATCAGCGCGATCAGCAGCAGGGCGCAGCGCGACTGCCGCCAGAAGCGCAGCGCCGTGACCACCCCGACCATCATCAGCAGCCCGCTGACCAGATCGATCAGCGGGCGACCGGGCAGGTTGAAGGCGGGATTGCTGTCGCCGAGGAAGAACAGTCCGTTGAACCCGGCGGTGAGCGATTGAAAGAACGATTGGGTCGGATCATCGACCAGCAGCCGCCCGGCAGCCGCCAGCGACGGATGCTGAAGGCTGGAAATCACGTAGGGCATGGCGATCACGATCATCACCACCACCGCGAACCACGTGAAACTGAGCGTGCGCCGGGTGATCGGGCGGCGGGTCAGCACGATGTAGGCGATGAACAGCATGGTGAACAGCGTCACGATGATGCTGACCGGGTGCAGGTAGAAGCCCAGCCCCAGCAGGATGCCCAGCGCGCCGAAGGCGGTCGTGTTCGAGTGTGAAACCGGAATGTCGCCGTAGACCGGCAGCGAGAGCGCCAGCGCCAGCAGCACCGCCGTCACGAACAAGGGCAGCGTGGTCTCCGGCGCGACGCTGCGCGCCAGAAGCACCGGAAACATGCTGATCGTCATGAGCGCCAGCGCCGCCAGCCCCGCCAGCGTGCCGAACAGACGCTTGCCCAGCATGTAGATCAGCGCCAGCGTCAGCATCCCGATCCAGACCGAGACCATGCGGTAGCCGATCAAGCCGCCGCCTGCGGTGGTCGCTGCGGCGAGGAACGCCTGATATAAACCCTCGCGCCCCGCCCCTTGCAGGTTGTAGAAAACTTCCACCCGCCCCTGACGCACGGTTTCGGCGATGCGAAGGTCGGTGATCTCGCCATCGCTGAAGCCGGGCGGCAGCGTCGCCAGATTGGACATCCGCAGCAGCGCCGCTAACAGCAGCAGCGCCACCGCGAAGGTATAGCTCACGCGGTTGGACAAGAAGTTCCCCTGAAAGAAGTGATCGAGTGATCGAGTGCCGAGTGCTCGAGTAAAAGACCAGTTCGTAAATCTATTTGTCATCAAAACAGATCACCAGTTTCGCATTTTGTTCGGGAAACGTCCGATTATACCCATAACCGACCGATATGCGTGTCTGATAGGGCGGGTCTCTGACCCGCCCCTACAAAATGTCTCTGCCTGAACGCTGTCTTTGTCTTTTACTCAGCACTCGGCACGCTCTTTACAACGCAGTCGCCCATGCGGTGAAGCCCAGCACCAGAACGCCCAGCAGCACGTTGATCCATGTGAGCCGGGCTTCGCGGCGGCGCAGGCGTTCCAGTTCCGCTGGGTCGCCTTTTTGATGCTCCGCCAGTAAGGTCGCCCGTTCCAGCGCGGGCGCGACGCCGTATTGCAGCGCCATCCCGCAGACGAACATCCCGGCGACGGCGATGTGCTTGAGCAGAATCGCCCGGGTCCAGTCGTTGGTGAATTGTAGCACGCCCTCGTAGTGCGGATCGCCCGACATTTGAATCAGCCCGGTGACGACCAGCACCGCCAAGCTGAGGTTGCTCAGCGGGAAGAAGCGGCGGCGGATGCGGGTCAGCAGGGTATAGAAGGCGGGATTAGTACCCAGCACCCGCCGGGTCTCCGGCAGCACCAGCAGCACCAGCGAGACCAGCCCGCCGATCCAGACGATGGTTGCGATCAGGTGGAAGAAGTAGCTAACTGCAAGGATGGACGGGGACAAGTCCGAGCGCCTCCGGGCTGCCGGGATCGCGCGCCGGGATGACGCGATCTCCGCAGTATTTCGCCATGTTCGCCAAGTCGATATACGCGGGACGAGTATACCCCCTCGGCGTGGTGATCGCCCACCACCATTCCTCGTTCGCCTGCGTCCACGACGGATCAGCGATGTAGATGGCGGACATCAAGCCGACCCACGGACGCCAGTTTTCGGCGGCGTATTCGTAAGCGCCGACTAAATCCGCCGCCTGAGTCTGCTCGTCCACCGCGAACCACGAATAGGCTGGGTTCTGCTGATCGGTCGTCCAGCCGACTTCCAGCAGCGCGACCTGATGCGCCGCGTCGCCGTTGGCGACCATGATTCGGCGCAGGTCTTCGACGTGGCGGAAGGTGAAGAAGCGGTGCCCGCCCGCGCCGTCCTCCGGCGGGACTTCCGGCGCGGAGTAGCCGGGCGCGTGCATCCCCACCGCATCGACGTAGTGCTGGAACCCGGCGTCGTACATCGCCTGTAAGAACAGGTCGTCGGGCGTGGCGGTCTGATCGTAGGTTCCGGTAGGCGCCAGCCCCGCCGATATGATGATCGCGCCCGGATCGGCGGCGCGGATCGCCTGAGCGCAGGCTTGCAGCAGCGCCACGTATGCGGCGGCATCCGGCGGCTGATTGCCCCATTCTCGGCTGAGATTCGGCTCGTTCCAGATTTCGTAAGCGGCGATCCGCCCCTTGTAGCGATCCGCCAGAGTCCCGCAGAAATGGGCGAAATCGTCCAGATTATCCGGCGGCGCGTCGATGAAGCTGTCGCCGCGCTTGCCGAGCGCCGGATGCGTCCATTCGGGCGCGTCGCTCAGGCGGGCGATGACTTTCAGGTCGCGGCGTTCCAGTTCGGCGAGCAGGCTGTCGGCGCGCCCGAAGCTCCACACGTCGCGCTCCGGCTGAATATCCTCCCACGCGAAGGTCTGCTTAACGTGGCTGAAGACCATGCGCTGAATCCAGTCCATGTCGCGCCCGGCGAAGCCGTGATCCCACCACAGGAACGCCTGAATTGAGTAGGTCAGCGGCGTGAAGGGCGGATCGGTGACGGCGAAGCCCATGAAGGCATCGGTGGACGAGAGCGGCACGCTGATCAGCAGCAGGCTGCCGATCAGCAGAATGAGGCGGCGGAGAAGGCGAGATCAACGGTTCATGCTTCTGTAGGGGCAGGTCTCAGACCTGCCCCTACGCTAATTCGTCTGGGATGCTTCGTAGTTGCGATTCCAGTCGCGCACCGCATCGAACACCGGGCGGAACACGGAATTGGGTCCGATGATCGAGTAGGGCACGTTGTCGTTGGTCGGGTCCCATCCCGCCTGCGGTCCGTAGTTGAGGTTCCAGAGCATCGCCAGCCAGACGAAATTCGAGTCCTTCATGAAGTCGAGCGCCTTGATGGTGTAGTCGCTCTGCTCCTGAAGCGTGTTGTCTGCGGCGAAGCCGAAGCCGTCCGGCACGCCGGAGAGGTCTTCGGTCGAGGGCCAGCCGAACTCGGTGACGCACAGCTTTTGCCCGTCGTAATTGGGCGCCTGCGCGATCTTCGCGGCGTAGGTCTGGAGCGTGCTGCGGAAGCTCCAACTGTGATGCGGGTTGTCGAAGGGTCCCCGGAAGGTCGCCGACGGATCGTTCGGAATCGCGTCGTAGGTGTAATCCGGGCTGACGTTGTAGCCGTTGTGATGCGCCCCCACGCAGTCGGCGTAGTTGAGCAGCCCGGCGCTGATCATGGCGTCCATGTAGACGAAATCGTCGTAGGCGTGAACGCCGTCGTTCAATCCGGTGGGCGACAGCGCGCCGCTGATCACGATCACGCCGGGATCAACCGCCTTAACCGCCTGATCGGTGACGTGCAGCAGGTTGACGTAGTTAGCGGCGCTCAGCCCGTTGGTGGAAGTCCACTCGCGGTCGAGGTTCTGCTCGTTCCAGACCTCGACGGCATGAATCTTGCCGGGGTAGCGGCGCAGCAGCGCCACCACGAAATCGGCGTAATCCTGCGGGTTGGCGGGCGGCCCGTTCTGGGTCAAATCCGCGCCCTGCTCGCGCGCCCAATCCGGCGCCGTCACCACCGATACCAGCACCTTCAAGCCCTGCGCGGCGGCGGAAGGCAGATAGATGTCGGTCTGCGACCAGTCGTAAGTCCCCTTCGCCGTCTCGATGTCGTGCCAGCGCACCTGTTCCTTGACCCACTTCACGCCCAACTGATCGGCGGCGACGTTCATCCACTGATCCATGATGTTGTAGCTGATCTGCACCTGAACCCCCAACTGGAAACGCTTCTCGTCCACCGGGAGCAGGGTCGGCGTGGGGGCGGGCGTGTTGTTGAGCGGCTCGGTCGCTTCCGCCTGCGCGACCGTCTGCGGTGTCGCGGATGGGGCGGAGGTCGACGCGATGGTCGGGTGCAGGGTGACGGTCGGCAGCGCCGCCACCACCTCGGCGGGCGTCCCGGTCGGGATGGCGATATTGCGCAGATTGTCGGCGGTGGTGGTGCCGGTCAGCGACCCATACGCCGCGTAAATGGCGATGAAAGTGATCAGCCCCATGATCAAGGTGATCCCGCCCCAGATCAGGCTGAAATTCCGCACCTGACGGCGAAAACGTGCTTTCGGTGAGTTTGCCATTCGGAAACCTCGTTCCAAAACCTCACCCCGCTGCGCGGCTGACCATCGGTCAGCTTCGCTTAGCTTCCCCTCTCCTGTAAGCGAAGCGGCGAGAGGGGACTGAGGGGTGAGGTTGCTCTAGCTCAATAACGGGTTACCGCGCGCCCGCGAGCGCGCTGCACGCGGGGCACCCGCCGCCGGGACGGATAATCGCGTAGCCCGCCATCGGGTCGCTGCCGTAGGTGGTGAAATCGACGTTCCAGACGATCATCAGCCGCACCTTGCCGCTCTGCGAGCTGATGGCGGCTGCCTGCGCCAGCCATGCCGCCTGTTCCGCGACGGTGGTGTTCGCCGCCCACCCGAAGTACGGGTCGAGCGGCGGATAGCCTTCCGGCGTCAGGTAGCCTAGCTCGGTGAAGCACAGCGGTCGCTGCCCGCCGATGATGCCCCAGTAGGTGTTGATCATGCCCAGCAGGTAGCGGGTGTAGTAGTTGTCGCGCGGGTCGCCGCTGGTCTGGTTGGGCGCGACGATGCCCTCGTTGTAGTGGGCGCCTACGCAGTCGGTGTACTGCAAGCCGCCCGCGTTGACGAAATCTTGCAGCCAGTGATCGTCATTCTCGACCTGCCCCGGATAGGCGGCTTCCGCGCCGGTGGGCGAAGGCGCGGCGCTGATCACCATCACACCGCCGTTCGCGCCCTTGATGGCTTGATAGGAGGCTGCCAGCACATGCGCGTAAGCCGCGCCGCTGATCTGTCCGGTGGGCCATTCGCGGTCAAGGTTGGGTTCGTTCCAGACCTCAATCGCGTCGGGACCCAGCGACGCGGTCGCGCCGACCCAATTGGCGAAGCCCTGAATGTAGCCGTCGCCGCCGCCCGCCAGATCGTTGGAGTACCCGACCAGTCCGAGCAGAATCTTCAGTCCATTCCCGTGCGCGAGGCTGATCGCGCCAGCGGCGATGCCGGTGTCTCCACCGGGGCTGTAGCGAATCTGGATTTTCATCCACGACATGCCCGCGTTGTGGAGCGCGGGGATCGCGCCTGCCGGGTTATCGACGTGACCGCCGTACTCGAAGCCCCCGGCGATGCTGCCCGCGCCCGGCGCAACGGCGGACTGCCCGCCGCCGGAAGGCGCGGACACCACCTGCGGCACCGAAGTCGGTCGCGGGGTAGGGGTGGGCGTCGAGGTGGGGAGCGGAGTGGGGGTCGGGGTGGGCGCGAACACCGCGACCGCTGCGCCGCCGCGCTGAGACGCGGTGTCGTCGTTGCCGACCACTTCCACGTTGATGGCGTAGTTGCCGTCCGGCGCTTGAATGGTGGTGACCAGCGGCTCGCCCAGATTAGTCGTCACCTGATCCAGCACGCCGTCCACGCCCTGAATCGTCCAGTGGAGCGCCAGTTCAGGGGCGCGCGGCTGCGAGGGAACCTGCACTTTGTAGCTGGTGATCGCGTCCAACAGACCGTTGGCGAGTCCTTCGCTCATCAGGTCGTCGAAGGCGACGCCGCCGAGCGCGAAGGGTAGGGTGCGATCCATGCGGAAACGCAGCGCGTCGGGCGTGGTCAGCCACATGCGCGCCACCGCGTCGCCGTTGGAATTGACGTAGTCGAGATAGGGCTGCATGGTGTTCGGCTCGGCTCCGGCGACCGCCTGATAGCCGTCCAGCCGCGCCTGCACCAGACTGCCGGGATTGATGGTTCCGGCGTCGGTCTTGTCGGCGTCGATGGTCACGTCGCCCAGCGCCGAAAGCGCCTGATCATAGCCGAGCGGCGTGAAGCTATCCCCGACCTGCCGCTGCGAGAGCGCCGACAGACCCAGCAGCAGCTTGTCCCGGCTGACCTCGCCGACCGCCCAGCGCATCATGGCATCTGCCAGCGCGGGCTGGTCGCCGTTGGGGACGAACAGGGTCGGGTCGCTGCTCAGATCGACTTCCAGATAGTCGGCGGCGCGACCGAGCGCGCGCCAGTCATAGGCTCCGGTATCCCAGTTGCCCGCCTGATCCTGCGCCATCGGCACGGCGACGATCAGCAGCAGCCCGGCTTGATCCAACTGCTGACCGAGGTCGCTGATGAAGGCGCTGAAGTTATCGCGCTGTTCCGGCGGCAGATCGCGGTAGTCGATCAGCACGCCGTCGTAGGACCCGGCGAAGGCGGCGACCTGCGCGGCGTGTTCGCGGCGCAGCGCGCTGTTGGACAGGATCGCCGAAATGGTGTCGGGATCGGTCGCGCGCGGATCGGCGTAATTGCGAATGGCGGGCGCGAGCAGATACCCGGCGTTGGTGTCGAAGCCCGCCGCCAGATTGCCCGCCAGCTTGCCGTCCAGCGTGGGCTGCAAGCCCGCCGGGGCGACGATGGTCGCGGCATTAGCGACATCCGCCGACAGCACTTGAGTCACGTCGTAAGCGACCAGCACGCGCGGCTCGTCAATCGGCGTCGCCTGAAACAGCGCCACTTTGTCCGGCACCTGATCGACCGCCGCGACCATCTTGCCGTCGCCGGGATGCGCCGGGATGAAGCTCCACTTGTCGGTCTGGGCGCTCCAGCCGTACAGGTCGAAGATGTCCGGGTTGGCGTCGGCAGGCAGATCGACGGTTAAGGTAATCCCGTAGGAATTCTCCGCGACCTGCGCATCCCCGCTGCTGGCGTTCAGCGTATAGACCGCGCTCTGAAGCGCCAGCGACGGCGGAATCGCGGCTCGCGCGTCGGCGGAACCCGCGTCCCCACCGAGAAAGCGATCCATCGGCACGGAACTCAGCGACACGTTGAGCGATTCGCCGATTTTCAGGTTGTAGGCGGCGAGGGTCAGCCCGTTGTTGGCGACCGCGTTGGCGTTAGGGGTCAGCACCGTGAAATTGGCACTGGTCAGCCGCTGCAAGAGATTGATCGGCGGCAGGAACAGCCCGATGCCGATCAGCACCACGAACACCACCAGCGTCGTGATCGCCGTGATCCAGCAGCCGCAGCCGCCCCGTCGCGGTGGCGCTTCTTCGTCTATTTCCGGCTCATCGACCCGCAGCAAGGGCTGCACGACCGGTTCGAGCGGTTCGGTATCCTGTGTTGGATTCATGCATTACACCTAATAACAGACGCGCGGGATTTCCGCGCGCCCGGCTTACACAAATTGCGATCTCGATGATGGGCTAATGGGCGAGCGCGTCGCAGGCGGGGCAGCCCCCGCCGGGACGGATAATCGCATAGCCCGCCTGTGGGTCGGCTCCATACTCGGTAAAATCGACATTCCAGACGATCATCAGCCGCACCTTACCGCTGCGCGATGCCAGCGAGACCGCCTGCGCCAGCCACGCGGCTTGATTGGCGACCGTGACGTTCTGCGCCCAGCCGAACGCGCCGGGCAGCGGCGCATAGCCCTCCGGCGAAAGATAGCCGAACTCGGTGAAGCACAGCTTGCGCGCGCCGCCGAACGCGGCGTAGTAGGTGTTGACCATGCCCCAGAAGTAGCGGGTGTAATAGCTGCTGCTGCCGCGCGGGTCGCCGCTGGTCTGGTTGGGCGACAGGATGCCTTCGTTGTAGTGGACGCCGATGCAGTCCATGTAATTGGCTGCGCCCGCTGCCGCCATCCCGGCGATGAACGGGCTGTCGTCGCAGCCCGCCGGGCTGCACCCGCCGAAGAATCCGGTGGGCGCGGGCGCGGCGCTGATCACCAGCGTAGCGGGATTGGCAGCTTTGATGGCGTTGTAAGCGCGGCGCAGCATCTCGGTGTAGCGCTGCGGGCTGATTTGACCCGAAGCCCATTCGTGATCGATATTCGGCTCGTTCCACACTTCAATCGCGTCCGCGCCCTGCGCGGCGGCGGCTGCCACCGACTGCGCGTACTGATCCAGATAGCCGTCGTTGCCAATCGCGCTGCCATCGCCGACGATGCCGAGCAAAATGCGGAAGCCGTTGGCGTGCGCCTGGTTGATCGCGCCGGAATAATCTTGGAATGCCTGCACCTGCCGCTTGACCCACGTCATCCCGGCGTGGTGCATCTGGTTGATGGCGTTCGCGCCGAAGCTGTCCACGTGACCGCCGTACTGGAAGCCCGCCAGCGGCGCGAGACTCACCGCCGGAGGTGGCTGATCCGCCGGGGCTTGATCGGACGAGGCTGGAGCGGTGGGCGGGGCGGCTCCGGGCGGCGCGGAAACCGTGTAAGGATCATCGACGCCCTTCGAGGGCAGCGACGCGATCTGGTCGGCGCTCAGGTTGACGGCGGTATCGACGATCCAGCCCTGCTGGTTGTCCTGCGTGACGCCGCGCACCCAGCCGCCGCCGGGCGCTTTGCCGTCCAAACGGATGTTGGTTCCCGGCTGAAGCACCGCGATTCGCCGCCATTGGGTGCCCGGTCCAGAGCGCAGGCTGGCGGTGGCGGTGATACTGGCGTCCAGACCGCCGTCCTGCGCATAGACGGCGGAGACAGCGGAGAGCAGCAGAATCATCAGCACAAACGCTTTGCGCATGGTTTTTCCCGGTAACTCCCAAACGGGCGGCATTGTAGCAAAAGGGGCATTGATCTGCAAACCCCCCTTTCGCCCGCGCCAGCGAGCCGTTACACTTGTCCCCGGTGTCCAACATCCTACGATTGACCTACGATGACCAGCTTCTACGCGACAATTTCCCGCTACTACAACTCGGAACACGCGGATCAGACCGAAGACCTGATATGCTACAGTGAGTTTGCCGAAGAATACGGCGACCCGGTGCTGATTGTGGGCAGCGGCACGGGACGGGTCGCGCTGCATCTGGCGGAAGAAGGCTGTACGGTGCATGGCATCGAGATCGAACCGGCGATGCTGGAACGCGCCAATCGCAAGCGCGACGCGCTGCCGCATCTGCGAGATCGCGTGACGTTTCACGCGGGTGACGCCCTCAAAATCGCGTTAAGTCAGCACTTTGAGCTGGGGATCATCCCCTACAATACGCTGATGCACTTCCACACGCTGGATCAGCAGCGGACGCTGCTCAGCCGCCTGCGCGAGTGGGTGGATACGCTGGTGATCGACCTGCCCAACGCGGGCGAAGCCTTCGCCGCGCCGGATACCGAGGCGGTCACGCTGGAGCGCAGCTTTCTGGAGCAGGACAGTGGGCATCTGGTGATGCAGCAGTCGGTCAGCCGACTGGATCGCGCGGCGCAGTTGATGCAGGTCACGTGGATTTACGACGAAATCGGCGACGAAGGCGCGCTGACCCGCACGGTTGTCCCGGTGGTGATCCGCTACTTCTTCTACGCCGAAATCCGCCTGCTGCTGGAACTCTGCGGCTTCACCGTCGATCAGGTCTTCGGCGATTTCGACCGCATCCCGTTTGAGGACGGCGTGCCGCGTATGATCGTGGTCGCAAAGTGAATTCCTATGATACGTCGAATTGGATATTTCGTGCTGCTGGCGGCGCTGGGTTTCGCCGCCTGTGACAATATCGCGCCCACGCTGACCCCCACCCATCCACTCTCCGCGCCCACGCTGGAAGCCAGCGCGACCATTCTGCCGCTGCTGCCCGGTCAGCCGTCCACGCGGTTGAGCTACGTCGGTCAGAACGATCCCACCGCCGCCTCGCTCCCGCGTGATTCGGAGCTGCCGCCGCTGATTTCCGGGACGATGGTGCCCGGTCAAAGCGCGCAGCCGATTCAGGTGACCGCGCCCGACGGCACCCAGCTCACGGGCGATCTCTACACCAGCCCCACCGGAGTCGACTCACCGGGGATTTTGATGCTGTCGGCGGATAACAGCGTGTGGGGCGATCTGCCGCTGCAACTGCAAAACAAGGGCTATACCGTGCTGGCGATGCCGCTGCGCTCCGGTCAAACGATCAACTCGGCGGCGGCGCTCGGCGATTTCGAGGCGATGATTCAGGCGTTAGGGCAGGTGAGCGATCCGGGGCATTTGGGCGTGATTGGCGCGGAGGCGGGCGCGGATTTGGCGCTGGCGGGCTGCGCGGTCGAGCCGCTCTGCGATGCGGCGGTGCTGCTCACGCCCACCGATCAAGACATCGCCCAGAACACCATCACCCGCTACAACCCGCGCCCGATCTATCTGTCGGTGGCGCAGAACGACGGCGCGGACTTCGGCATTGTCGAGTATCTGCGGGGCATGGCGCAGGGCGAGACCGGCTATCAAGCCGTGCCGGGATCGGATCGCGGGGCTGCGCTGCTGCAAGCCGATCCGACCCTGAGCGATCAGATTATTCAGTGGCTCGGTACGCAGTTGAACAGCTAGAACCAGCCTACAATGCACGCACGTATTCGACGACGTTACGCATTTCTTCCGCGTCGTATACGCCATGCACCAGTTCGAGGAAGGCGACCCAATCGCCGATACTGCGCTTATGCTGCTGACCAAACACAATTCCGGCGTGTTCTTTTCCCGATGAAGCGAGATCGACGTAATCCGCATCATGGGTGCAGAAAACGTATCCCATCGCGGTTGCGCGTTCCATGTGATTAAGGTCGTCGTCGCCCAGCAGGTTCAGGTCGCGTACCGTCACCACTTCAATACCGCGTCTTCTCAACTGTTCCGCGATGACGGTCTGCACATTCTCATCGAGGTAAAAGCGAACCTTCGTTCCCAACCCGCTTTTCCTCTAGTTCTTCCGCGCGCCTGATTTGAGTGCGAATCTGCTCGTCGATTTCGTCTTTGTGGTCATAGTAGTAGGACAGCGCGGCGTAAACCTGAGCCAGCGACAAGGCGTACCACGAGGCGATTCCGTCCGCATCCTGACCGTGATAGATACGCGCAATTGCCACGTCGGACACGGTGATGCTTGTCCCGACGATATGCGGACGACCATTCCGAACCTTCGGATTGATGGCGATCAGATTGATGCTTTGAACTGCGTCCATTGAGCGATAACCGCCGATCTGTTTCAATACAGTATATCAGAACTCATCACGCGTATTGATCTGCTGACGCAGCAGGTCGAGCGGTTGGAGATCGCCGCTGGCGTCGGCGTAATACCAATGCTGCCAGCCGTTGCAGGGCGCGCCCATGATCGCCCGCGCGACCTGATGGATCGAGCCGCGATGATCGCCGTACTGCAATTTGCCGTCGGCGCGCACCAGCGCCATCAATGCCGGATCGCGGCGGAAAATCAGCATTTGCCCCGGCTGGATTAATCCCTCGGCGATCAGCCGCTTGAACGGGATGCGCGGCGTCGATGCTGGATCGACATCTTCAAGCGGCTCGGCTTCCACCTGATCGATCCGCGCTTGTGCGACCGCCACGTAAGCCGCTTCACGCTCGATGCCGATCCAGCGGCGGCTGAGCCGCTTGGCGACCGCTCCGGTGGTTCCGGTGCCGAAGAACGGATCGAGCACCACGTCGCCGGGGCTGGATGAAGCCAAAATCACGCGCTCCAGCAGCGCCTCCGGCTTCTGGGTCGAGTGGGCTTTCTCGCCGTTGACCCGCAGCCGCTCGCCGCCGCTGCACAGCGGGATGGTCCAATCGCTCCGCATCTGCTTGCCGTGGTTGAGCGCCTTCATCGCCCGGTAATGGAAGTTGTAGCGGGCTTTCTCCGAGGTTTTCGCCCAGATCAGGGTCTCGTGGGCGTTGGTGAAGCGCACGCCGCGAAAATTCGGCATCGGGTTGGCTTTGATCCACACGATCTCGTTGAGAATCCAGTAGCCCAAGTCCATCAAAATCGCGCCGACCCGGTGGATGTTGTGGTAGGTGCCGATCACCCAGAGCGTCCCGGTGGGTTTGAGCACGCGCTGACAGGCGGTCAGCCAGTCGCGGGTGAAGGCGTCGTAATCGGCGAAGCCGTCGAACTTGTCCCACGTGTCATCGACCGCATCGACCTTCGTGAAGTTGGGTCGCCAGAGGTCGTTTTGAAGCTGCAAGTTATAGGGCGGGTCGGCAAAGATCAAATCGACGCTCTGGGCGGGGAGTTCCGCCAGCACGTCGGTGCAGTCGCCGAGAATGATCTGATCAAGCGGTAGCGTCATCGGTCGTCCGGGAATCAAAAAGGGCTGCTAAGATTGCAGAGCACCCTTGATTATAGCGCGATGCGCCTCAGGACACTTTCTGCTTGTCCCAAATCGCGCGGATGTCCTGATACTGCTTGCGGCTGAGCGCGATCCACGTTTCATCGAACACGCTGAAATCGCTGCCGAGCAGAGTTTTGAGGCGGTTCAACCGAATCTGCGGTGTGGGACCCTTCAGCCGCGTGACCTTGACCGGGACGTAATAGGACTTCGCCAGTTCCTGACCGCTGATGATGCGGGCGGGCGGCGGAACCTCGCTGTCGATCCGGTTCGGCTTGTCCTCGTAGGACAGGGTTGCCGCGCCAGTGACGGGCGCAGGCGCCTCGGCTTCGCTCTCGACAATCTCACCCGTGATCTCCGCCTCCGCGACCACCGCGTCAATCGGCTCGCGCATATAGATCAGCGCCTTCGTCCCGGTGCCGATTTCGTCACCGTGATGCAGATAGGCGGTTTTGTCGAGGGCGATGGTGTCTTGATTCGCCCAACTGGTATCCACCAGCAGAATGCCGTAGTGGGTCATGATGCGCTCCTTGCATCTATGCTTCTAGTATAACAAAAAATGTTTCGGCGATGGAGCGCGTTTATCGTTTTCTCAGCAAACGAGGGACAAAGAACAGGGGTTGAACCGGCAAGAATAACGTAGGGGCGAGGCACGCCTCGCCCCTACAAACAACGGTGAGATAGGTTCTACGCCCGTAGGCGAGCGCCGATCCGGTGATGCAGCGTCCGCACGATCCGCGAATGCACTTGCGCCACCTCCTGATCGGTGAGCGTGCGCTCGTCGGTCTGGTAGGTGAGGCGGTAGGCGAGGCTCTTATGCCCCTCCGGGATCGAGTCGCCCCGGTAGAGGTCGAACAGCCGCACCTCCTTGAGCAGATCGCCGCCTGCCTCGCGGATGGCGTCCGCGACCTGCACGGCGGGTGTCTCCTCCGGCACGATCAGCGCGATGTCCTGATACACGGGCGGCTTCACCGGCAGCGGGCGGATTTTGACGACCTCTGGCACCAAGCGGAGCAGCGCGTCGAGGTCGAATTCCGCCAGCAGTACCGGCGCGCCGCTCAGGTCGAAGCGCTGGGCGACCAGCGGATGCGCCTCGCCGAACACGCCGAGATCGGCGTCCTCGATCATCAGCCGCGCCGAGCGACCGGGATGGAAGCTCGAGTGTTCCGCGCGCAGATAGCTCGCGCCACTGACGCGTAGCCCTTCCAGCAGCCGCTCGACCACGCCTTTCAGGTCGAAGAAATCGACGTTTTGACCCGGCTCGCCTTCCATCCACGCTTCGGGATCGCGCGCCCCGGTCATCAGGAGGGCGAGGCGGCGCGGCTCGTCCGGCAGCGGCTGGTCGTCGTGCGCTAGATACACGCTGCCGATCTCGAACACCTGCTGGCGCGGGCTGTAGCGGGCGTTCGCCTGCGCGTTGCTCAGCAGATTCGCCAGCAGGGTATGGCGCATCACCACCTTGTCGGAAGCAATCGGGTTCGCCAGCTCGACGTAATCCGCCAGCGGCAGCGACGAGACTTCGCCGGACGGCACCAGCAGCGCCTCGCGCTCCGGCGTGGTCAGCCGATAGCTGATGTTCTCGCGCAAGTCCCAGCGCCACCAGCAGGTCGCGGGTGCGTTCTTCCAGTTCCAGCGAGGGGTTGCCGTGCTGCGGCGGCATAGCGTCGGCGATGATGGTGTTGGGGATGCTGCCGTAGCCGTAAATGCGCGCGATCTCCTCGATCAAATCCGCCTGCCCGATAATCCCGGTGCCAATGTCCAGCCGAATATCGGGCACGGTCACGTCGAGCGAGTCGGTTTCGAAATGTACGTCAAAGCCGCCGCGCAGCAGCAGGTCTGCCGCTTGATCGGCGCTAATCGGGATGCCCAGAATGCGCTGAATCTCGGCAGTCGGCAGGTTGACCTGCACCTGCGGCGCGGGCAGCGGATAGTCATCGACGATCCCCTGCGCGACCTGACCGCCGCCCGTGCGCCGCATCAGTTCGATGCCGCGCCGCACGCCGCGCTCCGCCCAACTGGGATGCACGCCCCGGCTGAAGCGCAGCCCGGCGTCGGTGCTGATCTTCTGCGCCTGCATCGAGTGGCGGATGTTGATGAAATTCCAGTTCGCGGCTTCCAGCAGCACGCTGGTGGTCTGGTCGCTGATCTCGGTCTCCGCGCCGCCGATGATCCCGCCGATACTCAGGACTCCGGCTTCGTCGGTCACGAGGATGGTGAAGTCGTCCAGCGTGCGCTGCACCTCGTCCAGCGTTTCGAGCGGCTCGCCCGGCTGCGCCAGCCGGGTGATGATCTTGGGCGGCTTCCCGCCCGAACCGGAGGTTCGCGCTCGCTCGACCAGTTTGTCGTAGTCGAAGGCGTGGGTCGGCTGCCCGATCTCGAAGGTGAGGTAGTTGGTCACGTCCACGATGTTGTTGATTGGGCGCTGCCCCACGCTGATCAGGCGGCGCTGCATCCACTCTGGCGACGGCTTGACGGTGGTATAGCGCAGCAGCGCCAGCGTGAAGCGTGGGTTGAGTTCCGGCTCGCGGATTTCGACGCTGACCTGCCCGGCAATCGGCGCGCCATCCGCGCGCGCTTCGTAGGACGGCTCGCGCAGCGGCGCATCCAGCAGGGCGGCGGCTTCCCGCGCCACGCCGAGGATGCTGTAGGCGCGGGCGAGGTTGGGCGTCAGTTCGATGTCGTAAATCACGTCGCCCAGCACGTCCTGCGCCGGAGTCCCCGCCGGATAGCCCGGATTCTCGTGCATAAGGATGATGCCCTCGTGCGAGTCGCTGATGCCGAGTTCCTTCTCCGAGCAGACCATGCTGCGGTTGGGGATGCCGCGCAGCGGCTTCTCCTTCAGGATCATGCGCTTGGGTTCGTCGCTGTGACCGTCCCACACTTCCGCGCCTTCCAGCGCCATAATCGTCCACAGCGGCGGGTCGAGTACGCCCTGATCTTTGTACTCGAACAGATTGGGCGCGCCGGTGACACACTGCTCCAGTTGATCCGCGCCATAATCGACCATCGCCAGCACCAAGCGGTCGGCGTTCGGGTGGGCTTTGACTTCGCGGATCGCGCCCAAGAGCAGCTTGTCCCGATCCCACACCAGATGATTGGACACCGGGTAGCGGATGCCCTCGACGAAGGTCTGCGGCAAGCCGACGTACTGGATGTGCGCGACTTCCAGCCCGGCGGCGGTTAGCCGCTCCGCCAGCACTTCGGGCGGCAGGTCGATGTCGATGAATTCTTTGAGCCACGATACAGGTACGAGCATAGCGTTTAGCCTCTGATTATGCCGTTGAGCCGCCGAGGGTTTAAACCCTCGGCTATACATTCCTAGCCGCCCACTGAAGGGGCGGCATTCGGTGAAGCGCGGCGACCCCTTCAGTGGGTCGCTAAAGTTTTTTAGCTGGCGGTTTAAACCGCCAGCGGGTTGTCACGATTCCGTTTCATCCTCTGGCGCGGATTCGGTGGCGGTCTGATCGCCCCGCCGCCGATTTCAGAATCCGCCGCCCCGATTCCTGATTCTTCTGCGCGACCAGATTGATGAAGCCCGCCAAAACTCCCAAACCCACCAAAATGTACACGATGGTGAAGGCTTTCCCGGCGTCGGTCTTGGGAGAAAAATCGCCGTAGCCGACCGTCGTCAGCGTGGTCACGCTGAAGTAAAGCGAGTTCGAGCCATCCCCAGCCCTCGACACTGTGATAAAACAGCGCGCCGCCCGCCAGCAGCAGGATCACCAGATAGACCAGACCGCGCGTCTCCGGGTCTTTGAGCAGCGCGCGGGTTGAGCTGAGGAACCGCCAAATCAGCGCGATGAAGGGGATGGGCATCAGGCGTTCCTATCCGGCATTCCGCGAGGGAACGCCCTAAAACTGCTCCAAGAAGCGCAGGTCGTTTGCCCAGTAGTAGCGAATGTCCGGCACGCCGAACTTCAGGTTGATCATGCGCTCCGGTCCCATGCCGAAAGCGAAGCCGCTCCACTCCGCCGGATCGTAGCCGCCGTTGCGAAGCACCACCGGATGCACCATCCCGCATCCCGCGATTTCCAGCCAGCCGCTGTACTTGCACATGGCACAGCCGTCACCATGACAGATCAGACACTCGGCGTCCACTTCGAGGCTCGGCTCGGTGAATGGGAAGTAGGAGCTTCGGAAGCGCACCTGCGTATCCGCGCTGAACATGCGCTTGGCGAACTCGCTGATGGTGCCCTTCAGGTCGGTGAGATGGATGTTCCTGCCAATCGCCAGCCCCTCCACCTGATTGAACTGAATCTCGCTGCGCACCGAGACCTGCTCGTAGCGGTAGCACATCCCCGGCAGGATCACCCGGATTGGCAGCGTGCCTTTGCCGCCCAGATCGCGCATGGCGCGAATCTGCCCCGGCGAGGTGTGCGTCCGCAGGATCACGCCCGGCTTGGTGGTGTGGAAGGTGTCCCACATATCGCGGGCGGGGTGATAGGGCGGGATGTTCAGCAGCGTGAAGTTGGTGTCGTCATCCTCGACTTCGCGGCTGCGGTAGACCTGAAAGCCCATGTCCGCCCAGATGTCGTAGAAGGTGCGGAGCATCTGGGTCGAGGGATGCAGCCCGCCGACCGGGCGCGGGCGACCGGGCAGGGTCACGTCCACCGCGCCGGATTCCAGATCGCGCGCCAATTCCTGTGCTTTCAAGACCGCCTCGCGCTCGGTGAATGCCCCCGTCAGCGCCAGCTTGATCTCGTTGGCGCGCTTGCCGAAGTCGGCGCGTTCCTCTTTGGGCAGGGTGCCGACCGAGCGCATGATCTCGGTGACGGCGCCCTTCTTGCCCAGATATTTCAGCTCCCATTCGCGCAAGGCTTCACTCGACCTGATCGCCGAGAGCGCCGCCAGCGCCTCCCGGTACAGCGCCTCCAGTTGTTCGAGCATGGTTCCTCCTAGCAATCAGCGTTCAGCAAAAACGAAAAACGCCCTCGTCCCACGAAACTGTCAGGGACGAGAGCGCCTAGTCTCCCGCGGTACCACCCTCATTGACGCAGGTGTACAACCTACACACATGCGCCCACCTTCATTCACCCCGTCACGCCGGGGAAGCGGAGCAGACTACAAGCGGAAGCGCGATGGCGGTTCAGCCTTCACCCGTCAGCGTGTGTGGCAAGTATCCACACGGATCGAGGGAATTTGACCGGGGCATGACCTGCCGCGCTCTCAGTCTGCGGCGCTGGCTCCCTGTCAGGCAGCGAATCCGGTGTACTGGTCTCGATCATCGCTTTGTGCTGTATTATGCGGCGCGTAATTGTCGGCTGTCAAGTCCTGAGCCGGAATGAACCGTTAAGCTAGGTTAAAGCGTATTTTTGCTGCTTGACACGCCTATCAATCCGTGCTAGTCTGTACGGTAGCGTGGATAGGCATCTATGCCTGCCATGCATCGCGCAAGACCCAAGAGAATACCAAGCGGGCAGCAGGTTGCCCGAACCAGTATCCGATGCGCGCGACTTTTCGCAGCGCATCCTCGGCAAAGCCGAGATGAACGAATGGAGGTCGTTGAATGACAGTTGCAGTGAAACCCCGTATCGAGCCAGGAGCCGTGTACTCTCGGCAAGAAGCTGCCGAGGCGCTGGGCATCAGCCTGAGCACCTTGAAGCGACTGGTGAAGAATGGGCATCTGCGCGTCAGCAAACCGGATGGAATGCGCCGCGTGTTTATCACCGGCGAAAGCATTCTGGCGATGCTCAACAACACAGTTGTGGAGCGAGGTGCCTGATGGCTTGCCCGACCACCGCCCAGCTTCTCTTGCACGTGCAGCGTACAAATCTCTGGGGAGATTCTGCTTATTCGCCGGATCAGCCGGTGATGTTCGTGCGTCTGCCGCTCGGTGGCGGGTATGGAGTGCCGTTCGGTGGTGCGAATAGAATACGTGGACAGTCTGACGAACCGGGAGCAAATCCATCGAGGTGATGCTCCTCCCAAACTGGGAACCCTTGAAGGGCGTGAGACTGTGCAGCACAAAGTCTCACGTCCTTTTTTATTCGTTTGTAAGCGAGGTAATCATGGGACCGACGCTTCAACCAAATCTGCAACTGCTCTATAACACCGCAAGGCTTTCCGGTGTTCTGGAAGCTCTGGACGAGCTGCACAGCGCCGCCAGCGATGGCAACGTCCGCGCAGTCACGCCGCTGAGCAACGCAGAACTGGTGAGTTGGCTGTACGAGGTCATCTACACCGCTCAGGAGACCATGCACGAGGTCGAAAGCAGGAACGCAGACCCGGCAGCGGGATTGACACTGGTACGGAAGTCGTCGTGACAAGGCGGGCGACCGCCCTGTCCTAGAGCGGGGACTGGCACGGATTCAACCCGTGTGATTGAACAGTCCACCGTCGATCAGCGTAAAACCATCTAGGCAGCAGGCAGGAGACGCCATCATGTTGTTCAATGCAAATCAAGCACAGGATTACGCGCGCGAGCGCACCAAAGATATGCTGCGGCAGGCGGAACAGGAACGGCTGGCGAACGCAGCTCGGCAAGCCGAGTGTGACCAGCGGGCAACCGAAGTCCGCGAAACGCGGCGCGAAACTCAGAAAAACCGAAGCCCTCTGTGGGCGCGTGTCTGGACCTTGTTCTAGCACCCAGTGTGCTGGACGCAAGCAGAGAAAGGCGAAAGTCCATGTGTGACGGCGCAAGACACGCCAATCCGAATAGCTTCGCGTCCAGCCACTGGCGGCTCAAGCCGCTAGGTTGGAGGGACGTGAAGCCCACAACCTAACAGCATCGAACGGCAATAACAGGCAAACAACTGAGGGCGGGGTTTATCGTTAGCAAGCAAACTGGTTCGCAAAATTCGGTAGGGATGTAGTGGTAGTTGGTTCGACAGAGAGAACCCGGCGCGGCATCGAGGGGTGTTGGCGGGTTCTCTCTTTTATTGTGCGATCAGCCGGTTAACTAGTTAAAGAGTTTGTGAAACCTGCTGCAAACTCTCTCAAATAGAGGTATAATCCCTAGCGTTGTCATGGAGTGAGTTTGAGGTGTCATGTGTCTGCCACTGTACAGGGCAGGGTTTTACTCCTCAACGGTCACACGTGGGAACCGTTATCCGTCATCTCGATTCCCCGCGCCATCAATCTGCTACTGGCAGAGAAGGCGGTGGTCGTCGAGCAGAGCGGCGAATTCCTGCGCACCATTCGAGATAAATATCCCGTTCCTTCCGTGATCGCGCTGCGCACCTTCGTCAATGTGCCGCGTCGTCAGGCGCATTGGAGCCGACGGGGTGTGCTGGTGCGCGATGGCTTCACCTGCATCTACTGCAAAGCCCAGCCGGGGCACATCGTCAAGGGCAAGCCGCTGAACAAGAGCGACTTCACCGTCGATCACATCGTGCCCAAGTCGCGCGGGGGCAAAGATCACTGGGGCAACACCGCCTGCGCCTGCTACCACTGCAATCATCGCAAGGGCGACCGTCTGCCCAACGAAGCGGGGATGCAGCTTCAGTGGGAGCCAAAGACGCCGCGCACCAGCTACCTCGTGATCGCGGTGGGCAGCGGCATCGATGCCTGGAAGCGGTACATCGAGTACTAGTGCTGACTGCCGAGTCAGGAACTGAGACTCCGCTTTCAGTTTTCGAAAGTTCAAGCGAAGGAGCAACCATAGTTGCTCCTTTTTTATTTAGGGGTAAAACCGTAACTTTTCCGGCGTATTCACGTAATGATCCGCATGTGCAGTGAGCAACGGGGGATGCAGCGATGCAAGAGACGCTGGTGCAGGTACGCAATCTTACCAAAGAATTTAAACGGACAACCGGAGATAAATTCTTTGCCGTAAAGGATGTCAGCCTCGACATCTGCCGGGGCGAGATTTTTAGTTTGCTCGGTCCCAACGGGGCGGGGAAAACCACCACCATTTCCATGATCAGCGGGCTGCTTGCCCCCACCAGCGGCGACGCGCTGATCGGCGGGCATTCGATCACCAAAGAGCCAATCCCGGCGAAGAAGCTGCTCGGCGTGGTGCCGCAGGAGATCGCACTCTATCCCGTCCTGACCGCGCGCCAGAATCTCGAATTCTTCGGCAAGATGTACAGTCTCGGCGGCGCGGAGCTGGCGCGCCGAGTTCGACGAAGTGCTGGACTTCATCGACCTGACCGACCGCCAGCATGACAAGGTGGAAAGCTACTCCGGTGGCATGAAGCGGCGCGTCAACATCGCCATTGGGCTGCTGCATCACCCGCAGTTGATCTACATGGACGAGCCGACCGTCGGCGTCGATCCGCAGAGCCGCCGCCGGGTGCTGGATACGGTGCTGCGCCTGCGCGAAGAACAGAAGATGACCGTCCTCTACACCTCGCACCTGATGGAAGAAGTGCAGGAGATCAGCGACCGGGTGGCGATCATGGATCACGGCGAGATCATCGCGCTCGGCACGGTCGGCGAGTTGATTCAGAAGGTCGGCGAGGAAGACCGCTTGATCTTCAGCGTGGGCGATCAGACGGTGCCGGATGCGCTGCTTGCCCGGATCAAGCAGGAAGTGGCGGGCGTGACCAGCGCGACCTACGCGAAGCGCGAGGTCAAAGGCGAGGAGACCACCGATTTGGGCGACGGGATCGTCACGGTTTCCGCCAAGCGCGGGCGTAAGGCGCTGCCGGACATCATCCGCATCGCCAACGAAGCCGGGCTGGACATCCTCTCGGTGTCGGTGCATGAGCCTGACCTCGAAGCCGTGTTCCTGCACTTGACCGGGCGCGCGCTGCGAGACTGAGAGGCAAAGCCATGTTCCGTAAAATATGGGCGATTACGTGGCGGGAGATTTACACCACTTTCACCGACCGCAACCTGATCCTGATCATGATCCTGACGCCGCTGGCGCTGGCGACCATCATCGGCGCTGCTTTCAGCAGCTTCATCAATACCAGCAACGACGTTCCGGTGCAGGACATTCCGGTCGCCATCGTCAACCTCGATCAAGGGACGCAGAGCAACGGCACGACCGTCAACAACGGCGATATTTTCGTCACGCTGCTGGTGCCCACTGGAGCCGCTGCCGACTCTAGCAATCCGCTGATGGAGCTGACCAACGCTGTGCAGGTCGCGGATGCGGACACTGCGCGGGCGGCGGTGGACGACGGCACTTACGCCGCAGCCATCATCATCCCGACGGATTTCAGCGCCAAGCTGAGCTACAGCCAGACCCATTCCATCGAGCCAGTCTCGGTCGAGGTCTATGCCTCGCCCGCGACGCCGACATCGGGAACCATCATCCGCAGCATCGCCGAGGGCATCGTCAACCAGATCGCCACCGGAAACATCACGGTCGAGGCGACCATTCAGGCGTTGATCGCGCAGGTGCGCACCGATCCGGCGCTGCTGCCGCAGATCGCGTCCAACAATTTCAAGCCGGATTTCTCGGAGGCGTTCACGTCCAGCACCAATCCGATTTCGATCACGCAGCAGACCGTGAGCGGGCAGGCGTCGAGCTTCAGCCCGCTGGTGATGTTCGGCTCTGCGCAGGCGATCTTCTTCATGCTGTTCACGGCGATGAGCAGTGCAGCGGGCATTCTGGAGGAGAAGCGCGACGGCACGCTCCAGCGCTTGATCGTCTCGCCCACGCCGCGCATCGTGATCCTGCTGGGCAAGCTGATCGGCACCTTCCTGACCTGCGTGGTGCAGGTGGTGATTTTGATCGTCGCGCTGACCATCGTCGGCAGCCTGCTCGCCGGGAAAGTCGAGTTCATCTGGGGCAGCGACATTCCGGCGGTAGTGCTGGTGATCCTCATGGTGGCGCTGGCGGCTTCCGGTCTGGGGACGCTGGTCGCCTCGTTGGTGCGCACGCCGGAGCAGGGCAACGTCATCGGCGGCGTGATCTCGATGGTGATGGGCATCTTCGGCGGGGCGTTTTTCAGCACCTCGATCTTCCCAGACTTCATCAAGCCGATCACCAACCTGACCATCACCTTCTGGGGCACCGACGCCTTCACCAAGCTGGCGCAGAATCAGACCGACATCGGCACCAATCTGCTGGCGCTGGGCGGCATGGGGGCGGTGTTGTTCGTCGTTGGGCTGGTGCTGTTCAACCGCCGCCTGAGCGTCTAGGGATAAGTCATGAAAACCATCATCGACATTGCCATTAACGACCTGCGCGTCCTGTTCAACGACCGCAGCATCTGGATTAACTTGGTGATCGTCCCGCTGGTGATCGCCTACGTCATCGGCATCGCCAACGGCGGAAACAACGGCACGCCGACCGTCGCCAACCTGATTATCGACGTGATCAATCAGGACGGCGGCGCGATCTCGCAGCAGTTCTTGAGCGACCTGAGCGCGGCGAACCCGAATTTCGTGCTGTGCCCGCAGGCGGGCGATGCCTGCCAGTTGCACGGCGACGCCTTCGACGCGGAACTGGCGGAGCAGCGGCTGCAAGACCAGACCTCGCTGGCGCTGATCGAAATCCCGCCGAACTTCACGGCGGACATCGACGCCGGGCAGAACGCCAGCATCGTCTACCGCTCCAACGAGAGCGCGGTCGCGCCCAGCTACATCTTGCAGGCGGTGCAGGCGGAAACCCAGCGGCTCGGCGGCGCGCTGATCGCCGCGCGGGTTGGCTCCGACGTGGCGGCGAACTCGCTCAACCTCACCGATACCGCGCTGACCGACGCGATCCGCCAGAACGCCAGCGCGATCTGGGCGCAGAACCCGGCGCGGGTCGAGTACGTCACCGCGCAGCAGACCGAATCGACCACTCAGAACGATCTGAACGGCTTCAAGCAGTCGATCCCCGGCATCGGCACCATGTACGTGCTGTTCACCGTGATCCCGGCGTCGGCAGCCATCATCGAGGAGCGCAAGCAGTGGACGCTGCCGCGGCTTGGCAGTCATGCCGATCAGCCGGGCGCAGATTTTCGGCGGCAAGCTGCTGGGGCGCTTCCTGACTGGGGATGTTCGAATACGCGCTGATGTTCGCCTTCGGTTACCTGCTCGGCGTGCGCTACGGCGGCGACCCGGTGGCGATCCTGCTGCTGATGGTCAGCTTCACGCTCTGTGCGACCGCGCTCACGCTGGCGCTGAGCGGCTGGCTGAAGAATTCCGGGCAGGCGCGCGGCATCGGCTTGTTCCTCACGCTGACGCTGTGCCCGCTGGGGGGCGCGTGGTGGCCCCTCGACATCGTGCCGCAGTTCATGCGCACCATCGGGCACATCTCCCCGGTCGCGTGGGTGATGGACGGCTTCAACTCGCTGATTTTCTACGGCGGCAGCCTCGTTGACGTGCTGCTGCCGATTGCGGTGCTGCTGGGCGTGACGGCGGTGCTGTTCGCCTACGGCGCGTCGCACTTCAAGTTCGCCGACTGAGTGCGACAGTAAGGTGTAGGGGCAGGTCTTAGACCTGCCCGATAGCCACCCATTTAAGCCATTTGGGAGGCATTCTCGCCTGTCCCGCCGGATGCTCAAAAGGCTTGTCCGACATTGAATCTTCGCTTGTTTTGCCGCTGGCGGTCTAAACCGTCAGCTAGGAGAACCCTTAGCGACCCACTGAAGGGGTCGCCTTTCGGTCGAAGTTTGAGTCGCCCCTTCAGTGGGCGACAATTTTCGCTAGCCGAGGATTTAAATCCTCGGCGGCGAATACCGGACAAGCCTTCAAAGCATCCGGCTACAAAATCAAGCCCGCTGAAGCGGACTCCGCTCTACCGCTGCGAGGGTTTCAGTCGCCTTGGCAACCAAAGGTTGCACGGTGGCTTGAAGTCCTAGCCAGAGGCTTTGAGCTGCTCTGTTGCGAAGATGTCTTTTGTAGGGGCAGACCCACGTGTCTGCCTGTATTTGGGCGCACACATAGGTGCGCCCCTACAGCAAATTTGGATGCTTGCAACAGAGCAGCTTTGAGCCTCTGGCGACGCACGCTGAATTGCCTTGAACCGCCGACATTCGCGTTAAGTTGGTACGCATGAGGCAGGTCTTAGACCTGCCCCTACGGTTCCGCGCACAATTCGATAATCCGCGCTTTGAGCGTCGGATTCACCTCGAAATTCGTGTCCAGAAAGTCGAGGATCGCCTTTGCTGATTGCGGGCTGCGCTGGTAGCCCTGCATGAAGCTCGGCAGCAGCGCTGCGACGCCCGGAAAGCGCTGCTCGAAACGCCGCTCGCCCGCGAACGGATCGCGTGAGCCGGGCTGTTCCGGCTCGACCAGCGGCGCCAGTCGGATCACCTGCTCGACTGCGTAAAACTGAATCAACCGCTGCGCCGCCAGCTTCTCGCCCCGCCGGAAGCGCCCCATGCCGATGTAGAGCTGGGTCAGCGTCTCGCCGAGCAGCCATTCCTGCGTATACGGATAGGGCGTGCGCTCGCGCGGCGCGACCAGAGCAGCGTCGAACTCGTCGGCTTGCCACACGATCCGCCCCGGCGCAAACGGGATCGCCTGTAAATCGTGCGGCTCGAACACCGCGAACTCGGCGTAGATGCCGTCCTCGTACAGCACTTTGTAGCCGTCCAGCGTGTTCTGGAAGGCGAAGGCAATCGGCGCCGCCATCCAGTCGAGATCGCTCAGAAAGCGGTTCTTGCGCCCCGGCTTGACGATGGCGAAGAAGTCGAGGTCAGAGTAAGCGTCGATGCGCTCGGTTTCCAGCCCCGCCGAGCCGAGCGCCAGCAGCGCCAGCGCCTCCCCGGTCGCCGCCAGCGCCGCGCCAATCGCATCCAGCCGATCCAGCAATCGCTGCTGATCATCCATCCGCAAACCCTCACGTAATTCACAGGCACCTGTATTACAATAAACCCCGTTCGCACAGGAAAGAACCGGGTGCATGGGGAAAATTGGGCGTGCGCTGCGTTTTTTGCGGCGCGTGATCGTGTCGCTGATCGGGCTGGCGCTGATGCTGTTCCTGCTCAACTATTCGACGCTGCCGCTCGGCGACGAATGGACGCAGGTCGCCGTGATCGCGCGCAACCAGCAGTTCGATTACGTCGGCTGGGAAGTGAACGCGATTGCCGGAAAGCTGGGGCAGGAACTCTACGGCGTCGCGCCCTTCATGGACGAAGCCGACCGCTCGGCATACGTCCGTTCCTACATGAACGACCTCGGCTACGTGCAGGCGGTGGAGGCGCAGATCGCCAACCTCTACGCCGATCCGAGCATCGCCGATCCCGCCGCTGCCTCGGCGGATTTGCGGGCGCAGCGCGACCGCCTGCGCGCCGATCTCGCGCAGCGGCAGGCGCTCGCCGAGTTGATCCTCGAAGGGCAGGTCGCGGCGGTGCTGGTCAAGCAGGGCTTCGGCTTGGGCGGGCAGTTGCTCCCGCCGATCTCGATGCACTTCACGCAGGTGCCGAATCTGCTGGTGGTGTCCCCGCGCGACAAAATCGAGTTCGACGTGTCCATCAACCTGTACCCGATGACCGTCGATCAGATGGACGCGCTGGAGACCCAGATCGACAAGCAGTTGAACGTCTCCTCGCTGATCGTGCCGCTGGGCGGGATCGCGCTCTACCCGGCGATGATCCTCGAAACCAGTTCGATCCCGTTCACCATTCAAACCTTCGCCCATGAATGGATGCACCATTACCTGTTCTTCTTCCCGCTCGGCTTCGATTACGATTTCGCCAACGAAACCCGCATCATCAACGAGTCCACCGCCGAGTTGTTCGGACAGACCATCGAGCCGCTGGTGCTGGCGCGCTATTACCCCGATCTGCTGCCGCAGCCCACGCCGCCGAGCGCCGAAGCTCCGTCACCGCCCACTCCCGCGCCTAACAGTTTCGACTTCGGCGCGGAAATGAACCTCACCCGCGTCACCGTCGATCAACTGCTGGCGCAGGGCAAAGTCGATCAAGCCGAAGCCTACATGGAACAGCAGCGCGACGTGTTCGTCGCGCACGGCTACGCCATTCGCAAGCTGAATCAGGCGTACTTCGCCTTCTACGGCGGCTATCAGAGCGCTTCGCCGGGCGAGGGCGGCAGCGACCCGATTGGTCCGGCGGTGCAGGCGATCAAAAACCAGAGCGCCTCGATTTTCGACTGGATCGAAACCATGCGTACCATCACCACCCGCGATCAACTGTTGGCGGCGGTGCAGCCCTAAGCGCCCGGCACCATCCGCTCCCTTGACCCGACTCAGTCGAGCCGGGTCAGTTACTTACACCCTATCCGCCCGGATGTAATTATGCTAGATTTAATTGTTTTTCAGTCTGACAAAGAATCGGTTTGGTCAAAGCAAGCGGAGTTGCAGGAAACGCCCTTCTATTTCAGCCTGTATAGGAGCCTCATCATGAAACGAAGATTTGCTTTCTTGCTCGGCTTATGTCTCTGCCTCTTTTTTTCGATCAATCCGCTCGCAGCGCAGGGAGACCATGCCAAATGGACGATCATGGTCTACATGGCTGCGAACAACAACTTGGAACCCGAACTCGGTCGTCAACTTGATGGAAATGGCAGCCGTCGGCAGCACGCCGGATGTCAACATCGTGGTTCAGATCACGCGCCCCCCGAATTATCAGGGCTTCTACGGCGAATGGGGCGGAACCCGCCGCTTCGTCGTGACCCAAAGTGACGGCGGTTTGTCGTCCGGCGACTTTCAGATTTCGCCGACCCGCTTCTCCGCCTTCGTCAACGCGGCTGCCCCACAGATGGGTTGGACGACCGATCAGGTGAACCAGATCACGCGCGGCAGCTCGACCACTGAGGAGCAGGCGGCGCTCCAACTGACCATCCCGACTATCGAGGCGCAGCAGCCGCTCACTCCGCTGCAACTGGAGGACGTGGAGGATTTGGGAACCGATGTCAACAGCGGCGACGGCGCGACGCTGGCGGACTTCGGCACGTGGGCGGTGCAGAACTACCCGGCGGATCACTACGGCTTAATCATGTGGGATCACGGCGGCGGCTGGTCGATGATCGCTTCGGACGACACGCTCGCGCCCGCCGGGATTCCGATGCCTGACTTCGCCAACGCGCTCGACACCATTACGCAGGCGGCGAACCAAAAACTGGATTTCGTCGGCTTCGACGCCTGTCTGATGGCGCAGCTTCCGGTCAGTCTCGCAGTGGAACCCTACGCCGACTACCAGATCGGCGCAGAGGAACTGGTACCGGGTTTCGGTTGGGATTACATTCCGCCGCTGACCGCGCTGGTCGAGAACCCGGATTTGTCGGTGCCGGACTTCGCCAAAGCGGAGATCGATGGCTTCAATACGCTTTACGGCACCACCGAGAAAGCCGCCGCTGCCAGCTACGATCTGGGCATAATCGATCTTTCCAAAGTGGATGCGGTGGTCAGCGCCTTGAGCGATTTCGACAGCGCCGTCAATACCGATACCGACCTCAAGGCGATCAGCACGGCGCGCAGCAACGTGCAGCAGTTTGGCAGCCTCGGCGAATTGCCTGATGAAGCCAATTCGATCTCGTCGGTGGACTTGAGCGACTTTATGCGCCTGATGTCCAGCCTCAGCAGCGATGATGCCGTCAAGCAGGCTGCCGGGAACGTCATTCAGGCGGTCTCCGATTCGGTGCTGTACCACGTCGCCAGCCAATCGCTGCCGCAGGCGCACGGGATGTCGGTCTTCTTCCCGCCGGACTCGAACACCTTCACGACCTTAGCGGATGGCGACCGCTACCGCAGCGAATTCGGCACCGTCCTGCCCGAATGGCAGGACTTCCTCGACCAGCTCTACGGATCAGCCGCGTCGGGGTCGGGCAGCCTGTCGCTGCTGGTCACCGATGTCTCGACCACGCAGGCGCCGGGCAGCATCTACGACACGCCCGTGATCACTTACAACATGAACGGCAAGAACGTTGTCGGCGTGACCGCCAACATCCTCTACAAGATCGACGCCAATACCAGCGTCGTCCTCGATACCTTCCCGATCAGCTCAGATGTGACCACTGAGGACGGCAGCATCGTGACCGATTATCCCGACGGTCAATCCACCAATGACTTCTACTGGAGTCCCCGAATCCCGACCCTCAGCGACGGCAGCGACAGCCTACTGGTGCTGATGACCACCAACTCGGGTGACGACCAGCATGGGTTCATTCGCGGAACCTACACCAATCAGGTGACGGGCGCTCAGTCGGATGCGTCGCTGATGATCAATCTGGACACCTACGAGTTCAGCGGCGTGTGGGCGTCCTCGAACGGGTCGCAGTCCAGCCAGACGGTCGCCGAAGTGTTCCCGAAGCCGGGCGACACCTTCGAGCCGAGCTACCTGATCTTGGACGCCAGCGGCAACGCGCAGTTGGTGGCGTCCGGGACGGTGCTGACCTTCAGCCAAACCCCGTTTGAGGTCAGCGATGCACCCGGACCGGATGGCACTTACACGGTGATCTTGCAAGCCAGCGACGTGGCGGGCACAACCGCCGTCGATACCGCCACCCTCGACGTGCAGAACAGCGGGCTTGACCCCAGTCTGCAAGGCTTCAAAGACCTCACCTTCGGCTTGAGCTTCCTCTATCCGAGCGACTGGACCGACGTGTCCACCTACGAGCGCGCCGACGGCACCTACGAACTGTACATGACCGACATTACCGGGGAGACTATCCTCTCCGCCATCGACTACACCGATGTCACCTCGCTGGACGACATGACCGGCGTCATGCAGGACGAGATTTCGTCGATTGACGGCGTGCAGTTCAGCGACATCACCGACGTGCAGGTGGGCGATCAGGACGGCACCGCCATGTCCTACCAGTACACCGATGCCGACGGCAACGAAGTCGATGGGATCGCGGTGGCGGTCTACGTCGCGGACACCCAGCAGGGCTATCTGCTTGAGATCGAAGCGCCGAGCGATCAGATGGATACCGCGCAGCAGGTGATGGACGACGCGCTGAACACCAGCCAGTTCTTCGAGCCGGTTCAGTAGCTCGCATGAGTGCGTGGCTGGCGGCAGTTTGTTGATTACCGCCAGCCACGCGGCGATCATGGCAGATCGTCCTGCGCTACACTGCTTCCGTTGCACAGTCAGCGGGAGCACGCCGTAATGGACGTTTTGAAAGCGATTCGAAGCAAGCACGCCATCCGCAAATTCAAGGATCAAGCCCGTGCCGGATGACCTGATCCACCCGATTCTTGACGCGGGGCGGTGCTCGCAGAGTAGCAAGAACACCCAGCCCTGGATGTATTCACAATTGGAAAGGTTCCACGAATTGCGCCGTTGAGTTTTAGCCATCCGTCAGTCATGTTTAGGATAATCTCATCCACGACGAGCCGTATGATACGTTGCTTGAGTTCAAACGGCGGGTCGAGCGGAATGTTTTGAGCGTGCATCTGTTCCGACATAGCAAGCACCGTCTGTTTGCGCTGTTCCAACTGCTCCGGCGTCATGACCTGGTAACGTAACCGGATGAGTTCCTCTGCGATCCTGGCATGCTCATCCTTCAACACTTTCCGGCGCGCCGCATACTCGTGTTCGTCAAACGCTCCCGCCATATACGCACGTAGCAGCTTGTCGTCATCATCGTCTTTACTCGCAAGCTCGCGCTCCAAGTAATTCACCTGATGCTCAAGCTCTCGATTGCGCTCGCTCGTTGCGTCCGCATCGAGTGCATCAAATAATACGTTTGGCTCAAGGAGTGCTTGGCACACAATATTCCAAACGATAACGTCAAGCACATCAACACGAATACTGGCATCTTGGCACTTATCGTCTGGAACAAGATGCTTTGGTCGGATAGAGCGGTTTGGACAGCGATAGTAACGACTACAGACCTTTTTCGTTTTATAGTTTTTGTGTGTTACGCCAGCGTACTTCCAGCCGCAATGCGCGCAGCGCACAAGCCCTGTAAGCAGGTATGGGATTTTGGCGTTCCGCCTCGCCGTTTTCTGATTCTTTTGCATGATCGCATTCGCCGCTTCCCATTCGTCAGCCGAAATAATGAACTGATTCAAACTATTTGATTGAGAGGGATTGATAGTGCATCATGAGAGAAAAACCCGACCAAAGGTGATTTCTCATGAGCACTATCCCTACCAGTGTAACCGAAGAACCAGTTTGACCTGCATATCCGACCTTTTCTGAGTACCGCCAAACGAGGCTATCCGTGCAAAATCGCGCTGGTCAAAGTCTTCAACTATCTGCTCTACCGCTTGCATACCGGCTGTCAGTGGACGCAGTTGCCGATTGCGCCTGCGCGCGCCGACCCCGAAAAAAAGAGATTAGCTGGCAAGCGGTCTACTATCACTTCCAGAAATGGAGTGCCGATGGCAGTCTGGAGCGGGTCTGGCAACAAAGTATCCAAACGATCCAAACTGACCTCGATTTGACGCAGTTAGAATCTCGATGGCAGTCACGCACAGGCGAAGAAGGGCGGTGAGAGTGTCGCTTATCAGCCTCGAAAACGAGCCAAAACCTCGAACATTCTGCCCATCACCGATGCTCAGGGCTATGTAGTGGCTTCGACCGGGATCGTCGCGGGCAACCATCATGATGCTTTCGACCTCAAACCGCACCTCCAAGACGCTTTTCGCGCGATGAAGCACTTGGGACTGACGATTGCCGGTGCTTATTTCAACGCCGATAGCGCTTTTGATACGCTGGAAGCACGCAGGGTTTGTTTCAATCACCGGGTCATCCCCAACATCTGCGAGAACAAACGTAACCGAAAATCCGTCAAACCTGGACGTAAACGCCTGTTCAACGCCGCCATCTACAAGCAGCGCTTCACCAGTGAACGCAGCTTTGCTTGGATTGACAAGTTTCGGGCGCTGCTCATCCGTTTTGAGCGCAAGGATGCCAACTTTCTCGCTGCTCATTATCTCGCTTTTGCGCTCATCAATCTGCGCCACTTGTTTGCAGCAAAAGCTTGAATCACTTCAATGGCTGGTACGGGGACGTGTATCCATTCCTCACGAGGTCGTTGGGTACTCACCTTCACGATTCGGGACGAAAGTCCGTCTTTCGAGGGTTTCTGCGCTGTCGTGAGTACCCAACGGTGTGCATAGAAGTCTCCCTTGTAGACTTCGTTCTTAATGAAGACTCGTATTTGGGTTGGTTCCCAATGCTGATATCGTTTCGGTGGGGGCACGCCAGCACTTTCAAAATCAGCCGCTATTCGTCGTAAGGTATCGCCGGATAGTATTCGATGGTACATGAGGCGGACTATTCCTGCCTCATCTTCTCTTATCGCGTAATAAGTATCCTTTTTTACTGCTGCTCCTTCATTTCCATAGGCGTCTAAAAACTTGTATCCCTAGGCGGGAACTCTGGCTGTTACTCGTCCGCTTCGCGCCTTAAACAGATTCCCCTCAGTCATGCGTCGAATTTCTGCTTCCATACCTTCCTGAGCAATCACGCCTAACACTACACGCTCAATTCGGCTATAAAACTCTTTCCAGAATATAGGGAGAATCCCCAACCGCTTCATTTCATCTAATAAGAAGCCTTGATGCCAATCCCCGTTACGAGAAAGACGGTCAATATGTTCCACGACAACTACCGAAGCTCGCCGATGGATCAATTTGTGCTCGCGCCGCAGGCGTTCCAAGGCGGGGCGACCTTCAAACTCAAACCCAGTGTGATCATCGGCAAACACCATTTCCCAGGGAATTTTATAACCATGCTTCTTAGCTGCTTCATGGATGTGAGCGATTTGGCGCGGTAGCCCTGAGCGCCCTTCATCTGCCTGTTCCTCACCCGAAACACGGATATATGCATAGGCAATCTCACCAGTAGGATTACCAATGCACCCGTCGGTTGCCAACTTATCAAATTCAGGTTTAAAGAAATCAGAATTTGGCATGACGAAATCATCTCTTTCCTCTCACGAAACGGAAAAGACAAAACCTTATGCAAATAAGGAGTGAAGTGAGGCGGAGACTAAAGGCTGAGTTTACGTGTTATTCGAGGAAGGAGTAGTCTCACTATCACTTGACTTCACAGGATAACGGTATGCCCTATAGGGCTGGTAGTTCTCCGCTTTCCAGCGGTCAATATCAGTAGGGTCGATTCTCCAATCTCGTCCGATTTTGACGGCTTTTATTTTCTCGTTTTGAGCTGCAAGGCGAATAGTATTTCGAGCCACTCCAGCACGTTGGGCAGCTTCTGGTAATGATATGTAATCGGATGTATCTGTTCCCATAGTAGTTTCTAAAACCTAGTTCGTCAATATGCGTGTCTAAATTCTAACCTTCCAATCAGATAATAAAAAGTGAGAAGCTATTGGGGGTCGGAGGAAGCTGAAAACTCCTTTTCCTTTCTTTTATCTTCGATTTTTGTTTTCAACCCGTCTTTTAAGTTCTCTTCAAGCCACGCAACATGCAGCGCCGTAGCAGTACGTAACACCGTATTTACGTGTGTAGTTTGTTGCGAGTGACTGGATGAATTTACGTCGTTTTGAAACTTCATAGAACTAACCCCATCTGCCATTACTCGAAATTTCTACACAGACATCCGCTTGCTCATCGAGATTGTCCCGAATTGTTTTCACGGATCAGGTCTATTTTTTAACATCACGTCTGTACTTAGTGCCGATCTACGCTTAACAGGTCGCACACTTCCGGCATCATACTAATAGCGCATCGAACTATTTTCGTTACCATCGAACCTTAGTTTTTCACTACCCCCTTGCGATTATCTCAAATTGAGCCAAGCGAAGATATGTAAAATTACAGTTTATTGGTGGGAATTTTTCAGGGCAGGGTAGCAAAATTTTGGCTCTTCCGCGAATCATGTAGAAAGGTGGGCTTTGGCGAGCGATGAAGTACGCTGAAGAGCAAATTCAGTTTTCAGCGCTTGGAACAGGACCATTACGATACCGTTCAGTTTGCCGGGCTTTGAGATCGAAACAACCATCAGCGAAGACAATCACTTGAGCATTCACGCGACCAGCACCGCACGAAGTTCCAAATGCCCCCAGTGCGGACAGGTTTCAACGCACACGCACGGTTGGTATGCGCGTCAACCGCAGGATTTACCCTGTATTGGACAGCAAGTCGCGCTGGTGCTCACGGTGCGTCGGTTTCGCTGCTGCAATACCGCATGTGCGAAACCGACCTTTGTGGAACGCTTTCCCGACTGGCTGCCGTTCTATGCCCATCGCACCACGCGCTTGACGCAGCTCATGCGCCGGATCGGGTTCGAGGTGAGCGCAGAGAGCGGGCGGCGTATTTTACACGTCATGCGAGTATGCACCAGCGGCGATACCTTGCTACGGATTGTGAAAGGCACACCCCTGCAACCGCGCACCGTCGGCAAGGTGCTTGGGGTGGACGATTGGGCGATCCGCAAAGGACATCGCTACGGGACGATAGTAGTTGACCACGAAAGCCGACAGGTGATTGAACTCGTCACCGGGCGCTTGTCCGAAGATATTCAGCCGTGGTTCGCCGCGCATCCTGAAGTAGAGATAGTCACGCGCGACCGCTCGCGTGACTACGGCAGCGCACTGGATGCGGCTCTTCCCCACGCGGAGCAGGTCGCCGACCGGTGGCATTTGCTGCTCAATCTTCGTCAGCTTGCCGAACGAGTCATCGCCTCCGCCTACCGTCGCTTGAAGCAGTTTCCCGTGCCCCCTGAGCTGCGTCCTCAGCGCCCCATGTATTTGCGTTCGCTGCGTGAGCAAGACCGCAGGGATACTTCTCGTCAGCGGCGTTTGGATTACTACAACGAGGTGCAGCGGCTCAAGCGAGAAGGGCTGACTGCCAGTCAAGTCATGATGCACTTGGGACGCAATTACTACACCGTCCGCTTTTTCTACAATGCTGCCGAATTCCCAGAGCGGATGCCTGGGCGCGCACCCCACAGCCTCCTGACCCCATATCTGGATGCGCTCGAAGCGCACTTTCAAACCGGGATTGTGAACGTCGGTCAACTCTACGGGGAAATCTCTGCGAAAGGCTACAAAGGAAGCAAAGGCATGGTGGGTCGCTGGTTGCAAGCGCGGCGGCTCCTTGACGGCGAAGACCCGGTGGTCGCTGCGACCTCGCTTCCCATTACCGACACCAGTTCAGCGATCCCGTCTTCCCTCAAGTTGGCTTGGCTCATGGTACTGCCTGAGACGAAACTGACCGAGCGTGACCAAGCGATGCTTAAGCATATCTTACAGGACGACGTAGTCGCCCAGTGTCACCGCCTCATCCACCGGTTTCGCAAAGCCCTTCATGACCGCGACCCTGCTGAATTCGACCAGTGGTTACAAACGGCTGAGAAGAGTTCGCTCAAGCAAATCCGTTCGTTTGCCAAGTCACTGCGCGACGATTATGCTTTCATCCGCGCGGCGTTTACCTCGCCTTGGAGCAACGGACATACGGAAGGGCAAATTACTCGTCTCAAATTCATTAAGCGTCAGATGTACGGTCGCGCCAGTTTCCCTCTGCTCCGCCAGAAAGTCCTGTACCAACCCGGTTCTACATGATTCGCGGAAGAGCCAAAATTTCACATTTCAATATGCGTAGGGTGATACACTGTCAGAGGATACTGCGTTGGGTGTTTTCGGACGTACCCGCTAAGGGTGCGTCCGGTGGATGCGGCACGTCGCATCCACCCGTCCGCCAGAACCCTGCAGGGGCTGGCGGGTGGCGCGCGTGAGCGCGACACATAGCCCCCACCGGCGCGTGAGGTGGCGAGCTTTTAGCTCGCGCCCATCCCCGCCGCGCTCCCAGCTACGCTGGAAGCATTCGTCGGCAGCCTGCAATGCACCCGTAAACGGTTGCACTGCGGCGGGGATGGGCGGCGTTGCGCAGCAACGCGGCGCTGCTGCAAGGCAGCGCCAGCTCTGGTGCAATGGATTTACGAGGAACCAACAAGCGCCATCGCTCAGATGATTTTCACTTCGTCCTCAAAGTAGCTCTGGTGGTCGCACCAACCCCTTCAAGTACTGTTGATCCATTCATCAAACGTGTGGTCATCAGGCATCGTCATTGCCACAGGATCAGTGAGAGACTAGCGGATTTTCCTCATGAACTGGTCACGTTGTTCCGGATCCAACGTGATTTCCCCTGCTTGGTTGAAAAGAAGCGCGTACAGTCGTTTTGATCTGCCCCGCTATATTACCCCGTGCCCTTGATGTGCTCCACTCTCCAAACTCACTCCGCATTGACCTTCGGTTGGTGTCCGAGAAACAGCTCCCAATCTCTGAACGAAATCCGCGGTGGGACTCGAACCTGCATCGTTCTGTAGTAATGCAAAATCGGCTGATGGTTCACCCGATTTTTCTCTCAGAGCCTGATCTTTGGCTCTAATGGGACTCGAACATCAATTCAATGTCACTCGATCCATAAAGCCAAACCTCGTTTATGAATAAAATGGTGATTATCCTTTTATTGAACGTACACAGGAATAACTCGTCGGGTTGTACGCGTCGTTAAGGAATAAGCGCCTTCGATTATTATCGACCAGCAAGTTGCGGGAATTAGACCCCCTTTGTACTAAAGTCGAGGCGTTTCTCTTCTCCATTTTCTAGGTAACAAATCTCCATCGTTGATTCCACGAAATCAACCACGAGTCGTGCCCATAAGTCAGCATTGTTCCAGCGGATCACCAGCGACTGATCGCCGGACTTGAGCATTGAAAACATCCCCTGAAATGCTGGGTATTCATTGCGGAAATGGATCAGCTTCAGCAGGTCATGTACAACTGGCCTAGTCAAGGCTTCTTGCACTTCACCCCAATTATAGTAGTGACGATTAATTTCCCTCCCAACCATGTTTTCTTCTAATAATTTCATGTCATTGGTGCCCGCCAGCAACCCGACGTAATAAACCTGCGGAATTCCCGGCGCGAAGAATTGAATAGCGCGGGCGATCAAGTAGTCACGATCATTTCTGCCGAGCGCGTCGTAATAGGTGCAGTTTACCTGATACAAGTCCAGGTTCGAGGCGGCATTTCCGGTCGCGCTCCGGCTCTGACCCTCACTTTTCTGGTGAATAGTCTCAACTAGCAGATCCAACTCGTCTGATGGGAGCAGACCGGGCAATTCTGAACCATCGGCGTCAGCTGCGCCGCCAATATCGATGACACCAATCCCATCGTGGGTGTCGAGTACCGTCACGGCATTTTGCGGGCTGATCGCGAGCCATGCCTTGAGGTAGCGCGAAGTCTTGTTGAACAGTGCATGGAGGATCAGGGGCGGCAGCGCGAAGTCGTAGACGCGATCTACCTGGCGGGCGATCTCAATCTGCGTGCGGTAGTGGGCGTGGATCTCTACCAGCACTTCCAGCCCAAGTGACCGGGTGTACTGCGTCAGTTCCTCTATGAACTCGAACGTTTCTGGGATCATAAAACAGGTTGTCCCCGGTTTCTTGATAGCGTACCCTGCCGCATCGAGTTCGAACTGTCTTGATCCCGTGTTCCTGTAGCTTTTGGAGAATTGTCTTCCAGTATGCTTCCCCCTGTGGATGCCGCACATTGAGGTCGACCTGCTCACTCGTGAAAGTTGTCCATAGGATAGATTTCTGTCCGTTCGCGAACGATAACGTCGTGAATGGCAAACCGGGGCGCGGGCGATAAATCTGGAGCAGGTCTTTTTCTGTTGCGCCTTTGGGAAACACGTTATCAAAGGTTAGGAACATCCCGTTGTACGATGATTTGTCGCTGTTCTTGAGAAAATCCTGAAACTGGGGCGATTGGCTTGAAATGTGATTGACAATTAGATCGGCAGTAAGCTCGAGCATATCACTCAAAGCCGCGATATTGCTCCATGCCCCGATGCGTGGATCGACCGTCGAATGATCAATCGGGTCGAAACCTGCATCAGCACCATCAACCGGGTAGAAAAATGGAAGGATGTGCACGCCACCAAAGACACCTTTGAGCGGACCCTCTAATAAGCGCTGTAGGTCTTCCAGTCGGTCACCGCCAAAGCGATTGGCATAGGTCATCAGGTGAACGCAGTTACGCATCGAAAAGTCCTAACGTTGATTGGCTGTTTCCGGCTAGCCCGAGGTGCCGCTGGAAGGCGTTGAAATCGCTGCTTCGGGTTCCGCTGCTCATCCCTTAACCGAGCCTTGGAGCAGCGCCGTGATAATCTGGCGCTGGAACAGCACGAAGAGGATAAGGGTCGGTAGCAGGATCAGGATCGTGCCGGCGCAGAGTAGGGGGACATCGGTCGCGTAGTGACCCTGGAACGCTCCCAGCGCACCAGCCATCGTTCGCTGCGTCGGATTCTCGACAAGCACCAGCGCAAGTAGAAACTGGTTCCACGTCCAGACAGACATCAAGATACCAAGTGACGCCATCGGTGCACGCGCCAGCGGAACCTGGATGCGCCAGAACAGATCCCAGGTCGTCGCTCCGTCGACGCGAGCTGCCTCGGAGATTTCAGTCGGCATGTTGACAAAGTGGGCACGCATCCAGTACACGGCAAATGGCATGTACAAGCCGATCAACGGCAGCACGATCGCCAGCCGGGTGTTGTAGATATGCAGCGCCCGCTCCAAGAAGTAGATCGGGATGATGATCCCTGGAAACGGGAGTGTCAGCCCGAACACGAACAATAGGAGCAGCACGTTTGCGCCACGAATGCGAAGGAGTCCGATGGCGAATCCAGCCATGGTCGAGATGAGCAGGGACACTGGCACCACGGCAATCACAATGAAAGTGCTCGATGCCAGCAGCGCGGGCATGTCCGCGACGTTGAACGCCTCTAGGAAGTTGCCCCACTGGGGGTTCGCGGGCCATTCAAGCCCGCTGGGCACGGTTCCCGACGGATGCAGCGCGGTCGTGAAGATGCTGATGAAGGGCAGGAGCGTAAACGCCATCAGCGCCACGAGGAGCGCCCGGCCTGCCCAGAATTCGCTGCGAGCGACCCTCATCCCGTGTTCTCCCGACTGAGGCGCTGGATCGGGAGGATAACCACGATGACGAGGATCATCAATAAGACAGCCAGCGCCGAAGCCAGACCGATGTTTCGCTGCGTGAACGCAAGGATATAGATTTGGATGCCAGGAACCGCCGTCGAGTTGCCGGGACCGCCTGCCGTCGAAACGTAGACGATGTCAAATGCCGCCAGCGCGGCGATCACTGTGACGGTCAGGCATACGCCGATCTCGTTTCTGAGCAGCGGGACTGTCACCGACACGAATTCTCTCGACCAACCAGCCCCGTCGATCCTCGCGGACTCATAGAGCGCCGGGTCAATTTTCGTAATACCCGTCAAGAGCAGGACGGTGCAGAATCCCAGCAAGACCCAGATGCCGATGATGCCAACTGCCGGGAGCGCCCAGTCGAAGTCACCGAGCCAGGCGCGGGTGATCGCGCTGAGACCGATGGCACTAAGGATCTCGTTGATCAAGCCTGAGAGGGACAGCAGCCAGCCCCAGATTATGCCGGCAGCCACGAGGGGAATGACCTGGGGCAGGAACAGAACCGTCCGGGCGATTGCTCCGAGCCGCCCGGTCGCCACGCGATGGATCACCGTCGCGACGACGAGACCGAGACCCACCGGAATGAAGCTGAACCAGACGACCAACCAGAACGCATTGACGAATCGTGCCGAGTAGATTAGGCACTTGGAAAACAGTCAAGTAGTTCTTTAACCCGACCCAGGTGGCGGGACCAACGCCGTTCCAGCGAAAAAACGAGTACAGGATGGTCAGCAGGAGCGGCACGAGCACGAAGAGCGCGTACATGACCAGCGCGGGCAGGACAAACAGCCAGCCAACAAGGGTCTCCCGGCGAATCCGTTTACGGAAAGGGAGTCGCCGGGAAACCGCAAGAGCCGCAGGACGATTGTCTGACGTCACCATGTTGTCACCGTAAATCTGGCAGGCGCAGGCAATCACCCTGCAGCCGTCGCTGCTACTGAGCGAGTTCCCGCTCGTATTCTGCCTGGACAGCCGTCAGGAGACCGGCAGCGTCTTCCTTGCCGCCGACCATCTTCTGGAGTTCGGGTGTCCAGCCCTGGGCAAAGATCGAGCTTGTAGCGTTGGCGATGAAGTCCATCGACGTACCAGCCGCGCCGACTATCGGTCCGGCAGCGAGCGTGTCGTTCGTGACCGAGCCCGCAGCGACAGTAGGCATCGTGGCATCCGCCGGACCACCGGGGTTCGACCCACCGACAGTGACATCGATCTGGCGGGCAGTCGGGTTCGAGGCGACCCAGTTGAGGAAGAACGCGGCACAGTCTGCGTTCTCGGCATTAGCTGCTATGCCATAGGTCAGTGGCGCAGACATGGCTGCCGGGCTGCCACCGGCCTGCGCGGGCGGCATCAGGAAGAAGCCGACGTTCCCGCTCATGCCCGTGTCGTAGCCTGCGTTCTGCCAGTCGCCATTGAAGGTGAAAACACCTTCGCCGTTCGTGAACCGGGAGGCAGCATCCGTATATTCGATGGCATTGATGTCAGGCGGGAAATAGCCGCTCTCGATCCACTGTTCGAGGTGCTGCGCTGCCTCAAGATTTCGAGGGCGTGTCGATGGTTGCGCCCGCTTTCTGGAAGATCCAGTCGTTGATGGGACCCGTCGGACCGACGGACGCCATGAGTGCCTGAAGCGGGAAGGCGAGACCCATGCCGCTCTTGGCACTGCCCCACTCCATAATCGGCAGAAGCCCAGCGTCCTTCGCCTTGGCGAGCAGGTCCTCGAACTCGGCGAGCGTCTGGGGCGGCTGAGTCATGCCGATCTGTGCGGCAAGCTGCTTGTTGTAGAAGATACCGGTCAGGCTGTAGTTGAGTCCCATAGCATAAAGCGAGCCGGAGCCGCGCGTACCATCGTCGGCGACGCGAGCTTGGTTGAGCTGGGGCACGGGCCATGTATCCCAGCCGAAAGCCGTGGCGTAGTCGTCAAGATTCTTGAGCAGCCCGTCCTTGGCAAACGAGACTAACGTCGGCAGCCGAATCAGGTCGGGCGGATTATCGCCCGCGAGCAGGCGTGGCGTCTCGTTGATCAGGTTCGCAAACTGGTCCTGGCTGATGTTCCAGGTGACGTTGGGGTATTCTTTCGTGAACTCATCGGAAAGCTGGAATGGTAGGTCGAATCCGGTCTCGAAGTAGGCATTGAGCGTTACTGGCGCGGTCCCGCAAGTGGGCGTGGACGCGGCCTCGGATGTCTGCGCAGCAGCAATTGTAGGCGCAACCATTGAGAGAACCGCAAGCACGGCGACTGTGGAAAGGATGAGACTAATCCTGCGTTTCATGCTAATATCTCCTATGTTTTAATCAGGTGCAGTAATGTGCCTGGAGAGTCGGGCGGCATCCCAACTCTTTCTTTTTCTAATGACGTTTATAGACAACTCCTTTCTGGCACACTGGCTCTAGTTGCGGTCAATAGTCTCAACAGAATTTACGCCGAGCTTAGCTGACGCTCTTCTGGTTGATAACAATCTGCTCTCCTGAAACAATCGACTAAACAAGACCTGAGTAACGCTGCGTCGTTCCTCGCACGACCAGTTCCAGTGGTGGCAACAGACGGGGTGCAATGTTGTCAGGAGTTAGAAGCATGTCAACCAATAGCTGCACTCCGAGATAACCGCTTTGTTCAAGATGCTGTCGAACTGTTGTCAAGCCGATATACCGGCTCAACTGCACATCGTCGAAGCCGATGACGGAAATATCTTTTGGTACGCGCAGTCCTGCCTCGCGGATCGCCAGAATACAGCCAACTGCCTGTATATCGGACATGGCAAAAATGGCGGTCGGCGGCTCTGGCAGGGCTAAAAGCTGTTCGGTAAGTCGGTGCGCCGTTTCCTCGCCATGCACTCCCAGGCAAACATATTCTGATCGGTAGGGGGCATCGTACTCTTTTAGCGCGGAGCGGTAGCCCTCGTAGCGTAACTCGCTCGTTGGAAAGCCATAGGCGTTCGGAAATTCATCGCCCACATAGGCAACGCGGCGGTGTCCAAGTTCTAACAGGTGCTGCGTTGCCATATAGCCGCCGCGTCTGTTGTCCGGGCTAATGCAGTTCAACTCTCCTGCATACGCATCGCTCAACGTGACAAACGGGATACCGGCTTGTGTCAGTAACTCTTGCTGTTCATCTGATACAGTTAAGGTAGCGATAAGTAAGCCATCGACTGCGGCTCGCTCGACAATCGCCAGTAATTGCTCGTGGTAGCGATCCGGTTCGCTCACATTGTAGAGGACGAGATTGAAATCATTGTCTTGATCGTCGAGCGCCAATTGGATTCCGCGCAACCGCTCGACAAAAGAGGGATGGGTGATAAAAGGCAGGATTGCGCCGATGTTGCGATGCTGAACTCCCGTTGAAAGCTGCCGCGCCACCTTGCTGCGCCGGAAGCCGAGCACGTGGATAGCACTCAGAACCTTTTCCTGCGTTTCTGGGCTGACTCTTGTGCTGTTATTGAGAACGCGGGATACAGTCCCTACGCCGACGCCAGCCGTCCGAGCAACATCATAGATTGTTGGATTGGGCATTGAAGAACCTCGACTGATCTCCGCCCATCAATTCCACGTGGAAGCGCTTCCACCAATAGAACAATGGTAAGTCACTTCGATTTCGCTGTCAACCATTTGGATGCTTACGGAGGCTGATGAAGAAGGTTATCCAAAGTGGCAAGAGCCGATGAGAAAATCGCCGGTGCGTCATCGAGTTATGCAGGGGTAATCTCGTCATGAACATCCCATAGGTCTTGCCAGCTTTGCCCATCTTTCCAGAGGAAGACCTGCCCTTTAATCAGGCGGGGTTTACGCCGTTAGCGCTGAGGTTTGGCGACATCATCAATTTGCCTTGTCCTCGGTTACGGTTCGAATCGCTTATTTCAGGGCGATTTTGAAGGTATAGGCATGGTCGCACGGCTGCTGGCTGGGCGTGGCGATGTGCAGACCATCGTCGCGCTGCGACCACGAGAGCGCTTCGGCTGAGCCGAGCATTCCGATGGATACGATCTGCTCGGCAGCGAGCAGAGAACCCATCGCCAGAGACTTGATGACGGTGCTTTCACCGGGCCAGCCGAGGCAGATGGCATAAAGCGCCCCGTCCTTAGCCGTAAAGCGAATATCCTGCGCGTTGAACGGCTTATCCTCATGCTCGCGCATGTGTCCGCCCACCGTCGTGCTGCCTTCGCCGAAGGTCTTCCAGTGTTTCGAGCCGTAAATCGCCTCGCCATTGACGTTCAGCCATTCGCCCAACCCCAGCAGCCGCGCGCTTGCTTCAGCGGAGATCGTGCCATCGGGTTTGGGTCCAACGTTCAGGAGGAGATTGCCGTTCTTGCTGACGATATCGACTAGATCGTGTACCAGCGTCGTCACAGACTTGAAGTTGTCATCCTCGACGTAGCACCACGACTTGTAACTCACCGAAGTATCGGTTTGCCAGTAATCCTCGCGGATGTCGCTCAACTTCCCGCGCTCAATATCGAGCAGCGCCGTGCCTTTGGGAAAAGCTTCCAGCTTGTATTGGAGTACGGGATCGGCAACGTGGTTGTAGTAATACGCGGCGAATTTCTGGAGATAGGGTTCAAAGACGGCTTGCTCGATCCACCAGTCAAACCAGAAGACCTGCGGCTGGTACTTATTCACTAGCTCACAGCAGCGCGCCAGCCAGTCGTCGAGGAATTTCGCGTTCGGGCGCGGACGCCAGTCCTTGTTCGCCCATTGCTCCGAGGTGTGCGATGCGGCGGGAGAGGCTTCGGCAGCCGGACCGTAGAAGGCATCATAACGTTGGTCTTGCACGTCCGACGGGAACTTGCGTCCGCCGTCGAAAAACCACCAGTGTTCCGCGCGATGGCTGGATACGCCGAAAACCAAGTCGTGCTTGCGGGCAGCAGCGGCGATTTCAGCAACGGGATCGCGTTTCGGTCCCATTTTCGCGGCGTTCCACTCGGAAAGGGCGGTGTCATACATCGCAAAGCCGTCGTGATGTTCGGCAACGGGAACGACGTACTGCGCTCCCGCCTGCTTAAACAACTTCACCCACGCTTCAGCATCGAAGTTCTCGGCTTTGAACATGGGGATGAAGTCTTTGTAGCCGAACTGCGTATGATCTCCCCACGTTTCCCGATGATGCTGATATTCCGGGCTGCCCTCCTGGTACATATTGCGTGCATACCACTCGTTGGCGAAGGAAGGCACCGAGTAAACGCCCCAGTGAATGAAAATGCCCAGTTTGGCATCCTGAAACCACTGCGGCACCGAATACTGTGCCAACGACTCCCAGGTCGGTTCGTAGTGAATTGGACTCTTCTGCTGCTTCTGCATGTTACCTCTACAATCGTACGCAACGGTTCATTGAGAGATTGCTGACTTCTTCCGTTCAGAGCTAGCGGAGATACCATCGGAAACTACCGATCTCTGCGCTTTTTCTATGGCGTGGTTCTCGGTATGTCTTGGATGGATTTCCGCTCGCCTTTATTGTGCGTCCGAGAGAATCAATCGCACGTCTGGTTAGGTATGCGCCTTACCCGTAAACAAGTCCAGTGGGTCCTCCAACTCGACTTTGATCACGGTGGCGATAGGATCAAGCACCGATTTGGGCACGTCAATCCACAGCACGCCCGGCAAGTTGATCCAGGGCGCACCACCCAGCTTGCGAAACGTCAGCGGTTCTCCCTGAATAGAAATCGACTTAATTCCGTTGCGAATGCCCTTGACCGCAACTTGTCCGTTGGGGCGATCAAAGCAGATCAGATTGAGGGTCTGCTGATCTTTGGACTGCGTGCTTGCTCCGTAGTGATAAGCGTGGGGGAGTCCCGCCTGTGTACCGTAGACCGCCTCAGAATGACGGTTGATCCACGCGCCCAGTCCTTCCAGCCGCTCCACCTGTTCCGGCGGGATCGTACCGTCTGCCATGGGTCCTACATCCAGCAGCATATTGCCGCCCATACCGATGCATTCCGCGAACATGCGAACCAACTGCGGCACGGATTTATAATTGTGGTCGTTCGGTTTGTAGCCCCACGAGTTGTTGATGGTCGTGTTGAACTCCCAGACACCTTCGGGTCGTTCAATCGGTATTCCCTGCTCTGGCGTCTTGAAATCGCCAAGTCCGCGCATCCGACTGTTCAAGATGATGTTAGGCTGCCAGGCGTGGAGCTTGTCGCGCAACGCGGGCATCTGCCAGTAGGCGTCGTCATCTGGCGTCCATTCACCGTCAAACCACAAGATAGCGACCTCTCCGTAGTTGGTGCAGAGTTCGCGCAACTGCGCCTCCCGAAAAGCGAGGAAGCGCTGCCAGGCAGGTGTATTCGGACCTAATTCTGACCAATACTGGTGATAGGGATCGTTGCTGTGGTCCGTCAACGGCATAGGGAAATTATCCCTGGTGCGTTCCTCCGGGGGAAGCGGCGCGTAGTCGGGATGCGACCAATCCAGATGCGAGAAATACAACCCCACCTTTAAGCCAGCCTCGCTCATTGCCTGGGCATAGGGTGCAATCAGATCGCGCCCTGCTGGCGTTTGTTTGACGACGCTCAGATCACTGGCTTGGGTATCCCACAATGCCATCCCATCATGGTGTTTGCTCGTCAGGACGGCATAGCGCGCGCCCGCTCGTTTGAACAGGTCAGCCCAGGCGTGCGGATCATAATTGGCGGCAGTGAAACCGTGCCGCTGGTTCATGTAGGAGTTATAGGTTCGTTCTTTGCTAAAAATCGCCCACGATTCCGACGTTCCTTCGACCGCGTAAATTCCCCAGTGGATGAAAATGCCGAGTTTGGCATCCGGGAACCACGACTGCATCATGACACTTTATCCTTTCGAGAAAATCGGTTCGATACCGTTAAAAATCCATAACGCACTTCAATAGAAGCGTTAAACAGCCGAAAAATGCAGGGAAATTCGCTGTTTTCCACTCAGCAGTTTGCTGACGCAATCAAAGGTCAATGCCGATTTCCTGTCCTTCATAGTGCACGATGCGGGGCAATGATCCATCTGACGAAAGGAACTTGTTTGTGCCATCCGCGACAATGATCCGAAACTCGCGCGAGCCTGGCATTCCCGGATAGCTGCCTTGACGGTTGTGAAGCGTGAGTCTCCCGGCGGCATCATCCCAAGTGAGGCGAATTAGGGAGAAATGCCCATCCTCGTAGTTATAATTGTCCCCTTCGTCATCATAGAGCGTAAAAGTGCCATCTTGTCCGAGATAGATACGGAGTTCAAGCGGGGCATTCGGCTGCTCATCGGCATAGGTGATGTCGGGACCCATCGGCACAATCGATCCGCCGCGGACGTAAAGGGGCAGGGTATCTAGCACTGCATCCGCACAGATGGTCTGTCCGCCTACATAGCGTTGACCTGTCCAAAAATCGTACCAATCGCCTCCCTTCGGCAAGTAAACCAGACGGGTTTTTGACACGCCATCAAGCACCGTCGAGCCTGCCGCGAAATACATGGGTTCCGTCACCGGATTGACCAGAAATGCCGGACCAAACATGAACTGATCAGCAATGTCAAAGATGGCGGGGTCTGTCCTGAAATCGAACGGTAGAGCGCGCAGCATGGTGTAGTCGTACTGGGTAATCTGCCCGGCCAGCGAATAGATGTAGGGCAGCAGCCGGTAGCGCAGGCGCAAGAACTTGACCAACGCCTCATACATTGGGTCACCGGGATTGCCGAAACGCCAGATTTCGCGTGGCGTATCCGTGCCATGCGCGCGGAACATGGGCAGGAACGCGGCGTACTGGAACCAGCGGACGTACAGTTCCCGATAGCCCATGTCGTCAACGCGGAGGTCGAAGTCACCGCTCCAGAACCAGAGATTCGGATCATTCCTAACGAAGAACGCGCCAATATCTACTGTCCAGTAGGGCATACCAGTTGCGCAGAAATTCAGCCCGTCCGCGATCTGGCGGCGGAGCGTGTCCCAGGTCGCGGAAACGTCGCCCGACCAGGTGATCGTTCCGTAGCGCTGCTGCCCGGCATAGGCAGAACGCGTCAGATTGACGACACGCTTGTCGGAGGTTGTCTTGCGCTGTCCCTCATAAATCCCCCGCGAATGCAGCAGGGAATAGGCGTTGATATATTCCGGGTCGAGATAGCGTTTCGCTTCTTCCGTGTTGATGCGCAGACGCTCTTCTGGTTCCGACTTGAAGGCACCCATCCAATCGGCCTGAAAAGGTTCGGTGCAGTCGCACCACCAAGCGTCAATCCCGTGCGTGAATAGCCCGTCGTTGGCTTGTTTCCAGTACAATTCACGCGCCTTTTCCTGGAAAGCGTCGTAAGTTGCTTGGTTGCCGAGCAAACAGCCTTGATCGCGCATTTCGCGCCAGTTATCCCCCCCCGGATTCATGTTTGGCCAGATCGAAATCATCATGCGCGTATTTAGACTGTGAAGTTCGGTCATCATTCGCTTCGGATCGGGAAACCGTTCCGGGTTCGAGCGTCTTCTGCCCCCACAGGTCAGGCGGCCATGATTTCCAGTCTTGCACGATACAGTCGAGCGGGAGACCTCGTTTCCGGTATTCTCGAACCACGTCGATCAGTTCGACTTGCGAGACGTATCGTTCTTTCGATTGGATATAACCGAAAGCCCAGCGGGGCAGCATCGGTGCTTTTCCCGTGAGCTGCCGAATGCCCTGAACAATCTGGTCGAACTCCGGACCGTAGATGAAATAGTAGTCCATCTCGTCATCGACATCCGTCCACAGGTACGAACCGAAGGCGTCGTCGTGAAAGGTCATCAGCGAATAACTGTCCATCAAAATGCCATAGCCTTTGGTGGAGAGGAGAACGGGAACAACCGCCTTCATGTTCTGCTGATACAAATACTGATGCTGTCCACGCAGATTCGACATGCCTTCTTCGTGAGAGCCAAGTCCGTATAAGGCTTCGCCCGGGATCCATTCGAATTCGAGCTTGGTGTGGAATGCCTGTCGGTCAACAACCTGCCGGACGGAAGCGACACCGGCGTGGACGCCATCCGCGTCTTTCCGTATTTGCGTCTCGACGGATTCGTCAAAGACTGATTTGATAACGTCGATGGGCATCAGGGTTTTTCCGCCCCGATCCGGTTCTTTCGTCAGAAGCTGACCCGAACGATCTAGATACGTGAACGCGCCCGTCTGCCGATTGATCCGAATCGACAGCTTCGGCGTTGAAAACACGAGTGCTTCAGTCGTTTCACCCAGGTCAAAAGCAACCGGCACACTGGGGGAATTGACCATCATCAAACTTGGCTTGGTGCTAAATTCCGCCATCGGTGCAAGTCGCACGCGGATAATGCTGTCCGAATAGGGCGTTAGCTCCAGAAATCCTCCGGGGCTTTCGACTTTCAGCGCATCGCCATGGATACTGTGTTGGATGGATTGCAAGTTGTTCTCCATGTTTAGAGGGAACCCATATCGTGAGTTGAAATATCTGGCTGTCCGGGAGTTCGCGGCAGCGCAGCGCTTTTCAACGTTCTACGGTCCGCCATATCCAGTTCTTAGCCTTTGACCGCTCCAGAGGATAACCCAGAAAGGATAAACCGCTGCCCAACCAGATAGATGACGATCACGGGCAAAATCGTGAGCAAAATATCGGCAGATACGAGATTCCAATTCTGCTGGTACTGCCCAAAAAAGTTGTAGACGGAGAGAGTCATCGGCCAGTTTGCGCTGTTGTTGAGATAGTAAAGCGGCAGCAGGAAATCGTTCCAGACCCCCAGGAAATCCAGAATGCCCGTTGTCACCAGCACAGGCGTGAGCAGCGGCAGGATAATGCGGACAAAAAGTTGAATCGGTCCGCAGCCATCGATGATAGCTGCCTCGTCCAGTTCTCTTGGGAACGGAGTTGATAAAACCATAAATCAGAAAAACCGAGAATGGGATTTGGGTTGCCGTGTACAGGATAATAATGCCCAGCTTGGTATTGATCAGATGCGTAACCTGCATGATTTTGGTCAGGGTGAAGAAATTGACCGGCAGCGCAATGCCCATAATCAGGAAGAAATAGAGAAACCGATTCAGCCGTGTCGGGTTGCGCGACAGCACGTAGGCGGCCATCGCTGCAAACAATGTTGCCAGGATCGTTGAACTCGAAGCGTAGAGCACGCTGTTGAAGAAACTAGTCGCCAGTTTCCCCTTATCAATCACGGTCGAGAAATTATCCAAGTGAATGGTGGTCGGGAGATCGATGCCCATCGAACTAGCCTGTGCTGACGACTTGAAGGAATTCGTAACGATCAAATAGACCGGAATGACCATGAGCAGACAGACCAGCATGGCAATCGTATTGGCGCCGACAATTTGAAGTGGTTTGTGACGCATCGGTGGCTCACTCACTTAATCGTGCTTGGCACGTCATTCATTCGCTGACGGGTTCGCGCTGCAACAGGCGTATCACGAAATAGCCCGCGACGATCAGGATCACAAACAATATACTGGAAAGGGCAGTCCCAAGACCGTACTGACCCTGAGAAAATGCCCTAAAGATTCCCGTATAAATCACATCGGTCGCGTAACCGGGACCGCCGTTGGTTAGAGCATAGACGATGTCAAAGACGCGCAGCCCGTACAATAGGTTGAGAACGGTCACAACCACGACTGCCGGGGTAAGCATGGGCAAGGTAATGTGCCGAAATCGTGACCAGGCATTCGCGCCATCGACCTCGGCAGCCTCGTAATATTCGCGCGGAATGGTTTGAAGCCCGGCAAGCAGGATCACCATGATGTAGCCGACACCCTTCCAGGTATCGACCCCGACGATGGACGACATGGCGATTCGCGGATCGACCAGCCAGGGTTTCGCCAGCACATCCGCCCCAATACTCCGGAAAAACGTGTTCAGCAGACCGGTTGCCGGATTCAGGATCGATTTGAAGATTAGCGCGACGACGAGGGTTGGCAGCACGGCAGGCAAATAAATCAACGTTCGGTAGACATGTGCAAGTCGCTTTACCCCCTCATTCAACAGTACTGCCAGCGCCAGTCCAAAAACCAACTTAAAGATAGTGGTATAGAAAGTGAAAAAAAAGGTATTCCCGATGTAACTCAGGTAGTGCTCACGCGGTGAGAGGATCGTTTGGAAGTTCGCCAGCCCAACGAAATTCACCTGATTGGAATAGCTGCTCCAGTCGGTAAATGAATAGGCGATGCCGCTCAGGCTGGGAATGATGAAAAACACGACGTACAACGCAAGAGCAACTAGGACAAAATAGAAAGGATATTGGTTTCGCAGTTTCATCGCGTTGTTCCTACGAAATAAGTGTTCCTCCCTAACCAGCAAACGCAGGTTAGGGAGATTGAACTGCATTCGTTGAGGTGCCGGGTTTACCTGACTTAGTTGCTCCAGGCCGGGTCTTGGGCTGCTCTAGCGAGATCGGCGCGCCGGTTGTCGATGCTGACCAGCACATCTGCCGGCTGCATGGCATCGGTGAACATGGCGGTCAAGTCTTTACCGATGTCGATCCACTGGGGATTGACGTAAGTGACGGCGGTCTGGTAGACCGTGCCTCGGTCGGGATGTGCATCCAGGAATGCTTGCTGGTTAGGCAGCAGCTTGGCTTGCAGCCCTGGGAAAGGAAGCGTCTGCATCGACGGGGTATTGTCGATCAGATATTGTAGATTATCGGTCTGCGTGAGGAAGTCGAAATACTGCTCAGCCTCCGCAATATGCGGTGACCCTGAATAAATGAACTTGGTCGGGCCGGCGGGATTGATATTCAGGATTTGATTGTCTGCCAGCGGCATCACGAACTGCCCGAAGGTATCCGCCTTCACGTCTGGATAGTCAGCTTCAACCTGCTGGGGGAAGGTGAGATTCGCCACCATCATGGCAGCATCACCACTAGACATGACTTTCGTGGCATCAGCATAGGTATCGGAGAGGGCATTTTGACCGAAGAACCCATCGTGATACATTTCGTTGAGCTGCTGCAAGACGGTGAGCATGGTTTCGTTGCCGGCAAACGTCGCCTGGTTCGCGTTCAACTCTGCCGCCAAGCCAGGAGTGACCTGTTCGTAGCGGGGACCTAGCTCAGGGAACCACAGCACATGGTGCCAGCCATCCGAGATCGGCTCGTAAATCGGCTGAATTCCGTTGTCGAGCAGTGTCTGACAGACCGCCTTGAATTCGTCATAAGTCGTAGGTACGCTCAGACCGTACTTGTCGAAGATGGTTTTGTTGTAGTTGATCACCCAGGTGGTTGCGGTCGTCGCCCACAGCGTCAGCCCGTAGAGCTTGCCGTTGACCGTCGATTGGGCGGCGACCAGCGGATCTTCCTGGCTCGCCCAGGGTTCATTAGACAAATCGACGGCGTTATTCTCGACATTGTATGTGACCTCTAAGTCCGAAACGCCGCTCTGCCCGCCAAAAATGTCCGGACCTTCTCCGGAATTCAATTTGGTCTGCAAGACCGTGAAATATTGATCGGACGGGATGATCTGATAGTCGATATGGATTCCCGTCTGCGCCTCAAACTGCTGCCCCAACGCCTGTTCAGAATCGAATACCCAGCCCTGGCTCGCAAGGTAGGTGAGGGTGACGTTCGACTGTGCGTGGATCGCTACGCTTCCCAGTGCCGCTAGGGTCATCACCAAAAAGGCGATCAGTATGTGCTTTTTCATCGTTCTTTCTCCTAGAGAGGTACTAAGTGAATGGATACTTTTGCGAAATGACAAGCCTGTAACGAGCAAAACGAAACTAGCGGGTAAACGTCATAAGTTAACCCTCCCTCACGCGGACTAGTTGTTTTTGAAGGACTCTTAAGCGAGCAAGGAGATCAAGTCACCGCCTTTGTACTCTCCCGAACGACGAGCGTGGGTGGGACGAGAATCTGTTGAGCTGGTAGCTGCTCTTGTCCGAGCTTGTCCGTCATCATCAGGGTAGCCTGGTAGCTCACTTCATAAGGCGACCACTCCAATGTCGTCAACGAGGGGGTGAGAACGCTGGCAAAATCTCCACCGAAACCAATTGCCATGACTGAGCAATCGTCAGGAACGCTGCGCCCCTGTTGTGTCAATGCTTTAATGCTCCCCGCAGCTGTCATATGGCTTACGGTAATAATGGCGGTCAGGTCGGGGTCTTCTTGGATCAAATCGTTAGTTCCCTCGAAACCTTCTTCAACGCTGTTCAATCCAATCTCTCGATAGCAGCTAGGCAAACCATACTTGCCAAGCGCTTGTTGATATCCGTCAAGAGAGTGAACTGCGGGACCAATTCCGGCTTTGCGCCAAGTTTGAGGATAGTTCAGAAAACCAATGTTCCGGTGACCTAACTCGACCAAGTAATCGAAGGCGTCAAGCATTGCGCCCTCGAAATCAAGATCAATGAAGCTTAACGTTTCCAGGTCGGCGCACCGACCAATCATGACGAAGGGGTAATTGTTTTCTCGAAGGAGATTGACGCGCCAATCATCCAGACGGACCTGTAGCAGGATGATCCCATCTATCTGATTGCTGCGGTACATGTTGAGTAATGATTCCGGGGTTAGCTGCGAAACCAGGAAGTTGAGAAAGTATTCTTTTTCGCTTGCGGCAGCAGCAGCGCCGGTAATATAGGGGGTCTCGATGACGCTGCTCAGTTCGTGAGGGGATTCGATGGGATAATGGATTGCAAGAGTCATGCTCGCGCCCCCACGCAAACGGCGAGCCTGAGTGTGGGGGGCATACCCTAATGTACGAATCGCCTCATGGACACGTTGGCGGGTTTCGTCGGCTACATATTCCTTGTTATTGATGATACGAGATACGGTAGGAACGGAAACACCGGCGGCTTTCGCAACGTCCGCTATCGTGGCACTGCGATTTTCATTTGGGAAATTAGGTTTTCTTTTGGTCATTGAAGACTATTTTCCGATAACGATTTCTGATAACGTTATCAGAAATCGTGTTTATTGTCAATAAGCTTGAAGCGATCCCTTATCAGGGACGGTGTAACCAGATTGGGAATTGAATGTTGATCACCCTCACTCGAGGTGGTGCAGCTTTCGGGGTGCAGGTCAAGTCTTCATCTCGCAGCGCGAACCACGTTCTAGTACAAGTGGCAAAATTCCCTCGGTGCGACGACTTAACCAATTACCTGCGCTAGACAAATACACGAGGTCGCCGAAAGAAAGCTCCTTACGATGACCTCGTATGAACGACAACATGGAAACAGAGTGTGAGAGTCGATTAAGCCCGCTGCGGCTCAGCCTCTACTTCTTCTTCCGCATGATGCTCGGTCGCGTGTTCGAAGGTGACCTTGAATCCCGGCGGCAAGAGCAGACTGTCCAGGTCGACCTGCTTGATACTCAAGGCGATATCGTCCGCTTCCATCAACGCATCCCGCAGGAAGCGGTCGGTTTGCATATGCAGCAGATTGTAGGGGAAATGCGTCCGCAGTGCACCGATGTAGACCTCAAAGTACACGTCAGGATAGCGTGTGCGATACTCCCTCAGAAGCGTGGCAACACTGTTGTAAAGATCCCGATACTCGTCATCGAAGACTTCGATGATGCCCGCTGACCATCCGTTCAGGTCAGCGATTTCCCGGCTGTGCCGCCGGAAGGCGTCAGCGCGCTTGTCATTTACGCCGATGTGGATGATCTTCATCGGCAAGCCTCGCTTGAGAATCGCCGCTACGACACTGACTGCCAGCTTCGACCAACTGTCGCAGAAATAAATCACCAGTTCCTTGTGGATCGTCGGATCAAAGACGACCGGTTGGTGCTCAAACATGGGCATCGCGTCCAGATGCAGGCGGGCGGCGGTTTCCTTGTAGTGCTTGTGAATCTGGAAGAACAGCCACACCAGCGTGGGAATGAGCAGCACGATGAACCAGGCGCCGCTGGTGAATTTGGTGATGATAAAGACCACCATCACGGTGAATGTGACCATCGCGCCGAATGCCGAAACGGCAAATTTCAGTTTCCAGCGCGGATCGAAAGTGATCTTGGTCTCCAGCCCATAGGTGAATTCACCCGGCTTGAGCTTGCCTGCACGCCAGAAACGCCGCGCCATCCCGGTCTGGCTGATCGTGAATGCCATGAACACGCCAATGGCATATAGCGGGATCAGATTGGTCACGAGCGCGCCAGTCACAATGACAAGGATAATCGAACTGATTGAAAGAGTCAGGATGCCCCAGGTGAACACCAGACGGCGACCGCGATAGGTGAGCTGGCGCGGCAGGAAGCCATCGCTGCTGTGGAGCGAGGCAAGCTGTGGAAAGTCGTTAAAGGGGGTGTTCGCCGCCATGAACAGCACCGCAAAGGCGCCCGCTATCGTCAGGACGTAGGCGATATAGCCCAGTCCTTCACTCCCGTAAATCGTGCGCGCGATCTGGCTGATCACTGTTTCACTCTCTGAGGGCACCGCTTGGATCGCATTTGCCAACAGCGTAATGCTCATGAAGAATGTGATCAACAGCGCGCTCATGACCACCAGTGTCTTGGCGGCGTTCGCGGCTCTCGGCTGGCGGAACAACTGAGTATCGTTAGAGATGGCTTCCACGCCTGTGACTGCTGCGCATCCAGAGGCGAATGCCCGCAGGATCAGCAGCAGCGTGACCGGTTCCAAAACACTCTGTTGTATCGCCACTACGCCGGTGATAGGCTGCAAACTGCCCGTCAGCAGCTTGATGAAGCCCACAATCAAGGTCAGCCCCATCGTGATCAGGAAGAAATAGGTGGGTATGGAGAAGACTCGGGCGCTCTCTTTGACGCCGCGCAGGTTGACCAGGGTCATAAATACAATCACAGCGACGGTGATCTGGACGCGGAAGGCTGCCAAAGCTGGAAATACGCTCACGACATTAGCGACGCCCGCCGCGATGCTCACAGCGACGGTCAGAATATAGTCGGTCAGCAGCGCCGCGCCTGTCACCTGAGCCAGTTCCTCGCCCAGGTTTTCTTTGGCGACACGATACCCACCCCCGCCTGCCGGGTTGGAAAAGATCGTCTGGCGGTAGGAAATCGTCACAATTGCAATCAGGATAGCGATGGCAATGGCAATCGGGATCGAGATAGCTTCTCCCCGAAAGCCAAACAGGGTAAAGCTACCAATGGCTGCCGTATTGAGAATGATCAATAACTCCTCGGTCGCGTAAGCGCACGAGGAAAGCGCGTCGCTGGCGAGTACGGCAAGGGCGATGAAATTCGGTGCGGTCTGGTGGGTTATGTCGGCGGAGCGAAGGCGTTGCCCAAGCAGTGTCTCTTCGAAGCGTTCACGGGCATCACGGACAGTCATAAACTACTCCTGATACGGTACGAACCTATTCTAAGGCTGCACCTCAGGAGTCATCGTCAAAATCGAGTCAGTATTGCCCGTAATCGCGTCAAAAAAACGTCAATGAGCGTATTAGCAGCGCCTGGAAATCGCCTCGGAACTGTCTGTTAACCGTCAAGCCACGCTCATATCCAAGTATCCACCGGAACCCTTCTTAGCATTCAGCCAGGTACTTGCCCCAGGAACAAGCAGCAAGTTCGTACCAGGCGCGTTCCCATTTTGACGATATTTTGACTGCTCTGCCAAGCATCATGACCCCATTTTGACGGTGGTCTGGACTACACTTATCGTGCAAGTGGCGAACAGTATAGAGTTTTTGGGTTTCCGAGCATCCATCATGCAAAAAGTGAAAATCCTCGTCGTCGACGACGAGCCAGCCATCCGTAAGCTGCTCCAACGTGGACTGACCGGTTACGGCTATCAAGTGGAGTTGGCGACGAACGGAGATGAGGCACTGACCGCTGCCGCGCAAACTGCGCCGGAGATCATTGTCCTCGACGTAAATCTAGGGACGACCACCGATGGGTTGGATGTCTGCCAGCAGCTTCGCGAATGGAGCACCACCCCGGTCATCATGCTGACCGTGCGTGACGAGAAGCAGATGCGGTTGGCTGCCCTCAACGCCGGGGCGGACGATTACATCACCAAGCCGTTCGATATGGACGAATTGGAAGCCCGTATTCGCGCGGTTCTGCGCCGCAGCGCTACGACAGCTATGAATACCGCCAACGGAGAAATCCGCGTTCACGACCTGGTTGTCGATCTCGTCAATCGACTGGTCACGCTGCACGGCGCGGAAGTACATCTCACGCCCAGGGAATACGAACTGCTCAAGCTCCTGATCACGCATCCGGGTAGAGTGCTGACCTTTGGGATGCTGCTCGACGAAGTGTGGGGGGAGTTCAATAGTGTCAAGCCCGAACATAACGTGAGAGTCCAGATCAATACGCTGCGCAAAAAGCTGGAAGACGACCCTTCGACCACCCGCAGACCGCGCTTCATTTTCAACGAACCCGGCATCGGCTATCGCTTCACCGATATTGAACCCACGACGATGCTCAAGTAAGGATAGGAAATAACATGGCTGGAAAACCCGTCATTATGATTTAAATCGCCGACCGCGCCTGGACGCTGGACGCGCTTCACTGTGCCTGCCGCATGGCGCGGCGATCCTCTGCCGACATCGCCCTCGTCAGTATGATCCCGGTACAGCATACCGCCTGGTTGGGCATGGACTGGGGCTACCTGAACTTCAGCTCAAAGGACATCCGCAACCTTGAAGATTATCAGGCGACCGTCCTCGACTATGGCTTGGACTGCGAACTGATTCGCTATCAGTACACGGATTTTACCGCTGCTGTCGCGGATGTAGCGGACGCTCTCGACGCGCAAATCGTCTTCGCCAACGTTCCCGCATCGATCATTCCGGCTTGGCGTCGCTTACAGCTTTGGTGGCTCAACCGCCGCCTCACGAGCCAGCTGTGTCAGTTCATTCCACAGCCGATAGAGCTACCCACGCCTGCGCCGCTGATCAAAGCGGCGATGCACGAGACCAACCGCGCCTAGTTTCGTCTCCATTCCTGAACGCAACATCTTGACGGGCTTTTGACGGCTTATTCGCGCATTCTTGTGAACTTTTGACGGGTGCGCCTGATATAACTGTCAGGTTGCATGACAAGGAGGTTGCAGATGGACATCCTGTTCATAGGTCTCGCGCTTCTCTTTTTCATCCTCTCGTGGGGGCTTATCGAACTCGCGGATCGGCTGTCAGGAGGCTGAAATGAACTGGCTTTATCTCGTCGCGGGTATTCTGGCGCTCCTGCTCCTGATCTATCTGGTCGTCGCGCTGCTCAAACCGGAGCTATTCTCATGACCGCTAATAGTATTCTGCAACTCGTCTTTTATATAGTCGTCCTGATCGCGTGCGCCAAGCCGCTCGGCACGTACATGGCGAACGTGTTTGAGGGGAAATCGGTCGTCAATCGGATTTTCGGTCCGGCGGAGCGGCTGCTTTACCGCCTGTTCGGCGTGCGCGAAGACGACGAGATGAACTGGAAGACGTATGCGCTGGCGTTCCTGCTTTTCAACGCGCTCGGCTTGATCGTCGTCTACGTTTTGCAGCGGGTGCAAACCTCGCTGCCGCTGAACCAAGGGACGCCCTTCCTGACCACGCCGATGACGCCCGATTCGGCGTTCAATACCGCCGTCAGCTTCGCCACCAACACTAACTGGCAGGGCTACGGCGGCGAGACGACGATGACCTACCTGACACAGATGCTCGGCTTGACCGTGCAGAACTTCGTCTCGGCGGCAGGCGGCATCGCCGTGCTGATCGCGCTGATTCGCGGGCTGGCGCGGCGTACCACCCAGAATCTGGGGAGCTTCTGGGTTGACTTGACACGTGCGACATTCTACATCATGCTCCCGCTGTCGATCATTCTCGCGCTGATCCTGGTCTGGCAAGGCGTGCCGCAGACGTTCAGCACTTACGCGACCGCCAATCTAGTGCAGCCGATCACCGACAGCAGCGGCAATACCGTGACGACGCAAACGATTGCGCTGGGTCCGGCGGCGTCGCAGATTGCGATCAAGCAGCTTGGCACGAACGGCGGCGGCTTCTTCAACGTTAACTCGGCGCATCCCTATGAGAATCCGACGCCGCTGTCCAACTTTCTGGAGTGCCTGTCGATTTTGCTGATCTCCGCCGCGCTGTGCTACACCTTCGGCAGGATGGTCGGCGATACACGGCAGGGCTGGGCGATCCTGGCGGCGATGACGATCATCTTTGTCGTGCTGCTGGGCGGAGTCTTTATCGCCGAGCAGAGCGGCAACCCCGCCTTCACAAGGTTAGGTATTGACCAGACCGCCAGCGCGCTTCAGGCGGGCGGCAACATGGAAGGCAAGGAGGCGCGCTTTGGCATCGTCAATTCGGCGCTGTGGGCGACAGCAACGACGGCAGCCTCCAACGGCTCGGTCAACTCGATGCACGACTCGTATACGCCGCTCGGCGGTCTCGTCCCGATGTGGCTGATCCAGCTTGGCGAGGTGATCTATGGTGGCGTTGGCTCCGGGTTGTACGGCATGTTGATGTTCGCCGTCGTCGCGGTCTTCGTCGCCGGGCTGATGGTCGGGCGGACACCGGAGTACCTCGGCAAGAAGATCGAGGCATACGAGATGAAGATGGCGTCAATTGCCATCCTCGTCCCGGCGGTCACCGTGCTGCTGGGAACTGCGGTCGCCGTCGTCACCAGCGGTGGGCTGGCGGCCATTTTCAACACTCAACCCGCCGCGCACGGTTTCAGCGAGGTGCTGTACGCCTTCTCGTCGGCGGGGAACAACAACGGCAGCGCCTTCGCCGGGTTGGGCGCGAACACGCCCTTCTACAACACGGCGCTGGGGATCGCCATGCTGTTCGCGCGCTACTGGGTGGCGCTGCCAGCGCTGGCAATCGCCGGATCGCTGGCGAAGAAGAAGCTCGTCCCGGCGGGCGAAGGGACGCTGCCGACGCACACGCCGCTGTTCGTGGTCATGCTCATCGGCGTGGTGATTATCGTCGGCGCGCTGACGTTCTTCCCGGCGCTGGCGCTGGGTCCGATTGTCGAGCACTTGATCATGGTGGGCAGTTGAGCACAAACCGGGGTGGTAGGGGCACGGCGCGCCGTGCCCCCTACGAAAATCCATCCGTCTGATAAAGAGGAAATCATGACACTCGAAACGAAAAACAACGCGCGCCCGCTGTTCGACCGCGAAATCATCGGGCGGGCAGCGGTGGACGCGCTCCGTAAGCTTGACCCGCGCAACCAAGTGCGCAACCCGGTGATGTTCATCGTCGAGGTCGGCGCGGCTGTTTACGACGCTCCTGTATGTGCAGGCGGCGCTGACCGGAGCAGGGCGAGTTCCCGCCGGAGCGGGCGGGCTTTATCCTCGCCATAGCGGTCTGGCTGTGGTTCACGGTGATTTTCGCCAACTTCGCCGAGGCGATGGCGGAAGGACGCGGCAAGGCGCAGGCGGACGCGCTGCGCAAAGCGCGGCGCGACGTGAGCGCCAAGAAACTGAGCAGTCCTGCGCGCAGCGGACAAGTCACCGAAGTTTCCGCGACGACGCTCCGAAAGGACGACGTGGTGCTGGTCGAGGCGGGCGACACTATCCCCGGCGACGGCGAGGTGATCGAAGGCGTCGCCTCGGTGGACGAGAGCGCGATCACGGGCGAAAGCGCCCCGGTGATCCGCGAGAGCGGCGGCGACCGCAGCAGTGTCACGGGCGGGACGCGCGTCCTCTCCGACTGGCTGGTCGTTCGCATCAGCGCCAACCCCGGCGAGGCTTTCCTCGACCGCATGATTGGCATGGTCGAAGGGGCGAAACGGCAGAAAACGCCCAACGAGATCGCCCTCAACATCCTGCTGGCGGCGCTGACCATCGTCTTTCTACTGGCGACGGTTACCCTGCTGCCCTACTCGATTTACGCCGTGACCGCGACGGGACAGGGCAGCGCGATCACCGTCACGGTGCTGGTCGCGCTGCTGGTCTGCTTGATCCCGACGACGATTGGCGGCTTGCTCTCGGCAATCGGGATCGCCGGGATGGATCGCATGATTCAGGCGAATGTGATCGCCGTCTCCGGGCGCGCCGTCGAGGCGGCGGGCGACGTGGACGTGCTGCTGCTCGACAAGACCGGCACGATCACGCTCGGCAACCGTCAGGCGACCGATTTCATTCCCGCGCCGGGCGTGACTGTCGAGCAGCTTGCCGACGCTGCGCAGCTTTCGTCGCTGGCGGACGAAACGCCGAAGGGACGCAGCATCGTCGTGCTGGCGAAGGATAAATTCAACCTGCGCGGGCGCAGACCTGAAACTGCGCGACCTTCATCCCGTTCACGGCGCAAACACGCATGAGCGGCGTCGATATCGACGGGAGATGTATTCGGAAAGGCGCTGCCGACGCTATCAAGACGTATATTGACGGAACTCGGCGGGCAGTTCCCGGCGGTCGTGCAAGAGCTGCGTCGAGGACATCGCCCGCATGGGCGCGACGCCACTGGTGGTCGCGGAGAATCGCCGCGTGCTGGGCGTGATCCAGCTCAAGGACATCGTCAAGGGCGGCATCAAGGAGCGCTTCGCCGAGCTGCGGCAGATGGGTATCAAGACCATCATGATCACGGGCGACAATCCGCTCACCGCCGCCGCGATTGCCGCCGAAGCGGGCGTCGACGATTTTCTCGCACAGGCGACGCCGGAAGCCAAGCTCAAGCTCATCCGCGAGCATCAGGAAGGCGGGCGGCTGGTCGCCATGACCGGCGATGGCACCAACGACGCCCCGGCGCTGGCGCAAGCGGACGTGGCGGTTGCCATGAACACGGGCACGCAGGCGGCGAAAGAAGCGGGCAACATGGTCGATCTCGACTCGAACCCGACCAAGCTGATCGAGATCGTCGAGATTGGCAAGCAGCTTCTCATGACGCGCGGCGCGCTGACGACCTTCAGCATCGCCAACGACGTGTCGAAGTATTTCGCCATCATCCCGGCGGCATTCGCCTCGACGTATCCGCAGTTGGGCGCGCTCAACGTCATGGGCTTGGCGACGCCGACCAGCGCCATCCTCTCGGCGGTGATTTTCAATGCCGCTCATCATCATCTTCCTGATCCCGCTGGCGCTGCGCGGCGTCGCCCTACCGTCCGGTCGGCGCATCGACGCTGCTGCGGAACAATCTGCTGATCTACGGCTTGGGCGGGCTGATCACGCCGTTCATCGGCATCAAGATCATCGACCTGATCCTCGTCGCGCTGCACTTGACGTAGACACTGTACGTTACATGTCGCCCCTACGGATATAAGAGATGCATGAACACACGATTGAACATTGAGTGGGAACAGGTCATCCGTCCGGCGGCTGGTGGCGCTGATCATCTTTACAGCTCCTGACCGGGACTGGCGTACCCGGCGGTGATCACCGGTTTCGCGCAAATCGTTTTCCCGCACCAAGCCAACGGCAGCCTGATCACCGATGCGAACGGCACGGTCGTTGGCTCGGAACTGATCGGGCAGCAGTTCAGCAATCCGGCGTATTTCTGGGGACGGCTTTCGGCAACGCGCCCGACCCCTATAACGCTGCCGCTTCGTCCGGCTCGAATTTGGGTCCGCTCAATCCGGCGCTGATCGGCGCAGATGGCACGGTGCAGGCGCGAATCGATGCCCTGAAGGCGGCGGATGACGCAGCGGGAGTAACCAACACGCGCCGATCCCGGTTGATCTGGTCACGGCGTCCGCCAGCGGGCTTGATCCGCAGATCAGCCCGGCGGCGGCGCAGTATCAGGTGGCGCGGGTGGCTGCGCTGCGCGGCGCAACCGATGCTGAGATACAAGCGTTAGTCGATCAGTATACCGAAGGGCGCTGGCTCGGCGTGCTGGGCGAGCCGCGCGTCAACGTACTGGAACTCAACCTCGCGCTCGATCAGCGTTCCCGCTGCCAGCAGTGCGTCAGCCTGCAACGCTGTATCCTGAATCACGCATGAGAACTGGCGGAAGTTACTGCGCTTCCATCAGTCTTTGCTGTCCATAATAGATTGGATGACATAGAATCGAATGACTCGATGGACGACAAACGACCCGACCCCGACGAATTCCTGGCGCGTGTCCAGCACGAAGCTCTGCGCAGCCGTCGCGGGCGGCTGAAGATTTTCCTCGGCGCGGCGGCAGGCGTTGGCAAAACCTATAGTATGCTCCAAGCGGCACAAGATCGGCTCGCTGAAGGCGTCGATGTCGTCGTCGGCTATGTCGAACCGCACAGCCGCCCGGAAACCGCTATCCTGCTCGAAGGGCTGGAAGTCATCCCGCCGCTGCTGGTGGGGTATCGCGGCACAACGCTGCATGATTTTGATCTGGACGCGGCTCTCAAGCGTCGTCCGGCGCTGCTCCTCGTCGACGAGCTGGCGCACACCAATGCCGAAGGGATGCGCCACGCCAAGCGCTGGCAGGATGTCCTGGAACTGATCGAGGCGGGGATCAATGTCTACACGACGGTCAACGTCCAGCATCTCGAAAGCCTGAACGATGTCGTTGCACAGATCACCGGGACAATTGTCCGCGAGACGCTGCCCGATGCTGTGCTCGAAGGCGCGGACGAGATCGAGTTGATCGACCTGTCGCCGGACGATCTGCTCCAGCGGTTGCGCGAAGGCAAGGTCTATGCGCCTCAGCAGGCGGAACAGGCGATGCATAGCTTCTTCCGGCGCGGCAACCTGATGGCACTGCGCGAGCTGGCGCTGCGCAGCACCGCCGAGCGCGTCGACAGCGAGATGCAGGTCTACCGACAGGATAAGGCGGTTGAACCTGTCTGGCCCGCCGGAGAGCGTATTCTCGTCTGTGTCAGCCCCAGCCCGATGGCGGCGCGGCTCGTGCGGGCAGCAAAACGCATGGCGGTGGGGCTGCACGCCGAATGGATCACGGTCTACGTCGAGACGCCGCACAGCGCCCAACTGCCGGATGCTGCCCGCAGCCGGGTCATCCAGACGCTGCGGCTCGCCGAGCAGCTTGGTTCCGAAACGACCACCCTGAGCGGACACAATGTCGCCGAAGAAATCCTCTCATTCGCCCGCCGTCGCAACGTCACCAAAGTCGTCGTCGGCAAGCCGATTCACGCGCGATGGCGCGACGTCGTCTTCGGCTCGGTGCTCAACAGCCTGGTGCGCCGCAGCGGCGACATCGATGTGTATGTCATCAGCGGCGAAGGTGAAACAGCCCGTCCCCAGGTGCAGCGCCTCTGGCGACGTCCACGCCAGTTACGTCCTTATCTGTGGGCGTTGGTGATTGTTGCTGCCTGTACGGTACTCGCGTCACTGATGTTTCCCTACTTCGCTCCGGCGAATGTCGTCATGGTCTTTCTCGTCGGCATCGTCATCGTTGCGGTACGGTTCGGGCGCGGTCCCTCGATTCTGGTGTCGATCATCAGCGTCATCGCCTTCGACCTGTTCTTCGTGCCGCCGCATCTGACTTTCGGCGTCAACGATACGCAGTACGTGGTCACATTTGCGGTGCTGCTGCTCGTCGGTCTCACCATCAGCAGCATGACGGTGCAGATCAAAGAACAGGCGGAAACCGCCCGCGAACGCGAGCGGCGCACGTCCAGCCTCTACGAGATGAGCCGGGAGTTCGCCAGCACCAACAGTATCGATGCGCTTACGCAGACGGCGGTCAAGCACATTGAGGACGCTTTCCACAGCCGCGTCGTCCTGCTCCTGAACGAAGCGGACGGTCAGTTGAAACCATACGGATCGGAAAATATCGAGGCGAGCCTGAGCGAGCACGAGCGCAATGTCGCGCGCTGGGTCTACGATCACGGTCAGGTCGCCGGGCGGGGTACACAGACGCTTCCCGGTTCGCAGGGCTTGTACCTGCCCCTGAACACGTCGCAGGGACGGATCGGCGTCCTCGGCGCTTATATCCTTGAGCCAGACGACCTGCTCTCGCCCGATCAGATGCACCTGCTGGAGACCTACGCCAACCAGACCGCCGTCGCCATCGAGCGGGCAAAGCTCAGCCAGGAAACCGAGCGTGTTCAGGTGCAGGTCGAAACCGAGCGAATGCGCAATTCACTGCTCAGTTCCGTCTCGCACGATTTACGCACACCGCTGGCGGCGATCACCGGCGCGGCGAGCGGGCTGATCCAGAATGATGCCCGGCTCGAACCCGCGCAGCGGGAGCTTGCCCAGATTGCCTACGAGGAAGCCGAGCGCCTCAATCGCCTGTTAGGCAATTTGCTGGAAATGACCCGCCTGGAATCCGGCGGCGTCCGGGTGGACAAGGAGTGGCAGCCCCTGGAAGAGGTCGTCGGTTCAGCCTTGCAGCGCATGGACGCCGCGCTCAACGATCATCCGCTGCAAACGCGGCTGCCGGACGATCTGCCGCTCGTCCCGATTGACAGCATCCTCATTGAGCTGGTATTGGTAAATCTGCTGGAAAATGCCATAAAATATACCCCGGCAGGCGTTCCCATTGAACTGTCCGCCTTCGCCGAGCCGGACGCGGTGGTCGTCGAAGTCGCGGATCGCGGACCGGGTATTCCGGCAGGCGAGGAAGGGCGCATTTTTGAGAAGTTCTACCGCAGCCGACCCGCGACGACGGGTGGTGTCGGGCTCGGCTTGACGATTTGCAAGGCGATTGTCGAAGCGCACGGCGGGCGCATTTGGGCGGGCAATCGCCCGGACGGCGGCGCGGTTTTTCGCTTTACCCTTCCCTTAGAGGGGCAGCCCCCCCAGGTGAGTCTGGAAGATGAGTAGCGCTGCCTCCGGCGACACGACGAAATCGCCTCTGATTCTGGTGATCGAGGATGACCCCCAGATGCGGCGCTTCTTGCGCGCGACCCTCACTAGCAGCGGTTACGACTTACTCGAAGCGGGTACCGCCCAGGAAGGCATCAAGCAGAGCAGCTTGCGTCACCCTGACCTGATCATTCTTGATCTGGGGCTGCCGGATATGGACGGTCTGGAGGTGACTCGTCAGCTTCGGGAATGGACGAACACGCCAATTGTGGTGCTCTCCGCCCGCGACCGCGAGAACGACAAGATCGTCGCCCTGGACGCCGGGGCAGATGATTATCTGACCAAGCCCTTCGGCACTGGCGAGCTGCTGGCACGGATGCGTGTCGCGCTGCGCCACGCCATCTTGGTGATGCAGGGAAGCGACGATCCGGTTTTCACGACGGGTGAATTGCGCGTCGATCTGGCGCATCGTCAGGTCTTCGTCAAAGACGAAGAGGTTCACCTTACGCCCATCGAATACAAACTGCTGCTCATGCTCATTCAGCACGCCGGTAAAGTCGTCACCCAGCGCCAGCTCCTCCACGACGTATGGGGACCGAGTTACATAACCGAGTCGCATTATTTGCGTGTCTACATGGCGCAGCTTCGCCATAAGCTGGAAGCGGATCCAACGCGACCGCGTTATTTGATCACCGAGGCGGGGGTCGGGTATCGCTTGAAAATTGACGATTAGATAGTATTAACCAGAGGACTCGAACCCTTTCGGCAAAGGCATAGCATTCAATTCCTAGGTTAATTCGACAGCACTTTCTCGCATGTGACGGGAAGGAAAAGATTTAAAGCTTTGGTATACGTACTTAGCAGGGCAATATTTCCCCTGCGGACGAATTTATGCACGGCACGCACGTTTTTAGTTTTTCGGCGGACTGGGGTATAGAAGTCCTTGATCCAGTCGATTGTCCAACAACAAACCCGGGGTGAGCAATAGAAGGGGTATTCTGAAAGAAGTTCCAGAACTTGTTCAGCCCGTCGGCGTGAACGCCCGCCCGCGTCCGGTGCGCGTCGCGCCCGTAAAGCGGATACTTGGGCGGGATCGGCTGCCCCATCGTCTCGTACAGATTGACCAGCCGATTCAGCGCCGTGAAATCCGGCTTGTTCTCGGCGTAATAGCCCAAGCCGATCAGGTGCAGCAGCACGCCTTCGAGTGGCGCGTTGCCCGTCCGCTCGCCTTTGCCGAGCGACGTGCCGTTGATGACAGAGCAGCCTTCGCGCACGGCGGCGAGGCAGTTGGCGACGACCAGCCACGTATCATTGTGCGGGTGAAACTCCAAATCTTCGGGCTGCAAGCCGAGCGCGTGCAGTTCGCGGAAGATGCGCGGGATGCTGCGCGGCAAATCCACCTCGACGTAAGGCAAGCCGAGTCCCATCGTGTCGCAGACGCGGAACTTGGGGCGCAGATCGTCGCCATAGGGCGCGCAAATTTCCTGCACCGCCGCGATGAAGGGCTTGATGAAGTCCATCGGCGCGCGCGTCGCATCTTCGAGATGCAGGCGCGGGCGAATCCCGGCTGCGACCGTCACGCGCACGGCTTGAACTTGTGGAAGGTGTGGTAATCCGACGCCGACGCCAGCATCCCGGTTTCGCGGACGCCGAGGCTGCCGATCAGCGCCGCGTCCTTCGCCGTCGCCCGAATCCAGGTGGTTGGCTCAATCGGCGCGCCGCTCTGATAGCGTTCGAGCGCAGCTTCCAGCGCCGCCCGATCCGACGGGCGATAGACGAAGAACTCCGCCTGCCGGATCGCGCCCGATTTCCCCGTGAAGGCGCACAGGATGTCGTAGATTTGCAAACTCTGCTCGACTGTCAGCGGCAAGCCGCCTTGCTGACCGTCCCTGTGGGTCGTTTCGGTTGTCCAGACGGAGGCGGGCAGGGTCGGCGGGCGTTCCGTCCACGAGTAGCGCGGGAAATCGTCGCGCGGGAAGCTGTCGAGAAAGTATTCGGGCTGTTCGGGTTCGGGGATCATTGTTTTCTCCATCTACCCTTAAATAGTAGGTTTTTCGCGGATATATTGTCAATCTTGATTAGAAAATCAATATATTCAGCGACGAGCGGTTCGCTCAAGCAAAAGAGCGATTGTGGTGGCTATGAAGCGGTATTTGAGCGCGAGCGAGGCGGCGGAGATGCTCGGTGTCAGCAGGGCAACGCTGTATGAGCTTGCCCCAAAATGTTACAAACCAATGAGGTCAAAAAACGATGTGTCCTCGCTCTTCCCCACTCTCCATCGGTCGAAATATTGACAACTGCCAAAACATAGATATTCTTGAGTTAAGCGGTTACGTAACCGCTTAACTGATAACACTCTGGACTACTTAAAGTGATTTTGGAAACTAATCTCCACGCAATTTCTAAGCAAATTCAACATCACCTCCAGACAGAACTCATTCCATTCTGGATGGAACGAGCGGAAGACTCGCTTCACCCCGGCTTTCTCACCAACTTCGATGGCGACGGTCATGCTACGGGCACGCCGCAGCGATACCTGAATACGCAGTGTCGGCTGCTCTGGTGGTTCTCCGCGCTGTCGCGCCGTTATCCCGAAAGTCACTCGTTGTCGTGAAATGGCGAACAAAGGGTTTGAGTATGTCCTTTCCAGCTTCTGGGATGAACATCACGAAGGCTGGTATTGGAAAATGCATCAGGATGGCGGCTTGCTTGACGCTGGCAAAATTGTCTACGGGCAAAGTTTCGCCATCTACGCCCTGTCCGAATACTTCCTCGCCACCGGAGAACAACAGGCACTCGACTACGCCTCCCGCACCTTCAACCTGCTGCAAATTCACTGCGCCGATACCCTCAACGGCGGCTACGTTGAAAACCTTGAGGAAGATTGGACACCGTCGGAAGCGGGCTTTTGTGGCGGCGACCGCAAGTCGCTCGATACCCACATGCACCTGATGGAGTCGTTCACTACCCTTTACCGGGCATCCAAAGACGACCTGCATCGACGTAAGCTGCACGAACTGATCGACCTCATCGTGCGTCACATGATTGATCCGGCGAGCGGCAGTGGGCGGAATCAGTTCGATTTGGGCTTCAATCCCATCCCTGCCATTGCCATCAAGCGTACCTGGAACGCGGAAAGACAGGGCGACGCTCTCGCCGTACCAACCGACACCACTTCGTTCGGTCACAATGTCGAACTCGCCTGGCTGTTGTCCAATGCCCTCGATGCCGCTCATATCGATATCGGTGAATACGAAGATGTCCTGTACCGTCTGGTTGACCACGCCGTGAAGTACGGCATCGACGAAATTTACGGCGGCATTTACCGGGACGGAACCGCCAGCGGCAGCGTACTCGTGGAAGAAAAGGAATGGTGGCAGCAAGCCGAATCGATGGTCGGCTTTCTCGAAGCCTATCGTCTCTTCAAAGACGAACGATTCCGGGGCGCGTTTGCCAACATCTGGAACTTTGTCAATAACAGGATGATCAACCATCGGGTCGGTGAATGGTACACCCTGTTGAGCCGTGATGGAATGCCATTGGTCACCGATCTGGGAAACGAATGGAAGGTCGCTTACCACACGGGCAGGTCGATGCTCGAATGCAGCGCGCGGCTGAATGTCCTGCTGTCCGTATCCGCTGATCAGTCGTCTTAGTCTGAGGGGTTGTATGGCGCGGGCAACCATTGATGACGTAGCTAAATATGCCGGGGTATCGAAGGCAACTGTGTCGCACGTGATTAACGAGACGCGCTTCGTCCGCGACGAAACCCGCAGCCTGGTTTTACAGGCAAAGGAAGCGCTCGATTATCGCCCCAGCCAGATCGCGCGGAGCCTGTCTGTTCAGCATACGTCTACCGTCGGGCTGCTGATTACCGACGTGGGAAACCCGTTCTATCACCCGATCATCCTGGGCGTCGAGAACATCGCGCTGGCGCACGATTACAGCGTCTTCCTGTTCAACGCCAGCTACGACACTCAGCGGAGTATCAAATATATCCGGTCGATGGTGCAGCGCCGCGTCGACGGCATCATCCTGATGTCCAGCCGCATGTCGATGGAGATTGTGCAGGAATCGACGCGCGAGAAAGTGCCGACGATTGTCCTCGATTGGAATGAGGCGGAATATGCCGACGCGAGTACTGTCAATTTCGACTTCGAGACAGGGATTCGACAGGCGGTCGCGCATCTGATCAAGCTGGGACACCGGCGCTTTGCCCATATCGCCGGGAATTTGAACTTGTGGACTGCCCAGATTCGCCGCGATCTGTTCCTGAAGTCGCTGGCGGAATATGGTATCGACCCGGACGGCGTGGCTGTCATAGAAGGGGATTTCACCATTGAGGGTGGTCGCCGCGCGCTGCACCAGCTCATGAAGCGTCCGCAGCGCCCAACCGCCATCTTCACCGTCAACGACCTGACTGCCATCGGCACGGTCTTTGAGGCGGGGCAGCTCGGGCTGTCGGTCCCTCGTGATTTTTCCGTAATTGGCGTTGACGACATCGCGCTTGCCTCGCAGATCAGCCCTGCGCTCACCACGATCTCCTTATCAGGGTACGTGATCGGGGATTTATGTATGTCGCTTCTGCTCGACATGATACAGGGTACGAATACGACGGACGGTCAGGCTGTGTCACTGCACGAAACGATTGGAACCGAACTCATCGTCCGCGCGTCGACGGCTGCACCGCCAGTGAAGTGACATGCGCGATGCATGATATTGAACAAACTTCGGTGCTGCCGGATTCAGGAGGCATTTACTGGAAGAAACATCGTCACGCCTGAACGTTCGGCTTCGTTTATTCGCGCGTGAAATAGATCGCTCATAACGGCAGGCATCTCGGAATTTCCGTTTGCCATGCCCAATTTTTGAAGATTTGCTACTTGAAAAGGTCTGCAAGATGACAACACCCTGGGTGCTTCACCTGGTTTCTCATACCCACTGGGATCGCGAGTGGTACTTGAGCTATCAGCGCTATCGCTACCGGCTCGTGAAGTTGATGGACGAACTTTTGACGATTTACCGCGAACAGCCGGGCTTCAAGAGCTTCAACCTCGATGCGCAGGTCATTGTTCTGAAAGACTATCTGGAAATCCGACCGGAACGCTACGACGAATGCAAGGCGGCGGTCGCCGCCGGTAAGCTGGATGTCGGACCCTGGTACACGCAGCCCAATACCTTTCTGACCAGCGGCGAGGCGATCATCCGCAATCTGATGTACGGCATTCGCCAGGTCGAGCCGTTCGGCGCTGCGATGCGCATCTGCTACCTGCCCGACGCCTTCGGCATGTGCTCGCAAACGCCGCAGATCATGGCGGGCTTCGATATTGACGATGTCGTCATCTGGCGCGGCATTCCCCGCAGCACCAAGACGGTCTTTCGCTGGAAGGGCGCAGACGGCACGGAAGCGACCGTATTCTATATGCTCGACGGCTACGGCACGGCGCGTATGCTGCCCGTCGGCAGTGAAGATTACGTCGAATGGGTGGAAGACACGCCGATCCCCCGGCACGGTTTGAAAACCCGCGTGAATGAGTTAGTCGAACGGCTGGGCGAGCGCAGCACCAGCCCGCATCTCCTTTTCATGAACGGCATCGATCATGCCTTCCCGCAGTACGAACTGCCGCAGGTGATTGCGCAGATCAACACGACCATCGACAACGTGACCGCCGTTCACGGCAATCTCAAGGATTATGTTGACGCGGTCAAGCGCTATCACAGCGAACACAACGTCGCGCTCGATTGCATCGAGGGCGAGCTTCGGGATCATTCTGAAGGCATTATCCTCGCCGGATCGCAGTCCACACGGGTGAAAGTCAAACAGTTCAGCCGCAGGGTCGAAACGGTCTTTGAAAAATGGATGGAGCCAATGGCGGCATACGCCTGGGCGCTCGGTCAGCCGCTCCCGGGTGCGGAAATGTGGCGCGCCTGGGAATATCTGCTCCAGAACCACGCCCATGACAGCCAGGTACTCAGCAGCGTCGATGCGACTTACCATCAAGTGATCGCGCGCTTCGAATGGGCGGACGAAATTGGCGACGAAGTTGTTCAGGAGAGCTTGCAGTACCTCGTTCACAGCATCGCTGGCTCAAACATCGAGCGCGAGAAAACACTGGTCGTCTTCAACCCGCTCAACTGGGCGCGCAGCGAGACAATCACGACCGTGATCGACGTGCCAGCGGCACTCAACTTCGCTAGCATCGCGCTGCGGAATGGCGACGCAGACGTTCCGCTGGTAATCCAGCGTGTCGAAGACGACATTATGCTCAAATACAATCCCAGTGACGGCGTCCTCTGGCGCATCCCGATGAAGCGCTACACGGTCACCTTCGCCGCCGAGAACATTCCGAGCTGCGGGTTCAGAGCGTTTCAACTGGTGGAAGCACCGCGCGCAGCGCACTTACCGGGAGCATTGATCGGCAGCGAGCCGACGCGGCTGGAAAACGAGACGCTGCGCGTAGACATTCGCCCGAACGGTACGCTCGCGGTGCTGCACAAACCCTCAGGGCGCAGCTACGACGACCTGCTGCTCATCGAGGACAGCGGCGACGCGGGTGAAGGCTTCTCTTACGTGCCGCCGGAACGGGATACTGTCCTCTACAGCGCGGGCAGCGCGGCGTGCATCTCTTGGGTCGAGAACAGCCCCTTACGCGCGACGGCACGCATTGACCTGATGCTGAATATCCCGGTTGGCTTGACCAACGACCACAAAGCGCGCAGCGCCGAGACCGTGCCTTGCCCAATCAGCAGTTTCGTCACGCTAACGCGCGGCGCGGCGCGGGTGGACGTTGAAACGCACGTCCACAACGCAGCGAAGGCTCACCGCCTGCGCGTCCTCTTCCCCACTCGCATCGATGCCGACACTTCATATGCCGAGCAGCCGTTTGACATCGTGCGTCGTCCGGTCGCTCTGCCTGATCTATCGCTCCACTACGCGGAGCCGCCGTCCGCCACCCATCCGCAGTTGACTTTCGCAGGCATCACCGACGGCGCGCGCGGCTTGATGATCGCCAACGAAGGGCTGTACGAGTACGAAGTCAGCGACACACCGGATCGGCATTTCGCCCTCATTCTGCTGCGCGCGATTGGGACGATCCACTTCCCGTTTGATGGCAGCAAGCAGAACGACATTCCCGAAGCACAGTGCCTCGGCGATCACGTTTTTCGCTACAGCATCATCCCACATTCCGGCTCGTGGGATGTAGCGTGGCACACCGCGCACGAATTCGCTTTCCCCATGCGCGCGGTTCTGGCGCGCACCCCGGAGAACGCGACCCTGCGCGGCGGTACGCTCCCGCAGCCGAACGAAGTTCTAGACCGAGCGCACTCGTTTGTCGAGGTCGCTGGCGGTGATGTGGAAGTGACCGCTGTAAAGAAAGCCGAACGCGAGGACGCGCTGGTCGTGCGCCTGTTCAATCCGACCGATAAGGCGGTGCAAGCGCGGGTCAGCGTCCGGTTGCCCAACCGGAACGTGCGTGAGGTCGTGCGTCTCAATCTCAACGAGGATGTGATCGGCACTATTTATTACGACGGCAGCCAGATCGACGTGGAGCTGCGCGCCAAGGGAATCGAGACGGTCGCTTTTCGGGTTTAGCAGCGCGCAGTCAGTAGAGCATTGCAGCGCAGTCGATCCGTATCCGGGATTAACTGCGGCAGGTCGTGAAACACACAGGTGAGATGAGGAGGCTGTAGTCCGTGTAACACGCCTTACCAGGCAGGCTGAAAACCCTATTCTCCCTCTGCACAAGCCAACCGCACGAGGTTAAGGATTTCGGCATCAGAGGGTTTCAGGAAGAAAGTTGGGCAGTTTTTGACAAGCTCAAGGTGATAGGATAATTTACTAATGCGCTTTACTAATGCGCTTTACTAAAATGGTGCCTATGCCTAAGAAACCGCGAAAAATCACCAGCAAACAGGTCGCAGAACGCGCCGGAGTCTCCCAGACGACCGTTTCATTCGTCCTGAATCAGGTGGAAAACTCCAACATCAGTGACGTAACCCGGCAGCGCGTTCTCAATGCCGTGAACGAATTGGATTACGTTCCCGATGTCATGGCGCGTTCGCTCGCGCGCGGGCGCAGCAACAACATTGCCCTCGTGCTGGGCAGGCCCCATCGTCAGGTCTTTATCGATGAATACATTCCGACCGTGCTCACCGGTCTTACCCAAGTCACGCAGCAGCACGGCTTTCGCGTACTGGTTCACCTTCTCAACGACATGACGAATCCTGACACCTACACCAACCTTATTCGTGGCAAAGAGGTGGCGGGCATGATCATCAACCTGAACGCGACGATGTCGGACGATATCGAGCAGCTTCTGCCTCACGTGTACGAGCATTTCCCGGTGGTGACGCTGGACGCAGTGCATCCCGACATCTGCTCCGTCATGGTCGATAAACTCGGTGGAACGCGCACGATTGTCGAGCACCTGATCAGTCTCGGACACCGCCGCATCGCCTGTATCACCTTTGGTCCGCTCAACCATGCCCATCCCAGCGATCGTCTCAACGTGTATCGCAGCGTTCTGCTCGAAGCGGGTATTCCCTACGAGGAGTCACTCGTCCGCGTTGGTGCCTATGATCCGGAAACGGGCTATGAAGCCATGAAATCGCTGCTGGCTTCGGAACATTTTACGGCGCTCTATGCCATGAACGACGTGATGGCATTCGGCGCCATTACTGCTATTCAGGAAGCTGGTCTGCGTGTGCCGGAAGATATTGCGGTCGTTGGCTTTGACGACATCCGCCTGGCACGGTATGCCGCGCCGCCGCTGACGACCATGCACGAGCCGGATGTCGAGCATGGGCGGCGCGCCGGAGAAATGCTGAACGATCTCATCAATGGCGTGACGCCCCCGGAACGGCATATCCGGTTAGCCACACGCTTGATTGTGCGCCAATCCTGCGGCGCGTATCTGAAAGCTTAATCCGGGAGGGGAGCGTAGGAGATCAGCGCGCACAGCATCACCGTCGTCGGCAAAGTTATGGGATGGGGTTATTTATGGCAACTGGAAAAGTACTTTCATATGGAGGTTCAAACAGGAAGACGCCGCTTGCGAGTCGTCTTGCCAGCAATGAGAAGTTGCTCGGTTTGCTCTTTATCCTGCCAAGCTTGGTCGGCTTCGCCGTCTTCTTCGCGCTTCCAGCGATTCGCTCGTTCTTTATCAGCTTCACCGAGTGGAATCTGCTGAGTCCAGCCAAGTACGTCGGGTTGCAGAACTACCAGACGTTATTCGCCGACGAGCGTTTCTGGCGGTCAATGCTGATCACACTGCAATACGTCGTCTGGAATGTTCCGCTGCAAACGGTGCTTGCCGTGTTTATCGCCGTCATGATGGATCGCATCCAAAACTCGGCGACGCTGCGCGGAATCATGGTACTGCCGTGGTTGATGCCAAACGTGATCGTAGCGCTGCTCTGGCTCTGGATCCTCGACCCGACGCTCGGCATCCTCAATATCTTCTTCAAAGCCGTTGGCTTGCCCATGCAGCCCTTCCTAGGGTCGCCCGATCAAGCAATTCCCGCGATTGCTCTCATCAACGTCTGGCGACACGCGGGCTACACGGCGATTCTGGTCTTCGCAGGCTTGAAAACCATCCCCAAATCGCTCTACGAAGCCGCGCAGATCGACGGCGCCAACGGTTGGAAGCAGTTCTGGTCGATCACGCTGCCACTGCTGCGTCCGGTACTGTTTTTCGTTCTGGTCACCACGTTGATCGGCTCATTCCAGATTTTCGACACGGTTGCGGTTACGGAACACCTGGCGGGTCCCGCCGGAGCCACGCGCGTGATCATCTACTACATTTACGATCAGGTCTTCAACCGGCGTATCAACATGGGCGTAGCCACAGCCGCTTCGGTGGTGCTGTTCTTGATCCTGATCTCGGTCACATTAATCCAACTGCGCTTCCTGCGCGGCAACCGCTCTGATCTGGCGGAATATAGTTAAGGCGGAAGAGAGGTCGAGATGACAGCCATTCCAACCTACGCGAAGCCTGAAGCAATTAAGCGTCCCTTTCTCCAACGGGTGAGCTGGGGGAAAGTCGCCGCCTGGACGGTTATGGGTTTACTCATTTTCATCACGCTCTTCCCGTTTCTGTGGGTGCTGCGTACCGCACTGACCGGTCCACGAGCGGTCTACGACAATCCGGGGTCACTTCTTCCCGTGGATCCCACCGTGAGTAATTTAGGTCGCGTTCTCGGCTTAATCGATCCCAACTCTCTAGGCGACGTAACTGCTGGAGGGCAGTCGATAGCTTCGCTCAATTTCTTTTTATACCTGCGCAATTCATTCATTGTCGCCACCATAGTCGCACTTGGGCAGACGCTCTTTAGCTCGATGGCTGCCTACGCCTTTGCGCGCTTCCACTTCCCCTTCCGGGACAGATTGTTCGTCATCTACTTGACGGGCTTGATGGTGCCGGGGATCGTCCTGTTCATCCCGAATTTCGTGCTCATGCGCCAGCTTGGGTGGATCGGCACGTTCCAGGGCATCATCGCGCCCAGCTTCCTGATGACGCCTTTCGCCGTCTTTTTCATGCGCCAGTTCTTTCTGGGGCTGAACTACGAGCTGGAGGAAGCGGCGCTGCTTGACGGCGCGACTTCCTTCGGCGTCTTCTGGCGCGTCGCCCTGCCGCTCATGCGCGGTCCGCTCCTGACGATGGGCATCCTGACCTTCATCGGCACCTGGAACGATTACCTCTGGCCCCTGCTGGTTGGTCAAAATGATCAGGTGCGTGTGCTGACGGTCGCGCTCGCCATTTTCCGCGAGCAGACGCCGCAGGGCGCGCCTGACTGGGCGGGATTAATGGCAGGAACAGCCGTCGCCATTGTTCCGACGATGTTGCTCTTCGTGTTTTTCGGTCGCCGGGTTGTCGATTCAATCCAGTTCTCCGGCTTCAAATAATGGTGGTCACAATGCTTGCTTGCTATGCAGCTTGTTCGGAAGATTTCTCAAGGAGACAATAGAATAATGTCGCACAAAAGAACTCGTCTCGTACTTTTGGTATTGGCGTTCGCCCTGCTCTCGGTCTTGACGGTTCACGCTCAGGATCAGGTGACGATCACCTACCAACTGTGGGATACCAGCCAGGTTCCCCAGTATCAGCAGTGTGCCGATCTCTTCACACAGCAGAACCCCGGCATCACCATAAGCATCAGCCAGCTCGGCTGGAATGACTATTGGAACGGCATCACCACCGGTTTCGTCAGCGGCGAAATGACCGACGTCTTCACTGACCACCTCGCCAAGTACCCTGAATTCGTCTCACTAGGGCAGTTGGTTGACCTTCAACCCTTTATCGACCGCGACAACGTATCGACCGATATTTACCTCCCCGGTCTCGCCGATCTGTGGGTCAAGGACGGCGCGCGCTATGGTCTGCCCAAGGACTGGGACACTATCGGCATTTTCTACAACAAGGATATGCTCGACGCCGCCGGTGTTGACCCATCGGTCATGGATTCCTGGACCTGGAACTACGACGACGGCGGCACGTTCATGGAGACCATCGCCAAGCTGACTATCGACGCCAACGGCAATAACGGTCTCAGCCCGAATTTCGACAAGAACAACGTCGTTCAGTATGGCTTCGGGCCGGATACTATGGGCGGACCCTACGGTCAAACCCAGTGGAGTTGGCTGACTCAGACCACGGGCTGGACGTTCAACAATGGACTATGGGGCAACGAGTATTATTACGACGACCCACGCTTCATCAATACGATCCAGTGGTACGCCGATCTATGGCTCGCGCACGGCTTCTCCCCTGACCTCGCGCAGCAGACCTCGCTGGGGTCAGTCGCGCTCTTCCAGTCCGGCAAGGTGGCGATGACCGCCAACGGCTCGTGGCAGATTAGCACGTTCTTCGCCAGCGATTTCCCGGTTGGCGTCGGTCGTCTTCCTGCGGGTCCTGAGGGGCGCAAGAGCATGTTCAACGGTCTGGCGGACTCGATCTGGGTGGGTTCGCAGCATCAAGAGGAAGCCTGGCAGTGGGTCAAATTCCTCGCTTCTCCGGCGTGCGAGAACATCGTCGGTGACGCGGGTGTGGTTTTCCCGGCAACCCCTGAAGGCGTGCAGCATTCGCTGGCAGCTCGTGAGGCGGCGGGCATCGACGTCAGTGCCTTCACCGACCAGGCAGCCGAAGAGAATGGAACCTTCCTTTACCCAATCACCGACTTCGGCGGCGAAATCAACACCATTATGTCCGAAGCAATGGACAGCGTTGGTCTGGGGCAGGCTAAAGCCGCCGATGCACTTCCCGCAGCGAATGATGAAGTGAATGCTCTCTTCAAGTAAGTAGGTCTGCATGGCAAGCATGTGACGGAGTCGCCGCGCAAGCGGCGACTCCCCCCCAAGAATCGCAATAGAATCGTTTTCGCTTCTTCTAATTAAACTTGTTCACGAGTTCGTAACTTATTTGGCAAGGCTTACAGGCTACCTAGTTAGTCTGTTCTAACCTCTGGAGAGTTTGACTATGGTAAAAATCTCGTTTATCGGCGCGGGCAGCACCGTCTTCGCCAAAAATCTCATGGGCGACATTTTGAGCTTCCCCGAACTCGCCGACTGCACCATCAGTCTGCACGACATCGACGACGAACGTCTGCGCACCTCGGAGATCGTCGCCCACCGCGTCGCCGAAGCGCTCGGCGTTCACCCGACGATTGAAGCCAGCCTCGACCGCCAGCGCTCGCTCGACGGCGCGGACTACGCCATCAGCATGATTCAGGTCGCGGGCTACAAACCCGGCACGGTTGTCGATTTTGAAATCCCGAAGAAATACGGCTTGCGCCAGACCATCGCCGACACCATGGGCATCGGCGGCATCCTGCGCGGCTTGCGCACCATCCCCGTGCTGGTCGAGATGTGCCACGAGATGGAGCAGCTTTGCCCGGATGTGACCTTTTTGCAGTACGTCAACCCGATGGCGATGAACTGCTGGGCGATCAGCCGGGCGACCACCATCAAGACGATTGGACTATGCCACAGCGTTCAGGGCACCGCCGAGCAGCTTGCCCACGACATCAATATCCCGATAGACGAGATCAACTACCTCTGCGCCGGGATCAATCACATGGCGTTCTACCTGCGCTTCGAGCGCGACGGCGAAAGCCTCTACCCACTTATCCGGCAGGTCATCGTCGAAGGGCGTGTCCCCGACTGGAACCGCGTCCGCTACGAGATGCTGACGCGCCTCGGCTATTTCGTCACCGAGTTCGAGCGAGCACTTCAGCGAATACGTCCCCTGGTTCATCAAGCGCGACCGTCCCGACCTGATCGAGCAGTTCAACATCCCACTCGACGAGTACATCACCCGCTGCGAGAATCAGATCGCCGGGTGGGAGCGCCAGCGCGCCGCCCTCGAACGCGGCGAGGGCATCGAAGTCCATCGCAGCCACGAATACGGCTCGCTCATCATCCACAGCCTCGAAACCGGGACGCCGCGCGTCGTCTACGGCAACGTCGCCAATCGCGGCTTGATCGACAATCTGCCGGAAGGCTGCTGCGTGGAAGTGCCCTGCTTGGTGGACAAAAACGGCATCCAGCCGACCAAGATCGGCGCGCTGCCGCCGCATTTGGCGGCGCTCATGCAGACCAACGTCAACGTGCAGGGCTTGACCGTCGAGGCGGCGCTCACCTGCAAGCGCGAGCATATCTATCACGCCGCCATGCTCGACCCGCACACCGCCGCCGAATTGTCGCTGGATCAAATCTGGTCGCTGGTGGACGACCTGATCGCGGCGCACGGCGACTGGCTGCCCGCCTACACGTGAACACCGAGTGCTGAGCCAAAGATCACGCAGCTCAAGGTTGATCTTTTGGAATCCCACATGGAGATTCGTTACCTGCAAAATGGAGCCGAGAAATGCCTCGTCTTCACAACAAGCGTCAAGCGTGCTCGGTTTCAGTGATGTCCAAAAGCGTCACGCCATGCGGCTCCACCATACACGTCCAGGTCCACGAGTTTGAAGTCGGTGACAAGCGCTTAACTGTGACGTCCAACTCCATTTTTTGCCGAAGCACGGCAAGGTCTTCGCGGCGAATGTGGGCTGGCGCGACCATCTCCAGCCAGGCATCCAAGACACTTCCATGTTCACGGTCGAAGCGCGTGGTCTGGATGCGCACGCCTCCCCGCAGTCCGGACAGATGTAAGTCAAACTGTTTCGCTGGCTTCGGCTCGAATATCTCGTAAAGCTGGCGGCTGCCGACGAGCTTTTGAACGGAACGGCTGTCGCTGTTGTCCGCCTTGTAATGGCAGTAATTCCATATGAGAACCGAGATTTTGCCGCCGGGGTGTCGGGTCACGATGAACGAGTTGCCGCTGTCCAGCACTTCCGCCCCCAAACGAGATAGGAACCAGTAGCCGTGATACGAGGGTTTTTTCAGTCCCTGCACATTGACCAGTCCGAAACCACCATGAAACGGGGTATCTCCCAGGCGGACTTCCTCGAAAATGTCACTCACGACCCAAAAAGATAGCGAATTGGCGTGGCCTTGCCCGCGCAGGTTGTTCTGAACGATAAACGGAGCCAGGAAAGCGGTGTCGTGGATAGGATCACGCGGGCTGGGGCTGCTGCTCCATTCGGTATAATGCTTTTCGAGATGGGAATAGCCGGTCTCCGCGAGTGTTTTTTCATAGCCCGTCAGATCAACCATGAGGCGGTCTGGCCCATCCCAAATCATGTGCCCCTTCCCTTCCAGATCGACGGGGTGTAACGTTGGATAGGGGTGTGTCGAGAAGAAATCAACCGGCAAATTTCTTTCGCGGCAGGCGGTCAGAAATTCTTTTCCCCACGAGGCAAGTCCTGGCCCGGCTGACGCAGACGCCGTTGCGGGGCCGCCGACCTTGAGCGCCGAATCGAACTGCTTAATGGCGCGAGCACTTCGTTCATACAGCTCCATGTAAGCGTCAAAATTCGCGTCTTTCCAGAAGAAAGACAAGTCTGGCTCGTTCCAGACCTCAAAATACCAGCGCCGCACTTCGTCCAGACCATAACGCTCAATCACATGCCGGATAAACTGTTGGATAAGCCATTCCCAACGCTCCCAGTCCTTGGGCGGGGTAATGTTACCTTTCCACCAGAACACAGTGTCCTCACCGCTTGCCAGATCGTAGGGCATGAAGCCGAGTTCGACAAAGGGGCGAATCCCGATAGAAAGCCAATGGTCGTACACGAGATCGACATACTGCCAGTTCAGAATGGGCTGTCCATCCTGCTCCCGGTAGATCATCATATCTTCGTGGAAAAGCCCATGCATTCGAATGTAAGTGAAGGGCATCTCGCGCTGCACGATTTCCAGATGTTTTTGAAAATCGGCTCGTAAGGCTTCGGCAACTCGTCCGCCCCCGACACATACACGCCAGTAGGGGTACAGCGGTTCACCTTTTTTGCCAGTGTCGATAATGACTTTGGCGTCATTTGGCATTTCCGGAATCAACCTCATTTCTGGTGCGATTTATTTGGCAGGAGAGCAAAAGATCGAAGGCTAGTGCTCCGGTTCGTCGGTATATAGATGGCATTTTACGAGGACATCATCCACATATATATCTGCGGGAACCACATCCTTACAGATATCCATGACATTGGGGCACCGGCCCGCAAAACGACAGCCCTGCCGTAGGTATTCTTGTTGTTCTAATTCACCCAAGGTAACGGTTGTAGTCCAGCGCTTCGTGGGATCGGCCTGAGGGATCGAATCTCGAAGTAGACTGGAGTACGGATGCCTCGGATTCATCAGCACCTGCTCTACAGACCCCATCTCTACAATATTGCCCCGGAACATGATGGCAATACGGTCGCTGACGTAATACGCCGTCGCCAGGTCGTGGGTGATGTACAGGATGCTCACGCCAAGTTCATCCCTGAGTTGTTTGAACAGGTTGACAATCGACATGCGTAGAGAGGCATCGACCATCGACACCGGCTCATCAGCGATAATCAGTTTCGGATCCGTAAGTAGCGCCCGTGCGATTGAGATACGCTGAAGCTGCCCGCCCGAAAATTCATTCGGATATTTCCCGGCAAATTCCTGATAAGTCAAGCCCACCAGGCGGAGTTTTTGATCGATCCGCTCGATGACATCCCGTTTTGAACGCGCAAGCCGAAAGTTCTGCACGGTTTCGTGAAAGTATGAATTTACGGTTCGCATGGGATTGAATGTGCTAAATGGATCCTGGAAGATTGCCTGCACGCCTTCAGTAATCCAGACTTTCTCCTTCGGGGTCTGCAATTTTCCATTATGGCGAATTTCCCCGGAGGTAGCTTCTTCAAACCCGATGACTATCTTCGCTGTGGTCGTTTTTCCACAGCCGCTTTCGCCAGCGAGCGTAAAGATTTCGGCAGGCTTGATATAGAAGCTGATATGATCCACTGCTGTCAGGGTGATTTTCGCGAGCACATTGCCCTGAGAGAACCGTTTGCTCAGATCGTTGACCTCCAGCAGCTTATCCATGTTGTTCGTCTCCCACCAACCAGCAGGCAGCCTTATGACCTTTATCCAGTTGCGTAAAAGCCGGCATTTGCTGGCGACAAATGTCCATGGCGTGTGGACAGCGCGGATGGAACGGGCAGCCGTTGGGTACTTCGGCGAGGGACGGTGGACTGCCGGGTACGCTGGCACGTACACTCTTATCGCCAAACTTTGGCAGCGAGTTGATCAGAAACTGGGTATAGGGATGCGCCGGTTGGGCAAATATCTGCTCTGTAGTCCCCTCTTCAACGATCTTCCCGGCATACATGATGCCGATCCGGTCAGCGATATTGGCATGGACGCCCATATCGTGCGTGACCAGGATAATCGTGTTCTTCAATTTCTTCTGAATATCCTTGAGCATCTGGATCACACCGCGCTGCACCACCACATCCAGTGCCGTGGTGGGTTCGTCACCGATCATGATGCGCGGGTTCAGCGAAGTTGCCAAGGCGATGGTGACCCGCTGACGCATCCCACCCGACAGTTGGTGAGGGTAGACATCCAGGACATTTTTCGGCAGTCCCAGTTCGAGGATGCGCTTGTATGCCAATTCGAAGATATCTGTGCGGCTTTGCCCATGAGCGTGACTGCCAATGAAGTCTTCAAAAGTTCCTTTGATCTTTTGTACCGGATTAAAAACGCTCATTGAGCCTTGCGGAATATAAGAGATGTAGTCCATGCGGAGCTTGCGCTTTTCTTCCGCACTCAACCCCGTAACATCCACATCGACATCATTGATACGATAAATAACCTTGCCATCCATTAGGCGTAGAGGAGGCACGATTTCGTTGAACAGTGTCTTCAACAACGTGGTCTTGCCGCAGCCGCTTTCGCCAGCGATGCCGTAGATTTCGTTTTCGAAAACCTGTATATCCACGTCGTTAACAGCTTTGACAACCTTCTGGGTGCCTTGGACCTCCAAGAGATAGAAGGATTTCAGATGTTCAGTTCGTAGGATAGCTTGATTTTGTTCTACCATCTCCGATTCCCTACGCTCCCACTCGCTGGATGCGTGTGCGGGGATCGAGGTATTCGCTGATGCTAACCGAGAGCCAGTAGAGAGCAATAAACAAGAAGAGCGATAAGGTCACCGGCGTCAAGATCCACCACCAGCGCCCTAGTAGGATAGACTGGGAGGTGTACGCCCAATTGAGCATGGTGCCAAGGGTGGGAATGCTGAGATTGACCAATCCAAGGATGGCGAGGGTTATCTCCGTCCCAATGGCAAAGGATATATTGTTGATCACAGTCGAGAAGATCAGGGGCAAGGTAAAGGGAATGTACTCTTTCAATACCAGTTTGACCGTCCCCGTACCCGAAAGGATGGCGGTCATGGTGAACTCTCGCTCACGCAAGCTCAAGACCATCGAGCGGATCAGGCGCGCGTCCCATGGCCAGCCGAAGGCCGCCAGCATCAATCCCAGAATCACCAGAGTCATACGGTCACGCACCATCATGGATATCATGATGAACATCAGGAACAGCGGAATGACCAGCAGGCTGTCACCAAAAAACATCAGGACGCGGTCGATTGTGCCTCCTCTATATCCGGCAACCATGCCAACTAGGATGGCGATCACCCTTGAGAACAACGCGGAGACGAGAGAGATGATCAGGGAATTGCGCACTGCAAAGGTGGCCTGCCAGAAGACATCCTGTCCGTTCGCATCGGTGCCGAGGATGTAACTGACCGACGGCTTCATATTTTTCGGCACAACACCCCATAAAGTGGGGTCATAAGGCGAAAAAAAGGACAGCACGGCTAGGATCACGATGATCACAAGGACGATGAAGCTGAAGGTGAAGCGATAGTCTTTGAATAAGTCTCGGAGGGTTTTCATGAAACTGGCTGCCTTATGTATATCGTACTCGTGGATCCAACAAGGGATAGGTCAGGTCGAGGACCAGCATTGCCGTTGAGATACCAACGATAGAAAGCATGGTGATCCCCATGATCAGGTTGTAATCTCCATTGAGGATGGCTCTATAGAGCAGCGTTCCCAGGCCAGGATAACTAAAAACAATCTCGGTAATCAGTGCCCCGCTGAAGATATACCCAAGCGAAAGCGCCAGACCGGTGACTTGCGGCAGTATGGCGTTGCGAATGACGTACTTGCTCACGATGCGGTCTTCTGTAACGCCGCCGAGCTTGGCATACTGGACGAAACTTTCCGCATTCACGTTCTGTACGAGCAGCTTCATAATCTGGAAGTTGACTGCCGCTCCCAGGACAACGAGCGAGAGGGCAGGCAAGGTCGAGTGCCAGAGGACATCCTTGATGTAGTCCCATGTGAAAGCGGGTACAGCGCCCAATGATGCTCCGCCTGAAACAGGGAACCAGCGCACGACCCAGGCGAGAAGCAAGAGCAGTACAAAGGCGAAGATGTAATAGGGCAGCGGGCGGATCACCATGCCGACAGCATCCACAATTCGTGACCAACTCTTGCGCCTGTAGTAACCCGCCAACCCGCCAATGATATTTCCTAATATCCACGAGATGGCGGTCGTTGTCAGCAGGAGTCCCAGGGTCCAGGGCGCGGCGGTGGCAATGAGATCACTAACACGTGCGGGAAACTGGAAGAAGGATACGCCGAAATCGCCGTGGAACAGCCTGCCCCACATTTCACCGTACTGCTGAAGCCAAGAGCCCCCCAGTCCATACATCTCGGTCAGGTCATGGATGATGCCATCCATCGCGCCTGGTTCCAAATTAGAACCGAACGCCCTCATCTGATGGATCATACTCATGACCGGGTCATTCGGGATGAGTTGGGGAATGAAGAAAACAATGGTGACGCCCAGCCAAATGACTAAAAAGTACGAAATCAGACGGGGGATGAGATATCGCTTAACGAAATTCACGGTTCTTGCCTCATAAGTCCCTTAACTCTTACAACAACAAACCACTGATAAAGTAATCTATGAGTTCCTCTGGGCGGGGCAACCCGCCCAGAGGAGACTTGAAACATGTCCTGAAATCTCTTACGTGTTGCCAGTGGGTTGCAGGAACGGCGTCGTGTATTTGAAGTTGGGCCAGTGGGTATAAGGCACGCAATAAGCGTTCTCGCTGCCGGGCCAGTTGGTCCAGTAGGTCTCGTCCCAGCCGATAAAGCCGATGTAGCCGTAGGTCGGCGTGCCCGGCATATTCTTGACCGCTTCCTTGAGGCCTTCGGTGCCGATGGCGATGACTTGCTCGACATTGAAGGGATCCGTCTCGCGCAGCCGCTTGATGATGTCGTCCATCACCGGGCTTGACCAGCGCGAGTTATATGTGGCACTGTTGCGCTCTCCGACGGGCTTGATGTAGTCAGAGTTCCAATCGTCGAGCGTGCGGTACAGATCGGGACCCGCGCCCCATGGCTCTTTCCCAGGCCAGACGGTTTCCACGTCAAAGTCACCGACGGTATCCAGACTAGCGCCATTTTCCGTACTAAACACCGAGGCATCGATGCCGAACTTCTTCCACTGCTGCGTGGCAGCCGCGGCATTGCGGTAATCATGGTTGGAAGTTATGGTGCCGGTCAAATAAGAGATCTTCCATGGGGTGCCATCGGGCAGCAGCCACATGTTGTTCGCGTCGCGCGAGAAGCCATTCTTGATGAGCAGCTTCTCGGCGATGTCCGGGGCGTACTTATACCAGCCCAGTCCGAAAGCCTGTTCGATAAATGCCGGATCGTCGGAGAAGACATAACCGTGGCTCCGGGCGTTGTCGGCAACGCGCTGCGAGGCAGTGGGGTCATACACAGCAAAGGTTTCGCCACCACCCACATCGATGGTGAAAGCCTTCAGCCAGTCTTGCATCGGCTCGATGTAGTCCTTGGGATAGGGTCCAAGGAAGGGGATATGCACCGGGCTGAGAGTACCGGATGAATTGACGGCGATGTCCGTGTACTCGACGATATCGATTGCTAGGGTCAATGCCCAGCGGACGTCAACGTTATCGAATGGAGGCCGGGCGGTATTGTAGACGATGCCGGTGATGGCGGGGTCGTTGTTGACCACGAAGGGGAAGGTCGGTTGGTAAGCGCGGGAGGTGTCCGACTGCGCCAACAGTGCCTGAAGCCCATCGGCTGAGAGTTCCGCATAATCCAATTGATGCGTCAATTGAGCCAGGATTTGCGTGCCTTCGTCGGCAAAGTACTGATAGATGACGTACGTGGGCTTAGGCTCGCCGTACAGGATACCGGTCGGGCTTTTGTCCCAATCGTCACGCTTTTCCCAGGCTGTCCAGGCTCCTTGAGGATCATAGCTGTGCAGCTTGTAAGGACCGCAGCCTATATACGGATTGAAGGTGAACTGCACCGGGTCGTCCTGCTGCTCCCAGATGTGCTTGGGGAAGATTCGCGTGCAGCCCCAACGGTCGAGGAAGGTGGTGTGGAAGCGCGAGTTGGGCGCCTTTAGCTGAAATACGACCGTGTAATCATCGGTAGCAGTTACGGAGTCGACATTATCGACAAAGAAGGTGTGGACTCCTAAGTTTTCAGTATTCATCATGGTTTCGACCGCATAGACCACATCGGCAGCGGTGAAAGGCTCGCCATCCGACCATGTCACGCCTTGGCGCAGCGGAATCGTAACGCTCGTGAAATCCGGGCTATAGGTTGGGTCACCTGATGCAAGACCATTGACAATGTTTCCGGTTGCAAAATCGACCGTCCACAGCGGCTCGTCAGCTAAGTTCTGGATACCTCGGTCTTGATTTCTCCAGCCACTCCACAGGTTGAAGTTGTCGGGGGTACCGACACGTCCGGTGAGGATTCTGGCGATCACGGTCTCTTCACGGGGGAAGGTGCCCGTTTGAGCGAGAAATGATTCATCGGATTCGGCAAGTCCTTCGGGAAGGCGTACTAGTCCCCAAGGTCCTAGCAGGAAACTGCCAGTGCCAGCAGTTAGGAGCTTCAAGAAACTGCGGCGATTAATCTCCTGTGACATTTGTTCCTCCATAATACTCTAACGATTGCGATGCAGGTAAGTTGATCGAAACTAAGGCGAAACCGGCTGTTAATTCTTATGCAATAGGCTGCCTCCTGTCCTTTTCAGCGTTTTTACGTTGCTCACCGGGTTGGGCCGGGTACGACCCGCACGAATCGCGAATGACCAGTTGCGTTGCCAGCGCAATTTTTCGCGGCGGTCGGCTGGGATCTTCGATGCGCTCCAACAGCATCTTGACGGCAACTTGCCCCATTTGTTCGAGCGGCTGGCGAACCGTCGTTAGCTTGGGATAGACGAAAGACGCCTGAGGAACGTCATCAAAGCCGATGATGGAAATGTCGTTAGGAATCTGGAAACCCTGTTCTCGTGCAGCGTCCATCGCGCCAAAAGCTGACAGATCATTAGAGGCAAAAATGGCCGTTGGGAGAGGGTCTACGCTCTGCAACAGCTTTTTGGTAACCTCGTAACCAGTTTGCTGCTGGTAATCGCTTTCGACGATCAATTCTTCCCTGACGGGAATGTCGCAGTCGGCCAGGGCTGCTTTGTACCCATGCAGGCGATCTATGGCACTGTGGACAACGAGCGATCCGGTAATAAAGGCTATCTGTGTGTGACCCAACTGGTTCAGGTAACGTGTCGCTTCGTATGCGCCTTGCCAATTCGTCGCTTCGACAACACTGCTGTTTTCTTCTGCGTCCGCCTGATCGATCAGCACGTAGGGGAAATCCTGCTCACGCAGCGCGTCCAGGTAGGTCGTGGGGACCAGTGGTGCGACCAGCAGCAGCCCATCTGTCAGCCCGTTGGCAATGGCTCTAACATAGAACGACTCTTTGCCTGGGTGGCGGTGGCTTGTGTACAACATCAGGTCGTAGTTGGCGCGCGCCAACTCCTGATCGATGCCCTGCGTGATAGTGCCCACATAGCCGTTATCGAGATTCGGTACAAGCAGCCCGATGATTCTGAGAACGCCCACCTGCCAAGCTGCGTGCCGGCAAATTGGCGACGTAACCCAAAGCTTCCACCGCTTCCATCACGCGGCTGCGCGTAGTTTCTTTGACAAACGTATATCCACTCAAGACGCGCGACACCGTCGCGTAGGACACGCCAGAAGCGCGCGCTACGTCTCGGATAGTGACACGACGTTTCTTCCTTAAGAACTGGCTCTGGTTATTCATATATTTGTAAACGTTTGCAAAAAACAATCGAAAAAGTGACGGAGTGATCCGTCGGGCTGACATTGTTTAACGGGCTTCTCTAAAGCGGATGTACTTTCCGCAGCCCATGCTTCTTATCATCGAAACGCCCGATTCACGGGTTTCATTACAGATGATAATCGCTCTAGGCTTCAAATTGAAACCGTTTGCAAGAATTATAGCCATTATCCCGAACTCAGGCAAACTGCGTTTTAGAAGGGGGCGGCCATCAGGTTGCCCGCCAGCAAATATCCTAATAACGCCTGTCAAGCGTAACAGTCTATGCAATAACCGTAAATGCGGCGCTCAACGGTGCAGCAGCACCGAGCTGCACGCCGCGTTCACCGGGCGAGCAGCCGCCGATGGTCACACGGAACGTTCCCGGCTCCAGGACGCGATCTCCGGCATCATTCACCATTTTCATCATATCTGGCGTTACGATGAAGTCGATGACGGTTCGTTCGCCAGCTTTGAGATGCACGCGCTGGAAGCCGATCAGGTTGTGCAGCGGCACAACAGTGGATGCTTCCAAGTCGCTCAAGTAGACCTGGGCGACTTCGTCCGCGTCCACCAATCCACTGTTGGTCAGCGTATATCGGAGTGACAGCGATTCCTCCGTCTGGATCGTGTTCTTGTCCAGCGTCAGGTCACTGTAAGTAAAGCGCGTATAGCTTAGCCCGAACCCGAATGGATAGAGGGGTTCTTCGGTGGCATACCGGTAGGTACGACCAGTCATGTTGTAATCTTCAAACGGCGGAAGCTGCTCTAGCGATTTCGGAAAAGTCAGCGGCAGCTTTCCCGAAGGAGCCACGTCGCCGAACAACACGTCAGCCACCGCTTTGCCGCCCTCTTGACCGGGATACCAGATGTAGACAATCGCTGCCATCAGGTCTTCCAATTCTCCTAAAGCAATTGGGCTGCCCCCGGTGAGCACCAGTACCACTTTCGCGCCGCTGAGCGCCAGTTTCTTAAGATATTCGATCTGTACAGGTGGCAGCGTGATCTGCGCGCGATCCCCTTGCTCATCCGACATGCTGGCATCGCCTTCTTCACCCTCCAACAGAGGCGAGAGACCCATGCACGCAACCGTCACATCGACGGTCGGTGCCATGACCAGAGACCAATCCTTTAGCTCTGACGGCTGGGTCAGCGGGCATCCAGGACGATACTCCAGCCCGACGCCCTCCGGCACGCGCGCGACAATACCTTGCAAAAGCGTGGTCAGAGAGTTGTTCATGCCATAATAGTTGCCAAGCAGCACGTCGATGCTGGCTGCATTCGGCCCGACCAGCATGATTTTCCGAGTCTCCGCGCGGATTGGCAGGATGTTGCCCTTGTTCTTCAAAAGCACAATCGACTTCACGGCGGCTTCGTAAGCAAGCTGGCGATGTTCAGGGCTGCCGACAAGGGTGACCGGAATCGCCGCATACGGAACCTCGGCAGGCGGGTCAAACATGCCCAGCTTGAAGCGGGTGGCGAGCGTTCGCCCCAGCGAGCGGTCGATGTCGGCTTCGGTGATGAGTCCACGTTCAATCGCTTCGCCCAGGTGATCGTAGGTGCAAATACAACTCAGGTCGCAGCCCGCCCTGAGCGCGAGGGCCGCACTTTCGACGACATCTTTGGTCACTTTGTGACCCTGGTGAAAATCGGTCAGCGCACCACAGTCAGAAACGACGTGCCCCTGGAAAGCCCAATCGCCACGCAGGGTCTCGACCAGCAGCAATTGGCTTGCACAGCACGGTTCATCGTTGGTGCGGTTGTAGGCGCCCATGACGGATTCGACCCCGGCTTCGGTGACCAGCTTCTTGAAGGCAGGCAGATAGGTCGCGTTCAGGTCACGCAGCGAGACCTTCGCGTTAAAGACGTGACGCAGTTTTTCCGGCCCGCTGTGTACCGCGAAATGTTTAGCGCAGGCTGCCGTCTTGAGATACTTCGGGTCATCGCCTTGAAGTCCGCGCACGTAGGCAGCGCCCATTTCGCCGGTCAGAAACGGGTCTTCCCCCCACGTTTCCTGACCCCGACCCCAGCGCGGATCGCGGAAGATGTTGACGTTCGGCGACCACATGGTTAGCCCCTGATAAATCCCATTACCACCATGACGCCGCAGCGCCTCGTGATATTTGGCGCGGGCTTCATCGCCAACCGCCGATGCTATTTTCTGAATCAGTACCGGGTCCCAGGTTGCAGCCATACCAATGGCCTGCGGAAATACGGTGGCGCGCCCATTCCGGGCAACGCCATGCAGTGCCTCGCTCCAGAAATTGTAGGCTGGAATGTTCAGCCTCGGAATCGCTTCGGCGTTGTTGCGCATCTGCCTGATTTTCTCGTCGAGCGTCAGCCGCGAAAGCAAATCCCGGACTCGTTCGGTAATCGGGCGGGCGGGGTCGAGGTAGATTACCGGCGCTTCAGTTTGTCCTGTCAAAATTGATTCAGTCATAATTTGTATTGTCCTCTTCAAGGCATTGTATCGTATCCGAACCACGCAGCAAGCCAGGCAAGATTTGGGGCGACCACTTCCGGGCTTGTTTCAGCCAGAGTTTCGGCTTGCACTGCGTCATGCTTCAAGCTCCGGCAGCAGGATAATCTTCTGGTGGTGAAGCTGGTGAGCGCCAATCTGCGCAAACACGTCAGGGGCGGCGGTCGGAGGGAAATGATGCGAAATCATGGCGTCCATGTCGAGAGTGCCAGCCTGAATAGCCGTGATCGTATCCGTCCATTCGTGCCCCGGAAACGCCGCAGAGTAAGACATGAAGCCGCCCACCAAAGTTAGTTCCTTGCCCATTAGGTTTTCGATGAACTGCATCGGCAGGCTGGCGGCAAGCGGTTGGTTGCCCCCAAGAACCACCGTGCCGCGCGGTCGCATCACCTGAATGGTCTGCGCTAACGCCTGGGTTGCGCCTGCCGCTTCCACCGCCAGATCAACGCCTTCGCCGGTGAGCCGTGCCATAGCTCGCTGTGACAGGCGTTCCAATGACAAGCGCTCCATCTGGCGATATTACTCATTCCTCTGGGACTATTGAATATCCAATGTACTTTTGAAATCACATTCCTTGCAATGCATTTTCTGGTGTCGAGTCGCTGTCCGTCCATTCTTGCCTATATCAGTCGAACCGCAGCGGCGGCATCGTAAACCAATCATGGCACTCTGCCTATTCTTCCATCGACTTTGTCCTCTCTATCTTACTCTATCCTTCAGTTCGATTTAGATCACTACCTGCCGAACTACTGCAACTACTGACGATACCCCGATTTGACGGACAGTAAAAATGTCAGGGGCAAGCAAGCTGCTCAAAGGCGCAGGGGCTGAGATAGCCGAGCGCTGAATGTCGCCGCTGGCGGTTGTACCACACTTCGATGTATTCAAAGATCGCTTGGCGTGCTGCAGCGCGTGACGGAAACGGGCGGTCGGCGCACTCGGTTTTCAACGTGCCCCAAAAACTCTCCTGCATGGCGTTGTCGTAGCAGCGTCCGACATCGCTCATACTGAGGAGGACATTATCTTTCTCAAGCAAGCGCAGGTAGTCATGACTGGTATATTGGCTGCCCTGGTCGGAATGATGCAGCTGAGGCACACCGCACTGCCCAACCGCCAAATTCCAAGCCGCTACCACGAGTGACTTGGTCAGGCGTTCGCTCATCGACCAGCCGACAATCCGTCGCGAGAAGACATCCTGAATCCCCGCCAGATACAACCAGCCCTCATCGGTCGGGATGTAGGTGATATCCGACAGCCATTTCTCATTCGGCTGGGTGGCGGTGAAATCGCCTGCCAGCCGGTTAGGCGCACGGCGATGCGTCTCAGCGCGCTGGGTGGTCACTTTGAAGCGGTGTCGACCTTTCGTTTGTAAGCCCATTTGTGCCATCAGGCGGGCAATCCGGTGCTTGCCCGCCCGTTCGCCTGCCGCGCGCAGTTCAGCATGGACGCGCAAATAGCCATAGGTGTGTCGACTGGCTTCATGCACCGCGCGAATGCGGGTGGCTAAGGCTTCGTTCGCTTGGGCTCGTCGACTCGGTTTCCGCTTACGCCATTCGTAGAATCCGCTTGCCGATACCTGCAACACCGCACACAGCCGACGGATGGGATAGTCCACTTGCTGCTGGGCGATGAACTGGTAACGGCTCACGATTCCCCCCGTGAGAACACCTGAATGGCTTTTTTCAAAATGTCCCGCTCCTGCTTCACGATCGCCAGCTCGTGCTTCAATCGTCGCAGTTCCGCCTGTTCCGCGCGCTCCTCACTCGGTTGCAATCGCTCGCCCTGCACCTGATAGCGCCGCCGCCATTTGTAAATCAAGCCAGCGGTGAGATCCAGGTCGCGCTCGATCTGGGCAATGCTGCGGCTTCCTTCCGCGACCATCGCCAACACGTCCTGCTTGAATTCCGCGCTGTATTGCTTATAGCGTCCCATTTTCCTCTCCTTACACTCAGTCTAACGGACATTTCCTCCGTCCGCTAAACTGGGGTAAGGTCACACGTACGTGGTCAGGAAAAGGAGTCCCGCAGCATGGATTACTCAATTCAGTTAGAAAAAATTGAGCAGGCAGTTGGCATCTTGCAGGAACAGAACGTCGATATGTGGCTGATGTTCGTCCGCGAAAGCGAGCACAATACCGACCCTGCCCTGCGTCTCATTTCGCCTAGCAATCTCACGTGGCACAGCGCGCTCATCATCACCAAAGCGACCTTACCCCAGTTTAGCGGACAGAGGAAATGTCCGTTAGACTGAGTGTAAGGAGAGGAAAATGGGACGCTACAAGCAATACAGCGAGGAATTCAAGCGGGACGTGTTGGCGATGGTGGCGGAAGGGAGCCGCAGCATCGCCCAGATCGAGCGCGATCTGGATCTCACCGCGGGCTTGATTTACAAATGGCGGCGGCGCTATCAGGTGCAGGGCGAGCGCTTGCAGCCGAGTGAGGAGCGCGCTGAACAGGCGGAACTGCGACGCTTGAAGCGCGAGCTGGCGATCGTGAAGCAGGAGCGGGACATTTTGAAAAAAGCCATTCAGGTGTTCTCGCGGGGGGAATCGTGAGCCGTTACCAGTTCATCGCCCAGCAGCAAGCGGACTATCCCATCCGTCGGCTGTGTGCGGTGCTGCAGGTATCGGCGAGCGGGTTCTATGCATGGCGTAAGCGGAAACCAAGTCGACGAGCACAAGCGAACGAAGCCTTAGCCACCCGCATTCGCGCGGTGCATGAAGCCAGTCGACAGACCTATGGCTATTTGCGCGTCCATGCTGAGCTGCGCGCGGCAGGCGAACGGGTTGGCAAGCACCGGATTGCCCGCCTGATGGCGCAAATGGGCTTACAGACGAAAGGGCGACGACGCTTCAAAGTGACCACCCAGCGCGCTGAGACGCATCGCCGTGCGCCCAACCGGCTGGCAGGCGATTTCACCGCCACCCAGCCGAATGAGAAATGGCTGTCGGATATCACCTACATCCCGACCGATGAGGGCTGGTTGTATCTGGCGGGGATTCAGGATGTCTTCTCGCGACGGATTGTCGGCTGGTCGATGAGCGAACGCCTGACCAAGTCGCTCGTGGTGGCGGCATGGAAGCTGGCGGTTGGGCAGTGCGGTGTGCCTCAGCTGCATCATTCCGACCAGGGCAGCCAGTATACCAGTCATGACTACCTGCGCTTGCTTGAGAAAGACCATGTCCTCCTCAGTATGAGCGATGTCGGACGCTGCTATGACAACGCCATGCAGGAGAGTTTTTGGGGCACGTTGAAAACCGAGTGTGCTGACCGCCCGTTTCCCTCACGCGCTGCAGCACGCCAGGCGATCTTTGAATACATCGAAGTGTGGTACAACCGTCAGCGGCGACATTCGGCGCTCGGCTATCTCAGCCCCTGCGCCTTTGAGCAGCTTGCTTGCCCCTGACATTTTTACTGTCCGTCAAATCGGGGTAAGGTCACAAGAGCGGCTATAAGGTCGTGATCGCTGGACGCTACGAAGTCGTCAACTTCCAGCGCATGGGCGGCTGGGATGAAGTCATCGCCTATGACCAGAGCATCAAGCCTGCGCTGATCGAAGTGTTCGACCGCCTGAACCCGAAGCAGATCGCCGTCAACTACTCGCAGAGCGACACCGCCGCCGACGGCTTGTCGCACGGAATGTTCCTGACGCTGCAAAGCTACATCGAAGGCAAGCCCTTCGAGCTGATTTCCGCCGAAAACATCCTCAACCCGCTCCGCGGGCGTAAGTCCCCCGGCGAAATCAAGCGCATCCGTGAAGCCGTCGCGCTGACCGACGACATCATCGACCGCATTACCGAATACCTGCGTCCCGGCTTGACCGAGCGCGAAATTGCCGACTGGATTCACGATACCTACCGTCGGGAAGGCGTCGTGCCGTCATGGGACGCCGGTCACTGCCCGACGGTTTCGTGCGGACCCTACACTCCGGTCGGTCACACCTCGCCTTCGGATGATTACGCCACCAAAGCCGGACAGTTGGTGCGTATAGATCAGGGCGTGATCCTCAACGAGTACATTTCGGACATTCAGCGCGTGTGGTATCTCCAGCCTTCCGGCGAAAACCAGATTCCCGAACCCATCCAGAAGGCGTTCGATGCCGTGCGCGGCGCGATCCTCGCGGCAGGCGAAGTGCTCAGGCCCGGTGTTCAGGGCTGTGTGGTCGATGATGCCGCCCGCGCATTCATCGTCAACGCAGGCTACGAAGAATACCAGCACGCGGTCGGTCACCAGATCGGGCGCACTGTCCGCGATGGTTCGACGTTGCTTGGACCCCGCTGGGAGCGCTATGGCAAGATGCCATTTGGGATGGTCGAGAAGGACAACTGCTACACGCTCGAACTCGGCGTGATGGTTCCCGGCTACGGCTTGGTTTCGCTGGAAGAAGACGTGATCGTGACCGACAATGGTTATGAATGGCTCGGCAAGCCGCAGACCGAAGTCTTCATTGTCGCGGCGTAACAGCGAAGGACGAACGGCAATGTAGGGGCGAATCTGTGTGTTCGTCCACAGGCAGGATTAGAACCTGAAGCATTGCGATACAACGAAGCAAAGATTGATTGTCAACTCTCTGAACGAACCTCCTGATGGGACTCGAACATCGACCAAAGAGTTATTGGCAGCCTAGTCTGGACATTGTCTATCAGTAAAGAATCAACGCTTCTTGTCAATAAAATTAGGGGATTGGAATGTATTCAGGCAAGAAAAAAGCACTTCAGAAGTTGTCAGAAGCGCCTCTTTCCCTCAGGTTGGACAATCGAAGACTCGAACATGATCATGTAGAAAGGCGATTTCGCTGAACCGCGAAGCTCCCTAACCGTTAGAAATTGAACGTTCTGGTCATTTCCTCAAAACGATTCAAACATCGTAACGCAAGGGAAAGGCATATTGACTCGTCAGTATGTTGGCGCTGACCTCGCTCGCTCAAAAACCTCATCTGAATAGTAAAGGAATTCCTTGACACAACCCAATTGAATATATTGATCAAAGAAACTTCACGCAGATGATGCAATTGCCAGCGAGCGAATATTCGATAGAAAATTGCAGATTGTGACTACTTCTAGCCCCATGATCTTATGACCCGAACTGAACACGAGCAGATATGATTGTCACGTCAAGTCAGTTGGAGTATATTCCCAGCATCAATAAAAGTAGTTCTTAAGTAAAATTTAAGGACGCAAAAATGGGCATTATCGACGTTATGACTCCTGCCCGCCGACCTCGGATTTCCCTTTTGCGCTGGACACTTCCTCTCGTGCTGGGACTCTTAGCCGTGCTATACGAGGTTGGCCCAGGTCGTTGGATTCATGATGACTATAGTGTTTCCGTCTATTTCGATCTCGACATCGTTTTCTACGGTCTGTTTGTTCCGCTGCTGACATTTGCCATTCTGGCGCTGCTAAATCGCTGGCTGGAACGAGAAAAAGAGGCTGAGCGAAAAACCAGAGTTAGTGAGCGTCGGCTGGCTTCAATAGTCACTGCTTCTGCGGACGCGATCATCGGACTCGATGCGAGCAATAGAGTCGAATCTTGGAATCACGGTGCGGAAATGCTGTTTGAGCAAAGGGAAGCGCAGGCGCAAGGTCATCGGCTGGCTGATCTCTTTGGCGACCGCGAGGCGCTCAACGTCGAGTTCGCTTGGCTCATCGAGCGCGTTCGGACGACAGGCTACGTTCAGGGGCATGAGACCAGCTTCTGTACTGTCAGCGGGCGCAGCATCACCGTCGATCTAACCGCCACTGACTTGCCCGACGATAATCAGCAATCGGTCGGCACCTCAGTGATACTCAGGGATGTCACCGAACGTAAACACCGCGACGAGGAAATCCAGCAGTTGAACGCTAGCCTGAATCAACAGGTCGCCGAGCGAACACGCGAGCTGGCTGAGAAAGTGGAGCAACTGGCGCGCGCCAACACCGAGTTGAAAAAACTTGACCAGATGCGGACGGATTTCGTCTCGGTGGTTTCGCATCAAATCCGTGCGCCGCTGACCAATATGCGCGGAGCACTTGAACGTATGGAAGGTGACTGCCCGGTGGTCAATGCAACCTGCACTCGGATGTTTGCGATCCTCGACCAGCAGTCCGCACGGCTAGATCGTTTGGTGAAGGATGTGCTTAGCACCACGCGCATCGAAGCCGGTCAACTGGTGCTCGAATCGGAGCCGCTGTCGCTTGTGCCGGTCGTGCAGCAGGTGGTCGAACAAGTCCGTGCGCGCAGCAAAGTTCGCCCGATTCATGTCATGGCGAAACCGGGATTGCCCCTTGTTTTTGCTGATCGGGATCGCGTCGCGGAAGTGCTGGCAAATCTGCTCGACAATGCTGACAAATATTCGCCGCCAGGCAAAGAAGTCGATATTGACATGCGTGCCGATCAAGTTGAAGTTGTCGTGACCGTACGTGACCGGGGACGCGGGCTGCCCCCGGCTGACCTCAATCACGTTTTCGACAAGTTCTACCGCGCTGACAGCGGTGATGCACAAAGCGCTTATGGCTACGGGCTGGGTCTTTACGTCTGCGCGCAGCTCGTACAGGCGCAGGGCGGGCGTATCTGGGCGGATAATGCCCCAGATGGCGGCGCAGTCTTCTCTTTTTCCCTCCCTGTGATCGGCTCGTCATGATCGCGCAGAAAATTCTCTTGATTGACGATGACCCGACGCTCTGCGAGCTTGTCTCTGAACATTTGACTGCCGCAGGCTATCGGGCGCTGATCGCGCCTGACGGCATCAGCGGGCTGCGCCTAGCGTCGGAAGCCGCGCCAGCTCTGATCGTGCTGGACATCATGATGCCGGGTATGGATGGCTGGGCAGTCTGCGAGCAACTGCGCGCCTCATCAACGGTGCCGATCATTTTGCTGACAGCCAAAAGCGAGGAAATAGACAAACTGCGTGGATTCCGGCTCGGCGTGGACGATTACGTCACCAAGCCCTTTTCATTTGCCGAGCTGGTTGCGCGAGTGGGGGCGGTGCTGGCGCGCCTGGCGCGTCCGTCGCTCCCCAGCCACGTGCTCAAAAGCGGCGACCTGATTATTGACTTTGATCAGCACCGCGTGACCGTCGGCGGACAGATGATCGACCTGACGCGGACGGAATATAGTCTGCTGGAGACCCTCGCGCAGCACCTCAACCGTACCGTGCCCACTGAATGGCTGGTCGAGCAGGTCTGGGGGACTGAATATTCCGGAGAAGTCGATCAGGTCAAGCATTTCGTCTGGTCGCTGCGCAAAAAAATCGAGGCTGACCCGGGAGACCCTAAACACCTGATCACCGAGCGCGGCTACGGCTATCGTTTCGAATAGCCGTCACCGAACCAACACCTGACGTACACCTAATCTACACTTTCATCTGCTAGAGTGTCCCTGAGGAGAAATCTATGGACACTTATCGCGTTTCGATTCCTGACCTGACTTTTTACCAACAGACCGTCGCCTGCCAGTTTGCCTGCCCGGTTCGCACCGATGCGCGTGGCTACGTGACCGCTATCGCGCAGGGGGATTACGAGCGCGCCTACCTGATCGCGCGCGAAACTAATCCTTTTGCTTCGACCTGCGGCTGGGTCTGCGGTGCGCCTTGCGAAGCCGCCTGCCGACGCGGGAAGATCGATGCGCCGATTGCGATCCGGGCACTGAAGCGTTTTGTCGATGACCGCTACGGCGTCTATCTCGGCGAGAGCGGCGAGGCACAGCAGCCCCCGGCATGGCCGACCTACGTCGGCGCAACCAGCGCTTTCGACCTCGGCAACACCACCCTCCCAACAGGCCGCACTGAACTCAATGCCTCCCATCAGCGCGGCGACAAAACCGGAAAACGGGTTGCGATTATCGGCGCGGGACCGGCTGGACTCACTTGCGCCCACGATCTGGCGCTGCTTGGTCATGAAGTCACGATCTTCGATGCCGCCTCAGTCGCAGGTGGGATGCTGCGCCTCGGCGTGCCTGAATATCGCCTTCCCCGTGAGCTGATCGACCTTGAAATCAAGTCAATTTTAGCCCTCGGACCTACGCTCAAACTCAATCAGGCTCTGGGGCGCGATTTCACACTGGCTGATCTGCGGCGCGATTTCGACGCGGTCTTTATTGGCATCGGGACGTATCGAAGTCGCAACCTCAACGTTGAGGGCGAGCAGATGGATGGCGTGCTGCGCGCGGTAGACTTCCTGATCAACGTCAACCTCGGCGGCTACAACCTCAATTTAGGCAAGCGTATTGTGGTGATCGGCGGCGGCAACGTGGCGATGGACGTGGCACGAACCGCCGCCCGGCTCGGTCACGCTGCGCAGTCCGGCGGCGACGTATCGACCGCGCTGGACGTGGCGCGTGCTGCCCGTCGTCTGGGCGCAACGCAGGAAGTTCATTGTCTCGTCGTCGAAGATCGCGGCGAAATGATGGCTGACCCGGTCGAGATCGCCGAAGCCGAAGAAGAAGGCATCATCATCCACAACCACTTCGCGCCCAAGCGGATTGTCGGCGCAAACGGGCGGGCAACAGGCGTTGAAACGCTGGACGTGAGCCGCGCCTTCGACGAGCGAGGACGCTTCAACCCGCAGTTGACGCCCAGCAGCGAAAAAATCTGGGAATGCGACAGTGTGATCATCTCCATCGGGCAGACCGGAGAACTGGACTGGATTCGTCTCGAAGATGGTGTCGAGGTCACGCCACGCGGGACGCTGGCGATCAACCGGGAAACGCTGATGACGAGCGCGCCAGGCGTTTTCGCCGGGGGCGACATCGCCTTCGGGCCGCGCCTGATCGTCAACGCCGTCGCCGATGGTCAGCGGGCAGCGCGCGGAATTCACAGCTATCTCCAGCACGTCGAGCCGCGCACCGTCCGCAAAGGTTTTTTCTCGCAGATTTCCAAGCGCGAGTATCCCGATCTGGGACCGCTGCGCGATTATCTGCGCTGGCCACGCCGCCAGCCGCCGACGATCCCGGTCGAGCGGCGCATTGGGGTCGCCAAAGTCGAAGAACGCTACAGCGAAGCCGTCGCCCGCGAGCAGGGGGGGCGCTGCCTGATCTGCACGATTAATCCGGTATTCGACGGCGACCTCTGTATTCTGTGCAACGGCTGTGTGGACGTGTGTCCGACGGATTGTTTGAAGCTGGTGCCTATCGACGCCATCGGCGGCGACGACAACACCGCCGCCATCATCCAGAATCGGACGGAGGAGATGCCTACCGCCAGCGCCATGCTGCTCGACCCAACGCGCTGTATCCGCTGCGGACTGTGTGCCGCGCGCTGCCCAACCGAAGCGGTGACGATGGAAACCTTCCGCTTCACCGAGGAAATTCAGTTTGGAGAGAGTGTATGAGCGTCCAAAGCAGAAGCCGCTGGAGCCTGATTACCGAATCGCGCATATGGCGTTCGTTCTTCCGGCACGGCTGGCCGGACAATCCACTGGATCGCTCCCTGGTCATGACCAGCAATATATTCTTTCACCTGCACCCGGTCAAGGTCAGCCGGAAAAGCCTGCGCTGGTCATATTCGTTCGGGCTGGGGGTGATCACGATTATCCTGTTTGGCGTACTGACCTTCACCGGCATTATCGAGATGTTCTACTACGTCCCGTCGGTCACGCAAGCCTATACCACCCTCAAAGATATTCAGCTCTCTGTGCCGCTGGGCGAGTTCACGCGCGACATGCACCGCTGGTCAGCCCACGCGATGGTGCTGGTGGTGATTCTGCACATGGCGCGCGTCTTTTACACCGGCGCATACAAGCCACCGCGCGAATTCAACTGGGTCGTCGGCGTGCTGCTGCTCCTGCTGACGCTCGGCGCAAGTTTTACCGGCTACCTGCTGCCTTGGGATCAGCTTTCGTTCTGGGCGATCACGATTGGCACCAACATCGCCGGGTACGCGCCCTTTTTAGGACCTTCGATCCGCCAGATGATGTTGGGCGGAACGGATGTCGGTCAAAACGCACTGATCCGCTTTTACGCGCTGCACGTCGTTGTGCTGCCGTTTCTCGCCATTCTGCTCATCTCGCTGCACCTATGGCGCGTCCGTAAAGATGGTGGTCTGGCAGCCAATGATGCCGATCGCAGCGACAGCGCCTCAGCCTCAGAACGAGAGAAACCATTATGAGCGAACAACCTCCGGTTTCGGACGAGATTTTCCCCCAGAATACCAATAAGACTTATTCCCTAGTCGAAGTCGTGCGCGGCGACAGTCCGCTGGTTGGCAAGGGGCCGGATGACACGGTGTTTGCTTTTCCGGTTGTCCTGCTGCTGGAGATTGTTTTGCTGCTGGGCGTCACACTGCTGATCTTCCTGTTCTCGCTGATCAAGCACGCGCCGCTGGAGACGATTGCGAATCCGCTGGTGACAACCGATCCCGCGAAAGCGCCTTGGTACTTCATGGGCTTGCAGGAAATGCTCGAGCACATGCACCCCTTCGTCGCCGGAGTGATGCTGCCGAGTATTCTGGTGCTGTTCCTGCTCGCAATCCCGTACATCGATCACTCGCGTGAACACGCGGGGGTCTGGTTCTCGTCGGCGCGCGGCAAACGAATTGTCCGCTGGACGGCGCTTTACTCCGTGATTGTCATGCCCGCCTACATCCTCCTGGACAGCGCCGTCAGCATCCCCGAACTGCTGCGCGACAGCACTGCCCCCTGGATTGCACAGGGATTAGCGCCCGCGCTGATCATCGGGGCAATTGTCGCCGTGCCGACGATTGTTCTCATTCGGCGTAAGGCAACCGTGCGCGAAGTCATGCTCGGCTTATTCACGATCATGTTCGTTTCGGCGATCATCTTCACCCTGACCGGATTTTTCTTTCGCGGGCCGGGTTTCAAGCTCTATCTGGCCCTGGGCGATGCCCGACGGCTACAACCCGTTGAATGGCTTATAAAAAACCCCTGGAGTCGCATCATGAACAAACCAGCCAATAACCGTCGCTTCAGCCGCCGTGAATTCGTTGGCGTACTGTGGGGTCTCTCACTTTTTGGATTGGTCGGACAGGCAGGCGCGGCGTTAGTGGAGTATTTGAAACCGCAGGCGAGCGCAGGCGGTTTCGGCGCGAAAGTGACCGCCGGACAGCCCGACGAATTCAAACCGGGAACCGTCACACAGGTGCAGAAGGGGCACTTCTATGTATCGCGCCTAGAGGACGGCAGCGCCATCGCGCTGTGGTGGCGCTGCACCCATCTGGGCTGTACCGTGCCCTGGCGCGACGACGAGGGACAGTTCCACTGCCCCTGTCACGGCTCGCTCTACAACGCCAAAGGCGAAGTTATCGGGGGACCAGCGCCACGTCCGCTCGATCTGTTTCCGATCGAGGTTACGGACGGGAACGTGGTCGTAGACACCAGCAACTCGATCAGCCGCGACAAGTTCGATCCCTCGCAGGCGACTCAACTTTAGGGGAATACAATGCGCGTAAAAGAGAATTATTTCCCGTTGATCAGCCTGGCGTTTATCATGACAGCCGCGATTCTGGTTCTGTTCCAGGTCTACATTTTCAACGAGCCAAACCGCATCTCTACGGTCATGGCGAACGATAACGCGGTTGCCGTCAGCGCAGGGCAGAAAGTCTTTCAGGATAACTGCACGCTCTGTCACGGCGACAGCGGACAGGGTACGCCCGGTCGCCCAGCGCTCAACGATAAACACTTCCTCGATTCAACGAACGACGACGTGATTTTCAGCATCATTAGTTCAGGGGTGCCCAATACGGAAATGCCAGCCTGGAACCAGGCGCATGGCGGCCCATTGACCGACGAAAATGTTCTGGATGTAGTCGCTTTTCTACGCTCATGGGAACCGACCGCGCCGGATCGCCGAAGCCTTCCGCCAGAAGGCGACCTGACCAAAGGCCGCAGCGAATATGCCAGCGTGTGCGCGGTTTGTCACGGTGATAATGGTCAGGGCAACGGACAGGGGTCGGCATTAAACGACGCTGTCAAGCTCAATCAGTTTGATGACTCGTGGTATCGGGACGTGATTAACAATGGTCGTCCGGCGAAAGGAATGCCGACCTGGGGAACCGTGCTTTCTCCGCAACAGGTCAGCGACATTGTCGCCGTGATCGACTACTGGCGACGGAATGCGTCGGCGACGCCGATACCCGCCGCAACAACCGAGAGCGGCGCAGAAATCGCCCGTCCCTCGAACGCGGGCGGCGCAGGGCCGGCCATCAATCTGACGGGCAACCCTCAGAGCGGGTTGCAGCTATTCGTCGCCAACTGCCAGAAATGTCATGGCGCCAATGCTCAGGGCGGCGTCGCCAATCCCGGCTCGGATGACGGCACCGTGCCACCGCTCAACCCGATTGACGACACCTTGATCAGCACCGACCCGCATACCTACATCTATAACCTTGACCTGTTCATCGAGCATGGCTCGACACCGTCCGGGACGAACCCTCAGCAGTCGATGCCTGCCTGGGGTGACGAGGGCAAGCTTACGCCCCAGCAGATCGCCGATTTGATTTCCTACGTTATGAGCCTCAATCCGCCACCCGCCGCGTCTGCTCAGGTGACCGCCGAAGCGACGCTAACGCCCGGAGTCACGGCTCAGTCAACGGAGGAAGTAACGCCCGCCGCGACAACCGCGAGCGGCGAAGAAATCGCCCGTCCCTCGAACCCGGGCGGCGCAGGGCAAGCGGTCAACTTGCCGCGTGATGTGCAGGCAGGGGCGCAGCTATTCGTCGCCAACTGCCAGAAATGTCATGGCGCGAACGGTCAAGGTGGCGTCGCCAATCCCGGCTCGGATGACGGCACCGTGCCGCCGCTCAATCCAATTGACGAGACGTTGATCAACACCGATCCGCAGGTTTACGCCTTTAACCTCGACCTGTTCATTGAGCACGGTTCAACACCATCAGGGACGAACCCGGAGCAGACGATGCCCGCCTGGGGCGACGAGGGCAAGCTCACACCCCAGCAGATCGCCGATTTAATTGGCTATGTGATGAGCCTCAATCCTGTGCCGAGCGCGAGCGCGACTATAGAAGCGACCGCCGCGTCTCAGATCACGGCAACAGCCGAAGTAACGGCAGAAGCAACGGCGGAGAGCAGCGAAACGGCGGAAATCGCACGACCGTCGAATTCAGGAGGGCCGGGTTCAGCCGTGGATCTGGCTGGCGACCCGACGACTGGCGCTCAGTTGTTCGTCGACAACTGCAAGAAGTGTCACGGCGAGAATGGTCAGGGCGGCGTCGCCAATCCCGGTTCGGATGACGGCACGGTGCCACCGCTCAATCCAATTGACGAGACGTTGATCAACACCGACCCACATGTGTACGCTTACAACCTCGACCTGTTCCTGGAGCATGGCTCAACACCTGCGGGAACAAATCCGCAGCAGAGTATGCCCGCTTGGGGGGATGAGGGGAAACTGACACCGCAGCAGATCGCGGACCTGATTTCCTACGTCATAAGCCTGAACCCTGCGCCGGGCGCGAGCATGACCGTCGAAGCAACCGGAGCGCCTGTGGTTTCTGCCACCGCCGAGGCGAACCCTGAAGTGACAACCGAAAGCGGCGAAGAAATCGCGCGCCCGTCAAATCCGGGCGATGCGGGTCAGGCAGTCGATTTGAATGGAGACGCCACATCCGGTGCACAAATCTTTGTCGACAACTGTAAGAAGTGTCATGGCGAGAATGGCACCGGAGGCGTCGCCAACCCCGGTTCGGATGACGGCACGGTGCCACCGCTCAACCCGATTGATGAGACACTCATCAGCGCTGATCGGCACGCTTATGCCTATAACCTCGACCTGTTCGTCGAGCACGGCTCGACGCCCGCGGGAACGAATCCGCAGCAGAGTATGCCAGCCTGGGGGGATGAGGGGAAGCTGACGCAGCAGCAGATTGCCGACGTCATTGCCTATGTGATGAGCTTGAACCCAGCACCGGAAACAACTGCCGAGGCGACAAAATCTCCGTAGGCGCACCCAATCGGATGTATCTCCGATTCTCAAACGAAGGGTAGCGGTGAAGCCACATGAACGTCTCGGACATCATGACCCACAATCCAGTGACCATTCGATCCACGGCTACTCTTCGGGAAGCCCTGGAAGCGATGGAAGGCGCGGGCTGCCATCATTTACCTGTTCTGAGTTCCGATAATCACGTGGTTGGAGTGATCAGCGCGCGCGATTGTCGCCTTGCGCTCCGGTTGCCGGATGTGGTCCGTGAATACTGGCAGGAGGATGAGTTGGCACCTCAACTGGCGGTTCGTTTGGTTATGACTCCTGCCCCGACCGTGACGACTCCAGATGCCAGCGCCACCGAAGCAGCTCGTTTAATGTTGAACAATTACGTCAGTTGTCTGCCAGTAATGCTAGAGGAGACGCTGGTCGGAATTGTGACGATATCCGATATTCTCGTCGCCTTCACGAAAATGCAGACAGCCCCCTAAGAGATGCGCGCATATGCAGAGTTCGAAACGCCAGAGTGCATCTGAACCACGACAACCTTCCTTCGAACCAGCGAGTACTCGATAGAGAATTGCAGATTGTGAGTGTATCCAGCCGTGGCAGTTCACCGTGATCCGCGACCGCGAGCGGCTGATCGCGCTGTCCAAGACCGGGGTCTATGCGAGCCACCTCGCCGGAGTCGCCTTCGCGGTGGTGCTGGTGGACGACCTCGCATAGCGACTGGAAAAGCTTCGATCTGGGGCAGGCGGCAGCCTATTTGCAGCTTGCGCGTGTGGGGACTCGGTGTCGGATCGTGCATTGCGACCCTGCACCACGAGGACGAGGCGAAAGCGGTGCTGAGCGTTCCGGCGGATCACAGCGCGATGGTGGCGCTGTCCTTCGGCTACCCGGCGGACGACTGGGTGCCGAACAAAGCGGGCGGGCGTAAGCCGCTCCACAACCTCGTGCGCTGGGAGACGTGGTAACCGAGGCTTGCAGCTAGGGGCAGGGTTTTCGAGCGGCTGTTGTCAGTTGAGGTTTGAGGGTAGATTTTCGTAGGGGCGAGGCACGCCTCGCCCCATAGACACCAAGTTAAGCCATTTGGGAGGCATTCTCGCCTGTTCCTGCCGGATGCTCAAAGCATCCGGCTACAAAATCAAGCCCGCTGAAGCGAACTCAACTCAACCACTCCGAGGATTCAGCCGTCTTCAGGCGGCTTGAAGTCCTAGCCAGAGGCTTTGAGCCTCTGGCGACGCACGCTAAATCGTCTTGAACTGCCGACATTCGCGTTAAGTTGGTGCTCATTGGGCGAGGCACGCCTCGCCCCAGAGACACCCATTATTAACCATTGAGAACCAGCAACCCGTGCCGTTGGTTTCAAACCCGTCCCTACGAAACTATCAACAGAGGGGCGTTATTCGAATTTCCAGTCCTTGAGCAGCCCCGCCATCAGCGTCGCGCGACGCGGCATACTGGCGATCACCACCTGCTCGTGGAGCGCGTGCAGACCGTCGCCCTGCGGACCCAAGCCGTCCAGCACCGGGATTCCCTGCGCCGCGACCGTGTTGCCGTCCGACGCGCCGCCGCTGCCGTCCTCGGTGATGGTCAGCCCGTAGCTTTCGCCGATGCGCTTGCATTGGGCGTAGGTGCGCACCATCTGCTCGTCGTGTTCCATCGGCTTGTGCCCATTGATCTTCTCCACCTTGATCTTCGCGCCGGGCACGAACGGCTCAAGCTGCATCATGGTGTCGTAGGTTTCTTCCCACGCCTGCATGGTGAGCGCGCGGGTATCCACGAAGGCGGTCACGTGCGCCGGGATCACGTTGGTCGCGCTGCCGCCCTCGACCATCGTCACCGAAACCGACGTGCCGCGCTTGTAATCGTTCAACTGGTTGAGCTTGAGCACCTGCTGCGCGAAATCAGTGATCGCGTTGATGCCTTTTTCCGGCGCGTTCCCGGCGTGCGCGGGCAGCCCCTCGATGTCGAGGCGATAGGTGGCGATGCCTTTGCGCCACGTCTTGAGCGCTTCTTCCTGAGTGGCAGGCTCCATCACCAGCACCAGCCCGGCTTGCTTGGCGGCTTCCGCGATGTGATCGTGCGAATAGATGCTGCCGACTTCCTCGTCGCTGGTCATCAGCACCCAGATCGGGCGGTTGGGCATCTCGCCGCGCTCCTTCAAGCCGCGCAGCGCGGTCAGCACCACCGTGACCCCGCTTTTCATGTCGATAGCGCCCGGTCCGTAGAGCTTGCCGTCGTCGCGGACGGTGGGCGGGCGCTCCGCCAGCGTTCCGAGGGGCCACACCGTATCAATGTGGATCAGGAACATGATCGGCTTGCCGGGCGCGCTTTCGTTCCATTTCGCCAGCAGCATATCGCCGACCTCAGTCTGCGGGATGCGCGTCACCGACGACGCGCCGAGGTCCCGGAACTGGCTCTCCATGAACGCGCCCATCTTGTCCACGTAGGCTTTATTGCGGGTGGGCGTCTCGAAATTGATCAGCGTGGTCAATAGATCGACCATCGCCTGCTGCTGGCTTTGAAAATAGGTCAATAGATCGGACATCAGCTTCCTCGGAGGGTGTTTCTGAAAACAATGCAGGGTCATGCCGCTACTGCGCCCATGACGTGCTAGATTGTACCAGTTTTGCCCCGCTTGCCCACCTGCTGCGATCATCGTTTTTTTACAGAGTTGAGGTGTTTTTATGCAATTTATGAACGTATTGGCACTAGGATTGTCTTAATGGTGCTTCAACAGCCGCACGAAGGCGCAAGATGGCGAGTTCCGCACGCAAGACCCTTCAGGACATTGCAGACACGCTCGGCGTTCCGGTCGATCAGGTAACTAAAGTGATTCTCGGTCAGCCGGGGATCAACGAAGTGACGCGCCGCCGCATCCACAGCGCGCTGGAAGAAGCCCGTATCGTGCGGGTCTCGCGCGATGCCGCTGCCCGCAGCATCGGGATCGTCGTCCCCGGCGCGGTGATCGGCGACTACGTAGGCGAGGTGGTGCAGGGCGCGTCCGAGGCGGTGCGGGCGCTCGGTTTCTCGCTGATCCTCAACATCGAGAATGCGTCCGGCGAGGACGATTTGGTGCAGATGCTCGACGCGGGCGGCTGCGAAGGCGTGATCGCCGTCGTGCCCAACCACTATGATCGGCTGCTGGAGCTTTGTCAGCACTATCGACGCGATTACGTGCTGGTGGATTATCAGGGCGACGAAGACGTGGGAGACGCGCTCACGGTGGAAGTGAACAACCGCCAGAGCCTCGTCGAACTCATGAACTATCTGCTGGAAATGGGACATCAGCGCATCGGCTTTATCGCCGGAGGGCTGACGGTTGCCAGCGCCCGGCAGCGCTTGCAGGGCTATTACGACGCTTTGCAGGCAGGAGGCATCCCGGTCGATCCGGCGCTGGTGCGCGAGGGCAACTGGTTTCACGACGGCGGGTATCAGCAGGGGAGGGCGCTGCTGGAACTGAATGCGCCGCCTACCGCAATCGTCACCTGCAACGATTTGATGGCGTTCGGCGCGATGCAGGCGGCACGCGAGCATGGGCTACAGATCGGCGACGATATTTCGATCACGGGTTTCGACGACATCAGCATGGCGTCCACCGTCACGCCGGGGCTGACCACCATTCGCCAGCCGATGTCCGCGCTGGGCGCAACCGCCGTCGAACTGCTGGTCAAGCGCATCAATGGCGAACCTATCGCCAATCCACACGCGCGGCTGGAAACCGAATTGATCATCCGTGAATCGACCGGTCACGCCTGATCCGAATAACTAAAACGATCTCTTTGAACGGATTTTATGGATACACTCAGGTAGCTTCATGATGACAGCCCCAACGCGCACCACAATTCAAGATATTGCAGAGTCGGTCGGTGTTCCTGTGGAACAGGTCACCAAAGTGATACTCGGTCAGTCTGGTGTGAGCGAGAGCGTGCGCAACCGCGTCTTTGCGGCGCTGGAACAAGCCGGGTTGGTTCGCACTTCGCACGAGCAGCAGTCCGGCACGATTGGCGTGGTGCTGCCCGGCATCGTCGAGAACTACGTGGGCGAAGTGGTACGGGGTATCGCAGACACGGCGCAGGCGAACGATTATACGCTGGTGTTCAACGTCCAGTACACCACGCAGGAAGACGATCTGGTTCAACTGCTGAAGCCGGGAAGCTGCGACGGCGTGATCAGCGTGGTGCCTTTCAATTTCGAGCGTCTGCTGGAGCTTTGCCGCTTCTACAAGCGCGATTACGTGCTGGTCGAGCATCAAAGCCCGGAAGACCTTGAGGATGTGCCCAGCATCGAGGTCAACAATCGGGAAGGCATTCAGATGGTGATGCACCATCTGTTCGATCTGGGGCATCGGCGTATCGGCTTCATCACCGGCGGGATGCAGCTTGCCAGCGCGCGGGAACGGCTTCAAGGTTACAAGGATGCTCTGCGGGAAACCGGGCTTCGCTACGATACCAAGCTGGTCGGCGTGGGTGACTGGGGGCACGAGAGCGGCTACACCCGCGCGAAAGCCATGCTCCAATCGAACCCACGCCCGACCGCGATTGTCGCCTCCAATGACCAGATGGCGTTCGGCGTGATTCAGGCGGCGCGCCAATTGGAATTCGACATCCCGTTCGACCTGTCGATCACAGGCTTTGACGACATTGCGATGGCGAGTACGGTGTCGCCGCCGCTGACCACCGTCCGCCAGCCCATGTATCAGATCGGCACGACGGCGGCGCAGATGTTGATCCAACGGCTTCGGGGCGAAACCCTGCCCGAAATGCACGTTCACCTTGAAACCGAGCTGATCGTCCGGCAGTCTACCGGCGCCTCGCCCCGCTGAGCGCGGCAGACCACATCGTGAGCACAATCGGACTGTTCATCCCCGGCGTTCTGAACCACGATTACTTGGGTGAAGTGTTTCAAGGCGTCTCTGATACCGCTCAGCAGCACCGCTGTTCGCTGCTGACCAGCATTCAAAATCCCACTCGTCAGGATGATATCGCGCGCCTGCTCCCGCGCTGTGACGGCGTGGTGATGGTGGTTCCCCACGATTTCGCGCATCTGCTCGATCTGTGCCGAGAATCCGGCATCCCCAGCGCGCTGATCGATTTCCCGGTCGCGCAGCGCGTCGACGATTTGCTCACGGTCGAAGTGACCAACCGTGAAGCCATGATCGAAGTGGTACAGCATCTCGTGTCGCTGGGGCATCGGCGCATCGGCTTCATCACCGGGTCGATGGAACACGGCGCGGGGGTGCAGCGCTTGCTGGGCTATCAGCAGGCGCTCGAAGCAGCGGGCATCGTCTATGAGCCGTCGTTGGTGGTGAACGGGGGTTGGGTTCAACCCACCTCGTTCCTTGCGGCGCGGAAGCTGCTGGAACTGGAGTCTCCGCCGACGGCAATCGCCGCCTCCTGCGATGCGTCGGCGTTCGGCGTCTATCAGGCGGCGCACGAGCGAGGCTTAGAGATCGGCAGGCAGCTTTCCGTGACCGGATTCAACGACGGCTCGCAGGCGGCAGCCGCGTCACCGTCGCTGACCACCGTGCGCCAGCCCGCCTATGGTCTCGGTCAGACCGCCGTCGAGATGCTGATCCAGCAGATCGAGGGCGTCCCGCTTCCCGAACGGCACGTCCGCCTCAAGACCGAATTGATTATTCGCCAATCCACTGGCTCAGTCTAAAACGGGCACAGATCGGTTGCGGTGTAGGTGGGGCTGCGCGATCCGTAGCGGTTGAGCAGCGTCAGCGCCTCCGGTCGCGTGATCACGTCCTGCTGCGCTTCGAGGCAGGCGCTGTGCAGGTTGTTGGTCACCTGCACCGCGTTCCAGAAATCGGTCGCCATTTGCGCGTAAGGCGGCGCGGCGGTGAGATCGGGGTAGGTCTGCTGGAGGGTCTGCTGGGTGTCCAGCCGCCGATCATCCTCAGTGAACGAATAAGCGATCAGCAGGCGGTAGAGCGCGTAAGCCTTGAGCGTGTCGGCGTCGTCGTTGTACCAGTTTTCCAGATCGCTGCTGCTCAGCGACAGGTTGTACAGCCCGATAGCTTCGTCCATGTTTTGCGCGCTGAATGCGGCGTCTGCCTCCTGAATCACCTGAATGCGGAAGCGCGGCGGGTTCAACTGCGTGATCGACTGCACGTAGCCGACCCCGTTCCAGTCGTACAGAGTATATCCGGTGCGCAGCGGCCCGGTTTGCGCGTTGCCGTCGTCCTCGAAGCGCACGATTAGCTCGCTCACCTGATCGTTATCGGTATCCTGAACGACTGGAACCTCGTCGCTGGTGATCGCGCCGCCGAGCAGGTTCACGAACCGCCCGCGATCCGGGTTCCACGTCACCATCTGCGTGTGATAGACGCACGCGCTGGAGCAGTCCTTGCTGCTGAACAGAAGCTCCGGGATGCCGTTGTAATTCAGGTCGCCGACCGTGAGGATTTGCGGGATGTCGCCGCCCAACGCCGCCTGATAACGAGTCAGGTAGCGCCCGTCGATGCAGCCCTCGATCAGCAGCACGCCGCCTTCGTCCGGCGTATCGTAGGTGAGGATGATCTCCGCCGTGCCTTCTCCGGTCAGGTCGATGTCGCCGCGCACGATGCCTTGATCGCCCAGCACCTTCCAGTCGTCGCGGAGCGTGCTTTCCAGCCGCGCGACCGTCCCCCCGTTGGACAGGAAGCGGGCAATCGCGTCGTCCATCAGGTGCGCGTTGGCGGGTTCAATCGGGTCGAGCGTGGCGGCGTCGCTGGGGTCGGGGCAGGATCGGTAATTCGGCGTGGCAGTGGGGCGGTTGGCGAGCGCAATCGCGGTCGCGGGATTGGACAAGCCGTTCAGCGGGACCGCGAGCGCGGGCGGCAGCGCCCCCTCGATCACGTGCCCCGGCGTCATGGTCGGAAATGGAATCGTGGTGGGCGCGTCAGCGGTGGGCGCGCTCGATTGGCAGGCGGCGATCAGCAGGAGCAGGATCAGCAGGAGTCGTTTTCCCATACGCGCAAGTATAATCGCCGCGCACATTGTCGCAAGATGGGTGAAGGTCGCGCCTCTGCCAAACGTGGTGATCAGGCGGTCACGGATCACGGGTAGGGGCGGGTTTCAAACCCGTCCCTACAACACCTGCATGTCGGATCGGTTGATGCTACTGTTCCTCGTCCAACTGCTCGATCACCGTCTCGTCTTTACGCAGATTGCGCAGCCGCAGCACCATCGAGCCGATAAAGACCAGCAGCAGCAGGAAGAACGCGCCCAGCCCCAGAAACAGATACGAGGTCGTATCCGGTGTCGTGACTGCCAGCAAAACCATTTATGACTCCATCAGGTGCGCGCGCTTTTCTTGCACGCGCAGGTTCAGGTTTTCGAGCCAAATCCGCCACCAGACCAGCACCCACGGAACCAGCACGCTCCAGATGATCATGTTGACGCTCAGCGCCGTGATCATGCTGGACGTGAGGTCGAACCCGCCCTCGGCGTTCTGCGGGCTGCTGCCGATCACCACCGGATGAATGGTGTCGGGGCGAATGCGGGTGATAATCAGCGTGATGATCGCGGTCGAAAACGCGAGAATGCCATAGACCGAGGCGAAGCGGCGGCGGGTGTCGATGTTCTCGATGCCCTGCCGCAGCATCAGGTAGGCGATATAGGTCAGCACCATGATCGCGTCGGAGGTGAGGCGCGGGTCCCACGTCCACCACGTCAGCCACGTCGGGTACGCCCAGATCGATCCGGTCACGAGGTTCATAATGCCGAGCGTCAAGCCGACCTCGACGCCCGCCAGCGCCAACGTGTCCCACTTGGGCTTGCGCGTGCGCAGATACATCAATCCACCCACTACCGTCGCCCCGAAGGCGACGAACGCGCCCGCGAAGGCGGATACGTGCAGGTAGAAGATGCGCTGTACGTCGCCTTCCTGCAGTTCCTGCCCGGCGAAGATCAGCGCGAAATACAAGCCAATCACAATCGCAATCGGCGTGATCACCGTCAGCGCGGTCAGCAGACGCGGGCGCGTTGTGCTCTGCGCGGCGGGTTGATCGGCAGAGGGCATCGGTCGAACGGCGCTCATGCGGGGACTCCTCTACTGAACTGGACGGTGAAAATCTTAGCATATCTCGTTAAAAGTTCAAGAAATCTGTAGGTCGCCGTTAGCGGTTAGCCGTTAGCAATTAGCCCAAAGCAGATCGACGTGATGGTTTTCGTAGGGGCACGGTAGGTCGTGTCCGGCTAAAAGCTAACCGCTAAAAGCTAACTGCTGATTTTCTCATTCCTCGACCACGAACTCGAACAGCAGAAAACACATGGTGAAGTAGATCACGTCCAGCACCGCGACGATCTGCACCCACTGAATCCAGTCGCTCTGGGGCGTGCCGTTCAGGATGCTGGTCGATGCCCGCACCGACGCCAGCAGCAGCGGCAGCACCACCGGCATCATGACAATCGGCAGCAGCGCCTCGCGCGAGCGGGTCTGCACCGTCATCGCCGCCAGCAAAGTACCGAGCGCCGTGAAGCCGACCGTCCCCAGCACCAGCATGACCACCAACCAGCCGCTGATGATGCTCACGTTATACAGAATGGTCATCAGCGGCAGCAGCAGCAAGCCGATCACCAGCGTGAATACGAAGTTGCCCACCAGCTTGCCGCAGTAGATGGCAGATCGGCTGATCGGCGCGATCAGCAGCGCGTCGAGGTTGCCCTGATCCCGCTCCATCGCCATGCTGCGGTTCAAGCCGAGGATGCTGGCGAACACGATAGTCACCCACAGCACGCCGCTGATCGACTCGGTGCGCGCGTTGCGGTCGAGTTCCAGCGCGAAGCTGAAGATCAGCACGCTCAGCAGCGCGAACAAGCCCATCGAGCCGACCAGTTCGCGGCTGCGCAGTTCGGCTTGAAAATCCTTGCGAATGATCGAAATCACGGTGCGTAGAAAGGGCGTCTTCATACCTTCGGTGTTCCCGCGTTTGCTCCGCAAACTTTGGTCATCTCGCGCTTGCCGTTCCGGTGGTCTCGAAGTAGCGGGCGGCGATGTCGGGCGACATGGGCGCGTCGTAGCCGATCACGCCGCGAGTCAGGATGATCGCGCGCCCCGCAAGTGTCGAGGCGCGATCCAGTTCGTGAGTTGTCATGACGATGGTGTGTCCCTCGCTGTGAGCATCGCGCATCAGCGAATCGAGCGTCGCGGCGGCGTCCTGATCCAGCCCGGTATACGGCTCGTCCATCAGCAGCACGTGCGGATCGTGGATCAGCGCGCGGGCGATGCTCAGGCGTTGCAGCATCCCGCGCGAGTAGGTGCGCACCAAGTCCTCGCCGCGCCGCGTCAGCCCGACCCGCTCCAGCCCCCGCTTGATCCGGTCTTCGGTGTCGCTCAGGTCGTAGAGGCGAGCGAAAAACAGCAGGTTTTCGCGGGCGGTCAGGTTTTCGTAGAGCAGCGGCTTGTGGCTGACCATGCCGATTTGCGCACGGACGGCGGAGGCTTCGCGCGGGAGTTCCCACCCGCCGACGCGGATGGTGCCGCTGGTGGGCTTGCTCAGCCCGGTGAGCAGCCGCAGCAGCGTCGATTTGCCGCTGCCGTTGGCGCCCAGCAGCGCGACGAACTGCCCGCGCTCAATGGTGAGATCGAGCTTGCGCAGCACTGGCTGCAAGCCGTAGGCTTTCACGAGGGCGTGGATTTCGATGATCGCAGACATGATAGGACTGAGGACTGAGGTTCGAGGACTGAGGAAAAAGTGGCTTCACTCAGTCCTCAGTCCTCATCGCTCAGTCCTACAGTTCACTTCTTCCTTTCCATCAATGAGGCGAGCCGTGCCTTGAGCGCGTTGCGCTGCTGTTCGTAAGCGGTGTCGTCGATCTTCCCGGCGTCGTGATCCTTGTCCAGTTCCGCGATCTGCCGCACCAGTATGGCGATCACCTGCTGATCGCCGGAGCGGTTGCGCGAGGCGATCAGGAACAGCCCGCCGCCCAGCGCCGCGATCAGGATGACCACGCCGACGATCACCAGCAGCAGGTTATCGGACGAGACCACCGGGGCGGTCGCCTGCGCGCTGGTCAGCCCGGTGCCGTTGAGTTCGTAGCGCAGCACGTCGCCGGATGCCAGCGCCAGCACGCCGCCGTAGCTTTGATACTGGGTGCTGCCCACCGTCTGCGCGCCCATCGGCGGAAGCTGCTGGCTGGTCACCTGAATGCTCGCCGGGTTGATCAGCAGCCGCACCGGGCCGTTCAGCGCGTAATTGAGCGGCTGCTCGATGATCGCGCCGTTATTGTACGGGATCAAATACACCAACTGCACGATGTGCTGCTCGTTAGGCAGCACCGGAACCGTGTCGAACACCGTGAAGTTGTTCTGATCGACCACGTAGCGGTTCTGATTATCCGACAAGCCCGCCACCACCGATCCGGGCGGCAGCGTGATCACCAGCGACAGCGCATCGCCGTTGCTGGCGGTCTGGCTGCTGGTGAAGGCACGGTCGGAGGTGTTGGTGAAGTTGAACACCTGCGCCACCTGCATACTGTCCCCGACCACCGTCACCTGCGTCACAAGCCCGGTGATCTGGATCACGTCCGCGTCTTCGGTCAGTTCGTAGATCGGGATCGACAGGTCGAGCGTGCCGTCGGCGGCGTCCGACTTCAGCGTGTCTCCGGTGAGCAGGTCGCTGGCGAACACCCGGTCGCGGTAGTTGGTGGTGGTGACGTAGGTGCTGTTCAGGTCGAGCGGCACGTCCGGGATGCTGAAGCTGCCGTCCGCGTTGACCGTGCCGTTGAACTGCTGCTGATTCAGGTTCGCGTCGAAGATGAACAGCGTGAGCGGAAGATTCGGCGGGACGACTCCGCCCGCCGTGCCGTTGGTGATCTTGCCCGTGACCGTCACCGTTTGCCCGACTTCCTGCGTGCTGTTGGGCGCGGCGACTTCCTGCGTGGCGTTGGGCGGCACGACCGCCGGTTCGGTGGACGGGCGATTGGGGACGGCGGTCGGCTGAATCACCGACTTCGGTCGCTTCCGGCGTGACGGCAGATGCGCCAATCGCGTCGGTGTTGGCGAGCGCCAGCGTGCGCACGTAGGCGACCACCGTGTGGCGGTCGGCGTCGCTCAGCTTATCCGCGAAGGCGGGCATGTCGTCGCCGCTGCCTTCGCTCACGATGCTGAAGATCGTGTCCCGGCTGAGCGTCGCCTGCTCGCTCAGGCTGGTCAGATCAGCCGGAACCGTACCGATCTGGTCGGCGCGCGGACCGTCGCCTTTGCCCAAGTCGCCGTGACATTCGCGGCAGTTGGCGGCGTAGATCGCCTGCCCGCGCGCGATCTGGTCGGCGCTGTAGGGCAGGGTATAGGTGTACATGGCGACATCCCAGCGCTGCTCCGCGCTGAGCGTATCGCCCCATGGCGGCATCAAGTTCTGAAGGTCGCCGTTGGTGATGGTAGCAAACCACGCATCTGGGCGAACGCCGTCGGAGGTCGCCGCGTCGGTGAAATCCGGCGGCGCGGTCACCTGACCGCTCTGCACCAGTTCGCCGTTGCCTTTGCCGTCGGCTCCGTGACAGCGGATGCAGTTCTGGGCGAAGACCTGCGCGCCCTGCGCGAGGTCCGGCGGCGTGAGCGGATAGGCGATTTCGGTCGGCGCGGCGGTCGAGGGCAGCAGCGTGGCGACGATGCGCGGCTCCCCCGCCAGCCCGCTGCACCCCGCGATCAGCAGACTCAACATGATCAGAATCCACGTGGCGGTAGGGGCGGGTCTGTGACCCGCCCTCGCTCGATCAGACCTAGGGGCATGGCGACGCCACGCCCCTACCCGCTGCCTATCGTTGTGAATGCGAGAAAAAAACCTCATTGCGGGTTCCGTTGGCGGTAGCGTTGAATCGCGGCTTCGATGGCGTCATCAATGGCGTCGTCCACTGCCGTATCGTCGGCGGGCGTCGGCGCGATCAGCTCACGCTGGTCAATCGTATCCAGCGCCTGAAGCACCTGCACGCCGCGCTGCGCCCATTCCTCGCGCTCGCGGGTATAGTCGTCCTCATTCATTTTACCGAGCGCGTGATCTTCGTCCAGATCGCGGATATTGCGCAGCACCCGCTCGTAGTAGATCAGCAGACGCTCGCGCTGCTTGTCCAACAGCGGGTCTTGCGCCGACTGGGTCTCCCGCTGGAACAGCGGCATGACGATCCAGACCAGCACGAACAGGGCGAGGAGGAGGGCGAAGATTAAACCGGGTAAGCTCATGATGGGTTCAATAGGGTGTCGATGAACGCTGCCAACTGGTTCTTAGTGACCACCAGATCGTCGGACGAGCCTGTAGCGTTGCTGGAAACCGAATAAAAGAAACTCTGGATGTTGCCTTGCTGGTCGATGACGAAGGTCTCCGGCACGCCTTGAATCCGATAAAGTCCTTTGCTCACGTCGGAGTGACCGTCCTCCGCGTTGGGGTAGGTGACGCCGAATTCCGCCATGAACGCCTGCGAAATCTTTGGGATCGTCGGCGAAGGTCACGCCCAGAAACACCACGTCTTTGTCTTTGTACTGCTCCCACAGCGATTCGAGCGCGGGCGCTTCGTCGCGGCAGGGACCGCACCAGCTCGCCCAGAAGTTGATCACCACCACCTTGCCGCGCTGATCAGACAGCTTGAAGGTCTGACCGTCGAAAGTCGTCAGCGTGAAATCCGGCGCGGGACCGGCGGTCGGGCGACCCTGCTGATGCTGAACCAGCGCGATGCCGAACACCAGCACCGTCAGCGCCACGCCGATCAGCACCACCACCGCGCCGATGCTCAAGCCGCGCTTGGGCGGCGCATCCTCTTGCCCTTCGAGTTCCTGTAAAAAGTCGAGATCGCTCATTGCCGCCTTAATTGCTATCAATGTTGCTCGCTCAAAACCTCACCCCTCAACCCCTCTCCACTTTGTGGAGAGGGGAAGCTAAGCGAAGCGGAGTGAGGTCAAGAACTAGCGCCGAATACGCAAAAATTCCTTGTCGGGAAGATCGGGTCCATGTTCTTTAACCCACACCCAACACGGACCATCATGCGGTGTTTCTTCGCATGTTGACGTTGCTCCAATATCATTAGGCATCCGACGCAGCAGACAAACATCGATGGGAAAAAGCGTTGGAGTCAGTACCCCGCCGTTTTCATTTACGCTCTGTGATGTCCGAATCAAACATTTGCATGGCATCAGATATTCTCCCGTTACGGGGGCTTAAACCGCTAGTGAGTCCAAATTATTCTCGTAAATCCTGTTCCAGTTGATCCCGATAGCCTTCGTTGATTGGCGGCTGCGGTGTCTGCGGCACGGGTTCGGATCGCGGTCGCCTGCGCCAGCGCATAAACGTGAATATCCCCGCGATCAGCGCCACCAGCGCGATCAAGTAGGGCGTCACCAGCGAGAGCGCGCGCAGCGTCGGGTCTTGCGGCGTGCCCAGTACCCGATCCCCGTAGCGCTGCACGAAGCTGTCGATAATCTGCTGCTCGTTCTGCCCCTGCGCCAGTTGATCGCGGATTTCGTCGCGCCACTGAGCGCACGCCTGCGTCTGGCAGGCTTCCAGCGTCTCGTTGGGGCAGACCGGACAGTATAACTCCCGCGCGATCTGGTTCACCTGATCGAACGTGATCGGCTGGGTGGCTTCCTGCGCCGCCAGCGGCAGCGCCGTCAGTACGATTGCCCCTAGCAGCGCAATTGTGAACCAGACAGTCAGTCGCTGCCAGTTTAAACTGGCAGCTAAAGAACCCGGCGACCCACTAAAGGGGTCGCAGAGAAGCGTCTTCGCTTTGGCAGCCCCTTCAGTGGGCTGCTTTTCATCAGCCGAGGGTTTAAACCCTCGGCGGCAGAACACGGTTCTCAAACTCACGCTGCGGCTCCCGCGTGCGCGAGTCGGCTCGACCGCACCCGCTCTGGCAGCCGCTCGGAGGGCAGCACTGAGATCACCGTGCCGAGAATCAGCACCAAGCCGCCCCACCAGATGAAGTTGATCAGCGGGTTGACGTAAATCTTGAAGGTCGCGGTTGCGCCGTTTGGCTCGTCCCAGCCGGAAAGCAGCACGTAGAAATCGCCTTGCACCGTGCTGTCCGCCCCGGCGATGTTCATCTGGGTGATGTCCTGCGCCTGCGGATAGAAGTCATGGCGCGGGCGAATCTGCACCGGAGCACCGCCGTCCTGCGACACGCTCACCTGCGCGATGTCCATGATCCGTCCATCGTCCGCCACTTGACCGGACAGCATTCCGTTGTAGGTCATGGTGTACTGACCGAGCGTCACGCTCTGCCCAATCGCCAGCGTTTGCTGAGTGGTCTGCTGGAACAAGGTGCTGCCGATCACGCCCAAGCCGATCACGGTGATGCCCAGATGCACGATGAAGCCGCCGTAGCGACGACGGTTGCGCCCGAAGATCGACACCACTGCGCGCGGCAGGCTCTCGTGGATCGTGCGCGTGCGCGCCCGCGCCCCGCGATAAATCTCGTAGAGCGCCACGTAGCCCGCCAGCAGCACCACGCCGTAGCCGAGCAGCGAGCCGAAGCTGTGCGCGCCGAACAGGTAGGCGAACACCAGCGAAATCGCGGTCACAAGTATCGGCACGATCAGCCCGCGACCGAGCCGCGCCGCTGAAGTTGCCCCCCATGCCGAAAGCGGCGCGATGCCCATCAAAATGAACAGCAGGATGAACAGCGGCGTCGTCACCGTGAAGAAGTAATCTTTGCCCAGCGTGATTTCAGTGTTCATGATCAACTGCGACAGGATCGGCGCGCCGAAGCTGCCCCAGAAGATCGCCAGCGCCAGCGCCACGAACACCACGTTGTTCAGCACGAACAGCGTTTCGCGGCTGAGGATGCCCGCGAAGCCGTGTTCGCTGTGCAGCTTCCCCCGTCGCCAGCGCCACAAGATCAGGCTGACCGAGACCAGCGTCATGCCGCCCCAGAACAGGAACATCGGCGTGCCGATGGCGCTCTGCGCGAAGCTGTGAACGCTGTCCACCAAGCCGCTCCGCGTGGCGAAGGTCCCGAAGATCACGGCGCTGAAAGTGAAGATCACGAGGAACATGTTCCAGACCTTCAGCATCCCGCGCTTTTCCTGAATCATGACGCTGTGCAGGAACGCCGTCCCCACCAGCCACGGGATAAACGCCGCATCCTCCACCGGGTCCCAGCCCCAGTAGCCGCCCCAGCCGAGTACGTCGTATGCCCAGCGACCGCCGAGCAGCAAGCCGAGGCTCAGGAACAGCCACGCGATCAGCGCCCAGCGCCGAGTCGCCTTGATCCAGTTAGTCGAGAGGTCGCCGGAAGCCAGCGCCGACATCGCAAACGCAAACGGGATCACCATGCCCGTGAAGCCGGAATACAGCATCGGCGGGTGGATGATCATGCCGAAGTGCCGCAGCAGCGGGTTCAAGCCGTGCGCCGACTGCGCCAGCAGGCTCCAATCCGGCGCGACCGCGCCCGCCGGGATCAGCGTGTAAGCCGGAACCGAGGCATTCTGCGCCAGACCGGGCGTGATCCAGTAGCGCGCGAACGGATTCTCCATGAACAGCACCAGCCCCAGAAAGAAAGCCAGCACCGCCATCGTGTAAGCGATGAAATAGGGCATCAGCGTGCGGTTGCTGCGCCAGTTGAGCAGTGTCGCCACGAACGCGAACAGGCTCATGATCAGGCACCAGAACAGCAGCGACCCCTGCTGCGATCCCCACAGCGCCGTGAAGCGGAAGAACATCGGCGTGTTGGGATCGGTCACCTGCCACACGTAGGTGATCTGATACTGCTGCGTGAGCAGCGCCCACAGCAGCGCGAAGGCTGCCACGAAAATCAGCGGGAAGGTGAGCAGGGCAGCGTTGCGCGCGCTGCCGACCCAGCGGTCGAGTTTGCGACGCGCGCCGTAAATCGCCGCGCCGATGGCGTAAATCGCCGCGCAGAACGCCAGTGAGAGGGCGGTTATTCCGATTTCAGCCAGCATGGGTTAGGCGCCCGCCCCGACTGCCACCTGCTCCTCGCTTGCGGGAGCCAGCGTCCCCGCCGAGGGACCACTCTCGATGAACTTGGATGGACATTTCAGGTTGAGTTCGGTCGCGTGGAACACACCGTCGCTGCCCAGCGTCCCGGTGAGGATCGCCTGAGCCTCGTTTTGCAGCAGTTCCGGCTTGACCGTGTTTTCGACCCGCACGCTCAGACGAGTCGTGCTTGGGTCGCTGACCGCGTTGTGCAGCGCGACGCCCAAATCGTTGCCCGAAGTGGGCACGTTGGCAATCGTGAAGGTGATCAGCAGGGTTTTGTCGTCGTACTGGATGCTGTCGCCGATCACCGCGCCGGTGACGCGCACGGTCTGACCGACGTAAGCCGGGTTGTGGAGCAGATCATTGACGGTCATGAAATACTGCGCGCCGGTGAGGGTGCCGCTGATCACCAGATAGACCACTGCGGCGAGGATCAGCCCTCCGCCGATCAGATATTTCCAACGCTGCCCGCTCGTTCGCGGGGGCAACTGCGCCGCAACTGGCTTTTCCCATGCAGCCTGCGCCATACCGCTCTCCAGTCCTTCTTCTTACGGTGATTATAGCATCGACCTGATTATACCGCAGTTGTGATGCGCGTCACGAGGAACGGTACGCTCATTCTCACCGCTCGCTCATGCAAATAGGCGCTGTTCCCGGATAGCAGTAGGGGCACGATATATCGTGCCCCTACCTATCTCCGATCTCGTTCTGGCTGACCGCTAATTCATTCCTGCGGCGGTTTGTAACTCTGGCGCAGCAGCGTGCCGAACCCCACCAATGCGACCGCGCCCAAGCCCGCCAGCAGCACCAGCGTGGTCGCGCCGTTCGGGATTTCCGCCCCCGTGTTTTCGGCAACCCCCGCGACCGGGTAGGTTTCTGGCGGCACCGCAGTCGGGACTGCCGTCGATTCCTGCGCGTAGACCGGAACCAGCAGCACCAGCATCAACAGCAGTGTCACGCCGACCAGTCTTAAGCTCACCCCTGTCATTATCGCTGCTCCTCGTGAAAGAAAACGGGGCGGAACTCGTCCGCCCCGCTTGAAGTTAGCTGCTCGGCTGATCCTGCGTCTTGAGGTACGCGATCAGGTCGGCAAGGTCTTGATAGGTGAGGCGGCTGCCAAAGTCCTGCGGCATCACGTTGTTGGGATAGTTCGGCACCACGTAATCCGTCGGATGGATGATGCTGTCGGCGATGTACTGCTCGCCCGTCCAGCCGCTGAACTGCGGGTCTTGCAAGCGCACCGTCGTCACGCGCGTCCAGGTCCCCTGCATCGGCGGCGCGACCGTCGCGTTCAGGTGACAGCTAGAGCAGGGCAGTTTCGCGGTGGTTTGACCCGTGTACAGCTCGCTGCCGTGCTGCGGATCGCCCGTCAGCCCTTGAAGCCCCTGCATGATCTGGTCAATCGGCGTATCCACTCCCACGTAGCTGGGAAGCTGACCGCCGGACTGCTGAAGCAGGTCGATTTCCGACTGAAGCTGAGCCACCGTCGAGGGATCGGCCGCCGCTTTCGGGAACTGGTTGACCGCGTTCAGGTCGTCAACCGTCCAACCGTCGCCCTTGTCGAAGTTGAGGACGAACTGGGTCAGGTCTTCCACCTGATCGATACGCAGCGGACCGCCCGCCGTCTGCGACCACGCGGGCATCGGCTGGGGCCAGTAGGTCGCGCTGTTCGGGCGACCGCTGAAGATGGTGGTGTATACGAAATTGTGCAGGCTGCTGCCCCAACCGAGGTTGGTCAGACGATTGAAATCGTCCGGGTTGTAGCCGTTGTCGATGGCAGACTGCATCTGCTGTTCCTGCTGCTGTTCTTCTTGAGTGAGCGCCGTCAGTCGATCATTGATCTCCTGCTTGCGCGCGTCGGTCGTCGCCGGCAGGTCGAGTTCAGCTTTAAGCGCTGCCTGCTCCTTGTGGATGTCCGCCAGATAATCGTAGCCGAACAGCAAGGGCGAGTTCAATGCGGGCGCACGCGCAGAGCCGCGCCCATCTTGCCCGTGACAGGGCGAGCAGTTGGTGTTAAAGAGCATCGCGCCGTCCTCAATCGAGCGGGCGGTGAACTCCTGATCGAAGGCAGCCATGCGCCCGCCTTCGTTGATGGCAACCCATCCGACCAGCACCAGAATGCCCAAAAAGGCAACCGTGCCGATCAGGATGCGCATCTCAATTCGGTTGATGAGCAGTCGTTGTAAATTCACTTACTTATGCCCCCGGCGCTGAAAAGTACTGCGAATCACGGTGGATATAGATGTGATCAGAGTTGATACGGCGAATTCGGTTGCCATCGGCGTCAAGCACCGGGATCGGCTGACCGTTCGCGTCGAGTACCGGGTGCCCCGCTTCCACCTGAACTTCATCCCAAGTCAAAATCACGTCGGCGCGCTTGAGATTTTTCTGCGGCTCTGTGATCACGACCACGCCCCAGCCGTTCAGCAGTTCGTTCGCGTTGTCTTTAAGCTGTTGATCAAGGAACTGCATCGCGTCACGGAACTGCGGAGCGTCAGACGGGATCAGGCTGAAGGTCATATCGGTGAAGGTTACAAGCTGAACGTTCAGCATATAGTCCTTCATCGTCGTGTTGCCTTCGACCGGGTAACTCCCGCCGTTTACTTCCTGATTGAAGGCGGCAAGCACGTCGGCAGCCTCGCCCGGCTCCGCGTCCAACTCGCGGGTGGTGTACATGCCCGGTTCCAGTTGATCGAACGGCACCGGCAGAAGCTCGCCGAGGTCTTTGTCCTGCGGCAGCATCACCATGTCATGGATGATGGTCGTATCGGCGCTGTTATGGACGCCGAAGCGCGCGGTTCCCATGTAGCTGAGGATGACGAGGATCGAGAGCAGCACTAATGCGACCGTGAACGCGATTCGGCGGTGTGCCCATCGGCGCGTCTTGCTTACGTCGATGTATGGGACGACCATCAAGAACACCAGCACTACCGTCGGGAAGACGATGCCCCACAGGACTTTATCGCCCAGTTTGAGCGCGCCTTGAATCCATTCGAAATACCACGGAGCGGTCGTGCCGAGCGGCGTCACCTGCGGGTTGGCGTGCGCTTCGAGCGGCGCGTGATAGAACCACGTACACAGCACGACTAGTATCAGCGTCGTGACGGCGATCCACATAATTTCGCTGGTGAGGACGTCGGGCGTGAAGTACACGCGCCTATCCAGCGGGACACGCTTGGCAGTATCCTCGCCGATGTTCTCCTCGCGCGGCGGCAGGCTGTGCGCGTGAATGATCACTTTGTAGTAGTGAACGCCGAGGAACACGAACAGGATGGCGGGCACCGCCAGCACGTGCAGCAGGTAGAACCTCAGCAAACCGTTCGCGCCGATTTGCGGTCCGCCGCGTAAGAGTAGGTTCAGGTTGGTGCCGACCACCTCCGGCGGCGCGGCTTCGACCATGCTCGCGCCAATCGTCACCGCCCACAGCGATAGCTGATCCCACGGGAGCAGATAGCCGCTGAAGCTGAGGAACGCGGTACAGATCAGCAGGATTACGCCCGAAAACCACGTGAACTCACGCGGTTTCTTGTAGCTGCCGGTGAAGAAGGTTCTCAGCATGTGGAGGAAGACGATCAGCACCATCGCTTCCGCGCCGAGCCGGTGCAGGTCGCGCACGAACTGACCGAGCGGTACGTTGCTCAGGATGGCGAGCATGTTCTGGTAGGCAATATCCGGCGCTGGCGTATACCACACCATCAGCAGAATGCCGGTAATCGTCTCAAAGAAGACGAAATAAGTGGATAACCAGCCGAGGCGGAAGGTCGGGTACAGCCCGGTCACCGACTTATGAAAATAGCTGGGGCGCATGTGCAGCCAAAAGCCATCGGCGTGCGGCTGCAAGCGAGGATTGGGCTTGCGGCTCGCGGGTTCACCGCGCAGCACTTCGCGCAGGTCTTGGATGTTCAGACCCGCCGTGAGGCGCTCGGAAACTTCGTTAACGCCTTCGAAGACCGCTCGCTTCAGCCCCTTTTCCTTAACGTCATCGAGAAAAGACGGAAATGGGAGTACCGACATTACTTCAATCTCCTTGTCCCTGAAGGTGAGCCTTTATACGCGACCATCACGCTTGATGCGCTTGCCGGTATCAACCGAGACCTTAGTGATTTTCCCGCGATTATCCAGCGGAATCGGGTCGCCGGAGCCGTCCATCGCGGCGGTGGTGCCGTCTTCAAACGTCAGCGTCGTAAAGAAGCGGTCGAGGCTGCGCGGCGCGGGACCTTCAATATAGTGACCGTCGAGCTGATACTTCGAGCCGTGACAGGGACATTCAAACCGAAAGTTGGATTCCGACCATTTGGGGATGCAGCCCAGATGTGTGCAGACCTCGTACAGGATGACCAATCCGGCGGTGGGGTGCGAAACCCAAAAACGCCCATCTGAATCGTGGACGGGGGCTTTTTGCTCACCGGGAATTTGGTCTGGCGGGAAGCTAAAGACGCCGCCGAAGGTGCCTTCTTTGAAGCGGGGCAGCGCAAACCAGATCAGACCGGCGGTCGCCTCACCCAGCACCAGCGCTAAAGACGCCCCCCAAATATAGTACAGGAACTCACGACGGCTGGGCGCGCCGACCTGTACCCCGGCGGCTGCTCGGCTTCTCGCGGGAACAGCGGCTTTGGTCTCACCCGTTGTTATGCTGGTAGCCATTGAAACGTAGTCCTCCTGAGATTTCAGGACAAAAAACCGACCGAGCGGAGTATAGCACACGAGCGGCTTTTCGTGGTGGATCGAGTATGTTTTGAGGATAGCTTTGTTCTTTGTAAAATGTATCACAATTGGCAGGGGCTGTCAAAAAAGACTCAGAATGACGGCTGATCCTCAAAAACCGGATCGCGCCTTGCCAGTCGATGCTCCGACAACGATAATATGCGGACAGGGTTTTAAGGGAACCGGGAGTGATGATGCAGGATCAGTTTCGGGAGCGGCGATGATTCCACCTGCCGCTTACATGGATCGCGCTGACGATCTGCGCGCGCTTGCGGATCGGCTGGCGCGGGAGCCGCTGCTGGCGATTGACACCGAGTCCAACAGTTTGCACGCTTACCGGGAGCGGGTCTGCCTGATTCAGCTTTCGACTCGCACCGCCGACTACATTCTTGACCCCTATGCGATCCGTGATATGCAGCCGCTCGCGCCGCTGTTTGCCGATCCGAACATCGAGAAGGTGTTTCACGCCGCCGAGTACGACTTGCTGTGCATGAAGCGCGATTTCGGCTTCGAGTTCAACAACCTGTTCGACACCATGATCGCCGCGCGGGTCTGCGGCTACAAACAGATCGGCTTGGGCGCGCTGCTGTCGGAAGTCGCGGGCGTGAGCATGGACAAGAAGCACCAGCGCGATAACTGGGGGCAGCGCCCGCTCCCCGAAGAAAGCCTGATCTACGCCCAGATGGACACTCATTATCTGCCGCTCCTGCGCGATCACTTTCTGGGCGAGCTGTCGCGTCTCAATCGGCTGGAGGAAGCCCGGGAGAGCTTCTACGACGTGAGCCGGGTTCCGGCGGCGCGCGCCGCCAGCTTCGATCCCGAAGGCTACTGGCGTATCGGCGTACCCAATCACCTCGCCCGCCGCGAAATGGCGATTTTGCGCGAGCTGTATTTTATCCGCGAGCGGCTGGCGGAGCAGCGCGATCTGCCCCCCTTCAAGATTTTCTCGGATAAGACGATGGTGGCAGTCGCGCAGAAGATGCCGACTACGCCCGGCGAATTGCAGCGGCTCGACGGGATGTCGCCCGCGCAGAATTCGGCGCTATGGAAGCCTGCTGCTCGACGCCGTGACCAGCGGGCTGCGCGCGTTGCCGCCCAGTCCGCCGCCGTCTGATCCGCCCGCCGACCCGGTCGTGGTGGAACGCTACGCCGCGCTGCGCGAGTGGCGCAAGACCCGCGCGGTCGAGCGCGGCGTCGAATCCGACGTGATCATCTCCAAAGATGCGCTCTGGGCGCTGGCGGAGCGCGCGCCCCACAGTCTGGACGAAATGGACGGCGTGCCCGGCTTGGGAGCGTGGCGCTTGGGCGCCTATGGCACGGAAATTCTGGACGTGATTCGCCGCTATCGCCGGTAATCATAAACGGGAGGCACCATGGCTGCATCCGTAGGCACACCGCGCTTGAACACCGACACCCATCGCAAAGTATCGTGGCTGGAATTGTTCTACGATCTGGTCTACGTGGCGACCATCGTGCAGTTGGGCAACAAGCTCAGCGAGGACGTTTCCGCGACCGGTTTCCTGAGCTTCGTCTTGCTGTTTGTGCCAATCTGGTGGGTCTGGATGGGGACGACCTTCTATGCCAATCGGTTCGCCGCCGACGATCTGACTCAGCATCTGCTGATCTTTGCGCAGATTTTCATCGTTTCGGCGCTGGCGATCCACGTCTTTGACGGTTTAGGCGAAACTTCCGCCGGATTTGCGCTTGCCTATGCAGCAGCGCGCGGGATACTGGTGCTGATGTACCTGCGGGTGCTGCGTAATGTCGAAGTCGCGCGCCCGCTGGCGCGGCGCTACGCGACCGGCTTTAGCATCGCCGCGCTGATCTGGTTGGTGTCGGCGTTCGTGCCGATTCCGCTGCGCTTCGTCCTCTGGGGCGTCGGTCTGCTGGTGGATTTCTGGACGCCGCTCTCGCCCGGCTCCCAGCGCTTGCAAAAGCAGCTTCCGCCCAGCCCGCATCACCTGCCGGAGCGGATGGGCTTGTTCACCATCATCGTCTTTGGCAAATCCTTCATCAAGGTGATCGGCGGCTTTTCCGGTCACGAAATCGAGTTCCAGCGGGTGATCGTCGCCCTGCTTGGACTGGTGCTGGTCGGCAGCCTGTGGTGGGTCTACTTTGAAAATATCGCCAATCACGCGGTCAACTGGGCGCGCGGCGCGCAGGTTTGGCTCTATACCCATCTGCCGCTGCAAGTGGCGCTGGTCGCGCTGGCGGTCGGCGTTTACAAGCTGGTGACGCTGCACGAGGAAGGACTGCCCGACCAATACCGCCTGTTGATCAGCGTGTCGGTCGCCATCTCGCTACTATCGCTCAGTGTCATCGAATGGTTCACCGTCAAAGCGGAACAGGAACGGCAGGGACGCCCCGAATTCGGTCTCCGCATCGCCGGGGCGGCGGCAGCGCTGATCGTCGGGCTGTTCGGCGGTGGGCTGGACGAACTGCTGGTGATGCTGCTGCTGGCGCTGATCGGTCTGGCGCAGGTAATATTCGACTTACTCCGGCGGGCAGGCATCGAAACCCCCGAAGTTACGCAAGAGATTGAGTTGAAGCCATGAAAATAACCTTCTACGGCGCGGCGCGCGCCGTCACCGGATCGCAGCACTTGGTCGAGGTCAATGGCACCCGCATCCTGCTCGACTGCGGCTTATATCAGGGCAGGCGAGCCGAAGCCTACCGGCGCAACCAGCATCTCCCGTTTGACGCCGCCTCGATTGACGTGATGGTGCTCTCTCACGCCCACATCGACCATTCCGGCAACATCCCCAACCTGATCAAAAGCGGCTATCGCGGTGACGTGATCTGCACGCCCGCCACCCGCGATCTGTGCGCCTCCATGCTGCTGGACAGCGGGCACATTCAGGAAAGGGACGTGGAGTTCGTCAACAAGCGGCGCAAGCGCGGCGAGCCGAAAGTTGAGCCGATCTATACCCAGCAGGACGCGCTCAAGAGCCTCGACTCCTTCACCACTCAGAACTACGAGCGCGCCCGCCAGATCGCGCCCGACGTGACCCTGACCTTCAAGGACGCCGGGCACATGCTCGGCAGTGCCTTCGTCGTGCTGGACATCGCCGATCACGATGCCGGGCGCGATACCCGGCTGGTGTTCAGCGGCGATCTCGGTCGCAAGGGCATCCCCATCATCCGCGATCCCGAAACCATCGACGGCGCGGACACGCTGATCATGGAAAGCACCTACGGTGACCGCACCCACCCGCCCTACGAGGACGATACCAAGCGGATGCAGCAGATCATCGTCGAGACTTATCAGCGCGGCGGGATGCTGGTGGTTCCGGCTTTCGCCGTCGGGCGAACTCAGCAGTTGGTCTACATGCTGCACCAACTGCGGCTCACGGGCGACATCCCGGAAATGCCCGTGTTCGTGGATAGCCCGCTGGCGATTGACGTGACCGCCGCTTTTCGCCTGCATCCCGAATGTTACGACGACGAAATCCGCGCCTTCATGAACGCCGACGGACATATCGATCCCTTCGGCTTCGCAGAACTGACCTACACCCGCTCGGTGGAAGAAAGCAAGAAGCTCAACTTCCTGCGCGAACCCGCCATCATCATCGCCGCCAGCGGCATGGCGGAAAACGGGCGCATCCTGCATCACCTGCGCAACCGCATCGAAAACTCGCGCACCACCGTGCTGATTGTGGGCTATCAGGCGGAAAACACGCTGGGTCGGCGGCTGGTTGAAGGCGCGAAAGAAGTGCGCATCTTCGGCGAAACCTTCCAGAATCGCGCGCACGTCGAGGTGCTGACTGGCTTCAGTGGTCACGCCGACCGCGACGAGCTGCTCGCATGGGTCGGCGCGATGTCGCGCAAGCCGGGGCGCACCTTTCTGGTGCATGGCGAAGGCGACGCCCAGTTCGCGCTGGCGGACTCGCTCAAGTCGCGCTTCGACATGGCGGTGGAAGTGCCGGAGTGGAAGCAGCAGGTGGAGGTCTAGCCGTGCCGGAGAGCATTTTTTCGGAGGAATGGCGCGAATGCCTGCGCGCCCACTACACCTACGTCGTCCGCAACCACGATCAAGTCACCGAGCGGACCCTGCGCGGCGTGATGCTGGAAGCGGGCTTCAGCGAGGCGGACGTTCGGCAGTTGTACCTGCTGGCGTCGGCGCACGTCGATGACGTGGGCGCGGATTTCGTGCCCGATCTGGAGTTCGTCGCCGAGCCGGAGACCGTCGAGCCAGAAATGCCGCTCACGCCGGGCGTCTCACTGGATTCGAACCTGATCGACGCGGAGTCTTCGCTCGCGGACGCCGCCGACCTGATCGACGCGGAAGCCGATTCTGCCATCGAATCCGAGCCGAACGATGACGACCCACCTGACGATTCACCTCCGGACCCCGAACCCGACTCGACCCAGTTGAGTTCTCTTTTAAAAAGGGGGTGTCGTATGCGTCGATTCAATACGTCCTTCCGGCTGATCGTCGTCTCGCTGGTCGTGATCTTGGCGATCAGTCTGCTGCCCGCGCAGGCGCAGGGAGCGGTGTTTCCGTGCGGCGACCTGTCCCGGCAAACGGACGGCGACCTGATCGTCAATGGGGGCGAAGTCAGCGCCAATGGCGTTTCTGGCGACCTGTTCTGCCGCGTGATCGTGCGCGACAGCGGCGTCAACACCAGCCTCTCGGAGATCGGCGTGCAGTCGGTGATCGATCAGCCGATTGTGCAGGCGGTCAATCTCTTTGGCATGGTCGATGGTGCGCCCGTCGCGCCGTTCGCCGACCCGACCTATGTCTGCCTGCGCGGACAGGGTAGCCTGATCTACTTAGGCGCGCTGGATACGACCCATTCGCCGATAGATTGGGGGGCTGACCCTTCCAGCCCGGCAGGATACACCTGTGCTTACTTCGAGGTTTCGGGCACGGTGGTGCTGGTGGGCAGCCTGAATGTAGTCCCTACAGCGGTTCCCAACCCTGATATACAGGACTATCTGTACAACTGCCAGATCACGACGCGCGCGACCCTGCATTACCGCTCCTACCCGTCGATGCTGAGTATTGTGCTGTTCAGCCTGCCCGCCGGGACGACCTGGCCCGCGACCGCGCACTTTGGCGACTGGTATCAGGTGCCCTATGAGGATTTGCGCGGCTGGGTCAGCGACCGCTACGTGACCACCAGCGGAGACTGTGACTGATTGCGCAGGCTTGTGTGATCGTATCCGTATGAATGATTACGACTATATGCGGCTTGCGCTCGCCGAAGCCGAGCAAGCGCTCGCCGCCCACGACGTGCCGATTGGCGCGGTGGCGGTGCATGGCGGCGAGGTGATCGGGAGGGGACATAATCGCCGTGAAGCCGATCACGACCCGACCGCGCACGCGGAGATGCTCGCCCTGCGCCAAGCCGCGCACGCGCTCGGTCGCTGGCGGCTGGACGGCGTGACCCTCTACTGCACGCTCGAACCCTGTCCCATGTGCGCCGGGGCGATGGTGCTGGCGCGGCTGCCGCGTCTGGTTTACGCGGCGGTCGATCCCAAAGCCGGAGCCGCCGGAAGCGTGATCGATCTGCTGCGCCATCCACGCCTCAACCACCGGGTCGAGGTCGCGGGCGGGCTGCTGGCGGACGAAGCCACTGATCAGCTTCAGGAATTTTTTCGCCACCTGCGCTGAATTTCGGGATTTTCGCGCCGTGCCCGCTCATGTATAATGCGATCACATTTTCGGAGAGGTGCGAGAGTGGTTGAATCGGCTCGTCTCGAAAATGAGTGTAGTCGCAAGGCTACCGTGGGTTCGAATCCCACCCTCTCCGCAGAGACCGGCACACCGCCGGTCTTTTTGTTTTCGCTATCACCACCAGCGCCGCAGAACGCTGCGAGTATGGCAGCGCATACTGCGCGGGGCAGCCGATAGGCTACGGGACGCGGTAATGCGAGGCGCGGCTGCCATACCATGCGCGCGGGCACGTTTCGTAACGGCATGAGCTTTCCTGATCCAAAGCGTAAACCGAAAAGCTGATTCGCCTGTGACTCGCGTGTAAATTTCGATTTTACGTTTGCGCAGCAGTACTCCAGCGCCGCCGGTTTGAGCGGCGTAAGCGAGGATAAGCGTTCGGTTGAGTTCCGCGCCCGGCGGCAGGGCGTCGCCTTTGGGCAGCGGAATGGAGAGGCGGGGGGTTACTTGTTCCGGCGCAGCGCCCGCTTGGATGCCCGGCGCATCACCGTGTGCTTCACGGTGCGAACGGGGGCGCGGCGGCGCCAGAAGGGGAGACGGGGATGCAGCAAACGTTGAAGCATAATAAGTACCTCCAAAAATAGTACCGAGTGCCGAGTGTGGAGTACCGTGTCCTATAACGAAGCGCACTCATCGATCCATTTTAGCGCGGAAACCACGCACCGGGGTCAAGCCCGCTTGCCCGCCTCCGCGATCAGCTTCAACAGCAGGTCGAGGTCGGCTTCGGTGGTGCGGAAGTTGACGATGCAGGTGCGCAGCGCGAACCGACCGTTGAGTTCCGTCCCGGTGAGGAACACTTTCCCCTCGCGCTGGACGATTTCCAGCAGCTTGCGGTTGAGTTTGTCTACGTCGGCGGCGCCGGGCGGTGCGTAGCGGAAGCAGGTGACGCTGAGCGGACCCGTCGTCACCAACTCGAAATCGCCGCGCGCCTTGATCTTCTCCCGCAGCGACCGCGCCAGCCCAATATCCCGGCTGATCAGCTCTCGGTAGCCGTCGATCCCGACCTGCTGAAGCGTCATCCACAGCTTGAGCGCCCGGAAGCCGCGCGTCTGCTGAATCCCAAACTCGGAGAACCACGGCAGCGCCTTGTCGTCGCGCAGATAGGGCGGCACGAGGCTGAAAGTGTCGCGCATCGCCTGCGCGTCGCGCACCAGCGTGCAGCCGCATTCGACCGGCACGTACAGCCACTTGTGCGGATCGACGCCGAGGCTGTCCGCGCGCTCGATGCCGCTGTACAGCCCGGCGGTCTGCTCGGCGAGGATGCCGAAGCCGCCATAAGCGCCGTCGATGTGCAGCCACAAGTCCTCGCGCTCGCACAGATCGGCGAGCGCGTCGAATGGGTCAATCGCCCCGGTGTTGACGGTTCCGGCGTTGGCAGCGACGCAGACCGGGCGCAGCCCGGCGGCGCGGTCGGCGGCGATCTGTGCTTCCAGCGCGGTCACGTCCATGCGGAAATCGGCATCGACCGGGATTTTCCGCAGATAGTCGCTGCCGAAGCCCAGCAGTTCGACTGCCTTCTGGATGCAGCTATGCCCCTGTTCGGAGCAGTAGACCACCATCGGCGTGGCTTGGCTCTGGAAGCCCTGCGCCCGCATCGCGCCCTCGGTTTTGACGTGGCGCATCACCGCCAGCCCAATTAGGGTTGCGACGCTGCCGCCGCTGGTCAGAATCCCGGCGGAGTTGTCGGGGAAGCCGAAGATCGATTTGATCCAGTTGAGGACGCCGTGCTCGACGTAGGTCGCCGCGTGATCGCCCCCAGCGACGCTGGGATCGTGTGCCGCCGCGATCAATTCGGCGATGATGCCCATCGGCGCGGGCGGCGAATTGACCCACGCGAAGAATCGCCCGCTGCTGTTGCCCATCGGATAGGGTAGCACCAGTTCGGCGATCTGGTTGAGCAGTTCGCTCGGCTCGATGGCGTGTTCGGGCAGCGGGGCGTGCATCAGCAGGTCGCGGGTTTTGAGCGGCACGGGCTGGCGCACCGGGAGAGCGGACAGCGCCGCCATCCGCTCGACAATCAGATCGACGGCTTGGTAACCGAGGGCGCGGAAGGCTTCAGGGGAAAGGTCGATCATGGTCGGTCTCCTCGTCGAGCAGCAGTATTACCACTATAAAGCGCGGTCGTAAACTTGGATAGATACAGGTCAGACAACCCGGCGTAAGATCGCACCTGCGAATCTCGTCCGCGTTGGAAGGATGACCGAATTAGGAGTATGCGTGTGGATACCGCCGAATTGATCGCGCTGCGGCGCGAGAAAGACCAGTTTTTCAAAGCCAGCCCGCATTCGCCGTTGTCGCTGGATCAGCAGGACGTTTTCACCGGGCTGGGCTATTACGACCCCAACCCGTCGCTTGACCTGATCGTGACGGTCGAGCCGCTGGAGTCCGGCAGCAGCGAGATCGCTATCGAAACCACCACCGGGGACATTCGCCGCTACCGCCGCTACGGGCGATTTCACTTCTCGGTTGACGGTCAGGAGGTGGCGCTGACCATCTACGAAGCGCCGCACGGCTACTTTCTACCCTTCGTCGATGCCAGCGCCGGAGCGGAAACCTACGAAGCCGGGCGCTATCTGGAGCCGGACGAACTCGAATCCGGTCAGTTTCATGTCGATTTCAACCTCGCCTACAATCCTTACTGCGCTTACGGCTCCGGCTGGTCGTGTCCGATCACGCCCGCCGAGAATCGCCTGAAAGTGGCAATCCGTGCGGGCGAGAAGCTGCCGGCGGGCAAGTGGGTCGGCATCGAGTAGATCACGCTTGGCAAACTTCGTCCATCAGCCGGTTGGCGGCGAAGCGCCCCGAAACCAGCGAGCTTGGCACGCCCGTGCCGGGGTGAGTGCTGGCGCCGACGAAGTATAGGTTGTGATAGAGCGGATGTCGGTTGTGCGGGCGCAGATACGCCAACTGCGTGAGCGTGTGCGCCAGCCCGTGAGTCGCACCCTTCATAAGATTGTAGCGCTTGCGCCACGAGAGCGGCGTGTAGTTGACCTCGAACTTGATGTGCGCCTGCAAGTCGGTGATTCCCAACAGCGCCAGCCGATTGAACACCGCCTGCCGCGCCCGGTCGCGGATTTCACACCAATTTTGCTGGTCGGCTTCGCCCAGATGACCCACCGGCACGATGGCGATCAGCGTGTCCTCGTCCGCCGGAGCGCAGGACGGATCGAGCCGCGCAGGAGCGTGAACGTACAGGCTCGGATTGTCCGGCAGCGTCAATTGATGTTCGATGCTGTCGAAGTTCTCGCGGTAGTCGTCCGCCAGAAACAGCGTGTGCGGCGGCAGCGTCGGGTAGGGCTTGTCCACGCCCCAGAAGAAGCTGATCACCGAGCAGGAATACTGCTTATGCTCCATTTCCTCGGCGAGATCGCGCTCCGGCAGCAGCGATTCGTAGACGTAGGGCAGGTCGGCGTTGGCGACGACCGCATCGGTTTCGACGCGACGACCGTCGGCGAGCAGCAGCCCGGTCGCGTGGTCGCCATTGACCTCGATTCGCTTCACGCCCGCGCCGAACTCGAACTTCACGCCTGCGTCGCGGGCGATCTGCATCAGCGCCTCGACCATACTGTACATGCCGCCTTTGGGATACCAGACGCCGTGCGCCAGTTCGGTGTAGGGCATCATCGAGAAGGTCGCCGGAGCCTCAAACGGACTCAGCCCCATGTATACGTCCTGAAAGGTGAACGCGGCTTTCAGGCGCGGGTTCTTGAAGTAAGCCGACATGTGCCCGTAGTGATGCGCCAGCGGATTCAGGTCGAACAGCAGGTGCAGGTTGCCCGGCGTGAAGAACTCCGACGCGCTGCGGAAATCGTGCTCCACTAGTTCCTTCAGCGCCACCTGATAGTGCCGCTGTCCTTCCTCGACGTAGCGCAGAAAGCCGTCGAAGCTGCCCGGCTCAATCGCCTCAAGCTGGGTCTGCATCGTGGTCAAGTCGGCGGTCAGGTGAAGCCCGCTGCCATCGTCGAACACCAGATGATAGGTGGGGTCGACGCGCTGCAAGTCCAGCATATCGTGCAGCGATGCGCCCATCGCCGCGAACTCCGCCTCGTAAACCGGCGTCATGATCAGCAGCGTTGGTCCGGTGTCGAAGCGATGACCCTCCTGCGTGAACTGGTTGCAGCGTCCGCCCGGCTTGCGATTCTTCTCGTACACGGTTACGTGAGCGCCGCGCCGCGCCAGATGCGCCGCTGCTGCGATTCCGCCAATCCCTGCGCCAATGATTGCGACGTTCATGCCTGTCCACCTCGTAGATTAACCCAGAGTGCCGATCCAACCATGCTCATCATGGATTTCATGCCTTTGCCGTCGGGATACTGCGTGCGCAGCCGATAGCCATCGCGCTCGATTAGGTCGAGTAGGCGCTCGAAGCGCACCGTATAAGCGAAGCCCGCCAGACGGCAGCGGCGGCACTTCACCCGCGCGAGATAAGCTTTGCCAGCCCGGAAATACTCGCGCGCCAACTGCACCCGGCTTTCGACCCACTCCCGATAAGTGAGACTGTCGGTCGCATAGGGATTAATGCCGCCCGCTACGACCACTTCGCGCGGGATATTGAAGTATCCGGCGGCGATGTCCTCCTGCGTGTCGCGCAGCATGTGGGTGATGTGCGCGGCGTTCACGGCGAGATAGCGCGTGTCGTCCTGCAGCGCGAACTGCTCGTGACCGATGAAGTAATGCAGCGCTTCGGTGACGGCGGTCGCCAGCGCGAGCGAGTAGCGGTCGAGTTCGTTCTGCGAAATCAATCGTCCCCGGCGGTTGGCGTCGAATGTCATCACCTCCATCATGCTGCGGATGTAGGCGTGCAGCCCGCTGTCGCGGCTTTGATCCGACGCGATCAGGTGAGCGGCGATGCGCTCCTCTGGCAGCAGATCGAACCGCTGATCGCTGTCGTAGCAGGCATCGATCAGCGTTTGCTGCCGTTCCACGAAGGCGAGCCGCGCGAAGTGGTTGGACAGGACGGTGTCAAGTTGGTCATCAACCCAGCGGAAATATGCGTAAGCCCGGTAGGCATTGAGCGCGTGACCTCGATCCGCGAGCAGGCGGATGGTGTAGTAAGTCTGCTGGCTTGCCGCTTTGGTGATCGAGATCGGCAGGGCAGCCTCAGAAGCAGCATCAGGCTGGCTGATCACCGGAGCAGTCAGCAAGCGGGTGTTGGTGATCATGGCACGATTTGACATTGATTTATTCCCTCACAGCACAAGACGGAACAGTTGTGACCGTGTTTCAATCTTCTATACGCGGTGGCGTGAAAAGAGTCACAGCGGGCGAGGCAACAAATGTCATACGTCACTAACTGAGTATGACAATTATCATTTCGGACGGGGTTCGCAGGATGGGCGCGCGCCGATTGAAGCAGGGTATAATCACCCGAAGCAGAAGGAGCGAGCCGTATGCCCAAAAAGATTGCGTGGATCGAGACGGTGGACGAGCAGGACGCCGACGGGGACGTTGCCGACGCTTATGCGGTGTGCGGCGACCACAAAACCGGGCAGGTCGATCACATCATGAAAATCCACAGCCTGAACCCGCAGTCGATGCTGGATCACGAGCAGCTTTACCGCACCCTGATGTACGGCAAATCTCCGCTGTCGCGGGCGCAGCGCGAGCTGATCGGCACGGTGGTTTCGGCGCTCAACCACTGCCTCTACTGACTGAAGCATCACGCGCGCAATCTTCGTCAGTTGACGAAGGACACCGATTGGGTTCAGCGGGTGGAGACCGATTACACCACCGCGCCGCTGAAGCCCGCCGACCGCGCTATGCTCGACTACGCCACCAAGCTGACTCTGACGCCCTCCGCTGTCGCCGAATCCGACGTGGAAGGCTTGCTCGGCGTGGGCTTTAGCGACCGCGCCATCCTCGACATCGCGCAGATCGTCGCCTATTTCGCCTACGTCAACCGCATCGCCGACGGCTTGGGCGTGAGCCTTGAGGACTACTGGTCGCGCGGCGACACGCCCGACGCCTAAGCCTCACCGACGAATTTGCCGCAAGCGCGCATCGTGTATAATTCTCCTGCGTCAATTCGCAAGGGAGTAGTTATGCGTTTGCGATTTTGGGTGGTAGGGGCGGTGTGGATGCTGGCGGCTTGCGCCGCTCGATCTGCCGCGCCGACCGAAGCTCCGGTAACCGAAAGCATCAGCACGCTGCCGCCCGCGACGGCGACGGTTCCGCCCGCCGCGACGATTGAGCCGACAGCGGGTCCGGTGACGCTCAACCTGTGGTGGCCCGAACCGCTGGCGCCCGACGATAATCAGGATGCCGCCGATTTGCTCTCGGAGCAGATCAGCGCGTTTCAGGCGGCGAACCGCGACATCACGGTCGATTTTCGCTTGAAGAAAGCGCAGGATGTCGGCGGAATCATGTCTACGCTGCGCTCGGCGAGTCTGGTGGCACCCGGCGCGCTGCCCGATCTCACGCTGCTGCGCCGCAGCGACATGATGACCGCCGCGCAAGCCGGGCTGATCATGCCCATCGACGAGCGCGCAGAAGCCGCGATTATCGCCAACCTGCACCCGATGGTGGGCGCGCTGGGTCGGGTCAATGACCGGATGTATGGGCTGCCTTACAACCTCGAAGTTGAACACATGGCGTATCAGGCGGGCACCGATGCGCTGGATCGCTGGAGTTTTGCCAACGTGCTGGCGCAGCAAATCGCCTTCGTTTTTCCGGCGGGGCGCGCCTCCAGCTTGAGCGACGTGTTTCTGGCGCAGTACCGCGACGCCACCGGCACGCTGGAGAGCAGTAACCTCAGCGTGGACGCCGATCAACTGCGGGCGTTGTTCCAGTTCTACCAGCAGGCGGTCAGCCAGCGGCTGATCGACCCGATTGTGCTGGAATACATCCTGCCGGACGATTATCGCGGCGGGCTGGCGGACGGCAGTATCCCGGCGGGCATGGTGACTTCGACGCTCTATCTGAAGCTGGTCGCGCAGGGCGCCGCACTGGATTACGCGCCGATTCCCACTCAATCCGGCGAGCCGACCAGCGTGGTCGATAGCTGGATGTGGGTGCTCACGTCTTCCGACTCGGTGCAGCAGACGGCGGCGCTGCGCTTCCTGAACTGGATGCTGGACGTGGATCGGCAGGGGCGCTACAACCAAGCGATCTACATGCTGCCCTCGCAGCGCACCGCCCTGCGTCAATGGGAAGACCCGGCTTACGCCGCCTTTGTGGATTCGCTGCTCAGCAACGCCACCCTGCCGCTGACCGAAAGCACCGACGGGGTGACCGCGCGCGTGATTCAGAGCGCGCTGGCATCGGTCATTTCCGGTCAGCGCACCGCCGATCAAGCCACGCAGGACGTGATCAACCAACTGCCGAGTTAGCTGCCGACGATCATCCAGTTGAAGTCCATGGTCTCGTCGGCGGCGGTGCTGCGCACGGTGAACGAGTGTTCCGCATCCACCTGAGCCACCCACCATTGACCGCGCGGCTGGCTCACAGGCGTGATCAGGATCAGGCTGGTTGAGGTCACGGCGCTGGTCGGCACCGTGATTCCGCCGTCGTTCCAATTACCATCCGTCACCTGACCCGCGTAGCCATTCGCTGCCGGAAGCACGATTCCCTGCTCGAAAGTCTGCTGATTCTTCCGAGATCAGTCCCTCGGTGGCACTGAAATGCAGTGCGATCCCGCTTTCGGTTGAAATGGTGGGCGCGTCGGCGTCGTGAAAGGCGAGTCGGATGCTGTCGGTATCGGTGGGATTGCGCACCTGCACTTCACCGCCGCCTTGATCGTTCCCGGCAATCGAGAAAATGCCGCCGTCGCCATCCCCGACCCAGAACTCGACGATGGGGTCGCGGGTGTACCACGTACGGACCGTACTTGTAGAACCCGATTTCAAAATCGCGCGGGGGATTGCCCTCTACCGGCGCTTGATCCATGAACCGGAGCGAGGGCGCGCCCGGAATCGGGTAGAGGGTCGATTTGGGGTAGAGTGCCACCCATTCGACGTATGGGTTGACGCCATCGCCGCCCGTGCCGACCGACCACATGGCGTAGCTCGGCTTGGGCGCGATCTGGGTCTCGATTTCGGCAATGGCGGTTTGAAGCTGGCTGATCTGGTTGAGCGCGTACACGGCGACGCCGCTGGTCAAGAACAGCAAGACCACAAGACCCGCTTGAAGCGTTCTTTTAATCAACTTGCTGCCTCCCTTGTATCGGTTCGGGGGATGATGAGGCTAGGTCTGGATGCCCACGCTGATGAGGGCGCTTTTGAGGCTTTGCAGATTGATCGGCTTGACCAAATAGGCGTTGGCTCCCGCGGCGTCGGCTTCTTTGGTCAGCGGGGGCGCGTATGCCGAGATCATGATGATCGGCAGGTTCGCGGTGATGGGATTACTGCGAAGCTGGCGGCACATCTCTAAGCCGTTCGTATCCGGGAGCATGATGTCGAGGAGGATGGCGTCGGGATGCTCGTAGATCAACTTGTCCCATGCCTGTTTGCTGGTGTAGGCATCGACCGATTCATGCCCGATGATTTTGAGGAAGGTGCTGAGCATTTCAGTCGTCATATGTTCATCATCGACGATCAGAATTTTTGCCATAGATGCTAAAGCGCCTTCTCGTAGTAACGGTAGGTCTTGTAGATTTGCGACCCAAAGCTCTTGGCGATGCTCACCATGTTCTGGTTGATGTCGAGAATCCAGCCGGAGTTGCTGTGCTGATAGCGCCCGTGCAGCATCGCTTCCAGCACGTGATAATACAGCACCGCGTCGACGCCCTTATTCCGGTATGCCTGTTTGACGCCCATCAGCGGCACCCGCGCCCAGTCGATGATCGGGTTGAGCTTCCAGTAGTAGAGCGCTTTGATCAGGCTGACCAATTCCGGCGTGCCCGGCTTGGGATAAGCTCTCAGCAGCACTTGATTGAAGTCCGGGATTGCCATGATGAATCCGGCGGGCTGCTCGTCTACGTAGCCGAAGAACGCCAGATCGGGGTCGAAGAACTGTCCCAGCGACTTGACCATCGCGTCCAGCTCCTTTTCGGTCATGGGCACGAAACTCCAGTTTTTCTCCCATGCCGTGTTATAGAGTTCCTTGAACAGCTCGAACTCCTTTTTGAGGTTGTGGCGGTCAATCGGGCGGATGGTCACGTGATTGCGCTTCATGATCGAGTTGGTGATCCGTTCCAGACGCGCGTCCAGCCCGTTCTGCTGTACCTGCTGGCGGCTCAGGTAGAAGCTGTAGGTGTCCATCACCGGATGGTAGCCCGCGCCCAGCACCAGTTGTTCGTAGTAAGGCTTGTTGTAGGGCATCAGCAGGATCGGGCGGGTGAAGCCGTCGACCAGCAGCCCGGTTTCCTCGTGCGTGGTGAAGGTCTGCGGTCCGCGAATGGTCTCGTAGCCATGCGCCTTGACCCACTCGGCGGCGGCGTTGAGCAGGGCGGTGGCGGCTTCCGCGTCGTCCAAGACCTCAAACGCGCCGAACCAGCCGATATGCTCCTGATTGAATTCGTTGTGCCGCTGGTTGATATAAGCGGCAATCGTGCCGACGATCTCGCCGTCCCGGAACGCGCCGAAGAAGTCGCCTTCCATGTACTCCCATGAGGGGCTTTTCTTCTGGTCGAATTGATCGCGCCGCATCGAAAGCAGGGGCGGCGTCCAGTTGGGATCGTCTTTGTAGAGCGTCCACGGGAACTCGAAGAAGGGTTTAAAATCCGCCTGCGTTTCGACTTTCCGAATTTCCACGGGCATAGGATTGGTCTTTGATATGCGGCATCTGTAAGTTGATATTACCGTTTTTTCTTTACTTGGGAAAGCGGGTTTCCTACGCGGAATCATCTTGACACGGTTGGGGCACAATGCTAGTATTGCCCTCAGTTATTCCACAGTAGCTCAACGGCAGAGCAATCGGCTGTTAACCGATGGGTTCCAGGTTCGAATCCTGGCTGTGGAGCTAGATTGGAGCCAGTCCGAACATCCAGCACCCTCGAAGGCGCTGGATGTTTGCTTTACAGGGGTTCCCTCAAGTTCGCGCCGTACTCTATCTGAGAGGTCTTTCAGATAGGCGAACGGCGCTCGCATTCCAACACGATTTCGCCATCAACGTTTACAACAACCCGCTTGACCACGTGATGCAGCAGTTCTTTCTGAGCGCTGCGGTCAAGTCCATTATACAATGTTCCAATCTGCGCTATGATTTCCAGCGCCAACTCCAAATTATCGATGTGGTGTTCCTGCTGCTGCTTCATCGATTCAAAGTCGCCCCCAGTTTGGCGCGGCGGTCTTGCCATTCTGCCCACAGCGAATCCCAAACAGCTTCGCTTATTTTGCCAGTCGCAAGTAAACGTATTGTCCGCTCCTCCTCCTGACCAATCGCATTCAATGCCGCAAGAAGCTTATCCCGCTCTTGAGGACGGTTGTGTCCAAGTTTTTCCGCCAAATCGCGTGTGTAGTAGGCGCGAATAGTCGGCAGCATTGCGGGATCAACTTGGATGCTACATAACTCAGCGGGTATCTGCTGGTCTATCTTGTCACATTTGAAATTGATGTTGCTGTGTGGCACACAGTAGTAAGGAGTTCCGCCGCTAGAGCGATATGTATTCGAGGTCGAACCCGTTAATTTAACCTCATAACCGTCATAGCCAATGTAAGAGATTATGCCCTTAAGCAGATAGTCATGTCGCCGTTTTGCAAGTCTACAGCGGATGCGTCTCTCTAATATCTCTAGCCCACGTTCGAATTCTTCAGTCGTAACGATAGGTTCCCAGTTCCCACGAACGGTCTTTGGCAGAATCTTATTCTGTACGCTGACGACCCATCCAGCGTACATCCAGTTGTGGAAGATGCTCGATAGTGTGCTAATGTTTGCACGCCGCTTGCGGTTAGGGAGAATCTGGACAAAAGGGCACCCGCTTCGATGACGATAGCCGCGTTCATGCAGCTTTTCGGCTATTTCTTCCAACGTCCACTTATCTTCCAGCAACAAGTCCCATGCGTAACGCCAAATCGGAGCCCGTTTTGGGTCAGGTTCGATCCACTTATCGAAACGACCTAGGTCATGTTTTTTTTCTTCATCAGTGCGTCCAGTGACGTTGATATAGCCATCGGGCGCGTAATTCGCGTAGCCCCCACTTCTGCGTTTGGCTTGCTGTCCGCCGCGTGTGCGAATGCCGAGCAGGGTTGACTCACGCCGTGCAAGCGTGAAGGAAAGAGCGACGATCACTCGTCCGTCAGGATCCATTGGATCGAGATCGGGTGAATTCGCAAACCTAACTCCGACACCAAACGGTGCAGCTCATCAATAGCACGTAGCGCTTCGGTGTCGTCTCGCCCGAAGCGATCAGCCCGTTCTACGATGACATGCGAGAATTTGCCCGCTCGTGCGTCAGCCAGCAGCTTCTGGTATCCGACTCGGTTCGGAGTTTTGCCTGTCAATACATCAACATACTCGTCGATGACGGGCAACTCTGAATGCGCCAGTACATTGCTTTCAATGACGGCACGCTGGCGCGCTCGTGAGAGTTCAGGCTTTTGGTGATCTTCGCTGCTCGTTCGCAGATAAATCGCCCAACCCGGTATTGGGGGAGTGGATGCCCCTTTTTTTCGCTTTTGCTTTGCCATGCTCAATGACCTCATAGGAACATATGAAGATTGACTCGCCAGAATTTCTACTTCTGACTTGCGGTACCGTTTTTGCGAAGTCGCTCCAGAATCGCCAAGCCCGCCTCAAAATCTTCGGTTGAGACGAGCGGCTCCCAGTTTCCCCGCAGCGTTTTCGGTTGGACCCCGTCGCACTCGCTCACTACCCAACCTGCGTATGTCCAATCCTGAAAGCCACGCACCAGCCCATCCGTGTTCGGTTTGCATTTCCCGAGCTTTGGGCTGACAACTACGAACGGCTTACCGGAACGGTATCGGTAGCCGCGTTCATGAAGAGCAAACGCAATGTCTTTCAGCGTCATTGACCCTGTCAACAACATTGCCCACGCTTCTTTCCATAGTCGAGTACGTTCAGGGTCGGGTTCAATCCAGTGATGGATACGACCCAGGTCACTGCGCTGATCGCGTTCGCTCTGTCCCCATGCGTTGATATACCCATCAGGTGCTCGTCCAGCATAGCCGCCGCTCGCACGCTTCGCTTTCAAGCCGCTCTTTACCCGCTGCCCCAGCAACATGGACTCGCGCTGCGCAAGAAAGAACGTCAGTGCGACCAAAACCCGATCATCTGGGTCCGTTGGGTCGAGATCAGGCGCGTTGGCGAAGCGCACCACAACTCCGAATCCATGTAACTCATCAATAGCACGCAAGGCTTCTGTATCGCTGCGCCCAAAGCGGTCGGCGCGTTCGACAATGACGTGGGAGAACTTGCCAGCGCGCGCGTCTGCCAGCATCTGCTGATAGGCTTTCCGGCGCGGGTCTTTGCCGCTCAGCACGTCGATGTATTCGCCATAGACCGGCATGTCTGAGTGTTCCAGTACCTGCGTCACAATCGTGAACCGCTGACGCTCCCGTGAGAGTTCCGGCTTCTGGTTTTCGTCGCTACTCGTTCGCAGATAAATCGCCCAACCAGGCTTAGGTTGGGGAGACGTATGTTTTTGCCTACGATTTGACATGAGTCGTACTCCTTAATGGTTCTCTGGACTTTTCATCCCAACGATACAGCGAGTCGTCACATTTGTGTTTTTCGGGGGACTTTGGTGTTGTTCTTAGCTCTACGTCTTTTTCTCTTGGCTTTCGCAAGCAGCTCAGCTACTACAAAAAGGCGTTTGACCATTGCCTCAGCTTCTTGGGGTGAAATCGGGTTGTTGTTGGACATCCTCGCCTCGCTCGTGTCTTTCTTTGAGCGTAGCGGCGTTTTTCCCTGTGTCATGATCAGTAACGGATCAGAGGTGTGGGAAATTTGATCATTGTGGAGTGGTAAAAGTGATCATCTGAGTCGAGTCTCTGCCGAGCATCGTCTATGGCTGCGCATTGCCAGCAGAGTTGGGTCTGTTTTTTGAGATTAGGAGCACTATACTGTTAATTACTTTGCGTTTTTCACAACTCAGATGGCAAGAGACGAGGATCAGACGGTGAGCGCGTTAGTAGAAACTCGAACGACGGTGCAGGCTGTCATCGAGGGACTTGGTTACAATTTCGACCGCTTCGAAGTTGAGGATTTTCAGCAGCACATTGCCGCACGGCGCGGACGACCCCTAAAGGTTTCCTATATCCCACTCCCGCCAGAAGTATTCGGCTTCTGGTATCCCGGAGAATTCACAGACTATATCGTTGTCAATGCGAGCCTGCTCCCAGTGCATCGTATCCATACGTTGCTGCACGAGCTTGCACACATGCTCCTCGGTCATCGTGGGACGGATTTGCGTGAGCTGCTTGCCAACGATATCACGCGAGAACTAGACATTTTGTCGAGTGAGGGTCACCTCCGCTCAGCAATGACCGGTTCAGAAGCGGACGATCCTCAGGAGCGAGACGCCGAGTTGTTCGTCTTGCTCATCCGGCGCAAACTGGTGACGGCGCAGCGCCTGCACGAACTCTACGGCGAGCCAACTTCTATCCCCGCCATGCAGCCCTATGTGCGCGGTCTAGACTTCAACAGCTAAGGCAAGCAGATGAGCGATCACACGATTGTCTTGAGCTTGAGCCTCGTCCTTTGGGCTTTCCTTGCGTATCGATTCATTCGCGCCGTGAAAAACCGGAAAGTGAATGACGGAGCATCGCTGCACGCATGGGCGATCTTCTTCCTCATCTATTTCATAGCGATTCTGACCGTCAACTCCGTCGGGACGTGGATCGACGGGCATTTTGATGGACTTCCCGTCACCACGTTGACACGATGCCTGTTGATGTTGGCGACGGTACAGGTGTTTTTCCTGGGCATTGAGCGCGTCTACAAGCGACGCCCGCTGATAGCGGAATATCTCATGCGTCTCACGATTGTGGACGCTGCCCTATGTATTGGGCTTTTCATCTGGTTCGCCACGCATCGTCCGATTTCTAGGGACGCGATCATTTACCTCCTGAAGGATGTCCGCGATGTGATGATGATCGCCTGGACGATCCTGATCTTTTTCCCCTTCAGTATCCACCTCTGGAGGCACGAGCAAGTGCGTCCTATGAAACTCCATCGGGCGCTTGATTTAGTGTTCTGGGCTGCGTTTCTCACCGAAAGCATCACCGGAATTACGCTGTCAGTAGCTGTCCCGCTCGCAGCACGATGGGAGCCATATGTCTGGGCAGTGGATCGGTCGTCCACCTATTTGTGCTACCTGCTGATGCTGACGACACTGGTGCCTTATCGTTGGCTGATGCCACTTTTTTATCCGAGAAAGCTGCTTCTCTATCTCCGGCTGAAGCGATTACAGGGTATCGTCAAACGCTGGTCAGCGACGCAACCGCCGCTGCCAGACCTGTCGCTGAAGCTGACACACCCGGACGATATCGAACTCGCCATCTACCAAACCGTCATCGCAATACTCGATATGTACCCGTCAATGAGCGGAAGCGGACGGACATTGCAAGAACAAATCCAACGGGTGGTTGCCGCCCAACCCCAATACGGGGAATTGGTCCAAAGGATTGCGAGCATTCGAGCATGAATGATCCTGTTCCGGTACACGATAACCGGCTCGCTGTCATCGTTGGGCGGGTGCTTCATCCGTTTCTACTGCCGATCCCAACGCTGCTGATCATCCTGAGCGGACTACCCATTGGCGAACTGCTGGGGTGGTTCGCCCTGGTCATCGGGATGATCCTTGTCCCCGGCATGATCGCCACTGCGCTGATGGAGTGCTACGTCGATCCGAGTGTACAAGCGCCGAACGCGCGGACCGCTGTATCTCGTTGGCTGGATCAGCGTTCTGGCATGTTTGGCGGTCGTTCTTCGGCTTGACGCGCCGCCAGCACTGGTGGCATCGGTGGCAACATTGGCGGTCTGGGTACCACTGCAATGGGCGATCAATACCTGGGTGACCAAGATTTCTGGTCACGCAGCGGTTGCAACCGGGTGTTTCGCTGCGCTCGTGGTGCTGGGTAAAGCGGGAACGCCCTTGATAGAAGCGGTACTGCTGGTTCTCGTGATCGTCACGGTTTGGGCGCGGGTTGTGACTCGAAATCACACCGTCCCGCAGGTAATTCTCGGTGTCTTGGTTGGCGTGCTGCCCGTGCTGCTCGTTTTTCCATTAGTGCTCGCCTGAGCCTCTGAGGTGGCGGAAACGCTCCAGAAGCCGAAGGACGTTGCGCTTGGCGGACAGGCTTAGCGTCTCTGAACTCTTTGTCGATCTCACGGACGACGGGTGACGCTCGGTGTGCAGCGCGCTGCATCAGGAAGTTGCGACATTCGACTTCGGTTTCGCAGCCGAAATAGTCGAGCGAGATATCGTAGAAGCGGCACAGTCGCCGAAGCGTGTCCAGTCGCGGATGCGGCGTTGTACCGTCCGCCAAATAGGATAGGTTTTGTACCGAGATACCCGCTCCTTGTGCAATAGCAGCTAGACTGTAAGGGCGTCCATCGGGTGAACGTACCGCGTCTATCAGGATGCGGAACTGATCCTGGAACGAAAGCCCTTCATGCTCCATCGCCCGGCAAATCCTCGTCCTGATCAAATGCAGAGGTCGACTGGGGATCGGGGTTTTCCCGGCGCTGCTTATCTTCTTCCTCGAAAACCTTAATCAACCTGAGAATATCTTGCTGTGCTTGAGGAGGCAGTCCGCTGGCGCGGAAGGCAATCTCGTTGAGCTGGTTCTCCATCATCGCTGGATCGGCTAATTAGGGCATAACACTCCTCGCGTGTTGTGGTCTCGAAGTAGCGCAGCGGAACGCAAAAAACTGCGCTAAGGCACGCAGCGTATTGAGCTGCGGATTCTTGAGTTTCCCGCTGCGCATTTGACCAATCGTTCCCAGGCTAACCCCAGAAGCTTCACTGACTTCCTGCAGGGTAAAGGGACGTCCATCGGGATGCCGGACGGAATAGAACAGAATTTTTATCTGCTCGGACAGGGGAAGATAGTCATCCATTGTTGCTCCGACCGATTTCATTAAAATGAAATTCTTGACGTTTTCATCAAGAATTCTATAATGAATGTATTCAAAAGACAACTGCCATTTTGCCCAATGCGTCCGGCATTTGAGTGGTTTGGCATCGGGTCTCCGAGCCCTCCAGCGCATTCCTTCGTAGTCCACGCTACCGTTCCAGCCCGACGCCTTTCTCGCTTCGTATTCCGGCGCAGTTCAAACCAAGTCCATGAAGAAAGGGTATTGGCATGGGGCGACACATTCGTGTTCTGATTATCGCTCCTCACGATTTGAGCCGGAACGGTTTGGTCGTCCTCATCACCCGACCGGGGAGCAACATCAAAGTGGTGGGCGCGTTCCGGGAACTCGAAGAGGGCGAGGCAGAGCTAGCTCGGCTTGATCCGCACGTCCTGCTGCTCGACGATGCGTGCCGCCCACTGAAGATATCTACGAGGTGCTTCAACGGCTGCGTCAGGATTTCCGCACCTGAGCATCATCGTGATCAGCGGCAAACTCCATGCGCGTTATATGCAGATGTTGTTTGGGGCAGGCGCATCCGGCTTCATCTACCGCGAAGATCGCCTGGAAGAGTCCTTGATCACAGGGATCGACACGGTCATCACGGCTACTTTACACGTCGCCCCGCGCCGTCAGGGCTGCTGATCAACAGTCGCACTAGCGACAGCAGCAATGCGCCTCAATCAGACCGATATGGAAGTCCTGCGCTTGATTGACCAGGGGCTGACACCAAAGGAAATCGCATCGACGCTCCGATTGACGATGCGGTCGGTCTATCGAATTCGCTACAAGCTTGCCACAGCCGTCGGTGCGCCGACATACGATCATCTCGTCGCCGCTGCTCGTGAGAAGGGACTTCTTAATGACGACAGCGCATAACGCCGAGACTTTTTCCGCGATAAATGTCCGAATTTACCACTCCTAATGTCCTAAACTGCCCATGACACTCCGGCTAACCGGCGGTACGCTGTCGATAACAGCGGCGCTTTGGGATTAAAGGGTTGTGGCACACATACTGCTTGCTGACGAAATGGATTTAGTGACGCACGGCGCCCGTTCTGTACTGCTCGACAATCCAGCCTGGACAGTCGTCGGCGAATGTCACTCACTCAACGATATGCTCAAGCAGCTCGATCCGGTCTGCGGTCGA
>CAWFCF010000005.1:0-30964 GCA_963814185.1 uncultured Chloroflexia bacterium | reverse complement strand
GTGTTGGAACCAAAGTGAGAATATTAACGCTCTTCTCGCCTTCGATCAGCGTGATCAGGCGACGGGCAGCTTCCGTACCGATCGAGGCTGGGTCTTGAGCAATCGTCGTGAGCGGCGGCGTTTGATATTGCGTGATGTCGAGATCGTCGAAGCCGATCAGCGAGACGTCTTTGGGGTTGCGCAGTCCCGCAAGCTGGATGGCCCGCTGTGCCTTCATCGCCATCCAGTCGTTGACGGCGAAGATTGCCGTCGGGAGTTCTGACGAGCGGAGCAGGGCGATCAATGGCTGGATTTCTGTGTCATCATGCTGTAAATACGCCTCGTACGAACTGATCTCCGTGCCACCGCCAATCAGGAAGGGCGGTTGTGGCTGAGCATTGATACGCCGCATGGCGTCCTGATAGGCGCGGTAGCGTTCGGCGACCGGCCATAAATCGAGATGAGGTCGTGCAAGAAAAATGATCCGGCGATGACCGAGGTCGATGAGGTGCTCCATCGCTTGCCAGCCACCCTCATAGTTGTTACTGGTGATGCACGGCAGGACAACTCCATTCAGGGGACGATCCATTAATACAACGGGTAGTTTGAATTCGCCTGAGGCAAGCAACCGCGCCGCCGTCGTGCCACGGGACAGCACGAGAATACAGCCGACTGCTCCCTCTTGCATCAACAAACGCAGCAGTCGATTCTCTTCATCAACGTCTCGGTCTGTGCTGGCGAACTGGACACGGAAACCGGCAGCCCGGAGCACGCGCTCAGCACCGTTAAGCATCTGTACAGCGAATGTCCCGCGATATTCTGGAATGAAAAAACCGACGATCCCACGCGTACTGGTTCGTGCAGGAGGCGCAATAAACGTGCCTTTTCCGGCGACACGATACAGCAGACCTTCATCCTGGGCAGTCTGCCAGGCGCGTTGGATGGTTGCCCGGCTGATATTCAGTGTCTCCACCAATTTCCATTCTCCAGGCAACCGGTCATGTGGCTTGAGCAGTCCGTTCTTGATCTTGTGGCGAAGCTCATCCAAAAGCTGCAAATGAAGTGGCAGCGGGCTTTCACGTGAGATATTGAAATCTGACATGTCTCAACCTGTCCGTACAAGTCTATTGTAGCTCAATGGAATCAAATGCAGGCGAAATTCTAATCGTGAATCATTCAAATTGCCTAAATCGAAAGGTGGCATTTGGAGTGAAGGGTTCCCTGGTCGAGCAGGCATTGCGGATGGCGCTGGCGCAGCGGCAGCCTGCGTTAGGCGAACTGCTGCATCACTCCGACCGGGGCGGACAATACGCCAGCTTGACTTACCAGCAGTTGCTGGAGGCCTATCATGTCTCCGTGTCGATGAGTTGCACCGCAGACCCGTATGACAATGCGCTGATGGAAAGCTGCATTGGCACGCTCAAAAACGAGTGCGCGGATCATGTCTTTCCCTCACGAAAAGTGGCACGATCGGAACTCTTCGCTTATCTGGAAGGTTGGTACAACCGTCGGCGACTCCATTCCGCTCTGGGCTATGTCAGTCCCGACCAATTTGAGCAGCAGTTCCACGAGGACAGACTTTCATTCCACTTGCAGGGGTAAAGCTCACCCGACCCTGATCAGACAGCCCCACCACAACGCCAGCACGACGGCGGCAAAAGCCGGCAGCGACGCCCAGGCCCACCAGCGCAACACGCGATCCCCTTCTCAAGCGTCCCTGCTGGCGCAGCCCATAGACGCAGGCACTGACCTGCTCCTTGTCCAGCGCCAATCCGTCAGCGATCTGCTGACGGCTGGGGAGCATCTCGTTGGTGGTGACGTACTCCCAGATGAACTGATAGACCGGTTCAGCGCAGTTGGATGACAGCATTCGCGGCAATTCCTTTCCACGCACAGCTTAGCACAAATGTACTCATGCGAGGGTGCACATTTGTGACGATTTTGGGCTACAATTTAGGTATGTAAATACGCGTTTTCGTACCCAAAGACAGGATCAGCCATGCTCACCCGCGCACAATACACCCGTCTGCGATCCGTTCAAGACCAGCCCTGGATCGGGATGCTCAACTACTTTCGCACGCTGCAAGCGGAGTGGGATGCCCTTGAAGCCCAGGAGTATGTGACCAAGCGTCTGGTATCCGATTCCTCCCAGGAAACAGAGGTCTGGGAATACACCATCACCGAAGCAGGGCAGGCAGCACTGCATTGACCAGAAAGAGGCAAATCGTGGCTGAGACCTCACTCGCCGTTCACGAGCGGAATGCCATCGAGCCGGGTGCGCATGAGGCGTTCGACGAACTGGTTGACCTGGCGCTCCAGACGGTCGCCGAATTGTCGGCACGCATCTACCGGCAGACCTACGCCCTGTGGCGTGCTTGGTGCGCTGAGAATGGCACTCAGCCGCTCGATCTGCGCCCGGTGCGGGTGTTGGGCTTCCTCGGCGCACAGGACGCCACCAAAGCCACCCGGCAGCGCCAACTGAGCGCGCTGCGCAAGCTGGCGCAGATGCTCTACATCCTCCATCCGACCGAACAGACCCGCCAGACGGTCGAGGCTTTGAAAGTCGTCAAAGCTCCCACCAGTGGAGCAAGCGGGGTCGAGCGAACGAAGAAGGCGCTGTCGCCTGCGGAAGCCGACCAGGTGCTGCGTGTCTGGCACGCGGACACGAATATCCACTGCCGGAACCGAGCGCTGATCGCGGTGCTGGCGCTCGCTGCCCTGCGGCGCTCGGAGGCAGCCGCGCTTCGGTGGCGCGATGTAGACTTCGAGAACGGCGTGCTCACGGTGCAGCACGGCAAAGGCGACAAGGCACGCGAAGTTCCGCTCGCCGGGGAGTTCGCGCTGGAGGCACTGTGGGCGTGGCAGAGGTGCCAGCAAGGCGAAACGGAGTTTCGCACCGGACGCGAGTTCGTGTTCTGCGCGGTCAAGAAGGGTGACCGGATGGGCGCGGACCGCCCCATCGACGGGACCGACGTGTACCGCGTGGTGAAGGCGACCGAGAAGCGGAGCGGCGTCGCGTTCAAGCCGCATGATTTGAGACGAACGTTCATCACGGAAGCACTGGCGACCGGCACGCCGCTGGCGACGGTGCAGGCAGCCGCCGGGCACGCGCGAGGCGAGACGACACTCCGCTATGCACAGGCGGTGGACGCGCGGCGGGCGCGCCGAGAGCTGAAGCTAAGATACGGGTGAGGTACAATGGAACTGATCGACGCGACGCCGAGGAACATTCTCCCGCTGGGGCGAAACCAATGGATGTTTGAGTACGGAGAGCCGGAGATCGGGCGCGAGGTCGGTGCAGCATACCTCATCCCCGGCAATCCGCATTACACCCACTTCAAAATCGTCGCCTCGCCCCAGCCGGAAGGCAGCGACCAACCGCCGATACCCGCCTACCAACTCATAAGCGAGCGTCCACTCACCCCGGAGGAAATCCCTCACTTCGAGGCGCTTGCGAAGTCCGTCGGGGCATGATCGTAACTGCCGGGACTCACGCAAGTCATGGAATGGAGGACTCTATGTCAGCAGACAAGACGATCTCTCAGCAAATCGATGCCATCATCCAGGAACCGGGTGACTGGCGAAGCGCGACCTTATCCCAACTACGCACCTTCATCAAACAAGCCGACCCCGCGGTGGTCGAGGAAGTAAAGTGGAAAAAGCCCTCCAACCCGCTGGGAGTTCCCGTTTGGTCTCACGACGGAATTCTATGCGTCGGCGATACGCTCAAGAACGCGGTGAGGTTGACCTTCCCCAAAGGCGCTCAGATGGAGGACCCAAAGCAACTTTTCAATACCCGTTTGGACAGCAAAACGGTTCGTGCCATCGACTTTCACGAAGGCGACACGATAGACGAGGCAGCGCTCCAGGCGCTCATTCTGGAAGCGGTGGGGCTCAACACATCGACCAGGCACAAGCGATAGACCGGGTGGAAGATGGTCTACGATCCATTGTGGAATCACAATATAAGGACCGATTCTGACCGCTTGTGATGGTAACATGTTCGAAAATCAGCAGAACGGCTAAGGGGAGCACTTGACCTCTGACCACAAGAGGGGCAGATATGGCTCATCAACTGCGGGTGACGCTCGAAATCGGACCGAAAGGCAAGAAGGTGGTGGCTGTAGCGCCGGATTGGCCCGGATTGGAGCGCGGTGCAAAGACCGGGGAGACCGCGATTGAAAGGCTGCAAACTTATCTTCCACGCTATGCCCAGGTAGCGAAGCTGGCGGGGATGGATGGAGAGTTAGCAGCGACCAACACGGTTGACATTGTCGAGCAATATCCAGGTACGGGATCCACCGACTTCTGGGGCATCTCGTTTGGGTTCTCCAGCATCGACAGACAAGATATGTCGAGCGGAGAATTGGAACGGGAACTGACCCTGATGCAGACGTGCTGGGTGTTTTTCGACGACGTGCGCTTGCGCGTGTCAGCTGAGATGCAGAAAGGTCCACGAGGAGGTGGGCGGGATCGAGACCACATCGTCCGTCATACCCTTTACACGGAGCAGACTTGGGCGAAGATGATCGGTGTGCTGACCCCCGACGATGCGATGGTGACTGACCAGGGGCTAAAAGCGCATCGCGCTGCCTATTGCCAGGCAATACGGGATTATCATTCACAGGGCAAGTTGGCTGGCAAGATGGCGAAGTGGCCGCTCCGGTATCTGATCCGGCATACCGCGTATCACACACTGGATCACGCTTGGGAAATGGAAGACAAAGACCTGACGCGACCCTAATGATTGGTTGAAACGCGTGGGTGTCCTCGTTTGGTGAGCCGGTAGTCGGGCGCGAGGTAGGCGCCGTCTGCCTGCTCACGCCCAGCCCCAAGTATGTCCGCTTCAAGATCATGAACCAGGACAACTTACCTGCCTATCAGCCCGTCCACGAGCGCCCCCTGCCCTGCTCCAGCGCACCCATCCTGCCGTTTGCCATGCCCATGCGTCAAGTGCGCCGATGGTCATTGTGGTTACAATGACTACTATACGCTGCTGATCCGAGGGGGAGAATGATGCCAATAGCCACGTCGACCGAACGCAAAGCTGCCGAGTTGACGCCGCTCGGTGAGCAGCTACTCGAAATCCTCCAGGGTTCCGGCGAGTGGATGACCCGCAAACAGATCGCCAGGGAACTCGGCAGACCGGACGATCAACTGACACCGGACGACTGGCGGGTCCTTCGGGAGCTTGCCACGGACCGTCGGATCGATATGAACTGGCGGAAGGTCGGCGCGGTCAAACACGAATACATCTACAAAGCGAAATGAGTATCGTCGCGCCGGGCGCATGAGCAGGCGGGGTAACATGCAAAAAGCAGTTGAGCACGCACGCGCGGAGACCCCCCTGCGCTATGCCCAAGCAGTCGATGCACAGCGGGAGCTGAAGTTGAGGTACGGGTAACGAGTTCTCGCGCGCGTGCGCGCGATAAAACATAGAGTCTATATAACGTCAGTTTTGGATAAGAGTGGACACCTTTCGGAGAAGCGATAAGCTTCTCGTTGCCATAAGAAGAAAGGTGTCCGATGACGAGTTTAACGGAACTATTCTGTGAAGTCGACGACTTTTGGCAAGCAATTGAACCCTACTGGCGCGCGCAACAGTTGAGCGATGGCAAACAGCGTGACCGCGAGGGCACGTTGCATCCCAGCGAGATCATGACAATTCTGATTCATTTTCACCAAGCACGTTATCGAGACTTCAAGACCTACTACACACAGTTTGTCGAGACGTTTTTACAGCGGGAGTTTCCCCATCTGGTCAGTTATAGCCGCTTTGTCCAACTGACCCCGGCGTTCGTCGTCCCGTTGAGTGCCTACCTGCAGCACTGTTGTGGTCGCTGTACGGGAATTAGTTTCATCGACTCAACCTCGCTTGCAGTATGCAATAATCGCCGCATCCGTCAGCATCGGGTCTTTGCTGGTGCAGCCGCCCGTGGCAAAAGGTCGATGGGGTGGTTCTATGGTTTCAAGTTGCATACGATTGTCAACGAGCGCGGCGAATTACTCGCCTGTCGCCTGACTGCTGGCAACGTTGATGACCGTCAGCCCGTCCCGAACCTCACCGAGCGGGTCTTTGGCAAGTTGTTTGGTGACAAAGGCTATCTGTCCCAAGCTTTGTTTGAGCAGTTGTGGCAAGAAGGCATTCAACTGATCACTAAATTGCGGTCGAACATGAAGAATCGCTTGATGGATTTGAGCGATAAACTCCTGCTGCGCAAACGCTCAATCATTGAGACGATTTACGACCAATTGAAGAACATTTCGCAGATCGAGCACACGCGCCACCGCAGCTTTCGCAATTTTGCTGTTCATTTACTCTGTGGCTTAATTGCCTACTGTCACCAACCCAAGAAACCGTCGCTTCATTTGTCCAGCTCGGATTCGCAATTGCTTATCCAAAACTGACGTTATATAGTGCTTACGCACTAACCAAAAGGATATAGACTCCTCCAGCAGCCACGCGCGTAAGCGCGTTGGCGGTTGTTCGCTAATCTTCGCTAGAGCGCCTTACGGCGCACCCGCCAGGAGGCAAAGTCGAGAGTAGATCAGGATGCCGCTTACGACGAAAAGTTCCCCAGCCAATGCGCGCGGCTGAAACCGGTCTGAAGGCTGTTCACCAGGGTCCTATCTGCCGTCCAGAAATCACACGCCAACCGCTCCGCCAAAGCCAGATATTGCGCGTCATAGCTGCGCGGCAGGCTGAAGCGCCCGCGATCTCATAGGCGTCGAGCAAGAGGCGGTCATCGTCGTAAAACTCGACTGAGGTTTGCAACAGAAGCATCAGCAGTTCTCGGCCCTTTTCATGCGTGATGCGCTTCTGAAATGCCGCTCTGCGCAGCACCGCCGCGATTTCGGACCGAAACAACCGGGGTGCAGCCAAGGGGATGTCTGCGTCCGTCCAGCTCAGCACGGCTTGCTTGGCTTGTCAGCAATGGGAGTATAAGTCAGGAAAACAGGGAAATGGGAAGTCCCCCAAACATCGCATAGACTGTTCCTTCTCGAGGCCAATCGGGGAGGAACAAGATGCTCAGTCCGGAGGACTATCTGGTGATTAAAACACTGAAAAAGCGCGGCGTCTACCTCAAGGACATCGCCGCTGAGTTGGGAGTGCATCCCAAAACCGTCAGTCGCGCCTTACACCGCGAGAGCGCCCCGCAGCGAGCGGAGGGGAGACGAGGCAGTAAGCTCGACCCGTACAAGGCTGAGGTCGACCGGCTGTTAGCCGAGGGGGTCTGGAACGCGGTAGTGATTCTGCGCGAAATCCAAGTGCAAGGCTATGCGGGTGAGATTTCCATCCTGCGGGACTACATCCGCCCGAAACGAGTGCTGCGCGCCAGTAAAGCGACGGTGCGTTTTGAAACGCCGCCGGGACGCCAGTTACAGAGTGACTGGGGTGAAACGGTAACGCGCATCGGCGGAGCGGAGACGCGGGTGCAGTTCATCGTCAACACGCTGGGCTACTCGCGTCGCTTTCACTTCTGGTGCACGGACAGCCAGGACGCGGAGCATACCTACGAGGGGCTTATCCGCAGTTTCGAGTATTTGGGTGGGGTGACCGAAGAAGTGCTGGTCGACAACCAGAAAGCAGCGGTGCTGGAACATCGGGCGGATGGCGCAGTGCAGTTCAACCCGCGCTTCGTCGACCTGGCCGGGTACTACGGCTTTGTGCCGCGGGCTTGCCAGCCCTACCGCGCTCGGACCAAAGGCAAGGACGAGCGGATGGTAGGCTATCTCAAGCAGCATTTCTTCGTCCGTTACCGCGAGTTCGAGAGCTGGGCACATCTGAACCAGCTGGCGGAACAGTGGCTGCAGGAAGAAGCAGATGCCCGTCGGCACGGCACGGTGAAAGAGGTGGTTGCCGAACGTTTCGTGCGGGAAGCCCCGACCCTGCAGGCGCTACCCGTGGTGCGCTATGACACCGCTTACCATGAGCGGCGGCAGGTGGCATGGGATAGCTACATCGACGTGCGCGGCAACCGCTACAGCGTCCCCAGTCTGTTGGTCGGACAGACGGTGACAATACACATTGGTTTGGAAGGCACACTGCGGGTCTATGCTGACGATCTGCTGGTCGCTGAGCACCGGCTGCAAGCCGCGAGCCAGGGCTGGGTGAGCGTGCCCGACCACCACCGCCAGTTGTGGCAGTCTACCCTGAAGGTTGAGCAGCGTCCGTTAGCCGCTTACGAGGCGGTGCTGTGATGGAACTGGAAGCTTTGCTGCAGAAACTGAAGTTGGATCATTTGGAGGCGCAGCTCGACACGCTCTGTGAGCAAGCGGCACAGCGGGAAATGGACTACAAGACGTTCCTGACCGAAGCGCTCCAGGTCGAATGGCAGGGACGCTTCCAGCGCGGCATTGAGACGCGCTTGCGTCAGTCACGTTTCCCCTGGAACAAGACGCTGGAGCAGTTCGACTTCGACTTCCAGCCCAGTCTCGACCGGCGGCAGGTGCGTGAGTTGGCGGGGCTGAGCTTCGTCGAGCGTGCCCACAACGTGGTCGTGCTCGGTCCGCCCGGCGTCGGCAAGACCCATCTGGCGGTCGCTCTGGGCGTCAAGGCGGTCGAGGCAGGCTACTCCGTGCTGTTCCACACCCTCGAGAGCCTCATGACCCGGCTTAATCGTGCCCAGCACGAGAACCGCTTGGAACCGGCACTCAAGCAGCTCACCTATCCCAAACTGCTGATCCTCGACGAATTGGGCTATCTGCCCCTGACCCACCAGGAAGCCAGCCTGTTCTTTCGGCTCATCGTCCGACGCTATGAACGCGGCAGCCTGATTGTCACCAGCAACAAGAGTTTCCTGGACTGGGGCGAGGTCTTCAATGACCAGGTGTTGGCGACGGCGATCCTCGACCGTCTGCTGCACCACGCTACTACACTCAATGTCAAAGGCGAAAGCTATCGGCTCAAAGAGAAGCGGCGTGCTGGGCTGCTGGGACGTCCCAAACCCACCGAAGCTGCCAGTGACACGCCTGAAGCCGCCGAGGAGGTGATGCCTGTGACCTGACCCAAACCGTTGTTCAGTGGACATTTTGATCGGTGATCGTTGGACAACTCATTTCCCTGATCTGGGGACACTTCCTACCGATGTTGACAGGCTTGTGGATGCAGCGGCTCGTCGACCAGCGCGCTCGCCAGCAGCGCCCACGTCCACCGTGTACCAGTTGCTCGTCCCGTCGCCTGCCCTACCCCACCGACGGAGAGCAATCCCATCGATGCGGCCTTCGACGGTCGTAATGCCCTGTCGGGCATGAGCCTGATTCCTACCATGCTCTGCATCGAGGAGCGGAACCGCCTACGGGTTCGAAGTCGTAATGCCCTGTCGGGCATGAGCCTGATTCCTACCGGATTGAGGCTGAATACGCGGAACTGGAGAAAGAGTCGTAATGCCCTGTCGGGCATGAGCCTGATTCCTACATGCTCTATGTCGATAAATACGAGACGTCTTGCGCGTATAGTCGTAATGCCCTGTCGGGCATGAGCCTGATTCCTACCTCGTCGTTCGTCCGGTTAAGCAACAGTAAGGTGTCAGTAGTCGTAATGCCCTGTCGGGCATGAGCCTGATTCCTACTAACCAGTATCTTCAGTGCTACAGGGGGGTGCAATTCCCGTCGTAATGCCCTGTCGGGCATGAGCCTGATTCCTACGCTGTTTGCGCCGGAAGGCATAAGGGCGTCGGTCGTAATGCCCTGTCGGGCATGAGCCTGATTCCTACATGAAACAATGGGGTTTCTTTGGTAACCACACGATTGTGTCGTAATGCCCTGTCGGGCATGAGCCTGATTCCTACGAATACGGCGCGTGGCGCAATCCGGGCAGACGGCGACGCCACGTCGTAATGCCCTGTCGGGCATGAGCCTGATTCCTACGATCAGTCGGATTTCCAACGTGAGCGCGCTCGGTACGTCGTGCGTCGTAATGCCCTGTCGGGCATGAGCCTGATTCCTACCCCTTATGTTACCTCCTTTGAGCGAACCCAGATGAACGATTTCTTATGTCGTTATCCTCGCAGCCGTATTTTGGGGCATATTTCGGCATACTCCAAACTTTCTTCTCTCAGGGCACCAAACCCGCGTTACGAACCCCCTCCGGTCGGGCGTGGTGTTTAAGACCCGTTTTAAGAGGGGGGTTCGTCGGTTCAGAGAATGATCGCTGCGGGGGGTTTGGGGGTGCCGCCGGTACCCAGGCAAATGACTTTGGTTTGGCAGTTCGCGCAGAGCTGGTAAAGCCGTACGCTGTCCTCCGCTTCCACGATCACTTCTTCGAGGCGAGCGCGCAGTTCTGCCTCGTGTGCCGCGCTCAACCAGACCTCAAACACGCTGTACTGCACCCGCTGCCCGTAATCCTGGAGAATGTCGGCAGCCCGGTTGCGCCGCTTGTCATCCGGAATATCGTAGGCGATCAGAAAGAAATTCATGGGCGCACCACAAAGGGTGTGTAACCCGGGTTCTTTTCCCGGAAACAACGCGCCATGAAGCGGGTCTGGATTTCGAACGCCCGCCGGTAGATCATCTTCTCGCCCGTCACGGGGTGGGTGATGGTCAGTGCCAGCCGCTGCTCATAGGCGGCGATGAACTTGCGCTTGGCGCTGTCGCTCATCAGAATCGGCCGTTCCCCGGCTGCGCCGACGCGAAACTCGTCTGAGGTGATCTGCTGACTGTTCAAACACCACAGCACGACCAAATCGACGATGATGGCGCGGAATTCTTCGACCAGATCAAGCGCGAGCGATGGGCGTCCGTATTCGGTTGTGTGCAGCACGCCCAGATAGGGATCAAGCCCCACCAGACCAATCATCCCTTCCAGGTCGCGCGTCAGCAGCGTATAGCCAAAGCTGAGCAGCACGTTGACCGGGTCTTTGGGCGGGCGGCGGTTGCGCTCTTCAAAGCGCCAGCCATGCTTGAGCAAAAGCCGAAAGCCGCGAAAGTAGGCTGACGATGCTGCACCCTCCACCCCCAGCAGCGCGGATAATTGGGTCGTGCGCCCGGTCCGTTCGATAAACCGCTTCAGGCTGGCGATCACCTCCGTCAACGCCGCAAGCTGCAAATCGCCGTTATAGCGCTGAAGCAGCGTACGCATGTTCTGGCATTTGCCAGCGACAATCCGTTGAGCGGCGCTCAGGCGAAACGCTCCATCACGCAGCAGTTCGTACTGATCTTGGCGAAGCTGACCGAACTTACTCAACGGCCCAACCAGCCGCCCTTGATAATCACCCCCCTGTGATAAAAAGATAACGTCAATGCTGGCGTCCATCAGCCGTTTCATCGCTGGTGTGGTGATGGCGATATTGCCAAACAGGATGACGGAGGACGTATGGGCAAAGGGGACTTGCAGCAGCTTTTCGTCGTCCTTCTCGACCACCAGCCGACGGCCATTGACGGTCAATTTCGCGCCCTGTTCCACGATATACAGCGGCGGCATGGTCGGCTACCGTTCGCGACGGCTGATCTGCCGGGACTGCCCCAGTCCGGCGGTCGTGCCTCGCCCGATCCCGGCATAGAACGCATACTCCGCCAGCAGCCCCAGCACCGACATCCAGTACCGATCATAGTGGAGGGCATTGTAGGTCACCGTCCCGATGGAGCCGATCTGCAAGCCGCCGTCATTGGAGGGAATCGCCGACGAGCGCAGCTCAAAGCGGCTGATCCCTACGCTGCTCTCACAGTAAGCCCGCACCTCCGCGCTCAGCGCGACCGGGCTGAAGGCGTTCCAGTGGTCGCACAGGCTGCCGAAGACCAGATCGGGCAGCGGCAGCGGCATCGTTCGATCATGGTGCTTGAAGCTGGTGGCGGTGGTCAGTTCCAGCATGACCCGGCGCGGCGCTTTGGAGCGCGCCATCAGGTACGGGGCAGCCAGCGCTTCACTGCTGGCCGCCCCCGCCCAAGGATGCCCCGCCGCATCGGTCGTGAGGCGTTCGACGGTGAAAGCCACACCCTCCAGTTCCACTTCCGGCGGCGGAGCAGCGGCAATTTGCAGCAGCGCCGCGCTGATGTCCGGCGAAAGACCCGTCAGCCGAAACCAGGAAGTATGCTCCGGGTCAACGGCGCGGGTGTTTTCGCCCAAGCGCTTGCCTCCGAACAGCGTCGAGCAGGTATAGGGCTTCACGCCCTCGGCGTCGTGCCAGCGCACGGCCAGCGCCTCATCCACCGACGCCAGCCAGCGATAACAGGCAGCCTGAACGGCGCGACCCAGATGTCCCGGCAGCACGGCGGGCTTCGTCGGGCGCACGGTGACCACGACGGCGGTGAGATCGGGCACGTCGGTCATGGCGCATCGCCCAGCAACTGCTCGACCATTTCGTTGAGCCTGGCGTAGGGACTGTCGCCGGGCGGCTGTCCGAAGACGTTGGTGAAAATGGAGCGCAGGTTCTCCAGCAGCGCTTCGATGGAGTCCCCATAAGCGGATTCCAGGTCGCCCCGGCTGATCCCATCAAAGCCGTGCCCGGCGATACCCCGGTTGCGCAGATCGGCAGCGCGTGATAGACGAAAGATTTGATCCAGTACCGGCTGCCAGTCTCTCCGCGAGCCGACCTGCGCGAAATATTCAACCATCGCCCCCAAGCTGTAGCGGTTCAGGGTTCGGCTGGCATCGACGGATATAGCGGGCTGTCCAGGCGGCAGGACTTCACCATCTGGCTTGCGCCGGTACTGCGCCAGATAGTCCAGCAGTCCGGTCTGACTCTTCAACCACGAGTCGCTAAGATACGCCGGGCTGTCTCCGAAATGAACTCCTGCCTCCATCGCCATGTGTCGAAGGATGGCTTCCTGAAAGCGAAACAGGCGCTGCGTCAGGTCGGCGAATTCGCCCTGCTCCGCTTTGATCGCGGCGCTGTGGATCAGTTCTTCCAGGTTTTTCTGGGTGCTGCCCGTCTCCAGCTCACGCACCCAATGCGTCATCTGCGCCTGCATGGCACCGGTGGCGTGCGCCGCGCTCAGCTCCTGGACGGCGCGCTTGAAATCAAAAGCCAGCCGACGGTCGGCATAACCCAGCAGGCGGCGAATCAGTTCGCGTCGGCCCTCGTCACGACTGATGACGCTGCCGCTGTCCTCCAGCGTCCGCTGTGCTGCGCTGTAGGCGTGCAGCCGAAGCTGGCTGCGCATCGCCTCGCGCGCCTTCCGGGCAAAAAGAGACTGCGCCACGCTCACTTCGGTAGCTTTGGTGCTTCCCCGGTCGACGTAGAGGGTCGTCACGCGGTCACCAAAGACCTCCGCGCCCATCACGATCAGCATGGCGGTCATAGCTGGGGTGCCGCCGGATACTTCCAGATATACCGGGATTTCATCTGGGAGATCGGAAGCCAGTTTTGCCAGCTCGCGCTGATGAAACTCCAGCGCGTTGGCGTAATCAGCGGGATTGCCCTCGATGGCGGCGAGGGTCACCTGTTTCTTGGGGAGGTGCAGCACCTGATTGCAGTAAAGCTGAATTACTTCTCCAACCGGATGGGTATCTTTCAGCCAGTTGTCCTCATCAACCAAGGTCTTGTCTTGATTCGACGTGAACAGATAGAGATGGATGTCGGAAAGTTCGCACTGTTCTTGCGCCCTCACATAGTCCAGCGCTGGTGTCAAGAGTGGAAGTTGGATGGACGCCTTGTAACGCGCAAAGTCGGACTTGGCGGCTTCTCCAATCTCTCGCGGTTTCATATTAGCCTGCGGAAGGAGCGACCTGTCCACTTCCAGATCGCTGTTCCCGATATTGGCGAGAAAGACCGCTTTCATTCGATCTGCTCCCAAGTTAGCAGCACCCAGCCCAGTTCGCCGCGCACCCGCGCCGGATCGCCACTGCGGTAGACGCGCCGCGTCTTAGGAAAGCGCTCGCCCTGTCTGAACTCGCCTTGGCGAATCATATGATACCTATCTACCAATCGCTTGAATTCGGGCTGTTTTTTTGTCAGGTGATCGCCGAGGGTCTTGCTGTCCCAACCGCCGCCCCAGCCAAGCTGTAAGATGCACTGAGTTGGCTCCAGGTTCGTGAGGCGCTCGGCAATTTCGATAAACTGCTTCTTCCACTGCCCCGTGCGGTCGCGCGTCCATTCTGCCTCCAGTCGTCGTGTCGTCCAGGAGGACACTGCCCTGGGCAAACGCTGCACCCAGCGAGTCTGATCATCCGACCATACCAAGTCGGTTGCTTTGCTTAACAGATACTGATCGAGCGTGACCGATGCCGTGAAGGTGACGCCGGCGGGCACGGCCTCGATAGTGATGGGGGCGGCGTCATCGCCGCCATCCGCCGTTTTGGTTGCGATCACATTCAGCACGCGCAGCCGCCGTGCCTCATCTGCTGAGCTGTCGCTGACCTGCAGCACTCGCATCAGATCTGTATTTGGATTGCGGCCTAGTGCCTGCTGTTCGAGTGGAGTGGCAGCGCTTTTCGCATTTCTGCCCAGAACGTCCACGTTCCACGTCATCTGGCTAACCTCAAACAGAGCGTAAAACAGTGCGGTCCGTAGCGCGCCTTTCAACGACGAGCCAGGGATATAGGGTCGATCCCACACATCTTTGATCTGTTCGTGTACCTCGGCATTGGCGCTCTGGGCACTGGGTTCGCCGTCCATCACGTAGCGGAACAACGCGCTGTCCGATCGGTAATCGTCCTCGGACAGCAGGTCGCTCAGCGGCGCACCCGCGACCAGATTCTCAAACTCGTTGTAACCATAGAGCAGTTCCGCCAGGGCATCGTCATTGACGACCCAGGTCCTGCCTGCGCGCACCGCGAAGTCATAGTCTCTCCGCAGAACGTCGCCGGTGCCGATGTGCAGTGGCGCCAGCGTTTCCAGAGTGACCCGCCAGATTTCAGGACGCAGCTTGAGCATCGTTCGCCTTCCTCATGTGCCTACGCACAGCGGGATGCCGCTGCGAATCACTGGATGATCGGGGGCGCCCGGTTGTTCATACTGTGGGCGAACGTCCACCAGCCGTCCGTGCAGTGCCGTCAGGTGGGCGGTATTCAGAAATGCCCCCGCTTCGACCATGCGCACGCGCTGGCGGCGCTGGGCGGCGGCCCCGGTGCTTGCATCCAGCCACCGACATCGACCAGATCGTAGGACGCGCCCTTGAGCACCCCTGCCTGAATTTCTTCCTGGGTCGGGTTGTAGCGTGACAGCGTGACTGCAGACGCTTGACCGTCCCACAGCGTGATAGCGGGCGGGGACATCGACGTGATCGTAAAACCACCGTAACCGGCACTGCGCTCCCCGCCAATGCCGACATCCCCCAACTGCGTGAGCAGTTCCTCGAGGAGGTCACCGCCCGAAAGAACATCCGCCAGCAGCCAAAGACCGCACGACTCAGCGAAGGTCGTCCGCCCCACCCGGTAAATACTGCTGGCGCTGCTGATGCGGTCGATGGTCACGCGCGGCACTGTGTCGGTGTTCCACAGCGGGCTGCCCGCGCGCACGAGGGGCGCCAGGCTCTGCAACCAAGCGGGCAGGAGCGCAGTCTCGCGCTGCGCTACCAGCACCCGTTCCTCATGCAGTGAAACGCCCTTCGCCAGGAGTTGTCCCAAAGTTTTCCCCTCGAGCAGGTCGGCGAACACCGCTGGCGATACATAAGCCAGCTTTTTAAGACGCTTGCGCGAGGTCACCGGTTCCGGTGAATCGTTCACGGATGCAGACGGACGCACGAACGGGCGCGGCAGCAGCGGCAGGTCGCCGAGGACGGGAAACAGGGACGACAGCCGAAACGGCGGTTCACCCTCGAATGCCGCCAGCAGGTCAGCGGCTCCCTGCGCCCCGTACAACTGAGCCGCCTGCGCGACCAGCGCGGCAAACAGCGAGTCGGAAGGGAAACTTTCGGCGCTGGTCTCCTGCTCCAGCCCTTCTCGGCCCAGATGCAGTCCGCCGCGCGGCATAAGTTTCCAGGCCTGAAGCGCCATTTAGAGCCTCATGTCTTCGCGCATCAGCGTCTGGATTTCTTCGAGCGCGCCGCTCAGTTCCGGCAATGTCGCCACCGTCCCGAGCTGATGCGGCTCGCGGTACCGGGCTCTGCTCTTGAGGGTCACTGTCAGGTCGTGAAATTCAATCTTGCCGCTCCCGCGCGATCCGCCGCCGCCGAGGTAGTCGTCTTCCAGCAGTGCCATGCCGTCGAGCACGGTGGCGAACCAGTCGATGTCCTGCACCTGATAGACGCTGTAGACCAGTTCCATTGGCCCGAAGTCAACGCCTGCGGGCACCCGCTCCATCGTGCGGGGAGTTGCCTGTGACGTGATGCGGTCGATGGTGACTTCCGCCTTCAGCTCGGTGAACAACGTGTCCGTGCGCGCCCGCAGCAGCCGGTCGCGCGACTCTGGGGTGAGCATCACGTCGCGCACAATCAACCGGGTCGGCAGTCCCACCCCTTCCGCTGACACGCCGTAGATATTGGCGATGGGCGATGCGGCGTATTCCTCTTCGGTCGATGCCGTGTGCATACGGTGTGGCGCACTGCCTTTGAGCGGCGCGCCAGTGTATTTCTCGGTCAATGAGCGCATCTTGCCACGCAGAGACGAGCCCGGGATGTACGGCTCGTTGGTGAGCATGTGCTTGATGACCGGATTGTCGTTGCCACCTATCGAAAAGGAGCCGCTGGAGCCGCCAATGCGCAGACCGGTTTTGACGGAAATCAGACCCCGAATAAAAACCCGCCCGTAAAGCTGTAGTGTCATCATATCTATTTGCCTCCCGCCGCTTTGTGATAAGCGAGAATCGCCTCGAAAAAGTCTGCAAAGCGCTGAAACTGTTCCCGGTTTTCGACCTGATCGATGGCGCGAATCAGCAGCAGCGCCAGGTCCTCCAACTCGTTCTTACGGGCTGTCTGATAGCGTAATTTGGGCTTCAGCAAGATCAATTCACGCATCCCGGCGTTGTCGACCGGCACTTCAGTTGACCAGTACATCTCGATCTGGCGTACTTTGCTGAACACGTTACGGATTTGCGAGGCCGCTACGCGCGCCGATGCCTTGCCTATCTGCTCGCCCCACTGATCGGTCAGCTTCGCGCTGGCGATCGGGTCGCCTGTGATGATGGTGCTGAGGTCGGCATCGCTGATCGCCGGAAAGGGCGGTGCGCTGCCCTGCTGATATGATCTGCTATGTCCCATTCGCTATGTTCCCTCCTTATGCCTAGGCGTTTCGACCGCGCGGATGAGCGCCTCGACCCAGCGCGCCGCCAGACCCATGGTGATGATCCCGTTAAAATTCGACTGCCGCAGCCGGTCGTAGAGCGCCTCGACCGCATCGCGGTTGTCATTGCTGCGTTCGGCCAAGCGCGCAAATTGATAGGCACTGCGCCACTGCCAGGCCCCCAGAGAATTTGGGCTTCCCCCGCCTTATTGGGCGTCGCCGCGCGCAAGGCGTGGTCATAATCGTCGTAAAGTTGAAGCAATGACTGCAAAATCGCTCGCGGTGCGTTGTTGACTGACACCAATGTATGCAGCTCATCGCGCACTGCCGTTAGTTCGTCCCACTGCGCCCACTGCAACGAACGCCCGAGGAAACACACCGCATTCTTGCCCTCCTGAGCCTTGGCGCTGTCCAGCGCTTCCCTCGCCTCTTCCGCTGCTTGATAGAGCGGATACTTGCCTCCATGGAGCGTGATCCCCGCGCTCAGGTGCAGCCTGTCCGTGCCCGCAGCGTAGCGGGTCAGATCGCTGTGGATGGCGTAGGCCAGCTTGGGCAGCACATCCCAGCGCCCGACGATGAACAGGTCGTCGCCGCCGGAATAGACCGCATAGACCGCCTCCACGCGGTCAACGTGCCCTCCCTCCTCGGAGGGAATGTCGACCACCACCTCGCGGTTGATGCGGGCGCACAGCTCGCCCACCCAGCCCTCAAAAAACAGGCTGAGCGCGAAGCTCAGGCTGGCGACACGCGCCAGCGAGGCGCGCGAGGTCTGTGTCTGGGGATTGCGAAAACCTTCGGCGAAGATCGCGCCGAGGTCATCCACATCCATGCGCAGCACCCCCAGCCGCTTGATCGCGCCCTCTCCCGAGGCGGCCTTCTGCAGGTCATCGAATGTGGCAGGCTGATGCCCTTCGTTGAGCATAGGCGTCACGTTGACGGTGAAACGCAGCGCACCGACGACGGGACAGCTCCACTGATGGCGCACAAACGTGAGATCGCGCTCCTCTGGCGCTCTGCGCAGACCCTGCAGCAAGGCATAGTCGACCTCGGACGCGGGCGGTCCACTGCGCCACTGGTGACCGAACTCCTCGCTACGGACCGGCTGCACCTCCAGACCCAGCTCGCGCAGCGCCGCGTCATAGCCAGCGGGTGGTCCAGGCGTCGGCGCTACGATGCTGACTAGTAGATAGTCCGCCTGTGCCAGCCGACGCGAGAGCGCTTCGAGCGACTGGCCGAAAGCGGAGGCCGCACCGCGCGCGGCGTCCTGATCCTCGTCAATCTCGTCGCGTTCGCTGCGGCGCAACCACAGTTCGTCATGTTCCCCCTGCATCCGGGGTTCAAAGACGCTCTCGAACAGCTCGTCGTCAGGCAGTTGTCCATAGCGCGCCCGCTTGACCGCCCCCGTCGCGGCCGTGACCGCGTGCCAGCAGGTCGAGAAGCGGTCTGGGCTGGTGAAATCCTGGGCGGCTAAGTGCGCCCACCCCATTGACAGATAGAGATCGCCGTCGTGATGCTTCAGCAGCAGCCGGTCGAAGGTACGCTGCGCTTCCGCCAGCGACTCGTCTCCATCGTCAACGTAAGGCAGCAGCGCGAAGAAGCGCCCGCCGCCCGAATAGATCAGATTGACGGCAGGCATCCCGGCGTGACGCAGCAGCCACCGGGCTGCCGCATCGGTCAGCATTTGCAGGTAGAGCGACCGAGCACGCAGTTGTTTGGCCGCCCCGCGCGCGGGTATGGTGTACAGGAAGCGCTGAATGCCAGACAGATCGCCCTCAATAAACGTGACCACCGGCTGATCGCCCGTCTTGGTGAGCAGCACACTGATGGCGTCATCGTCCAGCGTGGACAGACAGGCGGCCAGCGCGGCCACCGTGCGGCTGTGGTCATAGAGGGAAATATCTGGGTCGCTGCCGTAGTAGGCTGAGGGAATGCACCAGGTAAAGCGCTGAAACAGCGCCAGCATCCCTTCCAGATAAGCATCGAGCGACTCAACATTCGCCAGACCTTCCGCTTCGCGGCGAAAGGACGCCCACAGAACGGCATAGGCGGCCTGCGGTTTCGCCAGCGCCTCCGGATTCGGCATCAGCGCATCTTCTGTCAGCGCAAGCTCCCGCAGCGGCACGAATACCCTGCCCGTGGACTCGCCCAGACGGCTGAAGATTGACAGCAGTTGCTGCGGTGGATTCGAGGGAACCTCCGCCTTGGTGCGGTCGACGCCTGCCGCCAACCGGTCCGCCAGTGCGATCAGGCGCGCCTGGGGATCGCGCGGATTGTGATGCCAGAGCGCACCGCCCATGACCGCCTCGCGCCAGCGCTCCGGCACCACCTGCTGCACAAAGGCCGCGCTGAAGGTGGCATGTGCGCCGTTGGCTCCGTAATCGTCTTTTCCGAAATCTCGGAAGTCCGGATGGATTTTATCGCTTTCGGCGCGCTGCCAGAACTTGCCAATGTCATGCAGAAGCCCAGCCAGCGCTGTGATGACTGCTGTTGAACTCAAGCTCTTCCCCCCTCGGGCTGTCTGCTTCAGCCGCCTTTCGCGTTGAAGATTTACGGCGTTATTAGCATAGCTTACAACCATCGAGCGAAACAGAATAGTCGACAGTATTCACAAGTTTTTAGGAATATCTTCCCAACAGGGCGATCACCGCGCTGCGGTCCGGCGGTGCGGCCATCTCGAAAACTTCCTGCGTTTTGCGATAGATTCCGGTCAGTTGATTGGCAATCGTCCGAGGGCTTTTCCCCAGCCGGGCAGCGATCTGGGCATTGGAGTAGCCTTCCGCCAGCAGCAGATCGAGTGCCTGGCGCTCCGCCCGTGAGAGCAAGGTATAGAGTTGGCGCGCGCGATCTCGGTCATCCGGGTCACGCAGCAGCGGCAGCGCGATCAGGCGGGGAGTCTGTCCTTCTGGCGCATGGAGCGCGCGGCTCGCCAACAGCGGTGCAGCGCTGACCAGATGCCAGAGGCCGTCTTCGCGGGTTAAAGCCGACTGAGCCGCCAGCAGCGCTGCCAAAGTCAGCGTTTTGCGTCCGCCCGCGATGCATAGATGCACGGCACGCCCGGACTGTTTGTGATGCCGCAGCAGCGCATACAGACTCTGGAAAGCCATTTGCACCTGCTCCGGCGTATCTACATCGGGCAGCGGGCCGCGTTCCCCGGCGAGCTGATGCAGGTTGAACAGCAAACTGCCGTAGTCGCGCTCGCTGAGGAAGACCTGACGCAGCACCTGCACCGCGCTGTGGATCGGCTCGCGATTGACATCGGTATGGACGACCACCACCCGGGTAATCGGCAGCGTCTGACTCAGCAAAGCATCCAGCGCCAGCGTGACCACTTGAGGCTCCGCGCCCAGCGTCGCGATAAAAACCCCTTCTGTCATGCACGCCTGCTTTCGCACGCTTGGGAACAACCCATCAATGGGTATACAGAATCAGTGAGACGTGGATATCAGCTGATTGGCTCATGGCCTGCCCTCGCGCCAGTCTTCACGCAGCACCGGCAGCGCGTCAAAATCTTCATCGCTGCTGACGATCACGGCGTTCAGCCGTGCAGCCACCGCCGCGATCAGCAGGTCAACGTCGGAAAGCTGCTTGCCAGATGTGGTCGCCAGCGCCCAGAAGCGCGCCGCCTGCCGCCAATCCTCATCGATCAAGACTACCCACTCCAGCGCCGGAACAAGCTTCTCCTCAAAGAACTGCTGTTTGCGGGTCGCGTTCGTCCGCAGCAGCCCGCGAAACACTTCATAATGAACCGCCTGGCATAAACACATCCGGTCGCCCGCTTGGATAGCCACATTGAGCTTCTGCTCGATGATCTGCACGCCGTTTATGCGGTCGGAGAGCACATTGGTATCCAAGACGTAAATCACTCGCGCCACTCAGCTTCATCCCAGGGTTCGACATATTCCTCGTTCATGGCAGCGGTCATCTGGTCAAGTTCGGACTGCGTCATGCCCTCGCGGATCACGGCGACGGCTTCGTTTATCATGCGAATCCGCTCGTCGGGGGTCAATACGACCGACGGCGCGATCTGCTGTTCGCGCTGGTCAATGTAGCTGCGCAACCGGCGCAGTTCTTCAGGAGATAGATCATCGACGGCTTTGATGACATCGGTTAAGGTCATGGCAGTTTCCTCGCAGTATGCCCCACCTTTATTGTACATCGCCCAGCGTCTCAAGCAGCGCAGCCATCAACTGCAACAGATCGTCTGAGTTGTAGTTGTCTTGCCAGTCTGCGATCCCACCTTCAAGCCAGAGCCTTCGGTGTCTAGCCATGCGCAAAGGGAGATGATGGGAAAGTCTATGTGCATTTTGCGCCTTCCTCTCTGCCCGTGTCCTACTCTTTCGGCTTGAGCCTGCCCTGCTCGTACAGCTCGACTAGCAGCAGGGCGCGCTGCAGTTGTCCGTTCATATCGATCAGTGTCTGCCTGTCTTCTGCCCTCCCCTTCTCTAACTGCGCGATCTGCGCTTTTAAATCATCGACGAACGTGAGGAGCTGGTCGCGCTCAGCAAGTGTCGCTGCGGCGCGCACGGACTCACGCGCCTGCGGCTCTGGCACCATTCGTGTGTCGTTGAAGCCCGCGTTTTGCGGAATATCGCGCTCCAAGTTGCCACTTTCGACAATGTCGGCGATCTCCGTCCAGTTTGCCCGTCCACCTGCGCTGGCATGGCGGACGGTGTTGAGGATAGCCACATCATTATCGGTGAGCAGCCGCTGTTTCAAGCCATCTTCTTTGCGCGCCGTCGGGCTGAAGTATTTCGACAGCGCCGGGTTGTTAATCCAGTTGACGATGGTTTTGGGATCGATGCCGAGCATGTGCGCTGCTTCACCGGTTTTCACTTTGCGCCCTTTGTATTTCCGATTCCGATTTCCGGTTTTTTATTTCCGAATTCACGAATTCCCTACGAAATTCGGAGTTTCCGTATTTATGGTATACACTATTATAAAACAACACCCAGTATAACGGCAAAAGGCGGGATAATGGCACGTCAGACGAAGGCGAAAGCACGGAAGGGCAGCAATGGCACCGGCTCGACGGTGACACTTTACTTCGACGTGAGCGACCCGGCAGAGCGCAAAGCGCTTGAGGCAGCACGGCTGTTGGCTGCCAAGCATGGACGACGTAAGCAAGCCATCATCGCGCTCTTGGAAGCAGTTTACACTTGTTACGAGCAGACGGGGGAACTCATGAGCGCGAGCGCCATCAGCGCCGCCCTGATAGGACAGGGTTCAGTCGCGGGAAATGGCGCTGTAGGCTTCGCAACAGCCGTTGCTGGCACTCACAAGTCCAAAATAAGCACCGAATCGGTTCCTCAACCAAGGACTCGGCGCAAGCAACAGAACATTGGTGGTGTCAAAGTCACGAGCGGCAGCAAAGCCAGCGCCGAGACCGTTGCCAAGAACTTCCTCAACTCGATGAAGGGACTCGCCAGCGGCTTCTTCGATTAGCGCGGAAAGGACACATGATGGCGCAGAACACGGCGCTTCTGGACGAGAACTTCATCAGCAGCGACGCGGGCAACGGCTGGGCAGCCTGCTATCGACTGGTCGGCGGCAAGCTCAAGTCCCACGGCATCCCGCACGCCCGCGCTCGCGTCACCGGCGCGAAATTGGCTACCGACCTCGGGGGGCAGAATATCGCCGAGTACGCCGACTTCATGGGGCAGCGCTACGGCTACGGCGACGGCATCTGGAACCTGACCGACGCCCCGATTGACCTGCACCAGAACACCGCCCGGCGCTACGGCGGCAACATGCACCTGTTCCTGATGCTGGTCAACATCGCCTGTCTGAACGTCAAATCCGGCAGCGACCTCACGCTGATCGTGCCCGCGCCGCCCGGTCTGCTGAATGAAGTCGGTCCGCAAATCAAGAAGTCGATCCTCGCGGGCGAGAGCGGCAAGCACGACGGCGTTTGGCACCTTCAGCTTCGGCGCGACAAGAAACCCCGCGAGTATCACATCCTGCGCGTGATCGTGGTGCCGGAGGGGGCAGGGGCCTTCGCCGCCTATCGCTTTGACCGTTCCGGCGATCCGGTTGAGCTGCTGGACCAGTCCGGCGCCGATTTGCTGGCGGGGCGGGTGGCGGTGCTCGACCTCGGGGCGGGCACGGGCGACACTTACCAGATTTTCGACGGCAACCTCAACCCCGATGCCATCGCCCACGCCACCGACGATCGGGCAGGGGTGATCCACAACCTGCTCAAGCCCATCCTCGCGGAAGTCATGCAGACCGTCCCCGGCGCGACCCACCTCACCACCGCGCATATCGACAGCTACCTGCGCCGCTACGTCGCCAGTCCTTCGGAGGAAAATGCAACCCTCCGGGTGTCGGGCAAGAACGTCAGCATCGAGCCAGCGATCCTGTCCAACTGCGAGCGCTACGCCGAGTGGGTCGCCGCCAACAAGCTCGATCCGCTGTGGGCAGCGGGCACCGACGCCCTCGTCGAGGCGGGCGGCGGCTGGCTCTACGTCGAAAGCTGGATACGCCAGTGGTATCCCGACCGGCTGCTGCTGACGCCCTCGATGTTCCCACACACCCGCAGCATCGCGCTGTTTGACCTCAACGGCGCCGGGCAGCTCTCGATGGCGGCTGCCGTGCTGAAGCTGCAGCAGGTCTGACGTGAAGAAGTCCAATCTCAAGCAGCGCTTGGACGACCTGCGCCAGGAGCCGGAACCGCCAGTGGAACTGACGCTGACGCTGGATGCGGAGCTATACCAGGCGCTGAAGGCATTGGCGCGCCAGCATCGGCAGTCGCTCGAAGCCTATCTGCTGCGGGTGCTGGTGCAGGACGCTGAGGCAGCCGGGTAGGGCGGATCAAACGGCTTGCTTAGATCGCCGTGATCCGGGTATAGTTGAAGCACTGATGAAGTCGGTACACCATCGATCACCGGTTCGTCAGTGCCGTTCTCGCCCTTCTTTCCCAAAGAAAAGCACCCGACGGCAGTCCGGTGCTTTTTTATTCAGGAGAATGCGATGTAAGTAGAGATGTGCAGCGGTGTCGCAAGCGGACACCAACGTGTGCAGTACCCTTAAAACGCGAAAAGAGACTTCCTCGCCGCCAAGCAGATGAAGTCTCCCACGCCCATACAGGTCTCAGATATATGCCCGCAGGGGCGAGAAAGACCGCCCTCAGGCTTTTGCTTACTACCTACGATAGTAACCCAAGTGCCTCATCTTGGCAAGCCCCTCGCGTATTAGAGTTTGATTTGTCTTCCTCCTGTATGGCATAAGGGTGCTCAATCGCATCGGGCTGGTCGGAGCCAGCACCGTCTCTGAGCGTCGATCTTTCTCTACCCGAAGGATGCTGTTATGGCACTTCCACAACCGAGTTTCCGCAAGCACGTGTTCGCGCTGCTGGGCGAAAGCTACGGCGACAAGACGCTGGTCTTGTGCCCGACCGCCTTTGTCCGCCTGTTCAACGGCGACCACCATGCCGCTATCCTGCTCAGCCAAATCCTCTACTGGTCCGAGCGTACCCAGGACCCCGAGGGCTGGTTCTACAAGTCCTACGCCGACTGGCGCGCCGAGACCGGGCTGAGCGAGGCCCAGGTGCGGCGGATCGTCAACGGCGATCCCCGCGTCCGTTCCCCGCAGCTTACGCTGCGACAGTTGGGGATCGAGACCGTGCTCAAGAAGGTCAGGCGCACCGGCGCGCCCACGCTGCACTACCGCCTCCACCAGACCCAGTTTCTAGCGGCGCTGGAGCGCCTGCTGGGGCAGGGCGATCCTGCACAATGTCAAGGATCGATCCTCAACATTGTCGAGGATGAACCCTGCGCAGAGTCGGGAATGAATGCCGAACAATGCGCGCCTTCTTCTGATCTAGATACAAAGACTTACACCCAAGAGAAATCATCAGAAGATCGATCTCAATCGACTCCCGCCCACCACCCGGACGAGGATTCCGATCTCGACATTTTCCGTGCCTTCGAGGATCGCTTTGGTCATCTAAAGACCAGCCTCCAAGCACCGCTGCGCCAGCAGCTCGCAAGGCTGGGAGCCAGCCGGGTAGGGGGGGTGCTGGATCGCTGCGCCAGTCGTGGACGAAGCTGGAATTACGTGCTCAAAGCGCTTGCCAACGAAGCAGAGGCAGACGCGGAAACCCAGACCAGGGTGACCTGGCCCGATTTCGTCCTGACCGGTCGAGACGGCGAGCGGCAGCCGTTCTGCGAGCCTCAGCAGGCCACTCCTGCCCTACAAGCCTGTGAGCGCGTGCAAACGCCCTGGAACGGCTTTGGCGGGGCAGCAGCGACGGTTCTGGACGCTTGGGACGCTGCGTTTCACCAACTAGAATGTCAGTTTGACCGCGTCTCGTTCGAGGCTTGGCTGCGTGGTGCGACCCTGGTCGATTTCGAGCCGGAGACGACCACAATTGTGGTGGTCGTGCGCAATCCTTACGCCGCGAAGATGCTAGCGGGCCGTCTGGATCGAACCGTCAAACGGATCGTCGGTGATGTCTACGGGCAGCCGATCAACATGCGCTATCTCGTCCTGGACGAGTGGCGAGAGCAGGGCATCCCGATAGCACCGTGCGCGTAGCGCTGTCGGTCTGCACGCCAAACTGAACCCCAGAAACAGCGATCAGCCGAAGTCGACACTCCGGTCGTGTTCGGCTGTGTCGGTATGGCACAAGGCTTCTGACCGGGGCAGCCCACCTGCCGACAGCGGCCTATAATGGACCGAAAGAGAGAGGACAAAAGCTCGTGGCCGATCCACACATCTCCCCGGCAAGACCCGTTCAGCACGTCACATTCAACGTGAGTGACGTGTCCGTCGCGGACGAACTGCTCAACCCGATCCCGTATCGAACGAGCATCGAGCACCTTGTCGGCAGCGCGCTTGAGGCGTGCTCGGATCCGGGCAAGGGGCTTGCTGTCTCCAAGGGACACGCCTTCGTAGATGTGGTAAAGAGGGCATTCAAATGCTGCTATCCGCTGGTGATCGGCCCGATCACGTCTGGTTGCTGATTTGTCAGGGCTTCGCCCAGCATGTGAATCAAAACCGCGAGACCTTGCGGCATCAGTTTGTGCAGCATGAGGGCAAGCAGCGGCTTGAGGTGGTCCGGTCCAATTTCCGGAAAGGCGCGCCGGAGAACGACTGGGCAGGGGTGGTCGCCGATTTTAGCCGCCAGATGAAAGCGCGGCTCCAAGGAGACATTGCCGACCTGCTGACGCGGACGTACTCGACGAGCGGCCCGGTGGACGAGCTGGCTTTTGGCGTCAGCATGATGGACGCGTTTCAGGCCTATTTTAAGTACATTGTACCGACGTGGGGCGTCGCGTCCCGAAGCAGAACGGAAGGCATCCCCACGATCACGCTGGAGGGCGCACCCGCCGATTGGCGCTCGATTCTGGAGCGAAGCCAACGTTTGAATGCCTTTGGTCTGGACTGGTGGCTGGAAGGCTTGGTCCCGATCCTGGAAGAACTGGTGCGGACCTCAGAAGGACAGATCCGCCCGTCGTTCTGGCAACAGCTCTACAAAGCGGAGGATGGGAAGAGCGGGTGGTGGGTCAACTTCTTCCCTTATGTCTATGCGGTTCGGTGGAGCGCCGAGTTGGAGTGGGTCTCCACCGTCCTGCGCAGTCCGCATTTGACGGACAAGCAAAGCGGTTCCTTGACGTTAGAGGAAGCAGGCAGCGGGTTATCGTTTGCGCCGTTCACCTGGGAGTGCCTGGAAGCGACTTACAAGATGGAGTTTGCAGCCGGGTTCGTCGGGATCACCCAAGATCCGATGACCAAAGCGCTGCGCCCGGAGATCGGCTGGGCGGTCTGTGAGGCTGCGCACCCGAGAGACGACTGATGCGCCTGACACGTTAAATACCACCGGAGTACGACCTGAGGATGCGCTATTGTATCAGGATCGTCGCGATGCCCTCGAGGAAAACGCACCAGCGCAGGTCTTCAGCGTATTTTGCCCCGAAAGCAGTTCTTGTGAACATGGCGATAGCAGGCAGCCGATAAACGCACCCGCACTGACGATCAATTTTGCGAAGTCCTCTTGGGATGCGCGCAGCCGAAGATCCCCCTTGACAGCGTCGGATCATTTGTGGCACGTTTGTTCTTAGCGAAGGCAGTAAGATTGGCACGAAAAAAACGGTCTACAAGCTTGAATAGACACTGACGCCGGGGGTTATTTCGGCGTCAGTGTTTTTATTTATGCCGCTGGGTTCAGGTTTGTGAAGGCATTCTGGCTGGGAACACCGCGACTATGGGAAGAGGATGTGCAGCGAAGGGATCAAATGTGAGCGATGATCGGCGAAGGCAGGTGCCCTGAACGGCACCCATACGCCTGGGGCGTACGCTCAGCAGGCGAGATGAGGACAACACGATGTGGACGAACCGCCTAATGCGTCTCCTCTAGCTGCTTCCAAGCAGCGGAGTAGCACCTGGAAATCCCCCAGCCAGCGGTGGCCGAGCAACACGTCCTCGGCGCTGGCCCCATATGACGCCGCACTCCTGGCTACCATCCGCGAGCTGTGCGCGGCGGAAATCTCGTTCATCCCCGTTCATGGAATTCATGCACAAGTCTATAAAGGCGAGAAGGCACAACATCTTGTCGGCGCGAAAGAGCCGGCGATCCCGAAGTGCCGTGCCTACCAGCACGAGCGCCTCCCCACTGAACAAGAAGTGCAAGCCTGGCTCAACGCGGGCCTCTTTGGTGGGATCGGCATCTACTGCGGCGACGTCAGCGGGATTATCTGTGCGGACATCGACGTGAACGGGAACCTGTCAGTCAACGACACGTTCGTCGTCGAGTTTCCCGACCTCCTCGACACCTACACGGAGCGGACGCCGACAGGCGGCACCCACCGCTTTTATCGTCTGCCCCCTGGGAGGAACGCTCCCCGGACCCTCGCCGCCAAGGGCTATGGTGAACTGCGAGGCAAGGGTGCTCTAGTCGTCGTTGCACCGACACGCTGGGGTGAACAAGCGTGGAGCCTCGAGCGCGGCGAATGGTCGGTCATCCCGACGCTTAGCGACGATCGGCTGGAGCGCCTCATGGATTTCTATCGGCGACAGGGCGAACCCATACGAGTTCGCCCTGTCGCCAAGCCCAACCCTGCGAGCGCCGTCGCCTCATCCCTATCCGCGCTCGGGGCCCGATCGAGCAGCGGCTGGGCGTGACGAGCTACGGCGCTGACGGCTACAGCAACCTTGTCCACTGTCCTTTCCACGACGATCAAGTCCCCTCCGCCGCGTGGAGCCGGGAGAAACAGGCGCTACACTGTTTCGCCGGGTGCACCTCGCCTGGCTTCAAGGACGGCTGGAACGGGTTGAAGCAGGTCGCAGCCGTGCTCAGGCTCAGCATGAGCAGGCGGGAGGCGGATGCAGCATCGCTGCACGTCTCAACCGTGGAAGCGCTGCTGCAAGCCTTCCCGGGCAAGCCTGGAGAATCCCTCTGCAAGATGCTGCTGATGCTGCGTCTGCATCAGGTGGACGAGGGCAGCGTCTTCACCATGCAGCAGGCGCTGGAGGCTTGCAAGGGGGTCGTGGGGCGTGAGGCGTTGAGCAGCGCGCTTAAAGCCTCGCTCCGTGAGGGGATAGGAATTTTCACGGGTTGTGACAAGGTATCCGGGCAGCGCACGCATATATCAAGTAACACCTGCTCACAACCCGTAAAAAATAGGGGCTGTGGTCGACCGGCTCGGCGATATGTCATGCCCTCGGAAGCTGACCTGGCTCATTGGCTGGACGTTGAGGCGAGGGGGGTGTTTCAGATCGATTGTGAGGATCTGAGGCACCGTCCACTCGCGGACATTCTGCTGGAACAGCGGGTGGAGCGGCACAGCGGCGAATACAGTTACCGGCTCTTGGCCGAGCAATATGGCAAGTCCATCAGCACGATACGGCGTTATGCGGCGGAGAACCGCCGAATCAAGCGGACACCGACGCTTGCTAGGGCGGAGAGCATCACTCAGGTGGAAAAACTTACCGCCGATGCGCGTGGCGCACGCGGCGGACGGTATCTCGAATTACAGGAGAGTGGCACACGGATTGCGGCGACACGGGAGAACGCCGCGCACGCCTTGGCACAGGGGGAAACGGTCGTCTTTAAGGAGCATGGCCCCAACTATTTCGCCATTGATCCAGACGTGACCGAGGTAGAGGCCGGCGTATATCGCGCGCATCGGCGCTCGAGGAAGCGTGCAAAGCATTACCTGGAGCGGCTTGCCAAGGCCAATTTGCTCGACAGACCTTACGATGAGGTGCGTGCAGACCTATGCACGGCTGACGAGACCGACAACTGGCGGGCGATAGAGACGTTTATTGGGCGTGCGAAGGAGCGACTCAAGCAGGGCAGGCGGCGCGCAGTGTGCCATGACTGCGGAGTGGTGATAGCGTGTGGGGAGTTGTGTGCTGATTGTGCCAGTGAGCAGGAATTGATAGCGGCTGCCCGGCGGCTGGGAGCTGTGGTGACGGAGCTCCCAGCCGGTGAAGCGATGGAAACGGAGGGCCCACGCCGAGATGATCGGCCTCACCAGCGGCAGGGGATCACTGAAGGGGATCAAGTCGCCGCGAGCGACGGTTGGTTGGGAGGTTGACAGGAGACGACGGTGGGCAAATCGACCGACGCCGAGATGGAACAGCGTATCAGCGACGTGTACAACCTGCTGCTGCTCGGTACGTCGCGCCCGGCTATTCTTCAATATGCGTCAAAATGGAAGGTTGATCCTCGCTCAGTCGATACCTACATTCGGCGCGCCAAAGCAGAGATTAAACGGCATGCCAAGACGCAGCGCGAGGCAGCGCTCGGTCTGGCACGTGCCCGGCTGGAGCTGCTGTTTCAGAAGGCGCTCACGGCCAAAGACATCCGGGGCGCGCTGGCGGTGCAGAAGGAGTTGAACGCGCTCGCCGATCTTTACCCGCCGCCGCCGCAGACCCTCAAGGGCCTATTAGCCGAGAGCGGAGCGCCGGTGGACCGAGCGTTCTGGTCAGCGATCTTGCACGGACTGAAGACGGCGGGTCTCGATCCCGCCGAGGTGCTCAACGTGATGCTGCAAAAACTGGAAGAGGTCAACGAAGATGGGGCAGCGGGAGCGAAAGCTCGTGGATGACGTAGTGGCGCGAGCGCTGGCAAAAACGTCGCCAGCGGCGGCCGCCAAGCGCTTCCAGCAGCACCTGCTGAACTGGGGGCAGGATTTAGATGACCGCCGCGATTTCTACACGGGCGTGATCGAGGCGACACTGCCGACGCTGACGTCGGAGAATGCCGATACACTGCGCCGCATCTGGTATGGGATGCTTGCACGTGCAGATGCCAAAACGGATGTGGAGCGCGCCGCCATCGACGCCTGGCTGGAGCCTTTGTCGAGCACCGAAGAACCGGCAGGGCATCGAAGCTGGCTGGATGTGTTGCAGACCTGTGAAGGCGGCTATTTCAGCGGAGCCGTCGACGCCGAGGTTCACGAGCTTGCGCAAATACCAGGATTTCACGAAGCGGTCGAGCGTTTGGAGTGGCCGGATGCACGCCCATAGGCTGGTGCAAGACGTGCTGACGGACGTGCAGCATCCTCGCCTTGCGGAGCGGATGGTACAGTTTCTTCAGACTGCCCCCGCCGATGATCCGCGCCGTCCCCGCATCGGGGAATTGCTGCAACGGGCACGCGAGCGCCGAGAGAAGGCGCGGCGGTGAACACACGGGCGCTCCTTTTCAACATACGGGTAGGTTGTCCTTGAGAATCCGCTAAAGCCCCAATGTACGACGGCGGCAAAAGCCGCCAGCAGTGCCGACATCCATCCGCGCCTGCGAATTTGACTCATGGGGTTATTCCGGACTCATAGGGTTACTTCTTTCCGCGTCGGCAGCGCAAGTTAAAAGTCGGGCACCCCTCGCGCCTGTCAACACGGCACGTGGCGCCTATACGGAGCACCCCAAAGGCGGCACGGGGT
>CAWFCF010000004.1:0-3743834 GCA_963814185.1 uncultured Chloroflexia bacterium | reverse complement strand
ATAATGATCGGACTGCTGGAAATGCAGGAGCGATTGATCCAACAAGGCGGAGAGGATCGGGTTCGACAGACCGGCAACAGCCTGCGCTGCCTCTCGTCCGAAACCGCCTGGAAAGACCGACAGACGTATGAAGACCCGGCGTTCATCTTCGGATAAGCGCTGCCAGGACTGCTCAAAGTTCGCTTCCATGCTGCGATGACGGTCGGGTACGTCGCGCAGGCGGGACTGGAGAAAATTCAGGTTGTGCTGGATTTCGGTGGCAATGGTCGCGCAAGGCAGCGCATTCACCCAGGCGGCTGCCATTTCAAGCGCCAACGGTATTCCCTCGACAAGCTGGCAGATGCGGACAACCTCTTCCCTCTCGTCTTCAAGCGAGAAATCCTTGCGCACTCGCTGGGCGCGCTCCACAAAAAGGCGCACTGAATCGTTTGCGGACAGGTTATGCCCTCGGTGATTTTGTGGCGGTTCGAGTCCCAACAGATTGTACCGACGTTCTTCGGAGAGATTGAGCGCTTCGCGCGAAGTCACCAACAGCTTGACGCTGGGGGCTCGCCGAAGGATTTGCGCAAGCAGATACCCGAACTCAAGTACCTGCTCAAAGTTGTCGAGGACAAGAAGCATCTTTTTATCTTCGAGGAAGCGTCGGAGCTGCTCGGCAGGCGGTTCCTCTCCTGACAATGCGATGCTCGTGGTATTGGCAATTTCCGCTATTAGGTCATCATCGGTCTGGCTTGTCTGCAAATCGACGACATAAATGCCGTCCGCAAATCGATCTCGGAGCGGGGCGATGAGATGCAGCGCCAGGCGTGTTTTGCCGACACCGCCAGCGCCAACGAGGGTCAGCAGGCGACAGGCAGGGTCGATCATTTGGCTTGTGATTTGCTCAATTTCCGTGTTTCGACCCACAAACGGCGTTCGCTGCGGATTATAGATGTCCGTCGTTCCTACATCCATCTGTCGCAAGATCCTGCTTCCTATCTTTATTGTACTACCCTACTTTGCTTAAACGTTCGTGAGCCAATTGTCGACAGCTTGCCTACCGGCGGACAGATAGAATTCATTAAAATCTTTACCGATTGGAACTTGAATAATCCGAACGGCTGAAGAAAGCGTCGCCAGTTCTAACGCTGCTTTGTCCCCTGCTTGATCAGCATCCATGCATATGATGAGGCGCGGCGCCGTCGCCAGCCGACCAAACCAGTGGCGATTGATATGGCAGTTGCTTGCGCTGCCAATCGATGCAGCGGATATCTTGCCCCTGCCAATTTGCCACGCTATTAACGCGTCGAACTCGCCTTCAGTCAAGATAAGGGGCAAACCCGGTTGAATATGATCCGCGAGGTAGAGACAGCCCCTGATATGCCCGCCGCTCACCTGCTGGTAACGCTGCTCGCCTGCCGACCGCCGGATTTTAATGCCCCAGATCGCGCCGTCGGCGTACCAGGGAAGCGTGATTCCACAGGGGACTTTCAAGCCTTCAATCACGTTCCATTCATGCGGGTTGCCGGGGATATAGCCCAGCTGTGCTGCCGCGATCACGCCGTCGCTCAAGCCCCGCTTGGTTTTCAGGTAAGCCAGCGCACGGCGTCCTTCCGACCGCCACAGCCGATCTGAGGCTTCGTCGCCGATCCGTTGGGCCACCTTCTGCCAGGTTTCGTTGGGCGGCTCGGAGCGAGATTCTGGCTTAGGTTCCGGGCGGAGGAGTCGTTCGGCTGTATGCGGCAACTCCCCGGCTGCCAAGCGCTCGCACGATTGTTGAAAGGACAGGTGGTGATAGCGCATCAGCCAGCCGATCACGTCGCCCCCAACACCACATTTGCCAAAGCAGCGCCAGTGATCCGCGTAAACCACCAGCGAATACCCTTTCCGCTCCTGGTGGAAGGGACACTTGAAGGTACTGTATTCCCCCGTTCGGTTCTTCGGCTGACCCAGATCATGCTCCACGATCTGGCGGCAGTCAGTGCGGTTTTTGATCAGCTCTACATCAATCATGGCGCTTCTTTCTAGCCTTTCGACAGTGCGATGTCAAAAGGCCATAAGTCAAAAGTTTCGGCTTTCGTCGTTTCGTCATTTCACTGTCGAAAGTCCCCTCACGAGAGAAACCATGGGCTGATCGGGCAGGTGTTGCCTCCTGTGCAGCCGGGACTTTCGTCATGACGCTTCTGACGAAAGTCGATCCTGAGCCGTCAAGCGATAGCCGCGCGCAGGTCGCCCGTTCGTCTTGCGCTCCGCAACTTCAATCACCCCGTCGTCGAGCAGCGCTGCCAGTGTCGCGTCGACTTCTTTGCGTGTTTTCATCCGGCTCCACGTAGAATTTCACGTGCCGAGGGGGGACGCTCGCCGCTGCGGGCGATGAAGTCCAGCAGCTTCTTCTCGTTTTTCACATCCAGCCCGATGCTCAGTTCTTCGAGCAAACGGTGCGCTGAAGCACGATACGCCTCCGCCAGCGTCTGCCCGCGTGCCCAGTGGGCCGTCGTGATGCGCGGTGCTCCCTGTGCGCCCTCGTCCGCCCAGTCCATGATGGCGAGGATCAGGGCCAACTTGAGCGCCATGGTCGAGAAGCGCCCGTAGTTGCCGCGCAGTCGTTCGTCCAGGTTACGTCGAGGATCGGTCATGTCATGCAGCGCCGCGTAGTAGGCATTGAACAGGTCGAAGACTCCTTGATCCATCAAGGCGCTGACGGCTGGATGGTGCGCCGGCTCATCGAGACTGTGGAGGAGGACTTCATCGGGCGGCATCGGAAAGGCGTTATAGATGCGCAGCAACCGCGCTTTCAAGTCGGGCGGGAAATCGTGACTGTCCAGGTCTTGACCGTTGAGTATGCACTTGATCTCACGTTCGGTCGGCGTCAAACACAGAAAACGCGCCATCAGCCCGTCTTCCCACTCGCTGTCGGTGATGTAGCGTCCGAGGCGCGCGGGCGTGGTCGCCCCGATCAGCGCGAGCGCCGGGTTGTAGACGATCAACTTGCCATCGCCTCGTAATTCGCGTTCGAGACGACGCGGGGCATCAAACATCTCCATCATCGTCTCGGTGTGGCCTTCCATGTATTTCTTGGGAATGAGCATTTTGCTGGCTTCATCGATAATGATGCCGCGCTGACCGGCAAAGCGCGCCGCCAGGTCTTCATTGCGCTGCTCAAATGGAAGGAGTTTCTCGTAATTGGCCGGGCGCTCACCAGCGAGTTTTGCCACCAGCATTTCGGGGGAAGTGGTCGCGGGCAGTAACAGGTGCGGCACCGTGTCGCGCACCATATCGGTGATGGCGTTCAATCCCGTACTCTTGTGGTAGTAGGTGGTCGGCGCGACCCACAGGTAGTAGAGGTTCGGGAACACCTCGCCGAAACCGAGTCGCAGCACGCAGCGCCGGGCGACCGCTAATCCGACTGCCCACAGGGGCCGGACTCCAGGAAGATACGGGGTGTCATGGGCGAGCGTTTGCTGAGCCATGCCATACAGTCACGGTGAAACAATCCGACTGTCTCAGCAGCGGCGATCAACGGGTCACTCAACCGCGCTGATTTGGATAAGGCCGGGATGAAAGTTTCATCTTTGTCTTCAGCGTTTGTACTCAATACGCTTGTCGGATCGACACGCAGAATTTGAGCGCTGATCGCAGGATCGTGGGTCACGATTTGCTGTAGCAGCGACCAATGGGCTGGATTGTTTTTCCAGTCGAGTGACACCAGCAGCAACTCGACCAAGGGGCTAACCTTCATTTCGGTTGGAACATCCATCATTGACAGCGCACGCCGCAGGGCGTAGGCATCCTGTTCAGTCAGAGTCATCTCACTATCTCCAGACAATATTCAAGAGAACTCGTATTGGAAAAACGCGAATGAAAGAGAGTCTTCAATTGCAGGAGAGGGGAGACTGTGATACAGTGTGAGTGTCGAGTTCACAGTATATCATCAGTCTGCCGCCCACCCGCCGTCCAAGCAGTGGGCTTTTTCTTGTCTACGGTGGACTACGAATTCCTATCATGGCTTCTCCAAAAGGTTCGCCCGGGCGAACCTTTTCATTCACTTACAAGATAGCGTTCCGCTTCGGCAATCAGCTTACGGAGCGCCTGCAACCGTGCGCGGGCAATAGCCGCGTCCCCTTCTTGCTGCATTAATGCGCGGGCTAGATCTTGCGCAGTTGTTGTACTCACCGATTGAGTGACTTTTGCCATCTTCATCGCAGATGCCGGAAGCTTGTCTAAAGGATCTCCGTTCTGATTTTCCGATCCATCACTTTCGCAGAGCTCCTTCACTTGCTTGCTGGTGAGGTTGAAGTCAATGATTTGCCGAACAATCTCCGCATGAAAATCATTAGGCAGGGCAACGATGTAGCGCAGTTTCTTCTCTTCAATACCGTACCGATCCGCAAGTTCCAGCGCCTCGTCGGACAGCTTAAGTAGTGATTTGATTTCGCTGAAATGCGCTTTTCTTAAGCCGCCCATCGCGCTCAGGATAGCGTCCGTGTATTCGCGCTTGCCGCGTAAATCGAGCTCAAGTGCTTGGCGATAGAAGGCATTATCGACTGGATAGGTGGGAATCTCGTAACCATGTACGGTCAAGAGGAGGAGAGCGGCCTGCCGTGCCAACGCGACTGCCGTCAAGCCGGATCGCACCGTATTTTCTTTCGCCTGGCGAAACACAGACGACTGGCGTTCAGGAATGATGATGCACGGGATCAGGCCGTCACCGGTGTATTGAGGGATGAAGTCGCGTAGCAACCAGGTCGCCCAATAGCGCCGCTCGCCCGTCTCGATGCGAAAGAGGCGAGTCACACCTTGCGAGACATCGACTACAGTCAGTGGGTTAACCTGTCCATCGTCGCGAATGGTCACCGCTAAGTTGACGAGATCGAGAAGAAGCTGTTCTTCTGGAGAGAGAACAAAAATATGCTCTTCCTCTTTTTCATCGTCACTGCGCGGCAGCAATTCAAGAACGCTATTAAAGGGACGTCCACGCTGCCTGGCCGCGACTTGGACAAGCTGCACCAGCTCTCTCAATGCCTGTGTGGGAGTCAGTCGGTTGCTGTGAAAAGCGAAATGGATCGCCTCGGGCAAAACACGGCGAGGCTGCACCGGGTCGGGACGCACCAGTTCCAACAGAATGCGCTCAATACGAATACTATGGTCGGGTAGGGCTTGTGACAGATCGCCGAGCATCTCTTCGGTGACTGATGCCAGTAAATCGTTCGCGCGATGGGCGTCAGAGCCGGGCATTATGCGCCGTCCTTCATCATATAGCGCACAAGCGAACCCACCACTTGAGCGTAGGCTTTACTCGCTGCCGATTTCGGACTGTAGGTGAACAGACTTTGATGCCGATGATGCGCATACGACACCGCTTCGTTGGCGGGGATGACACCCAAAAGCAGCTTACTCAGGACACTATGTGCCTTGAGGTCATCCAGCAAGGCGTTGTGGCCGCGAATACGGCTGTCCATCTTAGTCACTAGAATGCCGCTGATGCGCAGCGCGGGATGTCGCCAGCCTTCTCGAATGTCGTTGATCTTCCCGATGACGCTCATTAAGCCGACTGTTTCCAGGTAGCGCGGTTCGACTGGCACAATGGCATCCGTTGCGGCCAGCAGCGCCATTTCGGTGAGCAGTGAAAAAGAAGGCCGAGTATCAATGACAACCGCTGCGTATTGATTGATGATCTTGTTCAGAGGATCGGCTAGACGGTAGGGCGATCCGGGTGAACCCATCAATTCCCGTTCCGCACCTTCGAGCATGGCGGACGCAGGCAGCACGTGGAGATCGGGATCCCATGCGCTTGGAACGATACAGGTGGCAAAGGCATTCGCTGCATTGGGTCGATCTGCCATCAATACGGTGTAGAGGCTGTTGTCCGCTCCATAATCACTTCTGCTGGTGGTAATGAGCGTGGCGTGCGCCTGCGAATTGGTGTCAATGAGTAATACTCGACAGTTGGAGGCTTCTGCTTTCCGTAACACGCCGACCATGCCAAAGGCGATGTTGGTGGCGGAAGTGGACTTTCCGACGCCCCCTTTATGATTGGTGAAAACAAAAATACGAGTCATTGCCATTCCCTTCGAACTCAACGGTCGAAAATCGCTGGGCTGGCAAGGACTTCGTAGACATGTGCTATAGTGTCAACGGAAGTCTTGCTGGCGCGAGCAGCGAGCCTTCAAGGGTCGGGGAGAGAGTTCCGGCTCTCCCCGTTACCCGCAAAAGCCAATTTCAGAGTTGGTTCGAGAAGCGTTGCATGTTTTCACACTGGGGAAATGCGATAAAACGGAGGAATGACGTGGTGGGGGTCAGATTCTTCCCTCGATGTTCGGAATAAGTCCTCGAATGCCCAACCCGAAAACGCCTCTGGTTATCCAGAGGCGTTTTTGTTTTCGAGCGCTTCGGTGATTGCCGACGGCGTCCACTTGCAAGACCGGCTCATTTTATACTTTGTTGTAGTTTTATTAAGACCTGTAGTCGTCCTAAATTCATCGATTTCGTACAGTCGGTTTCTAAGGAAGGATGAACAATGTTCTGCTAAAGGAGACCAAGATCATGCGGATTGCGAAACTTGGACTTTTAGCCGCGATCATCACGATTCTTTTTGCCACCGTGCTGCCAGCTTCGGCTGCGCCGGGAGCCAGCATCACCAGCCTCACCCCGAATACGAGTAACTGCACCCTGACGGTGGTCTTCAAGGTCGAGGATGCGGGAGCGTACTACGTGCAGATTTGGGATGACGGTAGCAATAAGGCAGCCGGAGGGACGAATGCATCAGCCGGGGCGACGGTGACGGTGGTCTTCCACATTGGCGAAATCGGCACGTCCGCCCCCGGGATTGGCGTTTACATCGCGGATAATCCCACCATCATTTCGCCCCCATTCGACGACAACGACCCTTACGTATTCGACGCTGGAGACTGCGGCGGTGAAGGCGAAGAATGGAGCGTCGTTTCGGTGAGTTCGGCGGTGCAAACGGCAGGCTGCACGAATCCGCTGCCGGACGGCTTCGTCGTGCGCAGCGTGCCGGATGGCGCGCCCGCCTATTTCGCACCGCGCCTTGATACTTATACGAACTTCGACCTGCCTGCCGGGACGTGGTACGTCGGCGCAACCTCCGGCGACTTCTCGCACGTCTGGATCGCTTGCCAAGCGGATTTGGTCTGGATACCGACGGCGAATGTCGCGGGCTAACTCAAAATCGCGCCCGTGATCGCCATGAAGGCGGCTGATCCCGAAGGGATAGGGTCAGGATAACGAAGCCAAAGCAGGCTTAAAGCAAGACGAAGACGGTAAAGCGGCATCGAGGCATCTCGGCGCCGCTTTCCTATTCTTGCGCGTGGTCACAGCAATTTCGGGCGAGGCACGCCTCGCCCCTACAAAAGACGCGCAAAGGTCACCAGATCATCGGTGAAGCTGCGCTCGTCCGACCCCGAAGGAATGAGTTCATGAAACGCAGAATTGTGTTGATCGTCGTCGGCGTGTGGTGGCGGTGGTGGTCTACACGACGATTCGCGGGTGGAGGGTGCCGGTTCGGCTGACCATCCGCTATGGGACGGTGCAAACTCAGATGCCGGAGGGCGCAAGCCGGAAACCTAGACCGCTGCCCCGGAGTGCTGGATCACGTCGAACATCTCGACGGTGGATCGCCCGGCGAAGGTTTCGGCGGGCAGCGTCCCGGAGCGGGCGTGACCCTCACGGAACTGGGGCGACCCCGCCCACGCTTGAAAATGCGCCTCGCTTTCCCAGAAGGTCATCACCACGTAAGGGTCGGCGGGATTTTTGGGCTTGAGCAGATGAAACGAGATAAATCCGGGCATCTGGTCAACCTGACTGGCGCGACTGCCGAAGCGCTGCTCAAATGCCTCGGCGTAATCAGGATTCACGGGAATACGGTTACAAGTCACGAACATTTCATGCCTCCAAAAGGGTTGACGCAGGCATTGTAACGCCTGAGTCAACCGGGAGGTCAAGCTCCGACACCGCTGATCGAGTTGCGCGGCTCGGTTGCGCTTTCGGTCGGAGCAGGCGCTTCGGTCACGGCGGGCGGCGTGTCGGTAGGCGTAGATGTGGGCAGAGCCGTCGGCGGCGCGACCCCCACCACGCTCACCTGGTCCACCTGCCAGCGATCCGGTGCTGCGCCGCCGCTCGGCGCGACTCCCTGCCACACGAACTGCACCTGAATCATCCGCCCGATGTAGCCAGCCAGATCGATCACGTCCTGCTGCCAGTCGGCGGCGGTAATGGGCATATCGACGGTTGTCCAGTTCAGTCCGTCGGTGCTGATCTGCACCAGCGCGATAGAGCGATCGCTGCTGAGCAGCGACTCGAAGCTCAACTGCACGACTTGACCGGGCAGCACGCGGGTCAGGTCGATCTGCCGATCCCAACGCAGCACGTCCGCTTGATTGCTGGCGATCACCTGCCAGCCGAGTCCAGAGAAGCCAGCCTCCGGCGTGAGCGTCCAGCCGGAAAGGGCAGACCAATCGGGCGCGCCGTCGTCCATCGAGGCGTAGGCGGGCAGCGTCAGCGGCGCGGGCGTGTCGGTCGGGAGCGCCAGCGTCGGGAAGGGCAGCGCAGTCGGCAGTTGAGTTGGCGCATCCGTCACCTCAGCCGTTGGCTCGACCGTCTCGGTGGCGTCGGGTATCGGCGCTTCGGTCACGGCTTCGGTGATGTCGGGCGTAGGCGTCACGATGTCAGTGACTTCGGGAGTTGCCTCAACATCAAAACTCATCACCTGCACGGCGCTCAGCGCCACTTCGTCGATGTCCATGTACTGACCGAGGCTCCCGGTGAAGCGCACCGTCACCGGATACACCGCTGTCCACGGCAGCGCGATGCTGATCGGCTGCTGGTACTGCACCGATCCATGCGTATTGCTGATGGTCTGACAGTTGTAGATTTGGCTGAAACAGACCTGCATCGATCCCTTGTCTGGTCCTTTGGTGCGATACAGCACCAGATAATGCCCCGCCGTCCCGTTGACCATGAAGGTCACGGTCGAGTCGGGCTGCGAGGTGTATCGGACGTGCCCGCTGCCGTAGTGCGAATCGTCGCTTTGAATCCACTGCCCGCTGTAGAGCAGACTGCTGCTGCTCTCCTGATAGGTGGTGCCTTCGCTGAGCGCGGTGGGGCTGGCGTTCAAGACTACCGCATCGAAGTCCATGTACGGCGTCCCGCCCGATCCGAGATTGGTGAGCGTGATCGGGTAAGTCCCGGCGTTGGGCATCAGGACGTTGAGTTCCTGCTGGTAGGCGGTCGGCAGCCCATAATTGCTAAAGGTGGTGCATTGGACGCCGATGCACATCTGCATCAGCCCGTGATCGGGCGCGGCAGTGCGCAGGAGGGTCAGACGGTTTCCAGCGGCGACGTTGACCGTGAAGCTGACGCTGGCGCCGTTCTGCCCGGTGTATTTGACGCTCCCGTTGCTGTAGCTGGCGTTGCTGTCGCTGATCCACACGCCGTTGTAGGTCAGGTTGACGTTGGTGTCCTCGAACGCGGTGCCAGCAGTCAGGGTGATCGGCGGGGATAGAAGGACAAGTTCGTCCACGTCCACATACTGCCCATTGCTGCCCATGAAGGTCACCGTCACCGGATAGGTTCCCGTCCATGGGGTGGCAATGGTGAAGGGCTGCTGGTAGAGCGTGACCGGATTGCTGTCGCTGACGGTCTGGCAGGCGAAGACTTCGCTGAAGCAGACCCGCATCGGTCCCTTGTCCGGTCCGACAGTGCGGAGGATTTGGAGCCGGGAGCCTGCGCTGGCGTTGATCAGGAAGGTGTAGCTGCTGTTGGGAACCCCCGTATATTTGACGGTGCCGTTGCTGTAGCTGGCGCTGCTGCTGCTGAGCCACTGCCCGCTGTAGCTGATATTGCTGCTGGCGTCCTCAAATATGTGGGCTGTCAGCAGCGCAATCGGGCTGCTGAGCATCGACACGGCATCAAAGTCCATGTACTGCCCGGACGTCCCCAAATTGGTCAGGGTGACGGTGAAGATTCCGTTGTTAGGCAGCAGGATCGTCAGCCCCTGCTGGTACAGCGGAATCTGGCTGTAGTTGCTGTAGGTCTGGCAGACGCCCGCGCCGATGCACACCTGCATGTTCCCCCGGTCAGGACCGGTCGAGCGCAGAATCCGCAGGCGGTTGCCCCCCGCCCCGGTGATCTGGAAGCTCACGGTCGCGTTGTGCTGTCCCGGTGAAATGCATCGAGCCCCCGCTGAAGCTGCCGCTGCTGCCGGTTCCCCACGTTCCCGCCGTATAGCTCATCTCACTGTAATAATCATCAAAGCTGTGCCCCACGCTGAGCGGCGCCGCGGGCGATTTCATACGCGCCGGTATCGCAGGGGAATTTGCGCGCGACCCCGCGCTGATCGCTGGTGATGGCGGGCACGCCGCTAAGCGTGGTGCAGTTGCCGTGTCGGAACGCCACGCTGCCCGCAAAGATCGCCATGGTCAAGGTAGGACCGCCGTTATCGTGTCGCGCGTTGAGATTGAGCGGGGACGCTGCGCCGTTGGTCAAGTCACTCGACGTCTTGCCGCTGATAGTCGCGTCGCTGGTATCGCCGATGACGTTATTGCCCAGCGAGGTGATACTGCCGCGCAGGTCAGGACCGAAAAAGACGGCGGTATTGTTCGCCACGATGCTGCTGCCGAGCTTGACCGTTCCGGAGTCGTTATTGATGCCACCGCCGTTTTGACCCGCCGAGTTGCCGGCAATCGTGCTGTTGCTCACGATCATCGTGCCGCCATTGTTATCCAGCGCGCCGCCGTCCGAAGTGGAGCTGGTCGCCTGATTGCCGTTGAAGGTGCTGTTGCTGATGGTCGTCACGCCTGCGCCGACCTTGATTGCGCCACCGGCATCATACGCCAGGTTGTCGAAGAACGGACTGTTCGAGACCGTCAGCGTGCCGGAATACTCTCGATGCCGCCGCCGCCGTTTGTGGATCGGTTATCGGCGAAGGTGCTGTTGATGACGCTGAGCGTACCGCTGTCGTTGTAGATTGCGCCGCCGTCATACACTGCCGTTGAAGTGAAAGTGCGGTGTCCACCTGACCGTGCCCAGGCTTTCGAAGATCGCGCCGCCGAAATCGCTCACATTGTTGAGGTTGCCAAGCAGTTGTTCAGCGTCAGGCTGCCACTGAGGACGATGAAAGCGCCGCCGTTGACCCGCTGCCGTTGATGACCCCTGCGTTGTTCAGGGTTAGGCTGCCGCCGCTCACGACGTTGAACAAGCGAAAGTCCGGCGTCCCGCTTGCCGTGCTGCGTTGAATGGTTGCCGCGTTGCCGTTGATGGTCAGCGTAATGTCGATGTCGGGCAGCGCTGCGCCGTTCGAGCCGTAGGCGGCGGTAAAGGTGTAGGCACAGCTTGCCGCCAGCGTAATCGTGTCGCCGCTGGCGGCGGCGTTGATCGCGCCGATCAGTTGGCTGGTGCTGCATCCGATGGCGTATACGCGCGAGGTTTGCCCCACCATGAGGAAAAGGAGCGCTGCAATCAGAAAGGGACGCAGCCAGATCGGGAACTTGCTTGACATGAGGGTCTCCCTTCCCGTCGGGGAATGCGGAACGCCGATGCGGCTTGACCGCCATCTGCGCTGTCGGAATTTCATATAGGCGTTTAGAGTTAGCCACGAATATATCATAGAAAGATTATGTTTTATATTATGAAGGCAGAGCGTGACCGGGGTTCGCGCAGGCAGAACCGGGGTTTAGCTGATGTCGATGAAAGGCACGTCCTCGAAGCGGCGCATCCGGTCGAGCGGGAGGGCGACGATGCGTCCTTCTTCGTGGTAATCGAGCGCCAGCGTGGTGAACGAGAGAATGCGGTCGGCAAAGGGGTTGATCGCCGGGGAAATTTCAATCAAATTGGTGAGCAGAGTCGAGCGGGTCGCCAGCAAGAGGATGCAGGCTTCGACAAAGCGCCAGCCTTCGGCGCTGTAGGGATAGGCGAGGATGGTCTGCGGCTTGAGGATGGTCTTGGGCTTCTTGGCGTCCCGGTATTTCTTGAACAGCAGCTCCCATTCGCGCGAGCTGAGCTTGCGCTCGGCATCGGCGACGGTGGCGCGCGGGAGCGCGTGCAGCCGATCCAGCAGCGCGCGGCGGTACTCGTCGATGGTCAGCAGTTGAATGTCGGCGCGGCGAATCCCGCTTCTGCCAACCTCGTCGCGCAGGTCGGTGAGCGTAACCTCGCAGATCACGGCTTCGCCGCTTTCAAGCGGAAAGCATTTGAGCGACGGCGCGCCGGGATACTGCTCCCAGCCCTGACCGCGCGGCATCGCGCCCCGCCAGATGGCTTTGAGCGAGTCGGGGTCGATGCCGTCGGTGGGTGCGGTGAAATTGTAGCCGCGCCGCATCCCTTCCAGCAGGTAGTCGATGCGAAGCTCACGCATAAGAGAAGCGGTTAGCGATTAGCGGTTAGCAGTCAGCCAAAGACGGAAGCGAGTTTTTAGCTGAAAGCCGATCGCTGATTGCTGGCTATCCTTTCGGCTGAGGGCGAATGGCGTTGAAGAAGGTGGTCATGGCTTCGCGCACGCCGACGCCGGTCGCCACGCTGCTGGAATGAATGGTCACCTGATAGCCGAGCCGCTCCGCCTGATTGTGCATCCGCTTGATCTCGTTGCTGTAGTTGGACATCAGCTTGTCGAGCGTGGTATCGGGCAGCCAGAGGTCGCTTTTGTTGACCAGCAGCATGAAGGCTTTCAGGTTGCGCTTGGCGTCGGTTTCTTCTTCGATCATGTTCATGACGAAGTTGAGCGCGTCCTTGTGCTTGAGCAGGTCGGTGTGATCGACCAGAAAGATGATGCCGCGCGGCTTGGTTTCTCGGAACAATTCGACCCAGTCGGTTTCCCACATTTCGTACTCGCCGCCTACGTCACGGGTGGGCTTGAGCCGCATCAGCTCGTCTCCGATGTAGGAGCTAAAGGTGCCGACCGCATCGCCGCCGGGCGCAGTCGGCTCTGGCTGGAATTCTTCCAGCGAGGCGACGTTCTGACGCAGCCACTCGATCAGCGTGGTCTTGCCGGTCTGCCGCGCGCCGAGGACGATGAACGGCAGCCCGAACACTTTCACGTAGACGAAGTCGTAGATGCGATCCGCGCTGTGGGTCAGCGAATTGACGAGCTTATTACTGCGCACAGAGCCAAAAACGGCGCTGAAGAATTGGTCAATCAAGTTGGTCATGTCACCCTTCCAAGCGTGCAGCTAGTCTTCTCCATTCTATACGCGAATTGAAGTAAAAAGTCGCACAATCGGTACGGCAGAGTGTAAGATAGGAGCAGGTCAGGCAACCATAGAATGTTCCGAAGATGAAAGAAACTGATGCCCTAATTGAACGAGTAAGGCGTATCAGCGAGACGCACCAACATCTATACGTCACCGTCGATGCCTCGCTGAGCGCGATGAAGCCGGGGCAGTCGGTGCTGGCGCGCGCGGCTTCGCTGACAGGCGAGAACTGGAGTCCCTACCTGCGCGAGCAGTGGTGGCCGGTCTCGCAGCAGAAGAACACGCTGATCGTGGAGCGCCCGGCGGCGCTCAGCTACGAACCGGGCACCGTAGTCAGCCTGATCGGGGCGGTTGGGCAGCCGTTTCGATTTCGGCGGACGCTGCGGAGCGTGCTGCTGATGGCGTACTGCGCCGAGCCGACGCCGCTGATGCTGACCATCCCGGCGCTGCTGGCGAACAACGTCAGCGTGACGCTGCTGCTGCTGGGCACCGATTACGACACCCACCACCTGCCGCCGGAAGTCGAGGTGATACAAGGCGAGTTAGGCGACGGCGCGTCGTCCGAACGGATCAACTGGCCCAACCGGGTGACGACGATTGGCTGGGCGGATCAGGTGTTCGTGACGGTGCCGCCGGAAGACGAAATGACCGCTTTTCACGACATCTGGGCGCTGTTCTCGGAACTGCGCGCCGACATTCCGACCAACTATCTGTTCGGCGTATTCCGCCCGCCGCTGCCCTGCGGCGTGGGCGCCTGTACCTCGTGCATGGTCAAGCTGAAAAGCAACGGGATGGCGCTGATGTGTACCGAAGGTCCCGCCGTCGATTTGACCAAAGTTCCGCTGAGCTAACCGACCGGGAGAAGAACGATGGCGACACGGATCACACGCCTCTCAAAAAGCAGCCTGATCGTGGAATCCCCGGTGATGAACGCGGCGGGCACGCTCGGCTATGGCGACGAATACCGCGACCTGCTCGACTTGACTACGCTGGGGGCATTCGTCACCAATCCGCTGACCTATACCCACTGGAATCCGGCGACCGGAACCCGCGTGGTGCCGCTGGACGCGGGCGTGCTGGTGCATACCGGGCTGCCGAATCCGGGGATCACGAAAGTGGTCACCGAACACCGCGCAGTCTGGGAGCGAATGCCGATGCCGGTGATCGCGCACGTGGTGGTGAATCAGGTGGAGGAAGTCTACAAATGCGTGACCATCCTCGAAAAAGAGCAGAGCATCGCGGCGATTGAGCTGGGGCTGAGCGACGAGATCAGCCCGGCGGAGGCGGAATGGTATACGCGGGCGGCAGTGGAGCGCACCGAAAAGCCGGTGCTGACCCGGCTGCCCTTTGCCAGTAATCCCGATCTGTTTCAGGCGACGGTGGACGCGGGAGCCGCCGCGCTGGTGGTCTGCGCGGCACCGCGCGGCACCGCCCGCGATCAAGCGGGGCGGCTGGTCGCCGGGCGGATTTACGGGCCGCTGGTCAAGCCGATTGTGCTGCGGATGGTCGGGCAGCTTGTCCGGCGCTTCCCGCGAATGCCGATCATCGGCGCGGGCGGGATTTACTCGCCGCAGGACGCCCGCGACTTCATCGAAGCCGGAGCGGTCGCCGTACAGGTGGATTTGGTGACGTGGGTGATGCCGACTATGCTGGAGACGATTGCCCGCGACCTCGGCGGCATGGAACTCACTCAGCCGAGCGGCGGGCTGGACGATCTATTCAATGAGATACCGTGAAAGGGTAGATGGTCGAGAGAAGCGATGAACGTAGCTGACGTATCGCTGGCGAAAATCACGTGGGAGGATCCGCTCACCGGAGCGACCAACGAACTGATGCTGTCGGAAGGCGCGACGGTCGGCATCGGGCGGCTGGAAACCAACGACATCTGCATCAAGGAGCAGCACGTCTCGCGCCAGCACGCCAGCATCCAGTATCAGGATGGCGTGTTCGTGGTCACCGATCTGGGCAGCGCCAACGGCGTGTTCGTCAACGACCAGCGGCTGACCGAACCCTATCCGCTGCTGGCGGGCGACGTGATCCGGCTGTACGTGCCGATCCTCAACTTCTCGGCGCTGATCGAGAAGCCCGCCGCGCAGATGGCTGCGCCGGGCGACACGACGGTGGACGCGCCGGACACGATGAGCGGCACACGGCTAATGATCACGGGCGGTCCGCAGGAAGGCGACACCATCCCGCTGCTGCTCAACAGCATGACCATCGGGCGGGCAACCAGCAAAGCCGATTGGGAAATCTGCCTGCACGACCCGTCGATTTCACGCCCGCACGCGCGGCTGGAACAGCTCGACAACCACTGGGTGCTGTACGATCTGGGCAGCGCCAACGGGACGCTGGTCAACGGGACGCCGGTGGTCAACGAAATGGGGCGGGTGCTGCGCGACGGCGACGTGATCACGATGGGCGGCACGGTGGCGGAGTTCCACAGCACCTAACGCGCGGCGAACGGATCGCCGGAGGGCAGGTGCATGATCCGCAGCGCCGGGAAGCGCGAGCGCAGCCAATCGACCAGATATGCCATGCCCGCTTCCTCGCTGACCTGATGCCCGGTGACGATCAGCGCTTTGGACAAGCCCTGATAGACCGCATCGCGCAGGTATTCCGGCGTCTCCCACTCGTGCGACTCGCCCGTGATCAGCACGTCAATATCCCCTTGCAAAGCCGCAATCTGCCGATCACTGCCGGGAAAGCCGACCAGCAGCGCGACTTTGCGGCAGGGCATGTCCGGGCGACCGATCACGCGCGCTCGGCTGTCACCGAGCGCGACCCTGACCTGATCCGCCAGATCAGCGAACGGCAGCGGCGGGAGATTGAACCGAGTTGGCGAGGCGGGATCGGCGTAGCCCGACCAGCCCAGCGCCCGCGCGACTCCGGTCAGGATGCCGTCCGGTTGATGGCGGTGCCAAGCGTCGTGGAAGCGCCAGATCGCCAGACCGTGATCGGCGATGAACTGGCGCTTGGCGAGGTACACCGGGTCGTTCGCCAACCAGTCGGGGAGTTGGCGGTGCTGGTAGTAGGGCGACTCGTGGGTGATGACCAAGTTCGCCCCCTGATCGACCGCCTGCTGAAGCAGCTCGCAGGTCGCCAGAAAGGTAGTCACGATGCCGGTGACCGCCTGCGCCGGGTCGCCGCCGTGAAGCAGATCGACGGTATCGGGGAAGGGCGCGCCGGGTACGGCGGCGAGGATGGTGTCGATGACGGCTTGAACGGTGAGCATCGCGGACTCCTAAAGTGATTTTCCCACAGGACACGGCACATGTCCCATCGGAGATGGGCGTGCCCCTACATAGCATGGGTGTCTAGAGATAATGCTGCACAATCGCGCACAATTCGCGGGCGCGGTGGCGGAAGGTGTGCTGCTTGAGGACGCGCTCGCGGGCGGCGCGCCCCGCCGCTGATCGCTCGGCGTCGTGCGCCAGCAGGTAGCGATAGCGATCCTGCGCTTCTTCGCTCGAATTGACCACGAAAATCTCTTTGCCCGGCTCGAACCACGTCTCGACACCCAAGTAGGGATTGGCGACGATGCAGCAGCCCATGCTCGCCAGCTCAAAGGGGCGCGAGGACGACGAGGCGTAGACACTCGCGTGCGCCGCCCGCGTGATGCACAGGTTGAGCTTGCTGCGGCAGGCGTATTCGCGCAGCTTGCTGAAGCTGAGGTAGGGCAGCGTCTCAGCGCGACCGAGATCGCCGAGGCGAGTGCCGCGCACCGCGAAACGGGCGTCGGGGAGCGCCTGCGACGGCTCGGTGATCATGGCGTCGATCCACTGGTCGCGGTATTCGCGCCCATGCCCGTAGAAAAACACGTCGAGGTCCTGCGCGGGCACGTCGATGGGGCTGAACAGGTCGGGATCAGCGCCGTAGAACAGCGGATAGACCTCGCGCGCGCCCAGCGCCTTGATCGCCTCGACGCCGCCCGCGCTGTTGCTGATGAAGGCGGTGTACTCGGTCAAGTCCGCGCCTCGATAGATGCGGAAGCCGCTGACGAAGCCCTGCATATTCGGCAGGCTGGCGGGAACGTCGCCGTCGTAGTAGAAGATCGGCTTGTGGTGCTTCTGCTGGAGCGCGCCCGCCACGCCAACCAAGTGATTTAGCGGCGCAGTCAGCACGATCACGGCGTCGATGTCCGGCTCGCGCGTCAGCAGCCGATCCAGATGCCGCAGCCAGAGCGGGGCGATCAGGGTTTGGGCGGCGCGGCGCACCAGTCGATCCGAAAGCGATTCGTCGTCATTTGGGGCGGGTTTTGAACCCGCCTCGGCGTTTGATCCGGTGATTTTGCGTGTCAGATCACGGGCGGCTTTGAAGGCGTCGCCCTGACGCTGCGCCGGATTGGGCACGGCGCGCCACCACAGCGATTCGACGGCGGGTCCCTGATAGGGCGTGGCGATCACCTCGACGCCGATCTCGTACAGCCCCTTCATCAACTGCCACCACGCGGGCGTGGCGCTGAACGGCTGGGTCAGATCGAGCGAGGAGACGACGAACAGGAGTTTCATAGGCGCTAGTATAGCGGATATTCAGGCTTGCGCGGGGATGCTAGTTATCGGGTGGTGCGGTTTGCAAACCACGACGCACGCCGTATACTCGAAGCGAGGTGGTATACACTTAGCTCAGACTGCTTCTCTCAGGTATATGGTGTCTCAAAGCAAACTGCAAGCCGCCCGTCAATTGATCAAAGAGCGCAATTACGATGCAGCGCGCGCTATTCTAGAGACTATCCCATACAATTCCACTGCGCAGCGTTGGCTAGAACGACTTGATGAAATTCATCCATCTCCCCAGCGCCGCAACCGCCACCGATTACGGAACTACGTCATCGTGACCCTCGTAATTGGTGCATTGCTGTTAGGTGGTTTTCTTGTTATTCGAAACCTGAATGACCAATATACCGAAGATGGGGCGCGCGCCATTTTTTACGCAGATTGCATCTCGACGGTCAACAAGTCCATTATCGCCAATGGACAAACTCCCAGTCCAGGCTACGCGGATGCCATCTGCCAGACCGGACAAATATTCGACGCTTATAAAGACGAGATCGTTGGGTGCTATCGAGATTATGGCGGCAATTCAGCGCGTTATGATCGGTGTCTTGAAGATAATGGTGTTCCTCAAGTGCCGTGATGAGAACCCCTCACAATTCTAAGGAAGCTGAGTGTCTGTCCAGATCGTATCTATCTCAGAGCCTGAACGAACAACCAAAAACCAAAGACCACTCACCATTCCCGTCCAGCGCTACTTCCTGCTGATCCTCACGGCGATTCTGCTGCTGGCGGCGGCGGGGCGCATCCTGCACATCGGCGACCAGAGCATCTGGCTGGACGAAGGCATCTCCTACTGGAACCAGAAGCAGCCGGACATGATCGCGTGGATTGCGGTCAAGGACGTACATCCGCCGCTGTATTTCTGGCTGCTGCACGGCTGGATTCAACTCACCGGGACGACGGTGGTCGCCATGCGGATGTTCTCGGCGCTGGCGGCGATGGTGAGCGTCGCGGCGGTGGTGCCGCTGGCGCGGCTGATCGCGCGGAATCGCAGCTGGGACGAATATTGGGTGATCCCGATTCTGGCGGCGCTGCTGCTGGCGCTGAGCGATTTGGAAATCTCGCTGGCGCAGGACGTGCGCATGTACTCGCTGCGGACGCTGCTGGCGCTGGCGAGCGTATTCTTCTACCTGCGCTGGTCGCGCAAGCCGGGGACGATCCGCGCGGTGCTGTGGGTGGCGACGCTGGTGGCGCTGTACCACGTCAATTACATCGGCTGCTTCATGGGCGTGATCGAGGGGCTGCACGCGCTGATCTTCCTGCGGGGGCGCAGGCGAATCGGGGCGGCGGCGCTGCTGGCGCTGAGCGTGATCCTGTTCCTGCCGTGGTTCGTGGTATATGGCTGGGGGCAGCGGAACACCGATCCGGGCATCGACGCTGCGCTGCCCTCCAACTGGACTACGCTGGTCGAGCTGGGCTTCAAATACTTCAGCCAGATGTGGCCGCTGATGATCGGCTTGATGCTGCTGGGGCTGGTGTGGCTCAAGGATGGGCGCATCCGGTGGCGTCCGCTGAGTTCGACCGCGCTGCTGGCGCTGTGGATCGGCTTTACGGTGGCGGCGACCTTCGTGATCAACTTCTGGCTGGACTTTCTATCGCCGCGCCGAATCCTGCTGCTCAGCCCGGCGCTGGCGATCTTGACGGCGCGCGGGCTGGCGTTCTTCAAGAACCCAGCGCGGATTTTTCTGGTGGCGGTGATCGTGATTTACGGCGTTTCGACGGTGGACGACTACTATCCGAAAGCGCCTTGGAATCAGGTGGGGGCAAAACTGGCGCGCTACGCCCAGACCGATCAACTGGTGCTGATGGAAATCTACCGCGACGACTTCACGATGGACTACTACATCGATCAGGATTTATCGACCGACACGCCGCGCGAATCGCTGCGGATGTGGCGCGAAGACCGCGCCAACCAGTACCCGGACGCGCTGATCGACGAAATCGACCAGTACCCGACGGTGTGGCTGGTTCACTGGAGTCCCGACCTGTCGGCGTTCCGGTTTTTGGCACAGACCGGGCATGTCCAGACGGCGAAGCTGTCGGTGAACTGGATCGGCAATTCGCTGGACGTGTACCGCTTCGACCGGATGCCGGATCAGCCGGTGACGACGTTCGCCAACGGCATGACTCTGCGGATGGATCAGATTTTGCCGGGCGACTCGCGGGTCGATCTGTGGTGGTCGGCGGAGCAGACGCCGGATCGGGATTACACCACGTCGGTGTTCCTGCTGAACGACGCCGGGCAGTTGGTGGTGCAGAACGACGGCTATCCGTTCAATAATCAGCGCCCGACCAGCGGTTGGCAGCCGGGCGAGGTGGTCTACGACCCGCACCCGCTGGATTTGAGCGGGCTGGCTCCGGGGCAGTACACGGTCGCGGTGCAGGTGTATACGTGGCAGGATCAGGTCAAGCAGCCGACCGAGAACGGCGATCAGTGGGAGGTGATCGGGACGATCACGCGGTAAGGATACGCATCCACTTCGCTCTGACGAATTGAATATATAATGCAGAGAAAATCATGAGGGTTAGGGAACATGATCCACAAAGGCTACTTTGTGCTTGCCGACATCACCGGGTACACCGCGTTCCTCACCGGCAGCGAACTGGATCATGCGCAGGACATCCTCAAGAGCCTGTTCGAGACGCTGCATGAGCAGATCAAGCCGCCGCTGGCGATCTCCAACTATCAGGGCGACGCCATCCTGTCCTACGCGCCGGAGGCGGGGGCGCTGCAAGGGCAAACCCTGCTGGAACTGGTCGAGAACATCTACTTTGCTTTCACCCGCAAGCGCGAGAATATCCGACACAGCACCACCTGCACCTGCCGCGCCTGTTCCAACATCCCCAACCTCGACCTGAAGCTGTTCGTGCATTTCGGCGAGTACGTGCTTCAGGACATGCCGGGCAGACAGGAACTGAGTGGACCGGACGTGATCGTCGCGCACCGAATGATGAAGAATCAGGTGAAGGAAAAGACGGGCGTCAAAGCTTACGCGCTGCTGACCGACGCGGCGATCCAGAAGCTGGGCTTGGCGGGAATGTGCGTGCAGATGCAGGCGCACAGCGAAACTTACGAACATATCGGCGAAGTGCCGATGTGGGTCTACGATCTGAAAGCCGCGTGGGATCGTGAGCGCGAGCGCAACCCGGTGCTGGTCAAGCCGGAAACTGCGTGGGTGAAGGTGGAGCACGATTTTCCGCTGCCGCCCGCGCTGATCTGGGACTACCTGAACAAGCCGGAACTTCGGACGCGCTGGATGAACGCGGAAGGCTTCTACACCACCAACATGAACAAAGGGCGGGTGGAAGTCGGGTCGGTGAATCACTGCGCGCACGGAAACGGCGCTGAAACCCTGCTCGCGGTGCTGGACTGGCATCCCTTCGACTACCTGACCGAGGACAGCGGGATGCCGATGCACGCGCACATAGTGATCACGACCTATCTTCAGGCGACGCCGGAGGGGACGCGGGTCACGTGGGCGGTGGATAAACCCCAAGGAGTCGATCTGTACGGATTGATTGCCGTCCGCCTGATGGAGTCCAAAGCCAAGCAGATGTTCCAGCAGGCGTTCAACGGCGGCGCTCAGACCATCGAGAAATTGATCGCGGAAGGCGGGGTCGGCGAAGTCATCGCCTATACGCCCGCGCCTTCCGGCGCGTGATCAGGGACGCCACGCGGGGGAAGCATCCGGCGCACGGGTGAAGGTCAGGCGGCGGGGCGCCCCGCCGTCGTCCACGTCCACCACGAACAGGTCGGTGGTGCTGCCGCTCTGGGCGATGTATGCCATGCGCTTGCCATCAGGCGACCACGCGGGCGCTTCGGTGAAGCCGCCGATGTTGACCAGCAGGCGCGCAGGCTGGCGTCCCTCGTTCGGGCTGATGTAAATCCCCCAGTTTTGATTGCGGAAAGTCATGAAGGCGATCCGGCTGCCATCGGGCGCGCGGGCGTGGCTGATGCTGCCCGGATCGTAGGCGAGGTCGAGGGTGATGCCGCTGAGCGGGTGATCGGCGTCGGTGAGGGGATGCAAACTGCTGCCGTCGAAGTTGACGCTGTAGAGCGTGCCCGGCGGCTGGTTGAGCGCGGTGAAGATCAGGCGCTTGCCGTCGGCTGACCAGCGCGGCTGCGAGAACCACTGGCTGCCGTCGGTGATGCGGCGCAGGCTGCCGCCGAAGGCGTCCATCACGTAGACGTTGCGCTTGCCATCTCGATCCGAGGCGAACGCCAGCCATTTGCCATCCGGCGACCACGCCGGAGCCACGTCGTAAGCCGAATCGTGGGTGAGGTCGAAGGGGAGATCGTGGGCGAGGTCGATCAGGTAGATGTCCGGGTTGATCAGCGGGTAGGAGACGTAGGCAAGCTCGTCGCCGCGCAGCCACGTCGCCCCGGCGATCACCGCGCCGACGACCAGCAGCAGGGTCAGCAGCAGGAGGGCGGCGGCGAATGCGAACACAAATTTCAGGATGAAGGTTACTTCAAAACAATTCTTCCTCAACGAAAAGCCCACTTATAATAAATGAATTAGGACGAGTGGTTTGAGGAACAAGGTCATGCCCGTAGATGTTTTCTGGAAATACCCGCGTCGCATCGCTTACGTGCATTACTACGGCGTGGTGACGCCGGAGGAAGTGCAGGAACAAATCCGCCAGACCAACGCGATGATCGCGGAAGCCGCTCCCCCGATGCATTTCTTCATCGACAACACTGGCGTGGAACATTACAACGTTTCGCTGCCCCAGAATTCGCAGCATCTTTTCGAAGATCGACCCGAAAGTGGGCTGGACGATCCTGTACGGGCACAGCGCGGTGATGCGGTTCCTCGCGTCGGTCACGATGCAGCTCACCAAAGGGAAATACCAATTCGTCGAATCTTACGACGAAGCGGTGGGATTCATCAGCCACAACGATTCCTCGTTGAAAGACCTTGGACGAGAACGCTCTGAGAATTAATACACATCCGGCGGCGCGAGGTTCAGTTCAGGGACGCCACGCGGGATAGGACTGATTGCCGCCGCCGAAGGTGAGACGCTCGGTTGCGCCGGTGTCGGCGTCCATGAGGTAGAGGTGATAGCCTTCGCTGCGACCCGACACGAAGACGATCTGCCTGCCATCAGGCGACCAGACAGGCATGAGGTCGGGCGCGGGGTTGGCGGTGAGGCGGCGCTCGCCGCTGCCATCGGCATTGATCAGGAACAGGTTGTAATCGCCGCTGCGCGCGGAGACATAGACGATCCGGCTGCCATCTGGCGACCAGATGGGCGAATCGTCCTGATTGCCGCTGGTGAGCTGGCGCATGGTTCCGGTGAGCAGGTCGACGGTGTAGAGGTTGCGGCTGCTGAGGGCGTCCTGCCCGGCGAAGGCGATCTGGGTGCCATCGGGCGACCACGCGGGTGTAGAAATCTGCTGCAAGCTTCCGGTAGGGATGCGGCGCACGCCTTCGAGGTTGGTTCCGACTAGATAGAGATAGTGGACGTAAATGGAGCTGCCGGATTCGACGAAGGCGATCCGAGTCCCGTCGGGCGACCAGACCGAGTCATACATCTGGCGGTCGCTGGTGGAGATTCGGCTGATTGACCCGCTCAGGGTGTCGCGGACAGCCAGCGTTCGATCCCGATTGAGAAAATCCGCGCCGAGAAAGACCAGCCGCCGCCCATCGGATGACCAGCGCGGAGTGTGATCCCACGTGGTGGCGGGCGAAAAGCAGCCCGCGCCGAACACGCAAATCTGCGAGCCGCTGCTGCCGACCTACTGGTAGGCGATGTGGGCGCCGTCGGGCGACCACGCGGGGTTGCTCTCGTTGGCGTTGGGCGTGCGGGTCAGGTTGAAGATCATCCGAGTGACCAGATCGAGGACGTAGAGGTCGGTGAAGCCGTTGGGGTTGGTGCCGCCGTAGGCGATCACGCCGTTCGGCATCTGCTGCCCGATGACCAGCGCGCCGGTCGAGAGCGCGGCGCAGAACAGCGCGACCATCCCGAACAGGCGGAAGGACGCGCGGATCATCTAGAAACTGGCGGCGATTTCACGCCACGAGCCGCTGACGCCGCCGGGATCGTCGGTGAGCAGATAGCTTAGCCCGCGCTGGGGCAGGAAGATCGCCCGACCGCGATCAAAGGGCTGCACCGAGCCGGTCGCGCCTTGCTCGTCGGTCACTGCCCAGCCGAGCGAGCCGCGCACGTCGAGGTGGTCGCGCCAGACTTTGCCGAAGCCGCGCTTGGGTTCGATCAAGCCGAGCGGCGGGGTTTCGCCGCCGGTTTCCGGCTCGCCGGAAGTCCACGTATCCTGATAGACCATGAAGCGACCGTCGAGGGTCAGCACGTAGATCAGGCTGGGGCTGCCCGCCACGTAGATCATGGAGCCATGCTCGAACGCCTGCACCGCCGTCACCGGGTTGATCAGCGATCCTTGCGGGCAGCCGACCAACGGCGCCAGCGACGGATCGGCGGCGAAGGCGTCGGCGAGTCCGCCGGGCGGCGGCACCGGGCAGTTCACGGGTGGATAGGTCGCCGGAATGGCGCCGTCGGGCGCGGGCGGCGGCGTGACCGACTGCCCGGCGACTAAGGTTTGCGCGGCGAGGGCGACGGCGGTCAAGGTCGGCGGGTTGTAAAGCTGCTCCGGCGGCAGAATGGTCGCCCGCTCGGAGAGCAGCGCCAGCATCCCCAAGCTGTCGAGTTCGGGCGAGGGGGTGAAAGTCGGCGTGATGGTGGGCGTGATGGTGTCGGTGATGGTCATGCTGGGCGTGAAGCTGACGGTCGGCGGCTGATCGGTGGCGGTATCCGCCAGCGTCGGGATAGGCGTCTCGGTGTCGGTAGGTGCGGGCGTGTCGGTCGGCAGCGAGGCGACCTGCGGCACGGGCGTGGCGCTGGGCGGCTCGGACGGGGTGACGGTAGGCGTCGGGGTCATCGACGCCAGCGCCGCCAGCGTCGGGAGGGTGACGACCACTTCGGTGGGCGTGCCGCTGCACGCGCTCAAGAGTATCAAGACGGCGATCAGAAGCGCGGATTTCTTCATGCGCCTATTATAGCGAGAACAGGAGAAGAAAGGGCGAAAAGCCCAACGCAAAGACGCAAAGACGCAAAGTCGCAAAGCTATTGCGGCGCTACTCGGTCATGACGTTGTCGTACAACTGCTCGAAATCGCGCTCCAGATTGTGCATGACGAAGCGCAGATGGAGCGCGGCGTCGCCCAGCGCTTCGGGATGGTCGATCAGGCCGAGCGCCGCCCGCTGCTGAAGGTCTTTCTGCTTCAGCGAGGCGATTTCCTCCGGCGTGCAGCCGTCAAACAGACGAGCGTATGCCTGCTCGCCTGCCTCGAGTTCCCCGCGCAGGAGGTCGAGCAGCTCACGCAGGCGCATGATCGCCTGCCGCGTTTTTTCAACTTGTTCGGGGTCGGACATGAGAAAGCTCCTAAAGAGAAGGACTGAGCGACCAGAGGTCGCACGAGTGCTGAGTCAAGAACAAATTCGGCGAGCAGATGAACGATGGATCAGGGTCGCATGAGCTAAATTATGCGAAACTCTGATAGGCTTGTGCAAGAGGCGGATCACGAGAGGAGTTCTCATGCTGCGGTTTGTTCACATTTCGGACACGCACATCAGCCCCGACCCGCATTACAACCACGACGCCGCTCAGCATACGCCGCTGATGGGCGCGAAAGCGCTGGTTCACGAACTAAACGCGCTGCCGTTCACGCCGGATTTCGTGCTGCACACGGGCGACGTGGCGTATAACCCGGACGCAGCCGCCTATCCGGTGGCGCGGGAAGCGCTGAGCGCGATCCGCTACCCGACCTACTATCTGGCGGGCAATCACGACGACCCGGCGGCGCTCCAGCGGGTGATGCTGGGCGCAGAACAGATCAAGACGCCGTTCGACTACCAGTTCGAGGTCAAAGGCGTGCAGATCGTGTGCGTGGACAGCAACCGCCCCGCCGAACCGCCGGGGGGCAGAGTCAGCGAGGCGCAGTTAGCATGGCTGGAAGGGCTGTGCCGCGCGCAGGATGATCGCCCGCTGGTGGTGGCAACTCATCACAACGTCCTGCCGATGGGATCGCCGTGGTGGGACGACACCATGCGGATGGAGAACGGCGAGGATTTTCACCGGGCGCTGCTGCCCGCCCGTGATCGGATTCGGGGCGTGTTTTTCGGGCACGTTCACCAGAACATCGCCATTACGCGCGACGGGATTCCGTATTTCAGCGCGCTGAGCACGTGGTATCAAATTCACAATTATCCGGGGCAGTTGGAGACGGAAGTTGACCGATACGCCGCGCCCGGCTTCAACGTGGTGATGATCACGCCGGAGCAGACCTACGTCCGACGGCACAGCTTCACGGTTGATCCGGGGTCTCTGGAGTAGCCTCGCGCAGCGCCGCGACGATGCCACCGATCAACTCGATGAAGGCTTGCAGGGCGGTGTCGTCGGCGAGCGCTGCAAGCGGGAGGTTGGGTCGGCGGTCGGCGCGGGAATCGTCAAAGGGCACGTCCACCCAGCGGTTGAGCGCGTGCAGCACGGCGAGGCGGCGGGCGCGATCCTCGTAGGGCGGGAAATTGGTCAGGAATTGCAGCGACAGCTCGACGGCGGGCTGCTTCGAATAAGCGCGCACCGAAAAGACGGTTACGCCGCCGGGACCCAGCGAGAGATTCGCCAGAAATGCAGGCTCCCGACGCCCGCTGAAGGCGATGCTGTCGAAGGTGCGCTTCGCCCATTCGTAGAGCGCGCGAGCGACACGGGCATTCTCTACCCCGTTGGGAAGCTGCTCCATATACTTGAAGAAATTGAGACGATTCGGATCAGGCGACTGTTTTTTCGGCTGATCGGGCGCGGGCTGCGGCGGTGATTCGGCAAGCAGGGTTTTGCTCAGCGCGGCGATCAGCTTTTTGAAGGCGGCTTCCGGGCGGGCACGGAAGTCGGTATACTGGCGGTTGATCAGGTGGATGGGCAGCGGGGCGTCGTCGATGCGGGCGATGAAGATGGGCTTGCGAAGCTCCATCGCCATCAGGGTTTCGCGCTCGACCCACTCGGATTCGCGCCCGTTCTTGGACATGATCACCATCAGCGCGCCGCAGCCCATGACCGCCTGCTCGATCTCGCGCATCCACGTGGAGCCGTCGGGGATGTCCTCGACATCGACCCAGCAGCGGAATCCGGCGACGTGCAGCCGCTCCGCGAGCCGGGCGGTGAAATCGTGATCAAGCGAGCTGTGGCTCATGAAAATGTAGGGTTGAGACATAAAGCGCAGCGATCATCCGCGTAAGACACGGGTATTGTACCCGAAACGGGCAGCGGGTACATGCCGGGAAAAATAGTTGAACCGCCAAGACCGCCAAGAAAGAGGGCAGGTCACAGACCTGCCCCTACACAGTGAATGTGGGAGAAGGAAACCGATGATTCTGCGCCATGCGACCGATGCTGAGCTTGCGGCGGCGGTGGAAGAAAACCTGTTTGATCTGTTCCGGGCGTCGGCGGCAATGCCGGGCGGCGAACGGGTCGAGGGGGAGCGGCTGAGCTATCACTTCGCGCCGCCGCCCTACCCGATGTTTCAGGCGGTGTGGCGAGCGCGGCTGGATGCGGGCGAGGTGGACGGTGCGGTTGAGCAGATGAAGGCGTGGTTCGAGCAGCGCGGATCGCCATTCTTCGCGTGGTGGACGGGATCGACCACCCTGCCCGCCGATTTGGGCGAACGGCTGGAAGCGCTCGGCTTCGAGATGAATTACGTCGCGGAAGGGATGGCGGCGAGTCTGGACGACGTGAACCTAGACGTGCCGATCCCCGATGGGCTGCGCATGGTTCGGGTGGCGGATCAGCAGGCGCTTTGGGACTGGCGCGAGGTGCTGCGCCTCACCTACGAAATGCCGGAGTTCGCGGCGCAGTCGTGGGTGGACGCGACGCTGAGCTTCGGCTTCGAACACGCGCCGTGGACGCCTTACATTGGCTACTGGAACGGCGAGCCAGTCGCCACCAGTATGCTGTTTTTGGGCGCGGGGGTTGGCGGGATTTACATGATCGCCACGCTGGAACACGCGCGAGGCAGAGGATTCGGCAAGGCGATGACGCTGCTGCCGCTGCGCGAGGCGCGCGCCGCAGGCTGCCAGTACAGCGTGCTGTTCGCCTCGGAGATGGGCGTGCCGATGTACGAGAAAATAGGTTTTCGCCGGGTAGACATGCAGATCGGGCGCTATTTCTGGGGCGCGTAAGTTGGGGAATTCGTAACAAATATTCCACCCGCAATAGAACATTTATTCTATACTGAAAGCACAATTCCCCCTTGTTTGGAAAGGTTTCTCATGCGTGGCGCGGAAAAGACCGTGTTCATTAGCTACCGCCGCAGCGTGAGCCGACATCTTGCCCGCTCCATCGCCCTCGACTTGCGCGCACACGGCTATGACGTGTTTCTGGATGTTGATACGGTCGATAATGGCGAGTTTGACCGGATTATCCTACGCGAGATCGCCGCGCGGACGCATTTCGTGCTGGTGCTGTCGCGCGGGTCGCTGGAGCGCTGCGCCGACGAAGGCGATTGGCTGCGGCGCGAGATCGAGGAAGCGCTGGGCAGCAAGCGCAACATCGTGCCGCTGCTGGAATCGGGCTTCAGCTTCAGCGCTGAGGCGAAGTATCTGCCGAAGTCGCTGCGCGATCTGCCTCGCTACAACGGCGTCCCGATCTACCATTTCTATTTCGACGCGGCGATGAAAACGCTGCGCCGCCGCTTCCTCAAGCCGACGGAAGGATAGGACGATGGTAGGGCGCGTTCGGGGGCACGGCACGCCGTGCCCCTACAGTCGCCCTGTGAGACGAACAGAAAGACGCTGCGCCGCCGCTTCCTTAAGGCGAAGGAAGGAAAGAGCGAAGGTCGGGCGGGTTCGGGGGCACGGCACGCCGTGCCCCTACAGTCGCCCTGTGAGACGAACAGAAAGACGCTGCGCCGCCGCTTCCTCAAGCCGACGGAAGGATAGGACGAAGGTGGGGCGGGTTCGGGGGCACGGCACGCCGTGCCCCTACATCATGCGGGTGCATGAAGATGCGCTGAATTTCGTATGATCGGCTGCCTCTCGATTACTCGTTATGACCTCTTATAGTCCGTAATGGTCACTTGTGCGGTTTTTGACTGGTTCGGGTGTAGAATTGAAGCGATCAATGGGTATTACGAGAAACAGCCGGCATGAACCGATACTACGACGATACGATTATTAATCTGGGCGTATCTCTGAAAATCGACCTGATGGCGAAGTGGATTGAGAGCGATTGGCTGCCGCACCGCAGCGAGCCGGACGTGATCACCCTGTGGGTAGCGGATGCGGTAGTGCATGAGACGGTGCTGAGCAAATTCGATCCCGCGTTCGCGCTGCCGGACGGCTATCGGCTTGCCGGGATCACGCCGATCACCTGCCCGGTGATCGTGCGGGTGAGCGAGCAGCTTCACACGGGCGAACTGGCGTATCGAACCGGAGCGTTCATTTACCGCTTCGCGCAGGGGGAGACCGAAGTCGAGGCGCTGGTCACCGCGTCGCGCTACACCGACGACGGTCGCATGATCTCGCTGGCGTGCCTGCCGAAAAGCTTCCTACCGGTGTGGACGGCGTTCACGACCGAATGTGATCGCCTGCTGCGGGCGATGAATCCCGAACCGAAGGTGATGATCATCGGCGGCAGAACCGCGTCGTTCGTGCCGACTACCCGCTGGGATGAGGTGATCCTGCCGATGCACCTGAAAGACGACATCCTGCACGACGTGGAGACGTTTTTCACCAAAGGCATCGAGGTCTACAAGAAGCTCAATCTGAAGCCGTTCCGCAAGCTGCTGCTGGCGGGCGTCCCCGGCACGGGCAAGACCATGTTGTGTTCGGCGCTGGCGGCGTGGGCGCTGGATCGCGGGTATTTGGTGATCTACATTTCGAGCGCCGACCAGATGGGCGCGACTTTCGGCAAGATTCAGCAGGCGCTGCACGTGGCGTCCTATTCGCAGTATCCGACGCTGATCCTGCTGGAAGAACTGGATGCCTTCCTGCACGACCGGGAGAAGGCGTTGGTGCTGAACGTGCTGGACGGCGCCGAGTTGTCGGTCAACGACCGGGGCACGCTGCTGATCGCCACCACCAACTATCCCGAAGCGATTGACGAGCGGGTGCTAAAGCGACCCGGTCGGCTGGATCGCATCTTCATCATCCCGGAGACGCGCCGCCGCGAGGACGCCGAAAAGATGCTCAAGCAGTACCTCGGCTCGATGTGGAACGACGAGCACCGGGTGCTGGTGCCGCGATTGGTCGGCTATCCGGGCGCGTTCATCCGCGAGGTGGCGATCTTCGCGCTGACGCAGGTCGCCTACGAAGACCTCGAAACCCTGCCGCTGGCGGTGCTGGAGAAGTCCTACAACAGCCTCAAAGAGCAGATCGACGTGCGCGACGACTTTTTGACCCGGCGCGGCAACATGAGCTTTCTTGGGGCGGACGAGCCGGAAGTCGAGTACGACTAGAGGCTATCTGAAAATTCGGAATTGTTCTCGTAAGGGTGGGTCTCAGACCCGCCCATAGGCATCAAGTTAAGAAATTTCGCCTCTCAATGAAGGGTTTGCCCGCACCGCGAGGGGTTTAAACCCCTCGCTATAAACCACTTAGCGACCCACTGAAGGGGTCGCCACAAAACGCAGGGGTAACGACCGTCCCTTCACTGGACGGTTAGGATTTGTATAGCCGAGGGTTTGAACCCTCGGCGGCACGAGCGAACCAGCCCACTCAATCGCTTAAATTGATGCCTAGGGGTGGGTCTCAGACCCGCCCCTACCTCCCGTGATTGGGGCAATTTTCAGATACGCTCTAGAGGTCTTTGTAGCTTGACCAGCGCTCGACCAACTGCCCGGCGGCGTTGAGCCGCACGATCACCATGCCGCGCCGATGCAGCGGGGCGTCCCAAACGCTGTGGGTTCCGTGCCAGATGGCAGCCAGAGCGACTTCGTCGCCCTCGGCGATGACGGTTTCGACCTCAAGATGCAGGTCGGGATATTCGGCGAGCATCTGAGCCACGAAGGTTTTGGTGCTGGCGGATCCCGGCGGTGTATCGGGTGGCGCATCATGATCAATAAAGTCCGGGGCGAGCATTTCATCGCAGACGGACAGGTCTTTCTGATTCAATAGGCGTTCAAAATAGAGACGCACCCGCGCTTTGGCGGCGTCCAGTGCCATCAACTCCTCCCGACTCGCATCCTGCTTACGACACAACGTCTCGACGGAGCAGGGCGAACAAGACCAGATCGTGGAATTCGTCCCACTCGAAGTACTGCTCGTGCTGAAGCCCCTCGCGCTTAAAGCCGAGTTTTTCAAGCACGCGCATCGAACGTTGATTTTCGGCATCGGTGTCGGCTTCGATGCGATGCAGGTTCAGGTGATCGAAGCCAAAGGCGATCATCGCGCGGACGGCTTCGGTCATGAAGCCGTTGCCCCAACACGCGAAGGCGAGATCGTAGCCAATGGATGCACGCCGGTGCTGACGCAGCCAATAATTATAGCCACAGCGCCCGATCAACTCTACAGGATGATCTTTAAGAACGATGCCCCAGTCGAGGCGGCGGTGATCGACGAACGCCTGCTGACACTGGTCGATCAGATCGCGCGCTTCTTCCAGCAACTCCATCGGCTTGCCGGAGTTGAGGCGGGTGACGCGAAGGTCGCCGCAAATCTTCAGCAGCGCCGGAGCGTCGGAGGGCACAATTTCGCGCAAAATCAGGCGCTCGGTGCGCAACACAGGAAAGTGGGAAAAGTCAAACATGGATTGTCCGTAGAAATGGTCTCGGTTATACTGCGCGGGACGTATGAATTATCGGCACGCGAGGGCGTTTGTCAATTCGGGGAAGATTTATGGAGAAAACCAATCTCTATCCGATGCTGCTGGAACCGGCGCTGAAGGTCAAGGTGTGGGGTGGGCGCAGGCTGGAAACCGTGATGCACAAGACGCTGCCCAGCGCCGCGCCCTACGGCAAATCGTGGGAGCTGCACGACAGCGCGAAAGTCGCCAACGGAGCGCTGTGCGACCGCACGCTTGGCGATCTGCTGCCGGTGTTCGGGGCGGAGCTGATCGGCGAGCTGAGCGACCCACAGGACGGAATGCCGCTGCTGGTCAAGCTGATCGACGCGGCGGATTGGCTGTCGGTGCAGGTGCATCCCAACGACGAGCAGGCGCGCGAACTGGAAGGCGAACCGCGCGGGAAAACCGAAGCGTGGTACGTGATCGACGCGGCGCCGGACGCGCAGTTGGTGATCGGCTTGGACACCGAAGCCAGCCGCGATCAGGTGGCGGAGGCGATCCGCGCGAATCGCCTGCAAGACCTGCTGGTCTACGAAGCGGTGATGGCGGGCGACATGCTGTACATCCCCGCCGGGACGGTTCACGCGCTGGGTCCGGGCGTGCTGGTCTACGAGATTCAGCAGTCCAGCGACACCACCTATCGGCTGTACGACTGGGGACGGATGGGGCTGGACGGCGCTCCGCGCCCGCTGCACATCGAGAACAGCCTCGCGGTAGCGAAGTTGGGTAGGCTGCCGACCATCAGCTATACGGGCGGCGAGCAGGACGCAGTGGCGGAGATCGTGGAAAGCCCCTATTTCAAGACGGTGCTGCACCAGCTTCGCGGCGAATCGGCTGATCTGGATACCGAGGGGCGGGTGTTCCATGCGCTGACCTGCATCGAAGGGGAAGCCCACATAGAGAGCGAGGGCTATCCGCCGCTGCCTCTGAAAACCGGGCAGAGTGCTTTGATCCCGGCGGTGATCGGGCGCTACCAGATCACGGGGACGGCGAAGGTTCTACGCTCGTATCAACGCGCTTGAGCGGGAGCAGGATGCGGAAGGTGCTGCCCGCGCCCGGCTCGCTCTCCACCTCGATGCTGCCGTGATGCGCCTCGACGATCTTGGCGGCGATAGACAAGCCTAAGCCCTGTCCCCCGACCGGGCGATGCTCTTCAGCGCGGTAGAGCCGCTTGAAAATGTGAGGCAGCGCCTCCGGGGTGATGCCCACGCCGGTATCGGCGATGCTGATGATCACCCGGTCAGGCTCGCACTCGGTGCGAACGGTGATCGCGCCGTCGTCGGGCGTGTAGAGGACGGCGTTATCCACGAACTGGACGATACAGCGGTAAATCCAGCCTTCGTCGGCTTCAATCGCCGGGAGCGAGAGGTCGAGGTCGAGCGTGAGGGTCTGGCGCTTCTGATCGACCTGCGAGCGCTTGCGCACCTCGATCTGCTGGATCACGCTGTTGAGATTGACCGATTTGAAGCGGAACACGTCGCCCCGGTCGAGGCGGGACATGGTGAGCAGCCCATCAACCAGCCGCTCGATGTGGTAGGTCTGCTCCTGAATCTGCTTGAAATGGTGATCGCGCTGATCGGCGTCGCTCATGCGGTTGAGCAGGTAGGCGCTGGTGTTGATGACCGAGAGCGGCGTGCGGAAATCGTGCGAGGCGGCGGCGATGAAATCCGCGAGAATCTGCACCTTTTCGTGTTCCAGCGCGACGGCGAGGCGCTGTTTCTCCATCTCCTTGAGTTCGGTGATGTCGCTGCCGACGAACTGATACTCCACCACCCGCCCCTGATCGTCGAAAATGGCGCGGTCGGTGAGTTGATGCCAGCGCAGCGCCCCATCGGTCAGAACGACTCGATGCTCGGAAACGACGACCGGGTTTTCGGGGCGGAGCGTGCTGACGGTACGAGCCACCGCATCGTAATCATCCGAGTGGATATTGGGCTTGAACTGGCTGCCGATCAGTTGATCGCGGGATTTGCCGAAGTAGCGGCAGTAGGCATCGTTGACGAAAGTGAGCGTCCAGTCGGGCGTGAGGCGGCAGATCATCTCGGTCTGGTCTTCGACGATGGCGCGGTAGCGAGCTTCGCTTTCGCGCAGCTTTTGTTCCGCCGCCTTGCGCTCGGTGATGTCGCGGTCAACCGCGAGCACGGCGGGCTTGCCCTTGTAGTTGATCAGCTTGGTGTTCACGTCGATGAAGATGGTGCGCCCCTCGCGGGTGATCTGCATCCCTTCGATTTGATCGAGATGCCCCTTCTCTAACTGACGCTTCAGCCGCTCCTGAAAGCCGGAAGCGAAGGTGGGCGTATCCAGATGGGTCACTTTCATAGTGAGCAGCTCGTCGCGGGTGTAACCGAGACGGCGGCAGGTGGCTTCGTTCACGTCGAGGATGTTCGCCTCCATGTCGTGGACGAAGATCGCGTCGTCAATGCCCTCGAACAACTGGCGATAGCGGCGCTCGCTGTCGCGCAGGGCTTCCTCGGTGCGCAGGCGCGAGGTCAAATCGTGGAACATGCCCAGCAAGAGCGGGCTGCCTTCCAACTCGATCAGCTCAAGCGAGATCAAGCCGTCGCGCATTTCGCCGGATTCGGTGCGCAGCCGCCCCTGAAACTGCGAGATTTGCCCCTTTTGGCGCAGCACGTTGATCATTTCGAGGCGGGCTTCCGGGTATTCCCAGATTTTGGTTTCGAGCGAGCTTCTGCCGATGACCTCGCCGCGTGTGCAGTTCATCATGCGGCAAAATTCCTCGTTCACGTCGATGAAAATGCCGTTTTCCAGCGTGGCGATCCAGATGGCGACCGGGGCGGCGTGAAAGGCTTTCGAGAAGCGTTCCTCCAGACTTTTCGCGGTCTGCTCGGCGTGGTGGCGTTCGGCGAAGGTCGCCGCCAGCAGCATGGTGGTGATCGCCATGGTCGCCAGATAAGCCCACAGAAAGAGCAGATTATTCCAAATCATGCCGGTGGAGAAGCTGCTCAACTGATTAGCGGTCATGATCACGACGACGATGGCGACCAGCAGCATCAGCGAGACCACCATGCGCTGGTCGAAGCGCAGCGCCGCCCAGATCAGCAGCGGGAAGATCAAATACGCCAGCGGGTAGAAGCTGCGGGGACCGAAGCCCTGCCCGAACACCAGCCCGCAGATCAGGATCAGCAGGCAGATCAGCGCCAGCGCCTCGATCAAGAGGCGGCGGTTGATGAAGCGCGGCGGATGGCGATACCACATCAGCAGCACGGGCGCGACGATCAGCACGCCCATCGCGTCGCCGACCCACCACGTAAACCAGTCGAGCAGGAAGTCCTTTGCCGGGACGAATCCGGCGAAATAGAAGCAGGTCGCGCCGACGGTCGCGCTGATCATAGGGCTGAGGACGACTCCGATGCCGACGAAGTTCAGCACGTCGCGGACGCGGTGGAAGCTGGGGCTAAAATCGACCTTTTCCTGAAGCAGGTAGGCGCTGACATATGCCATTGCCGCGCTGCCGCTGGCGGAGCCGAACGCCAGCGCAATCGGCGTGCGGTTGATCAGATTGCTGACGAACATCGCCAGCCAAACGCCAAGCCAGAGCTTGCGTCCGAACAGCAGCAGCACCGCCAGCGCCACGCCGCTGAGGGGCCAGACCAGCGATACCCGGCTCGAATTCGAGCGCGAAGGCGATGCCCAGCCGCGCGACCAGAAAAGCGACCACCGCAAAGCCCAAAATTTTGGCGCAGTAAATCAGGCGGTTAAAAGATCGAACGGTGTCGTCCATTGGGTTCCGGCGGGAAACCTTTTGTCAGGAAACTGTAAATGTTGACTTTCTAAGTATCTCGCAAAGTTGCTACATGGTTGAATAAGCATTTTGAGAACTTCGTATGGATGCGGCGAACTGCGGTATAATAAGGGACGCAAACGAACGGATGTTTTTGTGAACGACCTCAGCCAAAACCTGATTCAATCGGCTAAAGACGCGGCAAACAACGCCTACATCCCCTATTCGCATTATCCGGTGGGGGCGGCGCTGCTCGCCAGCAACGGCAGCATCTACACGGGCTGCAACGTGGAGAACGCCGCTTACCCCGCCACCATCTGCGCCGAACGAGTCGCGCTGGTGAAGGCGATCAGCGAGGGGCAGCGCCAGTTCGAGGCGCTGGCGGTGGTCACGCCCAACGGCGGATCGCCCTGCGGCACCTGCCGCCAGATGCTCTACGAATTCTCGCCGCACCTGCGGGTGATCGTCGCCCGAACCGACGGCACGACCGTGTACGACGGCGCGCTTTCCGACCTGCTGCCGCACGGGTTTGGTCCCGACTCGCTGCCCGATGTCCACCCGTGAACGCTCGTTCCGCACCCCGGCGATCATCCTCAAGCGCTTTGATCTAGGCGAGGCGGATCGGGTCTTGACGCTGCTCACGCCGCGTCACGGCAAGATCGAAGTGGTTGCCAAAGGCGCGCGCAAACTCACCAGTACCAAAACCGGACACGTCGAATTGTTCACCCGCGCGGATATGCTGATCCATCACGGGCGGGAACTGGGGATCGTGGTGCAGGCGGAGATGGTCGAGCCGTATCTGGCGCTGCGCGACGACCTCACGCTGGGCGCGTATGCCGGGTATGCCGCCGAACTCGCCGACCGCTTCACCGCCTCCGGCGACGAGGACACCGCGCTGCTGTTCGCGCTGCTGGACGAAACCTTCGAGCGGCTGTGCAGGGACGGCGACCCTCGGCTGGCGCTGCGCTATTACGAGGTACGGCTGCTGGATTTGGTCGGCTTTCGCCCGGAACTGAACGAGTGCGTGATCGGTCACGAGGCGGTTGAGCCGGAAGAACAGTTCTTCAGCTACGCCGAAGGCGGCGTGGTCTGCCCGCGCGACGCCGCACGCGGCACGTCGTTCGTCCCGCTGCCGCTGGTGACGCTCAAGGTGATGCGGCACATGCAGCGCAGCCCCTACGCGAAGGTCAAGTCGCTGCAAGTCAACGGGCGGCTGCACGACGATCTGGAACGGGTGCTGCAAGGCTACGTTACCTACCTCCTCGAACGACGCCTGCAAAGCGCCGACTTCATCCGTCGGTTACGCTATTCCTGACGATCCGTGCTACAATCGCCGTTTTGTGGTGAGACGCGCTGATGACCTTTACGCTTGAGCGAATGATTTACGGAACGCCGGACGAGTCCGGCGAGATGAGCATTCTGGCGATCAGCGACCACCTGACGCCGCAGGATGCGGCGCTGTGGCGCGGGATCACGTCGCTGAAGCCAATAGACGCGCCGGGTTTCAAAGGCTCGCGCGCGTTCGGCATCTTCGCGGGACCGGGCGAGCGGTTCGTCCTCGCCTGCAGCTACAACGTAGACAGCAAACCCTATTACGAATACGTCGTGCTTCCGCGCGATCTGCTGAGCGGGCTGGCGGGCAATTTGAATCCGCTGCTGGCGCTGTTCGACAAGCCCGCCGAGGAAACCCCGCACGCGGCGCGGGTCGCGCCGGTCAAGCTGAATTCGATTGAACACTGGACGCCGCAGCAGCGTCGAGCGGTGGTCGAGGCGATGCTGACGCGGGGCATGGATATGCCGCAGGCGCTGCGGCTGCTGGGCGCGGCGCTGCACGAGCGCGGCTTGATGATCTACGACTTCCCACTGGATACCGAGGCGCGGCTGTCCATCGTCGAGGGCTTGATGGCGCTGCTGCCCGCACCCTCGCGCCCCGACCTGACTTTTTCGACCAACCGCCACGAAAAGACGCTGACGCAGGCGCGGGTGGTCTTTGCGCCGAGCAGCATCGTGACCGGGCGGTGGGTCGCCAACTGGCAGACCCACGCCTTCCCGGACGACGAGGGCGTGACCTCGCCCTTCATCCGCAGGCTGCAATCGCTGTGGAAGGGGGATGTCGGCGGGTTCCTGACCGCGATCAACCAGATGGACTCGATTGCGTCGAGCTTGGTGGTCAACCGGAGCCTTCAGAACAGCCTGACGGTGATGGCGGAGCGTCACGCGCTGGATGCGAAAATCCGCACCGGAGAGATGGTCGCACCGGAGGCGCTCAAGGCGGTGATGAAGGACATCCCGCCGGAAGGCGACCTGAAACGGCTGTACGCGCGGCGGCTGCTGACGCAGGCGCTCGAAACCCGCGACGCCGACGCTGCGCTGATCGTCGCCCGGACGATGGACGAAGACCCGGTGCTGGATCGGTCGCTGTATCACGTGCTGGAGCGCAATCTGGCGATGCAGCCGGACGCGGTGTACTCGTTCGTGCGCGCGCGGCTCGGCTCCGGGGCGAATGCGACCGACTTGGACGAACGCTGGGCGGAGCGGCTGAAGATCGCGGCGCTGGCGTCCCTGCGAGTCGCTATCCTTGACGGCGACGCCGAAACCGTGATCAACTGGCTGCGGCTGATCGCGCGGGAGCCTGCCAGCTATGATCTCGGTCAGGTGGTGCATTACGGGATTCTGGCGGCGCAGGAGCGCGCGCGCGGCGAACCCGCGCTGGCGCAGGCGCTGATCCTGCTGACGGTCAAGCGCGATCAGACGGCGCTGGAAACGCTGCTGGCGGACGATGCGCTGCTGGCGGCGATCCCGAACGGACTGGGGGGCGCGCTGCGCAATGGCGAAGGCGATCCGATGGCGCTGCTGCAAACCTACGGCGTGGACGTGTTTCTGGTGGCGATGGCGCGGGCGCTGGAAGTCAAGCGCCCGGACCTGTTCACGCCGGAGTTGATGGAGCAGGTGTGGTCGATTTACAGCGCGGGTGCCGCGAATGGCAGCATTTACAGCGCCGAACACATCATCACCGAACTGAGCGCCAACGGCGCGGCGTGGCTGCCCACCGAAGCGCTGGAAACCCTGCTCGGTCTGATGCTGCACGACAAGCGCGACGATCTCTCGCACCAGATCATCCATCAGGTGAGCGAGCGGGATGACTTCCTTCAGGTGATGGTCAGCGCGATCAGCCAGAGCGACCGCTCCGACACCGATTCGCTGGCGCTGATCGCCCAGATGATGTCGGTGGGCGACCTAACCCAGCAGGACGCGGCGGACGTGTACATCGGGCTGCTGATCGCTTGGGACTGGCGACCGGAAGCGGTGGAAGTGATGGAACAGCTCGCGCGCATGATCCAGCAGCACGCCAACCTTGAGCTTCAGCCGGAGGGGATCTGGCATCTGCTGGCGGTGGCGGGCGAAATGAAGCAGGAGTTCATCACTCGCGTGGCGCTGCGGCGGCTGACGGTCGATCTGGAAGCGATGGACGACGACGACCTGCTGGTGGACGATTTGCAGCGGCTCAGCACGTTGATCGCGTGGAGCGGCGCGGCGCGCGCGCAGCTTCTCGCGTGGTGGCGCGGCTACGCCCGCGCGCAGACCACCGCGCGCTTGCAGCGCATCGACAAGGCGCTTTCGGAGGGGGCGCGGGCGCTGGACGAGCTGCGCACCGTGATACAGGCGATCCTCGCGTTCCGGCGGATGCTGGGCAAGCGGTCGCTGAGCGAGTTCGCGGAGGACGTGACCACCGCTTACGCGGTGCTGCAAGGGCTGGCAGAGTTGTTCGATCCGTCGCCCAAGCGGACGGTGAGCTTCGACCCGGCGACGATAAGGCTGGAAATGGATACGCGCGCGGAAGAACTCTCCCCACAGGAAATGAAAATCCTCGCCAACAACTTCAAGGAACTGGCGCAGTTGATCGCCTCGATGGCGGACAGCCGCAGCAAAGCCACCCTGATCCGCCGGGGTGACGACGTGGATCGCCAATTGATGACGGGCGAGCAGATGCCGCACAGCGCGGTCGATGCCCTGAAGTGGATGTCCGGCTACCTGAGCGGCACGCAGGAAAAAGCCCCCGAAGACGAAACCTAGTTTCGGCAAACTGTACGAACTCATCGATTATTAACATCGACATAAAGCAATACGCGCTATAATCTCCGCGAATGAGTTATGTATATTCAAGGAGATGTTCAATATGCGTAAGTCTATTTGGTTAGCGCTGCTGCTGATCCTCTGCGTGAGCGGCGCTGCCTTCGCGCAGGATGCGACGCCGGTTTTCTGCGGCACGCTGTCGCAAGCCGACTGTGACATTCTGACCCAATCGCACAGCGCCATGAGCGCGCTGGATTCGGTATCGTTCGACGTGCAGGTCAATGCCACCGTGACCAACGCGCCGAAGGCGAATCAACCGGAAACGCTCGCTGTCACCGGGAACGGATCGGTTTCCGGCTTGACCAGCGTGCGCAGCAGCATGATGACCCCGCAGACCGATCCCAGTCAATATCTGGGGTCGCTGCTCAATAACCTGAACGGCGATTTCACGCTCAACGTCACGGTGCCGAACACCATGCGGCGGCAGTCCAAGCTCCCGCGCAGCTTCACGGTAGAAGCGCGGCTGGTGGATGGCTTCGGCTACGTGAATACCGACAACTTCGCTGAGATGATGCAGAACTCGCCGATTCGGGGCTGGGTGGGCGTGAATTTGGAACGACTGCTCAACGCGGTGATGGCGCAGCAGCCGAATATGGTCAACAACATAACCGCCAGCAGTGCCGACATGATGCAGGTCATGCAGCAGTTCGATAACCCGGACTTCCTGAACAGTTTCCTGACCCTCCAACGCACCGACGACGGCAGCAGCAGCGTGGCGACCTTCGAGACCACCATCGACTACTCCGCGCTGATCAGCAACTCGCAGTTTCAGGATTTCGTGCGCCAGCAAATGCAGAGTCACACGCCGGGGCTGACCGACGCGCAGATGCAGGAAGCGCTGGGTCGGATGACGCAGGCGTTCCAAGACTTGACCATGACCATCACCGAGAGCATCGACACCACGACCGGCTACCTCCAGCAGATTCACGGCGCGTTCGCGTTCGATGCCAGCCACATGCATGATGATGATGGGCACGCCGGAAACTATGAGCGACGCGGCGGCGACACAGGAGCCTGCGCCCGCGTTCGACATCGACTTTACGCTGAATTTCAGCGACTTCAACAGCGCCCCGACGGTCGAAGCACCGGAAGACCCGACTATCCTCTCGGCGCAGTTGCTGCTGGCGCTGCTGCACATCGGGCAGAACGCGGCGACGCCAACCGTCCAGCCGACCTTTGTGCCGACGGCAGTCCCGCCGACCATCACCCCGACGATGGCGCCGACCGAGGAAATGACGGCAGAGCCAACTGAGGAAATGACGGCAGAGCCGACCGAAGCCATGACGGCGGAGCCAACCGAGGAAATGACTCCGACGGAAGAAATGACGGCGGAGCCAACTGAAGTCATCGTGCCGACCGAAGCAATCACGCCGGAAGTGACGCCGGGCAGCTAAGCCGGAAAGCGCGGCACAGGATTCACGAGGACGACCCGGAACTCCGGGGCGTCCCTTTAATTTCCGCCGAGCAGAGCCGCCGCATTGAGGAAAATGCTCAGCAGCGCGCGGTTGGTCAGGGCGGTGGAGCGCCGGGCGTCGGCGATCAGCGCCTTGAGGATGGTTTCGCTTTGCGGATTGGCGCGGAACCAGAGGTGATCGGAATCCGACGTGCCGTAGACGATGCCGACGTAGTACAGATAGCCGCGCCCACCCGCCGGGTCCGGGTAGTAGCGCAGTTGATCGAAGGCAACCATTTCGCCGTGCTCGGCGAGATAGGAACGGGTGATCAGGCAGCCATCGCCGCTGAGGTCGGCAGGCGGATCGGCGGTGGCGGTGCTGTAGTCCTCCAGCGTCATGAACGCCAGCGCGTCCAGCGTAGCTTGATCTCCGGTGAGGGTGAGGGCGAAACCGTCGCCGCTGAGCGTGACCTGCTGAGGCGATCCCTTCGCCAGCGCGACCTGCCCCAGCAGCAGCGCCGCAACCATCAAGAGCATGGTCGCAAACCGTTTCATGCTTTGCTCCCTCGCAGCCCGGATCATTGCGGCAGGTCGAGGTGGGCGCGCGCCCGGTTGACCAGATACTCGAACACGAATTCGCTCTGGTCAGTCGGGCGATACCACTGCCCATCCATCGACGAGGGGTTGTCTGCCACGCCCAAGTACTGGACGTAGCCGCGCCCGCCTCGCGGATCGAAGTAGAAGCGCAGCGAGTCAAACGGCTGGTATTCCCCGGTGTTGAGCTGATCGTAGTGGGTGATCAGGTAGCCTTCGCCTTGTACGTCGGGCGGAGTGCGAACCAGCATCGACGGATCGGCGATATTAGTCACCGCCAGCGCATTCATGACGCAGGCGTCCTGCGTAATCTCGATGTCCTGAGGCAGATCACCGCCGCTGATGGTGACTTTCGCGTCGCCTTTCGCCAGCACGGTTTGCAGCCCCATGCCGATCAGGATGCCGACTATGATCATGACAAGCGATTTCCGGTTCATGTTAGCTCCTTGATGCTTAGATTCATCTTCTTTACACCGCCGAGTGGCTACCCGTTCCCGACCGGGATCGAGTTGGCGACGCGCAGAGCGTCGTCGAGCGAGCGGTTGGTTTCGAGGCGATAGGTGATGCCGTCCGCCGCCTGCCAGACCAGCGCGGAGCTGGGCACGGTGCGCATCCGCGGCTGATCGGGACCGACCATGAGCATATAGCCGTGCGAGCCGGGTATCCAGAGCGCATCCGCCCCGTTGACCTGCTCCGGCTGGGGCGTGCCGCTGGTCATCTTGAGCGCGTAGCTTTCGGTGGGGAGCAGGTGCAGGCTCAGGTCCACCGCGCCGCCGGAATCCAGCCACGCCAGCACCACAATCGGGTGAAGCGCCTGAATCAGATAGACCCGATCGGGCACGCCGAGCGCGGACGGCAGCGGAATCGGGTAGCCGAAATGCTGGCGGGCGTCGTCGAGCGTGGTCGCGCCGGGGAAATCCAACACCGACGCGGGCAGATCGCCGCCGTTGAATTGAGCAGGCGGAGTCGCGGTGGTCACGATCACCTCAACCGCGCCGATGTGGAACAGCGCCAGCACCTGCGCGCGAATCTCCGGCACCGCCATCAGCGTAGCGACCAGCGCGATCAGCAGGACGGCGGCGATCTGCGCCACACGCCGCACGCCGATTCGCCGCCGCTGCGGTCGCAGCCGCGCCGCGATGTCGGGAGTGGGGGGATAGGGGAAGGCTTTCGCCGTCGTTTGCACGCGCGTCTCCCAAAGCTCATTCATGTGCCGCGTCCTTCGTAGAGCAGCGGAAAATCCCGCTCGATCACGTCGCGCAGGCGATCCAGCGCGCGGCTTAAGCGCGATTTCACGGTGCCCGGCTCGACCTGCATGGCGTCCGCCGCCTCACTGACTGAAAGCTCCAGAAAACAGCGCAGATAGATCACTTTCTGATCGACCGCGCTCAAGCGACGGACTGCCTGCCAGAGCGCCTGCGCTTCGAGGGCACGCTCGGCTTCGGCGGCGACGCTCGGCTCCGGCACGATCAGGCGGCGCAGGACGGCGACGTAGCGCCCGACCGCGCGGCGTCGGTTGCGGGCGGCGTTGGCGGTGATCGAGAGCAGCCACGGGCGCAGCGGGCGCGAGTTGTCAAAGCGATCCAGCGCGCGGAAGGCGCGGATGAACACCTCCTGCGCGAGATCGTCGGCGTCCTGCGCGCTGCCCAGAAACAAATATGCCAGCCGGAACACCGCTTCCTGATGCTGCCGGACGATCTGCTCATAAGCCGCCTGATCGCCTGCGCGGGCGCGGCGGACGAGATCGGCTTCCAAAAGGTCAGCCTTTCCAGTAGATCGATCTATATGGTTATACACCGCCCGGCAATCGGCGGTTCCCAATTCAGGCTTGACAGCGCTGAAAATTTCACAATAATCTAATTAGACGTATATCAAAATAGATACGTCGAAAGGACTCGGAATCATGGTTAGGGCTGAACAAAAACATCTGCTCGATCTGCTCAAGGCGCTGGCGGACGACAGCCGCCTGACGATGCTGCAACTGCTGCACGAGCGCGAGCATACGGTGGGCGATCTGGCGGCGCGGGTGGAACTGAGCGAGCCGACGGTGTCGCACCACCTCGCGCGGCTGCGTGAAGTCGGCTTGGTGAGCCTGCGGATGGCGGGTACTCAGCGTTTCTACAGCCTGAATCCGGCGGGGCTGGCGAAATTCAAGCGGCTGGTCGCTCATGTGGAGCAGCTTCCAGAGCCGGAGCCTGCCGCGTCGGATGATCGGTGGATCGAAGCGCTGGGCTGGAGCGCGGACGATCAGCAGGTGCTGCGCGAGTACACGTCCAACGGTGAGATCACCATGCTGCCGTCCAAGCAGAAAAAGACGCTGGTGATTCTGCGGTGGCTGTCGACCCGGTTCGAGCCGGATCGGTTGTACACCGAGCCGGAGGTCAACGCAGTGCTGAAGACGGTCTACGCCCACGATTACGTCAGCCTGCGGCGCGATCTGATCGATTTCGGCTACCTGCGACGCGAATTGGGCGGCGGGAAATACTGGCGCACGCCCGCCGACGAAAGTGTCCCGACAGAGTAGCATGGCGTTCTTCAGTCCAACAGGTGTCCGTTGTCATGTCGGCGCGGTGCGGTTTGCGTTATACTTTTCCTCAATTTGTAAGGGTTTTTAGGATGGGTCACGCATGGCGCAATCAATTACGACAGATGTATTGATCGTCGGCGCCGGGATCGCTGGCTTGATAGCGGGACGGGTGCTTTCGGACGCTGGAAAGCGCGTGATACTGCTGGACAAAGGACGTAACGTCGGCGGACGGCTGGCGACGCGGCGGATCGACGGCGGGCTTGCCGATCACGGCGCGCAGTTCTTCACCGTGCGCGATCCGGCATTTGGCTCGATGGTCGAGCGCTGGATCGCCGAAGGGGTGGTGTTCGAGTGGTCACGCGGCTGGAGCGACGGCAGTCTGGCGACCACGCGCGACGGACATCCCCGTTACGCGGCGCGCGGGGGCATGAACGCGCTCCCCAAGCAGTTGGCGCAGGGACTGGACGCGCGGGTGAAAGTCAAGCTGGTGTCGGTCAAGGCAATTGACGGCGGCTGGCAGGTGGAGGACGAATCCGGCTCTACCCAGAAGGCGAAAGCCCTGCTGCTGACCGCGCCGGTGCCGCAGTCGTTGGAACTGCTGACGGTCGGCGGGGTTCAACTGAGTCCGGCGGATCGGGATGCGCTGGACGCGATTGAGTACAATCCCAGCTTGAGCGGGATGTTCGTGCTCGACCGAGAAGTTCGCCTGCCCACGCCGGGCGCGATCCAGCGACCGCACGCCAACGTCCAGTGGATCGCCGACAATCACCGCAAAGGCATCTCGCCCAACGCCGTGATCCTCACCGCGCAGGCGTCCGCGACTTACAGCCGCCAGTTGTGGGATCGCAGCGACGATGAAATCCTCGCGGCGATGCGGGTGGATATGCTGCCGGTGCTGGGCAACGCCCAGATCACCGAATTGCAGTTGAAGCGCTGGCGCTACTCGCAGCCGGTCAATCCCTACTCGGAGCGCTGCCTGATCGCGTCGGACATGCCCGCGCCGCTGGTGTTCGCGGGTGACGCTTTTGGCGGTCCGCGCGTCGAGGGCGCGACTCTGTCCGGCATGGCGGCGGGGCGGGCGCTGCTGGAAGCCTAAAGCGGATCGCGCCTGAAATCGGTTACAATGAGGAAGACGAGGAGGGCTGGTCGATGCGCATCTATTCGCTTCTTCTTCTGCTGGTGCTGGCTGCCGCGCTGTTGATGATCGGCTCGCCGACGGCGGCGCAGGTCTCGCCGACGGCTACGTCTACGCCGGGCGTGATCATCGTGGCGACGGCGGTTCCAAGCGCGACGGCGATGCCAAGACAGGCGAACGGCTGTTACGTCCCGCTCTCGCTGAGCCTCGGCTCGCAGGTCTTTCTGCGCGGCGGCGTCAACATTCGCAGCGCGCCGTCGGAATCTGCCCCGCTGGTCAACTACTATCCGAACCCGGTGGTGCTGCGTCTGGACGGCGGGCCGGTGTGCGCGGACGGCTACAACTGGTGGCAGATCAGCGGAGTCGGCAACCCCGGCTGGGTGATCGAAGGCACGCCCGCTCAGTATTTCCTGCAACAAGCGATCAACCCGAATACGACCAACTGCGCCGCTCCGCTGGACACGGTCACGGTTGGCGACCGACTGCGCACCGTGACCGGGTCGCGCATTCACCGGACGCCGGACAATGACAGCTTCGTGATCACGGTGGTGCAGCCCGGCGTCTCGATGGACGTGATCGACGGGCCGCGCTGCTACGGCGGGCTGAACTGGTGGCAGGTGCGCGCACCTTACGGCAATTCCGGCACGACGGTAGACGGCTGGATCGCGGAGGGCTATCCCGACGGCTATTACGTCGAGGGGCTGACTTCGAGCGGACAGCCCGCGCTCGCCTGTCGCGCGCCGCTGCGCCTGCACGTGGGCACTCGCGCCGCCGTGACCTATCAGGATGGCGTCCCGCGCCGCCTACGGGCTGCGCCAAGCGCCTCGGCTCCGGTGGTCGCCAACCTGCTCGACGGCATCGCCTTCACGGTGATCAACGGTGATTCGGTGTGCGCGGACGGCTACAACTGGTGGCAGGTGCAGATCGTCAGCACCGGACTCACGGGCTGGCTGGCGGAAGGTCTCCCCGGCAATTACTGGTTCGACGTACTGGTGAATTGAGAGAAGCGGTTCAGAGTTATTGGTTATTGGTTTTTAGTGTAGGGGCGAGGCATGCCTCGCCCCTACACTACGAAAATCTTCCCTCAAATCTATAAATAGCACCAAGGGTTAGTTAAAAACCAATCACGAACAACCAACAACCAATGACTTTGACAAACATGAGAGCGACCTATGGACATCCGCATCCCTTCACCGACCGGATCGCGCAGTACGGCGGGATGGCGCTGGTGATCGTGATGCTGCTGGGCGTGGTCGGGCAGATCGCGCTGGGGCTGGTGGGACTGCCGCTGTTTCTGCTGAGCGGGCTGGTCACACTGGGGCTGATCGCACCGGTGATCATGCTCACCAGCGCGACGCCCGCCGTCAGCGTTTCAGCCGAAGGGATCACGATCCTGCCGCTGGTATGGCGCGGGCGCTTGGTGCGCTGGTCGGAGGTGCGGGCGGTGAAGGATTATCCGCTGCTGCCGCCGAAGGATGTCGAGGTGGGACGGCGGACGATGGTCGGCAGGCAGAAGTATCGCCCGGCGGAAGGCAAAATGCTGGTGATCCCGTCTCTGCCGCTGCCCTACCGCATCACCGGGCTGTTCGCGGGCGAGGGCTTCACGGGCGTGATCGGTTTGACCAACCGCACCCACACCGACTACGACAAGCTGATCAAGCAGGTGAGCAAGTACACAAGGACTGAGGACTGAGTGCTGAGTGCTGAGTCAAGAGCAAAAGAGTTGGCTCACGGCAGCGCCATGCTCCGACACCGGATGTGGGTATAATCAGCATTTGCAGCAAGCGGTTTTGATTCAGCACTCGGTCGATTGGGAGGGATGAAGATGGCGGCTTCCAATTTCGTGGTTCACATCAGCGGCAACCCGAACATCACCACGCTCGCCAGCATCAACGTGCGCGCCAAGCCGGGCACGGGCACCGGAGTCACGGTGCTGTTTCAGGCGCCGATTGGCACCGACAGCCTGCCGATCCTCGACGTGCAGCCGGATCAGAACGGCAACGCCTTCAACGGCAAGGTCTACCAGTGGTTTCAGGTGCGGTTTCAGAACGGCGCAGTCGGCTGGGTGCGCGACGATCTGGTGTCGGTTGAAGGCGACGGCAGCAGCTTCGGCTACCCGAACGCCACGACTCCGCTGTACGGCTTCAGCTTGATGCGCCAGATGCTCCCGGCAGCGCCGACTCCCGCGCCGATCCCGACGCCGCCCGCGCCAACGCCGACTCCATCGCCCACGCCCGCGCCGATCCCCGCGCCGCCGAGCGGCGACGTGACCGGGACGGTGATCAGCAAAGAAGGGCTGAACCTGCGCGACACGCCGATCAACGGGACGATCAGGGCGCGGCTGCCCTATCACGGTCAGGTCAAAGTTCTGGGCGCGCAGCCGCAGACCGGAACCGCGTATCTATGGGCGAAAGTGCAAGCGTCGCAAGGCTCCGGCTGGGTGCGCACCGATTTCCTGAGCATTTCCGGCGACGGCTCCGGCTTCGGCTTGAGCAAGGGCGACGAATATCCCGCGCCGCTGCAAAACTACTGGTACATTCGCGGGCAGAACGACGTTCAGTCCAACGGCTCGGTGGATCACCATCTCGGCTGGGATTTCAGCGCCAATCCCGGCGAAGCGATCCGCTGCGGTTCCAACGGCGGCTTCGTGATGAAGGTATACACCTGCACGCGCTGCACGGCGGACAAGCCGAACGTGCTGAGTCAGGGCATCCCGATCAACGATCCGGGCGTGCTGAGCGACCCGGCGTGGGGCTACGGCTACGGGAACGCGGTGCAGGTGCGCTACACCAACAACCTGCTCCCGGCATCGACGCGCGACCGTCTGGTGAAAGCGGGCATGTCGGGCGCGCACCTGTTCGTGATCTACGGGCACATGAGCGCCGTCAACGTTTCGCTCCAGCAGACCTTAGGGGCGTTCCAGCAGATCGGCGTGATCGGCAACACGGGCAACTCGACCGCGCTGCACGTCCACGTGGAGATTCACGCCTCGATGAACGCGAACGATAGCAACTTCGGGGCGATGCGCGAATTCGACCCGGAGATTCTGTACTTGCGCTAGGAGAGAGGCAAGGGCAAGCGATGGACTATCGAGTTTTGGGGCGCACCGGGGTCAAGGTCTCGCAGCTTTGCTTCGGCACCATGTCCTTCGGCGATATTGCGGATGAAGCAGAGTTGGCACGGATGTTCAACCGCTGCCGCGAGGTGGGCATCAACTTCTTCGACTGCGCCAACGGCTACGCGGGCGGGCGATCCGAGGAAATCCTCGGCAAGCTAATGGCGGACTGCCGCGACGATCTAGTGATCACGAGCAAAGTCGGCTTTTCGGTGGGGAAGGACATCAACCGGGCGGGCACGTCGCGCCGCCACATTCAGATGCAGGTGGAAGCCAGCCTGAAGCGCCTGAACACCGACCGGATCGACGTGTATTTCATCCACCGCTTCGACCCGGACACGCCGATTGAGGAAACGGTGCGCGCGCTGGACGATCTGGTACATCAGGGCAAAATCGTCTACCCGGCGGTGAGCAACTGGTCGGCGTGGCAGATTGCGACCGCGCTCGGCATCTCGACCTACGAGCGGCTGGCGCGGTTTCAGTGTCTCCAGCCGATGTACAACTTGGTCAAGCGGCAGGCGGAGGTCGAAATCCTGCCGTTGGCGCAGGCAGAGCAGATCGGCGTGATCCCGTACAGTCCGCTGGGCGGCGGCTTCCTCACCGGGAAGTACAGCGGCGGGCAGAAGCCGGAGCAGGGGCGGCTGGTCACCAACCAGATGTACATCGCCCGCTACGGCGAAGCGCTGTATGCCGAGGTCGCCGAGAAGTTTACGGCTTACGCGCAGGAGAAGGGCATCGCCCCGGCGACGCTGGCGGTCGCGTGGGTGATGGCGCATCCCGCCGTGACCGCGCCGATCATCGGGGCGCGCAACCTGGCGCAGTTGGAGCAGTCGCTGGCGGCGCTGGAGGTGGCGATGACATCGGACTGGCGCGCGGAAATCTCGGCGCTGTCTTACGAGCCGCCGCCCGCGACTGATCGGCTGGAAGAACAGCGGAATTCGTGAACCGCCGAGACGCCAAATTCGGGCACGGCAGCGCCGTGCCCCTACACCTCACGCAGGGAACCCGATTTTGATCAGCGTCATTTCAACCGTGTTGAACGAGGGCGAGAGCATCCGCCGTCTGATGGACTCGCTGTGCGCGCAGACCCGCCCGCCCGACGAGGTAGTCATCGTAGACGGCGGCAGCCGCGATCAGACGGTGGCGGTGATGCGGGAATACGCGGATCGGCTGCCGCTGCGGGTGCTGGTCGAGCCGGGATGCAGCATCAGCGCGGGGCGCAACCGGGCGATTGCGGCGGCGCAGAACGAAATCATCGCCGTGACCGACGCGGGCGTGACGCTGGCGGACGACTGGCTGGAACGGATCACGCAGCCGCTGCTGGACGATCCCGCGCTGGAAGTGGTGGGCGGCTTCTTCCGCGCCGACGCGCGCACGCTGTTCGAGGCGGCGCTGGGCGCGACCACGCTGCCGCTGGCGGACGAAATCGACCCGCAGACCTTTCTGCCTAGCAGCCGGAGCGTCGCCTTTCGCAAGGTCGCGTGGATCGCGGCGGGCGGCTATCCCGAATGGCTCGACTACTGCGAGGACTTGATCTTCGACCTGCGGCTGAAGCAAACCGCCGCGCCGACGGCGTTTGAGCCGGACGCGCTGGTCTACTTCGAGCCGCGACGGTCGCTGGGCGGGTTCTTCAAGCAGTACTACCGCTACGCGCGCGGCGATGGCAAAGCCGATCTCTGGCGCAAGCGCCACGCGATCCGCTACGCGACCTATTTGATCGCCGCGCCGCTGATTTTGTGGCTCGGCTGGCGCAAGCACCCGCTGCTGTGGGGCTTACTGCTGCCCGGCGCGGCGGTCTACCTGCGCGATCCGTATCGCCGCCTGCGGGTGGTGCTGGACGAACTCGGCGCGGCAGGGCAAGGTTCGAGTTTCGCTGAGCAGCAACCTGTACGCGCTGGCGCTGGTTCCGCTGATCCGGCTGGTGGGCGATGCGGCGAAGCTGATCGGCTACCCGGTGGGCTGGTGGTGGCGGATCAGGCATCGCCCACCGGATTGGCGCAAGGTGTAGCGGCTTGTGATTTTCTTCCCAAATACCACCTGATGTTCGTCACTCAGATGCTCTCGATATTCTAAGCTACGATTTCACCAACTTAGAATAAAGAGCGGCACTTCTCCCGTCGCTCGGAAACGAGGCATGATGTCGAGACGATATGATCTGGACTGGCTGCGCGTGCTGGCGGTGCTGCTGCTGGTACCCTTCCACACCGCCTTGATCTTTAGCCTGAACCCGCGCGACATGGTGTACATCAAGGATCGAGTAGAAAGTGTCGCGCTGCTGAATATGGACGGCTTCATCTATCCATGGCACATGCCGCTGCTGTTCTTGATCGCGGGGGCGGCGACGTGGTTCGCGCTGGGGAAGCGCAGCGCGGGCGAATACGTGCGCGAACGGATCCTGCGCTTGATTATTCCGGCGCTGTTCGCCTTCGCCACGCTAATCCCGTTCATGACCTACTTCCACAATTTCCGGGTTCCGAACGCGCCTTCATTCTGGAACTATTATCCCGACTTCTTCCGGCTCAACTTCGCCGATCTCAGCGGCTATCACGGGACGTTTACACCCGCGCACCTGTGGTTCGTGCTGTTCCTGTTCGTATTCGCGCTGGCGGCGCTGCCGCTTTTCTACGCGATCCGGCGGCACCCGCAGCAGATCGAGCGGTTCGCCAACCTGTTCAGTCTACCGGGGGTGATCTTGGTGCTGCCGATCATCGTGCTGGCTCTGCTCGACCGCCTGCCTGCGCTCGTGGACAAGAACCCGTTTTACTTCTACGCGCTGTTCGCCTTCGGATTTGTCTTGGTGGCAAACCCGCGCTTTCAGGCGGCAATCGAGCGACAGACTTACCCGATCTTGATCGTCACAGTGATCATGACCGCCGTCTATTTCGGCTTTCGAGAGCAAAGCAACAGTCTGCCGGAGTATTCGCCGGGCGCGATTGGGCTGTACCTCGCCTATCAAGCGATGCGCTGGGGCTGGATGCTGACGTTGATCGGGCTGGCGCACCGCTTCCTGAACCGGGGCAGCCGCTTCCTGAGCTACGCCAATGAAGCCTCGTTCCCGTTCTACATCCTGCATCTGCCGGTCGATACGGTGGTCGGCTACTTCGTGATCCAGATGCCGAGCAGCATCGCCGTGAAGTTCGGGCTGATCGTGGTGATCACCACGCTGCTGACCGTCGCTGTTTACGATGTGCTGGTCAAGCGCACGCGCGCCACGCGCTTCCTTTTCGGCATGAAGCCTGCTCCAATTCAGGCGGCGGTTCGCCCGCTGGAAAAACGGCTCGCCTGATTAGCCCTTGCCGTTCCCGTTGTGGTGATTGCCGTTGGTCGTGAGAGCAGGTGCGTGCTTGCGCTCCAGCACCGCATCGATCAAGCCGTACTCGACCGCGCGCTGCGCGTCGAAATAAGTGTCGCGGTCGGTGTCGCGCTCGATCACCTCGCGCGGCTGCCCGGTATGCTCCACGAAAATGTCGGTCATACGATCCTTGAGCCGCTGATACTCATTGGCGTGAATCATGATGTCCGAAGTCTGCCCCTGCGCGCCGCCGTGCGGCTGGTGCATGTGAATGGTGGCGTTGGGCAGCGCGTAACGCTTGCCCGGCGCGCCGCTGGTCAGGATAACGGTGCCGAAGCTAGCGGTCATGCCGACGGCGGTGGTGCTGACGGGCGCGCTGATCTCCTGCACCGCGTCGTAGATGGCGAGTCCGGCGTAGACCTCGCCGCCGGGCGAGTGGATGTACATCTGGATTGGGCGCTCGGAATCTTCCCGATTGAGGAACAGCAGTTGGGCGACGATCAGGTTCGCCATCTGCGATTCGATCTCCGCGCCGAGGATGATCAGGCGCTCTTTCAGCAGCAGCGAGTAAATGTCATAGGCGCGCTCGCCGTAACTGCTCTGCTCGATGACCATTGGGATCACACCGGACATGGGATATTCGCTCCTTGAATAAGCAGCACAAACGAAACCGTACTCAATGCGGTTTGAGATAGAACAATGGATGAATTGACCGGAAATCAGGCGGCGACCAGCAGCTCCGGGTAGACCAGCGCCAGCAGGCGCACCAGATCGCCATCGAGCGCCGCCAGCGCGCTTCCCTGAGCCAGAAGGCTCATGGTGGGCATGGCTTCGCGCAGATGCTCGCGGGCGTATTGCAGCCGCTTCTTGACGGTGGTCAGCGGCAGCGCCAACTGCTCGGCGATTTCCTGCTGGGAGCAGCCGGAGATGTAGAAAAGCTCGGTGACGACGCGCTCGTGGTCGGGCAGCGCGCGCACCGCTTGCGTCACCTGCTCCTTGAGATCGCGCTCGTCGGCGCTGGCGGCGGGATCGGCGGGCAGGGTTTCGTCGTCCAGCGGGAGGAAATCGGGCGACCTGCGGCGGGTGGCGCGGTGGCAGTAAGTCAGCACAATGCGCTTGAGCCACGCCGGAAACGCCGCCGGGTCGCGCAGTTGGTCGAGCTTCTGGTAGGCAGTGAGGAAGGCTTCCTGCGCCACGTCCTGCGCCTGCTGCGGGTCGCCGAGCGCGTGATACGCCCACGCTCGCGCCATCGGCTGGAACTGCATCACCAGATCGCCAAAGGCTTCTTCACGCTGCCTGCCTTCGGCAGCCTGCGCTTTTCGAACCAGATGATGGTAGGTTTGCATGGTTATCCCGCTTTTCTGGATCATCGGTCTAGAAGATAGAGCCAATTTGTGCGGCAAAAGTGACCGCGCCTTTTAAACACTGCCTTACACAAAGAGGCGTATACTGTAATAGCCTAAACGATAGATTTCATCTGATCATAGCGTCGTTCCGGGGCAGGTCAACCGAAATGGATACCATCTCCAATATTAATCTGAAAGTTCTGGTGATGGACAGCGACTATTACGCGCTGCAAGCGATCAACAGCTATCTGGCGTGGGATCGGCGGACGCGCGTGACCTGTATGGCGGAAAGCCTCGACGATATGTGGACGTACATCAGCCGCACGCCGCTGGCGGAACTGCCGGACGTCGTGCTGATCGACGCCGAGCAGATGGGCGACGCGCTGCGCTACCACGTCGAGCGGCTGCGCCAGAAGATCAAGGACGTGATGATCATCTGCCTCGCCCGCGCCGCCGACCTGAAGATGGTCAACGCGGCGGCGGAGGCGGGCGCGCGCGGCTTTCTGCTCAAGGGCGAGGTGCGGCTGCAAATCGCATGGGCGATTGTCTACGCGCTGGATCACGATTTCATCATCAGCCCCGGCGTCGAGCGGGTGGGCGCGCAGGTATTCAACATCCGGCTGAACCACGCGACCGCGCTCCCTCACCGGCGCGAATACCCGGAACTGACCGAGCGCATCCGTCAGGCGATAGAACTCTGCGTGGTCAAGGGGATGCCCGCGCATCTCGCCGCCGACGAAATGGGCATCAGCCTGCACACGATCCGCAGCTACATCAAAGAAGGCTACCGCATCCTCGAAGCCTACGACGAAACCGAGTACCCGGTGGATATGTCGCCGCAGGAACGCGCCTTCATGCGCCTCACCCGCTTCACCGACGACCCCAAAGAGAAGTAAATCCAGCACGCCGCCAAATGACGAATTAGGATCAGGTTATCTCCGACACTAGGGGGAAGCATGGACACGTCCTTTGGCAAATTCGCGGGGCTGCTGGCGATTCTGGCGGGGATCGTCGGGTTTCTGTATTCGCTGTCTTTCATTGTGATCGCCCGCAGCGCGCCCGATCTGGGGGCGACGCTGAGCGGGCTGTTTCTGCTGCTGGGCGGGCTGCTTTCCAGCGCGGCATTGGTGGCGCTATACAAGCGGCTGGAAAGCGGCGACGCCGGGTTCGCGCTGTGGGCGCTGATCCTGAGCGTGGTCGGCGCACTGGGCGCGGCGGTTCACGGCGCCTATGACCTCGCCAACGCGCTCAATCCGCCGACCACCAACATCGCCAGCCTTGCCGACCTGCCCAACGCGGTCGATCCGCGCGGCTTCTTGACCTTCGGCGCGGCGGGACTCGGCGTGCTGGTGTTCTCATGGGTGATTTTGCGGACGGGCACGCTGCCGCACAACTTCGCCTATCTCGGCTTGATGCTGGGCGTGCTGCTGATCGTGATCTTTTTGGCGCGGCTGATCATCCTCGACGCGACCCATCCGGTGGTGGTGGTTCCGGCGCTGCTGACCGGATTTGTGGTCAACCCGATTTGGTACGTGTGGCTGGGGATTGGGCTGCGGCGGTGAGCGAAAAGGGGCACGGCACGCCGTGCCCCTACCGCAGCTTCTATTTTGCGTCGGTCACGTCGTGAATCCAAGTCAAGCCGCGAACGGCGGTCGGAAGTCCGAGCGTGGTGATCGCCAGCAGCGCGACCTGATGCAGCGCGGCGGGGTCGATACCCTGCTCCAGACTCCGGCGGGCGTGAGAATCGAGTCGCGCCTTCCAAGCCCGCGCCGACTGCCAGCGCCAGCTTGACCAACTGACGCTCGCGCTCGGTCAGCGGGCCCGCCTGCTGAGTGGCGGCGGCGAGCGCATCGTAAGCGCTGGCGATCTCCGGGAAATCTTCACGCAAGCCTGTAAATGCGTTGGGCAGTGGATTTGCCATGGTTATCTCCTTGAAGGACAGCCTCTCGATGGCGAACGATTATCCAATTTTCCGGGCGTTCCCGCTATGGACGTTCATCACTTTTTAGGGCAGTAAGAGAAGAATGGCGCAGCTTCGCTTACGGCATCCACATTTCAAGGAACTGCACGCCGTCGACGAAGTTGCCGTTGACCGCCATCTCCCAGTGGAAATGAGGTCCGGTGGTGCGCCCGGTGTCGCCCACCTCGCCGATGATCTGTCCCTTCTGCACCATCTCGCCGCGCGTGATGTGTACCACCGAGAAATGCGAGTAGGTCGAAAACACCCCGTAGCCGTGATCGATGATGACGTGGTTGCCGTAGATTTGCATGGGTGCGGAGAAAACGACTCGCCCTGCCGCCGATGCCATCACCGGAGTGCCCATCGCCGCCTGCAAGTCCCATCCCGTATGGCGGGTGTTATAGGAACTGTTGAAGGTGCGGAATGCCCCAAACGGCGAGGTCAGCGTCGAGATGATCGGATACTGGAAGCCGGTATCATCCCACATTTTCGGTTCGGTGTAGGTCGAAAAGATACTCTCCTGCTCGGCGATCTCGTTGCGTTCCAGCGCGGAGTTGAGTAGATAGGTTTTCGAGGGTCCCAGCGTCACGTCCTGCCGGATGAACGCGCCGAGCGTGATCTCGACGGTAGCGTTGAGGGTATCGCGGGTGCCGTCAGTGTAGGTCACGTACACGTCTAGCTCGTTGTTCTTGCCGGTCTGCTGCTCCATGTCGGTGGAGATCAGCCCGTAGAAGCCGTCGTCAGCCGGGAAGAAGTCGCTCAACCCGTCGAGGAAGCGGGCGCGCGCGTTGGCGATAGTGAGACCGTTGTTCGAAAAGACGCGCATCAGCCCGGCGGTGCCCTGTGGCAAGGTCTGGAAGAACAACTCTAGGGTGGCATTGCCGACGGTGGTCGAAGATGACGGCGCTGGGCGCGGCATTCGGGTCGGCAGCGGCGGGACGGTGGGCGCAGCAGGGGGTGTGTCCTGAGCGACCAGCGGCGCGGCGATCAAGCCGCAGAGCAGCGCGATCAGCACGACAGTCGTGAGACGTTTCAAAGCGGACTCCGCAGGATTAACTGACTAGGAGATCAGGTCCAATTGGGTAACCAAATCAGGTTATTGACGTTGGCTTGAATGGCATTCACCAGCTTTTCGTCAGCAGTCACAAACGAGCAGCGCTCTCGAATGCTCAGCGCGACGTAGAGCATATCGTACACGGTTCGCCGATATTGGACTGCCAGCTTGTAAGCCTCTTGAAGCAGATCAGCCGTAGAAGTGAGTCGAAAGCTTAGCTCTCGAAATTCATCAATGACCGCTTGGGCGTCGTCAGCAGACAATTGCTGCCGCGTATATTTCTTCCAGGCGATGTTCCCGATTTCGGCATTGATAAAGTCGGGCGCAAGCAATGTATGCCGCCCAGATAGATAGTCCCGGTAAATGGCTAGAGCTTCTGGAGTATGAGGCTCAACGACAAACCACTTGACAGCGACACTGCTATCGATGACAAACAGGGTCATCGGTCACGGTCTTCTCGAATAAGATCAACACTATCGGACTGCTCGCCGTATTTCGCGTAGAGTCGTTCGCGGAGTGCGTCAATCCGCTTGCCGACTTCCTGACGGTGACGTAGTTCGTCGTCTTCGGCGCGCCACGCTTCGAGCAGTTCCTCGATGCTGCTCAGCCCGCGCCTTTCGGCTTCGGCTTGCAGCCACGCATAAGTTGACTTGGACAGGGTGATCGTCTGGCTCATGGCGACACATCATTCATGGATAGCTTTCGGTGATTCTAGTATAGCACGCTGGTGGCGAAGGGGGCGGCATGGTTAGCGCTGCCCGCGCAGGCGTGGATCGAGCACGTCGCGCAGACCGTCGCCGAGCAGGTTGAAGCCCAACACGCCGAGCATAATGGCGACGCCGGGGTACAGCATCAGCCACGGCGCGTTTTCCGCCAGATTGCGCCCGCTGCTGAGCATCAAGCCCCACGAGGCGGCGGGCGGCTGGGTGCCCAAGCCGAGGAAGCTCAAGCCCGCCTCGGTGAGCAGCGCCCACGAGAGCGCGAGGCTCACCTGCACGATCAGCGGGGCGAGGGTGTTGGGCAGGATGTGCCGCCAGAGAATCCCGCCGCCGCGCACGCCAATCGAGCGCGCCGCCGTGATGAACTCACGCTCCTTGAGCGACAGCACCGGCCCGCGCGCCACCCGCGCGAAAATCGGCGTGTAGACGATGGCAATCGCCAAGATGGTGGTGTTCACGCCTGCGCCCAACACGCTGACGATCACCAGCGCCAGCAGGATCGCCGGGAGCGCGAAGAACACGTCCATGATGCGCATGATCAGGTTATCGACGCGCCCGCCCGCGTAGCCGGAAACCGTGCCGAGCAGCGTGCCCAGCACCGTCGCCAGTGTCACCGAGAACAGGGCGACTCGCAGCGAGTTGGTCGCGCCCTGCATGATCCGGCTGGCGAGGTCGCGCCCAAGCTGATCGGTGCCCATGACGTATTCGGCGCTGGGCGCTTTCAGGCGGTCGCGCGGGTGATTGGCGGTCGGAGAATAGGGAGTCGCGCCGACCGCGCCGAGCAGCCCAATCACCACGAAAATCACGATGATCACCAGCCCGACCGTGCCGCTGCCGTTGCCGAGCAGACGGCGCAGCAGCGCGAAGCGGCTACGCCTCAGCATAGGAGATTCGCGGGTCGATTGCGGTGTAGATGACATCGACAACCAGATTCACGATCACGAAATTCAGGGCGATGAACAGCGCCACCCCCTGCACCAGCGCGTAATCCCGCTGGGTGATGGCGTACAGCACCAGCCGCCCGATCCCCGGCAGCGAGAAGATGTCCTCGACGATCACCGTGCCGCCGAGCAGATAGCCCAATTCGACGCCGGTAATCGTCACCACCGGAATCAGGGCGTTGCGGAGGGCGTGGCGGTTGATGACGATGCGCTCGCTCAAGCCTTTGCTGCGGGCGGTGCGCATGTAATCCTGCTCCAGCACCTCCAGCATGGCGGAGCGGGTGGTGCGCATCACCGACGCGGAAAAGGCGAAGCCGAGCGTGATCGCCGGGAAGATCATCTGCTGCAAGTTCTGACCGGGATTCTGCCACAGCGAGACGTAATCGCCGGAATTGGGCAGATAGCGGAAGTAGACCGACAGCACGTAGATGATCAGCGTGCCGAGCAGAAAATTCGGCATCGCCAGACCGAGCAGCGCGAACAGCCGGGCGAACAGGTCGATGATCGAATCGCGCCGGATCGCGGAGAGGATGCCGAGCGGCACGCCCAGCACCAGCGCGATCAGCAGCGCCAGCAGCGCCAGTTCCAGCGTGACCGGGAAACGCTGAAGGATGATGTCCATCACGGGCTGCCCGAAGCGCATCGACAAGCCGAAATCGCCGTGCAGCACGCCGCCCAGCCACGTGAAATACTGGGTCACGGGCGGTTTGTCGATGCCGAAATAGGCGGCGAGCGACGCGCGCTGGGTTTCGGTCAGCATCCCGGACTCGGTGCCGAGCATGGCGGTGATCGCGTCGCCGGGGACGAGGCGAATCGCCACGAAGATCAGGATGGACACGCCGAGCAGCGTCGGGATGAAGGCAATCGCGCGTTGGGTTAAGTAGCGGAGCATATCAAGGGTGTTTCGCTAACCACTGTCGTGCTAAAAACAATCCAGAGATGGTGGACGCATCCAGCAGCCGACCGGACGCAATCCACTGTTCAAAAGACGCCAACGAGACGTACTCCTGAACAATGGGATAGGTTTCATCGCCTTGCAAGCGGCTGGGCGAGAGGTCGCGGGCGAGAAAAAGGTTGATGCCCGCATCCATATACTTCGCCCATGCGCGCACCTGTCCCAGAAATTCGAGCCGGGCGGCGTCAAAGCCGATCTCCTCTTGCAGCTCGCGGTGAGCGGCAGCAGCGATTTCCTCCTCCGGCTCGATGCTTCCGCCGGGAAGAAAGAGCGTCCGATGGTCGTCCCCGTAGGCGGTTGGCTCCTGAATCAGGATCGCCTCGCCCGACGGCGTGACCGGAACGATCATCACGCCCTCTGGACCGGTGACGTAGGGCCAGCGTCGGGAGCCTTGATAGACCGAGAGCCAATAATACCGGTAAAGCAGTATGCCCAATGTTTATGTCTCGGTGAGCAGGCGAGGGGCACACGTGTGCCCCTCCGAATGCATCCTTTATGAAGATGACCGATCCAGCGTGACCTGCGCCAGCGAGAGCAGCGAGTCGGTCGGGTTCGGCACGAAGCCCTTGACGTAGGGCTGCTGGGCGGTGTAGTCGTAGCCCTGATACAGCCAAATCCACGGGGCGACTTCGGTGATGTGCTGCTGGAACTGGGTGAAGATTGCCAGCCGCTTCGCCGGGTCGGTTTCGACGCGCCCCTGCTGCATCAGGCTGTCGAGGGTGTCGTCAATGTACCCGGCGACGGTTTGCAGGTTGCCGTCCTTGGTCCAGTAGCGGACGTACATGGTGTAGGGATCGGGGCGACCGCCGTTGAGCGCGACCGCCGAGTCGAAGTCCGCCGCCAGCCAGCGCTGCACGTAGACGCTCAGTTCCAGCGACTCGATGTTCACGGTGATGCCGATGTCGGCAAGCTGTCCCTGAATGTCCTGCGCCTCGGAAAGCGCGGTCGGCGGCTCGTCAGACGCGGCGATCATGTTGAGGGTGAAGCCGTCCGCCTCGCCCGCCTGCTGCATCAACGAGCGCGCACGGTCGAGGTCTTTGGTGTAGCAGAAGAGCTGATCGGTGGGAATCTGGTACGCCGGGATGGTGAGCGGGCCGGTCACTTTGCCTTCGCCGAGCGCGGCGGTATCCAGCACTTCCTGACGGTCGATGGCGCAGGAGATCGCCTGACGCACTTCCAGCTTGTCCAGCGGCGGGCGGGCGGCGTTCAACTGAAGCACGTTGTAGGACAGCGAGGTCACGCGGTTCAACTGCACGGTCGGGTCGTCGTTGAGCAGGGTGGCGACGGTGGGGTCGTTCAGTTGGGCGAAGTCGATGGTTCCGGCACGCAGCGCGGCGACAATCGAGGTTTCGTCCGGGATGATGCGGATTTCGATGCCGTCCACGCCGGTTTTACCGCCCCACCAATTCGGGTTGGCGGTCAGGGTGGTGGTCTGATCGGGCGTCCAGTTGGTTAGCATAAAGGGACCCGTGCCGACGGCGGTGGAGGTGAAATCCCCGCTTGCCGCCATTTCGGAGGGCACAATCGCCGCATTGGTGGTCGCCATCGCCGTGAGGATGGGCGCGTCGGGCTGCGAGAGATGGAACACGACCGTGTAATCGTCGGGCGCGTCCATCGACGAAATGCTGGTGTAGTTGGCGCGCGCCGCCGCCCCGGTGTTCTCGTCGAGGATGCGGTTGAAGGTGGCGATCACGTCCGCCGAGGTGAAGTCCGAGCCGTCATGGAAGGTGACGCCTTGACGCAGGTGGAAGGTGAGGGTCATGCCGTCCTCGGCGAACTCCCAGCTTTCCGCCAGCGCGGGTTGAAGGTTCAGGTTGGCGTCCAGCGTGACCAGCGGCTCGTAGATCAGTTCGAGCAGGCGGAAGGAGGCGAACGCCGTTTGCGTATGCGGATCGAGTCCGGTGGCGTCGGCGGCGCGCGCCATGATCAGGATGTTGCTGTTATCCTGCGCCAGCGTGGGCAGCACGACCAACATCAGTGCTGCGATCAAAAATAAAACACGAGCAATTTTCTTCATCATCTTCTCCCTTTAAAAAAGTGCTGAGTACCGAGTGATGAGTGAAAGACAATTCTTCGATGCCTATCCTCCCATGAAGCCAAGTGAATTAGTGCAGCCGCTTGCGGAAGATCAGTTCGGTCACGTCGGGCAGAACGTAGCCGGGGATCGCGCCGATGGGTTCGTAGCCCATGCGCCGATAAAAGCGCTGAGCGCCCTCGTTGAAGTCCGAGACCAGCAGGAACAGATCGCGGCTGGCAGCCAGCGCCTCGATCTCGGTCAGCAGCGCCGCGCCGATCCCCTGCCCGGCGCAGTCGGCGCGCACGCCGATCAAGCGGAGGTAGTCGCTGCGACCGAACGCGCCGCCGCGCAGACACCACGCAAAGCCGCAGCTATCGTCGGCGACCAGCACCGTGTCGGCGCGCCGGAGCGCATCCGCGAACTGAGTGCTGGCGCTGGCTTCGGTCACACCGTAACGACGCCAGAGCGGGAGGTCTGCCATCCAACCAGAGATCGCCGGGATGTCTTCCGGCAGCATGGGGCGAATCTTCATGACACGATTGTAATCTTCCGGTTTCGAGTTTGCAAATCCATTTCGGTAAATTCGACAAAACTCGAAAGCAAAAAGCTGGAAGTAGAAAGGGAATTCGGGCGAATTATTCCTCGCCCGAATGACGACGCCGGGATCGGTCGGGCAGCGTGGGGACGTGATTGCGCCACCACGTGCGCGCAAGCGGGATGGACATGGGGGTGGGGATCACCAGATGAAAGGTTCCCTGATAGGCGAAGGAGTCGGTTTCCCACTCGAAGGGCGCGGTTTCTCCGACAAAGGGATCGTCCTGATTGATCTTGTGCCAGACGTAGGCGACGATCACGCGCAGAGTCGCCATCATGGGCGCGGCGAGGAACGCCCCCAGCACGCCGCCCGCCGCCGCGCCGACGAACACGCCGACGATGATCACGGGCAGCGGCAAATCGAGCGCGTCGCCGAGAATCTTGGGCGCGACAATGTTCCAGATCATCTGCGAGATGATCAGATTGACGCCGACCACCAGCAGCGCCACGACCACGTGGGGCAAATCCGGGAAGGCGGTCGATCCGGTGATCAGCGGGATCAGGGCGAGCGGGAACAGCGCGAGAATGCCGCCGATGGTGGGGATCAGCGAAACCGTCCCGGTGATCACCGCGAGGATGAAGCTGTTGGAGATGCCCATCCACGACAACTGAAGGAAGGTCAGCACGCCGATGGCGAAGCCGATCAAGACCTGCCCCCGGAAGAAACCGTTCCAGACGTGGACGACCTTCTGAACCAGCAGCGCGAATTCGCGGTGATAGGCAGGCGGAATCTGGCGCGCCATCATTTTCTGGGTGATGGGGATGTCCAGCAGCACCAGAAACGAGACGAACACCGCCAGCAGGAAACTGCCGAAGAAGCCGGTCACTCCGGCAATCGCTCCGGTCACGATCTGCGACACCGAGCCGAACAGCGGCAGAATTTGGTTGATGAGATTGCCCAGCGCCGCCTGCTGAACGCGGATCGGGTTGGTAAGTTGATCGGGCGAGATAAAGCTGCTGTTGGGGGATACGTTGAGCGCGCCTTGCAGGGTGCGGACGATGTCGGAGAGATCGATCTGCACGCCCAGCACTTCAAAGATGGCGTTCTCCGGTTTCAAATGCTGCAAGCTGACGACCAGCTCGGTATAGCCCTGCTGCAAGCTGTTGATCAGACTGGTGATTCCGGCGACCAGCGAAGGCGTGATCACCAGCAGCCCCAGCACGATCAGGAAGATCAGGCAGGTGTAGAGCAAAATCACCGAAAGCGCGTAGGGAATGGGCGTGCGGCGCGCCAGCGCGCGGCTGGGGATGAACATCACGAAGGCGAGCAGGAAGGCGACGGTCAGCATGGGCAATACCGGCGCGACCAGCGTCAACAGGTAAATGCCCACGATCACCAGAAGCACGGTGAGCAGTTGGCGTACCCACAGACTGAACTGCGGCTGATATTCGGGCGACTGCGCGGACATAACTCTCCTTGACAGCAATTACCTCTATTCTATGCAGATTTAACACATTCTGTGATCGTCTGGTTGCGGGCAGCGACAGACTTAGCAGTTGTATAAGAAGTTTGCTAGAATCCCTTGACGAAAGAAGCGGATTTTGCTATATTTTGAGCCAATGATTAGCACTCTGGCAGATAGAGTGCTAAAATAAGGTTCGTAAACAGGCGCGAAAATGAAGTTCAAAAAGAGACGCAGGAGGCAAGAAGCATGTCCCTAAATATTCGCCCATTGGGGGATCGTATCATCGTCGAACCGGTTGAGCAAGAAGAAACTATCGCCGGGGGTATGCTGGTGCTGCCCGAAACGGCGAAGGAAAAGCCGCAGCAGGGCAAGGTTCTGGCAGCGGGCGCGGGTCGGCGTGACGACGAGGGCAAGCGCATCGAGATGGATGTAGAAGTGGGCATGACCGTGCTGTTCGCCAAATACGCGGGCACCGAACTCAAGCTCAACGGCAAGAAGCTGTTGATCATGAAGGAAAGCGACATCCTCGGCATCGTCGAGGATTAAGAAGAAGTTCGACTTCAAGACAGGAGAGGAAAAATATGCCTGCAAAGCAGTTGATGTTCCGTGATGAAGCGCGTCGTGGCTTGCAGCGCGGCGTCGATAAGGTCGCCGAGGCAGTTGCGACGACACTGGGTCCGAAGGGGCGTAACGTCGCGCTCGACAAGAAGTTTGGCGCGCCGACCGTCACTCACGACGGCGTGACGGTGGCGAAGGAAATTGAACTGGAAGACCCCTATGAAAATATGGGCGCGCAGCTTCTGAAGGAAGCCGCGACCAAGACCAACGACATCGCCGGAGACGGCACCACCACCGCGACGGTTCTGGCGCAGGCGATTGTCAACGAGGGTCTGAAGAACGTCGCCGCTGGCGCGAACCCGATGCTGCTCAAGCGCGGGATCATGGCGGCTGCCGATGCGATTGCCAAGAATATCAAGTCGCAGTCCACCCCGATCAGCACCAAAGAAGAAATCGCCAGCGTTGCCAGCACCTCCGCTCAGGACACCGAAATCGGCAATTTGATTGCCGAAGTGATGGACAAGGTGGGCAAGGACGGCGTGGTGACGGTCGAGGAATCGCGCGGGCTGGAATTCGAGACCGAGTACGTGGAAGGGATGCAGTTCGACCGGGGCTACATCAGCGCGTACTTCATCACCAACCCGGAAGCGATGGAAGCTTCGATTGAAGAGCCTTACATCCTGATCTACGACAAGAAGATCAGCGCGGCGCAGGACATCGTCCCGCTGCTGGAAAAGCTGGTGCAGATCGGCAAGCGCGACATCGTGATCATCGCCGAGGACGTGGACGGCGAAGCGCTGGCGACGCTGGCGCTGAACAAGATGCGCGGCATGTTGAACGTGCTGGCGGTCAAAGCCCCCGGCTTTGGGGATCGCCGTAAGGCGATGCTGAACGACATCGCCACCCTGACCGGCGGCACGGTCATCAGCGAAGAAATCGGGCGCAAGCTCGAAACCGTCACCCTGAACGACCTCGGTCGCGCGGCGAAGGTGACTTCCACGAAGGAAGACACCGTACTTGTGGACGGAGCGGGCGACGAGAACGCGATCAAGGGGCGCATTGAGGAAATCCGCAAGGAAATCGAACTCAGCACCAGCGACTACGACCGCGAGAAACTTCAGGAGCGTCTGGCGAAGCTGAGCGGCGGCGTCGCGGTGATCCGCGTCGGCGCAGCCACCGAAACCGAACTGAAGGAAAAGAAGCACCGCGTCGAGGATGCGCTGAGCGCGACCCGTGCGGCGGTTGAGGAAGGCATCGTCCCCGGCGGCGGCGTGGCGCTGATCAACGCGATCTCGACGCTGGACAGTGTGAAGATGCCCTACGAAGACGAGAACACCGGCGTGAACATCGTCCGGCGCGCGCTGGAAATGCCCATGCGTAAGATCGCCATGAACGCGGGTATGGATGGCGCGGTGGTGATTCAGGAAGTTCGCCGCCTGCAGAAGGAACAGAAGAACCCGCGTATCGGCTTCAACGTGCTCACCAACGAGTACGTCGATACGATTGAAGCGGGCTTCCCTGACCCGGCGAAGGTCACGCGCGGCGCGGTCGAGAACGCCTCGTCGATTGCGGCGATGATCCTGACCACCGAAGTGCTGGTCACGGACGCACCGGAGAAGGATCGTCCGGCGGCGGCAGCGCCGCAGATGCCTGAGTATTAATCTCCGGCAGCACCATTAGAAGTTTCGGGGGCTGGTCTTAGACCAGCCCTTTTGATTCGGCGCTACAATCGGGGTTCCGGTTCAGAGAGAGGTGTGCCTTATGGAAGCGAAACCCGCGATTGGCATTTTGCATCCGGGCGCGATGGGCATTTCGGTCGCAGCGACCCTTCAGAACGGCGGTTATCCAGTGTGGTGGGCGTCAGCGGGGCGCAGCGAGGACAGCCGTCTGCGCGCCAGTGATTATCGGCTCAAGGATGCGGAGACGCTGGAATCGCTTTGCCAGCGCTGCGCGGTGATCGTGAGCGTGTGCCCGCCTCACGCCGCTGAAGCCACCGCCGATGCCGTGATCGCGCAGGGATTTCGCGGGCTGTACCTCGACGCCAACGCGATTGCGCCGCAGACCGTCCGGCGCATCGGCGAGAAGATCAGCGCGGGCGGCGGGAGGTTGGTCGATGGAGGGATCATCGGCAGGCAGGCGTGGCAGCCGGGCAAGACGTGGCTGTATCTCTCCGGCGAAGCCGCGCACGAAATGGCAGCGTATTTCGCGGCGGGTCCGCTGGAAACTGAGGTGATCGGGTCGGAAGTTGGAAAGGCGTCGGCGCTGAAGATGTGCTTCGCCGCCAACACTAAAGCGGCAGCCGCCCTGCTGTGCGCGGTGGTGGCGGCTGCCGAGCAGTTGGGCGTCCGCGCCGATCTGGAGCGGCAGTGGTCGCGGAGCGATCCGGCGGCGGCGAGTGCAGCTCAGCAGCGGGTGCGGCAGGTGACTCAGAAGGCATGGCGGTTCGTCGGCGAGATGGAGCAGATCGGCGACACCTTCGATCAAGCCGGGCTGCCGGATGGCTTTCTGCGCGCGGCGGGCGAGGTCTATCGTCGCATGGCGGGGTTCAAAGGCGCGGACGATCTTCCGGGCTACGAGACGGTGCTGGCGGCGCTGCTGAAGGATACCGAATTGTCGCATTGAGCCGCATTTAGGCTCATAGCTTCAGCCGCATCTGGAACTGGGTGATGGTCTGGCGGGCGAAGCCGAAGCGCTCGAAGATACCGTATTCTTCCGGACAGATCGCCGGGATCGACCAGCGTGACCTCACCCCCGACCCCTCCAATACTTGGAGAGGGGAGAAGAACTGGGCGAGGCACGCCTCGCCCCTACAAAGAACCTCGTGCTGAGCGATCAAGAAGTGAGAGATAGCCGCATCTGGAACTGGGTGATCGACTGGCGCTCGAAGCCGAAGCGCTCAAAGATACCGTATTCTTCCGGACAGATCGCCGGGATCGACCAGCTTTTGCCGGGATACTGCGCGAACAGTGCGCTCAGCAGACGCGCCGCCTGCCCCTGACGGCGATAGTCCGGCGGCACGATCAGCGCCCGCAGCGCGATCACCGGGGGTTCCGGGTTCGAAATCACCGCGTAGGCATGGTCGAGGACGTAGGCGAGATCGGGCGGCGCATGACGGGCGATGGTGAATCCGGTAAGCGACCACGGCAGATCAGCTTCGCCGTTCTGGACGATCACTTTCGCGGCATCGAGAAGGTCGATGGTCTGCAAATCGGGCGAGGCACGCCTCGCCCCTACAGTCGTTGTACGGGGTATCGGGGAACTGGCTTCGTAGCCGATCAGCCGACGCAGCTTGCGAAAGCCGACGCTCTCGTAGAGCCGAACCGCGCGGGTATTCTGCTCGATCACTTCCAACTCAAACAGGCGATCTTCGCGGCGGCGCGCCTGCTCGATCAGGCGGGACATGGCGTTGGTGCCAAGTCCTGCGCCGGAGGCTGCCGGGACGATGCCGAAGGCTGCCAGCCAACTCGACCAGCCCTGCCGGGCGATGAAACCAAAGCCGACCGGCTGCCCATCGCGCAGCACGATCTGGCTGAGGTCGAGATCGACGTTGTCGCGGGCGAGAAAGCGGGTGAGCGACCCCGCGTTGAAGCGCACGCTGCCGCCGACGTAGTCGGTAAAGGCGAGGTTGAACAACGCCGCCAGTTCCTCAAGCGTGAGGCTGTGGGCAGGCTTCAGCTCCATGTGGGTTCCGGTCAAGCCATTTCGCGCGCGGGCTGCCCGGTGAGCTTGGCGAGATCAGGCTCGCTGGCGGGGTCGGTGACCATGGTCACGGTATCCCACAGGCGCACGTCGGTCTTGCCGTGCGGGACGATCAGGCGCTCGCCGCGCCGAATCGCCGCGACCGTGCTTTCGGGGGCCAGGTCACATCCTTGAGCTTCTTGCCAATGATCGGCGCGCCGGGGCGGATCAGGTAATCGACCACGTGAGCGCCCGTGAGCGCGTGCAGGCGCACCTGCTCCTCGGTGTGCTGTTCCTCAATTTTGCGGGTGATGGCGTCGTTGTAGGCGCGCATGATGCTGTCGCGCGTGACCACGCCGACTGGATGTTTGCTCATTGGATCGATCACAGGCAGCCGCTCGATGCGGCGCTGCCCCATGTTGCGGATCGCCGTCCACAGCGGCGCGTCCGGCTCGGTAGTGATCACGTCTCGAACCATCACATCCTCGACTTTGCCGGTCGTAACGCCGGATTCATAGCCGCGCTGCAAGTCGGAGAGGGTGGCAATGCCGACCACCTGATTCTCGTGATCGACCACGATCAGCCCGTGCGCCCGGCGGTTGCGAAGCTCATCTCGCAGATCAACCAGTGTTTGGTCGCTGCCGATGGTGGGTGGAGGCGCGACCATCGCGTCGTGGACCGTCAAGCTCTGCATCAGGTCGATGTCGCGTCCCTGCTTGAGGTGGATGCCCTTCTGCGCCAGTCCATAGGCATAGACGCCGTTGGGTTCGAACAGATCCGCGACGAACACGCACACGACCGCCGAGAGCATGATCGGCAGAATCAGGCGGTAGTCGTTGGTGACTTCGAACACCAGAATGATCGCCGTGATCGGGGCGCGCACAACGCCCGCCATCACCGCCGCCATCCCCGCGATCCCGTAGGCGCGCGGGTCGCTGACGCCGCCGACCGGCACCAGCGCGTCGATCAATTTGCCGAACGCGCTGCCGAGCATCGAGCCGACGAACAGCGCCGGGGCGAAGATTCCGCCGACGAAGCCGCCTGCCAAACTCACGCTGGTCATCAGGATTTTCATCAGCCCCAGAGCCAGCAGCAGGACGATGCCGTACTGGACGTTGGGGGAACTCAAGACGTAAATCATGGACTCACGCCCGGTGCTGAGGATTTGGGGCAGGAAGATGCCGACCACTGCCACCAGCGCGCCCGCCAGCGCCGTCCGCAGCGGGCGCGGGATGCGCGCGGCGTAGCGATGCCACAGATCATGCTGCCAGTAAATCGCCCGGATGAACAACACGCATAGGGGTCCGAGCAGCAAACCGAGCAGCACGTAAATCGGCATTTCCCAGATGGTGCCAAGCGTGTAGTTGAGCGCGCCGAATTCGGGACCGCCCACGTCGATCAACTCGGTGATCACCGACGACACCACGCACGCCAACACTACCACGCCGAAGGAACTGGTGCTGAACTCGCCGTTGAGGATTACTTCGAGCGCGAAGAACACGCCCGCAATCGGGGCGCGGAAGACGGCAGCAATCGCCGCGCCGCCGCCAGCGGCGACCAGCACCCTCACGCGGTCATCCGAGAGGTGCAGCTTCTGACCGAAAAACGAGCCGACGTTCGCGCCGATCTGCACGCTGGGGTCTTCCGGTCCAACCGATGCGCCCGCGCCCAGCGACAGCGCCGACGCCAGCGCTTTGATCGGCATTCGGGTATAGCGCAGGCGACCGCCGCCCAGCGCCACTGATTCCATAATTCCGGCGACACCGTGATGCCGCTCCTCGCCGATGAAACGGTGCATCATCCAGCCGACGATCAAGCCCGCCAGCGCCAGCGTCAGGATCAGCGCCGCCGCGCCGAGAAAGGGGGCGAAAGTCAGGTCGGCAAGCTGATCAACGAAGATCGCCTGAAATAGATCGATCCCTTTTCGGTAGAGCCAAACGCCGATCCCGCTGGCGATGCCGACGCCAACCGCTAAGACCAGCAGCGCCGTGTTCTCGGAGCGATGCGCGCGAAAAAATAAACCGATCCATGCGGCATCGCGCTTGACGAGGTGTCCTATGCTCATATTGTGCCCGTACTAATGGATTGAACTGACCGCATTATAGCGCGAATGATCCGCATGTGCAGGGTTGATTGTGGGCGGATTCGAGCGTATTGCGCGATTCGATGCGGGGAAATTGACCTTCACGCAAACGCGGGGCGCGCGAGTGACTGCGCCAGCGCGTGGCGAAGCTGCTGTTCTTTTTCGGCGGTACATTCCCCCTCGACGCGCCACATGAGCCTGCCACTCTGGTCGAGCAGCAGCACGTAAATCCGGGACACGGTGGGGAGGTCGAGCGCACGGTTGAACCGATTGAGATCGACATACAGGGCAAGCACGTGCTCGCCGACGGCGCGGCGAAGCTCGGTGCCCACGTCCGCATATTCGTGCTGCCAATTCGAAAGCTGCTGCATGGTGGCAAGCACGTAGAAGCTCAGTTCCGGGGTCTGGTCGGAAAGCGACTGGAACAGCGGCAGCCACGTTTCGACCTCCGTCTGCTGACGCTGCTGGAAGGCGATCACCACCGCGTTGAACTTGCCTTCAAAATCGGCAGGCAGCACGAAACGCTGACCATCGGGGCTTTCGGTGAAAACGGTTGGGAAGTCCAAAGCGCCTCCTCCCTTACAAATCACCTGACAGGGCAGGTCAGAAAACTCCCTATTTCTTAATGTTATCGTAGCGCATTTGACCTAGATGGTGCGTTAAGGGCATTTAAGGCGGGGATGAGAACTTGGTCAGGCTTGGTATCATCGGCTGGGCGACAGTCGGATTAGAATGGGTGCTGGCGCGGCTGCGCCAATTTTCACTTACGGAGTTCAACGTGAACCGACCCTCCCGCTGGCTGATGGCGGCGGCATTTGCTGCTATTTACCTGATCTGGGGATCAAGCTACATCAGTATTCATTTCGCCATCCAAACCATCCCGCCGCTGCTGATGACCGCATCGCGGTTTTTGTCGTCCGGCCTGCTGCTGATCGGGTGGGCGCTGCTGCGCGGCACACCCAGACCGACGCTCAGAGAGTGGCGCTCGGCGGTGATCATCGGCGGGTTCTTGTTTCTGCTCAACAACGGCTCGATTGTGTGGGCGGAGGGACACGGCGTCCCCACCGGAATCGTCGCGGTGGTGGTGGCGACCGTCCCTATGTGGATGGTGCTGCTGACGTGGCTTCGGCGCGGCGGGAAGTATCCGGGTAGCGTGGTGATCGGCGGGCTGGCGCTGGGCTTCGTCGGCATTATCCTGCTGATCAGCCCGGACAAAGCGGACGTGAACCCGGTGGGTGTGCTGGCGGTGACGGTAGGGGCGTTCTGCTGGGCGTTCGGATCGCTCTATGCCAAGAGCGCGTCGCTGCCACAGTCGGCGGCGCTTTCAACCGGGATGGAGTTGTTTTGCGGCGGCGTGATGCAGCTTGCGTGCAGCTTGCTCAGCGGCGAACTGGGGCAGTTCAACCCGGCGCAGGTTTCGGCGAGTTCGCTGCTGGCGACCGCGTATCTGGCGATGGTGTCGTCGATCATCGCCTACAGCGCCTTCGCGTGGCTGATGCGGGTCAGCACGCCCGCCCGTGTCTCAACTTACGCTTACGTGAACCCGGTGGTGGCGGTGCTGCTCGGCTGGCTGCTCGCCAGCGAGCCGCTGAACCCGCGCACGCTGGTTGCAGCGGCGATCATCATCGTCTCGGTGATTCTGATCAACGGCTACAAGGTCAAAAGTCTGCCGCGTCTGCCAGCGGCGGAAGTGGTCGAGACGGCGTAAAAGAGCCTCCCCGCCTGCCGTTGAGAACAAGCTGGTTTTCACACCAACGCTAGGTTTTCCCCGTAGGGGCGGGTCTTAGACCCGCCCCTACAAGATCACGGGCGTAAGCCCTACAATCCCAAGCTGCGGAGATATTCGCGGTTGCGGCGCGCGCTCTGGCGCGGCGTGTCGGGGTCGTCGGTGAGGATGTCCTGCTCGACAATCGCCCAGCCTTCGTAGCCCATCGACTCCACGTCGCCGATCAGGGTGCGGAAATCGACCGCGCCCTGCCCCAATTCGCAGAACACGCCCGCCGCCACCGCCGCGAAGTAGTCCATGCGCTCGTTGATCGCCAACTCGCGGATGCTCGGATCGCAGTCCTTCAGGTGCAGGTAGCGGACGCGCTCGCCATATTCCTTGGCCGCCTTAACCGCGTCGCCCCCGGCGTACTGCCAGTGACCCGTATCCAGACACAGCCCAACCAGATCGGCATCGGCGCGGCTCATGAGGTTGCGGACTTCCTCCTGAGTTTCGACGTAGCCCGCGCAGTGATGGTGAAAGACCACCTTCAAGCCCACTTGATCGTAGACCGCCCGCGCGACCCGGTTGACGCCTTTGGCGTACACGTCCCACTGATCGCGCGAGAGGTAGGAGCCGTGCCGCCGACCCGCCTGCTGAACCAGTTCGGGGACTTTGCCGTTGTCGTCGGCGAGCACGATAGCGACCGCGCCCAGCGCCGCCAGCAGCCGCCCGACTTGCAGCGCGTGCGCCTCGCCTGCGGCGTGAGCATCCTCGTCCACGAAGTTCACAGGGACGAAGGACGAGAGCAGCTTGAGGCTGCGCTGGTTCAGTTCCTCCCGCAGGAGATCGGGATCGGTGGGGAGGTAGCCCCAAGGACCTAACTCCAGCCCGGTGTAGCCAGTTTCGACGATCTGGTCGAGAACGGTGGTGTATGGATATTTGGGCGCGATGCCCTCAAACTCATAAATTCCCCACGAAACGGGTGCGTTGCCTATTTGAATGGTCATGTTCTTTCCTCAGTCGAAAGAAAAAAGTGAAAGGATTATGGAAAATTTCATTTTAAAATTCAATCCGATTGGATATTTCAATCAGGTTGCCGTCCGGGTCGCGCAGATAGATCGAGTTGAGCGCGCCAGTCGCGCCGCTGCGCCGCACCGGACCCTCGACGATGGCGACCTCGCAGTCGTGGAGGTGCTCCATCACCTCGACCAGCGGCACCGAAGTCGTGAAGCACAGGTCGGCGGAGCCGGGCGTCGGCGCGTCGGCTTTTGGCTCGAACTCGTGCCCGGCTTGATGCAGGTTGATCTTGCTCTCGCCGAAGCTCAGCGCGCGCCGCCCCCTGCCGAAGCTGATCGCCTGCATCCCCAGCACGCGCTCGTAAAAAGCGCAAGTGCGCTCGATGTCGGCGACGGTCAGCACCAGATGATCGAGACGGTCAATCTGCATGGTCGTTAATCCACTGGCGAATGGGGACGGCGTATTCGTGCAGATGCTGGTAGGTGTTGGCTGAAATCAAGCGCCACGGCGGTTGGTAGAACAGCCCGTCCCAGTCGGACTCGAACAGATCGCGCTCGGTGAGTGCCTGCACCAGTTCGCACACGTCGAGGTGCGCCTGCCGAAAATCCGAGATCACCTGATTGAGCGGCAGGTCTTTGTCGCGTTCGGAACGGGCGTCGTTCAGCTTGTCGATGTCGTCCCACGTGTAGCCGGGCGCGGGGATGTCCGGCTTTTGACCATGCGTGGCTTGGTCGAACCAGCGCAGCAGATACTCCATCCACGCGGTGAAGTGCGCCACCGTGTCCTTGACCGACCACCAGCCGATCACGTTGGGAATCAGCATCCGTTCGGGCGCGATCAGCAGCAGCGTGCGCTCGAAAAAGTTGAACTCGCTGCGGATCATTTCGAGCAGGCGGATTTTGTCGGTTTCGGCTTCCATCAGGTTCCTCACAGACTCAAGGATTTCGCTGGATTTTGCGAGGCGGCTCAGAATCGGTGTACTCGTCGAGCAGCTCGTACTGATCGATCAGTTTGGCGAAGCGCTCCTCAAGATGGGCGCGATAGTAGCGGTGATCGAGATTCAGGCGCATCTCGTAGGCGTCCTCATTGTTGCTGTGATAATACTTCGGCTTGGTGGCGACGGTCTTGAAGCCGTACTTCTTATACAAATTCTGCGCGGTCAGGTTGCTGACCCGCACCTCCAGCACCATGTAGTTGGCTTCCAGCTTGATTGAGCGTCGGATCATGCCTGCGAGCAGGATTTCGCCCCAGCCCCGCCCGCGAAAGTCCGGGTGAGTGGCAATGGTGCTGACGTGCGCTTCGTCCATGATGTTCCACAGACCGCCGTAGCCGACGATATGCTGGCTGTCGTCGCGCGAGCCGTTGAGTCCCGCCACCAGCCGCCGCCAGCCGGAGAGCGCCGGTTTACCCTCCCCGTGTTCGAGGACGACCATGTAGCTGTAAGTCGATTCGCTGACCTCAAACTGGTAGGAGCGCGCCGACCACGCGGGATCGAACGAAAGCTGGTCGATCACCGTGACTTCGGGAATATCCGGGAGGCGCATGTAGCGGAGGATCAGGCTCATACCGGGGAGTCTTTGGTCTTGACGTAAATGGGCGCGACGGCAGCCGCCGGAAACGCATCGGGGGCGGGATTATCGCGCAGGCGCGACCACGCTTCTTCCGCCAGAAACCCGGCGCGGCGCATCCGCAGCACCGCCGGGGAGAGCGTGATCGGCAGGCTGATCTGCTGCGCGGCTTCGATGGCGCTGCGTCCTTCCGGGCTGACCTCGCCGGAGATGGTCGCGGGTCCGTCGATGCTGGCGATCAGGGTCTCCCAATCCATGTTCTGCGCCTCGCCCCGCAGCTTCCAGCGACCCTTGCGCCAATGATAGCGCGCCGTGACCACGCGATGCCGCCCGGCGTTCAGCACCAGAATCAGCGCGCCAGTAGACTGCGGCTGCTCGGAGGCGAGAGTATCCAGCGTCGAAATGCCGACCAGCGGCAAATTCTGCGCGCTGGCGATTCCCTTCGCCAGCGCCACGCCGATCCGCAGCCCGGTATAGGAGCCGGGACCAATCGACACCGCCAGCGCGGTCAGGTCGGCGGGCGTCAAGCTGGCGTTGATCAGCAGCGCGCGCACGGCGGGCGCCAGTTCGACGGTGTGGTGATTCTCGGAGAACCACGTCTGCTCAGCGAGCATCTGCTGCCCGTCGTGGAGCGCGATGCTGATGAATTGGGTGGCGGTATCCAGCGCAAGTAGGGTCATGGTTGCCAGCGGTCAGCGATCAGCAGTCAGCTTTTCGGGCTGATGGCTGACTGCTGATCGCCTTTATTTGCTCACTCCAAATGAGGCGCCGCGAAACTGTTCCAGCAGAGTTTCGTAGCGCTTGCCGGTTGCTTCAAAGAGAAAATTGCGCCGGGTCGGTTCGATGATGCGAAGCTCGACCCACAGCCGCTCGCGCGGGAGCGTCGTGACGATATGTTCGGGCCACTCGACGATCACCGCGCCGCGCCGACTGAGGATGTCATCAATGCCGATGGTCTCCGCGTCGGCGACGGTGTGCAGGCGGTAGCAGTCCAGATGAAAGAGAATCTGCGAATTGGCGGCGTGTTCGTGTTCGTGGACGAGGTTGAAAGTCGGGCTGGTGAGCGGCGTTTTCGCGCCCCAGCCCGCGCCGACCCCGGCGGCGAAGGCGGTTTTCCCCGCGCCGAGGTCGCCGGAGAGACAGATCACGTCGCCGGGCTGGAGCAGGGTTCCCAAGCGAACCCCCAGCCGCCGAGTTTGCTCGGCGCTGTGGCTGATGATGTCGAGTTCGCCTTCCCTCAGAATTGGCACGCGAATCCCCCAAGTGACAGGAAACATTATAACTCAGGGCGGGGGATGCGGTAAACCGCCAGCCGCACAAGGGTTGGTTGGAGAAGGGCAGTATGGACGGAAATAGCAGCACAGTTGAGCCATATTAATATGAAAAAATCGGCTCAGCGAGGGAAGGGTGAGCAAGAACAAAGGGAACCGGGCGGGTCAGCACAGACAAAGGCACAACGCAACGGCGCGAAGATGGAAAGGCGCAAAGAAAAAGGACTACAGGCTGGCGATAAGCTGGCGGGCAGCCTCAGTCAGTTTGGGCTGCCAGTGGAATTCCCTGCCCACCCATTCCGCATCGGTGTAGCGCTTATCCTGCGCCAGCAGCGCACGCCAGAGCCGCTGGGCTTCGGCTTTATTGCCGAGCGCGAAATCGGTAATCGCTAAGCTGCCGAGCGTCATGTTGAAGGCGGGGCGCAGATTGTTCGCCTGACGGAAATCGGCGAGGGCTTCGGCGTACCTGCCGCTGGCGAAGTTGGCTTCGCCCCGGTTGGAAAGCGGGTCAGCGCTGTCGGGGTCGAGGCTGATGGCTTTGGTGAAGTCGGCGATGGCGGCATCGTAATCGCCCTGATGATAGTGGGCGTCGCCCAGATCGTTGTAGGCGTCGGAATTGTTGGGGTTGAGGCGAGTGGATTCGAGATAGTCGGCGATGGCGGCGTCGTAATCCCCCCTATTTCGGTAGGCGACCCCCCGGCTCATGTAGTAGTCCGCGTTCTCTGGGGCGAGGCGGATGGCTTGGTTGTAGTCGGCGAGCGCGGCTTCAAAGTCGCCTCTGACGGCGTAGAGACGCGCCCGGTTGCCATAGGGCAAATGGAGTTCGGGATTGTCCAGCTCGATGGAGCGGGTGTAGTCGGCGAGCGCGGCGTCCAGATCGCCTTTCTGGTCGTAGGCGACGCCGCGATTGTTGTAGGCGTCGGCGTAGTCCGGGTTCAGGCGGAGGGCTTCGGTATAGTCGGCGATAGTGCCGTCGTAGTCTCCGGCGTCGTATTTCGAGTAGGCGCGGTTGAAGTATTCCTCGGCGGAGAGCTGCTCCTGCGTGGGGGCGGGCTGAGACGCCGTGTTTTCGATCTTCTTATCCACGATGGGCTGCTCGGCTACCGGAGCGGGCTTCAGCGCGCCGACCACTGGCTGCTTGAGGAAGCGCCGCCGCAGCTTGGTCATGCCCTCGTCGAAGTAATCCTGATACACGTTCAAGCCGTTCAAGCTGGGCAGGATGGTGAGCTTGTCGGTGAGATAGGGCTTGGTCTGATCGTCATAGGTGAAGCCGCTGACGAAGATGGGGACGATATTGCGCCCCTTGTCGATGGCGTACTCGATCTCGCGGCGGAGCCAGTCGTCCGGCTCGGCGCAGCGCTTGAGCGTGCCGGGGGTCAGGATGATGATGAAATGGGCGCGGGCTTCGATCTGGTTGAGGATGACCGACGAGAACACGCCGCTGTCGATGTTTTCCACGTCCATGAACACGTCGTAGCGATGGGTGCGCAGGTCGGAAAAAATGGCGCGCGCGATGAAGCCGGATTCGCTGCGGCGGTAGCTGATGAACACGGTCTTGTGATCGTCTGCCATAGCATGTGTCCGAGGGCGTAAACGAGATAAAGGTATGGTAGCGGAGAAGTCCGCGCAGGGCAAATCAGGGAATGGCGATGATCGAGGGCTTTGACCTCACCCCGACCGAGCTAGGCGAACCGGGTGAGGTCGTTCGCGGACATATCCGCTAAATTCCCCACTCCTCAAAGCGGGGACGCTGACCAGAATCGAAACTTTGGGTGCCGCCCTCCGTATAGAACTTGTGTAGATATGAGATGGGGGCGACCTATCATGGTGCAGAGTCAACGCAATACCGTCGGCGCGGTGATCCTGATCGCGCTGGGAGTTCTGTTTCTGGTCGGGCAGGTGTTCGAGATCAATGTGTGGTCGATGATGGGGGTGTCGTGGCCGGTGTTCGTGATCATCCCCGGCGTGCTGTTCCTCGCGCTGGCGTTCATGGGCGATAAGCGCGCATCCGGGTTCGCGGTTCCGGGCATGATCATCACCGGGACGGGCGCGATCCTGTGGTACCAGAACGTGACCGACAACTGGCAAAGCTGGGCGTACGTCTGGACGCTGTACCCGGTGTTTGTGGGGCTGGCGCTGATGTTCATGGGCGCGCGCAGGGGCAACGAGAAAGAGTATCATACCGGGCGCGGCTTCGTGAACTTCGGGCTGGTGGCGTTCGTGGTGGGCGCGGCGTTCTTTGAAGGGCTGATCTTTCACGGGAGCAGCCCGCTGACCGGGTGGCTGCTGCCGCTGGCGCTGATCGGCGCGGGCGGGTTCCTGCTGGTGAGCGGGCGCAGCGGTTGGACGCTGGAAAAGCGCAAGCTGGACGATGCGGCGTTCGCGGGGCGCTCCAACGGGCGGCTGTCGCACAGCGACGACCTCCAGCGGAAGATCGACGAAGCGATCAACGAGGACGATCCCAAGACGAAGGTGTAGACGCAAGATCGTTGAGCCGCCAAGATCGCCGAGTGGAATAAGGGCGGGACGCAGAAACAAGTGCGTCCCGCCTTTTGCTTGCGCGTAAGCGGCGGATCGATGCATACTTGGAGACCATCAGCCGGGCGGAACGCCGACTAAAAGCGAAGCGTTCTTCAGACAGGAGCATTCTATGCGCGGTCACGCACGGATTTTGTGGGTCATCGTTTTCACGGCGATTATGCTGGGCGTGTTTGTTTACGCCAATGCACAGCAGCCCCACGCGACCTGCCCGGCGCTGATCGAGCAGGCGCTCACCTCGATGGGCAACAACTGCTCCAGCCTCGACCGCAACAGCGCGTGCTACGGCTACCGGGACGTAAACGCGACTTTCTCGCAAGCAACCGCGCCGGAATTCTTCAGCCAGCCGAGCGACCGAGCCGAATTGATCACGCTCCAGAACATCGGCACGTCACCGATGGACACGGCGGCGGAAACGTGGGGAATCGCGCTGATGAGCGTGCAGGCGAATCTGCCGGACACGCTGCCGGGGCAAAACGCGGTGTTCATGCTGCTGGGGAACACGCAGGTCGAGAACGCGGTGCAGCCGGACAACGCAGCGACGGCTGGCGCGGCGACGCCGCTTGAGGTCACGACCAGCATGGCGGCGGGGCTGTTCTACCGCGCGGTGACCAGCGACACGATTGTGAGCGCGATCCCGGCGCAGGCTGCGCTTTCCGCCGACGCGATCACGGCGGGCGGCGATTGGGTGCGGGTGGTGTTCGACGGCAAGCCGGGCTGGGTCACGCGGGCGGTGCTGACGCCAGACGACGCCATCGACGCGCTGCCGGTGGTCAACCCGGACGCGCAGACGCCGATGCAGGCGTTTTATCTACGCACTGGGATCACCGGGACGGAGTGCAGCCAAGCGCCGGATTCGCTGGTGGTGCAGGGACCGCAGGACTTGCAGATCGACCTGACGGTGAACGGCGCGGACATGCGGCTGGGATCGACGGTGGCGCTGCGGCTGATCCCGCTGAGCGACGATCTGGCGGCGCGGTTTGCGCCCTATTACAGCGACATCAGCAAGGTTTCTGCGCTGATGGAACTGGACGTGATCGACGGGCACGCCGTTTTGAATCCGAACACGCCGGACGAGGTCACGGTGCCGGAGGGGTTCTGGACGGTGCGCTGCCTGTCTGACCCGGAGAACCTCGGCTTGGACGGGGTGAACAATGATCGTCAGGTGTTGGACGGCTGCCCGTGGCTGCCGCCGGAGCAGTGGCGACCGTCGGATTACAGCAGTTATCAAGCGCTGCAAGGGGTGTCGCTGAACTACCCGATTCACATGCCGCTGCCGCCCACGCCCACCTACACGCCCAGTCCGCGACCCGTGATTTTGCCGACCCATACGCCGACGCCGGAAGACGAATTCACGCCAACCTACACGCCGACGGTGTCGGATACGCCGGAGATCACCGATACGGTCACGGCAACCATCACCGATACCCCGACTTATACGGACACGGCGATGATGACGGATACGCTGACCTATACGCCGACGGATACGCCAGCGCCCACCGACACGGCGACCGATACGCCAGCGCCCACCGATACGCCAAGCAATACGCCGACGGATACGCCGCTGCCAACCAGCACGCCGTCGCCGACGGATACGCCGTTCATCATTCCGTGAGCGGGCGACCGGAAACGGTTTCATCAGCAAGAATGGAAAACGGGCGCAGCACGCTGCGCCCCTACAACGAGCCGCTGGACAGTCCTTTCGCGGTACAGTGGTATTGGTATTCGCACGGGCTGCCTGTTAAAATTTGTTGAATGGCAAAAAATAAACTCAAACAGGATGCAGGCAATGGGCGAGAAATATGAAGCGCTGGTCAGCCGACTGGCAGAGATTCGCAACATCGACCGGGCACTCGCGGTGCTGAGCTGGGATCAGCAGGTGAACATGCCGCCGGGCGGCGCGAACGCCCGCGCCGCGCAGATCGGCACGCTCTCGCGGATCGAACACGACATGCTGATCGGCGACGAGACGGTGCGGCTGCTGGAAGACGCGGGGGGCGAGATCGCGGGCGCGGATTACGACTCGAACGAGGCGAGCATGGTGCGGGTGGTCTCGCAGGACGTGAAAGAGCAAACCTGCCTGCCGACCGAACTGGTCGCCAAGATGGCGGAATTAGAGGTGATCGGGCATCAGGTGTGGGCGAAGGCGCGCGAGAACAACGACTTCGCGGCGTTCGCGCCCACGCTGCAACAAATCCTCGACTTGAAGCGCGAAGCCGCCGAGCATATGGGCTACACCGATCATCCCTACGACGCGCTGCTCAACGAGTACGAGCGCGGCATGACCTCCAAGCAGGTCAAGCGGCTGTTTGACGCGCATAAGCCCGATCTGGTGGCGCTGATCGCGGCGATCCGCGAGCGGGGCGCGGCGGTGGACGAACTCGATGCTGCACCAGCGGTTCGACATCCCCAAGCAGCGGGCGTTTGGGGTGATGGTGGTCAGCGCCTACGGCTACGACTTCAACCGGGGGCGCGAGGACGAGGTGGTGCATCCCTTCTGCACGACTTTCTCGCAGGGCGACGTGCGGATCACCACGCGCTTCAACCCGGATTTCTTCAACCCGGCGCTGTTCGGCACCATGCACGAATCCGGGCACGCGATGTACGAGCAGGGGGTCGATCCGTCGCTGGAAGGGACGCCGCTCTCGCGCGGGACTTCGCTGGGGGTTCACGAGTCGCAGTCGCGGATGTGGGAGAACTTCGTCGGGCGGAGCAAGCCGTTCTGGAACTGGGCGTTCCCCAAGCTGCAAGACACTTTCCCGGATCAGTTCAAGGGGGTGAACGCCGACCAGTTCTACCGGGCGATCAACAAAGTGCAGCCGTCTTACATCCGCGTGGAAGCCGACGAAGCGACCTACAACCTGCACATCATGCTGCGGTTTGAACTGGAAATGGACATGATCGCCGGGAAGATCGCGGTCAACGATCTGCCGGAAGCGTGGAACGAGATGTTTCAGGCATTTCTGGGCGTCACGCCGCCGACCGACAAAGTGGGCGTGCTGCAAGACGTGCATTGGTCGAACGGGCTGATCGGCTACTTCCCGACTTACGCGCTGGGCAATCTGCTGGCGGCGCAGTATTACCAGAAGGCGCTGCAAGACCGTCCGAGCATCCCGGACGACATCGCCAACGGGAAATTCGACACGCTGCTCGGCTGGCTGCGGGAGAACATCCACCGTCACGGGCGCAAGTTCACCGCCGAAGAACTGACGCAGCGGATCACCGGGGAGAGCATCGACTGCAAATACTACATGCAGTATTTGCAAAACAAATACGGCGAGATTTACGGGCTGTAAGAACAATCAACCGCCAAGACGCCAAGAACGTTGAGAGCGGTCGCCCGATGCTCAAAGCATCGGGCTAGGAATTCAAGCCGCCTGAAGGCGGCTGCCTCGCGGACGGAGAACGGGCGCACACACAAGTGCGCCCCTACAGTTCCTCACCCTTGTCTCCTCGTACAACCACCTGTCGCGGCGAATATCGGACAAGCCATTTAAGATTTGGGCTGGCGCAGAATCGGCTGGTAGACGGCGAGGAGGTTGCCGGAGCCGTAGAAGGTGCGGGTGCTGAGCAGCTTGAGCGATACCGGCGGGCGATCCGTGAACAGGGGGATGCCCTCGCCGCCGATCAGGGGGAAGATGGTGATGTGCAGCTCGTCGACCAGCCCATGCAGCAGTAGATCGTTCCAAAGCTGACGGCTCAGGATGATCAGGATGTCTCTGCCGGGCTGCTGCTTGAGCGCGGCGATCTCCTCGTATAACTGGTCGCCCCGAAGGATGCGGGTGTTGGTCTCCCACGGGGGCAAGTCGTCCGGCTGAATGGTGTTGGAGACGACGATCTTATCGACCTTGTCCATCAAGCTGGAAAACTCGCGGCGGATCGCCGTGCTATTCGGGTCTTTGGGAACGCTCGTCCAGTAATCTTTGTTCCCCAAGAATGAAGTGCGTCCGCTGAGGATCAGGGTGTCGGCGGCGCGGAGCAGCTCGGCGTTGTAGTAGTCGAAGGCTTCGTTGGCGCCGTAGTCCTCGTAGAAGTAGTCGAAGAAACGGTCGAAGGTCTTGTTTTTCGCTTCGTAGTAGCCATCCAACGTTTGAAAATTGCTGACGATCAGCTTGCGCATGAGACTGCTCCGAGATTGCGATCCGGCGAGACGACATGGTTCTATTATAGAACATTTGTATCATGCGTCAATCAACGACGATATATTGGGCACGGCAGCGCCGTACCTCTACCAAAACCTATCGGCTCCCTAAGGGCGCTTGATTTTGCCGGTCTTGGGATCGTAGAAGTCGAAGGGATCGTCGTCGGGGGGCTTGGGCGGGGGTGGCAGATCGACGTGAACGACAATCTCCTGCTTGGGGGCGGTGCGGATCAGGATGGCTTCGAGAATCAGATCGACGAGGGTGACGATCAGCGCGCCGAGGACTGCCCAGCCGAAGTTTTCGATCACCACCTGTCCGTGCGTCAAATCGACGGTGAAGCGGGCGGCGAGGCTGGCGGCGAGCGTGAGCATCGCGCCGTTGATCACGAAGGTGAACAAGCCGAGAGTCAGCAGGACGAGCGGGCAGGTCAGCACGCGGACGATGGGCTTGAGCAGGCTGTTGACGACGCCGAAGATCAGCGCGACGATGGCGATGGTGGGAATCATGCTGCCGACGATGAAGATGCCGGGGAGCAGCCCGGAGGTGATCACGGCGATGGCGACGGCGTTGATGAGAAACCGGAGCAGCAGGTTACGCATCAACGATCCTCTCAATAAACGAATCAGACGGTAGGGGCAGGTTTCAAACCTGCCCCTACAGACCCGTCTCTCAACGTTGGGGCGGGCGACCGCGCATGATCAACACCAGCACGATGATGATGACCAGCACGACGATCACCACGATCAGGATGGGGGCGAGGTTGCTGCTGGCGGGCGGCTCCTGCGCCTGAATCTCGGTGAGCGTGGGCGATGGCTGGGGCGAGACCGACGGGGCTGCCTGCGCGCCCGCGCCGGGCAAAGTCGCGGTGGGGCCGACGGCGGTCTGGCGGGTGTCTACGGTCGCCTGCGCGATGACGGTGGCGGCGGAATCCCGCGTCGCCTGCCCATTGGTCGCCAGCAGATTGACGCGCTGGGTGGCGTTGGCGGCGGAGGTGGCGGTCGCCTGCGCCATAAGCTGTTCGGCGGTGACGGTGGACTGCGCCGCCTCGATAGCAGTCTGGGTGGCGGTGGCGTCGAGCGACTCGCGGGTGGCGGTGGTGTCCAGCGAGGTCTCGGTTTCGAGGTTCTGGCGGGTCGCGGTGCCGTTGACGATCAACTGGGTGGCGGTAGCTGCCAGCGCGTCGAGGGTCTGCTGCGCTTCGGCGGTCAGTGCCGCGGACTGATCGAGGGTGGCGGCTTGATTGAGCGCCGCCTGAGTCGCGGTGGCTTCGAGGGCGGCGGCGCGCTCAGTGGCGGTCTGGTTGGTCTGCGCGCTGCGGGTAGCGTGGGCAGCCTGCGTCGCCTGCGCGACCAGCCGCGCCTGCGCGTTGGCGGTTTGCAGCGCGCCGAGCGTCGCTTGCTGAGCGGTGGCTGCCACCTGCGAGCGCAGGGTGGACTGGGCGTTGAGGGTCGCCTGCACGACGGCGGTGCTGGTGATCTGCGCCTGCTGGGTGACGGTGGCTCGCGCCTGTTGAGTGGCGGTGGCTTGAGCGACCTGCGTCGCCTGTTCGACGGCGGCAGCGGTCGCCTGCGCCTGCTGAGTCGCGGTCATTTGGGCGATTTGCGTCGCCTGCGCGACGGCGGTGATGGTGGTCTGCGCCTGCCCGGTGGCGGCTGCCTGAGTCGCCTGCTGGTTGGCGACGATTTCTACAGCAGAAGCCGTGCCAGTGGTCTGCTGGAGGGCGGTGGCGCTCGCCTGCGCGACGGCGGTTCCGGTGGACTGACTCTGCGCGGTCGCCTGCGCGTTCCCGGTCGCCGCCAGCAGCGCGATCTCGGTGGCGGTCGCCTGCGCGGACTGGGCGGCGGCGGTTTCCTGAACCGATTGCGCGTCGCGGGTGGCGGTCGCCTCGACTTTGATCTGGGTCGCGGTCAGGTCGAGGGCAGCAGCCTGTGAAGCGGTGGCTTCAAGCGCGGCGCTCTCGGTGGCAGTCGCCAGCGCTGCCTGAGTCGCTTGAAGGGCGGCAGCGGTGGCTTGGGCGATCTGTGTGGCTTGAACAGCGGTGGCGGTCGCTTGGGCGATCTGTGTGGATTGGACGGCGGTGGCGGTGGCTTCAAGCGCGGCGCTCTCGGTGGCGGTCGCCTGTGCCGCCTGCGTTGCTTGAAGGGCGGTAGCAGAGGCTTGGGCGATCTGTGTGGATTGGAGGGCGGTGGCGGTGGCTTGCGCCGCCTGAGTCGCTTGGACGGCGGTGGCGGTCGCCTGCGCGGATTGCGTGGATTGGGCAGCAGTCGCCGTCATCTGCGCTGCTTGGGTCGCCTGATCAGCGGCGGCAGTCGCTTGCGCCGCCTGCGTTGCATAGACGGTGGTGGCGGTTGCGGTGGCTTGGGCAGCGACAGCGGTCTGGCTGACCTGAGCAACCTGTGTCGCGGTGGCTTGGATCGCCTGAACCGCAGCAGCAGTGGCTTGGGCGGCGACGGCAGTCTGGCTGACCTGCGCGACCTGCGTGCCGGTCGCCTGCGCGCCTTGAGTCGCCTGAACAGCGACGGCGGTCAGGGCGGCTTGCTGCGAAGCGGTCGCCTGCGCTGCCTGCGTCGCCTGAATCGCGGTGGCGGTGGCAGTGGCGGCGGGTTCGGGCGCGATGCTGAAGGGAATGTCCAGCGTGGACTGCTGACCGTCGGCATCGTCGGCGGCAATCCGCAGCACGTGATCGCCGGGCGGGTAATCGAGGACGCGCAGGGTCACGCCGTAGGGCGGCTGAACTTCGTGAGCGAGGTCTTGACCATCCACCAAGAAGGCGACGTGGATCACGGGCACCTGCGAGACGAAATCGAGGGTCAGGTCGCGGTCTTGATGCAGGGTTTCGCCGGACGATAGCCCATTCACGATGATCTGCGGGGGCAGCGCGGCGACGATCAGGTTAAGCCGCTGGACGGCGGTGGACGCCGCGCCGGAGCCGATGGTCGCCTGAATGCTCAGGGTGTGCGCGCCGGGCTGGAAGCGCATCGGATCGAGGGTGTAGGTCTGGGTATTAGCGCCGATAGTGGTGGGCGCAAGCACGCTGCTGCCAAACCCGACCTGAATGTCGGCGGCTCCCTGCCCGGTCACGGTGACGGTGAAATCGACCGGGGCGTCGAGGGTCTGCCCGTCCTGCACGCCCGTGACCGCGATCTGCGGCAAGACCTGCGCGACGGTGAACGGGAAGGTCGCGGAGGCGGTCACGCCGCCCTGATTGGTGGCGATGACCGTGACTGAATGATCGCCGGGCGTGAACTGAATCGGGTCGATGGTGAAGCTGTAGGGCGCGGTCAGTTCGGTGAGCGCACCGCCGTCCAAGCCGAGCGAGACCGAGGTGGTCGGGGTCTGCCCGCTGGTCATGACGGTGATGGTCTGCGGCTGCGAGATCGCGCCGAGCGATGCTAAATCCGGCGAGAGGCTGATCTGCGAACCGAGCGCGGCGACGGTGAAGTCGAGCGCGCCCGCGCCTGAATCGCCGTCCGAATCGGTGGCGATGGCGGCGAGCGTGTAGCTGCCGGGCGGGTAATCGACCGGGTTGATGGTGAACACGTAGGGCGGCTCGGTCACGGTCACGGCGGTCTGCGGCTGACCGCTGATCTGGAAGCTCACGCTGGCGAGCGGATCGTCATGCAGGATGGTGGGCGATACGTCGGTGGCGGTGGAGACGGCTCCGGCGAGCGGCGGGAAGCTGACAATCGGCACCGGGATAGGCGCGCGCAGGCTGGCGGAGGTTTCGGCGGTGCCCTGCGGCGTGGTCACCTGCAAGCCGAAGCTGTAGGTGGTGCCGTCGAGCGGGAGCGGCGCGTTCAGCGTAATCACGAACTGGCTGCGCAGCCGGGCGGCGAGGTCGGTGTAAATCTGGGTGAGTTCGTCGGAGGTAGGTGATTCGCTCAGACGGGCGTTGGTGGTGTCGGAGAGGTCTTGCATGTAGGTGCGGTCGAAGTAGCCCAAGCCGATGGTGTAGACCGGGACGCCGCGCACCAGCGCTTCCTGCGCCGCCGCGCCGCGCTCAACCGTGCTGGCACCGCCATACTCCTGCCCGTCGCTGAGCAGAATGACGGCTCGGCGCGGGGTGGGCGAGTTGGCGGCGAGATCGACGGCTTCGTATGCCGCCTGATAAAGCGCGGTCACGCCGTTGGCTTCGACCGAATCAATGGCGCTGTTCAGGGCGGCTTTGTCGGTGGTGAAGTCCTGCAAAAGCTGGACGTGGGTGCTGAAGATCATCAGGGCAACCGGATCGTTGTCGCCGATATTGGCGACGAAGGCATGGGCTGCCTGCTTCGCGTCCTCGATGGGCTTGCCGAGCATACTGGTGCTCACATCGATGGCGAGGACGGTGGCAAAGGGCAGATTGTCGTCGCTGATGTTCTCGACCTGCACGATCTGCGCCTGAGACGCCAGATCGCCGGTGAGGGTGAAAGCGGACGCATCCAGCCCCAGCACGGGCTGACCGAGGTTGTCGTAGACGTTGGCGGTCACGATGACGGTGGGCATCTGCGAGGTGTTGACGCCCGTGATCTCGATGCGCGGCGAGTCGGTCTGCTGGGCGGCGTGGAGCGCTATCAGCGGCAGCAGGCATAAACAGGTCAGAATGAATAAGAACGGTCGCTTGATCAAGGCATTCGCCTTAGGTTAGGCACAAATATCGTGGAAAATCTTAACGAAATTTACGGTGAATGCAACTTTCGGGGATCAAGGAGGCGCAAGCAGCGGTCAGCGGTGAGCTTTCAGCCAGAAATTTCAACCGCCAAGACGCTAAGAGAAACGGGCACGACCGATCGTGCCTCTACGACAGTATGTACCGAGGTTTGAACCGCCAAGATGCCAAGATCGCCAAGAAAAAGGGCGGGTCACAGACCCGCCCCTACAGGACGGGCACGACCGGTCGTGCCTCTACGACGGTGTGTAGCGAGGTTTGAACCGCCAAGACGCTAAGAGAAAATAGGAAAATCAGGCTTGGAGGATATTACGCAGGCGGGTGATCGACTGATCTTGCGCCAGCAGTTGGGGATGGATTAGGACGGCGTTGGGCTTGAGCGGCGCGAGGGCGGCGGCTTCGTCAAAGCTGCGCAGACGGTTGTAGAAGAACACGCGGCAGGTCGAGGGAATCTGCGCGCGGAGCGACTCGATGTGCTGAAGGTCGAGCGTGCCGGAGTCGTCGTCGCGCTTGCCGATCTCGATCACAGGCGGGCAGACCTCGAGGACGGCGGGCAGCTCGTCGGCGTTTTGAACGCGGACGATGGCGGTCATGCGGTTGCGGTGGGTTGCGGAAAGCAGCGCGCCCAAGGCGGACTGATCCAGCAGGCGGGCGACCAGCGTCAGCGCGGACGCGCCCGCCGCGCGCGCCTCCACCACCTGATACTCGTCGAAGATGTAATTTTGCAGAATCACCGGGATGGTCACGGCGCGGGTGAGCAGCGCCAAATCGTTGATGCCGCCGTCGTAGATACGGTTATCGGTGAACAGGGTGATGCCATCCAACCCGGCGTTGGCGTAGCGCAGCCCCAGCGTGACCGGATCGTAAGCGGGCGTGCCGTAGCGAATCTGCCCCAAGAGGATCACGTGACCGTCGTTGGTGACGGTGCTGAGGATCGGTTCGGGGCGCTGGCGCATTCCGGCGAGCGCGCGCATCGCGTCGAGCGGGGTGTGCGCCTTGCGCTGCGCCAGCCGATCCCGCTTGGCGACGATGATCTCCTGTGTGGCGAGTTTCTTCATAATCAGCCATTATACTCGCATTTGCGGCGGGCGGATCGGGCAAAATTAGGGTCAGCCAGAACGAAAAAGACGATTGAACCACCAAGACGCCAAGAAGATAGGGCGAGGGTGCGTGCTATAATCGAGGCTATAGACGAGGGAGCCAACGGTGGAACTATCACACGACGAAGTACGCAAAATCGCGGAGCTGGCGAAGCTGGATTTGACCGACGCGGAGGTGGCGCTGTACGCGGGACAGCTTTCGGACGTGCTGCAATACTTCCAGCGCTTGCAGGAGATCGACACCTCGCAGATTCCGCCGACCGCGTCGGTGCTGCCGCTGAAGAACGTGTTTCGCCCGGACGTGGCGGGCGAACCGCTCAGCCCGGAGGAGGTGGTCGCCAATGCCGCCGACTCGCTGGACCATCAGTTCCGGGTTCACGCGGTGTTCGGGGACGAGTGAGCGAGAACAGTTAAAAGTAGAAAGTTAAAAGAGGCTTCGCTACCGTGCTTTTAACTTTCAACTCCACGAGAGCTGAAGTCGCAGGGGATTATGAGTCAGGGACGGCTGCTGGTGGTTGAGGACGATCACGACATCGCGCAGATGTTGGTGATCTTCTTCGGCGCGAATGGGTACGAGGTCATCCGCGCAGAAAACGGGCGCAAGGGGATCGATTTGGCGCGCGCCCGCTTCCCGCATTTGATCCTGCTGGACGTGATGCTGCCGGACATCGACGGGTATCAGGTGTGCCAAGCGATCCGCCAGACCTCGTTCACGCGCTACATCCCGATCATCTTCCTGACCCAGCGCGACGAGCGCGCCAACAAGGTCAAGGGGCTGGCGCTGGGCGCGGACGATTACATCACCAAGCCGTTCGACATCGACGAGCTTCGGCTGCGGGTGCAGGCGGCGGTCAAGCGGGCGACGCGCGAAAATCTGCACGAGTTCGCGCAGCGGACTGCCTACCGGACGGCTGGTCACGGACGAGATCGCGCGGCGGGAGCAGATGGGCGTCCCTTACGCTCAGTTGGTGTTCCATCTGGCGAACTTCAAGGCGTTCGGCGAAGTCTATGGATTCGTGGCGGCGAGCGACGCCTTCGGCTTCGCGGCGCGGGCGATCCAGCAGGTGATCAGCCAAATTGGGACGCCGGACGATTTCGTCGGGGTGGTCGAGGATTCGTTCGTGGTGCTGACCCACATCCAACCGAGCGCGGTGGATGCGATGATCCGCGCGATGCAGACCGATTTCGCCGAAGGCATCGAGGTGTTTTACAGCTTTCAGGACGTGGCGCGCGGCGGCGTGATGCTGGACAACGGCTCGAACGTGCAGGAACTCATTCCGCTGATGCAGCTTGAGCTAACCGTATGAACTCGGTGATCCGGCGGCACCGGCTGCCGCACCCGTACCGGGTTTGCCTGACAATTCTGTGGATGGTGCCACTGGCGATGTTCATCGGCGTGATCGTGATCGAGCGGGGGGTCAACCCGGCGCTGCTCGACCCGCGCTTCGTGATCCCGGCGCTGCTGATGACGGTTCCGGCGGTCTACTTCTGGCAGGAAGGGATCGACGTGCTGCCGGACGGCTTGTATCGGCGCATCCACCTGCCGCGCTACGTGCCGTTCACGGCGATGGCGCGCTGGCAGTATCAGCAGCGGGTGTTGATCATCTGGGACGAGGCGGACGAGAAGCTGGTCGAGTGCCGGGCGGGACATTTGACCGACTTTTCGGCGCTGGTCGAGGTGCTGGAAGAACGGTTCGGGACTGAGGGCTGAGTGCAGCTGGCACAGCACGCTGTGCCCCTACGAAGAACATCCTGAAGCGCTTGGTAGGGGTAGGTCTTAGACCTGCCCCTACGGTAGGTTAACGGGTCGAGTCACCTGCTCAGCAAAAAAAGAACCTTGCGAACGGGAGAGTGTTCGCAAGGTTCGGAAGCAGGCGAATCGGGATGGGCGCGAATTAGAGACTGCGCAGGCGCGCGATCAAGCGCTGGATCACGCTGCGGTCGGTTTTGGAGACGATGTGCTGGCGCTGGGACAGGTTGCGCAGGCGCGCGATTTCTTCCATCAAGGTGGAGCGGTGAACCGTCTCGCCGTTGACGTTGTACCAGTGATTGCCCATGTAACGCACAAACGGCTCGCGCCCGTTGATCACGGTGTAGGCGCGGCGATAGTTCTCGACGACGTAGCGAGGTGGTAGGGTAGGATCATCGGCGACCATATTCTGTTCCTTTGATCTTTATCCTTTCTCCACTCAATTATAATTCTGGTTGGCGCAATGAATACGTGATTTTCATCACCTTAACCATTTTCAAACCATTTTTTGACAATCTTTCATGAGGCGATGGGTTGGGGCGGGCGGGCGCACACTCCACCGCCGCTGGCTGCTTCCTGCGATTGAGGATGATCCGCGAAGCCGCCGAGCCGGGTTTCACCGAGCGCCTCTCCGACGGATGGGCGGCGCCTTAGCTTTCGTCGAGCAGTTCCCGGCGCTTTGATTGGTATTCCGCTTCGGTGATCAGCCGGGCGTTGAGCGCGTCTTTCAATTCCTGCAAACGCTGCGCCAGAGGCAGGTGGTCAGGCTCGGCTTGTGTCCGAAATTGAGCTTGACCGGAGGGGATAACAGTCGCGCTGGCGCCGCTCGACTGTTGGCTTGCTTTCGCGGCGGCTGGAACCCCGGTTCGCTGGTCGGAACCGCGCATTGCGCTGAGGAAGGTGAAGAGACCAATGAGAAACAGCACGATGTAGCCGATCCCGCCGATCTGAATGAACTGCTGGCTCACATCGCGCGCGTTATGCTGACTGTCCACACAATTGAATTCGATATTTGTACTGGTTTCGCCGGGGATGCTGAACGTCGAATAACCGGCGATCAACTCCTCATTCGGTTGGCAAATGGCCGTTTGCAGGATGCCTTTGAGGAGCGGCGCATTATCCAGCGGCATAATCGCCGCAGGTGCAATGATGAAAATCGTCAGAATAATGAACGCAATCACCATCAAAACCGCGCCGAAAATGGCGATCACTCGTCTCATAATATCCTCTTTATGACATGGGATGATGGTTTATTTTACAATAGGTTCGTCAGCGTGACCGAACCACTTTCCCGCCAATTCGCGCAGCTTGCCGGGCGGCGCGGCGCGATTTACACTGGGGCGCATGGCTGACCGAACCCATGAAAAACCAGAGACGAGCGGGGCGCGGGTGTGCCCGCAGTGTGGCGAAGCGTTCGTGTGCGGAGTCGCGGCGGGCGCGGCGCGGTGCTGGTGCTTCGAGCTGCCCAACCGGATGCCAGTGCGGGCGGACACCGCCTGCTTGTGCCCCGCCTGTCTGCGAAAGGCGCTCGCCGGAACGAGGACTCTCTCTTGAGCCGAATTGTATCCGTAGAGTGCTTGCATCCCGACGCCTTCCGTTTCGGTCACGAAGGCGGCAGGTGGATACGCTTCTCACAAAATCCTCTATAATATAGTCGTTACCGACAATAAACGGAGAAAATAGAATGTCCTTCAAAGGTTTCCTGCGAAGTAGTGTCTTTATTTGCCTGCTGGCAACGCTCCTGCTGGGAGGCGCAGCTATCACGCTTGCCCAGACCTCGCCTGAGGATGTCGCCCATGCCTTGATCGCCGCCGAAGATTCCAACAACGTCGATGCGGCAGTTGCCCTGTTCGCCGACGACGCGGTGGTCACGCTGGCGGACGGGAGCGTGTATAACACGCCGGACGGGGTTCGCGGCTGGCAGCAGTCGCTCGCCGACGGGCATTTCCGGCTGGAACCCGTCAACATGCAGGTGAACGGCAGCATGGTCACGTGGACGGGGGAAATTTCGCTGGATGCGTTCCGCACTCTCGGCATCGCTTCGATGGGCGGCAACTGGTCGCTGGACATCGAGGACGGCAAGGTCAAGACTTTCGACTTCAGCTTCACGCCGGAGGCGCTGACCGAACTCACCGCCGGGAGCATCGCCGACGCACTGATCACCGCCGAGGGGGCGAACGACGTAGACGGCGCGATGGCGCTGTTCGCGCCAGACGCGGTGGTGACGATTGCGACTGGCGACGTGTACAACACGCCGGATGCGATTCGTGCCTGGCAGCAGGAACTCGCCGATGGGAAGTTCCACATCGAGGCGGTGGGGCGATACGTCGAGGGGAACACGGTTCACTGGACGGGCGACATTTCGCTCGACCTGTTCCGGCAGATGGGGATTCCGTCGCTGGGCGGCGTGTGGGACGTGACGGTCGAGAACGGGCAGGTCACGGTGTTCAATTTCGCGTGGACGCCAGCAGGCGCGCAGATGCTTCAGGACGCGATTGCGGCGGCATCGGCGACGCCGGAAGCGACGGCGGCGTCGTAGGTCTATCGAATTGGTCGGGGACGCGCTCGCGTCCCCAACTGGGCAAGGGATTCGCGGGGCGGATCGACTGGATGATGATGCTCGACGGGGCGCAGCGGTGGAGCGTGCGGTCGTCGGGGATTATCCGCGACCACGCCGACCCGGTATATCCGAGCGACCACTACCCGATTCTGGTAGAGGTTGAGCTTAGCTGAAGCGCCGCGTCAACCTGCGGATGCAGTATAATAAGCAAGTCAGGTTGAAAGGTATTCACGATGGCGGTTTCCAATTATGCGGTCACAGTGGCGCTTTCGGACGAAGATCGTGAGCTTCTGGAAGCGTTCGCGGACGAACACGGGATTGACGATCTAGGCGAGGCGCTCCGCACGCTGCTGCACGAATATATCGCGGTCTCAGATGCGCTGTGGGAGGAGCAGTTCGCCCATTCCGGTGAGGCGCTGGATCGGCTGGCGGCGCAGGTAGAGGAAGAAATCGCCGCCGGGCGGGTCGAAATCTTCGACCCGGACGCCATTCCTGATAGCATACTCAAGTACACGTTGAAATGAGCATTGAAACCCTAATTACCTTCCTCTTTGCTATCGTTGTGGCTCTCATTCCACATGTCTATCTGTCACGGCAAACCAAGAAACAACGTCGGATAGACTACCTAAGCAAGCAGCAGGACGTTCTGCGTCACGCAGAAGCTGAATACGATGCTTGGGCGTTATCTCGATGGAAGAGGAGAAAGAAAAGCCATATGGCGCCAAACAATGTTCAATTGCTCATAGCGTCATGATTGCCACTGGCGATCCTACTCCGAAAGAGCTTGCCGAGCAGTTAATCGTCGAGCCAAGATCACCAGAGGAAAACGAAAAGAACGAGAAAACTCTTGAAGACGCAAGGGAACGTTTAGCAGAACTTATTTGTGGCATGATAAATGGATAAGCCCTGAACCACATCTTATCTCTCCCAGCCCTTTGATGTCTGAACTGCCAACCTGATGACACGCCACTAGAACCCGAATTCGATTTCGTGGTCATGGGATCGGCAAACGTAGCATAGCGCCCGGCTGTAAAGGTGCTGCTTACCCGAACCTTATCTGTTCATTTGCCCCGCGCCTGACTACAATGAGTTGAGATGGGCGCGTGCTGGCGGCTCAAACCGCGTGCGCCCCGACTTTCATCACGCACGAGGTTTTCATGACTCAAGAAACAGAACCAAAATCCTTTCTGATCACCGGGGGCGCGGGCTTTCTGGGCATCAATCTGGCGCGCTATCTGCTGGCTCGCGGGCACAAGGTCGCGTCGCTGGACATTGCCGACTTCGACTACCCCGAACGCGACCGGGTGACGGTCTACAAGGGCGATACCCGCAACCGCGCCGACGTGGATAAGTCGATGGAAGGCATCGACATCGTGATCCACACGGCGGCGGCGCTGCCGCTGTACAGCGAAGCCGACATTTTGTCCACCGACATCGAGGGCACGCACACGGTGCTCGAACTCGGCGCTGGCGCATGGCGTCGAGCGCTTCATCCAGATTTCGTCCACAGCGGTGTACGGTGTGCCGGATCATCACCCGCTCTACGAAACCGACAAGCTGATCGGCGTGGGTCCCTACGGCAAAGCCAAAATTCAGGCGGAGCAGCTTTGCGAAAGCTACCGCGCGAAGGGCTTGTGCGTGCCGATCATCCGCCCGAAGTCGTTCATTGGACCGGAGCGGCTGGGCGTGTTCGCGCTGTTCTACGACTGGGCGAAGGACGGCAAGGGCTTCCCGATGCTCGGCAGCGGCAACAACCGCTATCAACTGCTGGACGTGGACGATCTGGACGACGCGATCTACCTGTGCGCCACGCTGGACAAGGACAAGGTGAACGACACCTTCAACATCGGCGCGAAGCAGTTCACCACCATGCGCGAGGATTATCAGGCGGTGCTGGACGCCGCCGGGTTCGGCAAGAAGATTCGCCCGCTCCCGGCTGCCCCGGCGATTGCGCTGCTCAAGGTGCTGGAAGCGATGCACATGTCGCCGCTGTATGCGTGGGTCTACGAGACCGCCAGCAAGGATTCGTTCGTGTCGATTGAGAAGGCGGAGCAGGTGCTGGGCTACACGCCGAAATACTCCAACAAAGACGCGCTGATCCGCAATTATAAGTGGTATTTGGACAACCTGAGCCAGTTCGAGGGGCAGAGCGGCGTCTCGCACCGCGTGCCCTGGAATCAGGGAATGCTGAAGGTGGCGAAGGCGTTCTTTTAAGAGCAGTCAGCGGTCAGCAAAAGATAGCGAACCGCCAAGACGCGAAGGACGCCAAGAAAAAGCGGGGCACGGAAGCGCCATGCCCCTACAGCGGGGTTGGTAGGGGCACGATCTATAGGATCAGGCGGGGTGGGCGGCGAGGAAGGCTTCGACCTGCGCGCGGGTCGGGAGCGCGGGGATCGCGCCGCGCGCGGTGGTGCTGATCGCGCCGACGGCGTTGGCGAAGCGGAGAATTTCCGGCAGGGCGTCGAATTCAAAGCCCTGCTCCAGCAAGCCGACCAGCAGCCCAGCGACGAAGCCATCGCCCGCGCCAGTGGTATCGACGGCGCTGACCGGGAAGCCGGGCGAGTCGATCACGCGGTCGCGGGTGTAGGCGGTCGCGCCGCCCGCGCCGTGAGTCACCACGATCAGGCGCATGTCGTCACGCCAGAGCGATTCAACTCTTCCATACGCCAGAAAATCGAGTTCCTCGTCGCTGACCTTGAGGATGTGGGCGAAATCCAGCCCGGAGCGCAGCCCCTCGCGGGCGGCGGCTTGATCCTGCCAGAGCGAGAGGCGTAGGTTAGGATCGTAGGAGATGGTCAAGCCGTGATCGCGGGCGTACTCGACCGCCGCGAAGGTCGCCGCCGTCGAGTTCGGATGGATCAGCGTGAGCGAGCCGAAGTGAAACAGGTCTTGTCCGTCGATCAGCTCGAAGGCGACATCTTCGGGGCGCATGATCATGTCGGCGCTGGGATGGCGGTAAAAGACGAACGAGCGCTCGCCGTCGGCTGCCAGCGAGACGAACGCCAGCGCGGTGCGGGCTTCGCCGCTGAAGCGCAAGCCGCGCGTATCCACGCCCTCGGCGCGCAGCACGGCGTCGAGGTGATGCCCAAAGGGATCATCACCCACCTGACCGATGAAGATGCTCGGCTGACCGAGCTTCGCCACCGCCACCGCGACGTTGGCGGGCGCGCCGCCGGGCTTCTTCTCGAAGCCGGACGCCTCGCCGACGGTGACGCCGGCTTCCAGCGCCACGAAATCAATCAACAGTTCGCCTAAACAAACGATGCCCATATTTACAAGCCTTTTAGCGGTTAGCGATTAGCTAAAAGCCAATAACCCAATCCGCCCGATTGTAACGCAGTCAGGGACGCCGCCAGATGGTGAGGATCGGGTAGACCTTCGCCAGCTCGACGCCAGAGGTCACGTAGCCGTCGAAGCCGCGCTGAAGCTTGTAGATGCCGAAGCAGTCCACGCCGCGCCCGCGAATCACGGCGTCGTTCCACCGGCGCTCGCTGAAACAGCGCAAGCCGCAGCAGGTTCCGGTGTCGAACACTGCCGCCAGATCGAGGTCGATGGGCGAGCGCCAGTGATCGAGCGTGGTGCGCAGCACGGCGCGCAGCAGATCAGCGCGATCCGGCTCGGCGGCGGGTAGCTGGTTGGCGGCGACGATCAGGGTGAGGTCGATGTCCGAATCGGGGCGGTTATCCTGTCGCAAGCCGCGCGAGCCTTCCAACGTGACCTGCTCCACCGCGTCGTGGACGACGAGGTTGGCGGCGCGCAGGATGGCATCGGCGGCGGGCAGCTCGGCGGCGAGTTCAGGCAGAAAGTCGGTGATGGTCAGCATGAGTCTCCTTTCTTTTGCGGCGCGGTTGTAGCCGATTTGGTCGCGTGGGGTCAGTGACGTATGATAGTAGACGGTCAGACGAAAGGAAGGTCGAAGATCGGAATACGAGGGCATGAGGAAACGATGCCGACGAGTTCGCGTAATCATCGCCACTCAGTCCGACTTCCAGCGTATGACTACAGCGCGGCGGGCATGTATTTTGTCACCGTTTGTACTCATCTGAGGGAGTGTTTTTTAGGTGAGGTCGCTGGTGAAGTCGTCGAACCTTCAGAGTTCGGGCTGATCGTACAGCAGACTTGGAACGAACTACCAACGCATTATACGAATGTCGAACTGGATGCTTTTGTACTAATGCCCAATCATATACACGGCATACTGGTGCTGCGGGACACCGTAGGGGCGGGTCTGAGACCCGCCCCTACCGAGACCAAACGATCCCCGTTATCCGAAATCGTGCGAGGCTTCAAGAGTTTTTCAGCAAGACGTATCAATCAATTACGGAATACATCTGGCGGCGCAGTTTGGCAGCGGAATTATTACGAACACGTCATCCGAAATCAAGCCGGACTGAACAGCATTCGGCAGTACATCCTATCGAATCCGGCACAATGGGCGCTGGATAAAGAGAATCCAGACCGTTGGTAGGAAAGGGCGGGTCACAGACCCGCCCCTACAGCGCGCGGGGGCATAGACGGGTCACAGACGAAAGGCATGTTGATGAAACCGATGACGTTTGATTTTGAGACGCGGCGCTCGATGGTGGTGGCGCGGCGGGGGATGGTCGCCACCAGCAATCCGCTGGCGACGCAGGCGGGGCTGGCGATTCTGCGGCGCGGCGGCAACGCGGCGGACGCGGCGGTGGCGGCGGCAGCCGTCCTCAACGTGACTGAATCGGCTTCGACCGGGATCGGCGGGGATATGTTCGCGCTGTTTTTCGACGCCCAGACCCGCGAGGTCACGTCGCTGAACGGCAGCGGGCGCTCGCCTGCCGCGCTGACTGCGAAGTCCCTGCGCGATCAGGGCTACGCGGAAATCCCGACGCTCAGCCCGCACGCGGTCACGGTGCCGGGCGCGGTGGCGGGCTGGGAGGATTTGCTCAAGCGACACGGATCGATGCCGCTGGCGGAGGTGCTCCAAGATGCGATCCACTACGCCCGCGACGGCTTCCCGGTGCATCCGGTGTACGGCGCCGCGTGGCAGCGATCCGAGCGCTTCCTGCGGAACTGCGCCAACGCCGACGACTATCTGCCGGGGGGACGCGCGCCGGAGATCGGGCAGGTGGTGCGGCTGCCGGGGCTGGCGGCGACCCTGCAAGCGATTGCCGACGGCGGATCGGCGGCGTTCTATACGGGCGCGGTCGCGGAGGCGATGGTGCGGGCGGTGCAGGAGCGCGGCGGCTTGATGACGCTGGACGATCTCAAGGCGCACCGCTCGACGTGGGAGACGCCGATCTCGACCGACTATCGCGGGGTGCGGGTCTACGAATGCCCGCCGAACGGTCAGGGGATTGCGGCGCTGCAAGCGCTGAAGATCGCGGCGGGGTTCGACTTGGCGGCGGCGAGTTGGGACTCGCCGGAGCGGATGCACCGGATGGTCGAATCGATGCGGCTTGCGTTCGCGGACGCGCGGCAGTACGTCGCGGATTTGGCGACCAATCCCCCGCCGATGGAGTGGCTGCTGAGCGATGCCTACGCCGCCGAGCGGCGGGCGCTGATCAGCGTGGACGCGGCGATGCAGCCGCCCAGCTTCGGCACGCCGCCGGAAGCGTCGGATACGGTGTATTTGACGGCGGTCGATGGGCAGGGCAACGCCTGCTCGTTCATCAACAGCCTGTACACCGGGTTCGGGTCGGGGATCGTGGCGGACGGGTTCGGGTCGGGGATCACGGCGGGCGGGTTCTTCCTGCAAAGCCGGGGCGCGCTGTTCACACTGGAAGCGGGGCATCCGAACGAGTTGGCGGGCGGCAAGCGACCCTATCACACCATCATCCCGGCGATGGCGACGCGCGACGGCGCGCTGTGGGCGTCGCTCGGCGTGATGGGGGGATTCATGCAGCCGCAGGGACACTTTCAAGTGCTGGTCGCGTTGATCGACGACGATCTGAACCCGCAGGAAGCGCTCAACCGACCGCGCTGGTGCCTCGAAAGCGGCACCGGCGACAGCGCGCTCGCGCTGGAAGAAGGATCCCGGTGAAAACGATGGCGCGGCTGGCGGAGATGGGACACCGCGTCCGCCCGGTAAGCGGGTCGGGTCGCGGGCTGTTCGGGGACGGACAGATCATCCGGCGGGACGCGGAGAGCGGGGTGCTGTTCGGCGGGAGCGACCCGCGCAAGGACGGTCAGACGGCAGGATTTTGAGATGCTATAATGGTCGTAAATGAAGGGAGCCGCCTGATGCGCCAAGTCATTCTGATTCCCGATCCGGAGAGCGGTGGATATGTCGTCGAAGTGCCCAGCCTGCGGGGATGCCGTTCGGAAGGCGATACGGTTGATGAAGCACTTGAGAATATCCGCGACGCGATTGACCTCTATGTGGACTACCTGAAATCCATCGGCGAGGAGGTTCCAGACGATTTCGCCCCGATTCAGGTGGCGACCGTGTGAGCAAGCTGCCGTCGATTTCGGCGAGGGAGTGCATTCGCACGCTCCGGCACGGCGGCTTTGAAGTAAAACGCCAGAGCGGGAGTCACATCGTCATCGCTCATAAGGACGATCCAACGCGCAGCACCGTCGTTCCCAATCACAATCCGATCAAGATCGGGACGCTGCGCGGGATCATCCGCGATCTGCATCTGACAGTTGACGAGTTCCTTGATCTCCTTCACAAATAAGTCCGTCGAATTTGTAAGAAACGGAAATCAGTCGCGTCTAGACTCTGTGACGACAAGGGATTAATGATGCCTGACCTAATTTATCTGAGCAGCGCCAACACGGACTCAGTTTTGAACGGCGACAAGCCGGTGCTGATGTTGATCACCAGCGGCGAAGGACTTCGCAGCGATTTCAAGGCGGCGTTTGACAAGGCGGCGAAAGAGGGCGACGGCAAGATCGTCTACGCTCGGCTCGACCCACACGAGAACCCGTCGCTGGCGCAGCGCTTCGGCGCGGGCGAGAAGCCGGTGCTGGTGGCGTGGTACTGCGGCGAGGAAGTCGCGCGGCGGCAGAAGCCGTGGGGTACCGATCTGCCGCTGGCGATTGAAATGCTTAACCACGCGGTGACCGAGAACCCGGTCACGAGCGTAAACGAAAATGATGAACCTGTAACCGAAGCAGAGAAGGAAGAAGCGAAAGCTGTAAATCAACCAACCCTTATCAACAAACCCGTGACCGTGACCGATGCCACTTTCGAGCAGGAAGTGCTCAACAGCGACATCCCGGTGATCGTCGATTTCTGGGCGGCCTGGTGCGGTCCGTGCCGCATGGTCGCGCCAATTTTGGAGAAGCTGGCGGGCGAATTCGCCGGGCAGATCAAGGTGGCTAAGGTGGACGTGGACGCGAACCCCGGCTTGTCGCAGGCGTTCCGCATCCAGAGCATCCCCAACCTGATGATCGTCAAGCAGCGCACCATGATCTTCAATCAGCCGGGCGCGCTGCCGGAAAATGCCCTGCGCGACCTGATCCAGCAGGCGATTGCGTTGGAAATCCCGGCGCATGAGCCTGCCGCTGAGGAGCAGCCGACGCCGGAGACCGAGCAGTAAAAAGCGTCCGCGCAAAGCAGAAACGAAAGGCGCAGAGAGGATTTCCCTCTGCGCCTTTTTGATTTTAGGAGCGAAAAGAGCGGGTTGAACCGCCAAGACGCCGAGAGAAAGGGACGAAAAAAGGGCGGGTCACAGACCTGCTCCTACAGGTGAACCGCCAAGCCGCCAAGTTCGCCAAGAATAAGGGCGGGTCACAGACCCGCCCATACGGTTAGATCAAAAGCTGCATCGGGTTTTCGATCAACTGCTTGAAGCGCTGCAAATACCGCGCGCCTTCCGCGCCGTCGCTGACCCGGTGATCGACGCTGATAGTGACTTTCATGCGGTTGCCAACGCCGAGCGTGCCGTCCGGCTTGACCACCGGGACTTTCATCGCCGTGCCGACGGCGAGAATGCCGGCTTCAGGCGGATTAATGATGGCGAGAAAATGCTCCACGCCGTAGGGTCCCAGATTGCTCACGGTGAAGGTGCTGCCGGAAATATCTTCGGTCTTGACCTTGCCCTCGCGGGCGCGGGCGATCATTTCCTTGTTCTGCGCGGCCATGGTGCCCAGCGAGACTTTATCGGCGTCTTTGGCGACCACGTTCATCAGACCCCCGTTGTTGGTGGGCACCGCCATGCCGATGTTGATGCGAAGGTTATGCACCAGCTTATCGCCATAGAAGTGGGTATTCAGATTGGGGAAGTCGCGCAGGGTGAGCGCCGCCGCCTTGACGATCAGGTCGTTGACGGTGATCTTGTGGGCGTCGTCCAGCCCGGCGTTGATCTGCTGGCGCAGCGCGAGCAGCGCCTCCACGTCGATTTCAACGGTGACGTAGAAATGAGGCACCTGCTGCTTGGATTCGACCATGCGGCTGCCGATGCGGGCGCGCATCTTCGGAATGTCGATCACTTCCACGTCCGCGCCGCTGGGAATGGTGCCGATGGTGGGCGCAGCGGTGGTCGGGATGCCGACCGGGGCAGCCTGCGGCTGAAAGCCCTCCACGTCGGCTTTGACGATGCGCCCGCCGGGGCCGCTTCCCGGCACTTGCTGGAGATCGATGCCGCGATCCGCCGCCACCTTGCGGGCGACGGGCGAGGCTTTCAGGCGCTCGCCTTCGGCATGGATGACGGCGGGTGTCGGGGCGGGCGTCGGCGCGACCTGCACCGGCTCTTTGGGCGCGGGCTTGGCTTCGGGCGCTGATCTGCCGTTGGCGGGCGCGGATTCGCCCTGCGCGCCGACGTAGCCGATCACCGAACCGACCTTGAGGGTTTCGCCCGGCTCGCCGATCAGCTTGATGAGGGTGCCGGAGGCAGTCGCCGGGACTTCGACGGTGGCTTTATCGGTTTCGATCTCGGCGATCACGTCGCCTTCGTTGATCTGCTCGCCGATTTGTTTCGTCCAATTTAAGAGGATGCCTTCCTCCATATCCGAGCCGAGGTTAGGCATCTTGATTTCTTGCGCCATGTTTAGAGAACCTCTTTCACTGCATCGACGACTTTCTGCGCGTTGGGCAGAGCCATCAATTCGATGTCATGGGCATAGGGCAGCGGCACGTCGACCGCGCTGACGCGCTTGATGGGCGCGTCCATGTAGTCGAACGCCGCTTCCTGAAGCTGCGCCGCGATTTCGCTGCCGAAGCCAAAATGCGGCAGCGATTCTTCGACCACTACGCAGTGGTTGGTCTTTTTGAAACTCTCGAATACCGGGTCGAGATCGAGCGGGCGCAGCCAGCGCAGGTCGATCACTTCGGCTTGAATGCCCTCTTTCGCCAGCATTTCGGCGGCGTCCAGCGACCACTCGACGCCGCGCGCGTAGCTGACCAGCGTCACGTCGCTGCCTTCGCGCTTCACGTCGCTCTTGCCAATCGGGATCAGGTATTCTTCCTCCGGCACGGGCGAGGGCTTGGGGTAGAGGGCGATGGACTCGGTGAACAGCACCGGGTTGTCGTCGCGGATGGCTGCCTTCAACATCCCTTTCGCGTCGTAGGCGTTGGAGGGGCAGCCGACGTACAAGCCCGGAAAGTGGGCGAAGATCGGCTCCGGTGCGTGGGAGTGGGTGGCGGTCGCCTGATTGCCCCAGCCGCTCGCGGCGCGGATCACCAGCGGGACGCGGAACTGCCCGTTGAACATGTAGTGAATTTTGGCGGCGTGGTTGATGATGGCGTCGAAGGCGATGAAGGCGAAGTTGATGGTCATGATCTCGGCGACCGGGCGCAAGCCCGCCATCGCCGCGCCGACCGCCGCGCCCGCAATCGCCATCTCGCTGATGGGGGTATCGCGCACGCGCCTTTCGCCGAATTTTTCGAGAAATCCGCGTGTGACGCGGTGGGTGCCCTGCCACGCGCCTACTTCCTCGCCCATGACGAACACGGTTTCGTCGCGCTCCATTTCTTCCATCAACGCCGCCCGCAGCGCCTCGCGCATGGGGAGATTCTTATCTGGCATGGCTGCTCCTTGAGAGAAAGCGGTTCGCGTTTGGCGGTTCGCTTAAAGCGAACCGCTAACGGCTAACTGCTATACATACAGATTGCTGATCAGGTCGTCGTAAGTGGGCGCAGGGCTGTTTTCGGCGAACTCGACCGCCTCGGCGACGGTTTGATCCGCTCCCTGCTGAAGCCGCTCCAATTCCGGCTCAATGCCGTCGTAGTTGGCGGTCAGGTAATCGTGCAGCACCGTGATCGGGTCTTTCTGATGCCACGCCTCAAGCTCGGTTTTGAGGTCGTCGCGGGTGTCGAACCACTTGTCGGAGACGCCGTGCCCCAGATAGCGATAGGTGCGCGCCTCCATCAGAATGGGGCCGTGCTTACGGGCATATTCTACCGCTTCGCTGACCGCATCGTAGACCTCAATCACGTTTTGACCATCGACGCTGGGGCCTTCTTTCATGCCGTAGGCGATGGCGCGCTTGACCAAATTCGGCTGACCGGAGGCGTCCTTGACCCGCGTGCCCATGCCGATGCCGTTGTTCTCGATCAGCCAGACAACAGGCAAATCCCAGACGCTGCTGAGGTTGAGCGCTTCGTGGAAATAGCCGTTGTTGGTCGAGCCGTCGCCGAGGAAGCAGAGGACGATGTTGTCGCTGCCGACGTACTTCTCCTTGAGCGCGATCCCGGCGGCGAGCGGGAGATGCCCGGCAACAATCGCGTAGCCGCCCCAGAAATTCAACTCGCGCGACGCCAAGTGCATCGAGCCGCCCTTGCCGCCGCTGGTTCCGGTGCGTTTGCCCATCATCTCCGCCATCACGACCTTCGGATCGACGCCGCGCGCGATGGCGATTCCGTGATCGCGGTAGGCGGTGATCACGTTGTCGTCCTTGCCAATCGCCGCGACCGCGCCGACGCCGGTCGCCTCGACACCGCTGTACAGGTGGAGATAGACGCCGGTGATGCGCTTCTCTTTGTAAAGCTCGTCGCAGGTGTTCTCGAAGTGGCGGATCAGCACAATCTGACGATACCAGTCGAGCAGCTTCTCTTTATCAGGCGCAACTACGTTCGTCGCCATACCGACTCCTCACTTCGCTGGGGTACGCCCCCAGCCTCGAATTGATTGTTGCGTGAAATATAAATAGTTTACCGCAAAGGGAGAGGGGCGGTCAAAAACCAAGTTGGGGAACTAAAGGATCAACCGCAGCGGACACAGAGGGAAAGCATTGAACCGCCAAGTACGCGAAGGACGCCAAATTGAGGCGGGTGTGCTTGCCGTGCAAGCCTAGACCCGCCCCCACAGGTTCGTGAAAGGATAGGTCAGGCGCTGGCGGATGAGCTATTGCCGAAGACGGCGCGCCCGATCAGGATGACGATGATCGAGCCGACCACACCCACGATGACGTTGCCGATCACGCCGCCCAGGTCGATGCTGAGCAGGTTAAAGACCAAGCCACCGACCAAGCCGCCGATGATGCCGAGCAGAACGTCGCCGATCAGCCCGTAGCCGCCGCCTTTCATCAGTTGACCCGCCAGCCAGCCGATGATCGCCCAGATGATGACCGAGATCAGCAAGCCGACCAGCCCGATGGCAATGTGCGCCGCCAGCCCGATGGCAAAATAGGCTACCAGAAGAATTATGGCAAGGATAACCAGACCCACAAGCATGAGACACACTCCTTTGAGGATAGATGGTTTGTTAGATTATACGAAAGGACGGGGTGAAAGGTTGCAACTACTCAAACAATGTTAATGTGAAATGTCAGATTTGCTGAGCCAGCCCGGCGATCAGCAGGTCAAGCGCGAGCTTCGGCTCAATCTGCCCGGTTTTCATCATGAGATCGTAGTTTTGCAGCACGTGGTAGATGACCTCAAGCTGCTCCAGTGAGAAGCTGCGGCTCTGCTTCGCCAGCTTTTCGGCGACGAAAGGATGCACGCTCAGCGCGGAGGCAGTATCGCGCGGGGAGCCGCCGGTGGTGAGATGTTCCTTCGCCAGCAGCAGCAGGCGAAACTGGCGGGTGATCATGGCGTACAGTCCGAAAATATCCTCGCCCTGATCCAGCAGGCGCTGCACCAGCGAGACGGCGACTTTGCCGCGCCCTTCGGCGAGCGCATCGACCATCTCGAACAGGCTGGCTTCGGCGACGTAGGGCGTCAGCAGGGCGACGTCGGCTTCGGTGATCGGGCGCTCGCCACCCACGTAGCTGACCAGCTTGAGCAGCTCGTTATCCGCGCGGCGCAGATCGCCGACCGTGACGCTGGCGAGGGCGGTGGCGGCGGCTGGATCGATGCGCGCGTCGTATAAATCCTGAGCGCGCTTGATGATCCACGCGGTGCTGTCTTTGGGGACGATGAAGGCTTTCTCGTAGCCGTTGGGGTCGCTCTGCGCCAGCTTGAGGATTTTGTTGGAGTCCGGCAGCCGGACGCGCTCGACGAAGACCATGCGCGCCCAGTCGGGCAGGGTGGGCAGCCCGTCGAGCAACTGCTGCACCGCCTGCTTGCCGGTCTCGCCCGCGCCTTTGCGGGTGATCCACGCCAGCAGGTCGCGGACGATCACGAGGCGCTTATCCGACAGGAAGGGATACGCCAGCGCCGCGCTCAGGATTTCGGCGGGGCTGGCGAGGTTGCCGTCGAATTCGGCGGTGTTGAGGTCGGCGTTGGGCTGCTCGCGCATTTTGGTGCGCATCGCGCCCAGCTCCTCGTCGATGCGCAGGTCGTCGTCGCCGTGAAAGATGTAGAAGGTGGTCATCGTGCTGAGTCAAAGCAAGGATTTAGGACAAGCGCGGAAAAAATGAGATTGAACCGCCAAGACGCCAAGAAGGATTTGGGAAGGGCGGGTCTTAGACCCGCCCCTACAGCTAATTCAGGGGGCACGCTTATTCCTATCACCGTTTTTACTCAGTCCTCAGTCCTATCTTTTAGCTGGAGGTGGTGACGATGCGGTGGACGGTGAGCGGCGCGCTGCTGAGCGGCGTGCGCATCTGGCTGCGGGTGATGCTGAGGACTTCGAGATCGGCGGGGTCGCCGTCGGTGGTGATGTACTTTTGCAGCGACATGCCGATGGGCTGCGAGAAGATCAGCGCGCCGATAACCAGCGTCATCACGAAGGGCAGGCGGTTCCAAGCGTCGCGGCGGCTGGCGCCAGTCAAGCCGAGCATGGCGGCGACGGTGGTCATCAGCCCGGTAGTGACCAGATTGGTGCCGCAGTTAGGATGCACCGCGAGTTGAGGTTCCCCGGCGCGCATCCGGCGCAGCGCGTCGCTGACGGCAGCCTGCACCTGTTCGGTGGAGGCTTCGCCTAAAAGGATAAAGCCGGAATCGGTGCTGCGACCCGCCATCCGCAAGTTGCGGACGCGCTGCGAGAGGATATGAATGGTGGCGTGTTCCAGCCCGTGATTGCGGCGCGTGCGACGGATGAGGGGCAGGTCGAGCACCGGACGAGCAAAATCGGCAAAACGTTGAACCAGCATGGGTTTACCCTTCTAATCGGCTACCACTGTAACACGTTTTCCCGGCGCTGAAAACGCGCGCAGAGAACTTGGGTTATAATAAGAGCGGTAATTTCCACACTTAAGGATGATGAGATGCGTCAATACATGAGAGTTGTGGTGATCATAGCCCTGCTCGCGCTGTTCGCGGTTCCCGCGCTGGCGCAGCAGGGGAGCATTGGCGTGGGAGACACGGTCACGGGCAATTTGACCGCTTCCCAACCCTCCGCAACCTACACACTGAACGCCGACGCAGGACAGGCGGTCAACATTCATCTGGTGTCGAACGATTTCGACGCTTACCTGACCTTGAAGGACGCAAATGGCAATACCCTTGCCGAAAATGACGACGCCGACAGCACTAACTCGCTGATTCAGGGCTTCGTGCTGCCTGCCGGGACGACCTACACCATTCTGGTCGAGAGCTACGATCATCATGAAGGGAGCGGCGGCGAAAGCGGCGCGTACACGCTTTCGGTCAGCGAGCAGCAGTTGAATCACATCGAATATTCGCAGAGCGTCAATGGGCAGCTTACCAGCGACCAGTTCTCGGCGGATTACGTGTTCAGCGGGCAGTCCGGCGACGTGATCGTCGCCACCGAAACGTCGGGCGACTTCGACTCCGAACTGTACCTGCTGGACAGCAACGGCAACCAACTGACCTACAACGATGACAGCGGCGGCACGCTCAATTCGATGATCGGTCCCTATACCCTGCCGAGCACCGGAAGCTACACGCTGCGCGTCAGCAGCATCGACGGGAGCAGCACCGGGGCGTACACGGTGACGCTGAATAAAGCTGAAGTCAACAACGTGAGCTACGACACGCCGACCGAGGTCAACTTCACGACCAGCGACAGCGGCAAATACTTCACGTTTGAAGGCACGTCGGGCGATTTGGTCACGATTTCGGCGGACAGCGGCGGCTCCATCGACACCAGCCTGACGCTCAGCGACCCGAACGGCTATCAGGTTGCCAGTGATGACGACGGCGGCTCCGGCTTCGACCCTGAAATCTACCAGCAGCTTTTGTCCTCCACCGGAACTTACACCGTCGCGCTGACGGCTGCCGCGCCGGGCAGCGGCAAGGTCACGCTGACGGTGAAGCACACGCTGCCGCCGTCGCTGGACGAAGGTCCGCAGTCGATGGCGTTCAGCAGCTCCGTGAACTCGCACGCGGTCATGTTCACGGCGACCGCAGGCGAGAACGTGCGGCTGACCCTCCACCTGACCAGCGGTCAATCCGGGGCGCCGAGCGTGACGGTGATGCAGGGCGATACGACCCTCGCCAGCGGGTCGGGCAGCCAAGTGACCGATTTGACCCTCGGCTTCACGCCTAGCTCGGACGGGCAGGTGGTGGTGCAGATCACGGACTACAGCTACAGCAGCGTGAGCTACGAGGTCACGCTGGCGCATTCGAGCGAGTAGCGGATCGGCGCAAAAACGAGGCGTGGCATCGCCATGCCCCTACAAGCAACGACGCCGCCGGATTATCGATCCGGCGGCGTTTTTTATGGGGCGAGCAGCTTCTCGACGATCACGCAGTCGCGCCAGACGCCGTCAAGCTGACCGTGCTTCTCGTAGATGCCGACTTCGCGGAAGCCGACCGACTTCATGAGAGCGCGGCTGGCGGTGTTTTCCACGAAAATGCGCGACACCAGCTTCCAGAAGCCGCGCGCTTCGGCTGCCTGCGCCAGCGCTTGCAGCGCCAGCCGTCCCGCGCCGTGCCCGCGCCAGTCGCGGGCGACGTAGACGCCGAACTCGGCGATCCCGGCGTAACAGTCGCGCGGGCGGTACTGCGAGGTGGTCGCGTAGGCGATCACACGCGCTCCGTCAGTGACCACGACCATCGGATGCGCGGCGTCATCGAACCACGCGCGGATGTCGTCGGCGGTGCGCAGCCGAGTCTCGAAGGTGGCGACCCGATCCTCGATGCCCTGATTGTAGATTTCGGCAATCGCCGGGGCGTCATCCGGCGTGGCGATCCGTGTCTCCATAGACGATCATGACCTCGTTCAGCGGCTTCTTGGTGATGACGGGAACCTGCGCGCCCTCCGCCGGGCAGCCGACCGGGACAATCACGAAGGCGCGCTCGTTGGGCGGGCGACCCAGAATCTCGCTCAGGAAGCCCATCGGATTGGGCGTGTGGGTCAGGGTGGCAAGCCCGGCGAGATGCAGGCTGGCGATCAGCAGCCCGACGGCGATGCCCACCAACTCGACGGCGTAGTAATGCTTGTGATGCTCACCGTCCGCGTCCAGCCCGTATGCCTGAACAAAGACCACGATCAGGTAGGGCGCATCTTCAAGGTGCGGCTTGTGCCAATCGGTGCCCAGCGGCGCCAGCGCCTCCAGCCACTCGCCGCTCATGCGATGCTGGTAGCTCTCGCGCTCCTCGGCTTCGGCGGCTTGGCGAATCTGGCGCTTGATCGCCGGATCGCTGACGACGGCGAAGCTCCACGGCTGCTGATTGGCGCCTGAAGGGGCGGTCGCGGCGGCGGCGATGGCGTTGGCGATCAGCTCGAAGGGGACGGGTTCGCTGGAAAAGTCGCGGACGGTGCGGCGAGTCCGCATCTGCGCGAGGAAGTCGCGGGAGCGGGCGATCTGCTCGTCCGGCGAGAGGCGCTCGAAGTCGAGCGGTTGATACTGAGCGGGTGGGGTCATCGCTTGATCCAATGGGGCACGGCACGCCGTGCCCCTACGGAAATCGGTTGGCTTACAGAATGGCGGCGTTGGGCGTGCGGATCACGCGCTTGCCCTCGCCGTTCACCCCGAACCACTGATCGCCATCGACCAGCTTTTTGCCGCGCGAGTAGACCATCACCGGGACGCCGGTGACTTCGGTACCCTCGAACAGGTTGTAGTCGCAGCGCATGTGATGGCTGCTGGCGCTGATGGTGTGCTTCTTATTGGGATCCCACACGGCGATGTCGGCATCCGATCCGACGGCGAGGGTGCCTTTCTGCGGGTACATGCCGAAAATCTTCGCCGGGTTGGTGCAGTTGAGTTCCACGAAGCGGGTCGGCGAGATTTTGCCGGTGTTCACGCCCGCGTTCCAGAGCATGGTCAGGCGGTCTTCGATGGCGGGCAAGCCGTTGGGAATCTTGGCGAAGTTGCCCTTGCCCAGTTCCTTGCCGGGGCGACGATAAGACGGGTTCTGCGCCTCGAACGCCGCCCATTCGCCGTTGGGATGCGCCTTCCCCCATTCGTCGGTGGGCCCGTGACCGCCGTCGAACCAGAAGTCGCAGTGATCGGTGCTGACCACCGCCAGCGTGTGATCCTGCACCGCGCCCCACAGCACATTTTGATCGTGAACCGTGCGGATCGGCGGCGAGCAGACGTACTTCGCGCCTTCGAAGCCGGGCTTGCCCAGATGATCTTTCGCCGTCAGGAAGAAATACTGGATGCAGGTTTCGCCCATGACCGGATAGCCGAGCGCGCGCCCGCGCCGGAGTGCGTCAATCGAGAATTGGTTGGTCATGTGCACCACGTAGAGGCGGCAGCCGGTTAAGCCCGCCATCATCACCGCGCGGTTGGTGGCTTCGCCTTCGATCTCCGGCGGGCGCGACGAAGCGTGATAGATCGGGTCGGTCTTGCCAGCGGCGATCAGTTCGGGGGTCAACGTGGCTTCCACGTCGCCGTTTTCGGCGTGCACCATGACGATCATGCCGAGGCTGGCGGCTTTCTGCATGGCTTTGAACAGCGCCGTGTCATCGACCATGAAGACGTTCTTGTACGCCATGAACAGCTTCAGGCTGGTGAAGCCCTCGCCGGGCAGCGAGTCGATCTCGTCTAGGACTTCGGGGCGCAGGTCGGTGACGCCGATGTGATAGCTGTAGTCGATCTGCGCCAGCTTGGCTTTCTGGTTCCACATGTCGATGGCGTCGTGGAGCAGCTTGCCGCGCGGCTGCATGGCGAAGTCGATGTGCATGGTCGTGCCGCCGAAGGCGGCAGCCTTGTGCCCAGTGTCGAAGTCGTCGTTGCTGTAGGTGCCGCCGAAGGATAGGTCGAGGTGGGCGTGAACGTCGATGCCGCCGGGCAGTATGTATTTGCCCGTGCAATCCACGACTTCATGCCCTTCGGGGTTGAGGTCCAGCCCGATCAGCGTGACCTTGTCGCCCTCGACCAGCACGTCGGCTTTGGACTGGTCGGCGGCGGTGATTAAGGTGCCGTTCTTGAACAATGTTCCCATGATTCAGCCTCTCTAGTTTTATGCGCCGCCCGATGCTCAAAGCATCGGGCTAGAGACCCAAGCCTGCTGAAGCAGGCTGCTTTTCAGACGACTTTAGTCGGCTTGAATTCGTAGGCGGAGGCTTTGAGCCTCCGGCGGTTTTACGTCGATACTGCCTGTGCGAACTGGGGCAGCACGTGCTTGCCGTACTCCTCGACGATGCGTTCTTCCTCGCCGCACATCAGGTAGATGTTGAACTGAGTCACGCCGATGGATTCGAGTTCCTTCAGCTTCTCGACGTGCTGATCGACGGTGCCGAGCACGCCGAAGCTGTCGATGATGTCGTCGGTGATGAAGCCGAGGTGATCGGCGTCTTTATCGGCGTGGTGGTGATAGTCGTAGCCCTTGCGCCCCTCGACGTAATCGGTGAGCCGTTGAGGAACCGCCGCGCCGGATTTGCCGTAGCGCTCGACCAGATCGGCGACGTGATTGCCGACCATCGCCGGGAACCAGCGAGTTTGCTCGCGGGCTTGGGTCAGGTCGCCGACCCACACAGGCGCGGCCGACATAATCTTGAAGCCGGACATATCGCGCCCGGCATCCTTACCTGCGCCGAGGGCGTGATCGCTCAGCCACTTGACCAGCGTCGGATCGGCAAGCTGGATGATCAGCCCCTCGGCGTGGGTTCCGGCGGCGGCGAGCACTTTGGGGCCGTAGGCGGCGATCCACACGGGCAGTTGGTAGCCGTTCGCCCATGGGAGCTGCACCGGAGCGCCGCCCTCGTCGTAGTGGACTTCCTCGCCGCGCACCATCGCCCGAACTGCATCGGCGAACTCGACCATAGTGGTGGCGTTGAGCGGCTTGTGACCCAGCACCCGGCGGGAGCTGTCGCCGCGACCCAAGCCCATATCGACCCGCCCGCCGCTTTGCTGAGCGAGGGTGGCGAACAAGCTCGCCGCCACCGACCACTCGCGCACGCCGGGGTTGGTCACACAGGGTCCGAAGCGCATGTGATCGGTGTGCTCCATGCACATCGCCATGGTGACGAAGCACTCGCGCCAGAGGACGTGCGAATCAAAAAACCACGCATAGGTGAATCCCGCCTGCTCCGCTTGCTGGCAGAGGGCAACGGTGCGTTTGGGATCGATGTCGCCTTTGAAGGTGATTGCAAATTCCATAGCCACGTCTCCTGAAAAGATAGTGCTAGGCGACCGAAGGTCGCACGAGTGCTGGATACCGAGTTAAGAACCTGACAACGCGCGTTCTTGCTGACGGCTATTCTCACGCTTCGGCGATGGGGCCGTAGCTCTCCGGGCGGCGGTCGCGGTAGAACTGCCACGTGTCGCGGACTTCGCGGATCAGGTCGAGGTCGAGGTCGCGGATCAGCAGTTCCTCCTTGTAGGCGTCGCCGACTTCGCCGCAGAACTGCCCGCGCGGGTCGCAGAAGTAGCTCTGCCCGTAGAAATCGTCCTCGCCCAGATCAAACTCGATGCCGACCCGGTTAATGGTGCCGACATAATAGCCGTTGGCGATGGCGTGGCTGGTCTGCTCGATGCGCCAGAGGTGCTGGGACAAGCCGCGACTGGTCGCCGAGGGGATAAACACCATCTCCGCGCCGTTCAAGCCGAGGACGCGCGCGCCTTCCGGGAAATGGCGGTCGTAGCAGATGTAGACGCCGACCTTGCCGACGGCGGTATCGAACACCGGGTAGCCGAGGTTGCCGGGGCGGAAATAGTATTTCTCCCAGAAGCCGGGCAACTGCGGGATGTGGGACTTGCGATATTTGCCGAGATAGGTGCCGTCGGCGTCGATCACGGCGGCGGTGTTGTAGTAGATGCCGGGCGCTTCCTGCTCGTACATGGGCACGACCAGCACCATGTGGGTGTCGCGGGCGAGGTCTTGCATCAGGCGGGTGGTGGGGCCGTTGGGGATCGGCTCGGTGATGCCGAACCACTTTTTATCCTGCACCTGACAGAAGTAAGGTCCGAAGAACAACTCCTGAAAGCACATCACCTGTGCGCCTTCTTGAGCCGCTTTGCGAGCATAGTCCACATGCTTGTCGATCATGCTGGACTTATCGCCCGTCCAAGTCGCTTGCAGCAGAGCGCCGCGAACCATGCGTGCCATTGCTGAACTCCTATTAAACTCGTCTCTCGAAGCTGTAACCTTACGCGACATATATTAACACTGGCTGCGAGAGATCGCATCTGCTGCGGGTATAATTCGGCAAGCGGGGTTTTCAGGAAGGGCGAGCATGGACGACATCCGGCGGCGCTATGATCAACAGCAGCGCATCGAGATCAACTACGCGGGAGTGCGGCGCGAAACCACCGAGCGGGTGGTGCGGCTGATCGACGAGGCGAATCGGCGCGGCACAGTGATCTATTCGCGGCTGGACGAGTCGAATGCCGACGCGACCATCCGCGCCGAAATTGACTATTTCAAGCGGATCGGGCTGGCGGACAAGCTGGAATGGAAGCTGTTCGACACCGATCAGCCGCCGGATTTGAAGGATCGGCTGGTGGCGCAGGGATTTGTAGTTGGCGACCCGGAAGCGGTGCTGATCCTCGACTTGCAAGCGATCCCGGCGGCGCTGCTGCAACCGACTTCGCATGACGTTCGGCGGATCACTGACCCGGCGGGGCTGGCGGACGTGCGGGCGATCACGCGGGCGATGTGGGGCGCGGAGGATGACGACGACTGGCTGATCGACGCGCTGGCGCAAACGCTGCGCGAGAATCCGCAGGAAATGAGCGTGTACGTCGCTTACGTGGACGGCGTCCCGGCGTCCTACGGGCGGATCGACTTTCCCACAGGCAGCGACTTCGCCGGGCTGTGGGGCGGATCGACACTGCCGGAGTACCGCCAGCGGGGATTGTACACGGCGCTGGTCGGCGTGCGGGCGCAGGAGGCGATCCGGCGGGGGGCGCGCTACCTGACGATTGACGCCAGCCCCATGAGCCGCGCGGTGCTGGAGAAGTTCGGCTTTCAGTTGATGGCGTACACGTGGGAATGCAATTATCGAGGGTAAATAACGAGGCGACCAAACGGTCGCCTCGCGGTTCGCGCTCTGCGGGGAGCGAGAGCTTACATACCCGTGTCCATGTTCTGCGAGAAGTGATCGTAGAAGAAGGATTCGAGGTCGGCGCGCAGGGCGGTGCAGGCAGGGTCTTCGCCCGCCACCGCGCCGGGCTGAAGCATCATCATGTCGGTTTCGGTCATCGACATGGGTTCCTCAGTCATCGACATGGGCTCTTCGGTGGGCGTCATCATGCTCTGCTGCGCCATCATGGATTGGAACAGCGGCGCGTATTCGCCCTTCTCGAAGGTGGAGGTGTCCATGCTCATCGAGTGATAGCCGTAGTCGTTTTCGGCGATGAAGAGCAGCGTGATCAGCGTGGAGTTGCAGGTGTGGGTCATGGTGTCCTGCGCAAGGGATACGCGGGCAAAGGCGGGCGCGAAGATCAACAGCGCGACGGCACAGAGAACGGACATTCGAGCGGTGAACTTGTGCATCTTCAATCTCCTTAAGTCAACTAATCGCCGCCCAAACCCTAAAGGCGAGACCTAACCAAAGCCTTGCGAATCCCTTACGAATTCATTACAAGCCGCTCCATCTATTTGATCCGCTGATGCTGTGCTATGCTTAGGCGCGTCGTGAACCTAGTGTGGATGATCGCAAATCGAAACCCTCGGCGTCGATGACGCAGCTTCCCCTATCGAAATCGAGATTCCCAACCAAGAAGCGACCAACGCGGGCGTCGCCAGAGCGACAGGCGTGCTGGCGCTGGGCAACGTCGCCAGCCGAGTGCTGGGCATGGCGCGCGAGATCGCGGTCACCAGCCTGTTCGGGGCGTCACGGGCGACCGACGCTTTCTACGTGGCGACACTGGTGCCGCGCACCCTGTACGACCTGATGATCGGCGGGCAGTTGAACGGCGCGATCATCCCGGTGCTGAGCGAAGTGGTCACCAAAGAGGGGCAAAAGGCGCTCTGGCAGTTGGTCTCTGTGCTGCTCAGCCTCGTGACGGTGGCGGTTTCCGCGCTGGTGCTAATTTTGATGCTGTTCGCGCCGCAGGTGGTGGTGCTGGTCGGCAGCGGCTACGACGCGCCGACTCAAGCGCTGGCTGCCGAGCTGCTGCGGCTGACCTCGCCCGCGCTGATCTTCCTGAGCCTGTTCGCGGTGCTGAGCGGGACGCTTTACGCGCTGCGCGCCTTCACGCTCCCGGCGATGGCGGGCGCGGTGTTCAACGGCTGCATCGTGCTGGGCACGATTCTGCTGGCGCCGCCGCTGCGCCTCATGCCAATCGTCAGCGGAACCAGCGTGCAGTGGATCGCCGCGCGACCCGCCGAAGGAATCCGGGCGGCGGCGCTCGGTTGGCTGATCGGCGCGTTCGTGCAGATGGTGCTGCAACTGCCGGGCTTGCGCGGGTCGCGGATGCACTTCACCCTCCACTGGAATCACCCGGCGGTGCGCAAGATCGGCAGGCTGTATACGCCGGTGATGTTCTCGCTGATCATCGACGCGCTGGTGCGCTTCTTCAGCTACAACTTCGCCAGCCAGACCGGGGAAAGCAGCCTGAGCTACATGAACTGGGCGACCACGCTGATCCAGTTCCCGCAGGGCTTGGTGGCGACCGCGATCAGCATCGCCATTTTGCCCACGCTGGCGCGGCAGTCGGTGCTGATCGCACGGGACGGCGACCGCCCATTCAAGGACACGCTCGGCTTGGGCTTGCGGCTGGCGCTGATCCTGATCATCCCGGCGGCGGTGGGCTTGTTCTCGCTGGCGCTGCCGATTGTGCGGCTGATCTTCGAACACGGCGCGTTCACCTACGCCGACAGCGTGATCACTTCGCTGGCGCTGCGGCTGTACCTGCTCGGCTTGCCGTTCGCGGCGGTCGATCTGCTGCTGGTGTACGGCTTCTACGCCCAGCAGGACACGCTCACGCCCGCGCTGATCGGGCTGGTGAGCTTGGTGGTCTACATGGCGGTGGCGATCACGCTGCTGCCGACCTACGGCTTGTTCGCGCTGATGCTGGCGGACAGCGCGAAGCAGGTGACTCACTGCTTGCTTTCGGCGTATATCCTCTCGCGGCGAATGCATGGGCTGGGCAATCAGCGGCTGGCGCTGACCATCGGCAAGAGCGTGTTGGCGGCGGGCGTGATGGGCGTGGTCTGCTGGGTGACGCTGCCGCTGCTGGAGCGCGCCATCGGCTCAACCGGTCTGGTGCGCGAGGCGGTCCTGGTCGGCACGAGCGGCGGCGTGAGCGTGGCGGTGTTCCTGATCATGGCGGCGCTGCTGCGGCTGGAAGAACTGCGCTGGCTGGCGCGGCTGCTGCGTCGGCGGGTCGGGCGGTAGCGGCGGCTTATTACGGATGAGAAACAGTTTAGCATTCCTCCTCTGAGGGCGTCGATCATGATACGATGAGCGTGAGGGTTGGAAACGCTCTCGTTTAATGTAAAGTCTTCGGAATCGACGATGTGGAAAGGGTTTCTAGTCGCGGTGGTGATGCTGCTGACCGCCTGCCAGTCAGCCGCGCCAACGGAAACCATCCTCCCGACAGCTCCTCCAACTGAGAGTCCGTGGTTAGAAACGGTCATGAACGGCGTCACGCTGGGTCTGTGGCGCCCGGATGGCTGGGAAACCGACCAGAGCAACGGATTAGTGTTGGCGGAACACAGCGTGTCGCAGAATGGGACGGTCGCAGGCGGCATGTTGATCTACTGCTTCGTGCCAGCCCCCGACGAATATGAAGTGGGCGGCGGCGAGCGGGACGACAATTACGCTTGGGCGGTGCTGGATCAGGTGGTGCAGAAGTCGAGCAGCGCCGGGTGGGACGTGACCATGACTCAGCCGACTGCGTTTGAGTGGGATCAACAGCGCGCGGCGTACTACCTGTTCACCACTGGCGACGGCGTGCGGGCGCTGGTGCTGGCGCTCTCGCTGCCGAACGTGCAGCGGGTGGTGTTCTGCACCATCAGCGTCCCGGCGGCGCAGGCGGATCGAATTCGGGCGCAAATTCCGCAGCTCATGGATGGGCTGACGATCAACGGGACGAAGCTGGACGGCACGGCGCTGGATGCGCTGCCCGATCCGCTGCCGTTCCCGCGCTACAGTTTCGCGCCCAGCCACAACTCGGAACACACCGCCAGCGGCTCACCGCCGTAAAATGTGAACCGCCCAGAAAAGACAAAGACTCAACGCAAAGCGCAAAGACACAAAGACGCAAAGTAGGGCACGGCACGCCGTGCCCCTACAGCCCCTCGGCGCAAAAGCGGAAACAAAAGCGGGATCGTCTGTGCTAAAATAAGGCGTATGAGAACAGGCGGTTCAGCATCCGCAGCTTACTTGAAATCACTCGATCTGGGTAAGGTAGCGCTTACCCGTTTTTCTGGAGTCTCCGCATGACTACGCTCCCCGCCGAGCAGCCTCGTCCGTCCTCATCCGAGCAGTCGGCGATCAATCCGTGGCTGGTTCGGCTGCCGATCCTTGCGATCAGCGGCGGAATTCTACTGATGCTGATTCTGTCGGCGCTGGTGGGAATATACGAGATCGGCTTTCGCTCGCGCATCCTGCCGGGCGTGTCGTCCTACGGGATCAATCTAAGCGGCATGACCCGCGATCAGGCGCGCGACGCGCTGGAACAGCGCTTCACCTACGCCAAAGACGCGGTGTTCACCTTCCGGGACGGCGACAAGTTCTGGCAGTTGAGCGCGGGCGACTTGGGCGTGAGCTTCGACGCGGACGCGACCGTCGAGGCGGCGTTCGACGCCGGACACAGCGGCACGCTGGTGGACGATCTGGTCAGTCAAATGCTGATCTGGCTGAACGGGCGCAGTATCTCGCCGATCATCCGCTATGACCAGAACGCGGCGGTGCATCAGCTTGAGACGATTGCGCAGGCGGTCAATCACCCGCCGCAGGACGCGACCCTCGCGGTCAACGGGCTGGACATTCAGGCGACGCCGGGCAGCAGCGGGAGCACGGTGGACATCACCACCACGCTGCATCGGCTGGACGACGCGATCACCAGCCTGAGCAGCGGCGGCGAAATCGCGCTGGCGATCAACGAGACGCCGCCGGTCGCGTGGGATGCCGAAGCCGCCGCCGAGCGCGCGCGGGCGGCGCTCTCCGGGCCGGTGACGCTGGTCGCGGACGACCTCAGCGGCGGGACGCTGGGACCGTGGTATGCCAGCGTGGATCAGATTCGGGCGCTGCTGCGGATCGACACGGTGCGCAACGACGACGGCACGCTGAGCTATCAGGTCACGGTGAACACCGCGCCGTTTCAGGATTATCTGCAAACGCTGGCGCCCGGCTTGATCAGCACGCCGCAGGACGCGCGCTTCCACTTCAACGAGCAGTCCCATCAACTGGAAGTGATCCAGCCCGCGCGCAGCGGGCGGACGCTGAACATCCCGCAGACGCTGGCGCGCATGGAAGAAGCGATCTTCAGCACCACCAACCGGGTGGTGCCGATGGCGTTCGACTACACCGCGCCGCGCTACTCCGACGACGTGACCGCCACCGATCTCGGCATCACCCAGATGGTCTCGCAGGGGACGACCTTCTACACCGGATCGACGCGGGCGCGCATCGACAACATCATCCTTGCGGCGTCGAAGTTCGACGGCGTGATCATCCCGCCGCACACCATTTTCTCGTTCAACCAGATTTTGGGCAACGTCGCGCCGGAAACCGGCTACGTCGCGGGCAAGGTGATCGTGGGCGGGCGGACGATTGACGGCGTGGGCGGCGGCGTGTGTCAGGTCAGCACGACCGCGTTTCAGGCGGCGTTTTACGCGGGCTTCCCGATCATCGAGCGCTACGCGCATGGCTACCGGGTCGGCTATTACGAGCAGGGCGAAGGCGTGGGTATGGATGCGTCGGTGTATGAGGACGACAATCCGCTGGACAACCTCGACTTCCGTTTCCTGAACGACACCGATTACAGTTTGCTGATCGAAACCTCGGTGTATCCGGGCAACAATTCGGTGCAGTTCCGGTACTACAGCACCAATCCGGGGCGGCAGGTGGTCAAGCAGGGACCGGAGATCACCAACGTGCAGCCCGCCGCGCCGACCGTGTACGAGGTCAATTCCGACCTCACGCAGGGGCAGCAGCTACAGGTCGATTGGGCGGCGCAGGGCGCGGAAGTGCGGATCACGCGGGTGATCCTCAACTCGAACGGCAGCCAGATCAGCTCGGACGTGTTCTACAGCAATTACCAGCCGTGGGGCGCGATCATTCAGGTGCCGCCGGGCGATCCGCGCGCCGGGTGAGGCGATCCGCCGGATCGCCTCCACACCTAGATCAGCAGGTTGAACAGATAGCCGGTGAAGATGATCCCGATAGTCACGACGCCGATGTAGAGCACAATCAAGCGCGGCTTGAGCACCCGGCGCAGGATCAGCATTTCTGGCAGGCTCAGGGCGACCACCGACATCATAAATGCCAGCACGGTGCCGAGCAGCGCCCCCTTGTCCAACAATACGCTCACCACCGGGATAATTCCGGCGGCGTTCGAATACAGGGGCACTCCCAGTACGATAGCAATGGGAACTGACCACCACGCCTTTTCGCCCATGATGTTAACCAGCGCATTGTCGGGCACGTATCCATGAATAAATGCCCCCAGCGCAATCCCGATAATCACGAAGAGCCACACCTTGCCGACGATTTCACGGGTTTTATCGAGCGCTTCCTCAAAGCGTTCTGTCCACGAGAGCCGCAGCCCCGAAGCGCCTCCCTTTCTGGGTTTGACTTGGTACACGAATTCCTCAACGTAGCGTTCCATGTGCAAGCGCCCGATAATCAAGCCGGAAATAATCGCAATCATTAGCCCGGAGACAAGGTACAGCCCGGCGATTTTCCAGCCGAACATCCCCAGCAGCATCACCAGCGCGATCTCGTTGATCATCGGCGCAGAGATGAGGAAGGAAAGCGTGACGCCGAGGGGAATACCGCTTTCGACAAAGCCGATAAACAGAGGAACCGCAGAGCAGGAACAAAACGGCGTGATCACCCCGACCAAAGCAGCGAGGATATTGCCGATTCCCTCCCGCTTGCCGCCGAGCCAGCGCCGCGTTTGTTCCGGCGTGATGAAGGTTCGAAGCACGGTAACCAGGAAAATCATACCGGAGAGCAGCATCATGATTTTAGGAACGTCGTACAGGAAAAAAGCAACGGCGCTGCCTAATCCGCTCTCAGCGCTTAATCCGAGTAGCTGATAGGTGAGGAAATCAGCTATCGCCTCTAACTGCTGAAACAAGAGCCACCAGACAATAGCGGTCAACCCAACCAAGCCAAGAGCCAAATGATCACGTTGGTCCAGTTGGGGACGTTCTCTAAGCGTAGACATAGCTGCCTTCTCTAAAGTCAAAAACGAATGTGGCGGGTCGGAATACACCCGCGCAGGGCGTATCCGGCTACTTCTGTTCGGCTTCCACTTCTTTCGCCCACGCAAGAATGCGAGCGCGCGCGGGAATACGACCGGCGGATACCACCGCCTCGTTGATCACCAGCGCGGGGGTGCTCATGATGTTGTAGGTCATCATTTCAGCATATTCGGTGACTTTGGTGAGTTCGTAGCCGATGCCCGCCGCATCAAGCGCGGCGCGCGTTTCGGCTTCTAGGCGTTTGCAGTTGGGACAACCCGACCCCAACACTTTGACGTGTAACATACGAAATCCTCCTTACCCTTTCGTGACGGCGAATACACCGCTTTCGCAGCTTGGACAGGGGCAGCCTTCGATCACCTCATGATCCTGTGAGGCGGCAATCCCGCAGATGAGATTCTAAGAGGTCAATGACCATCGGATCATCAATCCAGTAGTAGACTTGCAAGCCGTCTTTGCGGCTTTCCACCAATCCCGCCTCTCGCAGCACCATCAACTGCTGGGATACGTAGGCTTGGCGCTGGTGGATCGCGCGCTCAATATGGCATACGCAGACTTCGCCTTGGCGCAGCATATCCAAAATTTGTAACCGCACCGGATGAGCCACTGCTTTTAAGAATGTCGCCTGCTGACGGTAGTCCATCGTCTGCTCACTGTATTCAAAATACTGAATATAGTTTATCGCTCTGCCCATATCGGTATCAGTGGCGTTCATCACGGTTTACCCATGACAGCTTGGCAGCGAATCGTTGGCGAATAGCGTCACCAAAAGCGGTGCTGATTGAACCGCTGAAGCTTCAGCCGTTCGCGCTACAATCAAAGCATTGGCTCTGTCTTTGAAACGATGCTCATGCCCGAACTGATCGACTATTTGCGCGCGCTGCCCTACTTCGAGGAATGCGCTCAAGCCACACTTGATTTGCTGATCGCGCAGGGGCAGGCGCGCCGGTTTGCGCCCGGCGAAACCATCTTCCACGAGGGCGATCCGGCGCCGGGTCTGTGGCTGATCGAACAAGGCAGCGTCAAAATCTTCAAGACCAATCCCGATGGAATTGAGCATATCCTTCACCTGCTCGGCGTGGGTAACACCTTCAACGAAATTGCCGCCTTCGACGGCGGCGCGAATCCGGCTGATGCCGCCGCGCTCACGGACACGCGGGTCTGGCTGATTTCGTCGGAGAGCCTCAACGCCGCGCTTGCCGCCGATCCCGCGCTGGCGCGTCGGGTGATTCAACTGCTGGCGGGGCGGGTGCGCGGGCTGGTTCACCAAATCGAAGACCTTGCCTTGTACGGCGCGGTGGTACGGCTGGCGCGCTTCCTGCTCAAGCAGGCGGAAGACCCGGCGCTGAGCGCTCCGGGCGTGACTCGCGCCGCTATCGCCGCGTATCTCGCTACCACGCCGGAAACCATCAGCCGCGCGCTGCGGACGCTCGAATCCGGCGGCGCGATCCGGTTTGATCGCCACCGCATCGTGATCGTGCGCGAAGATCTGCTCCGCGAGCTGGCGGCGCTCTAGAAAACCCTTCGATCATCCCCCAAACTCCGACTTGATCTAGATCAAGGACGGCGCGCTGGTTCTCCTGTACCCTGTGATCATTGTGAGGAGAACGGCATGAGCGACTGGCATCCCCGCCTGAATCGAGAGTCCTGCACCGGCTGTGGCGATTGCATCACCGCCTGCCCGACTGTCGCGTTAGGGCAGGTGGGCGGCAAAGCCGCGCTTGTGTTTCCCCATCTGTGTACCTACTGCGCCGCCTGCAAATCGATCTGTCCGGTCGGCGCAATCGAACTCCCCTATCTCATTTGCAGAATCGAGGACTTCCATGAATAGATCGATTAACGCTAATCTCGCCGCCGCCATCTTGATCGCCTTCGCGGTCTTGATGATGGTGCTTCTGCCGGTTTCGGTTCAAATCACGCCGAACACGACGGTGGCGGAGGAAGCGACCGCGACCGACACCAACGCAGCGGATCACTCGGTGGTCGAATACACGCTCAAGACCATTCTGGGGCAAACTCCGCCGATGGCGTACATCGGCGTGGGCGGCAGCATTGACGGACAGATCAACCCGCACCTGACCGCGCAGGTCGGCGACACGGTGCGCATCACCGTGATCAACGGCGACCCGGTGCTGCACAACCTGAACATCGATGAGTTCGGCGTCTCGACGGGCGATCTGGCGGCGCAGGATCAGCAGGCGGTGATCGAGTTCGTCCCCGATCATCCCGGCGACTTCGTGTATTACTGCTCCCAGCCCGGTCATCGTCAGATCGGTATGTTCGGCACGCTGACGGTCACGGGAGAAGCGCTCCCCAGCTACGTCGCTGCCCCGCCAACCGCGCAGACCGTCGCCGCTGTGCCGACCGTCGCCCCGGCGGCAGCCGATGCGGTGTCGATTGTGCGCAATCCCACCGACCTGCCCGCGCCGGTTGGAGATCGCGGCCCGACCAACGTGCGCGTCGATCTGCACGCTGTCGAGGTCAACGGCATCCTCGCCGACGGCACGACCTACCGCTATTTCACCTTTGACGGCAAAGTGCCGGGACCCATGATCCGGGTGCGGGTGGGTGATACGGTCGAGCTGCACATTCACAACGACGCCAGCAACCAGATGGTTCATTCGATTGACCTGCACGCGGTGAACGGACCCGGCGGCGGATCAGTCCTCACCCAGACCAACCCCGGCGAAGAAACCGCGTTCAGCTTCAAGGCGCTGCTGCCGGGCGTATTTGTCTACCACTGCGCCACGCCCAGTGTCGCCGAACACATCGCCAGCGGCATGTTCGGCTTGATCGTGGTCGAACCGGCAGGCGGTCTGCCCCCGGTTGACCGTGAGTTCTACGTGATGCAGAGCGAGGTCTATACCGCCGAGCCGTTCGGCACGAAGGGCAGCCTGACCTTCGACTATCAGGCGATGCTGGACGAGCGTCCGCAGTATTTCGTCTTCAACGGGTCTGCCAACGCGCTCACCAGCGACGAGAATGCGCTGCACGCCAACGTAGGCGAGACGGTGCGCATCTTCTTTGGCGTGGGCGGACCGAACTTCACCTCGGCGTTCCACGTGATCGGCGAACAGTTCGACCGGGTTTATAATTACGGCTCGCTGACCACGCCGCCGATGACGGGCGTGCAAACGGTGCTGGTTCCGCCGGGCGACGCGACCATGGTCGAGTTTCAGGTCAACGTGCCGGGGCGCTACATTCTGGTCGATCACGCGCTGAGCCGACTAGAGCGCGGGCTGGCGGGCTACCTGTACGTCGATGGAGCGGATCAGCCGGACATCTTCCAGCAGATTCCGGTCACGGCGGAAGCCGGACAGTAGTCCCGATAAACTCGCAAGGGGATAATATAGGGGCGCACGAAGGCAATCGCGGATTGCACGTGCGCCTTTGTTGCGTTCATGAGGTCGTAAGCCATTATGCCGCTGCTTTCGCGGACGTTCATCAAAGCCGGGCTGATCTACTTTGTGATCGGGCTGACGGCAGGCGTGATTTATCTAGGGCAGCCGGTGCTGCACCTCTCGGGGTCGGTGGGCGTGCTCTACCCGATCTACATTCATCTGCTGGTGGTCGGCTGGATCACGCAGTTGATTATGGGCGTGGTCTACTGGATGTTCCCCAAATACGCCAAAGACCGCCCGCGCGGGAGCGATCAACTGGGCTGGATGGTGTTCTGGCTGCTCAACGCCGGGCTAATCCTGCGAGCGGTGGGCGAGCCGCTGAATACGCTTAAGCCGGGCTGGAATCTGGGTTGGGTGCTGGCGCTCTCGGCGATTTTGCAACTGCTGGCGGGCTGGGGCTTCATCGTCAACACGTGGGGACGGGTCAAGGAGCGCTAGTCATGCCGCGATTGACGGTCTGGATGGTGCGTACCGCGCTGATCGAACTGGGCATCGGCTTCACCATCGGCATGTGGATGCTGTTCAACAAGGGCGTGGTGATCGACCCGCTGGCGCTGCGGCTGCTGCCCGCGCACATCGAGCTGGTGCTGCTGGGCTGGACGATTCAGTTGGGGATGGGCGTCGCCTTCTGGATTCTGCCGCGCTTCCCGACTGGGCGGCGCTACGGGCGCGAGCGGCTCGGCTGGCTGGCATACGCGCTGCTGAACCTCGGCGTGCTGCTGGTGGTGATCAACGTGTGGCTGGGCACCAAAGGGCTGGCGTTCGCCGGGCGCGGGCTGGAACTGGCGGCGGTGATCGCCTACGCGGTGATGATCTTCCCGCGCGTGAAAGCGTTCAACCTGCCGTCAGCGTCACCGTGAACTGCCGTCATCGTCTTCAAACTGAGCCAACGTGGTGTTGAACGCCTGCGTGTTCAGGGCGTCCAATGACCAATCTGCGAGTTCGTCGGAGAAAACCTCCACCGCCCACGGATTGGTATAGCCGGTTTGCCGGACCGCCTTGATGAAGCCTTTGATGTCGAAATCGCCTTCGCCGCAGAAGCGCCTGGCTCTGGACGGATCGTAGCGGGGGCTGCCGGGCAGCGCGCCGTCGTTCAACTCCACGTTGATCAAATAACGCAGCGGGATGCGGCTGATCGCCTCGTTCGAAATTCCCAGCGTGACGGCGTGGACAATGTCCACGATTAAGCCACCGTTCTTCGCCCCTGCGGTTTCGACCATGCTCAACGCATCCGTCAGGTTGTCGATCATGGAGGAAGCCATAAACTCGAAGCCGATGGTCGCGCCGTAATCCGCTGCCTCGTCGCAGAGTGCCGCGAACGCCTCGACGATGCGCGTCATGGGACAGGGCGTATGGTCGAAGTCCCCGACCTTGACATGTTTGGCACCCAGCGCCGCCGACGCCTCCAGCAATTTTCGCTTGCGGAGGTCCGATTCGGCTTTTGGCGCGCCGTCGAGAAACCAGTCGGTGAGAAACTCAAGCTCCAGATAGCGAATCCCGTTGTCGCTGAGGATAAGCGCCATTTCTTGCAGGGTTCGGTGCTGAAGGATGTGATCCAGATCAGTATGCCAGATGCCGATGCCCTTGAACCCGGCTTTGGCGGCGGCTTCCACCCGGTTTTTGAAATCAAAGCGGCTGATCTGCGGGACACCGGAAGCTATACCTGCGGTCGTCCAGAACAAAGTCATCAATTCCACGTCGTCGTTCATGGGACTGCCCTTCTGGGTGGCGGAAAGCGTTCAACCTGTCGTCAGCGTGACGCTGTGCGTGCGGTCGCGGTCAAAGGCGATCAGGCTTTCGGCGGCGAGAATCAGCGCGGTGAGCCGCTGGTTGCCGCGCAGCGAGTTGAAATCCGCGCCTTCCAGCTTGGCGATTCCGGTAATGCCGTTGGGGTGGGTGACGGCTTCGAGGTCGTCGGGGACGCGCAGCACGCGGGGCGTGATGTCCTCGATCAGGAAGGGCGACATGCCGCCGTCCAGCGAGGCGGTGCGCCAGCGAAGCAGGATGTCATCGGTACGGAGCCGCTGCCCCTCGCTCACCGCGCCGACCTGCGCGCCGCGCGCCCGTAATGCCTCGGCGTCGGCGTTCAGATCGGCGGAGCGCAGTGCGTAGCCGACCAGCCCCTCGCCGCGCATCACCAGCGGGCTGAAATCGATGGTGCCGGGCTGCGCCGGATCGCCGGTGAGCGCCAGCAGTTCGAGATAGCTGCCGTCCTGAAAGCCGATCAGCGCGTTGTGGGTCGAGCCGCTGGCGTGCCTGCCGCCGTAGCGGGTGGTGAAGCCGAGCGAGCGGTAATCGCTCACCGCCTGATCCAGATCGCTGACGGCGATGATCACGTGGTCGAGTTTCACGATGCTCTCCCGGCGGACAAGCCGAGCAGCAGGCGGCAGAACGGCTCGCCGCGCGGCAGCGGCGGCAGCGGATAGACGTTGCTGCCGAAATCACGGCTGACCAGCGCGCGGCGGTAGCCGAAGCGCACGCCGATCAGCGGGCGGAGGTGGCGCGAAATCGGCAGCCGAAGCTCGATGCCCACGCCGATCAGCAGCAGGGGCGCCCAATTCCCCTGCACGATGGGCGAATTGTCGGAGTCCTTTGGGTGGGCGTTGAAGCTGTTCACGGTCCCGCCGCCGCTGACGAAGGGGTAGAGTTTCAGCCACGAAGCATTGATCAGCGCATAGCCGACCTGTGCGCCGCCGAAGCCCGCGCCGAAACTGGTCTGGCAGCGGGCATCCTCGCTGCGTCTGCCGCCGCCCCCGCCGTCGCCGCCGACGATCAGGCGACCGTGCCGCGTGTATCCGCCGCCGCCGTTCTGGTTCCAGTCCGGCTTGCCGACCGGGAAGCCGCACCAGCGCAGCAAACTGATCGCCTTTTTCAGGTATTCGAGGTTGTTCAGGTTGACGAGCGTGAAGGCGGTGACGCTCGACAGGCGAGACATAGGCTGACCTTTCGCTGGGTGAACTCCATTCTACCGCAGTTGCGTCAAGAATAAACGTAATATTGCAGTTCAAGTGAAAGCGCTTTTCACCACAGAGAACGCAGAGAACACAGAGGAGAGAGGACAGAAATCAAAGGGCTTGGCAGCGCCAAGCCCCTACCGGGAATTGGTGAGGGCGGCGTCGAGGATGAGGCGGGCGAGTTCGCGTTCGGTTACGCGCCACGTGAGGGCGAGAGCCGTGTCCATAGAGGATGATACACAGGAATGCCGCCGGATGCTCAAAGCATCGGGCTAGCAATTCAAGCCTGCCGAAGCAGGCTCACGAGCGACAATGCTGCCATATGGCTGCACGTTTTGGAGGGCGGGTCACAGACCCGCCCCTACAATGCCGCGTCAAGGTGGACGGCGCGAGGGAGCACGAACTATCGTGCCCTCTCGCGGGATAGTGGTTACTGATCCGCCCACGCCTGCAAGAAAGCGCTCGTAACCGAGGCGGAGTTATCGGCGGCAAGCTGGAAGAAGGTGCCGATCCCGTTCTCGCCGGGTCCGCCGCCCGCCAGATCGGAGAGGCTGCGGAAGGCGATGAAGGGCACGCCGTTGGCGTAAGCGACGGTGGCGGCGGAGGCGGTTTCCTCGTCCAGCGCGTCGGCGTCGAAGGTCTGATAGACGAAACTGCGGTAGTCGGCGTTATCGACGAAAGTCGGTCCAGAGACGCCGTTGCCGCCCACGTGAACCTGCGGCGCGTCGGCGAGGCAGGTGTTATCGGGCGTGCATTGGTTCAGCTTCACGGCGGCGGCGATGGTCTGGGCGATGGCGAACATCTGCGGATCGACCGCGAACCAGAACTTGTCCTCGCCCTGCGTATTGCCGTCGCTGCGGACGGTCACGTCCTGCGGGAACCAGAAGCCGTAGTTGGCGAAGGGCGCGGTCGCCCACGAGGGCAGCGTGTAGACGCCGGCGGAGGTTTCGCGGGCGGCGATGCTCTCCTGATACTGCGCCCACTGCGCCGCGATCACCACGTCGCCGATGTGGTAGTCCGGGTTGACGCCCCCGGCGATGCCGCTAAAGACGATGTGGGTGATATTGAAGTGATCCAGACCCAACTGGGTGTTCATGGCGGCGTTGACCATGCTGACGCCGCTCAGGTAGAGCACGACTTGGTTGCCCGCCAGCGTGCCGGTGGTGAACTCCACGCCGTTGACGGTGTAGGTGTTCTCGACGGTGGTCTGATCCAGCAGCGCGGTGATCTCCGGGGCATACGCCGAGATCACGGCGATGCGGGGCGAGCCGTCGAGCTTGCCCGGCGGGGTCGGCGGGAGCGGGGTGCTGGTGGGTCGGCGGGTCGGCACCGGAGACAAGTAGACGTAGGTGGCGGTCGGCTGAGCGGTGTTCACGGGCGGCGGCTCGGTGGTGGCTGGCGGCGGCTCGCTGGTGTCGGTGGGCGGCTCAATGGTCAGCGTGGGCGGCTCAGTGGTTAAGGTCGGGGGTTCGGTGGTCAGCGTCGGCGGCTCAGAGGTGTCAGTGGGGGGCACGGGCGTATCGGAGGGCGGCACCGTGGTGTTGGTGGGTGGCACGGAGGTGTCAGTAGGCGGCTCGACGGTGGGCTGATCGGTCTGTGCGGCGGCGGGCAGCAGCACGGTTTCCGGCGCAGCGTGATGGACACTGCTCTGCCCCAGCGCTGCGGGTCCAACTACGAGCATCAGCACCGATATGATCAGGAGTACGAGTAATTTACGCATAGGCGATCTCCTTTGCGTGTAGATCGGATATTCGTTAGAAATTAGAAACCATTATACAGCACATCCCGGATTTCGCCTAAAGTCGTGCGCACTACTGCACCGCCTGATCCGTCCACAAGACGGGCGGGGTCGGTTGCGCTAAAATCAGCCTGTGATTTCGGGACACGCAGAGGATAAGCCCATGACCACCGATCCGCTGTATCACCTTTCGCCCGTGTGGACGCACCTGACGACGGTGCAGCCGGTGCGCGGCGAGGGGATTTACCTGTACGACGCCGACGGCACCCGCTACATCGACTTCACCAGCGGCATCGGCGTGACCAATACCGGGCACAGCCACCCGCGCGTGGTCGCGGCGATTCAGGAGCAGGTCGCGCACCTGATTCACGGGCAGGTCAACATCGTGATCTCGCCCGCCGTGATCGAACTGAGCAACGCCATGAACGAAATCACGCCGCCGCAGATCGACTGCTTCTTCTTCTCCAACAGCGGGGCGGAGGCAATCGAAGGCGCGGTCAAGCTGGCGCGGCAGGCGACCAAGCGACCCAACGTGATCGTGTTTCAGGGGAGTTTTCACGGGCGCACCGCTCAAACGATGGCGATGACCACCTCGAAAATCATCTACCGGGCGGGCTACCAACCGCTGCCCGGCGGCGTATTTGTCGCGCCGTTCCCGTACAGCTACCGCATGGGCATGGACGACGACGCAGCCAGCGCTGCCTGCCTCGATCAACTGCACACGCTTCTCAAGTCGCAGACCGCGCCGGAGGAAACCGCCGCGCTGGTGATCGAGCCGGTGCTGGGCGAGGGCGGCTACGTCCCTGCCCCGGCGCGCTTCCTGCGCGACCTGCGCGACTTGTGCGACCACTACGGCATTCTGCTGATGGTGGACGAGGTGCAGAGCGGATTCGGGCGCACCGGGAAGATGTTCGGCTTCGAACACGCCGGGATCGTGCCGGACGTGGTGGTGATGGCGAAGGGCTTGGGCAGCGGCGTGCCGATCTCGGCGGTGGGCGCGTCGCGGGCGCTGATGGAGCAGTGGACGCCCGGATCGCACGGGGGCACTTACGGCGGCAACGCATTGGCGGCGGCGGCGGCGGTGGCGACCATCGGCGTGCTGCGCGACGAGAATCTGCCGGACAACGCGGCGCGTCAGGGCGAGCGGCTGATGGATGGACTCAAAGACCTGCAAGCCGAATACCCGATGATCGGCGACGTGCGCGGGCGCGGCTTGATGGTGGGCGTCGAGTTCATGCGCGACGGTCAGCCGGACAAAACCAGCGCCAAAGCGGTGCAGAAAGCCTGCATCGAGCGAAACCTGCTGCTGCTGACCTGCGGCACCTTCGACAACGTGATCCGCTGGATTCCGCCGCTGGTGGTCGAAAGCGGGCAGATCGACGAGGCGCTGGGGGTGTTCGCGGAAGCGCTGGGGACGGTCGGGTAAGCAAGGCAAGCGAGGGCGGGTCACAGACCCGCCCCTACGGGCGAGGATGACGAGTAAGTCGTGTCACGGAATTGGCGGAGCGGCTGAAAGCGACCGGCGATCCCGCGGCGGCGCTGGAACTGCTGAGCGCGACCACCGCGCGCAGTCAGGTCGAGGCGGCGCTGGCGGCGCTCAAGCGGGCGGCGCTGGATGATCGGGCGCGTCCGGCGCTGCGCGAGCGGCTGGACTTCTATTTCGAGCACATCGACAAGGATCGCGGGGCGACGCTGCGCGAGGCATTGATCCGGCTGCTGATCGGCATCGGGCATCCCGACGACCTCGACCTGTATCTGCGGGCGGTCGAGCTGCACGAGGGCGTCCCGCCGCTGATGCAGATCGACGTGGCGCAAATGCTGCGGGCGGCGGCGCTGGCGGGCATCGCCGAGATCGACCCGGAACTGGGGCAGTTGTACGCGGTGCGGCTGCTCAGCGAGGTGAGCGACACGTCGGATTTTTCGGGCGAACCCGCCGTGAGCGCGCTCGGTCTGCTGGCGCGCTACGAGCGCTGGCAGCCGATCTATCAATACCTGCTGCTGGTCGACAACTACAAGGCGGAGTACGCCGACGTGGTCAGCCGGGCGCTGGAAGGCTTCGAGGCGGATTTCCCGGCGGCGCTCTACGCGGCGGCGGCGCAGCGATTCATCGAGCGGGATCAGCCAGTCGAGCAGACTGGGATCGTCGGCTACGTGGTCGAGAAGCGGCGCGGCGACCTATATCCGCTGTTGGAACGGATCGTCAGCCACACCCGGTTTGACGATCTGCATCGCTATGCGGTGATCCAGATGGCGGCGGCGCGCGATCCGGCGCTGAACGACCTGCTGTTCGCGCTGGCGAAGCGCTGCCCGCTGGAGCGAGTGCCCAATTTCATGGAGGCGCTGGTACTCACGCCCGGCAGCGGCGAGGTGGTGGCGCTGCTGCGGTCAAGGCGAAAATAAAGTACCTCTCACCACCGAGGGCACGAGGTAGGGGCAGGATATATCGTGCCCCGGTTGATCGGTTACTGCGCGGCGACCGCCTCAAACCGGGCGAGGGTCTGGGCGATGCCGTCCGCGAGCGGAGTTTCGTAGACCCGGCTAAAGGCGCGGTGCAGTTCGGTGGGATCACAGCCTTCGGGGAAGGGCAGGATGGTGTCGGCGCAGATGATTTCGACGCCGGGCTTGATCCGCATGATGATCTGTGCGACCTCGCTCACCGCGACCGGGGGCGTCCCCAGATTGAAGCCGAACGCGCCCTTGAGCGGATGCTCGGCTGCCTCGATGAACTGAAGCGCCACGTCCGACGCGAGATGAAACTGCATTTTGCCGCCGAAAGCGATGTGGAAGTTTTCGCCGCGCGCGGCGGCGAGCATGGCTTTAGTCGGGTCGCTGGTCAAGCCCTGATCGCGCCCGACGCCGTAGACAGTGTAGGGGCGCAGCGCGGTGCTGGTCATGCCGTAATCCTGCCAGTAGATGCGGGCGATGCCTTCGTCTGCCAGCTTGAACACGCCGTAAAGCGTCTGCGGAAGCGGCGGTGCGTCGGCAGCGATCAAGCCGGGCGGGTAGCTGGCGGGCGTGCCGTAGACCGCAATCGACGATGCGTAGGCGACGTGAGTGATCTCGTGAAGGCGAGCCGCTTCAAACAGGTTCACCGTACCCGTGACGTTGACCTGCGCCCCCAGCGGCGGATTGGCGCGGCACATGGGCACTTGCAGCGCCGCCAAGTGGATCACGTGGGTGACGCCGTAGTTCTCGATCACGGCGCGCATCTGATCAAAACGGGTGAGGTCGCCCTGCACGAAGCTGATCGCCGCGTCCTGATCGGCGCGGCTCATGAGCAGGTCAAGCCGGGCGCGGTTATCGGTGAGGTCGAAGCTGACGGCGCGCTTACCCTGCTGCGCCAGATGATACAGCGCCCACGCGCCGAGGCAGCCCATCGCGCCAGTGACCAGATAGATGTCAGGCATGAACTTATTGACTCCTAAAAACGAAAATCAGACCTGCGGCTTGCCCCAGAAATCGATTTCCAGACCGCTGAGCTTGGCTAAGCCTTCCAGATAGAAATAGTCGCCGAAGGGCATGAACTGCTCCACGCCGCGCCCGGCGTTCACGTTGTAGCTGGAATCGCGCAGCAAGCCCTCCGCTTGCGGCGACGGCTCGAAGCAGACTTCACTCAAGCGGGCGATCAGCCGCTCGGCGCGCTCCTGCCACGATCCGCCGAGCAACTGCCCCAGCTTGATCATGCCGCAGGCGGCAATCGCTCCGGCGGAACTGTCGCGCTTGTGGGGTGCGTCGGGCGTCAAGCGGAAATCCCACAGCGGGATCAGGTTGTCGCCCAGTTCCGCCCAGAAGCGCTCCGCCACCCGCTGCGCCGCGTCCAGCATATCTGGCGCGCCCGACCAATCCGCCGCCAGCGCGAAGCCGTAGACCGCCCACGCCTGCCCGCGAGACCAATGCGAGTTGTCGGCGTAGCCCTGCGCGGTCTTGCCGCCGATGGGGTTGCCGGTCGGCTGATCGAAGAAGAAGGTGTGATAGGTGCTGCCGTCGGGTCGGACGATGTAGCGCAGGGTGGTGCGGGCGTGCGCGAGCGCGATCTGCGCGAAACGGGCGTCGCCGGTTTGATCGGTCGCCCAGAACAGCAGCGGCAGGTTCATGAGGCAGTCCACGATCATGCGCCCGCCTTCGACCGGATCGTTCATGGCGCGCCATGCCTGAATGTACTGCCCTTTGGGGTGAAAGCGGGTGATCAGGCGTTCCGCCGCGTAAATCGCCATCAAGCGCGCCGCCGGAGAGCCGGTTAGCTGCCACTGCGCCCGCGCGCTGAGGGTGTAGAGAAAGCCGAAATCGTGGCTTTCGTCGATGCGGTTGACGAGGCGGTACTCGAAGCTACTCAACTGGCGCTCGGCGGCAAGCCGAAAGGTCGGGTCGTTGGTGAGCGCGTAGGCGAGCCACAACTCGCCCGTCCAGAACGAGGTCATCCAGTGATCGTTGGGCGTGAGGGTATAGCTCATGCCATCGCCGACGTGCGGGAACTGGTCGCCGAAGCGGTCGATGTTGGCGCGCACGTGCTCGATGGCGGTCTGAAGGGTGCTGTTGGCAATCATCGGGTGATCTCCAGTTTCCACGATCCGCTTGGCTGGGGCGAGTCCGCCGTGAGCAAGATGCGGAACAGGCGGCTGCCCCACACGGGCATCATGCGGTTGTCGGTGATGTCGATCTGCTCGACCGACGCGGTGAAGGACGCGCCGCTGTAATGCAGCACGCCGCTGGCGGACATGCGCCCGTCGGGGAGCGGCGCCGTATCCAGCCGGATTTCGCCAAGCTCAAGCGTGGGCTTCGAGACGGTGAGCAGGCTGAGGGTGAGGCTGGCGGGCGGATGATCAAGCTGGTAGTCGTCCTCGACCGTGACCGACTGCCCGCGCGCCAAGCTCACGCGGCGATGCCAGTAGGTGATACCCGCTTCGGGCGGATAGGCGGCGGCGATGTCCAGCGAGAGGGTCGAATCGGCGTAGGACAGGTCGCGGGCGGCGAACTGCTCGCCGGGCTGCTGCTGCACGCCGTCGATGGTGGGCAGGTTGTGATAGGCGGACTGCATGGTCCAGATTTCGTAGCGCTGCGGGCTGAAGGTCTGGCGACGATAGGTTTCCACGCCCGCATCGATCAGCAGCGGCTTGCCATCCAGATAGACCACGAATTCGCCGATGTCGTTGTGATTATGGCTCTCATTGTTGTTACCGCCCTTCGCCGCGACGTAGAAGCCGCTGGCGGAGCGCGCCTGATCCCGCGCCATCATCACCTGAATCACCGGGAGCCAGACCTCGCGGGGCTGCGGGGCGTAGGCTTCGGCTTGGCTCAGTTCGTCGGCGAGGAAAATGGTTCGCAGGCGGCGCATGGGGCTGAGGATGGGGCTGCCCCACGACTCGCCGCGCCGGGTTGACCACGCCCACGCGCCGAACGCCTGCATGTCCGGGTCGTGGATGTATTCGCCATAGGCGTAGGCGAGCGCGGCTTCCGGCTCGGTGACGGCGGAGGCGTCAGCGAAGTTGAGGTAATACTTGCCGTCGATGTGAGCACGGTAGATGAAGCGCCCCATCTCCTGAACCACCGGCTGGTCACGCAGGCTGACCTGCCCGTCGGTCGCCCGATCAAACAGGTCGAGGCAGTCGTAGAGCGAGCCAGCGGCGCGAGTCCAGTAGCCGGGTCCCTCGTCGCAGCCGCCGTCGGACGGGTACGGATCGAGGAACAGGTCGAGGCTGCGCATGATCTTGGCGACCGCGCGCTGCCGACGATCTTGGTCCGGCTCGATGAACAGGACGCAGGCGAGCCAGTTCGAGTTCACCCAAGGATTCCAGTTGTTGGGGCGACCCAAACCGTCGAAGCCCATCCAGTGGAAATCCTCGCGCTCCAGATTGGGCGTGAGGATGCGGCGCTGAATTTCGGCGGCGATACGCGGCTTGATCAGCGGCGAAACCGAATCCAACTGGGTGCCGAGCAGGTCGTAAATGTAGGCGAGCGCGGCGGCGGTCTCGGCGGCGAACAGATCGACGGTGGGTTCGGACGCATCCGGCAGCCCGACGCCCGCGTGCTGCATCCCGATGTGCGCCGGGACGCCCCAGTAGGTTTCCTCGCAGATCGCCCAGACGCCGTTGGCGATTTGATCAACGAAGCGCCCCTTGCCTTCGGCGCATTCCGCCAGCGCCAGCGCCAGCAGCATATTGCGGCGCTCGAAGCTCTCGGCTTCGTAGCGGGAGCGGTTGCCGACGCGGGCGTATTCGAGGAAACGGGTCGCCAAAATCGGCTTCCACTGGTAGTTGAAGGCGGCTTCACCCGCCTCGATCAATCCGGTGCGGGCGGAGAGCGCGTTCCAGCGGTCGCGCTGGTCGGCGGTGGGATAGGGATGCCAATCTGCCTGAGAGACGAGCCGGAGGGTCTCCGGCGGGAAGCGTTGAGTCAGCATACGAACGAGTCCTTATTCGGGTACGACCGCCGGGACGCCCTCAAGCTGAAGCTCCTCAGCGAAGTGGCAGGCGACCAGTCGGTTGCCGTCGATGGCGCGCAGCGGCGGGGTTTCCACCTTGCAGCGCTCCTGCGCGTACCGGCAGCGAGGATGAAAGTAACAACCAGTGGGCGGGTGCGCCGGGTCTGCGACCTCGCCTTCCAGAATGATGCGCTTGGTGCGCAGGCGCGGATCGGGCTTGGGGATGGCGGACATGAGCGCTTCGGTGTAGGGATGCTTGGGCATGGTGAACAGCTTGGAAGTGGGCGCGAGTTCAACCAGCTTGCCGACGTACATCACCGCCACCCGGTCGGCGATGTACTCGACCACGCTCAGATCGTGGGAGATGAACAGGTAGGTCAGGTTAAACTGCTGGCGAAGCTCCTCCATGAGATTCAGGATTTGGGCGCGCACCGACACGTCGAGCGCGGACACGGCTTCGTCGGCGATGATCAGGCGAGGATCGAGCGCGAGCGCCCGCGCGATCACGATGCGCTGCCGCTGCCCGCCGCTGAAGGCGTGGGGATAGCGCCGCATGTATTCCGGGCGCAGCCCGACCTGACGCATCAACGCCGCGACCCGATCCTCCAACTCTTTGCCCCTGCCCATTTTGTGGATGCGGAGCGGGTTGGCGATGATGTTGAACACGGTCATGCGCGGGTTGAGCGAGGCGAAGGGGTCTTGAAAGATCATGCGGATGTCGCTGCGGTAGGGGATCAATTCGCGCTCGCGCAGCCCGGCTAGATCGACCACGCTGCCTGCGTCGTGATAGCGCAGATGACCGCCGGTGAGGGTGTAAGCGCGGACGAGGCAGCGCCCGATGGTGGTTTTGCCGCAGCCGCTTTCGCCGACCAGCGCGAGGGTTTCGTGAGGGAAGATTTCAAAACTCACGCCGTCCACCGCTTTCACGTCGCCGACATGACGGTTGAGCACACCCTTGTGGATCGGGAAATATTTCTTGAGATCGATCACTTCCAGCAGCGGCGTTTTGGTTTCGATTTCAGCTATCATGATGCCTGATCCTCGTACAGCAGGCAGCGCACGGTGCGACCGTCGGGCAGGTGGGTCAGCTTGGGATGGATGACCTCGCACTTGCCCGCGATGCGCTTCTCGCAGCGCTCGTGAAAGGGACAGCCGGTCGGTCGGGTGAACGGGTCGGGGACGCTGCCGCGAATCGGGTTGAGGCGCTGCTCGCGTCCGTAGCCGAGCCGGGGCACCGATTTGAGCAGCGCCTGCGTGTACGGATGCAGCGGATCGTGAAACAGTTGATCGACCGGCGCCTGCTCGACCACCTCGCCCAAGTACATGACCACTACTTCGTCGCACATCTCGGCGACCACGCCCAGATCGTGGGTGATGAGCATGACCGCCATGCCGAAATGCTCCTGCATGTGGCGCAGCAAGTCGAGGATTTGCGCCTGCATGGTCACGTCGAGCGCGGTGGTGGGTTCGTCGGCAATCAGCAGGCGGGGGCTGCACGCCAGCGCCGCCGCAATCATGGCGCGCTGACGCATCCCGCCGCTCAACTGGAAGGTGTAGGCGTGAACCCGGTCGCGGGGCTTGGGGATGCCGACCTCGCCCAGCAGATCGATGGCGCGTTCCAGCGCGTCATGCTTGCTGAGACCGAGATGCAGCACCATGCCCTCGGTGATCTGCTCGCCGATGGTATGCACCGGGCTGAGCGAGTTCATCGGCTCCTGAAAGATCATGGAAATGTCTTTGCCGCGCACGTCGCGCAGCTCGGGGCTGTTATCGCCAAAGGCTGCCAGATCGACCACCTCGCCGTCGCGGTAGTAACGGATGCTGCCCGCGACGATGCGCCCCGGCTTGGTGATCAGCTTGAGGATGGAATAGGCGGTAACGCTCTTGCCGCAGCCGCTCTCGCCCACGATGCCGAGGGTAGAGCCGCGCCGCAGGGTGAAGTCTACGCCATCGACGGCTTGAACGGTTCCCTCCGGCAAATAAAAGTAGGTGCGTAAATCGCTGACCTGTAAAAGGTAATCTTCCACAAAGGTTTTCCGTTCAACTCGTCCAACATAAGACTTGTTTGGTAGGGGCGCAGCGCGCTGCGCCCCTACAGGTTGCGCCTTTTCGAGCATTCGCCCATTAATGCGAATACGGGTCGGCGGCGTCGCGCAAGCCATCACCCAAGAAGTTCAGCGCCAGCACCGAAACCACCACGCCCAACGCCGGGGTCAGCAGCCACGGAGCGGCGGCGACGGCGCGGACGTTCTGGGCGTCTTGGAGCAGCACGCCCCAACTCACCACCGGCGGGCGCAAGCCCAAGCCGAGGAAGCTGAGCGCGGTCTCGGCGAGGATCATGCCCGGAATCGCCAGCGTGATCGAGGCGATAATGTGGCTGTAGAAAGCCGGGAGCATGTGCTCGAAGATAATGCGAATCTGGCTGGCGCCATCCAGCCGAGCCGCCATCACGAAATCTTCGGTGCGCAGCGATAAGAATCGCCCGCGCACCACCCGCGCCAGCGCCGTCCAGCCGATGAAGGACAGGATGATGGTGATGGCGAAGTAGATTTGCAGCGGTCCCCATGCGATGGGCAGCGCCGCCGCCAAGCCTAACCACAAGGGGATGGTGGGCAGCGAGCGCAGGAAGTCGATGAAGCGCTGGATGAAATTGTCGATAGCGCCGCCGAAGTAGCCGGAAATGCCGCCCAGAAAGATGCCCAGCACCAGACTGATCGCCACGCCGACCAAGCCGATGGTCATCGAAACGCGGGTGCCGTAGATCATGCGGCTGAGTACGTCGCGCCCGATAGCGTCCGCGCCCAGCACGTAAATGCGGTCGGTGGTATTCACGGGACCAAACAGGTGAATGTCGGTCGGGATGATGCCGAACAGCTTATAAGACCACGTATGCACGAAGAAACGCACCGGGACTTTCGTATCCGGGTCGACCTCGAAGGTTCGGCGCAGGGCAACCGGGTCAATGGTGACTTTGTAGTCGTTGACGAAGGGGTTGATCTCGATCTGACCGTTATCGGTGTCAATCAGGTGGATGGGCTGCGGCGGCGCGTAGGTGTAGCGTGCCATGTAATCGGCGGGATCATACGGCGCGAGGAACTCGGCGAACAGGACGATCAGGTAGATGAGCACCACGACGATTCCGCTGACGAGCGCCAGCTTGTGCCGCCGGAAGCGCCACCAGATCAACTGCCACTGCGAGGCGACCAGCGCGCGGCTGTCGCCGTGCGGAATTGGGACTTCGACATCGCCGAGCGCGGGCTGATCGATCAGATCGGCGGGAACCAGCGGCTCGGATTCGTTGTGTTCAAGTGCCATTTTTCACCGCTTTCAACTCAGGTATAGCGAATGCGCGGGTCGACCAATGCGAGCAGCAGATCGGAAACCAGCGTGCCGACCATGGTCAAGACGCTGAGCAGGAGGATAAACGCTCCCGCTAGGTACATATCCTGCGATAAAAGCGAGCGTAAGAGCAGGGGACCCACGGTGGGAAGGCTCAGCACCACTGATACGATGATCGAGCCGGATACCAGCCCCGGCAGCACCCATCCCACGGTGCTGATAAACGGATTCAGCGCCACCTTCACCGGGTATTTCATGATGACTTTCCATTCGGGAAGCCCGCGCGCACGAGCGGCGATCACGTAGGGCTTGCGCAGCTCGTCCAGCAAATTCGCGCGCATGATGCGGATTAGGGCGGCGGTTCCGCTCAAGCCGATGATAATCACGGGAATCCACAGATGGCTGAGCAGATCGAGCAGTTTCGCCCACGACCAGTCGGCGCTCTCGAACTCCGGCGAGAACAGCCCGCCAACGCTCTGGTTGAAGTATTTGAAGGCGATATACATCAAGACCAGCGAGATCAAAAAGTCGGGGACGGCAACGCCAATGAAGCCGAACAGGGTCGCTATGTAATCACCCGGCGAATACTGCTCGAACAGCGGAATAGACGCCGATGGGCAGCGCAATCATCCAGGTGATCATCAGGGTCACAAAGGACAGCACCAGCGTCATCCCCATGCGGCTCCAGACCACTTCTTCGACCGGGCGGTTCCACTCGAAGGACTGACCGAAGTCGCCTTTGAGCAGGATGTTGCTCATCCACTTGGCGTACTGGACGTAGACGGGCTGATCCAGCCCGTACTGCTCGCGCAGGCTGTCCACCAACTGCTGGCTGGCGGTCTGCCCGTCCGCCGCGATATTGGCGATGTAGGCAGTCAGGAAATCGCCGGGCGGAAGCTCGATGATGGCGAAGGCGACCACTGAGACGGCGAACAGGGTGGCGACAAGCGAAATCAGCCGTTTAATCATAAAACGTAACATACTATTTTCCCTTGTTGCGGCTGTGCCCCCTCGTGAGAGGGGACACAGCCGGACGTACAGGGTGAGCTAATTACCGAAATAGTAGGTGAAGGGGTTGGTTGGACCCGGATTCGGGTACAGCCAAGCGGAGAGCATGGTATCCGGCACGTTGTGGACGTTGTTCTTGACGATGCCATAGCCGTTGGCAGGCAGCGCGATACCGATCACGTAGAACTGATCGGCTGAGATTTGCAGAATTTGGCTCATCAGCGCGTTTTGAGCGTCGGGAGCGGCGGTTGCCTTGAGTTGATTGTACAAATCCATCTGCTGCTTGACCGCATCCGGCGGCACCTCGCCACGAGCGTCGCTGGGGTCATTATAGTAGTACTGCCACGCCTCGGCGAAGTTCGATTCGTTGGAGTAGGGGAAGTACCAGCGCGGCTCCAGCGTGACTTCCAGACCGCCGTCACCGCCCCACACGTTGGCGTCCTGCTGGTTGGCGGCTTTGCGGTTATAGAATTCGGTGCGCTCTTCCACCACCAACTGCATGTCGACGCCGACCGCTTTCCAGTACTGCTGAATTAGTTGGAGATCGTCGGGCCACTCCGGCTGAAGCGAGGTGATGGCTTCCATCGCAATGGTCAGGCGATTGCCATCGGGCATCAGACGGAAGCCGTCGGCGTCCTTGTTGGGCAGCACCTTGTCGAGTTCGGCATTGGCGTCATCGACGTTGTACTCGGTGTACTGGGTGGCAAGCTGATCGTTATACAGCGGCGACTGTGGGCGCGGACCGACCTGATAGGGCTGCCCCTGCCCAACGTAGATGGTGTCGATGATTTCTTGGCGGTTGATGGCTTCGGACAGACCGATGCGGAAATCCTTGTTCTGGTAGATTTCGCGGTGCTGCGGGTCGAGGTTGGTCAGGTTGAGCGCGAGCACCATCACGTTCGAGCTGCTGGGGACGGTGTTGTAGAAGTGGAAATCGCCCGCCTGCTGCGCATCGTAGAACACCGAGCGGTTGGCATTGGTGGCGATGTGGCGATCCTGCACGTCGAACTCGCCGTTGAGTCCTTTAAGCGCCAGCGTTTGCGCGTCAGTGGCGATGGCGAAGTTCACGCCGTCGAAGTAGGGAAGCTGATTGCCATCGGTATCGACCGCGTAGAAGTACGGGTTGCGTTCCAGCGTCAGTTGGGTCGCATCCGGCGAAAGCGCATTGACGACGTGCCACGCATAGGCGGTCGGCAGATCGGCATTGTTCCAGAGCGTATTCGGACGCCCGGCGGGCAGTCCGCCCTTCTGACTGAACAGATCGACCCAGCTATCCAGCCCGGCGGCTTGCACTTCCGCGTCGAGGGTCGCCTGATCGGTGTATTTATTGTGGAACTGCATCAGATAGTGCTTGGGCTGCGCCGTGATCAGAGCGGCGTTGGGGGTCGCCATCTGCGACATGAACAGACCGTTGGGGGCGGCGAAGCTAAAGGTAACGGTGTAGTCGTCAGACTTTGTCACCGTGACCGGCTCGCCACCGGAGACCAACCACACCGGGGGCGCCGGATACAGGTCGGTGTCCAGATACTCGTCGTTGACGGCGAACAGAATGTCGTCAGCGGTGAACGGCTCACCGTCCGACCACTTCATGCCTTCACGCAGGTGGAAGGTGAACACGGTGGCGTCGGCGTTCACGTCAAAGGACGCCGCCATATCCGGGATAATCTCGGTCCAGTCGATGTTCCAGCGGACGAGACCGTAATAGCCGACGGTGCGGGTAAAGCCCGCGTCGTCGCCGACACCGCGCGAACCCATGTGCCACGTGCCGCCGTACTGCCCGACGCTATCCAGCGGCGTGACCACCAGCGGGTCGGTCGGCAGACGCTGATCCAGCGGGGGCAGCGTCCCGGCGTTGACCTGATCGGTCAACATGGGCGCTTCGTGATAGGTCATGCCCTGCGCGAACGCGACCGAGGATACGATCAGCATCACGGCGGTCATAAGAAGGGCAAAACGAAGGTTTTTCATGTGTCTATACTCCCAAGAAATATTGACAAACTGACCCGAATTGTTGGTGCTTGAACCATCCCCCCTTTCTGTGTGAGATTCAGGCAGGCTCAGGGAGCGCTGTCGCGGACAATGAGCCGATGTTCAAGGAGGACATCCGGCTGTTCGGTGATGCCATCCTGAATTCGCTCCAGCAGCAGACGCGCCGCCATCGCGCCTACTTCGTGCTTGGGCATGACCAAATCGGCAGTGGTCAAAGGCGGCGTGGTTATTTCTGCCATGAAATTATCGTCGTAGCCAACGACGGCGATGTCGTCGGGCACGCGGCGACCGCAGTGAGCGCAGGCGATCAGGGCTTTGGCGGCAAACCCGCTGTTGAAGCAAACCAGCCCATCTAGCTGCGGATCGGCTTTCAGCATTTCACCGATTACTTCGGGGACGGCGGGTTCAGCGTCGGGCACCAGACAAAGCTGAAGCGAGGAGTCGAAGGGCAGCCCGGCGTTTTGCAGCGCCAGCTCGAAGCCGCGCGCCCGTTCGATGGTGGCGTAGGTATCCACGTCGATGCCGAAATAGCCCAGATGCCGCCGCCCGTTCTTGATCAGGTGGCTGACGATCATCGCCATAGTCTTGTGTTCGTCGGTGTAAAGGCGCGCGGCGACTCCGGCTTGAACCCGCGTGTTGATCACGACGGCGGCGCGCTGGTGGCTCAGGTTTTCGGTGGTGACTTCCAACGAGCCGCGCCCACTCAGGACGATGATGCCGTCGACCCGGTTCTCCTCGAAAATCTCCATCACCGCCTGCTCGCGGGCGGCTTTGCCGCCGCTGTGACCGAGGACGATGTGATAGTCATTCTCCCAAAAGACGCTTTCCGAGCCTTCGATGATTTCGCCGAAGTAAGGGTTGGAGAGCGCGGGCACCAGAATACCGATGCGGAAGGTCATGTCGGTGGCGAGGCTGCGGGCGATTTGGTTGGGGCGATAGTCCAGCTCGTCCATCACCTGAAGGATGCGGCGGCGGGTGGCTTCGCTGATTTCGCCTTTGTGGTTGATGACGCGCGAAACCGTCATCTTGGAGACGTTGGCTTTTTCGGCGACATCAGCGATGGTGACACGGGGCTTGTTCATGGTGGTCAAAATCGTCTATTTACGTCTAAATGTATTCCGTTACCGATAACGTTATCGGTAACATCACTTTATCTTGAAATTATAAGACTGTCAAATTTCTCAAATAAACTCTACAAAGGCACGCTTGCCCGGCGGCTGATGCGGGGGATATAGGTCACAGAGTAATTGCATTTCGCTATAACTTTGATAACATGTTGGCTGCATTGTGGTATCAATGTCCGTAAAGCAAGGAAAATAGCTGCATGAACCGGCGTCAATTTCTCAAGACGTTCGGCGTTGGCATCGTTACCGCCACCCCCTTAATCGGCGCGCTCGCGGCGCTGCCGAAAGGGACGCTTACCCCCACTCTCACGACTCCCGAATCCCATGCCATCGCCCGGCTGACCTTTGGCGTAACACCCGGCTTATTCACCCGGGTTCACAGCATCGGCGCTCAAGCGTTCATCGCCGAACAGCTTCAGCCGGAAGCGCTCGACGACAGCGCGGTCGAGCAGATGCTTCAGCCCTATTCAGACATCCTCGACCAGAACGGCGGCGTCCTGAGCAAGCAGGGGACTCCGCGCGGCGCTGCGAGGCACAGCTTGACCGGGGCGCAGGTCGTCCACGCGACCTTTTCCACGCGCCAGCTTCAGGAACGCATGGCGCAGTTTTTCTCCAACCATTTCTACACCTACCTCGAGAAATCGGGGGTGGTTTACCTGAAAGTGGACGACGAGCGCGACGTGATCCGCCCCAACGCGATGACCAGCTTCGGCAAGCTGCTGCACGCCTCGGCGCACAGCCCGGCGATGCTGGTGTTCCTCGACAACGCGGAAAGCACGCTCGACATTCCCAACGAGAATTATGCGCGCGAGTTGATGGAACTGCACACGCTGAGCGTGAACGGCGGCTATACCGAAACCGACGTGAAGCAGGTGGCGCGCTGCTTCACTGGCTGGTCGATCAGCCGCCCGCGCGACAACCGCGACGGCAGCGTCTACTTCAGCTTTCGCCAGAACATCCACGACGACGGCGGGAAACAGGTGTTGGGCACGATCATCCCGGCGGGCGGCGGCGAGCAGGACGGCGAGCAGGTGCTCGACCTGCTGGCGGGGCATCCCTCGACCGCTCACTTCATCAGCACCAAGATCGCGCGGCGGTTCGTGAGCGACGAACCGCCCGCCGAGTTGATCGACCAGCTCACCGCGACCTATCGGCGCAGCGGCGGCGACATCCATGCGATCTTGACCGCGCTGTTTGCGTCGGATCAGTTCTGGGGCGCGCCGCCCAAGTTCAAGCAGCCGTTCGAGTACGTGATCAGCGTGATGCGCGCGCTCAACGTCCGCGTCGTCAACGACGAGCGCTTTGTGCGCGCGATCACCAACACGCTCGATGGATTAGGTCAGGTGCCGTTCGAATGGCCCACGCCCAACGGCTACCCGGATACGCAAGATGAGTGGCTGGACGGGCTGCTGATGCGCTGGAATTTCGCGCTGGCGGCGGTCAGCAACCAGCTTCCCGGCGCGCAGATGGATTTCGCGCCGATCCTTGACCTGATGCAGGCGCATCAGGTGGAGATGCGCACCGACGACGTGCTGGCATTCATGGGCACCTATCTGTTGGGGCGGGCGCTCACCAGCGCGGAGCAGCAGGTCGTGGTCGATTTCGCGCATTCGACCAGTGACGACCTGCCGACACAGGTCGCGGCGGGGACGGCGCTGCTGCTGTCCTCCCCGGCGTTCCAGTATCGTTAGATTGCGGGAGCGAACGGCTATGACTACGAAATTCTCGCGCCGCGAGGTGCTTCGCGGCAGCGCGGCGGCACTCTCGGCGACAGCGGCGCAGGCGGCGCTGCCAAGCTGGATGCCGCGTCTGGCATTTGCGTCGGCGCAGATGGGCACGCGCGGCGACGTGCTGGTGTCGATTTTTCTGCGCGGCGCTGCCGACATGCTCAACATGATCGTGCCTTATGCCGAGGACGCCTACTACGCCGCGCGCCCCAAGCTCGCCATCCCGCGCCCTGACGATCACCACGCGGACGGCAAAGTCCTCGATCTGGATGGCTTTTTCGGGCTGCACCCGGCGCTGGCACCGCTGCTGCCGATCTTTCAGGGGGGCGATTTCGCCGCCGTGCAAGCCGCCGGATCGCCCGACGAGACCCGCTCGCACTTCGAGGCGATGGACTACATGGAGCGCGGGACACCCGGCGAGACGACGCTGGCGTCCGGCTGGATCGGGCGGCATCTGGCGACGCTCAACACCGGGAACAGCTCGCCGATTCGCGCGGTGGGCTGGGGAACCTCGGTTCAGGCGGCGCTGCATGGCTCGATTTCGCCGGTTGCGGTGCGGTCGATTGTCGATTATCACCTCAGCGGCGATGAGCGGATCGCCGCGCAGATGCTCACCTCGCTCAACCGCCTGTACTCGCTGCAAAGCAACTCGCTGAGCGCGTCGGCGGACGCGACGCAGGCGGCGATCCAGATTCTCGCCCGCGTGAGCTATCAAAGCTATCAACCGAAGAACGGCGCGGTCTATCCAGAGGATGATTTTGCGCTGGCGCTGCGCCAAACCGCCGCGCTGATCCGCGCCGACTTGGGGTTGGAAGCCGCCTGCATCGATCTGGGCGGCTGGGACACCCACGTGAATCAAGGCGGGGTTCAGGGGCAGCAGGCGCAGTTGATGGCTCAGCTTGCCAACGGGCTGGCGGCGTTCCACACCGACATGGGCGAGGACATGCGACGGGTTTCGGTGGTGGTGATGTCGGAGTTTGGGCGGCGGGTGCATGAGAACGGCGGCGGCGGCACCGATCACGGTCACGGGAGCGCGCTGCTGGTCATGAGCGGCAGCCTCGACCAGAGCGGGGTGGTGACTCGCTGGCCCGGCTTGGACGCGGGCGCGCTCGACCGGGGCGAAGACCTCGCCATCACCACCGATTACCGCGACGTGCTGGCGGAACTGCTGCGGGTTCGGCTCAACAACGCGGCAGTCAGCGACGTGTTCCCCAATTTCTCGCCCGCGCCCATCGGCTTGTTCCGCGCCTAGAATTGGGAGACAATCAGGGGCGCGCCGTATGCACTTTGGCGGAGGGACATCCCTGCTCTGCTGCAAACATCTTTGCAACAAAGCAGGTCAAAGCCTCCGGCGGTCTTGAGCCTGCTTAACAATTAAAGACGGAGAACGGGCGCAGCACGCTGCGCCCCTACATGCACGATGGGTTCTCGTAGGGGCGGGTCTCAGACCCGCCCCTACAGGAAGAAAAGGCGCGCGTCCGTCCCGGATTCCAATTAGCGTTGTTGACTACTTACACTGTGAGGGCAAATCATGGAAGACACTTACATCCCCTTTACCCGCGCCGAGGCGCTTGATCTGTGGGCATGGCTCGCGGCGGGCTGGGCGAACAGCCTCGACGCCAGCGGCGCGCGCACGTGGATGGACGGCGTGCCCAACTATGCCGACGCGGGCGGCTCGTTCGAGGGCGTCACCCGGATGTTGTGGGGCTTGGGAAGCTGGCTCAGCTACCCGGATCGCCCGGCGGCGGTGGAGTGGAGGGGCAGAAGCTACGATCTGGAGGCGCTGACCACCCGCGCGCTGGTCAACGGCTGCGATCCCGCGTCGCTGGGTTACTGGGGCAGAGGGCGCTACCGCGACGACTGGGATCAGCGGACGGTGGAGACGGCGCAGGTCGCCTTTGCGCTGTGGCAGACCCGCGACCGCATCTGGGCGCGCATGAGCGACGACCAGCGCCGCAACGTGATCGGCTTTCTGGACAAATTCGGGCGCAAGCCGTCGCGCTGGGGCAACAACTGGTCGCTGTTCTGGGTGCTGAATCACACCGCGCGCAAGCTGCTGGGCGAGGAATACGATCCGAGCATCGCGCAAGAAGTCATGTACGACTATTTGGATGGGGCGTACTGCGGCGACGGCTGGTACGACGACGGCGAGACGCGCGGCACTTACGCCTTCGACGATTACAACACGTGGGTGTTCGCCATGCACGTGATGGCGTGGGCGCAGATGGACGGCGGGTTCGATCCGGCGCGGCGGGACGAACTGCTCAGCCGGATTCGCGCGTGGATGGGGCACTATCCCTATTTCTTCGGGGCGGACGGTGCGTACAGCGAGTTCGGGCGCAGCCCGGCGTACAAATTCTGTCGGCTGGGCGCGGCGGTGTGGGCGTACAAGCTCGGCTTATGGGATCATCCGGTGGGGATGCTGCGGCGGCTGGTCGCCAAGCACATCCGCTGGTACGTGGATCGCGGGGCGGTGCGACCGGACGGCACGCTGCGCCAGTCGCTCACGGCGACCGGCAGCCCGGAGGTGATCGAGCGCTACATCTCGACCGGCGCGCCCTACTGGGCGATTCAGGCGTTCAGCGGCTTGTGGGGCTTGACCGACGACGATCCGTTCTGGACGGCGGAGGATGTACCGCTGCCCAGCGAGCAGGGCGACTATCTGAAGGTGTTCCCGCAGCCGGGCTGGGTGGTCACGGCGAGCGGCGGACAGGTGCAGCGCTATAACGCCGGGAGCCTCAAAGCCGGGTACGGGAGCAAATACGCCAAGCTGGTCTACAGCTCGCGGCATCCCTACAACGTGGGGCTGGACGGCGGTCAGCCGGGCATGGATAGCTGCCTGTGCCTGAGCGAAGCCGGCGTCCGCGCGCAGCGGGAGCGCAATCTCGCCTACGCGGTGGGCGAGAGCGGCTGGCTGCGAATGCGCTACCCGATCCGCTTGAACGGTCACGAACACGTGGTCGATACCACCGTGATCCCGCTGGGCGAGCTTCACCTGCGCGCACACCGGATCAGGCTGGACGCGGCGGCGCGAGTCGGTCACGGCGGAAGAAGCCAGCGCGCCGCTCGGCTACGACGCGGGCGCGGTGCCGGAGATTCGGGCGGCGGGCGGCTGGACGTTCGCGGAGTTTCGCGGCGAGGGTGTGGGAATCGCCCCAGTGGCGGGCTATTCTGCGAACGCGCAGGTGATCCCCGGCAGCCCGAACAGCGTCTGCGGCTTCAACCTGATCGCGGCGCTGCGCGAGCCGCTGCGCGCGCCCACCCACGACTTGATCTGCATGGCGTATTCGGGCGGCGCGGCGGACGTGAGCCAGTTCCCGGCTGTCGGTCAGGCGGGCTGGGAAGCCGACGGAACCTTCTTGGTCGAAGTGAACGGGGAGCGGCTGCGGGTGCCGCCGCTGGCGGAGTAGGGCGATCTGCCAGCGAATGGCGGTGGTTGCAGATTTTCCTAGAGGCGAGGCACGCCTCGCCTCTACATTAAGCCTCGCGGCGCTGCCAGCCGCCCACCAGCTCCTCGAAGATGGTGTCCAGCGAAACGCTGATGTCCCACGCCGGATAGTGCGCGCGCATCTTGCCCAGGTTGGAGATGTAGCAGATGTGGTCGCCTTCCCGGTTCTGGTCGAGGTACTGGTAGCGCATGGGCTTGCCGGTGATGCCCTCGACTTTGCGGAAGGCTTCGAGGATCGAAATCGAGTTGCCGCGCCCGCCGCCGAGGTTGTAGACCTCGCCGGAACGCGGGGCGGCGTAGAAACACTCCATGAAGCGGGCAACGTCGTGGGCGTGGATGTTGTCGCGCACCTGCTTGCCCTTGTAGCCGTAGATTTTGTAGACGCCGCCGCTCAGGTTGACCTTGACCAGATAGCTCAGGAAACCGTGCAGCTCCACGCCGGAGTGATTGGGTCCGGTGAGGCAGCCGCCGCGCAGACAGCAGGTTTTCATGCCGAAGTAACGCCCGTATTCCTGCACCATCACGTCGGCGGCGACTTTGGACGCGCCGAAGATCGAATGTTTCGACTGGTCGATGCGGCAGTCCTCGTCGATGCCGTCGTAGTCAGCGGGATCGGCGTAGTCCCAGCGGGTTTCCTGCTCGATCAGCGGCAGTTCATTGGGCGAGTCGCCATAGACCTTGTTGGTGGACATGTAGATGAACACGGCGTCGGGCGCGTGCCGATGGGTCGCTTCCAGCAGGTTGAAGCTGCCGACCGCGTTCACGTCGAAGTCGTCGAAGGGGCGGCGGGCGGCGAGGTCGTGGCTGGGCTGCGCGGCGGCATGGACGATCAGATCAGGCTGAAGCTGCGCCAGCAGCTCCAGCACGCCCGGTCGATCCCGAATGTCGAGTTCGTGATGGGTGAAGCGCTTTCCGAGCGTGGCTTCGAGCCGCCGCTGATTCCAGCGGGTATCGCCGGGCGCGCCGAAAAAGTCAGCCCGCATGTTGTTATCGACGCCGTGAACCTCCCAGCCGCGCGCGTGAAAATGGGCGACTACTTCCGAACCGATGAGTCCGTTAGAGCCAGTGACCAGCAGTTTTTGCATGATTGCCAAGCTTGAATTTGCACCAACCAAGAACCGTCAGTATAAGCGCTTTTGCAGCGCCAGTATAGGCGCAAGGCGACGCCCGTTCCCTCGAGTGACGCGAATTCACCCTGTGGTGCAGGCTTCAGGCGCAATGGGGTTTGTCAGCAGACACTGAGAGCGAAATAATCCGAAGCTGTAGAAAGCGCAGATGTGTCGGCGCGGGCAGTCAATCCATCCTTGCCCGGTGCCGGTTAGCGCATCTCTGCACGTGGATCAGGTAAACTCGCCGCCTCAGGCGCTTCAATGACCGGAGTCTCGCTGAACATATACGGGATCGAGACGATTGCCGTCAAGGAGAGCCACTGGAATTTGTTGTAGTAGGTCACTACGCCCACATCCCAGAACAGCAGCAGCAGCAGATAGGTGATTGCCCACGCAGCGCGGATACGAAAATCTCTTTCCTGATGCAGCGCGAGCTTTTTGAGATAGGTTCTGAGCGTGAAATAGTAGAAGCTGTAGTAGAAGATCGTGCCGATCAAGCCCACGTCCACCAACATTTGAACGTAGTTGTTGTGGGCGTAAGTTTCCCCTTCCAGAATTTGATAATGCTTCGCGCCATAACCGATAAAGGGGTTGTCGACCCAAAAGGAGATCCCAATTCGGATGTAGGCAGCGCGGCTCAGGAAGCTGCCGGAGTCTTGGAGGTCGAAACGGTCTGCGTAGGGCGACAGGTCTAAGATGGTATTGCCCAGCGTGAAGGTCATCACCATGACCAGCAGCACTGCCGACACGGTTTTTAAGGAAAAGGATCGCCTGACGACCGAATAATACAGCCCGACGTAAGAGATGAGAATCACGGGAAGCGAGAGGATGGCTTTACGGGAGCCGGTAAAAAAGACGATGTGGTAGGCGAACAGCAGCATCAGGGCAGCAAACACGAGTCTGCCCCAGCGATTCTTGGTGCGCTGCATCCAGTAGAGCGCCGCCATGATCCCCACGCCTAAGGCGACGCCGTAGGTATTCGGATTCGAAAGCAGGCTGCCGACCCGGACGTAGTTAATCGTGCTGCCTGCGATGTCAAAATTGTTCTCGCGGATTGCCTCGTATACGGCGACCAGCACACCGCCCACCGTCCCGATAATAAACGGCATCAGACTCTTGAGGGCAAGCGTGATGTTGAACATGATCAGGCTCAACCCGATCAACTGCACCATGGTGACGGTGGTCTGCAACACCACCGATGGATCGATTGCCCAGAAGACGCCCAACATGATCCAAATCAAGAGGGCGATGAACCCGGCAAATTCACGCGGAAATTGAACGATCCGCTGGTGACTGATGAAGAACTCAAATAGGAAGACCCCGGCAAGCAGGAAGCCAATCGCCTGCGAGAGGTTTGCCGCTTCCAGAGACGACTCTGACAGCACCACGATGGAAGCGACGTAGATGGTCAGCAGGATGGTGGACAGCTTATAGGGGTTGGATTTCATCGCATTCATAGGACTGCAATTCAGTTATCACTCTGGCGTCACATGCTCAATTGGAAGCCTGATTTCCGTTCAAGTAAAGGGTCGCAAATTGACGAGTCACGGTTTGCAGGTCGAATTCGCTTTCGACGTGTTTTCTGCCCATTTCGCCGATGGCGGCGGCTTCCTGCGGGTTTTTCAGCAGTTGCAGCAGGGCTTGGGCATATCGTTCCGGGTCGTAGTCGTCGATGAGCTTGCCTTCGTCGGCAGCACGCACAATATCGGTGGTGATCCCGTCCAGCTTGGCGACCACCACCGGAAGCCCGGTCGCCATCGCTTCCGCGATCACAATGCCGAAGCCTTCGCGCCGGGTGGGCAAACAGAAAACATTGGCGGCGCGCATGTAATCCTGCGGATTTTCCACCACGCCGACCCAATGCACCAGCGACGTGCAGCCCGCCTCGGCGATCCGCTGCTGCGCGTCGGCGATCACCTTTCCGTACTTGTCGCGTACTTCGGGGGCGTGGCTGAAATCGCTCGGTCCGACCACCAGCAGCTCGACTTCCGGCAGGACTTGGTGAACCAAGAGAAACGCATCGATCAGGATGTCGATGCCTTTCCTCAAGTGTGCTGACCCGACAAACACAATATACTGCGTGTCCGGCTTCAGCCCCAACTGCTCACGGACGGCTGACTCGCTGGGCGGGCGTGGGGATGTAAAACTTCGAGACATCAATCCCCGCCGGAATCCGCATGACCTTGTGCGGGTCGAGCGAGGCGCGCAGATAGCTGTCCACCTGCCCGCTGGAACAGCCCACCGACATTTCCGCTTGTCGAAAAAAGTTCAGGCTCATCCAGACGGCGAGCTTGTCCCGGCGCTGCTTGATCCAACTGGGGTCATCCGAATTCATCAGGGTCATCTGAATGAAGCCGCGCATGGGGTGTCTGCGCCCCGCCAGCAGGATCAGCAGCCAGAGCGGTTTCAGGGAAATGACTTGGAGAATATCGCCGCGCTGACCGCGATTCCAAATCCAGAGCGCCGCCTGCACCGAGAAAATCAGGTCGATCAACTGCAAGGTCGCGTACTCGAACAGCTTTTGAACGAAGGGAACCGCTCGCAGCCGCGACCAGTTCCGCTCCTGTAGGACCGGGAAATAGCGGATCGAGATGCCGTCCTTCTGGTTTTGCCGAAGCCCGGTGGAAGCGTGATGCGCCAGCGTCAAGACGGTGACGGGAAAGCCCTGCCGGACTAAGCCGGAGTAAATCTCCTGTGCCTGAATCGCCGCGCCGGAGAAGCTGGGATAATAGTCGCCGATGACGATCCAGATAGTCGGTTTCGCTCGATCCGATGGGTTTTGCTTGATCACCGCTTATTCTCGTCCAATCATCGCCGTTCTTGACGCCAGCAGGGGGCAGTCTCCGGCGCAAAAGTACCGGATGGTGTGTCCTATCCCCTTGACATGGTTAGTGCGTGAGTTGATAGCCATAATACCGCGCTACGGGCCAACTGACCATGACGCCCAGCTTCGCCAGCGAGGACAGCCCGGTTCGCCACTTCTCCGGCTGCGGGCGTAATTGAAGCGGACCCCGCTTGCGAATGTCGTTCCCGGATGCCAGATGCCCCGGCTGAATGAAATCGTCCTGCTCGATACACCGGATCGACTGGGTGAGGTCAATCTTGAGCGCGCGCTCGATATTTCGTAGGGTCTCGACCGGCTGACCGATGAAATCCTCGTAACGAACCCGATAGACCGAGAGCTTGCCGTTCCACGAGAGGCTGCTGGTCGCCAGATTGGTGATGCTCCAGCTTAAGCCGGTTTTGATCGCGTAGCCCAAGCCGGAATTCTGCTGGTTCAGCCTGCCGACAAAGACCGCGCCGTGCAGCTTGGAGTTGGTGACGGCGCGCGGGTCGCGCACCATGTGCAGGACGCGAACGTCGTAGCCGCTGGCTGCTAGCGTGATCGGGCGGTAGAGGCTGCCGCGCCCGGTCTTGGACGAATCGACGATCATCGACGCTCCGCTGACCCGCGCGATGCTGCTCAGCATCACCCGCCAGATGTCGTTGTATTCCGAAAGATAGCGGCGTCCGCCGATCCATCGGTCAGGAAAGGTTTCGACTTTGTGAGTGACGAAAGCCGCGCGCTTCAAACTGATGTTGGGCAGCTCCGCCTGAAACTGGGCGAGAACCTTCGACCAGAACGGGCATTCGTCTCTCAAACTCAAGCCACAGGAGCAAAGCGCATCGTGCCCGCTCTGGTTGATCGCCCGAAAAATCAGGTGGACTTCTCCGGTCGCGCAGGTGGCCCCGTTCATGCCCAGCAGCATGTCGGTGATAGTGGTGCCGCTCCGCACGTAGCCGCCAATGTAGAGAATCACGGGCAAAGCATTTGTCGCCGTATCGGACACGACCCTTCTCCTTATTCAGCGATCAGGGATTATATATCGGTCAGGTTGAAAACGAAGGCGCGGCGCACGCCGAATACACGTCGAGAAGCTGGCGCCCGCAGCGCTGGATGGAATACGCCTCGGAAATGGTGGCGAAAGCGGACTGTCCCAACTGCTGGCGCAAGTCAGGCGATTCAATCACCCGATCCAGCTCACGCGCCAGCGCAGCGGCGTCTTCGGGCGCGACCAGCAGCCCGGTCTTTTGGTGGACGACGATCTCCGGGGTGCCGCCGACCGAGGTGGCAACTACGGCTCTGCCCGCCGCCATCGCTTCCAGCAGAATCATCGGGAGTCCTTCCCAGCGAGAAGGCAGCACCACGACATCAACCACGCTGAGCAGGCGATCCATGTCGCTGCGAAAGCCGAGAAACGAAACTACGTCCTCCAGATTCGCCTGCCGCACCTGTTCGCGCACCTCCGCCTGAAGCTTGCCGTCCCCGGCGAGCAGCACCCGGTAGCTGGCGCGGTCGCTTTTGACCTGCGCCAGCGACGCGATCAGCAAGTCTAGCCCCTTGACGTACTCGAAGCGCCCGCCGAACAGGATGGCGGTCTGATCCGGGGTCAGCCCCAGTGAGGCGCGAATTTGCGACCGGGCGGCGGCGTCCTCGATCTTGAAGCGCCGGGGGTCGATCCCGTTGGGGATGGTCACGGTCTTGTTCGCGGTGGCGGGCAGCCACTTCACCAGCTCGTCGATCACCGATTGGCTCACGCCAGTGATGGCCTGATAGCGCGAATAGATGAAGCGATCCAGCAGCTTGAAGATGCGGTGTTCGCGCCGATGATTGAAGGCATTGTGTTCGGTGAACACGTAGCAGGCTCCCGGCGCCAGCAGCGAGGCGCAGGCGGAGAGCAGGCTGGCGGGGAAGTTCTGCACGTGAACGACATCGTAGTGACCGCGCCGAATCAGCGAGGCGAGCATCAAGATGGCGCGCGGGTCGTACTTGCGCTGCGGATTGCCGGACGTGAAACCGGGACTCAGGTTGAGGTCGTGGATCGGGATGCCGAGTTGTTCGAGTTCGCCCGCCAAGCGACCCTTCGCGTAAATGGTGCAGACCTCGATCTGGTGATCGGTCTGGTGCAGGTAGCGCAGCCATTCCAGCGTGACGGTCGCGGCGCCGCCTTCGGCGAGGTGATTGAGGATGTAGAGAATCCGCATTATTTCACACTCGTCAGGCGCTTCTGGTTGATGACGTGGCGGACGCCTTTGAGTCCTTTTGACCTCGCGTAGCGCGCCAAATTCTGGGCGTAGTCGGCAAGCGTCAGCGCCGCCATCGCCGCGCGGCTGAGCGGCTGGTGACGGGTCGCATATTCGGGGACGTAGCCGTAGGCTTCGGCAGTCGGGAACGTGATTTCCTCGATCCGCTTGACCTGATTGGGAGCGAGCTTCGAGTAGCTTTGCACATTCGACGAGACGATGACGGTTTTGCCGCGCGCGCTGCCCAAGTTCTCCGGGTGGATGATTTCCAGCATCGCCGGGTCGAATTGGCGGTTCAAGAACTGACACACGGTGGTGAGGGTGTCCTCCGGCTGCTGCACCAAGTCCTCAAAGCGGATTTCGAGATAGCGATCCGGGCGGTAGCGGGCGCGCGCGTCGGCGATGGCTTGGAGCGCAGTCGCCCAGTGATCGGCGGCGCGGTACATGCTGGTGCCGAAGGAGGCTTGATGCGAGAGGCTGACGGCGCGCGGGTCTCGAACGATGTGTACCAGCTTGGACTGCGGGAACAGGTCGTAGAGCAGGTCGGTGTGATAGGTGTAATGCGGCGATTTATCGCCCCAGACCTTGATGTCGGGCGGGCTGTGAAAATAGATGTGCGCGAGCGCGACTGCCGAGAACACGTCCTGCCAACTGCGCTTATCCGGGACGGCTTCGAGCACGCTGTAGGGCATGGTATATTTGGTTTTCAGAAACTCCCGATACCAGCGCGAAAATTCGGTGTTCAGGAACTCCGCGTAAAAGCGACGGTAGGTCACTTCGTCGTCGAACGGCGGCGCTTCGCCGTATTTTTGGATGAAAAAGGGCAGAAAGTTGGTTTCGCAGGGCAGAATCGCAATTTCGGGATTTCGGTTGAGCGTATTGCGGAGCAGCTTGGTTCCGCTGCGCTTTTCGCCGATGATAAACACGGGGCCCATCAGTTGAGGGTTGACCAAGAGCCTAGCCTTTCTGCCTGACACCGCGATCATCGGTCGAGTGCCCCGCGTCACTTCGGTACCACGTCACCGTGCGGCGGATGCCTGCTTCGAAGGCAAAGGGCGGCTTCCAGCCCAACAGTCGACTCGCCTTGCTGGAGTCGATCACCAGCGAGTCGACCAAGCGGCTGATAGTCGCCTCGCGCCCGGTCAACTGGGCAGCAAGGCGCATCCACGCTACCGGAACCGGAATCAGCATCGCGGATTTGCCCAGCAGCCGCGCCAGCATGGTCACCAGCGACTTGGTGGAGACCGCTTCCTGATCGTCGATCAGAAAAAGCTGATTCGCCGCCTGCGGATGGGCGGCGCAGGTGGCGATGAAATCGGCGAGGTTCTCGACGTAGATCATACTGCGGCGGTTGTCCACGCGACCCAGCGGCAGCGGGATTCCGCGATCCGCCAGCCGGATCAGCCGCAGAAAGTTCGCCTTGACGCCCGCGCCGTAGACCAGCGGCGGGCGGATGATCGCCATCTCCATGCCAGTTCTCGCGCTGATCTCCCAGAGCCGCTGCTCGGCTTCCCACTTGGAGATGCCGTAGGCGTCGAGGGGGGCGGGCGCGCTGGCTTCGGTGTAAACCGGCGCGCGGGACGGCTCCGCGCCCTCGCCGTTGACCTTGATCGAACTGACGTACACAAAGCGCCGAACGCCCAGACGGGCGGCGCTCTCGGCGAGGTGCGCGGTCGCGGCGGTGTTGATGCGCCGGTTGGCGGCGAGCGCGTCCTCGGCGGTCTCGTGCATCACGTGAACCCGCGCCGCCAAGTGGATCACGGCGTCGATGCCGTCGAGCGCCGCCGACCAATCCGGCAGATCGCCCACGTCGCCCACCGCCACCTGATCGGGCGGTCCCGGCGTAAGCTCGCGCACCGCCTTGCGGACGCTCTCGCCCGCTTGCTGAAGCGCGCTCACCACCGCCTGACCGACAAATCCGGTTGCCCCGGTCACTAATACCCGGTGTGTCATCCCCGTGTCACTAACTTTCTGCCAGTTCGCGGTAGAGTTGGTCGAGCTTGCCCGCGATGGTTTTCAGGTCGGCGTACTCGACCACCGTCTGCCGCCCGTGACTGCCCATCGCATCCCATTGATCCGCGCAGTCGAACATCTGGCGGAAGGCGTGCGCCAACTGGGGCACGTCCTCGGGATCGTAGGCGAAGCCGCTGATTCCCTCCTCCACGATGTCGAGCGCGCCCGCGACCCGCGCGGTGATCACCGGAAGCTCGCAGGACATGGCTTCCAGCAGGGCGTTAGACAGCCCTTCGTCGCGCGAGGGCAGCGTGAACACATCCGACCGCGCGGTAATAGTCCAGCGGCGTCTGGGTTTCGCCCGCGAAGCGCACCGTGTCGCCCACCTGAAGCTCCGCCGCCAACCGTTCCAGTGTAGCGCGATCCTGACCATCGCCCACGATCACCAGATGACCTTGCTGGCGTAATTCGGGGTCGAGCGCTGCCCACGCGCGAATCAGGGTGTCGAGGTCTTTGGTTTCCAGCTTGAGCCGCCCGACGTAGAGAAAAATCTGCTTGTCGGCGGGCAAGCCGAGCGCGCGGCGCATTTCCAGCTTTTGCGCGGGCGGGACGCGGGTGAAGTTCTCCGCCGCCACCCCGTTGGGCACCAGCACGATCCGCTCGGCGGGCAGCCCCAAGCCCGGCGAGGAAGCCCACCATTTCCCTGTTCACAACGATAACACGGTCAGCAGAGCGCACCAAGAACAGGAAGCTGCGCCGCGCCCACAAATTGGGCGATTCCAGCAGCTTGCGGTAGGTGATAGCGCCGATGCGCAGCTTCACCACCCAGCGCCCCCGGTAGAGGGTGCGGGCGAACAGCGCGATCCACGCCTGCGTGCCCACCCCATGCGCGTGATAAATGCCCTTGCGCCCGCTGCGCCCCAGATACGCCATGCTGTTGATCAGGAACGCCAGCGACGCGAATTTGCCGGGCGCAGACGAGTTCACCCGCACCACCGGGATGCCGTCGATGGTTTCGCGCGCCGGGATCTTCCGGCAGCAGCGGGCTGTGACGCCGGGTGATGACTTCGACGCTGCGCCCATGCGTCTTGATCAGCAGCTCGGAGACGCGCTGAACCTGCCGCTCGGCGCCGCCGATATACGGGTAGAAGTGAGGCGTCACCATGAAAATGCGAGGTGCGGATTTGGAAGGCATATTGGCTGAAACGCTCCATGTTCAGGACGATCATGCGGGCGCGGCTTGGCGCAGCTTGTGCAGCAGGCGCAGGGAGGACGGACCGAGGATCGCCGCCCCAGTGAACAGCGCGTTACGGGGCGAAAGCCCGTAGGGGAGGCTTTCCTGAAACATCTTGAGCGCCATCGAACGCTGCCCCTCTAGCCCATAGGATCGAATCAAGTTGCGATAGGCGCGGATGATCGCACGATAAAGATAGGGCTGGCGATCCGGGCGATGGTGTTCCCGCGAAAGCTGCAAGCAGACCAGCAGCGCGGCGAGAATGTACTGCATGTTGCGGATGGGTGCAGCGGTCACACTGGTCTCGTTTCGATGGCGCTCGATGGTCACGTCGTCGATGAAGGCGAACTGCGCCCCCAGAAAAGCATAGCGCCAATGGAACTCTAAGTCTTCGGCGCCCCGCAGGGTAGGCGTGAAGCCGCCGTACTTTTCGGTGTTTTCGCGCCGACCGATCAGCGTGGGCAGGTGGATGAACAGGCGCTCAAGGATGCCAATGTCCAGCCCACGATCCACGACAGCGATGCCTTCCGCCGTGCGATGATAATCGACCCGGCTCATGGCGGTGCGGCAGCGGGTGAAGCCTTGAACGCGCGAGCCGTCGATCTCGTTGATGTTCAGGTAGTTGGTAAACAGCGCGTCGATTTCGGGATGCTGCTCCATGATCGAGACTTCGCGGCTCAGCTTGCCCGGCAGCCACGGATCGTCCGAATCGGCAAAGGCAAGATATTTCCCCTGCGCCACCTGCAAGCCGTGATTGCGGGCGTAGCCGATCCCCATGTTCTGCGGCAGCGGCAGGTAGCGGATGCGCGGGTCGTGCAGGTCTTGGAGCACCTGCGCCGTGTTATCGGTCGAGCCGTCGTCCACGATCACCAGCTCAAAATCCCGGTAATCCTGATCGAGAATGGTTTTGAGGACGGAGGGAAGCAAATACGCCCGATTGTAGGTGGGTAAAGCAATCGAGACGGTTGGCATCACGCTATCAGCGCCATAATCGGCGGTTCGAGCTTTGAGATCACATTCATTCGCTGACCTATGGGTTCAGGCGCTTGCGTGATCCAGCAGCCTGCACAATGCTTCCACGACGCGCTTCGCTGCGTGACCATCGACAATCCCACATTCCTGCGCCACCATGCGCTGGCGTTCTTCTCGACTATACTCCGGGGTTTGGGCGGCGCGGCGTAAATAAGTCAGCAGCTCGCTCCACGAGCGAGCCACCCAAACGCCGCCGCTCTCCACCAGCGGCTTGTAGTGGGTGGTGTCGTATTCCTCGTAAAGATTGTCGTGCGGCGCGTCCAGTTCGTGATCGAAGCGAATCCCGATGGCGGGTTTATCCAGAATTGCCGCGTCGAGGGTGGTGGTCGAGGCGATGTTGAGGCAGGCTTCGGCGTACAGCAGCGAACTCACCAGCCGGGTTTGATCCTCCGGCACAGGCAGCGTCCAATCATGTTCGTCGGGCTGGGTGCTCCACGGGGACGACAGCACCACGTTCTCGTAACTCTGAAGCATCCGCCAGCGTTCCAGCGTATCCTGCGGGTGATGGCGCACCACCAGCCAGTACGACTTGAGTTCCGGGTCTTGCTGCATCCGGCGCGCCATCTCCGCCAACAGTTGGGGTTCTTCAGGGGTCAAGGCGATGGCGCTGGCGGCGTACAGAAAATAGCGCGCGTCTTCGGGCAGCCCCAGACAGGCTAAGGTCTGCTGACGTGACCACCGATACTCCGGGCGTGCATGGAAATCGAACTGCGGCGTGCCGGTAATGTCCACCTGCTCCGCCCGCACCTTCGGGTAAAAGGCGAGAAGCTGGCTGCGCATTCGCTGGTTCCAGACCAGATAATGATCGTAGTCGTGGCGCAGCGGCTTGGAAGTCAGGTTGTCGAAGCTCAGGATCGAGGTGACGATAGGGATGTTCACCGCTTGAGCCGCCGCCGCGTAGGGGACTTCGTATTCGCTTTCGATGTTGACGGTTGACCAGATCAGGTCGGGTTTCAGGGCGCTCAACTGTGCCTTGATCGGCTCCAAGTCGTAGCGCTGCGCGTAGGCGGTGCGGTAGCGCGTGAGCAGCGGCTCGTAAATCGGCTTGGGCTGCATCAACGCGCCGGAGAGGCGGAACAGGGCAGATCGCATCCGCTGGGCGGGGGTCATGCGGCGCGCGTACCAGCGCCGGTAAATCGGGTAGCTGGCGATGTGGTTCCGCTGGCTGTAGGCGCTGAACAACGACTCGCGTAGAAACGAGATGCCCTTTAGGTCGTGGGCGATGCGCGGCTTGATCAGCGGCTGAATGCTGCTGGCAAGCTGAAAATCCTTGAAATCAGGATTCGAGAGCATTTTCGGGTCGTAGTCGCGCAGCAGCAAATGCACTTGAATGCCTTTTTGAACCAGACCTTCCAGCACCCCGGAATAGACGATGTTCCGCACGCTCCAAACCATCGGCATGAAGATGATCATGGAGGGCGCGCCCGCTCCTGCTTTCAGCATATGGACTTTTCTGCCTCACGATTTGTTATTTCGTATTGTAACTGAAGCTGATTTACAGAACAGCGTGAATATCGGCTTCAGCGGCCCGATCCGGTGTGATCGTCAACGGCGATCAGTCGGCTTGAAAGGGCTGAGAAAAATGAGCCGGTACGGTTATTCCAAGCAGGCTTGATAGACCGACGCGATTTCCGCGACGACATGCTCCAGCGAGAACGCTTGCTGCACCAAAATGCGCCCCTGTTTTCCCATTTCCATCGCTTTCTGGCGATCCGAAAGCAGTTCGCGCAGCGCCTCGACCAGCGCGGGAACATCGCGCGTGGGGATGAGCAGCCCGTTTCGGTTGTGCTGGACGATCTCTCGACAGCCGGGGCTGTCGGTGGTCACAATCGGTCGCTCGGCTGCTGCCGCCTCGATCAGGACTTTGGGCACGCCTTCCCGGTAATAGGACGGCAGGCAGACGACGCTGGCTTCGGCGAAAACGCGCGGCATGTCGGTGCGATACCCTTCCCAAGTCACCACGCCGGAGTCGTGCCATGCGCGGAGCTGCTCGGTTGAGATACTCCCTTGATGCCATGCATCCGGGTCGCCCACGAGGTGGAAGCTCGCCTGAACGCCCTCGCTTTGAAGCTGTTTTGCCGCTTCGACAAATTCGCCGACGCCCTTCTCCCACAACATCCGCGCCGCCAGCACCACGATTGGCGCTCCCGCGTCCGGGTAGGGTTCCGGCGTAAAGGTGGTGAGATCGACGCCTGACCCCTTGATCACGCGCAGTTGGTCTGAAGGCAGGATGTGGTTGCGCAGAAAAACGCCCTCGTCATCGGGATTTTGGAAGATCATGATCATATTGGGATGACGCAGCGCCATGCGATACGCTATGATGACCGCCGAGCGCAATCGACTGCCGTTCTCCTCGTCGATGAACAGGCGTCCCAACCCGGTCAGCGAATTGACGACGGCGTTTACCCCCGCAAGGCGCGCCGCCAGCGTACCATAGATCACCGGCTTGGTCGTGAAGTTATGCACGAGGTCGGGCTTCAGTTCCCGGAACAGCCGAGTGAGACTGACCAGCGTCATTGCCTCGTAGAGCGGGTTGATGCCCTGCCGCTGAAGCGGAATCGGGTAAACGGTGAAGCCCTCCGCCTGAATTTGCTCGACTTCCGGCTCTTGCGGCGTAGCGACCAGAACTTCATAGCCCGCGTCTCGCATACACCGCGCAATCGGCATACGATGAGACACGAAATGTCCCGCATGATTTCCGACGTAAAGCAGTCGCTTCATCCGTGCTTCCCTGCAAAGCAAGCCTTTTAAGTGGAAAAGTAGAGCGGGACGCCAAATCATCCGGTCGCGGTCATACGGGTGATGATTTGCGCCGCGAAGCCTCCTGTACAGGAAACGAATTCAACCTTCGTTTTCAGCGATCCGCTACAGAGTACGCGCCGATACTGTACTCGATTGAGGAGAAATAAACGAGTTGATTCTCCTCAATCAGACACGGGGGATCGGTGAGGCGATAGCCGATGCGCTGTCTCAACCGGGCGGATCACCCCATCCGGCTGCGATGCAAGCGGGTCTCAGACGATTGAAATGAGATCGACCGTGAGCAGTTGGTTGAGGAACCGGAGGACTTCATTCTCGCAGGTTGCGCGGTCTACCTGAAATTCATTCAGCAGTTGATCGCAAATCGAGCTGACTTTGGTGGGGGAGCCGATCAGTTCCCAAACGCGCCTGCCCACCACTTCGGTGCCGTAGTAACGCGATTTTTCCGTGTCGAGAATGACGATGTCGTTATCAATTTGGGTAGACACCAGCCGTTCTTCCCGAACGACGGTCGAATCCAGTTGAAGATTATCCATATTCACTTACTCCGTAGCATAACCAAATTGCTTCATCACTTCGCCATGCTGCTGCACCACTTGGGCGATGACTTCCGGCTCCAGCTTGGCTTTGCCCTCACCTACAGTTCCCCGGCGGAAGAAATGAGCGTCGGCGACGACGCGCTCCCCGAAACCATGCATGGTTTCTTGACTGCTCAACTCCTTGAAGCTGGAAAAGCGCAGCGCGCGCTCCAACCGCTCCCGATCCTCGGCTGCGCCGAGAAAGCAAAGCAGCGCGTGAAACGCCTCGACCGGATCAGAGAGCATGTCCTCGTAGCGCATGATGTGAACCGGCATCGGCGCGTTGACCCAGCTCTGCACGTGAGAACTCCACGTGCCTAACCGCTGCCGCACCTGCGGGACTGCCTCGTCGGGATCGCCCGCGAGTTGATAGTCAGGCTTGTTCATCCGGTGGACGATTTTCTGGTAGGATTTATCCTCGAAATGCGCGTAGGACACCACAATGTCCAGCGGATTGCGAATGATGTAGATAGCTCCGTAGCTCACGTCGGGCGGGAACGCGGGCTGACCATCGGGCAGATAACGATAGGCATCATGGGTCTTCAAAAAGAGCGTGCCCACCGTAATTTGGGCGATTTTCCGGTAAGCGGTGGGGCGGATCAGGTCGATTTCGTCGAACGTGAAGTTTGCGGAAGATACGCCGAACACCGTGTCGAGCAGTTCCCGACCGCTGGAGCTTCTCACTTGGGGCAGTAGGTTGATGTTGACTGGCTCTTGCGCATTCGCCAGATAGTTTTCGAGGAAGATTTGCACCCACGTATTGCCCGACTTGGGATAGGAAGCGAGCCACACCAGCGGTTTCATGCCTGAAGCCACTCCTCGATCAAGCCCAGCGTCTCCACTACCCCTTCTTTTCCGCGTCTGTAATCCAACGCATAGATGGATGCGTGATGGGCGTACTGAACCATCCTCGCCATCATTTGACTTTTCTCGTGAGACACGAGCTGAGGAAAGTAGAGGCAGTTCTTCAGGACGCTCACTCGCCGTATGCCATCCAACGGCGCCAATTTTACTTCGCGCATACGCGGTGCCGCAATGTCAATGATCGCGCGCAGAGGCTGCGGCTGTTGCTCGAACGCTACCGGAACCGCGAATTTCATCAGATCGGGTCGGGTGGTCGGATAGCCGTCCAGCGGAAGGTCTAGAAAATCAAAGCTTCGCTTCCACAGGTGGAGTTGGGGGTATGCGGGCGTGATCTCGCCTGAATCGGACATGACGCAGACGGTGTCTGCCAGCAGCCGCTGACCCCGAAAGCAGAGTCCCGCCGCTAAGGTCGATCTGCCGCTGCACGGGGCTAGGCTTGAAAACAGCACCGCGCCGCGCGCAGTGGCAATCGCGCTCGCGCGAATCACCAGCAGTCCGCGCCGCTGAAGTAATGCAGGCAGCGCGCTTTCAAGCAGAAACAGGCGCACCGTCTCCGGGTCGGCTTCCGGCTCAACCGCGATGGTTTCCTGATCGACCAGATAACGTCCAACCCGCGCAATATTCAGCAGGGTATAGGCTCGGCTGCTCTGATAGAACACGCCCACATCGTCCGGCTGATCGAGCGCCTGCGGCAAATCCGTCCGCAGGACGATTTGAAGGTCGGACTGCTCAGATGGCGCGGGCAGCAGTTCGGGCAGCTCGATTTCCGACGCTAGATTGACGCCATAAGCGCGATAGTGAAACAAGGTCATGAGGCAGATTGCATGAAGTCGTTGAGGATAAACTGAACCCGTTGAGGAAGCATCTTGAGATCGTCCACCCGTCCGATTTGCCGGATGAAGGCTTGCTGCGCCAGCCGAGACAAAATGTCGAGGCTCCGCTGCCGCTGCGCGCCGCGCGAAATCCGCTTGAGGTACACGTGGCGCAGCAGGGCATCGACCGCGGTCATGCCGTGAAGCCGAACCGCCTCGTCGCATTGGTAGGTCAGCAGGTAGATTCCCGCAATCGGCACTGCCTGATCGCGGTGCTGCGAGTCAACGTTCTGAAAGTGCTTGTTGCGAAGCGGGTCGCGCAGCATCACCGTGGCTTCTGTGCTTTGCAAAGCCGCTAGGGTGTCGTCCCACAGGCGAAGCATATTGAACCCCGACTGCACGCAGATCGCCCCATCCAGCTCGACCAGCGCGGCGAAATCGTCGGTCAGCAGTTCATAACCCCGTTGGGCGAATGCCGCGCACACGGTCGATTTGCCAACCCCGGTGCGTCCGAGAAAAAGCACAGCTTGTTCGTTGACCACCACCGCGCTGGCGTGGAGGGCGGTGATCCCGCGCAGTTGCAGGACGAGCGCGAACCCATTGCCAAATACGTGGCTGATGACCGTCTCGAAGGGGACGCCCGCCGTCCATCCGGCGTGGATCGTGTCGCCAGCCGGGTTGACCGAGATATAGACCAACTGATCAGCGGGAAATTCCACTAACAGCGAATACCCCACATCCTCATGGAACCAAAGCCTCCATGAGATGGTGGGGACGATGAAGGCTCGATTGATCAGCACGCCATCTGGATGCAGCGGAAAGGAATGCGCAGGGTCAAATACGATGTTGACATCGACAAGCGGAGTAGGAAAGCGAATAGGCTGAATGTTCAACAACTTTTCAGTCGTTTGAACGTTCAGCCCTCCATATCTATAGACGTAATGTGCCAACTATATCCCAGCCTGCGAGGACACAGGAGCTAGTGCAACCGCCCAAACTTAGGTCGATCCGCTCGGCGTGGGATAAGTTCCGTAGTCGGTTCCACCATGGATCGTAGGCACAGGAATGCTCTCGAACACGTTCGGCTGACCGCCACCCAAAGTCTGGTTCACGTCGAGCGAATAAAGCTGGGGGGTGATCCATGCCTGCAATTGCTTTTCGTTCATTGCACTCTCCCTTGCAAATAGGCTGCCCGACAACGGTTGTCCGACACGGATTGAGAATATAGTTACCACATTATACCGTCGTCATCATATCATAAAGCTTTAAGTTTTGTCTATTACGGAATTTAAATTTTACAATTTTCAGGTTATCTATACGCACTTCGCCATACATATACTTCCCGAACCGCGCTCCACCAGCGAACCACGAGGTTGAGGCGCTCCGGCGTCATTTCTGACGGCGCGTCGAGCAGCATTTCGCGCAAGCGCGGCATGTCCACCCACGGAACTGCATCGTCCCACTGCCCAGCCCGCACCTCTTGGGCGAACATCTGCCACGTGTGGCACATCCGGCGGAAACGTTTCTTCTCGACGTTAGTATCGTATTTGCCCGCCCGCCACGTGACCTGCTTGGGCAAACATTTGCTCATTGCTGCACGATAAGCATAGCGCATGTAGCCGTTCTTGTAAACTAGATCGGAGGGCAGCCCCAGCGCGTAATCCAGCAAACGCCGGTCGAGCAGAGGATAGGTGTAGATAAAGCGATAGGGTGCCGACCAAATCGCCCAGCCTTCGGTTCGAAGCGTCAGCAGTCCGCTTTTCAGCAGGGCGACCTGCATTCGATGGACTCCGGCGAGGTCGCGTTCCAGCGTGGGGCGTTGATAGGGCGGATACTGCGCCGCAAATGACGGATCGGCGAGCGGGGCGATTCGATTAAAACGAAGGTAGGGCGTAAACCGCTGATAGATCGCGTCCGGCATCAGCGGCATCAGCGCCGACTCGGTAAAGCTGGCGAGGGACTTTCTCAGGGGGCGCTTTCGCACATGCAGCACATGCGCCAACCGACCCCATTTGCCGCGCAGCAGCAGCTCGCTGAGGTATCCGCGTCCGGCATAGGTGACGGCTTCGTCGCCGCCATATCCGGTCAGCATCAGCCGGATGTTGTGAGCGCCAGCGTGCTTCAGGATGGGGATTTCGTCAGACGTGGCGACCGAAGTGTGGATGCTGAGGTCGTATTCCTTGATGAAGCGGTACAGCTCCTCCAGATCGGTTTCGGGCGCGTAGCATTGAATGTTCTCCTGCTGGCACACGAGATCGATCAAGTCCCGCTCGTCGTCTGGGGTTGGGGGGAATTCTTCTGAGCGTGGCGGCGACCACGTATACGCCCAAGCCAGCGGATTGCCCTGTTCGCGCAGCTTACGCGCCGCCAGCGCGGTGACGCCGCTGGAATCCAGCCCGCCGCTGAGGTGCGACCCTACCGGAAAGCTGGTGCGAAGCCGGGTTGAAACGGCGGTGTCGATCAGGTCGTAAAGACCTTCGACGTATTCGGATTCGGTCTTGAAATGGACTTTGGGCGCATCTCCGGGACACCAGTAAGGCGATAGGGCACCCAGATGCCCATCCTGCACGGTCAGGCGACTCGCCGGGGGCAGCTTGCGAATGGCGCGAAAGAGGGTCAGTTCGGTTGAAAGCATTTCCGGGTTGACGAGATAGGTGCAAATTTCCCGCTCGTCCAAATCGGACGGGATGTCGCTGAAAGCGAGCAGCGCCCGCAGGTCGGTGGCGAAAGCGAAAAAGCCGGGCGCCGCGTGATAGTAGAACGGGCGAAATCCCATGTGATCGCGGGCGCAGAACAAAGTCTGAGTTTGCAAATCCCAGAGCGCAAAGGCGAAATCGCCGATCAGATGCAGCGGGCAGTCTGCGCCCCAGCGCAGATACGCCTGTGCGATCAAAGCAGCATCGGTGATGGCAGCGCGGGCTTGCGGCGCGACCGCAAGCTGCGCGAACAACTCGTCCCGATTACAGAGCATGGCGTCGGCAGTGACGATCAGTCTGCCGTCGGTGTAGGGCTGAACTTCTCCGATTGACTCCGGGGTGATTTGCAGGAGATGATGTCCGAGGGCGATAGTATGCGAAATCCACGTGCTGCTGGCATCCCCGCCGTAGATCGCTTCTGCTTCCATCGCTCGCTGAAAAGCAGCCTCGTCCACGGGGGAGCCGTCGTAGTTAATCCGCCCTAGAATTGCACTCATGCAGCCTCATGACCCAGCGCTCCGCTTGAACACGGAGATTGTATAGGACAACCAAAACATTGTCTACACAAGGCTAGGCATCGATGTTATCATTCCGCCATGACGCTTGGAGACGACGTGGTGGTAGAGCGCGGAACTTCGGATTACTTTTATCGGGTGTACGGCTTATCGGTCAAAACCAACCGCTCGCTTGAGTTCCTCCCCCCCGCACCGGAGCTTTCCCCCGCGCCAGACGTGGTGGTCGAGTTCGTAGGCGATCAGCCGGTTCAGCCCAAAGCCCGGGTCGGGAACCGCCTCGTGCAAAGCTGGTCAACCGAACTGCCCGACGGCGGCTTCCATCGGTTTGTTTTTCTGGGGCAGGCTTATTTCGAGTTTGTGATTCAGCCGACCTCCATCCGGGTCGCGTGGTCGCCGGAAATCCCCTTTCAGGACCTCGTTCACTACGTGCTGGGAACCGGGTTCGTCCTGCTGCTGCGGCGAAACGGGAATTTGTGTCTTCACGGCAGCGCGATTGCCATCAACGACCGGGCGATCATCCTCTGCGGCAAGAAAGGGATGGGCAAATCGACCCTCAGTGTCGAGATGATCAAGGCGGGCTTTCCGGGGATCGCCGACGATCTCGCCGCGATCACGGAGGAAGACGGCGTGTTCCGGGTGCAGCCCGGCTATCCTCAGTTCCGGCTTCGTCCTGAGGTCGCCACCCAGTTTGAGACTTCCGGCAGCGCGCTGCCGATCATGCTGAACGGGAATTATCCCGCGCCGCTCAACAAGCATTATCTCGACCTGCTGACCCACAATCTCCCGTTCTGCAATCGACCGATGCCCATCGCAGCCGTCTACATTCTCGCCGCCCGCCAGCCGATCACGCAGCCGGAAATTGACGAGGTGGATGGCTTGGGCAAACTTCAGCTTCTGCGCGCGAATATCCCCCTGCCCTTGATGCCCTTCGCTAAGATGACCTCGCTGCTGACGCTTGCCAATCGCGTCCGCATCCGCCGCGTGATTCGCCCCGACGGGCTGCATCAACTGGAACAAACCCGCCGCGCGATCATCGACGACGTTTTTCGGCTCTAGGACGGCTTCTCAAACCCGCAGGTGCCCAACCGCGCCCCCGTACACAAATGAAAAGAATAAAGGTCTAAAATGGATTTGGCTTTTCGAAGATAAGGTATACTCATCGTATAGACGAACTGAGCGAATTCAGGACACTTGCCACACGTTGAGCCGCTGCTGCGCTGCCCGCTCTATTTACCTCAGCTTTTCAGCAATTTCGATCAAGCCTGCCGGTGTTGATGTTTTGAGTGGACGATGGTGAAATGACAGCCGAACCCAACTTGCAAATCACGGCATATCACAACGGTCACCTGCCGGGGTTGGAAATTCCGATTGTCCCGGCTTCTTCGCGGCGCGAGTGGATGAAATTTTGGGATGAACAAGCCTATCGCTGCCTGCCGCTGACGATGGCGAATCAAGTGGGATGGTTCTTGCTGAATCCGGTGGGCTTTGTCGCGGAATGGCAGGGGGAAGCCGAAGATTCCCCGATTACCATTGACTTCGACGAGACGCTGACCGAAGCGCAAAGCAAGGTGGTCGGCGCGTATTTCGGCTTTGGAATCCTCACGTGGGGAATGCCTTACGTGTTCCGCACTTCGCCCGGCTACAATCTGCTGGTGCGGGGTCCCGCCAACTGGCTCAAGGATGGCATTCAGGCGCTCGAAGGCATGGTCGAGTCGGATTGGATCGACGCGACCTTCACCATGAACTGGAAGTTCACGCGGTCGCATTATCCGGTGCGGTTCGAAAAAGGCGAGCCGTTCTGCATGATCACGCCGATCAAGCGGGGCGAGGTCGAGCAGTTTGAGCCGAACATCGAGCCAATCGAAAACAACGTGGTCCTCCATGAAGACTATACGCATTGGAAGCACAAGCGCCAGAAGGCAGTCGAGGATTCCAAGTGGCGAAAACGGATCGCCGCTGCCATGCGCAAGCCGCACATCCGCAAATACGATCTCAGCTATCTGCGCGGTCAAACCGCGTCCGGGCGGTTCAAGTTCCCGGAGCATCAAACCCGCCTGATGCTCAAGCCGTTCGATAATCACTGGCAGCACGCGCCGGTTCGGGAGCCAGACCCCAGCGGGGAGAGCGACGGCTAATTCGGTAGAAGTGCCGTATAATCGAGCCGCATTCTCATGCTGGTGATGTGGGCTGGTCGCCCTTTTGCCAGCGCATTTTGTGATTCGGTAGGGGCGGCACCGTCCGGTGATCGCGCTGAGTCAACATCGGTTCAAGAGGCATTGTGCTCAAGCAATTTCGCTATATCCCCCGTGTGCTGAAGCTCATTTGGGCAGCAGCGAAGCAGTGGATGCTGGCATGGATCGTCCTGCTGATCCTCCAGAGTCTCCTGCCCATTTTCACCGTCTTGCTGACGCGCTCGACGGTGGACGGAATCGTCGCCCTGCTGAAAGGCGGTTGGACGACCGCGCAGTTGGAGTCTTTACTGGTCATGGCGGGCTTGCTGGTGGTCTCGCTGGTGGGCGGGAACGTGGTCAGCAGCCTGAGCAACTGGGTTCGGGTGGGGCAGTCCGAAGAACTGCGGGACTACGTCAGCCTGCTGATTCAGGAGCAGGCGGTTCGCCTCGACCTGAGCTATTACGAGCAGCAGGAGTTCTACGACCTGATCCACCGCGTCCGCCAGCAGGGACGCGATCAGCCGCTGGCGATGCTCCAAAGCATGGGCACGCTGATCTCCAACCTGCTGACCATGCTCGGTTTGACGGCGCTGCTGCTGTCCTACGGCGCGTGGCTGCTGCCGGTGCTGGTGGTGGGCGCGCTCCCCTCTCTTTGGAGCGTGGTGCGCTTCAGCCGACAGATGGATCGCTGGCGGGTGGAGAGCACGCCCCGCGAGCGCCGCGCCAACTACTACGACTTCCTGCTCACCGACCGCTTTCCGGCGGCGGAAGTTCGCCTGTTCGACTTGGGCGGCTACCATCGCAGCTTGTACGCGAAGCTGCGGACGGAGCTGCGTACCGAGCGGCTGAAGCTTTGGCGCGACAAAGTGTTTCTCGATCTGGGCGCGTCGCTGGTAGGGCTTGCCGCCGTCGCCATCGTGGTGCTGTGGATGGGCTGGCGGGTGCTGATGGGCACCGCGAGCTTAGGCGACCTCACCGCGCTCTACCAGATTTTCAGTCAGGTGCAGAGTTCGCTGGGCGGGATCGTCGGGCAGTCTGGCAACCTGTACCAGAGCCTGCTGTTCATCGCCGACCTGTTCGACTTTTTGGATCTCGAACCGCGTCTGGTGGATCAGGCGGACGGTGTGGTGAAGCCGCTGGAGCACGAAATCCGCTTCGAGCACGTCACCTTCCGCTATCCCGGCAGCGAGCGCGACGCGCTGAAAGACTTCTCGATGAACATTCCGGCGGGCAAGATCACGGCGCTGGTGGGCGCGAACGGCGAGGGCAAAACCACGCTGATGAAGCTGCTTTGCCGCTTCTACGATGTCGCCGAGGGGCGCATTCTGTGGGACGGCACCGACATTCGCACCTTGTCGATTGCCGGGCTGCAAAAGCAGATCACCATGCTGTTTCAGCTTCCCTACTTCTATCCCGAAATCGGCGTTCTTCAACATCGCCGTCGGCGATCTGGCGAGCAATCCCTCGGCAGAAGATGTCAAGCTGGCGGCGCAGTCCTCAGCGGCGGACGAAGTGATTATGAAGCTCCCGCAGCAGTACGACACCGTGCTGGGGAAATGGTTCGGTGGGGAAGAACTGAGCGTCGGGCAGTGGCAGCGGATCGCGCTCGCGCGCGCGTTCGTCCGTCAGGCGAGCCTGATCATCCTCGACGAGCCGACCAGCGCGATGGACGCATGGGCAGAAATGGATTGGCTGAAGCGGGTGCGCGAAATTGCCCGCAATCGGACGATGATCATGATTACGCACCGCTTCACCACCGCGATGCAGGGCGACAGCATCTACGTTCTGCGCGATCAGGCGGTGGTTGAGCAGGGCACTCACGAGGAACTGCTTGCGTTGAACGGGCACTACGCCGCTTCATGGCGCGAGCAGATGCGCCAGACCGAGATCAACTCTGACAACGTGCCCTGAGCGCGGCATCACTCCGCGCGGACGCCGTTCGATAGGTCGTTGGAATACTTGGCGATGGGCTTGAAGCGCTTGTAGCCTTCGCGCCCGGTGACGATCAGGGTGCCGCTGCGAAGCCATGCGTGGGCTTTGATCTTGCTGTCGGTCTCGTCCATCTCGCTGGCTTTTTGCATGATAACGCCCAGATACAGGGTATTCGGGATTTTCCGGCGGTTGAGCATGATTTTGCCCGCGATGCCTTCCATCAGGCAGGTCACGTCGCTGGAGAAGCGCCAATGCAGCCCATTGATCACGCCGGCGATGCGTGCAGCATCCGAGGGGGCGTTGTCGTAGCTGCTCTCTACGTCGGAGTTGCCGAGCGCACGCGCGAGGTAGCGGAATGGCACCAACCGCACCAACACGTAGCTGATCGCCAAACAAAGGATGCTTTCAACCAGCAGCTCGCGCTCGCCCCACGACAGTCGGCGCCATCTACGTATTGGTCTCAGCATATCCATTCCACAACCTCTAATGCGAGTCTCAGGCTTGGCAGCGAACATCGCTGGTTCGGTTTCAAACGTCCTATTCAGGGTTGGCGCGCGAAGTGTAACTTTGAAATCACCTGTTTTCTTGCAGAAATGGTTCGGGTTGAAGCAGATTTGGAGTTATCCTATGCGCTCATGCAGCCCGGCGTAGGCGATCACCTGCCCTTATTATCGTTATTTTTGTCATATTCGCCTAGTGCCGTGTGCTGATCTACCCCTTCGACTGAATGAGGAGTATATATCGAAATGCGGATTCGTGGACTGCTGATCACATTGGCGCTGCTGATCATGTTGTCCACGTCGACGGCGGTCAGCGCTACCGAAGCCATTGGCACCCCATGCTCGGATAAAGCTTGGTTCGCCCGGAATCTGTGGGATATGACCTTTTACGACGGGCGGCTGTTTGTCGGCTGCGGGGACAGCCGCTCCAACGCGGGTCCCATCGACATTTGGAGCTACGATCCCCAAGACGGGTGGACGAGCGAATTTCAGGTGGACGAGGAGCAGATCGACCGCTTCCTGATGCTCGACGGCGTGCTGACCATTCCGGGCGACGATGCGCTGGAAAGCTGGACATTCGGCAATTACTACCAGCGGATCGATGGGGCGTGGACGAAAATTCGCAATATCCCCAGCGCGCTGCACGTCTACGACATCGTCCAGTGGGATGGGCAGTGGATCGCGGGGCTGGGCGTCAATGTCGGGGGCGCCGCCGTCGCGGTATCCTCGAATCAGGGGCAGTCGTGGCAGCAGATGATCGTGCCGATAGGCGCCGAAAACCTTCAAGCCGCGTATGCTGCGGTTTGCCAACCCCGATTCGTGCGCCCGGTAGAGCGGGTGTACAACCTGTTCACCATCGGCGACCAGCTTTACGCCAACATGCCCCCTTACACGGTGCTCGCCTGCGTGGATGGGCAGGAGACGCCTTCCTATAAAGGCGTGTTCGCGCAGTGGACGAGCAGCGGCTTGGTGGAAGCGAATCTCGACCTGTTTGCCGGGCTGACCGCCGACCGGGTCGTCCGCGTGGTCTACTTCGGTTCGGATACGGTCTATATCGCCGCCCTTACCGTCGATCTCGGCAAGTGGCAGCCGGTGGCGCTGATGCGGGTCGGCGCCGATCTCCAAGCCAGTCCGGTCACACCGCCCGATTGTGAGCGCCCACAGGACTTGGAGGTTGTGGACGGCGCGCTGTACGTCTTGTGTAATCAACCCTACGGCGCGATTTGGACGATGAGCATCGAGCGAACCTGCGATTACACGACGTGGGAAACGGTAGCCGCCCTGCGCACGCTGACGTTTGCGCGGTCGTTCGCGTTCGCGCCGGACGCCATTTACGTGGGGCTAGGCGGGGATCGGGACACCCATTCGAGAGTGCAGCGGGCGGTGGGGACGGTGATTCAGATTCCGACGCAGCTAGGGAGTGACTGTTCTGGAGGCGGCTGAAGCAGGGCGGACTCGCGCGCTCAACTGGTGAGCATCCGGTAGATCATCCTCAGGTAGTTGATTCCGTACTGGCTGAGCAGGCGGATCGGTCGAATCACGAAGTAGAGGAACGACAACCCGCGAGGCAGATGCACCCAGTCTCGGTCGCGCTTGTTGGGCGTGAAGCGAACCTTCCCGGTCGCTGCCCGGAACAGATAGCGCAGCCGCTGGGATCGCTCGGTCAGCAGCATGTAGTTGAACACCGAATAGTCGATGGTTTGGCGATGTGCCAGCCCCAGCGCGCTGGTGGTCGAAAAAACCTGCTGCTTGATCGACGCGCCGAGTTCCTCGATGATGCGGTCGGGGAACAGCTTGGCTCGAACCGACGCGGGCACTTCGCATTCCAGAATGTCCTCAACCAGATATAAGCCCAGCGCCAGTATCTTCTCAAGATGGTATTCGTTCGCAAGCTGAAGCACCGTCTGCCAGTCGAGATCGGGATGCGCATGGATGACCTCGGCAACGTCGCACAGCCAGAACAGGCGCTCCCATTGATGCTTGTAGCCATGCACGCAGAGATATAACAGCAGGAACTCCGGCTCAAAGACCGTAACTCTGCGGTCCTCGAAGTCAGTCGTGGTGATCTGCTCAGGCGGCACGTCTTTCATCTGCATGATGCCGCGATAGCGCTCGATCAATTCCCAATGCAGTTCGAGGTAAATCCCGTTCTGCGGGTTGAGCAAGCTGCTGTGATGCCCGCTTTGGAATCGCGGCGTCGGTTCCGTATCCACATACGGGTTGAAGTCGTAGCCCAACGTGAACAGCAGTCGTTCGGCTTCCGGGTAATCGGTGTCGCTGACCAAAATGTCGAGGTCGCCATATTCGCGGATCGCCAGATTGCCGTAGACGCTTTCGGCTAACATCAACCCCTTCAGCGGCAGGCAGATGATGCCCGCGCCGCTGAACAGGTCGAGCACCCGTAAGAATTCAGCTTTCAGCAGCAGGTTGTGATGCGTGTTGCGCCAGTAGTGATTTCGCAGATTCTGCCGCACCTCCTCGTCGAGCGTGAGGTTCGGGACGCTGGTGAGACCATGATAGAACAGCGACGCAATCTGATTCCGGTTGAGAACCCGAATCAGGTACTGCCAATCCAAACTATCCTGCAAAAGCGCTCGGATCGCGTCCGCGCGAGCGGGTTCTACTCGAACGCGGGCACAGTGAACGATAAGCTGATCTTCCATGCGATTCATGTTCCGGGCTGGTTATCTCCCATCACCGCTGCGATCACGTTGATAAGGGCATAGTATATCACGGCGAAATAAGGAGCTTGAGGCGTGCGGCAAAGGCTAGTGCCGTTCTGCCGACGTGAGCGATTTCGTTGACAACTGAGCGTGCTGGGTTTCGGCTCGGTTGACGAACAGCCATAATCCGAGGCACAGAGACAAAATCACCACGATGATCACGGCATTGAGGTGGTCGTCACCGATGAGCCACAGGCGCGCGGCGAGCACGCCTAGCCCGGCGGACACGGTATAAATCAGGGTGACGACCGGCACCGAATAGCCCGCGATGACCAGCCGCTGGTAGAGGTGGGTCCGATGCGGCGCCAGCACGTTTTCGTGCCGAATTAGGCGGCGCAGGAAAGTCAGCAGCGTGTCAAAGATGAACGCCCAGTACATCAGCGCGCCGACGATCAGGTAGTCGAAATGACCGTGTACGGTCAGCAGCGGGATCAGGGCGAAGCTGAAGCCCAGAAATGCGCTGCCCACGTCCCCCATGAAGATGCTGGCGGGCGCCCAGTTGTGGATCAGGAAGCCGAAGCTGCTGGCGGCGATCAGCAAGCCCAGCACTTTCGCCGATTCCAGCGCCGGGCTGTTTCCGGCGAGGATCACCCAGCCCAGCCCGCAGACCAGCGCTTGCCCGGCGGCGATTCCGTCGATGCCGTCCATGAAGTTATAGGCGTTGGTCAGCCCGACGATCCAAAACAGGGTGATGATGGCGCCAAACCACGCGAGGCTCACCATACCGATCAGCGGAATATCCACCTGCTGCCAGTAGCCGATCGCCAGAATCACTAAGATCGTGGCTGCGAACTGCGCGGCGAAGCGTCGGTACGGCGTGAGGGAATGCAAGTCATCCAGCCAACTGATCGCCGCGATGATACTCGCGCCGAGCGCGTAAGCCAGCAGAATCACCGGAGAATCAGTGTGCGACAGCAGCCCAAACAGCAGCCACCCGCATACGGTCAGGACGACAATCGCCAGTCCGCCGCCGCGCGGAGTCGGGACGGAATGCGAACTCCGCTGGTTCGGAATGTCGATGATCTGATGTTGTCGAGTCCACTGCTTGATAAATCTGACGGAGATATACGATAGGGCAGCCACGACCAGAAAAGCCGCTAACTCAATCACGAGCATCTGTCTCCGTTGGTTTGGAACATCTGCGTTTCCAAGCGATGGCTGTGGTCGTCACATGCCTAAGTAGAGTTCAAGGATATTTTATCGCTCGTCGCTGGCTTTATGGGCAGCGCCTCACGTGTTTTCCCGTCTCCTCAACCGCGACCCGATCAGTCTTCCCCAAAGTCCCTGCGGCGGCGGCGCGTCCTGACTCGAATAATAGGACTTGTAGTAGTAATTGCCGTAATAACCCATTTCATCGCGGACGTTCACCCGGTTGAGCACGATGCCGCGCACCGGAATGCCGAGCTGTATGAACTGCTTTTGCGCCCGCAGCGCGGCGCTGCGTCGCGTCCGGGTGCTGTCGACCACCAGCAGCACTTCGGCGTTGGTGAGGGCTGCGATGTTCGCGCCATCGGCAAACATGAGGATCGGGGGTGTGTCGAAGATGATCACGTCTACGTTGGACGAGGCTCGAAAGGCGTCCACCCAACGCTTCATGAGCGCGGAACTCAGCAGTTCGCCGGGGTTATCCGGCAGAAAGCCGCTGGTGATCACCCGCAAATTGGGAATCTCGGTCGGCTGTAGACATTGATCGAGGCGCGGCGGAATATGCTCCGCGTTTTCTGACCCGTTGCCATCGCTGTAGTCTTTCGGATCGGCGAACAGCAGCGTCGTCAAGCCCGACGCCGTTCTTCAGGTCGAAGATTTCATGCAGCACCGGGCGGCGCATGTCCGCGTCCACCAGCAGAACCCGCGTCCCGGAGAGCGCCATCGCCGCCGCCAAATTCGCGCTGGTCACGCTTTTGCCTTCAGCGGGTCCGCAGCTTGTGACCACCACGATCTTTTGGCTGCTGTTATGGATGGCGTAAACGAAGTTGGTTCGCAACTGTCGGTAGGCTTCCGTGATTTCCGACAGCGACGAATAGTTGGTCAGCAAGCGCTCGTGATAGGTGCTCTTTTTCTTGCCGAGTTGGGGGATCGCCCCCAGCACCGGGAGCGACAAGAGCTGCGAGGCTACGTCGGAGGTGCGAATCTTGTCGTCCAGATATTCGATCAGCAGCGCGATGCCCAGTGCTGCCGCCACGCCCGCCGCGCCACCCAGCAGAATCAGGGAATTAGAGCTTCTGCTGTCCGGCGCCGCCGGAATGGTGGCTTGATCCACCACCGTGATCGCATTGGTGCGCTGCTGGTACGCGCTCACCGTCGATTGAAATTGCGCGATGGCGGTCATCGCTTGGTTGATCTGAGTCACCAGCGTGGACTCGTCGCTTCGCCACTGCTGGATTTGCGAGGTGTCATTCGAATTCGCAACCTGCTGATCGAGTTGGTTCTTTTGATCCTGCTGCTGCGCCACCTGAGCGCTCAGCGTTTGGATCTGCTGCTTGGCAAAGTCGACCGTAGACTGCTGTTCGGGAGTCAGATTGGTCGGGCTGTGAATGATCAACTGGTTCGCCAGTTCATTGGCAATATCCGCTGCCAACACTGGGTCGGTGTTGGCGACTTGGATAATGAACAGGGAAGTATTTGCGATCACCGACGTGCTGATGCGACCGGCTAACGCTTCTGCGGGCAGCTTCAAGCTGAGCGCGTCGACCACGCCCTGAAGCACGTCATGGGTTTTGACCAGTTGTTGATAGGTCGCAACCAAGTTTTGACCGACGTAGATTTGGCTTGTGGTGGGATTGGGGTCTTGGAAAAACTGCCCGACCGAAACGGTGGTCTGCGCTCGGTAGACCGCGACTTGCTGGCCCGTTAAGATGAAACTAACGCCCGCGCCGAGGATGCCCCCTACGATAAGAAGCCAGAACCACCTTCTGAAGATTCGAATATAACTGGTAAGCTCCACTCGGTACCTGCCACTCTTTATCATACATTGGGGAGAGCGTCCGAATACAGATTATAGCAGCATTTGCGTGAGTTTCACTAGAGCATATTTTGAACCCCTGCCTGAGTCTATCCAGACTGGCGCGACGGGAGTGGTGAATTGTGAGGAGATAACGGGCACGGCGTGCCGTGCCCCTACAAAAGCATGTCCTCGATCTTCACCACTGTCTGGCGCGACCGCCCGCTTAATTTGTGCCCAGCAGTTCAGACTGAAGGCTGCGCACCCGCCTCGCTTAGCGTTTGCTTCGTGCGAACGGGGAGTAAAGCCTCCATACATCTCGAAGCACGCCCTGACGGGCATAACCTCGCATGTTGGTCAGGAACGAACTTGAAGTCGGGAGCGGGGCGGAAAGCTGATAGTCGAACTGCACCATGATCTTGCCCAGACAGGTCTCAATCAGCCGCACTTCGTCGTTGGTCAATTGGTGCTGCCAATTGCTGCCCAAGACCTGATGCTCTTGGTGAACTTCTGCGCCGCTGGACGAAATACCGGTCCAGTTGTTCCCGTTTTTGGTGGGCGTGAGCAGCGTCAACTCAAACGGAATCGCCAAGTGCTGACAGATACGCCGGAGGGTCGCCTCCCGCGCGTGAATCAGGTCTTCGTAGCGTATCAGCAGGTGAGGATAGTCCGCCACGTCACTGACCCATGCGTTCATGCTGCCGATCCATTCATGGATGAACTGCTGAAGGGTCAGTGGCTTGTCTTGTTTGAGGTTCTTTTCGCGCCGGGACAGGTAGACCGCGCGCGGATCGCGCAGGATGTAGATGAAGCGCGGCGCCGACCATGCCCGCCGGATGTGGGCGATGAATTTCTCATTAAACGGCGATTTTTCGACGCAGTAGCGCTTGTGCGCCTGATCGGTGAGTTCGCCATAGCTCTGAAACAGGATGCGCAAAAGCTCGGCAGGCGTGCCTTGCGACGCGGCAAACCGCTCCCTGACCAGCGCACGGAAGTGGGGGAAATCGAAATCCCCGTAATCGACGACGCCCAGCCCACCGATCCGCTCAATGGAGCGAATATCCCGCTCTGGATTGAGAAACCGAACCGGCGTCTTGGTGAACAAATCCTCGATGAGCACCTCTCGGTTGGGAGTCCGTTTCGGCAGAAGCGAGCGAGCGAGCCAGGTTTCCTCAGGGAAAACCGCCAGCGAGGAATGGGAATCCAGCAGGGAGGTCAGCAGTGTTGTGCCCGAACGCGGCAGTCCACAGATGAAAACCGGATCGGGGTTCGAAGCTTGTGTCATGTCGGTGTGCATCACTTCACTTACTTCAACGTCCGCAAGCCGCGTGGGAATCGGGTTCGGTTAGTCCTCCCAGCCGAAATCCGTACCCAATAGTTCGTACAAACGCTGATTATAGGGCTGAAAATACGCGATGAGCCGGGCGCGGGTTTCCGGGTTCATCTCCGTATGATTGGTCGGATTAAGCGCGTCATACCCACTCAGTCTGTAAGGGGGAAGCCCCAGAAAGCCGTATACACGGTTCAATACACTGGCTGGATCGGCGTACAAAGCTTCGCTCTTGAGGATGAGAAACTGGTCGCGTGAGAAATACTGCATCCAGGTTTCGATCTGCTCAACGTAGAGTCCGCGCTTGAGGTAGGACAGCATCCGGTAATCGAAGCTGTAGTATGTGGGATTTTGCCGCATGAGCGCTTCGTTGTTTCCCAAACGCTCCGGTTCTTTGGCAAGTGCTTCTTCGAAGGAGGCGTTCTTGTTCTCGTAACCGGCTTTCAGGTTGTAGTGGTAATGCGAATAAGCGCGATCCACCGGGTTACGCAGCAGCACGATCAATTTGGCATCTGGAATGGCGTTCCACGCGCGGGCGGGCGATTGGGGCGACACCAGGTAGCAGGGGGTCGCTTCCCCGCTGATCATGGGATCGCCGTTCCGCGAGTTCGCGGCGGTCTTTGCGCTCAAGTGCGGGAACCAGTTGCGATACCAAGCCATTCCCTTTTCGTAATTGCGGGTATCGAAGAAGTGAATCTCTTTCCGGCGCGTGGAAATCATGTTGGGATGCTGGGAAAGATAACTGTACAGGGAAGTGGTGCCCGAACGCTGCGCCCCAATAATCACAAAATCCGGCAGCGAGCGGTTGGTTGCTTCGACGGTGCGTATCCATCGTCGGATGACGTGCCGAGCCGGGGAGGGCGCTAACCAACTCAGTCTGTGTCCGAATGGGTTCATTGTGAAAGTGTGTCTCCAGTGGTTACGAATGTATCACGATTTTCGGGTTTCGATCAACAGACGCTGGCTTTCGGCGTTGACGTAGCGCAGCAGCTTCTTAACCCGTGATCGCTTGAGAACCGCGCGCACGAGAGGCGGCATCGAGGCTGTTTGCTCGTTCTGCAAAGGCGCAGAGGAAGGCTTCGCGCCGAAATCCCACGGCAGCCGCCGAAGCTCGGCGGGGTCGGTCGGAAGGCGATTGCCCAGATGATGCACCAAATACGGCTCGGTCGAAAGCCGCCAATAGCCCTTGTCGTTGAGGGAGAAGTCCATCTGACGAGTGTCGGTGCTGTGCAGCGGCTTGGTGACGTTGAAAGGCAAGACTTTGCTGAGCGCCGCTTTGGTCGATATGAACTGAAAATGGGAGGCGGAAACAAAGGCTTTTACGCCGCCGCTTTCCAACAGGATGTCGTCGCTGTCATCCCGATCCTGAAACTCCTCGACGCTCAGGCTCAGCCCGTAACGCTGCATGGTCAGCGAGTCGGGATCGATCAGCTTGCCGACTTGCATCTGAATGGCGGGGTCTTTTTGCGCTCCCTCCAACGTGGTGGTGTTGACTTCATCGAAGTGGGGGCGTCCCCGTGCGGGCTGCGCCGTGATTTGCGCCGCCTTTGGAAATGCTTCAAGCACTTTCAGCGATTCTTCCAGCCAGCCGGGATAAAAGAAAACGTCGCTGTCCATATAAGCGATGATCTCGCCCGGCGCGCTCGACAGCAGGCTGTTCCAAGCGCCCACCTTGCCGACATTGCTGGCGGAGAGAAAAAGATACTGAATGCGTTTCTGGTCGAATTCCTTGCGAAGGTACTGCTGCACGTCGGGGCAGCTTGCATTGTCAAAAACTATCAAATCGAACGGGGTATGGGTATTGCTTCGAAGGCTGTCTAAACAAACCTTGAGCACCTCGAGGCTGGATTCCCAATACCCGGTCAGCATAGGAATGTAAACAATCGTCGTGATCGTAACGCGCTGAGGCACATAAACCTCGTCGGTTCTTTTCATTGGATTTTCGCCAATGCGAGGCATGGTCTTCTCCTAATCCGGGTTGTCGATCTACCTGACAGTCACGCAGCAAATGCGCCGCCCAAATTCTGCTCAGAACTGGGAGCGCGAACGATCCTTCTGCTTAACCTGAAGACATCATGTGGCGCTGTTGATGCTGCGACTGGTGAATGAAGTAAGGCTCCGCACTTCCTGTTCGAGTTCATCGAGAACGTCGTCAGGGGGAAGCGAAACCGATTTTTCCGCTTTGGCAGCGCTCTTGATATTGGCTTTCTTTCCCCTGTGTACGAAGTATCGTACCCAAGCCACCGGGTCGAGGCGGGGGAGGGAGAGGTCACTGACCAACCGCCACATCCCTGCTGCCGTGAACATATCCTTGAACGCCAGCGGAACGACTTTTGCGCCGCGTTCGGTGAGCATCGCGCCGTAGGCGTGTGCCCGACGCTCCGTTTCCAAACAGTACCAGTAGCAGAGTTGATAGTTGTGCAATTCTCGCCAGTTGGGAAGCGGAAGCACCCCCGGATCATCGGGGCTAAGCAGCCAATGTAAAGCGTGCGGCGTTCGTCCCGGAACGTCGTCCAGCAAATAGAAACTCTTGGCAACGCTGCGAGGGCTGCGTGACAGCAGAATCAGGTCTGGCAAATAGCCCAAATCCAACAGCGGTTCGACAAACCCCTTGCAGAAAAGATGGCTGGTCTCAATGTAGATCGGATGGGGCGCTTTCTCGATGGCGGGCAGTTTTTGCTCCGCCCAAAACTGTCGTGCGAGATTCGGATGGGTCTGGGCGCTGCGCATCACATTGGAGAAGCGCGGCTGAGGCTCGTGAAAGCAGGAAATGCGAGGGATTTGTCTGAGCGTGCGAGCCAGATACGAAGTACCACTGCGCCCAGTCGTCACGACAAAAATGAGCCGTTTGGAGTCCGAATTTGTGGTCAAGTCGCGCCCTAGTAGTTGATTTGTTTCCACTGATGGGGAACGAGAAAGACGCCGTGCTTGCGTGTCTCCGGCGAAAGCCCGCCACCGAAGAAATCCGCCTCGGTAATCGGAAGGCGAAATGCGTCCTGAATGGCATCGCTGGTGGTTCCATTGACCGACGACCATAGATTGACGATGTAGTCATTGGCAATCAATGGGAGGTCTGGGACGTGGCAGCAGAGGACACCTTCCCCACGAACGTCGTCGAAATACTGCCCCGTGAGCCGGGTTGCCAGCGCGAACAGCCGCTGACCATAAAGATCGAGGACTGTCAGCGAAATCTGCACGTTGTTAAGCGTTTCTCCGGGCGGCACGCAGTACTTCAGCATGAAGTTGACGCTCTCGCCCGACGGCACGTAATCGACCTGATTGCCGTCGTCATCCTCAAGCCAGATTTTTTCAAATCGCAGCCGCCCACTGCCCCGTCGGTCGGTTCGGTTGGCGAGTTCAGCGACGGCGCTGCTCTGAGAAGCATTCATGTAATGGGTGACCACCGTATTGGTTTCGTCGATCATGGTGATTTTGCCCGCTTCGAGCAGAATACCTTTCGTGCAGAGGTTGAGGACAGCGGTCATGTTGTGGCTCACGAACAGGACGGTGCGTCCTTCTCCGGCGACCTGCTCCATCTTGCCGATGCACTTCTTTTGGAACGAGGCATCCCCGACGGCAAGCACTTCGTCGATAATCAGGATTTCAGGCTCTAAGAACGCCGCAACCGAGAACCCCAAGCGCAAGCCCATCCCGCTGGAATAATGCTTGACCGGGGTGTCGATGAACTTCTCGACTTCAGCGAAGGCGACGATCTCGTCGAACTTGCTTTCGATTTCAGCGCGGGTCATGCCCAGAATGGCGCCGTTCAGGAAGACGTTCTCGCGTCCGGTCAGCTCCATGTGGAAGCCGGTGCCGACTTCTAGCAGCGCAGCGGTGCGTCCGTAAAGCTTGACGACACCCTCAGTCGGCTCGGTGATGTGCGAGAGGATTTTGAGCAAGGTGCTCTTGCCCGCTCCGTTGCGCCCGATGATGCCGACCACTTCGCCCTTTTTCACGTCAAAGGACACGTCTTTCAGCGCCCAAAAGTCCTCGTTTCCATAGATGTAACCATCGCCGCCGCCCAAGGCGGTACGGAATGCCTTTTTTGATCGTCCGGCGAATTCAGCGATGGAGTCCCTCAGTGTCCGATACCGCTGACGCTGCCCATGAACGACGTATTTCTTACTGATGCTGTCAACCCGAACTGCGTAGTTGCCCACTACACCCGACCCTTACGCTACGTCAGCGAATGTACGTTCCATACGGCGGAAGTAAAACGCGCCCGTGATCACTAAAATGACAGAGACGACGGTCGAAACCAAGATCATCGGACCGGGAGCCGTGTCGGTTCCCAACAATGCCCAGCGAAACCCCTCGACCACGCCCACCATCGGGTTCAGCGCGTAGATCGTGCGCAGCACCGGGTTCTCAATCAGCGTGCTGGAATACGCCACCGGCGTTGCGAACATCCAGAATTGGACGATGAAGGGCATGGTGTACTGAATGTCGCGGAATTGAACGTTCAGCGCCGACATCCACAGCCCAACCCCCAGAGCCGTGATTAAGGCGAGGATAAAGAGAAACGGCAGAAAGATGATGTTGAGCGTCGGCGAAATGCCGAAGAACAGCATCATGCCCAGCAGAATGACGAACGCCAGCGCAAAATCCACCGATCCGGCGACCACTTTCGCCATCGGCGTCAGCAGGCGCGGGAAGTAAATCTTTCGGATCAGGTTGGCGTCGCTGACCAGACTGGTGGACGATTGCAGCAGCCCGTTGCTGAAGAAGGTCCAGGGCACCAGCGCGGAGTAGCTGAAGATGGGGTAAGGCACGCCGTCCGACGGGACTTTCGCCAGCCTGCCGAAGAACAGGCTGAAAATCACCATGGTGAAGAACGGTTGAATGATCGCCCACGCTGCGCCCAGAATGGTCTGCTTGTACTTGACCTTGATGTCGCGCCAGATCAGGAAGTAGAGCAGCTCGCGGTACTTCCAAAGTTCATCCAGCCGCAGCGATACCCATCCGTGCGAAGCGGCGATCACCGTTGTCGGGTTGTCGTCTTCTTCTTCATGGATGAGATCAGGAGAGGATTGCGCTAAGCTCATTGGGTTATGCTACTCTCGTTATCCACTGTTGGTTAGCACTTCACTCGCAGCAACATCCAAGCCGGATGCTGGGCTTGGAAATCATCCTACCTAAATCTCCCGAAAAGATAAATGATCGCTCTCCATCTAGCTCTTGAGGCTGTCCACCCGGCGCAGCCGCTGCATCGGCGCCTGCTCGCTCTGGTAAACGCGCTTCACGCCGTCGCCCATCGCGGATTCGACCACCCGGATGTATTTGACCAGCCGCTCAAGACCGCTCGGCTCCACCGACGCCGCTTGATCCGACCCCCACATGGAGCGATCCAGCGTGATGTGGCGTTCGACCGATTTCGCGCCCAAGACCACCGCCGCGACCGTCGTCGGCAAGCCCGCCTCGTGCCCGGAATACCCGATTGGGCAGTCGTAGCTGTCGCGCAGCGTCTCGATCATGCGCAGGTTCAGTTCTTCCGGCGGGCAGGGATAGGTGCTGGTCGTGTGCATGATGACCAGATTGTCGGTGCCCAGAAAGTCGATGGCTTGCCGAATTTGCTCCTGATTCGACATGCCGGTCGAGACGATCAGCGGTTTGCCTGTCGCTTTTAGTCGCGTGAGCAGCCCGCGATCGGTCAGGCAAGCCGAGGCAACTTTATGCACGGGCGGGTCGAACTGTTCCAGAAAATCGACCGACGCCTCGTCCCACGGCGAGGCAAACCAGGTGATCCCTTTTTCCCGGCAGTAGCGGTCGATCTCCGTGTACTCTTCCTGCCCAAACTCCACCTTGTAACGGTAATCCAGATAGGAAATGTAGCCCCATGGCGTTTCCCGCATTTTGGCGCGTTCTTCGGGCGGCACCACCACTTCCGGCGTGCGCTTCTGAAATTTAACCGCGTCACAGCCCGTCCAGGTCGCCACGTCGATCAGCTTTTTGGCGATATTCAGGTCGCCGTTGTGATTGATGCCGATCTCGCCAACGATGAAGCAGGGATGGTCGTCGCCGATACTCCGCCCATCGATGACCACTTCTTTTCGCATGATGTGCTCCTAGACTAGCTCGATAATCCTATCACACAGCTCACGCACAGCCCCATAGCCGCCTGCGCGCTTGAGAATAAGATCAGCCTGTGCCTTGACTGGTGGATAAGCATCAGCGACCGCGACGGATAGCCCCACAATTTCCATACACCGCAGGTCATTGACATCGTTGCCGACGTAGATGACTTGGTCAAGCGAGAGACCACGTTGCTTGACCAACTCTGGCAGCACTTCGTGCTTGTTCAGAACGCCCTGAACGTGCTTGATCCCAAGCTTGCGACAGCGCGCTTCGACGACGCGGTTGGTCTCGCGCGAGAGTACCATGACCTCAATCCCTGCTGCCAGCAGCAAGCTGATGCCATAGCCATCACCGCGATCAGCGGCAATCCATTCGGTGCCATCTTCGGAAACCCAGACACGATTATCGGTAAGGACTCCGTCAAAATCAAGCACAAGCAGCTTAACGCTTTTCAAATGTTCGACAATTGCTACACTCTGATCGCGGCGCGGCTGTACGAATGGCAGGTCGAGCCGCTCGATCAGCCACTCCGCTTTGTCCCAGTCTTGCAGGTTGTCGATGTCAATCGTGTACCGTGAGTCGATCACCAGCGGCAGAATCCGCGCGCCGGACATCGAGCGATCCCGCAGGATGGTGTCCCGGCGCAGCACGTCGATGTGCCCGGTTTGCCAGTAGGTTTTGGGCAGCTTCTGGCGCGGCATGTTGTAGGGTTCGGAAAAGCCTTCGTTCAGCAGCGGCTGCATCGGCTGCCGTTCGTCGGTGAGCCGCCACATCTTGTAGGGATTTTCACCGCTCGGCACGACTCCGCGCACGGAGGTTGCCGCCGGGTCGCTCAGCAGCGTCTCGATGGCGCGGTCAACGCAGTCCGGCGGGCGCAGCGGGCTGGTCGGGCGAAGCTGCACCACCAGTTCCGGGCAGCAGCCCTCGTTTTCTTCCAGCCACGTGAGCGCGTGGACGAACAGGTCGAGGTCAACCGCCGTATCGGTCGAATATTCGGCGGGGCGCAAAAACGGCACCTCCGCCCCCCACTTCCGCGCGACCTCGGCGATTTCCTCGCTGTCGGTCGAGATGATCACGCGGTCAACGTATTTCGATTGCAAGCCCGCCGCGATGCTGTAGGCGATCAACGGGACGCCCGCGAGCGGCTTGATATTCTTGCCCGGAATGCCTTTGGATCCGCCCCGCGCCTGAACCACCGCGAGAACTTGGCTGCCGTTGGCTACCACGCTGTCCAGCCCCCATCGACGATCAGATTGCTGCCCGTCATGTAGGATGAGGCGTCGGAGAGCAGGAAAATCAACGCGCCGCAGTATTCGTGCTTCTCCGCCATACGTCCCATCGGAGTGCGCGTGCTGTAGCGCTGGACAAAATCCTCGTCTTGATTGGTATGCACGCCGCCCGGCGTCAAGGTCACAACTCGTATCCCCTTGTCGCCGTAGTAGGTCGCTAGATAGCGGGTCAAGCCGATGGCGGCGGCTTTGGAGACGGTATAGGTGACGGGCTTGAAGCTGCGGGGCTGGTCGGGATCATCCGGGATGTACAGGCGTTGATCGGGGCCGCTGATGCCATAGGTCGAGGAAATGTTGATGATTACGCCCGACCCCTGTTTCAGCATGGTCGGCGCGACCGCCTGTGCGCAGAGGAACATCCCGGTGATGTTGACCGCCAGATTTTGATTCCACAGCTCCAGCGGGAAATCCTCAAACGTATCGAGATGGGTTTCGCCCGCGTCGAACTTGGGATTGATCGCCGCGTTATTGACCAAGCCGTCGATGCGCCCATAGCGATCCAGCACGCGCCGAGTCATCGCCAGCACCGAGGCTTTGTCGGCAACGTCCACCGCGATCCCCATCGCCTCGCCGCCGACGCCCTGCGCGACCGCTTCGGCATCGGCAAGGTTCAAATCTGCGACAATCGGGATGCCCCCGGCTTCGCAGACGGCGCGGCTGTATTCGCGCCCCAAAAGTCCCGCGCCGCCGGTGATGATGACGACTTTTCCGTCCAGTCGAAACGATTCTAGGGTCATCAAGCGTCCTGTGTCATGCATTGACCGGGAGCGTCTTTCCCTGCTGCGCGGACTCTTTTGCCCGCACCGCCAGTTTCAATGCCATCCAGCCGTCGTTGAAATCGCAAAGGGGTGCTTGTTCGTGCCGCACGCAGGCGAGAAAGTGCTGCATTTCATCCGCAAACAGGGTGTTGCGCTCGAAGCCCGGCGGCGGCGCCACCGTCTCCCAAGCCTTTGTAGATGCTCGATAGCAGCAGGCGGCGCCATCGGCGTTGTCCCAGTGGATCGATCCTTCGGTGCCGATGATATTCAGCCAGTGGCTCGGCGGACGCTGGACGTAATCCAGATGCAGGTGCCCCATCACTCCCTGCTCAAATTGCAGATGAAGGTCGGCGCTGTCCTCGGCTTCTATGTCCAACCCGCGATAGCTGAGTGAGGCGTAAACCGCTTCGACATTGCCAAACAGCCAACGAAGGTAATCGAGAGGGTGGGAGAGCGTCAGTACCACGCCGCCGCCTAAGGCTTCGCGGGCGCTGTAGCTTTGGCGATAGTCCTCCCACGGATGCCAGTCCGGGAGGTATTCGCCCCAGTGGGATTGGAAGCTAACGATTGTACCGATTTGCGCTTCGCGCAACCATTGTTTGATCTGCCGCAAGCCGGGGTGAAAGCGAAACTGGAAACCCACGAGAAATACAAGCTGATTGCGCTCCACGCAGGCGCGAAGCTCGTCGATGCCGCTGAGCGTATGGGAAATTGGTTTTTCGATGAAGATGTGGCTGTTGGCTTGGGCAGCCGCGAGTGCGGTCGGGAGATGGAAGGCGGTCGGGTTGGCGATCAGGGTCGCTTGCGGGTGATGCGCCAGCGCCTGCTCCAAATCATACTCGACCATCACCCCCGCCAGTGCTTCGAGCGGCAGGGTGCTGTGCCCAGTTCTACAGACAACAATGTTATCGCGCGATATGCCGAGTTTCAGTAGATTTTGGAGATGTCGTCGACCGACGGAGCCAAACCCAACAATGAGGAGCTTAGAGGTATTCACCATATGTGCAGTTGGATTTCAACTCCTGAAAAGTCTTTGCCAAGCGATAAGAATGCCAGATTTTACCAAAGCATTGATAAAAAGCAAAGTAGGGGTTGGATTAGAATAATGTCCGCTAGGATTGTTGCGCTTCACGTCAACGTTGGTTATATTTAGCAGACCGTCTGGCTGCTGATAATTGGGTCTGGGCGATACACTCTCGCGTTACTGAGTTGTCCCCGGGGGAGGAAAGACTCATCATGAGCAGCCCACTACGGAGCTATAAGGACGCATCCTTTCGAATCACGCGCCACACCATCCAGAAGCTCGATTTTCGCTATCGCCTTTTAACCAATCCCTTGCGGGCGCTCCCCAATTTCATGCTGTGCGGAGTGGTCAAGGGGGGGACCACCTCGCTGTTTTCGATCCTGAGCCAGCACCCGCAGTTGCATATGTCGGTCGTCAAGGAACCCAATTACTTCAACCTGAATTATCATCAGGGCTTGCATTGGTATCGCGCCCATTTCCCCATGAAGCGGTCTGCCCAACCGGTTGGCGAAGGCAGCGTGACCTACTTCACCGCGCCCGAAGTCCCGCCGCGAATCAAAGCGACGCTGGGCACCGACCTGCGCTTTATCGTCCTCATGCGCCATCCGATCAAACGCGCGTTCTCGCAGTATCAAATGGAGCAGCGCCGACATCCCGCGCGAAAACTGTCGTTTGCCGAGCGGGTGGAGGCTGAACTCGACTGGTTAAAAGAACATCCGATGACGGTCGAAGACTACCAAGAAGTCGTCCCCGAGTACGGCTCGCTGAAATATGTGCGGCGGGGGTTGTACCTAACCTTCATTCAATACTGGCTGCGATATTTTGATCGGGATCAGTTTTTGTTCCTGCGCAGCGAGGATTTCTTCCAGAATCCCGATCAAGTGGTGACACAGGTGTCGGAGTACCTCGGCGTTGAGCCGCCCGCGCAAGGCATCAATCGGCAGAAAAACTTGGGCGGTTACTCCGACAAAATCCCGAACCACACCCGCGCAAGGTTGCAGGAGTTCTATCACCCCTACAATCAGGCGCTCTACGAATTTTTAGGCTGTGATCTGGGCTGGCAGGGCGGATAACCCGTCTCCCAGTGATCGCAGTTGTGCAAGCATTGTGCGGCGGTCGGAAAAGCGACCTTATGATGGAACCAGAGCATCGTGTTTTGGCGATTCCCGTCGCAGGCTCCGACGCCTCGGTTGCGGGCAGACAGCCGTGAATCACTCTCGTTTCCAAAAGTCCTACCCGCAGTCTCGCCACGTCATGGATAAAGGGGGATAGGGTGACTTCGGCGCAGCAGGTCTCCTTTCCATTTTCAACCACCGTTCGCCGGGTGGGGAGAAAAGTCGATGTTAAGTTTCGGCTTTTTACCTCGTCATTACGCCTGAAGCCGAGTTTTTTCATTATCGGCACCGAAAAAGGCGGCACGTCTTCGCTGTTCTGGAATATGCGCGAGCATCCGAATCTGGTGCTGCCCAAAACCAAAGAGCTTCACTTCTTCCAGAAAGCCTTTGAGCGCGGCTTGAAGTGGTATCACGCCCAGTTCCCGCTGAGCCTTACGCCGCAGGCGATGACCGGCGAAGCGACCGTAGACTATCTGTTTCTGCCTTACGTTGCGCGGCGCATCGCCACCGTTTTCCCTCAAGCGAAGTTGATCGTGCTGCTCCGCGACCCGGTCACGCGAGCCTATTCGGAATACCACATGAACCGGGATGAAGGGCGGCACGTGGATGCTGCTGCCGACGAGATGTTCAGCCGGGAACTTGCCTTTTTGCAGCGTCATAAGCTGGACGACGCCAATTTTCAGCGCTTTGTCTATGATTGGGTGGCGGCGTTTCCCACCCGCTGGAGCTATCCGCTCGACGAATATCAGGTGAAATCGAGCGCGGGGCAGTCCGGCGTGGAAGCCTACCCGTACTGGCCCTATCTGCTGCGCGGATTGTACTATCCCCAGTTGCAGGTTTGGTTCGAACACTTCCCGCGCGATCAATTCCTGATCATCAAGAGCGAGGATTACTTCGCCAACCCGCGTCACTTCATTGAGAACGCGGTGCCGTCTTTTCTCAATATCCCGACGTGGCAGCTTCCGCAGTACGAGCGTACCAAGCAGGATACGCGGTCTACCCAGAAAGCCCCTTCAGCGCTCAGCGAGGAGCTAACCCGGTTTTTCAAGCCGCACAATGAGAAGCTGTATCAGCTTCTGGACATGGATTTCGGCTGGTGAGCCGATGATCTACGCCTGCTGGCGCGCCCACGCGATGGTCTCCGCCATGCCCTGCTCGAATTCCACCTGCGGCGACCAGCCGAGCAGTTCCCGCGCCCGGCGGATGTCGGCGGCGGAGACGCGCACGTCGCCGAGCTGCGCCGGGCGATACAGCACCGGGTAATCGGCGCGCGTGCAGCCGAACGACTGAAGCACCTGATCGCATAGGCGGTTGACGCTGGTCGGCTTGCCGGTGCCCACGTTGATCACCTGCCCGTAGCTGGCAGGCTGATCAATCGCGTCCACCCACAGCCGCGCTACGTCGCGGACGTGGACGAAATCGCGCGACTGCTCGCCGTCGGAGTGAATGGTGATCGGCTCGCCGCGCAGCAGATTGCCCATGAAGATGGCGAACACGCCCTGATAGGCGTTGATGAGGCTCTGGCGCTCGCCGTAGACGTTGAACATCCGCAGCGAGGTGACGTTGAAGGCGAAGTCGAGATCGCGGCGCTGCGCGGTCAGGTGGACGTAGCGCTCGGCGGCGTACTTGGTGATGCCGTAGTAGGACACCGGGTCAGGCGGGGCGGTTTCCGGCGTCGGAACCAGCGCCGGGCTTCCGTAAATGGTCATCGAGCTGGCGAAGATCAGGCGCGGCACGTGATGGGCGACACACTGCTGAAGCAGGTTGATGGTGCCCAGCGTGTTGACGTTCAAGTCGGCGGTGGGGTCTTGAAACGACAGCCGGATCGAGGCTTGCCCGGCGATGTGCAGCACCGCGTCAAGGCCGCCCGCGAAGATCGGCGCGAGGTCGGCGGGATTCCGCACGTCGCCATGAACGAACTGCGCCTGCGGATTCAGATAGGCGCGCGCCCCGGTACTTAGGTTATCCAGCACGACGGCGTCGAAGCCGCGCGTAACCAACTGATCGACGACGTGGCTGCCGATGAAGCCCGCGCCGCCCGTCACCAACACCCGCATGACCGCGATCCTTTCCGTAAAAGAAAAGGATTATACAGCCGGAGTTAGCCGTCCTGCATCGAGAGGGCTTCGCTGGGGAGCGGTTGAGTCACTTCAAGGGGCGCGCTGTCGTTCTGGTAGATCAGGCAGCGGCGGAGGTAGACAAAAACTTCCGCGCCCTCGCCCGCTCTGAAGGTCTTGGGCAGATAAATCTTGAGCGTGCCGAGCTTTCCGGCGTCCAGCAGAGCGCGGCGGTAGTGACCGAGATCGCTCACCTGCTCGATGGTCGCGCGCCATGCGCCTTTGTGCATCTCCGGGAGCAGCGCGAGGTCTTCCGGGCGAATCGCCACTGTGACCTTGCCGCTGATTTCCGGCACGGCGATTGCCATGCCTTCCAGCATGATCTGCCCGTCGCTCACCTCGGCTTCGATCAGGTTCATCGAGCCGATGAAGTCGGCGGCGAACAGGGTTTTCGGATTGGCGTAGATGTTGGTGGGCGCGTCGAGCTGCTCGATGCGCCCGCTGTTCATCACGGCGATGCGATCCGCCAGCGTGAGCGCTTCTTCCTGATCGTGGGTGACGAAGATGGCGGTGATCCGCAGCCGCCGCTGGATGCGCCGCAGCTCCTCGCGCAGATGCACGCGCAGGATCGCGTCCAGGCTGCTGAACGGCTCGTCCAGCAGCAGGATTTTCGGCTCCAGCACAATCGCGCGGGCTAAGGCGACTCGCTGCTGCTGCCCGCCGGAAAGCTGCGCCGGAAGCCGATCCTCGTAGCCGGACAGCCCCACCATTTCCAGCGATTCCTGCACCTTGCGCTGAATCTCGGCGCGCGGCAGCTTGCGCAACTGCAAGCCGAAGCCGATGTTGTCGTACACCTTCATGTGGGGCCAGAGCGTGTATTTCTGGAACACCATCGCGGTAGGGCGTTTGTTGGCGGGGAGCAGCGTGATCGCCTCGCCGTCGATGCGAATCTCGCCGCGCGTCGGCTCCTCGAAGCCCGCGATCATCCGCAGCAGCGTCGATTTGCCGCAGCCCGACGGACCCAGAATACACATGAATTCCCCGTCCGCGACCGTCAGATCAACCGCATCGACCGCTTTGATGCTGCCGAATCGCTTCAGGAGATGAACCAGTTCAAGAGTTGCCATCGATCTTCCTCAGACACCGAATCCGGCGGTCAAATAGCCGCCGCGAAGCAGCCGCTGCGCGAAGATCAACAAAAGCAGCGACGGAAGCCACAGGATAAACGAGACAATCGCCCCATACTGGACGATCAATTGGCTGTTGATCAGCGAGTACATCAGCACCGGCATGGTCACGACGCGGGGCAAGCCGACGATCAGCGCGCCCTGCGCCTCGTAGAAGGTGTTGACGAAGGTCAGCAGCAGCGCCGCGCTCAGCGCGGGCATCACCAGCGGCATGGTGATCTGGACGAACACTCGCAGCGGACTCGCGCCTACGTCCAGCGCGGCTTCTTCCAGCGAGCGGTCGATCCCCTGAAAGGCGGCAGTCGGAATCCAGATCATGAGCAGCAGTGTGTTCACCAGTTGAATGGCGATCACGCCGGGAACCGTGCCGATTAAATTCAGGCGGAAGAAGATCACCGCGATACTGACGTACAAGCCGAAGCGGGGGAAGGCGTTGGTCGCCAGAAACGAGAGCAGCAGCATTTGCCGCCCGCGAAACTGGAGCCGGGCGAAGGCGTAGGAGGCGGGCAGACAAATGCACGCCGAGATCGCCGTGACCGTGAACGCCAGCACGATGCTGAAGGGCAGCGCCGCCTTGATGTCGGCGCGGGCGAAGGTCATTTCCCAGAACTTGAAGCCGAACTGGGTCGGAATCAGCGAAGGATACGCCCAGCGCTCGGCGAACGCCCACAGCACCACCGAATACAGCGGTCCGAGGATCACCAGCGTGAGGATCACCAGCGCGACGATGCCGAAGCCGTGTTCGCGCAGGACGGCGGCGAAGCTGCGGCGCGTGTTCTGCCAGAAGCCGCCGTTGAAGCCGAGTTCCGCTGTAGCCATGCCTACTCCTGTTTCACGCGCCCGGTAGCGACGGTTCGGACGTACAGGAAGCCCACCGACGAGCAGATCAGGAAGGTGATCACCGCCTGCGTCTCAGCATCGTCGGGGCGCTGGTACTGCCCGAAAGTCTGCTGCATGAACACGCCCATCATCTGCGGCGAGGCGGGTCCCAGCAGATAGGGGACGGTGTAGCTGCCGAAGATGCCCAGAAACGTGAGCGAAAACACGATCAAGACCGGGCGCTTGATCAGCGGCAGGATGATCCGCCGGAAGATTTGCCAGTTGTTCGCGCCCACGTCGCGCGCGCACTCGATCAGTTCGTTGCTCACCTGCTGAAGCCCGGCGGTCAGAATCAGGATCGTGAACGGGAGCGATTCCCAGACCAGCCCGATGATGATCGCCTGCGGCTTGAGGTAGGGCGTATGGTAGCCAGTGAAGCCGAGAACGCCGAGAATGCTGTCCAGCGTGCCGTGCGAGCCGAGAAAGCGGATCAGCGCATAGCAGAGGATGATCCCCGGCACGAACAGCGGGAACAGAGCCAAAATCTGCACCAGCCCGGCGATGCGCCCATGCGCGAAGCGCAGGTAGAGCGCCAGCGGGAAGCAGACCAAAAAGATGACGATCAGCACCAGCACCGTGATCTCGATGGTGAAGACTAAATTGGCGACGCTGATCGGGTCTTGAAAGAAGTAGACGTAGCGGGAAAGCGAAAAGCCCGGCTGCCCGTTCACGTCCACCGTGAGCGTGCGGACGATGGATTGGATTGCCGGGACGAAGATCAACAGCGCCATCAGCAGCAGCGGTGGGGCGACCATCAGATAGGGCAGTGCCTGACTGCGGAAGGAGCGCGGAGCGGTTTCAACTGATTTCAGGTATCATATGCGTCAGGATCGATGAAGGCAGGGATATTCCCTGCCTTCATGAGATGAACGGTTAGCTGCCGGGCGTCGGAGTTGGGTCGCGCTGGATGTTGGTGGCAACGTTGTTATACCAGCCTTCAACCATCGCCGCGCCGTAAGCGCCGCCGGGCCAGTCGGGACGACGCTGGTGATCACGTCGGTGTACTTCGCTTGCAGGTCAGACGGGAGCATGTCCCAACTTACTGCCGGGAAGCCGCCGAGGTCTTCGACCACCGACTGCTGCATCTCCGGGCTGAGCAGGAAGTTCGCCAGCGCCAGCGCGCCGTCGATGTTGGTCGAGTTCGACGGGATCGCCGAGTAAGTATAGCCGCCGGTGAAGGGCAAATCCTGAAGCTGAGCCAGCTTGATGTTCTCCGGCAGCGTGCCGAGGCTGATCGCCTGAAGCGCCTGATCCGACCAAGCCGGAACCATGCTGACCGAGCCGTTGGCGAGCAGTTCCAGCACCGGGGTATTGCCCGCCGGGTAGGAGCCGTCTTCGTAAATGTCGTGGTGAACGCTGGCGAGCAAATCCCACGCCTTCGGGAACTGATCGATCAGGCTTTGATCATCTTCGCCAGCCTTGAACAGGGACGGGTCTTGCCCGGTCACTTCGAAGATCGCGCGGGTGACCATCGCCGCGCCGCTGCCGCCCTTGTCAGGACGATTGTACACAAACTGCCCCGGATGATCCTTGATCCACTGGATCAGGTCAGCGTAGGTGGTCGGCACTTCGTCCGCCGGAACCATATCGCTGTTGTACGCCAGCAAGACCTGCGAGCCGCGATAGGGGATTTCGTCGGGCAGGCGCTTGGTCGCGTCGATCACGTTGGCGATGTTGGGCACGTTGTCCGGCGTGATGTCGAGGAACAGATGGGCATCCTGCCACGCGGTCTGCGTGTCGGTGCCAATCTGCTCGAAGTAATCGACCTGCGGGTCAGAGCCGGTCTGCATGGCCGCCAGCGCGCGGTTGGCGATGTCGGCATTGCCGCCGCCGACGCCGCGCACGATGGTCAGCACCAGTTCGTAATCGGGATTTGCCGCTTCAAAAGCGGGTTTCACTGTGTTGCTGTACCAGTCACTGATGTTCGTATCGGAATCGGTATAGACGTATACGGGTTTCGGCGCGCTCTGGGCGTGAACGCTCAGGACACCGATAGTGAGGAGTGCGACTACCACAAACAATGAACGCAATTTCATTTCCTAAGCTCCTTTATGACAAGATCAGCCGTCGCGGAACTGTACCATCTCCTCAGGGACTGATCGCTAAAAATAGTTTGGGATTTCTTTAAAACTCTGTGAAGTATTATATACACTCTTTTAACAAAAGTGACAAAAACTACTCGAAATCCTAATCTTACTGGGGCGATCCGCTGCACAGCGGATCGCCCAAACAGTCGCTAGACCGCCTGCGCCAGCGCGTTGAGGACGGTGGGAAGAAGCTGCTTTTTGCGCGACATCATGCCCGGCGCGTCCAGCGTGTCGTCGTCGAGCCGGGGATAAGGCAGCGCGTTGATGATCCGCTGGGTGCCGACCGCCACCAGACGGCTGTTGCCGCGCACCACGTCGGTGACCATCAGCAGCGCCAGCGCCAATTTCTGCATGTCGGCGAGCTTTTGCAGCGCCTCGCGGATGTCCTCCAGCCGCCCCGCCAGTTCCGAGAAGCTCGACACCTCGACCTGCGCGATGCCGACCTTGAAGCCGCTTTCGTCGTAGAATTTGATGTCGGTGTTGATGATCTCGTCCGCCGGACGGCTGCCCAGCCCGGCGCTCGCCGCCAGCAGCGCCTCGCCCAGTTGATTGATGGCTTGGTTCACCTGATCGTCGCTGCTGTCGTCGGCTTGCAGATGCGCCATGCGCGCCAGCTTGCGCGCCGCTGCCCGGTCGCGCGGGGTGGCGGTGGGGGAGCGGAAGATCAGCGTGTCCGACAGGATGCCGCAGAGCATCAGCCCGGCGATCCCCTGCGGGAAGGTCTTGCCCAGTTCCGCGCCGCGCTCCAGCACCAGCGTGGAGCAGCTTCCCACCGGATCGACGTAGAAGCGGATCGGCACGGCGGTCGGGATGGTGCTCAGGCGGTGATGATCCAGCACCTCGATCACTTCGGCTTCTTCCAGCCCGGCGACCGCCTGCGCCAGCTCGTTATGATCGACCATCACCACCTTGCGCTGAGGCGGCGACATCAGCGTGGCGCGGCGGCACAGCCCGGCGTAGCGCCCGCTTTCGTCCACCACCAGAAAATCGTCCTGCTCGGTGCGGATCACCTGACCGAGCACGTCGCGCACGAAGTCCTCGGCGTTGAGCATGGCGCTCTCCGAATCGACGGCGGTTTCGGCGGGCAGATCGAATTCCTTCGCCAGCGCCAGCACCGAAGTCGAACTCAGCGCATCGGCGAGGTGGGCGAACAAGCCCGCCCCGGTCAGCAGCCCGACCGGTTTCTGCTGCGCGTCGAGCAGCGGCGCCGGGCGGCGCGTCCGGGCGATGGTCTGGCAGGCGTTGAGCAGGGTTTGCCCTGCTTGCAGCGAAGGCAGGGTTTCGGTCAGGTCGCCCACGCGCGGGCGCACGTCCGGGATCAGGGGCGGCGCTTCTACGCCGAAGTGATCCAGCGCGAACGCGGTCTGCGAGTTGATCTGTCCGGTGCGTCCGGGCATATAGCTGCTGCCGTCGGTCTGGTTGAGCAGCCACGCATAGCCCAGCGCCGACGCAATCGCGTCCATGTCCGGGTTGCGGTGACCGATCACGAGAATGGTGTCAGGAATTGCCATTGAGTTGACCCTCATTGAAAAGATGGTTCAAAGTTAAAAGCAGAAAGTTCAAAGCAAAAAACGCGAAATAGACTCAGATCGTGGGTAGTCCCCGGACTTATAACTTGTCACTTTTAACTTTTGACTTGTTTCCTATGATAAAGGATTTCCGGGCACAAAAACAGCGTGCGCGCTACAATGCTGATCAGCACATTTCGCAGGGGGACTGCTTCTTGAAGCGACTGTTCTGGCTCATTCTGCTGACGGCATTGGCGTCCTGCTCGACGCCGCGCGGCTTACAGCCGGAGGACATCCCGACCCGCGCCTCGATCAACGATCTGGCGACCGCGCTGCCGCTGACCGAGAACGCGCCGCCCGCGCCCTACAACGGCGCCGTGACCACCTTCTCGCAGATCGACAACCAGTTGGACGCGCTGGCGGGCTACCGCTACGTGGTGCAGTTGGATTTCACCGGGACCTTTTCGGACACGCCGCGTCAGGCGAACGCTTCGGCGCGGGCGGAAGTCTCCTTCAATCAACTGGCGTCGGCGCGGCACATCCTGCTCACTACTTCTGGCGAACTGATCGGGCAGACCGAGGACACCAGCTACGAAGCGGTGCAGTTGGGTCCCGACAATTTTCTGGTGATCAACGACGCTTGCACCAGCGATACCCCCGACGCCAAGACCGCCGCCGCTCTGCAAGCCGGTCAGTTGGTGGGCGGAGTCAGCCGCGCGACGCCGGGCGGCAGGCGCGCGACCATCAACGACGAGGACGTGTACCTGTTCAGCTTCGACCAGAGCGATCTGGTGCTGCCGTCGATCCGGGTGGGCGACAACGGCTCGGTGAGCATGAGCAGCAGCGAGCTGTGGATTTCGCCCGCGCACAACGTGGTGGTGCGCTTCTACCTCAACCTCGACGTGACCAACGTGGTGATCTTCGACAAGCAGCTTCCGGTGACCGGGCAGGTGTCGATGCGCTACGACCTCTACGACATCGGCAACGCCTTCAACATCACCACGCCGTTCGGGTGCTGAAAGGGAGCGGTGATTTGGTTTGTAGGGGCGAGGCATGCCTCGCCCCTACGGATGATGTTCGACGTTTCCTGTATAAGCGTGCCTGCTGACCACCCACACCGCTGCAATGAGGACGACTACGACGAGCCAGTACAGCGTCCAGCCTTCCGGCGGAATCTCGATCTGCGGCAGATAGTTGGGCAGCAGTTCGGTGACGATGCCGAACACGCCCACCGCCATCAGCAAAATCCCGGACGCGCGGTTGAGCAGCCTGTGTTGGTGCGCCAGCCAGCCGACGAAACGGCGCTGAAGCGGCAGCGCGATCAGCGGGAGCAGCACCAGCACCCAGCCGAATCCCAATCCGAAGAATAGGAAATAGAGCAGCCCGTCCACCAGCAGGTGACTGTTGGTCGCGCCGAGGAAGAAGGCGCTGGTGATGATGGGGCCGGTGCAGGGCAGGGTCATCGGACCGAGCAGCACGCCGTAGAGGTAAGCCGTGACCAGCGGATTGCGGAGCGCGGGCACTTGAGCAGTCGCCAACCGCGCGAATGGGCTGCGATCCAGCAGCAGCAGCACGCCCAGCGCGATCACCAGCCCGTCGATCAGCGGGAGCAGGTATTGCAGCACGCCGCCGACGGTTTGCTGAAGCAGGTACACCACCAGCCCGACCAGCAGCATAGCGGTCAGCACGCCCAGCAGCACCAGCAGCCCGAACGCCCCGGAAACCCGGCGCGGGCGATCCGCGCTGCCCGCCATGAACGCGATCAGCCCCGGATACAGCGGCAGCAGACAAGCGTTGGTCAAGATGGCGGCGCTGCCGAGGCTGAAGGCTTCGAGCAGGCGGCTCATGCGCCGGAGGCGGTGGTCAGTTCCGCCGTCAGTTGATCGGTGGAGTTGATGCCGGTCGAAAGCTGCGACACCGAACCGTTGGGGCTGATCAGGAAGTGCGGGGTCGCGGTCGGGTTGGTGACCGACTGCCCGAACTGCTCCACCAGCGCGGCGACCATCTCGGTCGGCGCGACCGCGAAGGTCCACGGATAGCTGTACTGCTGGGTGTACTGCGCCAAGCCGGGCGTAGTGTCCTTCGGCTCTACGCTCAGCGAGATGAACACGTAATCCTGCTGACTCAACTGCTCGCGCACGGTCTTGACGTTCCCCTGCTGGATGCGGCAGTTGGTACACCACGTCGCCATCAGCTCGACGTACACGGTCTGGTTCGGGAAATCGGAAAGCGTGAAGGTCTGGCTGGTGTTCGCGTTGATCAGCGGCATGGTCAGCCACGCCGGGCGCTCCGACCCGATTCGCGCGACCGATTCCAGCGGCGATTCGGTCTGCGCTGCGTCGGTCGGCTGATCGGTGGGCGACGGCGCGGACGAACAGGCGGCGATCAAGATCACGAACAGGAGTCCCGCAGCGACGAATTTTCTCGGCATGGTTCTCCCTAGAATTTTACGGATGTCTCCACTTTGGACAGCACAGCTTACGAATTGCTTACGCGGCGGGCTGGGTTTGGGAAATGCTCATGTGACTCTTCAAAAACTGGGCGATGTCGTTCAGCGACTCCACCGCCTGCGGCAGCGCTGGGGCGGCGATCTGCCAGACGTGCCACATGCGCGGGTACACCTCCAGCCGGAGGTCAACCCCTGCCTGCTTCGCCCGCTCGGCGAAGCGAACTGCGTCCTCGCGCAGCGCCTCGTCCCCGCCCGCGTGGATCAAGATCGGCGGCAGACCATGCAGGTCGCCGTAGACCGGCGAGAGCAGGGGATCGTGCGGGTCGTGATCGCCCACGTAGGCGGAGTGATACAAACGCACGGCTCGCGGGTGCAGAATCGCGTCGTATTCCTGCAAAAAGTCGTCGCGCGGGGTCATGTCGGTGGCGGGCGAGAGGCAGGCGGCCGCCGCCGGGAGCGGATCGCCCTCGTCACGCAGCTTGAGCAGCGAGGTGAGCGTGAAATTGCCGCCCGCCGAATCCCCGGCAATCGTGAGGTTCTGCGCCGCGAAGCCCTGCTTGATCAGCCAGCGGTAGGCGGTCACGCAGTCGTCTAGCCCCGCCGGGAACGGATGCTCCGGCGCGAGTCGATAATCCACGCCTAACACGCGCACGCCCATCTGCTTCGCCAGATAGCCCACCATCTGACGGTGCGGATTCGACCAGCCGTAGACGAAGCCGCCGCCGTGCAGGTACAGCAGCGCTTGATCAGTGGGGCTGCCGTCCGGGATCAGCCATTCGCAGGGCACGTCGTCCGCCGTGACCAGTTCGCGGGTGATGCCTGCTGGCGTGACCGCGCGGATGACGCGCTCCAGCCAGCGTGCGACAGATAGAGGCAGATAGGCGCCGATCCAGCGCGTAATCGGGAGCGTGCGGCGAATATTCTGTTCAGCAGGGGGGATGGTCATCGGATTTTGCGATTCTACAAAAAGACAGACGGATTTATTTCAATTATACGCCGAAGCGGAGTTCAGCCATCCAAATCGCGGGGATGCTCGTGGAGGCGCTGAAGCAGGCGCTGCATCTCGTCGATCATGGCGGTGGGGAGGTTCAGATCACGCCCGACCCACACGGCATCGATGAAGCGCTCGTCCTGCTCCACCAGCGGCTGCCACAGCCGCAGCGCCGCCTCGACCTGACCGAGCGCGTGCAGGGTGAGCGCCTTGCCCGCCAGCGCCATCACGTAAGTGGGACGCAGCGCGGTCGCCTGCTCGTAATCGGCGAGCGCCAGCCTGTATTCGCCGCGCGCGAAATGCAGTTCGGCGCGGTTGTTGTAGGCTCGGTAGAACTGCGGGCTGATCCGCAGCACTGCGTCGTAGTCCGCGACCGCGCCCAGCTCATCGCCGCTGCGCCGGCGCACCAGCGCGCGCTCGAAGCGGGCGTAGAGATGCGCCGGATTCAGGCGCAGCGCCTCGTCGTAATCCGCCAGCTTCCCGGCGTGATCCAATCGGCTGCGCATGTGCGCCCGGTTGAAGACGGCTTCCGCGTTCAGGTCGGCGGGCGTGGGCGCTGCCAGCCGAGAGGCGCGTTCCAGCTTGTGCTGCGTGGCTTCGAAGTCGCCGGGTGTCAGCGTGCCGAAGAAATGCGCGCGCTCGATCCGTTCGCAGAGGGCGTCCACGTCCTGATCGAGCGTGTCCGGCGCGATGGGCAGAGCGTAGTAGCGGCGCAGCAGGTGCAGGATGTGGGGCACGCCGCCGTCGAAGCTGAAGCCGTTGGTCAGCAGCGGGATGATGCTGCGGCGAATGCGAATCGCGCGGTCGATTTCGCAGCCGAGTGGGTCGTCCGGGTGCTGCATCGGCTCGATCATGCCCGGAGTTAGCAGAATCAGGAAATGAGCGCGTGCCTCGATCTGCGCCACCGCCTGCGGATCGCGCCGGTCGAAGCGTTCCACGTCGAGGAACACGTCGCAGCCGCGCGCGCGCAGCCGATGAAAGAGCGCCAGCGCCAGCGAATAGCTGAAGCTGCGATGATAGCTGAGGTAGAGGGTTCGCTCATTCATACCGCGATTTTAGCATCGATTGCCGCAGCGAAGCGTGAACGTCCTTTGTGAAACGCAAAATTGGTCGGTTACAACGCCGTGAAAGTGACGCTGCCGTAATACAGCGTGAGTCCGAAGTGTTCGGTGAGGAACTGCGCCGGACTACGCGTGCAACCTTCGGTTGCCATGATCTCGACCCGGCGCGAAGCTGACCAGCGCCGCGCTTTCCGCGCGTTCGTGGACGTAAACTCGCCAGTGGTGATCGCGGCAGTCATCGTAGCGCAGCGAGAAGGGCTGCGCGCCCGCCGTCCCACTCAGGATCACGGTCGCGCCCCAATCCAGCAGGTCGATCCGCTCCAGCCGCACCTCGGCGGCTTCGGGGATGCCCGGCAGCGCGATCAAGCTCATAGGTCGTCGGCGGCGTCGCCGGAACCCATGCTGTCGCCTAAATCCGCCTCGATCCGTTCGGGATCGTCGCCTTTCATCAGCCGCTCGGTGACTTCGCCGAACGCCGGGTCGTTGACGGCTTCATCCTGCCCAAGCTGGTGCATCATCCTGCCCAGTTCGCGGGTGTCGCCGCCCTCCATCACCGAGAGCATCTCGTCCGACGACATATTGGCGTAGTTGTGGCTCGGCTTCTGGATGGCGACGCGGCTGATCAAGCGGGTGAGGTCGTGGCTGCCGCAGTGAGGGCAGGTGTGGCTGTGAGCCGCGTTCGCCGCGTCGTAATCCTTATAGCTCTTGTAGAAAAGCGCCGCTTTACGCCCGCACGCATTGCAGCGGTAATCGTAAACTGGCATAATGACCCTCCTGTCGGTTGTGCTCATTATACTGAAAGCCGCACCTGATGTTCAACGACCCGCCGCCGGAGCGCCGCAAACCGCATCCACTGGAACGCCAGCCGATCCCCCCGGCGAATCCGCCGACCGGTCAGCCGCCGCGCCAGCAGGTGACTCTGCACATCCCTTCGGTGCGACCGACCGTGATGTACACGCTGATCGCCATCAACGTGGCGGTGTTTCTGATCCGCGTGACTTCGCCGCAGCTCGACGAGCAGATTTTTCTGTGGGGCGCCAGCCATCCGTCCAGCGTGCTGGTGAACGGCGAGGTTTATCGCTTGCTCACCGCCATGTTCCTGCACGCCAGCATCTTCAACGCGCGCGGCGGCTACGCGCTGGAAAACAGCCTGCACCTGATCTTCAACATGTACATCCTCTACGTGATCGGGCGGCAGGTGGAGCAGTTGTTCGGTCACGTCCGCTTCGGGCTGATCTATCTGCTCGGTGGGCTGACCGGATCGGTGTTCAGCGTGGTATTCAGCGCGGCGGACATCTACTCGGTGGGCGCGTCGGGCGCGGTGTTTGCGATCATGGCGGCGCAGTTCGTGTATCTATTCCAGCACCGCAAGCTGCTGGGAGGGCGCGGACGCGCGCAGATGCAAAGCCTGATCTTCCTCGCCGTGATCAACCTGTTCTTCGGCGTGCTGACCGGGTTGGGCGGCGCGGCGATTCAGGTCGATAACTGGGCGCATCTGGGCGGCATTGTCGGCGGGCTGGCGCTGGCGTGGGCAATTGGACCCATCTACATCGTGCGGATGCATCCTGAGCATCCCAACGAACTGCTCGCCGAAGACATCAACCCGCTCAAGCGGCGCTACTGGGTGCTATGGCTCTACGCTATCGGCTTGATGGTCATCCTGATCATCGCGCGCACGATTATCGCCTAGCTTCGCCTGAACTCAGTTCCCAACGCAGCATCGCCATCTGCTGAGCGGTCTCGCGGTTCTCGCGCGCGAGCCGGGTCAGCTCGGTCGAGAAGTGCAGCAGGATGAACAGCATGAAGATGATCGCCACCAGAAACAGCGCCGCCGGGGGATAGGTCACGATGCCGAGCATTTCGGCAATCGAATCCAGCAGCGGGCGCGAGATGCTCAGCGCAATCAGCACCAGCGTGGTCGCCAGCCACAGCAGCGAGTAATCCTCGCGCAGCTTGCGCTGCCGCACCAATTCCAGCACGAAAATCAGCCCCGCCACCGAAGCGGCTAAGCCGAATAGGGTCACACGGTCGATCATGGCAAACGCTCCTGCGGTCAGCAGTCAGCCCTCAGCTTCAAAGACAATACCCTTGATTTGTCGAGAACGCTATCAACCGTGTAGGGGCACGGCACGCCGTGCCCCTACGTGACGATTTTCTTGGTGGGTCGCTCGCTGACCGCTTTCTCCAATTAAAAAGCGCCACCCTGAACGGGTGACGCCTGTGGCTTTCTGGTGTCCGGTAGAACGAACTTAGAGAACCACGACGTTGCTGGCTTGCAGACCTTTGGGTCCCTGTTCCAGCGTGAATTCAACCTTCTGCCCCTCTTCAAGTGAGCGGTAGCCGTTACCCTGAATGGCGGAGTAATGCACGAATACATCCGGCGCGCCTTCACGAGCGATGAAGCCGAAGCCTTTCGTGCTGTTGAACCACTTGACGGTACCTTCAATCCGGTCGGACATTGCCGAACCACTCCTTAAAAATACACCCCTTACGAGGTACAGAACCTTAGAAATAGAACGGCAAGGTTCAACCCTAGAATTCGTTCTACTCAACCGGAATAATAGTCATTTTCCCTCTGAAAGTCAAGTATATTTTGGATTCCGCGACTCGATAAACGGAGAACCCACGTTCTAATTCAACTGCGAAGCATACCGCATTCCGAGCGCTGGTCTGATACTTTGTATCGGCAGCGGCTTGGCGGTTAAAATCCCCTCGTCTTCAATCGACAAGGATACCTACTCATGCAGATTCAAGCGGCGCTGCTGCGCCAGCCGAATACGCCTTTCACCATCGAAACGTTGGATTTGGACGAGCCGCGCGCGGGCGAGGTGCGGGTCAAGCTGGCTGCCTGCGGCGTCTGCCACAGCGATTACCACCTCGTCACCGGGACGACTAAGCATCCGCTGCCAGTGGTCTGCGGGCATGAGGGCGCAGGCGTGGTCGATGTCGTCGGCGCGGGCGTGACCCGCGTCCAGCCGGGCGATCACGTGGTGCTGAACTGGTGCCCCGCCTGCGGCGAGTGCTTCTACTGCCAGCACGATCAGCCCAACCTGTGCGACACCTTCACCGCGCCGATCTGGGCGGGCACCATGCTCGACGGCACCACCCGCCTCTCGTTGAACGGCGATCCGGTCTATGCCTACTGCGGACTCGCCGCCTTCGCCGAGTACACGGTGGTGCCGGAGCAAAGCTGCATCCCCATTCGCCGCGATCTGTCGCTGATCACGGCGTCGCTGGTCGGCTGCGCGGTAGCGACCGGGGTCGGCGCGGCGCTGTACACCTCCGCCGGTGCAGGCGGGCGAGAGCGTGGTGGTATTGGGCTGCGGCGGGGTGGGGCTGAACGTGCTGCAAGGCGCGGCGCTCGGCGGCGCTGCGACCATCATCGCGGTCGATGCCAATCCTGCCAAAGAGTCGCTGGCGCGGCAGTTCGGCGCGACCGACTTCCTGCTCGCGGGCGATCAGGTGCTGGACGCGATTCGCGCGCTCACCGACGGGCGCGGCGCGGATCGGGCGTTCGAGGCGGTGGGCTTGCCCAAATTGCAGGAACTGGCGCTGGACGCCGCTCGACCGGGCGGATCGGTGGTGCTGGCGGGCTTGTCGCCGATGGGATCAGCGACCAATTTGCCCGGCGCGGTGATCACGCGGCAGGAAAAGACCATCAAAGGCAGCTATTACGGCTCGGTGGACGCGCAGCGCGATTTCCCGCTGCTGCTGGATTACTATGTAGACGGCAAGCTGAAGCTGGACGAACTGGTCTCGCGCAGGTGGCGGCTGGATCAGATTAACGACGCCTTCGCCGAGATGCTCACGGGCGGCGTCGCAGGGGTGATCGTTTTTTGTCATCAGCACTTTCCCTACTAGTGTAAACGAAGAACAGTTTGAGATGCATATCCGAACTTTTCTGAACAACTGCCAAATGAGGCTATCCGTTCAAAAAAGATTTGGTCAAAGTATTGATCTACTTGCTCTACCGCTTGCATAACGGGTGTCAGTAATCGAAATTTCCTATTTCTCCTACGCACGCCGAGTCCCGATTTAAAAAAAATTAGCTTGCAAGCGTTCTACTACCACTTCCAGAAATGGACCGCCGATGCTCATTCTTTCAAGGGGTCTTGCAACAAACTATCTCAAACGAATTAAACTGATCTCTATTTGACGCAGTTGAATCTCGATAACAATCATCGCTATCTGCCTAACAAGCGCGGTCAGAGTATCGCTTCTCAGCCTCGATAATCGAGTCATAACCTCGAACATTCTGCCCATCATCGATGCTCAGTCTATATCGTGGCTTCGACCCGTATCGTCACGGGTAACCATCATGATGCTTTCCACCTGAAACGCACCTCGCGGGGCGTGATCGTGTTTTAGCTACACGCTGAGGAATTCGCCGCCGGTCTCGCAGACGATGCGGAAGCCAATCGAGCCGTAGCGGTAGAGCGGGTTGAGCAGGTAGTGGAATTTCACGTTGGTCTTGCTGCGCGAACTCATGTACGACCCGCCCCGCACCGCGCGCAGCAGCTCGATGGTGGTCAGGTCGCCGTCTTCGCCGGAGGCGTGCCCGTTGGCGCACCATTCCCATGCGTTCCCCAGCATGTCGCACACGCCGTAGGGACTCGCGCTCATGGGATACTGCGTGACCGGGGTGGTCGTGTGCGTCTCGGACTCTTTGGTGTTGCACAGGGTCGGGTCCATCTTGGTGCCCCACGCGAAGCGCCAGTGATTATCGCCCTGCGCCGCGCGCTGCCACTGCTGCTCGGTCGCCAGCTTGACCGTCCAGCCAGTCTTATAGCTGAGCCACTGGCAGAAGGCGGACGCCTCGTACCAGCAGATGTTAGTGCGCGGGTGATTGTCGCGGTTCGGCGGCGGATCAATCGGCTTGGGATGGTCAAGATGCCAGCGCTTGATCTCCGACGATGACTGCCACCACGCCGAGTTTTGATAGCCGTCCGGCGCGGTGACGAACGCCTGAAACTGCGCGTTGGTCACCGGGTACTTGCTGATGAAGAATTCCTCGATCTCGGCGGTCTTGCGCGAGCGGTTATGCTCGGTGACTACCTTGCCCTTCGGCACGCAGCACCATTCCAACAGCGGCATGGCGGCATGGGGGTCGAAGGGCGGCAGCGCCAGCACCGTCTGCTCGTAAATCTGCTTCAGCTTCTCGGGGTCGTAATCCGGGAAGGTGAGGATGAAGGCTTGGTAGGCGTTGCAGCCCACTGCGCGGGTGGATTCGGTCTTCATGAGGTTGGAGACCCGCGTATACTCCCGCTGCGCCTCACGCTCATACGCCTGCCGCTTGAGCGCGGCTTCGGCGGTCTTGAGGGTCGCCGAAACGTCGACGAAGCGTGACATGTAGCCGCTCTCCTGAACCTCCTTGAGCAGCCGCACCGCTTTGTCGTAGTCGCACAGCTTGAGCGCGTTTAGCGCTTCGTCCAGCAGAGCGGAGCCGTCTATTGTCTTGCCCGGCGGGATGATGATCGGGGGCGGCGGGTTCACGATGATGCCGTTGCCGTTTTGCTTGAGCTTGCGCTCCAATATCATCAGCGACGACAGCAGCATCTTGACCGGAGCGACTTCCAGCCCATTGCTGAAGTCGGCATACTGAATCTGCCTCAGATTGGGCGGAATGTCGGTGTCTTTCTGGATCAGCACCGGGAAGACATGCTTCTTGAAGGTGATGCCCACGTCCAGTTCGCGGCGGCAGTAGTCCGACTCCACCGAGTCCGGCGAGAGCAGGTAGAGCATCGCGTCGCACCAGCCGAGGCGCGACACGATTTGATCCCACCACGTCTGCCCGATGTGCAGACGCTGGTCGTACCACACGTCATGACCATCAAGCAGATCGACGATCTGTTTGCAGAAATTTTTATCTACGCGGGCGTAACTGATAAAAATGCGCATCAACTCCGCTCAAGTCCGGTTAAGGATGCCGCAAGTATATTAAGCTGATCTACGAGAACGATCAGGCGCTTTCGCCGTGAATTTCAATCTGGCGTTCCCCCCGTTGAGGCTGCGCCACCCTAAAGTTTGGGTTTAGTTTATATAGAGTATACACGGAGTAGGATTGAACGCAAATGCAGGTCTTATAAAAATTATGTGATTTTCATAAACCAATTTATGTTTCCTCAATGCTTCTTCGTTTTCCGCCGAGTCTTCGCTGAAAACTCCGCAGCAGTTTGGGCGTCCGCTCGCTGTTGATCTTGGCGTGCAGGCGGTCGATCAGGTCGATCACGTCGCCGCGCCCCGACCAGTTATCGCGCAAGACCTGCGGGTCGATGCTGGACAGTCCCTTGATCCACATCAGCACCAAAACCAACACGCCCGCGTCGTCCGCCAAGCCGATCACGCCCAGCAGCGCTTCCGGCACGAGGTCGAACGGCATCAAGACGTAAGCCGCCGCCAGTATCAGCCGCCCTTTGAGCAGGAAGGGCACGCGCTTGTCCCGCGCCAGCCGAATCACCAGCGCCAGCATGTCCGGCACGAACAGCACGATCTCGGCGAACTGGTTGTCGGCGTGCGCGCCGACCCACGCCTGAATCCGCCCGCGCCACGTTTCGTACCAATCCGGCGCGCGCCGCTCGATCTGCTGCTGGCTCAGCGGCTCCATCGCGGAATCGTCAAAGGGAAGGATGTAATCGTCACTCATGGTTATTCCAATACACTCGTTCTCTTCTTGCTCAGCCCTATCCTTACATACGAAACACGCCGAATTGGGTTGCTTGGATCGGCTGGTTGGCGCAGGCGCTGAGCGCCAAACCCAGCACCCGCCGGGTCTCCGGCGGGTCGAGGATGCCGTCGTCCCAGAGCCGCGCGGTCGAGTAGTAGGGGCTGCCCTCGCGCTCGTATTGGTCGAGGATCGGCGCTTTGAAAGCGTCCTGTTCCTCCGGCGACAAGTCCGGCTCGCCTCGCCGCGCGAGTTGATCGCGCTTGACCGTCAGCAGCACGTTCGCCGCCTGCTCGCCGCCCATCACGCTGATCCGGCTGTTGGGGTACATCCACAAAAAGCGCGGATTGTAGGCGCGCCCGCACATGCCGTAATTGCCCGCGCCGAAGCTGCCGCCGATGATCACCGTGAGCTTGGGCACGGCGGCGTTGGCGACCGCGTGAACCATCTTCGCGCCGTCTTTGGCGATCCCGCCCGCCTCGTACTCGCGCCCAACCATGAACCCGGTCACGTTCTGCAAGAACAACAGCGGAATGTTCCGCGCGGCGCACAGTTCCACGAAATGCGCGCCCTTCAGCGCCAATTCGCTGAACAGCACGCCGTTGTTGGCGATAATCCCGACCGGGTAGCCCTCAACCGCCGCGAATCCGGTGACCAGCGTGGTGCCGTAGTTGGCTTTGAACTCGCGGAAGCGGCTGCCATCGACCACGCGGGCGATCACTTCGCGGGCGTCGTAGGTTTCGCGGAAGCTGGTCGGCAGGATGCCGTAAATCTCGTCCGCCGGATACAGCGGCTCTTCGGCAGACAAGGGCGGGCGCGGCTTCGCCGGGCGATTCAGGGTCGCGGTGATGTCGCGCACGATCTCCAGCGCGTGATCGTCGTCCTCGGCGAAGTGATCGGCGACGCCGGAGATGTGGGTGTGGACGTAAGCGCCGCCCAAATCCTCGGCGCTGACTTCCTCGCCGGTCGCCGCCTTCACCAGCGGCGGCCCGCCCAAAAAGATGGTTCCCGTCCCTTTGACGATCACCGCCTCGTCGGACATCGCCGGGACGTATGCGCCGCCCGCCGTGCAGCTTCCCATCACCGCGCTGATCTGGGGGATACCCGCCGCGCTCATGATCGCCTGATTGTAGAAGATGCGTCCGAAGTCGTCGGCGTCGGGAAAGACTTCGTCCTGCATGGGCAGAAATGCGCCGCCGCTGTCCACCAGATAGATGCAGGGGAGATGGTTTTCCAGCGCGATCTGCTGGGCGCGCAGGTGCTTCTTCACCGTCATCGGGTAGTAGCTGCCGCCCTTGACGGTCGCGTCGTTGGCGACGATCAGGCACTCGACCCCGCTCACCCGCCCGATCCCGGTGACGATCCCGGCGGAGGGCGTGTCATCCTCGTACAGTTCCCACGCCGCCAGCGGCGCGATCTCCAGAAACGGCGAACCGGGGTCGAGCAGGCGGTCGATGCGCTCGCGCACGAACAGCTTACCCTGCTCGGCGTGGCGCTGACGATATTGCGCGCCGCCGCCCGTGCTCGCAAGCGAGCCACGCACCCGTGCCAGCCGCTCGCGCAGTTCCGCCGCCAGCGCCCGGTTGTGCGCAGCATTAGCTTGAAAACGCGCGTCCTGCGGATTGACCTGCGTTTCAAGAATGTCCATTGTCGCCCTTTCGTTCGAGATTATTGTAACGCAGGCTTAACACCGCCGCGCTTTTGCGGTATGATTCGCCGGATTTTCGCCCCTGTACTTCGGAGTAGAAAAAACTTATGCAAAGTGGTGCCAAAAAAGCCAGCATTTACCTCGGCGTGTTTCTGGCGGTGGTGATGATCGCGGGCGTGTTTCTGCCCTATCTGAACCAGTCGGCGCAGCAGACGACCACGTCCACCCAGCCGACCGATACCGTGATCCCGACCTTCCCGCTCCCGCCCGCCGATATGAGTACGATCAGCTTCGACAAAGTTTATCTGCATCCGAGCGGCATTTTCACCATCGGTCAGCCGGACGGCTTCAACGCCAGCCCGCCCAACAAGGGCGCGACTATCGCGCAGGTCAATTTGGTCAACAACGACATGTTCAGCGTGGTGGACGCCTACGTCGAAGCGGTGCCCATCACCAGCGACCAGCTTTCCGATCACTTCAACCACGCGGCAATCTCCGCCAGTTGGACCAACTTCAATACGTGGGTGGAGAGCAGCCGCCAGACGCAGGGCGACCGCCTCGTCATCGACTTCACCGTGACCCTCAGCGGGCGCACCTACGTCGCCCGACAGATCGCGTGGACGGATGACGAGTGGATTTACACGGTGCGCGTGCTGGTTCCCGAAAACGCCACCGACCTGCTCCGCTATCTGCTCGACCACTTCGTGCAGACGCTTCAGGCGCAGACCGAATTCAAAGGCACGCCCTTCGATTGGAACGGCTACTACGACCCGGACGCCAGCCACATCATCCGCTATCCGTCCACTTGGACGGTCACCGACAGCGCGCCCGGTCGCCCGACCAGCATCAGCAGTCCCGAAGGCAGCACCGTCCTGCGGGTCGAGTCGCGCGCGAACACCAGCGTCGCCGATGCTGCCGCTGCCAGCGCCTTCGTGCAGAATGAGCGCAGCGGCAACACGGTCATGACCGTCCAGCCCGTCACGCGCGATCAGGGGCAGGGCTTCTCGGTCTCCTACAGCTACACCACGGTCGATGGCAGTCAGGAGAGCGGGCTTGCGGTGCTGCTCAACGGACCCGACGGCGCGCTCCACGTCGCCGATCTGCGCTTCTCCGCCAGCAACATCGACCTGAATCAGGCGATGGTCAACCCGACGGCAACCGCCGAAGCGACCGCTGAAATCAGCGCGACCGCCACCCCCAACCCGGCGCAGGCCTATATCGCGCTGGCGGAAGTCATGGGCACCTTCTACGTGATCCCGCCGCTCAACCTATCCACGCAGTCGCTGCCTGCGACGCCGACGCCCGCGCCCGCCCTCCCGCCGACCTTCGCCATCACCTTCGTACCCTCGGCTGAAGCGACCAGTGAGGCGACCTCGACGGCGGAAGTCACGTCAGAGGCGACCGCCGCAGCGACCGAAGCGTCAACGCCGGAAGCCACCGCCACCGCTGAAGTCACCACATCACCGTGATCTCGCGTAGGGGCATGGCTATGCGACCGAAGGTCGCACATGCCCCTACGGATCACCCGTATTGCAGCGTTTTGTAGGGGCACGGCACTTCGTGCCCGAATAATCAGGTTTTTACCGCCCGTCGTTGAGGGCTTGGAGAAGCTGTCGAAAGGCAGCTTTGTAGTTTCCGGCGAAGTCGTAGCGCGGTCGCCGTCGCAGATCGTCCGGCGGCGCGGTCGCGTCGATCTGCGCGATCACAATCGGCTTGTTCTTCAGGCGGAAGTAGCGCCATGCCGTTTCGACCGTTGTGTCGCCTACCGCGTCGGCGGTCAGCACGTAGATCATGCGGGCGCAGGCGCTTAATGCCGGATGCACGCCCTCCGCCCACTGGATGGTGCCCGCGTCGGCTTCGTGCAGCCAACAGGCGACCCCCACCCGCTCCAAATCAGCGGCAAGCTGATCGGCGATCACCAGCGCGTCCGCTGCATAGGCGACGTAGACGGTCTCGCGCGTGAGCTTGACGCGGGCGCGCGCCGCCGGTTGGTCTAGCTGATCGTGCAGCACCGACTTGCCCATGCGAAACACCGTGCCGCCGCAGATCGGGCATTCGCCGCGCGTGGCGGGCATCCCGCGCCGTGTCCACACCGCCACCGGGCTTTCCATCTCGACGGTCTGGTGGCAGTGGACGCAGTAGGCTTCAATCGGATCAAGGCTCTCGTCCGGCAGTTCGTCAGGAGTCATCGGTTCTATCCAAAACAATAGGGGCGAGCTGTAGCTCGCCCCTGTGGATTCGTGCGGGAGTGCGGATTAGGCGTCGTCGTCGCCGCCGTAATTGTCGTCGTCGCCGCTGCCAGCGAAACGAAGCTGCGCGGTGCTGCCGCTGCCATTCGCCTGCGGCTTGACGCCTTCCAGCGAGGGCATTCCGAACTGCAAGCGGATCGCATTTTCGATCTCGTCGCGCACCGGGCGGTTCTCGCTCAGGTAGGCTTTGGCGTTTTCGCGCCCCTGACCGAGCAGACCATCCTTGTAGCGATAGAACGCGCCGCGCTTCTCGACGATCCCCAATTCGGAGGCGAGGTCGAGCACTTCGCCGCTCTTGCTGATGCCGCCTTCGAGGAACATGATGTCGAACTCGGCTTCGCGGAAGGGCGGCGCGACCTTGTTCTTGGTCACGCGGATACGCACGCGGTTGCCGACCACCTCGCCGCCGCTCGCCTTGATCAACTCCAGACGGCGGATGTCGAGGCGCACGCTGGCGTAAAACTTCAGCGCCTTGCCGCCGGAGGTGGTCTCAGGAGAGCCGTACATCACGCCGATCTTGTCGCGCAGTTGGTTGGTGAACATCACTACCACATTGCTCTGTTTGATCGCGCCGGAGAGCTTGCGCAGCGCCTGACTCATCAGCCGCGCTTGAATACCGACGTGGCTGTCGCCCATCTCGCCTTCCAGTTCGACGCGCGGCACCAGCGCGGCGACGCTGTCTACCACCACCACGTCCAGCGCGCCGGAGCGCACCAGCGCCTCGGTGATTTCAAGCGCCTGCTCTGCCGTATCCGGCTGCGAGATGTAGAGGGTTTCGACGTTCACGCCAATCGCGCGGGCGTACTGTGGGTCGAGCGCGTGCTCCATGTCCACGAACGCGCACAGCCCGCCGCGCTTCTGCGCCTCGGCGATCACGTGCAGGCAGAAGGTGGTCTTGCCGGAGCTTTCCGGTCCGTAAATTTCGGTGATGCGCCCGCGCGGCACGCCGCCGACGCCGAGCGCGATGTCCACCGTCAGCGATCCGCTGGGGATCACCGCGACTTCCAGATGAGACGCATCGCCGAGCCGCACGACGGTGCCATCGCCAAAGCGCTTGGTGAGGTCGTTCAGCGTGGCTTCCAGCGCCTTCATGCGCCCTTCGTTGTCTACGGGCACCGAAATGCTCATGTCTTTAGCTTCTTTTGCTTTTCGTGGAGGCAAGGCAACCCGTCCTTTAAATGCTATTCTGGCTCTATTATAGCCGAGAATCGGCGTCTGCATAAATCTCATTATAGCATTTTTGTTCTAGAACGGCAAGCCGGGTTTCGCTTTGAGAGAGGGGAGTGGTCGTTCTTTATACTTCCTGAGCCAGCGGCTGGTCCGCCGGAGCAGCGTCCAGTTCCTCCAGCCCGTGAGCGGCTTCGATCAGCGCTTTCATGCGGGTGGCGAACCGCGCCGCCGGAGCGCCGTCGATCACGTCGTGGTCGAAGCTGAGCGTGACCGAGAGCATCTCGCGCACGCAGAACGCCCCGTCGATAGACTTGACGGTTGGCTCAATCCCGCCGATGGCGACCGCCAGCCCGGTTTCGGTGATCGGGATGCCCCAGCCGCCGCCTTTGCCCGCCATGCCGACTGCCGTCAGGTTGACCGTGCCGCCCAGCCTGCGGAGAATAAACGGGTTGTTCATCACCCGCCGCAGAAGCATCAGGCGCGCGAAGCGCGGCAGCCGCGTCGCCAGCCAAATCCAGCGGGGGAAGCTGTTGACTGGGGTTTCAGCGGTGACATGCTCGCGCTGCGAGGCGCGGATTTCGTCGTGAATCTGCTGAGCCGTCTTTCGGTTTGCGGCGCGCACCACGTGAGCGGAGACCACTTTCTCGCCGTTCAGGTCGTGTTCCACCTGCACGTTCACGTCCACGTCGTCGAACAGGATCAAGCGCTGACCCTGCCGCATGGCGTGAACCGCCTTGTTTTCGCCCACCGCCAGCCCCACGCAGGCGATCAGGAAGGCGGTGAAGGAAAAATCGCCGCCGGTGTGCGCCTTGTATTCGTGGATGCGGCGGCGCGCCTCGGTCACGTCGATCTGGTACAGCCCGTGAACGTAGTTCTTCTCTCCAGCAACGTGCAGCGCGTCGGACATGACCATACGCCATCGGCTGTACGGATGCGTCTGGTATCCAGAATGCGAGGCGGGCATCGGCAAGCTCCTTTATTCCCAGTTTCAGTATAGGAAGGAACCGCACGACGAAGGACACGCCCGGCGCGCGTCATTTGCAATCAAAAAGCCGCGCGTTTGGGGCAGACAATTTTTCAAGAGCCTGATGTTGTACTCACTATGAATTATTGTGATATTAAACACTTGTTATAAAAGAAAGCGATGAGTAGTCTGTGTTCATATGGGGGATTCGATCCTGAATTCCCAAAATTCTTCGACCATTTCGCAGGAGAACAGAATAATGAAACGCTTCGCCCTTTTGTTGGTTCTCATAATTGTGTTGAGTGGATATACGGTAGCCGCCCAAGTACCCGAAGCACGTGACACCATCACGCTCGATAACGCGGTGTCTGTCGCCCAATTAACTACGCTCGAAGGGCATGAAGGTGCTGTCAACGCCGTTGCTTTCAGTCCCGACGGCAGCCTGCTGGCATCTGGCGGCGACGATACGACTGTGCGCCTTTGGGACGTGGCGATGGGCGAACCAACGTTCGAACTCGACGGCATGACCAGTCCGATCAACAGCCTTGCTTTTAACTCGGATGGCACGCTCTTGGCGGCAGGCGCGGATACCGTTCATACCGCAATGATTGTTTGGAATACGCAGACGGGTCAAAACGTATCCCACTTCGATCTGTGCGAGCAGGTGAATAAAGCGCAGTGTAGTCTCATCAAGAGTATTAGTTATACCGATACCAGACCGGGGCGCGTGAATGCCATTGTTTATCTGACCGCTGACCTTCCGGCGGGGTCGGGTGTGCCTTTCGCGGGGTTTAGCGAAGTCGGATACATCGCGTTCCTGTTTGTGGAGAACAATGCGGTTGACTGGCACTCGCAGGGCGACTTCGATTACACGAGCGTCGTCTACAGCCCGGATCAAAGCTTCAGAATCACCGGTCGCTCGGATGGGCTGGCGACTTATGTGACGGGCAGCCAAGCCGACCACGAAACTATTGTCTCGTCAAGATCAGTGGCGAGCCTCGCCCTAAACGCCGCTGCGAATCTGGTTGCCACAGGAGGTAGGGATCGCAAAATCCACTTGTTCACCGTCACCAAAAGCGGGAATCAGGTTGCGCTTGCCGAAATTGCTGTTCTCGAAGGTCATGAAAGTACCGTGACTGGACTCACCTTCAGCCCAGATGGTTCGCTGCTGGTATCGTCCAGTCTCGACGGCACGCTGCGGCTGTGGGACGTAGAGGCACAGACCGAAATCGCCTCACTTTCCGCTGGCGACGGAGTCGAACTGAACGACGTGGCGTTCAGCCCGGATGGAACGCTGATCGCTTCGGCGGGCAGCGACGGAATCGTGCGGCTGTGGGGCATCTCCGGCGAGAGCGAGAACGTCGGCAGTGGAAACGCGGCAACCGGCGTAACCCGACAGATCAATTTATCCACAGGCACACTCAACATCACCGGAGTTGAAGTAGCTTCAGCTTTTCCTCCGGGTTGCGATCCTTCAGCCGATATAAGGTCTAATGCAAACGCTTGCGTCTCAACCCCGAACAACGGCTATGAGGTTTTGGTGATTTACTTGGAACTCCAAGACATAAATGGAGACATACCGAATGTGCTGGGTGACAGCAGCATTTATGTCGTGACCAGTGACGGTTCACGATGGTATCCCGCGACGCAAGAAAGCGGCCTCTTTACGAACGCTGTCGTTTTTGGAGTTCCCATAGGGACCAGTGAAGTCGATTTATATTGGCGCGATAATCCGCCAATTCGCTTGACGCTCGGTGATTGAACGGATGGCCTCGGTGAGGGCAAACTGTGGGGCACTGTTGCGACCGTGCCCCACAAAAGCAGCGTTGATTAGAAGTCGTAGTACATCGTGAATTCGTAGGGATGCGGGCGCATCGCCACCGGGTCGGCTTCGTTGACCGTCTTGTACTCGATGTAGGTGTCGATGAAGCCCTGATCGAACACATCGCCTTCCAGCAGGAAGTCGTGATCGGCTCCCAGCGCCGCCAGCAATTCTTTCAGGCTGCCCGGCACCGTCGCAGTCTCGTGATCGCCTTCGTAAAGGTCGTAGTCGGCGGGATCGCCCGGATGCAGCTTGTTCTTGATGCCGTCTAGCCCTGCCATCAGCATGGCGGAGAAGGCGAGATAGGTGTTGGCGGTCGGGTCAGGCGCGCGGAACTCGATGCGCTTGGCTTTCGGGCTGGTGCTGTACATCGGGATGCGAACCGCCGCCGAGCGGTTGCGCGCCGAGTACACCAGATTGACCGGGGCTTCGTAGCCCGGCACCAGACGGCGGTAGCTGTTGGTGGTCGGCGCGGCGAACGCGAGGATCGCCGGGGCGTGCTTGAGGATTCCGCCGATGTAGTAGAGCGCGGTTTCGCTCAGCAGCGCGTAGCCGTCCTTGTCGAAGAACAGGTTGGTGCCGCCCTTCCATAGTGATTGGTGGCAGTGCATCCCGGAGCCGTTATCGCCGAAGATCGGCTTGGGCATGAACGTCACCGTGTAGCCGTTCTTGTAGGCGACGTTCTTGATGATGTACTTGTAGAACTGCATCGTGTCTGCCATCTTCAGCATCGGGTTGAAGCGCAGGTCGATTTCCGCCTGTCCCGCGCCGCCGACTTCGTGGTGATGCACTTCTACGTCGATGCCGACCGACATCAGCGTGGCGACCATCTCGGCGCGCAGGTCGTGCAGCTTGTCGGTGGGCGGCACCGGGAAGTAGCCTTCCTTGATGCGCGGGCGGTAGGCGAGGTTGGGCGAGTCGTTCGCCCCCGTGTTCCAGAAGCCGGAAGCCGAATCCACCTCGTAGAACGATCCGTTGGCGCTGGTATCCCAGCGCGCGCTGGTGAAGATGTAGAACTCCGCTTCGGGACCGAAGTAGCCCACGTCGGCAACGCCGGAGGACTTCAGATAGGCTTCGGCACGACGGGCAACACCGCGCGGGTCGCGGGCGTAGGGGTCGCCGTTGATGTCCACCACGTCACACATGAAGGTGAGCGTGGTCATCGCCGGAACCGGGTCGATGAACGCGGTCGTTGGATCGGGAATCAAGTTCAGGTCGGATTGGTCAATGGTCTGGAAGCCGCGAATGCTGGAACCGTCGAAGCCGAGTCCCTGCGTGAAGGCGTCTTCCTCGAAATTGACAAACGGCAGGCTGAAGTGCTGCATCACGCCGCGAATATCGACGAACTTGACATCCACTTCCTTGACGCCGTTCTCACGCGCCCACTGGAGTAAAGCTGCCGGAGAACTGGCAATTTCCGCCGAAGGCTTCAGTTCCGGCGTGGTGCTGCTTTTTTCCATCGTAGCCATAGGGTGACTCCACTTGTTGAAACTTACTAAAGTCCGAGCATCTTCGTCATTATATGAAGACGCTGTTTCAACTTGTGGGTCAAAAATAGACAAAAAGCGGCGGCTTTGGCTGTCGAGAATTGCCAAAGCTTCAGCCGCCATCGACGGCGTTTATGCCTCATGGACGACTTCACAGGAAATTCGGGCAAATGTGACAAAACGCTTGGTGCTGCGATCCCAGACCGCAGCACCAAGCCGGTTAGCTGACCACTTGGGTCGGCAGCGGCTGACCGCTCCAGGGCGGCTGGAAGCTGGGCTGCATGGTGTCCACCGGAACCCACAAATACTGGCAGGCGAGCAGAATTTCATAATACTGCCCGCTCTCGTCCTCTCCAATCACCCAGTAGGTGCCGGGATTGAGGGTGATGTCGGTCGCTTGACCGGGTGCGTAGAACGCCTGCGCGCCCAGCGGCATGTCGCCCACCACCGAGCCATCCGGGATCGGCAGGCAGGCAGCCGCCTCACCGACGACGACTGTATTGGTGAGTTGACCACTTCCCGTACCGGGACCGCCGCAATCGGCTTCATACATACTGGTGTAAACCAACTGCCCGTTAATCTCGGTTTGGAAGCGTTCCGCATACGAAGCCGGGAATCCGCTAACCATAATGGCGGCACCGCTGTTATTGAAATGACCACTGCCGCTCTTTGGGAATGTGAGGTGTTCAAAAATCCCACCATTCAGGAAGATGTCTTCGATAATCGTCGCGCCATTAGCGGGAAGATTATATTCCACCTCGCTGGTTCCATTCAGGAAGATATGATTGGGCGACCCGCCGTCGCATGAGACCGTATAGGTAGACGGTGAAGCGAAGCGATAAAAATAGCCGTCCGCCTGTACGGGTGACAACCCCAACGACGTGAGAACAGCGACGACAAGAACCGCCAGAAACACGGAGAGCTTCCAGAACTTCATGTTGCTCGACCTTTCGCTATACAGTTGTGGGTCAGGAATCAAAAGAGTCCGTGAGGTGTGCGAGGTGTGTGCTGCTGCCGCTTATTATACAATCGATGTAATTAGAGAGATTAGGTTTGACAAATGAGTGTTCACTAACCGCCTCAAACCATTCTCTAACTTTTTACGTTTTTCATGCGCGCGGGCGCGTCCAAAAATTGTAACCTATGCTATATTGAAAGAAAGTACGCCGAATATCTTTTTTTCGGCATAGGATAGAGTTTTTTACTCAGGGAGGGTCGTCGTGCGCCGTCGTATTTTACTTATCGCGTGTGTATTGGCGTTGATGCTGGCTTCATTCGCGCCCGCGTTCGCCGCTCAGCAGACGATCCACGTCGTCGAACGCGGCGAGACGCTGGCGGGCATCGCCCGGCAGTACGGCGTGACCGTACAAGCCATCGCCGCCGCCAACGGCATCTGGAATCCGAATTTCATTTGGGCAGGGCAGCGCTTGGTGATCCCCGGCGGCTCGTCCTACCCGCCGCCGCCGTCGCAGAATAACTATTACATCGTCCGCTGGGGCGATACGCTCTACAAGATCGCCGCCTACTTCGGCGTCTCGCCGTGGTCGATTGCGCAGGCGAACCACATCCTCAACCTGAACCAGATTTACGCCGGGATGTATCTGGTCATTCCCGGCGGCAGTTCAGGTAATCCGCCGCCCCAGCAGAGCGCGACTCCCTACTGGATCAAGCAGGGAGATACGTTGGCAAGCATCGCGTGGCAGTTCGGCACCACCGTGCAGGCGATTGCGTCCTATAACGGCATCTCCAACCCGAATCAGATTTACTGGGGGATGCTGATCTACATTCCGGTTTATCACTGGTAATGGGTATGAAAAGGCTGGCAAGCTGCATCTTACTGGCGCTGCTGGTGCTGACATCGGCAGCTTCGGCGCAGGAGAATACGCCCACACCCGAACCGACCTACCTCAACTACACAGTCGTGCAGGGCGATACGCTGGGGAGTATCGCCGCACGCTATGGCACGACCACCATCGCCATTCTGCGCGCCAACAGCATCGTCAACCCCAATTTGATCTTCGCCGGGACGGTGCTGCGGATTCCGGTAAATCAGCCGTCGCCTTCAGTGACCGCCACCGAAACGCCCATCGTCGTGCGCCCGGTCAGCACCGCCGAAGTCACGGAAGCCGCGACCGAGCCACCGGGGCAGTCCGCCATCGGTCTGGAAATTGGCGGCGAGGTCTTCGGCTTCGATCACGCCGATGTGATGCAAAGCGCCCGGATGACGTGGGCGAAGGTGCAGGTTTACTGGGTGCAGGGCGATTCGACCGACACGGCGAAGCACTTCATCGATCTGGCGCACGCGGCGGGCTTCAAGGTGCTGCTGCAAGTCAGCGGCGACCCGCAGGAGCTTGCCGCCGACCCGCAGGGCTACGAGAGCGCCTTTGCCGACTATCTCGGCGAGGTTGCCGCGCTCGCGCCGGAGGCGATTGAGGTCTGGGGCAGCATGAACACCCCCGACGGCTGGGCGAGCGGCATGATCAGCCCGGTTGCCTACGAGCAGATGCTGATCGGCGTCTACGGCGCGGTCAAGCGCGCCAATCCGCAGGTTTTGGTGATCACCGGCGCGCTGGCGGAGTTGGTCGATTTTAACGGCTGCACTAACCAAGGCTGTGACGATCTGTCCTACCTGAGCGGGATGGCGAGCGCGGCGGTCGGGCAGGTCGCCGACTGCATCGGGCTGCGCTACACGCTCGGCGCGGTGCCGCCCGACGACACCAGCGGCGACCCGCGCGGCGACCAGTTCGTTTATTACTACCCAACCGTGATCAGCGTCTACGCGGGCATCTTCCCGAATAAGCCGCTCTGCATCACCGAGATCGGCTACCTGATCCCGGCGATTGTGCCGCTGGTCAGCCGCTTCCAGTGGGCGGAAAACACCACGCCGGAAAATCGCGCCGAATGGCTGGCGCGCGCGGCGGTGCTTGCCGGGCAGAGCGGGCGCATTCCGCTGTTCATCGTCTACAACGTGGATGCCACCGAAGGCGTCCCGCAGTCGAATTACGCCATCCTCAGCGGCGACGGCTCCTGCCTCGCCTGTTTGACGCTCAACACCGCTCTGCGCGGGTCGTGACCTAAAGGGCGAGGCACCCGCCTCGCCCTCAAATTGGGTTCCTTGCTGGCAGGGGCAGGACGCACCGTGCCCCTGCGGTCATCAGCACTTACGGCAGAACGCCACCGTTCACGCCGTATATCCCCACGAAAATGTTGATCAGCACCAGCAGATTGACCAGCCGCGACGCCAGCATCGCACGGTCAAAGACAGGCTTGGCTTCCGCCGGAACGGGCTGACCGCTGCTGAGCGCCTGAATCAACGCGGGCATCGCCTGACGCGCGCTGCGCGTGACCACCGCGCCAATGATCCCCATCGCCACGATGAAAATGATCTGCTTGATGACCAGCCACGTCGGGGTGTAGACGCCACCGATGCCGAGAATGCCGTAGTGAAACTGGAAGGTCAGCAGCAGTCCGGTGACCAAAATGCCCATCCCGCCGACGGTTCCCATCAGCGAGGCGACGCTGCCCTGCGCCATCACCAGCGCGACCTCGCCGGGCTTGCCTTTCACGCGCTCAGCAAAACGCTCCAGCGCCCATTCCGCGACGAACTGACTCACCCAAACTCCCGCTGAAATAATGTGCAGGGTTAGAAAAAGCAGCGTCAATTGAATGCCCATGTGGCTCCCCCCCAAAAGATGAAAAGTTGATAGACCCCAATATACATCAGATAGCATACGCGGTTTGTGACGTGTAAAACGTAAATAAACAGATGAATTGTCACAAAGAGCGCTTGGGCTTCTCCCGCGCGATCTCGATCTTGCGCAGGTACTCGATCACCTGCTCGGCGGGCAGACTGCGCCAATCCACGCCAAGCTTTTGCGCCAGCAGCCTCGCGGCGCGGCGGTAGCGCGGATCGTTCGGGTCGAGTGGCTCATTCTTCATCGGTCGTTCCACGTTGATCCAGATAGTCGAGAATCCGCTGGTAGGCGTCGTTGATCTGCTGCATCTGGGTGGTCGCGCCCGGATCGGTGTTCAGGTCAGGGTGATAGCGCCGCGCGAGGTGGCGGTAGGCGCGCTTGACCGCCGTCCGCCCCGCCGATTCCGCAATGCCCAGCCGCCGATAATAGAGGCTCATGCCCGTGTTGATCGGGCGGGTATCGCCGGTTTCGCTTTCGCTGGCGTCGAAGTTCGCCACCCGCCACACCCCCGCGATCAGCGGCGACGGGATGCTGACGGTTTCGCCCATGAGCCGGGTCGCGTCGATGGCGTCGCCGTAGCGGATCGCCCCGTTCTGGAAATACACTGGGAAGATGTAGAAATCCTCGCCCAGAAAGGCGTCGTAGGCGTAAATCTTGCCGCCGTGCAGCGCCAGCAGCGCCTCGGTCCAATCGTGGGGGCGGTAGTGACCGCCGCGAATCGGCAGCAGGTCGTGCCACAGGATGAACAGGGTATAGCTGCCCACCCCCGTGTTCGCCGTGACGATGCTCTTGATCTCGTACAGCGTGATCGGGCTTTCGATCAGATAGATTTGGACGATTTCGTTGCTTTCCAGCGACACGCGAATCAAATCGCCGCCGTCGAAGCTGACTTCGAGGCGGGGACTGGCTTTCTGGAGTGCGTTGACGAGTTGGGCGCTGATTTGGTGGGTATCGAATCTCATGAGGCGCTTTCGCAGAGGGCACGCGGGTCACGTGCCCTCTGCTGGCTAGTCACTTATTCCGGCTTGGGCGGTTCCGGCTCCTGATGATCCGCTTGACTGTTGACGGTGCGCAGCCGCCGTGATACCACGATCACGCCGACCAGCCCGAAGACTGCCAGCGCCAGCACGCCGATACCGCCGCTGCCGCCGCCTGCCACGTCCTCAAAAATGCCCGTCTGCGGCAGTTGAGTGGCGACCGACTGCGGGAAGGCAGTCAGCACCGCCGTGACCGTCACGCCCGGCGTGAACGCCTGCGCGGTTGCGGTCAGGAAGGCTCCGGCAATGGCGGTCGCGGTCATGTTGACCGCTTCCAGTCCGCCGTTGGTCGGCGTGGGCGATCCGCCCAAGCCCAGCGCCATGCGGATCAGCGCTTCGCGCGTTTGCAGCGCGTACTGGGTCGCCTGCGCCGCCTGAGTCGCCAGCGCGGGCGGCGTCACGAACGCCTGCTGGGTGGCAATCGCCGCCTGCGTCATGATCATCGCGCGGGTGGCGGCGGCTGCCTGCGTCGCAAAGGTGCTGCGGGTCGCCAGCATAATCGCGGTCTGGGTCACCGGGTCTTGCTGCACGTAGGCGATGCCGACATCGTGCGGCGGCTCATACGCGCCCGGCTTCCCAGTCGGCAGCACGTTCGCGCTCAGCGTCGCCAGCGCGCTTTGCGTCTCAACCGCGAAGATGGTCGCCTGCGCCGCCGGAGTTCCCAGCGCGGCTTGGGTCAGCACGCCCGCCGGGATCACCAGCGCAAGCTGAGTCGCCAGCGCGTTATTCTGCACGGCGCTGGTCGCCAGCGCGCTGTCGATGTAAGCGATGGCGGTTGCCGCTGCTCCGGCTTGCTGCTGAAGCGTATTTTGGGTCGCTTCAAGCTGATTGCGGAGTGCCAGTTCGTCCGCCGTATCCATGCTGGTGTTGGCGACCTGCGTCGCGGCGGCGACGCGGGTGCCGAACGAATCTTGGTCGAAGGCGCCCTGCTGAGTCGCGTAAGCGATCTGCGTGGCGAAAGCGGTATTCAGGTCAAGGTTGATCGCTGGAGCCTGCGGCGTGGGCGTGACGGTCGACCGCCCGGCGAGCGCGGTTGCGGTCAGGGCGGCATTCAACGCCTGTTGGGTCAGGTCAAGCCCGGTGTTGAGCGTGGGCGTGACGGTTTCATGCGGCGGCGGCGTTTCGGTGTCGGTGGGCGCGTTGGTTTCCGAGGGAGTCAGGGTGGGCGATGGCGTCGCCGTCCAAGCTGCCGCCGTCTGGGTCATGGCAAGGAAGATCGCGTTTTGGGTGGAGGTGCCTGCAAGCTGCGCCTCGACCGTGAGGTTCAGCATCACCACCTGCGACGCGGTGAGTTCGAGGTCGCTGGGTCCGGTGGGGCGGGTGGCGAGCAGCAGCACGACTGCCAGCGCCGCCACAAACAGGATGATCATGATCCCGGCGAGGACGACGAAGGTGCGATTAGGTCCCCGCTCCTCCGGTTCTTCCTCGATTTCGGGCATGTCGCTCTCGAACTCGTCGCCCAGATTGCTGGAGGGGAACCCCTCTTCTTCGTCGAAGTCAAAAGGCTCGTTGTCGTCATTTAGAAAGTCGTCTTCAAAATCGAAGTCGTTTCTATCGCTCATCCGTCCCCCCTAACTGGTGCGGTTTTACTAGATTATGACCCAGATAGCTCAATGTTCGCCAGTGGTACATTAATCTTCTCACCCGTGACCAGTTCAACCTGAGCGCACGGCACTCGTAATCCATTTTCCAACAGAACCGGCTCTTTTGGCAAGCTGAGCACATGACCGACCATTCCCGCCGATGTGCCCGCCGTCAGGCGAACTTCCCGGTCAATTTGCAGAATGGCATTCAGGTTGGGCGCAGGTGGGCGCTCACCCGGCTCCATCGGCACGGCGATCAGCACTTCCGGGCGGCGCGTTTCCAGCGGCGAAGGCTGCACCGCGTCCAGTGTCACCTGCCGACCTTCCATCATGTCGAGGAACTGCGCGATGGTGTTGCTCATGCGCTGCGAGCCGAAGCCCCCGGTCAGCAAAATCGCGGCGCGCGAATGTGCCGCCGTCTCGATCATATCCGGTTCCATGCCCGGCGCGATCACGCCGATGAAGCCCTGATCGTCGATCACCTGAAAGGTCGCGCGCCTGAGCGTGCGGCGGGTCACCACCACCGCCCCGCGATACTGGGTATCCAGCGCGTCGCCGTAGATGTTCTCCATGCCGTCGGATGGCTCGTGGCGCAGCGTGCCGATCACGCGGCGGTTGTTGCCCCACACGCCCTGCATCACTGCGCCGTAGGACTCAATCACGACGCCGCGTCCTTTGCGCACGCTCACCACCACGCCGTTGAGTCCGGCTTCCAATTCCAGCGGCGGCTCCTCCTCCTGCATGATGATCTGCCCGCCCGCGACTTCGGTCACGCGCCCCGAAACCGGAGCCAGCAGCCGCCTGCCCCGCCGACCGCTCTTGCCCGCCAGCACCGCGCCTTCCAACACCTGCTCGCCGATGCGGACTTCCAGCAGGTCGAACAGCTTCTCCGGGTCTTTCAGGTCGAAGTAGCGGGCAGCGTCGATCACCATATATGGCGCAGGCGATGCGCCCCGCGCAACTATGTCGGTCAGCGAAACCCGCGCGCCCATCGCCACCGTGACCTCGCCGCCGGTGACGTCTGGCAAAAAGCGGTCACGCCGGATGGTGGTTCGCGTCAGCAGATGGCGCTGTTCAGGATAGTAGATTTCGGAGGTCATGCTCCGGTTCCTCCTCCTCTTGAGCCGCCGCTTCCTTCGTGCGCCGCCCGAACAGGCTGCGGCGCGGCTTCGGCTGCACCAGTTCGTCGTCGCCCAGCACCGAAAGCACGCGGTCATCCTCAGCGCTGCGCCGATTGACCACCGACGGAATTTCCGGCTCGCTGCTCGGCGGTTGCAGCCATTCCGGTGGGATTTCGAACACCGGGTCGCCGGTTGCCTGAGCGTACCACAGCGGAATCTGCTCGCTCAGCGTCTTGAGGCTGGTTTCCAGCGGCAGCGGTCGCCCGCGCGCGTCGATGATCAGCCCGGCGCTGCCGCCGTCCAAGTCGAACTTCAACTGCCGCCTGCCGTTGATGTTCAGCCCGCGCGCCGCCGAGATACGCACGGTCGCATGGACGCCAATCGAGAGCGGGTACACCCAAAGCTCGCCACCCTGCACCGTGAACTTCTGGCTTTCTCCGGCGGTGGTCACGCGAACGTCGGCAGCCGGGCGTCCCTTGCGCGGCGCTCCCGACAGGCTGACGCAGGTACACAGGTCTTCCAGACCGTTTTCGTCCAATACCTGCACTACTGCCTCCGGCTTGACCCGCGCCAGCGCGCCCAGCGCCGGAATCAGAGCGCTGCCATCGGCTTGCAGGCTGACCACGCCGACTGGCTGCAAGGCGTCCAGCAGCAGCATCGCCGTCAGCGCCGGGCGACCGAGTCCGGTCAGCCCCGCGCCCGCGCCCACGATCCGGTCGAGGACGGGCAGCGGCGCGCTCAAATCGTCCAATGCTTGCGTCGGCGTCCAAGTCGGGCGGGCGGCGTTCAGCAAGCCAGAGAGCGCCGCGCGCAGCAGCGCGTGTTCCAGATACAGCGCCCGCTGCGTCTCCGGGATGGTCGCCGGGCGCAGGGTTTTGTTGAGCGCGTAAGCCACAATTTCGTTATCGGTAGCGTAGAAGGGCAGCCACTTGCGAACCGCCTCCAGCCCTATCGCATCCAGCGTGCTGCGGGCGCTGTGCCCCAAGCCGATGTCGGTGCGGATGGTGGTGGTGGTATGCCCCTGAACCGACGCCGAGAGCGTGCTGACCGCGCTGCCGATGTCGACCGCCAGCACGCCGCCGTGTTTGGCGGTTTTGCCCAGATAGCTGACGATGGCGTGATAGCTCTGCGCGGTGGGCAGCACGCCCACCCGCGACATCAAGCCGATTTCGTCGAAGCCCAGCCCGCGCTGCGCCGTGAACGAATCGAAGGCGCTGGCAAGCTCCTTCTGCGCCATTTCCAGCGCTTCGCCGTCCAGCGAGGGGCGCACGTTGTCCGCCAGAAACACGGTCGCCACGTTGTCGAACATCTCGTGGATTTGCTTGACCAGCGTGCTGTTGCCCGCGTAAAGCACGCTCGCGCGGACTGGCATCAGCTTGAGCGCCATCCGCGCGATTCGCGCGCGTTCCAGCACCGGCGCTTTCGCGCCGCCCTCTGTCCCTCCGGTGATGAAGATCAAATCCGGCTGAGCGGAGATGATCGCGTTCAACTGCTCCTGCGGCGAGCGGGTGTCGTCGAGACTGATCACGTCCACGATGTTGACGTAAGTCCCGGCGGCGGCGCGCTGCGCGCTGGCGATGCTCATGTTGGGCATCAAGCCGATCAGCACCGTGCGCAGCGGTCGCCCGATGCTGGCGGTGGCGATGAAGGCGTCCACTCCCGACCGATCCGGCTGCTCCGGCGTGATGATCGCGCCGTTCTGCTGGATGAAGCGCCGCCCGGTGGTGGCGGTCAACTGCTGAAGCGCGCGCCGAAAGCCCGCGCCGGTATCCAGAATCGGGAAGCCGCTGGTGGTGCGTTCTTCCGCCTGCGCAACTTGCTGATACACCCCATCGACCAGATCGATCAGCAGGGCGCGGGTATGGACATTGCCGAAATCGACGGCGAGAATCGAATTTTCGCTCATGGGTTCAGGCTGCCGATGTGCTGGAGGATAAAAGCGATCCGTTCGCTGAACACGACCAGCCCGGACAGGATCGCGCCGCCGTAGAGCGCGCCCAGCGTCACCACGATGAAGCCCTGTCCCACGGTGCCCACCGCGCGGATCACCAGCCCGCGCCGGTTTTCGCCGCCGGGCGTGCGCCGCGCGAGGTATTGAAAGTAGACCAGCGTCGAAACCACGCCGATCACCAGAATGAAGCCGTCCAGCACGTTCGGGATCACGCTGCCGGAGGTCGAAGTCGCCAGCGGCAGCAGCGTCCCGCTGATCGCGCCGACCAGCGCAATCGCCGTGCCGACCCCGACCACGAACGCCAGCCCCAGATTGCCCAGTCGGTTGAAGCGCCGCGTGCCCTTGAGCAGCAGCAGCAGCCCCAGCGCCAGCGGGATCACGCCCAGTATCCGGCTGGTGAGGTCGGCGCTCTGGAGGCTCGCCTGTACCCATGGGGTCAGTACGCTCTGCACCGTGATCATGGTCACGAAGCCCGCCGCCAGCCCCACGAACACGTAAATCGCCAGCCGATATAGGAAGTTATCGCCCAGCAGATAGCTGAAAACCATCAGGGTCAGAATGAAGCCCGCCCACAGCCCGATCTGATCGCTCACCCGCGTCGTCCTCTCCGCAGCAGACCGCGCCCAACGTTGAATACCGCCCCGAAGCTGATGATGATGGCGGACGCGATAATCCCAAGATTCATAGCGTACCAGCGCTCGTCCCGGTAATCCGGCGAATGGGGCGGCAGTCCCCCGGCGATCACGACTTCAGTCGCCGTCGCGGTTGGCGTCGGAGTGGCGGTGGCGGTTGACGTTTGGGTCGGCGTCGGCGTTCGAGTCTTGGTCGGCGTGAAGGTGGCGGTCGGCGCTGCCACCGTCTCGGTTGAGTTGGGGGCTGATTTGGTTGCTGCCGGTGCGCCCACCTCGGCGGTCGATTCGACGGTTGTCGCCGTCGAATTGACCGGAGTTAGGGTCGGCGTGGGGGTGGTGCCTTCGTCGATGCGCTGGCGCACGTGTGGGCGCGGCTTGGGCAGCGACTGCTGAATCCGCAGCAGCGTCGCTGCGATCCAGCCTTCCTGTCCATCGTCCAGCCGCACGTTCACCCACGATTGATCGGCGTTGAAGCCGATCACGGTCACGGTCGCGCCGCTCGGCACCCCCGCGATCACCGGGTTGTTGGTGCCGGGTCCGCCGCGCATGTTGGCCGACGGCGATGCGATCACGACCGCGCTGCGCGGCAGCTCGGTTGCCGTCGGCACGCGGGTCGTCGACTCGGTGGATTCGGCGGTCGCCGCTTCGGTCGCGGCAGCGGCGGGCGGCACGGTGGTCGGCTGCGGAGTTGGGGTCGCCGTGTCGGTCGGCACGATCCGCACCCGCTGCGCAATCGCCCGCGCGCTGACCGTATCGAGCAGAGTTTGGTAGGTGTAGGCGTCGCGGTAGCCGACCAGCAGCCCGCCTGACCGCGCCTGTATATACGGCTCCGCCAGCGGGTCAGCGCTGTAGCTGACCGCCGCCAGCAGCGGCGCGCGGGTCAGCGGCGTAACCTGTTCGGCGTAAGCCCGCAGCGTATCCGCGCGGTCGGTGATCACTGTGACCAGCGCGAAGTCGCTCAGCGAGCGCACGTGCAGGTTGGTCGCCTGCCCGCGAATGTCGGTCAGCAGCAGATTAGCCGTGTCTTGGCTGAACGCCCGCAAGCCGATCACGCTGCCGGGCAGATAATGCACGATGTAGTAATCCTGATTGGCGGTGAGCGCGCTCGCGCCGATCCGCTTGAGGAAATCGCTGTCCCCGCTGATCGCGTTGAGCAGGTCTTCGCTGCGCAGCAAGCCGATTGGGTTGCTGCTGATCAGCACCGGGAAGGCGGCGCGCATCAAGATGTGGCGCACCAGCGCGTCGGTCATGCTGTCCAGTTCGGCGGCGGACGTGGGGCTGTACTCGACCGCCACCAGCGCCAGATCGCCCGGCTTCAGCGCGTCGATCTGGTTGAAAGCGGTCTGCGCTGCGCTGCCCTGCGCGAAGCCCGACGGCGGCAGGCTGCCGATGCGGAAGCTCGGCAGGATGAACGGCAAAATCACCGCCGCCGCCAGCAGCGCCGCCACCAGAAAGCGGTCGATGCGAATCTGCACTCGCCGCCGCCGCCGCGTGCGCGGTCGAGCGGGCGCTTGGCTGGGCTTCTCCGGCACGACGATGCTTTCCGGCGTGTCCTCCAAGTCCGGCATAAAGGGCGAGTTGTAAGTCGCTTCGATGGCGGAGAGGCGGAAGGGCTGCGGTCGATCATCGACCGGAACCAGCGCCTTGAGCAGTTCGACCTTGCGCTGCTGTTCCGGCGTCAGCACAACGCCGCCCGCCGGAGCCTGCACGTCCTCGCCCACGAACGGCGTCGCCGTCAGCGTATTGGTCACGCCCAGCGGCGGGGCATCTTGGTCTTCCTGCGGCGCGTCCGGGAGCTGTTCGGCGCGCTGACGCAGTTTGCGCAGGCGGTCGGGCAGCTCCTCCACCGGGCGATCCTCGCGCTGGCGAACCATCGCGCTGGCGGACACTTCCCCGACCGACGCCTCCAACTGCGCCAGCCAATCTTCGTTCGCCGCCGGGATCGAGGGCGCTTCCGGCGCTTGCTCCGGCGCTTCCGGCATCATCGGCGCTGCGAACAGTGCATCGAGGTCTACGGGGCCAGCTTGACGGAACAGATCGTCGGTGGTGGGCGTCACTTCCGGCTGATCCACGCCCAGCGAGGCAAGGTAGCTGTCCACGTCGCCGTAAGTCGGCTGATCGGCGGGCGCTTGATCGTCGATCATGCCCAGCGATTTGAAGAAGTCTTCTTCGGTGGGTTCTTCAATCTCGGAAACCGGGGCTTCTTCGGTCGGCTGTTCGTCGCCGATCAAGCCGAGCGCGCTGAAGAAATCGTCGTCGGGCGGCATTTCTTTCTGCGAGTCCCATTCGCGGTAGGGATCAGCTTCCTGAGCGGGTGCTTCGGCTTCCGCTTCCTCGTCGTCGCCCCACTGCCCGAACAGACCTTCTTCCGAAGTGGCGGGCGGAGCTTCTTCCTCGTCCTCGATGCCCAGCGACGCGAAGAAATCATCGGTCTGCGGCAGTTCGGTTTCGTCCGCTTCCTCGTCGTCGCCCCACTGCCCGAACAGACCTTCTTCCGAAGTGGCGGGCGGAGCTTCTTCCTCGTCCTCGATGCCCAGTGACGCGAAGAAATCATCGGTCTGCGGCAGTTCGGTTTCGTCATCCGGCTGATCGTCGGACATGCCGAGGGAAGCGTAGAAGTCGTCGGTCTCCGGTGTTTCTTCGGCTTCTTCATCCGGCTGATCGTCACTCATGCCGAGGGAAGCGTAGAAGTCGTCGGTCTCCGGTGTTTCTTCGGCTTCTTCATCCGGCTGATCGTCACTCATGCCGAGGGAAGCGTAGAAGCCGTCGGTTTCCGGCGTTTCTTCGGCTTCTTCATCCGGCTGATCATCGCCTAAGTTGAGCGAAGCGTAGAAATCGTCGGTTTCCGGCGTTTCTTCGGCTTCTTCATCCGGCTGATCGTCACTCATGCCGAGGGAAGCGTAGAAGTCGTCGGTCTCCGGTGTTTCTTCGGCTTCTTCACTCTGCTGGTCGTCGGACATGCCGAGCGAGGCGTAGAAGTCGTCGGTCTGCGGCGTTTCGACTTCTTCATTCTGCTGGTCGTCGCTCATGCCGAGCGAGGCGTAGAAGTCGTCGGTTTCCGGCGTTTCGGCTTCTTCACTCTGCTGGTCGTCGGACATGCCGAGGGAGGCGTAGAAGTCATCGGATTCCGGCGTTTCGGCTTCTTCACTCTGCTGGTCGTCGGACATGCCGAGGGAGGCGTAGAAGTCGTCAGTTTCCGGCGTTTCTTCGACTTCATCCGGCTGGTCGTCGGACATGTCGAGCGAAGCATAGAAGTCATCGGTTTCCGGCGTTTCGGCTTCTTCACTCTGCTGGTCGTCGGACATGCCGAGGGAGGCGTAGAAGTCGTCAGTTTCCGGCGTTTCTTCGACTTCATCCGGCTGGTCGTCGGACATGTCGAGCGAAGCATAGAAGTCGTTGGTCTCCGGTGTTTCTTCGGCTTCTTCGTCGGGCTGATCATCGCTCATGCCGAGCGAAGCGTAGAAGTCGTCGGTTTCCGGCGTTTCGACTTCTTCACTCTGCTGGTCGTCGGACATGCCGAGGGAGGCGTAGAAGTCGTCGGTTTCCGGCGTTTCGACTTCTTCATCCGGCTGATCGTCGGACATGCCGAGGGAGGCGTAGAAATCGTCGGACGCGCCGTCTTCTCCGAAATCCAGTTCGCTCATGAGATCGGCGTCGGCGAGCGCAGCGTCCCGCTCCTCGTCCGCGATCTGGTTGGTCTCCGGCAGCAGATTGGAGTTGGTATTGGCTTCCAATTGGCTGAAGAAGTCATTGTTGTCTGCCGTCTCGGTGGAAGGCTCCTCCGCGAACAGATCGTCGCGCAGCCAGCCGGATTGCAGTTCGTCTTCCGGGATCAGGGGCGCTTCTTCAGGCGGCGTTTCGTCGAACGGCGTTTCTGCCGAAGGCGTTTCTTCGGGCGGTTCCGGGGGCGGCGGCGCGCTCTGGCGCAGCAGCCGCGCCGAGAGCATCGAGCGTGAAGGCGGCTTCGAAGGCTCGCTGATCTCAATCTCGTCGTCCGGCGTGATGCTCTCCAGCCACTCGCCCTCGTCCGGCTCCTCGATTTCGGCGTCGGCTTCCACTGGGTCGGCGGGTTCGACCTCGTCCCAGTCGTAGACTTCTGGCTCGGGTTCCGGCTCCGGCTCGACCGGGGGCGCGTTCCACAGCTTCGCCACCTCCGCCGGAACGTCGTCGTCCGGCGGCTGCTGAAGCGTGCGCGTCGCGGACGAGACGATGTTGTTCAGTTCGCTGAGCCAGTTGAGCGTGTCGGCGCTGTTGGCGACCGGCGGCGGCGCGCCTTCCGGTTCTTCCCCCGGCTCGGCGGTGGGCTGCTCGACTATCCAGTCCATATCGGGGTCTTCGATGTCGTCCAGCGATGCGGCGCGCCCGGCGGCAAGGTCGTCGAAGAAGGCGTCGAGTTCGTTCTGTGGGATTTCGACCGCCGGAGCTTGGGCGCCTCCGTCTTCCTCAAAGTCGTCGATGTCCGGCAGATCGTACTGCGGCGCGGGTGACGGCGGAGGCGGCTCGACCGAGTTGGCTTCCGGCGTGCTGCTTCCGCTCCCGCCCACCAAATGCGTGAAAAAGTCCTCGTCCGGGACGGCGGGCAGGTCATTCGATGGCTGTTCGAACCAGTCCATCTCCGGCGTTTCTTCTTCTTCAACGCCGGGCGGCGCGCCCCCCAGCGAGTCGAAGAACGAGCCGATTTCGTCGGCGGGTTCTTCCTCCGGCTCCGGTTCTTCCTCCACCATGTCGTTGATCCACGACGGCATCTGCTCCGGCGCGGCGGGAGGCGTCTGCTCGGCGCTGAACCAGTCCGGCGCGTCGGTGGTGTCGAGTTCCTCCAAGCCGAGGAACCAGTCGGGAAGCTGCCCGGTTTGCTTGGGCTGCGGCTCCGCTGGCTCGTCCGGTAAAATGCTGGACAGCAGATCGGGGACTTCTTCCTCGATGTCCTTCTCGCGCTTGGACTCGACTTGCTCCGCCATCCACGAATTGTAGGTTAGGTCGGAGTCGAGCGAATCCGGCAGTTCATCCCCGCCCGCCAGATATTCCTCCGAAAGCTCGGTGCCGCCCACCGTGTAGGACTTAGGCGGTTCTGCCATCCCCTTCAGCCACGGGGGGAGTTCGCCCTGCTGCTCGTCCGGGTTCGGCGGCGAGACCCGCTTGACCTTCGGCGCGACCGCATCTTCCCGCAGCCACGGCGGGAGATCAGGCGCGGCGTCCTCAGGCGGCGGCTCCTCAGGCGCTTGGGACTGCTGCTTTTTTCGCAGCCACGGCGGAAGTTTTTTCGGGTCGTCAGTCATAACCGCTTACTCACGATACGAACGATCCTGCCCGATCAGCACGCGCACGCCCGTGACTACGGTCGCCAGCGCGATGCCCAGCAGGATGCCCCGTGCGCCCGCGCTCACTGGCACCGCCAGCAGCCATGCGCGCGCATCGTTCAAAAAAGTGACCTGCGGCAGCGGCAGCGCGCCGATCAAGATGATCAGCAGCACCAGCGTGAACAGCACGCTCGCCCAAGTCACGCGGCGGCGCATCATGCGATATGCGCCGAATACCAGCGCGAACACCAGCAGCCCCGCCAGCGCCGATTCGACCGAAACCTCGACGTTTTCCAACAGCATGCTATTGGTGGACTGCGCCCCGGCGATCCACAGGATCAGCACCACTGCTGCGCTGACCACCAGCGCGAGGCTGTACACCCAGCCGCGCTGACGCCGCACGATCCGCCGCAGATGCACGCCAAACAGGTTGAGGACGCCGAGCAGAATGGTCACGGCGACCGTGATCACCGTAAGCTGGAGCAGGAGGTTGGTGACGTTGAAGACCGTGCCGCTCCCCGCGATCAAGCCCCACACGGTCAGCAGACCGAAGCCGATTGCAATCGCGGTTGCCAGCGCCGCGCTCAGACGCGCCATCGATCATCCTCCCCTGAACAGGCGTGCCAGCGCATCCGCGACCGGCACGCGAATCGTGTTTGCGACCGCGACCAAAATGCCGAGGATCAGCAGCCAGCGCAGCACGTCCAGTGTGACCACGCTCCCGTGTTCAGTGGCGCTGCCGCCCATGTACGCCCCGGCGACGAACAATTCCTCGCCAATCAGCGGCTGATCCGCCATCGCGTAAGCGACCGCCTGACCGTCGAGATCGACGCTCCCGGCAATCGACGATTGCCGGCGTCGGGCGGCGGCTTCCAGCACCAGCCCGATTTCGGGACCGAAGCTGCCCACCAGCACGTTGCCGGAGACCCGCTCGTCGCCCAGAACTCCGGTCAGCGCGGCGGCGAACGCCAGCGAGCGTTCTCCCGACGGATACCAGCGCACGCTGCCCACCGGAGTCTGCTCCGGTCGGCTGGCGTAAGCGCGCCGCAGCGTGCCGTAGCCGAGCGGCAGCGCACTCGGGTCGCTGACCGTCAGCAGAGTATTCCCTGATTGATTGCGTTCCGCTACCTGATAGAACAACTCGGCGCTCGCCAGCGTCAAGGCGGTGTTGCTGCCGCCCAGTCCCGCGCTGCCGAACGATACGTGCATCGGTCGACCCGCTTCCACCGCCTCGCCAACCATCAGCGGAATCCGGTCGTATGCCGGGATCGCCCGCAGCGGAAAGGCTTCCTGCCGCCGTCGGATGAACTGGGTGACGATGACGGTGACGGCGAACGCCAGCAGAATCACCAGCGTTGTCACCAATTGGGTTGTGCTGTCCACGCTAATCTCCGTCGTCTAGGAGCTGCCGCAGCCGCTCGATGCCGCCCGGTTCTTCCAACGCCTGCGCCAGCCCGCCGACCGCGTCTCCCCACCCGCCGATCAAGCGGGCTGCGGGCTGCGCGATCCACAGCATTTGCGCGCCGACCGGACCCAGCGGCTCCAGAACGTCCAGCGCTGTGATCAGGACGCTGCCCCAGCCCCTTGCGCGAATTTCGTGAATCCAGTCATCCATAATGCGAGTATAACACAGCCGTTTGTCTTGCCGAAATACGGACAGATGTACCACCACGCTTTTCATCTATGTTATATTGATTTCATGTATTGCGGGTGAAGCTTTTCAAATCTGCGGAAATTGCTTCCGCGCGAGGGGACTATGCCGGACGACCGGGTTGAGGAAATCGAAGCGCTGCTGGTTCAGGCAAATGAGGCGCATCACAAGTTTCAACAGACGGAACTGAGTGGCGCCAACGATCAGGATTGGCCCCGCTGGTACGCAGGCTATCTGGTCGAGCAGGGGGTCAGCGCCTTGTTCGGTCATGCCGTCACCATCGATCAACTGACGCGCTTCTTCATCGACAACTATGCCGAGTTCGAGCGCTCGAAATCCGGCGAAAGCTGGTCAGCCTTCACCGCCCGCAGTATGCAGAACGCGCTCTGAGACAGTTCTTGCTCTGTGCCCTCTGCGTTCTCGGTGGTGAGAATATCCCTTCAGGGATCATTGCCACATGTTTTTGACTCATCACTCATCACTCATCACTCGGTACTATCTTTAGGAGATCATCCATGCGTTTGGCAGTAATCTCGGATATTCACGGCAATCTGACCGCCTTCGACGCCGTGCTTGCCGATCTGGACGCGCAGGGCGGCGCGGACGCGACTTGGTTTCTGGGCGATTTCGCCGCCTTCGGACCGCGTCCCTCCGAGTGCGTCCAGCGGGTCAAGGCGATGGTCGATGCGGTCAAGGACGACGAAGCCAAAAAGAACTCGATCCGCGTGATTCGCGGCAACACCGACCGCTACCTGATCTACGGCTCGCGCCCGCGCTTCACCGCCGCCGCCAACACCGAGGACTTCGACATCCTGCGCGCCGAGCTGCACGAGTTCGACGAGCGCCTGCGCTGGGGTCTGGCGCAGATCAGCTTTGACGACTACGACTTTCTGCATAAGCTCCCCGGTGAGTGCGATCTGGTGGTGGAGGGCTACGGCACGGTGATCGGCTATCACGGCGTCCCCGGCGACGACGAGAGCATGGCGCTCACGCCCGATTCCAGCGACGAGCAAGCGGCGGACGCGCTGCTCGACCGCGAGGGCATCCTTGCGATTGGCGGTCACATCCACCGCCAGATGGATCGGCGCGTCGGCAACTGGCGCGTGATCAACGTGGGCAGCGTCGGCATTTCCTTCGACAATCCCGGCAAGGCGCAGTACGGCATTTTCAGCTTCGAGAACGGCGGCGTAACCGTCGATCTCCGCGCCCTCGATTACGACGTGGAATCGGTGATTGCCGACTCGCAGGCGCGGGACAACCCGACCACGCTCTGGCTGGCGGGCAAGCTGAGAGGCAGCCGTTAGCCCATGCCGATGCGCGACCAACTGATCGGCGAGCTTCAGGGCGAACAAGACTACGGGGTGCTGCTGGTCGCGCAGATGGGCGGCGTGCCCAACGAGATTCAGCTGATCGTCGAGACCGCGCACTTCGACCCAGCCGTGCAGGGGCTGCGCCCGCAGCACGATTACGTCATCCGGGCGCTCGGCGTGCGCGAGCAGCGGCTCACGCTGGGCGTATTCGGGCGGCTCAGCTTCAGCGACGATCACCCGCTGCTCTACCATCACAACACCCCGCGCGTGGCGGTCTACTTCGACGGCAAAACCGCCGACGTGAACGAGTTGGTGCTGGATATTTCGCAGGCATACGTCAGCAGCTTCGGGCGCTGGCGGCATCTGGTCGATATGGTGGACGACATCAACGCCACCATGCCGATGGTCGATCTACTGGCGTCGGGCTACGGCTTGCTGGGCGTGATGCCCAAGCCGCTGGCGGAGCGCATGGTCAAGGTGCTGGCGCATCACAATATCGCCAGCAGCCTGACCGAAGAAACCGGCTTCGAGGATCAGGACGAACATGGGCGTTCGCGCAAAGCCGCGCTCCTGCTGATCGACCAGTCCTACGTGATCGCGCTGGACTTCTCGGTTGAGCAGATGGGCAAAAGCTGATCGCCTCGTTTGCGAAGTGAGGCGGAATCAGGCTACAATTCTTATGACACTAGAACAAAGGAGCTAGGTTCGATGCCTGATGCTTTTGAGCGAGTGCGCAAGCTGGCGCTCGCCTTTCCCGGCGTCGAAGAGTCGCTCACCTTTGGCACGCCGTCGCTCAAGGTCAGCGGCAAGCTGCTGGCGCAAATCTGGAAGGACGGCGAATCGCTGATCCTGTCGATGGATATTCTCGAACGCGACTTGCGCATCCAAGCCGAGCCGGACTTGTTCTTTATCACTGATCATTTCCGCGACTGGCCCAGCGTGCTGGTGCGCATCTCGCAGATCGACGACGACGGTTTGTCCGATCTGATCGAGCGGGCGTGGCGCCGCCGCGCGCCTAAGAAGCAGGTTCGGGCATACGACGCTGTGCAGCAGCGCTGATTTTCGTTTTCAGGAGACATCATGGTCGAAGGCTCAAAAGATCAACTGCTCGCCGCAATTGAAACCGGCTGGAACCAGTTTCAAGAGAACCTCGGCTCGCTCACCTACGAACAGGCGACCCTCCCCACCGACGACGCGGGCTGGAGCATCAAGGATTATCTGGCGTACCTCGCCGCGTGGGAGGAAGGGGTCGCGGCGGTGCTGGAGCGGAACTCGTTCCGCGAGCAGATGGGCATCGACCCGGTGACGTGGGGCAACCACGACTTCGACAAGATGAAAGAGATCATCCACCAGCGCTACGACGATCTGCCCCTGCGCGAAGTCGCCAGCATGTACTTCGACGCCCACGAGCGCTTGATCGAAGCCATCCAGCGGCTTTCGGATGCCGATTTGCAGCGTCCCTGCACCGCCTATCAGCCCGACGCCGATGCCGACTTCCCGGTGATCGACCTGATCACCAGCAACACCACCGATCAGTACGTCAAGTACGAACCCATCATCGACGCCATCGCCGAAAAGCATCCGGTCACGGTCGCCAATTTGCTGGAGGCGATGCAGAACGGCTGGAACGACTTCAACCGCTTCCTCGACACCCTGACCAACCACGACGTGACCGACCCTGCCGACGACGTGGGCTGGACGGTCAAAGATCACGTGGCGCACATCCTCGCGTGGGAAAATGCCATGAACGCGCTGCTGCAAAAGCTGCCGCTGCGGGTCACGCTCGGCGTTGACCGCGAAACGTGGGATCGCGGCGACATCGACCGCATCAATGCCGAGATTTGGCAGCACAATCAAGACCTCACGTGGGCGGTGGTGCGCCGCAAGTTTGAGCAAATCCATCAGGAATTGGTCGGGCGGGTTCGGCAGCTCAACGACGCGGATTTGCAGCGTCCCTACGCGGACTTCGCCCCCGAATCGACCGATCAAAATCCGGTGCTGGACTCGCTGGTCGGCAACACCATCGGTCACTACGCCGAGCATCTGCCGTGGATCAAGGCGATTGTCAAGCGAGGGGAGTAGCCATCATGACGTACTCACAAAGCATGACCAAAACCCAGCTTCTCGCCGCCATGCGGCAGGGCTGGGACGACCTGAATGCGTGGCTGGACACGCTCAGCGAGGCGCAGGTCACCCAGCCGACTGACGCGGCGGGCTGGACGGCGAAGGATCACGTCATCCACCTCGCCATGTGGGAAGGCAGCATGAACGCCTGCTTGCAAAAGCAGTCGCGCGCCGACTACATGGGCGTCGATGCCGAAACGTGGCGCAGCGGCGGGATCGACCAGATCAACGCCGTGATTCAGCAGCGCAACCGGGATCGCTCGTGGGCGGACGTTCGCCAAACTTTCCGCCAAGTTCACGACCAGTTGATGGATCGGCTCGAAGCCTTCCCCGAAGCCGACTTGCAGCGCCTCTACCGCGAGTATCAGACCGACTCGCAGGCAACCGACACGCTGATGGAGCGGTTCACGATTGCGACCTACACCCATTACGCCCGGCATATCCCGTGGATCGAGGCGATTGTGGCGAAAGGAGTCTCGATGACGCCCGAAGATCAGATGACCAAAGCCGATCTGCTGGCGGCGGTGCAGCAGGGCTGGGATGCCTTCCATGCCTATCTGGATTCGCTCAGCGACCGGCAGCGCACCGTTCCGACCGATCCCGCTGGCTGGACGGCGAAGGATCACGTTGCGCACGTGGTCGCGTGGGAGGATACGGTCAATGCGCTGTTCGAGCGTCAGCCGCGCTGGGAGCGCTTGGGCGTGGATCAGCCGCTGTTCGAGAGCGCGGACTGGGATCGGGTCAACGCCGTGATTCAGCAGCGCTATCACGATATTTCGTGGGCGGACTTGATGGCGATGTGGGACGGCATCCACCAGACGCTGCTGGACTACCGTCAGCGCGATGTCCGACGCCGATTTGCAGCGCCCCTACAGCGATTATCAGCCCGGCTCGGAGTGGGATTTGCCGGTCATTCACTGGGTGATCATCGACACCTACCCGCATTACGACGAGCATCAAGACTATATCGAAGTGATTGTGAAAGCTTAGGAGAAATTACGGTGGAACTTCGGGGAGCAACTGCATTGATCACCGGGGCGGCGTCCGGCTTGGGCGCGGCGACCGCTCGGCGTTTTGCCGAACTCGGCGCGAACGTGGTCGTGCTTGACCGCGACCAAGCCCGCGCGCTGGACTTGTCGGCGCAGTTGGGCGATCATGCGATCGCCGCCGCCGCCGACATCACCAGCGAGGAGGACGTGATCGCCGCCATCAACGCGACCCACGAGCGCTTTGGCTCGCTGCAAATTCTGGTCAACTGCGCCGGGATTGCGATGGCGCTGCGCACCACCAGCAAGAACGGTCCCCACCCGCTGGACGTGTTCGACACCGTGATCCGCATCAACCTGATCGGCACCTTCAACGTGATTCGGCTGGCAGCCGCGTCGATGGCGCGCAACGAACCCAATCCCGAAGGCGAGCGCGGCGTGATCATCAACACCGCGTCGGCGGCAGCCTTCGACGGGCAGATCGGGCAGGCGGCGTATGCGGCGTCGAAGGCGGGCATCGTCGGCATGACTCTGCCGATTGCCCGCGACCTCGCCCGCGACGGCATCCGCGTCAACACTATCGCGCCCGGCGTGTTCGATACGCCCATGATGGATTCGCTGCCCGAAGCGGCGCGTGAATCGCTCAGCCAGCAGGTGCCGTTCCCGCCGCGCCTCGGCAAGCCGGAGGAATACGCCCGCCTCGCCCAGCAGATCGTCGAGAACACCATGCTCAACGCGGCGGTGATCCGGCTCGACGGCGGGATGCGGATGGGCGCGAAGTAGTCGCAATTCCAAGTGAATGAATACCCTACCCGAAAACATCCGCGCCGCCTTTCGTGAGCACCTGAACGCCGAGCGCAGACTCGCGTGCAGCCCGTCGGCGGCGGCATGGTCAATCAGTCCGCGCAAGTCGAAGTCAAGGGCGCGTCCTATTTCGTCAAGTGGCACACCACCGCGCCGCCGTCGATGTTTGAGGCGGAGGCGCGCGGCGCTGCTCCGTGACACCGGAACCTTCCGCATCCCACAGGTGATCGCATACGGCGGAGGCTCCCCCGCCTACCTGATTCTCGAATGGATCGACCGGGCAGCCAACGTGGATCGGCGGCACTATGGGCAGCGCTTCGGGCGAGTCGCTGGCGGCGCTCCACCGCATCACCGGCGAGTGCCTTCGGGCTGGATCATGACAACTTCATCGGGCAGGCACCGCAGCGCAATCCCCCAACCGAGCGCTGGTCGGTCTTTTACCGCGATCACCGCCTGATTCCGCAGATCGAGATCGCGCGCTGCGCGCGGGCGGCTGCCGCGCTACCGGGAAAGTCTGCTCAGCAACCTGCTTCGTCAGGCGGAGGAGCATTCTCGATCCGTCGCCCAACCCGCCCTCGCTGATTCACGGCGACCTGTGGAGCGGCAATCACTTCGCGGCGGCGGGCAGCCAGCCCGTGCTGGTCGATCCGGCAGCCTACTTCGGCGAAAGCGAGGTGGAAATTGCCTTCACGGAGATGTTCGGCGGCGCGTCGTTCTTCCTAGCGCCTACGACGACGCCTATCCGCTAGACGCGGGCTTCGACGATCGACAGCTGCTGTTGCAGCTTTACCCGATATTGGTGCATCTGAACCACTTGGCGAGGCATACGGCGAAGGGGTCGATACCATCTGCCACTACTACCTCGGCGCCCCGACGATTTGAGACGGCGCTTAAGCATGTACAAAAGACGCAGGGTAGCTGTGGATAATCAGCGCGGTACGGTTGAGCTCCAAGAATTGATGATCTAGAAAGGCTTCTGTTATTTGGGGGAGTTGGGTCAAGACCAGTGTTTCCAGATCGTCATTGGTGATATTTCCGTCGAGATCAATAGCAATTTGTACGGACACCTCGATACGACAAACGAGTTGACGAAATCCGCATCCTTGCTGACCACAATCCGCTGATCTTGCTCCGAGAGGATAAGGATTTGCGTGTCTGTTGTTATTTGCGTCGGGCAAATCCAGAGTGTTCAGCGCATCATGACCCCGCGCTGCGATTGCCAGCGCTAACCGACGTGGCAGTTGCGCATCCACCAAGAACTTCATGAGGGCAGGGCGTACACATGTTTCACTTCTGTAAGCCTCGCCGCGAACGCCAGTGCCGCCAGCAAATCCTCGCGCTCCAAATCGGGATAATCGGCGAGAATCTCGTCAAAGCTCATGCCTGCGCTGAGCAGTTCGAGAAGGGTCTGCACCGGGTAGCGCAGACCGCGAATCACGGGCTTGCCGTGACAGATTTCCGGGTCAATCGTGATGCGCGAGAGCAGGTCGTCCACGCGGTTTATCCTTGCTAATGGTCTCCTTCATTATACGCCTGTATCGCGGCGTTCTATTCGATATACCCCAGCGCCCGTAGCTGCTCGATCACCTTCTCGTCCGCGTCAGTGGTGCGCGCGTCGGCAGGCTGACCCATCCCCTGCACAAAATCGCTGATCTTCTGCGCCAGCGGCTCGACCTGCGCGGGCTGATCCGCCGCCAGATCGCGCGTCTCGGCGGGATCGGCAGCCACGTCGTACAAGCCTTCCACCTGATCGTCGCGCAGCACCAGCTTGTGATCGCCGTCGTAGACCGCGCGCCGCACCTGCCGCAGCCGCAGCCGCTCGATCACCGCCGGGCTGCGGTGTTCCAGCACGTGCAGGAAAGTCGAGGGCGGGAAGGCTTCCGAGAACGCGAGTTCGCCTTCCACGTCCGGCGATCCATTGAGCGAGTTGACCAGCGACAGCCCCGCGACGTTGGCATTGGGATCGCTGGCATCCAGCGGCGGCACGACCCCCGCCATGTCCAGAATGGTGTGGAACAGGCGGCGGGTCGAGAGGTTGCGGCTCACGCGCTTGCCTTCCGGGTAGCCCGGCGCGTGGATCGCCAGCGGCACGTGAACCAATTCCTGATACACGTTGAACCCGTGCCCGAACAGATCGTGCTCGCCGTGCCCCTCGCCGTGATCGGCAGCGACGATGACGTGGGTGTCTTTGAAGGCGGGGCTGGTAAGCAGATAGGTAAGCACTTTGTTGAGATAATCGTCTTGGTAAGCGATCTCGGCGTCGTAGAAACCGTTGAGCACGGTTCGCTGCCAGTCACTGAGCGGTTCTTCCGGCGGACTTGCCCAAGCTGCGCCATCGGCATTAAAACGGTTGATATAGTGGTAGGCGTCGCGGTCGCCCCGTAGTTCCGGCGCGATGCGGTTCATCACGTCCTGCGGCGGGTGATAGGGCAGATGTGCGCCCATCAGGTTCACGAACGCGAACAGCGGTTGATCCGCCCCGCCTTGATGATACGCATCCCAGTAGTCGATCAGGTCGTCCATCGACCGGGCGGTGTTGCCCTTGAAGTTGATGTACTTCGACCAGATCGGCGTCAGCAGGGGATTCAGCGAAAGGCGGAACAGCTCGTCGGAGCGCGCGAACTGGTTGCCGATCCGCCGGGCATAGGGGCGAAACCAGCGCCGGAAACGGCGTCGAATCCCGCTCTGGCGCGCATCGACCGGGCGGTTAGGGATGGCGCTGGCGTAGTTGTAGAACTCGTCGAAGCCGCGCTGCAAGCCGTTGTCCAGTACGCCCACCAGCGGATTGTTGCAGAAGGCAGCCGTGTGATAGCCGCCCACCTGCAAAATCTCCGCCAGCGTGGGATGCGCCGGGGAAAGCTGACCGTTGGCTTCGACCACGCCGTGCGCGCTCGGATACAGCCCGGTGAACAGCGAGGCGTGCGCCGGGATCGTCCACTGCGAGGGCGCGACCGCGCGCTCAAACAGGGTTGACTGAGCGGCGAACTGGTCAAAGCCGGGCGACGTGGGGCGGTTGTGACCGTAAATCGACAGCCGATCACGCCGCAGCGTGTCGAGGATAATCAGGAGAATATCGGGTGACATTCGCAGACCTGTTGACGGAATCTCTCAGCCCGGCGAATTGTAGCACGCCGTCGGGCGAACTGGCAGATCGCGCGGCACTTACTATACTGAATAAGCAATTCTATGTGCCGGATGAATATTTCAAAAAGAATGCAGCTCGGTCTTGATTTGAGCCGCAGGCTTTGGGAAACTTAAACGTTTAAATTGACGCACTATCGAAGTCAGGCAAATCCACATGAGCGTTCACGTAGACTGGGACAATGACGAACATACGGCGATCCTCTGGATGTTTGTCGGGCGCTGGACGTGGGGCGAATATGACGACGCCCTGAACGCCATCAATGCCATGCTTGAGGAGGTCGATCATAAGGTCGATTTCATCTACGACGTGCGGGAAATGAGCATCGTCCCACCTGATCTGGTGACGCGCTTCAAGCTCAAGTACGCCCGAAAGCCGGAGAAAGCCAATCGGTTCATCGCCGTCGGTGCGGATACCAACTTGCAGTTGTTCTGGAACTTCTTCACCGACCTGCCCTACGCCAAGCATCTCAAGGTGATTTTCTTCGACAGTTTGGATGTGGCGCGCCGGTTCAGCCGGGGCGAGGCGGACAGCACGTGACCGCGTTTACGCTGACCGCGCCGCCGGATTTCCGCTTCTTGGCGACGGTCTTGAGTCATGGCTGGTGCGTGCTCGATCCGTTCAGCTACGACCAGCAGGGGACGCTGGGACGGGTCCAAAAGCTGAGCAGCGGGCAGATCGTCCGCTTCAGCGTGCGCCAAGCCGATCACGCGCTCGAAATCGCCAGCGATGCTGACCTCTCGCCCGATCAGCAGCCGGAGATCGCGGGGCTGGTGGCGCGCTGCCTGAGCTTCGATCACGACCTCTCGCCCTTCCACGATCTGCTGCGCGCGCACCCGGATTACGTCTGGATCGAGCGCGCCGGAGCCGGGCGGATGCTGGTTTCGCCTACCGTCTGGGAAGACCTCGCCAAAACCCTGCTGACCACCAATACCACCTGGACGATGACCAAAAGCATGGTCAGCCGCCTTTGCGCGCTCGGCGATGTATCCGCCGATGGCGCGCACGCCTTCCCCGACCCGGCGCAGGTCGCCGCGCTTGGCCCCAACTCGCTCAACCAGCAGGTGCGCGCCGGGTATCGCGGTGCCTATCTGCATCAACTGGCGAGCCGCATCGCCTCTGGTGATCTGGACGTGGAAGCGTGGCGCGATCCGGCGCTGCCCTCCGCCGAGGTCTACCGCGCGCTCAAGCAGATCAAGGGCTTTGGCGATTACGCGGCGGGCGCGATGATGCGCCTGCTCGGTCGCTTCGATCAACTGGGGCTGGACAGCGTTTGCCGCAGCATGTACGCTCAGCGCTATAACGCTGGTCAAGCCGCCACCGACCGCGAGATCGCCGCCTATTACCAGCCGTTCGGCATTTGGCGCGGCTTGGTCGTGTGGCTGGACGTGATGCGCGAGGATATTTTGAGCTAGGTACGCCCCGTGTAGGGGCAGGTCTCAGACCTGCCCTGAGAGCTGTAGGTCGAAAGGAACGCTCATGGCGAAGACATCTCCCTTGATCCGGTTAGCGCAGGTCGCGGCGTCGATGGCGGCGGGTTTGGCGGGCGGCTGGATTCTCTACAGCAATCGGGCAGTCGATCATCATCTGCCGCTCGACGACGCGATTGACGCCCCGCGCGAGCGCTTCGCCGGCGCGCGATCCGGCTTCCAATTGAGCGTCTACGTGGATCGTGCTGCTGAAGGCACCCTCGCGCCGCTGGTGCTGATCCACAGCATCAACGCGGCGGGCTGCGCCTACGAGATGCGCCCCATCTTCCAGAGTTATCGCGGGCTGCGCGACCTGTACGCGCTCGATCTGCCCGGCTTTGGCTTTTCCGAGCGCAGCGACCGGGTGTACGCTTTCGACCTCTACAAAGATGCCATCCTCGACCTGCTGGAGCGCATCGGCGTGGCGGCGGACGTGATCGCGCTCTCGCTGAGCGGTGAGTTCGCGGCACGCGCCGCATTGGAGCGCCCCGACCTGTTCCGCTCGCTCACGCTGATTTCGCCCAGCGGCTTCACCGCCCGCGAGCAGAAAAACGCCTCGCAAGCCGCCAGCCAGACCGGAACCAGCGATTCGCTTTACCGCGCCTTTTCGTTCCCACTGTGGGCGCAGGCGTTCTACGACTTGATCGCCACCCGCACCAGCATCCGTTTCTTCCTTCAACAGAGCTTCGAGGGCGCGGTCGATCCGGGGCTGGAGGCTTACGGCTATCAAACCGCCCATCAGCCCGGCGCGCGTTTTGCGCCGCTCTACTTTGTGAGCGGCAAGCTGTTCTCGCCGGACATCCGCGAGCAGGTCTACGCGAAGCTGCCGCTGCCGGTGCTGGTGCTGTTCGACCGGGACGCCTTCGTGCGCTTCGACACCCTGCCGGATTTCGTCGAGTCGCACGCCAACTGGCGCGCCGAGCGGATCGCGCCCACCAAAGGTCTGCCCCAGTTCGAGCAGACCGCGCGGGTCGCGCAGGCGCTCGATCAATTCTGGGCGCAGCCATAAGCCCACAAATTGGGGTGTGCAGCCGCCGTCTTTTTGGTTAGAATTTTCTCACCGATTATCCAAGTGAGGCGCTGCCATGTCTCCCCTGATCCGGCACGAGGGTCGCCGCGAGCGCAGTTGGTTCCTCTCGCAGCGGCGGCAGTACAACGCGAAGGTCAAGCGGGCGCTGCGCAAAGTGCGGCACGACTACAAGCAGCTCAAGCCGCCGATGGTCGAAGATCAGTTCTTCGGCTCCCCACAGGTCGATCCGAAGTTCCTGACCATCTGCATCTTCTTCAAGGACGACGACGCGCTGGGCGAAGCCGAGCAAAAGGGCTGCACCCAGATGTTGAGCCGCGCCATCCGCGACGCCTTGCGCGAGGAATGCTACCCGCAGGAATCGGTGTCCGAAGTGCAGATTCAGTTTGTCAGCCGGAAGGCGGTACGCGCGGCGGGCGGCATCTGGCACTACTTCCGCTAAAGCTCGAATCCGTCCAAATCCGCCGTGATTACCCCTGCCCCCGCCGCGATCAACTCGCGGTTGCCTGACGCCGAATAATCCAGCGTGTAGACCCGCCGTCCCTGTTCCAGCGCCCGCCGAGCCGCGTGCATCGCGCCGCCGTCGCTTTCGGTTTCCACCACGATCACCGCTTCGCACAACCCGCTGATGATCCGGTTGCGCGCGACCAGCGTCGAGGGCTTGGGCTGCGCGGTCGGATGCACCTCGCTGACCAATGCGCCTCGCTGCCGAATCGCCAACGCCAGCGGGCGGTTGTTGGGAGGATAGACGTTGAGGACGCCGCTACCGAGCATCGCCGTCGTCACGCCCTCCGGCTGCGCCAGCGCGCCGATGTGCGCCGCGCTGTCGATCCCCAGCGCCAGCCCGCTGATCACCTGAATGCCCCGCTGCGCCAGCTCGTAGCCGATCTGCCGGGCGGCGTCCGCGGCTTCGCGGGTCGGCTCGCGGGTGCCGACCACCGCCGCCGAGCGCCGCTCCTGCCACACGCCTAGAATGAATAGGGTCGGCGGCGCATCGTCGAGCGGGCGCAGCGCCGACGGATAGCCCGTGTCGTCGAGCGTCACCACCGCGATCCCGGCTGCTTGCCAGCGCGGGATCGCCGCTTCGACGGCAGCCAGATCGACCGCGCGAATGGCGGCGGCGATCTTGGGACCGATGCCCGGCACCCGCCGCAGAGTCGGCGCGTCGGCGTTCAGCGCGGCGTGCAGGTCGCCGTCGAAGCAGTCCGCCAGCGCGCGCAGTTTCTTCGCGCCGACGTGCTCGACCAAACTCAGCGCCACCCACGCCGGATCAGCCGTCACAGCAACTCGTGTCCATGAATCGTAGGGGCGGGTTTCAAACCCGCCCCCGCCGCGCGAAGACCATCCATCTAGTCTTCCTGAAAATACTCGATAATCGAAAGCAGCATCGCGTTGGTGAAGGTGTTCACCTGCCGCAGCAGATTCGCCCAGTCCGACGCGCTGCGGGGCTGCGTGATTTCCGTCCACGTCAGCACCGAGTTGGTCACGAAGTCGCTGAAGTAGAAGAAGCCGCGCACCGCCTGCGGCAGCGTCAGATCGTCGGCTTCGAGGACTTGCGCGTAGGTTTTGCCCAGCCGCACCGCCGCCGCCAGCTTGACATCCGCCGCGCCGCTGCCCAGATAGTCGCGCAGCGCTTCCAGCACCTCGCGCCCCTGTTCGCGCAGTTGCTCGCGCGAAGGCTCGCTGATGGCGCGGTACCACGCCTCGGCATTGAGCGCGCCCACTTGCAAGCGGGTTTGCCCCAGCGCGTTCTGGATGATCACCTGCACTTCCAGCGGTTGAAGCTCGCCCTGCGATGCCGCGTATTGCAGCAGATCGGTTTTGTGGAAGCGGCGGTGTCCGCCGGGCGTGCGCCGAGAGGGGAGTTCGCCTTTATCCGCCCAGTTACGCACCGTCGCCGGATGTACGCCGAGCAGTTCCGCCGCCTGTTTCAAACTCACCCATTCGGATGTTGGTTCAGCCATATCTGCCCCCATGTATCGCTACCAGTATACATGAGGACTGGATCAGGACGTAAGTGAATCCAGCGGCGGAGGCGTTGCCGTCTGCGCTCTCGCCGTCGCCGTGAGCGCCGGTTGCATCTCAGCGATCTGCTCCTGCATGAATGGTTCTAAATGCCCCGTGAGCCGTTGGTAAGTCTGATAATCGGCGAGCGCCCGTTCGTAGTCGTGACGCACGAAATACAGGACGCCCCGCGCACCGTAAGCGTTGGCAAAATTCGGATCAAGGTCGAGGGCATGGGTAAAGTCGGTCAGCGCTGCGTCATCCTGCCCCTGATTCATGTAGATAATGCCGCGATTGTTGTAGGCTTGGGCGAAATTCGGGTCAAGGTCGAGGGCGTGATTGTAGTCCTCCAGCGCGCGGTCGTCCTGCCCCTGACGTTGGTAGACAGCGCCGCGATTGACGTAGGCATTCTCGTCATTCGGGTCGAGGGCGAGGGCATGGTTGTAGTCCGCCAACGCGAGGTCGTCCTGCCCCTGACGTTGGTAGACAGCGCCGCGATTGTAGTAGGCATTCTCATCATTCGGGTCGAGGTCGAGAGCGTGGTTGAAATCCTCCAGTGCTTGGTTGTCCTGCCCGTGATCATGGTAGACAGTGCCGCGATTGACGTAGGCATTCTCATCATTCGGGTCGAGGGCGAGGGCATGGTTGTAGTCCGCCAACGCGCGGTCGTCCTGCCCCTGATTATGGTAGACATTGCCACGATTGTAGTAGGCTTTCTCATCATTCGGGTCGAGGGCGAGGGCATGGTTGTAGTCCGCCAACGCATCATCTTTCATGTTCAGGATGTAAAAAGTGTTGCCACGATCAAAATAGAGCGCGGCTGCCTGTGCTTCCGCTTCCCTACCCGAAGGGATGCGCTGCACGGCGGCGTTAAAGGCGTCCAGCGCGTGGGCGTAATCGCCATTAAAGTACAGCATTTGCCCTTGCGTGAAATCGATCAGGTAGGGCACGCCCATCGCCTCGTTGATCACGAAGGTCGAAAAATGGTCATCGACGGCGATCAACAGGTCGTTGACGGTCGATTCGATCTGGCTGTACGGCGGCTCAATCTCGTAATTGACCTGCACGCCGGTCGAATACTTCTCGCCCCAGACCACGATGGTCGCGTTGTAGGTATGTGCGTCTTGCTGCGCTTGCTCCCGATCTGCCTCTACGTGATGAACCCGGATGAAAGAGATATTCTGCTGTTGAAACGCCAGCGCGAGCGGATCGCCAAGATTGTTCACGCCCGGCTCGTCATTCAGAAAATCCGCCAGCACCACGCCGACCTGATCGTCTGGGAATGGCGTACCTTCTGGCACGGTCGGCATCGGCGTGGCGGTATCGGTCGGAGTTGGCGTATTGGTTGGCGTGGGGGTGTTGGTCGGCGTGAAGGTCGGCGTGTAGGTTGCCGTTGCCGTCGGTGTCGGGCTGTACAATTCCGACGATCCGCTTGCCTTCGTCCATCACCGCCGGATTGACCACCAGCACCAGCGCGATCAGCGCGATCAGCGTCAGCGCCGCCGCGAGAATGCGAGTCAGGGTCGCCTGCTGGCGCTGCTTGTCCAGCAGCTTGACCAGATCGGCCGTCACCTGCTGCGCCAGATTTTCCGGCGTCGTGAATAGGCTGCGGACTTCGTTCGCCTCGACCCGCTGGCGGAAGGTGGCGAGCCGCTCCTGCGCCGTCGGATCATTCTCGACCAGCGCGGCGTCCCAATCGAAATCCTCGTCCAGCAGATACATCAGGCGGGGCAGGCGGCGGCGCACCGCTTCGTCGTATTCCTGCTCGGTGACCGATTTGCTCATGCCTTCGGGAACGTAGCCGTAGCGCCGCGCGAGGATGCCGACGAAAATGTCGGCTTTGCCCACCTCACGCACGCTCACGCCGGACGCGCCGCCGGGCTGACTGCCGAAGTTGTGCATGTCAATCGGGCGCAAGTCCAGCCGCTCGATGGCGGCTTTGACGGCAGCGCGATACGCCCCCAAATCTTTCGAGGTGGAGCTGATGAAAACGCTTTTCATGATGCAGACCTGAATTTATGCCTGCATCCAGTATAGGCGAAGAATTTATAACCGGGTAGGAGTTAATTTCAGCCGCGCTTAGCTGCTGAAATCCGCCGCCGTGCGCTCGATGGTGACGCTACGTCGTCGGTGAAGCGGAGCGCGCCCGGCTTATGCACCGTGACCCGAATTTGCGGCACGCCGCAGTCGATCACGGCGGCGCGGGCAATCGCGGTCGCCAGCGCTTCGAGGGTGTTGTAGGACGAGGCTTCCACCAGCCGGATCACGGCTTTGTTGACGGTGCGGTAGTTGAGCAGGTCGTCGGGGGCGTCGCTGACACCGCCCGCCCGCAGGTCGGTGAACAGCGTCATGTCGATCACCACGTCCTGCTTGTCGCGGCGTTCGTCCGGGTTGAAGCCGATGATGCAGCGCAGCCGCAGCCCGGTAATCTCGATTCGATCCATTGGCTCACCTAACCCATCGCATGAATTGGCGCGGCGGGCATCTCGATCCAGAAGGTCGATCCGCCGGACTCCGCCGGATCGACGCCGATCTCGCCGCCTTGCAGCGCCACCAACTGCCGCGCGATCCACAGTCCCAGCCCGGTGCTGCTCTCGCCGTCGGTCGGTCGCGTGGAAAGTTTGCCGAACTGCGTGAACAGGCGCTCGCGCTCGTCCTCCGGGATGCCGGGACCTTGATCCGTGACCTCGATGCGCACCCACTCGCCCCGCATCTCCGAATGGATGGCGATGCTGCTTTGCTTCGGGCTGTACTTGAGCGCGTTGCTGATCAGGTTGCCCAGCGCTTGCCCCACGCGCCCGGCGTCGGCGCGCATCGCGCCGCTGAGGTCGGTTTCGATGTCAATCTGCTTTTTCGCGGCGCTCAGATGATACTGCTGGAGCAGGTCATTCACCAGCGGCTCGATCTCCACGTCCCCGAAATGCAGGTCGATCTTGCCGCTTTGCAGCGCCGCCATATCCAGAAACTCGTTGACCACGCCCTGCATGTTGTCGAGGTTCGCGTCGGCAAATTCGAGCAGGTCGGTGATCTGTTCGTCCTCCGCGACCAGTTGACGCATCAGGTAATGCACCAGCCGCAGGTTGCCGATTGGACCTTTCAGGTCGTGCGACGCGATCCGTAGGAACCGATCTTTCAATTCGTGCGCGTCGCGGAGCTGGTCGATAGTCTGCTTGCGCTCGTCCTGAAGCCGCTTAATCATGAGCTGAGTCCGCGCCCGCGCCCGCAGCTCCGCCAGCCGGAACGGTTTGGTGACGTAGTCGTTCGCACCGATAGTCAGTCCCTCGACGATGTCGTTCTCGTCCAGCCGCGCCGAGATTAGGATCACCGGAAGCTCAGCCGTGCGCGGATTCTGGCGAATGGCGCGCAGCACCTCCAGCCCGGACATCAACGGCATCATGATGTCCAGCAGCACCAGATCAAACCGTTCCCGTTCCAGCAAATCCAGCGCCGCTTGACCGTTTTCCGCCGTTTCGGTCTGGCATTCGCCCCGGAACAGACGCTCAAGCACGGCGATATTCGAGGCTTCGTCGTCGACGATCAATACCCGTGAGGATGGTTCTGACATGCCCATAATGTGAGTTCTCATGGTCTTGGCATCTACCCTGTTTCTATTATCAACGTAATACGGGGGATTCCCTAACAAATTCACAACAAATTCGGGAAATCGATGCGTTTTTGAGATCAGGGGAGGTGAGTGAAACTCGCCTAGTCGCGGAAGGCGACCTGCACCGCATCGAGCGCCTGCTGATAACCGACGCCGCCAGATGATTCCACGCCCTTGTAACCCCCGTACACCGCATGACCCGCCTGCATCCAGAAGCAGTCCACCGAGGCAAATCCCGCCCCCTGCAGCCAGATCAACTGGTCGAACAGCGGCGAGGGCTGATCCTCGTCGTCGGGATAGCGGAAAAAGTTCCATTCCTCGCTCACGAACCGCTGGTACAGCCCAGTATTGCCCGCCTGCCGCTTGACCACCTCGTCGTAGCTGTCGGCGAACCAGTCCCGCGTCTGCGGTCGCGTGGGCAGCACCAAATCGGCGATCAAAAACGCCCCGTTTGCCATGTGCTGATTCACGGCGGCGAACAGCGCCTGTTTGCCCGCGCCATCCAGATGATGCACGCACAGCGATGACAGTACCGCGTTCGCGCCCTCAAGCTGCGGATACCAGTCCGACGCCGCCATGTCGAAGCCGCCCACCTGCGCCCGCTCCCCGAACCGCGCGAGCCGTTGCGCCGTGTCCTGCCGCATCACTTCGGAGCCGTCCAACGCCAGCAGGGTCGCGTTGGGGAAGGCGCTCAAAAGCGCGGCGGCTAATCGTCCCTCGCCGGATGCCAGTTCCACCGCCCGAAAGTGCGCGTCCCGCTCGAACGGCAGCAGCGCCAGCAGCGCCGCCATCTGCTCGGCGCGCTGCGGCACCGCCACCGATGCCAGCGCCCGAAAGGTCTCGGAATTCGCTTCCGTCCATAGGTTCGTCATCGATTTCATCCTCTCATGAGCGGGCGGGCTGCGCCACCATCGTCCGCTGCCGCGCCGTCCTCGCCAACCTGACCGCCGACCACAGCCCCACCGCCGCGAAGATCGACACCACCGGAATCAGCGACAGGAAATAGCGCTGCCACGGCAGCGGCAGCCACAGCAGCACGCCGATGTTGATCACCAGCCACGCCAGCAGTCCAATCGAGATCGCGGGGGAGCGATAGGGGCGCAGATTGGGCAAAAAGTTGGCGAAGATGCCGAAGATCGCCAGCACCGTGAGCGGCAGTCCCATCGCCAGCCCGAAGTGAATCCCGCTGATGGGCGAGGCGTCGTAGGTGTCGATTAGCTCGCGCTGCGCTGCGTAGGTGTTGGTGTACTGCCCTTCGTAGGGTGCGGGAGGGCGCAGAAACGGCTGGGTGAAGATGTCGCTGATCCGCCGCTGCATGTCGCTCGGCGCTTCAGGGTCGTCGCTCATTTGACCGCGCATCGCCGAAAGCCGCGCCCATGCCGCATCCCCCATTCGTGCCAGCGGATTGCTCCACAACTGCGGCGAGAAGGCGACGAACAGCGCGATCAGCAGCACGCCGCAGATCGCCAGCCTGATCCCCAACCGGATCAGCGAGCGCAGGCGCGGGCGGCTCAGTTCGGGCAGCGCAATCCACAAGAACGCCGCCGTGATGTAGACGAAGCCGTTGTTCTTGCTGACCAGCGTCAGCCCGCCTGCCAGAATCAACCCGACCCACAGCAGCAGCGGGATCGGTCTGCCGCGCTCGCGCCGCTGGCTGATCAGGATGCCGATTAGCACCGTCAGCAGCCCGAAGAACAGCAGCGATCCCTCTTGCAGCGCCCGCCGCCCGTTGAGCAGCACAATCGGGTTGAGCGTGTACAGCCCGCTGACGAAGAACGCCATCGGCAGCCCCGCGATGCGATAGCCGATCAGGAACATGACCAGCGCGCTCAGCGCCAGAAAGATCGCCGAGGGCAGCCGCATGATCACCATCAAATGCTGATCCGGGATCAAGCCCAGTGCCCGATTCCCGAAGTAGTCGCGTCCCCAGTTGAAATTGGCAGTCGGCAGGTCGGATTCACTGTATCCGGCGAGGCGCCACGCCAGCCCAATGGTGTAGCGTGACGTGCCGCTGTCCGCAATGCGAAGATATTCCAGCTCGGTGTCGATGGGCCACTCTACCAGCAGCGCTTGAGGGTCTTGCTTCAAAAACAGAGTCGCGTAGTCGTGGCTCGAATACAGCTGAGTCGTCTCGTCGCCGTGATAGCTGGCATACGGCACGCCAATCAGGATGTAAGCCGTCAGAAACCCGATCCAGACGGCGCTGAGTACGGTTTGCTTCATGCGTTGTGACCCCTCTTGACGATGATAGGAGGCAGCCGTGTAGGAGTCAATGAAGGTTCCCGCCGGGATCAGTTCAGGATTGACGCAGTAGTGAGGAATGGGATTACCGGTAGGGGCATAGCGCCGCCATGCCCCTACCAGACGCGGATTTCTTAGCCGATGCCTAATTCGCGGTCGGTTTTCAGCGCGGCGAACAAATCCCGCAGGTCTTGCGGCGGATCACCCGGCTCGGCGATCATCTCGAAGGTGGTGTGAAAGGTGGTGATGTCGTCCAGTGCCGTCAGACACAGCGCCGCCACGTCGCTGCGGCTGATCTGCCCGCCGCTGATGTGGTCGCCCTGTCCAATTCGCAGCGCGGTCATGCCGCCCGGATCGTCGGTCAGTTCGCCGGGACGGAGGATGGTGTAGTTCAGCCCGCTGGTGCGCAGGACGTTTTCGCCCTTGAGTTTCCACTCCAGCACGCGACCGAAGTTGTTCATGGGGTAGTCGGGATGAGTCACGCCCAGCGACGACACCAGCACGAATCGCCCGATGCTGGCGTTGCGCGCCGCCGTGATCAGGTTGCGCACGCCCTCGTAATCGACTTTTTCGGGGCTGTTCTCGCCAGCGGGCGCTTTCGCCCGGATGGTGCAGATCACCGCCCGCGCGCCGATCATCGCCTGCGGCAGACTGATCGGTTCGCTGGCGTCACCTTCGATCACAGGCAAGCCATCGCCGAACAGTTCGCGCGCCTGCGCCGGATCGCGCGCCAGCACGCGCACCACTTGATTCTGCGCCATCAGCTTGCCGACCAACTGCTGACCAACGCCGCCGGTCGCCCCGGCGATCAAAATCGGCTGGGTCATGGCGTCTCCCGTATGACTTGGCTACTCGGTTTTGTCCACCTCAAGTGTCGTCCGGCGCAGCAGGCTTCGCGGGATCGACATCAGGCTGGTGCGCAGTTCCTCGTCGCGCATCACGTGGATGAAAGTGGGCAGCAGCGAGACCACGATGATCACCACGATGATCGGCAGCAGATACTTGTCAATGTCGAAGGCTTGTCCGAGGATTTTGCCGGAAAGAAACCCGGCGACGGTCACGCCGCACGACCACAGCACGCCGCCAACGATGTTGTAGGTCACGAAGCGGCGGTAATGCATGTCGCTGATCCCGGCGACAATCGGCGCGAAGGTGCGGACAATCGGCATGAACCGCGCGATTACGATGGTCTTGGCGCCGTATTTCTCGTAGAACTCCTCGGCGCTTTCCAGATACTTCTTCTTGAAGAAGGTCGAATTTTCGCGCTCGAACAGCTTGCGCCCGACGCGCCGCCCGAACAAATAGCCCACGCTGTCGCCCGTGATCGCGGCGACCGCGCAGATGATGCACAGTTCCGGTAGTGAGAACGTCCCTTGAAAGGCGAGGAATCCGGCGGTGAACAACAAGCTGTCGCCCGGAAAGAAGAACCCGATCAGCAAGCCGGAACTCGGCAAAAATGACCGCGAATATGCCGATATAGCCCGCCGCGATGATGATCCCCATCAAATCCATTCGAAACGTCCTCCGTCCGAAACCGATTGTGTTACGTCAAGCCTACGGACTGATTGTACATGAGGGTACGCGCCTAAAACAATGTAGAGCCTGCGCCCGCCGCACAGGGAAATCGTAAAAAAACGGATCATTCGCCATTCCGCCGCCGGATCGAGTCTATAATGTGCAGGTCGCTTGGAAGCAGCAATCGGAGGCTTACGGCATGTTTCGACGCACTTATCGCGCCTTGTTCCTCATGTTGACCTTGTTCGCCGCGTTGAGCGTGACTTCCCTCGTCAGCGCTCAGTCCGCCCCGCTCACGCACGTGGTGAGCACCGCCGACGGCATGATTTCGATGCACCTCCCGGATGGCTGGCTCGAACAGGATGCCAGCGCCCCTTACTTCAGCTCGGTGATGGCGGTGGGCGATTCCTCGACGACGCTTCAGCAGGCGGTGAAGTCGCTGACCTCGCCTAATCCTGCCCAGATCACCGGGCGGGCGGGCTTCGTCGTCATCGTCGATCCGGCGATCCTTAGCGGCAATACGCCTGAGGCTGCCGCTAGCGATATGTTCAACACCATCGCCAGCAGCGTGCAGCAGACCAGCGGGCAAATCCTCGATCAGGGGACTGTAACCATTGGCGGGCAGTATCCCGGCTCGTACATGATAGCGACCGTCCCTCAATCCGACGCAGTCGGGCTGACGGGCGTATTTGTGGCTGGATCGAGCGTGGTGCAGTTCTCGCTCGGCGCGTCGCCCGCCGATACGTTCGACACCAACCAGCAGTTGTTCACGGACATGATGAACTCGATCCGCATCCCGTCAGAGCAGGGCAGCAGCGCCGCGCCAACCCCTGCCCCTGCGCAGCCAGTCCCGTCCACCACGTCGGGCGGCGCAGTCGTCAGCCCCAACCAGATTTTCTCGGTGGAGCTGCCCGCAGGCTGGTCAATCGAGTTCTCGAACACGGTGCCCAACTTCAACGACGTGCTGGTCTTCGGCAGCAGCGACTCCGCCATGCAAACCAATTACGACGTGCTGATCGTCGGTAATGCGCTCACGCCGTTCACGGGCATCGGCGGCATGGTTGGTGTGATAAATCCCAACCTGTTCGCGGGCACGCCGCTGACTATGGTGGTGGCGCCGCTGCTCACACAGCTCGTCCAACTGGCGACTGCCGCAGGCGCGACGGCGGTCGGCGATCCGCAAGCGCACACCTTTGGCGGCGGCTACGAGGGGCAGATTCAAGAACTGGACGACGGCTTCGTGTCGGTGATGCACACCGATGATCAACTGCTGGTTGGCGTCGTGCTGACCGACGACTTGAACGCCAACCGCGATCAAATGATGGGCATCCTCGACAGCATCCGCATTCCGCCGGAAGCCGCGAATGTTGAGCAGTCGCCCGTTACCCTCGTGCCGCCGCTCGCCACCGCTGCCGCGCCCATGACGGTCCGCAGCACCGACGATCAGGTGTCGTTGATCATCCCGTCAGACTGGACGATGCTGGATCACATCGCGGACGGCGCGATTCTCGCCTACGGCGACAGCGAGGACGCCGCCATGTCCCGCCTGTACTCGGTCAAGCCCGATCTTGCCAGCGCAGTGGTGATCACCGGGAGCGGCGGCGTGGTTGTGCTCTACCCGATGGCGCAGTTCGGCATCGATCCCAGCAATCCCGACCTCATGCCCCTGATTCAGCGCGCGCTGGGTAATCTTCAGGGCTACAGCGTGGCGCAGCCGCCGCAGCCGCTCCCCGGCATCGACCACGCGGTCTATGCCATCATTTCGGGGACCGAGAGCGGCTATCTGGCGCTGATCCCGTTTGGCGACCAAATCGCCTACGTGACCGCGACTGCCGCCACCGCCGACGACTTCGCCGCCATGCAAGATGATCTGCTGAATATGGTGATGTCGGTTCAGGTTCCCGCTGCTGCCGAAGCGACGCCCGCGCCCGGTCTGGGCGGCTTGGGGGGTCTGGAAATCCGGACCACGCCCGAAATTACGCCGACAGCAGCGCCGAGCGGACTCGGCGGTCTGGGCAGCTTATCGCCAGTCACGACGCCCGAATCCACGCCAGACTCCTGACGCAGGCAGATCACTGACCACGCAGGGGCGATCGCAGCGGTCGCCCCTGCCTTTTCACAAACAAATGTTTCTTGGCAAACCGCGCGCCTGCTTTATACTGAGAGTTGTCGGTGTTAGGGCGCTCGATCCCGAATTCCATCGTTTTCCGCGTTCAACGCCGAGAGAAGAAATTCGCGGTGTTTCGCTCAAATCTGCCTGTTCATGGACGCCGATGGGCGTGCGCCCGTTCCCGTAGCTGAACGCTGGGCATGTCCATTCCTTCCCATGCCGAACGTCCACTGGACGTTCACTCACAGCCGCGCGCTGAGCGTGTCCAGCTCCGCGATTTCGTCGTCGCTGAGCTGCCAGCCGACCGCACCCGCGTTCTGCCGCACCTGATCGGCGTTCTTCGCGCCGGGGATGGGCAGCGCGCCTTTGCAGACCGTCCAGTTGAGCGCCACCTGCGCCGGATTCTTGCCCTCGTGCTGCTCCCCGATCTGGCGCATCCGCTCGATCAATGGGGGCAGCTTCGCCAGTACGCCGCGCGCCTGCATCCCGCGCGTCCCGCTTGGCGGGTGATCGACCGTGTACTTGCCCGTGAGCAAGCCTTTGCCGAGCGGACTGTAAGCGATGATGGTCACGTCGCGCTCGCGGGCGGCTTGCAGCGTGCCGTCGCGCTCGATGTGGCGGTCGATCAGGCTGTACTCCACCTGATTGGACGCCAGCGGATAGCCGCGCTTTTCCAACGCAGCCGTGCTGCGCAGGGTCTGCTCGCGGTTATAGTTGGAGACGCCGACCGCGCGGGTCATGCCGAGGTCGAGCGCGTCGGCGAGCGCGTTCGCCCACGTTTCCACGCTCACAATCGGCAGCGGAAAGTGGATTTGGTAGAGATCGACGTGGCTCATGCCCAGCCGCTTCAGGCTGCCGCTCAGCGCCGCGATCAACTGGGCGCGGGTGAAGCGCCACGGGAAGGGCAGAAACTTGGTGGCGACCAGCACGTTCGCGCCGCTTTCGCGGATGAACTGCCCCAGCAGCCGCTCGGACTTGCCCCAGCCGTACATTTCCGCCGTATCGAAGAAGTTGATCCCGGCGTCGAGCGAGGCTTTGAAGGCGTCGCGCACGTCGTTTTCAGCATACGCGCCGCCGAACCCCCACGTGAGGCGGTCGCCCCACTGCCACGTCCCGGTCCCGATCTCGACGGCGGGCAGCCGGTGATGGTCGAGCGGATCGGTCGGAATCTGCGGATTTTGCATAACTCACCTTGCCTATTTTGGGCACGGCACCGCCATGCCCCTACAACGTGATATTAATCCAAATTCTCAATCGCCTGCCGCACAATCGACGCGCTGCGGCGGAGCTTTTCCGTCTCTTCGGCATTGATCGGCAGCGGCAGCCGCTCGATCACGCCCTGACCGCTGACCAAGCGAGGCAGCGCCACCGTCACGTCGGGCACGCCCGCGACTTCGTCCTGCGGCGCGCACACGGTCAGAATCGCGCGCTGGTCGTGCAGGATCACGTCCACGATGCGAGCCAGCGCGCTGCCGATGCCGTAATAGGTCGCGCCTTTGCCCTCGATGATGTGGTAGGCGGCGTGGCGCACGTTGTGGTCGATTTGGTCGCGCTTCGCCTGATCCAGCGTGACGTGCCGCTGCGCGACGAAATCCTCCAGCGGGATGCCGCCGATGCCCGCCATCGACCACGCCAGCACTTCCAAATCGCCATGCTCGCCGATCACGTAGGCGTGGATGTGAACCGAATCGACGCCGAACAGCCGCCCCAGCAGCGCCCGAAACCGCGCCGTATCCAGCGTCGTCCCGGAGCCGAACACCCGCCCCGGCTGCCAGCCGTTCGCCGCCGCGATGCGCGCGCTGTAGTGGGTCATCACGTCTACCGGGTTGGTTGCCACCACGATCACGCTGTCGGGCGCGTGCATGACGATCTGGGGAATGACTTCGCGGAAGACCGCTGCGTTACGCCCCAGCAGCTCCATGCGAGTTTCGCCCGGCTTCTGGTTGACTCCCGCTGCCATGATCACCACCCGGCAGCCGGAGAGCGCGTCGTAGTTGCCGTCGTAAATCTCAATCGGGTGGGCGAAGGGAACCGCGTGGAGGATGTCGTCGGCTTCCGCTTCAGCACGTTTGGTGTTCTTGTCTACCATCACGATCTCGCGTCCGACGCCGCGCATCACCAGCGCATACGCCGCCGTCGAGCCGACGAATCCCGTGCCGACGATGCCGATTTTCATGAGACGCTTCTCCCTATCGCCGCCGCGAAGGTATTCTTTCCGACGAGATTAACTCGAACGAGAGGCGGACGCTAGACTGCCCGCAAGCTTCACCGATTTCACCCGCTTTTAACGAAATGCGGCTATACTTGATTCATCCAGCAGACCAACGTGAAAGGAGAAACTGCCTCATGATACAGGATAGCGCCAACCTGCATTCGCAGTATCCCGAATACACCCGCCACTGGTGCGATACCTCCGAGCGATTTGCAGGCGGCGATGCGCTGCTCACCGCCATGCAGAACGACTGGATCGCGGAGGATACCTGCTACGAGGAGCAGTTTTGGCACGCGGGTACCCGGCTGGTGACCGTCTATCACTTTGATTTACACAACGACGGCGAAACCCTGCACATGCCGGTCGTCACCAATCCCTACGTCCGCCGGGTGATTCGGGAGCAGCAGTTCACCATCGTGCCGATGGACTCGACGCGCAGCGCCGAACACACCAGCCGCTACGAAGGGCACGCCTGAGTTCAAGTTTGAGCGAAGGCGCGGCGCAGGCGACCGGGCAGCAGCGGCAGCAGCCGCGCCCATTCATCCGGGTTGAGCGGGCGGAGCGCCAGCAGCACGCCCGCGTACACGGGCGCGGACACCATCAGCGCCAGAATCGGCTGTAAGCTCCAGCCGAACGCCAGCACCGCGAACATCGCCGCCGCCGCGACCACCGGGCGCCAGATCATGCCGACCCACGGCAGCGCGCCCAAGCCTTCGCGCATCAGCAGCGCGAAGGGCACAAACAGCACCGCCTCCGACGCAATGGTGATGATCGCCGCCGCCTGATACCCGTACTGCGGGATGAAGATCAGGTTGGCAACGATGTTGAAGGTCACGCCGATCACGAATGCCCGCGTGATCCGGCGGTGCAGGTCAAGCGCGATCAGCACGTATTGAGTCAGGCTGTTCATCCAGCCAATCGGAATGCTCCAGATCATTAACTGGATAGCAATCGCGCCGTCCGGGAGATACTGCGCGCCGCCGAGCAGCCCCGCCAGCCAGTACGCCATGAAGGTGAAGGCGACCGCAATCGGCAGCGCCACGCTCACCAGCAGCTTGATCGCCAAAATGTAGTTGCGCTTCAGCCCGGCGCGGTCTTCGTGCGCCTGCCGGGACATCACCGGGAGGAGCGCCTGCGTGAAGAACGACGGCACGACGTTCAGCCCCGAAAGCCACTTGTAGCCCACTGAATACTGCGCGACCATTTTGGAGCCGTGAAACGGCTCGATGATCAGCACGTCGATCTGGTAGAAGATGGTGGCGAGCAGGTGGTTCAGCATCAGAAACCAGCTTTCGCCCGCCATCGTGCGGATCAGCCGAAAATCGATAATTCCTCGTAGGGGCGCAGCACGCTGCGCCCCTACCTCGTTGTGCCGCAGCATATCCCGCCCATTCCAGAGCAGCAGGCTCAGCGTCAAGAAATTGCTCAGGATGCTCACCGCCGCCAGCCCGACGATCCCGTAGCCTGCCAGCAGCACCAGCAAGCCCAGCACCGCCTTGTTAATAGTCGCGGCGGTCGCCACCGCTGCCGGGACTTCGGCACGCTCGAAGGCATAGTAGAGCGACGTCAGCCCGGTGCTGAGGCTGTTGGGCAGCAAGCCGACGTACAGCAGCAGGATCGCCACCAGCGCCGCGTTGGTGATCGGCGGCGTGATGGTCGCCTGACGCACGCCCAGAAAGCTGAGCAGCAGCGGTACGCCCAACACCGCCAAGCCGATACGCATGGCGCTGGTATTGACGAAGATGTGCCGCGCCAGCGAATGATCGCGCGCGACTTCGCGGGTCAGGTACAGGTTCAAGCCGAAGTTGGTGAAAATGTCGAACCAGACGAAGATCACGCCCGCGTAAAAATACCAGCCGTAGTCGGTGGGGTTGAGCAGGCGCAGCATGACGATAGCAAAGGCGAAGTCGATACCGCGATTGAACAGGTTCAGGATGATCGGCGCGACGCTGTTGCGCGCGACCTGCACGGTGGTGCTGGCGCTGCGCTCCACGCCCACCAACTGCCGCCAGAGCCAGAACCCCAGCGCTAACACGATCAGCACGCCGCTGATGAACGAGGCGAACATGCCGATCTGGAAGCTCGCCGGGCTGTAGACCAGCCGCACGGTCCAGTCGCCCGCTTCCGGCAGAATCACGCCCTGCAAGTCGCCCTGCACCGGCACGACCTCTGCCTGCTTCTCGCTGTCCTGATCGCTGCCGGGCGGACGGTAATAGGCACGCCAGCCGGACGCATAGCTCTGGCTGACCACCAGCGTAGTCGGCGCGTCGGCGTGAAGGTCGATGAACAGTTCGCGCCCTTCCTCGCTGGTGATGGTCGCGGGCGTGTAGTCGGTCGGGACGGTCAGCGCCGCCGGATCAAGCTGATCGACGGTGTAGGCGCGGGGCAGCGCCGACGCGCGCTCCCAGATGCGTACCGCCTGATCCTCATACGCCAGTGTGTAGCCGGGCGCGGTGATGGTGGTCGCCGCCCCGCTGACCACGTAGCGCAGGTTGAGCAGGTCGAGGATCGGCGAGGTGAGCGCCTGCTGCGGATCGAAGCCGTCGTAAGTGGTGTAGATCGGCGCGACCCGGTTGTATTCGAGCTGCTCCTGTGGGGCAAGCTGGCGCATCAGATCGACGTAGGCTTTGGGGATGATGCTCTCGTAGCCGCGCACGTCGTCCAAGCCGTAGCGCATGGTCAGGTTGGCGTTCATCAACTGCGGAGACGTGACCCGATCCTCGTAGGTGATGTAGCGCCAGTTCCCCGGCTGCGCTTGCAGCCACGCAATCGCGGGCGGGGTGAAGTCCAGCAGCGCCGGGTCGCTGGCGGGGTTGAAGCTGTAGGACGCGATCATCAGGTCGGCGGCGATCACGATCACACCGAGAATCGACGTGTAGGGGCGGGTCTCAGACCCGCCCCTACGGAGCCGCGTGATCAGGAACACCGTGCCAGAGAGCGCCGCCATCCCGCCGAAGATCAGGATGTTGACGAACTCGTAGCTGTAGAACATGCGCGCGTCGCTGAAGGCGTTGGTCGCCAGCGCCATGCCGTTGAAAATCCGCTCGACCAGCGGCGCGACCTGCCCGTAAAACAGGCGGCTGATCGCCAGCGCCAGCAGCGTCAGCCCGCCGACACCCAGCAGCGCCACGCCGAAGCGCCGCGCCCACTGGTCGGCGTCGCGCGCCAGCGAATCCATGCCGTAACCCGCCAGCACCGCGACGCACAGCGTCAGCGGGAACACCCAGCGAAAGGGCGAGTGAAGCTGGTTGATGCCCGGCAGTAGGTAGATCAGGGCGTAGGTGGGCAAGCCGAACATGAAGGTCAGCGAAAGGATGCCCAGCAGCGCCAGAATGATCTGCTGAACCGTGCGCCGACGGAGCAGCCCGTAGAACGCCAGCGCCAGCGGCAGAATCCCCACGTAGAGCGCGCCCTCGACGTAGTTCTTGATGCCCCAGTCAATGGTGGTGATGCGGTCCCCGGCGGCGTTGGTGACGGGCGTGTCGGTCAGCGAGACGGTTTGCCCGCTGAACAGGTCGAAGTAGCTGTGATGCGACGGGTTGCCGTAGAAATTGGGCATCAAGAACTGGATCAGGTCGCGCGGCGGGTGCGCCCAATCGCGCACCTGCTGGAGCGACGCCGCATCCGAGCGGAAGTTAGTCGCCGCGTCCTCGACGGTGGGGATGAACTGGATCGCGCCCAAGCCCACGCCCAGCGCCAGCATCGCCGCGACCAGCGCGCCTCTCGCGGCGATAGATCGTAGGGGCGCAGCGCGCTGCGCCCCTACACGTTCCTTCCATAGCATATAGATCAGGCGGGCGGCGGTGTAGAACGCCGCCACCAGCAGGGTGTAATAGGTGATCTCGACGTGCCCCGCCAGCACGCAGCAGCCGAGCGCGCCCGCGCCAATCGCCACCCAAATGGTGGGCGACGTTAGCCGGGCGGGAACTAGCGGACGACGCGAGATGATGAACTCGATCATCAGCAGGATCAGTGGGAGCCAGACCGCCGCCGCGACGATCATCGGAAAGACCGCGCTGATCACGAAGAAGGCGCTCAGTTGGTAGGTGACGCCCGCCACCGCGCCGCCCGCTCGACCGATGCCCAGTCCGCGCATCAGCAGGTACATCAACATGCCCGCCAGCGCCAACTGACTGACCATGAACCAGCCGTAGGCGGCGGGCAGCGGCAGCAGGTAGTAAATCAGGCTGAAGGGGTAGAGGGTGGACTGCTGCCCGGCGGCGAAGAACGGGATGCCGCTGAACTGGTAGGGATTCCAGAGCGGGAACTCGCCCTGCGCGAGGCTCTGGCGGATGAAGCTCTTGAACTGGAAATTCTCCAGCACCAGATCGGACACCAGCGCGTTGTAGGGGATGGCTGGAGCGCCCACCTGATCGCGGTAGGCGGCGTAGGGCTGGAACTGGTACAGGTTCTCGGCGGGGATCAGCGTCTTGCCGCCGACGGTCTGCTGTCCGAACATCAGCAGGGGCAGCAGGAGCAGCAGCGCGAAGATCAGAATGTCGGGCAGGCGACGGCGCATCGGCACTCCGCAGAACCGGAAGAAACCTCACAACTATACGCGCGCGGCGTGCAGTTGTCTAGCCGCGCGCCCGGCAGTAACATAGGCGTATCTCTGCTGCACAGCCCCGGAGCGCTCCATGCCCGACGAACAGAAGACCGTGTTTATCAGCTACCGCCGCAACGTCGCGTGGTCAATTGCGCGTCGCGATATTCAATGATTTACGTGACCACGACTACGACGTGTTTATGGATGTCGAGAGCATCGACAGCGGCACATTTGATACCATCATCCTCAATCAGATCGAGGCGCGGGCGCACTTCCTACTTATCCTGACGCCGGGAACGCTCGAACGTTGCTCTGAGGCAGACGACTGGTTGCGCCGTGAAATTGAATATGCAATCGACAAAAGGCGGAATATCGTGCCGCTGCTGGTCAACGATTTCACCTTCAAGGGAATTGAGCAATATCTCACGGGAAAACTAGCTGACCTTCCACGCTTTAACGGCATAACAATACCCCCCGACTACTTCGATGCAGCGATGGAAAAATTGAGAAGCCGCTTTCTAAAACAAATAGACGGTATAATCGCCCCCACACCAGCTAGCGATCAAGTCATTGTCGAACAGAAAATTCGAAGCCGCAACCGTAGAAGCGGATGCAGTAAGTGCTATTCATCAAATTATTAATGCTGTAAATAGACGTTCTCCGACCTAAATCACCAACCGATCCTTGACCAGATAAGCGCTTCGCTTAGATGGTATGTGTATTCGGTTATACGGACGATCTTTCCTAAAACGGACGTTGAAAAGAGAATCTCGGCGATGACGGAGATGCTCTCCGACTAATCCACAACATGTGGATGCCTATCACAACCGAGGTGATGCGCGACAAAGTAAAGGGGATTTATATGGTGCAATTGCTGATTACAGCGAGGCTATCCACCTCAATCGCCAGAATCCCCACCTTTATAACAATCGAGGTATAGCGCGTCATACCAGAAGAGACATTGATGGAGCAATCTCGGACTACACGGAGGCAATCCACCTCGACCCGCATTTAGTCTTTGCCTATAACAATCGAGGCAGCGCATATCTCCGTAAAGGCGATACGGACAATGCAATCGCGGACTGTACCGAAGCAATTCGTCTCAGCCCGAAATATGCTAATGCCTACTACAATCGAGGTGTGTCTCATTTTGCTTTGCGCCCAATATGAAAATGCACTCGCAAGACTTTCAAGCGAGCATACAGTCTACATACCCATAATGGAGCAGATGCGGGATTAGCCATCACTCTCTATGCAATCGGAAGACAGAATGAGGCGAAAAATCACTGGCACAAGCTCTATCTCAAAATCAGCACTTTCTAGATGCCGATTGGGTGGGCAAGGAATTGAACTGGCGACCCGAATTGATCGAGGCGGCGCGCAAGCTGATCGCGGAGTTGTGAATGGAAGCGGGCGCAGCACGCTGCGCCCCTACGAGCGCCTTATCTAAATCCCGCGATTTTTGCACATTCCATTTCAGAGCCATAATTACAGCTTTGGCAACCTTCATGCGCGATCAAACCCGGGCAGACACACGGGTCTGCCCCTACTAAGACAACTTTTGATGGAATATCATGACCAATCTGATTCGCCCCAAGCCGATCCGCACCGACGGCAGTGATGCGTTCGCCTATCGCACCATGACCGTGCGCGTGCCCGGCATCATCCGCGAGACCCAGCGGCTCAACCCGGACTATCCCGCCGCGATTCAGGACGCGCTGGAGGCGCTGCGAGTCGGCATTGAGACCGACGCGCCGATCCCGCAGATCGCCGATCCGGTGTGGGCGGTGCTGAACCGGCGTCACGCGGGAGAAAGCTGGCTGAACACCGAGTGGTTCTACGCCGAAACCTACCTGTACCGCCTGATGATCGGGGCGGCGCGCTGGTACGAGACCGGGCGCGATCCGTTCGCGCCCAAGAAGATCGCGGAGATCAAAGGCGACGCCATGCGGCAGGCGCTCGAACTGGCGCTGACCGTTCCGGCGGGCGAGGAGCGGCTGTACCAACTGCTGCTCCATGCCATGTGGGGCAACCGGGTTGACCTGAGCTACGCGGTGGCGGCGTCGCACGGCAGCGTCGGCAGCGGCGACGATCTGCTGGTCGATGAGCGCGACGCTGTGATCGATTACTTGTACAGTCGCGAACCGGGCGAGGTGCATCTGGTGCTTGACAACGCCGGAACCGAACTCGCGCTCGATCTGGCGGTGGTGGATACGCTGCTGGACGGAATTGCCGAGCGGGTGGTGCTGCACGTCAAGCGGCACCCGACCTTCGTCAGCGATGCGACTTACGACGACGTGCTGACCTTCCTCGCCGAAATGACCGGGCGCGGATCGATCACCAAAGGCTTCGGGGACGCGGGCAAGGAAGTCGGCACGCGGCTGCAATCCGCGCTGCTGGACGGTCGGCTGCTGATCGAACCGGACATTTTCTGGAACTCGGCGTGGTTTTTGTGGGAGATGCCCCCGCGCTTCGAAAGCTATTTCCCCCGCGCCGCGCTGGTGATCTTCAAGGGCGACGCCAACTACCGCCGGATCGTCGGCGACGCGCTCTGGCAGCCGCAGACCCCGTTTTCCAGCGTCAGCGATTATTTCCCGGTGCCGCTGCTGGCGCTGCGCACCCTCAAGAGCGATCCGGTGGTGGGCTTAGCGCCGGGGGTCGCCGAGCGGCTCGACCGCGAAGATGCCGACTGGCGAGTCAACGGACGGCGCGGGCTGGTGCAGTTCGCGGCGCGGTAAACCCGCGATTCGACGGATTGCTCCAAATTGCACAAACCCCCAACAAGTTCTGAACACCTTCTGCATAGCTCGCGGCTAGGATGAGTCCTGTAGAGCCGGGAAATGGATTCCGGCACAGCAGGACACCTATCATGAACCCTTCAGCCCAAAAACTCGTTCCACTTCTGATTGTCGTGCTTCTTCTTTTCACGCTTTCGACCAGCAGCCTGTCCGCACAGGCAGGCGGACAGCCACCCCCCGGCGGAAATCCGCCCGCCGGAGCGCCTCCCGGTGGAGCGCCTCCCGGCGACACCAGCGCGACCAACCCGGTGCTGACCTCGACCTGTGGAGCCTATATGCTGGACGGCGAAACCGACTCGCGGGCAGACGGTCAGAGCTATGCGTCAACCGACGCCGATCAATCGGTGCTATGCGTGATCAACGGCGGCAGCCTGAGCCTGAGCAACGCCGCGATCACCAAGTCCGGCGACAGCTCGTCGTCGGATAACAGCAGCTTCTACGGGCTGAACGCCGCCGTGCTGGTCGGCTCCGGCAGCAGCGCGTCGATTTCCGGCGGGACGGTCAGCACCGACGGCGTCGGCACCAACGGGGTGTTTTCAACCGGAACCGACTCGACGGTGACACTCTCCGACCTGAGCATTGACGCGCACGGCGACGGCGCGCACGGCGTGATGGCGACGCTGGGTGGCAGCATGACCCTCGATAACGTAGACATCAACACCACCGGAGCACATTCCGGCGCGATTGCGACCGACCGGGGCGGCGGCACCCTCACGGTCACGGGCGGGACGGTCACGACCAGCGGGGAAGGCTCGCCGGACCTCTACTCGACCGGAACCATCACGGTTTCGGACGCGACCATGAGCAGCAGCGGATCGGAAGCCGCCGTGATCGAAGGCGCAAACTCGATCACCCTGACCAACACCGACCTGTCGTCCAGCAAAGCCGGGCTGTGGGGAGTCATGATCTACCAGAGCATGTCCGGGGACGCCGAAGGCACGGAAGGCAGGTTCAGCATGACCGGCGGATCGCTCGCGGACAGCGCCGCCGACAGCCCGCTGTTCTTCGTGACCAACTCGACCGGGATCATCACGCTGAGCGGCGTGGACATTTCCGCCGCGTCGGGGACGCTGGTGCAGGCGGGCGCGACCGACCGCTGGGGCACCAGCGGATCGAACGGCGGCACGGTGATCCTGACCGCCGAAGATCAATCCCTGAGCGGCGACCTGATCGCCGACAGCATCAGCACGCTTGACCTCACGCTCCAGAACGGATCGTCGCTGACCGGAGCCATCAATGCCGACAACAGTGCTGGACAGGTCAGCCTGACGCTGGACGCGACCAGCACGTGGACGGTCACGGCGGACTCGTATCTCACCCGCCTGACCGACGCCAGCGGAATCGACGGCAGCAGCATCACCAACGTGGTCGGCAACGGGCACACGGTCTACTACGACGCGACCGACGCGGCGAACAGCGCGCTTGGCGGCGCGACCTACTCGCTGGTCGGCGGCGGGACGCTGCAACCGGCAGCATAAGAGGGCGCGTGCTCGCCAAAGAGCGCCTCCTCCCGGAATCTCAGCCGCGCGCAGTCCGATCAGATTGCGCGCGGTTCTACTTGCCATCAGCCGAATATGCGGATGGTCGCTACTGAACGGGAGTCCCAACCGGCGTTGCTACGCCCTGCACCATTTCCAGTTTCGTCTGTGCGGTGGCGAAAGCGTCGGCGGCGACCTGCGCGTTGGGCAGTTCTTTGGTCACTTTGTCGCGCAGGTTGCCGGAGTTGCAGGCGAACTGGAAATTCGTCCATCCGGTGTGCAGCGCCGAGAGTCCGCTGTTGACCAACTGCACCGCATCGCGCAGGTCAGGCGAAGCCACCAAGTCGGCTTCCGGCACAAAGACGTTGTTGGGAATCTCCGGCGCGCGGGTGATACTGCATCCGTTGGTCGATCCGCTATCTCGCACGTCGTCCCAGTACTAAATCAGCAGGGTGCTGGCGCCACGCGGCGCGGTCACGTTGTCGATGATGTCGTACAGCGTATTCAACTGCGTCTGGATTTCAGCCGCCAGCGGCGGATTGGCGCCAGCGGTCGGCTGAAGCGTGAGATCAGCCTGCGTGGGCTGCACGACCGAGCCGACGGTCGCGGCTTGCTGGGGCGCGGTAGTTGGAACGCTGGTTGCCGCCAAAGGCGCCTGCGTTGGCTCGGACGAGGCTTGCGCCAGTTCCAGTTCCAGCGGCGCGAGCGCGTCGCAGCGCGGGACGCAGCACCTGAAAGGTCTGCGCCGCCTCGGCTGAACCGAAGGGCGCGCCGCTGCTGCAAGCGGCGTCGTAGCGGGCTTTGGCGCTGGCGAGGCTGGTCTGCGCCGCGTTCAACTGATCGACGATCTGCGCCACGTCGGTATAGATGCGCGCATCCACCGGATCGAGCGCATAGGGCGCGGGATTGTTGAAGAAAGCGATGCAGCCGAGCGGCTGATTCTGGATCACGTTGAGCAGCTCGGTTTGCAGCGTGCGGGTATCATTCTTGACCATCTCGTAGTTTTGCTGCACGCTGGCGACCACCGCCGAATGGGGTTGATCGCTGCCGTACAGCCGCGCCTTGATGTCCGCGCGCAGGGTATAGATCACCAGCAGGACGACCAGCGAAAGCGCCAAGCCGATCACGAGCTTGACGGTTCGACCGACCGGCGCGCGCGCGCCGAGCTTGCCGTCTTCCTCGATCTGCCGCAGCAGCCGGACGACTTTGGTTTCGTCGCCCGCGTTGAGCGCCCGCTCCACCGCCTTGTACATGCCCAGCGCATACGCCGCCGCCGCGCGCACGCTGGCGTTCTTGTCCTTCTCGTACAGGTCCACCAGCGGCTCAACCGCATCGGCGGCGGCGACTTCGCCCAAGAAGTAGGCGGCTTCGCGGCGCTTGGCGGCGCTTTTCGATCTCAACTGTGAGATCATGTCGTCGATTTTGGCTTCAAACGGATTGGGTTGGGTATCCACGCGGCTGCTCCGCTGTAAAAAGCGTACCGGGTATCGAGTAATGGGCGCTGAGTCAATCACAGAACTCAGCGGAATAGTTTACCGATACTATACGGCATCTCGCCAGCCTACGAAAGTAAGGGTTCTGGGGCTATAATCGTCTATACCACATTGGTATAGCGTGGACTTATCATTGGTTAAATAGTCAATGATAGGTTAAAACTATTGACGCATATTTGAAACCTGTCAACCGACTGTGGTTTTCCCGGACGTGATGCCTTTTCTGCGTGAGTCAATGCCTTGTCCTCTGAAAATTCGACGCTGGAGCGCGGCATGTTAAGCACAAACCTGTCCATTCCGCTGGATCGAGATAGTGAAGAACCGATCTATCGCCAGTTGATCCGCCACATCCGCGCACAGGTGGAAAGTGGGTCGCTGCCTGCCGGAACCCGGCTTCCCGCCAGCCGCGACCTCGCGCGGCAGTTGAACATCAGCCGCATCAGCGTCGTCAACGCTTACGCCGAGCTTCGCGCCGAGGGCTACCTGAGCGCGCACGCCGGGCGGGGCACCTTCGTCGCGGGCGATCACGACGGCACTGTGCCGCCGCCCCCGGCGCAGCGTCCCGCCCCCGCTACCGATACCGGATCGCTGCCTGACCGCTCGATCCGCGAGATGATGCGGCTGGCGCGCAAGCCGGGCGTGATCAATTTCAGCGGGGGCGCGCCGCCCGCCGAGTTCTTCCCGGTGCAGCATTTGCGCGACGCCATCAACACTATCCTCGACCGCGACGGATCGCGCGCGCTCACTTACGAAGTGCCGGAAGGCTACGGACCGCTGCGCACCAGCGTGCGCGACTACGTGAGCGCGCTGGGCATCCGATGCAGCACCGATCACGTGCTGATCACGGGCGGGACGCAGCAGGCGATTGACCTGATCGTGCAGGCGATTCTGGCAGAAGGCGATTTGCTGGTGACTGAATCGCCGACCTACATCGGCATGATCGACATCGCGCGGACGCGGCGGGTGCAGATGCGCGGCGTGTGCATGGACGACGACGGCATCCGGCTTGACGTGCTGGAAAACGTGATCATCGACCACCATCCCCGCCTGATCTACGTGATGCCCACCTACCAGAATCCCACCGGGCGGGTGATGCCGCTGCATCGCCGCCGCCAACTGCTCAACCTCGCCAGCGAGTACAACATCCCGATCCTTGAAGATGGCGTGTACAACGAGTTCCGCTTTGAAGGCGAAGGGCTGCCGCCGCTCAAGGCGCTGGACGAAGCCGGGATCGTGATCCACGCCAGCGGCTTCACCAAGAACCTGCTGCCGGGGATGCGCATCGGCTACGTGATCGCCGACGGCGCGCATTTCGAGCGGATCGTGCGAGTCAAGCAAGCCGCCGATCTCTCGACGCCGGGCTTGAACCAGCGCGCGATCCACCTGATGCTGGAACGGGGGGTTTTGGCGCAGCAGTTGGAGCGCAACAACCGCGAGATGCGCCGCCGCCGGGACGTGGCGCTGGCGTCGGCGGCGCGGCATCTGCCGCCCGGATCGCGCTGGAACGTGCCGCGCGGTGGGCTGTATCTGTGGGTCGAACTGCCGAAATCGGGACCGACCGCCGCCGAGCTGTACATTTCCGCGATTCAGATGGGCGTTGCCTACGGCATCGGCAACATGTTCTTCACCAACGGCAGCGGCAGCTACAACATCCGCATCAATTTCGCCGCTCAGAAGCCCGCCGAGATCGAGGAAGGCTTCAAGCGGTTGGGGCGGGCGTGGCGCGAACTCGCCTGCGACTACGCCGAGATGGAGAAGTCACCGATCTTGTAATAAGTGAGGACTGAGGACTGAGTGCTGAGGACTGAGTGAAAGCTCAGTCCTTTTGATTTAACTGGGAACGCCTATCCGAAAATCGCGTCCAGCGAGATTTTCTCCGGCGCGATCTTCACGATCACGCGGGTTTCTTTCTCACGCTGATCGACTGGCAAAAGGTCGCCGTAGAAATGGGCTTTGCCTGCGTAGCGCAGCGCCAGTCTATCGGCGTGGGCTTCGGCGCCTTCGGTCGTGATCGCCGCGACCGTGCCCCGCACCTCGATCCAGCGGCTGCCATTGCGCGGATCGATCACCAGCACGGTCGCGCGCGGGTTGGCGCGCAAATTGCGCCCTTTCTGGCGCTCCAGCGTGGTGTTGATCAGCAGGTACTCGCCGTCGTAATCGATCCAGACGAGGCTGGACTGGGGCTGACCATCGGGCATCAGGGTCGAAAGCACCGCGTGATTCACCCCTTCGAGTAAGTCTCGGTGCAACTCCGGGATCATAAGCGACATGATCGGCTAACCTTCCACTCGGATGCGGGTCGGCTGGATGGTGATTTTGACCGGATGATAGGCGGCTTGCAGGTCGGCTGCGACCGAATCGCCGAAGAATTTCGCGCCCGGCTGATGCTGGTAAAGCGCGGTCAGCCGATCCAGATGGTCGAGCGCGCCGTCCTCGGTCATCTCGGTCACGCAGCCGCGAATTTCGATGTGGTGTTCCGGGTGCTGCGGATCGTAGACCAGCAGCGTGACGCGCGGGTTCCGGCACATGTTCTTCTGCTTGCGGAACTCGCGCATGGTGTTGATCTGGACGGAATCGCCCTCGCAGTTACACCACACGGGCGTGGTCTGCGGCTGACCGTCCGGCATCACGGTGGTGAGCGCCACGCAAGCAGACCCGTTGAACAAATCCCGATGCGACTCAGGAATACGCACGGTGTCGTTCCTCCTGCATTGAGTATAAAACCGCACTAGGTGGGAATTCGTTCACGAGTTACGCGCTGGCGAGTTCCTGATGCTGGCGGGCGCAGCGTTCGAGCGCGCGCTGCGCCTCGCGTACGTTGATCTTGGGCGCGGTGTCGGCGTAGAAGCGCGCGGCAGTCGCCTCAACCGCTCGCTGCCCCGCCGCCGAGATGTCGCTCAGGTCGAGCGGGTAATCGGCTGCGTCCAGCCCCTCAATCGGCTCCAGCTTGATTTCGGTGACGTTCTCGCGGCGCACTCGCTCCAAGTTGGTGCGGCGCTTGTCGGCGTCGGCGGCGCGGGCGCTGATTCCCGCCGCCTGATAGTAGTCACGCAGGCGAGTTTCCATATCAATGGCGTAGGTCAAAATCGCGCCGAACGTGTTCAGTGAAGCCATAGAAGTCCTTCAGTTCGATTTCCCAATAAAGGCAGGTGATTATCCCTTGACGGTAGGGGCGAGACATGCCTCGCCCCTACAATACCCCTGCCGCAAAGGGATAATTGCCTAAAGATAATGGGGCACGACGTACCCCCAACCGCCCTACACCTGATGCGCGACCAGCGTTTGCGGCTGGGACACGGGTCCGACGTTCGCCGCCGTCTCCAAGAAAAGCTGATCGCCCTCGAAGCGGAAGCGGGTCGTCCAGACGAACGGCGTCTCGTACAGGCGGTAAGTCTCGGTGAAGGTGTCGTCGGCAGTCCACACACCGCTGGAAATCACCGGGGATTCGACCTCGAAAGTCCAGCGGTCGCTTTCCTGCCACGCGCCGTAGCCGAAGTTCAGGTGAAAGTCGCCGCCGCCGACGAAGCTCAGCGTGATAGTGCCGCGCGTGTCCGAAAAGTCGAAGGCAACCGCGTCGATATTGAGCGAATTGGCGTCCGCCTTGTAGCGGTGCCCGGAGACCTTCGCTGCGATCTGGCGAGGTCGCTTGTCCCTGCGGCGGCAGCAGCGCCAGACTGGACTGTTTGCGCTTCAGCGCCTCCTGCGCCGCCGCAGTCAGCCGGGAGCGCCGTCGATCCCATCGCGGGCAGCAGGCAGTCCCACACCAGATTCAGCACCGCCTGCATGTCGGGCACGCCGCTGGTGATCGCCAGCACGGCGTCCTGATCCGGCATCACCACGCAGTATTGACCGAACGCGCCGTCGCCGCGATAGGTGTTGTGACGGCAGCGCCAGAACTGGTAGCAGTAGCCCTGATTCCAGTCACTTTCGGGATTGTCGCCGTTGCTGATCTTGAAGGAAGTCGCTTCGGCGACCCACGCCTCCGGCAGAAGCGGCTTGCCGTTCCAGACGCCCTTTTGCAAGTACATCTGCCCGAAGCGGGCGATGTCCTCGGTCTTGATCTTCAGCCCCCAGCCGCCGGTGTTGATCCCCTGTGGCGATGTTCCCACGTCGGGTTTTCGATGCCGAGCGGCTCGAACAGGCGCGGCTGCAAATAGTCGAGCAGGGTCATGCCCGGCAGCCGCTGGATAATCGCCGAGAGCATATAGGTCGCGCCGCTGTTGTAGAGGAAGTGCGTGCCCGGCGGGTAGACGACAGGCTCCGCGAAGAAGGCTTTGATCCAGTCGCCGTCCTCCCGTTTGTGCATCGGGTCGGTGGTATCGAGGGCGTGCCCGGTCGCCATCGAGAGCAGATCATGCACGCGCATGGCTGCCAGATGGTCGCTCATTTCCGCCGGAGCTTCGTCCGGGAAGAACGACAGGACTTTGTCCTCGACCGTCAGGCGACCTTCGTCCACCGCCATGCCGATGGCGGACGAGGTGAAGCTCTTGCTCAGCGAGAACAGCATGTGGGGCAAGTCAGCGCGGTACGGCGACCACCAGCCCTCGGCGACCACCGCGCCGTGACGCACCAGCATGAAGCTGTGCAGGTCGTGAATTTGCTGCTCGGCGGTGGCGACAAATTCGAGGATCGCGGCTGAGGCGATGCCCTGCTGCTCCGGTGCTGTACGTGCTAGTGAACTATTCATACCGATTGACTTGCTCCCAGACGCTTCAATATAGTTCTTATCTTAGCGGGTGCGGGAGCAATCGCAAGTGAACTTTAGGCGTTTTGGTCGAGGAGTGCGACAATCTCGTCGCAGGTTTCATCGGGCGACTTGCCTTTGGTGTAGACAGTGAGGGTGGCGAGCCGCTCGTTCGAAGGATGTTCAATGAATGTGCGGTTCTGTTCACCGATCATCTCAAAGAACGAGTCCGATAATTCCGGTTCTTTCGCCTTAATCCGCTCGTTCAATACCCGCACCGACTCGTCCACGTCGGCTGCGGGCAGCAGCAGAACCACCTGATGCGGGGCAACCGCTTTTTGCGCGCGTCCAGCAAACGCCACATCCTCATAGACCGAATGCCCCGCGCCAAACGCGATCACATGACCCGCCGGATGATCCTGTAACACCCGCTCGACCGCGTGAATAGCGAACGGCCTCCAGTAGACGGCAAGCGCCGGGAATCCCTGTTCCTGACGAATACGCTGCGCCAATGCGCGGTCATAGCCGATCTCGTCGTCATAGTCCCAGCGGATGACATCGAGGTCAAGCATCGGCAGGTCAAGCTTCTGGCTGAGCAGCTTCGCCAGCGTCGTCTTGCCCGCCCCGCTAGGACCGATCAGGATGATATTGGTGTTGAGCGCCGGGCGTCGCCCGCTCACTCGTTGATCTCCACGTCCTGCTTGCGGATCGCCATGCCGCCGAGCGGCTGCATCCCCAAGCGAGCGTAAAACGGCTGCACGCTTGGGTCGCACATCAAGTCGACGTTGGGGATCGCCGCCAGCTTGTCCAGCATCCGCCGCATCAGTTTCGTGCCGATGCCCTGACCCTGATACGCCGCCAGCACTTCGAGGTTGGGGATGAACGCTGAGAGCACGCCGTCACTGATCATGGTGACGTAGCCGACAACGCTGCCGCTCTCGCTGTCGATTGCCAGCACCACGCCGTCGCAGCCGATCAGCGTCCGCAGGTGCGTCTCCGCCGTCAGCTTGCGCGACCATCCGGCGAAAAACTCGCCGCGCAGCTTATCCGCTGTTATACCGTCGAGGGAATCCGTGTAAATGATCACAGGGCGTAGTCCGTAGGGGCGTAATATATTACGCCCCTACAACGGGATCCCGTAGCCTACAGCCAGCGCTCGATCAGGATTTTCTTGTCGGTGTAGAACTCGATGCCGTCCAAGCCCTGACCGTGCAGGTCGCCGAAGAACGACTCTTTCTGCCCGCCGAAGGGGAAGGAGGCGGTCGCCGCCGCCACGCCGATGTTGATGCCGATGTTCCCGGCGCGCACACGATACTTGAACTCGCGGGCGTACTTGCCGTTGTTGGTGAACAGGCTGGCGGCGTTCCCGTAGCGGCTGGCGTTGATCATCTCGACCGCGCTGTCGAAATCCGGCGCGTGCATGATCGAGAGGACGGGTCCGAAAATCTCGTCTTTGGCGACGGTCATGGTCGAAGTCACGCCGTCGAGGATGGTCGGTCCGACGAAGGTGCCGTCCTCGAAGCCCTCGACCTTCTTGCCGCGCCCGTCGAGCGCGATCTTGGCACCCTCGTCAATGCCCTGCTGGATCATCTTCTCGATGCGCTCGCGCGACTGCTGCGAGATCACGGTGCCCATCTGGGTAGTTTCTTCCAGCCCATAGCCGACCCGCAGAGTCGCCGCCCGCTTGATCAGCTCGGCTTTCAGCGGCTCGTAGGCGTCGCCCACCGCCACCACCACCGATCCGGCGAGGCAGCGCTGCCCGGCGCAGCCATATGCCGATCCCATAATGTTAGCGACGCTGGCACCCATGTCGGCGTCGGGCATCACGGCGATGTAGTTTTTGGCGCCGCCCTGCGCCTGCACCCGCTTGCCGTGTTTGGCGCAGGTCTCGTAGACGATCTTGGCGACCGGAGTCGAGCCGACGAAGCTCACGCCCATGATGTCGGGATGCTCCATCACCGCGACCGACGCCTCTTTGCCACCATGCACCAGATTGACCACGCCTTCGGGCAGATCAAGCTCGTCGAGCAGCTCGAACAGGATGTCCATGCTCAGGGGGGTCTGCGGCGAAGGCTTGACGATGAAGGTGTTGCCACAGGTGATGGCGGTCGGCAGGAACCAGAGCGGCACCATGTTCGGGAAGTTGAAGGGCGTGATCGCCGCGAACACGCCGAGCGGCTGGCGCTCCGCGGTCTCGTCGATGCCGCTGCTGATGTCCTCGACCTTGTAGCCCCGCATGATCGAGGGGATGCTGGCGGCGAAATCCACACTCTCGATGCCGCGACGCACTTCGCCGCGCGCCTCGTCGCGGGTCTTGCCGTTCTCGCGCACCACCATCTCGGCGAGGTCTTCAAAGCGGTCTTCCAGCAGGGTCTTGAAGCGGTACATGTACTGCGCGCGGCTCAACACCGGCGTGCTGCGCCATTCGGGGAAGGCTTCCTTTGCCGCTTGAGCAGCCTTGTCCACGTCCTCGCGCGTGCCGTCGGGAACCTGACCGATCAACTCGCAGGTCGCCGGGTTGGTCACGGGCGAGTAGCTACTCGCCGTCGAGTCCACCCACTGCCCGCCGATGTAGTTTTTCAACTGCTTGACCATCGTCTTGCTCCTGAATCAATATTTATGGTTGGGGCTAGGTATCGCGGAATATTACCGCCGCCGGGGTCAGATTGGCAATTGCCAATGTATAATGGGTGAGCCGCCAAGAGACAAAAGCTCAACGCAAAGGCGCTGAGATGCGAAGGGAATGAGAATGTTCATTCATTTGACTGGAAAGGTCACGGAAGACGGCGAACTGGTATTTGATCCGCCGAAAAATCTGCCGCCGGGCGAAGCCGAATCGGAAACTGCTGACGAGCAGGATTTCACCGACGAGGAAATCAAGGAACTGCTGACCTTCACACCCAAAACAGGCAAAGAGATTGTGGAATCAGGCTTGATCGGTGGGTGGGAAGATAAAGGAATTACCAACTCAGTGGCATGGGTTGAGGAACAGCGGCGCAAGCGGCGGGAGCGCAGGCAGCGTGATAACGGCACTTATTGAGACAAACGTCGTTGTTGATTTACTTCGGCGCTATTCGCCTGCTGTTGCTTGGCTCCATGCTCAGAGCCAGTGAACGTTGGGGATCACGCCAGTTATTTGGATGGAAGTGATTACGGGTGGAGACAATAAGATCGAGCGTCAACGCGCTGCGCAATTCATGGAACAGTTCGACATGATCTATCTCACCCAAGCTGACTTGGATTGGGCGATGCAGGCGCAAATGCGCTACGAACTCAGTCACGGCGTCGGCATGATGGACTCCCTGATCGCATCCGTCAATCACCGCTTCTCTATACCCACAACCTGAAGCATTTCGCGCCGCTGCTCGGTAGCCTCGCGCAAAAACCGTATTAGAAGTCTTCCAGCAGCCAGTCCTCGGCGTCGTCGCGCTGCTCGTGGGAGAAGAAGCGCACCCTCAGGTAGGGGGTGCGCAGCGTTCGCAGGAAGGTATCTACCAGCGGCACCAGCGCGTGCGCGTCGGTGAAAATCGCCAGCCGCGCCGGGATGTGAGTCGCGCGTGCAGCTGACCATCTCTGGAACGACATGAACAGATACGCCAGCGGCAGATCGCCTTCCCGCGCATCGAACAGCAGCAGGGCGGTCTGGTCGTCGGGGATGTTCGCGTAAACCTCGGTGAGGTGATTGAACAGGCAGTCAACGGCGGCGCGTGACGATTGGAGGAACGCGAATTCGTGAATGCCGCTGTCAAGCAGCGCGTAAGTGCAGGGGGCAGTCGGGATCAGTTCAGTCATGATCAGTGTCTAGTGGTGTCAGATTTCACCTATTGTAGCCCGATCAACCCTTGTTAAATCATAAAGATTGCCTTCTTAAGCATTTATTCATTATTGGTTCCGCAATGAATGATCGCAGCAATGACGTTCTTATTCTGGTGAGTTCTCTCGCCCCAGCGCCCAGCGCAGCCCAAACATCGACAAAAAGAACTGCATCTTCGCCATTTCCTCTGGCGAGTATTCCATGTCGTGATCCAGCCACCACTTCATCACGCCGATCTCGGCGCCCGCGCAGGACGCCGCGATCAGGCTCATCGGGATTTTCGGCTCGCCGTCCCGCAGCTTGCTCTGAAAAGTCTCGGTCATGGCGTCGGTGAGGTAGGAGAGCAGCCGCACGATGAACGTGACCGATCCCTGCTTGCCGAGCATCACCCGGTAGAAGTCGGCGTACTCGGCGACGTGCTTGAAGTCGCCGGCGTCGCAGTTCACCTCACCGTCGTAGTCGGCTTCGCTCACGCTGCCGGGCATGAAGCCCTCGTGACCCGTGAGCAGCCCCTCGTAAATCTGCTGCATACTGGCGAACAGCAGCTCGTCCTTGTCCTTGAAGTGCAGGTAGAAGGTGGTGCGGCTGACGTTGGCGCGGTCGGTGATGTCCTGAATGGTGATCGAGTCGTAGCCCCGCTCGACGATCAATTCCATGAGCGCCTTGCTGAGCAGTTGATGCGTCCGCTCGATGCGTCGATCCCGCCGGACGGTAGGCGATGCGTCGGTCATTTCTGTACACCTGTCTAATAAACGACACTCTGGCAAAATTGGTTGTTGACACCCACAACCATGCTCCTATTATAGGGGTTATTGAACATAGTGTACAGAAAACGATAGGGTGTCCAGAATGAGACTTCCAGCGGGTCCCCCGCCCGTGAAGGGCTTGATCAACCAACTGCGTCTGTTCAACGACATTCACGGCAACATGATCGGCTACTTTGACCGCCTGTTCGAGCAGTATGGCGACTTCTTCGTGGTGCAAATCGGGGAAGGACGCATGTTCATGGTCAGCAACCCCGAAGCCATCTACGAAATTCTGGTCGAAAAGCCCAAGCAGTTCTACAAAGGCTCGGATTACCGCAACCGCCAGAACGGGCTGGCGCGCTTCCTCGGCAACGGACTGCTCACCAGCGACGGCGAGTTCTGGAAGCGCCAGCGCAAGCTGGTCGCGCCCGCGCTGCACGCCCGGCGCATCGAAGCCTACGCCGACACGATGATCGAGGTCACGGAGCGGATGCTCGAAAGCTGGCGCGGGCGCACCGAGCTGGACGTGGATCAGGAGATGATGCACGCGACGCTCCAAATCGTCGCCAAGTCGCTGTTCAACGCCGACGTACATGAGGACGCGGATCGGGTCGGCGCGGCGCTGACGGTGATCCAGCACGCGATGGGCGGCATGACCCTGATCCCGGCGTGGATGCCGACTCCGGGCAAAATCCGCACCAACCGGGCGGTGCGCGCGCTGGACGACCTGATGTACGGGCTGATCACCGAGCGCCGCCGGAGCGGAGAGGATTACGGCGATCTGCTCTCGATGCTGCTGCTGGCACGCGACGACAACGACAAGGGCATGAGCGACCTTCAGGTGCGCGACGAAGCCGTGACCCTGTTCCTCGCCGGGCACGAGACCACCGCCAACGCGCTCAACTGGACGTGGCTGCTGCTGGCGCAGAATCCCGACGCGGAAGCCAGGCTGCACGCGGAACTGGACGCGGTGCTGGGCGGTCGCGCGCCCACGCTCGCCGACCTGAAGCAGCTTCCCTACACCGAAATGGTGGTCAAGGAATCGCTGCGGCTGTACCCGCCCGCTTACAGCTTCGGGCGTATGGCGATTGAGGACGCGAGCATTCACGGCTATGACATCCCCGCCAACAGCGACGTGAACGTGTTCTCGTGGGTTACGCATCACGATCCACGCTGGTGGGATCAGCCGGATCAGTTCCGCCCGGAGCGCTTCAGCCCGGAAAACGAGCCGAATATCCCGCGCTACGCCTATCTACCCTTCGGCGGCGGACCGCGCATCTGCGTTGGCAACAGCTTCGCCATGATGGAAGCCCGCCTGATGCTGGCGACCATGGCGCAGCATTACCAGATGCGGCTCACACCGGGGCAGACGGTCGAACTCGACCCGCTGATCACGCTGCGACCGCGCGGCGGGCTGCACATGAAGGTCGAGGCGAGAGAGCCGATCAAGGTGCTGGCGTAAGCGAACTCACTTTCAGCCCGGCATCGCGCAGGGGCAGGTTTCAAACCTGCCCCTTTTGCATCTAGAGGTTGTTGCTCAGCGGATGGTCGGGTCGCTGATCCACACGTCCTGCGAGTAGAAGTTCGCGCTCTCGATCACCAGATTGGTCGAGTAGCCGTAACGGAACTCGTAGACGTTCAAGCCGTTGAACTGCGAGATCACGGGCTTGGCAGCGCCCGCGTTGTTGTCGAACACCGCGACCACCGGCTCGCATCCGGTGGCGACTTCCGCGCTCTGCGGGCAGATTTCCAGCGCCACCTGAGCGGTCTTGGTCTGCAAGTTGTCGAACACGTAGGTCACGCGCACCTTGTTCCACGTCACCAACTGCTTGGTGGTCGCCAGTTCTCCGGCATTGGGGGTAGCGACAGGCGTAGACTGAGTCAGCACCGACAGCAGCGGACCCGATCCGGTGGGCGTGGGAGTCGGTCCGGGACCATTGCACCAGAGCGCATCGCAGAACGAGAGCGGATTTACGCCGTCCAGCGTGGGCAGGCTGCGGAAGGTGGTTTCGGAAATGCTGGTGAAGCGCATGTCCACGTACAGCGCGAAATCCGCGCCCTGCACGAACATCATGTTCGAGTCGCCGTAATTGCGGTACAGGGCGCGGAAATGGGTTCCAGCGGGCATCACGCCCATGTACTGAGTTGCCGCCACGTCCAGATAGCTGAAAGCGTAGTTGGAGGAGGCGCTCATCAACTGTTCCGCCTGCACCACGTCCAACTGGGGCGGATTTTCGACGATGCCGTTGGCTGCCGCGCTGACCTGCGCGCAGTAGTCCAGCGAGCTGGTGTCGATAGCGCTGACCGAGAAGTTGGTGAACACCTGCTGATCGAGGAAGCTAAGGCTTCGCACCAGCGGATCGCAGCGCTCAATCGGGTTGACGCCCTGCCATCCGTGCGGGCGCGTGCCGATGCCGAGAGTCACGTCCGCCAGCAGTTCGAGGTCGTGGCGCAGATTCAAGTACGAAGTCGCGGGCGAGTTGGAGGTGCCGCCGAGCCAGCCAGCGGGACGATTGCCCACGCCCAGCCGATCATCCGCCAGCAGTTCGAGGTCAAGCCGGACGTCCCCGGCGAAATTGGGCGTGGTCACGTCGCGGTTGCCGATGTAGCGCTCCGGGCGAGTGTTCAAGCCCAGCAGTTCGTCGGCGAGCCGTTCGAGGTCGCCGCGCACCGCGCTGAGCAGGTTGATCGGGTCGGGCAGGCTGCCGTTCTCGTCCGGCGTGCCGAACACGATGTTGACCAGACTATCTTCGATCTCGGATTCGACGGTCGCGCAGTAGTTGAGCGCCGATTCGGGCGTGGTCGAGCGGATGCTGTAATACTTGTCGAGGATCGCCAGCACGTTTTGCAGTGTGCGGTCGCAGGTCATGATCTTGGAAGCGCCGCGCCACTCCGCCGGGCGCTGACCGACGCCGAGAACTTGGTCGGCGGAAAGCTCAAGGTCGTGGCGCACGTCGCGGGCGAGGATGTCGTTCACGGCGACCGACGCGCCAATCCAGTTGGACGGGCGGGTATCCGGGCCGAAGATGGCGTTCGCCAGCAGTTCGTTGTCGAACCACAGGTCGGAGACCACCGTCGCCGACTGCAAATCCGTATTGTTGGTCCACTCCGGTGGGCGCACGCCCGGCGTGAGAACTTGATCCGCCAGCAGTTCGAGGTCGGCGCGGGCGTCGAAAATCAACTGCTCAGCCGGATTGCTTTGCGCGACCGGAGCCGCCGCCACACTTAACGCGCACAGCAGCGCACAAATCAGCGAGAACCAGATTAAAGTCGAGCGTCGCATCGCGCATCCGTTTCTCTAATAAGGATTTCTGCCACACTAGCTTAATTATAGCCATGCAGCGTTATCCGACAATCTAGTACTAACGCGGGAGTATCAAGAACGCGCCTGTTCCTCCGGCGGTTTCAATGTGCTGAAGCTGCGGTAGAGCAAAAAGTCGTAGATCAGCTTCAGACCGCCCGCCAGCAGGAACGGCACCCCCAGCCAAACGCCGCCCGCGCTGAACAACGCGCCGGTCACGTTGGGCGAGATCGCCGCTGCGGTAGTGCGCGCGATATTGGTGACGCCGTTGGCTGCCGAGCGTTCTTCCGGGTCTACCACCGCCACCGTGTAGGATTGACGGGTGGGCACATCCATCTGCGAGATGCTGAAGCGAGCAAGCAGCACCAGAATCGCCAGCGGCAGGATGGGCATCAGCGGCACCAGAATCAACAGGATATTCGAGGGGACGTGCGTAAAAACCATCGTGTTGACCAGCCCGTAACGCGCTGCGACCCGCGCCGCCGCCAGCGCGGACAGCCCGGCGAACAAATTCGCGCCCAGATAAATTGTCCCGATCAGCGCCGGATCGATCCCGAAGCGGCGGCTGAACCAGATCGCCACCAAACTCTGCACGATCAGCCCGCCCGCGAAGGCATCGATCATGAAAAAGAGCGAGAGCTTGTACACGACTTTGCGCGAGCGCTTCAGACCGAACAGACTTTGCAGCGTGACCGGGGCTTTGGCGAGGGTGATCTCGACCAGCGGCGAGAGCCGGGTGAAAAGGACGCCTAAGACCACGCCAAGCAGCGCATAGCCGATAATCACCACGCGGTAGCTGTTCAGCGCCGACTGACCTGAATTTTGCAGGGTTTGCGCGACCACGCCACCCATCAACGAGCCGAAGCCGGTTGCCACCGAACCGAGCAGGCTGTACCACGCGAATACCTGCGTGCGCCGTTGATCGGTAGTGGTTTGGGGCAGGGCGGCTTGCTCGATGGCGAGGAAGGGACCGACTTCGTTCCCGCTGGGGCTGATGGTGCCGATGATGGCGGCGACGATCAGCAGCGCGATGTTGTTAGTGAGCGCAAAGACCACGCCCGCGAAGATCATCAGCCCTGCGCCGACCATCAGCATTCGCCGCCGTCCCAGCCGGTCGGCGACAATCGTGATCGGCAGCGAAATCAGCGCATCGCCAAGCAGAGTCAGGCTGATGACCAGCCCCGCCTGCGTGTCCGTCAATCCGACTTCGACCAGATAGAAGCCGAGGACGACTGCGATGAAACCGTAGGCAAACAGGCGCACGATGCGGGTTAAAAACAGGAGCCGCCCATCCCGGCTGAGGGTGGTGAGGGCTTGAAACTCAGGCAGTTGCAGCACGGGGTCGCTTCCCTTCGGCTCATGTGGGCGATTTGGCGGGACGACTTTAACACAAGCCGAATTGATCGCCTACTATCCGCGACAAGCCGAGAAGCGCTAGACCTGAGGCGCGATCCGACAATCAGGGTACTCATGCGGGAGTGGAGATAGCAATCTCCTGCTCTCCCCCTATACTAGGTTGTGTTGACATTTGATGTAAACTGGTCGGATGACAAACGTGAGATTGCAAGACGACCCATGGATGAAACTGCGGGATTTTTTGCGTGCCGACCCGCGAGCGTATGTTGGGAAGGAACAAGAGTGCCGCCAGTTCGTTGAAGCGGTGATATGGGTCGACCGGAGTGGAGCGCAGTGGCGTCTGCTGCGGCTGGATTACGGGAACTGGAATACGACCTATAAACGCTTTGCCCGCTGGTGCGACAACGGGGTCTGGGAGCGAATGCTGGAACACTTTGCGGATGACCCGGACATGGAAAACGGACTGATTGACAGTAGGGTCGTGCGGGCACATCCCTGCGCAGCAGGGGCTGAAAAAAAACGGAGGACACAATGATCAGGCGTTGGGACGCAGTCGCGGTGGGTTTAGCACTAAAATCCACATCACCGTCGATGGTCTGGGCAATCCCTTGCGCTTGCGCCTGAGTGGCGGGCAGCGCCATGACATCACCCAAGCACCCGACTTGATCGATGGATTCCAATTCGAGCACGTGATCGCGGATCGCAGCTATGGCGCTCAGGACTTTATCGCTTTGATCGTGGCAAGTGGGGCAGAAGTGGTGATTCCACCGCGCCAGAATGCCCAACAGCCGCGTGAGTACGATCACTGGTTGTATCGCGAGCGCCATTTGATTGAATGTTTTATCAACAAGATCAAGCATTATCGTCGGGTCTTTTCTCGGTTTGACAAGCTGGCACGCCGCTATCTAGGTTGCTTACAGCTTACCAGCACCCTAATTTGGCTTCGCTGAAATGTCAACACTACCTAGAGGAAATTGCCGAAGCGCTCCATGCGAAAGGGTATAGCTATCGCACCGGACGACCATTTATCGAACTCACGCGCCGAGGTAAACGCAAGGCGAACATCAGCACGCTGTCGAACATCTTCCATAACTGGACGTATGCCGGATGGGTCGTCAGCGAACACAACGGGATTGCACCGAAAACCGTTCAGGGGAAGTGGAAGCCGCTTGTCAGCACGGAGGAGTTCGAGCAAGGGCTGGACATTCTGGCGCGGCGCAACGCCCACCGCACCGTCCGCCGCAGGGAGGATTACCTGCTGAAGGGGATGATCTTCTACCAGGAAAACGGTACCTGCGAGCCAATCCGCCTGACGTGTTCAACCTCGAATGCGCGGCGCTCAGGCGGCGGGACGGCGTATTACCGCATCTCAGGGAAAGGCGGCGTCAGCTTCTTGTGCAGTAAGATTGACCCGCAAATCGGACGCGAGTTGAAGCGTATTCAAGTAGATCCTGAGCTCCTGCCCCTCCTGCGGGCGAGCTACACCCAGGCGTTGACCGATAAACTTGGTTTCAACACCCCGGACGAACAGATGAGATTGCAGAACGCGCTGAAGGCAGTGGACGAAGAAGAAGTCGCGGATGGCACGGCTGCTGGCGTCGGGGAAAATCAGCGAGGAGGTCTGGGATGGCTTATGGGCGGAGTGGCAAGATCGGCGTGCCAAGTTACGCAGTGCTCTAGAAGCCTTCACACAAGAGCGTGAGTATCACATAGAGAATCTGGATGCAGCGCTGGCGATCATCGCCGAAATTGGAGTGCTGTATAATCAGTTGGAGCGCGGCGACAAGAAAGAGCTGCTGCGCCAGGTCGTGGAACGAGTTGTAATTGATGGAAGAGGAAAGGTGCGGTTGGAGCTGCGGACGCCGTTTGCATATCTCAGCGACTTGAATGATGAGCTACGCAAAATAAGCCAAAGCGCCAGTGAAGGGTGTGAAGAACACGTCAGCGCGGAAATCTGCGCAGACGTGAGGGAAAAATGTTCGACTTGGCTCCAGCCTCCCCAGTTCACAGGAAGAAAGCGCCGTTGGATCATCCAGAAGCGTTTTTTTCTTCCCTTAGCAGTGTTCGAATCCAATCAAGCTATCAGAGAAACTCAACGGTTTTCGTTGAGAAATCAACGGTTTTTGATATTTTCCTCTCGTGTGGTCTCGAGCATCTAATATGGAAATACCGCTCTCTGTCAGGTTCTAATCCAGGCTGTGGAGTTGCAAGCGAAGAAAAGCCGTTCCAGACTTTCGGAATGGCTGTTTTCTTGGGTGGCGAGGTTCAGAGTCCTCCAATCCGAAGTGCCAATCTACTTATTTTGGGGCGATTATACCTTGTCGGCAGGTGCGACCCGATGAGTTGTCTCTGTGTAATTGCACTGAAGGGATAATCACTATCCCCTATGGTTATTGCTATCGTGTCTAGTCGACACGAATTGAGTGAAAGAGGGCCACTTAGCTTACCGGGGTAGCGACAAACTCGATCTCCAGCTTGACCGCTTCGTCTGCGCTGGCGACCTCCGGGACGTTCGGAATAGTGAGTTCGAAGTCGTCACGCTGGATGGTCGCGGCGGCTGTGCCCTCGAGCTTGGTTTGCGAATCCGCTGTGACGGTCGTGTCAAAAGTGACGGACTTGGTGATGTCGCGGATGGTCAGGTCGCCCACAATCTGGAAGGTGAACGGCTGCCCGAATGTGACTGAGGCGGGACGCATTGTGAGCGCCGTCGGTTTGAAGTGGATGAGTTCATACTGATCCTGCGAAGACTGTAAAATCGTCCCGCGAATCATCCGGTCGCGTAAGTCGCTATCGGTCCTCAGTGTGCGCGCGTTGATGATGATTTCACCGAGCAGCGAGTCTTGTGGGTGAGCGAAATCGACGCCGATCTGCCCGGCAACCTGATCGGTCGTGCCGACAACGGTGTTGGGCGAGCCGTTCAGCACCTCATTGACCGTGAAGCTCACTTTCGACTGATCGGTGACGATGTTAAAGATGGTCAGCCCGCTGACCGCGCCGGGGTCCTCAAGAGGCATAGCAGCGAGCGTCGGCGCGTCGAGGGCTACGCTCGGCGTGCCCGATCCACCGCTGACGTAGAGGTAGGCGACGCCGAGGACAAAAACGACGACCACTAAGGCGACCACGCCAGCGATAATCCTGGAAGTCCAATTCATGAGGGTGGCATCTTCCTGTTTACACCAAGCAAAAACCCACTTTACGGAGAGACTCGCGGTCTGTCCATACCCTTTAAGCAAAATGCAACAGAAGTCTCAAATCGGGGTGATTTCGTCGTCCGGGAAGACTTTCACAGCGATCATTTGCGCGATTCGCGTGCTAATGATCTCGACCCTCCGATTACGAAGTTCCAGAGTGATCGTGTCGCTGGCGTCGTTTCGCTCCCGCAGCATCACCACCTGCTCCGGGACCAATCCGAGGCACGCCAGACTGCGCAGCACCTCCGGCTCCTGATTGTTGATCCGGCGGATGACGGCGGTCTGCCACGGCTGCAAGGCTGTCAGCGATACCAGCGTTTCGTCGAGCACAACGCCTGCTTCGGTTGGAATCGGGTCTCCGTGTGGATCAAAATCGGGATAACCGAGTACGGCGGCGATCCGCCCCTCAAGCTGGGCGGAGATGGCATGTTCGAGCATCTCGGCTTCCTGATCGACCTCATCCCAGCGATAGCCGAACATGCGACATAGGAGCAGCTCGATCAGTCGGCGACGGCGGAGCACGCTCAGCGCCACCTGCTCGCCTGCCGCGCTGAGCCGAACGCCGTGATAGCGCTGATATTCGACCAGAGGCTCCGGGATGAATGGTGGACTCACATCATCCGCTTCGGCAATACCTGCCAAGCGCTTAATCATGTCGGTCGCAGAAGCAGGCGCAATGTGCAGCGTCCGTGCCAGTTGATTGGTCGTAACGGGCTGCCCTTCTCGTTGGAGCAGATAAAGCGTTTTCAGGAAATCCTCAACCGAGCGGGTACGCCAGAGTTGAGGGTCAGCTTGTGCTGCCACTCAATGACCACCTTACTCTTAAATTCAATTCCATAAGCCTATGGTCGAATCGCAAAGGGCAAACCGATGTCTCTCGGCTTGCCCGCTGACTGCGTCCCAATCATCTTCCAGATGCGCTCAGGTTAGCCGCCTCCCAGAAGACGCACGAGGGTCGCGGTCGAGAAGGTGACCAGGAAACCAAGCGCCACCGGCAGGAGTGCTGACACGATCGTCCATTTCCGGTTCCGGGTCTCGTTCCAGATGGTCAGGAGAGTGGTGCTGCAGGGATTATGCAGCAGACTGAAGAGCATCAGGTTGACCGCCGTCAGCACCGTCCAACCGCCGACCTGCGTCAGCACGCTGTACGCTTGCGCGTTATCCAGCGAGAGCATCACGCCCGCCTGCGCCCCGGCGATATTCTTGCCCAGCGTGAGGGTCAGCATAAGGATGGTCGGGATGACGATCTCGTTGGCAGGGATGGCGACGATGTAAGCCAGCAGGATGATCCCGTTCATGCCGACCAGCAGCCCCAACGGGTTGAGCAGATTGACCAAAGAACCTGCGATGCTGATGTTGCCGATATAGATATTGCTCGCCAGCCAGATGATCCCACCCGCCGGAGCCGCCATCACCACCGCGCGATAGAGGACGATGATGGTGCGGTCGATCATCGAGGTGTAGAGCGTTTTCATGATCTGCGGCGGGCGATAGGGCGGCAGCTCCAGGCTGTAGACTGAAGTCTCGCCTTTCAGCAGCGTCTTCGATAATCCCCACGAGACCAGCAGCGTCACCACGACGCCGGCGACGGCGATAGCGACCACACTCAGCGCCGCGACCAGACTCGCCAGTGCGGGCGACGCCAGCGTACCCAGGAAGATCGTGCCGATTAAAATCAGCGTGGGCCAGCGCCCGTTGCAGATGCTGAAATTGTTGGTGATGATGGCGATCAGGCGTTCACGCGGGCTGTCGATGATGCGCGTGGCGATCACGCCTGCCGCGTTGCAGCCAAAGCCCATCATCATCGAGAGCGACTGCTTGCCATGCGCGCCTGACTTGGCGAACAGGCGGTCGAGGTTGAAAGCCACGCGCGGCAGATAGCCGAAATCTTCCAGCAGCGTGAACAGCGGGAAGAAGATCGCCATCGGCGGCAGCATGACCGACACCACCCAGGCGGTCGCCAGATAGACGCCGTCGATCAGCACGCCGCTGAGCCAGGCGGGCGCGTACAACGCCGACGCCAGACTGTGTAGGAACGCATAGACCTTGTTCAGCAGCAGATCGGCGATGATCTGCGAGGGGATGTTCGCGCCGGTGATGGTGATCCAGAAGACCACGAAGAACATCAAGCCCATGACCGCGAAGCCCCAGACCGGATGGGTCAGCGCCCGGTCGAGCGCCCGGTCGAAGGTCAGGCGCGCCTGCTTGTCGTCGCGGCTGACGCTGCGGTCGGCGATCTGGGAAGCGTCAGTGTAAATCGCCTCCATCAGCTTGTCGTGGTAGTCCTCGCCCACCTGTGCGCGCAGCCGGGCTGTGGTTTCCAGCACACCCTCGGCAGTTGTCATGACGCCAGCTCCAAAGAGGGAGCCTCGTTGACAGACTGCGCAAAGGTTGCGCGCGTCAGATCGCCCAGGGTGTGGTTCCTGACCGCCGCTTCCAGCGTGTTGTCGCCTTCCAGCAGGCGCAGCGCCACCCAGCGCGCGTTCGGCAAGCCGGGAAATTCCGCTTCGATCACCGCTACCATCTCGTTGATGGCGCTTTCCACTGCCGCGTCGCGCTGATGGATGCGGTGGGGGCGGGTGGCGTACTGACCCGTCGCCACTTGTTCGATGGCTTGGAGCAGTTCCGGGATACCGACCATGCTGCGCGCCGCCATCGGCACCACCGGCACGCCCAATTCGCGCGCCAGATGCCGCTCGTCAATCGTGATGCCGTGCCGCTTGGCTTCGTCGATCAGGTTCAGGGCGACGACCGCGCGGTCGGTGATCTCCAGGATTTGCAGCGTCAGGTTGAGGTTGCGCTCCAGGCGGGTCGCGTCGGCGACGACGACCGTCACGGTCGGCTGACCGAACAGGATGAAGTCGCGGGCGATTTCCTCGTCGGTGCTGGTCGAAAGCAGGGAGTAGGTTCCGGGTAGATCGACCAGCTTGTATTTCTTGTTGTTGAAATCGAAGCCGCCTTCCGCGCGCGCCACCGTCTTACCGGGCCAGTTGCCAACGTGCTGGCGCAGCCCGGTCAGCGCGTTGAAGACGGTGCTCTTGCCGGTGTTGGGATTGCCCGCCAGCGCCACCACGTAGTCGAAATTCTCAACGTGGACACCCATTTTCTTGAGCAGCGCCGGGTTATAAGCCGGGCACGATTCGCAAGTAGATGCAACCGCCATGAAATTATTCCTCCGTTGGATCGAGTTGAATTTGAATTTTCTGAGCCTGGACACGCCGTAAGGCAATCACTGCACCGCGCACTTCGTAAGCTGTCGGGTCGCCCAAGGGGCTTCTCAAGGCGACTTCGATTTTTGTCCCCGGCAGGATGCCGAGGTCGAGCAGACGGCTGCGATTCGCACCCCGGTTGGTCAGTCCCGTCACGGTGGCGGTTCGTCCGATTTTCAGGTGATCGAGGGTCAGAGGTTCGTCCGGCTGCGTCATCATTTGCCCTATGTGTTCGGTTTCTTATAATTAAATTTTAGACATACCAAAACTTTTGTCAAGGTGACATCTGTACATTCAATTTCAGTACTTTTATTGTTTCCGATTCGATCAATGGGATTTTAGCTTTTTCTTGACAAAAAGTGAGGTTTGCAATAGCATCAGTTTAGATTCATCTAAATAGCTAATTTGGTTACTTTTCGGCGAGCGCATGAAGCTATAAGCTCGCCGCTGTATTCTCTTTGCCCATTCCCGGTCGCAAAGAGCGCTGCTGCATCTCGCCTAATACCTGTGGAAACCAGGCTAAGCACCTGATCAACCTAACGATGAAGGAGACTTCGAGGAGAAGATCACCATGAACGACGAAGGAACCAATCTGTCACGTCGCAAGTTTCTTAAACTGGGGGTTGGCGCTGCCGGTGTCGCCAGCGCCGGGATGCTGGCAGCGTCGCTGGCGAGTCAAACTCCGGTCGAGGCGCAGGCGAATCCCCCACAGACACAAGGGGGCGACCTCCCCTACAACATCTTTACCGATCCACAGTACACCATGATGATGCCCGGCGTCGGCAGCGACGTGGACTATGTGGCGAACGGCTTTAACCCGTCCGATATTCTGACCGATTTCGACGGCGGCCAGGTGAGCACCCTGCCGAATGGTCAAACGCTGCGCGAGTACACCGTCGTGGCAGGCGAAAAAGACATCGAGCTGGTGCCAGGGCTGAATTTCGCAGCGTGGGTCTACAACGGGCGCATCCCCGGCCCGACCATCCGCGCCACCGAAGGCGACCGCATTCGCATTAACTTCACCAATGGCTCGTCCCACCCACATGGGATGCACTTTCATGGCATTCACCCCGGCAACATGGACGCCGTCTTCGACCAGGTGCAGCCCGGCGACAGCTTCACCTACGAATTCGACGCCGAGCCGTTCGGCTGTCACTTGTATCACTGCCACGCCTTCCCGCTGGCGAAGCACATCTCGAAAGGACTGTACGGCGCTTTCATCGTCGATCCGAAAGACGGCTGGCCGAAAGCCGATCACGAGTTCGTCATGGTGCAGAGCGGCTTTGACGTGGATTTCGATGGTGCCAACGATTTCTATGTCGTCAACGGCATTCCCTTTCACTACTCGCGCCACCCGATCCAGATCAAGACCGGGGAACTGGTGCGCATCTTCCTAATCAACGTGCTCGAATTCGACCCGATCAACTCCTTCCACCTGCACGCCAATTTCTTCCACTACTACCCCACTGGCACCAGCCTGACGCCGAGCGAGTACACCGACACGATTGCCCAGATGCAGGCGCAGCGCGGCATTCTCGAATTCAGCTACAAATATCCCGGATTGTTCATGTTCCACGCCCACAAGACCGAGTTCGCCGAGTTGGGTTGGACTGGCGTTTTTGAAGTGACGGAGGCTTAAGATGAGTACTGAAAGTGCTACCACAACGCCCAAGCCCGCGCCGAAGCCACTGGGCTGGCGGATGCTCGGCTTGGTTGCACTGCCGGTGATCGTCCTGATCGCTGTGATTGCGCTCTTTTTGATTACCAATGGTGCCGGACTGCACATCCAGCCCGCCGCGCCGATTGAATCGATCACCTTTGACCAGACAGTGCTGCATCCCGGCACGATTGCCTTCACCATCCGCAACACCAGCCCGCAGCCGATCACGATTGCCGCCATCAACGTCAACGATGCTATCTGGCCCTTCACGGCGACGCCCAGCGCGACCATCCCACGCCTCGGTCAGGCGACCTTCACGCTGGATTACCGTTGGGTGCGGGGCGAGTCTTACGAGGTGACGTTCTTCACGGATGATTCGATCTCCTTCGATACGGAGATTCCGGTCGCGGCGGAGACAGCGACGCCGACGGGCAACACGCTACTCAGCTACCTGTTGATCGGTCTTTACGTGGGCGTGATCCCGGTCTTCCTGGGCATGTTCTGGATGCCCGCGCTGCGGCGGCTCGGTCCGCGCTGGATGATGTTCCTGATGGCGATCACCGCCGGGCTGCTGATCTTTTTGGGCATCGACGCCACCAACGAAGGACTAGAACTCGCGGGTCAGGTCGGCGACGTGTTTCAGGGCGTCGGGCTGTTCGGGATCGGGCTGGTGGTCACCTTCATGCTGCTCGACGCCATCTCGCGCCGTCAGGCATCCATCGCCCGCAGCGAGTCCGAACAGCGGCTGTCGCTGGCGTTCATGATCGCCACCGGGATCGGCTTCCATAATCTGGGCGAAGGCTTGGCGATTGGCGCGTCCTACAGCCAGGGCGCGCTAGCGCTGGGGACATTTCTGGTAATTGGATTCATCATCCAGAACATCACGGAGGGGCTGGGGATCATCATCCCGGTGCTGAAAGACCGCCCCTCGCTACGCAACCTGGCGCTGCTGGGGCTGATCGGCGGCGGTCCCGCCATCCTGGGCGGCGTGATCGGCGGGCTGCTCTACTCCAGGATTTTGGCGGTGCTCTTCCTGGCGATTGGCGCGGGCGCGGTCTTCGAGGTGGTCTACGAAGTCGCCAAGCTGATTCAGAAAGACTCGCTCAAGCGCCCGATGCCGCTGGTCATCTTCAGCGGCGTGACGGTCGGACTGGTGGCGCTCTACGTGATGGGCTTGTTCGTCAAGTAAGCGTGTGAAGCGGACGAAAATGCAGCCCATCGTCAATGGAATCCTGGTACTCGGCGTCGTCCTGGTCGTGGCGGGCATGGTGATCCAGTTCGCTGCTGCACGGGCAGCAAAACGCCATATCCACAAGGAACGCAAGGAGAAAACATCTTGAACAAGCGAAATCTCGCTATCCTGGTCGAAGTGGTCGCTATCTTCGCAGTTCTGGCGCTGGCGGTGCCCGCCTTTGCCCACGAAGATCGCTCGGTCGGTCCCTACAATTTCCACGTCGGCTGGCACGTCGAACCGGCGCTTGTCGGTCAACTCAATGCCGTCGAACTCACTGTCACTCAGGATGGCAATCCGGTCGCCGATGTCGATCAGAACCTGACCGTCACGGTTTCAACCGGTGGCAAGACCAGCGATCCGTTCACGCTGGACGCCTCGGATGAGACGCCCGGCATGTACACGGCGGCGCTCATCCCGACGGTGGTCGGCGACTACAGCTTCCACTTCGTCGGGACGGTCGGCAGTCGCCAGGTGGATGAGACCTTCAACTCCGCCGACGGCAAGTTCAACTCGGTTGATCCGATTGCCGATCTCATGTTCCCGGAGCAGGAGCCATCCAACGCAGAGCTTCAGCAGCAGATCGACGCCCTGAAAGCTCAGCTTGACGCGCTGACGGCAGCAACTCCCGGTTCGTAGGAATCAAACCATGCGGCACTGGGCGGCGTTGGGCCTGATCATAGTGCTGGGGCTGGCGGTGCAGACGGCCTCGGCGCACGCCACGCTGATCCGCTCTGACCCGCCGCCAACAGCGTCCTGACCACGCCCCCGGCGGCGATCCACCTGTGGTTCACCGAAACGCTGGAGCCGAATTTCAGCCATTTCACGCTGCGCGACAGCCGCAGTCAGTCCGTCGATACGCTGCCCAGTCAGGTCGATCCGAACGATCCCAAATCGATGTTCCTGACGCTGGGCAAGCTGCCCAATGGCGTCTATACGGTCGCCTGGCAGACGCTCTCGGCGGTGGACGGGCACGCGCTCAACGGCAGTTTTCCCTTCACGGTAGGACCCGCCGCTGCCGGGCAAGCGGCGGTTGCGGAGACCGCCGAGACCATCCCGCCGGACAGCACGTTGGTGCGCTGGCTCAACCTGATCAGCCTGGCGCTGGCGGTCGGCAGCGTTGGTTTTCTCCTTTTGGTCTGGAAGCCTGCTGCGTTTCCCTCTCGACCTGACCTCGACCGCCGCCTGAGCCGCGTGATCGTCCTCGGCTGGGTGCTGACCGGCATCACGGGCGGGTTGATGCTGCTGCTTCAGGTCTCGAGCGCCGCGCAGGTCTCGCTGATCGCTGCCGTGAGTAACCCGGCGCTGGGGCAGGTCATGACGCAAACCCGCTACGGATCGCTGTGGCTGGCGCGCATGGTCTTGTGGCTGCTGCTCGGCGGCGTGCTTTACCACGCCATCGTCAAGGACAGTGAACGCTTCTACTGGGCAGCGCTGGCGCTGGGTGGCGCGATTCTGCTGACTAACAGCCTCTACAGTCACGCCGCTGGCGCTCAGGACGCGACCGCCTCGGTCTTCGCCGACTGGCTGCATCTGGCGCTGACGGCGTTGTGGATCGGCGGACTGGTGCAGTTCCTAGTCGTGATCGTCCCGGTCTGGCGCAGCCCGGCGCTCGGCGTGCCCGCGCTGAGCACGCTGGTCGGCTATTTCTCAAATTTCGCGCGCGTGGTGGTCGTCGGGCTGATTGTGACCGGGCTGTACGCCGCCTGGCTGCAAGTCGAGTCGCTCGATGGGTTGCTGACGACTCTTTACGGTCAGGTACTGATCGTCAAGGCGATCCTGATCCTGCCGCTGCTCGGCGTCGCCGGGATCAATCTGCTGTTCACGCATCGGGCACTGCAAGCGGGTAGAGCAATCTGGGCGGGACGCCTGCGCGGTCTGGTCGGGCTGGAGATCGCGTTGACGATAGCGATTCTGGGCGTGGTGGGCGCGCTGACCTCGCTCAACACCCCGCGCAACGATCTGGCGCAGCGGGCGGCGCTGGCAGTGCCCAACCCGATTTCGGACACGCAGTCGGCGAACGACATTCAGGTGCAGTTGACCATCGCGCCGGGTGTGGTCGGGCAGAACACCTTCACGCTGGCGCTTCAGGATGAGGAGGGCGACTCCATCACCGACGCCTCGCTGATCCGCCTGCGCTTCGACGACCAGACGCAGAACGTAGGCGAAAGCGAGCTGCGCATCGATCAAGGGCAGGACGGGGTCTACACGGTCTCCGGCGCGAACCTGAGCCTGCCGGGGCGTTGGCGCATCCGCACCATGATCGCCCGCCCGGATCACTACGACACGGTGGTCGATTTCAAGCCCAGCGTACAGGCGGCAGCACCGCCGCCCTCCGTTGATCCCAATGCGCCGCTGCCCAACCACATCCCGGCGCTGTTGATCGCGGGTATGCTGGCATTCGGCATCAGCGGGTTTTTCATCGCCCAGAGCCGCTGGCCGAGCGGCGCTGCGCTGCTGTCCTGTGGGCTGCTGCTGCTGGGCGGCGTGTTCCTATTGAGCGCCGCCGCCGACGTGACTTCGGGAGCCGATACCATCACAGCCAATACTCAGGCAAGTGCGGTGGCGACTACCATCGCCGACTGCATGAGGAGTTCGAGCGGCGCACTTCGGATTACCTCGCCCGCCGATGGCGCGACCGTCGCGGCGAATCCGCTCGTCCTGCACATTTCCAACAATACGCAGGAGAGCGTGCAGACCTATGTCGATGGCAGCCTGACCTCGCGCAACAGCGGCGCCAGTACGCTGATCGCGCTGCCGTCCATTTCGCCGGGCAGTCACTCGATTTGCGTCATCGCTGGAAATACGCTGCAGACGGATTGGGTGGCAAAGGATGACATTCAGATTGTGGTGGAGGCTCAGTCGGCAGTTCCGTGAACGCCACAGGAAACGCTTTTGAGCCAATGCCCACGGACCCCGTTGGGCCAAAAATCCTCATCTGCGCGGCTTTCCTGCCTACGCAGCGTCCTGATAGTAGTCATGGACGATGCCGCCCAGCACATTTCGGCGGCGCATAACCCTTTCCGCGTCGGATGCCTTTTGAGGAATTGGAGTTTGCTGCGCAAAGCCCTGGTGGAGGATGCCTAACTTACACCGCATCGTCTCTTGTCGCGAAAACGAGTATTGGCGTGTGGCTCAGGGACTCGCCATTGAGGACACCACCCATTGTGAAGAAATCATTCAAATCGGTACGTCTATCTGTGTTGATCCTGGTCATGGTCAATTGCGTTTTCGTCTGAAGATTCCTTATCGAAATTACCCGTGGTCCAACTCGCTCTTGAGCCAGTCGTGGACTGCTTGACCACTCGCGAGGCGATAGAATTCATTCATATCCTTTCCCATTGGAACCTGAACTCTCTTTACGGCGAGGGAGAGGGTCGCAATCTCTGCTGCTGCATTTTCCCCTGCTTCGTCGGCATCCATGCAAATCAAGAGACGTGGTGCGGCCAGCAGCTTACCGAACCAGCGGCGATTGATATGGGATTGCTTGCGCTGCCAATCGATGCGAGCGGATAACTTGCCCCAGCCAATTTGCCACGCATTAAAGCGTCGAACTCGCCTTCCGTCAAGACAAGGGGCAAACCCGGTTGAATATGATCTGCGAGGTAGAGACAGCCCCTGATATTCCCGCCGCTCACCTGCTGGTAGCGCTGCTCGCCTGCCGCACGCCGCACTTTGATGCCCCAGAGCGCGCCATCGGCATACCAGGGGATCGCAATGCCGCAGGGGACTTTCAAATCCCCGATTTTCTTCCATTCACTCGGCTGACCGGGGATATAACCGAATTGCGCAGCGGCAATGATCCCTTCACTCAGTCCCCGCTTGGTTTTCAAATACTCCAGCGCCTGTCGTCCTTCCGAGCGCCAGAGCCGATCTGCTGCCTGCTCGGCGATTTGTCGTGCGACCTTCTGCCATTTTTCGTGGGGCGGTTCGGAGCGAGACTCGGGTTCAGTTTCCGGGTGAAGGATCATCTCCGCTGTATAGGGTAAGTCGCCTGCCGCTAACGTTTCGCAGGCTTGTTGAAAAGAGAGTTCGTGGTAGCGCTGCACCCAGCCGATCCCGTCGCCTCCCACCCCGCATTTGCCAAAGCAACGCTAGTGAGTCGCGTAGACAACGCGTGAATAACCTTTACGCTCATGGTGGAAGGGACATTTGAAGGTGCGGTACTCGTGCGTGCGATATTTCGGTTTGCCCAGGTCGCGTTCGACCAGAATGCGGCAATCAAGTTTGCGTTTAAGAGCATCGACATCAATCGTTGCTCATCCTTTCGGGACTTTCGGCAGTGCGCTGTCAAAAGGCCAAAAGTCAAAAGTTTAGTCTTTCGTCGTTTCGTCATGACACTGCTGACGAAAGCCCATCCTCAGCCGTGAAGCGATAGCCGCGCGCAGGTCGCCCGTTCGTCTTGCGCTCAGCAACTTCAATCACCCCGTCATCGAGCAATGCGGCCAACGTCGCGTTGGCGATCAACACTCTGGCAGAGGGTGCCAAGTACTGAGCCACCAAACTGCATTGTCAAGACTTATTTCGTATCGATTTCCAACGCCTGTTGAATGTAATCGCGCAGGGCGGCTTCGCTTGCAGAGATTCCCTGAACATCCTTGATCTTGACGTGCCTGGCTACTTTTGCGGCACCTTTAAGCAGTCCGTATTTGTCCTCAAATTCTGCACCGTGCGTAAATGAAAAGGTGATGGCTTTTTTGTTGGGGCTGAGGGTCGCGAATATCTTTTTGGCCTTCCAGACGGGGATGCCATACGCGATGTATTCTTTGGCATTCGGCGCGCAGTCTCGCATCAGATCGCGGATGGCTCGTACAATGTCTTGATGCTGCGGCAGAACGTGGGTCTTCACATATTCATCAACGGTCTGCATCATGGTGCTGCCCCTTTCTTGCTTATTCTGGTAAGTTGGTCGTGAATTGGCTTGTGTACTCTACTGTAGCAATAGCTAAGTACGAGAGAGGGCGAATGTGATGAATGGTCAATACGCCATTGCCTCGGCCCTCTCTCCCTAAAGCTTCTTGCGCATGATTGCCTGGCTGGTGGCGAAACCTTCATCCGAATAAACCGACTGAGCGCGGAGGTTGCTCGCGGTCACGTAAAGCTGGATACGGGGCAGATGCAACGCCTGCGCCCAGGCATACGCAAAGTCGAGGAGACTCCGCGCGATCCCCATCCGCCGATGGCTGTCCGCCACATACAGCGCTTGCACCTCAACCCAACGGCGATGCCGAAACAGCGGCGAGTCCGTGTGAACAGCGGCGATCAACAAGCCAACTGCCGTGTTCCCCTCCTTCACCAGAATCCAGAGCATGTCCGGGTCGTCGTACGTGGAACGAAACTGCTCTCGCAGGATCGTTTGCCAGTCGTCCGACAAGGCGAAGTGCGGATCGAGCGAGGCATTGTAAGCATGGAGAGCCTCGAAAAGCGTGATCACGGCGTCGCAGTCTTCTAATTGGGCTGGCGAGAATTGCAGTAAATTCTGCTTCCGAAAGTTCAAGCAAGAGGACTGCTGTACATTTTCCATCATCAATCGCGCTGTCACAGTGAACACTCCCTACCCACTCATTTGACCGTGATTGGCTGCAAATAGACTTCAACCCGATTGATAGCCTCAAACGCTTGTTGGTTTCGTCGGGCAGTCATTGGCTCACCGCTCCCCAAACGAGCAGTCTCTGGTACGCCACTTAACCGATCAGCTCGCGTTGAAGAACTCCACCAGCACAGGCGCAAGCACCTCGACATCGACTTCGTGGGTTTGACCTCCCAGGGTGCGATGCTGTGCCTGGGGTATCGCTTGGACAAGCGCCATCGCGGCGGTGTGCATGAAGGGAAAACTACTTTCGCCATCCATGACGAGGGTGGGAACGCTCACCTGGGCAGCTTTTTCCGTTGGCACTGAGCTATCATCCCCCAGCACGGCGGCATCGTAGGCCAGCGTCAGCGCCGCCCCTTCCCACATCGGCCACATCGGATGCTGGCGTACCCCGTCGAGGTGTTCAGGCGGCATCCCGGTCAGCAGCATAAAGAGAGCCAGCGCGTCGCCCTTGCGATTGGCGTCAACGAGTTCGGTGAGCTTTTTCCGGTAATCTCGCCAGCGCTGTTTGTCCGCCTCATCCGAGACGTAGGGCGCTTCATACATTGCCAGTTTCTGGATTTTTCCGCCGAGCTTGATGGCGGCTTCCATCGCCAGGGCTGCTCCTGAGGAGATTCCGAAGGCGTAGGCCGAGCCGCCTACCTCGTTCATGAGCGCCTCGATATCCTCGATCTCACGGTCGACAGCATACGGCTGTGCATCCGTGCTGTCGCCTCGCCCTCGGCGATCATAGTGAAACACAGTGAAATGCTGCGCCAGGAGTGGCAGCGCGGCGAGCTGCGCGGTTGTCGTGAGCATGGCGCGCTGTTCGAGCGCGCCGCCGACCAGGATAAGCGCCGGTCCTGTCCCAGATTGGTCAAAGGCGATGGTCGTGCCATCTTTTGAGACGATGGTTCTCATGTAGAGCCTCCTTACATTTTTGCCAAAAGTTCCTCAAGGCGGTCGTAGGAACTCATTTGTCCCTTCCGCCATGCCCGAACTGAGCATCCCATCCCGGTCGGCAACCGACTGAAAAACGGACGATACAGTGAATTTGGTCTTGCCATCGGCTTGCGCTTCCAGGGTCAGCGTTTCGAGCATGACATGACCCGGCATCCCTTCGAATTCAAACGTGTCCACAATCCGTTCCGGTGCGGTGATCGCATGGTATACCCCGTGGAAAGCGAACTCGTTCCCCTGCTCGTCCCGTTCAACATAGCGCCACAGGCCGCCCGCTCTCACGTCCATCTTATCGACGATAGTCGTATGGTTTCTTTTCCCCCACCACTGCGGAATATGCTGGGGATCCGTTATGACGTTGAAGAGCAGTTCGCGCGGCGCATCGAAAACCCGCGATAGGATAATCGCGTGTTGCCCCGGTTCAGTGATCAGCGTGGCTTTCGTCATTTTTCTTCTCCCTCTCCTGGAGCTCATTCAGAAAGCTGTCTAGGTGTTCCAGTCGCTCCTCCCATAGATGACGGTAGGCTGCCAGCCAGGTGTCAATTTCCACCAGTGGCTCTGGGCGAAGCTGATACCAGTGCCGCTGCGCATCCTGGCGCACCTGAACCAAGCCCGCCTCGCGGAGGATACGTAATTGCTTGGAGACGCCGGGCTGACTGATCTGCAAGAGACCAGCCAGTTCGCCTACCAACCGCGGTCGTTCGCGCAGCAAATCCAGGATACGTCGGCGGGTTGGGTCTGCCAGTGCTTCAAAAATAGTCAACATAGATTTAGTATACCACATCGGTTATATAACCGTCAAGGTATATAACCATGTTGATGCTGGACGATGCGTCAAAATTCGAGCAAAGTAGAAAACTGTCCCTATCCGGCCTGTCGAAGCCACCCATGCTGGGCGATTATCCCTTCATTGCAGGTAACTCGGAACAATTCGTCAGGATGTACCTGTCGTCAACACGTAATCGCCATAAACTCTACGCTGGGCGCGACAAAGCCATCCAAGTGCCGCTCACGTGAGACGCAAACTTCGATTGCTCGTATTAGTGCTTCAACAAGAAGATTTGATGAGGTGTGAACTTCTCAACGAAAACCGTTGAGGCTCAACCGGGATTGCAAGGAGCTAACAACAAGGTCTGAAGGGAGTCCAAAAGCGCCTTACCTCGGCGACGAATGTTACGCACAAATTCAAAGAAGGCGCGGTACAAGGGCAACTGTTCCTGGGAGATACCGCAATGCGGGCGTAGCCAGGAGCCCAGCAGTGACCAGAATCCTTCTATCGTGTTGACATGAACCTCATGGAAGCCATCGTTGTCGTCGTCACGAGTATATTCGCCTTGACCGTGATTGACTGTAAAGTGCTGATAGCCCCACTGTTTTAAGCGGGCGTAGATGTTGTATTCCCGTACCACCTCATAGCATTTGGCATTATCTATCAGTTGCCGTATATTGAATAGCCCTCTTTATTCTTATGCTGGACGTTACACACTTTTGTGAGGGACTTCGTAGCGCAGGAGGACGTTGTTGGAGTCTTCCCACCTGCGGGTGTCGATGAGCCGAAGCGATGTGGGCGTCTCGCCCACGAAAACGGGGACTCCCTGCCCTAAGATGAGGTTGCCAATCAGCAAATGGATCTCATCAACCAGATCATGCGCCAGTAGATCGTTCCAGAGGGTCCTGCTGCCGGTTATCAAAATATCTTTGCCCTCCTGGCGTTTAAGCTCGGCAAGCTGCTGATAGGCGTCTCCACGCCTGATGATGCGGACATCCTGCCAGTTTCCCTTCAGCGTATCGGAGACGACGATGCCCTTGACGGACTTGCCCGCCTGAGAGAGATCGCGTTGTGAGTCCGTCCACTCATCCGAGGTGGGATTCTCGGCGACCTTCGGCCAGAAACTTTGGAACAGTTCGAAGGAAACACGCCCCATAAGATGCACATCGGCTGTTCCCAGTAGTTCGGCATTGTAGGAGTCAAAGACTTTGCCCATCATCGGGAACATGACCGAAATATCATTCCCTGAACCTGTATGATACCCATCCAGTGAGATCACGTTATAGACAATGATTTTCCGCATGACTGTTCTCCTTGGGTTCGTTTGTCAATGGCTTTCGCAAACGTGTGTAAAGTCCAACTTACTCAGGCTCTCTTGGATTGCTAATCTTTTCAGTGGCTTGCATTCAGCCGTCGAAGCAAATCGAGTTTAGTTCTCAAGGAGTGGATGAGTATGTCTCTGCCTGAATTTCCATAGTTTACCTCTTTCCGTTTACCTCCTTGCTTCCCGGATTAAGCCCCATCGAAGATATACACGCTTGTTTGGGGGTGTTGATTTCACAAATTGAGCCTATTTTGAGAGGCGATAAGGCGATACGCACCCAGAACACACTGTCACCGTTCAGGTTTTTCGTGCTCAGGAATTCTTCTCGTGAATACGAGCGAGCGGACGTTAAGCCAACATCGTTTATTTTGTTCGCACCAGTTTCGAACCAGTTGGCGCAAGCCGGGCCGCTGCCCGTACATCAGGACGCCGTAACGATAGAGTCGCGCGGCGATCGAGATGCAGACCAGGATCGTCACCAGCATGATCCCAATCGTCACGATGGGTTCCCACCAGCCGACCGTCCCCAGCGCCAGACGGTCCAACATCAACGTCGGCGTAAAAATCGGGATGTACGACAGCACTCTCACCCCGGTCGAATCCGGGAAACCCACGCCGAGGTAGACGATGTAGAATCCAATCTGGACCAGCAGTTGGGGAACGGTGACCGCACTCTGCACCTCATCTTGCCGTTTGACCATCGCGCCAAGCCCGGCATAGAGCGCCGCGTACATAAAGAAATCCAGCAGAAAATAGATCAGGAAAAACAGGTAAAACGGAACGGAGATGGCGGTGAGATAGGTCATCAATCCGCTCCCGCTCGTCCCGAACAGCGCCGCCTGCAGCGGGGTCTGGAGCAGGAGCGCGCCAATCCCGACCGCGACTACGACGACCATCTGCGTCAGGCACGCCGCTCCGATGCCGACGATCTTCCCGATCAGAAGCTGGAAGGGGGTGGCGACGTTGACCAGAATCTCCATCACCCGGCTGGTTTTCTCCTCCGCGACCCCGGCGGCGACGCTGTTGGCATAGAGGGCGAGCGCGAGCACCATCAGGATCGGCCCGGCAAAGGCCAGCACGTATCCGGCGGCCCGTTCTTCGGTCGGACGTTCGGGCTGCGTCTGCGTGCGCACCACCGTCAGGCTCGGTGGCGCCATCAGGCTCTGGACTTGCGGCGGGGTGAGACCCAGCCGCTGCGCGGTGTCGAGAAAGGTCAGAAGCTGGGCAAAAGTCTGAATCGTTTGCAGGTCTGCGTCGTGGTCCGCGCTGGCGTTACTGTAGTAGGTCAACTGCAATGCCCCGTTCGCGCCGCGATCCAGCACCAGCAGAATGTCCAGCTTGCCGTTCTTGACCTGATCTTGCAGGCTGCTGAGGCTGTCCTGCGGCTGGAGGGTAATCGCGTAGGCGGCGGGGCTGGTGGGGTCCGTCCCGTTCAGGACGGTGTTCAGGTTCGAGTTCAGGGTGGCCTCATCCACTCCCGCGTTGTTCACCACCACGATGTGGGTCTGGGTCGCGGTGCGCAGCGAGATGTACTGCACAATCGTCGGGATAAACGCAGCAGCGGCAACCAGCACCACAAGAACAATGCTGCTGGTGCGAAAACTGCGCTTGCTCACCTGATTTTGGTACTCGCGCCCGACGATCAGGCGGACGTTGCGCCAGGTATGCCGTTCGGCGGCGCGCCCTGCGCTGACGGCGACGGCACTCTGGTCGGATGCTGGCTCTGGCGCTTCGACGCTTCTCTTGAACATCGTTTCGTCCCTCTTCTCAGGCTGACACTGCCGACGGAGCATCAGGCAGCGCGATCTCGCCTACCAGCGTGATGAAGATGTCGTTCAACGACGGCTCGACTAACTCGAACATGCTGATGATCCCGCCGTGTTGCAGCGCCGCCTCCACGATCAAGTTGGGGTTGACGTTCGGCTGGAGGCGCATTTCGATGTAGTCCTGACGCCGCTCCGTGACTTCCACCCCGGCGAGTTCGTCCAGCCAGAGCGCCTGCGAATCGTTGTCGAGCTTGAGCCGTGCCAGATGACGCCCATGCTGGCGCTTGATAGCCTGGAGGCTGCCCTGCACGACCGACTGCCCTTTGTTGATGATCAGGATGTCCTCGCACAACTCCTCGACCTGCTCCATCTGGTGGGTGGAGAAGATGATCGTCTTGCCACGCCGGTGCATCTCCAGAACCGCTTCCTTGAGCGCGCTGGCATTCACCGGGTCGAGACCGCTGAACGGCTCATCCATGATCAGCACGTCGGGGTTGTGCAGGATGGCCGCCAGAAACTGGACTTTCTGCTGGTTGCCCTTCGAGAGTTCTTCAATCTTCTTGTGTCGGTTGGCCTTGATCTGGAACCGTTCCAGCCACTCCTCCAAACCGCGCTCGGCGTCCGCTTTCGAGAGACCGTTCAGGCGCGCCAGAAACAGCAGTTGATCCTCGACCTCCATTTGCGGGTAGAGACCGCGCTCTTCCGGCAGATAGCCCCAGACGCGGCGCGCGACCTCGCTCACGGGCACACCGTTCCAGCTAATCTGACCGGAATCGGGGCGAAAGATGTCCAGAATCATCCGCATGGTCGTGGTCTTGCCCGCGCCGTTGGCACCCAGAAAGCCGAACAGCCCCCCCTCTTTCACCTCCAGCGAGAGGTCAGTGATCGCCTGAAACGGCCCGAACGATTTGTTGACGTGCTCAACCCGCAGACTCATCGAAATTCCCTTCGTTTCTCAGAGCGGGTTTCTGTGCTGCATGACTTACTCCTTGCGGGTGGCCCGGTCGAACAGCGTCGCCAATTCGCGCGCATAGGCAGGGACGTCGAGGTTTGGATTGGCGGCGTAGAGCGGGGCAACCGCGTCAATGGCGCGTCGGATGGTCACGGCCATCGCGCGCCGGTCGAATGGCCTGAACACCCCTTCTTCTTGCCCTTTGCGCAAGCGCGCCTCTAAATCAATCAGGATCGGCTCTTCAAAGTCTGCGCCAAAGAGAGGCTTTCCCTCGGCGCTGCGATAGCGGGTCACGATTTCGAGGAGTGCCACCATCGCCATCCGGTGGCTGCCAATGTACTCGACTGCCGAGCTGATGTAGACCTGAAGCATCAACTCAGTCGTCGGTTGGGCGGCGATCTGCGGCGCGACAGTTTGAGCGGCTGCCGTGTAGATGTCGATGACGACCTGCTTGAGCAGCGCCTCCTTGCTGGTGAAGTAATAGGAGATCACGCCCTTGCTGATGCCTGCTCGCCGGGCAATTTGCGCCAGCGACGCCTGAGCATAGCCCCCGGTGGCGATCGTCTCGATGGCGCACTGGATAATCTGCGCCCGCCGGGCTGTCTCCGTAAAGGTTGGAGTGCTTTGTCCATCTAGCTTGTGTTTTGTCCGCATGGTCAAATGATAGCACATTTGGCTAAACGAAGCTAGCCGCGTATAAAATTCGGACGGTTGTTTCAGGCCGTTCCGTGTAAAAATCCAAACTCAGCGAGAAGCCGAGTTTTTACACGGTACGGGGTGCAAGTCTTTGGACTGCGACCCTCCCAGAACGCAGCGAGCAGGTTTTCCAATAACTTGAGCAATGGCTGCTCCTATCGTGACGGAGGACACACCCAAAGCCTCATTCACGGTTTCTACGTGAAGCCGCACTGCCTCTATGTGTGCCGCAAGTCCACGGGGGACAGCGGGGTATTGCCTTATGTTGTGGTCTTAAAAGTTAAACGGGGCACGGCGGAAAGAGCGACGACTGCATCTCCTCAACCAATACGGGAAACAAACGTGCCAAAAGTCAGCCGCCTGAAAGTTCTTTCGCGAGCCATTCCTCAACCGCTTGCTGGCCGGCAACTAAGTAGAATGCATTCACGTCCTTCTCCTGCGGAACCTGCGCTACCCTCGCCGCGCTTGAAATCAGAGCGATTTCCGCTGCCGCTCGGACGCCTGCACTATCGGCATCCATGCAAACCAGGAGGCGCGGCGCGACCAATAGTTTGCCAAACCAGCGTTGGTTGATACGGCAGTTGCTGGCACTGCCAATCGACACCACCGATAACTTACCCCAACCCATCTGCCAGGCGGTCAGCGCATCGAACTCGCCTTCGGTCAGAACGAGCGGCAGACCTGGCTGGATCTGATCGGCTAGATAGAGACAACCTCTGAGATGCCCACCGCTCACCTGCTGGTAGCGCTGCTCGCCTGCCGACCGCCGCACTTTGATACCCCAGAGCGCACCATCGGCATACCAGGGAAGCGTGATCCCACAGGGAACCATCAACCCATCAATCTTCTTCCATTCGTTTGGTTTACCGGGGATATAACCCAGGTGTGCGGCTGCAATGACGCCTTCGCTCAATCCACGCCTGGTTTTCAAGTAAGCCAGCGCACGTCGTCCTTCCGACCGCCACAGCCGATCTGAGGCTTGATTGGCGATCCGTTGGGCCACCTTCTGCCAGGTTTCGTCCGGCGGCTCGGAGCGAGATTCTGGCTTAGGTTCCGGGCGGAGGAGTTGTTCGGCTGTATGCGGCAAATCCCCTGCGGCCAAGCGCTCGCACGATTGTTGAAAGGACAGGTGCTGATAGCGCATCAGCCACCCGATCACGTCCCCTCCCGCACCACATTTGCCAAAGCAGCGCCAGTGGGTTGCGTAAACCACCAGCGAATATCCTTTCCGTTCCTGGTGGAAAGGACACTTGAAGGTACTATAAGTCGGTGCTCGGCTCTTCGGTTTACCCAAGTCATGTTCCACGATCCGGCGGCAGTCGGTGTTGCGTTTGATCACTTCCACATCAATCATGGCTCATCCTTTCTGGACTTTCGGCAGTGCGATGTCAAAAGGACAAAAGTCAAAAGTTTTGGCTTTCGTCGTTTCGTCATTTCACTGTCGAAAGTCCCCTCAAGCGAGAAACTATCGTCTGCACTGGCAGGAATTGCTTCCCGTGCAGCCGGGACTTTCGTCAAGGGGCTGGCGACGAAAGTCCTCCCTTCTCCACGAGACTTTCGTCATGGCGCTTCTGACGAAAGTCGATCCTCAGCCGTCAAGCGATAGCCGCGCGCAGGTCGCCCGTTCGTCTTGCGCTCCGCAACTTCAATCACGCCATCATCCAGCAACGCTGCCAGGGTCGCATCGACTTCTTTGCGCGTTTTCATACCGGCTCCACGCAGGATTTCACGCGCCGACGGCGGACGTTCGCCGCTGCGGGCGATGAACTCCAATAGTTTCTTCTCGTTTTTCACATCCAGCCCAATGCTGAGTTCATCGAGCAACCGATGCGCCGACGCACGATATTCCTCCGCCAACATTTGCCCACACGCCCAGTGTGCCGTCGTGATGCGTGGTGCTCCCTGCGCGCCCTCGTCTGCCCAGTCCATAATTGCCAGACTTAACGCCAACTTGAGCGCCCTCGTCGAGAAGCGTCCGTAGTTGCCGCGCAGTCGTTCGTCCAGATTGCATCGAGGATCGGTCACGTCTTGCAGCGCCGCATAATAGGCGTTAAATAGGTCGAAGACTCCACGATCCATTAATGCGCTCACTGCTGAATGGCGTACGGGTTCATCGAGACTGTGGAGCACGGCTTCGTCGGGTGGCATCGGAAAGGCGTTATAGATCCGCAGCAGTCGCGTTTTCAGGTCAGGCGGAAAATCATGACTGTCCAGGTCCTGTCCGTTGAGGACACACTTGATCTCGCGCTCAGTTGGTGTCAGGCAGAGGAAACGCGCCATCAAACCGTCTTCCCATTCACTGTCGGTGATGTACCGTCCCAACCGTGCCGGGGTCGTCGCGCCAATTAACGCGAGCGCCGGGTTGTAGACAATCAGCTTGCCGTCGCCCCGCAGTTCGCGCTCCAGACGACGCGGGGCATCAAACATCTCCATCATCGTCTCAGTGTGGCCTTCCATATATTTCTTGGGGATCAACATCTTGCTGGCCTCGTCGATGATGATGCCGCGCTGTCCCGCGAAACGGGTTGCTAAGTCTTCATTGCGCTGCTCGAACGGCAGCAGCTTTTCGTAGTTCGCCGGCCTTTCGCCGGCGAGTTTCGCCACCAGCATTTCGGGGGAAGTCGTGGCGGGCAGGAGCAGGTCGGCATCGTGTCGCGCACCATGTCGGTGATCGCGTTCAGTCCCGTACTCTTGTGGTAATAGGTGGTGGGCGCGACCCACAGGTAATAGAGGTTTGGGAAAACCTCGCCGAAGCCGAGCCGCAGCACACAGCGGCGGGCTACCGCCAATCCCACTGCCCACAAGGGACCCGATTCTAGGAAAATATGAGGCGTCATCGGCGAACGTTTGCTGAGCCACGCCAGACAATCACGATGAAAGTGACCAACCGTTTCAGCAGCGGCGCTCAGCTTGTCACTCAACTGCGCTGATCTGGCTAAGGTGGGTACGAAAGGTTCATCTTTGGCTTCGTCATGTGTATTCAGCGTGCTACTCGGATCGACACGCAGGATTTGTGCGCTGACTGCAGGATCATGTGTGACAATCTGTTGAAGCAGCGACCAATGCGCAGGATTATGTTTCCAATCAAGGGTCGCCAAGAGCGACTCGACCAAAGGGCTGACGTTTATTTCCGTTGGCATATCCATCATCGACACCGCACGCCGTAGGGCGTAGGCATCTTGTTCACTGAGGTTCATCTAACCATCTCCAGGTAATAGGGAAGAGAACTCGTGTTGAAAAACACGGTTTGAGGGATGTTTTCAGTTGCAGGAGAGGGAAGACTGTGATACAGTGTGAGTGTCCAGTTCACCCATATCTCAATCTGCCGCCCACCCGCCGTCCAAGCAAGTGGGCTTTTTCTTTTCTAGGGTGGACTGCGGATGTTTTCACTCATCTCAAAATCTCCAAACAGGTTTACCCAGGTAAACCTGTTTCAATCGCTTGCCAAATAGTGTTCTGCTTCAGTGAGCAGTTTTTGCATCGCTTGCAGCCGCGCCCGTGCAATATTCGCATCGCCCTCTTGCCGCATGAGCGCTCGTGCAACGTCTTGCGGAGAGGTCGTCGTTGCATTCTGAGCGACCTTTGCGATTTTCAAAGCAGACGGTGGCAATTTATCAAATTCATCGCTCGATGTGTCAGGGTCGCCATCGCTTTCGCACAACACTTTTACTTGACTACTGGTCAAATTAAAGTCGATGATCTGGCGAATGATCTCTACATGAAATTCAGTCGGAAGGGCAAGAACGTAGCGCAGTTTACGCTCATCGATCTGGTGCCGATCCGCCAATTCAATGGCGTCATCACTCAGATTGAGGAGCGCCTTATATTGGCTGAAACGAGCTTTATCGATGCCACCCATCGCGCTTAAGATGGCATCCATATACTCACGCTTTTTGCGGAAGTCCAGTGCGAGCGCCTGGCGATAGAAATCGTTGCTCACCGCATAGGCGGGAATTTCATAGTCATGAATGGTCAACAGGAGCAAAACGCGCCTGCCGTGCCATCGCGACAGCAGTCAAGCCAGAACGCGCCGTGTTCTCTCTGGCCTGACGGAAGATGGAGGAACGCTCTACGGGAATCACGATGCAGGGGATCATGCCGTCACCGTGGAAGTCAGCGATGAAGTCGCGCAGCAGCCACGTCGCCCAGTAGCGGCGCTCACCGGTCTCGATTCGGAATAGTCGAATTGCACCCTGTGAGACATCGACAGCAGTGAGCGGATTGACCTGCCCATCATCCCGGATTGTGACCGCCAAGTTAACCAGATCGCGCAATAGCTGCTCTTCTGGTGAAAGCACCAGCGTGGTTTCTTCTTCGCGTTCGTCGTCAACATGCGGCAGCAGTTCCATGACGCTGTTGAAGGGGCGTCCACGCTGCCGCGCTGCTATTTGTACTAGCTGCACCAGTTCCTTCAACGCCTGTGTCGGAGTGAAACGGTTGTTGTGAAAGGCTGAATGGATCGCTTCTGGCAAGACTCGACGTGGCTGAACCGGGTCGGGACGCACCATCTCCAATAGAATGCGCTCGATCCGAATATTCTGACTCTGGAAAGCTTGGGAGAGATCGCCTAGCAAATCATCGGTCATCGATGCCAGTAGATCATCGACCCGCTGAGTGTCGGAAGATGGCATTAGACACCTTCCTTCGCCAGATAGCGCACAAGCGCGCCGACGACCTGAGCGTAGGCTTTACTGGCTGCCGACTTTGGGCTGTAAGTGAACAGGCTTTGATGCTGATGATGGGCGTAGGAGACCGCTTCATTGGAGGGAATGACCCCCAGCATCAATTTGCCGAGGACAGGGTGCGCTTTGAGTTCGTCGAGCAGATGGTTGTGCCCACGAATGCGGCTGTCCATTTTGGTCACGAGAATGCCACTGATCCGTAACTGAGGATGTCGCCAGCCTTCGCGGATGTCATTAATCTTGCCGATGACACTCATTAAACCAACCGTCTCCAGGTAGCGCGGCTCAACCGGCACAATCGCGTCAGTTGCCGCGAGCAGTGCCATCTCTGTCAACAGCGAGAACGATGGGCGCGTGTCGATGACGATAGCGGCATACTGCGAGGCAATCTTGCTCAAGGGGTCAGCCAGACGATACGGCGCACCTGCCACACCCATCAATTCCCGTTCCGCGCCTTCGAGCATCGGCGAGGCGGGCAGGACGTGCAAATCGGCATCCCAGGCACTCGGCACAATGCAGGTTGCGAGCGCACCTGCAGCAGCCTGCCGATCCGCCATCAGGACGGTGTGGAGGCTGTCATCGACCCCATAATCCTTCCTGCCCGTTGTCACAAGCGTCGCATGTGCCTGCGAGTTGGTGTCGATCAGCAGCACCCGGCAGTTCGACGCCTGCGCTTTCCGCAGCAATCCGACGATGCCAAAGGCAATATTGGTGGCGGAGGTGGATTTTCCGACGCCCCCTTTGTGATTGGTGAACACGAACACACGAGTTCATTGCCATTTCCTCCTACATCTACGAATCGGATGCGAATCGCTGGGCTGGCAAAGACTTCGCGGAGGTGTGGTAAAGTGACAACCGGAAGTCTTGCTGGCGTGAGCAGCGAGCCTTCAAGGGTCGGGGAGAGCCTGAAATCCTCTCCCCGTTCCCGAAAAGCCATCAGGACTCGGTTGACGTAAAGCGCGCTAGCAGCGCGCGCTGAGGAAATGTGATATTCTGGTAGAAATCAGCAGCGGTTTCTCTCGTAGGAATGTTCGAATCTGATCCTACCTTCCCAGTTGTCAGCGAAAAAAGCGACTCTGAATCGTTCAGAGTCGCTTTTTTTGCCTGACGAGGCTCAAATCCAATCCGCTCAGGATAAAGTTGAACGTGTGGTTGGTGCGTTCGAGCTGGTTCGTGAGTTGAGGAGACTAGATCGTGAAGAAGCACACGCTCGCCTTGCTCGATTCGGGGTTCGCAGCCCGGTCGTGAACTGCGAACCCCTACGACTGAGCGATCAAGGGCGAGTTTCATCACCGATGCACGAGAAGAACCTGCCTGAATCCATAAACTACGAAACTTGGTCACTTAATACAGAGTTTGTATAATCCCGTCAATCGCCGACTTGATTGAGGAGATCAGTTCATGCGAACCGCGCGTTTCTTGCTTTTAGCTTTACTGTGCCTTGTGGTCATCGCCCCGTTGAGCGTGATGGCGCAGGATTCGTCCATCACCATCAATTTCTACTACCCGACGGCGGTCGATGCCCCGGTCAACGAGATTCTTCAGGGCTACGCTGACCAGTTCCACGCAGCCAACCCGGACATCACCATCAACCCGACTTACACCGGCTCGTACACGCAGACCACCCAGACCATCCAGACCGAAATGTCCGGCGGCGGCGCGGGTCCCGACGTGGCGGTGATGCTCTCCACCGACCTGCTAACCTTCACCGAGGCGGGCACCATCGTCCCGCTTCAGGACTACATCGACAAACTGGACGACCCGCAGGCGTTCATGGACGATCAGTTCCCGGCGCTGATGCTTAACAGCAAAGATCAGGACGGGAAGATCTGGTCGCTGCCCTTCCAGCGCAGCACGCCGATCCTGTACTACAACGTGCAGATGCTCAAGGATGCCGGGTTCGACAACCCGCCCAAGAACAACCAAGAACTGCTGCAAATGGCGCAGGCGCTGACCAAGCCGGATGGCTCGCAGTGGGGCTTGCTGGTTCCGTTCGCGGGCGGCTTCCCGATCTGGATGTTCCAGAGCTTCGCCATCGCCTACGGGCAGAACATCGGCACGGCGGATCCGACACAGGTGTTCCTGAACGATCCGAAGGTGCTGGCGGCGCTCGACTTTGCGACCAAGCTGGGCACCGATTACCACGTCGGGCCGCTGGGCGGCAGCGTGTGGGGGGATACGCCGACGGCGTTCGAGGCGGGGCAGGCGGCGATGATCTATCACACCACCGGCAGCCTGACCAGCATCCTCAAGAACTCCAACTTCGAAGTGGGCGTGGCGTTCCTGCCCTCCGGTCCCGCAGGCGCGGACGGCACGGGCTACGGCACGCCGACCGGCGGCGGCAACCTGTACATGTTCGACTCGTCGGACAACCCGCACTCGCAGGCGCAGCTTGATGCGGCGTGGAAGTGGATTCAGTATCTGGAATCGCCGGAAATCCAGTCGGACTGGGGCGCGGCAACCGGATACATCGCCGCCCGCGTGAGCGCGTGGGACGTTGACCCGCTGAAGTCGCTGGCGGTGCAGTATCCGCAGTACGACGTAGCGCGCGATCAGCTTCAGTACGCCGACCGCGAATTTGCGACCTACCGCAGCGTGGACACCACCAACATCATCAACCAGACCTTGAGCGCGATCCTCTCCGGCTCGGACACCGATGCCGCGTCGTCGATGGCGTCGGCACAGACTCAGATCGACTCGCTGCTGGCGGAATACAAGTAGAGCGTAGGGGCGAGGCATGTCTCGCCCCTACAGACGACAAATTGATGTCACCAGAGGCGGCGCGGTACACTAAGCGCCGCCTCTATTTTTAGGAGCGACCTGCCCGTGACCGCACCACCGCTACGCAGACCCGGTAAATCGCTGTGGACGCGCCTGTTCCCCTACCTGCTGATCGCGCCGACGCTGGTGTTCGTGATCGCCTTCACGCTCTATCCGTCGGTGCATACGGTGATCGACAGCCTGTACAGCATCCCGCGCAGCGCCAGCGCCCCGCCGCAGTTCGTGGGCTTGCAGAATTACATCGACCTGTTCAACCCGGATAACTTCATCGGCTCGAATTTCGTGCTGATCGTGGGCAACACGCTGGTGTTCACCTTTGCCACTGTGATCGTGGGGGTGCCGCTGGCGCTGATGTTCGCGCTGCTGCTCAACCGCCGCCTGCGGCTGATGTCGATCTGGCGCTTCAGCCTGTTCTACCCGGCGCTGCTGCCGCTGATCGGCGCGGCGAGCATCTGGGCGTTCCTGTTTTCCAACCAGGTCGGGCTGATCAACACGGTGCTGCGCTCGCTGGGGGTGCAGGGAGTCAACTGGCTGGGCGACCCGAATATCGTGCTGTGGGCGGTGATCGTCATCAACATCTGGAAGCAGACCGGCTATTTCATGATCTTCTACTTGGCGGGCTTGCAGAACATCCCCAAAGACTTCTACGAGGCGGCGGAGCTGGACGGCGCGAACGAATGGCAGAAACTCCGCAGCCTGACCCTGCCGCTGCTGCGCCGAACCACCCTGTTCGTGCTGGTGATCGCCTTCACCTTCGCCTTCCAGACCGTCGAGCAGTTGCAGGTGTTGGGACAGGGCGATCCGGGCGGACGGAGCAATCTGCTGCTCTACTACATCTTCCAGACCATCCCGGAGCGTCGCAACTGGGGCTACGTTAACGCCATGACCGTAATTCTGGTGCTGATCCTGCTGGTGTTCACCGTGACCAACTTCGTCTTTTTCGAGCGGGGGCGCGAAGATGACTAAACGACCGTCGTGGGGCAGCCTCAGCGCCACCATGCTCACCGTGCTGGCATCGGGAATCTGGCTGCTGCCGCTGATCTTCGCCGTGCTGGTGAGCGTGCGCCCGCGCAACCAGCCGATCAACGTAGGCAACATCCTCTTCGGCAGCACTATCACGCTGGACAACTACGCGGCGGCGCTGGCGGTCGCGCCGTGGGGCTGGCACTACCTGACCACCATCATCTTCGTGGTGGGCGTCTTGGGGGTGCAGTTCGTCACCGTGACCATGGCGGGCTATGCCTTCGCGCGGCTGAAATTCGTCGGGCGCGGCATTCTGCTCTTTCTGATCCTGCTGCAAATCATGATCCCGACGGCGGTGCTGCTGGTGCAGAACTTCGCTACCGTCCGCGAGTTAGGCTTGTTCGATACCCGCTGGGCGCTGATGCTCCCCTACTGGGGATCGGCGTTCGGGGTGCTGCTGCTGCGCCAGACCTTCCGCGAAGTGCCCGAAGAACTGGAAGAAGCGGCGCGCATCGACGGCGCGAACTGGCTGCAAATCATGCGCCACGTCTACATTCCGCTCTCGATTCCGTCCTACGTCGCCTTCGCGCTGGTGTCGATCAGCAGCCATTGGAACGAATTTCTGTGGCCCTTCATCATCACGCGAACCGAAATTGTCCGCCCGCTCACGGTCGGGCTGAACAAGCTCTACCAGACCACCGACGTGGGCGCGGTCTACGGGCAGTTGATGGCGGGAACCATCATCGTGATCGCGCCGCTGGTGATCCTGTTCATCCTGTTCCAGCGCCGCTTCATCGAGAGCTTCGCCACCAGTGGCATCAAGTGAGGCTGCCCGCTCTGGTATAATAGAGCGGGAGATGAAATCCATGAAACGGATAAGCTACAGCTTCCTCGTATTGTTCCTGCTGGCGACCGCAGTCGCGGCGCAGGCAGCGGTTTTCGGCACGGTCTATCAAACCGCCAACGTGCGCAGCGGCCCGGGAACCCATTTTGAGATCGTCGGGCAGTTGGGCGCGGGCGATCAAGTGCAGATCGATGGGCAGTCCGCCGATCAGCGCTGGCTGCACGTGCTGCTGCCGGATGGCGACTCCGGCTGGCTGCCGGTCTTTTCGCTGATCACCGACGCCAACCTCGACCAGATTCCGGTGATTGAGGACGAAGGCACGCCGTCCGCGCAAGCCGACGTACACGTGATCTCCTACGGGCGAGTCAACGTGCGCAGCGGACCGGGAATCGGCTACGAAATCGTCGGGCAGTTGGACGTGAACCAGCGAACCGAAGCCATCGCCCGCAGCAACGAGATGAACGACTGGCTGATGATCCGCTTAGGCGATGGCGAAGGCTGGGTCGCGTACTTCACGGTCGACGTGCAGGGCGATCCGGCGGCGCTGCCGGTACTAGTTCCCGACAGCAGCGGAACCAGCCTGATCCCGCCGTCGCGCTTGGTGAGCGTGCGCTTCAACGTGCGACTGCACGGTCAGCCGGAGTTGGAGTCGCCGGTGCTGCTGATCGTGCCCTTCAACAATCAGGTGACGGCAATCGCCCGCAGCATCGACGGCGAATGGCTCTACGTCGGCTTCAACGATTCGCGCGGCTGGGGCGTCACCCCGTTATTCGACATTTCGCCGGAAGAACTGCAAGACCTGCCGGTGTTGGAGCGCGGCACTGCCACGCCCACGCCGCAACCAGCCAGCACGCAGCAGCCGTAAACAGGCAAGGGGGCGCGATCATCATGGAGAAGCGGTTCGAAGCACAGGTCGCGGCGATCACGGGAGGCGCGAGCGGCATCGGCTTGGGGATCGGGCGGCGGTTGGCGCAGGAAGGCGCTCAGGTCACGCTGCTGGATGCCAACGGAGAGCGGCTGGCGTCGGCTCAGGCGGCGCTGCAAGCCGAGGGACTGAGCGTCGAAACGGCGGTGATGGACGTGACCAGCGAGGCGCAGGTGCAGGCGGCGCTGGGGCAAATCGTCGCGCAGCACGGCAAGCTGGACGTGGTAGTCAACAGCGCCGGGATCATCGGCAAGACCGCGACCCAGATCGTCGATTACGATCTCGCCACTTTTCAGCGCGTGCTGAACGTCAACCTGATCGGCTCGTTCCTCGTGACCAAAGCCGCCATCGGCTACATGCTGCCGCGCGGCTACGGGCGCATTCTGCTGCTGGCGTCGATGTCCGGCAAGGACGGCAACGCGGGCATGGCGGGCTACACCGCCTCCAAAGCGGGCGTGTTCGGGCTGGTGAAGGGCATCGGCAAGGAGTACGCCACCAGCGGCATCACCGTCAACGGGATTGCGCCCGCCGTGATCGCCACGCCGATGAACCTCGACACCGCGCCGGAGATGCTCGAATTCCTCACCCGCCTGATCCCGATGCGGCGGCTGGGGACAGTCGAGGAAGTGGCGGCGCTCGCCTGCTGGATCGTCTCGCCGGAGGCGTCGTTCAACACTGGCTTCGTGTTCGACCTGTCCGGCGGTCGCGCAACGTACTAGGAACAGTACCGAGTGATCAGTGATGAGTAAAAGATAAAGACGGAACTCGTATGTCGGTTACGTCAGGGGCATATTCTCACGTAGGGACAGGGCGCTGCCATGCCCCTGCTTTACCTGCGACGCAATCAATGGTTCACGGCTTTGTCTTTTCCTCCGCACGCAGTCCTCAGTCCTCTCTTTTAGTCGGTACTCAGCACTCGGCACTCAGTCCTCTCTTTTCCTCAACGTTTGCCCTATTGACAGGCTCCGCTATGTTTTGATAACGTGAATCACAGAACGGCGACGAGGATGCGAGGCAATGACGACCAGACGCTCACGCTTTACCCAACCAGCGGAAGTTCTGCCGCAGGACGATGCCGAGGTGATCGCGCGCTTCTTTCAAGTGCTGGCGGATCCGACCCGCGTCCGTATGGTCAAAGCGCTGGCGGATGCCGAATGGTGCGTCTCCGACCTGACCGAAGCGCTGGGGATGGATCAGCCCGCCGTGTCGCACCAACTCAAATACCTGCGCGATCTAGGGCTGGTGCGCCGGACCAAGAACGGTAGGCACGTCTACTACAGCCTCGGCGACCCGCGCCTGCACGACGCCCTGATCCGCTGCATCGCCCAGATCGATTTTCAGCCCGCTAGGGTTTGATCTTTTCGGGGGAGGTTCCCCGCCGGATGATGTTCAGGCGCGGTCGCGTGACGGCGGCGCTGAGGACGCGCTCCGGCTCCTCGATGTGCGGGATGCTCACCGTGAAGGTCGTGCCTTCGCCCAGCTTGCTTTCCACCTGAATCTTGCCGTGATGCGCCTCGACAATCCACTGGGCAATCGACAAGCCTAAGCCCGCCCCCTCGCCCAGCCGCACCCGCGAAGCGTCCGCCTGATAGAAGCGATCAAAGATGCGCTGCAAATGCTCCGGCGCGATGCCGATGCCGCTGTCCGCCACCTTAATAATGGCTTCGTGCTCGGTCTTGCTCAAGTTGAGCGTGATCTGCCCACCGTCGGGCGTGAACTTGATAGCGTTGTTAATCAGGTTGAACAACAACTGTTTGAGCCGATCCGGGTCGCCCATGATCCGCACCGCTTCGAATTCGCCCACCACGACCTTGAGATCGCGGTCTTTGGCGAGGATGCGCGCCTCTCGGTAGGCTTCGTCGATCAGAATGTCGAGGTCAAGCTCCTGAAGATTGAGCTTGAGTTCGCCGTTGTCGGCGCGCGCCAGCAGCAGCAGGTCGTTGACCAGCCGCGCCATGCGCTCGGCTTCGCTGTCAATCGCGGCGAGCGACTCCTGATCCATGCCGTAGTGCTTCATCAGGTCGATGTTGCCGCGAATGGCGGTCAGCGGCGTGCGCAGTTCGTGCGACACGTCGGCGACGAAGCGCTGCTGCACGCTGAACAGATGCTCCAAGCGCGCCATCGCGCTGTTGAACACCGAAACCAGCCGCCCCAGTTCGTCGGGCGGACCCTTCCACGGCAGCCGAGTTTTCAGATCGTCGGCGGAGGTGATCTTGGCGGCGGAACGGGTGATGTCGTCAATCGGCTTGAGCACGCGAGTGGTCAGCGCGAAGCCCAGCCCCATCGAGCCGAGCAGCGCGATGCAGGTGCCGATCACGATGATCACCACCAGCCCCTGACTCGCCTGATTGACGGTCTCGAAGGAAGTCGCCGCCTGTATCACCACGCGCTGCCCGTACACGTCCTGGGGCAGGGACAGCACTTGCAGCACGCCGCCGCCTTCGTTGACGGTGGAGTACAGGCTGCCGTAGCCGCTGTCGCTGTCGCTGAGAAAAGCGTTCTGCTCCTGCGTGAGCACGTTCGGGTCAAGCGGAACGTCGTAGTTGCCTAAGATCGAGGACTGGTACCGCAGCACGTAGTTGGGCGTGCCAAGCTGCCAGATTTGCACCACCACGCCCGACGCCCGGAAGAAATCGAGGTCGCGCGGGACGAAAATCCTGATCTGCGGCGGACCGCCGAACCCGCTGATTTCGACAGGAGTGCTCGCCTGCCAGATTTGATCGGCAGTCGCCGAGAGCGTGCTGTCCACGCTGGTGACCAAAATCCAGCGAGTCACGGCAAACAGGGCGATGCCGAAGGCGACGATGATGATCGCCAGCAAACCGGAATACCACAGAATCAGCTTGCTGCGGATGGTCATGATGCAGCGCTATTCTTCCTCGCGCAGCACGTAGCCCACGCCGCGCACGGTGTGGACGAGGCGCGGCTCACCCTCCTGTTCGGTCTTCTGGCGGAGATAGCGAACGTAGACTTCGATGATGTTGCTTTCGCCGCCGAAGTCGTAGCCCCACACCCGGTCGAAGATCACGTCGCGCGTGAGCACCTGCCGGGGATTGCGCATGAACAGTTCCAGCAGCTCGTATTCCTTTGCGGTCAGGTCAATCGGGCGCTCGCCGCGATAGGCGCGGTGGGTGCCCGTATCCAGCGTGAGGTCGGCGAAGCGCAGGATTTCCGGCTTGGAGGTGGGCGTCGAGCGCCGAAACAGCGCGCGCACCCGCGCCATCAGTTCGTCCACCGAAAACGGCTTGACCAGATAATCGTCCGCGCCCGCATCCAGCCCGGTCACGCGGTCTTTGATGTCGTCTTTCGCGGTGAGCATCAGGATCGGCACGTCGCTGGCGGCGCGCAGCCGCTTGCACACTTCCAAGCCGTCCAACCCCGGCAGCATCCAGTCGAGGATCACCAGATCGGGCGGGTTGTCGCGGGCGATGCTCAACCCGGATTGCCCATCGCGGGCGACGTTGACGCGGTAGCCCTCGTAGATCAACGCGCGCTCGATGAACTGAGCAATACGCGCTTCGTCTTCGATCAAAAGATCCGTTCACCAGCCATAGTCTTCCTTGGTCAAGCCGAGAATACACGGACTTCGGATTCGGCAGAATCCGTTGCCAATTCTCAAAGATAGAAATCGCCACTGAATCAATTATAACTGAAATATATCGGGTTAGCGAAGGGACGGCGCCGTTTTTGCGAATTTTAGAGGCGGATTATTTAGCGAACGCTAAGGCGTGCTCCAACGGAAGCCCCACGCCGTCTCTGGACTGCTGAGCACGTAGCTGCGCCCGGTTTGCAGATCGACCACCAGAATCGCGCCCTGCGTCACGCCGTCGATCTCGGTGAGGCTTTGATAGCCGCCGACGAAGCGTCCATCCGGCGAGAACTGCGGCGCGACCACCGAGCCGATGTCGAGAACCGGGGCTGCCTGCCCGCTGGTCAGGTCGTAGTCGACCACGCTGAGCGGCGCGAAAGTTTCGCTGCCGTGCGCCAGCAGCAGGCGCAGCTTCCCGGTCACCGCCTCGACGCGGGCGCGCACGGTCACGTCCGAGGGCAGCGGAATCCACTGGGCAGGGGTCGCGCCGGGCGCGGACGAGTTCGAACAGGTACAGACCAACCGCCACCGACGATTGATCGCTGGCGTCCACGTAGGTGACGATCCGTCCATCGCGCAGCCACCCGCTGTGAATCGGGCGCGGGTCGTCTGCGGCGGCAGGCGGGGTCTTGACCAGTTCCTTCGTATTCAAATCCAGCACGCCGATGGCGGTGCCCGCGCTGCTGTCCACGTCCAGCAGCAGATGACTGCCGTCGGGCGAGAACTGCGGGCGATGATAGGTCTCGTCGCCGTTAGCGCGAATCAACTGGGGCGCATTGTCGGCAATCAGGTTGACCCACACGCCGCTGCGCTCGTCCACGTAGGCGATCTGGGTTCCATCGGCGCTGAAATCCGCTTCGACCGGGGCGAAGCTGTTGATGCGCGCCAGCAGCTTGGGCTGCTGACCCTGCTGCTGGAGCCAGAGTTCAGCATCGACCACGTAGGCGACCGAATTTCCGTCGGGCGAGACGGCGAACTCGTTCACGTCCGAACCCGATCCGGTGAAGGGCTGCGGCAGCGTCCCGTTGGAGGGCATCCGCCAGACCTGCACGATCCCGCGCCGACCCGGAGCGAGGAAGAAGCTGTCGGTCGAGAGCGTCAGCGCGGACACGGTGCTGACCGGGCGCGGAGTTGGCTGCTCCGGCTCGGTGGGCGCGAGCGTCGGAGTTGCGGGCAGTTCGGTGGGAGCCGCTGCCTGCTGCGCGGCTGGCTGACCCATCGGTCCCCAGCCATAGGCGACCACGTCGGTCATAGGCAGCGGGAAGCCCAGCCCGGTCGACGGATCGTAGAGCGCGATCACGCCACCCTGAAACGCCACCAGCAGCGATCCGCCGGGCGCCCAGCGCAAGCCGTTGAGTGCAATCGGCACCTGCCCGATGGTCTCCAACTGCTGCGCGCCGCGCGCCAGCCGCAGCAAGCGACCGTAGCCGTCGGGCACGTTGGCGTCATTGGGATCCCGCCCGAAGAACACCAGCGCGCCGTTGGTATCCAGTTCGGGCAGGCGGTAAAAGACGGTTTCGTCCAGCAGCACCGCCTGCGCATTGGCTTGGTCAAGGTTCATCAGCCGCAGACCGCCGTCCGCCGGGGCGAACACCAATTCGCTGTCGCTGACCCACGCCGTCCCGATGCTGGACGGAATCGCGCTGGTGAGCGCGAGGCCGTATCCATCGCGGCGGTAAATCCACCAGACATTGTCCGCCCCATTCGTGGCGGATTCGGCTTCGGCGGCGAGGAAGCGACCGCCGGGCGACCAGCTTAAGCCTTTCAGCGCCCCCTCGCGCAGATCGACGAACACGGGAGCGCCGCCGGTATCGAAGTAGATGCGCGCGCCGTAGGTGGTGGTGTAGGCGAGCGCATCGCCGTTAGGCGACCACGCAATCGTGTCCCCCGACCCACGATAGGGCGGCACGTCGGCGCTGGCGCCCTCGATCTGCTGCGGATCGCCGCCGCTGGCGATGTTGATCAGGTACAGACCGCTCTCGGTGCGGAAGGCGATCCGCTGACCCAGCGTGTCCACGCCGAAATCCACGATAAACAAGCCCGGCGGCGTCAGGTTGACCACGCCGCTCGCGCCCACGCCGTAGCGCTGAATCTCGCCGTCGTTCAGTAGCACGTACAGGTCGGCGGGGAGGTTCATGCCCTCCTGCGCCTGTGCCGTAAGCGTCAAGATCATCAACAGGGCGATAATCAAGCCAATGCGTCGCGCCATGCCTTCACCCGTGACACGCAGATTTGCGCCTAGTATAACGCAGATCGGATGTGCAGACGGCTTCTCATGCACTTCTCGCTTCGGGGTGCAGCGTTTCGTGTTAGAATATTTCAGATGGAATAACTGGAAAAGGAAGCGCCATGTTTCGGGCGATTATCGATCAAGTGTGGCTGACGTGGAAGCTGATGTTTGATGCGCGGGTGCCAACCTGGATGAAGCTGGTCGCCGTTCTGCCGCTGATCTACGTCCTCTCGCCGATTGACCTGATCCCGGACGTGATCCTCGGTTTGGGGCAGTTGGACGATCTGGGCGTGGTGCTGGTGGGGATGCGCCTGTTCGAATCGCTGGTGCCGGAGTACATCGTGCAGGAACACCGCGCGGCGATCCAGCAGCGCAGCCACAATCCGAACACCATCGAGGGGAAAAACTACACGGTTCGCAAGCCGGAGAACGAATAGGTCAACGCCTGAAAGTAAGGGCACGAACTATCGTGCCCCAACGAGTTTCGCTATTGCAGCCGAAGCCGCTGCGCCTGAACTTCTTCCATCGCGTCAATCGTATCTTGCAGGTTGGTCACTTCGTCGTGGATGTCCTGACGCAGGCGCTGCGCGCGGCTGCTGTCCACGTCTTTCGCGCCCAGCAGCGACATCTGCGCGTAGATCGTGCCCAGCGACGAGAGCGTGCTGTCAAGCTGAATCTCTGCCCGCTTGACGCTGTTGGCGGTCGCGTTGAGGTTGTCGAGCTGAAGCTGCAAGCGATCCCCCTGCTCTTTCAGGTCGCGCTGCACGTCGGGATCGCTTTCCTGCTTCAGTCGAATTTGCACCTTGTCGAGCTGCTGCGGCACCATGTGACGGTCGCGCTCGACCAATTCGTTGCCTTCAAAGCTGTCGATGTGCAGCGCCAGATCGTACATCTGCCCGATCCAGTCGTTCACGTCGGCGATGGTCTGCTGCATCTGCGTGCGCATCGCGCCGGAATGCTGCTGGATCAGCTTGAGCATGTTGCGGCGGTATTCCAGCGCATCTTCCAGCCGCTTGCGCGACACCGCGTTCTTGATCTGGTGCAGATCGTATTTGGCTTCGAACTCGTGGGCGATGGCTTCCGCCGAAGCGTTGGGATCGGTGAGCGCGGAGACCAGCAGCGCCGCTTCCGCGATCACGCCCGCGACGATCCAGAACCACGGCTGCCACCACACGAATGGATCCCGCACAAACAAAAACAGGATCGCTGTGATAGCGATGGTGACCAGACTTTCCCAGCGAAACAGCGCATTGGTGATCACCGCGCCGGTAGCGCGGGCGCGCACTTCATTTTCTGCCATTCAATTCCTCCGTATCTATTATACGTAGGATACAGAGTTGGGTTGCGAGGGAGTTCATCGCAGCGGCATGACGTTTCGGCAGGGGCGGGTTTTGAACCCGCCCCTACAGATGCCGCATAGATTGGATTGTCAGCCCTTGTTAGCTGCTGCTGCTTTGCTGCTGCTGATCGTCGGTGCTGCCCAGCAGACGACGGCGGCGCTCCTCTAGCTGGCGGTCGATCTCGCCGCCGCGCACGGTCTCGTCGATCTCCTCGGAAATGTTGCGAGTCGCCAGATCGAGCCGGGCGTCTTCCTCGTCCAACCGAGCGCGCACGCTCTCGGCGAGGCTGCTGACTTCCCGGTCGCCGACCGCCGCCAGCGAGTTGAGGCTCTTGATGGTTTTGGTGGCAACACTCTTGGCATCCGCCAATTCGATCAACGAGCGCAACTGCTCGCGCTGCTGGCGAATGGTGGTCAGGCGGGATTCCAACTGCACGCGCATGTTGAGCATGGCTTGATACTGCTGATCCTGCTGCTGCCACTGCTCGTAGTAGTCCTGCGCAAGCTGCTGCTTGGTGTTCAATTCTGCCTGCGCCGCCGCCGCGAGGTCGTTCTTGCCTTTTAGAACCAGCGTGTCAATGTCTCGATCCAGCTTTTCGGCAGCAGCGGAGAACTCATCGTGCTTGCGCTTGAGGGTTCGGACGGTGCCGCCAACCGTTGCCGCCGAGTCTTCCAGCGCTTCGAGGTTGCGCTCGGCTTGACGAATGTACTCGTCCATCACGGCGACCGAATTCTGCTGAAGCGCGCGATCAACCATGCCGTGCAGGTTGGCGCTAATCAGGGTATTGACCTTGTCGATCAGCGTAGGAGCCATCGATCACTTCTCCCCATGCATTCGGATATTTCCAGTAGTATAGCTTGCGATTACACATCCGTCACTGCCGGAGCGGAATACGCACAGTAAAGGTGCTGCCCTCGTTCAACCGGCTTTCCACTTTGACGTGACCACCGTGCAGGTCCGCGACGTTGCTCACAATCGCCAGCCCCGATCCGGTGCCTTGATCTTCGTAGGTCGCGCGGTCGATCTGGTAGAAGCTGTCCCAGATCAGCGGCTGCTCGGCGGGTTCAATCCCGCGCCCATGATCGCGCACCCACAGGACAATGTCGTCGCCCTCGCGCCTCGCCCCCACGTCGATTGCCTGATCCGGCTCCGAGAACTTGACGGCGTTGTCGATCAACTGCGACAGCGCCATCCGCAGATAGAGCGGGTCGGCGACGAACGGCGGCAGCCCCGGCTCGATCTCGATGCTGAAGGGCTGCGTAAAATGCGAGATGTTGTAAACCTCGGATTTCGCCGCCTCCAGCATCTCCCGGAGGTCCTGAATCGGCGCTTTCCGTAGATCATACGCTTTTTGGGCGTCTCCGGTTTCCATTTCTACCAGTTGAATGAAATTTTCGATCAACCGCCGCAGGCGCAGCGCGCCAGTATTGACCCCGCGCAGGAAGGTCAGCATCTCCTGATCGCTCAACTGCTGCGATTGGTCGTTGAGCATGTCGGCGTAGGCAACGACGAAGGTCAGCGGCGTGCGGAATTCGTGGTTGAGAATGGTCAGGATGTTGCGTTTCAGGTTGGACATCGCGTCGTCGTACACTTCTTTGAGCATCTTGTGACGGTTCAGACGCGATTCCACCGCGATCAGCAAGTCGTCGGCGTCGAACGGCTTGATCAGGTAGTCGTCAGCGCCAAGCTGCTTGCCCCGCTGAACGTCGGTCTTTTCGCTGCGCGCGGTCAGGAAGATGAACGGGATTTTGATCCACTGCGGCACTTTGCGGACTTCCCGCAGCAGTTGAATGCCATCCATCTGCGGCATCATGATGTCCGAGACGATCAAATCTGGCGGGACGGCGCTTTCGCCCAGCACGGAGAGCGCCTGCTTGCCATTCTCGACGCTGATCACGCTGTAGTGGTCAAGCTCGAGCACGGTCTGAATCCCTTCCAGCAGGTTCACGTCGTCCTCGACGATCAGAATCCGCGCCTTAAACAGTTTGTCTTCTTGTTTTTCCGACGACTTGGGCAGCATTGAAAACTCCGGGATAGCCTATCGAACTACGAGAATCATTGAGCATGGCTGTATTTTCCATTATCCATGCATTCTGAAAATCTAAATATTTATTCTTCTTGTGATTATCCGAGTTCGTCGAACCGCTGGCGCTCCGATCACGCGGGTGATCGCAGGGGTTAGGCTGGCGTTCTCTGCCCTCGTATCTCGCATTTAACCATCTTACAATTGGTTGGAGTTCTATGCACGACCCGACAATTGAGCGATTTCCAATAAATCCGAAAGAATGCCGAACCCGGTTTGCAGGCGACCCGCCCCCGCGCCGACCAGCGTCACCTCGCCAAGCAGGTCAGTGGTGTAAGTGATGGCATTGGTCGCGCCGCCGACGCTCGCCAGTGGGTGATCCATCGACATCCGCTCCGGCTTGACCGATGCGCCGTCGGGCGTGACGGTGGCAATCAGCTTCCAGCGCGCGCCCTCAGCCCGCGCCGATCTAACCTCGTCCGGCGTGATGGTGCGGATTCCCGCCACCTCCATCTGGTCAAGCGTCCACTTCTTCCCAAACAGCGCCGCTGCCAGAATGATGGCTTTCCCGGCGGCATCCCAACCGTCCACGTCAGCAGTTGGATCGGCTTCGGCATAGCCAAGCGCCTGAGCCAATTCCAGCGCCGCCTCGTAGCTCAGCCCGCCTTCCATCTCGGTGAGGATGTAGTTGGTGGTGCCGTTGAGGATGCCGCGCACCCGCTCGATTTGGCAGCCCGCCAGCGCTTGCATCGCCAAGCGGATCGAGGGCGTGCCTGCCATCACCGTCGCCTCGTAACGGAGCAGCTTCCCCGACGAACGCGCAAGCTCCTGAAGCTCGTCGTAGGCGACGGCGACTGGTCCCTTGTTGGCGAGCACCACGTGCTTGCCGCTCTCGAACGCAGCGCGACAGTAATCGAGCGCAGGCTGCCCGGTTTGCAGATTAGTCGGGCTGACCTCGACCAGTACGTCGGCACGCGCTTCGCGGGCGAGCCGAAGCGCATCCCAATCGCGCTGTATATCGTGACGGTCGGAGTAGCGGTCGAAACGATCCGCCCGCAGCAGCGTGTCGAGGTCTAAGCCATCGGGCGCGTAGAGCGTGCCGTGCGTGTGGGTCGCCACGCCGACGATCCTCGCTTGAAAGCCATGTTGATCCCGCAAATCGTCGGCTTTGTCACGCAGAATTTGCGCCAAGCCCTGCCCCACGCCGCCAAACCCGATCAGGATGATGTCCATGCTGCCGCCCTTTGATGGAAAAACGAGTTGAATCGTCAAGACAGAGGGCTGCCATTGTAACCAATGCCGCGCGATTGCCGATAGCGAGGCGAAGGGATAATTAAGAGCCAGTCCTTGTCGAATAATTGTCGTGTGCTGAAGCTGAGATGGTAGCAAAATAGAGATAGAAACGTTGTTGAATCATCAACCGCAGAGCGCAGCCCGGTTGAGCAATGGAGTCGAAATACTATGAACCTGTCGATAGCATGGGATAACCCGGAGCAGACCGTGATCCGCCAGACCCTGCTCGATGGCTGGACTTGGGAAGCGTTATATGAACTCAACCAGCAAACCAACGCGATGATGCGCTCCGTCGATCACACGGTGCATCTTATGGTCGATTTCACGCAGACCAGTCATTTACCGGTGGGCGGTCTGACGCACGCGCACAATATCTTTAAAAACTACCCGCCCAATTTCGGCATTCTGGTGGTCGTCACCCACAATCTTCTGGTTGAGCGCATGATCAGCATGTTCCAAGCCGTTTACAGCAGGAAGGTCTATGGGGTCGGCAGTTTTGACGACGCCTATCGGCTCCTGCTCAGCGACAAGCTCAGCGCAACCTAAGCGGTTTCCAGCCGCTACGTGATCCAATCCTGCAACCTCGGTGATCCGGCTCGGATCACCGAGGTTTTATTTCCCATTCAACCGTCTTCCCGGTCATTTTAACCTATGCCGCCTGATTGCGGACGAGGGCGGGGATCGCTTATAATGGGGCTGTGTAATTGAACACAGTGTTAATTAGCCCCTCTTTTCTCCTCTATTCACTGGAGCTTTCTTATGACTATCAATACCTCCCTCCGTCCCGGTCCGAAGGGACAGGCAATTATCGCGCGCGACGATCAGTTGATGTCCGGCTCGATGATCCCGCGCTACCCCTTCGTGATGGATCACGGCTCTGGCGCGCGAGTTTGGGACGTTGACGGGAACGAATACATCGACTTCGCGGCGGGACTCGCCGTGACTTCGACCGGGCACAGCCATCCGGCGGTGGTCAAAGCCATCACCGAGCAGGCGCAGAAATTCATTCACATCGCCGGAACCGATTATTATTACGAAGTCCAAGTGAAGCTGGCGGAAAAACTGTCGGAGATCGCGCCGTTCCAAGAAGACGCGCGGGTGTTCCTCGCCAATTCGGGCGCGGAGACCGTCGAGGCGGCGGTCAAGCTGGCGCGCTGGTACACCGGGCGCTCGCACGTGATCGCCTTCTTCGGCGCGTTTCACGGGCGGACGATGGGCGCGCTCTCGCTGACCGCCAGCAAGGTGGTGCAGCGTGACGGCTTCTTCCCGCTGATCCCCGGCGTGTATCACGTGCCCTACAACAATCCCTACCGTTGCCTGCATGGGCGCGAGGAAAGCGCCTGCCAAGATCACTGCATCTGCGCCGACTTCATCGAGGACGTGGTGTTCAAGCGCATCTTCCCCGGCGACTCGGTGGCGGCGATCATCATGGAGCCGATTTCAGGGCGAGGGCGGCTACGTCGTGCCCGACAGCCGCTTCGTCCAGCAATTGCGCGCCATCTGCGACAAGTACGAGATCATGTTGATCGCCGACGAGGTGCAGTCTGGCATGGGGCGCACCGGCAAATGGTGGGCGATCCAGCATCACGAGGTCGAGCCGGACATCGTCTGCTCGGCGAAGGGGATCGCCAGCGGGATGCCGCTGGGCGCGATCATCGCCAAAGAACACGTGATGAGCTGGCCCCCGGCGCGCATGGCACCACCTTCGGCGGCAATCCGGTGTCCTGCGCGGCGGCGCTGGTGACGATTGACCTGATCGAGCGGGGCTACATGGCGAACGCCGCCGAGCAGGGCGCGTATATCCTCGACGCGCTGGAAGAACTGCGCCCGCATCACCCGACCATGCAGCACGCGCGCATCGACGGCAAAGGCTTGATGATCGGCTTGGAGCTGGTGCTGGACGAAGCGCGCACGCCCGCCAAAGAAATCCGCAACCGCGCCGAGCGCTGCGCCATCGACAACGGGCTGCTCCTGCTGGGCGCGGGTGACAGCGCGCTGCGCTTCATCCCGCCGCTGATCATCGAGCGCGATCTGGTCGATGAAGGGCTGAAGCGCTTCGACCAGTCGCTCACGCAGGCGGAGCAGGAAGCGGGATTGCTGTAAAGAAGGGACTGAGGTTCGAGGACTGAGAAAACCGCTTGATATGGACGACGAACGCCGTAGAATAGGGTATTCATCTGCGGCGTTCGTGATTGAGGTGACTGTCATGGCTGAGAAAATTTTCACGGCGGACGAGCGCAAAGCGGTCGAAGCGCTGGCGAAGGAACGCGGATTTAAATCGCTGCGGCAGTACATGCGCTCGCTGATTTAATTGGATGCCAAGCAGCACGGTAATCCAGTGCCGCTTGAGGATGACGAACTCGGCGATCCCGCCGAAAGTTTCCGGCGCGCGTGGGGCGAGGCGATGCGCGGGGAAGGCATGAGCCGCGAGGAATTTCGTCGTCGGATGCTCAGCGATGACGATTAGGCTCATCTTTCTGCCTGAGTTTTATCAGGCGGCACGCAGGTTGCAGAAACGCTATCCGCACGTTCTGGATGATATTGATACCCTGTCGGATCAGCTTGAACATGGTGAAGCGCCCGGAGACCGAGTTCAAGGTCTAACCCCTTATCGCGTGTACAAGGCTCGCATCCGAAATACCGATGCGCGACGCGGCGAGAGCGGCGGCTACCGCGTCGTCTACTACCTCGAAACCGAAGAACAGACCGTCATCCTCACCATCTACAGCAAGACCGACCAAAGCGATCTCCCCGCTGAAACCATTCGCCGCTACATCAAGGAATACAAAGGCTAGGCTTCGTATTTCGCCACCACCTCGCCGGTGCTGCGCTCCTGATCCCGCGTGAGATACACGGCGATGTTCTGCGCGAACCACGTCGGTCCGAAGCTCTGCGCGCCCGACTGGGCGTGTGCGGGCGTATCCCACAGAATGATCACGGTGCCGTCGCTATCCGAATGCTTCACAAAGTAGAAATCCAGAAAGCCGGGCAGTGCGGAGAGCACGCCTAAGCCTTCCTGCCGGATAGCGTCGGCGATCTGGTCGGTGAGCTTGCTGAGATGCAGGTGATTGATCACGGCATACATGGACGATGCTCCTGAATCGAGTTGTTGAACAGCTTTCGTTTCTCTCGCGCCAGTGGATTTCAAAAAGCCTATCTTCACAGTCGAATCCGATTACAATGAAGGGGAGTCAGCGCATACCGCAACTTCCCCGCCCGACCTGCGTATACATTCACAAGAAGCGACGCTGGTTTGGCGGAAAAGACGGTGTTGGAGATAAGGATACGTGTCTACACCCGACCCGGTGGTTTTGGAATGGGTTCAAGCGGCGATGGAAGGCGATCAGGATGCCTTCGCGGAACTGGTCTATACGTATCAGGATGCCGTCTATAACCTGTGCTACCGCCTGCTCTCAGAGCGAACCGAAGCCGAAGATGCGTCGCAGGAGGCGTTCTTGCGCGCCTACCTCAACCTTCAACGCTACGATCCCTCGCGCTCGTTCAAAACGTGGCTGCTGACCATTGCCTCCAACCACTGCATTGATCGGCTGCGTCGGCGTCGGATGCAGTGGCTTTCGATTGAGGACGATCCGCTGCCCAACCTCAGCCTGAGCAGCGACGAGCCGGAGCCGGAAGACGTGTCGATCATGAAGGAGCAGAGCGCGGCGCTCCAGTCGATTCTCGACCAGCTTAGCCCGGAGTATCGGGCGGCGGTGGTGCTGCGCTATTGGTATGATTACTCCTACAGCGAAATTGCCGATATTCTGGACACCACCGAAAGCGCCATCAAAAGCCGCCTGTTCCGCGCGCGCCAGCTTCTCGCCGAGAAGCTGAACCCGCAGGCAGCCTCCGGCTCGATCAAGCCTTTACTGGAGAACGCATGATGTCACGACAGAACCGTCTGATGCAGGAGGCGCTCGACAAAAATCTTCCGGCGGACGCGCTCAATGATCTGTACGCGCAGGTCGATCAATCGCCTGCCGACGCCGCCGAATTCAGCCGCCTCAAGCAGGTGGATCGGATGCTGAAAGCGGCGCCGTTGGAGCGCGCGCCGCAGGGCTTGGCGCTCAGGATCATGGCGCGGCTGATGGAGGGCTTGCAGCCGGAACAGCTTCGGCGCTCGTCCGGGCTGGCGCTGGCGCTCGGCTTGACGCTGGTGACATTGGTGCTGACGCCGCTGCTGGCGGCGCTCGGCTGGCTGATTTTGAACTCGCTCAGCAGCGCGACCGCGCTGGGATCGCTGATCGGGCAGGTGGTGAACCTGCTGGCGCTGCTGATGAACTCGCTGGATGGGCTGGTCAGCAGCGCGCAGGAGCTGCTGCGCACCTATCCCGAAGCGCCGATCTTGATGATCACGCTGACCCCGCTCGCCTTGTTCTGGTTAGTGCGCTTTGTCTGGCGAAACCGGGAAGAACCTTAGCGCAGGAGAGAATCCATGCATTCGCGCCGGAATTTTCTGATTTTCATCGGCATGGTCGTCCTTGTGCTGGTGCTGGCGCTGGTGCTGCGCAATCCGGTCAGGGAGCGCACCAGCTTCGACGATCAAAACGTCATTTTCCAATCCAACTTTGACCTGTCGAGCGTTCACGACGACAATCTGGTCGTGTTCGGCTCCAACCTCGATCTGGCACCGGAAAGCCGGGTCGCGGGCGATACCTCGCTGATCGGCGACCAGATTCAGATCGCGGGCGCGGTGCAGGGCAACCTGACCGTGCTCGGCGGCAGCGTGACCGTCGCGCCCGGCGCGCAGTTGCAGCAGGACGTGAACCTGATGGGCACGCAGGTGACCTTCGGCGGGACCGTCGCGGGCGATCTGCGCATCACGGCGGAGCAGGTGACCCTGCTCCCCGATGCCGCCATCGGCGGAAAGATTGACGTGTGCGGCAGCAAGCTCACCGACGAGCGCGCCGATGCGCCTCACCCGACCTGCACTGATTCGAGCATCGATCCGTTCGCGGCGCTGATCGCGCTGCGGCAGAGCCACCTCGCCCCTGCCGGGCTGAACCTGCTGGCGATGCTGGTGGTGATCGTGGGCGGCGCGGTGCTGCTCACCGGCGCGTCGGTGCTGCTGGTGACCTTCTTCCCCCGCCAGATTAGCCACATCGAGGAAGCGATGCGCGCTCGCCCGCGCGGATTCGTGGGCGTGGGCATCGCGGTCTACGGGCTAGAAGCGGGGCTGTTCCTCGCCGTGATCCTGCTGCTGGCGGTGCTGCCGCCGCTGGGCTTGCTATTGATCCCGGTGTTCCTGATTCTGGCGCTGCTGCTGCTGCTGCTGGCGCTCACCGGGTTGGTCACGCTCACGCTGATGCTGGGCGACTGGCTGCTGCGCCGCATCTCGAAACTGCCCTCGCCGCCGCTGATCGCCGCCGTCGTCGGCAGCCTGATCCTCTCGGCGCTGCTCGGCGGGATCGCGCTGCTGCCCTTCGGCATGGCGATCAACCTGCTCCTGCTCGGCGGCATGAGCACGGTCGGCTTGGGCGCGACCCTGTTCACGCGCATCGGCACCCGCCCGCTGGGACGCACCTATTTCATTCAGGGCTAGCGCCAGAGCGTTTACATCGCGGCTTTCAGCACCACGCCCAACCGCCGGATGCCCTCGACGATCCGATCCGGGCGGGCGTTGCTGAAGTTGAGCCGGAAGCTGTTGCGCCCGGTATCCCCCACGAAGAAATCATCGACCGGGACGAAGGCGACATCGTGTTCCAGCGCGGTCTTGAGCAGGTCGCGGGCGTTCATGCCCGGCGGCAGCGTCACCATGACGAACAATCCGCCCTCCGGGTGCGTCCAGGTCACGCCGTCAGGGAAATGCTCCTCCATCGTCGCCAGCATCAGATCGCGCCGCTCCTTGTAGACCCGGCGCAGCGTGGCGATGTGATCGTCTAAAAAGGCTTGGTCGCGCACCACTTCGTAGGCGATGAACTGGTTGAGCGTGCTGGTGTGCAAATCGGTGCCCTGTTTGACCTGCACCAGCTTGTCGATGACCGGGAATGCCGCCGCCACCCAACCGATGCGCAAGCCGGGCGTCAGGATTTTGGAGAAGGTGCCGCAGTACATCACGCTGCCGTCCAGCGTGGTCGATCCGCGATATGCCGCTTCAATCTGCTGCACGCTCGGCAGCGGGTCGCCGCTGTAGCGCAGCTCGCCATACGGATCGTCCTCCACCAGCGGCAGGTTGTGCTTGACCATGATCTCCGCCAGCTTGACCCTGCGCTCCCGGCTCAGGGTGACGCCCTGCGGATTCTGAAAGGTGGGAATGGCGTACATGATCTTGTGCGGCTCGGTCAGCAGCGATTCAAGCTCGTCCACGCACATGCCGTCCTGATCGGTGGGCACGGCGGTGAAGCGCGGGCGAAACGGTCGCCACGAAGTCATCATGCCCACGTAGGTCGGGTTTTCGACCAGCACCCGGTCGCCTTCGTCCAAAAAGATGCGGGCGATCATGTCCACCGCCTGCTGCGATCCGCTGGTGATCAGGATGTTGTCGGCGTGAATCTGGAACCTCCCCGCCGAAAGCCGCTGCGCGATCCAGTCCCGCAGTTCGGGCATCCCCTCGCTGGTGCTGTACTGCATGACTTCGCGCCCGCGCTCCGCCAGCACCGTATCGGTTGCTGCCTGAATCCGCTCCATCGGGAAAAGCTCCGGGGCAGGCAGCCCGCCCGCGAAGGAAATGATCTCCGGGCGCGCCGTCAGCTTGAGGATTTCGCGGACAGTCGAGCGCTTCATCTCTTGGGTGCGAGAGGCGAACAGCGAGTCCCAGTTCATCGTCACGAACTTTCCTTCAGAATACGATTCAGGTGATTCTATCTAGGTAGTGTTGACATTTCAGCGAAGCCAAATTAGGGTGCTGGTAAGCTGTAAGCAACCTAGATAGCGGCGTGCCAGCTTGTCAAACCGAGAAAAGACCCGACGATAATGCTTGATCTTGTTGATAAAACATTCAATCAAATGGCGCTCGCGATACAACCAGTGATCGTACTCACGCGGCTGTTGGGCATTCTGGCGCGGTGGAATCACCACTTCTGCCCCACTTGCCACGATCAAAGCGATAAAGTCCTGAGCGCCATAGCTGCGATCCGCGATCACGTGCTCGAATTGGAATCCATCGATCAAGTCGGGTGCTTGGGTGATGTCATGGCGCTGCCCGCCACTCAGGCGCAAGCGCAAGGGATTGCCCAGACCATCGACGGTGATGTGGATTTTAGTGCTAAACCCACCGCGACTGCGTCCCAACGCCTGATCATTGTGTCCTCCGTTTTTTTTCAGCCCCTGCTGCGCAGGGATGTGCCCGCACGACCCTACTGTCAATCAGTCCGTTTTCCATGTCCGGGTCATCCGCAAAGTGTTCCAGCATTCGCTCCCAGACCCCGTTGTCGCACCAGCGGGCAAAGCGTTTATAGGTCGTATTCCAGTTCCCGTAATCCAGCCGCAGCAGACGCCACTGCGCTCCACTCCGGTCGACCCATATCACCGCTTCAACGAACTGGCGGCACTCTTGTTCCTTCCCAACATACGCTCGCGGGTCGGCACGCAAAAAATCCCGCAGTTTCATCCATGGGTCGTCTTGCAATCTCACGTTTGTCATCCGACCAGTTTACATCAAATGTCAACACAACCTAGCGTCACCTGGTCGGTGAGCAGCAAATCCCAGGCTTCGCGCCAGATGAGCGCACGCTCCGGGTCGGGTTCGATCCAATGATTGAAGCGTCCCAAGTCGTGCTTCTGGCTCAATTCGGTACGACCCTCGACATTGCGGTAGCCGTCCGGCGCCAGGCTGACATAGCCGCCGCTTTGCCGCTTGGCTTGCAGCCCGCCTCGTACTCGGATGCCGAGCAGGGCGGACTCGCGGCGAGCAAGGGTGAAGGAGAGGGCGACCAGCACGCGGTCATCAGGGTCCATCGGGTTATTCCTCTATCAGTGGCAGGTCGGACCGCTGGAGGACGTTGGTGTCAATCAGAAAGCGCTGGCGAGCGCGGGACAACTCCGGTTTCTGGTTCTCATCGCTGCTGGTGCGCAGATAGACTGCCCAACCAGGCTGAGGGGCAGCGGATCGTGTGGATGGTCGAATACGGTGAGAGGTCATAATTGATTATCTCCTTCTCGTGCTCGTTTATTCCTACGATACAGCAGAATGCCATATCTGTGTTTTTGCGGCGATTTTTGAGACTTGTCGCACGGCGTACAGCGAATGGATTGCTTTGAGAGTAGCGGAGTTTTCGTGGGTGTCACGATCACTTTGGGATCGGACGTGAGGGAAAAGTGATCACGAGGATCATTCTGACTTTAGTGCAAGCAGCTAAAGCATTGCTTCGCAGCGGATCGCCGTTGTATGGCAAAACTTGACGACTCTCACTCGAATGGCTCAACTTTCCGGGTGTAGGTCAGGTGGTAACCATCCCCGAAAACCGGCTCTTGTGCAAAAGTTGTGCTGTTGACGAAGAATTGACCTTTTGGGCGAAGGGTCAAAACTCATGTCGAATATTATGCATCTCTGCTTGCCCGGGTGCAGCGTCGACTCAATCACGGAGGATGAGGGTGAATTGTGGATCGTGGCCCATACAACCAGCAAGAGTGGCATCTGCCCGAACTGCCGACACAGATCGGGCAGAATTCACAGCTATTACACGCGCTCCATAAATGACCTGCCGGTGAGTAACCGGTCGGTCCAGCTGCAGCTTCGCATCAAGCGGTTTCGCTGTTTGTTTCTCGAGTGTCGTCGCCGCACCTTCACCGAAGCAATCCCCGGTTGCCTGGTCGCCTATGCCCGACGCACCCCGCGCTTAACGTGTGCGCTGTGGCATATCGGTCAGGTTGCTGGCGGTCAAGCTGGAGCCCGGTTGGCGACTTGCCTGCGAATGCCAACCACCCGTCACACCTTGCTTCGCTTGCTTCGGCGGCAGCCGTTACCGGAAACGGAGATGCTGCACATCATCGGCGTCGACGACTGGGCGAAGCGCCGCGGCCAAACCTACGGAACGATTGTCGTCGACCTGGAGCGCCACCGCGTGGTCGACTTGCTTGCGAATCGCGAAGCGGAGACGCTGACAAAGTGGCTCTCCAGTCAGCCCAATATCCGGATTGTCGCTCGTGACCGCTCTTTGGAGTACGCCAAGGGAATAACTGGCGGCGCACCTCCGGCTGTTCAGGTCGCCGACCGCTGGCATCTGCTGAAAAATCTGTCGGAGGCAGTGGAGCGGGCGCTCCAGGATCTGCTGCCTGCACTGTTGAAGCAGACACTGCACCAGACGGGTTCCGGTGACCGACCTCGCGCAAATTTCCCGCGATCCCAAGCCGAAACCACGAAGCGACAGCACAGTCGTCAACAGCGCCTTGAGACCTACACCCGCATCCAATTCCTCAAACAGCGCGGCCACGGGATGCGGCGCATCGCCCGAGTGCTGGGACTGAGCCGAGGTCTAGTCACACGTTACTACAAGGCAGAAACTTTTCCAGAACGCAAGTCACATTATGTCCCCAGTCAGCTCGACCCCTATCTGGGCTATCTGGAGCAGCGCGTGGCCGAAGGCTGCTGGAACAGTCCGCAACTGTGGCGCGAGATTTGTGCGTTGGGGTATCCCGGACGTCCCAGTCAAGTCACCAAGTGGGTGCAGGGGCGACGCAGAAACTCGCCCGTTGCTTTCGCTGGAACTGAACGTTCCAATGATGCGCCGCTTCCCTTCGCGCTGCCTCCGCTTCCGACCTGCCTTCATCTACTCACCGCACAACCGAAGCGCTTGTCGAGCGAAGAGCAGGTTCGATTGGCGCAGCTTCAACAAATCCCTGCCATCCGTACTCTGTTTGACTTGGAGCAAGCGTTTGCCCAGATCGTGCGGCAGCGTCAGGCGGAACGGTTCGATGCTTGGCTAGCGGACTGCCACGACTCGAGTATGGCTGCGTTTCAGCGCTTTGCTACATCTCTCAAGCAGGACTATGCGGCGGTCAAGGCGGCGCTGGAACTGCCCTGGAGCAACGGGCAAACGGAAGGACAGATTCACCGACTCAAAATGCTCAAGCGCCAGATGTACGGACGTGCTCACTTGGATCTGCTTCGGTTACGGCTACTTTACGCTCCGGCGTAGCACAACTTTTGCACAAGAGCCCGAAAACCGTGGCAAAGAAAAGTGGAGTTTTCCGGTAAACTAGGACGAATGAGGAGAACTCCAGATGAAGAAATCGCGCTTTTCGGAACACCAGATCGTGCAAATTCTCAAGCAGGCGGATTCCGGCATGAAAACTGCCGACGTCTGCCGCCAGTACGGGATCAGCGAAACGACTTACTACAACTGGAAAGCCAAGTACGGGGGGAGGGAAAGCGCAGACATCAAACGTCTGCGCGAACTGGAAGCCGAGAACCAGCGGTTGAAGCGGATGTATGCCGAGTTGAGCCTCGACCACCAGATCCTCAAGGAGATAGTGGAAAAAAAGCTCTGACGGCAGGGCGGCGACGCGAGCTGGTGGCTGAAGTGCGTCAGGAGCACTCAGTGAGCGAACGTCGTGCCTGCCGGATTATCGGCATTCATTGGTCGGTGCAGCATTACCAGCCCAAGCCGCGTGACGACCAGCAACTGGTGAAAGCGCTTCAGCAATTATCAGTGGCGCAGCCGCGCTGGGGCTTCAGTAAGATGTACTACTGGCTGCGCAATCACGGTCATCGCTGGAATCACAAGCGGGTTTATCGAGTCTACCGTGCCATGAAGCTTAACCTGAGAATTCGTCGGCGGCGAAGACTGCCCAAGCGCTTTCCAGAAGTCTTGGAGCAACCGAAACAACCGAATGAATGTTGGTCGATGGATTTCATGCATGACGCTTTGCTGAGTGGACAGCGCTTTCGGACGCTGAACCTCATTGACGACTTCAACCGGGAGGCACTGGCGATTGAGGTAGACACGTCTCTGCCCAGTCAGCGGGTCGTGCGCGTTTTGGAGCGGGTGGCGCACTGGCGAGGCTATCCGCAGCGGATTCGAATCGACAACGGACCGGAATTCATCTCCACCGCCTTGATGCAATGGGGACAAGAACATGATGTACTGTTGCACTTCATCCAACCCGGGAACCGGCGCAGAACGCTTACATCGAGCGCTTCAACCGCACCTATCGCGAAGACGTCCTCGATCTCTATTTGTTTCACTCGCTCAAGGAGGTAAGGCAACTGACAGAGGATTGGCGGCATCGCTACAACCAGGATCGCCCACATGATGCGCTTGGCGGGCAGTCACCCGTCGCATTCGCGCTCGCGGCGGTCGGCTAGACTTCACTTTTCATTGCTCGCAAATACGGGGGGGCTACCTATTCTTCAAGCAACGAGAGGGCGAGAAACTTGTCCGTTTGACTGGATCAACGTCCAACGCCCGCCGGTCCGGCGGCGGCACACCATACTATCGTATTGCGGCAAAGGGCGGTGTCAGTTTTCTCTGCTGTGACATCGATGGAAAAGTTGCAGAGGAAATCAACTGCATTCAGGTCGATCCTGATCTACTGCCGCTAATCCGCACCGCTTACACTCACGAGTTGGTGCAAAAACTGGGCTCTTGTGCAAAAGTTGTGCTACGCCGGAGCGTAAAGTAGCCGTAACCGAAGCAGATCCAAGTGAGCACGTCCGTACATCTGGCGCTTGAGCATTTTGAGTCGGTGAATCTGTCCTTCCGTTTGCCCGTTGCTCCAGGGCAGTTCCAGCGCCGCCTTGACCGCCGCATAGTCCTGCTTGAGAGATGTAGCAAAGCGCTGAAACGCAGCCATACTCGAGTTCGTGGCAGTCCGCTAGCCAAGCATCGAACCGTTCCGCCTGACGCTGCCGCACGATCTGGGCAAACGCTTGCTCCAAGTCAAACAGAGTACGGATGGCAGGGATTTGTTGAAGCTGCGCCAATCGAACCTGCTCTTCGCTCGACAAGCGCTTCGGTTGTGCGGTGAGTAGATGAAGGCAGGTCGGAAGCGGAGGCAGCGCGAAGGGAAGCGGCGCATCATTGGAACGTTCAGTTCCAGCGAAAGCAACGGGCGAGTTTCTGCGTCGCCCCTGCACCCACTTGGTGACTTGACTGGGACGTCCGGGATACCCCAACGCACAAATCTCGCGCCACAGTTGCGGACTGTTCCAGCAGCCTTCGGCCACGCGCTGCTCCAGATAGCCCAGATAGGGGTCGAGCTGACTGGGGACATAATGTGACTTGCGTTCTGGAAAAGTTTCTGCCTTGTAGTAACGTGTGACTAGACCTCGGCTCAGTCCCAGCACTCGGGCGATGCGCCGCATCCCGTGGCCGCGCTGTTTGAGGAATTGGATGCGGGTGTAGGTCTCAAGGCGCTGTTGACGACTGTGCTGTCGCTTCGTGGTTTCGGCTTGGGATCGCGGGAAATTTGCGCGAGGTCGGTCACCGGAACCCGTCTGGTGCAGTGTCTGCTTCAACAGTGCAGGCAGCAGATCCTGGAGCGCCCGCTCCACTGCCTCCGACAGATTTTTCAGCAGATGCCAGCGGTCGGCGACCTGAACAGCCGGAGGTGCGCCGCCAGTTATTCCCTTGGCGTACTCCAAAGAGCGGTCACGAGCGACAATCCGGATATTGGGCTGACTGGAGAGCCACTTTGTCAGCGTCTCCGCTTCGCGATTCGCAAGCAAGTCGACCACGCGGTGGCGCTCCAGGTCGACGACAATCGTTCCGTAGGTTTGGCCGCGGCGCTTCGCCCAGTCGTCGACGCCGATGATGTGCAGCATCTCCGTTTCCGGTAACGGCTGCCGCCGAAGCAAGCGAAGCAAGGTGTGACGGGTGGTTGGCATTCGCAGGCAAGTCGCCAACCGGGCTCCAGCTTGACCGCCAGCAACCTGACCGATATGCCACAGCGCACACGTTAAGCGCGGGGTGCGTCGGGCATAGGCGACCAGGCAACCGGGGATTGCTTCGGTGAAGGTGCGGCGACGACACTCGAGAAACAAACAGCGAAACCGCTTGATGCGAAGCTGCAGCTGGACCGACCGGTTACTCACCGGCAGGTCATTTATGGAGCGCGTGTAATAGCTGTGAATTCTGCCCGATCTGTGTCGGCAGTTCGGGCAGATGCCACTCTTGCTGGTTGTATGGGCCACGATCCACAATTCACCCTCATCCTCCGTGATTGAGTTGACGCTGCACCCGGGCAAGCAGAGATGCATAATATTCGACATGAGTTTTGACCCTTCGCCCAAAAGGTCAATTCTTCGTCAACAGCACAACTTTTGCACAAGAGCCAAAAACTGGGCGGCAATCGCCCAGATGAGCGGACGAGCCTCAAAGCGGCGTTGAAAGCAATAGACGAAGAAGAGGCGCGCATGGCGCGGTTGTTGGCGTCGAGAAAGATTTCAGAGGAAGTGTGGGACGATCTTTGGGCAGAGTGGCAGGATCGGCGCAACAAAGCGAGTCGAGCGCTGGAAACGCTCAGTCTAGATCATGAGGCACATGTCGATAATCTTGAAATCGCCTTGGAAATCATCGCTCGAATTGGAACGTTGTATAATGAGCTGCAACGCGGCGATCAAAAAGAGTTGCTACGTCACGTTGTTGAACGGGTTGTCGTAAACCCTGAGGGAAAGATACATCTGGAACTGCGCGCACCCTTTGCCTACCTCAAAGAACTGACGGATGAAATCCGTACACTGGAAGCGCGGCAAGGGGAACAATGCAAGAAGCAGCAGCGGTCAGACAAGCAAGGCGGCGAGGGTGATACCCCGCCGCCTGGAACAGAGAATGTTCGAATCAACTCCTATCAAGCTGGGGAGGTAGGATTCGAACCTACGAATGGCGGCTCCAAAGGCCGCTGCCTTACCGCTTGGCAACTCCCCAAAGAACTGCCCCAAATTATACCAGAATTGATTCCGGTGACAAGCCTACGAGCCGTCGTGACGCCGCACTCCGACCGCGCGATCCAGCGGGACGGAGAACAGAATCCCGTGATTCGGGTCGGTCAGGTCGCCCAGCACGCGATTTGCCGTCTCGACCAGCGCTTCGACCAGATCGTCTTCCACCACCGAGAGGATGATCTCGCTGCGGCGTTCGGCGCTGTTCAGCAGCGCCGCCATCGCCGCGCCCATCGACACCACCATGCGCGGTAGTTCCACCGAGCCGGAGCGGAGTTCACTCTGTAAGCTGTGCAAGCCGTAGGAAGGCACAATTGTGACACCCGGCGCGCCCGCCTCCTGCCACGCCTGCGCGATGTCTAAGCCGTCCTCGACCTGCGCCGTAATCAAGATCACGAGTTTCATCTGGTTTCCCTTTGCTCTCCGCGAAAGACTTGGCGTACCAGAATGGGCGTAATGACGGGCGACAGCAAAATGACCAGAAACAGCGACGCAAACAGCGGCTGATCCGCTTGAAACACGCCCACCGACAGACCGAGCGAGGCGACGATCAGCCCCACTTCGCCGCGCGGGATCATGCAGACCCCTAGTTGCAGCGATTCGCGTGGATTGAACCCGCCCCAGCGTGCGCCCAATCCGCAGCCCCCGACTTTGGAGATCAGCACAACCAGCAGCAGCAGCAGCGCCAGCGGCAGCGCGGATACCGGCAGGCTGCGCAAGTTGGTCTCTAGCCCTACGCTCACGAAAAAGATCGGCACGAGGAAGGTGTAGGCGATGGAACTGGTCGCCCCTTCGACTTCGCGCCGCACATCATCGCGGGCTTGGCTGAAGCCGACTCCGGCGATGAACGCGCCCGTAAGCGCGGCGACCCCGCCTAAGGTCTCGGCTGACCAACCGAACAGCAGCGCCACTAGCAGCGCCACCGCCGGAATCCCGTAGGACTGCTTGACCGTCGGCATCTGGCTCAGCCAGTTGACCGCCACAGGCAGGATGAACCACGCGAACAGGAAAGCGCCCACGATGTACAGCCCCATTCGCACCACGATCACCATCAGCGCGCTCAGGTCAACCGAGACTGCCGCGCTGCCGTGACCCGCGACGGCAACTGCCAGTGATACCAGCAGGATCGCCAGTATGTCGTCGATCAACGCGGTCGCCAGCAGCGCGTTGCCAACTTTTGTTCGCAGAAAGCCCAGTTCCAGCAGCACCTGCGCCGAAATGCTCACCGAGGTGGCGGCTAGTGCGACTCCTGCGAACAGCGCGGGTTGCCATGTGTAGCCGAACAGCATCACCAGCGGTATATCGAGGATCACGGTTGCTGCCACGCCGAAGAACCCGGCAAGCACCGCCAGCTTGCCCACCCGCGCGAATTCCCTCACGTTCACTTCCAGCCCCACGATGAACATCAGCAGCAGCACGCCCAGATTCGCAAATTCGCCAATCGTGTCGTGCAGGTCGATGCCGTTCAGGATCGGGGCTTGGAGCAGATTAAGCACCGTCGGACCGAGAATTACGCCCACAATCAATTCGCCCAGCACGCGCGGCTGATCGAAGCGGCGCGCAATCGCCCCGCCGATGCGCGATGCAGCCAGAATCACGCCGAGCGCGAGAAACAGGGCAACCACCGGATTTTGCTCCATTGCTCTCCTTTATTCGTGGCACTTTTATGAGTTTATTGCATCATAGAAACAGGTGGGGCGCTAGACTAACACCGCTGCATTTTTACAAATTTCGGATTTTACATAAATCCAATTGGTCATTTTCACGGCGTCCAACAGACGTTATGATCCGCGAACATTCGGTCAAGCACAGGAGGGGCTGACATGGAACATCGGTTAATTGGCGGCTTAAAAATTCCGGTACTCAGCTTGGGCACCGGGACTTTCGGTGGCAGGGGCGATTTCTTCGGCGCATGGGGCAACACCGAGGTCGAACAAGCGACTCGCATGGTGGATATGTGCCTCGACGCGGGTGTGACCATGTTCGACACCGCCGACGTGTACTCGCGCGGCGTATCGGAGGAAATTCTCGGCAAAGCGGTTGGCAGCCGCCGCCAGCAGGTGATTATCTCGACCAAAGCGACTTTCAGCATGGGCGACCACCCTAACGAGGTCGGCTCGTCGCGTTTCCATCTGCTGCGCGCTTGCGAAGCCAGCCTGCGGCGGCTGAACACCGACTACATCGACATTTACACCCTGCACGGCTTCGACGCGCAGACCCCGCTGGAGGAGACCCTGCGCACGCTCGATACGCTGGTGCAGAGCGGCAAGGTGCGCTACCTCGCCTGCTCGAATTTCTCCGGCTGGCATTTGATGAAGTCGCTCGCCCTCGCGGATCGCTACGGCTGGACGCGCTACGCGGCGCATCAGGCGTATTATTCGCTGGTGGGGCGGGAATACGAGTGGGAATTGATGCCGCTCGCGCTCGACCAGAATATTGGGACGATTGTTTGGAGTCCGCTGGCAGCCGGGCGCTTGAGCGGCAAGTATCGCCGCAACCAGCCGCTCCCGGATGGCAGGCTCAAGCAGGGCGGCGGCGAGGGACCCGAACGCCCCGAACTGCTCTACAACATCGTGGAGGCGATGGACGAGATTTCGGCGGAAACCGGCAAGACCGTCACCCAAATCGCGCTCAACTGGGTCTTGCGGCGCCCCAGCATCTCCAACGTGATCATCGGCGCGCGCAACGAGGCGCAGCTTCAGGAGAATCTCGGCGCAATCGGCTGGGCGATGACGCCGGAGCAGATGGCGAAGTTGGACGCTGCCAGCACCATGCCCAAGACCTATCCTTACTGGCACCAGAGCGGCTTTGTCCGCAACCCAACCCCGGTAAGCTAACTTGGCTGAACGTAGGGACGTTCAATTGAACGCCCCTACGCTGCGAAATCATGCTCTACTCCCCATTTGGGTCGGGGTACGCATTCCCGAACGATCCGGGGATCACGGTCGGCGTCGGCATCGGCGGCGCGTTGTAATCAATCGGCAGCGCGTCCAGATACGCCTGCGTCTCCAGCGTCAGCAGCGAAAGCCAGCCAATCGTCCCGTTGTCGTCCACCTTAATCCAGCCGTTCTGATAGGGGCTGCGCGCCAGCAGATCGACCAGCGTGCCGTCGGCGATGATGCCGATTGCCGGGAAGGTCACGTCGGGTCCGCGCCGCAGATTCACGCCGTTGGGCGCGTGAACCCGCCCCCGCGTGCCGAGGTCGCCGTAGCGCTGCGGCGGCAGCGGCGTCTGCGAGTAGGTGGTAGTGATCGCGCCGATGTTGCTCGCCAGCAGTTCCGCCAGCATCCAGCCGGTTTGACCATCCCCCAGCCGAACGTTGTACCACGTCTGATCCGGGTTGCTCCCCAGCACCGTGAGCGGCTGCCCGCCCGGCACCTGCGTGATCACGCTGGAATACAGGTCGGGCGAGACCCGTAAATTGACGGCGCCCTGCGTGCTGGCGAAGCCGGATTGCGGCAGAATCAGCGGGCGGTCGAACAGCGGCACCGGAAGATTGTTCAGGTAAGAGTTGTCCAGCGGAATCGCCAATCCCGGCGGCGCGCCCGCTGCCGAGACGTTGCCCGCTTGATACGCGACGCTCACCTGCTCGCCCGGCGGCACGGTCTGCTGCTGCGCCATCGCCAGCACCGAGGTTTGCCCTTCGAGGGTCATGAAAATGGTGCTGGTGTCGTCGGTGGCGACCAGCACCGTCCCGGTGAAATCCAGCGACACGCTGTTGATCGTGAGCCGGGTTTCGCTGCTGGTTTGCAGCACCACTAGGTTGCGCGGCGCGGCGGCGCAGGCGGGCAGGGCGGTGCTGGTCTGGATCACGCTGGAAGTCCACGCCGGGAGATCGGGCGGGGTCACGTCGAACAGGGTCACGTTGCCGATCATCAGCATGGTGAGGTTGAGCGGCGCAGGCAGCCGCAGCCACGCGACGCCGAGGCTGTTGCTCTCCGGCGCGACCGGCGCGGTGCGGATCGCGTGGACGGCGGTCACGTCCACCAACGCGCCCAGCGGCGCAAGCGAGTTGCTCACCAAGCCGGAAGGCTCGGCGGCAGGTGGATCGCCGCCGTTGCAGACGTAGCCGCTCGGCTGGTTGATGCAGGCGCTGCTGGCGTCCGCCCAGCGGGTTTGCAGCACCGTCGCGCAGTCGGCATCCTGCGCCTCCAGGGGCGCAAGCAGCGCCGCGCCGATGAGCAAAAAGCTGAAAATCAACGGCAGTTTCGTGAAAAGAGTCTTCATAGCCCGCGCTTTTGAGGAACTGATTCGATTGTACCAGATTCTTATGTTAAATTCATGGCGTTGTAGACTGGAGCAGCAGCATTGAACGCACCAAATGATCCCCCCATTCGACTGTTAGCGAAGTTTGAACAGGCTTTCCCCGACGCCTCGCCCAGCATCGTCGTGCGCGCCCCCGACCGCGAGATGTGGGCGGTGGCGAGTTTCAACGGCAAGGGCTACTGCACCGTCTGCACCGCCGATGGCAGCGGAAAAACCACCTTCAGCTACCAGAGCGCCAAACTCAAGCAGACCGTTCACCGCCGCCCGCTGCCGCGCTGGGCGCGCTACATCGCCGGAGTCAGCCTGCTGCTGGACGTGCCGGAGATGCCCGGCATCGACGTGGTGTACTGCGGCGACGAGCCGCCCGGTCCCCGCTACGATCACGCGCTGGCGATCCTGTTCGCGGCGCTGTGGTACGAAGTCAACATGCAAGACTACGATCCCGATAATCTGATGGAAATCGCCGAGCGCGTCCGCCGCGAATACGTCGAAACCTAGCGCCGGGTCTGGGTCGGTATTATGCTTGATCCAATCGACCCGTAGGGGCGGGTGTGCTTGCTTTGCAAGCTTAGACCCGCCCGCACCGAATCGTCTCTCACCTAAATAGTGATTTGTTCCGACCCGATGATTTCTCAAGGATAACCCGATATGCCTCGCACCTATGATGTGCTCTGCATGGGACGCAGTTCGATTGACCTCTACTCCAACGACGTGGGCGCGCCGTTCGAGGAGATCACCAGCTTTGCCGCGCTGGTCGGCGGCTGCCCACTCAATATCAGCGTGGGGACGCACCGATTGGGGCTGAAATCCGCGCTCCTGACCGGACTCGGCAATGACCGCGTGGGGGATTTCATCCGCCACTTTATGAACCGCGAAGGCGTCGAGATGCAGTTCACCGTCACCAAGCCGGGCAGACGCACCAGCGCGGTGCTGCTCGGCATCCAGCCGCCCGATCATTTCCCGCTGATCTACTACCGCGACAACAACGCCGACATCCAGCTTGAGATCGACGACGTGCTGGCGGCTCCGGTCGCTGACAGCCGCCTGCTGTTGATCAGCGGAACCGGCTTGTCGAAGGAGCCGAGCCGCAGCGCGACTCAATTCGCGGCGGAGCAGGCGACCCGCGCGGGCACCGACGTGGTGCTTGACCTCGACTACCGCCCCGATCAGTGGCACGACCCTCGCGCCTTTGGCGTGACCACCCGCGTGACCCTGCCGCTCTGTGACATCGCCGTCGGCACCGAGGACGAGATCAGGGCGGCGACCGGAACCGACGATCCCGACGCGGGAGTTGCGGTGCTGCTGAAAGGCGTGCGTAAGGCGGTGGTGTTCAAACGCGGCGGCGATGGCTCGCGGGTGTACACCAAGTCCGGCGAGGTGTTCGACGCGCCCCCCTTCCAAATCGAGGTGCTGAACGTGCTGGGCGCGGGCGACGCCTACGCCAGCGGGTTCATCTACGGCTATCTGCAAGGCTGGGGCTGGGCGAAAGCCGCTCGGATGGGCAACGCCACCGGCGCGATTGTGGTCACGCGGCAGGGCTGCGCCAACGACATGCCCACGCTCGACGAGGCGCTGGCGCTGGTCGAATTGCAGGGCGGGTTCTAATACTCAGCTTCGCGCCTTCGCGTCTTTGCGTTGAGTTTGTGATCGTTTTCTTGGCGTTCTTGGCATCTTGGCGGTTCAGTTTATGTGCCGATTTCGCATTGACAAGCCCCGCGCCGTCCATTACAATGGCGTTGCTTTGTCTCCCCTGCAAAGCGGGCTTGATGCGCGGCGGAATGGCGTGATAGAATGCTCTCTACGCCGCCGTAGCTCAATGGCAGAGCATCCGCCTTGTAAGCGGACGGTTAAGAGTTCGAGCCTCTTCGGCGGCTTGGGCAGTCTACAACCTTAGGGGTCGGTGTCCCGAGCGGCAAAGGGAGCGGGCTGTAAACTCGCCGGGCTAAGCCCTTCGGAGGTTCGAGTCCTCCCGGCCCACAGAACCGGAACCACATCGGTTCGCTGGAAGTGCCCCAATAGCTCAGTCGGTAGAGCGTACCCTTGGTAAGGGTAAGGTCATCAGTTCAAATCTGATTTGGGGCTTTCAACTCGACATTTTGAGGGTCAGGAAAGCAAATCATGGCGAAAAAAGGCAACCGCATTCTGGTCAAGATGCGCAGCAGTGAAAGCGGTCACATGTACTACACCCAGAAGAACCGCCGCAACGATCAGGCGCGTCTGGAACTGAAGAAGTACGATCCGATTGTCCGTCGTCACGTGATCTACCGCGAGACGAAGTAATTGACCCGATGAACCAAGCCATAGTACAATAAAACTGTGGCGCTTCCATTTAGGGGCATGGTGTAATGGTAACACAACGCTCTCCAAAAGCGTCGTTCTGGGTTCAAGTCCTAGTGCCCCTGCTTACACCTGAAGACACCGCCCCTTGCGGCGGTGTCTTTCATAACCGCAGATAACCAACGCGGCGTGCGTTGATAAGGAGTAACCCATGTCAACCGATAAAACGATAGGGGACGAGGAGCAGACCGGGCGTCGCCGTCGCTCCCTGCTCACGCGCAACCGCCCCGAAGAACCGGAAGACGACGAACTGGAAGCGTCTGAGGATGAAGATCGCAGCGTCACGGTCGGCAAGGGACGCGCCACCCCCAGCCGACGCCGTTTGCAGGAAGCCGAGGAAGACCGCGGCAATGCCGTCACCCGCACGCTCGGCAGCGCCCGCGAGTATATCGAGGGTGTGCGCTCCGAACTGGGCAAGGTGGTCTGGCCCACCCGCGATGAAACCCAGCGCTTGACTATCATCGTGATGGTGACGTTGATCGCCTCGTCCCTCGTGCTGGGCGCGATCAGCCTGTTTTTCACCGAGTTGTTCCGTATTGGACTGGGCAGCCCGATCATTCTGTTGGCGGTGATGCTGATCGCCATTGTCGGCGGTTTGTTCTTCTTCCGCTACATAAACCGACGCGCTTCCTTATGAGTTCGCCGGTAGTTCGAGGAGTTTATGGCTGATGGCTGACGACGCGAAATATCAAGATTACGATGCCGAACCCGTTTATCTGGACGACGGCACGGACGACGAGAACGCGGCTCCCATTCTGGAGGATGACACGCAGGTCAAAGCCTCTGGCGAGAAGCTGTGGTACGTGGTTCACTGCTATTCCGGCTACGAAAAAAAAGTTTGCCACGCCATTGAGCAGCGTATTGAAACCATGGGGATGCGCGACAAGATTTTCGACGTGATCGTCCCCACGCAGGAAGAGATCGAAGTCAAGGACGGCAAGCGCAAGACCGTCGAGAAGCGGGTGTTCCCCGGTTACATTCTGGTCGAAATGAAGATGGACGAGGACTCGTGGTACGTCGTCCGCAACACGCCCGGCGTGACCGGGTTTGTGGGCATGGGCAACGATCCGACCCCGCTGCGACCGGAAGAAGTCAAGCAGATCATGGAGCGCATGTCCGACGAGGCGCCGAAGGTCAAGGTGTCGTTCAAGGTTGGGCAGCGCGTGCGCATCATCAGCGGACCGTTTAACGACTTCCCCGGCATGGTCGCGGCAATCGACCCCGACAAATCGAAAGTCCGCGTGATGGTGAACTTCTTCGGTCGGGATACCCCGGTCGAACTGGATTTCCTAGAAGTAGAGAAGATATAACAACACATGGCAATCTCACAGAAAGAAATGACGCCGTTCCGCATCGGACAGCGCGTCCGAATCGTCAACGAGGAGCTTTACAACGTTCCGGGCGTCGTCAATGCGATTGACTCCGTGAAGTCGCAGGTGCGGGTCACGGTCAACTTCTTCGGTCGCCGCACCGCAATCAAGCTGGGTTTCCTCGAAGTCGAACAAGTCTAGCTGGCAATCTGCGCTTCGCCATTCGCGGTTCGCTCCGGTTCTTGCCGATAGCGGACTGTGGATCGCTGACCGCTCAATATCGTTCGTGGGAGGGTGATCGTCACCCGCTTAAACCACAGGAGAAACACACGATGGCAAAGAAAGTCAAGGCAGTCGTCACCTTGCAGTTGAACGCAGGCAAAGCCAATCCTGCGCCGCCGGTGGGTCCGGCGCTGGCGCAGCATGGCATCAACCTGATGGCGTTTTGCAAGGAGTACAACGCGCGCACCTCCACCCGCATCGGCGACATCATCCCGGCGGAGATCACCATCTTCACCGACGGTTCGTTCCGGTTCGAGTTGAAAAGCCCGCCCAGCACCTTCCTGATTTTGCGCGCCGCCGGGATCGACAAGGGTTCGCCCGTCCCCCAGTCGCAAAAGGTCGGCAAGGTCTCGCGCAAGCAGTTGGCGGAAATCGCCGAGGTCAAGCGCAAGGACATGAACACGCAGAACCTCGACTCGATCATCCGGCAGTTGGAAGGCACCGCCCGTCAGATGGGCGTCGAAGTCACCGATTAGTTGAAAGTAAAAAGGTGAAAGTTAAAAGAGAGTGGGCTGGGTCTCCTTTCAACTTTTAACTTTCGACTTTTAACTCTCTTTTTTCGTTCGTGGGAGGGTGATCGTCACCCGCTTAAACCACAGGAGTACATGCAATGGCGAAACACGGAAAGCGCTTCACGACGCTCGAAAAGACCTTCGACCGCCAGAAATATTACCCGCTCAGCGATGCGGTCACCATGGTCAAGAACATGGCGAACACCAAGTTCGATGAGACTGTCGAGCTGCATTTCAATCTGGGCATTGATCCCCGTCACAGCGACCAGCAGGTGCGCAGCACCGTCCTGCTGCCGCACGGACTGGGCAAGACCGTCCGCGTGCTGGTCTTCGCCGAAGGTGAAGACGCCCGCGCCGCCGAAGCCGCCGGAGCCGACATCATTGCCGACGACGAAGTGATCCGCCGCATCCAGACCGAAAACTTCCTCGACTTCGACGCCACCCTCGCCGTGCCGAGCATGATGCCGAAAGTCGGTCGTCTCGGTCGTATCCTCGGCACGCGCGGCTTGATGCCCAATCCGAAGGCGGGCACGGTGGTTCAGTCCGCCGACCTCGCCCACGCGGTGGAGGAACTGAAGGCGGGTCGCGTCGAGTTCCGCAATGACAAGACCGGCAACCTGCACATTCCGGTGGGCAAAGCGAGCTTCGAGCCGCAGCGCTTGCTCGAAAACGCGCAGGCGATCTTCGAGGCGGTCAACCGCGTCAAGCCTGCGGGCGTCAAGGGGATTTATATGCGCCGCGCCGTCATCACCTCAACCATGAGTCCCGGCATCCGCATCGAACTCACCAGCTCCAACGCTTCCTAGTACCCTGTAGGGGCAGGTTTCAAACCTGCCCCCTAATGCGATGCCCCTCACCTACCTTTCCGGCGATCCACTCCTGACCCACCAGCAATTTCTCGCCTTTGGCATGAACGCCGCCGGACGCACCGAAACCACGCCCTTAGCGACCGCGCTCCTGACCCGCTATCCCGCCGCCTTCGCCAGCTACGGCAAGCTCTGCCATCAGGGGCGCATCGCGCCCGGCGCTCTCTGGTTCTGGCGCGAGACTCAGCCCGCGCTGGCGTTCATGGTCGTCCGCGAGACTCCGGTCGGCGCGACCCGTCTGCGCTTCGTTGAGGCGGCGATCATGACCCTTGCGCGCGATTACCGCCGCGAGAGTATCCGCAGCGTAGCGATTGCCCCGCTCGGCGCGGATCACGAGATTCCGGCGACTAAACAGGTGATTGACCACTGGCTCGGCGCTTCGGCGCTCCCGGTGATCGCGTACACTGCCTATCAGCCCGGCGTCGCCAATTGATTCGTTCGCTCAACTCCCGTTACAATCAAGCGGACACGGTTATGGACTCGGTATTGTTCTTGGGAGAGATTGCAATGTCTGATGAAGCTCACAACAGGGAAGTCACCCGGCGTTTCAGCGCGGAGGTGTGGGGCGAAGGCAACGCCGCGCTCGCCGACCAGTTGATCGCGCCCGATTTGGTCGAGCATACGCCTTTTCCTGCGTCGACTCCGGGGCTGGAACGGCACAAGCAGGTCTTGGCGATGTTCCGCTCCACTTTCCCCGACCTCAAGGTCATCGTCGATGACGTGGTCGCCGAGGGCGACCTGACCTACTTAAGCTGGCACGGCGATGGCACTCAGACCGGGGAAATGATGGGCATCCCCGCGACCGGCAAGAGTGTTCACGTCACCGGCATGGACATCCTCAAATTCGAGAACGGCAAGATCAAGGAGCGCTGGGCGGAGATCGGCGCGTTCTCGCTCATGCAGCAGCTTGGCGTGATTCCGAGCGCCTAGCCGATGCCTTTTGTGCTTGCTTCAGGCTCTCCCCGGCGGCGCGAGCTGCTGGCTTCGCTGGGGATCGCGTTTACGGTCGTGAAATCGGACATCGACGAGACTCAGCGCCCGGACGAGGACGCCTACGCCTACGTCCGCCGCCTGAGCATCGAGAAAGCCCAAGCCGTCGTCGCTCGCCTGACGGGGCGGTCGCTGGTGCTGGCGGCGGATACCACCGTCGTGCTGGATGGCGAGGTGCTGGGCAAGCCACTCGACGCCGCCGACGCCCGTGACATGCTGCGCCGTCTGCGCGGGCGCGACCACGTGGTCTGCACTGCGCTGACCCTGCTGGATTCGGCGCAGACTCTCACCGAACTCACCCGCACCACCGTCACCATGCGCGACTACACCGCCGCCGAAATCGACGCCTATATTGCCACCGGCGACCCGTTCGACAAGGCGGGCGGCTACGCCATCCAGCACGAAGGCTTTCACCCGGTCGCGCATATCGACGGCAGCTACAGCAACGTGGTCGGCTTGCCGCTCGAAACCCTGCAAGAGATGCTGGCGCGCGTCGGGTATAATAGCGATTAAGTCCAGCAGAAGGATTGTGCGATGGCTGTTCAAACTAAAATGACTGCCGCCGAATTTCTCCAGCTTCCAGAGTTGAATCAACCCACTGAACTCATCGACGGAGAGGTGATCATGGCGCCTGCACCGCGAGATAGTCATCAGAATACCGTTTTTAAAGCAGCAAAATATGTCGAGAGTACCGCTCCGTCCGGCGAAATCCGGGTCTCACCGATTGATGTCTATCTGGATGATACCAACGTCGTTCAGCCGGATGTGATGTGGATCGGTACGGAGAGTTCGTGCATGTTGGTGGACGATGCCTATTGGCGCGGCGCACCTGATCTGGTCGTTGAAGTGCTTTCGCCTTCGACCGCGCTGCGCGACAAAGGCAAAAAGTTCCGCCTCTATGAAAAGTACGGCGTGCGCGAATACTGGATGGTCGAGCCGATAGCCCGCTATGTGGAAGTCTGGTATCTCAACGAAGGCAGATTTGTCCTGCACGGCGTGTTCGGGGTGGGCGAGACCTTCACCTCGGCAGTCTTCGGGCAAAAAGTCGTCGAGGTGTCCGCCATCTTCGGCGGCTAATTACGCAATGTCATACGCAATGCAATGATCTAAGCGTTGTGTTAGAAATCTTTATTGGGCTATATACAGATTCGAAAAACCGTCTTATCCTAGATATTGACACTGTTCTCTGGAACGGCTAAAATGCGCTCTCACAAACCAAACGGGCCTATAGCTCAGCTGGGAGAGCGCTTCAATGGCATTGAAGAGGTCAGGGGTTCGAATCCCCTTAGGTCCACAAACGCCCCTTCACTGCAATTGATGCAATGAAGGGGTTTTGTTTTTCCACCCCCTCGCTTGGCGATTGGTCAGAAAGGTGAAACAGTCGTGGCTCAGCAAAAGCGAAATTTTCTCGATGATCTGGTAGCGCGCCTTCGTGGGTTGCTTGATGATCTGGATCGACTTATGAATCCACAGCCGACCGCGAAGCCCGTCCGCGTACCGATTCCTATCCCGGTACAGTCGCAGCGCCCACCGAGATACGACGACCCGTATCGTTAAGGGGAAGCAGTTCCCCGACCGATCCAAATCAGTCGGAGACACAAGCGCAGCGCCGGAGACGGTGCCCGTGCTTGTGTCTTTTTGTTATTATAGTGCCGAGTGTTGAGTGCTGAGGATGGAGTGCTGAGGACGGAGAGAAAAGTAAGTAAAAGTTAAAGGTTAAAAGTTAAAAGGAATGCCGCGGTTTGGCTTGCCACTTTTAACTTTCTACTTTTAACTTTTAGCGCGCTCGTTTTTCTCAGTCCTCAGTCCTCGCTCCTCAGTCCTACCCGAATTTGAGGAAAATATGACCGAACAACCCAAATATAACCCCCAGTCGATTGAACCCAAGTGGCAGCAGCGCTGGGAAGCGGATCAGCTCTACCGCTCCAAAGTGGATTGGAGCAAGCCGAAGCATTACGCCCTGACCATGCTACCCTATCCCAGCGGCGACCTGCACATCGGTCACTGGTTCGCCATGACCCCGTCGGACGCGCGCGCCCGTTACATGCGCATGAACGGCTACAACGTCCTGTTCCCGATGGGCTTCGACGCCTTCGGGCTGCCCGCCGAGAACGCCGCCATTCAGCGCGGTATCCACCCGGCGACGTGGACGCACGCCAACATCGACCGGATGCGCAGGCAGTTGCGCAGCATGGGCACCATGTTCGACTGGGAGCGCTCCGCCGTAAGCTGCGAGCCGGAATATTATCGCTGGACCGAATGGTTCTTCAAGCAGTTTTACCAGAGCGGCTTGGCGTATCGCAGCGAGGCGCTGGTCAACTGGTCGCCGACGCTGCAAACCGTGCTGGCGAACGAGCAGGTGATCGACGGCAAGGACGAGCGCACCGGGCAGCCCGTGATCCAGAAGATGCTGACCCAGTGGTTCTTCCGCATGACCAAGTACGCCGACGAGCTGCTGGAATATCCCGACATCGACTTCCCCGATCCGATCAAGACCATGCAGACCAACTGGATCGGGCGCAGCGAAGGCGCGCGCGTGGTCTTCCATACCGAGAAGGGCGATCACCCGATTGAGATTTTCACGACCCGACCGGACACGCTCTGGGGTGCGACCTTCATGGTGCTGGCGCCGGAGCATCCACTGGTGAGCGGGATCACCACCGACGACCAGAGCGAAGCGGTCGAGGAGTACGTTGAGCAGGCGGCGCGCGCCACCGAACTGGAGCGCACCAGCGACGAGCGCGAAAAGACCGGCGTATTCACGGGCGCTTACGCCATCAACCCGGTGAATCACGAGCGCATCCCCATCTGGATCGCCGACTACGTGCTGATCAGCTACGGCACCGGCGCGATCATGGCGGTTCCGGCGCACGACGAGCGCGACTACGCTTTCGCCCGCAAATATGGTCTGCCGATCCGCGTGGTGATTCAGCCGGAAGGCGACCCCCTGAATCCGAACACCATGACCGAAGCCTACCCCGGCGCGGGCGTGATGGTCAACAGCGCGCAGTTCAACGGCACGCCCGCCACCATCGACAAGGGGCGCAAGAACCCGGCGATCCGCGCGGTGATCGACTGGCTGGAGGGGCAGGGCATCGGCGAGGAAGCCGTCACCTATCGCCTGCGCGACTGGCTGATCAGCCGCCAGCGCTACTGGGGATCGCCCATCCCGATCATCTACCGCGAGGATGGCACGCTGGAAGCCGTCCCCGATGATCAACTGCCCGTCCGTTTGCCGGAGGACGTGATCATGACCGGAGTCGGCAATCCGCTGGCGCAGAGCGAGTTGTTCGTCAACACCCGCGACTTGCAGGGCAGACCCGCCCGCCGCGAAACCGACACCATGGACACCTTCATGTGTTCGTCGTGGTACTGGTATCGCTACCTGAGTCCGCACGACGACCAGTCTCCATTTGATCCCGAAGAAGCCGCTTACTGGCTGCCGGTCGATACCTACACCGGCGGCGCGGAACACGCCACGCTGCATCTGCTCTACGGGCGCTGGTTCGCCAAAGCCATGCGCGAATTAGGCATGTTTGAGGAAACCCAGAGCATCATGGAGCAGCACGGGCGCGACCCCGAAATCCTGAACAAGGGTGAGCCGTGGCTGTTGCTGCGCAATCAGGGGCAAATTCTGGGTGAGGAACGGGGCGGCGACTTCATCCGTGCCAGCGGTCGCTGGGATGGCGCCAATAAGCTGTTCGCCGACGTGGTAGACGTGATCGACGCGGATACGGCGGACGAATCCGATCCGGTGGCGATGGCGCAGCTCACCTCTGGCTTCGCGCCGACGGCGGAAGACGCTATGTCCGGCGCGCTGATGGGCGAGATCGTCAAGCGCACCGAGAACCTGTTAACGGTGGATGTGGGCGGCGGCAGCCTGCGCACCGTCGAGGTCGTGCCCGATGCGCAGATCAGCATCCCCGGCATCCCCGGCGAGAACAGCGTCAGCCAGTTGAAGCACCATCTGGAAATCCAGCGTATGTCCAAGAGCAAGGGCAACGTGGTCAACCCGGATGACTGGGTTCAAAATGTCGGCGCGGATACCGTACGCGCCTACCTGATGTTCGGCTTCGATTGGGTGAAGGGCGGGCCGTGGGACAGCAAGGGCATCAAGGGACCCCGCCGCTGGCTGGAAGACGTGTGGGAGCTGGTCATGGCGGGCGCGCCAAGCGGGTCGGGCGACCCGGAGGTCGAGCGCCACGTTGAGCGCGTCGTCCACCAGACCATCCGCAAAGTCTCGCGCGATCTGGAAAACTTCAGCTTCAACACCGCCATCGCCGCGCAGATGGTGCTGAAGAACGAGGTGCAGGCTGCCGTCCGCGACGGCAAGATTGGGGCGGAGGCGTGGCGCGAAGCGATCCGTGTCATGCTGCTGCTGATGGCTCCGGTGACGCCGCACATCGCCGAGGAACTGTGGGACGAGGTCGGCGGCGCGTACAGCATCCACCAGCAGGCGTGGCCCCGCTACGACGAAGCCAAAGCCGCCGAGGACGTGACCACCTTAGTCGTGATGAAGAACGGCAAGCCGATTGATCGCATCGAAGTCTCGGTGGACATCAGCGAGGACGAAGCCAAGTCGCTGGCGCTGGCGAGCGGCGGCGCGAAGCGCGTGCTGGACGGCAATCCGCCCAAGCGCGTGATCTACATTGCCGGGCGCGGCGCGAATAACGTCGAGCCGAAGGTGAATATCGTGGTGTAACGCTGCATGGGTAGGGGCACACGGCTGTGTGCCCCTACTGTGTGAAACAAAAACCGACCTCACTAATTTAGCCCCGCTGTTCAAAGACAACTAACGCGAGATTCGAATCACAATCTGATGGGAAAGTCACTGTGAATTGCGGTGAAATTCTGGTCCTATCTTGGGAATATAACTCGATGAGATAGCTGTTGTTGGTCGGATACGAATTAAGGGGTATTTCCCACCCTGCTTCGCCGTACAGAATATTCGAACCACTTATAGCGAACTTCTCTGTCCCCCCTGCTCCTACAACACGGACTTGCATATCAAGTAAAGGCTCGCCATTCAGATCAAGCACCTGCCCACCAATTCCTTGCCAGTTGCACCCGGCGTTATTAGCAAAATTTCTGGTGAAAATAATCTGGTTGTTGCGCAACCGGAATGACGTTGTTTGGGACACAGCATCGTGAGAGGTTTGTTTTCTCGCTTTCGTGAATCCTGAAACGATGTCACGTCCAGTTGCTACACTGCGCGACGCGAACTGTGCCAGCCGGTCGAGGAAACCTTGCTCAGGTAGCTTTCCTCCATCTACATCGTAATACTGTATGGCGCCCAGATCAGCGAATGCTTCACCTTCAAGCAGTAGCGGGAATACTAGTTTCTTTCGTTTTTTGGCATAAAGGCGCTCATTCTCGACCCATTCGCTCTCATACGCTCTCGGCGTCATGATCACGATAAAAGCATCACAATCATCAATCGCCTTAAAAATTGCGCGTATCCAGCGCGAGCCAAAATCGATTCGATCATCGATCCACACGTCGAAACCATTGGCGATCAGATGATCTGCCAGCTTGCGGGCGTAGTCGCGGTCTTCGTGGGCGTAGCTGATGAAAACGTGAGCCATGTACTGCTCCGGCGCAACGAGATGCCTTCAGTGTAATGGATCGCGGCGGCGAATTGCAACGCCGCCACACACCGGAGCGGGTCGCCCCTCTCTTATGGAGAGGGGTTGGGGGTGAGGTTTCTTCCTACCCGCATCCCATTGAGCGTCACCAGCAGCGCGGTGCCCATGTCCGCCAGCACCGCCATCCACAGCGAGGTCGCGCCGAACAGCGCCAGTACCAGAAACACCGCCTTGACCGCGAAGCTGATGCCCACGTTCTCGCGGATCAAGCGCCGGGCGAACCGTGCCAGCTTGAGCGCGAATGGAAGTTGGGTGAGGTCATCCGCCATCAGCGCCACGTCCGCCGTTTCCAGCGCCTGCGCGCTGCCCGCGCCGCCCATCGCAATCCCGACGGTCGCCGCTGCCAGCGCGGGCGTATCGTTGATCCCGTCGCCGACCATCGCCACGCTGCCATAGTCGCGCATCAGCCCCTGCACCGCCGTCACTTTATCTTCCGGCAGCAGATCGGCGCGCACGTCGTCGATCCCAATCTCGCCCGCGATCTTCTGCGCCACCGCCGCATGATCGCCCGTGAGCATGATCGTCTGCTCACCCATATCCCGTAGCTGATGCACCACCCCGCGAGTTTCCGCCCGCGTCACGTCGCCCACCCCAATGTAGCCGCGCACGTTCTCGCCCACGCTCAGCAGCAGAGTGGTTTCGCCGCGCGCCTCCGCCTCTCGCACCAGATCGCAGAAGGCTTCGTCGTGCGGATGCTCGGCGTCGAACAGCGCATGGCTGCCCACTGTCACCAGCTTGCCCCGTATTTTCCCCTGAACCCCGCGCCCTGCCAGCGACTCGACCGCTTCGGCGGGCGGATACACCGCGTCCAGCCCGCGCCCCTGCGCCGCCTCGACCACCGCCCGCGCCAGCGGATGCGCGCTCCGCCGCTCGACCGCGTTGGCGAGCGCCAGCACGTCGTCGCAGCGCGAGCAGGGCTGCCCGGATTCGCAGTCAATCGCCCGCGTGCTGGTGACGATGGGCTTGCCGGTGGTGAGCGTCCCGGTTTTGTCAAAGGCGAAGGCGCGCACGCCTGCCAATGTTTCCAGATGCGCCCCGCCCTTGATCAGTACGCCGCGCCGGGCGGCGGCGGCAATTGCGCTGATCACTGTGACGGGCGTGCTGATCACCAGCGCGCAGGGGCAGGCGATCACCAGCAGCGACAGCGCGCGGTAGAGCCAGCCGTGTATCCCGTCCGCGTCGTAGAAGGGGGCATTGAACAGCAGCGGCGGCAGGACAGCGACCAGAAGGGCGATCAGAGTAACGGCAGGCGTATAAATGCGGGCGATCTGGTCGACGATGCGCTGGCTGGGCGCGCGAACGCTTTGTGCTTCTTCCACCAGCCGGATGATCCGGTTGAGGGTGTTGTCCTCTGTGCGCCGGGTGACGCGGATTTCCAGCGCGCCCGATCCGTTGATGGTTCCGGCGAACACCTCGTCGCCGACCTGCTTGTAAACCGGGACGCTCTCGCCAGTTACGGGAGACTGGTCGATGCCGCTCTCTCCGGTGGCGATGATTTCGTCGGCGGGCAGGCGCTCGCCGGGCTTGACGACGATCAGGTCCCCTTCCGCTAATGCGTCAATTTGGATCACGTCCTCTTGACCATCGCTGCGAAGGCGAACCGCGGTCGCCGGAACCAGCGTCATGAGCGACCGGATACTCCGCCGGACATTGCTGGTGCTGAAGCCTTCCAGCGCTTCGCCGACCGCGAACAGGAACACCACCGTCGCCGCCTCCAGCGTCTCGCCGATCAGCAGCGCGCCGACCGCCGCGATGGTCATCAGCAAGTTAATGTTGAAGTCGTGGTTGATGCGCAGGTTGTTGACGCCGCTGCGCGCCACCGGATACAGCGCGACCAGCGCGGCGATCACGTAGAGGGCGGAGGCAAGGTCGCCGCGCAGCAGCGACACCAGCACGCCCAGTAGGATGATCGCGCCGCCGATTAGGGCGAGGCGGGTTTCGTCCTCGCCGAGCAAGTAGCGCGCGAAGGCGATGATGCCGTTTTCGGTGGCAAGGGCGGGTTTCAAACCCGCCCCTACGGATTCATCTGCCAGATGATAGCCGAGCGCTTCGACCCGCTGGCGCAGCGCCTCGCGCTCGACTTCGCCCTCGAACTTGAGGGTGCCGCCGATGTAATCCACCTCGACGTTCTGCACGCCGGGGAATTTGCTGACGCCGTTGGTGATGGTGCGCGCGCAGTCGGCGCAGTCCATCCCTTCGACTTTATAGGTTTGTGCCATTGGCTTGGCTTCTCTGTTTGATACTTGGTCTCAATATATGCCTGCATACGCATATATTGATCAGTATAAACCAACGCAGCCGAGCGGTCAAGAACCGCAGGTTAACTTTCGCTCGCCGCAAAAGATTTACGTCTTGAACATCAATCGGTGACAAGTTTCGCCCATAATCAACCTATTGGAGAGAGGAGCAGCTATGAAATGGGTGCTGGCGTTGGTGGTGATCGCCGCTTCAGGGGTGATGGTGGTTTGGGCGCAGTCTGCCAGCGGGAACCTAGTCAGCGGGACGATCACGGTGGATGGGGTGGTGCGGAGCTATCTGCTGCACGTCCCGGCGACCTATCAACCGGGCGCGCCGCTGGTGCTGGCGCTGCATGGCGGCGCCGGGAGCGCGCGGCAGTTCTCACGCGGCAACCAACTGACCGATCTTTCGGATCAGGCGGGGTTCATCCTCGTCTATCCTGATGGACTGGATCGAAGCTGGAACGACAGCCGCGAGATCGGCAGCCGCACCAGTCACGACGACGTGGGCTTCATCCGCGCGCTGATCGACCAGTTGAGCAGCGAATATAGCATCGACAGCCGCCGCGTGTTCGTCACGGGCGTGTCTAACGGCGCGATGATGTCCTATCGGCTGGCGTGCGAACTGGCGGACAAAATCCGGGCGATTGCGCCAGTGGTCGGCAATCTGCCCGTGACGCTGGCGCAGACCTGCGTGCCCTCGCAGCCGGTCGCGCTGCACATGATCGTCGGCACGAACGATCCGCTGGTGCCTTACGAGGGCGGCGGGGTCGGATTCTTCGGCGGGCGCGGCGACGTGCTTTCCGCTCCGGCGACCGCCGCGCAGTGGGCAAGCTACAACGGCTGCGCCGCCGAGCCGACTGTCACCCAGCAGTCCGACCTGATCGAGGTCACGACTTACGCGGGCTGCCAAGCGCCGGTCGAGATGCTGACGGTGATCGGAGGCGGGCACGACTGGTACGGGCGGACGACCCGCGCCAACAATCAGATTGACGCCTCCACCAGCGTGTGGGCGTTTTTCAGCAGCCTCTAGCTACGGCACGTTGATCTGAAGCAGCAGGGCGGAAACCCAGCCGTCGCGCCCATCGTCCAGCCGCACGTGAACCCACGAGGCATCCGGGCTGAAGCCGATCACGGTCACGGTCGCGCCGCTGGGAATCACCGAGACTACCGAATTACTGGTGCCCGCGCCGCTGCGCAGGTTGACCGACTGGGGCGAAGTCACAGTCGCGGTGGTGGGTGTCGGTGTCGGCGAAGTGGGCGGTTCCGTGACTTCGGCAGTTGCTACGACGACTCCCGGCTGCGGTCGCCAGATGCCGTTCACGCCGTCGGCGGTATCGCTGGTCAGGCGGCGCTGGTTGGAGCCGTCGGCGTCCATCACGTAAAGGTCTTGATGACCGTTATTCTGCGCCGAAAACACGATTTGGCTGCCGTCGGGCGACCAGCCGGGCAGGTCAGCCGCGCCGAGATCGTGGGTAAGCTGGCGGACGTTGGAGCCGTCGGCGTTCATCACGTAGATGTCCGCGCTGGTGGCAAGTCCTGACGCATAGGCAATCTGCCGACCGTCCGGCGACCACGCCACCGACGCGATGATGCGCGGCTGGGCGATCAGCCGATGCGGGTTGGAGCCGTCGGCGTTCATCACGTCCGCCACCAGACCGTCGGCATTCTGAGTCAAATAGGCGATCTGCTGACCGTCGGGACTCCAAACCGGCGAGGTATCCAGTAGGGTGTTATTGGTGAGACGGCGCTGATCCGAGCCGTCGGCGTTCATGACGTAGATTTCGAGGTTGCCGTCGCGGTCGGAGGCGAAGACGATCTGAGTGCCGTCGGGCGACCACGCCGAATTGATGTCGTGCGCCGGGTTATCGGTCAGCCGTCGCACGTTGGAGCTGTCGGCGTCCATCACGTAGATTTCCGAGTTGCCGTCGCGGTTCGAGACGAAGGAGATGTGCTGACCATCCGGCGACCATGCATTGACGAAGGGACCCGTCGGGTCGTCGGTGAGCCGCACCGGATCGGTGCCGTCGGCGTTCATCAGGTAGATTTCCATGCTGCCGTCGCGGGTGGTGGAGAAGGCGATCTGCCCGGCGGAAGGCTGCGCCAGCGCCGCCCCGCCGACGCTCAGCGCGGCGGTGAGCAGCAGCGCGACCCCCCACACCCGACGAGGCAAGGTCGAGAAAGTCATGGTGGCGCTCCTTAATCCGAACCCGCGATTAAGCTATTCTAGCGCGGCTGTAACAATCGGGGCAAATGCGAGCGTAGTGAATTGGGGGGAGATAACGGGCACGGCACGCCGCGCCCCTAAAAAAGCATGTCCTCGATCTTCACTACTACCCAAAATGCACCGTCGCTCACGAGCGACCGTAGACCTCGATGCTCGCGCCGTTGATCTTGTTGGATTCCGGCGAGGCGAGGAACAGCATCGCGTCGGCAACGTCGCCCGCCGTGACCCACTTGGCGGGGTCGGCGTTGGGCATATCCTTGCGGTTGGCGGGCGAATTGATGGTGCTGGGCAGCACCGCGTTGACGTTGATGCCCTTGTCGCGCAGCTCGAACGCCATGCTCTCGACGATGCGCTGGGCGGCGGCTTTGCTGGCGGTGTAAGCGCCGTTGTTGGCGCTGCCTTTCAGCCCGGACTTCGCCAGCACCACCACGATCTTGCCGCCTTCGCCGCGATCCACCATCGACTTGGCGACCCGCCCGGCGGTCACGTAGAGCGGGCGCACGTTCAAGCCGATCATCTTCTCCAGTACGTCGATGCCCGATTCGTGAACCGGCTCGCCCGCCGCGTAGCCGCCGACGGTGTGCGCCAGCACGTCGATGCGCCCGAAGCGCCCCTCGACCCGCTGCACCAGCGCATCCACCGACGCCGGATCGCCCAGATCGGCGGCTTCGGTCATGGAGTTGCCGCCGAGTTCGTCCGCCAGCGCCTTGAGGTCGTCGGCGCTGCGCGCGACCAAGACCAGCTTCGCACCCTGAGCCGCGAACTTGCGCGCTACCACCTGCCCCAAGTTCCCGGTCGCGCCCGTGACCATCACGACTTTGCCATCCAACCCTGCCATGTTTTTCGCTCCCTGATCTGAGACACAAGACCTTTACGGGCTGCCGGGCGTCAGCTCGACGATCAAGCCTTCGCCCCAGTCGTATTTGCTCTGCATCAACCCGGATACCTCAGCGGTGAGTTCCGGCTGCTGCGCCGGTTCGAGCAGCCGACCCGTCCCGTTGATCAAGGGAGCGTCCCGGCTGCCGATGCTGAAGGACACCTCCGGCTGGCTGGCGATATTCTGCACCCAGTCCGACTGCTCGCCCGCTTCCGACACCGCGTAGTAACGACCCTCCCGCTCCACGAACCAGATTTCGATGGAATGCGGCTTGCCCGATTTCCGTCCTATCGTGGTGAGATAGAGATACTGCGGCTCGGCATTTTCGGGCATGGTCTTTACTCCGATCAGTCTCTGAGAAAGCGATAAACGTTTCAATCGCGCCGCTTGCGCAGCCGATCCGCCATGACGTGCATGACGTGGATTGCAAAAAAGGGCGTTTCCTGAACCATAAAGCTGAACTGTTTCTGGTCAACCGGAACTAGCTTGGTTTCGGTCTTGGCAGTGACGGTGGCGCTGCGCGGCTCGTTGTCGACCAGCGCCATCTCGCCGACGATGCTGCCCTCGCCAGCGATTTCGACCAGCTTGCCATGCGCGACGATCTCGACTTCGCCTTCCTGAACCATGTACATCACGTCGCCGGGATCGCCTTCGCTGAAGATCACCTGACCGGGTTCAAAGCTGACCGCGTTGGAGGCGTGACGAAACAGTCCCTTAAAGTTGTTCATGCTGATTTTCCTGTGCGCTGTGAATGTTGCGATGATTATGCAGGGGAATTGTTAAGGTTCAGCAAAGGAGTTGTCAGATTAGCGCTTGACGATCACCTGAATGATTCCCGGTCCGTGAACGCCCAGCACCATTTCCATTTCAATGTCTCCGGTGCGGCTGGGTCCGGTGATCAGGCAGAAGTTGGCGCTCTCGCGCAGGGGCAGCCCACGCTCGCGCTGCGCCGCGACCCAGCTTTCGAAGCGCGGCAGGATTTGATCCAGCGTGATCACGGCGATGTGGACGGGCGCCAGTACGGTCGGGAGCCGCCCTTTGCCCGCGCCGGTGGTGAAGATCAGAGTTCCGGTGGTCGCGGCAGCGGCATCTGCTCCGGTCAAGCCGACCTGCGCTTCGGCGCAGAGGGTGAGCATCTCCATCCGCATCTCGTCGCGCGTCTCCGGGTGGATGATCTCGATCCCGGCGTCGCGGATGGCGGACTCCAGCCCTTCGACCGGGATGAAGGCGAAATCCCATGCCAGAATCGACTTGGCTTGATGGTCGGCGAGCAGCTTCAGCACTTGATCGCGCGCGCCGTCGTCGCCCTCGACCGGGAATACCTGCCCGGTGAGCGCGGTTAGTTCTTGGGTGAAGCGCGCCAGCAGCGCCTCCGGCGATTGGTCGTCCTGCACGGTGACGTTCAGGTAGGAATGGGGACGCGGCGGCGCATCCTCGAAGGGGCGGCGCGTCGAGCGCAGCTTCCTGAGGATGGTCTCGCGGGATGACGGCATCACTTTTAGCCTTTCGCGGTGAGCGAATTCGCCCTAGTATACCGCCGATGCGAGCGGGGGGTGAAACCAAATTGGCGGGTTATTTCATTCGCGCCCACGACGGGCGCAGCCGCACCCACGTGATCAGCGCGACCAGCCCGGCGACCACCAGAATGCCGATGTTGAAGCCGATTTCGCATGTGCTAGGGAGCAAGCGGGCGGACGCTCAGGATTTCGTGCGCGTGGAGCGGCTCGACTGCTGAAACCGGGACGGTGACGACGGAGATACTTTCGCCGACGGCGTTGAACACTTCCAGAATGCAGCCTTCTTCGCCGCCGTGAGGATGCGGCACGTATTCAATCAGCGTGGCGATGTCGCCGCGCTGTAGCCCATAGTCCGACAAATCGTGCCGCAGCGCCACCTGTTCGTAGCAATCAATCCGCATCGCTGTTCGCTACTTCCGATGCTTCCGCCACCAATCGTGGAAGGACTGCTCGGCGAAGGGCGGGAAGTCGCGGCTCTGCGACCAGCCGTTCAGCGGATAGGGCAGCGGCAGATCGCTGGGGATGCCTTCGCCGCTGCTTCCGCTGATCGCGCGGCTGGCGCGGCTGGCTACTCTGCCGCCCATCTCGAACAGCAGCGGATGGCTGAAGCTGAAGCCGTAGGCTTTCATCGCCGCTTTCCAGATCGGCTCCTGTTCGCCCTCCAAGTCGCGCCGGAGCTTGAGCAGCATGTCCGGGATGTTGATGTCCACTGGGCACGCCTGCTTGCAAGCCCCGCACAGGCTGCTGGCGAAGGGCAGCGGCTCGGCGTTCTCCTTGCCCTTGAGCAGCGGCGTGATGATCGCGCCGATGGGTCCCGGATAGACCCAGCCGTAGCTGTGCCCGCCGACGTTCTGGTAGACCGGGCAGGCGTTCAGGCACGCGCCGCAGCGGATGCAGGCGAGCGCTTCGGTGTATTCGCTGGTGTAGATGCCGCTGCGACCGTTGTCCAGCAGGATAAGGTAGAACTCGTCGGGACCATCCGGCTCGTCCGGTCGCGCGGGTCCGGTGAAGCCGTTGACGTAGACCGAGAGCCGCTGCCCGGTCGCGCTGCGCGGGAGCATCTGGATCAGCGTGGCGAAGTCCTCCCACGTGGGGATGATCTTCTCGATGCCGACCACCGCGATATGCACGCGCGGCACGCTGGTCGAAAGCCGCCCGTTGCCCTCGTTGGTGACGATCACCACCGTCCCGGTCTCGGCGATCAGGAAGTTGCCGCCGCTCATGCCGAAATCGGCGTGAATGTATTCGCCCCGCAGCCGCCTGCGGATGAAGGCGGTCATCTCGTTGGCATTATCGGTGGGCGGCATGTCCAGTTCGCGCACGAACAGGTCGCGGATTTTCTCTTTGGTCAGGTGCATCACCGGCATGATGATGTGGCTGGGATGGTCGCCGCTGATCTGCACGATGTATTCGCCGAGGTCGGTTTCGGTGACGTGGATGTCCTCGGCGTTGAGCGCCTCGTGCATGTTGATTTCTTCGGTCGCCATGCTCTTGCTCTTGACGCCCTGCTTCAGCTTGTGCTGCTGGCAGATGTCGATGATGTGCTGGTTGGCTTCGGCGGCGTCGGCAGCCCAAAGCACGTGCCCGCCGTTGGCGATCAGGTTGGCTTCCATCTGCTCCAGCAGCTCCGGCAGATCGTGGAGCGCGCGCAGCCGAGCGCCGCGCCCCTGCTGGCGGAGCGCCTGCGCCTGCGGCAGCTCGCCGATCACCTGTCGGCGGCGACCGTCGGCGTTGCCGGTGCCCCGGTCGAGCGCGGTTTGCAGGGTGATGTCCTGAAGCGCGATCACTGCCGACTGACTGAATTCATTGGCTTTCAGTTCCATGAGTTTCGCCCGTATCGTGAAAAATAGGACTGAGGATTGAGTGCTGATTGAAGATCACAGGGTTGAAAGTTAAAAGTGGAAAGTTAAAAGTGACGAACCGATCAGCGATATTCCTTTTAACTTTTAACCTTTAACTTTCCACTGCTTTCTCTCAGTCCTCGAACCTCAATCCTTTTACTATAACCTATTTGGGCGCCAACCACATACCATCAGGAGATGCGTTCAAACACCTGCTCGAGCTTCGAGGCATCGCCCGTAAGTTCGGTCGCATCGACTTCGCCGCAGAGCCGGAATCCGGCTTGCTCGTAGAGGTGACGCGCCGCGTTCAAGCCCGCAAAGGTGGTCAGGTAGACCCGCTGGAAGCCTTTCGCCCGGCAGAAGCTCATGGCGGCGTCCATCAAGCGGCTGCCAACTCCCTGACCCTGATACGCCGGATCGACGATGAACCAGCGCAGGCGAGCGCCCGCGCCGTCGGCGTCGCTGCCGTCGATGAAAATCCCGCCGACTACCTGATGGTCGTGGTAGGCGAACCACGCGCCATCGTGGTCGGGATCGAAGCGGCTCAGAAACGCGGCGAGTTCGGCGGCGACTTTCGCCTCGAAATACAGCCCCAAATCCCAGTTGGCATGATAATAACTTCCGTGAAGCTCGACGATGCGCCCCAGCGCGCCGGGCGCATAGCCCTTCAGTTCGATTTCGCTCATGATCTCACCGCTTACCATCACTTATGCTATTCTAGGGTCGATGAAGCGGATCGTCATTGACTCCAGAGTCGAATCATGAAAAGAAGCGGGTCGCCCGGCGGAAATCGGCTGCGCGGGCTGCGCGAGGAATGCGGCAAGTCTCAGTTCGAGGTCGAACTCGACGCGAGTCTGGGCATCGGCTACTTGCAGCGGGTCGAGTCGGGCAAGGTCAGGCACCCGGAGCGCGACACGCTGGAGCGCATCCTCGCGGCGCTGGGCGCGCATTATACCGATAGGCGCGACATCCTCGAATTGTTCGGCTATCTGGTGGATGCGCCGCTGCCCGACGACGACGAAATCCGCGCGGCGGTGGCGATCTGCAAGCCGGAATTGGACGCGGCGGTGTTTCCGGTCTACCTGCTCGACTGCACCCATCGCCTGCTGATCTGGAACCGCTTCGTCACGCGGCTGTTCGGGATCGACGCCGTTTCGCCGCCGCGATCCATGATCAAGCTGCTGTTCGATCCCGCTTATGGCATCACGCCCCGGATCGCCAACCCAGAGACCTTTTTCCCGGCGCAGATTCGCGCGCTGCGCTACGAGATGCGCCACTTTCGCGGTGAACGCTGGTATGATCCGCTGATCGACGATCTGCGGCGTGAATGTCCGCTGTTCGAGCAGTATTGGACGGGCGGCGAAGTCAGCGACGTGCAGATCGCGGCGCGCCCGCTGGTGCTGCTGGAACTGGCGCTGCCTGATGGGATGCGGCTGCGCTTTCGCCTGACCTCCGAGCCGTTCGCGTGGGATCGGCGCTTCCGCATCATTTACTACCTCCCGGCAGACCCCGCGACCATGCAGCAGTGTGCGCTGTGGCTGGACTAAACGTCGATTGCGTTCTCCCGGCAGCGATGCTATAAATAGAACATATATTCAACTTCAGGAGGCGTAACATGGCGCATCCACTGGTCGATCAACTGCGTTTTGCCCGCAGTGAATTTATTATCGGGCTTGACGGACTCACTGACGAAGAAGCCCGCCGCCGCTTCATGCCCATGAACTGCATCAGTTGGATCATCGGTCACATGGCGTGGCAGGAACAGCTTTACTGGCTGACGCAGGCGGCAGGCAAAATCGTGGTGCCGGAAGTCAACCAACTGGCGGCGAGCGGCGGACCTCCCAGCACGCCGCCGCTCGATCAAATGTGGCAGGCGTGGCACGCGATCACCGAAGCTGCCGATCCGTTTCTCGACTCGCTGACGACCGAGCTGCTCACCACCTATACCCCTGTAACCGGACATCCAGACGGCGAGACGATTGGCACCCGCCTGCGCCGCACTACCTATCACTACTGGTATCACACGGGCGAGGCGCAAGCCATCCGCCAACTGCTGGGGCACATCGATCTGCCGGAGTTCGTCGACGACATGAAGGGGAACGTGGCGTATCGCCCGGAGTGAGCGCTACAGCGGGCAGGGGAGGCGGTCGGGCAGCGGGCAGTTGAAATACTGGGTCATACCTGTGAAAGCGTACTGATCGATCAGCCGCAGCGAGTAGACGAATCCGGTCGAAAATGCGCTCTGGTGACAGTTGAAGCAGTCGGAGCGTCCGGCGGGATGCTCCTGCCCGCTGCTGAAATCGAAAGCATCGAAGTTGAAGCTGCCCGTGTGGGTGTTAGGAATCAGGTCGGCGGGCTGCCAGTCGGATCGCATCTCGGAGATGTGGATTTCCGGGTCGAACGCGCCCGCGATCAAATGCCCCTGCGCGTCGCGCATCGGCTGACCGTTCGCATCAAGCTGGGCGTTATAGGCTTCGACGATGATCTCGGTGCCGTCCGGGAAGGAGCGTCCCGCGCGCACCGCGTCCACCGCCGCGTGGCTGATGTAGAGCTTGCGAGTCACGCTGTCGGATCGATCCACAATCGCGTACAGGTCGAAGTTAGCGCGGTAGTTCTGCGGCAGCGCCATTCGGCTGATCGCTTGACGGAGAGGCGGCGTCGGGGTTGGGGGCAGCGGCGCGGTGACGGTCAGGTAGATCGGCGGCACGGTTGGCATGGGGATGGCAGCGGCACTCTGGGGCACGGTCGTGGGCGCGGCGGCAGTGGGCGGGCGGCGCATCCCCAGGTAGATCACCAGCGCCATCAGCGCCAGCGCCAGCAGCGAAAACAAAATCGATGGTTTCATGCGTAAGTTCTCTTAACTCGCTACAATAAGGCGGAGTAGCTGAGCAGAAGATTTGACTCAGCACTCGTGCGACCTTCGGTCGCTTCGTACTCTCTATAGCACGTTTCCCTTGTGGAAATCTTACAGAAGTGAGCAGACAAATGGAGCAGGATTACAGAAGTCGGCTGGACGCGCTGCGGGCACTGGATGCCGATGCCGTGATGATCGTGCCGGGGTCGAACCTGAAATACTTCACCGGGCTGAACTATTTCCTCTCCGAGCGCCCGATCATCGCCCTCCTCACTGGGGAAGGGCTGTCGTTCATCGTGCCGCGCCTCGAAGTGCCCAGCCTGATGAAGCGCCCCGATCTCGAAGCGCGGATTTTCGCGTGGACGGACGAAAACGGCTATCTGAGCACCTTCGAGAAGGCGATTGACGAACTCGGTCTGCGCGGCAAGACGCTGGGCATCGACGGCATGACCATGCGGGTCAGCGAGTGGCTGGCGTTCCAGCAGATCGACCCGACGCTTCAGGTTAAGCCGCTGGAACGCGAGCTGATCCGCATCCGCGCGCACAAGCTGCCCGACGAAATCGCGGCGATGCGCCGGGCGATTGCCATCAGCGAGACTGGCGCTGGCGGGCTTGCTCAAGGAAGTCGAGCCGGGCATGACCGAGCAGCAGATCGCGGCGCGGCTGGAAGCGCTCATGAGCGCGGGCGGCGCGGACGGGCTGGCGTTCGGCACGCTGGTTCAGACCGGAGCCAACAGCGACAACCCGCACGGTCACACCACCGACCGGGCGCTCAATTCGAACGAGTTCCTGCTGATCGACTACGGCTGCAAGGTGGACGGCTATCCGGCGGACATCACGCGGACGTTCTGCCTCGGCACGCCCACCGCCGAAATGCAGCGGATGTACGACGTGGTGCTGCGCGCCAACGAAGCCGGAAAAGCCGCTGCCGGACCGGGCGTACCCATGCAGGTGGTGGATAAAGCCGCCCGCGACGTGATTGAGGCGGCGGGCTACGGCGAGTATTTCACGCACCGCACCGGGCACGGTCTGGGGTTGGATACCCACGAGCCGATCCCGCAGATCGCGGCGGGCGTCACCGATTTGTTGGAGCCGGGGATGGTGTTCACGGTCGAACCGGGCGTGTACATTCCGGGCGTGGGCGGCGTGCGGGTCGAGGACGACCTGCTGATCACGGACGCCGGAGCCGAGGTGCTGACCAGCTTCCCGCGCAAGCTGAAGATTGAGCGGTAGGGGCACGATTATCGTGCCTTCTATAGACTGGTCAGTTCAAACCATGCTTTTTGATAGCGCTGGAACCGTTCCAGCGCTTTTTCGTCCAGCGCTCCCGGCGCGGCGGATGTCCATGTTGTCGCGCAAATCCGCCAGCTTGACCCGCACCGCCAGCGGGTGCGGCTTGATCCGCTGGATGAACGCCTCGTAGCTTTCACCGTCGCGCCGCGAGAGATGATCGACGGCTTCGACAATGGTGTCGCCGTAGCCCATACGCCGCAGATCGTCAACCGTCACGTCGCTGTCCTCGACCACGTCGTGCAGCACCGCGATCATCTGCTCGGTCTGGGTCTGCATTTGGCACATCATCCGCAGGGGATGCAGGATGTAGGGTTCGCCGCCCTTATCGAGTTGCCCGTGATGCTTCTCCAGCGCCAGCCGGATCGCATCCTCAATGGTCGGCATCTCTGCCATTACTCCAAATTCTCCCGAATATCCGCCGCGATGTGGCGCGCGGTTTCGTCGTCAATCCGATAGTTGTCGAACTCCGCCGCCCGCGCGAACGGGTGATCCCGGTGGAAGGGGTCGGAAAGGTAGCGCGGGATGATATGCCAGTGGATGTGCGGCTGCTCGTTGCCCAGCGACAGGTGATTGATCTTGTCCGGCTGATAGGTCTTGACCACCGCGTTGGTGGCGACCATCAACTCGCGGAACAGCCCGGCTTGCACGTCTGGCGGCAGTTGATGCAGGTCGCGCAGGTGCTGCTTGTACAGGATCAGCGTGTAGCCGGGATAAAACTGGTGATCCGCGACCACGAAGATCGAATGCTCGAACTCGGCGATGAAATAAGGATTTTGCCCCCCGCGCCACAGCGCGAGCCGCTCGCATATCATGCAATTATCAGTGATTGTTGGCATAAGGACAGCTTTCGGAGAATCACCTTAAGTTGGGCAATTTGTTTCGCTAGAGTTGCAGACAGTAACGGACAGCATCATCAATTCGCTTCATGAAAATGTCTGACAGCTTGCCAGCAGGATTTTGCGGAAATCGGTTGGCGTCCAGCGAGCGTATCTGAAAACATAGAAAGACGGTTTCTAGGGGCAGACCACTTTCCGCTGCGGCGACGCGCACATTGGTCGAGTAATCGCGCTGTACGTTCTCGCCTTTAGTTCCTACCGCGACCGTAACAACCAACGGGAGTCGATTAATCGTGTCGGAGGAGATAATCAGAACGGGACGCTGCCCGCTTTGCTCGCGCCCCTGAACAGGATTCAGATTGACAAAGTAGATTTCGCCCCGCTGAATCGTCACAGTTAGTCGAGTCCATCCGTCTCGGTAACGCGAAACTCGGCGTCAATCTGATCAAGTTCTCGCTGAATCTCCGGATCATTTGCCATCGCCTCTAACTGTGCCTGAATATCGGCACGCAGCAGCATCTCGATATGTTCGCTCGACAGCACACCCAAGACACGCGCTTCTTTGACCAACCCTTCCGGCAGGCGAATAACGATTTCAACGTCGCTCATTGTTTCCACCTTTGATCCATTCCTATTATACGCGCTCGGTTCAGAATGGCGCCGAACTTATTCAAGAGCCGCTGCTTTCTGTGCCAGCCATGCTTCAACCGTGAAGCGCTGCTTGAAGGTGAACGCCTGCGGCGTGACGCCGTGACGCTCCATGTGTTCGAGCTTGGCTTTGGCTTCGTCGGTGGTGGGGACGTGCCCGGCGGGAATCCACCACAGCGCCAGCATGGGGATGTCTAGCTTCTCGAACCACTCGCGGCGGCGGCGGACGAATCCGGTGTGGTCGGACTTGTAGGTGAACTCGAACAGGGCGTCGATGTTCTCCCAGACCGACATGTTGATCAACAGGTAACGGTCTTGGTAGACGTGAATCGAGGTGGCGTCGTTGCTCTGGTCGCCGGTCAGCCGCCACACGAAGCCCGCCGATGCTTCCGCCTGCGCGTTGATCTGGTCGAGGTTGTTCTTGAACTCCGCCATGATCGGGCTGTCCATTTCGCCGAGAATGCGACCGATATTGATCTGCGCGAGGTGATAATCGGGCATCAGCCGCTCCTGTTACCGTTGGTTATATAACTTGTAGAACTTTTTGAGCTTCCTGCAGCAATGTCGGATCGTTACTCCGTATTCCGGTTATGTAGAGCAATAGTTTTGAGCGTGTTGCTGCGACATAAAATGCTGCACGCCCTTCTTTATCCAGTGGGAAAACATCTGTCCCCGCCACAAATACAATGGGGGCATCATATCCTTTCGCACCGTATACAGTCGAGATTGTCAAATATCCTTCCTGAAAAATATACTGCTGCTTGTCCTCACGTGCTTGTCCGAAAGGCTCGATAAACTGTACCGAATTCAGATGACCACGGATTGTACTCTCAAGCTGATTGTAATCGAAGTTATTGGGTCTGTAGAACAGAATTAGAATATCTTCAGGGCGTACCTGCTCCACTGAGATAAGACGGTTCACCTCAGAGGCAATCCAAGCAATCTCTGCCTGGCGGTAGGGAAACTCTTGAATTTCTGGTTTCCGATACTCACGCTCAGTAAAGTTAACTCGGAAATGATCGCCAACTTCCTGAAGGAGGTTCTGGTTTTTCAAGTAAGCAACGTCCGCATAGGTGCGGGTTTGGACACGTATATCAGGAGGCGCTTGAGAACCGAGTAGCACGTTGAAGGCAAGTTCTACAATTTGACGAGTATTGCGGAAGCATTCGCGCATAACGCGGCTACGATCACCAATAGCCACATTGATTCCGATTTCCTGCCACACGGGACGTGGACGCCCATAAAGGTTTTGTGCATCATCGTAAAAAATGATGAGCGGTTTTTCACCGGTGGAGGAGGGCTTAATGAGATCGAGAAGTAGTCGGTATTCTTCAGGCTCAATATCTTGTCCTTCATCGACGAAAATAACGTCGAAACATATACTATGGTAATAGTCAGGCTGGGTGGACGCGAATTGCTGAACCTGATCACGATACATTATTGCTCGCTTGGAATTATCTTGAACATCATTGATACGGATGTAGTCAATCGGCCAGCCATATTCCTTTTTCAGTTTCCACATCAAATCATTGAGATACGTCGTCAGAAGGACGCTAGCAGGAATGTCTTCGTTCAACGTCTGTTCGCGGTAAGCGATACGGATTTTCTTCTTTAGAAAGCTGACGAGCGCCTGATTGAAGCAGATCACAGCAATGTTCGCGGCGATCTCTGGTGGTGCATCCTCGTCCAACGACTTCAGTTTTCGATGTAGAAAGCCTGCAACAAGGTTCGCCAAGACGATTGATTTTCCACTGCCCGCAACTCCGCGTATCACTCGTGGATGCTTTCCAGCAGGCAGACGCGAATACTCCTTTTGCTCATCTGAAAGATATTTGTCAAGCGTGACCATCTCGTCGATTTCGCTGCCAAGCTTGTTTTCCTCCACCCAGGCTCTTGGTGGCCGTGCTTCGTTGATTACGTCGGAGTTACCAAAAACCTGGAAGACCGCCTCGATTTGCTCGATGGTGAGCGGTGTTGATTTGTGTGACGCTTGAAGCCCTTCTTTGACCAAATTTCCAGTCCGCTGCTTCAACCGCCCAATATCGTCAATCTGCTCTTGGAATAACAACTGAGTGCTGGGGTGAGCTTTATCATAACCTTTACTCACCCAATCCGATTCCGAGATGTTGGGGAAAGCCACCATACAATTGGTCAGCGGTTTTGCCCGTCAATCACGAATCAGTTTCACGATATCGTTGTCGATTGCAAACATCTGGTCTTCAGCTTGGCGAACGACGTTATGTGGCTTGGTTTGCCCCTCATAACGGATCATAATGCTTCCGGCTTCGATGCCTTGAATTGCGTCAATCAGATGACCTTTGCATTCAATGATCAGCAAGCCTATGTCTGGGTGACACAGAACCACATCAGGAGGACGAAGTGTGCTTTTTGCGCGACTGGGAGAAACGTAGACGAAGCCTGCGGCGGACTTTCCGTATGCCTTAATGACAGCAATCAGCAATCTTGCTTCTGCATCGTTTTTTAATAAATCGTAACCAAGAATTTTGATGTTGGCATCTCTTATGAGAACTCTTTAGCTGATTGCCGAGAGAGATTGATACTCCCATAGCCTATTTTCCCTCATATATAAACTTCTATAAATCATCTATGGTACTTCGATTATTGCCCTGTCTACCACACTGTACAATTATATGACTATATAACTCATATCATGCTGATTGACGGTTATTAAATTATTCCCTGAGTTTGGGAAGAGAAAAGCAGGATGTCTCCCCTCTCCCCGCTTGCGTGGGAGAGGGGAGGGCGAACGAAGTTCGCACGGGGTGAGGGGTAATTCTTACTTCACCTGCTTATCCATCTCATTTCTCACCGTCTCAAGCAGCGTATCGGCGCGCATCTGCGCCAGCGTGTAGCAGGGTCCGCCCAGCCGATCCGCCAGCTTTGCCGCCAAGCCCTGATCAAACGCCGTGTGTTCCATGTTGATGGTCACGGTGCGGATTTCTTCCTGCTGAATGTGCTCGGCGATCCGGTGGGCTTCCTCCTGCGGCGAATCCTTGCCGATAGACACGTTACCCGCGCCGTCGGTCAGCAGAATGATCAGCGGGATCACGTCGGGATGCAGGGTCTTCTCGCGGTGGATGATCTCGTAGGAGAGCAGCAGCCCCGCAGCCAGCGGGGTTTTGCCGCCCACCGGGATGTTCTGAAGCGCCTGCTTCGCCAGCGTGACCGAGTTGGTCGGCGGCAGGATGGTTTGGGCGCGGTCTTTCTGGAACACCACCAAGCCGACCCGGTCGCGGCGCTGATAGGCGTCGGTGAGCAGCGACATGATTGCGCCTTTGGTGGCGGTCATGCGCTCCGACACCGCCATGCTCCACGAGGCATCGACCACGAACAGGATCAGGTTGGAGGTGCGGCGCACGCGGACTTTGCGCTGAAGATCGGTTTTGTGGATCGCATACGCCATGCCGGATTTGCGCTTCTGATCGACCCGCTCCTGCTGATAGGGCGCGGCGGCGCGGAGCGTGGCGTCAAAGGCGATGTCGTCGGTCTTGCCGTTGGCGGGGCGCGCCTGCACGTAGCGCCCGCGCTTGCGGTCGGTATGCGTGCGTGAGCGCCGACCCGACTGGCGGCGGGTCATCTGGTCGAGCGTGGTTTGCAGCTTGCGCGGCGCGAACTCCGCGCCGGTTTCGACCTTCTTGCCGCCTTCCCACCAGTACGCATCCCGGTTGTCGAACAGGTTCTGCGGGGCAGGATCGGTCTGACCGAGGTCGGGCATGTCCTCATCGGACTTGTTGGCTACCGAGGGACTTTTTTTTTAACTGCCTGTTCTTCGCCTTCATCCGACGGTTGATCCGCTTCGTCGCCCTCGCCCCATTCCGACTCGATCTGATCCATCTGGCGTTCCATCTCCGCCATGTTCATTTGAGCGTCGTTGAAAGGACCGCGTTTCAGACGGTGGGGGATGGCGAGTTCCAGCGCCAGCAGAATGTCGCTCTGGCTGACGCTGTGGCGTCCCTGAAAGGCAGCGTTGGCGCGCGCTCCCTTGAGGATCACGAGGTCGGCGCGGTGCCCGTCGATGTGCAGGTTGCTGGTCAGCGTGGCGATGGTGAACAGGTCGCGGCGCGTGTATTCCACGTCGTCCACGATCTCGCGGGCGGCGGCAATTTGATCCGACAGCCGTTCTTCCTCGCCCGACCAGATCTCACGGAAGCCTTCGGGGTCGCTCTCGTAGGCGATGTGCCGCTCGACGATCTCCATACGCTCACCCGGATCGTGGATGCCGCGCACGTCCACCGAAAAGGCGAAGCGGTCGAGCAACTGCGGGCGCAGGTCGCCTTCTTCCGGGTTCATGGTGCCGATCAAGATAAAGCGCGCCGGGTGTGAAAAGCTGATGCCTTCGCGCTCAACCACGTTGACGCCCATCGCTGCCGAGTCCAGCAGAAGATCGACCACGTGATCGTCGAGCAGGTTCACTTCGTCCACGTACAAAATGCCGCGATTCGCGTTGGCAAGCACGCCGGGGTCGAATTTCTTCTCACCCTTCTGAATGGCGCGCTCGATGTCCAGCGTGCCGACCACCCGGTCTTCGGTCGCGCTCACCGGCAGGTCGATAAACGAAATTTTGCGCTTGGTCACGGGGAGCTGTTCGCCTTTGGCGACCCGGTCTTTCACCGCATCCGACCACGTTTCGGGGTAATTGGGATCGTCCCCGAACGGCGAGTCGGCGACCACGTCGATTTCAGGCAGCAGCGCTGCCAGCGCGCGGGCTGCCGTCGATTTGCCCGTACCGCGCTCCCCGCGAATCAGCACGCCGCCGATGCGCATGTCAATCGCATTCAAAATCAGGGCAATTTTCATTTTGTCTTGCCCGACAATCGCGGTAAAGGGGTACACAGGGGGTCTTTTTGCCATGCCAACCTTCTTGACTTATTCGCTCCGGGGAAATTATACCTGATTCAGGCGGCTCGTTACAATTGCCACAATCATGCCGCTTGGCGAGTTGGAGGGTGCTGGCGCCCGATCCTGATTCGGGAAAGCGGGACAAAATCGCGCTGTTGCGGTTTGACGCGGGTCGGTTATCATTCAATTTCACCTGAAAACCTGACAAAATCGAGGCGGCATCATGTCCCCATCGCTGCTCCAATATGGTGAGATGATCAATGATAAGGTGCGGATCAATGCCTACCGTGAAGCGCTCCGGCGCACGGTGCATTCCGACAGCGTGGTGCTGGATATTGGCACAGGAACCGGTATTTTTGCGCTGCTGGCGTGCCAACTGGGAGCGCGGCGGGTTTATGCCCTCGATCCAAACCCCTGGATTGAACTGGGCAGGCAAGTCGCCGCCGCCAATGGTTTCGGGGACCGGATTGAGTTCATTCAAGAGGTCTCCACCACCGTCACGCTGCCTGAAATCGGTCGACATTCTGATCAGCGAGTTACGGGGTCGCCAGCCGTTCGTGCGGATCAACGTCCCGACCATTAACGATGCGCGGCGCCGCTTCCTGAAACCGGGGGGAATCTTCATCCCACAGCGGGATGTCGTCTACGTATCGTTGATCTCCGCGCCGCTTCTTTACCAGAAAAACCTGCTCGAACCGTGGTTGGAGAACGATTATCAGTTGGACTTAAGCGCCGGACACGCCTTTGCACGGAACCGACTTCACATGCTCAAGCCGGACAAGCTGCCGCCGCCGCTTTTCCCTCCACAGGTCTGGGCGGATATTGACTATCGCACCAATGAAGACCCCAACGCTCATGCCCGCATCGAGTGGGTCTCCGATAAAGCCTGTACCGTCCATTTCCTCGTCATTTGGTTCGACACGTATTTGTTTGAAGACATCGGTTATACCAGTTCGCCGTGGAAGGAACGCTCGACTCTTTATGCTTGTGACGCGCTGCCCATGCAAGAACCTTTGGAGATCGCCCCCAACGACCTCATTACGCTGGAACTCCATGCCAATCTGGTGCAGGGGGAGTACATTTTCACGTGGAACACCTCGCTGAAGCAGGGCGGCAAGACCAAGGTCGAGTTCCGGCAGTCTACCTTATTGGGCAAGATATTGACTAACCGATTTACAAAACGTTAGCGGCTGGTCTCCTGCCCGCCTTTCGGGGGTGACAAACCCGGCGCTTTTTGCGATCATAGACGCATGACTGAGCAGAAACCGATTCTCAAACCGCTGGACATCGGGGGCGTGCGCATCGAGACGCCGCTGACCCTCGCGCCGATGGCGGGGCAGACCAACCACGCCATGCGCTGGATGTGCCGTCTTTACGGCGACTGTGGGCTGGTCAGCACCGAGCTGCTCAGCAGCATGGCGCTCTCCTATCACACGCCCAAATCCTACGCCATGTTCGATTGGCAGCCGCGCGAGCATCCGTTCTCGGTGCAGTTGTTCGGCGCTGATCCGGTGGTGATGGCGGAAGCCGCCCGCATGGTGGTGGACGACGGCGCGGCGATGGTGGACATCAACATGGGCTGCTGGGTGCCCAAGATCGCCAAAGGCGGGGCGGGCGCGGCGCTGCTGAAAGATGTTTGCACCGCCACCCGCGTGGTCGAGGCGGTGGTGAACGCGGTCAGCGTCCCGGTGACGGTTAAAATCCGCGCCGGGTGGGAACCCGCCCACCCCACCGGGGTCGAGTTCGCTCGCGCTGCCGAAGGTGTCGGTGTGAAGGCGATTGCGGTTCACGCCCGCTTCGCCACGCAGGGCTTCACCGGACAGCCGGATTGGTCATGGATTCGCCGGGTGAAAGAGGCGGTCAGCATTCCGGTGATCGGCAACGGCGACGTGCTGAACGCGGACGACGCGGCGCGCATGTTCGCGGAAACCGGCTGCGACGCGGTGATGATCGGGCGCGGGGCGCTGGGGCGTCCGTGGATATTCCACCACATCGCGCACCAACTGCGGACCGGTGAGCCGCTGCCCGAACCTGCGCCCTCCGAGAAGATCGAGGCGGCGCTGATGCACGCGCGGATCACGCTGGAAACCACCCGCCTGTCGCAGCGGCAGGCGATCCTCGAAATGCGCGGGCAGCTCACCCGCTATCACATCGGCGTGCCCGGCGCGGCGGCGATCCGCGAGCAGCTCGTGCATATCAATTCGCTGGCGGATGTCGAAGCGGTGCTGATCCCGGCACTGGAGCGCGCCCGCGACTACCAGGCTCGGCTGACGGCGTAAACTGGATTACGGCTGCGGATCGCTGTCGCTGCCCGGCTGCGACCACGTGCCGAACTCCGAGCCGCCGTTCGGCTGCGCGGGCGGCGTCCCATTGGACGCGGGCGCAGTTCCGTTAGGCGCAGGCGTCACGGCGGGAGTCGGTTCGCTGACGGGCTTTTCTTCGGTCAGCGGCACCGGCGCGAAGGTCTTGGGGTTAAACGACACTGCTTTCTTCGCCGAGTTCCATCTCTTTCTTGGTCGCGTCGAGCGACTCTTGGAACGGCTTGGTCACGGGCGAGAGCGCCCGGTTGATCTCGCGGTTGAGGTCGCCGCGCGTGGGGATGTTGGTCGGAACCTTCACGTCTACGCCCGCCTCGTCGAATTCCTTCTGTAGCATCTGCGCGGTATCCGCCCACATCTTGCGCAGCATGGACACGTATTTGCCCAACTGATATGACCACTGGATCATGCGCTTGGGTCCGGCGACCACCAGCATGATCAGCAAAATAGCGACCAATTCCCAACCGCCAACGCCTAAAATATCCATACTGCGCCTTCTTCACTTCCTATACAGACCGATTTTAACATAACAACGGCGTTCCGGGGCAGGACGGATTTCCGGGTTACAATGGACATCATTCCTGAGCGAAGGAGCGCAGCGATGACCAGCTATCGTTTTCATGTCGGGGATTTCGACTGCCTGATGTTCAAGGACGGCGGTGGCAGCCGTCCCGTGACCTCGCCCGAAATTCAAGCGATTCTGCGGCAGTACGGGGCTGATCCCAATACCATCGAGTTGTCGATCAGTCCTCTGCTGATCCGCACCGCCGATCAGTCCGTGCTGGTGGACAGCGGAAATGGAGGGGAGCGGGGCAACCTGCCCGCGTATCTCGCCGAAGAAGGCGTGGGCGTCGATCAGGTCGATACGGTCGTGATCACGCATGGGCATGGGGATCACGTCGGCGGGTTGGTGAACGCTGACGGCGGTTTCGTCTATCCCAACGCGACTTACGTGGTCTGGCAGACCGAATGGGATTACTGGACGGCAGCGGATCGCTTCGCGGAGGACGATTCCAGCCCGGCGAAAGCGGCGTTCGCTGCGCTGAGCGCCCGCCCGGATTTGATCCGGCTGATCGGCGGAGCCGACGCCGAGATCATGCCCGGCATGTGCGCGCTGCCTGCGCCGGGGCACACACCCGGTCAGATCGCGGTGGAGTTGAGTTCGCGGGGCGAAAAGCTGCTGCACATCGCCGACGCCGCCCATCACTGGTATCAGGTCAGCGATCCGACTTACGGGCACCCGGCGGACTACGACCCGGCGCAAGCCATCGAAACTCGCAGACGGCTGTTCGAGCGCGCCGCGCAGGATCATTCGCTGCTTTCCGCCTACCATTTCCCGTTTCCGGGAATTGGTCACGTGGTCGAGCGCGACGGATCGCTGAGCTGGCAGCAGATCATGAGCTAAACAGCCTAGGGGCGAACCCACGTGTTCCCCCAATTAATCGGGGCAGACACACGGGTCTGCCCCTACACCTGATCACCTATTGCGCGTACATCGCCCGTGCTTCGGCATCCACGCGGGCGCGATATTCTTCCATCTCGACGATGCTGTGACTCAGGCGGGATTCTTCCGACGCAAACGCCAGCAGGTGGCTTTCCAGCGACTCGCGGGCGGTGGTCACACTGTCGTCCGGCTTGCCCTGCACCGCGTTCAGGAACGAGCGCACGATTCCGAAATCGCCGCCGCCGTGCCCGATCTCCGCGTCCTCGATCACCGGGACCTGCTCGACCGTTCCGGTCAGGTGATCGTGGATGCTGATGCGGTAGTCGCCTTCTGAGAAGCGCCCGTAGAGCGTGGCTTTGGTGCCGTCGTAGCGCATGGTGCGCCCCTCGAAGTTGCCCTGTCCCTGCATGGTGTGGGTGACGGTGGTGCCGTCCGCCAGTTCCATGTTGACGGTCTGGTGATCCACCACATCGTTGTCGCAGTGATAGACGCAGCGTCCATAAGGACCCGTTCGCAGCGCCTCCATGATCGCTTCCTCGCTGGTATCGAGGCTGACGATCCAGCGCATGTAAGGGCTGACCTTCTCCAGATACAGGCGCGGCGCGTAATATTTGCAGGTTTCGGCTGCCGGGCAGCCATCGGTGCAGCGCATGGGCGCGCCTTCGGGGGCGTTTTCCGGCTTGAACCACGTCAGCGATCCGAACGAGTTCAGCCAGACCACCGGCTGCCGCAGAATCCAGTACAAAATGTCGAAGTCGTGGCAGCATTTGGCGAGGATCATGGGTCCCGCGTCCGCGAGGTTGCGCCAGTTGCCGCGCACGTAGCTGTGCGCCATGTGCCAGTAGATCAGATTCTCGCGGTGATCGACGCTGATGATCCGCCCCAGCCGCCCGGACTGCACGATCTCGCGGATTTTCTGGAAGAAGGGCGAGTAGCGCAGCACGTGGCAGATTTGCAGCAGCCTCCCGCGATCTTCCGCCGCCTGAATCAGCCGGACGTTCTCGTGCAGCACCGGCGACATCGGCTTTTCGAGCAGCACGTCGTAGCCTGCGTCCAGCGCCGCCAGCGTGGATTTGGTGTGCATCCGATCCATCGTGCAGTTGATCAGCACGTCCGCCATTTTGCCCGCGCCGACCAAATCTTCCCACGACGCAAAGCAGCGATCCGGCGGCAGATCGTGCATCGAGGCGAACATGGCGCGGCGGTCGGCGCGCGGCTCGGCGACGGCGACGATCTGCATTTCCTGCGGGTGCTTCATGGCGAAGGCGCCGTAGGTGGTTCCGCGCCCGCCCGCGCCGAGAACAACTGCGTTGATTGGTTGTGACATGGCTAAACCTGTTTCTAAGTTAAAAGGGACAAGTTAAAGGTTAAAAGTAGCGCAAAGCGGCGATCATGGGGCAATCCGCCCGATTTTAACTTTCCACTTTTAACTTTTAACCTTTTGCTTGGTATGCTGCCAGAATCCGCTCGATCACCGCGTCGTCGTCCGGCGAAACCTGCATCCGGCTCGGCTCGGCTTGGAACCACGCGACGCTGCGCCGGATGCCCTCGTAAAACGGGATGCTGGCGACGTAATCCGGCACGAAGCGCTTGATCTTGCTGTTGTCGAACATCACGCTGTGCATCTTGTCGCCCAGCAAGCCCGCGCCCTCTCGCGGATTGACCTCCGCGATGAACTCCGACGGGATATGCACCAGCTTGGGCTTGACTCCCAGCGCATCGCCGATCTGCTGGTAAATCTGGTTCCAGCTCAGCACGAAGTCCGACGTGATCTGGAAGGCGTGACCAATCGTGTGCGGGTTGCCGAGCAGCCCCACGAAGCCTTTGGCGAAATCTTCGCTGTGAGTCAGCACCCAGAGCGAGGTGCCGTCGCCGTGTACGATGATCGGCTTGCCTTCCAGCATCCGCTTGGGGATGACGTAGCTCGCCCAGTTGCCCACGCCGATTGGGAAGCGCGTGTCGTAGGTGTGCGAGGGGCGCACGATGGTCATCGGGAAGCCTTCTTCCCGATAGGCGCGGGTGAGCCGTTCCTCGCATTCGATCTTTTCCTGCGAGTAGCGCCAGAAGGGGTTCGCCAGCGGCGTCGATTCGGTGATCACCGGGTCGGTCGGCGGCTTCTGGTAGGCGGACGCCGAACTGATGAAGATGTACTGATCGGCGCAGCCGCGAAACAGGGCGATGTCCCGCTCGATCTCCGGCTCGTGGAAGGCGATCCAGTTCACCACCGAGTCAAAGTGGTGATCCGCCAGCGCCGCTTGCACCTGATCCGGCTGATTGATGTCGGCGTGGAGCGTATGCGCGCCCTCAATCGGGTTCGGGTGTATCCCGCGATTGAGCAGGTACAAGTCGATGCCGCGCTCGATTGCCAGCTTGCTGACCGAGACGCTGATGTTGCCGGTGCCGCCGATGAATAAGACTTTCATAGCCCGCTGCTCCCTCCAAGAAGATCATGCCCCTCCGAAATGGAAGTGGGTATCGTTCTCGTAGGGGCGGGTCTCAGACCCACCCCTACAATCGGGCTTCACTTAGAAACCCCAGCACTACGCGGTTGAACTCGTCCGGCTGCTCTAGGCTGGGCAGATGCGCGGTCGGAAGCATGACCTTGCGCGCCCCGGCGATGCCTTGCTCCATAAAGGGCGCCGCCAGCAGCGGGAACGGCTCGTCGTACTCGCCCGCGATGATCAGCGTTGGAACCTGAATCTCGCTCAAGCGCTGGGCGGCGGGCGGCGACATGCTCTGCTCGTCGCCAACTCCGGCGGCTTCTTTGTGAAGGTCGTTCAGGGTCATCTGGTAGACCAGTTCCAGCTTCGCCGGGTCTGCCTGCTCCACCGGGCGATCCGGTCCCACGAACCACAACCGAGCGCTCAGCCGCGCCGCCTTTTCGAGATCGCCCGCTTGGTACGCCGCGAACATTTCCTCGTCCAGCGCGGCGGGCTTGAAATCGGCAGGCTCAAATCCGCCCGGCCCGGAGCAGACCATCACCAGCTTGGTAACTCGGTCGGGATACGCCAGCGTGAAGTTCATCGCCGCGCGCCCGCCGTTCGAGCAGCCGATCACCGCCGCCCGCTCGACGCCCAGCGCATCCAGCAGCGCCCGCAGGTCGTCGTGATGGGTGAACTGCATCGGCGGCGCGGTCGTCTGCCCGAAGCCGCGTAGATCATACCGTATCATCCGGTACTGCTGCGAAAATGGCTCTACTTGCGCGTCCCACATCCGCGTATCGGCGATAGCGGCGTGCAGAAACACCACCGCATCGCCGCTGCCAACACTCTCGTAGTACATATGTGCGCCGTCGACCTCGGCAAAACCCGCTGCCATTTGCCTCGCTCCTGAAAAGTATCTGCGAATAGGGACACCGTGCGGTGCCCCTATCCGTTATGTCGCGGTCACGGCATTTGTGATGTCAGCGGTACAGGTCGCGCGCGGCTTCCAGCGCGGCGAGGCTGTCGCTCAAGCCGCCCGGTCGATTGCGCGCCAGCCACAGCGCCTTCTGCTCCTCGATGAGCGCGTTCAGGTCTGCCAGCAGGTCGGCTTTGTCGATGCTGGTGTCGTTGAGCTGCAGCAGCGCGCGCTGCGCCCCGTGACGGAGCATGTGCGCCGCCTGTCGATACTCCCGCTCGATCAGCCCGGAGTTCGCCCGCGCCATCTTCGCCTGATCCAGCGGTTCCATCACCTCGTCGATGTACTCAATCGTCCCATAGAGATTTTCCAGCAGCAGCGAGTTGTTGTTCAGGACTTCGGCGCTGTCGCCGTAGAGCATCCGCGACCAGCGGTTGCGCATCTGCTCCAGCGGGACGGTGTAAATCCAATGCAGGAAATTGCCGTTGCGGACGATCACGCCCGGCTGCTGATAGGTGTTGCCGAGGTCGAAGGCGAGCTTGCCCATCACATTCGTTCCATCACTGAAGGCGAAATCGTTGAGCGCCGCCATCAGATCAACCTCGCCCTTCGCGTTCCAACTCAGCGCCGCGCCGTAGGCGAAGCCCGGATAGCTGATCGGCAGTTGCTGCCAGTGACCCCGGTCGCCCCAATCGGTGTTGAGGACGCCGACCGCGCCGTATTTCAGCCCGTTCTCAACCGCGTTGCGGATATTGCCTTCCATGTTGTCGGTGCGCCCGCTGATGGTCGTCCAGCTTGAGGTGCCGGGGCAGACGTAAAAGGGCACGCCCGACGCCGCGAATAGGGCGGACTTTTCCGTGAAAGGATGATCGGCTTCGTAGCCCCATTCCAGCGCAATCGTGTCCTTCGGGATTTCCGGCACCAATTCGGGATACTGGTTGATGATGTCGCCCCAGAACTGCATGGTGCGCTCGTGTTCCTCGACCAGCCCGTAAATCTTCAGCAGGAAGTCCAGATACACCCGTCCCTTGCCCTGCTTCTCGACCGCCGCTTTGCTGCGCCCGGTGCCCAGATCAAAGGTCTCGTCCGCGCCCACGTTGAACATGCGGCTGGTGAAATTGGGCAGCAGTTCGTCGTATATCCCGGCGAGCAGTTCCACCGACCCCGGATCGAGCGGCGCGAGCGTGAACGGCACTTCGGTCAGCCATTCGACCACCCGCTCGTGAGTTTCCGCCAGATGCGCGTATTCGCGGCTGCTTGAGCCAGCGGTGCATGTGACCGAAGCTGTTCTGATTAGGCACCAGTTCCATGAAGCGGTCGTGGCAGTAGACATCCAGCGCCAGAATTTGCTCGGCGGTCATGGGCGACGCCTGCGCCCACACCTTCGGATGATTCCGGTAGGCGAAGGTATGCTCGGTGTACAACTGCAACTGGTTGATTTTCAGGCTCGCCAGCCAGTCGATCAGGGCGTAGAGCGTGTCCATCGTCGGCACTTTGTCCCGGCTGATGTCCAGCATCACGCCGCGCACCGGGAAATCCGGCGCGTCCTCGATGTCCCCCAGCGGCAGATGCGCGCCGTGCGTCCGCAAAAGCTGGATTAGGGTTTGCACGCCGTAGAACGCGCCCGCCGGGTCGTAGCCGAGGATGTGGATGCCTTGTTCGGAAATCGTGAGTTGGTAGCCCTGCTGCTTGCCGCTTTCCAGCGTGATAGTCAGGACGGCGGTGTCGTTGGAGCCGCCCACCATCTCGCATTCCAGCCCGGCGTACTGTTTGAGCGCCTGCTGCGCCTGAATCCCGGCGAAGCGCAGGTCGGCGGCGGGATCGGCTTCCAGCGCGATCAGCCCGCCATGCAGGTCAAGCGCGCCGCCGGAAACCCGGACGATACGCGGCTGAGGTAAAAGATTCAATTGTGACGCCATATAAACTCTCCAGTCATTTGTCGTAATTGGACTAAATCCGCACCGAAGGATCGTCGCATTTTCCGCATGATTTGCCTCCGCAAGCACGTTTATACTCTAAAACATCGCGCCCAGAAAGAGTTAGTTTGTAATCCGAACAAACTTACTGTATAGTTGCGATTTGTCCAATCTGAACAAAGATTTGGAGCACATCGCAAGCAGCAGTATTATCGTTGGTGGAAATATCACGGATTATCATATAAAGGAGCTTACTGGCGCGAGCAGGTCTACCAAACCGTTATTTCTATTCGTCAAAATTAAAATGAAAGAGGTCGAAAGTGCAAAAGAATCGTCGTTTTATCCTCCTCTTTATCGCCCTGTTGCTGCTGCTCTCCTTTGGGGCAGTGAATGCTCAGGACAACGGAACCGTTTTCAAGGGCGCTTGGCCCTATCAAGTCCCTCCCACCGGACACTTCAACATGTACGCGACCAACTCGCTCGCGCTCGGCATTTACGAGCAGTTGATGTTCCCCGGTCTGGGCTTCTATCACTGGGCGGACGGCACCTATGAAGGTCTGCTCGCCAACTCCTTCGGCTACGATCAGGACAACAATTACGTTGTCACCCTCAAGCCGGGCATTACCTGGAACGACGGCACCCCCTTCACCGCGCAGGACGTGGTGGATACTTGGAACGTCTGGTATCTGCTGGGGCATCAGGCATGGAAATCCATGTCCAAAGTCGAAGCAGTGGACAACATGACCGTCAAGTTCGACGTAACCGCCCCCTCCAAGCTGCTTGAGCGCCTGCTCCTCGTCGAGCGCATCCGTCCCTCCAGCGTCTACGGGCAGTTCGCTGACATGGCTGCACCGCTGATCGCAGCGGGCAAGACCACTGGCGACCCCGACTTCGACGCGGCAGTGTCTCAGTTGACCGATTTCCGCCCGGACAAGCCGCAGTCGGTGGGTCCGTATGTGATCGATCCGACCAGCATCACCGACGCCAGCATCATGCTGGTCAAGAATCCGGGTGGTCTGGATGCGGATCAGGTCAAGTTCGATTCGGTGCAGGTCTGGAACGGTGAGACCGAAGTCGTGACCCCGCTGGTTGCCAACGGCGACGTATGGTACGCAACTCACGGCTTCCCGCCCGCGACTGAGCAGTCGTTCATCGATCAGGGGATCGACATCATTCGCGGTCCCGGTTACAGTGGTCCTGCCATCTACGTCAACTACACTGTTGCCCCGCTGGATAAAGTTGAAGTCCGTCAGGCGATTGCCTACATCATCAACCGCGAGCAGAACGGCTTCGTCAGCCTCGGCAATTCCGGCGTGGCGGTTGCGGACATGAGCGGCATGAGCGACGCCCTCGAACTCGGCGTGGCTGACCGACGCTCAAATCGGTCAACTGAACCCCTACGACACCGATACCGACAAGGCGACTTCGCTGCTGGAAGGCATCGGCTTCACCAAGGATGCCGATGGTCACTGGATGGACGATCAGGGCAACCCGCTGGCGTTTACGCTCGAATTTCCGGCGGAATACGCGGACTGGTCGGCGGCGGCTGAAAATGCGATTGAGCAGTTGAACGCCTTCGGCTTCCAGATCACCGGCAACGCGGTTCAGTTCGAGCAGCAGTTGCAGGACGTGTACGACGGCAACTTCCAGATGGCGATCCGCAACTGGGGCACGGGCAGCCCGTTCCCCGGCGAGTCCTATCTGCAACCGTACTACGTCTACGATGGTCAAGGCGTGCTGGCAGGGGAAAGCACGGGCGGCGGTATGCACTTCGATACCAATGTCACCTACAGCGGCGGTCCGCTTGACGTTTACGACACGGCAGTGAAGTCCGAGCAGGGCTTGGACGTGGACGCGCAAAAGGCATATGTGTGGCAGCTCGCGCAGTCGTTCAACGAACTGCTGCCTATCATCCCGCTGTGGGAGCGTCACGGCAACAACCCGCTCAACCGCACCTACCTGTCCGCGCCTGCCGCTGACGACCCGATCTACATCAATCCGTGGGGATCGGCGCTGGACGGCTTCACGCCTTATCTGATCATGAACGGCGGAATGGCTCCGGCATCGTAGCAGCAAGCGTATTTGATAGGGGCGAGAGTCACTCGCCCCTCATTTCCTGAACCAAGCACGATGGGGACGAGATACGGCTCTCGTCCCTTTTAAAAACCATCGTTATGGATGAGACGTAACCCAATGGACGTTCCAATTCAAGAAGAACTTGACGCCACCCGTGTTTCTCCCCCCCATATCTTCACCCTTGTGCACCGCATCTACCGAAATTACACCGTTCGCGTCCTGTTTCAGGCAGTCGTGACCGTCTGGGCGGTGATCACCTTCACCTTCTTTCTGATCCGCCTGATGCCCGGCAATCCGGTCGATATTTACACCGAATACCTGATGACCCAGCAAAATCTCACCTTTGCGGACGCGCACGCGCGCGCAGCCGGGCAGTTCCACTTCGACCCGGATTCCACCCCACTGACGCAGTACGTCCAGTACATGGGGCAGCTTGTTCACGGTGATCTGGGAGATTCGATTGTCTCCAGCGGCACCCGCGTGGTCGATCAGATCGCCCGATTCTTGCCGTGGACGCTGTTCGCGGTGGGCTTAGGGTTGCTGATCAGCTTCGTATTGGGCATCACGCTCGGCACCTTGATGGCGTACAAGCGAAACAGCGCGCTCGATCACGTACTTTCGCTGCTTTCGTCGATCTTGAGCGCGGTCCCCAATTACATTTGGGGGCTGCTGATTCTGATCATACTGGGAGTTGAGTTGAAGTGGTTCAACGTGGGCGAATTGCGGGGCACTTACGACAGTAACATGACGCCCAACTTCAGCCCGGAGTTCATCTTCAGCGTCCTCAAGCACGCGATGCTTCCGGTGGCGGTCTACGTCCTCGGTACGATTGGCTCGTGGATGCTCAACATGCGCAACAGCACCGTCAGCACGCTGAGCGAAGATTACGTGAACGTGGCGACCGCGCGCGGACTCACGTCACGGCGAATATTGGTTTCCTACGTGGGGCGCAACGCGGCGCTGCCCATGTTCACGCTGCTGGCGATCAACATCGGCTTCATCATCGGCGGCAGCGTCATTATTGAAAATCTCTTTGTTTACAACGGGATCGGCAGTTTTCTGTACTTTTCCATCACCCAGCGCGATTACACCTCCATGCAGGGCGTGTTCCTGATCATCACCATTTCGGTGGTGCTTTCCAACCTGCTGGCAGACCTGCTCTACAGCCGACTTGATCCGCGCGTGCGGGTGGGAGGCGACCAATGACCGCCATCACTCAGACCGACGTCATTTTCGAGAACCCGCCGCTGCTGGAACGGTTCACCCGCCCGTTCGCCATCTTCTTCCGCGGGCTTGCGCGCAACCGCGCCGGGATGATCGGCTTCATCGGCTTGGTGATTTACGCAATCTGGATTTTCATCGCCCCGATCTTTGTGCCGTTCGACGATCAGGTCAAGCTGGACGAAATCGCCGCGCCGCCCGGCTCGCGGGATCAACTGCTGGTGCGCTCGGCGGATGCCAATACCTATACCTCTCTGGAAAGCCTCGCCGGGAAAACCGTCGGCGTCGTCACCGAGACCGGCAACGCCACCACCATCGCGCCCTATGCGGACACCTTCACCGTCGACTCGACGCGCTGGCGCAGTGGGCAGGGCATCACGCAGGCGCTCGACAAGCTCGAAAACGGCGGCATCGACGCGCTGGTGATCTTCTCGGATCAGGTCAAGAAGGATGTCACTGGCAGTAGCACCTACGCGAATCTGGTCGTCTCCAACCCGCAGCTTGGCGTGCCGCATCTGCTCGGCACCGATACGCAGGGGCGCGACATTTTCTCGCACATCATTCACGGCGGCACCACGTTGATCCTGACGGCGGTGATTGCCGGGCTGTTTTCCACCGTGATCGCGGTGGTCTTTGGGGCGCTGGCGGCGCTGGTCGGCGGGGTGGTCGATAATATTCTGACCAGCATCGCCAATTTCGTGCTGACCGTGCCCGCCTTCCCGCTGCTGATCGTGCTGGCGGCGCTGCTCAAGCTGGATAACTTCCTGCTGCTGGCGGCGCTGATCGCGGCGCTCTCGTGGCCCGTGCTGATGCGCGCGATCCGCTCGCAGGTGCTCAGCCTGCGCGAGCGCGATTACGTCGAAGCGGCGGTTGCGCTCGATCTGGGCGTGCCGCACATCATCCTGCGCGAAATTCTGCCCAACATGATGAGCTTCGTCGCCATCAACTTCATTTTCGCCATCACCAGCGCCATGTACCAGCAGGTCGGTCTGGTGTTTCTGGGCATGGCGCCAATCAACGATTACACCTGGGGTGTGATGCTCTATTTCGGGCGCACGCGCGGCACGCTCTTTAGCCCGGACAGCTCCAGTATGGTGCTGTCGCCGGTCGTTGCCATTGCCATGTTTCAGGTGTGCATGGTACTCTTTGCGCGCGCGCTCGAAGAAATGTTCGACCCGCGCCTGAGGACATCGGCTTAAGTGCTGAGCCATGAGTGCACGTTCGCAGCGCGCCGCTAGCAATTCTTGCAGATTAACTTTTGGATGGGGAGATCGTCCGTAGGGGCGGGTTTCAAACCCGCCCCTACAACTCTGTCCTAATCGGAAAAGAGCATAAATTACCATTTGACCCAAAAGGCATAATTCCCATTCTTGAATGCTTTCTCGGCACTCGGTACGAATAAAAGGTAACACATGCCCGACGACGTTATTCTAAAAGTCAACAACATTTCGATTGTGTACCACACGCCGAAAGGGAATGTGCAGGCGACCACCGGCGTGTCGTTTAACCTGAGCAAAGGCGAGGCGCTGGCGCTGATCGGCGAGAGCGGCTGCGGCAAAACCACCCTCAGCCTCTCGCTGATTCGGATGCTGCCCAACAACGCCGAAGTGGTCGAAGGGGAAATCCTCTACAGCCGCGACGGACGCACCCGCAACGTGCTCGACATGCAGGCGGGCGAGCTTCGCTCCTTTCGCTGGGACGAATGCGCGATGGTGTTTCAGGGCGCGCAGAACGCCTTTAACCCGGTGCTGCGCATCCGCGATCAGTTCGCGGACACGGCGGCGGCGCATGGCAAAAGCGATAAGGCGTGGGTGCAGCAGCGCACGCTGGAGTTGTTCAAGCTGGTGCGGCTCGACCCGCATCGCGTGTTTAACGCCTATCCTCACGAACTCAGCGGCGGGATGCGCCAGCGCACGCTCTTGGCGCTGGGCGTGCTGCTCGACCCGCAAATCGTGATCCTCGACGAGCCGACCACCGCGCTCGACATTCTGACTCAGCGCGCCATTATCGACGTGCTGAAAGAGATGCAGGCTCGGCTCGGCTTCAGCATCATCTTCATCAGCCACGACCTCGCGCTGGCGGCGGAAATGGCGGATCGGGTGGCGACCACCTACGCCGGAAAGATCGTCGAACTCGGCGGCGTGGACGACATGTTCTACCGCCCGCTGCATCCCTACACGCTCGGCTTGCTGCGCTCAGTCCCCAAGCTGGATCAGGGGCAGGACGAACTTGGCAGCATCCCCGGCGACCCGCCCAACCTGATTCACCCGCCGCCGGGCTGCAAATTTCACCCGCGCTGCCCGTTTGCGACCGATCAATGCAAGCTGGAGGAGCCGCCGTTGGTCGAGTATTCGCCCGGTCACAGCGCCGCCTGCTGGCATACCGATAAGGTGATCGAGACGCGGGAGGAAGTCGTGGGCGCGGAGCATTCCTCATGAGTGACGCCATTCTGGAAATGAGCGACGTATCGCGCACCTTCAAAAAGGGCAACGTCCTGATCCCGGTGCTGCAAAACGTCAACCTGAAGATCAACAAGCTGGAATTTCTCTGTCTGGTGGGCGAAAGCGGCTGCGGCAAGACCACCACCGGCAAAATCCTCTCCGGTCTGCTGAAACCCAGCAGCGGGCGGGTCTTGTTCGAGGGGCAGGATGTCGCCAGCCTGCGCGGGGAGGATTACCGTCGCTACCGCCGCTCGGTGCAGATCATCCATCAAGACCCGTATGCCTCGCTTAACCCGACCCACACCGTCTACAGCGTCTTGAGCTTCCCGCTGCTGCATCATAAGCTGGTGCGCAATCGGCACGAGGCGCGCGAGCGGGTCGCCCAACTGCTGAAACGGGTCGATCTCACCGTCGATCTGATCGACAAGTACCCGCATCAGCTCAGCGGCGGTCAGCGCCAGCGCGTGAGCATCGCCCGCGCCCTGACCACCAATCCCACCGTGATCGTCGCGGACGAAGCGGTCAGCATGGTGGACGTGTCGATCCGCATGGGCATCCTCAACATGATGATGGAGATGCGCACCAGCCTGAACGTCACCATCGTGTTCATCACCCACGACCTTACGCTGGCGAAGTATTTCGCATGGAGTGGGCGCATCGCCGTGATGTATCTGGGGCGCGTGGTCGAGATCGGCAAAACCCAGTCGATCATCGCCACGCCGCAGCACCCTTACACCCGCGTGCTGCTCTCCGCCATCCCGGAAGCTGACCCCAAGCGCACGCGCACGAAGGCGCACATCCAACTGCGCAGCGAGGACATCCCCAGCCTGACCGAGCTGCCGCCCGGCTGCGCCTTTCACCCGCGCTGCCCGTGGTTCGTGCCCGGCGTCTGCGACGTGGAAATTCCGGCGCTGAAGCAAGCCGCCATCACCGAAAGCGATGCGGCGGTCGCCTGCATCCCCCTCACCGAAGGTGAAGGACTAACCCTGTACTCATGAACCCGGAAGTGCTGAAGGCGTTCTTTCGCGTCGGCATCTTTGTCGCGGGGCTGGCGTTGATTTTGATGTTCGTCGAGCCGCGCGCGAGTGCCGAGTTCGTGGTTTCGACCTGCTCGCTGCTGATCGGCTTGGCGCTGGTCGGCGGCGTGGTGTTGGTTTCACGGCTGACCCGCCACTAAGGACTCCCTCTTGAAAACCCGTTCCGCTCCGCTCTCCCTGCTTCTGATCGCCTATTTCATCTTCTTCGTGATGGCAATCCCCGGCGGCGTCCTTAACGTCGCGTGGACCTACATGCAGGTCACGTTTGGCGTGCCGCTGGACGCGCTCGGCATTCTGCTGCTGGCGAACACCTGCGGCGGCTTGATCGGCACCTTTTTCAGCGGTCGGATGATCGAGCGGGCGGGTTTGGGACGCTATCTGCTCACCGGCGGCGCGATTATGTCCTTCGGCTTGATCGGCTACATCCTCGCGCCGTCGTGGATCGCGCTGATCGGCTCCGCCTTCCTGACCTCGTTGGGCTTCAGCGGCTTCAACGCCGGGCTGAACAACTTCGTCTCGGTGCGCTACACCACCGGGCAGTTCAACTGGCTGCACGCCTCCTACGGCTTGGGGCAGACCGTCGGGCCGGCGCTGGCGACCTTCATGGTCGAGCGATTGGGGCAAAGCTGGCACGTCAACTATGCGGTGGTGTTCGTGCTGGTGCTGGTGATTTTGGCGCTGCTGGTCTTCACCCGCAGTCAATGGCGGCTGCCCGGCGAAGTCCGCCGCGCGGACGCGCACGCCGCCTATTGAGCGGGTCGGCTTATGGCAGTCGCTGCGCATCCCCACCGTGATGCTGGGCATGTCGATCTTCTTCCTGACCAGCGGCGTGATCGCCAGCACCGGACAGCTATCGAACACGCTGCTGACGGCGCGCGGCGTCGCCGAAGCAGGCTTCTGGGTCAGCGCGTACTGGGCGAGCTTCACGGTCGGGCGGATCGTGATGGGCTTCATCGCCCACCGCCTCGACAACAGCCTGCTGCTGCGCGGGTCGATTACGGGCGCGATCATCGGCGCGCTGCTGATCTGGCAGAACGCCAGCACCACCGTCAACCTGCTCGGCTTGATGATCGTGGGCTTCTCCTGCGCGCCGCTCTACCCGACCTTGATCGCCGAGACCCACCGCCGGGTGGCGGAGCGCTACCGCCTGAATGCGCTCGGCTTTCAGATGGCGTCGGCGGGCTTGGGGCAGTCGATTGTCCCCGGCGCGATTGCGTGGGTCGCCACCCACAGCAGCCTCGACCTGATCGGCTTGCTGCTGGTGATCGGCGCGGGGATCGCGCTGGTGCTGGAACAAGTCGCCGCCCGCCAGCGGACGGAGACGGTCGCGGTGGGGGCGTAATTCCTATCTTCGGTTTTGTTCCTGACGCCACGCTTCAATTGCTGTCAGCGCCTCCGGCGTACCGATGCGCCATAACGCTTCTGCGGCAGCCTTAGCGACAAACCAGCTTGTGTCAGTCAACGCGTCTATTAATGGCGGTACGGCACTTGAATGGTGAAGCTCGCCGAGAAGGTAAGCCGAATTTTCTCTTATATCACTGTTCCAGTCTTTCAGATTCCATGATACTTCCGAGATAATGCGGTATTCGCTTACTCTTTCTTGGAGTAGATCAATAACATCAAGCAATAGTTCATAGTCGCGCGATTGCAGCATACTAACAAGTATATCTTCAACGTGACTGTCCGTAATGTTTGCTAAGCCATACAATGCAAAACTCCAATTGTTCGGGTCATCTAAAGTCTCCAGCAAGATTGGATAAGCGAAATAATCTCGCAGCAGCAAGTGTATGAACCCAAAAGTATTTCTACCGGTTGGTCTCAATAAATGTAGGAGTATCATCTCATCTACGAATTCCCATAAATCCTCTTCCACAATGATTTCGTGAAGGTCATCGTAAGTGAAATGGTTCTGTCGCCATGATTCGCAAGCATCCTGCATTGCACATCGTCCTAGAGCAGCATAAATATCTCCTAGACCATATTTCAGAGGTGAATTTGGCTTGCGTGTTTCAAAATCGTAGCGCCGATGCACGTAAGTCGTGAAAATTTGATCGCGCAAATCACGACGCCCCAAATCTCGTAATTTTTTCGCTTCTTCATCGAGTCCATTATAGGCAAAAGCGAACAGGCTCAGCAGGAGAGGTGTACGCGCGATTTCACGCAAATCTGGATCAGCTCGCAGCGCTGCCCATAAATCAGGTTCATGGCTGAGGTAGCTTTGCATTTGTGAATTGTCGAGGGGATGAAGCGTGATCGCTCCTTGTAATGCTGCCCTTTGTCCAATTCTCTTATAGTCTCTAATACGGCAACTCATAATCATCGGATTATTCGACGGAAGATAGCTCAAAAACCTTGTGCGCGGATCGAATGGTACATCTTTTTCAGCGTTACTATTCTCAACCTTGTCTTCTGTATTCTTCTCATAACGAACTGAGCCAAGTTCATCCAGACCATCCAGCGCAAGGAGTGTCTTTCCTTCGTTAATCAAAGAGGCGATGTCGTCGCTCTTGAGCAAAGGAATTTGTCCAGCCAGCCAGACCGACAGCGGAGTCTGTTTTTCGGCGTCCCACGTCGCAATCGGCGCGCTGATCGGCAGCGGCAGCGACGGGTCTTCCAGCCGCTTCGCCACCGCGTCGCGCACGAACGCCAGCAGGGTGGTGGTCTTGCCCGCGCCCGGATCGCCCAGCAGCAGCACCCGCCCGCCGTAATACTCAAATGCCTCGTGGAAACTGCCGAACTGCTGGTGTTCACTCGTCGGCGCATCAATGCCCGCCTGCCCGAAAAACGCCAGTGGGAGCGCCTGCCGCTGGATCACCGCGTCGGGCGATGACTCCGCGTGCAGTTCGATCAGCGCGCTGCTGAGGGCAAAAACGGTCTGCTGAAGGTAGGCGACGATTTGGTCGTAAAGCGCTTTGAGATAGTCGCGGTAGGGATCGTCCGGTGTTGCGGGAATTTCGTAAGCGCTGTCCGGCTGACTGAGCCGCTCGCGCAGCGCGGCGAACGCCTGATCCCATCCGAGTTTGAGGAAGTCGATCCACGTCAGGTTGATGATGTGGATCGGCGGCAGTACGTCCGCGAACCGCGCCGGGATAATGCGCTTATGGCTGAGCATGGCGTATTGAAGCTCGCGCCGCACAAAGCTGTCGCTGCGCTTGATGTCCGGCGTCAGGCAGACCACCACCTGCGACGCCGCTTCAATGCCCGCTTCGATCTCCGCCGTGAAGTCCTGATTTGGGTCGAGATTGCGCTGGTCATACCACGCCGGAATGCCGCGCGTGTTCAGTTCGCTGTAGAGTTGCTCGGCGTAGTCGCGCCCGTCGGCGCGCGCGTAGCTGATAAAGACGTGTTCGGTCATCGGAACTTCCGGTCAGCGAAGTGTCGTATACGCGCTATTATAACGATATAATCGCGCCGTCGTGAAAGGGTTCCTCATGCAGCAGCCTATCGCAATTGGTGTAGACCTCGGCGGCACCAAAATCGCCTTCGCCGCCGCAGACCGGGACGGTCACGTACTGGCAACCCATGTCGAGCCGACGCTCGCGCCCGAAGGCGCGGACGCGGTGATCGGGCGCATCGCTGCCGGGATCGAGCAGGTGTCGCGCGGCTTCTCGGTCGCCGGAGTTGGCATCGGCGCGCCCGGTCCGGTGGTGGATGGCGTGACGCTCAACGCGGTCAATCTCAGTTGGCGCAACGTGCCGCTGGTCGATAAGGTGAGCGAGCGCCTCTCGCTGGACGTGCCGGTCTGGGCGCAGAACGACGTGAACGCCAGCACCGTCGCCGAGATGATCTTCGGGGCGGCGCGCGGCGCGCGGGATTTCGTCCACCTCGCCATTGGCACGGGCTTGGGCGGCGGCGCGGTCGCCGACGGTCGCTTGATCAACGGCGCGAACGGCTTTGCGATGGAAGTCGGTCACATGTCGGTTGATCCGCATGGGCGGCTCTGCAACTGCGGCAATCACGGCTGCGTGGAGATGTACTGCTCTGGCAAGGGCTTGCTGGCGGGCGCGAACGCCCATCTCGCCGACTATCCGCAGAGCGTGCTGGCGAGCGATCCGCTCAGCACCCGCGCCATCCTCGACGCTGCCCGCGCGGGCGATCCGCTGGCGCTGCTGGTGATCGACGAGGCTGCTGAAGCGCTCGGCACGGCGCTGGCGTGGTGCATGATGGTGGTCAATCCGGCGCTGATGGTGATCGGCGGTGGGCTGGGCAGCGCCGCCTACGATCTGCTGGTGGATCGCGCGCTGGTCGCCATGCGCGCCCGCCTGATCCCCGATCTCGCCGATCTGGTCACGGTGGTGCCCTCGCAGATCGAGTTCGAGCGCGCTGGGCGCGGCGGCGCTGGTCTGGCACGAGTTAGCGATCAGCTAGTCAGCGGTCAGCCAAAGCGCAAAAGGTGAAGTACACCTTCCCGCAGGTAACGTAGGGGCACGACATGTCGTGCCCTGATCTTTAGGTGACCGCTATTCGCTAATCGCCACCGGCTTGCCTTCGCCGTCCATCGACTGCTGAGCCGCTTCGAGCATCTGCACCACCCGGTAGCCATCGACTCCGTCGCTGATCGGCGTTTCGCCGCTGCGAATGCAGGCGACGAAATGCGCGCACTCCGCCCGCAGCGGCTCGGTGGTATCAATCTTGGGGATGGTGATGTCGCCTGCCCGCGTGATCAGCTTGAACTCGCCGAAGTCGCTGGGCAGCTTGTCCGGCATCACGCCCTTGTCGTAAATCTTGAGCCGCTCGTCGCTCACGTCGTCGTAGACCGCCATCTTGCGCTCGCCCACCACCGTCATGCGCCGCACCTTGCCCGGATCAAGCCAGCTCACGTGGACGTGCGCGACCACGCCGTCGGGATATTCCAGCGTGACGAACGCCACGTCCTCCAGCGCGCGACCCAGCAGCCGGAAATCCGCGCGCCGTGACCTGCTCCGGCGCTTTGCCCAGCACGTAGTTGATGATGCTGAAGTCGTGCGGCGCGAGGTTCCACATCGCGTTCAGGTCGTCGCGCACGATGCCCAGATTCAGCCGCGACGAGTACAGATACAGCACCCGCCCCAGCTCGCCCGACCGCACCAGATCGCGCAGGGCGATCACCGCCGGGTTGTACTCGAACACGTGCCCGACCATCAGGCGCAAGTTCCTTGCGTTTGCCAGATCAACCAGCGCTTTCGCATCGGCGGCGTGCAGCGCCAGCGGCTTCTCGACCATCAGATGCTTGCCCGCTTCCAGCGCCTGTTTGCCCATTTCCGCGTGCAGATGCGCCGGAGTTGCCAGCACGATCCCCTGCACGTCGGGATCCGCCAGCACATCGGTATAATTGGGCGTGGTTTTGACGCCGGGATAGCGCTGGGCGTTGGTTTGAAGCGCCTTCGGGTTGATGTCACACACGGCATAGAGCGCCGCATCCGGCAGCCCGGCGACGTTGCGGATCAGGTTGGGTCCCCAGTAGCCGCTGCCCACCACCGCGATATTGATCTTGTCAGTCATGTCGGTTCCTTACATGCCGCCTAACCAACCCGATCATAGCTTGAGATCGGGTATCCCGCGAGAGATTAACGACAGTTGCCTAAATTGCGGACTTATGCTGAAATAAGGCGCAGCAGCATGGACGCGCGAGCGGACACACCGGGAGAGCGTTTTTCCGCTGCGCCATTACATCTGCCACTGGGAGAAGATATGCGTATCCCGATCAGAAATTGGATTGCAGCCGGCTTGATGCTGATTCTGCTGTCGAGCGTGGCGGCGGTCGCTGCTCAGCAGACTCAGACGGCGATCACCAATACCACCGTCAATCTCCACGCAGGTCCGGGTGTGCGCTTCGGTGTGATCCAGAGCGTGCCGGAAGGCACCGAAGTCGCCCTGCTCAATTCCAATGCTGACCACACGTGGTATCACGTTCGCCTTGCCGACGGCACCGAAGGCTGGATTGCGGCAAACCTGCTCACCGTGCAGTCGTCCGCCGGAGCAGCTCAGACCGCCGCGCCCTCGCCGACTTTCAGCGCGACCCATGCCGCGCCGTCATCGACGCCCATACCATCCTCGACTGAGACTCCCACCAACCTCAATCCGAGCGGTCAGACGCCCACGCTCGATACCAGCGCCGCAGGGACTCCCACGCCGTCTGAAGGCAGCGGGGATTCCCAGTTGGTTCAGGCGGACGCGCTCTATCAGGCGGGCAGCTACCAACAGGCAGTCGATGCCTACAGCCTGATTCTCCAACATGATGCGAACGACGCGGCGGCGTATCATGGGCGCGCGCTTGCCTACCTCGCGCTGCAAGACTATCAACAGGCTGTGGCAGACCTGTCGCTTGCGCTCCAGTTTTCTCCCGACGACAGCACGATTTACGCGCAGCGTGGCTCCGCCTACCAGCGGCTTGGCGATGCCCGCCATGCGCTGAGCGATTTCAACTATTTGGTGGAACTGGACTCGACCAACGCCGACTACTACGTCCAGCGGGCAGACGCCTACATCCTGCTGGGCGATTACGCGGACGCGCTCAATGATCTCAATCTGGCGATCTCGCTCGACCCGAACCTCGGAAGCGCCTATGTGAAGCGGGGCACCGTTTACTTCCTTCAGCAGCAGTATGAAGACGCGCTCGCCGATCTCAATCGCGGGATTGAGCTTGACCCAAGCCTCGGAATTGCTTATTACACGCGCGCCTACCTGTTGATCGCCAGCCGCTCACGCGATACCGACCAGATCTCACAGCGATTTCTGCCAGTACGTGCAGATCGAGGGCGATAATGCCACGCCCGACGTGCTGAACGAACTCACCAGCCGGAGCTGGAGCTGCCCGGCATCCTGATTGGTTACGATGTGCTAGGGTCACGGCACGCCGTGCCCCAAATCCCCGCTACTCGCTGATCGCGCGGATGTAGCGCTCGGCTGACGCGCGCACCTTCGCTTTGGCGTCGCCGTCCACTACCGCGCCGAAACCGTCATAGATGCGGTCGTAGGCGAACGGCTCCACCGCCGCGACGATCCGCCGGATTTTCGACGGAGGCAGCGGGATCAGGTTGGGGTAGCTGTACATGAAGCTCACGTAGCGGCGATCCGGCACGATGTCGATAGTGTCGGCGCTCAGCAGCATGCCGCGACCGTCCGCGCCGTCGCGCCAATGCAGCAGCGACGATCCGGCGAAGTGCCCGCCGCAGTGAACCAGCGTCAGCCCGTCCATGATAGGCTGGGTCTCGCCTTCCCAGTAGCGGATCGCCGGGTCGGGGCGCATCACGTCGGGGCGGTTTCCGGCGTGAATGTAGATCGGCGCGCGGTCGAACGCCCGGCTCCACTCCACCATCGCCGTGTGAAAATGCGGGTGCGAGATCGCAATCGCCTGAACGCCGCCCAGCGCATGAATGGCGTCGATGGTCGCGGCGTCGATGAAGGGCACGCAGTCCCACAGCACGTTGCCGTCCGGCGTCTGCACCAGATGCGCGTACTGCCCGATGCCGACTTTCGGCTCCGGCTTCAGGTGATGCAGATTCGGCTCCAGCGGCTCGATGATCATGTGATGATCCGGCAGCAGCGCCTCCAGCGTCGTCCACTGCTGCCCGTTCAAGTTGACGTACTGACGCTCATCCTCGCAGATGGGGCAGTGGGCGGGCGGCTGATCGGTCGCGGGATATTGAGTTCCGCAAGTGACGCAGATGTAATTCGGCATGGCGAATCTCCTCAAAATAGGGCTGAGTACCGAGAACATCGCCCGACGCTCAAAGCGTCGGACTAGGAATTCAAGCCCGCTGAAGCGGGCTGCTTTCCAGCCACCTTCAGGTGGCTTGGGTTTGTAGCCGGAGGGTTTGACCCTCCGGGGGTACTGGTCAAAATATGGCTCGATTGTAACCGCACCGCTGACCGGTTGCGCCCGCCCGACGACCAGCGCCCACCTGTACTATCGTTGGGGCTTGCGCCCGCCTCGTGGAACAGGTATAAAGCGGGCTGCTGACCGCTGACTGCTGGCTGCTCGCCCGTGAAAATCCTGTTTGTCGCCTCGCTGCACCATCCCGAAGAACTCCGCGCCGCCCGCGAGCGCGATCCAGTCGTGCTGTTCCCGCCGAGCATGTCCCAGCATTTCTGGGAGAAGGCGCTGCGCAAGCGCGGTCACCTGCTGGATGTATTCTGGCGCAGTACGCCCGGCAGGCAGACCCGCCGCTTCAGCGCCGGGATCACGCCCGGCAAGCTGATCGACGCGCTGAACCGCCGGATTCCCGCGCAGATCAACCCGCAAGCCCGCGCCCGCAACCGCGCCCTGATCGCCAAAGCGCGCGACTTCCGCCCGGATTTGCTCTGGATGGTCGGCGACAACACCGTGATCCTGCCCGATACGCTCGCCGCCATCAAGCGCGAGGTCGGCTGCACGCTGGTGTATGCGTCGGGCACCTCGCCGATTGTGTTTTCGCGCCCCATCGACCGGGCGGCGGCGCGGCTGTACGACTGGGTGCTGGTCAACGACTACTATCACGGCATCCAGTGGCGCGAACTCGGCGCGCGGCAGATGGAATGCCTGCCGATTTCCGCCTGCGATCCCGATTTCCACCACGCCTACCCGCTCACCGACGCCGAGCGCGCCGCTTACACCTGCGACATCGCCTTCGTGGGCACGCTGGTGCCGGATCAGTTGTACAGCCGCCGGGTGCAGGCGCTCGAAGCCCTCAGCGATTTCGACCTCGGCATCTGGAGCGTGCATGACGTGCCGCCGAGCCTGCGCCGCTTCCTGCGCGGCGGCGCGCTAGGCGAGGATATGCTGCGGATTCTCTCCGCCGCCAAGCTGTGCATCAACCCGCACGGCGATTTCATGCTCTACGGCGGCAATCTGCGCCTGTTCGAGGCGGCGGGCGTGGGCGTCTGCCAGATCAGCGACGATCTGCCCGGCACGCGGCTCTGGTTCCCGCAGATCGAGGGTCAGCCGACCATCGTCACCTATCAGGACGCCGACGATCTGCGCGCCAAAGCCGCCTACTACCTGTCGCACGACGCCGAGCGCGAGGCATTGGCGCAGCGGGCGCAGGCGCACGTCTACGCGCATCACACCTACGACCAGCGAGCCGAGCAGTTCGAGCAGGGGTTGGCGCGCATGGAAAAAGGGATCGCCGCATTGTAGAATTGCGGACGGTCTGGTTCGGTTGGCGAGCAGCAATGCCTGATCTTTCCATCGTGATCGTCAATTACAACACCCGCGACGCGCTGCGCCGCTGCCTCGCCTCGATTGAGCGCGAGCGCGGCGATCTGGCGGTCGAGGTGCTGGTGGTGGACAACGACTCGCGCGACGGCAGCGCGGCGATGGTGCGGGCGGAGTTCCCGCAGTTCCGGCTGATCGAGCCGGGGCGCAACACGTGGGTGACCGGCGGCAACAATCTCGGCATCCAGCAGGCGGCGGGCGACTTCGTGCTGATCCTGAACCCGGATACCGTGCTTCAGCCGGGGACGCTGCACACCATGCTCGATTACCTGCGCGCGCATCCCCAAGTCGGCGGGCTGACCTGCCAGCAGCGCAGCTTCGAGGGCGAGGTTCTGCGCACCTGCTCGCGGGTGCCCGGCTACCTCGATCTGCTGCTCGGCTACAGCTTCTTGGGCGCAAATTTGTGGTTCTGGCGCAACCGACGCCGCGCCCGCATGTGGTACGTCGATTGGGCGCGCAACTCGACCCGCGCCGTCGAGGTGATCCCCGGCTCCTGCTGGCTGTCTCCGCGCGCGCTGCTCGACCGCTTGGGCGGGTTTGACTCGTCGCTCCGGCTCTACTTCCCGGAGGACGACCTGTGCAGGCGGATGCTGGCGGCGGGCTGTGAGCTGCATTTCCTCGCCGACGCGGTGATCCTGCACGAGGAACACGCCAGCACGCGGCTGGCGCAGCGCTTTGCGTCGCGGGTATATTTCGACGATTTGCTCGTGTTTGCCCGCAAGTGGCACGGCAGATCGGCGGCGCGGCTGCTGCGGCTGTTGGTCGCGCCTACCCGCCGGCGCGATGGATTGGGCGCAGCGGCTTCGCGGCGAGCGGGATCAATTTTGACAGACTACGCAAGGCAAATCGCATGAGCAATCGCTACGACAGCACCCGCAAGGCATGGGAAAATATCTGGGATCAGGCGTCGGTCGAGCAGGAATTGCAGACCGAAGGCTACGCCCGCGCGCAGGCAGCCATCGACCAGTACGCGCCCTTTCTGCCCAAAGACGACCTGATCCTCGAAGCGGGCAGCGGCTTGAGCGCCGCGCTGATCACGCTCAAGCGCAGGGGCTACCGCGTCACCGGGCTGGATTACGCCGAAAACGCGCTCCGCATTTCCCGCGAGTACGATCCGGCGCTGGCGCTGACGGTAGGCGACGTTCACGCGCTGCCCTACGCCGAGAACTCGCTGGGCGCGTATTTGTCCTTCGGGGTGCTGGAGCATTTCGAGGCGGGCATGACCCAGCCGCTCGCCGAAGCCTACCGCATCCTCAAGCCGGGGGGCATTCTGGTGCTGACCATCCCCTATCCCAACGTGGTCAATCGGCTGGTGGCGTGGCGGCGCAGATCGCAGGGCGTGAGCGTTCTCAACGACGACTCGTTCTACGAAAGCACCTATACCCGCGCTCAACTGGAAACCAACGTCCAGAGCGTCGGCTTCACGGTGCTGCGTGCGCTCCCGACCAGCCATTCGTATACGCTCTGGGGACTCAGGCGGCGCGTTTCGCGCGCCCGGCTACTACCAGACCAGCGCGCTCGCCGAGTTGCTGGGCAAGGCGTTGAGCGTGGTGCTGCCGTGGGCGTTCAACTTCACCACCCTGATCATCGCGCGGAAATAGCAGTTCTCTGGAAGTTCGTTCCGATCAGTCCAGCACGCGCGCCTTCATCCAGTCGTTGCTGTTGTGGAAATCCGCGACCGCGTTGCCGGGATGCACCAGCGCGTCGAACTGCGCCCGCTCCTCGTCGTCCAGCCTGAGGTCGGCGATGTCCAGCGCGTCCTCGAAGTGCGCCATCGTGCGCGGCCCGAGGATCGGCGCGGTGATGCCGGGCTGCTCCTTGCACCACAGCAGCGCCATCTGCGCCGTGCTCAAGCCGCGCGCCCGCCCCAACTCGTTCAACTTGTGCGCCACCTCCAGCGCCGCCTGCGTGATCCGCTCTTGAAACATCGCGCCGCTGCGCGATGCCCGCGATCCATCCGGGAAGCTGTCGGTCGCATCGTAGCGCCCGGCGAGGATTCCGCCCGCCAGCGGCGACCACGGCAGGATCGCCAGCCCGTATTTCTGGCACAGCGGCACCAACTCGTTCTCGATGCGCCGATCCAGCAGGTTATAGGGCGGCTGCTCGCTGATGTAGCGCGCCAGATGCTGCTGCTCGCTGATCGCCAGCGCTTCCATCACCCGCCACGCCGGATGGGTCGAGCTGCCGATGTATAGCACCTTGCCCGCGCGGATCAGGTCGTCGAAGGCGCGCAGAGTCTCGTCCTGCGGGATGATCGCCGAGGGGCGGTGCAGTTGGTACAGGTCGATGTGGTCGGTTTGCAGCCGCCGCAGCGAATCGTCGCAGGCTTTGACCACGTGATAGCGCGAGGCGTCCCGGTCATTGGGTCCGTCGCCGACTTTGCTGAACACTTTGGTTGCCAGCACCACTTGATCGCGCTTGCCCTTCAGCGCCTCGCCGACCACCCGCTCGCTCTCGCCGCTGTTGTAGACGTTCGCGGTGTCGATGAAGTTGATTCCGGCGTCCAGCGCCCGGTTGATGATGGCGATCCCCTCGTCTGCCGGGGTCACGCCGCCGAAGTTCATCGCGCCCAAACACAGCGACGACACCATGACGCCTGTTCGTCCTAAAGGTCGGTATTCCATCAGTTTTTCTCCCAAACGCGGATTTTCGCTAATCTTACCGAATATCCGCAGATCAACAAATGACCGGAGACCAATCGTGGAAGCTATCCCGTATCACGATTTCGAGAAGGTGGAGATGCGCGTCGGCGAGATCGTCGCGGTCGAGGATTTCCCGCGCGCCCGCAAGCCCGCCTACAAAGTCCGGGTCTACTTCGGCGACCAGATCGGCTACAAATGGTCGTCCGCGCAGATCACCCAGTACGCCAAAGCCGACCTGATCGGCAGACAGGTGGTCGCGGTCGTCAATTTCGCGCCCAAGAACATCGCCGGGTTCCTGTCCGAATGCCTGATCCTCGGCGCGGCGATGGACGACGGCAGCGTATCCATCCTCACGCCCAGCCGCCCGGCGGTGATCGGCGGGCGCATCTTTTGAGCGCTACGGATTCGCTTGGATGAAGTCGTCGATCCGCTTCATCTCGGAGTTGCTCAGCCGGAAATCCTGCGCGCCGACGATGCCGTTGATCTGCTCCGGGCGGCGCGCGCCCGCAATCGCGCCCGTCACCGCCGGGTGATGCAGCGTCCACGCGATGGCGACTTCGCCCGCCGTGACCGCGTGCGGCTCGCCGATCTGTTCCAGCAGGTGCGCCAGCGCCAGATTGCGCGAGAGGCGCGGCTCCTTGAAATCCGGATGGTTGCTGCGCCAGTCGTCATCCGGCAGGTGGCTGATTTGCTCCGGCGTCATGGTTCCGGTCAGCAGCCCCGACTGCATGGGCGAATACACGATCACGCCGATGTTGTGCTGTTGGCAGAAGGGCAGGATTTCCGCCTCGATGTCCCGGCGCATCATCGAGTAGGGCGGCTGAAGCGAGCTGATCGGCGCGATTTCCAGGATGCGCTCCATCTGCGCCACGCTGTAGTTGCTCACGCCGATGAAACGGATTTTGCCTTCCTGCTGAAGCTGCGCCAGCGCGGTCCAACCTTCCTCGATTTGACCCGGCGGCTGGGGCCAGTGAACCTGCATCAGGTCGATCACGTCCACCTGCAAGCGGCGCAGGCTGTTCTCGACCTGCTGCCGGATGCCCGCCGCCGATTGATCGTCGATGATGGTGCCGCTGCCGTTATCCACCCGCCCGCATTTGGTGAACACGTAGGGCTTTGTGCTGATTCCCCGCAGTGCCCGCCCGACCACGTCCTCGGAGTGACCCAGCCCGTACACCGCCGCCGTGTCGATCCAGTTGATGTCCTCGTCAAGCGCCCGGTGAATCGTGTTGATCGAGTCCTGATCGTCCTGCGGTCCCCAGCCGTATTTGTAACCGCCGCCGCCGATTGCCCACGCGCCCAAGCCGACCGGCGTGATCTCGAACTCGGTATTGCCCAGCTTACGCAGTTTCATGCTGTATTCGCCAAATTAGAGGCGAATTTCCCCTTTCACGCAGTTGACCAAGCTCAATATACAGCACCCATAGTATCTCTTAACAGACAGGAGCATTCACTGATAGGTCGCAAGCAGTTCCTGGAACTCAGTCTGCATAAGAATTGTTGGCACATACCAGTAAGCTTCACTTGTCATTGTGCTACCCAGATATGAAACTACTGCTGTGTGCGGTATCCAGTCATCAATCCTTAGAGAAATCAGAACAATTTTCTCTTGACCTGGCAAGATATTAAACTGGCTTTGAAAGTAAGTTTCTGGAAGGCTCGAAAGTCCAAGTCCAAAGTAAAACTTCCCTTCTTGACTTGCTGTAGGATCACTGTTGTCGAGCGCGTAGCTTACCATAAAGCTATCTGAGTTAATATCACAGATGCTAGGTCTCGCGCAAGTGATCAGAGCAGCAATCATATAGACATCTAGTTCATTAGTTGCCAGAAGTCCTATGACGTTGATGACAAGTCCCTCAGGCAGGTGCTGAGCTATAGTAAGTGGGCTGACTTCGGGATACCACTCCTGAGTAAGCGGTGAGATTGGAGTATTTAAATAGAGGTTACGGATTGTAGTAAGCGAACGTGGCGTCGTTTGCACTGTACTTGGCGACGAAGTGCGCCCGGCTAAGTTACTAAGCTCAACCACGCTTGAATGGACGTATCCTTCGAAGACTTGCGAACGGACAATATGCATTCCCCCAAAGGTCAAATTCCTTAAGCGTGCGCACATGGTACCAAGTAGTTGAGCCACTGATTGATTGGCCTGTCTCAATAGCAAGAACCTGCAAAGGTATTCCGTTTTCGCTGCTTGCTACTACTCCACAGTTGGTAGACGGACATGAACGCAGATTCGCATTTGTCTTTGGCGTAACGTAATCCCCTACCCGTTGCGCACTAACCAATCCTCCAGTTAGGAAAAGACAAATTGTGAATACGGTCAAAACGATACAGCGTAGCATTGTACTTCCTTCTCGTATTGCTGTGAAACGATATATCGGACATTTTCGCAAAAGTTATACGCAGGGTGATGCTTGAAGTTCTCGATGCACTATATGCGATTAGTTGTAGAGTTTAACTATTCTTATGATCACTCGCAAATGACGCTGCACTCGAAAACAAACCCCCTAGTGCTTGCACGTCTATAATACAGGGACGATAAACCCGTATCGGGTGAGGCAGCTAGACGGAGCATCCATGGACGGCAAAAAAGCGCAGTATCTAGCCACTGGCGTGGGACTGGGCGCGGCGTTCGGAATCATTCTGGGGCTGCTGCTGTTCCCCGATAACATTGCGCTCGGCTTGCCGCTGGGCATTGGCATCGGCTTGATCATCGGCGCGGCGATGGCGCAGCGGTCGGACGACGACGACTAGCTCACCACACCAGCCCCCGCGCCGCCACCGTCCACGTGAGTTCGATTTCCTCGCCGCGCACCCCGTAAAGTAAATTGTGCAAATTGGTCACCACGCAGGTATGCACCGGGATCACGCTCACCTGCTCGCCGATCTCCGGCTGGGAGTCGCAGGCGGACACGTCCACGTAGGCGTGTTCCTCGTTCAGCTTGTAAATCTTGGCGTCCGGGTATTCGAGGATGTGACCGTAGCTGCCCTCGAACACGTCGCTGGAGAGGGTCTTGCTGCCGCTGTCGAGGATCGCGCGGGTCTCGGTCGGTCGGCTGACCACCGTCGCGCGCACCGTCATGGCGCAGTCGTCCTGCGAACACCAACCGTGTGAGACCGTCGTCCAGTCGTTGAACACGTAGGTGCCCACCCGAATCTCGGTGATCTCCGGCACTTCCTGCATATGCAGCGCCGCGCCGGTGCCCCCGCCGCTGACCGTATCCACGCCGATCCCGGCTTCGTCCAGCCGAGCCAGCGCCTCTTGCAGCGTCGGGCGGATCGACGGGTTGCTCGGATACACCAGCAGTCCGGCGAAATGCAGATGCTCGTCGCTCTCGATCACCTTCGCCAATTCCACCGCGCTATCCAGCGGCGCGCCCGTCCGCTCAATCTCGGTGGTCAGCTCCACCATCACCCGCAGCCGGATGTCCAGCGCTTCCGCCGCCGCCGACAGCCCCGCAGTCACCGTTAGGTTGTCCGCCGAGCAGGTCATGCGGTTGTAGAGCGAGAGATCGGCGAAGCGCGCGGCTTTGCTTTCGCCCAGAATGTTGTAGGGGATCAAGATGTCGTTGAAGCCCGCCTGCGCGAAGACTTCCGCCTCGCTAACTTTCTGGCACGCGATTCCCACCGCGCCCGCGTCGATCTGCATCCGCGCGATTTCCGGGATTTTGTGAGTTTTGATGTGCGGGCGCAGCGCCACGCCCGCCTCGTCACAGCGCGTCTGCATCCGCTCGATGTTGCGCTCCATCCGGTCGAGGTCGATCAGCACGCTTGGCGTTTCCAGATCGTAAATGTCCATCCGCTTTCCTCAGGGCTGGCTGACGAGTTCCGAATTGGTGCAGTCGGTGCATTGTACATCCTCGACTACCTTACCGTCGATCAACGCCGCGAACCAATCGCGGAACGCCACCCCGTTGACCTGCATCTGGTAGAAATCGGGCAGCGGCAGGATGGTGTGATTGCCGCCCCAGCCGAGATACGAGCGGAAGTTCGCCAATTGATCCAGTTGAGTGAAGCTGCTCTCTGCCCCCGCGCTCCAATCGGCGATCTTGCCGCCTTGCAGCGTGTAAAACCCGCGCTGCACGAAGTCGTTGTGACTGGTGTACTCGGCGATCACCGCCTGCGGGAAGGCGGTCGCTGCCGCTGTGTACAGGCGGTTGGTGAGTTCCGCTCCCGCCGTGATGCCGCCGTAATTCTCTCCCTGAAAGGCGTTGCTGGTCGTGCTCCAGCCGCTGAATCCGCCCCAGTCCGGCGGAACTACGCCTACGCCGGCGTCGCCCAGCACCACCGCCTGCGCCTCCGGGTAGTGATCGAGCAGGTAGGGCGCGTGGAAGATCGCGCCGTATGCGCCCGCGCTGCTCCCGGTCACGATCAGCGAGTTTGGGTCAGGATAATTCTGGTAGACCCATTGCAGCACCGCCTGCGCGTTCTCGAAGCCGTGAAAGTCGATGCTGAAGCTCGTGTCGCCCAGCGTGAAGCTCTGCTCGCCCGATCCGGTATGCACGTCCCCAGTGCAGTAGGCGACCACCACCATCGAGTAATCCGCCACCGGGTTCTGCGGGTTGGCGAAGTCGAAGATGCCTTTGTACTGATCCAGTTCGTGCGCGTCCACCGAGTTGTCGAAAGTCCCGCCCGGTTTGCAGGTTTCGGCGCTCCAGCACGCGCCCCCGCCCTGAAAGTAGACCATCAGCTTGCTGGGATCGCCCGAATGCACGAAGAAGCTGTAGGGCGTGCCTCGCGCGCAGACCGCGCCGCTCACTGGGATTTGCATCCAGCCCGAATTGACGGGCTGAGTTGCCTGTGCCAGCGCGCTCCCGCAAATCAGCAGGCTGATCAGTATCGCCAAAACCATCACTCGCTTCATGATGAATCCTTTTGGGCGTGTATCCTTCGATCATCGGTAGGGCGAGGCACGCCTCGCCCCTACGCCGCTTGTAGGGGCGGGTCTCAGACCCGCCCAACGGACGATCCCCGCATGAAATCTTTAATCGCCCGCGCCTATTCCTTATCGCATGGCGGTTCAATGACACTCCTTAAGTTTGCCCACGCCGTGACCGCTGCGCAAGGCGTTATAATGATCGTACCCAGTTGATGCGAGGTCGAGTCCGCCCGTGACGCTTTCGGTGAGCATCCCCGATCAAGTTCGGCTGATCGTCGTGCCGGTCAGCAACCCCAAAACCGCGCCCTACCTGCTCAAGCTGGCAACCGCGCTGATCGACCCGCAGAAGGGGCGGATCGTCGCGCTCTACGTGGCGCTCGAAAACGCCGAAAGCGAGGGTGCGTCGGTCCTCGACGAAATCGAGCCGATTGTCAAGCAGTTTGACCGGGAAGACTGCCCGGTGGAGCTGCTGACCCATCCGGGCAGCAGCGTCGCGCGCGGCATCCTCGACGTGTCGCGCGAGGTCGGCGCCGACTTGCTGATCATCGGCGTGCAGAATCCGCGCCGGGGCGAGTTCGAGATCGGGCCGGTCACCCGCGGCGTGATCGCCGCCTCGTCCTGCGACGTGCTGATCTACGCCTCGCACCATGACCCGACTTTCAAGCGCGTGGTGGTTCCTGTGGATGGCAGCCCGCACGCCCGCGTCGCCTGCCGGGTGGCGCTGCGGATCGCGGCGGGCTTCAACGTGCCGATGGAGGCGATCCTCGTCCAGCGCGCCGGGCACAGTCAGGCGGAAGGGCGCGCGCGCCTCGAAAGCTCGCTCGCCGGGCTGCCGGACGCGCAGAGCGTCCGCCGGGTGCTGGTCACCGCCAGCGATCCGGTCAGCGGGGTGCTGGCGCGCCTCACCGAAGACGACCTGCTGCTGCTCGGCTTCGCCCACCGCGACGTGCTGGAAAAATGGCTGTTCAGCCGCTTCTCCCAGCGGATGCTCGACGGCGTGCCCGGTCCGCTGGTGCTGACTTCGGCGTTGGTCGATGCCAGCCAGAATCACTTCTCGCGCCGACTTCAACGCCGCCTCAACTGGGTGCGCCCGATCTTGACTGAGCTGGAGCAGGACGCGCTGGTCTGGTTGGCGAGCGAGATGGCGCTGCCCAGCCTTGATTTCTTCGTCCTCACCATCGTCTCGGCGCTGATCGCCTCGGCGGGACTGCTGCTGGACAGCGCCGCCGTGATCATCGGCGCGATGCTGGTCGCGCCGCTCATGCAGCCGTTGATCGCCTTCTCCATCGGCTTGACCACCGGGCGCATCGAACTCATGCGCCGCTCGGTGCCGACCATTTTGACCGGAGTGGCGACTGCGCTGCTGATCGCCTTCGCCTTTGGCTCGCTGGTGGGGATGCAGGCGCCTACGCCGGAGATGCTCTCGCGCAGCCATCCCTCGCTGCTGGATGCCGCCGTCGCCGTGACCGCCGGGCTGATCGGCGCATACGCCACCGCGCGCAAGGACATCCCCTCGGCGCTCGCCGGAGTTGCCATCGCCGCCGCGCTGATGCCGCCGGTCTGCACCGTCGGGCTGGCGCTTTCGGCACAGCAGTGGAGCCTCGCGGGCGGCGCGGCGCTGCTGTTCCTGACCAACATCGTGTTCATCAGCCTCGCGGGATGGGCGATCTTCTTCTGGATGGGGATGCGTCCCCGCTTGGTCGAAAAGTCGCGTCGTCGGCAGTACATCTCGCTGGTGGTGGTGATCCTGCTGGCGCTGCCGATCCTGCTGCTGCTGCTCAACCTGACCAACCGCGAAGGCGCTGCCGGAGTGGTCGGTCGCCGCTTGCAGGAAGCCTTCGCGCCCGCTCAACTGGTCGATATGGAGGTCGAGAACGGACCCGAACTGGAAATCCTCGCCACCATTCGATCCGCCGATCCGATCACGCCGGAGAAAGTGCAGATCGTGCAGACCGCGCTCTCGTCGGAGTTGAACCAGCCCGTGATTCTGCACGTCGTCCAGCAAATGCTGATCGAGCCGCCGACCCCGGAGCCGCGCCCGGACGCGACCGCCGCCAGCTCCTAAATCCGTATCCCCGCCAGATTGTTCGCCGCTTCGATCACCTGCGCCAGCACGTCGTAGGGCACGCCCCCGGCGTTGTAAATCTGATCGTCCAGCACGATGAACTGCGGGTCGCTGTCGCCGTACTGCACCATAATCGACGGCGTTCCGGGCACGTTCCACTGGTTCCCAAAGTCGATGTCGTTCTGCACCTGCTGCGCGCTTTCCGCGCAGTGGGTCAGCTTGTCGTAGCTGAGGTTGAGATCGTTGGCGAGCGCGCTTGCCACGTTTTCGTCGTACCCGCCGCTGTTCGCGTAGCTGTAAAGCAGGTCATACGAGCGCCAGAACGCGCCCAGACTCTGATGCTCCGCGCATTCCTCCAACTGCCCCACGTAATAGGTGAGCTGACCTCCGGCGGTCGGGAAGATGCGCAGCTCGAATTTCGCCTGCCCGGTGGCGACGTAATCTTCCAAAATCTGATCGATGATCGGGCGGTAATTCTGGCAGTGAGGGCAGGCGTAGTCGGCAAATTCGATGAGGGTGATCGGCGCATCCGGGTTCCCGGCGATGAATCCGCCATCTGCCGCTCGCTCGTGCGGCAGTTCGGCGAGCATCGCGCCGACGTTGGTTTGCGTAATCGGGGAGGTTCGCTGAGCCGTCAGGCTGTTGGCGCTCAGCAGCATCAGTGCAGTAAACACGACAGTCAATCCAAAACGTTTCATTGAAAGCTCCATCTGTGTTTTTACCCATTGTACACAGGATTTGCCCAAAAACATGACTTTTGACAGATGCTTAATCGGTCTGCGGGTTGTATACAAATTACATAGGATGTAAGTCCGGTTGGAGCCGAATTGTGCAAATCTACCATCGATGTTGCTGAATTGTTATTGCAGCGGTAATGAATTTATGTTTCAATGATTATAAAGAGCAGTGGGAGGAATCATGTACGCGCAAACCACGTGGATACGGGTTCCGTTAGGTCGTATGGATCGGATGCGCGAGGTCATTCGGCGCGAATACCTCCCCAAAGTGCGGGTGCGTCCGGGCTTTGTTTCCGCCTTCTTTCTGGAGCAGGTCGATGATCCAGATCGCGCCGAACTCGTCGTATTGTGGGAAAATCAAGCGGCGGTCGAACACTTCAACAGCACCGGAGCGTTAGAAGCGACCATTCACGGGCTGGCGGCGCAGGTCCCCGGCGTGCAGGTTCAGCGACAGGGCTACGTCCTCAGCCTGTCGGCGGGCGCACGGCTCGAAGGCTTGGATGAGACGCAGGCGGTAGCCGCGCCCCAACTGTAAGCCTTCTCCTCATTCACGCGAAACCCGGCATCTCGCCGGGTTTTTGCTTGCATCCGCAACTTGTGCTTGAATCAAGTCAACCGTCGATTGTCGTGAAGGACAACCGAATCATGGTGGTACAGGAAAAATTCGTTACCGTTGAGGACTTCTGGGAGATCGCGCATCTGCCGGAACACGACGGCAAGCGCCTCGAACTGGTTGAAGGAGTCATCTACGAGATGCCACCCGCAGGCGGAGAACACGGCGAAATTGGGGCGAACTTGCTCATCACCATCGGAACCGAGGTTCGGGAGCGGAACGCGGGGCACATCACCACCGCCGAAACCGGCTACATCCTGTTCACCAACGACGAGGGCAAGCCGACCGTTCGCGCGCCCGACGTGGGCTTCATCAGCTACCAGCGCTACCCGAATCGCCTGCCCGTGACCTTCATCCCGCTCCCGCCCGATCTCGCGGTCGAGGTGGTGTCGCCCAACGACCGCGCCGAGGACATCGACAGCAAAATCGGCGACTACCTGCGCGCGGGTGTGCGGCTGATCGTGTTTGTCTATCCCGCCTCTCGCAGCGTGAGCGTCTTTAGAGGCAACCAGATCGCCCGCTTGAGCGGCGATGATCGGCTCGACTTCGGCGACGTGCTGCCCGGCTTCTCGCTGCGCGTGGGCGACCTGTTCTGAACTCAGGCGGGCGCGCCGTGAACCGCCCGCCGCCGCTCGCCCGGCTCAATTCCCCAGCTCCACGACAGCTTTGGCGTGATGTGCAGGTAGTGTCCCTGACCGAACCTGCCCGCCCGCTCGACCGCCTCCGCCGTGCCGTAAATCCGAATCCCGCGCACCGTCCATGGATTGACCGACACCAGATCGTCGATCACCAGCGCGATCTTGACCTGTCCGCGCTGCACGTTCTTGTACTTGCGCGTGTGAGTCAAATCCCGCCCGCCGATGTAAAACTCTGCCCCATCGAACTCGAAGCCAACCGGCGACACGTCCGGCTGACCCTGCGCATCGACGGTGGCGAGCCGCGCCAGCCGCTGCGACTTCAGATAAGCGATTTCGTTTTCGGTGAACACCGTTACATCCCTTCCGCTGATTCCCCTGACCATAACGCCGATCATCGCCGGAGGGCTTGTACTAAAGACGGAGTTTTGAACTGTACTTCGGGGCAGCTTATAGCAAAAATAGTTAAAAGTGGAAAGTTAAAAGTCAAAAGCGGCGCAGCCAAGCCTCTTTTAACTTTTCCCTTTGAACTTTCTACTCCATTAGTCCATCACCTCGCCGCCATCCACGTTGATCGCCTGCCCGGTGATGAAGCTGGCGGCGCCGGAACACAGAAACAGGATCACCGACGCGACTTCCTCCGGCGTTCCCTGCCGAGCCTGCGCCGGACTGCCCAGCGTATGCACGTTGCCGGGGCACACCGCGTTGACCCGGATGCCCAGCGGCGCGAGTTCGCGGGCGCTCTGCCGGGTCAAGCCGATTAGTCCGGCTTTGCTGCTCACGGTGCTGATGCCATCGGGGAGGGTGGAGGAATGTCCGGCGGTCGAAGCCACGTTGACGATAGCGCCGCCGCCTTCGTCCGCCATCACCCGGCTGAGAAGCTGGGTGCAGAAGAATGCCCCGGTCAGGTTCACGTCGATCACGCGCCGCCAGTCCCATTCGTCCAGCGTGCTCATGCCGCCGCGCTTGAACACGCCCGCCGCATTGACCAGCAGATTGAGCTTGCCGAAGCGCGTCGCGCCCGGCTTCGATCATGGAGCCAACCTGAAAGCGATTCGACACGTCCGCCTGCCAAGCCAGCGCGCGACCTCCGGCGTCCTGAATCGCCTCCGCCACTTGATCCGCATGATCCGGGCTGATGTCATTGACCACCACCGCTGCGCCCGCTGTCGCCAGCGCCAGCGCCGCTGCCCGCCCGATCCCGCTGCCCGCGCCGGTGACCAGCGCCGCGCAGCCGCTCAGATCGACGCGGAAAGGCGGGTTAAGCTGTTCAGCCAATCGCCGATTGCCTTTCGTGCGCTGGAATGGAGGACGCTGCTGCCGTAGGCATCGGTGTCCATCAGCAGACGGTCGCCGCCTTCGGTGAGGAAGAACGACGCGCCGTGCCGATACGCCTGCTTGTGCGCGAGGGCGGCGGCTTCGCCGTAGATCGCGGGCGGATTCCAGTCGTCGGGACTCATCACGATCTTGATGCGCGTGTCCAGCGCGAGAATCTCCTGCTCGTCCAGCATGTTGGCTGCCAGCAGCACCGCGAATGGATGCTGCGTGCGCGCGAACAGCCCAAACGAGCTGCCCAACAGCGCCGATCCCGCGCCGATGGCGAGGATCACCACCCGCTTGCGGTTGATGTCCGGCTGCGTGACCGCGATCTCGTAGGCGTTGACCGAGTCCTGCGTGGTCGATCCGCGTCCGCTGGCGCCGCTGCGCCCGGTGCCGCGCTTATCCCAGCGAAACACGGCGTAGCCGCTGGTGAGCGCGACCTCGGCATAATCGCTGTAATCCTCGCGCGTGTTGCAGCAGGCATGGTGCAGCACAAACAGCAGCGGATACCCGTTTTCCGGGCGTGGACTGTCCGGGTAGTCGATTTGACCTGCGAGGCGTACCTCATCGCCTGCGAACACGATTTCGTTGGACGCGGCAATACGCAGATGGAGATCGAAAACCAAGTCTGATGTCATTGTCGTTTCACTCACCTAAACCGTGACCACGGACAGCAAACAAGGTTTTTTTCTAATTTTGGGTAATTCTAATTGACGGATTTACATTATAACAACTTTCTGTAATACAAGCACACGAATTCGCCCCACTTTAGGACTAATTGCACAGATCGCGCGAATTTAACCCGCGAATAGGGGACTGGCGAGACGCGGAATCCGTAGCGGCGGGTCTATGACCCGCCCCCTTTGCGGCTTCGCGGCTTCGCGCCTTTGCGTTGAGTATTTCTCTTTTTCTTGGCGGTCTGGGCGTCTCGGCGGTTCAAACGTTCTATCCGCTATGCCTTGCCTGCTTGACGGAATAGAACGTCGGTGCTACTCTTGGTTCATACGTTGGGAAATATTAACTTTATACGACGGATAGCAAACTTGACACTAGAGTTCAACAAGGTCGTCGATCAAGTTCAAACCATGGGACGGTATCTGGGGCACGTCAACCAGAGCCTCACCAGCAAGCTCGAGCTGGCGCTGGAGCGGTTCGGAGCCTGCGACGACCTCGACGCGGTTCACGAGCGGATCAAGCTAGTGCGCGAATCCAGCGTCAGCGGCTACCGGGGAGCCGCGCCCGCGCCCCGTCCTTATGACGAAATCATCTGCGGCATCGGCGTGCTGCCCGAAGCGCCGCCCAGCGCGACGCTGGTCGCGGTCGATGGCTCGCAGATTTACCCCGACGCCCACGCGCCTTCCCAGTATTACCTGATCAACATCGGCGTGTTCGCCTACTATTACGGTGAGCCGCGCTTACCCTATCAGTTCACCCAGCCGGAACTTGCCTACAGCGAAGCGCTGCTGCAAGACCGCGATGGACGGCTGATCACTAATCAGACCGTCAACGCGCGCCGCTCGGTGATGGAAATGCAGTGGTTGGCGAAAGAGGCGTGGAAGCGACGCGACCAGCCGCGCCCGCTGATCGGCTTTCACGACGGCGGGCTGCTCAAGTTTTTCGGCGCGACCGACGTAGCCGGGGCGCAGCAGATCGAGAAGGATTATCTGGACGCGCTGCGGATGCTGCACGATTCGGCGGCGATGGTGCTGGGCTATCTGGATCGACCGCGCAGCACCTACCTGATCAGCTTGCTGCATCTGCTCGATCTGGACGCCGGGCAGGTCAACGACGCCAATCTGCGCTCCAACGGCGACTTGGAAGGGCTGACCGACGACCTCTTGTTTGAGCGCGTGCTTCAGCCGGGCGAGCGCTCCGCCATCATGACCCAGAACTCGCCCCAGAACCTCAACTACAAAGATCAGGATGGCGATTTTGAAGTCGCCTTCTTCTACGTCAACGTCTCCACCGGGGCGCACCCGGCGGTCGCGCGCCTCGACATCCCCATGTGGGTCGCGCGGGACAAAGAGGCGGTCGGCGCGCTGCACGCGCTGGTGGTCGCCCAGTGTGGCATTCAGGGGCGCAAGCATTATCCGTATGCGCTCACCCGCGCGGACGAGCTGGCGTACGTCAGCAGCGTCGAAAAAAGCCAGTTGGACGAGATGATCCGCGTTGAGATGTTCAAAAATCAGCTAGAGCCGGAAGCCTCGAACAAGCTGCAAACCAAAGGGCTTGCGCGCGGCGAGAAGCGTCAGCATCGTTTGGGAGTGTAAGCCAACATGACGGTGAAACAGCGCAGTAGTGTCGGGCGCGTCCTGCGAGCCAGCACCACCGGCTTCGACTGCGGGACGCGCGGCAGCAAAATTGACGAAATGCATACCTTTGGGGCGTTCGTCAAGGTGCCGATCTCGGAGGACGAGTCGGCGCACGCGGTGGGTCTGATCTACGCGATTCGCATCGACGACGATCCACTGGCGCGCGAGTTGGTCATGGCGAGCTACGTTGATAACAACGCCCTGCTCGATCAGCGCGAAAATCGCATGGTTCCGGTGGAAATCTGCGTGATCAACGTGGGCTACATGTTCAACGGACAGATGATTCACAGCCTGCCGCCGCGACCGCCCATGAGCTTGTGCGAGGTCGATCTTTGCGAGCCGGAGGAAGTCTACGAATTCACCCAGCGGATGGACTTCTTCCGCCTGGTTTTGGGCGCGAAAGAAGTCCCCTCCGACGAGTTGATGGCGGCGGCGCTGCGCTATGCGTCGTGGACCTATCCCGGCGAGCGGGAACGCTATGATTTTCTGGTGCGCTGCGGGCGCAATCTGGCAGGATTGCTCTCGCATGACCTGAAACGTCTGGCGCACGTGCTGGAATTGATCAAACCGTAGCATGGTCTAAAGATAGCACGTTTGTTCTATTGAGTCAAGCCGTTTTTGGCATTTGACGGCTGCTGACCAACGACACTGTAGGGGCGGGTCACTGACCCGCCCTTGTGCTGCTCTGCTGCAAACATCGCGGTTTTTCGGTAGGGGCGCACCCACGTGTGCGCCCAAATGAAGGCAGACACACGGGTCTGCCCCTACTATTGTGTTGCTGCTTCTCGATCTCCGTCCCTCGCTGTCTCGCCTCGAATGTGCTATCTTTCCTTCGCTGAAACCCGAGGAGAGACATGCGCCTTCGCACCCTTGCCTTGATTGCTCTGATCGCCGCTGCTGCGCTGGTGGTGATCGTGGGGGTCGCCGCGCATTTGACGCCCGAAGCCGCCAATCCTGCCTTCACGACGGCGGTTGATTTCGTGCAGGCTGCCGGGCACGGCGACGACTCGACCGCGCAAGCGCTGCTCGACCCCGCCCTGCGCGCCTACGCCGCCGATCACTGCCCCGACGGCAGCCCGTCCGCCTGCATCCAGTCCTACACCCCGCCGGAGTGGGGCGATCTGGTCAGCGCGGTGTTTCGCCGTGCCGCCCCCGACGGCGAAGCGTGGAACGTCGAAGTCATCGCCAATTATCAAACCGGAACCGGAGCCAGCGGCGTGTGCAGCCTGATCCGCGTCGCGCCTGAAGGCGGAGGCTGGCAGGTCGCGGGCTGGGCGGGCTTCGTCCACTGCGGCGACCCCGGCTCGCGCGATATGGCGACCAACCCCGATACCCCCAACCGCGCCCCCTGATTTGCAGCGCGCGGCGATAGGCAGTACCCTCTGAGGGCATGGACATGCAAGGGGGTGCAGGATGACAAAAACGGCGCGGCGTGTCGGCTACATCGCGGGCTTTGTCGGTGCGATCATCATCACGCTGGGGGCGCTGATCACGGCGCTGAACTACACGGGCGCGGACGGCGAAGCCTATTCCATTTTCAACCATTACGTGTCGGAGTTGGGGCACACCGAAATCTCGCAGCTATCGCTGCTGTTCAACCTCTCGCTGATCGTCGGCGCGGTCTGCCTCGGCATTCACCTGTTCTGCGTGGCATTGGGCTTCAACGGCGGTCAGCGCTGGACGCTGGAAGTGTTCGCGGTGATCGCGGGCGTGTTCGGGATGCTGGTCGGCTTCTTCCCCATGAACGTCTCGTCGATTCACTACTACGTCGCCGTGATCTTCTTCCTTTCCGCCGGGCTGTACGTCGGCTTCTTCACCGCCCATGCTTGGGGCGACCCGCATAATCGCTGGCTGGCATACCTCGGCTTCCCCATGCTGCTGAGCGTGATCGTCCTGCTGATCAGCGGCGTGATCGACTTCACCGTAGGTGGGAACTCCATGTCCACCGCCGCCACCGCCCGCCCCGGTTTCCTGCTGATCACTTTCTCCGAGTGGCTGACCATCATCACCCTGATCGTCTGGGTGGCGGTCATGTCGATCCATCTGCTGCGTTCGGAGTGATCGCGTGCTGCTCCGGCGTCTGCTGCTGATCCTGCTGCTCGCCGCCTGCGCCCCGGCTGCGCCGCCGACCGTGCTTTCGGTGACGCCCGGCGCATCGGTGATCGTCACCCGCAGTACCTACCGCAGCGACCAGTTCAGCCTGAGCTATCCGCAGGGCTGGCGGGTGATCACCTCGCCCGCCGGAGCGCCGCCTAGCGTGACTTTCGCCGCGCCCGGCAACTGCGCGCTGATCGAGGTATCCGCCGCGCCGCTGGATCAGCCGCCCGCCTCGCCGACCTGCGATCAGCCCGACATCCAGACCGTCACCCGCAGCCTGAGCGTCGGCGATCAAACCGTTAGCATCGCCGGGAGCGCGCCCGCCGCCGGGTGGGACGACTTCCTCACCGTGCTGGATCGCCTCGCCGCGTCGGTTCAAGCATGAAGCGAACGCCGCTGCTGGTGCTGATCGCGGTTCTCGCCGTCGCGCTGATCGCGCGCGTGCTGCTGCTGGCGAGCGGCGCCGTCTCCTTCCACTCCGACGAAGCGGTGGTCGGCTTGATGGCGCGCCACATCTTGCAGGGCGAGCGCCCGGTGTTCTTCTACGGGCAGGCGTACATGGGCAGCCTCGACGCTTGGCTGATCGCGGGCGGCTTCAAGCTGCTCGGCGATTCGGTGCTGACCATGCGGCTGGTCGAGTCGCTGCTCTACCTGCTGATCGTCGGGACGGGCTACGCGCTCGCGTGGCGAATCTCCGGTCGCGTGACCGTCGCGGCGGTCGCCGGGCTGGTGCTGGCGCTGCCCGACGTGCTGCTGGCGCTCTACACCACCGCCACCCTCGGCGGCTACAACGAGACTCTGCTGTTCGGCAATCTGGTGCTGCTGCTCGGCTGGGACCTGACTCACGAGCACCGCCGCTCGTTCTGGCGTTGGGCGGCGCTCGGCTTCTGCGCCGGGGTCGGCTGGTGGAGCAACGGGCTGATCGTCGCCTATCTGCTGCCTATTATCGTGCTGATTTTGTGGGATTTGTGGCGAAATGCCCGACATCTCGTAGGGGCGGGTCTCAGACCCGCCCTCGTCGTAACCTGTATCGCCCTCGCGTTCGTTTTTTTCCTGATCGGCAGCGCGCCGTGGTGGGGGTTCAACTTTCAGAACGATTTCGCCGCGCTGCGCTTCTATCTGCCCTCGACCGCGCCCAGCGCCTTCGCCGGGAACGACATCCCGCCGCTGCCCACCGACCAGCGCTTGATCGGCTTGTTCCTGCTCGGCTTGCCCGCTCTGATCGGGCTGCGCTTTCCGTGGCAGCCCGGCTATTTCCTGCCCGCGCTCGGCATCCTCGTCCTGCTGATCTACGTGTTCGCGGGTTATCGACTGCTGCGCGGCAAATGTCCGCTCAAGCCCTATGGTCGCCTGCTGGTGCTGGGCATGATCGGGCTGTTCTGCGGCTTGTTCATCGTCTCGCGCTTCAGCATCGACCCGACCGGACGCTATTTTCTGCCGCTGGCGCTCCCGCTCGGCATCCTGCTCGGCACGCTGATCGACTCGCTGCGCCGCCCGCTGCTGCAAATCGCGCTGGTGGCGCTGGTGATCGGCTACCAGTTGATCGGCGTGGTCACGGCGGTCGCCACCGTCCCGCCCGGCATGACCACCCAGTTCAATCTGGAAACCCACATCCCCAACCACGACGATCAGGCGTTGATCGACTTTCTCGATTCACACGGGCTGTATCACGGCTATACCAATTACTGGGTGTCGTTCCGGCTGGCGTTCCTGAGCGGCGACCGGATGCAGTACCGCGCCGTGCTGCCCTACAAGTCCGACCTCAGCTACACGCCCTTCGACGACCGCTATCCGCCTTACCGCGACGCCACCGACGCCGCGCCCGATTCGCAGATCGCCTACATCACCGCCAACGTCGCCGCCGTGAAAGCTCGCCTCGAAGCCATCTTCGCCGAGCGCGGCGTCACCTATCAATACGCGCAGGTGGGCGTCTATCACGTTTACTACGACTTCGCGCCCGCCGCCCCGCGCCCCCCGCTGGATTTCACCAGATAGGACGTAATCCGTAGGGGCATGGCACCGCCATGCCCGCTCTCTGATCGACAATCAACTGAAATTCGGTGGGCTTTGTAGGGGCAGACCGATGTGTCTGCCCTTGTAGGTGCGCTCGCTCCGCTTGCTCTTACGGATCGCGTTCCTTGCGCCGCTGAAGCAGACGCCCGGCGATGTTGCCTTCTTGCTTGATCTCCGCTTGCGGCGAGGCTTGTGCCTGCGGCGCGGGCGTGTGATAGCGCGGCTGATCGCCGGGCGGGGCGTCAGAGCCGGGCAGGGGAGTGCCTTCTGCCTCGCGCGCCGTCTGAGCGCGAGCGCGGGCTTTCGCGCCCATCAGTGAGGAAAACTGCGCCGACGGCTCTTGTGCCGCTTGAGCGCCCCGCCGCCGGATCGCCTCCCGCGCCCGCACCAGATCGGCGCGGGTGATCAGCAGACGGCGCACGCCCACGTCGAAGGGCAGCAGCACCAGCGCGATCAGCAGCAGCAGCGGGGCAATCGGCGTCATGCTGGCTTGCGCGAATAGATCGTGCGCGAACGCCGCGCCCGGATCGTCCGCCAGCGACCTGCCGCCGGTCAGCCCGGCGAGGTCGGGCAGCACGCTCGCGCCCTGCTGCCGGTATTCCGGCGAGTAGCTCATCACCCATCCGGTGGTCTGCTTGATGGTCTGATCGGGATTGCTGATGGTCATCAAATAGGCGCCTTCGGTGGTCGGGTCGAAAGTCGCCTGATAGCGCCCCGGCGCGACCTGTTGCAGCGTGAGCGTGGTGGTGCTGCCGTCTGGCGCGATCAGCGAGGAAGTCAGGTTCAGACCGTTCAGGAAGCTGCCGTCGGTGTCGCGCGCGTCCACGATTAGCTGCGCCTGCTCGCCCTGCGTCACCACCTGCGCTTCGAGATTGTTATTGGTCCCCTGCGTGATCGTCCAGCGCACCGCTTGGCTCCAGAAGCGGGCGAAGTCTTCCCACGTGACCCAGTTGCTCGACCAGCGGGCGGTCGCGTCGCTGGTGAAGGCGACCGAGCGCCCCAGCCCGTACTGCCACGACGCCAGAATCGGGTCGTCGAAGCTGTCGCCGGTCCGCAGGATCACCTGCGCGGTTTGCTTGGGGCTGGTCGCCACGTAGCCGAGCAGAGTCGGCGTGCTGGTGATGCCGTCCATGATCGGGCTGACCGCCGTCAGCGAGGGCGTGAATTCCTTCTCGATGATGTAGGATCGGGTCGCCAGCACCGTCTCCTGCGTGAAGATCGAGGGGATGGTCTCAATCAACTCGGCGACGTGGTAATTGCCGCCGCCCGCCTGCGCCATCTGCTCAAGGAAGGACGCCGCGCCCGCGCCGATGGCGATCACCGAGGTGGTGACGCCGTAATTGGTGTACAGGTCGCCTGCCAGCTCGATCAAGCCGCGCTGGTTCGCGCCGCCGTCGGTCAGCAGAATGATGTGCTTCCGCTGCGAGGGTTCCTGCTTCATGGCGTCGGCGGCAAGCTGCATCCCGGCGAGGATGTCGGTGCCGCCGCTGGCGCGCAGGGTCGCCACCAAGTTTTGCAGCGCCGAGCGATCCAGCACCGGCTGCGGCTCGGCGATCCAGTAGCCCTGCGTATCGAACGACACGATCCCCGCTCGGTCGGTTGACTGCAAGAAGTCCAGCGACCGGATGATCGCCTCTTTCGCCAGTTCGATGTTCTCGACTCCGCTCGATCCCACCGCCGACATGCTGCCGGATCGGTCGATCACGTAGGCGATGGTTAGCTGCGGCACGCGCTGCTGATCGCGGATTTGCATATCCACTGGAAGGGTTTCTTCCAGCGGCGTCTGGAAGTAGCCGCCGGGTCCATAGGCATCGGGACCGCCGACCACCACCAGCCCGCCGCCGAGGTCGCGCACGTAGCTTTGCAGCGCGGTCATGCGCTGCGGCGAAAGCTGGGTCGCGGGCACGTTGTCGAGGATGATGCTGTTGTAATTCGCCAGCGCGGGCACGCCGTCGGGCAAGCCGTCGGGTCGCACCGTATCGATGGTCAAGCCCTGTTCCTGAAGCGCCTTCAGCAGATACTGCGAGTCGTCGTCCGAAGTCGAGACCAGCAGCACGCGCGGCGGCCCCACCACTTGGCTGAAGGTCGAAAGCTGGTTGTTCTGGTAAAAGCTGTCGCTGCTCAGCGGATCGACCTGCACCCGGAAGTCGCGGAACCCGGTCGATCCGGCTTGCAGGGTGAGGGTGTAGTGATTGGCGCCCTGCTGGAGATTGACCTGCTCCCGGTGGATGATCTCGCCCGCCGCGAACACCGTAATCGTGGCGGGCGTCGCGTTGGCGGAGGTCACGGTCAGGCTGAGGTCGAAGGTCTGCCCGGCGTCCACCGAGGCGGGCACGTTCACGTCGCTCAGTTCGACTTCCGGCGCGTCCGGTCGCGTGAACGGCACGTAGCTGATCTGCACGCCGGTTGCCGCCGCCCGCCGCGCCGCCACTTCCGCGTCGCCGATGGTCTGCTGCCCGTCGCTGAGGATCACCATGCGCTTCGCCGCGTCCGACGGATACAGCGCCAGCCCCAAGCCAATCGCCTGTTCGAGATTGGTATTGCCCTTTGACGGAGTCGAGCGGATTGGCGCGAGTTCGCGGACGCTGCTCATGGGGCGCTCGACCAGCGCGTTCCCGCCAAAGACCACCACCGCCGCCTCGTCGTCCGGGCGCATCGACGCCATCGCCTGCTGCACGTAGGCGAATTCCGCCTCCTGCGCCTGCTGTCCCACGCTGTCGGACACGTCCACCAGAAACACCACCGCCAGCTTGTCGGCGGCGCGCACGATCTGCGTCCCCGCCAGCGCGAAGATCAGCAGCGCGAGGATCGCCAGCCGCAGGATCAGGCTGGCGAGGTCGCGCCCGCGCCGGAATTTCACGCGCGGGATGCCGACGTAAATCACCACCGGGGCGATCAGGAACAGCAGCAGCGCTAAAGGTGTGGTAAAAGTCATTAGGCTAACTCTAAATGCTCACTCACTTGCGATTGTAACCCCTAAACTTCGCCGCACCGGAATGCGCTCTACAGAGACTCATTGTTCGTCTGCCGGAAAAATAGACTCAAGTTCTCGAATCAGGATCGGCAAATCGTGGGCAACCACGTCCCACACGATATGGTTGTCTACGCTCAGATAGTCATGGATGACTTTGTTTCGCATACCGATGATCTCTGCCCAACGAATACCTGTATACCGGGTTCGCGTCTCCTGTGAAACTCGTGCGGCAGCTTCACCGACGATTTCGAGCGCCCGCACCAGCGCGAAACTCAAAACTTCATCGCTGTCAAGAGTTTCGCGTCGTTTGCCTTCTGCGAACGAACGAGCTTTGCGTGCAGCATCGAGCATATCGTGCAGCCGGGTTTCATCCTGCTCGTTCATAAATGGCCTGTGCGCTATCGATCACCTTCTGCCGAAAGTGACGGCTCAGAAATCCGGGCGTGTTGAGATCGACGGTGCGACCGAACAGGGCGCTGAGCTGATCCTGCAAGCTGATGAAATCCAGACCGACCTGCGCGTCCGGCTCGAACTCGACCAGCATATCCAAGTCGCTGTCGGCTCGGAAATCGTCGCGGAGCGCCGACCCAAATACCGCCAGCCTGCGCACGTGATACTTCCGACATAGTGCGGCAAGCTCAACACTTGAAATCGCAATCATTTCCTTTGCGTCTTTCACTTTGTGCCTTTACGTCCTCGCTCGCCGCAGCGGACCGAACACCGTCGGCGCGTGCAGCCTGCGGTGATACACGTACCACTCGATCAGCAGCACCAGCAAGCCGAGCAGTGCCAGTATCGACCAGTATTCCCGCTGCCCGATCTCCGCCGCCACCGCCTGCGAGACTACCGTTCCGCCCAGCGTCAGCGTCGCCTGCGGCGCGATCTGGCTCTCGTTCGGGTCGAACAGGTTGACCGCGAAGCTCGCGCTCTGGGTCACGCTTTCGCCGTTGAGCGCGTCCACTCGATAAATGCCCGGCGTCAGCGTATCCGCGAACGCGAGCGGCGTCCCCGTGTAATCGAGCGTGCGCGCCGCTCCATCCGGCGGCGTGATCCGCACCGAATTCGCTGTCCAGCCCCGGCGTGATCGCCAGCGTGTCGCCCACCTTCAGCCCGTTCGGGACGTTGATCAAGTCCTGCGGTGAGTACCAGTTCATCAGCGCGGACATCAAAATGGGCCACTGAATTTTCAGCGGTAGATCGCTGTCACGCAGATCGAACGTCAGGATGGCGACCTGCCGCCCGCCTATTTCGCCTGCCAGCAGCAGCGGCCCGCCGTCTACCAGAATCAGCGGCTTTGCCCACGACGCGCTCACCTGCTTGAACTTCAGGATGTTCACGTTGCTGAAATCGACGTAGGTCATGCGCGGATCGTCGCGCTGCACGCGCGGGTTGCTGGTCTGGGTGCTGTCCTGACCCACCGCGAACAGCGCGTTCGAGTTCGGCGGGTTGACGAACAGCAGGTCGCCCGCCGGGAGTGTGGTCGGCTGCCAGCCGTCGAAGATGTACAGGTCGTAGGGTTCGGTCGGCAAGCCGTGACCGATGTCGCCTTCCACCAGTTCAACCGATGGCAGGCTGCGCAGCATCTGTTCGAGAAACAGATTGCCGGAGGACATCAACAGCACTCGCCGCGTTCCGGTATCGGACGCGACCGCCCATGCGTGATTGTCCTCGGCGAGATAGTCGGTGTAGCTCGACCCGATCGGGACGGTTAGCCCAGCTTCAATCGTGCTGAAGCGGTCGGGCAGCGATTGCGAGACGATCTGCACGTTGCCCGGCGTCAGGCTGCCTGCCGTGTCGTGGCTCGCGGCGGGCACGGTGTAATCGTCCGCCGCGATCAGCGTGCCGTCCACCCGCAGGTCGAACACCACGCGGGCGTCGGTGCCGCCGTAGTTGCTGATCTGCGCGAACAGTTCCGGCGGCTGACCGGGCAGCGCGCGGGTCGCCAGCGCCGAGATCGCCAGATTGTGGTCGGATCGCCCGACCGGGATGTAGCGCAGCGTGCCGGGGATGGCGGGCAGCCGCGCCGAATCGCCCAAGCCGCCGTCGCCGATGATCACGGCGTTGAAATCCACCGATCCGGCTGATCCGGCGGCTGCCAGCGTGAGCGCGCCCGTCCAGTCGGCGCTGGCGTCGCTCGGCTGTGCCCCGTTGATCGCGTCGCGCAGCAGGGTTTGATCGCTGGTGTAGGGCACCAGCACCTCCGGCGACCCGGCGACCCGGATCACGGTCATGGTGTCGCCCGGATTCATGGTATCGACAATGCCGAGCGCCTGCCGCTTGGCTTCGTCGAAGCGAGTGCCCTCGCTCACGTCGGTGGCGTTCATGCTGGCAGAGGCGTCCAGCAGCACCGCGATCTGCCCGGCGCTGACCGCAGGCACGGTCACGAACGGACGCGCCAGCGCCAGCACTAGCAGCGCCAGAATGATCAGTTGCAGCAGCAGCAGCAGGTTGCGCCGGAGCCGCTGCCACGGCGTATTGGCTTCGCGGTCGTGGAGAAGCTGCTGCCATAAGTAGGTGCTGGAAACGGTCACGTCCCGGCGGCGCAGCCGCAGCATATACAGCAGCAGAATCGGGATCGCCAGCAGCCCACCGACGAACGCCAGTGGCGTCAGGAAAGACATGCGTTAGTCGCTTCCTTCTTCTTCTCTAGTGATAGCTACTTGATATTTATCTGACGCATCTGCTCAAAGGTCGCAGCAAAATTCTTGCGTTTGTCTTCGTTTTCGGGTAGGCGAAGATCGGTGAGAAACTGATGAAGGTGCCTCTTGATTTCGCTGGAAGTTTGTGGGGGTTAATTAGAATAATGTCGCTATTAGTAAATAGACGGATCGCTTCAAGATTTGTCCCTGAAGCGAAACATCTCTACGGGTCATCGTATCGTGATATAGTCCACTACGCACAGCGCTATACAAGCGTTTCACCTTCTTAGTGTAATCCTCTTTGGACATAATTTGTCTGATAGCGGGGGAACGCCATACTAAAACCATGAATGAAGAAATCGGATGACCGCCCCTCGGATGTGGTTCCTTTGTCAAACTGTGCAATTGTCTCAAAGTAGCTCCTCAAAATACTGAGAACCGCAATTCCTGCATGTATATCTACTTTTAATAAACCGGTGTTCCGAAGGGTCTATTTGCCAGCCTTGTATTCTTGCCGCAAAAACCTCTATCTTCTGCTCTAGGTTTAGTCCATCGGTGAATTTCGGTCTCGCAATGATACGGGCTTATGGCAGTTGGCATTCTTAAAATCACCTTTGCGTCTTCGCGCCTTCGCGTCTTTGCGTTGACTCTTTTTTCACTTCACCACCCCCAGCCGCCGCAGATCGTACAGGATCACCTTTTCCCACGCATAATCGGTGGTGATCGGCACGTAATGCACGCCGCGCTTGATGCAGTCAGCGCGAATGCCGTCGCGCCATGCCCTGACCCGCTCGACGTATAGTTCGCGCATCGCCCCGTCGATGGTGACTTCCTGCGCCGCCCCGGTTTCGACATCCACCAGCCGCAGATCGCCCGCCAGCGGTGGCTCGATCTCGTCCGGCGACAGCACGTGAACGATGCCGACCTCGTTGCCCTTCCCCAGCAGCGTGTTCAATCCCTCCATGTAGCCGGAGGGCGAAAACATGTCGCTGACGATCAGCACCAAGCCCGGACGCCCGGCGCGCACCGCGTAATCGTGCAGCGCGCTGTTGAGATCGACCGTGCCCTGCGCCTTGAGATCGTTCAGGTATCCGAACAGCCGCACCCCGTAGCCGCGCCCGCGTGCCGGACCGAACGAGCGCTTTCCGCCTAGCGCCGTGATCGTCAGGCGGTCATTGGTGGTCAGCGAAATGTAGCCCAGCCCCGCGATCAATCGCCGCGCGTAGTCGAACTTGTGCCGTTCGGGGTTGCCCTCGCCGCCCCAGTCCATGCTGGCGGAGGTGTCCAGCAGCAGGTGAACCGCGAGGTCTTCCTCGTCCTCGTAGAGCTTGGTCAGCGGGCGATCCAGCCGCGCGTAGATGTTCCAGTCCAGCCGCCGCAGATCGTCGCCGGGGGTGTAGTTGCGGTAATCCGCGAACTCGATGCTGGTGCCGCGCTTGGTCGAGCGCCGCTCGCCCTTGATCGCTCCGGCGCGCACCCGCGATGCCGCCAGCATCAACTGCTCCAGCTTGCGCCGGGTCTTTTCGTCAAACAGGGGCTGCTCTGGCATCCGTTATTGATCCGATTCGGAGGGGCGAATGCGGACGCGATGGGTTTCAACCGTCACGATTGCTCCCGACTGCAATTCGTCCGCATAGCGTTCCAGAATATTGATGCAGGCGGATGCTTGCTGCTTGGCTGAAAAGTTGACCAGACGAATGATTCCTGCGTGTTTTTCACCTTTGACAATCGCCAGTTCTCCAAAATCCTTATCCAGCGTGATCAGAATTCGTCCTTCTCGGAAAGCCCGCGCGAGAATCTCGCTGTCACCGGGATCGGGCTTCTGATCTCCCGCCCAAATCACCTCATGACCCGCAGCTTCGAATTCCACACGTGTTTTGCCAGATACACAGCTATCAAGCAGCAGCTTCATATCTCTATTATCAGTGGCTCAACCCGCTCGTGCGCGACCAGCCGCCGGGCATAAATCAGACATGCCTGAATATCCTCTGGCTCCATCCACGAATAGGCGTCCAGAATGGTCTGCGGCGTATCGCCCGCCGCCAGCATTCCCAACACATGCTCAACCGCCAGCCGCCGCCCGCGAATAATCGGCTTCCCGCCGAAAATCTGCGGATTCACCGTAATTCGTTCCAGCAGTTCTACCTCACGGGTCGCCATATCTTTTTCTCAATCCTCAGTCCTTCTCTTTTCGTCACTTCGGCTTGGTCGGTAGGCTCTTGATCACGTCCGCCACGATCCGATCCGGCGTGATGCCCTCTGCCAGCGCCTCGAAATTCAGCAGAATTCGGTGCCGCAGCGCTGACGGCGCGACCGCCTTGATATCCTCGTAGGCGACGTTGAAGCGCCCATCCAGCAGCGCGTTGATCTTTGCGCCGAGGATCAACGCCTGCGCCCCGCGCGGGCTGGCGCCGTAGCGCACGTACTGCTTGATCGCGTCCGGCGCGCTGGCGTCGTCCGGGTGAGTCGCCACGATCAGCCTCGCCACGTACTGGCTCACGTCGGTGGCAATCGGCGTGTTCAGCGCCAGTTGACCCAGCGCCATCACCTGCTTGCCGTCCGCGACCTTGCTGGCTTCGGGAGTCTCCGCGCCGGTCGTCCGGTCGAGGATGGCGATCAGTTCGTCCACGGTTGGATAATCCACGTTGACCTTGAACATGAAGCGGTCAAGCTGCGCTTCCGGCAGGGGATAGGTCCCTTCCATTTCCAGCGGATTTTGGGTCGCCAGCACGAAGAACGGCGCTTCCAGCGGATAGCTGCGGTTGGAGATGGTGACGGTGCGCTCCTGCATCGCTTCCAGCAGCGCCGACTGGGTTTTCGGCGTCGCCCGGTTGATCTCGTCCGCCAGCACCAGATTGGCGAACACCGGCCCCGGCTGGAAGCGCCGCACTTTCGTCCGCCCATCCTCCGATTCTTCAAGGATGTCGGTCCCGGTGATGTCGGCGGGCTGCATGTCCGGCGTGAACTGGATGCGCGAGAACTTCAATTCCAGCGCGTCCGCCATCGTGCGGATCAGCATGGTCTTGCCCAGACCGGGCACGCCTTCCAGCAGCGCGTGACGCCCGGCAAGGATGCAGATCAGCACGCTGCGCACCACCGATTCCTGCCCGACGATCACCTGCTTGACTTCGCGCTCAATCGCCTGAACGGTCTCGCTGAATTCTTCCAGACTAGCTGCGGGGGCGTTGGTCATCATGCCTCTTTCGTTTGCTTGATTCACACTGTAACTACACACGAACAGGTGTTTTGGCTCAATTTAGGTGAACGGACGACGAGGTGACATTCATCTGGCGAGCAAGCGGCATTGTAGGGGCACGACCGGTCGTGCCCCCGTTCTAGTGATGCGGCTCCAGCGACGTGAAGTAGTCCCGCACCACGTCGCGCAAGCCGAGTGGCACGTAATCGCTGTCCAGCGCTTGGTTGGCGGCGTCGGCGTAGTCCCCGTAGACCTGATCGTAAGGCACCGTGACCTGTCCGTCTGGGTTCTGGCTGTAGTTGCCTTCCTGCACCGGCGTATTGCTCGCATCTGGATTGAGTTGAATGTTGTTGCCGTCGTTGGCTTGGGGACCGATTCGGCGCGGCACGTTGACCGCCTCGTACTGCCCGACGCCTTGACCGTCCGGGTTATTGTTCGCGTTGTTCATGTCCTGAGCCTGCTCCGGGCTTTCGGCGTTGTCGGTCTGTGACGGCTCGCTGCCCGGCGCATCGCCCGCGCTGTTCGAACCCGGCTGCTCGCGGGGGACACCTTGCTGCCCCGGCTGCTGCCCCGGCTGCCCCGGCATCCCGACCTGCGCCTGCTGCGACTGCACCGCCCCCTGACCGCCCGTCTGCTGAGCTTCGGCTTGTCCCGGCTGCTGTCCTGCCTGCTGACCCTGACCTTGCCCCGGCTGCTGCCCCGGTTGATTTTGCTGCTGACTCTGCTGCTGCCCGGACTGCTGTCCCGGCTGTTGCCCGGACTGCTGCTGGTCAGCTTGCTGCGCTTGGCTGATCTGATCGGCGGACTGCTGCGCTTGGCTTGCCGCGTCGTTCATCTGCTGCGCCGACTGCTGCTGCTGATCCGCTTGCTGCGCCTGCTGCTGCATCTGCTGCTGCGCCTGCTGGATTTGCTGGGTCGGGTCGTTGCCCTGCTGCATCTGCTGCGCCGCTTGCTGAAGCGACGCCGCTGCGTCTGGGTTGGCGGTTTGCAGCGCTTGCGCGGCGTCCTGAAGCGCCTGCTGCGCCTGCTGCTGCTGATCGGGCGTCATGCTCTGCGCGTCCTGCGCGATCTGGTTCAAATCCTGCGTGACCTGCTGCATGGCGCTGCCCGTGCCCGGCTGACTCTGCTGATCGCCGGTTTGCTGGGTGCCCGGCTGCCCGGTGCGATGCAGCGCGTCGGCGGCTTGCTGAAGCGCCGCTTGATCGGCTTGCGCCTGCTGGCTCAGGCTTTCGGCGGTGCTTTGGAGGCTGCTCTGCACGTCCGAGACGGCGGCGAGCGCTTCCTGCGGAGACACGTTCGGCTGCTGGAGCGTGTTGGTCGCGTTTTGAAGCTGTTCCAGCAGGGTTTGGCGCTGCTCGTTGCCCAGCGACGGATCAGCGGCGATGTCCTGCGTGGTCTGCCGCAGTTGATCCGCCGCCTGATCGATTGCCGCCTGCTGGATCGACGCCGCTCTCAGCGCCTCCACCTGCGGATTGGGCAGCAGCAGCAGCAGCGCCAGCGCCACCGTCAGCGCGATCACGATCAGCCAATCCCGGCTTCGCACCGCCAGCGGAATCTGCTCGCGGACCCGAATCGCGCTGGCGCGGGCACGCGCGTCTTCGATCTGCCGCTGAATCAGTTCGTCATTGCTGCGGATAGCACCCGCGCTCAGTTCCAGCGCGGTTGAAATTCGTTTGTACAGCCCGAATTCCCCGTCGAAATGCCGCGCGGATTTCAGGGCGGAGCGCCGCCACAGCCAGACCGCCAGCATGAAGATCACTGCGCCCAACGCCACCAGCACGCCGGTCGCCTGCGCGATCTGCTGTGGCATCAGTAGCGGGCGCATCCGCGACACCGCCGCCAGCACTAGCCCGATCACCAGCCCCGGCACCAGACTGAGCGGCAGCCACAGCAGCATCTGGCGCAGCCGCCGCCAGCGATCCCAGCGCCGCACCATCCCGGTCAGCGCGAGCGTGTTTTCTTGCAGCATGGTCGCCATGACTAAACCTGTGCTTCCTGCTTCAGTTTGTCGATCAGGGCGTAAGCTTGGTCGAGGCTCATGACTGAATAAAGCTGTTCCTGCTTGCGGCTCAGGTAAATCTGCCCGAAGGTTTCCAGCAGGCTTTCGGCGACTTTATCAGAGGTGACGGTGATGCCTGCTGCCCAGTTGGAGGGGCGCAGTCGGTTCAGGTCGCGCGCCAGCCACAGCACGCCCAGCGGAAATGCGGTGGTCTCGGTGAAATCATTGATCTCGTATACCGGGTGGGTGACGCCGCGGATCATCAGGATCGTCTGAAGCCCAACCTCGTGGAGTTCGTCGAGGCTCCAGTTGCCTTGAAAGGTCATGCGTATGACGGTCTGATCCTCGTCCTCCCAAACTGCGACGATGCCCATAGACATTCCTTCTTGATTTCCCTTTAAACCATCATACGCCAAAACTGCTTTAGCTCGTACTCTGTTTGGTGCTGCGGATGGTCAGCACGATCAGCACCGCCGAAACCGCCAGATAAATAATCGTGAAGCTGATCCACGGCGACACCATCGGGATGGTGCTGCCGTCGCTGTGCAGCGTGAACGACCAGAAGCCCAGCACGCTCTGATTCACCAGCAAATCCTGCGCTGAAAGCCCCGCCGCCACCGGGTTCACGCTGGTCAGCAGCAGGTCGAGGTAGCGTACCAGCGTTTCCAGAAATGCCGAGACGCTGCCCATCCGCGAGAACAGCAGGTCGTTGAAGAGGTTCAGCACTACCGAAAGCAGCACCGGAGCGATGAACATCGCACCCAGAATCACGCTGTAGGCGCGCACGCTGGCGACCAACGTGCGCGGCATCGCCGCCGAGAAGTAGATTCCCACCGTGCCCAGCGCAATCGCCGTCACGATCAGAATCACGAACGAGAGCAGCACTTCCAGTTCGCTCACGCCGCCGAACAGGAAGGCGATGCTTTGCAGCGGAATCCCCGAAAGCAGCAGCAGCAGAATGTAGCCCAATGCCGATTCCAGCTTGCCGATCACGAACGAGGGGGTCGCCAGCAGCGTGGTTTGCAGCAGATCGTAGGTCTGGCGCTCGCGCTCTCCGGTGATCGCCCCAGCCGTGAAGGCGGGCGCGATGAATACGATCAGCAGCAGCTCGATCCCGACCACGCCCAGAAACAGCACCCGCCCGATCTCGCCCGCCGCCGCCGATCCGCTGGCGCGGGTGATCGAGCTGTAGACCAGATAGAGCAGGGTGGTGAAGCCGCTCATGAGTCCCAGATAGACCGTGATCACGGCGAAGGCGCGCACGCCGCGCATCCGCCCGCGCAGTTCCTTGAGCATCACCGGGTTCACCCGGAACGCCTGCATGTCCTGCCGCAGCAGGTTGATCGCCCACGCCGCGAAGCCAATCGTCACCAGCGCGGGCGTGAACCCCAGCACGATCAGCGCCGCCGCATCCCCGATGATCAGCACTACCAGCCCCGGCATCGCCCACACTTCGCGCGCCAGCACGCCGACCATCAGCACCAGCAGCAGGCTCACGTCCAGCAGCGCCAGCAGGATCACCACCGCCAGCGCTGCGTCCGCCGCGCCGACGTAGCGCGCCAGCAGCACGCTTCGCAGCACGCCGAAGGGCAGAAGGTGCAGCCCTGCGATCAAGCCGAGCGCCAGCGCCACCCCCGCGATGATCGCGTTGGCGAGCGCACCGCGCTGCAAGATATTCCCCGCGCGGTCCAGCAGTTGCTCGCGCGGCGACAGCGCCTCGATAGGAAGGGCTTTAGCCATCAATTAACCAACCCAATAATTTGACTGAATATTACCATCTGAATCCGCCAATGTAACAACTGAACCCGTGTGCCATAACGCATACTTAAGTCCCCAGAACTTCGCCTGAGGGGTATCTGTCCCCGCGCGCGTATAGACGGTGTGAACGCTGCCTGTAAAGATGCGCTGCTCCGGAAACACATAAATGTTGCCCTGTCCATCGCTCAATGTCCAGCCCGTCAGATCAACGACAGCGCCGTTGTTGCGAATGTCAACCCCTTCGGCGTTGATGTCGCCGGGGCTGAGTACCCGCACGATCTCGACCTGCGCATTGGTTGCGGTTGGCGGCAGAGTGTTGGGCGGTGTTCTCGTCGGTTGCGACGTTGCCAATAGCGAGCAGCCCGGCAGCGGCACGATCAGCACGTCTCCAATTTGCAGTAACGCGGCGCTTGACTCGTCCAATCCGTTGACAGCTAAAAGATCGTAATAGTCTATGCCGTATTGCTGCGCAATGCCGAACGGTGTATCACCTTCCACAATAGTATGCAGGAAGCAATTCGATTGAAGCGCCGAAGCGGTCAATTGGAACGGGTTCGGCGTCGGGGTGATCGGATGTCCTGTCTGTGTCGCTGTGATTATCACAGGCACCGTGATCACTATGCGATTGACTGGCTGATTGGTGTAGGGAATCAGTGTCCCTTGTAGAAGTAGAATTTCCACTTCCTGCGCATTGATCGTTCCTTGAAGTTGGAGAATCTGAACCTGCTGCGCGCTAATCGTGACTTCACGGTCGAGGCAAGGATCATCCTGTGCAGATACCGACTGTACGTCACACAGGGGAATTGAGACGCCGGAACGAGCCAATATCGGGAGCAAGAGCGCAACCAGTGCGATCAGGCTGACGATGCCGCCGAAAATTCTAAGCCGTCTTCGTTTCATTGCCGTATTTTTTCAATGTCAACGCCTATAATAAGGTATATGGATCATGTATTTATGACACAATGCCTTTGGTCACACGCATGAACATGGCTTCGAGGTCTTTGGTTTCTTCGGCGAAGCCGAGGATGGCGATGTTCGCCCGCGCGATCCGCGCGTTCAGGTCCGCCACGCCGTTGTCGTCGCCCGCGAAGTCGATCCGCACCCGGTAGCGCCCGGCTTTCGGATCAAGCTCGGTGATGCCAACTACGTCCGGCACGCCGTTGAGCGCGTCTTTGACCGCCGCCACCGACTCTTGGTCGCGCAGCGTGACCGTGATCTCGCGGTGCGGCTGAAGCTGCGCCCGCATTGCTTCCATGCTCCCTTGCGTGATCATCTGCCCGGCTTCGACAATGCCGATGTGCGTGCAGATTTCGCTCACGTCCGCGAGGATGTGGGTCGAAAAGAAGATAGTCTTGCCCATCTTCGCCAGCTCGACCAGCAGCTCGCGGATTTCGACGCGGGCGCGCGGGTCAAGCCCGGAGGCGGGTTCGTCCAGTATCAATACGGACGGATCGTGCGCCAGCGTCCGCGCCAGCGAGAGCCGCTGCTTCATGCCCCGGCTCAGCTTATCCACCATGTCGTCGCGGCGGTGCAGCAGATCGACCAGTTCCAGCAGGTCTTCGATCAAGCGGCGGCGTTCGCTTTCCGGGATGTCGTAGCAGGCGGCGAAGAAGTCGAGGTATTCCCACACCCGCATGTCGTCGTACACGCCGAACTCGTCCGGCATGTAGCCGATGGCGCGGCGGACGGCGCGTGGCTCGGTGGTGACTGAGTGCCCCGCCACCCACGCCTGACCGCTGGTCGGGCGCGTGAGCGTCGTCAACATCCGCATGGTGGTGGTTTTGCCCGCGCCGTTCGGTCCCACGAACCCGTAGATCGACCCGGCAGGCACTTCCAGCGACAGCCCGTTCACCGCCGTGAACTTGCCGAACTTCTTCACCAAATCCCGCGTCTCGATGATTAACTCAGCCATAGCACCCCGCTTATAGATACTATATCCATCCGCTCCGGTTTATGTTCAATTATGTCGAGAACGTCCCTACCTGCCCGACCGTCACCCGCCCGATCCGCACGTACCCGCCGATCTCGTCCGCGACCAGCCGCACCTCCACCGCATTATCCGGTCCCAGAAAGCGCGCCGGGTCGCTCACCGTCGCCGATTCGTTGATCACGTTGATCGTCTCCCAGTTCTGCGCCTGCCAGTTCCACAGATATACCGGGATGCTCTGCCCGCCCGTGTTCAGGTCTTGCGCCGTGATCGTGATCTGGCTGACCTGATCCAGCACCGCGTCCGGCAGCGGCGTGTAGCGGATCACCACATCGTCGCCCGGCTGAAGTTGCAGGTTGATCGGCGACACGTCTCCGAGTCCCGAATACTGCGTCACCACCCACGTGAACCGATCCGGCGAGATGGTCACGCTCCCGGTGGTGGGGCGCGCGCTCTGGCTGTCCAGTTCCACCAGATACAGCGTGGTATCTTGCGAATGCCAGTTCGCCCCGGTCACGTCGGTGTCCAGCGGAGCGGTGCTCGTCCACCCGGCGAGGTAAACCTGATCGCCGCGCCCGGCGGTGTCGTAGTAATCGTCGATGAACGAAGACAGGAAATACTGCCGCCGCCGCTGCGCCTGCGCATCCGTCGAGTCGGTGAGCGGGATTCGCGTGATGTTGGTGATGTAGTTGTTCGGCGTCATGATGTCCACCACGCTCTGCTTGGCGTTCCCGGAGCTGCGGAACGACAGGTACGGGCTGACCGTCACCACCGACCGCAGGATCGGGGCAGGCGGATTATCGCCCGCCAGCGTCATCTCGAAGCTGGCGATGTCGCCCGGTGCCAGCGGCTGATCCAGTTGATAGGCGACTCCGCGCGCCAGAATCACCGGGTCGGTCAGCGTGATCGCGCTGTCGTTGCGCACCGATCCGCGCACCGTCTGCTGACCTGCCACCGCTGGATCGTAGGCGAAAGTCGCCTGCCCGCTGATGGCGGGCTTGTCGATCATCCCGGTCAGGTGAAACCCGGCGATGAAGCTGGCGTCCACGTTGAAATTCTGCGCCTCGAAGTCGGTGCTTTCGAGGATGTCCACGCTCGATTGGGTGTTGCGGGTCAGCAGACCGGTCGCTTGCAGCGGTCGCGGGATCGGGCGCAGCGCTTGATCGTTGCCTGCTTGGATGCTGTACTGCGACCGCCGGGGCGAAAGCAGCCCCACCAGTTCGTCCACCTGAGCGCGGGCGCTATCGTTCCACGTTTGCACCACCGCCAGCCGGTTGAGCGTCGCCTCGTTGCCGCGCAGGTTGAAGCCCACTAGGTAAGACAGCACGCTGAAGATCAGGATGAACGTCGGGATGGTGAACCATGCCCACTCGCGCTTGTTGATCCGGTTCAGCACCAGATAGTTGAGCGGCCCGATCAGCACGATGTAGATCGCCAGAAAGCCGATCAGCGGCAGAATGTCCGGCAGCGGGTCGTAGCCCGGCAGAATCTCCGACGCGCGCGCCGCTGACTCCCAGTCCACGAAGCCGTTTGCCCAACCCGGACGCGGGCTGCCGTCGGTCGCCAGCTCGAACCATAAATCCGGCAGACCGCCCCAGCCACGCAGCGGCGCGTTGTTCGGGTCAGGGGCGAGGTAGTCGACCACCCCCGCGCCCAGCGTCCGCCGCACCAGCAGCGGTGTGCCGTCGTCGGCTGCGGCGATCACCCGCGCGTCCGGGTTGAGCGTGCCGGTCGCAATCACGGTTTGATCGCCCAGCGCCGCGTTGCTGTGCAGCCACGTCGCCAGCGCGGGCAGCCCATCGATCTCGACGCTGCTGTCCGGCGTGAGCGGCAGCAGGTCGCTGACTCCGGCGGCGGTCGCCTGCCAGTTGTCGCCGCCCGTGACCACCAAATGCCCGCCCGACGCGATCCAGTCGGCGAGCGCCTGCTTCTGCGCGCTGCTGAGCGTCCCGCTGTCCACGTCGCTGAGCAGAATCAGGTTGACCGAGTTCGAGCGCCTGCGTGGGCAGGTCGGCGATTGACCAATCCGCCTGATAGCCCGCGTCGGTTCCGGCGTGGATTCCGGTAAGATCGACCGCGCCGACCGGCGAGTTGGTGATCACCACGCTCAGCACGTCCTGCGGCTGGATCGCGTGCAGGCTGGCTTCCTGCTGCGCGATCACCACGTTGTCGTCGTCGATCAGTTCGACCCGGATTTGCGTGGTGTAGGCGCGGGCGGTGATGTACAAAAACGCGGTCTGGCGCGCGCCGCGCGGCAGGGTCACCGGCGTGCTGTAGGTGTTGAGCAGCCCCGCGCCCGACGTTTCCGGGCGCACGACCAGCCGACCGCTCACGTCGTCGCCGTCGTTGGCAACCTGAATGATCACCGGCGTCCACGCCGAGTTGCGGAAGTAGCCGTCGAATCCTGCTGCTACGTTCAGCGTGATCGCCGCGTTTTGTGCGTAGGCAGACCGGGTGAATACCAGTAAAAGCAGACCAACCAGCAGGAACTTACGCATTGGACAAATGTTCCTATTCCCGTATGCCGATTTTAACACGGAGATGTGAATCCGCGTACATGGGTTAAACTCGGTATGAAGAATGAACGTTCGAAATCAGGGGAGCGGTTTTTGACCTAAAACCGCTTTTGGACAGGTATATCTGATATACGAGACGATCAGCCGAAAATCAGTGGGTTTTGTAGGGGCACACGGCTGCGCACCCCCAATGGGTGTTCTCCGTGTGCTGACTTAGGGGTAGGGGCACGGCGCGCCGTGCCCCTCTATTCCCTCTAGGCGATCTTGGCGGCTGATCGTAAAAGATCAGAGTACACGATTTGCGCCCGCTGGCGGTTTGAACCGCCAGCTACTTCCTACGTGGCGACCCACTGAAGGGATCGCCCGAAACGGGCGGTGCTTGGCGATCTTGGCGGTTTAAATAATTCCTTACCGCACCAGCCCGTTCGATGAATTGGTGACCGCGCCGTCGCTCGCCTGCGCGACCAGCCGCGCGTATTTCGCCATCACGCCGCCTGCGTAGTTCGGCTTCGGCGGCTGCCATGCGGCTTTTCGCGCCGCAAGCTCGGCGTCGCTGAGTTCGACGCTCAGGCTGCGCGCCTCGATGTCCACCTTGATCATGTCGCCTTCTTCCAGCAGACCAATCACGCCGCCGACCGCCGCTTCCGGCGCGACGTGCCCGATCATCAAGCCGCGCGTGCCGCCGGAGAAGCGCCCATCGGTGACCAGCATCACGTCGCCGCCGAGTCCCTGCCCGACAATCGCCGCCGTCACCTGAAGCATCTCGCGCATTCCGGGTCCGCCCACCGGTCCTTCGTAGCGGATCACCACCACGTCGCCCGCCTTGATCGAGTGGTTCTGCACCGCTTCGTAGGCGTCTTCTTCGCGGTTGAAAATCCGCGCCGGACCCCGGAACTTCTGCGGCTCGATGCCCTTGAGCTTGGTCACTGCGCCGTCGGTCGCCAGATTGCCCTTGAGGATGTGCAGCCCGCCGTGCGAGTTGATCGCGTTGCTCAGCGGGCGAATCACCTGCTGACCCGGCGTCTCTTTGGCGCTGGCGGCTTCCTGAGCCAGCGTGTTCCCGGTCACGGTGATGGTGTCGCCCTTCATGTAGCCGCCCTCGATCAAGCGCTGCGCCAGCAGGCGCACGCCGCCCGCGCGGTACATATCGACCGCGTTGTACTTCCCGGTCGGCGTTAGGTCGCAGATCAGCGGCGTGGATTTGCTGATGTTCTCGATGTCGTCAATCGTGAACGGGATTCCGGCTTCGCGCGCGAACGCCAGCGTGTGCAGCACGCCGTTGGTGCTGCCGCCGCTCGCGGCAATCGCCGCCACCGCGTTGACCAACGACTGCCGGGAGATGATCTGGCTCGGTCGCAGGTCGGCTTCGATGATCTTGAGGATCAGTTCGCCCGCGTCCACCGAGATGCGATCCTTGTCCGAATCCATCGCCGGGATGTCCGCCATGCCCATCGGGCAGATGCCGAGGATTTCCGACACCATCGCCATCGTGTTGGCGGTGTACTGACCGCCGCACGCGCCCGGTCCGGGGCAGGCGACATCTTCGATCTGCTTGAGCTGTTCGTCGGTGATCTTCCCGGCGGCGTGCGCGCCAATCGCTTCGTAGACGCTCACCACCGTCACCGCCTGCCCCTGATAATTCCCCGGCAGGATCGACCCGCCGTAGAGCATCAGCGAAGGCACGTCCAGCCGGATCAGCGACATGATGGTGCCGGGCATGGTTTTGTCGCAGGCTGCCAGCGCGATCACGCCGTCGAGGTAATTGGCGCGCGCGACCAGTTCAATCGAGTCCGCGATCATCTCGCGGCTGATCAGCGAGGCTTTCATGCCTTCGGTGCCCATGGTGATGCCGTCGCTGATGCTGATGGTGTTGAATTCCAGCGGCGTGCCTCCGGCGCGGCGAATCCCTTCCTTCAGCTTGGCGGAAAGCCGCCGTAGGTGGAAATTGCAGGGACCGATCTCCGTCCACGTGTTGGCGATACCGATCAGCGGCTTGGCAAGATCATCGTCGGTCAGCCCAATCGCCTTGAGCATCGAGCGCGCCGCCGCGCGGTCTACGCCGCCGACCAGCGTGCGGCTGCGCGCATTCAGCGCAACCCGATCCCGGATTTCTGGTGAATCAGCCATGAAAACGCTCCTAAGTAAACAAAACGACGCGGTGACGGAGATTGTGCCGCACTTTTGCCTGACCGTCCAGCATCCTGAAACTTCGTGTTGGATTCCGGCGTACACTGATCGAGGGAATGAGAGTCGAAAGTTGCGACTGCTTGGTTGCGAACATCCAATTTGCGGCAGGGGCGCACCCACCTGTGCGCCCAAAGCGGGGCAGACTATTAACTTTTAACTTTCAACCACTTCGAAGCTGAGTGAGAAGGGCGAGCAATCACATGATCCAGTTCATCATCAGGGCGATCCTGACGCTTCTGTTCGGCAAAGTGATCGACAAAATCTTCAAGTAACTGACGCTGCTTTCGCGGCGGCGCGGGCGCGCAGCGGCAGCGTGACCCGGAAGGTGCTGCCTTCATCCGGGACGCTTTCCACCGCGATCCTGCCGCCGTGCGCCGCCACGATCTTCAGTGCAATCGGCAGACCCAGCCCGGTGCCCCCCGTGTCCATTGACCGCGCCCGATCCGCCCGGTAGAAGCGCTGGAAGATGTTCGGCAGGTCGTCCGCCGCGATACCGATCCCGTTGTCGCGGAATTCGATCACCGCGCATTCCTCGTCCTGCGATGCCGACAGCAGGATCGTGATGCTGCCGCCGTCGGGCGTGTAGCTAATGGCGTTGTTCAGCAGGTTGGCGAGTGCGCGTTCCATTTCCACCTGATCTGCCTCGACCATCAGCGGTTCGCGCGGAGTCTGAAGAACCAGCGATTGCTCTTTGCGCTGAGCGTTGGGCTGCATCCGGTCGCACACCAACTGCGCCACGAAATTCAGGTCGAGCGGCTGGAAGTGGAAGGCTGCGCGCTCGTCGTCGAGGCTCAGCATCACCATCATGTCGGTCAACACCTGCGTGAGGTGCTGCTCCTGCGCCGCCAGCGTCTCGATCCGCTGAAGCTGCTTGGGCGAGTCGATCATCCGCCGCAGTAGGTCGAGGTTGAGCCGGATCACCGAAAGCGGTGTTCGTAGGTCGTGCGACACGTCGGAGATGAAGCCCTTCAGCACGTGCGACCGTTCGCGTTCTACCGCCAGACTGAGCTTCTGTTCTTCCAGTTCCTTCATGCTGCTGATGTCGCGCCCCTCTTGAATCAGCAGCACCACCTCGCCGCTTTCATCCCGCAGCGGCTTGAGCGAGAAGTCGATGCTGACCGCGCGTTTCCGCGCGTCCCACACCTCCACCTCGTAGCGCACCAGTTCGCCGCGCGCGCTCCGCGCCACCGAGTCCTTCAACTGCGCCTGCGCCTGCGGCGAAATCTGCCACCAATGCGTATCCCAGAACGGCTGCCCGATCACCTCGCCCGGCTGCACCCCCCCGAAGCTCAGCGCCGTCTGGTTGATTTCCAGCAGCGTGCCGTCCGGCTTCAGCAGCCCGATGAACTGGAACGAGCTGTCGAAAATCGCGTGGAAGCCCCGCTCGCTTTCGACCAGCGCCAGTTCGGTTTTCCGGCTGCGCTGCTGGTAGTTGATCAGCAAGCCGAGCATCGCCAAGCCCAGCGGATACAGCAGGATAGTCGGCGGCAGCGTGCTTTGCAGCACGCTCAGCCCGATGTCGGGGATCAGCGCCGTCCAGATCAAGCCGGACACCGCTAGCAGGAAGCCGAGCGCCAGCAGTTCCAGCGGGCGCGGCTTCGACCCGCGCCGCTCGCAGTAGCGGTAGACCAGAATGCCGATCAGCGCGGCGGTCAGCGCACTGCCGACCCCGTTGCGCGCCCCGATCCCGCCTAAGAACAGCCGGTAGACTGCCACCATCGCCGCCGCGATCACCGCCGGAATCACGCCGCCGTAAATCCCGGCGATGCAGATCACGATGGTGCGCCCGTCGTAGAACAGCCCCGGCTGCACCTGTATCGGCATAGTCATGCTGATCACCGCGAACGCCCCGAACAGCACCCCGTTGATCAGGTTGCTCATCCGCCGGGTGATCGGCTCAAGGCGCGGCGCGATCAGCCCATAGAGGAAGGTCAAGGCGAGCAGCAGAGCGATGTTCTGGCTGAAGTCCAGCAGAATTTCCATAGCGAACCCGGTGCGAAGGCGCTGCTTCTATTGTAAGGGATAGGTCGGGGTTCTGCCTACGGAAAAATGTAAATCTCTTGCGCTTTGACGCTGCCATCACTGGCGCGCGCCCTCCTTCTGCGCCAGAATAGAATTTTGTTCCCACCTTTGTTCTTGGTATTTGTCTATGACTCATTACTCAGCACTCGGTACTTCTTTTAGGAGTTTTTGATGCAAGCCGACCGGCTGATCGGCAGCCGCTACCAGTTAGAAACCGAGCTTGGTCACGGCGGCATGGGCGCGGTCTACCGGGCGCTGGATCGCCTCACCGGAACTGAAGTCGCCCTCAAGCGCGTCCTCACCCCCGGCGATCAGCTTCAGTTCACCTCCCGCATCCTCGACGACACCACCGACCGCCGCCTCTCGCTGGCGCAGGAATTCCAGACCCTCGCCTCGCTGCGCCACCCCAACGTGATCCGCGTGCTGGATTACGGCTTCGACGCCGACGGGCAGCCCTTTCTGGCGATGGACTTGCTGGACTCGCCCCGCACGCCCATTCAGGCGGGGCGCGATCAGCCGCTCGCCGTCAAGATCGACCTGCTGCTGCAAACCCTGCAAGCGCTGGCATATCTGCACCGTCGCGGCGTGATCCACCGCGACCTCAAGCCGGATAACGTCGCGGTGGTGCTGGAAAACGGTCAGCCTCACGTCCGCGTCCTCGATTTCGGCTTGGCGCTCAACCTGCCCGAAACCCTGCCCATCACCGGCTACGGACCCGCCGGGACGCTGGCGTACATGGCGCCCGAAGTGCTTCAGGGCGATCCGGCGACCGAAGCCAGCGACCTCTACGCCGTCGGCGTGATGGCGTTCGAGCTGTTGGTCGGCGAGCATCCTTTCCGCGCCGACACCGTGCGCGACTTGATCAGCCGCGTGCTGAAATCCGAGCCTGACCTCACCCCGCTGCTCGCGCTGATGCCGCCCCCCGTGCCCGGCGAGATCATCCTGCTCGACGCCGCCGCGCCCGCCTCGCTGACCGAGATCGTCGCCCGGCTGCTGGCGAAGCACCCGCTGGATCGCTATCAGGACGCCTACGCCGTGATCGCTGACCTGTGCGCCGCGACTGGCGTCCCTATGCCCGAAGAAAGCGACGCCATCCGCGAGAGTTTCTTGCAGGCGGCGCGTTTCGTCGGGCGGGATGCCGAGCTTCGCCAGTTGCGTCAGGCGCTCGCCTACGCGAAAGACGGCAGCGGCGGACTCTGGCTGATCGGCGGCGAGAGCGGCGTCGGCAAGTCCCGCCTGCTGGAAGAACTCCGCCGCTGGGCGCTGGTCGAGGGCGTGCTGACTCTGAGCGGTCAGGCATTGGCATCCGGCGGAGCGCCCTTTCAACTCTGGCGCGATCCCTTGCGCCGCCTGCTCCTCTCCGCCGATCTCAGCGACCAAGAAGCCGGCATCTTGGCGGCGGTGCTGCCCGAAATCGGCGCGACGCCGGATGGCGGCGGCAGCTTGGCGACCCGCCTCACCCGCGTGATCATCGACCTGTTCCAGCGCCAGACCGAGCCGGTTCTGCTGCTGCTCGAAGATTTGCAGTGGGCGAGCGAAGGGCTGGAAGTCCTCAAGGCGCTGGCGGGCTACGTCGAGATGCTACCGCTCTTGATCGTGTGCAGCTACCGCGACGACGAGCGTCCCGACTTGCCCGACCAGCTCCCGCAGGCGCACCTTCTGCCGCTCTACCGCCTCCCGCCCGGCGACATCGCCAGCCTGACCGCCTCCATGCTCGGCAGCGCCGGAACCCGCCCCGACGTGGTCGATTACTTGCAGCGCGAAACCGAAGGCAACGCCTTCTTTCTGGTCGAAGCGGTGCGCGCGCTGGCGGAAGAAGCCGGGAGTTCTCGGCGGCGTGGGCAATACCACCCTGCCGCCCCGCCTGATCACCGGCGGGATGCGTCAGGTGATCGGGCGGCGTCTCAACCGGGTGCCGCCCGCCGCCCGCGAGCGGCTCAAGCTGGCAGCCGTGATCGGGCGCGACCTCGATCTGGCGCTGCTGGGTGCCGCCGCGCCGCAGATCGTCGATTGGGACGATTGGCTGACCATCTGCATCAACCGCGCCATCTTCGACGCGCACGACGGCGGCTGGCGCTTCGCTCACGACAAGCTGCGCGAGGCGCTGCTCGACTCGCTCGCGCCTGATCAGCGCGCCCAGTATCATCGGGCGTCAGCCGAAGCCATTGAAGCCGTCTACGCCGACCATCTCGATGCGTTCGCGGCGGCGCTGGCGGCGCATTGGCGCGAGGCGGGCGACTCGCAGCGCGAGCGACGCTACACGCTGATCGCTGGGGCGCAGGCGTATGACAACAGCGCCTATGCCGAAGCCCACAGCCTCTACCAGCGCGCGCTCGAAATCCGCGCCTATGCAGACGCCGACAACCCGACCGTCTGCGAGGCGGAGATTCACTATCAGCTTGGTCGCGTCTACTACAACCTCAACCAATACGACCGCGTGCGCGATCACCAGCGCGCGAGTCTGGCGCTCTATCAGGCAGCCAGAGATCGCAAAGGCATCTCCGACGCCATCAACCTGCTGGGCGAAGCCGACATGCGGCAGGGTCTACTGGAAGCCGCGCAAACCGAGTTCGAGCAGGCGCTCGAACTCCGCCAAGCGCTGAACCTGACCATCGACATCGGCTACTGCTACATGAATTTGGGCGTGATCCAGACCGAATACAACGACTGGCAGGGCGCGCGCGACCTGTTCAAGCGCTCGCTGGACTATATCGAGCAGGGCGACGATCCGCGTGCGCTGGCGCGTGCGCTCAACAATTACGCCAGCGTCCTCGACACGCTGGGTGACAAACAGCAGGCGCGGCAGCTTCATTACCGCGCGCTGGACATTCGCCAGCGGGAGCGCGACCTGCATGGGGTCTGCTACAGCCTCGTCAACTTGGGCGCGCTCGAATTTGACTTGGGCAATTACGATGCCGCCCGCCCGCTGCTGGAGCAGGCGCTCCACCTCGCCCGGCAGGTCGCGGATCGGCTGGCAATCGCGTCCACGCTGTCGATTCTCGGCAGCCTATGCCTGAAGCTCCGCGACTATGCCCCCGCGCGGGACTACTTTCAGTCGGCGCTCGACCTTCGCCGCCAGATCGCGGATCGCAGCGGCGTGATCGGCTCCACCCGCGATCTGGGCGACCTTGCCCGCGATCTGGGCGACTACGCCGCCGCGCTGGACTCCTATCAGGCGGCGCTGGCGCTCAGCGCCGATTTCCCCATGCAGACCGAAAACACGCTGGTGCAGATCGCCCACCTCTTAATGGCGCAGGGCAGACAGCGCGCCGCGCTCAAGCTGTTTGCCTTCCTGCGCCCTCGCCACGACGAGGTGCAGCCGCAGATCGACCGTTTGGAGCAGCACATGCAGCCCCACGCCTTCGCCTCGGCGCTGGCGCTCGGCGAAGCCCTCATGCTGGACACCATCACCGACCACCTCTCGCGCGGCGATTTCGATTTCTGAAGGGGATAATAGCGGCGCACGCAGGCAACCACAGGTTGCAGGTGCGCCCAAATGGGGATACGTCCGTAGGGGCACGGCACGCCGTGCCCTGCTTTTGAATGACCGCTGACCGCTACTCGCTCCGCTCGTACACCGCGTCCGCGAATCCCAGCGCCCGCAGCGCGTCTCCCACCCGCGCCACGTCCGCCGTGTCGTCGGCGTCGTAGGTCATCACGTGGATCATGCGCTCGTCGGCTTGGTGATGCCCGGCAGTCGCCACTTTCGACTTGTAGCCCAATTCGCCCGCCTCGGTCGCCGCCTTGAGGGTCGCCCACGCCGCATCGACCGCCTGTGCCGTCGTGTCGATCCGCCAGTGTCCCGCGCGCGGCGTGGGCGGCTTGCCCGCACCCTTGCGCTGCGCCTCGATCCAGTAGACCGCGCTCACCTGCGAGGGCTGCGCCTGTGCGTCGTGTTCCCGGCGCGCCCGCTGCACCATGTCAATCAAATCAAAGTTCGGTTGATCGGGTTTCATCGTATGCTCAAAATTCGCTGACTCACTGCCGACAGGGGTGAGCGGTTTTGGACCAGTTTGGTTCGCTCACCCTAGCCGAAGCAATGGCTCATCAGCGAGATTTACTCGCCTAATTTCGCCAGCGGCAGCCGGAACCCGAAGCGGCTCCCTTTGCCGTGTTCGCTCTCGAAATGAACGCTGCCCCCGTGCCGCTGGATAATCGTTTTCACGAGGTACAGCCCCAAGCCCGTCCCGTCGATTCCGCGCGTTTCCTGCGTCTTGATCCGCCGGAACGGTTGGAATAAGTCCTGCTGCTGGTCTTTGGGGATGCCGTAGCCGTTATCCGAGATTTCCAGCAGCGCCGAGTTGCCGTCGCGCTCCAAACACGCCACGATCATGCCGCCGTCGCGCGTGTACTTGATCGCGTTCTCGATCAGGTTGGTGATTGCCTCGTGGAGTTCGGTCGAATCGCCGTAGACCGACACCGGCTCGACATCCAGCCGTACTGTCTGCGAGCGCTTGCGGCTTTCCTCGCCGTATTCCTCGACGGCGTGTTCCAGCAGCGCGCCTAACTGCACCCGCATCAGGGTGATGTCGTGGTGCTCGTTCAACCGCTCCAGCGAGAGGATGTCTGCGGTCATCTGAGTCATGCGCGCGACCGCCTGCCGGATCGCGTTCACGTACATGTCGTCCAGTTCGCCGTAATAGGCGGAGAGGTCTTCGTGCAGCAGGTCGATGTAGCTGCCGATGATCGCCAGCGGCCCGCGCAGATCGTGCGCCGCCACCCGGATCATGTGGGTTTTCAACTGTTCCTGCTGGCTGACCTGTGCGTACAGGCTGCGGGTTTCGGCAAGCTGCTCTTGCATCCCTTCGTACAGCCGCGCGTTCTCGATAGGCGCGGCGATGTGAGCGGCGAGCACCTGCACCAGTTTGAACATCTCGTCGCTGAACCGATTCGGCTCGGCGCTTTCGAGGTTCAGGACGCCGATCACCTTGTTTCGCACCGTCAGCGGCACCACCATCTCGGCGTTGGTGGTCACAATCTGCGCGTGATAGTCAGGGTCGCTTTCGACCTCGCGCACCAGTTCCGCCTGCTGAGCGCGAATTGCGCGGGCGGCGATGCTGCTTTCCAGCGGTATCCACGACTCGGTGTAGCCGCCCACCGCGCGGACGAGGTGGATTTGATCGTGTTCGATCAAGCCGATGAATCCGGCGTCGGCGTGGCTGAGCAGCAGCGCCGCGTTGAGCGCCACTGACAGCACCGACTCCAGCGTGAGCGTTTGGTTGAGTTCGGCATCGACCGATTGCAGCAGCGAAAGCTGCTTGAGGCGCTGTGCCGCCTGCGCCCGCTCGGTCAGGTCGCGGGCGATGCCGTGAATGCCGGTGGAGCCGCTCGGCGCTGCCGAAAGCTCAAGTGTCCGAGTTCTCGCCGTCCAGCCGACGCACCGGGCACTCGATGGATGCGACCGCTTCGCCAGTTCTGCGAACCTGTTTGAAGGCGGCTTCAAGCCGCTGCCGCGTTTCGGCGGAGCAGAAGTCGTACAGGGATTTATCGTGTAGTTGTTCGGGGTCGGTGCTGCCCAACAGGCGGCACAAACTTGGGTTCACTTTGACCAGTCTGTCTGCGGAATCGAGTTGATAATAGCCGTCGGGGAGGTTTACAGGGAATTCTGTCTCTGTTTTGCCTTCTTCCACACTCCCTGTCATCAGTCTCACCGGAGCGGCTGGTCGTCTCCTTGTGTTCTTTATCATGCGATAACCTTTCGCATGTCCGAATCGCAAACCTGCCGATAGTCAAACTCCAGCATCCTAACAATAGCACAAAATGATAACGAGTCACATATCAACTTTGAAAAAGGTAAAGAAACGCCGGAGCGGCGGAGGAAATGCACCGCTCCGGGAGACGCTTAGCTGCTGCGCAGCGCCGCGAGCGTCTGGCACGCCGGGCACGATCCATCTGGTCGGATGATCGCGTAGCCGCCCTGCGGGTCGTTGTCGACAAACTGGGTGAAGTCGATGTTGAACACGATGATCAGCTTGACGTTGCCGCTGGCAGCGGCGATCTGAACCGCCTGCGCCAGCCACTGCGCCTGATCCGTCACGGTGGTGTTCGCGCCCCACGCGAAGCCGGAGGGCAGCGCGCCGTAGCCGTCAGGCGAGAGATAGCCCATTTCGCTGAAGCACAGCGGGATGCTGGTATTGCGGAACGGGGTCAGCGCGCGCTGCATCATCGACTGGAAATAATAGGTCGGGTAATCGCTGCGCGGGTCGCCGCTGGTCTGGTTGGGCGGGATCACGCCTTCGTTGTAGTGAATGCCGAGGCAGTCCGCGTACTGTGCCGCGCCCGCGTTCGCCATCCCCAGATAATAGCGGTCGTCGTCCCACACCCGATCCAGCCCGAACAAGCCTTCGGCTCCGGTGGGTGAGGGTGCGCCCGTGATCACCTGAATCGTCGGATCGACCGCTTTGATGGCGTCGTGCGCCTGATGCAGCAGTTCGGTGTAGGCGGTGGCGTCGATCTGCCCGGTGGGCCATTCGCGGTCGAGGTTCATCTCGTTCCACACCTGAATCGCGTCCGGCTGAAGCGCCGCGATCTGCCCGACCGCCTGCGCGTAGAGCGGGTCGTAGGCAGCGCCTCCCATCTGCCCCAGCTCGTCCTTGTCGCCCTTGACGCTCAGGAAGGCGTAGAAACCGTGCTGGTGCGTCCAGTTGACGCGATCCCGCACCACCGTCAGCAGATTGCTGTCGTTGACGCTAAACGGAATCTGCCACTTAATCCACGTCATCCCGGCTTGCTGCATCAGGGTGGCGGCGTTCTCGTCGAAATCCACCAACTGCCCGCCGACCGGGATCGGCAGCGTATTGACCACGTTCGGGCGCGGAACCAGCGTGGGCGCTGCGCTGGTGGCGGGCGCAGCAGTCGGCTGAACCACCCCCGCGTTGCTGATCCGCACCGGTGTGACCGTGACGTAAGTCGCCGCGCCGCCCTGATGCAGCACGTGCAGCCGCAGCGTATACACGCCGTCCGCGATGCTGGCGGTGTTCCACTGCGCCAGCGTGCCGTTGGTGACCGGCGTGCGGCTCGGCAGCGTGACCGGAGTCCATGTGGCGGAGTTCGGGTCGGCGTTGGCGTCCGCGACCTCGAAATAGTAGCCCTGCAAATCGGGCGGGTTCACCGTCCCGATGATTTCGACCGTCCCTTGCAAGGTGCTGACAGCCTGCGGAGAGGTAATTTGCTCGTTGGCGTCCTGCGCGAAGATCGGCAGGGCGAGCAGGGAAAGCAGTAACACGATGACCATTCGACGCATGAAAAACTCCTTGAGAGGGACGCGGACTGAGAGTTGATTTTAGCCCTCAGTCCGCCATCCAGATTAATCAGGGGCAACCGCCCTTTTGCAGCGTATAGCTGACGGTTATCGTGTTGTCACCTTCGTTGAGTTCAGGAATCTGGTTGTTCGGATCGATCACCAGCGTGATGTTATGCTGCTCGTTGTACCACGTGCTGATGGTCAGTGGCATATTCACCCGGAAGGTTTGACCCGCCGCCAAGACCGGGAAGCCGCCAGTGGTCGAACCCTGCACCGAGCCATCGGCGGCGCGGGTGTCGGTAAGCGACACAATTCCGCTGGTACTGGTCGGCTGCGAGCCGACATTCGCTACGTCCAGTCCAACCGTAAAGGTTTGCTGGCAAGTTGGGGACGGCGGATCGTAGGCGACAATTCCCGGAATCAGGTTCGCCTGCGAGATCGGCATCGGCGTCGCTGGAATCGCGGTCGGGAAGGGGGTCGCGGTCGGCGGCGGGGGCGGCGGCGGCTCAATCCGCTGGAGATTGGTTAGGTCGCCGGAGGTGGTGACGATGCTCGGCGCAACCCAGCCGATTTGACCGTTGTCCAGTTGAATCTGATACCAGCCGGTGCCGCGATTGCTGATGCCGAGGATGCGTGCGGAGGTTCCGCTGGGCAGCGAGGTGAGGATGTTGTAAAAGACGCTGTCGCCGGAACGGACGTTGCCGTTTCCACCGCCGCCCACGCTGATGGTGACGCGCGGGGTCGTGTCCTGAGTCGGCATCGGCGTGTCGGTGGGGAAGGACAGGGTGATAGTCGCGGTGGGGGTTGGCTGCACCGCGAACGGCGGCGGCGTATTTTCCACTCGCAGCGGCGACACGATGTCGAACATGGGCGATCCTTGTAGCTGGGTGACGGTGAGGCGCAGTTGATACAACCCGTCGCTCACAAAGGTGGTGTCCCACGTGCCCAGCACGCCGTCCTGAACCGAGGCGGTGCTGGACAGGATCACCGGGAACCATGCGTCGGAGCCGCCAATCGGCGTGAGGTCGTCGTTGAGCGCCTGTCCCTCAATAAAGTAGCTGTTCATGTTCGGGAGATTCGCGGTTCCGCGAATCTCGAACTGTCCCCGCAGCACGTACACGGGCGGGGGCCACGTGATTTGGGCGTTCGGGTTTGGCTCCTGTGTCGCCTGACCTGACACCGTGAGCGGCAGCGCAAAGATCACCACGATCAGCACAAAAAGCAGACGTTTCATGCGTTTTCTCCTAACCGACAGCACGCGAGATGACCCCATTGTACCAAATATTATCTGTAATGTACTAACGATTGCTCTACGACTGCTAATCGCGTTCCAGCAGGTAGGCGGCGCCGCGAAAGGCGAGGAAGGTGATCACCAGCGGCAGCACGAGGGGGAGGACGATTTCAACCCCAAAGCGGGCGGCTTCGTCCAGAGGCGCCAGACGAACGAGGTTGATCAGGAGGAAATATGCGCCGCCAAGCACGGCGGTGGTGACAATCGCCGGGACGCGCGACGGGATCGCCGCGCCCACCAATGCGCCCAGCGCGCCGATCATCATCGGCTCCAGCATCACGCGCAGGATCGATATGCCCAGCGCCAGAATCAAGCCGATTCGCATCAGGATCGGGTGTTGGTTGAAGGAGATGAAGACTTCGTACTGGATGATCAGCAGCGGCATACTCGCCAGCGTGGTGCCCACCAGTATCAGGCTGAGGTTTTCGGTCTGCCGCCAGATCGACGCGGCGACCTTGCTGTAGAGCGTGTGCAGCGCCGTGTCCGGGATGATCCGCAGCAGGTCGAGCGTCTGGTTCTTGCGCTCCTTGACCACTGAGGTCGCCGACGACGCGCCGATCTCATACAGGATTTGCGCGTACAGCACCAGCCCGGCGGGCAGCAGCACCAGCGTGACCGTCACCGTCGGCATCACCAGCACCAGCAGGATCGGCAGCAGGATCGACAGGGCGACCAGCGCAACCTGCATCAGGTACAGGCGCAGCACCATCCACATATCCGGCGTGAGGGTTTTCCAGTAGGAGCCGAGATCGCGCCGCACAATCGGGTTCGTCCGCCGCGCCCAAGCGGGCAGGTCGCGGTCGATCTCGTGGGTGAAGGTCTGCTTGATGCGGATTGCCGCCGCATCAAAAAAAGCTCGTTCCAATGTGCGTTCCCGTCGGCGTCGTATAGCCCTAATAACCACAGCGCCGTCATTGCGTTCAATTTTAGCACGATTTTGGATCATCCCGGTTTTCCCGCTGCTGAATTAACCTGCCGATGTGCTAAAATTAAGGCAGTGGAGTATCTAGAATGACTGATCAAGCTCTCAGTCCGCGCACGCAGCGCTTGCGCGATGCGGGCTACAAACTCACCAACGCGCGCCTGACCGTCCTCCGAGTCCTCGAAGAATCCGACGGTCACATCACCTCAACCGAGCTGCTGGATCGGGTCAACCAGCTTGATCCGAGCGTCGGCAGGGCGAGCGTCTTTCGCACCCTCGACCTGTTTACCCAGCTTTCCATCATCCACCCGACCTACATCGACAGCAGTGGCACGCCGACCTACGTCCTCATGCCCGGCGGGCACCATCACCACATCATCTGCACCAACTGCAGCCGGGTGATCGAGTTCGAGGACTGCGGCTTGGATAAGCTGCGGCAGGAGCTTGAGCAGCGCCTGCACGTGCGCCTCACCGGACATTTGCTCGAATTCTATGGACTCTGCGACGACTGCGCCTCGGAGTCCTGATGCACGTCGTCTTCAACGGCTGGTTCTGGGATCAACCGAATACCGGCAGCGGACAATATCTGCGGCATCTGCTGATCAATCTGCGGCGGGTCGCGCCCGATCTGCGCCTGACGCTGGTGCTGCCGCAGGCGCAGGACGACGACTTCCCGCCGGGCGTGGACGTGATCACCGCGTCCGCCTCGCGCTCCAATCTGGGCAAGGTCTGGTTCGAGCAGCGGGTCTTTCCCCAGACCGCCGGGCGAGTCGGCGCGGACATCGCCCACGTGCCTTACTGGGGATCGCCGCTCTCGTCGCCGATTCCGCTGGTGACCAGCGTCCTCGACGTGATCCCGCTGGCGCTGCCGCAGTACAGCGCCGGGATTCGCGCCCGCTTCTACACCTCGCTGGTGAGCGCCTCGGCGCGCGGCTCGTCCCACCTAATCACGATCAGCGACGCGGCGAAGGCGGACATCCTGACCTATCTCGGTCTGCCGGAGTCCTCGATCACCACCACCTATCTCGCCGCCGACGAAGCCTATCACCCGCGTATCGGCGCGGAGCGAGACGCCGCTGTCCGCGAGAAATATCATCTGCCCGACGATTTCGTGCTGTATCTGGGCGGCTTCGACCCGCGCAAGCAGGTCAACGACGTGCTGCTGGCGTATACCTACTGTGGACCCGCGCACGGCGAGGAATATCCGCTGGTGATCGCCGGGCGCGAGCCAAAGTGGGGCACGCCCATGTTCCCGGATTTGCGCGCCTACGCCGATCAACTGGCGGTCACCGACTACGTCCGCTGGATCGGCTACGTGGACGACGCCGACAAGCCGTCGCTCTACCGCCTCGCCACTGTTTTTGTGTTTCCAAGCATGTACGAGGGCTTCGGTCTGCCGGTTTTGGAGGCGATGGCGAGCGGGACTCCGGTGGTCGCCCGCGAAATCCCGGTGATGGAGGAGATAGCGCAGGATGCCGCCTATCTGGTTAAAGACGCGCGCACGATGGCGGGTGCGATCATCGCGCTGATCCTTCAGCAGCCGCTCCGCGAGACCCTGATCGCGCGGGGGCTGGCGCGGGCGACTCAGTTTGGCTGGCGCAAAACCGCGCGCGACACGCTAGCGGTCTACGAGCAGGTGATCGGCGTATAATGGACGTAGTTAGCCGAGGGTAAGCGATGGTTACGGAAACCAAAGTCTCACTCCAAGAATTTTTGGCGCTGCCAGAAACCATGCAGATCACTGAACTCATCAACGGAGAAGTTGTCGTGACCCCACCCAAAGACGAGCATCAAGTGGCGGTTGGATCGACCTACTTTGAACTGCGGCAGCTTGTTAAAAGCGGGACGTTTCGGTTCGCTCCGACCGGGGTGCATTTGGATGATCAGAACTTTGTTGAACCTGACATCTTCTGGGTCGCGGATACCAACGAAAACTGTCAGCTAGGCGAAGATGGCTACTGGCATGGCGCGCCCGATCTTATCGTCGAAGTCCTGTCGCCTTCGACGGCGCGGCGGGATCGGGACACCAAATTTGAACTCTATCAGCGGTCTGGTGTGCGCGAATACTGGCTGGTTGAGCCTTACGGCGAGTTTATCGAAGTCTACTGCCTGCGCGAAGGCAAATTCGAGCGGCAGGGATTTTACGGCTTGGGCGAGCAGTTCACCTCGCCGGTCTTGAGCGGCGCGTCGTTCAGCGTGGATACGCTGCTGAAAGACTGATCTGTGTTCGCCGATCAGCCAAGCATCGTCCTGATCACCGGGATCATGGCGTCGGGCAAATCGACGGTCGCGCAGGCGTTGGCGGAGCGGCTGCCCAAGAGCGTGCATCTGCGCGGCGACAGCTTCCGCCGCATGATCGTCAACGGGCGGGTCGAAATGCAGCCGCCCTTTCCCGACCAAGCCTACGCGCAGCTTCGCCTGCGCTACCGCCTTTCGGTGATCACGGCTGATCTGTACTGCGCGGCGGGCTTCACCGTGATCTATCAGGACGTGATCGTGGGTGCGGTGCTGCAAGAAGTGGTCGACGCGCTCAAGCAGACCGGCAAGCCCCTCTACCTCGATCGTGTTGTGCCCCTCGCCGGAGGTGGTCGCCCAACGGGAAGCCGAGCGCGGCAAAGTCGGCTATCGCGGCTGGTCGCCTGCTGATTTCGACCGCGAGCTGCGCGACAACACGGCACGCCTCGGCTTCTGGCTGGATAGCTCGACGCTCTCGGTCGATCAAACCGTCGATGCCATCCTCGCGCAGATCGAATCCGCCGCTATTTGAACCGCTAATCGCTATCCTCCTGCTTGACGTAGTAATACAATTCGCCCGGCTGCAAGCGCTTGAACCGCTGGTAGGGCGCGAAGCGTTCCAGCGCCTCGTCGAACTGCGCCCACGCGATGCTGTTGCCGGGGAACAGGTCGTTATGCAGCGGGATCAGCGTGTTCCAGCCGAGCGTCTGCGCTAATTGCACCGCTTCGACCGGGTTCAGGTTGCCGATCAGGTTGCGCTGCTCGCGGAACCAGTCCCGCCCGTTGACCGGCACCAGCGCAATATCCGGCGTGGGCAGGCTGCGCAGCGTCTCGACATAGCCGTCGTAAATGATGGTGTCGCCGGAATGATAGAGCGTGACCCCGTTCCACTCGATCAGGTAGCCGAGCCAGCGATAGCCCTTGTCCGGGTCGAAATCCAAGCCATAGTGCGCCGACGGAACCGCCGTCAGCCGCAGCGAGGTGTTGGGCAGCGTGAGCGGCTCGCGCGGGACGATGATCCGCTCGGCGGCGATTCCCGCCTGCACCGCCTGATCGACCACCCAGCCCGGCAGCACCAGTTTCGCCTGTGGCGATGCTGCCAGCGCCGGGATCAGGGTTTTCGGATCAAAATGATCGCTGTGTTCGTGCGTGCAAAGGATATAATCGGCATGGGTGATCGCATCAGGACTCATCGGCGGCGGGAACGCCCGCGTCAGCGTGCCGCCTTGGCGCTCGCTCAGGTACGGGTCGATGTAAATCACGGCGTCCGACCCTTTGACGATCACGCCCGCCTGTCCCAGCCCCCAAAGCGCGAGGCTGTTCGGGAGAATGGGAAGCGCGCCGATTTGTTCGCTAAAATGAGGCATAGGGGTATCCTTGTCGCCTTCAGCAGAGAGTAGAGAAATGCTATGTTTGCTCTGATCGCGTTCTTGGTCGGTCTGTTTGTCCTATTCAAGGGCGCTTTCACTTCGCCCATCGCGCGGTGACCGCAGTCGCAGTCACGTTCCATCGCCCTTATTTTGATGGCTCCGCTGGTGATTTATTTCTGCGCCAGTTCGATTTTGGTCTACAACAATTTACAGTTCAACGACGGACGGCACTTTCACTATCACGCCCGACGCCTTCAACTACGTGGCGGATACCGTCAGCGTGGTTGAATTGATCACGGTGGGCGGGGCGGTCCTGTTCGTACTGTACAACATCTACAGCGCGCCCCCGCAGTACCGGCGCTGCTTCCGTGCGCCCATCAACCGCCGCTGCCGCCGCACCGCCACGCGCTCCCGACATCATGACCGTTGCCGAAGCCGCCGCCTACATGCGCGTCTCCGAAAGCGACGTGATGAGCCTGATCGATCAGGGCAAGCTGGGCGCGGCGCGCATCGGCGACACCTACCGCATCGCCCGCATCGCCATCGACGATTTCATCGCCCGAACCTGAGCCGCTATTTCTCCGCCGAATTGCCGATCCAGCCCGGCGAATCGCTGGCGGGGAAGGATTCCTCGGACGCTTCCTGCACCACGCTTTTCGCCCGCGTTTCGTCCAGCAGGGCGAGGTAAAGCTGGTCGGATTTCGCCGCCATAATGAAGTCGTTGCGGTGCAGCCCCTTGATCGCGTGGGTAGACCACTCCAGCGTCACGCCGTCGTAGCGGGTGATGATCACCGGATGATGATCCTGTTCCTGCGCCAGCCGCCCGACCCGCAGCGTGAACACCAGTCCATCGGCGTAATTGTCAAACGTAAAGCTGCGTTGAAGCTGTTTCACGCCCTCCGCCGCCGCGACTTCCCACATCGGCGTATCCATATGAAGCTGCTGGATTTCCTCGTCGCTCAGCGGCGGGATGCCGCCCTTGCAGGGAACACAGGTTTCTTGTGCCAGTTTTTCCATGTGGTATTCGCTCCGTGATTACAGTCGATATAAACACCGCTCGGTTTTTGTAGTTTACACTGATCGTGTTATTTTTTCATGAGACTGCGCGACGCAAGGAGTAAACTGGATGGCTGCAATCGGGCTGATGGTCGAAGGGCAGATGGGGCTGACGTGGGAACGCTGGCGCCGCATTCTCGCCGCTGCCGATGATTTGGGGTTTCAATGCGTCTTTCGGTCCGATCATTTCACCGATCCCCGACCGCCCGATCACGAGTTGCTGGAGGCGTGGGTGTCGATGACCTATGCGGCGTCTCAAACCGATCACATCGAGTTTGGCACGCTGGTTTCGCCCGTGACCTTTCGCCATCCCTCGATCCTCGTGCGTATGGCTGCCGCCGTTGACGATCTCAGCGGCGGGCGGCTGGTTCTGGGCATGGGTATCGGCTGGCAGGAGCGCGAGCATCACAACTACGGCGTCGCTTTCCCTGACCGTGATGCCCGCTACGCGATGCTTCAGGACGCGCTCGAAATCACGGTGCGGCTGCTCAACAGCGACACACCCGTCAGCTATCAGGGCAAGCACTTCTCGCTGGATCATGCCATTTTGCTGCCGCGCCCGCAGCGCGTGGGCGGTCCGCCGATTTTGATCGGCGGCAACGGCGCGACTCGCACCATGCCGCTGGCAGCGGAGTACGCCGACGAATGGAACGGCGTGTTTATCGACCCGGCGGGCTACCGCCAGCGCTGTCAACTGCTGGACGAGCTGCTGGAACAGCGCAGCCGCGAGCCGAGCGAGGTTAAGCGCTCGGTGATGACGCGGATCGACTTCGCCAAAGACGATGCCGACTGGCGGCGCATCCAGCGCGAGCGCTCGCTGCCGGATACCCCCGACGGGCGCACCATCGGGGGAACGGCTTCTCAGGTCATCGATCAGATCGGCGCATACGTTGATGCAGGCGCGGAGCGGATCATGCTACAGTGGCTTCAACTGGACGATCTCGACCGGATGGAAGCGCTGGCGAAAACCGTGCTGCCGCACTTCCACTAGAACAGCGAGGGCTAGGCGATGCAGCGTCCCAACCGAACCTTTATTATTCTGACGGCGATCATGATCGTCGTCTTCGTCATCGGGCTGATTTTGGTAGTGGCTCTGGCGCTGCGTTAGCCCGCTAGGTGGGAATCGAAAGCGCGTGGTGGTTCAGCATCTGGATTTTCAGCGCCTGCTGCTGGCGCTGCTTGCCGCCGGATTGATCCTGATCCTGCTGCCGCAGAATCGCGCCCCGGATACGCCGTTGGCGGACCTGCAGCCCATGCTGGTTGCGCCCACCGCCCCGCCCGCGATGACCTTCGTGCCGCCCACCGCCATGCCCACCTCGGCGCAGGTCGGCAGGCAGGCGCCGCTCCCGGTCTACGGACCCGCCGCCGAACTTCACGCCGAGAAATGGTTCAACCTCGAAACCCCGCCTCACCTCGCCGACCTGCGCGGGCAGGTGGTGCTGCTGGAATTCTGGTCGTTCGACTGCGCCAACTGTCAGGAAGTGTTGACTCAGGTACGCCAGTGGTATGACGCCTATGCCGCGCAGGGCTTGACCATCATCGGCGTCCACGATCCGCAGACTGACGCCGAGCGCAGTGACGACAACCTCGCCGCCGCGCTGGTTCGGCTCGACATCCCCTATCCGGTGGCGCAGGACAGCGATCAGTCGATCTGGCACGCCTATGGGCAGCACGTGCTGCCCACCATTGACCTGATCGACAAGCGCGGCTATCTGCGCTACCGCCACGTCGATCCGGGCGCGTATGACCAGACCGAAGCGGCGATTCAAGCGCTGCTCGCCGAAAACACGCCGTAGGGGCGGAATTCAAAACCTCACCCGCTGCGCGGCTGACCGATGGTCAGCTTCGCTTAGCTTCCCCTCTCCACAACGTGGAGAGGGGACTGAGGGGTGAGGTCGGGAAACGAACACCGCACGTTATTCATTCAGCCAAATCGGGTTTGACCACGCCCGCCCGCCGTCCCGGTCGCGGACGGTGATGCGGCAGTAGGGGCTGCCCAGCCGCCGGATGTTCATCTCGGCTTCGATCATGCCCTTGCCGTGCTTGAACACCGAGCGCGATCCCTTCCCGGTGACGAAGATCGACTCCACTGGCGAGCAGCGGATTTTCACGATGTCGCCTCGCTTGAACTCAATCTCCTGAATTTGGGGTCCCGTGCTGCTGTAATAGGCGCCCTGCTTGAGCGCCGCGAGGATGGCTTCCGGCGTCAGCGCCTCGCTCTTGACCCACACCCAGCCCCGCATCCGGTCGCTGTGCCGGTCCTGAAAATGGGCGTCGTCGGTGGCGCAGGCGCTGTAGCGATACCCGCGCGCCAGCAGCACGTCCAGCATGTACCAGCTATCGATCCGGTCGTTGTGATCCGCCGAGATGCCGTTGATGGTCTCGACCGCGTGGATCGCCCCCAGCGAGATCACGTCTTCTTCGCTGAGGTTGTACCACGCCGGATGCGCAGCGGCGACGAACGCGCCCGCCTCCAGCGCCCGCGTCGCAAGCTGCACGCCAGTCTCGTTGGGCAGATTGGGCGCGAAATCCGGCGGCAAGCCCACCGCGAGGATGTGCCAGAGTTCTCCGGTCATGGTTTCGGGTGCGTGCAGCTCCGCGCCCAGCAGGGTGGTGAACTCTTCGGTGCGGTAGGGCGTCGTGTCGGTGATCGGGTAGCGAAACTGATCCATGAAGTGGTCGGTGATGGCGAGGAAGTGATAGCCGTTCTCGCGGTAGAAGCGGCAGACGGCTTCGGGCGGCAGCCGCCCATCCGAGCGAGTCGAATGGGTGTGCAGGTTGCCGCGATAAAATCGCCCCGGTAGGTCAAAAGGTGTAGTCGGCATGAAGGTAGCTCCAAGCAGTCAGCATTTAGCGGTAAGCAATTAGCCACATGCAGTTCATAAAATCACGCCAGTGTTTTGGCGAACCGCTAAAAGCTAATCGCTAATCGCTAGATCGTCAAACTTTCCAGATCGCGCGGATAATAGGTCATGATCTCGATGCCGTCCTCGGTGACCACCACCGTATCGCTGTGGCGGAAGCCGCCGAGGTTGGGCGCGTACAGTCCCGGCTCGACCGTGAACAGCATCCCCGGCTGAAGCACGGTCTGGTCGCCGATGTCGAGGAACGGCGCTTCGTGATAGCGCAGCCCGATGTTATGCCCCACGTGATGTTTCCAGTAGGGCATCAGATCGTGCGCCTCGTAGTAGGCGCGCACGTCCCGATCCACCTCGGCGCAGGTGCGTCCCGGCTTGATCGCCTCGAACGCCGTCTCTTGCAGCGCCAGCATGTGCCCGAACATCGCCCGCGCTTCCGGGCTGGGTGAGCTGATCACCATGGTTCGTTCCAGCTCAGAATGATAACCCCAGCACGCCGCCGCCGCGCCCGTGACCAGCACGTCGCCCTCCCGGAAAGTGAGGTTGTTCGCCAGTGCGTGCGGGATGGCGGCGTTGCGCCCGATCTGCCCGCGATACCCGGCGGTCGCGCCGTCGTAATACTCGCTCTGCGCCCGGTAGATCGGTCCAATCGCGTCCATCATGGCGCGGGTGGCTTCGTCGCTGGCGCGCTGGCTGACCTCGGTCTCGGTCGCGCCCGGCTGGGTATAGCGCTGAAGCAGCGTGTGCGCCAGATTGCCCCACACGCAGCTTTCCGCGATCAGCCGAAGCTCGGCGGGCGACTTGACCATCAGCCGATCCTCGACGAAGCTGCGCACCGGGACGATCTGCCGCCCGGTGAGCGCGCTCAAGGCGGGTCCGCGATAGCCGAAGATCCAGGGATAGCCGTCGTCATCCGCGCCGATCTTGGCGTCCGCGTCGCCGATGATGCCCATATCGTCCAGCAATTGCTTGAGGACTCCGGTCGGGTGAGGCGTGTGCGGGTACTCGACGTAGTAATCCACCCGGTCGATCAGCGCGTTCGCCTGCGCGTGTTCCAGTTCGAGGCGCGGCACGAACATCGCGCGCTCGCCGCTGGCGCTCATGACGAAGGCGATGGGGCGCTCGGTGGGGATGAAGGCGAAGCCGCAGTAATAGAGGACGTAGGCGCGGTCGAACAGCACCATGCCGCTCAGTCCGTTGACCTGCACGTGTTCGAGCAGGGCGTCACAGCGAGATTTGTATTCCGCGTCGCTGATGCGGAGTTGGGCGATGGGGTGAGGCATGAGGTTCTCACAATCCTGTCTGGTTATGGAACGAATTTAGCCTTGCTTGTTAGCTCATGAGGCAGCTATAACGTCGCTGATGGCTGGAACTTTTGCATCAAGCTAACATCTGTCGTGTCAGCTTGATAGTGCGGGCGAGTGGAATGACAAGCTTTTCAAGAACCTCCTTCTCCTGATTCGAATATTCGGTTTTGTCATCACGGGCGGCGATACACAGTTGACCTAAGACGAGGTTGTCGGTCTTCAGCGGCACAGATAATTTGGATATACTCTCCTGCCATGCACCGACTTTATGTATAAGTTGGAGTTGACCCCTGTCCATCAGATAAATTGCGCCGCTGCTCGAACCGAATGCCCTAACGGCCTCTTCGAGGAAACTGAGGCTGATAATGGGAACATCTAGGACATCGATCAGTGTCTGAACCCTTGAACTCAGTGCCTGTAATTTTGCGGTTGGATCCAACTCAACCTTGAAGCGTTTGTCCACGAACGTTTGTAAGCTTGTTTGCAGCGGCGTAAACAGAGATACGAGCAGAAGTGTCGTAATAATGGTCGTTATATCCGAACTGGAGCCAGTGAGCGCGACCATAACCTTTTGAAGAATCGCCTGCGTCGCAGCAAGAATGCCAGCCAGTATAGCGGTAAGCGGCACGTAAACTAGCGCCCGACTAATAACTCGATCCACGTCCCATAAGCGATAGCGCAAAAGTGCAATGACAAAAGCTACGGGTAGACACAGAAAGAACAACGAAGCCAACGGAGCGATGATAAGAGTTAGGGCAGCAGATCGAAGGGATTGACCGACTAGAGATGAGAGAAAGCTAACGACTCCCCCACCCATTACTGCTGCAACCATACCAATGACAACCCATTTCGTCTGTTGCCGTTGAATCTGAGTAGAAACCGTCCTGTATCGGTACACCTGAGTAAGGACACCGGCACCAAGAAAAAGCACGACAGCTAATGCCTGCATAGGCGCCCAACTGTCCGGGTCTCTGGGAAGATCAAAGATAATCCAGATGACACTCAACAGGAGCATCCCAAAGACAACGACTCGAATCCAAGGAGGAGTAAACTTCCCATCCGGGAACAAATAAAAAACGAGGGCGAAACCCAGCCAAGATGTGATGGTCACCAGCACGCTCAGCGCACCCCATTCTCGGAACGAAGCGCCCCCCGTGCCATTGATAATAATGTTGCTGCCAAAGGTGAAGAACGCCAGTGAAATGAATAATCCAATCGGTGTATTCAAACGCCGCCAAGCGATAACTGCTCCTGCGCCGATGAAGCCAATCGCTATCGCCAGTTCGATGGCGAGAACATACCCCGCATACGTGCTTATCAACATTGGAATACTTGAAAGAAGTTGGATTCTATCCGGAGTTAACTGCAAGGGCGCGCAACTTGAGATCGCACAGGGTGTCTGTAAAATTTCGTAGCGAATCGGAATACCTGTGAAGAAGAACCATAGGGCGAGGAAAACGAGGACAGCCCAAAAAACGCGCGCAATACGAAGCCGAGAACTGGAACGGCTAGCCCGTTTTTCGTGAACTACGTTTGCCGATGTGTCCATAAATTTCGCTCACCCAATAGTCGTTGTACGAAAGTAGTGAATCGCTATCTCGCAATCTCCGGTCTTCTGGTGTGCCAATCCGTACTTTGCTCGTAGGCGTGACCGACCCGCAGCAGCGTGTCCTCGCCGAACGCGGGCGCGATCAACTGCAAGCCAATCGGCAAATTCTGCGCGTCGAAGCCGCAGGGCAGGCTCATGCCGCAGACCCCGGCGAGGCTGGCGGGCAGCGTGAACACGTCCTCCAGATACATCTTGATCGGGTCGTTGACGTTCTCGCCCAACTGGAAGGCGGTGGTCGGCGCGACTGGCGCGGCGATCACGTCCACCTGCGCGAAGGCGTGGTCGAAATCCTGCTTGATCAGCGTGCGCACCTGCTGCGCCTTGCCGTAGTAAGCGTCGTAGTAGCCCGCCGAGAGCGCGTAGGTGCCTAGCATGATCCGCCGCTTGACCTCCGCGCCGAAGCCCTGCCCGCGAGTGGCGCGGTAGGTGTCCCACATCTCGCCCTTGTCGATGCGCGGTCCAAACCGGATGCCGTCGAAGCGCGCGAGGTTGGCGCTGGCTTCCGCCGGAGCGATGATGTAATAGACCGGGAGCGCGGTGTCGGTGTGCGGCAGGCTGATCTCGACCACTTCCGCGCCCAGCGCGTGCAGGTGATCAATCGCCGCGCGCACCGCCGCCTCGACTTCCGGCTGCATCCCGTCGATGAAATACTCTTTGGGCACGCCGACCCGCAGCCCCATCACCTCGCCTGTGAGCGCGCTCACGTAATCCGGCACCGGGACCTTCATGCTGGTCGAATCCAGCGGATCATGTCCCGCCATCACGCCCAGCAGCCGCGCCGCGTCCTCGACCGTGCGCGCAATCGGACCCGGACAGTCTAGCGACGACCCGAATGCCACCAGCCCGTAGCGCGAGACTCGACCGTAGCTCGGCTTCAAGCCGACCACGCCGCACATCGCGCCCGGCTGCCGGATGCTCCCACCGGTGTCACTCCCGGTGGCGCCCGCCGCCATCCCCGCCGCGACCGCCGCCGCGCTGCCGCCGCTGCTGCCGCCGGGGACGCGCGATACGTCCCACGGATTGTAAGTCACGCCGCAGGCGGAGTTTTCGGTGGACGATCCCATCGCAAACTCATCCATGTTGGTCTTGCCCAGCAGCACCATCCCGGCGGCTTCCATCCGTTGGATCGCGGTCGCGGTATAGACCGGGACGTAGCCGCTCAGGATGCTCGATCCGCAGGTGGTCTCGACCCCTTTGGTGGACATCACGTCCTTGACTGCCAGCGGGGCACCCAGCAGCGGGCGCTGATCCCCGGCGGCAATCGCTTGATCGGCGGCGGCAGCGTCCGCCAGCGCTCGCTCCGCCGTCACGGTGATGTAGGCGTGGAGGGTCGGCTCCAGCGCTTCGATGCGCTGCAAATAGGCTTGCGTCAGTTCGACGGCGGAGAATTTCCGCGCGCGGAGGCTTTCGAGGGCTTGCGAGAGCGTCAGCTCGGTTAGGTCGGTCATCGCTCACTTTCCCGGTAGATTTGTCCCGGAAAGTATAGCAGATTCAGCCTTGATCGTCGCGCATCCGTAGGGGCAGACCCACGTATCTGCCCATGATTCGCCGCTCCCCGTTCAGCAGATAGAAGGCGCAGGCGGCGGCAGTCATCAGCGTGATCAACCCGCCGAGCTTCAGCAGCGGCGGATCGTACACGAACAGAATCCGGTGCGGCGCGGTGCCCTGCGGGATCACCACGCCGATCAACTGACCGACTGATTCCAGCTTCGCGGGCGCGCCATCGACCGTGACGTTCCAGCCGGGCCACGCGATTTCCTGCACCGCCACCACCAACGGCTCGACCGGATCGCCGTTGACGATCATCCCAATGTGATCGGTTTCTCGGCGCAGCGCCGTGATCGGCGTGGTCATCTGGATCGGCAGCGGATAGGGCGCGATTTGCAAAGTCTCCAGCGGCACGCTGAAGGCGTAGGGCAGCGCGTCCGGCTTGACCATCAGGCAGGGAGAACCGTCGTAGAGCGTCGGGCTGTCCGTCAGGTAAGTGTAGCCGTGCGCCAGCCAGTAGCTCCGATCCTGTGGTCGGAAGGCGATCAGATACTGCGAAGGCGACTCGCTTAAATTGTAGTCGTAAAGCGAAGGGGACATGCCTAACGGGTGATAATCGGCGTTGATATGCGAAAACCGCACCCGGTCGCCGATGTAGACCGACACCTGATAGTAGTCGTTCCCGTAAACCGAGAGCGCGGCATCCGGGTAAGTTCGCCTCAGCCAGTTGATGCAGAGTTCGGTGGTCAGGTCTTTGCGGTCCACGTAGCCGAACCGATTCCAGTTGTCGAGCAGGTCACGCACGGCGATATAGCTGGCGACGATCAGCAGGGCGGCGAGGACGAGGTGCAGTCGATTTGCCGCCTTTCCCATGACACGGACAGCCGTGCCATTCCAGCCTCGCTCGATCACCACCGCGCGCCACAGCCCATCCAGCCGCATCGCCACCAGCACCGCGATCCAGAAGGCGCAGACCGTCAGCATCCGCGAGAGCGTGCGCCACTGCCCGATCAGCGGCAGATGCTCGTAAGCCCACGTGAGGATCGGGTTGGTGCGGGTTGCCCAACTGAAGAACAGCAGGATCAGCAGCAGCCCGGCAGCGTAGAGTCGGGGGTGCAGGCGCGGGTCTGCCGCCTTGTTGAGCCGTCCAATCGGCGGGAAGATCACCAGAATTAGCAGCGCGAACCACAGCGGCAGCACGTAGCTGTAGTAATTCTGGCTCCACGTCCCGGATGCGTAGAATTTCAGGCTGGTGAAGAACTGCACGGCGGCGACTGCTGGCGTTTCGTACACGGTGTTGGGATTCTCGTCCGGGTGCGCGCCGATGTACTGCTGATTGACGTAGATCGGGATCAGCGTGACCGCCGCCAGCCCCACCGTGAGCAGCAGCGCCAGCGCGACCCGCCGGAGCAGCACCGGGTCGATCCGCAGCCTGCGCCCCTCGCGCCGGAACAGGAACGCCAGCGCGATCCCCGCCACCATGATCAGCGCGGGCAGGGTGTAGTAGACGTTGCCCGCCCAGAACAGCAGCGTGAGGACGACCGCCAGCAGCACCACTGGCGCGCGCCGGGTGGGGTAGCGAATAATGGCGATGATCCCGGCGGCGACCCACTGAAAATAGGTCTGGGTGACGGCGAGTTGATAGTAGCCCGATCCCAGTTCGGCGGGGATGTTGCCGCGCCCGATGCAGACCAGCCCCAGAAACAGCCGACCGAGCCAGCCGAGATTCAGCACGTAGCCGAGCAGCCAGCCGCCGATCCCGGCGAACACCATGTAGACGATCACGCTGTACTTGATGCCGTTTTCCGCGCCGAAGATCAGGATGGGAAAGGTGCTGAGCGGGTTCAGCACGAACGAGAACGGGTTGTCGATGACCGGCTCGCCGTGACCGAGGTAGGGCTGCCAGAGCGGAAGCGAACCCTCGATGTGAAACGTATTCGCGGTAATATACGCCGAATTGGTGAGCCACTGAGACTCCAGCCCGATTAGCACCGTCTGCGGATCGCTGTTGCGCAGACCCTCGGTCGCGTGAACGGCGACGAGTATGATCACCAGTAGTTCGATCAGGATGCGGAGTGGAGTCAGCCGGGCTAAAGTCATTCGTCTCGATTTCGGCGCAGGAAGCAGAGCATGAAAACCATCGGCATGATCGGGGGGATGAGTTGGGAATCCTCCCTCGAATATTATCGCATCGTCAATCAGACCGTAAAATTAAGGCTCGGCGGGCTGCATTCGGCGGACTGCCTGATGTACTCGGTGGATTTCGCGGAAATCGAGCGCTTTCAGCACGAGGGGCGCTGGGAGGACGCCGCGCAGGTCATGGCGGAGGCGGCGCGTCGGCTGGAACGCGGCGGCGCGGATTTCATCGTCCTCTGCACTAACACCATGCACAAGCTGGCGGACGCTGTCGAGCAGGCGGTGAATATTCCGCTGCTGCATATTGCCGATCCGACTGCCGAGGCGGTTCAGGCGGCGGGGATTCAGCGGATCGGCTTGCTCGGAACCGCGTTCACGATGGAGCAGGATTTCTATCGCGGGCGGCTGAGCGGGAAATTCGGGCTGGATGTGCTGATCCCGGACGCCGACCAGCGCCGGATCGTCCATCGGATCATATACGAAGAATTGGTGCTGGGTATCGTCAAAGATGACTCGCGCGACGCCTATAAGCGCATCATCCGCGATCTGGTGGATCGGGGCGCGCAGGGGATCATCCTCGGCTGCACCGAGATCATGCTGCTGATCTCGCAGGCGGACAGCCCGGTGCCGACCTTCGACACCACCACCCTGCACGCGGTCGCCGCGGCCGATCTCGCGCTGGAGAAAGCCGAGATGTAAGAAACCCGAATCTCCGGCTGTCTACGCTCACAGTAGCTTGACATAAATGGGAGTGACCATGCAGATCAGCATTTTGGGCGCGGGACACATCGGCGGGACCTTGGGCGAGAAGTGGGCGAAGGCGGGGCATACCCTCAGCTTCGGCGCGCGCGACCCGCAGAAGCCGGAAGTTCAGGCATTGGTCAAGTCGCTCGGCGCGACGGCGACGGAAATTGACGATGCTATCGACGCGGGCGAGGTGATCCTGTTCGCCATCCCCGGCGCGGCGATGGCGGACACGATCACGGCTCACGCCAACGCGCTCGACGGCAAAATCCTCATCGACGCGACCAACAACATGCGCGGGGCGACCCTGAACAATATGGCGGTTTTCGCGCAGCAGACGCCGCGCGCCAGCGTCTACCGCGCCTTCAACATCTACGGCTGGGAGAACTTCAAGGACACCGACTTTAGCGGCAGCCAAGCCGACCTGTTCTACTGCGGCACTGACGGTGACGCCCGCCCGAAAGTCGAGCAGTTGATCGGACAGGTGGGGCTGCGCCCGGTCTACGTCGGCGGCGTCGATCAGGCGGATACGGTCGATGCGCTGCTGCGGCTGTGGTTCACGCTGGTGCGGGATCGGCAGATGGGGCGTCACCTCGCCTTCAAGCTGCTGGGACACTGACACGATGCGGCTAGTGCGGACTCTTTGCATCTCGGTGGCTTTGCGTTAAGGTCGTCGGCGTTCATCGTGTGAAGGAGCAGGGCTGATGTCGATTGAGTCCGCGAATGACGTAACCGGTTTGCTGCGGATCGGGAAGATCGTCGCGCTGGCGATCCAGACCATGCGCGACGCGCTGGAAGTAGGCATGACCACCGCCGATTTGGACGCGGTAGGCGCACAATTTTTGCGCGACAACGGCGCGCGTTCCGCCCCGCAGTTAGCCTACAATTTCCCCGGCGCGACCTGCATCAGCGTCAACGACGAGGTGGCGCACGGCATCCCCGGTACCCGCGTGATTCACGAGGGTGACATCGTGAACATCGACGTGTCAGCGGAACTGGACGGCTACTATGCCGATTCGGGCTTCACGGTTCCGGTGCCGCCAGTTACGCCGGAGACTCAGCGGCTGATCGACTGCGCGCAGCACGCGCTTGCCCGCGCCATCGACGCGGCTCACACGGGCAACCGCCTAAACGCCATCGGTCGCGCGGTGCAGACCGAAGCCGAGCGCTGCGGCTACAGCATCATCCGCGAGTTGAGCGGGCATGGCGTCGGCAGGCACATCCACGAAAAGCCCTCGGTGCCCAACTATTACACCCACCGCGCCAAAGATCATTTGACCGATGGGCTGGTGCTGACGATAGAGCCATTCCTCACGCCGGGAACCGGGCGGGTCTACACGGCGGACGACGGCTGGACCATCAAAACGGTCGATAAGAAACCGTTCGCGCAGTTCGAGCATACGCTGATCATCACCAAAGACAAGCCGATTCTGGTGACAGCGCTCTAATTTTGCGCCCGAATGTCCAATTGCTCGTAATATATAAGAGACCGCTTATCTTACGAGGCGACCCATGAATATTGCGAGCGCATTCAACCCGCTTTCGCCAGAGTTTCAGGCGAATCCGTACCCGTACTACGAAATGCTGCGCGCCAACATGCCGGTTTACTTCTGGGAAGACTGGGGCATGTGGTTTTTGTCGCGCTACGACGACAACGTCGCCGCGTTGAAAGACGCCCGTCTGGGGCACGAAATTCTCAAGGTCATGACCCGCGAGGAATTAGGCTGGGCGCCGGAGCCGCCGGAGGAAGTCATGCCGCTGGTGCAGACGCAGCGCTCGTGGATGCTGTTCAAAGACCCGCCCGATCACGCCCGCCTGCGGACGCTGGTGCATAAAGCCTTCACGCCGCACATGGTCGAGCGGCTGCGCGCCCGCGCTCAGGCGATCACCGACCACCTGATCGACGCGGCGCTGGCGAACGGCGGCATGGATTTGGTCACCGATCTGGCGCTGCCGCTGCCGGTCACCGTGATCGCCGAAATGCTGGGCGTGCCGCCCGGCGACCAGATGGTCTTTCGGAGTTGGTCGAACGATCTGGCGGGGACGCTGGAACTAACCGAATCGCAGGAGGTCTACCAGCGAGGCGCGCAGGCGACTATCGAGTTTTCCGCCTACATCCGCGACCTAATCGCCGCCCGGCGCAAGCAGCCGCAGGAAGACCTGATCAGCGCGCTGGTCGCCGCCGAAGCCGAGCACGACAAACTCACCGAAGATGAAATGGTCTCGATGGGCATTCAACTGCTGGTGGCGGGGAACGAAACCACCGTCAACCTGATCGGCAGCGGGACGCTGGCGCTGCTGCGCCACCCAGATCAATGGGCGAAGCTCAAAGCCGATCCGACGCTGGTGAAATCGGCGGTGGAGGAGCTGCTGCGCTTCGACGGTCCGGTGCAGTTGACCGGGCGCTGGGTGATGGAGGACATGGAATTCGCAGGGCAGACCTTCCACAAAGGGCAGCAGGTCGCTACGCTGCTCGGCGCCGCCAACCGCGATCCGAGCCGCTTCGCCAATCCGTCTGAACTGGACATCACCCGCGACCCCAACCCGCACATCGCTTTCGGCAACGGGATTCACTTCTGTTTGGGCGCGCCGCTCGCTCGGCTGGAGGCGCAGATCGCCTTTGCGACGCTGGCGCGCCGCCTGCCCGATATGCAGCTTGCCGACGAAAACCCGCCCTACAAACAGACCTACGTCGTGCGCGGGCTGGCGCATCTTCCGGTGACGTTGTGAAATATTAAACGGTGTGAGGCGATCCCTCACACCGTTCTGGATGTGCAGCCGATGTTCGTGTGCTGTCGTCTGAGCGATCTAGGGCTGCCAGATCGCGCCGTCGAGGTCAGCGCCTTGATCGGCGAGGTAGGTTTGCTTGCCGCTGCTGAGGTCGAGGCTTTGCAATCCGCCGTTCACCTGCACGACCGCGAACCGACCCTCCGACGACACCGCTCCGGCGACCGCCTGCTCCAGAATGGGCTGCGGCGCGCACGAGGAGGGACTGCTCAGGCAGCTTAGGTCGAGGGCACGCACCTCGCGGTCGTTGGGATCGTTGGGGTTCTGCTGATAGGCGGTGTAAAGCAGCGTATTTCCGCCGACCTGCGGCGCGGTCTGCGGGGCGGCGTTCCCGGCGAGCGTGACCGCGCTGTTCAGGCAGTTCTGAGCGGCGATGCAGCTTAAGTTCACCGCGTCGATTTGCTCACCGCTGCGGAAATACAGCCAAGTCCCATCGGTCACGGCGGCGTCTGCCGAGGCGAGCGCGATGGCGCTTTCGAGCGGATTCGGGCTGCATTCGCCGTTGATCAGGCAGGCAACATCCGCCGAGCGGAAACTCGCGGAAGTATCGCGGAACACGAGAATGCTGGTGTTGGGCAGCCATGCCAGCGGCGTGATCGGCGCGGCGCGCCCGCTGTCCAGCGTGACTGATCTGCCGGTCGCGGCATTGGTCACGCCGAGGACGCTGTTCCCGGCGTAGCCCCAGTAGGCGACCAGCGGCGCGCTGTCCGCCCACAAGCCGCTGGAACGCGCGCCCAGATCGTTGCTCAGCGGGAGCGTGGTGAGGCTGCCGCCGACCGCCGCGACCCCGTAGCTGCCGTCCGGTTGCTGATAAAAGACGAATTTGCCGTCGGGCGAAATCGAGCGCGCGCTGCCGCTGACCTGCCCGATTTCGCTCACGGTCTGGCTGGCGGGATCGGCGCTGCGCAGGCTGGAACTATCCGCCTGTGCGATGCCGAACAACAGCCGACTGCCCGACCAAACCGGATCGCCCGTGAGGGTTTCGCCGGGATTGGTAACGATCCAGCGGGAACTGCCGTCGCCGCTGCTGACGATCAACTGACCGCTGCTGTTGGTGAAGGCGACCAGCGGCGCGGTGGCTTGACGCGCTTGCGCCGCCGACGCGATCAGCCAAGTGAATAAAACCAGCAGAAGCACTCGCCCGCGTTTCATAGAATTTCAGTCTCCAAAATTGAACCCTTTTGCCGAACCCTGTCTAATTTATACAAGCCTAAGCCGGAATTCAGCCCCCTAAATTTGGGGATATTCTCAATAATTAAGAACGCAGCATCCCAAGTTTAATGATTCGAGAGATTCACATCCAAAGTGGATCGGAATTCCGTTAATCTATGTTAAGCTATAAACGAATCACACCTGCACCGCTCGCCCGGCGTTTTCACCGAAGGATTATCCCTATGTTTCGGGGACGTTTTCTGCGGGTCTTGGTATTATCGACCATACTGGTCGCGGGATGCAGCCAGCTACCCGGTCTGCAAGTGCTGACCGGACAGGCTTCTCAGACGGGCGGCGGCACCACCAGCACTACGGTTCAGGCGCTCGATCTGGTGATGGCGGACAAGACCGGAGCGACCGATCCGGGCATCACGGCGGCAGCGGATCGCATCGAAGCCGCCGACAGCATGATCGACATTATCGAGATTCGCAAGGACACTGACAGCCGGGTGTTCACGGTGAACATGCTGTTCAATCCCCCTCAAACCGATACCAGCACGCTTCAGGGACAGGTCGCGCAGCTTGACGCGCTGCGCCGCGCCTTTGAAGTCACGTGGCAGGGCATGATGGACGCGAGCGACGGAACCGACCAGCTTGACATCACGCTGATCTACCCGCAGAGCATCGCCACGCTGGATCACGGGCGCAGCTTCATCGGGCAGGTGATCGCCGAAGGGACGATTGACCGTTCCGCCGCCGCGACCTACCTCGCCGGGGCGCGCAACCTGAACAACTTCTTCGACATGGTGATCAACGGCACGCTGAATTACCAGCAGCCGACCACTTTTGTCCCCTATCAGGGGACGCCGAATCATCCGATGTTCATGCTGCCGTCATCGACGCCGACCACTTCGGGGCAGTGATACCGAAATCCAGCGGAAACGTTGAGTAAAGAGGGCATGTTCTGATGAGTCTTGCGAAGCTCGACCCCAATTCGCCCATCCCGGCAAGGAAGCGCTACGCATGGGAATCGGAAGAAACGCTGGTCGAACGGCGTCGCCGACGGCTGCGCTACCGGATTCAGCGCTTGATCGGCGGCTTGTGGATATGGGTGCTGCTGTTCGCGCTGGTGATGTGGGCGCTGCTCGACGCCAACGTGATGACCACCGTTCTCAATTTGATCCCCTATCTGGTGGAGTTCGCGGTGCTGGCGGCGCTGATCATCGGTCAGTTCGTGGCGATGTTCTGGTTTTTGGGCAAGTCGCGCATGTACACGATTTGGCCCGGCGCGGAAGGCGTGAGCTTTGACGATTATCGCGGTCAGCCGGAGCTGCTGGATCAAGCCAAGCAGATCGTGAAGCTGTTGCGCGGCGTGCGCGTGTTCGAGGAAGCGGGCGGCGAGCCGCTCAACGGGCTGATGCTGGAAGGTCCGCCCGGCACCGGCAAGACTTGGCTGGCGCAGGCGATCAGCACCGAGGCGGGCGTGCCCTTCTTCTTCGTGGACGCCTCGTCGATGAACTCGATGTTCATCGGCATTGCACCGCTCAAGGTCGCCAATTTGTACCGCCGGGCGCGGCGGGCGGCGAAGGAATACGGCGCGTCGGTGATCTTCATCGACGAGATCGACGCCATCGGCTCGCGCGCGGGGATGGAGAGCGGCGCGAACAATTACACGCCGGACATGCTGCCGATGATGTTCGGGGGCATGGGCAGCGACATGGGCTTGATGAGCACGCTGTTGATCGAAATGAGCGGCTTCAGCCTCGAACACGGCTGGTGGGCGCGCAAGCGGACCTGGTTCTACAAGACTTTCCTGCGCCGCAACCCGCCCAAGCCCCAGAAACGGGTGCTGACCATTGGCGCGACCAACCGGATTCAGGCGCTGGACGCGGCGCTGCTGCGCCCCGGTCGCTTCGACAAGAAGATTCGCATCGACGCGCCTGACCTCGAAGGGCGGCGCGACATCATCGAATACTATCTCTCCAAGATGGCGCACGATGACAGCGTTGATCCGGTGGTGATGGCGAGCGAGACGCCCTACTACACGCCCGCTGACCTGAAATACCTGCTCAACGAGGCGCTGCGCTACGCGCTGTTCGACGGGCGCACCTACATCACCATGCGCGACATTCGGCTGGCGCAGCCGGAGCATGAGTTCGGCTTACGCACGCCGATCAAGAACCTCGCCAAAGAGGACAAGTATCGGCTGGCGGCGCACGAGAGCGGTCACGCGATGGCGGTGCGGATGTACATGCCCAACTACCGGATCGCGCGCATCACGATAATTCGGCAGGGCGGCGCGCATGGCTACGTGCGCTACTATCCCGCTACCGACGAATTTCTCGGCTTGAGCACCTACGAAATGCTGGAAAACCGCCTGCGGGTGGCGATTGGCGGCAAGGCGGGCGAGATGGAGTTCTGCGGCGAAGGCGCGCAGACGCTCGGCGTGGGCATCGGCTTCGGCGACGGCAGCGACTTCGGACAAATTCGCGGCGCGCTCTACCAGATGGCGAGTGCCGGGATGTTCGGGCCGCTGGGCGCGAACATGGGTCAGGATGCCGAGTTCGATGAACCCGACGCCGGAAATGCGCGAGCGCATGGACGAGACTTTCCGCATGGTGCTGGACGAAGTTCGGATGGCGTTCCGGCTCAACCGCCCGATGGGCGAGGCGCTGATCCAAATGCTGATGGAGAAGGAAGAAATCCTCGCCGACGAGGTGGAAGCCTTCTTCGACCAGTACGGCTATTACACGCCGAAGGTCAACATCAATTCGGAGAAAGAAGCGATCATCGTGACCGTGCCCGACGAGCAAGAAGTCGAGGACGACGAGAACGAACACGAGGACGAATGGGTAGACGAGGGGCGCAGCGATGTCGGTAATTAAGCACGCACCCAATCAACGGCTGGTCGAAACGCAGGGAAAGCTGGACTGGGAGAGCGAAGAAACGCTGGTTGACCGCCGCCGCCGCCTGCCCTATCGGATCATGCGCATGGTGCGGCGAACGTGGCTGTGGGCGCTGATCCTCGCCATCTTCTTGGCGGCGTTGTTCAACGCCGACGTGATGCGCGGCTTTATCACCATTGCCGGACTCGCGCTGCAAGTCGGTCTGTTCATCCTGATCTTCCTGTCGCAGTTCGTGCTGATGTTCTGGTTCCTCAGCCGCTCGCGCATGTACACCATCATGCCGGGCGCGGAAGGCATCAGCTTCGCGGACTATCGCGGGCAGCCGGAAATTCTGGAGCAGGCGATGCAAATCGTCACGCTGCTGCGCGGCGTCGCCGCCTTCGAGGGATCGGGCGGGGAGCCGCTGAACGGTGTGCTGCTGGAAGGTCCGCCGGGAACCGGGAAAACGTGGCTGGCGCAGGCGATCAGCACCGAAGCAGGCGTGCCTTTCTACTACGTGGATACCTCGTCGCTGCAAGCGATGTTCATGGGCATGGGCGCCTTCAAGGTCACCCGCATGTACAGCCGAGCGCGCAAAGCCGCCAAAGAATACGGCGCGGCGGTGATCTTTCTGGACGAGATCAACTCGATCGGATCGCGCTCCGGCGTGAGCGAGGTCGGCGGCGGCACTGATCAGCGCGGATTTTTCGGCGGCGGGGGCGGCGGTATGGGGCTGCTCAGCACCATGCTGATCGAGATGAGCGGCTTCAGCCTCGAACACGGCTGGCGCGCCCGGATGCGGACCTGGTTCTACAAAACCTTCATGCGCCGCAACCCGCCCAAGCCGCAGAAACGGGTGCTGACTATCGGCGCGACCAATCGGATTCAGGCGCTCGACCCGGCGCTGCTGCGCCCCGGTCGCTTTGACAAGAAGCTGCGCATCGACTCGCCGGACACCGAAGGGCGGCGCGACATCTTCGCCTATTATCTGTCGAAGATGGCGCACGACGACTCGATGAACCCGGTCACGCTGGCGACCGAGACGCCCGGCTACACCCCGGCGGACATCAAGTATCTGCTCAATGAGACGCTGCGCTACGCTCTGTTCGCCGGGCGGCGCTACATGACCTACCGTGATTTCCAGATGGCGAAGCCGGAGCATGAACGCGGCTTGCGCTCGCCGATCAAGCACATCACCAAAGAGGCGCGCGACCGGCTCGCCTTCTATCAGGCGGCGCGGGCGGTAGCGGTGCGGCTGTTCCTGCCGGAACACCGGATCGCGCGGATCACCATCATCCGGCAGGGGATGGCGCTCGGTCACGTGTCGCATTTCCCGGCGCGCGACGCCTATCAGGGGATGCAGACCCGCGACGAATACCTGAATTACCTGCGGGTGTTCGCCGCCGGGCGCGCCGCCGAGATCGAGTTCTTCGGAATGGCGCAGCAGACGCTGGGCGTGCTGGGCGGCATGGGCAGCATGAACGGCGATTTCGGCAGCATCCGCCGCCTGCTTGGTTTCATGGCGCGCGCCGGGATGCTGGGGCCGCTGGGCGGCTCGCTGCGCATCGGCGTGACCATGATGGGCATGTCCACCTCGGTATCGCCGGAGATGAACGAGGCGATGGAAGAAACCTTCCAGCGCATCATGAAAGAGACGCGCAAGGCGCTGCGCGAGAACGAGACCATTGTGCGGGCGCTGGTCGCGCTGCTGAGCGAGAAAGAGGAACTGCTCGCCGACGAGGTGAAGGCGTTCTTCGACCAGTACGGCTTGTACACGCCCGAACCCACTATGATCAAGGGCGGCGAGGAAGTCAGCGTGATGTCGCCGCGCCTGCCGGAAGGCACCGAAGCGGCGGCGGAGTAGAGTCCGTCAATCGTCAACCAACCGGGACTGGGGCGGCGCATGTGCCGCCCCTTTGTTTATCAGTGGCGATGGTCTGTCGGAGTGGTCGACATGTTGGTGCAACTGCTGAAAGTCGGCTGCACGCTCTTGGTGAGTTTCGCTGCGCTGGTCGGCATCATCCGCAGTCAGCCGGAAAGCGACTCCGATTTGAGCACCTTCCTCGCGCTCTCGGAGCGCTGCCGGACGCCCTGCCTGTTGGGGCTGAACCCCGGCTATACCCATGCCGACGCCGCCGTTCACGTGCTGGAGCAGAATCCGTGGGTGAGGGATTTGCACAGCTACGCCAGCGACGGAGACGGCACCGGCGAACTGGTCTGGAACTGGAACCCAAGCGTGCCCACCGTCATCAACGCCGATTTTCCGGGGCGGGCGCGAATTCTCAACGGCGTGATCACGTCAATCGCGGTGGAAACCCACAGTCAGGTGGGCGATTGGGTGCTGGCGCTGGGTTTCGCCGCCACCCGGCAAGAGCCTCGCATAGGGCGGCAGTTCAACAACGTTCAGTTCGTCCCGCTGGGCGGCGGCGCGCATTGGGCGGTGAGCGCGCGGGTGGACTGCCCGATCTCGCTGGAAATGTATTGGCTGGCTCCCGCAAGGCTGGAACTCTCGATCCCGATGGTGATCGGCGACTGGGACTTCCCGCCCACGCCCGAACTGCGCCGCCTGTGCGCGCGTTACAACCCGAACTAGTAGAGCCGCACGGTTAGGCGTCGAAGTCCCAGCGGGTGGCGGATTGGGTGAAGTCGTGTTCCTGCCACGCGAGCGCGGTGCGAATCCGGATCGTGTAGTAGAACGCGCTGTGCGTCCCGTTGGCGGCGGGATCGAAGGGCGGGTACTTGGCGGCGTATGCCGTATCCAGCCGCACCATGAGCTGCGGATCGGTGGCTTTGTCGATGCGCCCTTCCAGAATCACGGTGTCGTCGCCGCTTTCGAGGTGGACGACGATTTCCGGGTTCTGCTCGAAGTTGCGAACCTTGCGCGACTGCGGGTCGCTGCTGAAGTAGAACCCGCCGTCGATCCACAAGCCCCAGACTGGCGCGGCGTGCGGGCGACCATCCGGTCGGGTGGAGCCAATCCAGTAATTGCGCGCCTGCGCCATCTGCTGATCGACCCAGTCCCACGATAACAATCCCTGTTGCTCGGCGGCGATGCCATAGTGACGCATCTGCGGGCGTTTGGCTTGATCGGTCACGGTTGATCCTTTCTCTGCGGCGCTTGATGCGCTCCGGCGGGATCGGTGTGAAGATTTCGACAAAGCGCGCGCAATCGGTTACAAACCCGCTCGTCGGAAAGGGAGAACCATGATCGCGCTGATTTCGCAGGGCTGCACGCTCGGCTTCACGGCGGGGATGTCGCCCGGTCCGCTGCAAACCTATCTGATCGAAACCACGCTGACGCAGGGCTGGCGCAAGAGCCTGATCGTGGTGATCTCGCCGCTGGTGGCGGACATCCCGGTGATCGCGCTGACGCTGCTCTTGCTGGCGCAGTTCCCGCCGGAGTTCATCCGGGCGATCCAGATCGTCGGCGGCTTGTACGTGCTGGTGCTGGCGCGCGGCGCGTGGCTCAATTTCCGCGCGGGCGTGCTGATCGGCGGGGGCGGCGAGGCGGCAGCAGTGAGTGAGCGGAGCCTGCTCAGCCGGGCGGTGGTGGTCAACCTGCTCAGTCCGGGTCCCTACATCTTCTGGGGAACGGTCAACGGGCCGCTGCTGGTGCAGGGCTTGCGCGCGTCGGTGTTTCACGGGGCGGCGTTTTTGCTGGCGTTTTACGGCACCTTCATGCTGATCCTGATCGGCTTCATCGCGGTGTTCAATCGGGTGCGGGCGCTGGACGCCCGCTTCACCCGCGCGCTGCTGCTGCTCCTGACCGTGCTGCTGGCGGTCTTTGGGCTGTCGCTGATCGGGCATGGGATCGGCGTGGTGTAGGAGTAGGCTCTCGTTTCGCGCCAACATCCTTTATACTGATGGTGACAGTCCGACGGAGGGCAATCCCTTGACCGAAGAACTGCTCATCGGTATCGCCAGTGTGCTGGTGCTGGGAATTCTGGCACAGTGGATCGCGTGGCGGCTGAAGCTGCCCTCGATTCTGGTGCTGCTGACCTTCGGCTTTCTGGCGGGACCCGTCACCGGGTTTCTACACGTCGATGCCCTGCTGGGCGACCTGCTGTTCCCGGTGGTGTCGCTTTCGGTGGGAGTGATCCTGTTCGAGGGCGGGCTGAGCCTCAAGTTCTCCGACATCCGCCAGACCGGGCGCGTGATCCGCAACCTGGTGACGGTGGGCGCGCTGGTGACGTGGGTGCTGACCAGCGCCGCCGCTTATTTCATCCTCGGCTTGAACACGGCGCTGGCGGTGCAGCTTGGCGCGGTGCTGGTGGTGACCGGACCCACCGTGATCGGGCCGCTGCTGCGCCACGTGCGTCCTTCGGGGCAAATCGGCTCGATCCTGCGCTGGGAAGGCATTCTGATCGACCCCATCGGCGCGACGCTGGCGGTGCTGGTGTTCGAACTCGATCCTGATCGGCGACTTGCAGAGCGCCGCCGGGCAGACGGTATGGTCGATTTTTCTCACGGTGCTGGTCGGCGGGCTGATCGGGCTGATCGGCGCGGGGGTGCTGGTGTTCGCGCTGCGCCGCTACTGGATTCCCGATTACCTGCAAAGCACGGTCACGCTGATGCTGGTGGTAGCGGCGTTCGTGGCGGCGGATTTGCTCCAGAGCGAGTCCGGGCTGCTGGCGACCACCATCATGGGCATCGCGCTGGCGAATCAGCAGTTCGTCACCATCCGGCAGATCGCCGAGTTCAAGGAGAACATCGGCGTGCTGCTGATTTCCAGCCTGTTCATTTTGCTGGCGGCGCGCTTGCAGTTCAGCGATTTGCAGGGCTTGGGCTGGCAGACGGTGGCGTTCCTGCTGGTGATGCTGCTGATCGTGCGCCCGGCGGCGGTGCTGATCTCGACCTTTCGCAGCGGCTTGGGCGGGCGCGAGCGGCTGTTTTTGGCGTGGATGGCGCCGCGCGGGATCGTGGCGGCAGCCACCGCGTCGATCTTCGCGCTGCGGCTGGCGGCGGCGGATCACCCGCAGGCGGAGATGCTGGTGCCGATTACCTTCGCGGTGATCGTCGTGACCTGCACCGTCTACGGGCTGACCTCGCTGCCGCTGGCGCGTCGGCTGAATCTCTCGCAGGCGAACCCGCAGGGCGTGCTGATCGTGGGCGCGCACGAATGGGCGCGGCGGATCGCCGAATTGCTGCGCGACACCCGGCAGAAAGTTATGCTGCTGGACAGCAACTATGGCAACGTGCAGACGGCGCGCATGGCGGGTCTGGATGCCTATTACGGCAGCGCCACTTCCGAGGTGCGCGACAACCTCAAGCTGGAAGGCATCGGGCGGCTGCTGGCGCTGACCTCCAACAACGAGGTCAACGCGCTGGCGGCGATCTCGTTCCTCAACGAGTTCGGACGGGCGGAAGTCTATCAACTGCCGATCCCGCGCATGGAAGGGCAGCAGGCGGAGGTGGTCTCGCGGGCGTTTCGCGGGCGGCTGCTGTTCAGCCCGGATGCGAACTTCGCGCTGCTGAGCCGCCGCTTCGCCGAAGGCGCGGTGGTGAAGGCGACCTCGCTCACCCGCGAGTTCGACTACCGCGCCTATCAAGCCCTGTACGGCAGCGCCGCGCTGCCGCTGTTCCTGATCGACCCGACTGGCAAGCGGCTGTCGATCTTCGCTACCGACGCGACGCTCGCGCCGCAGCCCGGTCAAACCATCATCAGCCTGATCCGCCCCGATCAGGCGCAGCCCGAACCCGTGTCCGAACAAGTGCAGGAAGCATCCGATGATCGACAACGCACGACTTGAAGCTGGTTTGATCCACGTGGCGCGGCGCTATGCGCCCGCGCTGGTTCCGCAGGGCTGGCAGCAGCCCGGTGATTATTCCGGCGCGCTGCCCGAACTGGCGAAGGCGCTGGCGAGCTTCAATCTGCTGCTGATGGCGGGTGAAGCCCCGACGACTTCGATCAAGAACTGGACCGATGGCTACGAGCAGTTCTATCAACTGCTGTGCGGCGCGCTGTTCCCGTCCTTCACCCGCGTGACCGCCTTCTACGTCGATCAGCAGCAGCCGATGATCGTGGCGATCTACGGCGAAGCCACCCCCGTGATCGTGACGATGGCGGGCTTGGTCGCGCCCTACGTGGTGACGCGGCAGGGGACGCGCCCACTCGACTTGGAACTGATCGGCATGATGGACATGATCCTCGAAGACGTGGAGGCGAGCGATCTGCCGGGTGACGATTACCGCCGCCTGCGCGAAGCCGGAGCCGACGCCCTGCGCCAACTGCTCAGCAGCGACGTGCGCCAGCTTTTGCTCACGCCGCCCGCTCGCCCGATCTTCGGCGACCTCCGCCCGGCGACTCAGACCATGACCGTCGCGCCGGTCGCGCCGCCGCAGCCCGCCGATCTGCCGGAGCCGCCCGCCGCGCCCGCCACCATGCCGGAGGAGATTCGAGCGCCGCCTATTCCGCAGGAAACCGAGTCCCAGCCGCCCCGTCGAACCTTCGACCCGGACGCGGTGCCGATCTTCTTCAATCCCGGCTCCAGCGGTCAGCGTGGGACGAACGTCCCACCCGCCGCGCCGCTGCCGCCACCTGAACGCCGCTAGTCCGCGACCTCGCTTATAATGAGTTGAGTTGCGACCTCACGCAAGGAGCGCTGCCCGTGACTCGACTTGTCTCTCTCCTACTGCTTACCCTAGTGCTTGGCGCGGGCGCGGCTGCCGCGCAGGAAACCACGTCCACGCCGATCCCGCTGGATCAGACGGCGCTCAGCGCCGAGGAAACCGAAGCGCTGCCCGTCCTGATCAACGCCCGCGCCGACCTCGAGCTGCTGGCGGATACCGTGCTGAGCGCGGGGAATCGCCCGGTCGGTTGGAGCGGCAGCATCGACGTGAACGATCCGCAGTTGGCGCTATGGATTCGGCTCGATCTGGAAACGCTGGCGGGCGAGGTGGTGGGCGCGGACGCGCGTCCGCCCGGCTGGTTCGGCGTAGTGCCGAGCGTGCCGCTGGCGGTCGCGCGGGACATCCGGCACGATCTGGAAACGCTGGCGGACGTGGTGATCGGCGCGCCGGAGATCCGCCCGGCGGGCTGGAAAGGCGACGATCCGCTGATGCGGTGCAGCCGCGCTACCCAAGCGTTGATCACGCTGCTTCAGGCGCGCGGAATCAGCATCGAGGTGGATTTCACCCAGCCGACGTACTGCCAGACCGCCGAGCAGACCGCCTCGCAGTACGTCGAGCGGCAGATTCTCCAGCCGCCTGCGGTGGCGGCGGGAGCGCCCAACAGCTCGGTGAGCTACAGCTATATCGCCGATAATCCGTTCGTGGTCGCCTATCTGGATCGTGCCGCGCGCCACAAGATCGGCGTGCTGCCGGTGGGCACCGGGTTCCAGCCGATTGCGCGCAGCCCGGTCGAATTCTCGAACATGATGCTGGTACAGGGCGACGGCTTTCTGGTCTACGTCGATTACACCACCACGCCGATCACCAGCGAGCAGTTCCTCGCGCTGCCTGATCTCGGCAGCGGGAGCGGCACCAGTTGCGATGCGGATTGGTGCGGGAAGAATTTGGACTGATACTCCACCTCACCCCGGCTGACCTACGGTCAGCTTGCCCCTCTCCATAGGGAGAGGGGCGCTTGAGCGGAGCGAAACGAGATGAGGTTTTACCCGCCCAGATTGGCGGTGGCGTGCAGGATGAACAGCCCGTTCGCCTGAGCATCCAGCGCCCCGGTGATGGTGCTGATCGGGGCGGCGTCCGACGTCAGATAAAACAGCGCATCCTGACCCTCCCCGAAGCCGCTGCGCCAGTCCAGCGCGGGCGGCGTTGACTGCCCATTCGCCGCGTCGATCACCTTCACCGCCGCGCTCTGCGGCGTCACGAACATCACGCCGCTGTCCAACACGCCGATCACCAGCGGATCAGTCATGCCGGGCATATCCACCACGGTCACATTCATGCCATCGACGCTGGAATCGACCAGCGTCACCAACTGCTGCACCGGCGAGAGGCTGGTCAAGATCAGCCGCGAGGCGTGATCGAGCGCTTGCAGCACCGCCTTCGGATCGTCGGCTTGCAAGTAGAGCGCCGCCTGCATTCCCGCGTCACCGGGGAACAGCGCCGCCGCATATTCGCCACCGATCAGGCGGGCAAGCTGATCCGGGGTCACGCCGAGCAGCGATTCGGCTTGCGCGAGGGTCGGCTGCACCTGCGCGACCAGCGCGTCGGCGGAAGACGGCAGGTTGGTCGGCGTGAGCGCGTCCACCAGATCGCCGGTCGAGAGATTGAGCAGGGCGGCGGGCAGCGCGTTCAGGCGGCTGATCAGGCTGGTGTCGGTCAGCGCGTAGAGCGCCGGGATCGACAGGTCAACCGAGTCGAATGCCGCGATGCTGTCGCCGGGAATCAGGCGCAGCAGGTCGCCGCTGGTGCTGACGGAGGGCGCGAGATTGTCGGTTTCGACGCTGAGCGCCGCCGTCAGGTCGAGGTGGGTGTCGCTGGCTTGCAGGGCAAACCCGACGCCGTTTAGCGGCGTATCGCTCTGACCCAGATGCAGAGTCAGCATGGCTTGCAGCAGAGTTTCGGGCAGGGTTCCGCCCGCGTCCGCGATGCCCTTCTCGGTGAGGTAAACCGTCACGGCGGCGTCGGCGGGCAGCGCCGCGCGAGCCTTCTGATAGCCGACATCCTGCGCCAGACTGTCGGCGACGTTCGCCTGCACAATCGGGTCGAGGTTCTGGCGCGCACCGAGCCAGATCACATCCGGGCTGACCGCCAGCATCAGGTCGCCGATGGCGTAATAGGGGATTCCGGCGATGGTGTCCTGCGGCGCCGCGCCGCGCGTTTCGCGCGCCACGAACGCCTGCGCCAGCGCCGGATCGCTCACCGGGAGGATGTAGACCCAGTCGGTGCTGTCGAGCGGTTGATCCGGCGTCAGGTTCAGCGCGACGGCGGCGATTTGGTCGCCCAGCCACGGCTGAATGTCCAGCACAAAGTCGGAGCGCGGCGCCAACTGCTGTACCAGCGGATCGAACCAGCGATCCAGCGCCGTCGCCGCTGGATCACCTGACCGCCGCGCCATCACGCTCGCCAGCGCATCGAGCGCGTGCATCCCGTCGGCGTCCGCGCGCACTTCGACGTAAGCGTCCACTGAGTTCGGCAGGTATTCCGCCGGATCAGCGGGCGTCTGCTGTGCCTGTGCGGGGATGCCGATCAGCAGAAAAGTCAGAATCAGGACAAAAGCGTGCTTCACCATGTCGCTCCGTCACGCATGTTCGAGACATCGTAGTATAGCACGGACGGGCGGCTCAGGCGTTCGCCGACGCTTCCTTTAAGAAGCGCCGAACCTTTGTTGACATTCACTTAATCTTGACATAAACTACGGAGAAGTTGTTCGGTAAGGAAGACTTATGCGTGAGGCAAAATTTTCGAAGATACCTGTCTTAGCAGACCGTTCAAGCACGCGGCGCACTTTGAACCCGCGTGCTTTTTATTTGAGGAGGAGTGCGCAATGGATTACGGAATGATCGGCAAGATCGAGAAGGCGAAGCGCTATGCGCAGCAGCCGGATCGCATCACCTTTCTTTCCCTGAGTGCTGACTTCAAGGGGGACAACAGCTCGTACCACATCAATTTGGGACCGGAGGGCTGGGACTGCTCCTGCTCCGGTTTCCGCACACACGGGATTTGCCCGCACGTGATGGCGATGGAAAAGCTGTTCAAGCCCATGATCAAGCGCAGTCCGCTTCCCTATGCGCCGGGTCAGAACGTGGTCAGCGACGTGGAGAAGGCGATGCGCTACGCCGAGGAACCCGACCGTATCCAATTCCGTGCGTTTGAAGTGACTTTTAATGGCGATAACAGCACCCACCATACCGTCTTTCACGGTGATAGCTGGAACTGCGACTGCACCTTCTTCGCCAGCCGAGGCGTGTGCGGTCACACGATGGCGATGGAGCGCGTGCTGAAAGGCATGATCTCGACCCCTGCGACGGTGGTAGAGTAAATCAACGATTTAAATTCCGCCGGGGCGTTCGGATTTGCCTGAGCGCCCCTGTGCAAATTGAACCCAATAAGCCTTGATTGTGTAAATATTAAGAAATGCGCCCCCTTGACGGCTTCCGTAAAGAATCTTGCGTCGCTTGACAGTGTGTGCATAATTTTGGAAACTCTCCGGCTTAAGTCCAGCCGATAAAGCGGGTCCATCGAGGAGGAAAGACGCATTGGGCGTTTTAATGGAAGTCAAAAATCTCGTCACGAGATTTTACACTCAGGAAGGGACGGTTTACGCCGTCAATAACGTGTCGTACAAGCTGGACGAAGGGGAAACGCTCGGCGTCGTAGGGGAGAGCGGCAGCGGCAAAAGCGTCCACGCCCTCTCGATCATGCGCCTGATCCCCAGCCCGCCCGGCAAGATCGAGGACGGTGAGGTCTTTTTTCAGGGGCGCGACTTGCTCAAGCTGCCCGGCGACGAGATGCGGCTGGTGCGCGGCGCCGACATCGCCATGATCTTTCAAGACCCGATGACCTCGCTCAATCCGGTGCTGACCATCGGGACGCAGATCACCGAAGCGCTCAAGCTGCACATGGGCATGAACAACAAACAAGCCGACGTGCGCGCCGCCGAGCTGCTGACCATGGTCGGCATCCCGGATGCGTCGCACCGCCTCAAAGCCTATCCGCATCAGTTTTCCGGCGGGATGCGCCAGCGCGTGATGATCGCTATGGCGCTCTCCTGCAATCCCAAGCTGCTGATCGCCGACGAGCCAACCACCGCGCTGGACGTGACCATTCAGGCGCAGATCATCGAACTGGCAAAGCGGCTGAAGGAACAGTTGGGCATGGCGATGATCTGGATCAGCCACGACCTCGGCGTGGTGGCGGGCTTGTCGGATAACGTGCAGGTGATGTACGGCGGCAGAATTGTCGAGCGCGGATCGGTGATCGACGTGTTCAAGGACACGCGGCATCCCTATACGCTCGGCTTGCTCAAGTCGCTGCCGCGCCACGACATCCGTCAGGGAGATCAGAAGCTGACGCAGATCGAGGGCGCGCCGCCGGACATGCGCAACGTGCCGAAAGGCTGCCCGTTCTTCCCGCGCTGCACCTACCATATCGCGGGCAAATGTGACGAAGAAATGCCACCGCTGATTCCGGGACCCGATTCCGATCCCACGCACCTCAAGGCGTGCTGGGTCGATGTCCGCTCTGGCGAGCCGCTGCTGGATCAAGAAGGAGAACCCGAACATGTCTAGCGCCGCGCCCACCCTCCGAGCGTCACAGGAATACGCCAAAGGCAAAGAAGTTCTGGTTCAGGTGCATGACCTGAAGAAGTATTTCCCGATCACGGCAGGCTTGATTTTTCAGCGACAGGTTGGCAATGTCAAAGCCGTAGACGGTGTCAGCTTCGACATCTTCAAAGGCGAGACGCTGGGTCTGGTGGGTGAATCCGGCTGCGGCAAAAGCACCACCGGGCGCACCGTGCTTCAGCTTTACAAGCCAACGGCTGGATCGGTGATCTTCGAGGGGCAGGAATTGACTACGCTGCCCGCTTCGGAACTGCGCAAGATGCGCCGCCGGATGCAGATGATCTTTCAAGACCCGTTCGCCTCGCTGAACCCGCGTATGTCGGTCGGCAACATCGTCAGCGAGCCGCTGCGCATCCACAAGGTGATCGAGAACAAGAAGGAACTGCAAGAGTACGTCGAGCATCTATTGGAGCGGGTGGGCTTGAACCCCTACTACGTCAACCGCTATCCCCACGAATTTTCCGGCGGTCAGCGGCAGCGTATCGGCATCGCCCGCGCGCTGGCGCTGCGACCGAGCTTCATCGTCGCGGACGAGCCGATCTCCGCGCTGGACGTGTCGATTCAGGCGCAGGTGGTCAACCTGCTGGAAGAACTTCAGGACGAACTCACGCTGACCTACCTGTTCATCGCCCACGACCTGAGCATGGTACGCCACATCTGCGACCGCGTGGCGGTGATGTATCTGGGCAAGATCGTCGAGCTTGGCTCGACCGACGACGTGTACGACAATCCGCTGCATCCCTACACGCAGGCGCTGCTTTCGGCGGTGCCGGTGCCCGACCCGATCAAGGAGCGCGAGCGCCAGCGGATCATCATCGCGGGCGACGTGCCCAGCCCCGCCCGCCCGCCGATTGGCTGCAACTTCAACACCCGCTGCCCGGTCGCGGTCGCGGGCATCTGCTATCAGGAACCCGATCCGCCGCTGGTGGAGATCGATCCCGGTCACTGGGTCGCGTGCCACCGCGTGACGCCGTTCTAAAGAATTGAACCGCCAAGCCGCTAAGTTCACTGAGAAAATCCCCTTATGATGGACTTGGCGGCTAAATAGACTCTAGTTCGACTATAGTCAACTGTATGAGGTCGATACAGCGACGAGACGAACCTCAGGCGTGTTTGTTTGGCGATACTTCGCTTAACAGGGAAACTCACCAAAGAAATTGTGGTATAAACTATATCTACTTCCACTGAATTTGTGAGGATATGAATTTTGCCCGCAAAGGACATTACTCAGCTAGAATTACCTCTAAATCGCATTTTGCAAGGGAGCAGTATCGAAATTCTACAAACTCTTCCTAAAAAATCAATCGATCTTATCTTCGCTGACCCCCCCTATAATCTTCAGCTTCAAAACGAGTTAATACGCCCAAATCAGACTATCGTCGATGCGGTAGATGACGATTCGGGACAAGTTCACCGACATGAGCGAGTATGATCGGTTCACTGAGGCTTGGCTTATTCAATGCCGCCGCATACTCAAAGACAACGGCACAATTTGGGTCATCGGGTCTTACCACAATATTTTCCGCGTAGGCAAAATCATGATGGACTTAGGTTATTGGATACTCAACGATGTTATCTGGTATAAGACTAACCCAATGCCCAATTTTCGTGGAACACGTTTTACGAATGCTACGGAAACACTTATTTGGGCGAAAAAGTCACAAGACCAGAAAAAATACACCTTCAATTATCACTCCATGAAAAACCTCAATGACGAAAAGCAAATGCAGAGCGTGTGGCAAATTCCTCTTTGTAGAGGTGAAGAGCGCATTATGGTAAATGGAAAGAAGGCTCATTCTACTCAAAAACCAGAGGCGCTTCTTTATCGTGTAATTCTCTCGTCTAGCAACGTTGGAGATGTAGTTCTCGACCCATTTTTTGGCTCAGGAACGACAGGCGCTGTTGCCAAAAGACTAAAACGAAAGTTTATTGGCATTGAGCTTGAGCCACTCTATATTGAAATCGCTCAACAACGTATTGATAGCATTCCGGAGCCACTTTTTGAAGATGAGGTTTTTGAGACCAGATCAAAGCGTGAACAGCCTAGAGTTGGTTTCAGTGAGCTTATTGAAATCGGCTATATACAACCCGGTCAAAATCTGTTTTCTAAAAAGCGGAATGTGGTTGCACAGGTGAAAGCCGACAGCCAGATAACCATCAATGGCTTCACTGGTTCTATTCATAAAGTCGCTGCTCACGTACAAGGCATGTCTGCTTTTAACGGCTGGGAATATTGGTATATCGAAAACGCTGACGGTATTCTCGTGTCAATTGATGAGCTTCGTACCCGCTACCTTGTAGATATGGGCATAAAGTAATCGTGGATGAAAAAGTCAAAGGAATAGTTCGTACTGCCGTTGAGGACATAATTAAGGCTACGGTCTCAGAGACAAACATCCAAAGAAGCATTCAACTCCACGAGACTAAAATTCATTTCGTTCCCGCGAGGTATCGAGTACTTGGAGGCATTCTCCAAGCGCTCAATATTAAGTTTGGGAATTTCATCGAGAAACTTCTTGCTCTGATAGTCGAGAACGATGATTTTGTCCAAGCTCTTCCCGCATCTGGCAAAAAAATCCCGTTAGCAATGACGCCTAGAACCGACATCCTTATTGATCGCTACATTACCAGTAGGCAACTACCAAATAGCCCTGACCGTTGTGATGAACTATTTAATGGACTACTGGAAACAATTTTTGCAATAGAGAGACAAACCGAAGAGGAAAAACAAATTATTCGAAAAGATATTGATGCAATGTTTCGGGCTAAAAATGGACAAATAATTTACTTAGAAGTCAAATATAATGATGACCATGACACAGGAAAATTTGTTGACATCAACCGTAAGTTTCTCAAAACATATGCGGGTTTACTCAATTATTTAGAGGTTACTAATCTTGTAGACCTCAAACCCATTCTTTACTACTTTAACCCTACGAAACGTTGGGGACCTATCTACACTCCTTCATCCAATATCTACCGTGGCTCTAGGCTCTTTGAAGAATATTTCCAAATAAAGTTTTCTGATGTAGACCAATATCTAAGAGAAATCGGCGAAGACGAAGCAATACTCGCCATATTCGATGAACTCTATAAAAGAGTAAGATACGATCCGCAAAATTGGGCAAACAACACGGGGCTTTTACTCTAATTTGCCTCATTGAGGAAATCACAAATTAAAGCGGTTGTCTAGAATGTGTTTGCAACCCCAAATTAAATCACCTCGTAGCTGTAGCCCCAGAGTTCGGTGGCGTCGGCGAGAATCGACTGGGTGCCCACGATCAGGATCGTCCCCTCGCTTCCAGCACGCGATTTCGCCTCCGCGACCGCTTCTGCCAGTGTGGAGACGTAACGTCGCGTCTGGATTGTAGCGTTTTGCCGCTTCGACGGCGCTGCGCGCGACCGGGAAGTGCAGGGAAATGTTGCGTGGCGTCTCGGTGATAATCAGCGAGTCGCTGACCAAGCCGATTTCCTTGTAGACGCCGTCGTAATCCTTGTCCTCCGGCACGGCGACGATGCCGATCACCGGGTCATGTAGGTCGCCTTCCAGACTTTCGACCATCAGCCGCGCTGATTTCTCGTTGATCGCGCCGTCGAGGTAGACGGCGGGCGAGTCTTGCAGCTTTTGCAGCCGACCGGGCCACCTCACGTCGGCTAAGCCCGCGCGAATGGCGTCGAGGTACTCCGGCGATCCATGCGAAATGCCGGGCAGTCTGCCGTGCATGTTGCCCGCGCCCTGCACCGCCAGCGTCGCGTTCTCGATCTCATAGCGCCCGCGCAGCGAAAGCTCGACCACGCCGTAGCGCCCCAAGCGCATCAGCAGCCCGTTGGCGGTCTTGCCCACGTACTCGCCCATGTCCATCGGCGCGATCCACGCGAACTCGGCGTCCTGCATGTCGGCTTCAGCCTGCATCACCCGAAGCACTTCCGGCGCTTGCGGGACGCTGTAGGCGTAGCTGTGCGGCTTGATGATGCCGGACTTGTGCCATGCGATCCGCTCCAGCGTTGACCCTAGCTGCGCGGTATGTTCCAGCATGATCGGCGTGAACAGCGAGAGGCGGTTGGGCACCACCGCGATGTCGTCGAAGCGCCCGCCGCGCCCGACTTCCAGCACCGCCGCGTTGACGTGGAGTTCGTCGAACCAGCGCAGCGCAATCGCCAAGAAAATCCCCTGCGGGCTAAAATACTGCTGGGGATTGAGCGTCGTTTCGACGGCGTCGATTTCCGGCGCGAGCGAGTCGAGGATGCGCAGCAGGTCAGGCTCCGGGATGGCGCGCCCGTTCACGCGGATGCGCTCGCGCCAACTGGCGAGATGCGGGCTGGTGATCATGCCGACGGTGTGACCGAGATGCTGGAGCAGCTTGGCGGTGATCACGGTGGTGGAGCCTTTGCCTTTGCTCCCAGTGACGACCGCGTATTCGCGCTTGAGCGCGGTGTTGGGGTTGAGCATGGTCGCGGAGAGCAGCCCGGTCGCTTGCAGCAGGTGCTTGGTCGGCGTGGTGTCCCGCGAGACTTCATCGCGTCCGCGATCCACGCCGCGCAGCTTTCGCAGCGAGCGAAACACGTAGGTGATGGCTTCGGCTTCGTTGGCAAATCGCATCGGCTATCCGTTCGCTAGTTCAAAAGAGCAGGACTGAGGACTAAGTGCTGAGGACTGAGTAAAACAGTGAAAGTTCATGCGGTCGTCGATCATGACTCAAACCAAAAACAAGTTGCCCCACGCTAATGGGTTTCACTCAGTCCTCAGTCCTCGAACCTCAGTCCCAGGGGTCTTGATGAAACGACTCGCGCTCTTGATTCTGCTGGTTCTGGGCGGTTATGCCAAGCCCGCGTTTGCGGACGCCTGTCTGGGCGCGCCGATGCCGCGCCTGCACGTCGGCGGCGAGGCGGTGGTCGCCATCGACGGGCTGAACCTGCGGGCGCTCCCGGCGGTGGAAACGGGCGTGGTGGTGCGGCTGTATCACAACCATCGCCTGAGCGTGATCGGCGGTCCAAGCTGCAACGGCTTGTATACGTGGTGGCGGGTCGAAACCGCCAGCGGGCTGCGCGGCTGGATCGCCGAAGGCACGCCGGATCAATACTACGTGGTGCCGCTGGAAGACGCGGATCAGCCGCCGACGCCGTTCGAGGCGGCGTGCGTGTTGGCGTTCGAGCCGCTCTACTGCCTGTAGCGCCTTCGCAGCGTGTCACCCGCGCGAGTCGGCGGTGAAGCCGGGCTGGTCGCCGGTCACGAACGGGAGATCGCTGCGGTTGCCCCATTCCGACCACGAGCCATCGTAGCCGCGCACGTCGTTGAAGCCCATCAGCCGCAGCAGGAAGTAGAGATGCGCGCCGCGCCAGAAAGTCTGGCAGTAGGTGACGACGGTCTTGTCGGGCGTGATGCCGCGCGCGGCGAGCAGGGCTTGAAGCTCGTCCGCCGGACGGAATACCTCGACATCTGGGTCTTGAAGCTCCGCCTGCCAGTTGGGATCGGTGACCGGGACGACATCGCCCCCGGTGAGCGTATCAAACCAACTGAACAGGAGCGCGCCGGGGATGTGTCCGCCGCGCGCCGAATACTTGACCTCGCCCGTGTATTCCGGGTGCGAGCGCGCGTCGAGGATCACGTAATTGGGGTCGTCGAGGTGGGCGAGCAGTTCGTCGGCGCTGATCAAGCGCTCCGGCACCAGCGAAATCGGGTAATCGCTGGGGGTGACGTTCGGCGTGTCGGTGGAGGTGGGCAGTTGATCGGCTTGCCACGCATTCCAGCCGCCGTTCAAAACCCGCAGAGTCGGCGTGCCCGACGTAGTCCAGCGTCCAGAACATGCGGGCGCTGTCCATCATGCCCAGATCGTCGTAGATCACGGCGGTCATGTCGGGCGTCAAGCCGATGCGGTCGAGGGCGGACTGGACTTTATCGCCGTCGTATTGCAGCGACACCTGATCGATGGTGGAGGCAATCGTATCGAGCGGGACGCTGACCGCGCCGGGGATGTGCCCGCTCGCGTAAGCCGATGCGCTGCGCATGTCGAGGATGCGCAGGTTCGGGTCGTCAAGGTGATCGCTCAGCCAATGGGTATCGACCAGAAGCTGGGCGTTGGGGTAGGTCGTAGAGGTGGCGGCGCTGGTCTGCGCGGCTCCGGGACCGAGGGGCAGACCGAAGGCGAGCAGCAGCACGACCCAGATCAGGCGTTTCATCGCTATAATCCTTCTTTCATTCTATAATGCTGTTCGTAAGGGATCATACCACAGCCGGGCTTTGGCAAACCCGGCGCTAATGCTATGATCCGCCTACCAAAGTCAGGCTGCCGCGCTCACCAGAAAGAAAACCCATGAAAATCACCCAAATTGAACTGTTTACGGTCGCGCCGCGCTGGTTGTTCGTCAAAATCTCGACCGACGAAGGCATCGCCGGGTGGGGCGAGCCGATTGTCGAAGGGCACGCCGCGACGGTCGCCGCCGCCGTCGGCGAGATGCAGGACGCGCTGATCGGGCGCGACCCCGACCGGATCGAGGACATTTGGCAGATGCTCTACCGCGCCCGGTTTTATCGCGGCGGCGCGGTGATGATGAGCGCCATCGCCGGAATTAACCAAGCGCTGTGGGACATCAAGGGCAAGCGGCACGGCGTCCCGATTTATCGCTTGCTCGGCGGTCCCGTGCGCGACAAGGTGCGGGTCTATGCATGGGTGGGCGGCGACCGACCGAGCGACGTGGCTGCGTCTGCTCAGGAGCGGCAGGCGGCGGGCTTCACGGCGGTCAAGATGAACGCGACCGAAGAATCACACTACGTGGATTCGTTCGACAAGGTGGAGGCGGTGATCGAACGGGTCGCGGCGGTGCGCCAAGCGGCTGGATCGGCGTTCGGGATCGCGGTGGATTTTCACGGGCGGGTTCACAAGCCGATGGCGAAGGTGCTGGTGCACGAATTAGAGCCGTATCACCTGATGTTCATCGAGGAGCCGGTGCTGCGCGAAAACAACGAGGCGCTGCGCGAGATCGCCGCGCACACGTCCACGCCGATTGCGACTGGCGAGCGCATGTACTCGCGCTGGGATTTCAAGCCGCTGCTGCAAGACGGCTGCGTGGACATCATCCAGCCAGATTTGTCGCACGCGGGCGGGATTTCCGAGGTGATCAAGATCGCGGCGATGGCGGAGGCTTACGACGTGGCGCTGGCGCCTCACTGCCCGCTGGGTCCGATTGCGCTGGCTGCCTGTCTGCAAGTGGATGCGGTCGCCCACAACGCGCTGATTCAGGAGCAGAGCCTCGGAATCCACTACAATCAGGGCAACGATCTGCTGGATTATCTGGTTGATCCGGGTGTGTTCGCCTATGAGGACGGCTGCGTGACCCTGCCGAGCGCGCCCGGCTTGGGCATCGAGATCGACGAGGCGGCGGTGCGCGAAGCGGCAAAGACCGGGCATCAGTGGCGCAACCCGGTCTGGCGGATGGACGACGGCGCGATTGCCGAGTGGTGACGACGGATGATCCGTCTAGTCGGCGTGACGGCGCTGGCGCTGACGCTGCTGTTCGTCGCCGTGCTCGGCGCGGCGAAACTCCAGCCGCCGGGCGCGATCCCCGAACTGCGCGGCTGCGCCGTCGCCTGCTGGTGGGGGGTCGAGCCGAGCGTCAGCCGGGAGCAGGACGCGCGGGAGACGCTCACCGCTGCCATCGGCGCGCGACCAATTCGACCGGAGTGCTTCAGCGCGTCGCTGGCTGCCTGCAACCTTTATCTGTGGGTCGCGCCGGGCGATCCGGCGAGCCGCACGCAGGTGCAGCTAGACGGCACGACGGTGCAGACCGTCGCTGCGCAAGCGCCGGGCTTCAAGTTCGGGGATGTGCTGCTTTCGATGGACGCGCTGGGCAAGGAACTGGATCGGGTGGCGGCGGGCTTCAGCCTCGGCAACCTGTACCTGCTGGTGACTTTTGCTCGCTACAGCACCAGCGTGAGCGTCAGCGTCGCCTGCCCGGTGACGTATTACGCGCTGCTGCAAGCGCCAGTCGAGTCGATTGTGGTTCAAGCGCCGGACGCCGATCTGCCCGCCCAGACTACCAGTTTCGCGGCGCTTCACCAAGTCTTTCTCCGGCTGTGCGAAGGCTAATGGATTTCTCAAAAGAAATCGACGCAAGATGATCGGGCGAGGCACGCCTCGCCCCTACAACGGCGCTCGATAACCGACGGACGCGCGCTACAATCAAGCGGGTGGAAAAACAAGCGCGAGGTTGGGATGCTGCGTCTGGTCGGGCGGGTGGCGCTGCTGGTGCTCGGCGTGACGGTGATGCCGCTGCTGCTGATGCGCGCTGCGCCCTACAGCTCTAGCGCCGTCGGCGAGTTCTTCGCTGCGTCCTGCACCTTGATGCCCTGCTGGCAGGGGATTCGCCCCGGCGAGACCACCACCCATCAAGCGCTGGCGATCCTGCGCGGGCATCGCTGGGTGACGGACATCTCGGAGGTAGACGAGCCGCGCACGGTGCTGATTTATTGGTCGTGGAGCCGGGATTATCCCTTCGCCGACACCCTGACCCAGCAGCAGAGCATCGTGATCGCCTACGACGGCATCGTGCAGCAAATTTACTTATCCACCGGGCTGCCGCTCGGCGATCTGTGGCTCACGTTCGGCGAGCCGGATTACGGCAGCCTGAGTTACGTCTACGAGATCCGCCGGGTACGTATGGACAACACCACGATGTTCGACCGGGTGGGCATCGCGGCGACGGCGAGCGTCTACACCGACTGCGTGGTCGATTACCCGAATTTCTGGCGCGCGCCGGTCGATCTGTGGCTGCAAAAAGCGCCCCCGCGCGATGACAGCGCCGCGCCGCTCCACGCGGAAACCATGCTCAAAGGCTATTTTCAAGTGCTTAGCTCGTCCTGCTGAAAGGATGCAGATTGTGGAGTTTCGACATCGCTATCCGATTCAGGTGCGCTGGGGCGACATGGATGCGCTCCGACACGTCAATAACGCGACTTTCCTCACCTACTGCGAGCAGGCGCGGATTCACTACTTCGGCGAGGTGATGGGCGGGCGCGGCGAAACGCCCGGCTTGATCCTGGCGCGGGTGGTGATCGACTACAAGCTGCCGCTGGTCGCCAGCGACGAGGTGAGCGTGCATACGCGCTGCTCCCGCTTGGGCAGGAGCAGCTTCGACATGACCCAGTGGATCATGCGCGGGGACGATCCGGCGGCGCAGGCGGTGGTCACGACGGTGGTCTACGACTACAGCATTGGCAAATCCACGCCGATGCCGGAGTTGTGGCGGGAGAAAATCAAGGCATACGAGCCGACCGCGCCCGACGAATGAGCCTCACACCACCGGCTTGCGGCGGCGAAACAACAACTGCGGCATGGCGATTCCCAGCGCCAGCGCCGCGAGGATCAGCCCGGTGGCGGCGAAGTTAATGCCCGCGTCCACCAGAATCGGCAGCCCGGTGGTGGCGTCGGCGGTGGAAACCCGGATCGCGCCGAGCATGGCGCGGTAGGCGAACGAGCCGGGCACCATCGGGATCGCGCCGCTGACGGTGAACAGCAGCGGCGGCGCGTGCAAGCGGCGAGAGAAGTATTCGGCGACGAAGCCGATCACGATGGCGCCGCCCAGAGTCGCCGGGACGATGCTCATACCGAAGTGCATCAGCAGCGCGCGGGTCGCGTGACCTACCGCTCCGACGATGGCACAGGCGATCAACGTGCGGCGCGGCACGTTGAACAGCATGGCGAAGCCCACCGCCGCAATCGCCGACCAGAAGGCGTCGGTCAGCACCACCCACAGCACTTGGAGGTCGGTCATAAGCCACTGACCCCCATCAACTGCATCGCCAGCAGCAAGCCGAGCGCGATGCACAGCGAGATCACCAGCCCGGTGAAGCCGCGCACCAAGCCCACCACCATGTGCCCCTTGATGATGTCCTGAATCGAGTTGATCAGGTGGACGCCGGGCACCAGCAGCAGCACCGACGCCGCCAGCGCAATGCTCGGATTCGCGCCAAGCCGAAAAACGGTCGCGCTGGTGGCGACCAGCCCGGCGACGAAAGCGGTCACGATCACGATCAGCAGGGCGTTGAAGTAGCGCTTGGTGAGTTCCTGCCGGACGAACATCGCCGCCGCCGACGCGAAGAAAGTCACGACTGTCACCGGAAGGTCGCCGCCGAACAACTGGCAGAACGCCGCGCAGGCTGCGCCCACCATGATCACGATCTGCCAGCGATTGTACTCGTGGCGCATTTGGCTGATACGGGCGAGTTCGTCGCGCACCGCAGCCCGATCCAGCTTGCCTTCGGTGACGCGATGGTTCAGGTGGCTGATCTGCTCGACGATGCTCAGGTTCACGCCGAGCGTGGAGACCCGGCGCACTTTGGTGCGGAATTCCTCGCCGCTGGTGGTGGTGACGATCAAGGCGTTGGGCGAGACCAGCGCGTCGACCCACTCCGCGCCTAGCTGGGTGCCCATGCTGTGAACCGTTTCTTCGACCCGCTGCGCGTCCGCGCCGTTTTGCAGGAGCATCTGCCCCGCCCACAGCGCCAGATCGATCACGTCGCGCAGCTCCTCGCGGTCGAGCGGCGCTTTCTGCGTATCTCGCAAACTCATTGCGCTCCCTGTTCTTGTGGTTGAGCGTAATTATACTCGCTGGCGAGGCGGAATGATTGATACTTAACCGGGAGATCACGTTTAGGCGCCGCGAGATCATCTGGTCACGGGACGCCACCGACAACTTCACCGCCATACGGGAGCGGCACGACCTGACTCCGGTCGCGCCGCAGGAAGAACTATGGCGTGGTCGTCTGTCCGCTGAGCAGCGGTTGAATGTCGGTGCCGACCACCACCATCACGTCGGCGCTGGTGAGTCCGTCGCTGGCGGGGACGATGCGGTCTTCGGGCAGCCCCAAAAGCTGCGCCAGATAGCGCGCCGTCCACGTTTTGCTGCTGTAGGTGCGGATCACGGTGGGGCCGTTATCGGGCGTGGGGATGTTGCCCAGATCGGACACCGTGACCTGACGGCTCGCCAGCCAGTCGCGGGTTTGACCCGCCAAGCCGGAAACGTCGGTGTCGTTAAAGACCACAATCGAGGCGTTCTCGACTTCGGCGCGCTGGCGCAAATCCGCCAGCGACAGGTTGTCGGGCGGATCGAACACCTGCTCCAGCAGCGATTGCAGGGCGGCGTGGTCGAGGATCAGCACGTCGCTGGGCATACCGCCGACCATCGCCGTCGCTGGGGAGGTCTGGTAGGGACCGATCTGCCCGGAGTGGATGTTCTCCTTCGGGATCGACTGCGCCAGCGACGCGAGGCTGAGGATTTCGGTCAGGCTGAGGTTGGTCTTGTAGCTGCCGGAAAGCTGATCCCACAGTGTCGGCGCTTGGCTGAGCAACCGAGCGATCCCGCCGGTGCTGAGAATCTCGTCGCGCACCGATTTGATCACTTCCTGCTGGCGCAGTGCCCGGTCGAAGTCCGAGTTCTGGGTGTGGCGGGTGCGCGCGTACTGGAGCAGATGGGTGGCGTCGAGCCGCTGGCAGCCCGCGTCGAAATGCACGTGGATGAAGCCGTAGCCCGCGTCGGGATAATTCGGGTCATCGATTTCCTGCGTGGGGCAGACCTGAATGCCTTCGGGCGCAACTGCGTCGATCAGGGTGGTGAACACGTCGAAGTTGATCAGGATGTACTTGTCAATCGGGATGCCGAGATTCTCGGTGACGGTCGCTGCCGCCAGCGCGGGTCCGCCGCCGCCGGGATAGGCGTCGGCGTCGCCGGTCGAGTTGGCGGTGTTGATGCGGTTGGGCTGGTAGCCGGGAATATCCACCCACAGGTCGCGCGGGATTGACAGCATCCCGACGGTCTTGCGCACCGGGTCAACGCTAAAGACGATCATGGTGTCGGTGCGGAAGGTTCCGGTTTCGCCCTCGCGCTGGTCGATGCCCATCAGCAGGATGTTGATGCGGCGCGGGTCAGTCCAGGTGTACTGTGCCCAAGGATCAACGGTCGCAGTCGGCGCGGGGCTGGTCGGCACCGGGGTATCGCCGGGCAGGGGCGTGCTGGTCGGCGGCAGGGTCGGAGGCGGCAGGGTGGGCGTCGGCTGCGCGCGCAGGAAGTCGCTGAACGAGGCGACCTGAACGCCGTTGCTGCCCAGATCGACGGCGGTCTGCCGCGCGAACGTGAACGAAATCACCGAGCACAGCGCCGTCGCCAACACCATGACCACGACGCCGACGATAAACAACCAACCGGGAATACGCATCAACAAGACCTCATCAAACGGCTTTTAGCAATTGGCTTTTAGCTAAATGCTGCTCTGTCGCCACGATGTTTTATGTAGGGGCAGACCCACGTGTCTGCCCTTTATCGGGCGCACACACGGGTGCGCCCCTACGAAAATCGTGATGTTTGCATCAGAGCAGCTAAATGCTAAATTCTAACTGCTTTCCGCTTACGAATCGCCGCCCATTATAGCTTAAGTGATGCGCGGGGTCTGCCTACGGTTTGCCTACTGTGAGCGGGCGAAAGCGAGGATCGAGTTGCCGGAGAGCGCGTAGATCACGCCGTTGTTGGTGTCGGCGACCACGTTGTTCAACTGGGCGAAACGGTCGTCGGTATCGGCGCGGTAGGCGTTGATGAAGGTGCCTGCCATGGTGGTCTCGAACACCGTCCGTTGATCGCGCTCGGCGAAATACAGCCCCTGCGCGATCGGGTTGATGTTCAGGAACATGCCGTTGGGCGCGGTCAGCGATTGGGTGTCCGGGAAGGTGAAGGCGAAATCCTGCTGCTGCCCGCCCCGGAACAGCGCGACCACGCCGTTGCTGGTGAGCAGATACACGTCCCCGGCGGTGTTGATGGCGAAGTCGATGGCGGTGGTGATGTCCGGGCGGTTGGAGCCGCTGAAGTATTCTAGCGGGATGCCCGCGAACGCGCCGCCCGACGGATCGTAGCGCCAGATTTGGTTCGCGCCCGGATCGAGGATGTAGAGTCGTCCATTCCAGAACTGGATGGCGACCGGGTTGTTCCACATCTCATGCCCGGTGATCTGCTGGGCGGTGCAGTTCTGCAAGAACTGAGGTTGGCAGGCGATCAGCACGCCGTTCTTGTCCAGCGCGGTGATCACGTTGCTCTGCTGCACACCCGCGCCGTTATCCGCCCACGCGATGTCGATCAGGTCGCCCACGTCGAAGTTGATCACCTTCCCACTGCGGCGCATCGCTGGGATGGGCGTGTAGGAGTTGGGCAGCACGCTCATGCCGTCGGTGGACAGGGTGATCCGGTAGACCTGCTGGTTGGCAGAATCCAGCACGTACATATCCGGCGTTTGCAGCACCGCCTGCGTCAGATTGGCGTTGGGGAAGCTGTAGATCACGCTGGTCGTGTGCCGCGAGATATTTTGCAGGCGGTCGAGGAAGCTGCGGGCTTCTTGGTTCAAGGCATCAATCGAGCTATCGCCCGCGTGAATCTGATCGCATTCGGTCGTGACCGCCAGCACCGCGTTCCAACCCGCTAGCGTGCCGGAAACGTCGCTGGAAGCGATGCTGCGGGCGGTGTTCGCGGTGGTGGTCGCGCGGCTTACGCACTGGTCGAACTCGCTTTCGCCCGTCCCGCTGATCCAGAACAGCACCACCAGCACCACCACTACCACCGGAACCAGCAGCGCGACTCCGGCAGCAGCGGACGAGGCAAGCCAGCCCTTTTTGCCTTCCGGCGGCGTGGGCAGCAGACGGTCGAAGACGTGGATCGCCAGATCAGCGAAGCCCGCGCCCAAGCTTGCGATGCGAGCGCCAACGTTGCGCAGCAGCGCGCCACGCCGCGAGGAGCGCCGCACCGTCGAACCGGCGGGGGCGGGTTCGGTGGCTTCAAGGTGGGGAACACTGGGCGGCGTGGTTCCGGTGATGGCTGCCGAGGAATCCCCGGTTTTGGCGGGCAGCTTCACGGGCTGATCGGGCGGGACGAACTCGACCGCCATCGCCGTGATCTGCCGCTGCGCCTGATCGCGCAGAGTCGCCAGCACTTCGCCCAAATCTTCCGCGCCGATGGTCGCCGTGAGACTCTCCATCGAGTAATCGAGCAGGGCGGAATCCGAGAGCAGCAGCCGTGTCCCGGCGCTGACCTGATAGCGCCCCATGCGGATTTCGGCTTCGGTTTGCACGCCCAGCGGCGGCGTGTGCAGCGCCTCGCGGTAGCTGAAATCGGTGGGGAAGGGCTGGGTATCGCCGCTGCGATGGAACAAGCCGACCCCCGACCCAACCTTGCCTACGTACAAATCCGATCCGCGCAGCACCACGCAGATCATGCTGGCTTCGTAGTGGCGCGGGTCGCTGTTGTTATGCTCGAACAGGTTAGTATTCAAGTGCGTGAACACGGTCTTGATCCCGGCGGTGACGCTCCCGGTGCTGTTGAAGTACTGCTCGGCTCCGGTGCGCGCCATCTCCTCGTAAAACGCCGCCGGAGCGACGGTATCGCCGGACGGGATCACCAGCGTGAAGAAGGTATCCAGCTCGCGCCCGCGCGCGGATTTTTTCGGCGCAATCTCGACGAGACTCCCCGGCGGCGGCGCGCTGATCGAGCGCCCGCCAACGACGTAGAGATAGCCGACTAAGGTTTCGTACTCGAAGGGCATTCCCAAGACCTGTTCGCTGCAACCGTCCAGCCGACATTCTACACCAGAACCGATCTGCGCGTCAGGAAATCATGTCGTCGGGCAGGTGATCGATCCGGTTGATATAGCGTACCAGCAGATGTTCGGCGGTGAAGTCGATGCGCGTGACTCCGGTGTTGGAGTGGTTGAAGTAGAATTCCCGGTTGGGCAGCATTCCCAGAAACGCCTTGAGCATCAGGTTGATGAAGGTGCCGTGCGTGATGATGGCGATCCGCGCGTTTTTGAACTCGTCCTCGGCGCGGCGGCGCAGTTCCAGCGCCACCTTGATCGCGCGACCTGCGCCGATGTGCAGCTCCTCGAAGCCCTGCGCCACGTCGTACCAGCCCGTCTCGGTGACGGTTTCGGGCAGGATGTAATCGGGAAATTCGTCGAGGATTTCGGCGCGGGTTCTGCCGGGGAAGCCGACGGTGCGCCCCTCTTGATCGAGGTACATCCCGCCCTGCTCGTGAATATCCAGCCACACTTCGGGGCGCAGATGGAGCGCTTTCGCCAGCGGCGCGGCGGTTTGCAAGGCGCGGTGCATGGCGCTGCAATAAAGATGGGTGATGGGCGTGCTGCCCGCATCCGGGTCGCCCGCAGCGAGAAACTGCGCCAGTTGTTCCGCCTGCCGCTTGCCCAGATCGGTCAGCGGGGGATCGTAGATGCGCTCGGATTCATCTCCGAGCAGATTATTGACGGATTGTCCGTGCCGGATGACGAAAAGTTCCATAAGCCTTGCCGGAAGGGGGTAGTCTGCGGATAAAGTGGTTGGTTCGACCGTCGATCTGGCAGGATTTTACCTCAAGTGGCGCGGCTGCGGGGAATGGTCGCGGCTGGAGCGTGAGTCTAACCTCACGCTCCAGCCGTAAGCTTAGCTTCCAAGATTGGACAGCGGCGGCGCTTCGGTCACTGCCTCGGTCGGCGTCGCCGAGGGTTCGGGCGTAGGCGCTTCGGTCGCCGTTACAGCGACGGTGGGGGTCAAGATTGGCGTCGGAAGGTCGGTCGCGGTCGGGATCGGCGCGACGGCAGCCACGCTTACTTCGTCCACCCACCAGCTATCCGGCTTCTGCTTATCGGTCATCACGCCCTGCCACACGAACTGTAGCTGCACCTGCTGCCCGACGAAAGCGCTCAGGTCATAGGTCATCTGCGTCCACTGCCCGATGGGCGCTGCCGTTCCGAGTGTCGTCCAGTTGATGCCGTCGGCGCTCACCTGCACCAGCGCGGTCGATTCGGCGCTGGTCAGCAGCGATTCGAAGCTGAGTTGGACAAGCTGTCCCGGCTGCACGGCAGTGAGGTCAATCGCGCGGTTCCAGCGCAGCACGTCCGCCTGATTGTTCGCGCTCACCTGCCAGCCCAATCCTCGACCCCCGAAGGCGGCGTCGGTCGTGAGCGTCCAGCCGGAAAGCGCCGCCCAATCCGGCGCGCTGTCATCCATCGAGGCGTAAGCGGGCAGGGGCAGCGGTTCGAGCGTCTGCGGGGGTTCGAGCGACGGGATGTTGGTGGGCAGTTCCAACGTCGGGAAGGGCAGCGCAGTCGGCAGTTCCAGCGTCGGCATAATGATCTGGTTGGGCGGCTGGGTCACGCCTTCGGTGATTTTGGGGGTCGGCGTATCCGGCTGGCTCAGCACCTGCACCGAACTGAGCGTCAGCTTGTCGAGGTCGAGATACTGCCCCTGCGTGCCCACGAAACGGATCGTGACCGGATAGGTCGCCGTCCACGGGAGCAGGATGCTGATGGGGCGTTGATACTGTTTGGTTGGGTCCGAGTTGCTGATAGTCTGGCAGTTGTAGATTTGACTGAAGCAGACCTGCATTGCTCCCTTGTCGGAACTCTTAGTACGGTAGATCACTAGGTAATTGCCTGCGACCCCGTTGACCATGAAGCTGACCGATGCGTCCGGCTGCCCAGTGTAGTAGACCTGTCCACCGCTGTAGCTCGGATCGCTGCTGGCAATCCACTGCCCGCTGTAGATCAGACTGCTGCTGTCCTCCTGATAGGTGGTGCCGAGACTGAGCGGCGTCGGCGGGCTGAGCAGGCGCACCGCGTCGAAGTCCAGATATTGACCAGCGGGCGCAAGGTTGGTGATGCTGACGAGGAAGGTCCCGGCATTCGACATCAGCAGGTTGAGCTGCTGCTGATACAGGTTGATCTGCGAGTAATTGCTGTAGGTACTGCATTGAGCGCCGATACAGACCTGCATGGTGCCATGCTGCGATTCGGTCGAGCGGGTGATTTGCAGGCGGTCGCCCGCGCTCACCGTCACCATGAAGCTCACGCTCGCGCCCGTCTGCCCGGTGTACATGACCGTGCCGCCGTCGTAAGTGGCATTGCTGGCGGTGATCCAGACGCCGTTATAGGTCAGGTTGGGATCGCCATCCTGAAACGAGTTCCCGACGGTGAGGATGGTCGCGGCGGATTGAAGCGTGAGCTTGTCCACGTCCAGATACTCGCCGTCGCTGCCCGTGAAAGTCACGGTTACGGGATAGGTTCCCGTCCACGGAACCCCAACCGTAAACGGCTGCTGGTAGAGCGTGATCGGGTTGCTGTTGCTGACGGTCTGGCAGGCGAACATCTCGCTGAAGCAGACCCGCATCTCCCCTTTGCCCGGTCCGACCGTGCGCACGATCTTCAGCCGATCCCCAGCATTGGCAGTGATGAGAAAGGTGTAGCTGTTGTTGGGGAAGCCGGTGTACATCACCGTGCCGCCGTCATAGCTGGCGCTGCTGTTGCTGATCCACTGCCCGCTGTAGCGGATGTTGATGTCGCCGTCCTGGAAGGCATTGCCAACGGTGAGCGCGGACGGGCTGGCGAACAGCGACACGACATCAAAATCCATGTACTGCCCGGCGGTTCCCTGATTAGTCAAGGTGACGAGGAGCGTTCCCGTGATGGGCAGCAAAATGGTGAGCGGCTGCTGGGTGAGCGGGATCAGGCTGTAGTTGCTGAAGGTCTGACAGACGCCTATGCCGAGACAAACCTGCATATTTCCGCGATCCGGTCCGGTGGATCGGTAAATAGTGAGCCGACTGCCCGCCGCACCGCTGAGCCGGAAGCTGAGTGATGCGTTCGGCTCCCCGGTGAAATGCATCGAGCCGCCGCTGTAGCTGGCGTCGTTTATCATGCCCCAGTTCCCGAAATAGTAGATGTTGCCGCCGTTGTCCTCAAAGGTGTCGCCAACCTTCAGCATCGCTTCCGTGAAGTTGGCAGTGACCGACCTATTGCTGGTCATGGTCACGGTGGTCGGGTTACTGGTGCCGCTGGCGTCGCCGGTCCACTCAGCGAAATTGTAGCCAGTCGCGGGATTTGCGGTCATCTGCACCACCGTGCCCGCCACATAGCGACCTCCGGAGCAGTTGCTCGCCGTGTTGACCGTCACCGTTCCGTATCCCCTGGGGTTGGCTGAGGTAGCGAGTGTGTAACACGCGGTTTCGACGGTGATAGTAGCGGTGTCACTATCAACCGATCCGAGATCGTTGGAGACATGCACCCAGTAGGAGGTCGTGGTCGTCAGAGGTGGCGTAGTGAAAGTGAATGCGTTGGTGCCGACCGGATTACTGGTATCCGGTGACACGCCCTGATACCACTGGAAGGTCAGCGGCTGGACGCCGGTTGCGACCACAGACAAGGTTGCCGTCTGACCACTGCTGATCGTCTGACTCTGCGGCTGAATGGCGATAGTCGGTGGAATCGTCGGCTGACTCGTGTAGACCTCAATATCGTCTAGCAGCCCTTGTTCATATTCCCATCCAGAGGTTTGATCTCGGAAAAGCATCAAATAGGCATAGCTGCTGTGTTGAGCGGGCAGCGTGCCGGTCAACTGTCCTAAGAGGCTGCCCTGATCGGTATATACGCTGAGCGTCCAGCTCAAGTGATCAATCGTGAGATCGACTTGCCGCCAGACAGCCACGCCCCCCAGATTGATGTAGGTGGAAGCATCGTAGGGATTCCAACTCCAGTAGGATGGTCGATCGCTATAAGTGACCAGCGGATCGGCATGGTCGATCCCAAGTGTGTCATGCGCCATCGAGACGAAGAATCCGGTCGGGAAACCAGCAAGACCATACTGCGCCCCACTTAGGGCTTCGACCAACCCGAATAAGGCATCCGAATTCCCTCCTGTGTCGGTAATTTCGGAATTGATACAGGAGCCGAACATAATCGGATGGCGTATTGATCGGGATATAGTAGCGGCGGGTTGTATCCCGGCGTGTTTCCCAGACCAACCTCTCATGAACCGCGTCACGGTAGATAGCGCCTCCGCTTTCATCGGTCCAGCCTTCGTCGGTTGAGAAATCGTCGGAGAACCACAAGCCGGGGACTCCTCGACCGTGACAATAGCAGTGGCGCTGTCAGCGTGACCGCCGCTGTTGGAGACGCGCACCCAATAGGACGTGGTGGTCGTGAGCGCCGGGGTAGTGAGGCTATCCAAATTCGCCCCCACTGGCTGACTCATATCCGGGACGGTTCCCTGATACCACTGGTAGCTCAGCGGCGCCGCGCTCGTCGCCTCCACGTAGAGGGTTACGGACTGCCCGCTGGCGATGGTCTGACTCTGGGGCTGACTAGTGATGACAGGTGCATCTGGTGCCGTTGGGGTGGGTGTGCTGGCTGGCTCGCCCCACGTCAGCACGAGGTTCTGAGTTGCCTCCAAGCTGCCCGAATCGACCAGATGCAGCGTCACCGTGACCTGTCCGCTGAAGCCGGGATCGGGCGTGAAGGTCAGCAGGTCGTCGTCGCTGTACTCGCCGCTGACGGTGGCATGGGTCGAGCCTGTGACGTACCAAGCCAGACTGGTGCCGCTGTCTTCGTCGTCGTGCTCGTAGGCGGTCAGGTCGAGCACGATGTTCTGGTTGATGTCCGCCTGCTGATCCGGCACCAGCGGACTGATCCATGGGGCGTCATTAATCGGGTCGATGTACTCGGTCTTCTGTAAGGTGGCGGTGTTGCTGCTGCCGTCGGCTGCGCGGAAACGGTAGCTGAGCGTGAAGTCCTTGCAGCGCGTCCCAGTCCTGCGCGGGGATGTCAAAGTACCAGTTCGTCCCGCTCAACAGCGTCATCGGCTCGTAGCCGTCGTATGACCCGCCGAAGCGGTAATCGAAGCTCGGCGTGCCGGAAAGACCGCTGCCGCCCGTATCCCAAACCGAGACGGTCACGCGCACACTGCCGACCGTATGCTCGGTCAGGTTGTTGGGCGTGAGGTTCCAGCTTCCAAACTGAGGCGCGGTCTGATCGGTCACGACGTAGTTCTGCGTGGGCGAAGTCGCCAGCCGCCCGATGCCGTCGGTCGCCTGAATCCGGTAGAGGATGGTTCCGGCGTCGTGAGCCGGGATGTCCGCCTGCCAGCTGCTCCCGCTCGTGTTGGCGAGCGGCAGTTCCGTCCACGAGCTTCCGCCGTTGTCACTATAGCGCAGAATTGTCGAGACGAGGCTGGATACATCGGTGATCGACGCGCTGATGGTGACCGGAACCTGTCCCGGCGACGCGGGCGCGCTGGTGAGGCTGGCGATGCTCGGCGGCAGGTTGTCCACCGTGACGCTCAGGCTCGCCGGGGTCATGTGGCTGGCGGTGTCGTAGGCGTGCGCTTCCAGCGTGTGGCTTCCATCGCCAACCAGCGTGGTGTTCCACGAGTAGCTGTAAGGCGAGGTGGTATCGCTCAGTTGGAGCGCGCCATCCACGTAAAACTCGACCCGATTGATCCCCTTGTCGTCGGTCGCCGTCGCCGAGAAGCTCTGCGTCCCGGAGACGACCTGTCCGCTAGATGGCACCGTGATGGTGACGCTCGGCGGGTTATCGACTTCGTTGTAGCCTTCGAATTTACCGTAGACGAAATAGTTATCGACGGTGGTGTCGTTTTTCTCGGTGGCGAGGACGAAAGTTCGAGTGCCCGTATCCCACGGCACCGCCGTGACCGTGAAGTCCCCTCCGCTCCGGCTGATCGACCACGTTTCGTGCTGGTTGAAGAAGATGAACGGCGGATCGTCGCCGCTGGTGCCCCGGAATACCTTCGCCGTGAAGGTGCAGTAGGAGCAGGGGATGTGGATTTGATAGACCGCCGATCCGCCCATCGCAATCGGCTGGTAGGCGGGCGTGATGGTGGCGCCCGAAACCGGATGCCCCAGCCGCAGCGTCGCTAGATCGGAGCCAGCGGCGTAGACCGAATACATGATATTGTTGTTGTCGGCGTACTCCCCTTCGTTGATGTCGATGCTGCCGTCGAAGAAGGTCTGGTAGACCACGTTGTTCTGGTCGCGGATGTACATCCGGTATTGAGTGCTGCCCAAAGTCACCATGTAGACCGTGTAGGTCTTGGAGCCGTAGCTCATGGTGGTGGGACCGAACGCCCCCCGCCCCAGCCGGGGATGCCGGGACTCGCGTTCCAGTTGAGGTTGTAGAGCCGATACAGGTAGGCGACCGATGCCAGCGGCCCGTTGTTGCTGACGTAGACCGAAATGGTTCGGGTGTTGTCGCTCGGATTCTGGTCGCCGATGGTCGAAACCACCGTCACCTGTATGAAATATTCGCCGCTGGCATTGGACGGAATCGCCCACGTCCACAGGGTTGTTGACGGTCCGCCCCAGATGCCGCCGCTCACCAACGTGCCGATGTTCACGTTCTGCGAGTTGGTGTAGCCCGGTCCCGTGACCTGAACATTGGCGGTGACTCCGGTCTCGGTCACGCTGCCGTTGTTCACGATTTGCGCGTAGACGTTCAACGACGTGCCCGGTTTGGGGCTGCTGTTGCTGGAATTGAGCAGGAACAGGGTCAGATCGTGCCCGGCAGCCGACTGGGTGACGTAGAAGTTCAGCGTCCCGGTGTTGATCAGGTTGCCGCCCTGTGTCGCGCGGAAGTAGTACGAGTGGACGCCCGCCGGGAAGGTCAGCGCCGCGCTGGTGAACTGCGCGCCGTCGGTGTAAGTGGCGTCCGACGAGGTCAGCGGATAGGGGGTCGAATCCACCACCACTGACACGGCGCTCGGCGCGTCGTTCTCGACGTCCGAGTAGGTCACCGAGAAGCTGAACGGCGTCGTGGTGGTGCCGGAGTTGCTGGGCGCAATGGTCGGCTGGCTGAGCGTCGGCGGCGCATTGGGGGGGGACGATGGTCACTTGTCCCGCCGCACGCGCAAATCGCTCCTGATGCTCGGCATCGGCAATCATTGCCCAAATCGTATAAGTGCCGGGTGCTACGTTGGTTGTATTCCACGTGATTCTATCTCCCGCGCCGTCTGGGTCTTCCGGCACAAGGAGGGCGATCCACGTGTGATTGATTTCATCTTCCCATGGCACTTTGTTGTTATCGGTGTCGTAAGCCAGAGAAATATATGCATTGCTGTCGTAATCCGAATCATCCCATTGAATGTACGGGTTCAAAGCGTGTGAGACATCTGGTGAGCTAAACTTAAGAGATACTTTCCCCATCTGAGATCAAGCAAAGGAGCACAGATCAGATGGCAAAAGACGAGAAAGTATCTGCCGAAGCGGTCGTGCGGGATATTCGCCGCCAGACGCGAAAGAAGTACAGTGCGGAGGAGAAGATCCGGATTGTGCTGGAAGGGCTGCGCGGTGAGGACAGCATCGCCGAGCTGTGCCGTCGCGAAGGCATCGCCCCGAATATGTACTACAAGTGGAGCAAGGAGTTTCTGGAAGCGGGCAAAACGCGTTTGACGGGCGACACCAAACGGGAAGCGACCAGCAGTGAGGTGGCTGGGCTGCGCCAGGAGAACGAGCAGCTCAAGCAGGTGGTGGCCGAACTGCTGCTGAAGAACCGGGTGCTGAAAAAAAGCGCGACGGGCAGGGAGACGAGCGCATGGGACGACTAACTCGGACCTCAGCCAGTGAGAAGTACGAGATCATCCGTCTGGTCGAAGACTTCGGCGCTGCCGGTGAAACAGACCCTGGCCGAAATTGGGCTGCCCCGCAGCACCTTTTACCGCTGGTATGCGCAGTACCAGCGACATGGCTTGGACGGACTCGCGGATCGCTCCAGCCAACCGCGCCAGTTCTGGAACCGCATCCCCGAGCCGTGCGCGAGCAGGTGGTGCAGATCGCGCTGGAGCGGCCCGAGCTGTCGCCGCGGGAACTGGCCTGGCACATCACCGACACCGAAGGCTATTTCATCTCTGAGTTCGAGTGTCTATCGCATTCTCAAAGCCTTCGACCTCATCACCAGCCCCGCCTTCGTCCTGGTCAAAGCAGCGGACAAATTCCAACAGCCCACCAAACGGGTCAACGAGCTGTGGCAAACGGATTTCAGTCAGTTCAAGGTGGTTGGCTGGGGCTATTACTATCTCTCGACCGTGCTGGACGACTTTTCCCGCTACATCATCGCCTGGAAACTCACGACTGGCATGAGCCACACCGATGTGCAGGATACGCTCGACCTTGCCCTGGCCGCCACCGGGGTCACGCAGGTGGCCGTCAAACATCGTCCCCGTCTGCTCAGCGACAACGGTTCTGCCTACATCTCGGCGGAACTAGCCAAGTATTTAGCGCCGTACCAGATCCAGCAGATCCACGGTGCGCCCTATCATCCGCAAACCCAGGGCAAAATCGAGCGTTATCATCGCTCGATCAAAAACGTGATCTGTCTGGAACATCACTATTTCCCCTGGCAGCTCGAGCAAGCGATTGCGGCCTTTGTCGAACACTATAATCAACAACGCTATCATGAGGCGTTGGGGAATCTCACCCCGGCGGACGTGTTTTTCGGACGGGCACCCCAGATCTTGGATGCTCGTGCAGTCATCAAGCGGCGGACACTGGCCCAACGCCGAGCACAGCATCTGCTCGCCCAGTCGTCGGCTTGAAATTGTTGGGTAGAATTGGGGAATAGTGTCTCTTAGCAAAACCCCGCTCAAGTCTCAAATGTTTCGACGACGTACACCATTGAAGTGTAACGGGGGTTCCCACTGTGACAGTCAAATCGCTGGAGGGTTGAGTAAGGGCTATGCTGGGAATCGTGTTGTACTGATAGTTCTCCGACACAATATTGAGTGGGTTTTGAGAATCGAAGTCTATAAAACTGTGGGTGAATTGCATAGGAGCTTGCTTCTTGGATATGCCCATTACTATACCCAAATAATTCTTCAGCGGTCACCGTGCCGTCTCGGTTATCATCCGCTTCACCTTCCAACGCATTCATGTAGTAATAAGTACTCGTTGAGCTGAGGTCTAAAGTATGCTATGAGTGTTCCAGGGAGTTTCTTCAGAAGCGGTCGAAGAAGTAACGACAAATGTATTTGGCAAGTGCAAACCGCTAAAAGCATCTGCAAAGGAGCCTGAAAAACAGCTATCCAAAAGGATCATCTTTTGGGAGCCGGGAGGCAGATGCTTTATTATGTCATCATAAAGATTTATATTATAGAAGTGATTTAAGCTTTTGCTGCAAACAAGTGGCGCAGATTGATGAGCGCAAAAGCGAGATAATGAGCAGCGAGAAAGTTGGCATCCTTGCGCTCAAAACGGATGAGCAGCGCCCGAAACTTGTCAATCCAAGCAAAGCTGCGTTCACTGGTGAAGCGCTGCTTGTAGATGGCGGCGTTGAACAGGCGTTTCCGTCCAGGTTTGACGGATTTTCGGTTACGTTTGTTCTCGCAGATGTTGGGGATGACCCGGTGATTGAAACAAACCCTGCGTGCTTCCAGCGTATCAAAAGCGCTATCGGCGTTGAAATAAGCACCGGCAATTGTCAGTCCCAAGTGCTTCATCGCGCGAAAAGCGTCTTGGAGGTGCGGTTTGAGGTCGAAAGCATCATGATGGTTGCCCGCGACAATCCCGGTCGAAGCCACCACATAGCCCTGAGCATCGGTGATGGGCAGAATGTTCGAGGTTTTGGCTCGTTTTCGAGGCTGATAAGCGACACTCTCGCCGCCCTTCTTCGCCAGTGCGTGACTGCCATCGAGATTTAACTGCGTCAAATCGAGGTCAGTTTGGATCGTTTGGATACTTTGTTGCCAGACCCGTTGAAGACTGCCATCGGCGCTCCATTTCTGGAAGTGATAGTAGACCGCTTGCCAGCTAATCTCTTTTTTTCGGGGTCGGCGCGCGCAGGCGCAATCGGCAACTGCGCCCACTGACAGCCGGTATGCAAGCGGTAGAGCAGGTAGTTGAAGACTTTGACCAACGCGATTTTGCACGGATAGCCTCGTTTGGCAGTAGTCAGAAAAGGTCGGACATGCAGCTCAAACTGTTCTTCGGTTACACTGGTAGGGATAGTGCTCATGAGAAATCACCTTTGGTCGGGTTTTTCTCTCATGATGCACTATCAATCCCTCTCAATCAAATAGTTTGAATCAGTTCATAGTATAAGTCTCTATTAAATAGTAACAGCGAGCCGGGATTATTATCGCCATGCCCTGAATAGTAAAAGAGGAAGAAATCATCATTGTCCATCTGTTGACCAATATTAGTGATTGCAGCCGTGATTGCGTCGCTGCTCAGGTCGGCATTTGTCATCCTTGTAATATGATCCGCTGACCAGTTGCCACCATGAGTAGTTAGCGCGCTAACCATTTTGGAGACGTCATTATTGACAAACAATTCAAAAAAGAGATTTCGGTCATCGGCAAATGCCCCTGAGCCTAACAGGAGGGCGTAATACGTGATGATGCCATCCCCCTGCGGGCGGATTTGAGCCGGGGAAGTTGTCGCATCAGAGTTTCCACTGGCGATAGGTGATCGCGAGTCTGCGAAACCGAAGGTGATGAATGCGAACGCGAACAGGAGGACGACCGCTAGAACTATGAGGCGAAGGACGCCGGAGCTTTTGTACATTGCGCGCACCCCCTGTGAGGAGGAGATCAAAGTATGTTCTTCTAAGCTATTATTGGCTCAAAAGGATGGGCAACTTTGAGTCAAAGAAGAATCTCATGTAATTGTACTAGTAAAAATATGATCTTCGTCCCGATCAGGTTTTGCGGAGACGTGATAGGGGCGCGGCTATTCGTCGTAGGCGGTGCTGGTGAGCGCCCACGACGGCTTCACGTCCATGTCGAGGCTGCTGCGATAGCCGCCGACGAAGCGCGGGTAAGCTGCCGCCGCGATCATGGCGGCGTTGTCGGTGCAGAGGTTGAGCGGCGGATAGCGCACCGGGAGATCGCTGTGGACGCGCATCTCGCGGCGCAGGGCTTGATTGGCGCTCACGCCGCCCGCCAGCAGAATCTCGTTGACTTTGTACTCTTTGGCGGCGCGCACGGTCTTTTCGACCAGCACGTCCACCAGCGCTTTCTGGAAGCTCGCCGCCACGTCGCTGATGGAAATGTCGCCGCGCAGGATCGGCTGCTTATCGCCCAAGCGCTCGCCGCGCCGCTGAGTGGGCGGGTTGGTGGTTTCGCGCAGGACGGCGGTCTTTAAGCCGGAGAAGCTGAAATCGTAGCTGGTATCCAGCTTGGCGCGCGGGAAGTCGAAGGCGGTCGGGTTGCCGTTCAGCGCCGACCGCTCGATGCTGGGTCCGCCGGGGAAGGGCAAGCCGAGCAGCCGCCCCACCTTGTCGAAGGCTTCACCCGCCGCGTCGTCGAGGGTTGCGCCGAGCCGCTGATACTGCCCGTGCCCGGTCATCAGGATCAGCTCGGTGTGCCCGCCGGAGACGATCAGCACCAGCACCGGGAACACGATCTCGCGCTCGCTCAGCCAGAGCGAATACACGTGTCCCTCGAGGTGGTTGATGCCCAGCAGCGGCTTATCCGTCGCCAGCACCAGCCCCTTGGCGAAGTTGATGCCCACCAGCAGCGAGCCGACCAGCCCCGGGCCGCGCGTGACCGCGACCGCGTCCAGCTTGGCGGGCGTGATGCCCGCGTCGCCCAAGCTCTGGTTGACCACGTAGCCGATTGCCTCGACGTGCGCGCGAGACGCGACTTCCGGGAACACGCCGCCGTACTGCGCGTGCAGGTCGATCTGCGAGGCGATCACGTTGGATACAATCGTCTTGCCGTCGATCACGACGGATGCGGCGGTTTCGTCGCATGAGGATTCAATGCCGAGAATGGTGGTCATCTGCTGCCCTTCTGGATGGACGTGATCCAATCATCCGGCAGAACTCACGCTTGTTCAAGGGTGGACTGTGCCGGAACCCGCTGATGGACGAACAGGCGGATCAGCGCGGCGGCGGCGAAAATCCACCAGAACACCTCGGTTGGGAACAGATAGCGCGGCAGCGCGTACAGCACCAGATGCACCAGTGATACGTAGGCGATGAAGCCGATCATCGGCAGCGCGATCTGCCAGCGGCGGCGGTACATCCACATGCCGATCAGCCCGAAAATCAGCCCGGCGTAATGGAACAGGTAGAGCGCCAGCTTTTGCCAGAACGCATCGCCCCGTGTGAGCGCGATCAGCCCTCCGATGGATCGGTCGTCGCGCAGCCAGTTCAGCGCCAGATCGCGCAGGCTCTCCCCGGCGAAGAAGGTGGTGCCGTGCGGCTGCAAATAGGCGCTGGTCCATTCGCTCAGCCGATGCTTGACCCAGTCGAGCGGATCGCTCGTGATGCTGGCTTCCGCCGCCTCGCTGTAGTTCAGGTCGGGCGACTGCTGCTCAAGCTGCTGATCGACGCTCTGCGCGCCATTCCAGCCCGCCGCGCCGAGGTACAGGAAGGCGGGCAGCCCCTCGCCCGCGATCACGAAGCGGTTCCAGCGGGCGAGGCTGTAGACCGTCCACGTTGAGACCACCAGCGCGCAGACCAGCAGGAACAGCGCCGCTCGTCGCCACCCGCGCCAGCCGTAAATCATGAGTATCAAAATCGCCAAGCCGAACGGGAACAGCAGCAGCACCGCCCGCGTCAGTGTCGCCAAGCCGAGCAGCGCCGCCGCGATCAGCAGGAGCGATAAGCTGCGGCGGGAGAGAGGCGCGCTTTGTGTCGCTTCGACGAACAGCCAGATCGCCCCCGCCACCAGAAAGATGTAGGTCGTCTCGGTGAGGATTTGCGACAACTCGATCACGAAGGCGGGCGAAATCGCCAGCATCAACGCCGCCAGCAGCCCGGCGCTTTCGCGCTGTGTCAGCCGCCACGCGAGGCGGTAGGCGAAATAGCAGGTCGCGGTCGAGAACAGCGCCTGCAAAATTCGCACCGCGATCACGGCGTTAGCAGGCTCGAGGATCGCCTCGGCGACGCCGAGGATCAGCAGGTAGAGCGGCGGCGGTGCGAGGTTTGACACGTCGGTGACCATGCCGGGCGGATCGTGTCCCGTGACCAGCGCGTAGCCGTTGCCGAGATACCAACTGCTGTCGCCGCTGGCTTCGGCGTAGGGCGCGAGCGGGTCTCCGGTAAGCGCGAAGATCAGCCGCAGCGCCAATGCCAATAACAGGATGACCCAGATCATCCGCTTAGCCATCGCCTTGATCCCTTATCGAGTAGAAAGTCAGGTTGGTGCCGGGAACAGGTGCGACCGGGACGTAACGCGGATCGACCACTTCGCCCGTGAGCAGCGGGTCGAGCGCGGGGCGGTTGGGCGGCATGAGCAGGTAATCGACGCCGTAGCGCTGCGCGATCTGGATCACGGTGTCGCGGTCTTCTTCCGGGAACATGATGCTCTGGATGCCCAGATAACGCAGGATGTACGGGTCTTGCGCCATCAAAATGATCTTGCCGTCGCCGTTGGTGTCGGGCAGCGTGCGCTCGACCGTCAGCATCTTGCCCATGTAGTCGAGATAGGTATTGTCGGCGTCGATCTCCAGCCGCTCGGCGTCTATCGCGTTCACCGCCGCCAGCGCGATCACCAGCGCCATCGCGCCCAGCCGAATCCGGTGGTCGCTTATGGCGTGCTCGAAGGCATAAGCGCCCAGCGGGATCAGCAGCGGCAGCACCGAGATATAGGCTTTCTTGAAGCTGCCCGCTTGCGATTTGTATGGGATCAGGATCGGGTAGGCGATCAGGATGCCCAGCACGAGGATCAGCGCCGGGGCGCCTGCCAGCAGGCGGCGGCGATCTGCGGGCGACCCGCGCGCCGCCAGAATCAGCAGAATCAAGCCCCCGGCGACCGCGACCGGCAGCACCACGTCCAGCGATTCGATCATCACCTTGAAGGCTGCCGCCAGCTCGAACAGCCGCTTGCCCACGATCTGCGCCGGGGTCTGCGCTGCCAGCATGGTTTGCAGCGTGAAGCGGCGGTCGAAGGCGTAATGATCGTTGTGGTCGGTGAAGAAGAACATGCTGCTGGTTTCGGGCGATCCGAGCATCCCGTAGGCGTTCAGGTTGCGGATCAGCCACGGCGTGACCACGATCAGCGCGGCAATCGGCATCCAGATCGCGCCTCGCCAGTGAAAGCCGGGCGCGGCTTTGCGCCAGCGCGCGTATAGGATCAGCGTGACCACCAGCATGGGCAAGAGCAGCACGCCGTCGTTGCGGGTCAGGTAGGCGAGTCCGGCGGCGACTCCGCTGCCGACGAACGCCAGCGTGCCGCCCCGTCGCAGCCCGCGCGTGAGCAGCAGGATCGACAGGCAGGTGAACAGCGCGCAGGGGATCACCGTGTCGGTGCGCAGCGAGTAGAGCGTCATTTCCGGGAGCGCTGCCAGCACCGCCGCCGAAAACAGCGCCGCGCTCTCGCTCAATTCAAGCTGGCGCGCCATCCAATAGCTGAGCATGGGCAGCAGCGCGCCCAGAATGACGAAGGGCAGCAGAGCGGTGCGCACGGCTTCGCCGAACAGCGCCATCGGCGCGGCGGCGATCACGGCGGTCAGCGGCATCCAGTGATCTTCAGGATGCACAATCGAGGGGGGCGGCAGGCTGTACTGCCAGATGTAGTCGATGGTGAAGCCGTGCCCCTCGACCAGACGCAGCCCCATGTTGTAATAGTGATTGGGATCGGCGATGCCGGGAAAGCTCACGAACTGAAGCAGCACGAGGCGAAAAATCAGCGCGCCGATGCAGATCAGCAGGAGTTTATGGAGCGGAGTCAGACGCATGAGCGCGAATTATAGCGCAGAGTTCGCCCCGAATTACAGCGTCGGCTTACTCTGCGTTGAGCGCCTCGGCGGAAATCAGGATGTAGCCGGGCTTCTTGCCGACCACGTAGACCCGGTAGGTCGCGCCGCTCTGGAACGCCCCCGCTACCGCCTGATCGGTGATGTACACCTTCTCGCGCCCCACGTGAATCACGTAGCTGACGGTGGGCGCTCCGGCGGTACGGGCGACGGCATAGGCGGTAGGCGCATACCCCATCCCCTGCGTGCTGACCTTGACCTTTCCGGTCAGCGCGGTGATTTTGGTGTTGCCGGACCCCATGCGCCGGGTTCGGCTCATGCTGATCAGCAGCATCCCCACGTAGAACACCATCACCAGCGCCATCACGCCGACGATCAGCAGCGCGTTGGAGCCGAACACTTCCTCCGGCAGCGGCACGATGCCCGCGCTGCCGAGCAGGATGTAGACACAGACCGCCACCACGATCAGGATGACGACGGCGGCGACGACTAAGGCGGTGCGCGCTCCCTGTGCCATCAGCAGCTTGAGCCGCTCGCGCTGAGCGTCGGTCAGCGTACCCTGTCGGTTCGCCGCCAAATCTTCGGGTGTGAAATCCAGCGCTTGCATCAGTTGAGCGTTAATCGGCTGCACCATCGTGATTACTCCGTTTCGGCTTTACCTAGAAGCCAGCGTACATTCAAAGAGGGTCAGACAAACCTCACCCCGACCTCGTAAACTCGGTCGTGCCCTCTCCATAGGGAGAGGGCGGCTGAGCGCGCGAACCGCAGGTTCGCACGTGAAGCGGGTGAGGTAAAAAGTCATATTCGGATCGGTTCTTCGACTATATGCCGGAACGCATTTCCGCGCCGAATGGGGCTGTAAACAAGCTGTAAAGACTTTTCCCTACGATCCGGGCGGGTTTTCCACTATACTGACACGGTTGGCTCGTGTTTTTATGGAAAGTGTCTTATGCGACTCGGCATCATCGGCTTACCCAACAGCGGCAAAACCACTATCTTCAACGCGCTCACCGGCAGCACGCTGCCCACCGGGGCGGGCACCAGCGGTCAATTTGAAATCCACACCGCCGTCGTCAACGTGCCCGACCTGCGCGTAGACAAGCTCTCCGCCATGTATCATCCCAAAAAAACCATCTACGCGCAGGTGACTTACGTCGATATTGGCGGGCTGGAAAAGGGCGTCAGCGAGGGCGGGCTGAAAGGTCAGTTCCGCAACGAACTGGCGCAGTTGGACGGATTTGTTCACGTGGTGCGCGCCTTCAAGGACGAGAACGTGCCCCATCCCTACGAAAGCATCGACCTGCTCCGCGACGTAGAAATCCTCGACGGCGAATTCCTGCTCAGCGATCTGGTGACGGTGGAAGGGCGGCTGGAACGCATCGACGCGGAACTGAAGCGCAAGGGGCGCACGGTTGAGAAGGTGATCCTCGAAGAGCAGGACATGATGCTGAGGCTCAAGGCGCAGTTGGAAGCCGAAAAGCCGCTGCGCGACCTCGGCTTGACCGACGAGGAGATGAAGCCCTATCGCGGCTACGGCTTCCTGACGCTCAAGCCGGTGTTGATCGTGCTGAACACCGACGAGAACGGCGGCGACGAAACCCTCGACTACCCGCACGACCTCAGCCGGGTGGTGACGCTCAAGGGCAAGATCGAGGCGGAACTCAGCCAGCTTGATCCCGACGACGCGGCGATCTTCATGGAGGAATACGGCATCATCGAACTGAGCGCCGCCAAAGTGATCCGCTTATCTTACGAGCTGATGGCGATCCAGTCGTTCTTCACCGTCGGCGAGGACGAGGTGCGCGCGTGGAGCGTGCCCATCGGCGCGGTCGCGCCGGAAGCGGCGGGCGTGATCCACAGCGACTTGCAGAAGGGCTTCATCCGCGCCGAGGTGATGGCATACGACGACTTGATCAACGGCGGCAGCGAAGCCGCGCTCAAGGCGTCCGGCAAATTTCGGCTGGAGGGCAAGGATTATGTGGTCAAAAACGGCGATATTGTCCATATTCGATTTAACGTTTAACTAAAGCATTAGTATACTGTACAGGTATCGGCAACCTTTAGGAGCGGGGGGCGCATCGTGCCTGTCAGTGTTAGGTGGGGGGATGAGGGGCATACGTTGATTAATGCTGCGGTGGAGGGGCACCCGGAGACGAAAGAATATTACGAGGTGGAAGAGAAATTTCGCACCATGCTGCACACGGTGTCTTACCCGGTTGACGTGATCGTTGACCTGAGTAAACAAGTATACTTTTCGCCGCACTATTTAGAGAACGTCGAAAATTTACGCGGCTTTGACCACCCGAATATTCGCTCGCTGATTTTTCTCGGCAATCCAATGGCGTGGGAGCTTTTTCTCGTTTACGTTCGCACGCACGGTGGCATCCCGTATCAATACGCCTTCGCGGAGACTCCCGACGCCGCGAATGAGTTGGTGCGCCGCGTGCGTGCCGGGAAAAAGATTGTGCCGGACGTGCCGCCGCCCTCGAACTGGAATTGATGAAGCTCTTGATTGCCTCCGGGATTTTTCACCCGGAGCCGGGTGGTCCTGCTACCTATTTGTACGAACTGCTGCCGGAACTGCTGAGTCGCGGTTGGGACGTTCGCCTGCTGACCTACGCAGATCAGCCTCACGCCGATCTGCGCTATCCCTATCCCGTGACCCGGATTTTGCGACGCGCGCTGCCGCTTCGCCTGTTGGATTACGCGCAAGCGGGGCGCCAACTGCTGGCATGGGCGGACGTGGTTTATCTGCATACGCTGGGTTTGCCGCTCTACGGCGACCGTCACGCGGCGCGCGTGGTCAAGATCGTGGGCGATCTGGCGTGGGAACGGGCGGTGCGGCGCGGCTGGATTCCGCCAACCGAGGACATCGACGCCTTTCAGACCCGCCGCTATGACCCACGTGTGATGCTGGATCGGGCGCGGCGCGCGCGGGAAGCCCGCTCGATGGACGGCGTGATCGTGCCCAGCGAGTACCTCAAGCGCATGGTGATCGGCTGGGGCGTGGACCCGGCGAAGGTGCAGGTGATCTACAACGCGCTGCCGCCCGCCCCGGAGTTGCCGGTCACGCAGGCGGAAGCGCGGGCGCGGCTCGGTCTGCCCGACGCGCCGACCGTCTTGACCGTCGGGCGCATCCTGCCGTGGAAGGGCGTCGATCACTTGATCGCGGCGCTGCATCATCTGCCAGAGATTCGGCTGATCGTCGCCGGGGACGGCGACCTGCTGGACTCGCTCAAGGCGCAGGCGTTGGACTTGGGGGATCGGGTGACGTTCTTGGGGCGGGTCAGCCGGGAGCAGATGCCGCTCTACATGCGCGCCGCCGATTACGTCGCGCTGTATTCCGGCTACGAGGGCTTGTCGCACACGCTGCTGGAAAGCCTGCGCGTGGGCACGCCGGTGATCGCCAGCGACAAGGGCGGCAATCCCGAAGTGGTGCGGCACGGCGTTAACGGCTTGCTGGTGCCCTACGTCAACCGAGAGGCGCTGGCGGCGGCGCTGGACGAAGCCTTTCTCCCCGGCGTGCGCGAGTTGCTGGCAGCCAATCACGCCGTCGGCACGGATCGCTTCGACTTCGGGCGGATGGTCACGGAGACGGCGGAGGTGCTGACTCGGTTGGCTCGAAGCTGACCTTCGCGTATACGTCCGCCAGCGCCAGCCGACACTGAATCGAACTCAGTTCAATCGAGGCTTCCAGCCCGGCGGCGTCCGAAAACAGCCACTCGTGATTGGGTTGGCGCAGGTAGCGCTCGATACGGGGGCTGTCCTGCGAGATCAGCACGTACTCTTGCAGCGAGTCCAGCGTGCGGTAATGCTGGAACTTCTTCCCGCGATCATAGCTCTCGGTAGACGGGGACAGCACTTCGATAATCAGCACCGGATTCAGCAGCGTATCATGATGGCTGTCTGTCCATTCAGGTGGATCGCATACCACGCTGATGTCGGGATAGGTGTAAAGCCACGGCGTCATTCACCTGAACCCGCATATCGCTGCCGTAGGTGATGCAAGGTCGATTACGGAAGCTGTGCCATCAGGCTCGCGCCTGTATTCATCTGGATTGCGCTGTGGTTGCCGCTCGCACCTGACATCAAATAGATTTCGCCGGCAAGGTATTCGTGCTTCTCCTCGCTGGCGCGCTCCATTTCGAGATACTGCTCGACCGTCCAGCTTTGCTTTTCGAGTGCCGCCATCGATCTACTCCACGCTGATCTGCCTGCCCAGATCATACCACGTGTCAGGCTTGGTTCAGCACCTCCAGCACGCGGTCATGGATCAAGCCCGTTGCTGGCAACCACCTCCGCGCCGCTGTAGAGGTTGGCGGTGCCGCCGCTGTAGTCGGTGACGCTGCCGCCCGCCTCCTGCACCAGCAGAATCCCGGCGAGACAGTCCCACGAGTGCAGGTGCTTCTCCCAGAAGCCGTCCAGCCGACCCGACGCCACGAACGCCAGATCGAGCGCGGCTGACCCGAAGCGGCGCAGGTCGCGCGTCGCCATGAGCATCGCCGTCCACTGGGGCAGATTATTGTCCGCCAGCGTATGACGCGCGGTCGGGAAGCCGCTGGCAAGCACGGCGCGGTTGAGTTCCGCCGTGCGCGAGGCATGGATCGGCTGTCCGTTGAAGCTCGCGCCGAAGCCCTTCGCCGCGCTGTACAGTTCTTGATAAACCGGGTTATAGACCACACCCACCACCGGACTCAGGTCGCGGGCGGCGAGGGCGATACTGACCGAGAAGAACGGGAGATTATTGGCGTAGTTGGTGGTGCCGTCCACTGGATCGACGTACCACATATACTCGGCGGAGTCGCGGTCGCCGCCCCCGCCGCCTTCCTCGCTGAGAATCGGGTACTGCGGAAACTGCTCGCGCAGCGCGCGCACGATCACCGCCTCGGACGCGCGGTCGCCCTCGGTCACCACGTCGTAGATGTTGGCTTTGATGGTCTCCTGATGCGGTTGGGCGTAGAACTGCATCGCCGCTGCGCCCGCCTCGCGCGCAATGGCTTCGACCGCCGTGCGGACTGCCTGCATATCCATGAGTGCTCCTGAACGCAAAATAAGAGCCTATCCATCGGATAGGCTCGCAATGTCGACGCCTGTGCCGGGCGTTTACCGCCGAACGCTCGACGGTCAATCAGATGCGTATTTAGGGTGGCTAGACTGGAGTAACCGCGCTGGCTTGTTTCCCCTTGGGTCCTTCCGTAATTTCAAATTCGACGTTGTCTCCTGCTTCCAATTTGCGGTAACCGGATGACTGGATGGCGGAATAGTGGACGAAAACGTCCGGACCATTTTCCGGCGTGATGAACCCGTAGCCTTTTTCGGCGCTGAACCATTTCACCACGCCACGAATACGTTGTGCCATTGCTGCCAAAACTCCATGTTGCTAAACCACGTTGCGAGAATTGCCTTCCAGACCCGCAAGCAGGAAGTACCGGGGGATCAAAGGCTTATTGAAGTCTAGTGCAATTTTGGATCGGTTGTCAAGCAGAACACTACGAAAAACTATAACCGCCGTTATTATCACTTCCTCACAAAAAGCGCCACTGTATCGAGGTAATAGGTCTGCGGTGCGAAGTCGAGCGGCTGCGCCACTTCCAGCCGATAGCCCTGCGGAATCAGCCGCTTGGCGTCCCGCGCCAGCGACGCCGGATCATCGCTCACGTAGACGATCCGCTGCGCCTGCGTGCCCACCAGCGAGTCGATGCTTTCCTTGCTCAACCCGCGCGAGGGCGGATCGACGATGACGGTGTCGTAGGCTTCGTCCAGCGTGGGCAGCACTTCCTCGACGCTGCCCTCGATCACGTCCACGTTGTCGAACTCCTGCAAATTCTCGTCCGCGTCGGTGACGGCGGGCGGATAGCTCTCGACCAGCGTCACCAGCGAGGCTTTCGCGGCGGCGAAGGCGCTGAACACACCCACTCCCGCGTACAAGTCCAGCACGGTCTCGCCGCCGCGCAGTTCCAGCAGCGATTCGACCGTCGAGACCAGATTGGGTAGCTGCGACCAATTCGGGCGGAAGCTGCTGCCCGCCGTCACCCGAAAGTTCCGCCCGCCAATCCTATAGCGCGAGTGCGAGTCGCCGATCAGGTTCATCGGCTCGTTGTCGGGCAGCAGCACGTTGACGCTGGCAGGCAGATCGGTTTCCAGTTCGGGCGCTTCGTCCTGAGCCAGCGAGAGGACGATCATGCGGGCACCGTCGCTGCCGATTTGCAGCTTCACCCGGCGGATGCCTTCCAGTTCCAGATCAAGCTGGTGATACAGGTCGAGCAGGTCGGGGTGCAGGATGTGGCAGACCTCTATCGGGTAAAAATTGGGCGACGTTGAGCGGGCGGAAACTGGCGGAAATGCGCCCGGAAATGCCAACTGTTGATTTTCAGTCACGTTAAAGGTCATGTGATAGTTGTAGCCCCACTGCTCCGGGCTGGCGATCACCGGGCGCAGCGCCGACTCGATGGCGCGATCCGACAGCCCGCCGAGCCGGGAGAGTTGGTCGGCGAGGATGTCCTGCTTGAGCAAAAGCTGCGCCGCGTAACTGATGTGCTGCCACTGGCAGCGCCCGCAGCGACCGGGTCCGAAGTGCGGGCAAACCGGATAGACCCGATCCGCCGACGCTTCCAGCAGGGTGACGCCCTCGGCGAAGGTCTGGCGCTCGGCTTCCTCCACCGGGCGGGCGATCACGCGCTCGCCGGGGATGGTGTAGGGGACGAACACGGGTCGCTTGTGGTGGCTGCCGACTCCGTAGCCGCCGTTGGCAATCGACTCGATGGTCGAGTTCAAACTGTGTTGGGACATGGAAATGACTCTAGCGCAAAGGCGCAAAGAGGCAAAAGACGCAAGGAAGACACTTAAATTCGATGCTCCGAACGAGATATTAGTCTGTCCGTTGACCCCGTACAGGAATATTCCTGAAGTGACGTAAGCGAGGTTCGAGCATCTTTCTGCAATGATAGAAAATATCGGCGAGGTGTTCGGCTTGATCTTCCGAGAAATTTGCATCAACCAGAAGTTCTAGTAGATTGTCATGAGTCACTTTTGCTTTCTTTGCGTGACACCAGTAAACAAATGTGTAGAAAGTATCGTAGTCCAGAGGATGAAGAGATGTTCGATTAGCTCCTTTGACGAAATTCTCAAAAGCTCTTTGTGCTTGAAGCGGAAGTTTTATGGCTAAATCGCTTTTCTTTTGAATTCTTAGTCGATAACGATTTTTGTAAATGCTATTATATCTCTGCAGGAGAGGTTTCACTGTAACACTCGCCGTTTCCACGTAAAGGTCATAAGTCAAATCAATTGCGCCCCATTCATCTGCAGATATATCGACCCTTACCAGATGTTCGTCTTTTGTTGGTATGAGTTGCACATATGTATGTAACCATTGCTCATGAATCTGCTTTATCGGAAGTTCGATGATTAATTTCTTATGATCAAACCAAGCCTTCTCAACTCCCGATTTGATTGCAACATCGTAGAAACGAGTCGTAAACTCCTCGACTAACAAACTAAGTTTGATCAGAATCAACGGGAGTTTTTCATCTCTCATGTTAGCCCCTTTCCGTTGTGGAAGACGATGAGTGCCTAGAATAATGGAGAAAATACCATTGTCCAAGATGTGGAAAACCCTCTCCGATTTTCTCAATCAGCTTTGCTCTCCGCGAATTGTGTAGGGGGCGAATACGGGATGTCGCCGCATATCCCGAAGCTGTACCTGTGTTGAGACACGCACCGAACTTTCACGTAAAATTGGGTTCTGGAACATCATACCCGGATTATAATGCAATGGATCGAATGCGAGGTGTGCCGATGACGACCCTACTGGAACAGGCTTTTGCGGAAGCTGCCAAACTCCCCCTGAACGATCAGGACGATTTCGCCCGCTGGATTCTGGCGGAACTCGCCGATCAGCAGCGCTGGCGTCTGCTGCTGAAGCAGACCGCCGACCGCATGGAATGGCTGGCAGATCAAGCCGCCAACGATCCACAGCCGGAGTGAAAACGGTATATTTCAGTCAGCACGCGCTGGAGAAGTTTGAAACCCTCGAACGACACGGTTTCCGGGTGACTGAAGCTGCCATCATCGAAACAGTACGCGCCCCCGATAAAGTCGAGCGTGATAAAAATCCACCGATTGCGCAGCGCCGGATGAGTGAAAATACGGTGCTGCGAGTCGTGTATACTGAAGATGAGGACAGCTACTTTATCGTAACGTTTTATCCGGGGGTGCGAAAGCGCCATGAAGATTAAATACAGCCGCGATGTGGATGTTCTGACGCTCGAACTCGACCAAGCGCTGCCAATCGATCACGCGGAACACGTCGGGCAAACTATCGTTCACCTCAGCCCGGACAATCAGCCCGTGTTGATCGAGATCATGCAGGCGCGTGAGTTCGTCACCTCGGTAGTCGATGCGGTCATGCAGCCCGATCCAGCCAGCATCTGAAACCTGAGAGGCGGATTTCTCCGCCTCGTTGTATTTAGCTTTTCACCTGCGCGCCGACAATATCGGCGAGTTCCTCGGTGATCTGGTTCAACTGCTCGGTGGTCATCTCCGGGTAAATCGGCAGGCTGATGATCGAGTTGGCGGCGCGCTCGGCGTTGGGGAAGTCGCCCGGTTTCCAGCCGCGATGCGCCATCGCGGGCTGCAAATGCAGCGGGATCGGGTAGTGAATCCCCGCGCCGATCCCGCGCGCGTTCAGTTCCGCGAGGATCGCGTCCCGGTCACGGGCAACTCCGTTGCCTTGCACCCGAATACAGTAAATGTGATAGATATGCTTCGCGCCCGCCATCTCGTGTGGCGTGGTAATGCCATCGATGCCCGCCAGCGCCTGATCGTAGAACTCGGCGTGATGGTGGCGGGCGGCGTTCCAGTCGTTGAGGTGGGGCAGCTTCGCGCCCAGAATCGCGGCTTGCAGCGAATCCAGCCGCTCGCCGTAGCCGATCTCGTCGTGCTCGTACTTGCTGGTGCGCCCGTGATCGCGCAGCTTGGCGATCTCGGCAGCCAGCGCTTCGTCGTTGGTGCAGACCGCGCCGCCATCGCCATACGCCCCTAGATTTTTGCCGGGATAGAAGCTGAAGCAGGCGGCATCGCCCCACGCGCCCGCCCGCTTGCCGTTGAGTTCCGCGCCGTGCGCCTGCGCCGCGTCCTCGATCACGTGCAGATGATGCCTGCGCGCGATCTCCATGATGGCGTCCATCGGCGCAAGCTGACCGTACAGATGCACCGGCAGGATGGCTTTGGTGCGCGGCGTGATGGCGGCTTCGATCTTCGCCGGGTCGAGGTTGAAGGTCTCCGGGTCGATGTCCACCAGCACGGTGGTCGCGCCCAGCACTTCAATCGGCTCGGCGCTGGCGATAAACGTGTGCGGCGTGGTGATCACCTCGTCGCCCGCGCCGATGCCGAGCGCGCGCAGCGCCAGAAAGATGGCGGCGGTGCCGCTGGCGCAGCCGACGCAGCGCTGGGTCTGCTGGAAAGCGGCGAAAGCGGCTTCAAAGTCGCTGACTTCCTTGCCGCCGATGAAGCTGGTGTTGTTCACCACCCGCTGGATGGCGGCGTCGATTTCCGGTTGGATGCTCGCGTACTGAGCTTTCAGGTCTACGAGCGGGATTTTTGCCATGACAAATCCTTTCAGGACTGAGGACTGAGTGCTGAGGACTGAGGAAAACGCTGCCGATCAACCTCGGTTCTTCCTCAGTCCTCAGTCCTCGAACCTCAGTCCTTCACTTATAGAACTTGATATTGTCGATCTGGTTGATCACACGAGCGGGATTCCCGGCGACGATCATGCCCGGCGCCACATCCTGCGTCACCACCGATCCTGCGCCGACCAGCGCCCGCGCGCCGACGTGAACGCCGGGCAGCAGCACCGCGTTCGCGCCAATGATCGCGCCTTCCTCGATGTGCGCGCCGATCAGCCGGTCTTTCACGCCTTCGCTGCGCGGATAGCGCGCGTTGGTGATCATCACGCCGGGACCCAGCCAGCAGCCATCCCCCAGCACGCTGTACTCCGGCACGAACACGCGGGTATGCAGGCGCACGCCGTTGCCGATGGTCACGTGATGCTCGACCACACTCTGCGTGCCGATGCTCACGTCGTCCCCGATGATGTTTTCCTCGCGCACCAGCGCGCCGTGCCCGGTCTGGAAGCCGGCGCCGATGTTGTTTCCGGCGTAAATGATGGTATGAGAGCGGATGATGCAGCCTGCGCCGAAGGTCAGGGGGAGTTCGCCCGGCTTCTTGCCGCGCGGAGGCTTACCGAGAACCACGAAATCGTCCACCTGCGCGTCTTTGGGCAGGGTCACGTTCGGGTAAATGCGGATGAAATTGTTGTCCGCCATTCGACCTCCAACTTGCTGGCAATCTGCGTTTAGTGTCCTGCGAGCGGCGCGAAATTGCAAGAGGATTGTGATACCATGCGCTAAAATTGCCGCTTTCACGATTTGGAGAGGCTGCTGTGAATAAAAATTGGCGCGATGAATTCCCGATTCTTTCGACCTGCACCTACCTGATCAGCAACTCGCTCGGCGCGATGCCGCGCGGCGTCTACGACAAGCTGCGCCAGTACGCTGACACGTGGGCTGCGCTCGGCGTGCGGGCGTGGGGGACGCCCGCCTTCGACAACGCGGCGTGGTGGGATTTGAAAGGAAAGGTGGGCGACCAAATCGCCCCGCTGATGGGGGCTGCCAGAGGCAGCATACTGGTTCACGAGAACGCCAGCATCGCCAACAGCATCCTGATTTCGGCACTGGATTTCAGCGACACGCGCCGGAACAAAATCGTCGTCAGCGACATGGACTTTCCGTCGGACGTGTACACGCTGCAAGCCATGCTCCCCGCCGGAATGGAGATCGTCCGGGTCAGGAGCCGTGACGGAATCACCCTCGACAGCGAGGATTTGCTCGCCGCGATTGACCAGCGCACGCGGCTGGTCAGCCTTTCGCACGTGCTGTTCAAGAGCGCCTACATCCTGCCCGCCGCCGAGATCGTTCGGAAGGCGCACGCGGTCGGCGCGCAGGTGTTACTCAACGGCTATCACAGCGTCGGCGTGATCCCGGTGGACGTGACCGCGCTGAACGTGGATTTCTACATCGGCGGGACGCTCAAGTGGCTGTGCGGCGGACCGGGCGGCGTGTTTATGTACGTGCGCCCCGACCTGCTGCCCACGCTTCAGCCGAAGATCACCGGATGGTTCGCGCACGCCAAGCCTTTTGTCTTTGCCGAGCAGATGGAACTGCGGGAAGACGCCTACCGGCTCGCCAACGGCACGCCCGCGATTGCTGCCTACTATGCGATTCAACCGGGCGTCGAGATCATCGCGCAGGTGGGCGTCGAAGCCATCCGCGCCCAGTCGATGCGGCAGACCGGGCTAATTGTCGATCTGGTGGAAAAGGCGGGCTACGAGCTGGTCTCCTCGCGCGATCCCGCCGAGCGCGCCGGGACGGTCACGCTGCGCCCGCCGGAAGCCTACGCGGTCTCGCGCGAGCTGCTGGCGCGCAACATCGTGATTGACTACCGGGAAGGCGCGGGCATTCGCATCGCGCCGCACTTCTACAACACCGACGACGAAATCCGCCTGACCCTACAGACCATCGCCGACGTTTTGGCGGATGGAAGCTGGAAGCCGCACGCCGCCGCGCGCAGCTTCGTCACCTGAGTCATGGGCGGTTCGGCGGAAACACGCTATGATGAAGCAGATACCTGAATAGCCACGAGAATAAACTCATGCCTACCATCCGTCTAATCACCGAAGTGCCGGGACCGCGCAGCCGGGAGATCGTCGCGCGGCGCGAAGCCGCTACCCCACGCGGCGCGTCCAAAATCTCGCCGATTGTCATCAGCCAAGCCAAAGGCGCGGCGCTGATCGACGCCGACGGCAACACCCTGCTGGATTTCGCCGGAGGGATCGGCGTGCTGGCGGTGGGTCACTGCCCGCCCAACGTCGTCAACGCCATCAAGGATCAGGCGGAGAAGCTGATCCACTTGTGCGCGATTGTCGGCACCTACGAGCCATACGTCGAAGCGGCGGAACTCATGAACGCGATCACGCCGGGCGATTTCCCCAAAAAGACCGTGTTCATGAACAGCGGCGCGGAGGCGGTCGAGACGGCGGTGAACATCGCGCGCAGCTATACCGGGCGCGCGGCGATCATCGTGTTCGAGGGCGCCTATCACGGGCGCACCAACATGACCCTCTCGATGACCAGCAAGTACGGCTTGTTCAAGAAGGGCTTCGGACCCTTCGCGCCGGAGATTTACCGCCTGCCCTTCCCGAACCTCTACCGCCGACCGCTGGGCATGAGCGAGGATGACTATCTGGACGACTGCATCGCCCGGTTGGAAAACGCCATGATCGCGCAGGTCGATCCCAGCGCGGTCGCCGCCATCGTGATCGAGACGGTGCAGGGCGAAGGCGGCTTCATCCCGGTGCCGCAGCGCTTTCTTGAGCGGGTTCGCAACCTGTGTACCCTGCACGGCATCGTCATGATCAGCGACGAGGTGCAGTGTGGCTTCGGGCGCACGGGGAAGCTGTTCGCGGTGGAGCATTATGGCATCGTGCCCGATTTGATCGTCACGGCGAAGTCGATTGCCGCCGGGATGCCGCTCTCCGCCGTCACCGGGCGCGCCGAGATCATGGACGCGCCGCATCCGGGCGGGCTGGGCGGCACTTACAGCGGCAACCCGATTGCCTGCGCCGCCGCCATCGAAACCATCAACATGATCCGCCAGCCGGAATTTTTGCAGCGCGCCAACCAAGTCGGCGCGCGGATGCGCCAGCACTTGGTCAATCTCGACCGCGAATCCACGCTGGTAGACAACGTGCGCGGCTTGGGTCCCATGCTGCTGATTGAAATGGTCACTAATCCGCTGAACAAGAATCCCGCGCCGCAGCAGACGCTCGACATCATCAACGAGGCGCTGAAGCGGGGCGTGGTCGCCATGCGCGCCGGGCTGTACAGCAACTGTATTCGCTTCCTGCCGCCGCTCAACATCACCGACGATCAGATCGACGAGGGCATGGCGGTGATCGCGGACTCGGTGCGGGCGATTGAGGATCGGATTCCGGTCTAGCCAAAGGGGGCAGCCATGCCAGACATTCATCTGACCGCGGACATCCGGCGTCCGCCCGAAGCGGTGTTCGACCTGATCGCGGACATTGCCGATTATGGTCGCTGGCTGCCCACCTCCTCCAATTACTCAGGAACCGTGAACATTTCGGATTTGCCCGTCAAAGCCGGAACCACTTATACCGATCAGACGCCGACCGGCGTGACCCTGCACGGCGAAATCCGCGTGTATCAGCCCTATTCGCGGATCGCCTTTCATCAGGCGTCGGCAACCGGTCTGGACGTAACCATCCGCTACGATCTTTCCCCGACCGCCACCGGAACCCATCTGGAGCGCACCACCACGATCCAGACTGCCAAGCTGCTGCGGCTGGTTCAGCCGATTGTCGTCCGCCGGATTCGGCGGAAAACCAGCGCACGCTGGCGGTGCTTAAAGCCTATTTGGAGGCGGGCTAGTTGCTGCGAGAATTTATTCGGGTGTAGACTGATCGTATTCGATCAGAACAAAAACCGAGGTTCTCGTGGGCGACCGGGTACTGTTGAGCGCAAGTCCGAAAAACGTCGATCAGTGTATTCGTCTCGCAGTCGAGCATCAGCTCGGTATCGAGATGATGGCGTTCGCCTATCCCGACGTGCTGGATGGCGACTGGCGGGCGGAAGTGGAGCGCTACAAGGAACTGCTGCGCCCGGTTCCGGGGATGCTGACTATGCACGGACCCTTCATGGACATGGCGTCCGGCAGCCCCGACGCGCAGATCAACGAGATTTGCAAGGGGCGTTTCCGCCACGCGCTGCGCATCGCCCACGAACTGGGCGTGCAGATCGTGGTGCTGCACGCGAATTTCATCGCCGCGATCCACACGCCCGAATACCGCGACGGCTGGCAGAAGCGCAACGTCGCCTTCTGGAGCGAGATCGCCGACTACGCGGAGCGGCTAGACGTGATCGCTGCCGTCGAAAACATGTGGGAATTCGACCCGGACATCATCGGCGACGTGTTGAAGCAAATCGACCACCCCAATTTGCGCGCCTGCCTCGACGTGGGACACGCGCATTTATACTCCGAAGTGCCGTTTGAGACCTGGCTGGAAACCATGCGCCCGTATCTGGTTCACCTACACCTCAACAACAACGACGGCAAGCTGGACTATCATCACGGGCTGGCAAGCGGAGTCCTCGACTACAGCCGCCTGCTGGAGCAGATTCACACACTGCCCAAGCCGCCCTCGATCACGCTGGAAATGGACAGCGCGGCGGACATGGAAGCCAGCCTCTCATACTTCGAGTTGGCGCAGCCGCAGGACTAAGCCGGTTGGGCGACTCCGCCACCGCGTGGGTCGTTCGGGAAATCTCTAAGGCTGAAGCTGCGCGGGGAGCGCGTTCGCCCACGCGCGAATCTCGCCCCAGTCGCGGTGATCCCCCTCTGACATGAAGCCGAGCGCGACACTCAGGCGAAACTTCAGTCGGTCGCTGACGGACGGTACTTTGCTGATGTCCAGTATCCCGGCAAAATAGCCCTCGCTCACGGGCTTGACCAGCGCGCGCACCGGTTCCAGCCATTGAGCGACCACCGGGCGATACTGCCCGTTTTTCATCGAGAGCGTGATACACACCAGAAATGCGGCAAACGGCTTTTGCGCCAGCACCGCCCGGTTGGTCTGCACGAACTGCATCGCTTCGGGGAGCCATGCGCTGCCGTGAATGGCGCTGCCGACGACTACCGCTCGGTAAGGCGTGAGGTCGTGGACCTCCTGCACGGGGCGGACATCCACCTGCAAGCCGTTTTCGACCAGCGTCTGACCGATAGTTTCCGCCACGCCAGCGGTGGAGCCGGTTGTGCTGGCATAGGCAATCAGGATTTTGTTGGACAACGTGGTTTTCCTCTCGAACCCAAGCTGCGTCAATTCACCGTAACGGGCGGCAGCCTCGGCGGAAAGTGTCAGACATCGCTGGTCTCGGTGCGAGGTGTCATGTTGTGCGTAGGGGGGCGCACCTGCGTGTGCGCCCCTACAGCGGCAAATGCTTCGTGGAGTTCTATTTCAAGACTTGGGTTAGCCCACGCGGATCAGTTGCAGCAGGGCGCTGGTTTGTTCGTTGCCGCCGATGATGGTCAGGATGCCGTTCCACGGATTCCCTTCGGCGTCCTTCAGCGACCAAATGCTGTTGGCGACCTGATCGGTTCCGCTCTGGTTCAACTGAGTCCAGCCCGCCGCCTCTAACTGGTCGCCGTAATGCTGCGCCAGTTCCGCCGGGGTCAGCGAAGTGACCAGTTGGGTGCCGCTGTACCACTGGTCGCTGCTGCCGCCCGCCGAGCTTCCGCGCTGGGTCGCGCCTTCCGGCGTGATCAGCGGCGGGATCAAGTTTTGCCCGGCGCGCTGACCGCCGCTCATCTGCGGCTGGGCACACTGCGAGCCGGAGGGCAAGTCCTGCTGATAGTAAAGGGTCACGTCGGTCGCGTCGCTCAGGGCGCGGCTGTAGACCGAGACGAACTGATCGTTGGATGCGCTGCAAAAGCTGAGCATGTCGCTCGGCGGGGCGGTGACGAAGCCGCCGCTTCCTGCGCTGTAGGCGGGTTCGTGCCAGTCGCGGGCGGTCAGGTGATCGGTATAGAAGTCGTGGACTTCCTGCGGGCTGAGCGTCGTCTGGAAAAAGACCTGCGTGGGCAGCTCGCCGCTGGAAACCACGCTCCCGATCACGGTGATGGCGTCCGGGTAGGGCAGGTCGAAGCCGGGCGGCAGCGCCCCGACGTAGACCGACGCGCCTTGCGCCGCGCCGGAATAGGCGGGCGTGACGATGTGCGCCAGCAGATTTTGAAGCGCCGCCGGGTCGTCCCCGCCGACGATGTGAACGCCACCCTCGTCCTGCGCGAACACCGGCAGCGCGAGCAGCCCGACCATCAAAGCGATCAGGATCATCCATTTACGCATGACTATCCCTCCTTATGGTCTGCATCCTGATCATACCGCAGGACTAGTCGCCGTATCTATCCATCCTCCCTGACCGTCGAGTGTCGATAGAAATAAAGCTGCTGGTACTCCGGCAGCGTGTCGCGGACGGAATCGAGCGACGCCCACGCTGCTTCGCGTGAGAGATTTGCCGACAAAATCGTCGAGCCGTTGGTCTGGCGGGCGCGATCCAGCCGGTAAAGCAGAGCGGCGAGCCACTGCCCCGATGCTGCGCGCAGCGAAGGCGAATCGGTGGTTTGATACAGAGCGAGCAGGGTCGGCTCGGCGTCGGCGGAAAGGAAGGACAGATAGTAAAAATCGACCTCCTGCCCGGCGCGATCCAGATTGCGCTCGGCGATGTACTGATCGACGTTCATCAGGTTGAGGGTGCCCAGATAGCCGATCAGCACCAGCAGTAAGCCCACCGAGAAGATGCGCGGGCGAAGCCGGAACAGCGCCAGCAGAAACACCCCGAACAGCGCCGCCAGCCAGTACATGAACACGTGGGTATATACCCGCAGCATGGTGAAACCGTACTGCTGCTCGTAGAGCAGCATTCGCTGCGACGCCGACACCAGAATCACCCCGGTGAGCGCCACCAGCGCCACCGCCAGCGCTTGAAACAGCCGCGTGTGCTGCTGCCTCCGGCGGACGGTCATGCTGTCCAGCGCCAGCACCAGCCCCAGCGTCAGCACCGAAACCGCCACCAATTCGAAGAAGCCGCGCCGCGCGTAATCGGCGTAGGTCAAGCCCTGCGCCAGCACCGTATCCCGCCCGCCGAAGAAATAAGCGAACTGGATGACCACGAAGGCGGCGAACAGCAGATCGACGCTGGCGAGCGTGATGGTGCCCTCGATCATGCCTATGGCTGGGAGCTTGCGCTTGGGCTTGTCCTCACGCTCGGCGTGCTGGAACCGCTCGCGCCGCGCCACCCCGTAGGCGACCCCCCCGCAGGACAGCCAGCCGACCATGCCGATAAAGACCAACTGCGAGACCGTGCTGAGGCTGAGGTTGGGGAGCCGGAACCAGCCCACGATCTGCCGGAAGTATCCGGCGAACACTGCGTCCGCCGAAGCCAGCAGCAGCCCGAATATCAGCAGCACCGGCGCGCTGATCACCAGCCCGCGCCCCACCGACGCGACCACCCGCCAGTTGCCTTCCAACCGCTCGAAGAACCAGCTAATCGAGTCGAAGATTTCGTAAAATGGGTCGAGGACAGCGCCCGTGAAGCCGTCCATCACCCGGAGAAGATGATCCGCCGTCGAATCCAGATCGATCCGGCGGCTCAGCGGCAGATAGGTGAGCGCCAGCGCGCTCAGCAGCAGCGCGGCGATCACGTTCAGCGCCCCAAGCTGTTGATCCGCGCGCACCGCCACCATGCAGGCGAAAAACATCGCTGGGATCAGCACCCAGAGATTGCGCAGGCGCAGCGGTTGGCGCAGTATTCCGTTGGACGCCACTACCATCAGGATGGCGATCAGCATGAACAGCGGGAAGGACACGCCGATCAGCCTGTTGTAGAAGAGCAGGTCGCCGATCACGCCCACCAGCGCGCCGACCACTAGGCTGTAGATTGCGAAGGTTTTCCTCAGCATACCGACTCCTTTGCTTCACCCGTAGGGTACGGGCGGAGCCGGGAGCCGTTCAAGCACCTGAGTGCATTATTCGGGTAGTTTGTAGACGAAGCCGGGCGCGCCGAGGTACATGCCGCCGTCCACGTTCACGCACATCTTATTCGCGTAGACGTAGGCGGCGTGTGGCTCGAGGAAATCCGCAATGTATTGAATGGGCGTGTGCCCATGAATGATCTGTTTGCCGCCGAATACGTCGAGACATTCGACCGCGTTGGCGCTGCCGCCGCGTATCGAGCCGAATGCCATCCGCTCGGCGAAATCTTCCAGCAGTTGATCCCACGCTTTGGTGTTGTCGCCGCGCAGCAATTCGGAAATCGCCTCGTTGACTTCGGCAACCGAGCTGCCGTAGTCCAAGTAGAACATGGCGTCGGCGTGCATCAGCAGACGATTGTCGATGTGCGCCATCGGGGGCAAATTGCGCAGCCACGCGATGTGGCGTGACGTGACCTGCGCCATATCCATGTCCTGCCCGCCGTTGCGCTTCCAACTGACGAGGAACTTCCGGGTTTTGGGGAACCGATGTGCGGCGAGGAACAGCACTTCATGATTACCCAGCAGCGCGTGGATTTCGCCGCCGTCCGCCGCCGCTTGACTTTGCAGCCGCATGATCAGATCGACCACGCCGATCCCATAGGGCCCGCGATCAAAAAAATCGCCCAGAAACCACAGTTGAGAGTTTCCGCCGCCCCACTTGCGACCTTGATCGATGAGGTGAGCTTCGACCAGCAGATCGAGCAGCTTTGTCAGATGCCCGTGTACGTCGCCGATGATGTAGACCGACATAGGTATCACTCGTCCAAGTGGAATCCCGATGCTTCGGAGACAAGCTGCGGCGCATCCACAAACACGCCGCTCGCGCTGACCGCGACCGTCCCGTCCGAGAGCCAGATCGTGCCGCCCGTGAAGACTTTGCGCCCTTCGCGGCGCTCCACCTGAGCGGAAAGGGTGATGGATGCGCCCACCGGGACCGGACTCCAGTAGTCGAAGCTCAGATGCACGCTGACGGTGCGATTGCCCGCGAACCATGACGCCGCGCCCATCGCCTCGTCGAGCAGCGTCGCCAGCGCGCCGCCGTGCGCGTAACCGGGCGGTCCCTGGTGCGCCTCGCCGATCACGAATTGGGCGCTGACGTGACCATCTTCCTGAAGCTCGAACTGCGCGCCCACCGCTTGCATGAACGCCGAGCCGTCGATCCGTCCTCGACTCATGGTCGCCCCCTAATCATACCAGTTAAATTTCCTTAACACCCTTCAGGCGGCTACAATCAGCGCGGAGTGAGGAGAGTTCCATGTCGACGCCATTCGGATATTTTGACCTGCTTGAAGCATTTTCCCAACCCGGCTGCGCGGTTTGTCGGCTGTTGGAGCGGGATGTCGAGCGCTACCTCGACACGCTGCTCTACGAATACCCGACCGATCCGACCACCCAGAACCAGTTTCGCGCCAGTCGCGGGTTATGTCACACCCACACGTGGCAGCTTCCGGGATTCAACAGCGTGCTGCCGACGGCGGTCTTGTACAATGCGGCGCTGGACGAGGTGCTGCAAGTGCTGCGCCGCACGCCGCCGACCGAACGCGGGCGTCGACGCGGGTCGAACGCGCTCGCCGACGCGCTGGAAGCGCAGAAGCCCTGCCCGGCGTGCGTGCTGCGGGATGGTGCGGAACAGCGTTATCTGAAGATTATGGGGGAGTATGCCGCCGAGGAGCGATTCGGCGTGGGATTTCGGCAGTCGGAAGGCTTATGCCTGCCGCACTTTCGCGGCGCGCTGCGGCTGGCGCGCGGCGCAGCCCAGCAGCAGGCGCTCGCCGAGGTGCAGGTCGAGCAGTATTCCAAGCTCAAGCGCGAGCTGGAAACCTTCCTGCATAAGATGGACGCCCACTATCACGAGAAAATAGGAGCCGAAGCGACCAGTTGGCAGCGAACACTGGCGCGCATGGTGGGCGAAAAAGGGTTCAATTAAATCAAAGGGCGCAGGTGCAGGGGCGAACCACAAGTTCGCGTTGCCTAATTGCGCCCTTCGGCGTTACACGCGCGGACGCAGCACCGACAGCACCCGCCCCTGAATTTGGCAGTTAGCAGGATGAACGTAAATCGGCTGCATAGTCGGGTGCGCGGGCTGGAGACGGACGGTCGTATCGTTTTCCCGGAAGAAATACTTGAGGGTCGTCTCGCTGCGATCCGACAGCCACACCGCCACCATGTCGCCGTTCTGCGCCATTTCCTGCTTGCGGAAGATCACGATGTCGCCGTCGTTGATCATGGCGTCGATCATCGAGTCGCCCTTGACCTTGAGCGCGAACACCTCCGCGATGGGCGCGCCATTCAGCATCGACGGCATCACTTCGACCACGTCGTCGGAGAACGCGCGATCCATATCCTCCGGGATCGGCGCGGGAGCGCTGGCGACAATCTGCCCGAACATCTGCACCCGCACCACCTGTGAGGCAGCCTGAACCGACTGCGCCGTGCTCTTGCGCCCGTTCTTGACCAGCCGGAGTCCGCGAGAGGCGCGTGCTTCGCGTGCCAGATGCCCCGCTTCAACCAGCTTGTTCAGGTTGTAATTGACGACCGAAGTCGAGTTGATGCCGGTCGCCAAGCCGATCTCACGGATGGTCGGCGGAAATCCGTGAGTGTCCAAATAGCTCTCCATGTAGCGCAGAATGTTGCGCTGCCGCTCGGAGAGTTTGCTGCGATCTCTCATAGGGATACTCCGTATAAACTCAATTAAAACACATTTTCGATTGTAGACGAACACAAGTTCTAAGTCAACTATTTTTAGAACAGTAATCCGAAAAGATGGTTTATTGTAGGGTATCAAATGGTGATCGCGTTATAATTAATCCACGCATGAACAGAAAGTGCCGAGTGCTGGGCGACCAAAGGTCGCACGAGTGCGAGTTAAAAATACACGGCTGGATTCGCGTTGCGTCGGCAAAATCTGGCATACTGGTTTTATTGATTCGATGAGGTATTTTGCTTTGACTCCGCACTCCGATGACTAGCATCTTCCGAACTCTGCGCGAAAGCGACCCCGCGCTCCTGACCGTCTTGGCGGAGGTGTGGGGCGTCCAGCTCGACGAAAGCGACGACATCGCCGCGCGTATCGACCTGATCAGCCGGGCGATGCTGGAGCCAGAGCGGGCGGAGCGGGTCTGGGATGCGCTGAGCGACATCGAGCGCGCCGCGTTGCAAATGCTGATCAGCGTCAAAGGCAAGATGCCGGAAGCCAAGTTCGAGCGGGTGTTCGGCTCGATCCGGCGCATGGGCGCGGCGGCGATCCAGCGCGAGCAGCCGCACCGCCAGCCTGAAACCGTCGCCGAGGGGCTGTACTATCGCGGTTTGATCGGGCAGGCGTTCGAGAACGCCGATACCGGCCCGCGCACCATCGTCTACATCCCCGACGATCTGGTGCAGATTTTGCCCACGCACAAAACCTCTTACGACCAGTTGGACGAGGTGGACGAGGCGGTCGTCTATCCGAGCGAGGAAGTCGCCGCGCTGGACTCGCTCGACGAGGTGGACAACGTCCGGCAGGCAGATACGTCCATCGTGGATGACCTCACCACGCTGCTGGCGTACTTGCAGCTTCACAATCCACTGCTGCAAGGCGATTCGCTGGACAGCAAAGACGGCGGAGCGCTCGCACCGTTCCTGCTCACGCAGGGGCAGGATCGGATTGCCTTCATGGTCGCCCTCGCCGTGAGCGCCGGGTTGATCGACGTGCAGGCGGGGCGCGCGCTCCCCAAACGCGCCGAAGCCCGCCGCTGGCTGAGCGCCAACCGCGCCGATCAGGTTCGGATGCTGGCGGAGGCGTGGCGCGACTCGACCGCCTACATCGACCTGTGGCACGTGCCCGGCTTGCACCCCGACCCGGAGGCGGGCACCATGAGCCAGTACAATCCGGCGGCGGCGCGGGCAGCCGTGTTCGAGATCATGCAGCACGCGCTCCCGGCGCAGGCATGGTGGTCGCTGGACGACTTCATCTTTCTGGTTCACGAGGACAGCGCCGACTTTCAGCGCCCCAACGGGGATTTCGATAGCTGGTACATTCGCAACGACGAGGGCGATTACCTCAGCGGGCTGGAAAGCTGGGATGCGGTCGAGGGCGCGCTGCTGGCATTCATCATCATTGCGCCGATGCATTGGCTCGGCTTAATGGATTTGGCGGAGGACGCCGCCCGGCTCACGGTGTACGGGCGCGCCTTCCTCGGCTTGGCGGCGTGGCCCAGCCCGCCGGAACAGCCGGACAAGATCGAGGTGCAGGAAGACGGCGTGATCTTCGTCTCGCGCAAAGTCGCTCGGATCGACCGCTTTCAGTTGGCGCGCTTCACCACGTGGGGATCGGTGACCGGCAGCAGCTACGCTTACCGCCTCGATCCGGCGGGCATTGAGCAGGCAGCGCAGCAGGGGATCAACGTCGGGCATATCGGCGCGTTTCTCACCCGCGCGCTCGGCGATCAAACCCTCTCGCCAGCGGTCGCGCGGCTGCTGGAAAATTGGAAAACCGGACCGACCGCCAGCGTCTCGGTGGAGCGCCTGCTGATTCTGCGCACCACCGCGCCGGAGACGCTCGACTTCATCATGGACACGCCGGGGATTCGCCGCTTCATGGGCGCGCGGCTGGGATCGATGGCGGCGGTAGTGCGCTCCGAAGACCTGCGCGATCTGCGTGACGCGCTGGGCGAGCATGGCATTCAGGCGGAACTGGTGGGGCTGTAATTACTCAGCTTGAGGCTGGAAACGTTTTTCGCTTATACTGTTGAAATCACTTGATCTCGCCACATCGTAAAGGTGCCCTCATGTCCACACGACGTTCGGCGGCGCTCGCCCTCATCGTCCTGCTGATTTTGCTCTGCGTCTTGCCGACCTCGGCGCAGCAGCTCGCCAGCGATGCGGATTACCCCACCGTCGATGCGCTGAATGACGCCGTGATCCCGCCGCGCGACCGGGTCGAACTGGCGGAGCGGCTGCGCGGTCTGCGTGTCACCGACATCCCGGCGACTCCCGCCGCTCCCCCAACTCATCAACTGGGCGACAAGCAGGTCTTCAACGTGGTCAACTCGTCGGATAATACCTCGTTTCGGGTTCCGGCGACTCTGCGCGTGATCGGCGACCACATCTACCTGTGGGTGGAAGTGGGCGCGGACGTGAACCTGTCCGATCTGCAAGGGCTGGCGCACGACTTTGACACCCAGATTTATCCTAACGTGCGCGCGCTCTGGGGCAGCGAGTTGAATCCCGGCGTGGACGGCGACCCGCACGTGTACGGCGTGTTCGCGCATGGGCTGGGCGCATCGACCGCCGCCTATTTCGCCTCGGATCACACCTACCCGAAGGAAGTGGTGCCCGCCAGCAACGAGCATGAGATGTTCTTCTTCAATCTGGACACTATGCCGTCGGACTTTCCGCTGCACCCGGTCGAGAGCATCGTCGCCCACGAATTCCAGCACATGATCCGCTTCAACTTGCAGATCAACACGGAGACGTGGCTCAACGAGGGGCTGTCGGTGTTCACGCAGTATTACCTTTATGGCGACCTCGACTATTCGATCCTCGACTTCCTGAATACCCCGAATACCCAATTGAACGACTGGAACGTCGATCCCGGTCTGCGCAGCGTAAATTACGGCGCGGCATCCATGTTCCTGACCTATTTCTACGAGCGCTACGGCATCGACGCCATGCGAACGCTCAGCGCCGAGCATCTGCCGCGCGGCTTGCAGGACGTGGACGCGACTCTGCAATCACTCAGTCAGCCGGGCGCGAACGACTTCTTCGGCGATTGGGCGCTGGCGAATGACCTCGACGATTCGACTTACATGGGCGGAAAATACGGCTATCCCGAACTGCCAGCGCTGCCAGCGCCGAGCAGCGAGGCGACTGCGAGCCGCTATCCCTTCCGCTATCAAGGCAGCGCCAACCAGTACGCCGCCACTTACATCGTCCTCCCGAACGCGAGCAGCGTGAGCGCCTTTACCCTGCATCTGGACAGCCCGGCGTCGGTTGGATTGGTGCCCACCACTGCCAGCAGCGGCACCCATTTCTGGTACAGCAATCGCGGCGACATGGGCGACACCCGCCTGACCCACCGCTTCGACCTCTCCGGCGTGAGTCACGCGGCGCTGGATTACCGCTTCTGGTATCAAACCGAGCAAAGCTGGGATTACGGCTACGTCATGGTCAGCGACGACGACGGCGCAAGCTGGCATATCCTCTCCACGCCGCACACCATCACCGACGATCCGCACGGCGTCACCTACGGCGCGGGCTACACCGGCGACTCTGGCGGCTGGATCAGCGAGTCGCTCCCGCTGGACGCCTACGCCGGAAAGCAAATCCTCGTGCGCTTCGAGATGATCACCGACGACGCGGTGACTCGTCCCGGTCTGGCGCTGGACGACGTGAGCATCCCGGAAATCGGCTATTCGGATGACTTCGAGCAGAATGATGGGGGTTGGCAGCCGGAGGGCTGGGTCTGGACCGATAATCGCCTGCCGGAGCAGGGCTGGCTGCAAGTCATGCAGAAGGCTGGCAGCCAAACGGTGGACGTGACCCGCTGGTCGTTCGACAACGCCGATCATCAAATCGAGGTTGCGCCGGGGGTCGATCAAGTGGTGCTGGCGATCTCGCCCTTCGCCCCGGTGACCACCGTCGCCATGCCTTACACGCTGATGGTGGACACCGCGCCTTAGCGCGGCTTCTGGAGGGCGCGGGTTGGCTCGCCGCGCTTCGCTTTCAACTCGGCTTCTAACTGCTTGCGGCGGGTTTCGGCGGCGGTGCGCGCTTCTTCCATGGTCTCGGCGTAGCCCGCTTTCAGGTTCTTCACCAGCGTGTCGCCCGAAACCGGCGCGAACAGCAGCACCAGCGCCGCACCCAGCGCCGCGCCGATCCCGAAGCCGATTGCCAGACTGATCAGCTTGTTCATACGCGCTCCCGAAGCAGTATAAGAATATAAGGCGTATTGTAACCGCAGGGTGAGCGTATTTCAATAAATCTGTCAGCGAGTAGAATCAAGCGCATCAATGATGGAGAGGAATTCATGCGCCGCCTGATCTTCCTGCTGTTGATTCTGCTGATGGGCGTGGTCGTGCTGAGCCGCTGGCGCCCCGGCGCGGCGACGCTGCTGCCGCCTGCGCCCACTGCGACGCTGCTGCCCGACGATTTCACGCTCATTCCGACCTTCGTCCCGTCCTATCCGTGCGAGCTTCAAAACGTCGAGCTTCAGGACGATCAACTGTGCCGCTATGAAAGCGTCCACGAGCAAGTCTTGTTCGAGGGAGACGGCGTCCTGTTCGTGCAGCGCGACGATCACATGGGCGAGGGCTGCTGGGACAGCATCAATCAGGACATCCACGAACTCCACCTCTGCGCGCGGAGCAGCGGCGCGGTCACGACCTTGACCACGACGCTCACTTCCGCCTTGATGCCTTCGCCCGATGGTGAATGGCTGGCGTTTGGCTCCATGAACGTGCTCGGAGTGGACGCGCTCAAGCCGCACGTCTTTCGCGTGCGGCGCGATGGAACCGGCTTGCAGGCGTTGGATTCGCAGGGCTTTCCCGATTTCGCGGTAGGCGCGCCGCAAATTAGCGGCTGGTCGAGCGACGGCGCTTGGCTGAACCTGACCTTGTGGGATGGCAGCGGCGAGAACGGCTATCACGCCTATCGCCTCAAGACCGATGGCAGCGGGGTTTACGAACCGCTGACCCACACCGCATCCTGAGTTGCAACTCGCGCTCCCCGACGGCATAATTAGCCCGATTCCACAGGAGCATACCCATAGAGTCGTGAAGCAGTTCACACCGATCAAGCGCCCGCTGCCGTTGGACCTTACTCGCAGGCGATTATCGCCAACGGGTTCGTCTATACCGCCGGGCAAGCCGCGTTGGTTCCCGGAACCATGTCGCTGCGCGAGGGCGGCATCCGTGAGCAGACCCGCCAAACGCTGGAAAACGTCCGTGCCATCCTCGAAGCCGCCGGAACTAGTCTGGACAAGGTGGTCAAAACCACCGTGTTTATGGTCGATCTCAAGGATTTCGCCGCCATGAACGAGGTCTACGGATCGTTCTTCGGCGCGACCCCGCCCGCTCGCAGCACGGTGCAGGTGGCGGCGCTGCCGCTCGGCGCGCTGGTCGAAATCGAGACGGTGGCGCTGGCGGAATAACGGACAGCAAGAACCCAAATTGTCGATCCGCGTAGGAGCATGGCGCCGCCATGCCCCATAAACACCAACTTAACCGATTGAATGGGCGGGTTCGCTCGTGCCGCCGAGGGTTCAAACCCTCGGCTACACAAATCCTAACCGTCCACTGAAGGGACGGTCGTTGCCCCCGCATTTTGCGGCGACCCCTTCAGTGGGTCGCTAAGTGGTTTGGAGCGAGGGGTTTAAACCCCTCGCGGTGCAGGCAAACCCTTCATTGAGAGGCGAGATTTCTCTTTTCTTGGTGTCTATGGGGCGAGGCGTGCCTCGCCCCTACATGCAATCTGTCTCGTGAATTCACCGATTGCGAGCAAGTTCTGATCTTTTGCTGACCGCTAAATCGCTAACTGCCGACCACCATCAATTGAATTGCCAGCCCCACCAGTCCCCCCGCGAGGATCAGCCACGTCGCGTTGACGCGCCAGCGAACCAGCGCGATCAGCGCGGCGATTGCCAGCCCCACCGCGACTGCCGTGCTGAAGCTCGCGCCGCCGAACGGCTGAAGCGCCTCGCCCGCCAGCCCCGCCACCGTCACGCCAATCGCGGCGATCACGCCCGCGTTCACGCCGTTGAGCAGCGCGCCCATGAAGCGGCTGCGGCGCATCTTGGGGATCAGCGGGGCGGTAAGGATCACCAGCACGAACGAGGGTAGGAACATCCCCAACGTGGCGGCGAACGCGCCCGGCAGCCCGGCGACGATGTAGCCGACTACCGCCGCCGTGGTCGAGACCGGACCCGGCGTGATCTGCCCGATGGCAATCGCATCCAGCAGCTCTCGCCCGCTCAGCCATTTGAAGCTGTTGACCAAATCCTGCTGGATGTAGGCGATCAGCACGTAGCCGCTCCCGAACAGCACCGAGCCGATCTTCAGGAAGTAGAAAAACACGTCCGCGACTCCGGCGCGCGCTCCGGCGGCGGCTATCGACGGCACCAGCAGCAGCAGCGAGAACGCCGGAAGGTTGACCCCGGTCACGATCACCGCGTAGATCACGCCCGCGCCCAGCATGGCGATCACTTCGGGCACGCCCAGCAGGATCGCGGCAACTGCGCCGATGCAGGTCAGCCACAGCAGCGGCGACTTGAGCGCGCTCGGCACCAGCCGAACACCCGCATTGGCGATGATGGCGATGATCACGGGCTTGATCCCCCACAGCAGCGCCTCGACCGCCGGGATGGTTCCACTGCTCACGTACAGGATCGCCAGCGCCAGCGTGAGGAAGAAGGTCGGCAGGATGAAGCACGCGCCGGTCAAAATCGCGCCGGGGATGCCGCGCATGGTGTAGCCGACGTGGATCATCACCTCAGTGGAGTTAGGTCCGGGGATCAGGTTGGTGGCGGCGATCAGGTCGAGGTAATGCTCGCGGGTCAACCAATGGCGGCGGGTGACCAATTCGTCCTCGGCGATGGCGATGTGGGCGACCGGCCCGCCGAAGGCGATCAGGCTGAGCCGCAGAAACACACGCGCCAGTTCGCCGTAGGAGACGCGCGGCGTCTCGATTGAAGTCAATGGATTATCCTTCCGCCGGTGCTACAGCGAGTGGGGCACCGCGTCCGGCGGAATCGGCAGCACCACGCTGAACACACTGCCTTCACCGGGCTGGCTCTCGACCCGGATACTGCCGCCATGCGCTTCGACAATCTTCTTGGCGATGGTCAGCCCGACGCCGGTGCCGCCGTCCTCGCCGCGCGCCGGGTCGGCGCGGTAGAAATGCTCGAAGATGTGCGGCAAATCGCCCGGCTGAATCCCGACACCGTTGTCCCGTACCTGCACCATCACGCTGGTCGGGCTGCACAGCGTCGCCACCGTGACCTTACCGCCATCGGTCGTGTAGCTCAAGCCGTTCAGGATCAGGTGCTTGATCGCCAGCTTGAACTGATCCGCGTCTACCAGCACGTCGGGCAGGTCGTTCGCCAGTTCGTAGGAGAGCGTCTGCTTTTTGCGCAGCGCCAGATTTTGATGATCGCGGATCGCTTCCGTGACCGGCTCGTTGACGTTCATCAACGCGAATTTGAAGTCGCTGGTGTCGGCTTTGTCTAGCCGGGACATGCTGATCAGGTCTTCCAGCAACCGCTGCATGTGCGCCGCCTGTGTTTGCAGCACGTCGATCTGGCGGTGCTGGCGATCCGGCTCCTGCGCCAGTCGGTCGATCAGGTAGATGCTGGTGTTGATCACCGAAAGCGGCGTGCGTAGGTCGTGCGACAGGTTGCCGATGAACTTTTGCAGCACCCGAACCTTCTCGCGCTCAACCACCAGTTCTTCCTGATGCTTCAGTTCGGTGATGTCGCGGACGGCGACCACCCGCACCCGCTCCCCGTGATACCACTGGCTCTTGCCCCGCATTTCCGCGTGCAGCGCCGTCCCGTTCTTGTGCCGCAGCAGCACCTCGTAAGGCTCGGTAGTGTCGGTTTCGTCGTTGGAGCGCACCATTGATCGGTAGGTCGGCTCGATGAAGTCCAGCGGCGACCTGCCGATCACCTCGTTGGGCAGATAGCCGAGCAGCGTCTGGACGGCGGGGTTCACGTCGATGATGATCCCGTCCTTATGCACCACGATCACCTCGAACGACGCTTCCAGCAGGATGTGAAAGCGCCGCTCGCTTTCCGCCAGTTCGCGCGCCTGCTGCTCGATCTGCGTAACGTAGTGCCTGCGGGAGACTGCCGCAATCGCCATCAGCGCCGTCGTGATCAGTGTGAAGTAGAAGGTCGTGAACAGCAGCGGGTAGGCGACGGTCGCCGTGATGCCGATCAGCGCGATGAGGAACAGGTTCACCGCCGCGAACTCCAGCATCCGGCGCAGCGGCAGCAGCAGGTAGGCGATCAGGATCGCCGGGAAGACCCGCATCAAGCCCACTTCCGGCGACGCCACCTGATAGGTGGCGCGCAGTTCGAAGCTGATGAACGCCGAAAGCGCCACCAACGTACAGACCATCATCGCCGCAATTGGGTAGTGCCCGATTCGGTTGAGGTAGTACGCTGCCAAAATCACCAGCAGGTTGAAGGTGACGTATAGAAGGTAGGCGCTGATGGTGCCGTTCCAGTTGGAAAGAAAGACCAGCGCTGCCAGTATCGGGATCATCAAGTAGTTGAGCAGACGAGCCTGTCGGCGCTGCGCCGGGTCGCTCACTACGTCCAGCGGATCAATGAGCGAGCGCACCGAGGAACTCGCTTTTTGGGCGAGCCGTTTCAATGATTCTGGCAGCGTGACCACAGCGGCTCGATTCCTTGAGTCATACGGATGTCACCAGTATAAAGGAACATGCACACGATCTAGTCTACATGTTTAGTGCGGCGTGATCTAAAAAGGCTAAAATCTCGGCATGTGCGTGTTATACTGAGAGCAATTGAAGCTCGGAGGAAGATATGGTTGCTGCTGCTCCTGAAACCACTTACGGCATCGGCAAAATCGCCGATTTGCTGGGAAACAAAGCGGATAGTCTGCTCAATCACACCTGTCAGACCATCGCCAAAGAAAATCTGCACCTGCCCGGACCCGACTTCATCGACCGGGTGTGGATGAACTCGGATCGCAACCCGCAGGCGCTCCGCAGCTTGCAGGCGCTGTACGATCACGGGCGGCTGGGCGGAACCGGCTACCTGTCGATTCTGCCGGTCGATCAGGGCATCGAGCATTCGGCGGGCGCGTCCTTCGCCCCGAACCCGGCGTATTTCGACCCCGAAAACATCGTCAAGCTGGCGATTGAGGGCGGCTGCAACGCGGTCGCCTCGACCTTCGGCGTGCTGGGGTCGGTGGCGCGCAAGTACGCCCACAAAATCCCGTTCATGGTCAAGATCAACCACAACGAACTGATGACCTATCCCAACAAGTTCGATCAGGTCATGTTCGGGCAGGTCGATCAGGCGTGGGATATGGGCGCGGTCGCGGTCGGCGCGACCATCTACTGGGGATCGGAAGAAAGCACCCGCCAGTTGGTCGAAGTCTCGGAAGCCTTCTACCGGGCGCACGAACTGGGCATGGCGACCATCCTGTGGTGCTACACCCGCAATAACGCCTTCAAGGTCAACGGCGTGAACTACGAGACCGCCGCCGACCTGACCGGGCAGGCGAATCACCTCGGCGTGACCATTCAGGCGGACATCATCAAGCAGAAGCTCCCGACCGTCAACGGCGGCTTCAAGGCGCTGAACACCGGAAGCTCGTCCTACGGCAAGCTGGACGAGCGCATCTACACCCAACTCACCAGCGATCACCCGATTGACCTGACCCGCTATCAGGTGGCGAACTGCTACATGGGGCGCGCCGGGCTGATCAACAGCGGCGGCGCCAGCGGCGCGAACGACTTCGCCGAGGCGGTGCACGACCGCCGTGATCAACAAGCGGGCGGGCGGCACCGGGTTGATCAGCGGGCGGAAAGCTTTCCAGCGCCCGATGGACGAGGGCGCGGCGCTCCTGAACGCGATTCAGGACGTGTATCTGTGCGAGGACGTGACCATCGCGTAACCCCGATGCGTCGATAACGCGATCACATTGGGACGGGAAGGCGCTCGCGTGGCGCTCCCGTCCCATTTGATTCCGGCTGCGGACGGGAAGGCTTCCCGTATCATGATCCGAAAGTTCGATGCGTGCCGCTCAGGTTCCCGTATCGCACGGGGCGCATGTCCGCGTCCGCCGGGGATGAAACGGGAAAAGAGAAAGAGCCAAAAGCACAACGCAAAGGCGCAAAGGCGCGAAGCCGCAAAGGAGAATGAGACAACTCTGGTATAACACGGATTTGGGGTTTGGGAAGGTACATTTGTCGGACGGATGTATCGAAGTTGCATTCCCATGTCCGCGCTATTGCCGTCTTGCCGCGTGCGTGTGTCGATTGTCAAGCCTGAGGCACCTAGTGTAAACTACATGCAACTAGATACGATGCGATTTCTGGGGTAACTGGAATATAGAACGCATGTTTGAAGTATTAGAACTCCCGTGCGATAATTAAGCGGTTGTTCTCCGAGAATATAAAAGGAACATCCTGCTGTGGATATAAGCCTTCAGCCTGCTGTTTTACAGTGGGCACGTGACCGAGCAGGACTGAGCAAAGCAGAACTTGCTGAAAAACTAGGGTTGAAGGAAGACAAGATTGCTGCTTGGGAGCGATCCGGTGAAATAACGCTGGCTCGCGCCGAGAAGTTAGCAAATGTCACACATACACCTTTCGGCTATCTGTTTCTTGCTGAGCCTTTAGTTGAGCAATTACCCATTAGAGATTTCAGAACCGTTCAAACTCAAGAAATCCTGAAACCCAGTGTGGACTTATTAGATGTAGTTAACGATGCTTTGCAGAAGCAAGATTGGTACCGCGACTATCTCGTTGCTATGGATGTGGAACCCATTACGTTTGTCGGGAGTTTGAAAGTCTCTAAAGATATTCACGAGACTGCTGAATCCATCCGTAGGACTGTTGCTTGGAGTGCTGATCTGAGCACGCGAGCTTCTTCGTGGGAGAGCGCTCTTTCGCAACATATTGATGCAGTTGAAGACGCTGGCATCCTTGTGATGCGAAGCGGCATAGTCGGCAATAATACACATCGCCCTCTTTCTGTTAGTGAATTTCGTGGATTTGCCCTATCGGATAAGTATGCTCCGCTTATATTTATCAATGGTAAAGATGCTAAAGCGGCGCAGATTTTTACACTTGCCCATGAGCTAGTTCATATAGGGCTGGGGCTGTCCGGTGTCTCTAATCTGTATCGCACTTATTCTCCGGATACTGACGTTGAATATTTCTGCAATGCTGTTGCTGCGGAATTGCTCGTTCCTGCCGCAGAACTGAAAGCTTTGCTGGCAGATGTGGAATATTCTGGAGACAAGATAGCTTATGTTGCCCGTCACTTCAAAGTTAGCTCGCTCGTAAGCTTGCGACGCTTGCGGGATACGGGATTCTTGCCTAATGATGAGTTTGAACGGCGTTATACCGATGAATTGACGCAAATTAGGCAAAGATCTTCGGACCAGAGTGGGGGTGGCGACTTTTACGTTACTCTTCGCGCCAGAGTAGGAGAGCGATTTCTGTCCGCACTGGTAGGCAATACGCTTGAGGGCGGGACAACCTATCGTGAGGCATTTCAACTGCTCGGAGTTAGTAAGGCAGAAATGATACGTAAGCTTGCGGAAGAGATAGGAACTACAACGTAATGGCTTACCTCATCGATGCAAACTGCTTCATTGAGCCAAAGAACAGATACTATAGTTTTGATTTTTGTCCGGGCTTTTGGAGTTGGTTGGAGCAGCAAAACCAACAGGGAAATGTATTCAGCATCGATAAGATTGAAATAGAATTGACTGCTGGAAATGATGATCTATCGGCGTGGGTCAAGCAAAGAGGTTCTGGTTTCTTTCTGCCCATAGACAACGCTGCCATTTCACGTATGGGTCAAATAACAACTTGGTTGGCAAATCATAGGACTTTTAAGAGTTCTGGCGTTAAGGCGTTTTTGTCCAGCGCGGATCCATTTCTGGTTGCCTATGGCTTAGCACATGGACATACCATTGTTACGCATGAAGTCTACAATGTTAACCAAACGAGCAAGGTCAAAATACCAGCAGTGTGTCAGCAGTTTCAAGTCAATCATGTGACAATATTTGAAGTGCTTCGAGTGACAGGGGCGAAACTGGTACTGCGTTAGCGCTGATTTCCATTGAAAATGACGGCAGCCGATCACCTGATCGGCTGCCGTTTTGATTTGTCACCCTCTTACGCCAGCCCGGAGAAGTAGTCCGTCCGCACGTGATCGGCGGGGATGCGCAGGCGGTGGAGCGTAGCCTTCATGCCGTTGACCATCGCGTTCGGACCCGAAATGTAGAAGATGCACTTGCGGTAGTCCGGCACTTCCTGCTGGATCATGGTCCCGCTGATGCGCCCGACCTTGCCTTTCCAGTTCGCCGGGAAGTTGATGGTGTCGGTGATGGTATACACCACTTTGGTGCCAAGCTGCCGCTGCGCCTGTTCCAGCACGTCCCGGTAGACGATGTCGCGCGGGGAGCGGTTCGAGTAGAACAGCACAATCGGGCGCTTTTGATGGGTGTCGATCAGGTACTTGAGCATACTCCGAAACGGCGTGATGCCGATGCCGCCCGCGATGAACACCAATTTCTGGCGCCGATCTTCCGGCAGCGTGAAATCCCCGGCGATCTGCGCGGCGACGATCTCGTCAGTCTGATCCATTTCCAGCAGGGCTTCTTTATAGCTGCTGGACTCCGGGTAGAACTTCACGCCGAGGCGGATGTTGGTCTCGGTGGGCGCGGACGCCAGCGTGAAATAGCGGCGGTTGCCCCGGCTGTCCGGGTCTTTGTGACCGAGCGTCCACTCCATATACTGACCGGGCGCGAACGCCAGCCGCTTGCCGGGCGTGAAAATGAACTCCCACGTATCCGGCGAAAGCTGGAGGCGGTCGCGCAGGGTGAGGATCAGCTTGGTCTTGGGGCTGATCAGATACGAGAACAGGTTGCCGATCAGGATCGCCAGTTCGGGGGTGGTGTAGAAGCTGCCGATGTGGAAATCCGGCGTGAACAGCACGCCCACCAGCAAGCCGTAGACGATTTGCAGCTTGCGAGTCGGGGGCGTGGTCAGCGGCTCGGTGAGGATCACGAAGGCGAAGAACATCAGCGGCGAATACAGCACCACGTTTGACAGCACCTGCGCGAGGTCGGCATGGCTGAAGAAGCCGAACGCCAGCACCGTCACCAGCGCGCTGAAGAAGAAGCCGATCACCAAGTCGAAGCGGCGGATTTTCCGCACCACCAGCAGCCCGCCGATCAGGACGATGGGCAGCATAGGCGCGCTGCCGACCCACCAACTTGCGGTCTGGTTGAGGGTCAGGGCGGTCAGGGCGACCGCGAAGGCGACCGGGTTGAAGATGTGCTTCTTGTTGATGGCGACCACGTACTTCGACGCCATCGCCAGCACCGACGCCCAGCCGATGAACCACAGATCGGCGTAGCTGGTCAGCGGCGTGATGATCAGCGCAAGGATCAGCGCCGAGATATAGACCGACTCGACGTTGGTGGGGACGCCGAACGCCCACGCGAACACGCGGTTGCTCAGCCAGCAGGCGGCGATCAAGACGGCGGTGGTGAACAGCAGCGCGAACGGATCGTAGGGCAGCAGGTGAGCGACGGAGAAGATCACCGCCGCGCCGATCAGCAGCATCAGGTAGTAGAGCACCAGCCGATACATGGTGATCCGGTTGAGCAGATTGTCGATCAAGCTAATCATGGCTGACATACCTCTCAAAGCCGCTGGTGAGGGTGGCGATTCCGCCGGAATCGATCAGGTAGCCCTCGAAGCCTTCCAGATGTTCGACGAATACGATGCCGTCTCTGCCCATCGCAAAGGCGGCGGTGGCGAAGCGATCCGCTTCGTAGATATTGCGCCCGATCACCGTGAGGCTGACGATCTCGTCGATCTCGCGGTGACTGTCCTTCGGATTGTAGATGTGCTGCCCGCGCACGTAAGTGCCGGAGGTGGCGACACCGAGATTGCTCACGGACACCACCTTGACGATCTGGTCGAGGTTGAACGGGCTGCGAATCCCGACCCGCCAATCCTGCCCCTGATCGTTCTTGCCGACGGCTTGGATGTCGCCGCCCGCGTCCACGTAGAAGTTCTGATAGCCCATGCGCCGCAGGATTTCGGCGGCGTTGTAGATCGCCCAGCCCTTGACGATGCCGGATGGGTCAATCGTGCCGTTGTGCCGGATGTCGAAGTAGCCGAAGGTCTCCTGACGGGTTTGATCCGCCAGCGCGAAGATGGTCTGCATGTCCTCGCTGGCGTTTTCGAGCGCGAGTTCGCTCCGGTTGATCTGCATGATCTCGCTGGTGTCCTTGTAGGTGCTGAACTTCTCGTCGATGTAGCGGAAATAGTCGAACACCGCGTCAATTGCCGCTTCGGTCGCGGACGCATCCACGATCTCCACCGCGACCGGCATTCCCATCAGGATACGAGTTTGCTTCAAGAATTCTTCGCCTGATTCAGCGCGTTGTAGAGCGACTGCGCGAAGGCTTGGCTGGTCAGAGTCGCGCCGGAGATGATGTTGATGTAGGCGCTCTGCGCCTGAACCGCCTCCCGAATCAGGTAGGGCATGGCAATCGAGTTGATCTGCTGCGAGGTGCGGCGGTCATTGGGAAACTGCAGGAACTTCACGTCGCTGAGCCTGCCGCCGGTGACGGTCGCCTGCACCTGCACCAGCCCGTAGAAGGCGTCCACGGTCGGACCGGTGTACACGCCATCAGCGTACTGCCCCTGCGGTCGCGTGGTCGCGGTCGGCGGGATCGGGGTGGCGGTGGGGATGAAAGGCGTGTTGGTCGGGAGCAGCAGCGGGGAATTCGGCACCGACTGCTGAACCGCCTGACCGAGCGGCTGATCGGTCGGCGCTGCCTGCTGAACCTGCTGAACCTGCTGAAGGGTCGGCTCGACCTGCTGCGAGGTCGGCACCGCCGGAACCACGGTCGGCACCAGCGGCTCGGTGTTGCTCATCAGTTGGGTTTGCCCGGTGGTGTTGTCAGGCGGCAGGGTCACGTCCGCTGAGTTGGCGCCGATCAAGCGCTCGTGGATGGCGTAAGCGGCGAAGGAAATCACGACGAAGCCAGAGACCGCCAGCTTGCGGAGCGCGAGGACAAAGGGAGAACTACGTCTTTTACGGTTTGACACGAGCGAATCCTTAATCTCCAGAACCGAATCTTATTATAGAAGCCAATGCATGGAAACGGATTAACCGGGGTTTACTTGTTGCTTAAAGGTAGATAAATTTGGAAGGGAAACGTCTATCAATTGAGGACGCCGCGCCCTAGTCGCCCATTCGCACCAAGTTAAGGGCATCGCCAGAGGCTCAAAGCCTCTGGCTAGGATTTCAAGCCGCCTGAAGGCGGCTGCCAACCGAGGGATCGGGGTTTCAGCCTGCTACAGCAGATTTGTTGCAAGCATTCAAATCTGCTGTAGGGGCGCACCTATGTGTGCGCCCAAACGAGGGCAGACACATAGGTCTGCCCCTACAAAAACAGCTTTGCAACAAAGCAGCACAACCTGCTTATCTTGGTGCTTATGCATCCCTATCGATTGCAGAACGGTGAGAAGGAGAGCAAATCCGCGTCATTGTCCCTCTCACCGCTCGCGCGCGGAAATCAGGCGGAGAAATTTAGAAGTAGCTGCTGATGATTTGCAGCACGCCGAGGATGCTCTGCGGGTCGCCGGACTGCACTTTGGTGTTGCTGGCACGCGCCAGCGAGTTTAGCGCGTTGATGTCCGCGTCCGAGCCATAGGCGACCGGGATCAGGATCACCGGGTTCAGGGAGCTGTGGCTGGCTTCGACGGCGCTCACCGCGTCGTTGAGCGAGACCCCCTGACTGCCGGTATCCGCGCCGTCGCTGAGCAGCACAATCGCCCGGATGCGGTTGTTGTCCGGCTCCTGATCGAGCGCGTCGGCGGCTTCGCGCACCGCCAGATACAGCTCGGTGCCGCCGTTCGCGCGCAGCGACTTGATGTGCGACTCCAGTTGATCCTGCGTGGACTCGAAGGTGCCGAGCGGCACGCGCACGTCCACCGTGTCGTTGAAAATGGTCAGCCCAACCCGGTTGGTCGGCTCCATGTCGGCGAGGAAGGCGAGCGCCGCGTCGCGCGCCTGATCGATCTTGCCCTCGTTGCTCATCGAGCCGGAAACGTCGATCAGCAGCATGATGTCCGCCTGCTTCTTGACGAACGACCAGCTTTGCTGAATCGCCGCGATCACGTCGGGCGAGGGCGAGTCGAGGATGGTGCGCGGCTGCGACGGATCGACGCCGTTTTCGGCGACGAACGGGAAGTCGAGCGGCACGTCCGGGTTGGCGGGGCGGAAGCCCTGCGCCATGATTTCGCGCTGCACGTCGGGCGTCAGCACGTAATTGACGAACACGCGGGCGGCGTCGCGCTGCTCCTGAGTCGTCCAGTCGGCGTTGACGATGCCCATCGGGTGTTCGTGCCAGAAGGTGCCGTCTTTCGGATAAAGCGCGACCAGCTTCTCCGGCGGCTTGTACTCGGTCAGCCCGCGATTGATGTAGATCAGGTCGTTTTCTTCCAGCGCCACGAAGTCGAGGTAATCCGGTCCCTGCGCGATGTACTCCTTGAACTCGGTGGTGCGCTCGGAGTAGTGGCGGATCAGGTCTTCGATGTCGCGCACGCCCTGCTGCACGTCGGGATTGCGCACCTCGTCCAGCGTGATGCGGCGGTCGGTGAAGCCGTTGGCGCGGGCGCTGGCGTAGAACTCCGAAATCAGGGTCGAAAGCGCGGTCGAACTCACCAGCGGGTCGGTATGCCCGTAGAACACCGTGCGCCGCCCGTTGGGGATGCCGTAGTCCGCCCAACCGTTGGGGCTGTGCAGCACGTCGAGCAAATCCTGCCAGCCGATGTCCTGCCGCCCGACCGTCTGCTGAATGGCTTGCAGGCGGCTTTCCCAGATCGCCATCACCACCGGAGCCAGCGCGGTCGCCTGCGTGTCGGCGAGGTCGAATAGCTGCCGCCCGCTCTGGTAATTCGCCAGCGCCAGCCAGTCACTCACCGACGGCTCGAAGATCACCGGCTTGGAGACGTTCTGATTGTTGGGGGCGATGATCGCGTTGACGATTCCCTGCATGATGGTGCCGGACGATCCCGACACGCCCGTGATGCAGATCGGCTTTTCGCCGCTCGCCAACGCCGCCCCGGTGACCGGGTTCTTGCCCTGCGCGAAGGCGTGGTTGAAGTCCAGCATCACCTGCGGCAGGTACTGGTCGGATTCCGGCGCGTAGATCATGTCGATCTGCACGGCGTCGGGGGCGCAGCCGGATGCGCTCTGGGTGGCGGACTGTGGGCTGCTGCCAATGCCGCTGCACGCGGTCAGCGCCGCGAGGATCAGAACGGGCAGGGGTTTCAAAAGGCGACGGATCATCACTAGGCTCCTGACCTCACGATGGGAGAGAAAGGACGTAAATCTGGTTGTGCGAGTCTTCAGCGAACAGCCCGCCGACCACCAACTGGCGGCTGTCGCTGGTGAACGCCAGCATCAGGCAGAGGCTCAGAGCCGCCCATAGAAACCGTTTCATCGCGTATTCTCCGCTAGGTATGCCGATACTCGACGATCTCGACCGCATCGCCTTGGTGGATGATCCCGGTGCTGCGATGGATCGCGTTCTGCCCGAACAGCGGCGATCCTTTGGGTCCCTGTCGATAGGTCGCCAGCGTGCGCAGCGGCTCTTTGCCCCGCTGCCCGGTCGCCTGATCGGTGGTGGTGATGGCGCAGCGCGCGCAGGGCTTGACCAGATCGAAGATCAGGTCGCCAATGCGGATCGCCTTCCACGTGTCCTCGGCGAACGCCGCCTCCGCGCCGCGCACGACCAGATTGGGGCGGAAGCGGTTCATGGGCAGCGGATCATCCAGCCGTGAATTCAGGTCTGCCAGCGATTCTTCGCTGAGGATCAGGAACGGGTAGCCGTCCGAAAACCCGGTTTGATCGGTAGGGCGGGGCGCGTAGCGCGGATCGACCGGGCGCACGGCATCGTCGGCGAAGCGCACCAAGCGAACCGCCTGCTTCAAGTACGCGCTCAGCCAATCCGCCGCCGCGTCGCCCTGATCCACCGCGCCGATGCCGCTGTCGTGCCAGATGGTGACCTCGACCCGCCGCCCAGTCTGATCGACCGGGAGCGCGAAGCCGCCCATGCCCGGCGCACTCAGGTGCAGGCAGCCGTCCGCCAGCGCGGGCTGGATCAGCGCCATGCGCGCGAGATCGCGCTGGGTCAGGAACGACCACGCCGGATCGACCACCAGCCAGCGGCGGTCATGGGCGAAGCCGCGCGCGTCGATTGCCGCCGCTTGGAGGCTCGTCCCCGCGCACGACTTGATTGGATAGACGTTCACCTGCGAAACGATCATGCAACGTTTCCTGTGGTGGTTGGTTCTTGGTTTTTAGTCGCTGACAAGCGCCATTATGGACTGGTCCGCGTCTTGTTAAGCCAGTAGTCGAATGTCGTCAAAACGGGCGAGGCACGCCTCGCCCCTACACAGAACCTTCGCGGCAGCACGTTCTACCATCGCCAATTCACGCGAATTTCGAACTCTGGCTTAACCCAAAACCAATCCCCCAAACCCACGCTAGCCCTATCTCACCACCCCGCCGACCCACGTCAGCAAGCGCAGCGCTTCGGCGCGCGGTGGCGCGATCACCGCCTGAGTTGTGTCCGGCGTGAGCATCGCCCCGTAGCTTTCCGCCGTCGCAAACAGCCGATCAGTCTCGGCGGCGGCTCCGCCTGCCGGACGCAGCCCGTAAGCTTCGGGATGCTGGCTCAGCAGCCATCTACCGAGCATGTCCACCGCCGCGTTTTCGTCCGCCGAAAGCCCGCTGATGCGTACCAGCGGGAAATCGAACACGAATTGATAGACCGGATAGCTCAGTTGAATCGGATTGTCGCTGCGGATCAGCTCGCCGCGCAGGTTGGTGATCCACTCGCTCTCCGGCAGCAGCGCGATCTCGCCGACCGAGATTCCGCGCGACGCTAGGGTCTGCGCCACCGACGCGCCCAGCGTGTTGAAGTTGGGCACGCCCAGCAGCAGATTTTGCATCCAGTCGTGATAATCCGCCGCCGACGGTGACGTTGGCGACGTTGGGCTGGTCGCTGAAGGCGGCTGCGCCCGAATACAGGGTCGCCAGCCCGCTCGCCGATCCGCTCGGTCGGCTGAAGGCGAGTCGAATCGTGCCCCACGCCGCATCCGCGCCGGGGAGGTTCGACCAGTCCTGCGCGTCGGCGGCGCGTACCACGTCGCTCCAGTCCAGCGGGCGCGATCCATCGTCGGTGAGCGCGTCCACCCGGTCGCGGAAGCCGCCCCACGCCAACACCGTCTCCGCCAGCGACTCCTGCACGGTGTCGAAGCTCAGCCGATTGGCGTAGCCGACCGAAAGGCTGGTCGCCGGAATCCACGCGGTCGGCGGCGCGGTGGTCCAGCTTCGCTGACCGTCGTCCGACCAGACGCTCAGGTCGTCCATCGGGTTGAGGTCAACCAGCACGCGCCGCGTCCCATTGACCAGCGGACTGCTGGCGTTGAAGGCGTCAACCGCGCTGCGCACCCACGCCTCCGCCAGCGGCGTCACCACCACCGTGATTTCCAGCGGCGGCTGGGCGCGCAAAAACTGGCTCGCCCCGACGACTGCGGCAGCCAGCAGGATGAATATGAGGACAATGACAGGACCACGTTTCATAGGATTATCTTAACGGTGGATACGAGCGCAAATTCCCCCAATGATTTAGGGACAAGCATAACACAGAAGTGGTTTGCGCTTTTAGCGCTCGGCGGTCAGGCACAGGGTAATCGCATCAAAATGATCGAGCAGGTCAAGAATAGCCACAAAGGTTTGTAGGGGCGCAGCACGCTGCGCCCCTACGTGAAAATAATCTCCTGTGAGCCATAATGACCTCAAAATTGAGTTTGATGCAATCACCCTGCGGTCAGGCAAAAGCCAACGGCTATCCGGTTGCAAAGACGGCTTTTGTAGGGGCGCACGTGCAACCTTCGGTTGCTTGGGTGCGCCCAGACGGGCAGACACACAGGTCTGCCCCTACTTCTCGCGTGCGATTTGCTCACGATAGAAGCGATACCACTGCTCGCGGAAGTCGGTCATCACCACGTCGGGACCGCTGGCGGGCAGCGCGCCCACCTCGACCGGCGGCAGATCGTCCAGCGCCTTGCGCACGAAATAGATCATCTCGTTGACCTGAAGCGCCGCGTTATAGCGGTGCCCGATCAGCGAGAGCGCGAACAGCAGCGCCACCATCCCGCTGACCACGAAGCGGTTCCAGGGCATGTAGACTACGATGGACGAGAAGAAGATCGGCAGCAGCAGCCCGCTGGCTAGATAGGGGAGGTTCATGCGCGCGTGCAGGCGGATGAAGGTCACTTCGTCGTCGAGGCTGGACATACTGCCCATCACCATCGCCGCGACCCGACTGCGGTTGCGCCGCCCGCCCCACGAGAGGCGGTTATCGCTGGTGAGCTTGAAGCCGTCGGCTTGTGGCTGGACGTAATAGCGCCGCCCGTCCATGAACAGGTCGCGCAGGTGCAGGCGGTCGGTGCTGGGCTTGGCGGCGGCTGCCAGCGTTTGCAGACATTTCGCCTCAGTCGCGCGCACCACCAGCGCGACTGGCGGGTGCAACTGCCAGAGCGCCTGCCACCAAAGCCGAACGCGCGAGACGAAGCGGGCGATCACATCCTTCACCGACGGCGGCGCAGGTGCAGCCTTCGGCTGCCAAAGGTCAGCAACCCCAGCAGCACGCCGAACGCGATCAGCAGCGGCGGCAGCCAGCGATAATCGTCGGGCAGCGGGGGAAAATCCGGCGGCTGATCGGTTGGCTCCAGCCGCACAATGGTGATCCGGTGGGATACGTCAGGCAGGCTGCGCGCGTCGATGCGCTCGCGGGCGCTCATGCGCGCGATCAGCGGGTCGTAGATGTAGGGCGCGTTCCGACGGAACAGATGCAGCACCAGCAGCGCCTCACCTTGATTGGTCACGACTTCGGCGCGCGCGCCGAAATGCCGCCGCCCCGCCTGCACCAGCACCTGCGGGCAGGCTTGCAGATTGCGAAACCACTGCGGGCGCTCGCCCCACGCCGACACCACGTAGAACTTGCTCCCGTGACGGCGGTACTCAATCGGCGTATAACGCGGCGCGCCGCTGCTGCGCCCGCGCGTGCCCAAGATCAGCAGGTGCGCGCCGCTCATCAGGTCGCCAAAGCCGAGACGATAGAAGGTCAGCGGCAGGCGCAGCAGCCACCGCCCGATTCCGGCGGGGTAGGGGATAGACTGCGCTTGTTTTTCAGGAAGGGTCAAAACTACGTTCTCATCGCTCATGATCAACCGACTGTTTTCCGTATCTTACTCTGAATACGCAGGAATATTCAACCGGGTTGTGACAGTCGGGGAAGCTGCGCTTAATCTCCGGGCGCCGCTTCGTGTATCAGCCGCCCTTCGGTGAGCGACTGGATGTAAATGTCGAGATTCCACGCAATCGACACATCGGCTTCGCTGAGGGTGAGGTCGAGCAGCTCCACCCCGCTGTTGCGGACAATCACAATCGGCGAGGCTTCGTCGCGCTCGCCCATGACCAGCTCGGCTGCCGCGCAAATGGTATCGGCGATGCCCCGCTGAGTCACCTGCATGGGGTTGCCGAACAGAGTCGGTTTTGCCGCGCTCATCCTGAATCGGGCGGAAGCCTGCCGTCGCCAGCGCGACGCCGGTGGTGCCCAACCGTCCCGGCATCAGCCAGCTATCGGTCAGGATCAAGCCGAGGTTGACGCCGAATTCCGCGCGAAGCGCCTGCCGCAGCGCCTCCGCCGAGCGGTAGGGCTGCTCTGGGAACAGCACCGCGTAGCCGCTGGGGATGTTGGAGCGGTCGATCCCGGCGTTGGGCGACACGATGCCGTCCTTGAAGGTCAGCAGGAAACCGGGGATTCCGCCAAACACCCGATCCGCTTCCTGCATGACCAACTGGGCGATGCGCGGGTTCATGCTGTAGCGCTCGGCGACTGCCTGCGCCTCCGCGCTCACGTGAATCTCGTCCAGCTTGACGACCCGCCCCTCGCTGATGGCGGTGTACTTGCTGGATACCGCCAGCACGTCGCCTGCTTGCAGGGTTTCGCCGCTGGCGCGAATGGCGTCGCTCACGGTCGCGGGCAGATCAAACGCAGCCTGTTTCACCGGCGCGGACACCGGAATCAGCATCAAAGGGTTTCGAACTCACAACGCTCTTCTTTCGTTCAGCATGGTTAACGATTTATCCTATCACAGGGCGGGGCAACCAATCCAGACCAAGATGGAGCGGTTAGCTAGAACGGCTGCCGAATGCGTGGGGAAATCCAAAAAGGGGCGGTGCGAAGCGCCCCAAGTGCGTAACGGTTCGGTTGGACTCGCCGATGTCTCAGGCGAGGTTGTTGTCCTGCTCGCGCTCCATGCGGGCGCGGTACTCCCGAAGCTGCCGCTCGATGTCGGCGCGCGCCAGCTTCACCGAGTCGTCCTGCTCCGCCAGCAGGTCTTTCGGCACCGGAATCTTGTGGCTGGACAGATAATCGACCAGCGCGTCGCTGAAGCTGCGCGCCTGTGCTTCTTCGCCGTAGGTCTCTTTGACCTCGCGCAGATGGTCGATCATCCACAGGTACAGGTCGCCTTCGGTGCGCTTGGGCATGAACTTGAGCATATCGTACTTGCGAATCAGCGTGACCGCCGGGCGATACACATTGTCGTACCAATCGGCGGCGGCTTCCTCAATGGTGACCGGGTGCCCCGCCGTCGATTCCATGACCGCGCGGTGCAGGTTGACGTGACCGAGCAGGTCGTCGTAGCGCGAAATCTCGCTCAGCATCATCGACTGATGATGCGGGCGAGTGTAGGGCAGGCGGGTGATGTCGAGGAACTGGGCGTAAGCCGTGACGTTGTTCAGCTCCTCCTCGGACATACCCGGTCGCAGCGAGATGGAGGTCGGCAGTTCGGTGACGTGCGCCTGAATGGTCTTCGAGGCTAACTGACGCGCCACCGAAACCCGGTGATTGCCGTCACGGACGAAATACACGTCGCCCACCTTGTACAACTCAATCGGCGGCAGCCCCATCATGCCGCTCGCCTGCGCGTAGACCCGGCTCCATCGCTCCTGCGACTTGTTCTGCTTGGGCAGAAATTTGCTGGTGAACTCCCGATAGCGCCCGACGCTGCCCACGATCTGGTCGAGCGGCACTTCCTGCAATCCCTTGTAGTTTTCCTCGCGCAGCCGCAGGCGGGTGCGGATGTCCTCAAAGCTCAGCAACTCGGCTGGCTTCCCGCGCACCAGCGCCAATACTTCATCCCAGAAGGCGCGCAGCCGCGCGTTTTGAAACGCGCTCACGCCTTCGAGAAAATTCACACTGTTGATGTCATCCGGCATTCTCGTGCGGACTCCCACATATGCTGCCGTTCAAGCCCGTACTGTACAGGAACGCTAATCCCCAAACAATACGTGATCTACACAATCATTTTACACAACAAGTCGTGCAAAACGTCAGCTTGATGTTAATGTTTTACCAACTCTTAGCCCGCGTTTAATCTCCGCTCATCCGGCGGAAAGGCATCACGCACGGGGGGATTTTCGCTTGCGTCAGGCGCGCGGAGGCTATAATAGGCTTCATACGGAATTGGGGGAAAATTCATGACGCAGTACAGTTTTGACGAAACCAACGCGCAGATTTTGGTCGAAATCCAGCCGACCGCGCTCCGGGCGGAGGACGAGGGCTACGAGGAAACCACGCGCGGAATCCGGCAGGCGCTCGGCAATCAATTGGTGCATCTGTCGGACAGCGCTATCCACGACGCGCTGGAACTGGTCGGCAGGACGGCGCGGCAGACCGGCATGATGCTGGTCGCGCTGCAAGCCTACGACGAGCAGAAGGATTTGAGCGGGGTCGAACTGAACTTGGCGCTCAAGTTCACGCTGGAGGGTAACGTGGCGATTGCCACGATTGGCGGCGAAGCTAACCTCTCGGTCAGGCTGACGTGGAGGAAGGCGTAGGCGGCATAGCCCCGCCCGCGTTCGGCGTTTATACTGGATGCTTTCGGCTTCATTCAAGGAACAACCAATCGCATGAAAATCATCGTAACCAACGACGACGGCGTGCAGGCGCCGGGGCTGCTGGCGCTAGTGACTGCCCTGCGCCGCCTCGGTGAGGTGCAGGTGGTCGCGCCCGCGCTCAACCAGAGCGCCAGCGGTCACAAAAAGACCCTGTTTCAGGACATCCCGGTGAGTCAGACGGCGCTCTCGGACGGCACTCCGGCGCTGGCGGTCAGCGGATCGCCCGCCGACTGCATCGCGCTGGCGGCGCTGGGCATGGTCGAATGGGCGCCGGACGTGGTGGTCTCCGGCATCAACCGCGGTCCCAACATGGGGCAGGACATCACCTACAGCGGGACAGTCACGGCGGCGCTGGAGGCGGCGATTCAGGGCGTTCCGGCGGTGGCGGTTTCGCTGGCGATCAGCACCGCGACTCACGTCGAGGAATACGAAGAAGCCGCGCGGGTGGCGGTCGCGGTCACCGAGCGGGTGATCGAGAAGGGGCTGCCGCCGCTGACCATCCTCAACCTCAACGTGCCGGTGCTGGCACCGGTTCGCGGACTGCGGCTCACGCGGCAGGGCGTGCGCATTTACCGCGATCAACTGGAAGTGAAAGACAGCATCTACCGGATCGTGGGACCGGAGCCGGGCGGTCAGTACGAAGAAGAAGGCACCGATTTGTGGGCGGTTCACAACGGCTTCGCCAGCGTCACGCCGATCCACCTCGACCTGACCGCGTATCGCTTCCTCGCCAATCTGGGGGCGTGGGACATTCCGGTCTGAATAGGCGATGAATCAAGCTGAAATCTCCGACACGGAACGAGACTCGCTCGACGAAATTGCGGCGGCGGTGGGCAGCGCAATTCCGCTGATCAGCCACCTGCACGCGGCGCAGGTTGGCTTTTGCGCCGAAGCTGGGCGTGTGATCGCGCTCACGCTGCGCGGCTGCGGGCTGACCGCGCTCCCGGACACGCTGGGGCGGCTGATCCATTTACGCGCGCTGGCGTTGGGCGACAATCCGCTGGCGTCGCTGCCGGAATGGGTGGGCGGTCTGACCCGGCTCACCCAGCTTTACGTCTACAACACGCCGCTGATCGCGCTTCCCGAAAGCATCGGACAGTTGTCCGCGCTGCAAATCCTCGACCTCGGACACAATCAACTGGGGTCGCTGCCCGCCTCGCTGAGCGACCTCGCGCAACTTCGAATGCTCTATCTGCACGACAATCAACTGGTTTCCCTGCCGGATTTGCGCTTCGAGAACCTGATTTACCTGAACCTCGGCAACAATCCGCTGGCGGTGCTGCCCGAAATGAGCCTGCCGCGCCTGCGCGAGCTTCGCGCCGACCGTGCGCGCCTGACCGCGCTGCCGGAGTCGATAAGCAGGCTGGCGAACCTGCGCGAGCTTCACCTGCGGCACAATTCACTGGCGGCGCTGCCGGAGTCGCTGGGCGACCTCGCCATCTGCGGCGGCTGTATTTGCAGGGCAATCCACTGGCGACGCTGCCCGATTCGCTGGGCGGGCTGGCGCAGCCTGACCGAGTTGGATTGCGCGACAACCGACTGGCCGAGCTGCCCAATTCGCTCGGCAGTTTGGCGCGCCTCACCGACCTCGATCTGCGGAGCAACCGCCTGACCGCGCTCCCCGAATGCCTCGCCGATCTGCCCGCGCTGCAAAAGCTGGATTTGCGCTGGAATCCGCTGGCGCCGCTCCCCGCATGGATCGAGCGGCTGGAAGGGCGCGGCTGCGCGGTCTACGTCTGATGGCGGACGTAACCACCAACCGATTACACCTATCACTGGCGCGCGGAGAAAACCTCGCTCTACAGTGAATCTGACTGTGCCTTGCAGTTTCTGTTTGGGAAGCGAGGAACGAGCTATGCCGATTATGCTTGCCGATAAAGTCGAGGATTTTCTGTCACAACAGCGCATTGCGGTTGCGGGGGTATCCCGCAGCGGCAAGGCGACCGGAAATGCCATCTACAAGCGGTTCCGCGAGCGCGGATATGAGGTGTTCGCGGTCAACCCGAACGCCGACGAGATCGAGGGGGAGCGCTGCTATCGCAGCGTGAAGGACATTCCCGGCAAGGTCGATGGCGTGATTGCCATCACCCGCCCGGAAGACACCGAGAAGCTGGTGCATGACTGCGCCGACGCGGGCATCACCCGCGTGTGGATGCATCACGGCATACATGGCGGCGGCACCAGCGTCTCCGAGCGCGCGGTCCAGTTCTGCAATCAGCGCGGAATCACGGTGATCGCCGGGGTCTGCCCGCTCATGTTCGGGAAACCGTCGGACGGGTTCCACCGGCTGGTCAAACGATGGTGGCAGTTCACCGGGCGCGTTCCGGCGTAAGACGACCAGAAGCAAAGCGGGGCACGACCCGTCGTGCCCCTACAGTCCCCCCGCATTTATGGCGCGACCAGCTTCCACAGCCGATCCACCAGCCCGCGCGTGCGCATTGCCAACGACAGAATCAGCACCGTGAACACGAACGTGATCAGGATCACCGCCCACTGCGCCCCGGTCGGCGGGATGAACTCCAGCCAGTGAGGCAGGAGGTAGGGACCGACAATCGTGCCCGCGCCCAGCCCGATCCCCAGCAGGAAGATCAGCGGGTGTCTGCCGATGGTGCGCGGCTGCAAGAGCCGAATCCCGTGAATGTTCCACAGGCACAGCACGCCGTACAGGGCGATGAACAGCGCCACCGTGCTGCGCGACTGCTGCAAGTTATGTTCGCTGGTCAGGTAGGCGAAGGCGTACACCGCCGCCATCGCCGCCGCGCCGATGAATCCCGCCGTCACCGAGTAGTCGAGCACGTCACGGCGGAAGCGCTGCATTCGCGCGGGCTTGATGATGCGGAAGGCGATCAGCGACGCCGGGACGTTGATCACGCCGAAAGTCACCCAGCTAATGTGGATCGGGTTGAGCGGGAAGGGCATCAGCATCAGCCCGGCGAACAGGAAGAACAGCAGGCTGTAGACGTTCTTGACCAGAAAAATCTTCGCCGTGCCGAAAATGGTCTGCGTGACGGTTCGCCCCTCCTCGAACGCCAGCGGCAGCGTGGTCAGGGCGTTGTTGAGCAGCACGATGTCGGCGATGTCTTTGGCGATCTGCGCGCCGTCGTTCATGGCGACCGCGAGATGCGCCTCCTTGAGCGCCGGAACGTCGTTCACGCCGTCGCCGACCATCGCCACGTACTGCCCCTGCTGCTTCAGTGCCGCGATCAGCTTGCGCTTGGTGTTCGGCTCGACGCGGGCGAACACGTTCCCAGTGATGACCGCCTGCTGCAACTCCCCATCCGACATCGCTTCCAGTTGATCCCCTGTGTAGCCACTGCCCACCGGCATTCCGGCTTGCTGGGCGATCTCGCGGACGGTTTCGAGGTTGTCGCCGGAGATCACCTTCAGCGCGACGTTCTGCTGAGTGAAGGACGCCAGCGTCTCCTGAATGTCCTCGCGCACTTCGTCGCTGAGGATGATCAGCGCCAGCGAGTCGCGGGCGGGGTCGAGGCTGCCATCCTGCATCGGCGTGAACGAGCGCGAGAGCGCCAGCACCCGCAGCCCCTGCGATGCCAAGTCCTGCGCCTGCTGGATGGCGTCACGGTCTTCCGGGCACAGCACCCGCTCCGGCGCGCCCATGATCAGCGTCTCCTGCGGCAGCACAATCGCGCCCCATTTGCGCGTCGAGGTGAAGGGCACCTCGCGGGTCTTGATCACCGCCGGAAGCTGCGGCTGCCCGCCGCTCTGGGCGCTCAGGTAGGTCGAGACCGCCGCCGCCGTCCGGTTGAGGTGCGAGAGGTTGCCGGTATACAACTCCAGCCGCTCGATCACGTCCTGCGGCGAGAGCTTCGACAGCGGCGTAATCTGGGTGACGCTCAGCTTGTTGCGGGTGAGCGTCCCGGTCTTGTCGAAGCAGAGAGTGGTCACGTTCGCCAGCAACTCGACCGCGTTGACCCGCTGCACCAGCGTTTGCTTGCGGCTGATGCGGATCGCGCCCAGCGTCAGCGAGAGGATGGCGGTCAGCACCAAGCCCTGCGGCACGATGCTGGAGACGAAAACCACCGCGTCGCGGAAGGTGCTGAGCGTGAGCAGGGTCTCGCGCTGGATGTAGCCCGCGATGAAGATCATGGGCGTGCAGACGATCATGATCACCACCGATAGCTGCACGATCAGGCTGATGCGTTCCTGCGTCGGCGTCAGCACGTGCTTGTACTGCTTGGCGACATCCGACAGCTTATTGATGGCGCTGTGCTTGCCGACGGTGGTCGCCACCATGATCCCGCTCCCGGCGCTGCAGAACGATCCCGAATAGACCGGGTCGTCCTTCTGCTTGAACACGGCGTCGGATTCGCCGGTAAGCTGCGATTCGTCGATTTCGAGCGCGTCGCTGCTCAGGATTTTGCCATCCACCACGATCTTGTCGCCCGGCTCCAGCGGGATCACGTCGTCCTTGACGATCCGGGTGACGGAGAGGCTGGTCAGCGCGCCGTCGCGCCACACTTTCACGTCGCTGAGCGAGAGCGCCGCCAGCGCGTCCAGCTTGCGCTTGGCGAAAATCTCCTGAATCATGCCCAAGAACGAGTTGCTGACCACGCTGAAGCCTGCGAAGAACACGGTCGAGTAGTCCTTGAACAGCAGCACCGTGATTAGCAGCGCGCCGAGCACGATGTTGAACAGGTTCAGGAGGTTATCGCGGATGATTTCCCAGTAGGTGCGCCCGACGCGCGACAGATAGGCATTGACCTCGCCGCGCGCGACCCGCTCGGCAACTTGAGCGGCGGTTAACCCGGTTGGCTTGGAGACTGGTGCGGACAATCGAGTTCCTCTCTGCGGCGGTTGACTGCTTCAATTGTACCTGAATACACCCAACTGTGACGACGGTTGCGGCTTGACGCTCATTTTTCGGCTTTGGTATAATGGGGGTCAGATGGCTCCGTAGCTCAACTGGTAGAGCAGTTGACTCTTAATCAATTGGTTCAGGGTTCGAGTCCCTGCGGAGTCATAGAAGCAAATGAGCGACGATGCTGTGCGCACAGTCATCCTTATTCCTGATCAGGAAGTGGGCGGGTACACCGTCGAAGTCCCCAGCTTGCCCGGTTGTATCACGGAAGGGGATACCGTCGAGGAAGCGCTCGCCAATGCCCGCGACGCGATCAGCGTGTACATTGAGGCGCTGCGTGATTTAGGGAGAGCGATTCCGCCAGAGGATGCTGAGCCTGCGCCCGATGGCGCCCCCGTCCTTATCACCCAATTGTGAGTCGTCTGGCGAATATCACCGCGCAGGAATGCATCAGCGCTTAGCAGCGTGCGGGCTTCTCGTTCGTCCGACAAACGGGCAGTCACGCCGTCTACGATGATGGACAGCATACCGTCGTCGTCCCCAGACACTCCGGCAAGATCAAGCCGGGCACCATGAAAAGCATTATCAAGCAGGCGGGTATGACCGCTGAGGAATTCCTCGAACTGCTCTAAGCGACTCTCAATCAATGGGGTAAGGGTACGAGTCACTGCATGGGCGGCGATCCTTCTCAAGATCGCCGCCTTTTTGATTGGATCGATGCCCCGATGCCGATGGTCTGGTAAACTCCCGGAACATACGATTGAGAGAGGGAGATCGACATGGACTATCGTTTTCTGGGCAGAACCGGCGTCCGGGTGAGCGAGCTTTGCCTCGGCGCGATGACCTTTGGGCGAGAAACCGGGGTCGAGGACAGCCACGCGATCATGGATCGCTTCGCCGAAATGGGCGGCAACTTCATCGACACCGCCAACGTCTACAGCCGGGGGAAATCCGAGGAAGTGGTCGGGTCGTGGCTGAAAAATCAGCGCCGCTCGGACTTCGTGCTCGCCACCAAAGTGCGCTTTGCGATGGGCGACAGCCCCAACGACATCGGCTTGAGCCGCAAGCACATCCTCGACAGTGTGGATGCCAGCCTGCGCCGCCTGCAAACCGACTATATCGACCTGTACCAAGTCCATAGCTGGGACACAGGCACGCCGCTGGACGAAACCCTGAGCGCCCTCAACACGCTGGTTCAAAACGGCAAGGTGCGCTACCTCGGCGTGAGCAATTACAACGGCTGGCAGTTGCAGAAGGCGATTGACCTCAGCCGCCAGATGGGTTGGGAGCGATTCGTGTGCTTGCAGCCGCAGTACAACCTGCTCTGCCGCTCGACCGAGTGGGAGTTGATGCCGGTCTGCATCAACGAGGGCTTGGGCGTCATCCCGTGGAGTCCGCTGCGGGGCGGCTGGCTGAGCGGGAAGTTCCATCGCGGCATGACCGCGCCAGCGGCGGGCACCCGCATCGAGCGCGCCGAGCGGGAAGGCTGGGGCGAAAGCTGGAGCAATTACAACAACGACCACACGTGGCAGGTGATCGACGCGCTGCTGAGCGTGGCGGCGGAAACCGGCAAGACGGCGGCGCAGGTGGCGATCAACTGGCTGCTGCAAATCCCCGGCGTGACCGCGCCGATCATCGGCGTGCGGACGATGGAGCAGCTTCACGACGATCTGGGTGCTGCCGGGTGGTCGCTGACTCAGGCGCAGATGGACCGCCTGAACGACGCCAGCGATCTGCCGCTGCCCTATCCCTACGACGGGATTAAGCACAACACCCGGCGTTAGCAACAAAGATGGTTTTGGTGAGGGCAGACACGCGGGTCTGCCCCTACGGGACACGACCGGAGAAGATGGAAGGCTCAGGACGCCAGAATCGCATCGATCTCCTGCATATCCGCCTCGCTGAGCTGCCATCCGGCGGCGGCAGCGTTGGCGCGAATCTGATCCGGCTTGGTCGCTCCGGCGATCACCGAGGCGACCACCGGGCGCGCCAGCAGCCACGCGAAGGCGAGTTCCAGCAGCGTATGCCCGCGCCGCTCGGCGAAGGGGATCAGCTTCTCGACCCGCTTGAGGTTGGCTTCGGTGGCAAAGCGGTTCTGGGTGTTGCTCTCGCTCAGGCGGCTGCCCTGCGGCGGGGGCTGCCCTAAGCGCGCCTTCCCGGTGAGGACGCTGCTTGCCAGCGGGAAATAGGGCAGAAACGCCAGCCGCAGCCGCTCGCACTCTTGCAGCACGCCCTGCTCCGGGTCGCGGTGGAGCATACTGTAGTGATTCTGCACGCTGACGAAGCGCGCGCCCCGCGCCGCCGCGTCTGCCTCGCGGATTTGCTCGGCGGAGAAGTTGGAGCTGCCGATTTCGCGCAGCTTGCCCGCTTTCACCAGATCGTCCAGCGCGCCGAGCGTGTCGGCAATCGGCGTCGCCACGTCGCTGTGATCGTGCAGTTGGTACAGATCGATGCAGTCGGTGTTCAGGCGGCGCAGGCTGGCTTCCACCGCCTTGCGAATGTAATCGGGACTCGCGCCCTCGCCCACGCCTTCCATCGGCTTGCCGAACTTGGTGGCGATCATCGCCTCGTGCCGCCGACTGCCGAGCGCCTGCGCGAGATATTCCTCGCTGAGTCCGCCGCCGTAGATGTCCGCCGTGTCGAAGAAGTTGATCCCGGCGTCCAGCGCCGCGTTGACCACCGCTGCCGTTTGATCGGCGTTCAACCGCCGCCCGAAATTGTTGCAGCCCACGCCGATCACCGTCACCTGAAGTGACCCGATCTGTCGCATTTCCATAGAGCCGATCTCCCGTTACCGTCGCTGAGACCAGTGTACCCGGTTCGGGCGAACCATCATCACACCAATTGATAGACCAATGTATTGCCGCGCTTGCCGCTGATGCGTAATGCGCCCATTTCGCGCAGGCAGTAGGTCATTTTTTGGGCGAGGGAACGCGGCTGGCGGATCGCCTGCGCCAGATCGCGGCTGTCGAACTCGGCGGGCAGATCGCGGGGCAGCAGAGCAGCGAAATCCGCCGCCGACGCCAGCGAGATCGGCTGGACGACTTCCAGCAGCCGCCGATCCGCGATGCTCCAGCGCTTACGCCGCCAGCTTCCGCGCCCGTCGTCGATCCAGACTTCCTCGTCGCGGATCAGCAGCGCTTCCAGCGTGAGATTCGGATGCAGGATCAGGCTCGGAAAGCTGACCAGTTCGGGGAACAGGTGATAGACCGTCCCGCGCTTGGGCGATTTGCGGCGGCTGGTGATCACGCCGTCGCGGTCAACGCGAACGATCCAGCGCTCCTGCGGGATCGGGTAGATCACGCGGATCGGGTGGCGATCCAGCAGGGTGTGCAGCTTGGGCTTCATCTTGGCGAGGCTGCGGGTCTGGATTTCGATGCATTGGTGCGGCTCCGGGCGCAGAATGTCGATCACGTAGCCGTCAAGTTCGCATTCCAGCGCGTCGCCGGGTTGGGCGTAGTACGCCTTGAGCGCCGCGTGCAGCGACTTCTCCGCCAGCGTGCCGATCATCGCAAAGGACTGAGGGCTGAGGACTGAGGACTGAGAAAAAGCAAGGCGGACTCTCCTGTTCCGGCGGGTATGGTCTGATTATAAACCCAGGGTAATCGCATCAAAATGATCGAGCAGGTCAAGAATAGCCACAAAGGTTTGTAGGGGCGCAGCACGCTGCGCCCCTACGTGAAAATAATCTCCTGTGAGCCATAATGACCTCAAAATTGAGTTTGATGCAATCACCCTGATTATAAACCTGCGCTGCTCGCACAAAGGCGCCGCGATATGTTATCTTCTTTCGCGTCGTAACGTCGAAATCCATACGCGGCTGACGCACGATAAATCGATGATCGATTGATCATCGGAGGAAAGCAGTCTCATGGCAGCGAACGCATTCGATCCGGGCAAGGTCGCTAACTGCGAAGTGGAAGGCTGGAAAGCCTATTATGATCGCAACTGGCTGCGGCTGCTGACCTTGATCGTCGCGCTGGATCAGGCGCAGTTCCGCATCCCGTTTCCGCAGTCGGTGCAGGCGGCGTATTACATCGTCCGCGCGTCGGTCGCCTTCGCGCCCAAAGAACACGACGCGGCGGTGGTGCGCGGCTATCTGGAGCAGTTCTATCGACTGGCGCGGCGCTACTCCGGGATGCAGTTCGATCCGCGCCGGGTGGCGCTGTTCGAAAGCGACTACTGGGAGGTTCACCGCCGACTGGTCGGTCAGGCGGACAAGTCCGACTTCATCGACACCCTGATCGCGCTGCACGCGGCGATCTTCGGGATCGACATGGAGCAGGCGCGCGAATCCAGCGAGCTGCGAGTGGAAGCCAACAACGTGCTGGACACCATCACCGGGCACACGTCCGACGATCCGGCGCGGGACTGGCAGCGCTGCGAAGATTTGCTCACCCAGTGTTACACGTCGATTTTGAAGGCGGCGGAAGCAAGAGGAGCATGATGCGCCGCAGCCAAAAACCAAGAACCAAGAATTAGTCCCCAACATTCGTCAGGGTAATCGCATCAAAATGATCGAGCAGGTCAAGAATAGCCACAAAGGTTTGTAGGGGCGCAGCACGCTGCGCCCCTACGTGAAAATAATCTCCTGTGAGCCATAATGACCTCAAAATTGAGTTTGATGCAATCACCCTGCAACATTCGTACACTTTGTTGACAGCGCGGGCGCGATATGGTAGCTTTTTCTACATGACATCTGTTCAGATGCAGTCCCCGATGGCTTGTCGTTGTGCAATGTGTTGCTGCGCGTGGATTTGGCGCGAGTGCATCCGGGTGGCATTGGCATAGTTCTTATTCTTGGACGGCGTTAAAAAGACCAATCCCCAGCGGATCGGTCTTTTTTTTAGTTCGGTGAGGGGAGCCGATGAGCGAGTCCAACTGGAAAGAGGCGCTGGGGGATCAAATCCCCGAAGAACACGCCCGCGAGCTTGAGATTTTCGCGGGGCAGCTTGAACTGAGAAAACAAAATAAGCTGGACGAAAAAGTGTTTGCGGAAACTCGCCTGCGCTGGGGGATTTACGGGCAGCGCTACGACAACGGGCAGCGCTTCGACGGCGAAAAGACCCAGACGCTCCGCTATCCGTCCGCCGACCTCACCAAAGGACCCAACACGCTCTGGGACGCGCCGGGGATGCAGCGCATCAAAATCCCGTTCGGCGGCATGAACCCGGCGCAGATGGAAGTGCTGGCGGAGATCGCCGACGAGTATTCGGACGGGATTTTGCACGTCACCACCCGGCAGGACATTCAGATGCACTACATCCACATCGACGACACGCCCGACCTGATGCGGCGGCTGGCGGCGGTGGGGATCACCACTCACGAAGCCTGCGGCAACGTGGTGCGCAACGTGACCGGCTGCCCGCTGGCGGGAATCTGCCACGACGAGGCTTTCGACGCCACGCCCTACGCGAAGGCGATGGCGTTCTTCCTGCTGGGTCACGACGACACGCAGGACTTCGGGCGCAAGTTCAAGATCGCGTTTTCGGGCTGCGAGCAGCACGCCTGCGCGCTGGTCAACATCCACGACATGGGCTTGCTGGCGCAGACGCGCGTGATCGACGGCGAAGTCAAGCGCGGCTTCACGGTGTTCGTCGGCGGCGGACTGGGCACCATCCCGCATCAAGCCAAGCTGCTGAGCGAGTTCGTGCCGGAAGAAGAAATTCTGCCGCTGGCGCAGTCGATGGCGCGGGTGTTCGCCCGGCTGGGCGAGAAGAAGAACCGCAACCGCGCCCGGCTCAAGTTTCTGGTCGAGCAGTTGGGCATCGACGAGTTCCGGCGGCTGGTTTACGAGGAGCGCGAAATCCTCACGCCTGACCCGCGCTGGACCGAGTACCTCAAAGACGTGCCGGATTACAAGGACACGCCCGCGCGCATCCCGGTTTCGCTGAACGGGACTCCCCGCCCGGATGGGTTCGAGGCGTGGTACGCGACCAACGTCTATCACCAGCGGCAGCCGAACTATTCGGCGGTCTACGTCAACCTGCCGCTGGGCGACATCACCGCTCCCCAGATGTTCCAACTGGCGGACATCGCCCGCAAGTACGCGGGGGACAGCGTGCGCACCACCGTCGAGCAGAACATGGTGCTGCGCTGGGTCTCCGAAGCGGATTTACCCGACCTCTACCGCGAACTGAAGGTGCTGGGGCTGGCGGAGCCGGGCATCGACACGATTGTGGACATCACGAGCTGCCCCGGCACCGATACCTGCAAGCTGGGCATCGCGTCGTCGCGCGGGCTGGCGGGCGAACTGCGCCAGCAGCTTGCCGCTCAAGCTGCCGACTTTGCCGGAGGCGGTCAAGGAACTCAAAATCAAGGTGAGCGGCTGCTTCAATTCCTGCGGTCAGCACCACATCGCGGACATTGGTTTCTTCGGCAACAGCCGCCGATCCGGGAACTATCTGGTGCCGCACTTCCAACTGGTGCTGGGCGGCATGTGGAAGCAAAACGGCGGCAGCTACGGGGTCGCGGTGGGCGCGGTGCCCTCCAAGCGGGTGCCGGAGGTGCTGGAAGCCATCACTACCCGCTACGCCAGCGAGCGCGCAGGAGGGCGAGAACTTCCAGAATTGGGTCGCGCGGCTGGGCAAGAAGGAAATCCGCAACATGCTGGAGCCGTACACGGTGGTTCCGGCTTATGAAAGCGATCCGTCCTTCTACACCGACTGGAACGATACCCGCGAATACTCGCTGGGTGACATCGGCGTGGGCGAGTGCGCGGGCGAGGTGGTGTCGCTGTTCTCGATGGAGATCACCAAAGCCGAATCGACTCACTTTGATGGGCTGCTGGCGCTGGACGAGGGCGACAGCGCCAAAGCCGACGCCAACGCTTATTTGTCGATGCTGCTGGCGGCGCGGGCGCTGGTGCGCACCAGCTACCTCGACCTGACCGACGATCCCGATCAGGTGGTGGCGGAGTTCCGCGCGCGCTTCTACGACACCAAGCTGTTCTTCGACCCGTATGCGGGCGGCAAGTTCGCTCAGTATTTCTTCCAGCGCCACGAGACGCCCAGCGCTCACCCGGACGCGGACTCGGCGCGGCGGCTGCTGGAAGAAGCGCAGTTGTTCATCGAAGCGGTGCATAGCTGCGAAGCCCGCGTCAACGGCTCGATTGTCGCGTAAAGGAAGAATCTCCATGATCCCGTCTCGTATTCAGGTGAAGTTCTTGCTCGTCAACCCCGACGCGGTGGACACCCCGGCAGTCGCGGCGCTGTTTCAGCGCTGGATTCAGCAGGGCGCGCTGGAAGGGCAGTTGGTGGACGTGGCGGATTACAGCCACGTGTTTCAGGGACCGGGCGTGGTGCTGATCGGTCACGAGGGCGATTACGCGGTCGAGAACCGGGACGGGCGCGCCGGACTGCTCTATACTCGCAAGCACGTCACCGACGTTGACCTGCGCTCGCAGCTTCGCTCGTCCTTCCGGTTGGCGTTGAGCGCCGCGCAGAAATTAGAGGCGGAGAAGTCGTTCGAGCGCCGCCTGCGCTTCCGCGCCGACGAGATCGAAATCCGCTTCCCGGATCGCTTGCAGCTTCCGAACACGCCGGAGAGCTACGACCTGATCCGCGACGACCTGCGGGCGGCGCTGACCCAACTCTATGCGTCGGATCAGGTCGAAATGGAGCGGGTCAATCAGGACTCGCGCTACCTGCTGACGGTCAGCGCGCGCAGCGAGGCGGCATTCCGCATCGGCGATTTGATCCAGTATCTTCAGGCGGGCACGGCGCGGTAAACCGCATAAAAAAAGGGGCGCAGCACGCTGCGCCCCTACCTGCGGAATCAATCAGGGCAGACACACAGGTCTGCCCCTACGGAATCCGGGCGCACAGCCGTGCGCCCCTACGAGGAAAATCGCTTATTGGGAAGCGGGTTCCAGCATCGCCAGCGGCATCTGAATCCAGAAGATCGAGCCGCCCTCCGGCGGAGACATCAAGCCGACCTGTCCCTTTTGCAAATTGACCAGATGCTTCACGATCCACAGCCCCAAGCCGGTGCTGGCTTCGCCGCCGGTCGGTCGCGGGCTGAGCTTGCCGAACTGGGTGAACAGGCGATCCTGCTCCGTGATCGGGATGCCGGGTCCCTGATCCGCCACGTAGACGGTGGCGGCGCTGTCGTCGCATTCGCTCCAGATGGTCACGGTGGTGTCGCAGGGGCTGTACTTCACCGCGTTGCTGACCAGATTGCCGAGCGATTGGTGGAAGCGCGCGGCGTCCGCCCAGATCACGCCGACCAATTCATCGGTCTGGATGGTGATGCGCTTGCGCATGGCATTGGGCTTGTTTTCGGCGACGATCTCGTGAACCGCCTTTTCCAGCGGCAGGGCTTCGAGGTGCAGGTCAAGCGCGCCAGTCTGAAGCGCAGCCGTGTCCAGAAAGTCCTTGATCACCATTTCCATGGTGTCCGCTGAGGCGGAGACCGAATTCGAGCAGGCTGGCGCCGTCCGGCACGCCGTCCATCGACATTTCCAGCAGCATCGACGCCATGCGAATGTTCATCAGCGGACCTTTGAGGTCGTGGGACGCCATCCGCAGCAGCTTGTCTTTCAATTCCTGCGCGGCGCGCAGCTCGGAAATGGTGTGGTCGCGCTCGTCCTGAAGCTTTTTCAGGGCAAGCTGAGTCTGGATGCGCGCGAGGGTCACGTCCATGTCAATCGGCTTGGTGATGTAGTCGTTGGCGCCCGCATCCAGCCCGCGCGCGACCGACTGTCCGTCGGTGAGCGCGGAGATCAGGATCACCGGGATGTCGGCGGTCTTGGGATTGCTGCGAATGCGCTGGAGGGCGTGTAGCCCATCCATGTCCGGCATCATGATGTCCAGCAGGATCAGATCGAAGGGCGCTTGCAGCAGCGTGTCGAACGCGGTTTGGGCGTCGGTAACGCAGATCACCCGGTAGGACTTGCGCAGTATCCGTTCTATCAGGGTCAGGTTGTGCCGCTCGTCGTCAACGGCTAAAACGAGGGGTAAGTTCTCTTGCGCCATGCGATTTCCTTGTCCGCGTCGACCAACCGTTGAGATTGAATTGTGGCTGGCAGGCTTCTTTACGCAATGTAATCATTATAAGGCACGCTGATCAAAAGTGTAGATCATTTCCGGTAAGGTTTTTGTGAAATTCGCCCCAAAAACGCCCCACCGATAAACGCTCTATTCCATTCGGTGTTACAATGGAGCCGAGTGTATCAAAGGAGATTACGATGGCTCGTATGTCTCGTCAAGACTACCTCGACTTCATGAGCAGCACGTGGGATACCTATCTGGCGTCGGTCAACTCGCTACCGGAGGACGAACAGCAGCGCTACGCTCAGCAGCAGGGCTTCGCCAGCCTGCGCCACCTGATCGCCCATCTGGATGACTGGTGGGAGGAAACGCTGCGGTTGGTGCCGCAGTGGGCGCGCGCCGAAGCGCCGGATTTCGAGGATTTCGACAGCTTCGAAACCCGCTCGATGGCACGCGACCGGGACGAGAATCTCCCGCAGATCGAGGAAGATTTCGAGAACCTGCGTGGGCAGGTCGCGGCGATGATCGCCAAGCTTCCCGAAGAATCGTTTGACGACCAGCGGATCGCCTCGTGGCTGAATCACGTGATCGTCACGCACTACCGCGAGCATCAGCCCGCCGCCGAGCCGCAGATTCCGTCGGCGAAGTATGAAAAGATGTACAAGAACGATTAGCCGCGCTGCGCTATAGTAAAAGCGACGCTCAGTATAGGAGACGCATGGATGCTGCTCAAATACTTCCACGACCGAGCGCTGGCACAAGCCTCGTATTTGATCGCCGATCAGGACACGGGCGAGGCGCTGATCATCGACCCCGCCCGCGACATTGAGCCGTATTTGGCGGCGGCGCGCGAGGAAGGGCTGACCATCACCCATGTCGCCGAGACACACATTCACGCGGATTTCGTCAGCGGGAGCCGCGAGCTGGCGGCGCGAACCGGCGCGCGCCTCTACCTGAGCGGCGAAGGCGACGGCTATACTTTCCCGGACGCCTATACCGCGCTGCACGACGGCGACCACCTGTTTCTGGGCAGCGTCCGCATCGACGCGATCCACACGCCCGGTCACACGCCGGAACACCTGATTTACCAGATCACCGATACCAAAACGGCGATTCACCCGCTGGGCTTGTTCACGGGCGACTGCCTGTTCGTGGGCGATATGGGGCGTCCCGACCTGATGGAGACGGCGGTCGGGGTCGCCGGGTCGAGCGAACCGGGCGCGCGCGATCAGTTCCGCAACGCGCAGCGGCTCAAAGCCATGCCGGATTACTTGCAGATATTCCCCGGTCACGGCGCGGGCAGCGCCTGCGGCAAGGCGCTCGGCTCGATTCCGACGAGCACGCTCGGCTACGAGAAGCTGGTCAACCCGGCGCTGCAATTCGACGACCAAGCCGAGTTCGTCGAGTGGCTGCTGGAGGGTCAGCCGGAGACGCCGCGCTATTTCGGGCAGATGAAGCGGGTCAACCAGCGCGGCGCGGCGCTGCTGGATACGCTGCAAGCGCCGCTGCCGATGGAGGGCTTTATCCTCGCGGAGCTGCTGAAGAACGGCGCGCTGGTGATCGACACGCGGGTGGACGGCGCACACGTCCCCGGCGCGCTGCACGTGCCGCCCGGCGATTCGTTCAGCACCTACGTCGGCTGGTTCGTGAATTACGACGCGTCCACCTACCTGATCGCCGCGCCGGAGCAGGTGGATTCGCTGGTCTGCGCGCTGCGCGCGGTCGGCGTGGACGATCTGCCCGGCTATTTCGCGCCCGAAGAAGTGGGCGATTTGAATACCGAACTGCAGACCCTCTCGCTGGATGAAGCGGTGTCCTGCATCGAGGGGGACGCGCTGGTGCTGGACGTGCGCGGCAGCAGCGAGTTCGCGGAGGGGCACATCGCCGGGGCGCTGAACATCCCCTACGGGCTGCTGCCGCAGCAGATGGATTTGCTGCCGAAAGACGGCTTGATCATCCTTCACTGCGCCAGCGGCGACCGCTCGCAGATCGCCGCCAGCCTGCTGATGCAGCAGGGCTTCGAGAACTTCGCTGCGATGGACGGCGGGCTGGACGCATGGAAGCAGGCGGGTCTGCCGGTAGAGCGGTAGCGCCCCGCTCCGTGTGGCGAGCTTGGTCGGCGTGGGCGTCCGCTTTTATTTGTTTCTTACGCAGGCATGATACACATCATTCGGGTGATTATCCCTTGACGGGCACGGTATCAGGGTAATCGCATCAAAATGATCGAGCAGGTCAAGAATAGCCACAAAGGTTTGTAGGGGCGCAGCACGCTGCGCCCCTACGTGAAAATAATCTCCTGTGAGCCATAATGACCTCAAAATTGAGTTTGATGCAATCACCCTGGGCACGGTATACCGTGCCCCTACAATCCCTATTCGAAAGGTATAATCGCCGGAATTCATCGGTATGCGACGAGGGTACGCTTATGGCAGTCAACGAACAACACGCTTTCAAAGCCGAAATTCAGCAGCTTCTCAATATTCTGATCCACTCTCTGTACACCGACCGGGAAATCTTCCTGCGCGAGCTGATCTCGAACGCCTCCGACGCGCTGAACCGGGTCCAGTTCGAGCAGTTGACCAACCAGAACCTGCGCGATCCTGAAGCGGAACTCTACGTCGAGATCAAGCCGGATGAAGCCGCCGGGACGCTGACTATCAGCGATACCGGGATCGGCATGACCCACGACGAATTGGTCAACAATTTGGGGACGATTGCCCACAGCGGCGCGAAAGCCTTCGTGGAGGCGCTGGCAGCCAGCAAATCCGAAGGCGTGCAGGAGTTGATCGGGCAGTTCGGCGTCGGCTTCTACTCGGTGTTCATGGTGGCGGATCGGGTACGGGTGGTGACGCTTTCCGCCAATCCCGACGAACCCGCATGGGCGTGGGAATCGACCGGGACGGAGAGCTACAGCATCGACCCCGCCGATAAGGAGACGCGCGGCACCGACGTGATCATCACCCTGAAAGAGGACGCCAAAGAATTTTTGCAGACGTGGCAGCTTCAGGACATCGTGCGCCGCCATTCCGACTACATCGCCTTCCCGATTTACGTGGGCGACAAAGACGAGGCGGTCAACAAGCAGGTGGCGATCTGGCGGCAGGACCCGAAAGAAGTGAGCGACGAGCAGTACAACGAGTTCTACAAGATGCTCACCTTCGACTTCACCGACCCGCTCTACCGGATTCACATGCGGGCGGACGTGCCCTTCCAGTTCTACGCGCTGCTCTACGTCCCGTCCAGCGCCGAGCGGAGCGTCCTGAGCACGCGGCGCGAGCCGGGCTTGAAGCTCTACGCCCGCAAGGTGCTGATTCAGGAGTACACCACCGATCTGCTGCCGGAATACCTCAGCTTCGTGCAGGGCGTGGTGGACAGCGAAGACCTGCCGCTCAACGTCAGCCGCGAGAGCGTGCAGGCGAACCGGGTGATGGCGAACCTCAAAAAGACCCTCACCAACAAAGTGTTGAGCGAACTCAAGAAGCTCGCCAAGAACAAGCCGGAGGACTATCACGAATTCTTCGCGCAGTTCGGGCGGGCGCTCAAGCAGGGCTTGGTGATCGCGCCGACCGACCGCGCCGAAATCGAGCCGCTGCTGCTGTTTCCTTCGACCCACTCGGAGAACGAGGACGACTGGACGACGCTGGCGGACTACGTGAGCCGCTTCGCCCACAATCAGGATGACATTTACTACGTGATGGGCGAGGATTTCGCCAGCGCCAGCCGCAGCCCGCACCTCGACAGCTTCCGCCAGCGCGGGATCGAGGTGCTGTACTTGGTCGATCCGGTCGATCCGATCATGCTGATGGGGCTAACCGAGTTCGAGGGGCACAAGCTGCGCAGCGCCGACGAAGCCGACATCGATCTGCGCGAAGTCGGGGAGGTCAAGCCAGAGGAAGCCGAAGCCGAGGAAGCACCGCTCTCCGAAGGCGATTTCGGCACGCTGCGCCAGCGTTTCGCCGACGTGCTGGGCGACCGCGTGCTGGAAGTGCGCGAGAGCCATAATCTGGTGGGCAGCCCGGTTCGGCTGGTGAGCAAGGACAGCGATCCGCAGCGGAACATGTTCCGCATCAATCGGCTGATGGATCGAGATTACGAGCTTCCGGTAAAAATTCTGGAGCTAAACCCGCGTCATCCGCTGCTGCACAACCTGAGCGAGATGATCGCGCACGATGCGGAGAATCCGCTGTTGAATGCGGTGATCGAGCAGGTGTTTGAAACGGCGCTGCTGCAAGATGGGATTCACCCTGACCCGGCGGCGATGGCGAACCGGCTGTTCACGCTGATGCAGGCGGCGACCGATCAGGACGAGGATTGAGTGCCGAGGACTGAGTGCTGAGTCAAGTTGAGAACTGCGGCGTTCTTCAGGAAGGTGTCTTCACTCAGCACTCAGCACTCGGCGCTGCCTTCAGTTCGTGGCTTTTGCCAGCACGGTGCTCACCATGTCTTCCAGTGTGTACATCTGCGCCTTGCGGCAGGCGTCGCGGATCATCGTAGGGGCAAGTTCCGCTTCCAGCGCGGAATAGATCGCTTCGGCTTCTTCCAGCGTCTCGATGCGCATCGGATATTGAAGCGCCAGCGCCAGTACGTCGGCGGCGAAGTGCTTCTCGCCTCGCTCAACCGACTGGCGGGCGTATTCCACCAGCAGATCAAGCACTTTGGGCGTGATTTCGGCTTCCATTGCCGCTTCCAGTTCAGAAAAGAGCGTTTGCATCATCGTCAGCTACCAGACCCATGTCGATGATCTAGTTGTATCATGACTTCACGCTGGAAGCCTTGCCCGTTCATGAAAATTACCGAAATAATTTGTGAAGCAACAATAAAAAATCCGGTGCAGGTACCTGCACCGGATTTTTGTGATGCGAAAGCTGAATGGACGGGACTAGAGAGTGTTGACGATGTTGGAGAAGATGTTGCCAATCGCAGGTCCGAGCAGCGCCAGAATGACGATGACGACGACGGCGACCAGCACCAGAATCAAGGCGTATTCTACCAGACCTTGACCCTCTTCACGCGGTTTGTACATCATGATGATTTCTCCTGAATAAGAATGATGGCGGCTTTGGGAATACAGCCTTAAATTCATGATAGCATAAAATAGAAGGGACGCAACGTTAAGATATAAAATTCTTGTGAAAAAATCTTTACACTTTTTGTGCTTAAGCGGAGGGCAGTTCGGCGAGGTGATCACCGAGCGCGGCGACCGCAGTTTTGAGCGGCGGATCGACGGTTTCAGCCAGCTTCATCACCAGATAGTGGTCGTTGAGATTGGTCGCCTGCAAGGTCACTTGGCTGTACGAATTCGGCTGCGCCATCAAATGAGGGTACTCGCGCTGAACGTGGTATTTCACGGCTGACAAAATCGTCGCCATGCTGACATCGCGCTTATCGGCATGAACCAGCGTGTGCTGAGGATCGATTTGCTGGGCATCGGCGGCGCGCTCGACCGCCTCGACCAGCGCCAGCGCTTGATCCCACCACGCCGCCAACTGCGGATAGCTATCGCGGACGCGCAGCAGCGGCGGCTGCTCTCCGCGCAGGGTGTAGCGCAGGGTCAACGCGAACGCACGGAGGTAGCGCCGCAGTCCGGCGATCATCTAGCGGCGTCGGCGGATGGCGCGGCGCAGAAACTCGATTCCCGCGCCGACCACCACCACCACCTGCACGCCCACCGCGATCATGATCCACGTCGAATTGGTGGCGCGCGGCGGAACCGCAGCAGCGGTCAAAACAGCGGGCGTGGGCACCGCAGCGACCTGCGTCACCGGATCGTCGTTGGATGTCGCCGGATCGTCGTTCTGCGGCGGCTGGATGTTCGCCCCGGCGGTGAGGATTGGCGGCACCACCACCGTGAGTTCGCTGAATTCGGGCGGCAGGGTCGGCGTCATCACCACGAAGGGCGTGATGGTCGCCGGAATGGGAGACGGCGGCGGCACGTCGGTGGGCGGGCGGTTGTCGGGGGTCGGCGTGAAGGTTCCCGCGTGCGGCGGCACCAGAAACACGCTGCCCACTTCCAGATCATGCACGTCGGTCAAGCCGTTCAACTGCATCATGTAGGGCAGGTCTGACCACGTGTAGCCGTAGAGCAGGGCGATGTCGCCCAGCGTGTCGCCGGGCTGGACGATGTGCTTGATATTGCCGCTTTCGTCGATGCCGCCGTAATAGGCGGGCGGTCCCGACGCGGCGACTGGCTGCCCCCCAGCGGGGTTGGATACGCCGAGCGCAGCGGGCGGCGGCGCGCCGGAGCCGCCGAAATCCAGCACGAAGGACGATCCCCAACTCCCGTGCGCGATGCCGATGCCGACTTCCTGATAATTGGTGCTGACCAATCCCTGAAAATGGATCGGCGAATTGAGCCAAAAAGTCCACGCATCGTTGACGGTGGCGTTGGTGCCGCCGTAAATGTTTTCGCCTACGTCGGTCGAAGGATACCCGGCGGCGAGCGCGCGGGTGCGCGGTCCTGATCCGTCGGGATGGGTGTGGGCGATGGTGCCGGTATCCACGATCCACTGCGCCTGCTGCTGCGCGGCGACCATCAGCGCGGCGTTGAGGGTGTAGCCGGGCAGACCGTGCTGCGCGCGCAGGTTGTTGATCCGACCAAGCAGGTCATTCGCCTCTTGCGCGTGCGCCGGAAAGACGCCGAGCAGACAGACTATGAACAGAAACAGCTTCCATCGCATGGCGGCGTATTTTAGCACGCGCCTTTTGGTTGCAACAGATAAGCGCCGCGAAACACGAAACCCGTCACTTTATTTAGGCAATCGTGTTTTAAGATGTGTTAAACTAATTCTAGCATTCTGTATAACCGACTGAGGCATCATGACGACTGAACTCTCCCAAGTGCTGGTAGTGGTGGTGGTCAGCTATCTATTGGGGTCAATCCCAACCGCTTATCTGATCGGGCGCCTGCGCCATGTGAATATTTTTGAGATCGGCAGCGGCAACATGGGCGCCACCAACGTGATCCGGGCGACGGGTGGGATCGGCTGGGGCTTGGTGGTCTGGTTCTTCGACAGCACCAAAGGCATCCTCGCCATGCTGATCGCGGCGAAAATCATGCCGGGGAACCCGGTCGCCGCGTCGGTACTGGCGGCGATCATCGCCATCGTCGGTCACAACTGGTCGCTGTTTGCCACGCTGCTCACCGGCACGATACGCGGTGGGAAGGGCGCCGCTACCGCCTTCGGCACGCTGATTTTGATCGTGCCGTTTCAGGTCATCGCCGTGATGCTGGTGCTGTGCGGTTTCATCATCGCCCTGACTCGTTACGTGTCGCTGGGCGTGCTCTCGATGTTCGGTCTCGCGGTCGCGTGGCTGCTGTTCATGGTCAGCCAGCACATCATCCCCTTTGACTACCTGTTTTACACCCTCGGCGTCACCGCGCTGATCCTGATCCGCTTCCGTGAAAATATCGAGCGTTTGGTCGCAGGCACCGAACGGCGCTTTGGCGAACCCACGTAGCCTGCTGGCGGCTGCGCTGATCGCCGCACTGGTCGCTTCGCTTACTGGGGCGTGCAGTCCCGGCGGGGTCACGCCGACGCCCACCACGTCGCCGATTCCGAGCGAAACTTCGCGCTTCAGCACGCACGAGGGCGTGGTGGTGCGCGCGACTCTGCCGCCCAGTTGGACGCCGAGTTTCACGCCGCCCCCGTCTCCCACGCCGACGGCGACGCCGGTCACGCCCACACTCACGCCGACCGACGTGCCCAGCTTCGCCAGCCTGTGCGATTCATTTGACCTGACTTACGATTACGAAGATGGACACGTTTTTGGCTGGAATGACGCGATTGCGCTGGTGTTCGGCACGCAGATCGCGTCGGTGCGCGATCCGGCGACGCAGAACGTGATCTCCTTGACGGTGCGCTTTCTGGCGACGCAGGATAGCAGCGGCGAGAATCAAGGCGTGCAGTTGGTCGGCGGGCAGGTGTATGCCATCGAGCTTCCGGTGCATCTGCTGCCCGGTCCCGGCGATTATACGTGGAAGGTCGCGGTCTATGGGGATGGCATCGGCGAGAACTGCCTGCATACCGGGCGTTTCGGCGTCACCCAGACCGTCGACGATCTGCTGACGGCGACCGCGCTCCACGCGCTCGATCTCACCGCGACCGCCGCCGCGACTCCCGAACCGACCAGCGAAATCCCGATTTTGTCGGGAATACCGTAAAAGAGAGTGCCGAGCGCTGAGTGCTGAGTCAAAAGCTCAGCGCGGGCACGACCAGGGTAATCGCATCAAAATGATCGAGCAGGTCAAGAATAGCCACAAAGGTTTGTAGGGGCGCAGCACGCTGCGCCCCTACGTGAAAATAATCTCCTGTGAGCCATAATGACCTCAAAATTGAGTTTGATGCAATCACCCTGCGGGCACGACCTGTCGTGCCCCTACAATGCCCGTCTCGAAGGTACAATTATGCGGATACGACCACCTATGTATTTTGGCTTTGCCTCAGCACTCATCGCTCAGCACTTTCTTTCAGGAGACGCGCATGACCGCACTCATGAACGCCGTGCAGAAGAATGACGCCGCCGCCGTCCAAAAACTGATCGCGCAGGGCGTGAACGTGGACGAAACCGACGCCAACGGCGACTCGCCGCTGATCATGGCGGCATACAACGGCTACACCGAGATCACGCGGCTGCTGCTGGAAGCTGGAGCCGACGTCGGCGCGCTCGATCCGGGCATGAAGGCGACCGCGCTCCATGCCGCCGCCTACGCCGGGCGCACCGAAGCCGCCAAGCTGCTGGTGCAGTATCAGGTTGACATCGACAAGCAGGGACCCTTCAACGGCTACACCGCGCTCCACGACGCCATCTGGCAGAACAACGTCGAGGTCGCGCGGGTGCTGATCGAAGCGGGGGCGAACCTGACGCTCAAGTCGCACAGCGGGCAGACGCCGTTGGATTTCGCCCGATCCAAGCACGCCACCGAGATTATCGCGCTGATCGAGCAAAAGCGGGGCGGGTGAAGGAGGACGGTATGAGAACCAACGTCTGGACGCTGGATCGCGCGCTGAAGGCGGCGGAAAAAGCGGGCTGCGCGCTTGGATCGTTCTCGCCGCGCCTGACGCCCATGATCCAGCCGATTTTGCTGGCGGGGCAGAAAACCCAGTCGCCGCTGATCGTGCAGATTTCCAGCCGCGAACTGGCGCGCTACGGCGTCACGCCGCCGGAAGTCGCGGACGAGTTTTACGGGCAGGTCGATCAGCAGCAGATCACGGTTCCGGTGGTGCTGCACCTCGATCACTCGCGGGATTTCGAGGTGATCAAGACGGCGATTGCGGCGGGCTTCACCTCGGTGATGATCGACGCTTCGGAACAGCGGTTGGACGAGAACATTCGCATCAGCCGAGAAGTGGTCGAATATGCCCACGCGCGCGGCGTCTCGGTGGAGGCGGAACTCGGCAGGATCGGCACGACCGATTTTGTCGAGACCGAGAAAGACGAGGAACTCTACACCGTCCCCGAAGAAGCGCGGCGCTTCGTCGAGGAAACCGGGGTCGATGCGCTGGCGGTGTCGGTGGGAACGGCGCACGGCGTGTATTTGGTGCGCCAGCCGAAGGTCGATACGGCGCGGCTGATGGCGATTCGCGCGCTGACCCCGGTGCATCTGGTGCTGCACGGCGGGTCGGGCGTGCCCGCCGAGATGGTCGCGGGCGCGATTCACAGCGGCGGCGTGAGCAAGGTGAACATCGCCACCGATCTGGAAATCGCGCTGCTGGAATCGCTGAGGCGCACCGACTACATGAGCAACGCCGAGTGCAAGGCGCTGCCAGCCGATCAGCTTGCGACCGGGCGCGCCGCGGTCGAAGCGCTGGTCATCGACAAAATTGAGCATTTTCTGGGCAGCGCGGGCAAAGCGCCGGAGTTTTTGAGAGATGGGTGAGCCGCCAAGTCGCCAAGAGAGATTTCGGCAGGGGCAGGTCTCAGACCTGCCCCTACACGCCGCGCGTGACGTAGCAACAGTGGAATATGCAGGAGACAATCATGCCGATGATTTCGTTCATGCTGGCGAACTACGTCGCGCGACCGCTCGGCTATCACATGACCGAGGGCTGGTCGCAGGGCGAGCAGGCGACCAGCGCCTACTTCAAGCCCATCGGGACGTTCGCGCCGCGCTTCGAGCAGTACCTCAAAGACGTGCAGGCGATGGGCTACGAGGCGGTCGATCTGTGGCAGCCGATGCTCGATCACCGCTGGCTGACCGACGAGCATCTGGAGACGGCGGTCGAGCTGCTGGAGCAGTACGGGATGCCGGTGGTCAGCTTCGCCGGGGGGTTCGGCTCGACGCCGGAGCAGTTGGTCGCCAACTGCGAAATCTGTGCGGCGCTGAACATCCCGGTGATGGGCGGCGGCACCCGCTTGGCGACGACCGATCACGGCTTCATGGTGGATATGCTCAGAAAGTACGATTTGAAGTGGGGCTACGAAAATCACCCGGAGAAATCACCCGAAGAAATCCTCGAAAAGATCGGCGCGGAGGACGAGGACGTGGTGGGCGTGTGCGCGGATACGGGCTGGTTCGGCACTTACGGCTACGATGCCGCCGAAGCGCTGCGCAGGCTGGCGCCCCGGCTGTTCCACGTGCATCTGAAGGACGTGCTGGCAGCGGGATCGCACGAGACCTGCCGCTACGGGGCGGGGGTGGTGCCGATCCGGGAGTGCGTGCAGGTGCTGCAAGCGGTCGGATACGAAGGCGCGATCACGGTGGAACATGAGCCGGAATGGTTCGACCCGACCGAGGACTGTATCGAGAATCTGCGATTATTATCGGAATGGCTCGGCTGAGCGGTCGAGCAGAATGGCTCGGCTGGCAATCGATGCGGTCACTGCCGGAATCGAGCCTTGAAACCAGATAAAAAGCGCCCGCGCCAGAAGAAATTAGCTTGGCGGTTTTTGGGGGTTGTACAACCTGTACAAAACCCATTGACGCACGCGAACCGCTTATGTTTCAATAGGACACACATCAAGACATAAATCGAGATTCAGGAGGGACTGGTCTATCGTACAGACGGCGAATCGAGCGGTGACTGCGGCAGCGGATGAACTCGTTTTGTGATGGGATGAGTGGGGGACATCATGGAAGGCGACATTCTCAAAGAGCAGTTGAACTACTATCGCGCGCGCGCGCCGGAGTACGATCAGTCAATAACGCCAACCGACGACGGCGATCCGGCGGCGGACGCCGAGTGGACACAGATCGCGCAGGCGCTTCAGAGTCTCCCGCCGGAGCAGGAGGTGCTGGAACTGGCGTGCGGCACCGGCATCTGGACGCAGGTGCTGCTGCCGATCAGCCGCGCGATCACGGCGGTGGACGGCGCGCCGGAGATGCTCGATCTGAATCAGGCGAAGGTTGGCGATGAGCGGGTGCAGTACGAGTGCTTCGACCTGTTCACGTGGCAGCCGGGGCGCGCCTACGATCTGGTGTTCTTCGCCTTCTGGATTTCGCACGTGCCGCCGGATCGTCTGCCGGATTTTCTGGACAAGGTGCTGCACGCGACCCGCATGGGCGGGCAGGTGTTCATCGTGGACGAGCCATCGGGCGGGCGGCAGCTTTCCGGCAGGAATGAAGCCGGGATGTACCAGACCCGCCAGCTTGAGGATGGTCGCAGCTACCAGATCATCAAGGTGTATCACGATCCTGACGTGCTTCAGCGCGAACTGGAAGCGCGCGGCTTCCGCAAGTTTTCGGTGATGCGCGGCGACTGCTTCTTCTCCCTGAGCGCCACCCGCTGCGAAAAGGCTGTGCCGCGCGCAGCGAATGCGTTAAACTCGGAGGCAAATTTGTACCCGGTCTAACCAGCGAGTTATCAGCATGTCGGTTCAAAAACAGAATTACGGGATCACCGCCAGCGGCGCGCCGATTGACGAATACGTCCTGAGCGCGGCAGGGATGGAAGTTCGCATCATCAATTACGGCGGCGTGGTGACTTCGGTGCGGGTGCCGGATCGCAGCGGCGCGCTCGCCAACGTGGTGCTGGGCTTCAGCCAACTCGAAGATTACGAGGCGCGGCGGGCGTACTTCGGCGCGATCATCGGGCGGTATGGCAACCGGATCGGCGGGGCGCGCTTCACGCTCGACGGGCGCGACTACGCGCTCAGCGCCAACGACGGCGGCAATCTGCTGCACGGCGGCAAGCGCGGCTTCGACACGCGGGTCTGGTCGGCTGAGGCAGCCGAGCAGGGCGTGAAGCTGAGCTACCTCAGCCCGGACGGTGAAGAAGGCTTCCCCGGCCGCCTCTCGGTGACGGTGAGCTACACGCTCGGCGACGATCACGGGCTGCGGATCGACTACCACGCGACCACCGACGCGCCAACTCCGGTCAACCTCACCAATCACAGCTACTTCAATCTGGCGGGCGGCGGCGCGATCTATGACCACGTGCTGATGATCGACGCGGACGGCATCACGCCCGCCGGAGAAGGCTTGATCCCCACAGGCGGGATCGCTCCGGTGGCGGGCACGCCGTTCGACTTCCGCACGCCGCAGGTCATCGGCGAGCGAGTCCGTTCCAGCGACGTGCAGATGGTGCTGGGTCACGGCTACGATCACAACTTCGTGATCAATCACCCGGATTTGCAGACGGTGGCGGTGCGGCTGACCGATCCCGGCAGCGGGCGGGCGCTGGAAGTGCTTCACCACCGAGCCGGGGGTTCAGTTCTATTCGGGCAACTTCCTCGACGGCAGTCTGGTTGGGTCGGGCGGCGTGACCTACCGTCAGGGCGACGGCTTGTGCTTGGAGACGCAGCACTACCCGGATTCGCCCAATCACGAAAATTTCCCCTCGACCATTCTGCGACCGGGCGGCGTGTACCAATCGACCACGATTTACCGATTTTCGGTGGCGTAAGAGGGCGTGCCGGAGGCTCAAACCTGCTCAGGCGCAAAGATGTTTTTCGTAGGCGCAGACCCGGGTGTCTGCCCGTGTTTGGGCGCAGGTGCAACCTTCGGTTGCCTAAGCCCGCCCCTACGAAAATATACCGTGAGGCGGGATTAGAGGGCGGGTCACAGACCCGCCCCTACGGCGCATCATGGCAAAGGCGGGTTACAGACCCGCCCCTGTAATCAGTCGTCGGACGGGTTGTTGATGTGGCTTTTGCGGGCGATCTCGTGGGCGCGGCGCTCGATGTACTCCTTCGGCGATTCGCCGGGCTGCATTTCCGGCGTATCCTCGCTTTCTGCGTCCGGCGTTTTCAGGCGCTCGATCTGCTGGCGGAGGCGTTCGGCACGCTCGCGGCGCGCATCTTCATCTTCGGACATCACGCACTCCCGTCTACTTGAGATTACTGGGTGGCTTGCTGCCCCGCATCAGGCGGCTGATCTCGCTGCGGAGGTCTTGGGCGCGCGCCGCCCGCGCCTGCGCCGCCGCATCCACCGCGACGTTGATCACTCCTTGCGCGACGATGCTGATGCTGGCGTGATACTGCGGCGTCTTGGTCACGCGGTCAACGGCGGCGCGCAGGTTGTTATGCTGCTTGAGCCGCGCGAACTCGGTCTGCGCGTTGAGATCGACCAGATGGGGGACGTTCGAGGAAATGTCGTCCGGGAACATGCGTACCTGAAACCAGTGTCCAGTGACCGGGTCTTCCCAGCTAATGTAGCCGTCCAGCAGCACCTTGCGGGGCGCGTCAATCGACCCAGTGAAGCTGTAGCGAACGTTGGGCGCGGCGACCGGGTCGAAGAAGTGCGGCGTGTAGAAATCCGACACCAGCACGCCGTTGACCTGATAGGCAAACTGCCCGGCTTCGCAGGGATCGCACACTTCGACCAGATAATTCACGCGCTTGGGCGCGAGTCCCAGTTGAATGGCTTGATCGAGCAGCGCGCCAGTTTGCAAGCGCCTGCCGAACGGGTCTGCCAGCATCTCCAGACATTCGTGGCTGGCGGTCAGCGACCATTGATCGCCGTACTCGACCACCGCGAAGGGCTGCCCGTTCTGATCCTCGTGATAGCCCGCCGCGTCCTGCACGTCCTTCATCACGATAATGGGCCAGTATCCGGTCGGAACGTCTTCCAGCTTGAGGAAGGCGCTGATGGTGGCATCGACGTTCCAGATGGGGCGGAAATCCCGCTGCACCTGCTTGGAAAGCGCCGACGCCACGCTGGTCATCGACGACGGGTCAATCTCGACACCTTCCGATACCAGAGCAAGCTGAATGGGCAGGGACATAATCGCTTCCTCGTTCTCGCCGGACAGGTTAAGTAGGGTTTAATGAAGGATATAACGATCCGCCGCTGAGGGCAACTCAGTGGACAAGATGTCCAGGGTAATCGCATCAAAATGATCGAGCAGGTCAAGAATAGCCACAAAGGTTTGTAGGGGCGCAGCACGCTGCGCCCCTACGTGAAAATAATCTCCTGTGAGCCATAATGACCTCAAAATTGAGTTTGATGCAATCACCCTGACAAGATGTCGCGCCCCTACCGCCGCCACGAATTGATCGATCTATCGGCTAGGCGCGCCATTCGTGGTCGAGCAGGGAATAGAGCGCGTGGTCGCGGAAGGCGGTGCTAATCCACACGGATTCGCGCAGCACGCCCTCGAAAGTGAAGCCGAGCCGCTCCGCGACTGCGCGACTGGGGCGGTTCTCGGTCATACACATGATCTCGATGCGATGCAGCCCTTGACGCTGGAACAGCGCCGTGATCACGGCGCGGCAGGCGCGCGTCACCAGCCCGCGCCCGGTGTATCCGGCATCCAGCCAGTAGCCGATCTCGGTTTTGTGGCTGTCGCGGTCGATCTCGTGGCAGACGACGCCGCCGACCAGCTCGCCGTGAACCCAGAGTCCGGCGTGAAAGCCGCTGCCTGCGGCGTAGCGATCCGCGTGGCGCTGGATATAGTGCTGCGCGTCTTGCAAGGTCTGAATCCGCGCGGTCCAGCGCATCCACTGATCCAGATGATCGCGGTTCCGGGCGATCAGCGTGAACAGGGCGTCGGCGTCCGACATTTCCAGCGGGCGCAGGTCGATCTCGCGGTCAACGTGGATCGGGAACATGGCGGATCAACCGGGGGCGTGGGTGGGATTTTCGCAGCGCGCCGCGTCCCACAGGCATTGATTATCCGGCGACAGCACGCAGTGTTCGACCGGACCGCCGCAGGTGGTGCAGCTTCCGCAGTCGCCCCAGACGCCGGAATTGGGCGTGCTGACCGGGGCGGTGGCGCTGATCGATGGGGGCGGCGGTCGCGCTGCCCACTCGGCGCGAGGTAGGCTTTGCCCACCGAGACCGGAAGCTGGATCAGATAGGTGGTGTCGAGGTTGTCCCAGAGAATGGAGCAGACCTGATCGCCCGGTTCGGCGATGGCGCAGCCGACGTAGCGCCCGCGCTTGTCGAAGCGCGGCGGATACGGGATCGTCCTCCGGCGCGCGGAAGTGCTGCCATTCCGGTTCGTTGGGGAGCGAGAGCGCGACCCAGAGGGTGCCGTTGCTGGGCAGATAGAGCATCGGCTCGACGGTGTAGCAGTCGTCGCCGAGCATCAGCACCGGGTAATCGGGGGCGGATTCAACGGTCGCTTCGGCGGTGACTTCGGGCGTGGCGCTGGCATCGGTTCGCAGAGTCAGGTCGCAGGACTGGTTGTCCACCATGATGCGCAGCCCCGGATCGTAGACTGGGGTGGGCGTGCCCTGCCCCAGCACGAACACGGCGGAAATCAGCAAAAGGACGAGCGCGATTAGGGGGACGATCCGGCGCATGAAACCACTCCCAACCTCAGGCGACACAAAGGGACGGATGAGGCTGCCTCACCCGTCCGCGAGGTGGAAGTGTATCAGCGCCGGAACGAGATTTCAAGCGCTCAGGAGGCGGCGATCAGGGTAATCGCATCAAAATGATCGAGCAGGTCAAGAATAGCCACAAAGGTTTGTAGGGGCGCAGCACGCTGCGCCCCTACGTGAAAATAATCTCCTGTGAACCATAATGACCTCAAAATTGAGTTTGATGCAATCACCCTGAGGCGGCGATGGTTCGCTGCAAGCCCTGAAATCAACTGCTGCTTCTGCGCGTCAGTGAGGCGAGCGGCGGGCTTATCGTCGTTTTGCATGGGAACTTCCTCAAGACTGCGCTGACATGCCGATTAATCTAAAGGACAGTTGTTCAGAAGTTGAGTAGATTATACCCTGATTGCTAGTCTTGAAAGCTCCGCTCAAAACCTCACCTCTCAATCCCCTCTCCACAACGTGGAGAGGGGAAGCTAAGCGAAGCGCAGCGGGGTGAGGTCATCAACTAGCAATCACGGTAGATTATGTAAAAAAGGTCGGTGGGGTTTTACGGAGATTTGACAAGTTCCCCTGCAACCGATCTACCCCTAGCGCGTATACTCAAATATACTAATGCGCTGAGCGAAAGGACTGTCCCTTGCTGCGAGTGCTGTCAATGCTGCTGGTCGTGCTGCTGGTTGCGTGCAGCGCGGCATCCCCTACCCCGACTCCTACCTCCTTTGATCCGATCAGTCTGATTGGCGAGGCTGCCGCCAACATCCGCGCGGCAAGCAGCTTCCGCGTCTCGATCAACGAAACCGGACCGGACTACGAGCTGCTGACCGACTATGCCACCGTCTACTTTCGCCGCGTGACCGCGCAGTACGTCGCGCCCGGCACCATGCAGGCGACGGTGCGGGTGCTGGCGCTGGGGCTGCCGCTGGACGTGCAGATTTACTCGCAGGGCAGCGATCAATGGTACCGGGCGATCTGGACGGGCAACCAGTGGGTGAATCAGGCGTTTGCGCCGGATTTCAACCCGGAGACGCTGCTCGCCGAAGACACCGGGATTCAGGCAGCGCTGAAGGCGATGCAAAGCCTGAACTACGTGGGCGAGGAACAGCTTGAGGACGGCACCGAGGTTTATCACCTGTCGGCGACCGCCGACGGCACCAAAATGGCGGCGCTGCTTGGCAACCTGATCGAGCCGATTGGGACGGTGGACGTGGACGTGTTCGTCGATACCAGCACCCATATGCCGGTGCGCTTCATGATCACCGAATTCAACAGCCCGTTTGCGGTCACGCCCGAAGTGACCGACAGCGCCGGTTCGACGCCGGAAGCGGAGCCAGTGGTGTGGACGATTGACCTGTACGACGTGAACGCGCCTTCTGAAATTGTCACGCCGGAAGTGACCGCCCAAACCACACCCGAAATGACGGTCACGGCGGAAGCGGGGTCATGACTTCGCGCCGCCCATGGCTGATCTTGGCGCTGATCTGCGTGCCGGTATTCATCGGCTCGCTGGATTTGACCATCGTTTCGGCATTCCTGCCGGAAATCATCGTCAAGCTGGAACTGCCGGTGCAGAGCGTGGTCACCGATGCCGCGTGGGTGGTGACCGGCTATCTGCTGGCGTACACGATCAGCATGACCTTCATGGGGCGGGTCAGCGACCTGATCGGGCGGCGGCGGGCTTACATGATCTGCCTGATCATCTTCATGATCGGCTCGTTCGTGGTCGCGGAAGTCGATCCCGAAGCCAAGCGTGGGGTGGCGTCGCTGCTGTACAGCCTGCTGTTCCGGGTGCAGGGGCAGCGCCCCGATCCGGGCAGCGTGGCGCTGATCACCATCATCATCGGGCGGGTGATTCAAGCGTTGGGCGCGGGCGCACTGGTGCCGATCAGCCTGGCGCTGGTGGGCGACCTGTTCCCGGCGGCGAAGCGCGCGCAGCCGCTCGGCGTGATCGGCGCGATTGACACGCTCGGCTGGGTGCTGGGACACCTGTACGGCGGGATCATGGTGCGGCTGTTCGGCGAATACAGCGCCAGTTTCGTCGCCTTCTTCCACTCGCTGGGCTTGAACTGGGCGGCTCCCGATTGGCGGGCGCTGTTCTGGATCAACCTGCCGGTGTCGCTGATCGCGCTGGCGCTGACGTGGTGGACGCTGCGCGATCTGCCGCAGGGCAGCGGCGCGCGGGGGCGCTTCGACTGGATCGGCACGGTCTTGATCGTGGGCGCGCTGACCGGGCTGGTGGTTGGCTTGGGCGCGAACGTCGAAACCGCGACCTCCGCCACTCAGTTCGCGGACATTGGCGGGCTGCCGCCTTACGCGGCTCCGGTGCTGATCGGCGCGGCGGTGCTGTTGGTGCTGTTCATCTACTGGGAAGCCAGTCGCGCCGCCGACCCGCTGTTCGACCTGCGCATCTTCCGGCGGCGCAACCTCTCCGCCGGATTAGCGACCAACCTGTTCGTGGGCTTCTGCCTGATGATCGGCTTGGTGAGCGTGCCGATTCTGGTGAACATCCGGCTGCCGGACGCCAGCCAGCTTTCGCAGGGGGCGCTGCAAGTGGGCATCCTGCTTTCGGCGCTCACGGTGCCGATGGCGCTGGCGGCAGTCCCCGGCGGCTGGCTGAGCGACCGGATCGGCTACCGCTGGACGACGACGCTGGGCTTGGCGCTGGCGCTGATCGGGTTCGCGCTGGTGTGGCAAACGTGGACGCTGGAGATCCCCGACGGCGTGATCGCGGTGGAAATGGCGCTGGTGGGGGTCGGCTTGGGGCTGACCTTCTCGCCGATCAGCGCGTCGGTGATCAACGCCGCCGATCAGGACAAGCTGGGGGTGGCGTCCGCGCTGGTGATCATCATGCGGCTGCTGGGCATGACCGTGAGCGTCGCCGGGCTGACCGCCTTCGCGTCGGAGCGGCTGGCGATGCTGGCGTCGGCGGAACTCGGCTCGACCATCGCCGACCCGGCGGCGGCGATTGACGTGTACACGCGGCTGACGGTGCAAGTGCTGGGCGAAATGGGGCTGCTAGGCGCGGCGATCTGCGGGCTGGCGCTGATCCCGGCGCTGCTGATGCGGCGCGAGTCGAGCGTGGAGACGGTGGCAAGCCCGGAGTAAGCAACAAAAACGGCGGCTCATCCGCCGCCGTATTCAATCCGAAATTCAAATCGGTTACGCGCCGCAGGCGACCTGCGTGTAGCCGAGCGCGCGCAGCACGTCGTAAATCACGGGCAGGCGATCCCACAGGCAGGCTTGGTCAACGAACACCAGCCCTAACACGGTCGCGCAGCAGCAGAACAGGGTCAAGCCCACGCAGCCGATCAAAATCCAGCGGGTGGTGTTGCGCGGCTCTTCCTCGCGCACGGCGTAGGGATCGTATTCAGCTTCGTAGCCGGGCGCGGGCGGCGCTGCCGCCGGGCTGTAGGGCGCTTGCGGCTGCCCGTAAGGCGACTGCTGCTGCGGCTGTGGCTGCTGGTAAGGGGACTGCTGCGGCTGCTGCTGGGGCTGCTGGGGATAGTTGTACTGCGGCTGGGCAGCAGGTGGATACTGCTGCGCGCCGCGCTGCACCGGGCTGATCACGGTGCCGCCCTGCGGCTGTTCCGGCGCTTCCACGCCGGCAGCGGGCGCGGCAGTCATTTCGTAGGCAAGGGTGACGGTTTCGCCCAGACCCACCATATCGCCGGGGCGGAGCGGGCGCGCGCCCGTGAGCCGCTGTCCATTGACGAAGGTGCCGTTGGTGGAGCCTAAGTCTTCAAGGGTGAAGCCGCCCGCGCCGCGCGTAAGCCGCAGGTGATGCCGACTAACTTCCGGGTCGTTGATCACAATGTCGTTGGTGATGTCCCGTCCCAGCGTCACAATGTCCTTGTTCAGCTCGTAGCTTTGGTTGGGTTGGGGACCCCGACGGACGATCAGCCGGAAGCTGTCGCTGCCCTGCATCATACGAAAACCTCCTGCGGTGGGGCGCAGATCACCACGCTAAGCACGAAGTATACGAGGATTGCGATCCCCTGTCAAATGACGACAAAGGGGCGTTTGGCGGGCGATTTTCCCCTTGCAGGCAGACCGTGCTATAGTCTGACTTATGCGACGATGGGGGCTGTTGGGCGTGTGGATCGGGGTGCTGGGTTTGAGCGCGTGCCTGCTGGTCAGCCCGACTGAATCGCCGACGCCGATTGCGCCGACGCCGGTTCAATCGACCCGGATTCCCGCCGCCGACTGCTGAGACACTCACGCTCCCGGCGCTGGTGTTTGAATCCAACCGCAGCGGGCGCTACGAAATTTACGCCATGAACGCCGAGGGGCGCGATCTGGTGCAATTGACCGACGGCGCGACCAGCGCCAGCGATGGCAGCGGCAGCCCGAACTGGATGCCGGACGGCTTGGGGGTGGCGTATTCGTCGCGGCGCGGGAGCGATTGGGACTTGTATCTGCTGCGCGACGGCGTGGAACACAACCTGACTCACACCATCGGCGAGGACGACAAAGCCAACTGGTCGCCGGACGGGACGCAGGTCGCGTTTTCGTCGGTGCGCGGCGGGCTGCGCTGGGCGGACATCTTTGTGATGGACGCCGACGGGTCGCACCTGCGCGACCTGACCAACAGCGCCGACGACGACCGCGACCCGGTGTGGTCGCCGAACGGTCAGGAGATCGTCTACCGCTCGTTCCGCGACGGCAACTACGATCTCTACGCGCTGGATTTCGCCAGCCGCGCGCCGCGCCAGCTCACGCGCACCGATCCGCCAGTGTGGAATGCTTCGCCCGCGTGGTCGCGGGATGGTCACTGGATCGCGTTTGAAACCAATCGAGATGGAAACTACGAACTCTATCTGATGGACAACGAGGGCGGGAATCTGCGCAACCTGACCGACAATCCCGCCGACGACAAAGAGCCGACATGGTCGCCGGATGGGGCGCGCATCGCCTTCGCATCCAACCGGGATGGCAATTACGAGTTGTACACATTGGAGATCGCCAGCGGCGCGGTCGCCCGGCTGACCTACGACTGCGGCAGCGATCACAACCCGGACTGGCGCGGCGGCGCGGATGTGGACGGCGACCCGGTGCGGACGGCGGTCAGCCTACGCGGTTCACGACTTGAATCTGCGCGCCCAACCGGACACCGGGTCGCAGGCGGTGAGCGCGGCGGCGGCGGGCGACTGCCTGACCGTGATCGGGCGCAGCGCGGATGATCAATGGCTGCAAGTGCGGGATGGCGGGGCGTGGGTGGCGCGGTCGCTGGTCGATCTGCAAGGGGATTTCGCCGCGCTGCCGGTTTCGACGTAAAATGAGAGGTCGATAGTTGGGTGCGTGGTGCCATTCTGCGGTGAGGATCGCGTGTAGGGGCGGGTCTTAGACCCCCCTACGGGAACCATTCGCATTCGAGTCACAAGGTGTCGCCTCCTCAGCCGCATGGTAGAGGGGATTGAGGGGAGAGGTTCGAGGCAAACAGAGATGGTCTTTCAGAACATGCGAAATATGCCGATGTTCGCCGGGTTTTCCGACCAACAGCTTGCGGCGCTGACTCAGCACGGCGAGGAAGTCCGTCTGGAGCCGGGGCAGGTGCTGTTTTTCGAGGACGACCCGCCGCAGGGCTTGTTCGTGATTCTGGAAGGCGAGTTGGAGATCATCAAGCGCATTGGCGGGCAGAACGTCTCGCTGGCGCGCCGCGCCGCAGCCGAGCGGCGGCTCGACAGTCAGGCGGTGGTGGTGGCGGCGGTGCAGGCGGGATCGTTCGTGGGCGAAACCTCGCTGCTGACCGGGCTGCCGCATTCGGCGGCGGCGCGGGCGACCCTGCCCACCGTCTGCCTGAAGTACGACGCCAGCCTGTTTCAAGGGCTGCGCGAATCGCCGTTGAACCAGTTGGTGATCATGACCATGGTCGAGCGGCTGCGGGATACCGAATCGCAGGTGCAGCAGCATCAGAAGCTCTCGGCGCTGGGCAAGATGGCGGCGGGGCTGGCGCACGAACTCAACAACCCGGCGTCCGCCAATCTGCGGGCGGCGACTCAGCTTCCGCAAACGCTGGCGGCGCTGCAAACGCAAACTCTGCGCTTATACGACGCGCAGTTCACCCGCGAGCAGTTGGATTTCCTGACTGATTTGCAAAACCAGTTGATCGAACGCGCCGCCCATATCGCCGCGCTCGATCCGCTGGCGCAGAGCGACCTCGAAGACCGGATCACGAGCTGGTGCGACGCCGCCGGGGTCGAGGAAAGCTGGCAGCTCGCGCCGACGCTGGCGTCCGCTGGAATGGACGGCGGCGAGCTGGCGCGAATCCGCGAGATGGTGGGCGATCAGCGGATCGGGCTGACGCTCAGTTGGCTGGAAAGCGCGCTGACCATCGCCGGGCTGTCGTACACGCTCAAGACCAGCGCGACGCGGGTTTCCGACCTGATCAAAGCAGTCAAAGCCTACACCTACATGGATCAGTCGCCGCAGCAGGAAGTGGACGTTTGCGACGGACTGGAAAGCACGCTGGCGGTGCTTCAGAATCGGCTGGACGGCATCGAGATCACCCGCAGCTACCAGCCCGATCTGCCGCGAATCACGGCTTACGGCAGCGAGTTGAATCAAGTCTGGACGATCCTGATCGACAACGCTGCCGACGCGCTCGCCGACGCCGCCAAGCGCAAAGCGCGCGCCAGCCTGTGCGTGCGCACGATGCTGGAAAGCGAATACGTGCTGGTCGAGATCGTGGACGATGGGCCGGGCATCCCGGCGGAACAGCAATCGCGGCTGTTCGAGCCGTTCTTCACCACCAAGCCGATCGGACAGGGGACGGGGCTGGGCTTGAGCATCGCGCGGCGGATCGTGATGGATCGGCATCACGGCATCATTCGCGCGTCCTCGCACCCCGGCGAAACCTGCTTTCAGGTGTTCCTGCCGATCCCGTAAAGGCGGGCGGCGCCGCGCCTCATTCCCCGTATTAGAAATTTGTACATTTTTTCACTTATGCCGTACATAGTACGGTGGGAGTGCTTGACAAACCTACCCGTTTTGGCATATTCTGCAAACGAGATGTTTCACGACCCCTGTACATCAACAGGGACGTTAGCGAAAAGAAAATACTATGATGAGCGTGGTCGATGTTCCAGAGCGCGTCTGGATTGAAATGCAGGACGGCGTAGAGGCTGACGCCTGTGACGTGATCGTCAAGATGGAAAATGGCGCTTACTACACGGCGGTGTTCGTGACGCTGCCTTATTTGGCGCGGCAGATGGACTTAAGCTACGAAGTCAGCAAACAGCTTCCCTACACGACGCCGGTGCATTACGCCGCTCTGGAAACGCCGCACATCCTCGTCTCTGACCTGAAGCGCGAAACGATTGAAGACACGATTGACAACCTGTTCGCCCTCGACATCTTCGAGAACCTGTTCACGCAGGTGACGGATGACGCGGGCGAGGAATACGAGCGCCCCGAAAAGCCGAAAGGCAAGCGCGCCACCGGAGAAATCGCGGCGGTGGTGCTGAATGAAGTCCTCGTGGTCGAGGGCGACACCGTCGCCTGACGGCGACGATTAAACTTCCCCTCCCTGTACCTCAATTGATCCTGCCCCGGCGGATTTAGTCAGCCGGGTTGTGCGCGATTCCATGATGCCGCATCCAGCGGGCGGGTCACAGACCCGCCCCTAAGGGCAAACCGATGTATTCGCCGGAATCGGGCAGACACGTGGGTCTGCCCCTACAGAACGGCGTCGGGTTTCGCGCGAGAGCCTGCTATAATAGCGTCGTTTTTACCCAATCTGGAGCAGCGAATTCATGTCCGCAAACGGTGACTACAAAAACAGCCATCTGTATCGCATCCGTCACTCCGCCTCCCACATCATGGCAGAGGCGGTGCTGGAACGCTTTCCCGAAGCCAAAATCGCCATCGGGCCGCCGATTGAGGATGGCTTCTACTACGATTTCGATCTGCCGCGCCCGCTGACGGACGAGGATTTGCAGTGGATCGAGCAGCGGATGAAGGCAATCATTCGGGGCGACTACGACTTCACGGTACGCGAGGTCACGCCGGAAGAAGCGCGGGCGCAGTTCACGGATCAGCCCTACAAGCTGGAACTGATCAACGATCTGGTGTCGGGGCGGACCGACGACAACGGCGAGCAGATCGCCGCGCCCGCCGACAAGCTCACGTTCTACACGCAGGACACGTTCACGGATTTGTGTCGCGGTCCGCACGTCGCCAACACGCGCGAGATCAACCCGGACGCGATCAGCATCACGTTCAAGAAGCCTGCGGGCGCTTACTGGCGCGGCGACGAGCATCGCCCGCAGTTGACGCGCATCTACGGGACGGCGTGGGAGACGCCCGAAGACCTGGAGGATTACCTGAACCTGCTGGAAGAAGCCAAGCGGCGCGATCACCGGGTGCTGGGCGAAAAGCTGAACCTGTTCACGTTCAGCCCGCTGGTGGGCAAGGGGCTGCCGCTGTGGAAGCCGCTGGGCGCGACGCTGCGCGACACGCTGGAGCGCTGGCTGCGTCAAACGCAGTTGGATCACGGCTATCTGCCGGTGGTGACGCCGCACATCGGCAACCTGAATTTGTACCGCACGTCCGGGCATTATCCCTATTACAAGGACAGCCAGTACGCGCCGATTCAGGTGGAGGAGGAGGAGTTTCTGCTCCGACCGATGAACTGCCCGCACCACATCATGATCTTCAAGAGCGACATGCACTCCTACCGCGATCTCCCGGTGCGGCTGGCGGAGTTCGGGACGGTCTACCGCTACGAGCAGTCGGGCGAGCTGCACGGCTTGACGCGGGTTCGCGGGTTCACGGTCGATGACGCGCACATCTTCGTCACGCCGGAGCAGTTGGTCGACGAGTTCAAGAACGTGGTTCGGCTGATCCAGTACGTGTTTGCGACGGTGGGCTTCGCGGACTTCCGCGCCCGCGTCGGCGTGCGCGATCCGCAGAGCGAGAAGTACGTCGGCGGCGATGACCTATGGGAGAAGGCGACGGCGGCGATCCTCGAAGCCTGCGACGACCTCGGCTTGCCTTACGTGGTCGAGGAGGGCGAAGCCGCTTTCTACGGTCCGAAGCTGGACTTCATCGTGCGCGACGTGCTCAAGCGCGAGTGGCAGTTAGGCACGGTGCAGGTCGATTACAACCTGCCGGAGCGCTTCGAACTGGAATACACAGCGGAGGACGGCTCGCGCCAGCGCCCGGTGATGATCCACCGCGCGCCCTTCGGCAGCATGGAGCGCTTCATCGGCATTTTGATCGAGCATTACGCCGGAGCGTTCCCGCTGTGGCTGGCTCCGGTGCAGGCGATCCTGATCCCGATCACGGATCGCAACGTCGAGTACGCCGAAGGCGTCGCCAAGACGCTGCGATCCGCCGGGATGCGAGTTGAGGTGGACGCGGGCAAGGCGCGGATGGGCGCGAAGATCGCCGCCAACCGCGAGCGCCAGATTCCGTACATGCTGATCGTGGGCGACCGGGATGCGGCGGCGGGCAACGTCAGCGTGCGGCTGCGGACGGACGAAGATTTGGGCGCGATGCCGCGCAGACGATTTTGTCAAGCTGGCGACGGGACTGATCGACGCGAAAACGGATGCGTTGAAGTAAGGTTTGAACCGCCAAGACGCCAAGAACGGGGGCATGGCAACAACATGCCCATTGGCATCAATTTAAGCAATTTGAGAGGCATTCTCGCTGGTCCCGCCGGATGCTCCAAGCATCCGGCTGCGAAATCAAGTCCGCTGAAGCGGACTCAACCCCAGCGTGTCGAGCGATTCAGCCGCCTTCAGGCGGCTTGAAGTCCTAGCCAGAGCAGCTTTGAGCCTCTGGTGGCGCGCCGAACCTTCCTGAACCGGCGACAATCTCGTTAAATTGATGCCTATGGGGGCATGGCAACATCATGCCCCTACCACCGCATGATCGGCATGAAGCCGCGCGAGACCGCTTGTTCCACTTCGCAGTCCTCACTATACTCGGTACAACGATCATTTGGGCGCGAATAGGAGAGCGGTCATGCGAGCCACGTCCAAACGGGTGCTGTTGGTCGTTCTGGTCACGCTGTTGAGCGCCGCCGCTCTAGTTCAGGCGCAGGACACGATCACCACCCCGGAAGCCAACTCAGTCGGGCAGCTTCTCCTGCGCCGCCCGCTGCTGGGGATGCAGTTGATGGACTCGGCAGACGCGCCCAATTACTATCAGGCGTTGACGCTGGGCGGCGGCGACCTGAGTATCTCGCTGGGCGAATCGTGCGTCACGGGGTACACGGGCGCGCTGGCATCGCTGGGCATGGTCTGGGTGAACGCATCCGGCGCGGTGGAGATCGGCTTCAGCGCAGATGATCCGTCGGCGCAGACCGCCGTGATCCTGTGGGATCAACTGAAGCAGCAGTGGTGGTGCAACCAGAGCTTCGGTCAAGACACCTATTTGCAGTTCGACAATGTGGATGAGGGAATCTATTTTGTGTGGGTGATGACCCAGACGCCGCAGACGGTGCTGGGCAGCATCTTTGTTCGCGCCGCGCCCGCGCGGTGAGCGATGTAACTTTCCCGGCGTTTGCTGCGTATATGGAAGTGTAAACTGAAGGAGAGGAGCGTTCAAATGACTCAGAAACTCTATCGCTCGCGCACCAACCGCCAGCTTGCCGGAGTCTGCGGTGGCTTGGGCGAATATTTCAGCATCGACCCGACCCTCGTGCGCATCCTGTTCGTGATCCTCGCGCTGGCGGGCGGACCCGGCATCATCCTCTACATCATCCTCGCGCTGATCGTCCCGGAAGAGCCGTAACCGAACCGGGCAGATGTTTGCCCACGATGCAAAGGGCGATCCGCATAGGATCGCCCTTCGATTCCCGGATGCCTCGCTTTCGCCTATAATGCAGCATATTCCAATTCATGCGGAGGTGCGGCAATGCACAATCGCAAGCCGCTGTGGGCGAACGCCGAGGCATACGAGCCTTACGTGGGGCGCTGGAGTCGAGTGGTCGCGCGCGAGTTCCTTGCATGGCTGAAGATTGCGCCCCAAAGCGACTGGCTGGACGTGGGCTGCGGAACCGGCGTGGTGATTCAGGCGATTCTGGACGCCGCCGATCCGCACGCGGTCAAGGGCATTGATCGCTCGGACGCGCAAACCGCGTTTGCGCGCCAGCAGATCACCGACGCGCGGGTCAGCTTCGAAGTGGGCGATGCGGTGTCGCTGCCCGATCCGGCGGACAGCTTCGATGCGGTCGTCTCCGGTTTGGTGCTGAACTTCGTCCCTGCGCCGGAGCGAATGGCGGCGGAAATGGCGCGGGTCGCCCGCGCGGGCGGCACGGTGGCGCTCTACGTTTGGGACTACGCCGACAAGATGGAGTTGATGCGCTATTTCTGGGACGCCGCGATTGCGCTGGACCCGGCGGCGCACGATCTGGACGAAGCGGTGCTGTCGCCGATTTGCCAGCCGGAGCCGCTGGCAGACCTGTTCCGCTCGGCGGGGCTGAAGAACGTCGAAGTCCGCGCGATGGACGCTCCCACCCGGTTTGTCGATTTCGACGACTACTGGACGCCGTTTCTGGGCGGGCACGCGCCCGCGCCCCGCTACGTGATGGCGCTCAGCGAGGAACGACGCAGCGAGCTTCGAGAAACCCTGCGCCGCCAGCTACCGATTCAGCCTGACGGCTCCATCCCGCTGATCGCGCGGGCGTGGGCGGTGCGGGGAACAGCCGCAGACTAGGACTGATCCGCAGACTTGATTTGCTGCACCGTCTCGATTGAAAACTCGGTCAGCGAGTTCAGGGTCACGTCGGCTAATGCCACCATATCGTCGCTGAGCGGGAAGCCGGGGCTGGGCACGGCGATGGCGTGCATCCCGGCGGCGTGGAGCGCGCGCAGTCCGTTGCCCGAATCCTCGATGCCCACGCAGCGCGCTGGATCGATACCGAGCTTCTGCGCGGTGGTCAGGTAGATTTCGGGATCGGGCTTCCCGTGCTGCATGTCGTCGCCGTAAACCGTGATCCGAAATACCTGATCCAGCCCGGTGAGCCGCATCACTTCCTTGATCACCGAAGTGGGCGAGCCAGACGCCAGCGCCACCGGGTAAGCTGCCGCCGACGCCTGCGCCGCCTCGACCGCGCCGGGCAGCACCGGGAGCCGCGCCTCCAGCCGGGCGTTGACCCCGGCGATCACCTCCTGCATGATGGCTTCGAGCGACAGATCAAGCTGCAAGCGCTCCTGCATCACGCGCGCCCACTCGATGGTGCTGCGCCCCATCGCCGTCCGCTGATCGTCAAATGACCAGACTTTGCCGCGCTTCTGCGCGAACTCGACCCGCGACTGCCACCAGTATTCCTCGCTGTCTACGATTACACCGTCCATGTCGAAAATGACCGCTTCTATCGGCATTGGATTCGTCCTTTCGGGTGAGCGGTTGATTATCGCCTGCTTGCGCGGGCGGGGCAAATGGCGATAATCAGAGTAATAAACTTCTCAAGATCACAACAAGGGGCTGTACGATGCGTCGACTCGTCGTTTTTGCAGCGTTTCTCCTTTTGAGTTTAGCGATTGCGACCGGCACGGTCGCGCAGGCTGCCTGCTCGGACGTGGTGAATCAGGCGATCCAGCAGTTGAGCAATAACTGCGGCGATTTGCCCCGCAACAGCGCGTGCTACGGCTACAACCACGTGGTCGCCACCTTCTTCGACGCGCTCACGCCGGATGCGTTCACCCACCCCAACGACCGGGTCGATCTGGCGGCGCTGCAAAGCATCACCACCTCGCCGCTGGACGTGACTACCTCGCAGTGGGGCATCGCCGTGATCAAGGCGCAGGCGAATCTGCCGGACGCACTGCCCGGTCAGGCGGTGACGTTCCTGCTGCTGGGAGACGTGCATCTGGAAACCGGCGTCACGCAGGGGAGCGATATGAAGCCGATGCAGGCGGTCTACTTCACCACCGGAATCGGCGACACGCGCTGCAACGACGCGCCCGAATCCTCGCTGATCATTCAGGGACCGCAGGACATCACCGTAAACCTGAGCGTCAACGGCGCGAACATCCAGCTTGGATCGACCGCCATCTTCCGCTCGACGCCCAACAGCACGATGGAATGCGGCGTGGTCGATGGCGCGGCGCACGTCGGCAGCGCAGGGCAGGTGATCCCGGCGGGCTTCGCCGCGCGGGTGCCGCTCGACCAGAACCTCAGCACCAACGGCGATTGGGGCGGCAATCAGCCGATACAGGATCAGGATGCGGCGGCGCTGCAAGTGCTGCGCGAGGTTCCCGACGGCGTGCTGAATTACACGCCCGACGTGCCGACGCCTGCGGAGGTCGATATGCTGGCGGCGCTCGATCCCGATCTGGTGACGGCGCTCGATCCGCACGTGCTGCGCGATCTGGCGCGCACGCTGATCGACGAGGGCGCGACCCCCTTCGCGGTGGCGCAGTGGGATGTCCCGACCACGCGGGCGTTCGTCGCCAATAACGCGGGCAATCTGGCGACGCCGGAGGCGCAGGCGACCGCCGAACCGGTCAGCGCGGACACGGTTCAGACGGTGCTGGATGCGCTGGACGCTTACCTGAACGGCAGCGGATAATGCGGCTGGAGGTGGTTTCGCACGTCCCGCTGACGCCCACGCACCAGACGCCGATCCTGTTCCTGCACGGCGCGTGGCATGGGGCGTGGTGCTGGGAGGATTATTTCCTGCCCTACATGGCGCAGCAGGGCTTCGCCGTCCACGCGATGAGCCTGCGCGCGCACGGCTTGAGCGAAGGACGCGAACACCTGCGCTGGGTGTCGGCAGAAGATTACGTGACCGATCTGGTACAGGTGGTTCGCTCGCTGCCGCAGCCGCCGGTGATCGTGGGGCATTCCTTCGGCGGCTACGTGATCCAGAAGTACCTCGAAGACTACGACGCGCCCGCCGCCGTGCTGGTCGCGCCCGCTCCGGCGCGGGGCGGCTACAAATTCACGCTGCGGACGCTGCGCGCGACGCCGGGCGCGATGCTGCGCACGACGATCACGATGTCGCCTTACGTGCTGGTCAACACGGTCGAGCGCGCGCACGCCACCTTCTTTTCCGCGTCGATGCCGCGCGAGCAGGTCGAGCGGCATTTCGCGCGGATTCAGGACGAATTGTTCCGCGCCTATCTGGACTGGCTGGTGTTCGCGCTGCCGGACACCCGGCGCATCTGTCGAGCGGGGCACGCCCATGCTGGTGATCGGCGCAGCGGAAGATCGGGTGTTCCCGAAGGCGGAGATCGAGGCGCTGGCGGCGCTCTATCGCGCCGACCTGACCCTGCTGCCAGACACCGCCCACGACGTTATGCTGGAATCCGGCTGGCAGACCGCCGCCGACCGGATCATCGGCTGGCTGGGCGAGCGAAATATCCCCTGAGAAATCCAAAAACGGCGGGTCACAGCCCGCCCCTACCCATCAATTTAAGCGATTTGAGAGGCATTCTCGCTTGCCTCGCCGGATGCTCAAAGCATCCGGCTGCGCAATCAAGCCCGCTGAAGCGGACTCAACCGCAGCGCCGCGAGGGGTTCAGCCGCCTGAAGGCGACTTGAAGCTCTAGCCAGAGGCTTTGAGCCTCTGGTGGCACGCGCTAGATTTGGGGACCCAGTTCCTCGATCTGGTAGCCGTTGGGATAGCTGCGGTGGCGCTTCTGGGTGCGCAGGAACGGCTGCTTGCGCTCCGGCAGCATCCGCACCACCGCCGCGCGGGTCCGCATCGCGCCGCGCACGATCTGGCGCACCGAATCGGGCGGCTTGGGGAAGCCGAAGGCTTCCAGCAGCGGATCGTCCATCAGGCTGTAGACCGCCGGATAGCCGAAGCGCCACAAGGCTTTGGGCATATACCAACTGAGGAACAGGTCGCGGGTCGCGCCGCCGACCAGCGTGTTGACCGGATCGTAGCGGTAGTGATCGCGCTCGAAGGCGAGGTTGTACTGCTCCAATTCCTCGTAAGTATCCGGGATGTTCTTGATGTTCATGTAGTGACCGAGCGCCCGCCAGAAGTAGAACAGCGCCAGCTTCTCGGTTTCGGTCATGGGACGCCAGCCGTAGCGCTCCATCCAGCGGGGCGGCTCGTAGACGAAGGTGGTCAGCACGTAGAGGAAGTTGTCGTTGCCGATGGTGTAGCGCCCGTGCTGCTGATTCATGCGCCGGAGCGCCGCCCGCCCGCGCTCGCTGTCGTAGCCGTGATTGTAAATCTCGCTGAGCAGCAGATCGGTATCGTCGTAGCGCTTCTGCGCCCGCTGGACAAATTCGCCAGTTTCCACCAGCAGCTTTGAGGTTTCCGGGACGGCGTAGGTGCGAAACAGCGCGAATTCCAGCGCGCGGGTCATGTCCCACGGGAACTCGTAGGCGCTGCTCAGGAACACGATCTGCTGGTGATCTTTCACCGGGTCGAGCGCGAGAATTTTGGCGAGCGTTTTGTGCGGAGCCATGCGGTTATCCCTCTTGCGTCAACAGGATAACCCAGTATTCGTCTGCGCTGGCGCGGATGGATTTCACGGCGTTCGTGTGACTAATTTTACTCGCGCGAAGCAGCTATTAGTATAAACTGAAGGAATAGACAACGGGTCATTTGCCAAAAGAAGACTATGCGGCAAAAGCCCTTCAGAAGTGCGATCATTCAGGTTAAACATCATGCCAGACCCAAAGCTACAAGCCGCACGCGAACTCATCAAAGAAAAGCACTACGCCGAGGCACGGGCGATCCTCAAGACGATGCCCAAAGACCCGACTGCTCAGCGATGGCTCAAGAAGCTGGATGAAATCGCGCCTCCAGCCTCCATCACCTATCCGACCCCCCACGCCGCAGAAGGGTGATACTACAACCTGTTATTCCTGTTCCTCCGCCCCAACCTCAGAAATATCCAGTACACAAAACGCCGTAATCGCTCCCGTCAATAATCCACGATTGCCTCTTATCTTCACAGGGTTGTTGATCGTTGTCCTTGTTGGTGCGGTTATCGTATTAACTCGCCGCAATTGAATCGGGAACAAACTCTATCGCTTAAACAAAACTGGGTTACTGAGTCGGTTTGTTAAATCCCTGATACTGTGATGTCGCGTCTTGCTTAGTACCATCAGCTAGTGATGTCTCATGATTTCCTCGCACGGCATTTGGATTGCCTCAAAAACCTACTCGACTAGTTCGGATCAGTAGTCCTAGAAATGCAAGAATTCCAGCATGAATACGAGCATCACGAGCATCCTGATTGTTTACTGGCAGATGCTACTACGACATTGGATTATGGAATTGAGTCGCTGCCGATAGTGGGTTTCAGTGGTTCATGGCGCAATAATGATTTTATTTCCACTTCTGACTAGAGGTTTCAGCACAAGTCTGTGGGATGCCGATCAAGATTAAAAGCTTTGGTGTAGTAGATGCGCGACTACCGCTTGTTAGACGCATGCAACTCATTTCGGATGCGGATTTCAGTCGCGATGCTGACATATGCTACGTCACAGTCATTAGGCTGACGCCTACGGCAACGTATCCAAAGTAAAGCTGTTAAACGTGCCTTAGTTAAATAACCGTTTTGCTCTTCCTGAAGTTGGAAAGGGTTGCGATAAGGTCAACCGCTCGCAATCACGTGTGACTTACTATCCCTTCCAGAACGTCTCGCTGAGGTACTTGTAGGCGTTGTCGGGGAACAGGGTCACGATCACGCCGGGGCGACCCGCCTGCGCCAGTTCCTCCGCCACCTGAAGCGAGCCGACCATCGCCGCCGCCGCGCTGATCCCCACCAAGTAGCCTTCCTCGCGCGCCAGCCGCCGCGCCATCGCGTAGGTGGCTTCGGTGTTGACCGCAAGCTGGCGATCCGGCAAGAACTCGTCGTAGATGCCCGGCTTGATGGCGCTGGGCATGTGCTTCAGCCCCTCCAACCCGTGAAAGGGCGAATCCGGCTGCAAGGCGACCAGCTCCACCGCCGGGTTGTAGTCCTTCAGGCGGCGACCGGTCCCCACGAAGGTGCCGGTGGTGCCCAGCCCGGCGACGAAGTGGGTCACGGCGCCGCGCGTCTGCTCCCAGATTTCCACGCCGGTCGCCTGATAGTGCGCCTGCCAGTTGGCGGGATTGTTGTACTGGTCGGCGTAGAAATAGGTGTCCGGCTCGGCGGCAGCCAGCTCGCGCACCGCGCGGATCGCGCCGTCCGACCCTTCCAGCGGATCGGTCAGCACCAGCTCCGCGCCGTAGGCGTTGAGGATGGCGATCCGCTCCGGGCTGGCATTGGCAGGCACGAACAGCTTGACCGGGTAGCCCTTCGCCGCGCCGATCATGGCGTAGGCGATGCCGGTGTTGCCGCTGGTGCTGTCGAGGATCACCTTGCCGGGGCGGAGATCGCCGCTGCGCTCCGCCTGCCGGATGATGTTCGCCGCCGCGCGGTCTTTGACGCTGCCGCCGGGATTGGTCCACTCGGCTTTGGCGTAGATGGTCACGTCCTCCGGCAGATGCGCCGTCACGCGACCGAAGCTGAGCAGGGGCGTGTTCCCGATCAGGCTTTCCAGATCGTGGGTGGCGGCGAGCGCCGGTTGAAAATCCAGCGTGAGTGTCATTCGGTTTCCACTCTGATAGCTATACGGTAGAAAAAAGCCGACAGCAACAAAAAAGGCGCGGAGCTTCTCCGGTCACATGACCGGGGCGTCGCGCCTTCGTTACTGTCGGCTTGATGTTTCTAGTTACTTGTTATGCCGTCTGAAGTTCGCTAAACGCCCCCTTCCAGACAGCAACAACACAGGCAAATCTTCACGATGGTTTTTCCATCTCTCCGTATATATGCATAAGTTTACGAAATGCTGGTGCGCTTGTCAATCGTTTGACCCTGCCGCCCAGGGTAATCGCATCAAAATGATCGAGCAGGTCAAGAATAGCCACAAAGGTTTGTAGGGGCGCAGCACGCTGCGCCCCTACGTGAAAATAATCTCCTGTGAGCCATAATGACCTCAAAATTGAGTTTGATGCAATCACCCTGCCCTGCCGCCCGCTCAGCCATCCACCAGAATTTGATCGACGGCGGCAGCCAGCTCGCGCAGGTTGCTGACCCGGAACACGCCATCCGAGAGCGGCGCGTACTGGAGCATGTCGCTGTCGCCCGTGCCCCACTGAGAGGGCGGCTCCGGGTTGAACCAGAGCAGACGGCGGCTGCGGCGGTGCAGGTCTTCCATGATGTCGGTGCGCGGGTCGTTGTAGTTGTTGCGCCCGTCGCCGAGGATGATGGTAGTGGTCTTGCCGGTGACGCAGTTCATGTGGTCGTCTTGGAAGGTGTTCAGGCTATTGCCGAGATCGGTGTTGTAGTAGCCGGGGCGGTTCTCGGTCAGCACCTTCTCGACCGCCGCCATTGGCTCCAATTCCTTGAACACCATGCTGATTTCGGTGATGTCGCTGATGAAGATGAAGCTGTCGGTCTTGGCAACCTGATCCTGAAGCTCGTAGATCAGCGTGAGCAGGAATTCGGCGCAGTAGCGCATCGAGGTGCTCACGTCGCAGATCAGCACCAATGCGGGCTTGACGTGGTGCGACTTGAACTTCAGTTCCAGCGGCACGCTGTCGTACTTCATGTTGGCGCGCATCATGCGGCGGGTGTCCAGCGTGCCGGTCTTGGCTTTCTTCTGGCGGAGCGCGGCGCGGCTGCGCAGCTTCGCCGCCAAACGCCGGATTTCGTCGCGGATTTGCTCCACGTCGGAGTCGCTTAGGCGGGTGAAGGGCACGTCTTGCAGGTCGGGCTTGGGCTGCGGCTCCTGATCCGCCATGCGCTGCGCCAGCGACGCGCCCACGTATTTCGACACCTGCTCGGACAAGCCTTCGGCGTTCTGTTCCAGCATTTCGCGCAGTTCTTGCAGCGACTTACCGTCCATGCCCATCTGCTGAAGCATTTCGAGCAGCTCCTCAATCGCCTGCTGAAGCTGCTGCATATTTAACTGGCGCTGCACCCGGCGCTCGAACCACTGGCGCTGATACACCTCCGACGCCTGATCCATGCCCGCCTGCTGCCCGGCTTGATCCAACTGCTCGTCGCTGAACGGCTGCCCTTCCAGCAGTTGACGCAGCATATCGCGCAGCGCCTGCATGTCGCCCATCAGCGCTTGAAGCGCCTGCTGAAGCATCTGCTGCTGGTCGGGCGAGAGATTGCCCATGATGTCCTGCAAGGGCGGCTGGTTGGAGCCGAAAAACAGCGGGAAGAAATATTCGAACTTGTCGTGATCTTTGGCTTCTTTGACGAGGGTGGTTTTCATGGCGGCGCGGAACTGCTCGCGGTCGCCGACGCCGACCTGCTCCACGCCGTTCATGGCGTCGATGCTTTCCGCCAGCGAGATACGGACTCCGGCAGCACGCAGCGCCCGGATAAAATCGACCATGCGTTTATCCATTAGAACCCCATCCTTAACCCTGTGAGCAGGTTCAGGGGGTTAGCCCCTCGGTCTGTGATCCATATTATAGGGAGGATGCGGAAACCGCGTCAACTCGTCCAAAGGTTTAGGCGCGCTAAAGTTGCGCCGCAGACACCGATTATTATAAAGTTGCGACATAAAGACTAGATGCACCTGAAAACCGCACACAGAACAGGAGAGCGAATCATGCCGGAGAAGCAGGGCAGCCTCACGCTGCTGAACGATCCACTGGCGAAAGAACTGCTGAATGCCCCGTTGATGGCGCACCTCGCCTACACCGTCAGCGATGGCACGCCGCGCGTGATGCCGATTTGGTTCGCGTGGGAGAACGGCGAGATGATCATTTGCAGCGTGATCGTCGCCAAGAAGCTCAAATCGCTCGGCGATGGCACGAAGGTCGCGGTCGAGATTGACCGCAGTGGTTGGCCCTATCCGCGCTTGCTCATTCGCGGCACGGTGTCGTCCCAAGAATTCCCCGGCATTGTGCCCGGCTATCGGGAAACCGCCATGCGCTATCTGGGTCCGCAGATTGGCGGGATGTTCATCGACAACATGGCGAGCATGGGAATGCCGATGAAGCGGCTCGCCATCAAGCCGGAGTGGGTGGGGGTATTCGACTTCGAGGCGCGCTATCCCGGTCAGGGATAACCCGAATAGGGGCGCGGCACCCCGCGCCCCTACACGACAATCCGCGACCTAGCGGGTCTCAGCTTCGACCAGCGCCTTCAATTTCTCCAACCCTTGTTCGAGGTCGCGCTGATATTTCTGCTCCAGCGTGTGGCGGTTGACCACCTGACCCAGCACCGATCCGGGCAGCGAATAAGCGACCTAGTACCGTCAGCCGGGTGCCACCGTCCTGCTCGGCGCAGTGGAAGTCGAACATGCCGTCGATGCCGCTGGTGGTCTTGATCACCAGATGCGCGGGCGGGTCGATTTGTAGCACCTGCTGTTCGCCTTTGACGCGAATGCCCATCAGGTTATAGACGTAGCGCAGCACCGTGCCGATAGCCGTCGGCGGCGGCGTGACCCGCTGCTGAAGCTCGAAGGTCGTCCACCATTCCGGCATTCGCTCCGGCTGATCGGCGATCAGGCGGAAGACGGCGGCGGGCGGCGCTTGGATGTCGATGGTCTGTTCGGCTTGCGGCATGGCTGTTGATCCCTTGTGCGCGCCTATTATAGCCTGAAAGTTGCGTCGCCAACCGCTCAGCCCAGGGTAATCGCATCAAAATGATCGAGCAGGTCAAGAATAGCCACAAAGGTTTGTAGGGGCGCAGCACGCTGCGCCCCTACGTGAAAATAATCTCCTGTGAGCCATAATGACCTCAAAATTGAGTTTGATGCAATCACCCTGCCGCTCAGCCCGCCCGTTTGTGCCCAGCCCCGCCGCTGGATAAACTTGTGTGGTGCGGGTTCAAACGGAGATCGGTCGGATGAAATTCAACCAGCAGCAGATCGTCGGCTACGGGATTTCCGCCGGGTCGTGGGCGGTTTCGGTGGTGCTGACGCTGGCGAGCATCTTCGCGCTGCGCGACGTGATCGTCTGGGCGCTGGCGATCCTGCTGCCGAATCAGGACATGGCGGCGCAGTTGGATTCCGCCAACCTGATCAACCTCGCCAATCAATGCGGCGTGATCGGGCTGGCGGTGATCGCGCTGGTGGTGATCGCCTACAGCACCGAACACGCTTTCCGGCAGAGCAATCAAGCGCGCACTCGCCGCCGCTTGATCGGCATCATCGTGGTCGAGTGTGTGATCGTGCTGCCGGTGGCGCTGCTCCTCTGGCACTAGCGAACTGCGGGGTTGAAAAACGTGCCATCTCGTCTAAAATAATTACGACAGAGGGGCCCCGTAGCGCAGTGGTAGCGCAAGTGCCTTTTAAGCACCTGGTCGAAGGTTCGAGTCCTTCCGGGGTCACAAAACGGCTGTCAAGCGGACAGCCGTTTTGATTTCCGCCGATCTCGGTCGGCGGCGGTACAATCAGGGCGATGCGAGTCTCTCTGCTGGTTTTGCTGATGCTGCTGGCGGCGTGCCAGAGCACCCCGCCGCTCCCGACGCCCGCGCTGACCGATCCGCCCGCCTCGCGCGCGGCGCTGGTGCGGCTGCCGACGCTCACCCCGCGCGGGATCGCCGCCGCGACTCGCGCCGCGACCGACGATCCGTTCGTGATCGCGCAGTCCGAGACGCCGCTGCCCACGCTGGACGCCGCGCTGCTGACACGGGTCGCTGCTCCGGTGAGCGATTCGTCGATAATCGGCTATTCGGCGGGCGGACGGGCGCTGACCGCGCGGCGGTTCGGCTCCGGCGGGCGGGCGCTGCTGCTGGTCGGCGGGATACACGGCGGCTGGGAAGCCAACACGGTCAGGTTGATGCAGCAGTTGATCGACCACTTCACCGACGCGCCGGAGGACATCCCGGCGGGCGCCTCGCTGGTGATCGTCCCGGTCGCCAACCCGGACGGGCTGGTCTACGGAAGCGTCCCGCGCGGGCGCTTCAACGACGACGACGTGGACCTGAACCGCAACTGGTCGTGCGGCTGGTCGAGCGAAGCCTACTGGCGGCAGGAGAAGGTGAATCCGGGCTTGGGATCGTTCACCGAGCCGGAGACTATCGCGCTGGCGAATTACCTGCTGGAACTGCGCCCGGCTGCCGCGCTGTTCTATCACAGCGCCGCAAACGGCGTGTTCGCGGGCAACTGCGACGGCGATCACGGGTCGGCGGGGCTGGCGGCGGTGTTCGGCGAGGCGGCGGGCTATCCCTACGACCAGCCGTTCACGGCGTACACGGTCACGGGGGTGGCGTCGGACTGGGCAGACGAGCAGGGGATTCCAGCGGCGGACGTGGAGCTTCAGTCGCGCACCGACAGCGAGTATGATCGCAACCTGCGCGGCATTCTGGCGGTGATGCGCTGGCTGGCATCAGGCGGGTGATTGGATGGGCGAAGTTCGCTATCTGACGGTCTCAGAACTGATCTACATCAACGGCGTGGTGCTGAACCAGCCGGAGATCGCCAGCGGCAAGCGGCAAATCCGCGATGTTGAACTGCTGGAGGCAGCGGTTCAGCGTCCGGCAGCCAGCGCCTTCGGTCAGGACGCCTACCCAACCCTGCGCGAGAAGGCGGCGGCGCTGCTGCACTCGGTGGCGCGCAATCACCCGTTCACCGACGGCAACAAGCGCACGGCGACGGTGGGCGTGGTGTTCATGTTCCGCGTGAACGGGCAGGCGATCTCGTGGGAGCAGGACGACGCGCTGACGGTGATCCTGCGGATCGCGGAAGGGGGCATGAGCGTCGCGGAAGCGGCGGCGTGGTTTCCGCTGGAGCCGCAGCCTTACGATCTGCCGCCCGACTCCGACACCGACATGCGGCTGATCGCCCAGATCGTCGCCGAGCAGAAAGGGCTGCTGGATGCGCTTGAGCGACAATGAGCCGGTTCGCTACCTGACCCTCTCCGACCTGTACAACCTCAACGACGAGATCACCGGGGGGCACACCCACGTGCGCGATCTGCATCTGCTGGAATCGGCAGCCAAACGCCCGCAGTTGGTAGTGTTCGGCGAAGTCCAGTTCCCGACGCTGGTGGATAAGGCGGCGGCGCTGCTGCACTCGCTGGCGTACCATCACCTGTTCGCGGATGGCAACAAGCGCACCGCCGAGCGCGCCGTTACCCTGTTCCTGCAAGTCAACGGCTCCCGGCTCACGTGGGATCGCCAGACCGAATACGCCTTCATTTTGGAAGTGGCGCAGGGGAAGTACGACGCGGCGGAAGTGGCGCGGCGGCTCGCGGCTTACGTCGCGCCGGGAGACGACCATGCTCCCTGATCGGCTGGCGGCTTACCGGAACGCGCCGCTGGGCGACCTGCTGGCGATTCTGCTGCGCCAGTACCGCCGCCCGCTGGCGGATCGCGGCGTGCATCTGACCGACGCCGAAGCCGAGGCGCTGGCGGGGCAGATCGCCGCGCGCGCCGTGCCCGACGAGGCGATCCAACCGCTGCGCGCCGCGCTGGTCGATCTAGTCGCGGAGAGCGAAGGCGTGCTGGCGCGCTGGAAGCTCAGCTTTCGCCAGTCGCTCGACGCCCAAATGACCGACCTCCCCGGCTGGGAATCGACCGCCGAATTTCTCGAAATCGCCAATCAAAAAGCCAACGCCGAGCTGCGGATTTCCACTGGCGCGGCGCTGCTGGCGGCGCTCGGTGATACCCGTTACGCTGCTGACCTGCTGTTTCTGGTCGAGCGCGACCCGAACGACCTCGACGCGGTGATCGCGCGGCGGGTGCTGCGCTTCGCCAGCGGGATCGAGTCGGACGACCTCGATCAACTGCGGGCGTGGGTGGATCAGCAGGGCGGGGCAAGGCTGTTATAATCGCGCAGAGGCAAAAGATCAGGACGGTATTGGAATGGCGGAAGTAAACGAAGTCACGCATCTGGCGGCGGCTCGCAGGGGCGACCCGGATGCGTTTCAGGCGTTGACCGACCCCTATCGCTACGAACTGCGGGTCCACTGCTACCGCATCGTCGGGTCGCTGCAAGATGCTGAGGATTTGGTGCAGGAAACCTTTCTGCGCGCGTGGCGGCGGCTGGACAGCTTCGAGGAACGGGCGTCGATCCGCGCGTGGCTGTACAAAATTGCCACCAACGCCTGCCTCGACGCCATCGAAAAGCAAAAAACGACTGCTGCCGGGAGTCCCGTATCCCGCTGGCGACGCCCCGGCGTCTTCCGAGCCTACGTGGTTAGAACCGTGCCCCGACGACTGGTTCGAGCAAGCGGCGGTCAGCCCGGAGGCGCGCTACAGCGCCCGCGAAAGCGTCTCGCTCGCGTTTCTGGTGGCGCTGCAACTGCTCCCGGCACGGCAGCGCGCCATTTTGATCCTGTGCGACGTGCTCGATTGGCAGGCGCGCGAAACGGCGGCGCTGCTGGACACGACGGTTCCCGCCGTGAACAACGCGCTGCGCCGCGCCCGGCTGACGCTTCAGAGCCGGGTGGATCAGGCAAGCCGCCTGCCCCCGGACGACAACCTGCGCGCCGCGCTCGACCGCTACGTGCGGGCGTGGGAATCCGCCGACGTAGCCAGCCTGACCGCCATGCTGAAGCAGGACGCAGTGATGTCGATGCCGCCGTCGCCCGCATGGTTTGAGGGGCGGGAGGTTATCGGTCAGTTCGTCGTCCAGCAGATATTCCCGCTTATGGGGGCGGCAAGCTGGCGCTTCCAAGCGGTTCGGGCGAACGGTCAGCCTGCATTTGCGGTATATGAGCCTGACAACCGGGGTTATCAGGCTCACTCGATCCACGTGCTGCGCTTCGAGGGGGTCGAACTGGCGGAGATGGTCGTGTTCTCCTCGCCCGACCTGTTCCGCTTCTTCGGTCTGCCCGATCAGTTGGAGGCGGTTTGACGCGCCGTGCTGGTGATCGCAGCCTGATCCCGCCGATCCGCGAGGTAGCCTGCGGAGGTCAGCAGGAAACCGATGCCGACCACGACGAACAGGGAAATGAAGAACGGATCGTGCGCGTAGAAATACAGCCCGGCGATGACGGTGAGCAGCACCGCTCGCACCGCGATAAAGGTGGGGTAGAGCGTGTCCAGCCGCAGCCGAATCGCCTGCACGACGATCATGCCCAGCGCCAAAATCACCGCACCGGCGAGGCGGGGCATGATGTCGCCATAATCGGCGATGCGGTTGGAAAAGAGAAGCTGTAAGGCGATCTGCGGCGCGAACAGCAGCAGCAGCCCGCTGGGGATGGTGTAGCCCGCCAGATAGAACAGACTCAAGCGTGTCTTGTGCATGATCATCTCCTTTGAACGATGGATTCGCCTATATGACGGCGAAACCGGGCGAAACTGCTCGCTTTTGGAAAACCTTCGTTTTCAGGGGGATTTGCGCTATAATCTTTTAACACAAATGTTCTAGGAAAGCTGAAGGCTTCACATGGCGAAAACCCACAGCACCTACGTTTGCCAGAACTGCGGGCGACAGACGCCGCGCTACTTCGGGCGCTGCCCCTCGTGCGGCGAGTTCAACACCATGGTCGAGGAAATCCACGAGGTCACAAAGGGGAACGGCAAGCGCCAGCGGGTGGTGCTGCCGCAGAGCCAGCCTCAGCGCCTCGGCGAGATCGGCGGAGAAGCCGGGCAGCGGCTCATTGTGCCGATTGGCGAATTCAACCGGGTGCTGGGTGGCGGGATCGTGCCGGGCAGCATCACGCTGATCGGTGGCGAACCGGGGATCGGCAAAAGCACGCTGGTCTTGCAGACCAGCGCGCTGCTGGCGCTGCACGTCGGGCGGGTGCTGTACGTCAGCGGCGAGGAAAGCGTCCAGCAGATCAAGCTGCGCGCCGACCGGATGGGCTTGCAGGCGGACGATCTGTTTCTGCTGACCGAGACCAACCTCGCCGACATCTTCGAGCAGGTCAACCGGGTCGATCCGACCATCCTGATCATCGACTCGATCCAGACCATCTACACCGAGGAAAGCGAGTTGTCGCCGGGCAGCGTGAGTCAGGTGCGCGAGTGCGCCTCGCGGCTGCAAATGCTCGCCAAGACCACCGGGGTCAGCGTGTTCATGATCGGGCACGTGACCAAAGACGGCACCATTGCCGGACCGCGCGTGCTGGAGCACATCGTCGATACCGTGCTGTATCTGGAGGGCGATCCGTTTCAGGCGTTCCGGCTGCTGCGGAGCGTCAAGAACCGCTTTGGGGCGACCAGCGAGGTCGGCGTATTCGAGATGTCCGGCTTGGGCATGATCGAAGTGCCGAATCCGTCGGAAGCCTTCCTCGCCGAGCGGGTGATCAACGCGCCGGGCACCACCATCGCGGTCACGATGGAAGGCACCCGCCCGCTGCTGGTCGAGATTCAGGCGCTCACCAGCCCGACCACCTTCGGCAATCCCCGGCGCACGCCCAACGGCGTCGATTACAACCGCCTGCTGCTGATCAGCGCGGTGCTGATCAAGCGGCTGGGGCTGAAGCTGTATGAACAGGACATCTTCGTCAACGTGATCGGCGGGCTGAAGATCGACGAACCCGCGTCCGACTTAGCGATGGCGCTGGCGATGGCGTCCAGCTACTACGACAAGCCCACGCCGCCGGACATGGTGGTGGTCGGCGAGATCGGCTTGAGCGGCGAGCTTCGCGCAGTCTCGCAGCTTCCGGCGCGGCTGTACGAAGCCTCCAAGCTGGGCTTCAAGCGCGCGCTGATCCCCAAGCTGCGCCGCAAAATGCCCGATCTGCCGCCCGAAATCAAGCTGATTGAGGTGCGGCACGTCGGCGAGGCGATGGCAATCGCGGTGCCGAAGGATTAGCGCGCGCGTCCCTGACGACTCATAATAGGGCGGTGCTGCGCTTTTCATCAACGGAGCGGTCATGTTTCGCCATCGCCTGATACCCCGGTCGTTTCGCGGCTGCGCCGCGTTGTGCTTCCTGCTGATCGCCCTGCTCGGCAGCCCCAGCCTGCGAAGGTCGCTCGCGCAAGGAGACACCTGCTCGATAGTTCAGCAGGCGCTCGACAGCGTGGCGCAGGCTTGCAGCGCGACCGCGCGCAATCAAGCCTGCTATGGCAGCGATTCGGTGCAGGCGGCGCCCCGTGATGGCGTGGCGGACTTCAGCTTCTCGCAGGCGGGCGACCTCGCCAACCTCGTGGACATCGATTCGCTGCGGCTGAGCGGGCTGGACAGCGGTCAGTGGGGCGTGGTGCTGATGAAGCTGCAAGCCAATCTGCCCGACGTGGTGTCGATGGTGAATATGACCGCCGTGCTATTCGGCGACGTGCAGATTCAGAATTCGGTGGCGCCGGTTGCCGCCGGTGCCTACCGTTCAGGTGTACGCGGCTTTCCTCGTGAACATCCGCAACCAGCCGTCCACCGACGGCACTATCATCAGCACGCTGATCTCCGGCGACACAACGACGGCGGACGGTCGCAGCGAGGACAGCCGGTGGCTTCGCATCCACATCCCGGACAGCGATGCCTTCGGCTGGGCGTCGGTGGGGGTCGTGTCGATCACCGGGCGGGTCAGCAGCCTGAACGTGGTCGATACCATCGACGTGCCCAAGCAGTTCAAGCCGATGCAAGCCTTCTACTTCCAGTCGGGGGTCACGCCGCCGGGCTGCGATCAAGCGCCGCAGGACGGCATTCTGGTTCAAGCGCCGCGCGGCGCGGGGGCGATCAACCTGCGCGCGGACGACGTGGACATTCAGCTTCAATCGACCGCCTACTTGCAGGCGCAGCCCGGCGGCAGCCTCACCGTGAGCGTGATTCAGGGCGATGGACAGGTCACGTCGGAGGGCACGACGGTCGATGTCCCGGCGGGCGCTCAGGTGACGGTGCCGCTGGACGCCGATCTGCACGCAGCAGGCGCGCCGAGCGAGGCGCAGGCTTACGACCCGGCATTGGTCGCGCCGCTCCCAATTCAACTGCTGCCGGAGTCGATCACGATTGCGCCGCCCGCCTCGGCGCAGGTGCTCGCCCCGCCAACTCCGACGCCGCACGGCGCAGCCACCGGGTATCTGGTGTTCAAGGTCATGAACCTGAGCGACGAATCGCTGGATGGGCTGCTCTGCACCGTCGATCAGCCGTTCGACATCACCATGCGGATGACCACCGCCACCACTATCCTCCACTTCACGCCCACCGGCGCGGGAGGGGGCACGTGGGCATACCAGTACGACCTCGCGCTCAGCAATGAGCATCACGACGGTTCCGGCATCTACCGCCTCAGCGACGCCGCCACCGATGGATCGCGCATCATCACGATGGACGGGTCGGAGGTGGTGCAGACCACCCGGCACAGCACCACTCACGCTTTCCACTACGTGATCGGGCTGTCGCTGACGCCCGCCAGCGCGTGCAGCGGATGAGGCAGGGGCGATTGCCGCGCTGAGGGACTGAAATCTATGCTAGGATGGAGGCAGGTGAGGAGAACAAGCAAGATGGTCGATAAAGCGCAGCTTCACAAGTTGATTGACGAGCTTTCGCCGCAGAGCCTCGAAAAAGTTGAGGAATTGGTTGAACAATTGAACGCCAAGGACAGCGGGTCGGCTTGGGCGAAAGATTTGTACGATCTGTTCGCTCCGGTGCGCGCTGAAGTCGAAGCGAAGGGCATGACGGAAGAAGAAGTGAACCAGATCATCGACGACGCCATCGAAGAAGTCCGTCGTGAGCGAAAGCCTTAGAGTTGTTTTCGATACCCAGATTTATCTGCGCGCGGCTATCAACCCGCAGTCCATATGCGGCAAGTTATTCGCTCAGTGGACATCCAGTTATGTTCTATTTGTTTCTGACCGTATTGAAGGTGAAATCCTAGACGTGTTGAGCCGCTCTAGAATCCGGGCTAAGTTTCCACAGATCACCGATGCAACGGTAAAAGATGTAAAACTGACGCTTGGACGCGCGCGACGCATTTCGCTGGACGCAAAGGATATACGGGCAGTCTCCCGCGATCCTAAAGACGACGTGTTTCTCGCCTGCGCGAAAGCCGCGAAAGCCGATTATCTGGTCAGCGAGGACCATGAACTACTGGTGCTGAAGCAGCACGAGACGACAAAGATCGTGAGCGCGCTCGATTTCCTCACCGTGTTGGAAACGCTCTGATTTGAAGCGGCTCAATGCCCGATTGGCTGGCGAAGCGCTGGCAATCGCTGTGCGGAAAGACTGACTCGTGAGGTCAGATTTACGGACAACCGTTCGATTATCTATACGAAAGGAATCCAAATGAATAACGTCAAGGGCAGCTACGCAGCCGTCAACGGAATCAACCTCTACTACGAAACTTATGGCACAGGCGATCCACTGATCCTACTGCACGGCGGCGTCGGCGCTATCGAAATGTTCGGTGAAGTTCTGCCGATGCTGGCGCAAGGTCGTCAGGTCATCGGCGTCGATTTGCAGGCGCACGGGCGCACCGCCGACATTGATCGTCCGCTCGCATTCGAGTCGATGGCGGACGACATCGCCGGGCTGATCAAGCACCTCGGCTTCACGAGAGCGGATGTGATGGGCTACTCACTCGGCGGAGGTGTCGCTCTGCAAACCGCCATCCGTCACCCGGAACTCGTGCGCAAGCTCGTACTCGTCTCGACACCCTTTAGACGAGACGGCTGGTATCCCGAAGTTCTGGCGGGCATGGCGCAGATGGGTCCGGCGGCAGCCGAGCCGATGAAGCAGACGCCCATGTACCAACAATATGCTCAGATCGCGCCCCGGCTCGAAGATTGGTCCGTCCTACTCACCAAGCTGGGTCAGTTGCTGGTCAAGGATTACGACTGGTCGTCGGGCGTGGCCGCGATCAAAGCGCCCACGCTGCTCGTCGTCGGCGATGCCGATAATGTTCGCACCTCGCACGCGGTCGAGTGCTTCGAACTGCTCGGCGGCGGCAAGGCGGATGGTGGCTGGGACGGATCGGGCATGTCGAACGCGCGGCTTGCCATTTTGCCGGGTGTTACACATTACACCATCTTCTCGTCACCGGCGATGGTATCCGCCGTCACCCCCTTCCTCGACGCACCGATGTCCGCAGCAAAGTAATCGACAGACAAGCAACAGGGAGCGCGCCCGGCAAGGCTGCGCTTCCTGCCCGCGCCGCCCGAAAATTAACCGCCTACTCATCCGCGCAAGGAATCATCTGCTACAATAAGCGTCCATCGGCAACCTGAGTTGACGCGAGGGCATCGTTGTCCACTGCTGCTGCGCAAGCGAAACACCCGCTGCGCCGCCTGATCTGGCTGGTGATCGGGCTGGCGCTGGCGATTGTCCTGCTGCTGGCGCTGATCGGCACCGGCAACGATCTGCCGACCATCCTGAATATCTTCGCCACCCGATTCCTCGGCATCTTCATCGAAGCGATCCCGTTCCTGCTGCTGGGTACGGTTGCCTCCGGCTTGATCGACAACTTCGTCAGCCCGGACGACATCGCCCGCTGGATTCCGCGCAATCCGGTGCTGGCGACGCTGGCGGGGACGTTCATGGGCTTCCTGTTCCCGGTCTGCGAGTGCGGGGTGGTGCCGGTGGTGCGGCGGCTGTACGTGAAGGGTCTGCCGATGTCGGTGGGCGTGACCTTCCTGCTGGCGGCTCCGGCGATCAACCCGATTGCGCTGGTCAGCACTTACGTCGCCTTCGGCTTTGGTCCCGTGCTGATCGGGCGGTTTGCGTTCACGGCGGTGGTCGCGCTGGCGGTGGGGCTGGTGTTCGCCTTCGCCGGGCGTCCGCAGGACGTGCTGCGCCCCTCAACCGTGATCCCGGTGATGGGCGGCGACGGCGTGGGCGACGTGATCCCGCTGTACGCGCGTGCGCCGCGCAAGCCGCTGCTGGTCGGGCTGCGGGGCGCGATCCTCTCGGCGGGCGACGAGTTCTACGATATGGGGCGCTACCTGATCTTCGGCTCGCTGCTGGCGGCTGCCATGCAAACCCTGATCAGTCAGGACGTGCTGCTGGCGCTGGGACGGGGGCCCGTGATCTCGGTGCTGGTGATGCAGGCGCTCGCCTTTGTGCTGAGCGTTTGCTCGACGGTGGACTCGTTCCTCGCGCTGGCGTTCACCGGAACCTTCACGGCTGGCTCGATTATCGCCTTCCTGACCTTCGGGCCGATGGTGGACGTAAAAAGCACGCTGATGTTCCTGAGCGTGTACAAGCGCCGCACCGTCCTGTACCTGATCCTGCTGCCGCTGCTGATGACCATGCTGATCGGCATCTGGATCAATCTGAACGTTGGGTTTTAGGACTGAGGGCGAGGCACGCCTCGCCCCTACAAAAACTTGCTGAACAGGAGCGTGGGCATGGACGCAATTTCCGTTCATCAACACGAGAACGAGATCGAGCATGAACATCATCACGACGAGGAACACGACCAGCGCAACGTTACGCTGCAACTGTGGTTCAAGGCGCTGCTGCTGATCGGCTTGGGGCTGTACTTCGTCTACAACATCGCCACCGGGAACATCCTCAACTACGTGAACGCGCGCTTCGCGTGGCTGTCTTACGTGGCGGCGGCGCTGTTCCTGATCCTCGGCGGGCTGAGCGTGATCCACCTGCTGCGCGACCACGATCACGACGAGGACGAGGATCATCACGATCACGAACACGCGCCGCTCTCGTGGGGCGTGCTGGCGCTGCTGGCGGTTCCGCTGGCGCTGGGCGTGCTGATTCCCTCGAAGCCGCTGGGCGCGGAAGCGGTCTCCGGCGGCGTGAGCTTGTCCTCGTCGGCGACGGTGGGCAATACCCAGTCATTCAACGTGCCGCCGGAGCAGCGCAACGTGCTGGACTGGCTGCGCGCCTTCAACGACGGCAGTTACAGCCAGTTCAACGGGCAGAACGCCGACGTGATCGGCTTCGTCTACACCGAGCCGGGCTATGACGCGAACACCTTCATGGTGGCGCGCTTCGCCATCACCTGCTGCGTCGCCGATGCGAGCGCGATTGGCTTGCCCGTGTATTCGAGCCAGAGCGCGGATTTTCCGCAGGGGCAGTGGGTCGAGGTCAAGGGGACGTTCAACTTGGGCAGCTTCGCAGGCGATCAGGTGCCAGTGTTGCAGGCAGCCAGCATCGACCGGGTCGAGGAGCCGGAACATCCATATCTGTATCCGTGAACGAATACATCCTTGAAGCAAGCCGCGAGCAACTTTTTCAATGGCAGTAAGCGAACAACCGGAAGTTCCAATTCAGTCCGAAGCCCTCAATACCCGGCGCTTTTCACTCACGTCGCTCGACCGCGCCGTGATCGGGGTGATAGCAGTGCTGCTGGCGCTGATCGGCGCGACCATTCTGCTGGGCGACCGGGTAGGCGTGCAGTTGAGCGAGGTCGCGCCGCTGGGCGAGGCGCACAGCACCAGCACGATTGCCATCCGCTTCAACGAGACCATGGATCATGACAGCGCGCAGACGCATTTTCAGACCCAGCCCGCGCTCGAAGGCAGCTTTAGCTGGAGCGGAGCGACCATGAGTTTCCAGCCGTCACAGGCGCTCGCGCCGGGCAGCAGCTACACCGTCTCGCTGGAGCCGGGCGCGGTCAGCCAGAGTGGGCGCTCGGTGCTAACCGAGTTCCAGTTCAGCTTCACGGTGCGGACTCCGCGGGTCGCCTACCTGTACCCGGCGGACGGCGGTCCTCACAACATCTGGGTGGTCGATCCAACCGACCCCGGTCATCCGACCCAGTTGACCAACAGTCCCAGCGGGATTGTCGATTTCGCAGTCAGCCCGGATGGGACGCACATCGCCTTCACCGAGACCAACACGATCACCGCAACCAGCGACATCAAGCTGATCAACCTCGCCACCGGGGGCTTGCAGCAATTGACCAACTGCCAGAACGCGCTGTGCAGCGCCCCGGTCTGGCGACCAGACGGCAAGATGATCGCCTACGAGCGGGTCGAGAATGATCCCCAGTTCGGCAACAGCCCGCCGCGTATCTGGCTGCTGGATTTGACCAGCACGCCCGCGACCACTCAGCCGCTGTTTCAGGAGAACCAGATTCTCGGCTACGAGGCGCAGTGGTCAGCCGACGGCAGCCGGATCGCGCTGGTGGATCGCGGATCGTCATCGATCCTGATCTACGACTTCAACAGCGGCAAGATCAATGCCATCACCAGCGAATCGGGCACGTCGGGGGCGCTCTCGCCGGATGGCAACCAATTGATCTACCCGGACTTGGAGGCTGACCCGACTGGCGGGATGCTCAACAAGCTGCGGCTGTTCACGGTGAGCACGGGCGAGTTCTCCGCCATCACCGACCCGGATAAGCCGATCAATGACCAGCGGGCGGCGTGGAGTCCTGACGGGAAAGAGGTCGCCATCGCGCGCGAGGATTCGCGCAGCAACTCGCAGGTGGTGGTGATGGACATGCAGACCCGGCAGATCACGACCGTGACCGACGACCCGCGCTATGCGAATCTGCTGTTCTGGTGGGATCCGACCGGGACGCAGTTGGTGCTTCAGCGCTTCCCGGAACTGGACGCGAATCTCCAGCCCAACCCGAACGCGCTGCCGGAAATCTGGACGATCAACGTGAGCAGCGGCGAGGGGCAGAAGGTCGGGGACGATGGTTTCCTGCCGCGCTGGATACCGTAGCAGACAAGAAGGCATGGGTAGGGGCGAGGCATGCCTCGCCCCTACGGATCACGTTGATGAAGCTAGTTGTGAATGGAAGGCACAAGCAGCATGGCAGCGGAAAGCAACCGAACGCAGCGAAAGCGCGGAAGAGAAGCGGAAGTCGCCCGTCTCCGGCGCTGATGCTGTTTCTGATCTTCCCGCTGCTGGGCTTGGTCGCGGCTGCGGTGGTGATTGCCAGCAGCGCGCCCACTATCGCCGCCGACGCGACGCCCATGCCGGTCACGCTGCCGCCGCCCAAAGCGGTCGCGGATTCGCCTATGATCGACTTCACGCTCAATACGCTGGACGGCAAGACCGTCAGCCTGAGCGACTACAGCGGGCGGATCGTGTTCCTGAACTTCTGGGCGACGTGGTGTACGCCCTGCCAGAAGGAACTCCCGGCGTTTCAGGCGTTTCAGGCGCAGCAGGGTGCGGACGGACCGCAAATTCTGGCGGTCAACGTGCAGGAGAGCGCCGATCAAGTCGAGACCTTCCTCAACGAGTACAGCGTCACCGGCTTGACCGTGCTGCTCGACCCGGACGCGGCGGCGGCGAATAAGTACGGCATCTTCAACCTGCCCGTGACCTTCGTGATCGACCGGCAGGGGATTGTGCGCTACCCGAAATACGGCGCGATGACGGTCGATGACCTCAACGCCTACGTGACCGCGCTGGACGCGGGCTAGAAGGGGTCGCCGCGCGCGCGAATTTCGCGTACAATGCCGGCTATGGACATCATGCGCGCGTTCACCTACGTGTTTGACGACCCGCAGTGGCTCAACAAGATCGCCATCACCGCGATTTTGACGGCGGTCTCGGCGCTGCTGACTCCGGTGCTGGTGGGGCTGCTGGGCTGGGCGGCGCTGCTGGGCTACATGGTCGAGCTGGTGCGCAACGTCCGGCTGGGCGTGCAGTACCCGATGCCCCAATGGGACGACTTCAACCACTACCTCTCCGGCGGCTTCAACGTGCTGACCGCCTTCGTGGTCTACAGCCTGCCCAATCTGGTGCTGGGCTGCGTGGGCAGCGTCGTGCTTCAGAACCTCGGCGGCGGATTTGTCGGCAGCACGCTGGCGCTTGCCTTCGGCTGCTGCCTGTTCCCGATCCTGCTGATCTACAATCTGGCGATGCTGCCGATGCTGGCGCTGGGAGTCGGGCGGTACGTCGATGACCCGCGCCTGAACGTGTTCTTTGAGTTCAGCTTCCTGTTCGAGACCCTGCGCCAGCACCTCGACCAAGTGGTGCAGTGGTGGCTGGCGGCGCTGGCGGCTGATCTGGTGTTCGCCGTGCTGGGCGTGATCCTGCTGGTCGGGTGGGTGGTGCAGGCGGCGCTGCTGATCCCGGTGTTTGGGATGCTGTGCGGGCAGTTGGCGCTGACGCTGCTCGGTGGGCTGAAGCCGAAGAACAAGCCGGTTCCCCGCCGCTAAACCGTGATCACGGCGTATAGGGGGCGGTCGGCGTCAGGATCGGCGCGGGGAGCGCGGATTCAGCGGCGTGATCCGCCTTCGGCTGGAAATCGCCAAGCCCCCAGAAGCGCACGCTGTTATCGTTCCCGGCAGAGATCAGCAGGCGACCGTCGGCGCTGAAGATCAGGTCGGCGACCCGGACGGCATGGGCGTGGAACGACTTCAGCAGCCGCGCCGACGCCATGTCGTAAAGCTGAAGGTCGCCGCCGGGCGCGCCCAGCGCCAGCAGCGCGCCGTCGGGACTCAGCGCCATTGCGTCGTAGGTCTGCGAGTTGCCGTCCCCTTGCAAATACAGGCGCGGCTGATCCAGCCCCTCGCGCACATCCCACAGCCACACGTCGCCATAGCCCTGCGCCGCCAGCGTGCGATCATCGGGCGTGAAGGCGAGCCGCTGCACCGATAACCCGCCGCCGTAGCCGGTGGTTAGCAAGCGCCCGCTGGTCAAATCCCATAGCTGAATGATGCTGGTCTTTTGCGGTCGGTGAAGATGCCGCCGCCGACCGCCAGCAGGCTGCCGTCGTGACTGAAACGCAGCGAATCGACCGACGCGCCCACCGGGAAATCGCCGAGATGCAGCCGCAGCGCGCCGCTGGCGGCGTCCCAGACGAAGCTGCTGAAGCTGATGCCGTTCCCGCCGTTGTCGTCGATCAACGAGGCTGCCAGCAGCGATCCATCGTCGCTGAAAGTCGGGTTGGGGCGGCGCGTGTTGTAGGGCGGCGGCGCGTCGATGCGGAATAGCGGATCGCCTGTCCACAGGTCGGCGGCGATCAGCCCAGACTCGCCGTCGCGGTAGACCAGCAGGTCGGCGGCGGGATTCAGGTTCCAGTCCGCGCCGTAGGTGTCGGTGGTGCTGGTGCTGAACTGTTGAATGGGCGCGCCGGTTTCTAAGTCCAGAAAGCGCAGGCTGGTCGCCCAATCCTGAAAGGCGGCAATCGGACGACCGTCGCTGAAGAACACCAGCGGGGTATAGCCGCCCGCGTCTTGCAGATTCATCGTGCGCCGCGCGCCCGTATCCAGCCGCCACAGATCGTCGGCGTAGCCGGATGTCACCAGCAGAGTATTCGCTTGCAGGCTCAACTGGCTGGGCGGAGAACCTTCGGCTCCGCCTGCCAAGCGCAGGACTTCGTGAAGCTGATCGAGGTTCTGCGGCGTGACCCGCGCGGCGCTTCGCGGCAGCAGCAGGAACAGCACCAGCGCTAGCCCGCCCAGCAGCAGCGCGATTTGCAGCCCGTTCCGCCAGCGGCGGGATTGATCCAACCCTTCGTCCTCCGGGAATCAAGAGGGCGCATCGAACCGACGCGCCCCCACGCTTATCTTATTCGCTCAGACCCGCTCAGAGTTGAAAGCCCCCGGTCACGTGGACGATCTTCTGAGTGTAGTTGTTGACGTACTCTTGCAGCTTGCCATGCAGCGACAGCCAGTCCTCACTGGTGAGGATGCCGCGCATGGTGTCAAGGTCTTTGGTGATGCCTTCGGTCATCATCTGAGGCGCTTCCTTGTTCCGGCTGTAGACCGTATACCACGCCCCGGTAGGCTGAAGCCCCAACCGCTGAATGCCCGGTACCCACTCCCGAACGACGAACTCGAAATATTCCTGATCGCGTCCGGGCTTGATGTCCCAGTTCATTAGCAATTTCACGCTCATGCCGACTTGCTCCCTAACTTTGCACCTGAGGCGTAAGAACGACAACTTGAGGCTGCTCCGGCGTGTCGGCTGCCGATACCTTAAGTGTATCCGATTCTTGTACTTTGCTCACGCCCATTGCTTTCAGGAACTTCTCCAGCGGATCAAGCTCGATGTTCACGCCCGGCAGATCGTAGTGCATGGGCACCACGAAGTAGGGTTCGACCAGAGCGACCACCTCGGCAGCCTGCGCCGCCTTCAAGCTTTTGCCGCCTCCAACCGGCACCAGCAGCACGCTGACCTGACCCAATTCTTCCACCACTGACTGATCGGGAACATGCGAGAGATCGCCCAGATGCAAAACCGTCAGGTTGTCGTAGTCAAACAGGTAAGCGACGTTCTGGCGGTTGGATTCCGGGTCGTGGAGCGCGACCCCGGTGACAAACACGCCGCCAATTTCGTATTCGCCGGGTCCGCGCAGCACGTGCGGATCGCCCTTGACTGCCTCGATGAAGTTGTGTCCCGGCTCGTCGTGGCTGATAGTGACCATGTCGCCCTTCAGCTTGGGCGACGGAATGCCGATGCTGTCGGAGAACGGATCGGTGACGACGGTGATACGCCCGCGCTCAGCGATGCGAAAACAACTCAATCCATACCATGTGATTTCCAAAGCGGAATTCCCTCACTCTTGCCCGTTTCAAGACGTATTATACTCCATGAATGGGTGGTTATCTATAGCGATTTAGAACACTTGTGCGAAAGGTGAGCATGACGACAGTCCGCATCCAAGACGACTTCACCGACGGGCTGAACCCGGTCTGGGAAGTGACCGAGATCGGGCGCGGGACGGTCACGCCCACGCCGGGCGCGCTGCGCATGAGCATTCGCCACGAGCAGGGTATCTACAGCAACGCGCAGATCGCCGACTACAGCTACGCCGATTTTCGCTTTCGCTGGCGACCGCCGCTGCGCATGAGCGTGACCGCGCGGGCAGAGGGCAGGTCGCTGAAGGGCACGGCAGGCTTCGGCTTCTGGAATCATCCGTTTTCGCCGGATTTCGAAGCGGCTGCCGCATCTGCCGCAGGCGGCGTGGTTCTTCTTCTCCGCCCCGCCCAGCGACATGGCGCTGGCCTACGGCGTGCCGGGCTTCGGCTGGAAAGCCGCGACCATCGACGCGCGGCGCGGGGTCGCGTTGGCGCTGGGGTTGGCGGCGCTGCCCACCGCGCTGCTGATGCGAATTCCGTCGGTCTACGCTAGACTGTACCCGGTCATTCAGCGCCGTCTCAAAATCGCCGAGAAGCTGCTCGATGCTGCGCTGCTCACCGAGCGTCACACCTATACACTGGACTGGGGCACTGATCGGGCGGTCTTCCGGGTCGATGAGGCGCTGATGCTGGAAGCGCCCTGCGCGCCGCGCGGACCCGCCGGGTTCGTCGCGTGGATCGATAACCAATACGCGGTAGTCACGCCGCAGGGACGGCTCGGCTTTGGGATCGTCCCGGTGGATCAGGAGCAAACGCTGGTGCTGGAACAGGTGCAGATCGAGGAATTGGCATGACCACCACCATCGTGATCGCGGGATCGCCCGCGTGGGGCGGCGAAGTCAGCGCTGCGCTGCGCGGCTACGACGCCGAGCCGCTCGAATACCGAGAACCGACTCACTACGTCACCCGGCTCGCCGATCAACGCGCGGCGCTGATTCTGGTGGACGGCGCCGATGCGGATTGGCGCTTCTGGACGACCACGCCCAAGATCAGCCCGGCGACCCGGCGGATTCCGGTGGTGGTGATCACCGACGATCCGAAGCGGCGGGACGAGGCGCTGCGCAGCGGTGCGAACCTCACGCTGGGGCGCGGCGAGCTGATCAATTCGCTGCCCACGCTGCTCACCGAATTGGCGCGGGTGCCGGATTCGGCGGAGCTGGCGGAACTGGATCGCCAATGCGACCAGCCGCTCCCGCCGGAAGCGCTGGACGCGGTGCATAAGTTCAATAAGGGCGAATACCACGAGCAGCACGACGCATTCGAGGCGCTGTGGATGCAGGAGCCGGGCCCGGTGCGCTCACTGTATCAGGGCGTGCTGCAAGTGGGCATCGCCTACTACCAGATCACGCGCGGGAATGGGCGGGGCGCGCTCAAGATGCTGCTGCGCAGCATTCAATGGCTGGCACCGCTGCCGGACGTATGTCAGGGTATCGACGTAGCGCAGCTTCGCGCCGACGCCGCGCAGGTACGCGCCGAATTGGAACGGGTCGGCGAGGACGGCTTGGATCAATTCGACCGGAGCCTGCTCAAGCCGGTGGGTGTGATCGAACGGAAATAGAGCGACAGGACGCTGATCGCCAATGAACGCGAACCCTTTCTCACTCTCGACCGCGCGCTACGCGCTGATGATGATCAGCGCCAAAGGCGGCGTGGGCAAATCGACCATGACGGTCAACCTCGCGGCGGCGCTGACCGCTCGCGGCAAGAAAGTCGGCATCTTCGACGCCGACCTGTACGGGCCGGACATCCCGGCGCTGCTGGGGATTCGCCAGCGGCGCAAGCTGGCGGAAGGCAGGCAGACCGAGACCTTCTTCCCGATTGAAGCCCGCCCGGACGCGCTCGACCTGCGCCCGCTTCAGCCGTTCGAGCGCTACGGGATCAAGCTGATGTCGATGGCGCTGCTGGTGGGCGAGGATCAGGCGATCACGCCGGAGAGCAGCGCCGCCGGGCAGATCATCGCCGTGCTGCTGCGGCGGGTCGATTGGGACGACGCCGACGTGGTGCTGATCGACATGCCGCCGGGCACGGGCGAGCCGCTGCTCACCTTCCTGAAATCCGGGCTGGTGGATGGCGCGCTGCTGATCACGGTGCGGGAGCAGTTGGCGCACTTGGACAACGGGCGCTTGGTCAATCTGCTGGGCGCGCGCCGAGTCCCGGTGCTGGGCGTGGTCGAGAACATGACTCACGTGGTCTGCCCCAACTGCGGCGAACTGATCGAGCTGTACCCGGCTCCGGCGGAAGGCAAAGCGGCGTACAACGGCGCGCGGGTGCTGGCGTCGGTGCCGTTCCACCCACATCTGATCCGCCAGAACTGGCGCGAGCCGCCGCTCTCCGACCCCGATTCCCCGGCGACGCAAGCGCTGCTGGCGCTGGCGGACGCGGTTATCGAGCGGATCGACGCGGAGGTGCGGAGCGGCGCGCCGCCGGAGGAAGATTGCGAGGACTGTCCCTAATCCTTTATGCTGGCTCAACCCCGGATTCACCCTAAGGAGAGAACGATGCACCTTCACCTCGCCGCGCTGATCGCCATGTTCGTGTTGGTGTTCGACGTGGGCTTCGCGCAGAATCTCGTGACCTGTCCCGATTTAGTGCAGCAGGCGATTAACGCGGTGGGCGATAACTGCGGGGCGCTGGATCGCAACAGCGCCTGCTACGGCTTCAACAACGTGGAAGCCAGCTTCAGCGAGCCGCAGCCGGTCGGCTTTTTCACCGCGCCGAGCGACCGCGCCCACCTGATCGATCTGGAAAACGTGAATACGTCCCCGATGAACGAAGTCATGAACGAATGGGGGGTTGCGCTGCTCAGCGTGCAGGCGAATCTGCCGGATACGCTGCCCGGTCAAAGCGTGGTCTTTATGCTGCTGGGCGATACCCAAGTCGAAAATGCCGTCGCGCCGGATCAAGCCTTCCAGACCGGGGCGACCGCCAGCGTGCAGTTCCAGATCGGCGCTGATCTGTACTACCAGCCGGATTTGAGCGCGCAGGTGGTCGGCAGCGTCCCGATGGACACTGCGCTGACCGCCGACGCCATCAGCACGGATCAGCAGTGGGTACGGGTGGTCTACGCCGGGACGCCGGGCTGGGTCACGCGGCAGGTGATTTCATCAAGTGACGATTTGAATGCGCTGCCCGTGATCGGCGCGGACACCCACACGCCGATGCAGGCGTTCTACTTTCGCACCAGCATCGCCGGGACCCAGTGTACCGAAGCGCCGAACGCGCTGGTGGTGCAGGGTCCGCAGAACCTCACAGTGGACATTCAAGCGAACGGCGCCAATATGCGGCTGGGATCGACCATCGCGCTGTATCTGCTGCCGGTCGATGCGATGACGCAGCAGTATCTCACCCAGCAGTACGGCGACATCGGCATGGTCACGCAGTTGATGCAGATGATCGTGCTGGACGGTCACGTAGTGCTTGATCCAGATACCGATCACGAGGTGGTGCTGAACACGGGCGAAACCAGCTTCGTTTGTCTTTCCGCGCCGGAAAATCTCGGCGACGACGGGCAGCCCAACGACCGCCATACCTTCGCCGCCTGTCCATGGTCGCCGTCCCGCCCGGTGATGGTCAGCGACGTGGAGGAGTTCCGCATGTTTGACGGCATGATGCTCAATTACCCGATTTCTCTGCCGATCACGCTGCCGACGCTGACGCCCACCTTCACCGATACGCCGCGTCCGCAGCCGGGCATCATCCTGCCGCCGACCTCGACCTTCACGCCGACTTTCACGCTGGTGCCGACCGACACCCAGCCGCCGCCACCACCGCCGACCTCGACCCACACCACGGTGCCGACCCAGAAGCCCGGCGAGCCGACCTATACGCCGTCGATGACCTTCACGCCCAGCGATACGCCCTCGCCGACGCTCACGCCGAACCGAGACCTTCACGTCAACGGCGACCTTCACGCCGACGGAAACCTTCACCTCGACCGCGACTTTGACGCCGACCGATACGCCGCCGCCCTGCAACTCGTTCGTGTTCCCGGTGACGGTTCCGCCGGGCGACGTGGATACCCTGATCGACGCGATCAACGCCGCCAACGACGAGCTGTGTCATCCGGGCGCGGACACCATCAACCTGAGTCCGAACTCGAGCTATACCTTCAACGGCTACAGCGACTCGACTGACGGTTACAACGCCATGCCGTCGATCACCAGCGTGATCATCATCAACGGCAGCGGCTCGCAAATCACCAGCGGCGACGTGGAGCAGCGCTTCTTCCACGTCAGCGGCGCGGGCAGCCTGACCCTCAACGACGCGATAGTGCAGGGCGGCTATGAGGGCAACAGTATGGGGGGCGCGATCTACAACGACGGCTCGCTGGCGATCAACCGCGTGATCATCGAGGGCGCAGGAAGCGGCAGCGGCGGCGGCGCGATCTACAACGGTGGCTCGCTGACCATGAACAACGTCGAGGTGGACTCCAATACCTCGCCTGCTGGCGGCGGCTTGAACAATGATGGAACCGCGATGCTCTACAAGACCACCTTCTACGCCAACAGCGCGTTCGGCATCGGCGGCGGCATCCTCAACAATGGGACGCTGACCCTGCTCAACAGCACGATTTCGACCAATACTGCCGATGGCGCGGGCGGCGGACTTTACAACGCGGCTGGGACTTCGACGCTCACGTTCACGACGGTCTACCAAAACACGGGGTCGGCGGGCATCGCCGCGCCCGGCGGATCGGTCAACCTGAAGAACTCGATCATCGCGGGATCGTCGCCGGACTGCTCCGGCAGCGTCAACTCGCAGGGCGGGAATTACAGCGACGATAGCTCCTGCGCCGGTTTCGGGCTGATTTCCGCCAGCGACCTCGGCTCGGCGGACTATCACGGCGGCATGACCCGCACCAATGCGCTCAGCGGCTCCAGCAATGCGGTGGACAGCGTGGACTGCGCTTCGGTATCCGAAGACCAGAACGGCGTGACCCGCCCGCAGGATTACGACGGTACGCCGACCAGCACCGACTGCGACGCCGGGTCTTTCGAGGTGGTAGCCGGTTATCGGCTAGCGGCTTGCGCCATCCGCCTCTGCCTTTCGTCGGGGCGACTCGGTCAAGCCGGGTCGCCCCGATTGATTCTGACAAACATCATCTGACGCCGCGCCGATCAGCGCAGTATAATCGGCACTCGGAAACGAGGCGTGAAATGCTGACGGTTGCGGATACGCTGGAACTGGACGAACTCAAGGGCGCGAAGGTGGTCGCCGGGAGCGACGGACTGAGCCACCCGGTGGGTTGGGTTCACGTCGCCAGCGTGCCGGATGCCCCCAACTGGCTCAACGGCGGCGAACTGGTGCTCACGACCATGATCAACATGCCCACCGACCCCGCCGATCAGCGGCAGTACATTCAGGCGATGGCGGATAAAGGCGTCGCGGGGCTGGCGCTGGCAGTGGGGCGCTACGTCAATCAAGCGCCGGATTACCTGCGCGAAGTCGCCGAGCGCAATCATTTCCCCCTGATCGAAATCCCGTTTCAGGCTCGGTTCGTGGACATCGCCCGCGCCACCAACGAGCGTATCTCGCAGGGCAACATGGCGCTGCTGGAACGCGCGCTCACCATTCACCGCACGCTGACTCAACTGGTGCTGGACGGCGGCGACCTCAAGCGGCTGGCGGTGACGCTGGCGGGGCTGGTCGGTCAGTCGATCAGCATCGAGAGCGAGCGCTTCGAGGCGCTGGCGGCGCACAACATCGCCGACATCGACGAGGCGCGGCGCTACACGCTCAGCGAGGGACACACCGATCCGCGCTTGGTCAATGCGCTGGAAGAGCGCGGGATTCTGGGGCAGATTCGGCGGACGCTGCGCCCGGTTCACATCCCGCAGATGCCCGACGTGGGCTTGGAGATGGAGCGTATCCTCGCGCCCATCGTCGTCCACAGCACCATTTACGGCTACGTCTGGATCATCGCCGACGACCGCCCGATCTCGGAACTGGACGCGCTGGCGATTGAAAGCGGCGCGACCATCGCCGCGCTGATGCTGCTGCATCAGGAGGCGCTGCAAAGCGCCGAAGCCTCGCTCAAGGGCGGCTTGCTGGCGCAGTTGATCGAGGGCGGCAGGCAGGCGGTGCTGACCGATCAAGCACTGCGCTACGGCGTGGACGTGAGCGAGCCGTTCGTGATGCTGATGATTGAACAGCAGGAGCGCGGTAAGCTGCTGCCGCTCTACCGCCGGATCAACCGCTCCGAGTGGCGCGTGATCATCGGGCAGTTCGCCGGGGAGGTGCTGGTGCTGGCGCAGGCGTCGCTCGACCTCGCCGCGCTGGTAGCAGACCTGCACGCGCAGGCGGGGAGCGTCCGCATCGCCGTGAGCGGCATCCAGCACGGCGTCGAGGGGGTGGCGGTGGCTTACGGGCAGTGTCGGGATGCGCTCACCATCACCCGGCAGCTTGGCAACCCGGACGAAACCGTCTACTTCGACCAGCTTGGCTATTTGCACACGCTCTACCGCGCGGGGTCAGGCGCGCTCGATGCCAACCCTTACGTCCCAGCGCTTCACCGCCTGCAAGCTGAGCAGCAGGCTGACCTGTTCCACACACTGGAAGTCTATCTGGACACCGGCGGCAACGGCGTTAAGACGGCAGACCTGCTCTGCATCCACCGCAGCACCCTCAACTATCGGCTGGCGCGCATCGACGAGATTTGCGGGGCGAAACTGGGCGATCCGCTGGTGCGAACCAACCTCCAGATCGCGCTCAAGCTGATGCGGCTGTTTGAAAAAGACAGTGCTGAGTAAAAGACTCGCGCGCTACATTCCTCCAAATCTAAGCCAGTAGTCGAATGTCTCGTCAAAACGGGCGAGGCACGCCTCGCCCCTACACCATTCCTTCACAGCGGCGCACTCTACTATCTCCAATTCACGCGACTGTCGAACTCTGGCTTAGAACTAAAAAAGAAGATAAACCGCCAAGACGCCAAGAACGCCAAGATGTGGGCTACAATCATGCCTGCATAGATGGATTTGAGAAGGGATGCGGAGCGATGCAGTACACAGCCGAAACCATGCTGATCCATTCCAAAGACACAGGCGGCGCGGGCGTTTTCGCGGAAGTCTCGGCGGCGCAGGCGGGATGGCAGTATTTGAACATGGCGGCGCGGCGGCTCAGCGCGGGCGAGACGTGGCGCGATTCGACCGGAGAGTACGAATACGCCCACGTGATCCTCGGCGGCATCTGCGCGATTCGCACCAGTCAGGGCGATTTCGACCGGGTGGGGCGGCGGCACGACGTGTTCAGCGGGATGCCCTACGCGCTCTATCTGTCGCGCGGGGTCGATTTCGAGGTGCAGGCGCTCACCGACGGGGTGGAGATCGCGTCGTGCTGGGTGCCCACCGAAGAAGATCACCCGGCGCGGCTGGTCACGCCCGCCGAGAGCAGCATCGAACTACGCGGCGGCGGCAACGCCTCGCGCCAGATCAACAGCATTATTCCGCCCGGCTTTCCCTGCCAGCGGCTGGTCTGTGTGGAGGTGTACACGCCGGGCGGGAACTGGTCGAGCTACCCGCCGCACAAGCACGACCAGCATCGCGTGGACGCGGATGGCAAGCTGCTGGAAGCCGACCTCGAAGAAATCTACTTCTACAAGCTTGACCGACCGGAGGGCTACGCCTACCAGCGGGTCTACACCGGCGACCGCAAGATCGACGCGCTGATGATGGCGCAGAATCACGACACGGTGCTGGTGCCGGAGGGCTATCACCCGGTGGTGAGCGCGCACGGCTATACCACCTATTACCTGAACTTTCTGGCGGGGTCGGCGCAGTCGCTCGCCAACAGCGACGATCCGGCGTATGCGTGGGTGAAAGCCAACTGGCACAGCCTCGACCCGCGCCTGCCGCTGGTCAGCCACGAAATGGAGTGACGCACCTGAGTGTTTGACAAGCCGTTATCTTGACCGTAAACTTGAAAATGGCGACTGAAACTTTTTCGCCGCAATTTCATCACGTTAATTCAGGAGCAAACCAAGCAATGAAGAAGTTCTTTGTCTGTATTCTTCTTTTGGCGCTGGTGCTTTCTATCGCGCCCGCCGTTCTTGCTCAGGAGGATACGTTAGGACTGAGCCAATCTGACTACGATCTGTGGTCGTCTGCGAACAAGACGAGCTTTGACTTCAATACCGTGAGCTTCTCGTTCACAGCATCGCTCAGCACGGCGGGCATGGGCGCCGATCGCACGGTCGATTTGACCGGAAACGGCGCGGCGGATCGCACCGACCCCAGCAATGTATCCCTGCAAGCCGATTTGACCGGAAATGCGACCTCTGGCGCGGACACGACGCCGATCACCATCAACCTGCGCTTGGTCGATGGCACCATGTACGCCAATGATGGCTCGGGCTGGGTCGGTGGGGACCCACAGGAACTGATGACCGGGTTCATGCTCGGTTTAATGGGCGCTTCCGGCGCCGATCTCTCCAGCCTCGGCGGTTCGGGCGTGACCAGCCAACTGATGGACATGATTTCGTCGCTCACTCCGCCCGACTACATCGGCAGCATCACCCGCGCCGACACCAACGGCGTGGCGGATTTCACGGTCAACGTCGATATGGTCAAGCTGCTGAACTCGAACGCGATGGCGACGGTGTTCGCCAGCATGATGGCGAGCGGCGGCGGCTTTGGGATGGCGGGCGGCGCGGCTGCGACTCAGCAGTCGAACTCCTTGCAGTCGCAAATGATGGACTTGTTCGGCGCGATCTTCTCGTCGGACATCACGGTGGACGAATTGGTTGACCCCAGCACCCAGTTGATCAGCGAGGTTAAGGTGAATGTCGTGCCCGGCGCCGACGCGGGCAGCAGCACGCTGACGGGCGATCTCGACCTGACGCTGAGCGATTACAATCAACCGGTGACGGTGGAAGTCCCCAGCGACGTGCAGATGATGACGCCGGAAGCGACTCCGGCGTCCTGAGCGCGGGAACCTAGTTTTGGGATGGGGGGCTGGCAATCCTGCCAGCCTCTTTGCTTTCAAAGGTGAAAAAAATGAAGCTGTCTCGAACTGCTGCCCTTCTTCTCTTGCTGTTGATTTGTATCCCCTCGGTGCTGGCGCAGACCGGCGGACAGGAAAGCCCCGGCGGGTCGGGCACGCCGACCGTGCCGCCGCCGGAACAGGCGATCAAGCTGGATACGCCGGTCACGGTGCATCTGGTGGGAACTACTCCGGTGACGCTGAGCTACAAGTCCGGCGGCAATGAAACCGTCAGCATCACGGCGCGCAGCCTCGAAGCACAGGACGTGCTCGACCCGATGCTGAACATCCTTGACCTGAACGGCGCGACGCTCGCCTCCAACGACGATCACCGCACCAACCGCACCGACCTCGCTCCGCGCGATTCGCTGATCGCCAACCTGACGCTGGACGCGCCCGGACGCTACATCATCGAGGTTTCCGCCGTCGATGACACCATGCAGGGGGATGTCGAAGTGCTGGTCTCCAGCGGCAGCGCGACCGTCTCCACCTCGGCGAACCAGACGATTGACCAGACCATCGCCGATAATGGCAGCTACGACGCGAATTTTCAGGGAAATGCGGGCGACGTGGTGACTATCACCGTTCGCGCGACCGATGGACGTTTCGATCCCTACACCACGCTGCTCGACAGCAGCGGCACGCTGCTCGCCAGCAACGACGACCACGATTCCAACGATCCCAATCTCGGCGCCTACGACTCGCAGATCGCCAACTTCACGCTCCCTTCGACCGGCACCTACACGGTCGAAGTCACCGCGTCCGACCGGGTGGGCGGCGCGTTTGAGCTGACCATCAGCAGCGGGGGCGGTTCCGCGCCGCAGCCGACCAGCTCCCCGAATCTGACCCCGACGGTGGTTCATGGGACGGTTCAGCCGAACGCCGTGTATACCTACAATTTCGACGGTAACGCGGGCGACGTGTACACCATCACCGTGCAGGCGGACAGCTCCAATTTCGACCCGCGCGTGACGGTGTACCTCAACAACCAGTACGTCGCGGACAACGACGACTACGGCACCACTGATCCTAACCTGCAATCGACCGATGCCCGCATCTACGACCTAATCCTCACCGACAGCGGCAGCTACGAGATCGACGTGCGCGGCTATCAGGACAGCTCCGGCGACTTCACGATGACCCTCGACCCGATTGCGACTAACGCGCCGACCACGCCTCCGGTCGAGGATGTCGAACTGGGCAGCGTGGATACGGGCAACACCTACAGCTACAACTTCACCGCGCAGGCGGGCGATTGGGTGACGATCACGGCGCGCGGGCTGTCGCAGGGCTTCGACCCCTACATTTCGCTGCTGGACGCGAATGGAAACGTGCTGATCGACAACGACGACAACGGGTCGGGCTACGGCGCTCTCGCATTTCTGGACGCGCAGATTCCCAACTACCACATCACCGAAAGCGGAACTTACACGGTCGAGGTTTCGGGCTATGACGCGGGTGGCAGCTTTGGGCTGACCATCGGCACGCTGCGGTAAACGATTGGCTCCTGTTCAAGACGAGTGAAGATCATGGGGGCGACCCTATGAGTTCGCCCGAAAGCAGGGCAGACACACGGGTCTGCCCCTACGACGCAGGTTTTCTGAACATGAGCCAGACGATTATATTGGGGGCACGGCAGCGCCGTGCCCCCACACCATCCCCTTATGCTTACAGCGGCGGCAGGGCGCGCTGTCGCACCGCGATGCTGCGCGCCATGCGCAGCGCCACCAGCGTCAGCCCCGCGTAAATCAGCACGCAGATCAGCAAGCCCATCAGATAGATGAACGAGGTCGAGCCGTTGTTGGCGATGGCATCGATCAGCGCCAGCATTCCGCCGTCGATGGGGGTGACGAACACGGCGGGCACCAGCGCGACCAGATTCGGATCGACATTGTTCAAGGGCAGCAGGAGCGCGACCAGAATCAGGCTGAGCGAGAGGGCGAAACTGGCGAACTGCATCGCCGAGGCGACGCGGTAGGCAGTGGACTCGCTCTTGCTCAGCAGCGACGCCAGCAAGCCCAGCGTCACGGTGAAGCCGGAGTAGCACAGCGGAAACACGGCGACGACGACTCCGGTGAGCGTGATCTCCGCCAGCGGCGGGGTCAGCGGAAAGGGGGTAAGCTGCAGGCTGCCGGAGAGTCCCATCCAGAGCGCCACGCCGAAACGCAGGAGCAGCAGCGGGCGGTAGACCTGCCAGAGCGTGGTCATGGTCGCCCACCACTTGCCGTAGACGATGCGGCGCGCGTCCACGCCCGTGAGCAGCAGGCTCTCCCACGTGCGCGCCTGCTTCTCGCGGGCGATGGTGGTCGATCCAAGCTGGAGCGCCGCCATCGAAAAGGCGAGATGGTGGATCATGATCAGCGCGCCCATCATCACGGTGACGGTGCTGAGCCAGCCATGCAGCAGATCGGTCAGGTCGGTGGCGCGCATCCCGATCTGCGAGGCGAGCCGGGGGACGATCAGCAGACCGAGGCTGGAAATCAGCCCGATGGCCAGACCCAGCCCGAAGATCGCCGGGAAGCGCCGCCAGCGCAGGTTAAAGGCTGCCCGTCCCTGATGGCTGAGTTCTGCCCGCGCGACCGGGTTCTCGATGAAGCGCCGGGAAAGCGAAGCCATGAATAGCCTTTGGAGCCATCAGCAATCAGCCAGAAGCAGTAGGCTGCTCGGTTGCAGAGGCAGCTTTTGTAGGGGCAGACCCCCGTGTCTACCCCGCTCTGGGCGCACACACGGTGCGCCCCTACCGCAAGTCGGAAGGATGCAACCGGGCAGCGACAGGCTGACCGCTCAAATCGTTATTCTCAGTCTAAGGGCAAAAGGGCAGCGCAGCGACGTTACGTTATTCCCGCCCGGCGCAGATAGGCGAGGCTGGCGGGCAGACCGTCGTGGTAAGCGGCGGGATCGTTGCTGCCGGGTTTGCCGCACTCGAAGGCAGCCCAGCCGTCAAAGCCGATCTCGTCCAGCGCGGCAGCAGCGGCGGCGAAATTGGTCATGCCTTCGCCGGGCAGCCGCCGGTTGCTATCCGCCAGATGCAGGTGCCCGATGCAGTCGGCGTGCGCGCGAATCGCCGCCGGGAGGTCGGCTTCTTCCAGCGCCATGTGAAACAGATCGGCGACGATCTTGACGCGGGGATGATTCAGCCGCCGCGTGACTTCCGCCGCCTGTTCCAGCCGGTTGAGCAGATGGGTTTCGTAGCGGTTGATCGGCTCGACGAACAGGGTCACGTTCATCGCGTCGGCGTAATCTTCCAGCGTGCGCAGATGGGTGAACAGAAGCTCGATCTCCAACTGCCCCGCTGTCATCCATGGGGAGAGATCGGGCAGGCTGGGCTGGTCGAAATGGGGAACAAAGACCACGCCCGCCGCGCCCATGTCGCAGGCATTCATGATCGACTGGCGCAGTTCCACCAGCGCGCGGTCACGCTCCACCGAAGAAGGCGAGAGCAGCACGCTCTGCCGCCCCTGATTGACGCTGGCGGCGCGGATTTCGGTCTGCCGCATGGCGGCGACGATTTCCGGGACTCGCTCGGTCAAGCCCAGTCCCCAGAACTCAATTCCGTCCACGCCCAAATCGCGGGCGTGTTCAAATTTTTCAAGCAGGCTGTTCCCGGTCAGCATATCTTCCTGAATGGCGACACGCATGGTTCTCCTCCCCTTCAAATGCCGAGAAGCATATCCCAGCACGCGCCCGGTCACAAGCCATCAGGTCGGCGGCGGAACCTTGTCGGCTTGTTCGCGGAAATGGCGGAATTCCTTCTCCAGCGCGTCCAACTGCTCGTCGGACATATCTTCCAGATCGACCATGTTATTGCGGGCTTTCTCCGCGCTGCGGATCAGTTCGTCCAGCTTGAGCTGGATGGCTTTGCCGTCGCGGTTTTGGGTATTCTGGATCAGGAACACCATCAGGAAGGTGACGATGGTGGTTCCGGTGTTGATGACCAACTGCCACGTATCCGAAAAGTGGAAAATGGGGCCGGTGACCGCCCAGACCGCGATCACGCCGAGCGCGAGGGTGAAACTCCACGGCGAGCCGACGATCTCGGAGGTGCGATGGGCGAATTTGCGGAAGAAGTCGTTCATGCTCTCTGTCCTTGAGCAGTAAGTCGTTCGCGCACGAAACTAACTCTCCGCATTATAACAGAAATTATGAACGCAAGCGCCGGAGCAGCCATGAAAGCCAGGGTAATCGCATCAAAATGATCGAGCAGGTCAAGAATAGCCACAAAGGTTTGTAGGGGCGCAGCACGCTGCGCCCCTACGTGAAAATAATCTCCTGTGAGCCATAATGACCTCAAAATTGAGTTTGATGCAATCACCCTGCCATGAAAGCTTCATGAGTTGGCTGCACCGGGGCGAGATCGGTTATGGGGTTACTCAGCCGAGTCGTCGTTCGAGCCAGTCGTACTGTTCGCGGAGGTCGAGCCAGTAATTCATGCGGCTGGGCACGCTGAGGATGCGGAACTCCGGCAGCAGGAGTCCGGTCAGCGCGCCGCCGTAGACGCAGCTTGTGTCGATGCCGTAGACGCGGGGCGCTTCAGGCTTGGGATACAGCAGCGGTCGGCTCAGCCCCAGATAGTTGCGATGCCCCACGATCAGCGGCTTTTCGCCGTCGTAGAGCGTATACCACGGCTGTTCAAGTCGGCTCTCCAAGTAGGCTTCGCCGCTGGTGCTGCCGACGCTCACGGTGTCGCGCTGCTGCGCCAGCGGGATGCCCGGCTCGAAAAAGCCGTGAACCAGATCGGCTTCGGCAAGCTCAAGATAAGTGGGCAGCGTCTCCATGTAGGCGAGGGCATCCGGGTAGTCGTCGCCGAACTGAAGCGCGGTGATCATCTGCCCCTGAGTCGGGTCGGATTCGCCCCGCGCCGCGCGGATGTGCTTGCGCTCGTGGTTGCCCATGATGGCGCGGGCGTTGGGCGTGTCCCGGAAGAAGCGCAGCACGCGCGGCGACTGGGGTCCGCGATCCACCAGATCGCCGATGCTGACGATGGCGTCGTCCGGGTCCAGCGCCGCTTGATCGAGCAAAGCTCGAAACTCGTCCCAGCAGCCGTGAATATCGCCCACGATTAGGGTGTTCACAGCAGCACACCGTCCAGCTTGGCGGGCACGATTACGATCATCAGTCGAAGTCCGTCGGCAGATCAGGGTGGCGCAGGTGGGTGAAGAAGCGCGAAATCTGCTCGTGAGTCACGCGCCCGATGGAGAGTTCGGGGAGGTTATCCTCGGCGAACCAGTTCACCTCGCCAGTTTCGGCAAAGCTCGCGCTCGCATCCGCGCTGACCTGCCGTTCGGGATCGGTCAGTTCGCACCGGAAGAAGGCTTTGTAGGCGTGGAAGGGGAAAGGCGGGTGCGCGTGCTGGTTGCGGTCGTAGAGCGCCAGCAGCTTGACCGCACGGGCGCGGTAGCCGGATTCCTCGTAGATTTCGCGCACGGTCGCCTCGGACGCCGACTCGCCCACGTCCGCCCAGCCGCCGGGCAGCGTCCAGCGATAGCCGTCCAGCTTCTCCTGCACCAGCAGGATTTTCGCCTCTCGAAAGACCACGCCGCGCACGTCGATTTTGGGAGTAGCGTGACCGCTCTGCGCCTCAAACAGCGTTCGAACGGTATCGAGGTCGGCGCTGTCGTTTGCCGCCAGCATCTCGGCGGCGATTTCGAGCACCTGCTGGTAGCGCTCACGGTCAAAAGGCGGCGGATTGTAGTTCAAGCCGGTCTGGGCGATGGCTTGCAGCTTTTGCGCCCAGATCACGCGCTGCGGATTTGGCATCAATAGGCTCCTGACTGCGGAAAAACCGGGCTAAGCATAATCCGCTTGCGGCGGTGCGACAATATGCAGTCTGCGGCATAATCAGCGGCACGCGGATCAAGGATAGGGGAGCATGACGGTCGAGCCGGGGCTGGAAGTCCTCGTTCACGACGAATTCAGGGCGGTTGCGGGCAGGCGAATCGCGCTGCTCACCCACCCGGCGGCGGTGGATCGCTGGCTGAACAGCGCGCTCAGTTGGTTTCGCGCGGCGCACGAGCAGGGGCTGATCAGGCTGGCGGCGCTGCTGGCGCCGGAACACGGCATCGACTCGGCGGCGCCGGACGGCGAGCGGATCGCATCGTCGGTGATGGGCGACATCCCGGTCTACAGCCTGTACGGGGAGATGCTCCGTTTGCCGGACGACATCGACCTGATCGTGTGCGATCTGCAAGACGTGGGCGTGCGCTACTACACCTACCTGTGGACGCTCTCGCATCTGCTGGACGCGGCGGGCGAGCGCGGCATTGAGGTGCTGATCCTCGACCGACCCAATCCGCTGGGCGGCGTGGTGGTCGCCGGAGCGCCGCTCGACCCGGCGCTGGTGTCGCTGGTAGGGCGCTACTCGATCCCGATCCGGCACGGGATGACGCTGGGCGAGCTGGCGCAGATGATCAACGCGCGTTGGACGGCGCAGCCCGCGCCGCTGGAGGTGATCCCCTGCGAGGGCTGGCGGCGCTCGATGCTCTGGGAGGCGACTGGGCTGCCGTTCGTGCCGCCATCGCCCAACATGCCGCACGTCGAGACGGTCGAGCAGTATCCCGGCGCGTGCCTGATCGAAGGGACGAACTTGTCAGAGGGGCGGGGGACGGCGCTGCCCTTTGAGATCGCGGGCGCGCCTTACGTCGATGGCGCGGCGCTGGCGGATCACCTGAACGGGCAAGCTCTGCCCGGCGTGATCTTCCGCCCGCACAGCTTCCAGCCATCGGCGAGCAAGTGGGCGGGCGAGCGCTGCGGCGGCGTGCAGGCGCACGTGATCGACCCGGCGCAGTGGGACGCGATCCGCGCGTGGCTGGCGGTGATCGAGGCGGCGCTGGCGCTGTATCCCGATCAGTTCGCTTGGCTGCCGCCGGGAACCTCCGGCGTCGAGGCGGGGCTGGTTTCTCATTTCGACCGCCTGATCGGGTCGAGCGAGGTGCGGGCGCGGATCGACGTGGGCGCGCCGCTGGACGATCTATTTGCGGCGTGGGCAGCGTTCAGCCACGCCTTCGAGGTGGATCGCTGGGCGCATTTGCTTTATATGTAGGAGTAGCTGAACGGACGATCTTCTACTTCTAGTCTAGGTCAAAGTCAATTGGCTCGATGTGAGCAGACTTTTGGCTCTCCTATCTATTTTCAGAATGACACACTGCTTGTAATAATGAAATTTATATAATCCATAAAAGCTTCTCGACGCTGCCGAAACTACCGAGTTATCATAATAGTTGGTTATTGTAAAACAAGGAGCTTTCGATGTTTCGCCGAATCGTTATGGTTGGTATCTGCTTACTTCTCAGTGTAAACGCTGCTATTGCACAAAGCAGCGCCAATGGGAGTTGGACTGCAAGTCCTGATAGTGGGATGGAGTACAATTGCGGGAACATTTCGATTGTAATATCTGCGATTGGAAACGGGGGACAAGGACTGAGTGGTATCGACATCGGTCTCATTGTGGCACGCGATGCGAGTGGACACGAGCTTACATTGCAGGAATTTGTCGGCAGCGAAGCAATTTCACTGTTTGCTCATGATAGTAATGCCCTGATCGCTCTAGATAGTATATTTGCCGATCCAAAGAGTACGTGCAGCGAGGCAACGCAAAGCTCAACAAACGATACACTCCCCGTAGATGGTCAGTTCACCGTCGTAGCTAACGGGAATGCAAATCTTCGTTCATGTGGTAATACCGACTGTGGCGTAGTTGGTGCTACGCATCAAGGGGATCTCCTGACCGTCGTTGGTGTAAACGGCGACTGGTATGAGGTACAGTACGGAAATGGAACTGCATTCATTGCTTCATGGCTCACAACACGAGGTCCTGACGCTATTGTCCAAACCGATCAGCCATATGCAGATCCACGTACAGGTTGCGTGGTAGTATTCACCATGAAACGCGGCGATATGGACATCACAGTAATCTTGTCAGGCACTCATCGAAATAGCGTTCTCGCCGATCTGTATCGCCCATCTGAGTCGCGCCCATTGCCAGTTGCAGGGCAATTGGACAAGACTTTTATTGACACAGGCGAGCCATACCTAGATCAGTACTATTCGTGGAATATTGGATGGACAGAAGGTACCTACCAACTGGAATTATCAGCGAATGGTCAGACTAGCAGGTTGGCGTGGGAACTTGAAAACAGGGGGGATTACTACATTTACATAGATTGTGGCTGATCCACTTGAGCGTTCCGTCCGTATGCATTGAGATAGTAGCAAAGCTCTCATTTCAGAAGCCCACTTCGACAGGTGGGCTTCCATGTTATATATCGATCAACATCGGCTTATGCAGGCTTGTGACAATTGCTTTGTTTTGCTTTCATAGCTAACCTAAATACATGGATATCCAAACCAACATTAACAACTTGCCACCGGAACTGGATCGGCGGCTGCGAGCAGTGATCGACGGGAGCTTAGGCGAGGTGTTCCCGGCGGTGGCGATTGCCGTGATCCACGAAGGGCGGCTGGCGCTAGACATCGGCGGCGGCGTGATCGACCCCGAACGCGATGCGGGCGTGGTCACGCCTGCGACCCGCTTCGATCTGGCGTCGGTGACCAAGCTGTTCACGACCACCACCTTTCTGGTGCTGGTGACGGCGGGCAAGGTCAAGCTGGACGACCCGCTGGTGAGCGTGATCCCGGAGTTCGGCGCGATTAGTCCGCGCGGGATCGACGGCGGGCAAGACCCGCACAGCAAAGCGCGGCTGCCCACGCCCGCCGATCTGGAAGGCGTGACGGTCGAGCCGGAGCAGGTCACGTTTCGGCATTTGCTGACCCACACCTCCGGGCTGCCGCCGTGGCGGGACGTGTTCAACGCCGCCGGAGCCGCGCCCACTCCGCCGGATCAACCTGATCCGGTGTCGCGCGAAGAACGCTGGCAGCGGGGGCTGGCGGCGATCTGCGAGTATCCGTTCGTGGGGCGGATCGGCAGCGCGGTGCGCTACAGTGACATCGGGCTGATGCTGCTGGGCGAAGCGACCCGGCGGCTGTGGTACACCGGGGACGCAGAACCGCCACGCCCGCATCTGGGGCTGGACATGGTGATTTGGGAGGGGATTTGCGAGCGGCTGAAGCTGGAATCACCCGGATTCAACCCGGTTCGCAACGGCATCGACCGCATGAGCATCGCGCCCGACCGAGGACGATCCGGCGTGGCGGCATCGGCGGGTGTGGGGCGAAGTCCACGACGAGAACGCCTGCGGGGTAGGCGGGGTGGCGGGTCACGCCGGGCTGTTCGCTAATGCCGCCGACCTAGCCAGCTTCGGGCAGGCGTGGCTGGCGCGCGATCCGCTGCTGCGGGTGGACGCCGAGTTGATGGGCGAGGCGACCCGGCAGCAGGTCGAGAGCAGTGGCGAGCGGCGCGGCTTGGGCTGGATGCTCAAATCGGCGGAAGGATCGTCCGCCGGGGATCGATTCAGCGCGGAGTCGTTCGGGCACACCGGATTCACGGGAACCTCGCTGTGGATCGACCCGGAGCGGGCGTTAGTGGTGGCGGCGCTGACCAATCGAGTGTATCCCGGTCGCTGGAAAGAGGGCATCCTCCCGTTCCGGCGGGCGCTGCACGATGTGCTGACGGAGTTCCCGTAAATGAACCTACCCCTGCCTCCCACGATCACCGCGCCGCTGTTCCCGCGCATCTACACCGCGCACGCGGCGGTGCTGGCGCGGCTGGAGCCGGATCAATGGCTGCTGCCGACCGCCTGCGCAGGCTGGACGGTCAAGGACGTGGCGCTGCACCTGTTCGGCGGTGACGTGGGCTGGCTTTCGGGCGGGCGCGACGGCTTCCGCGAATCGGCGGGCGTGGCGACGTGGGATGACCTGATCGACTTCATCAACGCGCGCAACGATCTGTGGGTGCGGGCGACCCGGCGCATGAGCACGCGGGTGCTGGCGGCACTGGTGCCGATCCTCGGCGCGGAGATCGTCACCTTCGTGAACGCGCTCGACCCGAACGCGCCCGGTCCGGCGGTCAACTGGGCGGGCAGCGATCCCGCGCCGATGTGGATGCAGATCGGGCGGGAGCTGACCGAGCGCTGGATGCATCACCAGCACATCTGCGACGCAGTGGGCGTCACCAGCCTGAAGGAGCCGGACGTGGTTCACGCGGTGCTGGATATGTTCGTGCGGGCGCTGCCCCACACCTACCGTGAGATGGCGCTGCCGGACGGGTGCGCGCTGACGCTGTGGGTGATCGGCGACGGCGGCGGAAGCTGGTCGCTGGTACGGTGGTCGAACCGCTGGCAGTTGTTCACCAGCACCGACGCGACCGCGCTCTGCACCGTTTCGCTCCCGGTGGATACGGCGTGGCGGCTGTTCACCAAAGGCGTCTCGGCGGACGAAGCCCGCAAGCAGGCGATCATCGAAGGCGACAAGTCGCTGGCGGAGCCGCTGTTCCACACGGTGTCGATCTTGGCTTAGGAAGGTAGTAGGGGCAGACCCACGTCTCTGCCCAAATTTGGGCGCACACACGGGTGCGCCCCTACAGCGCGGAGGGTAAAGTAGGGGCGGGTCTCAGACCCGCCCGGATTAGCGGCATCATCTGCGGGCGATTTTTCACGAAAAGGAATACCCATGCGCATCATTGGAATGATCTCCGGCACGTCGGCGGACGGCATCGACACGGTGCTGTGCGAGGTCTCCGGCGAGCCGCCTAAATTGACCGCGAACATCGTGCGCGCCTTCACGCTGCCTTACCCGTTCTACCTGCGCGACCGCGTACTGAACGCCATCGTGCCGGGGCGCGCCAGCGTCGATGAAATCTGCCGCCTGAACGCGGACATCGGCGAAGCCTTCGCGGACGCGGCGCAAAACCTGATCGCCGCCATGGGGCTGACGCCGGATCAAATCGACCTGATCGGCTCGCACGGGCAGACGGTGTGGCACGAGGTGCGCGAGGACGGATCGGTGTACGCCACACTTCAACTGGGTGAAGCCTCGATCATCGCCGAGCGCACCGGAATCACCACCATCAGCAATTTTCGGGCGCGGGACATCGCCGCCGGAGGGCAGGGCGCGCCGATGGCGGCTTACGCCGACTGGCTGCTGCTGCGTCACCCGACCGAGTGGCGCGCCATGCAGAACATCGGCGGCATCGGCAACGTGACCTTCCTGCCGCCGCTGTCAGATAACGCGAGCGCGCCGCTGGCGTTCGACACAGGTCCCGGCAACGCGCTGATCGACTCGGCGATGACCTTGCTCACCGACGGCAAGTACAGCTTCGACCGCGACGGACTGCTGGCGCGCAACGGCAAGGTGCAGCAGGACGCGCTGCGCGAAATGCTGGCGAATCCCTATTTTGCGCGGGTTCCGCCCAAGACCACCGGGCGCGAGCTGTTCAGCCCAGCGCTGGCGGGGCATTTCGTGGAGGAGGGACACAAGCGCGGCATGACCGCGCCGGACATCATCGCCACTATCACGGCGCTGACCGCCGCCAGCATTGCCGACCAGTACCGCCGCTTCGCGCCCGCGCCGATGGGCGAGGTGATCGTCGCCGGAGGGGGCGCGCACAACCCGACGCTGCTGGAGATGCTGCGCGCCGAACTCGCGCCGACTCCGGTGCGAACCAGCGACGAAATCGGCATCGACGGGGATTACAAAGAGGGGCTGGTATTCGCGCTGCTGGCGTATGAGACGTGGCATAACCGCACCGGAAATCTCCCGGCGCTGACCGGAGCCAAATCGCCGGTGGTGCTGGGGCAGATCACGCCGGGCGACCATTACATGGACTTGGTGCGGGATACGCAGATCGACCTCGCGCGCCGCCTGTTCCCGACCCGGCGCACCAAAGGCAAGGGTGGGCAGACGTGAAAGGCGACCTCCGATGCTGACCGAAAGCCAGAACCCGCGCACCGCCGGGATCGACCGCCTCTCGACGCTGGACATGGTGACGCGCATCAACGACGAGGACGCGAAGGTCGCGGGGGCGGTGCGCGGCGCGCTGCCGCAGATCGCGCAGGCAGTGGACGCAATTGCGGATCGGCTGCGGCGCGGCGGGCGGCTGATCTACGTGGGCGCGGGCACCAGCGGGCGGCTGGGCGTGCTGGACGCGGTCGAGTGCGTGCCGACCTTCAGCACCGATCCGGGCTTGGTGGTCGCGCTGATCGCCGGGGGCGCGCGGGCGATCACCCGGTCGGTCGAAGGGGCGGAGGATGATCGAGATGCCGGGCGCGCGGAACTGCTGGCGCTCGATCTCACGGCGAACGACGCGGTGGTCGGGATCGCCGCCAGCGGGCGCACGCCCTACGTGCTGGGCGCAGTCGAAGTGGCGAACGAAATCGGCGCGCAGACGGTGGGCGTCGCCTGCAATCAGCCGTCAGCGCTGCTGGACGCGGCGCAGATCGCCATCGGCGTGCCGGTGGGCGCGGAGGTGATCACCGGGTCAACGCGCATGAAGGCGGGGACGGCGCAAAAGCTGGTGCTGAACATGCTCAGCACTGGAACCATGATCAAGCTGGGCAAGGTCTACGGCAATTTGATGGTCGATTTGCGCCCCACCAACAGCAAGCTGGTGGATCGCGCGCGGCGGATCATCGCGCAGGTGGCGGGCGTGGATGATGACGAAGCGGCTCGGCTGCTGGATGCCAGCGGCAACCAAGTCAAGACCGCGATTGTGATGGCGCGGCGCGGGGTGGATGCATCGGCGGCGCGGGCGCTGCTGAGCGCGGCGCAGGGGCGGCTGCGCGAGGTCATCGACTAGTTTCGTGGGGCAGGCGCTTGCCTCGACGGTTCAGCCGTCAAACAGGTTCCCCTGATGGGTCAGCAAGAACACGTCGCTGCTGCTCGGATCGCTGGTGACCGCCTCGGTGTACAGGGAATAGCGGTCGTCGTGATAGAGCAGGTCGTAAATCCAATAGCTGTCGCCGTGTGGAATCTGCGCTGGGACGACCACCGGATTGCGCGTGTCTTTGATCCAGTGGAGACCATCGTCGCTGCGCGCGAGACCGAGGTCGGTTGAGGTGGGGTTGCGATACAGCATGACCCAGCCCTCCGGCGTTTGCACCACGCGCGGACGACCGACGCCGCTGTGATCCCAGTCGCTCGATTCGGCACCGGGCGTCAGAACCGGCGCGTCCGCTTTCGTCCAGTGGATGCCGTCATCCGAAGTCGCCAGCCCGATCTGTGACAGGTTGTGTCCCCCGAAACCGCTGTAGTACAGGGAGTAGCCGTCGGCGTTATGGATCACGAACGGCACTTCGATATGCCCGTCATCCCACGCGCCTTTTGCGCCGATTTCAAGCACGGGTTGGGGATCGATGACCCATGGACCCGCCAAACTCGCGGCGGTGGCGCGACCAACTGCGCCCTGCTGAGGATAGCCTCTGTTTTTCCATGTATAGAAATAGAGCACCCATGAGCCATCCTCATTCCTGAGCAGGCTGGAAGCCATTGCCAGCAGGCGCGCATAGGGAACGTCGCGGGTCGTGAAAACCGGCTGATCCCCGACTGCCGTCCAGGTGATGCCGTCCTCTGAAACCGTCTCCCCGGTATCCACCTGTCCGGGCCAGGTGCGAAAGCCGTTGCGGAGCATGCAGAACTGCCCGTCTGCATAAATCATCGCGCCGGGGTTGACGTAGCCGCTGTCCCATCCGCCGGATAAGCCATGCGGGACGACGGGCTGATCGCCGGAGAGCGTGAACAGCGGCGAGCTTTCCGACGCCTGCACCGCGCGGGTCGTCAGAAGGACAAAGCAGAAAAGCAGCAGCAGTTTTTGGAACATGACATCGCTCCCTTTTTCGGTGATCCTAAAGCCTGACGCCGCGTCAGACTCAAGCCCGCTTTGAACGGCGGTCAGGTGGGCGTGCGATCCTGATTGCGGGCGTCGTGAATGGCGGGCAGCGAGTCCGGGTGAATGTAGCCGTGATCGGCGGCGTGCTGGGCGGCGGTATAGGAATCCTTCGCCAGCACCATTGGCACGCCCAGCGCCTCGACCTCGCGGACGATTTGCTGCAAGTGGGCGTCCCGCGAGCGCGAGAGCGGCGCGGTGCGGATGTAAATGGTCTGGATGCGCGCCGGGTAGGTTTGCACCACTTCCCGGTAGATCAGCGGGTCTTGCTCGGAGCTGTCACCCATCAAAATGAAGGGCAGATCGGGATAGGTGCGGAGCACCGTTTCGATGGCGCCCAGCTTGTGGCGGCGCTGGTTCTGTAGGATGAAGGTGGTCTCGTCGAGATTGTAGGCGGTCAGGAACAGCGCGCCGAGCGGGATGTCGCGCACGACCATGAAGTCGCGCAGCACGTCGTAGATGTTCCATGCGCTGCTGGAGACGTAGAAAATCGGGTTGAAGCAGCGCCCGGATGCGCCGCGCCGCAGGGCTTGATAGAATTGGGCGACGCCCTCGAAGGGCAGCCGGGTGTGGGCGTTTTCGAGGAACGTGTTGCGCGCCAGCGTGAGCCAGTTGGTCACGTTGGATCGCAGCACCGTGTCGTCCACGTCGCTGATCACGCCGAACTGCGCGTCGGGCGGCGGGACGATCACCTGCGCCTGCGTATGAAAGCGGGTCGGCTCAACCGGGTTGAGCGCCTTGCCGGGATAATCCACCAGTTCCAGATCGACTAGATAGGTGAAGCCTTCGGCGGGCGGCAGATCGCCGGGCTGGAGCCGAAGCTCAAAATAGCCTTCCGGGTCGGTCACGGCGTCGGCGGCGCGGTCGGCGAAGCGGGCGCGAACGGTCGAGCCGGGGATTTCGTCGCTGCGGAAGCGCTTGTACATATCGACCAGATTGTGAAAGGTGCTGGCGGTATCCATTGGCTCGCGGATGGCTTTGTCGCGCAGCACCCGTCCCCTGAGGACGAATTGATCGGGCGTGCCGTAGCCGATGTAGGGCATGATTTGCAGCTTGCCCAAGCCGTTGCGCTGCCTGCGCTCAAAACGCGCCTGACTGATGCGGTTCTCGACTGCGCTCAACAGCCGGAGCGTGGTGCGCCCAATGCCTACCCTCATCCTGCTCCCTTGCCAGTAGTCTCGTTTCCGATTATAACCATGCGGCGTCGAATGTCTAACTCAACCATGCCATGAGAAATATCCGTTTCATCCAACTGCTCATCGCTGGCGTCGCGGCGATCTTGATCCTGCTGGCGGTGCAGCTCTTGCTGCCCGGCGAAACCATCCAGCAGGCGGGTCCCGGCGGCGCTCAGATCGCGTTCAGCGCCGACCGCCGCATGATCGCCGCGCCGGGCACGTGCGTGCGCGTGCGCTGGCAGGTCGATCACATCCGCGCGGTTCACCTGAACGGGGTGGCGCAGGTCGGGCAGGGCTTCGCGGACGTTTGCGACCAGAACGTGGCGGTGCTGCACGTGGATTTCGACGACCAGACTGCCACCGACTATTCGCTGGAAATTCCCTATCTGGTGGAGCAGCCTTCGACGTGGCTGCTGGTCAGCGCGGCGATTCTGCTGAGCTTGGCGGCGCTCTACACGGCGATCAGCCGCCCGGTTTCGGCGGCAGCCGGGCAGCGCGCCGGAGCCTCACGCATGACTGGATTGTTCGCCGGGATCGGCTTGGCGGTCATGGGCATCCTGATCACGCTGGTGCTGCTGGAACTGGGGCTGCGTTTCTACTTCACCCACTTCGGGAGCGAACTGGAGCGCATCGCCTACGTGTACTCGCGGGCGCAGATCGACGCGCTGACCGCCTCCACCGTCGATCTGCCGTTTGTGGAATACGGGCTGTCGCCGCAGTACACCGATCAGAATCAACTGGGCTATCGCGGCGCTGAGATTCAGGTGGAGAAGCCGCCCGGCGTCTACCGGATCGTCGCGCTGGGCGGATCGACCACCTACGGCACGACCACGCCCGCCGACCAGAGCTATCCGGCGTATCTTCAGCAGGTGCTGCGCGACCAATACGGCTACGACAACGTGGAGGTGATCAACGGCGGGGTGTTCGGCTACACCACGTGGAACATTTTCGTCGATCTGGCGCTGCGGGTCACGGTGCTGAAGCCCGATTTGGTGATCTTCTACGAGGGCACCAACGACGTGCTGCCCCGCGAAGTCGCGCCCGACTGCTACAGCGATCCCAGCCCGTTTCTAGGACTCGACCCGCGCCGGGAAATCCGCGCCGCGCCGGGCGAACTGAGTCCGTTGGTGCTGTACCGGCTGGTCGCCATCAAGCTGGGCTGGATGGACAACCCGGCGACGGTGCAGGGCGAAAGCACAGTCAGCCCGCTTTCCTGCGGCGGCGCGGGCGGCACCGATCCCGCCCAGAACGTCGCGGCGAACCCGCCGATCTACTTTGAGCGCAACGAGCGCAGCATGATCGCCATCGCCCAAGCCGACGGCTTTCGCATGATGTTCGCAAGCTGGGCATACGATCACAACAGCGCCGACGCGCTCCAATTCTGGCGGGACGCGGTCGCGGAACACAACGCGATCACCCAGCGGGTGGTGCAGGACGAAGGCGAGTTGTATTTCGACTACGCCGCCGTCGCGCCCGGCGACGACGACAGCTATTGGAGCGACTACGTTCACATGAACGCGAAGGGCACGCTCAGTCAGGCGCAAGCCTTCGCCCAGTTTTTGGTCGATCAGGGCGTGATCCCCACTCCGGCGGGGTGAACCGCGAGTGCGTAGGCGCACAGCGCCGCCACGCCCAAAATAGGACGTACCGTCGCATAAAAAGACAGCGCGCCGAACTTCTCGGCACGCTGTCCGTGTTCAAGAACTAGCTAAGCGTGAATCTAGGTGCCCAAAACTTTCGCTTTGGCGGCTGCGAATTCTTCTTCGGTAATCAAGCCCTGATCACGGAGCTTGCCCAGACGCTCAAGCTGGTCAGTGACGGTTGCGGAAGCGGCATCAGCGGGACGGGGATTGCTGACCGAAGGATCGAGTGAGTCGAGGATCGCGGCGCCAACGGTGCGTCCGATCTGACTGCCCAGAATGGCACCTCCCAGCCCGCCGACGAACGTGCCCACGATAGGCACGACCGCTGTGCCCAGACTCGCACCCGCCAGCGCCCCCGCGAGGACGCCGCTTAGATGCACCAAGCTGTTCATTTTCTTTTTCTGCCATGTTAACCTCTTCAACGTTGCTATCGGCTTGCTGAAAACAAGTCGGATAGCAATAGAGTGCATTAAATCCATTATAACACGGCTTTATACAAAAATATGTCCGCGAATTTAGTCGATGTTCGTCATCGGGTTGAGCGCGCGCCGATGGCAAGGGCGTTAGGAGAGCGTGTCGAGCAGATTTTGGCGCGAGCGCTGATACTCCTCCTCGGAGATCAAGCCAGAGGCGCGGGCGTCGTCCAACTGGCGCAGCTTGGCGGCGAGGTCGGCGGGCGGAGCGGCGGATGTGATCACCGGATGGGTCGGAAACACGAAGTCGCCAGCGGTGCGGAGTGCCCGCCTGCGCGAGAACACCGCGCCTACAATCACCAGCACGATGCCGACGATGCACAGCCCGCTCGCCAGAATCGGGATCAGCAGCCCGCCGAGGCTCTGGAAGGTCTGACCGAGAAAGCCCTGCACGAACTGCCCGGTCACGTCCCGGCGCACGCCCGCGTCGTTGACGCAGTAGTAGGTTACGTCGTGACCATAGCCGAGGCTGGCGAACAGGAGTCCGCCCCTTCCTCCGTGACCAACGCCTCGCCCGGCGCGCACAAAGCGGCGGCGTCCGGGTTGACCGCCTGCGAAATGGTGCTGGCGATCTGGAAGGGCACGCCGACCAGACCAATCACCATCCCCGCGCCGCCCACGATCACCAGCAGGATGCCCAGCAGCAGCACTAACCGGCTCATATCGCTCCGCCCCTTCCGTTTAGACAGTCAGTATAGTGATTTTTTCAAACGGCGCGCGGTATACTCTCCCTAATTCTGAAACCGTGAGGATATAACGTGGCAGAAATCATCACCATTGACAACATCGCGCAGCACGTCGGGGAGCAGGTGACGGTGCGCGGCTGGGTTTACAACCGCACCGACAAGGGGCGCTTGCAGTTCATTCAACTGCGCGACGGCAGCGGGATCGCGCAGTGCGTCGCCTTCAAGAAAGAGATGCCGCCGGACGAATTCGAGATCGCCGCGAAGCTGACGCAGGAATTGTCGGTGATCATCACCGGGACGGTGCGCGCCGACGAACGCGCGCCCGGCATCCCCGGCGGCTTCGAGATCGGGATTCAGTCGCTGGAGCTGATGCAGATGGCGGAGGATTACCCGATCACGCCGAAGGAACACGGCGCGGAATTCCTGCTCGATCACCGCCACCTGTGGCTGCGATCCAGCCGCCAGTGGGCGATTTTGCGCATCCGGGCGACCATCATCCGGGCGGTGCGCGATTTCATGGACGACAGCGGCTATCTGCTGGTGGATACGCCGATCATCACCCCGGCGGCGGGCGAAAACACCACCACTCTGTTCGGGATCGACTACTTCGGCGTGCCCGCGTTTCTGGCGCAGACCGGGCAGTTGTACAACGAAGCCGACATGATGGCGTTCGGCAAGGTCTACTGCTTCGGTCCGACCTTCCGCGCCGAAAAATCCAAGACTCGGCGTCACCTGATGGAATTCTGGATGCTGGAGCCGGAAGCCGCCTATCTCTCGCTCGAACAACTGATGGACTTCGAGGAGCGGATGATCACGACCATCGTCGGGCGGGTGATGGATCAGCGCCGCCCGGAACTGGCGATCCTTGAGCGCGATTTGAGCAAGCTGGAAGCGATCCAGATGCCCTTCGCGCGCATCAGCTACGACGAGGCGGTCGAGCGGCTGCAAAAGAAATACGCCGAAATCGACGACCCGGAACAGAAAGAGTTGATCAAAATCACGTGGGGGGACGACTTCGGCAGCCCGCACGAAACCGCGATTGCCGAAATGTTCGACCGCCCGGTGTTCGTCTACCACTACCCGACGGCGGTCAAAGCCTTCTACATGCAGCCGGTCGATGGCAGACCGGAAGTCTGCCGCAGCGTCGATCTGCTGGCGCCGGAGGGCTACGGCGAGATCACCGGCGGCAGCGAGCGCATCTACGACCCGGTGCTGCTGGAAGAACGGATCAAGCTGATGGAACTCCCGCGCGAGGCATACGAGTGGTATCTCGACCTGCGCCGCTACGGGACGGTTCCGCACGCCGGGTTCGGCATGGGCTTGGAGCGCACCATCACGTGGATTTGCGGGCTTGCCGCATCTGCGCGAGGCGATCCCGTATCCGCGGCTGCTGAATAGGAATTACCCGTAATCGCTGGAGGAACGCAGCCGATGTTTGACCGAAATCCGTGCCGGAACTGGACGTGCTGATGGAACAGCTTGAGCCGCTGTATACGGCGGGTATCCTCAGCGCTGCCGATTTCGCGGCGAAGCAAGCCCATATCGAGCAATTGATGTAGGGCGCTGTGCCCTCACCTGTGCGTGCAGTCGAGCAGCCGCAGCCCCTGCGAGTTGCTCCACAGCGGCGTGGGCGCGCACTCCGGCGGCGCGGGCGGGTCCCAGCCTTCCATTTCCACGTACAAATAGCGGGTGGCGCGCGTGTCGGCGTCCGGCAAATACTGAACGTAACGCGCGCTCGGCTCGTTGATCTGCAAGGACCACAGCACGGTCGGCTGCTGCAAATAGATCGGCTCGTCGCCCTGCCGGAACGGGTCGATCTGGGCGAGCGTGTCGCTCCAATACTGATACGGGTTCTGGTAGAAGTTGATCAGCAAGAGCGACGCGGCGGCGCAGTAGGCGACCAGCACGCCCGCGATCAGCAGGCGAGGCGCGCGCGCCAGCAGCGCCGCCATGATCAGCACCAGCGCGATGGCGACGTGGGTGATGTGCAGCCACTTGATCGGACCGTCGCTCAGCACGGCACCAGCGATCAGGAACCCGTAGGTGAAGATGATCCACAGCAGCGGCACCGTGAAGTCGATCCGCCGACCGCGCCAGATCGCCAGCCCGATCAGCGGCAGGATGACGCCGATCAGGAAGATCGCGGTGGCGGCGGTGAGCGCGGGAAAGCCGTTGACGATCACGTTCAGCGTGAAGTTGAGCAGGTCAGCGGGGCTGGGCGGAGTCTGCCCGCTGCTGATCACGTGGATGGGGCGCTGCTGGTATGCCGCGTAGATGATCAGCAGGAACAGCGCGTAGACCGGCACGCGGCGGACGATCCACTCCATGCGCCTCATGCGCCGCCCGCGCAGCACGTCTCGTAGAAACACGGCGTCCTGAACCACCACCACAGGCATCGCGCCGATGTGCGCCAGCGGAACCAGCGCCGCCGCCAGCATATTCAGGCGGGGGCGTTTTTCCAGCCAGAGCAGCGTCGAGAGCAGCGCCAGCAGAGTCGCCAGCATGTAGGGGCGCGCGTCCTGCGAGTAGATCACGGGAGCATAGGCGAGCGCGGTCATCAGCCCGGCGATCAACCCGGCGCGCCGCCCGTAAAGCCGGAAGCCGATCCGCGCCGCCAGCGCGACCGTGATCATGCCGACCATCACCGAGAACCAGCGCGCGCCGAAGGTGTGCGGCACGAAAATCAGCGTGATCCCCATCAGCACCAGATGCAGGGCGTTGTTCGGCTCCGGCAGCAGGATTTGCGCCGCCGAGTAGCCCGCCGGATGCACCAGATAATAGCTGTTGAGATACGACCACGTTTCGTCGATGTTGAGGTTTGGGAGCAGCAGATCGTGCAACCGGAGACCGAACCCGACCCACAGGAACAGCGTCAGCAGGCAGAGGCGGGTGTAAAAGGCGCGCGTTCGCATCAATGCGGAGTCCTTGTAGCGTTAGTCCCCTTTCATCATAGCCTGAGTATGGCGCGCGCGTATTAAGGCTGGCGCGGCGCTCAGCATTTCGGGCTTCGTTGACGCGATTCTGGACTGATGCTACGATCACCATAACATCCCCGACTGGTGATGCACGTCCCCTTCCTTATTCCGACGTTTTGCCAGTCTAGCGTGTCGGAGTTCTCATGTACATTGAGTTTGCCTCTCGCATGATTGGCATGGTGATCTTCGCTCTGGTGGGCGCGCGTCTGGGGGTCAGCGCCGCCGCCGTCCTCGCCCTACCGGAACTGGGAGTATCGTTCATTTTCTCGCTGGTAGGGATTTTGTTCGGGCTGATCATGACCCCATGGATCACCGTCCGCCCGCTGCGCGCGTTCCGGCGTTTCATCAACGAAATGCCGATTGAAGCCCTGTTCACAACCCTGCTGGGGCTGCTGATCGGCTTGCTGATCGGCTTACTGGCAGCCTATCCGCTGTCATTGCTGGATTCGCCCTTCGGGACGCTGGTTCCGGTGCTGATTCTGCTGCTGGCAGCCTACATGATGACCACCATTTTCAACGTGCGCTCACGCGAGGTGTGGCTGTTCCTGAACGAGTGGCTCGGCATCGGGCCCAAGCGCACGCTGATGGGCGCGGGCGCCGAGCGCCAGTTGATCCTCGACACCAGCGTGCTGATCGACGGGCGCATTGTGGACATCGCCCAGAGCGGATTTATCGGCGGGACGCTGGTGGTGCCCCGTTTCGTGATCTCGGAGCTGCATCGGGTGGCGGATTTGTCGGACGCGCAGCGGCGCAATCGCGGGCGGCGCGGGCTAACCAAGCTCAACGAGTTACAGCGCGAGCCGGGAATCGCCTTCAAGATCATCGAGGATGACATCGAGGAAGTGCCAGAAGTGGACGACAAGCTGATCGCGCTGGCGCTGCGGCTGAACGCTCCGGTGGTCACCATCGACTATCCGATGAATCAGGTGGCGGCGGCGCAGGGCGCGATTGTGCTGAACATCAACGCGCTGGCGAACGCGGTGCGCTCCGCCTACATCCCCGGCGAGACTTTCGCCATTCGCATCATTCAGGACGGCAAGGAGCCGGGGCAGGGAGTCGGCTATCTCGAAGACGGCACCATGGTGATCGTCGAGAGCGGGAAGGAGTTCATGGATCGCACCATCTACGTCGAAGTGACCAAGCTGATCAACCGCGAGACCGGGCGGATCATCTTCGCCAAGCCGGTCGAGGGCAAAGGCGCGGGCTGATACCCGCCAAAATTCGTCATGGCGTTTCTCTGTAGGGGCAGGTCTTAGACCTGCCCCATAGGCACAATTTAAGGGGCGTTCTCGCCTATCTCGCCGGATGCTCAAAGCATCCGGCTGCGAAATCAAGCCCGCTAAAGCGGACTCCACCCAACCGCTGCGCGGGTTTCAGCCGCCTGAAGGCGGCTTGAAGTCCTAGCCAGAGGCTTTGAGCCTCTGGCGACGCCCGCTGAATCTTCTTGAACCGCCCCTACCGATTTGTTTCCTAAAAAAACTCGTCCAGCAGCCGATAGAACCCGATTTTCGCGGTGTCCGGCGCGGCGATGCCGTAGGCGTCGAAGAACGGCTGTATCCACGCCGCGCCGAAGTTGTAGTCGATGCTGCGCGCCGCCAGCGCCAAATCCTGATAGCGGTCGGCGACGCCGCAGCGCCCCCAGTCAATAAAGCCGCTGACGGTCATCGTGTCCGGGTCGATCAAGACGTTCGGCGTGCAGTAATCGCCGTGCGTGAACACGAGGTCTTGGTCGGCGGGGCGGGTGGCGAGCAGCTCCCGAAACAGGCTTTGGGGCGTGCGTCCCTGCCGCTCCGGGTCAAAATTACCTGCATCCACCACGCCGGATTGCAGGCGGTCGGCAGCCTGCGTGATCTTCAGGTCGAGCCGCAGGTCAAACGGGCAGGTCTCGACCGGGACGGCGTGAATTTGGTGCAGCCCGGCGGCATAGAGCCGCATCAGCGCCGGAAGCTGATCGCGCAGCGATTCGTGGTACAGCGCCAGCCCCGGCACGGCGCTGATCAGCAAATACTGGCGGGCGTCATCCTCCGCCCAGTAGATCAGGTCGGGCACGGGCAGGCGACCTTGCAGCCAGATCAGGCGGCTGACTTCCGCCGACAAGTCCTGTTCGGAATGGCGCTCGGCGATCTTGAGATACCGATCAGGCTGCGGATCGCGTTCCAGCCGAAACACGCTCGCGCCAGACCTGCCTTCGTGAATTTCTTCGAGGAGGGCACCCTCAAGCAAAGCCTGTAACGCGGCGGGGATTTTCCGCAGCAGATTTATCATCCCTCTGAAGGCGAAACCGAATAGATGCGATAGCCGTCCGAGTCGTAGATCAGCGGTCAGCCCCGCCGCCCAGCCCGGCGTAGTCGTCCGGCGCCAGCGCGCGCTCCAGCGGACCAAACATGACGTAGCGGATCGACCCGGCGCAGGGGAAGGTCAGGGCGCAGGGATTGGCGAAGAAGCTCACGCGCTCCGCCGCACTCATGCTGTCCGAGTAGAAGTATTCCAGCCGGGCGGTCTTGAACTGCCAGTTGATGGTTTCGGGCCCGTGTCCCATGAAGGTGCGCAGGTGCGTCCACGCCGGGATCAGGTTTCCGGTTTCGACCGCGCTCAGCACGATCTGGTCGGGCTGCGAGTGCTGGTTCAGCCAGTTGAGCGCGTCGATCTCGGCGGCCGGGCGGAACAGCGGCGGAGCGGGAGTTGCTGCCGCCAGAAAGCCGCCCAGCAGCAGCAGGGCGCTGGTCAGCAGCGTCACGCCGACCCACGCGCCGCGTAGCAGACGCGGGATGCCCCAATCCGCCAGCACTCGCAGCCCCACCGCCGCCAGAATCGCCAGCGGGACGATCACCGCTTCGCTCATGCGCCGCTGCACGTTGATGGGCAGGTACACCAGAATCGGCACGATCAGCACCCAGCCGATCAGCAGCGGGGCGTGATCGCGCGCCCACGCGCCTTGTTCCACTGTAGGGGCGGGTCTCAGACCCGCCCACGCCCGCCGCATTCCCAGAATCGCCAGCAAGCCGAGCGGCAAATACGCCAGCAAATATTGCAGCGGCGGCGGCGAGGGCAGATTGTTCTGCGCTGACCAAGCCGCGAACGCCGGATTGGTGCTGAAGGCGAGCGCGAAGAACCCGAACAGCGGCAGCGTGATCGCCGGCGGCGATCAGGCAGCGCAGGAACAGCGCCACCGGAAAGCGCCGATCTTTGACCCACGCCGCCAAGCCCCACGCGCCCAGCACGCAGTAGACGATCACCAGATAGAAGGGCACGCACAAGCCGACGATCAGCCAGCAGACGCCCGCCGCAATCAGCCAACCGAGTTCGCGGCGGGAAATGCGCATCGCGGATGGTAGGGACAGACCCGTGTGTCTGCCCTCTGGTGGATTGTCGGGCGCATCGCCGTGCGCCCCTACGCTGTGCATCAGCGCCAGCAGCCCGCCGAGCAGCGCCGCGCGCGCCAGCGCCAGATGGGGCAAGCCGAACAGGATCAGGAAGCTGAAGCCTTCGGGAATGTAGAAGTCGGCGGGGAGCGCGCCTTGCCCGCTCAGCGAGAGCAGCCAGCCCAGCCCGCCGCCGAGCGTCGCCAGCAGCGTCGCCAGCAGGCGGTCGCGCGGCTGATCGAGGAACGCGGCGCAGAAGCGGTAGATCACCATCACCAGCAGCAGATCGAACGCGAACTGCATCAGGTGATCGGTGACGATCAGCGCGGGAGTCAGCGCCGGATCGCCATCGGCGATGAAATGCCCGACCATTTGACCGGGCAGCAGGTAGGGCAGAAACACCAGCGGCACGCCGTCCTGCGCCTCCGGCGTGTAGAACAGGTAGAAATCCCAGACGCCGCGCGCGCCCAACCGCATCTTGCCGAGGTAGGAATTGCCGTCCTCAACCCCGAACAGCGAGCCGCTGAAGCGCCAGTCTTCGCCTTGCGAAGATTGCCCCTGCTTCGACCACGCCAGCAGATAGGGCGCGGCGGTGAAGACGGCGATGGCGAACGCCAGCAGCAGGAGATTGCGCCACTCGCGGCGAGTCACTCACTGACCGTCCTGGGCGCTCGCGCCTTCGCCGAATACCTCGTCGAAGACTTCCGGCTCGATCAGGTCTTGCAGCGACCAGTCACCGATTGAGTAGTCGGGCGTGGTCAGCGCGAAGCCGTTCTGCCGCGCCCAATCTTCCAACTCCGCCAGCGCGTCGCGGATGTCCGCGCCGGGCATGAAGGCTCGCCCGACCGCCAGCAGCTCAATCGGCGCGCTCACGCCGTCGCCGCTGGCGAGCGCCCAGTGTTGATCGTCGGTCAGGCAGATGTAGGCTGCTTGGGACATGATGCTCGATCCTTTTGCCACGTGAACTCTGGCAGTAAGACGTTCGGCGGGCGCGAATGGTTGCACCCATTCTAGATCGCTTTGCCCGATTGGAGCGTAGACAGCCTGCAATCCGGCTGGATAATAGGGGATGGACGATGGGATGACGAAAACTTATGAACCTGAATGTCTATCTCGAACGGATCGGTTACACGGGCGCGGTCGAGCCGACGCTTGACTGCCTGACCGGGATTTATCGCGCCCACCTATTGGCGATCCCCTACGAAAACCTCGACATTCATCTGGGCGGCTATCTCTCGCTGGACGAGGGGCAGATTTTCGAGCAATTGGTCACGCGGCGGCGCGGCGGCTGGTGCTACCAGATGAACGGCTTGTTCGCGTGAGCGCTGCGCGAAATCGGCTTCGACGTGACCCTGCTTGCCAGCGACGTGCGCGATCAGATGGAAGGCGACGGATCGGGCGGCGATCACCTGATTTTGCTGGTGAAGCTGGATCGCCCTTATCTGGCTGACGTGGGCTTTGGCAACGGGCTGTTCGAGCCGATCCCGCTGGAGCCGGGCGGCTATCGACAGGGATTTTTGCGCTACCAACTCATGCGCGACGGCGAGCGCTGGTTCTTCCAGAATCACGAGTTCGGCGGACCCGGCTTCGTGTTTACGCTGGAGCCGCGCACGCTGGCTTACTTCACCCGCCGCTGCCACGAACTGCAAACCCTGCCCGATTCCGGCTTCGTGCGGACGACGGTCTGCCAGCTCTTTATGTCAGGGGGATACGTCAGCTTGAGGGGCGCGGTGCTGCGCGAGGTGACTGCTAACGGGATGAATGAGCAGGTTGTCGATAACTCCGCGAGTTATGAACAGGTTTTGAACAGCCGCTTCGATCTGCACCTGCCCCCGGATCAAATCGCGGCGCTGTGGGACAAGGTCTGGGCGCGGCATCAGGCGTAGATGCAGGAGAACGGCTGAATCCGCCGAAATGATGTTATAATCAGAACATATATTCGCAACTTGAGTCAAAGGAGCCGGGACGATGGACGACTTGACTTGTGGCTGATAGACAGCCCGATTCCCTCGATCCGCTACCTGACCCTGCGCCGTCTGCTGGGGCGCGAGGAATCCGATACCGACGTGCAAGCCGAACGTGAAGCCATGCGCACCACCGGACCCATCCCGCGTATGCTCGCTAAGCAGACCGAGGCGGGCTTCTGGGACGGCGATCCGCATTGGTACGGACCCAAATATCGCGGCACGCATTGGAGCCTGATGCTGCTGCCGGAACTGGCGGCTGATCCCGACGATCCGCAGATTCGGCGTGGCGTGGATCACATGCTGGCGATCACGGCGCGCAACTATATGCTGGAAGACCGCTTCGACAAAACCGTGCCCAGCCCGGATCAGTACGGCTTCACCTGTTTCTGGGGCAATCTGCTGCGCTACACCGCCTACTTCGGCGCTGCCGACGACCCGCGCGTGCAGCCGATCATCGGCTATCTAGCGCGCAATCTGGACGAGGGCGGCTGCCGCTGCGAGATCAATTCGTATCTGCCCTGCGCGTGGGGCGCGGTGCGCTCGCTGTATGGGTTGGCGGCGCTGCCGAAGAAGTCCGATCATGTGACCGCCGTTATCGAGAAAACCGTCGGCTTCCTGCTCGACCCGCAGTATTCGCTCGCGGAAGGCGTCTATCCCGCGTCCAACACGGTCAGCAAGCATTGGGCGAACCTGAACTTCCCGCTGTTCTATCAGGCGGACGTGCTGTTCACGCTGCGGGTGCTGGGCGAACTGGGCGCACTGGGGCGCCCGGCGGCGAAGCCCGCGCTCGACTGGCTGGAATCGAAGCGGCAGCCAAATGGTCGCTGGAAGGGCACCAGCCCGTTCAAGCCGCGCACGTGGGCGATTGTGGGCGATTCGCAGGACACGCATCGGTGGGTGTCGCTGCAAGCGGCGGTGATCTTGCGGCAGGCTGAGGCGCAGCGAGCGGACTAGACCAAACCTACACCCGCGTCGGCTTATGCGTTAAAATCATTCTGACTGTGATAAAGCCTACTCAGAAAGATCGCTTATGCCGCTGCGGATTTTTAATGTGCTTGGACGCGAAAAACAGGACTTCGTGCCGCTGGCGCCGGGACACGTCGGGATGTACGTCTGCGGTCCGACGGTCTACGACGAATCGCACATCGGACACGCCAAGACCTATGTCTCGTTCGACGTGATTGTGCGCTACCTGCGCTTCAGCGGATACGACGTGCTGTACGTTCAGAACCTCACCGACGTGGGGCACCTGCTGGATTCGGGCGAAGACCGCATCCTCAAGAAAGCCGCGCAAACTCAGTGGAAGCCGATGCAGATCGCCGAGCATTACGCCCGCGCTTATCAGGATGCGATGGATCGGCTGGGCGTCACACGCCCGGACATCGCGCCGCGCGCCAGCGGGCACATCCCGGAACAAATCCAGATGGTCGAGACGCTGCTGGAAAACGGCTGCGCCTACGTTGCCAACGGCAGCGTGTACTTCGACGTGACCACCGACCTGGATTACGGCAAGCTCTCCAACCGCCGGGTCGAGCAGCAGGAAGCCGGAACCCGCGAAGCCGTGCGCGGCGAGAAGCGCAATCCCGAAGACTTCGCGCTGTGGAAAGCCGCCGAGCCGGAGCATATCCTGCGCTGGGACAGCCCGTGGGGCGAAGGCTTCCCCGGTTGGCACGTCGAATGCTCCGCCATGTCGAAGAAGTATCTGGGCGATACCTTCGACATTCACGGCGGCGGCATCGACAATATTTTCCCGCACAACGAGAGCGAGATTGCGCAGAGCGAATGCGCCAATCACGCCGATTTCGCGCGCTATTGGATGCTGGTCGGCAGCCTGCTGGTGCCGGACGAGGACGGCAACCCGGTCAAGATGTCGAAAAGCCTCAACAACTTCGTGACCATCAACGACGCGCTTCAGCGCTTCCACCCGGAAGTGATCCGCATGTTCATGGAGAGCGTGCATTACAGCAACCCGGTCACCTACGACGAAGGCTCGATGGAAGCGGCGGCGCGCGGGTGGGATCGGCTCTATAATGCCGTCCGGCTGCTGCGCCGCGCCATGAACACCGCGCCGGACAGCAGCGCCGACGGCAACGGCTTCATCAGCCGGGTAAATGACACCCGCGCCGCCTTCATCGCGGCGATGGACGACGATTTCAACGCGCCGCAGGCGCTGGCGTCGCTTCAGGAATTGACCCGCGACCTGAACAGCCTGCTCAACGGCGGGCAGGCGGTCGGGCTGGGCGTGCTTTCGGAGATCGACAACCTGTACACCACGCTCGGCGGCGAGATTCTCGGCATCATCCCCAAGACCGAGGATGCGACGGGGGGCGATGCCACCCGCGAAGCCGCGCTGATCGAACTGCTGATCAACCTGCGGGCGCAGGCGCGCGCCGACAAGAACTGGGCGGAAAGCGACCGCATCCGTAACGAGCTGGCGAGCATCGGCGTGACGCTGGAAGATCGTGCCGACGGCACCCTCTGGAAGACGGTATAGTCCATCTGTATTGGCGGAGGAAATTGAGCGTGGTTGCACGGACTGTGGCTGAGTTCTTCGCTGGAATAGGATTAGTCCGATTAGGATTGGAGAATTGAGGTTGGCGGGTCATTTTCGCTAATGATAACGATGCTCAGAAATTTCAAATGTATGCGCCCAATTTCCCCACTGCTTGGGACGAATATCGGCTCGAAGATGTCCGTAAACTTGCTGGTGCTGATGTTCCAAGTGTGACTTTAGCAACGGCTTCGTTCCCTTGTAATGATTTGTCACTCGCCGGGAGTTATAAGGGATTAGAAGGTAAACATTCGTCAACAATCTGGAGTTTTGTTCGCATCGTCCGCGAAATGGAAGAGCGGCGTCCTCCAATGGTAATGTTGGAAAACGTGCCGTCGTTCTTAACCGCAAATGGGGGTAATGATTTTTACAATGTGATACGTTCCCTAAACGAGTTGGGCTATGCTTGCGATGTTATTATGGTTGACGCTGCAAGATTTGTTCCGCAAAGCAGAGTGCGACTTTTCGTATTCGGTGTTCGAAGCGATATAACAGAACCAACAGACTTTGGATGTATGACTCCAGACGATGCGCGACCTCAAAAGTTAACTGACTTCATGAGGTCGCATTTGGACCTCAATTGGAGCATTCGGACTCTTCCGGTCTTGCCAAACCGGACACATGTGTTGCTGGATATTTTGGAAGATTATCCGCAAGAATCGAGCATTTGGTGGAGCAAAGATAGGACAGACTATCTCTTCGGACAAATGAGCGAGCGTCACGCGAAGAGGGTTCGGGAAATGATGAATAGCGAAAGCTACAGCTATGCCACTGCATTTCGCCGTATTCGTAACGGAAAATCAATGGGAGAAGTCCGAGCAGATGGGATTGCCGGTTGCTTGCGGACACCGCGTGGCGGTAGCGGAAGACAAATTCTTCTTAAAGCGGGTAGAGGAGAATTTTGGGCAAGATTACTTTCACCACGTGAATGTGCGCGTTTGCAAGGGGTTCCAGACTCCTACCAAATCAACGTGCCTCCAAACCAAGCCTTCTTCGGGTTTGGGGATGCTGTATGCGTCCCCGTAATCGAATGGATATGTGAAAATTACCTGACTCCTCTCGCAACTTTGTTGGAAGTAGAACCTGATACCGAGAATGGCAGATAACGTATCCAAGGAAATACGCTCACAAACCATGTCCCAAGTCCGATCCAAGGGGACTGGACTTGAGAAACTGGTTATAAACTTGCTTCATGAACGCAAGCTACATTCATTTGAGGATCACCCACCTGATGTTGTCGGTCACCCAGATGTCGTGTTTCGAGATCAGAGGATAGCTATTTTCATAGATAGCTGCTTTTGGCATGGCTGTTCCCAGCACTTAAGGATGCCCAGCTCAAATCTACAGTATTGGGAAAAGAAGATAGAACGCAATAAGAAGCGAGATAAGGTTTTGCGAAAATCCCTTAGGAAATCAGGGTGGTATGTCGTCGCAATTTGGGAACACGAGTTACCGGATACTCCGTCACTCAAACGCAAGCTAACTATCGTCACAAAAATCGTCTCAAACTGGGTTTCAGAGAATGACAGTTGAAATTGAACAAAAGCGTGTACAAGCGCAACAAATCTTGTCCGATTGGATAGCGTCTTGCACGCGTAATGGGACGTTATCACGTAATTCGGTTGCAGTCGGAATAGTCGTTCTGGATCATTTGCTCGTTAAGGGAATTGTTAATCCACGCGATGTGATTTCGAGCGGTGGAGAGATAGTTGGATCGCGGAGCGGATTGCATCAGGTATTAAACAAACATGGTGTAGATGAGCCTAGAAAGTATTTGAAAGAAGTTACGACGCGACAGGCACATCCAGATGGAAGACGGTTATTCGAGAGTTTTAGCTATGGTGAGTTCTTCTCCGGTCTGGACACCGTCGGTAGGGAAGCCATTCTACTCGACCTCATTAAGACGCTAAAGGTCAAGGTAGACACGTGGTTAAGTAGGCAAAAACTACAGGTGAGTTTCGATCAGCAATTTGCCCCGACCCAGTGGGTTAAGAGCATCCTTGAGCAGGCAAAGGGTAAATCTGGCGGTGTAGTTGAGCAACATCTGGTTGGGGCAAAGTTACAGAAAAGGCATTCAACGGACGCAATTGACAATTATCCGGGGCATGCCGCTGACGTTCAGACGAGACGAGCAGGCGATTTCATTATTGGCAACACCGTGTATCATGTGACAGTTTCTCCGAGCCACAGTCTGATTGGCAAGTGTCGCGAAAATATCGCGGTGGGACTCCATCCAATTATACTCGTGCCGAACGATCAGGTTATAAGAGCGAAATCATTCGCAGAATACGAGGAATTAGATAAGCGGCTGACTGTTGTCGCTATTGAGGATTTTGTCGCGCTCAACATTATCGAAATGGCGAACGAAGAACATCTCAGCCCGTATGAAATGCTTCTGCAAATTATCCGGCTTTATAATCAACGTGTCGAAGTCGTAGAGACAGATATGTCTCTACAATTTGATCTGTAACTCGATCTGAGAGAAGTTTATTTCACCATGACAGAATTCATTTACGGTCACTGGGCGGTGATGGAAGCGCTGCGCGCCGGACGGCGTTCGCTGGAACAACTGCTCGTGACCGAAACCGTTGAAACCAAAGGGCTGGTGGCGGAAATCCTCGCCACCGCCGCCGAGCGGGGCGTCCCGGTGCAGCGCGTGCCCCGGCGGATCATCGACGATCTGGCGCAGAGCGCGAAATCATCAGAACATGGCGCTGCGAGTCAGCCGCTATCCTTACGTCGATCTGGAGGACGTGATGGCGCTGAGCCAGCAGCGCAGCGAAAAGCCCTTCATCCTAATCCTCGACCTGCTCAAAGACCCGCAGAACGTGGGCGCGCTGCTGCGGGTCGCGGACGCGGTGGGCATTCACGGCGTGGTCATGCAGGAGCGGCGCGGCGTGGACGTGACTCCGGCAGTGGTTAATGCCTCGTCGGGCGCAGTGGAGCATCTGAACATCGTGCAGGTGACCAATCTGGTGCAGGCGATGCGCGACCTCAAGTCGCAGGACGTGTGGATGGTCGGGCTGGACATCGGTCCGAACGTCGCGCCCATCGACAAAACCGACCTCAACATGTCGCTGGGCGTGGTGCTGGGCAGCGAAGGCGAAGGGCTGCGCCGTCTGGTGCGGGATACCTGCGACCTGCTGCTGGCGCTGCCCATGCGCGGATCGGTCGCCAGCCTGAACGTGGCGACCACCGGCGCGGTGGCGCTCTATGCGGCGTGGCAGGCGCGCGGCTGGCAGGGCTGGGCGCACGCTTAATGGGGAATCGGGCTGCATATCGTGTATTATTGGAGTGCCGATACAGCGGATTCAAAGTTGAAAGTTAAAAGCAGCTTCGCAGTCTCCCTTTAACTTTCTCCTTTTAACTTTGAACTGCTTTTACTCGGTACTTCCCTATCGGAGAAGGAGGAGCGCGCCGCAGTTTTGAGCATCTGCGCGCTAAAAAAATTATGGCTGACGACGTAGTAAGCGACATAATTAACGAAACTCGCCAGAAAATGAAGTCCACGATTTCGGTGTACGAGCAGGATTTGCTCGGCATCCGCAGCGGGCGCGCCAGCACCGCGCTGGTGGATCGGCTGCACGTGGAGTATTATGGTCAGCCGACCGAGTTGCGGCAGATAGCGACCATCTCCACGCCGGAGCCGATGCAGATTTTGATCCGCCCTTACGAAAAGACGGCGGTGAAAGCCATCGAGAAGGCGATCCAGCAGTCCGATCTCAACATCAATCCAAATGTCGATGGCGAGGTGATCCGCCTGAACATGCCGCCGCTGACCCGCGAGCGCCGTCAGGAGTTGGTCAAGTTCCTGCACAAGCGGATGGAAGAAGCGCGGGTCGCCATTCGCAACATTCGCCGCTCCGGGAACGACGACCTGAAGGACTTCGAGAAGGAAAAGATGATCTCGGAGGACGACCGCACATTCGGCGAGGAAGAAATTCAGAAATTGACGGACAAGTTCATCGCCGATATTGACGAGCTAGGCAAGAACAAAGAAAAAGACATCCTCGAAGTTTAGCCAAGGTTGAGGCACATGGTCGGTGTGGTGCGCGAAGAAACCCAAGAACAAGTCCGTACTCCCCGGCACGTCGCCATCATCATGGATGGCAACGGTCGCTGGGCGAAGGCGCACGGGCTGCCGCGCACCGAAGGACACCGGCACGGCACCGAGAACCTGCGCCGAATCCTGCGGGCGGCGGTCGAGAACGACATCGAAATCCTGACGATTTACGCCTTCTCGACCGAGAACTGGTCGCGCCCGCGCGCCGAAGTGCGAATGCTGCTGCGCATCCTCGAATCGGTGATCGACCGGGAACTGGGGGAACTTCACGCGGACGGCGTGCAGCTTCGGCACATCGGCGAGCTGGACGGCATCAGCCCGGCGCTGCAAAAGAAGATTCAGCGGGCGATGGACTTGACCCGGAACAACACCCGGTTGATCCTCAATATCGCCTTCAACTACGGCGGGCGTGACGAAATCGTCCACGCCGTGCGCCACATCATCGCCGATGGCATCCCCGCCGAGCAGGTCAACGAGGCGCTGATCAGCAGCTACCTGTACACGGGCGGGCTGCCTGATCCCGAACTGATCATCCGCACCAGCGGCGAACTGCGCATCAGCAACTTCCTGATCTGGCAGGGCGCGTACTCCGAATACTATGCCACCTCCACCTTCTGGCCCGATTTCGACGAAGCCGAACTCAAGCGCGCGTTGGTCGCCTATGGGAAGCGCAAGCGCCGCTTTGGGATGACCGACGAACAGCTTGACGATTCAGCCGAATAGAACGCCCCTGACCTAACCAAAGGGGCGAAGTCGGATGTAGCGTCCGGGTATACAATGAGAGGGGTTGAGCTTGCTCAGCCCATCGGCGGACGCCTTACTGTCATTAATCTAGACTACGGGACAAAACGAAATGCAAAATGACATAAGCGGGGTCAAAGCGGCGCTGCGCGAACAGCAGTACATCGCTACCGACGAGATTTCGACGGTCATGTATCTGGCTGAGCGGTTGGGAAAACCCGTCCTCGCCGAAGGTCCGGCGGGGGTCGGCAAGACGGAACTGGCGAAAGCGTGGTCGAAGATCAGCAAGCGCCCGTTGATCCGCCTGCAATGTTACGAGGGATTGGACGAGAGCAAGGCGCTCTACGAGTGGGAATACGCCAAGCAGATGCTGTATACCCAGCTTCTGCGCGACAAGCTGAGCCAACTGCTGGCGGACGCAGAGACGCTCACCGCCGCCGCTGATCGGCTGGCGAACGAAGAAGACGTGTTTTTCTCGGATCGGTTCTTGCTGGCGCGCCCGCTGCTTCAGGCGATCACCTCGAATGAGCCGGTGGTGCTGCTGATCGACGAGATCGACCGCGCGGACGCCGAATTTGAAGCCTTTTTGCTGGAAGTGCTGAGCGATTTTCAGGTGTCGGTGCCGGAAATCGGCACGATTGCGGCGAAGCATCAGCCGCTGGTGCTGCTGACCAGCAACAATACCCGCGAGCTTTCCGAAGCGCTCAAGCGCCGCTGCCTGTACCTGTTCATCGACTACCCGAACGTCGAAACCGAGATGGGCATCGTCCGGCTGCGGGTGCCGCAGTTGAGCGCGAAGCTGGCGCAGCAGGCGGTCGAAGTGGTGCAAAGCCTGCGCCAGATGGACTTGAAGAAGAATCCCAGCGTGTCGGAGACGATTGACTGGGCGCGGGCGCTGGTGATGCTCAACGCCGACAACCTCGATAAAGACACGCTTGAAAACACGCTCACGGTGCTGCTCAAGCACGAGAGCGACGTGCAGAAGGCGCGTCGGGCGCTGATTCAGGGACACTCGCACCCGCTAGATCGAGACCCGCGCGAGCGGCGCGGGAAGAATCGCTGGGTGGGCGGCGAGTGGAATAACTGAAAAAGACAGGACTGAGTAAAAACGTAGTAGGGGCACGGCTAGGCAACCGAAGGTTGCACCCGTGCCCCGTTCGGTTACGAAGCGACGGTGCGCTGCAAGATGTTCTGGTAGACGAAGTAGACGATCACTGCGAGTACAGCGACCACAATGGTAATAAGAACCGCCTGTCCGAGGTAATCAAACAGCCCCGGCACGGGGGCGTTCAAGCCGGGATTCGCACTATTCAAGCTCTGAATTGCCGGTGCCACTTGTGCGTAGGGGACGAGCCACGAGACGAGAAAGGTGACGATGACGAGTACGACCAGTCCATAGCGGAACAGCCGCAGACGCCCCTGAATGTCCGTCTGGTTAATCATATTTCTCCCTCCACAAAAATCCTATTGCCCTCTAATATTATTCGCACGCACTCGGCGACGAGTTAATCACTTAGCATTAACATTTCTGAGGTTGGCGAATGAATGTTGCCGCGCTGGTCAGCGTGTTCGGGATCGCGTTTTTGTCGCTGTGGGCGTCGATTCCGGCAGGAATCGCGCTCAGCCTGCATCCGCTGCTGGTGGTGGCGACGGCAGCGCTGAGCTACGCCTGCGGCGTGGCGCTGGTGGTGATCGCCGGGCAGCCGGTGCGCGACTGGATCATGCGTCGGTTGGGCGGCAGGGCGTCGAGTAACCCGGACAGCGCGATTCGGCGGGTGTGGAACCGCTACGGGCTGATCGGGCTGGCGCTGCTGGCTCCGGTGACGGTGGGCGCGCAGGTTGGGGCGATCATTGGCATGTCGCTGAACGCGCCGCCGCGTCGCCTGTTCGTGTGGATGTCGCTGGGCGGGCTGCTGTGGTCAGTGGCGTTCGCCGCCGCGATCTCGCTGGGGGTGGCGGCGGTGGGGCGTTAGTCGTCCCTACTCGTTGGGCGCGCAGTCCCGTATAATGAGCAGAGTTAAAAGTTAAAAGTGACAAGTTAAAAAAACGCGATACCTCTGTTTAACTTTCAACTTTCAACTTTTGCCTGTTTCTTGATCATAAGGCGACAGCTATGCTAGACCGTCTGGCGACCATTGAGTTGCGGTACAACGAACTGGATCGGCTGCTGAGCGATCCCGAAGTCAACGGCGATTACGAAAAAGTCGCCGAATACAGCAAAGAGCGCTCCGGCTTGAGCGAGCTTGTCGAAGCCTACCAGCAGTATCAACGCGAACTGGAAGAACTGGAAGGCGCGCGCGCCATGTTCGACGAGGAGTCCGACGCCGACATGCGAGCGATGGCGCAGGACGAGATCGCTCGGCTGGAAAGCAGCATCGAGTTGCTGCGCGAGCGGCTGAAGATCATGCTGCTGCCCAAAGACCTGCGCGACGAGAAGAACGTGATCATGGAAATCCGCGCCGGGGCGGGCGGAGACGAAGCCGGGCTGTTCGCCGCCGATCTGTTCCGCATGTACAGCTACTACGCCGAGTCGCGCCGCTGGAAGATCGAGGTGATCGACCAGAGCGAAACCGGGATCGGCGGCTTCAAAGAGATCAAGTTTGAGGTGCGCGGCAGGGGCGCCTACAGCCGCCTGAAGTACGAGAGCGGCGTGCATCGGGTGCAGCGCGTGCCGGAGACCGAAAGTCAGGGGCGGGTTCACACTAGCACCGTGACGGTCGCCGTCCTCGCCGAAATGGATGAGGTGGACGTGGAACTCGACATGAACGACGTGCGGGTGGACGTGTATCGCAGCGGCGGCGCGGGCGGGCAGTCGGTCAACACCACCGACTCGGCGGTGCGCATGACTCACAACCCCACCGGGATCGTGGTCGCGGTGCAGGACGAGCGCAGCCAACTTCAAAACCGCGAGCGCGCCAAGCAGATTTTGATCGCCCGGCTCTACGAAATGGAACTGGAAAAGCAGCGCAGCGCTCAAGAGAGCGAACGCCGCTCGCAGGTGGGCACCGGCGAGCGCGCCGAGAAAATCCGCACCTACAACTACCCTCAAAATCGGGTCACCGATCACCGGATAAACCTGACGATATACAATTTACCCACCGTCATGAATGGTGATATAGATCAATTCATTGACGAATTGATTACACGCGATCAGGCGGAGAAACTCTCCGGTGGCGAACAGGTGGCATGATGCTTTTTCGGCAGGCACGGCAGCAGGACGCGCGGGCGCTGGCGCAGATGCGTTGGGATTTCACGGCGGAAGACGATTTTATTCACCCGGCGGCGACGCACGAGGAATACGAAGACTGCTTCGAGGGATTTCTGGCTTACGCGATCCGAAGTGGTCGCTGGGCGATTTGGGTGGCGGAAGATGAGGGACAGTTGGTCTCCCACATCTTCATGCAGGTGATCGAGAAGGTGCCGCGTCCGGGGCGCGAGGAGCGCCAGTTCGGGTGGGTGACCAACGTCTACACCATCCCGGCGTACCGCAATCAGGGCGTCGGATCGCAGTTGATGGCGCAGGTGGTCGAGTGGGCGAAAGACCGCAAGCTCGAAGTGATGGTGGTGTGGCCCACCCAGCGGAGCGTGCCCTACTATCAGCGGGCGGGGTTTGATTACACGATTCAACTGCTGGAAAATCCGCTGGATGATTGTTGACCATCGGTGAGGCGCTGGGCGCGGCGCGCGGGCAGATCGACTCGCTGGACGCGCAGGTGCTGCTGGGCGCGGCGCTGGGGATGGATCGCGCCACTCTGCTGGCGCACCCGGAAGCGGCGCTGACGCCGGAGCAGGCGGCGCGCTTCGGCGGGTGGGTGGCGCGCTGCGCGGCGGGCGAGCCAGTGGCGTACCTCCTCGGACGGCGGGCGTTCTACGACCGCGATTTCGTGGTGACGCCCGACGTGCTAATCCCGCGACCGGAAACCGAGCTTCTGCTGGAACAGGTTCTCGCACGCGCCGACCGGGAACTGGTGGTCGTGGACGTGGGCACCGGCAGCGGTGCGCTGGCGATCACGCTGGCAGCCCTTCGACCGCAGATGACCGTCTATGCCACCGACATCAGCCCGGCGGCGCTGGCGGTCGCGCGCGAGAATGCCGCGCGCCAGCAGGCAACCGTGACGTTCTACGAGGGCGACCTGCTCGCGCCGCTGATCGAGCGCGGCATCAAGGTCGATCTGGTGATGGCAAACCTGCCTTACATCCCCAGCGGCGACCTGCCCGGTCTGGCGGTGAGCCGCTACGAGCCAACGCTCGCGCTGGACGGCGGCGCCGACGGACTCGACCTGATCCGCCGCCTGCTGGCACAGATACCGCAGACGGTCAATCCCGGCGCGGTGATCCTGCTGGAGATCGGCGCGGGGCAGGGCGCGGCGGCGCTGGCGCTGGTCGAGCGGACGCTCACCCCCAAGACCGCGCGGGTGATTTTGGATTACGCGGGGCTGGATCGCATCGTATACGCCGAAGTGTAGGGCACGCCGCGTCCCCACAATACCAGCACACAGGACACAGAGGGAAGCTACGGCTTCAGTGGTGCGAGCTGTATCTGCTTGGCAAGATTGTAGGCGGTCGGGAGATCGCTGTCGCTTTCGACCAGCGTGCGGCCAAGAACAAGCACCGAATTGTTCGGCGAGGAAATCTGCTTCATTCCCTGCGGTATCTGCTCCTTTCCAGCCGGGGCCGCTGATGAGGTAGTCGCCGGCCTCGGTTCCTGTGGTGCGTTTGCCGACGTAGGCAAAATTGGTGTTGTACGACGGATCCGTGAACTGTACGCTGTAGTAGCGGCCACTCATGTCCGGCACATGCAGGACTTGCGGACCTTTCGAGAGGTCTAACACGCCGGCGGTGTAGAGCGTGTCATGGTTCACGCCGGTCGTCGCCAATTTTGAGGCCGAGGCGGGCGCGTGGAGGGGATCGGCAAAAAGCGTTTCGGGTTCCGTAGAGAGCGTATTGATCGGGATAGGGCCGTCGCCGAACCCTTGCACGAGGATCGCTCGCTTGAACACATACAGAAGCATACGCGGCCAAAAGTAGGTGACAACGCACCATGCCGCGACACCGACCCCAGCGAGTATCAGTAAATGTTGGTATCCCATCATTTCACCTCCACGACAGGCGGCACTTCGTACTTGCCGTCGAGAATAGCCTGACCGGGCATATACACGCGGAACCAGAGGATAAATTGGTCTGCCGGCGCGGGCAGCCAGTTGGATTCATGACCTGCCGGAGCCGTGTTCTGAAGGTAAATGTCGACGGAGCTGTCGGCATTCGGCACGAGTCCTGACCGGTCACTCACGCAGTACCGGTTAAGCGGATTTGCCACAAAGCGATTTTTCGCGTCGCCCATCGTCAGCGACCAGAAGGCATTATTGGGCGGAAGACCACCCGATGGGAAGCGCAGCACGTAGTCGTGCTGGCCGCTCAGTGTGTGACCCGCGCCATCGGCGTGCGTCCACCAATACATCGCCTCTTGCGGCACGTTCACCGGGGCCGGGAAATAGTTGGGCGTGCGCGGCTCGCAGCAACATGCCGTTGCCGGGCACGCCGAGGCCGAACATGGTGATCCAGCCGTTGACCTTCGTGGCTTTGATCCTCGCGTAGACTTGGGCGGAGACAAAGGCCAGTCCAAAGCCGATGAGGAAGCCTTGTATCACGTCGCTCGGCACGGTTCTCGTACTCAAATCGGTAAAGAAGAGCAAACGGATGATGAAGTAGACGCATATCGCCCCGATGAGTACCGCAAAATACGTGTAGGTTCTGCTCATGTTATGGATTCCTTTAACTTAGCGATGCGAGCTGTATCTGCTTTGCCAGGTTGTAGGCAGTCGGGAGATCGCTGTCGCTGTAGACGAGCACGCGCCCGATGACCAATACTGAATTATCCGGTGAAGCTATTTGCGTCATGCCGCTCGGCACTGTTCCGTTCCAATCCGGCCCCGTAATGAGATAGTCGCCCGCGTCAGTGCCGGTGGCGCGCGTGCCGACATAGGCGAAGTCCACGTCAAACGAGTCCGTGAACTGCACGCTGTAGTAGCGGCTGGAGAAGTCCGGCACGTGCAAGACGAGCGGTCCCTTGCTCAAGTCGAGCCAGCCGCCCGTCAGGAGCGTGTCGTGGTTCACGCCAGTAGTCATCAAATTCGAGCCTGAGGCGGACTGCGCAGTGAGAGGCTCTGCAAAGAGTGCTTGAGGCTCTGTATAGAGTGTATTGATCGGGACGGGGCCGTTGCCGAACCCTTGATCGACAATCGCTCTTTCGAAGAGGTTGTTCACGAGATGCGGCCAAAAGTAGACGAGGAGGAACGAGCCGAGCGCCCACGCCACGACCATGAACGAGCCGAATATGAGTAAATGCTTGACCGAACCGAAGATGGGTATATGCGTGTGCTTCATACGTGACCTCATTTTACTTCGACCACCGGCGGCACCTGGTACTCGCCGTTCAAAATGGTTTGACCGGGCAGATATACGCGCAGCCAGAGTATGAAATTGCCCGAGGGCGCGGGCAGCCAGTTGGATTCATGGACTGCTGGGGCGGCGTTCTGGATGTAAATGTCAAGAGAACCGTCGGCATTCGGGACGAGGCTGGAGCGGTCGCTCACGCTGTAGCGGTTGATCGGGTTCGGCACGAAGTGATTTTGCGCGTCGCCCATCGTCAGCGACCAGAAGGCGTTGTTCGGCGGGAGACCACCCTGCGGGAAGTGCATAACGTAATCGTTCTCCCCGGCGAGCGTATGGCCTGCGCCATCTGCTTTCGTCGTCCAGTACATCGCCTCCTCTGGTACGTTTATTGGGCCAGAAAACACGACGGCGCACGCGGCGCGCAACACTATGCCATTGCTCGGCTCGCCGCAGCCGAACATGGTGGTCCAGCCGTTGACCGTCGTGACGTAGGCTTTCCCAAGAATTGGTAACGTGACATAAAAAGTCAGCCCGACGCCGATAAGGATGCCTTGCACGATGTCCAAGACAATGGTTCTCCGGAGCAGGCGAGCGAATAATCGCCTAACTGGATTGGAAGCCTGTGAACGACCGGTTTCTGTCATATCTGGACACCTCCTACTTCAACTAGAGAAGTAGCTTTAAGGTTCTCCTGCTTGCTCAATGGGGTTGGTGCCGCACGAGCCTAACCCCAGCCGTTAATCCTTGCGGGTCGCCCGCTCAAACAGCGTCACCAGTTCCCGCCCATACTCCTCCGCGTCCAGATTTGGATCGGCTCTGAGGAGCGGAGATAGCTGATCAATCGCTCTACGAATTGCCAGCGCCATCACGCGCAGATTGAAGGGTCGGAACTCGCCTTCCTGCTGACCCTTGCGCAAGATGGCTTCTAAATCCGCCAATACCGCCTCCTCTGAGCTGGGGTCGTAGCGCCGCTTTCCCTCCTTCGTCAGAAAGTTGACCGCGATCTCTATATACGCGATCAACTGTGTCAGGTGGGCGCTGATGTACTCGACGTGCGCCTGAATATAGGTCTGCAACATCAGTGTGGCGGTCGGCTGCGCCGTGATCCGCGCCCAGATAAAGCGCGCGGCATCCGTGAAAATCGCCTTGACAACTTCCTCGATTAACTCGCCCTTGCTGTGGAAATAGTAGATGATCACACTCTTGCTGATCCCAGCGCACTTGGCAATTTGAGCCAACGACGCCCGGACGTAGCCCAGCGTGGCAATCGTCTCAATTGCACATTCGATGATCTGTGCCCGTCTGGCCGCCTCAATAAAAGTGGCGGGCTTCTGTCCACCCGGTGTATTTTTCGTCCGCATGGTCTAATTATGTTACGACTGGTCGAAAAGAGTCAACATTTCTTCTTTGAATGACCTGACGCAACGCCGATTTTTCCCATGCCCGATAAGTCACTCGGTTCGCTTGGGTTAGAATTCGGTTTTCATTGCAGGCGGTCGAATAGGTGCTATAATGCCGGATTATTGCGCGGGCTGTACCTGCGTTGAACGGGACGTATCGATCATTTTAGCGGAGTTAGTTGCATGTCTAATCCAGTGATGCAGCGCAGGCAAATCGAAGACAACATCCTCTCGCTGGCGCGCAAAATGGACACAGGCGATTTGCATTGGCTGGAAGGTCAAGCGTTCGCCGAATTTATCGAAGCGTGGCATCGCCTCGCCCGGTATTATGAATGGAGCCGCGAAACCAGTCTGGATGCCAACGTGCTGAAGCTGTACATGCGTTACGCGGTCACTCTACGTCACATCACCGAAGACGACCGAGCGGCTCAGCGCCGCCGCCAGCAGGCAAAATCGGCGCTGCACGACCTGAACGATAATCTGGACGGGGTAATCCGCCAGATTGAGCGCAATGGCGGCTCGCGCGCTGTCGTATAAGCCCACCGACGAGGCGCAGACGCGCCTCGTTTTTATTTTCCCCCGTAACCCGCGACCATTCACGCATTTGTAAGAATCACAGCGTATGCTCAGGCTAGTTCTATTCGCATCCAATAAGAATTTGGGTTAGGCTTGAGGAGTGAAGTCGATGCTGCGCAAAATCCTGTTGGTGCTCATGCTGCTGATCCCGCTGCGGGCAAGCGCTCAGGAAGCGACGCCGCAAGGAGACACGGACGTGCAGGGACAATTTGTCGGGCGCCCGGATTTGCCCGCGCCAGAATTCCCATCCGGTTTGGAGTGGGTGAACGTGTCTGCGCCGCTGACGATGGCATCGCTGCGCGGCAAGATCGTGATTTTAGACTTCTGGACTTACGGCTGCATCAACTGCATTCACATGTTCCCGGTGCTTCAGCAGCTTGAGGACAAATACGGCAGCGCGCTGGCGGTGATCAGCGTGCATTCCGCCAAGTTCGCCAACGAGGGCGCGACCCAGAACATCCGCGAGGTGGTGCAGCGCTACGGCATCACCCATCCGGTGATCAACGACAGCAGTTTCATCGTCTGGCAGATGTACGGCGTCAATGCGCTGGCCCACCTTCTTCGTGATCGACCCACGCGGGAACGTGCTGGCGAAGCAGGCGGGCGAAATCCCGTTCGACGCCTTCGACCGGCTGATGGGTGGGATGGTAGATTACTGGGACAGCATAGGCGAACTGGATCGCACGCCGCTGGATTTGTCGCCAGAGGGCGCCAATCAACCCGCCGGGCTGCTGGATTTTCCGGGCAAGGTGCTGGCGGATCAAGCCAACAACCGTCTGTTCATCGCCGACAGCAGCCACAACCGCGTGATCGTCGCCGACCTGAACAGCTATGAAGTGCTGGACGTGATCGGCAGCAGCGCGCAGGGCTTCGACGACGGCGGCTTTGAAACCGCGACTTTCGCCACGCCGCAGGGCATGGCGCTGCGCGGCAACACGCTCTACATGGCGGACATGGGCAACAACGCCATCCGCGCCGCCGATTTGACCGCCCGCACCGTGACCACCGTCGCCGGAACCGGGCAGCAGCTTTACGGCTTGGCGGACGATACGCCCGCGCCCGCGCTTGAGAGTCCGCTCAGCAGCCCGTGGGATTTGGCGTTCGGGGACGGCGACGCGCTCTACATCGCAATGGCGGGGACGCATCAGGTGTGGGTGATGCATCTGGACGCGGGCACGGTGCAGCCCTACATCGGCAACGGCGGCGAGGGGCTGGTCAGCGTCAGCTTCGCCAACTCGCAGCTTGCGCAGCCGAGCGGCTTGTTCTATCTGAACGGCAAGCTCTACATTGCGGACAGCGAATCCAGCACCATTCGCGCCGCCGATACCGGACGCGAGACGGTGCAGACCCTCGCCGGAACCCTCGACACGGGCAACCTGTTCGACTTCGGCGACGTGGATGGCTTGCGGGGCATGTCCCGCTTGCAGCACCCGCTGGGCGTGACGGTGGCGGCAAACGGGCTGATCTACGTGGCGGACACTTACAACAGCCGGATCAAGGTGATCAATCCGCAGACCGACGAGATTTCGACGCTCGCCGGAGCGGGCGAGGGCGGCGGCTTTCAGGACGGAACCGGGCAGGATGCCGAGTTCAACGAGCCGGGCGGACTCAGCGCGGCGGGGACGCATTTATACGTCGCAGATACCAACAATCAGGCGATCCGCGTGATCGATCTGGAAACCGGGGCGGTTAGCACGGTTCAGTTCCCAAACCCGGAGCGGCTGCAAATCGGCGGGCAGACGACGGTGGTGGGCGGCAACGCGGCTCAAGCCGACCTGATCACGCTGCCTGAGCAGACGGTCGCGGCGGGCGATGGCGCGATCCACGTGCGAATCACGCTGCCGGACGGCTACCAGATCAACCCGGATGCACCGTCGCGCAGCGAGTGGAACAACGCCGGAGACGCGATTGACATCCCCGAAGCCGAGCGCGCGCAGGGCTTCGACACGACGGAGTTCAGCATCCCGGTCACGCTGAGCGCGGGCAGCGATACGCTGTACGGCTACCTGACCACCTATTACTGCGAGGCGACCCACGAATTGCTGTGCTTCATCGACGACGTGCGGGTGGAAGTCCCGGTCACGGTGAGCGCGAGCGCCAGCAGCGGCGAAATCGTGGTCGAGCGGTCGATCACGCCGCCGCAGATTGACACAGGCGGGCTGGGAGAAAGCGGTTAGCAAATACAGAGGTAAAACGCAAGGGCGGGTCACAGACCCGCCCCTACAGATGCGGGACACGGCAAATCCGTGTCCCTTTTGTTTAGGTGATATTTACGGCGCGGTGGTGACTTCAGCGGTAGCGGTGGCTTCGGCGGTGGCGGCGGTGGTGGCTTCGACAGTCGGCGCGGCGGTCACTTCAGCGGTCGCCGGGACAGGGATGGTCGCCGGCGCAGGGAGGGTCGGCACAGCGGTCGGCAGCGCCGCGTAGGGCGCGGTGGTCAGCCAGTTCTTGAGCGTGTCGATCACGGTCTGCGGCACCACGTAGATGGTCTGCTGACCCGTGAGCGTGACGCCCGGATTCTGCACGACGTTGGCGGTGGCTTCCGCGGTCACCGCAGCGGTTGCCTCAGCAGTGGACATCGTAGTGGCTTCGGCGGTCGCCTCAGCGGTTGGCATTGCAGTGGCTTCGGCAGTCGCCATCGCCGTCGCTTCCGGCGTGACCTCAGCGGTGGACTGGAAGATCAGCTTGGACGCGGGCGCGCTGGTGGCTTCGGCGGTCGCCTCGGCGGTGGCAGCGGGCGCGCTCGACTGCTGAACGACCGCGTAATAGCGCGCGCTGGTCGGGCTTTTCGAGCCAATAAAGATCGTGTAGAGGACGTTGTCGCTGGTGAACACCAGAACCGAATACGCCGGGTTGTCCAGCCCGAAAGTCGCCAACTGGGTATCGGTGAAGGTGTTGTAGTAATTGATGCTCGCAATCTGACCCACCGTCGTGCTGATCAGGTTTTGATCCGGGTCGCGCAGGGGCAGGGTGTTGGTGGCGTCGATGTGCCACGCGCCGCCGCTGTCTTTGGTCAGCGCGGTGAAGGTGCCGCTCACGTTATCCCGAACCTCATAACGCACAATCTTGGTCTGATCCAGACCCGCCAGCAGCGGACCGGTCGCCTCCTGAACGGTCGGCGTGGCGGTAGGAACGCTCGCCTGTTGATTGTTCACCACCAGCACCACGACGATGATCACCAGCAGGGCGGCGATCAGGATTATCGTCCCTCGGTTCATTCGCATACGAATTCCTCCTTAGCGCGCGCGTTCGCGGTTATTCCACCAGACCAATATCCCAAGACCGAGGACGCCGAACGGGAGCAGAACAATCGTGATGAAGTTGATATTGCGAATGGTCTGCTGATCCGCGAAGATGGGCTGATCCTGCGGGCGCTGCTGCTGCTGCACCGTAATCTGGGTGAAGTAGTCGTTGAAGTTGGTTGCCCAGATCAGGCTGTTGAATGCCACCGTCACGTTGTCGATGTTCGGCGAGGCGAAGTCGTCGGTGCCGAGCGAGGTGCTGCCCAGCAGGACAACCCGCGCGTGAGTTTGCGAGTTTTCGGCGGAAGCCGCCAGCACGAAGGGACCAGTCGCGTCGCCGTCGGCTTGATCGACGTGGTTGTCCAGCACCGCTTGCAGATCGGTCTTGGAGTACGAGGCAGTAGTCGAGCGCACCAGCGAGGTCGCGGTCACGTTGGCGGGCAGGCTGCCCGCGATGGTGATGCTGTCGGGCTGGGTGAAGATCACCGCTGCCTGACCGCGCGGAATGCCGTTGGTGGTGATGAAGCTCACGCCGTCCAGATCGGTCGCAACCGGGTTGAGGACGGTCTGGTACGCCTGTGCATCCAGCACCACGTCTTTGTTGAACTGCATCCCGAAGTTCTGCATCAGCCACGTGTTGAGGGCGTCGTCGGTCGCCAGCGAGGTCTTGTCACTATTCAGGACGTTCCCGGCGAAGATGATCAGACTGCCGCCTTTGGAGACGAAATTCTCGATCACGGTCAGGGCGTCGGAGGTCAGCGGGGAACTTCCGCCGGGGATCACGATTACCTGCGCGGTGGCGTTGGGATCGTTGGGGATGAAGGTGGTGCTGTTGGGGTTGGTCAAGTCGGTGGGCGCGATGTCCGTGACTTTCCAGCCGTAGCGCGTGGTCAGAATGTTCTTGATGGTGGTCATTTGACCGCCCGCGCCGTCGGCTACGTCGAGGACGTAGGCGTCGAACACGCCGGACGCCGAGACTTTCAAGATGGCGTTGGTGAGGTTGCCTTGATCGGCAGAGGTGATCACCTGCGCGTTCTGGGTATCCGGCTGACCGTCGTCGCCCACTTTGGCGACGGCGATTGACCCGGCGGAGGTGACTTTATAGAGGCTTGCGGTTTGCGGCTGCTGCTCCGGGTCTACGAACTCGTAGCTGATCTTGCCGTTGCTGGTCTTGACGTAATCGTCAAACAGCAGGGTATCCTGATCGCGCTGCCCAGCTTGCGAGGGTCCGTAAAAGGCGATGATCTGGACTTTCGGCGCGGCGGGATCAGCGGCGAGTCCGGCAACTGCCTGACTGGACTCAGGCGAGAGCGAGAAGCTGTTGGTCTGGGTGAGATCGACGCGCCAATTTTCGTTGCGCACCACCGCGTAGATGCCGATCAGCACGACCAGCATCAGCAGCGTCACCAGCAGGCTGGTTCCGCCGAAGCGGACAGTGCGCCCGGTGATGGCGGAGCGTGCGGAATCCGGCGAGAGCAGCGCCCACAGCAGCAGCGCCAGAATGCCGAATGCCAGACCGCCGTAGCCGATCACGGTGAACGAGGGCTGGGTCAGCCCGACGATCAGGGCGACGATGAAGCCCAGCGCCGAAAGGATCAGCAGGTAGCGCGGCGGAATGAACGGCTCCTGCTGCTCATTGGTTGAATTTGGGGTTTGATCCGTCACGTTACGACCTCCAACGGCGCGTCTCAACGATGCGCGTGGTGATGAACAGCGCACCGATGATCATGAAAATGAAGTACAGAATGTCCTCGGCTCGGATGATGCCGCGCGCCATAGTCGCGTCGTAGTGCGCCTGCAAGCCCAGCTCGCGGACGAAATCCGCCAGCCCGGACGACGAGGCAGTCTGCTGCCCGCCGATCCACGAGGCGGCGATTTCGGCGAGGTACAGCACCAACACGGTCGCCGCGCCCAAGAAGGCGGCGACGATTTGGTCTTCGGTGATGGCAGACCAGATCATGGTTACGGCGAGCACCGCGCCGCCGTAGAGCCACGCGCCCAAATACGCGCCGAACGCCGCGCCCAAGTCCGGCGTGCCGATGGTCAGCAGAATCAGGTGGTAGACCAGCGTGATCGCCAGCAGCACGGTCCAGTAGACCCACGCGGCGAGGAACTTGCCGATGATGAACTGGGATTCGCCCATGGGCATGGTGAGCAGGACTTCCAGCGTGCCCTCGCGGGATTCTTCCGCCAGCAGACGCATGGTCAGCAGCGGGGCGATCAGGAAGGTCAGGAAGGTGAGCAGTTCAGGGGCGTAGGTTGAATTGGCAGGAACCTGCCCGTTCGCCTGCGCGATGTAGCCGTTGAACAGCAAGCCGAGGAAGAACAGGATGGCGAAGGCGACGCCATAGGCAATCGGCGAGCGGAAGTAGAGCAGCAGCTCGCGCTTAAACACCGCGAACCACGGGATCGCCGTGCCTATTTCGACCGGAGTCGGCTGGTTCTCCTGCACTTCCGGCTGCATTTCCATTGGAATATCATTCATAGCACGGTTTCCTCTTGCTCATCGGCTTCGGCTTCCTCAATCGCTGCGGTCGTCGCTTCATGCCGGGTCAGTTCGAGGAAGATTTCTTCCAGATTGACCGCCAGCGGGCGCAGTTCCATCAAATTCCAGCCCTTTTCGACCACCGCACGGGCGATCTCCGGGCGCGGGTCGTTGTGGGCGTCGGTGGGCGTGGCGATGATGCCATGCGCTCCGATCTCGGCGTGCAGCACCCCCGGCAGGCTCTGGATCACGGTCAACGCTGCCTGCGACGGCGCGTCGACGCGCGCCAGCACGCGACCGCCGCGCTCCAATTCGCTGCGGAGTTCGGACGGCGCGCCCTGCGCGACGATCTCGCCCTGATTGATGATCACGACCTTGTTGCAGACCTGCTCGGCTTCGGACAGGATGTGGGTGCTGAACAGCACCGTATGCTCGCGCCCCAGTTCGGAGACCAGCGCGCGCAGTTCCAACACCTGAAGCGGGTCAAGACCGATGGTCGGCTCGTCCATAATCAGGACACTGGGGTTGTGGAGCAGGGCGCTCGCCAGCCCGACGCGCTGGCGCATCCCTTTGGACAGCGTGCGAATGTGGCTGTTGGCGCGGTCGAGCAGCCCGACCTGCTCCAGCACGTCGTCGGCGCGGTCGCGGCGGTGCTTCAGCCCGCGAATTTCGCCGATGTACATCAGATACCCGCGCGCGGTCATATCGCGGTAGAGGGGCACGGTTTCCGGCACGTAGCCGACCCGACGGCGCACTTCGATGCTCTGGTCGAATACGTCGTACCCGGCGACCACCGCTTTGCCGGAGGTGGGCGGCATGAAGCCGGTGAGCATCCGCATGGTGGTGGTTTTGCCCGCGCCGTTGGGACCTAGAAAGCCGGTGACTTCGCCCGGCTTGGCGGTGAAGGAGATGCCCTTAACGGCAGTCACGTCACCGTATTTCTTGACGAGATTTTCGACTTCTATCATAAAAACTCTCCTCTGTCCGGTGACGGCGTGCCGGACGAGCTGTACGCCTGTGTGAAATTGACGTATCGACCACACAAACGTGCGCATTATAGCGCGGGCATTACGTGTAGGGGCAGTAGGAATAATAATCGGACGCGGGGCTTTCCGCCACCGCGTCCCCTCAGTTTACATAGATTTTACACTTGGTTCAGCAACTTCTCATGCTGGGGGAAAGATCGCGCGGGGGCAGGTCACAGACCTGCCCCTACAGTTGGGCACGATAATGCGCTTTTCCAAATTAGGACGGAGATCGTTTTGTAGGGGCACGAACTATCGTGCCCCCGTTCTCCGTCTTTAATCGTCAAACGCCCCTACCGCCGATGCGAGGCTTAGCCCGTCACCGGGATCGCGCCGACGTTCGCGGACGGGCTAATAATGGCGAACTGCGCGCTCACCCAGCCGACCAGCCCATTGAAGTTGATCTGCCACCACGTATTCGCGCTGCTGCGCCCGATCACCGGAGCGGTTCCGGTCAGCGGGAACAAGCCGATGCGCGCATACTGGGTGCCGGGGCCGTTGCGGATCACGACGTTGTAGGGCGTGGCGGTGACGGTGTTTCCGGTCGCGCTCTGGGCGGGCGGCGGCTGAGGCTGCCCGGTGCCGCTCACCACCGGGACGCTCTGCGCGTTGACCACGTTGATATACGCGCCGGAAACCCAGCCGTTGGTGCCGTTGACGTTGAGCAGATACCACGTGCTGTCGGCGTTGCGCCCGACCACTGGATAGACTTCCAGCCGATTGATGCGGGTGATGATCTGCCCGTTGATCGGGTCAGGGGCGGCGCGGACGTTGAGCCGATAGGCGGTGACGGTCGCGGTCGCGCCGGTCGGCGAGGGCGGCTGGCTGGGGGGCGAGACCGGAACGCCGTTCTGAGTCAGGTTGAAGTCAATCGAGGCTTCACCGGTGGCTTCGTAGTATTCCACCTGAAAGTATGCCTGTCCAGCAGGCAGGTTCAGGCTGGCGGTATAGGTCTGCCCGCTGGCGGCGTGCCACTGGTCGATCACCAGACTGCCGTTGACGTAGACCCGCACGCCGTCATCGGCGGCGACGCTCACGGTGTAGCTGCCGCCGCTGAGATTCTGGATGCTCAGCCAGCGCGCGGAGAAGTTATCCGCCGGGAGCGACGGGAAGGGCGCGGCGCTGCCCCAGTGATGGGTGGGGCTGGCTTCGGAGATGATCGCTACCGGATCGCCCGTGAGATTGGGGTTGCCGAAATACTGCGCCGTCCACGTGCCAGTTGGAACCGGAGCGGAACCCGTCGGCGGCGGGAAGCCGGGTCCGCCGGGGTTGGTCGCCAAGTTTGCGAACGACACATACGCCAGCGCCTGATCGGTCAGCTCGCGGTAATCGACCTGAATGTGGTAGGTTCCCGCCTGAGGCACGTTCACGTCCCCGGTGACCAGCGTGTTGACCTGCCCGCTGGCGAAGGTGTCGATCACCGGGTTGTAGCCGAAGTTGAAGATGACGCGGATGTTATCGTCCGCCTGCGCATAGAAGCGATAGGTGCCGGGGCTGAGCGCGACATCGGTCGCCCAGCGCACCGAGAAATTATCCACGTCCACGCCGGAGCCGGGCGATCCAGTCCCCCAGTTAAAGGCGATGTTGCCGTCGTCGCGCGTGAACGCCGGACTGCCGCTCAAGGTCGGATTGTTGAAATACTGTGCGTGCCACACCGGACTTTGCGCCAGAGCGGGCTGCGCGAAAAATACCGCTGTGACCAGCAGCAGGAAAGAGGCTGCGAAAACTCTGCGCCACATGGAGCTACCTCCTGACTCTCGTTTATATACTTCAATAGTATAACGGTTTTTATGACGCCAGACATGAGCGTAGGTAAAGCGTTGACCAAACGCTCGGTTAGCCGCGCTGTTGTTTATGTCGCCAGATGGGGAGCAATGGGGGCGAAGGTCGAAAAAGGGCGGATGTAGGTTCTGACCTCACCACCTTGTGGCTGAGGGGGTGATACATGGTTACTCGAATGCAAATTGTTCTGGTAGGGGCGGGTCTTAGACCCGCCCCTACGCGCGATCCACGCGGCAGAATGTCGCCTCTCATTCTCAACTGTCCCCTCCTCAATCCCCTAGTGGAGAGGGGATTGAGGGGTGAGGCTTTCCAAGTCGTCAGCCGATGCGCCAGTAGGTGTAACCCCAGAGCATCGCGCCGACCTGAAGCTCGTCGAGGTTGCTGCCGGTGCCGGGGACGGCGGTGCTGTCGCCCGCGTGCCAGATCGAGACCGCGCCGGGCGAGGGAAAGCCGATGAAGGCGATGTCCTGACCTGAAGGCGAGAGCGTCACCTGCGCGGGCGCGCCGGGCGCGGCGGCGGTCTCGCCGATCACTTCCCAGAAATAACCCTCGGTCGGATCGACGCCGAAACGCAGCGCCCGCGAATCCGCCTGATGGGTGATCAGGCGCGGCAGTTCGTCGGCTGCCCGCGCGACTCCGGTGGCGGGATCGATCAGTATCCAGCGCGACGACTGGTAGAGGATGCCGACCTGCGCGCCGCTGTCACTTTCCACCCACACGAAATCCAGCACAGGATCGCTGTCCACCGGGGCGATGCGCGGGCTGGACATCAATGTGCCGTCGATGGCGTAAATCAGGTAATCCTGCTCGCCCGCGCTGTCGGTCGAGGCGTTGACCACAATCCCGGCGCTGCCCCAGCGCAGCGGCGGCGCCGCGCCCTGCACCAGCGGCGCGGGGATGTTGGCGGCGATGGTGGTCATGCTGCCGCCGTTGGTGCGGTTGTAGATTACGATCTGGGGCGTGCCGTCGGGATAATCGTACTCGGTCCACGCGAGCTTGCTGCCGTCCGGCGACCACACCGGAGTTGAGCGGATCACCGCCTTGTCGGGCACGCCATCGACCAGCAGCGAAGCGTCGGCGGGCTGCCCGGCGAGCAGAGTTGCCGCGCCGTCAATCCATAGGTAGATGTCGCCGGGAAGGTCGAAATCGGCGATTTTGCCGGTGGTCTGAATGCGGTTGAGCGCGTCGATGCCGACCTGATCCGCCGCTTTGTAGGCGATGGTTCTGCCGTTGGGCGCAAGCTGCGGACCGGAAATCGCGCCGCTGTGGGTCAGCTGAGTCGGCGGGGCGCTCAGGGTGGTGACGCGGTAGAGATCGCCGCGAATCCACAAAATCATGGGGAGTTCGTCCGCCTGCGCTTGAACGCCGCTCATCGCCAGCAGCATCATGCCAAGCAAAAGCAAGAGGAGTTGATTTTTCATCACCTGCTCCTTCTTCGAAGTCAATCTTTATGAAGATGATGGCACAAATTCGCGCGGAACGATAGGCGCTTAGCTGATGCCAAGCCACTGCTGCCACGCCAGAAACAGTTGATTCTGGTGGGAATAGTTCGCCAGCGCCGAGTTGGGGCTGCTCCCGGCAAGCTGCTGCTGGAACGCCTGCGTGCGGCTGTCCAGCGCGGCGAGCAAATACTGCTGCGCCTGCGCCGCGCAGTCCGGCGGCTGGATGGCGGCGACGTTGCCGCGCTCCGCCTGCAAGTTGTTGAGCAGGTTGGTGACGGCGCTGGGCGCCATGTTCACCACGTCGATCTGCTGGGCGGTGCTGTTGTAGGCGTCCACGTGCGGCTTGACCGAGTTGTACCACGCCTGCGCGCCGCAGGCTGCGCCACTGTCCCGCGTGGAAGCATCGGGTATGGGGACGCTGGAATCCGGGTTGACGCTCACTGCCCAGAGCGCCGCCGTCAGCTTGCCGTAGGCTTGATCGGATGCCGCCTGTTTCTGCGCCAGCGCCGCCGGATCGCCCGCGTTGATGGCGCGCGCTACATCGATGGTCGCATCGAAGCCGTGCAGCAGCGCGCTCACCGCGTCGCTGAGGCAGGGATCCGCCGGGAGGTTGGCGACGTAGCTGCGGTGGATGTTCATCTGCTCCAGCAGCGCGGAGGGCGACTGCCCGCCGCCGCGCACGTCGTTGAGCACCTGCTGGGTAAAGTATTGATAGTTGCTCTGAATCGGCTGGCTGTTCCACCACGAGGCGGCATTAGAGCAGCCGAGATCGGGCGTGGCGGTGGGGACGCCCGGCGGCACGTTCGGCTGCGGATTCGAGGGCGCGCCCGCAGGCGGCTGAGTTGGGGCGGCGCTCACCAGCGGCGCGCTGTAGCCGACCGCGTGAGTCGGCAGCAGGTTGAGACGCTGCGCGCCCACCACCGCGCCGAACGCCAGCGCGAGGAACACCGCCAGCACAATCAGCGCGATCAAGATCACCTGAATGAAGCCGACAATCGCCCCGCCGACCGAGAGCGGCGGCGTTGCGGACGATTCGACCAGCGGCTCCATCGCGTCGTCGTCCACATCGTCAAGCCGCAGGTCGCCAACGTCCATGTCTTCGATAGAAGCATCGAACGGGTCATCAAACGGATCGATCTCGGCGCGCTTCGCCATGAGGTGCCTCGCTTCAGGTATCCGCCAACTGCAAGCGCGGGGGTTGGCGGCGCGCGCGCAGCAGCGGTAAGCCGAATAAGAGAACAATCACCAGAATGTAGATCACAATCGACGCGCCGTCGCCGGAGAGCAGCGGCGCGGCGGTGAACAGCGTGGTCGGCGTGTTGCCCAGCGCGTGAACGCCCACCACGATGAACAGGTTATCGGTGCGCAGGTAGATCACGGTGTAGAGTGCGCCCCAGCCGAGCAGCATCAGCAGATCGACCGCGATTTCGCCCGGCTTCATGCCCAGATAGATGCGGTTGGGGATGTGCGAGAGCGCGAATAAACCCTGCGAGATCAGCACGGCGACCATCAGCCGCGCCCACGGACGCGCGCGCAAGCGGGTCAGCCGCAGATACATCTGCGGGAACAGGAACCCGCGATAGGCGATCTCCTCGAACAGCGCGTTGCCGAGAATCTGGGTGAGCACCATGCCGATCATGAAGCCGGGGTTGATCCACTCGCCGCTGAGAGTCACGCTGCCGTAGGTGATCAGCCCACCGATCAACTGGACGACCTGCGCCAGCGCCCAGATGCCCAACGTGAAGACCACGCCGAAGGCAACGTGACGCGGGATCAAGCCCACGTCGTAGGGGCGCAGCCTGCCGAAGTGCAGCATCAGCAGGCCCACCAGCAGGACGATAAACACCAGATTGGCAAGCAGCGAGCCGGTGAATAAGCCCCCGGTTGCAGAAGCCAGCGGGCGAAAGGTGTTCCCGGCAAAGAACACCAGATTAACGATGGCGGCGAGGGTGAAATGCACCCCGATGAGCCAGATGATCGCGCCCTTACGCGCGCTGCGAATGGGTTCGTTCAAGGTCGCTGTCCACTGCGATGATCATGACCGTATTATAACGGCAATTCCGCAGTCAACCGCAATAATGTCGGCGGCGAAGGTCGAGGTGCGAGTTGAGTCGTGGGCGGAAAGTAGGAGGCGTGGAGAGGGTAAGGGCACGAACTATCGTGCCCCGTAAGCTAAACGAGATTGTCGCCCGTCAGAGACAATTCAGCGAGCGTCGCCAGAGGCTCAAAGCCTCTGGCTAGGATTTCAAGCCGCCTGAAGGCGGCTGCATGAGGGGATGGCGAGCCTATCCGCCCGCTTCAGCGGGACTTGATGCGTAGGGGCGCAGCACGCTGCGCCCCTACAAGAACTACTCGTGAGGGGACGGACACGAACTCTCGTGCCCCTACGGGAACGCGCTGTCAGCTTGCTTGCGTCATCGAAATCACCAGCCGCATGATCATGCTGTCCGGCTGCATCGAGATGCTGACCGATCCGCTCTGGAACAGGTCGAGCAGCTTTTGCAGCATCTTGCCCTGCGCGCGCTGATCGGGCGGGGTGCCCGGTCGCGTGAGGATGCGGGCGAAGGGCTTCAAGCCGTCGCTGCTCAGGTAGATCAGCGCGTTCGAGTCGGCGAGCAAATATTGGCTGGCGTCGACGTAGCTCGGATTGTCGTCCAACCCCTGCTGCGGATCGAGCGCGGCGACCACCATGTGCCGGGTGCCCACCGTGAACACGCCGTTTCCGGTCGCCGCCAGCAGCTCAATCGGGAAGGGCAGGTCGGGCAGGTCGAGGTTGAAGACCAGCGCGTTGATGTCACCGAGGGATTCCTGAGTCACGGTCACTCCCTGAACCGGCAGATCGTGCAGCGAGCGCACCAAGCCGTCAAACAAGCGCTGCGCCGCTTCCGCATCGGGGGCGGCGGCGGTGAAGGCGAAGTCAATCGGCAGGCTGGTAGAGGCTTCACGCAGCGACGCCGCATCCTCGAACGATGGCGAGAAGCTGGCGTACAGGGCGTAATCGGAGGTCATCCAGCCGAAGGCGTCTTCGAGTTCCAGCCCGGTCAAGCCGCGCACCGCAAAGCGAATCGCCCAGACTGCGGTGTCCCAGTCCTGCGAACTAATGCCGCTGCCGGACATCGAGTTCAGCATGGTGTGCAGGTTATCAGCGGCGGTCTGCACCGCGCCGTAGAGATTGGTGCCCTGAATCACCAGCGCGGCGTTGGCGGGAATGTGATGCACGAAGGTGGGATCGAGCGTCGCGCGGGTGGCGAGCATCCCCGTGAGTCCGCTAGAGAGCGGCATGGCGAAGTCGAGCGTGAGCGCGTGATTATCCAGCAGGGTCAGCCCGGCGGCGACCGGCTTGAGCGCCGCCAGCGTCGAATTGAGCGTGCCCATCGACGCGAAATCGCTGCTCTGCGCCGCCAGCATCGCGCTCAGGATGCCGGGGAGATCGACGTAGGCGACGCCGTTGTAGGGCGTCAGCGGCAGCAGCCCCAGCGCGCCGCTGAAATTCGAGTCGTCCGCCAGCGTGATATTCAGGCTGCCGCCCGCATCCACCAGCGCCGGATCGCTGGTGATCAGCAGCACGTCGCTGCGGAGAATGAAGGTCGCGGCGTTCGCCGCCGGATCGCTGGGCGTGTAGACGACGTTGCCATCGTTGTAGGACACGTCGTAGTTATTGGTAATCAGCGCGCGGTTGAGAGTCGCCTGCGCCTGACTCTGATCGGTGACGCTGAGCGCGATGGTCAGCGGCTGCGAGCTGTGGCTGCTGAGCGAGTAAATGCCGAAGGCTCCGACGTCGCCCAGCCACGGACGGAACACGGTGTCAAAGCTGCCGCCCGGCTCCAACTGAGCCGCTGCTTGATCCAGCGCAGCGCGCAGCGAAGTGGGCGCGCCGCTGCTGCTCGGAAAGGCGGTGGTGATGCGCGCGATCACGCTGTCGACCGCCTGAATCATGGCGTCGCTGGTGTCAAAGCTGACGTACAGCGGTGAGCCGCTGGGGAAATACTGCGCCAGACTGGTCAGGTCGGGTGCTGCTTGGGCGGCGGCGGGCAGCGCCAGCCCGCCGAGCACGAGGATCACAAGAAAGGTAATGGCTGCAAGTTTCTTCATGAGCGTCTCCTTTGGATAAAACGGTGGCGCGAAAACAGTTTCTATCTTTACTGTACGTGAAAAGTGGCGCTGCGTTGCGAAAGCATCAATGCCGCGCCCGCATCAAGCGCGGATACAATAGGCGGTGGAGGGGAGCAACGTCATGGCATTGTGGGTGTACCTCGCGGGGTTTGCGCTGTGCAGCGCGCTGATCGTGCTGCTCCCGCCGCCGTATTCGACCGGGCTGCTGGGGCTGCTGGCGCTCGGATCGATCCTGTGGGGCGCGACCCATCTGGATAAAACCGTGCTGCCCAAGCTCCCGCTCCGGCGGCTGATCTGGCGCTACCGCCGCCTGCTCTCGATGACCTGCGCGCTGCTCAGCTTCGGCTTGATGATCGGCGCGGCGCTGGATTTTCGCCCGGCGAATGACCTGCACCTGCTGACCAGCGGCATCGACAAAGTGATTCTCGGCGCGCTGGCGCTGGGCGCAGCGGTGCGGCTTTCGGGGGATCGGCTGCCCGCGCTGGGCAAGTGGCGCGACGCCGCGCTCGACCTCGAACCGCCGCCGCTGGTGGGCGTTCGCAGCGGCGGGCGGGCTAACGCTGGCGCTGCTGACCGCGATCAACTGCCTCGACTATCACATCGTGGGCACGCCGCAGATCAGCAGTTGGGTTCAATACGCGCTGCTGATGGCGGGAATGCTGCTGATCGGCTACGGCTTGGGCGGCGCGCCGCCGCTGCGCTGGCGAGTTTCGCGGATCGACTGGATGCTGGCGGCGATCATCGGGCTGGCGCTGTTCCTGCGGCTGTGGGATCAGGGCGTGACCCAGCGCTATCTGCTGGACGAACTGCATTTCTCCGATGCGCTGCTGGCGCTGGAAAGTCACAGTTCCGTCCAAATCCTGCAACCGATCAGCGTGGAATCGCCGTTCACGTGGGTGTACGTACTCTGGCAGTCGGCGGCGGTGAGCCTGTTCGGGCACAGCTTTTTCGGCTTTCGCTTCGCCAGCGCCGCCATCGGCACGCTGACGGTGCTGGCGGCTTACGGCTTGGCGCGGGAATTGTTCGACCGCAAGACCGCGCTGCTGGCGGCGCTGGTGCTGGCGACCTTCCCGCCCCACGTTCATTTCAGCCGGACTGCCATCATCCAGATCGCCGATCCATTCGCGGGCACGCTGGCGCTGTGGCTCGCGGCGCGGGCGCTGCGCACCAACCGCCGCCTCGACTGGGCGTTCGCGGGGGTGGCGCTCGGATTCACGCAGTATTTCTACGAGGGCGGGAAGCTGCTGTTCCCGCCGCTGGTGATCGGCTTCCTGCTGCTGGTGGCGCTGCGCGGCGGGATGCGCGGCAAATGGCGCGGCTTCGCCCTGCTGCTGATCGCGGCGGTGCTGGTGGGCGCGCCGGTCTATGGCACGCTGCTGGCGAACCATCGGGTGCTGTTCGGGCGCTACGACGTGTCCGGCTTGAGCGGGCAGCAGCTTGGCGCGAACGGCGTCCAGCCCTTGATTCAACACCTGCTGACGCCGTTCGAACTGCTGGTCGCGCGCCCGGAAATGGCGGTCTACTACGGCGGCGGTCAAGCGCTGGTGCTGGAATATCTGGTGCCCGTCTTTCTGATCGGCTGCTTCTATCTGGTGTGGCGCTATCCGGCTCCGGCGTTCGTGATTCCGCTGTGGATCGCGGCGACGGCGCTGGGCAACGGCTTGCTGCGGGATTCGCTGGTGTCGTCGCGCTACGAGGAGGTGCTGCCCGCGCTGGCGCTGGCAATGGCGGCGGGCGTCCGCTACTTATGGGCGTTCTTCGAGCCGAAGTGGTCGCTGCTGCGGGGAGCCGTCCCGGTGATGGCGGTGGGGGCGATTGCGCTGGGGCAGGTCGATTACTATTTCGGCGTACACCTGCCCTATTTCACCACGCAGGTGCGGGACGCCAAGCCCTACCGCGACGCCGTCGACGCGGCGATGCGCACGCTCGACCTGCCCGGCAACACGCAGGTCTACGTGGTCAGCAAGCCGCCCGCCGATCAGGTGGTGACCCGCAATTGGCTCAACTTCGTCAGCCGGGACGCGGATGCGAGCCGCTACTTCCCGCTGCTGACGGTCACGCCGGACACGCTCAGCCCCAAGTATCTGCTGAGTTTGCCGCGCGGCGTCAATTACGCCTTTTTCGTCGATCCGAACGACGGGGACGCCATCGCCCAGATTTTGCGCTATTTCCCCGGCGCATCGCCGCCGCAGTACAGCCGTTGGAATATCCCCGCCGACAAAGAATACCTGCTGTTCTTCGTGCCCAGCGACCGCATCCCGGAGCGCCCGCCGCCGAAAAGCAAATGAACCCAGCGGGTGGCATGTAGGGGCGGGTTTTAAACCCGCCCCTACCGATTGTTCCCGGCGCGAGCGTAGGCGATCCGTCGCTGTACACGCCTGTGGATGTCGGCTATAATCGCGCGGCGTGAACGAAGGCAAGGATACATGAGTTATTCGATAGACGATACTCAGCCGAAAACGCCGTTTCAGGGCGACCCGATCAACCTGAAGCCGACCATTCGCCCGGACGACGAACCCGCGCCGCGCGGCGGCTGCCTGCTCAACGTACTGGTGATCGGCATGATGGGGGTGGTCGCGCTGGCGATTGTGCTGCTGGCGGGCGCGGCGGGCTGGACTTCAGGGCAGCGCTTGGCGAACACCAACGCCACCGCGACCCAGAACGCCTCCATCAACGAGCAGTTGGCGCACCTGCCGGACGACGTGAACGCCAGCAACTTGGTGCTGCTGGACGCGCGCCTGCGCTGGCTGGCGACTCAGACGCCCGGCATCCCCGGCGTGGGCGACTGGATGCAGACCGCCACCGCGCTCTACCTGAACGCGCAGCCGACCGCGACCCCGCAGGCGACCGCCACGCCCGAAGCGGTCGAGCCGGAAGCCACCGAGCAGATCGTGATCACTGAGGAAAGTAACGGCGGCTACGATCTCGCCGGGATTCTGGGGCAGGCGCAGACCTCGATGGCGTCGGGGCAGTGGCAGGACGCGATCAACCTGCTGGACGTGATTCTCGGCGCTGATCCGACCTATGAGACGACGACGGTACGCGGTTTGATGTCCCAAGCGCTCAACAGCTATGCCCGCGAGCTTTACAACGCCAACCGCCCGGCGGAAGCCAATGCCATCGTTGCCCGCGCGCGGGATTACGGTGCGCTGGCGGATGGTCTGGAATACGAGAGCATGGCGGCGAACCTCTACCTGACCGCGCGCGCGGCGGTGGGAACCGGGAGTCCGCTGGCAGCCAGCGATCTGCAAAAGCTGCTGGATTTGGGTCCCGGACGCTACTATCAGGAAGCGCAGCAGCTTCTCTACAGCGTGTACGTCACGCAGGGCGATGCCTACGTCGCGCAGGGGGATAGCTGCTCGGCGGCGTACCAGTATCAGCGGGCGATGAACGTGCTGTCGAGCGGGACGGCGAACGGAAAATACGCGGCGGCGCAGAATGCCTGCGCTAACGCCACACCGACCGTCGATCCCAATCTGGTGATCCAACCGGATCAGCCGATTGCCCCGGTGGGCGTGGTCGCTACGCCGTCCGGCTGAGCGCAGGGGTTCTCATATGGCGCTCATGTTCGCCTAATTGTCATTTCAGATGCCGGGCATAGGCTTGTAGAAATTGAACTCGGTACGCCAGTTGATCTGGTGCGGTGATAAGCGATGTATTGTTAGCACCGAGTTCAAGGGCTAGGGTAAAAAGCGAGAACCCTTCAAGTGCCCTTCCCTCTACAAGTCGCCCGGTGTGTCCCCCCTCACACCGGGCGACTCCGTTTTTATGCCCGGCGTTTAGCGGCATAAAGGACGGATGATGCCCGGCAAATACTACGACGACCTCGAACCCGGCATGAGCTTTCGGCATCAGCTCGGACGCACCATCACCGAGGCGGATAACGTCCTGTTTTGCAGCCTGACCATGAACACCCAACCGCTGCACATCAACGAGGATTTCGCCGCCAAGACCGAATTCGGGCACCGGATCGTCAATGGGCTGCTGACGCTCAGCCTCGTGATCGGCATGACGGTTTCGGACTTGACCGACGGGACGATTATCGCCAATCTCGGCTACGAGGACGTGAAGCACCCGCATCCCGTGTTTCACGGGGACACTATTTACGCCGAAACCAGCGTGATCGCCAAGCGCGAGAGCAAATCCCGCCCGGACTGCGGCATCGTCACGCTCAAGCAGACCGGGCGCAATCAGAACGGCGTGGTGGTGGTCGAGGTCACGCGGGCGGTGCTGTTCCTAAAGCGTCCGACAGACGTTTAACCACTAAGGACACAGAGAAAATCCTCTTTGCGTCTTGGCACCTTCGCGCCTTTGCGTTAAGTCTCTTAGCATCGGAAAACTGCCATGCCCCCGATCTACGAACTCCCGCCCGACTACGCCGAAATCCGGCACGTACTGCTGACCGAGGATCGGCTGCTGATCCGCCTGAATCTGCTGGCGGTGGTGCCGCTGGTGGGCATGATCGTCTGGCTGGCGCTGTGGTGGCTGATCGTCTCGCTGGGGCGCGCGCCCGATGCAGCGCCCGCGCCGAATATCCCGTGGTGGCTGGCAGTGGTGGTGATCTTCGTGCTGGTGCTGCCGGTTCACGAGTTCATACACGGGGTCACGATTGCGCTGTTCGGCTACAAGGTGCGCTACGGCGCGAAGCTCTCGAAAGGCGTGCTGTACGCCACCTCGGATCACGCGCTGTTTCGGCGGGGGCAGTACCTCGCCATCGCGCTGGCGCCCTTCGTGGTGATCACGCTGCTGGCGATGTTGATTATGGCAATCGCGCCGCAGTGGTTGGGCTATTACACCGCGATTGCAGCCGTGTTCAACGCGGGCGGCGCGGTGGGGGATTTGTGGTCGGTGGGGGTGATTTGGCGCTATCCGCCGCCGCTGCTGGTGCGCGACGAAGCCGACGGTTTCCGGCTCTACGCGCCCGCCAATTCGACCCAGAACAGCGAGCCGCCGCCCGGCGCCGGATCGTAGCCGACCTGTCCGCCCTGCAAATTGGTCAGCTCGCGGACGATCCACAGCCCCAGTCCGGTGCTGGTTTCGCCGCCGGTCGGGCGGGTGCTGAGCTTGCTGAACATGGTGAACAGCTTGCTCCGCTCCAGCGGCGGGATGCCGGGTCCGCCGTCGGCGATGCAGATGCGCACAATGTCGTCGTGCGCTTCAGTCCAGATGCAGGTTTCGGTGTTTGGCAGACTGAACTTGACCGCGTTGCTGACCAGATTGTTGAGCACCTGACGCAGCAACCGCTCGTCCGCTATCACCCGGCGCTCGGTGTCGCGCATCACCAGCCGAATCTGCTTGCGCTCGGCGGCGAGCCGGTGCTGCTCCATAATCTCGAAGATCAGGTCGTGGACTTCCATCGGCTTGGTCTCGGCTTCCAACTGCTGCGATTCCATCGCGTTGAGGAAGACGTGGATCATCTCGATCATGCCGTTGAGGGTCATGTCAATGTTGTCGAGGATGTTGCGGGCTTCGTCGTTGTCGTTCAGGATGTCGCGCAGCATGAACTGCGCCATGCGAATGTTGGTCAGCGGACCTTTGAGATCGTGCGAGACGATGCGGGTGAAGTTCTCCTGCATCTCGTGGGTGAATTCAAGCTGGGTGAGGGTCTGCTTGCGCTCGTCCTCGGCGTGCTTGAGCGCAAACTGGGTGGACACGCGAGCGCGCACCACCTCGGCGTCGAACGGCTTGGTCACGTAGTCGTTGGCGCCCAACTGCAAGCCCTGCACGGTCACGCCGCTGTCGCCTAGCTCGGAAATCAGGATCACGGGAAGGTCAAGCGTGCCGCGAATTTCGCGCAGCAGGTCGAGGCTTTCAAGGGTGTTGAGGTCGATCAGCACCAGATCGACCAACTGCTCGCGCAGCAGGATCAGCGCGTCGGCGGTGGTTTGAGCGAAGGTTAGACGATACTGGTTTTCGAACCACTGTTGGAGCAAAGACCGATCAGTTGGGTCGTTTTCGACGATGAGCAGTCCGAAATTCTCGGCGACAAACGCTTGCTGCTGAGCAGGTGCGGTCAACATGCAGAACTCCACTTATGAGTATTACTCTACATTCTAAAGCAAGACCGCTTGTGAAAAGCCTAAACGTTTTTCACATTAGCGCAGGGTGATCTGCCAGCGGGTGACGTAGAGTACCACGCCGCCCTCGCGCACGTAGATCACGGGGATGACCGGGTTATCGCTGCCCGCGAAGTCCAGCGCGGGACCGACCTGCTCGTTATTGACGAACACCGCCAGTTGATTGTTGACCAGATCGCGCTCCAGCCGGAAATGCGCTTCCAGCGTGCTGACCGACCGCTGCATGGTGATAGTCACGGTGCTGCCGATCCGCTGCCCGATGTTGAACACGCCCGCCTGCTGAAGCTGAACCTGCGCGCCGACCGGCTGATCCGGCTGATTGACCGGCTCCAGCATCACGCCGAAGTAGACCTGATTGTCGATCAGCAGGGGCGGATTGAAGGTCTTGAGTTCGAGATCGACCTCGACGCTCTGGATGCGGTCGGCGGCATTGCTGCCATAGATGGTTTCCAGCACTTCCTGCGGGATGGCGATGTTGATCACCGAGCCGCCGGGCACGCTGGAGCCGATTCCGAGCCGCCAGTAATCGCCGTCCTCGCCCAACGAAAATTGTTCCGGCGTCCAGTCCGGGGATTGCAGCGCGGAGATCATGCGCAGCAGGTTTTGCTGACCATGCAAGCCGCCCGGCGGCACGGTCGCCGAAGGAGTCATAGTGGGCGGCGGCGTATCCGAGGGCGTGAGCGTGAAGGTGTTGCTGGGAGTTGGCGTCTCGGTGGGCAGCGGCGTGTCGGTGAGGGTGGGCGGCGGTGGGGACGTCCACGTGAGGGTCGCAGTTTGCGCGCCCAGCACCGGGATGGTCGCCATGACCGAAAGCCCGGTGGCGGTGCCGCTCGGCAGGCTCGTGGGCGCTTGATCGGTGGTCACGGCGGCGACCGCCAGCCCGGTGCTGCTGCCCGAAAGCGGCGTCGCGGTTGAGTTGAGGGTCGTGCCCCCGGCGTAGCCAGCGCCGCCGGAGAGGGCGACCGCCGCGATCAGCGCCAGCAGCAGCACGCCCACGCCGATCAGCAGCAGCGCGGGGCTGAAGCGCCGACGCGGGCGATCTTCCGGCTCCTCGTCCTCGTCCGGCGGCTCCGGCGACTCGATGCGCACGAACGGGCGCGGCTCTTCTGGCTCATCCTCGGTGATGTGCGGGGTCGGCTCGGTGGTAGGCGGCGCGGGAAATTCCGGCTGCTGCTCGACCAAGTTGTACCAGTGACGGTAGAGTGGGTATGCCGGGTGACGGTCGATGAACATGGCGCGGAACAGATCGTTGAAGCGCGAGAGCTTGGCGCTGCGCCGCAGATTCGGGTCGGTGTAAATGGTAAGGAACTGCTCGTAAGTTTCGAGCCACTGGCGCAGATTCCCGGCGTAAGACGCGCCCAAGAGCCGGGTGGTAGTGTCCACCTGCGCGCGGTGCATCTGGCGCACGCCTTCCGGCGGATCGGTGGGCTTGCTGTCGATCACCTGCGTCATGCGGCGGGCGTTGCCGTGCAGGTCGTTGGCGGCGGTGAGCAGTTCCATCAGCCACGAGCGGAAGGGCGTCACGGTGATGCCTGCGCCGGATTCGATTTCGTCCACCGCGCGCACCGAGTTCTCGAGCTTGTTGGCGGCGGCGCGGAATTCGCCGTCGGTCCAGTCGCGGGTGGCGGCTTCCAGTTCGCGCAGCGCGAACACGGCGGGCGCGAGGATGCGCGCCTGCGGGTTTTCTTCCAGCGCGCTGCGTGAGCTTTCCAGCGTCGGCAGCGCGTGCGACCCGCTGATGCTGTTGATCAGGTCGGCTGCCGCCATCAGGTCGCGGCGGCGCTGGGTGTATTCTTCCAGTGTATGGGTGGTGGGGTGCTTGGCGCCGAGATCGCCCAGTGTCTTGCTGGCGGCGTCGCGCCAGAAAGTGGCGTCGTCCAGCCGATCTTCGTGCGCGTCCAGCGCGCCGAGCAGCACGTAGTTGAAGAACAGAATGCGCACCGACCCGGTGCTGACTTGCGCGAACTGGTCGACCAGCCCCTTGTTCATGGCTTTGAGGAAGGTGTCTTTGCTGGGCATCTGCGCGGCGAAGGCGTCCCGCGCGCCGATCTCGTCGGGCGTATACAGCAGCTCGATCTTGGTCAGCGTGTTCTGGGTGCGCTTCACGTCGTTGATGCCGTTGCGCTCCACCCAATCACGCGCCTGTTCGGAGACATCGCGCAGGCGGCGCGCCGCCGAGCGGTGCGAATCGGTGCGGGCGATCTCGTATGCCTGCACGCCGAGCCGTTCGGCGTCGCCCAGCCGTCCCCGGTCGAAGTTCTCCCAGCCGTCGGCGAGCGCCCGACCCAGCACGCCGTAAAGCGCGTGCCGCTCGACGTAGGAAGCGTTGTTCACGATGGTGCGAAGCTGATTCAGCCAGCCCGCCAGCGTGGGGCTGATGGTGCTGACGGCATCGGTCGCCTGCGCCAGCGCCGTCACCGCGCCGACCCGGTTGCCCTCGACCGTCATTTCGGCGTAGGAGTCCCACGATTCGGCGGCGATTTTCAAGCCCAGCACCATGCCGACCAGCATCTCGTCGAACAGCCGCTCGACGAACGGTTCCAGATCGCTCTGCGCGGCTTTGAGCCAGCTTTCTAAGTCGGAGCCGTCGGCGGCGGGCACGTAAGTCTGGTAGCCGCCGAGCAGTTCGTAGAGGGCGTTTAGCACCCGCTGGATCGCATCCCACGAGCGGTTGAGCGGGTCAATCGCGCGGCTGTGTTCCAGCGCGCTGGTGGCGTCGCGCGGGCTGCTGGTCGCCTGCTTGCCGATCACGTGCATGTTGTCCGCCAGCGCCATCGCCGCGTTAGTGGCGCGTTCCAGCGCCGAAAGCGGCAGCTTGCGGTTGGATAGCTGATGCTGCGCGCGCACCGTCCCTAAGAAGGTGTGCAGCGCGGTCATCTGATCGACCACCGCGCGGTAGCCGTCGCGCAGGGTGATCAGGCTGCCACTGTTGGTGTGCGCCAGTTCGTCCAGCGAGCGGTAAATGTCGGCGAGGAAGGCGCGCGGTTCCGAGACGGTCACGCCTTCTCGTTCGAGGTGCATCAGCGCGATTTCGAGGCGATAGAGGTTGGGGCGCAGCAGCAGCACATCGGGCAGATGCGCGCTCATGCGCTCCGCCAGCAGATATTGCAGCGAGCGTCCCCCGTCGTCGTCCATGTTGGTGGTCAGCAGCCGCCGCGCCGCCTGATCGGTTTGCCCCTCGAACATCAGCACAATCGCGTCGTAAATGGTCGGCGGGGTCGGCTGAAGCGTCGAATCCACCAGAATTCGCGCCCAGTCCAGCATCAAGCCGATCAGGGAGGCGCTGTCGCCGCGCGCGCGGGCGCGGAGTTCGTCGAACACGGTCACCGCGCGCGACCAGTTGCCGCTTTCCATGTAGATGCGCGCGGCGTCGAGGTCGGCGGAGACTTCCAGATCGTTCTGGCGGTTCTGGATTTCCTGAAGCGCCTGCCGCGAGGACGGATAGCCGGGGTCCATCGCCAGCGCGGGTTCCAGCGCCTTGTACAAGCCGTTGAGTTCGTCCTTGCTCAGGTCGCGGCGCAGGCGCTCGACCACCCGCCCGATCACGGCGTTGCGCTCGCGCTCCATCGGCGTGCGGTAGTCGGTCAAGTCTTTGCGAAGCTCGGCAATCGAGCCGTAGCGCAGGCGCGGATTTGGGTGGACCGCCCGGCTGACCATCGCCTGCAAGCGCGAATGAATCCGCTCTGAATCGTGCCCAAAGCCGACCCGGAAATCCTCGCCCGCGTCGCGCGGGATTTCGATGCGTCCGCCGCCGGTGAGGATGAAGTAGAGCAGTTCGCCCACCTGAAAGATGTCGGTCTGGCGGCTGATGCCCTGCGCCGTGACTTCGTCGCCTTCCAGAAAGACGGCGTTGCCCCAGTCGATCAGCTTGAGGCGGTAGTGATCCCGATCCCAGAACAGGTGCTTGGCGTCCACGTCGTTGTAGACGATGTCGTGAGCGTGGGCGCGGTAGAGCACGTCCAGCAGCCCATCGATCACGATCAGCATTTCCAGTTCGGGCATTCGCTCGCCGCGCTTCGCCATCTCGCTGACCAGATCGGCGAGGATAGCGCCTTCGGCGCGCTCCATGACGATGTACTGGTGCATGGTGCCGCTGACCGAGAACTGACCGCCGCCCAGCAGCGCGGTCGCCACCGGATGCCCTGCCAACCGGGTGAGCGCTTTGCGTTCGTTGAGGATGCTGACTTCCTGCCCGGCGCGGATCGGCGGCGCGTCCTGCGGAGCCGGGCGCTTGATCACCACCGGGCGGTCGTTGTCCTGCGTATCGACCGCGCGCAGCGTCTCGCCGGAGCGCCCGCGTGGATAGATGTAATCGTAGCGGTAACGGTTGTCGAAAAGGCTGTCAGCCATCCAAATTTTCTCCTAATGCGTATCAATTGTACGCATTGGACGGATGTGTGCAAAACCCCGCTTGCATCGGTTGACGAGTGTCCATGAAAATCGTAAGATGAGAACAGATGCATAGAAGGAACAAGACGCGATGGAGTTTGGATTAAATCGGGAATTCCGGTATCTGGATACCGAAGCGGAGCGGCAGGAGCTTGCCGCCGACATTCGGCGCGTGCGCCAGCAGGTGATTTAAATGGCGGAAAGCGTCCCGCTGGAGCGCCATTACGAGCCGCGCTATCACGGCTGGTCGCTGGCGGCGCTGCTGGCTCACCTGAACACGACCGACAACGTCGCCATGTTCGGCATTCAACTCGCGCTGGTGGGGATTCGCCCGCCGGTTTCGTCGGGCGCGTTCGACTCGTTCAACGATTTCACCGCTCGCATCTTTCAGCGCCGGGTCGTGGGAACCACCATTCGCGGGATGCAGCAGAATGAACCCCGCATCATCAAGCTGATCATGACCCTGCCGCTGGATCGCTTCACGCGCGAGGTCTATCACCCGCCGAGCAACAGCTACCTCACCATCGAGCGGGCGTTCCAGCAGTATTTCCTGTTCCACTGGCAGGAGCATCTGCAAACCATCCAGAAGGTCGAAGGCATCTACTACGAGCCGCCCACGTCGAGTACGGAAGTGTAGTGCTGAGGTTCGAGGGCTGAGGACTGAGTAAAGACAAAACGAGTCTGTAGGGGCGCAGCACTCTGCGCCCATAGGGATGAAGATAAGCGATTGAGGCGGCTGGTTCGCTCGTGCCGCCGAGGGTTCAAACCCTCGGCTACACAAATCCTAACCGTCCACTGAAGGGACGGTCGTTGCCCCTGCGTTTTGTGGCGACCCCTTCAGTGGGTCGCTAAGTGTTTTGGAGCTAGGGGTTTAAACCCCTAGCGGTACTGCCCCTAGGGTAATCGCATCAAAATGATCGAGCAGGTCAAGAATAGCCACAAAGGTTTGTAGGGGCGCAGCACGCTGCGCCCCTACGTGAAAATAATCTCCTGTGAGCCATAATGACCTCAAAATTGAGTTTGATGCAATCACCCTGACTGCCCCCCAGATCGTCGCAATTCCGCCCAAATTCGGCTAATCTTTTCACTCGTTACTCATTGCTCGGAACTTCTTTTATGCGCGTAATCTTACAGCGGGTGACGCACGGCAGCGTGACCGTCGAGGGTCGCGTGGTCGGCGCGATTGACAAGGGATTCGTGGCGCTGGTCGGCGTGACTCACGGCGATGCCCGCGCCGACGCGGAACTGCTCGCCCGAAAAACCGTCCACCTGCGCGTCTTTGAAGATGCGGAAGGGAAGATGAATTTGTCCGCGCTGGAAACGGAAGGGGACATGCTGGTGATCTCGCAGTTTACCCTTTACGCCGACCTGCGAAGGGGAAGGCGACCCAGCTTCATCGACGCTGCGCCGCCGGAAATCGCCGCGCCGCTGGTCGCCTATTACGCGGATCGGCTGCGCGCGGAGGGGATCACGCGGGTCGAGCAGGGGATTTTCGGCGCGATGATGCAGGTCGAAATCCACAACGACGGGCCCGTGACAATTATCCTCGACACGGGCGACATCAAGGGAACGGAAACTCGCGGAAATGAGGTAGAAAGTTAAAAGTTCAAAGATGTCGGGTGCATTGGTGTGCCCTTACAAAAGATTCGGATGATTGTAAGACAGCAGCTCAAAATGAAGATTGTGTCTCTACTTTTAACCTTTAACCTTGAGCTTTCAACCCTGTCTTTTTTGATGCACTTCTGATCATTTTCCATGTCGATTTTAATGCTTGCCGACTATACTGTTAAATGTTCCCCTCAGTGAACAGGAAAAGCCATGTTTGAACGATATGTTGCGGATTTGACTCATACCGATCCGGGGGTGCGCTACGAGGCGGCGCAGAAGCTGGGCGCGTCCAACGATCCGCGCGCCATTCAGCCGTTAATCGCCGCGCTGCCGGACGACAACGCGAAGGTGCAGTATGCCGCCTTCAGCGGGCTGGTCAAGCTGAACGCCGGGGAAGCCGCCGAGCCGATCCTCTCGATGCTGCTGAGCGACCTCGACAGCCGCGTGTGGCAGTTGCTCAAGCTGAACATCGGGCTGCGGCTGCGCACCGGCTTGCTGGACATGATGCCGCACGGCGACGAGTGCATGACCGAGACGCTCTGCGCGGCGCTCCAGATGCCCGGTTTGGACGAACATCAGCGGGCGCTGTTGGTGCGGCTGCTCGGTCGCGCGGCGACGGCGGATCGCGTGAATATGCTGATCAGTCTGCTGATCAAGGGCACGCCCACGATTCAGGGGGCTGCCGCCGAAGCGCTCGGCTACGTGGGTGATGCGCGGGCGGTCGCGCCGCTGCTGCTGTTCATCAACGATCAGCGCGACGAACTGCGCGAGATCGCCGCCGAAGCGCTGGGTCGCATCGGTCACGCCAGCGCCTTCGACCCGCTGATCACCATGCTGGGCGACGAGAGCGAGTGGGTGCGCCGCGCCGCCGCCGTCGCGCTGGGCGATCTGGGCGACCGCCGGGCGATTGAGCCGCTCAGCGAGGCGCTGCAAGACGAGAACACGCTGGTGCAGGACGCGGCGTTCGAGGCGCTCAAGAAGCTGAGCTACGGCAGCTACGATATGACGCTGTAAGTCAGGGTAATCGCATCAAAATGATCGAGCAGGTCAAGAATAGCCACAAAGGTTTGTAGGGGCGCAGCACGCTGCGCCCCTACGTGAAAATAATCTCCTGTGAGCCATAATGACCTCAAAATTGAGTTTGATGCAATCACCCTGCGCTGTAAGTCTATTTCCGGTGGATTCGGGAAGCGCTCGTGTATAATCTATACACGAGCGCTTTTGTTTTGTGGAGACAGGTTATGGCGGACATCACCCGGACGCGGGTCACGCTGGACGAATTCAGGGCGCTGCCGGAAAGCATGGAACACATCGAACTCATCGATGGGGAGCTGATCGTGAGTCCTACGCCGAAGAACAAACATCAAACTGCGACGGGCAACGCCTATTCAATACTCAAAGAACTGCCTCTAGGCAGGACAGTGGTTTCGCCGATGGACGTGTACTTGGACGACGAAACGGTGGTCGAGCCGGACGTGTTCTGGGTGAGCGGGGCGGACAGCCGGTGCAAGCTGGGCGCAGACGATTACTGGCACGGCGCGCCCGATCTGGTGGTGGAGGTGCTGTCGCCCTCAACCGCCCTGCGCGATCACGGCGTCAAGTTCCGGCTCTACGAGCAGTACGGTACCCGCGAATACTGGCTGATCGACCCGGAGGCGCAGTTCGTGGAGGTGTTCCGCCGCGAGCAGGACGCTTTCGCCCGCTTCGGCGTATTCGGGCGCGAGGACAGTTTCGCCCTGAGCGTGCTGCCTGATGTAACCATCCAAGTTTCCGCGTTATTTGCCTGAGCGGACTGTAGTGAAACGAACCGTACTGCTCTGCCTGTTCGCGTGGCTGCTGATCGCTGCCTGCGCGCCGAGCGCCACCGCCCAGACCTTCAGCGCGACCGAGCCGCCGCTGACCATCACCGCGCCGATCTTCACGGACACGCCGATCCCGTCGGCGACGCTGCCGCCCACCGCGACCTTGATCCCATCGGCGACGCCCTCGCCGCTGCCCAGCGATACGCTCGTGCCGAGCGCTACCTTCACGCCGACGATCACACTCACGCCGTCGCCCGCGCCGACCCAGCCGCTCTATACGCTCACGCCCGCGTCCAGCGCGAGCGCGCCGCCCGCTACCGAGCCGGGCGATGCCCCGCTCAGCGAGACTTCCGGCTGGACCTGCGACGATTTCCCCTGTGAGGACGACATCGACGGCTTCCTGAAGCGGATTCAGGTGCCGCCCGGCTTTCAAGTCGAGTACGTGGGGCAGTTCCCCGGCGAGCCGATGCAGATCACTTATGGGGGCGACGGGCGGCTGTACGCGACCGTGCTGGAAAACGGCACGCGAAACGGCGCGGTCTACGTCATGAACGCCGATGGATCGACCAGCCGCTACAGCGGCGATCTGGTGTCGCCGCTCGGTCTCGCGTTTCAGCCGGGCACCGACCTGCTGTTCGTCAGCGCCCGCGTGACGCTGGAACAGGGCGCCGGAATCTGGCGGATACCGCCCGGCGGCGGCGATCCGCAGCCCGTGATCACCGATTTGCCCTGCTGTATGCGCGAAATCGACAATCAGGCGAACGGCATGAGCTTCGGGCAGGACGGCGCACTGTACATGGGTGTCGGATCGCTCAGCGACACCACCGCCAATCCGCCGCACTCGGCGCGGGCGTGGGCGGAACTGGCGCCGGACGAAGCCTCAATTCTGCGCATCGACCCGCTGGCGGCGGAGGTGTCCGTCTACGCTGCCGGGATTCGCAATCCCTACGATGTGACCGCCGACAGCGCCGGACAGCTTTATGCGACGGACAACGGCTTGCTCACCGGAGAGGGCGGCGACCGGGTGCTGAAGGTCGATGCGGACGCGAATTACGGCTGGCCCTACTGGCGGCTGCTCGGCTGTGAGAACTGCCCGATCAAGCCCGCCAGCGTGACGGTTTCACCGGATTTGATCGACTTCCCGCCGTTCACGCTGCCGCGCGGACTGGTCGCCTATACCGGAACCCAGTTCCCGGTCAACATGTTCAACAACCTGTTCGTGACTCTGTGGAACGGGGTCGAGGGCGGGCAGCGGGTGATCCGCATCGATCCGCGCCAGATCGGGGACGACAATTACGCGCCCGAAGCCTTCGTCACCGGCTTGATCCGCCCGGTGGACGTGGCGGTCGCACCGGATGGCTCGCTGGTGATCGCGGATTCGATCTACGGGCACGTGTGGCGAGTCCGCTATACCGGATAAGAGCAGCCTCACACACAGGTGCTATAATCCTCAAGTCACTGGCTTGTCAACAACCGGACTGCTTATGCTGCCAATTCGTCTGGAAATCAAGAATTTCCTCGCTTACCGCTCGCCTGACCCGCTGCGCTTCGAAGGGATTCATCTCGCCTGCCTGACCGGAGCCAACGGCGCGGGCAAATCCTCGCTGCTGGACGCGATCACGTGGGCGCTGTGGGGCAAAGCCCGCGCGCGGCGTGACGAGGAACTGGTTCACATGGGTCAGAACGACATGTTCGTCCAGCTCGAATTCGAGCAGCAAGGGCTGCGCTACAAGGTGATCCGGCGGCGCTCACGCTCCCGCAATATGGGGACGCTTGAATTGTTCGCGCTTGATGAGGATGACAATCTCAATCCGATCAGCGAGCCGAACATGCGCGGCACGCAGGAGCGGATCAACCGCCTGCTCAACCTCGACTACGAGACCTTCGTGCATTCGGCATTTTTGCAGCAGGGCAAAGCCGACGCCTTCACCACCAAGACCCCGCGCGAGCGCAAGCAGATTCTCTCGGACATCCTGGGCTTGGCGCGCTGGGAAGTCTACGAAGAAGCCGCCAAAGATGCGATCAAGCGCATCGACGCCGAGATCACGGTGACGCAGATGCAGATCGAGGAGATCGAGCGCGAAATCGCCCAAGAGCCTGCGCTTCAGGCAGCGCTCGAAGAAGCGGAGGTGCAGCAGCAGGAAGCGGAAGCCGCGCTGCACATCGCCGAGGACGCGCTCAAGCAGGTGGAACATGCGCCCGCCGAGATGCGCGCCGCGCGGAGCCGACAGGCGGAAATCGAGCAGCGTTTGCGCGGCTTCGAGGCTGATCTGAAAGCCGCCGCCGCCGAGATCGCGCGGCAGGAGCGGCGAGTCGAGGGCTACCAGCGGATCATCGCGGCGCAGGAGGAGATTCGCGCGGGTTACACGGCGCTGGAAGAAGCGCGCAGCACCAACGAGGCGCTGGGCGATAAGCTGATGCAGCTCACCGATCTGAAAGATCAGCGGGCGGAACTGGAACGCCAGCTCAGCGCCGCCCGCGCCGAGTTGGAAAAGGAGATCGGCGGGTACGCGGTCGAAGCGGCTGCGCTGGAAAAGACCATTCAGGCGGCGCAGCCGGGGGCGCTGGATGAACTGCGGGTCGAGATCGCCGCGCTGGAAGCGCTGGACGGCGAGCGCACCGCGCTTGAGGAAGCCATCGGGACGCTGAAAAGCGAGCGCAGCGGTCTGGAAGCAACCAACAATGCGCTTCGACCGGAAATGAACAAGCTGAAAGAGCGGATTGATCGGCTGAAGGCGGCGGAAGGCGCGACCTGCCCGCTGTGCGGTCAGCCGCTGACCGAAGATCATCGGGTGACGCTGCTCGCCGATCTTGAGGCACAGGGCAAGGAGTGGGGCGACAGCTTCCGCGCCAATACAACCCGGTCGCGGGAGATCGGCGAGGAGACCAAGCAGCGGCAGGAGGCGATGGTCGACATTCGCGTGAAGGTGCAGCGGCTCTCCGATCTGCAAAAGCGCGAAGGCGAACTGAAGTCCGGCGTGAAGCGGGCGCGCGACGCCGAATTGCAGCTAGACGCGGTGCGGGCGCGGATCGACGCGGCGCGTGCCACGCTGGAAGGCGAAGCCTTCGCCGCCGACCTACGCGCGCAGATCGCGGGACTGGACGCGCAGCGCTCGGCGCTGGGCTACGACAGCGATCGGCACAGCGCGGCTCGGCAGAGCCTCGAAACCTTCCGCGAGTTCGAGGCGCGGCAGAAGGAACTCGAAATCGCGCTGGAGGCGCTGCCGGATGCCAACCTCGCGCTGGAAGGCGCGCAGGCGCGGCGCGAGCGTCTGCTGGCGGCTCAGGCGGAGGAAGGCGAGAATCTGGATCAGATCGGGCTGGAAATCGCGCGGCTGGAAGTGCTGGTGCGCGAGGAACAGACCCGGCGCGAAGAAGTGCGGCGTCAGCGGTTGGCGCACGACGGGGCGTATCGTCGGCTGGTGAGCGCGCAGCAGGCGCTCAAGGCGATTGAGGACGGGCGCATCCGCAAGGCGGAACTGGAAACCCGGCTGACGCAGCGCAAGGTGGACCGCACGATCTACGAGGAACTGCGGCTCGCGTTCGGCAAGAACGGCATTCCGGCGATGATCATCGAGACCGCCATCCCGGAACTGGAATCCGAAGCCAACCGCCTGCTCAACCGCATGACCGACGGGCGCATGAGCGTGATGCTGAACACCCAGCGCGAGAAGATCACCGGCGGGGTGGCGGAGACGCTGGACATTCAGATCGCGGACGAGCTGGGCACCCGCGCCTACGAGATGTTCAGCGGCGGCGAAGCCTTCCGTATCGACTTCGCGCTGCGGGTGGCGCTCTCGCAGCTATTGGCTCGGCGGGCGGGCGCACAGCTTCGGACGCTGTTCATCGACGAGGGCTTCGGCACACAGGACGAGGAAGGGCGCAACAAGCTGGTCGAAGCCATCACCGCGATTCAGGACGACTTCGACCTGATTCTGGTGATCACCCACATCGAGGACTTGCGCGATTCGTTCCCGGTTCACGTGATGATCGAAAAGACCAGCGAGGGCAGCCGCATCAGCGTGCGCTAGCCGTGCTAGAATGATGGAATATGGGTATGGAGGCAGATGATGGCAGCGCTGAACATCCGTGAGCAGTTGATCGCCAAGCTGGACGAGTTGAGCGACGAGGAAGTCGCTGCCGTTTTGCGCTACGTCGAAGCGATGAAGACGACTTCGCTGCCAGAGGATTACGATGCGGAACATGATCCGGCGGTTGGTTTTTTCACCGCTGATCCTGACTTTGCCAGCCGCACGGAAGAAATATTGCGGGCGGGATTTGGACGAGCAAAATCGAATCTTGAGGAAAAATAGTGGATGATTGAATTGATTGCGGACACGGCTTTCGTCGCATCACTTGGCAATCGAGAGGATAAGCGGCATCAAGACTGTCTGGCGGTTTACAAACGCGAGGAAGCGATCTATTTGCCGCAAACCGTCTTTGCGGAAGTGGGCTACATGCTGGGGCGTGAAATCGGCAATCGTGGCTTTGCGGATTTTCTGAGGCGCTTACCTGAAACCAAGTATCGAATATTGGCTTTGGAAATGGCGGATTTTCTGCGTACTGCCGAGCTTTTGGAGCAATACGCCGATTCGCGGGTCGATTTTGTGGATGCGAGCATCGCGGCGGTGGCGGAGCGGCTGAACATCACGCGGATACTCACACTGGATCAGCGGGATTTTCACGTGATGCGCCCGAAGCACACCGATTATTTTGAAATACTGCCTTCAGCCTGATAATAAGCATGAGATAGTATTCAAAGGCTGCCGTTATGTCTGACCGAAAACACTTTCCGCATTCCGCAGGCGTGATCGCCGCCTTCGGCTTCGTGTTCCTGATGCTGGCGCTGGTGCTGGCGAACAGCGTCACCGCGCAGGACGGCGGAACGCCGGAGCCGACCTCCGCGTTCGACCTCAATCTAGCTCCGACCTTCGCGGGTCCGACCCAGACTATTAACCCGCAAATGCTGCCAAGCCTGACCGGAGTCAACGGGCAGGCGGTCAGCGCCAGCGTGATCATCCGCAGCGGGCCGGGCACGCAGTATCCACCGATTGGATCGCTGGCGCAGGACGGCTGGATCGACATCGTGGGCTGGAACGGCTGGCAAGCCGGGCGCATCTGCTCGTCGGTGTTCAAGCATGATCTGGATATGTGGGTGCAGGTGCAGGTCGGCGAGCGGCGCGGCTGGGTCGCGCGCTGCGTGCTGGACATTCGCGGGAACATCGCCAATCTGCCGATTGTGACCGCGTCCGGCGAACGCATCTTGCAGCGATAGGAGACGGCGCTTGTCTACACTGCACCCGAAACATCTGCTGCGATCTGCGGCGCTGATTCTGCTACTGGCGGTCATCGAGGGCTGCGGCGCGACGGTTCAGCAGATCATCCCGACCGCGCGCCCGACGGCGACCTCGACCTCGACCGCCGCGCCGACGCGCACGCCCGCTCACGACGTGACGCCGACGGTCACGGCGACTCCGCCGCCGATGACCGCGACCGGCGGGCCGTCGCCGACGCCGCTGTTCGGAGCCGCGCCCACTTCGTCGGCGGCTGCGCCTACCGATGCCTTTAGCCTGAATCCCAACGCGCCGCGCATCGAGTTCTTCACCTCGGACTCGGCGGCGGCAGCGCCGGGGACGGTGGTGACGCTGTATTGGTCAACGCGGGGGGCGCGCGACGCCGTGATCTACCAACTGGTGCGCGGCGTGCGCAATCGGCTGTGGAACGTGGGTCCCGAAGGCAGCCTTCCGGTGCAGACCAACCGCAACGACCGGGGCACGGTCGATTTCGTGCTGAGCGTGGGCGAGGGAACCCAGTACGTCGAGCAAACCCTGTCGATCCCGCTGGCGTGCCCGGACGTGTGGTTCTTCCAGCCGCCGCCCGAAGCCTGCCCGACTGCTCCCGCGCAGGACACCCAGTTGATCGAGCAGCCGTTTGAGTACGGGCGGATGCTGTACATCACCAACAGCGACCAAATCTACGCGCTGTTCAATGACGGCTTGTCTCCGGCGTGGCTGGTGCTGGCGAATAAATACAATCCGGCGACTGACCCGGAAAGCGACCCGAATTTTTCGCCGCCGCCCGGCTCCTATCAACCGCTGCGGCAGCTTGGCTTCGTGTGGCGCGGCAACGACACGGTGCGTAACCGTCTCGGCTTGGCGACTCAGCCCGAATCCAGCTACAACGGCTTCACCGAATCCACCGCGTCGTCGACGGGCGCGCAGACCGTCTACGTCAGCAGCGCGGACGGCACGGTGCTGCAACTGCTGCCGCAGGGCGACTCGTGGCAGATTATCACACCGCCCTAATCAAACCTGCGTATGATCAACAGATAGGCAAGGATTAGACGATGGTCGTAGAGCAAAAATCGCATACGGTCGCCGATTTTGAGGCATTCATTGCTCAACCGGAAAATACAGATCGGCTGTTCGAACTCATCGACGGAGAGATCGTTGAAAAAATGCCGACCGAAAAGCATGGCGTGATTCAGGCGGAATTCGCCCGGATACTGGGGAACTTTGTCAGACCGAAAAAGTTGGGTCGGGTGGCGGTTGAAGCGCGGCATCATGCTCAGGGAGACGATCAGAACGACCGCCTGCCGGATGTTTCTTTCACCAGCCGGGAGCGGATGCTTCCGCTGGTCGAGCAGGGCGCTGTCCCGCAGATTCCTGATCTGGTCATCGAGATTCAGTCGCCAACTGATTCGCCCCGAAAAATGCGCACAAAGTCCGAGTATCATCTTGCGAACGGCGCGCGCATGGTGCTGCTGGTGATCTCGAAGAAGCGGCTGATCGAAGTCTGCACGGCGGATGATGTTCAAATTCTGGATGAAAACGATACGCTGGACGGCGGCGATGTACTGCCCGGCTTCACGGCTGCGGTGAAAGACATTTTCGATGTCGAATAGTCGGTTTCCGGCTCACGTTTACGGGTTTAGCTGAAAGCTGAGAAGGTCACGGAATGCTAAACGAAACCGCCTCATCCATCGAAGACCGCCCGGCGCTGCGGTCTTCGGTGCGCTATACGCCGGAAGACGCGCAGCACAGCGAACTGCGCGAGCGGGTCATGAGCGTCCTCTCGATTGAACGCGAGACCTTCGAGGAAGACAACAAGCTGCCGAAAGACAGCTTGATTTTGGCGGGACAGGACAGCCGACTGGTCGCCAGCTTTGAAGGACGGCTTCTGCTCGATTCGGAAGCGGCTTACGACCAGCTTGATCACCTGCTGGAGCCGGATAACTATTTCGCGCTGTTCCGTGAGGTGGCGGGCAAGCACGTGGTCTACGTGATCGCCGGGCGGGTGCGTCCCAAGCCGCGCCCGATTTGGCCCAACGTCTTGCTGTTGGTGATCACTTTGGTCAGCGTGCTGATCGTGGGCACCAATATGGCAATTGACGAGATCGCCAACGGCAGCCTCGCAGTCGCGCAGCCTTACTTGGATAACTTCGTGCTGAACCTGTGGCGCGGGCTGCCCTATACCATCGCCATCATGCTCATCCTCGGATCGCACGAACTGGGGCATTACTTCGCGGCACGTCATCACAAGATCGCGGTGACGCTGCCCTATTTCATCCCCGCGCCGTTCATCAGCCTAATCGGGACGTTCGGAGCGTTTATTCAGCTCCGCGAGCCGATGCGCAACCGCAAAGTGCTGCTGGACGTGGGCGCGGCGGGCCCTCTGACCGGGCTGGTGTTCGCCGTGCCGATCCTGTTCATCGGGCTGATGACCTCGTCGGTGGGTCCGATCCAGCCGGGCGGCATGGTCGAGGGCAACTCGCTGCTCTACGCGCTGGCGAAACTACTGGTGTTCGGGCGCGCTTTGCCGAGCGCCACCGTAGACGTGTACGTGAATCAACTGGCGTGGGCGGGCTGGACTGGGCTGCTGGTCACGGCGCTCAACTTGATCCCGATTGGGCAGCTAGACGGCGGGCACATCCTGTACTCGCTGATCGGCGAGCGCGCCCGCGTGCTGTACTATCCGCTGCTGGGCGCGATGCTGCTATTGGTGCTGACCGGCAGCGATGCGTGGCTGTTCTGGCTGATCCTGCTGTTCCTGTTCGGGCGGATTTACGCCGCGCCGCTGGACATGATCACGCCGATGGATCGGCGGCGCAAATGGATCGCCGTGATCGGCTTGGTGGTGTTCGTGCTGACCTTCGTGCCGATCCCGTTCTCGACCGCGACGGCAGTGCCCCCGCTTCAACCCGGCAGCAGCATCTGGATTCCCACGACCATGCTGACCCTCTACACGCTCTGGCGGCGGCGCTGATCGATGGCGCGGCGGCTGCATGTTCTGTGGACGGCTCTGCGCCTCCGCTGCCCCAACTGTGGACAGGGGCGCATCTTCACAGGCTTGTTCCGCATGAACTCGACCTGCCCCTACTGCGGCGTCCGCTTCGAGCGCGAGTCCGGCGAATCGGTGGGCGGCATGTACATCAACCTGATTTTGGCGGAGATGCTGACCATTGGCGGGTTCTTTCTGGTCAACGCGCTGTTTGAGCCGCCGTTCCTGCCGCACCTGATTTTCTGGGTGGTGTTCAACATCGCCTTCGTGACCCTGTTTTATCGCCACGCGCGCTCGCTGTGGATCGGCATGTCCTATCTCACCGGCGGCGTGTACGCCGACGAGGATGATCCAGAGGAGTATGTGCGCCCGGAGGAGTAGCGCGGCGAGATCGCTGAAAACGGGGCATAATGGGATTATGTTCCGTTTTTTATTTCGTAGGCGCGAGCATCAATGAAGCTGACCAAGTGCCTGATCGCCAATCGCGGCGAGATCGCCGTTCGCATCACGCGCGCCTGCCGCGAATTGGGCATCGGCGTGGTGGCGGTGTACACCGACGCGGATCGGGGGGCGCGGCAGGTTCAGCTTGCCGACCAAGCCTATCCGCTGGGCGCTCCGGAGCGCTATCTCGACGGCGAGGCGCTGATTGAGGCGGCGCGGGCGGCGGGCTGCGACTGCGTGCATCCCGGCTACGGCTTTCTCTCGGAAGCCGAGTTGTTCGCGCAGGCGGTGATCGACGCCGGGCTGGTGTGGATCGGTCCGCCGCCGAGCGCGATCCGGCGCATGGGCGTGAAAACCGAAGCGCGGGCGTTGATGGGAGCGGCAGGCGTCCCGCTGGCGCCGGGTTATCCCGGCGGCGGCACGGAGCGCGACTATCTGGACGCCGCTGTGCGGATCGGCTACCCGGTGATGGTCAAGGCGGCGGGCGGCGGCGGCGGCAAAGGGATTCGGGTGGTGGAGCGCGCCGCCGATCTGCCGGAGGCGCTGCGCGCGGCGCGGCGGGAGGCGCAGCACGCCTTCGGCGACCCGCGCGTGTTTCTGGAGCGCTACCTCCAGCGGGCGCGGCACGTCGAAATTCAAGTGCTTGCCGACTCGTTCGGCAGCACGGTTCACCTGTTCGAGCGGGAATGCAGCGCGCAGCGGCGTCACCAGAAGGTGATCGAGGAATCGCCCTCGCCGCTGCTGGCGTCGCTGAAGGACGGCGGCGCGATACGGGCGCGCATGGGCGAGGCGGCGGTCGCGGCGGCGCGAGCGGTCAGCTACGTGAACGCCGGGACGGTCGAGTTCATCGTCACGCGGGAGGGCGAGTTCTACTTTTTGGAGATGAACACCCGCTTGCAGGTCGAGCATCCGGTGACCGAAGCCGTGACCGGGCTGGATTTGGTCAAGCTGCAATTCTCGGTGGCGGCGGGTGAGCCGCTGCCGTTCACGCAGGCGGACTTGAGCCAGCGCGGGCACGCCATCGAGTGCCGGGTGTATGCCGAAGACCCGCGCAACGGCTTTCTGCCCGCGGTGGGCGAGGTGCTTCAGTTTCACCCGCCGGAGGGCGTCGGCGTGCGGGTCGATTTGGGCGTGCAGTCCGGCGATACCATCAGCGTTCACTACGACCCGATGATCGCCAAGATTATCGCCTATGACCGCACCCGCGAGGCAACGATCCGCCGGATGGACGCGGCGCTGCGCGACACGGTGATCCTCGGCACGACCACCAACCTCAGCTTCCTGAGGGCGCTGATTCATCACCCGGCGTTTGCGGCGGGCGAGGTGGATACCGGGTTCATCGAGCGACACGCCGACGACCTGATGCCGCCGGATGCGCCGCTGCCGGACGCGGCACTGGCAGCACCGCCACCAGCGGTGCTGATCGCGGCGGCGCTGGCGGAGCAGATCGGCGGGATGGAGGCGAGCGCTGCCGCCGATCCGTGGGCGCGGGCGGATGGTTTCCGAATTGGACAAGAAAGGTAAGTAAGCTATGTGCGGAATTGTCGCGCTGCTGGTGCTGTTGAGCGGAGTCTTCGGATTCGCGGCGTTCGGGAGTCAGACCGCGTCAGCGCCGGTTGAGGTGACGACCGAAGTGCAGGCGGTGCCGACTCAAGCGATTGCCTGCGCGACCGCTCCGGCGGATCAGGACGTTCCGGCGATGCTGGCGCTGGTCGGCGATACCTTTAAATCGAGCGAATGGACGCAGCAGGTGGGCGGCGACGGCTCGCGTACCACCCTGACGTGGCGCTCGGCGACCTCAACCGCCTACCTCGAATATCTGCACTTTGACTGCGGCTACAGCCAATCGCAGCTTGATCAATACTTCAGCCCGGAAGGGCTGCGGACGATGTTCTCCTATTACGACTCGTATCAGGAAACCTATCAATGCAAGAGCGGCGATCTGCGGCTGCACGAGTTCGACCTCGTGTATCACGGCAGCGATTATCACGCCCTGTACTGGGTGAAGAAAGTCTCGCCGACGCGGATCGCGGATTTGGTGCTGGTGTTCCCGACCTCAGAGGCGGATCAGGAGGCGGAATACGCCGGAATGCTGTTCCCGGAGCTGCCTACCTGTCAGGCGCCTGCGGGATGATCTACGAGCACAACGGCGCGCGCTACCGCGTCACACTCCAGCCGCTCCCGGATGGCAGGCTGCGGGCGCTGCTGGACGACCGGGAAGTCATGGTTAGGGCGCAGCCGCTCGACGGCGGCTGGCTGCTCGAAATCGAGGGGCAGCAGGCGCGGGTCTACTGCGCGGCGCGCGGCGGCGAGCGCTTCGTCGCGGTGCAGGGCGAGGTCTACACGCTGACCGCAGCCGAGACGCGGCGGCGAGTCGGAGGTCATGGCGCGGGCGACCTCACCGCGCAGATGCCGGGTCAGGTGCGCGAGCTGCTGATTTGCGCGGGTGACTCGGTGACGCGCGGTCAAACCCTGCTGCTGCTGGAAGCGATGAAAATGGAAATCCGCGTGACCGCGCCCGCCGATGGACGGGTCAAGCGGGTGCTGGTTCAGGCGGGCAGCATCGTGGATCGCGGGCAGCGGTTGGTGGAGATGGAACAAGAACAGCGATGAGTGCTGAGTGAAAAGAAAGTACCGAGTGAAAGAACTCACGAGCCGGGCGGCGGAGGGGCTATGGACTATACTGGTAAGCATCATCATGCAAGAAGAAGGTTTTTGACTTCAGCACTCGGCACTCGGTACTGAAAAAAGGAGTCTCGCCATGACCTACACGATCAAGCTGGTCGGTTTGGAGTGCTTCAAAGCGGAAGAAGTAGACGGCGACGAGATTTACGTCAAGCTGAACGGCGCGAAAGTGTGGGAGGCGCAGCCGGACAAGATGAGTTATGCAGTCACCGAGAGCCATCACGTGAACCAGTTCGATTTCGCGGGCGGGCGCAAGCACACGCGCGATGGCTGGGTGCCACTGATGCCCTACAACCCCGGCGCGTTCGTGTTCAAAGACCAGTCCGGCGATTTGGTGCTGCAACTGTGGGACGCCGACCTGCTGACCAGCGACGATCTGCTCGGTCAGACGCCGATTGACGCTTCCCAAGCGAGCGGCGGCAATATCTCGGTGGTGTTTCAGCGCGCCGGGGCGCATTATCGGTTGACCTACAAGGTAGAAGCATGAACAAAGCGGAACTGCTGCGCTGCCTGAGCGAAACCCACGCCGCGTCGCTCGAACTACTGCGCGATCTTGATCCTGAACTGGTGGTGTACGAGGAAAGCGGCTGGCGCGTCAAGGACATCGTCGCGCACGTGACCACGTGGGATGCGGAAACCGTGCGCTCATTCCACGCGCACCGACGGGGCGGCGATTACAGCATCGAAGCTTACGACAACGCCGACAGCTTCAACGGCTTCGTCGCGCGGGTACGTCAGTTCGAGCCGATGGACACCATTCTGGCAGATTGGGAATCGGTTCGCCGCTGGATGGACATCATCTTCAACGCCATGAGCGAAGCCGAATATGACGACGAAATGACCTCTCCTTCGGGCGAACGCGGGATCGCGCGCGAGCTGATTGAGGAAATCTGCACCCACGAAGCCGAACACATGGCGGATATTCGCGCCAAGCTCACTTCGCATCCGTAGGCAAACGGCGAGGACGAGCGCTAGGCTCGCCCTCGTTTTTCTTACCCGGTGACCGGCAGCGCGGCGAGATTGCCGGGCGTGAACAGCGTCTCGGTGGCGAGCCAGCCGACGTAAGCCGCACTCTGGACTTGAATCCACTGGCTGTCGGCGGTGCGCCCGACAGCGGCGAAATACGCCCCGTAAGGCACAGTCGTGATCACCCGCGCGTCGGTCGATGGCGCGTTTCGCACGTTGATGCGGTGGACTTCGTCGCCGCGAACCGCGACGATGGGGTTGTCGCTGTAGCGCACGGGCGCGGGATCGATCTGATTCACCCTGCCGATCTGAATTGGCGACTCCATGCAGTCGGGCGGCTGCGGGAAAGCCAACTGGCGCGCGCTGCTGAGGCACAGGCTGACGATGTGCGGCGTCGTCCCCATCAGGCGCAGCGGCAGCCGAAGCTCAATCACCGTATTGATCGCCATGCCCGCGTCGTAGACCCTTGTTGGCGCGCCGTCGCCCTGCTGCGCCATGACTTCGCCGGGACGCATCGACACCAGCGTATCCGCCTGCCCGTCTCCGGTCGAATCAATTTGCAGCTCGATCTGCGCATCGGCGCTGGACTGGGAGACGGTTTCCACGCTCATGTACAGATAGCTGTCGTTGCGAATCGCGCGCACCTGCTGGATGTTCAGCGAGTAGATGGAGGCGTCGTCGGTGGCGTCGGTCGTGATCGGCGCGTTCTGGGCCAATCGCTGATGTCACCGTCGAGGGCGATCCACGTCATGCCGGAAGGCAGCGCGGGATATTGACCTTCGGGAGCGCCCAGCAGCCAGCCCGCCAAGCGCTGGGTCATGACGTAATCTGCCGGGAACATCGGCGTCTGCGTGCCGGGCGACAGCGCCAGTCCGTAGCCGTTCTGGACGATTTCGGCATCGCCTAAAATGGCGACCCGCGACCCGACGGCGGTGTTCTCGCCAATCGCCGCGACGCTGACCTGCCCAAGCTGATCGCGGTTGAGGTCAAGCTGGAAGGGCGCGCCAGCCGAAGTTTTGGTTGGATAAATGTCGGTCGCGGTTTCGACGTACTCCGGCGAGGCGTCCGCCAGCGCCCACGCGAAGCTGTTGGCGCCGAACGGCTCGACGTGGAGCGGACGCGCGCCCCACAGGGCGATGGGCAGATCGAAGCGCCGCGCCGGGTCGCTGACCGGATTGGGAACCGGATCGGCATAGCCGAGCGAGAAGGTGGAAAACAGTTCGTCGAAGGATTTATTGGTGAACCACGGCTCGATCAGGATGCCGTTGAGCAGGCTGATGCCCTGATCCTCGGTGACCAGCTTGTCAATGCCGCTGCCGGACGACTTGGTGCGCCCGCCCAGATAGCCGGTCGGATCGACGGCGAGCAGCAGGCTGCCGCCCGCGCCGACCTGCTGCCAGAGGCGCGCCAGATAATCGCTGGGCAGGGTTTTACGGGGGCGCACCAGCACTACGACCCGCGCGTTGGCGGGAACCGGGTCGGTCAAGCGTATCCAAGTGGTGGTCGCGCCAAAACTGCGGAACATATCCGCGAGCCGGGTCAGCCCATCGGGGCCGTTGTCGGTGACGGATGACATCACCAGTTCTTTCGGCTCCTCGACGAACACGACCAGCGGCGGCTGCTCCTGAGCGTGACCCGGAGCAGCCGCGAGCAGCAAAACCATCAGGCACAACACTCGAAGCGTGCGCATACTGCGGTTGCTCGCCTTATCTCTCAAGAAGCAGCAGTTGCTTCAGCCGTCGCTTCGAGCGTCCCTGCGGGTTCCGGGGTGTGGGTCGGAGTCAGCGTGCGAGTTGGCGTTGGAGACGGCGTGATGGTCGCGGTCGCCGTCGGCGCGGGCGTCGGGAATTCGACTTCGACCGGCTGCGCGTCCAGCAGCCAGACGGCGGCATTGATCAGGAAGCGCGCGTTGGCGGGATAGACGAATCCGCCGCTGTTGGGGGGCGAGGTGCGCAGCCCACCACCGTTGGTGGCAAACTGGCGGTCGCCGATCAGCACAATGCGCGACGTGGTTTTGTCGTTGTTGTAAGCCGCCGCCAGCGGCAGCGCGCCGCGCGTCGTATCCTGACCGATGTCGAAGTTGAAGCTGCCATTCGACACATAGGTGTCGTAGTTGGTTTCACCGTAGAAGGTGGTCGCCGAGAAGATTAGCGGCGCGACCTGAAAGCCCTGAATCGAGGCATCGACTTCGAGCGAGCGCGCGGTGAAGAACGCCAGATCGCCCTGAATGTTCTGGGTGATCTCGTGATTGGCGTTGACGCTGGAGGTGGTGAAATCGGAAATCAACACCGGGAGCTGACCGACGACTTGCGGGGTCGGCGTGGGTGCTTCGGTTGCGGCTGCCGCTTCGGTCGCGGCAGCGATCTCGGTTGCCGCTGCCGATTCGGTCGCAGCAGCGATTTCAGTCGCGGCGGCGATTTCGGTTGCGGCGGGTTCCGGGGTGGCGTAGATCGGCTGGGTGCCTTCAGTGACCACCACGTCGTCGCGGGCGCGCAGCCCCATATCCGCCCACATCAAATCAAACAAGCCGCTGGACGAGGGCAGGGCTTTCCCGTGTCCGCTTTCGGTCAAGGTATCGGCGAGCAGCAGCAGGTGCCCATGATTATTGACATACGACCAGAGCCGCGCGATTTGATCCGGCGCAAAGTCGTTCACGGGTCCGGCGACGATGATCAAGTCGGCGTCGGTGGGGAAGCCCGTGCGCCATTCCAGCGTGAACAGGTTGGCGCCAAGCTGAGTCAGCAGCCCCGCCAGCCGGGATAAGCCGGTTTCGTTGCGGTCGAAGCGGCTGGCTTCGCCGTTTTCTTCGGTGAAATAGATGTTCTTGCCATCCAGACGCGGCACGCCTTGCAGCAGTTCGTCAGCCTGTACGCTGCTATGGATACTCATGCTGAACAATAGGAAAAGGAGGCTGACCGATAAGATTCCCCAGAATCGTTTTGAATACATATCGTCTCCTAACCGTGCAGAGCCAAACGATACGGATCAATGATCTGCTGCAAGAGCGTTCCAAGCGTACCGAATCGCAGCAGCTTCGTCAAACATCGGCAGCAATGCTTATCTATTCCGCGCACTTACGGAAGACATGGCTGCTGGCGGCGCAGGGCTGAATCGGGTAATCTGGTCGCGCCAAAATGTGACGGGAGGGCGACTGTGTCAACGGATTCTGTAGCGTTCGACCGCGCTGCCGACTATTATGATCGGACGCGCGGCTTTCCGCCGGGAGTCGAGACCGAAGTCGCGGCGCTGATCGCGCGGGTGGGCGGCTTCACCAGCAGCAGCCGGGTGTTGGAAATCGGCGTCGGCACCGGGCGGATCGCGCTGCCGCTTTCGGCGCACGTGCGCGGCTATTACGGCATTGACCTCGCACGCCCGATGATGGATCGGCTGCGCGCCAAGCAGACGGACGAGCCGGTCTACGTGGCGCAGGGCGACGCGACCCGGCTGCCGTTTCCCGACCACGTCTTCGACGGCGTGATCGCCGTTCACGTCTTTCACCTGATCCCGGCGTGGCGCGAGGTGCTGGGCGAAGTCACGCGGGTGCTGCGCCCCGGCGCGCCGCTGGTTCACGGCGGGAATGGTCGGGTGGTGATGGACAAGCTGCAAGAAATCTGGCGGGAGACGACTCACGAGGCGCACGAAGCCGAAGGCGCGATCCCGCACCGCGCGCGCATGACCTTTCTGGCGGACAACGGCTGGCGTCCGCAGGGCGAGGCGCAGACGGCGCATTTCGTCAGCTACCGCGCGCCGCAGGATTTCCTCAACAGCATGGAGGGGCGCTATTTTTCCAGCACGTGGCGCATGAGCGACGAGCAGATCGCGCGCGGAATTGCGGCGGTGCGCGCCTACGTCGCCGAGCATTACCCCGATCCAACCCTGCGGGAGGCGGTGGAAGCCAACTTTCAAGTGCAGGCATATCTGCCGCCGCTGTCCCCTTGAATCTGGTTCACCTGACCCCGTATTACGCGCCCGCCTATGCCTTCGGCGGCGTGACCCGTGCGGTCGAGGGGATGGCGCGGGCGCTGGCGCAGCGGGGGCACACGGTCACGGTGCTGACCACCGACGCGCTCTCGCCCGATGCTCGCTACGTGGGCGCGCCCTATGCGATGCAGGACGGCGTGCGGGTGGTGCGCGTGCCCAACCGCTCGCTGTGGCTGCGCGGGCGGCTAAATCTTTCAACGCCGCCGGGCATGGGGCACATCGCCGCCGACCTGCTGCAAAACGCCGATCTGCTGCACGCGCACGAATTCCGCACCGCCGAAAATCTGCTGGTGACTCCGGCTGCCGCCCGGTTGGGCGTGCCGATGGCGCTCTCGCCGCACGGCACGCTGACGCTCAGCACCGGGCGCGGCGGCTTGAAAGCGGCATGGGATCGGCTGCTGTCTCCGGCGCTGGCGCGGCGCTTCGGCGCGGTGATCGGCTTGACGGCGCAGGAAGCCGACCAAGCGCGAGCGGCATGGACGGCGTTCGGCGCGAGCGCGCGCTTCGCGGTGGTGCCCAACGGCGTGGACGCCGACGAGTTCGCCCATCTGCCCGATCCGCGCGGGTTTCGAGAGCGGTACGGGCTGGGCGACGCGCCGATCTGCCTGTTCATGGGGCGGCTGCATCCCCGCAAGGGGATCGAGGTGCTGGTGCGGGCGTTCCGGCTCGCCGATCTGCCGGAGGCGCGGCTGGTGATCGCCGGACCGGACGAAGGGATGCGGGCGGAGCTTGAGCCGCTGCTAGACGCGCGCATGGTCGTGACCGGGTATCTCGCCGGGGCGGATCGGCTGGCGGCGCTGGCGGCGGCAGACCTGTTCTGCCTGCCCGCGACTGGCGAGGGCTTGTCGATGGCGGCGCTGGAAGCGCTGGCTGCCGGGCTTCCGGTGATCCTGTCGCCCGGATGCAACCTGCCTGAAGCCGCCGAAGCGGGCGCGGGCGTGATCGTCGAGCCAGAGGTCGAGCCGCTGGCGGCGGCGCTGCGCGATCTGCTCAGTGACCCCCAGAAACGCGCGGCGATGGGATCGGCGGGGCGTCGGCTGGCGCGGGATCGGTTTAGCTGGGCGTCGGTCGCCGAGCAGTTGGAAGCGGTTTACGCCGAATTGATCAGGTAGGGTTCTTTTGCAGGTATAGTTATTCGCATGAGTGTAGAAACCCTCTCCGGCGCGGAGGCGCGCCGCGCCGCACGCAACGCGGGCGCGATTGCGGCTGCCCGCATCCTCAGCAGCGCGGCACAGCTTGGCTGGCAGTTGATCCTCAGCCGGGCGCTGGGCGCGGCGGGCTTCGGCGTGTATGCCGCCGTCGGCGCGTTCTTCGGCATCGGCGCGACCATCACCGCATTTGGCATGAGCCTGATTGTGATCCGCGAGGTGGCGCGCAAGCCGGAGACAGCCGGGCGCTATCTTTCGGCGACGCTGGTGGTCGAAACCGCGCTCAGCTTGGTCGCCTACGTGGGCATCAACGGGGCGGCAACCGGCTACGACAGCACCCTGCGGGGCTTCGTCGCGGTCGCCGGACTGAGCCTGTTCATCGACCTGACTGGCAACATGTGCTACGACCAACTGATCGCGCAGGAGCGGATGGTGTCGGTCTCGGTGGTCGAGATGGCGCACATCCTGATCCGCATCGGGCTGGCGGCGCTGGCGCTGTACGCCGGGTTCGGGCTGCTGGGCGTCTACGTGGCGACGTTGATCAGCGGAACCGGGCGCTCGACCGTGCTGTGGCTGCTGCTGCGGCGCACCGGCGTTCGCCCGCAGTTCCCGGTCGATTGGTCGCTGGCGCGCCCGCTGCTGATCAACAGCCTGCCGCTGGCGCTTTCGGCTTTCGTGGGCGTGACCTATACCCAGATCGACAAGCTGCTGACCGCCAGCCTGCTCACCGAAACCGACACCGGAGACCTGAACGCCGCGCTGGTGATCGTGCAGGGGGTGATCGACGTGCTGAGCACGACCGTGCTGGTGGCGGTCTATCCGCTGATGTCGCGGGTCTATCGCGGAGACGGGCGCGACGAGACCTTCCGGTTCATGGTGGAAAAGCTGGCGTTCTTCACGCTGCTGATCAGCCTGCCGATCGGGCTGATATTCACGCTGTTCGCGCCGAACCTCATCGTGCCGCTGTTCGGCATGGGTTACGTGCAGACCTCGGCGATCATGCGGGTGCTGATCTGGTACGCGGCGGTGGCGATGGTGGACAACGTGTTCGCCCAGTCGCTCTACGTTCGCAACCGCCAGCGCTATCTGGTGATCGTGCGGATCGGCGGGCTGGCGCTCAAGCTGGCGCTGAGCCTGTTCCTGCTGCCGCGCGTGGGTGTGATCGGCGCAGCGCTGGCGACGGTGAGCGCGGAGCTGCTGGTGCTGGTGATCTTCGCGCGCGACTTCCGGCTCGACTGGAATCTGCTGCTGCCGCGCCTGCTGCGCTTGCTCGGCGCGGGGCTGATCGGCGGGCTGGCGATGCTGGCGCTCGGCGCGCTGAACCCGCTGCTGGGCATGGTCGGCGGATCGCTGATGTTCGGGATCGGCGTGCTGGTCGGGCGGGTGCTGGCGGACGACGATTGGGATTTGCTCTATCGGCTTGCCGCCGCGGTCCCCGGCGGATCGCTGCTGCTGCGCTACTGGCATCGTCAGGTAAAATTGAACTGGTAAATGCCGCTGGCGGTTAAGGGCGACAGAAGCGTATTGGAGCGAATGGACAATGGAACCGAATCGATTTGGTTTAAACCCCCGGCGCGTGACCCTGCTGCTGCTCCTGCTGCTGTGCATCGCCGCGCCCCTGCACGCGCAGGATCGCTACGCCAATCTGCCGCAGACCCAATCGCTGCAAGGCTTCCCAGAGATCGGCTATCCAAGCGCGCTGGTGGACGTGAAGCTGTATCTGGCGTTCGACGATCCGGCGTCGGGGCAGTTCTGGGCGCAGAGCTTCGACAATCTGCTCCAGCGGGTGCGCAACGGCGAAGTCCGCGCGATCTTCATCCCCCTGTTCGGCAGCGGATCGCTCACGGGCGGTCGGTCGGCGGCGCGCGCGGCGATCTGCGCGGGCGAGCAGAACGTGTTCTGGGCATACGTCGATCAGTTGTTCGCGTGGCAGACCCAATACGGCACGGATGCTTTCAGCGGGGATCGGCTGACCAACGGAGCGGCGGCGCTGGGCGTGAATCCGGGGCAGTGGTCGGACTGCTTCAGCAGCGACGGTCCCGACGTGATTCTGCAAGATGCGGCGAGCGCCGCCAGCAATGAGCCGACCTTCAGCGCCACGCCTTACGTGGTGGTCGGGGACAGCCCCTCGCTGACCGATGGCGACAGCCTGAATTTCACCATCGATCAAGTGCTGCGGCAGGCGAATAACACGCTGGCGACCCAGACCGCCGCCACCCCCGAAGCCACCGCCGACGTGGATCGCTACACCTACGATCCGCTGTCACACGATCACATTCAGCCGCCGCTGACCATCGATCTGCCTGCGGGCTGGTCGTATGCCTACGACGCACTAGTGCTGCAAGACATCGACGGCATCCGCCCGATTCCATTCGCGCTGTATACGGGTCCCGTGACCGGGGGAACCGGCACCATCGTGCTGCTGTGGGGCTTCCCCAATCTGGTGAGCGCGGTGGCGCTGGAGCCGGACGTGTGGACCGACGCGACCCGGCTGCTACGGCTGGCGATCTTCGAGGAAGGCTGCAACATCGGCACCGATTTGCGGCGGAATTACAGCGTCGGCGGCTTGCAGGCGACCGGGACTCAGTTCGCGGCGGTGAGCTGTCCCACTCTGCCGGATGCGCGCGGCTGGTTCGCCGGGCTGCGCCAGTTCGACGTGAACTTCGTGTTCTACGTGTATACCGATCCGATTGGCGCGATGGATGGCACCGCGCCCGACCAGCTTCAGGCGATCCTCGACACGGTGCAGTTCGTGCTGCCGACGCCGGAAGCCACCACAGAGGCGACTCAATCGCCGTAGGAGGGCAGTTTGCAGCAGATCATCACGATGGGCGGCGGCGGATTCTCGATGGAGCCGGAGAATCCGGTGCTGGATCGCTACGTGATCGCGCAGGCGCGGGCGGAACGCCCGAAGGTCTGCTTTCTGGCGCAGGCGAGCGGCGAAAGCCTCGACTACATCCTGCGATTTTATCGCGCGTTCCTCGACCTCGGCTGCACGCCGTCGCACCTCTCGCTGTTCAGCCCGCACACCGCCGAAATCGAGGCGTTTTTGATGGGGCAGGACGTGATCTATGTGGGTGGCGGCAACACCAAGTCGATGCTGGCGCTGTGGCGCGAGTGGGGGCTGGATCAGATGCTGCGGCGGGCGGCGGAAGCCGGGACGGTGCTGGCAGGCATCAGTGCGGGCGCGATCTGCTGGTTCGAGCATCCGTTCAGCGATTCGATACACGGTCGGCTGGTCGGGCTGAACGGCTTGGGCTATCTGAAAGGAAGCTGCTCGCCCCATTACGACGGCGAAGCGGAACGCCGCCCGACCTACGAGCGCCTGATCGCGGCGGGTGAGCTTCCGGCGGGGGTCGCCTTCGACGACGGCGCGGCGGGGCATTACCTCGACGGCAAACTGACGCACGTGATCAGCTCGCGCCCGAACGCGAAGGGCTACCGGGTGGAGCGCGAAGGCGATCACGCCCGCGAGACGGTTTTGGAGACGGATTACCTCCTGAAAGGGTAGAACATGCCGGATTTGCTGGTCAAGTTATACGAACTGCCGGAAGTCGCGCCGCTGCTGGCGGAACTGAGTGCCAACGGCATCGACGTGCGCCGGGGTCTCGCGCCGGAGAAGCATATCGTCGTGGACTGGGTGCGCCAGCACTTTGGCGATCACTGGGCGAGCGAAACCGAAGTCGCCTTCACCAATCACCCGCCCACCTGCTGGATCGCCACTCACGAGGGGAAGTGCGTGGGCTTCGCCTGCCACGAGGCGACCACCAAGACCTTTTTCGGTCCCACTGGGGTCGATGAAACCTATCGCGGCAGAGGGATCGGCAAGGCGCTGCTGCTGGTCTGCCTGCACGATATGCGCGCGGCGGGCTATCCTTACGGCATCATCGGCGATGCGGGTCCGGTGGACTTCTATGCCAAGACGGTGGGCGCGGTGCCCATCCCCGGATCGACCCCCGGCGTTTATCGCGGGATGTTAAGGGCACACGACGACTGACCATTTAGGACAAACCTCTATTGATTGGGCTGAAACATTTCGTTATATTAAGGACAGCCATCCACTTGAGGAGTGTCCACCATGAACAGCGACGACCAGCCCAGCGATCCTTTTGCCGATTTCATCAACACCTCGCTCGACATGCAGGGCATTGATGGGCTGGATCAGGCGGCGATTGCCGAGCAACTGCGCGGCATCCTGCGGGGGTTGCCGTCCAACGTGACGGCGGAGCTGTGGAACGAACGGCTGGACGATTTGCAGGCGGCGATTTGCGTGTGCCTCGACCTCGACGCCGTCACCGGAGCCTTCGAGGAAAAGCTCGAACCGACCAGCTTCAGCCGGGACGATCTGGAAATTCTGATCATGCTCTCGGTGACGTTCGCGTTTATCTCCTACAATCAACTGCACCCGGCTTACAACGTGGACGAGCCGCGCAGCCGGGACACCGCTCTGATGGTGCGCCGCCTGCGCGATACGCTTCAGGTGACGCTGGGCTGGGTCAAGCGCGCCGCCCGCGATGGCGACCCGATTGCCGTCAAGCTGGTTGAAGAAGTCTACGCGCTCCTCAATGCCTCCAAGTATCTCGGCGAAGAATAGACCGCAGCAAATGACCGCGCCCCGGCAGCGAGGGGAGGGGGGAAGTTCTGGAATTTGCGGATCAGGATGGCAAGCGGATCAACACTTTGCTGCATCGGCATCGGAGGCTGGACGCGCTACGCCCCCGACTCGTACAGCGAAATCCCTTCGCTGGTGATGTGAACCTGATGTTCGGACGGCTTGCCCACCCACTGCACCAACGGCGGATGGCGCTTAATCAGCCCCGTGACCGTGTCTTGCAAGCCCACGTAGCGCACCGGGCTGGATGCGCGTTCCCGGTTGCGATACAGAATGACCAATGCCTGCCATTCCAAATAGTTGATCGGCGCATTATCCGGCATGAAAATTTTCCTCTTGGCTCTACGGCGCAGTCCCGGCGTTCCACTCGGCAACTGCCTTTTCGGTCGGCAGATAGGCGTTTGAGCGGCTGACGTGCGGGCGCAAGGGCAGCGATGCGGCGCGTTCCAACCAGCCCTCGCTCAGTAATTGCTCGCAGATTCCGTCGCTTTGGTGGTCGGTGAAAATCCCCTCTTCGATGGCGACTCTCATGATCTGCTGTCTGCGCATATCATCGGTAATTAGTTGATGGTTCATCGGATTCCTCAGCTAAATCAGGCGGAAGGGCGTTTTAGTAGCCCACGTACTCCGGGTTGGCGTCGTCAAACCGCTCACGCCGCACCTTCGCCAGCTCCATCTCGAATTCATAGAGCGATTTGGCGATTGGCTCACCCTGCAAGCTCGCCTTACGCATGACAAGCTGGAGTTCCCTCACGAGCCGCTCGATTTCGTTCAGATTTTTGGAAGAAACGGATTTGAGATTCATGTTGACCCACTTTCTTGAACTCGGACAGATTGATTTAGGGTGACGTGCCCGGAAAAATGAAACCCCCGAACAGATCGCGGGGGTTCCGGCGAGCGATTTGAGTAGGGTAGGCGCTGGAGGCAAATCGATGCCTAACGCCTTATTGATCATACCACGCTTTTGAAGTTCCTGTGCCGGGTTCCGGCGGATCAGGGTTTTAACGCCTCGCGGGAATAGGCGAAGCCGTCGAGCAACTGCAAGCGGGGATAGGTCCACAGATTCTCGTCGTCCAGAATTTGCAGATCAACGCCGCGCTTGAGAAAAATCAGCTTATGGCTGTTGTCAAACCACAGACCGCCGTCGGCTCCGGTTCGCCGCAGAAACTCCAGCGATGCCTTGATGATGGTGGTGCGCGGCGCGGATCGATCCCGGCAGAAATCCAGTTCGAAGCCAATTTCGAGGTTGGGCGCGATGCCGAACAACTGCTGCATGTAATCGCGGGCGCGCGGGCTGGTCTCCGCCGCCAGCAGGATCATGCCGGGCCCTTCCGCGTGATAGACGGTGCGATCCCCAACTTCGGTTTTGATCGGTGCTTCGACGCCCAGTCCCGCCAGCCAAGCCGTGATCGCGGCTTCGGCGCTCAGGTCAGTGACCACGCGCAGTGTTTCTTCAGATGTCATGTCTGTTTCGTCCTATAGCCAGTAGGGGGCGAAATTCCTATAATAAGCCACAGAAGTATAACCGTCTGTGGGCTATGAAGAAACAGTACGCCGTGTTATGGCTGTTCGTGCTGCTGCTGAGCCTCAGCCTGATCCTTTTTCTGATGCAGGGGAATCAGCGGCGAGAGGGGGTGGTCACAGTGACCGCGACTCCGCTGCCCACCGAGACGCCCCGCGCCCTTGCGCTGGCAGCGACCCGCTTCCTGCCCACTGTCGCGCCGCCCTCCACCGCCACGCCGCTGCCGACTCCTCTGCCGACCATGACCGCCTTCGTGCTGACGTTGGCAGCGCCGACGCCGCGCGTATTCGTCGCCGAGAACCTGCTGGCGGGTTCGGCTGTGCTGACCAACTACTGCACCAGCTTCGGCTCTCCGGTCACGGTGAACATCTTCGACTGGACGACCGGCAATACCGTCAGCGTGAGCGACGCCGCCATCGCGCAGATTCCGCTCGGTTGGGATGCCAGCAACAGCATTTGGGAGGGGTATCAGTCGGCGCACCCCTTCAACCAGCCTGCGGACGCGCAGCAGCGCTGGAAGTTCAGCCTGTTTTTGCAGGACGAGAGCGAGCGCTGGATCGAGGTTTACCAGAGCGCTCAGACGCCCGACCTGTACTACGCCTATTCGTTTCAGAAAACCGTGCCCTACACCGACCGTCACGGGCAGCATTTCGGTTATCACCCGTGCCGCGCTTTCACGGTCTCGGCGGCGGAAGTCCAAAATTTCCTCGACGTGGTGGGGCAGTATCAGGACGTGGTGCATTATCCCGGCTTGATCTCCGGCACCGATACTCGCTGGACGCGCGGCATCGCGCAGCCAGTCGCCGCCTACGCCGACGTGCGCTCGATCCCGTCCACGCAGTATAACGACCCGATTGGCAGCATCGATCAGCCGGTGACGCTGTGGTATGCGATTGATCCGGGGTGGGGGACGTGGGCGCAGATCAAGATCGACTCGCTGCAAGGCTGGGTCGATACGCGGTCGGTGAAGTTCTTGCCCGCGCCGTGATTTAGCGATTGGCGAAGCGGTAGCCGACTCCCCGCGACGTGAGGATGTAATCCGGGCGTTCGGGATCGCGCTCGACTTTCTGGCGCAGGTAGTGAATGTAGAGCTTTAGGCTGTCGATGGCGTCGCCGTATTCCTCGCCCCAGGCTTCAGTGACTAGCTCGGTGCGCGGGACGACTCGTCCGGCGTTACGTACCAGCACGCCCAGCAGATTGAATTCTTTGGGCGTGAGGTGTTTCAGTTCGTTGCGAACGCGGACTTCGCGGTTCATGAAGTTGATGCGGAACTCGCCGCCGTTGAACGCCAGCTCCTCGCTCATGTTGGGCTTGGGCGCGCGCCGTAAATGCGCCCGAATCCGTGCGATCAACTCGTCGTTGTCGAACGGTTTGGGCACGTAATCGTCCGCACCGAGTTCCAGCCCGCGCACCACATCGCGGATTTCGCCGCGCGCGGTCAGGAAGATGATCGGCACGTCGGACATGTCGCGCAGGCGTTTGCATACTTCCCAACCGTCCATCTCCGGCATCATAATGTCGAGCAGCACCAGATCGGGCTGATGGCGGTATGCTTTCCTTAACCCTTCTTCGGCGCCATAGGCTTTGATCACCTCAAAACCTTTGCGCTCCAAAAGGATACCAATCAGATTTACGGTAACTTCTTCATCGTCAATGATCAGGATTTTCTCGCTCATGCCCGCATCTCGTGAGTCAGATGAATCAAACCGTTGTTGCAGATTTCTAACTCAGAGTATCATGAGGTTTGAATCAGCGCAAGGTCTTACAAATTAAAAACCTGTAACGTAGGGTAATCGTTGTTTGTGAGGACGAATAGATCGGGGTAACATTGACCGCCTGTGAATTTCCGCAGCAAAGGACGGCACGCATGACCCATGCGCTGATCACGGGAGGGGCGGGCTTCATTGGCAGTCACCTCGCCGAGCGTCTGCTCAATGCCGGGTACGAAGTCACCGTTATCGACAACCTGAGTACGGGACGCATCGAGAATCTTCAGGCGATGGAGTCGAACCCGCATTTCCACAGCGCCATCGAAGATATTCGCAACGTTCACGTCATGGATCGGCTGGTGAGCGAGTGCGACCTGATCTTTCACCTTGCCGCCGCCGTCGGCGTGCATCGGATCATCAGCGAGCCGATTGAAACCATCGAAACCAACGTCGGCGGGACTGAAGTGGTGCTCAAGACCGCCCGCCGCTACCGCAAAAAGGTGCTGATCGCCTCGACTTCGGAAGTCTACGGCAAGGGCGTGCGCTTCCCGTTCTCCGAAGACGACGACTCGGTACTGGGACCGACTACCCGCAGCCGCTGGAGCTACGCGACCTCGAAAGCGATTGACGAGTTTCTGGCGCTGGCGTATCACAAAGAAGCCAACCTTCCGGTGGTGATCTTCCGGCTGTTCAACACGGTTGGACCGCGCCAGCGCGGGCAGTATGGCATGGTGCTGCCGCGCTTCGTCAACTGGGCGCTCAAGGATGAGCCGATCATGGTTTACGGCGACGGTCAGCAGCAGCGCTGCTTCTGCAACGTGCGCGACGTGGTGCAAGCCATTCACGACCTGAGCGATACGCCTGCGGCAATCGGCGAAGTGTTCAACGTCGGCAGCGCCGAAGAAATCACCATCGCGGGGCTGGCGGAACGAGTGCGCGAGCGTTCGGGCAGCGGTTCCGAGATTCGGCTGATCTCCTACGAGGAAGCCTACGAAGCCGGATTCGAGGATTTTCGGCGGCGGGTGCCCTCACTGGATAAAATTCGGCATACAATCGAATGGGAGCCAACGACGACGTTGGACGACACCATAGACCAGATGATCGCCTATCAGCGTGAGGAGTTGAATAATGGCAGGAGAAATTAGTCGTAAGGAATTGATTTTAGCCTTGATTCCCGCAGGCACCAGTCCCCGGCTGGCGGGGGTCGATTTGAGCGTGCTGGATTTGACGCGGCTCGACCTGACCGGCGCGAACATGCGCGGCTGCAATCTTCAGGCGGCGACGCTGCGCGAAGCCATCCTGCGCGGCGTGAACCTGTCCTACGCCAACCTGATCACTATCAACGCGGTGGGGCTTGACCTCGACAGCGCCAACCTGACCGGCGCGAATCTCTCCAGCTCCAACCTGCAAAGCGCTCGCCTGACCAACGCCAACTTGAACAACGCGATCATCAACGGCGCGAATCTTCAGGGCGCTTCGCTGAAGAACTCCACCGTCAACGGGCTGAAGTTCGACGAAAGCACCATCTGGCCCGACGGCAAGAAGGGCAGTCAGGGCAACCCGATCAGCTACACGACCTGATCCTCGCACACGCAAACGGGGCATGGCTTGGCAGTCGCTATGCCCCTTCCACCGATCAAGCGATGCTTGAGCGTCGGTTATGCGGCATGGACGCCGCTTGACTTCTCTGCTAGAATCAAAACATCACCACGATCCGAGTGGAGCAGGTAATGCCAGACGAAAAACCATTTCCGCCGGAAGACGACTCGCTGGACGACACGATGCGCCCGGACCAGCCGCTGCCCGACGTTCACGATTTGCCGACGCTGGACATGGACGAGGATGACGACGAAACCGACGACATCCATCCGGTGGATGCGCCAGTTCGCCCCGATCCGCGCAAGACGCTGCCCAGCAGCGGCGGCTTAGACCCCAACCCCGATTTTGACACCGAGGAAGCGGGAGAGCAGACCGCGCCGCACATCGTCCCGTTCCAGCACACGCTGGTTCACGTCCCCGGCGAGGAGCATCGCCCGGCACCGCCGCGCAAGGCGCAGGCAACCATCCCTGCGCCGCCGATCCAGCAGACCACCCAGCCGATGCAGTACCCGATGCCTCAGCCGCAGGGATACCCGCCGAAGGCGGGGCTGCCGCCGCGTCAGAAGCCTCGCCCGCGCCGGATTCTGGGCTGCACGCCCGGCTGCGCGGCGATCTTCGTGGGGCTGATGGTGACGTTCTGCGGCGGCTTGACGCTGGTCACGCTGCTGCTGACGGCGACGCTCGGCACGCGGCTGGAGCAGCAGTTGCAGGCGCAGGTGGCGACGGTGGACGACTACAGCAGCTTTCAAAGCACCTTCTTCTACGACCGCGCCGGGCAGCTTCTCTACGAAGCCTTCAACGAAGGCAAGCGCACCAACGTCAGCTACGATCAGTTCCCGCAGAACTTGATCAACGCGACCGTCGCCATCGAGGACGACACCTTTTTCACCAATCCCGGCTTTGAAATCCCGGCGACGGTGCGCGCTTTCCTGCAATATGTCGGCTTGGCGCAGGGCGAAAGCGGCGGCAGCACCATCACCCAGCAGGTGGTGCGCAACGTGCTGTTCAGCTACGAATATCGCAACGAGCGCAGCATCCAGCGCAAGGTCGAGGAAATCCTGCTGGCATTTCTGCTGCGCCAGCGCAAGACGCCTCAGGAAGTGATGGCGCTCTACCTCAACCAGATTTACTACGGCGACCTCGCTTACGGCGCGGAAGCCGCCGCCCAGACCTACTTCGGCAAGGACGTGAGCCAGCTCACGCTGGGCGAATCGGCGCTGCTGGCGGCGCTGCCGCAGGCTCCCGCCGAACTCGACCCGCTCAACCCCGATCCGCAGGTGCAGGCGGAAGTCGATGCGCGCTGGCGGCTGGTGCTGGATCGCATGGTGGCGAACCACTTCATCACCGCGCAGCAGCGCGACGATGCGCTGCGGCAGGGCTTGACCTATCACCCGCCGCAAGCGCCGCTCAACGCGCCGCACTTCACCGTCTACGCGCAGCAGGAATTTCAATCGCTGATGCAAAGCCTGAACGTCCCCGACGATCAGGTGGCACGGGGCGGCTACCGGGTCTACACCACCGTCGATCTCGACCTGAACGACACCGCCCAGCAGATCGCGCAGAGCCAGATCGCGGCGCTGGCGGCGAACAACGCCACCAACGCGGCGGTGGTGGTGATCAAGCCGGTGACGGGCGAGATTCTGGCGATGGTGGGCAGCGTCGATTACAACAACGACGCCATCGACGGGCGGGTGAACGTGGCGATCTCGCTGCGGCAGCCGGGCAGCGCCATGAAGCCGCTGACCTATTCCGCCGCGATGGAGCAGGGCATGACCGCCGGAGACATCATCTGGGACACGCCCATCAACATCGACGGCTATCAGCCCACCGATTACGATCATCAGTGGCACGGCCCGCTGCGGATGCGGCAGGCGCTCGCCAACAGCTATAACATCCCGGCGGTGCAAACCCTGCGGCAGATCGGCATCCCGGCGTTTCTGGACATCGCGCAGCGCTTCGGCGTGCAGAGCTTGGGCGATGATCCGAGCCAGTATGGACCGTCGCTCACGCTGGGCGGCGGCGACATCACTCTGCTGGAACTCACGCGGGTCTACGCCACTTTCGCCAACGGCGGATCGTTCGTGCCCACCACCTCGATTTTGTGCGTGCTGGACAGTAACGACAACATCGTCTACCAGTACGAAAACGGCTGCCCGCACGGGAACACCACGCCCACCACCGTCAGCCGCGAAGGTTACGGCACGCAGGAAGTCGATCCGCGCATCGCCTACCTGATGGGCGACATCCTGAGCGACAACGCCGCCCGCACCCCCGCGATGGGCGCGAACAGCCCGCTCAACACCGGCAGCCTGCACACCTCGGTCAAGACCGGCACTACCGACGACTTCCGCGATAACTGGACGGTCGGCTACACCCGCAACGTCGCGGTGGGGGTGTGGGTGGGCAACAGCAGTGGCTCGCCGATGGTCAACACCACCGGGTTGAGCGGCGCCGCGCCGATCTGGAACGCGGTGATCAAGGGCGTGTACAACGACAATGCCTTCTTGGGTCAGTTCGCGGTCGATGGCAGCCTGCTGCCCGATCAGCTTAGCCCGCCGTCGGGCATGTCGCTGCGCGCGATCTGCGCGATTTCGGCGCTGCACGAACCCGCCACCGACTGCCCGCAGACCGTGAACGAGTGGTTCCTCGACAGCCCCGCCGGAATCCCGGATGCGCAGGGCAACTTGCAGTTCCCGCCCCAGCCGCAGCCAACTCAGGCGCAGCCGCCTGCTTCGGGACCGTGGCTGCAAGAGTTCCAACCGGACATCTTCAGCGTGCTGGTCAACCCGATTGATCCCAGCGTGGCGCAGGCGATCCGCTTCGACGTGCCCGTAGGTCAGCCGCAGCCACCCGCGCCGCTCTACTGTCAGGTTCCGGTTGAACTCGCCGGGAGCGCTCCGGCGGCGCGGCAGCAGTTGTTCATCGCGCCGCCCCCGGTTCCCGCCGACGCTGCTCAAGCGGAGCAGTACGCCCGCGCCAACGGATTCGCCTTCCTGCCGACCATCGCCTGCACCCAAGACCTGCTGAATAACGCGGGTAATCCCACCGTGATCACCGCCTTCATCAGCGGACCCACCAGCGGTCAGGTGGTGAGCGCAGGCTTCCCGATCACCGGGACGGTGCAGTTCACGTCGCAGCAGGCGAATTACTGGAAGTTGGTACTGCACGGCGGTCAGTTCGGCGACCAGTGGGTGACCATGAACGACATCCAGCACGAGAGCGTGGTCAACGGTCAGTTGGACGTGATCCCCGGCTTGCAGCCCGGCAACTACGACATGCAGTTGATCGTGGTCGGCAACGACGGCAATTACGTCCAGCCGCCCTATCAGGTGAGTTTCACGGTGCAGTAAATACAGAACAGCCGTACAATTAAATCGGGTTGATGCTAGGGGCGGGTTCCAGACCCGCCCTAATGAGAACAATCTCCCTTCGAGTAAACAGATGTCGCTCCGACAGCGGGGGATAGGCGACCGCCGAGTGCTTGCCGTCTAGTCTCAAGGACTGATGTCAAACTGGAGGGCGGAAAAGTCCGTCAGGCAGGTCGTATCCAGCCCCTCGACCGAGGCAGTCTCGACAAAATCCTCGATGAGCCGCTTCAAACACGGCACAATCGGGATGTGATGACCCTGATTAGGCAGGACGACCAACCGGCTGTTCGACCAGAGCTGGCTTGCCCCCGCCATGTTGCTGGGCGGGTCTTGTGGGTCTGCTTCTCCATTGAGGAGAAGCACCGGAAGCGCCGACGGTGAAAGCGACCTGTTGCGCGCCTGCTCCTGCGCCGAGGGGAGAAGAGTACAGGTCTGCGCCTGACTTTCGGCGCTGGCGACCTGCAAATCGGCGTAGTACGAACTCGCGCCGTTCTGAGCAGTCGCTTCCGGCGAAAATTCTGCCCAGCCATCAAAACAGAGGATCACCAGCGGCATCACGGAGAGGCTAGACTGTCTGCCAAGCTGCATGAACGCGGCGAACGTTTTCAGGTCTCCGCTGTAAGCCTCGTGAATCAAGTGGGGCAGCTCAGCGGCGGTATCGGCGCCCATCAGTAGCGAATGGACGACCTGAGCCAGAAGATCGCTCGTGAAAGGAAGCGGCGCGCCCGTCACCGGATCGACCAGATCAAGGTTCGCGGGTTGTTCGTCCAGTTGCGTGAGTAAGGCGAGGAATTCGGAGCGCAGATTCGGATAGGCGGTGCTGCATCGCGCGTCGGCTGCGCATTTCGAAAACACGAAATCCAGCGCGCGCTGGCTGTTATGAGCTTCCCATTCGAACATCGGAAATTCAAGCAGGCTGCCGCTGATCAGCACAGCCGACCGGACATGCTGCTCGTGGTCGCGCAGATAGACCTGCGCCGCCGTCGCTCCATAAGAGCCGCCGTAGAGGTTGATCTGTTCGTAGCCGAGCGCGGCGCGCACGTCGTCTATATCGTCCATAGCCACGCTGCTCGTATAGTAGCGCGGGTCGCCGTTCAGCGTGCTGAGGCAGTCTCGCGCGTAGTCGCTGATCGAGAAGTCCGGGTTGGCGGCAACCGCCTGATCGGGCATCTCACAGACGAGCGGATTGGACCCGCCGGTGCCGCGCTGGTCAACAAAGACGAGGTCACGGTTCTGAAGCTGTGGCGACAGCAGCGCGATGGCTCCAACCATGTCATCGGTCGCCGCGACACCCGGTCCTCCGGCGAGCCAGAAGATCGGATCGGGCATCACCGGGCTGCTGGTTGCTGGAATAACCACGACGCGAAGGTCGATGTTTCGCCCCTCCGGGGACAGCCGATCTTCGGGCACGCGCAGCGACCCGCACTTTGCTGTCAGTCCGGCGCGAACGCACGCGGAAAGTTGCAGCGGGGCAGGGTCTGGCTGTGTCTCCGCGCGCACGGGCTGGATCACGCGGGATGCGAAACTGAGAGTTCCGATCAGGACGACGAGGAGGATACCGAACCAAGGGGCTGTTTTCATAATAAGTGCCTCGAACCCTGCGTCACAGGATAGATGCTTTCTTTGTGAATTATAACACAAGTCTAAGTTGCGAGTGGCGACAGCCACTTCTTCGCAGCGCCAGATTGCGCTAGAATATCTGTTCATTGAAAAGAATGCTTCCAGAAGGATAAGCGCATGGGCACAGCCGCACACCGCGAGTTCGCCGGGCACGATCCGGTCACGGTCGCCATTGTCACGGTGAGTGATTCGCGCACGCCGGAAACCGACACCAACCGCCAGTACATCGAAAAGCGGATGGCGGAGTTGGGGCATAAGGTCGGGGCGTATCGCCTGATCAAAGACGAGCCGGATCAGGTCGAATCGGCGCTGGACGAGATGGCGGCGCTGCCGGAGGTGCGGATCATCCTGTTCAACGGCGGCACCGGCATCGCCCCGCGCGACACCACCTACGACGTGATCGGGCGCAAGCTGGAAAAGACGCTGCCCGGCTTCGGGGAGTTGTTCCGCATGTTCAGCTTCAACGAAGTGGGCGCAGCCGCCATGCTCAGCCGGGCGACGGCGGGCGTCTATCATAAGACGCTGGTGTTCTCGATGCCCGGCAGCCCCAACGCGGTTCAGGTGGCGCTGGAAAAGCTGATCCTGCCGGAGATCAATCATCTGGCGTGGGAAGTCGTGCGGAAATGAACTCCGGTCTCCCGCGCCGTATCGTCGAAGCGATCACCCTGATTTTGATCGCCCTGTTTGCGGTCAGCGGCTTTTTGGGGCTGCGCGCGCTGATCTGGCGGCAGGAATATCAGCTCAACGCGATGATCCAGAGCGGCGTGCTTATTACGGCGGAGGTTGGCGGAGCGCTGGGCGTGGCTTACGTGCTGCTCGGTGCGGGCTTGTGGCGGCTGCTCAATCTGGACGGCTTCAGCTTACAGTTCGGCGCAGTGATCGGCGCGCTGATCTACGGTGGCTACAACGCGGTATCGCCGCTGACCATCTTCAGCAGCATGGAGCCGACTGTCTGGCGGGCGCTGCAAGGCGGCATCGACGGGCTGGCGATTGGCGGGCTGCTGGGCGGGCTGGTGATGGTCGTGAGCGGGCGTCCGCTGCGGCTGGATCGCGCCGGGCTGTCGCGCTATCTGATCCTCTACGTGACCTTGATTCTGCTGGCGTGGCTGGTGCTGTGGATGGAGACGCTGGTTCACCTGCCGGACGTGGTGGGCATCATCGTCGCGGTGCCGCTGGTGATCGTGCTGCGGCTGGTGGTCGCGTGGCTGGATCGGCGGGTGGACAGCAGCCGCATGTATGGGTAATGACCCCTCAACCGCGTTTTGGTAGGGGCGAACCTGTGTGTTCGCCCTTGCGCTTGTAGGGGCGCAGCGCGCTGCGCCCCTACCATCATGTTAGGATGCCACCACCTCGTATGCGCTGCCGTCCAGCACCACGATCACCTGATCGCCGAGGGCGAAGTAGTCGCTCAATTCCGGGTGAGCATCCAGCAGCGCGAAGTAGTCGTCGCTCAGGAAGGTGGTCTTGCGCGGCTGCATGGTATCCGGCTGATAGGTCGTGTCGGTCCAAACCCCGTTTTGCAGCAGGAAAGTCTTGTCGCCCACCGTCTGGATCGGGTTGACCTGCGGCTGTGCGGCTTCTCCGCCTAACCCGGCACGCCGACCCGGTCGGCATCGCCATCGGCGCGGGCGCTTCGGCGGCTTGCAAACTCCCGGAGGCGTCGGCGGCATTGACCGCTGCCGCGCCCGATGCCTGCCCCGCGAGTTGGTTGGCGGTATCCGAGAAGCTCTGAGCGGCTTGGTCACGCCCGGTCTGCGAGAGGATGTCGTTCTCGTTGATCAGGAAGCTAGTGTAAGGCGTGATGATGCCGTAGCGCACGCTCAGGCTGATGATGCTGTTGACTAGTTCGGAATTCTCGCCGTTGAGCCGGATGCTGGTCAGCAGGTCGCCGATGCGCCGGGTCGCCCACAGCCGCGCGATGAACGGTTCGCCGCCCGCGTGATCCGGGAAGCTCATGCCCGCGTAGGTGAAGGTCTGCTCGCCGCCGCCGACTTTGCCGCTCAGGGTGACGGTAAGGCTGTCGGCTGCGCCGTGATAGCGCCCGACGATGGTGAGCTGGCTGCCCGCGAACAGATCGGGGAGCGGCTGCTGCGGGTAGACCGAGTCCAGCACCACGTTCCCGCTGACGTTCAACTGCACGTCGGTCAGCACCGGCGAGCCGATCTTGTTGTACAGGCTGGCGACCGCCTCGTCGATGCGCTCGCTGGGGCGGACGTAGGACGACGCCCCGTGATGATCGCGGGTGAGCGAGTCCAGCAGGACGGTGTTCACGTCGTCGCCCACGCCGAAGGCGAACAGGCTGATGTTGCTGCGCGCGGCGGCGTCGAAGTGGTCGATGATGGTCTGCGGATCGGTTTCGCCCTCGGTGGGCAAGCCGTCGGTGAGGAACAGGACGGTGGTGGGGCGTTCTCGATCCGCCATGCCCAGCGCGGCGCTCAGCGCGCCGTTGATGTCGGTGCCGCCCTCGGCGTACTCCCCGTTGATCCAGTCGATGGCGTCCTGCGCGGTGCTGGACGGCTCCAGTTGATTGCTGAAGGTGCGCAGCCCGGTGCTGAACAGGATCACGTTGAAGCGGTCGCCGGGGTTCAGGTGATTCAGCACGTAGGCGGCAGCCTCGCGCGCCTGATCCCACTTGTCGCCGTCCATGCTGCCGGATTGATCCAGCACCACGATCACGTCGCGGTTGACCACCGCCAGCGTCTCCAGCGGGTGAATCGGCGGCTGCACCAGCAGCATGAAAAAGCCGTCCTCGTTGGCGCTTTCGCGGTAGGTCAGCAGGTTGACGTTGATATTCTGGCTGGCGATGCCGTAATACAGGCTGAAGTCCTGATCCGGCGTGTAGCTCGACTGCTCCCAGCCGACGTTGAAACTGGTATCCGAAGTCCGGTTGATGGCGATGCTGTGGCTGGGCGAGTAGATGCTGCTCACCGGGTCGTTGCTGCTGACGCTCAGGTGGATGCTGGCTTCGTCCACCGCCTGCGCGCTGGTCAGCTTGGTCACGTTGAAGGGGTAGACGTAGTGGATCAGCCCGTTATCCACTTCCAGCGACTGGGTGTAGGACAGCGTGATGCGGCGGGTTTCGCCGGGGGGATCGGGAAGACGTTCGCCTGCACCGCCCCCGTGCCTACGTACTGCAGCAGCGCCGGGTCGCGGTACTGCCGCACGATCTGCTCGTAGACCTGACGGGCGGTCTGCGCGTCGAGGATTTGCGCCTCGACCGGGGTATCGTTGACGTACATGGTCAGGCTGTCCACCGCCGCGCCAGCAGGCAGCGGGAATACCCACGAGCCTTCCGCCATCGTGTTGCCGACGTTCTCGAACTTCATGTCGATGCTAGTGTGGGCGATCTGGTTCTCGATCTGCACGTCCACTCGGTGATAGTCGATCTTCAGCGGCTCGCCGACCGGCGGGCAGCTCTGGATGCACATCGCGCCGGGCGGGCAGGGCGGCATCGGGCAGGGAATCTGCTGCGCCGAAGCTCCGAACGAAAATGCAAACACAATTAACAGAAAAAATGGGGCGATTCGCAAGCGTTTCATAGCACGTCCTCCATAGTCTGTCGATTAGACGACGGCGGCGCGTGCTTTGTTCCATCCCGGCTGATCCGCTCTAGCGAAATCAGGATACAATAGGGCGTAACAAGCGGAATACACTGAAAAATTGAGTCGAGGGAAGGGGCACCAGATGAACGAGGAATTCTATCGTCGTCAGGCGGAGGCGAATCAGGATCATGACCGCCAGAAGCTCGCTCAGCAGAAGCACGCCACTATGGAAACCTATAATCTGGAGCAGCAGGAAGCGCATTCCGGGCACATTCCGAGCGCCGTCGGCGCGGATGTCGAGCCGCCTGCGCCAACCTTCTGGCAGCGCATCCGCAAGCTGCTGCACCTTTAGTAGGGGATTCTCACCACAATCAGGACGGTTTCGCCCACTTGAACCCGGCTGCCGTGTTCGAGTTCGAACAGATAGCCTTGTTCCAGCCGGAAGCCGTTCACGAAGGTTCCGTTTCGGCTGCCCAAATCCTCCACGCACAGGATTTCCTGCCCGTCTTCGACTTGGATGCTGAAGCGGCAGTGACGCCCACTGATGAATTCGTCGTGGGACAGGTGAATGTTGGTTTCGCTCAGCCGCCCGGCGATGTCGCCGTCCAGCACCGGGATCGGCAGCGCGCTCTGCAGCGCCTCGAAGGCGAGCAGATAATGTAGGTTCGTCGCCTCCCGATTGTAGGCAATGCGCGTGCGCAGCGGGTGGGTATCGAACTTGGGCACGTCGGCGGGCGACCACGCCTCACGCACCCCCTGCGGGCGCTTGATGCGCTGCACCTGCGTCTGCACCTGCTGCGCGATCTCCAACCCGTTCCTCGTCAGCTCGAAAATCTCGTTCTCTTCGGAAATGTAGGCGTTTTCGACTAGCCAGTCCAGCGCTTCGTCAACGTTGGTTTCGTCGGGGCAAAATCTGCTAATCGCGTCAAAGCTGCGCGCGGTGGGCTGCGAAGCGTTGAATAGATATTCTAAGAGGCTTTCAGCAGCTTCGGGGATCGAAACCGTATTCATGGGTTATCCTCTCTTTACTGCCTTCAGGATACCACGAAAGAATTGTCAATCAATTGTCAATTGGTTATAATCTTCAAACGTCTTAACGATTGAGGACTGCCGCTGATCAAGGCGTGATGGCGACCAGCAGCAGCAGAGTCAGTGTGCCGCCCAGCACCACGCCCGCGACCACTTCCGCCAGCGTGTGCCGCCGCAGCTTGAGCCGCGCCGCGCCCACCACCGGGATCAAGGGGCTGATCAGCAGCGCCGCGCCGACGCCGTACAGCGCCCCGGTGGCGATGACGGCGCAGGTGATGCTCATGGTGTGCATACTGATCTGCCAGACCAGCGTGACCAGCAGCATCGAACCAAGTAGAATTAAGCTGACCAGCGCGAAATAGGGCACCAGCGGCGGCGCTCCCATCAGGCGCAGCATCCACCACGCCAGCGTGGTCGCAATCAGCGAGACGATGAACGGGCGAATCCGCTCCTTGCGCACTTCCATGTGCAGGTCGGTGATGCTGCCGCGCCAGACCATCAAGCCGATGTACAGGGCGGGCACGAGGCAGACCATCACGCCGTAAGTGAGCGCCCACAGCAGCGCTTGCTCGCTGGACTGAGCTTCGCGGAAGGCGATTGGGAATGCCAGCACCGCCCAGATCACGGGCGGGCTGAGGATGTCTGAGATGAGCCGCGCCCATGAAACGTGTGGAATGCGCAATCGTCGGTCTCCTGCTCTGTTTTCGCGTGCGTCCTTAGTTTAACATATCCGTCGGCAAGCGGAATTAACAGGCGGTGAAGGTTGCTTTATGAATGATCAATTGAGCGGACAACTCGGATGGACGATCCCGACCTACGCGCGCGATCTGCTCTGGGTGGAAGGTGAGGCGGGCGCGGTCAAGCTGGAAGGCGCGCACGGTTTATTCACGTTGGACGCGCCGTCCAGCCTGCTGACCCTGCGCTGGGGCAGCGCCGAGGGTCCCGCGCTGACCCGGCTGCGCTGGCAGGTCGATTTGCTGGAATGGGATGGATCGGTGCGGATCGGCGGTTACATCGACGCGATGCACATCGTCGAACTGGACGATCTGCCGGAGCCGATAGCGATCTTGCAGGTGGGCGGGCAGCCGCTCAAGTTCGGGATCGCCGGGTATCCGGCGCGAACCGCGCGGCGCAGCGTCCCCTACCCGGTGCCGAGTTTCTTCGACGGCATCGACGACGAAATCCCCGAATCGGTGACTACGTGGATCGCCTTCGCGGACAGCGCGGCGCTCACGCTGGCGCAGGACGCGCTGGTGAGCAAGCTGGGCGTCCACTGCTTCGGGCGGCTGGCGGATCAAGCGGCGGGCTGGCATGAGCATTTCGCGCTGCCGATTGCGTTGGAAGGCATGACTCTGTTCGCGCCTTGAGATCAACCGCCAAGATCGCTACGAAGGAACAGATCGAGAGGCTTTGTAGGGGCGCGGCACGCCGCGCCCTCTCCGTGTCCTCTGTGCCCTCTGCGGTTGAATTTTTTCTTGGCGATCTTGGCGGTCTTGGCGGTTCAACTGCCCTTCAATTTCTTCTGGTAATCCTCGCCCTCGAAGATCGCGCGGGTGAGCCGGGCTTCTTCCAGTTCCGCCGCCGTCAGCAAGCCGAGCGCCTCGCGCGCCGCTGCTGCCATCCGCAGCGATCCCGCGACCACCACCCGCGCCTCGCGCGCCGTCTCGACCTGACGCAGCGCCTCGTCCAGTGACGGGATCAGCGTCACCGACGCCTGAGCCGGGCGATAGCGTTCCAGCAGTTGATCGGCGGACAGGGCGCGGTCGCCGGGCGCGCGGGTGTAGATCAAGTGGACGTTGGGCGCGTCAAAGACGCTCAGGTAAGCGGCGGCGTTCTTGTCGCGCAGCATCCCGGCGATCAGCCGGATCGACTCGACCGAACCCATCGCCCGCCGCAGAAAGCGCGCCGCGTTGGGCGTGTGCCCGCCGTCGATCAGCAGCTCGTGCCCGCCCACGCGGATTCGCTCCAACCGACCGGGGAGCGTCAAGCCTGCGGGCGGCGGCGGATATTCGGGCAGGAGAATCGCACCGGATTCGTCCGGCGTCACCACCGTCAAATCCGCGCCGCGCGCCTGTGCCTCGCGTTCCAGCACCGCCATGACTTCCGGCGTCTGCGGCACGCTGATCGCCTTGCGACGGATGATCCCGGCTTTGTGCCACGCCACCGACTCCAGCGAGCCGCCCAGCATGGCGACGTGTTCGGCTTCGATGGGCGTGAAGATGGCGAGGTCGTTTTCGACCGCGTTCACGGCATCGAAGCGCCCGCCGATGCCGATTTCCAGCACGGCGGTGTCGATCTGCTGCCGGGCGAACCAGAGCAGGGCAATCGCGGTCGCGGTCTCGAAGGTGCTGTAGCGTTGGTTTAACCTGCGTTCTGCGTCCAGCACGGTTCGCGCGACTTCGACCCATTCCGCCTGCGTGATTAGGCGCCTCGATGAAGCAAGCAGCGCGAAGCGCTCGCGGAATAGGTGCAGATGCGGGCTGGTGTACAGCCCCACTTTTTGCCCGGCGGCGTTCAGCGTCTCCGCGATCCGCAGGCAGGTCGTGCCTTTCCCGGTCGATCCGGTGACGACGATGGATCGGTAGCGCACCTGTGGGCTGCCCAGCGCATCCAGCAGGCGGGTGACGTGGTCGAGTGTGTGGGGCAGGTCGGCGGCGCGGATCGGCTGGACGAGGGCGCGCAGGGTATCGTAATAGTCGGGTGGTTGCATAAAGAATTGGTTAAGCTTGCAGCTTCGGCTTGAAACGGGTCAGGAAGGGTGGTAGAATCATCTTAATTGTTTCAATATTCACGACAAAAGCAAGTGCTAACTGAAAATTCAGACCAGCCTCCCTCTACGGGACATGATCTGACACAGACCTACCGGATTGCTGTGGCGATTGCTGCTGTGACCCGGTCTTTTGCATTTGGGGGACAGGTCGTGGACTCATCGAGGGATCAATCACTTGGACGGTAGTTTATCGAGCTTGCTGGTGCTGGTCGTGCTGATCGCGCTGCACGGTTACGTCGAGATGGCTTACGCCGCGATCATGAACGTTCGCCGCGCTGCCTTGAAAGACCGATCCGAAAAAGGCGACCCTTCCGCCCGGCGCATCCTCCGCTTGACCGAAAGCCTCCCCCGCTTGAGCCTGACCAAACAGGTTTTCCTAACGTTGGTGCGCTTCGCCATCGTCGCGGTGGCGACCGTGCGGCTCGCCGATCCGCTGATCCACGCGGAGGACGCGGCGGGTGCGTTTGTGGTGCCGGAACTGGGCTATCTGGCGGTGCTGCTGCCTACCGCGCTGGTGACTTATTTGGCGGGCGAACTCGCCCCGGTGGCGCTGGGGCAGTCCTACGCCGATCAGCTTGCGCCGACGGCGGCGGCGAGCCTGCGCGCGCTGGCGTTCGTACTCAGCCCGCTGACCGCGCTGTTCCTGAGCATCGACCGCACGCTCTCGCGGGTGATGGGCAGCGAGGAAGCGATCAAAGCCGTCACCGAAGAAGAAATCATGACGCTGGTGGACGTGGGTCAGCAGGGCGGCGCGATTGAAGACGACGAGAAAGAGATGATCTACTCGGTCTTGCAGTTCGGCGAGACGCTGGCGCGCGAAGTGATGGTGCCGCGCCCGGATGTGACCGCCGTCGAGATCAGCCAGCCGCTCACCGAAGCGATCAAGCTGTTCATCGACGAGGGGCACTCGCGCATCCCGGTGTACGAGGAAGAAATCGACAACATCAAGGGCGTGCTCTACGCCAAAGACCTGCTCCGGCTGCTCACCGACGGCAGCGGGCTTCAGACCCCGATCCGCGACCTGATGCGCTCGGCGTACTTCGTGCCCGAAACCAAGCGCGCGGATACGCTGTTCGAGGAAATGCAGGTGCGTAAGGTTCACCTCGCGGTGGTGGTGGACGAGTACGGCGGCACCTCCGGCATCGTGACCATCGAGGACTTGGTTGAAGAAATCGTCGGCGACATCAAGGACGAGTACGATGTCAACGAAGAAGCCGAATACGTCAAGCTGGGCGACGCCGAGTACGTGGTCGATGGTGGCATGAACCTCGACGACCTGAACGAACTGCTGGACATCGAACTGCCCAACGGCGACAGCGACTCGATTGGCGGCTACATCTACGCGCGGCTCGGTCACGTGCCGGAAGTGGGCGAGGTGGTCGAGGAGCCGGAGCTGCTGATGCGGGTCGATGAAGTCGAGAATCTGCGCATCCGCAAGGTATACATCGCCAAGCGAATTCCGTCCGCAGCCGCCGAGAAAGACGCCAGCAGCCCCCGCATCGAGACAACGGTCAATCCCAAGCCCGCCAGCAGCTAAACCGAAATCGGTCTTTAGGGGCGGGTCACTGACCTGCCCTCAAAGAACCATCACCATCGCTTCAATTCCTGCTTAACCGCCTATTTCCCGTTCACGTAATCTTAATTTTAATGAATTACGATCCGCATGTCTTGGATGGAGAGATACGAAGGGTAAATCATGACACTGCAAAGCACGCAACCGCTCGCGCTTTCGGCGAACACGCTGGAAGGCGACAAGGTAGTCAACCTTCAAAACGACGACATCGGCACGGTTGAGCAAATCATGGTCGACATCCACACCGGGCGAGTCGCCTACGTGGTGGTGTCCTTCAGAGGCGTCGCCGGGATCGGCAGCAAGCTGTTCGCGGTTCCGTGGACGGCGCTGCGGGTCGATACCGACCGCAAATGCTTTGTCATGGACGCGGACAGGGAGCTGCTCAAGAACGCGCCCGGCTTCGACAAGGACAACTGGCCCGATACGCCCAACGGTCAGTGGTATCACGAGGTCTACAAGTATTACAATCAGAAACCCTACTGGCTGCAAAAGTCCTAAGCGAACTGCTGCCGGATGAAGATGCTGATCGCGTGGGTTCGCGCGCACCGTCACCTGACCGAATACCTCAGCCTGCGCCTGCTGATCGGGCTGGCGGTGTGCGTGATCTGCCTGCGGCTGTTCGCGGAACTGGTCGAAGAAGTGTTCACCGAGCAGCAGTTCGGGCGGCTGGACTTGGCGATTGCCAATCAGCTTCACGCCGCTGCGACTCCTGCCGCTACCAGCTTTTTTCTTGTTCGCTACCAGCTTCGGCTTTCAAGTGATCGGGGTGATCGCCGTCGGGGTGGGGTTGTGGTTCTTCTGGAAACGCCGCTGGCTGCGCCTGATCCTATGGGTGGCGGCGCTGGCGGGCGGCGAGCTGCTCGACCTGCTGCTCAAGACCTGGTTCGCGCGCCCGCGCCCCAGCTTTGCCGATCCGCTGGCGGTGGCGCTCTACTACAGCTTTCCCAGTGGGCACGCCACCCTGTCGCTGATCACCTACGGGCTGCTGGCGTACTTCCTGTTCACCAGCCTGCCGCGCGCATGGGAGCGCGTCCCGGTGACTTCCGCGCTGATTCTGCTGATTCTGTTAATCGGCGTCAGCCGTATCTATCTGGGCGTGCATTATTTCAGCGACGTGCTGGCGGGCTTCGCGGTCGGCGGCTTGTGGCTGAGCTTCTGCATCACCGCCATGAATTTCGTGCTGGATCGGCGGTCGCGGCGGGAATTAGCTTGAGAAAATGTCGCGCACGGGGAGTTTGAAGCCGGGCAGCACCTCGCCGCCATCGAACCTGTCGTTTTCGCCGAGCGTCTGCGCGCCCGACGGCGTATGCACGACCACCGTTCGCGTTTCAGAATAGACCACGATCACCATGCGCGTGCCGTACTGCAAGTATTTATTCACTTTGGTGTGAACTTGGGCAGCCGAGTTATTGGGCGAGACTACTTCGACGGCGAGATCAGGGGCGAAGGGGACGTATTGACGGATCGGCTCGGCAGGAACCCGTGCTTTGGCAATGAATCCGACATCCGGCGCGAGAATGCTATCTTTGCCGTTCGGATCGGTATAGACGATGTAGCCGGTCTCGGCAGTTGTAACGATACCGAGATCGTTTTGACGGACATATATCCAAATCAAACTGAGGAAGTTTGCCCCATTCCTCCCATGTTCCATACCCGCTGGTGGCATCTCGTAGACTACTCCTTCGATGAGTTCCATGTGCTTATCCGCATTTTCAGGGAGATTCGCCAGCGCCCGGAATGCTTCCGCGTTGATCCACTTCTCTTGAATCGCCATCGTTTCGCCTCACTCGACCTATCGACTATTATAGCAGCGCGGCGACGCGCCGGATGATTTCCTCGCCGATCTCGGCTTTGCTGGCGGCGAGTTCCTGCGATCCGCCGTCCGCGTCCAGAATCAGCACGTGGTTGCTGTCCAGCTCGAACCCGGCGTCCGGCGCGCTGATGTCGTTGGCGACCAGCAAATCCAGCCCTTTGCGCTCCAGCTTGTCGCGGGCGTAGGCGGCGAGGTTCTGGCTTTCCGCCGCGAAGCCGACCACCACGCGCGGGCGGTTCGACTGCGGGCGCTGCTGACTCACCGTCAGCAGGATGTCCGGGTTCTGCTCCAGTTGCAGCGTAAGTTGATCCGCCTTCTTGATCTTTTGCTCCGAGGCGGACTGCGGGCGGAAGTCCGCCACCGCCGCCGCCATGATCAGCGCGTCCGCCTCGCCGATGCATTCCATCACCGCCGCCTGCATCTGCGCCGCCGATTCGACCGGGATCAGCTTTGCGCCGTAAGGCGGCTCCAGCTTCGCCGCCGAGATCAGCGTCACCTGCGCGCCCGCATCCAGCGCGGCTTGCGCCAGTGCATAGCCCTGCTTGCCGCTAGATCGGTTGGTGATGTAACGCACCGGGTCAATCGGCTCGCGGGTGCCACCCGCCGTGACCACCACCCGCCGCCCCTTGAGCGCGCCCTCGCGCCCCAGCGCCAGCCGGATCGCGCCCAGCAGGGTCGGCGTTTCCGGCAGCCGTCCCTGACCGACCAGCCCGGAGGCGAAGCGCCCTTCTTCCGGCGGCACGATCACCACGCCGCGCGCCTCCAGCGTGGCGAGATTCGCCTGCGTCGCCGGGTGCGCGAACATGCTGCCGTCCATCGCCGGAGCGACCAGCAGTGGGCAGCGCGCCGCCAGCGCTGTGACCGCCAGCAGATCGTCGGCGAAGCCGTGCGCCAGCCGCGCCAGCGTGTTCGCGGTCGCGGGAGCGATCACCAGCAGATCGGCGCCTTCGCGCCAAGCCGACGTGCGCGACGTGGGTGGGTAGGTCGCCGCCCGGCGCGGTCTGCCAGAGATCGGTGTAGACCGCGCGCCCGGTCACGGCTTGGAAGGTCAGCGGCGTGACGAAGCGCTGCGCCGCCTCGGTCATGATCACGTCCACCCGCGCGCCGGATTGGGTCAGCTTGCTGGCGAGATCGACCGCTTTGTAGGCGGCGATGCTCCCGGTCACGCCGAGAATTATGCGTTTATCTTTGAGCAGAGTTAGGGGTTCAAGCGGCATCGGCAGGATACTTTCGGCATTTGAGTTCCATCCTGCCTGCAATTATACGCCCACACCCATCAGTTGCCGTTGGGGGGCGGATCGTCGCCGTCCATTTGCTTGCGTACCAGCCACGCCACCGTGATCATGAAAGCTGCCGTGTCGATCCATTCGTCGGCGCTCATGCGGTCGGGATAGCGCTCTCGCATCAATTCGGCGATGCGTCTGAGCGAGGCAGTTGCGAATCTCGCGGTGGAGGGGTGCGAGCCGCGACCGCCAGTAGTCGCCCTGCGGCTCGCGCAGCAACTGTTCGAGAACCCGCATTGTTTCCTGATGGATGTCCTCGCGGATCAGCGGCATCACCCGCTGCTCGATCTCGGCGTCGCTCAGGCGCGGCGAGTTGTCCAGCGGCCCGAGGTCTAGCTGGCGGTTGATGAAATCCAGAAACGACTGCGGATCGTCAGGCACGAGCGCTTCCCTTGTCGGTTTACGAAAGTCTACAACGGGTCAGTTCGGGTGTCAACTTACAGGCGCATGGCGCGCGCCTGCCGCGAAAATGCCCGTGCGCCCAGCACAATCGACACCGCCGGAAGCCAGATCAAGCCGTAGGCGGTGAACAGCGCGCTGATCAGCGCGAGCGGGTCGCTGTTGGCGTCGCCGCGCGGGAGCAAATAGCCCACTGCGCCCGCCGCCGCGAACCCCGCCGCCAGCGCCGCAAAGCCGATCCACGACGGCGGCTTCTCCAACCCATCGAGCAAGGTCACACCTTTGCTGCGCATCTGAAACCATAGAATCATGACCGAAAAGCCGCTGAGTGTGACGATCACGATCAGCGAGAGCGGGTCAATGCTGCCTTGCAGCAGGTGAATCACCAGCAGCCCCAGCAGCACGATCAGCACGAATCCCCACTCCGCCGGGTTCAGCCGCAGATCGAGCGGCTCGGCGGGGCTTCTCCGTGAGAAAGCCAGCGCCAGCGCGATCAACCCCACGCCGATGCCGCCGTAAAGCAGCAGCATCCCCGGCGGGCTGGCGTCCTGATCCGCGAGCACCTGCGGCGACCAATGCGCCCACGCGCCCCACGCCGCGCCCACGATCAGGGCGCTCACCAGCGCGACCAGCAGCGTCCGCCCGCGCAGGCGGTTCATCGCCAAGAACAGCGCCAGCGCGATCAGCCCGACCAGCGCGTGCCCGCCCATCGCCCGCGTGATCAGCGTGCGCGGGAAGCCGATCAGCGCGGACTGCGGGTTGAGAATCAGCCCGTTGATCATGCCGTAGACGCCCGCCAACGTCAGCAGCCCGTAGAGGTCGCGCAGGCGGTAGCGGGCGGCGATCTCCAGCAGCAGCGCGCTCAGCGCGGGATAGCCGAGCGCCAGCAGCGCCCAGTCGATGGGGCTGCGCGCCGTCGGCGTCGTCCAGAGCAGAATCTCCGAGCCGAACGCCAGCAGCGCCGCCAGCAGCAGACGGATCGCCCATGCAGAGGACTGAGAACTGGGCGAAACGAGTTTCGCGTGTGCTGAGTGCTGAGTCACGGATAGATGCTCGCAGTAAACCAGTCTTGAGTTTGAGTGTAAAGGGATTTAGGAAAAACTGTTGATAGAGGATGGGGATTGGGCTGCTGTATTGATGATTATTTCCTTGACCGTAGAGGCGCGACATGTCGTGCCTCTACTCGGCGCTTATCATTTGCCCGGCTTCAGCGCGACCACCTGCGAGATATGCTCCGGCTCGCTGTGGTGCAGGATTTTCCAGTCGCCGAAGAATCCGGCAAGCTCGCCGATGCCGAGCAGAAAGTCCGGGTGGATGTCCGGCTTGAGGGTGAGATAGCGGATGTTGAAGGTCTGGTAGATCACCCGCCCGCCGGGGCGCACCTGCGCGCGAATCTGCGGGATCAGGTCGCGGCTGAGGAAGCGAAACACGCAGATCAGGTCGTATTCTTGTTCGAGATGGGCGTTGTCGAGGTCAAGCTGGAAGAAGTTGACCCGGCGCAGTCCGCGATGGGCGGCTTCCGCCTGCGCCCGCCGGAGCGCAACCCGGCTCACGTCCACCAGATCAACCACGTAGCCCTGCTCAGCGAGCCACAGCCCGTTCTGCCCCAAGCCGCACGCCAGATCGAGCGCGCTGGCGGACGAGGCTTCGCGCAGGGGCGGCGCGAACGGATACAGCAGCGGATCGGGGTCGGGGTAGGCGCGCTCCCCCTTCTCGCGGTAGGTGTTGTCCCAGCGGAGGCGGTCGTGGGCAGACATGTCAGCTTTTCCCCGCGTAAACCGGCGTGTAGCTGAGCGCGTCGGGGACGGCGGCGAGGGTTTCGGCGTCGCCGGGGTAGAGCCGCGCCTGCGGGCTGCGCTGGCGGCGCAGATGCAGCGCGTAAGCGTCGCGCAGGGTGGCGAAATCCGGCGCGCGCCAGTCGGGGATGTGCAGGCAGTCCATCAGCGCGGCGATGCGCGCGCCGCCCGCGCTGTTCCAATCGGGCTGGCGCAGCAGATCGGCGCTGCCCGGCTGCTGAAAGCGCCCGCTCAGCCGCGCGAACATCGCGCCCGCCTGTTTGAGATCGACTTTTTTCGCCAGCGACTGCACGTCGTCGGGCAGGGCATCCACCGCCACTCCGCCGAGTGCGGCGCTCGACTTGGAAGCGGCTGGCTCCAACGCGCGGCGGATGCAGTCGGGCGCGGCATAATCCGCCAGCGCGGTTTCGGGCGCGGCGGGCGATCCATCCTGACAGACTTCGATGCGCGCGTCCGCGCCGTCCAGTTCAACCCACAGGCAGGGCGCCAGCCGCGAGAGCGGCGGTATCAGCGCCGGGTCCAGCTCGCCGATTAGCCGGGTCCAGCCGTCGCGCGGCGGCGAGACGAACAGCCGCACCGCCTGCGGATAGGCTTTGCCGGGAAACAGGGCAAACGGATCGTAGAATTCGTAGCCGAGCGTCGTCAGAGCAGCATGGAGGGCTTCGACGACCTTATCGACGCAGGGCAAGTACAGGCTGCACCAGACGGTCAAGCTCTTGTACCTCGTTAACCTGCTCGCTGCGGGTAGCGTAACTCACCATGCTGCCGATGTCGATGAAGCCAAGTTTGCGGTTGAGCGCGCGGTCTTCTTCGCTTTCGCCGGGCGCGAAGATCAGCGTGCAGCCCTGTGCCAATGCCGCGCGCATGGCGGCGACCAGCAGCAGCTTGGTGAGCTGCGGCGTGCGCTCCTCGCGCAGCAGCGCCAGCGCGACCACGTGCGCGCTGGTGGTGGCGGTCTGTACGCTCAGCCGTACCACGCCCACCGGCAGATTGTGCTTGGTCATCAGAATATCGACCTGCTGACCGAGCCGATGCGCCGCCAGATCGCGCCCGACCGCCAGCGGCTCGACCCCCAGCGTCAGCACGTCGTAGTAAGCGTTGCGCCACACGTACCACCACATTTCGATGCCGCTCTGGTCTTTCACCAGTTCCAGCTTCACGCCCGACGGACTGCGGGGCTTGGGCAGCGGGCGCGGCACCACGCCGTTCAACCCGCCCACCGGATAGACCATGAACGGGGTTTCGCTCTCCACTTGCAGACCGAGATCGCGCAGCACTTTGGCGAACTGCGGCGGGAACAATCCCTCGATATACTCCACGCGCGGGTCGCGGTCGTAGCTGCGCAGCCGATCCAGCCCATCCTGAACGTGCTTGCCGGAGACCCACGCCATATTGCGGCGCGGCGTCACGTAGTTCAAATCCGGCAGCCGATTGGCAGGGTGGTGGATCACATCCACGAAGCCGACGGTTTCATGCTCGACGCCAAACGCTTTATGGGCTTGAAAGAGGTGATCTTGAATGGCTCTCAATATTTGGCGCGACTCTTTAACCGACCCTTCATCCATGTACGCCTCGCTTGCGTTAATATATAACGGTGGCATTATAACAACTCATAATCAAATGGAAACTTTCGTTTGTGAATTTTGTCTGAAATTATCATGAAAATCTACACTCGAACCGGAGATCAAGGCTCGACCAGCCTGTTTTCAGGCGGTCGCGTGCCCAAACATCACCTGCGCGTCGAAAGCTACGGCACGGTGGACGAACTCAACTCGCTGATCGGGCTGGCGCGGAGCTATCAACCTGCCGCCGATGCCGACCTCGCCCGCATCCAGCACCAGTTGTTCAACCTCGGCGCTGATCTCGCCACGCCACTGGATGCGCCATCGCAGCACGTCGTCCGCATGGACGCCGCGCCGATTGCGTGGCTGGAGCAGGCGATTGACCGCATGACGGCGGAGATGCCCCCGCTGACTGCTTTTATTCTGCCCGGCGGATCGACGGTGGCGGCGGCGATCCACGTCGCGCGGACGGTCTGCCGCCGCGCCGAGCGTCACGTGGCGGCGCTTCAGGAGCAGGAAGCGGTCGGTGAATTCGTGCTGCCCTACCTCAACCGCCTCTCGGATTACCTGTTCACGCTGGCGCGCTGGGAAAATCAGCAGGCGGGCATTTCCGAGGAAAAGTGGTCGATCAAGCCTTAAGAGATTATTTTGAATATTCGCTGCCGTTCTCGTGATTTTTGTATTGTAGGGGCACGACATGTCGTGCCCTCAAGCGAGCACAAAGCATATTCAAATGGCTTATAAGGCTGGATGGAACCGCCAAGCCGCCAAGATCACCAGAAATTAAGGGAATTTCACTGGGAGTGAATCAAAAAGGGCGACCCTTGCGGTCGCCCTGATTTATCCGTGTCACGCGGGCATTAGCGTCCGCCGCGCAGCCAGATTTCGGTGCCGTCGCCTTCCATCACCCAGCCAGTCACTCCGTTGCGGCGAATGCGCCACCACGCGAAGCCTTCCGACGACAGCGGGCCGTCCAGCACCGTGACCTTCGTCCCCGTCTCAAGCTGCGCCAGAACGTCCGATTCGGTGCAGTCGCCTTGATAAACCGTCAATTGGTCGCCCTGCGCGGTGACGGTGGCGGCAGCGGCGGGCGCTAGATGGGTGTCCGGGTTGGCGAATTCGGCGCGGTCGCGCGGCGTTTCGGTGAAGCTGGAAGCAATTTGCGTGATCAACTGCGGAGTCATCCCCAGATCGTAGGGAATCGGAGCGTCGTAGTTCAGATCGTTCGGCTGAACCGTAAAGCTGTTCTGCCCGATCTGGTAGGGATCGCACGCCTGTGGCTGCTGTTGTGCGGATACCACCGGAATACCGACGAGAGTCACGATGGCTGCGGCAATCACAAGAATGAAGATACGCTTTAGGTTCAATTGATTTCCTTCCGTTTCTTTATCGTTGCCAATATAGCATAAGATTTCTCGGTTGTGAATTAAGGAACACCTTTTTTGTGACCAATTTCCCAGCCTTTTGGGATTATTCACGTTTGATGAGCCGGATTGCCTCCCACATTCATAACGAATAAAATTAAGCGAGAACGAAACCGTGCCAACGGATACCTGAACGCGATCTCAGCCGCGCTGCTGCGCTCTACCTGAATCCAGCCCCGAAAACGCCTGTTTGCGAGCTTTTCGTCCTTGAAAAGATAGAACATGCGTGCTAAACTTGTTCTATGAGCCGCAGCCAACAGGACACCTGCCCCAATATTCCATGTCGAATGTTCTGGCGGTTCGAACCTTTCCGGGTTTTGAATTCGTAAAGCGGATAACGAAATTCCTATGCTGCGCAGCACGGCGCTCATAGTACACTATTGCGGGATACCTATGGCTGTTCAGACGAAGACCTATCGCAAACGCACCACCCCACGCAAATCCGAGCCGAAGCCGGTGAATCGCGGGTTCGTGCGCCTGCTTCCCGGCTGGATCATGATCGGCGTGGTGCTGCTGATCCTGCTGCCCAACGCGCTTTCGGCGACTCTGAGCGCGGCGGGGCGGGCGATCACCAGCCTGCCGAGGACGGTCGGCATCGCGTCCAGTGGCGGGCAGATCGCGCCGATGTTCACCTCGACCGTCGAATACTGGGGCGATCATCTGGCGGAGTGGGCGGCGCTCTACAATCTTGATCCGAACCTGCTGGCGACTATCATGCAGATCGAATCCTGCGGCGACGCCGACGTGAGCAGCAGCGCCGGGGCGCAGGGCTTGTTTCAGGTGATGCCGTTCCACTTCGCGCCCGGCGAAAATCAAACCGATCCCGACACCAATGCCATGCGCGGCGCGTCGTTCCTCAATGAATGCCTCGCCATGTCCAGCGGCGATTCGGGGTTGGCGATGGCGTGCTACAACGGCGGCCCGTCGGTGATCAGCCTGCCGTTCGCCGCGTGGCCCGCCCAGACCCAGCGTTACTACATCTGGGGCACCACCATCTACAACGACGCTCGCCAGAACAAAGACAGCAGCGACTCGCTGGCGACGTGGCTCAATGCGGGCGGAGTCAGCCTTTGCACCCGCGCCGCCGCCTCGCTCGGATTGAGCAGTTGATGACCGCGTAAGAAAATCATCAGACTTCGCGTCCGAATATAGACATTCCGCTCAATGTTGCAGTATCATACAAAGTGGTTCAACAAAAGTGGGTCGTGTGAGGTGGTCGTATGCCCGTTTATACTTATCGTCGTGAGGATGGGACAACCTTTGATGTTCGCCAGCGCTTTCTGGATGATCCGCTGACGGTTGACCCAGAAACAGGGCAGCGAGTTGTCCGCGTCATCCAACCCGCCGGGGTGATCTTCAAAGGCTCCGGTTTCTACATTAACGACAGCAAGAATGCCTCCCATTCGGCGGTCACCGGTGCGCCCAAGACCGAGAAGTCCGAAAAGACCGAGAAGTCTGAAAAGACCGAAGCACCCAAGCCCGCCGCCAGCACCGAGACCGTCAGCAAGACCGCTGGCGCCGCCGCCGACTAATCCGCCGGAATAAAAGCGAAAAACGCCCACTTGAAGCGGGCGTTTTTGTTTGCTTAGGCTGGGTTTACCACGCGAACGATTCGGGCGCGGTACCGCCGGGACCGGGGAAGATTTCGTCCAGCGTCTTCAACTGCTCCGGCGTGAGCTTCACGTCCAGTGAATGCAGATTGTCCTCGAACTGCTCCATCGTGCGCGGACCGACAATCGGCGCGGTGACCGCAGGCTGCGCCAGCAGCCACGCCAGCGCCACGTCGGCGGGATGCTCGCCCAAGTCCTTGCAGAAATTCTCGTAGCGCTCGATTTTGTCGTGGTGACGCTCCACTTCTTTCTGAAGATTCTCGTTGGCGCGGCGTCCTTCGCTGATCTTTTGCAGCACGCCGCCGAGCAAGCCGCCAGCCAGCGGACTCCACGGGATCACCCCCAAGCCGTAATCCTCGCAGGCGGGGAGCACGTCGGTTTCGACCATGCGCGCGTTCAGGTTGTAGAGACACTGCTCGCTGACCAAGCCCATAAAGTCGCGGCGCTTGGCGGCTTCGTTGGCTTTGGCGATGTGCCATCCGGCGAAGTTGCTGCTGCCGACATAGATCACCTTGCCCTGCTGCACCAGCGTGTCCATCGCCTGCCAGATTTCTTCCCACGGCGCACGGCGGTCGACGTGATGCATCTGGTACAGGTCGATGTGATCGGTTTGCAGGCGGCGCAGGCTTTCCTCGCAGGCGCGGCGGATGTGCAGCGCCGAGAGGTGATTCTCGTTGGGCCAGTCGCCCATATTGCCGAAGACTTTGGTGGCGATCACGACTTTTTCGCGCCGCCCGCCGCCCTGAGCGAACCAGCGCCCGACGATCTGCTCGGTGACGCCTTCCCCCTTTTTCCAGCCGTACACGTTGGCGGTGTCGAAGAAGTTGATCCCTTGCTCCAGCGCGCAGTCCATGATCGCGTAGGCGTCCGGCTCGGTGGTGAAGGGACCGAAGTTCATGGTTCCCAAGCACAGACGGCTGACTCGCAGTCCTGTGCGTCCAAGGTGTTTGTATTCCATTGGTACTGCTCCTTCCTGTAACCAGAGCCTCTATTCTATCCAATCACCTAACGAACCAATCGGCGCGGCGGATATAGCCGATTTCGGGTTGGTCTTTACATTGTTTATTTTTACAAACTGTGGTAAAATGAAAATAGTAAAGTCGATGTTCCAAAATGCCATCAGGTTTATGCTTTGTTAACGTTTCGTTCGCTGATTCTCACGTGGCGAACCCCGATGCGTTAAAAACCTTAATGCTTGGCAGTACCTCATGGCTATGTGAGCCATGAATATCGTGGTGTAAGGTTAAGGCAAGTTGGGGAGCCAAGAGGAAAATTCATGTCAGCAGAGGCTTCGGAATCACAACTCAAAACTCGACATCTACAGCTTCCGGTAGAAGATGACGCGCCCGCCAAGCCCAGCGCGACCGGACCGCTCGACGTTAAGCGTCCGTGGGTGATCGAATTTCGCGTGGTGGGTACCGCTTCGACTATTCAGGTGCGGGTCGGCGATGCGATGGTCATTGGTCGCAGCGACAGCGCGACCGGCGCCAGCCCGGAAGTTGATTTGACTCCGTTTGAGGCATACGGCAAAGGTGTCTCGCGCAAGCACGCACTGATCACGGTCAAGGATCAGCGGTTGATGATCCGCGACTTGAACAGCACCAATGGCACCCGCCTGAACAACGTCCTATGCAAGCCCGGCGAGGAATATCGGCTGCGGCACGGCAACGAATTGATGCTGGGCACGCTGCGCTTGCAGGTATCGTTCTCGGTGGTGCCCGCCCTGACCGATACTCAGCGGATGAAGTCGCCCGCGCATCCCTTCATTAATGGAAGCGGCAAGCGCGTGCTGGTCATCGAGGACGATCAGGACGTGGGCAGCGTCTTTCGGATGGCGCTCGAATACGCGGGCTACAAAGTAATGCTGGTCAACGACGTGACCAAAGCGCTCGGCATGGTGTTTCAGGGGATGCCGGACGCGATTGTGCTGGAACTGATGCTGCCGGACATGAACGCGCTCGATCTGGTGCGCTACGTCCGCAAGCAAAAGACCGCTAAACACGTCCCCGTGCTGGTGGTTTCCAGCGCGCTCGGCGGCTATCAGACGGGACAGGCGCTCTCGGCGGGCGCAGATACCTTCCTCGGCAAGCCGGTTTCGGTGGAGGACTTGGTGCAGGCGGTCGGCAGCACGCTTCGGGGCGATCCGCCGTTCGCACCGCCCACGACCGGACCTTTAGGGGCATCTCCCACCGCCACGCTGGAGATCGCGCAGGCTCCAAGCGCTGGCGGTTCTCCGCAGTAAGAATGATGGAGCAGGGGCGTTCAAGTGAGCGCCTCTGTTCATTTATGGGCGGAGATGTAGACCCGCCGGGTCTGCGCTTCTTCGCCATCCGGGTACGGATCGCGCTCGAACACCTCGTCAATGACCAAGCCCACCGCCTCAACGTAACCCACCAGCTCGTCCCGCTCGAAAAACACGAAATCCACCGATACGGACTGCTCCCACCATTGATCCAGATGGCGCACCTCCGCGCCGAGATGCACCGCGATCAGCACCCGACCGCCGGGAATCAGCACCCGACGCATCTCTTTCAGCACGGCGACCACCTCGTCGCGCGGGATGTGGATGATCGAGTAGAAGGCGGTGATGCCCGCCAGCGAGTTGTCGGGCAGGGGCAGCGCGCGCATATCGCCCTGCTGAAACTCCAAGCCCGGATGCGCCTTGCGCGCTAGTTCGACCATCGCGGGCGAAAGGTCGATGCCGAAGGCGTCCGCGCCTTGATCGTGCAGATAGCGCGCGATCTGTCCGGGTCCGGTGCCGATGTCCGCGAACTCGTCCCTTGCTGCTCACGCTTTGGGCGAAGGCTTCGAGCATCTGGCGGTCGCGCGGCTTGTGATCCAGTTCGTGCAGCATCCGCCGCGCATATTCTTCCGCAACCTTGTCGTAGCTGGACTGAGTAGAGTCTTCTAACAACGCACTCTCCTTTACCCTACCGCGCAATCGGCGGGCGCGGCAGATAAATCACGCTCCCGGCGCTGATTCCGCGTGGATTGTTCAGGCAGTTAGCGGTCTCCAACCGCATGACGCTGCTGGACGTGCGCGCCGCCAGCGATTGCAGCGAATCGCCGGGCTGAGTCACGTAGATCACCCAGTTGGGCGGCGGCGGGCAAAACTCGGCTGCCTGATCAATGAGCGCCTGCGGGATCGGCGTGACGATGGGCGCGAGGGTCTGGGTAGGCGTCGGCGCAGCGCTGCACGCCGCCAGCAGAGTCAGCAGCGCCGCAGCCACGCTCAAAGCGGAAGGAAAGTAATGAGGTTGTTCCAATCGCTCATCTCACTTGCGCCGAGGACGATCAAGAGGTCATCGATGACCTGCCGAACAGGTACGATGTCTCGTACAGCGATTACGCCCGGCATCGGCAGACTTGCAGCCAGTCTCGCTTTGGCAAAACCGATCATGGTTTCAACGTCATGCGTCAGGATAATACGCTGCTGCTGTGCGGCAAACTCCAACACAATTTGATCCGGTGATTGGTAAGCAGGCGTGTCCTGAACCCGAATAATATCCGCATCCGGGCGATCACGGCGAATGCCGCGCAGAATCTTGCCGTTGAAATTCTCATCTGCCAGAAAGCGAATCATTTCTGAGAGGGAGGATCGGAGTCGCGGAGGGCGCGCAGCCGCGCACGCAGCGCAAGCGTGTTCGGGGAATAATCGGCTTCGACTTCGCGCTGGATGCGCTCGGCGGCGGTATCGGCGTCGCGCACATAGGCATCGACTTCATCGCGCCGCGTGAGATAATACGCCAGCACCGCGTATACGTCCACCAGCTTCAGGGTCGGATAGCTTTCGACAATATCCTCTGCTGTTTCGCCTTGCCAGAAAGCGTGAATCAGCAGCTCTAGGAGAACCTGCGTCCCGCCCACGCGGATTTTTCCCTGCGCGTCGGTTCGCAGCGGCACCTCTATCGGCTCGGCAATCACGACCTATCCTCCTGCATGGCTTGATGCTGCTATTATAGTGGACATTGCAAAGCCTCGCGTATCACCCTTGACTCCGTTCAGGGGGGATGATACTATTCTCCACGCGCGTGTACGGCACACAACCTCCGCGTTGAGGCAATGGCGTGCTGAACTGAGCGAGAGGTGGCGAAAGCATTCCGCACGGCGGCGTAGCTCGTCACAAAGGTGCATACAGGCGTTCATTTTCGACGCCTTTTTGCATGTATGGGCTAATTTTAAGTGGAGTCGTTTTTATGCCAACCATTAACCAGTTGGTGCGCAAGGGTCGCAAGCCGAAGAAGAGCAAGAGCAAAGCCCCGGCTTTGCAGTACACGCTCAACGTCTACGACCAACGCCGCACCCGCCGCAAGAAGGGGTCGCCGCAGAAACGCGGCGTCTGCACCGTCGTCAAGACCATGACGCCCAAGAAACCGAATTCGGCGCTCCGCAAGGTGGCACGTGTCCGCCTCTCGAACGGCATCGAAGTCACGGCTTACATCCCCGGCGAGGGACACAGCCTTCAGGAACACAGCGTCGTGCTGGTGCGCGGCGGTCGTGTGAAGGATTTGCCCGGTGTGCGTTATCACATCATCCGGGGAACGCTGGATACCGATGGCGTGAAGAACCGCGAGCAGGGACGCAGCAAGTACGGCGCGAAACGCCCGAAAGCTGGCGCTGCCGCTGGCGCGAAGAAGAAATAAGGTGCCCTGATGCCGAGAAGAAAAAGTCCTCCGAAGCGGGTTATCCCGCTGGATAACAAGTATCAAAACCTCCACGTCGCCATGATCATCAATCGCATGATGACTGGCGGCAAGAAAAGCACGGCGCAGTCGATTATGTACGACGCGCTGGGGCTGATCGAGGAGCGCGCCAAGCGCAACCCGATTGAGGTGATGGAGCAGGGGCTGCGCAATGTCGCCCCCGCGATTGAAGTCAAGCCGATGCGCGTCGGCGGCGCGACCTATCAAGTCCCGGTCGAAGTGCCGACGGAGCGTTCGACCACTTTGGCGATGCGCTGGATCCTCGAAAACGCGCGCAAGCGCGGAGGTCGCAGCATGTCGGAAAAGCTGGCAAGTGAGCTGATGGACGCTGCCAATGGGCAGGGAGCATCGGTCAAGCGGAAGGACGACACCCACCGCATGGCAGAGGCGAACCGTGCCTTTGCTCATTTCCGTTAACAGTTCCCGGTTGGGCAGTAACCGCCTGACCTAATTGAAGTGAAGTATGACGAAAAAGACAGAAACTCAATTCGATCTGAGTAAGGTGCGCAACATCGGCATCATCGCGCATATTGATGCCGGGAAAACCACCACCACCGAGCGCGTGCTCTATTACACGGGCATGGTGCATCGCATGGGCGAAGTCCATGAGGGTGCTGCCACCACCGACTATATGGAGCAGGAACGCGAACGCGGTATCACCATCACCGCAGCGGCGGTCACGGCGGCGTGGAACGGGCACCAGATCAACATCATCGACACCCCCGGTCACGTCGATTTCACGGCGGAAGTGCAGCGCAGCCTGCGCGTGCTGGACGGCGGCGTCGTCGTATTCGACGGCGTGGCGGGCGTCGAGCCGCAGTCCGAGACGGTCTGGCGGCAGGCGAACCAGTACGACGTGCCGCGCATGTGCTTCGTCAACAAGATGGATCGCACCGGTGCGAGTTTTAGCCGCTGCGTGGAGATGATTATCGACCGTCTGCATGGCAACCCGGTGATGCTGCAGTTCCCCTATGGGGAGGGACCGGAGTTTGCCGGAATCGTTGACCTGCTCAAGATGGAACTGATCACTTACGGCGACGATCTGGGCAAATCGATTGAGCACCATCCGATCCCGGAGAGCCACCGCGAGCAGGCGGAAACCATGCGCGCCGAGATGATCGAGAAGATCATCGAAAACGACGACTACCTGACCGAGAAATACCTGATGGGCGAACCCATCGCCGACGACGAGCTTCTGCCTGCTCTGCGCGCAGCGACCATCGCGGGCAAGGTTCAGCCTGTGCTGTGCGGATCGGCGCTCAAAAACAAGGGCGTCCAGTTGATGCTGGATAAGGTGGTCGAACTGCTGCCGTCGCCGCTCGACGTTCCCCCGGTCAAGGGACACGATCCCAAAACCGAGCAGGTGTTGGAGCGCGAGGCGTCGGACGACGAACCTACCAGCGCGCTGGTCTTCAAAATCCTGACCGACCCGTTTGTCGGGCGTCTGGCGTTTTTCCGGGTGTATTCGGGCGCAGTCAAAGCCGGATCGATGCTGCTCAACAGCACCAACGGCGACCGCGAGCGGATCGGGCGCATTGTCCGCATGTTCGCTGACCGCCGCGAGGACATCGAAGAAGTTCACGCGGGCGACATCGGCGCGGTGCTGGCGCTCAAGAATACCTTCACCGGGGATACGCTCTGCGATCAGAACCACCCGATTGTTCTGGAGAAGATTTCCTTCCCGGAGCCGGTGATCGAAGTCGCCATTGAGCCGAACACCAAAAGCGATCAGGATAAGATGGGCGAAGCCCTGCGCCGTCTGGCTGAAGAAGACCCGACCTTCAAGGTCGAGGTGGACGACAAGCTCGGTCAGACCAAGATTCGCGGCATGGGTGAGCTTCACCTCGAAGTGCTGGTTGACCGCATGATGCGCGAATTCGGCGTGCAGGCGACCGTCGGTCGTCCGCGCGTTGCCTACCGCGAAACCATCACCCGCGAATCGCACGTCGATATGACCTTCAAGCGTCAGAGCGGCGGCAAAGGTCAGTACGCGCGGGTCGTGCTCGACTTCGAGCCGATGACCGACGAGGAAATGGTCGGCAGCAAAGACGGTATGATCTGGCTGGAAGAAATCAGGGGCGGCACCATTCCCCGCGAATTCATTCGTCCGACCGAAAACGGCGTCCGCGAAGCGATGCAGGGCGGCGTGCTGGCGGGCTATCCGGTGGTGGGCATCAAAGCCCATCTGGTCGATGGCGCGTTCCACGAAGTGGACTCCAGCGATATGGCGTTCAAAATCGCGGGGTCGATGGCGCTCAAAGAGGGCGTACACAAGGGCAAGCCAGTTCTGCTGGAGCCGACCATGCGGGTCGAAGTGAACGTGCCCGACGAATACACGGGCACTATCGTGGGCGATCTCTCCGCCCGGCGTGGAACCATCTCTGGGATGGAGCCGCGCGGCGCGGGCGCGACCGCTATTCGCGCGAACGTTCCGCTTGGCGAAATGTTTGGCTACGCCACGCAGGTTCGCAACATGACTCAAGGGCGCGGCAGTTTCACGATGGAGTTCGAGAAGTACAGCATTGCTCCCGCCAGCGTCGCCGACGAAGTGATCAAGGGCAACGTCTAGCGTTCAGGGTTCTCAGCAGTCTCACGGGGCTGCTTTCAATTCGCAGAAGGTAATGAGGAAGCAAAGAAATGCCTGAAAAATATCAGCGCACCAAGCCACATGTCAACATCGGCACCATTGGTCACGTCGATCACGGCAAAACCACGTTGACGGCAGCCATTACTAAGGTGCTGGCGCTCAAGGGCAAAGCGCAGCGGATGAACTATGCGGACATTGACAACGCGCCTGAAGAAAAAGCGCGTGGCATTACCATCAACATCCGTCACGTCGAATACGAAACCGACGCGCGTCACTACGCCCACGTCGACTGCCCCGGGCACCGGGACTATATCAAGAACATGATCACCGGCGCGGCGCAGATGGACGGCGCGATTCTGGTCGTCAGCGCGCCCGATGGTCCCATGCCCCAGACTCGTGAGCACGTGCTGCTCGCCCGTCAGGTGGAAGTTCCGGCGATGGTGGTCTTCCTGAACAAGGTCGACATGCTGGATGACGAAGAACTGCTCGAACTAGTCGAGCTGGAACTGCACGAACTGCTGGAGAGCTACGGCTTCAGCCCGGACACGCCGATTGTGCGCGGCTCGGCGCTGCTCGCCAACGAGTCCACCAGCACCGACATCAACGCGCCGGAGTACCAGCCCATCCTTCAGCTCATGGACGCGGTGGACGCCTGGATTCCGACGCCGATCCGCGACAAGGACAAGCCGTTCCTGATGCCGGTCGAGGACGTGTTCTCGATCAAGGGTCGTGGTACGGTAGTGACTGGGCGCGTCGAGCGCGGCTCGCTCAAGAAGGGTGAGGAAGTCGAGATCATCGGTCTGCGTGACGAGGTTATGAAGACCATCGTCACCGGCATCGAGATGTTCCACAAAGACCTCGACGCGGCGGAGGCGGGCGACAACGCCGGAATTCTGCTGCGCGGCACGACCCGTGAGGAAGTCGAGCGCGGCATGGTGCTGGCGAAGCCCGGCAGCATCACCCCGCACAAGCGCTTCATGAGCCGCGTGTACGTGCTCAAGAAGGAAGAGGGCGGTCGGCACAAGGCGTTCTTCACCGGCTACCGTCCGCAGTTCTACATCCGCACGATGGACGTAACCGGGACGGTGAAGCTGCCGGAAGGCGTGGAAATGGTCATGCCCGGCGACACCATCGAACTGGAAGTCGAACTGATTACGCCAGTCGCGCTGGAAAAAGGCTCGAAATTCGCCATCCGTGAAGGCGGTCTGACGGTGGGCGCGGGCTCCATCACCGAGATTTTGGGCTAACGCCCCGCCGCATATCAATGCCGGGAGAGGTTTCATCCTCCCGGCATTGCTTACTCAGAGGAACAGGGATGTTTAAAAACAAGATTCGTATCCGTCTGAAGGCATACGATCACCGAGTGCTGGATCAGTCGGCGCGGCGGATTGTAGAGACTGCCGAGCGCACCGGCGCGCGGGTAGTGGGACCCGTCCCGCTGCCGACCCGTCTGGAACGCTTCACGGTCATGCGTGGTCCTTTCATCGACAAGGACTCGCAGGAGCATTTCGAAATCCGCACTCATAAGCGGCTGATCGACGTGCTAGACCCGGACAGCAAGACGATTGACACCTTGATGCGCCTGAACCTGCCAGCAGGCGTGGACATCGAAATCAAGATTTAGTTGTTAGTTGTGAGTCATTGGTTTTTAGCGAGTTTCGCTCTACCGGGTGATCCATCTTGCAGACCAAGACCAAAAACTAAGAACTAAAAACTAACAACTAGCAATCCGCATACGGGGACAGCCTTCCCCGCCAATACGGGTGAGAGAACTTACGGAGAGGGCGGTCATTTCCCCTCTGGAGGCAAACAATGAAGGGCATTATCGGTAAGAAAGTGGGCATGACCCAAGTGTTTGACGAAACCGGGAACGCGGTTCCCGTGACCGTCATTCAGGCGGGACCGTGCTTTGTCACACAAATTCGCACCGGCGAGAAAGATGGTTACACCGCCGTGCAGCTCGGTTTCGGGGAAGGCAAGCCGCAGCGCCTGACCAAAGGCGAGCTTGGGCACTTGAAGCGGAACAATCTGCCTGCGCTGCGTCACCTGCGCGAGTTTCGCCTGAAGGATGGCGAGGTGGACGTGCAGGAAGGCGCAGAGGTCAAGGTGGACGTGTTCGCCAAAGGCGAGCACGTGGACGTGATCGGCACCAGCAAGGGACGCGGTTTCGCCGGGACGATCAAACGTCACCATTTCCACCGGCAGCCCAAAACTCATGGCGCGTCTGACCGCGAGCGCGCGCCCGGTTCGGTGGGTTCGACCACTACCCCCGGACGGACTTACCCCGGACAAAGAATGGCGGGGCGCATGGGCGGCGACCGCGTGACTGCTGAGAATCTCGAAGTGGTGGTGGTCGATGCCGAGCGCAATCTGCTGGCGGTTCGGGGATCCGTCCCCGGCGCGAACGACGGTATTGTGATTATCAAGCCTGCGCGCGTGCGCCGTCGTTAGCGAGGAGGATCAATCATGCAGGTTCCTGTGTTGGATATAACCGGCAAGCAGGTCGAAACCATTGATCTGCCCGCGTATATTTTTGAAGCCAAAATCAACAAGGGCTTGATGCATCAGGCTTACGTTCGACAGATGGCGAACGCCCGACTGGGGACGCACAAGGTCAAGCGGCGAGGCGAGGTCAAGCTCACCACCGCCAAGATGTACAAGCAGAAGGGCACCGGGCGTGCGCGTCACGGCTCGCACAGCGCGACCCAGTTTGTCGGCGGCGGTCGCCCGATGGGGCCCCGCCCGCGCGATTACACGCTGGACATGCCCAAGAAGATGCGCCGCGCGGCGATTCGCTCCGCGCTCAGCGCCCTGATGGCGGACGGTCAGCTTGTGTTTGTGGATCGGCTGGTGGCGGAAACGCCCAAGACCAAAGAGATCAAGGCGATCCTGACCGCGCTGGTGGGCGAAAGCTCGTCGCTGGTGCTGATCACCGAGGGCAACGACAACGTGCAGCGCAGCGTCAACAATCTGGCGGACACCAAAGCGCTGCACGCCAGCTACCTGAATATTCGTGACCTGCTTCTGTACGATAAGGTCATTGTCCCACTGGACGCGCTCGACGTGATCAAGCGCATCTGGGGAGAGGCGGAGGCGCAAAATGCCTGAACTTCATCTTTACGAAGTGATCCTGCGCCCGGTGGTGTCGGAAAAAGCCAACATCATCGCCGAGGAGCGCAACCAGTACGCTTTCGAAGTCGCGCCGGAAGCAACCAAGCAGCAGATCAAGACGGCAGTCGAGATCATTTTTGAAAAGCGCGTTAAGAAGGTCAACACCATGGTCATGCCCGCCAAGCGCGGAATGCGCGGGCGCAACGCCTATCGCCGTTCCAGCCAATGGAAGAAGGCAGTAGTCACGTTAATGCCCGGCGAAAAGCTCGACCTGTTCGACCTGTAACGGAGGGGGCGGAGAACACATGCCTATCAAGGTTTACAAGCCCACCTCGGCGGGTCGCCGGGGAATGACCGGGCATTCTTTTGAGGAAATCACCAAGTCGAAGCCGGAGTGGTCGCTCACCGAAGCGATTCGCAAGCGCGGTGGTCGCAACAACCTGGGTCGCGTGACCGTGCGGCATCGCGGCGGTGGCGCTCGGCGGCGCTACCGGATCATCGACTTCAAGCGCGACAAGTTCGACGTGACGGCGCAGGTCATCTCGGTCGAATACGACCCCAACCGCTCGGCGCGCATCGCGCTGCTGGAATACGAAGACGGCGAGCGCCGCTACATCATCGCGCCGCTGGGCGTGAAAGTCGGCGATAAGATCGCCAACGGCGAGAACGCCGAAATCCGCCCCGGCAACGCGCTCTACATCCGCGACATTCCGGTCGGCACGCAAATTCACAACGTCGAGCTGCTGCCGGGCGAAGGCGGTCAGTTGGCGCGCTCGGCGGGCGTCTCGGCGCAGCTTCTGGCGAAAGAGGGCGTTTACTGTCAGGTGCGCCTGCCCAGCGGCGAAGTCCGGCTCGTGCATGAGCGCTGCATGGCGACGATTGGGCAGGTCGGCAATACCGATCACGGCAACATCAAGCTGGGCAAAGCCGGGCGCAATCGCTGGAAGGGCTGGCGCCCGACCGTGCGCGGCGTGGCGATGGACCCTGCCAGTCACCCGCACGGCGGCGGTGAAGGACGTTCGGGTATCGGTCTGCCGGGTCCCAAGACGCCTTGGGGCAAGCCCGCGCTTGGCAAGCGCACGCGCGTGAACAAGCGCACCAGCCGGTTCATCATCCGTCGTCGTGGTAAGCGGCGTTAAAGAAGGACTGAGTGCTGAGCGCTGAGAACTGAGGGTAAACCCTCTAACTCAGTCCTCAGCCCTTAGTCCTCAGTCCTGAGGAAAAAACTATGTCACGTTCGTTGAAAAAGGGACCTTTCATTAGTCCCAAGCTGCTCAAGAAAATTGAGAAGCTGAACGCGGAGAACCGCAAGGTCGTGATCCGCACGTGGAGCCGCGCCAGCACCATCTTCCCGCAAATGGTGGGGCACACCATTGGGGTGCATAACGGGAAGCAGCACGTCCCGATCTACATCACCGAGAACATGGTCGGTCACAAGCTGGGCGAGTTTGTCCCCACGCGCACCTATCGCGGGCATCTGGTCGAGAAGAAGAAGAAGTAGGGGGACGCTATGGAAGTGCGCGCAAGCTGGAGTTATGCCTCCATTAGCCCTCAGAAACTGCGTCTGGTCTGCGACAAAGTGCGCGGCATGGGCGCGGAGCAGGCGCTGGTCGTGCTGCAATTCATGCCCCAAAAAGGCGCGGAGATCGTTCACAAGCTGGTCGCCTCGGCGCTGGCAAATGCCGAAAACAATTTCGAGCTTGCCAGAGAAGATATGGTGGTCGAGAAGATTTATGCGGACGGCGGTCCCATGCTGAAGCGGTTCAAAGCCGGGGCGCGCGGGCGCTACAAACCGCGTAAGAAGCGCAGCTCGCACCTCACCGTCGTGTTGGCAGAACGAGAGGGAACGCAAAATGGGTCGTAAAGTCAACCCGATTGGATTCCGACTGAAAGTCAACCGGGACTGGGACGCCCGCTGGTTCGCCAGTGGTCAGCAGTTCCGCGATCAATTGATGGAAGACTTCGCCATTCGCCGCTTCATCAAGAAGGAAGGCGAAAAGGCGGGAGTCTCGCGGATCGAAATCGAGCGCAACTCGAACCAGCTTCAGATCACCATCCACACCGCCCGCCCCGGCATTTTGATCGGGCGCAAGGGCGATGCGGTCAAGAAGATGAAGCAGGGCTTGCAGGAGATGACGGGCAAGACCGCGAAGGTCGAAGTCAGCGAGATCGACAAGCCCGACTTGGACGCTCAGTTGGTCGCCGAGAATATCGCCCAGCAGCTTGAGCGGCGCATCGGTCACAGCCGCGCCATCAAGCGCGCCATCAGCCAAGCCATGCGTCAGGGTGGGCAGGGCATCAAGATCGAAGTCAGCGGTCGCCTCGCCGGGGCGGACATGGCTCGCCGTGAATGGCAGAGCGAAGGGCGCGTCCCGCGCGGAACCCTGCGTGCCGACATCGACTTCGCCCGCGCCGAAGCGCTGACCACCTTTGGTCGCATCGGCATCAAGGTGTGGATTTACAAGGGCGAATCGCTCGGCGAAGGGCGAGAGCAGCAGAAGCAGGGCGGCGAAAACAAAGAAGTTTACGTCAGCCCGTGAGGAGTTATTCGCAATGTTAATGCCTAAACGTGTCAAGTATCGCAAGCAGATGCGCGGGCGCATGACCGGCAGGTCGTATCGCGGCTCGACGGTCGCGTTCGGTGAATGGGGTCTGCAAGCGCTCGAACCCTGCTGGATGAACAGCCGCCAGATCGAAGCTGCCCGCCGCACGCTGGTGCGCTACATTCGCCGTCGCGGGAAGGTCTGGATTCGAGTGTTCCCGGATAAGCCCGTGACTAAGAAAGCCGCCGAAACCCGTATGGGCAGCGGCAAGGGCGCGGTCGAGTTCTGGGTTGCGGTGGTTCGTCCGGGTCGCGTGCTGTTCGAAATGGGCGGCGTCTCGAAAGAAGAAGCGGAGGAGGCTCTGCGTCTGGCGTCCTACAAGCTGCCGATCAAGACCCGCATCGTCAAACGGATCGACCCGATTTCCGGGCAGGAGCTGGGTGGCTGATGGACATCAAAGACCTGCGCGAACTCACCGATGATCGGCTCCTGAACGAGCTGGAAGACCAGAAAGAGGCGCTGTTCAACCTGCGCTTTCAAAAGAGTTTTGGTCAGTTGGAAGACCCGAACGCGCTGCGCCGGGCGAAGCGGGACGTGGCTCGCATCCTGACCGTGATCCGCGAGCGTCAGCTCGTCGCCGGGGAGGTGAACAATGCCGAATAAACGTCGGCGGCTGGAAGGTCGCGTCGTGAGCAACAAGATGGACAAGACGGTCGTGGTGGCAATCGAGCGTCGCAAGATGCACCCGATCTACAAGAAAGTCGTGATCACCACCAAGAAGGTGATGGCGCACGACGAGAGCAACGAGATTGAGGAAGGCGCGCTGGTGCGCGTCGTCGAAAGCCAGCCGCTCAGCCGCCACAAGCGCTGGGTGGTCGAGGAAGTGATTCAGGCGGTCGGCGCTCCGGTGCTGGAAACCCTGCCCGATGAAGAAGGGCTTCAGGGCGGCATCGAGCCAATCGACGAAGACATCGACGACGAAGCCGACGAAGAAGATGCCGACGAAGAAGATGCCGACGACCAAGAGGACGGTGAAGCCGAAGAAAGTGAGGGCGAGGAAGAATGATTCAGAATGAATCTCGCCTCAAAGTGGCTGACAATACCGGGGCACAGGAAATTCTGGTGATCCGGGTGCTGGGCGGTTCGTTTCGGTATTACGGCGGCATCGGCGACATCGTGGTTGCCACCGTCAAATCGGCGACGCCGCAGGGCAGCGTCAAGAAAAGCGACGTGGTGAAGGCGGTGGTGGTGCGGGTGGCGAAGGAATACCGCCGCGATGATGGCTCTTACATCCGTTTCGACGACAATGCCGCCGTGATCCTGAGTGATGATTTGCAGAACCCGCGCGGCACGCGCGTTTTCGGACCGGTTGCCCGCGAACTGCGCGACCGGGGCTTCCTGAAGATCGTCTCGCTCGCGCCGGAAACCCTGTAAAGTGGAGGGGTGAAATGCAGCGTGTGAAAAAGGGCGATACGGTTGAAGTGATCGCCGGAAAAGACCTCGGCGAGCGCGGCGAAGTAGTGGCCGTGCTGCCGAAAGATGATCGCGTCGTGGTGCATGGGGTGAACATCCTCAAGCGGCACCGCAAAGCGCGTCAGTCGGGCAATCAGCAGATTCCGGCGCAGATCGTCGAGTTCGAGGGACCGATTCACCTCTCGAACGTGATGGTGGTCTGCCCGACCTGCAACAAAAAGACGCGCGTGGGCTTCCGCCTCCGCGATGATGGCTATAAAGTCCGCGTGTGCAAGCAGTGTGATTCGGACATCGAGTAACCTTATGGCGAAGTACGACATCCAACAACGGTACGAAGAACAGGCTGTGCCCACGCTGATGAGTGAGTTCGGCTACAACAACCTGATGCAGGTTCCGCGCGTCGAAAAGATCGTGCTGAACATCGGCGTCGGCGAGGCAATTGATAACCCGAAGTCGCTCGACGGCGCAGTCAGTGATCTGCGCGCCATCACCGGGCAGCAGCCTGTGATCAACAAGGCTAAGAAGAGCATCGCCAACTTCAAGCTGCGTGAAGGTCGCGCGATTGGCACCAAAGTGACGCTGCGCGGCGTGCGTATGTGGGCGCTGCTGGATCGGTTGGTCAACGTGGCGCTGCCGCGCATCCGTGACTTTCGCGGGGTCTCACCGGACACCTTCGACGGGCGTGGCAATTACACCATCGGTCTGCGCGAGCAGTTGGCGTTCCCGGAAATTCAGTACGACAAAATTGATAAGGTGCGCGGCATGGAGATCACCATCGTGACCAGCGCGAAGACCGACGAGGAAGGGCGGCGCCTGCTGAAGCTGCTCGGTATGCCTTTCCAGGAAAGGTAAGAGGCTATGGCAAAGAAGTCGATGACGGCTCGTGAAAAGAACCGGAAATACAAAGTGCGCGTCCGCAATCGCTGCCAGTATGTCGATCCGAACTCAGGCAAAATCTGCGGACGCCCGCGCGGGTACATCCGTAGATTCGGCTTGTGCCGCATTCATTTCCGCGAATTGGCGCTGAGGGGGCAAATCCCCGGCGTCGTGAAGTCGAGCTGGTAGGAAGGGAAGCATGACGAGCGATCCCATTGCAGACATGTTGACGCGCATTCGGAATGCGCTAATGGTGGGGAAACCTACCTGCGAGATTCCCACCTCCAAGATCAAGGTGGAAATCGCGCGGATTTTGAAGGAAGAAGGGTACATCGAAGACTTCAATGTCGGCGATGAGCAGCCTTTTTCGCTGATTACGATTACGCTCAAATATCATGGTTCGCGCCGGGAACGAAAGCCGGTGATTTCCAACATCCAGCGCATCAGCAAGCCCGGTCGCCGCGTGTATCGCGGGCGGGCAGACCTGCCGCGCCCGATGAGTGGCATCGGCATCGCCATCGTCACCACCCCGAAGGGCGTGATGACCGCGCAGCAGGCGCGCCGCGAGCACGTGGGCGGCGAAGTGCTCTGCTACGTGTGGTAAAGGAGGAACGGCGATGTCTCGTATTGGCAAGCAGCCGGTGGTCATCCCGGATAAAGTGACGGTCACGGTTCACGGGCAGGATGTGACGGTCAAGGGTCCCAAAGGCGAGTTGAAGCACTCGGTTCACCCGAATATTAGCGTCAAGCACGTGACCGGCTCGCTCAAGCTGGAGCGCCCGGACGACGAGCGCGAGAACCGCGCGCTGCATGGTCTGGAGCGCGCGCTGCTGGCGAACATGGTCAAGGGCGTATCCGACGGCTTCGAGCGCACGCTGAATATCGAGGGCGTGGGCTACGGCAGCGATCTTCGCGGCACGGACTTGGTGATGCGGCTGGGCTACTCTCACGAAATCGTGATCAACCCGCCGCCGGACATCAGCTTCGTGATCGAAGATCGCGGGCGCACCATTCACGTCAAGGGCATTGATAAGCAGGTGGTCGGGCAGGTGGCGGCGAACATCCGCGAGCTGCGCCCGCCGGAACCATATCTGGGCAAGGGTGTCCGCTATTCGGATGAGCAAATCCGCCGCAAAGCGGGTAAGACGGGTAAGTGAGGTAAGAGATGGCTACCGCAAAGCAGCTTAAACAGAAAAGCGCGCGGCAAGATCGGCGTCACCGGCGCGTGCGCGCGCGCATTACCGGCACGCCGGAGCGTCCGCGCCTCAACGTCTTCCGCAGTTCGGTGAACATCTACGCGCAGGTGATCGACGACGCGAGCGGACGTACCCTCGTCTCGGCGTCTACCATCGACAAGACGGTGGTCGCGCAGATCGACGGCAAGACCAAGAGTGAAGCCGCGAAGATCGTGGGCATGGTGCTGGCGGATCGGGCGAAGGCGGTCGGGATTAGCTCGGTCGTGTTCGACCGGGGCGGCTATCAGTATCACGGTCGAATCGCGGCGCTGGCTGAAGGCGCGCGTGAAGGCGGACTGAATTTCTAGGAGACTTTATGAAGAACAGACAGCGTGGTGGTGGCGACCGCGAACAACGTGAACCGCGCGAACCCCGCGAGGAACGCGAAGAACTCGAAGAGCGCGTGATCGACATTAAGCGCGTCGCCAAAGTGATTCAGGGCGGTCGGCGCTTCAGCTTCCGCACCGTGGTGGTGGTGGGCGACGGCAACGGGCGCATCGGCATCGGCGTCGGTAAAGCCCGCGCCGTGCCGGACAGCATCCGTAAAGGCACTGACCGCGCGCGTCGGCAGATGAAGAAAATCTCGCTGGCGGGCACGACTATCCCGCACCCGGTGACGGCGGAATACGGCGGCGCGAAAGTGCTGCTCAAGCCCGCTGCACCCGGCACGGGGGTGATCGCAGGCGGCGGCGTGCGCGCTGTGCTGGAAGCGGTGGGCGTGCATGACATCCTGACCAAGAGTCAAGGCAGCGCCAACCTGCTCAACGTGGCGATGGCGACGCTGAGCGCGCTCGAATCGCTGCGCAGCGCCGAAGAAACGGCAGCCATGCGCGGCAAGAGCCTGAACGACGTGCGTCCGTTCTGGGAGCGCAAGCGCCCGGAGGCGGTCACGCCGGAGGAGTTGAAGTAAATGGCTGAAAAACAGCTTAAAGTGACGCTGGTCAAAAGCCCGATCGGTTACGAAAAGAGTCAGGGCGAAACCGTCCGGGCGCTCGGCTTGTACCGGATGCACGCCAGTGTGATCGTCAAAGACATTCCATCGGTTCGGGGGATGATCCAGAAGGTCGTCCATCTGGTCTCGGTGGAGGAGGTTGGCTCATGAAACTGCACGATTTGCAGCCCAATCCCGGTTCGCACCGGAAGAAGACTCGCGTCGGTCGCGGTATCTCGGCGGGCAAAGGCAAGACTGCCGGGCGCGGTACTAAGGGCGCGGGCGCGCGTGGTCAGAGCGCACGCAAGGGCGCGTACTTTGAAGGCGGTCAGCTCCCGCTGGTGCGGCGTCTGCCTTTCAAGCGCGGCTTCACCAACATCTTCCGCATTCACTATCAGGAAGTGAACGTCTCGCAGCTTGAGGCGCTGGATGCGGGCACCACCGTCACGGCGCAGGTGCTGGCGGATCACGGCTGGATTCGGGAAGCCGATCAGCCAGTGGTCGTCCTCGGCGACGGCGATCTCAGCAAGAAGCTGACGGTTCAGGCGCACCGCTTCAGTAAGAGCGCGCAGGAGAAGATCAGCAAAGCGGGTGGCAGCACCGAAGTGATTCCGCTCACGCTCAAGGGCGCGCGCGCGACCGTGAAGCTGCTCCCGAAGCAGCAGCTTGCCAAGCTGAAGCAGTCGAGCTAATCAGTAGAGCCTGCTTCGGCAGGCTAAAATTCACCAGCCAGAGGCAGTTAGCGAAGCGACAGCCTTTGGCGAAGCAGCGTGACGAGGATGCGTTTTTTTCGGAACGCTTAGAAACTGAGGATTTCTGGCATGATTGATGCACTTCGTAATGCCATCCGCCTGCCGGATTTGCGCAACAAGCTGTTGATCACCGGGTTGATCCTGATCGTGTATCAGTTTGCGGCGCACGTTCCGGTGGTGGGCGTTGACCGCGTAGCGTTGCAGAACCTGCTCAATGGGCAGTCCGGCGGCTTGGTCGGCGTACTCGACCTGCTCTCCGGCGGGGCGCTGCAAAACTTCAGCGTGATCGCCAACGGCGTGTATCCGTACATCACGGCGCAGATTATCCTGCAAGTGCTCACGCCCGTCATTCCGGTGCTGGAGCAGATGCAGAAAGAGCCGGGTGGACGCGAAAAGATCGAAACCTACACCTACTATCTGGCGATTCCCATGTCCATCATGCAGACCTTCGCCCAGATTCAGATTTTCAATACGCTGGGAGGCACGCCGATCATCCCCGGCTTCGGCACGGACATCTTGCTGACTTTAACGGTGGTCTTTACCATGACCGCCGGAACCATGTTCGCCATTTGGCTGGGCGAATTGATCACCGAGCAGGGCATCGGCAACGGTCTGTCGATCATCATCTTCGCGGGGATCGTCGCCCGCGTGCCGCAGCGCTTGGTGCAGTTGATCAGCGGCTCGACCCAACCCATCTATAACATCATCGCTTTCGTGCTGATCGTGATCATCAGCGTGGTCGGCTGCGTCTACATTCAGGAAGGCGTGCGGCGCGTCCCGGTGCAGTACGGCAAGCGGGTGCGCGGTCGAAAGCAGTACGGCGGAGCCAGCACGCACATCCCGCTGAAAGTTAACCCGGTGGGCATGATCCCACTGATCTTTGCGCAGGCGGTGATCGCATTCCCGGCGCTGCTGGTGAACCTGTTCCCGGAGGGTCCGCTGCGCACCTCGATCACCCAGAGCTTTGGCAGTCAGACCGGTATCATGTACTGGGGGCTGTACTTCATACTGGTGGTGGGCTTCACCTTCGTCTATTCGGACATCATGGTGGGCAACCAAGACCTCGCCGATAACTTGCAGCGCAACGGCGGCTTCATTCCCGGCATTCGTCCCGGTAAGCGCACGCAGGATTACGTGTCGCGGGTGACGCGCCGGATCACGCTGCTGGGCGCGCTGTTTTTGGGGCTTATCGCGGTCGTGCCCGGCTTGATGGACGGCGTGAATCACCTGCTGTTCCCGAACGAATTCGTCTCCGGCACCTCCGGCAACGCGGCTTACGTGCTGACCGGCTCCGGCTTGATCATTGTAGTGGGCGTCGTGATCGACACCATGCGCCAGCTCGAAGCGCAGTTGGTCATGCGCAACTACGACCGCTTCATGAATTAAGCGCAGGATATGGGCAGGGTTCAGCCCTGCCCTCACCGCGCATTTCCAACGAATGGATTTGAAAAAATGGGTTTGTACGTGATTTTGATGGGTGTGCAGGGCGCAGGCAAGGGCGAACAAGCTAAATTCATCCGAGCAAGCTACAACATCCCGCACGTTTCCACCGGCGACCTGTTCCGCGCCATGAAAACCCGCACCGACGACCTCGCCCGCCGCGTTCAGCAGATCATGGCGGAGGGGCGGCTGGTCGATGACGCCACGACCAACGAAGTGGTCAAGGATCGCCTCAGCCAGCCGGACGCCGAGCAGGGCGTGATTTTCGACGGCTATCCGCGCACGCCCGCGCAGGCGGATTGGCTGGAACAGTATCTCGAAGGCAAAGGCGAGCGCGTCAACATCGTCCTGCTGCTGGAGCTTGACCTGTACACGGCATTCAAGCGCGCCTTCGGGCGCGTGAGCCTGCCCGACGGCAGCAAGAGCTACAACATCTACTACAACGCCGACGGCATCGACTGGCGGTTCGTCGATCAGCCGGAGAAGCAGTTCCCGCCGCGTTTGGTCGCGGTCGAGCAGGGCACCGGAACCGAGTTGGTGCGCCGCCCCGACGACGGCAACGCGCACGCGATTCTCAAGCGGATCGACACCTACGTGGAGACCACCCAACCGCTGATCGACTACTATCGGCGCAAGGGGCTGCTCCGCGAAATCAACGCCGATCAGCCGATTCCGGTGGTGGGCGACGCGATCAAAGCCGCCATCGACGCGGTGCGCGCCCAGTAAATTTCATGAAGGGGTAGGTTTTGCAGGGGCGATATATTGTGCCCCTACGGAAGCGGATAGAAGGCAAGTATGGCAGTTGAACTCAAGACGCCGGAAGAAATTCAAGTGATGCGCGAAGCCGGGCGGATCGTCGCTCAGGCGCATCAGGCGATGCGAGAGGCGGTGCGTCCCGGCGTCACCACCGCTGAACTGGATCGCATCGCCGAGAGCGTGATCCGCGATCACGGCGCAGAACCGGCGTTTCTGAACTACCCGAATAACAAGCCGGGCGCGCCCGCTTATCCCGCCAGCATCAATGCGTCGATCAACAACGAACTGGTGCATGGGATTCCGAGCGATAAGCGCGTGCTGAAAGCGGGCGACATCATCAGCCTGGATACGGGCTGCATCTATCAGGGCTTCGTCGGAGATGGCGCGTTCACCATGGGCGTGGGCGAGATTCCAGCGGCGGTGCAGCGCCTGCTCGACGTGACCGAACAGTCGCTGTACGTCGGCATCAAAGCGTCGGTCGTCGGCAACCAGACGAGCGACGTGTCGCAGGCGATCCAGAAGTTCGTCGAGAGTCACGGCTACAGCGTCGTGCGCGAGTACACTGGTCATGAGGTCGGGCGCGAGATGCACGGTGAGATGCAAATCCCGAACTGGTGGCCCCGGCACGCGCGCCAGCACGGATTCAGGAGCTATCCGCTTCAAGCGGGCATGACCTACGCGCTTGAGCCGATGGTCAATGCCGGGCGACCGGAAACCCGCGTGCTGGACGATACTTGGACGGTGGTCACGCGCGATGGCTCGCTCTGCGCGCACTTCGAGCATAGCATCGCCATCACCGACGGCGCGCCGATCATTTTGACGCTGCCATAGAGACAGCGGAAGTTGTAGGGGAAGACCTGCGTGTCTGCCCGATACTGAAATTGACCGTAGACGCGGTCTCTTAAAACCGATATAATATACCGCCTATTAATGGCGCAGAGAGCGAGATTTTGTCATGCGTGTATCCGCATCCGTAAAGCGACGCTGCCCGAAGTGCCGCATCATCAAGCGTCACGGCAACGTCATGGTGATATGTTCGAACCCGAAACACAAGCAGCGTCAGGGTTAGGGGAAGACTTATGGCTCGTATCGAAGGCGTAGACCTGCCCCGCGATAAGCGTGTGGAAGTGGCGTTGACCTATATCTATGGCGTCGGTCGCCCGACCAGCAGGCAGATTCTTGACCGGACGGGGGTCGATCCCGACCTGCGCGTCCGCGACCTGACCGAAGGTCAGCTTCAGCAGCTCCGCGATGCGATTGGCGGGCTGACCACCGAAGGCGACCTGCGTCGTCAGGTGCAGTTGAACATCAAGCGCCTGTCGGAGATCGGCAGCTATCGCGGGCTGCGCCACCGTCGTAACCTTCCGGTACATGGTCAGCGCACGCGCACCAACGCCCGCACCCGTAAGGGCGTCAAGAAGACGGTTCCCGGTCGTGGTCGTCGTCGTGGCGCGACCAAGAAGTAGCTTGGCTAAAGGCGGTCAGCGAAAAGCGTATCTTTTGCTGAGCGCTGAAAGCGGACAGCCGACCGCTTCTTTCTACAGAGACACCTGTAAATGCGCCCTGGAAACAGGGCGCATCTTACCGCAAGAGCTATTTGGAGACGATCTATGCCGCGCACACCCAAGAAAGCGACCACGGGACGCCGCACTACTGCCCGGAAGTCGGTTAAGAATATCCCGTATGGTCAGGCGCATGTTTTTGCGACCTTCAACAACACGATCATCTCGATGAGCGATCAATCGGGGAATGTGGTGTCGTGGGCGAGCGCCGGAACTTCGGGCTTTAAAGGCAGCCGTAAAAGCACGCCCTATGCGGCGCGCGTGGCGGCGCAGTCCGCGTCCGACGCGGCTCAGGAACATGGAATGCAGGAAGTGGACGTATTTGTTAAAGGACCCGGTCCCGGACGTGAAGCGGCGATCCGCGCCATTCAAGCCAGCGGCTTGAAGGTGCGCTCGATCACCGACCTGACCCCGATCCCGCACAATGGAGTTCGCCCACCTAAGAAGCGTCGTGTCTAATGCAGGGAAGTGTGGTTATGAACAACATGGTGCTGCCGCATAAGGTCGAGAGCGACGCCGTCACACGGAACTATGGGCGGTTCATCATCAGCCCGCTGGAAAGCGGTTTCGGTTTGACACTGGGGACGGCGCTTCGGCGCGTGCTGCTGTCGTCGCTGCCCGGCGCGGCGGTGACGAGTATGCGCGTGTCCGACGTGCATCACGAGTTTTCCGCTATTCCCAACGTCCGCGAGGACATGACTCAGTTAATCCTTCAGGTCAAGCAGCTTCGGCTGCGCCTGTTCGATACCGAGCAGGCTCGGCTTCGGCTGGAGCATCGCGGCGAGGGCACGGTCACGGCGGCGGACATTATCTGCCCGCCGGAAGTCGAAATCATCAACACCGACCTCTACCTGTTCACCGCCGATTCGCCCGACGCGCACATCGAAATGGAATTCGAGGTGCAGGCGGGGCGCGGCTACAGTCAGGCGGAGGAGCGCGGGCGTCTGCCCATCGGCGAACTGCCGATTGACGCCATTTTCAGCCCGATCCGCCGCGTGAACTTCGACGTGGATCGCGCGCGCGTCGGTCAGCGCACCAACTACGACAAGCTGATCATCGAAATCTGGACCGATGGCACTATTCGCCCGGAAGACGCGCTCACCGAATCGGCGCGCATCCTCAGCAAGCACCTGACCGTCATGGGCGGCATTCACGGCGAAGCGATTACCGAATACGCCGCTGGCGAAGGTGAGGGCGCGGAGCCGAGCGGTCGGCAGGACGTGCTGTACGAGAAGTTGATCGAGGAACTGGACTTGAGCGTGCGCGTGTTCAACTCGCTGAAGCGCACCGGGATCACCACCATCGGCGACGTGCTGGACATGCTGGATCGCGGACCGGATGCGATGCTGGCAATCCGCAACTTCGGCGAGAAATCGCTGGACGAGTTGGTGACCAAGCTCAAGGAAAAAGGCTATCTGCCGCCCGACGTGGAAATTCCCACGCACATGAGTGAATAAGCGCGGTCGTAGGGGCGTTCAATTGAACGCCCCTACCCAAAGCGAACCGCTACGATTGAGGAAACGACATGCGACATCGCGTTGATGGAAAGAAACTCGGACGCAGTACCGCACAGCGTAAGGCGCTGCGGTTGGCGCTGGCAATCGCGCTGATCCAGCACGAGCGCATCGAGACCACCCGCGCCAAAGCCGACTTCGTGCGCGATTACGTCGAAGGGCTGATCACCACTGCCAAGCGCGGACTGGCGCAGGAAGACCCGACCCGCACCGTTCACGCCCGCCGGATCGCCGCCAGCCGCCTGAACAACGACCGGGTGCTGGTCGGCAAGCTGTTCGACACGCTCGCGCCGCGTTACGCCGAGCGTCCGGGCGGTTACACCCGCATCCTCAAGCTGGGTCCTCGCAAGGGCGACTCGGCGGAGATGGTGCTGCTGGAACTGGTCGATAGGGCTACGGAGTAGGGGCACGGCGTGCTGTGCCCCTACAGGACAGGATTGTCGGTGCCGTTCGCTATCGCGCGACGCTGGCATACGACGGCACCAACTATTGCGGATTTCAGAGACAGGCGGCGGGCATCCCGACCATTCAAGGCGAGGTCGAGGAAGCACTCGCCGCAGTGACCGGGCAAACCGTCACCGTGATCGGGGCGGGGCGCACCGATACGGGCGTCCACGCCGCCGGGCAGGTGATCGCCTTCGAGGTCGTCTGGAAGCACAGCGCTGATGCACTTCTGAACGCCATCAACGCCGTGCTGCCGGACGACATCGCTTTGCAGGATGTCGTGGCATTGGGGGAGCGGGCGTTTCATCCTCGCTTCGACGCGGTATCGCGCCTGTACAGGTACACGATTTATGTATCGGTTCAGCGCGATCCGCTCCTGCGTCAGCGCGCGTGGCAGGTCTACCGACCGCTCGCGCTGGACGCGATGCGGCAGGCGGCGAGTCTGCTGCCCGGCGTGCATGATTTCGGCGCTTTCGGTCAGCCCCCGCAGGGGGAAAACACGGTGCACGCGCGCACTAGCGTGCGCGAAGTGCTGCGCTCCGAGTGGACGACCGAGGATCGCCTGCTGATCTACCGGATTGAGGCGAACGCCTTCTTGCAGCACATGGTGCGGCGGGTGGTCGGGATGCTGGTCACGGTGGGGCGCGGGGCGATGACGCCGGACGAGTTCGAAGCGATCTTCCGAAGCGGGCAGATCGCGCCGGGAGCGACCTTAGCGCCGCCTCAGGGATTGGTACTGGAACGGGTTAAGTATCCGGGCGAATGAGACGCCCGTAGTCTTTAGGAAAAAACAATGTCGGTCAAAACCTATACACCCAAACCACAGGACATCGAGCAGAAGTGGTGGATTGTGGACGCGGAGGGTCAAACTCTTGGGCGTCTCGCCTCGAAGATTGCGCCGATCCTGCGCGGCAAGCACAAGCCGATGTTCACGACTAATATCGACGTGGGCGACTTTGTGGTCGTCATCAACGCCGATAAGATCGTCGTCACCGGGAATAAGCTGGACGAGAAGATGTATTATCATCACTCTGGGTATCCGGGTGGCTTGAGCGAAATCAACCTGCGCAACAACCTGCGCCGCTTCCCGGAGCGCCCGCTGCGCGAGGCGGTCAAGGGAATGCTGCCCAAAAATACGCTCGGTCGCCACATGCTGAGCAAGCTGAAAGTTTACGCCGGAACCGAGCATCCGCACGCCGCCCAGAAGCCGACGGTGCTGGAACTGAAGTAAAGGGAGTGCTGATTTATGGCATCACAGTATTATGAAGGCATCGGTCGCCGCAAGCAATCCACCGCCCGCGTGCGCCTGTTTCCCGGCGGCACCGGTCGGCTGGTGATCAACGAGCGCGAGGGCGGCGAATACCTGTCCCGCGAGGGCGATTACGAGATCGTCATGCAGCCGCTCACCACGATCGGGCAGGAGCGCAGCTACGACGTGACCGTTCACGTCAACGGCGGCGGCATCACCGGGCAGCGGGACGCGATTCAGCTGGGGCTGGCGCGCGCGCTGCTGAAGCTCGACCCGGAACTCAAGGGACAGCTCCGCGACGCCGAGCTGCTCACCCGCGACGCCCGCGTGAAGGAACGCAAGAAGCCGGGTTTGAAGCGCGCCCGCAAAGCCCCGACCTACACCAAGCGTTAAGGTCGGTCAGTTCCCTGAGCAACATTTCAGGCAAGGGTCTTCCCTTGCCTTTTTTGTTTTGAAGTGACGGTTTGAACCGACTGTGAACTCACGCTGATGGACATCACGATAGACCTCGCCGCTCCGGTTGATGCTCCGGCGCTTACCGCCGCTGCGGTCGCGGCATTCCACGACGATGCGCGTCTGTATCCCGGCGTCCCGCTGAGCGGTCCGCCCGGTTACGACTCGGTCGATCACGCGCTGGAACTCATGGACGAGGCGGATTACTACAAAATCGCACAGGACGGGCAGATCATCGGCGGAATCGTGGTATTCGACATGGGCGATGGCTATTTTCACCTCGGCGTGTTGTTTGTTCACCCGGATTATCACAATTATGGCATCGGTACGCAGGCGATGCAGTTCATCGAGCGCACCTATCTGGCGCGGAAATGGACGCTGGATACGCCCGCCTATGCGGTTCGCAACCAGCATTTCTACGAGAAATTCGGCTACGTGAAAGTCGGGGAATTCGTGCCCCCTGACGATCCGATTCTCTTGTACGCCTACGAGAAGCACCTGTGAGCGGGTGTTCGGGGCAGGGAGACTATGTTATCCTGTTCGCGGGGATGGACGCAGACCTGAAGGATATGCCGTGATCGCCGAATACATCGTCTTTGACTTTGCCGACGAGACGACGCTGTTGGACAAAGCCAGCATCGTGCGCCTGCTGATCGCCATCGCCGAGGGCGACCGCTTTCAATTCCTGAAGAAAGCCATCGTCTGCGACAACTCGCCGGGCGTGATCTACGTGCCCAACTCGCCGGAGACGCTGGCGAACGCATGGAACAACGCCATCCGCGCGGTGCAGCGCTATAACGGCTATTGGATGGAATTCGAGGACACCGATCACCTCAAGTTCGCCTTTGGCTTCGACCCGAACGCCGCGCGGCGGCTATTCCTCAGCGCCAATAAATCCGACCTGCGCGCCGATGCCTCACTGGGTGAGTTCGTCCGCATCGCAGAACTGATCTTCAACACGCTGCGCCCGATCTACGGCTTCGGGCTGTTCTCTTACGACGCCCACGACACGCCGGAAATCGGGTCTGCGCCGTTTGCCGCGTGGGATTACAATTTCTTCAACGCGGCTCTCGTCCAACAGTTCGGACGGGAGGCTCTCGTCCGGTTGGCGACCGGGCGCACTGCCGATCTGGCGGACGGCGGGCTGCTGCTGGAACTCTCCGACAACCCGATCACGCGCCCGGCTGATCAAGAATTACCGCGAGGCGAGCGCCGCGCTCGGCTTCAGTCGATATTATCAGGGTGGGTAGAGTGCCGCCGTCGGTAGGGGCGGGTCTCAGACCCGCCCCTACCGGAAGAATTGTCTCGACTATTGTGGATAAAAAGCTATGACTCTCACTATTGTCGGTTTGGGACCGGGCAGCGCCGATGACCTGACGCGCAAGGCGTGGCACACCATCGCCAACGCGCCGCTGGTCTATCTGCGAACTGCGCAGCATCCCTGCGTGCCGGATTTGCCCGCCGTCTGCGTGTCGTTTGATCAGATCTCTACGAATCGATCCCGGATTTCGAGGGCGTCTATGCCGCGATTGTCGCGCGGGTGATGGACGCGGCGCGGGCGGGCGACGTGGTTTACGCCGTCCCCGGCGACGCCGCTGGTGGCGGAATCGACCGTGACCAAGCTGATCGACGCGGCGGCAGCCGAGCCATCCCGGTCGAGCTGATCAACGGGATCAGCTTTGTCGAGCCGACGCTGACCTGCTCGGCATCGATGCGCTGGATGGCTTGCAGTTGCTGGACGCGATCAGCGTCGCGGCGATGCATCACCCGCCCATCAACCCGGACACTCCGGCGCTGATGGGTCAGGTCTACAGCCGCGATCTCGCGTCCAATCTCAAGCTCACGCTGATGAACCAGTACCCCGACGAGTTCGAGGTCAAGCTGATCCATGCCGCCGGGACGCCGGACGCGCAGGTCGAAACCCTGCCGCTCTACCAGATCGACCGCAGCGAACAGATCGCGCACCTGACCGCGCTGTATCTGCCCGCGCTGGGCGGCATGAGCAGTTTCGAGGCGTTTCAAGAGGTGATCGCGCATTTGCGCGCGCCGGAGGGCTGCCCGTGGGATCGCAAGCAGACCCACCTATCGCTGCGGAAGTATTTGCTGGAAGAAACCCACGAAGTCCTCGAAGCGCTGGACGCCGAGGACATGCCCGCGCTGGTCGAGGAAATGGGCGACCTGCTGCTGCAAATCGGGCTGCACGCGCAGATCGCCACCGACGACGGCGAATTCCGCATGGCGGACGTGATCAGCGCCATCAACCGCAAGCTGATCTTCCGCCATCCCCACGTGTGGGGCGACGTGACCGTAGACAGCGCGGAGGGCGTGGTCAAGAACTGGGAAGTCCTCAAGCAGCAGGAGCGCGCCACCAACGGCAAGCCGCAGCGCGATTCGGTGCTGGACGGCGTGCCCAAAGAGATCCCGGCGCTGATGCAGGCGCGCGAGTATCAGGACAAGGCGGCGAAAGTCGGCTTTGACTGGTGGGCAATCGACAACGTGGTCGATAAGGTGCGCGAGGAGTTCGACGAGATATTGACGGCGGATGACGCGCATCGCGCCGAAGAAATGGGCGATCTGCTGTTCGTGATCGTCAACTGGGCGCGCTGGCTGAAGATCGAGCCGGAGACCATTCTGCGCGAAGCCAACGCCAAGTTCTACCGCCGCTTCCACTACATCGAGCAGGCGGTCGCCGCGCAGGGCAAGCAGATGACCGACTTCGCGCTGCCGGAACTCGACGCGCTCTGGGACGAAGCGAAGGGGAAGGGTCTGTAGAAAGGGAAACCAGCATGACTCAGCCATCGTGGGCTGCGGTGGACGACTACATCAACGGCTTGTTCGTGCCCCCGGACGACGTGCTGGAGGCGGCACTCAAGTCCAGCGCCGAGGCGGGGCTGCCGAACATTCAGGTCACGCCCTATCAGGGCAAGCTGCTCTCGATTCTGGCACGGTCGATTGGTGCGCGCGCCATTCTGGAGATCGGCACGCTGGGCGGCTACAGCACCATCTGGCTGGCGCGCGCGCTGCCGCCCGATGGCAGGCTGATCACGCTGGAAATCGACCCGAATCACGCCGAGATCGCTCGCGCGAACCTCGCGCGGGCGGGGCTGAGCGACCAAGTGGAGATTCGGGTTGGGCGCGCCGTTGATCTGCTGCCGCAGTTGGCGGCAGACGTACCCGGCGCTTTTGATCTGGTGTTCATGGACGCGGATCGGCAGAGCCTCAAGGATTACTTCGAATGGGCGCTCAAGCTGACTCACAAGGGCAGCCTGATCCTGACCGATAACGTGGTGCGCAGCGGCGCGGTGGTGGATGCCAGTAGCGCCGACTCCGGCGTGCAAGGCGTGCGCCGCTTCAACCAGCGGGTCGCGTCCGAAAAGCGCGTGATGACCACGGAAATTCAGACAGTCAGCGGCAAGGGCTACGACGGCATGGCGATCATGCTGGTGATCGGTGAGTAGCGCCGACCCATGAGCGAAGAAGGAGCAGTTCTCGAAGGCGTGATTTCGGTCGAGGCGGCGCTGAAAGCGGGCAGCCGAGCGATTGACCGTCTGCTGATCGCGGGCGGGGTGATCGACCGGGAGGCGGCGCGGCTGGCGCGGGACGCCGAGCGTATGGGGATTCCGGTCGAGCGCGTCCCGGTGCAGCAGATCGACGAGTTGGCGAACGGCAAATCGCACGGCGGCGTGATCGCGCTGGCGGGCGCGCGGCAGTTCGCCCCGCTGGAGTCGCTGGTCGCGGAGATCACGCGACCGTTCATCGTCATGCTGGACGGCGTGGAAGACCCGTTCAACTTCGGGCAGGCGGTGCGCGCCTTTTACGCCGCCGGAGCCGACGGCTTGGTGCTGCGCCCGCGCAACTGGATGTCGGCGGCGGGCGTGGTCGCGCGAGCGTCGGCGGGCGCATCCGAACTCATGCCGACGGCGATTGCCGAAAGCGTGCAGATGGCGGCGGATTTCTTCCGCGCGCGCGGGCTGCGAGTGGCGGTCGCCGCGAAGGAACGTTCCGGTTCGATTTACGAAAGCGATTTGTCGGGCGCGCTGTTTCTGGTGATCGGCGGGGAGAAGCGCGGCGTGACTCGCTCGTTCGAGGACGCGGCGGACGTGCGCCTGAACATCCCTTATGGGCGGCGCTATCCGCATTCGCTGGGCACGACGGCAGCTTCGGCGGTGCTGGCGTTCGAGATCATGCGCCAGCGGGCAAATGAAAATCCCGCCGATGATGAACCGTAGTCGGCGGGATTTGATGTCGGGGCGGCGGGATTTGAACCCACGACCTCAGTGACCCGAACACTGCGCGCTACCAGGCTGCGCTACGCCCCGATGAACAGCCGAAGTATAATGGATTGCCGGGCGGATGGCAAGAGCTAATCAAGCATGTCGCAAAACCGTCAAATTCTGTTCGAAGCGATGTTCAGGAGAGATGCCGAGACTACTTCGTTGGCATATTCTCTGAGAAAGATGCTCGAATGACCCAGCCGCCTGTCACCCTCAGCGACCGGATGCGCGCGCTCACCGCCGGGTTGACCGGGCGATTGGGCATGGCGGTCTACCGCGCCGGGATTCACCCGGATACCATCACCATCACCGGGCTGATCGTGGTGGCGGTGGGCGCGTTTTTCATCGCACAGGGGCAGATTCAGCTTGGCGGGGTGCTGCTACTGATCAGCCTGCCGCTGGACGCGCTGGATGGGGCGGTCGCGCGGGCGATGCAGCGTAAGGATCGCTTCGGCGGCGTGCTGGATTCGACGCTGGATCGCTACGCCGACGGCTTGATTTTCGGCGCGCTGGCATATTATTTCGCTGGGCAGAATCAACCGTCAAATTTGCTTTTGGCTCTGGCATCCCTGATGGGAAGTTTTGTGGTAAGCTATGTCCGCGCGCGCGCTGGTGAAGCCGGTTTATCGGTGAAAATAGGGTGGTTCTCGCGGTTTGAGCGCGTCGTCACCCTGCTGCTGATGTTGTTAATCCCGCCGCTACTCACACTGGGATTGTGGGTGCTGGCGCTCGGCACCAATCTCACCGGCTTACAGCGCCTTTGGTATGTCCATACACATCTCGATCAAGAGGCTTAATTATGAAGTTTCAACCCGAATACATCGTCCTATTTGACCGGGTGCAGATTCGCTATTACGGCATCATCATCGTCGTGGCGATGCTGATTGCCGCGTGGGTGGCGGCTCGTCTGGCGAAACGCGACGGGCGCGATCCCGATCACATCTGGGGCGCGCTGACGTGGGCGATCATCCCGGCGATTGTGCTGGCGCGGCTCTGGTTCGTGCTGTTCCCGCCGGTTTCGGTGGTCGAGCAGGGCATGGATACCACATGGTTCATCCAGCACTTCTTCGACCTTCAGAACGGCGCCATTGCTATCTGGAGCGGCGGCTTGAGCATCTTCGGCGCGGTGATCGGCGGCTTCCTCGGCGCGTATATCTACATCCGCCGCAACCATCTGGGGCTGTCGCCGTGGCTGGACATCGCGGGGGTGGCGCTGCCGCTCGGTCAGGCGATTGGTCGCTGGGCGAACTTCGTCAATCAGGAGCTTTACGGCACCGTCACCAGCCTGCCGTGGGGTATCACCATCAACTCGACCCACCGGGTCACACCCTACAAGAGTCTGGTCGATTTCCCGGTGGCGACCACGCTGTTTCACCCGCTGTTCCTGTACGAATCGCTCTGGGACTTGCTGGCGTTCGTGGTGCTGCTGAACCTGTTCCTGCGCAATCGCGCCAAGTTCCGCTACGGCGACATCTTCCTGATCTACGTGATGCAGTACAGCTTCATCCGTTTCATGCTGGAATTCCTGCGCGTCGAGGTGGCGTACATCCCCGGCACGACCATCAATTCGTCGCAGGTCTTTTGCTTGCTCGCCTTCCTGGTTGCGCTGGGCGTGTATCTGTACCGCAGCCGCTCGGTGCCCACCATCGCCGAAGCCAAGCGGCAGCCGCCTCCAGTGGCTGCGGCGTCGAGCAAGGCGGCATAAATCCGTTCGTGTAAGGGGCGAGGCAGTTTCAGCGCCTCGCCCTTGTTTTGCAAGGTTTGCCTCGTGATCGAGCAGCACATTTCGCTCCCGCTTGAAGCGATAGCCGAGTTCTGCCAGCGGAATCACATCCGCAAGCTGTCGCTGTTCGGCTCGGTGCTGCGCGACGATTTCCGCCCCGACAGCGACATCGACGTGCTGGTGGAGTTCGAGCCGGATGCCCCCATCAGTCTGATGGACATGGGCGGGATGCAGATGGACTTATCCGATCTTCTGGGGCGCGAGGTCGATTTCAAGACAGCGGGCTTTCTCAGCCGTTATTTCCGCCAAAAGGTGATCGATAGCGCTGTGACGATTTATGAACGAGCGTGATCTCGTTCGCTTCCGGCACATGCTGGATGCGGCATGGCTGGCACAGAAAGCTGTGCAAAATGAGACGAAAGCATCTCTCGAAGCCAATCCGATATTGAGGCTAGCGTTGCAGAAGTCGATTGAGATTATTGGCGAAGCAGCAGCCAAGATTACTCAAGAAACCCGTGATCAGTATCCTCGATTCTCGTGGAAGAAGATGATCGCCATGAGAAATATCCTGATTCACGCCTATTTCGAGGTCGATCTCGCTGAGCTTTGGAGAACCGTCACCGAGGACCTCCCGCCGCTGATCGCCCAACTCGAACAGATCATCCCGCCCGATTCCCCGTAACCTCGCTCTACATCCGCTTCATAGATTGTTTACTCACGCCTTTCGGTTGTCATGGGATAATCAGAACATCGCTGTGCATGAGACCAGTCCATGATTGAAGCGCACGAACTCACCAAATACTACGCCGATTTTCTCGCGGTTGACCGGGTTTCGCTGGACGTGCCATCCGGGACGGTGCTGGCGCTGCTGGGACCCAACGGCGCGGGCAAAACCACCACCGTCCGCATGTTGACTTCGATCCTGTCGCCGTCGTCCGGCTGGGCGCGTATCGCCGGGTACGACGTGGTGCAGCAGCCGGAGCGCGTGCGCGCGCAGGTCGGCGTGCTGACCGAACAGCACGGGCTTTACGAGCGCATGAACGCGGACGACTATCTCGACTTCTTCGGGCAGGTCTATCACCTCTCGCCGGAACTGCGGCGGAAGCGCGCCCATGACCTGATGGAGCGCTTCGGGCTGGGCTTCGCGCTGGACAAGCAGCTTGGCGAATATTCGAAGGGCATGAAGCAGAAACTGGCGCTGGTTCGGGCGATGCTCCACGATCCGCCGGTGCTGCTGCTGGACGAGCCGACCTCGGCGATGGACCCGCAGAGCGCCAAGCTGGTGCGCGACGCGATTGTCGAGCTTCAGCGCGACGAGCGCACCTTCCTGATCACCACTCACAACCTCACCGAAGCGCAGCAGCTTGCCGACCGCATCGCCATCATTCGGCGCGGGCGCATCATCGCCAACGGCAATTTTCAGGAATTGGCGCGCCGTTTCGTCGGCGACCCGCAGATGGAGCTGCGAGTGCGCGGGCGGCTCAACGGGCTGGCGCATGAGCTTGACGACATGGTCGCGGTGGAGGAGAGCGGCGAAAACTGGCTGCGCTATCGGGTCAGTGACCCGGACGCCACCAATCCCGTGCTGATCCAGCGGGTGATGAATCTCGGCGTGCAGATCGTCACGCTCTCGCCGGTGTCACAGTCGCTGGAAGATATCTATCTGCAAGTGGTCAAAGAGGACGAACAGCAAAAAGGGGATGCGGATGACCACCTCAGCTAAGCCGCTCGACACCGTTTACGATCCGCCGTCCGGCAGCGTCCGCACCACCTTGAGCAACGCGCTGATCATCACCCGCCGCGAGGTGCGCGACAGCTTCCGCGACTGGCGCATCATCGCGCCCATTGTGATTTTGACCTTCCTGTTCCCATTTCTGGCGCAGTTCGTCGCCGGGCGCTTCGCCGCCTTCGTCGAGGGCTACGGCGCGGCGGTGATCGGCACGCGCACCGTCCCCTTCCTGCTGATGATCGTCGGCTTCTTCCCGATCTCGATTTCGCTGGTGATCGCGCTGGAAACCTTCGTCGGCGAAAAGGAGCGGCGCAGCCTTGAGCCGCTGCTCAGCACGCCGCTGACCAACACCGAGCTTTACATCGGCAAGACGCTCTCGGCGATGATCCCGCCGCTGCTTTCCAGCTATGGCGGCATGGCTGTTTACCTGATCAGCCTGATCTTCGGCGATTTGGCATGGCGACCACACCTGATGCTGGTGGCGCAGATCATCATGCTCACCACCGTGCAGGCGCTGGTGATGGTGACGGGCGCGGTGGTGGTCAGCAGCCAGACCACCAGCACCCGCGCCGCCAACCTGCTCGCCAGCTTCATCATCATCCCCATGACCCTGCTGATTCAGGGCGAAAGCGCGATCATGTTCCTCGCGCCGGACGCCGATTCGCCCAACGGCATCGGCTCGCTCTGGGCGATTGTCGGCGGCATGGTGATCGTGGTGATCCTGCTGCTGCGGGTGGGCAACAGCATGTTCAACCGCGAGGAGCTGCTCGGTCGCACGCTGGACAAGCTGAACCTCAAAGGCACGCTGGTCAAAATCTGGAACAGCCTGCGCGCGGTGGACGAGCAGGGCACGCCCGCCGCCAGCCTGATCGACTGGTATCGGCGCGGGATTCGCTTGAGCATCCGCCGCCTCGGTCTGGCGATCCCGGTGACTATTTTCGTGTTCGTGGTCGCGCTGATCGGCGGCTACCTGATCGGCTTGCGTCCAGATTGGCAGCTTCATCTGCCGCAGAACCTGCCGCTGCGCTCGGTTGCGGGCGAACTCGACAGCTACACCGGCTATTTCTTCGGCTCCAGCCCGGCGCTGGCGATTGCGTGGCAAAATGGGCGCATTCTGATCGGCGCGACCCTGCTGGCGACCTTCACCTTCGGCGCGGGCGCGCTGATCCTGACCCCGGCGGTTTACGTGGTGCTGGGCTACATCCTCAGCCAGATCGTGCTGGCGGGCTACAACCCCGCCTTCATGATCCCGGCGATCTTCACGCACGGGATCGTCGAAATCCCGGTGATCGTGCTGGCGACGGCGGCGGCGCTGCACCTCGGCGCGGTGATCACCCGCCCGCCGCGCGGCATGACCGTGGGGCAGGCATGGACGGCAGCGCTCGGCGACGTGCTGCGCATCGGCATCGGCGTGATCCTGCCCGGTCTGCTGATCGCGGCGGTGTTGGAAGCCTATGTGACGCCCGTGATGATCCGGCTGGCGCTGGGCGGCTGAGGACGATCTTGCGTTTCTAACGCGCGGTGTATAGAGTCGAAGTCTCTATCGTGGAGATGCGGCTATGAAAACCCTGCGCGTGATTGCGTACCTGTTGGTTTTGTTGTGCTTCAGCAGCGTCATCGCGCAGGGGACAACCTGCGCGCCCTTCATCCAGCAAGCGCTCTCTGACATCCAGCAGGGCTGTGCGCCGACCGGACGCAATCAAGCCTGCTACGGCTACGTCTCGCTGCAAGCCACCCCGCGCGAAGGCGTGAGCAACTTCAGCTTCTCGCAGCAGGGCGATCTGGTCAACGTCGCCGACATCGACACGCTGCGGCTCAGCGCCCTCGATACCACTGCCAACACGTGGGGCATCGCCCTCATGAAGCTGCAAGCCAATCTGCCCGACACACTGCCCGGTCAAAACGTCACCTTCCTGCTGTTCGGCGATGTGCAAATCCAGAACGCGGTCACCACCAGCGCGACGGTTCAGGTGAGCACCAACGGCAAGTCGAATGTTCGCAGCACGCCTTCCACCAGCGGCGCGATCATCGGCGAGCTGGCGGCGGGCGAAACCGCGACGGCGGACGGTCGGAACGCCGATGGTTCGTGGCTGCGCATCCAAATCCCGGACAGCGACGCGCTGGGTTGGGTCTTCGCCAGCCTGCTCACGGTTTCCGGCGATGCCAGCGCCCTCAGCGTGCTCGATTCGACACAGGCGCCGACCAGCTACACACCCATGCAGGCGTTCTACTTCAGCACCGGGATCACCCAGACAAGCTGCTCCGAAGCACCCGCCGACGGCATCCTGATCCAGACGCCGCAGGGCGTGGGGCAGATCAACCTGCGCGCCAACGACGTAGACGTTACGCTCGGCTCGACTGCTTTCTTTCAGGCGCAGCCCAGCGGCAGCATGACCATGAGCGTGGTCGAAGGCGACGGGCACCTGTCCGCTGGCGGCGTGACCGTCGATGTCCCGGCAGGCACCCAGTCGTCTGTGCCGATGGACGCCAGCCTGCACGCCGCCGGGCAGCCGAGCGCCGCCCAGCCCTACGACCTGACGCAGCATCCAGAAGTCTCCCGGTTTCGGTGCTGCCCCTGCCGATCAGCATCGCGGCACCTGCCGAAGCGACGCCCGCAGTGACGGCGTCGCCCGGTGCCGTCACCTATCAGGTCGTCCAGATGACGAACCTCGGCGGCGCGATCCCCTCAGGAACCATCTGCGCGCTTGATCAGCCGTTCGCGGTGGCGATGAGTATCCCGCAGGTGAACTTCACCGTCGATTTCACTCCCAGCGGGACGGCACAAGGGTCGTGGACGTTTCAGTACGACTTACCCGACCTCGGCGAGACCGACAAAGGCAGCGGCACCTATACCATCAGCGCCCCGGCTGCCGATGGCTCGCGCACCATCATCGCGCAGGGCACCATCACCAGCAAGTTCAACGGCGGCGGCGGCACCTTCCCGCTCAATTACCAGATCGGGCTGACGCCGACCACGGCTGCTTGCGCCAGCTAGCGCGGCTTCACATCTGATTCGGCGACACGGATCTTCTGTAGGGGCGAGGCACGCCTCGCCCGGCTAGTTCTGCGTTTCATTGGGGTTCGACTGGGAGCGGGCGGGGCATCGCAAAAACGCGATGCCCGCCGCCAAAAACCGCGCATCGGCGTATACTACACACAGTACCCGATTGCGCGCCCTTGATGCGCGCCGCACGGAGTCATTATGGCGCGAATTCTCATTCTCGGTACAGCGGCAGCCGTGAACGACGCCGAACACGACTATACCCACTTCATCATCGAGGGGGAAAGCGGACCCATCCTGATCGACGCGGGATCGAATCCGCTCGGCAAGATTCACAAGCTTGGCATTGACGACGAGTCGCTTCAGGACCTGATCCTGACCCACTTCCACGCGGATCACGTCTCCGGCGTGCCCAATATGTTCATGCACATGTGGCTGCTGGGTCGCAAAGCGCCGCTGCGTATCTACGGCTTGAATCACTGCATCAACCGAGTCGAAGACATGATGATGGGCTTCTCGTGGGACACCTATCCCAACTTCTTCCCGGTGACTTTCCACCGCGTGCTGGAGCGCAACAACGCTCCGGTGATGGAAAACGACGACTTCAAGATCACCGCTTGGCCCACCAAGCACTTCATCCCTACCATCGGCTTGCGCATCGTCAACAAGCGCACCGGGACGGTGCTGGCGTATACCTGCGACACCGAGCCGATCCCGGCGCTGCTGGAACTGGGGCACGACGCCGACATCCTCATCCACGAGGCGGCGGGCAAGGGCTTCGGTCATTCGAGCGCGCGGCAGGCGGCGGAGATCGCCTCCGAGTGCCGCGCCAAGTCGCTCTACCTGATCCACTATCAGGTCTGGAACACCGACCCGACCCCGCTGGTCGCCGAAGCGCAGGAAGCCTTCAGCGGACCTGTGCATCTGTGTGAGGATTTTGACGAGTATGAATTCTGATCGCGGGCGAGTTTACTCGTCCTGATCGCGGGGTGCGTCCGGCGGTTTCAGGAGGCTGGTCTGCTTGCGCTCGACCGGCTTGGCGGTGGCGTGCAGAAATTGGAAATCGTCGCGCGGCGGCATGATCTCCTTGACCTCGATGATTTCGTAAACGCCGCGCCCAAAGCGCACCTCATCGCCCACTTTCGGGCGCTCCGCCTGATTCTTGATGCCGCCCTTGTGCTTGCCGCCCAGAATCACGTAGCTTACTTTGTAAATCATACTGATCCCTCGCTCACTGGTCGAGGTTCTGGTAGCGCAGCTTGAACGCCAGATCGAGCGCCAGATTGCGCATCATCTGATAACCGAGCGCGGTGTCGGCGTGGCAGAGCGCCTCAAAGCTGGAGCGGGTGATGCTGTACACGACCGTCGGGTTGTCGTCGGCGGCGACGGTCGCCGTGCGTAAGCCTTGATCCAGCAGCGCCAGTTCGCCAACCACCTGCCCCTCGCCCAGAAACAGCGCGGTGCGCATGTCGCCGTAGGCATCCCGCTTGAGGATTTCGACCTGACCTTCGGCGATCAGGTACATGCGGTCGCCGGGCGCGTCCTGCTCGATGATCACATCACCGCTGCTGTATGCCTCGCGCTGGGTGATCTGCGCGATCTGCTCAAGCTGGGCGTCGGTTAAGCCGTGAAAAATCTCAATTTGCCGGAGGACTTGTAAGAGTTCTTGCATGGTCGTCTCTTTTTGCCCCATTCTAATGCAGTTTTGACGTTTCGGGCGACGCGATCTAATACATCTTTTACGAGACACGGTTATACTTATCAAACAGTCGATACCCATATCCGGCTGTTCTTGTGTTTTTACTCCCAGTGAGGCGATATGCAAGACGAGAAAAATAACCCGCGTGAACACCCCCAACGCCGCTGGCTTGAGTATAGCGTATGGCGCCCGACGCGGCAGTTTGTGCCGCCGACGGATGTCATTGAATTTGCCGATAAAGTGCTGGTCGTGGTCGAAATTGCGGCGCTGCACTCCGCCGATTTGAACATCACGCTGCTGGATGATCGGCTCGTGATTTCGGGCGTGCGCGAACGACCAACGCTTCAGGAAGTCGCTTATCATCAGGTTGAAATCGGCTACGGCGAGTTTCGCGTCGAAGTCCAGTTGCATTGGGCGGTCGAGCGCGAAGCCGTATCCGCCACTTACCGGGATGGGCTGCTTGAAGTCGTACTGCCGCGCCAGCCGGAAAGCCGGATCGTCGTGAAGGACGGGAACTCGAAGGATGACGAATGACTGACGAACAGAAATTAAGTGATGCCGTCGTGGATTGGACGGAGAACGAACAGGATGTGGAAGTGAACAGCGGCGAGGAAGCCGAGGAACTGGAAACCCAAATCCCCGACGAACTGCCGATTTTGCCGCTGCGAGGCGTAGTGGTCTACCCGCAGACGGTGATCCCGCTGACGGTGGGTCAGCCGCGCAGCATTAAGCTGGTCGATGAAGTGGTCAGCGGCAGCCGCATGATCGGCTTGATCACCTCGAAAGACCCGAATCTCGAAACGCCGGGACCGGACGACATTTACCGCATCGGCACGATTGCCTCGATTTACCGGCTGTTCCGCGCGCCCGATGGCACCATCCGCATGTTGGTGCAGGGCGTGTCGCGGATCGCGGTGGAAGAATTCACCACCACCGAGCCGTACCTCAAGGCAAAGGTGCATGGCACGCCGGAAACCGTCGAAAAGTCCATCGAGGTCGAGGCGCTGACCCGCAACGTGGTCGGCTTGTTCACCCGCTTGGCGGAACTGGTGCCCAGCATCCCCGGCGAGTTGATCTCCTCGGCGCTCAACGTCGATGATCCGCTGCAACTGGCGTACACCATCGCCACCTACATGCGCATGGATTTGGAAGACGCTCAGACGCTGCTGGAAATGGACAGCACCGAAGCCAAACTGCGCCGCCTGATGACCCTGCTCAGCAAGGAACTGGAAGTGCTGGAACTCGGTCGCAAAATCCAGACCGAAGCCCAGACCGAGATGGAGAAAGTCCAGCGCGAGTATTACCTGCGCGAGCAGTTGAAGGCGATTCAGCGCGAGCTGGGCGAGGAGGACGAGCAGGCGGTCGAGGTGGAGGAATTCCGCCAGAAGATCGCCGAATCCGGGATGCCCGACGAGGCTCGCAAGGAAGCCGAGCGCGAACTGGATCGGCTCTCCAAGCTGCCCACCGCCGCCGCCGAATACGGCGTGATCCGCACCTATCTCGACTGGCTCACCAGCCTGCCGTGGAACAAGCGCACCGACGACAACCTCGACATCGCCCACGCGCGGCAGGTCTTGGACGAGGATCACTACGGGCTGAAGGACATCAAGGAGCGCATCCTTGAGTATCTGGCGGTGCGCAAGCTGCGGTTGGAGCGCGCGGCTGAACTCGAAAGCGCCGAGAAGCACGATTACATCCGCCGCGAGCGCATGGGCGCGATCCTGTGCTTCGTCGGTCCGCCCGGCGTGGGCAAGACCTCGCTGGGCGCGTCGATTGCCCGCGCGATGAACCGCAAGTTCATTCGCATGAGCCTCGGCGGGGTGCGCGACGAAGCCGAAATTCGCGGCTTCCGCCGCACCTACATCGGCGCGATGCCCGGTCGGATCATCCAGACCATTCGGCGCGTGGAAACTCGCAACCCGATCATCATGCTGGACGAGGTGGACAAGCTCGGTCACGATTTCCGGGGCGACCCGGCGAGCGCGCTGCTCGAAGTCCTCGACCCGGAGCAGAACGCCGAGTTCCGCGATCATTATCTGGACGTGGCGTTCGACCTGAGCGAAGTCATCTTCATCACCACCGCCAACGAACTCGACCCGATTCCTAGCCCGCTGCGTGACCGCATGGAGATCATCCAGTTGAGCGGCTACACCGAGCAGGAAAAGACCGCCATCGCCGATCAGTATTTGGTGCCGCGCCAACTGCGCGAAAACGGTCTGCGCTCCGACGAGGTTCACATCGGCGACGATGCGCTGCTGGAAGTGATCCGTGATTACACCCGCGAGGCGGGCGTCCGCACGCTCGAACGCGAAATCGGACGGGCGATGCGCAAGGTTGTAACCCGCGTCGCCGAAGGGCAGGACGGGCACGTCGAAATCGACACCAAGCTGCTCAAGGAGCTGCTGGGCAAGCCGCGCTACGGCTACCGTGAAGAATTGGCGGAGCGCACCGACCGTCCCGGTGTGGCGACCGGATTGGCGTGGACGCCGTTCGGCGGCGAAGTCCTCTACGTCGAGGCGACTCAAATGCCCGGCAGCAAGGGCTTCCAGTACACCGGGCAGTTGGGCGAAGTCATGCAGGAAAGCGCTCGCATCGCCATGAGCGTGGTGCGCGCCAACGCCAAGCAGTTGGGTCTGGAGTCGGACTTTTTCGACAAACACGACATTCACCTGCACGTCCCGGCGGGCGCGGTTCCGAAGGATCGGGCCGTCGGCGGGCGTGACCATGGTGGTCGCGCTGGCGTCGCTGCTCACCGGGCGTCCGGTGAAGGGCAACATCGCCATGACCGGCGAGATCACCCTGCGCGGGCAGGTGCTTCCGGTCGGCGGCATCAAGGACAAGGTGCTGGCGGCGCATCGGCTGGGCGTGGATACCGTGATTCTGCCGAAGAAGAACGAGAACGACCTCGACGAGCTTCCGGAGGAAGTGCGCGGCAAGCTGCATTTTATTCTGGTCGATCAGATTGACGACGCGCTCGACGCGGCGTTGGTCGATGGACAGCCGGAGCAGAAACAGGTACACTCTGAAGCATAACCGCACGATGCGGTGGGCAGGGTCGCTCCCTGCCCACCCCCGCAGGAGAGTTCGCTGTGCCCAAAGTCATGATTGTCGAAGACGATGCGACCTCGGTAAAGCTCCTCACCATTCTACTTGAAGAAGTACATGGCTTTCAGGTAGCGTTTGCGCGGCGCGGCGCCGATGCGGTTCAGGCAGCCGAGCAAGCCAAGCCCGACGTGTTTTTGATCGACTATCACCTCACCGACATGGACGGCATCGAGTTGATCAAGTCGCTGCGCAGCAACCCACTGTTTGTCAAAACCCCGATTGTGATGGCGTCCGGGCTGGACGTAGAGGACGAAGCGCTCAAGGCGGGCGCGAATTCCTTCCTCACCAAGCCCTACGAGCCGGATGATCTCTCCAACCTGTTCAAAACTCTAACCGCATCTTCCTGATTGGTCTCTATTGGGGATCGACCTGCTCATCGGGTTCATGATACGCTGGAACGGTTCAGGAGGGGAGCGAATGGCGGAAATCTACAGTTTGGTCTATACGCCGTATGACGAGCGACGGCAGGATCGCTACACCCGCATCCCGATGACGGCAGTCAAGCTGGTCGCGGGGCACGGGATCGAGGGCGATTTGAACGGCGGCAGCAGCCCCGACCGCAACCTCAACGTTATGACCTACGAGACGCTGGCGGCGCTGGGCGAAGAAGGCTTCAGAACTCAGCCCGGCGAAATGGGCGAGCAGATCGCCGTGCGTGGGCTGGACATCAACGCGCTTCCCGTCGGATCGCGGGTGCAGTTCGGCGACCACGCCGTGATCGAGGTGGTCAAGCCGCGCACCGGATGCGACCGCTTCGAAGCCATTCAGGGCAGGTCGCGCATGGAGGTGCAGGATCGGCTGGGCGTGATGGCGCGGGTGATCGCCGATGGCGAAGTCCGCGTGGGCGACCCGGTCACGGTGCTGCAAGCGGTTTCTGAATAAAAACTTCATACTGGAAAACAAAAACGGGCGAGGTCAGCTTGACCCCGCCCGTTTGATTCGGAGCGTTACTTACCGATGTAGCCGCGTTGACCCAAATCGTTACAAGCGTCTGTTCAAGCGCTGTGCCATCGACGAGGCGGTGTTTCTAACAAATTTTGGAATCCCGATAGTCGGTGAGCCTCATACCGCCTGTCAGCCGCGCATCTCCTGAAGCACCCGCCGCGAAATCACGATCCGCTGGATTTCGCTGGTGCCTTCGCCGATGGTCATCAGCCGCTGATCCCGGTAGATACGCTCGACCGGGTATTCGCTGCTGTAGCCGTAGCTGCCGTGAATCTGAATCGCGTTATGGGCGACTTTCTCCGCCACTTCGCTCGCCATCAGCTTGCCCATCGCGGCGGCTTTGCTGAACTCGCGCCCTTGGTCCTTGAGCCATGCCGCCCGGTAGACCAGCAGCCGCGCAGCGTCGATCTCCATCGCGGCGTCGGCGATCATCCACTGAATCGCCTCGTGTTCGGCGATGCTCTTGCCGAAGGCTCGGCGCTGCTTGGCGTAGCGCACGCCTTCCTCGAACGCCGCCTGCGCCAGCCCCACGCTGATCGCCCCGATTCCAACGCGCCCGCTGTCGAGCGTCTGCATGGTCTGGTGAAAGCCGTCGCCTTCCTCGCCCAGCAGCGAGTCCAGCGGCACCCGCACGCGGTCGAAGCTGAGCATGGAGGTGGGCGACCCGCGCAAGCCCATCTTCTTTTCCGGCTTGCCGATGCTTAGCCCCGGCGCGTCGGTCGGCACCAAAATCTGGCTGAAGTCGTGGGAGCTGCCCCGGTTTCCGGTTCGCACCAGCACCGTGATCACGGGCGCGACTGCCGCGTTGGTGATCCACGCCTTCGCCCCGTCGATCACCCAACCGTCGCTGGTGCGGCGGGCGCTGGTCTGCACCGCAAGTAAATCCGACCCCGCGCCCGGCTCGGTCAGCGCCAGCCCGCCCAGCGTCTCGCCGCTGATCAGCTTGGGGAACCACTCCGCCTGCTGATCCGGCGTGCCCCATCGGGCAATCGGCGTGCAGCCTAAGCCGCCGTGTGCCGCCAACGAGAGCGCGGTCGAGCCGCAGGCGCGCCCCACTTCTTCCAGCGCAATCACCGTGCTGAGCATGTCCAGTTCGATGCCGCCGTGTTGCTCCGGCACCGACATGCTCAGCAAGCCCACCTCCGCCATCTTGCGGATCGACTCCCAGTGAAGCTGCCCGGTTTCGTCCACCTCGGCGGCGTAGGGCATCAGTTCCGCCTCACAGAAATCGCGCACCACCTGCTGCCACATCCGCTGTTCGCTGCTGAGTTCAAAATCCATCGCCGCTATCCCGTGTGTGCAAATGAATCGACTATACTATAGCTGGGAAACCGAACGCAGCAACCCGCGCTGATTGTGGATATTTCGGGTAGAGGCAGGTCTCAGACCTGCCCCTACAGCCAATACGGAGAACGAATGCCTCGCATCGATCAGCATCTTGGCTTCACGCGCTACGCCGCCGACGAATATTACAAACAGGCGCTCGAAGCCTATCGGAAAGGCGATTTCGACAGCGCGGTGGACGATATGAAGAACGCCATCGCCGCGCTGCCCACCAAAGCCGAGTATTACGCGGCGCGCGGCATGATGTACCTCGACGACGGCGTGACCCAGAGCGCGCTGGAGGACTTCGACCACGCGCTCAAGCTTTTCCCGCACGAGATGCTGGCGCACTACGGGCGCGGCGTGGTCGCCTTCAAGGATCAGGACTGGGACGAGGCGCTCAAGCACTTCACCGCCGCCTACTACGCCGATCAGCAGCGCCCGGAGACGCTCTATTATCTGGCGCTGACCTACTATCGCAAGCAGGACTTCGCCAGCGCCGCCAACCTGATGAAGCTGGCGGCGGATCGCATGGAGGCGACTGGCGATAGCCGCAAGTCCGACGCGCAAAAGTGGCTGCGCGAGCTGGCGAAAATGTCGGAAAAGATGGCGGAGCTGCTCAAGGCGGGCGCGGATAAAGCGCTCGACGCCGGAGCGGGCGACGCCAATGCAGAAAAAAGATAGCTTTGTTAGTGTGCCCTCTACACGGGAATACACGACCATGAAGAAAATGACGTGGCTGTGCGTACTGCTCCTGATCCTGCCGCTGGCAGTTCGCGCGCAGGAGACCTCGAATTGGGAGGTGGTGGTCTACGCCGACGGCGCGAACGCGCTTCAGGTCTTGACCGCCGACGGCGTCAGCCGAACTATTCCCGCCGGGACGCTGCCGCTCCACGTCGGCACTTTTCCGAGCGCGCCGCTGGTCGCCCTGTCGCCGGATCGCCGGGTGATGGCGGCGCTCAACTTCCGCCCCGGTCAGCGCTTGAGCCTATCGATTGCCTCCGGCGGAAGCTGCTGTGCCACCGTGCGCCTCTCCCAGTACGGAGTTGCCGAAGCCAACATCGGCAGCTTCAGCCCCGACGAACACCTGATCGCCGTGAGCTATCTCGCGCCGATTGACGCCGCCGCGCTTCAGTACGAGGCGGCGATCATCACCGTCAACGTCGATCAGGGGATCGCCATCTCGCGGCTGGACGGCACCCGCTTTGGCGGCGATTACGCGCTGCTGCGTGGCTGGGACGCCGATGGCATCGAATACCAGCCCATCTGCCGAACCTGCGTGCTGCCGCCTTCCGGCGAGGTGATGCGCTGGGACCCGGTCGCGGACGTGGTGACGCCCAACGTCGGCAGCTACGATTCGGCGCAGGACACGCTCGCCCTGACCGGCGAAACCATCATCCCCGCCCGCCGCCCGGACTTTCCGCTCCCGCTTCAGGGCGGCAGCAGTCCCAACGTCGTCACTATGAGCGACGACGCCCGTGTGATCTACTACAATCCCAACGACTTGCAGGTGAACGCCGCCCATTGGGTCGCAGATGGCTGGCAGATATTGGTTGAGCAGCCGAGCGGCGACGTGCTGCTGGATCGCGCCGAGATGAAGACCCCCATCACTGTCGATGATCAATTTCTGGTGGGCACGCCCGACGGCTGGCTGGGCACGCGCGCGGTCGCCGACGCGCTGGAAGTGGTGCATCACACCCTGACCGACATCGCCGGATCCGACATCGCCCGCTTCTATCACCCGATTACCGTGCTGCAATCGACCCCGCTGGGCGCGACCGCCTCGCGCGGCGGCTTCGGCGGCGCGGCGTCCCCCGTCAGCCGCATCACCTGCCCGAACGGGCTGCCGCCGCGTCTGGTTGCCGGGGGGCAGGGGCGCACCGTCGGCGGCGTGAACCTGCGCAGCACTCCGGCGCTGACCGCCAACATCATCACCCAGATCACCACGCAGGTCTTCGACGTGGTGTCGGGACCCAACTGCGACCCGACCGGCGTGGTGTGGTGGCAGGTGAAGATCGGCGGGCTGCAAGGCTGGGTCGCGGAGAGCCAGAACGGGCAGTATCTCTTGCAGCCGGTGCAGAATTGAGCGCCTTAGCTGGAGATCACGGTTCCCGCGATGAACGCCTGAAGCTGCTCCAACGAGCCGTTGAAGCGGTCGCCATCGACTTGGGTGGCGATTCCCGGCACGCTGGTGTTGTTGGTGTACTGCCAAAACGTCCACGTTGCCCAGCCGTTGGGAACCAGCGGCGTAGACGCGCCGTAGTTTGCAATCCAGATCGGGTAGCCGCCGAACTGACTACCGCTGACGCTGTTGTTCCAGAAGGATGGGTTCAGGTAAAGGATAGGTTTGCGTCCGGTCGCCGCTTCAACTGTATTCAGCCACGTGATGATCGAGGTCATGAAGGCGATGCTGTCCCGGTAATCCTGATTGTTGGTCACCAAATCAAGCACGGGAGGCAGGTCGCCGTCTGAATAATCGACCTGACCCAGCGCGGCGAGGAAATAGTTCGCCTGATCGGTGGCGTCGTCATCGGCGCGATAGGTGTGATACGCGCCTCGTATCACCTGAGCGTCCCCCATGCCCTGCCAGTTGGCTGCAAAGTCCGAATCGGTGCGAAGAGTGCCATAGGTCGCGCGGGCGAACGCGAACGCGATGCCCGCTTGACGCACCTGCGTCCAGTCGATGTTCGGGTTGTACTGCGAAACGTCGATCCCTTCCGTCACCACGCCGTTTTCGGATGCTGCTGTCGTTGCTGCCGCGTGCGTAGCGGGCGGAATGGTGGGAGCATTGGTCGCTGGCTGCGTAATCGGGGGCGTCGCCGTGCTGGTGCTTGGCGCTGGATTCAGCGCCAGACTGATCGCCAATCCGCCGAGTACGATCAGCACGACCAGCAGCGCGCCAATCGGCAGCCAGCGTCTTGTGCCCGGCGGATGCAGCGCGGGGGGATCGTTGAGGAAGCGCTGAGCGGCGGGATCAGCCAGCGGCGGGGCGGAATCCGGCAGTGCCTCCGTCACGTTTGTGCCGCGAACCGCCTTGCGTTCCGCGACCTGCGCCAGTTCGTCGTAGAATTTGGGCGGCGGCAGTTGACCGCTGCGCACGTCCTCGTACTGGGTGTGCAGGAATATCTGCCAGTTGATGGTATCCAGATCGCCGCTCAGCAGCAGTGGAAACCAGCGCTTGTCTTTGTGTTCGGCGATGGCGATTTCGCGCTGCACCCACTCGGAGGCGTCCGAATGGGGCGAAAGGATCACGATGAAGGCGCTGCATTCCCAGATCGCCGAGACAATCGAGCGCCACCAGTCGGAGCTGCTGCGAAGCTGATCCGTGTCGATCCACACGTCGAAGCCTTCGCTGCGCAGCTTCTCGGTGAGCGCGTCCGCGTAGGCGGCGTCTTGTGTGCTGTAGCTGATGAAAACATGCGGCATGGCGCGATTCCCGGCGCAAGGATAAGCGTGTTCGTTAGTTGTTCTATATTACAACAAGTTGGAAATTGTAACGGCGGCTTATTCGCTGGGCGGGCGAACCGCCCACCACGCCAGCAGCAGCCCGATCCCGGCGAGGATGCCCGCCAGCGCCCACAGCGGCGCGCGCGTCAGCGTATCGACCAACATGCCGAAGGGATAATCGGGGAAGACGTGCGAGTGCAGCCCGTCCTTGATCAGCATCAGCAGGGCAGTGGCGAGCGACGCCGCCAGCCCGGTCGCCGCGCCCACCAGCGATGCCGCCAGCAGCGCCAAGCGCCGGGTGAAGCTCGCGCCGCCGTAGTTCCGCGTGATCCACAGGATCATGCCCAGCAGCGCCAACCCGCCGCCGAGCAGCGCCACCGGGAGCATGGTGTTGTCCTCAAGGCTTGACCAGATCAATAGAATCCCGCCGTAGCCGAGCGCCGTCAACCGCAGGCGGTTGCTGAGCGTCGGGACGCGGAACGCGGTGCTAGTCAGCAGCGGCGGTTTGGAGAGCTTCGACGGACTCGAAACGAAAGACATGCGATTTGTATGCGTCAAGCAGAATCGTCAGTCCCTCCTTCGTCATCATCCCGCCGGGGCGCTCGTATTCCATGCTGTCAGTCACATCGTAGAGCTTCCACGCATCGCCATCCAGCCACGCCCACGCCGAGAGATCGACTCGTCCCTGCGCCGGGTAGGGCGTCAGGTTGACCACGATCAGGCGGTAATCCTTGCCGCGCTCGTACCAGCCATACGCCAGCAGATTTTGGTGGCTGGAATTGCCTTCGGCGATGGGGCGCATCTCGAATAGATACCAGTCGCCCTGTTGATAAATCGGGTCGCGGACTTCTTCCAGCAGGCGCAGGTAGTAGCGTTCCAGCGACCGATTCGGTTCTTCGTCCGGCTGCCGCTTGATCTGCACCGGAAGCTTGACCGTCCGCCCGGTCAGCTGACCGTCGTGCAGCAGCGCCGCGCCCGGCAGCGTGCAGATCAGCGTGGCGGCGGCGCAGCTTCGCTCCTCGCCCAGCAGGGCATAGGCGCGCGGCTCGTCGTGATTTTCGATGAAGCGGATCATGTGCTGCTGGTAGTCGAGGTCGGCGATCAAATGCTGGCGCAGCTTTTGCACGTCGCCTTCGACCACGCGGTCGTAAAGCGTCTTGTCGTAGGCGAAGTCGAAGCCCTGCTGCAAGATGTCGTATTCTTTATTCCAGTAGACTTCCGCCACGAACATGAAGTTCGGGTATTCCGCCTTGATCTGCGGGATGATCTGACGCCAGTAATCGGTTTCGGGCTTCGCGCCGACGTAGCCGCGCCACGTACTGGCGAAGATGTCGTTCATCAGCAGCATCGCCATGTCGCAGCGCACGCCGTCACACTGGCTGGCGATGTCCAGCAGCGTCTCCACCGCGGTCGCGCGCAGCCCCGGATCGAAGCCGTTCAACTGCGCCGTATCCGACCAGCCGGGGAACACCGGATCGCGCCCATGTGCGAAGATGATCGATTTGCCGTTTGGCGTCTTGTGGCGGAAGAAGTCGCTCGAACGAGTCTTCAGGTCATCCGGCTTGCCCTGTATTAGGTATTCCGGGTGCTCGTCCAGCCACGGGTGATCGGTGGCGACGTGGTTGGGCACGAAGTCCAGCATCAGCGTGAGTCCGCGCTTCTTCAGGCGCTTCCGCAGCGCCGCCAAGCCCGCGCGCCCGCCGATGCGCTCGTCCACCCCGTAATCGGCGACCGCGTAAGCCGAGCCGATCACGTCGTCGTCGGTCAGGTCGGGCAGGGCGGAGCGGTATTCGTGCTTGTATTTGAGAGCGTTCTCACGTCCAGCCGCGCTGCGCTTCCAGACGCCCATCAACCAGATCATATCCAGCCCCGGTCGCGCGATCTCGTCCAGCGCGGCGTCCGGGACGTTTTGGAGCGTAATGTTCTTTTTATAGCGGCGGCTGAGCGTGTTCAGCCATACCCAAGTGTTGATTTCATAAATGAAGTGTTTGTTTGCCCACTGCGCCATCAAGCGTCGTCCTCAGAGTAAAACAAACCCGATTTTCCAATTGTGACAGAGTCAGTAGTTGTAACGCAATAGCTGCGATCTGGTTGCGTTTTTTCCCACGTGGCTCTCTCGTTATATTTTAAACGGACATCTGTAAAAATCACGAGTCTTTAATCTGAAAATGCCGTTAATACGAGCGAATATGAGTCCATTGATCGACAAAGCGGACTTAGATCGCCATAATACATCGCAATTCGACACGGAATGGGGAAGTGAGCGATGGCAGATGGATATTTCGTAACGCCTAAAGACGCTTTTCAGGTCGAGATGCTGCCCGGTGTCCACCGCCGCACGATGGCAGTCACCGACGAGGAAATGCTCTGCGAGTTCTTCATCGAGCGCGACTTGGTGGTGCCGGAACACAGCCACATGAATGATCAGGTCGGCTACGTCATTTACGGCAAGATCGAGCTGCTGATCGGCGACGAGCAGCATGTCTGCCAGCCGGGAGACAGCTACGCTATCCCCAGCGGCGTGCGGCATAGCGCGCGCGCGCTGGTCGATTCGCTGGTGATCGACGTGTTTTCGCCGCCGCGTAACGATTATCGTACCGAGGCAAGATAAATTTACCGAAATTAGAAAAATACCTTAGAATAGTAACAGCGCTAACGGTAGAGAGTAACCACGATGGAAGTTTACCAGCCTGAACGAAGACACCAGCCGCGTGGGCAAGCGCGTGAGCGCTATGCGGCGCGTCTGCGCAAGCAGATGGTGACGCGCAGCACCCCCGCCCCCGAAGCTGTCCTCGAAAAGCCTGTGATGTCCCGTGCCCCGCGCGATCCCGGTCGCGTCAACTCTGAGGTGCTGAAGGGGCGGGCGGTGATCGTGACCCGTGACCTGCTCTGGTACGTCCGCCATAAGCCCATCATCCTGTTCGGTATGGTTGGTGTGGTCGTGGCGCTGATCGGGCTGTTCTTAGGGACGCACATCTTCGGCGGGCGGGTTTTCCCCAACGTGTGGGCGCTCAACATCGACGTTGGCGACATGACGACGGCGGAAGCGGCGCAGGCGCTTCAAAGCCAGTGGTCGAACGGCACCCACATTCAACTGCGTGACGGCGACCGGGTCTGGTCAGCCACGCCCGCGCAGATCGGGCTGTCGCTGGACGCCGCTGCGACCGTCACCGAGGCGCGGAACGTTGGGCTGGCGGGCTTTCCGCTCGGCTACGGCGTGATGCCTGTGGTCAACATGGACGTGATCACCACCCAAAATTTCCTTCTCGACTTGACCGAAGAATCGAAAATTCTGCCCTATAACGCGGGCTTCCGCTGGGACGGCGATACGCTGGTAGGGATACCCGGCACCGATGGGCGCTTCCTCGACGTTGCCGCAACTATGGCGAACCTTCAGAATAATCTGGCGCTGGTCGGCGCGACCGGCAAGTTTGATTTGGTGATGACCACGACGCCGCCCGACGCGAGCGATCCGTCGCCCTATCTGGATCAGGCGCGGGTGTTCACCTCGCAGAACTTCCTCCTCAACGGCTACGATCCCTTCACCGACGAGCATTTCGCGTGGACGACCGACCGCGATACCCTGACTTCGTGGCTGGAAGTGAACAAGGACGGTCTGGGGCTGCGCGAGGACGCTTTCGCGCCCTTCGTGCAGGCGCAAACCGACTCGCTGGCAAAGTCCAATCCGCTGCGCTACATTGAGCCGATGGACACTATACAGAAGATGCAGGCAGCCATCGTCGGGATGCAAAGCGAGGTTGATCTGCGGGTGCATTACCGCTCGTCCACCTACACGGTTGAGGCGGGGGATACTGGCTACTCGATTGCCCGCGCGAACGGCATCCCCATGTTCCAGCTTCAGTTGGCGAATCCGGGACGCGACTGGGATCAGCCGCTCTACGTGGGCGATGTGATCAATCTGCCCTCGCCGGACATCACCATTCCCGTCGACCCGGTGCCCAACAAGCGCATCGTGGTCAACCTGAAAACCCAGTCGCTGGTCGCTTATGAGGACGGCAAGCCGGTCTTTAGCTGGCTGATCTCGTCGGGCATGAACACCGACCCGACCACGCCCGGCATCTACGAAATCCTCGACCACGAGCCGGTGGCGAAGGGCGGCAGCTCCGACCTGTGCAGTTCGCTCGGCTGCGCGCAGTGGACCATGTACTGGTTCATGGGCATCTACGAAGCCGTGCCCGGCTTGATGAACGGTTTTCACGGCGCGGTGCTGCTGGCGAACGGGCGCTATCTGGGCGATGGCTTGACCGGCAGCCCCTTCACCTACGGCTGCATCATGTCCGACAACGACAACGGCAAGCTGCTCTACGACTGGGCGGACGAAGGCACGATTGTCGAGATCATTTCGCCGATCTACCAGCCGCGCAGCGACCTCGGACGCGAGATGCTCGCGCAGAGCGAGCCGGGCAGCATTCCGCCGGGCGCCGACAGCTAGTTCTCTAGGGACAGACCTGCGCGTCTGCCCTGTAGAATGGAAACGGACAGCAGGAGCAAAACCGCTCCTGCTGTTTTTATTTGGCGATGCTGCTTTTGTGTTTGGTAGGGTAGGGGCATGGTATTGCCGTACCCACCGTGCGATCTCATCTGAAATTGGTAAAGGTTCATTTCAGCGCCGCAATATTTTTGTGCAAACTATACCAAATTAGCGCCGGATAAGCACAGCCTGAATCCCACGTGAAAATGCAGAAATAAATGCTTCATCAACGCTTGCAAACGCTTTATTCGCCGTATGACGCTTAATCCACTCTTAAAGAGCGCTCCCAATTTTTGACCTTGATTTTGTGATGAATCGTACTAGCGATAATCTCGCCACCCACAACCTGATTTGTGAATTCTGCCTGAAAAAAGTGTTTGACTTTCGGGTACAGGTTTCATATACTACCAATAGACAAGCGAATTAGGACGTGTGGGGTACTCAAATAGATTTGTTAGTAAAAACATTCTTACACCCCACACCGGCCACCCAAACGCCCCATGAAAATGGGGCGTTTTCTTTGCGTGTGTTTGCGCCTTGACGTAGGGGCGCACGGCTGTGCGCCCGTTGTACCGGAGCTTTCATGCAGAAGCGCATGTATGGCACTTGGGACAGCCCCATCAGCCCCAAAATGGTGGCTGGCGATCTGCATTTTGTCGATGTGCAGTGGGACGGCGACACCTTGCTCTGGCTGGAGCGGCGCGGCGCGATCAACACGCTGGTCGCGCAGAGCGGCGCGCAGGCGCCCCGTGACCTGACCGACGGCGAAATGTCGGTGCGCGGGCGCGTCGGCTACGGCGGCGGTGAGTTCACCGTCTCCAACGGCGTCGTCTATTTCGCCGGGAACGGCGGGCGGCTTTACCGCCTCTCGCTCGACGGCGGTCTGCCCCAGCCGATCACGCCCGCTTTCGGGGCGGCAGCCTCGCCCCGCGTCTCGCCCGACGGCAAATGGATCGTCTACGTTCACAGCGCCGAAAACGTCGATGGGCTGGCGTTGGTGGATACCGACGGCGCGATCTTCCCGCGCAAGCTCGCCTACGGCACCGATTTCGTTATGCAGCCGGTGTGGAGTCCCGATGGGACGCAGATCGCCTACGTCGTGTGGGATCAGCCGCAGATGCCGTGGGACGGCACCCGCTTGCAGCTTGCCCACCTGCAAATCGGCTCGGACGGCGTGCCTGCGGTCGAGCATCTTGATACCCTCGCCGGGGATGAACACACCTCGGTCGTGCAGCCTGAATTCTCGCCCGATGGACGCACGCTCGCCTACGCCAGTGATCAAACTGGCTGGTGGCAGCTTTACCTGTACGACCTCGCCGCCGGAACTCACACCCAGCTCACCGACGCGCCCGCCGAAGATTCGACTCCGGCGTGGAATCAGGGCGTGCGTACCTATGCGTGGTCGCACGACGGCAGAGCTATCTACTTCATTCGCAATCAGGAGAGCCGCCGCAGCCTGTGGCGCTGCGAGATCGGCACCCACAAGCTGCGCCGCGTCACGGCGCTCGACGCCTACGGCAATCTCGCGCAGATCGCCGCTTCGCCCGTGCGCGGCGAGGTCGCGCTGCTGGTGTCCGCCAGCACCATCCCGGAGCGCCTGATCACCTGCGAAGTCGAACAGGAGATCGTGCCGACGCTGTCTCAGCCCAGCGATCCGCCGTCCATTCAGGTGATCGTCGATCAGGACGAGGCGGAGTGGGTTCGCAAGCGCAGCCGCTCGGAAATGCTCATGAGCCTCTACGCCGAATCGCAGCCGATCTCGTGGGCGGGGCACGACGGCGGGACGGTCTACGGGCTTTATTACGCCCCCAAAAGCGCCGAGTTCACCAGCAGCGGCGCGCCTCCGCTGGTGGTCAAGGTTCACGGCGGACCCACCAGCCAGACCCCGGCGAGCTTCTCCGCCGAAGCCCAGTTCTACGCCACGCGCGGCTTCGCTTTCCTCGAAGTCAACCATCGCGGGGGCACCGGCTACGGCAAAGCCTATCAAGATAAGCTGCTTCATGCGTGGGGCAGCTACGACGTGGAGGACAGCGCCAGCGGCGCGCAGCATCTGGTCGATCAGGGCTTAGCGGATGCGCGGCGGCTGGTCATTCTGGGCGGCAGCGCGGGCGGCTATACCGTGCTGCAATCGCTGGTGGACAAGCCGGGATTCTGGCGGGCGGGAGTCTGCCTCTACGGGATTTCCAACCAGTTCACACTCGCGCTGAACACTGACTGGAAGTTCGAATCCCGCTACTCGGACATGCTGCTGGGCGAGCTTCCCGAAGCCGAAGCGCTCTACCGCGAGCGTTCGCCGCTGTTCCACGCCGAGCGCATCAAAGACGCCGTGATCCTGTTTCAGGGCGAGGACGATCCGGTGGTGCCCAAAGCGCAGGCGGACAGCATCGTCGCGGCGCTGCGGCGGCACGGTGTCCCCCACGAGTATCACGTGTTCGCGGGCGAGGGGCACGGCTTCCGCAAGCCGGAGACGATTGAGCGCTACTACAACCTCACGCTGGATTTCCTGAAGCAGTACGTCATCTTCGGCTAATCCCGCTGTTCTCCCGCGGCTTGGTTTCATAGCCGGAGGCTTTGAGTCTCCGGCGAAAGCATTTCCCCTTCCCATTTATGCGCTTTGTAATTATGATTGGGCTGTGCGCCGTCCATCGTCGAACTGGGGAGCCATGCGACAATTCATCCTGATCATTCCGCTTCTCCTGCTCCCGCTGCTGGCGGGCTGCAATCTTGAATCCACTGGCGCGGCGACGCTCACGCCGCTGCCGCCGACCGTCTACGTCCCGCCAACCCCTTACCGCGCGCCCACCTTTGCGCCCTTTGGCGCGCAGGCGGTGGTGATCACGCCGACGCCCGGAAATCTGCTCACCCCAATTCCCGCGCAAACCGTGATCCAGAATCCGCAGCCGTCGCCCACCAGCCAGAATGCCATCGAAGCCTTCATCGACAATCTGGTCATCCCCGCGTGGAATTTCCTCTACACTTTTCTGCTGGAAGGCTTGGCGACGCTCTGGGTATTCGCCGGGGCGCGCGGCGGCTTGATCGCGCAGCTTGCCTGCTGCGTCGCGCCCGCCTTGCTGGTGATCGGCGCGGTGCTGGTGCGCTTCCGCATCCTTCGCTGGCGCTAACGCTTCTCACCGAACGCTCAAGTAAAATTGCTTGACACGTAATTACAGTTGACATATCCTCAGCCTGTGGCGGGGCATTCGACCGCCCCAAATGAGCGAAAAGGAGTGTCAGCATGAATCGAAAATGGATACTGACCAGCTTGCTTTTGCTTTTGGTCTTGGGCGTGACCGCCGCAGCGGCGCAGGACGCCACCGAAACCCCCTCCATGCAGCAGGCGGGCGCGACCGCCATGCTCCAAGACGTGAACGGCAACACCGTCGGTCAGGTGACTTTTTCCCAGCGCGACGATGGCAAAGTTGTGATTCTGGCGCAGGTCAACAGCCTGACGCCCGGCTTTCACGGCTTCCACATTCACAGCGTCGGGCAGTGTGATCCCAGCGGCGATACGCCCTTCGCCTCGGCGGGCGGTCATTTCGACCCCGCCAACGCCGATCATCCCGCGCACGCGGGCGATCTCCCCGTGATTCTGGTCAATGCCGACGGCACCGGCGACCTCATGACCGTGACCGACCGCTTCCAGTTGAGCGATCTGTTCGACGGCGACGGCAGCGCGGTCGTGATCCACGCGGGCGCGGATAACTTCGCCAACATCCCCTCGCGCTACGCCGCGCAGCCAGACAGCGACACCCTGAAATCCGGCGACAGCGGCGCGCGCGAAGCCTGCGGCGTCATCCAGCAGGACTCCGAAGCGACGGCGGGCTGAGGATTTGCGACAACTTCAGTAGGGGCGGGTCTCAGACCCGCCCCTACTGCTATCCAAGACAGATTCTCGTAGGGGCGCACCGCCGTGCGCCCTGTTTGATCTACTGTAGCGACACAACGCGCCGTGCCCTTACTACTGCTTTAGCGAATGCTTTCGACTCGGTTATAATGATTCGAGGGCAGGAGGAATCGCGTGGCGATCAAATACGTCTCACCCCAAGATGAATTCTACGAATTTCTGATGTCGCAGCCGACCCCGGAGCAGATCATCGACTTTCACCCATCTGAGGAAGCGGAGGAGCATTTGCGCTACCTGCTGGAAGTCAACCAGAGCGACCGCCTCACCAAAGAAGAGCAGGTCGAGCTCGACGAGTACCTCAATATCGAGCACTTCATGCGAATGCTGAAGATCAAGGCGCGTGAAAAGCTCACCCAGCCATGACCCACGTTCCGCAGGAACTCCGCCGGCAGGTGCGGGATCGCGCGCAGGGGCGCTGCGAGTACTGTCTACTGGGCGAAGGAGATGCGTTTTGGTCGCATCAAGTCGATCACATCTATGCCGAAAAGCACGGCGGCGAGACCACCGAAGCCAATCTTTGCCTCAGTTGTGCCGATTGCAACCGCTATAAAGGCAGCGATCTATGTTCGATTGGTCCGGTCACGGGGGAAATTGTCGCCCTGTTTCACCCCCGCCGCGACTTATGGACGGAGCATTTTCGCGTCGATGCGGGCGTCATTCGACCATTGACGCCGCAGGCGCGAATCGCGGTGCGTCTGCTTCGCCTGAACGACGAGCAGCGCGTCGAGGAGCGCCGCCGATTGGCGCGACTCGGTCGCTTTCCCGGTTAGTTACCCCTTGCGAATCACCTCCGCGCCGCCCATGTACGGGCGTAGAACTTCCGGGACGATCACGCTGCCGTCCGCCTGCTGATAATTTTCCAGAATGGCGATGATCACGCGGGGGGTCGCCAAGCCGCTCCCGTTGAGCGTGTGGACATACTGGGTTTTTTTCTGCCCCTCGGCGCGGTACTTGATGTTCGCCCGCCGCGCCTGAAATGACTCGGTATTGCTGCACGAGCTGACTTCCAGCCACTCGTCGCAGCCCGGCGAATAAATCTCGATGTCGTATTTCTTGCTGGCGCTGAAGCCGAGGTCGCCCGTGACGATCTCCAGACGGCGGAAGGGCAGCTTGAGCGCCCGGCAGAGGTCGCTGGCGGCTTCGACCAGCGATTCCAATTCCGCGTAGCTGGTCTCCGGCGAGGTGAATTTGTACATTTCGACTTTCTCGAACTGATGGACTCGCTTGATGCCGCGCACGTCGCGCCCGGCGCTGGTCTTTTCCCGCCGAAAACAGGGCGTGTGTGCGACGTAGTACAGCGGAAGCTGCGCCTCGTCCAGAATCTCGTCGCCGTGCAGATTGGTGATGGCGACCTCGGCGGTGGGCAGCAGATACAGGTCGGCGTCCGCGTCGAAGTAGACCTGATCCCGGAATTTGGGGAACTGAGCCGAGCCGTAGAGCATGTCCTCTTTGACCAGATAGGGCAGGTACAGTTCTTGAAAGCCCTTCGCCAGCGCCATGTCGAGGAAGAAGTCGATCAGCGCCCGCTGCAAGCGCGCGCCCATCCCCTTGAGGACGTATGCCCGCGTCCCTGCCAGCTTGACCCCGCGCTCGAAGTCGATGATGCCCAGTTCCGGTCCCAAATCCCAATGCGCTTTGGGCTGAAAGTCGAACTCGTAGAAACTGCCTTCCGGCGTCCACGCGACGTTATCTTCCTCGCTGTCGAACACCGGGACGCTCTCGTGCGGCAGATTGGGCAGCCAGAGCAGATTTTCTTCTAGCTCGGCTTCGACCCCCTTCACCTGCGCGTTGATCGCCTCGACCCGCTCCCCCAGCGCGCCCAGCTTGCTCATCAGGCTCGCCAGCGCGGTATCGGGATTAACGTCGGCGTCCGGCGTCATCTGCACGTTGCTGCTCAACATCTCCAACGCGGCGTCGTAATCCCCGGCTTCAATCAGCCGAGCCGCCTCCACTGCGCGGGTGGCGCGGATCGCGTCGTCGAGGTTTCTATCGCCTCTCAGCCGCCCGATTCCCTTGTTCAGCTTATTGCGCGCCGCCTGTATCGTCTCCGATTCGGTGAGCAGGGCGCGGCGCTGCTGATCCAGCGCGACGATGGAATCGACGCGGGCGGCGGCTTCAGGATCGTTGAGCTTCAGGATTTGTTGTTTGACCCATTCCGGCTTCTCGCGGATCAGGGTGATGTCGAGCATGATTGCGTCTCCTTTGCGCAAAATAAGTGCCAAGTAGAAAGTTAAAAGCTAAACGCTGCTGTTCCCTATTAACTTTCCACTGCTCTGTTGCGAACATGTCTTTTGTAGGGGCAGACCTATGTGTCTGCCCAATCCGGCGCACACATGGGTGCGCCCCTACAAGAAATTTGGATGGATGCAAATTTTCACTTTACGGGTGCATTCGGTCGCGTATCTTCGTCGTCCTCGTCGTCGGGTGGCAGCGGACGGGTGAAATCGATATACAGCCGCACGACCGCGAACGCCAGCCCGATGATAATCACCACGATCACCAGCGTGCTGAAGAACTCCGGCGTGAGTGATCTCAGGAATTCCAACATGCCCGTGTCCTCCCCAAACAAAAACGCCTCCCCTGACCGGGAGGCGTGCAGTCCTCACGACGGTGCAGGCGCGGCGTAAATTAGCCTTCAGAAGACGAAGCGAACAGACGGCTGGTGTCGCGCCACGCGGGCAGCTTCAAGCTGAAGGTGGTGCCGACGCCCTCTTCGCTTTCGAACCAGATGCGCCCGTTCATCACTTCGACCTCGTTCCTGCACAGGTACAGACTTAAGCCGTAGCCGAATTCGCCCATCACTTGCGGCTGGCGCGAGCGGGTAAACGGCAGAAAAACCCGTTCGCTTTCGGTCGCGCGGATGCCGCAACCTTCGTCAATCACGTCGATCTGAACGCTGCTTTCCCGGTTGCCGTAGGCGACAATCTTGATCGGCGTCCCGCGCATACTGTACATGATAGCATTGCGCAGAATGTCCCGCAAGACTTGCGCGAGGGCGTCCGGCGCGGTGGCGATGGCGACCTTCTGCGGGATCACCGTAAATATCCGCTGGCGAAGGTCGCCCGCGCTGCTTTCGGGATCGACCAGATCGGTTTCGCTCAGCCCTTCTAGAAAATCCTCCATGAAATCGTACAGCACGACCCGCCGGGTTTTCTGGTGGATCAGTTCCCGCACCGCGCCGGTGCGGACCCGCTCCAGCCGCTCGACCAGATCGGTGAGCGCCAGCAACCGGATCATGTGCATGTCGATCACCCGCGTGAAGCCGCCGATGCGCTTGCCCAACTGCTCCGCCGTGTCGGTAGGCTTAGCGCGGATCAAGCTCTGGTCGATCAACTGCGCGTGCCCATGCGTCGCCGTGACCACCTCGCGCACCTCGTCGAGATATTTCTCGGAGAGGTCGGCAATCGCGGTCCAATCGGGCGTCTCAATCGTGATCATGGTGTAGGTTTCGGCGGATTCGTCGCGGCGCAGGGTCGAAATCCAGCAGGGCACCCGCTCGCCGGAGCGATACATGTGAAACCGCACCGGCTTGCCGGATTCGTCCGCAACCGTCCGGGCGGTCTCCACCATCTTGGTCGGATCGGTCAGCCGGGTGTTGAACAGCATCGCCGCCGCCGCCCAGCCTTCCGAGCGAATTAGCTTCAGGTCGGCGCCGAGGATGGCGTGCGCCGCCGCATTCTCCTGCACCAGACGGTTCGCGTTGTCGAAGATCAGGATGCCCTGACTCAGCGCGTCGAGGACAGTTTGGCTGTCCAGCCCAGTTTCCGAGATCACACGTCCCCCTTGACGGTTGCGCCCCTTGCCCTATTTTATGCGCATTTCATACCGATACATGATCAACGTTTGGGCTACGCAATCCAGCGCCACGTCACGAATCGGCTGAGGAACAGCAGCGCCAGCAGCGCCGATCCGCCGTACAGGATCACCTGCTTGTACCAGCGATCCGCCCAGCCGCCCAACAGCACGTAAAACGGGAAGATCACCGCGCCGTAACGGGGCATCCCGATCAGCGTGCCGCTGGCAATCGGGATCAGCAGCGCGACCAGCGCAAACAATCCCCACCTGCGCGTCTTTTCGCGCGCCAGCAGGATCGCCGCCAGCGCCAGATAGAACAGCGTGAGGATCAGGTCGAGCCACGAAAGCCGCCAGCCCAAGAAGCTGACCGATTCGCCGCTGAAGTAGGCGGTGAACGCCTGAATCGCGTTCCCGGCGGGGCGTCCCCAAGTGGCGTTGTAAGTCTTGAAGTACGCCAGTGGGTCGCCCACGCTGACTCCCGCCAGCAGGATGTATCCCCCAAAGATCAGCGGCGGAATGAACGCCAGCACAATCCGGTAGGGGCGCAGGGCATTCGATCCTTCCCCAACTCCGGCGGGGTTTTGCTTCGTAGGGGCAGGTCTTAGACCCGCCCCTACAGGCGCTTGCGTGGGAGAGGGGAAGGCTGACCGAAGGTCAGCCGGGGTGAGGGGCGATCTCCATGCGACCCACAGCAGCGGTAGAAACAGCGCCACGCCCACCGAGCGGGTCAGGCAGGCGAGCGCCGCCGCCAGCACCGCCAGCACGAAGCGATCTTGCTCCAGCAGCCAAAAGGTCAGCAGCGAGAGCAGCAGAAACAGCGATTCGGTGTACACGCCGGAGAGATAAATGCTGATCGGCGAAACCAGCAGCAGCAGCACCGCCCGCCACGCGGTCGACTTGCCGAAGTGCTTTAGCGCCAGATCGAACAGCAGCAGCAGCGCGATCAGCAGCGCGACGTTGGAGACCGCCAGCCCGCCGACGGTCGCGCAGGTACTCAAATAGGGCGAGGCGAGGCAGCCCATCGGCGTAATGCCGCTGACCGCGTGGATCGCCAGCGGGTAGAGCGGCAGAAACGCCATGTCGTCCGCCGGACGCTGCTCGTTCACCCAATCATAGCCGTAGGTGGCGATGGTCGCGTAGAAACCCGCGTCCCAGCGATACCACATGTCCAGCCCCGCGCCGCCGTCGAGCAGGTGGGTGTAGGCTTCGCCTTCGGTGGAGGGCAGAAAGCGCATCGACAGCACGCCCGCCGCCGTGATCCCCGCGCGCGTGATCAGGAACGCCAAAATCAGCAGCAGCAGGTCGCGGCGGGTCATACGGTGAGGTATTTACGCCATGAATGCTGCGGCTCGTAGCCCAGCACCCGCCGCGCCTTGTCGATGCTCAGCAGCGTGTCGTGATCGCCCACCTCCGGGTGCAGCGGGACGCCGGGATAGACCGCTTCCATCAATTCGGTGTTGGTTCGGGTCATGCAGGTATCGGCGGCGGCGGTGATGAACGACTCCGCGCCGGTGGTCTCCGCTTCTAATCCGAGGCGGCAGGCTTGCGCCACGTCGCGCGCGTCCACGTAGCCCCACAGATTCCATTTGCGAATGGTCGGGTCGTTCCAGAAGCCGGGGAAGCGCTGGTAATCCTGCGGCTCCATGATGTTTGAAATCCGCAGGTTGACGAACGGGATGCCGCTCCAGCGGTTCATCTGCTGCGCCATCACCTCGCCCAGCACCTTCGAGAGCGCGTAGCTGGATTCGGGATAGAGCGGATGCTGCTCGTCAATCGGCGCGTATTTCGGCTTCTCCCGGTCGAAGGGCAAGCCGAGCGTGGTCTCGCTGCTCGCCCAGACCACCCGCTTCAAGCCTAGCGACACCGCTGCCTGAAACACGTTGAAATTCAGCGCGCTGTTGACCCGGAAGGTGTGTTCCTCGGTGAACAGCCCCGGCGCGGGGATCGCCGCCAGATGCACCACCATGTCCGCGCCTTGCAGCACCTCGACCGCCTCACCGTACTGGGTCAGGTCGGCGCGCAGAAACGGCGAAATTTGCTCGGCAGGCGGCGCGATGTCCACGTTCAGCACGTCGTAGCCGTGATCCAGCAGATCGCGCACCACCGCGCGCCCGGCTTTCCCGCTTCCCCCCGTCACCACTACTTTAGGCATGAGTTTTATTCCTTTAGATCATCACTCGGCAGGTGTTTCAGCTTCGATGCGTAAACTTCCTTAAATTCCTCAATATTTAAATCGGTTTGATGAATCGCCTCTCGAATCTCTGCGAGGTGTTCAAAAGCGAACGTCAGCGCGGCATAGACCTAAGTCAGGGATAAGTTGTATTCGCTGGCGATTTCCTCGGCGCTCGTGCCGAGCGTTTCGTGCCAGACGTACACATCCTGCACGCGGATTCGCCGCCCGGCGATGCATGGCTTTCCCCCGCAGACGCCCGGCGTCTCGGTGATGTGCGCGGCGGTGACGTTGTACGCGGTCATCGGCTCTGCTCCTGCTCAATATCAGGGACGATTATAGCGTAGGGGCAGGTTTCAAATCTTTGGTGCCAGTTCAGATTTGAGGGAAGATTTTCGTAGGGGCACGATATATCGTGCCCCTACAGAGCCAGCGCCGTCCCTTTAGAACCTCAAACTAGCACCATTCGTTTCAAACCTGCCCCTCCCCAAATTTGTGGATGGCTCAATTCTGCTGCAAGCGGCGGCGAGCCTCGGCGCGCACCAGCGCGAGGATGCCCATCAAGCCCGCGCCTTTGCCCATTGAGAGTTCCCTGCCGAAAATGTCGAACACGACGTTATCGGAGACCTTGATCACCTGATCCAGCGGCTGACCGGACACAGTTTCGCCCAGAATCACCGACATCGCCATCGCTGACAAGCCCTGCGGATTCAGCACGTCGAAGTAGTAGCGCAGCGTGCCGTCCGGCTGATCCACCGCCCACACGTAGGCATCGGATTCGCAGGCGGGCGCTTTGTGGCGCTGGTCGTAAGGCGGAGTCGCCAGCGTCGGCGGGACTTTCACCTCGTCGAACCGATCCGCCATCTCGATCAGCAGATCGGCGCGCTCGTATCGATCCGTGATCGATGCCATATCCGCGACCAGTTCGGCGAGTTTTTCAGGATACTCGTTCATCGCTCAATCGGCACGTTGACCAGATTGCCGTATTCGGTCCAACTGCCGTCGTAGTTGCGGACGTTGGGGTAGCCCAGCAGATAGTGCAGCACGAACCACGTGTGACTGCTGCGCTCCCCAATCCGGCAGTAGGTGATCACGTCCTGATTCGGACTCAAGCCCTGTTCCTGCTCGTACAGGTTCTTGAGTTCGCTGGCGGGGCGGAAGGTGCCGTCGTCCGGGTTGACCGCTTTGCTCCACGGGACGTTCTTCGCGCCGGGGATGTGCCCACCGCGCAGCGCGCCCTCGTTGGGGTAATCGGGCATGTGCAGGCGCTCGCCGCTGTATTCGGCGGGGCTGCGCACGTCGATCAGCGGATTGCCCGCCAGCTCGTGTTCCAGCACTTCATCGCGGAAAGCGCGGATTTCGCCGTCGTCGCGCTCCGGCGCGGTGTACGAGGTGGGCGTGTATTCGGGGACGGTGCGGGTCATCGGGCGACCTTCGCGCTCCCACTTCGCGCGACCGCCGTCCATCACTTTTGCGTTGGTGTGACCGAACAACTGGAATACCCAGAAGGCATAGGTTGCCCACCAGTTGTTCTTGTCCCCGTAGAACACCACCATCGTGTCGTGGGTCGCGCCGATACGGGACATCAGCGCCTCAAACCCGGCTTTTTGAAGGTAATCGCGCCGCAGCGGATCGTTCAGGTCATGGGTCCAATCGACCTGTACCGCACCGGGGATGTGCCCGGAAGCATAGAGCAGTGGGTCTTCGTTGGATTCGACAATGCGCACGCCGGGATCATCCAGATGCTCCGCGACCCAGCTTGTCGAAACCAGCACCTCTGGATGCGCGTAGCCGCGCTCGGAAATTGCAGTGGACATGAGTTTCCACGCTCCTGACGAGATGAATAAAACAGATAGCGATGATAATAACTGCTGCCGTCCTATCTGGCAACGGCGATTTGAATCCAAACTCAAAAAGGCGCAGTCAGGCAGCCGGGCGAAACGCAGTTTCGCACAGGCTGCACCTGCGCCTCAAGTTTAATGCCGCGCGCAGCCTTACGCGATGATGGCGGCGATCACGAAGCAGACGATGTAGATGATGATCACCGGGATGGTCGCCCACTCCGCCAGATGCGAGAATTTCGCCCACAGCGTCCGCGTGCTGATGTCGAAGTAGGTTTCGCCTTCGCCATGCCACAGCGCGACCCACGTGACCGAAATTACCGTCGCAATTCCGAACGCCAGCCACCATTTTGGCGGGATGGGCACTCCCGGAATCGCCGCGCCGATGATAATCGCAATCACGCCGATCAGCCAGCCGATGATGTACGTCAAAACGTTCATAAACCTTTTTCCTTGAAGCACTAAGTGCGTCGGCGCAAGCGGCGAAGCGAGGACGAATCAAATACTATTCAATTTCATCGTATCACAAGTTATATTCTTCGGCTATAGCACTAGGTCGCGGATTTCGCCGCCAGTTGGAGGACGGTGGTCTGCGGCGGGAGTTCCAGCACGCCGTCGAGGTTTTCGAGGCACAGCCGCGTATGCTCCAGCCGCAGCGCGAGATAGGCATCGTCGGGGAGTGTGACCAGCACGCTGCCCCACGCCATCGCGCCCACCAGCGGGCGGCGCAGCGCCACGAAGTAAACTCCGGCGTCGTCCTGCTCGGCGGAGAGTCGCCAGCCGAACGGCGCTTGCAGCAGCGCCATGATCTCGACCGTCGGCGCGCTCTGGCGCGCGACCCGCACCTCGCCGCCCGCGACGTGGACGTAGCAGGTCGTGCCGCTGCTGACCGCGAACGTGTAGCTTTGCGACGTGCGCGCCAGTTCCGCCACCGTCGATGCCGCACTGACCAACTGCGAGAGCGTGTTCAAATGCTGCATGATCGTGCCTCATGATCACCGGGATGCTCTGATTATAGGCGATTTAAGGCAAATAGTCGGATTCAGTTTGGGTGGAGAATGCCGCTATGAAGTGCGGCATTCTCCGGGGAAACTCAGCGGTGACTGGTGGCGAACAGGATGGTCACGTTGCAGGAAACGCCGCCGTCTGCGGTCAAATTGCCGATCATCTCGCCGTGCATCGAAGTGGGCGACTGCTATCAGCCAACCGGGCTTGTAGGGGCGTCCCTACGTGTGCGCCCAAACGGGGGCAGACACACGGGTCTGCCCCTACAAAAGACCTCGTTGCCGCAGAGTAGCTTTAAGCCTCTGGTTGCATTCGCCTGAAGGCGCTGCCCCTCAGTTGGCGGCGACCGCGCTCGCGCTGCTGATCCCGTGTTCCTGCTTGATCAAGTCCGCGCCGCGCTCGGCGATCATCATGATCCCGGCGTGGCAGTTGCCCGACGGCACCACCGGCATCACGCTGGCGTCGGCGACGCGCAGCCCCTCGACGCCGTACACCCGAAGCTGCGGATCGACCACCGCCATGTTGTCCAGCCCCATCTTGCACGACCCCGCCTGATGGTGGTACGAGTCGGCGTTGTTCTTGGTGAATTCCAGCAGTTCGGCTTCGCTCTGCACCGAATCGCCGGGCATCAGTTCCTCGCCGATCCAGTCCGAGAACGCGCGGGCGTGGAAAATCTCGCGCCCCAGCTTGACCGCATCCTTCAGCCGCACCAGATCGGAATGATTGCCCAGATAGTTCGGGTTGATCAGCGGCTTGTCCAGCGGATCGGCGCTCGCCAGCCGCAGCCACCCGCGCGAGAGCGGGCGCACCACGCCCGGCAGAATGCTGACCGAGTTCGGGTGTCCCTGCCCGATGATGATGTTGAAGGGCACGTGGACGAACCCCATCTGAAGGTCGGGACCTATCCAACCCGGCTCGGATTTGCAGAATAGAGCGCTTTCCGAAAGGTTCTGCTTTCCGGCGGGGACTGGCTGCTTGCACTCGTAGATCAGCCCGGTCAGCACGTGGTTATGGAAGTTCTCGCCCACGCCGGGCACGTCCGAAATCACCGGGATGTCGAACTGTCGCAATTGTTCGGGATTGCCGATGCCGGAGAGCAGCAGCAGCTTGGGCGATTCAATCGCACCGCCGCAGACGATCACCTCGCCGCTGCATCGAACGCTCTTGAGTTCGCCGTCCTGAGCATATTCCACGCCCACGCAGCGCTTGCCCTCGAACAGCAGCTTGGTCGCCTGCGCGTTGGTGTACATGGTCAAATTGGGGCGCACGCCCAAAAACGGCTCCAGATAGGCTTCATTGGCGGCGTGACGCTTGCCGTCCTTCACGTTGATGTGGTGCCAGCCCGCGCCTTCCATGTTGGGACCGTTGAAGTCGTCGGTCGGCGGGAAGCCGAGTTCGAGGCAGGCGTCGATGAACGCGCGGGAGGTCGGATTCGGGTCGTGCTTCCCGGCGTTGATCACGCTCATCATGCCGCCGTGACCCGCCCATGGGCTGGTGTCGTCCTCCTGATCCTCGACCTTCTTGAAGTAGGGCAGCGCGTCCGCATACGACCAGCCGGGCGCGCCGCTGTATGCCCAATTGTCGAAGTCGGAGACGTGCCCGCGAATGTGCATCATCAGATATATGCTGCTCGACCCGCCGGGGAGCTTGCCGCGCGGCTCGAGGGTTTGCCGCCCGTTCAGACCGGGCTGGGGCACGCTGCGATAATGCCAGTCGATGTCGGAGCCGAGCAGCCGGAACCACACCGACGGATTGCGCACATCATCAGGAATCTTGGGGCTGCCAGCTTCCAATAGGAGGACGCTGATGTCAGGATTTTCGCTCAGGCGGTTCGCCATCACCGCGCCGCCCGCGCCTGCCCCGACGACGATAAACTGAAACTCGCTCATGATGTTCTCCCCAAACCTACAGTTGCGGCTGACAAAGATCGCTTTGCCATTATGTCGGGGCGGAGTGGGCAAACGGATACTGATGAACGTCACCACTTGCTGGTGACATTCCTCTGCCGTCACTGGTCTCAGGCGAGCCAATTGAGGGCAGACCCACGTGTCCGCCCGTGCTTGGGGCGAACACACGGGTTCACCCCTACAAGCATATGCGAAGGGGAGGGGCTTAGGAGGCTTGGGCGGCTTTCAGATCGTCCCAATCAATCGCCGTGAGGAAATCGGCGTCCAGCCCGGCGATGAACTGCGCCATCAAGTGCCCGGTTCGCGTGATGTCCTTGAGGTCGAGCGTCTCGATGGGCGAGTGCATGTTGCGGATGGCGATGCCCAGCAGCGCCGTCGGGATGCCCTCCCGCGCCACCTGAATCGACCATGCATCGGTGCCGCTCGCGCCGGGGATAGTGTCCTCTTGAAACTTGAGTTCACCCTGCCGCGCCGTCTCCTTGATCTGCTCGACCAGCTTGGTATGGAAATTCGGACCCAGCGAGATCACCGGCCCGCCGCCGATCTCGCTGGCGGTATCGGCATCCACGCCCGGCTGACTGGCGAAAGTCACATCCAGCGCGATGGCAAGGTCAGGCTTGACGGCGTAAGCGGCGGTCTGCGCGCCGTAGAGTCCGGTTTCTTCCTGCACGGTAGCGACCGCGTACACGTCCCAGCGGTGCTGGAGCGACTGAAGCTCGTACAGGCAGGCGGTCACGGCGGCGACGCAGGCGCGGTCGTCCATCGCTTTCCCGGCGACCCGCGTGCCGTTCAGTTCCAGCAGCGACGCATCCGGCGTGATCAGATCGCCGATTCGCACCAGCGCCGCGACTTCCTCGGCGGGCAAGCCCACGTCCACGATCAGGTCGTCGAACGAGGGATATTTCTGGCGCTGCTCCGCCGTCAGCAAGTGCGGCGGCGTGCTGGCGACCAAGCCGGGCAGCTCGCGCCGCCCATGCACGATCACCGGCTGCGACGGCATGATCCGGTTGTCCACCCCGCTGATGCGGTGGACGAAGAGGAAGCCGTCCTGCACCGCGCGCACCATCAAGCCGATCTCGTCCATGTGCGCCGCCAGCATGATCCGGCGCGGCGGGTCAACCGGCTGGGTCGCCCGCTTGATCCCGATCAGGCTGCCGAGCTTGTCGGTTTCCATGCTGTCGGTCAAGTCCGCCCATTCCTGCCGCAGCAGGTCGCGGATCGGCGCTTCGTAGCCGGAGGGCGCGTAGATTTCGACCAGCTTTTTCAAGTGCGCTTTCACGTCAAACACGGGACTGCTCCTCACTGGATGGTTTCAAACGGGATCGCCGTGTCAGTCGGCGTCTCGGTCATTTCCGGGGTATCGGTCGGGATGGGCGTCGCCGAAGGCAGCGGCGTATCGGTCGGGGGCGCATAGGTCGGGATCGGGATCGGCGTATCGGTCGGGATCGGCGTCAGCGTCGGGTAGGGCGTGAGCGTTGGCGCGTTGGTCGGCGTCGGGAAGCTGTAGAAGGTCGCGGTCGGGAAGTAGCTGTAGGTCGGCGAGAGGAAGCGCGTCACTGGCGGCGGATAGTAGGTCGGCACGAACGGCGTCGGCACATTCTGGGTCGGGAACTGGAACGGCGTCAGGCTGGGGAACAGGACGTTGGTGGCGCTGGGTTCCAGCGTGCTGAAGGCGGTCGCCGGGAGGTTGGTCGGCGTCGTGCCCGCGATGCGCTGCGGAGCGGTTCCCCAGAGCAGAAAGCCGAGACAATAGAGCGGCAGCGTCCCCAAAATGATCGAAAACAGCAGGATACGCAGGTTCCGCCGTCGCCTTTCCGCTGCTCCAAGTTGGTTCATGCCCGCCTCGTCCGATGCGATGTCCGCGAGTATGATACCATACAACAAAGGACTGAGGTTCGAGGACTGAGGACTGAGAAAGAACGGCGACGAGTATTGCGTGATTCTTGATCATGCGCGAGGCTGACTGCGCATTACTTCCTCTCAATCCTCAGCACTCAGTTCTTTCGTCTGATACAGTTTCCTATCTTCGAAGCCGCGCTTGCGGTAGTAATCGCGGGTGCCCACCGCCGAGATCACTGCGAGACGCTGATAGCCCGCTGCGCGGGCGATTTCAGCCGCCCGCTCGATCAGCCGCGTGCCTAATCCCGCGTGCTGCGCGTGACCCGCCGCCGCCTCGCCAATTTCGACCGCCTGCCCGTACACGTGGACTTCGCGGATCATCGCCGCGCCGCGCAGTTCCTCGCTGATCGGGGCTTCGGTGGGCAGCGAGAGCCGCAGGAATCCGGCGATGTCGCGCTGCTCGGTGATGAACTGCAAGAAGATTTCCTCGCCGCAGCTTGAGTTGTAGCGCTGTTGGTCCAGATGCAGGTCGTCGGGCGTCACGCTGCGGAAGCGCACTTCGCGGGCGCGAATGTCGCGGCTGCGCTCGCCTCTGCGTCGCCAGTTCCGCCTCGACGATCTGCCGGAAGTTGGTCATCCGGTTCCCGGTCACGATGTCGGTGCCGGGGATGTCGCGGATCACGCGCGTGAGGCGGCAGTATTCGGGCGTGAGCCGGAAACACTCCACCAGCACGTCCAGCAGTTCCTCGTGCGAATACGCCCGCCACGACCCATCCCGGTACTTCTGCATCAACTCCGCGCTCTCGATCAGCGAGCAGGGGTAAATCTTGAGTTCGTCGGGGCGAAAATCGGGGTCGGCGAACAATTTCGCGTAGTCCTCGATGTCCTGCTCCGGCGACGACCCGTACAGGTTGGGCATCCAATGCGCGTGAATCTTGAAGCCCGCCTGCCGCAGCAGCTTGACCGCTCGCCGGGTCGCCGCGACCGTGTGCCCGCGTCGATTCAGCCGCAGTACCTCGTCGTTGAGGCTCTGAAAGCCGATCTGCACTTTAGTGCAGCCGAGCCGCCGCACCCGCAGCACTTCCTCCACGCTGATGTGATCCGGTCGCGTCTCGATCACCAAGCCGACGCAGCGGCAGGGCGCGGTTTCGTTGAAGACGTGTGCCGCTTCCAGTTCTTCCCACGTCGCGTATTCGTCCAGCGGCGAGTGGTCATGATCCGCGAGCGATAGCTCACGCGAGCGGCGCATTTCTTCGCTGTAGACCGCCTGCACCACCTGATTGTAATTTTGGACTCTCGCGTCAGCGAGACTCTCGCCCGCGATGGTCACGTTGACCGTGTTCCGCTCCGGGTGAAGCTGCGATCCTGTCCGCAGCGCCGCCTCCACTTCGGCGGATCGGTTGACGCCCGCGCCGAAGTCGTGCAGCGCGTCGAAGATGCGCTTGATGAACCAGATTTGGTAAGTTTCCGGGTAGAACGACCACGTGCCGCCCAGCACGATCACCTCGATCTTGTCGGTGGGATGCCCGGTGTTGTAGTAAGCCGTCAGCCGGGATAGGGTTTGCAGATACGGATCGAAGCTGTTCTGCTCGGCGCGCTGAGCGCCCGGCTCGTCGGAGAGATAGCTTTTGGGCATCCGCACGTCGTTGGGGCAAAAGATGCATTCGCCGGGGCAGGGGAACGGCTTGGTTAGCACCGTCACCGGGGTGACGCCGGAGCTGGTACGTATCGGTTTCATCTGCAGCCGCTCCAGCACGCTCGCATCCAGCGGCGGCAGTCCATCCGCCCCGGCGAACTCGCGGTAGGCGCGGATCAGTTCGTCGCGGCTGAAAATCCGGCTACCGTCGTGCTTGGCGTGCGCGCGCACCAGATGATCGAGGTCGTCTTTGCTCAGCGCTGCCCGGCTGATCACGTCTTGCAGGAGGGCGATCAGCGCCTCGCGGTGTTGGTTGAGGTCAAGCGTGCGCTTATTACGCATGGCATTTTGAAAGAACTTAATGTCCAAACCGCGATTTTAGCGTAGGATCGGGGAATATGGTATCCGTGACTTTCACGAAAACTCAACTACTCATCCCATTTCCGAAGCGGCTTGTCACTGCTGCCCATCTTACTTTTCGCCGTTAGCGGGATTTGCCCGGATGCTGCAAAGCGAATTTGGACCCTATCAACTTGAAGAAGTCATCGGTGCGGGCGGCATGGGGATTGTGTATCGGGCGACCGATACCAGCCACAGCCGCACGGTTGCGCTTAAGATTCTCAATGCCCAGCGCGAAGCCAATCCGACCGAAGTCCGCCGCTTTAAGCGGGAAGCGGAGATCGCCCGGCGGCTGAAACACCCCAACATCATCCAGATATACGACGCGGGCGAAATCGGCGACCGAGCGTATCTGGCGATGGAATACATGACCGGCGGCAGCCTCGCCCAACGCTTCCGCGCGCCGCTCACCATCACGCTGGGCGAGTCCGCCCGCATCCTCAAAATGATCGCGTCGGGTCTCGATTATGCCCATTCGCAGGGCGTGGTTCACCGCGACCTGAAGCTGGAAAACATCCTCGTCGATGCCCGCGACCGGGTGGTGATCTCCGACTTCGGGATCGCATGGGTGACCAATGCCTCGCACCTCACCGAGACCGGGCAGGTGTTAGGGACGCCGCTCTACATGTCGCCCGAACAGGTGATGGGAGCGAAGGAGATCAGTTTTCGCTCCGATCTTTATTCCTTTACCATCATCGCCTATCTGCTGGCGACCGGGTATTATCCATTTTTGAGCGGGACGCCGCTGGCGACGCTCCAGCAGCACGTTTCGGCGCAGCCGCCGCTGCCGTCTAACCTCAATCCGCGCCTGCCAACCCGGTTGGACGGGATGCTGCTGAAGGGATTGGCGAAGAATCCGCAGGAGCGTTTCGCTTCGGCGGGGGCGATGGCTCAAGCGTTTGAGGACGCGGTTGCCAGCAGCGAGTTGCTCGAAATCGTGATCCTCACTGGGCAGTTCACGCCCATTGTCGCCCAAAGCGAGCCTTCGTATTCCATCCAGCCGAGGCGACCCGCCTACACGGTCAAACTCCCAGACCCAAAACCGCGACGTTCATTTGCGTCGGTCGCCGCCATCTCAGCGCTCGTGCTGCTGATGGTGGCGGCTGCGCTGATTGTGCTGCTGCTGGCACGGGACAGACTGAAGCTACCGGGGATGACGCCCACCTCCAACGCCGTCGTGATCGAGACTCAGAGGACTGCCACTTGGACCGCGACCGTGTTGACCGCCACCGAGCGCTTCTTTCCAACCAATACGTTGCTGCCGACCTCGACGCTCAGCGCAACCACACCCGCCGCCCCACAGACCGTTACGGCGGCTTCGACGGCTTCGCCGTCCTCACAGCCGCGTCTGGCAACCACGCTCCCGCCGCTCGCAACGACGACCGCTGCCGCGCCGACTTCTGCTATGCCGACCGCAAGCCAAGCTACCGCTGTGCCACCGACTCACGTTCCACCAACGGCTGTGCCACCGACCGCCGTGCCGCCAACTCCCGTCCCACCAACGGCTGTGCCACCAACCGCTGTCCCGCCAACTGCCGTGCCACCGACATCCATTCCGCCGACCCACATACCGCCAACGGCAATACCACCGACGGCTGTGCCGCCGACAGCAGTCCCGCCCACCAACACGCCGCTGCTGGGTTTGCCGCTGCCGACTATTCCGATTATTTCAACGCTGCTGCCGGGACTGTAATGCTTAGGTTTCGTCGCGCTTGCGCTTGCTCATGTCCCGCTCGATGTCGTCCAGCAGCCCCGTGTCCGAAGACTCAAGCTGAATCTCGACTCCGCCGACCCAGTTGGCGGCGAAGTTGTAGAACAGCGCGCCGATGGCGAAGCTGATCCCGCCGCCGATTGCCGCGACCACGATGCCCACGCCGTAGAAGCAGAGCAGGCTCAGCACGCCCGCCCCCAGAATCGTCGACGAGTTGGAATAGGGCACGTTGCCGTCATAGCTGCGCATCAGGCTAGAAACCCCACTCAGCAGCAAGCCCTGAAACACCGTGATCAGCAGCCCGAACACGGCGAACATCAGACCGTACAGCACGATCCCGACCCGGAATGCCGAACCCACATCAATGCGTTTGAGCGTTGTGTTCATCGAGTAACCTCAGCGGTAGAATACAAACTATGTTTATTGTACGAGATATTCGTGTGTGGACGAAACCACAATCCGCGTCCTGAACGCGATCAACCAGCGCTTTTACGAAATCGTCGCCGCCGAGTTCGACGCTTCGCGTCAGCAGGCATGGCAGGGTTGGGATCACCTGATTGAAATAATCAGGGCGGGTCCAAGACCCGCCCCTACATCGTTTCGCGTACTAGACGTGGGCTGCGGCAACGGGCGCTTCGGTGTCTTTCTGGCGGATCATCTCGGCAGAGATCGCCTGCGCTACACCGGGATCGACTCCAGCGCCGCGCTGCTGGATCGAGCGTGGGCGGCGCTCAGCGGGATAAACGCGCAGTTCGAGCAGCGCGATCTGGTCGAGCTGCCGCTCGACGACTCGCTCGGCGCGTTCGATCTGGTGGCGCTGTTCGGCGTGCTGCATCACGTCCCCGGCGCGGATCGCCGCCTCGCGCTGATGCGGTCGCTGGCGGAGCGGGTCGCGTCCGGCGGACTGCTGGCTTTCAGCGAGTGGTGCTTTCTGGATCAGCCGAGCCTGCGCGCCCGCGTGATTGCTTGGGATGCAGGGATGCAGGTCGAGCCGGGCGATTATCTGCTCGACTGGCGGCGGGGGACGCGGGCGATCCGCTACTGCCACGCGGTCGATGACGCCGAACACGCCCACCTAATCGCCGCCGCCGGGCTGTCCCCGCTCGCCGAATACCGCGCCGACGCCGCCAATCTCTACACCGTTATGCGCCGCTGATCGGCGGTGGCGCTCGTAATTTTCCTCAATCTCTGAATAATGGATGGTTGCCAGCCATTTCGGTTGACCCCCGCGCCGGGTTGCTGGGCGTGCAGTGACTTCCATTGGAAAGGGAATTGATTCTGGACGCAAACAAGCTCGTTCTCGCCCGTCACTTTGACGAAGTTCTCAATCAAGGACATCTCGATGTAGTTGATGAAATCTACGCCGATAGTTACGTGCTGGACGCGCCGGTACAAACCGAAGGGTCGGTGCAGGCACACGGCGAAACGCACGGGCGCGAGGGACTGAAGCGGCGCGTGACCTTGTTCCGTACTGCATTTCCAGATATTCATTTCGCAGTCGATGACTTGCTCGCGGAAGGCGATCAAGTGGCGGTTCAGTACACCTTTTCGGGGACGCATACCGGGCAGTTCGGCGAACTGGAACCCACCGGACGGCAGATTTCCGTGACCGGCATTCTGATCGCGGGGGTCAAAGCGGGCAAAATCGAGAGCGCCATCAGCGTTTTTGACAGCGGCGACATGATGCATCAGCTCGAACCGGAGCATAAAAGCCCGATTCACCGCTTCATCGACAGCTTGGTCGGACGGGTGCATCACGCGCATCCGGTTTGAAAGTGCGGGTTTCCCGTATAGACCCCCGAATAAGCCATTTGAGCTGCTCTGGCGATGCCCTCAAATTGATGCGAATGGGGCACGGCGTGCCGTGCCCTTCACTTGGCGTTCTTGGCGTCTTGGCGTCTTGGCGGTTCGCCTTTCTTTATCCTCTATGCCCTCTGTGGATAGAAGGCTTTCCTCGCTGTGGCACTATATGCCCGACGGCTGACTCTGGTACAATCACGTTCGTAAGCGGAGGATGTGATGCTGAAGCTGAACAGCCGAATGCTCCCGTGGCCCGCCGATTGGTCGGCGCTGTTCGATGCTGACCGACCGCTGCTGGTGGAGATCGGCTTTGGGCATGGCGCTTTTCTGCTGCATCTAGCGCGCTGCCACCCCGACGCCAGCGTGATCGGGCTGGAGATCGCCAACCGCTCGCTGACCCAAACCGAGCGTAGCATCGAGCGCGAAGGCTTGACCAACGTCCGCGTGATCCACTCGACGGCGGAGACCGCGCTGCATCACCTGTTCACGCCCGCGTCCATCCAGCAGATTCACGTCAACTTCCCCGATCCTTGGTTCAAGAACGATCAAAGTCACCGCCGCCTGATCCGGCGCGAAACGCTGGACGCCGTCGTGAGCCGCCTCGTGCCCGACGGCGAGTTCTATCTGGCGACCGACATCCTCGCCTACGCGGAGATGGCGCACGATCTGCTCGCGGCGACCCCCGGCTTGGACAATCTCTTGCGGGGCGCGTGGGCGAGCGAGATGCCGGGGCGGGTGATCACCAAGTACGAGGGGGCAGCCCGGCGCGAAGGGCGCGACTGTTATTACTTCGCGTATCGCAGGAATAACCTGCCTGCGCCCCACGTCCCCGTAACACAGGAGGTCGAAATGCCGCACGTCGTCTTCACCAGCCCGCTGAGCTTGGCGGATATGGCGGCGCGTTTCCAGCCCATGCAGCGGAGCGAGGGCGGCATCACCGTCCACCTGAGCAATGCGTTCCTGGGCAGCGAGGCGCTGCTGATCGAAACCCACGTCGGCGAGCCGACCATCACCCAGCACCTCGCGCTGATCCTCGTGGCGCGCCAACCGCCGCATCCTCCCGGCGAATACACCATCCAAATGAGCACCATCGGTCAGCCGCGCCCCACCGTCGGCGTGCATCGGGCGGTTCGGCTGCTGGCGGACTGGGCGCTGCAACTCCATCCAGACAATCGTCTTCTTCAACAAAAGGTGAGTGCGGAATGACCGTCGATACCAAGCTGATTACGCTGTGGCTGCGCGAGTTGGTGCGGATCAACTCGGTGAATCCGGTGCTGGCGGAAGGCGGTGTCGGCGAGAGCGTGGTCGCCGAATGGCTGGTCAAAGTCTGCGAAGACCTCGGCTTCGAGGTGCAGATTCAGGAAACTGCGCCCAGCCGACCCAACATCATCGCCCGGCGGATCGGCACCGGTGGCGGGCGCAGCCTGCTGCTGACCGGGCACACCGATACCGTCAGCATCGAGAACATGCAGGGAGACCCGTTTGACGCGCGCATTGAGGGTGGGCGGCTCTACGGGCGCGGCTCGCTGGACATGAAAGGCGGGCTGGCGGCGATCCTCGGGGCGGCGGCAGCGCTGCGCGATTTTCAGCCCTCCGGCGATCTGTGGCTGGGCTTTGTCACCGACGAGGAATACGCCAGCGTGGGCATGGACGCGCTGGTTCGCCTGATCCATCCCAACGCCGCCATCCTCACCGAGCCGACGCAGGACGAAATCTGCCTCGCCCACAAGGGTTTTGCGTGGCTGACCCTGACCACGCAGGGCAGAGCCGCGCACGGCAGCCTCTACGATACCGGCGTCGATGCCATCGCCCACATGGGGCGGCTGATCAACGCGCTGGAGCAGATGGAGCGCGAGGTCTTTCCCCTGCGCGAGCATCCGCTGGTCGGGCGGGCTTCGGCGCACACCAGCATGATCATGGGCGGCTTGGGCTTGAGCACCTACCCGGATCGCTGCCGCCTTGAGGTCGAGCATCGGCTACTGCCGGACGAGACCATTGACGACGTGCTGGCGCTCTGGGAGCGCGTGATCGGGCGGCTGTGCGCCGCTGATCCCGACTTCAACGCTTCGGTGGAGGTCGATTTCACCCGACCCGGCTACGAAATCGAGCGCACCGCCCCGATTGTCGAGACGCTTGGCGCTGCCTACCAACAGATCACGGGCGATCCGCCGGTCTTTAGCGGCATGTACGCATGGCTGGATTCCGCCATTCTAGGGCGCGCGGGCATCCCGACCGCGATCTATGGCCCGACGGGCGAAGGCGCGCACGCCGCCGTCGAGTACGTCGATTTGGCGAGCGTGTACCGCTGCGCCGACGTGATCGCCGAGGCGGTCGCCCGCTGGATGGAGTAGGACGGCATATAATTCATAAATTTTTCGTCCCCCCGCGCCGAGACGCTTCGCTATTGTTATATAATGAAAATGAACCTCAACCAGCGAAGCGGCACGCTATGTCACGATTTGTTTCGATGAAAGACGAAATGGAATTCATTCGGGCGTTTCTCTCCAACGTCGGCGTGGCTGCCGAGGTTCAATTGGGCGAAAACGACCAACCCGTCATCATCATCGCAACCGGGGAATACCAGCGGCGGCGAGCATGGATTGAGGCGTGGTTCACCCTGATCAGCCAGAACGAGCAGTTTAGCTACTTTCGTGAACGTCTGCGCGGCACCGGGCAAACCGAATAGCCCACTCCGAACGTTAAGATTTATAGCGAGACGTAAAAATTCTGCCTCTCCCTTAGCGTTAACTTTGTGGCTGTCCGTTCTGTTTTATCATCAGGAGGAGCGAAGGCGATGGTGATGACAACTGAGTCCGACTACATACGTGAACTTCTCTGGCACATGGGCGTCGAAGCGGATGTGCGTTTGGGCGACGATAACGAAAAGCTGATCGTCATTGAAACCGATCAGTTTAACCAGCGCCGCGCGTGGATCGAAACTTGGTTCACCCTGATCGAGCAGAATGAAAAATACAGCTTCTTTCGAGAGCGCCCGCGCGGTACCGGGCAAACCATGTAGACAAAAACCCAGCGCCTCGCAAGAGGCGCTTTTTTATTGGCGGTGATGAAATTGTAAGTGTAGGGGCATAGCGGCGACATCCTGCCGCGAGGATCATGTGTAGGGGCGGGTCTCAGACCCGCCCCTACGAGAACAATTTCCATTCAAATGACGAGATTTCGCCCCGCAGACATGGCGAAGGGTCGAGGTTAGTTTCTCCCCTTCACCGCCGCCGCCAGCGCCCGAACCTTCGCCGTGTTGACCGCATCGCCCGCCCGCGCCGCGCTGCCGATGCTCAATTCGTGCGGGCGCACCCGGTTGAGGATTTCTGGGAGCTGTTCCAATTTCAAACCGCCGGACACCACAAATGCGAGCCGATCCCCGTAAGCGCGAATCCACTGCGCCAGCGCTTCCCGACCTTCCCACGCGGTCGGCGCGGGACCTGCGGTCAGCACGCGCGGCGCGATGCCGATCAGCCCTTCGAGCGCGCGCTCCGGTTCGAGACTTTGATCCAGCGCGCGATGCACCGTGACCGGGAGCGGCGCGGCTGCCTCCGCCACCTGCGCGATCAGCCCCAGATCGAGGCGGCGCTCCGGCGTGACCGCGCCGAACACCACGCCGTTAACTCCGGTGCGGGACAGGCGGCGCGCATGGTTCAGAATGGTTTCGATTTCGGCATCGGTGTAGAGAAAATCGCGGGCGTGGGGGCGAATCATCACCTGAATGGCGATCTGCACCGCGTCGCGGGCGCGCTCCACCAGCTCGAAGTTCGGCGTCAGCCCGCCGACGCTGAGGTCGCGCGAGATTTCGATGCTGTCCGCGCCGCCGATCTGAGCCGCAAGCGCGTCTTCGACCGTCAGCGCGGCGATTTCCAGCTTGGGCAAGGGTCAGCCCACCGGCAGGGCGAAGCTGAAGGTGCTGCCCATGCCCGGATCGCCAGAGTAGAACAGGTCGCTCTCGTGCAGGTTGAGGATCAGCCGGGCGCGGAACAGCCGCAGCCCGGTGCCGGGATGCTGCCGCACCAGCGGTTGATGCAGCGCCCGCCAGTAGGGCTGCCCGACGTATTCCAAGTCTTCGCTGCTCATGCCGATGCCGTTATCCGCGACACTGAACAGCACCTGCGTGCCCAGCGTCTCCGCCGTGATGCGGATCATGCCGCCGAAGGGCGTGTAGTGGATGGCGTTGTCCACCAGATCGCTGAGGATCGACGCGATCAAGCGGTAATCGCCCTCGACTGGTGGCAGCGGATCGTCGGCGTGAATGTTGAGGTGATGCTCGCGCTCCTCGGCGGCTTCGAAGTGCTTCTGCCACGTCTGCGCCAGCAGGTCTAGCCCGCTGAACACCATCGGGTCGATAGGCAGATTGCCTTCGCGCATCAGGTCGAGGTCGCCCAGCGTGTCGATCAGCCGGATGGCGGTGGAGGTGTGTTCGTAAATCAACTTGAGGCAGTCGGCTTGCTCGGTGGTGATGCGCCCCACCTTGCCCGTGCGCAGCGCCTCCGCTTGCGAGCGCACCAGTTGCATCGACGGCTTGAGCAGTTCGAAACCCTGCGGCGCGAAATCGGGCGGAGGCGGCGCAGACGGGGCATTGACCTGCTGGCTGAGAATGACGTTTTCGTCCTCAAGCTGCTGAAGCAGGTCGATCACCTCGCTCAAGCGCGCCGAAGCCGTCGGCGGAGCCGCTGACTTCAACTGAGACAGCGCGCGCAGCGCCTGATCGACCTGCATCAACTCATCCCCGTCAGCGTGATGGTGAAAGTGGTGCCTTTCCCCGGTTCGCTCTCGACCGCGATCACGCCGCTCATCAGGTGAATGATGCCGTAGGCGACCGGGATACCCAAGCCGCTGCCTTTGAAATCGCGCACGGTGTCGTTGTCGCCCCGGAAATAGAGCGTCCCCAGTTGATTGAGTTCTTCCGGCGTCATGCCGATGCCGCTGTCCTGTATGGTGATCACCAGCTTGCTGCCCTCGGAGGCGGCGCGGACGGTGACTTCGCCGTTCTCGCCGCTGTAGCGCAAGCCGTTTTCGATCAGCTTGTAGAGCGCTTTCGCCAGCAGTTCGCCGTCCACGTTGAGGATCGGCAAGCCCTGCGGGATGTCGAACGTGAGCTTGCGCCCCAGTTCCTCGGTGATGGGCTGTGCCTGTTTCTCCGCCATCAGCGCGATATTTTTGAAGGTATCCATCTTCAGGTTGGTGCGCAGCACGCCCGCCTTGAGCTTAGCGGTGTCGCTCACGTCGGTGAGCAACCCCTCCATGCGCTTGGAGTTGGTGCGGATGGTCTCGGCGAACTGCTTCTGCATGTCGTTGAGCGGACCCATGCTCCGCAGCATGTCCGCGTAGCCGCGTATGCTGGTCATGGGCGTGCGCAGTTCGTGAACCGCGTGCGAGACGAAATACGCCTGCTCTTTGAGGAATTCCTCGCTGTCCACTGGGACGTTCTTGGCGGCGGCTTCTTGCTGCGCCTGCCCCGCCTGATCCAGCAGGCTCATAATCGCTTCAAGCTGACCCGGCAGGCGAACCGGGATGATAGCGCCGCTTTTCGCCGCCCCGATCAATGCTTCCAGTTGTGCCTTCGCCTGCGCCAGTAGATCGTCCATGACCGACTCCTCAATCGAAGGCGCGCCAACTGCTTTTCGCTGGCGCTCCGTTACTTCAGTAGGGTTGCCTGTGCCTGTCGCTCGTTCCCCTTGCGTTCCGGCATTCGACCGGGCAGTCTCGCCCGTTATTCTTTCGCTATCGGCACCGTGAACGTGAATTTGCTGCCTTTGCCGACCTGACTTTCCACGCGGATGCGGCTGCCCATCTGCTCCACCAAATTCGCCGTGATCGCGTAGCCGAGACCGGTTCCCGGCTGCGAGCGGGTATATTCGTCGTCGGCGCGCCAGAACTTGGTGCCCAGCTTCTTGATCGCGTCGCGCGACATGCCAATGCCGGTATCCGCGATGCTGAATTCGACCGAGTTGTCGGCGCGGCGCGCGCTCAGGGTGATGGTGCCGCCGTCCCGCGTGTATTTGTAGGCGTTGCTGGCGAGATTGGTCAGCACTTGCAGCAGGCGGTAGTAATCGACCTGCATATCCGGCAGATCGGGATCGATCTGCTCGACGTAGCTGTGCCCGCGACTCTTGACCTGCGTCATGATCGCGTCGCGCACGCCTTGCAGGATGCTTTCGACCGTGACGCGGGTCTCGTTCATGAAGAAATGCCCGCTCTCGATCCGGCTGATGTCCGCCAGATCGGAAACCAGCATCTCCATGCGCTTGACCGTGTCGCGGATGCGGTTCTGGTAATTGACCTGCTGATCTTGCAGATTGTCGTCCATCAGCGTCAGGTCGGCGTAGCCGAGGATGCTGGTCATGGGCACTTTGAGGTCGTGGGCGACGATGCCGACGAACTCGCTCTTGGCGCGGTCGGCAGCCTGCATCGCCGCGTAGAGCCGCGCGTTCTCGATGGCGACGGCGGCGCGCGCGACCACCCGCTCGACCACTTCCTGCTGTTCGTCAGTGAACATGCCGTTCCGCCGCAGCACGATGATGGCGAATACTTTCTGCTCGCGCCGAATCGGGATCAGCAGCACGCCGTGACTGCGGTGTTCGTCGTTGAGCACCACCGTTTCGCCGTTTTCGACCACCTTGAGCGCCTGCGGGAAGGTCTTTTCCAGCGAGAGCGGCAGGGTATCGTCATATTCGACGCCGTAGCTATTCGCCGTCGGGATGCTCTTGCCATCGACCAAGCCCAGATAGCCGACCTCCGCGTCCGCCAGCCGCGCCGCCCATTCCAGCGTGTAGTTCATGGCGCGGTCTACGTCGAGCGTCTGATTCAATTGCAGGTCGATGCGCCGAAGCTGGCGCAGTTCTTCCACGCGCGCGGCGAGCTTCTGGTCGGTGACGCTGAACAACTGCGCGTTGTCGATGGCGACGGCGGCTTGCCCGGCGAAAGCGTCCAGCGTGGCGAGGTCGTCGTCCTCGAACAGCCCGGTTGCCGCGCTGCTGTCCACGTAAATCAGCCCGATCACGGTGCCGCGCACCCGCAGCGGCGTCGCCATGATGCTGCGCAGCGCTTGCCCGACGATGCTCTCGTGCTGGGCGTAGCGCGGGTCTTCTGAGGCGTTGGTGGTTAGCACCGACTCGCCCGTGTCGATCACCTGATTGGTGACGGTGCGGCTGTATTTGAACTTGTCGCTGCTCAAGGTCTGCTGGTCGAAGTTGCGCGCCGCCTTGACCACAAGCTGACCGTCGTCGTCGCGCAGCATCAGAAAGCCGCGCTCGGCTCCGGTAAGCTGGATGATCGCGTCCATGACCTGATTCAGCACGGTCTGCAAGTCCAGCGACGATCCCAGCATCCGGCTGACGTTGTAGAGCGCCTCAAGCTGTCCCTGCTTTTTAAGCTGCCGGTGTTCCAGTTCCAGCCGCTCCAGCAGGTCGATCATTTTGCCGACCTGCTTGTCGAGGAAGCTTGCCTCGACCCGCCCGGTCTGTAGCTGCGCCCGCAGCAGATTCAGGTTGTGGCGCATCCCGCCGATTTCGTTGTCATTGACCTGCAAAGCGGTTGTCTCGGTCATATCAGGCTCTGATAATAGTCACAGTAAGCAGTCAGGGGGCAGAGTCCGCAGGCAGGATTCCGCGCGTGGCAAACTTCGCGCCCCAGTCGAATCAGGTTGAGATGAAAGTCCAGATAGTCGTCGGGCGGAATGATCGCCTCCATCACCGGATGCGCGTTATCCGCGCTGATGCCCTGTGGCAGAAAGCCGATCCGCTGCCCGACCCGGTGAATGTGCGTATCGACCGGGAATGCTGGGCGTCGAAAGGCGAAGCACAGCACAATCGCCGCCGTCTTCGGCCCGACCCCGTGAAACGAAGTCAGCCAGTCTTTGGCTTCCTGAATCGGCAGCTCCGCCAGAAAGTCGATGTTCAATTCGCCGCGCTCGGCGTAAATCCGGCGCAGCACTTCCTGAATGCGGGGCGCTTTCTGGTTCGCCAGCCCCGCCGGTTTGATCACCGCGATCACCGCTTCGGTGGGCACGTCCATCACCGCTTCCCACGAGGGAAAGGCGGCTTTCAGCCCGGCGAAGGCGCGGTCGCGGTTGGTATCGCTGGTGCTCTGGCTGAGAATGCAGTCGATCAGCTCGTCGAGCGGCGGCAGCGTGGGACGCCAGTCGGGTCGCCCGAACACTTCGTTGAGGCGCTCAGCAACCGGAGCATACTTCGCCTGACGGCGTTCAAAATCTGTTACGGTAATCATACCTTGAATAGTAACACACACCTCTGCGTTCTTCTCGTGATGAGTTCGAAAAAAATTCTGAACGTCCGATCTCGCGCGATAAGTCTTCGGTGTAACCGCTCGATTATACCGCCGGAATCAGCGTGCCGAGATAGATGCCGCTGGCAATCTGCTGAAAGCTGCCGTCGCGCACGGTCGCCTTCCACGTGGTCTGCTGCTGCGGGTCGATGAACAGGACGGCGCTGTCGTCCTCGGTCCACAAAATCGGGCGGAGCAGGTGATTTACAGGCGCGCCCAGCGCTCGCTGAGTCAAATTCAGCAGGTCAACCAGCACGATCACGGTTTGCACCGACTGCGCCGCCGTCCCGAAGCCTGTGATCTGTGCCAGCGCGTAGACGGCGCGGTTACCGTCCGGCGCGATCAGCACGTCGCCCCCCTGCGTGAACTGGTTGATCGGCGGGAGGGTGGTATCGGTGCTGTTGGTCAGGCTGTGAATCCGCAGGTTGAAGCCGCTGTCCGCCAGCGTGAGCCGCAGCAGCGTGTCGGCGCCGATGCCCGCGCCGCAGAAGCAGCCCGGCTCGCCCGGCAGCGATTGGGTCTCGCCGCTGATCAGGTCGAGCGCGAACAAGCCCGCGTACTGCCGAAATGGGGTCAGGTCGCCGATAGTATCGGGCTGGTAATCCATGTACAAGATCGACTTGTCGTCGCTGAAGGCGACCGGGTAGGCGCGGATGCCGTCGCGCGGTCCATCCTCGAACACCTTCCGCTGATCGCCGCCGTCGATTCCGGCGATCCACGTCACGGTGGTCAGCGCCGACGAATCGCCGCTGGTTTCCGTCCACGCAATCGTCTGCTCGTCGTGCGAGATGTACCAGTCGATCCGGTTCACGCCGTCACCGGGCTGAATGAACGGGTGATCGCTCACTGTGCCGTCCGCAGAAACTAGCTTCACCCGGCGGTTGGAACGGTCGTAGTACATCACGGCATCCCGAATGACCGTGAAGTGATCGCCGTTGACGAGGATTTTGTGCAAGCTCCCGGTGGTGAGATCGACCAGCGTAAGCTGGCTGCCGGAGATCAGAAACACCTGCTGCGGATCGCTGCCGCTGCTCTGCGCGGCGGCGTGAAACGCCGTGAGCAGGGCGATCAGCATGAAAAAGGCGGCTCTACGCATCGCTGCGTATTACCGCGAAGTGGAGGAGGAGGTCGAGGGTCATGCAGCAGGCAGTCCATCTCGCGCACGAAAATTTGCAGGTTTTTTATTATAGCAGAAGCGCATCGCCTGCGGGCTATGCTATCATGGTTGAGTAACGCCCATGTGCGCGGGGTTCCTCATCATGGTCAAACTTGGCATTGTGCTCATTCTGCTTTCGACTGCCGTATTTGTCGCGGCGATGGTGTTTCCCGACGCGCTCACGCCGCTCGGGCCGCTGATCTGCAAGTCAGGTGAGCGGCTCACGACCGCGCAGTCTACCTTTTCCATTCCGGGAGAAACCAGCACCAGCGACTCGTTCGCGTGCGAAGACGCGAAGGGCAACCAGCGCGATGTCACCGACACCGTGACCGGCGTCGCCATCATCAGCTTCATGGTTTTCCTCTTGCTCGGCGTCGCCATGACTATCTTGGGGTCGAACCGGGCAAGCCGCAAGCTGGATACCCACTGGACATCCCCGGTGATCGACTCGCACGTCAACCAGAATTCCAACGGATCGACCACTTGGAGTCACGGGGCGACCCGCGACACCGATGCAATCATGAACGACATGAGGGACGGCTTGCAGCGCGGCGTGATCCGCATCGGTGGGCAGGAAGTCCATCTGGATGACCTGAAGTCCGGCGCGTACCAGATCAACGGGGGCGGCGCGCATACGCTCACCGAAACCCTGCGCCAGCTTGAGGACGCCCACACGCAGAGCTTGATCACCGACGACGAGTATCAACGCCTGCGTCAGGACGCGCTGGATAAGCTGGTCTAAAGCAACAGGTCTTGTAGGGGCACGGCGCGCCGTGCCCCTACGAAATACCCACGCCGGTTTTTCGATGGAAATGGGCAACAAAAAACGGCACACCTTTCGGGTGCCGTTTCAAAGTGTGCAACTGCTTCTCGACTATTCCAGCGAAATCTGGATGCGGCTTTCCCCGTCGTCCAGATCGAGCAGCGCGCCCTGAACCCCGCTGTAGACGCCGCGCATCAGCCGGAATAACTCGTTTTGCGCCTGCTCGAAAGGCAGCGAAACGTCCAGCGCCACCCCATTCCCGCGCCGGATCACCACCCGCACGCTGCGCTGCCGCAGATCGTCGAAGTTCACGTCGTCCATCGGCATCAGCAGGAAGCCGCTGCTGCCCGGCATCGGCACCGACGCCAGCCGCATCGCCTTGAGTAGTTCTGCGCCTTCCGCCGCGCTGATCTTGCCGGAGTCCACCATCTGTAGGACTTTGGCGCGGGCGTTTGGCTCGGATTGTGCGGCGCTCACAGGTTGTGAATCCTCCTCTAGCATGGGTTCGTCTTGCACAAAGGGCTTGGTCGCCGGGAGATCGGCTGTTTTTTCCTCTTGCAGCACCCGCTCGACGCACGTGCGCACCACCTGCGGCTCAAGGTTGATCTGGCGCATCAGGTAGCGGATCGATTTGTCGTCGCCCTTGACCAGCGCCAGCAGTAGATGCTCCGAGCCAATGTACTGGTCGCCGCGCTGACGCGCCACCTGCACCGAGCTTTCCAGCAGTCGCCTGACCTCCGGCGACAGATCGTGCTGAGTCGGCGGTGAGGGTTCGCTGGGATTTGCCGAACGCACCAGCGGCAACACCCGGTCGTAGCTGATGCGCAGTTCGTTCAGCACCCGGTAGGCAACGCTGTCCTCGACGCGCAGCATCCCCAGCAGCAGGTGAGGCGTTTCAATGCTGGAATTGCGGAGTTTTTCAGTTTCTTCCTGTGCGGCGGCAAGAATTCGCCGGGCGCGCTGGGTAAAACGCTCGACACGACTCATCGCACCAAACCTTTCCCTTTGTACACATTATACCGTCATTTATGCGCGCCCCCTACTTTTTAGGGGATACCCAGCCATAGGATTATGGTACTTTGCGTGGGCAGTCTCACTTGCGACAGCGTGAATATCATTTCCAAGTCGTGATGAACTGCCGATTGACAATTATTTAGGCTAGACTAATACTGTACTTAGGTTTGTGAATGTTCGCGGCGAACGGAAGGGAAGGGTGGTATGGAGAACGTCATCCACACGGAAAACCTGACGAAAAGCTATTCGGGAACGGCGCGCGCCCTCGACGGACTCAACCTCGACGTGCAGCGCGGCGAAATCTTCGGCTACTTGGGACCGAACGGCGCGGGGAAAACCACCACCATCCGCCTGCTGCTCGATTTCATCCGACCGACGGCGGGACAGGCGTCGGTGCTGGACAAAGATTCGCGCCGCGACAGCATCGCCATCAAGCAGCAGGTCGGCTATCTGCCCAGCGAGTTGAGTCTGTGGGATAACCTGACCGCCCAGCAGATCGTGCAGTTCGTGGGGGCGGCGCGCGGCGGTTATAACGCTGCTTATGTCCACACCCTCACCGAGCGCTTGCAGTTCGACCTGAACAAGAAGGTGCGCAGCTACTCGACCGGAAACAAGCGCAAGCTCGGCTTGATCATCGCGCTCATGAACCAGCCCGATTTGCTGATCCTCGACGAGCCGTCCAGCGGACTCGACCCGCTGATGCAGCAGACCTTTTATCAACTGATGCAGGAGGCGCGCGCCGAAGGGCGAACCGTGTTCCTGTCCTCGCACATCCTCAGCGAAGTGCAGGCGATCTGCGACCGGGTGGCGATTCTGCGTAACGGCAAGCTGGAAGCGGTGCAGCGGGTGGACGAACTGACTCACGCGGACTTCCGTCAGGTGACACTGCGCTTCCAGCAGGCGGTTCCGGCGTCCATCGTGGCGGACGTGCCCGGCGTCAGCAACGTGGTCAGCGAAGGCAAGACCCTGCGCCTGCACCTGATGGGCGACTTCGATCCGCTGCTGCGCGCGGTCAGCAGCTATTACATGCAGGACATGGAAGTTCAGGAGCCGACTCTCGAGGAAGTGTTCCTGAAGTATTATGGCGCGCAGTCGGCGGTGAACAACCATAGCCAGCCCAGCGAGGCGACATCATGACCGGCGTGGTCTTTATGAATACCCTGCGCCGCAACTGGCGGCAAATTCTCTACTGGGGACTGGGGATCGCCATTCTGGGCTACTACGTGATCGTGATCGTGCCCAACGTGGATACGCTCAAGCAGTATGCCGACCTGTTCAGCAGGATGCCGCCGATCTTCATCAAAGCCTTCGGGCTGAGCGACGTGGCGCAGTTGGCGACGCCGGGGGGCTTCCTCGGCTTGGCATTCTTCAGCTACATGCTGCTGATCACCGCCAGCTACGCCGTGATCGCCGGGTTGAGCGTCACCGCCAACGAAGAAGATCGCGGCATTCTGGACGTGCTGCTCAGCCTGCCGATTCCGCGCTGGCGGATCATCGTCGAGCGGCTGCTGGCGTACACGCTGATCCTGATTGGGATGCTGGCGCTGACCTTCCTCGGCTTGTGGTACGGCGCGTCCAACACGCCCGGCTTGAGCTTGGACATCGGGCGGCTGTTTCTGGCGACGGCCAACCTGCTGCCTACGACTCTGCTGGTGCTGGCGTTCACGGTGCTGGTGGGGACGGTGGCGCGCAGCCGCAGCCTCGCCATCGGCGCGGCGACCGTGTTCGTGGTCGCCAGCTATTTCATCGACTTCATCGGCGCTTCCGCCAGCGGCACTTTCATGGACAGCCTGCGCGCCATTTCGTTCTACAGTTGGTACAACGGCGGGCAGATTATGTTCACGGGCTTGGAGTGGAGCCGCGTTCTGCTGCCGCTGGCGGTGACGCTGGTGCTGGCGGCGGGCAGCCTGTGGTTCTTCGACCGCCGCGACGTAGGCTTGTGAGGGGGGATCGACATGCCGGGTGTGATTTTTATGGAAGCGCTGCGCCGACACTGGCGCGGCTGGCTGATCTGGGGGATCGGTATCGCCCTGATTGCCGCCTCACAGGTGGTCGCGCTGCCGGACGTGACCGCGCTCAAGGAATACGCGCAGATCATGGCATCGCTGCCGCCCACGCTGATTCAGGCGGTCGGCGGCGGTGATGCAGCCTTCTTCTCGACGCCTGCCGGGTATCTGGCGTCGAACTTCTACGGGGTTGCGCTGGTGATGTTCGCGGTCTATGGGCTGGTGCTGGGGCTAAAAGTCACCACTGCCGAAGAAGATCGCGGCATCATGGACATCGTGCTGAGCCTGCCGATCCCGCGCTGGCGGGTGGTGGGTGAGCGGCTGCTGGCGTATGCGCTCTGCGCGACCGCGTTGGTGCTGCTGACCTTCGTGGTGATGTGGGCGAGCCTGCTCACCGAACCGGCGCTGCAAATCGGCACCGGGCGGCTGTTCGAAGCCACCATCAACATTCTGCCGGGGACGTTGGCGGTGCTGGCGTTCACGACCCTGGCGGGGACGGTGCTGCGCCGCCGCAGTAGGGCGGTCGCGCTGGCGGTCATTTTCGTGGTCGGCAGCTACTTCATCGACTTTCTGGGCGCGGCAGCCAGCGGCACGCTGGCGGATACGCTGCGCGTGCTTTCGTTCTACCATTACTACGACAGCACCGGGGTGATGCTCAACGGGCTGGAGTGGGGCAACGTCCTGCTGCTGCTGCTGGTGACCGCCGTCTGCGCGGTCGGATCGCTCTGGTTCTTCCAGCGCCGGGACATCGGCATCATCTCGCCGTAGACTGTCCGGGAGGGGGCAGACACATAGGTCTGCCCCTACACACCGCACTTTGCAACTCGTCATCGCGCCTTTCTAAAATTCGCGTAGAATTATGGCAGCTTATTCCGAGATAGAATCGCTGCCATGAAACGCATCCTGTGGATTTTGCCCCTCATTCTGCTGGTGATCACGGCGATGCCTGCGGCGGCACAGCAGATCGCTGGCTCGCTGTTGGACTGGATTCCCGCCGATTTCACGGCATACGTGCGCGTCGATATGAGCAATCCACAGGTGACGCTCAGCGATTTGAATCTCACGCTGCTGGTCGCAGCGGTGCTTCAGCCGTCGCGCGCGCAGTTCACCCAGAGCCAGAGCTTCGACCATTTCTTCCCGCTGACCAGCTTCGACATGGAGAACGCCTCGTTCGCCACCAATGTGCTGCCGTGGCTCCAGAACGAGGTGATTTTCGCGTATCGCTCGCTGGGGGCGAACTTCAGCGCCGCGACCGCCGATACGCTGATGATCCTGCCGACCGACAACGCTTTCGTCTCGGCAAACGCCATGAATCCGGTGATCACGGCGCAGGACTTCCCGCACCGCGAAACCTATCGCAACCTGATCATCTATCAGGGCGACCAGACCGCCTTCGCCTTCACGCCCTCGGCGCTGCTGGTGGGACCGGACGATCTGCTCCACGAGGCGATTGATACCCTGACCGGAAACGCCGACGCGCTCACGGCAGACCCGACCTATCAGCAGGTGACTGCCGCGCTGCCCGATGGCGGCGTGATGCGGGCGTATTTGGCGAAGGATGCCGCCGCCCACGCGCTCAGCGTGCTGGTTAGCGGCGGCGACAGCGCCGACCCGGTACTGTCGGCGATCAGTGAGGCGATTGCGTCGGCTGACAGCGACAAAACGCCGGAGCGCCTGCTCATGAGCGGCGCGGTCGATGGCATCGGCATCAGCATCGACTACAACCGACTGCGCGCCACCGACATGCAGGCGAGAGTGGTGCTGCACACCAGCGAGACGCCCGATTCGCCGGATACGCCTTTTGACGCTTCCGTGCTTGACCTGATTCCGCGCAGCGCCATGATCGTGCAGAGCGGCACTAACGCGGCGAAGGTGGCGACCGACGCGCTCTACATGCTCCCGTTCCTGAACTTCGCCGGAACCACGCTGGGCGCCTTCCCGATCCAGCCGTCGGCGGCGACGGGTGTGCTGAACCTGCCCAACGCGCAGGATGTCGAGACCGCCGTGAACAATTTTCTGGATGCCGTCAAGCCAGTGGTGGACGTGCGCGGCGAGGTCTTAAACAAGCTGGACGGCAGCTACTCGCTGGCGGTGCTGCCACGCCCCAACGACCCGATCCCCGGCTTGAACGTCCCGGTCGATCTGCTGCTGGTGGTCAAGACCGACAGCGCGGCGACCGCTCAGGCGGTGCAGGCGAGCGCGAGTACGCTGCTGGCGCTGTTCACCTCGCCGCTGGAAAGCGAGCAAATCGGGACGCAGACCTTCCAAACCCTGCGTGCGGCGGACACCAACGAGCCGCTGGTTCGCATCGGCGCAGTCGATGATCTGCTGGTGATCGGCACCGGGTCGGCGGCGCAGCTTGCGCTGGACGCCCAGCGCGGCGATAACCGCCTGACCAAGCAGGATCGCTGGGTGGCTTTGAGCCAGAACGGCCAGATTCCGTTTATCTACGTGGACGTGAACGCCTTCTACAACACCTTTCTGCCCCAGCTTGGCGGCGCGTCGCCCCTGCCGATCAGCCAGCTTGGGGTTCAATCCCGCTATCTGGGCAGCAATTTATTCGGGCTGGATTTGCAAGTGACGCTGGCGCAGTAAACCTTGTGCGGATTTCCCAGATTTTTGGACACATTGTCGGAAGGCGGGGTTTTGCTTTGCGATGGAAATAGTGTAATATCCACACGCAATTTGCCATTTGCCATTTCTTAACAATTCAAGATAGGAGAAAATACTGTATGGCTCGCAAATTGTTTGCGATGGTGGTGATTCTCTCGCTGTTGGCGGTTGTCCCGCTGACGGCAAATGCTCAGGACACGACCCCTGAGACGACCATGATGAGCATTCCGCCGATTGACAAAGTGTGCCTCGTCACCGACGTGGGCAAGATCAACGACGGCACGTTCAACCAATTCGCTTACGAAGGGATGACCAAAGCTGCGAATGACTTCGGTCTCGACAATACCTACATCGAGACGCAGGCGCAGACCGATTATGCCAAGAACTTGGACACCTGCATCAGCGAAGGCTATCAGGCGATTGTCTCGGTCGGCTTCCTGCTGGCGGACGCGACCCACGAAGCTGCCGCTGCCAATCCGGGCGTCTACTTCATCGGGGTTGACCAGTCCTTCGGGGATCGTCCGCTGCCCAATCTGGTCGGCATTCAGTACCGCGAGGATCAGGCGGGCTTTTTGGTCGGCGCGATGGCTGCGCTCATGACCAAGAGCAACATCATCGCCGGAGTCTACGGCATCAACGTCCCAGCGGTGGTCAAGTATCGCAACGGCTACGAGCAGGGCGCCAAGTATATCAACCCGGACATCACGGTTCTGGGCGTATACAATGACAGCTTCACCGAGCCGGATGTCGGCGCAGCCGATGCCGAGCAGTTCATCGGTGAGGGCGTGGACGTGATCTTCGGCGCGGGCGGTCCCACTGGCTCCGGCGCGATCAAGCGCGGCGCTGACCTGAAGGTTTACGTGATCGGCGTCGATCAGGACGAGTATTTCACCACCTTCGGCGGCGGCGAGACCCCCGGCGCGGAGTACCTGATCACCAGCGCGATGAAGCGTGTTGACAACGGCGTGTACCTCATGATTCAAGCGCTGGTCAACGGCGGCGAGGGCTGGCCCGGTGGTCCCGACTTCATTCTCTCGCTGGACAACGACGGCATTGACTTCGCCCCGGCGCACGACTCGAACGTGCCGCAGGCTGTCGAAGATCAGGTGACGCAGATCAAGCAGGACTTGCTGGACGGCACCATCAGCACCGGCGTCGATCCGCTCAGTGGTGAACTGCTGAGCGCGACCCCCGAAGCCACCGAAATGATGCCGATGGCGACCGACGCAGCGGGCATGTAATCCCGGCTCTGGTTTAAGCGCATCAAAGATAAAAGAGGGCGACCTTGCACATAGGGTCGCTCTTCTGTTTGTTATCCGATCGGCTGATGCGGTTGCGGCGCGATCACGGGCTGGCGGGGCGATAGCGCTGGTAGACCACCCCGGTCGGCAGCGCCTGCGACTCGATCAGGGTCAGATTGAGGCGCTTGCCCTCCGGGAACAAGCGCTTGCCGCCGCCCAGCACCAGCGGATAGACGTGCAGCGCGAATTCGTCCACCAATTCGTTCTCGATCAGGGCGTGCGCCAAGACGCTGCTGCCGTCGAGTAGGATGTTTTTGCCGGGTTCCTGCTTGAGCTTGCGCACTTCCTCGGCGACGTTGCTGCTGATCAGCGTCGAATTGCGCCACGCCTGCGTCGTGGTGAGCGTCGTCGAAACCACGTACTTGCGGATGCCGTTCATGACGTTGCCGAACGGATCGTCCTGCATCGGCTCGAAGGCGCCGCCGTGAATCGCCCAAGTTTTGCGCCCCAGCAGCAGCGCATCCGCCTGCGACATCGCCTGAAAGAAATGCTCGCCGATGGCGTCGTTCCAGTAGGGATGCGTCCAGCCGCCCTGCGTGAAGCCGCCCTCGGTGTCTTCATTGGAACCGCCCGGCGCTTGGATCACACCGTCCAAGCTGATGAACTCGGCGATGATTAATGCTCTCATGCTCGCTCCTTTCCAGACCTCTACATGCGGTTCACAGCGGACGGTGTGACGCCGATTGCTCGCATAGGGGCACGACTAGGCGACCGAAAGTCGCACGTGCCCCTACAGGTCTTGTGAAGCGGCTCAGAACGGCATAGTGGCGGTTGGATCGGTGGGGGTATCGTGATAGCGAATCTCAAAGTGCAGATGCGGGCCGGTCGAGTCGCCGCTGGAGCCGACCGCGCCGATCACCTGCCCGGCGTTGACGTAGGTGCCGCAGCGCGCAGAAACCGCGCTCATGTGACCGTAAACTTCCGAATACGGCCCGCTGGCGATCACCACTGACCAGCCGTAGCCCCAGTTGCTCCACCCGGCGAACATGACCTCACCGCCGTTCGCCGCGCGGATCGGCGTGCCCACCGCTGCCGCCAGATCGACGCCCGAATGAATGGAACTGAAGCCGCGCACCCACGTGTAGCTGCCGGGCGCGAGCGGAGGCAGCCAGCCGCCGCCGCCGCCGGGATTGGGCACCAGCCCGCAGCTTCCCGGATCGCCAATGTCGAACGAAATCCGCTCGCCGCCGCTGCTCCCGCTCGCACCCGCGCTGGCGGGCACGTGCTGCACCGGCGGATTCCACACGATCTGCTCGGCGGTGCCGCCGGGAACCACCACTTTGGTGCCGCTGGGCAGCATCGAATCCGGCGTGTCGCCGAAGAAATCGTTGTATTCCGAATCAATGATGGTGTAGGGATCGACGTGGTACTGGGTGGCAATGCTGTCGATGGACTGATCCGCGATCACGGTCATATACGCGCCATCGACCGGCAGAATTGTCAGCGTCTTGCCCGGTCGAAGACCCTCGACAATCGAGCGGTCGTTCGACCACGCGATGGTCTCCGGCTTCAGCCCGAAGCGCTCGGCGATGCCGAAGATGGTATCGCCGCTCTTGATCTCGTACTGGATCACCTCACTGCGCGGGCGATCCGGCACGATGGTGAACGGGTTGTAATCGTTGCGCACCACTTCCAGCCCGGTGGTTTGATCGACCGGGGACGCGGGCGTGCTGAGCAGCAGGGCGATGGTATCCGGGCTGAGCGTCGCCGGGACGCCGTTGGACGGCACAATTGTGCTCAACTGCGATTGGGTGGTCGGCTCGCCGACCTGCGGCGCGATGGTCGCTTGATCGGTTGCGGGTATCGGGTTGGGAATCGGCGTGGAGTTCGCGGTGAGCAGCAGGAGAGCAGTGGCAATCGTGAGTCCGGCGGCGCCGACTAAGCTGACCAGCCCCACCGCGCGCCGCCAGCCCGCGACCGGCTCCCTGGTCGGGCGGCTCGGTCCGGTGTCCGCCAGATGATCGGGCAGCGGCTCGTAAGGATCGAATTGTTGTGCCATAAAAACCTCAGCAACTACGCGGACGGATACTCCCCCACGTGGCGACGTGCAATACTAGCGCCGGAGTCCGCTCATGGCAAGAGCGTTACGGCTGCGCCAGTTCCACCACGTCCAGCGCGAATGGAAGCTGCGGGTGAACCAGCGGGATCACAATCGACGACTGGTCGAAGTTGGTGACGTATAGGCGGTTGGGCGCGGCGAACGCCACGTCGCTGGCGCCGCGAAACAGCCCGGCGATGTAGTCGAGCGCGCCGTCGTCCACACGGGCGATCCCATCCTGCCCCAGCGCCGCCACGTAAATCGCCCCGTCTGGCGTGACCGTCGTGCCGTTGAAGCCCGCCGGATGCTCCGGGTCGGCGTTGGCGTAGAGGATGGTGGTCGAGGCATCCGCCACCGAGACGCTGTAAATCTGATTGATTTCGGAGTCGGTGACGATGATCGCGTCGTTGGCGGGATCATACGCCAGACCGCCAATCGCCGGATGGGGGCTGCCAGTCGATGCCGACGACTTCCACCAGACCGCCCCGTTGGAGCCATCGGCGTCGAAGCGCCAGACCTCGTCGGTGCCCGAATCGCTCAGGTAGACCTGACCCGCCGGGTCCAGCGTAAGGTCGTTGGGCGCGATGAAGCTCATATCCGCGAAGGTCGAGACCTTCCCATCCTGCACCCGCACGATTTTGCCGCCCGCCGTGCGCGGATCGGTGTCCAGTTGATCGACCACCAGCAGCGATCCGTCGGGGGCGACCGCGATCCCCATCGCCGCGCCGATGCCGTCGCGGGTGCCGGGGACTTCGCTCACCGCGCCGTCGGGCGTGATCTGCCAGAGGGTTCCGGTGGCGAAGCTGCCCGTGTACACCGTCCCGTCGGGCGCAACCGCCACCGATTCGGGATAGGCGTCGTCATCGGGCAGGGCGGCGAACTGGCGCACGGTTGCCTGCGGCACCAGCGCCACCGAGGTCGCGCGCACGCCGTTGTTATTGAGCGCGTTGACCACCAGCAGCAGCGTGACCGCCACTAGACCGAGCAGCAGCACGCCGAATATTCCGAAAAAGACCAGCCGCCGCTGCCAGACGGACATGGATTGCAAACTTCGCTGCATAAAACCGCCTCATGGATTGCACGAATGGCTTATCTTACCGCCGGACGCGGCGGCTTAACAGACTATGCTCAGGGGATCACCGCGTGCGGCGGCAGGAAAAAGAACGCCAGCCCCGCGATCAGATAGACCGCGATCAGCATCGCGCCTTCCAGCCAGTTGGATTCGCCGTCCAGCGCGATCAGCGCGGCGATCAGCGATGCGCCGAACAGCACCACTAGTTCGAAGTCGTTGAACACCAGCAGCAGGCGGTTGTCGAAAATCAGGCTGATGAACACCAGCACCGGGGCGACAAACAGCGCGATCTGCAAGCTGGAGCCGAGCGACACGGCGAGGCTGAGTTCCATCTTGTTCTTGAGCGCCACCTGCACCGCGACCACGTGTTCGGCGATGTTGCCGATGATCGGGATCACGATGATGCCGATGAAGAACTCGGTCAAGCCCAGCGATGACACGACTGCCTCGACCACGTTGACCAGTATCTCGCTGACCACCGCTGTGCCGATGGTCGCCACCACCAGCACGCCGACGGTGATCGGCAGCGACCAGTGTTCCTCCTCGCCGTCCGGCGCGGCTTCCTGATCGTCGTCGCGGGTGCGGAACGAGTAGAGCAGGTGCAAGCCGTAAAGCACGATCAGCACCAGCGCCACGCCTTCGCTGAACAGCAGTTCGGACTGCGGATGTTCGACCAGCGCGCGGTCGAACAGCGACGGGATCGCCAGCGCGACCACCGCCAGCACCGCCAGCGTCGCATTGATGCTGGCGGTGCGACGGTTGAAGGTCTGAATGCCATGCTTCCAGCCGCCTGCCACGATGCTGAAGCCCAGCACCAGCAGCAGATTGCCGATGATCGACCCGGTGATCGACGCGCGCACCAGATCGAGCAGCCCCGCCTTGATCGCAAAGATGGTGATGATCAGTTCGGCGGCGTTGCCGAGCGTGGCGTTGAGCAGCCCGCCCAGTCTCGGGCCCGTGAACACCGCCAGCGATTCGGTCGCGTCGCCGATCAGCTTGGCGAGCGGGATCAAGCCAAGCGCCGAAAGGACGAAGATCAGCACCGGGTCGGCGTTCGCCAGCCGCGCGATCACCGCCGCCGGGACGAAGATCAGCAGGTAGTACAGCATCGGGATACGGGGCATGGATTTCCTCAGTTCAGCAGGCAGGGAACATCGCTAAATTATAAATGTAAGACTGGAATTGGCAAACCGTTCGCGTGGCTGCCTCTGTAGGGGCAGGTCTCAGACCTGCCCTTTGTCTGCTACCGCCCCCGCCGCGAAAGCCGCCAGATCGTGGAACAGGTCGCCCGCGCCCGCTTCTTTCTCGTCCTGCGGTAGCGCCAGCAGTTCATCGACCCGCGTGTGCATCACCGTGATCGCCTCCGGGTCGGCGTGCGGCGCGAGGTAGTCGAACAGCAGCCGATGCGCGCCCTTGCGCTCCATCGCCTCGATGCCGTCGAGAATCTGGCGGTGGGGCGGACCTTCCCAGATGTCGGCGATCATGGCTTCGCGCAGATGCCGCTCAACCCCGAACTCGGTCAGCGTGCCCATGCCGCCGTTGACCTCCATCGCCCATTTCGCCGCCTGAACCGCCTGCTCCGCCGTCCAGTATTTCGCCAGATGCAGCAGCACCCGGAACAACTGGAAGCGCTCGGAGTAGCGCGGCGCAGGCTCCCGCCAGACTTCCTCCGCCAGCGTGACCGCCTGCCACGCCAGCGCGAACGCGCCTTCCAGCGCCGCTGCTTTCTGCTCGAACTGGCGGCGCATCAAGGGTTGATCGATCAGCCGCTTGCCGAAGATCATGCGCCCGCAGGCGAAGGTGTAGGCGTCCGCCAGCGCCCGCTGCATCAGCGCGACGCTGCCGATGCAGTTGGCGACCCGCGACAGATTCAGCACTTCGAGGATGTGATAGATGCCCTCGTTCGGGTCGCCAAGCAGGTAGGCTTCGCTCTCGCGCAGCTCGACCTCGCCAGTCGGCACCGAGCGGGTGGCGATCTTGTCTTTCAGCCGCCGGATGGTGTAGTTGAGCGAACCAGCCTCCCCGTAGCGCGGCACGAGGAACAAGCCCAGTCCGCGCACGGTTTTGCCGGGAGCGTCGTCCGGTCGCGCGACCACCACCGCCAGTTCCGCGCCCGCGTTGCTGCAAAAATACTTGTCGCCCGTGAGCAGCCAGCGCTCGTTTTCCAGCCCGCTGCTCAAGCCGAAGGTGGACACCCGGTGCGCGACCGTTTCAACAGTCGCGCCGAGATCGGAGCCGCCGCGCGACTCGGTCATCCACGTCGCGCCCTGCCACACCGAGTCGCCGCGATCCAGCAGTCGGCTGAGGAAGGACTCACGCAGCAGATACGATCCGTACTTGTCCAGCGCCGCCGCCGTGCCCAGCGACACGGTATAGGGGCAGTACAAGCCCATGTCGAAGTAGGACGCCACGTAGCCAACCCGGTAGGCGGCGCTCAGCGACTCCTCGAACGCGCGCCAGACCGCGCCCGCCTTGTAGCCCTCGCGCAGCATGGTCCAGTATTCCGGCGGGAACTGGATTTGGTCGATGCGGCTGCCGAAGCGGTCGAACTGCTGAAGCCACGGCGTCCCGGCGCGATCCACCGCCGCCGAGATCGCGCGCCCATAGTGATCCATCCAGCTTTCGTAGTCCTGCAAAGCGGGTGGAATTTCGTCGGCAAGCTGCTGCTGTAAGAACTGAGTGGGGGAGAGTAACAAGTCGAGATTCATCGCGGGGTTGCCTCAAACAATCGAATTTGGGTTCGATTATGACTCGCCGCGCCGCGATGCTCAAGTACACGCCGGAGGTGTTGCAGGCTTGTCCGATATTCTACGCGGAGGGTTTAAACCCTCCGCTAGGGTTTTAGCCGCCCACTGAAGGGGCGGCAGGCGACTGATTACTTTTGACGACCCCTTCAGTGGGTCGTTGGGTGTTCTCGTAGCAGGCGGTTTAAACCGCCTGCGGCAGAGACAATTGCTTTGAAATCAATCCCCCGCCGGAGCCGCCGCCCGCTGCGTGAGCCGCGCCCCCTGCGCGACGTTCAGTTCGTGCAGCACGACCACCAGCAGCGCAGCGACGAAAATGAACGGCGGAATCACGTTCAGGCTGATCTTGTTCGCCAGAAAGCCCGCCAGCGCCGGGAGCATGGCAATGCCGACGCCTGCGCCCGCCACCTCGAAGCCAATCGCGTTGCCCGCGTTCTCAAGCCCCACGCGAGCGGGCGTGTTCGAGACGAACACCGGGAACAGCGGCGCTTCCATGAAGCCGATGATGGTCAGCCCGGCGAAGCTGATCCAATCTGCCGGATTCCACCAGAACAGCGCCGCGCCGATCACCACGCCGAGGATGCAGATTCGCATCAGCACCAGTGTGTTCACGCGGGTGATGATCGCGCCGAAGAAGAAGCGCCCGATGGTGAAGCTCGCCCAGTAGATGCTCACCCACAGCCCGGCGGTATCCTGCGCGATCCCGCGCCCCTGCGTGAAGAGGGTGAACGCCCACGTCCCCGGCGTCGCTTCCAGCCCGGCGTAGATGAAGAACAGCGCGATTCCCATCCACACAACCGGCATCCGCAGCACGTCCCAGATGCTTTTCCGCTGGCTCGGACTTTCCGGGTTCTGAGGGCTGCTGATTTTCCACAGCGAAAGCGTCGCCGCGTACAGGATCGTGACCAGCAGCATCACCCCGGCTGCGATCTCGTAGCCGACCCGCCACGAGAGCGACCCCGACAGCACCGCCGTCATCATCAGCGGCCCGAGAGTTCGCGCCCACCCCGAAGCTGGCGTGCAGCCAGTTCATCGTCCGCGCGCCGTGATGCTGCGCGACGTAGCCGTTGGTGCCCGCGTCAATCGACCCGCTGCCGAACCCGGTCAGCAGCATCAGGACGATCAGCAGCAGCCACGAATGCGCCAGCGCAATTCCAAGCAGCCCGAGCGCACACAGGGCGCTGGTGCAGGCGAGTACCCGCCCGGAACCGAAGCGATCCGCCAGCGTGCCGCTGAGGAAGCTGGCGCTCAGCCCGCCGACCGTGCTCGCCAGCAGCAGGATGCCGAGCGCATCCAGCGGTACGCCGAATTCGACCTGCATCGAGGGCCAAGCCAGCCCGACCAATCCCAGACACGTCCCCAACCCGACGAATCCGAGGTAGGCTACGAGGATGTTGAGCAAGTTCAACCGCGCGCTTCGCTGCATGAACGCCTCTCTGGATAGCTTTTCGTAATCCGTTTCGGGTAAAAGAGGTGAGTGATAATGGGCGAGGTCTCTTTCCTAGCCACCAACCAGTACAGCGTGCGATTATAACCGAAGCGGTTGGCGTTGATAATGCCGGGTAGTCCATCTTGATCAAAACCTTTCTGGTTGGCTTTGGGCTTCAGCGCAGGCTGACTCACGCAGCGCTGGCGGCGCTGACGCTAGCGGGCATCTACGCCACCACCCTCTATCTGCCCCACGCGGGAGCCGCCTACGTGTTCATGCTGGCGTTCGGCTACGAGAGTGTGCTGTTCCTGTGCGTCACCCTGTTGATCGGGCCCCTCAACCTGATCCGCAAGCGCCTGAACCCGGTCAACATCGATCTGCGCCGCGACACCGGCATCTGGGCGGGGATCACCGGCTGCCTGCACGTGGTCTCCGCGATTGTGCTGCAATTTCGGGGCAGCATCCTCTATTTCTTCTTCACCCGCAGAGGGCGGCGGCTGCTCGATTCGGCGGGCATTAGCAACGACATCGGCGCGCTGGCGACGCTGCTGCTGGTGCTGCTGCTGGCGCTCTCCAACACGTGGTCGATGCGCAAGCTCAAGGGCAAGCGCTGGAAGCAGATTCAACGCTTGAACTATCTGCTGGTGCTGCTGGCATTCGTCCACACGCTGATCTACCAGCACGTCGACGGGCGGGATCGGCTGTTCGTGCAGGCGACCGCCATCGCTATCCTGATCGTGCTGCTGATCCAGTTCATCGGCGTGTCGGTCTATCAACGCCGTAAGCTGGAACAGCTTCGGCGCTGACAACCTTTTGATATTTTGCCATCCGATTCAGTATGCTATAGAGGGATTCGTATCTGAATAAGGTTTTGCGCTCGTGTCAAACACTATCGCCGAAATTCGGTTTGTGGGTCAGGAAGAATATTTGTCGATTGCGGTGGAAGGACGCGCCTATCACCGCAGTCAGGACTTCTGGGACGGTAATTGGCTGCTGGTGCAGGTGTCGCTGAAAGTCGGCAAGTTTTCGGGGTTGGTGCCGGGCACGCTCCGGGCTGAGGAACTGCGCGATTTCAGCCTGCGGCTTCAGGCGTTCGATCCCGCGCTCGTGGGCGTGATCGCCTTCAACACCGCCGAGCGCTGGCTGAGTTTCGAGATTGAAGCCAATCGGGTGGGGCAGGTGATGGTCAGCGGGCGCATCAGCGACGGCGTAGCCGACGGCAATGCGCTCAACTTCCATTTTGCCAGCGAACCCGCCTTGCTCAACGCGCCGCTCAGCCAGCTTGAACACGTCGTCGAGCTGTTCCCGGTGATCGGCGCGCCGTGACTGATTTGTGCGCCAGCACGCCGAAGGCTTCGGGGCGCTTCTGCACGTTCTGGAATCCGGCGGCGCGCAGCCGCTCAATCACGCCTTTGACGATCCGGCTGACCGACGGGCTGTTCAGGTCGCCGATGTAGTGGAACAGTCGTCCGCGCGGCTTGAGGACGCGGTAGAGGCTCTGGTAGAATGCGCCGGAGTACAACTCCCCGGCAAGCTGAATGGTGGGCGGATCGTGCAGCACGCAGGCGAGGGATTGGTCAGCGAAAGCCTCAATCTCCTCGTAGCTGTCGCCGACGCGCCGCTCGATCTTCGGGTTGGTGAACAACTCGCGCGAATACGGGTTCTCCCGCGCGATCTCGACCACCGCCGGGTCGAGTTCAATCGTGACCACGTGATCGGCGGTGCGCGCCGCCTGAATCGCGGTGTAGCCCAAGCCCATCGCGGTGTCGAGCACCTGCCCGCTCGGTCGCGCGGCGTTGATCTTGGTCTGGGTATCGCGGTAGGGATCGGTGTTTTTGATACGGTGCATGGGGAATCCGGCGATCAAGAGGGTGGGCGCGCCGGAGGTGGGCATCAGAGCGATTGGGCGACCGGTCGCGGGCGAGAACTGGCGGATTTGGCGAATCGCACCGTTTTCCAGCGCGAAGCAGACGGTTTCGGCGGCGGCGATCTGCCGGGCATCCGCCCACGAGAGCCACTCGCCGTCGGGGAAACTCACGCCCGCTTCGTCCAAGCTGACTTCGACGGTGGTCAAGCCCAGATCGGGCGAAACCGAAGCGCGGTCGCGGGCGGCAAGCAGCGGCTCGACTTGGAAATGAGACAGAACGATCACTGGGTCAGCACGCGCGCGTTCTCGTTCGCCCAGTAGACCATCACCTTTTGCCCCGGCTTATACATGGTCTCGAAGCGGGTGCCGACGTTCTGCTCGCGCACCACCACGTCGATCTTCTCGCCGACGCGGACGACGTAGCGCGTATCGGTGCCGATGTAATTGGCGAAAAAGACCACGCCGGGGATCGCGGTTTTGTGGACTTCCCGCTCGATGCTGCCGATGGCGTCCGCGAGCGAGCCGCCTTCCGGGATCAGGGTGATCTTCTCCGGGCGAATAGCGACGGTCACGTCGCTGCCCGATTGCAGGTCGCTTTGATCGGGTGTGGCTTCGATCAGCGTGCCGTCGTCGATGCGCATCGAGGCGGTTTTGCCGTCCACCTTATCCACTTTGCCGGGGATGAAGTTGGTCTCGCCGATGAAGTCCGCCACGAAGCGCGAATGTGGGGTCTCGTAGATTTCTTCGGGTCTGCCCACTTGCAGCGCGACGCCGTGATCCATCACCGCGATCCGGTCGCACATGGTCAGGGCTTCTTCCTGATCGTGGGTGACGTAGACGAAGGTGATGCCCAGCTCGCTCTGCATACTCATGAGTTCATACTGCATGGCTTTGCGCAGCTTGAGGTCGAGCGCGCCCAGCGGCTCGTCCAGCAGCAGCACCGCCGGGTGCTTGACCAGCGCGCGCGCCAGCGCAACGCGCTGCTGCTGCCCGCCGGATAGCTGACGCGGCTTGCGGTCGTACTGGTTCAGGCGCACCAGTTCCAGCGCCTCGACTGCCCGCTTGCGCGCGTCCTGCTTGCCGACACCTTCCATCTCCAAGCCGAACATGACGTTCTGAAGCACGCTCATGTGCGGGAACAGCGCGTAATCCTGAAACACGGTGTTGACCGGGCGGTGAAAGGGCGGCACGCCCTGCACTGGCTGCCCACGAATGACGATCTCGCCGATGGTCGGTTCTTCAAATCCGGCGATCATGCGCAGGGTGGTGGTTTTGCCGCAGCCGCTGGGTCCCAGCAGCGCGAAGAACTCGCCCTCGTAGATTTGCAGCGACACATCATCGACTGCCTTGACGGTCGCTTCACCGCCGCGCGCCGGGAATTCTTTGGTCACGTTCTTGAGTTCGATGCCGACCTGTGCCATCTATCCTCACCCGTCATCCGTGTCCGAGCCGATCCAGGTGTAGGGGCGCACGGCTGTGCGCCCCCGAAACAATGCGCTTGCTTTACTACTGTCCCAGCGCCACCTTGATTTCGTCCCAGGCGTCGTTGTAATAATTATCCGCCGTCGGCACGGGCTGGATGACGAACCAGTTTTGGCGAATGTCCGCCGACGGGTAGATCGCCGCATTGCTGAGCAGTTCGGGGTCGATCAGCTTCTGGTCAATCGCCGCCTGATTCGGGCTGGCATAATCGGTGTAGTTGCTGTTGTCTGCGGCCACCTGCGGGTCTTGCATGTAGTCGAGGAAAGCCTCGGCAAGCGGCTTGTTGGGTGCGCCGGTTGCGATGGCAAGGTTATCGATCCACAGGTTCGTGCCTTCCTTCGGAATGACGAAGGCGAAGTCATCGCAGTTGCAGTTCGACATGATCTGGTAGATGTCGCCGCTGTACTCGATGGTCATGTCCACGTCGCCGCGTTCGAGCATCGCCTGACCGTCGTCGGCAGCGATGGCGACCACGTTCTTGCCGTTGTTGATCAGGAAATCTTTGGCTTCGTTGATCTGGCTCTCGTCGGTGCTGCTGGCATCATAACCGAGCAGCGTGAGCGCAATCCCCATCATCGCGCGCTCATCGTCCAGCCAGGCGACCGGGCCGCTGTAGTTGAACAAGTCCTGCCAACTGGTCACATCATGCCCAACCTTCGCCTTGTTGTAGCCGATCACGACCGTGCCCCACTGATAGGGTACGCTGTACTGATTGCCGGGGTCATAGGGCGGATTGGTCAGGCTCGTGCTAACGTTGGCGAAATTCGGGATTTTGCTCATGTCGAGCGGCTCAAGCAGGTTGAGGCTGATCATCGTGGCGATCATGTGGTCGGACGGCACGATCACGTCGTAGCCGGTCTTGGTGCCGCCTTCCATACGCGCCAGCAGTTCTTCGTTGCTGTCGTAGGAGGGCGCGGAGACCACCGTAACGCCGCACAGTTTTTCGAAGTTCGGGATCGTGTCATCGGCGATGTAGGTTGACCAGTTCGCAAAGGTCAGCGTCTGCCCCTGGAAACCATCCGGGCACGTCCAGGTGGTCATCGCCGGAGTTGCTTCCGGGACTGCCTCAGCCGTCCCAGTGTCCGCGACGGCTCCGGGAGTTGGCTCAGGGGTCGCGTCCTGCGCAAAAACCGGAAGTGCGAACACCAGAATACACAATACAAACATCAGCTTACGCATAGTTCCTCCATAGCCTCCCAAGTTAGACATCGTGCAAGCGCGCGCATGTTATAGATCATTTGGCGCTGCTGCTCAAACATTAGGCGACGGTCGTCGCGTTCCGCCCCTGCATGGCAATCGAGATGCCGATCAGGACGGTCGAGGCCGCCAGAATCAACGTCGAGATCGCGTTAATCTCCGGCGTCACCGTCAGCTTGAGCAGTCCGTAAACGAACACAGGGAGAGTTTGTGTACCGGGCCCTCCGTTGAAGTAGGTGATCACGAAATCATCCAGCGAGAGCGTGAAGGCCAGCAGCGCGCCGGAGAGGATGCCCGGCAGAATCAGCGGGAAGGTGATGCGCCAGAACGTCCGCCACTCGTTCGCGCCGAGGTCGCGCGCGGCTTCTTCGTAATGCGGATTCATTTCCGACAGCCGCGCGCGCACGACTATCGCCACGTAGGAGATGTTGAAGGCCACGTGCCCGATGATAATCGTCCCGAAGCCCGCGTAGCCCTGAATTCCGGTGGTGTTCTTGACGAAATTGAAGACCACGCCGAAAAAGATCAGCAGCGAGATCGCCTGCGTGATCTCCGGGATGACGACGGGCAGAAACAGCAGCGCGTCGATCAGGCGCTTGCCGGGATAATTGCCGCGCGTCAGGCTGAGCGCGACCATCGTGCCGATCACGGTGGCGATGGTCGTAGAGATGACCGCGATCAGCAGGCTGTTGCCGAGCGCCTGAATCATGGTCGCGGTCGAGTAGCCCGCGTCGCCGCCAACCACGTCGTTGAAGATGTGCTGATACCAGTCGAGCGTAAAGCCCTGCCAGCGCGAGACCGAGCGCGAATTGTCGAACGAGAAGACCACCAGCAGCAGGATCGGCGCCCACAGGAAGAAGTAGCCGAAGATCGGCTCGATGACCAGCCCGATCTTGCCGACGCGCCGGGTGAGCAGGTCGCGGCGCATCTTCGCGCGATCAATCGTGACCGAAGCGTAGGTCGAGCGAGTCGAAACGGCGCTGTCCGCCATGCGCTATGCCCTCCTGCCCAGTCGGATGTAGACCAGCAGCCCCAGCATGACCATCCCCATCATCACCACCGAGGCCGCCGAGCCAAGCGGCCAGTTGCCGGTGCCGTGAAACTGCTCGTTGATCAGGTTGCCGATCATCAAGCCCTGCGTCCCGCCGAGCAGGTCGGGCGTGATGAACGCGCCAATCGCGGGGATGAACACCAGAATGCACCCGGCGATCACCCCGGGCATCGTCAGGGGCAAGATGACCCTCAGAAACGCCTTGCGGTCGTTCGCGCCGAGGTCGTGTGCCGCCTCGACCAGCCGGAAGTCGAAGCGCTCAATCGAGGAGTAGATCGGCAGGATCATGAAGGGCAGGTCGCCGTAGACGAGGCCGATGATCACGGCGAAGCGCGTGAACAGCATCGGGATCGGCTGCGAGATGATCCCGAGGTTCATGAGCACGCCGTTGATCGTGCCATCCGTACCGAGCAGAACGCGCCAGGCGTAGGTGCGGACGAGGAAGTTCGTCCAGAAGGGCAGGATCACCAGAAACAGCGCGATATTCTGGGCGCGCTTGCTCTTGCGCGTGCTGACGAAGAACGCCAGCGGGTAGCCTGCCAGCAGGCAGACGACCGTCGAAAGCAGCGCGATCCAGACCGATTTGACGAACACCGGGAAATAAATCGGCCCGAAGATGCGCTGATATTGGTCGAGCGTCAGGGGAAAGACAATCGTGTTGTTTTCGCCGCGTGTCATAAAGCTGATCACGACGACGATCATCACGGGCACGAGAAAGAAGAAGATCAACCAGAACACGGCGGGCAGCGCCAGCAGCCTACCATGCGTTCGCTCTCTGGTCGAGTGACCTGCCGACGGGCTGAAGTCCAGACTGAACCCCATCTCACCCTCGCTATCATGTTGTATAACGGACGGCAACCGGAAACTCGAAATATTATAGCAAGTTTTCGCGGCGCAACAGTGAGAATCTGCCAGATCGGGCGGCGGAAATTCTGGTAGGTTCAACTTCTTGACAAACCTAAGCGTTGATTCTTATAATAGCTGACCACTAACAGATTGTGAATGAGGGTTGTCGATGAAAGCACACCGCCTGCTGCTCGAATGGAGATTTTCCCTCTACGCCCTGCTGTTTGTTGGCGCGCTGCTGGCGCTGCGAAGTTTTCCTCAGTTCGACCCGAACAACACGATATTTTTCGTGATGGTCGCGCTGGTGGCGGGCGCGCTCGGCGAGATCACGCTGATGCTGCTGGAGATGCTGGACACGCTGGTACGCAGTCGCTTCTAGGTACCCACTTCCTCGGTTGTCGTTGAATGAAATTGAGTTAAGGTTACCCGCGCAGCTTCGGGTGGGCGGCGCGCTGGTCGGAGTCGTTAATCAAGGTCGCGCCGACGGTCTTTGCGTAAAATTCGGCGGGACCCACCGCGCCGATGATCGCATACGAATAGCCCTCGTCTGCCATCGCGTGCAGGCAGCTTAAGAGCAGCGCCGTGCCGATTCCGCGCCCCTGATAATCCTCGCGCACGCCAATCGGACCGAACATCCCTTTGCTGGCGACATCGTAGAGCGCGAATCCCACCAGCAGCTCGTCAGGGCTGGACGGCGAAACCCGCTCAGCCGCGACGAAGCAGGGGACGGGGCGCTGTTCAAACGCGATCTCGCTGCCCAATGCCCACACCGTCCCGAAATTCCGCTCCACCCACTCGAATAAGGTGCGCCGCTCGCTCAGTGCTGCCCGCCGGACGCTGATCCCGGCGGCGGGCGGATCAGCCACCAGCGTCGGGAGCGTATACAGCTTGACCAGCATGTCCGGCATCGGTTACAACTCCACTCGCTCGGTCATTTCAGGAAAGCGTCTCGAATGTGTAGTTATAGTCGGCGAGTCCACCATCCCATAATTGGTAATGGTGATCTTGGAGCAAATCGACCAATTCTGGATGCTCCGCCAGCAGTTGCGGGTCTAGCTGCCCGAAGCGGCTCAGCGACCGGTCAATTCGCCTGCCTGCCGAAGTCAGCATCAGCCGTTTGGTGCCCTTGTTGAAGATTCGAGGGACTTGACGCCGGGTAATCCTTTTCAGCGCTGCATCGACCGCGTTCACCCGGCGTAGGATAGCGGTGTAGGGAACGGAGAAGGACGAGTTGTGCTTGGGAAACGCTTGGCTCGGTTCCGGCATCGTCGAGATGCCCAGAAAATCGTCGAGATACCGTTCGAATTGGGCTGCATCCCTCATCAAGAGTTCGTAGGGGAGATACAGCACGTTGTTTTCGCCGAATTTGGCTTGATAATGCGCAATCAAATTCTGATAATCGAGTTTCGCCGGAAGCCGTTTTTTGATCCCCGGCAGGGCAAGAAAGTGTTCGAGTGACTGGGTGTAGTTGCCAAAGCGAATCCCGAACGCATACGCCGACGGAAGGTAGGTGAGTGGGTGGCGTAGAATGATGATCACTTTGACGCGCCCAAAGATGGAGTAAATCCGCTCGGCTATGATCTCCATGCCCGCGCCGGTATGAATATTGCCGCACAGGTTCTCGTTCGAGATGCCGGACAGCTTGTTTTGATCGGCGTCGCGCTCGAACTGGCTTTCCCAAGCGCGATCAAATCGCTCGCGCCACGTACCGGGATCAAAGGGGTCGTGCTTGAGGTCGAGAAGCTCGGTGGCAATTCGACCCGTTTTTGAATTGGGAACCGCGACTTGGAGTTGAGGATGGTGAACGAACAAGCCATGCTGGAGCGAAGTCGATGCCGCCTTCTGAAGACCGATGTGAACAAAATCCATAAGTGTATTCCTCGACGGGCGAGAGCTAGGGTCAGATAGCTTATTCCCACTCAATGGTGCCGGGTGGCTTGCTGGTCACGTCGTAGACCACCCGGTTGACGCCGCGCACCTCGTTGACGATGCGGCTGCTGACCCGCGCCAGTAGATCGTAGGGCAGGCGCGCCCAGTCCGCCGTCATGAAATCGTCGGTGGTGACGGCACGCAGCGCGATCACTTCCTCGTAGGTGCGGTTGTCGCCCATCACGCCGACGCTTTTCACGGGCAGCAGCACCGCGAACGCCTGCGAAGTCCCGGCGGAGCCGTCAGCGGCGGCGCGCAGCATCCCGGCGCGATCCAGTTCCTCGCGGAAGATGGCATCGGCGGCACGCAGGGTTTCCAGCCGCTCCCAGGTGATTTCGCCCAAGCAGCGCACGGCTAAGCCGGGTCCGGGGAAGGGCTGCCGCCAGACAATCGACTCCGGCAAGCCGAGTTCGGTCCCGACCGCGCGCACTTCGTCCTTGAACAGATCGCGCAGCGGCTCGATCAACTCGAAATGCAAATCGGGCGGCAAGCCGCCGACGTTGTGATGGCTCTTGATCACCTTCGATTTGGTGCTGCTGGCGGCGCTCTCGATCACGTCGGGATAGATGGTGCCCTGCGCCAGAAAGCGCACGCCCTCGGCTTCCAACTGGCGCGCCTGCTCGGAAAAGGTGTCGATGAACAGCTTGCCGATGCGCTTGCGCTTGGCTTCCGGCTCGGTGACGCCGTGCAGCGCGTCGAGGAAATCCTCGGTGGCATCGACCGCGATCAGGCTCATCTGCTGCTGGTCGCGGAAGACCTGCACCACCTGTTCCGGCTCGTCCAAGCGCAGCAGCCCGGTGTTCACGAACACCGCCACCAGTTGATCACCGATGGCGCGGTGGAGCAGCGCACCCGCTACCGCCGAATCCACGCCGCCGCTGAGCGCCAGCAGCACCCGCTCGCCGCCGACTCGCTGGCGAATAGCGCGGGTTGCGTCCTCGATGAAAGCTGCCGCCGACCATTTCGCCTCGCAGCCGCACACGTCGAACACGAAGTTGCGCAGGATTTGCGCGCCCTGCGGCGTGTGGTTGACCTCCGGGTGAAACTGCACGCCGTAGCGGTTGCGGGTCAGGTCGCCCATCGCCGCGTAGGGCGAGTTGTCGCTGTGCGCCAGCGGTTCGAAGCCGGGCGGCGGCTGCTCGATGCGGTCGCCGTGCGACATCCACACGTCGATCTGATCGGGCACGCCGTTGAACAGCGGATTCTCGCCGTGTGTGTGGGTGATCTGCGCGAAGCCATATTCTCGCCGCGCCGATCCCGCGACCACGCCGCCCAGCGCGTGGGTGAGCGCCTGCATCCCGTAGCAGATGCCGAGGATGGGCAGCTCGCTTTCCAGCACGTAAGCTGGAAGCTGGGGCGCGCCGTCCTCGTAGACGCTGTTGGGTCCGCCGGAGAGGACGTAGCCGCTCGGCTGATGCAGGTTGACGGTCTCGGCGCGGGCGTCGCAGGGAAACACTTCGGCGTAGACGCCCTGCTCGCGGATGCGGCGGGCGATCAGTTGGGTGTACTGCGAGCCGTAGTCGAGGATGGCGATGCCGCCCTCACGAAGATCAGAGTGCCGAGTGCTGGGCGACACGAGGTCGCTTGCTGAGGATTGAGTTTCTGATAGGGTCACATCATCCTCCGCGAAACCAGAAATGGATGGGTTACTCAGCAAAGACGATCTTGCCGTCGTCCATGCTGACGATGGTCGCCAGCGCCTCAATCGGCATGGTGTAGCCCTTCTGTCGCATGAAGTCGCGCCCGCCCTCGAAGGACTTTTCGACCACGACGCCCACGCCTGCGATCCGCGACTGCGCGCCTTCGACGATCCGCGCCAGCGCCCGCAGCGTCAGCCCGGTCGCCAGAAAGTCGTCGATGATCAACACGTCCTCGTCGCGGGGCATGAACTCCGCCGCCACCAACAGGTTGACTTCGCTGCCTTTGGTGTGGCTGGGCGCGGTTTCAAGGAAAATAGGTCCGAACATGGTGATGGGCTTGGTCTTGCGCGCATACACGACCGGTACGCCCAGCGCCAGCCCGGTCATCAGCGCCGGGGCGATGCCGGAAATCTCGGCGGTGAGGATGCGGTCGATCTGGATGTCCTTGAAGCGCGATGCCAGTTCCTGCCCCATCTGCATCATCAAATCCGGGTAGATTTGGTGGTTGAGGAGGCTGTCGATTTTGAGGATGCCGCCGCCGAGATTGCGTCCCTCGGCAAGGATGCGTTGTTTCAGGGCTTCCATCTGCTAGGTCTCCGTTCGTGCGCCTGATTCTTCGAATACTTCCGCGAAATAGAGTTCCACCGACCCGTGCGGAAAGCGGCTGAGTGCGCCGCCTGCTTGCTGTCCGGCGGGCGACTTGAGCGCCTGATCCATCTGGTCGTACTCGTCGAAATAGACTTCCAGCGCCCGGTAGAACGGCGTTGCTCCGGTCGGGCTGCCCAGCACGCTGCTGACCTGCCGCCGCTGGATCAGCGGCATTTGCTCAATGCGAGCGAGAAAGTCGTTGTAGCTCGCCTCAAAGCCGTCGAGATCGGCGGGCGAATGAAATAAAATCACCAGCTTGACCATTGCTTGTCCCACATGATACAAAAACCGGGCTGTTCGCCCGGCGCTCCATTGTAACCTTCAATTGTCGATGCGTCACCACTCTGGCGGCGCGATCTGGTCTAGTCGCGGGTGGATCGACTGCCGCGCAGCAGCAGCCCGATCACCACGCCGATCACGAAGATCACGGCGATGGTCTGCATGGGGTAGGTCTTGACCGTCCGCACCGCGTCCTCGCCCATGTCCTCGAAGGAGTTGCGCTTGAGGTAGCTCGCCGCTTTCTCGAAGCCGATGGCAACGTCGTCTACGCGATCCGCAATCTCGTCGCTGGCGCCGGCGTCGCGCGCCTGCTTGCGCAGATTCATCGCCGCATCGTAAAGCGTCTTGACCATATCCGATTTGGCGTTGTCGGCATGATGATGCAGCTCGCGCCCGATTTCCTGAACGTTCTTGGTGGCATCCGCGACTACCTGATCGGCTTTATCGCTCACATTGTCATTGTGTCGGTTGAACATCTTCACAGCTCCTCAACTGACGATCCAAATTCAGCTTTATTATACATGAAATTACAGCGCCGCCGATAGCCCCTAATTGATTGGTGGTAGAACCCGGCTATAATTCCCCGCCATGACGAAACGCAGAAGAACCTTGATTGCCGTCGTCATCGCCGGACTTGGGCTGGCGGCGGCGCTGGCGCTCGATCTGGCGAGTCACGGGCTGGCGTGGCAGACCATGTGGTCGCTCACGGGCGAGGAAGCGCCGCTGGCGCAGGTGCGCGGCATGGTCGAGTGGCTGGGCAATTTCACCCGCGAGCAGCCGAACACCGATCCCGACGTGCCGATCCAGTACACGGGCGTAAATCCCTACGGCATCAACACCTTTCTGGAGCAGGAGGTCGAACCCGCCAAACGCGAGCAGCAGGTGCAGATGATTGCGGCGGCGGGCTTTCACTGGATTCGTCAGGAAATCCCGTGGGAGGACATCGAGATCGCCGGGCGGGGCGACTTTGAAGATCGCCGGAATACTGTTCCGGTGAGCGCATGGGCGAAATACGATAACATCGTCGATCTGGTGGGGCAGTACGGGCTGGAATTGGAAGTTCGCATCGACAAAGCGCCAGAGTGGACGCACGCGAATCCCGACTCGGTGGTGCCGGGCTACACACCCCGGATAACTGGGACGACTATATCGCCTTCCTGACCGCCTTCGCGCAGCGCTACAAGGGACGCATCCACTACTATCAAATCTGGAACGAGCCGAACATCTACCCGGAGTGGGGCAATAACGACGTGAACCCGGAAGCCTACACGCAGGTGTTGTGCCGCGCCTACGCCGCGCTCAAGCAGGTTGACCCGGCGAACGTGGTGATCAGCGCGGCGCTTTCGCCAACGGTTGACCTGAGTCCGGGCAACCTGAACGAGTTCATCTACTTGCAGCGCATGTACGACGCCGGGGCGCAGGGCTGCTTCGACATCATGTCGACGCAGGGCTACGGCTTCTTCAGTGGACCGACCGATCAGCGGATGCGCCCGACCACGCTCAACTTCGCGCGCAACCTTTACCTCCGCGACCTGATGGTCGCCAACGGCGACGCCGATAAGCCGATCTGGATCAGCGAGGCGGCGTGGAACCCGGTCGATTCGCCGGACGTGCCGGACATGCCCGGCAAGGAGAACTTCGGCAGCGTCACACCCGATCAGGCGGCGCGCTACATGCCGCTGGCATATCAGCGGGCGCAGCAGCAGATGGCGTGGGTCGGCGTGATCAACTATTGGTTCTTCAAGCGCCCGTCGGATGCCGACCAACATCAGCCCTACTACTATTTCCGCATGGTCGAGCCGGATTTCACGCCGCTCCCGATTTACGATTCGATGAAGCAGTACATCGCCGAGACGCCGCCGACGCTCTACGAGGGTGTGCATCAGGCGGACGATTGGGCGATCAAAGCGGATGCAGACGCAAAAAATACGGCTGTATCAGGGGCGCAGTTCGGTGACGCGCTGCAAGTCAGCGACGCGACCTTCACTTATCACGGAACCGGGTTCGTGGTGCGCTGGCTGGGCGACACTTACAACAAAATCCAAATCACGGTGGACGATGGGACGCCGATCACCTCCTACGCGCCGCCGATTGCGATCATGGAGATTCCGGCGACGCCGCTGCTGTGGGAGAATCAGCAGGTCGGCGACTCGCTCGGCGCGGAAACCCACACGGTTCGCCTGAGCGCCGACGCGCCGTTTCTGCTGGACAGCGTGACCGTCTACGACCGGAGCGCCGCCCATCGCACGCCGCTGATCGCGGTTGGCGCGGTCGGCTTTCTGGCGCTGATCGGCGTCGTCTGGGCGATGAAGGAAACAAGGACGAACCGCCAAGACACCGCCGACGCACAGCGTCGGACAAGCGCTAAGAGGTAAAATAGAAGGCGTTGGCAGAGTAGAGCAAATTAGGCACTTGAAAAACCTTCAACCACAGAGGATGCAGAGATCACCGAAAGAGAGCCATTTCTGAGGCTCTTTTCTTGGCGCGCTTGGCGTCTTGGCGGTTTGAATCTTCTCGCCCTCACCCTGATTCTGCTGCTGGGCGCGATTCTGCGATTTCACCTGCTGGGCGCGCAGTCGCTCTGGAACGACGAGGGCAACAGCTACGTGCAGTCGCTCCGCAGCTTCGGCGAGATCGCGCGTAACGCGGCGCTGGACATTCACCCGCCGGGCTACTACTGGCTGCTGGCGATCTGGCGGCTGCTGACCGGAACCTCCGAGTTCGCGCTGAGGTCGTTCTCGGCGTTCGCCAGCCTGCTGAGCATCGCCTTCGCCGCCGCGCTCGGTCGGCGGCTGTTCGGTTGGGCGGCGGCGCTCACGGCGGCGATTTTGATCGCGCTGAACAGCTTCAGCATCTACTACGCGCAGGAAGCGCGCATGTACGCGCTGCTGGCGCTGTGGGCGGCGGCGAGCTTCTGGGCGCTGGCGGGCTTCCTGCGCCGACCCTCGCCCAGCGGGGCGCTGGCGCTGGCATTGTTCAACGCGGCGGGCTTGTGGACGCAGTACGCTTTCCCGTTCGTGATGCTGGCGCAGGGCGTGGTGACAGTTGCATGGCTGATTGCGGGCGGCATCAAAACCCGCCCCTACCTGCGCGGCTTGGCGATCTACGTCGCTGCCAACGGCTTGACCATCCTGCTCTATCTGCCGTGGCTGGCGACGGCGCTGCATCAGGTAAGCTCGTGGCCCAACACGGGAGACGGCACGCCGTTGGGCAGCGCCGCCAATACCGTGTTCACGTGGCTGACCTTCGGCGTCGCGTCGCCGGGCGCGGCGCTGGCGATCCCCGGCGTGTTGGCGCTGTTCGGGCTGCTGCTGGTGACCCGGCGCACGCTCTGGCGGGCGCTGATCCCGGTGGCGTGGGTGGTGATCCCGGTGGGGCTGTTCCTGGCGCTGGGCTTGTACCGCCCGGATAACGTCAAGCTGCTGCTGCCCGCCCAGATCGGGCTGGCGCTGTGGATCGGGCGGGGCGTGTGGGTCTTGTGGACGCTCAAGCTGAACTACGGCGGTCAGCGCGATTTCGCCGCTCAGTTCGCGCGGGTGGTGCCGCGCTGGACGGCGGTGCTGAGCGTGATCTGGCTGGCGTGGATCGCCGCCGCCGGGCTTGCGCCGCTGTACAGCGATCCCGCCTATCAGCGTGCCGATTACCGCGCCCTCGTCCAGAGCATCGACGCCGACCCGCAGAACGCGATCCTCCTCGACGCGCCCAATCAGCAGGAAGTGTTTGACTATTATTATCACGGCGCGGCGGAGGTCTATCCGCTGCCCGCAGGCTTGGGCGGCGACGATGCCGCGACTGCCGAAGCGGTGGAATCGGTGATCCGCAGCCACTCGCGGATTGATGCTGTGTTCTGGGGCGAAGCCGAGCGCGATCCCAATCGCGTAGTCGAAAGCGTGCTGGCGCGTGCAGCCTACCCGGTGGACAGCCGTTGGTACGGCGACGTTCGGCTGGCGCGCTATGCTGCGCCGGAGGGCGCCATCACACATGCAGGGATCGGGCGTGAAATTCGGCGACCAGATTGCGTTGGTCAGCTATGGCATCGGGCATTCGACGGTGCAGCCGGGCGGGGCGGTGGAAATCGCGCTCGACTGGCGGACGGATTCGTCGCTGGACGCGCGCTATAAGGTGTTCGTGCAGCTTCTGGACGCCAACGGCGCGCTGGCGGCTCAGCGGGACAGCGAGCCGGGCGACGGTCTTGCGCCGACCACCACTTGGACGGCGGGGCAGGAGGTCGCCGATCACCATGCTTTGCTGATCGACCTGCCGCCGGGCGAGTACACGCTGATCGTCGGGCTGTACGATCTGGACGATCCGTCGGCGCGGCTCCCGGTCAGCAGCGGCGGCGATTATCTGACATTGGGCACCATCACGGTGAGCAGCCCGTAGGGGCACGATAATGCGGTTTGGATTTGCTACAAAAAGATCACCCGTAGGGGCGGGTCTCAGACCTGCCCCTACCCGACCTGCTTGCAATCAGATCGTTGGGGCAGGATAGGAAGCGAGAAGGGAATCAGCGATGACCATTTTGGTGACAGGTGCAGCCGGATACGTGGGCAACAACGTGGTTCGGCGACTGGTGGAGCAGGGCAGGCCGGTGCGCGCGATGGTGCGCCACGCGGACAAGGCGCAGCAGCGGCTCGGCGATCTTGGCGACCGGGTCGAAATTGTGAGCGGCGACGTGACCGACCCCGCCTCGCTGCCGCCGATCATGGCAGGAGTCACCGCCGTCGTGCATACCGTCGCCGTCCCGATGGAGCGGGGCAGCGCCACTTACGAAGCCATCAACTATCAGGGAACCGTCAACGTGGTGGACGCGGCGCGCGGCGCGGGCGTGGAGCGCTTCGTCAACCTGTGCCAGAATGGAGCCGCGCCGGATCACTTCTCGCGGTTTCTGCGCAGCAAGGGGCGCGCGCAGCAGTACGTCGCGCAGTCGGGCTTGAAGTGGACGGCGATGCGCCCTTCAGTGATCTTCGGCGCACAGGACGAGTTCTTCAACGCCTTCGCCCGTCTGATCCGCCTGACGCCGCTGCTGTTCCCGCTGATCGGCGGCGGGAGCGCCCTATTTCAGCCGGTTTCCGTCTATAATGTGGTCGAAGCGATTGCGCGCTCGCTGGACGACGATCAGACCATTGGGCGCGAGTTTGAGCTGGGCGGACCGGAGGTGCTGAATCTCGGCGAAATTGAGCGGCGCATCCTCAAGGCGATGGACGCCAGCCGGGTGCTGATCAATGCTCCGGTTGGGCTGCTGCGCCCGGTGGTTTGGGTGATGGAAAAGACCCTTCCCGGCACGCCGGTCAACTCGACCCTGCTGGAACTGCTCAAAGCGCCGAACGTCGTCAGCGACAACGCGCTGGTCAGCTATTTTCACATCGATCCGCTGCCGTTCGCGGGCGATAACATCGCCTACCTCAAAGACGCGACGGCGGGCGCGCGCTCAAACGCTTCTTGACGGGCGCAGCCGTGAACTGAAGGGACTCCAACATGCTCACGCGCCGTTTCTGGATCGCACTCTCACTTTTAGCATTGGGCATTACCGCCGTCGTGCAGGCGCAGGACGGGCAGCCGATCACGCAGCCGACCGTCGATGCGGCAGTCGCTACCTTGATCGCGCAGACCGGGCAAGCGCCGCTGAAATCAGGCGGCAACCCAAACTATCCAAGCCGCGCTGGGTCAGGCGCTCACGGCGACCGCGCAGGCGGTGATCACGCCGACGGCGACGCCCGCTTCCTTCGACGCCTCTAACCTGATTTTCGGCGGGACGACTGACATCGATCTGCTGGCGGGACCCGCCGGAACCGCCGCTTATCTCGCGCCGGACGGCGAGCATTTCGCCTACCTCACCCGCGACTCGCTCTGCATCTATCTGGGCGATCAGCAGCAGACTTGCAACGACGAGTTGGGACGCTTAGGCGGGGTGGATGAGGAGTCGGTTCGATGGTCCCCGGACAGCCGCTATCTGACGCTCGCGACCAACTTCTACATCAGCTTCCACGAGCCGGACATCTGGGTGATCGACGCGAGCAGCGGTGCGCTCACCGACATCACCGACGATGGCGTGACCCATCTTGACTTTGGCACCGATTGGCACAATCTCGACCTGTTCCCGTGCTGGACCGAGGACGGACAAATCATCTTTTTGCGCATGAGTCGGGTTTCGACCGGAGTCGTGCTGCCAGAAATTCACCGGATCGCGCCGGACGGCAGCGGCGATACCGTACTGGGCACGCTGCCCGTGAACGACCTGTTTGCGGTCTTCGCAATGGACGTGAAGCAGGACAAGCTGGCGTATTCTTATGCCGCTAACGACCTCTCCAACCCGAACAACGGCGTCTGGATCAGCAATCTTGACGGGAGCGACGCGCGTCAGATCAAGCGCCCGGCGGAAGGCACCGTTTTCAGCAGCGTCGAGCTTTCGCCGGATGGTTGCTGCGTGCTGGTCACGGTCGAATCCTACGGCATCAATACTGACACATCGCCGCAGTCCAGCCGCGCACAGGTGATCGACGTGCAGAGCGGCAAGCAGCGCTTGATCGACCCGGATCGGTTCGTAGCATTCGCGGGCTGGTCGCCAGAGGGATCGGCGCTGATCTACGTGACTTCCGATCCAGTTCAGCATGTCGAAGGCGTCTACCTGACGGATCGGGTGGGGCAGGCGGGGACGAAGCTGCTGGATGGTCGCTTCAACGTGGCGACTCCGCGACAGCGGCAGCCGCTCGGCTGGGGCGCGAACAACCATATCCTGCTCTCGCGCTCACCCGATACCGGGATCGTGCTGCTGCACCTGAGCGGGTGATTTCCCTCACCGACTGCTCATTGGCAGCGGCGGATCGCGTGCTGTAGAATAAGCGCCTCGTTGATCTGACGACTGAGTGTAGGGTCGATGAAAGTAACTCGCCTGTTGACAGTCGCCATCTGCCTGATGGGGATGGCGGTCGGAAGCGCGCAAGCTCAGGACACCCCTTCCACCCCAATTGCCGCCCTTTCGCCTTACGTCCCGCCGATCTCGCTGCCTGCGGAAGCCCGCCTCACCGGGATCAAGCCGGTCTACCAGCAGTTCAACCGCTGCTCGGCGGCGGCGCTGACCATGCAGCTTTCGTATTTCGGCTGGACGGGCACCTACAGCGATACCATCCGCGCGCTCAACCCCAACGCCGACGACGTGGCGGTGCGGCTGGACGAGATGGCTGCCTTCGCCGAGCAGCAGGGCCTGAAAGCGGTCTACCGCGACGGCGGCACGCTGGATTTGCTCAAGGCGCTGGTGGCGGGCGGCTTCCCGGTGCTGATCGAGAACGTCTACTACGACGGCCCCGGCGCGTTTCAGGACTGGATGGCGCACAACCGCATCGTGATGGGCTACGACGACAGCAAACAGGAAATCTATACCTTCGATTCCCTGCTGGGCGACGGACCCGACAACACCGGGCGACCGATCCCCTATGCCGATTTGGACACGCGCTGGCGACCGTTCAACCGCGATTTTCTGGTGCTGTATCGCCCGGAGGACGAAGCCATCGTCCAGCAGATCATGGGCAGCTATTGGGATAAGACCTACTCCGACGAGTTCGCGCTTCAGCTTTCGCAGCAGGAACTCGACAGCGGCAACTCGGACTCGTTCACGCTGTTCAATCTGGGAAGCTCGCTGGTCGAACTGGGGCGTTACGACCAAGCCGCCGATGCTTTCGACCGCGCCCGGCAGATTGGCTTGCCGTGGCGGATGATGTGGTATCAGTACGGACCGTTTGAAGCCTACTATCAGGTCGGGCGTTACGACGACGTGCTGACGCTGGCGCGCGACGTGATCGCCACCACGCCCGGCGTCGAGGAAACCTACTACTACGCGGGACTCGCCTACGAAGCCGAGGGCAATCTGGATCGCGCTAAAGCCAATTTCGAGGCGGCAGTCTGGCGCAATTCGGATTTCACGGCGGCGAAAGACGCGCTCACGCGCCTCGGCGGGTGAACGAAAGGGAAAGCCTGCTGTCTCTACGACGATTCGGTACGCTGTTCGTGCTGCTGCTGGCGTTTCGCGTATCCGCTCAGCAGCCCGCCCCTGATTTGACCGCTGACAACATCCAGATCGTCAACGGCGTCGGCGATTTCGGTCAGCCTGTGATTCAGGCGGTGGGTCAGTTGGTCAACCACAGCGCGCACAGCGCGTACACCAGCATCAGCCTGAACGCCGAAGCCTACGACGCGCAGGATCAAAAGGTGGGGGAGGGGATCGGCGTACTGGTCAACCGCTGCGGCTTGGGGCTGCTGCCGGATTTCGCCTTGCAGCCGGGCGGGTCGCAGGGTTTCAGCGCGCCGCTGGAACTGGACGATCCCAGCGTCGCCATCGCCCGTGTGGAGATCAGCGCCGACGCTCAGCCCGCCGCACCAACCCAGCCCGATCCGCTCCCCGTCGGCATCCGGCAGGTGACCGATGCTGAAACCGTCAACGTCCAGTGGATCGACGACCACGATTTCCGCTTCTCCACTGGATGCGTCACCGACCTGTTCACCCAGTGGAATTGGTATACCGAAGACACGCACCGGGGCAGTCTGTCGCCTATCGCCGCGCCGCACGCCAATGACGTAACCGACGCGATGCGCCGTCGGCTGGAACTGTCTGACGACGCGGTGTTCGCGCACTCGATGCTGCGCTACGCGCCGGACGGGCAGCGGTTGGTCTACCAGAACCCGCGCAATGACTTCCTGACCGCCTACGTCGATGGCACTTACCGGCGCGGACTCTACAACGACCTCAACAACCGCACGCTGCAAGGGATTTACTGGCAGCCCAGCGAGCGTTTTCTCGCCTACTACTACGGCGCGTATGGCGACCCGGTCTACTATTTCGTCGCCGACGCCGAAGCCCGCGTGATCAGCCCGGCGCTGGCAAAAAATCCGCCGTCGCTGATCGCGCCGGGGCTGTCGCGCGATGGGCGGCGGGTGGTGCTGGCGGGCGACTTCGACAGCGGCATGGGCTACTATCTCTACGTGGTCACCAACCGCTTTTTTGAGTTTCAGTTCACCGCGCAGCCGCCGGGCAACAATTACCCCGCGCCGATTCCGCTGGCGCATCCCACCGACAGTGACGACATCGACCGGATTTACGCAGCGATTCCGGTGGACGGCGCAGCCCATCTCCAATGCTTCAATCGGGAGGAGAACAAGCTGCACGATCTCGCGGCGCTGCCGCTGAATCTGGCGGACGACGAGCGCGCATGGTGGTGGATTTCGCCGGACGACGCCCAGATCGCGCTGGCGGCGAACGGTGTTCACGGCGGTTTGTGGCTGATCGACCTCGCATCGCTGCCCGCCTGCGCCGACTCCTGAGCAACGCGCGGCGGATTTGCGCGTACAATAGGATCAAGAGCCGCCTGCGAGTACCTGTCGATGAACCATGATAACTGGTTGGACGCGCTGTCCGACGGCAAGATGTTTCGTCATTGGCTGTCGCTGTTCGTGTATTTCCCCTTCGGCTTCGCCTACTTCATCTTCCTGATCGGCGGGTTCATCACCGCGATCAGCCTGTCTATCGTGCTGATCGGCATTCCGCTGCTGCTGTTCATGCTGGCGACCTCGCGCACGCTGGCGACGCTGGATCGGCGGGTGATGGCGGCGATTCTGGACGTGGACGCGCCGCCGGATTTCGACGACGTGGATACCAGCGGCGCGAACCTCGGCGAGCGGCTGGGCATGTACCTCGGCAGCGGCGCGACCTGGCGCAGCCTGATTTACCTGCTGCTGAAATTCCCGCTCGGCATGATCACCTTCACGATTTCGATCTTCATCCTGTTTCCGCTGGCAATCGAGGTGCTGCTGCTCGCGCCGCTGACCATCGACCTGCACCTGCTCACGGTGCGGCTGATGCGCTGGCTGGCGCTGGGGCTGTACCGAGTCAATAATCTGCTGCTGCCCAGCGGCAAAGCCAAGCGCGCCAGCCGCACCGAAGCGGTCGCGGTCGCGGACGGCGAGGAAGAACCGCGCTACTACCTCGACTCCGACGGCGAGATCGCGGTTGCCAAGCGCGGGCGGTAAAGCGGGTGAACCGCCAAGACGCCAAGACCGCCAAGTATGGTAGTATTTTGACTTCTTGGCGCTATCTTGGCGGTTGATCATTTTCTCAACTTCCGTTTCCAAAACCGAACTGATTGCGCTGCTGGCGATCCTCGCGCTGGCGGCGGTGCTGCGCTTCGCCTATCCGGGCGTGAATTCATTCGCCGGGGATGAAGCGCACATCAGCCTCGATGCGCTGCGCATGGCGCGCGGCGGCGAATGGGTGCTGGCGGGGCAGCCGTCGTCGGTGGATATACCGTTCTTTCCGGCGAGCGTGTGGCTGTTCGCGCTGCCCTATGCGCTCTCGCCCGATCCGCTGGTGGCGACGTGGTTCGTCAGCCTGATCAGTCTGCTGGCGGTGGCGGGCGTGTGGGCGCTGGCGCGGCGTTGGAGCACGTGGGCGGGGCTGATCGCGGCGCTGTATCTGGCGGCGTCGCCCTACGCCGTGTTTTACGGGCGGAGCATCTGGCAGCCGAATCTGCTGGCACCGCTCTCGCTGGCGTGGGCGATCTGCGCTTCTCTCGGCGCGATTCGCCGCGACCGACTTGGCAGCTTGGGCGTCGGCTTGACCGTGTTTCTGGGTTTGTTGGTGGTGCAGGTGCATTTCGCCGGGATCGCGCTGGTTCCGGCGACGGCATACCTGTTCCTGCGCTTCCGCTGGTGGCGGCGGATCGTCCCGGCGCTGATCGGCGCGGCGCTGGCACTTGCCGCCATGATCCCTTATGTCTATTACGTCACGGTGGTTGATCCGTCGGTCATGAGCCGCTTCGGTCAGGTGATCGGCGGCGGATCGGCAGCGGTCGATCTGCAAGGCGTCGAGAATCTGGTGCGGCTGGCGCTCGGCTGGGATTGGGCGTTTCTCGGCTTGGGCGATGGCGACACGCTCAGCCGCGCGCTGCCGACTGCTGTCGTGGCGGGCGGGCTAGTCGGGTTGGGGTTGGTGGCGGTGATGCGCGGCATGTGGGCGCACCGCCGTGCGCCCCTACCGACACCCAATCTGCCTGTAGGGGCGGGTCTTAGACCCGCCCTTGCGGACGCCCCGCGCATTCTTGCCGAAATCGTGCTGCTCTGGCTGATGATCTCGCCGCTGGTGTTCGCGCGCCACAGCACGCCGGTGTTGATCCACTATCAACTGGTGGCGTTCCCGGCGATTGCGCTGCTGGCGGGCGCAAGCAGCCTGCTGATCCGCCGCGCGATTTGGCGGCGCGCCGTCGCCACCCTCATGATCGCGCTGGCGGCAGTCTGGTCGGTGCAGGTGATACAGACGCTGGACTTCACCTCGACGACGCACCCCGCCAACAGCGCGCTTTCCAGCATCCTGCGCGAATCCCGCGACGCGGCTTATCAAGCCGAAGCGCCGATCCTGTTCTTCACGCACGGCGATGATCCGGCGGTGGACGGCGAGGCGGCGGTGTTTCAAGCGCTGCTCTGGACGCGCGATCACCGTATCCTCAACGGCGAAAATCTGCTGATCCTGCCGCCGTATCCCGCGACCCTGCTGGCGACGCTGGCTCCGTTTCAGGCGTGGGAGGAGATCGAGGCGTCTGGCTTGGCGCGAGACGTGCAGACTTATCCCCGCCGCGAAGGTGCTGACCCGTTCATCGCCGCGCATTACGACGGCGTGAGTGATCCGCAGGGCTTCACATCCATCGATCCGATCCGTTTCGCGGATGGCGCTACCCTGATCGGCTGGCGGGTGCGCTACGTGGGACCCAGATTGCGGCTCTCGACCCTGTGGCGGGTCGATGCCGACGCCGCGCCGGGAACCTACCAGCAGTTCGATCACCTGCGCAACTCATCGAGCAGCGATCCCGTTGCGATTTCGGACGTGTCGCTCTCGCGGGCAACGTGGCGGGTGGGCGACCGCGTGATCGTGATGGCAGATTTCTTCGACATCGCGCCGGGCACGCCCGATCTCTCGGTGGACGTGGGACATTACACCCTGCCGGATTTGACCCGCGTCCCGGCGAGCGGATTGCCCGACGACACGGTGACGTTGGGCACTTTCAGCGCGCCCTGATTGGTCAATCTGCATAAAATTCATCCCTATCTCATTTGTGCAGACTATGCTAGAGTGGTGAGAAGCGCTTGTATATGCAGACCCATAGAGGTGCGTTCATGCGGCAGGACTGCTGGCAACTCTCGCCGGATCGCGGCTTTCTGATTCATCCTGACCCGATTGCGCGGCTCAGCGAGGCGTTGGACGGTTTCCCGCTTCCGGTGTCCGAGTTGGCGCACGCCGAAGCCATCGCCGACGAGCTGCCCGACCTGCTGGAGCGGCGGCGGGTGCGCGATGCGCTGGACGAACTCCCGGTGGTCGATCTGTGGCGGCTGCACAGCGTCCTCGATTCGGTCGATTTCCGCGTGATCGAGCGGCTGATGCAGATGTACGCCTATTTCGCCAGCGCCTACGTCTACGCCTCGCACGAGCAGCCGGAGCATCGCATCCCGGCGGGAGTCGCGGTGCCGCTGGTACAGTTGGCGGATATGGTCGAGCGCCCGCCGATCCTGTCCTATTCCGGCTACGTGCTGTGCAACTGGGAGCGGGTCGATCCTGACGGCGGGATCACGGTCGATAATACACGGCTGGTGCAGAATTTCCTCGGCAACAAGGACAAATCGTGGTTCATCCGCATCCACGTGGACATTGAGGCGCGTGCCGCCGATGCCCTGACCAACATCCAGAAAGCGGCGGACGCTGCATCCCGCGACGATGCCGCCGTGCTGGAAACCGCGCTTACGGCGGTGCATCGCAGCCTCACCCGCATGATCGAAAGCTTCCACCGAATGCCCGAAGGCTGCAACTCCGACGTGTATTACTTCAAGGTGCGCCCCTACATCTTCGGTTTCACCGACGTGATCTACGAGGGCGCGTTCGACGATCAGCCGCAGAGTTTTCGCGGGCAGACCGGCGCGCAAAGCTCGATTGTCCCGGCGCTGGTGGCGGCGCTCGGCTTGCGCCACGAAACTACTGGCTTGACCCAGCACCTCGACATCATGAAGCAGCACATGCCCAAGCCGCACCGCGAATTCATCGCTCAGATGGCGGACACAGGCATCCGCGAGGCGGTGCTGCGCCAGCGATCCGTTGGCGCGCTGGCGGAAGCCTATAACGAGTGCCTGCGGCAGGTGCTGGCTTTTCGCGGCTTGCATTATCACTTCGCCACCACTTACATCGCCGAGAAAGTCACCAATCCGCTGGGCACGGGCGGCACTATTTTCATGGACTGGCTCAAGCAGTTGATCGCGGAGACCGAGCAGCAGTTGGTGTAAGCCGCGTAATTTACATTTATTTTGCAATTGTCTCATAGTGCGCTTAGCCATTGGCGTTACCTTCAAAGTTGAAGTAATCGACGGGAGTCTGAAACTCCCCACAGGTGAAGGGAAACGCAATGAGCACGAAATTTCGTTATTTGCTGTTGAGCGCCGTCGTGCTGGTGATCAGCGCGATGGTGTGGAGCATTGCCGCTGCACAGGAAGGCACCGCCGAGCCGTCGCCGACCACCGCCACCGAGCAGGCGCCCATCATGATCACGCCGGAGGCGACTGCCGACATGAACGTGATCAACGCGGAAGGGCACGGATTTCTCGGAGTCGCCCTGCAAGACACCGACACGGGTGTAACCGTCGAGCAGGTGGTCGATGGATCGGCTGCGGCTGACGCCGGATTGCAGGTCGGCGACATCATCACCGCCATCAACGGGCAGGCGCTCACCGCCGCCGCCGACGCGGGATCGATCATCGCCGCGCTGAACCCCGGCGACACCGTAACCATTGATTTCACGCGCAGCGGCAGCGCTATGTCCGTGATGGCGACGCTCGGCGCGCAGAGCACCCAGCAGGCGCAGCCCGCGAACCCGTCGCAGCCGCAGCCTCGGCGCGGGCAGACCAACATGGGCTTCGGCTTCAGCTACAATCCGCAGGATCGAAAGCTGGACGATCACCACGCTTTCGGAAACCAGCCCGCTGTATACCGCCGGGCTGCGTCAGGGCGACGTGATCACCGCCATTGACGGCAGCGCCTACACGCCCGCCAGCCTGCTCCAATACCTCCGCTCGCTCGACGCGAACGCGACCGTGACTCTGAGCGTGACCCGCGACGGTCAATCGCAGGACATTCAGATCAGCGCCAGCGACTTCACCAATCTGTTCGGCGGTTTCGGGATGAACTTCGGCAACGGCAATCAGGGCAATCTGCCGGGCAATCAGGGCAATTTCCCCGGTTTTCAGGGATTTCCCCTTCGACCTGTCGCAGCTTCTGCCCTTCATCTATGGCAACGGTCGGCTGGGCGTGACCTTCCAAGCGATTGATGCGCAGGTTGCGCAGCAGAACCACCTCACCGTGACTGAGGGCGCGCTGATCACGGCGGTTGAGCCGGGCACGCCTGCGGAAACCGCCGGGCTGCAGGTCGGCGACGTGGTGACGGCGGTCGATGGCGAGAAGGTCGATCCCGAGCATACGCTCCGCGACCGCCTGATCGCCTACGAGCCGGGCGACACCGTGACGCTCGCGGTGCTGCGGGATGGTCAGTCGCAGGACATTCAGGCGACGCTGGACGAGCCGCAGCTTCCCGCTGGGATGGCGCAGATGATGCCCTTCATGAATCCGGGGCAGGGGGGCGGGTTCCGCTTCGGCAGCCCGAACCAGAACCAGCCGCAGCCGCAGCCTCAGCAGGCGACGGCGACGCCTAACGCCTGAGTAGGTCGAGAACGCAAAGGCGTCCACCAGTCGTCAGGGGACATTCCCCTGACGACTTTTGATTCCGCTTGAAGCCCATATTTGTTGGGGCTATAATCGACCGAGTTTTTAGCGAATGAGCAAGGACAAACATGACTCTGAAAGAAACGTTGCTGGAACGGCTGGAACGCCGCGAAGCCAAAGTGGGAATTGTCGGTTTGGGCTACGTCGGCTTGCCGCTGGCGGTCGAGTTCGCCGAAGCCGGTTTCTCGGTGATGGGCGTCGATTTAAGCGAAGCCAAAGTCCAGCGCCTTAACCGAGGCGAGAGCTACATCGCCGACATTCCTACGTCGCGTCTCAAGCCGCTGGTGGACAGTGGCAAGCTGTGCGCCAGTAGCTCGTATGACGACCTGCGCCAATCGGATACCGTTAGCATCTGTGTGCCGACGCCGCTTCGGCAGACCAAAGACCCGGATATGTCGTTCGTGATCGACGCGGTGAACGCGCTCGCCCGCATCTGCCACGAGGGGATGCTGATTGTGCTGGAAAGCACGACCTATCCCGGCACCACCAACGAAATCATTCTGCCGAAGCTGATCGAGAAGGGCTTTACGCCCGGCGAGAACGTGTTCGTCGCCTTCTCGCCAGAGCGCATCGATCCGGGCAACCCCCGCTTCGGCGTCCGCAATACGCCTAAAGTGGTAGGCGGAGTCAATCCCGCCAGCACCGAAGCCGCCGTTGCGCTCTACAGCACCGCCGTGAATCAGGTGGTGCCAGTTTCCTCGCCGACCACTGCCGAGATGGTCAAGCTGCTGGAAAACACTTTCCGCGCGGTCAACATCGGGATGGTCAACGAGATGGCGGTGATGTGCGACAAGCTGGGCGTGGACGTGTGGGAAGTGATTAAGGCGGCATCGACCAAGCCGTTCGGCTTTATGCCGTTTTATCCCGGTCCCGGCTTAGGCGGTCACTGCATCCCGATTGATCCGCTGTACCTGAGCTGGAAGCTCAAGACCCTTAACTACACCGCGCGCTTCATCGAGCTTGCCAGCGAGATCAACACCTCGATGCCGCTGTACGTGATCGGCAAAGTCGCCGATGCGCTCAATGACGAGAGCAAATCGGTGCGCGGCTCCAGCGTGGTGGTGCTGGGCGTCGCCTACAAGCGCGACGTGGACGACGTGCGCGAAAGCCCGGCGCTGGACGTGATCAGCCTGCTGCAAGATCGCGGCGCAAAGGTGGTGTATCACGACCCCTACGTGGCGCAGGTGCGGCTGGAAGACGACGAAATCATGCGCAGCAGCGACTATTCCGATGCGCTGCTGGAAAACGCCGACTGCGTGGTGATCGTGACCGATCACAGCAGCTACGACTGGCAGCACGTGGTGGATCACAGTAAGCTGGTGGTGGATACCCGCCACTCGACAGCGCCGCGCAGCGGGCGCGCGCGCGTTATCACCCTGTAACGCGATAGCTTAGGATAGACGCATGGACTTGCCCTACAGTTTGCAAACGCTGCCCTCCGAAGCGGTCGATATTCTCCGCTATTACGCGACCCTCAACGCCGATTCCGCTCACGCCGATTCGATTGTCGATGGCACGGGCTTGAGTGATCGCGGCTTTGGCAAGGGGATTCGGCGGCTGGTGACCAAGAACTACGTGGTGATGAGCAGCGATCAGGTCTACCGCCTGACCGAACACGGCAAGCGGATTGTGGGCGAACTCAAGGCGGGTGGGGCAGACCGTGCGTCTGCGCGTTCCGAAGCGCGCTTCGTGCGGCGGAGGTTGGTGCTGGTGGCGCCCAATCCGCTGAGCGCAGGTCAAACGTCAGTAGTGGTGCTGGGCTTTGAAGAAGCGGACGACGACGAAACCCTCAACGCGCCCGTCAATCTGATGTTCCGGATGTCGATGCTGAACGGCGAGCCGCGCCGCCCGCGCGAAGCCTCGTTCCTGCTGACCAATCGCTACACCCAGCAGGCATTCGAGATTACGGCGGGTCGGTTCACCACCGCCCGCGTGCGGGTCGAGGTGCTGCAATACCGCGATGAAGGCGACGATTTCGACTTCTGCGGCGGCATGTACGTCGATCTGCCGGTCAGCTTGGAAACGGATCATCCCGCTTCCGCCGCGTTCGGCGCGGACATCATCCTCAAGGAAGAATAGTCGCCAGCAGGGGCGGGTTTCAAACCCGCCCCTACGAAACCAGCCTCCCGCGCAGCGCCCACATTTTTATCGATCATCGTCTGGGGGCAGCCAGCCGAAGGGCGCGTTGTCGTCCGCCGGATACTGCGGCTGCTGGCGCGGAGTTTGCGCCTCTCGCCCAGAGATTCCGCGCCGCAGCTCGCGGCTGTTGTTGCGCTTGCGCAGGTCACCCGCGTAGAAGATCGCGTTTTGCTGGCGCGACTCCAGCGTGATCCGCGCGACTCCGCGTGCCAGCACGTCAATCGGCATCGGCGCGACTCGCCGGAACCACAGCCACGACAGCGGCGGGATCGCGCCCAGCAGACTCATCAGACCGTAAAACGGATTCCGCCGCGCGCCACGCAGGTAGGCAATCGGCGCGCGGATGACGGTCGCGCGCAGCCCGACGCGCGGGATGTAGGCTTCGGCTTCGCGCTTGGCGGCGATGTACTGGCGGCTCAGCCACGGCGCGCGGACGCTGCTCAGCAGCACCATGTGCGCCACGCCGCTGCTCACGCACATATTGGCGACGTTGCGCGCCGAAACGAAGTTCAGCCATTGGAAGGTCAAGCCGTGCGCCGGATCAGCGCTCAGGCTGCCGACCGTGTGGATCACGCTGGCGTGACCGCGCGCGCGCCCTTTCAGGCTGGCGGGGTCCCATACGTCCGCCGAGTACCAGCGCGTCCGCTGCGCCAGCGAGCCGAGCTTGTCCTCCGCGCCGGGTCGCACCAGCAGCGTCACCTCGACGCCTTCGGCAAGCAGCGCGGTGGCTATGCTGTCGCCCAAGAACGTCCCCCCGCCGGTGACCAAGACCCGTTGTTTCGCCGTCATGCTTCCCTCTTGCTCCACGCGCTGATTGTAACTGTCACCTGCGAAAAGTAAATGGGAGCGGCGCAGTGTTTGGTCAGGAGAAGCCGATTGCTGCGCACGCAGACTTGTAGTATCATCTATGGTACTATGGAAAACGTCGTACTCGACACTAACGTACTCGTTTCGGCGCTGCGGTCGAGTCTTGGTGCGTCTTACAAGCTGCTCACACAGGTTGGCACAGGGAGTTTTGAACTAAGCCTCTCTGTACCTCTTGTTCTGGAGTACGAAGATGTACTTAAGCGGCAAGCGGGAACCGCGATTGCGTTAACCGAACAAGAGATTGATGACGTGCTGGATTATCTTTGTTCGGTGGCGCAACGATATGAGGTCTTTTATCTTTGGCGTCCCATAGTTAAAGACCCGCGCGATGATATGATCTTGGAATTAGCTGTACGAGCGGAATGTTCTGCCATCGTCACCTATAACATCACCGACTTTCAAGCTATTGAGCAGTTCGGAATCCGCACGATTCCGCCGAAAGTCTTTCTCAGAGAGATAGGACTTGTGCCATGAGCGCCATCAACCTGCGCTTGCCGGAATTGCTGCACGAAGCGATTCGGGAACTTGCCAAAACGGAGAATATCTCCATCAACCAGTTCATCACGCTGGCAGTTGCGGAAAAAGTCTCCGCGCTGATGACGGAGGATTATCTGACCGAACGTGCTAGTCGGGGCAGTCGAGCGAAATTCGACGCTGCACTTGCGAAAGTTGCTCAAGTTGAGCCGGGGGATCAAGATCGACTTTAGCGGCGGCGATTGGACTCGACAAAGTGCATGTTGTGCAAATCGCTTAAATTGTGGATAATAATAGATCATAAATCGGTCGTTTTTGAACCCGTAAACGACATCACGACTGCATTCGTGCAGTGGCTAAGCTGGAATCTGAACCGTCCGTTGGACGATACGAATGTTGTGCAAAGTGAAAAAAATGCGTCAGGCTTGCGCATTGCCAGCCTTTTTAGGGTGTTCATTCACGTTAACCGGCTAGTGTAGATACTCACGCGCGCAACATGGATTTCCAGCCGTGATTTCGTTTCGGGCGATCACGGTATTTTTGTTTGGGAAACAGACCGGATGGGTGTCATCACGGCGCTAGAGGTGCAGAAACGGAATAAGAAGCGGGTCAGCGTGTTTGTTGACGACGCTTACGCCTTTAGCCTCAGTCTGGACGAAGCGGCAAAGCTGCACAAAGGACAACTCCTGTCCGAAGCTGAAACTGCCGCCTTGATCGACGACGCCGCGATTAGCGCCGCCACCGACAGCGCCGCGCGCTTTCTGGCAGTTCGCCCGCGCAGCGCGCAGGAAGTGCGGCAGAACCTCGCCCGCAAAGGCTTATCCCCCCCGTGATCGACGCCGCGCTTGAACGCCTGACCGCATTCGGATACATCGACGACCGCGCATTTGCAGACCTCTGGGTGCGTGACCGGATGACCTTCAAGCCGATGAGTCCCAGAGCGCTGCGTTACGAACTGCGGCAGAAAGGAATCAGCGGCGACGTAATTGACGCCGCGCTAGCCGATTTGGATGCCGAAGATGCGGCTTATCGCGCTGCTGAAGCGCAGGCACGCCGTTTCCGAGGCAGCGAGCGCCATGAGTTTCAGACCAAGCTCGGCGCTTTTCTACAGCGGCGCGGCTTCTCCTACGAAGTCGTCCGCTCGACCGTCCGGCGTCTGGTGCAGGAATTGGACGCCGAAACCCCGGATTATTTCGCCGGGGATACTGATGACACTGACATGATCGATTGACGTAAGGAAGGAGGAAGCGGATTGTCTCCCATCACGGGAAGCAACCGCGCTAAGGAATATGGATGTGGGAACAGCCCTGATAATGGTGGTCATTGGGATTATCGTGGGCGCCGTCGCAGGTTACTTCGGGCTGACTTACTACCAGAATTCGCAGGGTAGTAACCGCCGCATGATGGCGGAAGAGGAAGCCCGTAAGATTATCGATCAGGCGAACGAGCAGGCTCAGACAACCACCAAAGATGCCGACGAGAAGTCCAGAAAGTTGTTGGAGGAAGCCGACGAAATCACCACCCGCCGCCGCCGCGAAGTAGACCGGGAGGACGAACGCCTTCAACGGCGTCGAGAAGACTTGGACAAGCGGCTGGAGCGCATGGAGCAGCGCGAGCAAAACCTGAACAAGCGCCAGAGCCGCATGGACAAGCAGCAGCAGGATTTGCAGAAATTGCAGGACGAGCGCGAAGAAGAGCTTCAGCGCATCGCCCAGTTGACCACCGACGAAGCCAAAGCCGAATTGATGGCGCTGGCGGAAACCGAGTTGCGCAACGACATGGCGCGGATCATCCGTCAGGTAGAGGCGGAGGCGCACGAAGAAGCTGAAACCCGCGCCCGCGAGGTGATCTCGCTGGCGGTTCAGCGCCTTGCCTCTGAGCACGTGGCGGAGATCTCCGTGAGCGTGGTATCGCTCCCAAGCGACGAGATGAAAGGGCGCATCATCGGGCGCAACGGGCGCAACATTCGCGCCTTCGAACTGGCGACCGGCGTTGACGTGGTGGTCGACGACACGCCCGAAGCCGTCACCATCAGCAGCTTCGACCCGGTGCGCCGCGAAGTCGCCAAGCGCGCGATGGCGAAGCTGGTGATCGACGGGCGCATCCACCCGGCTCGCATCGAAAAGCTGGTCGAGGATGCCCGCGCCGAAGTCGAGCAGATCATTCGGCAGGAAGGTGAGCGCGCCGCCTACGAGACGGGCGTCCCCGGCTTGCATCCCGAAATTCTCAAGCTGCTGGGGCGGCTCAAGTTCCGCACCAGCTACGGTCAGAATATGCATTCCCACGCGATTGAGACTTCACACATCGCCGGGATGATCGCCGCCGAACTGGGCGCGGACGTGATGATCGCCAAGACTGGCGGCTTGCTCCACGACCTCGGCAAAGCGATTGACCATGAGGTCGAGGGCACCCACGCGCTGATCGGCGCGGAGTTCGCCAAGCGCTACGGCGTCAACGCCAAAGTGGTGAACACCATCGCCAGCCACCACCACGAGGTCGAGCAGGAGTGCGTCGAAGCCTACATCGTGGAGGCGGCGGACGCGATCTCCGGCGCGCGACCGGGCGCGCGGCGTGAAAGCCTCGAAACCTACATCCGCCGGGTCAAGAACCTTGAGGAAATCGCCAACAGCTTCGACGGCGTTGAGCAGAGCTACGCGCTGCAAGCCGGGCGCGAAGTCCGCATCATCGTGCGCCCGGAGAACGTGGACGATCTGGCGGCGCTCCGGCTCTCGCGGGACATCGCCAAGAAGATCGAGGAAACCATGCAGTATCCCGGTCAGATCAAGGTGCAGGTGATCCGCGAGACGCGGGCAGTCGAATACGCCCGCTGAGCCAACGCTATCAGCGGAAATCAGGCAGCGCGCCGAGGTTCCCGGCGCGCTGCTGGCAGTGGTGAAGATCGAGGATATGCTTTTGTAGGGGCACGGCGCGCCGTGCCGGTTACCGCCTCACAATTCACCGCTCGCTGCTTACGAATGATATTTACAAACAGTATGCGATATGTTATAGTACAATAGGTACGCGGATAGCCGCCTTGCAGATTCGCCGCGTACTCGCCGGGCACAGCGCAAATGCTGTGTCTTTCTGATTTATGGACAGGAATGCGCCCAGATCAGGCGTGTTTTTTTGCAAGGAGTCGGAGGAATGGTGAATCAGCCTCAATATTTAACTCCCGATGGGCTTAAGAAACTGGAAGATCGGCTCAAGTTCCTCCAGGATGTGCGCCGCCCTGAAGTTGCCGAGCGGCTGCGGCAGGCTCTTGAAGAAGGCGGCGACTTAAGCGAGAATGCGGAATACGAAGACGCCAAGAACGAGCAGGCGTTTGTCGAAGGCGAAATCATGCGGCTTGAGGGAATCCTCAGCAGCGCGCAGGTGATCGAAGAAACCGGCAAGAAGGACGTGGTGGCGCTTGGCTGCCGCGTGACGGTGGTCGAAGAAGGCGTGAGCGACAAGGAAATCTATCACATCGTCGGCTCGGCGGAAGCCAACCCCGCCGAAGGCAAGATTTCGAGTGAAAGCCCGCTTGGTAAGGCGCTGCTGGGCGCGAAGGTCGGGCAGAAAGTGGTCGTGAACGCGCCTGCCGGGGAAATCACGTTTACCATCAAGGCGATTGCATAACCGCTCGCCCGGTAGATGACGATCAAGCCCCGATTTGTTCGGGGCTTTTCTTTGAAACAGTACCGAGTACTGAGTCAAAGACGCAAATTACAGACCAAGATCGTTATGGAGTAGGGCATCGTAGGGGCACGGCACGCCGTGCCCCTACCGTCAAGCGTCAATGAGCGTTTCGCCCTTTTCTTTTACTCAGCACTCGGTACTAAAGGACTTTCTATGTGGCAGCCCAATAAACTGGAACAGGAGCGCGTCGAAAAGCTGCGGGAGTTGGAAGCGCGCGGCATCCCGCCCTATCCCGCCCGCGTCGAGCGCACGCACACCAACGCGCAGGCGATTGCCGCGCTGGAAGCCTACCAAGCCGAACACCCCGACGCCGATCCGTTTGGCGAGACGCCGATCACCGTGACCGTCTGCGGGCGGGTGCGGCGCGTGAATATCAAGGGCAAAGTCTCGTTCCTGCACATCGAGGACGAAACTTCCCGCGTGCAGTTATTCCTGCGCATCAACGACATAGACCCAGCGATCTATGAACTGCGTCAAGGACAAGCTGATCGATTTGGACGACTTCGTTCAGGCGACCGGAACCATGATGCGCACCAAAGCCGGGGAGATCAGCGTGCGCGTCACCGACCTCAAGCTGCTGAGCAAGTCGCTCAGTCCGCTGCCCGTGATCAAGCAGAAAACCCTCGACGACGGCACGGTAGTCGAGTTCGGCGAGTTCAGCGACGTGGAAACCCGCTACCGCCAGCGCTACGCCGACCTCGCAGTTAACCGGGAGGTGCGCGAGGTGTTCATCAAGCGGGCGCAGGTGGTGCGCTCGCTGCGCCACTTCCTCGACGCGCAGGGCTTTCTGGAAGTCGAGACACCGATCTTGCAGCCGATCTACGGCGGGGCTGCTGCGCGCCCGTTCATCACCCACCACAACCAACTGCATCAGGATTTGTTCCTGCGCATCAGCTTCGAGTTGTACTTGAAACGGCTGCTGGTCGGCGATCTGGACGCGGTTTACGAGATCGGGCGCGACTTCCGCAACGAGGGCGTGAGCTTCAAGCACAACACCGAATTCACCATGCTGGAGTTCTACAAGGCATACATCGACTATCGCGGCGTGATGGCGCTCACCGAGACCATGTGCGCCTATGCCGCCGAGCAAGTGACCGGAAGCACCAGAGTGCGCTATCAGGAACACGAGATCGAATTCGCGCCGCCGTGGAAGCGCATGACTATGCGCGAGGCGATCCGCGAGGCAACCGGCATCGACTACATGGATTATCCCGACGCGATCTCGCTGGAACGCGCGATCCGCGAGCAGGGCGATTCGGTCGAGCCGAACCAGACGTGGGGCAAGCTGGTCGAGCATCTGCTGGGCAAGTACGTCGAGCCGAACCTGATCCAGCCGACCATCATCTACGATTATCCGCGCGATATTTCGCCGTTCGCCAAGCGGGTTCAGGGCGACGACGTTCACGTGGAGCGCTTCGAGTTCTACATCGCCGGGTTCGAGATGGGTAACGCCTTCACCGAGCTGAACGACCCGCGCGATCAAGAGGCGCGGTTTCTGGACATGGCGCGGCTCTACCGCGCCGACGAGGACGACGCCACCCCGCTGGACGAGGACTATCTGCGGGCGATGCGCTACGGGATGCCGCCTAACGGCGGCTTCGGCATGGGCGTGGATCGGCTGACCATGCTGCTGACCGACCAGCGCACCATCCGCGACGTGCTGCTCTACCCGCACCTGCGGGAACTGAAATAAGCGTTAGATTGGGTTTGTAGGGCGCAGCAAGCAACTGAAGGTTGCCGTGTGCCCTTAGACTTCGCTGCAATCCCACATGAAGCCGCAGCGCGGGCAGCGGACTTTGCAGGCGTGGCGGAAGGTCGGCGCGCCGCAGTTCGGGCACACCGTCGAGAGCGTGTAGTTGCTCAGCGGGCAGGGTGGGCGGACGCTGCACCGCGATCTTTTTCCGCGGATCGGCTGCTCTTGACTTAGGAACTCATCACTCGGTACTCATGATTATTTTTGGGTGAGGCGACGACCGGATTCGAACCGGTGGTCAGGCTTTTGCAGAGCCTTGCCTTGCCTCTTGGCCACGTCGCCGATGGTCGGCATTATAGCCGAGCGATTCCCGAATAACAAGGCGGAGACTTGCGCGGCGGCGCAAAACTCGCCACAATACAGAGCATGATTGAAGACGACGAAACTCCCGAAAACGAAACCGATCAGCCGCCGGAAAATGAGCCTTCCGACGACGACACGCTGGTGATCGCCGAGACCGAGGAAGTGGTCATCGAAGTCTCCGCTGACGAGGATCGAGTCGGATCAGCAGGACTGGCTGCCGGGCGACATCGACGCGGCGCTGGCGGCGGTGGCGTCGCTCAGCGAGATGATGCCGGAAGGCGAAGCCGAAGCCGAGGCGCGGGCTGATGCGCGCGAATCCGCGCCAACCTTCGTCCCCGAAATGCACATGCCGCCGCTGATGACGCTCAGGCGCGGGCAGATCGGCTCGGTGGTCCCGGCGCTGCTGCTGATCGGGCTGGGCGCATGGCTGACCCTGACCACCACCAACGGCTCACCGCCCGATCCGGGGCTGGTGGCGGTGCTGGTAGTCGGCGGGATCGTCGTGTCGCTGCTGGCGGAGTGGCTGAGCAGCGGGCGCTGGTCGCGCGGGGTGCTGTTCTTCGCGCTGGCGGTGCTGCTGGTCGCCGGGGTGGTCGCCTTTTCGGTGCAGCCGAACGGGATCGATCTGGGGCGCGGCTATCCGCTGCTGCTGGTCGCGCTGGGCTTAGCGCTGGTGCTGGCGGGCTTTCTCGCCCGACCGCTCAATCCCCGCCTGATCGCGCCCGGCGCGTTGGTGGTGCTGGCGGGCGTGGTCGGTCTGACCGTGACGCTCGGTCTGCTGCCCGCCGATTGGCTATCGACCGCCTCGCTGATTGCCCCGGTGGTGCTGGTGATCGTGCTGGTGCTCTGGCTGCTGCCGCTGATCTTTCGCCATTCGAGGTCAAGGTCGGTTTGACTGCCCGACATGCATCTGGCGATTGACGCAAGCCGAACCACTGTCGCCCACCTCACCGGAACCGAGCGCTACGCCGTCGAGATGATCCGCGCGCTGATCCGCCTCAACCGCGCGCACGACCTCACCCTCTATTTCCGCGATCCACCTGCTGCCGATCTGTTTCCGCCCTCCGAGCGTGTGACTCAGCGCGTGATCCCATTCCCGCGCCTTTGGACGCATCTCCGTTTCGCGGCGGAATTGTGGCGCGACCGTCCTGATCTGGTCTGGGTTCCGGCGCACACGCTCCCGGCGTTCTTTCCGAGTTCGCGCCGCCGTGACCGTTCACGATCTGGGTTATCGGCGCTTTCCGCAAGCGCATCCCGCCATGCAGCGCCGCTATCTCGACCTGACCACGCGCACCAGCGCGGCGCGGGCGTCACTGGTGCTGGCGGACAGCCGCGCCACCGCCGACGACCTGATCCGCTTCTACGGCACGCCCGCAGATAAAATCCACGTGGTCTATCCCGGCGTCGATCCGCCGCCCGTCGGTGATTTCGACGCAGTGCGGGTCAAGTATCATCTGCCGGAGCGCTATTTTCTGTTTCTCGGCACGCTTCAGCCGCGCAAAAACATCGCTCGCATCGTGCAGGCGTATCAGCGCTGGCGATCTGCCCATCCCGGCGATCCGGCATCGCTGGTGCTGGCGGGTGAGCAGGGCTGGCTCTACGATCCCGCATGGACGGCGGGCGTTGACGGCGTTATCCTCCCCGGTTACGTCGATGACGGCGACCGGGGCGCGCTCTACACCGGGGCGCTGGCGCTGGTGTTTCCGTCGCTCTACGAGGGCTTCGGCTTCCCGGTGCTGGAGGCGATGTGGGTTGGCACCCCCGTGATTTGCAGCCGCACCTCCAGCCTGCCCGAACTGGCGGGCGACGCAGCGCTGCTGGTCGATCCGCTGGACGTGGACGCAATCGCTGGGGCGATGGCGGCGCTGGCGGGCGACGAATCGCTGCGCGCGGCGCTCCGGGTGAAGGGCTTCGATCAGGCGCGCGGATTCACGTGGGACGCCGCCGCCCGCGCCGCGCTCGACCTGTTTGACCTGACCTCGCCTTGAGAAATTGAGGAAATAACGTGAATATCTGTGTGTATTGTTCAGCCAGTGACAAAATCGCGCCCGGCTATTTCCAGCTTGCCGTTGAACTCGGCGAGGTGCTGGCTTGGCGCGGCGACACGTTGATCTACGGCGGTTCCAGCGTCGGGCTGATGGGGCAGTTGGCGCGCACCATGCAGGCGCAGGGCGCGCGGGTAGTCGGCGTGATCCCGCAGGCGCTGGTGGACATGGAGATCGCCTACCAGCACGCCGACGAGCTGTTGGTCACTCAGACCATGCGCGAGCGCAAGGCGGCGATGGAAGCCCGCGCTGATGCGTTTCTGGCGCTGCCCGGCGGCGTCGGCACCATGGAGGAAGTGTTCGAGATCATGGCGGCGCGCTCGCTGAAGCTGCTGCAAAAGCCGCTGGTGCTGCTCAACTTCGAGCATTTCTACGATCCGCTGATCCGCCTGCTGGAACACATGCAGGATGCGAATTTTATGCGGGTTGGCTTCGAGACCATGGTCACGTTCGCGCCGACGGTCGCCGCGGCGCTGGCGTACATCGACAGCAACCCAGCCATCCCCGAATAGAGCGCATTCATGAGGATTCGGTTGGCGGATCAAGTTCCAGTTCATCAAGCAGAAGTATACGCAGGTCAGTGACGCGCTTGATGCCTGCATCGTTGCTCAGAAAGGCATCGCAGTCCGCTTCAAGCGCAGTTGCGATGTGCAGCGCATCCGGCGTTCGCAAGTTGTAATGCGCGCGCAGATCGGCGGCGGATTCTGCAATATCGGTTGTCACCGGAACTAAGCGAAAACGAGCATCATGCAGCAGAATATCACGATATGCTTGCACCAATTCTATTTTGCCGAGCCGAAGGGGATGCGTCATCACTTCTGTGAGCGTGATGACGGAGCTAATTCCCTCCATAGGGGCGTTTTCGAAAGATGCAATAATGACACTCATTCGCTCTATGTATACTGCATTCTCTTCGATCAAATAAATCAGAGGGGCAGCTTCAACATATATGCGCTGAATTCCTGCAAGTGCAGCGCCAATTTTCATTGAGGCGCATCCCATTCATCGCGCTGCTGATCAACGTACTGTTGAGCATCAACCCCGTCCCAAATCTCTTTCCCCAGCCCGCGAAGTTCAAGCAGGCTGCGTTTGCGCGGCGGCGATTTTGGCTCAGTCAGTAGATCGACCAGCAGTTTGATCAACTGCTTTTGCTCGTCTACCGAGAGGGTTCGCGCGGTTTCGACGATCTCTTGTACCGACATGATTGTATCCCTTCGTCTTTCCAAGCCTAGATTATACCGGACGGAACTCGCGGTTTAGAATAAGCTCATCTGCTTGGGCGAGTTGTCCGGCGGCTTCCTGAGCGAGCGCGGCGCGTGCAGTCCATGCTGATGAAGCCATTCCGCTTCCGGTCCTTCCCAGCCAAACTGCTCCAAATCGACCTGCTCGTCCGCGTCCAGCAAGACGTGTTCGGCGCGCAGGCGAGCGCGTTGCAGCGCCGCCGACTTACTGGTCTCCGGTAGGCTGATCCCGCCCCGGCTATTGATGACCCGGTGCCACGGGATGGTCGGCTCGTCCACCCGCGAAACCGCGTTCATCGCGTCGCCGACCCAGCGCGCGCCCAGCTTCGCGTAATCCTCCGCCTCGACCCCCTGCGGCGGTTCCATCATCGACGCGATCTGCCCGTAAGTCGCCACCGCGCCCGCCGGAATCTGGCGCACGATCTCCCAGACGATTTTGTAGAACGGCATCGGATCGGGCAGGTCGTACATAATTGCGCTCCAAAATCAGTTGCCTTAACTGTATTGGAAAAGCTGGACAAGGCAAAGTATTTAAATTATCCTGAATGATAGAATTACTACAAATGTCGGAGGGGGCATTTTGGAATCAAAACTGCAAGAACTCAAGCGGCGGCTGCTGGAAGTAGACGATCTCAACATGGCGGCGTCGGTGCTCAGTTGGGATCAGACCACTTACATGCCCGAAGGCGGGGCGGCGGCGCGCGGGCGTCAAATGGCGACCCTCAACCGCCTCGCCCACGAGAAATTCACCGATGCGGAAGTTGGGCACCTGCTCGATGCGCTGGAACCCTATGCCGCTAACCTCGACCCCGATTCGGACGACGCCGCGCTGATCCGGCTGGTGCGCCGCCAGTATGATCGGCTGGTGAAAGTGCCGAACGCCTTCATCGCCCAGCTTTCCGAGCATTCGGCGGAAAGCTATCAGACGTGGACGCGCGCCCGCCCCGCGAACGATTTCGCCCGCGTGCGCCCGATCCTCGAAAAGACGCTCGACCTGAGCCGACGCTTCGCCGGATTCTTCGCGCCCTACGATCACATCGCCGACCCGCTGATCGACTTCAGCGACTACGGCATGAAAGCCGAATCGGTGCGGCAGGTCTTCGCCCAACTACGTGAGGGACTGGTGCCGCTGGTCAGCGCCATTGCCGAGCAGCCGCCGATTGACGATTCGCTCGTCTACGGGCAGTATCCTCGGCAGGCGCAGCTTGACTTTGGGCAGGATGTGATCCGCGCTTACGGCTTCGACTTCACGCGCGGGCGGCAGGACTTGACCCATCACCCGTTCATGACCAAGTTCGCGTGGGGCGACGTGCGAATTACCACTCACGTCAAGGAAACCGATCTGCGCGATGCCCTGTTCAGCACCCTGCACGAGACCGGGCACGCGCTCTACGAGCAGGGCATCAACCCGGCATACGACGGCACGCCGCTCAACAGCGGCACCTCGTCCGGCGTCCACGAGAGCCAATCCCGCCTGTGGGAGAACATCGTCGGGCGCAGCCGCGAATTCTGGCAGCATTATTATCCGGCGCTGCAAGCCTGCTTCCCCGATCAACTGGGCGACGTGCCGCTGGAAGCCTTCTACCGCGCTGTGAACAAGGTGCAGCGCTCGCTGATCCGCATCGACGCCGACGAAGTGACCTACAACCTGCACGTGATGATCCGCTTCGAGCTTGAGCTTCGGCTGCTGGAAGGCACCCTCGAAGTACAAGACCTGCCCGAAGCGTGGGACGCGGGCTACAGCGCCGATCTGGGCATCACGCCGCCCGACGACCGCGACGGCGTGCTTCAGGATGTTCACTGGTATCTGGGGCAGATCGGCGGCGTGTTTCAGGGTTACACGCTCGGCAACATCCTCAGCGCGCAGTTCTACGACCTCGCGCTCAAGGCGCATCCCGAAATCCCCGCCGAGATCGCGCAGGGCAAGTTCGATACGCTGCACGGCTGGCTGAAGCAGAATATCTACCAGTATGGCAGCAAATACACCGCGCCGGAGCTGATCGCGCGCATCACCGGGGGCGGGCTGCGGGTCGAGCCGCTGCTGAATTATCTGCACGCGAAGTTCGGCGAGCTTTACGGCGTGTGAGGAATCACCGTCTTTAACGCGCCACTTCTCACTAGGCATCCGCATTCCAGCAGATTATGCTGGAATTAAGGATACTTAATGTTACCGTGAGGACACAGCTATGAAGCAGCCGATCCTGATCACTTACGCGACCCGCTTCGGCTCGACAGCGGAGATCGCCAAGACGATTGGCACGATCCTCGAACATGAGGGGCAGCAGGTCGAGGTTCGCCCGGTGGAGGAAGTGACCTCGCTGGACGGATACGGCGCGGTGCTGCTCGGCAGCGCGATTCGCGGCACCAAGTGGCTGCCGGAGGCGGTCGACTTTCTGGCGGTGCATCACGCTGAGCTGAGTCAGCTTCCGGTCGCGTATTTCACGCTTTGCCTGACGCTTCAGGAAGACACAGCGGAAAACCGCCGGATCGTGCAGGAGTACCACGCGCCGCTGCTGCAAGATTTTTCGGACGTGTGTCCGGTTTCGATTGGCATGTTCGCCGGGAGGGTCGATTTCGACCAGTTCGCGCTGCCGCTGCGGTTGATGGCGAAAGCTGCCAAAATCCCGGAAGGCGACTGGCGTAACTGGGACGAGATCGAAAACTGGGCGCGCGATTTGGTGCCGCTGCTGGAAGCGCAAGCCTCATAATGCCCACGCCGCCACCGCCTGAGCCAGCTCGTCCGGCGTCGGCGCGTAATTGCCGACCCGCCGCACCACCAAGCCGCTCGCATAGTTGGCGAGCGTCGCCGCATCCACCAGCGACGCGCCCCCCGCCAGCGCCAGCGTGATCACCGCAATCGCCGTATCGCCCGCGCCCACCGTGTCATACACGTCGGTGGTGGTGGGGGCGGGGCAGCGCGCCGAAACGCCATCCGCGCTCGCGACGGTCGCGCCGTCCGCGCCGCGCGTGATCACCATGCCGATGTGCAGCCGCAGCCGCTCGCGCAATTCTCGCGCCGCAGCCGCGAACTGGTCGTCGGTTTCCAAGTCGCGCCGCAGATAGTCGCGCGCTTCGTCGGCGTTGCACTTGACCACCGAAAACCCGGCATATTTGTCAAAATTGCCCTGCGCATCCGCCGCTGTCAGCCGACCCTCCGCCAGCCCGCGCGCCGATTCGACCAGCGTGGGCGTGAGCAATCCGACGTGATAATCCGAGAGCAGCAGCGCGTCCGCCTGCGGCATGTGATCCGCCAGCAGCCCGGTGATGGTTCGCTCCAGCGGCGGGCTGACCGGCTCGCGCTCCAGCTTGTCCAGCCGCGCGACCTGCTGCGGGAAGCGCAGCCCCATGTGCGCCATAATCCGGGTCTTGACCGTGGTCGGGCGACCGTCGTCCACCACCAGCGTATGCGCCTCGATGTGGTGCTTTTCGAGAAGCTGGCGCAGCGACTCGGCTTCGGCGTCCGCGCCGACCACGCTCACCTGCACCGCCGTGCTGCCCAGCGCCGCGATGTTGACGGCGGGATTGGCAGCGCCGCCGGGGATCAGGCGGCGTTCCTCGAATTCCAGCACCGGAACCGGCGCTTCGCGGCTCATGCGGGTGGCTCTGCCGATCAGATATTCGTCCAGAATCACGTCGCCCAGCACGATCACGCGCAGCCCGGCGAGCTTGGGGATAAGTGCCTGAAGCGAATCACGCATGAGCTTCCCTCAGCAGCACGGCGATCACGAAACGGGGCAGGCGCAGCATCCGCCGGATGCGCCGAGGCTCCAAATACAGCCGATAAAGCCATTCCAAGCCCAAGCGCTGAAAGCTCATGGGCGCGCGCGGGATGACTCCGGCGACGAAATCCAGCGACCCGCCCACGCCCATCGCCATTTTGACCCGCAGGCGCGGCAGATTCCGCGCGATCCACTTGTCCTGATTGGGCGCGCCGTAGGCGACGAACAGGATGTCCGCATCGCTGGCGTTCACCCGCTCGACGATGGCGTCTTCCTCGGCGGGCGCGGGGCTGCCGCTGAACGTCCCGACGATTTGGAGAGCCGGGTGGCGCTGGCGCAGCACCGCCGACGCCTGATCCGCCACGCCCGGCGCGGCGCCCAGCAGATAAATCCGCCAGCCGCGCTTCGCCGCCTCCGCCGCAATCAGCGGCACGCCGTCTGATCCAGTCACGCGCTGCGGCAGCGGCGAGCCGACGTGCCGCGCCGCCCACAGCAAGCCCACGCCGTCCGGGACGGTCAGGTCGGCGCGTTCGAGGATGTTGTGAAAATTCGGGTCGCGCTGGGCGATCATGATCATTTCCGGGTTGATGGTGCAGACGTGATGCGGTCGGCTGCTTTCGACCCACTGACCGATCAAGTCGAGCCATTCTGGATAGGTGATCGCGCTCACCGGCAAGCCGAGGATGCGGATGCGCTTCTCGAACCTATCGTCACGTTGTAGGGGCGCAGCGCGCTGCGCCCCTACGTCATCACTGGGTGCGGCTGTAGGGGCGGGTCTCAGACCCGCCCCTACGGATTTGTTGGTTAACATGGCTTTCGCCGCCTCGACCACCTGCTCCGCTGTGATCATGCGCATACAGGTGCGGGCAGGGCAGCCCTCGCGCAAGCCGATCCCGTGCCCGACGTAGCTGCACGGGCTGCACTCCGGCGCGCTGCGGATCACGACACTGGTGCCGCCGGGCGTGAACGGACTCCACGCCTCGGCGTTGCTGGGTCCGAAGATCGCCAGCACGCGGGTTCCGGCAGCCGCCGCCAGATGCATCACGCCGCTGTCCGCGCCGATGAACAGATCGCAGCTTTGCAGCACGGCGGCGAGTTCCGCCAGCGAGGTCTGCCCGATCAGGTCGAGCGGCGGACTGCGCATGGCGGCTTTGACCGCCGCGCCGTCGTCCTCCGCCGTGCCCACCAGCACGATCTGCGCGCCGCAGTCCGCCGCCAGCCGATCCGCCACCTGCGCGAATTTCGCAGCGTCCCAGCGTCGCGCCGACGAGTAGCCGCCGCTCCCCGCGTGAATCGCCACGCGAGGCGTTTTTGTAGGGGCAGGTCTCAGACCTGCCCCCGTGTCGATCTTCACCTGCGTCGGGCGTGGCGACGAATCCGCGCCCGCCAAGCCGACCAGATCGAGCCAGTACTGCGCCTGATGCTTCGCGCCGAAGCCGCCATCGGGCAGCCGCTCGCTGAGGAAGAAGCCGCCCCCGTTGTCCAGACCGATGCGGCGGGCGCTGCCCGCGCTCCACGCCAGCGCTGCGAACTTGAGCGCGCCGAAGCGGGTGGTGAAGTGATGGAAGAACAGGGTGGTGTCGTAATGCCCGCGCCGCAGCCGACCCGCCAGCGCCAGCGCCTCGCGCAGCTTGCCCGGTCGCAGCAGTGAGGACGGTTGGTCGAAGCTGTGCTTGTCGAAGGCGATCACCTCGTCCGCCAAATTTGGCGGTAGAACCGGCGCGGCGTGAGTGGTGGTCAGCACCGCGATGTGCGCGTCAGGATGCGCCGCTCGCAGCGCCGCCAGCGCGGGCGTGGAGAGGATCAGGTCGCCAATGTCGGCAAGCTGGACGATCAGAAAACGGCGCATCAGAGGCATTAACCAGAGAGGGCACAGAGATCACAGACGAGAGTTTTTTCCCTGCGTCCTCTGTGATCTCTATGGCTAATTGGACGTTTCATGGGCACCTCTAAAGCTGGACGTAGCTGTTTTCCGCCAGAATGAAGCGGTGCGCCGCCGGGACGTGGTCGGCTGCCGTCACCTGCGAGTTGTCCGCCAGCAGGCTGGAATCGATGCGCCCGGAGATGTTGCGGATCGCGCAGTCCTTCATGACGATACTGGCTTCCACCTCGCTGTATTCGACGATCACGTTATCCCCTAGCGAGGTATAAGGTCCGATGTAGCTGTTGCGCACGGTCACGTTCTTGCCGATGATCACCGGACCGCGCACCACGCTGTCGATGATCTGGCTGTTCTCGCCGAGGATCACCCGCGACGAAATGTCGCACTTGCCGATGATGCGGGCTTTGTCCTCCGGCGCGGGGATGTAGGGCAGCTCGCTCAGCACCAGTTGATTTGCCTGAATGATCGAATCCGGCTTTCCGGCGTCGATCCACCAGCCTTTGAGCGTATACGGATGCACCTCGTAGCCGCCGTCAATTATCTGCTGAATCGCGTCGGTGATTTCGAGTTCGTTGCGCCACGAGGGTTTGATCTTGGCAATCGCGTCGAAGATCGACGACTTGAACAGATATGCGCCGGAAATGGCGAGGTTGGACGGCGGATTCTTAGGCTTCTCGATCACGCGCCGAATCTGCCCGTCGATAATTTCCGCGATGCCGAAGCGGGTTGGGTCGGAGACTTCGATCAACGCGATGGCGGCTTCGGCGCTGGCGGCGGGAAACTCGCGGATCAAATCTTCCATCTTGTCCTGAAAGATGTTGTCGCCCAGCAGCACGCAGAACGGCTGGTCGCCGACGAAGTCGTGGCACAGGTTGACGGCGTGCGCCAGCCCAAGCTGCTCAGTCTGCACGATGTAATCCAGCGTGACGCCGAGGCTTTCACCGTTCCCAAGCTGGGTGTGAATCGGCGAATCGAGGTCATTGACCACAATGCCGATCTCGGTGAGTCCCGCGTTTTTGAGGACATGAATCGCGTAGGCGATCAGCGGTTGGTTGGCGACCGGAACCAGCGGCTTGGGCATGGTCAGCGTGACCGGGCGCAGGCGGGTGCCTTGTCCGGCGGCGAGGATGACGGCTTTCATTCGAGGGTATCCCTCCGTTTTGGTTGCTACGGCATGATGGTACTGAATCTTGATGGGTCGGGCAAGGCGGAGTTGGAAATGAAAAGGGCGGCGCAACCTGCCCGGCGCCGCCCTTTCGAGAAGCTGAGTTCGATGTTTACTGCTGTTGATCGAGCCAGTTCACCGCCGCGTCCAGCACCGGGTCGCCCTGAGCGAACACCGTATCGGCGGTGATGGGAACCTGCACCGTCGGCGGGATGCCCTTGCCCTCAATGACGATATTGCCCTGGGCGTCGAGATTGCGGGCAATCGGGAACTGGAAGCTGACGCCTTCGGGCAGCAGCACCTGCTCAACCGAGCCGCCCAGACCGCCGGTCGGGTATTCGCCGACAATCGCCGCGCGGTTTTCCAGCGTCATGTCGCGGGTGAAGAACTCGCACGCGCTGTAGCAGGCGGGTCCCACCAGCACCGCGATCTGACCCTGATAGCGGAACTGCTGATCCGGCAGGATGTAGTGCTGCTCGGCAGCCGGGTCAAGGTAGAACTCGCCCCGGCTCTTGTCGTAAACCTCGGAGTTGCCCAGATCAACCTCGTCGTTGAAGAAGTAAGCCGCCATTTCGTCGGCGAGGAAGCCGCTGCCGCCGCCGTTGTGGCGCATGTCGATGATCAAGCCGGGAATTTGCTGCTGATTGATGGTGTTGATCAGCCGCTCCCAAAGCTGGATGGTCAGGCGCGCGTCGTCGAAGAAGCTGTACACCGCCACGTAAGCGTAGCCGTTGGGGAGCAGTTGGTATGACAGCGGCAGCTCGAAGCCGTCGGTGGGTCCGCCCAGCGAGAACGACGAGGCGGCGAAGCTCTGCCGCTCGGCGACGCTGGTCAGGGTCACGGTCTGGTCTTGGGTGTCGCCGGGATTGCGATAGGTCACGGACACGTCGGTGCCGACCTGCGAGCGCAGCAGATAGCGCAACTGCTGAAGCTGAAGCTGGAGATCGGTGCTGAACGGCGCCGACCACGGCACCACCTTCGACGCCGCGTCCAAAACCGGCTCGCCGTCGTATTTCGTGACCGCAGCGCCCAACTGAATGCCCGCCTGATCCGCCGGACCGCCGGAGAGCAGGTAGGAGACGATTACGCTGCCGTCGTCCAACTTGGTGAGCGCCATGCCCATACCGCCCGCCGTCTCGGTCTGGAACTTATCCACCACGAGGTTGATCGCCGACGAGCCGACGTGACCATCGGGGATCGAGTACTGGAAGTCCAGCACCGCCTGCGCGTATTCGGCGGCATCCTGATCTTTGTCCGCTTTCTGGAAGCGAGGCAGGAACTCCGCCTTGAGCGCGTCCCAGTCGATGTTCTTGTACTCGGTGAACGCATATTCGTTGCGCATCTGCTCCAGCAGGGCGCTGAAGGCATCCGCGTAGCTCATCTGCGAATAGTCGTTAAGCTGCGACGCCTGCCCTTCGATCATGTCGATGGTGGGCGTGCTCGAGCGGTCGAAGGTGAAGGGCGTGGTGTCCATATCCACGACCGTGTAGCCCGCAGGCAGCCGCACCAGCGGATCGTCGTCGGTGAACAGCTTGCCGTCCGCGCCGAAGCCAGACGGGAAGTCCTGCTGATCGTCCGCCGTATAGACGATGTACTTGCCGCCGATCACCTCACCCTCTTTGGACGGGTCGGGGCTGGTTTCGAAGGATGCGTAGGCAGTTGACCACCCGCCGCCGTACAGGTCGCGGGCTTCGAGGTACGGGTCGCCCCACGTGTTGGTCCAGTAGGCGATGCCGAACACCTGCACGCCCTGATCCTCGTTGCCGTCGTGGTTCACGTCGCGGTAATCGCCGTTGGGAACCTGCGGCAGCGAGAGCGTGTAGTCCACGGGCGAGGTGTAGAAGTCCGAGGTGAGCTGACCGATCACCTGCGACCTCACCGGAATGATGAAATGGTGGTTGCGGTCAACGAAGCCCGCTTCGTCTTCCAGAATGACCTCTGGCTCGCTGACGCCTTCGGTAAAGAACAGGTTGGTATAGGTGAGGGTGCCGCTGACGGTAACCGGCCCGCCCTCGTCGTTGACGATGGTGGCGTCAGGGATGGCTTCGGGGGACTGGGTGGCTTGGAGCATCGCGCCCATGCCTTCCGAAGTGGGTTCAGGAGTTGTTTCAGGGGTAGCACCCTGCGCCGTCACCGTTCCCACGCACAACAATAGGAGTAGGAGGAGAAATAAGGTTTTCGAACGCATCTTGTACTCTCTCTAGTAGGGTCCTGAACTCGATTATAAGCCGGATACGCAATTTTTGAAATAACAAAGCAGGGGCACGATCATCCGTGCCCCTGCGTACAGTCGAGGTTTCGGGCAAATCAGCGCCGCGCGACGTTTTGCTCAATCGAACTCAGCAGCTTGCTGCGGTTGGCAACGTCCTTCAGCAGATTGCGTCGGTGGGTGGCGATGGCAGGCTGGTGGGCGTACTCCCACACCTCTTGGGCGATGTCCCAGACGGCGTTGGGGCGACCGAGCTTGCGCGCGTTCTCCGCGCGGCGGCGCATCCCGCTTTCGCCCTCGGTGAGCCACGCCTGCGCCGCGTCCGCGACCTCGCGCGGGGTGGGCGCGAACACCCCGGCTTGATTTTCGACCACGTATTCGACGTTGCCGGTTTCCTGTCCGGGGATGGCGTCGTAGAGGATCATCGGCAGCCCGGTGATGCAGGCTTCGCACACCGTCGAGGGACCGGCTTTGCTCACCAGCACATCGGAGGCGCTCATCAGGCGCGGCATGTCGTTGACGAAGCCGTAAATGTGGGTCGGCTGGTTCCAGTGACTCTCGTCCAGCCGTTCCTTGAGCGTCTTGTTGCGCCCGGCGATGATTGCAATCTGGCAGTGAAGTCGGCGGCTGTTGAGGGCGCGGACGGTCTTGTAGAGCGGACCCATGCCCTCGCCGCCGCCGACCACCAGCAGGGTCGGCAGGTCGGCATTCCAGCCGAGCGAGCGGCGGGCGTCGGCTTTGTCCGGCAGCGACTCGGTGAAGCGGGGATGCACCGGCAGCCCGGTGATCCGCATCTGGTCGGGGCGCAGTCCCGCCGCCAAGCCGCGCTCGTAGGCGGGCTGAGTTGGCACCAGTGTCCGGTCGGCGCGGAGGTCGTAGGCGAACATGTGGGTCGAGACCAGATCGGTGATCACCACCACGAAGGGCGGGCGGGTTTCCCGCGCGTTGAGCGCCTGCATCGCCAGCGGAGTCAGCAGCGAATGTACCGATACCACCACGTCCGCCGGATGCTCGCGCAGCATCCGCTTGATCCGTCCCTCGACGGTTACGTACATCCCGCGCGACAGCACTTTGGCGCGCCGCTGGGTATTCGAGAGCTTGTAGCCCATGCCCCACGACGACTTGCTGTGGCTGATCAGCCACGGATAGAACTCTGGCATGTAATTCCACGGGAAAGGCGAATAGGCTTTGAACACATCCACCAGTTCGACTTCAGCCGCATCCCCGTACTTGCGCCGGAGGGCTTCAGCAATCGCTTCCGCCGCCGCGCGATGTCCGCCGCCGGTGTCCGACATCAGGAACAAGATGCGCTTGCTCAATTTTTGCTCTCCTTCTGTGGCACGATCCGCTTCAGCCGCTTCGAGAATTCACTGCGCGTGAGCATCACCCGCCGCCCGCAGCCGGCGCAGCGCAGCCCAATGTCTGCGCCGACACGGTAGACCACCCAGTCTACACTGCCGCAGGGATGCGCCTTGCGTAGCTGCACGTGGTCGCCGAGCTTTATATCCATAATGATCCACAAAGCTTAATTCAACCTAATCATAACATTGGTTTCGCCGCCTATGCTATAATGTGCCTCGATCTCTCGGACACAGCGACGGAGTCTTCTTTGCTTTTCAACCTCACGCCCGAACAGTTGATCGCCAACCTGATCGTACTGGGCATCGGCATGACCATTCACGAGTTCGCGCATAACTACGTCGGTTGGAAGATGGGCGATCCCGAACCGGCGCGGCAGGGGCGGCTGACCCTCAATCCGCTGGTTCACATCAACTGGCTCGGCTGGATCATGTTCGCGGTGCTGGGCTTCGGCATCCTCGGCTCCGCGCCGATTTCGCCCTACCGGATGCCGCTGGACAATCGGCGCTGGCGTTGGCTGGCGGCGGTCGCGGCGGGTCCGGTCTCGAACCTGCTGCTGGGCATGATCTTCGCCGTCATCATTCGGGTGCTGGGCGCGAGCTTCTATCAGTTGCCGCAGTTTGTCGAGCTGCTGCTGTTCGAAAGCGTCTACCTGAACATATTGCTGTTCGTGTTCAACCTGATCCCGCTGTTCCCGATTGACGGCTGGCAGATCGTCTACGCGCTGCTGCCGCCCGATCTGGCGATCACGTGGCAGAAGTACGCGCAGACCACTCAGTTGATCTTCTTCGGGCTGCTGCTGCTGACCTTCGTGCGTCTGCCCGGCATCCCCGACTTCTTCGGCTTGCTGGTCGGTCAACCCGTCAACCAAATCCTGATGCTCCTGCTCGGACGCGGCTTCTTCCCCTAAATGGCGATCCATCGGCTGCGTCAGGGCTTGCGGGCGCTGTTTGCCTTCGCTCGCCCGGTCGATCTTGATCTCGCCGCGCGCTATCTCACGCCAGAACAGGTCGCGCTGTTTCAGCGGATGCGCCGAGGCGAGCGGCTGCACAGCCTGAACGTGCTGCGCGCGCTGCTGGCTCAGGGCGACACGCCGCCTGATCTCGCCGTCGCCGCGCTGCTCCACGACGTGGGCAAGAGCCGCTATCCGCTAGCGCTCTGGCAGAAATCCATCGCCGTGCTGGTGCGCGCCTTCAATCCTGCGCTGTTCGAGCGTCTCAGCCGGGGCGACCCGCGCCGCTGGTGGCAGCGTCCCTACGCGGTCTACGTCCAGCATCCGGCGTGGAGCGCCGAGCTTCTGGCGCAAACCTACGCCTCTGATACCGCCCTCTGGCTGGTCGCGCATCACGCAGACGCCGCCGAACGCTGGCGCGATCACGATCTCTACCCACTATTACAACGCCTTCAGACCGCCGACGATACGAATTAGGGCATAGGACTGAGGATTGAGTGCTGAGTCAAAACAATACCATCTCACGCCATTTCTTTAGTTCTTACTCGCGCTTCTTTGAGAAATCGAACCGAGCAGGCTGACGCGGTATAGTTAAGCAGGAAGTGACAGGATCAACCATTATGGCAGCGACGATCAAAGTAGGCATTCTGGGCATGGGGCGGATCGGCGCATCGGTGGGGCTGGCGCTCAAGCGCTACAACGCCCGCCGGGATGCGCGTCAGCAGTTCGTGATCACCGGCTACACGGCGGATAACCTGCAAGCGCAGGGCATCAAGAACCTCGACGTGGTGGCGGATCACCTCGCCCGCAGCGTCGCTGATGCGGCGGCGGACAAGGACATCGTGGTGATGGCGCTGCCGTACCGCGAGGTGCAGGCGGCGTATCAGGCAATCGGGCACGATCTGCGTGCCGGGGCGGTGCTGCTGGATATGTCTCCGCTCAAGCTGCCCTCGCAGGCGTGGGCGGAAAAGTATCTGGGCGACGAGGCGCACATGGTCGGCGCGACCCCGGTGCTGAACCCCAAGTACCTGTTCGATGGGCTGGACGATACCGAACACGCCGCCGCCGACCTGTTCGACGGCGGGCTGCTGCTGATCCTCTCCAACTCGAAGACGGATCGCGCTGCGGTTGAGCTTACTGCCGATTTCGGCGAGCTTTTGGGCATGACCCCTCACTTCGGCGACCCGGTCGAGCATGACGTGTGGAGCGCCGCGACCGAAGAACTGCCCGCCGCGCTCGGTCTGGCAGCCTTCTACAGCCTCTACCGTCGTAAAGGGTGGGATGACGCGCGGCGGCTCGGCAATCCCTCGTTCGGGCGGCTGACCCATCACCTGTTCGATCAGCACCCCGACGACCTGCGCGACTTGATGCTCAACAACCGCGACAATCTGGTCAGGCAGATCGATTCCACCGTCGAGACGCTGCAAGTGCTGCGCGCGCTGCTGGCGGAAAACGACCGCGGGGCGCTCGAAGAAGTGCTGATTCAGACCATGGACGCTTACGTCACGTGGGTGGTGCATCGCCGGGAAGGGCGCTGGGATCGTCCTGAAGGCACGCCGCCGCCTTCCAAAGGCGACATCTTCATGAACGGCATGTTCGGCAGCTACCTGACCAAGCGCATCCGGGGCGAGAACGGCAGCGACGAAGAATAAATCGCCCGATTTTCGATTCTGCAAAACCCGCGTTTTTTGGCTAAAATATAGAACAAGTGTTCAATGGAGATCAGCCATGATTACGCCGATTTTGCGGGTGCGCGACGTTGACCTGAGCCTGTCTTTCTACACGCGCGTGTTGGGGTTTGAGGGCGAAGGCGGCTTGCCCGGCACCGACGGCAGGACGGTGTTTGCCGAAGCCTATTTCGGGGATGCGCGGGTGATGTTCAGCCGTCTGTGTGATTACCGCCAGCCGCTCACCCGCGGCGCTGAGCTGTATTTGACGCTCCCCGATCATCGAGCGATTGAGCCGTTTTATGCTGAACTGGTGGCGCGCGAGGTCTACCGGGTCGCCGGGCTGCACGAGGAAATCTGGGGCGACCGCGCTTTCACGGTCACCGATCTGGACGGCAATCGGCTGACCTTCGCGCAGACGATGCATTATCCCATCTGCGAACCCGCATTGGCAGCTATTTGAATTATTTCCATCGATTCTGCGATATACTCGCCGGAGTTTTCTCAGGTAGGCTGGAGCAGCGATGCTGTTAAAAGAACTCTCCGAGGCGGTCGGCGTTTCGGGCAGCGAGGACGCCGTTCGCAAAATTGTCTTGCAGGCGATTGACGGTCACGTCACCGACCTTCACATCAACGCGCTGGGCGGCGTGACTGCGCTCAAAGCCGGGACGGGCGAGCGCCATCTGCGGGTGATGGTCGCGGCGCACATGGACGAGATCGGGTTCATGGTGCGCGGCTTTGACGCCGACGGCTTGATCCGCTTCAGCGCCATCGGCGGCATCGACGACCGGATTTTGCCGGGGCTGCGCGTGTGGATTGGCAGCGTCCCCGGCGTGATCATCTGGACGCCAATTCACCTCAACCGCGATCAGACCGTAGTCAAGCTGAGCAATCTCCGCATTGACATCGGCGCGAGCAGCAAGGACGAGGCGGCGGGCAAGGTCAAGCCGGGCGACCGGGTTGCCTTCGACAGCCAGTTCATGGAAATCGGCGACAAAATGCTGCGCGGCAAGTCGTTCGACGACCGCGTGGGCTGCTCGCTGCTGATCGACCTGCTGCAAGCTGATCCGTACCCGGTGGACGTGCTGGCAGCCTTCACCGTGCAGGAGGAAATCGGGCTGCGCGGGGCGAAGGTCGCGGCGCAGGCACTTAACCCGGATGTGGCGTTCGTCCTCGAAGGCACCACCGCCAACGATCTGCCCAATCCGTCGGCTGATCCCGACGATCCGACCGAGATCAACCCGACCTGCCGCGTGCAGGGGGGACCCGCGCTCTCGGTCATGGATCGCAGCATGGTCACCGACCCGCGCCTGCTCAACTTCCTGCGCAAGACGGCGGAAGCGGAAGGCATTCCCTATCAACTGAAAACCCAGCTTGGCGGCGGCACCGACGCCGGGTCGATCCACCTCGCCAACGCGGGCGTGCCCTCGGCGGTGATTGCGATGCCCTGCCGCTATATCCACAGCCCGACTGCCTATCTGCACCGGGACGACTACGACAGCGGTCTGCGGCTGATCAAGGCGGCGCTCAACCGGATCACGCCGGAAATCTTTGCCTGAACCACCATCGCCGGGGCGAAGGGTTCGCTTCGGCTCTAGGACATGCATCGAGGGAGCGTACAGCGTGAATGACTTAATCAAGAAATTGGTCGAGGCGTGGGGACCATCCGGCTACGAACATCACGTCCGCGCGTTGATCCGCGCCGAAGCCGAGCCGTATGCCGACGAAATCACGGTCGATCCGCTCGGCAGCTTGATCTGCCGGGTGGGGTCGGGCGGCAAGAAGATCATGGTCGCCGCGCACATGGACGAAATCGGCATGATGGCGACCTTCACCGAACCCAAGAGCGGCTACATGCGCTTTTCGGCAATCGGCGGGCTGCTGAACACGACTCTGCTGGGCAGTCGGGTCTATTTCGAGGACGGCACCGTCGGCGTGATCGGCGCGCACGACTATTTTGGCGCGGGACGCACCAAAGCCGAGAATCTGGACGACTTCTTCATCGACGTAAGCACCGGGAACGGCGATACTCCGGTTCCGGCGGGCAGCCCGGCAGCCTTCTGGCGACCGCTGGAGCAGCGCGGCACCCGCCTGATCGCTAAGTCGATGGACGACCGGATCGGCTGCGTGGTCGCGCTGGAAGCCATGCGCCGCCTGAACAAGCAGACGCCCAACACGATCGATTTCGTGTTCACGGTGCAGGAGGAAGTCGGCTTGCGCGGGGCGCGACCGGCAGCCTACGGCGTCGATCCCGACATCGGCATCGCGCTCGACGTGACCAGCACCGGCGATATGGCGAAGAACCCGAAAATGGAAGTGGGGCTGGGCGGCGGCGCAGCCATCAAGGTGCATGACAGCGGGCTGGTGGTGCCGCCCGCCGTCCGCGACTGGATGGTAGCGCGCGCCGAAGCCGACGGAATCCCGTATCAACTGGAACTGCTGACGCTCGGCACCACCGACGCCGCCGGGATTCAGATCGCGCGGGCGGGCGTGCCCAGCGGCTGCATTTCGATTCCCTGCCGCTACGTGCATACCACCAGTGAAACCGTCGATACCCGCGACGTGGAAGCCTGCATCGCCCTGCTGACCGGGCTGCTGGCGAACCCGGTCGAATTCTAGCTTTTCGCCGTCGCAGGGGATGTTAGAAAATCCAGACTTGTCGGATAGCCCGCTGTGTGTTTCACTTAAGCTGTGATTGATCTGGATTCCATTGGCTGATCAGAATGTCTCAATTGAACCAGCGCCCCTCGCTTGAGGATTTTGAACTCCTCGCCGAAGTGTCGCAGATGCTCACGGTACTCGATCAGGATCGGGTGCTGGAACGAGTTATCGAGTTGATGGCGAATGCCGTCGGTGCGAGCAAAGTCAGCCTGATTTTGCGCCCCGAATACGTCGAGGATTGGCGGCAGATTTTCGTGAAGCACCTGAACGCGCCGGAGCGGGATCAGGAGCCGGATCGCGGGATTCATTTCGCCCAGCGGGTGCTGGATAAGGGCTTGGCAGGCTGGGTATTCCGCCACAAGCAGGGGACGATTGTCACCGATACCCAGCAGGACGAGCGCTGGTACGTGTTCCCGGATAGCAACTCGAACGCGCGGTCGGCGCTGGGCGTGCCGTTCATCTACGACGGCGAAGTGCTGGCGGTGCTGACCATGCTCTATCCTGAGCCGAACCACTTCGACGAGTACCATCTGCGGCTGATGACCATCGTCGCCAATCAAGCGACCGTCGCGGTTCGCAACGCCCAATTGTTCAACCGGATGCTTCAGCAGCAGCAGCAGCTAGAAGCCATCCTGCACACCATCCCGGATTATCTGCTGGTGCTGGACGAGCAGGGCAAAATCTTGCTGGTCAACGACGCGGCGGCGAATCTGCTCAATGCGGACAATCCGCCGAGCAGTGTGGTCGGGCAGCCGCTCGCCAGCTACCTGCACGTCGATAGTATGCTCACCAGCGTGGCGAAGGTGCTGGAAAACCCGGTGCAGAACGGGCAAACGTGGTCATTCGACGTGCGCTCCGAGCGGCAGCGGAGCGACTTTCTGGTGACGGTCTCGGCGTGGGAGCATCCCGCAGCGGATATGGCGGGTTACATGATTATCCTGCGCGACATCACCACCGTGCGCGACCTCAACCGCTTCAAAGACGAAATGCTCAAGATGGCGTCGCACGACCTGCGCAGCCCGCTGGCGCTGATCGTTGGCTATTGCAGCTTGATCGCGCTGGACACCCCCGAAGATTTGCCCACGCAGGAGTATCTCACGGCAATCGAGCGCGCCACCGAGCGGATGCAGGGCTTGCTGGATGATCTGCTGCGGGTGGAGCAAATCCGCAAGTCGCCGCTGGAACTGCATCAGAAGATCGATTTCTGCGAACTGGTGGATGCGGCAATCGACCACGCGCGCGCGGCGCTGGAGCAGAAGCACGATCAACTGGAAACCGAGCTGTGGCTGAAAGACGTGCCCCCCGTGACCATCAACCCGGTGCTGATCCGCGAGGCGATGGAAAACTTGATCGGCAACGCGGTCAAGTACACGCCGGAAGGCGGGCGCATCTGCGTGCGCGCTTACGCGCAGGATAACGCGCTCCATTTCAACGTCGAGGACAACGGCATCGGCATCCCGGCGGAGCATCTGCCGCGCATCTTCGAGACCTTCTACCGCGCCAAGCAAGCCGGATCGGAAGGGGTCGAGGGGCGCGGGCTGGGCTTGAGTTTGGTCAAGACCATCATCGAGCGGCACGGCGGCGAAGTGTGGGTCGAAAGTCAGGAAGGCAGCGGCAGCCGCTTCGGGTTCTGGATTCCCATCAACTGACCAAAACCAAAGTGAAAAGTTAAAAGGGGACTGGGTCGCCCCGTTTTGACCTTTAACTTTCGACTTTTAACTTTCCACTCTACGCATTTTCGAGCAGCGTGTAGGCGTTGGCGGCGTAATCCTGCGCCGAGCCTGCGACCTGCGCCTGCTGAAGTGCCGGCGAAACCGTCGGGCGCTCGTCCTGTATTCGCTCCTGCAGCCGCTTGAGGTCGCGGTCGTTGGGGTCGAATTTGAACGCCTCATCCACCAGCATTTCGGTGATGTCGAGGTGGCGCTGGCTTTCGACCAGCAGCCGGGCGAGGTCAACCGTCGTGCTGACGATGTTTTCGCGGTCGTTGCTGGCATAAGCGAGGTGAAGCGCCTGTCGATAGCGCAGCACCGCCTGCCCCAGTTGATGCGCCTCCACCGCCGCGCGACCGAGGTCGCTCAGCCGCAGCATTTCTTCGTCCGGGTCTTTGAGTTCGCGGGCGATGTACAGCGCCGAGGTGTAAAACTTGATCGCTTCAGTCCAGTGTTCGGCGTCGCCGGACGCCGCGCCCAACCCAGCGAGCGTGCGCCCTTCGTAATCGCGCCGTCCCTGCTCGCGGAAGCGGGTCAGCGCATCCTCGAAGCTCTGGAGCGCCGCATCCGGGTCGCCGTTGTCCAGATGCGCGTAGCCGAGCTTATAGAGGATCATCGCCTCGTCGGATTTGTCGTCGGCGGCGCGGGCGAGGTCAAGCGCTTCGGAGTAGGCTTGAATTGCGTCGTCGCTTTCGCCAAGCTGCTGGCGCGCGTCGCCGAGGATGGTTTGCAGATTGCGCTGGCTGGCGTCGTCTTGAAGTTGTTCCGCCAGCTTCACGCCGCGCGTCGCGTGTAGAACTGCCGCCTCGGAGTTGTCGGTCTTGGCGGTGAGCGCCGCCAGCGCTTCCAGCGTTGCCAGCATCCCGGAATTGTCGTTCAGCCCTTCGTACAGGTTGAGCGCTTCCGAGTAGCTCGAAATCGCTTCGGTCTCTTGACCGCGAGCGATTTGTTCCTGACCCATCTGGCTCAGCAGCGCGGCTTGATTGGCTCGATTCCCGGTCTGACGCGCATCCCGAAGCTGCGCCCGCAGCCGATCCAGTTCGTCGCTGATCGGCTCGCTTTCTTCCTCGTCTTCCTCTATCGGCGCGATCTCGTCTTCGACATCTTCGTCTTCAACGTCCTCGTCTTCTTCCTCGCCTAGCGTGGAAGGCGGCGGGATCGGCTGCATGGTGGCGACAGGCTGCCACTGATCGATTTCGTCCGGCTCGTCCTTGAATTCCGCGTCTTCATCCGGCAGGTCTTCGGGTTCTTCGAAGTCTTCTTCATCCGCCGTCTCGTCCGCCGTTGAGGACGGCGGGATCGGCGCTTTGGGTTCGCCATAGGCGGGGAAGGCGCTGGTCGAGCTGGCAGCCAACCGACGCAGCAGCACCAGTTCGTAGACGTAGCCGCGCGATTTGACGAAATCGCCCGCCTGCATCAGCGCGACCGTCAGTTGACTCGCCACGTCCCGGTCGCCCTGATCGGCAGACCAGCGCGCGGCGGCGAGGAAATTGTCCATTTCCACCGCGAGGCGATCCGGCGTGGTGGCGTATTTCTGGGCGTAGCTCACCACCGCATCCCGGACTTTATTTTGCAGCCCTTCCAGCCGACCGGAGCCGCGCAGCCACGTCTGCGCGAAGGTGTAGGTGATGGCGTGCAGGCGGTAATAGGGCGTGCTGCCTCGCTGGAAACGTTCGACCAAATGCTGCTGAACCAGCAGTCCGAGCGCCTGAGAAACCACGTCCTCAGAGGCGTTGGCGATCAGGCTGAGCAGTTCCGCCGAGGCTTCGCCCCGGAAGGTCGCGCCCATCATCAGCAGCAAGCCTTGCAGCGCGCTGCTGAGCGTGCTGAAGCTGGCGGTCAGCGTGAGCAGCGGCGCGGTGATGTCCGGGCGTTTGGGCAGCGCGGCGAGGAACGCCGATGGAGTCTGCTTTTTGGAGCGCACCGCTCCGGCAGCCACCATGATCGCAAACGGGATGCCATCCACCGCCGCCATCAGATCGTCCACGCCCTCGGTTTGATCGGGCGTGAGGCTCTTGAACAGAGTCGCCGCCGCGTCCGGCTCGAGGATGCCCAGCGGGATGCTGGTCCACGGGCCGCTGAGTTCCTGATCGTTGATCAGCAGGACGGGCAGCTTGGAGGTGCAGCGCATGATGAATTCGGAGCAGGCTTCGATGTCGATCTTGCCGTCGAACACGACCAGCGGCTTTGCCGCCAAGACCGCGTTCATGGCGGCGTTGACCTGATTGAGCGGGTTCTCGCTCACGGCGACATCGCGCAGCTTGAACGCGCGCCCGATGCGCGCCACGATTTCGGGAAACGGGGTTTGATCGAGGTTGAGCCACAGCACGCCGCCGGGAAGCTCGGTGTAGGCGCTGGCGAGGGTCGCGGCGAGCGCGGTTTTGCCAATGCCAGACGCGCCGTAAACCAGAACCGGCTTGTTCTCCTTAAGCTGCGAATAAACCCGCGCCAGAATCACGTCGCGCCCGATCAGTTTCCCGGTCGGCAGCATCACCGGCAGGGTATGGGCTTCGTGGGCTGGTGCTTCGAGAGAGGTCAAATCCGCCATCGTCATTTTCTCAATCATGCGAAGCTGGATACTACCGCTCAGTATAACTTAGATGGAGAATTGTGGGTAATTGAGAAGCTCAGCCGCGCACGACCCGGAAGGTCAGGTTGATGCGCGGCGGAAGGGGCGTTTTCGTTTTCGGGACGCGGTGCAGCCAGTGTTCCTGAGTTCGCGCCGCGCATGATCAGCAGACTGCCGTGCGGCAGTTCGATGGAAAGCTTCTTCTTGGGGTTGTCGATGCGCTTGAACTGGAACGGTCGCGCCGCGCCGAGGCTCAGCGACGCGATCACCGGCCCGAGTTCCGGCTCATCGTCGCTGTGCCACGAGACGCTGTCCTGCTCGCTCCGGTACAGGTTCAGCAGCACGCTGTTGAAACGCACCCGCGCGGCGGCTTCCACTCGCCCCTTGACCGCCAGCAGCGTCGGCGTCCACTTCGAGGGATGCTGAAGGATGCCCGACCAGCGGTAGCTCTTGCCGTTATCGGCGTACCATGCGGTCAGGCGCGGGATCAGCACGGCTTTGCCCGGCACGCGAATCGATTCCTGCTTCCAGTTGATTTCGGTCATGAAGCTCTGAAGCAGGTGATCGCTTTCCGCCTGCGTGAAAAACTGCCGGTAGAGCAGCACCTCGGCATCCGGCATCGGCAGGGTTTCGGGCGTCGAGACCATCAGGCTTCCGGCGGCGGCACCGGCAGGTCGTCGACCGCGGTGTCTTTCCACTTTTCGCCTTCTTCGACCAGCATCACCGGGATGCCGCTGCGAATCGGGTACTTGTAACCGGAATCGGCGCAGACCAGCCACGAGTCTTTGACCAGTTCCAGCCGACCGGGATCGCTGCCCTTATCGGTGTAATGCACCGCCACCGGGCAGCGCAGGATTTCCAGCAGTTCGGGATCAATTGGAGACGCCATCGCTCAACTTTCCTTATGCCTCTCAAGCTCCCGGAGTATAACATGGCAGCCGCTCAAACACGAAAGCATTTTACTGCGATTGACTCTATAATTTTGTAGACACAAGCAAAAGACGTGCAGCCGCAGAGAACGTAGAGACTCGTATGTTGGCGTCTTGGCGGTTCAAATAATGCTTTGGCAAAGCGGGCTTGATGACCGGAACTCGACTTTTCTTGCTGATTTGTCTGGCGGCGGCGCTGGTGCTGGTGATCGCTGCGCCGCTGGCAGGCGGCATGTTCGCGGCGCGCGATGTCCCGGATGACGCGGCGCAGGGCTTCGCTCTCTGGCAGACCTATCAATGCGCGGGCTGCCACACGCTCGACGGGCTGGGCGGTACATACGCGCCGGACTTGACCCACATCTACGGTACGCGCGGCGACGCCTACATCCGCGAGTTTCTGATCAATCCCGGCGCGTTCCACCCGGACGCGATCCGCATCATGCCCCGTCTCGGCTTGACTGTCACCGAAACCGATCAAGTGCTGGCGTTTCTGAAGTGGGTGGGCGATAACGCCGCCGGTTTCCCGCCGAACCCAATCAACGTGAGCGGCGGCTTGCCCCAGAACGCGCCCGCGCCCACCAGCGCGGCAGCCAGCAGCGCGTCGGACGTGCCGACCGATCCGGTCGCTGCCGGGCATTACTGGTTCACGCGACCACCCGCCAACTGCGCCACCTGTCACTCGCTGGAGCCGGACGTGGTGATCGTCGGGCCCTCGCTGGCGGGCGTGGCGTCACGGGCGGGGTCGCGGGTGCCGGGGCTGAGCGCCGAGCAGTATATCCGCACCTCGATCCTCAATCCGAGCGCGTTCGTGGTGCCCGGCTTCCCGGACGCGATGGCGCGCAACTTCGGTCAGGTGCTTGAACGACGACCAGATCAACGCCATTATCGCCTTCCTGCTGACGCTGAAGTGACGCCTATGCGTATCGCCACCCGCTTCTTCCTGCTGACCGTCGCCCTGCTGATCCTCTATGCGCTGCTCAGCCTGATCGCCGCGCTCAAATTTCTGCCCGGCGACCTGACTCAGACCTCGCTGCCATTTAATCAAGTCAGCCGGTTTGCGGCGTCGCTGCTCGATCTCGCCGTGATCGGCGGGCTGCTCGGCGGCGGGATTTACGCGCTCGGCGCATCGAGCGAGGGCGTGCTGCTGCGGATCGCGTGGCTGTTGTGGCTGCTGCTGGTGATTCTGACGCTGATCGTGGGCGTGCTGGATCTATCGCTGGACGCGCCGCTGTCGCTGCTGCGAGTGGTCGTGATCGCGCTGGTGATCGCGCAGGTCGCCCGCGGGGTTCGCGGCTGGACGGCGATCCCGCTGGTGTGGACGGTGGGCATGATCATCAGCGCGGTCTGCACGCCGATCCGCCTGATTCCGAGCGACGATTTCATGCGGACGGCGGCGATTCACGCGCTGGCGGGCGGCGTCAGTCTGTATATTGGCGAGACGCTGGCGGCGGTCGCGCTGGCGTACTGGCTGATGCGCCGCTTCAGTACTGTCACCGCGCAGTGGGCGGATATGAGCCTGAACGTAATCGCCGGACTGCTGGCGCTGGCAGGCGCGCTGGTGACGCTCTCCGGCTTGGAGACACTCGGCTTGACCGTGAGCGCGATTTTTGCGCTGGTCGTGCCGCTGATTTATTTGCTGTTCGCGGCGCACAGCTATGCCGCCTTCTCGCGGCGCAGTTCGAGCAGCACGCTCGCGGCGCATTGGGCGGCGCTGGGCGTGCTGTTGCTGGTACTGAGCGTCGGGCTGCTCGGCGGTGCCCAGATCGCAGCGCGCGCGTGGACGGCGGGCACCCAGCTCAGCGCTTTGCAGCCGACGCTGGCGCAGATCGCGCTGGCGGCGATCCTGCTGGGCGTGATCAATCAGGCGGCTGCCGAGCTTCGCGGACAGAACCGCCGCGTGACCGGACTAGCGCCGTTCTGGTTGGTGACGCTGGGCGTGATCGGCGGCGGGCTAGCGCTGGCGGGCGCGGGATTGGTGCAGGTCTATCTGGAGCGGGTGCTGAGCGTCGGCTATCTGGACACCCAGGCGTTGATCGTGCCGCTGTATGCGGCGTGGGCGGGCGGATCGGCGCTGGTCGCCTGCGGGCTGGTCTGGTACGGATTCGTGTTTTGGCTGCGCCGACCGCGAATCCACTATAATGCAGATACAGTCAGCGGAAAGTGAAGCATGATGCCGGAATTGACGGCGGAAACTATCCTCGCGGCGCTCAATGCGCACCGCGAGAAGCTCTACCAGCTAGGCGCGCGCAAGCTGGGGCTGTTCGGCTCGTTTGTGCGCAGCGAACAGACTCCCGACAGCGACATCGACATTCTGGTGACAATGGCAACGCCTGATTATTTCGCCTTCACCGATGTCATGTTCTACTTGGAGGACTTGTTCGGGCGTAAGGTCGATCTCGTCCCTGAAAAAATGCTGCGCGAAGAACTCCGCCCCTACGTCATGTGCGAGGTGGTCTATGCCGAGGGAATACAAGCTCTACCTGAGCGACATACAAGCGGCGATTGAACGGATTGAGCGCTATGTACAGGCGCTTGAGTTCGAAGAATTTGAGCGCAGCGAAATGGTGGTTGATGCTGTAATACGCAACTTCATCATTATTGGCGAGGCGGCGAAGAATATCCCTGAGCAAATTCGCGCTAAGTATCCCGATGTGTCTTGGCGCGGGATAGGCTCATTTCGTGATCTCCTCGCTCACGAGTATTTCCGCGTCGATCTGGAGGAAACGTGGAGCATCATCCATAACCGGATGCCGCCGCTGAAAGCCCAAATTACGGCGATTCTGGAACAAGAAACCGATGGCGACACCGACTAAGCGCCGCGTCCGCTGGCGCTGGCTGATCGCGGTGCCGCTGCTGCTCGCCTGCGGGCTGGCGACCGCCTTCGCCTTTCTGCCCGCCGCCGAAGACCCGCCGATCCCGTTCAACCAGCAGGGCGGCGGCGCGAGGCAGTCCGCCGCGTCGATCAATGGGCTGCAAGTGCCGTTCCCGGCGATCTCGGTCAATGCAGATCAGGCGGCGCTGGGACGGCTGCTGTTCTACGACCCGATTCTGTCCGCCGACGATCAGATGTCCTGCGCGACCTGCCATCATCCCGATCTCGGCTTCAGCGACGGGCGAACCGTCTCGCAGGGATCGCACGGGCAAGACCTGCGCCGCAACGCGCCCTCGCTGTGGAACGTGGCTTACGCGACCAGCCTGTTCTGGGATGGGCGAGCCAAGTCGCTGGAAGATCAAATGCTGGTGCCGCTGACGTCTGACGCCGAAATGGGCGCGGACGTGGACAGCATGATCGCGCAGCTTCAGGCGATCCCGGAGTATCAGCAGTTGTTCGGGCAGGCGTTCAGCGACGGGATCACGGTGCAGAACGTGGTCGCGGCGATTGCCGCCTTCGAGCGGACGCTGGTCAGCCAGAACTCGCCCTTCGACCGCTTCGCCGCCGGAGATTTCAACGCGCTGACTCCGGCGCAGCGGCGCGGCTTCGACGTGTTCCGCAGCGCGCAGACTCGCTGTATGGAGTGCCACTCGCTGCCCACCTTCAGCAATTACACCTTCCACGTGCTGGGCGTGCCAGATACCAATCCCGCCAGCCCTGACCTCGGTCAGTCGGAGACGGTGAACGCGCCCGACAGCCTGCGCGCCTTCCGGGTGCCGGGTCTGCGCAACGTGGCGTTGACCGCCCCCTACATGCACAACGGCGCTTTCGCCACGCTGGACGAGGTGATCGACTTTTACGCCAAAGGCGGCGGCGCTCAGTACGGCATGACGGTTGATGACAAGCTCGGCGGTTTCACGCTGACCGATCAACAAAAGAGCGACCTGATCCAGTTCCTGTATGCGCTGACCGACGAGCCAGCCGATTTGATCGCTATCCCGGAGAGCGTGCCGAGCGGCTTGCCGGTGGTGCAGCCTGTCGATAACCCGGCGCGAGCGCTGGTCGAACGCTCGACCGCGCCGCCCTATAATCCGGCTGCGCCGCACGATCCGCAGACGATCACAGTTCACGCAGGCGAGTCGATTCAGGCGGCGGTGGATCAAGCGCTGCCGGGCGACACGGTGCTGGTCGAACCGGGAACTTATCACGAAAGCGTCTACGTGGATCAGCCGAACATCACTATTCGCGGCGAGGTGGACGGCGACCATCGACCATGGATCGACGGGCAGCACACGCTCAGCGACGGATTTAACACCAGCGGCGACAGCTTCACGCTGGAGGGGTTCGGCATCCGCGACACCATCGGCAACGGCGTGATCAGCACCGGAGCCGAGCAGGTGACTTACCGCGACCTGATCATCGAGAACGCGGGCGTTTACGGCGTGTATCCGGTCGAGTGTACGGGTGTGACGGTCGAGAACGTGACCGCCAGCGGCATCGCCGACGCCGCCATCTACGTGGGGCAGAGCCGAGGTCCGATCATTGTGGACAATAACACGGTTCACGACAACGTGACCGGGATCGAGATCGAGAACAGCACCGACGCCGAAGTTTACGACAACCGCGTCTACGACAACACCGGCGGGATTCTGGTGTTCGTGCTGCCCAACAGCCCCTCACGGGTCGGCTACGGGACGCGGGTCTACGACAATTTGATCGAGCATAACAACCACACCAATTTCGGCGCGGCGAACGCGATTGTCAGCAAAGTGCCGCCGGGCACGGGCGTGATGATCCTCACGGCGGACGACACCGAGGTGTTCCACAACACCATCCGCGACAATCAATCGTGGGGCGTGGGCGTGACCAGCCTGTACACCATTTACCCGCGCGACACCGTGTTCGAGCTGGGCCCGCTGCCGGAGAACAACTGGATTTACGACAACGTGTACTCGCACAACGGCTACGCGCCCGATCCGTCGGTGACGGATTTCGGCGTGCCGGGCGCGGACATTCTGTGGACGGGCGAGGGTTGGAGCAACAGCTTCGACGAGCCGGGCGCGAGCAGCTTCCCGCCGATTCTGCCGAGCCGCTCCACGCCTGACCCGCTCAAGCGGGCGCTGTGGCGGGTCTACGATCTGCTGAGCGGAGTGATTCGGTAACGGCGATTGGAGGGCTGTGGTCATGGAAACGAGGTTCAAAGGTCAAATCGTGACGCGGGACGCCATTCTGAGGGCGCTGAGCGCGTTTGACGCGCACTATCCCGATACCAACGCTTACGATCAGTGGTTAGATAAAGCGACTTACCAATACGCCATCCATTACAATGGCAAGCTCTACCCGCCGAAACCTATCTTGAAGCAAGTGACGGGGTTAGATTCTGAGGATTTTGGGGGCAGCGAACAAACCAATGCCGTCTTTCGCGCGCTCGGATTTGCGATTGTGATTAAGCCGTAGTTTCGCCTCGCCGCCGTCGATTCGCCCAAGCGGGCGCTGTGGCGGGTCTACGATCTGCTGAGCGGGGTGATTTGGTAGAGAAACCTCCCTTCTCAGTCATCCCCAGCGGGTAAGGCTTGCAGTTCCAGCGCTTCGATCTGCGGCATATCCTTACCTACGATTGCCGCAAAGGTAGCATACATATCTTCGGTTGCACCGATGACATGCTGGAGATGTTCACGGCGCGTTTTCCAAATTCTATCCATCGCTCTACGCTCCCGATCGATCTCCTCATCCATTGAGACGAACGCTCCGACAATACGTTCAACGTGGTACTTGAAATCCGGGCTAATCAAGTAGGCATAAATCTCATTCATCTTGTCACCTTGACCGTTCATCGCCCGGCGCAAATGCCCAACTTGCATCAGTGTCTCGCGTAGGGCACATGCCATCGGCACTGCGCATGAATACGCGGATACCCAAACGCCATCCTTTTGCGCAAACAACGGGATTTCTTCAGGAAGCGCCACCGATACCAATGCCATAATGTCCGCGCCTGACCGAGATTTGTCCTGTTTTAGCTTTTCGATCCAGTCCTTGTTCCAGACCTTTGTGTTCTTGGCTTCCCAGATAATTGTGCCGCATTGTTGACCGTAGCGGTTGTAAACAATCTGTACAATGTCTGCGCCCTGTACACCTCGTTTGACTTCGTTGATCTCATCTGATGGAAACTCATGTTGCAGCAAATCTAACAGGCGTCCTTCGAGAGCTTCGCCTTGTAGTTGCTGCGATCCCTGTTCCGCTTTGCGCTTGAGTTCTTCCGCCTGTCGTTTGATAGTGGCGATTTGCTCGTCCTTTTCTCGGAGTTTCAAGTCGTACTCAGCGTTGAGCTTTAGTTCTATCTGCTCGCGCATTGCGGCTCGCTCTTCGGTAAGTTGGCGCTTGTACTCCACCTCGGCTTTTTGACGTGCATTTTCAACCGCCTGAGAGACGGCTCGTCGTTTTTCCTCCTCGAAGTGCTCTTGAAATGCAGCATCGAGTGCAAACTGGTGTCCGCAATTTGGGCATTGGATCATGGGTTGGTTTGTCATGGAAGTATCCTCGAAGAAGCAGCGATTTCTTAACAGGACACAAGAGACTCAAAGAATGATTCTAAGTAACCTGTATATCTATTCTGTGCCCGTTCTCTAGCTGGGACAATGGAGAACGTCTCAGAATGGATGAAAATCACCTATTTTAGAGCAATAAATTACGAATAATGCGCCTTTAATGAGTTTATACCACCCTCGCGTTCGCCATCATCGCCAAGTTCCCCGTGTGATCCAGCGCCCAGAGCTTTGCCTCGCCGCCGTCGATGCGCCCCTCGATGCGGAAGGGGGCGGTGTCGTAAAGCGCCCGCACTGCCCGGAACTCGAACGAGGTCACGGCGCGATCCGGCGCGTGCTGGCGCAGCAGATCGAGCAGCAGGGTCGCGGTCAGGTTGCCATGCACCACCAGCCCCGGATAGCCCTCCACCTCGGTGCAGTAAGCGCGGTCGTAGTGGATGCGGTGCGAGTTGAAGGTCAGCGCGGAGTAGCGGAACAGCAGCACCGGATCGGGCACGACTTCGCGTGAGAACTGCGGCTCAGCAGGCGCGGGCTGAGCGGCGGGCGCGGCTGCACTGCTTGACGCTTCGCGGTAGACGATGTCCTGTTCTTCCAGCAGCGCCAAGCCCTGCTCGCCGATGATCTCGTGGCGCACCAGCACGAACACCAGCGATCCGCTTTTGCCCTGCTTGGCGGTCACGTTGGCGACGGTGGATTTGCGCAGCGCCTTCTCGCCGATGTGCAGCGGTCGGTGAAACGCCAGCCGTCCGCCCGCCCACATCCGGCGGGGCAGCGTCACCGGGGGCAGAAAGCCGCCGCGCTGGGCGTGACCGTCGGCTCCGGTTTCGTCCAGGCGCACGGTGGGCAGAAAGTAGAGCCAATGCCACGCCGGGGGCAGCGCCGCTCCCGGCACGAAGATGTCCGATTGGTTGAGAGTCACCGCCATGCGCTGTGCAGGCGACGCCGTGAGCATGTCTGCCGTTTCTTCCGCTCTGCCGACCCAGTCCTGATAGTCCACCGCAATCCTCACTTGTTGAAGTGTAGCAAGTCACATTACAATGAAATCGACGCAACTTTGCGTTGAGAGATAGCGTATAGCATAGCACCGCGAAAAGGGATTGAGTGAAGCTTGTGTTTGATGACGAAACACCGCCTACGCAGGAAATGATACCGATGCCGCCCGTGACCATCATCGAGCGGGGCGACGACGATAGAGTACGACCGACGCGATCCGGCTGCCTGTGGGGAATTGGCGGGATGGTGGGCTGTTTAGTGGTGCTGGCGGTCATCCCGCTCACCATGATCGTGCTAGGCATGACCTCGCTCAACGGCATCATCGGCGGGCTGGGCAACATCCTCGGCGTGGGGGAGCCGCCGCGCGCCAGCGTGATCAGCACGAGGACGATTGTCGAAGGCATCCAGCCGCTCGGTCAGTTGGTGAGCGTCAGCGCTCAGCTTGCCAGAGCCGACATGCAGGTGAACATCAATCAAGGCGCGTTGAATGCCTGCGGCTTCAGCGCCGATCACGTGGTTCAGGGGACGGTGGAGGCGGGAATTGATCTCACGCAGATCGGCGCGGGCGATCTGGTCTACGACGACGCCCGCGAGACCTACGTCCTCACCGTGCCGGAGCCGCAGTTGACGAGCTGCCGGGTCGATTACATCCGCCAGTACGACCGCTCGTTCACGACCTGCTCGGTGGATTGGGACGAGGCTCGCCAGCTTGCCCAGTATTCGGCGCTGATCGGGTTCCGGGACGACGCGCTGGAAGGCGGCATCCTGACCCGCGCGGAATCCGAGACCCGGCTGGTGCTGGGCAATTTCGTGCATCTGCTGACCGGGCATCCGGTCGAGATTCAGTTCGCGCAGCCGGAGGCGACCGAAATGCCGTCCTCGTGCCAGCCGGAACTGCCGCAGGGCTGGAACTACTCGTCGGACACGAACTCGTGGTCGAAGTGATCGGCTTCAATATCGGGCGTGGGCTTTTGTGATGTTTCCGGCGATTTCGTGGAAATACTCGAAGATTAATACGCGCCCTGACGCAGCAGCACGCGGGGGATGGTCATCATCAAAATCTGGGCGTCAAGCTGGATCGACCAGTTCTCGATGTAGTAGATGTCCAGCAGGCACATCTCGTCGAAGGGGATTTCGCTGCGTCCGCTGACCTGCCACAGCCCGGTCAAGCCCGGCTTGACCTGAAGCCGCTGCATGTGCCACGGTTCGTACAGGTTGACTTCTTCGGGCGTGGGCGGGCGCGGGCCGACGATGCTCATGTGACCGCGCAGCACGTTGACCAGATTGGGCAGTTCGTCCAGACTGGTCGAGCGGATGAAGCGCCCGACGCGGGTCACGCGCGGGTCATTCTTGATCTTCGGGTCGGCGCGGATCGACTTCGCTGGTCTTGATCAACTGTTCGCGCAGCTTGTCCGCTTCGAGGATCATGCTGCGGAATTTGATCATGTTGAACTGGCTGCCGTTTTCGCCCACGCGCGGCGAGGTGTAGAAGATCGGTCCGCGACCTTCCAGCCGGATCGCCAGCGCGACCAGCCCGCCGATCACCAGCAGCACCGGAGCCGCCAGCAGGATCAAGGCGAGGTCGAGCGCGCGCTTGAACAGCCGACCTCCCGCGCGGAAGGGGATGTGACCGTTCACCCGCAGCAGCGGGATTCCGTCAAGATTTCTCGACCAACACCTGCCGCAAATTCAACTGGAACACGTCGGGCACGACGCTGACCTCGACGCCCGCGCGCTTGCAGATTTCGATCAGGTTGACGATCCGGTCGTGCAGCGCCCACGGCAGCGTGATCACCACGTGATCCACGTCCTGATCGTGCAGCACGACTTCCAGATTGTTGATGCCGCCCAGCCCCTTGACCCGCCCTAAATCCACCTTCGCCTGATCCGGGTCTTGATCCAGATAGCCAATCGGCACGAAGCCCTGATCTCGCCGCGCGATCATGGTGCGCAGCACCGAGCGCCCCACGTCGCCCGCGCCGACTACCAGCACCCGCTGAATGCCGATGCCGCGCTCGCGCAGGTGCGCGTAAACGATGCGGCGGATCACGCGCGCCGCCGCCAGCAGAAAAATGGTGATGGCGGCGACGTACAGCATCATCAAACGGCTGAACACCAGTGGTTGAATGGCGAAGCTGATCGCCAGCATGACCACGGTTGCGCTGGTGACACCGTTGATGACCGTATAGACCTCGTCCAGCCACGTGCGCCCGCGCACCGCCTTGTAAAGTCCGCTGCCCCGATAGTTCAGGTACAGCCAGATCACGTAAATAACTGCGTAGGGAATGTAAGGCTGGAAGGGGGAGCGGTTGGGTTCGTCCACCGCGCGTAGAAGCTGCAAATCGTAGCGGGCGATATAGGCAAGGACGAATGCGAGCAGCGCCAAGCCGATGTCGATCAGCGGCATCAGCCACGCGGGTTCCTTGAAGGCGCGGCGCTTGCGCGCGGGGCTTGAGACATGGATCAGCGTGTCGTCTTTCAACTTACCGCCCTGCGATAACTCTCAATCGTCTGCTGCGCCGTGCGCTCCCAGCGATAGCGCGCGGCAGATTCGAGACCCCGCTCGCGGGCGGCGCGCCGCCAATCGGCGTCGTCGTAGGCGCGCCGCAGCGCCTCCGTCCACGCGCCGACCTCGTGGGGCGGGATGCAGACGCCGGCATCGCCCACCACCTCCGGCAGCGACGAGGCATCCGATACGATCACGGGCGTCCCACACGCCATCGCTTCCAGCACAGGCAGACCGAACCCCTCGAACACCGAGGGATAAATGAACAGCTCGGCGCAATTGTACCAGATCGCCAAGTCGTCGGCGGGGATGAATCCGACAAACTGCACCGAGGCGTCCAGATGATAGCGCGCCACCGCATCGAAAATCGGCTGGTAATCCCAACCGTTCGCGCCGCCGATGATCAGCGGCGGGCGATCCGGCAGCGCGGCGTAGGCTTCCAACAGCAGCGGCAGATTCTTGCGCGGCTCCAGCGTGCCCACGAACAGCCAGAAGCGATCCGGGAGATTTTTCGCGCGACGGAATGCCGCCACCTGATCGGTGGGCAGCGGGTGGTAGATGGTCGGATCGAAGCCGGGCGCTGCCACGTCGATTTTGTCGGCAGGGAGGCTCAGGGTTTGAGTGAGGTCGCGGGCGGTGCTGTGTGAGATGGCGATCACGCGGCGGGCGCGGCGGCAGGTCAGCCCGGTGAGCAGGCGCAGATACAGGCGGCGCGAGGCGGGCAAGCGCTGCGGGTAGTGGATGAAGCTCAGGTCGTAGATCGTCACCACCGATGGGACGGTCAGCGCCAGCGGCGCGACGAACGCCAGCGCGTGAAACAGGTCGAGTTCGCGCAGCGCGAAGGGCTGCACCGCCTGCTCCCAGAAGATGCGCCGCAGCGGACTTTCGGTGTCGAAGGACGAGCGGCGCACGGTCATGCCGTCGATCCGCACGTCGCCCCCGACAAATGCCGTGAGCCGCCAATCGTCCGGCAGCGCGGCGGGCAGATGGCGCAGCAGTCCGTCAATGTAGCCGTGTATCCCGGCGCTCCGGTAGCCTGCGCTGCCGGAGAGTAGATGGGCGTTCAGTCCGATATGCATAAGCCGGGTATTATAAGGGCTACATCGGCGTAATTTCCAGATACACGCAGCGGACTCGCCGGAGCGCCTGCTTGACCTCCTGCCAGCGCAGCGGGACGCCGTATTTCTGCGCCAGCGCTCGGTGCGCGACCACCGCCTGATCGTTCGGCAGAATCAGCGCCATCGCTTCAATCGCAGTGCCGAGTAGGTTTCCGCGCTCGGTGCAGGGCGTCACCTCGACCTGTGCGTTGTGGTGGATGCGAGCGGCTTCCTCCGCCGTTTCCGGGAGCATGACGTAGAGCTTGTCGCCCTTTTGTGCGAACCACACGGGCGCTGACTTTGGCTGACCGTCGGCGAGAAAGGTGGTGAGCGACAAACAGCGCTGGCTTTCGAGGGTTGAGAACCCGGTCATAGATTTATGCAGCATTTCTCTCCTCGGAACTTATTTGCGCTAGTCTAGCAAACTTGTACTATAGAAGGCTTAAGCGGGGATAAAAGAGTGATATGAGTTCGATTGATTTCCAGCGACAATGCAGCCGCGCTCACGCCGGTAGCCCAGCGGTCGTGCGGCTTCATCACGCGCGTGATGTGGTCGCCGGATGGCTCGCTGCTGGCGCTGGCGCACGGCGGCGGCTTATGGGTGTGGGAAGGGAGCTTCGGCGGCGATCCGGCGCGGCGGCTGGAAGGGCATACTGCGCCCGTGAAGGACGTAGCGTTTAGCCCGGACGGGAACGTGATCGCCAGCGCGAGTTCGGACGCCACTATCCGCCTATGGATCGCGTCCAGCGGGCAGGGCTTGTACATCGTGCGGCGGCACCATGCCGCCGTGAACGCGGTCGCCTTCAACCGGGATGGTCGGCTGCTGGCGTCGGGCAGCGGCGACGGTCAGGTGATGATCTTCGACATGTTGGACAGCAACGGATCGGGCGCGCTGGAAGGGCACAGCGGCGAGATCGACAGCGTGATCTTCGCCGGGGAGGTGCTGGCATCCGGCGGGCGGGATGCGACCCTTCGGCTGTGGGACGCCGACGGGCGGAGCCAGCGCTCGGTGATCGACTGCGGCGACTGGGTTCGGGAACTGGCGGTCAGCCCGGACGGGAAAACCCTTGCCGCCGCCTGCAAAGACGGCACCATCCGGCTGATCGACGCGGCGACCGGATCGCCGACGCGCACGGTTCAGGCGCACGAGGGCGGCATCGACTGCCTCGCCTTCAGCACCAACGGATCGCTCTTGGTCAGCGGCGGGCGCGATTGCCGAGTCAGGCTGTGGAACGCGCGGACGTGGGAATTGGTGGCGGCGCTGGAGGGGCACAAGAAGCCGGTGCTGACGGTCGCATTCCATCCCGCCGGGACGCTGATCGCCAGCGGCAGCGGCGATAACACGCTCCGGTTGTGGGGAATTGCCGAAAATTAAACGTGCAGCAAGCCGTGATCCAACTCCCAGTGGCAGTTGGGGCACAGCGCCACCAAGTTTGCCAAATCATTGATGACGGCGACGGGCGTGTCATCCGGGAAGCTGTTGATCGGCTTGATATGACAGATTTCGACGTGCTTGTCGTAGCCGCAGTTGGCGCAGACGCGCGGGAGGTCGGCTTTCTCGTAGACGCTGCGGGCTATGGTTCGGAGATGCGCGCTGACTTGATACTTGGCGCTTCGCTGAATGTCTCCAACCGTTCTACCCATCCAATCGACGATATTTGGATTGCATTCATCACACACAGTTTGGCGTTTTCCGACCAGCGGCTTGCCACAGTATTTGCAGAATTGCGGCTTTGCCTTCCGCTTTTGGTAGAACTTGTTCGTATAAGTCGCTGAACATTTCAAACTGCAAAACTTGGGATTGTGCGTTTCTTTTCCACAGTTGAGACAAGAATTAACTGTAGTTGATTTTGGGGCTTTGCGTCTGGTCGATTTGCGGAACCTGTGCCCACAGTTCTTGCACGTGTATCTCTGCTCGCCTGTCGGTTCGTAATGCCCTCGCTTCTGAATGGCAGTTGATTGGCAGTAGGGACAGGAAATCATGAACACTCCGAAGACTTGTCCGATACACATAATACATTATAGACATGAATAAGAGAGATTAGCTAGTCGATTGTGTGGGTGAGCGTCGAGAGCCAGTAATGCTGTGTTGATCCTCATTAGGCGTATGCTAAAATAGTCATGTAACCGCCTCTGTAGCTCAGGGGACAGAGCTGCCGCGTCCTAAGCGGAAGGTCGGGGGTTCGAATCCCTCCAGAGGCATCACTCTACGGGTAAAAGCGCGCTCAACCGGGCGCGTTTCTATTTTGCTGAGTCCATCGTGAAAAAGCGCACAAAATCCGTAAGGGCGGGTGTACAATAAAGGCGCTGTACAGTCAGGGGACTGAAGATGCACGTTTTTCTGGCGCATGGGGCGCTTGGACCCTATGACGAACTGATCATGCTGGGCGCGGCGACCATCTTTCTAGTGATGATGGGCATAAGCTGGGTCAAGAGCCGCAATTCCCGCCCGGATTTTGAAAAACGCGACGAAACCGTAGAAGTATCAACAAACGAAGCCCAAGTTGAAGACGTTAAACAAGACGCGCCGGATCGTTTTCGTCTGGATTAGCCTGCTGATCGTGCTGGCGGCGGCTCCGGCACAGGCACACGGCTACATCGTTCGCGCGATCCCTGAAGATCGCGCGGTGCTTCAGCACGCTCCGGCGCGGGTGCAGTATTGGTTCAGCGAAGTGCTGGAGCCGGAATTCAGCAAGCTGACCGTGCGCGATCAAACCGGCAAGGAAATCGCGGAGGGCGGCGTCGATCCGACCGACCTGTCGCTGCTGTCGGCGCGGCTGCCCTCGAATTTACCGGACGGCGCTTACCTCGCGGAGCTGCGCACCGCCTTCGCCAGCGACGGTCACGTGATCGTCGAGACGCAGGTCTTTTTCATCGGCACGCAGGCGGGCAACATCTCCGAGGAAAGCAGCGGCAATTTCGCCGTCCCGCTGGAAGTAGTCTGGCGGGTGCTGGTGCTGGCGTCGGCGACCCTGCTGCTGGGCGTCTTTTCGGTCTACGCGATGGTGCTGGTTCCGGCGTGGGGGAGCAGCAAGTATCCCGCTGGACTGCTGCCGCCCCGTGTGATGACCCGGCTTCACTGGATCGTGGGGATTGCGCTGGCGGTCGCCTTCGCCGGGAACATTCTGGCGCTGCTTCAGCAGACGATGGCGTTTTTCGGCGCGGACATCGGGCGGGTGATCAGCCAGCAGTTGTTCAACGTGGTGCGGATCGGCACGCGCTTCGGCGATACGTGGAATGCGCGTATGGTGCTGCTGCTGATCGTCGCGGGGCTGTTCGCATTGGGGATTTACCTGCGCGAAAGCCAGCCGGAGACGGTGCGCGCCTCGTGGGTGGGCAGCGTGTGGGTGATGGCGCTGCTGTTCGGGACGTTCAGCGTGAACAGCCACGCCGCCGGGTCGCTGCTGCTGCCCGCAATCGGCATTGTGGACGACTGGCTGCACGGCTTGGCGGTCGGATTCTGGGTGGGCGGCGTGGCGGCGCTGGCGCTGGTCGCTCCGGTGGCGCTCAAGCCCTACAGCGGCGACGCGCGCCGTCAGGCGATGCTGGCGGCGCTCCGACGATTTACGCCGCTGGCGACCGCCGGGCTGGTGGTGGTGATCGCCACCGGGATTTACAGCGCGCTCAACTGGTTCACCACGCCGTCCGACCTGCTGACGACTTACGGCGGCGCGCTGTTCTTGAAAGTGCTGCTGGTCGGGCTGCTGGTGCTGGTGGGCGCGGCGCATCACGCCGCCGCCAGCCCGGAGCGCTATCAGCGCTGGTCAGGTGTGATCAAGCGGGTGGGCGATTTTGTGCCCACGCTGCGGATCGAGGCAGTGCTGGCGCTGGCGGTGCTGGGCGCGGTCGGCTATCTGAGCGCCACGCCTATCCCCGCACCGACGCTGGTCGGGCAGACCGCGCCGCCGCCGAGCGCCTCGCAGGACGTGGGCGGCTACAGTATCACCGCGACCATCACGCCGGGCGGTCCGGGCATCAACACCTACGACGTGGAAATCGAGCAGGGCGGCAAGCCAGTCGATGGGCTGACGGTCGACCTGCGGATGAGCGAGCCATCGCGCGATCTGCGGAGCGACTGGCACCCGCTGGACAGTTCCGGCGACGGCTTGTACGCCTCGGTGGGCGACGAGATCACCCAGCCGGGCGAGTGGTGGACGGTGATCGAGGTGAACGGCACGCAGGCGGCGTTCGACTGGCAGATTTCGACCGACGCCTCGGTGATCAACGCGCGCCCGCCCACGCTGCTCAACTGGCTGGCGATCCTCGGCGTGATCGCGGCGCTGATCTACGCGGCGTATCCGGTGCTGCATCGCTTCACCATCTGGCTCGACCTCAGCCCCGAAAGCGTGACCATAGCGGTCGGCGCGGCGGTGATCACGGCGGTGATCGTGGTGGTGGGCGTGATTCTCTCGGCGCAGGCGGGCGAGCAAGCCGATCTGAACGCCTATCCGCCGCCTGCGGTGGTCAACGCGGTGCTGCCGACCGAAGCTTCGCTGACGCGCGGGCGCGCGCTCTACGAATTGGCGTGCGGTGCGTGGCAGTCCGCGCCGGATTTGCAGGAATTGATTCAACGGCTGTCGCGGCTGCGCGACGAAGACCTGTACGCCGCCGTCAGCAAAGAGGGCTGGTGGAGCCTGCCCGCCTGTCAGGGCGATTACAGCCCGACGCAGTGGTGGGACGTGGTGAATTATCTGCGCTCGATGGAGCCGGTGAGCGACAGCAGTCAATCGTGATCGTGTAGGGGGAACAAGGGACTCGTGGGAGAGACAATGATCAAAGTGCTGTACAGTTCAAGCGATCAGGTAGTGGGGCAGCGCTTGGTCGAGGATTTTCGCAAAGCGGGCTATGAAGTCAGCCTCGAGCCTCCGCTGCATGGCGACGTGCTGGTGATGGTGCTGTCGCAGGCGGCGATGGACGACGCGGCGCTGCAAGCCGCGCTGATCAAGGCGCTCGACTTGAGCCTGCACATCGTCCCGGTGATGTCACAGCCGATCCAACTGCCGAAGCTGATCGATCATCTGGACGTGGTGAATTTCAGCGACAGCTACGACTTCGCGGTGCTGCGCAAGCAAGTGGATTTGGAACTCTCGCCAGCCGCGCCGCTGGCGATGCGGGTGCGCACGCCCAGCGTGAAGCGCTCCAACCGTTCCACCGGAGTCGTGGTGGCGGCGGCTGCGCTGATCATGTTCATTGTCGGGTTGATCGCGGTGGGTATCTATCACATTCAGGCGCCGATTCAGGAGTTCAACACGGTCGATACCGAAGTGGCGATGACCCGCGACATCATGGTCAAGCCGCAGATGCAAATCTACGGGCAGTTCTTCCCGCAAAGCACGCTGGATGCCGAAAACTATCTACCGACCTTGCTGGCGGTGCCGACCGTGTATCGCCCGCTGATCGCCATGACCGCGACCGCGATTGTTACCACGCCCACGCCGGGGCAGGATGATGGCTCCGACTTCGGCTTCTGAGCAAACGCTGGTGATCGGAGCGGGACCCTCCGGCATCAGCGCCGCTTATTATCTGGAACAGGCGGGCATCTCCTACCGGGTGGTGGATCGCGCCGACAAAGTCGCGTCCACCTGGTCGAGCCTGTATCCGTCGCTGCGGCTGAACACCGCCGGGTTCGTCTCCAACCTGCCGGGGCAGCCGATTCCGCTGAAGCAGGGGATTTATCCGCTGGGCAGCGATTTCTATCGCTACGTGGTTGATTACGTCTCGCGGCGCCCCTTCAAGATTGAACTGAGCGTGAACGTGACCCGAGTCGCGCCGGAAGGCGACGGCTGGCTCGTCAAAAGCACGCGCGGCACCGAACACTATCGCTTCGTCATTATCGCCACCGGGCGGTTCGGCAATCCGTATCTGCCGGACATCCCCGGCATGAGCAGCTTCACGGGGCGCTGCCTGCACGCGAACGACTATCACGCCGCCGAGCCGTTTCGCGGGCAGCGGGTGCTGGTGGTCGGCAACGGACCCAGCGGCGGCGACATCGCTGTGGAGCTGACCGAGGTCACGAGGCACCCGGTGCTGCTGGCGATTTGCAGCGACATCGTGTTCGTGCGACCGTATCCCTACGGCTTGCCCAACGCCGCTTGGATTCTGCTGGCGGGCGTGCTGCCCAAAGCGTGGCGCAAGCGGTTTTTGACCCGCGTGCTCTATCACCCGTACCACGATCTTCACGACCTCGATCTGCCGATTGCGCCCAACCGACAGGATCGGGTCGGAACTTCGGCTCCGGTGCGCGGGCACGAGTTGGTCGATGCGATTCGGGCGGGCAAGGTCAAGGCGGTGACCGGGCTGGCGCGGCTGGAAGGTCGCTGCGCGGTTCTCGACGATGGCAGCAGCGATGAGGTGGACAGCGTGATCTTCTGCACCGGCTATCGCCCGGTGCTGGACTATCTGGACATCGACTACCAGACCGACCGGGACGGCTGGCCCCAGCGCAGCGATGCGCACGGCACCGAGATCGCCGGGTATTCGGGGCTGTTTCTGGTGGGGCGCTACTATCGCGGCTTGGGGCCGCTCTACAACATTCGCCGCGAGGCGCGGGTCACGGCTGACGTGATTCGCGCGCGGCTGCGCGGGGAAGTCAGCCGCCTGAAGCTGCCCGATCCGCTGGAGTAGGCTTAAGCGGCGGGCTTATCCTGTGGCGGAGTTTTCGGCTCGTCCAGGTCTTCGGCTTCGTCCTTGTCTTCCCAACTGACGATCCAGATGCAGGCTCCGGCGACCAATACCGTCGCCACAATCAGCGCGATCCACTGTCCCGGCAGCAGCCCCACGTCCCGCGCCTCGATCACCAGCAAAATCACCATGCCCAGCGCCAGCACGATCCACGCGGCGAGACGCGGGTGAACCGATGCCCAGCGCACCGGCGGCAGATTGCGGAAAGTTTGCATGAATATCCTCGTTAGATAGGCTTCATCACGCGGTCGGCGCGAAGCTGTTTCATCAGCGCGTGTACATTGTCGGTCGAGATTAACTCGTGGGCAGCTTCACGCCACGCCGGGAATTTGACTTCATTCAGTTTGAGCACCTGATAGCCGTTTTTCACGAACGACTGGAATACTTCGACGGGCGTGGTATCCGGCAGCACGACAAAGCTGACCTCGCTTTGCAGTTCGCGCGAGGCGTCTTCAATCGCGCCGATCAATTCGCGGATCACCTCGTCCTGCGGCAGGTTCGGGGCGATGTAGAACTCGTCCACCCGCGTGATCAGGTTCTCGACCGTCCAGCCGACCAGCGCGATCACCTGATCGTTCTTGCCGTAGGCGATGTGGTAGCTTTTCTGCCCGAACGCCAGCATGATGTCCATACGCTCGACCGGCTTCTTGGTCACCTGCGTGATGAAATTGGCGATGGCTTCGGCATTGCCGGGCATCCCGCGCCGCACCACGATCTCGGTCTTAGGGTCGAACAGCTTGGAGTTGATGGTCGGCGGCGCGCTAGAACTCTGGCGCGGGATCGGCGGCAAGCCTGCGGGTTGGGGCTGCGACTGCTGCGGCGATGGTGCGGGAGGCTGAGCTTGCGGCTGCGGTCGAGGCGGCGGCGGCGCGACTTCGCCGATGCGCTTGCGGATTTCGTTCCATGCGCCCTGAACCTGTTTCCAAGTCTCCTCGACGTTATCCTCGTTCATGATGATCAGGTCGGCGCGGGCGACTTTATCCGCCTGCGGGCGCTGCGCGAAGATGCGCTTGCGGGCTTCGTCCGCCGACATCTTGCGCTTGTCGGTCAGCCGCTTCAACTGGGTCTCCGGCGAGGCATCGACCACCCAGATGGCATCGACCATGTTGGCGAGGTCGGTTTCCAGCAGCTTGATGGCTTCGACCACCACCACCCGCTGCTTGGCGCGGGCGACCAGCGCTACAATCGCCTGATTGACCACCGGATGCACAATCCCTTCCAGCGTAGTCAGCGCTTCGGGGATGGTGAAGACTACGCTGCCCAACCGCGTCCGGTTGATGCGCCCTTCTTCGTCCAACATGAACCGCCCGAAGGTTTCCACGACGGGCAGGTAGGCGGGAGCGCCGGGCATCATCGCCTGATGCGTCAAGCCATCGGCGTCAACTGTGTACGCGCCGAGGTGCTGAAGCATCTGGCGTACCACACTCTTGCCGACCGCAATGTTCCCGGTGAGACCGATGACGTACTTGTTCTCCCAGCGGCTCACGGCTTGACCTCCCGACGTTTGCATCTTCGATGATTCATTTTAACGTAGAGTATCACCAAACTCCATGCTGAGGAACGCGAGAACCATAAAGATTGCCCCTCAGAATTATTTCACCGCTTACTAATCCAGGCAGCGGGCTGGAACAGGCTTGAACCGTCTCACGGACTGGTGGTTGAAGCGGGAGTTGGCAAAGCGGGAATGTCCAGCCCCGACGGCATGATCGGCACAATGGTCACAAATGACAGCGTCCGTGTGAAGGTCTGCCTGCTGGTGCTGCCATCGTAGGTGAAGCTCACGTTCAAGCGTCCGCCGCCCGGCACAATCACTATATCCATCCCGGCGACACTCAGCGTCAACCCGTCGGGGCGGAAGGGGATATTGCTGGCGTTATAATCGCTGCTGGTCGCCGAGCATAGACCGGCTAGGGTGAAACAGACGGAGAAGCTGACATTGAGGTGATTGGCTCCGGCGCTCGTGATTCGCAGCGCGCCGATTGGGATCGACGCGGAGGTGGGCTGCCAGTCGCCCAGATAGAGATTGAGGGCATTCTGGGTTGCGACGATGTTCGAGGCGGCGGTTGCCGTCAATGGCAAGGCAGTGGCGGTGAGGTTATGGGCTGCGGCGGCGTTGGCGGTCTCTAGCACCGAAGCGGTGGACTGGCTGGCGTATTGGGCGTCGTTGGTCATCTCTATCGCAGCGGTGGCGGTGGCGTGGTCGTGGTTGGCGTTATCGTTAGAAATTGCGGTGCTGACAATCATGATGACGACCACCAGCGGCAGCGCCACGACGGTTGCGATCACGCCTGCCGGGAACTTCAGCGGTCTCGCGGCACGCTTCGGGGGAGCAGAAAGCTCCTCATTGTCGGTGCGCGTTTCTGACTGCTGCGGCAGCCCGGCGGCGGCGGAAGGGTGTCCGTCGTAGATCGGCGCTGGCTGAGCCACGCCGCGCGGGATTTCGTCCGCCGAGCCGATCCCCAGCGCCGCCAGAACTCCACGCCGGAGCCGCGACCTGCTCCACCAGCCGGGTCGAGACCGAAATCTGCGCGATGGTTTTTCCCTCGTAGATCAAATCGAGGTAGACCCGCGCCCGGCTGCCGGGCTGTGCGCCGGGCTTGGCGTTGAGCGGAATCACCACCGTGCGCGAGTTGGCGTCCGGCGGGATTTCGACCTCGTAGTATCCTCCAGCGACCGTGAATTCCTCGGACGTGACCAGAATCTGCGCGTGTGCGGCGGCAGGCTGCCCGGTGTCTGGATCGACCGGGAAGCGGATCGGAAAGCCCGTGAAGCGGGTATCGTCCTTCTGAATCACGTCGCCGGAGGCGACGACGGCGGGCAGCTCGCCGCGCAAGCCGGGCGAATCGGGCAGCGAAATCTTCGCCCACACTTCGGTGTCCGTACCGGGCTGAGTCTCGGCGGGCATGGCGGCTTCCAGCTTCCGCTGATCGGTGGGCGTGGTGGGCGGGAGCGTGTGCCGGGGCGGGCTGGTGAGGATTGGCGGCGGGTTGGTCACGTCATGCCCGGCGGCTTGGGCGCGCGGCGCGACGGCGGCAAGCTGGTCGAGGAAATCCTCGGTAGGCATGATGCCGCCGCGCACGTCGAAGTACTGGAACGGCGCGTAGAAGGGGAATACTTCGCCTTCCAGCAGCAGCGGGAAGGGCGGCTTCCGCTGACCTTCGGCGTAGAAGCGCTCGCGCTTGACCCACGCGCTTTCTGCCGCTTCCGGCGTCATGATGACGATGAACGCGGCGCAGCCACCAATCGACTTGAAAATCGCATCTTCCCAGTCGGTGCCGAAGTTGATACGGTCGTCGATCCACACGTCAAAGCCGCTCGACAGCAGGTAATCCGCCAGCGTGCGGGCGTAGACGCGGTCGGTATGCGCGTAGCTGATAAAGACGTGTGCCATTGCCTCCCCCTCTGGGGGTATTCTATCATCTATCGCAGAAATACCACCAGCGGGGGGATGTCACTCGTGCACGGGGCGCTTCAGCCGCCGCCGGTCATGATGCCGCGCACGAAGATGGCGATCATGAGCGCGAAGCCCCATAAATAGCTGCCCATCGCCGGGCGCTTCTTGGCGGTCGTCTCCACGAAGATGAAAAAGGGCAGGCAGAGCAGCGCGCCCACCCCATAGATCAGGTGAACGTCCTCGTGCGGTCGCCCGCCCATCAGATACAGGGTCAAGCCGAGCAGAAACTCGACGCCGATGAAGCCGACGACGGCATAGGTGCCGCGCCGGAACCATTTGGTCACGTCGCCGTGCTTGATCAAGCCGATGTAGACCGCGATTAACAGCATCACCAGCCCGATGACCAATCCAGCGCGGCTGAGCCAGTAATGCGCGGTGAGGATCAGCGGGTACAGGCTCATCCACTGGTCCCGGTAGCGGCGCGGCGCGGGACGCGAGCGTCGTCAGTGGCGTTGGCGGTTTGCAGATAGCCGAGGAAGATCAGGATTACGCCAAACATGATGCCGATGTAATTCAAGTTCGCCAAGCCTGCGCTGACCAGCGAACCGCCGAGCGCGGGCAGCAAGCCGCCCGCCGCGATCAGCCAGTTGCCGATCATGCGGCTGCGCAAGACCTGCTTGCGGCGGAACAGGATCGACGAATAGATCGCGCCGCCGACCAGAGCCAGCGTCCCCCACGTGTTCATCACGCCCACGAACATCGAGCGCGATGGATCGTGCGACAAGACCTGATAAAGAATCGTATTCATGTCTGCACCAGCATACCAAGCGCTCCCGTTCATGGGCGTGAGCAGCAGCAGCCACGGCAGCGTCATCACGCAGACCAAAATCAGCGCCATTTCGATATTGCGGGCGATGTTGCCGCGCCGCACCAGCAGATACACCGTCCCTTGACCCAGCCACGGCGCAACCGCCAGCGCGCCGGTCCAATACCACAGCCCGAAGAACAGCGGACTCCACACGAACGACAGGATCACCTGACTCAGCGAGCCTATCGCGTAGAGCGTCAAGCCAATGCCCCACGCCCGAAGATGCGGGCGCTGCTTGCCTTCGCGCAGGGCGCTGCGCCAGCGCGCCAGCACCATATAGGCGAAAATACCGCTGATCACCGTCGTGATCAGCGAAAAGATCATCGGTAGTGTGATTGAGTCCATCCCGACCTGCCTGTGCTATGATGAAAAATCTGAGTTGTGATTGCCGAAAACCTACAGAAATCTACCAAAGTATAGCAAGAATTGCGAGGGTAGGGTACTCACCGTTTGATCGGGGTGGAAACTGCGCGCTGCACCGCATCACGGATGGCTTGCGGATTCACGGGCTTGAGCAGGAACACGTCGCCGGGGCGCAGTTGAAGCGGAAACAAGCCGTTGTGCGCCGTGAAGATAATGACACGGGTATCGGTCAGACGCGAGGCGGCATAGATGTATTCCAGCACGTCGCGCCCGGATTTCCGAGGTAACAGCAGGTCGAGGATGACGACGTTGGGCGTATAGCGGTTGAGCATGTCGATGGCTTTGATTCCGTCGGACGCCTCAATGACCTCAAAGTTCATCCGGGTCAGAATCTCGTGATAGACCGAACGAGTTGGGTCGTCGTCATCTACCAGTAAAACCTGATACGCCATTTGGACAGCCTTGATGCGTGCCGCATCGGACGAGATTGCACTCGGTCACTTTATGTTACAAAAATGACATTGTACACAGTTAATTGCTGCGGTGCGAATATTATAAAGACTTTCCCCTGAGGATGGAAGTCGTTTCTTAGCCGGAATTCACCGCGAAGGCGGATCGGCTGGCTTCTTGATCGCCGACGAACAGGCGCACCTCGTAGCTGCCGGGATCATACCCGTCTTCACTGCCGAAGAAGAACGAACTGCTGCCGGTTTCACCTAAACTCCACAGCAGGGTATTGCCCTGAACCGCCACGCCGTCGCGGTACAGCACCCGCGACCACGCGGCTCCGTTCTCCATGTTCTCGAATGAAAAATAAACGTATATCCGCTGGATGCCCGCCCGGAATTCGATCTGCGTCGCCGGAATTGAGCCGTCGGTGCTGGGAGTGGCGGCGAGCGCATCCAGCGTGAGCCGGAAACTCGCGCCGACCGGGCGCGGCGTCACGTTGAAGCTGGGCGTGAGGTCGAGCACGCTCTCGAAAGTGGACGTAGGCGTGGGCGTATCGGTTGGGCTGGGGGTATCGGTCGCGGACGGCGTGTCGGTGAAGGGAAGGGTGGCGCTGGGCACAGCCGTCGCGGTTGTAATCGGCGCAGACGCCAGCGTGAGGGTTGCTGTCGGCGGGACTGGCGTGAAAGCGGCGGCGGTCAGAGTCATCGCGTCGTAAGTGGAGGTCAGCAGCGCGTCCGGCGGCAGTACGATCCCATACAAATTATCCGGTCCCCGGTCGAGGAATGGGTTGGCGTTGCGATACGCCAGCGTCGCCAGCGCCAGCACCAGCCCACCAAATGCCGATCCGATCATCATGGCGACCGAGAGCAGGAACAACCGCCCGCCCCGCTCTCCGGCGCGGCGGCGCATTCGCCAGTACGACCCCGTTCGGCGCAGGCGCAGCAGATACAGCGAAATCAAAAACAGCAGCACGCCAAGCGCAAACGTGCCGCCGAAGATGTAAGGGAGCGCGCGCACCAATTGTCGTTCCATTAAGCCGGGATTATACCGTACATCCTTCACATGCAAGTGGGCGCTTTCCGCTCGCTGACCCAACGCGCCGTTGTTGAGCCTTCGCAAATGTGGTAACTTTCAGTTTGTTACGGAGGTCTTTTATGCCCGAACTACAACAGCGGCTTGATGATTTGCGCCGCAGCGTGCAGTCCCTACCCGAAGATACCGACGCCACCGCCGTCGCCGACTTGGAAAAGCAGGCGCGCGCGCTGCTCGCTGACGCCAAGAACACTACTTTTGAGGCGGACGCGCAAGCCCTGTTCGGGGAACTGGCGCGCCTGAGCAACCCCACCTCGCCGGTGGCGGCGACGGTGCGCGGGCTGCTGCGCCGGGCGCGGATTCGCATCGAGATCGCCGGGGACGACGACGACATCGACGAGGCGATAGACATTCTGGCGGAAGCGCTGGCGCTCGCCCCGCGCGACCCTGACGTGATCGCCATGTTGGAAGACGCGGGCAGGAATAACGCGCAGGCGAGGCAGCGGGTCAGCGACCTGTTCACGCGCTACGGTGTCGAGCGCAAAGCGCCGCCGCGCACGCCGGTCGAGACGCAGGATAACATCGCCAAAGCACAGCAACCCGCCAGTGAAGCCGCACAGACAACCACCGCGCAGGTCTACCCGACTTCCGCCGGGTATCCGCCGCCGGAGCGCGAAATGTTCCGCGATCAGGGGCAGCGGCGCACGCCCGGTCAGGGGCCGCTGTACAGCGGCGCCGACGTGGACGATGCGCTCTCCGAACTCACGCAGGCGTACTACGCGGGCGACTACCAGCAGGTGATCGATCAGGCGAACCGGGTCCTCAGCCAGCAGCCCGGCAACGCGACGGCTCTGGAATATCGGCAGAAGGCAGAGGACAACCTGATTCGCGGGGTGGTGCCGGATCACCGCATCCCGTTCGACGCACGGGTCGCCTACAACCGCGCCAATTCGCTGGTGCGCGCGGGCAATTACGACGAAGCCGAACGGCTCTACCGCGAAGCCCGCGATCTGGCGGAGCGCAACGGGATTCTCAGTTGGAAAGATGCCGAGCAGGCACTGCTCGACATTCAGGATTTGGCGCTCGCCCGCGAAATGATCAACGAGGGCGACCGCATGATGACGGCGGACAACTGGAACGAGGCGCTGCGCAAATACGAAGGCGCGCTTCGGGTGGTGCCCAACGATCCGCAGGCGGAGGAACGCATCGAGCGGGTGCGCCGGATTCAAGGCGACGCCGAGGGCGCAGCCGCGCAGTTGAGTATGCTGGGTGGCTCGCTTTCGGAGCAGGCATCCCAGCTTCAAACCGTGCTGGGCATGATCGGGCGGCTGCGCCAAACCCTGCCCAACAGCACCCGACTGGCTCAGCTTGCCGAAACCGCCAACAACCGCCTGAACGCCATCAAGACCCAGTTGAACGAGCAGGCGCAGTCGGCGATCAACCGGGCGACCAGCGCGACCTCGCTGGAAGAAAAGCTCAACCTGACCAACGAGGCGATTCAACTGCTGGAGCTGGCGGTCAAGCTCGATCCCAGTGACACCAGCATGTCGGACTTGCTGCTGGAGGCGCGCTCCAACGCAAACGATATGCAGCGGGCGCGTCAGGTGATCGAGCGGGCAGCCAACAACATCGCCCAGAACTACGACAACGAACTGCTGCAAGCGCGCTCGATGCTCAGCAGTCTGATCCAGTACGCGCAGGATACCCGCTATCGCACGGTGGTCAACGACCTGCTCACTCGTTACATCGAGCGGGCGGTCGCGGCGATTGACGAGGGCGATACCGACGAGGCGCAGGCGCTTTTGCAGACCATGCGCGACGAGCCGTTCAACGTGGTTGGGCGGCGCGCCGAGATCGTGCGGTTGGAAAATCAGGTGCGGGCGCTGCGCCAGCGCGGGCGAGTTCGGCTGATGGGCATGTTCGGTGGGATCATCCTGATCGTGGCGGCGGTGGGACTGGTCGCGCGCCCGACGTGGGAGGCGGTGCTGTTCCCATCGCCGACGCCGACGTCCACCCAAACTTTCACGCCGAGCGCGACTTTCACGCCGTCAGACACGCCCACGCCGAGCAACACGCCGACCGCGTCGAACACGCCGACCGCGACCCTCACGCCGTCGAACACGCCGACTGCGACCCTCACGCCGAGCAATACGGCGACTCCCACCGATACCGCCACGCCCACCGCTACGCCGACGGTCACGCCGACACCGCGCGTCATCTGCCGGGCAATCGCCATGCAGACGGTCAACGTGCGGGCGCAGCCGACCACCAGCTCACCGCTGTTCGGTCAGCTTCCGGTTTCGACCGTGATCAATATTCTGGGTCAGGAACGCAGCGCGCAGGATAACGGGCGCTTGTGGTTCCGCATCGAAGCCGACGTTCAGGGATCGACCATTCAGGGCTACGTGTATTCCGGCAGCGTCACTCAGCTTTCCACCGAGCAGTGTCCGCCGTTTGGATGACATTTTCCCTCGTAACGCGATATTCGTAGGGGCGGTCTTAGACCCGCCTCTACACATGATTCGCGCGGCGCGATTGTTGAGGGAGCGCTATTCCTATGTCGGTTCCAACACCTCGCCCTGCGTCTGCATCAGCCACAGATAGCCATCTTCGAGGCTCGGCTCGACCGACTGCGCGTCGGCGTAGCCTTCAGGATCGCCCAGCACGCGGTACTGAATCCCGTGCTGCATCTGAAGCGTCGAGACGATGGTCAGGCGGTCGTCGGGGCGCGTGTCCTGCGTGCTGATCATCCAGACGTGCCCGCGCGCCCGCTCGATCAAGTCGCTGGGCGCACCGCGAAAGATCACCCGCCCGCCGCGCAGCACCGCCAGATCATTGCAGCTTTGGCTGATGTCCTCGACGATGTGAGTCGAGAGGATGATGGTACGCTCGGCTGCCATGTCCGCCAGCAGATTGCGGAAGCGAACGCGCTCCTCCGGGTCCAGCCCAGAGGTTGGCTCGTCCACGATCAGCAGCTTCGGATCGCCTAACAATGCCTGCGCGATGCCGATGCGCCGCTTCATGCCGCCGGAATAGGTTTTCAGGCGGCGCTTGGCGGCATCGGTGAGCCGGACTTTCTCCAGCAGCGCGTCGATCTGGCGCTGGCGCTCGCGGGCGTCGGTCATGCCCTTGAGAATCGCCATATAGTCGAGGAATTCGTAGGCGTTCAGGTTGGGGTACAGCCCCAAATCCTGCGGCAGATAGCCCAGATAGACTTTGACTGCCTGCCGCCCGCTGTAGGTGGCGAGGTCGCAGCCGAAGGCGGTCACGCTGCCGCTGCTGGCGCGCAGCAGCCCGGCGAGGATGCGCATCAGCGTCGTTTTGCCCGCGCCGTTGGGACCGACCAGCCCGAACATCCCGGTGCCGATGGTCAGGTCGATGCCGTTCAGGGCTTGAACCTTGCCCCGGTAAGTCTTAGTGAGTTGGTGGATTTCGATCATCCGGTTTGTCTCCTCTAGCGGGCGTCTTGAACACGCAGAAGCGCCCATACGAGCGTCCACACCAGCAGGGTGATCCCTGCCAGCAGCGTCAGCCCAATGGCGAGATGCACCACGATTTCAACGGTTGGCGATTCGCCGTTCATCAGCGACGTGATCGACCGGATGTAAACCGGATGGATCAACCCGCTCACGAAGGTCAAATTCAACAGCCCGTCCCACAGTATTAGAAAGAACAGCGGAAGCATCAGCAGGCTGAAGGTCACGGCGATGCGTCGGCTGTCGCGGAAGGCGGACGCCAGTACACTCGACGCGCCGTTCGCCCAACAGACCGGAAGCGCCAGCGCCAGCCACAGCAGGGCGATGACCCGCAGATCGAGATCGCCGAGCATCAGGCGCTGCACGATCATGCTCATCGCGCCGCCGGTGAGCACGATCAGGGTGACGCCGCCCAAGACGCTCAGCACCTTGCCGCCGAGATAGGCGGTGCGGTTGATGGGCAGGGCATCGAGCAGTTCTCGCACTCGGAACTGGCGGTCGAGCGGGATGGTCTCCGAGACGATCAGGACGAGGGCGAGGTTGAAGACCAGCATCAGCGCCAAAAGCTGACTGCTCTCCTGCGTGGTCATGGTGATGGCTTCCGCCGTCCAGCCACTGGAATCGGCTGCGGCGCGCACGGCAGGATCGATGAACAGATACTGGGGCGAGTGCGCTTGCGGGGCGATTACGAGGGCAAAGGCAAGACTGCTCAGCACCAGCATCAGCCAGAGGATCGGCAGGCTGCGCCGCCGCCATGCCATCAGCAGCTCGTATCGGGCAATTGCGCTCAGCTTATACATGGGCTAGCCCACCTCATGCAGGCGCGACCAGCCCCACGTGACCGTCCACACCAGCACGCCGATCCCGGCGAACTCGATTAGGGTTTGGGTCATGCGGTGGACGATCTCGGCGTTGGTTTCGGCGCCCGGTGTGAGCAGGACACCCAGCGCGTAAAACGGCTCGATCAGCGCGCCCGCGCCCGCGAAGGCGATCACGGTGGTGAAGGCGAGGATCAGCACGAACGGGATCACCAGCAGCCCGACCAGCACCGCCGCGCGGCGGCTGCCGACTGGCGAGGCGCAGAGCACGCTCAGCAGCGCGGCGATCAAGGTTTGGGGCACCAGCAGGCTGATCCACAGCACCACGAACACCCGCAGATCGTAATCGCCCAGAATCAGCCGCAGCGCCAGCGCGCTGATCACGCCAATGCCGACGATGCCCAGCAGCAGGCTTATCCAGACGCTCGCCAGCTTGCCGCCGAGGTACTGCGCCCGGCTGATCGGGAGCGTATCCAGTAATTCGCGCAGCTTGAACTGCCGATCCAGCGGGATCACTTCGCCCAGCAGCAGAGTCACGCCCACCATGTAGAAAGTCATGCCCGCGATCAGCACGTTGATCAGTTCCAGCGTGTGATCGGCGACCACCAGATCGATGCCCTGCGCCCACGCGGGCGCGTCCGGGTTGGTGACGGTGCTCTGCACCGCCTGATCCATCACCGGAGACTGCTGGTTGACGCTGCAAATCAGCAGCGAGAAGCCGATCACGCCCGCCAGCAGCAGGAACCACAGGATCGGCAGGCTGCGCCGCCGCCATGCCATCAGGATTTCGTAGCGCACCATCGCGCTGAGTTTGCTCATGTTCACCTCGAAGCTGCTAAGAGAGCATACAACCGTAAGCCATCGTTCGGAATTGCATCCGCAGATGCGTCGTGATCGTTCCATCGGCGTGAAGTGCGGATATTTCTATTGACGTTTGCATATACTGGGCATCCCCGGCGCTGTAAAGCTGGCGGTAGTTATCAGCTTTAACGATGTATTTCACCGGAGCACCGTTGTTTTCGTCCACAAAGGTGCCTAGATTGTCGTAGAACAGGTAGAGTTCACCGCCGTTCAGCGCGGCGGCGATCCCATCGCTGCCAAACTGCCAAGTCCCAACAATCTGATCGGTCTTTCGATTGATCAAAAATACCGTGCTGGGAAATGATGGCTGACTGTGGTCGGATTTGACCACGACAGCGGCGTTCGCGTCACTGGTGAGCAAAGTCCCCGTGCCCATCCCCGGTATGGCGTAATCCAGATTGGCGGGCAGATTCGACCGAAACTGAGTCGCGTCCTGAATACATGAGTCCGGTATCCGTACACTGTCGAACGGAGCCAGCACGGGAACGACTACGAAATCCAGAAACAAAAGCGCGAAGCCGATGATCAGAATGACGCCGATCAACACCATGAGTCGGCGCAGTCTGGTTTTTAAAATAATCATCCTACGCGATTCTCCTGAAAGCCGAGCAGCTTTTCCTCGTCGCGCATCCGGTAGATCACCAGCGCCACCGCGATCACGCCCACTGCGATCAGGAAAATCCGGTTGACGAGGTACTGGTCGGCAGTCACGGTGCGCGGATCAAGATAGAAAATGATGATCCATAGGTTCGGAAACATGGGCAGGATCACCTCGCTGCCCAGCGCCATCGCCACGCAGATGGCAATCGCCATCAGCACGCCGAAGGCGGATCGGCGCGCGTAGAGGGTCGCCGCCATGCACAAGCCGACGATGCAGATCGACGGCGACAGCCAGACGACGATCAGGTCGAGCAGGTTGGTGCCCGGCGTGCTGATCACCGCGATCAGCGACAAGATCAGCGCCAGCCCGCCTTGCAGGGCGATCAGCGCCGCCAGCCGTTCGTAGATCAGGTAGACCGGGGGGCGGGGCGCTGCCAGCAGCAGCTCGAGTGCGGGTTCGTCGTCGGGCGCGAACAGCAGCGCCGCGTGCAGCGCCGCGATGAACGGGACGATCACCTCGAAGCTGGCGAAAGTCGATTCCGCCTGCTCGACGTTCGCTACCGCGATCAGGATGCGGGCGAACAGCAGCGCTCCGGCGATCAGCGCCAGCAGCAGACCGGAGGCGCGCAGGCTGAAGCGCCACGCAAAACGCCAGTGAGGGTGCATCAATGCAGGTCTCCTCTTGACCAGCGTTCTTCCCGCTCGGCGATCCACAGCGCCAGCGCCACCAGCGCGGGGGCGGCGATCAGCATCGCCGGGTAGCTGCTGGTTCGGAGCAAATCCGGCAGCGGGAAGGCGATCACGAAGTGCCGGAGCGCCGCCGCGATCCACAGCAGCAGGCTGATCAGCACGCTTGCCAGCGAGTCGAAGAACAGGGCGCTCAGCAGAAATGCCAGCGCCGAAAGGAAGGTCATGGGTGCCAGCCACGCGGCGATCAGCGGCATCAGCGAAAGCTGACTCTGCGCCAGCGTCAGCAGGACGCTGCACATCAGCGTGATCACGAGGTTGAACCCGAACAGCAGCGCCAGCCGCGCCAGCAGAATCATGCGCCGGCGAGACCGGGGTCGCGCGCTGAAGCTCCAGCGCGGGATCGGCGTCCAGCCCATACAGGAAGGCGACGCCACAGGCTGCCACCAGCGGCGCGACCAGCACCAGCGGCAGTTCCGCGCCGCTCTGCGCCGGGCGATAGAGCAGCAGCGTCACCAGCGCGCCCAGCGCGATCACCAACCCGGACGCCGCCCAGGTCGCCGGGTGAACCAGCCGCGCCTGCGACCGCACGATCAGCCACGCCCAGCCGAGATCGCGGCGGGGCGCGTTCGCGGGGGCGGCGCGCATTTCCGCCGTCAACTGATCCAGCAGCGCGGCTTTTGCTGCCGGGTCGGGGGCGGGATCACGCCAGCGGCGCAGAAACGCGCCCACCTGCTCGAATTCCTCGGTTTCGGATTTACCGTTCAGGTGCGGGTTCATCATTTTCCGCCTTCATTCGCGCACGCAAGCGTCCCACGCCAATCGACAGGCGCGATTTCACCGTGCCCAGCGGGATCGCCAGCGTCTCGGCGATAGCTTGCAGCGAAAGCGACTGGTAAAAGTAGAGGACGATCACCTCGCGCTGATGATCCGGCAGCGTGTCCAGCGCGGCGATCACCGCCTGCGCCTCGTCGCGCGCCAGCAGCGCCGCGTCAGGCGCGGCGTCCACCGGGTAATCCCGATCCTCGTCAGCGCTCTCAGTTCGGCGGGTATCGGCGCGGGTGTAATGGCTGCGGGCGAGGTTAGTGGCGATGGCGTACAGCCACGGCTTGAACGGACGCGGGTACTGGTAGCCCTCGATGCCGCGCAGGGTGCGCAGAAAGGTCTCTTGCGTCAAATCCTGCGCCAGCGAGCGGTCGCCGCGCGTCAGCCGATAGACGTAGCCGAACAGCAGATCGTAATGCCGCTCCACCAGCGCGGCGAGCGCGGCGCGATCCCCTCGTTGAAGCTGCTGCGCCAGTTGTTCGTCGGTCTCCATGAACCCGCGCCCGAATCGTCTCTCTACAGCCTACTACCGGATCGGGTTCGAAAGGTTCACGGAATACTCGAAAAGTCAGTTGAACCGCCAAGACGCCAAGAGAGCAGATTCTTTGTATTCTCTGTGGTTGAATGTCCTTTCTGCGTATCAACTATAATGTAGGCAGCAGAACAGGATGGGGATGCTGTGAAGGAACCGGGAACGTCGGCAGAGGCATTCGACCACATCGGCGCGCGCTACGATGTCGAGTTCACCAATACCGAGCTGAGCCGCTGGTTTCGCGGGCGAGTCTGGGAGCGGCTGGGCGCGCTGTATCAGCCGGGCGATAGCGTGCTGGAACTCGGCTGCGGCACCGGTGAGGATGCCATCTGGCTGGCGAAGCGCGGCGTTCGCGTGCTGGCGAGCGATGGCAGCCCGGCGATGTTGGCGGAAACCACGCGCAAGGCGCAGGTCGAGGGCGTGTCCGATTTAGTCGAAACTCGCCTGCTTGACCTGAGCGACGCGGTGAACTGGTCGCTGCCCGCGAATCACTTCGACGGCGCGTACTCCAATTACGGCGCGCTCAACTGCGTGGGCGACTGGACAGCGGTCGGCGATCAGTTGGCGCGGGCGGTAAAACCCGGCGGCAAAGTTGGCTTAGGCGTGATGGGGCGTTGGTGCGTTTGGGAGATCGTGTGGCACGGCGTTCACGCGCGACCTGCGCACCGCCAGCCGCCGCCTGCGTAAAAGCACCATCGCCCATTTGGACGGCAAGTATTTCGAGGTTTTCTACCCGACGCCGAGCCGCTTGCAGCGCGATTTCGGCGCGGATTTCCGGCGCTCGCTGCTGTGGGGCTTGGGCGTGTTTCTGCCGCCAAGCGACCTGTATCGCCCGGTGGGGCAGCGGCGGCGCTTGGCACGGACGCTGCTCGGTTTAGAGCGGCTGACCGCGCCGCACGCGCCGTTCAAGTACCTCGGCGATCATTACTGGCTGGAACTGCTGAGAGTATAGACCTCATCGAAGCCACTTCGTGCAGCGGGGAGCACGATCGCGGGTCAAAAAGGATCACAACCAGTTGAAGAAGTCGGCTTGCAGTCTTTGGAACGCAAAATCAAGCTGCGATATTCGGGCGTTCGAATGTACATTTCGTGATAGGGGAGACTGTTTTGTCCATGCGAGAGGGGGGAGAGTTTCAAGCTCTAATAGTTCGATTAGAATCGAAGTCCCCTTTAACAAAAACCATCGTCGAGGACGTACACTTAGGCGTATAAAAGGAACGCACCAAGAGGTGAAATCATGCTAAGCTGTATGCCATTTCTTTTATTTGACGGCAACTGTGCTGAGGCAATGACGTTTTATCACGAGTGTCTGGGTGGAGAATTAACGCTGACAAGACTTGGCGATAGTCCCATGAAAGACCTGCTTCCACCAGAAAAATGGAACAGAATTATCAATGCCCATCTGAAAAGTGGAAACATAGAAATCTCAGCCACTGACTGGATGGCATCACCCGAGTACAATCCAAAACAAGGCAATACATTCGCCATTTTTGTTATCGGGCAATATTATGATGAATTAAAGCCGGTTTTTGATAGACTTTCAGAAGGAATAGATAAAGAAGAAAGTCGTTTTCAAGAACTCCATAATTTGCCATTTGGAATCTATGGACAGTTTATTGACAAATATGGTGTGGTTTGGCAATTCAAGGGAGATAAGTAGGGGGAATTTCAAATGGGCGATTATCCCTTGAAGGCACGTGTGCCCGGACGAGTCGGTCCCGCGTGCGTGCACTGAAGGGATAATCGCATATGTTTAGTCAGAAACTCCACGTCATGGCTTTGTCCAGCGGATAGACCGGGCGGGTGATGCGCTTGAAGGGCAGCCGCTCGATGGCTTGATCGACCGCGCCGGGGCTGAGCGCCAGCAGCGCTTTGGCCGCCGCCGCCTTGAGTTCCGGCACCAGATAGCCCACCTTGACCACCACGATCTTGTGCTGGCTCGGCTCGATTCCCAATTTCTGGAAGTCCGCGATGTAGTGGAAGGGGCGGCGGCGCTGCGCCACGATCACCAGCACGCCGCCGACCTGCACCACCGCCTGCCGCTGGTCGAGGTCGTCGGTATCCAGCAGGAACTTCACCGTCCCGGTGACCGGGAGCGGCTGGCTGGCGACCGGATCGAGCTTGCCGCCCAGCGAGAGGTTGACCGCAGCGCCCACCCCCGCCTGATAGCAGATTTCGGCTGCCGGGGCGTCGCCGATGCAGGCGACTACCGCGTCCGGGACGTGGTGCGCGATCAGCCGTTCGAGGAACACAGGCACGTCGCCCGCGCCGCCCGCCGTCGGATTGTCGCCGCTGTCGCTGATGATCACCGGGACTTCCGGCGCTGCCAGCGCCCAGTCGATACACTGGTCAATCGACCCGGCTTGCGCGCCAAAGGCGAACTGATCGCGGGCGTCCCAGTAGCGCTGCCCGATCTTGGCGGCTTCTCCGCGCATGGCGGCATCATCCGTCCCGCTGATCAGGATGGTGGCGTTGGCGCGCGGCTCGTCCGCCCACACGTAGCCGACGAAGATCGAGGCGTCCAGCACGCCGGGGACGGCATCGCTTTCCGGCAGCGCCGCGTAGAGCGACTCGCCCGGCTCCCATTCGGTGCTGGTCTTTTCGCCGGGCAGAATCACCGGTACGCGCAGGCGCAGCGTATGCGGGCGGGTGCCCTGATTCAGGCTGGTCATCAGCAGGGTCAGCGCCCGCTCGCGGGTTTCCTCGTAGTCAATGTGGGGCGCGGTGCGGAACGCCGTCAGCATGTCCAGCGCGGCGGCTTCGCGCACCGAAATGTTGCCGTGCAGGTCGAAGCTGCCCGAAATCAGGCAGTCCGCCCCGACGATCTCGCGCGCAGCCGTGATCCAGTCGCCTTCGGCGTCGTCCATGCCGATCACGTTCATCGCGCCGTGCATGTCCAGAAACAGACCGTCGAGCGGGAGCGCCGCCCGCAGCCGATCCAGAGAATTCGCCTTTGAGCGCGGCGTAGGCGCTGGCTTCGACCGAGCCGCCGGGCAGCGCGCGGGCGTGGATCAGCGGGATGTACTCCGCCTCAAAGTTCAGGCGGTAGGGATAAGCGTCGAGCAGTGGGTCGCCGCGCCGGAGCGTGAAATCGGCGAGGCGCGTCGGCAGCGGCGAAAAGGTACAGCTTTCGGTGGCAATGCCAGCCATCCCAATACGAAGCATCAGACCAACCTCCCTTGTCCATAGGTGAGGCAGACTATAAACCGCCTGCCCGAAGTTTGAAATAACCACTGTCGATCAATCGGGTGTCCTCGCGGTGACAACCCTCGATGGTTCGTTTCCTGTAATGTTTGTAATCTTTGCGTGCGCCTGCTTCATACGTGAGCTACACTGAATACAAACTTTTGGTACGCGCGCTTTCTCACCACTCAGGCGAACATGCAAATCCAGCGTTCTAGAACGCGGCTCTCGTTCCGGCGCCGCCGCCGTCGATCCGGCGGCTGTGTTTCGCTGCTGGTGTTCGTCATGTTGATCGGCGGCGTGGGGATGGTGGCGTGGGTGTGGATGAACCGCGCCGTCAGCCCGGTCAGGGAGACCAACGATGATCGGCTGGCGTCGGCGCAAAACGCCTTTGATCGCGGCGATCTCAACGGCGCGATCAGCCTGACCCGCGCCATCCTCGACGATCAGCCTAACGACACCGCCGCGCTGACCCTGCTGGCGCGCTCGCTGGTCTACCGGAGCTACTCGGAATACAACCGCACGCCGGATCAGCAGACCGCGCTGGACGCGACCACCGACGCCCTCAACCATCAGCCGACCGACACGTCAGTGCTGGCGGTTCACGCTTTCGCCCTGCAAGCGGCGGGCGATCCCAACGACGCGGCGGACGCGGCGGAGCGGGCGCTGCAAAAACAGCCGGATTACAGCTTGGCGCATACCGCGCTGGCGCTGGCTTACGGGAGCGTGGGCGCGCACGACGCCGCGCTGCGCGAGAGTCAGCGTGCGGTGCAGACCGCCACCGACGGGACCCGGCTGGACGCGCTGCGGGCGCTGGCGATCACCTACAGCGACAGTGGCAGCTATGACGACGCGGTGAAAACGGTCGAGCAGGCGCTTGCGATCAACAGCAACATACTGGCGCTGTATTTTGAGCGGGCGCAGTACGCGCTGCTGCTCGGCGATACCAACTCGGCGACCGTCGCCTACTTCGAGGTGCTGACCCACGACCCCAACAACGTCAAGGCGCGGCTGCGGCTATGCGAGCTTTCCAGCCTGCTGCGCGAGCGCGATCAAGCCATTCAATACTGCACCGACGTGACTCAGCGCGCACCGAGTTGGTCGGATGGCTGGTATCAACTGGGCATGGAGTATTTTCTGGAAGGTAGCTTCGAGCAGGCGCAGGACGATCTGCACCGCTGCTCGACGCTTCAGGTGCTTCAGGACGTGCCGATTTCGCAGCGCCGCTTCGAGTGCTGGTACATTCAGGGGCAGGCGGCGGAGATTCGCGGCGACTGCCCCAGCTTGATCGCCACCTACAACGAGTTCCGCGCAATGGCAGCCGATGATCAGATCGAGCAGCGCTGGACTTACCCGCCCGAAGGTCCGCCCGGCTGCACCACATCGAGTCCGTAACCCCAGCCCCCAGTCTGCGTATAGGGGATTGTATGAACCATGCAGGCAAGGGGGTTTTTCATGACGACGGCACGACGTGAAGTACACAGCCCGGCGATCTGGGCGTTCATCCTGATCGCACTCGGCGCAATCTGGCTTCTGTTTGAAGCCAACATTTTCTCCAGCGTAAATCTGGTGGTGCTGTTCCGCTTATGGCCCATTGTGTTGATCGCTTTCGGGCTGGAACTGCTGTTCGGGCGCGGATCGCGCTCGATGTCGCTGCTGATCGGCGCGGGCACGGTGGTTCTGCTGCTGGTGCTGATGGTGGTCGGACCAGCGCTGGGTCTCGCGCCGTCCGCCGAGATTCAGACCGCGCAGTACAACGAACCGGTCGGTGACGCGGCTTCGGCGCAAATGAACCTCGACCTTTCGGTGGGTCGCATCTCGGTGCAGGCGCTCAGCGACTCCAACGACCTGATCACCGCCGACCTGCGCTATCTGGGCGAAGTCAACTTCAGCGTGCAGGGGACCACCCAGAAACACGTGACCCTCAGCGCCAAGAACAACGGCGGTCAGTGGTTCGATTTCCTCGGCGCGTGGCTGCAAACGCCGGATCAGTACGACAATCAACTCCGCTGGGACATCGGTCTCACGCCGAGCATCCCGCTTGACCTGAGCTTCAACGGCGGCGTCGGCACCAGTACTATTGACCTGAGTGGACTGCAACTCACACGCATGTCCTACAACACCGGCGTCGGCGACAGCACGATTACGCTGCCCGCCGGGAACTACAGCGTCGATCTCAACGGCGGCGTGGGCAATACCAGCATCACCTTCACCGAAGGCGCAGCCGTGACCGCCAGCATCGACGGCGGCGTGGGCAACATCACCATCGATGTGCCCGACCACGCCCCGGTTCACATCAGCAGCAACGGCGGACTCGGCAATGTCAGCGTGCCGTCGAACTTCACCGTAGATCAGCGGCGGCAGCAGCGGGCTGGATCACAACGGCACGTGGGAGACCGGGAGCTACGCATCGGCTGCCGAAGGCGCGCGCATCACCATCAGCTTCAACGGCGGGGTTGGCAACCTGACCGTCCGGTGAACAAACGGACTGAAAATCTCGTATATCAAGATGTAGTGTCTATCCAGAAGGAGCAAGATCGTGGACGAAAATAAAGAGAAACACGAAACTGTCGAATGGTCATTCTCGTTCGAGAAACTCGGTGAGCAAATCGGGGATTTCTTCCGGTCGATGGGCGACAAAGACGGCGAGCAGATCAAGACCGCGCATTTCAGCGAGCCACTCGGCGAGGCAAGCTCGGCGCGGGTGCGGGTCGATTTCTCGGTTGGCGAAGCCACCATCAACCCGCTCAACACCTCCGACAACCTGATCGAAGCTGACCTGACCTACGTCGGCGAAGTCGATCTTCAGGCGACCGGGGAGCAGGAGAAGGTGGTTCACCTGAGTCAGGCGGCGGGCGCGGCGGATTGGTTCCGCAGCGCGGTCGGCTGGATCGGCAGCGGGCAGCGCTTGCGCTGGGACATCGCCCTGACGCCGAACATCCCGCTCAACCTCGATCTGCACAGCGGCGCGGGTCGCTCGATCTTCGACCTAAGCGGGCTGAATATCACCGGGCTGAACGTCGCCAGCGGCGCGGGCGAAGTGACCGTCAATCTGCCCAAGGGTCAGTACAGCGCGCGCATCAGCGGCGGCGTCGGGCGCACCAGCCTGACGGTTCCGCCCAGCAGCGACATCGACCTGACGGTTTCCTCCGGCGCGGGTGAAGTCAACCTGATCATCGGCGACGGCGCGGCGGTCAACGCGCGCATCAGCGGCGGCGTGGGCGCGTGCAACGTCAGCGTCCCGTCGGGCGCGGCAGTTCGGTTGGAAGGGCGCACGGGCATCGGCGCGATCAACGTGGGCGCAGGGCTTCAGCGCATGAGCGCCAGCGGCGGCGATTTCTGGGACAAGGGCGGCGTGTGGCAGTCGCCGAACTTCGAGAGTGCCGAGCGCAAGATCGTGATCCGCTTCGACGGCGGCGTCGGCGCGCTCAACCTGCGTTAACGCGAATACGCAAGAAGCCGGTAGGGGCGGGTCTCTGACCCGCCCTTTTGATTTTCCGGCGATCTCGTCGTCTAAATGGGGCAGGTTTCAAACCTGCCCCTGCAATGCCGCGCTCAGGATATGTCTATGGGGCACGGCACGCCGCGCCCCTACAAGTGAATATGAGGTCTGCGGAGGCTTAAACGGTTGTGCTGACCTGATGAATCCCGGTGGCGCCGCTGGGCGCTTCCGAGTGGCGGTCGGTGATCTGCATGTCGCCGTTACCATCGTAGCAGCGCACCGCGAAGGTATGCGACCCTGCGGCATACTGCCAGTTGTAGCGCCAGATCACCCACGTTTCTTCGGAGAGCGGGGTGCGGAGTTCGGCTTCCGTCCAGTCGCCGTCGTCCACGCTGACCTCGACCTTCGAGATGCCCCGATCGCCCGCCCACGCGATCCCGCCGATGGGCACGAACTGATTGCCGTCCACCGTCATGATGTTCTGGGTCGCTACCGTGTCGATCACCGAGGTGGCGCGGACGCTCGCCACTTTGTCCCAGCCGCGAATCACCCAGTAGCCGTCAATGTCGTGGTTCAGCACTTCGATCTTGGTGATCCACTTGGGCTGCTTCATGCCGTAAAGGTTGGGGATGTGAATTCGCAGCGGGAAGCCGTGCGGAATTGGCAGCGGTTGATCCGCCCAATCGTAGCCGAGGATGATGCGCGGCTCCTGCTTGATCAGGTCGATGGGGACGGTTTCAAAGAAGCCGTCGGCTCCGGTGATCAGCAAGTGAGTCGCGTCGTCGGGCAGCGGAACCGACGCCAGCACGTCCTGCATCTTCGCGCCCGTCCACTTGATGGTGCTGATCAGGCTGCCCGCAATCGGGTTGGAGATGCAGCCCTGCGTGATGTACTGCTCGACTGGCGGATAGTTGTTCCGCAGGTCGTTCATGGTCATTTCGGCGATCTGAGTCTGTGAACCGTCGGCGGCGGTGACCAACCACGGCAGCGTCCAGCCCGACAGGTCAATCGACGGCGGCTCCAGATCGATGTCGATGCGGTAGAACTCGCCGGGCGAGGTCACTTCCGCGCGGGTGCCGGGGGCAGCCTCAACCGAGGCGTCCGAATTGGGCAGGCTGGCGAGGGGGACTTCGGTCGCGGTTGCGCCGCCGCTGGAAACGGGCTGCGACCCGCCTTCGCCGAGCATCGATCCCACTACCGCGCCGACCACCGTGATCGCTGCCGCCGAGCCGCCGAGCGTGATCAGGAATTGGCGGCGGTCGATGCGCTGCGCCGATGCGGGTTCCGGCGCTGGCTCGCTAGGCAGGCGGGTGTAGGCGGCGTAAGTCAGGCGGTTGTACGCCCAGTTATTGGCGTAGCCCCAGATCAGGAACAAGCCGAATACCCAGATGGCGCTGGTGGTCTTGTCGGCGGTGAAAATCTGGTTTCCGGTGATCGACAGCACCGTGATCGGGATGCCGACCACCACGCCGAGGATCACGCCCGCCAGCCATTCCTGCCGCTGCTGGACGCGGCGCATCAGCGCGAAGAAGATTGCGCCCGCGACGATCAAGATCACCAGCAGCATCAAAATGCCCATGGTCATTTCGGCGAGCTTGGCGGTGGTGTCCACCCGCCCCAGATTGAGCGAGGTGATGGTGTTGACCATGGTCTGAATGGTGAAGCGGATCACGTCGCCGGGCGTGTTGTCGCGCACGTTGTCAAACACACTGAAGGGGACAAACGGGAAGTCCGCGATCTGGCTGCCGAGGTAGAACACCGCCAGCAGCGGCAGCGAAAGGATGCCCGCGACCAGCGCGCCGAGCAGGATGCCGGGTTTCTTCATGGATATGCTCTCCATCGATGAATTTCAACCATCATAGCATCACTATCTTGCGACCTATATCTTGCGACTTTCTTACCGCCAGATAACAACCGCATCAGAAGGGTTTCGAACCGACACGCCCTCTCAGCGGTAATTTCTCTGTGTTTTGTGGGCGACCGCGCATCTCTTAAAGAAACGCCAGCCGGTGCGGAATGGATTTAGAGGTTGGATTGTTGGCATTTTCACGAGGGCGGCGTAGAATTGCGGGCGTGCTTCAAAACGGGGACAGTTCATGTTCATAGTCGATGGTCACGAAGATATTGCCTACAACGCGCTGCGCTTCGGACGCGACTATCGCGTGAGTGTTGCCGAGAAACGGCGGGCGGAAGCCGGAACCGATCACCCCAATGGGATCGCCACGGTTGGGCTGCCGGAAAGTATGCTGGGGCGAGTGGCAGTGGTCTGCGCGACCATCTTCACTGCGCCCGACAGCGGATCGAACCGGATGCTTGCCGATTCGCCGCGCTACAAGACGCCCGCCGAAGCCTACCAGCTTGGCACCCGTCAGTGGGAGTATTACCAGCGCCTCACCGACGAAACCGACCGGGTGCAGTGGGTTCGCACGCTGGCGGAACTCGACGCCGTGCTGGAGACGTGGAAGCCCGGCACCGAGATCGCCGATCATCGGCAGGGATTGGTGCTGCTGATGGAGAACGCTGACCCGATTGTCGAGCCGAAGCAGTTCGAGGAGTGGTATGAGCGCGGCGTGCGGATCGTCGGTCCGGCGTGGACGGGCACCCGCTACTGCGGCGGCACCGGGATGCCCGGTCCGCTCACCGACTTGGGGCGCGATCTGCTGGAGGTGATGGCGGGCTTCAACGCCATCCTCGACCTGTCGCACATGGCGGAGGAGTCGTTCCTCGAAGCGGTGGATCGCTATCCCGGTGTGGTGATCGCCAGCCACAGCAACCCGCGTCACTTCCGCGACACCGACCGTCACCTCACCGACGACATGATTCTGCGGTTGGCGGAGCGCGACGGCGTGATGGGGATTGTCCCTTACAACAACTTCCTGAGCGACGACTGGAAGAAGGGCAATCCGCGCAGTGACGTGCCGTTCTCGCTGGTGCTGGACGCGATGGATTACGTCTGTCAGTTGACGGGCAGCGCGACCCACGTGGGCATTGGCACCGATTTTGACGGCGGATTCGGCGTCGAGAATATCCCCGCCGGGATGGACACCATCACAGACCTGTGGAAGGTCGGAGAGGGGCTGCGGGAGCGCGGCTACGTGGAAGCCGACATTGAGGCGATTCTGGGCGGCAACATGCTGCGTAAGCTCAGGCAGTCGCTTCCCTAATGATCGGCATCGCTCAGTTTGGCGTGGCGATTGCGGCGCTGGGGGTGGTGCTGGCGCTGATGGGGCTGTTTCCCAGCGTGACCGGGATTTAACCCGCCGCCGGGGTTGGGGTGGTACAGTTCGTCTCCATTCTGGTGGGCTTCACGCTGCTCGATCTGGGCGCATTAATGTACGTGAAGTTCTCGTTTTACGTGGGGCGTGCCGCTAATCTGGCGCAGCAGATCGGCGTGCGGCTCACGCTGACGGGGTTGGTGCTCGCCGGGCTGACTGGAATGGCGGACTTTCTGGGATTCGGGTCGCACGCGCGCACCGCGACCACCGACGTGTACTTTGGGCAGTTGCAGGCGTTAGGTCTGCTGGGGAGCTTGTTGCTTTCGGCGTTGGGCGTGCTGATTTACGCGGTCACGGGCAGCCCACCGGAGAACCGATAACCGACGTATCCCCGTTGCAAGAACATATGTTAGAATAAGGCAGAATTCAATTCTTGTGATCGAATTTCACTAACAGACTTCCGCTTATTCCCCGTGCTCAGGAGGAGATGGATGCGCAAATTTATAGCGTTTCTTGCTTTACTCGCCTTGTTCCTTAGCTTCACGGCACCGGCGTTTGCTCAATCTACCCAGCCCGATCTGCTGACTGTGCTGGATAACGACGGACGCTTCACCACGCTGCTTGCAGCTATTGATGCCGCCGGGCTGACCGACACCCTCAAGGGCGACGGTCCCTATACGCTGCTGGCGCCCACCGATGATGCGTTCGCGGCGCTGCTCACCAATACCGGCATGACTCAGGATCAACTGCTGGCGAATACCGATACCCTGAAAGAAATCCTGCTGTATCACCTGCTGCCGGGAAAGTATTTCTTCCGGCAGTTAACCAGCGGACCCACTCTCGACACCTCGCTGGAAGGTCAGCAGGTGACCTTTAACTTGGACACCGGCGTATTTACGGTGCAGGGCGTCAACATCCCCGACGCGGACTATCTCGCCAGCAACGGCATCGTGGACGTGCTGGACGGGGTCATGCTGCCGCCGGATGTCGCGGCGGCGCTGATGACGCCGGAACCCACGGCTGAAGCGACCGAAGCCAGCATGGGCGAAATGGCTGCCATCAGCACGCCCGAAGCCACTCCGGTGGCGGGTGTGCCGGAGCCGAAGCCCGACATCCTCACCGTGCTGGCGAACGATGGACGCTTCACGGTGCTGCTGGCGGCGATCAATTCCTCGCCGACCGTGACCGATCTGCTCACCAACGGCGGACCCTTCACCGTGCTGGCGCCGACCGATGACGCCTTCGCCGCGCTGCTGAGCGACACCGGCATGACGCAGGATCAGCTGCTGGCGGATCGGGCGACGCTGACCCAAATTCTGCTTTATCACATTCTGCCGGGAGAGTATTTCTTCCGGCAGCTAACCAGCGGCCCGACCCTGCCAAGCTCGCTGTTGGGGCAGTCGGTGAGCTTCAACTTGGACTCCGGTGTGTTCACGGTTAACGGCGCGAATATCCCCGACGCGGACTATCTCGCCGCTAACGGCGTTGTGGACGCGCTGGACGCGGTGATCCTGCCGCCCAGCGTGGCGGCGGCGATGGCGACTCCTGAACCGACCGCCGAACCGACCGCCGAGCCGACTCCTGATGCCACGCCTGAAGCCACTCCGGTGGCGGGTGTGCCGGAGCCGAAGCCCGACATTCTCACCGTGCTGGCGAACGATGGACGCTTCACGGTGCTGCTGGCGGCGATCAATTCCTCGCCAACCGTGACCGACCTGCTGACTAACGGCGGACCCTTCACCGTGCTGGCGCCGACCGATGACGCCTTCGCCGCGCTGCTGAGCGACACCGGCATGACGCAGGATCAGCTGCTGGCGGATCGGGCGACGCTGACCCAAATTCTGCTTTATCACATTCTGCCGGGAGAGTATTTCTTCCGGCAGCTAACCAGCGGCCCGACCCTGCCAAGCTCGCTGTTGGGGCAGTCGGTGACCTTCAACCTGGACTCTGGTGTGTTCACGGTTAACGGCGCGAACATTCCCGACGCGGACTATATCGCCTCAAACGGCGTTGTGGATGCGCTCGACGCCGTGATCCTGCCGCCCAGCGTGGCGGCGGCGATGGCGACTCCTGAACCGACCGAAGCCCCGACCGCCGAACCCACCGTCGCGCCGACCCCGGCGGCTACGCCCGAAGCGACCGAGGCAGCGGGCGTGCCGGAGCCTCGACCCGACCTTCTGACCACGCTTCAGAACGATGGACGCTTCACAGTGCTGCTGGCGGCGATTGACGCCGCCGGGCTGACCGATACCCTCAACGGCGGCGGACCCTTCACGCTGCTGGCGCCGACTGACGACGCCTTCGCGGCTGCCTTCAGTACCCTCGGCATCACGCAGGATCAGGCGCTGGCGGAACGCAACATCCTGAACCAAATTCTGCTCTACCACGTGATTCCGGGGCGCTACTACCTGCGCCAATTGACCAGCGGCCCCACGCTCGGTACGCTGCTGCCCAACCAGTCGGTGACTTTCAATCTCGACTCCGGCGTGTTCACGGTGCAGGGCGCCAATATCAGCGACGCCGACTACCTCGCCTCCAACGGTGTGGTTCACGTGATCGACTCGGTTATGATCCCTCCGGCAGTGCAGGCGCTGCTGCCTTCCGCTGCGCCGACCGAAGCACCGACTGCCGAGCCGACAGTTGAGCCGACGCCGGAAGCCACGCCCGAAGTCGCGGGTGTGCCGGAAGCGCGCCCGGATATTCTGAGTGTGCTGGATAGCGACGGTCGCTTCACCACCTTGTTGGCGGCAATCGCCGCCTCGCCCACCGTGACTGACCTGCTGACCAACGGCGGACCCTTCACGCTGCTGGCGCCGACCGACGATGCATTCGCGGCGTTCCTGACCCAGACTGGCATGACGCAGGATCAACTGCTGGCGGATCGCGCCACGCTGACCCAAATTCTGCTTTATCACATTTTACCGGGACAGTACTTCTTCCGGCAGCTAACCAGCGGACCCACCCTGCCAAGCTCGCTGTTGGGGCAGTCGGTCACGTTTAATCTGGACTCCGGCGTGTTTACGGTTGATGGCGCGAACATCCCCGACGCGGACTATCTCGCCTCGAACGGCGTTGTAGATGCGTTGGATGCCGTCATCCTGCCGCCGTCACTGCAAGGGCTGCTTACTCAGCCGCGCGTCCGGTTCGCGGATTTCTCGCCGGACGCGGGGACGATGGACGTTTCGGTCAACGGCGCGCCTGCCGTGCTGACCAACATCTCGTTTGGCTCGGTCAGTGATTGGATGCCGATGGCAGCCGGAAGCTACCAGATCACCCTCACGCCCGCTAACGGCGCGCCGATCCAGACCACCGTCAACGTGTCTGCCAACGAGTGGATCACCATCGGCTTGACCGGATCGGCGGCGCAGAGCACGCTTCTGGCGACCGACCTCTACGAGAATACGGCACCGCTCGCCGACGGAATGGCGCGGGTGGGCTTCTTCGACGCGGTGGAAAACCGGACGCCGTATGACGTGCTGGTTGATGGTCAGTCGGTGGTGGTGCGGCTCGGCTATCCGGGCAGTCTCGGTGGGAATGACGGCTATTTCAGCGTTGATCTCGCCGCCGGAAGCCATGACGTGAAGTTTGTCATCATGGGGCAGCCGTCCAACGTGGTCATCGACCTGCCCAACGTGACGCTGGACGCGGGGAACACCTATCTGATCGCCGCCGCCGGGTCAACCGGCGGACCGGCTGGCGTGATCGTGGAAAGCGACGGCACCGCCGCGCTACCCGCCGAATAACCCAAGTCTCCAACTCATGCGAAACAGCCCCGCCATGTGCGGGGCTGTTTTTGTTTGGCTAAACCGCAGCAGGAGTTTCGGCGGTGTCCTCAGCGGCGGGCGCAGGCGGCGGGGGCGGCGGCGGGGGCGCCTGCTGAACCATCGCCGCCAGTTGATAGGTTAGCTCGGCTTGCAGACGCTGCTCGTACTGCTTGCGCGCTTCCTGCGGGTATTGACCGAGCAGCGTATAGGTGAAGTTCTCCTGTATGCTGCCGTTGACCACCCGCAGCTCCGGTTCCCAGTGATCGATTTCCTGCCAGTTGCTCCCATTGCAGCCGTACAGCTCGAACAAAATCCGCACCTCGCCGTGCATCCCCATCAAGCGAATGTCCAGGGCGACCGGGAGCATCCCGTTCTGTTTGTTCACCTTCTTGATCACCGCCGAGGTCAGCGTGCGCGCGACCGGGCGCACCGCTCGCTGCGCGTGATCCCAGTCCAGCGACGCGCTCTTGCGCACAGCGCGGTTGAGCGCCTTAGTCGCGCCGGAAGACAGGAGGGTCTGGCTGCGCGCGACCCGCCCGTAGCGATCATATTGGCTGATGCGCATCGCCGTGAACTCGCCAGCCCGCCAGCTTCACGCCATTGCTGCCCACCAACAGCTTGCGCACCATATAAGTCCCCGGCGCGCAGCCGGGCGGCAGCGTATCGCTCTGCGCGTGCTGCTGCCACAACTGCCGCCGCCCGTTGGTCGAGTTGGGATCGATCAGCGGCGTGACCACGTAGGGCGGCTGCCACGCCGAGAAGATCGGCGGGTGGGCAAACATCAGCCGCAGAATCACCGTAATCACCCACAGCAGCACCACCACCACGCCGAGGATGCCCACGAACAGCGCCCGCTGCATCGGATCATTCCAGTTGAACGAGAATCCGCCCGGCAGCGAAAGCCCGTTGGGTGCGGGCGTCGCCGGAGCCGCCGCGATGATCTCCGGGATCGGGACTCGAAAGTTGCTGAACTGGGAACGCAGGTTGGGCGCTGGAAGCGGGGCGATGCCAATCGTCACGTAAATGATCTGGCTGCTCCCCTGCGCAAAGTCCGACAGCGGGATCGGAATCGACATGCGCACGGCGTCGCCGGGCGGTAAGGCATCCAGCGGTTGGGTTGCCAACTGATCGCCGTCCTCGTCGAATAAGTAGACGGTTTCCGCTGAACTGGCGGTCGAGCCGCTGTTCCTGACCGTGAACTGCGCCAGCACTTGGTCGCCCGTGAGTTGGTAGCCAATTTCCCAAGATCTGGAACGGGTCTTGAGCGGCAGCCGCAGAAACGATCAGCAGCGAGATCAGCGTGAGAGCGAGTAGTCGGCGCATAAATTCCCTCGGTGTATTCCTCCTAAATATAGTTTGAAAATCGTTCTATTCCAAGTCGCAGAGGCGACGGTTTCCCCACGCTAACCAACGTGTCCGATTCGTGTCGGATCGCTGTCCGATAAGCAGCGACGAGGGGGTGTCCGCTTTGAGATGCTGAGCGTGACGTTCGCTTAGCCCTCAAAGGGGAAACCTGATGCAGCTCTATCGTGAAATGCCCGACGGCGGGTCGAATCCTCCGGTGCCTCCGCCGAACGACAACAACTAGGCACGAACACTCACAAAGGCTCGTCACACGACGAGCCTTTGTAATTCCGGCGCATGGGCGTATCCGTCGATTGGAGATGATACCGTAGGGGCACGGCGTGCCGTGCCCCTGATCGGATTACGAAGCGGTGAAGGTCAGCACGCCGCCGTCATAGCTGATCTGAAGCTGATTGCCATTGATCTGGTAGCTGCTCGCGGTAGAGAGCGCGCTGAAGAACGTGTTCTCCTGATCCATCAGCGATTGATCGAGGCAAGCCATCATGGTATGCACCACGCCGCTGATGGCGAGGCTGTTTTGGTCGTACTGGAAATCGCCGCCGTAGCTGTTGCAACCGCCGTTGCCGCTGACGCCGCTGGTCGAGAAGATGATCGTGATCGGCGCGGCGGTCGGCGCGACGGGCGTCGGGTCGGCAGGGTCGCCATACGAAACCAGAGTCCACGTCACGCCTGCCAGACCGCCCATGGTGGCGTCGCCGCTGGTCGGCGTGACCGGAATCGCCGTGACGGGCTGCGCGGGCACCGACGTGCCGCCGAAGCTGAACGACTGAATCACTGCATCCAGATCGATCAGCGACGGCGTGAAATCGGTCGGTTGGGCGCTGGTGAGCGTCTGGATGCTCTGGGCATAGTAGGACGGAAGCTGCTGTCCGAAGCTGTTGTAGTCGAAGTCGGCGGGTACTTGCGCCGGGAACAGGGTCGTGTGCAGCGGGAAAGTCGCCGCGACATAGTGCGTGCCGTCGGCGCTCAAGCCCTGAAAGGTGTAGAGGAAGGAATCACCCGTGAAGGGTGTGATGCCCTGACTGTAAAAGGTCACGTAGCTGATGCCGGAAATCGTCCCGGTATCGGCATACTGCACGCGGGCGCGAATCACCTGCGCGGCGTTGGGAACTGGCAGGAAGGGCAGGTTCAGGGAATTGTCGCCCGGATTGCCGACCATATACGGAGTGATGTCCGGGTGCTGCGCCAGCAGGGTTTGCAGCTTTTGATACTCCTGACCCGCTATGTCGTACCCGGCGAAATCGGCGGTGTTGTACACCTGAATGCCGCCCGCCCCGTCGTATAAGCTCTGAGGAGCCGGGCTGCCCGTGTAGAGCAGGAACTCGGTGTGCTTGACCTGCGGACCGCCGGGCTGCGCTTGAGTAGGCGGGTTGCCCGGATACTGTGCGATGCTGACGTTGCTGGCAACCGACGACGGGAAGCTGAAGCTGAAGCCGTCGAAGGCGACAAAGTTAGAATTCTGCGCGAATGCGGGCGCGGCAAACAGCGCCAGCATCAGCATGAGCAGCAGGATTTTGAATTTCACGATTTACCTCCTTAACGTGGATCGCAACGCAGTTAAAGATAGCGGCAAACCGTGTCTATTTCAACCTGCGTTAAACCTATGCTCACCTGACTACGACTCGACGTAGCGCAGGTTTTCCTCCTTGAAGCGCTCGATCAGTTGGAGCAGATCGTCGCGGGCGGGCGTATCTTCCAGCAGCGAATAGGCTTTATCGACGGTCTTGGAGAGCAGGCGGTAGCACTCCTGATAGTTCTTGCGCCGGAATTCCAGATCGGCTTCGACGAAGAAGCTGTTGACCCACTCGAACAGGATGCCAAGCTGCTCCCAGCCGTCCCGCGCCGCCACCAGATCAACTCCCGCCTCGTCGAGCACCCCCATGTACAGGTAATTCAGCGCCATCGACTGGCGGGTCATGGCGATCTGGTACGCCGCCTCGTATTCTTCGAAGATGGCGAGCGCCTTCTCGAAGTTCAGGATCGCCTCTTGGTAGCGATCTTGTCGGTAGCGGATCACGCCGGTTTCGTAGTAAAGCGTGGCGTAACGCATCTGGTTCTTGGCGGCTGGCTCGTACTGGAGCGCTTTGTCGATATAAAACAGCGCCTTGCCGTATTCGCGTGTGCTGCGGAAAATCACCGCCAGCGAGCAGGCGGCGTCCGCCGTGCCTGCCTCGTCATCGACATTCTGCGAGATCGCAAAGGCTCGCTTGGCGAAAAATTCCGCCAGTTGAAAGTCGCCGTTGTGGTAGTAGAACACCGAAAGCGAGTACAGCAGCCTCGACGTTTCCAGATGATCCCCCAGCCGCTTCGCCACCGCCTGCGCCTGTTCCAGCAGTTCCGACGGGATGTGAATCTCCTGCCGATAGAAGCTGGTCTTGATCAGCTTGGTATAGGCTTTGAGCAGGTCTTCCTTCACCAGCGGGCTGGGCGATTCGAGTTCGCCCAGCAGCGGGACGAAGTCGCCGATGACGGTGCGAAAGCCGCTTTCAAACGGATTGCCGTCCACCAGCGAATGCTGCTCCACCACCTCGGCGATGGGCATGTACCAGCTTTTCCAACGAGGTTCGGGCATGGCGAGCGCGAGCAGGTCGAGCGCGGTTTCGGCAGCCCGGCGGTAGTGATAGGGGCTGGCAAGCCCGCGCCGGAGGGCGGCGCACACCTCGGCGGCGCTGCTCCTGAGCCAGTCCAGATTGTAGACGGTGAACTCGCTCACCTGCCGGAGATCGGCGGTCAGGGATTCATCCGGGTCGAATTCGAGATGCTGATCAAAGTTCATGAGGTCAACTTTCGGGCGAAAGCGGACAAGATGAATGAACAGAGAAGGCTTCTGTTCGCAGCCAGCAGCCGATTTTGACGGCAAAATCGCCCCGTACTCCGCTCGGCGTCATGCCAAAACTGCGCCGCCCGTTTGTTTCAGGCAGCGCGCACGTACATCATAATAGCGCCGATTGGTAATGAGGTCTACTAATAGACCATTACGCAGGCGAGGCTTCGTCTCTTGAATCGCTGTGTTAGCGTAACCGAACGGACGGCAGACCGGGAAGAAATATGTTTCGATTTGAGAAATTGGGGAGGGCGTCACCGCCGAGGGTTGTTCTGTAGGGGCGCAGGCACGCCTGCGCCCCTACGCTGTTGCCGACCTTCAATTCGCCGGATCAAACCGCAGGATGCGCCCGCCGTAATCGACCACGTACAGCTCGCCGCTGGCGTCCTGACCAAACGAGCTGATGGTGCCGACGCCGCTCATGAAGGTGCTGCTCTGCCACTGACCGCTGGCGTCGCGGTACAGGCTCCAGATCAGCCCGGTGCCGTAGTCGCCGTAGAAATAGTAACCGACCAGACTGGGGATCGCCGCGCCGCGATAGACGTAGCCGCCCACCACTGTGATCCCGACGTTATGCCCGTATTCGGCGACCGGCATCACCAGATTCGCGGGAGCCGCCGCGCCGCTGTAGGGATGGGTGGCTTCGTAGATGTTCCAGCCGTAATTCTCGCCGCCCGGATCGCCTGCGGGCTGGAAGTCCACTTCTTCCCACTTGTCTTGACCCACGTCGCCGATGTACAGGTCGCCGGTTTCGCGGTCGAAGCTGAAGCGCCACGGATTGCGCACGCCATACGCCCAGATTTCCGGCTTGGCGCCCTGTGTGTTCACGAATGGGTTATCGGGCGGGACGCTGTAGGTATCCGCGTTCACGTCGATGCGCAGGATTTTGCCGAGCAGCGTGCCGAGATTCTGCGCGTTGCCCTGCGGGTCGCCGCCGGAGCCGCCGTCGCCCAAGCCAATGTACAGATACCCGTCCGCTCCGAACGCCATGTTGCCGCCGTTGTGATTGGCGTAGGGCTGCTGCTGAGTCAGGATGGTCACGGCGCTGTTGGGATCGGCGGCGTCGGGGTTATCGGCGGAGACGTGATAGCGCGCGACCACCGTATTGCCGTTCACGTCGGTGTAGTTAATGTAGAACACGCCGCTGCTGGCGTAATCCGGCGCGAACGCCAAGCCGAGCAGCCCGCGCTCCGAATAGCCGCTGCCCTTCGCCTCGGCGCTGACTAACGCCGACACGTCGAGGAAGGGCGCGCTCGATTTCTGCCCGTCATTGACGATCCAGATTTTGCCCCCCTGCTCGACCACGAACAGCCGACTATCGCCCGCGTTGGTGAGGAACAGCGGGCGTAAAAAGCCGCTGGCGACCGTCGTCAGCTTCACGCCCGACGGATCGGGTGGGGTGGATGCCTGTGCTTGAACCGATACAGCCGCAAACACTGCGAACAGTAAAACGATCCCTGCAAGCCTTTTCATGGAATCCTCGTCACTCTGCCGACAAAACTGGGGGCTGCGCCGAGACGTAACCCGGTCTGTTATTCTACCGCGTTTCCGGGCCGGCGATGCCGATCACCAGCGCGTCCGGGTTCAGGTAGTGCCGGGCGGCGTTGAGCAGGTCGGCGCGGGTGAGGCGGTAGATCAGGTCGCGGTAGTTGACCAGATAATCCAGCCCCAGATCGTACATTTCGATGTTGCGCAGCGAATAGGCGATGCCCTCGTTGCTTTCCAGTTGCAGTGGCAGATGCCCCACGTGATAGGCTTGGTTGTCGGTGAGGTCGTCCTCGCCTACGGGTTCGGTGACCAAACGGCGAATCTCGTCGCGGATGCGGTCAATCGCCAGTTCGACGTTCGCGGGGTTGACACCCGCCGAGACGCTCCACGGTCCTTGCCCGAAGCCGCCGTCCACCTGACTGTAGGCGTAGTACGCCAGACCGAGTTCCTCGCGCACACTTCTGCCGATGCGACCCATCATGCCGAACTGACCCAGCACGCTGTTGGCGAGGCTGGCGGCTTGAAAGTCCGGGCTGAAGCGCGAGGGACCTGTCACCCCCAGCACAATGTCGGACTGGGTCTTGCCGGGCAGCGCCACCACCGCCTCTTTCGCTGACGTGACCGGCGTCACGCTGGGCAAACCGGGCATCTCCGGCTGAGCGGGATTCTGCCACAATTCGAACTGCTCGCGCACGATTTCGACCGCGTCCGCCGCCTTGACCGCGCCGACGATCACCATGATCATGCCGTCCGCGCCGTAATACTGCTGGTGGAACGCTGCCAGATCGCCCGGCGTCAGCTTGGAGACGGTCTCGACGCTGCCGCGCGCCGAATAGTGATAGGGGTGATCGGCGGGGTAGAGCGCTTCGTAGAAGGCGCGGTTAGCGCGGTAGCGGGTATCCTGCGTGCGATATTGCAGCCCGGTCAGGATTTCGCCGCGCAGCCGCTCCACCTGCGCCACCGGGAAGGTCGGGTGCTGCACCACGTCCGCCAGCACGTCGATAAGCGTGGGCAGGTCTTCCGCCAGCGATTTGCCCGAAAAGCTGGTGGTGTTAGTATTGCCGCTCAGGTCAATGTCCGCGCCGATGTTCTCTAGCGCCTCGTTGATGGCGTTGAAGTCGCGCTTCTGCCCGCCGCGAGTCAGGGCTGCCGCCGTCAGCGAGGCAAGTCCGTTCTGCGTCGCGCTTTCGTTGATGCTGCCCACCCGCAGCGATCCGGCGATCACCACCGACTGCGCGTCGAATTTCTCGTAGACCAGCACCACCGCGCCGTTGCTGAGCGTCACGCGGGTGACGTTATCCGAGCCGGGGAGCGAATTCATTCGTAGTCCTCCATGTCTTCAGCGCCGTCGCCGCCGGTGGGGATAAAGTAGCCGACCGTGCGGTTCTGCGGGCGCAGGTAATGCGCGGCGGCGGCTTTCACGTCCTCCAGCGTCACCGCTTCGAGGTTGGCGACGTAATCTTCGAACCACTGGTAGCTCTGGATATTTTCGGTGAAGGCGAGCCAGAACGCCTGCATGGTCACGCGCTCGGTGCTGTAGGCGAACAGCGCCCGCGCCTGCTTCTTGACCCGGTTGAGTTCGGCTTCGGTGAGGTCGCCGCTGCGCAGCCGCTCGATCTCCTGATTGAGCGCGGCTTCGACTTCTTCGGGCGATCTGCCGTCGCGCACCACCACGTTGATCAGGTAGAGGAACGGGTCGATGGTCTGGGTCATGCCGCCGTCCACCGACGCCGCCAGTTCGGTATCCACCAGCGCTTTGTACAGGCGGCTGGTCTTGTTGTCGATGCTGCCGCCGCCCATGCTGTCCGCGCCGCATAGGATGCTGTTGATCAGTTCCAGCTTGAACCAGTCGGGATCGGTCGCGTCCGGCACGTGAAACCCCACTTGAATGAAGGCGGTGGTGCCCGGTCGCTCAATGGCGAGACGGCGCTCGCCGACCTGTTCCGGCTCCGGGCGCATGAACAGCTTGGGCGCATTTCCCGCCGGGATCAACTCGTACAGCGCCTTGATCCGCGCCAGCATTTCCGCGCTGTCGAAATCGCCGACCGCGACGGCGACGGCGTTGTTGGGCATGTAGTGCGCCTTGTAGTGGTGGTAGAGGTCGTCGCGGCTCATGGTGTGCAGGTCGGTCATGTCGCCAATGATCTCGTGGTGATAGCCATGTACCCGGAAAGCGGCGGCTTGCAGTTCTTCGCCCAGCCAGAACATGGGCGAGTTTTCCGATCCCTGCCGCTCGGAGATGATCACCGTCCGCTCGGATTCGACTTCCTCCGGGATCGAACTTGGCGTTGACCATGCGGTCGGCTTCCAGCCGCAGCGCGAGATCGATCTCGCTGGCGGGCAGCGTCTCGTAGTAGGCGGTGTAGTCGAAGAAGGTCTGCGCGTTCCACTGACCGCCTACTCGATCAATCGCCTTATCCAGATAGCCGGGCGGAAACTGATCGGTCCCCTTGAACATCATGTGTTCGACCCAGTGAGAGACGCCGGTGGTTCCGGTGCGCTCGTTGCGGCTGCCGATGCGATACAGCACCCACCAGCTAATGATCGGCGCGCTGTGAACTTCTTTCAGCAGGACAACCATGCCATTGCTCAGGACGTGTCGCGTAACCTCGCTCACGGCTGCTCCTTTTTAGAAAATTTGAATGTCGCATCATTGTAGCCGGGATTTATCGAAATGACATTGGTCATTTGGGCAGGTGATCACGCCGTTGCGCCGTCCCGAATTCGGGATAGGATCGCCACCGATAGCGTATCCAGATTTGAGGAAAAACTGATCATGCCCCGCCGTTTTGAACTCCGTCAGGTCAAGCTGCTGCCCAGCCTGTTCAAAGACCGCTTCGACCTGAACCGCCGCTACGTGAACCGCCTGCGCGCCGAAAACCTGCTCGAAAGCTTCTATCAGGAAGCCGGGCTGGTGCATCAGGGGACGGGCGGCGCGTACCGCGTGACCGCCTACGGCAACACCGACGATGCTTCCGATCATCACTGGGGTTGGGAATCGCCCACCAGCGAGATACGCGGGCATTTCATGGGACACTGGCTTTCCGCCGCCGCCCGCATCGTCCAATCGACCGGCGACCCGGAACTCAAGCTCAAAGCCGACTTCATCGTCGCGGAGATCGCCCGCTGCCAGCGGAAGAACGGCGGCGGCTGGGCGGGGTCGATCCCGGAGAAGTACTTTCGCTGGCTGGCGGACGGCACGCCGACGTGGGCGCCCCAGTACGTCGCGCACAAGACCCTGATGGGCTTGTATGAGCAGTACGCGCTCGCCGGGAACGCGCAGGCGCTCGACATCGTGGATCAGTTCGCGGATTGGTTCGTCCGCTGGAGCGAGCCGTTCTCGCGCGGGCAGATGGACGACCTGCTCGATGTGGAAACCGGCGGGATGCTCGAACTGTGGTCAGACCTCTACGGCTTGACCCACGCCCCCAAATACCGCAGGCTGATGGAGCGCTATACCCGCGCCCGGCTGTTCGATCCGCTGCTGGCGGGGCGCGACCTATTGACCAACATGCACGCCAACACCACTATCCCCGAAATTCACGGGGCGGCGCGCGCCTACGAAGTCACCGGCGACGAGCGCTGGCGGCAGATCGTCGAGGCTTACTGGCGCTGCGCCGTCACCGAGCGCGGAACCTTTGTCACGGGCGGGCAGACCTCCGGCGAAATCTGGACGCCGCCTTTCGAGTTTTCGGCGCGGCTGGGCAGCCGCAACGCAGGAACACTGCGTGGTCTACAACCTGATCCGGCTGGCGGATTACCTGTTCCGCTGGACGGGCGACGCCGCCTACGCCGACTACATCGAGCGCAACCTGTACAACGGTATCCTCGCGCAGCAGCACCCGCAGACCGGCATGGTCGCCTACTATCTGCCGCTGGAAGGCGGCGCGCGCAAACTTTGGGGATCGCCCACCCACGATTTCTGGTGCTGTCACGGCACGCTGGTGCAGGCGCAGAGCATCCACAACGCTCATGTCTATTATCAGGACGACGAGGGCATCATGGTGGCGCAATACATTCCCACCGAGTTACGCGCCGACTGGAACGGCGTCCCGGTGAGTATCAGCCTGCAAGCCGCTAACCGCGAAGCTGACCGCCATCGCCCGGAATCGTGGCGTTTTGATCTGCAGGTGGTCTGCGAGCGCCCGGTCGAGTTCTCGCTCAAGCTCAGGCTGCCCGGCTGGTTGAGCGGCGCGGCGTCGATCAGCGTCAACGGCGAGGCGGAGATACCCGGCTCAGACGGATTCGCCGTGATTCGCCGCGCGTGGTCGAAGGATACGGTGATGATTGATCTGCCGAAGGCGCTGGCGGCGGTTCCGCTGCCCGACGCGCCGAATGTGGCGGCTTTCGTGGACGGGCCGGTGGTGCTGGCGGGGCTGTGCGATCAAGATCGGACGCTGGTGGGGGACATTCACGACGCTTCGACCCTGCTGGAGCCGCATCACGAGCGCGAATGGGGCAACTGGCTGCCGAACTATCGCGCCCGCGATCAGGCGCGCGGGCTGCACTTCAAGCCGCTCTACCAAGTTGCCGACGAGCGCTACACCGTGTATTTCACGGTGAAGGAACAACCGTAGGGGCAGGTCTCAGACCTGCCCCTACACCGAGCAATCATGCGAGACGGCTTACGCGCCGTTCCCGTTCTGTTTGCCCGACATGTAGCACGAGCCAACCGCCAGATAGCTGTAGCCGCTGCCCGCCAGTTCCGCGAAATCCGGGATCATGCGGCGTCCGTCGATCACCAGATAGGGCGGCTTGACCGTCTGCTCGATGGTGCGAGACAGCCCGCGAAATTCCTCCCAGTCGGTCGAAATGAACAGCATATCGCTGCCGCTGATGGCTTCCTTTGCGGTCTTGTGATAGCTGATCTTCTGGAACAGGTGGTTGTTTTCCGGGTTGAAGTAGTGCGCCGCTTCGTGCATCGCCAGCGGATCGTAGGCGCGGATCGAGCCGACCCCGCGCCCCAGCAGCGCCTCGACCACCTTGAGCGCAGACGAATCGCGCATGTCGTTGGTGCGCTGCTTGAACGCCATGCCCAGCAGCGCCACCGTCTTCTGGTTGAAGTTGACGCCGCCCTCGTAAATCGCCCGGTCGATCAAATAGGTCTTTTGGTGCTCGTTGATGTTGTAGACCGATTGCAGCAGGTCGGCGGGCTGCCCGGCGTTCTTGAACTGGTAAATCAGCGATTGAATGTCCTTGCCGAAGCACGATCCGCCCGCGCCGTTGGACACATATGATCCCCACGTGCTGATGCGCGCGTCCGACGTGACCCCGCGCTTGAGGTCTTCCATGCGGATGTTGTCGAAGGTTTCGCCCAACCGCGCGCCCACGCCGTTCCAGAACGAGATGTAGGTCAGCAGCAGGGTGTTGGCGACGTACTTGATAGCTTCGGCGGTCTCCGGCGTGGTCTCGATGTACTGAATGCGCACGTGGTTGACGAACTGTGAGTAGATGCGCCGCAGGATTTTGAAGTCTTCTTCGCTGTCCGCGCCCACCACCACGCGATCCGGCTTGCGTGACTTTTCGACCGCGTTGCCTTCGGGCAGGAACTCCGGGTTGGAAGCGATCCCGGCATTGGGCACGTTGTGATCGTTCAGGATGGCTTGCAGCTTGCGCCCGGTGCCAATCGGCACGGTGCTTTTGTTGATCAGCACCACCCGCCGCTGATCCTGTCGCGCTGCCAGCAGCCCGGAGATGTAGTTGAGCGCGTCGAAGTAGTAGCTCAGGTCGGACGAGCCGTTGGGGTTGGGCGGCGTGGGCAGACACAGGAAAATCGCGTCGGTGCCCTCGATGATCGACTCCAGATCGGTGGTGAAGAACAAATAGCGGTCGAGGTTGTCCGCGATCACGCCCGCCAGTCCCGGTTCGTTGACGTAGCGCCCGATTCGGTCGGGATCGCCAGACTGATACGCCGCGATGCGTTCTTTGTCGATGTCGTAGGCATAAACTTCATGCCCATATTCTGAGGTCGTCGCGGCGTGGGTCAGCCCGACAAATCCCGTTCCGACAACAACGATTTTCATGGAGGTTTTTCTCCTTAGTGATAGACCTTTCCTGCTTATACACGTGCAGCAGGTAAAACACTGAGCGGCTAGTGTAACATCGCGCCCTTGCTTCTGGAATGACGACTTTTATGACGCGAGTCGCTTGAAGTAGATGATCTCCGGGTCGCCCTCGTCGAGGTTGTCGATCCAGCCGCTCTGGACGAAGCCCAGCTTCTCGCAGAGCGCGCGCATGGGCGCATTCGACTGATTGGTGGAGGTGAACAGCTTTTCCGCCGGGACGATCTGCTCGACGTGCTGCATCAGCGCGGTCGCCGCGCCCTGCCGCCGCCGATCCGGGCGGACGATCAGCAGCTCGATGAAATACTGGTCGAAGAAGCCCCGCGTCAGCACCGCAAAGCCGAGCAGGTCCCAGCCTTCGCGGACGATATAACATTCCCGCTTCTGGATCGCGCTAGTGAGGTACTCGGCGCGCGCCGGGTCGATGGCGATCACGTCGGCGAGATCGTCCTCGGTGGTGCGCTCAACCCGCATCGTCGCCGTTCCACTCCGCGAAGAACTGGTCGAGGAACTGCTCCATGAAGCGGTGGCGCTGCTCCGCGATCTGTTTCGCATCGTCCGTGTTCATGCGATCCTTGAGCAGCAGCAGCTTCTCGTAGAAATGGTTGATGCTGGGCGCTTGGCTGGCAGAATAGGCGGCGAAATCGTCGTGAAGCTGGGGCGGCAGGTCGGGGTTATAGAGTTCGCGTCCCTTCGCGCCGCCGTAGGCGAATGCCCGCGCGATCCCGACCGCGCCCATCGCGTCCAGCCGATCCGCGTCCTGCACGATTTCGCCTTCGAGTGTGGTCATGGGTGTTTCCACCTTCGCGCCTTTGAACGAGAGCGTGCCCACGATCTCCGCCACCGCGTCGATGGTGTCGGCGTCAACTTCGAGGCTGACCAGCCACTCGCGCGCGATGCGCGGCGCGACCGAGGTGTCGCCACCGTGAAACTTGTGATCGCCGAGGTCGTGGAGCAGGGCGGCGAGTTCAACCACCTGCGTATCGACTTCAGCGCCGCCCGCGATCTCGTGTGCGGCGATGCGCTTGGCGGTCTGCCACACCCGGTAGACGTGCCACCAGTCGTGACCGCTGCCCTCGCCGGACATCTGCGCTCGCACGTGGGCGGCGGTCGCCATGATGATCGTCTCACGCATCAAATTCTCCTTCGCGCAGTACCGAGAACCCATGCTCCAGCTCGGCGGAGCCATCGACGACCAAATTGGCGTGCGCTGCAGGCGCGCAGGCTTCAACGTAGCGGACTTCAGCGGGCATCCAGTGATCAACCCAACGCGAGCGCGCCGCTTCGCCGTCGCGGGCAAGACCGCGCGCCAGACGCCGCTCATAGGGCGTTTCGACCCATACCCGATAGTCGTAGTCATCCGCCAGCAGCGCGTAGACGCCCTCGATGATCACGATTCCGCCGGTTGGAACGGGATGCGATTCTGCTAGACAATCCTCGACCCAATCGTAACGCCGATAGATCGCGTTCTGATCGCGGCGCAGCGGCGTAATTACCTCGGTCGTCAAGCGTGCGAGATCGTACTCGCCGCCAATGGCTTGTTCAATCGGCAGACGCCGCGCGGTTGGCAGGTAGAAATCGTCAAAATGAACCACCGTGATCGTGGGATCGAGCGCTGCCAGCTTCAACGCAAACGTGCTCTTGCCCGATCCGCCACAGCCATCGACCGCGATCAGCAGCGTTGAGGATTTTCGCGGGCGCTGCTGAAGCGCCGCTAACAGCGCTTCGTAACGCCGACTCATGGCGCAGTCATCATCTGCGCGACCCGCCGCCCCATCTCCACCGAGAAGTTCGTCCCCCGATCCCATGGATACACCTGACTCATGCTCGCCCAGTATAGACCGGGCAGCGGCGTTTCCAGTGCCGGGATGTGCTGGCTCTGGTTGATGTAGGGCACGGGCTGAGCGTAAGGCGCGCGGAACACCCAGTACTTGCGAATCCAGTCGGGGTTGACGTCGGGGTTGAAGCTGGGCAGGGTGCTGATGAAGCGCTGAGCCAGATCGTCCTCGCTCATGCGGAAATACTCGTGATTGGCGGCGACGTAATCCCCGCAGTAGACGATGTGATCGCCGCCGTAATGGGCTTTGTCCATCCAGTTGGTGTGTTCGACCAGCGCGAGGAACGGAAAGCGGTTCTCGCTCTTTTTCGGGCTGGTCGCGGGCAGATTCAGCCAGTAAGTGCCGTCGGTGAGCAGTTGATGCTTGAGCGCCAGCACCACGCACAGCCCGCCGATGCTGCGCAAATCCGCCATGCTGTCGCCGTAATGGGTGTTGCCCAACTGCGGCGCGAGCCGGAGCATCAGCTTGGGCGAGCTGGTGCTGAGGACGCGGTCGAAGGCGGTGCGCACGCCGCCCACTTGCAGCGTGAGCGCGCCTTCGTCAAAGCCGATCCGCTCGACCGGCGTGTTCAGGCAGATGGTCGCGCCGCGCTCGGTGATGGCGGCTGCCAGCGTGTCGAGGAAGGCTTGAAAGCCGCCCTCGAAGATGCCCAACCGCAGGCTGCGCGCATGAACCCGCGCCCACATCCACGCCATGTTGACCTTGTCGTACTCGTCGCCGAACTTGCCGATCAGCAGCGGCTTGAAGAACTTATCGTAGCCGCCTTCGCCCATGTAACGCAGCATCCACTCGTGCGCCGTGACCGATTCCAGCGGCTGCCAGAAGGGGGTCAGCTTGATGAACGCGCCCGCCAGCAGAAAGCCCGGCTTGGCGCTCAGCGGCATGGGCAGGCTCAGCGCCGAAAGCGGCGTGATCTCCGAGCGCAGGATTTTTCCATCCACCCAATAGCTGGTCTTGGGGCGGGGGAACATGATCTTGCCCCGCACGCCTAGTTCTTCCGCCAGCTTGAGGATGTCCGAATCCGATTCGAACCAGTGGTGATAAAACTTCTCCAGCCACCAATCCCAATTTGCATCCTTGAACCCGCCTGCCAGCCCGCCCACGCGCGATTCGGCTTCGTAGAGCGTGACCTCGTGCCCAGCGCGGATCAAATCCCACGCCGCCGCCATTCCGGTCGCGCCCGCGCCAATGATGCCGATTTTCATGAAGCCGCTACCTCTTTTTCGAGTTGATCCACGTGCGCGACCGTGCCGATGCTCAGCCCGCGTCGGATCAGGATGTAAAAGCCGACCAGCGTCACTGGCAGCCAAATCACTAGATGGTTGACCAGAATGAAGGCGGTCGCCTGCGCCTGCTCGATGCCGACCGCGCCCAGCGCCAGCACGCCGAAGAACTCGTACACGCCGAACCCACCCGGCGACGCTGGGATCAGCCCGGCGAGGTTAACCACGCCGACCACCAGCAGCATGGTGGTATAGGGCACGTTGAGGTTGAAGGCGAAGGAGACGATCCAGTAGGTGCTGGCTTCCAGCATCCAGCAGAAATACGAGTAAAACACGGTCTTGGCGAGGTCACCCGGCGAGCGCAGTCCTTCCAGTCCGGCGATCACGTCCTCGCCCAGCCGCAGCGCCAGATCGCCCAGTTTGCCGGGCAGCGCCCGCGCCACCCGCGCGATCAAGCGGCGCAGGATGTTCGGTCGCAGCGCCAGCGTGAAGAAGATCAGCAGGGCGATAATGAAGACCGGCGCCGTGACCAGCGCCACCGACCGCAGTTCGGTCGAGGTCACGTTGAGCAGCGCCAGCGCCACGATCACGAAGGTCAGCATGACGATGCCGTCAAAGATGCGCTCGGTGATGGCGACCGTCCCCCCGGCGGCGAGCGGCACGTTTTCGTCGCGCTGGAGCAGGATCACCCGCAGCACCTCGCCGCTGCGCAGCGGATAGATGTTGTTGCCCATGTAGGTGACGCACACCAGCTTGAACAGCTCTCGGAAGCCGACCGGTTTGGTCGCGTTCAGCAGCGCCTGCCAGCGCAGCGAAATCCCGGCGACGCTGGTGAAATACCAGAACACGCCCACCAGCAGCAGCAGCGGATTGGCTTTTCGGATGTACGCCCACACTTCTCCCGGCTGCAATCGGTAAAAGGCGACCGCGAGAAAAATCACACTGATCGCCAGTCCGAGCATGACAATCAGACGTTGTCGTGAGGTCATGGAGTGTCCTTCTATACTGCCTCAATTGTATCAGGCAGTATTGCGCGGAAGAATAGCCTTTATACACACATTCGATGAATACTGCTTGAGTTTCGCCGGAGTTCCCGATACACTAACAACAAGCATTACTTTGAGAAATGAAGAATCGGCTTTCGCGCGAGCTTGCTGAACGCGAAGGCTGCGTCTATGGAGCGCTGGCGCATGACCGATCAAACCCCGAATCAACCCGACTGGCTGGACGACTTTGAGGAACTCGCAAACCGCGAATTGGCGGACGGGTCGTCCTGCGAGCAGGTACATCCGATTATCGAGCGCTGGTATCGCCAGTTGATGCACCGCGAAGCGCCCGCCTCGCGCGATTCGGTGCTTCAGGCGATGGCGTGCCTGTCCACCGAAATCCTCTACGATGCCCCGGAAGAAGTGCTGGAAGAAGTCCTCAAGCACGTCGATGAAGACGCGCTGACCAGTTGGATCGAATACGTGCTGATGATCGGGCGCGCGTTCGAGGGGGCGCTCCACAGCGGCGACCTCGACGACCTGTAGTGCTGAGTGCCGAGTAAAAACGCGCTGGACTTAGTCTTTTGCTGACCCCTGACGGCTGAAAGCCAACGGCTTTTCTCTCAGTCCTCAGCACTCAGTCCTGATCTCTCACTTCCACCACTTGAATCCGTCCGGCAGGTTTTCCATGCCGGGAGCCAGCGCCTTGTCCGGGATGGCGGGCGGCGGAAGCTGCCGCGCTTCTTCGGGATAGGTCGGCTCCGGCGGCGCGGCTTCGCGGGCGATGTCCAACTGCCGCCGGATCAGTGTGAGCATCGCGCCCAAGCCGAAAAACGCCGCCAGCGCGTTCACCACCAGCCCCATGTAGGGCAGCGACGTGATCAGCGCGAGGAAGATCGCCCCGAACAGTAAGCTGACGTAGGTCATGTAGCGTTCCGGGCGCTCGCCCAGCAGCAGGCGCACGAACACCCGTCCCAGCGCGATACAAACGATCACCCGCGAGACGAAAATCGCCGTGAAGTAGAACAAGCCCATGCCGCCGAGGTCGAGCACGAACACAATCGCGGCGGCGATCAGCGCCAGATCGCTCAATTGCAGCAGCAAAAGCAGCAGCACCAGCACCGCGCCCAGCAGCGGCACCACGATGAAGAAGATCGGGAACGAGATGATGAAGGTCACCAAGCCGATGCCCAAGCTGACCAGCGGGCGCACCCGCAGGCTGTAGATCGGCGCTTGCAGCGTCCGCCGGGCGACCAGCAGCCCGACCACGCCGACCAGCGCCAGCGCCACCCACTCGCGCACCGCCGCCGCCAGATATTCGCGCAGGCTTTCGAGGAAGCTCTTTTCCGGCGCGATGAAGGCGGGCTGATTGGTCACGGGCGTGAACTCCGCCGGGTGCAGCAGCGTCCCCTGAATGTCGCCGGACACTGGACCGGAGTAGCGCAGTGTGCCATCGACCCCGCCGCGCCTGCCCACGATCAGCCCCGGATTCACCAGATCGGCTTCCAGCGGCAGAAAGCTGAACAGGGTGCTGAGTTCGGTCACGCCGGTGGACGCCGGATCGCCCACCGTTGCGGTCACGTCGCCGCCGACGGTGCTGTTGAGGGTCAGCGCCGATCCCCAGAACGAGACTTCGCGGTTCACGGGACCGTCCAGCACCAGTTGGTAGCTGGCGGAGGTCACGCTGCCGGGGATGCGGGCGGTATCCACGTGCGTGCTGAGGCTCAGCGAAAACAGGTCGCTATCTTCGCCTATAAGCTGCGCGCTCGGCTCGACGTTCAGCACCACGCCCGCGAAATGGATGTCCTTGCCGATTGTGCCGCTGATGTCCAACTGTCCGCCGACCAGATACACGCTGCCGTTCACCGTGCCGTCGATCAGGATAGTCGAGCCGCCGCCGATCAGGTTGCCGTCGATTTCTCCGCTGACCGTCAGCGTGCCGCAGAAGGCGAAGACGTTGCCGACGATGTGATCGGTCGGCGCAATCACGCATTGATCGCCCTGCATCACGTCATGCGCGAAGGCAACCTGAATGTTCCCTAAGATCAGCAGCAGGCTTGCAACCAGAAACAGCCGTCGCAGCATCCCCGACTCCTCTGTTCGACGCAGCGATTGTACGAACGAAGTTCGGTGCTTGCCAAATCTCAATCCCTGTGCCCGGCGGATCGCCGGTATAATATTGTTGAAGCATTGATTTCGGATTGTATCTTGAGGGTTCCTGTGGCGCAGTTTTCATTCATTCATCGCTCTCCCAACGCCAGACCCGATCTGGACACGGTTCATTCCAACAGCAGGCAGGGATCGCCGCTGCGCCTTGTGCTGAAAGTCACCGAGACCAATCAGGTAGTGTCGATTCGCTTGGCGGATCGGCTGCTGGTCGGCAGGGGTGGCGACGGTCACCGACCGGACATCGACCTCACCGACCTCGATGGGCGGGAAAACGGGCTTTCGCGCAGGCACGCGCTGTTCACCTATGCCGATAACATCCTGTTCATCGAAGACCTCGGCAGCACCAACGGCACCCGCATCAACGGGTTTCCGGCGCTGCCGGGCAAGCCCTACCGCGTCCACAACGGCGACGAACTGGAGTTGGGCTATTTGCACCTGATCGTCCAGTTGGTACACGTGCCGAATTAATCTCCGTTCGACTTTTTGCTGGGTCTTTGCCCCTGCGTTGAGATTTTTGCCGCGCTTTGCGCTTGCTCAAAAACCATGCCCGGCGGTATAGTGTTACATTGTATTTCGTGCTGGGATCGGGTTTTCTATGCTGCGAAGTTTTAGCGACCGGGTACTTGGCGGCGTCTGCGGCGGACTGGCGGCGGCGCTGCACCTCAACGTCTGGGCGATCCGGCTGATCTGGGCGGTGCTGACGCTGGTGAGTCTGGGCGCGTTTGCGCTGCTCTATCTGCTGCTCTGGTGGATCGTGCCGCAGGAATCCCCCACGCAGCCGAGGCGCAGCTTCCCGGTGATCGCGGTGCTGGCGCTGATCGTGCTGACCGCGATCGCATGGGCAGCCCGTGATCTCGGTCAGTTGGATACTGCGTCCGGCGTCAACCTGTTTCTCCCCGGTGCGCTGGTGCTGTTGAGCGCGGTCTTTTTCCTGCGACAGTTGAGGGCATAGCCATGCGTCGGCGAACCAATCTGCTTTGGGGACTGGTGGTGCTGGTGCTGGCGCTGGTGGTGCTGGCGCGCGCGCTCGGCGTGATCTCGGACGGGATGCTGGACATGATCCTCCGGGCGTGGCCCGCGCTGCTGCTGCTGGCGGGGCTATCCTTCCTACTGCGCCATCGCCTGCCTTTTGGTGATGTCATCGCGCTGCTGGCGACCGCCATCATCGCAGTGGTGATCGTATCCTCCGCTTACTCGACCCGCGCAACTCAACAGCGTGCCGATAATCAGCAGACTATTGATCAGCCGCTTGGCTCGGGGTTGACCCTACTGCGGGTTCGCGTGCAAACCCTCGCTACCGACGTAGAACTGCTCGGCACCTTGACCACCGACGTGACCGGCGAGTTCGTCGGCAGCAGCGACAACCACATCGAAGTGAGCTACGTCGAAGCCGCCGACAGTTCCGCCACGCTGACGCTGCACGAAGTCCGCGCCTCCGGCGATTTTCCTATGCTGGAGACGATGGGGCGGGGCACGCTTCATCTCGAACTGCCGCCCAACGTGCCGCTCGACGTGGAATTCGTCGGGCAGGATGGCAGCGTCGTCCTCAATATGGGCGGGACGGCGCTGGAACGCCTGAACGTGACCTCGGTCAAGGGCGACGCCGTGATCACGCTGCCGGAGTATCGCCCGCTGCTCTCCGGTCCTCAGGACTCGCTCGGCACCGTCACCGTCGGCGATGGCAATCTGGCGCTGTTCATTCCACAGGCGGTCGGCGCGCGTCTGGAACTGGATCGCGGTGGCAGCGGCATCGATCCCAAATACGATTCGAACGTGTATAACTATCTGGTTGGCGATGTATTGGAAGCGCGCAACATCAACACGGCATCCATAGTTATGCATTACACGCTGCGCGTCCCGCATGGGCAAATCCGGGTCGAAGTCCCCAGTTAAATTTATGTGGGGATTTCATTAACAATTGCGGAGCCGCCTCTGAGCGGGTGTATGCTTGAGATTAAGGTCCTGTACCCGAATCTGACCAAACAATGGCGTGGCGTTTACATCTGAGTGACCGAACGATCAAGCGGCTTGATATGCTCTCCGGCAAGCCGACGATATTGGCTGCGTGGACGCAGAGCAACCGCGTCACCTTCCTCGACCTGCAAAACGGCGCGCAGCGCGGGGACCTCACGCTTGAGGACCTGAAAGCGGACGACCGCCGCGCACCCGCGTGGCAGGAATTTGTCCGCTCGCTGGCGGCGCCCAACGGCGCCTTTTTGCCGACCGTCCGCACCCGTCAGGCGGTGATTCATTCGGCTGCCGATGGGCAAATCCGGCTTTATCAGACCAGCCCCTCGAACCTATACCTCGAAATCGACGGCAAAGAGTCCAAGCTCGAAACCGACGGTGCGTTCCTCGCGCTGGCGCTGGATCGCGCGCAGGGGGTTCTGGCGGCGCTGGATACCACCGCGCGGCTGCACCTGTACCGTCAGCATCTTCGTGTCGGCGTGTTCGAGACCGGGCTGCGGATCGACGAGGAATTTCGCCCAACGCTGGTGATTGCACAGGGTGGCGCGTCGATCTTTCTCACCGATGGGCGGGCGATTGTGCTGATGGACGGAGACGGCACGCTGCGCAAGCGGTTCGACCTGCATTACACGCTCGGCGCGATCAACTGCTCGCCGGACGGCAAGCGCTTCGTCGTCAGCGACCTCGATGCCAACGTGATCCGCATCTACGACGGCGACCTGCTGCCCACCCACCAGCGCTTCGCCGTCGATCTGCTGGCGGAAGCGAGGCGCGCGCAGTTAATGGCAGCGGCGAACACCACCAGCGCCGCGCTGGGTCCTCTGGCGATCAACAACAAAGGCGCGCTGGCGTTTGCGCTCTCCGGCACGCTCTGCGTGACCAGCCTCTCCAAACTCAAGGCGTATCCAAAATAAGTTGGCTGGCAGACGAAGCGGAGCAGCATTTAGCTAAATGCTAAGAGCGCATTCGTGAAAGTCCAGATTACACGCTTGCGTTCGCTGGCGGTTTAAACCCGCCAGCTAGCTTCTACGTGGCGACCCTCTGAAGGGGTCGCCCGAAATGGGTGGTATCTGGAGTTCGCCCCTTTAGTGGGCGACATCTTTCTCTAGTCGAGGGATTAATCCCTCGGCGGCGCGAGCAAATCCGTGTAATAAAACACTTTACGAATGCGTTCGTATCGCTAATCGCTCTGAATCAGCTTTCAACCAGCGCCCGCTGAGGAAACACCATCCGTTCCGGTACCACCCAACCGCGCGCCAGCGCCGCCTGATTCGCGCGCTCGAAGTCGGCGTGCAGGTCGCGCACCAGCCGCGCCTGCGCAATCGACGGTTCCAGCGAGAACATGACCGCCGTCGCCGCGCTCTCGCCCACCGCGAGGATCAGCCATTGGGTATCGCCCATCGGCTTGCGACCCAGCCCGTTCTTGGGGCGGTTGGACATCGACCAGACCAGCGTCAGCACCGGCTTGATCAGCAGTGGATCGGGCGGCAGCTTGCCTCCGCTCATGATCGGCTCGTAATGGTGGTGGCGGTACAGCGCGAAATAGAGCGGCTGCGCCTCGAAGTGCTGGCGCAGAAAGCCGGTTTGCCCCTTCACGCCGATCACCTGCCGCCATGCCTGACTCTGCGGATTGCGTTCCAGCAGCCGCTCGATGATGGTGCGCTGCTCGCTGTAGCGCTTGTACATGGCGTTGAACTGCGCGCGGTTGATCTTCCCCTGCGAGAATTCGTCCGAGATCAGCTCCATCTTGCGGCGCAGCGTGTTCAAGGCGATATGCGGATTGGTGGGCGATTCAGCGGCGGGGACGCTCGGCTGAGCCGGGCGCGCGGGCGGCGCAGCGGGCGGTGAGGGCGGCGTCTGAGACGGCGGCGAAGCAGGCATCGCCGGACGGACTGGCGACCGCTTGCTCGACGTGTCGTTTTCAGGAGGGTTGGAGTCGGTCACGCCGCTTCCCATCGCTAACGATTGGCTCTGTGATGATTATAGCGCGATTTGTTATACTAGCACCGCACAGGCACATAAGAAATCAGCCATGTTCAAACCGCAGCATTGTGGGTTGTACTTCACGCAGGATCACATCCATCAAGCGCGCCGAGGTCAAGACAGCGAACCGTTCCGCTCCGCGTTTCTCTATCTGCGAGACCGGGAGCAGCAGGGCGCGGCGGCGGCGCAGTGGTACGGGCTGCGCTACCGTTTCGAGGACGACGAGGACGCCGGAGAACTGGCAATCGCCGCGCTGGAACGCTGGATCGCCGAGCCGATTGCCGAGGACATGACCTATCTCGACGTGGTCGCCCAGACCATGATGCTGGCGCAGGGCTTCGAGATGACCCGCGATCATCCCGCATGGCGACCGGGCGGGCAGGTCGAGTGGATGAATTGGTTTCAGGAACGGGTCAACGCGCTGAGCGTCAGCCCCTACAAGGACACGCAGGTCGAGAACCTGTGGATGGCGGCGCTGGTGCTGGTCTCCGGCGTGCTGCTGGAGCGCGCGGACTTGTTCGAGGTGGGCGCGGACGTGTTCAAGCGCACGGTGGACGAGGACGTCAGCCCGCGCGGGCACATCCCTAAATCGGTGGAGGGCGGGGACGGCGGCAGCCTCTACCGCCAGCTTCTCTCCTGTTCGGCGCTGGTGTTGATGGCGGAAGCGGCGGCACACTGCGGCGTCGATCTGTGGAACTACAACAATCGCGGGGTCTCGGCTGTGACGGCGGCGGTTTACCCGATCTACTACTTCTACACGCCGGATCGCTGGACGTGGGACGAAGGCATTACCCTTGACGAGGCGCAGCTTTTGTTTCGGCGCTACGGCGGCTATCTCGAAATTCTCAATCGCCAGACCGGATTCAAGGATTTGAAGCCGCTGCTGGAAGACCTCCGCCCGATCTACGACCCGCACGGCGGCGGCTTGACCACGCTCACGCACGGGCTGCCCGTCCGCAAGCGGGGGCTTTTTGGATGAAACAGTTGAAAGTTAAAAGTCAAAAGTGAAAAGCGCGTTCTTGCGAGACCGCTCTTTCCTTTCAACTTTTAACTTGTCACATTTAACTGAAGGATTTGCTCATGCACTTCAACCTCGTAACCCCCGACCTGATCGCTGAACTGCGCGCCATTCTGGGCGACGATGCCGTCAGCACCGCGCAGGCGGACATCGACCTACACGCCCGCGACCAGTCCCATCACGCCGCGCACGCCGCCGAGGTGGTGGTGTTCCCGGTGACGGCGGGCGGCGTCGCCGACGTGCTGAAGCTCGCCAATCAGCGCCGCGTCCCGGTGACGGCGTGGGGCGTCGGCACCGGGCTGGAAGGCAACTCGATCCCGGTCTATGGCGGCATTTTGATGTCGCTGGAGCGCATGAACCAGATCGTCGCCGTCCACAACGACGACTTTCAGGTGACGGTGCAGCCCGGCATCGGGCACAAAGACCTGAACGCCGAACTCGCGCGCTATGGGCTGTTCTTCGCGCCTGATCCGGGCGCGAACGCGACCGTCGGCGGGATGCTGGCGAACAATGCCGCCGGGATTCGCACGGTCAAGTACGGCGCGAGCAAGGACAATGTGTTACGCATGGAAGTCGCGCTGGCGGACGGACGGCTGATCGAGGTCGGATCGCGCTCGATCAAGCAGTCGAGCGGCTACGATCTGCTGCACCTGTTCGTCGGCAGCGAGGGCACGCTCGGCGTGATCACCGAGGCGACGCTCAAGCTGGTGCCAGTCCCGGCGTACATGAGCGCGGCGCTCGCCGCCTTCCCAACCGTCGAGGCGGCGGTCGAGGCGGTGGTCGCAGTGCGCGGCAGCGGGCTTGATCCGGCGGCGCTGGAGTTCATCGACGCGACCCACACCAAGATGCTGCGCGAAACCGAGGGCGTCGATTTGCAGGATTACCCGACCCTGTTCATGGAGTTTCACGCCGCGCAGGAGGACACGCTTCAAGCCGGGCTGGAGGCGGTGCGCGAGATTTGCGAAGAACTGGGCGCGGTCGGCTTCCGCGCCACCACCGATACCGCCGAGCGCCGTAAGCTCTGGCACGCGCGCCACCACTCCTACGAAATCATGGTGCGTTCCGCGCCCGATCACCGCTTCTTCATCATGGACGTGGCGGTGCCGATCAGCGCCTACCCGGAGTTGATCGGCTACGTGGAGCAGCTCAAGCAGGAATACGGCGTCACCGCCTACATGATCGGGCACGCGGGCGACGGCAACATTCACGTGGAGTTCCCCTACAAGGACGATGCCGAGTTCCAGCGCGCGCTCAAGCTGGACGAGCTAATCGTGCTCAAGGCGCTCGATCTGGGCGGCACGGCGACCGGGGAACACGGCGTCGGCATCGGCAAGGCGATGTTCATGGAGCGCGAACACGGCGAATTGCTGGACGTGATGCGCGGCATCAAGCACCTGCTCGATCCCAACGGCATTTTGAACCCAGGCAAGATTTTCCCGGAGAGCGTGCCCGTTCGTTAAATTATCCTAACCGAAAAACGGGAACAAACCTTTCACTCCCCTGAACGCAGATCATATAGAGGAGCAATTCAATTGGTGCGGCGAAACGGTGTATTTATTTTCCTGACTGTGCTGCTCACCCTTGTGTTTGCCCCTAACCTCCAGGCACAAGACTCTTCCATCTGTCCTCAAAATGAAGTTTATCAGGAACGCTGGCAAACTGAGATTGAGGCTGCGGGCGGTTTAATGTGGGATGACGTGCGATATGGAACCTTTTTCGCTGTCAGTCCAGATGGTTCGGTGCTGGCGGTCGCCGATGGAAAGTCATTGACTTTATACGATCCCCAAACTTTGGTTGTGCAAAAGCAGCTTGAAGCATCCAGCCCGCTGGACGGAAGAATCCAACATGTGAATGGCGGGGGCTATACCGATGTTGGGCAATATAACAGTATTGCGTGGTCACCGGATGGTAATCAACTGGCAGCCACCTACTATGTGTTTGACAGTCCTGATCGTCCGTTCCCACTCAATGGCATCCAAATCTGGGACGTGGCGCAGGGTCAACTGACCGATTTTCTCCAGACCCGCGTAAGTACCATGACCTGGTCACCGGATAGTTCAGCGATTGCGAGCGCGACTCCGGATGGTGACATCTGGTTATGGGATATAACTAGGGATACATCCTTTCGATTGTACCATCGTGACCCATTCAGTGGAGATTTAACGGATCTACTGTCATGGTCGCCAGACGGTCACTATTTAGCAGCATCCCACACCGCCGGAGGGTCATTGCGGCTTTATACACTCGGAGAAAATGAACCTCAGTTACTAGAATCGCCCAGTAAAGTGGTCGTGTTTGTCAGCTGGTCTCCGAAGAGTGACGAAGTTGTGACTGGTGATGAGTTTGGTGAGCGTCTGCCCGTTTTTAACGTCAACAGCAGAGACATGATCAAGACACTCACAGGAAGTACGGGCAACGTCTATGACATCCAGTGGTCACCGGACGGAAAATGGCTGGCGCGCGGCACGCAAAACGGATTGTATTTGTGGGACATGACTGGCGATAATACTATCCCCGTCCGAGCATTTGACGAAAACATGCCGCCGTTCGTGCGCATCGCTTGGCTGCCAGATAGTCAGCATCTCATCTCGGTGGATTTCGAGAGGGCTATCTACCGTTGGAACGTGGAAACCGGCTGCGTCGAAGCGGCGGTTCTGAACGAGTGAACTCCCGGCTGAAAATCCTTACCCTGTCGGTGTCGGCTCTGGCTCCAGATAGAACACTTCCTCGTCGTCGTCGTAGGCGAACAGTTCGGCGTAGCGCCCCAGATTGATCACCACGTCCAACTGACGCTCGGCTTCGTCCGGCGGGAATTCCAGCGAGAGCGCCGCCAGCACCACGTCCCACTCGATCCGCCGCTCGTTCGCCGCCTTGAGCAGCTTGAGCAGCCATTGGAACAGCGGCAGCCGCTTGAGCCGAGTCGCCAGAATCCCCTTGCGCGCCAGAATCCCGGCTTCGGCGAAGGTCTGACCCAGCGCCGTGAGCGAAATGTCGCCCTGCGCGATGGTAGCGAAGCTCAGCAGTTCCGCGAAGTCGGTCAGTTGCAGCACGTGATCCGAGTCAAGGTTCAGCTCGCTGGCGAGCTTGTAAATGTCGGTCTTGTCGCCGGGGATTTCGTCGAGATGTTCCAGCAAGCCCGTGAGTTCGTTGATGTTCACCATCGGCAGGCGACGGGTGATGCCCGGCTCGCCCGGCGCGGTGCCCAGCTCAATGCTGTCCGGCTGGGTCTGCCCGGCGAGCGTCGCGTAGACTTTGTCCACCACCTCGATGAAGGCGGCATTTTTGCGCAGGCGCGGGCGCGGCAGCGGCACCGTGAAATCGCCCACTACCCGCCCCGGATTCTTGTCCATCAACACGATCCGATCCGCCAGCAGAATCGCCTCCTCGATGTTGTGCGTGACCATCAGGATCAGCTTGGTGGGGATGTCGCCGTTCGCCCACAGTTCCAGCAGTTCACCGCGCAGGCTCTCCGAACTCAGCACGTCCAGCGCCGAGAACGGCTCGTCGAGGCAGAGCAGCTCCGGCTCGACCGCCATCGCCCGCGCGAAGCCGACCTTCTGGCGCATCCCGCCGGAAAGCTCGCGCGGGTACGCGGTCTCGAAGCCGTCCAAGCCCACCTTGTCCAGCAGTTCCAGCGCCCGTTTGCGCCGCTGATCTTCGGGCACGCCCCGCGCCTTGAGCGCGATCTCGACGTTCTCCTGCACCGTCAGCCACGGGAACAGGGCGAAGGTCTGGAACACAATCGCCGCGCCGGGATTCACGCCCACCAGCGGCTCCCCGCGATAAATCACCTCGCCCCCAGTCGGGCGCTGCAATCCGGTGATGATCCGCAGCAGCGTGCTTTTCCCGCAGCCCGAAGGACCCAGCAGCACCACGAACTCGCCTTCGGTGAGGGTCAAGTTCACGTCCTTGACCGCCACGAACTGCTGCTTGCCATAGGCTTGGGTCACGTGTTCAAGCTGCACCAGCGGTTGAGTCGCCATAGATTTACTCCATCCGATACTTTTCTTCAGCCAAGCGATACAGCCGCCGCCACAGGAAGCGGTTGATGCACACGACGGTGACGATCATGGCGAGCGTGCCCGCCAGCAGCAGCGCGAAATCGCCGGAGGCGGTCGCTCCGGCGATCAGCGCGCCGATGCCCTGCGTTTGCAGCGTCTGCCCGTTGAATTCGACGTACTCCGCCACGATGCTGGCGTTCCACGCCCCGCCGCTGGCGGTGATCGCTCCGGTGATCAAATAGGGGAACAGCGCGGGTAAAATCAGCGTGCGCCAGCGCTGCCAGCCCTTGATTTGCAGCAGCGTGGTCGTGTACTGGATGTCCTGCGGGATCGCGTTGGCTCCGGCGATCACGTTGAACAGCACGTACCACTGGGTGCCCATCAGCATCAGCAGGATCGCCGCCAGCGTCATCCCGCCGGAGAGCCGCACCAGCGCCAGCACGATCACCGGGAAAATCGCCGTCGCCGGGATCGACGCGAGAATCTGGACAATCGGCTGCAAGAATTTCGCCCATCGCGGATTCGTCCCGATCAGCACGCCCACCGGGATCGTCCAGAGCATGGTCAGCGCCAGCGCCGCAGCGACGTGAAACAGAGTCGCCAGCAGCCCCACGCCGATCTCCAGCCAGTGGGACAGGTCGAGCGTGACCAGCATCCCCGCCGCCTGATAGATCGCGTAGATCAGCGCTCCCGCCGCCACCAGCGTGACGATCCGGCTGATCCAGCTTCGCCCGCCGCTTGGCTCCGTTTGATTGTCGCGCGGCGGGAAACGCCGGATCGACCATGTGTCCAGCCGCTCGGCGACCGGATGCAGCACCCGCTCGCTCAGCAGCGCCAGCAGATGCGAGATCGACCACCAGATCGTAGAACCACGAACTGGGCGAGTCGTCGGTGGCGACCATCTCCACCTTGAACCGATCCGCCCACGTCAGCAGCGGACGCCACAGCAGTTGATCGAACAGGATGATCACCAGCACCAGCGTGACGATGCCGAGCAAAATCGCCCGCACGTCGCCCTGATTGGCAGCGGCTTGCAAATACGCGCCCAGCCCCGCCAGCCGAAAGTCACGGCTGCCCACCGTGAAAATCTCGGCAGCCATCAGGAAGAACCAGCCGCCCGCCCAACTCATGATGCTGTTCCAGATCAGGCTGTTGGCGGCGAAGGGCAGCGCCAGCGTCTTGAGCCGCATCCAATTGTTTAAGCGGAAGGTCGCGCTGGCTTCGCGCAGTTCCTTCGGCGTGGTGATCAGCGATTGATACCACGCGAAGATCAAGTTCCAGACTTGGCTGGTGAAGATCAGCACGATGGACGCCAGTTCCACCGCGAAGCCCTGCGGCAGGATCGCCGTCAAGCTGAGCAGCACCACCGGCAGAAAGGACAGGATCGGGATGCTCTGCAAGATGTCGAGCAGCGGCAGCAGCACCCGCTCGGCGCGTGGATTTTGCACCGCGAACCAGCCGTAGCCCAGCGCGAAGATCAGCGAGGCGACGTAGGCAATCGCCATGCGCCCCACCGAAAGCAGCGCGTACCACGGCAGGGCGGACGCTTCCAGCGAGATGCTGGGACCTTGCACGGCGGCGGGCGTGGCGAACGCCAGCCGCACGCCGAAATAAACCACCGCTGCCACGCCGCCCAGTACCACCAGATCGCCGCGCGTGAAGGTGTTTTGCCAAATTTGTCCAACTTGAAACAGACGTGGTGTTCGCATGATGCCAGACCTCGAAGGCAGGGACAACCGAGCCACGGCATCATGGCGAATGCCGCACTACCGAAGTGCGATGGGATTAATCCGGGCAGAAAGCTGCCGGATCAGTGTCCTGATCCGTTATGGTTGTCGCTGCGCGCGTGTTCCATCATGCGGACGGTCGCGCTCAATTCTTTGCGGCGGGCTTCCACCAGCGCATTCACCAGCTTGGTCTGGATGCCGAGCGCGTCGGTCATCATGTCCATTTTGCGGTGCAGGTCGGCGATTTCGACTTCGTTCTTCAAATTCACTTGGAAATCATTCTGAGCAACCGCCCGATCTTTAGCTGACTGTCGGTTCTGCGCCATCAAAATTACGGGGGCTTGCAGCGCCGCCAGTGTACTGAGCGTGAGGTTGAGCAGAATGAATGGGAACGCGTCGAAGGCGTGAGTGCCCATGTAGACGTTCGCGCTGATCCAGACGAGCATGATGACGCCGAACATGATGATGAATTTCCAACTGCCCGCGAAGATCGAAAGCCGATCCGCGATGCGCTCGCCGAAGGTCGCTTGTTCGTCAATGTCCTCGTACACGTCGTCGGTGACGATGTAGGGACGCAGATCACGAATCAGTTCTTGTGCTTCGGGGCTGAGTAGGCTATCCAGTTCCTCGATCTCGTCGATCAATTCCTGGATTTCCTCGTCATCGCTGTCAACAGGGGCGACTAAGCGGTTGAGCAGCAGATCGTTATACATAGTACCCCTCCAAAGAGACTGTGCCGTAGGATCGAGTCATCCTTCCGGCATGGCAATGTATGCGTTTGTCGTCTTGGAACAGGGTTCATTATCCGGGCGTGTTTCCCTGCCGGGCAGGGTCGGCAATAACGCGCTGCGCGTTACCCGGATAGAGGTCTTACGGGGTCAGCACAGGCGAACGTTATCGCCGCCAGATAATGAAGGCGGCTGTTCGCTAGAACTACTACCAGCGTTCATTGAAACCTTCGCTTGAACGAACGATCAAAGATCGGGTGGTTCCCCACCTGACACGACTACTGTACACCGATTTCAAGGGGGTGTAAAGCCCTGAAAAGTGAAGGAGTAATGAATATTTTCAGGCGGGTTTCGGGCTGTCTGTGAGGGAAAATCTCCGTCCCAGATGGTTGTGGTTCATGGGTGAGGGCGAGCCATGAACCACGACGATTACGCGGTCAGGATCGGGGATCAGGCGTTTTCAAGGTACAAAATGACCGGCGGCGGGATCACACCTGCCTTCTGCATAGCTTCGCGGAGTTCCGGCGCCTGCCCCCATGATCGGGCAGCGTCCAGTGAATTCCAACTTTCCACCAGCACAATCTCATTCGGATCGGACGCATTCTGGAAGACATCCGCCTTGATTAAACCACGTGACTGTTTGGCGCTGGCTAGAGAATCATAGACCGGGCGCCACTTCGAATAGTCAGCAACTTTTTCGTGAACGTACAGGTACGACATGCGGGTTAGCTCCTTTGCTCGACAGCGTATGGACGTGAGACTGCCAGTGAGTCGAGGCGTCGATCAAGTCTGTGTGAGGAGTCACCCAGAAATCAGGGATGCTCGAAGCGCTCGCTGGTGACGATATAGAAAAAGCCCTCGTCTACAGGGATAGCTTTCGTCGCGGAGTGGTTGAATGGATTTAAAGCGCAGGGAAACCGATGCTAGGCGGCGAAAATGCTGATGGAGACACCGTCAGTGGCGATCATGTACTGGTCGTAGACCGTCAGCGCGCGGATCGGGCTGTCCATCGTGGGCGAGTCGGGGAGGGCGGCGACCTTCGCTAGGTCGCGGGTGTCCAAAATCTGGATGCGGTTGGAGTCCTGCTGCGTGACCAGCAGATATTCGGTGCCGTCAGCTTTGGTCAAGAAGTGAACGCTGGTGATCGGCTTGCCCGTGACCGTGAATTCGCCCATGACTTCCAGCGTGCTGAGGTCGAAGAAGATCAGCCGGGTGTCGTCCACCACCACCACGCCCTTGTTGGGCGCAAGCGTGACCAGCGACGGCGTGCCGTCAAGCGGTAGCGTCAGGCTGGCTTGCATGGCTTCAAGCTGATCCAGCGGCGCAGAGGCGAGGTTCTGGTCGCGCAGCCAATAGGCGGTCGTCTCTGACAGCGCCGCGTCGGTAAAGGTCTCGTTCACCGGGAGCGCCGTCATGTCGTCGGCACCGTTGATCGACATCAGGGTGTAATCGTTCGCCCCGACCAGGATCGCCCACTTGTTATCCGGCGAGAGCGCCAGCGTGAGCGGGCTTTTCGGAATGTCGATGTACAGATGACCCGCCATGTAGGGGACGTTGGGATAGGGCAGCGCCGGAGCGATCACCTCGACCGTATCGGTGTCGCCGTCGGTCGTTTCCGCGACGATTCCGTAGTTCTTGCAACCCGCCAGCAGCACCGGCGTCCCGCTTACGTCCAGCGACGTGAGCAGTTCCGGCTGAGACGGGTCGGTGAAATCGTAGACTCGAACCTGTTGATTTTCGCCGTCGGCAACCAGCAGTCGATCCCCGGCTTGGGTGACGGCAAGCGCGCGAAAATCGCCCGCCTCAAGCGTGGTGATCGCGCCGAAGGCGGGGGTGCTCTCCTGCCCGAACGCAATGCCTGTCGTCCAGACCAGCGCCAGCAGGACGAACCACCACCGAGCCGTCACGCGGATCAATAGTCGTCTTCGTCTATATCTTCGTCTTCTTCGTCTTCTTCGAAGTCCTCGTCGAGGTCTTCTTCGAAGTCGTCGTCCTCTTCCTCGTCTTCGTAATCCTCGAAGTCCTCGTCAAGGTCGTCGTCGAAGTCCTCTTCCTCGTCTTCGAAGTCCTCGAATTCCTCGTCAGCTTCTTCGTAGTCGTCCATATCCTCGAAATCGTCCTCAAGCAGCTCGTCGTCGTTAGTGAAATCGACACCGTTCATAAAGGGATCGTAGTTGGTCATGGGTTCGCCCGCCAGACTATAAACGGATACTGAAGTCATTGTAGCTTAAAGCGCGCGTATTGTATCATGAAGTCACCGTTTGCAAACGGCAAATTTGCACGATTTACGCGCCCTGATCGATCATTTGGATGAAATAGCGGTGCAGCCGAGAATCTCCGGTCAGTTCCGGGTGAAATGCGGTCGCCAGCAGGTGATTCTGCTGCACGGCGACAATCCGCCCATCGCCTAACTGCGCCAGCACGTCGACGCCGGTGCCTGCCTCCGTGACCACTGGCGCGCGAATGAAGACCGCGTGGAACGGCGGGCTGCCGAGTGGTCGAATGTTCAGGTCAGCCTCGAAGCTGTCGATCTGCCGCCCGAAGGCATTGCGGTTCACGACAACGTTCATCACGCCGAGGATCGGCTGGCGGTCGATGCCGATGTCCCGCGCGAGGAAGATCATGCCCGCGCAGGTTCCCCACGTGGGCTTGCTGCGCGCGAACTCCCGCAGCGGGTCGATCAATCCGTATTCAGTTGCCAGTTTGCCGATGGTGGTGCTTTCGCCGCCGGGGATGATCAAGCCGTCCAGCCCCTCGAGCTGGTGCGGCATCCGTACCTCGCCCGCTTCAACGCCCAGCGAGCGCAGCATTTTCTCGTGTTCAATGAACGCGCCTTGCAGCGCCAATACGCCGATTCGCATTGAGTCCAACCGCCTCCTACTCATGGTTATCTTCCCGCAGAGTAGGGGAGCGGTCAAGTCCCAAGCGTACCCGGTTTATCAGGGGTCAGACGGCAGCGGCGTGCTGTTCCATCTGCCCGCGCATCGACGCGATCATCGCCTCGATCCGCGACTGATCGCCGTGCCGCGTGCCGCCGCCCAGCGCCAGATAATGCTGGTAGTCGGCAATCGCGCCGGTATAGTTCCCCTGATCGGCGCGCACCCTGCCGCGACGGTTATACGCCAGTTCGCAGGCGGGATTAAAGTGGATCGCCTCGGTGTAGTCCGCGACCGCAGCATTCGGGTTGCCGATATATTCCTCGACCAGCCCCCGGCTGCTGTAGGCGCGTCCCTGCTGCGGATCGTAGTAGATGGCGAGGTTGATGTCACCCATCGCGTCTTCGATCTCGCCGTTGGCGAAGTGCGCCAGCCCCCGATTCAGAAACACGTCCGCGCGCCGCTGTTCCAGCCGCAGCGCCGCCGTGAAATCGGCGACTGCCCCGGTGTGATCGCCGAGGCGGTAACGCGCCCGCCCACGTTTAGCATAGGCTTCCGCCAGACAGGGGTTGAATTCGAGCGCCTGATTGCACGCCTTCAGCGCGTAGTCGTTGTGCTCGCGCAGCAGATAGGCGCTCCCCTGTCTCAGACAGAAATCCGCCAGTATCCCCCGGTACCAGAGCAAGATTGATTCAAGCCATCGCATCGTAGATCGTCCTCGCGCCCATTGATGCCGCGCTTTTTGCCCAATTTTATTATCCGGTCAATTCTTTCACGTGGGACAGGGTGATATGCACCGTCTAGGACAGGAAATTCCTCACTTTTTACTTCCAATCCGCCGCGCAATCGCTTGGGTGGCGGGCGAACGGCTGCTGCTTGCGCTTGTGGCTCGAAGTCGAAGCGCGCTATACTGGCATCGGGAGCGCTCCCAACGACTTAGAGCGGAGAGTTTTAGGTGAAAAAAATGGCGTACTTCTTCCTCATCTTGTTGATTTTCCTGTTAAGTGTGGGCGTCGGTGCCCAGAGCCAAACCGAGTTCATAGCCGTCAATCAGGTGGGCTACTTCCCGGACGGCGAGAAGATCGCGGTTTATCCCACGCAGGATGCGACCGATCAAGCCTTCACGTGGTCGCTGGTCGACGCGAACAGCGGTCAAGCCGCCGCCACCGGGCAGACCTTGCCCGGCTTCCGCGATCAAGCCTCGCAGGATTTCGTCCACTTGATCGACTTCTCGGATTTCACCACGCCGGGAACCTACACGCTTCAAATCGGCGCTACCAGCAGCTACCCGTTCCGCATCGGCAGCGACATTTATGCCGCGCTCGCCGACGACGCCCTGCACTACTTCTATCTCAGCCGCAGCGGGATCGAGCTAACGCCGCAGTACGCCGGAGATTGGGCGCGTCCTGCCGGGCATCTCAGCGACAGCAGCGTGACCTGCTATCAGGGCTTCGACGCCAGCGGTCGATTCTGGAACGGCTGCGATTATCGGATCGACGCCAGCGGCGGCTGGTATGACGCGGGCGACTACGGCAAGTACGTGGTCAACGGCGGCATTTCGGAATGGACGCTAGTCAACCAGTACGAGTTCAATTCGCCCGCCTACAGCGACGGCGACCTGAACATCCCCGAAAACAACAATGGCGTCCCGGATATTCTCGACGAAGCTCGGTGGGAGATGAACTTCCTGCTGGAGATGCAGGTTCCAGAGGGGCAACCGCAGGCGGGCATGGCATTCCACAAGCTGCACACTCGCGCGTGGGACGCCATGCCCATCAAGCCTGTCACCCAGACGGTCGCCAGCAACGAGCGCTTCTTGATGCCGCCCAGCACCGCCGCGACCCTCAATCTTGCCGCGACCGCCGCTCAGTGTGCCCGCGTCTGGAGCGCCTTCGACCCCGCTTTCGCCGACCGCTGCCTCACCGCTGCTCAGCGCGCGTGGCAGGCAGCCAATGACAACCCGATCTTCACTTATGGCAGCATTCCCGGTCAGGGCGGCGGCGATTACAACGACGCCAACGTGGACGACGAGTTCTTCTGGGCGGCAGCCGAGCTTTACGTCACCACCGGCGACCCGGTTTATCACGATTTTCTGGTCAGCTCGCCTTATTTCGCCGGGCAGTTCCATGACGGGCAGGATACCGCGATCCACTGGGGCGACGTGGGCGTGTTGGGAAGCATGACGCTGGCGCTCGCGCCGGATCGCCTCTCCGCCGACGAGCAGCAGACAGTGAATAAGCTGCTGATCAGCATCGCCGACAATTACGTCGCCGTGACCGCGCGCGAAGGCTACCGGGTCGCCATGCCGCCCAATGGCTATGCGTGGGGATCAAACGCCGACCTGCTCAACAACGCGATGGTGATGGCGTATGCCTACCGCCTCACCCGTGACTCGCGCTACCTGAACAGCGTCACCGAGACGGCGGATTACGCGCTCGGACGCAACGGCTTGAACTTCAGCTTCGTATCGGACTACGGCACCGACACCCTGCAGCACCCGCATCACCGCTTCTGGGCGGACAAGCCGACTCTCGGCTACCCCATCGTGCCGCCGGGCGTGATCGCGGGCGGACCCAATGCCCATCCCGCCGACCCCGCTGCTCAGGTGCCAGAGATCGCCTCGCGCCCGACCTCCAAGCGCTACCTCGACGTGCTGGCGTCCTATTCCACCAACGAAGTCGCCATCAACTGGAATGCGCCGCTGGCGTGGGTGACGGCGTTCCTCAATCAACGTTACGGGCAGTAGCCTGAAATCGGGTGTGTCCACGAAACGGACACACCCGATCTGAAACGCCGCACTTACGGGGCGGAGACCACCGGGATGCCGCTGCAATCGCCGGTGAGCTGCGCGCCATTACTGAAGGCGCTGGACGGAATCCACGTGAGGATTCCGTAGTCGAGGAAATTCCACCACGAGCCGTCCGCCAGCTTGCCGTTCGGCGTGAATTGGACACCCGGCTGCACCTGATCGAACAGGTAGTCGACGATGGCGGTGGTGGTGTTGTAGACGTAGGTCGGCTGCTGGATCACGATCGTGCAGGGACCGCTCGGCTGCTGGACTGGCTGCTGCGTCGCCGGCGGTTGGGACTGCTGTACCTGCGGCGCAATCGGCGGCGGCGGGTTGATGGTGAGGATGTTCGAGCAGTTTCCGCTGCTGTTCACCACCGAGCGCGAGACCCAGCCGTTGATCCCCTGATAAAGGACGTTATAGAACTGCGCGTCCGGTGAGATGCCGATCACGTTGGCGCTGTCGCCCCGCGCCAGCGTGCCCTCGATGATCGAGTTGGTGGTCGCGGACTGGCGAATATTGACCGCGCTGTTGGCAGGGGTCACGAGGCAGTCTTGCGGGGCGCCCGGCTGCACCAGTTCCTCGGTCTGAACCGGAGGCTGAACGGTTGGCTGCGCCACCGGGACGGTTTCGGCTGCGCCCGCACAGCCGCTGCTGCTCACCGCCGCCAAGCAGACCTTGTAGGACTGATCTGCGCCCGACGTGCCCTGCTGAATTTCCACCTGATACACGGTGCTGCCCGCCGGAATTTGGAAGCGCGCGCCCAGCAGATCGCTGGTGATCTCGCCGCTGACCGTGCCCGCGTCGCTGTTGATCAGGCGAACGGCGACGCCGCTGTCCGGCGAATCGCTGTCAACGTAGAGATAGGCGGGTTCGCTCAGCGCCGGGAGGGTGTACAGAGCCAGCGGCTGCTCGGTGGTCAGCACGCCTTTGCTCTGGATACCCGGCGTGAGCGTTGACGCGGTGATCGGCGTTTCGACTTGCAGCACCAGCACGACTAAGCCGCTGGAATTGTTCGCCGTCCCGACCCGTACCACATACGATCCGGTGTTGAGGATACTGACCAACGTGACGGTGTGTGCGTTGGTACTGTTAGTTTCCTGCGCGACCACCGCGCCGTTGCTCAGCACGGTAATGGTCGGCTGAGCGCCGTCGCTGAACGCCTGAAGCGTGATCTGGCTCGGCGACGAAGCGGTGTAATCGTAATCCGCCGTTTGACCCCCCGCGAGCTGCGCGACCAGCGGCTGCCCAAAGACGACGGTTCCATTGCTGCCCTGAGCGCTGACGGTGAAGCTGCCGATCAGCGCCGCGATCAGCAGCGCCAAAAGCCAACGCTTGCTTCCATTCATGAGCGGCATCCTTTGTGTGACCATTGACCAGTAGTTCCCATTGTAAGCGGAATTCGTTTCCCTTGCCTTTTTAGTCGGCATACTTGACCGACTTTCGCCGTCTCGTGCGGAGAATTGTTCATTTCGGCTGTTACAGCGTGCGATTGGAATGCGAGATCGCTCGCGGTGGTCGCGTTTCAAGCCGTGGAATCCCCTAACTTGCCATCGATTTCAGCACACTCGTGCCAAAACCGCTCATTTGTGCTATATTATGATCTATGCTGCATGGGTTCAATTGAGATGGTCTATCCGGTCACGCAAGTGTTTTGTCTGTCCGTCACGCCTTGTCTTGCAACGTAAGGAGATTTTCAAATGAGTGCTGATCCGAAAGTGAGAGTTCTGGTCGGAACCCGAAAGGGCGGTTTCATTTTCAGCAGCGATCAAGACCGCAAGTCGTGGTCGGTCAGCGACATCATGTTCAAAGGCTGGAACACGATGCACATGGTCATGGACCCGCGTGACGGGCGGTTGCACGCGGCGGTGGAGCACTTCGTGTTCGGCGCGACCACCCACTACTCCGATGATCTGGGGCAGACGTGGACGCAAAGCCCGACGCCGCCCCGGTTCGCGCGACCGTCCAAGTCGGGCAGACCGGGCGGCACGCCTGAAGAGTCCTATTCGGGACGCCCGATCCCGGAAACGCCGGAGCAGGTGATCAAGGTCTGGAACATTCAGCCGGGCAGGGACGACGAGCCGAACGTGCTTTACGCCGGAGTGCAGCCCGCCTCGCTGTTCAAATCGACCGACCGGGGCGAAAGCTGGGTGCTCAACGAGAGCCTGTACGATCACCCGCAGCGCGGTCAATGGAATCCCGGCGCGGGCGGACTGTGCCTGCACAGCATCGTCCTCGACCCGCGCGATCCCAACCGCATGTACGTGGCGATCTCGGCGGCGGGCGTCTACCGCACCGACGACGGCGGTCAAACGTGGTATCCGCGCAACAAGAACGTCTTGGCGGATTTCGCGGCGAAAACCTACCCAGAGTTCGGGCAGTGTGTGCATAAGCTGGCGCTGCATCCGTCCAACCCCGACGTGCTGTTCCAGCAGAATCACTGCGGCGTGTATCGCAGCGATAACTGCGGTGACGACTGGATCGACATCGGCGAGGACAAGCTGCCCAGCCGCTTCGGATTCCCCATCGTCGTGCATCCCCACCAGCCGGAAACCATCTACGTGATGCTGGAAGAAAGCGACCAGTTCCGCATGAGCGTGAACAATCAGGCGGCGGTCTGGCGCAGCCGCGACGGCGGCGAGAATTGGCAGCGGATCACTACCGGGCTGCCCGCCAACGCCCACGTGGTCGTGCTGCGCGAGGCGATGGTCGCGGACAATCTGGAACCCGCAGGTCTCTACGCCGGGACCGACACCGGGCAGCTTTTCTACAGCCGCGACGACGGCGATAGCTGGGAAGTTCTGGCGGACTTCCTGCCGCCGATCCAGTCGCTCGAAGTCGCCGTCGCTTAGCCGGGGCATAAAATCAGCGGAAATAGAAAGCCGGGACGAACGCTGTCCCGGCTTTTGCGTTTTGAAATCGGCGGTTCTACCACCCGCGTCCGGCGATCTTGTCGGCTTCCGGCATCCCGCTCACGTTGATGCCCACCATCGCCTCGCCCAGCCCCCGGCTGACCTGCGCCAGCACGTCAGGATCGTTGAAGTGCGTGACCGCCTCCACAATCGCCTTCGCGCGCTTGGCGGGATCGCCGCTCTTGAAGATGCCTGACCCGACGAACACGCCATCGACGCCCAACTGCATCATCAGCGCGGCATCGGCGGGAGTCGCCACGCCGCCCGCCGCAAAGTTGACCACCGGCAGCCGACCCAGCTTCGCCGTCTCGACCACCAGATCGTAGGGCGCGCTGAATGTTCTTGGCGTAGGCTGAATAACTCGTTCTCGTCCATCGAGGTCAGACGGCGGATTTCGCCCTTGCACCGCGCGCGCGTGCCGCACCGCCTCCACCACGTCGCCGGTTCCGGCTTCGCCTTTGGTGCGGATCATCGCCGCGCCTTCGTTGATCCGCCGCAGCGCCTCGCCCAAGTTGCGGCAGCCGCACACGAACGGCACTTTGAAATTGTGCTTGTTGATGTGGTTCTCCTCGTCGGCGGGCGTCAGCACTTCGCTCTCGTCGATGTAGTCGATGCCGATGGCTTCCAGAATTTGCGCCTCCACGAAATGCCCGATGCGGCACTTCGCCATCACCGGGATGGTCACGGCGTTGATGATGCCGTCGATCAAGTCGGGATCGCTCATGCGGGCGACCCCGCCGTGTGCGCGAATGTCCGCCGGGATACGCTCCAGCGCCATCACCGAGACCGCGCCCGCATCCTCGGCGATCTTCGCCTGCTCCGGCGTCACCACATCCATGATCACGCCGCCCTTGAGCATTTGTGCCAGCCCACGCTTCAGAGCGTCGGTTCCAGTCTCGCCGTTGTGCCCGTTAGTGCTCATCGATAATTTCTCCTGCCCATGACTCCGTATCTACTGTCAGCGTAACGACCCTCTGCTGTCCTCAATAGCGCCACTTGAGTCCAATAGTACCACAAGCCCGAACCCAGACTGACGTTTTGATAAGCCCGGCACGGATGCGCTAGAATACATCTGTTTTACGAATAAAATCCAAAGGATACGCACTTCATGGCGCAAATGCCGATACTGGTTGTGCTTGCGGGCGGAACCTCGTCCCGCATGTGGCCCCTGCGAGAGAAGCTGCTGCTGCGCTTCGGCACCGAACCGCTCTTGATCAGCCAACTGCGCCGCTTTCAGGCGCTGGGCTTGCAGGAAGCGGTGATCATCGCCAGCCCCGGCAACGCCGAGGACGCGAACGCGATGGCGGCGCAGCTTGCGTCCATGTCGATCCGCGTGGTGGTGCAGCCGGAGGCGAAGGGCATGGGCGACGCGCTACTGCAAGCCGCGCCCGCGCTGCCCACCCGACCCGGCACCGCGCTCTACGTGGTGCAGGTGCATGACGTGGTGGACGATCAACTGCACATCGACATGCTCAATGCTTATCAGCGCGACCCGACCGCGACCTACATCGCCGGGTACGAGCGCGAGGATTATTTTCCCGGCGGCTACCTGATCGTCAACCCGGACGGGCGGATCACCGGGATCGTCGAGAAGCCGGGCGCGGCGAACCGCCCCAGCAACTTGGTCAACATCGTGGCGCACATTCACAGCAGCGCTCACGAGCTGCTGGACGCCCTGCGCGCCGAATATGCCAGCGGCGTCCAGACCGACGATCACTACGAGCGGGCGATGGATGCGCTGATGAAGCAGCACGTCTACCGCGTCGTGCCCTATCAGGGCGTGTGGAAGGCGCTCAAGTATCCGTGGCACGTGCTGGATGTGATGGAGTATTTCCTCTCGAAAATTCAGGGGCAGGTGGTCGCCGAAAGCGCCACCGTCGCCAAAACCGCGTCGTTGGTCGGGAACATCTACGTGGGCGAAAACGCCAAGATATTCCCCGGCGCGGCGGTGGTGGGACCCGCCTACATCGGCGCGAACACCATTGTCGGCAACAACGCGCTGGTTCGGCAGTCGATGGTGCTGAACTATTGCAGCGTCGGCTTCACGACCGAAGTCGCGCGCAGCTACGTGAGCGATCACTGTGACATGCACGCCTGCCGCGTGCTGGACTCGGTGTTCGCGCCGGAGGTGAATTTCTCGGCGGGCTGCACCACCGCCAATCTGCGGATTGATCGCGGTTCGGTGCCGAGCATAGTCAAGGGGCAGCGGATCGACAGCGGGCGCGACAAGCTCGGCGCGATGGTCGGGCAGGGCGCGTTTCTCTCGGTGGACGTGATGACTATGCCCGGCGTTAAAATCGGCGAATACGCGCAGGTCGGACCGGGCACCCACGTGCATCAAGACGTGACCAACCGCGCCCGCATCTACGTCAAGCAGGAAATTGTGGTGGTTGAGCAGAGGACTGAGGACTGAGTGCTGAGGACTGAGGAAAAGCAGAATATCGGCTCAGTCCTCAGTCCTCGAACCTCAGTCCTGAGAACTGGAGGTTTATGGCAGAAATTAGCGCACGCTTGTTTAAGAAATACGATATTCGTGGGACGGCTGAGGGCGACGATCCGCCGCTGACCCCCGACGCCGCCCGCCTGATCGGGCTGGCATTCGGCACCTATCTGGATCGGGTCGAGGGGACGCAGGTCGTGATCGTCGGGCGGGACAACCGCCGCTCGTCGCCCGCGTTGGCGCAGGCAGCCATTCGCGGCTTGCAGGAGAGCGGCTGCGCCGTCATCGACATTCGCCTGACTTCGACGCCAATCCTCTACTGGCACGCGGTGCGAGCGGGCAATGTCGGCGGGCTGATGGTCACGGGCAGCCACCTCGCGCCCGATCAGAACGGCTTCAAGCTGTGCGTGGGCGCGCGTAACATCTTCGGCGACGGGATTCAAGCGCTGCGCGGGTTGATCGAGGACGACGACTTCAACGGCGGCTACGAGATGATCACCGTGAAGGACGCGCCGCTGGTCGAGTACATCGTGGACGTGGTGCCGCGCCTGCGGATGCCGCGCTCGCTGAAGGTGGTGGTGGACGGCGGCAATGGAACCGGCGGCGCCTTCGGACCGCGCCTGCTCAAGGCGTGGGGGCATCACGTCACCGAGTTGTTCTGCGACTTGGATGGCAGCTATCCCAATCACCAGCCCGATCCGCAGGTTCCGGCGAACATGCGCGCGCTCGCCGAAAAGGTGCGCGAGGTCGGCGCGGACGTGGGCATCGCCTTCGACGGCGACGCCGACCGCATGGGCGTGGTGGACGAGCAGGGCAATCTGATCGCCGCCGACCGGGTGCTGACCCTGCTGGCGTGCGATATGCTGCGGCGGCATCCCGGCGCGAAGGTGGTCGCCGACGTGCTGAGCAGTCAGGTCTTATTTGACGAGATCGCCAAAGCGGGCGGGATGCCGGTGATGTGGGCGAGTGGGCATTCGCTGGTCAAGGCGAAAATGGCGGAGATCGGCGCGCTGATCGGCGGGGAAATGAGCGGTCACATCTTCCTTGCCGAAGACTACTACGGCTACGACGACGCCTATTTCGCTGCTGGGCGGCTGCTCCAGTTGATCGGCGCGGCGCAGATGCCGCTCTCGACCCTCAACGCCGCCTTCCCGACCCTCTACAGCACGCCGGAGTATCGCCCTCACTGCCCCGACGCTCTCAAAGACGAAGTGATCGCGGCGGTCAAGGAGTTGCTCGAAAGCGAAGGGGAAGTGACCAGCATCGACGGGATTTGGGTGCGCTTCGCGCGCGGTTGGGGGCTGCTGCGCGCCAGCAACACCGAGCCGGTGCTGAGTATGCGCTTCGAGGGCGAAACCGAAGCCGACGCGCTCGGCTACCGCGATTTGTTCTTCGCGGAGGTGCGCCGCTTCCCCGAAGTCGAACTGCGCTCGTAAGAACCATCGGGGCGCTCACCAGAACGCCCCGATCCGACCTTACTTCTTCTTTTTGCTCTTTTCCTTGTTCACCGTCGCGTAGGCGATCCGCTCCGCGTCTTGCTCCGACCGTCCCTGTTCCTTCTCGCTCTCTTTGATGTGTTCCGCCTGACGGTCTTCTTTCTGGGTGAAACGTCCACTGCTTTTCTTGCCCGGCATAATCGACGCTCCTTATCATCGGTTGACCCCAAGTACCGGAAATCAGCCTAGCACGGAATCTTAAGAACGACATTAAAATCACCTCGCTCCAATGGACGGAAACCATTCGACTTGCTGGTTTGGGCGTCTCGGCGGTTTAATAAAGCGACACTCGTCTCAACAATAGGGAATCTCATGCAGCTTGAACCGGAAATGACCAAGCCGCTGCGTATTTTGGTGATCGCGGCGCACCCGGACGACATCGAATTCGGCTGTGGCGGGAGCGTCTGCCGCTGGACTGACGCGGGCGCGCAGGTGACCTACTGCCTCGTCACCGATGGCTCGGCGGGCAGCAACGAAAAGGATACGGTTTATGCGCAGCTTATCGAACAGCGCAAGACCGAGCAGCGCGACGCGGCGAAGATCGCGGGCGTGACCGACGTGCGTTTCTTGGGCTACGCCGACGGCACGCTTGAGCCTACCATTGACCTGCGCCGCGACCTCACCCGCCTGATCCGCGAGCTTCGACCCAACCGGGTGGTGATCAACGACCCGACCGTCATCATGCTGCAAGGGGAGGGCGACGAGGGGAGTTACATCAATCACCCGGATCACCGGGCGGCGGCGGAAGCGGCGCTCTACGCCTTCTTTCCGAGCGCCGAGTCGCGCCCGATCTTCCGCGAACTGCTGGCAGATGGCTTGGAGCCGTGGAAGGTCGAGGAACTGTACATGAACCTCACCGAAAAGCCGAACCTCGCGGTGGACATCACGACCGTGCATGATCGCAAGCTGCAAGCGCTGCTTTGCCACCGCTCGCAGCTTGGCGAAGATGTCCGCGAATGGATCACCAAAGCGGATCACGAGGGCGGCAAAGGGGTGGGCGTGGAATACGCCGAGACCTTCCGCGTCCTGCGCTTCCCGGAGCAGGAGCCGACGAAGGAAACGCCTGCCGAGTGAGCGGCGCGCACGTTCTGCCTGATTTAGTCGTCGCCGGGCTGAAGGTGATTTTCTGCGGTTCGGCGGCAGGGACGCGATCCGCGCAGGTGGGCGCGTATTATGCGGGGCGGGGCAACAAATTCTGGCGGACGATCTACCAGATCGGCTTGACGCCCCGCCTGCTCGATCCGCAGGAATTTGACCTGCTGCCCCAGTACGGCATCGGGCTGACCGACATCGCCAAGACCTACTCCGGCGCGGATAAGGGGCTGCGCCGCGCCCACTTCGACGCCGACGCTCTGCGCCTAAAAATCGAGGCGGCCGCGCCGCGCGTCCTCGCCTTCAACGGTAAGAAGTCGGCGGGGGCGTTTTACGGCGGAAGCGTGGTTTACGGCAAGCAGCCGGAGCCACTCGCCCGCGCGACCGTGTTCGTGCTGCCGTCCACGTCCGGCGCCGCCAGCGGCTTCTGGAACCTCGCCCACTGGCAGGCGCTCGCCCGGTTTCTCTCTGAACCCGGCTGATTATCCCATGTTGTCGAGGATTTCTTGTCGCAGACGCTCGTATTCCTCTGTCGAGATCAGCCCATTGTCGTGCGCTTTCTGAATCTGCCTCAGCTTATCGCTGAAGTCACCCTTGTTGCTCGAAGGGTCGAGGGAGAAGCTGCCGTTGGCGACGACTCGAACCGACCCATCCGCCGAGGCGTGTTGTGCGCGACTCTTTTGCCTGTACTCGCTGATCTGTTCGGGCGTAATGCGAAATGCCTTGTCCGAATCGTCCGGCGTGCGTTTCCGCTTTTGGTTTTCGGGCAAGGTGCCGGTCGTGATGTACATGCCCAGCAAAAACAGGACGATAAAGCCCACCACTCCGATCTCCGTCCACTTGCCGGTCACATCGGTGCGGTTCCCTTTCGCGTCTTGACAGTACGCATTCATCGAAAAGTTCTGCTCGCTGCCGAAGGTCTGCGAGTACTGCTCGCGCACGAGCGTTTCGTTAGGCTGGCACAGAACGGCGCCAAGAACGCTGTCGAACACAGGGCTATTGGCAAACTGTGGTATGACCGGAAATACGATGAATCCGAATAGCAAGACGAAGGCGACCACGATCAGGCTGATCCCCGCGATTCGGCGTCTGCGCATTATCGCCCCCACTCATCTATAGATTGACGTACACGTCTCTCATTGGGTCGTCGGTTTAAGCGACAAAGGGTCACGTCGTAGTCACATCGCCCACGCGCTGCGGTTACCCTCCGAAACCGTTATGCTGCCGCAGCAGATCGAGCGTCTGCTGTTCCAGTTCCCACATGTCCATGCTGTTGCGGTTCTTGAGCAGTTGGCGCAGCCGGGGGTAATCCGCGCTGAATTCCTTCGCCCATTCCTGCGCGAATTTGCCGCTGCGGATTTCTTCCAGCGTGATCTCCATCATGCGCTGGAACTGCGCGTTGTTGAAGCGCTCGTAGCGACTGAGCGTGCCGTACTGCGCTGGAAGCCCCTGCAAATTGAGCGCGTTCATCAGCCCGTGATACGCCGCCTGCCGCAGATAATCCGAGGTTTCGCCGGAGAGGTACAGTTCGGTGAACACCGCTTCGGGTGGATAGCCCTGTTCCATCAGCAGTTCCGCCGCCGTGATCACGGCGCAGTGGAAGATCGGCAGAATCGCCTGCTGCAAGAACAGGTCGAGTTCGGTTTCCTGCTCGAAGCGGATTTCGACCGCGCCGCCCTTGAGCGCGCCCATCGCTTTCGCCAGCGCCAGCACCACTTCCCATGCGTGGCGGCTGGCGTCCTGCGCGACCGCCACGAAGCTGGCGAAGCCCTCGCCGGAGACGTAGCGCTCGCGCACCGCTGCGCCCAGCGTTCGCGCCGAGACCAACCCCACGTCCACGAAGGGCGGCGCTTCGATGAAGCCGTAAGTCAGGTTATAGGCGCTGCTGAACACCAGCGCTTGATCGCGGCGCAGATGCGGCGATACCTGCTCCAGATAGATTTTCGGCATGGCTTCGTCGCGCAGCAGCGGCATAATCACGTCGGACGCGCGCACCAGCTCCTCGATTTCGACGAGCATGAAGCCCTCACGCAACGCCTCTGCCTGCTTTTCGGCGCGCGGCTCGCTGACCAGCACCTCGATTCCGCTGTCGCGCAGGTTGAGCGCGACCGGGCAGCCCATGTTGCCGTAACCGATGATTCCGACACGTTTTCCGGCGAGAACGCTGAGGTCGCCATCTTCTTCGTGATAAACGACGGTCATTTTCGTATAATTCCTAGTAGGACGTCCGCAACGGAGTGTCGAAATGCGTCAACAATACCTTGCTCTCTTGCTCTTGGCAATGCTCGCGGTCGGCTGTGGTGTGCTGAGTCCGCCTCAACCGACGACCGTCCCGTTTAACCGTTACACCTCGCAGGACGTGTTCGATGCCTTCGCGCGGGCGGGCTTGGAAGTCCAAAACCCGCAGAAGCAGATGGTGGTGCAGGGGCGCGGCGCACCCAGTGAGTTCAGCGACCGCTATATCTTCGAAATCCCGCGCATCGCGCCCGCCGGGGCACAGATCATCGTGTTTGCGACCCCCGATCAGTTGCAGGCATGGCAGACCTATATCGACAAGCTGCGCAGTAGTTCGGATACTCGCCGCGACGTGGTTTACGTCTACGTCAACGCCAACGTTCTGCTTCAGTTGAACGCCGCGCTCACAACTCAGGAAGCCAATGCCTACCGAGACGCGCTCATGTCGCTGAGCTAGGAGCGGTTGGTGATGGGTTGTTGGGTAAACGCCTCGTCGCGGTTGGTAAATCGTGTCTCACCAGCACGGGCATGGCAGCGCCATGCCCCTACCATACCGACCGACCCCTAACCGTTATCGCCCTACAAATCGATCATCCACACCGGCAGATCGTACCCGGTGCGCTCGAAGCCGAAGCCCGTGTACAGGTTCTGCGAGCGCAGGTTGCTCGACTGCGTGTTCACCGTCATCGAGTAGACGCCCCGCCGCTCGAATCGGTGCAGCGCGTCGATCAGCAGCGCGCGCGCCACACCCATCCCTTGCACCTGCGGCGCGACCGCCAGCCGCGCCAGATGCGCCCCGTCGAAATACAAGGTGCTGAGTTCGTAGCCGACGATCTCGCCGTTCACCTGCGCCACCGTACACGACGCGGCGATCCGCTGCGCCTGCCGCAGTTCCTCGGCGTCCATCTGCCACGGCGGAGCGAAGGCTTGATTGTCCACCGCCAGAATCGCGGGCAGATCGGTTGCCTGCGTGCTGCGGATCGACAGACCGGGCGGCGCGAGATCGGGAACCGTCTGCTGCGCGCGCCGAAACGTGATGATTTCCTCGACGAAGTGAAAGCCGAGCAGGGTCGTATAGGCGGCGATCCAGTTGCGAATTACCAGCAAAGCGACGGTATGAACCTCGTGGGCGCGAAGCTCCTGCTTCAGATCGTCCCACAGCAGCGTCAAAATCGTCTGCGCGTCGGCGTGATCGCTGACCGCGGCCAGCCGCAGCCAGCAGGTGTGGTTCAGCGGCGCGGAAGTGGCGACAATGCCTTGCAGCCGGGAGTTCTGCCAGATCAACCGGGCGGGGTAGTCCTCGCCCTCGTCCAGCCATTGATCGGTTTCCTGCCAATCGAGATGGGAATGGGTGCGGTAGCTGCGAAACAGCAGATCGCGCACCGCGTTGCGGTAGCGGCGCTCGTAGGGGGTGAGGGTGGGGCTGTTCAGGATCGATCTCACGGTGATTTGCGGTAAGTCCGGCTGGCATAAGCGGGCGCTGTAATCGCAAAGACCGAGCAGCGTCGTGTATCCATTAAGCGGGCGCGAATCCGCTCATCGATTTTCTCGATGGTCGAGGACGAGGTGATCACGGTCGGCAGCCCGGCGACGTAGCGGTGATTGAGCAGTTGGAACAGCTTCTCTTTCGCCCACGCGGTCGCGCTTTCGGTGCTCAAATCGTCCAGAACCAGCAGCGGAACCATCCGCACCTTCTGGAAGCGTCGGTCGAAGGAGACGGTCGAATTCGGGCTAAAGGTGAGCCGCAGGTAGTCGAGCAGGTCGGGCGCGGTCACGAACATCACTTCGGTGCCGCGATCCTGCTGGGCGTTGGCGATTGCCGCCGCCAGATGGGTTTTGCCGCTGCCGTAATTGCCCAGCAGCGCGAACCATCCCTGCGGCGCTTCGGCGTAGCTGCGCGCCGCCGCCAGCACCCGCTCCAAGTTTTGGCGATCTTCCGGCGAGAGCGCGGTTCGCGTGTCGAAGCTGTCGAAGGTCATGCGGGCGTACAGCGCCAAGTTGGAGAGATCGTCCTGCCGTTCCTGCACCGGCGTGCGATAGTCCGGCGCGCTGATGCGTATCCGGTGGATGATGGTGTCGTCCAGCAGGCGGCTGCGCACGCGCGGGTCGAGCAGGTCGATGTCGGCGTTGGTGGTGATCACGGTGGGCAGGTGATGGCTGTAGCGGTGATTGAGCAGTTGGAACAGCTTCTCCTGCGCCCATGCGCTCGGATTTTCCACGCCGAGGTCGTCCAGAACCAGCATCGGCGCGTTCCGCATCCGGTCGAACATCTCGTCGTAGCCGGTTTCCGAGTCGCGCCCATAGGTGTTGCGCAGATGATCGAGCAGGTCGGGCGTGGTGATGAACAGTACCGCATCTTCGACTTGCAGGCGCGCGTTGCCCACCGCCGCCGCCAGATGGGTCTTGCCACAGCCGTAAGTGCCTTCCAGCAGCAGCCAGCCCTCCGGCTGAGTTCGCATAAGCTTCCGCCGCCGTTTTCGCCGCGCGCAGCGACTGCATCTGCGTCGGCGTCAGCCCCGGCAGATCGATCTCAAAGCTGGCGAAGGTTTTGTCGGCGAAGGCGTCAAGGTTGCCCAGCGTGCGCAGTCGTTGCAGCCGCGCAGGATCGGCGGGGCTGTTGGGGCAGCGGAACAGCTTGCCGAACTGCGGGTGATCCACCGGGAGATCGTAGCGGACGTACCCCAGCCCGCCGCAGATCGACTGGCGACCGCACAGCGGGCAAAGGTCGTCCTCAGTGGTTGATGAGGTCTGCATATTTGCCGGATATGTATCGCCGTCCATCTTGTTCAGCAGGTCTTTCAGAGGTCTCATGTTTCCTTCCTTCCCGCTGCCAGCGATCCAGCACGACTTGAATGAAGCGCCAGCTTCGGGCGTTGCTTTCCACCGCGATACGGATCGCTTCTTCGATCCAGCTTACCGGGAATTCCTTCTCGGCGTCCTTCAGCGCGTCCGCGATCAGCGGCGTGAGCGGCCCGATGTTGTCCTCGTACAGCCGGTAGATGTTGGGACGATCCGGGAGGATTTCAATCGGCTCGTCGGTGAAGCTAGGCAGCCATCCGCTATGCTGAACCTGTTCCAGCGCCTCGCGTCCCAGCTCGGTATTGATGAAATACAGGTGTTCCGGCTCGCCGCCGAGCGTCACCTCGGCGCTCAGCAGCGTCCCCCGCGCGCAGGCGCGCTCCAGCGCCGCGTCGAGGGTCGCCCCCGGCTCGAAGTCCATCCCCGCCAAGCCCGCCATGAAATTCGGGTCGTTGAGGAAGTCCCGGCGGCGCAGGTAACGGAACCGCCCGTCACGCTGCTGAATTGCCCACATGAAGTACAGCGTCACCTTCAGTTCGGCGAGGTCGTCGATCATCGGAAGCAGTTCGGCGATAACCGCGCTGTAGATGCTAAAGGTTGGCTGCTTGCCCGGCGCGAAGCCGTTGAACGTGTCTTTCATAGGCTGCTCAAATCAATGGTGGTGGTGCGCGCGTCGCTGAACTTGGTCAGCGACTTCTCGAAATGCAGCGAAATCGTGCCTGTGGGTCCGTTGCGGTGCTTGGCGATGATCAGGTCGGCGCGGTTCGGGAACTCAGTCGCCTCGTTGTAGATCACATCCCGGTACAGAAATATTACTATATCACTGTCTTGTTCAATACTACCCGATTCTCTCAAGTCCGAAAGCTGCGGGCGCTTATCCTGCCGCTGCTCGACCGCGCGGGAAAGCTGCGCGGCGGAAAACAGCGGCACGTTGAGTTCGCGCGCCAGTTCCTTCAAGCTGCGGCTGATGTAACTGATCTCCTGCACGCGGTTGGTCTCGTACCCGCCGCCGCCGTTCATCAACTGCATGTAATCGACGATCACCAGATCAAGCCCGTACTCGTGCGCGATTCGGCGGCATTTGGTTCGCATCTGGATCGGCGTCATGGCGGGCGTGTCGTCGATGAAGATGTTCAGGTTGCCCAGCCGCCCGGTCGCCTCGACGAAGCGCGCCCATTCCTGCTGCGTGATCTGCCCGGTACGCAGCTTTTGGGTGTTGATGCTGGTTTCCATCGCCACGAAGCGCTGAACCAACTGCTCGTAGTCCATCTCCATCGTGAAGATCAGGATGCGCGCGCCGATGCGCGCCGCGTTCAGCGCCACCGAGAGCAGGAAGGAGGACTTCCCCATCCCCGGGCGCCCTGCGAAGATCAGCAGGTCGCTGCGCTGCAAGCCGCCCAGCAGTTCGTCCAGATCGTGAAAGCCGGTTGGCACGCCCAGCGGCTCGTCCGGGTGCTGAATCAGATGCTCCATGCGCTCGAAGTAGGTGTTGATCGCGTCGCGCATGGGGATCAGTTCGCGCCGCAGATTGCGCTCGGTGACGTGGAACAGCCGCGACTCGGCATCGCTGGTGACTTTCTCGATGGTGAGCTGCTCGTCCATCGCCAGCGCCTTGATCTCGTCGGAGGCGACCAGCAGACGGCGGCGCACCGCCGCGCGCTCGACCAGATGCCCGTACACTTCGGCGTGAACCGAGGTCGGCGTGCTGTTGATCAGGTGGAGCAGGTACGCCGGACCGCCGATGTCGTTCAGGCGGGTCATGGCGCGCAGCTCGTCCTGCACCGTCACGAAGTCGATCTGCTCGTTGCGCTCGCTGATGCGCAGAAGCGCTTCCCAGATGTAGCTGTGGCGCAGGATGTAGAAATCTTCGACTTGCAGGAACGAGGCGACGCCGAGAAACGCTTCCGGGTTCACCAATACCGCGCCGAGGACGGCTTCTTCCGCTTCCTGACTATAGGGAGCAAGCTGCCCCGGTAAAGTTGAAGGTTGATTCGACATCGGTTATCCGGTACCTAAGAAACAAAACGGCGTGCTTACACATGCCGCAGCGCCGCACAGACAGGTCTTATCTGCTGTAGATGAGAACTGTTCGATTCAATTGTCCGCTCATCCACCCGGATGTGCTATTCTTCTTCGTCGTCCAGATCGTCCAAATCCAGCGTGTTCACGAAGTCCTTGAAGGCGCTCAGGCGATCTTCGTCCACTTCTTCCTTGTGCGCACCGCCAAGGGTTCGTTCCACATCTTCTTCCGGCTCAATCGAGTGACGCTCCATCACCGGCTCCGCGACGAAAATCGGCACTTTGGTACGCACGGCGAGGGCAATCGCATCGCTGGGGCGCGAATCCACCTCGATCTGCTTGCCGCTCACGTCGATCACGATGCGAGCGTAATACACGTCGTGGCGCAGGTCGTTGATCAGGATGTGAACGACCTTGCCACCGAGTTCACGGATCATCGACTTCAGCAGATCGTGCGTGAGCGGTCGCGCAGGCGGCATCTCTTGCAGCTCGATGGTGATGGCGTCCGCCTCGCAGGGACCAATCCAGATCGGCAGATAGCGGTCGCTGTTGCTGTCCTTGAGGATAACGATACGGTACTGCGACATCAAGCTCACACGAATGCTGTCAATAATCACTTCAATCATGGTGGTTTTTCTGTACTCTAGGTCTATCCGCTTGAACGGCTATCTGGATTATACACTGAAGCGGGCAGACAGCAACCAACAATTCGCACGGTTCTGGGCGTGGCATTCGGCGTGATTCCGTCCTATTATGGCGTGGGAGATGGAACATGATTCGGGGCTTATTGGCGATCATACTGGCGGCGCTGCTGGTGGCAGGCTGCGCGGCGCAGCCGACCCAACATTTCGCGCTTGGAGACGAACTTCAGCGGGTTGATTTCAGCCAGTCGTACATGTGGCAGCAGTACGTCAACCCGGCGCAAAACGTCGATTTCGAGATCAAGGACGGCATGTACGAGGCGAAAGCGTGGGATGGCGGCTTCATGTGGGCGATCCAGCCGCCGCTCCGTACCGACAGCGTGATCGACGTGGAAACCACCCAGCTATCCGACTACCGCAACAACGCCTACGGAGTCATGTGCCGCGCGGCTCCGACTGGTAACAGCAACGGCTACTTCTTCCTGATCAGCGGCGATGGCAATTACACCGTCCGTCGCGGCGCGGTCGGCAGCGTCGATCCGCTGATCCCGTTCACCTATTCCAGCGCGATTCGACAGGACAAAGGCATCAACCGCCTGCGCGCGGTCTGCATCGGCGATTATCTGGCGCTGTACGTCAACGACCAGTTCGTCGCGGAGACCCACGACGACTATTTCAAGACTGGCTATACCGGCTTGACGGTAGCGGTCGTCAAAGGCGGGGATGCGGACATCGCTTTTGACGACCTCGTGGTTTCGGCGGCGTCGCTGACGCCGTAAGGCTTACTGACCCTTATCCGGGATGATCAACACCTGACCGATGCTCAGGACGTTCGGATCGCTCAAGCCGTTGGCTGCAAGGATCGCGTTCACGGTGACGCCGTAGCGGGTCGCAATCGCGCCGAGCGTATCGCCGGGCTGAACCGTGTAGGTCGTCTGACCGGATGGGATCGGCGTGCGCCGCCGGAGGTCGCCTCCGTGGGAGTGCCGCCGACCGCGCAGTCCGGCAGCCTCAAAACCTGACCGGGCTGCAAAATCGGCGCGTCGCCGACCAGATCGGGATTGGCGGTTTTCATCGCGTCCACCGTCGTGTTGTTCAGCACCGCGATCCGGTAGAGGTTGTCTCCCGGCTCGACCGTGTAGGTGCAGTCCGCGCCGGAAACCAGTACTTCCTCGGTCGCTGCGAGCATCGGCTCGGTGGCTTCGACGCCTTCAGGTGGGAGCGAGGCTAAGGGAATCGGAGTCGCCGTATCTGGCGTGATCAACTCCAGCGCGCTGCCCGGCGTGATGATTTGCAGGGTCGCGGTCGGGTTGCCCGACGCTTCGGTGGGCGTAGCCGTGCTTTGGAACGGGATCACCGTGATTTCGGTCAGGGCAGGAATCGACTGCTGCGAGGTTGCCGATGGCACCGCCGTGCCCGGCGAGAGCAGCGTGACCGCAGCCTCGCCGCTGGTGGCGGTTGGCTCCGTGTTGGGCACAGTGTTCAGCGCTTGCGTGGGAATCGATTCGGCAGTGGAGTTTGATGAGGTCGGCTCAATGGATTCGCCTGCGGGTCGGAAGCATCCAGACAGCAGCAGCGCCGCCAGCATCCCCAAAATGCCCCACTTCACCAGAAGTTTACTCACTGCCGTACCTCCTGATCTTCAAAATCTGCCCTTCAGGATACACCGAACTCAGACAACGCGCCACCTTAACCTTCTTCTCTGAAATCGAGCGCATCATGCGTGTAAAATAGAAGTAGGCTGGCTACAATCTCCCGTGTTCATTCAAGAAAGGCTTCCCTCATTGGTTCCGAACAAAAAGCGTATCCTCGTCGTTGACGATGACCCCGAACTCTTGCAGCTTGTGCGCGTGCTGCTGGCTCGGATTAACGCCGAGGCAATTGTAGCGGAGAATGCTGCGGCGGCTGCCCAAATCCTGCGGACTCCGCCGCTGCCCGACCTGCTCATTCTTGATCTGATGCTCCCAGATGTGAGCGGGATTGAGTTTCTGCGCCAGATGCGCGCTAAGTCCACCTTCGATGATCTGCCCGTCTTGATCCTCTCCGCCTTGATCGACCCGGAACGCATTCGCGCCGCGCTCGACGCCGGGGCAGACCGCTATCTCACCAAGCCTTACATTGCCAACAATCTGCTGACGGTGGTGCAGGACATCCTGCGCACCGGGCGGCGGCGGGACGCATGATGTCCGGGAGCATGTTGAGCGACGTTGAGCTGGCTATCCTCAGCCTGATCGCCGAAACGCCACGTTTTGGCGCGGAGATCGAGCAGCAGATCGAGCTGCGCGGTCTGCGCGAGTGGCTGACGGTCGGATCAGCCTCGATCTATTACATCCTCAATCTGCTGGAACAGCAGGGACTCTTATCGCGCACACCCGGCGCGTCCGAAGCGGTCTACCAGATCACCGATGCGGGCATGGGCGTGATCCAGACCGCGGTGGTGGATTTGCTGCGCGAGCCGCGTCCGCTGGGGCAGGGCTTCGCGCTGGGGCTGGCGAACTGCGGCATCGTCAAGCCCTCGCAGGTCTACCGGGCGCTGAACCAGCACCGCGACCGCCTGACTCACCAGTTGCAGTCCGCCGAGGCGCTGGCGGAGCGCCGGATTCAGGAAGAATCCGACTCCGAAGCGGCGCAGGCGTTCTATTCGCACGGCATCGCCTTGATGCGCGCCGAACTCGATTGGCTGACTCACTTCATCGACGACTGGCGCGTCCGTCACCCGGCGGTCGAGCACGACGACGCTCACGACGGCGACGAAAGCACCCAGACCCCCATGCACCGCCGCACCGTCAGCGCCAATCGCGGAACCGAAATCCAGAAGCTCAAGCGCCCGAAGGCGGAATGAGGCGGTATGCCACCAAGCTCTGCCGCAGATACGCCTGATCCACCGTGAACCCGGCGCTGCGCAGCGCGTCCAGCCACGCATCCACCGATTCGCGCGTGGGCGCGACCAGATAGCGCGGCTCGGTCTCGTGCAGCTTGAGCGCGTCGCTCACCAGCGCTTCTGGCGTTGGATAGTAGACCCGCCGCTTGTCCGACCACTGCCCCATGTAGTAGCCTAATTCCCAGCCCAGCCAGTGATCGTAAATCACGGTGGCGACCGGCTGCGCGTTCAGAGTGTCCGCCAGATCAATCATGCCGCTGTAGTCGTTACCGTCCTCGCTGAAGTCGGCGCGGGTTTCGCTGGCGCTCCATGCGCCCGCCACCAGTGTCAGCGACAGCGCCGCCGCGATCACCACGCCTTCCTGAGCGCTCAGGCGCGGACGCAGCCACGCCCACAGCCAGATCGCCGACCGCGCCGCCAGCACCGCCCCCGGAACCAGTATCGGCAGAAGATAGCGCGGGTAGATGTTGAAGCCCATCAGCCAGTTGATCAGCAGATAGCCGAGGATATATAGCAGCAGGCACAGGTCAATCCGCTCGGCGCGACCGCAAATCCTGCCGCTGAGACTGCCGCCGACCATGAGCAGCGCCGCAATCGCCAGCAGAATCGTGGGCGTGCCCACCAGCGTCCGCCCGTAATTCAGCCAGTCGATCAATCGGGGCGCGGCGTCGCTCAAATGCGATCAACCCAATCGGGTTATTCGGCGGCCGCCAGCGCCCACAAGCTGGTGGACTGCCCCCGCAGCCCGTCCCAACCGACCAGCAGCGCCGCGCCGGTACTATCAGCGGGACGACCAGCGTCAACACCCGCCGCACCGTCAGCCGATCCATCGCCCAGCCGATGATCAGGATCAGCGGCAGCCAGTAGAGCGCCTGCTGCTTGCTGGCGAATGCCAGCGCCAGCGCGATGCCGCTCCCCAGCCAGTGATCACGCGCCGCCAGCAGCAGCGCCAGCGCCCCAAACGTGATCATCAAACCGTCGGTGTAGGCGGTCGCTCCGTAGACCGCGAGGTAGGGCGAGAAGCCCACCAATACCGCCGCCCACGCCGACACCGTCCGCCTGCGATAGAGCGTCTGCGCCAGCGCGTAACTGACGGCGATCAGGGCGATGCTCGCCAGCGCATTGGGCAGCCGCGCCGCGAACTCGCCCATTCGCGGGTCGAAGTTGAGGACGCCGTTTTCCACCCGCGCGGCGACCAAGTTCATCGAGATCGCGCTGGCGTAAATCGAGAGCGGCGGCTTGTCGAGGCTGCCGTGCAGCAGCCAGTCGCCGCCCAGCGCCGCGTTGCGCGCGAAGGTGCTGAACAGAGCTTCGTCCGGGAAAAAGCGCACGTCCTGCGTCAGCGCGTGGAACTGGATCGCCGCGCCCGCCAGCAGGATCAGCACGATGAGAGGACTGAGGACTGATTGCCGAGTGATGCGTGATGCGTGATGAGCTTGGTTTCGTCGGGTCATAGCTTTTTGGTTTAGGATTGCCTTCTTTTACTCGGTACTCATCACTCGGTACTGATCTCAGTCCTCAGTCCTATTTCTTGCCGTACTTCCCGCGCAGATAGGCGAGCGCCACCCGGTCGATCACGCCGGGATCGTCGCGGTTCCAGCGTTCCTCGAGGTTCTCGCTGCCCACCAGCGCGTCGAACGCCTGCTGCGACGCCGCGTCCCAGATGCCGCTCGGCTCGGCGCTGGCGTAGCCGCCTTTGATCAGCATCGCTTGCAGTTCCCGCGCCAAATCCGCCGTGATCGGCAGCCGATCTTCCGCCTTCGCCTCGCCGAAATACAGATGATGCAGCAGGATCAAATCCGCCATGCGCACCAGCGGCGCGGGATCGTCGTCCACCCGTAGGTCGAGATAGCGGTCATTGTCGCCGCCGTAGCCGCCGTTCTTGCGCGCCACGTAGATTGCCGCGCCCTGCTTGCCGCGACGGTCGCCGCCCACCTCGTCGCCCGCTGCCAGCGCCGCCAGCAGCCGATCCGCCAGCTCGCCCCGCGCCGAAGTGTAAGCCGCCGCCATCGCCTCGACCACCTGCTCGCCCGCCAGAATGTTCCCCTGACAGGTGAAGCCTTCGGCAGTGCGGTGTCCCGCCCACTCGAAGCATTCGCTGCCCGTGTGCGCGGCGGATCGCCCCTGATTGTCCACGATCCCCACTTGACGCCGCTCGCGCATCGGGTCGCTTGCCAGCAGCAGATCGAGCGCTTCCTGAGCGCTTTTGCCCTGTTCCAACAGCGACAAGCCGTCCAGCCCGAAGGTGAACTTGGCGTGCGCTTGAGTCGCCACCGCGCCGACTTCCGCCCGCACCCACGGCACTACCGATCCCACCGCGAGGAACTTGCTGGCGACGCCCACGCCGAACGCTCCCTCGTCGGGATCGTAGGCGGCAATCGAAAAGGTATGGATGTCCATTGTTTCGCTCCAAAGCATCCCAGAGGCGTTGGATTGTACCATCGGCGCGGCTATAATGCTGACCACGAAAGCGAGGCGGCATAAATCTTTCCTCTATCAATGGCGTAATCATGGACATGGACGGCGTCCTCTGGCGCGGCGACGAGATGCTGCCCGGTGTGGCGTCCTTTTTCGATTTCCTCCGCGCGCGCGGGCTGCCCTTCGTGCTGGCGAGCAACAACAGCAGCCGCACGCCCGCCGACTACATCGCCAAGCTGGACGGCATGGGCGTTCCCGGCGTGGTCGAGCGCGAAATCGTCACCTCCGGCACGGCGACGGCGGATTACCTGCAAGCAGCATTATCCGGCGGGATCAGCCGTCCACGTGGTCGGCGGCGATGGGCTGAAGGACATGGTCTGCGGCGCGGGCTTCGTCCTCAGCGACGAGGCAGGCGTGGTCGTAGTAGGCATAGATTTCAATTTGACTTACAATAAACTCAAGCGCGCAGCCTATCTGATTCGCGGCGGTGCGGATTTCATCGGCACCAACGGCGACGCGACCTTCCCGCTGCCCGATGGACTCGCGCCAGGCGCGGGCAGCATTCTGGCGGCGCTGGAGACGGCGACCGACTGCCATCCGCTGATGATCGGCAAGCCGAACAAGCCCATGTTCGAGGCGGCGCTGCGGGGGATGGGCACGTCGCCGGAAGCCACGCTCATGATCGGGGATCGGCTCAACACCGACATTCAGGGCGCGCAGGAGGCGGGGCTTCCGGCGGTGCTGGTGCTGACTGGCGTGACTTCGCCGGCGGCGCTGGATGCCAGCGCGGTCAAGCCGGAGGGCGTGTACGCGGATTTGCCCGCGCTGATGCAGGCGTGGGTCAGCCAGTAGGGGAGGGATATGGACTCATTAGGGCAGGAAGTACAGGAGTTTCAGGAACGCTGGAATTCGATGGTGCTGGACATCACCGAGGACTTCAAGATCACCTGCGAGGAAGCCTACACCGTCCGCAAGTGGCTCACCACCGAGCGCCGGGCTTACAACGTCCTCAAGAAGAAGATCAATCTGGAGATCCGCTCCGTCCGCAACGAGTATGATGGACGCCTGCAAACGCTCGAAGACCGCACCGCCATCAAAGAGATGCGCCTCGACAGGGCGAAGATCATTCATCCCTACAAGAAGCTGCTGCTAGCGGCGGACGAACTCATGCTCAAAGCCGACGAAATGGGACTGCGGGTCGAGCGGCTGATCCAGCAGTGTGAGGACGCGAGCTAGTCGGGCCATGGAACCGTGCGGCTCTTGTAGCCGCCGCGTTCCGGCAGCCGATCCTCGTAGGCGCAGGCGGCGACCGCCGGGAAGCCCCAGTCCCACAGGCATTCGATCAGCCGCGTGACAATCGCGCTCTGGCGCTTCAGCGGCGCGCTGTTCATGTACAGGTCAAGCGTGTAGCGGAAGTAGACGAATCCGTCCGGGAACTGCTGCCGCAGCCGGGTATCGTACTCCTGATTCTTCAGCACCTCGACTTCCAGCGATACCTTGTCTTCCGCCGTAAACAGCACCGGGCTGATCAACCCGATCAGTTCGGGTTCCGACACGTCCGCGTCGACGAACACCTTGCAGTCCGGCGCGTCCACCATCAGAATTCCCCCGCCGCGTTGTGCGCCGCGCGGATCGGCTCTGGCAGCCGATATTTCCCGGTGCAGGACATCACCAGCTTGACCGACGTATCCAGATCGGCGAAATGCCCGACCGAGATGAACACCGGCTTGACCTTCGGGCGCGTCCGCAGCACCGCGCCGATCACCTCGCCATGATCCACCAAATCGCTGAACGCGCCGCGCTCGTCTGGCGGCTCGCGGAAATGCCCGGTCAGCAGCGTTTTGCCGCAGCCAATCGACGGCTTTTGCAGCCACAAGCCCATGTGCGAGGCGATGCCGATCCGCCGGGGATGCGCCCGCCCCATGCCGTCGAAGATGAAGGCGTCCGGCTCGGCTTGCAGCTTTTGAAACGCCAGCTCCAGCACCGGACCCTCGCGGAACGACAGCAAGCCGGGGATGTACGGGAACGGAGTCGGCATCTGCGCCAGCGCCGTCTCGATCACCTGCATGTCCGGGTAGGTCAGCACCACCACCGCCGCCTGCGAGTTGGCTGCCCCCGTCACCGGATCGGTTTTCACGCTCACGTCCACCCCCGCGACCAGCCGCACCGCCGCCAGATCAATCGGGTGATGGAAATCAATCTCCGCAGCCATCTGCTTTTGCAGCGCGATGGCTTCGCTCACGGAGATATTCCAGTCATGAAGATGCTGGATTCGCATTCTCGCCTCAGCACTAAAAAACGCCTCGCCAGTATAGCACCGCGAGGCGTAATATCAACTGCAAGGTTAGACTTGCTCTAGCTGAAAATCGGCGTGACCTCGACCGACTTGCCGCCCAGCACCGCCGACTCAAACGTGTCGCCGATGCCGTAGAAGCCCTACCGCTCGAAGTCGTTTTCGCCGCGCCGCCAAACTTCAACCTGATCGTAATCGGCATCTACCAGCCAGTATTCGCGCGTGCCGTGCTTCTCATAGAGGCTAAACTTGGCAGTTTTGTCCCGTTTCGCCGTACTAGGGGAAAGAATTTCGACCACTAAATCAGGCGCGCCGATCAGCCGACTTTCTTCAATTTTGCAGATGCTGTTCGCTGCGACCCAAACAATATCTGGGTGTGGGATATTGTATTCGTCCAGATAAACTTCAAGCGGTGAGATGAGCACTTCGCCATTCGGTATCAGCGAATTCACAAGCCGCATGATACGACCGCAAAACCGTTGGTGAATGATCAGCGGCGTTGGCATCTCAATCACCTCGCCGTCGATGAGTTCAAAGCGCCGCCCGTCGGGTGCCGTGAAGTCGTCAAACTCCGCCGCCGATACGCGGATATGTGTCACGTCTGCCATTACCGCCTCCGTCTACTGCCTAGCTCATTGGAGCAGAAAACAATAGGGGCGACCTGTCAGGTCGCCCCTACGGATGTCGGGTTCAAATGGATAGCTTAGAAGTCGTTGTCGCCGCCGTAAACATCCAACCGCTTGAAGCCGTCCGCGCTGCGCGTTCAGACCTTGACCAGCCAGTGATCGCACGATCAATGCCGGGCGAGCGACTTTCGACAACTCGAATCGTCTTCAATCTAACGAAAGCTTGCTGATATTTATGGTGACGTGGGCGAACGATTTTAGCAAAATGTTCACAAGTTCGTCGGGCGTTTCTTTTTTCCCGCTGACGAACCACTCTGCCAACATACGGGTCAGCATCGCCGTTCTTATCCTGATGAAATATCGCCAAGTATCGTCTTGCATATTCAACAGTTTCTTGATAATAACCAACTTGGTCTTGAATAAGTCATCAAACGAGTTTTCTAACAGCCAGTATCGCTTCGCCATAATCAGCGTTCCGATCAGCTCAACGTGTTGGAACCAGAACTTGAAGAACGACGAAAAAATCTCATCTTCAGAGACAACCGACCGGCTGGTTAACTCCGAATAGATTGATGCGACTGATTCTCGGATCACTATGTCGGTCTGATATTTCAGAACGTCATCGATAGAATCGAATGAACGGTAGAAGGTTGCTCTTCCCACCCCTGCCATCTCTACCAGCATCTTGATATTGATGTCTTCAAATGAATGTTGACTGATCAGCTTGACGAGCGCACCAGAAATCAGTTTGCACGACACTTGACTGCGCTTATCTTTCTTTGCGTGATACAAATGACCCTCTTTTGTTCCACTTCATCGGCAATGCGTTGAATTAGCGCAGAACTTACGATACATTTGTATCATAAAAGTCCTTTCAGAGAAAGTGAGACGGTTAAGCACCGAAAGATATGCTCGTTCCGATTATCGTCTTAGTCCTGATCGCGACGGCAGTCCTCTTGCGAGTTCGGCAAGCGATTGGGATGCGCGCGCGCGATCAGTCCGTCATCAACAAAAAACGTCACACCAACAAGCGCATCAATAATCGACTTGTGATGACCATTGGTCGCGCCGGGAAGCGCCACAGCCTTTTTGCGCTGGTTCATCATGTCGGACGGAAATCAGGCAAACAGTACGTCACACCAGTCCGCTTGGTGCGTCATGACAATGAGTTCACTATCCCATTGACTTATGGTGAGCGCTCTGATTGGTACCAGAATCTCCGAGCAGTCGGAAACATGGAGATTCAGTGGCAGGGCAGAAACTATCAGGTTGGACACCCTGAAGAACTGGATTTTTCACACGCTATCCATGACTTCAACCTGTTATCACGCTTCCTCTTTTGGCTGGACGGTGTACCGGCATTCGTCCGCGTGACTGCACCCCCATGACGAAGATTGTGCAAATCAATCGGGGCAGACCGTTCAAAACGGTCTGCCCCGATGCGAAAGACTTCACCTGTACTCGTCTTCCACCTTAGAAGTCCAAATCCGGACCGCCGCTGCCCATGCTCAACATTCTGCCCGTCGGCATCCGCGCCTGCGTCTTCTTCTCGTCTTCCTTGCCGAAGCGGATCACCTCGCCGCCTTCACCGATGGCTTCCACCGCCAAGCCGAGGCTTTGCAGTTCCTTCACCAGCACGCGGAACGAGGTCGGGATGCCGGGTTCTTCAATCGGCTCGCCCTTGATGATCGCCTCGTAGGTCTTGACGCGACCCTGCACGTCGTCCGACTTGACCGTCAGCATTTCCTGAAGCGTGTAAGCGGCGCCGTAGGCTTCCAGCGCCCACACTTCCATTTCGCCGAAGCGCTGACCGCCGAACTGCGCCTTGCCGCCGAGCGGCTGCTGGGTGACGAGGCTGTAGGGACCCGTCGAGCGCGCGTGTACCTTGTCCTCGACCAAGTGCGCCAGCTTGAGCATGTGGATCATGCCCACCGTCACCGCCTGATCGAACGGCTCGCCCGTGCGACCGTCGTACAGAATTTGCTTGCCGTACACCGGAACCGCCTTGCCGGTCTCGAACATCACCCGGTCGGCGATTTGCAGCAGTTCTTTGGTGGTGAGTCCGTCGGGGATTTCCGTATCCGGCGACGCCCACTCGACCCACAGCTTGAGCGCGGTGTCGTAGGCGTTCTGGTCGATGCGGCGGCGCTCGTCCGAAGTCATGCCGGTGGTGTCGAACAGCAGCACCTCGTCCGGGTTGTAGCCCTTTTCACGCAGCCACTCCGCGACTACCGCGCGCCGTGCATAGATTTGATCCAGCAGCAGTTGATCGGCGTCGTAAGCCGGGTTTTCGCTCAGCCACTCGTGGACGTACAGGCGGCGCACTTCGTCGTCGTCTTCCAGTTCTTCGGGGTTGTACTCGAACTGCTGAATCCACTCCCACGCGCGGTCGGTGATCACGTCCCACGCGCGGTCGATCATCCACGCGCGTCCTTCTTCCGACTGGATTTCCCATTCCTTTGCGCCGTCGAACACCGGCGTGATCGCCCGGAAGCCCAGTCGATCCGCCGCCCAGCCGAGGTGGATTTCCAGCACCTGCCCGATGTTCATACGACCGGGCACGCCCAGCGGGTTCAGGATGATCTCGCAGGGGCGACCGTCTGCCAGATAGGGCATGTCCTCAATCGGCACGATCTTGCTGATGACGCCCTTGTTGCCGTGACGCCCTGCCATCTTGTCGCCGACCGTCAGCTTGCGCTTCTGGGCGACGCTGACGCGCACCATTTTCTCGACGCCCGCAGGCAGATCGGGATGCTCGTCGCGGGTGAAGGTCTTCACGTCCACGACTTTGCCTTTTTCGCCGTGCGGCAGCCGCAGCGACGAGTCCTTCACTTCGCGCGCCTTCTCACCGAAGATCGCGCGCAGCAGCTTCTCCTCTGGGCTGAGTTCTTTCTCGCCCTTCGGCGTAATCTTCCCGACCAGAATGTCGTTGGGGCCGACTTCCGCGCCGATGCGGACGATGCCGAACTCGTCGAGGTCTTTGAGCGCGTCCTCGCCCACGTTGGGGATGTCGTAGGTGATTTCCTCAGGACCCAGCTTGGTATCGCGCGCCTCGACTTCGTGCTTCTCGATGTGGATCGAGGTGAACTTGTCCTCGCGCAGCATTTCCTCGCTGATCAGCAGCGCGTCTTCGTAGTTGCCGCCGTTCCACGACAGGAACGCGCCCAGCACGTCGTGACCGAGCGCGAGGCTGCCCAGATAGGTCGAGCTGCTGTCGGCGATCACTTCGCCTTTGGTGACGTGCTGCCCCTTGACCACAATCGGGCGCTGATCGATGCAGGTGGATTGGTTGGAGCGGTTGTACTTGCGCAGCCGATAGATGCGCTCGTCGCCGCCGACGGTGTGGATCACGATCCGGTCGCCCTGCACGCTGACCACTTCGCCTTCCACGTCCGCGACCAAGACCTGACCGCTGTCATACGCGGCTTGGCTCTCCATTCCGGTCGAGACAATCGGCACGTCCGGCTGAAGCAGCGGGACGGCTTGGCGCTGCATGTTGGAACCCATCAGCGCACGGTTGGCGTCGTCGTGTTCGAGGAACGGGATCAGCGCGGCGCTGATGCCCACGATCTGGCGCGGCGCGATGTCGATGTAGTCGATCCGGCGTGACGGCGAGACCAAGAACTTCTGGTTGTGCCGCGACGACACGCGGTCGCTCACGAATTCGCGGCGCGGACCCAACTGCGCGTTCGCCTGCGCGATCACGTAGTTGTCTTCCTGATCGGCGGACATATACACGATCTCGGTGCCGACGAACGGCATCACCGGGACGCGCTCCAGTCCGGCGAGTTTCTTCACCAGCTTTTCATCGACAATGGTGCCTTCTTCGGCGAGCGTCTTGCCCTTGTCGTCTACCACGTCCTCGCGGATTGCACGACCGATCAAATCCGGGTCGCTCGGCGGCAGGAACTTGATCACTTCGCGGTAGGGCGTCTCGACAAACCCGTACTCGTTCACGCGGGCGTAGCTCGCCAGACGACCGATCAAGCCGATGTTCGGGCCTTCGGGCGTCTCAATCGGGCAGATGCGTCCGTAGTGGCTGTGATGCACGTCGCGCACGTCGAAGCCCGCGCGCTCACGCCGCAGACCGCCGGGACCCAGCGCCGAGAGCGTGCGCTTGTGGGTGAGTTCCGCCAGCGGATTGGTCTGCTCCATGAACTGCGAAAGCTGCGACGACCCGAAGAACTCGCGGATGGCGGCGACCACTGGGCGGATGTTGACCAGCGTGACCGGGGTCAGGTTGTCGGACTCGCGGATCGACATGCGTTCCTTGACCACGCGCTCGGTGCGGCGCAAGCCGATACGCAGCTTGTTCTGGATCAGTTCGCCCACCGTCTTGACCCGGCGGTTGCCCAGATGGTCGATGTCGTCGGGACCGGCTTTGCCGTTGTTGATCATGATCATGCGCTCGACCAACTTGACGATGTCCGCCTTGGTGACGATGCGGGTCGTGCGCGGGATGATGCTGTCGAGGTGCAGGCGCTGGTTCAGCTTATAGCGACCGACGCGCTCCAGATCGTAGCGGCGCTGGTCGAACAACTGGCTTTCGAGATATTCCTTCGCGTTGTCCAGCGTCGGCGGGTCGCCGGGGCGCATCCGCCGATAGAACTCGATCAGCGCCGCCTGCGCGACCGTCTGATCCTTCTTCGGCTCCCAGATCGGCTCCATCTTGAGCGTGCTCTGGATGTACTGGTGATCCGGGTTGTTGTCCACATCGGCGTAGATCGCCAGAATTTCTTCGTCGCTGCCCACCTGAATCGGCGAGACCGCGTCTGGCATCTGGTCGTTGACCGCCGCCAGCGCGCGCAGCAGGATCGTCACCGGGATGGTGCGCTTGCGGTTGAACTTGATAGTCAGGTAGTCGCTCTTGCGAGTCTCGAACTCCATCCACGCGCCGCGATCCGGGATCAGCTTGGAGTTGGAGAGCAGGCGTCCGGTGGTGCGGTCTTCCTCGGCGGCAAAGTAAACGCCCGGCGAGCGGATCAACTGGCTGACCACCACCCGCTCGGTGCCGTTGATGATGAAGGTGCCTTTCTCGGTCATCATCGGGAAATCACCCAAGAAGATGTCCGAGGTGATGGTCTGGTCGCCCGCCTCGCGGTTGACCAGCGCGACCCGGATGTACAGCGGCGCGGCGAAAGACATATCCCGCTCCAGACAGACTTCCTCGCTGTACTTCGGCTCCTCGAACCAATAGCGCAGCCCGAATTCCTGCGCTTCAGGGCGGTTGCCGGGGAAATACAGCTTCAGATTGCCGTTGTAGCTCTCAATCGGGCTGATCTCGTCGAACAGCTCGGCGAGACCCTGTTCCAGAAACCACTGGAACGATTGAATCTGGACTTCGATCAGGCTGGGGAGTGCCTGAACGTCAGGGGTACGGGCGTAGTTCTTTACATGAGTTAAACGTTGCAAAGCTCCGCTCCTTGGTGCTAGAAAGCAAAAAACGGATGCAGTACGGCTTACTGATCCGTGAAGTTGTGTTCGCTATGCGGAATTGGATGCATCCCACCAGAGGTAAAATATTAGCTCGGCGTGAATGGGCATTATACAGGACAACGCAGTAAGCTGTCAACAGGAATCTTTCTATCGATCCTGCGACAGCCGAGGATTGGTTATAGGGATGAAACCAAGATAGCAAATTTCGCGCCGAAATGCAAGCACCTTCACTTAAAGATGCGATTAAGGAACGACGACATTTGATCCGTGTACAGTGACAGATCGACCACGTGACCGGAGGGCGCATCAAACACGAGTTGCACGTTGGTGCCTTGTCCAAGCAGCGCGACGGCGAAGTTGAGCGTGTCCTGATAGGGCACGGTAGTATCGCCTAAGCCTTGTACTATCAGAAAGGGCGGCTCTTGACCGCTTACGTGGAAGATCGGCAGCTCGTAGAGCGCGTTATGCACCTCGTCCGGGAAGGACAGGCAGCACCATTGATCGGGCGCTGTCCCACTGAGTGTATCCAGCGTCTGCCGGAGCGTATCAGCGGGCAAATGGGCGAGGTCGGGATCTGCGCCATTCGTCACGAACGCGGAAATCTCGTCGGGGACGGTTAAAAATACGCCGGAGTCGGTGATCACACCGCGAAGGGGATGATCAGCGGGGAGCAAGTTAGGACATTTAGTCAGATAGGGCGTTGGGTCGTCGCCAGCGGCGACAAAAGCCGAGACCATCCCGCCCCACGAGACCCCATACAGGGCGATTCGGCTCGTATCCAAGCTGTATTGATCGGCGTTGGCGTATACCCATGCCAACGCGCAAAAGGCGTCGTCATAGGTGTTTGGAATCGCCGCTCGATAGCCGACGGCGACGGCGGCGTAACCCTGTCCGACCACAAACTGCGGAATCCCGAAATCGGTCAGGTCGCTTTTGCTGCCGGACGAGGTGGTGAACATCACCACCACCGGGTAAGGTGCTGTACCGCCACCGGGCACGTACACGTCGAGCAGGTCGCTGAAGGCAGTTCTCCCGCCATAGAATACGTTTGAAACAGTTGGAGTCGCGTTCTGCTGAGCTTTGACCGTAAGGGTTGTGATCACGAGAAGGGACACGCAAACGAGAAATGTAATCCTGAGCGCGCGCAGCATGATATGCCTCATTGTCCACAATACGTTGCCATTTATTCTACTATGATTTATTCGGAGGGAATGTACTCGAACAGCCTACAAATAAGACGGCACGGTGTCTCTTCGGGGCACCGTGCCATGTCCAATGCGTTACCGAAGCACCGGGATTTCCTGAACTTCGTCCTGAGCGTCGCCGGAAATGCGGCGGCGCTTGAGCAGCATGAACCCACCGATCAGCACGATCCCGGCGGCGATCTGCACGCGCGGCGGCAGGTAGCGCAGCCGCGTGATCACGCCGCTAGAATGCTGTCCCATCAATTCCTGACGCAAGCGCTGCGCGAAGCGCCGCGACGGGCGCACGCCCACCAGCGCTATGTGCAGTCTTTGAATCAGGTGGATCAGTCCTTCCACGTCGGCGCGCGGCACAGCGTAACGGCTGACGATCAGATCAAGGTCTTGATCGTCGTGAATGATTGCTTCGGTGACGGCAGCGAGCAGGTTTTGCAGTTCACTCGTTTCTTGAGCCATGTTAACCTTTTTTCGTATCCACAGCGGCAGATTGAAGTTCGTCCCGTAAGGCAATAAGCGTCCGATGATACAATGATTTGATGGCGCCTTCGGTGCGGTTCATGATGTCCCCGATCTCCGCATTCGACAGGTGATCCACAAACTTGAGGAACAGAAGCTGCTGGCGTTCCTCCGGCAAGCACCGGATCGCCGCGCGCAGCGCGTCTTGCTCCTCTTGATCTTCCGCTTGCTGATCCGGCGAGTCCGATTTCAAGCTGGCGGCGATGAATTCGTCCAGCGGAATAACTTTCCGCCGACCGCGATCCCGATGCCAGTTCGCTACCAGATTGTGCGCGATGCGGTACAGCCACGCTTGAAAGGGCACGCCCCGCTCGGTGTAGCCTTCCATGTGCGCCATCGCCCGGAAAAACACTCGCGCCGTCAGGTCTTCGGCGTCGTGATGATTCCCGGTGCGGTAGTAGACGTAGCTGTAAATCTTGTCCAGATAGCGCTCGTACAGCTCGCCAAAGGCGTCTTTGTCGCCCGCTTTCGCCAGTTCGACCAAATCCGTGTCGGACAGGCGCTTCAGGTTTCGATTTCGCCGGATCAGGCGTTTTCGCAAATTCATCATAGCCTTAGAAACCCGTACAACGTCCAAGAGTTGCGATGCGGAACTCAACTTCTTGCATCCAGTTTGCGATGGATGCAGCTCGTCCGCCCGCGCCGGTTTGTGATCAGGCGCTTGCCTATATCTACGAGTTTAAGCCGCTGGTGGTCTCATAAGACCATTATGAGTTGCGCTTTTCAATGTGGATGATAAGCTCTGTGATAGTTCACAGAAAATCACAAAATATCACAGAGGGGATGCGCGCGATGTTCTCAGGCGAGCGTCAAGATCAGATTCTGCAATGGCTGCAAGAGAAAGGCAGCCTGACTATCGACCAACTGGTGAAGCAGTTGAGCGTTTCGGTAATGACCATCCACCGCGATCTCGACACGCTGGTGAGTAAGGGTTTGGCGGTCAAAGTGCATGGCGGCGTCACCCTGCCGGAGCGCTTCGGCAAACCCGCCCATTTTCCGTCCTGTGCCCTATGCGGTCTCCCAATTCAGGAGCGCACCGCCTTCACCATTCAGCTTGAATCCGGCGAATTGATCCAAGCCTGCTGCCCACACTGCGGTTTTCTACTCATGGCGCAGCACGAAGGGCGGGGCATGGTGTCCGCCTTGACCAAAGACTTTCTTTACGGGCGGACGACCCTCGCGGCGCAGGCGGTCTACGTGCTGGAAAGTCAGGTGACGCTCTGCTGCGTGCCCAGCGTGCTGAGTTTCGCTTCGCGCGAAGACGCTGCCCATTTTCAGAAGGGCTTCGGCGGCGAGCTGATTGCGGGGAGCGACGTGTACCAGCATCTCGTGTCGCATCGCGGCGACGGGGACTGCTGCGCCTGATTTTGCCCCGATCTCGGAGCTTCTCGTCTTTGGGTGGAAACAGCAGGCATTTCTGCCTGACGATGATTTTTGTCTACAGGGAGCTTTGAACTATGAAATCTCGGTTGGTCTTGCTGGGTGTGCTGATGTTGGCGGTGCTGGCGCTGATCGCCGCCCCGGTGGCGGCGCATGAGGAACGCACCGTCGGCGCTTACGATGTCGAATTGGGCTGGCGGGGGGAGCCTGCTTACGTAGGCGTGCTGAACGGACCGGAGTTTTTCGTGCATGATGCCAGCACGGGCGATCCGGTCACGGGTTTGGAAACCACCCTGCATCTGATGGTGCATTTCGGCGATCAGGAGAAAATGCTCGACTTCTATCAGGTCGAAGACGATCCCGGTCACTATACCGCCGACTTGATCCCCACCCGCCCCGGCGATTACACCTTCCACATCTTCGGCAAGATCAACGATCAGGACGTGGACGAGCAGTTCACCTCCGCTGACGGCTATTTCGACTCGGTCGATCCGGCGACCGACGTGATGTTCCCCGCGCCTGACTCCAGCGCCGACCTCGCCTCGCTGCAAGCAGAGGTCGATCAGTTGAAGGCACAGGTGCAGCAGTTGATGGGCACGCCGACCCCTTAACCTGATGCGCCGTGCGCTGCTTCTTTTCATCCTATTGATGCTGCTGGCGGGTGTCGAACCGGCATCCGCTCATGCGAATCTGCTGCGCTCCGACCCGCCCGCCAACGCGGTGCTCGCCAGCGCCCCGCAGACCATCAGCCTGTGGTTCACCGAGTCGCTGGAGCCGGATTTCAGCCACGCGACGCTGCTGGACAATCATGGCGATACCGTTAGCACCCCGCCCAGCAGCGTCGACCCCAACGACTCCAAGCACCTGACCCTTGCGCCCGGCAAGCTGGCGGACGGCGTGTACACGGTGTCGTGGCGCGCCGTCTCCGCGACCGACGGTCACGCCACCAGCGGCAGTTTCGCCTTCGCCGTCGGCGCCGTGCTGGGCGAGGCGGCGCTCGCCGCGCCGGACACCGAAACCATTCCGCCGCTGAGCGCCCCGGTGCGCTGGCTCGACCTGCTCAGCCTGACAATGGCGGTAGGCAGCGTTGCCTTTGCGGTCTGCGTTTCCTGCGCGCCGCCGCAGGAGCGCCGGATGCGCCGCCTGATGGGGATCGGCTGGCTGCTGGTGGCGATCTCGGCGCTGGTGCTGCTGCTCTATCAGGCGACGCAGGAAACCAACGCCTCGCTGATCGCGTCGCTCCCGGCGCTCGGCGCGATTTTGACCGGGACTCGCTTTGGGGCGCTCTGGATCGCTCGCATGGTGGTCTGGGGCGTGATGGGCGTCGCGGTTCTGCGCCGCCGTTACAGGATCGCGCTGGCGGCGGGCTTGGTTCTGCTGCTGATTTACGCGCTTTACAGCCATGCCACCGCCACCTACGACCTGATCCCGGCGCTGGCGAGCGACTGGCTGCATCTGGCGGCGACCGCGCTCTGGGTCGGCGGGCTGATCCAGCTTGCCAACGTCCTGTTCGCGCTGCGCAGCAGCGGGCAGCCGCTCGCCCCGCTGGTCGCCCGCTTCTCCAATTACGCCCGCCTCTGCGTCGCCGTGCTGATCGTGACCGGACTCTATGCGGCGTGGCTGGAAGTCGGCTCGGTCGGCGCGCTGCTGAACTCGCTCTACGGTCGCGCGCTGTTAGTCAAGCTGATCCTGTTCGCCCCGCTGCTGCTGATCGCCGCCGTGAATCTGCTGCTGACTCCGCGCGGCTTGCGCGCCCGGAATCCGGTGTGGGCGAAGCGGCTGCGTGGCTTGGTCGGCGCCGAGATCGCGCTGACGCTGGGCATCTTCGCCGCCGTCGCGGTGATGACCTCCGCTGACCCGGCGCGCGCGTCGCTGGCGAGCCGCCTCCCGCCGCCGGATCACACCTTCGCCGATTACCAAATCGTGGACGACATCCACATCCACCTCGACGTGATCCCCGGCTGGGTGGGGCAGAACCAGTTCGTGATCACGCTGCTTGAAGTCCGACGATGGCAGTTCGGTGGACAACGCCTCGCTGATCCGCGTGCGCTTCACCGACCAGAGCCAGAACGTCGGGCAGAGCGAAGTCCGCCCGACGTGGGTGGGCAACGGCGAGTACAAAATCTCCGGGGCGAACCTGAGCGTGCCGGGGACGTGGCGGGTGCGGGTGACGGTCGCGCGACCGGACAAGTTCGATTCGCTCGCGGATTTCACGCTCGACATGCAGCTTCCCCCGGTTCCGCCGGGGCTGGACATGAGCCAGCCGCTCGACGGGCGGCAGTGGGCGCTGCTGATCGCGGGGCTGGCGCTGCTGGCGGTCGGCGGAATCGCGGGCGGGCGGGGGAAGTTCACGCCCTTCCGAGAGACCGGGCTGCTGGTCAGCGCCACGCTGATGGTGGGCGTGATCCTGCTGATCGGGGCGGTGGTTTGACTGGGCGACATTGAGCGAGCGGAAACTTGCGGATTGGGCGCTGCCTGATGCTACCCCCGCTCGATCTCCCGGCGGCGCTGGTTCACCCCCGCGAGAAATTGGTCGCGCTGCTTGCGCCACTGCTTATTCAGTTCGGTCTTGTAGCCGACCACCGCCCAGGGCGCCGCCTGCATGATCGCTTGCAGCGCGGCGTTCACGTCATCCTGCTTACCCGCGAAGGTCATCGGCTTGCCCTTTTGATCCCACACCTTCGCCGCGTAGGTCTTGCGAGTGTTGACCCCGTAGGTGCGGTGCTGGGTCATCGACTGGTAAATCCACGCGACTTCACGAAGCTGCGCCGCCTGAAAGCTGCTGCCCCTGCTGAACACCAACCAATGCGGCGTGATGTGAATTGACTTGCCCACCTGCGGATGACTGATCATCAGTTCCATGCTGATGGCGGACGACAACTGCTCCGGGTCGCCATAGCGCGCCAGCGCCTTCATGATCGGGTGGCGGTAGGGGTTGAGGCTGCGGCTCAGGCTCAGGTAGAGCAGCGCCAGCGCCAGCAGCGCCCCGGCGACCGCCAGCGCCAGCCGGACGTATGCCCCGGTGCGAAAGTCCGACGTATCCAGCAGCACCGGCAGGGTCAGCGACGCGATCCGCGCGTTCTGGCTGCGGATGTCCGCGATCACCTGCTCGTCCACGTCCGGCGGGATGTTTTGCAGCGCCCCGGTGAAGCTGTGCGGCAGCGTCGATTCGTCGATTTCGCCGGGAATCTCCACCAGCAGGTAATATTTGCCCACCGACAGCGCCGCATACGAGTAGTTCACAGTTTTCGAGCCGAAATCGTCCTCGCTGTAATTCTGCCAGCCGGTGTCGAAGATGTCGCTGCCGCTGACCGTGACCCAGTAATTGGTGAGCGTGTCCGCGTCCTTCAGCCGCGCTAAGTCCTGCGTGCTGATCGGCTGGGGACCCGAAAACAGGCTGATCAACTGGCGCTGATCCAGATAAACTCCGGCGGCGACGATGATCACGACCACCAGCCCCCAGATCAGCATCAGCCGGTTGGAGCGGCGCACCGCCGCCAACGCTAGATTGGACTCCATCGACACCTCTCCCGGTTCGAGCAGGCAGACCGCGTATGATTATCAGAACGCGCCCGCAAGGGGGCGCGCGTTTGGCTCGATTAGGATAGTCGCCGTTGGCGGGCGTTTTGGGTCGCTCAGGCGTCGTCCAGAAACGAGGTTTGCTCGGAGTTGGCGGGCGGCTTGACCCGCTCCGCCTGCTTGAAGGTGCCGTAGGGGGGAGGCATCTGCACCCGCGCCCCGTGCAGCAGTTCCTCCACCGTCAATATCTGGATGCGCGGGTAATCGGTATTGAAGCCGGGCGAGCGATAGAATCCGGCGCTGACCGCCTCGGTACGCATCGGCTCGCCGGGCGCTTCCAGCGTGATGAACACGCCGATTTCCGCCTGCTCCCGCTGAACCGTGCCCACCAGATCGCGGATCAGTTGGCTGTTGACGTGCCCGCTCTTGACCTGCACCAGCACGCGCTTGGCTCTGCCGCTGGCGTCGTCCATGAAGTTGATCACGCCGTCGATGCCTTTATCCGCGCCCTTTTTCCCGGTTCTGCTGCCTTCCTGTCCGCCAAGCGGCTTGGCTTCCACCAGCGAAAGCGCCCACCACTGGAACTGGTAGCGGTCGTCCCGCGCCAGTTGATGCGCCCCGCCGAGGTCTTGCGGCTCGCCGACCACCCGGTAATCCACGCCCGGCTTGAGGTCGAACATATCCCGCAGGCGGTATTTCATCAGCGCCACGCTCAGGTGGGTGATGTCGATGCCGATCCACTGGCGACCGAGCTTTTGGGCGGCGGCAATCGCCGTTCCGCAGCCGCAGAACGGGTCCAGCACCACGTCGCCGGGATTGCTGCTGGCGCGATGATGCGTTCGAGCAGTTCAGAGCGGCTTTTGCGTCGGGATAGCCAAGTACGCTCAGTTGCATGTGCTTGAACTGGATGAATATCGTCCCATATATCTTGCACCGGAACGCCGTGGCTATCTCATCCAGGTAGACGTTTATAGGCGTGGCACAGCATCGGCTTTGGCGGTCAAACATATTCGTCCCTGCTTATCCAGTTTATCTAATCTTGCTCGGTGGATACGTCCAATGTCGACCCTTTGCCGTAACATCTAATGCTCGCCAAATTTCGCCTGTTTCACCATGACGAATGCCCGCACCCGTTAAATCCGCCAAACGGTATATCGCCTTCCATTCTCGATCAACATGATCTATAAAACCGTTCGATATATTCCTCGTCATAGGATACCATATTGTGATTCCATATGTAATCATCACTTTTTGCGTAAACATCAATATCACGTCATGTACATGGACCCGGACGCTTGGCAGAACTATGAGCGCTTGTGCGTTTCCAAATAATCTCTGCGAGAAAATTCTCCGCGCCGAAAATGGTATCGAGGATGATCTTGAGGTAATGGCTGGCGGTCGGGTCGCAGTGGAGATACAGGCTCCCGGTCGGCTTGAGGACGCGGTGCAGCTCCACCAGCCGCGCGGTCATCATCACCAAGTACGCCATCATCTGGTTGGTGCCGACGATCTCGCGCAGCGCGCTCATGGCGGTCGAGACGCGGGGCGGGGCGTCAGTCACGAGGTGGCTGTAGGTGCGCTCGGCGGTTTCGCCCCAATGCCACGTATCCTCGAAGGCGGTGATCTGGGCGTCGCTGTGCTTGCCGCTCTCGTCCTTGAACAGCACGTTGTAGGATCGGCTGCTGTTGAAGGGCGGATCGAGGTAAATCAGATCGACGCACTCGGCGGGGAAGTCGTCGCGCAGGACTTGCAGATTATCGCCGTAGTAGAGCGTGTTCATGGGCGCTTGCTCCCAGAGATGAGTCACAGGGTGGGGCTATTATAGCGCGCCGGAGGCTCAAAGCCTCCGGCTACGCAATTAAGCCGCCTGAAGGCGGCTGCTTTTTGACCGTCGAGCTGTGCTGCTCGATTTGATGGGAAAGTGCGTGAGGCGGCTGCCGGTTTTTTTAGCCTGCTTTAGCAGGCTTGAATTCATAGCTCGATGCTTTGAGCGTCGGGCGGCGCGTCATTCCTCAATTTGCTCCAAAAATGCCTGCAAATCTCCGGTTCGATGATGCTCTTTTTGCTGCTCGATGTAGCTCAGCACCATTGGCAGGTTCTTTGTGCCGAACGTGACCACGCCGTAGGATTCCTGCCAGCGGAATTTCGAGTCAAGGTCGCTAAATGCGAGGTTGACAGCGTGCGACGATGCGCCTTTGATCTGTCCGATCCAGTCGCCCACCGCCAGCGAGGGACGAATGCTGACCGCCGCATGAAGGTGATCTGCGACGCCATTCACAGCGAGTATCGGGCAGTGGAGTTCATCCGATTTTGAGCGAATCGCATCAAACAGGACGGATTCCATCGCCGCTGTGATCAGCGCTTGGCGGTTTTTAGTCGCCCAAACGACGTGATAGTAGCACTTCCAGAACGGCAATTTGGACCTCCGAATGAAGCAGTAGGTTACGTTACGCATTGTAATTCAGCCTGCTTCAGCGGGCTTGATTTTCTAGTCGGAGGCTTTGAGCCTCCGGCGCAGAGGCTTTACCCTCCCGCGCATCCCCACTATAATACGCCCTCAGTTCCACCGCACTCACGAAGGAAGTCACATGGCGAAACCGCTCAATTTCCAGCAGATCATCATGAAGCTGCACGAGTTCTGGACGGCGCAGAACTGCGTGCTGTGGCAGCCCTACAACATTCAGGTCGGCGCGGGAACCCACAACCCGGCGACTCTGCTGCGCGTGCTGGGACCCGAACCGTGGCGCGTCGCCTACGTCGAGCCGTCGGTTCGCCCGGACGACGGTCGCTACGGCGAAAACCCCAACCGGATGCAGTATTACTTTCAGTATCAGGTCATCCTCAAGCCCGATCCGGGCAATCCGCAGGAACTCTACCTGAAGTCGCTGGAAGCGCTGGGCATCGACCCGCGCGAGCATGACATTCGCTTTGTCGAGGACAACTGGGAAAGCCCGGCGCTGGGCGCGTGGGGCTTGGGCTGGGAGGTCTGGCTGGACGGGCAGGAGATCACCCAGTTCACCTATTTCCAGCAGGCGGGCGGCATTGAAACCAACCCGGTCGCGGTCGAGATCACCTACGGGCTGGAGCGGATCGCGCTGCCGCTGCAAGGTAAGGATGCGGTCTGGAACATCGAGTGGCTGGGCGGCGACGACGGCGCAAGTCTGCTCTACGGCGACGTGTTCCTGCGCAGCGAGATCGAACACTGCACCTACTTCTTCGAGGTCGCGGACGTGGACGGTCTGCGCCGCACCTACGACGTGTACGAGGGCGAATATCGCCGCGCGCTGGATGCGGGCTTGGTGATCCCGGCGTATGACTACGTGCTCAAGTGCAGCCACCTGTTCAACGTGCTGGACGCGCGTGGCGCGATTGGCGTCACCGAGCGTGCCAGCTATTTCCGCCGGATGCGCGACATGACCCGCAGTATTGCGAAGGTGTTCAGCGATCAGCGCAAAGACATGGACTATCCGCTGGAAAAGCTGAGCGGGCTGTGGGGCGCGCCAGCCGCTCACGATCACGTGAGACACGCATGACCCGGCTGCCCAATCAGCCCGCCGACTTCCTGTTCGAGATCGGCGTGGAGGAGCTGCCCGCCGGGGACGTGGACTGGGCGCTGGATCAGTTGACGGCTGCCGCGCCCAAGCTGTTCGACGATCTGCGGCTCAGTCACGGCGCGGTCAAGGTCTACGCGACCCCGCGCCGTCTGGTGATTTCCGCGCAGGAACTCGCCCCTCGCCAGACCGACTTGGAGCAGGTGATGCGGGGTCCGTCGGCGGATCGCGCTTTCGACGCCGACGGCAAGCCGACCAAAGCTGCCGAAGGCTTCGCCCGCGGCAAAGGCGTCTCGGTGGACGATCTGCGGGTCGAGGATGGCTACGTGGTGGCGACCGTCCGCGAGCAGGGCAAGCCCGCGCTGGTTGTGCTGCAAGCCGCGCTCCCCGGCGTGATCGCGGGCATCAAGTTCGGCAAGTCGATGCGCTGGAACGCCAGCAATGTCGCCTTCTCGCGCCCGATCCGCTGGCTGCTGGCGCTGCATGGCGAAGCGGTGATCCCGTTCGGTTACGCGGACGTGCGGTCGGGCGATACCACGCGCGGCTTGCGCCCTTTTGGTTCTCCCCTTCACCCGGTCACGTCTCCGGCGGACTATTTCGCAGCATTGGAACGCGAGGGTGTCGTCCTCGATCTGGATAAGCGCCGCGAGACCATCTTGCAGCAGGTGACGGAACTGGCGGCGAGCGTGGGCGGGCGCATCCCGGACGACGCGCCGCTGCTGGACGAAGTGACCAATCTGGTCGAACGCCCGACCGCGCTGCTCGGTCACTTCGACGAGAAATACCTCAAGCTGCCGCGCGAGGTGCTGGTCACGGTCATGCGCAAGCATCAGCGCTACTTCGCGGTCGAAGATCAGGACGGCAAGCTGCTGCCTTATTTCGTCGCGGTGCGCAACGGCGACGATCAGCACCTCGACAAAGTGATTCACGGCAATCAGGAAGTGCTGCGCGCCCGCTTCTCCGACGCCGACTTCTTCTACGCGCAGGACACCAAAAAGCCGCTTGCCGATTTCCTGCCCCGCCTCGGCACGCTCACCTTTCAGGAAAAGCTCGGCTCCATGCTGGACAAGAACAACCGCCTGATCGCGCTGGTGCAGCCGCTGGGCGCGCTGCTCGGCGTGAGCAAGGACGACCTTCACGTCGCGGAGCAGGCGGCGCATCTGGCGAAAGCCGACCTCGCCACCCAGATGGTGATCGAGATGACCTCGCTGCAAGGCACCATGGGGCGGGTCTACGCGCAGTTGAGCGGCGCATCCCCGGAAGTCGCGGACGCCATCTACGAACACTGGCTGCCGCGCGGTGCGGGCGACGCGCTCCCCGAAACCGCCGCCGGGACGCTGCTGGCAGTCGCGGATCGGCTGGACACAATCGTCGGGCTGTTCGCCGCCGGGCTGGAGCCGAAATCCACCGCCGACCCGTTCGGGTTGCGACGGGCGGCGCTCGGTGTGATCGAGATTCTGGTCGAAAAGGAACTCGACGTTGATCTCCTTGCAGCGTTAGAATCGGTCGCCTCGGCGCAGCCGCTTGAAGTCACACCGGAGGTGAAGCAAGCCGTGTTAACGTTCATCGCCGGGCGGCTGCGCGCATGGGTCGAGGAGCACGGCTGGTCGCGCGACCTGATCGCGGCGGTGCTGGCGCAGCAGTCGCACAACCCGGCGCGGGCGCTGGAAGGCGTCCGCCAGTTGAGCGAGTGGGTCAAGCGACCGGACTGGTCGGATATTCTGGACGGCTTCGCCCGCTGCGTCCGCATCACGCGGGGCGAAACCGAGCGCTACCCGGTCGATCCCGAACTGTTCGAACAGCCGGAGGAAAACCAGCTCTATATGGCATATGGTCAGGCGGCGGTGCATCTGGAAGCGGGCGATAACATCGACGCTTTCTTGAGCGCCTTCCTGCCCATGCTCCCGGCGATCACCACCTATTTCGGCACCGGGAAGGGCGACGGCGTGCTGGTCAACACCGACGATCCGGCGGTGCGGCGCAACCGGATCGGCTTGCTTCAGGCGATCAGCGCCATGCAGGACGGGCGTGCCGATTTGAGCTATCTGAGCGGGTTTTAGAAAAGCAGCGGTTAGCGATTAGCAGTTGGCGGTTCGCTTAGGGCAGACACACGGGTCTGCCCCTACAAAATCGCTGCTGGGCACAAAAAGCTGGTGCTACCGGATAAGGACGTTTATGCGCGTCGTGCGGTTTGCGGGAGATGGAATTAAGTCGATTGATCAGCCGGACTGGTCGGCGCTGCTCAGCCAGACCGATCAGGGCGCGCTTTGGGTCGATCTGGTCGGTCCCAGCGACGACGACGTTCGCCTGATGCGCGACGTATTCCACTTCCATCCGCTGGCGATTGAGGACACGCAGGACGGACGCCAGCGCCCCAAAGTCGAGGAATACAAGGATCACCTGTTCATCATCCTCAACCCGGTCAACGAGTACAAGGATGATCTGACTTTCCGCGAACTGGACGTGTTCGTGACCCACAGCGCCATTGTCACCGTTCACAAAGACGAGCACGAGCCGATGATCGACGAGGTGATGAAGCGCTGCTCAGTCGCGCATCGAAACCGGGCAAAGCATCAGCGTCGGCTTCTTGATCTACGCGCTGGCGGATGAGGTGGTCGATCTCTACTTTCCGATTCTGGACAGCATTGGCGACGAAATCGACGACATCAGCGAGTCGATCATCGAGACGCCGCGCCGCGAAGACCTCAACCACGTGTTTCAGCTCAAGCGGGCGCTGGCGGAGATGTGGCGGGTCGCCGGGCAGCAGCGGGATATGTTCAACGTGTTCACGCGGCTGGAATTGCAGTACATCACCGAGGACATCGCCCGCTACTACATGCGCGACATCTACGACCACCTGCTGCGCATCAGCGACACGGTTAGCACCTTCCGCGATACCATGTCCGGCGTGATCGACGTGTATCTGTCGGCGGTGTCGAACCGACTGGACGTGATCGTGCAGCGGCTGACAGTGGTCACGATTGGCATCGGCGTCCTAACGGTGATCAGCGGCTTCTACGGCATGAACTTCGATCACAACTGGCCCCCGTTTTCGGCGGTGTGGGGCGTGCCCTTCGTGCTGGTGCTGATGCTGGTTGGGCTCGCGGTGGTCATGATCGCGTTTTGGAGGATGCGATAATTTCGGAATAATTTCACAGCGCCCCGGTTGTATGAGTAACTGGTCATGTATATAATCGGTCGTATCGGTTTTGGGGGAGCGCGGTGTCGGCTGCGGATGAAATCAAGAGCAAGCTGGATATTGTTCAGTATATCCAGCGCTACGTTCCGCTGAAGAAAGCAGGGCGGACGTGGAAAGCGTGCTGTCCGTTCCACGTGGAAAAAACGCCCTCCTTCGTCGTCAACGAGAACAACCAAAGCTGGCGCTGCTTCGGCGCGTGCGCCGAGGGCGGCGACATCTTCAACTTCGCCATGAAGTATCACGGCTGGACTTTCACCGAAGCCGTCGCCGAACTGGGCAAGCTCGCCGGGGTCGAAACTCGCCGCCAGACGCCGGAACAGCGCCAGCACAGCGAGGAACTCGACCGCCTGCGCGGGCTGCTGAAATCCGCCGCTGACCTTTTCCACGATTTACTGTACAACACCCATGACCCGGCTGCGGCTGCCACGCTCAACTATGCGCGCCAGAAGCGTGGCTTGAGCGACGAAACCCTGCACCGCTTCCAGATCGGCTTTGCGCCGCCCGGCTGGCAGAATGCCGTCGACACGCTCAAGGCGCTGGGCTACAGTGAGGATGACCTGATCGCCACCGGAATCGCCTCTCAGAACGAGGAGAGCGGGCGGATTTACGACCGCTTCCGCAACCGCCTGATGATCCCGATCCGCGACGAACGCGGGCGCGTAGTCGGCTTCGGCGCGCGAGCGCTCGCCCCGGACGACAATCCCAAGTATCTCAACTCGCCGCAGTCGCCGCTGTTCGACAAAAGCAGGCTGCTGTTCGGGCTGGACTTCGCCAAGCCCACCATCCGGGACACCGAAACCGCCGTGATCGTCGAGGGCTACCTCGACGCGATTCAGGCGCATCAAGCCGGGTATTCCAACGTGGTCGCGCAGATGGGCACCGCGCTCACCGAGCCGCAGTTGAAGCTGTTGGCGCCGCGTCTGGCGAAGAAAATCATTCTCTCGCTGGACTCGGACGCCGCCGGGCAGAGCGCGACCCGCCGCTCGCTGGAAGTGGCGCGCGAAACCCTGCAAGCCGATTACGCCGGGCGACTTTCGGTCGATATTCGCATTCTAGTGGTGCCGGGCGCGAAAGACCCGGACGATCTGATCCGCGAGCAGCCGCAGGCGTGGACGCAGTTGGTGGCGGACGCGCTCCCGGTCGCCGAATACGTGATCGACAGGGAGATGGAGATCGCTGCCGGAACACGCCAGCGTGCAGGAGCGCGAAGCGGTCGCACGGCGCCTACTGCCGATCCTGCTGGCATCTGAGGACGATCTCTACCGAAACGACAATCTGCAAAAGCTGGCGCTTCGCCTGCGGATCGCCGAGCGCGATCTGCTGATGTGGGCGGCGGAGCAGCAGAAGATCGCGGCGGCGAAAGCACCTACGCAGCCGAGGGCTGCCCGGCAGCAGGAGGAGCCGCCTCCGCCGTCCGACGACGACTTCCCGGATTTCGACTCGCCGCGCCCCGACCGTCGCGGGCTTCTCGGCGACAATCTGCGCGAGGCGGCGCTGGAAGCCTACTGCCTGCACATGTTGATCCATCAGCCCAAGCTGATTTACGCCGTGAACCGCAAGTTTCGGGAACTGGCGGGGATCAATCCCGCGCTGGCAGCGGGCCCGCTCGACGATTTGGGCAGCGACGATTTCACACGCGCCAGCTACCGTGCCATTACGGATCAATTTCTGCGAGCCATCACACAGGATGAACTCGAACCGCTCGATTATTTGCAGACCGCGCTGGAACCGGATTTACTGGAGGAATTGGAGTTTCTGTTAGCAGACGAATGGGAAGATTGGCAGGCGCGGCAGCGAAACGCTTTCAACGCCGACTTAATCATCGTAAGAAAGCAGAGTGAGCGTTTCGAAGGCGCGGTGGATGTGGGCGCGGAAATGGTGGAGAAGGCGCTTCGCTTGCGGCGCGCTCGCTTGGAGCGCGAACGGCAGGAACTCGTGTTTCTGGAGTTGGATGGCGATGCGCCCTACCAAAGCCACATTATGTTGTCTATACTGGCGAAGCGGCTGATTGACGCGGAACTGAGTCATCGTTCGCAGATGCTGCAACAGTAGGATAAGGGCATGGCGAAAAAACGAACGACACGGAAAGAAGAAACTCGCACGACCGACGAGTTTTCCAAAGGGGATGAACCCGAAGAAATGAACGGCGAATTCGAGTTCGACGAAGATATGGACGATCTCGAAGCAGACGGTGATTTCGAATTTGACGACGATCTGGCGCTCAAAGACGACGATCTCGCCGATCCGATCTTGGCGGACGATGATCTTGACGATTTGGACGACGATCTGCTGCTGGGAGAAAGCGCGCGGCTGGACACCTTCGCACTCGCCGACGATCCGGTGCGTATGTACCTGAAAGAAATTGGTCAGGTGCCCCTGCTGGATACCAACCGCGAAACGTGGCTCAGCGTGCAGATCGCCGCTGAGCAAATGCTGGACGCGATGATCGACCGCCTCAGCCCGAAGGAAGACACGGGCTTGCCCCAAGCGGATGCGGTCGTCCGCGCGATCTACGCGCACGTCAAACGCAACTGGGAAGAAGTGGTCAAGCAGGCGAAGGAATTCAAGCTGGAACCGCCCAGCCTGAAGGCGTTGATCGACGAAGTGCAGGCGATCACCGACGACTGGGACGTGAGCGGAAGCTCGTCCGCCCGCGAGTACCTGCGTCAGCGCGAGTGGGGGCGGGATGAAGGCTGGACGGAGCTGGCGCGGCATCTGTTCGAGGTGATTTACGGGCTGTACCTGATCCCGTTCCGCGAGCAGATTCAGATTCGCCGCTACTATGACAAAGAGGGCGGGCTGCCCAGCGAAGAGCAGTTTGCGCAGTGGTTAGTGGAAGATACCGATGCGCTCGAAACCCTGCCGGAGCGCTTCGAGGAAGTGGATCGCAAGGCGGAATACGCTGCCGAAGCCCTGACCCGCGCCAATTTGCGGCTGGTGGTCAGCGTCGCCAAGCGCTACATGGGGCGCGGCATCAACTTCCTCGACCTGATTCAGGAAGGCAACATCGGCTTGCTGCGCGCGGTCGCCAAGTTCGACCACACCAAAGGCTTCAAGTTCAGCACCTATGCCACGTGGTGGATTCGGCAGGCGATCAGCCGCGCGATTGCGGATCAAGCGCGCACCATCCGCATCCCGGTTCACATGGTCGAGACCATCAACCGGCTGATGCGGGTGCAGCGCCAACTGACGCAGGAACTCGGCGCCGAGCCGAGCGCCGAGCAGATCGCGCTGGAAATGGAATTCCTGACTCCGGAGGAAACCAAAGCCATCAAGCTGATCCGGCGCGAAGGCTCGCGGATGGACCCCGGTCTATCGCGCAAGCTGCGCCGCGCGGCGCAAAAAGTCCGCAAGATCATGCGGCTTTCGCAGGAGCCAATGAGCCTCGAAATGCCGATTGGTCAGGAAGACAACAGCCTGCTCGGCGACTTCATCGAGGACGATAAGGTGCCCGGCCGGTGGATGCCGCCAGCCGCCAACTGCTCAAGGAGCAGATTCGCTCGGCGCTGGGCGTGCTGAGCGAGCGTGAGCGCGAAGTGCTGGAAATGCGCTTCGGCTTGCTCGACGGGCAGGATCACACGCTGGAAGAAGTCGGGAAACACTTCGGCGTCACCCGCGAGCGCATCCGGCAGATCGAGGCGAAGGCGCTGCGCAAGCTGCGGCATCCCACGCGCAGCCGACAGCTACGGGATTATCTGGAAATTTGACGTGAGCGAAGCGGGGCGGTCGGAAGATCGCCCCGCTTTTGTTCAGCACATAGGAGCCGCGATTTGAGATTAAAATGATGGACAGCGCGTGTATCCAATTCGGATGAGGAGGAAGCTCGTGGCGAAGCGAGTGACTGGAATCGGCGGCGTTTTTTTCAAGGCGAAAGACCCCACCAAGCTGGGCGAATGGTATACGAAACACCTCGATTTAAAACTCGAACCGGATTCCCCATACACGACCTTCCGTTGGCGAAGCGAAGACAACCCGGAACAACACGGAGAGACCGTATGGAGTCTGTTTCCGAATGACAGCGACTATTTCGGCTCGGACAGCGCGCAGTTTATGATTAACTATCGCGTGTCAGATTTGGACACGCTGATGGCGGCGCTCAAGCAGGAAGGCGTCGAGATTTTGCGCGAGATTGAAGACACGCCTTACGGGCGCTTCGCGGCGATCAAAGACCCGGAAGGTAACGGTATCGAGCTGTGGGAACCAATGGACGATCATTGATCGTTTCCGCAGTCGGCGGTTTTGGGTGAGAAGGATCAACAATGGCAATCGAGAAACAGCTATACACCATCGAGGAGTTTGAGCGGTTCGTGGCTCAGCCTGAGAACTCGGATCGGCTGTTCGAACTGATCAACGGGGAGATCATCGAGAAAATGCCGGGTCGAACGTCCAATAGCCAAATTCACGATGTGATCGTTGCCGAAGTCCGCCCCTACTGCAAGGCAAATGGCATTGTCTGCTATACCAGCAGCGCTGACGGCGCTTACGCTGTGCAAGGCAGCGTCGTTGCGCCGGATTTTGCCTACAAGCGGACACCCATGAGCGACGAATATCCCGATCCAGTGGCGCCGCTCTGGGCAGTCGAGGTCATCTCGCCAACAGACGAGGTAGGAAAGATCCGCCGGAAACGCGCGATCTACGTCGCCGCGCGGATTTTGCTCTGGGAGATTTACCCCGAAGATCGCAGTGTGGATATCTACGTACCCGATCAGCCTGTCCGCAGTTATGGAATCGAGGACATGCTCGACACGGACGATCTGCTGCCCGGATTCACGCTGGCGGTAAGCGATCTTTTTACGGGAGATTGATATGGCGGTCGAGAAACAGCTATACACCATCGAGGAGTTCGAGCGGTTCATCGCGCAACCAGCGCATTCGGGTCGGCTGTTTGAACTGATCAACGGGGAGATTGTCGAAAAGATGCCGACCGAAGAGCACGGGATCATCGCAGGAATTTTCGTGACGGCGTTCAATAACTATCTCAAGGATCACCGCATTGGACGCGCCGGCGTTGAAGTGCGGCATCATGTGCCGGAGGATGTGCGTAACGACTACATCCCCGACGTTTCGTTCATCAGCAACGAACGCGCGCTCGCGGTGACGAAAAAAGGCGCCGTGCCGCAAATGCCCGATCTAGTGGTCGAAATCAAGTCGCCGGATGACAGCAATATTCAACTGCGTGAGAAGGCGCTCTACTACCTGAAAAACGGCTCTCGGATGGTAATCCTGACCTTTCCAGCGAAGCGGCAGATCGAGGGACACACCGAAGAATCGGTGCATACGCTCGGCATGGAGGACACCTTCGACGGCGGCGACGTGCTGCCCGGTTTCACGCTGGCGGTGAAAGACATCTTCGCGCTTTAGCCCGCGTAATACTCGCGCAGCAGAGTATCCACCACGCGCGCGGTGCGGAGCGCGCTCTCTCCGGTGCTGGGACAGGTATCCGTCCCGTTCAATTCATCCACAATCGACTGGATCAGCGGCTGATGCACGTGCGGCGGGTTGTCCAGCGCGATCTTCCGCTCGCCGTCGGGCGTAACCAACGTTATCGGCTGCGTGTCGAAGGTGGAATAGGTGAGCCGACCTTGTGTGCCGACCAGCACGGTTTCGTCGAGTTCTTGCGGGCTGGTGAAGCACCATGATCCCACGCCGACCGCGCCGGAAGCGAAGCGAAAGCTGCCGACCACGTTGTCTTCTGCCGGGTAGAGCCTGCCCTCGTTGACCGCGAACCCCCGCGCCGACTCAACCGGACCCAGCAGGTAATCCAGATAGTCGAGCATATGAACGGAGAGATCGGCGAAGTAGCCGCCGCCCGCCAGCGACGGCAGCACCCGCCACGGCAGCGCGTCGTCCGATTTCACGGGGGGTCTGCGGATGGTGATCGACAGACTATGAACGTCGCCAATCGCGCCGGAATCGACCAGCGACTTGATCTTCAGGAAGCGCGGCAGGCGGCGGCGGTAGTAGGCGACCCACAGCGGCACGCCCGCGCTGCGGCAGCCGTCGATCATCTGCTGGCACTCGTCGGGCGTGAGCGCCATCGGCTTCTCGACCAAAACCGGCTTTCCCGCCGCCGCTGCCGCCAGCGTGTACTGCAAATGCGAATCCGGCAGGGTGGCGACGTAGACCGCATCCACCTCCGGGTCGTGGATCAAGGCATCGGCGTCGGCGTACCAGCGCGGCACCTGATGCCGCTCGGCGAAGTCTCTGGCTCTGGCAGCATCGCGCCGCATCACGGCGACCAGCGCCGAATTCCGCGCTTTCTGAAAGCCGGGACCGCTCTTGACCTCTGCTACGTCGCCTGCGCCGATAATCCCCCAGCGGATCGTTTTCGCCATCATGTCACCTCGTCGCAGAATGCCCACCCTATTATTTCACATCCCTGCGAAAAATGGGCGGTATTGGTCTGAAGCAATCTGCTCTTGACATATAAAAAAGTGCGAATATGATAGCTGAGATAGTAAGCGCTCACTAAGTTATAGGATAGAGGATGCCCGGACGACTGAGCCGCCGTGACAACATTCTTAAAGCGGCGGGCGACCTGTTTCTGAAGCAGGGGTATCAGGCGACCACCGTGCGGCAGATCGCGGAGGCGGTGGGCTGTACCGAAGCGGCGCTTTACTATCATTTCAAGGGGGGCAAGCGGGAACTGCTCCAGCGCGTGATCGAAGACGTGGAGCTTGACCTGCGGTCGGCGGTGCAGGCGCTTGAGCAGGCGGCATCGCTAAGCGATCTCGTCCGGCGCTATGGCAGCGCGGTCGCCGACATGCGGGGCGGGCGAATCCAGCGCACCATCCGCTGGATCAGCTACGAGATGCCTTCCCTGACGCCGGAGGAACGCCGCCCGTTCTACGAGGCGCTGCTGACCTTTCAGCGCGCGCTCACAGGGGCAGTCGGGTGTTTCATCGGCGACCCGGAAGAAGCCGACCAGATCGGGTGGCTGCTGCTGTGTACGAGCTTTGGCTTTCGGCAGATTTTCTACGACTTGGACTTGGAGTCGCAGGTTCAGGTCGATGTCACCCGCCTGTTCGACCTGCTCTCGAACGCCTTCGAACAGGCACCGGAAGCCGAAAATTAGTCTGTATATGAGCGATTTCTTGAGGGGGTGTATGGCGAGAGGGTTAGGTGAAGGAGGGTGCCCGGTTTGCGCCGGGTCGCAGTATGGAAGAGCCGCATCTGACGGCGGTATGCCGCGTCTGTGGTCAACAAGAGTTCAAGTACGTGGGGCTGCAATGGCTGCCCATCAGCATGATCATCAAAATGGGGGGAACACCGCGCAGCGTTGATCCCGAAAAACCGGATAGGGCAGCGGTAAAGCTGTTCATCTGCCAGCGATGTGGCAACAGCTACATCGAGGTCTAGCAGCGAACGCTCGAAGGCTCTTTTAGGGGCAGGCACGCCACAGCCATTCGAGCGGCTCCTTTCTTCCCTCGCTTCGCGATACAATTCACTCCAGATGCAGCCCAAGAGAATACCTTGAAAGAACTGACTTTCTGCCCGGTCTGCGGACACAAACTGGTCGAGCGCGAAGAAGCCGGACGCCTCCGTCAGGTGTGCCCCAACTGCGGCTACATTCATTACGTCAACCCGGTTCCTGCCGTCGGCATCGTGATCGAGAAGGATGGCGGCGTGGTGCTGATCCAGCGCAAGCATCCCCCCCATCAGGGACGCTGGGCGCTGCCCAGCGGCTACATTGAAGCCGACGAGAGCGCCGAAGAAGCCGCCATCCGTGAGGCGGAAGAAGAAACCGGGCTGAAGGTGGAGGTCATCGAGCTGGCGGGCGTGAACTCGTTCCCGGAGGGACCGCCGCTCAGCGGAATCATGATCTTCTTCCGCGCGCGACCCATCGGCGGGGCGCTGCGTGCGGGCGACGATGCCGCCGACGCGCAGGTGTTCGCGCCCGGCGAAATCCCACTGCTGCCCTTTCGCACCCACCGCGAAATGATGGCGCAGTGGTTAGCGCATCACAGTGAGTTCAAGGATGACGCGCACCCGCTTGAGCGACCGGACTTCACCATTCGCCCCGCCGACGCCGCCGACGCCAACGAGATCATGGCGCTGCTCAATCTGATCCCGGCGAACCGCTCGCTCAGCCGCGACGAGTGGCGCGAAGTCTACCAGCGCTTCCGAGAGTCCAGCGGGATCGAGGTGTTTGTGGCGGTAGATCGGCAGACGCCGCCAATCATCATCGGCTTCGTGGCGCTCTCGGTGGTGCGCGGCTTGACCGAAGGGCGCGGCTTGATCAACGACATCGCGGTGCTGCCGACCTATCAGCGGCGCGGAGTTGGGACGGCGCTGCTCGAAGCCGCGATGAAGCGCGCCGAACGTCTGAACATCCACCAGATTATGGTCAACGTGGAGCGGGCGGACGAGCGGGCGAAGGCGTTCTATGCGGCGCTCGGCTTCTCAGCCGGGGACGTACTGCGTCTCAAGCTACGGTGAGTGACATGGATCAGCGAAAAGCTGATCCATGTCCGTGCCATTACCTCATGAATTCCATGTGTCGATTAGGCGCTGCTCGAAGACCGCGCCGTTGGGCTTGGTCGCCAGCAGGATGCGCGATCCGTTGCCGACCGGCTTGGTGCGACCATATTCCGATCCCGGCAGATCGATCACGCTGACCGAGCGCTCGGTCAGCGTCACCAGCGTCGGATCAGCCAGCACCGCCGCCGCCAGCGGATCCCAGAAGTAATAGCCGCCGGACTGGATGAAGTCGGTGCTGTTGGCGAGGAAGCTGGCGACGAACTGCGCCTCCGGCGTCTGCTGATCCGCTTGCAGCTTGCTCAGGAAGTCCATCGTGATCGGCACGTCGTTGCTGGTGTCGAGCGCGATCAGCGTGATCGGCACGCCCGACTCGAACACTTCACGGGCGGCAATCGGGTCGCAGTAGATATTCCACTCGGCAGTCGTGTTCTCGTCGCTGACTGCCGAGCCGGAAACGTCCACCGCGCCGCCCATCACGTACATCATGTCGATGTTGTCGATCAGGCTGGGAGTGGTGTCAAACGCCTGTGCGATGTTGGTCAGCGGACCCAGCGCCAGCACCGTCACTTTGTCCGGCGATGCCTGTACCGTCGAGGTGAACACCTCCACCGCGTCCTGAGCCGCTGGCGAGCCGCCTTCTGGCAGATCAAGCGACTGGATCGAGTCCATTGAGGTGCGGTAGTCGGACGGCACCGGGTTATCGCCGACCAACGGGGTGTCGCGCCAGCAGCTTACCGGGATCGGGTCGTAGTTCGCCAGCGCGACCAAGCTCAGCGCTACCTTCACGCCCGCATCGCAGTACGCCCAGCCCGTCCCGGTGACGGTGATCGCCTTGACCGAGAAATCCGGGTCGTTGAGCAAATACAGGGTTGCCATCCAGTCGTCGGTGGTCATATCGCTGTCGATGATGACCGGGCGTGGCGCCTGCGCGAGTGCGGGCGCTGTCCAACCGAGCGCGCAGCCGAGCAGGGCGAGGATCAAAAGTCTTTTGAACATAACCCACTCCTTTAAAAGTGACACGCTTGTGAAATAAAAAGGGGACGATGTTAGGCATCATCCCCATTGTAATCCCAAGCGCGATAAAAGCAGTGAAATGCTAATTCCCGTCCACGAACACGGGCAGGTGACCAAGCGCGACGATGTTCGACCATGTGGCGCGGTCGCCTTCGGTGAAAATCGCGGCTTCGACCGCCACCTGCGCCCCAGCTTTCTCCATGATCAGCCGCATCCCCTGCAAGGTGCTGCCGGTCGAGATCACGTCGTCAATCAGCGCGACCCGCTTGCCCTTGATCAAGTCTCGGTCTTTTTCATCCAAAAACAGAGTTTGCACGGCTCCGGTGGTGATACTGAGCGTCTCGGACTGAAGCGCGTCGCCCATGTAGGGCTTGAAGGATTTGCGCAGCACCACGTAAGGCAGGTCGAGTTCAATTGCCAGCCCATACGCCAGCGGGATGCTCTTGGCTTCCGGCGTCACCAGCGCGTCGAACTGATAGCTGCGCAGCTTATCACCCAGCGCCTTGCTGACCGCCTGCACCAGTTCGGTATCGCCCAGAATGTTGAGGATGGCGATGCGCACGCCCGGCTTGATCGCAAACAGGCGCAGGTCGCGCCTGACCCCGGCAACCTCAATCGGATAGGTATCCTGTGGAGCGCTCATGTTATTCTCCCGTGCGAGAATTCCGCGCGTATTGTATCACACCGGCTCCTGAACCATCTCGCCATCGACCAGCGTCAGCACCCGGTCGGCGCGCTGCGCCAGCTTCTCGTCGTGGGTGACGATCACCACCGTCGTCCCTTCGGTCTGGCGAATCTTTTCGAGCATTTCCAGCACGAGCGTGCCGGACGAGGTATCGAGGTTGCCGGTTGGTTCGTCCGCGAGCAGCAGGGGCGGGTTGTTGGCGAGCGCGCGGGCGATGGCGACTCGCTGCTGCTGACCGCCGGAAAGCTCCGAGGGGCGGTGATTCATGCGGTCGCTCAAGCCTAGCAGATCGAGCAGCTCACGGGCGCGCTGATTGGGGTGCGGCGGCGGGCGGCGCGCGAACTGCATCGGCAGCAGCACGTTTTCCATCGCTGTGAGCGTCGGGATCAGGTTGAAGAACTGGAAGATAAAGCCGATCTTCTCGTTGCGAATCTCGGTAAGCTGATCCTCGTTCATGTGGGTGATGTCTACGCCGTCAATCTCCACCGTCCCGCGCGTGGGGCTGTCCAGCCCGCCGATCAAGCCGAGCAGAGTGCTTTTGCCGCTCCCGGACGGTCCCACAATGCCGACGATTTCTCCGGCGTATATGTCCATATCGACGCCGCGCAGCGCGTGTACCACCGTCTTGCCGAGCGGGAGGTCTTTGGCTAAGCCGCGCGTGCGAATGACTGCTTTGTCACCGTTATGATTCACTAGTCGAGGCTCCTGAGAATCGAAGTTCCTGCGGGATCTTACGCAGGATCATAGCGGAGGTTGCGCAGGCATGAAAGCGCCTGAGTCGCATGAAGGACTCAGGTGGAGAGGAATGGTGAAACCTTCGGGTTAGGTTTCGGCGTGGTCGTAGCGGCGTTCGCGGCGGTACATTTCCATGAACGCGACCAGAATGTCCGAGGTCGTGACGATGCCGACCAGCGTTTCGCCGAGGATCACGGGCAAGCAGCTAATGTGATTGTTGAGCATCAAGCGGGCGGCTTCGTCGGCTTCGGCATCCGGCTCGATCACGATTGGAGCGGGAGTCATGAGCGCGCGCGCCCGCAGAGTTTCGATAAGTTCCTCGTCCTGCCAGCGCTCACGCAGGATGTGCGGGGAATTGATCGCCGTCCGACAATCACGGTCGCTGAGGATGCCGACAAGCTGCCCGTCGGAATTGAGCACGGGGAGATGGCGGAAATGGTTATTTTCCATCAGTTCGAGTGCTTGGCGCAGCGTTCCGTTCTGGTGAATGGAAAGCGGCTTTGCCGTCATCAAGTCGGAGACGTTCATAGATACTCCTTGAGTAAAACCCCCTGATTGCTCAGGGATCATTAGAAGGCGTTTACGGCTTTGCCGTCAGCGCCCGCGCGCGGGTTTCCACCAGCATACGGAAAATGTCGGAACTCAGTGACGATGCCGACCAGATAGCCCTGATCGTCCAGCGCGGGCAAGCCGCTGATCTTCCGGTCGAGCATAGTCTGTGCTGCATCCAGCAGCAGGTCGTCGGGATGAACGGTAAAGACCTTGCGGGTCATCACTTTTTCAACCGTTAGTTGTGCCCATAAATAATTCATTTCCCAAATGCTGAGCGTGGTGGCGTCCGATGGGCTGGCTTCGCGCACATCACCCAGTGTGATAATGCCTACCAGACGGTCATGTTCCACCACTGGCAGGCGGCGAATCGAATGTTCCTTCATCAGTTGATGTGCGCTGCTGATGGGGGTGGTCGGTTCAATGCTGATGACCGGGCTGGTCATCCACTGGCGCACGGTTAGGTTTTCGAGTGCAGTCATAGTCGTCATCCTCTAACTCGCAACTCCCTCATTTGTACGATACTGGAATCCGCCCAAACGATGGTACTGCCAATTCAGTGACGGATGTCAGAGGAATAACACGGGCTGCAAAGGTTGTAAGATAGGGTTTTCAGACTGGAATCGTGAGTTGGATGTGGGTTCCTTTGTCGGGCGTACTCTGGATGTCGAGGCTGCCACCGAGCAGCCGCGCCCGCTGCTCCATGTTACGCAGACCTAAGCCGCCTTCTTCTGGTTGCTCCTGATTGAGGTCGAAGCCTCTGCCGTCGTCGTAGATGGTCAGCGTGAATTCTCGCTCGGACTGCTCGGCGCGAATGGCGACATGCTGGGCATGGGCATGGCGAATCACGTTGCTTAGCGCTTCGTTCGCCATTTGAGTGACCGCTTCAAACAAGGTGGGATTCAGTTGAACCTGCTCCAGAATCGGCTCGATGACGACGTTCAGCGTCGGCGGGACCTGCAGGCGCTTGACGAGGTCGTGCAGGGTTTCTTCCAGCGAATGCGCCTGCCGCTGCCGCGCCTTGAGGTTTTGAATGTAGCTGCGAATGTCGGTGATCACGGCGTCGAGGCTGTTGATCGCCTGCGACAAATCTTCCTGCTTGGGCGTCTCCGAGGTGCGCATCAATTCGAGGTACATGCCAATCGCGTAGAGCGACTGAATCACGCCGTCGTGCAGCTCCATGCTGATGCGGTCGCGCTCCTCCAGCAAGGCGACTCGCTGCTGCTGCTCGCGCAGTTCGACCCCGGCAATCGCCAACGCCGCATAGCCCGCCGTCGTCTCGATCAGCCATTGATCCTGCTCGCTGAAGGGCTGCCCGTCCTCGCGGTCGGTGAGATAGAGCATCCCAAAAAGATGCTCGCCCACCAGAATCGGCACGCCGAGGAAGCGCTCCATCGGCGGGTGATTCGGCGGAAAGCCCACCGAGCGCGGATCGTCCTGCATGTGTTCCAGCCGCATCGGTTCGCGCTCCTGCATGATCGCGCCCAGCAAGCCGCGCCCGCGCGGCAGGTGCCCGATCAGGTCGGCGGAATCGGGGTCCAGCCCCGTGAACTCGAAGTATTCCAGTCCTCCCCGACCATCCGGGATGCCGAGCGCGGCATAGCGCGCGCCCACCAGTTCGCGTGCCGCGTCCACCAGCCGCTCCAGCACTTCGCCCAGCGTATCGGCGCGGGCAGCGTAAATCGCCGTCGAAGCGATCTCCTTGAGTCGGGCAAGGAGATATGGCATGTCATTTTGAGAAAATTCGTCACTTATCTGCATAGGCTCAAATGTGATATGCTAAATATCTACGTGATTGTATCGACTAAAAACTGATCAGGCGAACCGCTATGGCTAAGCTGGTACGGATTCTCATTGCAGATGATCATTCCGTCGTGCGGGCGGGACTGCGCGCTCTTCTGGAACGGCAGGGACATTTTCGGGTGGTTGCCGAAGCAGGCACCGGAGAAGAAGCTATCTCCAAAGCGCAGGAGCAGCACCCGGACGTGGCGGTGCTGGACATTCGGATGCCCGGTCTTTCGGGCATTGAAGCCTGCCGCCGCATTGTGGATACGGTCGAAGGCTGTCGCGTGATTATGCTGACCTCCTACGCCGAGGATGAACTACTGTTCGCGGCGGTGCAGGCGGGCGCGTCCGGCTACATCCTCAAGCGCATCGGCGATAACGAACTGGTGCAGGCGGTCGAACGGGTCAGTCGAGGCGAGGGGATGCTCGATCCGGCGATGACTTCCGCCGTGTTCGCCGAAATGCGCAAAGCCAATCAGGCGCAGCAGGCAGCCGCTTTCTCCGACCTCACCGCGCAGGAAATGGCGGTGCTGGCGCTGGTCGCCGAAGGGCTGACCAACCGCCAGATCGCGGTCAAGCTGTATCTGGGCGAGGGCACGGTGCGTAACTACGTGAGCAGTATTCTGGCGAAGATCGGCGTGTCCAACCGTGCCGAAGCTGCTGCTTACGCGGTCAGGCACAATATCACTGAACTGGTGCCGCCCAGCGGCGGGGATAAGTCGGAAAATTAAGCCAGCAGGCAGATCGCTAGCAGCGTGACCATCTGCGCGACGAAAATGGCGACGTGGGTGGTCTGCGTCTCGTATGCCATGCACAGTTCGTCGGCGATCATGAAGGCTGCCCAGAGCGCCAGACTGACTCCAAATGCAGCGTAAACCGTGTCGTTCACGCCGCCGACGAAGCTCAGCAGCGCCCCCGCCATCAACAGGGCAGCCAGCGCCTCCCACAGCAGCACGCCCACAAACAGCAGCGTGACCGCAGCATCCGGCAGGTGATAACGCTCGGTAGTCCGGCGCATCTGCTCGTAATTCCCGGAGGCGAATTTCCAGCCTTGCCCCAGAACGCCCCGCTGCTTGAGCAGGTCGCACAGGTTCGCCAGAAAAACAATCGCCAGCCACAGCGCCCAGAAGAACAGAACGCCGCGCTTGAGCGTTAGCAGTACGCTGACCTGCATAAAAGCGCCTGTATTTGTTGGTCAGCCTGAACTATAGTCGATTGGACTGGAATTTCCCACTGTGCGGGGATGCGCGCGGGGCATGGCAGCGCCATGCCCCTACGGTTCTATTCGGGTGTGGTACGAGGATTCACGCAGGCTGCGTCTGCGCCTTCTTCATTTCCTGTGACGAACGAGCCTCGTCGGAGGCTTTCGGCGGGATGACCAGCACCGGGCAGGCGCTCGCCGCCAGCACCTTCTGAGTGACGCTGCCGAACAGCCAGCGGCTTAAGCCGGAACGCCCATGTGTGGACATCACCACCGCATCGACGTGCAGCTTCTCGGCGGATTCGACGATCACGGTCGCGGCGTCGCCCGCTTCCACTTCAGTGTCGATCTCGTAGGGGTACTTATCCTGAATGTCGGCGGCGAGCCGCTTCAGGTAATCCTGCGCCCGCGAGATGGTCTCGCCAAAGCTCACTTCGTAATCCTTGACCTGCGGCGTGACGGTCACCGGGTAGAAATCGTAAATCGGAACGTCGGGCTGCTGGAGCACCGTCACCAGCGTGATTTTGCCATGCTCGCCGAGCAGCTTCAGCGCATAGTCGAGCGCTGACTGTGCGAGCCGCGATCCATCGAGGGGAACTAACACGTGCTTTAACATTTTCAGCACTCCTGAAGCCTCGCTTTAAGTTACTTCTATCCTCGTGCTGAGCGAAGAAATGGCGTAGTGTCAAACATCGCGGGAACGAGGCGATCTTTGACACTATTGCCATTGGACGGCTTTCGTTAACCTTTTGAATGAGACCACCGAAACGAGGATGGTATGAATCGCACCCTGTGCAAAGTAACGGCTGAAGAAGCCGCGCAAATGATTATCTCCGGGCAGCGCATCTTTATCACCGGCAACTGCTCCACGCCGATTCCTTTTGTGGAAGCGCTGGTGAAGCGCTACCAAGAACTTGAAAATGTGGAGCTGGTGCAGGTTTTGAGCATCGGGATGCGCGAATACATCACGCCCGACATGTCCGAGCATATCCACGTCAACAACCTGTTCATCAGCCAGAACATGCGCGCCGCCGTCAACAACGGAACCGCAGACTATACGCCCGTGTTCCTGAGCGAAATCCCGGCGCTGTTCCGGCAGGGACCGCTGACACCCGACGTTGCCGTGATTCACGTCAGCCCGCCGGACGAGCATGGCTACTGCTCCTACGGCGTCGAGGTGGGCGTCACCAAGAGCGCCGCCGAATCCGCCAAGGTCGTGATCGCGCAGGTCAACCCGCACATGCCCCGCACGCTGGGCGATAGCTTCATTCACATCAGCAAGATCGACTACTGCATCGATGTCGATTACCCGCTGCCGGAGGTGCATCCGCTGCCGCCGTCTCCGGTGCAGGATCAGGTCGCAACCCACATCGCCGCGCTGATCCCCGATGGCGCGACGCTGCAAACTGGCATCGGCGGCATCCCGGACGCGGTGCTGCGCCGCCTCACCGATCATCGCAACCTCGGCATCCACACCGAACTGTTCTCCGATGGCGTGATGGAGATGATCGAAGCGGGCGTGATCACCAACGCCGCCAAGAGCATCCATACGGGCAAAGTGGTCGCCGGGTTCGTGATCGGCACGCAGGCGCTCTACCAATACATCGACGATAACCCGGTGATCGAGCTTCATCCGACCGAATACGTCAACGATCCGTTTATCATCGCCCGCAATGACCGCATGATCTCGATCAACTCGGCGCTGGAAGTCGATTTGACCGGGCAGGTCTGCGCGGACAGCATCGGCACCAGCTTCTATTCAGGTGTGGGCGGGCAGGTCGATTTCGTGCGCGGCGCGTCGCGCAGCAAGGACGGCAGGTCGATCATCGCGCTGCCCAGCACCGCGAAGGGCGGGACGCTCAGCCGGATCGTGACGACGCTCAAGTGCGGCGCGGGCGTGACCACCTCACGCAACGACGTGCGCGTGATTGCGACCGAGTACGGCATCGCCGACCTGTTCGGCAAGACCATCGCGCAGCGGGCGCAGGCGTTGATCGCCATCGCGCATCCCGATTTCCGCGAGGAACTGGCGGCGCAGGCGCGCGAGGTGTACCATGTCGGGCGAGTCTACGCGCCGTTCGGTGCGTAAAAACCTCAAGTCGGCAGCCTTCTCCTCCTCGTAGAGAGGAGACAACACCTCGTTACTTGAAGGCAAATATGTTCTCGTAGGGGCGGGTCTCAGACCCGCCCCTACACGTTGTCGCCCTTTCAACCCTTGGGAGAGGAAGCGAGCGCAGTTAGAGAGTACTTACCCCACCTGCTCCGGCACGTAGACCGGGGTCAGCCAGTCGCGGTATTTCGGCACGCGACCGGACACCACCTTGAAGAACAGGTCGCGTAGCTGCGTCGTGATCGCGCCCATGCTGCCGGTTCCGACCGGGCGATGCTCGATCTGAGTCACGGCGGCGATCTGCACGCCGGTCCCGCACAGGAACATTTCGTCAGCGAGGTAGCATTCGGTGCGGTCGATTTCGCGCTCCACCACCTCAATGCCCAGCTCCTCGCGCAGCAGCTCGATCAGTGAGCGGCGGACGATGCCCTCCAGCACGTTCGAGGTGATCGACGGCGTGATCGCCACGCCTTTGCGGAAGATGAACAAGTTGGCGGCGCTGGCTTCGGAGACGTGACCGTCCTCGTTCAGCACCAGCGCTTCGTCGTAGCCCGCCAGCACCGCGTCGGTCTTGATCAGCGCGGAGTTGGCATACGCGCCGATCACTTTGCCGCGCGCGGGGATGGCGTTGTCCTCCACCCGACGCCACGCCGAAAAGCCGACATGCAGCCCTTCCTCGTGCTTGACGTAGCTGCCGAAGGGCAGGGCGAACATGGTCATGGCGTCGTCCACGTCGTGCAGGCGCACGCCGATCAGCTCGGACGACTTGTACGCCAGCGGGCGGATGTACACGTTCTCGTGATAATCCTCCACCCGCAGCAGCTCCACCAGAATGTCGGTCAGGTCGGACTCGCCGTAAGGGACTTTGATTCGCATCAGCCCGGCGGACTGGCGAAAGCGCTCGAAATGATCGTGCGGGCGGAAGATGAACAACTGGTGTTCGTCGCCGTTCCAGTAGGCGCGCAGCCCGGCGAACACGCCCGTGCCGTAATTAAAGGAATGGGTCATCACACTGACTTTGGCTTGATCAAAAGGAACGATTTTGCCGCCAAAAAATGCATATTGAGGCTGGCTCATGCTGCTCTCCTCGCAAATGGCTTTATATGGTTTAGTACCATTATTGAGAGGGGTAGCATGGCGGGTCAACAACCACTTATGACCGCTACGGACCCGTCAGCGCCAGAACGTACAGCGCGCTGAAGCTGACGATCCCCAGCAGCAGCACCGCCACGCCGATGATGCGAATCAGGGGGCGCGCGTGCAGCAAGCCGTCGGCGATCAGGAACATGAGCGGGAACAGCGCCAGCGCGTAGCGCGCGAAGCTCTGGGTGTAGATCACCTCGCTGGTGCCATAGCGATAATTCACTTTGCTGGCGAAGAACAGGATGAAGCCGAAGTTGTAGGCGATCAGCGGCAGGCGGCGGTGGCGCTTGAAGAACAGCGACGCCCCGCTCAGAATCAGCACGATCACCAGCGCCCATGCGTCCACGCTGGTGATGTCGAATGGATGCTGGATCAGCCAGCGCAGGTTGTCGACCAGCCCACTGAGCGGATCGGTCAGGAACACGTAGGAATACTGGTTGTACACGTCGTTGAGCGGGGGCAAGCCGAGGCTCTGGCGGTAGAGCGTGAAGCCGATGAAGCCCAGCGGAATGATCGCCAGCGTCCAGCCCTGCGCCAACGCTCGCCGCGCCTGATCGAGCCAGTGATCGCGCTGGCGCAGGTCAAAGCCGTTCTGCTCCAGCAGCAGCAGCCCGGCAATCGGCAGCAGCAGCACCCCCTGCGAGCGCGCCAGCGTCGCCAGCAGCCCGCAGATCGCCGCCAGCATCCACCGCCGCCGCGCCCCGAAGTAGAATACGTCCCAACGTCGCCGCCAAGTAGATCGACTCGGACATGGGCGCGTCGAACAGGTACGCCAGCGGCAGCAGCGCCGCCACCATCACCGCCCAGCGACCGAGATCGGCGTCGCCGTAATACACCTCGCCCACTTTGTACATCAGCGTGAGCGCGATGCCGAATGCCAGCGTCTCGACCACCATCGCCGCCAGATCGAGCGGCAGCGCGACCGCGAACAGCCGGAACGCCAGCGGAGTCAGCACGCCGAACACGGTCGGACCCGGATGATCGACCCGGTAGCCGTTGGCGGCGAGGTCGAGGTAATGCACCGCGTCCCAGCGCCGCCACACGCCGAAGACATATTCGTCTGCCGGGCTTGAGAGCGCTGGAAGCTGCGCCCCGGCGGTGTGAAAATCGACCTGCACGCTGCCCAGATTCGCGCCCACCACCGCCCAGATCAGCGCCAGCCACAGCCCCAGCAGCAGGCGGTGCGCCAGCGCCACGCCGAATCCCCATTTGGCAGCCCGCACAGCGACTTTCCACTTTCCACTTTTGACTTTAAACTTCTCGGATTATAACGGCTGAACAGGGTGTCTCATGCATAACGTCCGTATCCATCGGCAAAATCGGCGCAGCTTGGTTATGAAGCGGACTCCGGTGGGACTAGTGGTGTTTATCCCCCGCTGGCTCACGCCGGAAAGCCCGCAGGTGCGCCGCTTCATCGAGGCGGGCGTGAAGAAGCTGGGCGTGCCGCCGCCCCCCGTCCAGCAGACCAGCGCCGCCGACCTGCGCGCGATGGTGGCGGAATGGGCGGATCGGCTGGAGGTGCAGCCCGGTCGCATCCAGTTCCGCGAGATGTACCGCAAATGGGGGTCGTGTTCCTCCAAAGGCAATCTGACCCTCAACACCGCGCTGCTGACCGTCCCGCGCGATCTGGCGGAAGCGGTGGTGCTGCACGAGCTGGCTCACCTGCGGGTGTTCAATCACGGCAAAGACTTCAAGGCGCTGATGTCCGCGCACATGCCGGATTGGGTCGAGCGTGAGCAGCGGCTGGACGCGCTGATGCGCCATCCCTCGATCTGACTCAGATCGCGGAAAGCCGCGTAACTTTACTCTTAATGACGGTCTGGTAGGGGCACGGCGCGCCGTGCCCAATTGCTTTCCATCTTGAGGAAAAAGCGTCTATAATTCTCGACCTGTTGCCGTCATGTCGGGGGCGCAATGTTCATCGATCACAGCAGCCTGCTTCGGGAAAATCCCAGCCAGCTTTACTACGGAATTGCGGTGACTGATCTGGATGCCGATGGTGCGTTCGAACTGGTGGTCGCCGGGTTCGGCTATCCGAATCTGGTGCTGAAATGGGACGGTCGGGGTTATCGCAACGTCGCGCCGCCGGAAATCGCCGATGAAGATCGACAGGCAATCGGCGTCGCCGCCGGGGACATCGACGGCGATGGGCGAGAGGAGTTGTATATTCTCAACACCGACACCTTTGCCGGGCAGAAGCGCTTCGCGGATCGCCTGCTCGACTGCGCGGACGACGAATGGACCGATTTGTTCTCGCTGGAAGAAAATCGGCGGATTCTCAACCTGACCGCCGGGCGCTCGGTGATCGCGGTGGATCGGCATGGCTGCAACTGCTACGGCTTTTTCATTGCTAACTACGGCGGCGCCATCCGGTTGTACGAATTGGACGAGGACGGGCATCTCACCGACTGCGCGCCCGACGCGCAGATCGCGCTGGTGACTGGGGGGCGCAGCGCGGTCGCGCTCCCGCTGATCACCGAGCATTTGGACATCTTCACCGGAAACGAGGGCGGCTCGAATTTCCTGTTCTGCAACCGGGGCGATGGCACCTTTGAAGAACTGGCGACCGAGGTTGGCTTGGGCGATTCGCAGGACAACGCACGCGGGGTCGCCGCGCTGGACGCCAACGACGACGGCGTGTTCGATTTGGTCTGCGGTAACTGGGAAGGGCAGCATCGGCTGTTCATTCATCTGCCCAACGGTCGCTTCGAGGACGCGGCGCCGCCCGAAATGGCGGAGCCGTCGCGGGTGCGAACCGTGATCGCCGCCGACTTCGATAACGACGGCTACGAAGAAATCTTCTTCAACAACATCGGTCAGCCGAACCGCCTGTTTGCCCGGCGGGATGGCAGGTGGCTGCCGGTGAGCATCGGCGCGGCGGGCGAACCCGACGGCTTGGGGACGGGCGCGGCGGTGGGCGATTTCGACGAGGATGGGCGGCTGGAACTGCTGATCGCGCATGGCGAATCTCGCGCGCAGCCGCTGGCGCTGTATCGCACGCCCGCCAATGGCAATCACTGGCTTCGCGTGCTGCCCCTCACCCTGCACGGCGCGCCCGCGCGCGGCGCGGTGGTCGTGCTGGAGATGTCCGGTCGCACCCAGCGGCGCGCGGTGGACTGCGGCAGCGGCTACCTGTGCCAGATGGAGCCAGTCGCGCATTTCGGGCTGGGAAGCCAGACTCAGATCAACCGGGTGCGCGTGCATTGGATCGACGGCGCGACCGCCATGATCAACAATCCGGCGTGCGATCAACTCCTGCGCGTCGAGCATCCGTGAGCCGTTTTCTTTTTGACGTCCCTGCGCCTGTCTCCCTATAATCGAAAGAGAGGGAGGGACACGCATGGCTGCATGGGCGCGCGGCTATTTTGCACGCGGGGAAGGGGATACGCCCGGTACCCAGACCGCCGATTACCGCTTGAGCGATCTGGTGAACCGGGGCTTTATCTCGCCCAACGATGGGCGCGGTCTGCTGATGAACGCCGGGCTGGTCGATCTGGTCTGGCAGTTGATCTGGGCGGACAACGACGCTACATCGGACGAGGAACTGGCAGCCCGCATCGACGAGGCGCAAGGATTCGTGGTCTTTATGCACGGCTGGACTGGCAACCGCGCCATCTGGGAAAGCCTGCCCGGAATGGTCGTCACCAGCAATCGGCAGTTGATCGCGCTCTCGGTCGATCACAACGGCTTTGGCGACTCGCCCTTCGTCAGCACGCCCACGCTCGAAGCCTGCAATCCGCCCGCCACCATGCGCGTGATCGAAAGTCTGATCGACCTGCTGGATATTCGGCGTCCGCCCGGCGCGGCGCACCTCAAAGTGATCAATTTTGTGGGGCACAGCATGGGCGGGGCGGCGCTGTTCTACTTGAACCCGATCAACTGGCGGGTGGGCGAGGAAACTCGGCTGGCGCTGGCTCCAGCGCTGCTGCTGGAAGATGAAGTCAAGCGGATTTTCTACACGGCGCTTGGCATCGGCATCGGGCTGGTGAACCGCTTCCACGCCTTCGCGCCGATTGAGCGCGCCATCAAGCCGCAGGTGTTGGACGCGCTGACCGTCGGCGCAAGCCGATTCGTCCGTCAAATTCACTCCGAGCAGTACAACCACACCTCACGCGGCACGACGGCGGCGACCTTCATGGCGATGGGCTTGCTCAATAACCGCGAGATTCCGCGTCTGTGGCATACCTTCCGGGTCACGCTGGGGCACCGCGATCCGCTGGTGGGGCTGCTGCCCATGATGGACATGCTCAGCCGCCTTGAGTTCCCGGCGTCGAACATGCGCGTGGTCGCCGGGTCGCATTACTTTTTCAGCGTCGGACCGGATTCAGTGTTTCAGCACGCGCAAAACCGGGACTTAGTGGTGCAGGATATTCTTGACCTGCACGAGCGTGCCTTCACGCTTCAGCAAACCGGGTATCGCGTCGGCTGAAGTGGTCATTTTAAGTCCTGTATTAATAGGGTCGATTTCCTTGACACCCCAATGTCCGTGTGTTAATCTGAGGTGACTTGATTTGCTCCAAATTGAACAAACGCGGCGGAGTTGAACCCGATGGCACTTCAAGAATTTGCCCCTATTGGCGCGCTGCTGATTATTTCCCTTTTAGTCACGCTCCTGATCATGGTCATCTCGCGGTTGTTCGGGCCGTGGCGCCCGACCTCGCGCAAGACCGCGCCTTACGAAAGCGGCATGAAACCGATTGGTCCTGCCAATCGACGCTATCCCGTGCGTTTCTACCTCGTCGCGGTGATTTTCATCCTGTTCGACATTGAAGTGATTTTCTTTCTCCCATGGGCAGTCGTTTTCCGGGGGATGGGCTTGTACGCCTTCGTCGCTATGGGGGTGTTCCTGCTCATTCTCACGGTCGGTCTGATTTATGAGTGGAAAGTAGGAGCGTTAGAATGGGAGTAGTCTCCTCTAAGATGGGCAATCTCGGCGTGGTCACGACCACGCTTGACGAAGCGGTGAACTGGGCGCGCACGGGCGCGATGTGGCCCCTGCTGTTCGGGCTGGCGTGCTGCGCCATCGAAATGATGAGCACACAGGCGTCGAACTATGACCTGTCGCGCTTCGGTATGGAACTCAACCGCGCCAGCCCGCGCCAGAGCGACCTGATCATCGTCGCCGGGCGCGTGACCCGCAAGATGGCTCCGGTGATCCGCCAGTTGTACGATCAAATGGCGTCACCGAAGTGGGTGCTGTCGATGGGGGACTGCGCCTCCTGCGGCGGCGTGTACAACAACTACGCCGTCGTTCAAGGCGTGGACGAGATCATCCCGGTGGATGTGTACGTCGCCGGGTGCCCGCCGCGCCCGGAGCAGTTGATTCACGGCATCATGACCCTGCACGAGAAAATTCGCGGCGAGCGCGTGCTGGAAACCATCGGATCGGAGTAACTCATGCTGCAAATTCCTTCCGCACTTGATCCGGTCGCGGTTGTCCGCGAGGCGCTGCCCGATTCGCTGCTGGACGTGCATCAGTTCCGCGACGAAACCACGCTGATCATCAAGCCCGCCGACATCGTGACGGTGGCGCGTTTTCTCCGGGATACGCGCGGGCTGGTTTACAACTACCTCTCGGACATCAGCGTCGTCGATTACTATCCTGACTACGACCGACCCGGTCGTTTCGGCGTTTGCTACCACCTTTACTCGATGCTCTACAACCGCCGCCTGCGGCTGAAGCTGTTTTTGCAGGAAGACGACCCGACCGTCGCCACCTTGACGCCGGTATGGTCGGCGGCGAACTGGCTGGAGCGCGAAAGCTACGACCTGATGGGCATCGTCTTTGAGGGGCATCCCGATCTGCGGCGCGTGCTGATGCCCGACGACTGGGAAGGGCACCCGCTGCGCCGGGATTACCCGCTCGGCTACGAAACGCCGATGTTCTCGTTCAACAAGGACGAGATCAACAAGTACAAACCCTATGCTAAAGAATAAGCGGGAGTGTCGATCATGACCATGACACCTGCACCTACGCCTCCCTCGCTTCAGGAGCGAGAGCCGGAACCTTGGCAGGGCACGGTTGAAGAACTGCGCGGGCTGGTTTCCGACCGCGCGCTCACCGGCGAGACGCTGCTGCTCAATCTGGGTCCGCATCACCCCAGTACACATGGCGTGCTGCGGCTGCTGCTCGAACTGGACGGCGAGGAAATCGTCTCCTGCATCCCGGACGTGGGCTACCTGCACACCGGCATCGAGAAGAATATCGAAGCTAAAACCTACGAGAAAGCGGTTACGCTCACCGACCGGATGGACTACCTCGCGCCTATGTCCAACAACATGGTCTTTGCGATGGCGGTCGAGAAGCTGACCGAGCTGGACGTGCCCGCACGCGCGCAGGTGATCCGCGTGATCTGTCTGGAACTAACGCGCATCAACAGCCATCTAGTCTGGCTGGGGACGCACGCGCTCGATCTGGGCGCGATGAGCGTGTTCCTGTACTGCTTCCGCGAGCGCGAATACATCCTCGACATGTTCGAGATGCTTTCCGGGCAGCGTATGATGACCAGCTACATCCGTCCCGGCGGTGTCTGGCGTGACCTCACGCCCGAATTTCTGCCCGCGCTGGAAAGCTTCCTGAACTACTTCCCCGCGAAAATCGACGACTACGAGGCGCTGCTGACCAATAACCCCATTTGGGTGGATCGCACGCAGGGTATTGGCGTGGTCGAGCCGGAGCGGGCGATTTCGCTGGGCATGAGCGGTCCAAGCCTGCGCGGGAGCGGCGTCAACTGGGACATTCGCAAGGCGACCCCCTACAGCGGCTACCAGCAGTACGATTTCAGCGTGCCGTTGGGCGAGCATGGCGACGTGTACGACCGCTTCTGGGTGCGGGTTCAGGAGATGCGCCAGAGCGTGAACATCCTCCGTCAGGCGATGAAAAACATCCCCGGTGGCGGGTTCCGCTCCAACAATCGCAAGTTCGTGGTGCCACCGCGCGCCGAACTGGGACAGAGCATGGAAGCGGTGATTCACTGGTTCAAACTGTGGACAGAAGGTTTTTCCGCGCCAGACGAAGAAGTGTACGTGGCGATTGAAAGCCCGCGTGGAGAAATCGGCTGCTACCTGCACGGGACTGGCGATGCCAAGCCGCGCCGCGTGCATTTCAAGACCCCGTCGTTCATGCATATCGGCGCGCTCGGCGAGATGGCGCAGGGGCACTTGATCGCCGACTTGGTGGCGATCATCGGCAGCGTCGATATTGTGCTTGGGGATAGTGATCGCTAGGGGCAGGTTAAAAGTTAAAAGTCGAAAGTGGAAAGCAGCCCCTTTTAACTTTTAACTTTTTACTTTCAACTGAGGAAATGTCATGCTTGCAGACAAATACGCGGATCGCATTCAGGCGGCGTTCGACAAATACCCGACCAAGCGCTCGGCGGTGATGCCGCTGCTCTACATCGCGCAGGAGGAATACGGCTGGGTCTCGCCTGAAGCGATTGACGAAGTGGCTCAGATTTGCGAACTCGACCCGACGCAGGTCACCTCGATTGCCGGGTTCTACACCATGTACTCGGAGAAGCCGAAGGGCAAATACTGGCTTCAGGTCTGCACCGACCTCGCCTGTGCCTTGCGCGGCGCGGACGAGTTCCACCAGCAGTTGAAGGAATACCTCGGCGTCGAGGAAGGCGGCACCACCGACGACGGCGTGTTCACGGTTGAGCATGTGATGTGCCTCGCCGCCTGCGATAAAGCGCCGATGCTCCAATGCAATTTTCACTTTCACGAAAATCTCGACATGGACAAGATGAAAGCGCTGATCGAGCAGTGGCGCGCTGAAGCGAAGAAACAGGACTGAGGACGAGCGTAAGAGCAGTTAAAAGTTAAAGGTTAAAAGGGGTTTCGATGCCCCACTGATCCCATTTAACTTTCCACTTTTAACTTTTAACGCAGTTGGCACTCAGCGTTAAAGGACAAGTGTTGATGGCATCGCTGAATATCATCTACCGCGAAAAGGATGTCCCCAACATCCGCGACTATGACGTGTACGTGCAGAACGGCGGCTACGAGGGGCTGAAGAAAGCCCTGTCGATGGAGCCGAAAGCCGTCATCGACGAGGTGAAAGCCTCGAACCTGCGCGGGCGCGGCGGCGCGGGCTTCCCGGCGGGCGTCAAGTGGAGCTTCATCGACCAACGCGAGCCGATCAAGTACGTGACCGTCAACGCCGACGAGAGCGAGACCGGAACCTTCAAGGACCGCCAGATTCTCGAAAACAACCCGCACCAGTTGATCGAAGGCGCGATGATCTGCGCGTGGGCGATTCAGGCGACCGCCGTCTATATCTACCTGCGCGGCGAGTTCTGGGACGTGGCGCACGAATTGGACAAGCGCATCGCCGAAGCCTATGCGCATGGTTGGGCAGGCGAGAACATCGGCGGAACCGGCTGGTCGTGCGGGCTGTACACCCATCTGGGCGCGGGAGCCTACATCTGCGGCGAAGAAAGCGCGCTGCTGGAAAGTCTGGAAGGCAAGCTCGGTATGCCGAAGGTGCGCCCGCCGTTCCCGGCGAACAAAGGCGGCGGTCTGTACAGCGAGCCGACTGTCATCAATAACGTCGAGACGCTGACCAATGTTCCCTGGATCATGGTCAACGGCGCGGCGGAATACAAGAAGATCGGCACCGAGCAAAGCCCCGGCACCAAAGTGTTCTGCCTCAGCGGTCACGTGAATAATCCCGGCAACTACGAGCTTCCGCTGGGCACCACCATGCGCGAACTGATCTTCGAGCATGGCGGCGGCATCCGCGACGGCAAGGCGATCAAGGCGATTCTGCCGTCGGGCGGCTCCGGTCCCATCCTCAAAGCCACCGACGCGGTGCTGGATACCAAGCTCACCTACGAGGACATGGCGAAAATCGGCTCGATCCTCGGCTCGGCGTCGGTGATCGTGATGGACGAGACCGTCGATATTGCCTGGGTCGCCGCCAAGGTGACCAAGTTCTTCAAGCACGAAAGCTGCGGCAAATGCACCCAGTGCCGCGAGGGGACGTACTGGCTCGACAAGGTGATGGATCGCATCATGAAGGGCGAGGGCAAAGAGACCGACATCGACCTGATCAACAATATCGCCAAAAACATGCAGGGCGTAACGCTGTGCGCGCTCGGCGATTTTGCGGCGAATCCGATCATCGACACTATTAAGAACTTCCCGGAAGATTTCAAGGCGCATGTCGCCGCAAAGGCGGCGGAACCCGCGCCTGCCGCTGCTCCGGCGCGACCGGCGCGCGGCGCGCGGCGTGGAGCGGCTGCCCCTGCCGGAGACTAATGCTGGACGACGACGGGATTCAGCAGGAGGCGCAGTTTGAAGTCGAGCGCGTGTCGCTGCTTCAGCGCTTTCGGCTGCTGTTTTCACACTGGGAGCGCTGGCGCAATCTGAACTGGACGATTGTGTCGTGTCCCGATGTGGCGGCGAACTACGTCCTGCGAGGCGAACTGCTGCTCAATCAGGGCGATGTGGTGGGGGCAATTTCCGATTTTCGCCGCGCGCTGGAACTGGCGGCGGCGCGGGTCGATCAGGATGATTGGGGCGTGGTCGCGCAGGCGATGCAAGACCGCGCCCTTGCTGGCTTACGGGATGCGCTGCGCCGCGCAGCGCGTTATAATCCCGGCACCGATGAGACCAATTGATGGGAGATACGGCGCGGCACTCGAAGACGGCGCCGTGTTTCTAGTGGGCAGACCAGCGCACAGGAATGGTGCGGAGGATTGAATGGCGGATACGGTCAAGATATTCATTGACGATCAAGCGTATGACGTGCCGAAGGGGAGCAATCTGGTCGATGCTGCCAAATTGATCGGCAACGACATCCCTGTGTTCTGTTACCATCCGAAGATGAAGCCGGTGGGCATGTGCCGGATGTGTCTGGTCGAGATGGGCAGCATCACCAAAGATCGCACGACCGGCGAAGTGGTGCTGGACGACAAAGGCAACCCGCAGATTCGCTGGTTTCCCAAGCTGCAAACCGCCTGCACCACCACCGTCAGCGAGGGGCTGGTGATCCGCACCGGCCACGCAGCAGGTCGCCGACGCGCAGCGCAACGTCGTCGAGTTTCTGCTGACCAGCCACCCGCTCGACTGCCCGGTTTGCGACAAGGGCGGCGAATGCACGCTGCAAGAGCATACGATGGATTACGGTCCCGGCACCAGCCGCATGGTGTTCGCCGACAAGATGCACCTCGACAAGCACGTGCCGCTGGGCGACCTGATTTTTCTGGACGAGGAGCGCTGCATTCAATGCGCGCGCTGCATCCGCTTTCAAGACGAGATCGTCGGCGACGACGTACTGGGCTTCCACGAGCGCGGGCGTAACCTGCAAATCATCACCGAGAGCGATCCGCCCTTCAACACCTACTTCTCCGGCAACACCACCGACATTTGCCCGGTGGGGGCGCTGACCACCGAAGATTTCCGCTTCGGCGCGCGCCCGTGGGAACTGACCAACGTGCCGAGCATCTGCCCGCACTGCCCGGTCGGCTGCAATATCAGCCTCAGCACCCGGCTTGACCGCGATTTCGACGGGCGCACCATGATCAAGCGCGTGATGCCCCGCCAGAACGAGGAAGTCAACGAAATCTGGATTTGCGACAAAGGGCGCTTCGGTCACCACTTCACCCGCAGCGAGCAGCGGCTCATGCAGCCGATGGTCAGCGGCGCGGTGGTGAGTTGGAGCGAGGCGCTGAAAGCCGCCGCCGATGCGCTCAAGGCGGGTGGCGAGATCGCCGCGATTGCGGGCGCGCAGATGTCCAACGAAGACCTGTGGGCGCTCCGTAAGCTGGCGGGCGACAACGCGCGCCTCGGCGCTTGGCCCCCCACGCACGGCGGCATCGAGCTGCTGACGCAGGTGGGCGTGGGCAAAGGCACCAACCTCAGCCAACTGGGTCCCGGCGACGCGGTGCTGGTGATCGCCAGCGACCTCGAAGAAGAAGCCCCGGTCTGGCGGCTGCGGATCAAGACCGCCCATGATCGCGGCGCGTATCTGGTGATCGCCAACGCGCGCCCGACTCGCATGGACGACTTCGCCAGCGACACCGCGCGTTACGCGGTCGGGCAGGCAGCCGATGCCTTCGGCAGCATGGACGCCGAAATCGCCCGCAAGCTGCACGACGCCAGCAACCTGATCATCGTGGCGGGCGCGGAGGGGCTGGGCTTCGACGGCAGCCGCGCCTTGATGCAGGCAGCCGCCAACTTCCTGATCGAAAGCGGGCACGTCGGCAAGGCGAACAACGGTCTGCTGGCAACCCTGCCCGGCGCGAACGCGATGGGGCTGCATTACATGGGCTTCTCGCCGGAAGCGTCTGAGGACATCATGCAGGCGCCGCCCAACGTGCTGATCGTGGCGCAGGCGGACATTATGGCGGACGATCCCAACGCCGCCGAGTGGCTGGATAAAGTCGATACGCTGATCGTGCTGAGCCTGTTCCCCGACCAACTCACGCAGAAGGCGAAAGTCGTCCTGCCGATCCAGAGCTTTGCCGAGCGCGACGGCACTTTCACCAACGGCGAGCGGCGCGTGCAGCGCTTCTACACCGCTCAGGGACCGATGGGCGAGGCGCTCCCGGCGTGGCAGGTGATCGGGCGGATCGGCGAGCAGATGGGGCAGGGACGCGCCAAGCCTTCGGCGGCGGCGGTCATGCTCGAAATCAGCCAGAATATCCCCGCGTTCGCCGGAGCGCGGTACAACGAACTGGCGAAAGTGCCGCGCCAGTTCCCGGACGTGGGCGGTCACGACCTGTACTATGGCGGCACCGCTTACAAGAACACGGGCGGCATCGGCGTGCAGCTTGCGACCGAAGCCGACGGCGGCGCGGAAGTGACGGCAGGCGAGGTCAAGCCTGCGGCAGCGCCCAAAGCGGCGAAAGGTAGCCTGCTGGTGGTGCCGACCGTGCGGCTCTACAACCGCGAGGACACTTTCCTGCCCAGCGTAGAAGCGCTGATGAGTGGGCGCACGGCGTCACCCTATGCGGAAATCAACAGCGCCGATGCCAAGAAGCTCCACATCGTCGATGGCGACATGGTGGAGGTGAGCGTCGGCGCGAGCAAAGTGCAGGTGTGCGCGCACGTGGACGGCGCGGCGCCACAGGGAACGGTGCTGCTGCCCCGTCACCTGAGTGATACCGCGACGCCGCTGGCGCTGGCGCTCGGTGAAGTGAGAAAGGTCTAGCCAATGGCATCCGAAACGCAAACTCCGAATTCGGAACGGATGCGTCCGTTTATCAATTTGCTGACCCTGCTGGCCGCGGGCGGCGTGATCACCGCATTGGTGCTGATCCCGGTGCTGCTGATTACCGGGGCTTCCCCGATTTTGGGGGCGTGGTGGGTCGGCGCGGCGGCGGCGGTCGGCGCGGGGTTCGGCGTTTGGACGCTGAGCATCGCCACCTCTGCGCGCTGGCAGCGGACGGCGGCGGTCGTGGCGCTGGTCTTGGGCGTGATGACGCTGCTTTCCGTCCTCAACATCATCTTCCAATTCGACCCGAACGTCGCCGGGCTGCTCGCGGTGCTGGTGATCGCGCTGGGCGCGGTGTCGCTGGTTCGGTCGCTGCGCGATTGGATACGCATCGGCGTGATTTTGGCGGCGCTGTTCTTCGGCGGTTTCGCCATCTTCTCGATTGCCGGGTCGCTCTGGGCGTGGATCATGGCGACCGGAACCACCATCCTCACGTGGCTGTTCGACCCCAGCCGTGTCGACCAGACCAAAATTGTCGCCTGCTACGGACCCGACGGACGCGGCTGCGGCGTGGTTCACTCCATTGTCTTTTCACTGATCTTCTTTATCGTCGTGCTGACTGGCTTCGCCTACACGACGCTCTTGGAGCGCAAGTTCATCGCGTGGTTCCAGCAGCGCTCCGGTCCCAATCGTGTGGGACCCTTCGGGCTGTTGCAGCCACTCGCCGACGGCGTGAAGCTGATCTTCAAGGAAGACATTCGTCCCAGCGGCGCGGACATTTGGGTCTACCGCCTCGCGCCGATTATCAAAGCGGTGCCCACGCTGATCGTGTTGGCGGTGGTGCCTTTTGGACCGCACCTGCTGCTGCCCTGGTTTGACGGTTACTGGTACAACGTGCCGCTCGGCTTATCCGATCCCAACGTCGGCATCCTGTGGCTGCTAGCGATCACCAGTATCGGCACCTACGGCGTGGTGCTGGCGGGCTGGGCGAGCAACAACAAGTACTCCATGCTCGGCGGCTTGCGCGCCACCGCGCAGATGTTGAGCTACGAATTGAGCCTCGGCTTGACGATGGCGGTTCCGGTGTTGATCGTCGGCAGCATGAGCCTCGGCGACATCGTTCACAGCCAGACCTACATCTATCAGTGGTTCATCTTCCAGAATCCGCTTTCCGCCGCCATCCTGATGATCGCGCTGCTGGCGGAGGTCAGCCGCTCACCCTTCGACCTGCCCGAAGCCGAGCAGGAACTCACGCAGGGCTATATGACCGAGTACAGCGGCATGAAATTCGCCCTGTTCATGATGGCGGAGTACCTCGGCATGATCGCTATCAGCGTGATCGTCGCGTCGCTCTACCTCGGCGGCTATAACGATGGCTTCGGCTTGGTGCAAGACCTGCCGATCCTCGGGCCAGTGGTCTTGATCGGCAAAGTCGTCCTGCTGCTGATCGGCATGATTTGGGTGCGGGCGACTCTGCCGCGTATCCGTTACGACCGCCTGATGGCGCTCGGCTGGAAAGTTATGCTGCCGCTGGCGCTGGTCGGCGTGATGTGGTCGGCAGTCGCGGTCATGGTGGGCGACGCCTTCCAGTCTCCGATTGCCTACGCGATTGCCGCCGGAATCTTCTTCGTGGTGGTGGTCGTGGGCGGGCTGATGGTGCTTCAGCGCAGCGGCGAGTTGGAAGCGCCGTCGGCAGAAGAGGAACACGATCCGATCATCACGGGCGAGCGCGGCGGTGTAGGCTACTTTGTGCTTCAGGTGGTCGGCGGCTTGCTGGCGATTCCGTTCGCGCTCTGGGATTTCACGCTCAAGGCGCTGGACAGCCTCGCGCAGTTAGCGCCGGATGACGAGAAAAAAGAAGAAGCGGGTGGTGGAGATTGAATAGCCACTGGCTGAGGAGCAGCTTATGAACGTACTGCGCGGCTTTGCGACCACGTTTAAGCACGTGTTGGAAGAACCCGTAACCATCCAGTTCCCGGAGCAGGAGCGACCGTTTCGGGACCGCTATAAAGGACGGCATCACCTGCGCCGCTACGACAACGGGCTGGAGAAATGCATCGGCTGCTCGCTGTGCGCGGCGGCTTGCCCGGCGGATGCGATCTGGGTCGAGGCGGCGGAAAACAGCGACGAGGCGCGTTTCAGCCCCGGCGAGCGCTACGCCAAGACTTACGAGATCAACATGCTGCGCTGCATTTTCTGCGGCTACTGTGAAGACGCCTGCCCGACGCAGGCGATCCAGTTGGGGCACGAATTCCAGCTCAGCTTCACCGACCGCGACGACTCGATTTTCACCAAAGCGATGCTGATCGATCCGGTGACGGCAGGAGGCGAGCCGACGCCGCAGGAGGTCGCGCCGGGCAGCTTCGACCGCGCGATCCCCGACATGGAAAATCCGAAATAACCGGGGAAAGGGAAGCACCTCTAGGGAGGTGCTTTTTTTGCGGAAGTGACGCTGCTTGTGTTAAACTGCACAAATTCTAGAGCGCCCAGTAGGGATTTCGCATGACAGAATTAGCCTTCTTCCTGATAGTCGGCATGTTGGCGTTGGCTTCAGCCGTGTTCATGCTGTGGAGCGATAATCCGGTTCACAGCGCGCTGGCGCTGATCGTCACTATGGGCTGTATCGCCTTTCTGTTCCTGCTGCTCAACGCACCGTTCCTCGCCATGATCCAGATCACCGTCTACACCGGGGCGATCATGGTGCTGTTCCTGTTCGTGATCATGCTGCTCGGCGCCGAAACCTTGCAGGCGAGCGAAGCCTCGCCGGATACGCCGCGCTTCCGCTGGTACATCCCGACGGCAATCGTGCTGGTGGTCGCGCTGCTGCTGATCGTCGGTATCGTCTTCGGTCAGGTGAACCTCGGATTGCAGGCGGACACCACCGCGCCGCCGCAGGTGCGCATCCTCAACGCCGCGCCAGACGCCGGAACGGTGGACGTGTACGCCAACGACCAACTGATCGTCTCGGCGGTCGCCTTCAACGATGCTTCCGCTTACATTCCGCTGGCGGCGGGTGATTACACCCTTCGCGTGCAGCCGACCAATGGTGACGCGGTTACGACTAACGTGACGCTTGCGAAGGGCACCCAGCAAACCCTGATCGACTACGGCGGCAGCCCGCTCGACCTGAGCCTGATCGCCGACGACAACAGCGCCGTAGCCGATGATCGCAGCGCCCGCATCACGGTCTTCAACGCCGATTTGGGCATCGCCGCGCTGCGGTTGGTTGATCTCAGCACCGGCGGGACGATCACGACCGCTCCCGTGCTGATCGCCGGGCTGGTGCCGGGGCAGGCATCCGCTCCGATCACCGTGCCGGAAGGCGCGGTCAACTGGGGATTCGTCGATGCTGCTGCCCCGTCAACCGAGCTGTATCATCTGGAAAACTACAGCCTCCAGCTTGACATGAGTGACCTGTTTGTGATGACGCAGGGGCGAGTGTTCAACGGCACGCCGACCGGGTATCTGCGCTCGCTGGCGATCCCGGTGCTGACCAACGCCGAGCCGTCGTTCGGCGGACCGCGCGCGATTGGCTTGGAGTTGTTCACCAATTACCTGCTGGTGTTCCAACTGCTGGCGGTGCTGCTGCTGGCGGCGATGGTCGGCGCGATTGTCCTGACCCACCGCGAACTCAAGAGCGTGACCCGTCGGGTGGGTGGTCGCCGCCGCGTGAGCCGCCCGCTGGTCAACGTGATCGCCGCTCAGGTGGGGCATGACGTAACCGATAGCGGCGAAAGCGGTGAGAGCGAAACCGTGCCCGAACTGCAAGAGCCGGTCGGCGAATAGAGGAGCAGACGATGCAAGTTCCAACCGAGTCCTACGTCATGCTGAGCATGGTGCTGTTCGCGCTGGGCGTGATGGGCGTGCTGCTCAAGCGCAACGCCATTTTGGTTTTCATGTCGGTTGAATTGATGCTGAACGCGGCGAATCTGGCGCTGGTGGCGTTTGCGCGTCACTGGGGGCAGGAAGGCGGGCAGTTGTTCGTCTTCTTCGTGATCACCGTCGCCGCCGCCGAGGTTGCGGTCGGGCTGGCGCTGATCGTCACCATATTCCGCAGCAAGAAGAGCGTCAACCTTGACGAGCTGCACCAGATGGAAGGGTAAATCCTGCACCGGGCGCTGAGTACCGGGCGCTGAGCGAAAAACTCAGTCCTCAGTCCTCAGTTCTCAGTCCTTGAGGATACGCTATGGAACATTATCCACTACTCGTACCGCTGATTGTTATCATCCCCGCCATTGGGGCGATCATTAACTATTTCTGGGGCGCGCGGCTGGAAGAAAAAGCCTCAGCGACGGTGGCACTCACGGCTTCCACGCTTTCGTTCCTCATCGCCGTGCTGCTCTTTGCCTATCTGAGCGGCAGCGGCTATCAATCGGCGGTGATCAACCCGCCGCTGCTGGACGGCTGGATACGCTTGCCGGGCATCGAAATCCCGTGGCAAATGCGGGTCGATACGCTGAGCGTGACCATGATGCTGGTGGTCACGGGCGTCGGCTCGCTGATCCACCTCTACGCGGTCGGCTACATGCACGGCGACGAACGCTTCTCGCGCTTCTTCGGCTACATGAACATGTTCCTCGGCTTCATGCTGATATTGGTCACCGGCAACAACCTGCTGATGATGTTCGTCGGCTGGGAAGGCGTGGGCTTGTGTTCCTTCTTGCTGATCGGCTTCTGGTTTGACCGTCCCAACGGCGTCGGCTGGAAGAACAGCAACGCCGCCAAGAAAGCGATGATCCTCAACCGCATCGGCGACTTCGGCATCCTGATGGCGATCTTCCTGACCTTCTGGACCTTCCACACCGTCGATTTCTACAAGCCCGGCGAGATCGCCGTCGTTCACGAGACCTCACAAATCCTCGCCGACAAATCCGGCGAGCAGCAGGGCAGCGCGCTGGGTGCGGAAGGCAACACCGACAACTCGCAGATCGCCAGCGATCAGATCGGCATCTTCGGGCAAGCGCAGCGCTTGATCGCCTCGGACGCGCAGGTGAGCTTTGGGCAGTTCACGCTGCCGATTGGCACCGTCATCACCTTGATCACCCTGTTCATGCTCTTGGGCGTGACCGGAAAATCAGCGCAAATCCCGCTGTTCGTCTGGCTGCCGGACGCGATGGCAGGTCCGACCCCCGTCAGCGCCCTGATCCACGCCGCCACGATGGTCACGGCGGGCGTGTATTTGATGGTGCGCAGCAACGTATTCTTCGCGGCGGCGCCCTTCACCTCGCTGATTGTCGCGCTGATCGGCACGGCGACCGCGCTGGTCGCCGGATACATCGCCATCGGTCAGTGGGACATCAAGCGCGTGCTGGCGTACAGCACCATCAGCCAGCTAGGGTTCATGGTCGCGGCGGTGGGCGTGGGCGCTTACGGCGCTGCCATGTTCCATCTGGTGACCCACGCCTGCTTCAAAGCGCTGCTGTTTCTCGGCAGCGGCTCGGTAATCCACGCGGTGGAGCATGGGCATCACGAAGCGGCGCACAGCCCGGATCACAGCGGCGCGGAAGGGCATCAAGACGAAGAAGCGGGGCAGCAGGAAGATACCTTCGACCCGCAGGACATGCGCAACATGGGCGGTCTGCGCAAGAAAATGCCCATCACCTATTGGACTTATGTGTTTGGCACGCTGGCGCTTTCCGGCATCATCCCCTTCGCGGGCTTCTGGTCGAAAGATGAAATTCTCGCCCAGTCATGGCTGTCCGGTCTGTTCAATAACAACGTGGGCGGCTACATCGCTCTCGGCGGTCTGCTGATCGCCGCGGCGTTCACCGCCTTCTACATGTGGCGGCAGGTGGTGATGGTCTTTCACGGCGATCCGCGCACGCCCGCAGCCGAACATGCGCATGAAAATGGCTGGCTGATGACGGTTCCGCTGATCGTGCTGGCGTTCTTCAGCCTGTTCATCGGCTTCATCAATACGCCCGCCAACGTCTTGGGGCTGGATCACATCTTCGGGGCGGATCGCTTCACCGAATGGCTGTCTCAGAGCGTCCTCAACGCCCACCCGACCGAATTCCAACTGCTGATCGCGCTGGCAGCGCTGGCGCTGGCAGGCGGCGCCATCTGGCTGGCGGGCAACCTCTACGGCGCGAATAAAGCTGTGGTGCGCGGCAGCCACGATCCGCTGGAAATGCGCCCGGAAACCGGGCAGTTGTGGTCATTCGCCAACGCGCGCATGTACTGGGACGAAACCTACTATCGCCTGTTCGAACATCCCTTCAACCTGACCTCGAAGTTTCTGGCGGATACACTCGATTGGGCGTTCTGGCACGACTGGTTCCATAACATGGTGCTAGTCAGGGGCTTCAACGCCATCGCCACGCTGCTCAGTCAGCCGATTGACCTCGGCATTATCGACGGGGCGGTGAACGGCTTCGGCTGGGTGGCGCGCTGGATCAGCAGCCGCCTGCGCCGGGTGCAAACGGGCTATGTTCGAACCTATGCCATCACCATCTTGCTGGGCGTGGTGGTCGTGATTATTGTGCTGCTGCTGCCGCTGCTGAACGGCAATAGCTAAACCGGGGAGCGCTTGGACTATGGAAAATACCGGCTTTTCGCTCGTGACGTTGCTTTTGCTCCTTCCGCTGATCGGTTTTTTCATCATCCTGTTCTTTCAGCGTGAGGAACAGGCAGAAACCATCAAGTGGACGGCGTTCATCACGAGCCTGATCACGTTCGTCGCCTCGCTGCTGCTGTGGATCGGCTTCGATGCCGCGCAGCCGGGCTTGCAGTTCGTCACCCGCTGGAACTGGCTGCCGCAGTATAACATCAGCTTCTTCGTCGGGATCGACGGCTTAAGCCTGCTCATGATCATCCTGACCACCTTCATTTTCCCGCTGGCGATCCTCTCCTCGTTCCGCGCGCACATCTTTGAAGAGCGCGGGCGGCAGAAGCTCTACTACCTGTTCATGCTGCTGATGCAGTGTGCGATGATGGGCGTGTTCGTGGCGCAGGATTTGGTGCTGTTCTACATCTTCTGGGAAGTTTCGCTGGTGCCGATGTACTTCCTGATCGGTATCTGGGGAGCGGAGCAGCGGGTGTATGCCGCCGTCAAGTTCTTCCTGTATACGATGGCAGGCTCGATCCTGATGCTGCTGGCGATTTTGTACGTGGGCAGCGCCGCTGGAACCTTCTCGGTACCGGACATCATCGCGGGCGTGCAGAGCGGCGCGCTCAAGCTGCCCTTCGACGGTCTATTTAGCACGCAGGGCTTGCTGTTCCTCGGCTTCCTGATCGCCTTCGCCATCAAAGTCCCCATCTGGCCCCTGCATAGCTGGCTGCCGGATGCCCACGTGCAAGCGCCGACTGCCGGATCGGTTATTCTGGCGGGCGTGATGCTGAAGCTCGGTACTTACGGCATCCTTCGCTTCTGCCTGCCTATGTTCCCGCAGGCGGCGGTCGGTTGGGCGCCGATTATCGCGGTGCTGGCGGTCATCGGCATTATCTACGGCGCGTGGGTCAGTTACGCGCAGACCGACGTGAAAAAATTGGTCGCCTATTCGTCGGTGAGCCACCTCGGTTTCGTCGTCCTCGGCATTTTCGCGCTGACGGCTGCCGGGCTTCAGGGCGCGCTCTTGCAGATGGTCAATCACGGCGTCAGCACCGGTGGCTTGTTCCTCGTGGTCGGGATGCTCTACGAGCGCCGCCACACCAAAGCGATGAACGCCTACGGCGGCATTTGGAAAGCGCTGCCGCTGCTCGGCGGGCTGGCGCTGGTGATCACCCTGAGCAGCATGGGCTTGCCCGGCTTGAACGGCTTCGTCGGTGAGTTCACCATCCTGCTCGGCACCTTTGGCAGCAACGTGCTCGGCTTCTTCTATACGCTGTTCGCCACGCTGGGCGTGATCCTCGCCGCGATTTACCTGCTCTACATGTTCCAGAAAGTCTTTATGGGCGAGCTGGACAAGGAAGAAAATAAGCACCTTGAGCCGCTTCACTGGGAAGAAATCGCCGTGCTGGTGCCGATCATCATCGCCATCTTCGTGATCGGCTTGCAGCCCGCGCCCTTCTTCAACACCATGACCGCCAGCGTGAATCAGGTGGTCGCGCAGGTGCAGCAGTACGTTCCGACCGTCGCGCAAAACGTCGCGCCTTGAGGTTCATGCGATGACTCCAACCTTTGCCGACTTGAACTTAGGCGTCGCGCTGCCGGGCATCCTGCTGGCACTCTGGGCGGTGATCCTGCTACTGATCGATTTGGTCGTGAAGCGCAAGGAGCTGACCGCTTGGCTTGCCATCGGCGGGCTGGTGGTGGCGTTCGTCGTCAACATCCTCACCTATAACAACAATCAGGAAGCCTTCCTCGGCATGTTCGTCGCCGATCCATTCAGTTCGTTCATGAATGTGGTGATCCTGATCACGGCGATGCTCAGCGTCTTGATGAGCATGGACTACGTGAAGCGCGCCGGGATCGAGCGCGGCGAGTATTACGTGCTGCTGCTGTTCACCACCGTCGGCGGCATGTTCATGGCGAGCGCCAACGACCTGATCGCCGTGTTCGTCTCGCTGGAACTGCTGAGCATTCCGCTTTACGTGCTGGCGGCGTTCCGCGCGCCCAACCTGAAATCCGAAGAAAGCGGCATGAAGTATTTCATCCTCGGCGCTTTTTCGAGCGCGTTCTTCGTCTACGGCGCGGCGCTGATCTACGGCGCGACCGGGACGACCAACCTGCCGCAGATTTTCGCGGCGGTGGGCGAGGCGGTCTCCGGGCAAGCGCCCTCGACCCTGCTGCTGCTGCTCGGCTCCGGCTTGATTTTGGTGGGCTTGGGCTTCAAAGTGGCGGTGGTGCCCTTCCACATGTGGACGCCGGACGTGTACGAAGGCGCGCCTACGCCGATCACCGCCTTTATGAGCGTGGCGGCGAAGGTCGGCGGTTTCGGGGCGCTGCTCCGCATTTTGATCGTGGCGCTCCCGGCGCTGACGGTCGGGCATCAAACGCTGGCGGCGTGGCAGAACATCATCGAAATCCTTGCGGCGGCGACCCTGATCCTCGGTAATTTCGTTGCCATTTCGCAGACCAACATCAAGCGAATGCTGGCGTATTCTTCAATCGCCCACGCCGGGTATATCCTGATGGCAGTGGCGGCGGCAGGCACGCCCGGCATCGCGGATCAGGCGGCGCGCGCGGCGCAGATTTACCTGCTCTCCTACATGTTTACCAATCTCGGCGCGTTCGCGGTCGCCCTTTCGATTGAGCGCGACGACGGCACTGGAACCAGCCTCGACGACTTCAAGGGTTTGTCCAAGAGCCGACCTACGCTCGCGGCGATGATGGCGATCTTCATGCTCAGCCTGATCGGAATTCCGCTGACCGGCGGCTTCATCGGCAAATGGTTCGTCTTCTGGGCGACCCTCAACGCCGGGCTGACCGTGCTGGCGGTCATCGGCGTGCTGACCAGCGTCGTGAGCGCGTTCTACTACATCCGCGTCGTCGTCAACATGTACCTCGTCGACGGAGAGGGCGAAGCAGCGGCGGGCGCGACCAGCCGCGTCAACTGGGCGACTTACATCGCCTTCGGCGGCACTATCCTGATCGGCATTGCGCCGTTCGTGGTGACCACGCTCACTGACCGCGTGTCCTTCCTCGCCGCCATCCTCCACTGAGCGAACGAACAAGCGGTATTTTCGGTAGGGGCGCAGCACGCTGCGCCCTTGATATATCCATCGCCTGTACACGACCCGCGCATCCGTGTTAGGATTCCTGCTTTCGCTCGCCCACCGATAGGTCGGTTATGCAGCACAATCAGCGTGACGGTGTCCTCCTGATCATCGTCTCCATCTGCGGCTACGCCTGCCTCCCCGTGATCATCAAGTTTCTGGAGCGCGACCTCGACCCGATTTCGATTGCCTTCTGGCGCTTCCTGATCGCGCTGCTGGTTTACTGGGGGATGGTCGCCGTTCGCCGCGCGCCCGCCCAGCCGATGCCGCGCTTCCGGCTGATCGCGCTCGGCACTCTGTTCGCGGGGCAGGCGCTGACCGCCTTCTATGGGCTGGAACGGCTGCCCGCTGGCACCTATTCGCTGATCTTCTACAGCTATCCGGCGATGGTGGCGATTTTGGAGGCGCTGTTGGGCGAGCGGCTGGCGCTGCTCGGCTGGATCGCGCTCGGCTGCACGCTGGTGGGCGTGGCGCTCACTGCCCCCAATTTCAGCGCGGGCTTCAGCGGCGACAACCTGCCCGGCGTTCTGCTGGCGCTGCTGGACAGCTTGCTGGTTGCCCTCTATTTCATCCTCAGCAGCCGCCTGATGCGCGACCACAGCGACATGCTGCGAACCAGCGCTTACACGGTCACGGGCGGGTTCGCGGTGCTGCTGATGATCGGGCTGGCGAACGGCATCAACCTCCCGCAGCAGGGCGGTACCTGGACGCTGGTGCTGATGTTGGCGCTGGTCAGCACCGTGCTGCCCGTGTTCGCGCTCAACGCCGGAATCCAGAAGCTCGGCTCGACCCGCGCCGCCATCATCGCCACCTTCGAGCCGGTGCTCACGGCGGTGCTGGCGATGATCTTCGTGGGCGAGCGGATGCAGCCGATCCAGTGGCTCGGCGGCGCGGTGATCCTCAGCAGCGTGATTCTGCTTCAGCTTCGCCGCCCGGTCTCCGACAATCCCGAACAAACCGCGCTCGCCCGCGAATAGTCTCAAAAAACGGTGAGCGGGATTCTGGTTCGGTACAAGGAGAGTTGGACGCCGAACCGAGCTGCCCGGCGGGAGCGGCGGATCATATCACACGAAATAGCGAATTGCGGTTGATCAACGATGGATAAACCGAAGCTTTCACCTGCACACATGACTGCCCATTTGCGGGAGCAGTACGGGCTGGATGCCATTGAAATCACGCCGCTTGACTACGGCGCAGACGCGGACGCGGCGGGTTATCGGGTTGCCGCCCGCGACGGAGCGGTCTACTTTCTCAAGATTCGGCGCGGCACCTTTGAGGAGGTGTCGCTTGCCGTGCTGGATTTTCTGCGGCGGCAGCACATCCCACAGATTATTGCGCCGATTGCCACCCGAAAGGGTCAGCTCTGGATGCAACTCGACCAAGCTGAGTTCACGGCAACACTTTATCCCTTCGTGGAGGGGCACAACGGTTTTCAGGAGCCGCTCACCGATAGTCAGTGGCGTGAGCTTGGCAAGGCGCTCAAACGCATCCACCTCCTTGCGCTGCCAAGCGAGCTTTTAGGGCGCATCCCGCGCGAGCGCTATTCCCGGCAGTGGTGCGAAAAAGTGAAGCTGCTGCTCGCGCGCTCAGCACAGGAAAGCTTTGCCGACCCGGTTGCCCGCGATGTCGCCGCATTCTTGACCCTGAAAGCCGAGGAAATCCTCTATCTTGTGCGCCGAACCGAGCAGCTTGGCGAACGAATGCAGGCGCGGCAGCCGGAAGGGGTGCTGTGCCACTCCGATCTGCACGCGGGCAACGTGCTCATGGATGCGAGCGGACGGCTCTACATCATTGATTGGGACAATCTCATTTTGGCGCCCAAAGAGCGCGACCTGATGTTCATTGGCGGCGGCATCGGCGCGATCTGGTCGTCGCCGCGAGAGGAATCGCTGTTTTATGGCGGCTACGGGCAAACCGAGATTGATCTGGTTGCGCTGACGTATTACCGCTTTGCCCGCATCGTAGAAGACATTGCGCTGTTTGGCGAGCAGCTTGTGTTCACCGATACTGGCGGCGACCTGCGAAAACGCGGCGTTCAACTCTTAGGTCACTTTTTTCAGCCTCATGACGTGGTCGCAAAGGCGTATGAGGCGGAAAAGCAGCTTGGCTGACCGCTTGACTTGGCATACCGCCGATTTATTTCTATAATAGTTATGGTAGTAGCTTGAGGATGTTCACGTGGAGAAACGCAAACGCGACCCGGTCGTGCCCGAAATGCGGAAGCGCTTGATGCAGAACCGCGATGGTCGGCTCACGCCCGCACAGTGGCTCGACCTGATTTTCCAGCCGTTGATCATTCTGATCCTGTTGTTCGGCGCATTTTTCCTTGTGTTTGGCGAGGACATGCTCGCCGCCTTCGACGAGGTCTGGTGGTTCGTCCTGCCCGTGATCGCGCTGCTGGTCTTCATCCCCATGACCTTCCGCGCCTACCGCTATGCGCGCGCCCCGGTGCAGTTCGCCCGGCTGTATGCAGGCGTGCAGCCGTGGTGGGGCTTCTGGAAGCCGATGATTTTCTACACCGAAGACGACCAGCCCGTGAGCTTCTCGCGTCGGCTGGCGCCCCGCCCGCAGATGCGCATCAACGGGCAGTACCTCGTCTATTATCTTGAAGAACCGCAGGGCAAAATCCTCTTGAGCCTCGCGCCCACCGACCATGTGGACGCCGACGCGTGGATGCCGACCAAGCGCTTCGAGCTTCGCCGCGACCGACGCGCCTGAATTCTTACGTTCCTCCTATCTGATTCCAAAACCGCTCTTATGGAAGTTTGCTAGGGTATGTTCAGAATACTTTCTGAGAGATTGATCAGGAGGTCAAGATGGCGAACGAAATGACTCGTCGGAATCCGTTCCGGGAAATGGCGAACATGCAGAATATGTTCGACCGCTTCTTCGAGGACTGGCATCCCTACTTCAACGATGAACCGTCGCAGGGCAACATGCTGGCGATTGACGCGCACGAAGATGACAAGCAGTACATCGTGACCACCGAGCTTCCGGGCGTGAAGCCGGAAAACATCAACGTGCGGCAGGATGGCGATTATCTGCTGATTGAGGCGGATATTCCTGAGGAGACCACCGAGCAGAAGGAGCAGCGCTGGCTGGTGCGCGAGCGCCGCAGCGGTCACTTCAGCCGCCGTATCCGTCTGCCGCAGAACATCGATTTCGCCAAGTCCGAGGCGAACTATCACGACGGCGTACTGACTCTGACGCTGCCGAAGTCTGAGAACGCGCAGCCGCGCCAGATTCCGGTGAAGTCCGGCAACGGTCACTCGAATGGGAACCCCACACCCAGCACCGTGACCGGGCACGCTGCCGAAACCAACAAAGCCTAAGTTCTCCGGTTCCTAAGCCGGGCGGCGGCTCATTTGAGCCGCCGCTTTTGATTCCTACAGGTCTTCCAGATGCGCGTCCACCCAGTCGAGATAGCGCTTGCGGATCGCCTGCGTCAGACCGCCGGGCTTGCCGCTGCCGATCATGATTCCGTCGATGGCGACCACCGGGATCACGCCCCGGCTGCTGCTGGTGATGAACGCCTCCTGAAAACGGGGAATATCCACCGCGTTGACGGCTTCGCGCTGGACAGGCAGCACCTCCGGCGCCACCTCGAACACGATCTGCTGCGCGATCCCCGCCAGCACGTTTTTCCCCGCGCTGCGAAGCTCGCCGCGCAGGATGGCGTAGAAGTTGCTGCTCAAGCCTTCGAGGATGTCCCCGGTTTTGCCCAGCAGCAGCCCGGTGTAAATCCCCGGCGGCAGCGACTTCTCGACCGCTTGGCGGTCGTGCATCCAGCCCGTCGTCTTGGCAGCCGGGTTGTGTCGCTCGGCGGCGACCGTGACGCAGCGCACGCCTACCGCGTAGACTTCCGGCGCGGGCGGCGCGAACGGCTCAATCGACAGGATCAGGCACTCCGGCTGATCTTTTGGCACGGTGATGCGAAAGCGCACGTCTCCGTACCGGAGATCGCCGTAAGCCGCTTCACCGATCATCTGGCGCAGCGCCGCCCGTAGCCGCCCGCGATCCAGCGCCAGCGGAATCCCCGCCAGCCGCGCCGAGTTTTCCAGCCGATCCAGATGCGCGTCCAGCTTCAAAACTTTGAAGGTTTGATAGGTGTTGGTGATGGTGTAAACGCCGTCGTGCGGCTCGAACCGTGCCGCGTCCGCCAGCGAGTCGGCGTGATAAGCGGCTGGCTTCAGTCCGTCGGGAGTGAGCAGTTTGATCAGGCAGGGCATAGAAACAGCTTTCGTGATGGGTAGGCATGGACGCTGCATCCACATTGATTGTACGATCCATTGCGCGCGTTTGTAAACCAGTTTGTTACGCTGATCGCACCTCACGCCGCTGCTGTCTGCTCACATTGCGCGGCGGAGCGCACTCGCAGCTTTGGGGTACGAGTGCGCTCCAACCAGACCGTGCCCCCGGCTATGAACTCATCTGAAAGGACGCGGCAATGCTCTCCGCCAGCGGGATGAAGTGCTCCCCCTGTCCCGCCGTGTAGGTGAAATCCAGCGCCACCGGGTCTCCATCCACACTGACCACGATCACGGTTCGTTCCTTGCCAGTTCGGGGCGAGAACACGATCTCGGCAGCCGGGTTGCTGCCCAGCGTTTTGTCCACGATTTGGCTGGTGTCGGCGGTGGTCAAGGTGAGGATGCTTGCCAAAATGAGATGAGGCGTCAGGTCGCTGCCGATGGGCACGCCATACTGCTGCGCGATACTCACGCCACTCTCGGTGAGATCGTAAACCCCCTCAAACGGAAGCATCTGAGTGGAGTCGAATGCGGCTTGACTGGGCGCAAAATACAGCGTGTTTTGGTCAGAATTGTGCCACCACGAGGATGGGCTGTTGAATAGGAGCGTGTGGGTGTCGTCTAGCCCGTAGCTGAAGTCGGTCAGGTCTGAGCTAAGGGCAACGACATCTTCGCCCCACACCGGATGTAAGTTGGTTCCATCCGCGTTCATCGCCAGTATCGAGCTGCCATTGGGCTGAGAACGAATCACGCTGAACAGAATCTGATTATCCACAGGCGACCACGCGACGCTGCGAATCCCGAACGCATAATGGGTCAGCACGGTCGGGATCATGGTATCGATAGGCACGACTTCGATATTCTGCCAGTTCGACAGGGTATTTTGCCGATTGACCAGCGCGATCTGCGTGCTGTCCGGCGACCATGCGAAGTTGAAGTAATACTTCTGGTCTTGCGGGGTGAGCGCGACGCATTTGTGGGTGCTGGCTTCCACGTCAGCCACGCAAACGGTTTCGCCGTTGATATTCACGTCGGTGATGAAATAGGCGATGTATTTCCCGTCCGGTGACCACTCCGGCGAACTGAGTCCATTGTTCTCGTCGCCGGAAATCGGATGGGCGTTGCTGCCGTCGGTCGCGCTGACGTTGAGCGGGGTAAATCCATGCGAGTCCTGTCCGCCGGGATAGGCGATGGATTGTCCGTCGGGGGAGTACTCGCCGCAGCTCAAGATGTCCGCTCTGAAAAGCCGCTGGGAATTCCCGCTTGCCACGTCGACCAAGTTCATGCTGGTTGCCGTCGTGGTGAGCAGTCCCTTGCTGTCGGGCGACCAGCTCACGCTGGAGCAGTCCCCCGGCTGGCTATCGTTCTCGTAAGGGATCACCGGTTGAGGCTGCGCAGCCGCATCGACGCTCACCACGTAAACCCCGCCTTCGTAGACGTAGAAGGCAATCGATTTACTGTCAGGGGAGAATGCTGCGCGATAGATAGGGTTGTCCATTTCCGCCAGCATCTGCGCCTCGACGCCGTCGGTCGGTTTCGCGTAGAGCCGATAGGTAAAATACCCTGACCCCGACTCATCTTGCGCGCCCACGAAGCCGAGCCAGGCACCATCCGGCGAGTACATGATCGACGAGAAGATCGTATTATCGACGGGTTCGGGGAGCGCATCGTCTTGCTGAACGAAGCTGATACTACCGTCCGGGAGCCGGTGAGCCGATACGGACTGTGCTGGAAGTGCTGATAGGACCAATCCCAACATTGAGAGCAGCGCAAGGCAAAACCAGTTGAAATGAGCCGTTCGCTTCAACGCCACAGTGAGATACCCTTCCTTTGCAGGATGATAGGAGCGAAAGATAAACTTTGAACACGGGAAGAATGGTGCCGAGTTTCATAATAGCATAAGTTCTGAATATAGTGCGTTGATCGAAATGTTAAGGCGAGCGGGAGTAGGGGCACGGCACGCCGCGCCCGTTATCTCCTGACAATTTCCCACTCCCGGACGAGCCATTTTCTTGACACGTCCGCCCAAACAGGCTACCATTTCTTGCTAGCGGTGAGCGAAAAGCCAACCGCTGATTATTTATCAAGATGAGCGGCAACATGAAGCAGTATTTCGGCGAAACTACTACTGGTATGGGTATGACTACTCCACATATTCACGTGCGGGGGGATTTGCGCTTACCAGAGTGACGCCGAACCAAGTCAGTCAACAAAAAGCGTGTGGAACCCCCCACACGCTTTTTTGTTTGTCTGATCAATGCAAAAAGCATTTTTGACTCGGCACTCGTTAGGTCTTTTAGGAGAGCGAACGTGAAAACCTTGACCATGAAATTCGGTGGCACGTCGGTCGGCAGCCCGGAGGCGATCCAGAATGTGGTCAATATCATCAGCGACGAACTGGGGCGCGGCAGCCGCCTGATCGTCATTGTCTCGGCGCTGTCCGGTGTGACCGATGCGCTGCTCGGCTCGGTGCGCGAAGCGGTGAACGGCAACAAATGGGGCTATCTCTCCTGCTCGCAAAAGCTGCGCGACCGCCATGCCGAAGCGCTCCATCTGCTGACCGTCCCCGGCAGCGACCGTGACGGCGTGCTGACGGAAATCGACCGCCTGCTGGCGCAGCACGTCGAACTCTGCAACGCCGTCAACACCCTCGGCGAAGCAACCCCGCGTATCTCCGACGCGGTGATTTCCTTTGGCGAGCGTATGAGCAGCCGGATTGTCGCCGCCGCGCTGCGCCAGCAGGGGATCAAGGCGAAAGCCTTTGACGCGGGCGAGTTCATCGTCACCGACGAGAATTTCGGCGGCGCTGCGCCGCTCTGGGACGTGACCGAAGCCCGCATCCGCGAGAAGCTGCTGCCCCTGCTCGATCAGGGGGTCGTCCCGGTGATCACGGGGTTCATCGCCGCCACCCGCGCGGGTCACACCACCACGTTGGGGCGCGGCGGCAGCGACTACAGCGGCGCGATCTTCGCCGCTTACAGCGGCAGCGAAGAGTTGGTGATCTGGACGGATGTAGACGGTGTCATGACCACTGATCCGCGCATCGACAAGCGGGCGCGCGTCTTGCCGAGCGTCTCCTATACTGAAGTGGGCGAACTGGCGTTTTACGGGGCGAAGGTGCTGCATCCCAAGACCGTCCAGCCGATCCTGCGGCAGGGGATTCCCATGCGGGTGCGCAACACCTTCAACCCCGCCCATCCCGGCACCTTGATCGAGCAGACCAGCGAGCCGAGCCACACTGTCATCAAAGCCGTGACCAGCGTGCGCACCGTCAGCTTGGTGACGGTCAGCGGGCGCGGCATGATCGGCGTGCCGGGGATCGCCGGGCGCACCTTTTTGGCGACCGCTCAGGCGGGCGCGAACATCCTCATGATCTCGCAGGCGTCCTCCGAGCAGAGCTTCTGCTTCGTCGTCACCAACGACCGGGTGCAGGCGGCGGAGCTGGCGATTCGCACCGAGCTTGCGCAGGAGATCGAGCGGCAGGACGTGGAAAGCGTGGACGTGCTGCGCGAAGTCTCGGTGGTGACGGTGGTTGGCTCCGGGATGCGGGGCACGCCGGGCGTCGCCGGGCGGGTGTTCACGGTGCTGGGCGAAAACAACGTGAACGTAGTGGCAATCGCGCAGGGATCATCCGAGTGCAGCATCTCGTTTGTGGTGGACGAGGAGAACCTGACCAAAGCCGTGATCGCGCTGCACGACCTCGCGCTGGAAGCCGTGCCTGCATAGCGATCTTACTTCGCTTCGCTTCTCCTCTCCAGACGGTTCAGGGGGCGACAGTTGAGAATGAGAGGCGACATCCTGCTGCGCGGATCGCGTGTAGGGACGGGTCTTAGTCCCGCCCCTACGAGAACAATTCGCATTCGAGTCACTAGGTGTCACCCCCTTAGCCTCTCCAGACGTAGAGGGAATTGAGGGGTGAGGCTGCGCCTACGACTCACTCACCCCCATCTGCCCCTGAGTTGCCCGCACGTCCGCCGATTTGTTCGGCACGAGGCTCATGGCGTATTCCGCCATCGCCGCGATGGTCAGGCTTGGGTTCACGCCCGGATTCGCCGGAACAATCGCTCCGTCGATCACGAACAGACCGGGATAGCGGTGGACTTCGCAGTTTGCGGTGATCACGCCTTCGTCGCCGTCGTCCCCGAAGGGCACGCCGCCGAGGATGTGCGCCGTGATCGGGATGTTCAGCAGTCCCTCGTTGATCGACCCCTGCGCGAAGCCGTCGGTTTTCTCAGCGAAGCGCCGCGCGACGTTATGCCCCACCTCGATCTGCGTGGGGATGCTCTTGGACTCATCCGGCATCGACACCAGATTGCGCCGCAGGAAGGTGAACAGGCTGCGACCGAGCCGCATCCGAATCCGGTTGTCCTCGTGCTGCATCACCAGCAGAATGGTGGTGCGCTCCGCCCAGTGATGCCCGAACTGCACGTTGACGAAGGTGGGCAGCTTCAGCAGGATTTGGACGATGGACTTGACGAAGCGCGACGGCAGATTGCGCCCGCTGGTCATCGGACCCGCCAGCAGCCGCATCACCGACGATCCGGCGGGGTAGCGCACCGGCTCGACCGTCGTGACCGCGTCCGCGTTGAAAATCGAGGTGATGGCGATCCCGGTCGAGTAATCCACGTTGAGCGCGCGGCTGGTCGAGCCGAGCAGCGACTCGCTGTTGGTGCGGACGTTGTTCCCCAGACAGGTCGAAATCTTGGGCAGCGATCGGGTCAGGTCGCGGCAGCGGAACAGCAGCCGCATGGTGCCCAGCGCTCCGGCGGCGACGATCACGTTGCGCGCGCGCACGTGGGTCATTTCCTGCGAGAACATGCGCGGGGTGTGGCGGTAAATCACGTCGTAGCGCGCGCCGTCGGGCGAGTCGCTCAGTGGGCGAATGTCGCGGACTTCCGCTTCGGCGCGCACCTCCGCGCCCCACTTTTCCGCGAAGTACAGATAGTTCTTGACCAGCGTATTCTTGGCGTTGTGGCGGCAGCCGACCATGCACGCGCCGCAGTGAATGCAGCCGCGCCGCGCCGGCCCGTCGCCGCCGAAATAGGGGTCGGGCACTTCCACGCCCGGATCGCCGAAATAAGCTCCCACCGGAACCGCGCGGAAGCTATCGCCGTTCCCCAATTCCTCCGCGATCTCGCGCAGCGCTTGATCGGCTTGCCACAGGCGCGGGTTGGTGGCGACGCCCAGCATGCGCTTCGCCGTTTCGTAATGCGGACGCAGCTTCTCCCGCCAGTCAACCGGGCGCTGCCACGCGGGGCTGGCGAACGAGGCTTCGTCCGGCTCCATCAGCACGTTGGCGTAGCCGAGGCTCCCACCGCCCACGCCCGATCCGTGCAGCACCAGCACGTTGCGAAACGGGCTGATCTGCAAGATGCCGAAGCAGCGCAGCGGCGGCGCCCAGATATATTTGCTCAACTGCCAGTTGGTCTTGGCGAAGTCGTGGTCGTGGAAACGCTTGCCGCGCTCCAGCACCAGCACGTGGTAGCCCTTTTCGGTCAGACGCATGGCGGAAACGCTCCCGCCGAAGCCGGAGCCAATAATGATGTAGTCGTAGACGGGGGCGATCATGAGGATTTCCGATCTTCAAAGAACGGCAATATTTCTCGGCGAGCAGGCGCTCGCCTTCATTCATTGTACGTCAATTCACAAACCTGAAGTTCACTCGGAGAGGGTGACATCCCTCCAGCCTTAGGCGTTGTGGATCGCTCGCCAGAGCTTTTCCGGCGTGAACGGGATTTCGCGCGGCATCACGCCCACCGCGTCGTAGATCGCCGACGCCACCGCCGGAGCCACCGCGTCCATCGGAATTTCCGCGACCGCTTTCGCGCCGTAGGGACCGCTCGGCTCGTAGGTTTCCACGAAAATCGCGTCCAGCAGCGGCATTTCGTCGGCGCGGTAGATGTGGTAGCTGGCGAAATCGGTCGCCAGCGGCTTGCCCTCCGCGTCGTAGACCATTTCCTCGCAGTGAGCGTAGCCGAGCGCCTGCGCCATCCCGCCCTCGACCTGACCCGCCGCCGTGATCGGGTTGATGGCGACCCCGCAGTCCACCGCCATCAGCAGCCGATCCACCGTCATCGCCCCGGTTTCGGTATCGACCGTGACCTCCGCGAACTGCGCCGCGAACGGCGGCGGGCTGAGTTCGCTCATGTGGCTGGCGGTCGCCATGATCTGGTGCTGGTTGTGCTGGTGCAGGCTGTCCAGCGCCACCGTTTCCAGCGACACGCTGCGCCCGTCCCGCGCCACCACCTTGCGATCTGAAAGGTCGAGGTCATCCACCGGGCAGTTGAGCAGGTATTCGGCGGCGTGTTCCAGAATTTGCGCGCGCACCTGCTCGGCGGCTTTCATGACCGCCGTCCCGCTGATGTAGGTGGTGCTGGAAGCGTAAGCACCCGTGTCGAAGGGCGTGAAGTCGGTGTCGCTGGCGTACACGATCACGTCCTCCAGCGGCACGCCCAGCGTCTCGGCGGCGATCTGCGCCAGCACCGTGTCCGCCCCCGTGCCCAGATCGGTCGCGCCGAACAGCAGATTGAACGATCCGTCGTCGTTCAGCTTGATGCTGGCAGCGCCCATGTCCAGCCCGGCGATCCCAGTGCCGTGCATCGCCAGCGCCACGCCAATCCCCTGCTTGAGGTGCGGCTTGCCCGGCACGCTGCGATCTCGTCCGCGCTTCTCGTACCAGCCCATCGCCCGCGCGCCGATGTCGATGCACTCCGGCAGCGCCGACGTGGTCACGATCTGCGGCTTGCCCTCGCGTCCCTCGCCCAGCGCCACCGCCATGATCAGCGGATCGCCCTGCTTGATGCAGTTCTTGCGCTTGAACTCGATCACGTCCATGCCCAGCGCATGGGCAATTTCCTCGACGTGGATTTCCAGCCCGAAGATCGCCTGAGGCGCGCCGTAGCCGCGAAACGCGCCCGGTGTCGGGATGTTGGTGTACACCACGTCGCAGATGAAGTGGCTGTAGGGCGCGTTGTAGGTCGAAAGCCCGCGAAAGCCCGTGACCATCTGCACCGTGAGTCCGTGCGTGCCATACGCGCCCGTGTTGGCGATCACGTACAGCTCGGCGGCGACGATCTCGCCGTCATTCGTGACTCCGGTCTTGAAGCGCAAAATCTGCGGGTGACGGCTGCGTGCGCTGGTGAACTCCTGCTCGCGGCTGTACTCGAACCGCACCGGACGCCCGGTCGCAATGGTCAGATGCGCGCACAGGTCTTCGATCAGCATCTCCTGCTTGCCGCCGAACCCGCCGCCGATGCGCGGCTTGATCACCCGGATTTTGCGGATCGGCAGCCCGATCAGCGGCGCGACCATCCGCCGGACGTGGAACGGCACCTGCGTGCTGGTGCGGATGATCATCCGGTCGTCCTCGTCCCACCACGTGACCACCACGTGCGGCTCGATGCTGCACTGCTGCACCTGATGCACCCGGTACTCGCCCTCGAAGATGTGATCCGCTTTCGCCCACTGCGCCGCCGCGTCGCCCGCCTCTTGGTCAATGTGATGCACGATGTTGCGCGCGGGGTCGTAAATCCCCTCCACGCTGGGATCGTCGTGGATGATCGGCGCGCCCGGCTGCATGGCTTCGACCGGATCGAACACCGCCGGAAGCAGCTCGTAATCCACCTCAATCAGACCAAGCGCCTCCTGCGCGATCTCCGGTGTCTCGGCTGCGACCACTGCCACCCGATCCCCGACGTGCCGCACCACGTTATCCAGACTGACTTGATCGTAGGGCAGGGGATTCGGGTAGCTCTGCCCGCCGGAGGCGTAATGCACGCGCGGCAGGTCCTCGTAGGTCAGCACCGCGTGGACGCCGGGCAGCGCCCGCGCCTTGCTCGCGTCGATGTGGGTGATGCGCGCGTGCGCGTGCGGGCTGGTCAGCATGGCGGCGTGGAGCATCCCCGGCATCTCGATGTCGTCGGTGTAAACCGGCTTGCCCGCCGCTAGCTTGACGGCATCGACCTTGTGTTCCGGCTTGCCTACTGTTTTGAGTCGATCCACTTCCGGCGGGCTGACCACCACCGCCGCCCGCGTGATCGTTCGCGTGCCGATTTCACCGCCTGTGTCGCCGCCAGTTTCCGACCCGCCGAAGGGCGTGTTGTCCGCCGGGAAGTCGAACAGTCCCGGCGGCGCGGGAATCGCCCGCTGAAGCGGCTCGTAAGGCGGCACCTCCTCGCCCCGCAGCATCGCCGCCGCGCGCAGGATCGCCTGCACCGGCTTGGCGTACCCAGTTTCCCGATCCAGCACGCCCGCAATCGCCGCGCGGACTTCGGCTTCGGTCGGGTTGGGGTTGCGCTGGAGCAGGGCGTAGGCACAGAGAATCTGCGCCGGGGTGTTGTAGCCGCTCTGGATCGCCCCGGTTTCGATGAAGGCTTCTTGCAGCGGGTGCAGGTTGCGCGAGGTGCCGATGCCTTCCAGCGTCAGAATGTCGTGACCGTCCGCCTGAGCCGCCAGCAGCGCTCCGCTGTTGACCGGCTGCCCGTCCAGCAGTATGGTGTCGCAGCCGCTGAGCGCCTGCTCGTCGCCGAACTTGACGCTGTAGCAGCCGATCCGCCGCAGCGCCCGCAGCAGCCGCTCGTGCGCCTGCACGTCCATCGCTGTTTTTTTGCTGTTGAGGGTGAAGGTGATGTGCATAGGGGTTCTCGCTGTTATTCCGCTTCTTCAGCGTATTTATCGTCCAGCACATGATCTCGCAAGTATGACAGTGCCTTGTTGTCTGCTAGCTCACGCAGGTTTTCATAAGAGATATAAGTACATTGTTTTGCCAACGGCGGTATTAAGAGTTTCTGAAATGTGGGGCGCAGTATTTCCTTGAACACCTTCTTACGTTTGCTAAACGGGGCGACGATATGAAGTTTTATGTTGAGATTTCGTACCGACGCAATAAGATCGGTCATCCGCAATAATCCAGAATAAATAGCTGTTGTATGTTCCACTTCAAATGCGCGGACAATCGAATTATCTCTGATCCATAACACATCGATTTGCTCAATAATGCGTAGCGCCTGTGTAGGGAAGTTCAATTGAGGCAACTCTTTAAGCATAGACTGTTCCTCACCACTCCACGTTTTAAGAATGCCAGCTCTGTTATTACGCGGTACCCAGATTTGCATTCCCATTTTTGAGCCAATTTCAGCGATAATGGCTTGAATTTCCGTCAATTCATGTCTCTCGTTTGCTGAAATGGGGAGGCTTTGTTCCTCAACATCTCCTTCAACAATTAGATAATCAGTGTCGCTGGCACGTGGGGGAATGCTGTGTATTGCCTTTATTTGGCGTCTTGGTTCCTCAAGAGGGTATATCTCGCTTCTTCGGAACTGCTCTGTAAGCAGGTTTTCGAGAAATTGTCCGTCCCTTGCATCGAGAGCAAAAGGACCTAAGCGAAATTTTGCTGTCCAACGATCTGAGTTTTTAGGCAGTCCACGCGTAAATGAGAGTGTATTCCAAACAGTCTCTTCGTGAATAGGAACTGCTTTACTCTTGTCCAGCCATATCATAGGCTTTACCTTGAAATCGCACTATATACGGATCATCGCTGCCATATATTGGAGTGGAGTCCAGATAATACTCGCTCGCTACTTCAAGAATTCCGAGCCAACGCGAGAATTTGGTCATATAGCAAATCAGTTTATCACCGACATGAATCTTGCCCGCTGCATTTTGATACCGTTTCTTGAAGCCAGCCACATCTCTGGGAGTTTGAGAAAATGTCTCGTAGGTTTCAGGTGAAAACACGTCAAGGAAGTAAGCCATTTTCGAATCTCCGCTTAAGCATCATCCGAATGCTCATCGACGCATTCTTCAAGGCATAATTGTAATACTTCGCGCAAATTCGCCCGAAGCTCGTCTAGCGTTTCGCCCTGTGTATGCGCGCCGGGAATTCCCGGCACAATTCCCACATATAGTTTTGTATCGGGATCGAATTCGATGTAAGCCGTAAGGGTTCGCATATCTCATCCCTGCTCCTTCACCACGTCGATCACCTCGCCGCCGGTCGCCGCGATCAACTGCTCCAGCGTGATCGGGAAAATCGCGTTGTGCGCCCCGCCCGCCGCGTAAAGCTGATCGAATCGCCGCAGCGTGCTGTCGATGTAGGTCGGGATCGGCGAGCGATGCCCCAGCGGAGGCACGCTGCCCGGCTCGTAGCCGTAAATCTCGACCAACTGCTCGGCGTTGGCGGCTTTGACCTTCTTGCGCCCCACGTGGTACCGCTCCGCCAGCTTGCGATCATCCACCTTCTGATCGCCGCTGGTCAGCACGATCACGGGCTGATCGCCCACCAGAAAGCAGATTGACTTGACGATCTGCCCCAGTTGGCAGCCGATGTTATCGGCGGCTTGCTGCGAAGTCGCGGTGGGCGTCTCGAAAAAGCGAATCTGGATGCCGAGCTGGTGCTGGTCGAGCGCGGCTTGCACGTCGTTCGGCGTGAGCGGCTGCATGAGCTATACTCCCGTTCCAAGTTAAAAGTGGAAAGTTAAAAGTGGCGTGCTAAAGTCGGTCTTTCAACTTTTAACTTTCACCTTTCCACTAACGGAATGAGGATACCCGATCATGCGCGCGCAGATCAACCAGACCGTGCTGGAACTGGTGCAGGGCGACATTACCCGGCAGGAGGTCGATGCGATTGTCAACGCCGCCAACAACTCGCTGCTCGGCGGCGGCGGGGTAGACGGCGCGATCCACCGCGCCGCCGGACCCGATCTGCTGGCGGAGACCCGCACGCTCGGCGGCTGCCAGACCGGCGACGCCAAGATCAGCAAGGGCTATCAATTAAAAGCGCGGTACGTCATTCACGCCGTCGGACCGATTTACCGATCCGGCGACCCGGACGTACCGCGCCAATTGGCGAGTGCCTATCGCCGCAGCTTGGAGCTTGCCCGCGAACACGGTCTCAAGACCGTTGCGTTTCCCGCCATCAGCACCGGCGTTTACGGCTATCCGCTTCCGGAAGCCGCACGGATTTCGCTCAGCACCATACGGGACTTTGCCGCCGAAAACGCCGATTTAGCGCTGGTGCGGCTGGTGCTGTTTGACGTGCGAGCGCTGGAGATTTACGAGCGAACGCTTGCGGCGATGCGGGATTAATGCTTGCCGTTGTGGCTGTGCGCGCCGTTCTTTGAGCCGTTCGCCTCGTTGATGTGTTCGCCGCTGTAGTCGGGTTCGAGGGTTTGCATCGTCGCCAGCACGTTCAGGAACATATCGAACTCGCTCGCATCGAACAACTGGCGAATTTCCACATCGATGTCTTTCGCAGCCGCGAGCACCTCTTTGCGATAGCGCTCAGCCAGATCGGTCAAGTAAATGTGTACCGCACGACGGTCGGTAGGGTCGGGGCGGCGCTCGATGTAGCCTTTTTGCTGCAATTTGTCGAGGTTCGGTGTAAAGGAAGTCGCGGCACGTCCGACTGCCCGCGCGAGTTCACTCGCATGTTGACCGTCACGCTCATACAAAGCGCGCAGGATGTACCACTCGATGATGGTCAGCCCAAGCGGCTGAATCGCCCGGTTGAACAGTTGATCAAGGTTGCGCAGGGCGATGTCCAGATTGCACCAAACGGAACCGTTGAAGCGGAGTTGGGTTTGCACCATATTACTCATGTTGGTGATTCTTTCTTTCTACCAATTTTGGATTTTAACGCGCTCAATGAAGTTAATACAGAGTAATTTCATTAGGAAATGGTGATAGTTATATCCAGCATTCCCAACCGAAGTCGGTTGAACTGCTCTAACGGGAAGGGCTGATCAGGCGGAAGCCGCTTGCCGTTGAGATAGGTTCCGTTCACCGAGTTCAGGTCGATCACATGCGGCACCCCCCGGTAGCTGATCAGCGCCGCGTGCCGCCGCGACACCGCTGCTTCGGGATCGTAATCCGAGAGATCAATGTCAGGCGTGTAATGCAGCGCGGCGTCGCTCCGCCCGATGATGTAGCCTTCGACCACCGGGGCGTCAATCTGCATCCCCGGATGTTCGTCATGTGCGAAGCGGATCGTACACTTCATGATGGTTTGCGTGTCTACTGACATCGCTTAACAGTTTCTTCCTCGGTTGTAACTGTTAAGGGTGTATCTCGAACTAATAACTATCATTAGTTTAAAGTATTTTCTGCGCAAATGCTATCAATAAATCATTAACATTTCCTGAGTTATTGCTCGTATTTGTAGGCGATTTCCACGAAGTCTTTCGCCTCGGTCTGATCCGCATCCACAATCAACAGGCGTTTTGCGTCATCCGGAGTATAAAGACCGACTTGCAGCGCAGAGGCACTCGTATCAGTGGAAAGCTGATAGCTATCGACCACGTATTCCCCCGGCAGCCACAGCGACGTTGGATATTGATTCGCCTGCGGCATGGCATCTTGCTGCGCCAGAATCGCGCCGCTACCATCAACCAGATGCACGAATACTTTATAGTCTATTAACATATTATCAATCGACTTCCAAACAATTTCAAGGGACAATTTGGAACCATTCTGCCGTAGGTCATATCCATACAGCAGAATTTGGCTGCCGAAATTTACGTTTATAACATGCTCGACCGGCGGCGGATCGAACACCCGCGCGATCCCGGCGACCGTGACCGTCCCCAGTGTGACCGACACCTGATCCGAGCGTATCACCAGCCGATAGTCGCCCGCTGGCTGCTCACGTGGGATTCGCCACTGGACGCGATCCGCCAGCACTTCGCCTTCCGCCCACTGATCAGCGGTATAGCGGTCGCCAATGGGCTGCCCAGTCCAGATCGACGTGTCGCCCTGATCGCCGCTGAGCCTCACCGTGAGCGAGAAGGGCGGGCGCTCTGTCCCCTGTGCCTGCCAGTAGAGCGTGAGCGGCAGCAGTTCACCGGGACGGATCGATGCTGGCGGCGAATCCCAGCCCAGTAAGTCCACGCCGGATGTCATCTGCGTGGGCTGGCGCACCGCCATCGGCAGCGCCGCCGGATCGGGGAAGCTCGTCGGGCGCGTGACCGTCAGCGTCCCGATCTGTGCCCAGATGATGCCTTGCCCGCCGTCCTCGTCGAAGTAGGGGATGTAGGTGTTGCTGGATCGCTCAATCCACGCGATGCGGACGACGTAATCGCCGGGCGGCGTCGCCGGGGGGATGCTCACCTGCATCCGCTGGATCAGGGTTTCGCCGCTGCGCCATTCGTCGGTTCCGGCGGTATAAGCATCTCCCCGATAGATCAGGCTGCCCTGTGCGTCCTCCACGTTGATCAGCGGCGTCAGATCGCTGACCGACGGCGTAGCGTCGATCTGCCACGCCATGCTGAGCGAGCCGCTGCTGCCGGAGGCGATGGACGGCGCGTCGTAGCCGACCAGCGTCAGCAGTTGGCTGCGCGCGGTGAACGATGCCGCGTCTACTGGCAGCGGCGCGTCGCCAGAGATGCGGAACGCCTGAAACGCGGGCTGACCGTCGGGACCGTCTGGCAAATTCGCCACCGCGCCCGGTGCGAGCCACGCCGCCCAATCTAGCGGGGGCGGGGCGCTGCGCGGAAAGATGTACAGCCCGGTCACGCCCGGTGGGGGGCGAAACAGGCTGTCGGTGCCGATCCACGTGATCGGCGGCACCGGCTCGATCATCACGGTCGGGTGCCCCTTGTCCCGCGCCGCCAGATACACGGGCGTCCCGTCGATGTGCTGATCGACCAGCCACTTCGCCGCCAGCGAGAGGTCGGCGTCGGCTTCGTAGAACAGCGCGGGATCGCTCGCCCAGCGAAAGTACAAATCCCCGACGAGCAAACCACCGATCAAGAGAGTCAGCACAACGAGGACGGGCGTTAGCCGCAGGCGGTTTAAACCGCCTGCTACAGAAATACCCGACGACCCACTCAAGGAGTCGCCAATCTTTGCCGCCCCTTCAGTGGGGGGCGCAATTTTCGTAGCCGAGGGTTTAAACCCTTGGCGGCGCTGCGCCAACATCTGTTCAATTTGACCGATCCCCCACTCCGCGCCGATGCCCACCAGCACGAAGATCAGCGGCACCATGCCCAGCGACCGCATGTTGCTGGGTGGCAGCCCGCCCACCGAGATCACGCTCGGTATGACCATCAGCGGCGAGAGCAGCGCCAGCAGATTTGCCGTCCGCTCGGTCGGGGATTCGCGCCGCCGCGTTAGCCGATACGCCGCCAGCGCCAGCCCGATCAGCAGCAGCGCGCCTTCCGGCGGCGTGAAATACGGTCGCCCCGGATCGTTGTAGCGGAAATACGGATCGCCCGCGATGAAGAACAGCTTCAGGTGCAGGACGATGCTCTGCGCCAGCGTGACCGACTGATCCGGCTGCGTGACCTCGCCCAACCGTCCCCAGAACACGTCCGGTCGTTGGAAGGCGTAGATCACCATCGGCGCGGCGGTGATCGCCAGCGCGCCGAAGAACGCCACACTCTCGCCGATCCGCCGCACTAGATGCGCGCGGTCGAACCACAAAATCGCCAGCCCGCCGATCAACAGCCAGAACGGGAACAGGCGAGAGGCGTTGTAGGTGTACACCGCCCCGCCCGCGAAAATCCCACCGATGATGAGGAGTAGGGGCGCACGGCTGCGCGCCCAAATCCTCGCCAATCTGGTCGTTGGTAGGGGCACGGCGCGCCGTGTCCCTACTCGCAACCCTTTAAATAGAAACAGCAGCGCCAGCGCCTGCATCATCGGCAGCGCCGACGACCGGAATGCCTGCCGGGACAGCCAGATCATCGGGAAGGAGAGCGTCATCAGCACGCCCACCGCCAGCCCCACGATCACGCCGCGCCGCCCACGAAACATCGCCCGACCCAGCGCCATCGCCGCCGCAATCGTGATCAGGTTGCAGAACACGCTCAGTACCCGCAGGCTGAAAATGCCGTCGCTGACCCACGTCAGCAGCGGGGCGCTCAGGTAATAAAAAAGGACTTCGCGTCCTTGATAGGCTTCGACCATCGGGAAGAAGCGTGCGCCGCCGAAGGCGATGCTCCGGGCGATCAGCAGTTCCGCCGCTTCGTCGTAATGAGGACCGGGGGGATAAGTCGCTAACTGCCAGACGCGCAGCACCGTTGCCACCAGCAGCGTGAGCGTCGCCAGCGCGAGGAAGGATTTCCGAGTCATGGCGCAGAAGCCTACCGCGTCCCGATCCATTGATCAACACCGACCTTTGCGAACCGTTTCACGATAGGGCTATAATTAGCCAAAATCCAGCCGATTTGTCTCCGCTCGCGTATTCGTAGGGGCAGGTTGTAGGCTTGCAAAGCAAGCACCCTGCCCCTACCCATGCGCGGCGTGAGCAGCATGATAGGGAGGTTCTCATTGGATCTGTTTGAGTATCAGGGCAAGCAGTATTTCGCGCGCTACGACATCCCGGTGCCCTCCGGCAAGGCGGCGAACACGGTTGACGAAGCTGTCGCCGTCGCCAACGAGATCGGCTATCCGGTGGTGATCAAGGCGCAGGTGCAGGTCGGCGGACGCGGCAAGGCAGGCGGCATCCAGATCGCCAACAATGCGGACGAAGCGCGCCGCCACGCGAACAACATCATCGGCATGAGCATTAAGGGACACGTTGTCCATCGCGTCTGGGTGGAGCGCGCCTCCGAGATCGCAGAGGAATACTACGTCTCCTTCACGCTCGACCGCAGCGCCAAGCTCTATCTGGGCATGATGTCCGCGAAGGGCGGCATCGAGATCGAGCAGGTCGCCAAAGAAAGCCCGGACGCCATCACCTACCTGCACGTCAACCCCGCCACCGGGCTGGCGCCGGAAAAGGCGCGCGAGTTTGTCGAAGTTAGCAACCTGAACCCCGCCGCCGTCGAGCAGGCGATTGCGCTGGTCGAAAAGCTCTACAATTGCTTCGTCGCGGGCGACGCCGATCTGGTCGAAATCAACCCGCTGATTTTCTCGAAGGATGGGCGCGTGTACGCGCTGGACTCGAAAGTAAGTCTGGACGAAAGCGCCAGCTTCCGCCATCCCGAATGGGACGAGTTCCGCATGATCGAGATCGAGGACGAGCGCGAGCGCCTCGCCAGAGAGATGGGGCTTCAGTACATCGGGCTGGATGGCTCGGTCGGCATCATCGCCAACGGCGCGGGCTTGGCGATGAGCACGCTGGATACGGTCAAGCAGGTGGGCGGCAGCGCCGCTAACTTCCTCGACATCGGCGGCGGCGCCAACGCCGAAGTAGTCACCAACGCCCTGACCGTGATCAACACCGATCACAACGTCAAGGCGATCCTGATCAACATCTTCGGTGGCATCACGCGCGGCGACGAAGTGGCGCGCGGCATCGCCGAAGCCCTCCAGCGGGTCGATTTGCACGCGCCGCTGGTGATCCGCATCGACGGCACCAACTCGATCGAGGGGCGCGCCATTCTCAAGCAGTACGAATCGGATCGCGTGATCAGCGCGACCACCATGCTCGAAGCGGCGCAAAAAGCGGTCGCGCTCGCCGGAGCGGGCGCTCCGGTAGGAGGGAATTAACGATGGCGATTTTCGCCGACGAGAACAGCAAAGTCGTGGTGCAGGGCTTGACCGGATCGCAGGGGCGGTTTTACGGGCTGCGCAATCGGGATTATGGCACTAAAGTGGTCGCCGGAACCAACCCGCGCAAAGCCGGAACTGACGTAGAAGGCATCCCGGTCTATGCGACCGTCGCTGATGCGGTGCAGCAGGCGGGCGCGAACACCTCGTTCATCATCGTGCCCGCGCCCTTCGCCGCCGATGCGATTCTGGAAGCGGCAGAGGGCGGAGTCCCTTTCATCGTCTGCGTGACTGAGCATATCCCCATGCACGATCAGGCGCGGGTCTACAACATCCTCAAGCGGGATTATCCGGGCGTTCAACTGCTGGGTCCCAACTGCGCCGGGATTCTCAGCCCCGGTAAGTGCAACATCGGCTTCAACCCGGCGGAGGTCTCGATGCCCGGTCACGTGGGCATCGTCAGCCGCTCCGGGACGCTCGCGTACCAGTCGATCTACGAGATGACCCAGAAGGGCATCGGGCAGTCGACCGCCGTCGGCATCGGCGGCGACCCGGTTCCCGGCACCAGCTTCATCGACTGCCTGCGGGCGTTTCAGGCGGACCCCGAAACCGAGGCGGTAGTGATGATCGGCGAGATCGGCGGGACGCAGGAGGAAGAAGCCGCCGAGTACATCAAAGCCGAGATGACCAAGCCGGTGGTCGCCTACATCGCGGGCGTGACCGCGCCCCCCGGTAAGAAGATGGGGCACGCCGGAGCCATTGTCTCCGGCAATCGCGGCACCGCGCAGGGGAAGATCGACGCGCTCACCAAAGCGGGCGCGCGCGTCGCCCAGAACCCGACTCAACTGGGCGATCTCATGGAGCAGGCGCTCGCCGCCGCCCGCTAAATCGCTCCGCAGTCGAATCACCCGTAGGGGCATGGCGTCGCCATGCCCTTATTTTTTTCTTGGCGTTCTTGGCGTCTTGGCGGTTAACCGTTTTTTGCTTGATAGTCGCTTTCCAGCGGCGCTTTGAAATCGCAGATTCCGTCGCGGATCGCCCAGCGCATCAAAAACTCTACTGCGTGGCTTGCCATACCTTCTGGAGCGGCCGGTAGTCGAGCAGGATGATGCCCTCCTGCCGGATGATCTCACGAGCCTCAGGCGAGGTCACAAAATCATAGTCCGCGCGCCGAATCGACCAACCCCAGGGGTCGATGGCTTTCGAACTCGTCGTCGCCGAGACTGGGATGCACCGCCCACTCGCTGAGTCCGGCGGGAAGCTCGTGCAGCAGTTGAGCGTAACGTGTCGCTTTATTCTCGATGGGCAGACTGGTGCTGTCCAGCACCGCGTGGTCGTTGGCGGGCAAGCCCTGACGATGCACCTGATCGCTAAATGGCTCCCCAAAGACGCGCAGCGCCAGCCCGTATTCGCGCGCCAGCCGCAGCATCAAGTCGAAGATGTCCACTCGATCCCCGAAACGCAGCGCGTGCCAGTCCAGATGAGTTGGTTTTAGCCCGGCAGTGAGCGCGTCCTCGATCTGCGCTCGAAATTCCACTTCCAGATCGGCTGAAGTCGCCCGCGCTCGAAATATGTCCATGTCCTCGAACAGATAAAAAGCGCCGGTTTCGTCCATCAGGGAAGGAACGTGATCAGCGCCAGCGAGTGGCTGCCAGTGAATGTGCGGGTAATCCCGGATGAACGTGAGGTGAATGGCGAAAGACACGGCGGGATGGTCGCGGAGGAACTGCATGGCGGCGGGCGCGGCGGGGCATAGAACCATCAGGCTGGTGGACTGGACGAATCCTGCCTGAAGCGCGGGCATGATCGCCTCATTGATTGCCGGGTACATCCCGAAGTCGTCGGCGTTGACGATCAACAGGCGTGCGTCGTCAGGATAACCCAGCAGCCCATTGGTTTGGGGAGTTGGCATGATCTGCTCCTGAGGTTCGCTTGCTGTACGTGCGGATTAATCGTCGCTTTCCAGCGGCGCTTTGAAGTCGTAAATTCCGTCGCGGATCGCCCAGCGCGACCCGTCGCGCAGGCAAGTGATGGTGTTATCGTGGCGCACCAGTTCGCCACCGCAGTCCGGGCAGGCGAACAGCATATCCCGCCCCAGATTGTTGGGCGTATTGCCGACCGCCACGCTGCGCACGAACACGCTCGGCGTATATAGCAGCCCGCTTGACTGGAACAGGCTGTCGAGCTTGGTCAGCAGGTCGAGCGGCAGCGCCTCTTTCAACTGCTCCTGCCGGAACAGCGACACCGGGAGCCGCTGCTGGATGGTGAATCCGGCGCGCTGAAGCTCCCGCCGGATGTATTCGGGGTGGAAGTCGAAGTTGAGTTCCACGAACTCGACCGGCGTCAGATCGTAGGGACTCCACGTCTGCTTTTTGAGCAAATGCCGCACCATCGCCTTGAGGTTGCGCTTATTCGCGTGTTCGAGGATGAACGCACCTTTGGGCACCAGCACCCGCCGCACCTGCGCCAGCACCGTCTCCACGCTCGCCATGTGATGGATCACCCGCACCATGGTCGCGGCGTCGAACACGCCGGGGTAGAAGGGCAGGTGATAAGCGTCAGCAGCCACGTACACGAACCGCGCCGAGCGCCCTAGATTTTCCTGCGCGTACTGAAGCTGCGACAGCGAGTAATCCAGCAGCACCACTTGACCGAACGAGTCGTACTCGTTGGTCAGCCGACCAAAGCCCGCGCCGACTTCCAGCATCCGCCGACCGCTCGGCGGCAGCAGCCGCTCCAGCGCGATCCGCTCGACGCGATCTTCATAGTCTCGACCTCGGCTCTCCCAGAATTCGCTGCGGTAGTTCGAGCCTTCGTAATCGCAAATCGGCGGGCGAGAGTCGTGCTGGGTCATCGTAACCCTTTGTGAGTGTGGATTGGAATCCACTTAACCTTATCCGGTATTTTTCGATTGACCAGTGTTTTCAGCCGCTGGGTCGCGGAGTCGGCAGGATGCCGAGATCATCCGGCGAAGACTGCGTGTCGGTGTCCGTCGCCACGTGGTCCGCATACGATCCATCGAAATTATACACCGGGACGCTGCCCGCCATCCGCTGTTCTGCGCGATCATTAATGCTGTCGGGTCCGCCCTGCTGGTAAACGTCCGGGCGAAGCTGCTGATCCAGCGACGGAATCCCGCCTTCGCCGACGATCCCGGTGTCAAGCGGTTGGTTCGCCTGCGGAATCGGCTGGTTCGCCAGCGGATAATCCAGCCCCGCCGTCCGGCTGTAGCCGGGCCACGGATGCAGCGAATACGGGTTGTCCGCCAGAAGATCAATTTGCTTGCCGCTCAGCAAATCCGCGACCATCTGCCCCGCGTCCCCGAAGTTGTTCGGCAAGTTATAGAGAATCCGCACCAGCGGCTCGAACACCAACCGCAGATTGTTCACCGGATCGTGAAGCTGGGTCTGGCTCAGCGGGATCACCGCCCGCACGTCCAGCGAAATTGGTATCTGCTGATCCACCGGCACGGTCAAATCCAATTGAACCGGAAGTTCCAGCCCGGCGGGAAGCTGCAAGCTCACCTGCGCGTTGTTGAGCTGACCGATTCCCGGCAGGCTGATGGTCGCCGACACGTTCAGCGGAACCGGGCTGGTCAGCCGAACCACCGTCTGCTGGTTGAGCGGCAGATCGAACTGCACCGGAATCGAGTCGCGCACCGGGATCGTCCAGTCAATCGTCGCGTCGTCTAGCCCCACGAAGCTGCTGTGCAGCCCCTCGACCAGCGGCGTCACCACGTTGTTCTTGATGTCGAAGATCAGCAGCACCAGCGCGATCACCACGATGACCAGCACGAGGTTGACCAGAAACGAGAAGACGATCATGAAGTTCTTGAAAAACCTGCCGAAGCGTCTCAGGGCGCGCATCGTCGATTCCTTTGCCGTCGTCGCATGATGGTCTCACTATACACCTGTGAATTACGCGGGAGCAAGAAAGGATGCGCCGTGATCAACGGCACGCGATTTCCATGCAGAAATCAGTGGAGTTGAGGAACCTATGCATTTATTCTTGAGTTATACGAGAAATAAGGTCTGTCGCATATGCGGCGGACAGAAATGAAAGTCGATGCCGACCAGCGAAACGTGGGACGAGGATCGCGTGCTCGTCACCCAATGGAATAGTCCGCTCACCGCAGACGAGCTTGGACGCTGTTTTCAAAATCTGGCGAAGCTGATCGCTACCGAACCCGTGGCCGTGCCCATCTTGTTTGACCTGCACGGCGCGACCACGCTTCCCGCTCAAGCACCCATCCTCGCCATTCGCTCCGGGTTTCTCACCCTGAAGAACACCGGGCAAGTCGCCGTCGTGAGTTCGGATGTCATCGCCGAAATTCTCGCCAGAGTGGCGACCAGCATCACCCGGCACGACATCCAGTTCTTCGCGCGTCGGGATGAAGCGTTGCGCTATCTCCACGCCACCCAGCCGAACGTTGAAATGGGGCAGGCGTAGTCTCCTGCCAAAAGGCGTCTACCGACGATTGCTCCTATTAAGCGACTAGCCTTCGGCTAGTCACCTGATGCCTTTTTCCAAAATACAACGGGGATCGTTTTGTAGGAGCACGATATATCGTGCTCCTACGTTGCCCTCTACGAGTAGGTCTTGTAGGGGCGCACGGCTGTGCGCTGCTCTCAGGAGAGCAGGTTGGTTTCAGCCTGCTTCAGCAGGCTTGATTTCGAAGCCGGAGGGTTTGACCCTCCGGCGTTTACTTGATCGCTACAGCCCGGCTTCTTCGCGCAGCAGGTCGGCTTTGTCGGTCTTTTCCCATGGCACGTCGAGGTCATCGCGCCCGAAGTGACCGTAAGCCGCCACCTGTCGAAAGATCGGGCGGCGCAGGTTCAAATCGCGGATGATCGCCGCCGGACGCATGTCGAAGTGCCTGCGGATCAGCATCTCGATCTGGTCGTCCGGGACGTTCCCGGTGCCGAAGGTCTCCACCGCCAGCGAGGTCGGCTCCGCCACGCCAATCGCATACGAAACCTGAAGCTCGAAGCGTGACGCTAGTCCTGCTGCCACCACATTCTTGGCGATGTAGCGCGCCATGTACGCCGCGCTGCGATCCACTTTGGTCGGGTCTTTGCCGCTGAACGCGCCGCCACCGTGACGCGCCACGCCGCCGTAGGTATCCACGATGATCTTGCGCCCGGTCAGCCCGGCGTCGCCCAGCGGCCCCCGGTGACGAAGCGCCCAGTCGGGTTGACGAACACCCGCGTGCTGTCGTCCAGCAAGCCCGGTGGCACCACCTTCATGATGATGTCCTCGATCACGGTCTCGCGGATGGTCTTGTTATCCACATCCGGCGCGTGCTGGGTCGAAATCACGATGGTATCCACCCGCTTCGGCTTGCCATATTCGTACTCGACCGTCACCTGACTCTTGGCGTCGGGGCGCAGCCACTCGATCTCGTGCGATTTCCGCGCTTCGGCGAGCCGCCGGGTCAGCTTGTGCGCCAGCGAGATCGTGAGCGGCATGTACTCGTCGGTCTCGTCGCAGGCGAAGCCGATCATCATGCCCTGATCGCCCGCGCCCTGAGCGGAAATCTCAGAGTCGCTCATATCGCCTTCGCGGGTTCCCAGCGCGTGATCAACTCCCTGCGCGATGTCGTGCGACTGCTCTTTGATCGACACCATCACGCCGCAGGTTTCGCAGTCGAAGCCGAATTTGCCGCGCGTGTAGCCGATGTCCCGCACGGTGTCGCGCACGATCTTCTCGATGTCTACGTAGCTGCTGGTCGTGATCTCGCCGAACACGAACACGATTCCGGTGGTGGTCGCGGTCTCGCACGCGACCCGCGCATTCGGGTCTTGGGCGATGATCGCGTCCAGCACCGCATCCGAAATCTGGTCGCACATCTTGTCGGGATGCCCTTCAGACACCAATTCGGACGTGAAGAAATAGCTTGGCGAGGTCATGAACGATGAGCTTGCCAATTGGGGGCGCACCTGCACCATTGTGAATCTCCCTCCTCAAACGAAAAACGCCTCTCCGGCAGGGAGAGGCGTTCAGATTGCTGCTTCGCGCTCATCTGCCAGAGTTATCCACTCTGCCGGACTTGGCACCTTCCCGGCGCTCCGGGGGTTGCCGCGGTATCGTAGGGCCGAACCCTCCACCGCTCTTGATGAGTATTTCATCGTGCTTATGAATGAGCGTGCCAAACGGTGCGCTCATGCTATTTTCTGACTATAGCACCGACATCGCGCAGAAACAAGAGCCGTTCACGGCTGCATGAAAATGGTCAGCTCGAAGCTGCCCGCTGCTCCGTCATATTCGGTCACTTGGATGCTGTAGGTGCCGTCGGCGGGGATGACGAACTGCGCGATCTGCGCGTCGTAATCGCCCAAGCCAAACGCTGGCGTCTCGTGATCCTCGTTCTCGACCAGCACCTCTCCGTCCGGTGAGAGCAACTGCACGTGCGGATCGAATTCCAGCCCCAAGCCCCGCACCGTGATCGTGACGGTATCGCCCGCCGAAGCGTCGAAGGCGCGGGTGTAAGTCGCGTTTTCGCCCACCGTCTCCACGTAGTCGTACTGAAGGCTGCCCCCGCCGAACGCTTCTACGGTGAGCGGGGGCATGGTGAAGCTGGAGACGGTCTGCGCGTCGTCAGGCGCGGCGACGGTCTGCGGCTGGTTGAGGTCGCTCAGCGTCAGGTCCAGCGAAGCCGTCACCGTGAACGGCGCATCGGGATAGCCGAGTGTGGCGGGGTCGAGCGGCAGATTCAGGTCAAGCGTGATCCGGTGCAGCAGATGATCGTCCAGCCCCACGTAGGGATCGACCGTGAGGCTGCTGTTTTCAAACAGGGCGCTGTTGTCGCGGACGATCTGCGCGAGGTCGGCGTGATTGTAGATGATCAGGTTATTCCCCTGCGCGGTGGCAAAGGCGGTGACGGCATTGACGAAGCTGTCGGTTTGCATTAGCGCGTGCAGATCGACGACAAGCTGGAAATGAGCGCTCCCGTCCGTGTCGTCGAGCCGCTGCCCCGCGAGAAACGCCGCTGGATCGCCCGATGTCAGCGCCGCGATGATCGCGTCCAAGCCGTCGATCCCCGACCCGTCCCAATGACTCAGCGCGGTTGGGTCTGCTTGCAAACCCGCGTACTGGCTGATCAGATCGGCGGCGTAGCGGGCGGCGTCCGGGTGCGCCTGCCAGCCGTCACCGGGATTGAGGTACAGCCTGTCGTTCACCCAGCGCAGCGTCGCGTTCAGGCTGAGAAACTGGGCGGTGCCGACCCCAACCGTCCCTGTCGCCGTCATGTCCAGAGCGGGCGCGGATCGATCCACCACGCCCGAACCTCCCAGCGCGACGTTGGTCGCAAAGCTGTCGAGGTCTTTGACCGCGAGCTTCGCCGTGTAGTCGAAGGCAAACTGAGTCGGTAGGGCGGCGTTGGCGGCAGTCAGCAGCGCGAAGTCGCTGGCGCTCAAGCCCAAGCTGCTCTGCGCGATGGCGGGCAGCACGATCAAGAAAACTATGCCGATCAACGCGCAAATCAGGCGTTTCATTGCGGCTCCTCAAGCTTGGTTGGATTTGATCAAAATATACTCGATATTTCGTCGCGGGTGGTCGAAATTGAGTTGAAGATTTCTCGCTTGCTGCGGTATCATTCCGCGTATAGCCAAGAGGGGACAACCATGCGGGAAACCGATCTCATGAACGCGATGAGCGCCGACATCAAGCTGCTCGCCGGGCTGCTGGGCGTCGTGATCCGCGAGCAGCACGGTGACGACGCGCTGGCGCTGGTCGAACAGGTGCGCATCGACGCGAAAAACCGCCGTCAAGGGGATGCCGATGCCGAGCAAGCCCTGCGCGACACCATCGACCATCTCGATCCCGCCTCGCTGGACGTGCTGATCAAAGCCTTCAGCAACTATTTCCAGTTGATCAACATCGCGGAAGACCAGCAGCGTATTCGCGTGCTGCGCGCCCGCGAAGCGAAGGGCGACTTGAAAGAGTCCATCGGCAGCGCGGTGACGGCGCTCGCCGCCGACGGCATCACCGCCGACCAGATGCGCGGCTTGCTGGATCAACTGCGCGTGCGCTTGGTGGTGACCGCGCATCCCTCTGAAGCTAAGCGCAAAGAAGTGTTGATCAAGCTGCGCGAAGTCGCGCGGATGGTCGCGCGGCGCGACGAGCTTCGCCTGCTGCTCCCCCGCGAGCAGCGCGCTCTCGATACCAGCATCACCGAGGAAATCGAGGAACTCTGGCAGACTCGCCCGACCCGCGCCTCGCGCCCCAAAGTCGAGGATGAGGTGGATTTCGGGCTGTACTTCATCACCTCGGTGATCATGGACGTAACCCTCTCCATCTACGACGATCTGCGCGGAGCGCTCGGAGCCAGCTATCCCGACGCCGACTGGTCGCATCTCCCGCCTGTGCTTCAGTTCGCCTCGTGGATCGGAGGCGACCGTGACGGCAATCCCAACGTCACCGCCGATGTGACTCTGAACACACTCTCGACCCTGCGCCGCGCCGCCCGGCAGGTGTACCTGAACGAGATCGCCTTCCTGCGCGACCACCTGACCCAATCCACCGACGAGATCGGCGTTTCGGCGGAACTGCTGGATCGCGTGCAGACGACCCTGACGCCGGACGAAACGCCCGACGAAGTCTATCGGCTGATGATGGGCTTGATCTGGGACAAGCTGCACCGCGACGAATATCTGACCCATCACGATCTGCTCGACGACCTGCTGATCGTCTACGACAGCCTGACCGCCAATCAGGGCAAGTACGTCGCCGACGGCACGCTGCGCCGCCTGATCGACAAGGTGCGCCTGTTCGGGCTGCATCTGGTGCCGCTGGACATCCGCGAGGACGCGCGCCTGCACCGCTCCACCATCGCCGAGCTGCTGAAGTATTACGGTCAGGTTGACAACTACGCCGACATGCCGGAAGCCGACAAGCAGGCGCTCCTGACCCGCGAAATCACCAATCCTCGCCCCTTCTTCCCGATCGAGCCGATTTTCTCGGAGACCGCCAACCGTATCATTTCCACGTGGCGCGTGATCGCCTCGGCGCACCGTCACTACGGCATCACTGTGATCGACAGCGTGATCGCCAGCATGAGTACCTCGCCCAGCGACACGCTGACTATGCTGCTGTTCGCGCGCGAGGTCGGTGTGCAGGACTCGGTCGATCTGGTGCCGCTGTTCGAGACCATCGAAGACCTGCGCGCCTCCGCCGACGTGATGGAAGCGCTGTTCACCAACCCGGAGTATCACAAGCATCTGGATAAGCGCGGGATGCGCCAGCAGATCATGCTCGGCTACTCTGACAGCAACAAGGACGGCGGCTATTTCGCCTCCAACTGGAATCTTTTCGCGGCGCAGCAGGCGTTAGCGGACGTTTGCGTGAAGCACGGCGTCAAGCTGGAACTGTTTCACGGGCGCGGCGGCAGCATCGGGCGCGGCGGCGGTCCCACCAACCGCGCCATCCTGTCGCAGCCCCCGCGCGCCTTTCAAGGACCCATCAAGATCACCGAGCAGGGCGAAGTGATCGCCTACCGCTACAGCAACGAAGCCATCGCCCGGCGGCACTTGAATCAGGTCATGAACGCGGTGCTGATGTCGCTCGGCGAGGGGAAGCGGCGCGAAGTCGATGCCCGATGGCGCGAGGCGATGGACACGCTCTCGCAGACCAGCGAGGAAACTTACCGCGTCTTCGTCTACGAGACGCGCGGCTTCCTCGACTACTGGTATCAAGCCACGCCTATCAACGAACTGGCGCGCCTGCCCATCGGCAGCCGACCCGCCAAACGCAGCAAAGGCGGCTTCGAGTCGATCCGCGCCATCCCGTGGATGTTCTCGTGGATGCAGAGCCGCGCCATTATCCCAAGCTGGTACGGCGTCGGCACCGCTTTGGAGCAGTTCTGTGCCGATGGCGACGGTCTGGAAACCCTCCAGCAGATGTTCAAAGAGTGGACGTTCTTCACTGCGCTGATCGAGAACGTCGAGCTGGACATTGCCAAAGCGGATATGTCGATTGCCAGCCTGTACGCCTCGCTGGTGAGCGATCCGCAGACCCGTGAGCAGATTTTCAGCCAGATGCAAGCTGAACACGAGCGCGCCCGCAAGCACATTTGCGCCATCATGGGCGAGGACGCGCTGCTGGATCACACGCCCGTGATGCAGCTATCTATTGAGCGGCGCAATCCCTACGTCGATCCGCTCAACTACATTCAGGTGACGCTGCTGCGCCGCCTGCGCGCGCTCCCGCCCGGCACCGACGAGTTGGATCGCCTGCTCGACGCGGTGCTGGCATCGGTCAACGGCATCGCCGCCGGGATGAAGACGACCGGGTAGTATAGTCATTCGGGTCAAAATGCAGTGTTATAGGCGCAAACTGATTTCATGTGCGCTGCGCCTTTTTTTGTTTGCCACCTTTTTCGCCCCATCCCGGCGACAAAAGAATCATGGCACACTCATCCCCATATGGGCAATTCGTGCTAGGATGTTCGCTCGGAGCAGTTCAGTTGAATAAGGAAAGGATCATTGTGAGACGGCAATATGCTTTCTTCACTGCGATTGTATTGACGCTGCTGGTGTTCGGCGTCGTCTGGGCGCAGGACGCGACGCCCGAAGCTACCCCTGAGGCAACCACTCAAATTCAGCCGTTGAGCTATGGCACACCCGTCAACGGCACCATTGACGACACCACTTATCAGCAGCAGTGGCCCCTCGGCACCGCATCCGGGGATCGAGTGCAGGTGGTGGTGCAGCGCACCAGCGGCAATCTGATCCCTGACGTGCAAATCCTCGACGCGAGCGGCAGCAGCATCGCGGACAGCTACGGCGCGGATCAGACCTACGCGACCGCGCAGATCGACAACTTCACGCTGCCCGCTGCCGGGAATTACATGATACAGGTGATGCGGCAGAACGGCGCGGACGGCGCGACTCACGGCGACTATACGCTGGAAGTGATCCCGCTGGGCACCGGCGCGGACAACCCGAATAATCAGACGGTCGATAGCGAGGTGCAGGCGGATACCCCGGTCGATGGCGAAGTCACCGCGACTCACTGGCAGCACCTCTACACCTACAACGCGCAGGGAGCCGATGAACTGGACGTGATCGTCAAGCGCACCGGCGGCACGCTCTACCCGCTGGTCACGGTGCTGGATTCCAACGGCTCGGCGCTGCAAACCGGCTACAACCAGAACGATTACGCGGACACCAATCGGTTCCAGCTTCCGGCTGCGGGTCAGTACACCGTTGCCGTGTCGCGCTACAACGATCAAGATGGCGCGACTCTCGGCACCTACGAACTTACCGTGCATCTGATTGGATCGGGTGAGGACAGCCCACTGCTCGCGGGCGCGATGGGCGACGTGGCTTACGATCAAGAGTTGGACGGCAACGTCTCGCCCGCCCAATGGTATGAGGACTGGTCGCTGACCACCGATGCAGGCGACGCCATGAACCTCACCGTCACGCGCACCAGCGGCGATCTCATGCCGGAAGTCATTTTGCTGGGTGGCAGCGGGCAGGAACTCAGTCACGGCTATACTGATAACACGGGCGCGACTGCGCAAGTCACCAACTACACGCTGGCAGGAAAGGGAACCTACACCGTGCGCGTCACCCGCCAGAGCGGGCAGACGGGCGAAACCAGCGGTGGCTATGCCCTGACCGTCGGGCTGATTGGCACCGGCGAGGGCAGCGCCAAATTGAGCGAAACGGAAGGCGAGATCACGCTCGGTCAGCCCGCGAGTGGCGAGATCACCAACGCGCGCTGGGAAAACGTCTGGACCTTCACCGCCGCTCAAGCTGGCAGCATCGACGTGACCGTGAAGCGCGCCAGCGGCACGCTTTCACCCATGATCGAAATCCGCGATGCCAACGATCAGGAGATGGATCGCGGGTATCCGGGCGACACGCGCGATTCGGCGGAGATCACGAGCTATCGGCTGCCCGGCGCGGGCACCTACGAGATTGTGGTGGGGCGCGAAGGCGACCAGACCGGCATGACCAACGGCAAGTACACCGTGACCGTCAGTAACTCGCAGTCGTAAGCTTGCTCAGGGACACTCGCGCGGCGGGTGTCCCTGTTCTGTTGAGCTTGTGCTTTTCTGTGTGAATCGTATAATTAAGTTAGACGTTACCGCGTGACGTTTTTTGTTCGAATACAGAAAGGCAAGCAGGATGGGACGCAGATTCGGTCTGTTGCTCGTGTTGATCGCAGTTTTGGGGGCGGTACTGCCTGTGAGCGCACAACAAAGCACTGAAACGCCGACTCCGAATACCCTCACGGTCAGCGGGTCTGGGACGGTTTATGCCGCGCCTGACGTAGCCTATCTGACCCTCGGCGTTGAAACCGTCGATCCTGATCTGTCGGTCGCGTTCTCCAAGACCGGAGACGCCATCACCGGCGTGCTGACGGCGCTCAAGAAATCTTGACATCGCCGACGAGGATATTCAGACCAGCGGCGTCAACGTGACGCCTCAAAATCAATACGACAACAACGGCAATCCCAACCCGAAGCCGTCCTACAGCGTCAGCAACACCATACAGGTCACCATTCGCAAGGTCGATCAAGTGGAAGCGGTACTCACCGGGGCGATCAGCGCGGGCGCGAACACCATTTACAACCTCAGCTTTGGCATTCAGGATACCTCCGCGCTGGAGCAGCAGGCGCGCTCGCAGGCGGTGGCTCAAGCCCAAGACCGCGCGCAGCAGCTTGCGACGGCGCTCGGCATTACGCTCGGCAGCCCCGTGTCCGTGAGCGAAGTCCCGCAGAGCAGCGGGCCGGTTCCGGTGTTTGGACGGGCGACGGTTGCAATGGCGGCGCCGAGCAGCCAACCGGTCAGCAGCGGGCAGTTGGGCGTGACCGTGCAGGTCGAGATTTCCTTCAGCATCGGTTCGTGAGACGTAACATTCTGGCACAAAAAAGCGGCGAGGATTTCCCTCGCCGCCCGTTCATTTGATCGCTCTGCGGAAGTGATCAAACCAGCGCTGATGCGGCTGATTCTGCTTCAGCTACGCCCAGCGCGTGCTTCAAAAATTCCTTCACCGAATCGACCGAGACGGCAACGCCAACTCCCGGTCCCGTCATCAAGGTATTGACCCCGATCAGCCGACCCTGTGCATCGATCAGCGGCCCGCCCGAATTGCCGGGGCGCAGGTGCAAATCTGCGACCACCCAGTCCTGACGCGGCACTTCTGCCTGCCGCCCGACGCCGATCAGCACGCCGCCAGTCGCGGCATTGGCGATGCCCCAAGGATGCCCCAGCGCCATCACCCACTGACCGGGATGCAGCCGCCGCACGCTGCCCAACTGAATGGTGGGCAGTTGGTGCGCGTCCACCGCCAGCGCCGCCAGATCGCGCTGATCGTCGCGCGCCAGCAGAGTCGCGTCCAGCACGCGCCCATCGTAGAGCGCCACCTTGAGCGGACCCCGGCTGACCACGTGCGCGTTGGTGACGATCAAGCCGTCGGACTGCCAGATGGTGCCCGCGCCCGCCCCGCGTGATTCGTCGCGCACCTGCACCACGCTGGCGCACACGTCGGCGATCACGCTGGACAGCGCGGCGTTCAACTGTTCCAATACGCCTGACACCTTACTCGCGCTCCCCAATCGTGACCTGCGTCTCCTGCACCTGACCGCCGCGCACGACCTGCACTGCGACCGCCGTTCCGACGCGATCGCCGCTCAGCGCCGCCATCAGATCATCCATGTGGCGCACCGACTGCCCGCCCATTGAGATGATCACGTCGCCGAGCAGCAAGCCGCCCTTGTCCGCCGGGCTGCCCGGCTCGACCGCCGCCAGCATCAACCCGGTTTCCTGCGACGCGCTTTCGGCGATGTTTTGGGGAAGGCGCACCGGCTGGGCGCTTACGCCCAAGAAGCCGCGCTTGATCCGCCCATGCTTCGCCAGCGTCTCCGCCACCCGCTGGATGGTCGCCGCCGGGAGCGTCAGGCTGACGCCGCGCGCCAGCGCCGAGCTGTTCATCCCGATCACCGCGCCGCCCGCGCTGACCAGCGGACCGCCGGAGAAGCCCGGATACATCACCACGTCGGTCTGCACGTAGCTGTCGATCCGTCCGCCTGCGTGAGTGCGCCATTCCTGATCCAGCGCGCTGATCACGCCCAGCGTCGCCTGCACGTCGGCTTCCGGGCGACCGAGCGCCAGCACCAGATGCCCCACCTTGACCGAGCCGATCTCCAGCCAGTTCGCCGGAGTCAGGCTGCCGGATTCGGCGCGCAGCACGGCGATGTCGGTGGTCGGGTCGCGCCCGATCATCGACGCCGAGGCGGTGCCGCCGCCCGGCAGACCGATGGTGAGGTTCTCGTCGCGCTCGATCACGTGATGCGCGGTCACGATCAGCCCATCGGCTGACCAGACGATGCCGCTGGCGGACTGACGCCGCCGCCCCTCGACCCGAACAATACTCTGCCCGGCAGTTTCCACCGCCGCCGCTAAATCGTCCGATAAACTCTGCAATACGTCTGCCATAAGCGTGCTTCCCTTCAAATACGGATTCCCGCAGAACGTTGCGGTACAGTTTCATTAAAGCAAAAGGAGCGGTCAAAATCACCGCCCCTTGTATGAGGACTCTGCCTGATAAAACGGATAGGACAGCCGCACGCCCTAGCTCAATGGCTGACCACCAGAATGTTGATCTCGGCGCGCTGGCGGAAGCCCAGCCGCTCGTACAGCCGGATCGCGTTGGCGTTCTCCCGCGCGACGTGCAGGAAGGGGAGGTCGCCGCGTGCCCGGTTCCATGCGGCGATGCGGCTGATCAGAAGCTCCGCGTAGCCTCTGCCGCGAAAATCCGGGTGGGTGCAGACCGCGCTGATCTCGCAGGCGCCGGACGGACGGATGCGCTCGCCCGCCATCGCCACCAACTGACCATTCTGGCGAATGCCGAGGTAGTGACCCATTTCGACGGTGCGGCTGAAGAACGGTCCCGGCTGCGCGATCTCGATCAGCTTGAGCATGTCCGGCACGTCCGCCGCCGACAGGTCGAGAATATCCTGCTCAGTTTCGACCACCTCAATCGGCTGGGTGCTGACCATCTGATTCACGGTGATATGGAACCGGGTCGCCCAGCCCGGCAGTTCGGCAGGCAGGTTGATCCCCACCAGCGCGATCCACTCGTCCGGCGGCATGATCTGCGCCAGATCACGATAGGCGGCATCGCTGCGTTCCGCCATGCCTCCGAACGGCGCAACCTCCGGCGGGTAGCGCTTCACCAGATCGGTGCCGGAAGCGAACGAGGCATGATTGCTGGTCAGGGCAGACCAGACCGGGTTGTCCAGAATGTGGGTGATGTCGGCTGCGATCATGAAATCGACTCCTGAGTCGAGATAGGTGCATCGGTCTTATTATCTTGCGGCTCTACAGCGCGATCAAGCCCATGCGGGTGGCGCGCACGACCGCTTCGGTGCGGCTCTGCGCGCCCAGCTTGGTCAAGATGGCGTTGACGTGGAACTTGACCGTATGCTCGCTGATGCCGAGCTTCCCGGCGATGGTCTTGTTGGGCAGCCCTTCGGCGATCAGGTTGATCACTTCCAGTTCGCGCGGCGTAAGCGCGTCGATCAGCGGGTTGGTCTGGCGTGCCGGGCTGAGGCTTGGCTCGGCGCGCAGCGCCTCGGCGACCGCCGGGGCGATCACCACCAGCCCTTGACCAAGCGCGATCAGCGCCGACGCCAGCGTTCCGGCGCGGGCATTGTGCAGCAGCAGCCCGCGCGCCCCCGCGCCGATCAGCGCGGCGGAGGCTTCCAGCGCGGCGGATTCGTCGGCGATCAGCGCCAGCACGGGCAGGTCGCCCACTTCCTGAAGCCGGTCGAGGTACTGAAGCGGCTCCCAGCCCATATCCCAGATCATCACGTCAGGGCGGTAGATGTCCAGCGCATCGGAAAGGTCGCCGTCGCTCTGCCCGACGATAGTAATCCCCGACGCTTCGTCGAGCAGGGCGGTTAATCCGGCGCGCGCCAGCGGGCTGCTAGCGACCACCAGCACGCGCAAATCATCAGGCATGGCGTCATCCATTCTCAGCAATGTGCTTCCTATTATGACGGTTGAGCGTTAGAGATACGTCAACAACATCAAAGTCATAAAAAAGCGATAAATAATGGCGTAGGGGGCTGGCGTCAAATGGCAAAATGCCAGTAAATTAGAGTCAGCCAATGATTGAAGGAGTTCTCGATGAAACGCGCACTTTTCTTAATTGCACTATGCGTTGCCTTAATGATTGTGCCGGTTCTTACGCAAGCGCAGGGCACCGGGGGGGTGAGCGTCACCTGCGACAACGGCACCAGTTTCGATAACGGCATTGAGATCGTCGTGCATCAGATGCGTGCCGGGTATACCTACAAGGCGACCGCTATCGGCATCAACGGCTTCGACCCGGTGCTGGCGGTACTCAACTCGCAGACCGGGGAAGGGCTGTGCAGCGACGACGAGCCGAACGCGCTCAACTATGAGGTTGACCTGCCAACCACCGGCTACGTTCCCGGCAATACCACCACCGCCCAGCTTAACTTCCACCACAACGACCGCAGTGGTTTTGAAGATATTTCGCTGGTGGTGGGCGGCTACGACAACGAGACCGGCGAGTTCGTGCTGGTGCTGGAAGGCATGGGCGTGACCCCGGCTGACGGCGCGGGCGATCCTTTCTCGGTTTATCTGACGCCGGGCATGGTCGCGTCGCAGGTTCCGCTGACGGTGTACATGATCACGCGCGGCGGCAGCAGTGTCGATCCGCTGCTCTATCTAGCGTCGGATGATACCAGCCTCGGCGTGATGACCGACAGTCACAACGACGACATCTACTGCGACGATGCCAACGACTTCGACAAGCTGCTATTCGCCGATGGACTTGAGCAGCTCGTCGGTTCGGATTGACGATGGCTTGCTGACCACGTGGGACAAGGACGCGGCGCTGAGTCTCGACATCAGCGGGGTGGCGCTCACGGGCGACCCGACGCAGGATCACTTGACCTACGTCATGACCAGCTATCGTCAGGAGTTGCAGGGGCAGTATCTGCTGGCGTTCCACATGGGCACGACTAACGTGGCTCCCACTAAAGGCGGATCGACGTCCGGCGGCTTGACTGGCGGGCTGGAGACCGGCGGCGGCTGAAGCTCAACGCACCTCAAGCTGACTGACTAACCGAACCGCGTCCGTCCCATCGGTGAGACGGACGCGGTTTCCAGTTCCGGCATCGTACAGCGCCGCGATTAGGTCGGCGGCACCGGGTACGGCGTTGGTGTTGAAGCTCAGCGTATGCGGATCGACGATGTACTCGCCCGCGCGCCATCCGGTGGTCGAGCGCCCGCCGGGCAGCGAATCGTCCTGCGCGATCACCTGCCCGGCGGCGTCGATCAACTGGACGGTGACGGTGTAGGGGATCGCGGTCGGCGCATCGCCCGCGCGCCACACCAGCGTGATCTGGGGCGGATACTCGCGGCTGTACGGTGGATCAGACAAGGTGTAGCCGACCAGTTCACCCACGCCGGGGAAGTCCGCGCCGACCGGAGTTTCAAACGGCGGCGCTTCGGTCAGCAGCGGCAGCAATTCGACCGAATAGCGCGCGAGGATCGCCCAGCCGCCCAGCCGCAGCACCGCCGATCCGCTGGGCGCGTCGGCGGGCACGCGGATCGCGCGCCAGTCCAGCGTGATCGCGCCGTGATCGTCCACGCTCGCCGGAGCCTCGACCTGCCACGCGCCGCCTTCGTCCGCCAATTCCAGATCGGGCACCGCGCCCGCGCCCTGCCAAAGCAGCGAGGCGCGGATTTCATCGCCGTTGTGAACGGTTCCCTCTGCCAGATCGTCGGCAAGCAAGGTCAGATCGCCGGAGACGGCGAGATCGACCCGGTTGGGCAGGTCAGTCGCCCGATTCACCTGCGACCAGTCCGCGCCGGGCAGCGCGGTCCAGTCCGCCAGCGGCAGATCGCGCCCGCTCTGGGTGGGCGGGTTGTAGCCGGACGGGTTCTCGGTTTCATCGTACAGCCGCAGCAGAAGGTGATAACTGCCCGGCGGCGCGCCGTAGGGCAGCCGCAGCAGCGGGTAGGCGGTCAGCAACTCGCCGGGCGAGAGCGCGGCGCTGGTGCGCTGGTTGGCGGTGGCGAAAATCGCGTCGGCGCGGGCGACCGTCCAGCCGAGATCGTTCTGCACCATCAGCGCGGCTTTCAGGTCAGCATCCAACTTGCGCAGCAGCGTGATCTGGATCGGCAGGCAGAGCGCGCGGTCGGCGGCGGCGAGTGGCACCTGACCGACTGCATCCACCCGGGCGACCGAGTTGCCGCCGCTGTCGGTGAAAGTCCAGTCGGTCGATTGCAGCGGCGCGAGGTCGAGCGTGGGCGCGTGATAAAGCTGGCTGGTCATGCCGTAGACCGTGTAGCTCTCCGGCAGATCGGTGGTGCCGCTGCCGAGCACGCAGCCCATCATGCCGCGATAATCGGCGCGCTGCCCGTACCACACGTTGAGCGCCACGTCGCCGGAAGCGGGCAGCAGTGGCAGCACCGCGTCGAGGTCGGCGCCTTCGGGCAGAGTCACGCGCTTCGCCTGCACGCCCAGCCGATCCCAGTAGTAGGCGAGGTCGTAGCGGTCGGCGTAAGACCAGTCGATCACGGTGTCGGCGGCGGTCAGGTGATCGGCGTAGTACTGCACCATCGCGCGGGCGTCGTCGTGCTGATAGTCCGGGTTCTGGGCGACGATCAGGTCGATGCCGAACAGCAGCACGAACGGAATCAGCGCCAGCGCGCGCAGGCGGCGGGGCAAACTTGCCAGTCCCACCGCGACGGTGGCGATCAGCAGCGGCACGATCATGACCAGATAGCGCCCGTGCAGGTCGTTGCCCAGCAGCATCAGCCCGGCGATCAGCCCGGTGGTGAGCAGCATCACGTGGGCGATCAGCCAGCGCCCGCGCCGGAACAGGGCGCGCAGCACCAGCAGCGCGATCAGCAGCACCAGCAGCGATGCGATGATCAGCGAAGGTAGCTGCGCTTCTGCCAGCGCCCATGGCGCGATCCAGAAGCCCTCCCAAAGCTGACCGAGCAGCGGCAGCCCGATCTGCGGGGCGGAGCTGACGGCGCTGTTGGCGGCTTGCAGCAGCAGGTAGCGGCTGGCGAAGTAGGGCAGCCACAGCAGCCCCACGCCGATCTGCCCGACGATCCAAACGGAAGGGCGCGGGCGGCGGCGCGCGACCCAGATCAGCAGCGTGACCGCGTTCAGCCAGAGCGCCGCAACCGGTCCAGTGTTATGCGCGTAGAGCAGCGCCAGTTCGCTTAACCAGAGCGCCGCCCACGCCGCGCGGGTCGGGCGGGTGATGATCTGCTGCCACGCCAGCGCCGCGATCAGGATCAGCAGTGCCAGCAGGCTGTACATGCGCGCTTCCTGCGACGCCCACCACAGCGGCGCGGAGATCGCCGCCAGCGCCGCCGCGTAAAGCCCGGCGCTTGGGTTAAGCGTTCGGCGCGCCAGTTGATACACCAGCGGGATGATCAACAGCCCGATCAGCAGCGACACCGTCCGCAGCGCGAATTCGCTGGTGCCGAAAGCGCGCGCCGCCAGATTGAGCAGCAGGTAGTAGAGCGGGGGATTGGTCGCGTCGGCTTGGACGGCGGCGATCAACGTGGGTTGGCTGGCGGCGTAGGCAGACCAGCCCTCGTCAAACCAGATGCTCTGCGCTTGAATCTGGTACAGCCGCGCGGCGGTTGCCAGCAGCAGCAGCGCCGTGATCAGGGAAAATCGCCGTGTAAGCATGTTCAGAAATTAGCACAAAGGTATTCAGGCGCGCAAGATTTGCGCCAGACGTTTCAACCGCATTACAATACATTTCAGGGGAATAAAAAAGTCAGGTGTGTAGATGAACCATCAAGACCTCAATCCGACACCGGAGGCACCGAAACCAGAGCCAACCGATGCGATTCCGGCTGCGCCCAATCCTGCGCCGCCCGCACCTGTGCCAGAAAAACCGGCTGAGGATAATGAAGACAAAACGGAAACCGATCCGTTAAAGACGACGATTTCGGTCAATATCGGCGACGTAGTTGCCAAGACCAGTGGGCAAGCCTGCCCTAAATGCGGGCATGTCAACCGACCCGGCGTGCTGGTCTGCGAAAACTGCGGCACGCTGCTGATCAACGAGGAGCAAAGCGTCGGCACCAAGCGCTTCGGCGAAGGGGAAATCGAGGACGAAGAGATCATCCTGCGACCGGGCGAGATGCAGACGGCGGAACTGGTCAACTCGGCGGTGAGTACGGCGGGCAGCACTCAGTTCTCTGAGAACATGCTGCTGCGGCTGGAAATCGACGCCGCGCCGACTCCGCTGCTGATCAGCCCGAAAGATGAAACTTTCCTCGGTCGGCGCGACCCGGCGACCGGAACCACGCCGGATGTCGATCTCAGCGCCTACGCGGGCTATCGGCTGGGGGTGAGCCGCAAGCACGCCGTGATCAAGCTGAAAAACCAGCAGTTGGAGATTTCCGACCTCGGCAGCAGCAACGGCACCTCGGTGAATGGCATCCGCCTCACGCCGCACCAGCCGCAAACGCTGCGCGACGGCGACGAGATCATGCTGGGCAAAATGATGATCCGGGTGTTGTTTCAGGCGAGAAGCCGCCGCCGCTAGGCGTCAGTAGCCGATCACTTCGGCGATCTCGGCGGCGGCTTTCTTGGATGCGTAGAGGACGTGGCTCAGGCGCGCGTTTTTCTCGACCAGCACCGCCAGTGATGCGCGCCCCGCCGGATACACCACCATCACGCCTTCTTCGCCTTCCATCAACAGGCGCTGTAACTCGCCCTGCGCCAACCGACCGAGCGTCCGCTCCGCCAAGCCGATCAGGGTCGCGGACATGGCGGCGACCTGCGGGCTGCTGGTCGGGTTCTCGTGCGGGTTTTCCTCGTTGCCGGGCGGGAACGCCGCCACCAGCAGACCGTCGATGTTCACGATCACCGAGGCTTTGACACCATCGACCGCGATGTGCAGTGTCTTCAGAATACGCTCGAGGATTTCGCTGCGGTATTCCTGAGCCATTTTATAAGAACTCTTTTCTGAGGTCGCGTTCATACAGAGTATAGCTTACATTAACGACCCGCTCAACCATTATTTTTGTCCGGCTGGTTTTGCGCGTCCTCGGCGGCGAATTTCGCCAGCAGATAGCGCTCGGCTTCGGAGAGCTTTGCCTTGAGCATCAGATCGGGGCGGTAGCGCCACGTGCGGCGCAAGCCGTCCTCGCGCCGCCAGCGCTCAATCGCCGCGTGATTGCCATCCTGAAGCACCTGCGGCACGCTCAAGCCGCGAAACTCGACCGGGCGGGTGTAATGCGCGCCTTCGAGGATGCCGTCGGAGTGGCTTTCGCGCTCCGCGCCGCCTTCCGCGCCCAGCACGCCGGGAATGTGCCGCACCACCGCGTCCACGATCACCATCGCCGGAAGCTCGCCCCCGGTCAGCACGTAATCGCCGATGCTGATCTCGTCGGTGATCACCAACTGGCGCACGCGCTCGTCGATGCCCTCATAATGCCCGCAGAGCAGGATCAGCCGCGCCTTCGCCGCCAGTTCCACCGCAATCGGATGCGAGAACAGCCGCCCCCCCGGCGACATCAGGATCACCGGAGCGGGTTCCGCCTCCGCCTGCACCGCCTCGACCGCGCGCACCAGCACGTCGGCGCGCAGCAGCATTCCGCCGCCGCCGCCGTAGGGGGTGTCGTCCACCGTGCGATGCCGATCCTGCGTATAGTCACGGATGTCGTGCAGCCGCAGATCGAGCAAGCCACGGTCGCGCGCCTTCCAGAGCATACTCTCGGTCATGGGTCCGTCGAACATCGACGGGAACAGCGTCAGTACGTCAATTCGCATCCAGTTTCCCTCCGCACGCCAATTGTAGCTTGCGCCGCGCGCCGATCAACCGGATAATCTCCCCCGATTTACCGGAAAGGTCAGATGCGATGTACAGCCTGTGGATCAAAACTGGCGACGAGCCGCTGGGCGGCACCGATTCCAACGTCTACGTGATGCTGACCGGAGAAGCCGGGCAAACCGACTGGATTTTCCTGCCACCTGAGGACATTTTCGCTTTCGAGGAAGGCAGCATTGACAAGTTTGTGATTGACGCGCCCGACTTGGGCGACCTGACCCGCTGCTGCGTCGGTCACGACAACAGCGCCGATCCGGGCTGGTTCGTCGAGGACGTGCGCGTGCAGCATCAGGCAAGTGGAAAAGAATGGATGTTCAAGTTTCATCAATGGCTGGGCGAAGAAGAAGCGGGGCGGCTCGCGGTATGCGTCGCTTCGTCCTGATCGCCGTATTGCTGCTGTGCGCCTGCAATCTGACGACGCATCCGCAGCCGACTTCCACGCCCGCTATCCCCAGCGTCGAATTCCAGTTTCCGACCAACAACATCTCGGTTGCTGAAGGAACCGACTTGCAGATTTAACTGCTGGCGCAGGATACTTCCGGCGTGGCGAAGGTGGAGCTGCGGGTGGACGATCAGCCGCTCCAGAACGCTTCTCCGGTCGAAAGCGACGCCGTCCCGCTGTTCACGGTCGAAATGAACTGGCTGGCGGAAGGGGTCGGCTTGCACATTCTGCAAGCGACCGCCTTCCGGCTCGACGGCACGCCCAGCAATCCGGCGCTGATCAACGTCAACGTCACCCCCGCCAGTTAGCTTTGACAAACTTGCGCGCGGTTGTTAGAGTTGCCTAACGACATCGATGTGGGAGCGCTCCCGACGCGACCTTCTGCGGAGTAAGCGGGGTGTTCACCGTCGTGTTGCTAGAATAGACTTATTGAAGCCGCGTCATTTAGGAGTGCATCAAGCGTGGCGACCATCAAAGACGTAGCCGAGCGCGCACAAGTTTCGGTCGCCACCGTCTCACGAGTGGTCAATGACTCCGGCTATGTGAGCGCCGAACTGCGCGAGCGCGTCGATGAAGCGATGCACGCGCTCAACTACAGGCCGAGCGCATTGGCGCGCAGCCTGCGCCGTCAGGAAACCCACACCATCGGCGTGCTGGTGCCGCAGTTGAACCAGCCGTTCTTCGGCACGCTGGTGTTTGCGATGGAAAAGACGCTGTTCAGCCGCGACTACCGCACGCTGGTTTGCAGTTCCGAAGAAGATGCGGTCAAAGAGGCGGCGTACATCGACATTCTGCTGCGCCAGCGGGTCGATGGCGTGATCTGCGTCCCCACCGGGCAGAGCGCGGAAGGCGCCAAGTGGCTGCTGCAAACCAACATCCCGGCGGTGCTGATCGACCGCGACCTGCCCGATCTGCCCATCAGCCGGGTGCTGTGCGACAACTTCGGCGGTGCATACGCGGGCGCGAAGCACTTGATCGGCTTGGGGCATCGGCGCATCGGCTTGATCGGCAGCCCGCCTTACAGCGAAGTCACCAAGCTGCGGACGCAGGGCGCGCAGCAGGCGTTTGGGGAATTTGGCGCGGCGCAGGAAGCCGATCTGCTGGTGCTGGAATTGCAGCCGGAATTTGAACTCGGCTATCAGGCGGCGCTGCGGCTGATGCGGCTGGATCAGCCGCCGACCGCGATCTTCGCGCTCACCGACGTGATCGCGGTGGGCGTGCTGCACGCCGCCGCTCGGCTTGGGCTGAGCCTGCCCGGTGATCTCTCGGTGATGGGCTTCGACGATATTCCGCTGGCGGCTTACGTGATCCCGGAGCTGACTACCGTCGCCCAGCCGATTTACGCGATGGGGCAGACGGCAGTCGAGGTGCTGATGCGTGAGCTGGCGAACCGGGATCAGCCGTTGGAGCGCGTCCTGCTGGAAACCCGATTGGTTACACGCAAATCCACTGCGCCGCCCCAGCGGGCACGTTGAGACAAGGGGAAGGGCATGTCACTGCTGCTCGGCATCGACATCGGCACGTCCAGCGTCAAAGCGGTTCTGTTCGATCCCGACAGCGTCGGGGTGGTGGCGGTGGCGCAGCGTGAATACCCGATCTTCAAGCCCGCGCCGGATCGCGCCGAGCAGGACCCGGAAGACTGGTGGAACGCGACCGTGAGCGTCGTGCGTCAAGTCACCGAGCGCGCCGGACGCCGTGACGTGATCGCCATCGGCTTGTGCGGGCAGATGCACGGCTTCGCCATGATCGACGCGCAGAATCGCTCGCTGCACCCGGCGATTGTGTGGCCCGATCAGCGGAGCGCCGCCGAATGTGCCGAACTGATCGAGCGGATCGGCGTGCAGCGTTATGCCTCCATCGCCGGGACGCTGCCCGCGACCGGCTTTATGGCGGCGACGCTGCTGTGGCTGCGCCACCACGATCCGGCGCTGCTGGATCAAATCCACCGGGTGATTCTGCCGAAGGATTACGTTCGCCTGAAGATGACCGGGGCGGTGGCGACCGATCCCAGCGACGCGGCGGCGACTGGCTTGTTCGACGTGAGCGCGAAAGCGTGGTCGGCGGAGATCATCGGTAAAGCCGGGCTGCCCGATTTGATCTTCCCGCCGCTGCTGGAGTTGCAGGCGCTGGCGGGCGAACTCGACGAAAACGTCGCCGAAGCACTCGGTTTGCGCGGCACCATCCCGGTGGTGGTTGGCTGCGCGGATCAGCCCGCGCAGGCGATAGGCAACGGGGTGATCGCGCCGGGCAAGGCGCTGGTGCTGATCGGCAGCGGCGGTCAGGTAGTCACGCCGCTGCTGCCTCAGGACGGCAGAATCCCGACCGATCCGCGCCTGCACGTGTTCAATCACGCCATCCCCGGCATGTGGTACATCCTCGGCGCGACCCTGTCCGCTGGGCTGTCGCTGCGCTGGCTGCGCGGCGTGATGGGCATGGATGATCTGGGCAAAGCCGGGTACGAGCGCTTCAGCGCCGAAGCCGCCGAAGTTGCGCCCGGCGCGGATGGCTTGATCTTTCTGCCCTATCTTTCCGGCGAGCGCACGCCCTACATGGATGCTCAAGCGCGCGGCGGCTTGATCGGCTTGAGCTATTTTCACGGGCAGGGACATCTCGCCCGCGCGGTGATGGAAGGCGTCGCCTTCTCGCTGCGGCAGGCGTTGGAGATTAGCTGCGAACTCGGCGGCAGCGTCGAGGGGCTGATCGCGGCGGGCGGCGGGATGGAAAGCACCGTCTGGCGGCAGATCGTCGCCGATGTGCTGGGCTTGCCGCTGCAAAAGAGCCTGCTCAGCGAGCAAGCTGGGATCGGCGCGGCGCTGCTGGCGGGCGTCGGCATCGGCATTTACAGCACCTTCGAGGAAGCCGGAGCGCAGACCGCCCAATATGGCGACCTCACCGAGCCGATTAGCAGTCGACAGACGCTCTACGGCAGGCTGTACGAGGAATTCAAGGCGCTCTATCCTCGCCTGCGCGAGGATTTCCACGCGCTGTCCGGGTTGAGCGGGTAGCGACCATTGCGCGGTGGCAGGGGCGGGTCTAGGCTTGCGCAGCAAGCACACCCGCCCCTACAAAGAACATGTCGGAGAATGGCGTAGGGGCGCAGCGCGCTGCGCCCCTACAAACCGTGTCGGGTATGGATGCTCAGTCCCCCGTCGTTATCACCTTGTATTTCTGCCCCGTCCAGTAGATGCAGTCGGCAAGCTGGTCGTCGTCGCACTCCATGATGTCTTCCAGCAGACTTTTCATGCTCTGCACGTTGAGCAAGCGCTGATTCAGCTCGCCCAGCTTGCGCTGGATCAGGTCGTGCCAGTCGGCGTGAGGCGAGGCGCTGGTCAGAATGTCGTCCAGCAGCACGTGCAGTTCCGCCAGCGTGAAGCCCGCCTGCTGCGCCGTGCGAATGATCTCCAAGCGCTGCAAGACGCTGGCATCGTAGCGGCGGCGACCGCTCACGCGCGGCGCTTCGGGCAGCAAGCCGATGCTCTCGTAGTAGCGCAGGGTGGAGGTGCGGACGCCTGCTCGCGCTGCTACCTCGCTGATGCTCAATTCGCTCATCGAAGATGCCTCTTGACTTCAAGTGAACTTGAACTGTTACAGTGGTTGGAACCGTTAGCTAACCCGATGTGCAAGTTTTTCTAAAGAAAGGAGACTTCGGTAGGATTTGGGTGTCTGAAGTCCAAAACTGAGCCGAGGTCTCCTGAAATGGATATTACCACGTTCATGATAACGGTCTACTGCTTCATTGACGATTGGCTGAAAGAGAAACAGGTGCGCCAGCGCGGGCCGCAACCGACGCTGAGTGACAGTGAAGTGCTGACGATGGAAGTAGTCGGTGAATTTTTGGGCATAGACGACGAAAGTGCGCTTTACCGTTACTTCCGTTGGTATTGGAGCGCGTGGTTTCCCCGCTTGCTTGAAGTCAACCGAACCACCTATACCCGTCAAATGGCGAATTTGTGGCGGGTGAAAGAACTGTTGTGGCAAGCCCTGTTGCAACAGGTCACTTACGACCCGCACTTGGCGTTTGTGGACAGCTTTCCTGTGCCCGTCTGTCGCTTTGCGCGTGCCTACCGCTGCCGGAAACTGCGCGGGCTGGCGGCATTCGGACATGATGAGATGGCAAAACAGACCTACTATGGCCTGCGGGCGCATGTGCGCGTCTGCTATCCTGGGGTGATTGTCGCCCTGGAACTGACCCCCGCCAACATTGCCGATAGTGCCGTCGTCGAAGACCTGACCGAGCAATTCACCGGGACACTGTTGGGCGACCGCAATTACTGGTCGCCTAAACTGACCCGACGCTTGCAGCCCCAATCGGTCACGCTGCTTGCCCCGAACCGCTCGACACGACGACCAATTCATCCCTACCCCTACTGGCTGACCAACCTGCGTCGCCGCATTGAAACCGTCTTTGGGCAACTCGTTGAACGCTTTCACGCCAAGAAAGTCTGGGCGCGTGATGTCTGGCATCTCAGTTCTCGTTGGCTGCGTAAGATTCTCGCGCATACCTTCGCCGTTTATTGTTGCCAGCAGCAAGGGCTTGATTCTGCGCTGGCATTCGCTGATTTGTTATCTTTTTGAAACTCGCACATCGGGTTAGCTAAGGACAGCCTATCATGGTTCACGCCACTTTGGAAATCACCGCCGACAACTTCCGCGATCAAGTGCTGCAATCCAGCCTGCCGGTGCTGGTCGAATTCAGCGCGGAATGGTGCCCGCCCTGCAAAATGCTGGCGCCGATCATTCACGCGCTCGCCGCGCAGTATCAGGGCAAGCTGGTCGTCGGCATGATCGACTCCGATGCCCACCCGGAGCTGGTGCAGCGCTACGGCGTGATGGGCATCCCCACGCTGATCCTATTCCAGAAGGGCGAGCCGGTCCAGCGGATCGTCGGCTATCAGCCGCGCGAGCGGGTCGAGGCGCAGATCGTCCCCTACTTGCAGCCCTAGCCGATCCGGTTGCCGCTGGCGGCGTCGAAGAACAGCAGCGCATCCCCGTCCGGCTGCGAGCGGAGGCTGTCGCCGGGATGAATTTCCGGTTCGAGCGGCAGCGTGAGCGTCCATTGTTCGTCGCCCGCTCGCACCTCCACGATCTGGTGGCGCTCGGCGAAATAGGGCGTCGCCTGAATCACCTGCGCCTCGACTCCGTCGTCGGTCAGGTGGATCAACTCTGGGCGCACGCCGACGATCACGTGGGTGCCGTCCGGCAGATCGGCGCGCGCCGGGTAGGGACCGAAACGCTTGCCCTGCCAGCGATGCCCCTCCACCTTCCCCTCGAACAGGTTGATGGTCGGCACGCCGATGAAGGTCGCCACGAACAGGTTGCGCGGGTTCTCGTAAAGCGTCTGGTAATCGCCGATCTGCTCGATTCTGCCCGCGCGCATCACCGCGATCCGGTGCGCCAGCGAGACCGCCTCGTTCTGGTCGTGAGTCACGTAGACCGACGTGACCGGAAATTCGCGCAGCAGCTTCTTGAGTTCGATCCGCGCGTTGGTGCGCAGCTTGGCGTCGAGGCTGGAGAACGGCTCGTCGAACAGGAACACACGCGGGTCGCGGGTGAGCGCGCGGGCGATGGCGACCCGCTGCTTTTCGCCGCCGGAAAGCTGCGATGGCTTGCGATCCATCAGCTTTTCCAGCCCGATCCCGGTGATTTCGGAGATGCGCGCCACCCGCGCCGGGACTTCCTGCTCGCGCTTGCGCAGCCACAGGAAAAAGCCGACCGTCCGCACCGATTCCCAATGCGGCATCAGCGCGCCTTCCTGAAATACCATGCCGATGCCGCGCTCTTGCAGCGGCACCTCGCTGAGCGGCACCTTGTCGTAATACACTTCGCCTTTGTCCGGCGTGGTCAGCCCGGCGATTATTCGCAGCAGGGTCGATTTGCCACAGCCGGACGGACCGAGGATCGCCACGAACTCGCCCTCGGCGATCTTGAGCGTCACGTCCTCGACCGCCGCGACAGTGTGGGCGAGTTCGCCGGATTTCTGCTCAAAGTGCTTGGTGACATGGCTGAGCGTGATGGCGGTCACGGCTCCCCCTTTCGGACATTTACGATCTTAACAGCAGGACAATACTTGAATCGAATCCTCAGTGATACTATGGAGACATAGTAAATGGCGTTCGGATGGAGACTCTATGACGGACAACATCGCCATCAAATGCGACTGTATCCTCCGTGAAGATGGCATTTACGAAGTCACCCTCAAAGCCAGCGGCGCCAGCGGCGCGGATGCTTACCTCGCGGTGCTGGAAAACCTCTACCAGACCCGAACCGATACCCGTAAGCCGTCTGAAGATGCTGCTGGTCAGCGCCGGGACTCTGCCGCTCAGCTATGTGTTCGAGCGCGGGCGGGCATTACACGACCGCTACCCCAACGTGGGCGAAATTCGCACCGCCACCCTCAACGACAACGGGGTCGAAATTCAGCTCGCCAATTCGTTCCTGCGGCTGCTCCCGTTCGCGGGGACGAAAGTCCGCTTCTTCACCTCGGCTCAGCGCGATACCGCCATCCGCTGGCTGCTGGAACAGACCTGATCCGGCAGACCATTCCGTCTCGTTTAGACTTGCGGAGTGCGCGAATTCGCACTAGCATTACGCCGTCCAAACGGGAAGGATTCAAGATGAAGTATATCGACTTACGCAGCGATACGGTATCGCATCCTACACCAGAAATGCGCGAAGCGATGGCGAACGCCGAAGTCGGCGACGACGTGTTCGGCGACGATCCGACCGTCAACCGCTTGCAGGAAGAAGCCGCCGCCGCCTTCGGCAAAGAAGCGGCGCTGTTTGTGGTCAGCGGCACCATGGGCAACCTGACTTCGGTGCTGGCTCACTGCGGACGCGGCGACGAAATGATCCTCGGCAAGCAGTCGCACATCTTCATGAACGAAGTCGGCAGCGCGGCGGCTTACGGTGGCGTCCAGCCAAACACGGTCGAAGTACACGCCGACGGCACGCTGGATTTGGACGAAATCCGCGCGGCGATCCGCGCCGAGAACCCGCATTATCCGCCCACGCGCCTGATCTGCCTCGAAAATACGCAGGGCGGCATGGGCGGCGTGCCCATCCCGAAAAGCTACATCGCGCAGGTGGGCGCGATTGCCCGCGAGCATGACCTCAAGCTGCACCTCGACGGCGCGCGCATCTTCAACGCGGCGACCGCACTCAACACCACCGTCAAAGACCTGTGCGCTGATGCCGACAGCGTGCAGTTCTGCTTCTCGAAAGGGCTGTGCGCGCCGGTAGGCTCGATGATCGTCGGCTCCCGCGAGTTCATCCACCGGGCGCATAAAATCCGCAAGAGTCTGGGCGGCGGGATGCGTCAGGTGGGGGTGCTGGCGGCAGCCTGCCTGATCTCGCTGAACGTCATGAGCAAGCGGCTGCAAGAGGATCACGACAACGCCCGCGCGCTCGCCGAAGGCATCGCTAGGCTGCCCGGCGCGACCATCGACGCCGCGCACACCAACATGATCTTTTGCAGCTTCGACGCGCCCGTGACCGCCGCGCAGATTTCGCAGCGGCTCAAGGACGAATACGGCATCCTCGCCCGTCCGAGCGGGGCGCACAGCTTCCGATTCGTCACCCATTACTGGATCAAGCGCGAACACGTCGATCAGGTATTAGAGGCGCTGCGCGCGGTGCTGACCAGCGAACCCGCTCACGCGGCTGCCGATTAACATGTCCGACCAGACGCCGCCGGTTCAGTGGGACGACGAATCGCCGGAGGAGCGCGAGCCAGCCCGCTATCACGGCAGCGGCAGCGACCCGACCTTTGGCTATCTGATCGCGCTGGCGTTCGGCTTCGGTCTGCTGCCCTTAATCCCGGACAACGCCGACCTGCGCTACACGCTGGCGTGGGGCTTGCTGGGGCTGATGGGCGTGCTGTCGTGGCTGTTCGGGTCGGCGATGCGCATCGGGCGGGAACACGCGGACAATCTGGCGTGGGGTGCGGTCTTTGGTGTGATCGTCGCCGCGCCGCTGCTGCTGGTGGGCGGCAGCACGCTGACCACCACCGTCCACCTGATGTTTCAGGTCGGCGGGACTCCGCTGCCCAAAGGGGCGGTGCTGGCGTACCTGATCTTCGTTATGCCCCTGAGCGAAACCCTGTTCTTTCGCGGCTTCATGCAGCAGAATCGCCTGTTCTGGGTGGTGGGCATCCTCAGCAGCATCTGGTCGATGGTGGTGTTCGTGCCCATGCTCGATCTGGGCAAGTATCCGCTGGTCGCCGTGATCATCAGCATCGTGCTGGTGCTGATCAACCTGACTTACAGCTATGTCCGCGAGCGAAACGGTCTGGCTGCCGCGTGGGTCTGCCAAATCGTCGTGAGCGTCATCCTGCTGTTCCTACCCTACCTCAACCCTTAATCCCCACGCGCTGTTCGGCTAAAATGCGTCTGAAGTCGAAGGTTGAAAGTGCAAAGTCAGAAAAGTTAAAAGCACCATACGGCAGGTATTCCTTTCAACTTTTAACCTTGCACGTTTGACTTAAGGATTCTCATGCCAGAGACCTACCTGATCGTCGGGCTGGGCAACCCCGGCGCGCGCTACGAGAATACCCGCCACAACGTCGGTTTTCGCACGGTCGAGCGGCTGGCGCGCAAGCATGGCTTGAGCTTCGACAAGACCGAGCAGCACGCGCAGACCGCCAGCGGCACTATGCTAGGCAAGCGCGTGCTGCTCGCCAAGCCCATGACCTACATGAACGCCAGCGGCGATGCGGTGCAGCCGTTGGTCAGCTTCTACAAAATCCCGCCCGATCACATCCTGATCGTGGGCGACGACATCGACCTTCCGCTGGGCACGCTGCGGCTGCGGAAATCCGGCAGTTCCGGCGGGCAGAACGGGCTGAAGCACATCCTGCAGCGGTTGGGCACGCAGGAGATCGCGCGGGCGCGCATCGGCGTGAGCCGCCCGCCCGGTCATAAGGACGCCGCCGATCACGTCCTCGCGCCGTTCAAGGGCGACGAAGCCATCCTCGCCGAAGAAGTAATCGACCGAACGTTGCAGGCGGTCGAGACGTGGCTGACCGACGGCATCGAGGTCGCCATGACCAAGTACAACGGCTCGGTGGACGATAAGAAGCCGCAGCCTATTAAGGATGACAAAACTTAGCTTGAGGTGGGTGATGCGCCGAATGATGTTCTGGCTTTGTCTCGCATTCAGTCTCGCGGTGTCAGGCGTTGCTTTTGCTCAATCCGGTGGCGATACGCGCATGACTTCCATCGCTTCGAGTCCGATCGGACTAAATTGCCACCAGCTTCGCCGACTCGACCGTCAAGGTATGGAATTTCGGCGGCAAGTTGAACTGGGTGCGCCGTCGATTAGCTTTCATCCCGAACTCGTGGATAAGAATCGAATGGACGCCGGACAGCCAGTCGCTGATCGCGCAGGGGAGGAGTGGCTTACAAGTCCACCCGCTGCGCGCTCAAGTGACCAAATGGGACGCCAATACGGGTGAGCTGCTCCAAACCCTGTTCGACTATCGTCTGGAGACAGCTATTAATTTCGGTCAGTATAATATCGACGAAATCCCGGTTATTGCTTTTGACAGCACCTTCACGCACTCGCATTCAGTATGCAAAGCCGCTCAGTAGCAATTTCGGACACGCCGCCGATTATCCCGTTCAATGTCAATGGCGGCGAAGTGACGAGGCTTATTGAGTCCCGACAATCGCCGCTTGGCGGTTGTGTGTGCAGAGATATTCCAAACGTTTGATCACGTAACACTAGCTTTCAACACGATTGAAGGACCTGCCAACTCCGCCTACGATATGGAGTGGAGCGCCGAAGCTCGCAGCTTCGGTACTTTCGGCATCTCCCCGCGATTACACGAAGGACATAAGCGTCATGATTTTTACCATCAGCCCGCATTACGACTACACTCCTGAACTACCCTACAAAATATTAGGCATTGATCACTTTGCGGCTGCGTTTAGTGCCGCGCTGGCGTGGCGTCCGCACAGCAACGCTTTGGTGCTCGCATCGCGCGGATGTCGTCGAACTAATACGAAAACGCCTCTTGGTCAGCCAACCATATGGCACGCTTCCCACATCCATCGATCTCGCAGTGAAGGCGCGACCGCCCTTGCTTGGTCGCCGGATGGAACCGCCCTTGCTGGTGGGTCCACGGATGGACCCGATTCAGCCATTTGGAAAATGCCGGATTAAATACGTTCGACCGTTTTTACGTATAGTTGGCTTTGGCGTATGAAGTCGTCACTAAATCACAACTTGATCTGCGGATCGCCACACTTTCCGCCAGTTTCCGTTCCCTCAATGTCGCCCACTTTTCGAGCTATCCGGTTATCTGTCCAGCGTTATAATAACCGAAATGGTCACAGCGAAAGAACCTCTATGCAGCTTTCCGGCTTAATCGACATTCTCCGTGAAGCGCAGCCCTATCGCGCCGCGCTCAATTCCCTCCGCGCCTCGAACGAGCCGCTCACGCTGGGCGTGCTGCGGGCGGCGCGACCCTTCGTCGCGGCGGCGCTGGCGCGCGACTGGAACGCCCCGGTGGTCTACGTGACCACCCGCATCGACCGCGCTTACAACGTCTCCGAACAGCTTCCGGTGTGGGTGGGCGCGGCGGATCGCATCTACCGCTTCGGCGAACCCGCGCCCGTGTTTTACGAGCGCGCGCCGTGGGGCGAACCCGCCGTCCGCAGCCGCATCGAGACACTAGCAGCGCTCACACCGCCCGGCGACCGCATGCCCGATCCGCCGCCGCTGGTGGTCACCTCGGCGCGCGCGCTGATGCAGCGGACGCTCCCGGTCAACCAGTTCCGCAAGGGCATGGTGATCCTCAAGCGGGGCGAGCGCTGGCAGATCAGCAAGCTGCTGGAACGCTGGGTCGGCTTGGGCTACGAACCGGTGTCGATGGTGATGGAGCCGGGCACCTTCAGCCGACGCGGGGGCATCGTCGATGTATTCCCGGTGGCGGCGGATCGCCCGGTGCGGGTGGAGTTCTTCGACGACGAGATCGACAGCCTGCGAGGGTTCGACGTATCGACTCAGCGCTCGACCGAGCGGCTGGATCAGGTGGTAGTCACGCCCGCGCGCGAGGCGCTGCCGGAGCAGACCCCGCCGCTGGCGGCGGCGCTGAGCGCGTGGTTCGAATCGCTGCCCGCCAGCGAAGCCGATCTCACCAGCCCGCAGGCGGACTATCAGCCGCTCTCGACCGGAGTTTCCTTCCCGTTCATCGAGCATTATCTGCCCTATCTGTACCCCAATCCGGTCAGCCTGCTGGATTATGCGCCCGACAACGCGCTGATCGTGGTGGAGGACGGCGGCGAACTCTACGACACGGTCGCGGAAATCGAGGAACACGCCGCTCGCACCCGTGAGGAGAAGATCGCGGCGGGCGTGTTGGCTGCCGATCACCCGACGCCGTACATTACGTGGGAGGCGCTCAGCGAAGCCATGCGCAGTCACTGCGTGGTCTACCTCGGTCACTCTGATTCGGACGATCAGGCGGACGAGCGCTTGCGTGGGTTGATCGCGCCGGAGCAGCATTTCGGCGGTCAGTTGAAGGGGCTGCTCACGCACCTGCGCAAGCTGCGCAACGACGACGAACGGGTGGTGACCGTGACCATGCAGGCGGCTCGCTTGACCGAACTGTGGCAGGAGCAGGACTCGGCGTTTGTCCTCAACACCGATACCATCGCCGAGCCGCCCGCTCTCGGCAGCGTGACCTTTGTCGAAGGGGCGCTGCAAGAAGGCTTTTGGCTGCGAACCGCTTCGCCCGAAGGGGGAAGCGGCGAGACCCACGTGTTCACCGACGCGGAAATCTTCGGCTGGAGCCGCCCGGAGCCGCGCCGCCGCAAGCCGACTCAGCGGGCGCGCACGCCGGAAGGTGCCTATGCCGATCTTCAGGAAGGCGATTACGTGGTTCACGTCGATTACGGCGTGGGCAAGTTCGCCGGGATGCGCCGCCGCACCATCGAGAACACCCAGCGCGAGTATCTGGTGATCGAATACGCGGGCACCGATACCCTGTTTGTGCCCATCCATCAGGCGGATCGGCTTTCGCGCTACGTCGGACCCGACGACAAGCCGCCGACGCTCAGTAAGCTGGGTCAGCCGGACTGGATTCGCATCAAGAGCCGCGCCAAGAAAGCGGTCGAGGACGAAGCCCGCGAGCTGCTGGCGCTCTACGCTCGCCGCGCCAGCGCGCCCGGTTTCGCCTTCAGCGTGGATTCGCCGTGGCAGCACGAACTGGAAGCCTCATTCCCGTATGTCGAAACCGAAGATCAGGCGCGCGCCGTGCTGGACGTGAAGCACGACATGGAGCAGCCGCACCCGATGGATCGGCTGATCTGCGGGGACGTGGGCTACGGCAAGACCGAGGTCGCGCTGCGAGCGGCGTTCAAAGCCGTCAACGACAGCAAGCAGGTCGCTTTTCTGGTGCCGACCACCATCCTCGCGCAGCAGCATTACGAGACCTTCAGCCAGCGGCTCGCGCCCTTCCCGATGAAAGTGGAGGCGATCTCGCGCTTTCGCACCAAAGAGGAGCAGAGCCGCATCCTGCGCCAGTTGGTGACGGGCGAAATCGACATCATCATCGGCACGCATCGCCTGCTGCAAGCCGACGTGAATATCCCCAAGCTGGGGCTGGTGATCATCGACGAAGAACAGCGCTTCGGCGTCAAGCACAAAGACTATTTCAAGAACCTGCGCGCGCAGGTGGACGTGCTGACCCTCACCGCCACGCCCATCCCGCGCACGCTCTACATGGGGCTGACCAACGTCCGCGACATCAGCATGATCCAGACCGCGCCGGAGGATCGGCTTCCGGTGATCACGCATGTGGGCGCGTTCGATGATCGCTTGGTGCGACAGGCGGTGATCCGCGAGATGGAGCGGGGCGGGCAGGTCTTTTTCGTCCACAACCGGGTGCAGACCATCGAAGCGGCGCGCGAGCGGCTGGAGCGGATCGTGCCGGAGGCGCGGACGGTGGTCGGTCACGGGCAGATGGACGAACGTCGGCTGGAAGGCGTGATGGAGCGCTTCGGCAACGGCGAATATGACATTCTGGTCTCGACCTCGATCATCGAGAGCGGGCTGGACATCCCCAACGCCAATACGCTGCTGGTGGATCGCGCTGACTGGTTCGGCTTGGCACAGATGTATCAACTGCGCGGCAGAGTAGGGCGCAGCCCACAGCAGGCGTATGCCTATTTCTTCCACCCGGCAGCCAATCGGCTGACCGAAGAAGCGCGCGCCCGCCTCGACACCCTCTCCGAGTACACCGACCTCGGCAGTGGCTTCCAGATCGCCATGCGCGACCTTGAACTGCGCGGCGCGGGCGACATCCTCAGCACCCGTCAGACCGGGCACGTCGCCGCCATCGGCTTGCACCTGTACACGCAAATGCTGGGGCAGGCGGTGCGTGACCTCAAGGGCAAGGGCGCAGCGGGGCAAGCGCCGCTCAAAGAACTGCCGCCGACCATCAGCGAAAGCAGTGTGCTGATCGATCTGCCGCTGCCCGCCTATCTGCCTATCGACTGGATACCAGAGATCGCGCTGCGGCTGCAAATCTATCGGCGCATTGGCGGCTTAAATACGGTCGATGAAGTCGATGCCATGCGCGACGAACTGCGCGACCGTTTCGGGCCGCTGCCTGCCGCCGTCGATGGGCTGCTGTATCAGATGCAGGTCAAGCTGCTGGCGCAGGACGCGAACGCCAGCGCCGTTCAGCACCGCGAGGGCGTGGTCGAGGTGCGGCTGCCCTATCTGGTGGAACTGGATCGCCCCGGCTTGGAGCGCGATCTCGGCGGCGGCGCTCGCGTGACCCGGACGGCGGTCGAGGTGCCGATGGAGAAGGGCTGGCAGGAGCGCCTGCTCGACGTGCTGGTCTATCTGGCGACCAACGTCAAATTGGCGGTGGGGATATAATGGCAGCTAGAAGATGGAGAATTCTCGATGAGCCAGAAGTTGATTACGCTTCAAGTCTCCGACCAGCTTTATGAGCGCGTCCGAGAAGTTGCCGAGGCGAGCGACCGCTCGGCTGAAGAAGTGTTGGTCGAGAGCCTGAATTTTGCCCTTCAAATCAGCCCGGATTTGCCTCCGTTAGAGGCACTCTCCGATTATCCAACCGTGCAGTTGTGGAGTATCGTACTCAGCCGTATGCCCGACGTACAATGGCAGCGGCTCCACGATCTGAGTCAAAAGAACAAGTGGGAGGAGCTTACGGAGGCAGAAGAAGCCGAGCTTGATCAATTGGTTGATCTCAACGACAAGTATATGCTGCTTCGATCTCAGGCGCTTGTGCTGCTTCAGGAGCGAGGAGAGGACATCCGTCTCTACCTGAATGCAGGTGCTTAGTGGCATACATTCCCCCTGAGCTAGCCGATTTCGTGACGCAGCGCGCTAAAGAACGCTGCGAATACTGCCAGACCGCGAAAATCATGGTTGTCCGCATGGAAATCGATCACATTCTCCCGGAAAGCGCTGGCGGTGCGACCGTTGAGAGCAATCTGAGTCTAGCGTGCCCAAGCTGCAATCGGTTCAAAGGCAAGTGGCAAACCGCCGTCGATCCGATCACGGATCAAGAAGTCAGGCTGTTCAATCCACGCGCGCAGGTGTGGAACCAGCATTTCCAGTGGAGCGCCGGGGGCACGCACATACTCGGATTGACACCCATTGGCAGAGCGACGATCGTGCGCTTGAAGATGAACGATACGGATGTTGTCCGTTCCCGCGCGTTGTGGGTGAAACTCGGCGTGCATCCGCCAACCATTCCGTGAGTTACCCTTCCTCGACTAAAGCGCTATAATCACTCAAAAATACTTAGCGTAGCTAAGGAGTTGACCATGCAGCCCATACAGATCGTTTGTGAAGTGCTCAATTCGATAGATGCCCATGATTTGGACAAAGCCGCGCGCCGTTTCGCCAATTCGTGCGTCGTGCGCGACACCGCCCAGTCCCAAACGCTTGGCAAATCGGTCTTTCTCGACCAGATGCGCGCGATTCTGGCGGCGTTCCCGGATTGGAAATACGACCTTCAGTCGATTGAGGCGGAGGGGCAGGAGGTTACGGTGCAGGTGACCGCGCTGGCGACCCAGAGCGCGCCGCTCCACTTGGGAGGGCAGCCGTCGATCCCGGCGACGGGCAAGCGCGTGAGCGTCCCTGACTGCTTCGTGTTCACGGTGGTGAACCATGAGATCACGGCGCTGCGGATTGAGTCGCCGAAGGAGGGCGGTGCCGCCGCGATGCTGGCGCAGCTTGGGATCGCGCTTTCGCCGAACTGATGGCTCAGCTTCGGCTGGACTCCAGACATTCCATCAGCGCGCGCTGAACCGTCACCCGCGCCATCTCGCGGCGGTATTCGGCGCTGCCGCGATAGTCGCTCACCGGATCGACCTGCGGCGCGACCGCCTTGACCGCGCTGGCGATGTTGGCTTCGTCCAGCGGATTGTCGATCAGCGTGGCGAGCCGCACCTGCGTGAACGGCGTTTGGCTGGCGCCGCCCACGAACACGAACTCGGAGCCGACCCACCCATCGGCGTCCACGTAGACCAGCGCCGCCGCGTTGACGACCGGCGCATCGGCGGGGGTGCGGGCGACCTGTGCCGCGCCGACTGCCTGTCCTTCGCTCAGCGCGGGCAGGTAAACGGCGGTGACGAAATCCTGCCCTAAGCGCCCGGCTTCCATCAGACTGATCGGGTTGTCCCAACTGGTGCCCGCGTCGGCATTCACGTATTCGATCCCAGCGTCGAGCGCCAGCAGCGCCGCGATCCACTCGCGCAGCATCGGGGTCTGCCACGCCCGCAGGCTTTCGCCCAGCGAGATACCGTTGCGCAGGTTGAGCGGGACGGCGCGGGTCAGCGCGCGGCGCAGCACGGCGGGGAGCCGCTCCCACGCCAGCACGGTTTGCAGCGGGACTGCCGCGCCGAAAGTCGCGCCTTGAGCCGATTCCTCGACCCGGCGCAGTTCGGGCACGTCCTGTACGTCGATCACGATTCCGCCGGACAATGCGGGCACGGTCAGCGCGCCGCCCGCCAGCGTCAAGGCGTCCGGCTGAGCGGCGAGTTCAATCGCTTCGGTGAGCGTTTTGGGGCGATAGTAAGTGGTTGCCATGTGTACCTTGCTTTCAGCGAGGATAAACTGCCAGCACCGTCGGTACGGCATCGAATGAGGCGACTTGATAGGCAGGCTGACCCGGCGCATCCAGCGAGAGCAGAGTTCGAGCCGCCGCCGTCGAAATTGACCGCGTTGACCAGTTGTAGGTCGATGGAGGCGAGAAAGCCGCTCAGATCGACCAGCTTCATGCCCACCAGCGACGAAGTCGCCATCAGGATGATCCGCCCCTGCGCGTCCTGCCCCACGACCGTGCGCCGCGAGGCTCGGTCGCTCTGCGGGTTGTCGAACGACGCCGAGCCATTGCTGATCAGCATTGGGAACGCCTGCGCCGCCTGTTCCAGCGCCTCGCCCATGTAGGGTTCGAGGATGGTCGAGCGTACCCGCACGCCGCCGTTCTGGACTTGCAGCATCCCGCCCATACCCTGATAGGCTTGTCCGTAGACGGTTCCGTCCGCCACCACCAAGCCGAGCGCCTGATTCTGGGCGTCGAAGAAGTTGGCGTTGACGAAGGCGACCGCGCCGGGCAGCGCCGCGCGCCAGTCCGCCAGACTGAGCGGCGCGCCGGGTCGGTAATGGACGCGGAACTGGTAGAGCGCCGGGTCGATGCGCAGGGCGACGAATTGGGTCAGCGTATAGTCGCCGCCGGGTCGGTAGAAGCGGCGTTCCAGCCCCGGCGCGAGCGTCTCCCATACGCTGCTCGGCGGCGTGATCACCGCCTCGGCGGGAGCGGCGCAGCCACCGAGCAGCGCTGCCACCGCGATCAACGGCGCCGGGAACCAGCGCAGGAGCGTCTGCGCCCAATGAGGCGCGTCGGTCGGGTCGATAAAATACCGGAACAGCGCTTGCACGTCCACCTTGAACCGTTCTGCCTTCCATGCTATACTCTAGCGCACAATCGGGAATAACCCAACGGGCGTGTAGCTCAGCTGGTTAGAGCGCACGGTTCACATCCGTGAGGTCAGGGGTTCAAGTCCCTTCACGCCCATACCAAAGCCAACCTTCAAGGTTGGCTGTTTTATTTGAGAGGAAATGCGGAGCTACCGGCTCAGCGGGAGGCGAACGATCATGGTGGTGCCGACGCCCTCAGTGCTGTCCACCGAAATCGTGCCGCCATGCGCGTCCACTGCGCGCTTGACAATCGGCAGTCCCAAGCCGGTGCCGGAGATGTCGCCCACGTTGCGGGCGCGATGGAACGGCTCAAACAGATGCTTTTGATCGTCTTCCGGGATGCCCAACCCCGAGTCTGCGATCAGAATTTCCGCCTGCACTTGGTCACAAGTCAGCGTGAATTCGACCATGCCGCCGTTGGGAGAATACTTGATGGCATTGGTCAGCAGATTGATGATGATGTGCCGGAGCAGCTTTTCGTCGCCGCTGAACTTACTGCAATTGCCACTGCCGGAGAACGCGATCTCGTGCGGCGACTTGGTGATGACCTGTATCTCCTCGGCAACGCCCCGGCAAAATGTCTCCAAATCCAGCGTGACCGGGTTGAAATCGAAGCCGACCGCTTCCGCCTTGCTCAGCGCCAGCACGTCGTCCAGCAGTTCGGTCAGGCGGCGCACCTGCGTCTCGATCCGATCCAGATGCTCGACCCGTCGATCCTCGTTCATGCGGTCGATGTACAACTTCAAAAGCTGGCTGGACGACATAATCGAGGTGAGCGGCGTTCGGAACTCGTGAGAGACAGTCGAAACGAAGCGGGACTTCAATTCGTTGAGTTCGCGCTCCTGTTCTAGCGCTTGACGCAGCTCCTGCTCCATGTGCTTGCGCTCGGTCATGTCGCGCACGCTGCAAATGATGCTGCGCTGGTCGCGGCGGGTTGCTGGCAGCATGGCGATGGCGATGTCGGCGTTGACGGTGGTGCCGTCTTTGCGGCGGCAGACCGCCTCCAGCCGCATCCGTCGATTTTCGGCGATCACGGTTTCAATCGCCTGCTTCAGCGCCTCAATCAACTCCGGCTCCACCAACTGGCTCAGCGACAAGCCGTATGCCTCATCGCCTTCATATCCGAAAAACTGCTCAAAGCCGGGATTGGTCTGGTCGATGCTGCCTGACGCCGTCGCCAGAACGATCGCGTCGCTGCTGTTGTGCAGGATGCTTTCGACCCGCGTCTTCGCGGACGCCAGTTCCGCCGTCCGCTCGATCACACGTTCTTCCAGTTCGGCGTTGTGCCGTCGAATCTGCGCGCTCATGCGGGTCTGCTGGATCGCTATTGCCACCTGATCGGCGATCTCGTGCGCGATCTCCTGATATTCCGCGATGAAATTCGCGGGCTGCTCCGCTGCTAAATTCAGGGTGCCAATTAGCTCGCCCTGCGAGATCAGCGGAACTCGGAGGAACGCGTGATAGCCGTCGTGACCCAGCGCGCGAATTCCGGCGGGCAGCGGCTCTAGAGAGTTGTCTTCGATGATCTGCACCACGCCGGTGCGCAGCAGCTCCCGGTCTTCGGGCGACCATTCTTCCAGCGCCAGATGCCGGGTCGCCGGAGCGGGTTCACCTGCAGAGGCGAAGATGACCAGCCCTTCACGGAGTTCGAACTCGAACACGACAAAGCTGGCGGCGGGAACTTCGATCTGCTCCATGAAGTAGCGCAGCGCCAGATGGGTCACGAGCTCCGGCGACTGCGCGTTGAGGATCGCCTGATCAATCGAGTGCAGTGTTTTCAAGCGCTGGTTATAGCGCTGGAGCGCTTCCTCGCTTTGCTTGCGCTCGCTGATGTCGCGCGAGGCTGCCTGAATTTCCAGAATCTCGTGGGTTTCGGGGCCGCGGATCACCCTGTTGGTGGTTTCGAGCCAGACGTAGCCCCCATCTTTCCGGCGGATACGATATTCGGAGCGGAAGCTGTCGCGCGCGAGTTTCAACGACTGCCTCACCGCATCGACATAGTCGGGGTGGATGAACTCGAAGCAGGAATGCCCGTTCAGTTCTTCCGGCGCGTAACCGAGAAGGGTAGAGGACGCTGGGGACACGTAAAGGTAGACGCCCTCGGTGTCGTGACGCGAGATCATGTCAGTGGAGTTCTGCGCCAGCAGACGGAAGCGCTCTTCGCTCTCCCGAATCGCCATTTCTGACTGCTTCCGTTCGGTGATGTCGTGAAACAGGCTCAGGATGCAGGCGGAGTTTTCCAAATCGATGCGTTCAAGCGAGATCAGCCCATCCCGAATCTCGCCGGACTTGGTGCGGAACTGGTTTTCCCAGTCCCGGATCGAGGTGCGTCCTTCAAGCGCCCGCTTCATGCGCGTCTCGTCTTCGGGGTGCAGCCAGATGTTCAGCTCGGCGGGCGTATGACCGATCACCTCGTCGCGTGTGAAGCCGCTCATCTTCAGGAAGCTCTCGTTGATGTCGAGAAAACGCTCGTCTTCCACCACCGTGATGCTGATTCCGAGCGGGCTGAGCTGAAAGGCTTTGACGAACCGTTCCTCGGCGCTGTGAAGTTCCGTCTCGGCTTGCCGGCGTCGGCGCCGCTCCTGTGACTCGCGCAGTTCCCGCTCAAGCGCAGGCAGCAGCCGGGTCAGCCGATTCTTGGCAAAGAAGTCATTTGCGCCCGCCTTCATGGCGGCGACGGCGGCATCCTCTCCGATGGTGCCAGAGACGATGATGAATGGAATATCCAATTCTTGTTCCCGAAGAATCTCAAGCGCGCGGGAGGCATCGAACTGCGGCATACTGTAGTCCGCAAGGATGATGTCGGGCGGCGGTGAGAGCGCCTCGATAAAATCGGGTTCCGACTCTACCCGCTGCCATTCAAAATCAAAATCGCCCTTACGAAGTTCGTACAGCAGAAGCTCGGCATCGCGCACGCGATCTTCGAGGATCAGTATTCGTCGCGTTCCTTGCATAAAAACTCCCACGAGACTCCGCCGAGCGAGAGCAGAGCCTCACGTTTACATCCTACAGCTTTGGCGGCAGATTGAGCAGCAGCCAATACATGCCAAGCTGCTGCATCGACTCGGTGAACTGCTCAAAGTCAACCGGCTTGACGATGTAACTGTTCACACCTAATTGGTAGCTCTGGATTACATCGCGCTCCTCGCGCGAGCTGGTCAGCATAACCACCGGAATCGAGTGCGTTTCCGGGTTGGACTTCACCTCTTTGAGCACCTCCAGCCCATCGACTTTAGGCAGCTTGAGGTCGAGTAAGATAATTCTAGGCTTGTTGCGAATATCGCGCTCAGCATATCTACCAGTCGCAAAGATGAACTCCAGCGCTTCCTCGCCATCCCGTACCACAAACACGCTGTTGCTGATGTGGTGCTTCTTCAGCGCATGGAGCGTCAGTTCCACGTCGCGCGGATTATCCTCAACCAGCAAAATCTCGATAATTCCATCAACCATGATCGGACGCTCCGTTTAAAGTGAAGTAAAAAGCGGCGCCGTGATCCACCTCGGCTTCAGCCCAAACCCGCCCACCGTGCCGGTTGATCACTCGCTGGATGATCGCCAGCCCGACGCCGGTTCCCTCGTATTCTTCGAAGGAATGCAGCCGTTGGAACACCCCGAACAGTTTGTTCGAGTAGCGCATGTCAAATCCAACGCCGTTATCTTTCACATAATAAACCGCTTCGCTGTTTTGGTCGAGACAGCCGACTTCGACCACCGTGTGTTCACGCTTGCGCGTGAACTTGAGCGCGTTGGAAAGCAGATTGACGTACACCTGCTTGAGCAGCGCCGGGTCCGCCTTGCAGGGCGGCAGCGTGCCCATCACCACTTCCACGTCCCGATCCTTCTGTTCGTAGCGCAGATCGGCGAGCACCTGTTCGACCAGCGCTGCCGGGTTGACGGTCTGCTTCGCCAAATCCTGACGGTTGAGGCGTGAGAAGGTCAGCAAATCGTCGATCAGCCGCCCCATCTGCTGGGCGTCCTCCCGCACGATGCGCAGGTAGCGCTGCGCGTCCGAGGAGAGTCCCTCGGCGTAGTCCTCCAGCAGAATCCGTGAAAAGCCGTCAATCGAACGCAGGGGCGCGCGCAGGTCGTGAGAGACCGAATAGGAGAACGCTTCCAGTTCGCGGTTGGCAGCGGCGAGTTGGGCGGTACGGTCGATGACGCGCTGCTCCAGATCGGTGTTCAGGGTACGCACTTCTTCCTCCGCCTGCTTGCGGATGGTGATGTTGGTGACCATCGTCAGCGCGCCGATGAATTCCCCGCCGTCGTTCAACAGCGGCGTGGCGGAGATCAGCCCCCACAGGGTTTCGCCGTTCTTGCGGCGGAAGCGGAACTCGTGGTGCTGAACCCGGGCGGTCAGGTCGGCATAAGCCAGGCTTTGATCCGCCTCTTCCAGAAAGCTGAACAGAGGACGTTCCTCTAGCTCCTCGACGCTGTAGCCGAGCATCTGCCCCATTTCGGGGTTCACGAAGGTGGTTTTGCCTTCCGCGTCCGTGACCCAGATGCCTTCCTGCGCGGTCTCGACGATCTGGCGATAGCGCTTCTCGCTCTCGTGCAGTTGAGCTGTACGCGCTTCGACCTTGTGCTCAAGCTGTTCCGAATAGCTGCGCAGCTCCTGAATCAACCCGTAGTTCTCCAGCACGATGGCGCTCTGCTGTGCCAGCAGTTCGAGCAGGTTGAGGTCGTCGTCCATGAACAGCGAGCGCCGCCGCAGGAACACCAGCAGCAGTCCCCACGTCTGCTCGGCGACCTTGATCGGGACGATCAGCCACGTCTCAGCGCCTACGCCCGCCAAACGGTCACGCTCGGTCGCGTCGGGCAGATCGGGAATCGAAACGGCGGTCGGCTGCGGATTCTGCCACGCCGATGCCAGCACGCGCTGAGCCTCCTGCAAGGCAGTCGCCAGCAGGTCGGGATTGGTCGAGGTATACAGCGACCACTGTTCGTTCTCCAAGCGAGCCACTCCGGCGGCAGTCCCGCCGACGGCTTGAGCGGCGGATTCGGAGAGGCGGTTGAGGTTCTCGACGCCGCTGATGTCGGTGCTGTGCGGCTGATGCAGCGCCGCCAGCAGATAGTGATGCAGCTCGGTAAGCTGCCAGTGACGGCGCAGCCAGCGGGGCGGGGCAAACCCGAAATAGTATGCCAGAACGCAAATCAGCACCAGAAACTGCACGAGCAGCGCGGTAATCGGCGCGAGCGCCGGGATAAGCCCGGCGATCCCGGCGAGCAGCAGCAGCAGCGCCAGCACGCCCGAACCAATGGCGATCAACCGCAGGCGCTGCCGGACAACTCCCGCCGTCGTGAGTGCGCTCCGAATCAGCGCGAAGGCGGCGTAGCCGTCGATGGCGACAAAATAGGCGATTCCCGCCAGCAGGATCGCGCGAACACTGTCTTCGTTTGCGAGCAGAACCGCGATCCACAGCAAGATCATGCCGACCAGCGCGGCGTAGTAAACGCGGGTGGAGACGGTCCGGAAATACTGCACCAGCCGGATCATCAGAAACGGCTGTGCCACCAGCACCAGCATCCCGATCGGCCAGGTCGATGTGATTCCGAACGGGCGCACGATCAACGGCAGCCCGACGGTGATCCCCAGCGTGCTGATCATCAGGGCAATATCGCGGCGCGTAGCGTCTCGGTGGCGCAGGTAATCGACCACTGCCACGAGGGTGAGTAGGATAAAGAGCACCTGAATGAAGAGGTTCAACAGGTCACTGACGCTCATAATCGGATGCCGTTCGAACTCCAATCCGTAAAAACGATCGCAGTTTGCCCGGCAGTACGTCACAACAATGAGAGTACATGTCGCACGTAATGCTTATGTCTCATTATACTCACGAGTAAGTTGCGCGATCCTAGAGGTGTTGTCTCTGGGGCAGATTCGTGGGAAATCCGCCCTGCGACCCCTTTTCATTTAGTAGCACGACAGAATATATGAATTGAATCGACCGGACAATTTAGCGCGTCTCGGAGAGCTACTATGGGCACGCTCAACGTGAAGTCAGGGCTTTCTCCTGCGGTGTGGGGAGCGGGTGTCGGGGTTCTGCTGGTGATTTTCGTCCACTTCTTCACAGGACCCGCCGTCAACGGTGCAGGCTTGATCATGCCGATCAGCGGGGATTTCTTCCCCTTCCTCCTCAATTACATGGGCTTCTTCTTCGGTCATGTTTCCGGGTGGATCATCTTCGGCGCGACCATCATCTTCTACCTCGTAGCGACCTTCTCGGTGCAGGGATCGAGCGGCACCGAGCCTGACCTCACCGCCGTGATGCGCGGTCTCCTGATGGGCATCGGCACGTCCATGAACGGTGTGCTCGCCTACAACATCTACGGGGTGTGGTTTGGTACAACGGTCGGGCTGATCATCGGCATTGTCCTATTTGTTGGCGGTTTCATCGCCGTGTTTTCGGTCATCTCACAGAGCGGCTTCTATCAGGGCGTGATCGGCTGGCTGTGCTGGCTGGCGCCGATGTCGTGGCCCGTGATCCTTTTGGGGCTGGTGCTGCTGGTGCTCAGCTTGGTGCTGGGGCTGATCGGCTTGGCGGGCGTGAATTTCTTCAAGATCGGCGGCGCTTCCAGCGCAAACCCGGCGGTGGCCGGGCATATCGCCGATGCAAATTGGCAGACCGGAACCTTCTTCTTGATCGGCGGGCTGGGCGGAAATGCCAATCCGGGCAAGACCGCCTTCAACATGGGCAACGTCGCCTTTATTCACCGCGAAAACTCGTATGACGACACCGGGCACGAATCCGGGCACAACCTGAACCTGTTCGTCATGGGCTGGATCGTCCACTACATCGGCGCGATGGACGAGAACTTCACCTCGCATGGCGCAGATGCCTTCACCGAGCTGCTGGCGGAAAGCCACGCTGGCAGAGGGCGCGATGAACTGAACGTGTGGGCATAGCCCGCGCGATTTGAGGAGAGGCACACGTACAGCCGTCGGCTGCCTGCGTGTGCCTTTTTGCATTTACGGTGCGAAGGGATCGTCGTCCAAGCCGAGCATTCCACTCATCAGGATCGCGCCTTCGTTGACCTGCGGCAGCCTGCTCAGGTAGCGCTCGGTCACGGCGACATTGCTGTGACGCAGCAGTCGGCTGATCTTGTCGACGGGCACGCCGTTGGCTTGCAGCGCTCCGGCGACCGAGCGGCGCAGGTCGTGCGGTGCGATCTGCCCCAGATCGGCGGCGCGGGCGGCGTCCCCGACGATCCGCCAGACCCCGTCTGGGGTCAGCCCGTTGCTGCTGATGCGCCCGCCTTTCCACAGCCGCCGCAGCAGCGGCGAGTCGTTCGACTTCAATTGATCCGCCGCGATCAACGCGCTGCGCCAGCGGGTCAGCGCGCTGAGTACCGGGCGCGGCACGTCAATCGGCGCGGCTTTGCGCCCCTTGCCGTGAACCCGCAGCACCGCGCGGTTGTTCTGCACGCTGAAATCGCTCCAGCGCGCCAGCGCCAGTTCTTCGCGGCGCAGCGCCATCGTGCAGAGCAGGGTGGTGAGCGCGTAGTTGCGCAGCACTTGGTTCTCGCTAGTGGCGATCTGGCGCGAGGCGTTCATCAGCAGCCGCAGTTGATCGGTGGACAGCCAGTGACCGGTCCGCTGACCTTCTTCCGCGCGCGGGATGTTGACCCGCGAGATCGCCGCGCTCACGTAGTCATCAATCCAGCCCGCCTCCGCCAGCAGACTCGCCAGCGTGACCACCGCCGCGCGCGCCTGCTGAAGCCCCTGCTTGCCGTGATTGCGCCGCACCAGAATGCCGAGCCACGCCCGCACCTGCGCCGGGCTGAGGCTGTCGCGCAGCACGCCGACCGGGAGCCGCTGCATCCGGTCAAGCCGCTGATCGCCGCTGCTGGGCTTCCACCCGGCAACGTCCACCAGAAATTGATCGACCCAGCGGAAGTAGGCGCGGGAGGTGTGCGGGCTGCTCGCCTGACCGGGCAGCGCCAGCGCGAAGTTAAAGGTCATGCCCACGCTGCCGGGGACGATTTCGTTGGGGGAGTAGGGTTGAATGTCCGCCATGTTGGGGATTATACAGCGGTTGGCGGTCAGCAGTCAGCCAAACACGGGGCACGATATATCGTGCCCCTACAAGAGTTCTCCGCACAGGAGATTTTACGACGCGATTTTGGTCTCCGTGAACTGCTCTTTTTCGGTCGATCCGCTCATGGCGACGGTCGAGGATTTGCCGCCCATGATGGTCTGCTGCACCGCGTCGAAGTAGCCCGTGCCCACGAACGACTGGTGCTTGAGCGCCTTGTAACCCTGCGCCTGTTCCAGCGCGACTTCGCGGTCTTGCAGCGCGGCGTAGGCGGTCATGCCGAGGTCGCGGTAGCCGGTTGCTAATTCGAACATGCTCAGGTTGAGCGCGTGGAAGCCCGCCAGCGTGATGAACTGGAATTTGTAGCCCATCGCCCCCAGCGCGAGCTGGAAGGCGGCGATAGTCGCAGTGTCGAGGTTGCGGCTCCAGTTGAAGGACGGCGAGCAGTTGTACATCAGCAGCTTGCCGGGATAGCGCGCGTGAATCCCGTCGGCGAACTGGCGCGCCTCGTCCAGATCGGGATGCGAAGTCTCGCACCAGATCATATCGGCGTAGGGCGCGTATGCCAGCCCGCGCGCAATCGCCGCCTCGATGCCGTTCCGCACGCCGTAGTAGCCTTCGGACGTGCGCTCCCCGGTGACGAAGGGGCGGTCGTACTCGTCGATGTCGCTGGTGATCAGGGTGGCGGCGTCGGCGTCGGTGCGGGCGATCAAAATGGTGGGCACGTCCATTACGTCGGCAGCCAGCCGCGCGGCGACCAGCTTGGCGACCGCTTCGCGGGTGGGCACCAGCACCTTGCCGCCCAGATGTCCGCATTTCTTGGCGGACGAAAGCTGATCCTCGAAATGCACCGCCGCGACTCCGGCTTCGATCATCGCCTTCATCAGTTCGAAGGCGTTCAGGTTGCCGCCGAACCCGGCTTCCGCGTCCGCGACCAGCGGCACGAAGTAATCGACGCCGCCCTCGCCGCTGAGGTGCTGAATCTGGTCGGCGCGCATCAGCGCATTGTTGATCCGCCGCGAGAGTTCCGGCACGCTGTCCACCGCGTACAAGCTTTGATCGGGGTAGGTCTGCCCGGAACTGTTGGCGTCGGCGGCGGTTTGCCAGCCGCTCACGTAGACCGCGTGCAGCCCGGCTTGCACCTGCTGCACCGCCTGATTGCCGGACACCGCCCCCAGCGCATTGACGTAATCCTCGGACTGCATCATGTGCCAGAGCTTGGTCGCACCCATCCGTGCCAAGGTGTACTCAATCGTGACTGTCCCGTGAAGCCGGATCACATCCTCGGCGCGGTAGGGGCGGGTGATTCCCTGCCACCGCTCGTTGTGCTGCCAATACTGCTGGATGATCGATGCGCTGCTGTACATCTTCTCTCTCCTCAGTCCAGATAGCGATAGGCGGGCAGGGTCAGAAACTCGGTGAAGGTGGCGCTGCGGATCATGTCGTCGAACAAGCGGCTTGCCAGCTTGTAGTTGCCGTTCTCGAAGCGTTTCGCGCCGACTTCCACGCGAATTGACTCCATCTCCTCGCTGAGCAGTTGGCTGAACAGCGCTTCGTCCAGCCTGCGCCCGTCTTTGAGCGCGGCGTGGTGGTGCAGCCACTGCCACACCTGCGAGCGGCTGATCTCGGCGGTGGCGGCGTCTTCCATCAGGTTGTAGAGCGGCACGCAGCCGTTCCCGCCCAGCCACGCCTCCAGATATTGAATCCCCACCCGCAGATTCCAGCGCAAGCCCTGCACGGTGATGTCGCCCTCGCTGGGCGTGAGCAGGTCGGCGGCGGTCACCTGTACGTCGTCGCGCTGGCGGTCGATCTGGTTGGGCTGCGGCATGTGCTGGTTGAAGACTTCCAGCGCCACCGGAACCAGCCCCGGATGCGCGACCCACGTTCCATCGTGACCGTCGCGCACCTCGCGCAGCTTGTCGCTGCGCACTTTGTCGAGCGCCTGCGCGTTCTGTTCGGGATTGTCCTTGATCGGAATCTGCGCCGCCATCCCGCCCATCGCGTGCGCGCCGCGCTGGTGGCACACCTTGATCACGTGGAGCGTGTAGTTGTGCATGAAGGGCACGGTCATCGTCACCTGAGCGCGATCCGGCAGCACGAATTCCGGCTTATTGCGAAACTTCTTGATGTAGCTGAAGATGTAATCCCAGCGCCCGCAGTTCAGCCCGGCAGAATGATCGCGCAGCTCGTACAGGATTTCCTCCGCCTCGAAGCTGCCGAGAATGGTCTCGATCAGCACCGTCGCTTTGATGCTGCCGCGTGGGAGGCTCAGTTCGTCCTCTGTGAAGTTGAATACGTCGTTCCAGAGCCGCGCTTCGAGGTGGCTTTCCAGCTTGGGCAGGTAGAAATAGGGACCCGTCCCCCGCGCCAGCAGTTCGGCGGCGTTGTGGAAGCAGTACAGTCCCAAGTCGAACAATCCGCCGGGGATGGGCGCGTCGTCCACCCGGAAATGCTTCTCGTCCAAATGCCACCCGCGCGGGCGCACCATCAGCACCGCCGTTTTTTCGTTGAGCTGGTAGCGCTTTCCGGCGTCGTTGGTATAGGTGATGGTTCGGCGCACCGCATCATATAAATTTTGCTGCCCGTCGATCAGGTTTGCCCACGTCGGCGCATTCGAGTCCTCGAAATCCGCCATGAACACCTTCGCGCCGCTGTTCAGCGCGTTAATGATCATCTTGCGGTCGGTCGGGCCGGTGATCTCGACCCGCCGATCCTGCAAATCCGCCGGGATCGCCGCGATTTGCCAGTCGGCTTCCCGGATGTGCCGCGTCTCCGGCAGAAAGTCGGGCATTTCGCCCGCGTCGATACGAAGCTGGCGCGCCGCGCGCTCGGCGAGCAGGGCATCCCGGCGCGGCGTGAAGCTGCGGGCGAGTTGGGTCAGGAACGCCTGCGCGTCCGGGCTGAGAATGGCGGACGTGACCGCCTCCGGGCTGGAAGTCATGATGCTTACTCCTAAACTAGAATTGAGCCGGATTCTGGAAGGGAATCAGGAAAGGATGAGTACCAGTACGCGGATGGCAGAAGGGGAGCGGAGGCAGCGGGCATTCCACTGCGGGCTGTCATTCATGGGAGTCCTCTATTCAAACTATTTGGTGACTTTTACAGTCTATTCGAAAAACCGACTCGTTTTGAAGCGCAGTTTGGTGAAAGTTTTCTTCAATAATTCGGACACAGTGTATTAATCGAATGAAGATTTGATTATCTGACCAAAAAAATGGGCACACGTCGAAGCGTGTGCCCATGAAACTGCTTAGCGCTGGTCGATAGGAACCCACGGCAAATCCATCTTGCCGACGTAATCGACCGACGGGCGGATCAGGCGGTTGTCCGTGACCTGCTCGATGATGTGCGAAGTCCAGCCCGCCATGCGGCTCATGGCGAACAGCGGCGTGAACATGTCGATGTCGATGTTCAGCGTGTAGAGGACAATTGCGCTGTAGTAATCGACGTTCGGGTACAGGTTGCGTTCGATGAAGTACTGATCCGAGCGCGCCAGTTTCGCCAGCCGATCCGCAATCTCGAACCACTGAGTGTTGCCGCTGGTGTCGGCGAGCGCCTTGGCGCGCTCGCGCAGGATCGCCGCGCGCGGGTCGAGCGCCTTGTAGACGCGGTGCCCGATGCCCATGATCCGGCGCTCGCCGGTCTTGATGTGCTGGTTGAACCACGGCTCGACGTTCTCCGGCGTGCCGATTTCCATGAACATCTTCATAGCTTCGGTGTTCGCGCCGCCGTGCGACGGTCCCTTGAGCGTGCCGATGGCGCTGACAATCGCGCTGTGCATGTCCGACCCGGTGCTGGTGGTCACCCGCGCCGAGAAGGTGCTGGCGTTCATGCCGTGTTCGGTCAGCAGCACCATGTAGGTGTCGATGGCGTCGGAGGCGGTCTTATCCGGGTCCTTGCCCGTGAGCATGTAGACAAAGTTCTCCGCCAGCGTCAGGTCTTTGCGCGGCGGGATCGCCTCTTGCCCTTGACGAATGCGCGCCCACGCCGCGCAGATGGTGGTCACCTGCCCGGTCATGCGAATGGCTTTGCGGTGCAGCGAGTTGAGGTCATATTTCTCGCTGTCGGGGTCATAGAAGGCGAGTTCGGAGACGGCAGTACGCAGCACCGCCATCGCGTTGGCGTTTTTGGGGTACTGCTTGAGGTGGGTCAGCACCGGCTCGTAGACCACCGCTTCTGACGCAATCGCAGCGCGCAGTTCTTCGAGTTCCTGCTGGTTGGGCAGGCGGTCGTTCCAGAGCAGATAGACCACTTCTTCGTAGGTGGCGTTCGCCGCGAGGTCTTCGATCCGGTATCCGGCATAAATGAGCTTGCCTTCAGTCCCGTTGACGAGGCTGAGGCGGCTGGGTCCAATCGAAACGCCGTCAAGCCCCTTTTTTGCTGTCTGTGTCATCTGTGAGTTTCCTTTGCTGACTAACACAAGCCCGTCATGGGCAACTAAGTATAGTGAGCGTAGCAATTGACGCTGAGAACCGAATGAGAATGGCGGGAATAGTGCCATAATTTACAAACAGGCGGAGTATAACACTTGCCATTTGGTGCAACAACAGACCATGAACATTCCACTTGGCTTCGGAGTAAGTCATGTGATCATGCTGCGAGCGTTCACACGCCGAGAGGGAGTTCGAATGCTGAAGTTTCGCGCGCGCGCCATCCTGTTACTGGCGATTCTGCTGCTCGGTGTGTCGGTCACGCAGGCGCAGTCGGCGGGCGATCCGGGGCTGGGCGATCCCTATTTCCCGCTGCTTGGCAACGGCGGCTACGATGTGCAGCATTACGACATCGACCTGACCATCGACGTGGATGCCGATACCGTCGCCGGGACGACCACCGTCACCGCGGACGCGACCGAGGACTTGAGCGCCTTCAATCTGGATTTCTGGGGGCTGAGCATCAGCGATTTGCAGGTCAACCATGCGCCCGCCCAATATGCCCGCAAGCAGGGCGAACTCACCATCACGCCTTCAACCCCGCTGGCGAACGGCGCTGCCTTCACGGTGGCGATCACGTACAGCGGCACGCCCGGCGTGCTGGACGACCCGACCTCGTTCGCGTCGCTGGGCTGGATTCGTACTCACGGCGGCTACACTGCGCTGGGCGAGCCGTCGGGATCGTCGGTGTGGTATCCGGTCAACGAGCATCCGCTCGACAAAGCGACTTATACTTTTGTGATTTCGGTCGCCAAGCCGCTGGTCGCGGTCGCCAACGGCACGCTGGAAAGCGTCGCCGATTTCGGCGATCCGGCATTCTCGACTTATACGTGGGATATGACCGAGCCGATGGCGAGCTATCTCGCCTTCGTGTCCATCGGCGATTACACCCGCGAGGACGACAAATCGGCGGGCGGCATCCCGATTCGCAATTACGTCCCCACCCGCTACGCGGACGACGCCCGCACCGCTTTCGCCAAGCAGGGCGACATGCTCGACTACTTCAGCAGCATCTTCGGCGACTATCCGTTTGACCAATACGGCGCGCTGGTGGTCGATCAGCAGTTGGGTTTCTCGCTGGAAACCCAGAGCATGGCGACCTTTCCGCCCGGCGTGATGCAGGCGGCGCTGCGGGGCGATCCCTCAGGCGGCGACGGCACCATCGCCCACGAAATGGCGCATCAGTGGTTTGGCGACAGCGTGAGCTTGGGATCGTGGCAAGATATATGGCTCAACGAGGGCTTCGCCACCTATGCCTCGTGGCTGTGGTTTGAACATTCCGTCGATCCGTCGGTCATGGACTCGATTGTTCAGGACGCCTACAACCAGCTCGACGGGGCGGCGCTGAGCCAGCAGGGGATGAGCGATACCGACGTTCGCAAGCGGCTGCTTCAGTTCGCCATCACCGGCGACCCGACCGTGCCCAAGCTGTTCGATTGGGAAGGGGTCTATCAGCGCGGCGCGGTGACGCTGCACGCGCTCCGCCTGACCATTGGCGACGAACCCTTCTTCGAGACTCTGCGTACCTACCAGCAAAAATACAAATATGGCAACGCCGTCACCGACGACTTCATCGCGGTTGCCGAGCAGGTCAGCGGGCAGGATTTAGGCGACTTCTTCCAGCATTGGCTCTACGATCCGGTGGTTCCGCCGCTGCCGCAGGCATAAGCGGCACGTCTGCTCAATTTCACGCTACAATAGAGCGCCAATGTGAAAGGGAGCAGATTATGGCTTATCTCGCGCGCATCGAGCAGCGCCCCGGCATGGAGGGTCTGACCGACGAGGATCGGCGGTCGCTGCAAAAGCGCTTCGACGCCAACGCCTACGAGATCAACGTCGACGGGCAGCATGTCGCATGGGATACCATTGACGAGGTGGAGGTGGCGAAAGCCGCCCGCGAAGGCGGTCCGGCGGGCTGGTTCGTCAAAAAAGTGATCTACGCGGGCGAGCGCTATCACGTCGGCGTTTACGCCCGGCAGCGCGAACTCGTCCTCACCAACGTCACGCTTGACGCCGCGAAATTCGTCGTACACACCATCGCCTACTACTCGAATCATCTGATTCGCTATACCGGGACGGAAGGCATCGCCCCAGTGACTGAGGACTGACATGCTGCTCCGCTGGCTTCCTTCACGATGTGCTTCGCTGCTCACAGCCACTTTTCTGCTGCTATTGGCGGCTTGTTCCAGCGCCCCGTCGACTCCGACCATCACCCCGACCCCGTCGGCATGGAATCCGCCGATCACGCTGGCGCAGACTCCGCAGACCGACGCGCCCGCCATTCTCGGCACCAGCGGCGGGCTGATCGCGGCGTGGGTTGGCTCGGATGATCGCGGCGTGCATCAGGACATTCGCCGCCTGAACGCCAATGGCTTGAGTGATATCGTGACCCTGCCGCTGCCGCCGACCCATCCTTACAATCAGCGCCTGTTCTTGGGCGTGAACGGCAATATCCATCTGCTCTGGCTGGACGCGGGGTCTAACGATCAGACCGCGCTCTACGAGGCGGTGCTGACGCCCAACCTCACGGTTTCGCGGGGTCCGGTGGCGGTGTCGGACGGTTTGGCGCTCAGCTACAGCGCCGTGAGCGACGGCTCCGGCGGCTTGTGGGTGATGTGGAGCGGCGGGCTGCTCTCAGAAATGTCGGTTTACCTGCGCCACATTGACGACGAGGGGCGCCCGCTGCTGGATGCGGCGACCATTGCCTCGAATGCCGATAGTCCCGCGTTGGTTCGCACCAACAGCGGCGAGGTCTGGGGCTTCTGGCTCTCGAACGGGCAGTTGATGCGCCAGCGGCTCAATCCGAGCGGCGATCCGCAGGCGCTCACCAGCGCGGTCAGCCTCGCTTCCGGCGACCGCCTGAACGACGTGCGCGCCGCGCTGGACGTATCCAGCGCCTATTTCTTCTGGAACATCACCCGCGCCGACGGAACCATCGAGACTTGGATGACCTCAGGGACTCTGAACGCGGGCGCGTGGCGTCAGCCGGAGCGCCTGACTATCGGCATCAGCGACGAGGCGGCGCAGGTGCAAACCGGCTTTGAACTCAGCCGAGTTTCGACGGCATCCTCGAACGGCGATATACCGCTGCGCTGGACCGAACCGCTGACCGGGCAGTACACCACTGCGGCGGCGGTGGTCGAAAGCGACGCCGGGTTAGGCGTGCTGATTCTGAGCGGCGGCGATGTGGTAGGCTTCAGCGCCGCGCAGCAGAACACTCATCTCGTGGGCGCACCCTCGCTGGCGCTCAACGTGGATGGCAGCTTCTCGCTGGCGTGGTCGCAGCCGGGCGACAGCACCGCCAATTTGCAGGTGATCACCACCCGCTAGCGTGACAATTGAAAACGGAGAGGTCAATAGTTCACCTCTCCGTTCTGCTGCATGGTCGCGTATGGTGGATCGCGCCGCTCTGCTTTCTCTCACATTACCGAATGTTCTGAAGCGCGTCCTGATATTTCTTCGGTAGGTCGCTGCGGTGGAACTTCACGTTCTGCGCGTCATCCGGCACTTCGACGACCTTGGTGAAGTGGGACTTGCCCGCCTTGATCTGGGTCGGCTGGACGTGGTAGTGGGTATCCCCGCGCGTCGCCGTGTATCCCTTCCGCGAGTAGCCTTTGCGGGTCTGCTCGTAGTCGATCTTCACGCCGTGAACCGTCTTGCCGCTGCGCTTCTCGAAATCGCCCAGCTTCCAGTTCGTGACCGCTCCGGCGACGTACACCCGCTTGACCTTCGGGTAGAGCGCTCGGTTGTCGCCGCGCGTCTCTTGCCACAGATCATAGGTGACGTACATTTCATCCGCGCCGCCCTTATATTTCGACTCGGTCGACTTGTAGCGGCGCTTGTCAGCAGTCTGAGTCATGACTTATCTCCCCACGACTCATCGTAATCCGCGTCGGTGCCGATTTCCTTCGCCCGGCGGTTGATCTTGCGGGCGGTGGTGGCGAATTCGTCCCGCGCCACCTTGCGCAGATCGTTGGCTTCCTTACCGAACTTCTCCTCCCACGAAGGCGCGTAGGTGAGGGTGATCAAGTAGCCCGCCCGCCGATGCAGTTCGGTTAGGGCAGAGCGGGATTTCGCTTTGTCCACGTCGTCGCGGATTTCCGTGAAGACCTTCTTGAGACTGGTCTTGCTGTTCACTTCGCCGTAGATATGGGTGTCTTGAGCCATGAGTCAAGTCTCCTCATTTCTCTCATTGACATTACAACTTTAATTATATCACGGCTGTCAAATGCTCACCCGGCGGCGCGGAACAGCACCCGGTAGGAGATCGTGGCGCGGTCGCCGTTGGGCGTCACGCAGGGACTCGCGGAAAGCGGCTGCTGCACTGGGTCGGCGTGACCCGGCATGTCGATGATGTAGTTTTTGCCCGCGTCCATCTGAAAATCGGCGTAGGCGGCACCTTTTTCCGGCTTCAGCCCGGTGAAGAAGCGGCTTTCGCCCGTGTCCCAGCGCGCGCGGATTTCTTCGCCGGGCATCCCGGTCACGCCGTCGTAGTCGTAGACCTCGACCGTGATCAGCCCGGAAAGCTCGGTCGAACAGTTGGTAGTCACGCTGATCAGCACGAAATCGTTCTGCGGCGGGACGGTCGGCACGATCACTAGCACCGGCGTGGGCGTCTGGAAGGAGGGCGCCGAAGTCGGGGTTTTGCTGGGCGGCGGCGTGAGCGTCGGCGTGGGCAGTTCAATCGTGACCACGCTGCCCGGCTGTGCCTGATCCGCCGAGATCAGCGTGTCGGCGCACCCGGAGCGCCCCTGAAGCTGGTAGAGCGTCATCATGCTGCGGACGGCGTGCAGCCCGCTGCTGCTGTTCACGTAGCCGGAGGTCGCCAATCGGCAGGCGGTGTCGGCGACCGCCTGAATCGGATCGCCCGGCAGCCGCAGATCGACCAGTCGATTGATCGCGCCTGCCAGATCGCCATCGTGGGTGTAGTTGATGGCGATGGCGACGATGTATTGATCCTTGCTGCTGGCGTTTAACTGCCACGGCTCGGTGTCGTATTCCTGCACCGGAGCCAGCCCCCACGTGATGAATAGTCCAATCGCCGCGCCGATGATCAGCCCCAGCAGGATGCCGGGGATCGAGAAAAAGCGGCGGGGGCGCAGGTAGCGGCTGGGGATTTCGTCGCTCATTGATTTTGTCCGCTGAGTACCTGATACGGCTGCATGATCGGGGTCAGGCGTCCCAGCCCGGAGGAGAGCGCCACCAGCGCGCGAATGTCGCTCACGTCGCTGGAGTTGGTGATGTAGCGCTCGGTGGTGTCCTGAATGTAAGCGGGCACGTTATCCACGCCCAGCAGCCGCAGCCGTTCCAGCGCGCCGGTCAGGTCGTGATCGTCCAAATAGCCGTCGGCGATCATCACCGTGTATTCGTCTTTGTAACGCTGCGCGAGGCGGTCGGCGCTGCTGTCGGTGTACTGCACCGGAAACTGCACCCATCCGAGGTACATCCCCAGCAGCAGCCCAACGATCAGCGCTGCGATCAAGGACAGGAGAAAGCGAACCATGTGATCCTCAGTGTGCGAATGCGCGATGCTGTGGTTATCTTAATCACGCGCCCGCTTTTGCGCAAAAGGGTTGCGCTGCGATCTGCTATACTTTCGTCGGAAGCGGGATCAATTCCGCTGGAGAGAAACAAAAACCGAGCGTTTCAACTCGGTTTGGTGCCGGTGGTGGGACTTGAACCCACACGCCCTCGCGGGCACACGATTTTGAGTCGTGCACGTCTGCCAGTTCCGTCACACCGGCACTAACAGAACAATTGATTTCAATTGTTCTCACTAAATGGTAAATGTACTCCCTAGGATTGTCAATGGTTGGCAACCCTGAAGACGAACAAGCCCTGATCCGACTCGCCCGGCGCGGCGACCTCGACGCCTTCAACGCGCTGATCCTGCGCTATCAGGACAGCGCCTATACGCTGGCGTACCGCATCATGGGCGACCCGCACAGCGCCGCCGACGCCGCGCAAGAGGCATTTATCATCGCTTACCGCCGTCTGAATACCTATCGCGGCGGCAGTTTTCGCGCGTGGCTGATGCGGATCACCACCAACCAGTGTTACGACGAGCTGCGCCGCCGCCAGCGCCGCCCCGTCGTCTCGGTGGACGAGCTGGGTGACGATCCGCCGATCCCGGACGACGCCGATACACCCGAAGAAGTCGCCCAGCAGCGCGAGCTACAGCGGGCGATTCAGGACTGCATCAGCGCGCTCAACCCGGATCAGCGGGTGGTGCTGGTGTTGTGTGATGTCGAGGGGCTGGACTATCAAGCCATCGCCGATCAGGTGGGCGCGCAGATTGGCACGGTCAAATCACGCCTGAGCCGGGCGCGGGCAGCGGTGCGCGACTGTTTGCAAGGCGCGAGGGAACTTTTACCGTCGGCTTATCGTCTTATCAGTGACGAACCTAACGATTAACCCTCATGTTGACTGAAACTGACTTGGAACTGTTATCCGACTATCTGGACGGCGCGCTCAGCCAAAGCGAGCGCAGCGCTCTGGAAGCGCGGCTGCACTCAGACCCCGAACTGCAACGCGAACTGGCTCGGCTGCGCGCCACCGTCGATCTGATCAAGATGCTGCCGCCGCTCGCCGCCCCGCGCGATCTGACGCTCTCGCCGCGTATGGTGCGGCGACCGAACCTGCTGCTGACTTCTACCTTCAGTGCGGTCAGCGCGGCAGCGGCGGCGATCCTGCTGATCGCGGGCGTGTTCCTGTTCAACGCGGCTCCTGCGACTACCAATCAGGTCGCGTTTGCCCCGACGATTCGACAGGCAGCCCAAAGCGTGCCCGGCGAAGCCGGAGTCCTCAACCTGCCGGAGACGACGCAGAAGCTGTCTACCGAGCAGGCGAATGACCTGCTGCAAGCCGCCCCGACCGGAACCGAAGTAGCCGCAGTTGTTCAGCGCCGCGCAGCCGAGCGCGCCGCTGGCGGAGGCGCAGTTGGATTTTGCGGCGACCCCGGAAACCGAGCAGCGGAATCTCGCGCCGGAAGCGCCCGCTGCTGTTGCGGGCGGCGCCTCGGCGGATCAAGCGCCCGCGCCGATTGCGCCGCCGATGACGGCTGCCGAGAAACCGACCGCAACGCTCGCGCCGACTGCCACCCCATCACCGAGCGCGACGCCATCCGAGACCTTTACGCCGAGTCCGACTGCCACGCCGATCCCGCCGACGCCTGCCCTCGAAATCCAGCACCGTCGGCGTCGGGCTGATCGCGGCGGCGCTGCTGCTGTTCGGCGCTGCGCTGGTGACCACGCTTCTGCGGCGTCGTTAGCTGGCGTTTTTGTCCAGCTTGCGCTCTGCCGTGATGTCGTAGAGGTCGAAGGTCATTTCCGGTAGGCGCAGCACGCCATAGGTATGCGAGGTTGAGCGGACGTTGTGGAAAGTGTACAGCGAGCCGGGATTGACCACGCACCCACGCTTGACCCGCACGTACAGTGGCACGTGGGTGTGCCCGGTGATCAGCACGTCGGCGCTCAGCGAGACCAGCATCATGTTCAGAAGGGTGTTCGAGATGTGGTCACGGTACAAGCCCCACAGATTATTGCCGGGTTTGCCGTGACACATGAAGATCGAGCGCCCGCCGATTTCCGCGCGCCATTCCAGCGGCAGGTCTTTCAGATAGGCTTTGTTCTCCGGCGATAACCCGTAGCTCCACTCGTCGTGATTGCCGCGCACGGTGGCAATGCCTCGTTCGCGGATGAGTTGGACGACCCGATCCGGCTGCGGACCGCGCCCAACCAGATCGCCCGCACAAAGGATTTGTTCGACATGGTGATAGCTGTCCAGACGGTCGAGTGCCGCTTCAAGTGCGGTGTCATCACCGTGTATGTCCGAGATAATGCCAACATTCATCCTGCGATCCTAAGCGTGTCAAAGTGCCCCTATTATAGCAGGTCACAGGCGAGTTCTATCGTGTCGCTCTCACAAAAAGCTCACTCGCTGATCGATGCGAATTCACTGTTGTTGTGTTATCATGCAAAGCATAGGATTCTCGCTCAATGGTCGCTGATGACACACATTCTCTTAGTCCGTCACGCGGTGAACGACTTCGTGAAAACCGGGAAGCTCGCCGGGTGGACGCCGGAAGTTCATTTGAACGACGAGGGCAAAGCGCAAGCCGAAGCGCTGGGCAAACGGCTTGCCCCCATGCCGATCCAGCGGCTCTATGCCAGCCCGCTTGAACGCACCATGGAAACCGCCGAAGCCATCCGCCAGCATCACGAGGGGCTGGAGATTGTCCAAAACGCCGAAATCGGCGAAGTCCGTTACGGCGACTGGGAAGGGATGGAAATCCGCGCGCTGCAAAGTCGCAAGATGTGGCACGTCGTACAGGAATACCCCTCGCGGGCGTATTTCCCCAACGGCGAGACTATGCGCGGCGTGCAGACCCGCGCAGTTAACGAAGTCGAGCGGCTCGCCGCCCTTCACCCGCGCGAAGTGGTGGTGATCGTCAGCCATGCCGATTTGATCAAGATGGTGATCGCGCACTTTTTGGGAATGCACCTCGACAATTTTCAGCGGATTGTCATTTCGCCTGCTTCAATCAGCAGTCTCTTTCTCGGCTATGGGCGTCCATACGTGGGTGCAGTGAACGACGTTGCCCACGTTTCGCAGATGGAGCGCGAGCGCGCTCAAGCAGCAGAAAAAGCGCCGACGACCTGAGAGTAAATCATGCCAAATACGGAAATTGATATGAACCCGGTAGATTTTATTACGGTGGGCACCGTGGGTCCGAAGGGACAGCGAGTGTTTCACCTGCAAGCCGGGAAAGACGATCTGATCGTCTCTCTGATTATCGAGAAGGAGCAGGCGTGGGCGCTGAGTGAAGCGATTCGGGAACTGGTGGAAGACCTCGACGAACGCTATCCCACCGGCGATACTACCGACGTTGGCGAATTCAACATGGAACTGCGCGATCCGATTGAGCCGATGTTCCGTGTCGCTCAAATGGGCTTGGGCTACGACGAAGATCGCAGTATGGTGGTATTGGTAGCTCAGGAATTGATTGTATTGGAAGAAGATGTCGATCCCGAATCGGTGCAGCCCGGTATCGTGCGGATGTGGTGCAGCCGCAGCCAGATGCGCGCCCTCAGCGCGCAGTCGACGGCGACGGTGCAGGCGGGGCGTCCCGATCCCAAGCAGAACGGACGATTAGTCTATTATTGGACGTGAGCGGTTATGAGCGATAATGATCAGAACCTGCCCATTGCATCGGAACAGCAGACCCTTGAGATACTGGAAAAGGGAACCATCGACTCAGAATATGGCTTGCTCCGCTGGAGTTCCAACTACGCCTTCCTGATTTCGCTGGTTCAGGACGAGACCAAAGTCACCGCCGTCTACAAGCCGCAGCGCGGCGAGCGCCCCTTGTGGGATTTCCCGGACGGCACGCTCTGCTACCGCGAGACGGCAGCCTATTTGACCTCCCGCGAGCTGGGTTGGCAGATCGTCCCGCCGACCGTGCTGCGTGAGGGACCGCGCGGCTTGGGATCGGTGCAGGTCTATATCGACCACGACCCACAGATCAACTACTTCAGCTTTGACGAGAGCTTCGCGCCCCAGTTGATGCGCATGGCGCTGTTCGACTGCGCGATCAATAATGCGGATCGCAAGGGCGGTCACTGCCTGCTGGACGGGCAGGGGCACATCTGGGGCATCGATCACGGCATCGCCTTCAACGCCGTCCACAAGCTCCGCACCGTGATCTGGGATTACGCCACCATGTTGGTGCCGGACGAGATGCTCTCGTCCATCGCCTGCCTGTATGATGCGCTCGAAAACCCGGATTCGCCCTACTGCCAGTCGATTCGGAAACTGCTTTCGCCGCAAGAGATCAAGGCGTTTCAGAACCGCCTTCGCTTGATTCTCAAGCAGAAACGCTACCCTCAGCCCGGCCCGGGACCCAACTATCCGTGGCCCCCTGTGTGAAACCAACCGCACGCGCTTTCAGACCGGGTTCCGGTCGGGGCGGGTGAAGCCGATTCCCAGATTGGCGAAGAAGAATAGGATCAGCACCGACAGCCCGATGCCGATGACCTTGCGTACCAGCAAGCCGAGCCATTCCGCGCTGTTCGCCGGAGCAAACAGCCACAGATTGCGGTCATTGTCGCAGGCAACCACCGAATTGTCGGGTGCGAGGCAGGTCAAGGTGGGGGCACTCAGATCATAATGCAGCGGAACAAACTGCCAGCCAAAGGGCTGGTTCTGCTGGGTGAGTTGGTTCAAAGCATTCACGATTTGCTGCGTCGTGCTGCCCACCACTTGAGCCGAAGCCGCGTCGATGCCCGGATTGAACTCCGGTTCGGCGGTCGATTCCGGGTTTGGCGCTTGCGCAGCCTGAGCAGCTTGGGCAAGCTGCCCGCTGGCAATCGCCGCCTGTGCGGAATCCACCACTGCTTGCTGCACGGCTCCCCCCGAAAAGACGGTGTTGAACACGTGAATCGCATCTACGTTCAGGATGAGCGCCAGCATCGCGCTGATCACCAGCAGGATCAACTGATTCCGCCGCGTGTACAGCGGTTCGAACCGCCGCAGGGCATTGACGTACCACGCGGCGAGTACGGTTTGAACCTCCGAGAGCGTCTCGACGGTGGCGAGAATCGATTCGAGCGTATGCGCCAGCGCCGGGTCGTTCACGCGGCTGGTCAGCATCGCCACCAGTTCGTTACCATGCCGTCGCATGACCTCCCGAATGCTCGCATTGTCCGGCAACAGCACTTCCATCAGCACATTGGCAAAAGCCTGCGGCGCAATCCAGTTCACCCGCTTCACCCGTTCCTCAGAGAAGCCTGATTCTGTCGACGATACCACCGTTGGGAATATACCCGGTCAGGTCCACCAGGTCGATCTGTGGATGGGTGAGTACCAGCTGCAAAATTGGTGGATCGGTGATCAAGTTGCGATCGCGCGGGACTAGATAGCGGGCGCGGGTGTTCAACTGAATGTTGAACAGTGTCATCAACATAAACGCGACTACCGCTAGAAACGGATACGCGCCCAGCACGATCAGCAAGCTGCTGCCAAACGCGCCTTGACTGCTGTTTCCCTGAGCGATCAGCAAGACGCCCAGCAGCAGGACGGCGACCAGCGCCGTGTTTATGCTGAGATACCAGCGCTCGAACTGCGTCATGGGGCGAGATCCCGCCGCTGCCGCAGTCTGCTGTAGGATGTTCGCCGTCAGCCCCGATTTTGGCGCTTTCCGCCGGAATGGCCGGATTTGCCTCGCGCACCGGCAGCGGCGCCTGATCGGGCAGCGTGCCTTCACCGTCAGCGGCAGGCGTGATCTCCATGCCTTCGCTGATCAACTGTGCCTGTAGCTGCTTGAACGCGGTGGCATATGTCCTGCTCGGACAAAATTGATGTACTGGATGCGGCTCAGTTGATAGTGAACCACCGTCTTTTCAAGCAGAACCGGAATGATCGGCTTGAGGTTGTCCCGGTAATACTGCCATTCCTCCTCGACGTTCCGGGAGGCGCTCGACGACGGCGTGAGGATCACGATCATCAGGTCGCAGGAGGTTAAGCCCTCCTGAACGGCGGTACTCCAGTTTGCTCCGGCATGAATATCTTCCAGATCGATCCAGACTTCGGCGTTGATGGCGGTCAGCGCTGACGCCAGTTTGCGGGCAAACTCTTGATCCTTGCGGCTGTAGCTGATGAAAATGCGCGCTGGCATAAAATTCCTTTGGCATAGGTACAGGTGTATTCTAGTGGGACTGCCATGCTTCGCGCAATCAATGCCTCTTTATTTTCGCGGCGGTGACTTCCATATAAAATGTGTATAGCGCAGCGACATTGAAGGGCAACCACGTTGGACGAAGCGCGCGATCTTAGGCAGCGGGGCATCCGGCTCGCAAAAGCAGGGCAAAAAGAAGAAGCGCGCGAGCTGCTTCAGCAGTCGATCCGTCTCGATCCCGATAACGAGGCGGCATGGCTGTGGCTTGCCAGCGTCGCGCAGGATAACCGCGAGCGGGTCTTCTGCCTGCAAAAGCTGCTCGAAATCAACCCCACCAACGAAATGGCGCTCAAGGCGATGGCGGCAGCTACTCAGCCCGCCGCGCCGATGGTCAAGCGGCTGCCCAACGCGCCAGTGACCAAAGCTGCGACCCCGGACATCATGGATCAGGCGCCCGGCGTTCCGGTGCCCATGCCCGACAAGATCGCCAGCGCGCAGAAGGACGCCGACGAGGTCGTACACAGCTATCTCGTGCCGCTTCCGACCACCGTCAAGTGGGTGCATAAAACCCACCGCCGCGCGGGTGAGCGGGACATCATCGTGTACCGCGTCTACGTCGGCATTGGCATCGCGGCGGTGCTGCTGGTGCTGATCGGCGCGTTCGTGCTGCTGGTGCAGACCAACGACAACGTGCGCGAGGTGGTGCTCGGTCCCAGCGCCACGCCGACGCCCTCGCCGACTATCACGCCGACCAACACCCCCGGCTTAACGCCGACGCCGTCGCCCACGCCTCGCCTGACGCCGACGCCGAGCGTGACCCCGCCGCCCAACCTGTTGGCGGCGAGTCCGCCCGCGCTGCCGCACGCCACCGAAGTTTATCCGCAAATTCTGGAGCGCGGTGTGTACGATTCGGTTTTGCTGATGGGGCAGGGCGCGATGGCGCAGGCAATCCCGACGCTCGACTACGAGCGCAAGCAGACCATCAGCACGCGCCTGAATCCGAATCCGTATTACTACGAGGCGCTGGCGATGGCGACGGTGGGGCGCTTCGACGAAGCCCTGTCCACCCTCGACGAAGCCGCAGGTCGCGTGGGCGAACGCCCGGACGACCTCCGAATCATGCCCTTCCTCGACTCCGGCTACGCGCAGGTCTACTGGATGCAGGCGCAGCAGGCGACCGCCAACGGCAATCCGGTGGCGGCGAACGAGGCGCTCAACCAGATGGTCGATCATGCGCAGCAGGCGGTTGACGGGGATCGCCGTTTAGTGCCGCCGTATCTGCTCTTAGCGCAGTACGACGCGCAGCAGAGCAGGTTCAGCGATGCCATCGAAATCCTTAATCAAGGCTTGGCAGCGCCGGAACTCGCCAGCAACACCGACCTGATCATGCAGGAGGCGCGGGTCTACTTCCAGCAGCGCAGCTACGATCAGGCGCTCCACCAGATATTTCTCGCCCTCTACATCGATCCATCGGTGGAAGCGGCGTACCAGTTGAAGATTCAGATCGCTATGTCCCGCAATCGCCCCGGCGACGCGGTGCTGGCGGCGCAGGATTACCTCTACTACTATCCCGGCAGCACCCGCGCCTATCGGCTGCTGGGCGAAGCCCGCATCGCCGAACACAAGGACGATTTGGCGCTGGCGGTCTTCACGCAGGGATTGGCGGGCAGCGGCATCGACGCCGACGCGCAGACCATGCTCCGCGAGCGCGGGCAGATTTATGACCATCAGGGGCGCACCGATCTGGCGCTTGCCGATTACAATCGGCTCTACACCCTCAGCGGCGACCCGCAGGATCAGGCGCTGCGAATGCAGGAGGCGTTAGCGGCAGGGCAGTATACGCAGGCGCTCACCGACGCGCAGGCGCTCACCGGGAACAGCGCGGTCAGTCAGGGGATCGTCAATCTGGTGCATGGCGCGACCATGGTCGAGCAGGCACAGGCGTCGGATAGTTCCGGCGCTGGCGAGACCTCCACCTATCAGCAAGCCGTGACCTTCTTATCGCAGGCGGCGGTCAGCGGTGACGTAGTGGCGTCTGCGGCGCTGCGCGGGGATGCCAACGAGTATCTCGCGCGGGCGCAGCTTGGCGCGCATGATACCGACGCCGCCCTCGAGTCCATCGACACGGCGCTCAGTTTCGGCGAAACCGGCAGCCGTCACTATTGGCGCGGGCGCATTTTGCAGGCGAAAAATGACAAGTCCGGCGCGATCACCGATTACGAGTGGGTGCTGACGTGGAGCCAGATTTTCCCCTATCCCTTCCGCGTCGACGCGCAGGATCGGCTCACGTCGCTCCAGTAGTATGCTCGTACTTGCTGTGTTTTTGCTGACTGCTGACCGCTGTTATCAGCTTTTCACGTCCGGGTCGAAGCGGGTGCCCAGCGCCGCTGGCGGATCGGAGCGTAGGAAGTTGCGCGTCCACTTTTGCAGCGGGCGCGGCAGCACGCTCAGCAGCCGCTCGATCACGCCGCTGCTGACCAGCACCAGCGTGATGATCATCAGCACCCACGGCAAGCCGTTGAGCAGCACCAGCGGGATTTGAATGTCCGGGCTGCGCTGAATCGCCGAAGCCAGCGCGCGCAAGCCCGCGAACAAATACGCGCCCTAGCACCACCCGGAACGGATGCCAGCCGCCGAAGATCACAATCGCCAGCGCGATCCAGCCGTCGCCTTCCATCACCGGCGGCATGGTCCAGCCGGGCTTGATCCCCAGTGAATAGGACGCCCCCGCGATGCCCACCAGCCCCCCGCCGATTGCCGTGTACAGATAGCGCAGGCGGTTGACGTTGGTGCCGCGCGCGAAAGCCGCCTCCGGGCGCTCGCCGACCGCGCGGTGCGCCAGCCCGATCCGCGTGTGGAACAGCACGTACCAACTGACGAAGATCAGAATGTAGCTGAAGTACACCAGCGGCTGCTGATTGAAGAAAATCGTGCCGATGACCGGGATGTTGCTCAGCAGTGGCAGCGGGGTGTTGAGCATCTGCACCACCGGGCGCGCGTGCGCGTAATCCTGCCCCAGGAACTGCGCCAGATCAGCGCATAGCAGCGTCAGCACGAAGCCGATGGCGACCTGATCCTGCCGCAGCTCGATCCCGGCGAAGGCGACGATCAGCGCGACCACCATCCCGGCGGCAGCGGCGGCGATCAGCCCGACGATCAGGCTGCCGGTCGCCTGCGCCGCGACGAAGCCGAACATCGCCGAAAGCGCGAGGCTGCCGTCCAGCGACAGGTTGATCACGCCCGCGCGCTCGTTGATGGTCTCGCCCAGCCCGGCGATCAGCAGCGGCGTCGCGTTGGCAACCACGCTGTTCAGGATGTTGATCAGGCTGTCATTCATGAGTCGCCGCCTCTTGCGTGGTAGGGGTGGGCTGCAAACCTGCTCCTACAGACGTGTCTATCGGGGATCGTTCCATCACCCGCTGGCGCAGACCATTCGCCAACAGCACCAGCAGCACGATCAAGCCTTGCAGCACGCCCGCCAGCGATTGATCCAGTTGCAGCGCGATTTTCAGGCGGGTGCTGCCGCCGAGGATCACGGCGAAGGCGAAGGCGATGAACGGCGTCCACAGCGCCCGCATCCCGACCAGCAGCACCACCAGCAGCGCCAGAAAGCCGATCCCGCCGGAGACCAGTGTGCGCAGGCTCATGTAGGTGAACAGCACCCGGTACGACCCGGCGATTCCCGCCAGCGCGCCGCAGACCATCAGCGCGCTGATGGCGCTGCGGGTGGTTGGCACGCCCAGCAGCAGCGCCGAGCGTGCGTTCTTGCCGGTCGCCTTCAACTGCAAGCCCCAGCGCGTGCCGCGCAGCACCAGAATCACGGCGACGACCGCGACCAGCACCACGATCAACATGAACAGGTTGACCGGGAACTCGGTGGAAATCTGGGGCAGCAGCGAATTCGCCACAAACGGGTTAGTCGCCTGCTTGCTCGATCCGCCCGGCGGTGACCACGGTCCCGTGACCAGATAAATCGTGACCACGCTCGCCAGCGAATTCAGCGCCACGCCGCCGAAAATCTCGTGGACGCCCAGCCGCGTCTTGAGGACGCCCACCAGCGCGCCCCACAGCGCCCCGCCCAGCATCGCCAGCGCGACTTCCAGCGCGATTTGCAGCGGCGCGGGCAGGGTCACGAACAGCGCCGCCCAGCTTGCGAACACCGCGCCCATGCCCATCTGCCCCTCGACACCGATGTTCCACAAGCCCGCCGTGAACGTGATCACCAGACCGAGGCTGCACAGCGCCAGCGGTATCCAGAAGTTGACCACGCCCGCGAAGGCATTCGAGTTGCGGAACGCGCCCTGCATGACGCTCTGAAACACAGCACCCGGGTCGGCGTTGACCGCGAATATCAGCAGCGTCGTGATCAGCAGTGAAACCACAATCGGCAGGATGGCGAACGCTACCTGAAGCAGGGTGCGGTTTTTCATCACAATATGGCAGTCCTTTGGAAATCGCCCCCGATCAGATGACCGAGTTCGTCAATCGTCGTGGACGCGGCATCCGGGATTTCGTAGACCTGCCCGGCGTACAGCACCAGAATCCGGTCGCTGTAGGCGACCAGTTCGTCCAGATCGGGCGACGCGAACAGGATCGCGGTCTGCCGCCCCAGAAGCTGCTGCCATATCCAGCGCGCGGATTCCACGTCCAGACCGCGCGTCGGCTGTTCCAGCGCCAGCAGCGTCGGATTTTGCGGCAGCAGCGCCATCAGCACCCGCTGCTGGTTGCCGCCGGATAGCTGCTCGATCTTGTCAGTCGCGCGACCGTGCACGTTGTACAGCTTCAACTGCGCGTCGGTCCAGTCGCGGGCGCGCGCCCAATCGACCAACATGCCGTCGTCGCTGGTCAGGGCGATGTGCTCGGTCAGCGTCAGCCCGGCGACCAAGCCTTCTTCCAGCCGCCCCGCCGCCCCGAACGCGACCCCGTGACGCAGGTAATCGCGGTAGGGCTTGCCGGTCATCTCCTGATTGTTCACGCGGATGTGTCCGTGATGCGGCTTGACCAGCCCGGCGGCGGCGCGCACGATCAGTTCTTGCCCGCTACCATCCAGCCCCGCCAGCCCGATCACCTCGCCTTTGCGGATGGTGAGCGACAAATTCTCGACCGCCACTCGCTTGCCGCGCAGCGTGAGCCGCTCAAAGCTCATGACGGGGTCGCCCAGTTCGATGCGGTCGCGGGTCTGCGGCGCGAGTTCCTGCCCGAACATCAGCCGCACCAACTGCGACTTGGTCACGGGCATGTCCGCCGCGCCGACCAGTCGCCCGGCGCGCAGCACCACCACCTCGTCGCACAGCGCGATCACGTCTTCCAGCTTGTGCGAGACCAGCAGCACGCTCATGCCCTCGTTCTTCGACAGCTTGCGCAGCGCGTCGAACAGAATGTCCTTCTGCTCCGCCGAGATTCCGGTGGTCGGCTCGTCGAGGATCAGCGTTTTGATGCCGAGTGCCAGCAGCCGCACGATTTCAAGCTGCTGCCGCTGCCCGATGCTCAGGCTGGCAATCGGGGTATCCGGCTCCAGCGCGAAGCCGAAGCGCGCGCACAGCGCGCCAAGCTGCTTCTGAGCGTTTCGCCTGCTGAAAAACAGTCCACCCGGCTGACCATAAACCAGATTTTCCAGCACCGTGAAGGCGGGCACGTCCAGCGGGTCTTGCTGCAACATGCCGATCCCGGCGGCGATGGCGGCTTCGGGGCGGTGATAGGCGGCGCGCGCGCCGTCCAGCAGGATGTCGCCGCTGTCGGCGGGCTGGTAGCCGGAGAGGATTTTCATCAGCGTGGATTTGCCCGCGCCGTTCTCGCCCAGCACGCCGACGATCTGCCCGCCGCGCACCGTGAAGCTGATGTCATTGTTGGCGTGAACGCTGCCGAACCGCTTGTGGATGTGTCGGAGTTCAATATCCATTAGTCGCCAGTTGAAACGGAGTCATGTGCATACAGGGTCAATCAGGTTGTGGAAGGAGCTTGTTCGTGAACGCCCATCAGCATCCCTTGAATGTCCAGCCCTTCATCGAGGTCAGTCCAGTCAACCGAATAAGGATGGAGTTCCACGTGCGCCTGCTGCTCCGGCGTGGCGTTTGCCAGCCACGGATGCCAGTCGAGCGGATTACCAATGACGCGACCGTCAGCCAGCGTTACCAGCACTAACCCGTTCTTGATTTCGACGGCGACCGGACGATCTTTGGTCGGATCGTATGCAAAGGGATCGCTCATCTCCCGTATCCTATCAACTCTCGTGGTAGTTGTCCCACGCGGCTAACAATGTATCTTGATACGTTTCCACTATTTGTACAATTCTATGAAGGTCTCGTTCGTTGAATCCCTCACTGCTCATCACCTTAACGTGAACGAGCCGCACTCGCGCTTCACCATCGGCTTTCTGCACATGCACGTGAGCAGGTGTGTGATCATTCAGGTATATTTTGAGCCGGAAACCGTCCTCCGTAACGACTGTAGGCATGGGTTCACTTGTTGTTGACATTGAGGGGGTGTAGATCATTGACACCCCCTCAGTCCTCAGTCCTGGGTTACTTGCTGGCGCCGGTCATGCCTTGCAGAAGCTGCGGCAGATACCACACGTCCAGCGGCTTGACCAACTGACCCGCAGGCGCGAGTTCGGTTCCGTCCTGCAAATTGAGCGGACCCGCCCACAGCGCGAAGCTTTCCGGCACGAACGGGTTGGTCGCGTAGGCGGCGAGGCTGCTGATGAAGTCGTCCAGATCAGCCGAATTCTCAGCGCTCAGCGCGGGACCCTTGACGAAACCGACGGCAGAGGTGTCCGGGTTGTTGATGTTGCTCCAATCCGGTCCCGCCCAATCCCAACTCTGCTGCCACGAGCCGTCCATCACCGACTTGACGATGTTGACGTAGCTGGGACCCCAGTTGAAGTACGGCACGCCGAGGCAGGCGTCTGGCGCTTCGTCGCAGGCACCCTTGTAGTCGTAGGGGATGGCGTAGACGTTGTCGCCTTGCGCGCGGCGCTGACCCGCAACCGTGATCGCTTCGGTGGTGTCGATGCCGGAGATCACCACGTCTGCGCCGTTGTCGAAGAAGGTGTTCACTTCCTGCGTCGGGTCGAGCGTGACGGTCGGGATGTTGAACCAGAAGCCGATCCACGTGACGGTGAAGGTCAGGTCATCAGGATTGCCGCCCTTGTAATGCTGATAGCAGTAGCGCGCGCCGAGGTAGGCGGACGACGACAGGCGGCGGGTTTCGGAGTTGATCAGCGGGCCCAGATAGCCGATGTTCCCGGTGGTGGTGGTCAGCCCGGCGGCGCATCCTGCGATCAGCTTGGTCCACTCCATCTTGCCCATCAGGTTGCCGAGGTTAGACGGCGCCGTCCCCGCCAGCACGTGATCGCCCGAATCGTTGATAAAGGTGATGTCGGGGAAATTCTTCGCTACCGGGTCGGTGTCATTCTGGAAATCGTCCGAGGTGGTGAAGATCAGCTTCGCGCCTTGATCCACCATGTCGCTGACCACACTTTGCAGGGTGGCTTGCGGGTTATCGGAGGTGTTCAGGCTGGGGAAGAAAATCATCTTGGTTCCCGGAACCTGCTGCTCGACGTACTGCCCCGCGTCGAAGTGTGCCTGACTCCAGCCGTGATCGTTTTCTGGACCCACCAGCACTAACCCGAATGTAAATTGATCCTGCGCCAACGCGGGCGCGACCGTGAGCGCGACCAACGCCAGTACAAGACATCCTAAGAAAAGCCGCTTGTTCATTTCGAAGTCCCCTCCTCAGCGTAATCTGATTCTTCTAGAGTGTATCGCCTCTTGATGTGAGAACCAATACGAAAACTAACGCTTCCTTATTGGTGATCTCGCGCAAAGCCGCCGAACCGATGGATTTCATACAGATTAACGAATCCAACTTCAAGATGGGGTTATCGTTGAACCATGAGGGACGCTACAGGGGAACTCGGCGATATTACAAATCTCCAACCTGAAAGATGAAAATCTTGTGCTTCAATGTTATGCTATGATCGACAGAATATGGTAAATGTGCAATGCGTGGGTGGTCATGGATCGGCGGATAGAAAATGCCTGAGATCAGTCTGAAAGCGTACTTCGCTAGGCTCAACCAGTTGTTGAGCACCAGCGCCGCTGACGAAGTGATACATCACAGCCGCCACATTTTGCAGTACTTCCCCAAGAACGTCGAAGCCTATCGTTATCTCGGTCGCGCGCTGGTGATGAACGGGCGTTGGGAAGAAGGGCGCGAAGCGCTGCGCCGCGTGTTGAGCGTGATTCCCGATGATTACGCCGCGCATCTCGGCTTGAGCGAAGCCAACGAGCGCATGAACCGCCCGGACGAAGCCATCTGGCATCTGGAGCGCGTTCTTGAGCAGCGCCCGAACGACAAGGATGTGATCGAGGGGCTGCGTGGGCTTTACCGACGTTATCGGCAGGTCGAAAATCTCAAAGTGCAGTTAACTTCGGCGGCGGTCGCGCGGCAGAACGTGCGCAGCGGCGATTACGCGCAGGCGATTGACGCGCTGCGCAATGCCCTCACGCGAACCAAAGAGCGCCTCGACCTCAAGCTGCTGCTGGCGCAAATCCTGTGGCAGCACGGCAGTGAAGACGAATCCGCCGACCTTGCGCTGGAAGTCTTGAAGGTGCTGCCTGACTGCCTCGCAGCCAACCGCATCATGGCGCAGTTGTGGCTGTCGGTGGATCGTCCCTCCGACGCGCGCCGCTACGTGAATCATCTGGAAGCGGTCGATCCGTATCTGGCGGTTGAACTGGTGCAGGGCGAGCTGCCCGACGACGACGTTTTCCGGCTGGAAGAACTCGACTACGTCCGCACCTCACAGAGCGAACTCACTGGCGACCGCCCGGCGTGGCTGCAAGAAATCTCAGCCGGGCCCATTCACGAAGTCGAAGCTGCTAACCGGGACGACTGGTCGAACTGGGCGAGCGCGATGCTCAGCAGCAAGCCGCCCGCCGCTCCGTCGCCGACCTACGCGCCGCCGCCTTCCAGCGAGGAGCCGATCACGACTAGCGGCTTGACCGATCTGTTTGGCAAGCCGGACGACTCGCAGGCGGAGGAACTTTCCGCGCTGTTCGAATCTGGCATCCCGGAAGAAGAAGACCCGATGGCGTGGCTGCACGAGGCGGGGGTCGAGATCGTGGACGACGAAGAACCGAGTTTCGGCAACCTGTTCGCGGCGGACGTGGAGGATGAGTCGGTTCCCGAAGCCGAAGAAGACCCGATGGCATGGCTGCAAAGCGCCAGCCCGGAGGTCGACCTCGACGCCGGGGAGCCGCAGCCAGAAGCCGACAGCGTCGCGTGGATGCGGGATCAAGTCTCCATGACCGCTGCTCAGCCGGATACGCTAGACGGCGAACCGCTCGATTGGCTGCAAGACGATCAACTGCTGGACGAAGCGCTGGGCTTTGAAGGCTTGGGCGACGAGTCGCCCGCCGAGATCACGGCGCAGCACGAGCTTCCCTCGCTCCATCACGCCGACGAACTGCCGGAGCCGCCGGACGAAACTGAACCGCCCGCTCCCCAGAATGTCCCCGGTCCCCGGCGTGGGCTTACCGCCATCTTGCAAGAAGCGAATTTTGACTGGGCGAATCAGCAGTCGAACGAGGATGCCGTGGTGAATGACGCCGAGTTGGATGATTGGCTGAACCAGTTTGGACCCGCCGAGCCGCGCAAGTCGGTGATCGACGAACCCGAATGGCTGACCCATCTGGAGGAAACCGACAGGTCCTCGTCCGAGCCGGACGAATGGTTTGCGCCGGAAGCGGAGCCGCCCGTGCCGGAATCCGACATTGATCTGCTGCGCATTGACGACGATGACGATCACGAAGACAGCGATTGGCTCTCCGAGTTTGTACCTGAGGAAGTCAAGCCCGTTGCTGACGACGATTTCACGTGGCTGAACGAGGAATCGCTGGCGAATGCCGAGACCGAAGCCGCCGAAGCTCCTGACTGGCTCTCCGAGTTGGAGCCGGATTCCGCCGACAAACCGCCCGAATCCGCCGCGTCCGATCCCGATGAGTTCCCGTGGATGAACGAGGACTCGGAGCCGGAATCCGAAGAAGAGCCGGAAGCGGAGGCGGGCGAAATGCCGGACTGGCTGTCGGAGTTGGAGCCGGAGCAGGCGGAAGAAGAAGCGGAAGCGGCAGTCGAGCCGTCAGCGGATGCCGAGTTCGCGTGGATGAGCGAGGAATCGCTGGCGGAAGAACCGGAAGCGGAGATCGCCGCCGAGGACATGCCGGACTGGCTGTCGGCGTTAGCGCCGGAGCAGGCGGAAGAAGAAGCGGAAGCGGCAGTCGAGCCGTCAGCGGATGCCGAGTTCGCGTGGATGAGCGAGGAATCGCTGGCAGAAGAACCGGAAGCGGAGATCGCCGCCGAGGACATGCCGGACTGGCTGTCGGCGTTAGCGCCGGAAGCGGAACTGAACCCGGAAACCGAAGCCGAACCCACCGCCGATGCCGAGTTTGCATGGATGACCGAAGACTCGCAGCCTGAGGCTGAAGCGGAAATCGAGGAAGAAGCGGACGCGGAGCCGGACTGGCTGTCGGCGTTGGAGCCGGAAGCGGAACTGAACCCGGAAACCGAAGCCGAACCCACCGCGACGATGCAGAGTTCGCGTGGATGACCGAAGACTCGCAGCCTGAGGCTGAAGCGGAAATCGAGGAAGAAGCGGACGCGGAGCCGGACTGGCTGTCGGCGTTGGAGCCGGAAGCGGAACTGAACCCGGAAACCGAAGCCGAGCCATCAGCGGACGCCGCAGAGTTCGCGTGGATGACCGAAGACTCGCAGCCTGAGGCTGAAGCGGAAATCGAGGAAGAAGCGGACGCGGAGCCGGACTGGCTGTCGGAATTGGAGCCGGAAGCGGAACTGAACCCGGAAACCGAAGCCGAGCCGTCAGCGGACGCCGAGTTCGCATGGATGACCGAAGACTCGCAGCCTGAGGCTGAAGCGGAGATCGAGGAAGAAGCGGACGCGGAGCCGGACTGGCTGTCTGCGTTAGCGCCGGAAGCGGAACTGAACCCGGAAACCGAAGCCGAGCCATCAGCGGACGCTGACTTTGCATGGATGACCGAAGACGTGCAGCCTGAAGCTGAAGCGGAAATCGAGCCAGAATGGATGGCGGAGTTCGACGCGGACACTGCGCAAACTGCTGCTGTGACCGAGCCGGTCGCCGAGGAACCCATCAGCCAAGACGAAGAAAGCGCGCCCGAAGCGCCAGAGCCGAGCGAGGCGGTCGCCGAGCAGCCGGAACCCGTCGAAGCAGCGGAAGTGCCTCAAGAAGAAGAAACGCTGGAACCGACCCCGGCGCAGAACGCCCCCGATTGGCTCAACGCGATGGTGCCGGGGCTGGATGTCGATTTCGAAGCCTCGGAAGACGAGGTTGAAGAGGAAGAGGAAGAACCTGCCGACCAGCGTGAATTCGCTTGGCTGGTGGAAATGGTGGATGACGAGACCGAAGCCGCCGAAAGTCCCAGCTTCGTCTTTTCGCGCCCGCCCCGGTGGCTGACGCCCGCGAATCTGATCGATGGCGACAGCGAGACAGACGACGATTTTCCCGATTGGCCTTCGGATGACGCTGAAGCGGATGTCCCGGAATGGCTGCGCTGATTCCGACTGAAAGGTACGTGTGATGTCCGACAACACGCCCGATTTCGACAATATGTCGCCGGAAGAAATCATGGCTTGGATGGAAACTCTCGCCAAACGGCAGGGAGCATCTGAGGGTTTCACGACCGACGCCAATATGGACATCGCCGAAATTGACCCGAACACGGTCGTGATTGATGAGCCGGGCTATGTGCCTTACGGTCAGGAGCAGAAACAGCCGAGCCAGTCTGCGCCTCCACCTGTGAGCGTTCCAGAGCCGCCATCACAGCCGCATCTGCCGCTTCCCTCGCAGGAACCTGCCGTAGCGTCGACCGGCGAAGGCGCGCTCGCGTGGCTTGAGAGTCTTGCGGCGGATCAGGACGAAGAACTGTTCAACCTCGACCTCTCCGATCTGCCTGACGAGACCACCCAGACGCCCGCCGTCGCCGCGCCGCCTGTGAATCCGATGACGTGGCTGGAAGATTTGGCGCGCTCGCAGGTTGCCGAGCCGTCGTTGGAGCAGTTGGGCGCGGAGGAAGATCAGGAAGAGGAGAGCGAAAAGCTCGATCCGTTCGCCGCTGGCGTGAATCCGATGGCGTGGCTGGAAACCCTCGCCCGGCGTCAGGGCGCGAAAGACGAAGAACTCACCACCGATGCCAATCTCAACGTCCCCGCGCCGCCGGAAACCGAGGTCGAAGAAGACGGCTATCAGCCCTTCTCGTTTGATACCCCGCCGACCCGCCGCGCGCCGGAGCCTGCCGCGCTCGAAAACCCCGCCGACTGGCTCAATTCGCTTGCCGGATCGGAAGGCTACAGCGAAGAAGGCGTCCGCGCGACCCAGAAAGCCGAGGAGCCGGAACCGCCGGACTCCATGTCGATGTCGGAAATCGAGCAGGCGATTGCTGGCGGCACCGTCACGCGCGAGCAGATGCAGTATTTCCTTGACCGTCAGGCGGATGAACTGGCGTCGCAGCCGGAAGAGGCTTACGCCGACGAGCTTGAGGTCGACGAGCCGCTCGCACCTGCCGAACTCCCGGACTGGCTCTCGGAGTTGAAGCCCCAAACCGAAACGCCGGAACCCACCAAGCCAATTGACCAGCTCTTTGAAGCGCCCCCGGCTTCCGAAATGCCGGATTGGCTGCGGCAGGACGTGTTGAGCGACGACCAGAATGCCGATCTCGCCAGCATCTTCGAGCCGGACGACGAAGAATCCCGCCCGATGGAGCCGGTGATCGCCGCCGAAGCGCCGCCGGAAATCGAGATCGACACCAGCGATCCCTGGGTCGAAGCCTTTGACGAGGAATACGAGCAGGGCGGGGCAGCCGACATTACCAACATACCGGAATGGTACGAGCAGAATGTCAGCGATCCTGAGCGGGTCGCCGCCGTCGAAGGGCAGTTGCCGTATGAGGAGAGCAGCGCGCTTGAGGAAGCGCCGCTTCCGCCGGAAAATGGGCTGACGGCGGGGCAGCCGCAGGCGGTGCCCGATTGGATGACCGGGATCGATCAGCCCGATCAGGCGTCCGCTGGCAGCGGCGTCTTCGAAGAAATCCCCGACTGGCTGAAGGAAGTCGAGGCATCGGTTTCGCCCGAAGACGTACCCGATTGGCTGGTCGAAACCATTTCCGCTCAGGAAGTGCCGGACAGCGTGGAGCCGCCCGCGTCCGTCATCGAGCCGCCCACTCCGGTTGTGCAGATGCCCGCACCGCCTCCCGCGCCTGCGCCCATGCCTCAACCTCAGCCTATGCCCGCAGCGGCACGCGCTCCGGTCAGCAGTTCGGTGATCGAGCAGGCGCGCGACAAAGAGCAAAGCGGCGATCTCGAATCCGCGCTGGCGGATTACGAGTTGATGATTCGCAGCAGCACCGATCTGGATGTGGTGGTCAGCGACCTGACCGAGTTGGTCAAGTCCTACAAGACCACGCCTGCGGTCTACCGCGTGCTGGGCGATGGCTTGATGCGGCAGGGCAAGCTGCAAGCCGCGCTCAACACTTACCGCGAAGCGCTCAATCAGCTATAATCCCGCGAGTATTCGATACAACAGTTAAAGGTGCAAAGTTAAAAGTGAAAAGTGGAAGCCCCACTTTCTCCTTTTAACTTTTAACTCTTAACTCCTTCACGATGAGGAGTGGTTCGTGGAACGCACGCTTATCATCATCAAGCCGGACGCGGTGCAGCGCGGTCTTTCCGGCGAAATCCTGCGCCGCTTCGAGCAGCGCGGCTTGCGCATCGTCGGCATGAAGTTCATGCAGGTTTCGCGGGCGCTGGCGGAGAAACACTACGCCATTCATCAGGGCAAATCGTTTTACGAGGGGCTGGTGAATTACATCACCTCCGCCCCCGTGATCGTGATCGCGCTGGAAGGCACCAACGCAGTCGAGGCGGCGCGCGGCACCATCGGCGCGACCAATCCCGCCAAAGCTGCCGCCGGAACCATTCGCGGCGATCTGGCGCTGGAAATCGGGCGCAATCTGGTGCATGGCTCGGACAGCGTGGAAAATGGGCAGATCGAAGTCGCCAACTTCTTCACAGCCGAAGAATTGGTCGATTGGTCGCGCGTGACCGATCCCTGGATTTTCGAGTAGCGAGTGGCGGAAAAGGGGCTGGTTTGTTGGCTTGACCTGCCCCTACTGAATGCTCACCAGTACGTTGGCTTGGCTCCAGAAGCCTTCGAGATCGTAAAACTCGCGCTCCTCTGCGCCGAAGATGTGAACCAGCACGTCGCCGTAGTCCATCAGCACCCAACCGCTGCGGGCTTCGCCTTCGATGGATACGGGCAGGCGACTATACTTTTCCTTGATCGCTTCGCGCACGCCTTCGGCGAGCGCCCGGATTTGGCGGTCGCTGTTCCCGGTACAAATGACGAAAAAATCGGCAATAATGGCGTCGGGGCGCAGGTCGAGCAGAACGATGTTTTCGGCTTTCTTGTTCTCGACCGCATCGACAATATCGTGGGCAAAATCAAGCGAGTCCAGTATTTTCCTCCTGATTGGCACAGTTTAGCCTCATTGTAGCATAATCTCGAAAGCGGTCAATTCGGGGACAGGGTGAGCCAATTTGAGCCAATCACGAGGCGGAACATGAGCGAGAAATTGTGGTTCACGGCGGATTCTTCGGGGGAGCGGTTCGATAAACTCGTAACTGCGCGGCTCGGCGAGCGGCTCACCCGCACACAGGTGCAAGCGCTGATCCGCGACGGGCACGTCACCGTGAACGGCGAGGCGGTCAAGCCGGGCGTGAAGCTCAAGGGCGGCGAGCGGATCGAGGTCGATCTGCCGCCGCCAGTCGAGGACAGCGCCGTCGAGCCAGAGCCGATCCCGCTGACCATCGTCTACGAGGACGACGATCTCGCCGTGATCGACAAGCCCGCCGGATTGGTGGTGCATCCGGGCGCGGGCAACGAGACCGGCACGCTGGTCAACGCGATACTGGCGCGCTACCCGCAGATCGCGCAGATGCGCTACGCCCCCAAGCGGCGCGGGATCGTCCACCGGCTGGACAAAGACACCAGCGGGCTGATTTTGATCGCCAAAAACGCACCGAGCCTGCACCGGCTGATGGGGCAGTTCCGCGAGCATACGGTCGAGAAGATTTACCTCGCGCTGCTGGAGCGCTCGCCCAAGACCGCCACCGGGCGGATTGACGCGCCGATTGGACGCGACCCCGCCAACCGCCGCCGGATGGCGGTGCTGCGCGACGGCCGCCCGGCAGTGAGCGAGTTCACGGTGATCGAGCGCTTCGCCGACGGCAAGACGCTGGTTCGGGTGCGGCTGCTGACCGGGCGAACCCATCAAATCCGGGTTCACATGGCGTTCATCGGCTGCCCGATTGTGGGCGACCGGCTCTACGGCTACCGAAAATCGTCGCTGCCGCGCCAGTTCCTGCACGCCGCGCGGCTGTGCTTCGATCACCCGCGCACGGGCGAACGGCTGTGCTTTGAATCCCCGCTGCCGGAGCGCCTCGAAGCCACCCTCGCCGACCTGCGCAAAGGTCGATGAAACGCGGTAAAATCGTCAGTATCAAGTAGAAAGTTAAAGGTTAAAAACGGCTTTGTATCATGCGTCTTTTCTTTTAACTTTCCACTTTTAACTTTGAACTCGAACTGCTTACCCTGAAAGGGATGCTGAATGCGCGAAATTACGGTTGCAGTGGCGCAAATGAAGCCGAAGCTCGGCGAGATGGAAGACAATCTGGTCAAAATGTCGGAGATGATCGCCAAAATCGCCGCGCAGCAGAAAGTCGATCTGATCGTGTTTCCCGAACTGGTGACCAGCGGCTACGAGCTAGGCTTGCGCTTCACCGAGCTGGCGCAGCGGGTGCCGGGTCCCACCGTCAACCTGATCGCACAGCGCGCCAACGAGTACGGCGTCTACGTGACCTTCGGCATGGTGACGAAGGAGCGGGTCGAGAGCGTGCTGTACAACTCGGCGATCCTGATCGGTCCCGAAGGCGACCTCGAAGAAATTTACAACAAGGTGCATCTGCGCGGCGAGGAACGGATGGCGTTCCGCGAGGGCTATAAGATTCCGGTGATCGAGACCGAAGTCGGCAGCATCGGCTTGATGATCGGCTACGATCTGGCGTTCCCGGAAGTGGCGCGCAGCCTCGTGCTGGACGGCGCGGAGATCATCTGCGTGCTGGCGAACTGGGAAGCGTCGGCGATTGACGAGTGGAAAACCTACATGCGCGCCCGCGCCTACGAGAACGCGGTGTTCATGGTGGGCGCGAACCGGGTAGGCGAGGACGTGACCCTGACCTTCGGCGGCGAAAGTATGATCGTCGGTCCGCGTGGCGAAATCCACGCATCGCTGGCGAGCGAGACCGACGAATCCACCGGTGAGCCGCTGGAAGGCTACGCGGTCGCGCGCATCGACCTCGATCAGGTGCGCCGCAGCCGTGAGGAATACCAACTGATCCAGAACCGCCAGCCAACCGTTTACAAATCACTGGTGCGCCGCTACTAGGTGGGTATCATGCCGATGGAGCAGCCCGCAAGCGAACTCGCCCCATGAACGCCGGGTATTCGGGTCGTCCGCTGGTAGAGAAGCTCGGCATCAAAGCCGGGATGCGGATCGCGCTGGTGAACCCGCCGGACGATTACCCGCTGCCGGAAGGCGTCGAGCTGGTCGATCCGCCCGTCGCGCCGCTGGATTTTGCGCACCTGTTCGTCGCTAACCGCGCCGATATGGAAGCGGCGTTCCCGGCGCTTAAGCAGGCGCTCGCGCGCGACGGGATGCTGTGGATTTCGTGGCATAAGAAGTCCGCCAAAATCCCAACTGATCTGGACGACAACGTCGTGCGCGAATTCGGGCTGGCGAATGGCTTGGTGGATGTCAAGGTCGTGGCGGTGGATGCGGTCTGGTCGGGCTTGAAGCTCGTTTATCGGCTGAAAGATCGCTGATGCGCGGGTCGTCGCCGCTGGCGCTGATCGCCGCTCTGGGCATCGTGGCTGCCGCTGTGGTGGGCGGGGCGGTGCTGCTGATCGCCTCGCGCCCGGCTCCCGTGACCATCATCATCAATCCGCCGCCGCCCACGCCCGAAGCTTCTCCGACTGCCACGCCCGCGCCGATCACGGTATACGTGACCGGGGCGGTGAATCAGCCGGAGACGGTGGTCAGCCTGCCTGCGGGCAGCCGGATCAAGGACGCGGTGGATGCCGCTGGAGGGGCGTCCGCCGACGCCGATCTGGAGCAGATCGATCTGGCGGCTCCGCTTCACGATGGCGATCACGTCCACGTGTATGCGCGCGGCGAAAGCGTGCAAGTCCCCTTATCATCGACCGCAAGCGACTCGCTGGTTCACGTGAACCGCGCCACGCTGGAAGAACTGGAAACCCTGCCGGGCATCGGCGCGGTGCTGGGTCAGCGGATCATCGACTACCGCACGGCGCACGGCGCGTTCACATCGCTGGACGATCTGCTGGCGGTCAGCGGCATCGGCGATCACGTGATTCAGGAGATTCAGGGGCTGGTGGCGTTCGACTGAAAAAGTACCAAGTGCTGAGTGAAGAACGAAGGCGGAGAAATGAGAGGGGCGAGTGTAGCTTGCGAGACAAGCGCATCGCCCCTTCAATCGGTTGGGCGGCTAGCGCCCGGTCACGTCCTCCCACGCATCACGGATCGCGTTCTTGACCCGATCCCAATCGCTGTTAGGGTAGTGCCGCACCCAGTAGCGCTCGGCTTCCGGCTCTACCTGCGCCCACGTGTAATGGTCGTAGCGCGGGTCGGTCGCCAGCGTATAGCCGTAGCGATACGCCGGGTCGTAGACCGAATAATCGTAGCCGGAGTCCACGTAGTTGAGGTTGTAGTTGGTGCGGAACTGCGGCTCGTAGTGCGAGTAGGGCTGGAAAGTGGTGGTGGTCGCGGCTGCGGTGGTGCCGCCGCCCACCTGACTCTGCTGTCGAATCTGGTCGGCACTCAGCGGGGCGGCGGTTTCGTCGTAGCCGGCCCAGCCGTTGGCGCGCCAGTCGCCGCTGCGCGCGCTGATGTCCACCGGGTTGTAGCGATTCAGCACGCTCTGCGCGCGATCCGCCCATTCATCCTGCGTGATATGCACGGTGACCAGCGTGCCGCCGCGCCGGACGCCTTCCGCGTAAGTTTCGGCGTGCTCCGGCGGGACGCCGAAATCGACCAGCCCGGCGACGATCCCGCCGGTCACGGCGCCGGATGCCGCGCCGATACCCGCCATCAACGCCGCTGCCAGCGGTCCGGCGGCGAGAACCGGTCCAATGCCGGGGATCACCGCGAACTCCCAGCCCGACCAGCGCGCCGACCACCGCGCCAAAGCCCGCGCCTTCACCCGCGCTCACGTCCTCGTCGTAGATTTCTTCCTTGAAGTACTGACCGTAGTCTCCGGTGGTGTCGTTGGCGATCAAGCTGATGTCGCCCCGATCAAAGCCTGCATCGACCAGCGCCTCGACCGCGCTCCGCGCGGATTCAAAATCGCTGTAGAGTGCCACTACCGTTTTCGCCATGATCCATACTCCTTCATCGATTGACACATCCTGAGCTTAATATATAACAAAGTTAATTAATTTTGACTCAACTCTCATGGATTGTTCAGGTTTTAATTCTTTCCGTCACAAAGGCTGAGCGAAGGCTTTCGTAATCGTGTGCGATCCTGACTTATAATGAAAACGGGAGCGGGTATCCGGCTGCCTGCGGTCATTCGGCGCGGGCGGCACCGGGATTCCTTCCCGGCAAGCAGCGGAGGATTGATGGTGAAAGGAAGTTTGGCGGAACCGGGTCGGCTTCTGTTCGGTTCGCGCTGGCTGCTGCTGGTCTCGATTTTCTGCGTGCTGGCGCTCTTTCGTACCCCCATCGGCAGCTTTGACGCAGACCGACTGCCCGCAGCTTTCGTCCTTGCGGTGATCATCAACTTGATGGTGACGCTGGTGCTGGTGATGCAAGGGCTGCGGCGCGCCAGCCGATTGGCGCTGCTGGTGGGCGACGTGGCGCTCGCCTACCTGTTCGGCATGGTGAGCGGCGGCAATCCGTTCGTGGTGATCACGGCGGGCGGCGGGCTGATGATGGCGAACCTGATCCGCCCGGAACTGCGCTGGACGATAGCGCAAAGCGTCGGCGTGTGCGCGGCGATGGCGGCGGCGCTGATCTTCACCGGCGCGATCAATGCTACCGGGCTGCTGGCGCTGATCCTGATCGCGGTCTTGGTGGTGCTGGTCGGCTACGCCTACGATCTCGATCTCGGCGGGCTGCGCCGTCACGCTGCCGAAATCGACCTATCGAGAGATGCGCATCTCGAAGACATTCGCAAGCGGACGCGCGCCATTTCCGACCTGACCTACACCATGAGTTCGACCCTCAATTACAAGAAAGTCCTCGACACGGTGATCGAAGCCGGGCGGTTGGGGCTGCGGCTGCCGGAACACGAGGCGTCGAGTCTGTTCGCGGGCGTATTTCTGTTCCACGTGGACGACAATAAGCTGCACGTGGTGTCGTCGCGGCGCTTCACGCGCGCGGACGATGCCCGCGTGATCAACGGCACCGACGGCATCGTGGGGCAGGCGCTGCACGAAGCGCTCCCGGTTTTCGGCATCGACGCGCTCAACGACCCGGAACTGCAATACTTCGTGGCGTTTCAGGGCTGCAAATCCATGCTCTGCATCCCGCTGCGCGCCGGGTTCGACAACTTCGGCGTGCTGGTCTACGGCAGCGATACCCCCAACGCTTTCACGGAAGATCACAGCGAGCTGCTGACCGCTCTGGGCGCTCAGGCGACGCTGGCGCTGCAAAACGCGGTGCTGTATCACAACCTGATCGAGGAAAAAGAGCGGATCGTGGACGTGGACGAGGAAGTGCGCAAGAAGCTCGCGCGCGATCTGCACGACGGACCTACCCAGAGCGTCGCCGCGATTGCGATGCGCATGAGCTACATCCGCAAGCTGTTCAAGAAGTCGCCGGAGCAAGTGCCGGACGAGATCAAGAAGGTCGAAGACCTCGCGCGGCGCACCACCACCGAAATCCGGCACATGCTGTTCACGCTGCGCCCGCTGGTGCTGGAAACGCAGGGCTTATCCGCCGCGCTCAACCAGCTTGCGACCAAAACCTACGAGATGTACGAGCAGGCGGTGGCGGTTCGGGTAGAACACGACGTTGAGGAGCGGCTGGACTTTCAGCAGCAGGGCGTGATCTTCGACATCGTGGAGGAGGCAGTCAACAACGCCCGCAAGCACGCCCAAGCCAAGCTGGTCAGCGTCTCGGCGATGCGACAGGGCGAGCTGGCGATCATCCAGATTGCGGATAACGGCGTCGGCTTTGACGTGGAGCAGGTCAACGAAAATTACGAGGCGCGCTCCAGTCTGGGGATGGTCAACATGCGGGAGCGCTCGGAACTGCTGGACGGCAGCTTGAGTATCGACAGCGTGAAAGGCAAAGGCACGACGGTCACGCTGCTGCTGCCGCTCAAGTCGCCGGAGACGGTCGCCGCCTTGACCGGATTTGGTCGCCCCAAGACCAAGCTGGCGCTGGCGGCTGCCAGCCGCATCGAGCGGAACGCCAATCGACAGCCCTACTTATAGTTGAAAGTTCAAAGTCAAAAGTTTAAAGTAGTCACACTTTCGACTTTTAACCTTTCCCTTTTAACTCGGAGTTGGAATGCCATCTGAGCTTGCCGCACTGCGCGGCGAACCGAGCTACGTGTGGCGGGCGGGGCAGGAGCGCCGCTTGCAGATGATCGCGCGATGGGCGACGCTGCGCGATGCGCGGGTGCTGGACGCCGGATGCGGCGTGGGGATGTACACCTCGAAGTTCATCGAGCGCTACACGGCGCAGGTCGAGGGCATCGAGTACGAGTTCGCGCGGGCGCTGGAAGCGCAGCAGACCACGCCGCACGCGGTGGTCGCCGCCAACGAGCATCTGCCCTATCAAAGCGACCGATTCGACACGATCCTCTCGCACGAGACGCTGGAACACGTCGCGGATGATCGGGCGTCGGCGCGGGAACTGGTGCGGGTGCTGAAGCCGGGCGGTCGGCTGGTGATTTTCGTGCCCAACCGCTGGTACTTCTTCGAGACTCACGGGCATTACTGGAAGGGCGACTATCACTTCGGGAATACGCCGCTGATCAACTATCTGCCGGACGTGTGGCGCAACCGACTTGCGCCGCACGTGCGCGCCTATACGAAACGCGGGCTGCTGAGGCTGTTCGAGGGCTGCCCGGTGCGGGTGATCACACACCAGCGCATCTACGGCGCGTATGACAATTTAATCGCTCGGTTCGGGGGGGCGGGGCAGGTGCTGCGCGGGGTGCTGCAAGGGGTCGAAGGCACGCCGCTGGACAGTTTCGGCTTATCGCATTTTCTGGTACTGGAGAAAGTAAACAATGTCCCTGTACAGGTGTAAAAAAATCAGTATAATAATCTCTTGTAGAACGTTACTCGTTTCGCAACGACGGTTTTCGGATGTTGATTGAGGGCAAGCCGTTCTATTTCCATCTACTGACCTCGCAAGAGGTGTATTCCTAAGGAGGAATGCGGCATGTCCAATCGCATTCAGGGTACCGTCAAGTGGTTTAACGCCACCAAGGGATTTGGGTTCATCAGCCGTGAGGGTGGTCCCGACGTTTTCGTTCATTATTCGGCGATCACCGGAAGCGGCTATCGTTCGCTCGAAGAAGGACAAAAGGTCGAGTTCACGATTGAGCAGGGTCCCAAGGGGCTGCAAGCCAGCAGCGTCGTTGCGATTTCCTAATTCACTTGGAAACAAAAAAACGCCACCCAACCGGGTGGCGTTTTTGATTTGAAATGAAAAGGGTACGGCAGCGCCATGCCGTTACTCCGGTAGACGACCCTCGTTTGGGCGCACGGCGGTGCGCCCCTACCAGCACAAGGGCAGACGCACAGGTCTGCCCCTACAAAACGTGACGATTACGCGCGTTTGAGCGTGACTTGGCGACCGCGCATGGTGCGCTGCTGCATCCGGCGCAGCACGCGATCCACGTGGATTTCGTTGACATCGACGAAAGTCTCCTCGGCGTGGATGTCGATAGCGCCGATGGCGCGACCGGGAATGCCGGTTTCGCCTGCAATCGCGCCGACCACGTCGCCCGGCTGAATGCCGTGCTGCCGCCCGGCGTTGAGCATCAGCCGAACCATGCCCGGCTCATTTTTGCTGTGCGTGTGGCGGCGCGGGAACTCGCCGCTGCGCTCACGCTCGCGGTACTCTTTCGGCTCGCGGATGTCCTCGACCGGGCGCTGCAACTCGTTTGCGCGGGCGATGCGAATGGCGGCGGCGGCGACTTCGGCGGCGTCGTAGCCCGCCTCCAGCAGCCAATTCACGACCGAAAGCTCACGACCGAGGTCGGTTTCCGCCAGCAGGGTTTCGAGCGCGACGGAGAAGCGTCCATCGCGGCGGGCGTATACGTCGGCTGGGGTGGGCATGGTGCCGCGCTGGATTTGCTGCTTGGTGAAGACCTCGATGGTCTTGAGCCAGCGGCGCTCGCGCGGCGTCACCAGCGTGATGGCGATGCCTTCACGCCCGGCGCGCCCGGTGCGCCCGATGCGATGCACGTAGTCCTCGGCGTCGTAGGGCACGTCGTAGTTGATCACGTGGGATACGTCTTCGATGTCCAGACCGCGCGCGGCAACGTCGGTGGCGACCAGCACGCTGATCTGCCCGCGACGGAAGCGACGCATGACGGTCTCGCGGGCGTCCTGCGCCATGTCGCCGTGCAGCGCCTCGACCGCGAAGCCGCGCGCCAGCAGCTCGTCGGCAAGCTGCGCCGCGCCGATCTTGGTGCGCGCGAAGATCAGCGCGCTGCTGATCTCTTCGACTTCCAGCAGGCGAGACACGCTGGCCAGCTTGGACAATTCATCGACCAGATAGTAGCGCTGCTCCACCTGCGGGACGGTCAGCGTCTTTTGCTCGATGGCGACGGTGAGCGGGTCGTGCATGTACTTCTTCGCCAGATGCCGGATCTCGGTGGGCAGCGTAGCGGAGAACAAGGCGGTTTGACGCTGGTCGGGCGTGCGGCTGAGGATGGTTTCCACGTCGTCGATGAAGCCCATTTTGAGCATTTCGTCGGCTTCGTCCAGCACCAGATAGCTGACGCCGCTCAGGTCGAGCGCGCCCTTGTCGATCAGGTCGATGACGCGCCCCGGCGTGCCGACCACGACGTGAATGCCGTGTTCGAGGCGGCTGATCTGGCGGGAGTAGGACGATCCGCCGTAGATCGCCAGCACGCGCACGCCCAGATGCTTACCGTACTCGTAGAGGGCGTCCGCAACCTGACTGGCAAGCTCACGGGTGGGCGCGAGGATCAAGCCCTGCACGCAGCGCTGCGAAAAGTCGAGCTTTTCCAGCAGCGGGAAGGCGTAGGCGGCGGTCTTGCCGGTGCCGGTTTGCGCCTGACCCAGCATGTCGCGTCCCTCGATCAGCGGCGGAATTGCCTGTTCCTGAATTGGCGTGGGCGTTTCAAAGCCCAGTTCGGAAATCGCCCGCATCAGTTCAGGATGCAGGTTAAAAGCGTCAAAATTCATAAAACCTCACCAGCGGTGAAACGCTGTGTACTCACTTCCAAGCAGAAAAAACCCTGCGCCGAGGCAGGGAAGAAAAACGAGGATGGGTGTGGGTTCGTCTATTTCCCTATCGATCAGTATAGCATCATTTCTTACGCATTCAATGGCGAGATTAGGTATGGGCGCGATAACTCAGGCACGGCATCGCCGTGCCCCTACAGCGGCTCACCTTCACAAGCGGGAGCGGTTCAATATGCAAAAACGCACAGGCAGTCCTAGCGCAAAAAAGACGCCCCGTTTAACGGGGGCGTCTTTTTACTGATTGAACCTGATTTGCTTAGCTGACGGTACAGAGTCGGCAGCGGAGTCCCCTGCCAGACCGGGTCGTCGAAGGCGGGCGCCATCGTGCCGACCGGCACCCAGACGTACTGGCACGAGAGGATGATCTTGTAGTATTGACCGCTGTCATCTTCTCCGATCACCCAGAACTTCTGCTCGTCGGGAGTCGGGCTGAGGCTAACGTCGGGGGAAATCTTGCCGGGCGCCCAGAAGACTTCAGTCGGGCTGATCAACTGACCGACCACCGAGCCATCGGGAATGGCGATGCACGGCAGGCTGCCTGCGAAAGCTGCCGCGCAGCTATTGGCTACATCGTCGGGGTAGATGAAAGGATCGACCAAAGCAAACGCGGCGCCGGGGGTGGGACCATCGGAGATCACAATGCCGATGCCGGGGGCGCCGGTGCCTGCCGCGTGCTTGATGGTGTAGAACACGTCCAGCGTTTGCCCGGTGGTTGCGGCGAAGGACTGAGCGTCGGTGATGACACCGTCATCCCAAATCTGAAGCCAATAGGTGCCAGCGTCGCCGACGGTAAGGTTTACGTCGATGATGCAGCCCGTGCGCGAAACGTCGTTGATTTCAGCGGACATCGCCGCAAATACGGGTAATGCAGTAGAAAGCGGAATAACCAACAGCAGTAAAAGGATGACCCACGCCTTACGGGTACGTGGTATATATTAACTCATTGCTTTTTCCCCTTCAGTCTTAGGCGAAAACAGCTTTCGTTACGCAACTTCCTAAGTGTTATCTTAATTCAATTTTCTCTCAATTTGGAGATAAATCTTGTAAATTTTATATAAAAGCGATTTAAAGTGTTTAACAACATTGAATCTCAGCGCCCGCTTTGGGACTTCGCCCGAAGCGGGGCGTCCCAAGCCATCAGGGAAGCGCGCCGATTATTCTACGTAGGGCGACGCGGGAACCAGCGCCCCGGTGTAGTGCTTGCGCGGGTCGGGCATGGCGATCACGATCAGCATGGTGAGCAAGCCGCAGACCGCCGCCGCGCCGAACATCGCCTGATAGCTGATGGCGTCCGCCATCCAGCCCGCGATCAGCGGCGCGACCAAGGTCGCCGGGGCGGTGAGGGTATTGGTCAGCCCAATATAGTAGGGGCGCTGTTCTTCGGCGCCGAACTCGACGGTCATCGCCATCGCAGTCGTCCACAGCGCCGCGCCTGCCACGCCCGCCAGCGCGAACACGGCGTAGAACCATTCCATGCTGGGCGCGACCATCGCCAGCGCCGCGCTGCTGCCCGCCAACAGCACGCCGATGGCGAACATGGCGCGGTGGCTGTGACGATCCCCAAACCAGCCGAAGATCGGATTGGCGACGGTTTGCCCCAGCAGCATCACGCCGGTCATGATGCCTGCGGTGCCCACGTCCATGCCGAAGCTGCGGACGGCGTAGATGGTGAAGAAGGCGGTGCCAACGGCGGCGACCTGCGCCAGCATCCGCGCGCTGAGGAACAGGCGGAAGCCGCTGTCACTGCGCAAGATGCGGATCAGTTCGTGCCAGAATTCGTGCGTATTGAGCGAGGTTTCCTGAGCGGGGGGCGCATCCGGCTCGCGGGTGGACGCCAGAAAGCTCAGCGAGATGATCATCACGATGCCTGTGATCAGGAAGCAGAGCGCGAAATTGTTGGGCGCGGCGATCCGTTCCAGAATCACGCCGCCCACCACTGCACCCACGCTGCTGAGCAAATTCGCCGCCGCCGACTGCGCACCGTAGAAAGTCCCTCGCAGTTCCGAAGGCATGATCTTGGCGATCATGGCTTGCCACGCGGTCCCGGTCAAGCCGCCGCCCATCGCCTGCCAGATCACGAAGGTGAAGGTGAGGATCAGCGCGAGGCTGCGGGACATGCCGGGCAGCGCCAGCGCGACCAGCGTCAGCGCGAAGAAAGGGACGCGCTCGTTGAGGGTCATCAACACGACCATCGGCTTGTAGCGGCGCAGCCGGGACACTCGGTTGGCGGTGAGCAACTGGGGCAACTGCCAGCCGATCATGTGCATGGCGGCGATCAAGCCGATCAGCACGCTGGAATCGGTCAGCGTGGAGACGAACAGCGGGATCACGGTGATGTAGGAGGTGAAACCCAGTCCCAAGCCAAAAAAAGCACCGTCCATGACGTTGACGGTGAAGTTGAAGCGGACGTTCTTTTGAATGTCGGCGCGCAAGGGAGAACCTCACAGAGTACAGCGTGATTCTACCATTGGTCACGCGCCGAATATAGTGCCGGACTTGATAAGGTCTGGTTAAAGGTTCTCAAGGGGCGATATTCGGTCGTTAGGGGGCGGGGTCAGAGAGTCCGGTATTTGCCGCCACAGGTTTAAACCTGTGGCTACCAGAAACCTAGCCGCCCACTGAAGGGGCGGCGGAGAACCAATGAGCTTCGGCGGGTCGCTAAATTCCTATAGCTGGCGGTTTAAACCGCCAGCGGCAAAACTTGAAGACGGCTCTATTGAGTCGGTGGTTCAGGTGGCTTCGCGCTGACCGCGAAACTGGGTCTCGTACAACTGGGCGTAGAGTCCGCCCTGCGCCAGCAGAGACTCGTGAGTGCCGCGCTCGACGATGTGCCCGCGATCCATCACCAGAATCAGGTCGGCTGCCAGAATGGTGCTGAGGCGGTGGGCGATTACGATGCTGGTACGGCGTTCCATAATGGTTTCGAGCGCGTCCTGAATCAGCGCCTCGGACTGGCTGTCGAGGTGGCTGGTGGCTTCGTCCAGCACCAGCACGCGCGGGTCTTTCAGGATCACGCGGGCGATGGCGAGGCGCTGCTTCTCGCCGCCGCTGAGCCGATAGCCGCGCTCGCCGACGATGGTGTTATAGCCGTCGGGCAGCCCGCTGATGAAATCGTGGATGTTGGCGGCGCGGCAGGCGGCTTCCACCTGCTCGTGAGTCGCGTCCAGCTTGGCGTAGAGCAGGTTGGTCAAAATGGTGTCGTGGAACAGGTAGGTTTCCTGCGTCACCATGCCCACCGCCTCCGTGAGCGAGGCGAGGCTCAGGTCGCGCAGGTCATGCCCGTCGAGCAGGATGCGCCCTTCGGTGGGATCGTAGAGGCGGGGAATCAGGTAGGTGAGGGTGGTCTTGCCCGCGCCGCTGGGGCCGACCAGCGCGGCAAGCTGACCCGGCTCGATCTCGAAGGACAGATGCTCCAGCGCCAGCTCGCGCGCCTGCGTCGGCTTGACGCCGTCGGCGTTCATCACCAGCGCGGGCTTGGCGTCGCTGCCGGACAGCACCGCGCGCACGTTCTCCATCCGACCATGCCGCCGCACCTCGCTCAGCAAGCCAGAACTCGGTTTTGGCATAGCGGAAGGTCACGTCCTCGAAGACCATGCCGCCGCGCACCTGGGTCAAGGTGAGGGCGTCCGGCTTGTCTTCGATCTCCTCCGGCAGGTCGATGATCTCGAACACGCGCTCGAAGCTGACCATCGAGGTCGAAAATTCGACCGGAACGTCCACCAAATACTGCATGGGACCGTAAAGCTGAGAAAGATACGCGCCGAAGGCGACCAGCGTGCCGATGGTGAACGCGCCGCTCAGCACCAGATGCCCGCCGAGCCAGTAGACCAGCGCCGAGCCGATCACGCCCGCGCCGCCGAGCAGCGCCCAGAACTGGCTGCTGAGCACCGAACGCTGCACGCCGATGTCGCGGACGCGCGCCGCTCGCTGCGCGAAGCGATCCACCTCGACCTGACGCCGCCCGAACAGCTTGACCAGCAGCGCGCCGCTGATGTTCAAGGTCTCCGCCATGATCGCATTCATTTCGGCGTTCAAATCCATCAATTCGCGGGCGATCTCCCGCAGCTTGGAGCCGATCGCGCGGGCGCTGAAGATGAACAGCGGGAACACCAGCACGCCGAGGATGGTCAGCCGCCAGTCAAGCGCCAGCATCACGCCGAGGGTGGCGACCAACTGCACCGAGTTGGTGATGATGCCGACGATGGTGTCGCTGATGGCGGTCTGGGCGTTGACCACGTCGTTGTTGAGGCGGCTCATGAGTTCGCCGGATTTAGTGTTGGTGAAGAAGCGCAGCGACATGCGCTGCAAGTGCGAAAACAGGCTCACGCGCAGGTCGTAGATCACGCCCTCGCCGATACGCGAGTTCACGCGCCGGATGATGATGCCGAGGATGCTCGAAAATACCGGAATCGAAACCAAGCCCAGCGCCAGCCAGTTGAGCCGGGTGGCGTCGCCGGTGGGCAGCGTCCGGTCGAGCAGGTCGCGCACGATCAGCGGCGTGAGCAGCCCGATCCCGGACTGCATCAGGATCAGCACCAGCCCCACGACGATCAGCGCGCGGTAGGGGCGGGCATAACTCAATACCCGCTGCACCAGCGACCACGTGATCTCCGGTTTGGTGTTTTCATCGGTCATGTAGGCGTATCGCCACATTGCACGCATTCCTATTTCACCTGTGTATCTTTATGTCGTTGATTCGGAAAAGCGCGCGCCGACGCGGGAATCAAAGTGGCGCTTGGGCACAGCATCCATCGAGTTTGGTTTCCGCCTTCGACACTCTGCACTATAGCGGATTTTGGCACGGGCGGTAACTGGACGAATGGTCAGCCGCCGGATTCGGGCGTGAGGTTGATCTGGCTAGGCGTGCTGGTGACGATGGTAAACGCAATCGGCGCGCCGACGGCTGCGCCATCGACGGTCAGTTGAACCGTCCAGCTTCCGGGCGTGAACGCGACTTCTGACGAGGGCATGTGAAACCAGATGCAGGCACCGTTCACGGCGAAGCCGGGCGACCACGTGTAGGTCTTGACTTCCTGACCGTTGAGGGCGAAGCTGGCGGTGAGGGTCGCGTTGGCGGCGATGTTCGCGTTGGCGGTCACGTAGATGTCGGTGTCGGCGTCGGTGAAGCTGGTGGTTGGGTTGATCGGGCAGTCGTCACCGCCGACCTGCGCCGCGAGCTGAATGCTGCTCAGGGCGGCGCTGCCGGTGTCGGCAGGCGGCTGATCGGGTGTGGTGGGCGTGCCGGGCAGCAGGGGACTATCCCCCTGCGCGCTGCCCTGTCCACTGACCTGCGGCACGGTGTTCGCTTGCGAACCGGGCGTCAGCAGCGGGTTGGCGATCTGCGGGATGGGGCTGCCCGCGCTTTGCTGCTGCACGGCTTCGGTCGGGACGACCGGTGTGATCAGATTGCCGTCGATGAAGGGCGTGCCCTGCGCGATCAGCGTGGCGGCGATGCGGGTGCTTTGCAGATTGACCTCGCCGACGGCGGTCTGCACACTGTTGAGCGTGACCTCCATGCGATCCGCGTTGACGGTGGCGCTGGCGCGCACCAGCGCGATCTGGGTGCCCGCCTGCTCGTTTTGAAGCCCTTCGGTTTGTAAATCGACCGGCTGGCTGAAGAAATTGCACGCGCTCAGCAGGATGCAGGAGCCGATCAGCGCGAGCGATTGAACGAACTGTTTCATGGACGAAGGTCTCGACAACCGAAAAAAGCGGTTCCAGTGTACCAAAGCAGGGGCAAAGGGCAAGAGAGGACTTGTCCCTAGAAACACAAGACCCCGCTCACTGAGCGAGGTCCTGTCTGCTGGATGGCATAGCCATCCAGTAGTTTGGAGGTGCGGCTCTCTGCCAAGCCGGTCCGTAGGAATCGAGGCAATGCGTCTACAGGTTTAGTCGGCTGTTTAGTTTCGCGGAGCGTAGCCCCAGCCAACGTGGTACGCGCTCGGCTAGCCGATGGGTCTTAAGCGGCTGGTTATCGGCGTGACAGCAGCAGCATCCCGTCTTTAGTGACGCCCATCAATCCACGCGGACGGAAACGCATGGGACGGACGGCTGGGTTACTTTGACCCAGCACCCTCACTCAGGCAGTTTTAGGCTGCGTAAGCGAAAGCAGTTTGGTTATCGTTGGCATTTATAGCCGTGCCCGTTTTAACGTGGTCAGGCACCACGACCTGCAACACGGTCTCAGCCTCTAACGTCGAATCTAGTTCACCCCCGTGTATTTCCTATTATACCCGATTCTCGGCGGTGCTTGAAGGATCAACTGCCGCGAGTTGGGCTGATTTTTCACATTCGGCGGGCAAGAGGGGATATTTGGGCATGGCAGCGCCATGCCCCTACACGAACCGCGATTGTGTGGAAAAATGGGGGCGCACGCCGTGCGCCCCTACGGAGCGTGGTTATTTGCCGAGCCGCTTCTTGACCTCGGCGGTGAGGGCGGGGACGATCTGGTACAGGTCGCCGACCAAGCCGTAGCGCGCCATCTTGAAGATCGGCGCTTCGCCGTCCTTGTTGATGGCGACGATGATCTTGCTGGTGCGCATCCCGGCTTGATGCTGGATCGCGCCGGAGATGCCGCAGGCGATGTACACATCCGGCGAGACCACTTTCCCGGTCTGCCCGACCTGATGGGCGTAGGGGATGTATCCGGCATCGACCGCCGCGCGGCTGGCGCCCACCGCCGCACCGAGCAAATCGGCGAGCGGCTGGATCACGTTGGCAAAGCCGTCCTTCGCCTTCCACACCGCCGGGTCGCCATCGACGCCGGAGGGCGGCTCTTTCGGGTTATTCGCCATGCCACGCCCGCCGGAGACGATGATCGCCGCATCGGTCAGGTTGACGGTTCCGGTGTCTTCCTCGAAGGAGTCCACTTTGGTGGCGATCTGGTCTTCGCTCAGCGCCGGGGTAACGGCGGTGACTTCAGCCGACGCGCCCGCCTGCGGATCGGCAGCTTTGAAGGCGCGCGAGCGCACGCTCACGAACTGGGTCGCGCCGGAGACGACTTCGGCGTCGCTTAAGACCTTGCCAGAGTAGACGGTGCGCTCGGCGGCGAGCATCCCGTTCGCGCCCACGCTCAGCTTGAGCACGTCCGCCAGCAGCGGGCTATCCGTATCGGCTGCCGACGCCGCCAGCAGCTCGCGCCCGCGACTGGTCGCGGCGGCGACCACGGCTTTGGGCTGCTGCTGATTGACCAGCTTGGTGAGCAGGGCGGCATAGGGTTCCAGCCGATAATCCTTGAGGGTCGCGTCGTCGCAGACCAGCGCTTTGGCTGCGCCATACTGCGCGGCTTCGGCGGCGACCGCCTGCGCGTTGGCTCCAAAGACCAGCGCGGTCAGCGGCACGCCGAACTGATCGGCGAGCATCTTGCCCGCTGCCAGCGCTTCCCAACTCGCGGGGATGGCTTTGCCGTGCAGGGTTTCAATCCACGTGAAAACGGCGCTCATAATACTTTCTCCTCCAGCAGACGGTCAACCAGCTTCACCGCCTGTTCCTGCGGCGTCCCGTCGATCAGTTCAAACTTGCTGTCGCGCGGCGGCAGATTGCGGAAGGCGGCGACGCGGGTGTGCTGCGCGGGCGCGGCGATGCCCAAATCCGCCAGCGACCACACCGGAATCACCGCTTTGGATGCCTTGCGAATGCCGATAAACGATGGATAGCGCGGCTCGTTGATGTCCTTCATCACGCTGATCACGGCGGGGAGCTGACTGGTCACCATCTGCTTGCCTTCTTCCAGCAGCCGCTCGACCTTGATGGTCTTGGCGGCGAAGTCGATGGCGACGATCTTCGAGACCGAACTGAGCATGATCCAGCCGAGCTTGCGCGCGATCTGGTAGATGTGCTGGTCGGTGCCCACGTCCACGCTCTCTTTGCCGCAGATCACGAGGCTCACGTCGCCGATCTTGTTGACGGCGGCAGCGGCGGCGGTCGCATATGCCAGCGAGTCCGGGTCTTGCAGCGCGGCATCCTCCACGCGCGACCGCCTCGTCCAGCCCCATCGCCAAGCTGTGCTTGAGCGCTTCGTTGTGCATCTCCGCGCCGATGGCGACGACCACCGCTTTTCCGCCGCCCGCCTTCGACTGAAGGATGGCTTCTTCCAGCGCATATTCGTCCCACGGGTTGACCACCGTTGCGGCGTCGCCCCATGTGACACTGCCGTTCCCGTCCACCTCGACTTTGGCGGCGGTATCCGGCGTGCTTCGGGTCAATACGACAATAGTCAAAATAACCTCCACAAGTACAAAATCCTCAGTCCATCGTACTGAGGGTGGTTGACGGTCAATAGTGACGAAGATTGTACCGCAGCCGGAAAGAAGTAATCAAAAAGTGATTCGATTAATTTTGTCGCGCGAAGTCGTGATCTTCGTCCCGGCGGCGAGGGTTTCGGCTGGCTAAGCTTCTCCCAAAGAGTCAGGGGGATGCAATGAAACGAAACTGGCTGATGGTTTGTGGGATTCTGGCTCCGGTGGTCTACGTGGCGGCGGTGATTTTGGGCGGGGCGCTGCGCCCCGGCTACGATCACTTGACCGAGCCGGTGAGCGAACTCACCGCCGCAGGCGCGCCGAATAAAGGGCTGCTCGACATTTTCTTTCTGGTCTATAACCTGCTGGTGATCGCGTTTGCGGTGGGCTTGTTTCGGAAGGCGGCTGCCAGCTCGCGCAGCCGGGTCGGCGGCATGGTGGCGGGTGTGGCGCTGATGGCGGCGGGCGCTGCGGGCGTGCTGCTTCAGCTCTTTTTCCCGCAAGACCCCGGCGGCGCGCAGGCGGCGGTGACTACTACCGGGACGTTCCACATCGTGTTCGCGGGCGTTGCGGCGCTGGGGTCGATGATCGCCACGCTTTCCGCCGCGCTCTGGTTCCGCAAGCAGCCGGAATTCAAAGGCTACGCGACCTATTCGCTGGTGACGTTCGCCGTGATGTTCGTCTCCGGCGGCTTCGGGGCGGCGGCAGCGACCGGCGGCTTCACGCTGTTCGGGCTGGTCGAGCGGATCACCATCGGTTCGCTGATTCAATGGCTGTTCGTGGTGGCGCTGAAGCTGTCGGCTGAATCCGACGAGGCAGTAACGCCGACGCTCTCGCGCCGCGCGGCGGGCGATTAAGGCGAGCCGTTCAGGTGAATGAAAAATCCCTCTCGCAACCGAGAGGGATTTCTTTGCCCATCAGCGGCTTAATTGGCTGCCATGTAGTTGAGCAGCAGCGCCGCGATTGCACCGGGAACCCAGCCCGCCGCCGTCAGCAGCAGCACGATCAGAAACGTCCCGCAGCCCCGGTCGATCACCGCCAGCGGCGGAAAGATAATGCACAGAATTGCGCGCCCACAACCCATTGGGATTTGCTCCTTCTCAGCGCTTCGATTCAATGGGTAATACGCGGCGCGGGAGCGCAAAGTTGCTGATCGACTAACTGCTCTTCGATGAACGCGGCGATCAATGCTGCCATCTGGCGGGCGGTTTCGGGCATGAGGTGCATCCCGTCAAAGGTATAACGGAATCCGCCTGCCTTGCGCGCGGATTCGTAGTCGTGCCAGCCGCGTTTCTCGCGCGCGCCAATGGTCAGGATGTAGCCGATCTCCAGCGGCGGGCGATCCGGCAGGTCGCCGGGCGGGAAAGCGCCCATCAAGTCCAGCGTGGGCAGGGTGAAGGCGCGGGCAATGGTCTGGATGCGCGCGTTATATTCGCGGAAGGCGGCGACTACTTCGAGGTTGTATTCGCACGGCTCCAAGCCGATCCAGACGACCACGTGGGCAAGCTGCAATTTGGTCAGCAGGTCGCGGTACGCCTGCTCGAACTGCGGCGGCGTCACCACGCCGTCGGGGATGCCCTGCGCCTGCCGATAATAGGAGCGGGTCTTGGGCTGACTGAAGGAAATCGCGTCGTTGCCGCCGACCATCAGGAACACGCCGTCGGGTTGGTGACTCAGCACGTCGTCATCGACCCGGCGCAGCAGATTGATCACCGTATTGCCGCCATCCCCCGCGTTGATCCACTGGTGCTGGGGCAGCAGCTTGACCAATTCCTCGTAATAGCTGCCGCCGTAGCCGAGCCACGTCAGGCTGTCTCCAAAGCAGACGAGTTTCATCGTTTTCCAGTCCTCCGATGCCCATTGTAGCAGCAGCGCTCCAAAACGTGGTATCCTTTTGCGCCGTGTTGAAGTTTTACCGATAAAGGGAAAAATTGTGTTCAAAGACCGAACCACCGCGACTGTCTTTTCTCTTGCCGTGATCGCCATCGTGGTGATGGTGCTGGGATTGGCTGCCTCGGCACAATCCAACGCACAGATCGCACAGGCGACCAACGATATGATCACCGTCCGCGCGCCCACCTACGCCGTCCAGACGCAGGTCGCGGCAAATCTCCAGTCGACGCAGGTCGCTTTGAACGCGACCGCGACCACGTTTGCGGTGCAGGCGCAGGCGACCAGCGCGGCATTCATGGCGACCGAAGCAGCCGATCCCGACGTGATCACCACCGCCAGCGGGCTGGAATACAAAGTCGAAGTGATGGGCACCGGACCCAAGCCGGGAGAGACCGACACGGTTACGGTCAACTATCGCGGCACGCTGATGGATGGCACCGTGTTCGACAGCTCGTATGATCGCGGGCAGCCCGCGACCTTCCCGCTGAATCAGGTGATCCCCGGCTGGACGGAAGGCGTGCAGTTGATGCCGGTCGGCTCCAAGTTCATCTTCTATCTGCCGCCGGAACTGGCGTATGGCGCGCAGGGCGCAGGCGGCGTGATCCCGCCCAACGCCGCGCTGATCTTCGAGGTCGAACTCTTGGCGATCCCGTCGCAGGGTGTGACGCAGGAAGTCACCGCCGAAGCGACCGAAGCCGCAACGCCTGCGGCGACCGCCCTATCGACGGAAGCAGTTACGCCGGAAGCAACCGCCACTGAAATGGTGACGCCGGAAGCGACCGCCACTGAAGCCGTGACTCCCGAAGTCACGACCAGCCCGTGAGAGGGGGACAGCATGGCAAATGTTCAGAAAACCGCGAGCGGGCTTCAGTACGAGGTGCAGAAGCCGGGCACCGGCGCGAAACCGAACGCCAGTGACACGGTGGTGGTTCACTACCGGGGCACTTTCCCGGACGGCAAGGAGTTCGACAGCTCGTACAAGCGCAACGAGCCGATCAGCTTCCCGCTCAACGGGGTGATCGCCGGGTGGACCGAAGGCTTGCAGTTGATGCAAGTTGGCTCGACCTACAAGTTCACCATTCCGCCGCATCTCGCATACGGAGCGCGCGGGGCAGGCGGCGTGATCCCGCCCAACGCCACGCTGATCTTCGAGGTGGAACTGATCGACATCGAATAGTCGGCTTACGATGACCGCGCAGAGAGCGGGATGCCCTCTGCGCGGCAGGGCAGGAGCATAGCGGTATGCCGGATGAATGGGCGCGGCTCTACAGCCGCCCCGACGTGTACGATCTGGAATTCCTGCAAGCCAAATTCGTCCGGCATCGCTATGCGCGCCACGTCCACGAGTTTTACGTCTTCGGCATTATCGAAAGCGGGCTGCAAACCTTCTCCTACCGACGGGACAAGCATCGCACCGCGCCCGGCGGCGTGATCATCCTCAACCCGGACGAACCGCATACCGGCGAGCCTGCCGCGCAGGGCGGCTTCATATGGAAGGCGATTTATCCGTCGCCGGAGTTGATGCGTGATGCCGCCAGCCAGATCACCGGGCGCAGCCAGCCGCTTCCCTTTTTCAGCGATCCGGTGGTCTACGACCCGGAGTTGGCAACCCAGCTTTTGCGCCTGCATCAAGCGCTGCTCGCCCCGGAATCCAGCCTGCCCAGTGAGACCCATTTGCTGGCGTTCCTGACCACGCTGATCACCCGCTACGCTGACGCGCGGATCAGCGCCGCCGAGCCGCAGCCCAACCGCGCGGCAATTCGCCGCGTCCGCGACTATCTTGAAGCGCACTACGCCGACGATCTTTCGCTGAACCAACTCGCGCGGGTCGCGGCGCTCAGCCCCTACCACCTGTCGCGCCTGTTTTGCGATCAATTCGGCATCCCGCCCCACGCCTATCTGGAGAGCATCCGCATCCGTCACGCGCGCCGCCTGCTGGCGAGCGGCGTCCCCATCGTCGAGGTCGCTCTGGAAACCGGATTCGCCGACCAGAGCCATTTCACCCAACGCTTCAAGCGCATGGTCGGCGTGCCGCCCGGTCAATACGTCAAAGACCGCAACTTTACACAAGACGCACATCCCTGAACTGCCATATGATCCTTGCCGACAGGGTAAGGAGACAATCTGATGCAGTTCGATACCAAAATCGCGGTGGTGCTGCGCGAGGACTTGCCCACATGGCAGAAGCTCAACATGACCGCATTTCTGGTCAGCGGAATCGCGGCGTCGCCCGACGTGATGGGGGAGGACTACGAGGACGCATCCGGCAACCGCTATCTGCCGATGTTCGTGCAGCCCGTGATGGTCTTTAGCGCCACTGCCGATCAGCTTCGACAGGTGCATCAGCGCCTGCTGGAACAGCAAGTCCGCTTTTCCATCTTCACCGAGGAATTGTTCTCGACCGGGCACGATGAAGCGAACCGAGCGGCGGTGAAGGCGGTTGCGGCTGACTCGCTGAACCTGACCGGATTGGCGGTGCGTCACCGCAAGAAGCGGTCGGACGCGATCCTCAAGAGCTTGCCGCTGCACAAGTAGCTAAGCCAGCAGTCGAAGGTCGGCAAAACGGGCGAGGCACGCCTCGCCCCTATACCATCCCTTCACAGCGACATCCTCTAGGCTTCGCTCTGCCAGTAATCGGCGTCGTAAGCCGGAAGCTCGCAGCGCAGCGGACTATCCGAGCGGTAGCCGAGCGCGTAATCCGCCTGCATCAACTGGTGAATCTCGCTGGTGCCCTCGTAGATCACCGCGCCCTTGCTGTTGCGCAGATAGCGCTCGACCGGGTATTCGTCGCTGAAGCCGTAAGCGCCGTGAATCTGCACCGCTTCCAGCGCCGCCTGCACGCTGTGATCGGTGGCGAACCACTTGGCGAGGCTGGTTTCGCGGGTGTTGCGACTCCCCTGATTTTTCAGCCAGCCCGCGCGCAGATACAGCAGCCGGGCGGCTTCGTAGCCCTGCTGCATGTAGGCGAGCTTCTGCTTGATCAACTGGTGGTCGGCGATGGGCTTGCCGAAGGTCTTGCGCTCCTTCGCATATTTGAGGCTTTCCTCTAGGCAGGCGCGGATCAGCCCGGTGGCGCCGCTGGCGACAGTGTAGCGCCCGTTATCCAGCGCGGACATGGCGATCTTGAAGCCTTCGCCGTCCGCGCCGATGCGGTTGGCGGCGGGGACTTCCACGTCCTGCATGGCGACCCAGCCGGTCGATCCGGCGCGGACGCCCAGCTTGCCGTGAATGTCGCCAGTGGTCACGCCGGGCATGTCGCGGGTGACCACGAAGGCGGACATCCCGCGATGCCCGGCGTCGGGGTCGGTTTTGGCGACCACCAGAAAATGATCGGCTTTGGTCGCCAAGCTGATCCACATCTTCTCGCCGTTCAGGACGTAGGTATCGCCCACGCGCCGGGCGGTCGCGCTCATGTTGACCACGTCGCTGCCGACGCCGGGTTCGGTCAGGCAGAAGGCGGCGTACTTCTCGCCGCGCGCCTGCGGTGTCAGAAACTTCTGTTTCTGTTCTTCGGTGCCCCATTGCAGCAGCGAGAGGCTGTTCAAACCCACGTGAACCGACATCACCACCCGCAGCGTGGTATCGGCGCGCTCCAGTTCCTCGCAGACCAGCCCCAACGTCACGTAGTCGAAGCCCTGCCCGCCGTAGCGCACCGGGATGCAGATGCCGAGAATGCCCAGTTCGCCCATGCGCGGCAGAAAGGTCGGATTCATCTCCTGCTTGCGATCCCACTCACCGATCACCGGGATCACTTCTTTCGCCGCAAAGTCGCGCACCATCTTTTGCGCTTGCAGATGTTCTTCAGTTAACGAGAAATCCATTGGAGAAACCTTTTTGTGAAAAGTTGACAACCCGCGCGAGTTGATTTTTAGCGGAATGTGCCATCTGCTAGGTCGGGCGGATTTCGCACAATAACGGGGTGATTATACCCGATCCCGGAAGGACGTGACGATGGCTGCGGTGCGCTCGGTCGATGTGCCGGAAATGCTGGTGATCACGTATCTGCAAATGACCAACCGCCAGCAGTTCACGCCCGCGTATACAGAACGCGACGGGGTTCGCATCCTGCCGTTGAACATCCCCGACGTGAAGTTCTATCGCTTCCTCTACCGCTCGGTGGGGGAAAGCTGGCGCTGGCGGGATCGGCTGGTCATGACTGACGCGGAGCTTGAGGCGGCGCTCGCCCAGCCGGGCACGACGATTCACGTGCTGTACGTCGGCGGCATCCCGGCGGGCTACGTCGAGCTGGTGAATCAGGGGCAGGAAACCGAGCTGGCGTATTTCGGCTTGCGCCCGGCGTATCAGGGGATGGGGTTAGGCAAACACCTGCTCAGCTACGGGATTGAGCGGGCATGGGATGCGAACATTCGGCGGCTGTGGCTGCATACCTGCAACCTCGACAGCCCGCGCGCGCTGGACAACTACGTCAAGCGCGGGTTTCAGGTTTACAAGGTGCATCGCCAGCCCATGCCGGAGCGGTATCAGTAGTCAGTCGGCTTCCAGCCGGAACAGGCTTTCGTCCAGCGCGAGGTTGGACTGCACCGCCGTCGGCGTGAGTTCCACATTCACCTGATCGTCCCACAGAATCGACAATTTGCGCGGCAGCATCAAGTCGCTGACCATGCCTTGCCCCTCCGAGACGCGCAGCTCGTAATGCTGCTGCTTGCCGCTCGACGGGTTGAGGCAGTCGGTGCCGGTGCATTGGAGCGTAAAGTCGTCGTTCAGGTGCAGCAGCATCGACGCCTGAGTCTGGTGGTTCAGCGCCTCGAAGCTGTGTTCTCCGGTGGAGCGGAGTTCCACGAACTCCTCCGCCAGCGGCGTCAGCAGCACGCCGCTCATCGCCCAGATGCGCGCGCGCGCCGAGGCGATCCCGTCCGGGTTGTCGATCAGGCTGACGTGGCTGCCGCCCCTGCGACAAACCTGACCGTCAAAGCTGAAGCTATACTGCTGCGCCATCATACCCATTGGGCGGACGGTGAAATTCCAGCGCATCTGGTTGGGGAACTTCAAGTAGACGGTTCCCTCCAGCGGCATCCACATGGCGAAAAGACCGATCTTTGCGTGGGTGCGCCCTTTGAGTTCCAATTGGAGCGTCTCAAGGACGGGGGGACCAAGACCGTAACGAGATTCGATGGCATGGCGCAGCAGTGTCCGGCTCGGCTGATCGCCACGTGCCAGTAACAAGACAGGCATGCGATTATTCCGGGTTCTGGGTCGTTGACGGCTAAGTTTAACAGCATTTTCGGCGAAACCCAATCCTTCTAATCTTATTGGGGATATGTCTTTAAGGGTTGAAAAATGGTTACTCTGCTGGAGCGCGCGCAGCGGGAAGGCACGCCGCTGATCGACGGCGATCAGGCGACCTTCGTCTGGCACGGCGAGGGCGAGGTGCCGCAGTTGGTGGGCGATTTCACCGGATGGAGCGCGCAGCCGATCACGCTGACGCAGGCGGAACCGGAGGTTTGGACGCACACGATCACACTGCCGCCGGACGCCTACGTCACCTACCAGTTCAGCCTCCGCTACGACATCACCGAGACTTTCGCCGATCGGTTCAATCCGCGTATCGTCTTCAACGGGATTGACGCGGTCAACCACTATTTCACCATGCCGCAGTATCGAGCGCCGGACTTGATTCAGCGCAAGCCGGGGGTCCAGCGCGGGGCGATCAGCGAGCATTGGCTGGAAACCGGCGAGTTCATCGCCGACAGCCACCGGAAGATTTACCTCTATCATCCCCCGGTCGATGAAGCGACTCCGCTGCTGGTGGTGTGGGACGGCTGGGACTATCTGCACCGGGGTGCTCTCAACGTAATCGTGGACAACCTGATCGCCGAGGGGCGGATTCGCCCGCTGGCGATGGCGTTCGTGAGCAGCACGCCCGCCGCGCGCTTCATGGAGTACATGCAGAACGAGGTCAGCGTTAGCTTGCTGACTCAACTGATCCTGCCGTTCTCCGGGCAGCATCTCAACTTGATCAGCGCGGACGACGAGCGGGGGGTTCACGGCATACTTGGCTCGTCGATGGGCGGGTTGATGGCGCTGTACACCGGGCTTCGCGCCGCCGATGTGTTCGGGCACGTGGTCTGTCAATCCGGCGCGTTCTGGATGGACGATCCCCGCCGCGACATGCTCTCGGTGGATTTCGTCAAGACTTCACCCGGTGGCGCCGCTGAAAATCTGGCAGGACGTGGGCAGGTTGGAATATCTGCTGGACGGCAACCGCAAGATGAACGCGCTGCTGCGGGCGAAGGGCTACGACGTGACTTACCGCGAGTTCAGCGGTGGGCATAATCATGCCATGTGGTCGGATAATTCGTGGCGCGGCTTGGAGGCGGTCTATGGACGATGACACCGCTCCCGGAGCGGGGAGGAGCGGTGTCTGATCGCGGAGCAGAACTTTCGTCCGTGAACTTGTGTAAAATTTCACAAATTCACCCGTATCTTAAATGAGATACTCCCCGCAAAATAGTGGCGGAACTCCCGCGAATTGGTGACATTCGGTAGGGGAGACGGCATAACGGGCACGGCGCGCCGTGCCCCTACCACCGATCAATACACGGGCATGGAGCTATCGACCTGCCGCGCCCACGCCAGAATGCCGCCTTCCATGTTCACCAGCCGATCCGGGTTGTAGCCGAGCGTGCGCAGCAGCTTGATCACGTCGGTGCTGCGGACACCGGAGCGGCAGTGAACGATCACCTCGCGGTCGCGCGGGATGCGCCCGACCACCGTATCCTCACGGCGCTTGCGCCCGGACTTGATTTCGTCCACCGCGATTTGTATCTGCGGCTTGGGGATGCAGACCACCGGGGTCACGTCTTCCAGCGAGGAAATCTCCCATTCTTCAGGATTACGCACGTCGAGGACGAACAGGTTCTCGCCGCTGTCGAGGCGCTGCTTGAGCGCCTGCGCGCTGATCTGCGGGATGGGCTTGTTGGCGTCATCCACGTGACCGTTGGTCGGGGCTTCGGCTTCCGCCGGGACGTGGTCGTGCGCCGGGACGCCGCAGAACTGCTCGTAGTCGATCAACTGCACCTGATCGTGCGGGATGCCGCAGACCCGGCAGTTCGGATTCTTGCGAATCTTGATGGTGGTGAAGCTCATTTCCAGCGCGTCGTAGAGCAGCATCCGCCCGATCATTGACTCGCCGATCCCGGTGATCAGCTTGATGGCTTCGGTCGCCTGCATGGTGCCGATGGTGCCGGGCAGCACGCCCAGCACGCCCGCCTCGGCGCAGTTGGGCACCAGACCGGGTGGGGGCGGCTCCGGGAACATGCAGCGGTAGCAAGGTCCCTCTTTGGCGTAGAACACGCTCAACTGCCCCTCGAAGCGCAGAATGCTGCCGTAGACGTTGGGCTTCTCCAGCTTGACGCAGGCGTCGTTGACCAGATAGCGGGTGGGGAAGTTGTCGGTGCCGTCGATCACCACGTCATACGGCTCGATGATTTGCAGCGCGTTTTCGGAGGTGAGCGGCACTTCGTACTTGTCGATCTGCACGCTGGGATTCAGGTCGCGGATGCGGCGGGCGGCGCTTTCGATCTTGCTGATGCCGATGGTGCTCTGCCCGTGAATCACCTGCCGCTGCAAGTTGGTTTCGTCCACCACGTCGTAATCGACCAGCCCGATCCGCCCGACTCCCGCCGCCGCCAGATACAGCGCCAGCGGACTGCCCAGCCCGCCCGTGCCGATCAGCAGGATGCTGGATGCCTTCAGCCGCCGCTGACCTTCCATCCCGAATTCCGGCATGATCAGGTGACGCCCGTAGCGCCGGATTTCGTCGTTACTGAGATCGCCCAGTTGCTGCACTACTGGTTCCATGAGTATCCGTCCTTCTACTCTTGTCTCTGGAGGCGGCGTCCCCCGGCGATGCTGGGGATGATGCGCAGGTTATCGCCGATTGCGAGTTCTGTCTCCAACCCACCGAGAAAGCGCACGTCTTCCTCGCCGAGATACACGTTGACGAAGTTACGCAGCTCGTCGCCATTGAACAGATGCTGACGGAGTTCCGGGTACTGCGCCGTCAGGCTGTTCAGCGCCTCGCCCACCGTCGCGCCGCTGACGCTGACCTGCCCCTGATTGCCCGTGAAGGGGCGCAGAGGCGTCGGAATCTTGATACTGGGCATTCTCTCTGATCTCCTGTTGATCACTGTTTTGCTCAAGGCGCGGGCGGGATTCGAACCCACGTGCGCGCATTTGCAATGCGCTGCCTTGCCTCTCGACCACCGCGCCGTCTCTGGTGAAAATGCTGCGTAGGGGCGGGTCTTAGACCCGCCCCTACAGGCGTATCTGCTTACGGAGTCTCGCCCTTGCGAATTGGGGCGCCGATCAGGTTGCCCCATTCCGTCCATGATCCATCGTAATTGCGCACGTTGTCTAGTCCCAGAATGTACTTGAGCGCAAACCACGTGTGCGACGAGCGCTCCCCGATGCGGCAGTAGGCGACCACATCGCCCTTGCTGGTGACGCCTTTGCCGCCGTAGAGGGCTTCCAGTTGCTCGCGGCTCTTGTAAGTGCCGTCCTCGGCGACCGCCTGCCCCCACGGGATGTTCGCCGCGCCGGGAATGTGACCTGCCCGCTGCGCCGTCTCCGGCATGTTGGGCGGGGCGATGATCTTGCCGGTGTATTCGTCGCCGGAGCGCACGTCCACCAGCGCGAAATCCGGCGTTTCCAGCCGCGTCTTGACGTACTCGCGGTCGGCACGCAGGTCAGGGTGAATTTGAGTCACATGGTAATCGGTCTTGGGATAAGTCGCCGTGTCGCTGGTGATTTCGCGCCCCTCAGCCAGCCACTTCTTGCGCCCGCCGTTCATCAGGCTGACGTTGTCGTGCCCGTAATATTTGAACAGCCAGAAAGCATATGCTGCAAACCAGTTGTTGTTGTCGCCGTAGAGGACGACGTGGGTGCTGGGCGTGACTCCGGCGTCGCTGAGCAGCGCCTCGAACTCGGATTGGGTGGCGATGTCACGGAGCATCTGGTTTTGAAGCTGGGTCTGCCAGTTGAACCCGACCGCGCCGGGGATGTGCCCGGACTTCGTACTGAGTCGTGTCCACGTCTACTTCGATCAGCCGAACTTGATCCTTGTGGTCGGCGACCCACTGGGTACTGACGAGTGCATCGGTCATGGTGCTATCCTCTCTTTGCTCTCCGATAATCAGGGTGTTGGCGTCAAATTGATCCCGGCTGTCGCGCAGACGCCACGCGCGCATATCTACTGCTTTCGCGTTCTGAACCTGCGTAATCAGGTAGGTGAAGTGAGGGAGGGCATGATCGCGGTCGTAGATTGAGGGGATGGCGGGCGAATCCGGGTGGCTGTGGAAATAGCCGACCAGCGTCAAGCCGCGCGCGTCGGCTTCGTCTTCCAGCCGCGCCCAGTCGAGCGGGGTCATGGCGTAGCGATGATACTGTTCTTCGCGCTCGAACACGTTCTCGACCGACACGGTGTCGCGGATGGTCACGGTATCGCCGTCTTCCGCGCCCAAGAGGAAGCCGCCGCCCTCGTTGGGGTAGGCGGATTCCAGATGCCGAAAAATCTGCTGCTGCAAGGCTGCTGTCAGAAAGACTTTCATGGAAGTCTGCTGCTCCTGTTCGTGCCGCACAAAAAAAGAGCCGATCCCCAGTTGGGGGTCGGCTCCGATCTGACACACTGATGCGGCGCGCTAACGCCGCGAACCCGTCCCGTATCTGGGGGTCACGCTGAGTCCGCCCATACAACACATTGCGCAGGCGATATTCACAATGGAAACGAAGTTTGTAGTCATAGCGAATAGATTATCATGCCTGTGGTTCGATTGCAAGCCTTTGCGTCCATCTCGTTTTGAAAGGGCACGGCGCGCCGTGCCCCTACAAGAAAAGTTTGTCGGCTAAACCCCGTGAACGGTCGGGCGCTCCAGATGCGCGAGAAATTCGCTGCGGGTGACGTGGCTCTCGCGGAAGATGCCAAGCATGGCGCTGGTGGTCATGCTGGCTTCGGCTTTCTTCACACCGCGCATCAGCGAGCACATATGCACGCCTTCCGCCACCACCGCCACGCCCATCGGGTCGAGGACTTGGTTGAGGAAGTCGGCGATCTGGCGGGTCATGCGCTCCTGAACCTGCAAGCGGCGCGCGAACATATCGACCACGCGCGGGATTTTCGACAAGCCGATCACCTTCTTGCGCGGGATGTAAGCGACGTGAACCCGCCCGATGAAGGGCAGCATGTGATGCTCGCACAGGCTGGAAAACTCGATGTCCCGCACGATCACCATGTCGTTGTAGTCCACGTCGAACAGCGCGCCGTTGATCAGCTTGGCGGGATCGACCCGGTAGCCGCTCAGCAGCTCGTCGTACATGCGCGAGACGCGGCTCGGCGTTTTGACCAAGCCCTCGCGGGCGGGGTCTTCGCCGACCGCTTCCAGCACCGCAGTGGTCGCCCGCTGGATCGCCGCGTGATCAATCGGCGGCAGGTCGAGTTCAAACGAATGGCGAAATTCGTCCGAGTCCAGCCGGGATTCCATTTCGGCAATGGTTTCATCGCCGTCGATATGCTGCCCGTTGTGATTTATGAATTGTCCTGTTCTGTTAAACGACCAGTAAATGGGTAAGCCATACAATAAAAATGGTTGCGATGCGGGCATCGACTGCGCGGGACAGCGCAGCCCGATGGATGGAATTTTGTGCAAAAATGTCTGTTTTATGGACGGTGAACGCTGCGCGTTTCTTACGTCCAATCATACAACGGCTTGGCGATTCAATCGACCCTATGGCAGAAGCCCGGATGCGCTACAATAGGCGCGCTTGGCAAACTCCGCGAGGAGGGAACATGAACTTGATCGACTACGGGCGCATCCTGCTGCGCCGGGGCTGGATCATGCTGCTGCTGGCGGTACTCGCCGCCGGAAGCGGTTATTATCTTAGCACTCGCCAGACCACTCAGTACCGCGCGACCCAAATCGTGTTGATTCAACCCGCGCGTACCGATAACGGGCTGACGCAGGCGGTCATCCAGTTGATGAACTCCTATCAGGTTTACCTGAACAGTTCGGAACGCGCGCAGGATGTCATCGACCAGTTGAAGCTGGACATGCTGGCGGACGATCTGCTTAACAAAGTGGCGATTGCGACCAACCGCGATAATCTGACCCTGACGATTGATGTCACGCTGCCCGATCCGCAGATGGCGGGCGACGTGGCGCGCACGTGGGGCAACTTGCTGGTCGATTATCGCCGGATCGAAAACGAAAAAGTTCAGCAGACGGATCGAGTGACCGCCACGCTGCCGGATCAACCGGTGGTGGGGCTGTACAGCCCGCACCCGCTGATCAACGCGGCTGCCGGAGCGATTCTCGGCTTGCTATTGGGCGGGGTGGTCATCTTCGTGATGGAATATCTGGAAAGCAGCATCGTGCGCCGCCGAGAAGACATCGAGCGCGCGCTCGAACTGCCCGTGCTGGCGATGATCCCGGACATGGAGCGATAACTGTGGCAACCGTCAACTTGATTACCATGACCGATCCGCGCGCGCCTGCTGCCGAGGCGTTCCGCACGCTGCGCACCAACCTGATCTTCAGCGGAGTCGAACAGGCTATCGACACGCTGATGGTCACGTCGGTGTCGCAGAGCGAGGACAAGAGCATCGTGCTGGCGAACCTCGCCGTCACCTTCGCGCAATCCAACAACAAAACCATCATCGTGGACAGCGACCTGCGCCGCCCGAACTCAGCACGAGATCTGGGGCATCCCCAACGAGCGTGGGCTGACCACCATGATCCTCGAAGACGGGGCGATGGCGACGCCGCCGCTGGCGCAGACCGAAATCGATAACCTGATGGTGCTGCCGAGCGGGCCGCTGCCGCCGGTGCCCGCCGACGTGCTGAGCAGTCAGCGCATGAGCGACGTGATCGGCGTGCTGAAGGCGCGCGCGCACTACATCCTGTTCGACGCGCCGCCCGTATTGGCAGCCAGCGACGCCGCGCTGCTCAGCACCAAGCTGGACGGCGTGGTGCTGGTGGTGCGGATCGGCGCGACCCGGCGCGATCAAGCGGCGCGGGCGTATCAAACCCTCTCGCGGGTTCACGTCCGCTTGCTGGGCGCGGTGATGACCAACGCGCCGCGCGAATTGGGCGGGAGCTACTAGCCATGCCCGGCGATCTGCCTCCTGACCCGGAGTCGGTTGAAAAATGGGAGCGTTTGCCGCAAAATAAGCCGTCGCGCGATGCGCTGCCGCCGCTGACGGGCGGCTGGGACATGAGCCGCGCGATGCTGTTCGGGTTCGGGCTGCTGCTGCTGCTGGCGATCCTCGTCAGCGTGCTGTGGGGGCGATAGACAGGGGGCAGACACACGGGTCTGCCCTTACGAAGCGTAGGCGGGAATTGAACACATGAAGGGACTGATCCTCAGCGGCGGCAAGGGAACCCGGCTCCGCCCGCTCACTTACACCCGCGCCAAGCAGTTGATCCCGGTAGCGAACAAGCCGGTGCTGGTGCGCGTGATCGAGACGATCCGCGACGCCGGGATCGACGAGATCGGCATCATCATCGGGCAGAACGGGCAGGAAATCTGCGACGCGATTGGCGGTGGCGACAAGTGGGGCGTCCGCCTGACCTACATCCCGCAGGAAGCGCCGTTGGGTCTGGCGCACGCGGTCAAGACCGCGCAGCCGTTTCTTGAGGGCGACTCGTTCGTGATGTTCCTCGGCGATAACGTGATTCAGGGCGGGATCAGCGACCTGATCCGCGACTTCGCCCATCACGACTGGAACAGCCAGATCGTGCTGAAAGCAGTCGATGACCCGACCGCGTTCGGCGTGGCGAAGCTACGCGACGACGGCTCGATTGAGCGGCTGATCGAGAAGCCACAAGACCCGCCCAGCAACTTGGCGCTGGTGGGCATCTACATGTTCGACCCGCACATCTTCGAGGCGGTCAATGCCATCAAGCCGTCGCGCCGGGGCGAGTACGAGATCACCGACGCGATTCAATGGCTGATCGATCAGGGCTACGTGGTGCAGCCGCACGTGCATCAGGGCTGGTGGATCGACACGGGCAAGATGGGCGACCTGCTGGAAGCCAACTGCCTCGTGCTGGACGAGATCGCGCCGTCGATTGCGCCGGATGCCGTGATCGAGAACTCGGAGATCGACCGCAGGGTGACGGTCGAGCGGGGCGCGCGGATCGTCAACAGCACTATTCACGGACCGACCATCATCGGCGAGAACACGCTGATCGAGGACGCCTACGTGGGTCCTTACACCAGCATCTATCACGACGTGCGGCTGGAAAGCTGCGAAATCGAGCGGAGCATCATTCTCGAAAACAGCAGCATTCGCAGCCTCAGCGTTCGGCTGCACGGCTGTTTGATCGGGCGGGACGTGACGGTGCAGCACAAAGAGGAAAAACCGCGCGCGCTGACGCTCAACCTCGGCGATCACAGCACGGTGTGGATGGTCTAATCTACCCAACTACGAGGGTCTTGGTAGGGGCGAGTGTGCTTGCTGCGCAAGCCTAGACCCGCCCCTACCGGTGAACCTTTCGTTGCAAATGGCTAAAGGCTGCCGAATGACTGAAGAAAACAACCGCAAACCGGACATCCGCGTGGTGGTGGTGGACGTGGACGGCACGCTGCTGGACAGTAAACACAATCTGACCGAGCGAGTCGAGCGGGCGATCAATGCCGCGACCGCCAAAGGCGTGCAGTTGGTGCTGGCGACGGGCAAGACCCGCTATTCCACCCTGAAGATCATCGAGCGGCTCGGCTTGAAAACGCCGGGGATTTATCTGCAAGGGCTAACCACCTACGACGCGGACGGCAAGCTGATGCATCAGCTTTTGCTGGACTCGACGCTGGCGCGGCAGGTGATCACCTTTGCCGAAGATCGCGGCTTCGGCGTGCTCGCCTACAGCGGTGAGCGCATTCTGGCGCACCGCTACAGCCGCTTCCTCGAGGAAGGCATGACCACCTATCACGAGATCGTGCCGGAAGTGGTGGGTCCGCTGCAAAATCAGCTTTACCACACCGCTTTCAACAAAGTGCTGGCGGTGGGCGAGCCGCGCGCGATCACGGCGCTGCGCTGGCAGCTCTCGATGCAGATCGGCGGAGCGGGGCGGCTGATGCAGGCGGGCGTGCCCAACATGGTCGAAATCCTGCCGCCGGGCGGATCGAAAGGCACGGCGCTGCGGCAGTTGCTCAAGGATATGAAGGTCGATCCGGCGAACGTGATGGCAATCGGCGACGCGGAAAACGATGTCGAGATGATCCAGCTTGCCGGGGTCGGCGTGGCGATGGGGCAGGCGGAACAGTCGGTCAAGGACGCCGCAGATTTCGTCGCGCCGACCTGCGACGAGGATGGAGTTGCCGCCGCGCTGGAGCGCTACCTGCTGGACGAAGCCGAGCGCGCCGTCGTCGATCAGGCAGCGCCGGATTCGCCCACGATGACGGTTGAGCCAGTCGAGCCGAAGGAAATAGACGCATGAAAAACATCCTCGTGACCGGCGGCGCGGGCTTCATCGGCAGCGCCTTCGTGCGCTCCATGATCAAGCGCTACCCGGAATACAACATCATCGTCTACGACAAGCTGACCTACGCGGGCAACCTCGACAATTTGACCTCCGTCAGCGACGAGCCGAACTACCGCTTCGAGCGGGGCGACATCGCCGTGCGCGACAGCGTGCGCCAAGCGCTGCAAGCCCATCAGATCGATACGGTGGTCAATTTCGCCGCCGAAAGCCACGTGGATCGCAGCATCCTCGACGCCGACGCCTTCATGCACACCAACTCGATTGGCGTGTACATCCTGCTGGACGAGGGGCGCAAGCACGGCATCGAGCGCTTCTTGCAGGTTTCGACCGATGAGGTCTACGGCTCGGTCGAGCAGGGTGAATTGGTCGAAACCGATCCGCTGGCGCCGCGCAATCCCTACTCGGCAGCCAAAGCGGGCGGCGAATTGATGGCGCGCGCCTACTACGAGACTCACGGCATGAACGTGGTGATCACGCGGGGCAGCAACACTTTTGGACCCTACCAGTACCCCGAAAAGCTGATGCCCTTCTTCATCACCGAAGCGCTGGAAGATCACCCGCTGCCGCTTTACGGCGACGGCAAGCAGCAGCGCGACTGGCTCTACGTCGAGGATCACGTCAGCGGCATCGATTTGGTGCTGCATCAGGGCGCGGCGGGCGAGGCTTACAACATCGCCGGGGAAGACCTGCGCACCAACCTCGACGTGACTCGTCGGCTGCTGGCGGCGCTGGACAAGCCGGAGTCGCTAATCAAGCACGTGCCTGACCGCGAAGGGCACGATCTGCGCTACGCCATGAACTGCGACAAAGCTCGCGCGCTGGGCTGGAAGCGGCAGTACAGCTTCGACACGGCAGCCGAGGCAACGGTTCGCTGGTACGTCGAAAACGAGTGGTGGTGGCGGCAGATCAAGACGGGCGAGTACCTCGAATACTACAAGAAGCAGTACGCCGCCCGCCTTGCCGCCGCCGACCGCTAATTCCCTCGATAGCTTACGGGGGCGCACGATGCCGCGCCCCCGTTCCTATCAGCTTCCCTCTGAACGTGTAATTTTTCACCCCATTCAGGTGATCAATGCCAGTCGCCCCGAATTCCCCGACGCTGTATCGTGTGAACAGAAGAGCGGGAAGGGAATCATGGGCATTTACGAAAGTCAGACCTATGCACGTCTGAACGAGGATGAAATCTTCGCCCAGCTCGCCTGTGAGGGCTATGCGCCGCGTCGGGTGAACGAAGTTCCCGGCTCGGTTTACGACTGTCATCGCAACGACTGCGATCTGGTGCTGGCGTTCCTGCGCGGCAGCGCCGAGGTGCGGGTGGGCGATCACGTCTATCACTGCGTCGCGGGGGACAAGCTCAACATCCCCGGTGTTCTGCCGCATTCGGCGGTGGTCGGCACCGAGGGCGTGGTCTACCTGATGACTCAGCTCGAAAACTGCGCGGATTAGCGTCGCGCTCGATCTGGCATCATCACGGACAGCGCTCGGCTGTTCGCTTTCCTCTCCTTTCGTCGGGCAAGCGTGGGCGAAGCGTCACGCTTGCCTTTTACATTCCCCAGCAATATCGCGTACAATGCCTGCGTGGTTGGATGAGGGCAGGTGATACTCGATGAATTCCACGCAAATCTACCGGCCGAGGCGGCGCTCGTCGCTGCTGCCGCTCGCCTGCGGCTGCCTCGCCGCCATCGGCGTGATCGGCGTGATTCTGGTGGCGGCGGGCGTGCTGTTTCTGCCGCAGATCATCGGGGGCTTGACCGGATTGACGCCGCAAGGCAGCACCTCGGCGGTATTCGCGGGCGTGACCCCGCAGCCGACGGTCGCGCTGCAAGACCCGACCGATCCGGCGCAGATGACGGTCGATCTGGGCGATTACGGGCAGCAGACGCTCAACAACAATCAGCCGCAGTTGTATCACTTCACCCTCGGCACCGGGTCGAGCGGTGAGCAGGAGGCGGTGGTGCGCTTCACCGAAGCTGGGCTGATGAGCCTGTGCCAGCAGCGCACGACCATTTGCAGCCCCAATTCGTCCGACCCGCATTTCAGTAACGCCCGCATCGATCTGCGACCGGGCGGCGCGGTGGTCTACGCCGACGCCAAGCTGCCGCAGTTAGGCGACCTGCCGCTGCCCGCCGGAATCGTGCTGCGCTGGGACGCGCCGACGCGCCAGATCGCGTTCGCGGGCGTGGACATCAACGGGACGCTGTACACCACGCCGCCGCAGGGCTTGGGCGACACCGTGAACGCGATTGTGCAGCAGATCAACGACGTGGTTCAGCAGCTTGCGGTCGAGATGGGCGGCGGACGCTACAGCCTCGCGGACGTGCAGGTGGACGATTCGACTCTGACCGTCATCTTGCGGTAGATTCCGCCGGATTCGGACGGGGGCATACATGAGCGAGCGGGTCGAGGCGCACAGCGACAAACTGGGCTTTGAGCGGCTGGTCTTTTTCAGCGACGCGGTCATGGCGATTGCCATCACGCTGATGGCGCTGGAAATTCGCCTGCCGGAGCTTGCGCCGGATCAAGCCGCAGCACAGATCGGAGCCGCTGTGCAAGCGCTGATTCCGCACATCTTCGTCTACGTGCTCAGCTTTCTGGTGATCGGCACCTACTGGGTGGTGCATCACCGCCTGTTCCGCATGATGCGGCGCTACAACTATCGTCTGATGTGGCTCAACATCATCTATTTGATGTTGGTCGCCTTTGTCCCGGCGGCGACCAACGCGCTGGGCATGTATCCCGACCTGCCGATGGTGACGGTGCTGTATTCGGTCTCGATTACGCTGGTCGGGCTGTCGGAATTTCTGGTCTGGATATACGCGCTGCGTCAGGGCTACGTCGTACACGTCACGGCAACGCCGCGCCTGAATCTGTATATCAGCATCCGTATTCTCACGCCGCCGCTCATTTTCCTGCTCTCGCTGCTGATCGTCCCATTCAGCATACTGGCGACCCAGCTCTCGTGGGCGCTGATGATCCCGATGTTTTATCTGCTGCGCTTCATCTTCCCGCGCGAACATGCCGAGCGCGCCGTCTTCGAGAGCGGAGAAGTCTAATCCGATGCGCGCCCGTTATACGCTGACCGAAGTCGAGTGGGAGCTGGTGCGTGATGCCATGCGCGTCGAGCTGATCGAGCTGGCGAAGCGGCGGCAGATCGTCACCTATTCCGAGCTGGCGCTGCTGCTCCCGGTCTACGTGCATCCCGGATCGTATGCGTTCACGCGGCTGCTGGGGCAGGTCTGCGAGGCGGAGGAGCAGGCGGGTCACGGCATGTTGTGCGCGCTGGTGGTGTCGAAGGCGACCGGAATCCCCGGCGCGGGCTTCTTTCGGGGCGCCGCCGAGCGCGGGCTTGACGCTTCCGACCCGGAGCGCTGCTGGCGCGAGGAACTCGACCGGGTGTTTGAGTATTGGGCGACGCCTTGAACAGCTTTGACCTGGATTCGCTGCTGCGCTTCACGCCGCCGCGCTACCTGTGCGAGCGCTGCTTCGCGCTGCTGACCGAGATCGACGGCTGCTGCCCGGTCTGCGGGATTCGCTACGTTGCCACCGACGAATTCCCGGCGTCGGCGCTGTATCTCGCCCACAAGGGGCTGGAGCTTCGCTTCGACGACGTGCTGGGGCATGGTCGCGCGCTGGCGCAGATCGCGCGGCGGACGCGCGAATCGCTGGCTGCGCCGCAGCCGGACTATCCGCCGATGCGGGCACTGCTGACGGCGCTGCAAAGCGCGGAGCGTTTCGTCCACTTCACGACTTACGGCATCAGCGCGCTGCTGCTGGGCGCGCTCAAGCTGACGGCGCAGCGGGTGGACGTGCGCGGCGTGGTTTCGGGCGTGAAAACCGATACGATGCTGCGCGAACTCACCGAGTACGCCGACGAAGCGCCGCACCTGTATCTGCGGCTGTTCCCCAACGAAAGCGGCTACTTCCCGCACCAGAAGATCATCGTGATCGACGGCTTGATGGCGTTCAAAGGCTCGGCGAACATGACCGATTACGGCTGGCGCAAGGCGGCGCACGGGCGCGAGGTGATCGAGCCAGTCACCGACGTTGCCGAAGTGGTCGATCTGCATAACCGCTTTTTCAGCCCGGTGTGGGCGGGCGACGCCGCTCACGACAAAATCCTCATGACCGCGTACTAACAAGGATGGATGATGCGCGATTAGCGTTCGGCGGTTAGCCTCCGCTGGCGGTTTAAACCGCCAGCTAGCCTCTACGTGGCGACCCACTGAAGGGGTCGCCCGAAGCGGATGCTGTGCGAGTCGCCCCTTGAGTGGGCGACGGCTTTCGGTAGCCGAGGGATTAATCCCTCGGCGGGACTTCCTCAGCCCTCAGTTCTCAGCACTCGGTACTTGGTACTGCTCATGCGCATCCTCGTGACCGGCGCGGCGGGGCGGCTGGGCAGCCGCCTCGTGGAAACGCTCAGCCAGCATACGGTCATCGGCGCCGATCTGCCGGAATTCGACATCGCGGACTGGTCGGCGGCGCGCGCCTTCGTCAAGGAGGTGCAGCCCGAATTGATCCTGCATCCCGCCGCGTGGACCGACGTAGATGGCTGCGCGCGCGACCCTGAGGCAGCCATCCGCATCAACGGCTTGGGCGCGCAGAACATGGCGCTGGCGGCGGCGGAGGTGGGCGCGCCCATCCTCTACGTGAGCAGCAACGAAGTCTTCGACGGACGTTCCAGCCGCCCGTACCGCGAATACGACACGACCGCGCCCATCAATCCCTACGGTTACAGCAAATGGGTGGGCGAGCAGGCGGTGATGCGGGTCAACCCGCGCCATTACATCGTGCGGACGGCGTGGCTGTTCGCGCACGGCGGCAAGAACTTCATCCAGTCGATCCTCGGCGCTGCCGCCGCCGGGAAGCCGCTGCGGGTGGTGATCAACGAGGTCGCCAGCCCGACCTATAATGACGATCTCGCCGACGCCATCGCCCGGCTAATCGAGACCGAGCGCTTCGGCATATACCACTTCGTCAATGCGGGCGCGTGTTCGCGCTGCGAGATGGCGCGCTACGTGCTGGATCGCGCCGGATATGGCGAGACGCCGATCCAGCCGATCACCAGCCAGATGTGGCAGCGTCCCTCGACCCCGCCAGAGTATTCGCCGCTCGACAACCTCGCCGGGGCGTCGGTCGGCATCACCCTTCGCGGCTGGCGCGAGGCGGTCGATGCGTTCCTCGAAAAAGAAGGACTGAAAAAATAGTGCTGAGTGCTGAGTGCCGAGTGCTGAGTAAAAACAAGGGCGGTCTTGTAGGGGCGAGGCACGCCTCGCCCCTACCGGCGAATTCTCATGTCAAATTGCCGTGTTTCATCAACCACCGTCGATGCTGAGGCGGCGCTATGTCCTCTGACTCAGCCCTCAGTCCTCAGTCCTCAGTCCAATTCTCCGTCGTCATCCCGAACTGGAATGGCGCGCGCTTCCTGCCGACCTGCCTCGATGCGCTTCAGCGGCAGACCCGCGCCGACCAGATGGAAGTGATCGTGGTGGACAACGCCTCCACCGACGGATCGCAGGACTTGCTCAAGCGCGAGTATGCGTGGGTCAAGCTGATCGATCTGCCGGAGAATCGCGGCTTCACGGGCGCGTGCAACGCCGGGATTCGCGCCGCACAGGGCGAATACGTCGCGCTGCTGAACAACGATACCGAAGCCGATCCCAACTGGATCGCGGCGGTGCTGGACGCCTTCGAGCATCACCCGGAGGTCGGCAGCGTCGCCAGCAAAATGCTGCTGTTCGACCGCCGCGATCACATTCACACGGCGGGCGACTACTTCACCCGCGACGGGCGGGCGGGCAATCGCGGGGTGTGGCAGCCGGACGGCGGGCAGTTCGATCAGGAGGCATACGTGTTCAGCGCCTGCGGCGGATCGTCCACCTATCGCCGCGCGCTGCTGGATCAGGTCGGCTGGCTGGACGACGATTTCTTCTTCTCGCTGGAGGATGTCGATCTGGGCTGGCGGGCGCAGTTGGTGGGCTGGCGCTGTCTTTACACGCCCCACGCAATCGTGTACCATCATCTATCGGCAACCGGAGGGGGCGTCACCGCCAGCTATTACGACGGGCGCAACCTGATCTACGTGCTGGTCAAGGATTACCCGTTCTGGCGCAAATACGGCGGGCGGGTGTTGCTGGCGCAGGCTCGGCTGGCGTGGGAAGCGCTGCGTGCGTGGCGCGGAGCCGCCGCTCGCGCGCGCCTGCGCGGGATGATCGCCGGGCTGCTCGGCGTGCCGCACATGCTGCGCAAGCGGCGGGCGGTGCAGGCGCAGCGCCGCGCGACCGACGCCGAAATCGAGGCGCTGCTAACTTAGTGGAAAAGACTGTGAGCGTTCAGAACCATCCCCATCTGTCGATCATCCTGCCCGCGCTCAACGAGGAGCTGCGGCTCCCGCGCTGTTTGCAGCAGATCGACCAGTTTTTGCAGACCCAATCTTATGCCGCCGAAGTGATCGTGGTCGAAAACGCCAGCACCGACCGCACCGCCGAGATCACCCGCGAATTCAGCCAGACTCATCCCTACGTCCGCCTGATCCAGCTTGCCGAGCGGGGCAAAGGGCGGGCGGTCAAGGCGGGGATGCTGGCGGCGGAGGGCGATTACCGCTTCATCTGCGACGTTGATCTCTCCATGCCGGTTGAGGAAATCGTCAAGTTTCTGCCGCCCTACAGCGACGGCTGCGACATCAGCATCGCCACCCGCGAAGGCAAAGGCGCAAAGCGGGTGGACGAGCCGGAATATCGCCACATCATGGGGCGCATCAACAACCTGATCATCAAGATCGCCGCGCTGCCGGATTTCGAGGATACCCAATGCGGCTTCAAGATGTTCGACCGCGAATCCGCTGACGACCTGTTCAGCGTGCAGCAGATGACCGGCATCGGCTACGACGTGGAGCTGCTGTTCGTCGCCAAGCGGCGCGGCTATAAAATCTGCGAGGTGCCGATCACGTGGTACTTCGACGCCGACAGCCGGATGCGGCTGGTGCAGGATTCGCTCAACATTCTGCGCGAAATCTGGGAGATTCGGCAGAACTGGCGCAAGGGCGTGTATGAAAAAAAAGAGACCGCCAGCCTCAGATTTGAGCGCGCCCTGACCGCGCGCGGCTACCGCTGCATCGTCGGCATCGACGAAGCCGGGCGGGGCGCGTGGGCGGGTCCGGTCGCGGCGGGAGCGGTCTGCCTGCCGCTGAAACGGCGCGACTTGGCGAAAGCGCTGGAAGGCGTCACCGACAGCAAGCAGTTGAGCGCGCGAACCCGCGAGCTGCTGATCGAGCGGATCAAGGCGACCGCGAGCGGGTGGGGCGTCGGCAGCGCCGAGCCGGGCGAGATCGACGCGCTGGGCATCGTTCCGGCGACCTGCCTCGCCATGCGGCGCGCGGTCGCGCAGATGATCGACCGCTTTCCCCAAACTGACCCCGATTTTCTGCTGCTGGACTGGATTCGCTGGCGCGGCTTGCCGCATCTGGATTATCAGACCGTCGTGCGCGGCGACAGCCTCTCGCTGAGCATCGCTTCGGCGAGCGTGCTGGCGAAAGTCTCGCGGGATGCGTGGATGGTCGCCTACGACGCGCAGTATCCCGGCTACGGCTTCGCGGCGCACAAGGGCTATGGCGTGCCCCAGCATCAAGCCGCGCTGCGCGAGTACGGCGCGTCGCCGCTGCACCGCATGAGCTTCGCGCCGCTGCGACAATTACCGCTGCCCTTCGAGGAAGTCGAGTGATTATGGATCGGGCGCTGTGTAGGCGCACGGCGCGCCGTGCGCCTACAAACGACAGTTGGCGCGATTTTTCGTCCTCTCTCGCGTGGGCATGGGGTGAGGTTTGATCACCCTCGTTCACGACTGGCTCAACCAGCGGGGCGGCGCGGAGGACGTGCTGGAATCGCTGGTCAGTCTCTACCCGGACAGCCCGATCTACACCAGCTTGTACGCCCCTGACCTCATGCCGGATTTCTATCGCCAGTGGGACATTCACACGCTCTGGCTGGATCGGATGCCGGGGATTCACCGCCATCATCAAGCCTATCTGCCGCTGTATCCGCTGGCGTGGGGCGGGCTGGATTTGTCCGGCGCGGAGGTGATCCTGAGCAACAAGAGCGGCTTCTGTCACGGCGTGCGCCACGAACTCGAAAACGCTGCACATCTGCTACTGCCTCGCGCCGACTCGCTACGTTTGGCAGATCGACTCGTACATCGCGCGTGAGGGCTTCGGCAGGGCGGTCGAGGTCGGGCTGCGCCCGCTGATCGCCGGGCTGCGCCGCTGGGACTACGCCGCCGCGCAGCGGGTCGATCACTTCATCGCCATTTCCACCGAGATTCAGCAGCGGATTAAGACCTATTATCACCGGGACTCGGTGATCATCTATCCTCCGGTGGATACTGCACGCTTTCAGCCCTCGGCTGCGGTCGAGGATTACTTTCTGGTGGTCTCTCGGCTGATCCCCTACAAGCGCATCGACCTTGCGGTGCAGGCGGCGACCCGGCTGGGCGTTCCGCTCAAGCTGGGCGGCAGCGGGCGCGACCTCGACCGCCTGAAGGCGATGGCGGGTCCGACCGTGGAGTTTCTCGGCTATGTGCCGGACACGGATTTGCCGGATTTGATGGCGCGCTGCAAAGCCTTCCTGTTTCCCGGCTTAGAGGACTTCGGCATCACGCCGGTGCAGGCGCAGGCGGCGGGTCGCCCGGTGATCGCCTACGCGGGCGGCGGCGCGCTCGACACCGTGATCCCCGGCAAGACCGGCGTGCTGTTCGACCAGATGACGGTTGAGAGCCTGATGGCAGCCATGCAGGGGTTTGACGCCTCCACCTACGATTCCCGCGTCATTCGCGCTCACGCCGAGCAGTTCGACAGCGCCATGTTCCAGCAGCAGATCACCGAGTACGTTGATGAAAAGCTCAACGCAAAGACGCAAAGACGCAAAGGAATTTGATACATCATCTTTTGCGGGTTGTTTCCGCTCTTTGCGTCTTTGCGTTTATGTTTTATTTGATTGCCGTTCCCGCGATGTGCGGGCTGGCGAGGGTCAGCGGCGCGCGGAATTCCTGTATCTCGACGCTGGCGAATCCGGCGCGGCGCACCGCCGACGCCGTGTCTCGATCCGGCTCGCAGCCATCGGCGGCGAAGCGCCAGAACGGTTTGCTCAAGCGCTGCGCCAGCCGCAGCCCGCTCCCTTGCGGCGCGATCACGTGCTCGATGAACCGATAGCTTCCGCCGGGGCGCAGCACCCGCCGAATTTCGCGCAGCGCGCCGTCCTGATCGCCCACCGAACACATCACCAGCGTGCTGACCACCGCGTCGGCGCTGGCATCCTCAACCGGGAGCCGCTCGGCGACTTCGCTGCGCACCTCGCCGCTGATGCCGTACTGTTCCGCCGCTTTCAGCAGAGAGGGATGCATGTACAGGTTCGGCTCGATGCCGATCCAGTGGATGCCGGGCGGGTAATAGGCGAAGTTCGCTCCCGCTCCCGCGCCGATTTCCAGCACGGTCCCGCTCAGGCTGCCGAGCAGGGCGCGCTTGTAGGGCGCGACGATTTGCTCGTACTGCGGCGCTTCGCCCATCTGCGTGACCCATGCGAAAATGCGCTGGCGCAGCCCGCTGCGGGAGCCGTCTCCGGCAACTTGTTTGATCATTTTGATGTGCTTTCTCCGTCCTCAATATTATAATAGCCTCATTCCGGGCTTTTGCTGACGGCTGACCGCTGTCCGCTGACTTCGTGAGGACGCTTTGGAACTCCTGCTGATTGTGCGAATCCTGCGCCGCTGGTGGTGGCTGATCCTGATCCCGGTGGCGATCACGGTGGTGCTGGCGCTGCCCAGTCTGCGCAGCGCGCCGCAGGGCGGCTACACCGAAACCATCACCTACACCGCCCTGCAAGACCTGAGCGCCATCCCGCGCGCCGACGGCGACTATCAGGACATCTGGCTCTCGTCCGAGCTGGTGGTCAACGCTTTCACCGACTGGGTGAAGGGCGACCGCTTCAAAATCGAAATCGCCAGCCTTGCGCTCAACCTCAATCCCGACCAACTGGGCATCGCGGCGGATAACGCCCACAGCGTCGGGCAGATTTACCTGAGCTATCCCGACGCCGCCGGACTCCAGCAGATCGGTGCGGCGGCGGTACAGGTGCTGGCGACCCGCAGCGAAGACTATTTCCCGCAGTTGGGCGGGCAGCCCGCCGCCGTGACCATCCTCAGCCAAAGCGGGGTGCAGCCTGCGCCGCCGCCGCTGACCGACCGCTTCGGCGCGCTGATCCGCATCGGCTTGGGGCTGGTCGCCGGGATCGGCTTGGCGTTCCTCGCCCACTACCTCGATCCATTCCTGCGCCGCCGCGAAGACGTGGAGGCGCTCGGTCTGCCCATCGTCGGCATCATCCCCCGCAGGTGAGCGCGCCCATGCTGACCCCCCGCCGGGCGACCGCGCTGGTCTGCCTGTTTCTGCTGCTGCTCATCGCAGCGCCGGGCTTCGCCGCCGCTTTCGACCATTATGCGTGGACTGATGCCAACCTCGCGCTGATCTATCCGGCGGCGTGGAATTTGCCCGAAACCTCCGCCGACGATACCCGCCAGAGCCTCACGCTCGGCGGCGGCGATACCACGATTACGCTGACCGTGCTGCCCGTGACTACCCGTGACGCCGATCTGCGCCCCGCACTGGAAGCGCAGATCGCGGCGCTGCATCTGCTGCCCCTGAACTACACCAATCCGCAACTATATGGACGTTCGGGCTTGCGCATCGACAGCGTGAGCGCGAACCGTGCGCAGGTCGGCATCGCGCGATCCGGGCGGCTGCCGGACGACCGGGCGCTGCTGATCGCCGGGCGCGCGCCCGCATCCGATCAGGCGGCGTTCGAGGATGATTTCAACGCGGTGCTGGACAGCATCGTCTTTAGCGCCGATCTGCCGCCGATTCAGCCGACCTATCACCCGATCTGGAGCCTCCCGTCCGGCGTGGACAAGATCGACGGCTTGGCGGTCGGGAGTGACCGCCTGTACGTGCTCGCCGACGACGGCGTGCGGGTCCTCAACCCCCAAACTGGCGCGGCGATCACCCGCTACGACTTCGATCACCCGGCGCTGCCGACCGGGATCGCGCTGGACGCCGCCGGGAACGTCTACGTGGGCGACATGCTCTGCCGCTGCATCCGCGAACTCGGCTCCGATGGTCGCTGGCTCGACCCGCTGGGCAGCTTTGGCGCGAACGCCCCCTTCAGCCTCGCCGCCGCGCCGGATGGCACCCTTTACGCCACCGACGTGGGCTATCAACTGCGGATTCTGGGCGCGTCCCGCAGCCGGAGCGTCGACCTGAACTTCAACGGCAGCGCGCCGCCGCTGGTCGCGCGGGACGGCGCGGGGCAGGTGTGGGTGATCGAGTGGCTGGCGTCGCTGATCGACGGCAGCGTGAGCGGCGCGGTCTCGCTGATCGGCGATCCTGCCGGGAAGCCCGACAGTCAGCTTCAGTTTTGGCTGGAGCAGGTCGCGCCGGAGAACGTCACCGCGTTCGCCGCTGATTTCGGGCGGCGATCTGGTGCTGGCGACCCGCGATCAAGGCGTGCTGGTGGTCGATTCCAGCGGGCAGATCGTCGACCAGTTTGCGCAGGATGCGCCGCCCGATCAGCTTGCCTTTGGCGCGGACGGCACGCTCTACACCGCGCGCGCGGACGGCACGCTGGCGGCGCTCAGCACGCGCGGCGAGCCGGATCGCTTCGGCGGGCGGGCGCTGGCGATGGGCGTCCCAGTGCTGGGGACGCTCTCCGAGAACGCCCCCGCTCAAACGTGGAGGCTGGACGGCACCGCCGGGGAGCGGGTCACCATTTCGGCGGTGGATCAGTCGCGCACGGACGTGTATGGAGTTGATCTGGACATGGCGCTACGGCTGCTCGCGCCCGACGGCTCGGAAGTCGCCTACGACGACGATCAGCAGGGCGCGGATTTGTTCGGCGTGTACGACGCGCAAATCCCGGATTTCGCGCTCCCGCAGACCGGAAGCTACACCGTCAGCGTGGAGTGGCGGCAGGGGCGGGGAACCTATACGCTGGGCGTGAGCCAGTCGCAGGCGATTTAACTGAGCGAGGACGGCGTGACCCGCGTCGAGGGGACGTTGCAAGACGTGTTCCCGGTGCAGCGCTGGAGCTTCGCCGGGCACGCGGGCGACGTGCTGACTTTCACCATGTCCGCCGAAGCCAGCACGGTCGATGCGGTGCTGACGCTGCGCAAGCCCGATGGCAGCATCCTCGCTTACAACGACGACGCGGCTGACCCGGCGCTGGACGTGAACGCGCAGCTTCCGCAGGTGAGCCTTCCGGTGGATGGCACTTACGTGATCGAGGCGTCGCGCTACGACGGCGCGGGCGGCTACAGCCTCGTGATCGTGAACACCGATCATCCTTGAAGTTGATGTGGTTAGGGGCAGGGATCAAATCTTCCCGCACAAAATCGGGTGTGACGTAGGGACACGAAATATCGTGCCCCTACCGGGATCGTCTCGCTATTCGCCGTCCTCCGGCGGATCGTAGGCGTCCAGTTCCGCGAGGCGGCGCTGCTCGCTGATCTGGAAGTAGTAGGCGATTGCCAGCGTCCCGCCGCTGAACAGCCCGCCCACCAGCAGCCCCGAAAACAGCGCCTGATAGATGCCGTTGTTCTGCGCCAGCCCGTTCAGCGTCATCACGATCACGCTGGCGGCGACGCCCACCGCTGCCGTGACTGCCGTCGGCGCCCAGCGGCGGCGGATCGCCACGTACATGGCGAACAGGATCAAGGCGAACAGGACAAAAAGCAGCCACGCGGTCGGGTTATTCACGGCTCGATCCTCTCTACAGGCTGCGCAGAATCGCCCGCACGGGCGATCCGCAGACGGTATCCAGCTTGAGCGGGAGCGCGACCAGTTCGTAATCGCCGTCGGGCACGCCCCGCAGCATCAGATTTTCCAAGTTGACCATGTTCAGCCGCTTGAGCGCGTGATGGCTGGGCAGGCTGGCGCTCTCGATGCTGTCCATCGACGACACGTCCACGCCCACCAGCACCACGCCCCGCTGTGCCAGCGTTTCCAGCAGCTTGACGCCCACGTAGGGGATGTCGTTCACCCACTGATCATCCGGCACGTCGCTGACCCACGAGTGAATCAGCAGCCGCTCGATGCCGTTGAGCGCGGCGTAGGGGAAGTCGCTGACCGTGAGTTCGCCCGTGCGCTTGCCCACCGTTACCACCCGCGCCCGCCCGATGTAGGCTTCCAGCGGCATCTGGGCGGGATGCGCGCCGTCGGCTTCGTAGTGATAGTAGGCGTCGGCGTGGGTGCCGACGTGCGGCGTGGTGGTGATGGTGGTCAGGTTGACCGGCGCGCCCTCGCTGAGTTTCCAGTGAAGCTGGGCGCTGAAGGGCGTGTCGCCGGGAAAAACCGCCGTCTTTGCCGAGACGGTGCGGGTGATGTCGTAGAGCATACCGAACACTCCTGACCTGCGTTCCTGATAATCCTGACCTCAGCTTTTCTTCCCTTCTCCACAACGTGGAGAGGGGATGGAGGGGTGAGGTTTCTCATTCTCTAGTCTAGCAGAGGTTCGGCGCGAAAAGCCCGTGAGGATTCTCGCGCGCTGCCCGGCGGCGGGTATAATCAGCCCAAATAGGGCATAGGCTATGGACTTCGATCTCAACGGCAAAGTTGCCATCATCACCGGAGCATCGCGCGGGATTGGGCAGGCGACTGCCGAAACCTATGCGGCGGCGGGCGCGAAGGTCGTGATCAGCAGCCGCAAGCAGGAAGGGCTGGATGCGGTCGCCGCCGGAATCAAAGCCAGCGGCGGTGAGGTGCTGGCGGTCGCGGCTCACAACGGCGACAAAGCCGCGCTTCTGGCGTTGGCGCAGGCTGCCGTCGATAGCTTCGGTCGGATCGACATTCTGGTCAACAATGCCGCCACCAATCCGCATTTCGGTCCGCTGCTCGACGCCGAGGACAGCCTCTGGCAGAAGATCATCGAGGTCAACGTCATGGGCACCGTCTGGCTCACGCAGGCGGTGGTTCCCGTGATGCGGGCGAGCGGCGGCGGCAAGATCGTCAACATCGCTTCGGTCGATGGCTTGCGTCCCGGTCACTGGCAGGGCATCTACAGCATGACCAAAGCCGCCATCATCAACCTGACCCAGACCCTCGCGCTGGAACTGGCGAGCGACGGCATCACCGCCAACGCGATTGCGCCCGGACTGGTTCGCACCAACTTCGCCCGCGCGCTCTGGGAGAACGAGGCGATCCTCAACCCGGTGCTGGCGCGGACGCCGCTTCAGCGCATCGGCGAGCCGCAGGACATCGCCGGGATCGCGCTGTTTCTGGCGTCGTCCGCCTCCGATTACGCGACCGGGCAGGTCTTTGTCATTGACGGTGGGCTGACCCTTCCCATGTTATAAGGAGTGGGTTCGTGCGTTTCGTGCTTTACAGCGAGAAAACCGTCACCCAATGCCTGACCGCCATCAACGCGCGGATGCACGTCAAGGGGACGGCATCCCGCCCGGCGCTCGACGGCTGGGTGGAGAAAAGCGGCAGCTTCTCGATCAGCATGTCCTCCCACGTGATCGGCAAGTTTTCGCGTCGCACCCGCCTGACCGCGAAAGTCGAGCGGGAGAACGGCGTCACCGTGATTCGCGGCGGCGTCGCCAGCGGAAGCTCGCGCGAGGGGCAGGCGATCATCTTCGTCGCGCTGGTGCTGCTGGCGCTGCTGATCATGGGCAGCGGCAATGTGCTGGTCGGGCTGCTGCTGATCCCGTTCGCGGCTTATCTTTACATTCCGCTGCACGGTGATTACGTCAACAGCGCCATTTTGATCGACGAGCTGGAAAAGACGCTGAAAGCCAAGACCAAGCCGCCCAAGAAAACGACTGAGACGAAGGCGGTCAAATCGAGCGGCACGCGCTCGACCGTGACCAAGCGCGCCAGCAAGCCGAAAGCGCCCGCCGCGCCGCCGACCGCTCCGCCTGTGAGCGACGAAAGCCCGTAACGGCGCGGGGCGATTTTGCGTATAGAGTTATGGGCGATGCGCTCGTAAAGGAAACCACCATGTTCCCAGTCCTTGTGAATTCCTCCGGTCTCAAATCCGCGCCGCGCTCGGTGCGCCTGCTGAGTGTGGGGCTGGCGATCATCTTCTCAGTGGGCGTCGCCATGCTGCTGATCCCGGACGCGGGCGACACGCCGCTGCTCGCCGGGGTGATAGCGTTTGCGCTCGCCTTGATCGGCGGGTCGGTGGTGCTGATGCTCACCCAGCGCACGACGGCTGCCAAAGGCAAGCGCGGTCTGGAAGGTCTGGACATTTATTCGGTCATGGATCGGCTGGTGGATGACTTGGACGACGACGAAGCGGCGTACTTGCAGCGGCGGCTGGATCAGCGTGAACTCAAAGCCAAGAACGATCTCACCGACACAGTGGACGAACTGCTGGATCAGCGCGAGAGTGAGCGTCGAGGACAATCCCATGAGTGAACGAGTGCTGATCGAGCGACATGAAGCGGTCACGGTGCTGACCTTGAATCGACCGGAAGTCCGCAACGCGGTCGATGCCGCCACCATGGACGATCTGCGCGCGGGGCTGGCTGCCTGCGAAGCCGACGGCACTCGCTGCGTGGTGATCACCGGAGCGGGCGGAGCATTCTCGTCCGGCGCGGACTTGAAGGCGGCGGTCGCCGGGCAGTTCACGCCCGACCAGATGGTGAGCATCCTCACCGACCACTACGCGCCGACGCTCAAGGCGATCCGCGCCTTCCCTTATCCGGTGATCGCGGCGGTGGACGGCTATGCCGCCGGAATCGGCTGCGACATGGCGCTCGCCTGCGATCTGCGCTTGGTCAGCCAGCGCGCCAAATTCGCCGAATTGTTCATCCGGCTCGGCTTGATTCCTGACGGCGGCGGCACCTATCTGCTGCCGCGCTTGATCGGGCTGGGTCGCGCGATGGAAATGATTTTCACTGGATCGGATGTGGATTCCACCACTGCCGAGCGCTGTGGTCTGGTGAACAAAATCTTTCCCGTAGAAACCTTCATGGACGAGGTGCTGAACTACGCGCTCAACCTCAGCCGACAGTCGCCCAACGCGCTGCGCCGGGGGAAACAGGCGCTGCTCGCCTCGCTGGACAGCAGCTACGATCAGGCGCTCGCCCGCGAAGCCGAGCATCAGGGCGCGATTTTTCGCTCAGAAGATGGAATTGAAGGCTTTCTCGCCTTCGTGCAGAAACGCTCGCCCGTGTGGAAGGGGCGCTAGACTTTCTCGGTCGCGCGGATGTGATCCAGCAGCGCTCGGCAGCCCGCCTCGATTAACTGGTAGGTGTCGTCGAAACGGTCGGTGTAGTACGGGTCAGGCACTTCGTCAATATCGACCAGCCCGTCGTGCTTGGCGTAAGACAGGAACAGCCGGATTTCGGCGCGGGTTCCGGTGGCATAGCGCAGGATGAACGAGAGATTGTCTCGATCCATCGCCAGCACGTAATCGTATTCGTTCAGGTCGCTGTACTCAATCTGCCGGGCGCGACCTTCGTAGGGAATATCGTGCCGCGCCAGCACCTTGAGTGTGCCGGGATGCGCGGATTCGCCCGCGTGCCAGCCACCGGTCCCGGCGGAATCGACCGTGATTTCGTCGCTCAGCCCGGCGCGGTTGACCTTATCCTGAAACACCGCTTCCGCCATCGGCGAGCGGCAGATATTCCCCATACAGACGAACAAAACCTTGATCATCGGCAGTCCCAATCGTCATCGACCAGCATGAAGGGCGCAGTTGCGCCCTGCGCGGGCATTATAAACTGGCGCGCGGGGCTGTGCCTAGCGCGAAACCTCAGGTTGACTGACGGGGTTCGTCGTCGGGTAGGTCTTTGTAATCGGCGTTGGTCTGCCCTTCGGTCCAGTCGCCGCCCACCGTGAGTTCGTCCTCGTGCCCTTCGGAGACGTTCTCGACCAGATCGCTGGAGTCTTCGGCGGGTTCGCTCACCGATTCGTCCTCGACCACGCCGACGTTGGCTGCCGAGTTCGTCCTCCTCTGACTCCGGCGGTTCTTCCTGCGGGCTGATCATGTTGATTTTGCCGTCGATGAAGGCGCCTTCCTCGGTGGTTAGGGCGGTGGCGCGAATATCCCCCCAGATGCGCCCGGTGCGGAGAAGCTGCACCTTCTTGCCGGTGACGTTGCCGCGCACCGCGCCCGCTATCGAGATGTTCTTGGCGTTGATGTCGGCGTTGATCTGGGCGGTTTCGCCGACCAGAACGTTGCCGCCGATCTCCAGCGTCCCGGTGAAGGTGCCGTCCAGCCGGACGTTGGCGCTGCTCTGCAAATGACCTTCCAGCGTGCTGTTGGTTCCCAGCACCGTTTCAAAGCCGACTGGCTGCTGCGGCGTGACCACCTGCGGTTTCTGCGGCGCGGGCGGCGGCGCGGCTTCAGTCTGGCGGCGATTGCCGAAAAACGACATCGCGTCCTCCCTCTGTAATGTAATCCGTAGTGTAGTACATTTGGTTGAAAGTTAAAAGTGGAAAGTTAAAAGATCAGAACTGACCCAGTGACCTTCAACTTTTAACTCTTCTACTTTCGACTGTCTTTCAGAACAGCCCGACGATGTTCCCATCCTCATCTATATCAACACCTTCGGACGCAGGATGTTCCGGTAAACCGGGCATGGTCATCATTTCCCCGCAGATGGGATAGATGAAGCCTGCGCCTACGCTGGCGCGCACCTCGCGCACCGGGAGCGTGAAGCCGCTGGGCGCCCCCTTGAGCGCCGGATCGTGGCTCAGGCTGAGGTGGGTCTTCGCCATGCAGATGGGCAAATTGCCGAAGCCGTTCGCCTCGTAGTCCCGAATCTGGCGCTCCGCCAGCGGCTCGTAGGCGACGCTTCCCGCCCCGTAGATTTTACGGGCAATCGTTTCAATTTTCGCCTTGATCGGCTGATCCAGATCGTAAAGAAAATGGAACTGGTTGGGCTGATCGGCGGCGCTGACCACCATCTCCGCCAGTTCGACCGCGCCTTCACCGCCCTCGGCGAAGTGATGGGCTTCGGCTGCGCCGAGCGCGCCCGCCTCCACCGCGATCCGCTTGATGGCGTCGATCTCCTCCTGATGATCGCCCGCGAAGATGTTGATGGCGACCACCGGAGTCACGCCGTGCTGCCGGATATTCTCGATCTGCTTGATCAGGTTGACCGCGCCCGCCTCAACGTCGCCGACGTTGAGTTGAAGCATTTCGGGCGGCAGCGGCTTCCCGGCGACCACGCGATAGCGCCCGCTGTGCGCCTTGAGCGCCCGCACGGTCGCCACCAGCACGGCGGCATCCGGCTTCAGCCCGCTCGTGCGGCACTTGATGTTGAAGAACTTCTCCGCGCCGATGTCCGCGCCGAACCCGGCTTCGGTGAACACGTAATCGCCGCACTTGATGGCGAACTGATCCGCCAGAATGCTGCTGTTCCCGTGCGCGATATTGGCGAAGGGACCCGCATGGACAAAGGCGGGCGTGTTTTCCAGCGTTTGCAGCAGATTCGGGCGCAGTGCGTCGAGCATCAGCACCGCCATGGTGCCCGCTGCGCCGATCTGCTCCGCCGTGACCGGCTGCTTGTCGTTGGTCATGCCGATCACGATCCGCCCGAAGCGCTCGCGCATGTCCTTGAGCGAGGTGGTCAGCGCGAGAATCGCCATAACTTCGCTGGCGACCGAGATGTCGAAGCCGGTTTCGCGCAGCACGCCGCCCTGCGACTTGCCGCCCAGCCCGACGACGATGTGGCGCAGGGCGCGGTCGTTCACGTCCAGCACCCGTTTCCACGTGATGCTGTCCGGGTCGATGTTCAGGAGGTTGCCGCGCATGAGCTTGTTGTCGATCATCGCCGCGAGTTGATTGTTGGCGGCGGTCACGGCGTGAATGTCGCCGGTGAGGTGCAGATTGAAGGTTTCCATGGGCACGACCTGCGCATAGCCGCCGCCCGCCGCGCCGCCCTTGATGCCGAAGGTCGGTCCCTGCGAGGGCTGGCGCAGGGTGATGATGCCTCGCTTGCCGAGGCGACGCATCGCCTGACCCAAGCCGACGGTGGTGGTCGATTTGCCCTCGCCGAGCGGGGTCGGCGTGATCGCCGTGACCACGACGTATTTCGCGTTGGGGCGGTCTTTCAGGTGATCGAGCGCGCTCAGACGCAGCTTGGCGATGTAGGGGCTGCCGAAAGTGTCGAAGTCGTCGGGGGTCAGCCCCATCTGTGCGGCGATCTCCTTTATGGGCTTGAGGGTGGCTTGCTGCGCGATGGCGAGGTTCGAAAGCATCATTTTATCCTTTAATATTCTTCTTCCATTTTGAGCATAGCGCCGCTGCCGGAAAAACTCTAATGCAGAGCCTCACTTTCCGGGGCGAAATTTGTTACGAGCGTTGAGAAACCGGAGGCAATTCCCCACTAGACAACTTTCGTGAACGTGCTATCCTTCACAAGTAGAGTAAACGTTTTCATCCGCTCGCATGAGCGAGTTGACCATTGAATCCACAATCCACATGCGCGGACTTATTGCATGTGGATTGTCGTTGTTATAGCGTTGAAGTGATCGGCGTACTCTCCGTCGAAAGCGAGTTGTTCATCTCCGTATGGTCGCACAATCGAAATCTCCCGACCGGGCAAATTTCCAGCACTTTGTCGGTGATATTGCGTGGTTTGGCTTGGCGCTCGCCGCGACCAGCCGCTTTCTCTCCGTCTACGCGATCCGGTTGGGCGCGTCTTCGGTCGATATAGGCTGGCTGACGTCGCTTCCGGCGCTGGTGCTGCTGGTTTCGTCGTCGCTGGGCACTTGGTGGGCGCGGCGCTACCGCGATCCGGCGCGGTCGCTGTTCTGGCCCGGCTTGGGGATGCGCTTCCTGTTCCTGCTGCCCGCTTTCGCGCCGCTGCTGCCGCTGCGCTGGCAGCCGCTCTGGTTGATCCTGTCGATCACCATCCCGGCGATCCCACAGGGACCCGCTTCGGTGAGCTTTTTGGTCATGATGCGAGGCGCGATTGATTTGTCGCAGATGACCCACCTGCTCAGCCGCCGACAACTAGCGATGAACATCACGATTGCGATTGCGGCGCTGATCTTCGGCGCGTGGCTGGAATCCGCGCCATTCCCGATGAACTATCAGGTGATGTTTCTGGCGGCGTTCGCCTTCTCGCTGATCAGCCTGTATCACTGCGTGAGCGTGCGCGTCCCGGAAGTACACCAGGCTCCGGTGGTCGCGCCGAAGTCGAGCGTCAGCCCGTGGCGCACGCGCAGCTTTCAGAAAGTCGCCTTCGTCACCGCCGTGATTCACATCGCGTTCTTCACGCTGGTTCCGGTGACGCCGCTGTATCTGGTCAACCGCATGGGCGCGGACGAGGGTTACATGGCGCTGTTTGCGCTGATCGAACTGACCTCTGGGGCGGTGGCGTCGGTGGTCGCGCCGCACATCGCCGCGCGGGTGGGCAACCGCACCATGATCGCGGGGGCGATTGCCGGAACCGCCATCTCGTCGCTGGTGATCGCCTGCGCGCCCAGCTTAACGGTGGCGCTGTTCGCGGCGATTTTCTCCGGCGGCTGCTGGACGGCGGGCGCGGGCGTGGGGCTGTTCAGCTTCTTCGTCGAGAATACGCCGACCGAGGAAGTAGCGGGCTTCTCGACCGCCTACAATCAGATGATCGGGCTGGCGGTGTTCGTGGGTCCCATGATCGGCAGTCTGCTGGCGACCAGCGACGAAGCGCTGATCCCGGTGATCTTGCTGGGCACCGCGCTGCGGCTGATCGCCGGGCTGCTGGTAGATGGCTCCCAGTTCTTCCGCCACAACCGGGCGGCGTCACGCGCTCTGGTACTGCTGCGGCGTATCTGACGGGGTTGGCGTGGGCGTGAGCGTCGGCAGCGGCGTGTTGGTGAAGCGCGGATTGCGCGTATAAGACGGCAGCGGCGCCGGCGTGCGAGTCTTGGTCAGGCTGGGTGCGGGCGTGACAGTTGGCGGCGGCGACACGGTGTTGGAAGGCGTGAAGGTCATGCTCGGCGTCAAGGTCGGGTTGACCGCCTCGATCACGCTCTCGTGCATGTAACCCGGTTCGATCCGCTTGGTGTTCGGGTTCTGGTCAATGCTGTACCACTCGGAATCCGGCACGCGCCCCAGCACGCAGACAATCGTCCCTTCACTGAACTGGGTAATCACGGCAGACGAGGTGCTGGGTCCCTCACGGACGATTCCCTCCGGCACCGAGACGCGAAAATCCTCGCAGGGTGGGGGTGCGGTCGCGGTGGGCAGCAGCGTCGCCGGGAGGGTGGCAATACTCTCGATGCGCGCGGCGGTGGCGGTGCTGAAGGTGTCGGCGCGTTGAGTTGCTTCGACCACGCCTTGCCCGCCGGTGCGGATGAACGATTGAATCCCCTGCCAGACGTAATAGATTCCGAAGACCAGCGCCACTGCCAACAGGAAAGCGAGCAGCGCCGGAGGTCCGCTTCGTGATGAGCGGCGCATGGTTTGATCTTTGCCTTGCTATCTTTGATCCGCAGTTTTACCAGAGGATAGGACTTCGTGCCAGACGCTCGCTCTACGGCTGCTCACCGTCGAGGATCGATCTCACCTGTTCGAGCAGAGGCTGCCAGCCCTGCATTTTGGGGAAAAAGCCATCCGCGCCCGCCCGCATTGCGCTGTAGCGATCTTCCTCGTTATCGGCGGCGGTGAGCATGATGATCGGGATGGCGCGGGTGTTCGGCTCACTTTTGAGCTGCGAACAAACCTCGTAACCGCTCATGCTGCCCAGCCGCACGTCGAGCAGGATCAAATCGGGCGGCTGTTCCGCGACCAGACGGAGCGCCTGAACGCCGCTGTTGGCGTGGCTCACGGCGTATCCCGCTCGCTTGATCACCGTCTCCAGCAGTTCGCGGTTCATCTGGTCATCGTCTACGATCATTACAAGCTGCGGCATCTTGAATATCCACGACGGGTTCTGCAAAAGTCTCTCAGAAAAATTATAGGCAATTTCTATGACGGATGCCACTTGTTGGATCACCTATTCCATCATAGAATAGGGTTTATGACTACGCAAACCCCCGATGAAACCCTGCTCGGATTACTGGCAGCAGAGGCTCGACACGGCTATCAGTTGATCGACTGTTTCCGCGATCCGGCTCAGCTTGGCAACGTCTGGACGCTCAGCACCAGCCAGATATACGCCGTCCTGAAGCGGCTGGACGCGCAGGGGCTGATCGCCGGGCACGCCGTCGAATCGGCGGATGCCCCCACCCGCACCGAATACGAACTCACGCCGGAAGGCGTGCGCCGCCTTGAAGACTGGCTGACCGATCCGGAGCCGTCCGCCAGCGTCCGGCGGGTTCGGGTCGAGTTTTTGAGCCGTCTGTACATCGCGCGGTTGCTCGACTTCCCGACCGGGGAGATCGTGCGGCGGCAGAAACAGAGCTGCCAGCAGCGCCGCGACGAAAAGGCGTTCGCGCGGGACGAGTTGGCTCCCGGCGTCGGGCACTTGGCGCTGGAATTGGAGGTCGCGCAGTTGGATGCCATTTTGCTGTGGATTGATCGTTGTGAACTGATTCCATTTGAGGAGGAGTCATGAAGCTCAAGCTCGTCATCGTCCTAATGTTGGTAGGGCTGCTGGGGATGGTGCCGGTCGCGGCACAGAGCAGCCAAACCCTGACGGTTTTCGCCGCTTCGTCGCTCACCGACGCCTTCAACGAGATTGCCACTACCTTCAGCGCTGCCAATCCCGGCGTGACGGTGCAGTTCAACTATGGTGGCTCATCTACGCTTTCGGCTCAACTGGCGAACGGCGCGCCCGCCGACGTGTTCGCCAGCGCGAACAACACGCAGATGCAGGCGGCTGTCACCGCTGGGCGCATCGCGGGAACCCCGCGAACCTTCGTCAAGAACCGGCTGGTGCTGATTGTGCCTGCCGATAATCCGGCGCAGATCGAAACGCTCCACGATCTGGCGAATCCGGGCATCAAGCTGGTGCTGGCGGCGCCCGCCGTCCCGGTGCGCGACTACACCGACGCCATGCTCGAAAAGCTCGCCGCTGATCCCGCTTACGGCGAGAGCTACCGCACGGCGGTGATGGCGAATCTGGTTTCCGAAGAAGACAACGTGCGTCAGGTTTCCGCGAAGGTGGCGCTGGGCGAAGCCGACGCGGGCGTGGTCTATCGCTCCGACGTAACGCCGGACATCGCCGATCAGGTGATCGCGCTGCCGATCCCGGATGCGGTCAACACGCTGGCAACCTACCCGATTGCCCTCACCAACGACACGTCCAACCCAACGCTGGCGGAGGCGTTCGTCGACTACGTGCTTTCGGACGCGGGGCAGGACGTGCTGGTGAAGTGGGGCTTCACGTCGGTGCGGATTCCGCCGCAGCCCGCGACGGTCACGCTGCCGAGCGACGGCACGCTTTCGGTGGATGGTCAGGTGTTGAACCCGCTGTCGCTGACCGTCGATACGCTCCAGAATGATTATTCTTCCCAGACCATTGACGTGACTTATCTGAGCGGCGACAACACCGTATCGACCAGTTTCACGGGGGTGCCGCTGTGGGACCTCATCGGCGCGGCGCAGCCCAACTTCAACGCCGACATCAAGAACGACAAGCTGAGCCTGTATCTGGTAGTCACGGGTTCGGATGGCTATCAGGCGGTGATCGCGTGGGGCGAAATCGACCCGGATTTCGGCGCACAGCCGATACTGGTCGCCTACGCGCAGGACGGTCAGCCGATCACCGACAGTCAGGGCGCGATTTGGCTGGTGGTGCCCGGCGATGGACACGGCGGGCGCTACGTGAGCGGCGTGGTCAATATCAGCCTGCGCGACGCGCCTGCTCCGGCGCATGACTAAACCTTCTCTCTGGCGAGGCGGGAGCCGACGCTCCCGCCTCAACCGCTTCCTCTTTGCCGCCGTCGCCGTAATCGCGCTGCTGTTTCTGGCGCTGCCGGTAGTGGCATTGGTCGGTCGGGCGGTCTCGACGCAGGCGTGGAACGAAATGCCGGAGTTGGGCATCGCGCAGGCGATCCTGCTCTCCTTCGTGACCACCTGCATCTCGGCGCTGGTCACGCTGACGTTTGGAACGCCGCTGGCATACGTGTTCGCCCGCTGGCGCTTCCCGCTCCGCCGCGTGCTGAGTATGCTGCTGGAACTGCCGATTGTGCTGCCGCCCGCGGTCGCAGGGCTGGCGCTGCTGGTGACTTTTGGGCGGCGCGGTGTGCTCGGCGACGCGCTGTCGACGCTCGGAATCGCGCTGCCGTTCACCACCGCCGCCGTCGTGATCGCGCAGACCTTTGTCTCGGCGCCGTTCTACATTCGCTCGGCGCAGGTGGGGTTTCACGCCATCCCGCGCGAGATCGAGGACGCGGCGCGTGTGGACGGCGCGGCGGGGCTGTCGCTGTTCCGCTACGTCACGCTGCCGCTGGCGAGCCGGGCGCTGGCGGCGGGATTAGTGCTGAGTTGGGCGCGGGCGCTGGGGGAATTCGGCGCGACCATCCTGTTCGCGGGCAGCCTGCAAGGGCGCACGCAGACCATGCCGCTGCTGATCTACAACATTTTGGAGCGGAATTTAGATGCGGCGGTCTGGGCGGGGGTGATCCTGATCGGCATGGCGCTGCTGGCGATGCTGGTTTCCCAATGGCTGCGCCGCGACGAAGCACCCTGATTTACACGGCGATCTGGGCTTCGGTGTGGAGCGCGGACAGGAGCTGTTCGGCTTCTTTGATGCTGCGGGTGATGTAGAAATTGCGCATCGCCTTCGGGTTCAACTGGCGCATGATGTTCAGCAGGGTTTTGACCAGCGGGCTGCTGCCCACCATCACGAGCGTGCCAGATTTCAGCTTGGGGTGCGCGCCACTGGGCAGGCGGCGGGCGTGGAACAGCACGTTTGAGGGGAAAAGACTGCTGTCCAGAATGTCGATGATCGAGTCGATGTGGTCGGTTTCGGCGGAATCCGCGAGGGCACGGGCGTCGCTGATGGCGGCGTAGAACTCGTCCCAGGTCCACGCGCCCGCGACCGTGAACCTTAGCACCGTCTGATCCGTGTCCTCCCACGTTACGCTGATGCTCATGCACGCCTCCCGGTTGACTTCATTACAATTATAAAACCAAGTGAAATCCAAGAACGTAAAGATTCCGAGACTGGGCGACGTGCAGGGAACGGAAACTCGCGGATTGGCGCGCAAAATGAGCCAAAAAGCTCGTCCAGTGGACACGTTTGGGCGATCATGGGGTTTCCATTTCCATATCAGGAGAGTCCAGCATGAGCGATCCGTATCTCAAGCCCGAAATTGTCGAGCAGCTTCGTGAGGTGCAGCGCGGAGTCCACCAGAGCGCGGCGGATATGTCGAGCGAGGCGTTTTTCCGGGGCACGGCGGAAGCGTGGTCAGCCTGCGATTACCTCAAACACCTGCTGCTGAGCGTGAAGCCGTTCGCTAAAGCCATGACCTATCCGCCGGACGCGCTCAAGCGGCGCTTCGGCGAATCGAGCCGGGCATCCACGCGCTATGCGGAACTGGTGGCGCGCTACGAGGCTCGGCTGAGCGAGGGGATTCGCGCGGAGGATTACGATTTGATTATGCCCGCGAATTTTCGGATGCCGGACGGCGTCGAAGACCTGCGGGCGTACCTGATCGACCTGTGGGACGAGGCGCACGACCGGATGATTGAGGGGATGGATCACTGGAGCGAGGCGGATATGGATTCGGTGCAGATTTTACACCCGGCGCTGGGGACGATCACGGTGCGGGAGATGCTTTTCTTCACGATTTTCCACAATCGGCTGCATTGGAACGACATTCGGGTAGCGGGCGCGGTGATTTAGGCAGTACAATTCACTTATACGCGAATCAGCCTTGAATCGGGCTGATTTTCCCACATCCGCCGCAGGTCAAATCTAGCCCAACCGATGTCCGATCCGGCTGCGATGCGGGTTCTCCCTCGCCAAGAAAAAGGTATTCGCTTGACAGAAAAACACGTTTTGTATCTGGTGAACCGCACGCCGGTCAATGGACTGACCATCGGCGGCGGCGCGGAAATCGACTCGGCGCGCCGCCCGGACGCCTCGCTGACCATTGGCGACACGATTTATCACGTCCATCTGAAAACCGGATCGTACAAGATTCTGGATGACGACACCCGGCGCGAAGCCCTCAAGAGCGTGAGCAAGCTGCTCCAAACCGCGCACGGCGATCTACCCTGATCGTTCTCACGGGCGCAGCGACCCTACGCCCTCAACCGACAATGACCACCCCCGCACGCGACCCGTAAGCACGGCTCGCAGGCTGATCTACGCGCCGAGCCTGCCGCGCAGGAATCGCACGCCCGCGCCGATGCCGACGGTGAGGATAATCGCCACCAGCGCGTTGATCACGCCAGTGGTCACCAGCACAAAGAGGATCACGATCAGCACGAGGGCGATGATCGCGGTGATCTGGTTTACGGCTTGTATCGACATTAGTTTCCTTCTGTAAGCGCGATGCGCTAGGTCAAAATTCGCCACAATGGGCTGACTGGCAAGGCTATTCGCGCTGCCGTGGTGGTGCAAGATACTGATAGCACGGATGTGGAACGACGCCAACCGCAGCGAATTTCATAGCCCACTAGACTTGATACGTAAAGACACTAGAGCGTCGTATTCGTTCGTGAAATATAGATTTCTTTCTAGCAGGTAGAACTTTATCAATTAGCGATTTGACCAAATCACAAAACCAATCCTGATTCGGTGGTGACATTACGACGATCTGCTCGATCAGAGTATAGATGTCAACTCCGACACGTAGCCCGCCCCGCTCACTCAAATTCCTTTCAAATTCACTTAACTCCATAGGTCTTTCATAGTCTGTACCTAGAAGATGGATCAAATCTATGATAAGTCGTAGTTCATGCTCGTATTCATAGTATTTCGGTTTTCTCATAACAAAGTCATGTATATCCGGAGATTTTCTGTCACTGGAAGTGAAATCCCGGTAGTCAACTTTGCCCACGTATAGCTTCAACGGTGTGCAAATACCTGTTTCGAAACTCGGCATAGACAAACGCTTGAAACTTTTGCACAGACGACCAACAGTTGATTGAACTGCAATCCCTTCTAGCGATGGAGCGAAAATTCGCCACATTGCCGCCGACTCAAACTCATTTATATGCCAGCAACTAACTACAGTAGCCCGATTAACTCGCATAACAAGGTTCTCATACTCTATAAGTGGGTCAAACGGCAACATATTAGCATAAGGATGATTAGCCCAAAACTCCACTTCACTTCTAAGCAATGCCCCCTCGTAAGGATCGCTTCGCTGCAAACTCTGAACTGTTGGAAAAAACATACTGCTCGTATTTAGCAGAGATAGGAATTTCGCCAGAGTCTATATAACGCCACACCTTTGTATCCTCTGAAGGTAATTCCATCCCCGGATACTCATAATACATTTTATGTTCTCCAGAAATTACGATGTCGAGGATACAAAAGCTGGCTAGAATGTCGGTTCATCCGACCCATAAGCGTCATTCCGCACTCTGGCGCGGCGTTAACCGCGCCCAACGGGTGGCGCGGCTACCGCCGATGGCGGCGCTGCTCGCGGCGCTTGCGTTCGAGGTCTTCTTTGCTCCGCTGGTAGGCGGCTTCCTTCGGATTGAGCGGCTTCTCGACCGGCTTCACCTCGGCGTCGGTCGGCTTCTCGGCTTCGGGTGCAGATTCGGGGGTAGCTTTCGGTTCGTCCTGCTGCTTCGTCATGCTGAACTCCTCTCGGCTGGTTTAGCGTGTCCAAGCCAGACCTATAAGCCGCATTCTGTAAGCTGCCCGAAGGCAGCCCGATGACCATCTCTCTTGCGCGCGGATTGCTCCGCGCGTCATGCAGTCTACCCGGCGCGGGACGGGTCGCCCCATTGCGCCTGCTTGACCTTGCTCCCGGTGGGGTTTGCCTAGCCGCCCGCATCGCTGCGGACGCTGGTGGTCGCTTACACCGCCGTTTCACCCTCACGCGCGCACCCTTGAGTGCGCGTTGCGCAATACGCTTCTCTGTGGCACTCTGCCGTCGGGTCGCCCCGCCCGGTGTTTCACCGGCACCGTACCCTGTGGAGTGCGGACTTTCCTCACCTGAGACTCGCTCAGGCGCGATCATCCGGTCAGCTTGGACACAGGTTTTATTATAGCCGATAGAACGGGCGTGTTACAGGTCAGATCGTTGTGGAGGCGTGGGGAATCACGGGAGGGTCAAACCCTCCGGCTCGAAAATCAAGCCGCCTTCAGGCGGCTGTGGAATCCGGGCGCACACACGGGTGCGCCCCTACAGTAAAATTCGGCAGAGCAGGGGGATACATCGGGCGTGGGGGCTGGATCGTTGTGGAGGCGTGGGTTGTCAGCCAAGCGGACGGCGGCTACAATGAGCGATGGATTGTTAGCGGACTTACTGGATGACCCCACGCGATCTTCATCTGCCGGGCTGGACCCGGCGGATTAGCAACGGCTGGCGCAGCATCTTTGCGCCCGGCGACCTCACCGCCCTGATCATCGCAATCGTGCTGCTGCTGATGCCCGCGCTCTCGCTGAGCGCGGCAGGCTGGGCGCTGGATTTGTCGACGCTGCTGCCGATCACGGTGCTGAGCGTGCTGTTCGGGTTCGTGCTGGCGCGCAGCCAGTACAACGAACTGCTCGGCTTGCTGATCAGCGGAATTTACGGGGCGTGCTTCGTGCTGCTGGTGGCGGCGGTCAATCAGCCGACCGATCTCGGCAGCGGGATTTACACGGTGTTCTCGCGGCTGCTGCGCTGGATTCTGGACGCGACCAACGGCGGGATCAATCAGGATGATCTGGTGTTCACGCTGCTGGTCGCCAGCCTATTCTGGTTCCTCGGCTACAATCTGGCGTGGCACCTGTTCCGCGTGGATCGGGTGTGGCGGGCGATTCTGCCGCCCGCGCTGATCCTGATCAGCAACAGCGTGTATTACACGGGCGACGCCAACCTCGACCTTTACCTGATCGGCTTCACGTTTCTGGCGCTGCTGCTGGTGGTGCGCTCCAACCTCGACGCGCGCGAGTGGGACTGGTACACCAACGGGATTTGGGTGCCGCGCCGATTACGCCAGCAGGTGTTTCGGGTGGGCGCGGCGCTGGCGCTGATCGTGCTGGTGGCGGCGTGGGCGGTTCCGCGAAACGACATCGAAGATCGGCTGCAAAACTTTCAGGAGTTCATGCAGAGCGAGCCGCTTCAGCAGTTGAGCGAACTGTGGAACCGGCTGTTCTCGTCCGCCGAGACGCAGGGACCCACCACCGCCGACTACTACGGCGGCGACTCGCTTCAACTGGGCGGCGCCATCCGGCTGGGGGATCAGGTGGTGTTTCTGGTCAACGCGCCGCAGGGTCATCGCTACTACTGGCGGTCGCGCGTGTTCGACAACTACGATCACGGGCGCTGGACCTCAGCGGCGGATACCCGGCTGACCGATCCCGAAGCCCCGCTGACGGTGCAGAACGAGGCTTATCTGCCGGGCGCGCGGGTTCCGGTGCAGCAGACCTTCACCATGGCGCTGAGCGCGTCGCGGCTGGTCTACACCGCGCCCCAGCCGCTCAGTGTCGATCTGCCGACCCGCACCGACCTCAAGTACGTGCCGGATGCCAATCTGGTGGCGCAGGACATGCTGATCTCGGTGATTCGCCCGATGCGGGTGCTGTATCGCGGTGACAGCTACACGGCGACCAGCCTCATGAGCAGCGCCAGCGCCGATCAACTGCGGAGCGCCGGAACCAACTATCCCCAGTGGATTAAGGACATCTACGGCAGCTACATACCGTCGGTGACGGCGCGGACGATTGAACTCGCCAACCAGATCGTGGCGGGGGCGCAGACTCCCTACGACAAAGCCAAAGCCATCGAGACGTGGCTGCGCACCAACATCGTTTACAACGAGAGCATCCCGGAGCCGCCCGCCGGTCAAGACCCGGTGGACTGGGTGCTGTTCGACTACAAACAGGGTTACTGCAACTACTATGCGTCGGCGATGGTGGTGATGCTGCGGACGATGGGCATCCCGGCGCGCATGGCGGCGGGATTCGCGCAGGGGACCTGGAACTCCGACGAGGATGCGTTCGTGGTGCAGGAGCGCGACGCGCATACGTGGGTCGAGGTCTATTTCCCCGGCTACGGCTGGGTGGAATTCGAGCCGACTGCCGCGCAGGAGCCGATCAATCGCGGCGACCAGAATGATCAATCGGTGCCGCCGCCAACTCAACCGCCGACGCCCACGCCGACCTTCACGCCTTCGCCGACCCCATCGCCCACGCCGACCGATACGCCGGAAGTGCCGCTGGACAACTCCAACAATCAGCAGCCGACGCAGGGCACGCCCACGCTCACCGCCACGCTGACGCCCTCGACTACGCCGACCGCCGTGATCGTGCCGACTCAGCCGCCGCCGCTGCGCCCGCAGCCGCGCAACTCGCTATCGTTCCTGCTGCCCGCGCTAGGGGTCGCGTTACTGGTGCTGTTCCTGATCGTGCTACTGCTGGCGCTGCTGGTGTTCCTGTACTGGTGGTGGGAGTGGCGCGGGATGAAGGGACTCAGCCCGATTGTTCGCGCTTATGCCCGGATGGAACGCTATCTCGGCTTGATCGGCATCCATCTGCGACCGGAGCAGACGCCGGAAGAACGGCGCAAAGCCATCGTGCGCGATCTGCCAGCCGCCGAGCCGTCGGTCACGGCGATCACGCGGATGTACATCAACGAGCGCTACGGACCCGACCGGCAGCCCTCGACGCCGGACACGCCGCAGGGTCAGGTGGCGGATCGGGCGTGGTCGGATGCGCGCGGGAACATCTTGCAGCGTTTCCTGCGCCGGGTGTTCGTGTTCTGGCGGCGGTAGACCAACGGGTGGCGGACTAGGAAGGTTTTTCCGTTGGCGTGGATGAGGCTGGCGTTTGCTGCGAGGGTTGATTGACAGAAGCGGTCTGCAAGCGTGAAACCCGCGCCTGATTCTGGATGATGACTCTCATTTTCTCCATCTCGTCGACCATCTTCTTGCTGGTCACTTCAAAAGTCTGGAGCGTGACCGGAATACTCTGGGTTTCCTTGAGAATGTGGTTTAATTTTGTATTCACAGCGAGCTGCACTTCAATAAGCTGGGCGACCACGTAGAAGGTCAGCGCGAGCAAGCCGCCGCCGACCACCAAACCGAGTGCCTGCGGAAGCCACCAAGTAAACTTTGCATAAGTCGTTTCGGGGAGGTTGACTGCCTGAAGGGAGATGTACCCCAAACCGCCAAGCGCCGTGATCACGACCAGCAGGCACAGCATTTTGTAAATGAGCTTTATCAGGCGTAATCCATAATACTGATTGGTTTTGATCGACTGGTTTTTCATTGTCTGACCTGAAGCGGACGACCTATAAAACCATCATAAACTGAGAACGGAAAAAGGGGAAGAAGCTGCTGCTAATTATGGATAAAGTGCAATGAGTAATGATGCGCTGGTGCGGCTCCGCGCCGTCTGCATGGCGCTGCCTGAAGCGACCGAGGATTTCGAGGGAGTTGGGTCGCCGGGATACAAGGTACGGCGGAAAATCTTCGCCATGCATCACCCGATGGACGGGCGTCCGTCGGTGTGGATGAAAGCGCAGCAGGGCTTTCAGGGCGTGATCGTCAATGCGGAGCCGGAGCGCTTCTTCGTGCCGCCTTACGTGGGGGTTCACGGCTGGATCGGCGTCTGGCTGGACGTGGAACCGGACTGGGATTTGGTCGCCGGGTTGATCGAGGACAGCTACCGCATGACCGCGCCGAAACGGTTAGTTAAGCGGCTGGACGCACGAGGAACCGACGCGACCGAAACATGAAGGGCACGGCGCGCCGTGCCCCTACTCGCCGATTCACGAGGAGGATTTGCCGGGTCGCCGCAGCGGAGCGATTCGCTGCCCGTTGGCGGAGTTGTCGATCAAGGTGGCGAGGCGCTTGGCGCGGGTATCGTCCTGCTTGGCACTGACTACCCACCAGATCGCGGGCTTCTGATAAGAGGGCGGCTGCGACTGGAAGAACTCCCACGCGGCGGGGTGGGCGCGGAACTGCGCTTCTTGCTCAGGGCTGAGCGCGCTGGCTTCCCGCTCATACGAGTAGCGGTTGGTCTTTTCGTGATCCCGTCCGTGATAGGCGCTCAACCCGGCGGGCTGCATCAAGCCCTGCCGCTCTAGTTCCGCCGCGCGCTTGAGGTTGACCGCGCTCCAGACGCTCCCCGGCTTGCGGGGTGTGAAGCGAATGGTGTAGCGCTGCGCGTCGATGGTTTTGCGCACGCCGTCGATCCAGCCGTAGCACAGCGCTTGATCGAGCGCCTGTGGATAGCTGATCCCGGTCTGGTCGGCGGATTTCTTGTAGAAGCCGACCCACACTTCCCGCGCTTGATCGCCGTTGGCGCTCAGCCACGCGCGAAAGTCGTCGGGCGAGTTGAAAAACACCGCATCCACTGGCGCTACTCCGCGAAGGCGTCCATCAGCCGCTCGCCGCGCGGCGACAGGTGGTAGTAGACCCGGCTGCCGCTGCGATAGGAGTTGATCAGCCCGGCTTGCGAGAGCCTCCCTAGCTGCTGCGAGACCGCCCCGGCGGTCACGCTGAGCCGCTGCGCGAGGTCGTTGGTGTGGGCAGGTTCGACCAGCGCTTGCAGCAGTCGCGCCCGGCTGGTTCCCAGCGTCAACTGCATGGCTTCGCCCGGTTCAGGCAGATTGCCGCCGCGCCACAGCCCAAGCCCGCGAGTTTGGTAGATGATCATGGGGAGGTATTCGGGCACGACCTGCCACATCCCGGCGCAGGCGGCAAACACCGAGGGCACCAACTGCACGCCTTCGCCCTTCAGTTGATAGCTGGGCGGGAAGTGTGGCTTGCAGTCCTTGTAGAGGCGGATTTTGCCCTGCTGATACTCGACCGTCTCGGCGAGATCGGTGAACATGCTGTCGATGCCATAGAGCGCCAGCCTGCGCGCTCGAAACAACACGTCGCCTTCCAAAATCGACGCCAGCTTCGACCAGTGTGGCTCCAGTGCCTGCTGCCAATAGAAGCGGAGTTCTTCAATCAGGCATTCGAGCGCTTCACGCGGGCGTTCCAGAAATTCGCCGCGAATGGGCGTCATCCCGGCAATCGAAATGGCGAACTCGACGTTCTTGCGGATTACGTCGTCGGGCGTTTCGCGCACGCGGTCGATCTCGTCCTCGAAGCTGAGGACGGTGCGGGTGGGCGTCGGCGTTAGAAAATCGACAATGTAGCGGTGGGGCAGGATGGTCGCGCTCATGTATGGGAAGTCAACTTGGTCGAGCAGGCGCTTGGTTTCCGCGACCCAATCCGCGTAGGGTGCGTGGTACTCCGGTGTTTGCAGCAGCTTAAAGCTGCTCACCACTTCGATCAGCGGACTGTAGGCAAAACGCACTTTCTCGATGTCGCCGGGACTGAGTGCAAGCGTTATCATTCGGTTTCGCCTCAAACAAATGTTCAGTCTCTACTATAGGGCAAAAGCCGCCGACCATCAATCCATTTAGTTTTTTCTAAAATGGTTCACGGCTCCCCGCGCTTCTGGTACGGTGATCGTGTTCAGGAGAGCGAACATGAACGAATATGAGGTTTTTCTCAAGCTGCGGGCAGATCGTGAAGCGGCGGCGCGCAAGGGGCGCAACGCCCGATTTGCCGCCGAAGCGCTTCACGCGGAAAACGACCAGCCCTCAAGACTGCGCTTCCTCCTCCGGCTCCGCATTCCGCGCTTCGTCGGTCTGCGGGAAGGGCGCAGGGCTGACGACCGGCTCCCCGCGCAGGAATTGGTACAGGACTGCGCCGATGCTTGAGCCGATCAGCGGCGCGACCCAGTAGACCCACTGATCGACCCAGATGCCCGCCACCAGCGCCGGACCAAAAGAACGCGCCGGATTTATGGACGCGCCGCTGATGGGACCGCCCCAGAGCGCATCCAGCGCGACGGTGGAGCCGATGGCAATCGCCGCTGGCGCGCCCACCGCGCGGGTGTCGGTGGCTACTGAGATGATGACGAACATCAACACCGCGGTGAGCAGAATTTCCAGCCCGAACGACTGCGCGGCGGATCCGCTGGGGACGGTCGCGCCAAGCTGCGCGACGCTGCCGAACAGAAGCTTCAGGGTCAGCGCCGCCAGCACCGCGCCGATCAACTGCGCGCCGACGTAAAACAGCAGGTTGCGCCACGGGAGATGGCGGGTCAGGGCGAAGGCGAAAGTCACGGCGGGGTTGAAGTGCGCGCCCGAAATGTGCCCGGTGGCGGCGATCATCGCCAGAATCACCAATCCGAAGCTGAGCGCGACGCCGCCGTGACCGAGCGCGCCGGTCTGCGCGTCGATCATGATGGCGCCGCAGCCCGCCGTGACCAGCGCGTAAGTGCCGATCAACTCGGCGGTGGCACGGCGCATCAGGGTTGGCTTCATAGTTCGGCGGGCTGCTCGGATAGGCGAGCCAGAAAATAGGTGATCCGGGTCTGAAGCTGGTGGGCGATCTGCCCAAAGATGCGGCGGCGTTCGGCGGCGTCTTCAATCTCCGCCGGGTCGGAGAAGCCCCAGTGGATTTGCTCGCGCTCGCCGGGGAATTCAGGGCAGACTTCCCGCGCCCGGTCGCAGACGGTGATCACGTAGTCGAACGACTGCCCGTCGAACTCGCGCAGATGTTTCGACTGCTGCCCGCGAATGTCGATGCCCAGCGCGTCCATGGTGCGGACGGCGTCGGGATGCAGGCGGGTCGGGTGGCTCCCGGCGCTGAACACCTCGATCTGCTCCCCGGCGAGGCGGCGCATCAGCCCTTCGGACATCTGCGAACGCGCGGAATTGTGGGTGCAGACGAACAGCACTCGCGCGTGGGGCAGGGCGGTCATCGCTGGAAGTGGGGACGGCTCGGCGGTGAGAACCGGGTGGAGCGCCGCGCCCGCCGCCCGGTACAGGCTGCGCAGGCTGCCGAGGTCAAGGCGGTAATAAACGTCGCGGGCATCGGCGTCGGAGCGTCGGGTCGTGACCACGCCGTCCTCGCGCAGCTTTTTCAAGTGGTAAGAGACGAGATTCATCGGCTGATCCACCAGCACGACCAGCTCCTGCACCCGATGGTCGCTGGTGCTGAGCGCTTTGACCAACCGCCAGCGCACTTGGTGTGCCATCAGCTTGATAAACTCCGGCGGCGCGTCCATCTAGCTGTCCGCCTGCTCGACGTGGGGTTCTTCCAGCCACAGCGTCAGCCGCGCGTCGATTTGGTCGCGCACCAGCCGGAATTGGTCGAGGATTTCGGTGTCGGTGCCGGTCGCCGCCGCCGGGTCGTCAAACGGGAAGTGCAGCTTCTGGCTGCCCCACGCCCAGATCGACTGCGGGCAGCGCTCGTCCGCGTCGGAACACAGGGTGATCACGTACCGGAAGAAGATGCGCCCCATGTATTCCTTCACTGATTTGGAGCGCTGACCGCGAATGTCGATGCCGACTTCGTCCATCGCGCGAACCGCGTAGGGGTTGACGCCTTTGGGTTCCAGCCCGGCGCTGTAGACCTCGAACTGATCTCCGGCACGGGCGCGAAATAGTCCTTCCGCCATCTGGGAGCGGGCGGAGTTCCCGGTGCAAAGGAACAGCAGATTTGGCTTGTCCATGTCGCATCCTCACTACTTCAATCCAAATTGCTTCAATCTGATTTGTAGTATATTCAGAAGAGGGGGCGAAAGCAAGTTAAGGCTGGTTTAAGGGATCGCGGTTGGGCGCACGTGCAACCTTTGGTTGCCGGAGTGCGACCCTACCGTACTCATCTCTCGATGCTGTGACCAACGGCTGTGGGCGCAGCGCGCTGCGCCCCTACAGCACCAAACGGTATCATTGCTAAATCAAAACAGCCCCGACTTATCGCCGGGGCTGTTCTCATTTGGACGGACTGCGCTTACTGCTCGTTGATCACGCTGAAGACCATCGGTCGGCGCTTGGTTTCGTTGTAGAGCATCTTGCTGAGCGAATCTTGCAGCCGCTCGCGGCGCTTGCCGTTGCGACTCTGGCGCATCGACCCCATCACGTCGGAGACGGTCTGCTTGACGTTGACCAACAGTTGATCCGCGTCACGCAGGTAGATGAAGCCGCGCGAGATGATCTCCGGCTCGCCGACCAGCTTGCCGGTTTCGGCATCGACGTTGACCACCACCATCATGAAGCCGTCGCGCGCGAGAATTTCGCGGTCGTGGATGACGGCTTTGCCGACGTCGCCGACGCCGCTGCCGTCCACGAACACGTAGCCGCCGGGGACGCGCTCGCCAGTCTTGCGCACGCCGTACTTATCCGCCTCGATCACGTTGCCGTTTTCGACCACGAAGATGTTTTCCGGCGGGATGCCGGAGAGCAGACCCAGCCGCGAATGCGCTTTCAACTGGCGAAGCTCGCCGTGAATGGGCATGAAATACTTGGGATTGGTCAGGCTCATCAGCAGCTTCATTTCTTCCTGACAGGCGTGACCGGAGACGTGTACCGGGGCAATCGGGTCGTAGATCACTTCGGCGCCGCGCTGGTACAGCTTGTTGATGGTTCGGCTGACGGTTTCCTCGTTGCCGGGGATGGTGTGCGCCGAGACCACAATCGTATCGCCTTCCATCACATCGAGGCTACGATGCTGCCCGGTTGCCAGCCGACCGAGTACCGCCGACGGCTCGCCCTGCGACCCGGTCGCCATGATCACCATTTCGTGCGGCGGCACGCTGCTGATCCGGCTGAGATCGACCAGCATGTCGTCGTCAATGTCGAGGATGCCGATCCGCCGGGCGGTCTTGACGTTTTCGGTCATGCTGTGCCCGGCAATCGCCAGCTTGCGCCCGTGACGCTTGGCGAGGTTGGCGACCTGCTGGATGCGCGAGATGTGCGAGGCAAAGGTGGCGACGATGATGCGGTTCTTCGCCTGCCGGAAGATGTTGTCGAAGGCTGCGTTGACGACGATCTCGGACTGCGTCCAGCCGGGGCGCTCCGCGTTGGTGCTGTCGCCCATTAGCAGCAGCACGCCGCGCCGCGAGAACTCCGCGACTTTGGCGTAGTCGGTCTTTTTGCCGTCGATGGGCGTATTGTCGAACTTGTAGTCGCCGCTGTGGACAATGATGCCGTAGGGCGTGTTGATGCCGAAGCCCACGCAGTCCGGGATGCTATGAGTTACGTGGTAGCTTTCGACCTTGAAGGGTCCCACCTGAAGATCGTCGCCCGGCTTGAACACGTTGATGGTGGTCTCGTTGAGCAGACGCGCGTCGCGCAGCTTGACTTCCAGCAGCGCGGCGGTCAGCGGGGTCGCGTAGAGCGGGATGTGGCGCAGGGCGTCCACCACGTGCGCGACCGCGCCCGTGTGATCCTCGTGCCCGTGCGTGTATAGGATGCCGTGAATTTTGAGGTCTTTGCGTTCCAGCAGATACCGGAAATCGGGGATGATGTAGTCCACGCCGAGCATGTCATTGGCGGGGAACATCACGCCGGTGTCGACGATGATGGCATCATTGCCCATCTCGATTACCGTCATGTTCTTACCAACTTCGCCGCAGCCACCGAGTGGAACAATGCGAATCTTAGGTTTTGATTTTGCCATAGAATACCTGAGCGGCGCACCCGATGTGCGTCGCTTTGTCCTTTCTTGTACCTTCCGTTAAATCGAGGTCTCGTAACAACAATAAGTGGTTACTTTTAAACCCTATTCTGTGTATTATATCACAAAATCGTTTATGGTGTTTTTAAGTTTATTTAAATACTAATCCCAACTGTCGAAGGCGCAGATGGCGGCGATCACGCGCGCCTGTTCCTCCTCGGTGAGATCGTAGTAGAAGGGGAGGCGCAGCAGACGGTCGCTCAGGTCTTCGGTGACGGGGCAGTCGCCGGGCTTGCCGCCGAACTGCTGCCCCATTTCGGACAGGTGCAGCGGCAGATAGTGAAAGACCGCCAAAATCCCGTTGGCGCGCAGATGCTCGATCAGCGCGGTGCGGACTTTCAGCGAGGGCAGCAGCAGGTAGTACATGTGATAGGGCTGCTCGCAGTCGTCGGGCACCACCGGAAGGCGCACGCCGTGCTGCGCCGCCCACGTCAACAACTGCTGATGATAGGTGTTCCAAATCTGCGCGCGCCGCCCCTGAATCGCGTCGCGGGCTTCGAGCTGGGCGTACAGATAGGCTGCCAGCACGTCGGAGAGCAGATAGCTGGAGCCGAGATCGACCCACGTGTATTTATCGACCATGCCCCGGAAGAAGCGGCTGCGGTTGGTGCCTTTCTCGCGGATGATCTCGGCGCGGTCGATCAGCGCCGGGTCATTGATCAGCAGCGCGCCGCCCTCGCCGCAGGTGAAATTCTTGGTCTCGTGGAAGCTCTGGGTCGCCATCACGCCGAAGGTTCCGAGCGGCTTGTCCTGATAGCGCCCGAACAGCCCGTGCGCGTTGTCCTCGACCACGTCCAGCCCGTAGCGGGTGGCGAGGTCGAGGATAGCGTCCATCGCGCAGCCGACTCCGGCGTAATGCACCGGGACAATCGCCCGCGTGCGCGCCGTGATCAGCGCTTCGAGCTTGGTTTCGTCGAGGTTGAGCGTATCGGGACGGATGTCGGCAAAGACCGGCTTCGCGCCGCGCAGCACGAAGGCGTTCACGGTCGAGACGAAGGTGAACGATGGGATGATGACTTCGTCGCCGGGTTCGAGTTCGAGCAGCAGCGCCGCCATTTCCAGCGCGTGGGTGCAGGAGGGCGTCAGCAGCACTTTGGGCACGCCGAGCAGCCGCTCTAAGAGCGCGTGGCATTTCTTCGAGTAGGTGGCGTCGCCGGAGATTTTGCCGCTGCGCACCGCATCGGCGATGTAGCTCAGTTCGCTGCCCATCATGGCGGGCTTGTTGAACGGAATGTCGATTGATTGCATCGCTCGTCAGCTTTCAGCAGTCAGCGAAACAAGGGCGCGGCTGACCACGAAATAGCTCATTCTCTCCCCAACGTTTGCGCGAGGCTGTTAAGCACCTGCGACGCAGGGGCGCGCGCCTCGGCCTTCAAACTGAACTTCAGTTATCAAAAGCGCGCCATCCCCGGTCAGCACTACGCTGCCTTCCGCTTTAATCTCGACCACCCGCCCCGGCACGCTGCCGACGTAGCGCCGCTCGACCGGACGCGCCGCCCAAAGGATCAGCTTGCGCCCCGCCAGCGTGGTGAATGCGCCCGGATAGGGTGTAGTGACTGCGCGTATTAAATTGTATATGACGATGGTTGAGTTTGTCCAGTGAATCTTATTGTCGTCGGGCAGACGCTTGCAGGTGAAAGTCGCTAATGCCTGATCCTGCGGGGTGCGTGGCGCGCTGCCGTCGAGCAGGGCGGGCAGATTTTCCGCCAGCAGCGCGAGATATGCCTGCGTGACCTGCTCCATCACCTCGGCAATCGTGTCGTCGGGCGCAATCGGCACGCGGCGCTGCGCCACCATCTCCCCGCTGTCCACCGCGTCGGCGATTTCGAACAGCGTCGCCCCGGTGTGATCCTCGCCGTTGACGATTGCCCAGACGGTGGGCGCGAAGCCGCGATAAGTTGGCAGCAGCGAGTCGTGAAACACGAAGGTTCCGCGAGATGGTCGGCGGTAAATCTCCGCCGGGATCAGGTAGCGCCAACTGACCACCAGCATCAGGTCAACTGGCGCTGTCTCCCAAAAGTCCCGCTGCGCGCCGATGCGCCGCCCCTCGAAGAAGCGCGCACCGTGATCCAGCGCCAGCAACCGGATGTCGTCCAGAAAGGGTGGCTCGTGCGCGTCCTCGCGGAAGCAGAACACGGTGAGTTCGGCGCTCGGCTGCAAGGCGATCAGCGCTTCCAGCAGGCGGTAGCCGCGCCGGGTTGCGCAGGCGATGGCGATGTGCATCAGGATGCCTTTCTCTGCCAGATTTCGAACCCGCCCACACTGGTCGAAAGGGTGTCAGTCAGCCGATAGGCTTGCGCCAGCGCCGCGTCGGGGATGGGCAGATGCACGTTGGGCGGATCGACGCTCAGGAAGTTGAACGGCGGCGCGAAATCCGCTTGATCGCGCACGGTGACGATCCAATCCGGCTGAAGCATTTGCACCACCTCCCAGCGGCTGAGATTCGCGCTGTCCGCCCAGTAATTGACGAAGGTGAAGCCGATGAAACGCGGGTCACGGAGCGAGAGGTAGAGGAACGACTCGCTCATGCCGCGCTGATCGGGCGGGACGGCGGCGGCGACCTGCGCGGCAGTGTCCAGCACGCGCTGATTCCAGTCGGCGCTGACGAAGCGGTCGATCCAGACCAGATTCAGGGCGATGGCTGCCGCAAACGCCGCGATCAGCAGCACGCGCCAGCGCGCGCGGCGCAGCGCCACCGCCGTCAGGATCACCATGCCCGTGACCCAGACAATCGGGTAGTAGGGGTTTGGGTCGGCGACCAAGAGCGCGTAGAGCAGCAGCAGCGCGGCGATGAAGGTGGCAAGTCCCCGCGTTCGCCGGAGCGCCAGCAGCGCGCCGATGATCAGGAGCAGGAATTCGAGCGGGTTGGCGGCGAAATAGGCGACGCTGCGCGCCAGCATCGCCGCCAGCGGAGTTGACCCTTCCGCGCCGTAGCTGACCAGTTCATCGCGCAGCCCGGCGAGGAAGTAGCCCGGATCGGGCAGCACGTGGGCGACCAGATAGTACGCCGTGCCGATCAGCCCGCCGAGGATGAAGGCGGCGAGGAGACGACGGTTTGCGTGTAGGGGCACGGCACGCCGTGCCCCTGCGTAAGTAAGCCACCACATGCCCAGCGCGAGGCAGGCGAGCGCGCCCAATGGATGCAGATCGGCGCTGAGGGCGACGGTCACGCCCGCCAGCAGCGCCAGCGGAATCGAGCGGCGCTTTTGTGCCAGCAGCGACAGCCATACCGCCGTCCACACGAAAACCGCCAGCCAGATTTCTTGCCGCCCCATGTGCGAGACCGCCAGCCAGAGCAGATTGGTCGCCAGCAGCGCCGCCGCGATCCAGCCGGTGAGCGCGTCTTGCAGCGCCCGCCCGGTCAGCCAGACCACGACCAGCAGCACCAAGCCGCTCAACGCCGAGAAGTTCCGCAGCGCAAACGGGTCGCCCGGAAAGAGCCGCGTCCAGAGCGACGGCGGCGTAGACGTACAGATTGCCGGTAACGGTGGGCGCCGGGATAGGGGACGAGGCTGGCTTCGATGCGCCCAGTGCGCTCAAAGGTATCGACGTAGTTGTAGATGATGGCTTCGTCGGTCAGCGAGAAGTTGGGGAAGGCGCGGATCGAGCGCAGGCTGACGGCGCAGCCCGCCGCGATTACCAGCGCGCAAGCGGCGATGCCCGCGTTACGGCTCATCGGTGGTCGAGCGCACGGTGTAGACCGGGCGATCCATAGTGCGGAAATGAATCCGCGCCAGATACTCGCCGATCACGCCCAGCGCGAACAACTGAGCGCCGGAGAAGACCGCCACAATTGAAGCGAGGAAGGCGAAGCCGGGCACCACGATCCCGAACAGCAGCGCCCGCCCGACCACGTAGATCAGCACGAGGATGCCGAACAGCGCCAGCGCGAAGCCGAATAAGCTGGCGATTTGCAGCGGTAAGATGCTGAACCCGGTGATCATGTTGAGCGCGTGGCGGATCAGCTTGCCGAGGGTGTAGTTGGAAACCCCGTAGCGGCGCGGGTCGTGCTGCACCGGGACGGCGGCGAAGCGGGTGGTGCCCCAGGTGAGCAGCACGTCAATCGACACGTAGCTGCTGCTGTAATTGGCGAAGGCGTCGCGCACCTGCGTGCGGAAGGCTCGAAAAGCGCCCACGCTGCGGGCGATCTCGACGCCCATGCTGCTTTGCAGGACGATCTTGGTGACCTGTGAGGCGAGGTCGCGCCAGAGACCATGCTGCTCGTGCTGGGGCGTGCCGTAGACCACGTCGTAGCCCTCCGCCAGCTTGTCCAGCAGCTTGTGAATCTCGGTGGGCGGGTGCTGCAAGTCGTCGTCGATGGTGACGATGATCTGGTGCTGTGCCTGACGAATCCCGCAGAGCAGGGCGTTGTGCTGACCGTAATTCCGCATGAGCGTGAAGCCGCGCACCAGCGGATGCTCGCGCGCCAGCGACTGAATCACCGACCAGCTTTGATCCGGGCTGCCGTCGTCCACCAGAATGATCTCGTACTGGTCGGTCATCGAGGGCAGCACCGCTTCGAGTTCCTGAATCAGCAGGGGCAACCCTTCGGCGCTGCGGTAGACCGGGACGACAATCGAGAGGGAAGGCGCGGGCGTCGTCATGTCAGCAGACCGGGCGCTCAATTTCGATGCTCAACATCTGCACCTGCAACTGCTGGCAGAGCTTGAAGTCATGGGCGTTCATGTAGGCGACCACGCCGGGATTTAACTCCATCTGGTCGGGAATGTAGATCACCACTGACGGCTGCACCCGATCCCACACCTGCACCGGGTCGGTCAGGTTCCAGCGCTTCATGGCGGTGAGTTCGCCTGCGGTGCTGTAGAGCCTCGGCGCATCGTACAGGCTCCAGATCATCAGGTGGGTGGTCAGGATGGTATCGTCGGGGCGAAGATAGGGCAAGATTTGGCTGCGGACTTCCGCGTAAGCGTAATTCGGGGGACTAGTCAGCCCATCCCACGCGATAAACCCGCTGATCTGCCCGACCATCGCGGCGGCGAGGCAGGCGGCTGCCAGCGAGCGCTGCTGCCCGACTCCGGCGGCAATCAGCGCGCCGACCGGGATGGAATAGAGCGAGATCATGGGCGAATGATAGCCCTGCGTGTCAAAGACGAACAGCGCCACCCACAGGCAGAGGATGATGCCGATCAGGAAGCGATCCGCCGCCTGCCGCCGCCAGACGATGAAGGCGAAGGCGGCGAGGATCACGGCGGCGTCGAACAGCGAGGGCAGCATCAGAAAATACAGCCCGCGCTGGCTCTGGAAACGCTCGCTGACCAGCGATTGCAGGAAGGGGGTCAGTCCGCCGACCGGAGCGACGTTGAGCGCGTAGTAAATCCCGCCGCCGATCAGCGCGCCGAGCGCGTAGGCGAGCAGGGGCGCAAGCTCACGGCGATGCTCAACCAGCAAGCGGTAGGCGAATACCGCCGCGTAATATAAGCCCACGCCGAATACCAGCGCGATGGCGATGGCGTGCAGCTCCAGTGCCAGCGCTGCCAGCAGCCCGGCTAATATGTCCCATAAATAGCGGCGGCGGCTGAACCTCGCCTGCGCCACCGCCAGCACCACCCACACGGTCGCAAGCGGAATCTGGTGATCCGGGCGGTAGTCGAACACTGGAATGAACAGGAAGCTGAGCGCGGCGAAGGCGGTGCTGAACAGGGCGGCGCGCCGCCCGTACAAGCGCCCGGTCAGCGCGGCGATGCCCGCGAACGCCAACAGATAAGCGGCGAAATTCCAGAGCCGCCCGGTGCGAATGTCGAAGCCGACGTGTTCCAGCGACCACCCGTACCCAGCGACACTCCAGCCGATGCCGGGATAGACGGTGTAGGGCGTTTGCAGCCACGTGCGCGCGTAAACGCCGCCGTCGAGGATGGCGGTGCTGGCGTAGTCCGCCCAGTGGGCTTCGTCGGGGCTGAAGGGGAAGCTGATCAGCACGGTCGCCAACATCAGCGGCAGGGCGAGCAGCGCCGCAGCGGGCAGCAGCCACGTCGGAAGCCGCGGCGGATCGTTCCAGCCGAGGATCAGCGCCGCGGCGACCAGATTGACCGCCGCGTATTCGAGGATGACGGATTCGAGCGGCAGAAAGCCGAGCGCGAGCATCGCCAGAACCAGCAGCGCCAGCGCGTCGTAACGCACCGGGCGCGAGAGCCGATTGAGCCACGTTTCGAGGCGGGCGGACTGTGCGAACAGGAGGGGCAGGGCGACCATCAGCGCGAGGTTGACGACGAGGACGGCGGCGTAACGCAGGCTGAAGCGACCCAACACCTCGCCGGAATCGCTGGTGTGGCTCCACAGCACGAAGATGCTCACGAATTGGAAGACGATCCAGCCAGCCAGCAAGACCCGGTAGGTGATTGGTTTCATCACTGACCGGAGGTCATTCGTTCAGGTAGCGCTGGCACAAGGCGTCGTGAACCTGATTGACCACGTTCAGCACCGCGTCCGGGCAGTGATCGCCCAAGACGCCGCCCGCCTCCACGTAAGCGTCGCGCAGGATGCGCCCCCAGTTTCCGGTGCTGCGCAGCTTGGGATTGTTGACGTACTGGGTGATGGTGGTGGCTTCGTGACCGCTGGGTGGCTCCAACATGCGCTCAAGGCTGGAGTAGACCTCGTCGATGTCGCGCGGGGCGATCTCGTCGATTTCTTCCAGCGCGCGGTGCATGAAGCGGCGCTTCATCTCGTAGAATTCCGCGAGGCGGATTTCGCGCCCGCTGTGGAGCGTCAGCAGCATGTCGCTGCCCTGCAGGTCGGAGCGATCCTGCAAGGTCTGGAAGGTGCCGAGGTTGAGCGGTCCGAGGATGTCCCACATGACGGTGTCGTTGTACATCGGCTCCAAGTCGCAGCCGTACTTGCGGAAGTAGGACTCGATCACGACGTGGCTGAACTCGAAATCGACCAGCACCGCCGCCATGCGCGAGGCGCTGATGTTGGTGGGCATCCCGGTGCTTTCGACGGTGCAGACTCGCTTAGGCGTGCCGAGATCGGGACGGATGCGCCCGATGGGGTTGTGCATCAGCGAGATTTTCTCGCCGTCGTATTGGTCGTACATCATGGCGCGCCCGGTGGCGTTGGCGCGTTCCAGCTTGAGCAGCGCGGCATAGTTTTCCAGCCCGTCGTCGGTGAAATGCGGGCTGAGCGGCAGATTCAGGTAGCGCCCGGTCACGGTGACGGAGCGGAGGTACTCGCGCGCGCAGAGCAGGTTCGGGTCGCCGGTGCCATTGACGAACGGGCAGCCTTTGAGGACAGCGGAGTTGGCGACGGCGCTGGCGCTCTTGAGGACGGTATCGAAGGTGAGCAAGCCGAGCGCTTCGGAGCGTCCGGCGAGGTCAATGTGAATGTGGCAGCCCTGATTGCGGAACATGTTCACGTAATGGCTGCTGGCGGGATCGACGTGGTAGCGCGCCTGCACTTCGCGCAGCTTTTCGGCGTATTCCGGGAACATGCCGTTCACCTGAAGCATGAGATCGACGGCGGTGGCGACCTTCGGGTGATCGGTCATTTTGAAGTCGGATTCAGTGGGGTAGCACGAGAAGATCAGCGTGCGCAGGTCGGTATCCTTGCTCGCCAGCGCGAGGGCGGTGAGCATCCCGGTCAGGGCGTTGCGAGTCTTGTTGTAGCCGACGCTGGGCGCGATGTGCGCCTCGACCTGATACTGGCAGGCTTCGCGGTCGAGGCGGGGATACACGCCGATCCGCAGCGCGTGGCTGGAAAAGGCGGTGATGAAGCCCTGCACCTCGGCTTCGGTGGGCGATTCGCCGTCAGGATGCACCAGCCCCATTTCGATTTCCGCGCCCAGCACGCGCAGGCGGGTGAGTGAGTCCTCGGTTTCGACGATGTTGGTGTGGTTCACGCTGGGGTTGAGGTTGTAGGGCACGATGCTTTCCATCAGCGAGTGCCCGCTGCGGTAGCGCTGGCTGACGGTGCTGCCCAGCACCAGCGGGTGCCCGGCGATTTCCATGAGCAGGACGTTGCCGCTTTCCGGGTGGTTCGGGTCATAGAAGGTGGTCACGGGCGCGCCCACTGCTTCGGAGAGCGCCGCCAGCGGCAGATCATCGCCGGAGGCTTCGGCGGTCAGCGTTTCGACCGCGCGCGTGAACTGCCGTCGTATCTGCTCGACCTCCTGCCACGATACGTCGTCGCTGAAGGCGATCAAACTCTGGTTGGATGGAAGGGGCATCATCCACTCTTTCACCGTAAATCATGTCGCTGGCGTAATTGTCGCTCATGGCGCCGCATCCGACAAGCATAAATCGGTCGCGCCCGCGAAATTGGAAAAGAATCGTATTTACGATTATGATTGGGGGATACTTGCCCCGATTCTCGCTCAGTGGAGGGCGCGCTGCATGGCAACGATCTGGTCCCTGCCGAAAATTGAATTCCGCGATCTGATCAGCGTCGAAGAATCTCGCCCGGTGGCGCTGCTGACGGGACAAAACTCGTGGGCGGCGGTCAGCCCGATTCTCAATCTGCCGCTGGTGGTACAGGCGGAGCCGTACCACGTGCAAAGCGATTATCTGGATACGCTGGCGAACGATTTGCCGCCGCAGGTGGGGGTCGTCTACGGCGTGGGCGGCGGGATGGTTGCGGACGCTGCCAAGTACGTCGGCTTCAAAAAAGGACTGCCAGTCGTCGTGATTCCGACCTCGCTGAGTCAGGACGGATTCCTGACGGCGCTGGTCGCCAACCGCGCCGACGGAACGGTCGGCTACATCACCACCGGACCCGCTGAAAGGCTGATCATCGATTGGGAAGTGATTCGCTCCGCCCCGCAGAACGTTCGCGGCGCCGGGATTGTCGAACTGCTGACCATCGTCACCGGGCTGCTGGACTGGCGCTATGCCTCCGAACACGACAAGACCACGCCGGAAACCCGCTTCGTCCCGTGGGCGGCGGGCTTGATGGCGGGCATCGCGCAGCAGGCGTTCAAGATCGCCGCCGGAGTGGGGCGCGGCAACGTCGATTCGCTGCGCAACCTGCTCGATCTGCTGTGCATGGAAGTGCAACTTACCAACCAGATGGGGCACAACCGTCCGCAGGAAGGCAGCGAGCAGTATTTCGCCTACGCGATTGAGCCGCGCGCGGGGCACGGTCGCCCGATGCCCTACGCCGACATGGTGGGTCCCGGCATTTTGATTTCGGCGGCGCTGCACGGTCAGGACGTGACTCCGATTCGCGCGACGCTGGAATCGGCGGGGATTCGGCTGGATCAACTGCGGACCGAGGATATTGTCGCCACGCTCAAGATTCTGCCGGAATACGTGCGCAAGCACGATCTGCCCTACAGCATCCTTGACGATCTGGATACGTCGTCCGAACACATCAACGAGCTGCTGGTCACGACCGGGCTGGGCGCGACTCAGAAGTGACCGATGAGCAAGCGCTGATCGCTCGCTGGAAGGCGGAGGAACAGCAGCCGTTTGAGGGCTGGGACTTCTCCTATCTGAACGGGCGCTGGCACGAGCAACAGCCGGATTGGTCTTACGAGCAATTGGTGCGGGCGCTGCTGAAAGGCGCGGACTCGCTGCTGGACATGGGCACCGGCGGCGGGGAGCGGCTGCTCAGCTTCGAGGATGTGCTGCCGCCGCGCACGGTGGCGACCGAAGGCTATCCGCCCAACCTTCCGGTAGCGCGCGCCCATCTGGAACCTCGCGGAATCAGGGTTGTCCCCTACGACTGCGGCGCCGATCCGCATCTCCCGTTTCCTGATAACAACTTCGCCGTGATCATCGACCGTCACGAGGCTTACGACGCGGTGGAAGTCGCGCGGGTGCTGCGACCCATCGGCTGGTTTCTCACCCAGCAGGTCGATGGACGCGATCTCGGCGAGTTCCGGTCGATCTTCGGCATTGAATCCGCTTATCTGCACGTCAATCTGGAGAACTGCCGCAGCTTGGTGGAGCGCGCCGGGCTGGTGGTCGAACAGTCGCGCGAGTGGAGCGGCAAGACCACCTTTGATGACATCGGCGCGCTGGTCTACTACCTGCACGCGGTGCCGTGGGATGCGCCGGAAGATTTCACGGTCGAGCGCTACGCCGAGCCGCTGCTGCGGCTGCATCGCGAATTTACCCCGCTGGTCTTCACCAATCGACGCTTCTTCATTCAGGCGCGAAAGCCCGCCTAAGGGAGCTGCTCGCGCCCTATTACCGGAATAATTATAGAAAGTCATTGGTTTCGAGAGCAGCAACTCCTGCTAGAATGCTGATTGAGGTCATCGTTTAAGCGCAATACTTTATCAATGATGACTGGCTTCTGATGCACACAAAGGATAACAACACACCCATGATTCGGTTTGGAACAGATGGATGGCGCGCAGTCATCGCGGATACGTTTACCTTCGGCAACGTCCGGCAGCTTTCACAGGCGGTCGCGGAGTTTGTGAATAAGCAGCACGCGGGCGCCGAGCCGCCGCAGGTGGTGGTCGGGTACGACACGCGCTTCCTTTCCGATCGCTTCGCCATGGAAACGGCGCGAGTTCTGGCGGCGAACGAGATCGTTACGTGGCTGACCCGCACCGACGCGCCGACCCCGGCGATTTCATACAACGTCAAAGAGAAGAACGCGGACGCGGGGGTGGTGATCACCGCGAGCCACAATCCGCCGCGCTACAACGGCTTCAAGCTCAAAGCCGCTTACGGGGGCAGCGCTACCGCCGATCAATGCGCGCTGGTCGAGGATGAGCTGCTGTTGATGGAGCGCGAGGCGCGCAGCGCGAAGATCATGGAATACGACGACGCCATCGCTTCCGGCATGATCCGGCGCTTCGATCCATCGTGGGCATACTACGAGCATCTCAGCACGCTGGTTGACCCGGACAAAATCTCCGGCGCGGAATTGAACGTGGTCCATGATGCCATGTGGGGAGCCGGACGCGGATCGTTCGCCAGCATTCTGTCGCGCACGCGCACCCATTTGACCGAGATTCGCGGCGCACTCAATCCCGGTTTCGGCGGGATTCACCCGGAGCCGATCATGCGCAATTTGAACGATCTGCTGGCGGCGGTGCAGCACGTGCAGGCGCACGTCGGCTTGGCGACCGACGGCGACGCCGACCGCATCGGCGCGATTGATGCGCGCGGCAACTTCATCGACCCGCATACGGTGTTCGCGCTGACGCTGCGGCATCTGGTCGAGAACCGGGGGATGCGCGGCGAAGTGGTCAAGACGGTTTCGACCACGATGATGATCGACGCGCTGGTGCAGAAATACGGCTTGGTGCTGCACGAGAACTCCGGTCGGCTTCAACCACATCGCCGACCTGATGATGAAGAACGACGTGCTGATCGGCGGGGAAGAAAGCGGCGGGATCAGCATTCGCGGGCACATCCCGGAAGGCGACGGGATTTTGATGGGGCTGCTGATGCTGGAGATCATGGCGTATGCCGGAGCGCCGCTGCACGAGATCGTCGCCGATTTGCAGGATAATTTCGGTCCCGCCTGTTACGCCCGGCTGGACGTGCATTTGACCCAGCAGAAACCCAAGAAGCAGATCGTCACGATGCTGACCGACGGCGCGCCCAACTCGCTCAACGGCGAAACGGTGGTGCGGGTCGATACGCTGGACGGCATCAAGTTCTACATGAGTGATGACAGTTGGCTGCTGATTCGTCCCAGCGGCACCGAGCCAGTGCTACGCATCTACGCCGAGGCGCATACCCACGAAGCGGTCAAGACGCTGTTGGAATGCGGCGACGGCATGGGCAAGCGGATTATGGCGAACTGAGCAAAACGGGCGGTCAACTGACCGCCCATTTTTGTTTTCGCGCTTTGCTCAGCCGCTGGAACTGGGCGCGGGCGCTGACGACGCACCGGGGCTGACCAGCCGCCGGATCAGGTCGAACCAGAAGGGCGCGCCCTGCCCGATGGCGAGGATGGTCACGGCAAGCCCGACGATCTTGCTGATGATGAACCCGAGCCAGTTGCTATTGTTCCCCGGCAGCGCCAGCCAGACGTTGCGCGCGCTGTAGCAGTCGGTGAGCATGTGATTCGGGTCGTAGCACGCGACCTTGAGCGCGGTTCCGTCCGGCGGAGCGGTGGCGCAGTCGACGGTGTCGCCGTTGTCGTTGCTACATACCCGCGTGACGGGCGTGAACTCCCAACCGAGCGGTAAGTTCAGGTTGCTTAACTGGTTCAGCGAGGTTGCGAGCTGCTGGGCGCTCGCGGAAATCACCTGCGCGCTGCCGCTGCTGACTGGCTCTTGGGTTGACGAGGGGGCAGGTTCAGTGGCGGCTGCTTGCGCCTGTGCTTGTGCCTGTGCCGACTGCACCTGCTGGATTGCCTGCGCAAGCTGATCGCTGTTGACTGCGGTTTGCGCGGTGGTGGCGACTGCCTGCCGCAGAATCGGGTCGTTCCAGAAGGCGACGCCGATTTGCAGCAAATCCGCGTTGGCGATCAAGGCGACCGCCAAGCCGACGCCCAGCGTGAAAATGGTCACGTGGCGCTTGTAGGTATCGGTGAGCTGCGACATGCGCTGGTTGAACCAGTTTTCGAGGTTGCTCTGAACGTCGTCGATGCTCTGCGCGGTTCCGACTACTGCGTTGAGCGCTTTGGCGAAGTTGGCGTCGTTGATCTGGGAAAAGCCGCCCAGCACGCTCAGCAGTTGGCTGCCGTTCGCCGGGAGCGATCCCGCCCACTTCTTGCTTTCCACCGCCGCGAGCGCCTGTTGTAAACTGGCTTTTTCGGCGTCGGTCAGGGCGGGCGAGTGCTGGGCTTCCGTCCACAGCGGCGAAAGATCGAAAGTCGCTTTTCGGGTGAGTTCTGCGAGTACCTGTAATAAATGCTGGCGAGTGGCGGCATCGGCAATTGATTTAATGGAAGTTTCGACACCGCTGTAAACTTCAATCGCAGCTTTTTCGGCAAGAATCGAGCGCATGACTTGACCAAAAATTTGTGGGTCGATCTGGCTGACGGGATTAACGTCCCCGGCGGGCGGCGGGGCGGACTGGGCTTGGGCGGGGCTGGGTTCGGCGTGGGTCATGCCGGTTCGGACTGCCGTGATCAGGCGGTTGAGAATCGGTATCTTCATCAAAATCGGATACAGAGTTTTGGAGAACGTCGGAATGGCGGACTCGGTCTGCGTCAGGTTGATCAATGGATGGCTGAGGAACTGGCTCTGAATTTCGGGGTCGGTGATCAGCGCTTCCAACGCTGATTTTAAGTGCTGCGCGCGCCAGTGAAACACGCTGGAAATCACCGTATTGATCGTCGTCACCAGAATGCTCAGCAGGCTGTAGACGAAAATCATGCCGATGGCGAGTTGGATAATTCCTTCCATAGCGTATCCCCTTGTGCATGAATCGCCCCGCTTAGTGTACCATGATTCCATTCTGCCGGAGACAGTGTTATACTTCTGCCCACACTTGTAACAAAATCGTATTCAGGAGAGTCGAGTTCATGGCATTCGACAAGATCATCGTGCCGGAGCAGGGGCAGAAGATCACCGCCGCCAATGGCAGGCTGAACGTGCCGGATAACCCCGTTCTGCTGTTCATCGAGGGCGATGGCATCGGCAAAGACATCATGACCGCCAGCAAGCGCATCTGGGATGCGGCGGTCGAGAAAGCCTATCACGGCAACCGCAAGATCGCGTGGATGGAAATCTACGCGGGCGAGAAAGCCGCACGAATCTACGACGGCAGTTATATGCCAGAGGAAACCTTCGACGTGCTGCGCGAGTACCTGATCGGCATCAAGGGCCCGCTGACCACGCCGATCGGCGGCGGCTTCCGCAGCCTCAACGTGACGCTGCGGCAGGTGCTCGACCTGTATAGCTGCGTGCGCCCGGTGCGCTGGTATCGCGGCGTGCCCAGCCCGGTCAAGCATCCAGAGAACGTGAACGTGGTGATCTTCCGCGAGAACACTGAGGACGTGTATGCCGGAATCGAGTACGAATCCGGCACGCCGGAGAACGAAAAGCTGGCGCGCTTCCTGCGGGAAGAACTCGGCGCGCAGTTCTTCGAGGGCGCGGGACTGGGCATCAAGCCGATCAGCCCGTTCGGAAGCAAGCGGCTGGTGCGCGCGGCGATCCGTTACGCCCTCGATCACGGGCGCAAGAGCGTGACGATGGTTCACAAGGGCAACATCCAGAAGTTCACCGAAGGCGCGTTCACCAAGTGGGGCTATGAAGTCGCGGCACAGGAATTCCCCGACGAAACTATTTCGTGGGCGGAGGTGGAGAAAAATCACGGCGGCAAGGCGCCGGAAGGCAAGCTGCTGATTCAAGACGTGATCGCCGACATCAGCTTCCAGAAGATGCTGCTGCGCCCCAGCGAATTCGACGTGCTGGCGACGCCGAACCTCAACGGCGACTACCTGAGCGACGCGATTGCGGCGGAAGTCGGCGGGGTGGGCATCGCGCCCGGCGCGAACATCGGCGACGAGGTGGCGCTGTTCGAGGCGACTCACGGCACCGCGCCCAAGTACACCGATCTGGACAAGGTAAATCCCGGCTCGCTGATGTTCAGCGGCGTGATGATGCTGGAACACATCGGCTGGCAGGAAGCCGCCGACCTGATCACGGAGGGCTTCGAAAAGACGCTCGACCAGAAGATCGTCACCTACGACTTCGCGCGGCAGATGGAAGGCGCGACCGAGGTCAAGACCAGCGAGTTCGCCACCGCCATCATCGGGAATATGGACTAATTGGCACGGACAGGGGCAGGTCTCAGACCTGCCCCGTGACCTCGGGCTACGGGGCGCTGCGCCCCGCGTCTTCCCCCTGCGTTAGCCTTCATCAACCAAATAGAGCCGGTTGTCCTCGACGCGGTAGATCAGCGGGGCGATTATGACGTTCGGATAGCGGTCGCGGAGGCGCGTCACTTCGCTGCTGACGAAATCGACCTCGTTGCCGATCTCGAACAGTGGGGCGAGGCTGTAAAAGTGGGCTTCGGCTTGCTCCCGCGACCAGCCTTCGCTGGCGACGAGATTCCTGATAAAGGTATCCTTGCGCGCGGCGAGGTTGACCATGCCGCAGTCATTGTGACCGATTAGCGCAATCGCCCTCACGCCGCCGACCGAGATCGCGTAGGAGACGGTGAACTCGCTGTAACGCAGGTTCGCGCCGCCTGAACGGATGATGTAGGCGAAGTTGTTGGGGATGCGCAGGTGCTTGCGATGATCCATGCACATGCCGATCAGCAGGTCGGCGCGGGTGTAGGTATCCAGCGAAGCGTTCAAGTTGTGGTAGCGCAGCAGGCGACCGACAGGCGTATCCCGGTAGCGCGGAGGGATGTCCCCCGTGCTTTGAACGGACAGTAAATTCCTCGTCATAGCGAATAACGGGTTTTGAGTTCCTTAGCGGACTGGGTGTCGTACTTCTGAAGCGCCGCCTGCAAATCCGCTTTGGAGAAGCTGTAGCCGGTCTTGCTGTGGGCGTAGCGCAGGAAATCGTCCAGCGAGCGGGAACTCATCACGTAAAGCTGAGTCCGCAGAGTCGGCTTGGTGGTGAACACATTCAGAAAGGCGTTCGCGGTTTCAACGCTCATGCAGGGTCTCCTTTTCGGCAGAATGATTGCGCCAGATGATACGGTCTGGCAGGTCATTTCGCCACGTCCCATACATCCAATCCAAAATCGGCGACGTATATAGCCTTGACGCCGACGTTGTGAAGCACTCCTCAGCGGGCGCCCGCTGACGGGTCAGTATGCGATGACGGATTTTTCGACGAGGAGAGACTGAATTATGAACGCGATTTCACGACGGACGCTGCTGAAAGGGAGCGCGCTGCTGGGCGGCGGCGCGCTGCTGAGCTTCAATCAACTGTTCGGCTTGGGGCAGGTGTTCGGGCAGGCGGCGACCGAAATGCCGTCCGACGACGACCTCCAGACTATCATCAATCTGGCGTCAACCGCCGAGCTGTTCGCCACCACGCACTATCTGGCAGCCATCAACGCCGCTGGCGATCTGGGGCTGGACGATGCACAGGTCGCCTACATGAAGGCGGGCTTTCTGGCGGAGCAGGATCATCTGGAACTGCTCAAGTCGCTGGGCGCGGTTCCGGTCGCCACCGAGTTCTACGTCCCCAACAACCTTTTCAGCGATCTGGGTGTGTTCACCGCGACCACCGAAGTCGCAGAGACCGCCTTCACCGGGGCGTATTTGGCGGCGGTGCGTATTTTCTCGAAATCCGCCGACACCACGCCTTACGCCGTCACCTGCGCGCAGATCGCCGCCGTCGAGCAGACCCATCTGGCGCTGATCCGGCAGATCGGCAAGAAGCTGGCGAACAACACCTCTTACGCGCAGTATACACTGTACAACGTGTCGAGCGCGGTGCCGGTGCTTCAGCCGTTCCTCGACGGCAAGGCGGACGGGTTCGTCGGGCAGGTGTCGGCGCCCAGCGCGTCCGACGTGGCGGGTGTCCGCGCCGACGCCAGCAAGATCGGCTACGACAATCCGGGCGTGCCCTTCGCGGCGATGACCGAAATGCCGATGTAAAGGCAAGTGACCAGAACCGAGTAGGGGCGAGGTATGCCTCGCCCCTACGGAACGTTATTGCCGTTTGAGATATGCCCGCAGGCGAGCGGCGAGGCTGGTCGGCTGCGCGGTGGGCTGACCAGCGCTCCAGTGGAACCAGCACAGCCGCTCGTCCCTCGAAATACGCGAGGGCTGCCGTTTTTTCCACGCTGCCGGGAAGCCCCGAATCACCTGCCGGGCGGTCGCCCACGCCGGGCGAGGGTGGACGACGGCGTGAATCAGCCAATTCGCCAAGAACAGCGGCAGATCAATCAGTCCCAGATCGACCCAATCCGCATTATTGACCGACATCAAAATCAGGTTGCCGAGCGCCTGCGCGCGGACGCTCGCGTCGATGCTGCCGCCGCGATGATAAGCGACCGCTTCGGGCGCGTACCAGCAGCGCCAGCCCCCCCGCCGCGCTCGCCAGCCCATGTCGATGTCCTCGGCGTACAGGAACATAGCGGGATCGAACAGATCGCCGTCCTCGGCGATGGCGGCGATCAACTGCTGGCGGATCAGCGGAGCCGCGCCGGAGACCAGAAATACCTCGCGCTCGGTATCGAACTGCCCCTGATCCGGCATCGCTTCACCCACGTTGATCACCAGCCCGTCGCGGCGGATTCCCTGACCCGCGCTGTAAATCAATCCAGTCGGCTGATCGGCGGCGTCCTTTTCGAGCAGCTTGCCGCTGCCCCAACCTGCATCGTGGGCGAGCAGCGCGGCGAGCAGGCGCTCGACGTAGTGCGGGTCGAGGGTTACGTCGGGGTTGAGCGGCAGATAGAAATCGACCTCACCTAGATTGCAGAAGCGAAGTAGGTGATTGTGCGCGCGCCCAAAGCCGAGATTGGCGTGGCTTTCGAGAATGGGGACATCGGGAAAGTTCGCCTTCACCCACGCGGCTGATCCGTCCTGCGAGCCATTGTCAAACAGCACCACGCGCATATTCGGATAAGTCTGGCGCTGCACGCTGGCGAGGCAGACGGGTAGGTCGCCGAGACTGTTGTAGATCACGATGCCGACCTGAACCAGCGGTTGATCAGACATCGAAGCGCGCGCGCAGGCTGGTGCGCAGGTCGAGCAGCCGAATCCGCCAGCGCGCCGGGATGATCTTGCGATACCACGCACGATACCGCGCCCAGCGTGGGTTGGTAGAGCGGGTAAAACGCCAGCGCGGGGGCTGCCAGTTGGCGGGCAGCGGCGGGCGCGGCGGCTGCCCGCGCAGATCGTCCAGCCACAGCGCCGTGACCGTCTCCATATTGTTGCGCTGCTCGACGAAGCGGCGGGCGTTCTGGCGAATCGACTCGATCAGCGTTGGATGCTCGATCAACTCCCGAATCGCTGCTGCCCACGAGCCGGGCGCGCCGCTCACCAGCAGCCCGGTTTCGCCGGGAGTCACGCCCGCGCGGTAGAGCGGGCAGTCGGTGTAGATTCCGGCTGCGCCCGCCGCCGCGTAGTCCCGGTACTTGGTGTCGGTCTTGCATTGGTGAAAGCGGTCGGTTTGCATGGGCGCCAGCCCAATCGCGTAGCCGAAGCGGGTGAACTCGCGGAAGAAGGCGGCGTAATCCTCGCTGAAGGGTCGATAGATCACCTGCGGATAGCGCTTCAGATCGCCCGGATCGAAGCCGAGAAGGTTCAGCCTGACGCGATCCCCGTACTGCTCCAGCACCTCGACCAGATCGGCGCGCATCTGCTCGAACAGCGGGTCGCGCTGGACTCGGCTGGTCGCGTAGACGATCTCCAGCGGATCGGTTTTGAGCGGCGGGAGCGTCGGCGGCACCCGCGACCAATCCACCGCCGCCCAGACCCGCTTGACGCGCGGGTTGTAAGGCTTGACTACTTCCGCCAGCACCGGCGAATGCACGCGCACCAGATCGGCGCTGGCGAGCATGGATTTCGAGCGCGGCGCGGCGCTTGGGCTGGCGGTAGTAGAAGGCGTAGAGATCGTCAGGCGGCACGTCGAACAGGTCGTCGTCCAGATCGTAGATCAGCGGGATGTGCAGGTCGCGGGCAAGCTGAAACACGGGCTGATAAGTCGGCTCCATATTGCGGCAGGCGACGATCAGGTCGGCGGCGGCGATCTGCGCCGGCGTGACCGTGCTTTCCAGCGCGTGGGTGAAGTCGATTTCGCCTTGCAGCGCGGTCAGCGGCGCGACCACGTTGATCACGGTGGAGGGGATGTAATCGGGCAGGACTGCCAGCACCTTGAGCATGTCACGTGATCTCGATGACTTGTTGGTTCAGGTCGCCCGCGATGCTCAGGATCGCCCCCTGCTGCCGAGGAGTCAGGGTTTCGCCGCGCCGCAGCGAGCGGGTGTCGATGCTGCGGGTGGGGTCGGTGTCGCCGACGGTCAGCCCGCTGGCGAAGCGCTCGCCGTGCGGCTGGTTTTCCGGGTGGATCAGCGCGTCCTGCCAGTCCAGCCCCAGAAACGTCACTACGCGGCGAAGCGCTGGCTCTGGCGCGGAGACCAGCGTCCGGTAGCGAACCGGGATCACCGGAAAGCCGAGCGCGCGGTAATCGAAATAAGCCTGCGTCTTGTATTTCCAGTAGAGCGCCCCCTGCACGGCAAGGCGATCCGCTGTCGAGTCGAGCCGCGCGATTTCGGGCGTATAGCGCTGGCGAAAGTCCGGATCGCGCAGCTTGGCGTCGAGAATACGCTGCCCCCACACCGAGAGCCAGCTTCCGCCGTCCGCGCCGAGCCGCAGCATCGAGGCGACCGTATCGCGCGCGTCGCGCAGCAGGAACAGCAGCTTGTGCCCGCCGTAAAACCGCTCGGCGGATTCCGCCTGTCCCGCGTCGCTCAGGCGAGCCTGAGTCAACTGCTCGGTCCAGCGGGGGATTTTGAAGCCGACCCGCTCGGCAGCGCCGGACGCCGAGAAATCGCGCGCCGCCAGCGCGCGGTAGGCGGTGATCTCGTCGTAGCAGTAAATTTGCGAGTGGCATTCCAGAATCAGGCGGAGCAAGGTCGTGCCGCTGCGCTGGCATCCCAGAATGAAGAAGCAGCGGTCAGGCATGGTCAGCCGGTGAAGTGATTGTAGGCGTCCAGCACTTCCGCCGCCGAGCCGTTCATCTTCATGGCGCCGTGATCCAGCCAGATCACGCGCTGGCACAGCAGCTCGATCCACGTCTGCGAGTGCGACACCATCACGACGGTTCGATGCTCCTCCTTGAACTTGAGGATGCGGTCGAAGCACTTCTTGACGAAGGCCACGTCGCCCACCGCCAGTACTTCGTCGAGGAACACGATCTCCGGCAGGATGTGCATGGCGATGCTGAAGCCGAGCCGCGCCTGCATCCCGCTGGAATAGACCTTCACGGGCATGTCAATCGAGTCGCCGATGTCGGCGAAGTCGATGATCGCCTGCTCGATGGGGCGGGTTTCGCTGGGCTGCAAGCCGAAAATCGCCGAATTGAGGTAGATGTTCTTGCGCCCGGACATGTCGTAATTGAAGCCAGCGTTCAAGCCGATCAGGGTGGCGAAGCGACCCGTGATCTCGACCGTGCCCCGCGTCGGCTTGGTGATGCCGGAGAGCAGGCGGAGCAGGGTGGTCTTGCCCGCTCCGTTGCGCCCGATAATGCCGACGATCTCGCCTTTGCACACGCTGAAGCTGATGTCGCGCAGCGCGTAGAACGGCTCCTGCCGGTTTTTATCGGCGTAGCGCCCCAACACGCGCCTGAGCGCGGTGCCCGCCTCGTGCCGCAGGCTGACCCGGTAGGTGTTGGGGTGATACTCTTTGTAGAGATGCTGAACCTTGATGACTTCGTCGCTCATGGCTCTCGCTTGGGCTAGAGAATATCCGCCATTTCATCTTCAATCGACTTGAAGGTCGCGTAGCCCAGAATCAGGATCGCGCCCGCGAACACGATGGGATAGTAGAGCGTGACCGGATTAGGCGCTCGCCCGTACACGATAATATCACGAAATGCCTGAATGACGGCGGCAATCGGGTTGAGCACGAACAGGAAGCGGAACTGTTCGGGGATGGTTTCGACCGGGTAGATCACGGGCGTCAGGAAGAAGAACAACTGCAAGAACACCGAGATCAACTGCGGGATGTCGCGCACGATCACGCTGAGCGAACTCACGATCAGCATCGCGCCGAGCGTAGTGACCAGATGCACCAGCAGCAGCAGGGGCAGAAACAGGAAGTAGACATTGGGCAGCAAGCCGTAGAGCAGGTTGATCAGCATCATCGCCAGAAAGGTGAACAGGAAATCGACGATCAATTCGCCCAGCGTGAGCAGCACCAGAATTTCGCGCGGGAAATAGACCTGCGTGATCAAGCCGATTTTGCCCGTGACCGACGCCGTCCCGAACATGACGCCGTTGGCAAAGACGTTATAAGGCACCAACGCCGCCAAGTAGAAGGCGATGAAAGGCACGTCCAGTTGAATCCGCATGAACTGGGTGAAGGCGATGGTCAGCACGATTGCGGTCGAAATCGGGATGATGGCGATCCACAAAATGCCGAGCAAGCGCTGGCTGTAGCGGGTCTGAATGTTGAAGCTGAGCCAGATTCGCAGCAGCGCCCAGTTATCCACCACGCGCTTAAGATCGGTGAAGATGCTGGTCTCGGTGTGATAAATGCGGAAAGGCAGCGCGATGCAGATGATGCCCAGCAGCACGCTCACCAGCACGAAGTAGCCCACCTGAAGCTGAGAGATGTCCGGCAGGATCACCAGAATCGCCAGCGCCGCCGCCAGCGTCTCCATCACAAAGCGGCGGTAGGGATGGGCGTTGGAAAGCAGCGGAGCGCTGGCTTTGAGGTTGGCGGCGAGCAGGTGCGCGATCAGCGCCGCGCCGAATAAGAGGGCGTACAGCGGAATGGTCTGGGCGTGGTATTCCGGCGGTAGATACTTGCCGAGCGGCAGTTGCAGCCGGAGCTGGACGCTGAGCAGCATCCCGCCGAAGAGCACCGCGAAATCCATCACCAGCCGCTCGACGGAAATGCGGCTCCGCTGCGGTTTCTGTAGCTCCTGAATGTCGGTTGGATCGAGCAGCATGGCACCTGCTGAGGGATGCTTTCCGGTTGCCTACGAGTTTATCAGCCGGAGAGAGGCGTGTCGATGGAGAATCTCCGGCTGAAAAGACGAGCAGCCAACTTCTGGCTGCTCGTCGTGTGCGTTATGGATGAGGACGATCCTGCTGCGCTCAGATTGCGCGGCGCAGCAGGGGAGGCATCAACCGAAGCCCATCGATGGCTCGGTCGAGTGCGGTCGCGGAATGTCGGTCGGAACCATGATCCCGGTCGGCGGCGGCGTGTCGGTCGGACGCGCGGGCGGCGGCGTAGGCGTATCGGTCGGCAGCGCCAGCGTCGGGAACGGCGTGGGAGTGTCGGTCGGCAGCGCTAGGGTCGGGAACGGCGTGACCGTATCGGTGGTTTCCGGCGTGGGCGACTCGGTCATTTCGGGTGTCGGTGACTCGGTCATCTCCGGCGTGGGCGACTCGGTCATTTCGGGCGTCGGCGTATCCGTCATTTCCGGCGTGGGTGTGTCGGTCATTTCGGGTGTCGGCGTCTCGTCGTCCTCCAGCACAATCACCGAACTGAGCTGCACCGCGTCGATGTCCATGTACTGCCCGACGCTGCCGGTGAAGCGTACCGTCACCGGATAGGTCGCCGTCCAGGGCAGCGAGATGCTGATCGGCTTCTGGTACACCGTGCTGCCATTGCTATTGCTGATGGTCTGGCAGTTGTAAATCTGGCTGAAGCAGACTTCCATCGGGCCCTTGTCCGGTCCGATAGTGCGGTACAGCACCAGATAGTGTCCCGCTGTGCCGTTGACCATGAAGGTCACGGTCGAGTCGGGCTGCGAGGTGTACAGGGCGTGACCGCCGCTGTAGCCCGCGTTGGCGCTGTCGATCCACTGCCCGCTGTAGATCAGCCGCGCGTCGGTCTCCTGATAGGTCGTGCCCTCGTTCAAGGCGGCTGGCGCGCTGCTCAGGCTCACCAAGTCGAAGTCCATGTACGGCGTCCCGCCCGTGCCGAGGTTGGTGAGCGTGATCGGGAAGGTTCCGGCGTTGGGCATCAGGATATTGATCGGCTGCTGGTAGGCGATGGGCAGCCCGTAGTTGCTGAAGGTGGTGCATTGGACGCCAATACAAACCTGCATAGGACCGTGATCGGGTGAGGCGGTGCGCTTGATGGTCATCCGGTTGCCAGCGGCGACCGTCACCATGAAGCTGACGCTGGCGCCGTTCTGCCCGGTGTACATCGCCGTCGTGCCGTCGTAGTAAGGGCTATAGGCGCTGATCCACACGCCGTTGTAAGTCAGGTTGGCATTGTCGTCCTGGAAGGTGCTGCCCACCGTCAGGATAATCGGCGCGTTCGCCAGTGTCAGCTTGTCGATGTCCATGTACTGGCTGGTGGTTCCGGTGAAGGTGACAGTCACCGGATAGGTGCCTGTCCAGGGCGTGGAAATCGTGTATACCTGCTGATAGAGGGTGCTTGGGTTGCTGTTGCTGGTGGTTTGGCAGGCGAACACCTCGCTGAAGCAGACCCGCATGTTGCCTTTATCCGGTCCCACCGTGCGCATAATCTGGAGCCGATCTCCGGCAGCGGCGTTGATCAGGAAGGTGTAGCTGCTGTTGGGCACGCCGGTGTACTTGGCGGAGCCGCCGTTGTAGCTGGCGTTGAGGTTGGCAAGCCACTGACCACTGTAGCTGATGCTGCTGCTGCCGTCCTGGAAGCTGGCGCCCTCGTTGAGCGCGCCGGGGCTGGACAGCAGCGAGACCACGTCGAAGTCCATGTACTGCCCCGACGAGCCTTGATTTGTCATGGTGATGGTGAAGCTCCCGGCGTTGGGCAGCAGGATGGTGAGCGGCTGCTGGTACAGCGGAATCTGGCTGTAGTTGCTGAAGGTCTGGCAGACGCCCGCGCCGATGCAGACCTGCATGTTGCCGCGATCCGGCCCGGTGGAGCGGAAAATCTGCAAGCGGTTGCCCGCCGAACCCGTCAGCGGGAAGCTCATCGACGCGCCGGGCTGCCCGGTGAAATGCATGGTGCCGCCGCTGTAGCTGCCGCCGCTGCTGGTTCCCCAGATGCCGTTGTAGAGGATGTACCCGCTGTTGTCCTGATAGGTGTGCGAAACCGTGAGCGCGGGCGCTCCGCTGCCGCTGGCGTGCAGATGCATGGTGCCCGCCGCGACTGGTGTGGTGCCGTAGGTGGCGACGCCGATCAGGTATTGAGTACCCTGTACGACTGACAAGGCGAGGGCGGAGAGATGACCGCCTCCGCTCTCGTCGTCGCAGGCAAGCTGAGCGAGTGAGCCAGGGTTGAATACACCCAACACGGTGTCGTAGCTGCTGTCCAGCGTGTCCAAGTACAGCGTTTCCGAGAGCCGCGCCGTGTACAGGTACCAAACCGTCTGGTTGGTCGCGTAGACGCAGGTGAAGCTGGGGTCGCCGCCGGTGGTGGTCGCCATCTCGATGTTCTCGGTGAAGGCAGCGGGCAGATAATTGAAGGCGGTGGCGTTCCCGCGAAGGTCATTGGCGGGCACGGATGGGAGCTGCTGAAGGATCGCTGCCTCCAAATTCAGACGTGGCACGCTTCCGCCGGTGATGGAGATCGGCTTTCCGTAGGTTCGCATCCGGTTGACGATGGTGTCGATGCTTAAGCCGGGCGAATACTGCCGCATGACCGCGAACGCGCCGGTCACGAATGGGGTTGCCATCGAAGTGCCATCCCACGTCGCAAATCCGCCGCCTTCATCCGCGATGCTGCCCACTGGCACCGACGAGGTGATGTTCACGCCGGGAGCGAACAGCTTCATAACCGTCGAGCGGTTGGAGAAGGATGCGATGGTATCTGAGTCGGTGGTTGCGCCGACGCTGACCGCTGCCGACAGGCACGCCGGGAAGCTCATCTGCGTGGTCAAGCCGTCGTTGCCCGCAGCGACGATGGGCGCGATCCCGACGCCGCGCAGCAGGTTGAACACGCTGAGCATCGCCGGACCGCCGCTGATGGTGTCGCAGGTTGAGGACGAGGTGCGTCCGCTGTCGCCGAGGCTCAGGTTGACCGAAGAGATGGTGTAGAACGGATGCAGATCGTAGACGCGGTTCAGACCGCTGATGATGTCGGTATCGTAAGCGGTCAGGAAGTCGCCGTAAACCGAGTCGTGGTATTTGGTAAAAACGTCTATGCCGATGATGTTGGCGTTAGGCGCGACACCGGAGAAGCCCGCCGACTGATAGCCCGCCGCGATACCGGACACGTGCGTGCCGTGCGCGCAGCCTTCCGCCTGACTGGGCGTGCCGCTCAGGTTGGCGAAGCAGGTCCAGGGCGACGCCGAACCCGCAAGCAGGGAGCTAGTGACGTGACCGGGGCAGTTGGAGGTGTTGCCGCTGCCGTCGTGTGAGTAGCAGGCTTCGCTGACCACGTGCCCGTTCAGGAACGGGTGCGAGGTCTCCACGCCTGTATCGACGATGGCAACGGTTTGACCGGAACCCGTGTAGCCCATCGCCCACGCTTCGGGCGCGTGAATGACCGGCTCGGCGCTCTGGAGGATTGCCTGATTGCGTCCGTTCAGGTCAATCGTCGTCACTTGGGGTGAGGTGAACAGCGAAATCAGCGCGTTTGCGTCCACCCGCAGCCCGACGAACGGGATCGCCCACGTATCCGAGTCGGAGAGGATTTCGACATTGTAGACGGAGAGGCTGTAGAGCAGGGTGAAGCGCGCCTGCTGCACGTTCGCGTTCTGAGCCGCCACGTCCTGCGGCGCAGCCAGATTGTAGGAGAAGGGGACGTTCAAGCCGACGACCACTTCCACCGAGCCGTTTTGTCGCGCGTCCGCCAGCAGTTGGCGTTGGGCGTCGTTCAAGCGGCTTTCGTCGAAGGGAACCGGAGTTGGTGGCTCGACCGTCGCGGGAGCAGGCGCGGCACCGAAATGCACGACGCTGCCGTCCAGTGTCAGGCTGTCGCCGACCGCCATGTCCAGCGCGGCGATTCCGGCGACCTGCGGGGCGGCGAAGCTGGTGCCGCTCAGCGTGCGGACGCCGCCGTCTTTCCAGGTGGTCAGGATGTCCCTGCCGGGTGCCATCAGGTCGATTTCCGGTCCGTAGCTGCTGAAGCTGCTGCGCTGAAGGTCGGGATCGACTGAGCCGACGGCGATCACCGGCGCGTAGTTCGCCGGGAACATGACCGCGCCGCCGTTGTTACCCGCCGCCGCGATCACCTGCACACCGTGCGCGACCGCGTAGTCAATCGCGCTGGTCATGATTTCGGAGGAGCTGTCCCCGCCGAGGCTGAGGTTGATAATCTTAGCGCCGTGATCGGTCGCGTAGGTGATGCCCTGCGCGATGTCCGAATAGCGCCCGATGCCGTCGGCGTCGAGGACGCGAACCGGCATGATCATGGCGTTGGGGGCGATGCCCGCGATACCTTGTCCATTGTTGATGGTGGCGGCGATGATCCCGGCGACGGCGGTGCCATGTCCGAAATCGTCCTGCGCCACGTCGTCGTTATCCACGAAGTCGTAGCCGGGCACCAGCCGTCCCTGCAAATCGGGATGATCCGCCATCACGCCGCTGTCGATGACCGCGACGATCACCTGCTGCGGGTTGTCGGGCAGTTGGCTCCAGCCGTCCGCCGCGTCGATGGCGTTGAGCGCCCACTGGCTGCCGTAATACGGATCGTCGGGCGCCGAGAACGCCAGCGCAGACGCATAGTAATCCGGCTCGGTGGAGGCGACCGCCGCAGACGGCGGCAGCCCGGAGGCGATGCTCATGGAGCTGGGGAGCTGCACCACCACCGCGTTCAGGACATCGAGGTGCTTGACCACGTTCAAGCCAAGCTGCTGGATGTAGGCATCCCGATCTGCCTGCGTGCTGCTCGCCGCAAATTGAATGATCAACTGCTGCGGCACCGGATTCGGCGGCAGATTAGGCACCACTGGCAGGGCAGGATTCACGTCCGGCGACGGTGGCACGAAGGTCGGAATGGTCACTGGGGGCAGCGCCGGAGCGCTGACCGGATTCGCCGGGTTGCTCACCAATTCGACCGGATTGACCGGATTCAAATCAGTAAGCGGCTCGGCTGCGATAATGGGAAGTGCTGCAAGCTGCGGCGCTTCTGATGGCTCGACGTGAGCGACGGTTGGCAGCACGACGGTCGTCGGCAAAACGAAGAGGGTCGGCGGCAGCGTCGGCTGAACGTTGGAAACCACCGCTGGGGCTTTCACCTGTGCCACTTCCTGCGCTGCCTCGGCTGGCAGAGCCATCAAAGTGGGAGCGGCGGCGTCGGGTTGTGGTTGGTCAAGTAAGGCTCTGGCAGCCAGCGCGAAAGATGTGACAAGGGTAAGACCAAGCGCTGTGAGCAGAAGAAAATGACGAAAACGCAGCATATAGTTCAGTCCTCGTATAGCACCAAGCAAACGAGCGAGCTTGCATAATCCTAATCCAAGCAGTTTAAATTTACACACTTTCTTCTCATATTAGTCTCATTTTTGCGAAAAATTTATAAAATACATAAATATTTCGATAGTTATATCGCAGATGGACTTGTGTCAAAGCCGAACCACTCTGGAATTTTCGGGCGAATCAATGGTACGATCCCCGCACGTTGTTCTTTAGGATATTACAAGTATGGCAATAACCGCAATACAGGGCAACCTGAAAGACATGACCGAAGGCGGACCATTTTACGGTCGTGAAATGGAACTCGCCCATCAATATTGTCAAGGCAGCGGCATCGAACTCGGCGCTGCCGCTCATAACCCGTTCAACCTGCCCGGCTCGATCAACGTCGCGCCGTTCTCGGACGATCCGAATAATGTGGATTATCAGGACTTTCTGAATTACCGGGAGGCGCAGATCAAGAACTGCGGCTGCTACGTCACGGTGGATCGGGTGGGCGAAGCCGACGCGATCCCGGTTGGGGACTGCTCGCAGGACTACATCGTCAGCTCGCACGTGGTCGAGCATCTGCCCAATCTGCTTGCCGCCTTCGTGGAATGGAACCGGGTGTTGAAGCCGGGCGGGATCGCCTTCATGATCTTCCCCAAGCACGACGCCGCGCCCGCCGACGTGGATCGCCCGATTACGCCGCTCTCGCACTTCATCGAGGACTACTACGTGAAGCGCACCATCTGGGATCACGCGCTCGATCCGGGGCACGGGATTCGCGGGCATTATCACGTATTCACGCTCGGCTCAATGCTGGAACTGATCCACTGGGGCAACCATAACCTCGACCTCAAATGGAAAGTGGAGGCGGTGGAACTGACCGACAGCAAAGTCGGCAACGGGCATACGGTGGTCTGCCGCTGCACGCAAGCGACCGAACCGCCGCAGGTCGAAACCGTGAGCGTGTTCGACAGCCGACGCCAGCGCTGGCTGCGTCCAGACCAGCAGCGGGGATAGCCATGCCGATCACGGTGGTTCAAGAGGATTTATCGAAGATGCGTCCGGGCGGTCCGGTGCATTACCCGGACATGGCGCTGGCGCATCAATACTGCGTGGGGCAGGGGATCGAACTCGGGGCTGCCGCCTACAACTCGTTCGACCTGCCCGGCTCGATCAACGTCGCGCCTTTCGCCGACGATCCGAGCCAGATCGACTACGTGGACTTCGAGTTTTACAAGGGTGAGCAGATCGCGTGGTGCGGGGCATACGCGGAGGTCGATCTGGTGGGCGAGGCGCACGCAATCCCGGTCGAGGACTGCTCGCAGGACTACGTGATCAGTTCTCACGTGATCGAGCATCTGCCCAACTTGATCGCTGCGTTTCTGGAATGGAACCGCGTCCTCAAGCCGGGCGGCATCGTGTTCATGATCTTTCCCAAGCGCAATTCGCTCCCGCTGGACGCGAGCCGCGCGGTCACGCCGTTGAGCCATTACATCGAGGATCACTACACCGGGCAGACTCTCTATACGCATGGTTTCGAGGGCGGGCACGGCGTGCGCGGGCATTATCACGTGTTCACGCTCGGCTCGATGCTGGAACTGATCGACTGGTGCAACCACAACCTCGAGCTTCACTGGAAAGTCGAGGCAGTCGAGGAAACCGACAGCAAAGTCGGCAACGGGCACACGGTCGTGTGCCGCTACCTGCCCCACGAGGCGCAGCCGGAAGCGCCCGACTACTATCCGGTGCCGGAGCCGGTGCTGCGAACAACGCAAATGCGAATCCGCCAGCTTGCGCGCACCTCGTACCAGATCATGACCACGCAAGGGCTGCCCGCATTCTTTCAACGTCTGCGCAAGTGGCTGGGCGGCGAGCGCCGCTACTACCGACGCTAGGGGGAGCATGACCGAGTCTGGCAAGCTGTACGACGCGAGTTACTACCGATCTCACTGCGGCGACACGCCTTACGAGCGGACGCCGGAATGGCGGACGTTCTTTGCGGGGATTGCCGAGCGCATTCAGCAGGACTTTGCGCCCAAATCCTCGCTGGACGCGGGCTGCGCGAGCGGAATGCTGGTCGAGGCGCTGCTGGAACGGGGCGTTGACGCCTACGGCTTCGACATTTCGGAGTACGCCGTCGCCCAGATGCCCGTCAACTCCGCTGCCCACGTGAAAGTCGGCTCGATCCTTGACTCTGACGTCATGGATCGGCATTTCGACGTGGTGATCTGCATCGAGGTGGTCGAGCATCTGCAACCCGGCGAAGCCGACGCCGCCATTCGCAATCTGTGCGCGTGGGGCGACGTGGTGGTGTTTTCGTCCACACCGGACGTCTACGACGAGCCGACCCATTTCAACGTGCAGAAGCCGGGCTACTGGGCGGAGAAGTTCGCGCAGAACGGCTTCGTCCACGTGCTGGACTACGATGCGACTTACATTTCGCTCTGGGCGCAGGTCTACCGGCGCGAGAGCGCGATCCCGGTGGTGCGGGTGCGGCAGTACGAAAACCTGCTCTGGCAGCGGACGCAGGAAGATCGCAGCCTGCGGGACATGGTGATCAAGCTGGAGCGGGATACCGCCGATATTCAATGGTATCGGCAGGAGTTCGAGCGGCTGGCGGGACTGGTCAACAGCCGCGACCTTCAATTTCTGGAAAACGCCGAAGCGCAGCAGCGGCTTCAAGCCCGCATCGCGGAGCTGGAAGCGGAGATCGTCGGCTTGCAGCAGCAGAGCGCCGACCGCGACCGTGCGGCGGCTCGCGCCGGGGCGGAAATCGCTAGCTTTCAGCAGCAGAAAGCCGAACTCTGGCGGGAACTGGCGGAGCAGCAGCGAGTCACGATTGATCAGGCGGTGCAGCTTCAGGCGATGGAGCGGCTTCAGCGGCAGGTCGCGGAACTGGAGCAGCAAAATCAGCAGCTTCAAAGCCGCGTGGACGAACTGTACGCTATCGCGGTGCATCACGAGCACAGCGTGCAGGAGCGCGATCAGACCATCCACCTGATGCAGGACACGCGCGGCTGGCGGATGCTGATGTCGTGGTGGACGTTCAAGCAGCGGGTCACGCTGTCGGCGGATAAGCGGCTGCGGGCGAAGCAGTTGGCGCGGACGGCGCGGCTGACCCTGCGCACTGAGGGCGTGGGCGGCTTCGCCGACCGCTCGGTGCGCTGGCTGCGCGGCGAGCGGCGCTTTTATCGCAAAGAGGCGCAGGGAGCGGTAGTTCCGGTCGCAAAGCCGAGCGCCCCGGCTGCCCAGCCAACCGTTTCGGCAGCGCAGGTCTATGACGCCGACAAGCCGTTCGCGGAATACGACCAATGGATCGCCGAGCAGGAGCCGGACGCCAAAGAACTGGCGCGCCTCGCCGAAGCCGCCCAGAAGTTCGCCTACCAGCCCGTGATCAGCGTGATCACGCCGGTGTACAACACCGACCGCTCGATGCTGATCGACATGATCGAGAGCGTGCGCGCGCAAATCTACCCGCATTGGGAACTCTGCCTCGCCGACGGCGGATCGGTTCAGCCGCACGTGTGGGAAGTTCTGGAACAGTACGCCGCGCGCGACCCGCGCATCAAGGTCAGGCGGCTGGAACAGAACCTCGGCATTTCCGGCAATTCCAATGCTGCGTTGGAACTCGCGGGCGGGGAGTTCGTCGCGCTTCTGGATCACGACGATCTGCTGGCGCCGTTCGCGCTCTACGCGGTCGCCGAGCGGCTGAACGCCAACCCCGACCTCGACTTTCTCTATTCCGACAAGGATTTGGTCACGCAGGATGGACGACAGCGGTTCCATCCGTTTTTCAAGCCGGACTGGTCGCCGGACGTGCTGCTGAACACCAACTATCTCACCCATCTGTGCGTGATCCGCACGACGCTGGTGCGCGAGGTCGGCGGCTTCGACCCGAAGGCGAACGGCGCGCAGGATTGGGCGCTGTTCCTGAACGTGGCGCTGCGCACCGACAAGGTGGCGCACATCCCGCAGGTGCTGTATCACTGGCGGCAGCACCCGCTTTCGGTGGCGACCGGAACCATCGACGTGAAGCCCTATGCAGCGGACGCGCAGATTTACAGCATTCAGCAGTATTTAGATGCGCGCGGCTTGAAAGGGCAGCCGGATTTCGCGGAAGGATCGCTGATCCGCGTGTACTGGACGGTCGATCCGGCGCTGGCGGTGAGCGTGATTCTGGACGTAACCAGCGATCTGCCGCTGGCGCAGATCGAGCAGCGGGTGCGGCAGTATTTGTTCCGATCGGTGTATCCAAAGTTCGACCTGATTATCCTTGACCGCAGCGGACGATCCGCCGCCCTGCGCGAACTGCGGCTGCTCGCCGATCCGCGTGTTCAGATTTTGGACTTCGATCCGTCGGTCACGACCGGGTTCACCCGCAACCGCGCGGTCGAGCGGGCGAAGGGCGACCTGTTGGTGTTCCTGAACGCCGATCTGGTCAGCGAGAGCGACGACGTGATCCGCGAGCTGGTAGGCTGGGCGCGCTATCCCGGAGATCGGTGCCGTGACCGGGCATCTCATGCAGCCGGACGGCACGCTGGCGCACGCCGGGTACATCCTCAATCTGGCGGGCGTGGTCGGCTCGATTGGACCCGGCTATCACAAGTATTCCGAAACCCTCTACGGGCTGTTCCTGTGGTATCGCAATCTCTCGGCGGTCAGCGGCGACTGCTTCGCCATCCGGCGCGATCAACTGGCGCGGGTGGGCGGCTTCGACGAAGCCTTTGAGCGCGCCGGGAGCGATGTGGATTTGTGCCTGCGCCTGCGTCGGGAGTTGGTGCGTCACCTGTATACGCCTTTCGCCGCCTTCCGCTATCGCAAATCGGTCGATGTTCGCTGGGGGGGCAGCAGCGCCGACGAGGATCGGCTGCGCGAGCAGCACGGCGATCTGCTGGCGGCGGGCGATCCGTATTACAACCTCAACCTCGCCACCGACCGCCTGATCCCGCACCTGCGGCTGAAAAACCCGCCCAGCCCGCCCCCGCCGGAGATCGCGGTGTCGCAGTATCGCGGGACCTGGAGCGCCTACAGCACCGAAGCTGAGTACCTGACTCACCTGTTCGACTTCGACGAAGCGGCGCTGACTGCCAGCCAGAAGCTTCAGCAGGATCACGCCGACGCGCTCGACCTTCGCTCGATCACGTGGTTCATCCCCGGCTTCACCCACGCCTTCTACGGCGGGATTCACACCATCCTGCGCTTCGCCAGCTATTTCGGGATGGCGCACGGGGTCGAGAACCGCTTCGTGGTGCTGAACGGCGAAGCAGCCCCGGTCGAGCGGGCAATCAAAGCCGCCTTCCCGGACTTGGACTCCGCCCGCGTGGAGGCGATTTTCTCGCCGGAGGACGTGAAGCGGCTCAAGCCCACCGACGCGGGCATCTGCACCTTCTGGACGACCGCATATGCGCTGCTGCGCTTCAACCAGACCCAGCGCAAATTCTACTTCATTCAGGACATGGAGCCGCTGTTTTACCCGGCGGGCAGCATCAGCGGCTTGATCGAAGCCAGCTACCGCTTTGGCTTCTACGGCTTGATCAACACGCCCGGCTTGAAAGTCATCTACGAGCGGGACTATCAGGGGCGGGCGGAAGCCTTCATCCCGGCGATCAACGCGGCGGTGTTTCACCCGCCCACCGCGCCGCAGTCCCCGAAGCCGCCGTACCGGGTGTTCTTCTACGGTCGCCCGGAGCATCCCCGCAACGCCTTCGAACTGGGCGCAGTGTCGCTGCGGAAGCTCAAGCGGAGCATGGGCAAGGACGTGCAGATCGTCGCCGCGGGCGCGGAGTGGAAGCCCGCCGACTACGGCTTGGAGGGCGTGGTCGAAAACCTCGGCGTGCTGCGCTACGAAGCCACCGCCGATTTGTACCGCACCTGTCACGCCGGGCTGGTGATGATGTTTACTCGGCATCCGTCTTATCTGCCGATGGAACTGATGGCGTGCGGCAGTCTGGTGGTGACTAATCACAATGCCTATACCGAATGGCTGCTCAAAGACCGTGAAAACTGCCTGCTGACCGAAGCCAGCGCCAGCGCGATTGCCCAGACGCTCGAACTCGGTCTGCGCGACGATTCCCTGCGCCAGAGCATCACCACCAACGCCGCCGAGATGGTGCTGAGCGCGCGGTCCAATTGGCAAGGGGAGATGGCGAATATCTACGCTTTTATGCGCGGGGACATGAACACCTAACCGATACCCGGCGTGAAGTAGCGCCCCGGCACAAACTTCCAGCCGTCCGCCCGGTGTATCACGCGGGGCGCGAGCCGCCACGCGAGCGGCGTCAGCGCGGCGCGCAGCGGCAGGCTGATCGCGCGGGTGAAGGCGGGCAGCCGCACGCCCGCTTCGGCGTAATAACGCCCTAACTGGGCGGTCTTTTGCGCGGGATGCACCCGAAACGCCGCCAGCACCGCATCCACACTCACCAGATCGGCATAACGGGCGAAGCGCTGCCACAGGTCGAAATCCATCGAGTAGCTGCGGGTTTCGTCGACCTGCGCGCCTGCCCGATCCCACAGTTCGCGCCGCCAGAAGCTGCTTTCCTGCCGGATGAAGCCCAGCCCGCGCCCGTGATACCAGCCCCGGCGGATCAGCGGGCGGAATTTGCCGAAGGTCAGCGAAAAGCCGCTAGGATGTCCCGCCGCGTCGATGTTGGCATTGCGCCCGGTCAGCCACGCGATCTGCGGGCAGCGCGCGAAAACCTCGCCCACCAATGCCAGCGCGCCGGGCAGCAGCAGATCGTCGCTGTTCAGCCACCCCATGATCTCGCCGCTGGAATGGGCGAATCCCTTGTTGATGGCGGCGGACTGCCCGCCGTCCGGCTCGCTGACCCACCACGCCAGCCGATCCGAATAGCGCTGGACGATCTCGGCGCTGCCGTCACTCGATCCACCGTCCACCACGATATATTCCAGCGCGGGATACTGCTGATCCAGCACCGAGCGTAGGGTTTGCTCGACGAAGGCGGATTGGTTGTAACAGGGAGTCACCAGCGTAATGCGCGGCTGCATAATGCGGGAGGAGCCGATCCTCACCGAAGCGGGAGGGTCACGGTGAAGGTCGTCCCCACGCCGACCTCGCTTTCGACCGAGATGATTCCGCCGTGCAGATCAACTGCCTGCTTGGTGATGGACAGCCCCAGCCCGGTGCCTGAAATCGAGCCGACGTTGCCCGCGCGGTGGAAGGGTTCAAACAGGTACTTCTGGTCGGCTGGCGGAATCCCGATTCCCTGATCGCGCACCTGAACCGTCACCGATTTGTCGGTGGCGGCGACATCAAGATATACGGTCGTCCCTTCGGGGGAATACTTCAAGGCGTTGCTGATCAGGTTGATGATCACCTGCCGCATCAGCCGCTTGTCCAGCATCATGATCAGCGGCTTGCGGTCGCAGGTGTAGTGGATTTCGTGCGCGAGCTTGGGCTGGCTGCGGAACTCGTCCAGAATCGTTCGGCAGAGCGAATCGAGGTCGGCATTCGATGGCGTGTATGGGGTTTTTCCGCTTTCCAACCGGGTCAAATCCAGTACGTCCTCGATGATGGCGGTGAGATATTTCACCTGCTCGGCGATGATCTGGAGCTTGCGGTCGATGCGGTCTTCTTCCATGCGATGGCGATAATTGAGCAGCATTTCTGACGACGACAGGATGGTCGCCAGCGGCGTGCGGAACTCGTGCGAGGCGATGGACACGAAGCGAGATTTCAGGTCGCTGACTTCCTTCTCCTTTTCGACCGCCTCCCGCAGCGTATTTTCCGCCCGCTTGTGCATGGTGATGTCTTGATTGACGACGATAGCCCCCTGTATCTGCTGCTGGTCGTCCCAGATGGGGATGGCGGAATTGAGGATGTAGCGGTGCGCGCCGTCGAAGCCCTCAATCTCAAGCTCGTCGTTCAATACGGTTTCGCCGCCCGTGAGCGCGCGGACGACTGCCCATTCTTCCGTCTTAACTCGTTCGCCGCTGCTGAGCCACCACGCTTTATATTCGTGGTAGCGATCCATGCCGACGTAGCGCGCTTCGCCCCAAATTTGCTCGACTGCCGGGTTGCCGCTAATGAGCGTTCCGGCTGCATCCACCAGCCACACGCCGACCGGCAGATTTTCCAGCACTTTGCGCAGCAGCGCCTCACTGCGCCTCAGCGCCTCTTGAGCGCGAACCCGCTCGGTCACGTCGCGCGAGACGCTGATGAAGCCGGTGAGTTCGCCAGTTTCCGGCGAGAACACGATCTGCCCGCGCGTTTCGACCCAGATGTAATGACCGTCCTTGCAGCGCATACGGTAGATCAGCGGCGAAGGATCGGCATTCGGTTCGAGCGCCACCATCTGCCGCGTGAGCGGAATGGCAAGGTCGTCGGGATGGACGTATTCCACCCCGGAGCGCCCCAACATTTCCTCCGGCTCGTAGCCGAGCATCACCCGGCAGGAAGGCGAGACATAGCTGATGATGTTCTTCGGGTCAACCCGCATCACTAGATCGCTGATGTTCTCGGCAAGCATTCGGTAGCGGGCTTCGCTTTCGCGCAGCGCGGCTTCGTCCCGCTTGCGCTCGGTGATGTCGATCAACGAAATCGCCGCGCCAATCACGCTGCCATCGTCGGTGATGACCGGATCGTAGCGCAGGTCCAACACGCGAGAGTTGCCGTTTGATTTGTGCGGGAGTTCAAAGTTCGACCGTTTGCCTTCCAGCGCATCGTGGAGAATCTCCCTGACGGCAGCCGGGTTGAACAAATTCAGGTCGAGCAGGCGAGTGGTGCCCAGTTCCAGCGGCTGTCCATAGAGCCAGCCGCTGTAATCTTGCGCCAACTGATTCGCCAGAAGGATCACGCCGCTCCGATCCACCAAGATGATGCCGACCGACGTACTGTTCATCACAATTTGCAGGCTGGCTTGGGATCGACTCAAATCGGCTTCGACCTGTTTGCGACCGAGCAGTGCCCCAATGGACAGGCTGTAGAGCGCCAGCAGGTCAAGCAGGGCTTTGGAAGAAGGCGCGTGTGTGATGCCGTTATCTGCTACAAGCCAACCGAGGCTCTGCGCGCCATTCCAGAGCACGGCGGCGGCGTTCCAGCCAAAGCCTTCGGCGTTCCCGGCAGTGTGAAGCGAGGTTGCTTCTTCGTAGCAGAAGCGCTCGCTGTGCTGGAAGGCGCGCAGCATGATCCCGGTCGGAGAGGGCGTAATCACCACCTGCCGCTCATCGGTGAGGCTGCCCTGCATATCGGTTCCGTAGGTGCCGATGGCGGTCGAACGTTCCTTGTCGTGGAGGAACAGCGCCAGCCGCTCGAAGCCGAGCCGCTCACGACCCAACTCCACTGTGCGCCGATAAAAATCGTCCAGTTGATCGATCTGGGCGAGTTCCAGCGTGACTTCGTGAAGCGCGGTCAGCGACTGCTGAAACTTGTGCTCCTGCTCGGCTTTAAGGTCGGCTTCCCGCTCGGCGCGCTTGCGCTCGGTGATGTCGCGGATGGTGCAGACCAAGCCACCGATTTCGTTGTCGTTGATGACGCCAATGCCGAGTTCTGCCTCGAATCCGGTTCCGTCTTTGGTCTTGAAACGGACTTCGCTTTGTCCGCTGGTGCGCTGGGCGATCACTTTGGCGATGATGCCGCGCACGCGCTCCGCCTCGTCCGCCTGAACGAAATCGAGCAGCGAGTGGTTGACGTAGTCTTGTGGCGCGTATCCGAACAGCGTATTGAAGGCGCTGTTCGTCTGTTGGATGCGCAGGTTGAAAGTCACCAGCAGGATGCTGTCCAGACTATTATTCAGAATGGCTTCGACCCGGAGCTTCTCTCCGTTCAATTGGGCAGTACGCTCGACAACTTTCCGCTCCAACTCGGTCACGTGATCGGCGTTTTCGAGCGCGAGGCTGGCGTAGCGAGCGAAGGCTTGCAGCTTATCCGCGTCCCGCTGCGTAAACCGATTCGGCTCGGCGCTGTCGGCAGTGAGCAGCCCGATCACTATGCCCCGCAATTCAATCGGGACACCGGTCGAGGAGCGAATCCAGTCGGTCGCGGCGAGTGGAACCCACTCCGGGGCGGATCGCGTGTCGGCGATCACGTAGGGTTTATACTCAGCACGAATGTTTCGATACTTGGACGACTGGATCGAGAAGCGGAAATCCTTGAAAAAGGCTTCGGCTTCCGGCGTGAACCCGCGCAGGTAGGCGACTCGTCCGCCGTCCTCTTCAAACAGGGTGATACTTCCGGCGTCGCATGGGACGACCTGCGCGGCGGATTCAAGTATCTGGCGCAGCACCTGATCTACATCCGACGAGGTGGTTAGCACCGCAAGGCTGTCGCGCAGGGCTTCGGCAAAGCGGTGCTGCTCCTGTTCGGCTTCCTCTGCCAGTTTGCGCTCGGTGACATCGCGCCCGACGCCCTGAATCTCAATCATTTGCCCGGTTTCGTCGGTGACGACCCGATCGGTCCAATGCATCCAGCGCAATTTACCGCTGGCGTCGGGGAAGGGGGCTTCGTGGTTCACCACCGGGCGGGAGGCGCTGAGAGCGGCGAAATACTCGGCAGCAGTCTCGCGCCCTTCAGGGGGAATCAAGTCGAGCAGGTTCACGCCGATCAACTGGTTGGCAGATTTCCCATGCGCTTCGCAGAAGGCGCGGTTGACGAAGGTCAAGGTCAGGTCAGGGCGATACCGGCAGATCAGATCGGTCTGATCTTCGACCACCTGCCGATAGCGCGCCTCGCTTTGCGCCAGTGCTTCCTGCGCGAGCTGCAGGTCGGTCACGTCCTCGATCACCGAGAGCAAGTAATCGGGGGAGCCATCATCATTACGCACCAGCCGCGACGTCACATTAACCCAGACGATACCGCCATCCTTACGCAGATAGCGCTTGCGCACCATGCAGCTCTGGGTTTCGCCGGACACCACCTGAGCCGCCGCAGCGATATTCTCGTCGCGGTCGTCGGGATGGGTGATCTCGGCAAAGTTCAGCTTGAGGAGTTCGTCCTCGGTGTAGCCCATAATCTCGCAGAGGCGCTGATTGGCTCGCAACCAGCGTCCGTCGGGCGAAAGATGAGCGATCCCTACCATTGCCTGATCAAAGGTTGCGCGGTAGAGTGCGTCGCTGTGGTGCGGCGTCGTTTCGGCGCGTTCAACTTGATCGGCAGCGAGCGGCTTCGGGCGGGTATGTCCGGGCGGGTGGTTCATGGCGGTTAGTTACACTTCAGACCGACAGGTATCTAGCTTAAAGCATGTGCTGTTTATCTTAACTACAAGTCTAACTGCAAAATTCCATATGAATCAATACGGCGCGGGCAAGTTCGTAAAATCGAATGGCGGCTCCGGGGAAAATGTCCGTGCAGCCGATAGCGAAATGATCTATGCTCATCGCAGACCCGAAAGCGATTACGCCGAGCGCAGCGCCTCATGACTCATGACCTGAAGGCAATGATCTTCGATTTGGACGGCGTGCTGGTCAACACGGTGGATTTGCATTATCAGGCGTGGCGCGAGCTATTTGATGAATTGGGGATTGCCTTCAGCCGCAGCGATATGAACCGCTTTCGCGGCATCCACCAGCGCTCGATTTTGCTGGCGGTGGCGGGTGACCTGCCGGAAGCGCAGATCACCCGGTGTCTGACGCGCAAGGATGTGCTCTACCGCCGCAGCCTGCGCGCCGCCGCCGAGACGATTTTGCAGCGCCCGCTGGTAGAGGTTTTGCACGCCGCCAAAGCACGCGGCTTGAAAATCGGGCTGGCGTCGTCCAGCATCAACGCGCACTACGTGCTGGAGATGGTTGGGCTGCATGATCACTTCGACGTGATCGCCGACGGCAGCACGGTCTGTCGCTCCAAGCCCGCGCCGGACATCTTTGTGTGGGTCGCGGGGGCGCTGAGGCTGAGTCCGAGGGAAATCGCCGTGATCGAGGACGGCAGAGCCGGGGTTGAAGCGGCGCTGGTCGCCGGGATGTTTGTGGTCGGCATCGACGTGGACGACACCGACCACCCTCCGCACTTCAACCGCGCCCTCGACAGCATCCGCTTCGAGGAAATTGCCGAGCGCTATCAGGCGTGGGAGCCAACTCCACCGCGGCAAGCTGGCGCAGCCTCGGTCGAACTCGACCTAGTCCTGTCAGGGTAGGGCGTTGACCCACGCGCGCAGAGCATCAGCACGCGGGTTTTCACGGCTTGCGTGCTGTGACCCGCGCGCTGTAGATGCGGGGCATCCCCGGCTGACGCTCAATAATTTTCCCGGCGTCGGACTTATCGACGATCTGAATGTCGGTGAACCCAGCGTCGCGCATCATACCGGTGTAGACCTCGGCATCAATCGCCCCGGTGACGCACTCCGCCCACTTCGCGGCGTCGGCGCGCATTTCCTCGCTGAACTCGCCTTCGGTCACGATGTCGCTGATGCTGATGCGTCCACCGGACTTGAGCGCGCGCAGCGCTTCGCGGAACACGGCGGGTTTGTCCGGCGAGAGGTTGATCACGCAGTTGGACATGACCACGTCGATGCTGCTGTCCTGAACCGGGAGCGCTTCGATCTGCCCGCGCCGGAACTCGACGTTGTTCACGCCCATCTTGACCTTATTGGCGTTGGCTTTCATGAGCATTTCCGGCGTCATGTCCACGCCGATCACGTAGCCGCTTTCGCCAACCTGCCGCGCCGCCAGAAAGCAGTCGATCCCGCCGCCGCTGCCCAGATCAAGCACGGTTTCGCCGGGCTTCAGGCTGGCGATGCTGACCGGGTCGCCGCAGCCGAGCGACAGCCCGGTCACATCGACCGGAAGCCCTTCCACCAGCGCGGAGTCGTACAAAGTCGTGTTGCAGCCGCAGTCTGATCCACTGCCGCAGCAGCTTTCCTGCTGACCGCTGGCGATGCTGCCGTAGCGCTCGCGTACCACCTCGTGAACGTCCATGTCTCTCACTCCTTATATCGACGTTTGTCGATAGATCAAGCCAAATAAAAAGCGCTAATGCTTCACCTCAATCGCGGCGGCGGCGATCAACTGGTCGCGGTAATCGGGCGCGAACTGCCGCACCAGCGTCCCGCAGCAGACCGTCATCCGCTCCTGATTGAGCGTGTAGTAACGGAACCGCCCTTCCTGCCGCACACTCACCAGATCGGCGTCTTCCAGCTTCTTCAGGTGATGGCTGATGGTCGGCTGGTTGACCTTGCCGCCGAGCTTCGCCTCGATTTCAGAGACGTTGAGCCACACACAGCATAAATGCTGCATGATCTCCTGACGGGTTTCGTCCGCCAGCGCCTTCGCAAAAGTCACCGAGTCGATGTTCATGTTTTTATCATATCGATGTTTGTCGATTTGTCAAGTGGGGACAAGGGGCACAGCGGATCGTGCCCCTACAGACGTGCCGAGCGATCAATCCCAGCCGTTGTTCTTGGCGACCTGCTGATACCAGCGCCCGCTGTCCTTGACGATGCGTTGCTGAGTGGGGTAGTCCACGTAGACGATGCCGAAGCGCTTGTCGTAGCCCCATGCCCACTCGAAATTGTCCAGCAGCGACCACGCGAAATAGCCGCGCACGTCGACGCCTCCCTGACAGGCTCGGAGCACCTGCTCCAGATGCCGCTGAATATAGGAGCGGCGCTGCTCGTCATGAACCTGCCCGTCTTCCAGCACATCATCGTAAGCCGCGCCGTTTTCGGTGACGTACATCGGCGGCGGATTGTAGTCGCGGGCGATTTGGGTCAGCAGGTGGTACAGCCCTTCGGGAGAAACTTCCCAGTCCTGCGCGGTGTATTCGCCCTCCGGGTGCAGATAGCGCAGGTGGAGCAGCGGATCGTCGCCGTCGCCGACTACCGCGCGCTGGTAATAATTGATGCCCAAAAAGTCGATGGGCTTGGCAATCGTCTCCATGTCGCCGGGCTTGCATTCCGGCTCGCCGAGAAGCTCGAACATATCCGCCGGATAGCTGCCCTTGAACAGCGGATCGAGATACCAGCGGTTGATGTAGCCATCCATTCGCCACGCCGCCGCGCGATCTTCGGGCGAATCGGATGCGGCTTCGACGTGGGTCGGATCGAGCACCATGCCGACCTGTTTTGCCCCGTTGGCGCGCAGCAGATCGACCGCTTTGCCGTGCGCCACCATCACGTGATGCGCCACCTGTACGGCGGCGTGCAGATCGTGCAAGCCGGGCGCGTGCTCGCCGATCAAATTGCCGACGAAGGCGATCACCCACGGTTCATTGAAAGTGACCCAGTAGGGTACTCGGTCGCTGAGGCGGCGCGAGACCACGTCCGCAAATCTGAGGTAGGCGTCAATGGTTTCACGGTTGGTCCAGCCACCGCGATCTTGCAGCGCTTGCGGCAAATCCCAGTGATACAGTGTGAGATAGGGCGTGATGCCGTGTTCCAGCAGTTCATCCACCAGTCGGCTGTAGAAATCCAGCCCGGCGTGGTTCAACGATCCGGTTCCATCCGGGAAAACGCGAGTCCATGACACCGAAAAACGGTAGGCTTTGACCCCTAACTCCGCGACCAGCGCGATGTCCTCGCGGTAGCGGTGGTAGTGATCGCAGGCAGCGTCGCCGTTGTCGTCGTGGACAATCTTGCCGGGCGTATGGCTGAAGGTGTCCCAGATCGAAACGCCGCGCCCATCTTCGTGAACCGCGCCCTCGATTTGATAGGCAGCGGTTGCCGCCCCCCACACAAAATCTTTTGGAAATTGTACTGCCATGCTTATTTACCTTTTGCTGCGCGAACGACTTCCGCGCGAAGCTTGAATTGGGAACGCTCCCATGCGTAATATGTATTTAACTAATCCAATTGGATGCGGTATTTCTCCTCTCACCCTTGCTGAGGGGCAACGCCGATGCCGACCGAGGATTCGCGTACCACGAGGGTGGTCGGCAGCACCACATGCTGCGCAGTCTCTTGCTTGCGCTCAATCGCGTCCAGCAGCAGGCTGGTCGCCACCGCGCCTTTTTCCCGAATCGGCTGGTGGACGGTAGTGAGCGGCGGGTGCAGATGTTCCGCCGTCGGCAGATCGTCGAAGCCGACCACCGCCACGTCGTCGGGGATGCGCAGCCCGGCTTCGCGGAGCGCTTCGTACACGCCCTGCGCCATCATGTCGCTGCACGCGAAAATCGCGTCGATGTCCTCGTCGAGCAGGGTCTTGGTTTGTTCGTAGGCGCAGCTTCGCTGAAAATCGCCGTAGACGATTTGGTGCGCGGGTAGACCGGCTTCGTCCATGGTCTTGCGAAAGCTTTCCAGCCGCTCCTGCCCATCCATGTTGTCCTGCGTGCCCGCGATCAGGGCGATCTTGCGCCGACCGAGGCTGATCAGGTGCAGAACGGCGTCGCGGGTCGCGGCGGCGTTGTCGATGGTCACGAAGTTGACCTGATCTTCGTGGAAACCGGGACGCTCGACCATTGCCAGCGGAATCCCCATTTCCAGCAGGTAGGTCACCAGCGGATTCTTGGTGGAAGCGGACGCGATCACGATGCCGTCCATCAAGCCGTTTTGCAGCAGGCGGCGGTAGAAGATGCCTTCGTCCTCGCCGGACTGACGCACCCAGAGCAGCATGGCGTAATCGCGCTGAGTTGCCATGCCGGAGACGCCTTCCAGCAGGGCGGGGAAATAATAGGGGTCGTTGAAAAAAACGTGGTACTCGTGCGGAACCACCACGCCGATCACCTGCGTGCGCCCGGTGACCATACTGCGCGCGACCGCGCTGGGATTAAACCGTTCCTGTTCGATGATTTTCAGCACGTGCTCGCGGGTTTCGGTTTTGACGTTGGGGTCGTTGTTGATCACGCGGGAGACGGTTGAGCGTGATACGCCTGCTTTTCGGGCGACATCTTCTAAACTGGATCGTTTACTATTTCTCACTGTTGACCTCTATTACTTGGGAGCGCTCCCATTGACTCAATAATATTAAATCTTTCTTCATTGTCAACCTATGTTATACGAAACGAAGCGAAACGAAAAGCCCGGAGCTTTGCCGGGCTTTCAAGCGTTTCGCTATTCAGTTGTGGGTTCAAACGCGGACGGCGGCGCTGTCGCTGCAAATGCCCGCTTCAGCATCCCGCGCCATCGAGCGCCGGGCGGCGGCTTGGTTCAGCCGGGCGGTGAAGCGCGCCCACAGGCTCGGCTTCTCCTGATAGTCGTCGAGGCGGCGGTGTTTCTCCGCCTCTTCCAACAGTTCCCGCTGTACAATCTGTCCCAGATGGTAATAGATCGTCGGGTCCATTCACCAGCCTTTCTGATGTCAGCTCAGGGCGATGATGTCACTGCTCTTTATGTCTTGGCGCGCCGGAAGTGTGAACATAAGTTCTACGGAGTTCAGGCGGGCGCGAATCCGCTGTCCCAGAGTCGGCTGCCCGTCCTGCGCCAGCTTGACGAGGCGATGATGGGCGGCTTCCCGTTCCAGTTGATTCCGCTGTGCCTGCACGTCGTATTCCGTCGGGTACATGCTGACCTCTTTCGCTCTCTCCATCTACTTACTAGCATACGGCAAAAAGAGGTTATAATCGGTCCTGATTGAAACGCGAATTATGAGTAGAAGATGAGAAATGTACAGTCCAACAACACGTTTACTGACCCTCCTTGAACTCTTACAGTCTCATCAAAGTTTGTCGGGAGTTGAGCTGTCGGAAAAGCTGGAAGTTGACGTGCGCAGCGTGCGCAGATACGTTACCATGCTGCGGGATATGGGCATCCCGGTTGAGAGCGAGAAGGGTCGCTACGGGTCATACAGTCTGCGCCCCGGATTTCGAATGCCGCCGCTCATGTTCAACGATTCCGAAGTGCTGGCGGTGATTCTGGGTTTGATGGCGGTGCGGCGGCTGGGGATGCAGACCACAGGCGGCAGCGAGAGCGCAGCCAAGAAGATCGAGCGGGTGCTGCCGGACGAACTGCGCGAGCGGGTGCGCGCGTTTCAGGGGGTGCTGCGGCTGGATATGCCCTCCAACGAGGCGGTGCGCGAGGAGGTAATCGCGCGGTTCAGCATGGGCGCGTATGAGCGCTCCCGGCTGTGGATCGAGTATTGGGGCGGCGGTCGCGGGAGCGCCACCGAGCGCGCCATCGACGTGTACGGCTTGGTGTTTCGCACCGGATACTGGTACGCCGTCGCCTACTGCCATCTGCGGGAGGACTTGCGCATCTTCCGGCTGGATCGCGTGAAGAAAATTCGGGTGATTGACGAAACCTTCACCGTGCCGCCGGATTTCGACCCGCTGCACTACCTGATCAATTCGATTGCGAGCATTCCCGGCGTTTGGGCAATCGAGGTATTTTTCCGCACGTCGATGGAGCAGGCGCAGCAGCGCATCCCGCGCGAGGTGGGCGTGATCGACGCGGCGCCCGGCGGGGTGCTGCTGAGTTTCTACGCTGACGGTCTGGAATGGGCGGCGCGCTTTCTGATCGAGACGCGGCTGAAGTTCACGGTGGTGCGCCCGCCGGAACTGCGGGACAAGCTGCGCGAAATCGCCCGCTCGATCACGCGCATGGCGAGGGATGATCATTATGTCTGAACTGCTGGATTTGGAACTGACGGCGATGGTTTACGGCGGGCGGGCGCTGGGCAGGCACGAGGGTCGCCCGATTTTCGTGCCCTTCGGCGTGCCGGGCGAGCGAGTGCTGGCGCGGATCACGCAGGACAAGCGCAGCTACGCCTTCGCCGAAATGGTAGACGTGATTGTGCCCTCGCCGGAGCGAATCGAGCCGCGCTGCCCGCACTTCGGCGTCTGTGGCGGCTGCCAGCAGCAACAGATCGACTACCCGGCGCAGCTTCGCTACAAGCGTGATGTGGTGGTCGAGCAGTTAGCGCGGATCGGCGGCTTGCGCGATGTGGTGGTGCATCCGACCCTTGCCAGCCCCGATCCTTTCGGCTACCGCTCGCACGTGACCTTTCACGTCACCAGAGCGGGGCGGCTCGGCTTCGTAGCCGTGGACGATAAAACCGTGATCCCGATTGACCAGTGTTCGATCATCCGCCCGGAACTGAGCGAGTGGCTGGAGCGACTGAAAGATCGGCGCTTCAAAGCGGGCGAACGAGTGCGCTTGCAGGTCGGCAGCGAGGGCGAGCGGCTGATGGCGTCGCTGCGCCCACAGCGCGACTCTGCGCCCGACGACGAGGCGGCGGTCGCCAGCGGCGAGCGGGTGCATTACCGGGTCAAGCACCAGAGCTTTCAAGTGACGGGCGGCAGCTTCTTTCAGGTGAATCTGCCGCAGGCGGAGCGGCTGGTCGATCTGGTGCTGGCGGGGGTCGAAAATGCCGAGCGCGTGCTGGATTTGTACTCCGGCGTCGGGCTGTTCACCGCCTTTCTCGCCGAGCGCGCCCGGCAGGTGACGGCGGTCGAAGTCTACGCGCCCGCCGTCCGCGATGCCGAAGTCAACCTCGCTGACTTGGCGAACGTCGATCTGCGGCTCGGCACGATTGAAGCGGCGCTGACCGAAGCAGATCGCTTCGACGCGGCGGTGGTCGATCCGCCGCGCGCGGGGATCAAGCCGCAGGCGCTTCGGGCGCTGATCGGCTGTGAACCCAAGCGGATCGTGTACGTCTCGTGCGATCCCTCAACGCTGGCGCGGGATGCCAAGCTGCTGGTCGGGAGCGGCTACCACTTGATCGAGGTGCAGCCAGTGGATATGTTCCCGCAGACCTACCACGTCGAAGCGGCAGCAATCTTTGACGTAAGGTAAGCGCACAAGGCGGCGTCTGATCTTTCGTGGCACAGAACGAAGGCGCAAACATGAACGAGACGTTCAACGAAATCAATCGGCTTTCAGACGAGCGTCTGAATCTCTATCGACTGGCTGGCAAGCAGCATTTGACGGTTGACCAGCATCAGCGGCTCAACGAGATCACCAATCAACTGCCCGTACTCTGGGATCAGTACCGCCGCGAAGTCGCGTCCGAGCATCGTCCTTCGCTGGAGCGGCGTTCAGCGGCATAAAAACGATAGGGCGGATTGATCCGCCCTATCTGCATTCTTGGAATAGAGAGCCGGAACCCGTTTGTTTGGGTCCCGGCTTTTTGTTTACTGCGTTTGCGAACCGGGTCCGACCGTGATGTCCACGCTGTCGGTGGCGAGGGTAGTGCCGTCGAAGCGCGAGGTGGTCAGCGCGATGATGCGCAGATGCGTCCCCGGCGCCATGCCCCGCAGCTCGACCAACATCTGCCAGACGCTGTAATTGCCGTTGAGCGACGGATTCAGGTTGCGCGGCTGTTCGACCAGTACGTTGCCCTGATCGTCCACGATCTGCACCTTGACGGAGTTGCCGTTGCGACCGTCCGCCGTCCCCGCGATCATCAGGGTTTGCGCCGGGTCGATCAGCGAGCCTTGCAGGGGCGCGTTGATCTTGACGAAGTTGGCGCTGCTGGTCGCGTCCCCGAAGGTGACGTATATGCTGGCGAAGGCGGCGATGCTGCCGTTCTGCCCGGTGGTCGAGAAGGCGACAATTGAGCCGCGCGTCCCCTGCGCCACGTTGACGGTCAGCGTCGTCTGCCACGTTCCGGTGGAGGGGTTGAGGGCGGTTGAGGTTTCGGTCAGCACGTTGCCCTGAGCATCGAGCGCGCGCACCACCACGTTCCCCTGAAACAGCGAGCCGCCCGTCCCGGAAATCGCAATCGGGCTGCTGGTATCCAGCGTCGCGTAAGGCAGCGGATCGGCGATGGTCACGAACGCGCCGCTGCCCGGCTGACCGAAGCTCACGTTGACCGAGTCCGCCAGTCCGTCGGGAAGGTCAAAGGGCGTGGGCACGTAAGCGTAGACCATGCCGCGCGTTCCCGCCGGGACGTTGACAGCGGTGAACACCGCCTGCCAGTTGGCGTTGCCCTGCGCGTCCGCTTCTTCGAGGGTTGCCTCCACTTCGGCGAGGACGTTGCTCTGGTTGTCGAGCAGGCGCACCATCACGTTGCCGTCGATGGGTCCCATCACCTGCCCGGTGACCTGAATTGAGCCGCTCGCCGACACCGGGGAATTGTCGGTCGGCGTGTTGATGATCAGCCGCTGCTCACCGGGCGGCGCAGTCTCCGCCGCCGTTCCGATGAAATTCACGCTGACCAGCGCGTCGGCGAGGATATTTGCCGTCGAGGGCGTCTGAACGAAAGCGTAGAGGGTTCCCGGCGTGCTGTTGCTCAACAAGATGCTGAGGCTGACCTGCCACGGGCTTTCGCCGTTGCTGCCCATCGGGCCGATGGTAGCGACCTGCTGCGCGAGCAAATTGCCGGATGAATCCAGCGCGCGCACCACCACGTTATCGCCGACGATGTTCATGCCCGCTCCGGTGACGACCACCCGCTGTAAGGTATCCACCTGCGCGCCGTCAATCGGCGAAATGATGCGCAGGGTCACGTTCTGCGGCTGAGGAGTCACGGGGAGCTGCGGCACGCGAAGCTGCTGCCCGGTGTAGACCAGATTGGCATTGGGAATGCAGTTGGCATATGCCAGCGCCGTGACGGTGGAGCCGACTTTCTGTGCGATGCGGAGCAGGGTATCCCCCGCCTGCACCACGTAGATGGGCCAGTCGGTGCGAATGAAACACTGACCGCCGAAGGTCACGTTCACGCGCGACGAGGCGATGATCGATCCGCTTGGCGAGTTCGTCACGTAAGCGTAGAGCGATCCCGGCGTCCCCGGCGCGACGTTCACGTTCAGATAGGTCGTCCAGTTGCCCTGCTGATCCAGCACGGCGGACTGCTGCGACAGCACATTGCCGAAGGTGTCGAGCGCGCGCACGCCGACCGTGTTTCCGGGGACGTTGTTGCCGAAGCCGTTCACCTGAATAGCGGAGCCGTTCACGCCGACGATGGCGCCCTGCTGCGGATAGGTGATCACCACCAGCGCGCTGGCGCTGCTGCTGCCCCACGTGACGTTGACGCTGTTTTGCGCCACCAGACTGCCGCCGCTGTCCCGCGCGAACACGTACACGATGCCCGGCGTCCCCGGCGTGACATTCACCGGAATATCCGTACTCCAGTTGCCGGAGCCGTTGACGTTGGCGGTCGCTTCGATGATCACGGTGCCATCCGAGCGCGATGCCCGCACCGTCACCTGATTGGTGGGCAGGTTATGGCTGGTGCCGCTGACGTGAACCAGATGGGTGATGTTCACCACCGTATTGGCGGCGGGCTGCGAAATGCCTACGCTGACGTTGGTGCCCGTCCCCCACGTCACGTTGACGGTATTGGAGGTGGCGACGGTGGTGCTGCCGCTCATGCCGTAGGCGATGATGTAGCCGACCGCGCCCGGATTGACCGCCGTGAGGAAGTTCAGGGTGGTCGTCCAGTTGCCGCTGCCGTTGGGCGTTGCCGTCCCCTGCGCGATCAGGTTGCCGCTGTTGAGGTATCCCTGTACCTGAATAGTCGCGCCGCCGGGCAGGTTGCTCGATGTGCCGGATACGGTCACGGGCTGGGTTCGGTCAACGATGCTGCCGTTGAGCGGGAAGGTGATCTGGACGGTGGGCGTCGGAGGCGGCGGTCCGCCAGTGAAATTGACGTAGACCGGGTTGGATATGGCGACGGTGGTGCCTCCGCTGATAGCATAGGCGATCAGGCTGCCCGTTCCGGTGATCGGCACGTTTTGGGTTTTCGTAACCGTCAAATCCCAGCTATTATCTCCGTTGGGAACCGTGCTTTGCTCGCCCATTTCGTCGTTATTGGCGTTGAACAGCCGCACCATGACGGTGGTGTTGGTGAGGCTCACGCCAGTTCCGCCAACGGCGACCCCGCTGACCGGGTTGACGGTCGAACCGCCCGCTGGCGAAGTGATGGACACCTGCGTCGATCCGCTGGGTGTATTGGTTGCAGTCGGCGCGGGAGGCGTATTGGTCGGCGTGTTGGTCGGCGACGGCGGCGGTGGCGCGTTGCCATAGGTCACCGGAATGGGCGCGGAGGTGGCGATGATGGTCCCGCCGCTGTCCAGCATGTAGGCGGTCAAATGACCATGACTGCCCGCTGTGGGCATCGGCGCGAACGAATCGATGGTCAGCATTTGCGGAATGAGACTGAGATCGAGGGTCGAAGCCTGCCCGTACATGGTGGTTTCGGAATCGTCCCATGCGCGCACCAGCAGGCTCGACCCGCCTTCGGGCGCGTTGCCGAAATTCACCGTCACGTTCAGCGGCAGGGTCGGATCGATGATCGCATTATTCGCCGGACTGGTGATGTTGACGAAAGGACTCCCTTGTGCCTGCGCTGCTGCGGCAAAAAGCGCAATGAATAATATCAAGCCTATGAGTAGACCGCTGCGTTTAGACATCCATGACACCTCCTGTATTCCTATTTATTTAGACGAAGGTCGGTCGATGCACGATCCTTACTATAACCCTACGCTAGTGTTTGAAAAAGCTAACGTTTTTAAGTCCGTATAATTTGCCAGAAATCTAGCATCAAATACAAACCGACGCCATGAGCCAAAAAGCGGAATTGAGACCATTTGTGAGAATTACGGATATACTAGGTTATACTTGGGTTAGAAAAATGATTGCTCGGTGACGAATGTCCTTCAAACACGCGCATCGCTGCAAGATTTTACTCGTCGATGACTCTGCCGAACTGCTGCGGATGCTCACCCGTTTGCTGACCTTCGAAGGCTATCCGGTGCGCACCGCTTCCAGCCGCGAAGAAGCGCTTGAGATTCTCCGCGCCGAGCGATTTCACGTCGCCGTGATCGACGTGCGGCTGGACAACCGCGACCCCTACAATTACGAGGGCTTGCAGTTGATGTACGACCTGCGCTCGCTCGATCCGTCCACCGGCGTCATTCTGCTGACCAACCGCGCCGACTTGAACATCGCGCGGGAAGCGCTCTACGCGGTCGCCGGAGAGCTTGACCCCGCCTTCGAGATCAGCCGGACGCCCGCCTCGGCATTTCTGGAAAAGACGCCGGAGGCGCTGCGCTGGCTGCCGAACGTGATCCGCCAGATTTTGCGCGAAGTGGTTCAGTTGAACTGGGACGTGCAGATCGTGGATTTGCAGCAGTTCATGGTGCTGATCCCGCGCCGGATGCGCTTCGACAACAGCCCGGACATCCCGCAGCTTCAAATCGAGCTGGAAGAACTGCTGCACAAGCTGTTCGCGGAATACGACCGCATCGAGATTCGCACCATCGAGGAGCAGAATCAGGGCAACAGCAAGGCATTCGTGTTTCAGGTGTCGGCATTTCCCTGTGACGGGGGCACCTGCCCGCTGATGATCGCCAAAGTGGGCGAGTACAGCAGCATCGAGAAGGAAGTGCGGCGCTTCCGCAATTACATCGAGCGGTGGGGGAACGGCGGGCGCAATCCCAGCGCGCTGCTTTCGGTGCGGCGCACGCGCAACCTCGGCGGGTTGATCTATCAGTTCGACGGGCTGGACGGCAACGTGCGCGACTTCGCCCAGTTCTTCCACAACACCCGCGACAGCGCCCTGATCGCCGACGTGATCGCCAACCTGTTCATGGACACGCTGTCGCCGGAACATCGGGGCAAGCGCAGTATCCACAAAAACGTCGATCTGCGCCCGATTTACCTGAAGCACCTGCGGCTCAACGAACCGGAGCTTCAGGAGAAGCTGGACGAACTGGTGAACATCGCCCGGTCGCTGGGCAAGTCGTCGCTGTCGCAGAAATTCTGGTTCCAGACCGAAACGCCGCTGATCGACCCGCTGGAATTCATGCGGCGCGCGAATTTCGTCGCCAGCTACGTCGAAACCACCATTCACGGCGACCTGCACTCGCACAACGTGCTGATCGACTGGTGCAACGAGACGTGGCTGATCGACTTCGCCAACACGGGCAAGGGCGCGCTGCTTCAGGATTACGCCACTTTTGAAGCCTCGATCCTGATCGAGAATAACGAGCAGCCGCCGGGCAGAACCTTGTTCGAGTGGTCGCAAGCGCTGTTTTATCAGCCCGGCGAGTTGTTCCCGGCGATCCCGGAGCGCTTCGCCAACAACCCCGAACTGGTGAAAGTGCATCAGGCGATCTTGACGGTGCGGCATCTGGCGTTCCACGAGCAGAACGGCGATCAGGTGGTGAAAGCCTACCTGATCGGCTTGTTCTTCGCCTCGCTGCGCCTGACCACCGTCCGCTTCTTGACCCCGCCCAAGCGCTTCCACGCGCTGATGCTCGCCTCGCTGATCGCCGAGAACCTGCTGGCGCTGGAAAGCCGCTCCTTCGGCAAGATCGAGTTCTAGTTCCCGCGCCGACCGGAACGCGGGCTTGGCAGCGCCTTGCTCCTACCGCCGGATCGGTTCGCCCGATTTCCACCTGCGGTTATAATACCCATAACAATTGCACTCAAAATGGATACAGCATGGTCTCCGAACCGGATTCGACCAACCAGAAGCTCACCAAGCGCAACCGCGAGCTTTCGATCCTCAACACCATCGCCGAAGCGCTCAACCGGGAGGTGGATTTGACCCGCGCGCTGGACGCCGCGCTCAGGAAAATCACCGATCTATTCGACATGCAGACCGGGTGGGTGTGGCTTCAGCGCGACGACACCGGCGCGACCTATCTGGCAGCGTCGCTGAACCTGCCGCCCGGTCTCGCTAACGACCCGGCGCGCATGGACGGCAATTACTACTGTTACTGCCTCGACAAATACGCGCTCGGTGAGATGGAGAACGCCCGTAACGTCAGCATCATCACCTGCACGCGGCTGCAAGGGCTGCACGAAGGTTCGGAAGGGCTGCGCTATCACGCCAGCGTGCCGCTTTACCATCACAACAAGCGGGTGGGCGTGCTGAACGTGGTCAGCGGCGACTGGCGCGAGCTTTCCGAGGACGATCTGCGGCTGCTGAACACGGTCGGCGACATGCTCAGCATCGCCATCGAGCGGGCGCAGTTGTTCGCGCACAGCATCGAACTGGGCGCGGCGGAAGAACGCAACCGACTCGCCCGCGAGATCTCACGATACGCTGGCGCAGGGCTTGACCGCGATCACCTTGCAGTTGGAGACCGCCGACGCGCTGCTGGACGCCGACGCGGGCAAAGCGCGGGCGGCGGTGCAAAAGGCGCTCTCGCTGACCCGCGCCAACCTCGAAGAAGCGCGGCGCTCGGTGCTGGATTTGCGCGCCGCGCCGCTGGAACGCCGCAGCTTCTGCGACGCGCTGCGCGATCTGGTGACGCAGTACGGCACGGAATGGAATCTCGAAAGCGAGTTTGAAGCCGTCGGCGCGGATCGCCCGCTGCCGATTTACGTGGAGGCGGGGCTGTATCGTATGGCTCAGGAGGCGCTGACCAACGTCGTGCGCCACGCGCAGGCGAAGAAAGTCTGCATCCATTTCACCGCCACGCCCGATCAAGTCGAACTGGTCGTGGAGGATGACGGCATCGGCTTCGACACCGAGGCGCTAGCGAAAGGGCGCTTCGGGCTGGTCGGCTTGAACGAGCGCACGCGGCTGCTCGGCGGCACGCTGGAAGTGTGCAGCGTCCCCGGCGAGGGCACCGAAATCAAGATCACGGTTCCGCTGGAGGCTGGCTTATGAGCATCCGCATTCTGGTCGCCGACGATCATCCGGTGGTGCTGGATGGCTTGGTCGCCATCCTCGGCACGCAGCCGGATTTCGAGGTGGTGGGGACGGCGGCGAACGGCGTCGAGGTGGTGGCGCAGGCGGCGCATCTGCGCCCGGACGTGCTGCTGCTCGACCTCGAAATGCCACAGATGGACGGCGTCGAAGCGCTCAAGACCTTGCGCGCGCGCGACATCGACCTGCGGGTGATCGTGTTCACGGCGTTCGACACCGACGACCGGATTCTGGGCGCGGTGCAAGCGGGCGCGGAGGGCTATTTGCTCAAGGGCGCGCCGCGAGAGGAACTGTTTCAGGCGATCCGCGTGGTTTACAACGGTGGGTCGCTCTTGCAGCCGATTGTCATGTCGAAGCTGCTGCGCCACATCAGCCAGCGCGACGAAGCCCGGTCGGTTGAGACGCTCTCCCCGCGCGAGCACGAGGTCTTGCAGTTGATGGCGCGCGGCTTGCAGAACAAGGAGATCGCCGCCGAATTGGTGATCAGCGAGCGGACGGTGAAATTTCACGTCAGTTCCATCCTCGGCAAGCTGGGCGCAGGCAACCGTACCGAAGCCGTCACGATGGCGCTCCAGCAGGGCATTATAGAACAGTAGCCGTTTACATTCCGTTTAACAGACCGCCGTATTGTTTCTTCTATTGAACGGAATTGAGTTGCAGGAGAAACCCATGCAGGACGAAAAGACCTTCGACACGGGCGAGCTAACCCTCAACTACATCGAGGCGGGCGCGGGCGCGCCGATGCTGCTGCTTCACGGACTGACTGCCAATAAGCTGGCGTGGTATCCTGTGCTGCCCGAACTCTCGAAACACTGGCACCTGTATGCGCCCGACTTTCGCGGGCATGGCAAATCCGGGCGCGCGTCGGATAACCAGTACCGTAATCAGGATTACGCCCGCGACGTGATCGCATTTCTGAAGCACCTCGGCGAACCCGCCGTCGTCATGGGGCATTCGCTCGGCGCGATGGTCGCCATCGTCACCGCATCGCAATATCCTGCAGGCGTGCGCGCCAGTATTCTGCTGGAGCCGCCGCTGGTGAGCTTTCTCGACAGCGTCCACGCGGAACCGCGATCGGCGTATTGGTTTGAGACGGTCGCATTGGTCAATCAGGGCAGCCCATCCGACGACGAACGGTTCGCCCGGCTGCGCGCCCGGATGCCGGATGTTCCAGACGAGCAGGTCAGGGCGACGGCGGGCTTCATCTCCGGCGTTGCGCCCGGCGCGCCGGAAACCGCCCTGCGTGACGAGATTTGGGGCGATGTCGATTTGCCCCAAGCCTTGCAGCAGATTAAATGCCCGACCCTGATGATTTACGGCGATTGGGACAATGGCGGAGCGGTGCGCGAGCAGGATGTCGCCTTTTTCAAAGCCAACTGCCCCTCGGCGCAGGTTGTCCGACTGCCCGGCGCGGATCACGGGCTGAAGATGACCGATCAGCCGGAGATCGTGCTTCAGCAGGTCAATCAATTTCTCCAATCGATCTGATCGAGCCGCTACCCGACCGTCAGCCGGGATTTCATCAGCACCACGACGTAGGGATTCCACGTCGAGAGCGCGTAGTACAGGTCAAGCTCGGAGCCTTGCACTTTCGTCCAGCGCTCGACCACGTAGGGCGCATACGCGCCGCCGCGAACGGCTGATGGATTTGCCTGCCCCTGCCCGATCACGGGTCCTTCCAGCCCATCGGCAGGGCGGTGGCGCGGATCGTGGATGAAAGTGCCCATCGCGCCGTCTCGTTCCGCATTAAAGATCACCTGCGGCTCGCTCCACGGCCCCCAGATCGTCGGCGAATACGAGAACAGGATGCCCTGCGGGGCAGGCGAGCGGCTGTCGTAAGTCATCAGCCACAAGCCGAGCGCATCGTTCCACGTCACCGAAATGTCGCCCAGCGTGCCGTTGTCGGTGAGCGGCGCGGCATCGGATTCGCGCTCGCTCCAAATCGGCGTCCCGGCGGCGTCCAGCCCGGCGAAATAGCGCGCGCCCGCGCCGCCCTCGAAGCTCGCTTCCGGCACCAGCATCAAGTAAACGTCGCTCTGGCGGTACAGTCCGGTTCCCCAGACGATCACGAAGGGTCCGCCGGGCGGCAGCCCATCAGTGGGCATGGAGTCCGGTTGGACGTGGGTCATCAGGGTCAGGAAATGCCCCGTCGGAGCCTGCGAAATGGTTCGGAGGGGCTGAAAGCTGTCCGGCAGCGTGAACTTGACCAGCACCGAGCGGTCGGTTGACCAGTCATCCGAGTGATCGGTTCGCACGGCGATGTACATCTGATCGTTCAAGTTCAGCCCACCGATGGGCGTCTCGAACGCGCCCATCTTGATCCCCGGCGGTCGAATGGTCAGGTAGCTGCTTCCGCTGGTCAGGAAATCCAGCCGGACGCCCTGCTCCGGGTCGTCGTCGGCAGTGGTGGTGGCGATGGTGTCGAGCGCGCGATCCTGCTGCCCGACCGTGTCGCCGAACAGGAAATAAATCTGCCCCTGATATTCATAGTTGTAACCAAGGTCGGTGCCCTCGATGCCGTAGCGGGTGACGGTTTGGCTGAGGGTCGGCTGCTGTAACTGTTTGTCTTCGTCGCCGAGAAGCTGTTCCAGCTTGACGGTTGAGCCGGAGATGTAGGTGAGGGTAGGCGGCGTGGCTTGCGCCAGCGTCGGCGGCGCGATCAACACGAGGAGCGCGAAAATTCCCGCCCACGTGTATACTTTGGCTTTCATGAAGGCTGACATCGGGTTTTCTCCGCTGATCTGCGTTGAGAATAGCGCGTTCGCTGGTCATTACAATTTCGGTCCTGTACCGACGTACAGTTTTTAACTGACCCCACGCCGGGCGAGAAATCGGCGGGGACGTGCTTCAATAGAGTCAAATTGAACGCGCCACAGGAGTATTGTTGATGACTTAAAGAGAAAAATTCCCGCGTCGCCGCCATTACCGGAGCGAGTTGCGGTTTGGGCGAAGTCCTCGCCCGCTTTCTCGCCGGGCAGGGCTACAACCTGATCCTGAACGCGCGCGGCGGGGCAGCGTTGGACGCGGTGGTGCGCTCGCTGGCGAGCTATCGCGTCGAGGTCAAAGCCATCGCGGGCGACGTTGCCGAGCCTTCCACCCGGCGCGCCATCGCGCAGCTTGCGCGCACACTCGGCGGGCTGGACATCCTGATCAACAACGCCTCGATTCTGGGCGCGTCCCCGCTGGTGACGCTGGCGCAGCTTCCGCTGGACGCGCTGGAGGACGTGTACGAGGTCAACGTGATCGCGCCGCTCGCGCTGGTCAAAGAAGCGCTGCCGCTGCTCCAGCAGAGTCACGGGCTGGTGGTCAACATCAGCAGCGATGCGGCGCTCGGCGGCTACGAGACCTGGGGTGGCTACGGCAGCAGCAAAGCCGCGCTCGACCTGATTTCGAGGACGCTGGCGAACGAACTCAAGGATGACGGCGTGGCGGTGGTTAGCGTCGATCCGGGCGACATGCGCACGCAGATGCAGCAGGACTCGTCGCCCGGCGCGGATATTTCCGGCATCCCGACCCCCGACGTGACGCTGCCGTTCTGGGCCTGGCTGTTCGGGCAGGATCGCATGGCAATCACCGGCGGGCGCTATCAGGCGCAAGCCGAACAGTGGGAGGCAGTCCATGAAACGCGCTGAACTGATCTTCGCTCGCCCGCGTGAGCTGCAGGCGACCGCTCCGGCGGAGGCACGCGGCATCCCGCGCGATCAGGCGAGGCTGATGGTCAGCACCGGAGCTGGGCATCAACATGTCCACTTCGCCGACCTCGCGCGATTTCTGAACCCCGGCGATCTGCTGGTGGTGAACGACAGCGCCACGCTTCCGGCGAGTTTGCCCGCCAGCGGCAGACTGGGCAGCTTCATCGTCAACTTTGCGACCGACTTCGGCAACGGCACGTGGCTGGTCGAACCACGCTGGAGCAGCAGTCGGCAAGGTCCGCTGCCGCTCAGCCCCGGCGAGGAGATCGAGGTCGGCGGACTGAATACGCGCCTGATTGCAACCTATCCCGGTCTGCCGCGCCTGTGGTTCGCGCAGGTGGAAGGGGATGTTCGGGCGGCGATGGAACGGGTGGGCGCGCCGATTCGCTACGGCTACGTCACCGAAGCCTATCCGCTCTCGACTTACCAGACCGTGTTCGCCCGCCATCCGGGCAGCGCTGAAATGCCTTCGGCGGCGTATCCTTTCACGCCGCGCGTGGTCAGCGACCTGCGGGCGCACGGCGTGCAGATCGCCGCGATCACGCTGCACACGGGCGTGTCCAGCCTCGAAGTCGAGAGCGAAATCGTGGAGGAACACCCGCTGTATCCGGAGCCGTTCACGGTTTCCGAGGCGACGGCGCAGGCGGTCAACGCCGCCCGCCGCGAAGGTCGCCGCGTGATCGCTACCGGTACGACGGTGGTGCGCGCGCTGGAATCGGCGTGGAACGGGCACGAAGTGACTGCGCGTCACGCTTTCACCCGGCTGTACGTGCATCCGGGGCGCGGCGTCCACGTGATCGACGGGCTGATTACCGGCTTGCACGATCCGGTCACCAGCCATCTGGCGATGCTTTACACCATCGCCGGGCAGGATGTGATCCGCTCGGCGTATGAGGAAGCGGTCAAAGAGGGGTATCTGTGGCACGAGTTCGGCGACAGCCACCTGCTGCTGCCGGATCGCCCGAACACTGAGCATCGCTGGCTGGGCGCATCGAGCAATTAGGAAGCGCCATCCGGCTCAATGCGACCACGCCGCGACCGTGAAATCGACCAGCGGCAGCCAGCCGCTCGCATCGACGCCGGGTGCGCGCAGCCGAACGCCGTCGCCGTACCAGTAGACTGCCAGCACCAGCCGATAATGGGCGCGGGGCAGCGGATAGGGCAGCCGCAGGGTGCGCTCCTCAACGTACAACTGACCGGGCTGCCATTGGCTGGTGGGCAGGTCGCCGGGCGGTGCGTCGTTCTGGGCGATCACGCTGCCGGAGTCGTCGATCACGAACACGCCGACGCTGTAATCCAGCGGTGGAGGTGTATCCGCCGACCACCACAGGCGTACATGGATCGGCTCGTCCTCGTGATAGACCATCACGCCGGGCTTGTCCAGTACCTCGATGCCCTCGAAGCGCATTCCGTTGTCAAACAGGATGCCAGCCGGATTGGGCGGCGCTTCGTAAAGCCGGAACAGTCCGGTCGGCGGACCGACGAAGATGCTGGCGACCCGCCCCTGAGTCACCGCCGCCAGCAGATCAGGCGTCGCGCCGGATGCCCCGGTCACGTACCAGATGCGCCGCTGATCGCCCGGCGCGGTGATAAAGGTCAAGCCTCGCGGAAAGTAGACCTGCGTATAGTAGTCAAAGACTTCCGGGTCGCCACAGGCGCATTTGGGATCGACCAGCAGCACGTCGCCGGGCTGGAGGTGTTGGCTCAGCCAGTCGAAATCCGCGCCGAGCGGCGCCTGAAAGATTTGATAGGTTCGCAGCGGGATCGGGAGCAGCATCAGCCCGCCGAAAAAGACGGCAGCGACGGCTCGCCCGGCAATCGGCAGCCGCGCCAGCCCGACGCCCAAGAGCAGCGCGATCCCGGTCATCACCCACCACGCATAGCGCACGTTGAAGAAGCCGAAAGTGCCGTTGGTGAGGTAGAGCGCGACCGGGAGCAGCGACCAGACGACCAGCGCGAGCGCGAGGCTGCGCCGCTTGCGCCGCACGATCAGCAATAGCGCCGCCAGCAGGCTCAGCGCCAGCCAGATGGGGACGGCGTTCCCGCTCCACTGACCGTACATATTCGCCAGCGCGTCCAGAAACGGCTTGAGCGCGATGCCGAGGGTCGCCTGCACACGGCTGACCACAATCGAGGCTTTCTGGATCAGTTCGGGCAGCGCCAGCAGCAGCGCAATGCCGCCGGGCAGTATCCAGCGCCATACCGCGCGGCGGTAGACGATCAGCGTGAACAATGCCAGTGCGCCCAAAGCGGGGATGCTGGTCATGGAAATATAAATCATCGCTGCTATGATGATGCCGAGCAGGAGTGCGCGGCGTAAAGTTGGGCGGTCGAAGTAGCGCAGCGCCAGCCAGATCGCCAGCGGGAACAGCGCCAGCAGCAACGCATAGCCGCGAAGCTCGGTGCTGAGGAAGATCAGGAAGCCGAAGGCAGCGTAGGCGGTCATGGCGAGGATGCCACTGCCGCCCAGTCTGCGCCCGACCCGGTATAGGGCTGCCGCGCCGATCACGAACGCCAGCACCGACAGCCAGCGCAGGACAACCGGATTCAGCCCGGTGAGCTGCCGCCAGCCCGCCAGCGCCAAATAATAACCAGGGGCCAGTCGTAGGGCGTCCAGCGGACGATCTGGTCGGGCGTGCCCAACCCCTGCCAGACTGACCAGACTTCATCAACCGTCACTTCGGTGACGGCGGCGTCGAGGCGAAAGGCACGGCTGGCACCGATCAGCAGGAGAATCAAGGCGAGCAGGAGTGGACGAAAACGCATGACGATCCTTATGCTAACCGCGCGTGATTGTATCAGCTTCGGCTCGATTGGAAATGAACACGAATCGGGTTCGCTGCGTCATATAAAGCAGCGCAGGGGGCATCCGAGTATGCCTCACGCATCACACTGGCGATGCGGTCTGTTTTGAACCTTTAAAACACACTGAAGCCCGAACTGATTTCTCAAAAACGGAAAATGCCTTGCTATTTTTACACAAACCAGATGTATAATACTGCTGCGCTTGATCGCGTTGGCTTATGGAGGCGCGTAATTTGGCATCAATCCATGATCAAACCCTTGACCTGAAGCAGTCCATCTCGCCGAATCCGCTGGTGGGGCTGTGGCGAATGCTAAAAGGCTTTCGCCTCACTTACGCTGGCGCGCTGGCGGCGCAGGCACTCGGTGCTGCCGCCAAGACGACTTCCTTCCTGCTACTGGCGTATCTGGTGGATAACGTGCTGCTGGAGGACAAAGTTGCTCAGGCGATAGGCATGATCGCGCTATCATTCGTCGGTCTGGCAGTGATTGAGGGCGCGTTTACGTTCCTCAGCGGCAGACTGGCGGCGCGTACCGCCGAAGGGATCGCGCTGAGGCTGCGCAACTACCTGTTCGATCACCTTCAGCGCCTGACCTTCAGCTACCACGATCAGATGGCGACGGGCGAACTGATCCAGCGCGTGACCTCAGACTTGGACGCGGTGCGCCGCTTCTACTCCGAGCAGGCGATTGGGATCGGGCGCATCATCCTGCTGTTCACCATCAACTTCATCGCGCTGATCGCTCTGAACCTTCAGCTTGCGCTGTTGTCGGTGATCGTGGTGCCTTTTGTGGCGGTGGCGTCTTTCTTTTTCTTCCGAACCATTTCGCGCCGTTACGAGAAGTTCCAAGAGCAGGACGCTCGTCTTTCGACTACTCTGCAAGAGAACCTGAGCGGCGTCCGGGTGGTGAAGGCATTCGCACGTCAGAGCTACGAGACCGACAAATTCGAAACCGAAAATAAGGAACGCTATCGGCTGGGCATCAACCTGCTGACCATGCACGCGATTTACTGGCCGCTCACCGACCTGATGACCGGCTTTCAGATGCTCGGCGGCTACGTGATCGGCGCGCTGATGGTGATCAACGGCACGATCACGCTGGGCACTTACCTCGCCTACGTCGGCATGATTATCTGGATCATCGAGCCGATGCGCGGCTTGGGGCGCATCATCGTGCAGGCATCGACCGGGCTGGTGTCTTACGGTCGGGTCGCCGACATTATCTACGAGGATCGAGAGCCGCTCACCGAAGGGCTGCGCGAACTGTCGAAGCCCTTGCGCGGCGACGTGGCGTTCAACGACGTGGGCTTTGGCTACAGCGATGGCACCGAAGTTCTGCGCCACATCAGCTTTGCAGTCAAAGCCGGGCAGTCGGTGGCGCTGCTCGGATCGACCGGGTCGGGCAAGACCTCGCTGGTGAGCCTGCTGCCACGCTTTTACGAGTACACGAGCGGCAAAATCACGCTCGATGGCATCGACATCAAGCAGATTTCGCGCGACTATCTGCGCGCGCAGATCGGGATTGTCGAGCAGGAGCCGTTCCTGTTCTCCCGCTCAATCCGCGAGAACATCACCTACGGCGTCAGCCGCGAGGTGAGCGACGCGGAAGTCGAGGCGGCGGCGCGGGCGGCGGACGTTCACGACGTGATCCTGTCGTTCCCGGAGGGCTATAACACCGTCGTCGGTGAGCGCGGCGTGACTCTCTCCGGCGGGCAGAAGCAGCGCGTGGCGATTGCCCGGACGCTGCTCAAGAATCCGCCGCTGCTGATCCTCGACGACTCAACTTCGTCGGTTGACACCGAGACCGAAGCGAATATCCGGGCGGCGCTGGATCGGCTAATGAGCCACCGCACCACCTTTATCATCGCGCACCGAATCCAGAGTGTCATGAACGCTGACCTGATTCTGGTGCTGGACAAGGGCGAGATCGTGCAGCGGGGCACACACGATCAGCTTGTGAATCAACCGGGGATTTACCAGCGAATCTACGACTTGCAGGCGCGAATCGAGACCGAACTGGAAAAGGAAATTGCCAGTGTCTAGCTACAGCTTCGAAGAAGAAGATTTTCAGACCAGCTTCAACGGCGGGACGCTGCTGCGCATCATCAAGCAGTTGAAACCGCATTGGCGTTGGGTCGCGGCGTTCGTTTTTTCGGTGGGCGTGGTCTCGTTCCTCAATGCCTACTTCACTTATCTGGGCAAGGAAATTGTGGATAACGGCATCACGCAGGGCGACAAGAGCGCGGTGCTCAACATCATCCTGATTTACGGGGGGCTGCTGGTGGTGCAGTCGTTCTTCGTCTTCGGCTTCATCTACCTGACGGGCGCGCTCGGTCACCGGGTGCAGTACGACATGCGTAAGCTGATGTTCGACCACCTGCAAGAACTGTCGCTGAGCTACTACAACAAGACGCCAGTCGGCTGGATCATGTCGCGCCTGACTTCGGACACCGATCGCATCGCCGATCTGGTGACGTGGGGCACGCTGGACATCACGTGGGCGATCATCAACATCTTCACGTCACTGGTCTTTATGCTCAGCATCAACTGGCAGGTGGGGATGGTAGTATTCGCCATCGTCCCGGTGCTGGTGGTGATCGCAAGCTGGTTCCAGAAGCGGATCATGGTGCAGTACCGGATCGCCCGACGCGCGAACTCGCGCATCACCGGGAACTACAACGAGAACATCACAGGCGTGCGGGTGGTCAAGGCGCTGGAGCGCGAGCAGCGCAATCTGGAAGAATTCGGCACGCTGACCGACGATATGTACTCCTCGTCGTATCGGGCGGCGTGGCTCTCGGCGCTGTTCCTGCCGGCGGTGCAGATCGTGAGCGCGCTGGCGCTGGGCGGCATCGTCTACTACGGCGGCTTGCAGTTCGAAGTCGGCACCATGACGATTGGCGCGATTCAGGCGTTCGTCACCTACGTGACCTTCATGCTGTGGCCCGTGCAAGACCTAGCCCGCGTGTTCGCGTCGATGCAGTACGCGATTGCGTCGGCGGAGCGCACCTTCTCGCTAATCGACGCGAAGCCGGAAGTGGTCGATAATCCGGAGTCGTATGATCCCGGCAGCATCAGCGGCGACATCGCGTTTGAGGATGTGCTGTTCTACTACGATGACGAGGTGGACAAGCCGGTGCTGAGCCACTTCAACCTGCACGTGCGGCGCGGCGAAACCATCGCGCTGGTTGGCCCGACGGGCGCAGGGAAATCGACGGTGGTCAACCTGATCTGCCGCTTCTTTGAGCCGCGCGGCGGGCGCATCATGATCGGTGGGCACGACTACACCGAGTACACCCAGCACGCGATTCAGTCACGGATCGGCATAGTGCTGCAAACGCCGCACCTGTTCAGCGGCAGCATCCGCGACAACATCCGCTACGGCAAGCTCGACGCCACCGACGAGGAAATCGAAGCGGCGGCGAAGCTGGCGGGCGCGCACGACTTCATCGTGACGCTGGAAAAGGGCTACGACGAGCAGGTGGGCGAGGGCGGCAACCTGCTCTCAGTGGGGCAGAAGCAGTTGATCAGCCTTGCGCGCGCGGTGCTGGCGAAGCCGGAACTGTTCATCATGGACGAGGCGACCAGCTCGGTGGATACGCTGACCGAAGCCTTGATCCAGAAGGGCATGGAGACGCTGATGGAGGGACGCACCAGCTTCATCATCGCGCACCGCCTGAGCACCATTCGCGCCGCCGACCGCATCCTCGTGATCGAGAACGGCGGCATCTCGGAGCAGGGATCGCACGCCGACCTGATCCGCGCGCGCGGGCATTACTATCGGCTGTACACGCAGCAGTTCCGCAAGCAGCGCGAGCTGGAGCTTCAGCCGGAAGATCGGCGGGAAGAACAAGAACTGCTGGCGTAATTGGGCGACGTTGAGCGGGCGGAAACTCGCGGAAACTCGCGTCGCACGATGCCGGGACGGGGCAGATCGAAACGGGTCTGCCCTTTTTCAAATTGGGAAAGGATGAAATGTGGTTGTGCCGTCTGACCCTGAAACGAATGACGCAGAATTTGAGGAATTATTCAATACGATCTGGGCAGACGTTGCAGAAGATTTGACGCCGCCGGGCGAGATACTGAACGATGAAACGGCACTTATGGACGGTGATATGACACTCGATGAACTCCGCGATGGCATTCGGGAAGGGTTGCGTCAAGCGCTGCGCGGCGAAGGGATACCCATTGAAAAGTTATGGAAAGAACTTGAAGATGAATAGGCGCGATCCACTAGAACCGCCGCTTTGGAAGAAATTGGCGTTCCTCACACAACGTCTTCCAAACAGTTTCATTTTTGCTATATTGATGATCTTAACTTTGATTACCGCATCTGTATCGTTCTTTATCGGTGCGAATAATGGATGGTTGTCGAGTTGGCTCCAGAATCTAAGCGCTGGTATCGCTGGATCAGCGATCACCTTTCTTCTCCTTCAAGTAGTGACAAGTCAGCGGGACGAATTCTGGAAATTGGCAAATCAATTACAAAGTAGAGTGAATTCTGAGACTATACGAGCGGCTGAGAGGCTCCAAGAACTAGGTTGGCTAGAAGACGGATCGTTGCGGAACATATCCCTAGCGGGTTCTGATCTGCGTAACACCAATTTGAGTTTCGCTGACTTAAGAGGAGCTTTTTTCTTCCACACAGATTTGTGTGGAGCGGATTTAAGTTTCGCCGATTTGCGTTTTGCTCACCTTGATAACACCACTCAATTTGATGAAACCACATTACTTCCAGATTTCAATCACTGGAGACCCGGAACTGACATGAGCTATTTTACTGAAGGTAGATTTAAATTTGAAAAGAGAAAAATGTAGCCAATAACATGCGAGACTCTGCAAATTGAACTTCCCGCTGCGAGATCATTCAGTCCATGCGGCTTAAAATAAAGTCCGCTGGAAGCGGACATTGAGCTTCTTGCCCGATGCTTAAAGCACCGGGCTTTTTTCTCGGCTAAACCGTTATTTCTTCTCCTCGCGGATGGCGGCGGTGAGGTCGTTGATCGCCACCAGCAGCTTTTCCTCCGGGCTGGGCACGGCGGCGGCGACCGCGACTTCCTTCTTGATCAGCCGATCCCGCATGTTGTTCACCATCCGCACCAGCAGAAACACCACGAAGGCGATGATCACGAACTGAATGACCGTGTTGATGAAGATGCCGATGTTCATGGTCACGGCGGGATCGGTGTCGGTGGCTGCCTTGAGCGTGATCACGATGTTGGAGAAATCGACGCCGCCCAGCAGCATCCCAATCGGCGGCATGATGATGTCGTTGACCAGCGAGGTCACGATGGCGGTAAAGGCGACACCCATGATGAACCCGACGGCAAGGTCGATGACGTTGCCCCGCATGATGAACTCGCGGAATTCTTTTACCATGATCATTCTCCGCCTATCCGATGAAGCGCCGACACAGAATTTCCGTGTAATTCAAGGTCTGAAATTAGTATAGAACATTGTGGCGTTTCGGGCACGCGGACGCTCAGCGCCGCGAATTTGCCGACGATGGGTCTATCCGGTCAGCGCCGCGTCAACTGCCGTCAGCAGCGCGGAAGCGTCGGTGTCTTGATTCAACGCCCAGATCATGATGCCGCCCAGATCATGGTCGCGGACGTACTGCGCCTTCAGCGCCAACGATTCGGGATCGTCGTAGCTGATCATAGTCTGGGTGGCAGGGTCATAGAGCCACGGAACCTGTGCCGCAGCGTCCCAGTAACGCGGGTAGGTGGCGATCTGATTTGCGGCTAAATCTCGATAGACAACCGCGCCGTCGGTGCCTTCCGGCACGCCCGCGAACGGCTGATGCAGTCCGTGATTCTCCGGCGCTGCGCCCGCGAAAGCGCGCCCATAGAAGGGCACGCCCATCACCAGCTTGTCGGCGGGGATGCCCAGCGCCAATAGATCGCTGAGGGTTTGATCGACGCTGCCTGCTTCCGGCGGATTCGGCGTCGAATTGTACAGCGGCGCGTTGAAGCCGGTCACAGCGCTCCATGCGCCGACGAAGTCATAGGTCATGACGTTGATCCAGTCGAGCAGCGGCGCAATCCGTGCCCAGTCGAGCGGCTGGTATGCCGATTTACCCGACCCCGCCGCGATGGTCAGCAGATAGTGCCCGGCGTCAAGCTGATCGCGCAGGGCTTGCAGCAGCAGCACGAAATTGTCCACGTCCTCCGGGCGCTCGACATTTCCGTCTGCGCCGCCGCCGGTCGGAAACTCCCAGTCGATGTCTACGCCGTCGAATCCGTAGCGCTGGATGAAATCGACCACCGAGCGCGCGAACTTCTCCCGCGACTCCGGCGTGAGTGCCACGTCCGAGAATTTGCCCGACGCCGACCATCCGCCGATGGAAATCAGGGTTTGAAGCGATGGATGCGCCGCTTTTAGCAATTGCAACTGGTGAAAATTGCCCGGCTGATCGCTGCCGGGATAGGGAACCTGGGTATCCGCCCACGGGTCGAGCAGCGCGATCTCGCCAGCGTCGGAGATGCCCGCGAAGGCATAGTTGATTTGGGTGAGCTGGTCGGCAGGGATGTCGGTCACGAGGTAGGGCGGGTCGGCGTAGATGCTCCACGATGGGAAATAGCCGATCACGCGGTAGGGCTGATCCTGTGCTGAAAGAGGAAAGATGACATTCATAATGAACCCAAGCAGCAACAGATAGGAAACTCGGCGCATCCTAACCTCGGGGGCGATTCACGCGAGCCATATTCGGCTGGGTCTTGAGCGCGTCGTGGATGCGCTGAGCCAGCGCCTTGAAGTCGACATCGACGGTGCAAACCACTATTCCTGCGTGATTCGGCTGGCTTTCATGCAATCGTATAAAGTGCTTGCGGTTGAACGTGACCAGAATTCTCTGGCTCTCACGGGTGAACGCCAATACCGCCTCGTCAGGAATTGCTTGTCCCGCTTTTCCGCTTTCCATCGTGGTGAGAACGTCATGCCCCAATTCGCGGAGCGCCTCGACTGCGTGCTGAGGGAAGTTCTCGTTCGCGTAGAGTTTCGCCATCGGTCAGGCGGTTTCGTTCTCGACGATATTTTGCTCAATCTCGTCCCGATGCAGCCGCGCATACGCCCACGCATTGGCGAGGTCTTCGGCGCGCAGGCTCGGATAGCTGCGGAGCAAATCCGCTTCGCTGGCGCCTAAACGCCGCGCCAGCACCAGCACCCAAACGGGAATCCGCGTCCGCACAATCCGCGCTTCTCCGCCGAGAACGTCCGGCGTGCTGTCGATGCCCGGAAAGCTGTCGCCTAGATCGCGCGCGACCCACTGCAATACCTGCGCTTTCTCCGAGGGGGTTAAGCGAGCGATCATGTCGCCGAGTTCTTCCAGTGAAGTCATGGTCACCTTCCGGTTGCTGTGCTTAGCTCTAATTTTAGCATAGGTCGCATCTCCTCTGCCGGAAATAAAAACCGGGCATTGATGCCCGGCTTTATCAACGTTCGTATGGGATTGTCTTAACCGAGGTAATCGCGCAGATTGTGCGCCAGTCGCGGGTGACGCAGGCGGCGCAGCGCTTCTTTTTCAAGCTGGCGGATGCGCTCGCGGCTCAACCCGAACTTGTTGGCGATCTCCTCCAGCGTGTGCGGCTCACCGCCGCCCAAGCCGAACCGCAGCCGCAGAATGTGGCTCTGGCGCGGCGTGAGTTCGCTCAGCACTTCCTCAATCGTCTCCTGCAGCAAATGCTGGGTCGCCGATTCAACCGGGCTGGGCGAGTCCTGATCCTCGATGAAGTCGCCAAATTCGCTGTCGCCGTCATCCCCGACCGGGCGCTCCAGCGCAATCGCGTGCTGGCTGGCGTCCATCATGCTGCGGATGGTGTCGGCGGGCAGTTCCATTTGATCGGCGATTTCTTCAGGGGAAGGGCGGCGCCCGAGGCTCTGTTCGAGCGATTGAGCGGTGCGGTACATCTGGCGGATACGTTCGGTCATGTGGAGAGGAATACGGATGGTGCGGGTCTTCTGGGCAAGGGCGCGGGTGATGGCTTGGCGAATCCACCAGGTCGCGTAGGTACTGAAGCGGTTGCCGCGTTTGTAGTCGTATTTATCGACTGCGCGCATCAGACCGACATTGCCCTCCTGAATGAGATCGGGGAAGGGAAGTCCCTGACCCATGTAGCGCTTGGCGATGCTCACCACCAGACGGGTGTTGGCGCGCCCCAGATGCTCGCGGGCAGCCTGTCCGTCGTAGACCAACCGCTCCAAGTGGGCGATCCACGCTTCGCTGTACAGATCGCGCGAACTCATGCGCAGCAGAGTCTCGCGCGCCTGCTTGCCCATCTCGATCCGCTTGGCGAGTTCGATCTCCTCCAGCGCGGTGAGCAGCGGCTCCTGCGCCATCTGCCGGAAATACAGCCCAACCGGATCATCTGCCGATACCGCGCTGATGTCCCCAACTGTCGGGTCTTGCAGGATTTCCTCCGGCTCGAATTCGAGATCGCCTTCTTCGGACAGCAGCAGCGGGTCGGGCGGCTCACTTTCCTGTCGCAGCTCCACCCCCAACTCGTCCAACTCGTAGAGGATCGTTTCGATGGCGGTTACGTCGTCGCCATCCTCGTCCAGCACCTCCAAGACATCTTCAAAGGTCACATAGCCACGCTGGTCAGCCCGATTCAAGAGTTCCTGTATCACGACGGTTCTATGCCTCCTCCGTGTTCGGATTGGCAACTGCCACGTTCGTACACGCTGTACAAACCCGACGAAAGACTCCGATTGACTAAACTTTCCTATTCTAGCACGTTTAACCTGTCTTTGTGAATTACCGAGCAGACCAGAATTATCCAGAAAGCCTTAACCTTTTGCTAAAAAAGCAAATGAATCATGAATTTCTTCAGTCGAAATCGATTTCATGAGCGATCTTATGCCTGTGGTTGCTCAAATTTGACGTTATAGTATGATTGTGTACAGTGAAACTAGCAAAGTGGCAGTCTGGGCATGACAACGCGGCGATTTACCGACGAATTGGAACAACCTGATGATCCGATGGGCGGCTCTGAGGTTGATTACGGCGAGCAGCTTCGCCGACCTCAGTCCCCAGCCAACAACGCGATTCGCGGCAACGCGCATCTTCCGCGCACCCTCACGCAAGTGCTGAACGAAGCCAACGAGCGGGTGGTGCGCGGCGATCTGGTCGATTACGTGCCGCTGCCGACCGGCTTTGATCCGCTGGATGGCTTTATCGGCGGAGGGCTGCGCAAGACCGAGCTGGTGCTGCTCGGCGGGGCGCAGGGGATCGGCAAGACGATTGCGACGCTGCAAATCGCGCGCAACATCGCGCTGCGCCCGGATCAGTACGTGTTTTATCTCTCCTACGAGCATACCGAGACTCACCTGATGCACCGCCTGCTGTGCATGGAGAGCGTCAGCCCGCCGGAGATCGACCTGAGCCGGGGCACCAAGCTGCGCGACCTTTACCAGATCATCGTGGCGCAGCGCGCAAAAGAGTTCATGGGGCGCGACGGCGGCGCTGGGTCGCTGCAAACGATTTTGCGCGACAATCCCAAGACCGCTCCCAGCCTCGCGCGGATGATCCGCTATGCCGACCGGATGATTCTGGTGAAAGCAAGCCCGGCGGTCACGACCCTGCGGGCGATCAAGGAGATGACGGCGCGGCTGTGCGACGCCACTGGCGGCAACGTGGTGCTGTTCGTGGACTACCTGCAAAAGATCGCGGTTCACCCGGAGCGCCCGCGCGACGAGAACGACAAAGTGACCATCATTGTCGAGGGGCTGAAGGACATCGCCATGTCGCTGGACGTGCCGGTGTGGTCGATTGTCGCGGCGGATCGGGAAGGACTCAAGAGCAAGCGCATCCACCTGTTCCACCTGCGCGGCAGCAGCGCCCTCGACTACGAGTCCGACATCGCCATCATCATGAACAACAAGTACCAGATCATGTCGAAGGATCACGTCGCCTTCAATCCGTACACGGCGAAGCAGTTCCGCGACTGGGTGGTGTGGACGATTGAGAAGAACCGCGCCGGGCGCGCGATGCAGGATATGGAATTCCAGCTACACGGTCAGCATTTCGCCTTCGACCCGCGCGGTCAGAAGGTGCAGCAGCAGTTGATTGACGAAAAGATCATCGAAACGTAGAAGCGTGATCATATTGTGAGGATTTACGTGTAGGGGCAGATTTTAAAATCTGCCCCTACTTTGTTTATGGTGATTATCCCTTCACGGCAGGTACTGAGAGGATGTCCTCGGCGACCTACATACCATAAAAGTGTAAGGTGATTATCGCCTGATTGCACGTATGAAGGGAAAATCGTTGCGCCTATACGTGCAGTCGAAGGTATCATTCCCATAGTGAGACAGTGTTTGTGAGCAGAGGCGGGATATGCTAAGCCTTGAAACAGAGCGGCTGATCCTGCGCGATTTTCTTCCGGAGGATTGGGATGCAGTTAACGCCATTCTTTCCGATCCAGAGGTGACGTACTTTATGCACTTCGCTTCCTGGAATGAGGCAGAGCGTCGTGAGTGGTTTGCGTGGCTTCTTCAGAATGCATCGAACCAGGAGCGCGACGCATACATCTGGGCGGTGACGTTGCGGGAAAGCGGGGTGCTCATTGGGTGGTTTGGGATCGAAACGGCCAGCGACCTGAAAGAGGCGGCGCAACGATCCCGCTCGTGCGGCTACATTCTTAAACGCCAGTGCTGGGGGCAGGGCTATATGCCCGAAGCCATGCGAGCCGTTTTGATCTACGAATTTACGACGTTAGGAACCTCTCGGATTATCGCGCAATGCAACACACAGAACACCGCTTCTGTTCGCGTGATGCAGAAGTGTGGCATGATCTATGAGGGGACAAGTGATGACGACGACAGTAAGGGGAACCGTGCAAGTCATCATCACTACGCCATTACCAAGCAAGGCATGGACGCGCTCACAGGGTAAATAGGTGTGGGGAATGATACCTTGACTGCACGTATAGGCGCAACGATTTTCCCTTCATACGTGCAATCAGGGGATAATCACCTTGTTTATTACTCAGCGGTGTTTTCGTGCGCGCGAATGTAGTTCAGCTTGGAGAGTTCGCGGACCTGGCGATCCGCGCGATAGCTGCTGCGCACCAGCGGACCACTCTCGACCCACTTGAAGCCGATCTGCAAGCCGATTTCCTTGATGCGGTCGAATTCTTCGGGCAGATAGAAGCGCTCGACCGGGAGATGCTGCTTGCTGGGCTGGAGATACTGCCCAACCGTCAGAATATCGACGCCGCGATCCACCAGATCGTGCATCACGGCGACCACTTCGTCGAAAGTCTCGCCCAAGCCGACCATGATCCCGCTTTTGGTCAGCACCAGCGGATCCAACTGCTTGGCGTTGGCGAGGGTGGTCATCGCCCACTCGTAATGATCCTGCGGCTGCACCTGCTTGAACAGGCGCGGGACGGTTTCGACGTTGTGATTCAGGATTTCGGGCTGCGCCTTCATGACAATTTCGAGCGCGGCGCGGCTGCCCTTGAAATCCGGGATCAGCACCTCGACCGAGCAGCCGGGCTGCAACTGACGGATGCGCTTGATCACCATCGCAAAGATGGGCGCGCCGCCGTCGGCACGCTCGTCGCGGTTGACGCTGGTGATGACCACGTGGCGCAAGCCCATCGCGCGGACGGTTTCGGCGATGCGGTTCGGCTCCGCCCAGTCGAGCGGGCTGGGTCGCCCGGTCTTGATGTCGCAGAAGCCGCAGGAGCGGGTGCAGGTGTCGCCCATCATCAGAAAAGTAGCGGTGCCGCGCCCCCAGCACTCGCCGAGGTTGGGGCACATGGCTTCTTCGCAGACAGTGTGCAGCTTTTGCCCGCGCATCAAGCCATAGACGCGCTCGTAATTCTCACCGCTGGGCGCGCGCACCTTGATCCAAGGCGGGCGGCGGCGCGGATGTTCAGGGTCGGGCTGCCATCCGGCGTTATCGACCGGGATGGCGTTCGGGTCAATGGTTTGGGTCACAATAAGGCTCCGACTAATTTACTGACGCATCGGAAGAATCAAAGCGGCTGACTTTGAGAATGAACTAATTGGCAATCTCATCTCAGTGAGTCAGCAATCTCCAAATATTCCCTCTTCGAAAGCAACACGGCAATGCCCTTGCCATACCAGTTTACGTTATCGCCAAACGCCCCCCAAAATGAAGGAGATTTTTGCCCATATTCGAATTCGATGATCGCGTTCGCACCGACTTGCTCTGCAATTGCAGCCATTTTGATTTTCACATCCGTTAGCGAACGCAATTGAGCCGAGAAGCCCGTAATCGAGGTTTCTATTCGTTGAATATTCTTGGAAGCCGGATATGTACCCTCAATGAATATAACCCCGTTGAGGACAGTAGCATACATCTGAGCTTCCTCAGCGCTTCTTCGAACGCTCAAGTATAATGATCATCTCTTCACGATTGCCGCCAAAGCCGGGTATAGTTGCAGTTACGGCATGAACCACGCGCCAACCCTGTTCAGCGTAAGAGTTAATTGCCTGTTCGATTGTGTCAGGATCAAATTTCCCAGTGAACCACTTATCTTTTTGCGATAGGATTTTATATTCGAACATGATCATCTCCGAGCGCGGATCGGTGGGTCTTTCTAGGACTAGTATCATTTCCTCTCGTTTTCCCATAAGCCCCGGAATTGTGGCAGTTGCACCGGTACGCACTCTCCAACCCTGTTCAGCATATCCATTGATCGCTAGCTCAAGTGTTTCGGGGTCAAATTTTGATGTAAACCACTGATCCTTCTGAGACAGCACCTTAAATGACATCTTCGGCGCAACTTCTACCCAACTCTGTTCTAATTGTCTGATAGCAATTGACTTGGTTTCAGGTGCAATTCGATCAAGTTGCGCCAACCATTTTCGTGCGATAGGATGCTCGACCATCTTTAGGACAACTCTTGCATCCTCATACCGTTTTTCTTCTATCAGCTTTCTCGCAAAAGCAAGGTAAGCAGCAGCCGCTTCTTCCATCTAGCACTCGCTCGCGACTAAAAATATAGTATTCATATCCCTATTATACCGTCACGTGGGTAATAGCGTCGAGTTCCATTGCGTCGGCGCTCAACTGCTGCTTGACCGCGTGCCACAGCCCGGCGATCATCGACTCGCGCAGGACGGCGAAGAAGGCGAACAGCAGCGGCGGGATCAGCAGGTCAGCGAGCGCGGGGCTGAAGCCGATCAGCGTGAGGGTGTTGGGCAGGGCGAACACGCCGACCAGCAGGGTCGGCAGATAGACCGCCACCTGCATCAGCAGAAACAGGCTCGACGCCCACAGCCGGGCGCTGGCTTCGTTTTCGGCGTAGACCGGAACCAGCAGGCTGACGAGGCTGCTGGTGACGATACTCTCGACGTAATCCAGCGCGAAGAAGGCGGCAAGCGTCAGCGAGCGGACGAACTGCGCCGGGATCGAGGCGCCGGTCGAAAACACGACCTGCGGCGCGAGACCAAACAGGCAGGAGATCAAGCCGACCGCCAGCGCGCCGACGATGACGTAGCGATAATTCACGTGGTAGTGGAGCCAGCCCACGCAGTACGACCAGTGGATGCCGAGCGTCCCTGAGGGGCTGGTACAAAGCACGTCGTAGGTCTGCTGCTGGCGCTCGCGGGCGATACCGCTGGAGGCGTTGACCGCGTGCAGCGCCCCGTAGACGCTGTTGCAGATCGGCAGCAGCAGGGGTGCGGTCAGCAGGACGATGTAGAACAACAGCGCGGCAATGGGCGCGCCGATCAGCAGGATGATCGCGGGCAGCACCACCAGCCCGAGGTTCGAGAGCAAGCCACCGAGCGGAACGTGAATCGGTTCCCCGATCAGCTCCACCCGCTGGCGCTGATAGGCGCGTCGGTAGAGCGGCGACCGGAGATAGGGAAAGTTGAGCGCCCGCCACAATTTCCAGGTTACCATAGCAATCGCCCGCCTTTGGTGAGCAGCCGGAGATCGCTCACGTCGCCGTCGTGCAGCCACGAATTTAAGCCCCAGAGCAGCCGGGCGATCAGTTCGCGCACCGCGAAAAAGACTAGAAGCTGTTCCAGCGGCAGCGAGAGCGCGGCGGCAAAGCCGCTGAGCGGCAGGCTGGCGTTGATTTGCGGGATCAGCACGAAGCCGATCAGCCAGACCAGCGCATAGGCGGTGGTTTGCAGCACCAGAAAGCCCGCGAACGCGCCGATCCGCGCATCGAGCCGATTGCGGGCGAACAGCGGCACGATCAGCCCGACCAGACTGCCGATCACGGTCGAGTGGATGTCGTCGATCTGGAAGGCGAGCGCCAGCACCGCAATCGCCGAGACGGCGAGCAGGAAGCCTTCCAGCGGATTGCCGGGATAATCGCGCGGGTCGAACAATGAGATCAGCGCGCCCATCAGGGCGATGCTCAGGAAGAACACCCGCGAAAACCAGACCCGCTGCGCGCCGATGCCGTTGAAGGTCTGATCGTAATATTGGCATCCGGTGCAGATCGCCCAGCTTGCGCTGAACGCGCCGTGCGGCGATACCGAGAGCAGCTCGTAAGTGCCTCGCTCCCGCTCCCGCGAGATCGCCGCGCTGACCCGCGTCGCCCAGTACAGCCCGGCGAGCGTGCCGTGCAGCGCCATGTAAATCCCGGCGACCACAATCGGCACGAAGAAGATCACCACCAGCACCAGACTGACGAAGTAAGCGAGCAGGAAGTAAATTCCGGTCAGCAGCAGCGCCAGCAGCGCCACTCGCTCCACCAGCGACAGGCGGCGGGGCGGCGAAGGCGGGTGGGTCTGGCTCACGCGACGGAACAGCGGGTGATGGATGGGGGGGCGTTTAAGCGCCTGCCAGACCTGAAGCGAGACGACCATCATTGTGGGCGGTTTCCCCATGCGATCACGTCCGGGCTGCCCAGCACCGGGTACACGCCCTGACTCAGCGAGGTGATCGCCCCGGTCGCGGTGTTCAGCGCCAGCAGATAATAGCCGCTGGTGTCGTCCGGCAGCTCTCCGGCGAAGGCGAGGGTGGTGCCGTCCGGCGACCAGATCAAGCTGGGCGGATTGGGCGTCTGGATGTCGGTGGAATAGCCGCAGTAGACGGTCAGCGCGCCGGTGTTCACGTCGAGGACGTGAAGCACCGCGCTGCTAAGGTCGGCGGTCGCGTCCGCCCCGGTGATGCGCGAGACCCAGAAGGCGATGCGGGTGCCATCCGGCGACCAGCTTAGCTCGCCCACCGCCACGCCGTTGATCCGCTCCGCGCCGTATGTTGCAGTGAGATTGGTCCACTGGACGGCGGCGGAATCGCCCGCGCGAATGGCGAAAATCTCGCCGCTGACTTGATCCTGCCCGGCGGGAACCGGCTTCACGAACGCCAGCCACGATCCATCCGGCGCCCACGCCTCGGCGTTGAAGTAGGCTTGATCCACGCCCAGATCGACCGGATCGTCGCTGATGCCGTCCAGCCCGCGCAGTTCCAAATTCACCAGCCAGCGCTCGAAGCCGTCGTCTTTTGGCTCGACCAGCACGCCGTAGCGACCGTTGGGCTGAATCGAGGTCACGCCTTCCACGTCCAGATATTCGCGGTCGCCGCCGTCAGTAGATTGCAGATAGGCTTGCTTGGCGGGCGTCCATACCAAATAGGTGGACGGATTCCACCACTCGACTTCGGCGGCGTTCTCGACCACCAGCGAGCGCTGGGTGCCGTCCAGCCGCATTTTGTTGAAGGTATTGGTGGGGTCGTTGAAGAAGGTCAGCCATGTCGCATCCGGCGAGAGGTGGCAGTTGCGGCTGCACGGCGCGGTATCCGGCAGCGGATAGCGCCGCCCGTTATCGACGTTGTAGACCCAGATGGCGCTCTTGTCGAACGCGGTCAGGATGATGCCGCCCGGCTGGAAATCGGTCGTGCGCGGCGTGACTCCGCCCGGCGGGCATAGTTGGGTCACGGTCGCGTCCGCGTGGATCGCCCGACCGGAGAGCAGCAGCATCACCACCAGCGCGGCGATCATCAGCACAGGATGCTTGGGCTTCATCCGAATAGCTTCTTGTTCATCTTTTCTTCTTCGGTTACGACTTCCGGCAGTTCCAGCCGCCAGACCTGAATCGCACTCGGACGATCTCCTGCGCCGCCGTCGGCGATGAACAGGTGATGGTTGACCAGCAGGCAGTCCATCGGGCGATAGAGCGGCACCTCGGTCAGGTCGGTCAGCAAATCGTCCAAGCTCGGCTCCTGATCGCAGTCGTAGAAGTGCGCCACATAGATTACCTCGGTGTCGTAGTCGTAGGGCTGATGGTCGTCGTCGAGCCGTTCCTCCGGCAGCGCGACCGCCAGCCGCGCCCGGCGGCAGACGAAAAACAGGTTGGGGTGAACGATGCGGGTCTCCGACAGCACGTAGCTTTCGGCGATTCCCATCAGTAGGGGTGGGGGCACCGCCAGCTTGAACTTGGCGATCAGCGCCAGCTTCTCGTCGATGGACAGCGGGCGTACCAGATCGAGCGCGCGTTCGGGGGCGCGCAGCCCGCGCCAGCGCGGTCCGGCGAAGTTGAGCGCCATGGTGTGCCAGCCGGAACGCGGCTTGACCAAGCCGGGCGGCAGATCGAGCGGCTCGATTTCCTGCACGCCGTCCTGTTCATCGACCGACCGGAGAACGGTTCCGTCCAAGCGCAGGGCGTGCTGCGCCAGCCATGCGTTTTCGCCGTAGACTTCCTCGGCGTAAATGGTGAAATCCAGCGAGACACCGAGCAGGCTGCAATCGCCCGCGTGCTTCAGCGGCAAAGTGGCTACATAGGAAACGGAAGGATTGGGCATATGTTACAGTTTCCTGTGTCGATTAGATGTTACAATAAGTGGAAACGCAGGGGAATTATAGATTTTTTGTGAAAAAGATCGCAGCTTTATTTCGCGCATGTTATACTCGAAAATGTCATCAGAATTCATTCATTATTAGAGGCGTATTTCGATGACGCAGCGCTATGCCGATAACGTCATTATAACCGATCAGCAGGCAGAGGGATCGTCCCAATCCCGTGAAGAACGCGAGCCGATCAGCGCGGGGCAGCCGCTTACCAGCGCGCCGCGCCCGAATTCGCTGCGTAAGGCTCCGGTTGGCGAAACCGGCGTCGTGAAAGCCGTTTTCCTCACGGGCGAGGGCGACGACGACAGCGAGACGCAGGACGCCACCCGCACCACGGCGGAAATCCAGATCGCCCCGGTCACGGAGAACTTTGTGACCGCCAATTTGTCCGCGCTGATCGTGGAAGACACGCTGGAACTGGCGGAAATTTTGCAGGTGACGCTGGAGCGAATGCACATGATCACCGCGCACGAGAGCCACGCCAGCCGCGCGTTCACCCGCTTCAACGAAATGCACCCGGACGTGGTGCTGCTGGACATCGGCTTGCCCGATGGGCCCGGCTGGAAGCTGCTGGACAACATCAAGGAACAGCAGCGCACACAAGGCGGCTCGATGCCCGCCGTGATCGTGATCACCGCCTTCGGCGATGCGGCGAACCGACTGGTCGGCAAGCTGCACGGCGTCTGCGGCTATCTGGTCAAGCCGTTCACGCCCCGCGAGATTGAGCACGCCGTCAAGGATGCCTTAAGCAGCGCCGCCGGATGAGCCGATCTCTCACTCGACCAGCGTCGTTGGCGCTGGTCGTGACCTTGTTCGTCTGCTTGTTGTTTCTGCTGCCCACCGTTCAACTCCCCCTCAACATCATCCCTCAGCCGTCGATTCCGCTGCCGGATTCGCGCACGGATCGCCCGATGCAGGCGCTTTATCAGGACGAAGCCGACGCAGCGCGCGAGGGCTGGACTTCGGATCGGCTGCGGCTGGCGGGCGATCTGTGGCGCGAGGCGGGCGATCTGCCGCGCGCGGTCGCCTACTGGGAAGCCGCTGAGCCGGACGCGGCGCTGCTGCGCGACCGCGCGCAGGCATACCTCGATCTGGGGCGCTGGGCGGACGCATCGGACGCGCTCAGTCGCCTACTGGCGCTGCTGCCCGACGATTCGACCGAGCGCACGTGGGCGGACTTCCAACTTGGGCTGATCCGCTCGGCAGCCGATCCCGCGCAGGCGAGCGACCTGCTCCGCGCGGCACAGTCCACTTACGTCGATCAGGTTCCGCCGCTGCTGGCGGCGCTGGCGAGCGGCGACCCGACTCGCATCGGGGTGGCGCTGGCGGATCAGAAGCTGTGGGCGTATGCGGAACTGGCGTTTTCGCAGGCGGCGGGCGACCCGGTCGCGCTGGCATACGGCGGCTGGGTGCGAGATATGCAGGGGAAGGACGGCGCTCGCTGGATCGACGCGGCGGCGGCGCTGGCGCCGGACAACGCGCAGGTTCGCCTGCTGCAAGGCTTGCACCTACGCCTGAACTACCAGTATCAGGACAGCCTGAGCGCCATCATACAGGCGGTGGCGCTGGATTCGGAGAATCCGGCGCTGTATGCCGAGCTAGGGAAAGCCTACCAACTCACGGGCGACCTGACCAGCGCGCAGCATTGGCTGCAATTCGCCGCCGCGATGGACTCGCAGTTTCAGCCGATGCTGGAGGCTTTTTATCAGGACGAGCGCGACGCGCTGATCGGTCTGGGATTGATCGATAAATCGACGGTACTCCCTGAATCCACGCCTTCGCCATAGCCGTGCCGAGCGCAATTTCGCCCACACTGGCTGACTGATGAACCGGATTTATCGCCTCACACCGCATTTTCGCCTGAGCCATAATCCGCTGTTCATGCTGGAATCGCGGCGCGTGCGTTGGGGCGAGAGCGGCAGGACTCTGCTGCGCTACAACGGTCGGCGCGTGACTGCGATCTGCGCCGTGCTGACGCTGATCTGGCTGCTGCTTGCCATCGGCGACCGAGAACAGGCAGCCAGCGCCGATTTCACGCTGCTGCTGCTGGCGGTGAGCCTGCTGGCGGCGCTGGCGCTCGACTACACCAGCATGTCAGCGGCGCTTCGCAGCATCAACAGCGAAGTCGTCTCCGGGCGCTGGGATTTGCTGCGGCTCACTGCTCTGAGCGGCGCGCAAATCGTCGCCGCCAAGCACGGCGCGGCGCAGGTGCGGGTCTGGCGCGTGATGGCGCTGATCGTTGGGCTGCAAATCGTGGTGTCGCTCACAATCATCTGCGGCGTGCTTCTGCTGCTGATCCGCGATCAATTTCTCGCCTACTTCGTGCCTTCGGAACTTGCCACTGCCGTCACCGGGCAGTTGATGCTGGTGGCGGGATGCATCGTGTTCGTGATCGAACCGTTCTGGCGGATGCGCGCCGTGACTGCGTTGGGCGTGGCGATCTCGGCGCGCGCCCATCACCCGACTTCGGCGGTGCTTTCGGCGACGGGCGCGGTCGCCGCCCTGTGGCTGACGCAGGGATTGGTCGCGCTGGCGTTGGCATTCGGAGTCACCACGCTGGTGCTGCCGTTGGCGGTGCTGGAAATGACCTTCAACGCGCTGGTGTTCTGCGCGCCGCTGATCTTCCTCGTCGTCAGCAGCGCGACGGTCTACGGCTTCTACTCGGTGGTGCAGACCTGGAGCCTGCGCCGAGCCGAGCGCTGGATCGCCGCGCAGTCCGGTTAGCTCTACGATTACGCCCCGCGCATGTTACAATATGCCTTGTTCCGTTGGGTTTGAGAGGCAGTCTCGTGCGGCGCATCCTCGTGCTGATAGTCCTCGTCGTGATCTTCGCGGCGCTGCTGGCGCTCAGCCGCTCGGCAGCAAGCTGGCAGCATACGATTGTCTCCGGTAGTTCGGGCGCGCTGCTGTACGTCGCCAGCTTCGACGGCGCGGGCAGCGACGGCTTCAACGGCGACTGGTCGCAGTATCCGGGTCGGCTTGCGGCGCAGATCGACGCTGGGCAGATGCGGATCAGCGTGGGGGAACCGTCGGGCGGCGCCTACTCGGTGGCGCAGCCGCACTTTGGCGATTTTGATCTGCGGGTGGATGCACAGGCGATCTCCGGTCCGGTCGATAACGGCTACGGCGTGGTCTTTCGCTTGCAGAATCAGGACAACACCCAGCTAGCCGACGACAACTACTATCTGTTCCTGATCAGCAGCGACGGCTACTACCGGGTCAGCCGGGTAGTGGATGGCGACGTGCGCGTGATCAGCGATTGGATTCAGTCGCCGCTGATTCAGCAGGGCTTGGATGCGGTAAATCATCTGCGGGTGGTCGCGCAGGGCGACCAGTTTCACTTTTACGTGAACGATCAGCCGGTTCAACTGTGCATCCCGGACGATCCGAGCGCGCAAAGCACCATCAATTCGGTCACGGGCGAGTGCATGGGCGGCTCGATGCAGGACGCGCTGACCGACGGTACCATCCCCAACGGGCAGATCGGCGTGACCGCGCTGTGGACGGCGGACGCGACTGCCGATCCAGTGGTGGCGGCGTTCGACAATCTGCTGGTGTATGCGCCGACCAGCTAAAGAACGGCGGGGTAGGGGCAGGTCTCAGACCTGCCCCTACGAAACGGACGGGACATGAAAGTTCACCTACGAATGCTCGGCTGCCGCCTGAACCAGAGCGAAATCGAGACGATGGCGCGGCAGTTTCAGCAGCAGGGGCACGAAATTGTCGATGATCCGGCGCTGGCGGATCAGATCGTGGTCAACACCTGCGCCGTGACTCAGGACGCGGTACACGACAGCCGCAAGCTGGTGCGCCAGCTTCACCGCGCCAGCGACGCCGCGATCACGGTCACGGGCTGCTACGCGCAGATCGCGCCCGACGAGATCGCGGTGCTGCCGGGGGTCGCGCGGGTGATCGACAACGAAGGCAAGGATCAACTGGTGGCGGCGCTGACGGGGCAGCCGCTCGAACCGTTCGACGCCGAGCCGATTGCGCGAGACACGCCGCAGCATCTCGCCCGCACCCGTGCCTTCATCAAGGCGCAGGACGGCTGCGATAACGCCTGCACTTTCTGCGTGACTACGATTGCGCGGGGAGCCGGGCGCAGCCGGGCGGTCGATGACGTGGTGCGCGAGGTCAAGCTGCTGAGCGCGCTCGGCTATCAGGAAGCGGTGCTGACCGGCGTGCATCTGGGCAGTTACGGGCACGACTTCGGCGCACGGCGACGGGTTGGCGGCGCTGGTTCGGGCGCTGCTGAGCGAGACCGAGATCGCCCGGCTGCGGCTGTCGTCGCTGGAGCCGTGGGACTTGTCACCGGAATTCTTCGATCTGTGGGACGATCCGCGTCTGTGCCCGCACCTGCATCTGCCGCTGCAAAGCGGCTGCGACGCGACCCTGCGGCGGATGGCGCGGCATACCCGTCAGGCGCCGTTCCGCGAGCTGGTGGAGGCAGCGCGGGCGCGCATCCCCGATTTGTGCCTCACCAGCGACCTGATCGTCGGCTTCCCCGGCGAAACCGACGAAGAATTCGAGGTCAGCGCCGCGTTTGTCGAGTCGCTGGATTTCGCCGGGATGCACGTATTCCGCTACAGCAGGCGACCGGGTACGGCGGCTGCGCGGCTGCGCGGTCACGTGGCGGAGGACGCGAAGAAGTCCCGCAGCGCCCGCATGATCGCGCAGGCGGAAACCATGCAGCAGGCTTTCGCCGAACGCTTCGCGGGAACCACGCGCCCGGTGCTGTGGGAGCACGTCGCCGGGGTCACTGAGGAAGGTTTTCTCAATGTCGGTTATACTGACAATTATATCCGTGTAGGCTGTGTCCATCCGCGCGCGCTGACCGGGCACATCCTGCCCGCCGACCTGATCGCTTATGATCCGCAGCGGCAGCAGATGGAAGGTGAAGTGCTGAGTGAAAAGATAGGACTGAGGACTGAGGGATGAGGACTGAGTAAGGCGTGGATTGCGGGGAAGCCACTCTGCGGGAACTTGGCTTTTGCCTCAGCACTCGGCACTCAGCACTCGGTACTATTGGGGGTAAATGATGGACGATCCAAGACCGAAAATGCAGGACGCCTTGAAACAGGCGATGCTCAACAAAGACAATACTCGGCGCGACGTGCTCCGCATGACGTTGAGCGCCTTTAAGCAGGTCGAAATTGACGAGCGCCGCGACTTGAGCGCCGAAGACGTGGTGAGCATCCTTCAGCGCGAGATCAAGAAGCGGCGCGACAGCGTGGACGAGGCGCATCAAGCCGGGCGCGAGGATGTCGCCGAGCAGGAAGCAACCGAATTAAAGATGCTGGAAGGCTTCCTGCCGGAGCAGCTTTCGCGCGAGCAGATCGCGGCGCTAGTTCAGGACGCGATTCGGCAGACTGGCGCGGCGTCGCCGAAAGACATGGGTAAGGTCATGGGCGTGCTGATGCCACAGGTGAAGGGGAAGGCGGACGGCAAGCTGGTCAACGAGGTCGTCCGCGAACAACTGAGCAATGCGTAACTGGCTTCCAGAGTTCATCGACAGTCTGGCGCCCTCGACCAACGTGCGCCGCGATCACCCCCTGCACATGATCGGAGTGGTGCTGGTGGCGGCTGCGTTCGTGCTGCTCTCGACGCTGATTGTCGCTTTTGACAGCATTGTTCAAACCGAAAACAGTGTCGCCTCGTTGCAAGTGGGCAGCGTGGTCAGCGAGGATATTCGCGCGCCTCTCAGCATCACCTACGTCAGCGACGTGCTGACCGACCGCCAGCGTCAGGCGGCGATTGACAGCGTGAGTCCGGTCTACGATCCGCCCGATCCCAACGTCGCGCGGCAGCAGATCACGCTGCTTCAGCAAATCCTCGACTTCATCGACAACGTGCGCCACGACTCGTTTGCGACGCCGCAGCAGAAAATCTCGGACATCAGCACCATCACGGCGCTTCAGCTTCAGCCGTCGATCATCGCGTCGATTGTTCAGATGGACGACGATACGTGGCGGTCGGCGACTGGCGAGGCGACCAACGTGCTGGAGCGGGTCATGCGCGAATTGATCCGCGAGTCCGACCTGTCGCCGATGCGGGACCAACTGCCGTCACAGGTGGCGCTGCGCTTCGACGCCAACACAGTGGCGGTGATCGTGGCGCTGGTGCAGGATTTGCTGCGCGCGAACCGCTTCCAGAACCCGGCTGCGACCGATCTGGCGCAGCAGACCGCCGCCAACAACGTCGCGCCGGAAAGCCGGAGCTTCGAGCGGGGGCAGTTGGTGGTGCGCGCCGGGACTCGGCTCGACGACGTGGATTACGAGGCGCTGGGCAAACTGGGGCTGCTCGAGTCACCGGATCGCCGTTTTCAGGACGTGGCGCAGGCGTTCCTCGCCAGCCTGCTGGTGATGGTGGTGATCGGGCTGTACCTCGCCCGCTTCCCGGACAAATACTACTCGCAGGCGCGGTTTTTGGCGGGGCTGGCGGGGATTTTCCTGTTCACGCTGGCGGCGGCGCGGCTGCTCGGCGGGCAGTATTACATCTACCCGGCGGCGGCGATGGCGCTGACGCTGGTGATCCTCACGCGCAGCGAAGTCGCCATTATCAGCGCCATTGGCTTGGGGCTGCTGGTCGGCATCATGGCGAACAACTCGCTGGAAATCGGCATGATGGTGATCGTCGGCAGCATCGTCGGCGCGCTGATCCTGCGGCGATCCGAGCGACTCAACAGCTACTTCCTCGCCGGGTTGGTGATCGCGCTGGTGAACGTGGTGATCGTCACCATCTTCAACCTTGAGCTGCTCAACAGCGACGAAGGCGCGGCGCTGGGCACGTTGATCCTGTTCGCGGTCATCAACGGCGTGATTTCGGCGATGGCGGCGCTGGCGGCGATGTACGTGATCACGGTGCTGTTCAATCTGCCGACTAGCCTGAAGCTGGTCGAACTCAGCCAGCCGAATCAACCCCTGCTTCAGCGCTTGCTGCGCGAAGCGCCGGGCACTTATCAACACTCGCTGCAAGTCGCCAATCTGAGCGAGCAGGCGGGCAACGCAGTCGGCGCGGACGCTGACCTGATGCGGGTAGCGGCGCTCTACCACGACATCGGCAAGATGCTCAACCCGGCGTTCTTCGTGGAAAATCAGGCGGATAACGTCAACCCGCACGACCTCCTGAACGATCCCTACCGCAGCGCCGACATCATCATCAGCCACGTGACCGACGGCGAGAAGCTGGCGCGGCAGAATCACTTGCCCGCGCGCCTGCGCGATTTCATTCTGGAACATCACGGCACCACGCTGGTGGGCTATTTCTACACCAGAGCGGTCGAGCAGACGGACGACGAAGAAGCGGTCGATATTGAGCAGTTCACCTATCCCGGTCCCAAGCCGCAGACCCGCGAAACCGCGATTTTGATGCTGGCGGATAGCTGCGAAAGCACGGTGCGCGCGCGCAAGCCCTCCAACCGCGCCGAGATTGTCGATATTGTGGACAGCATCATCGAGAACCGGATGCGCGACGGTCAGCTTGACGAATCCAACCTCACGCTGAAGGACATCAGCACCACCCGCGACATCTTCATCGAGATGCTGCAAGCGGTGTTCCACCCGCGCATCAATTACCCGACGCTGCCCGCGCCTCGCCGTCAGACGGCGGAACTGGTGCCGGAAGTCGCCGCGCCGGTGCGCGAGGACATTCAGGCAGCGGAGTTGATTGCCCGCGCGGAGAACAATGAACTGCCGCTGCCGCTCCCTGAGCATGACGGGCAGCGCGGGAAAACTCAGACCATCGAGCTTCCCACGGTCAAGCCGGACGAGGACACACCCATGTCGGAAGTGCCGCCGCTGCGGAGGACGCAGCGCATGAATCCGGTGGATGAAAAGCCGGAGAAGCCCGAGGATGAAGGATGATCGAAGTCGTGAACGAGGGCGGCTATTCGCTGGACGAGGCTCGCTTGCGATCAGCGGCGGAAACCGTGTTGGCGGGGCGGGCGGGCGATCTGACCATCGCCGTGACCGATGATGCCGAAGTTGCCGAACTCAACCAGCGCTATCGCGGCATCGACGCGCCCACCGATGTGCTGTCCTTCCCGATGGACTCTATGCCCGGAGATACGCCCTATCTGGGTGATCTGGTGATCGCCTATCCCTACGCCAGAGCGCAGGCGGAACGCGAAGGGCACCGGATGAGCGACAGCCTCGCGCTGCTGGTGGTTCACGGAACCCTGCACCTGCTGGGCTACGATCACGACACGCCGGAGCAGCGCGCCGCCATGTGGTCGGCGCAGGAACAAGCGCTGATCGCGCTGGGCATTCCGGTCGAGATCGTTCCGGCATTGGAGGCGGGAATACACGATGAGCCACCGGAATAGGATCATCGACGCGCTGACCGAAACCGCGCGCATCGACCCGGACAATTACAGCCCGGTCACCAGCACCAACCGCGTGAACAGCTTCATCTACGCGCTGGCGGGCTGGATATACATGCTTCGCCGCCAGAAGAACACGCGCATTCAGGGAGTTGCCAGCCTCGGCATCATGGCGCTGGCGCTATGGCTGGACGTGGACGCCATCGGCTTGGCGGTGCTGATTTTGGCGATCACGGTGGTGTGGATGGCGGAATTCATCAACGCCGCCGTCGAAGCGGCGATCAACCTGTCCACCAGCGAGCTGCACCCGATGGCGCGCGTAGGCAAAGACGTAGCATCGGCGGCGGTGCTGCTGGGCGTGGTCGCCTCGGTATTGATCGGCTTGTTGATTCTGGGTCCTCCGCTGGTGCATCGGCTGGGCATAGGTTAACGGATGTCGGAAGAAACACCGAAAGCGCCTCAGACGGGCGAAGAAAAGAAAGACGTGCTGGTCACGCCGGAAGGCGAGGAACTCGACCTCTCGATCACCGGAACCATGCACCTGAACCCGGAGGGCGAGAACAAGAACGCCAACCGCATGACCAGCATCAAGTTTGCGATTGCGGGGATGCTCTACGTGCTGACCCACGAGCAGAGCATCAAACTGGCGACCCTCGTCACCATCATCGTGGTGATGGTTGGGCTGTGGCTGCACATCGGCGTGTTCAGTTGGGCGCTGCTGACCTTCGCGCTCGGCGGGGTCTGGGTGACGGAGTGCCTCAACACCGCCATCGAAGCCGCCATTGATCTCGTCTCGCTCGATCCGCATCCGCTAGCTAAGATTGGCAAAGACGTTGCATCGACTGCGGCGCTGGTCAGCTCGATTGTGTTCGTGATTATCGTCGCGCTGATCCTTCTGCCCGCTCTGCTGGAGAAAATCGCAGGATAATCATGGACAACCAACCGCCACCCCCGCCTTCGTCACCTCCGCCTCTCGACGACGACTCCAAGCCGAAGCGCACGCGCGCACGAGACCGCTACGAGCGCCGCAAGCTCCAGCACGCGACGCCGCGTCCGCCGGGCGCGCTGCCGCGCCAGCTCAAAGTGCCGCAGCGGGTCAATCTGCCGCCGATCCGACTGCCTCGCAGCGGGCGCGTGCTGATCGGGCTGGCGGCGGCAATCGTGTTCGTGGTGGTGCTGGTGGTGGCGCTCGGTCGGCTGAGGGGGGGCACCCAAGAAACGCCGCCGAATGCGTTGTGGCTGGGCACCGAGTGGACTTATCAAAATCCTGCCACCGAGGAAGCTGAGGCGGCATCCCAGCGCCAGCAAGACCTTTCCGACATCGGCGCTTCGGTGGGAGATGGCGCGGACAGCGCAGCGGTCATGACGGCGCTGGTGCAGGCGCTGCGCGATCAGAAGATCGGCACGGTCTACGCCTACGTCACCTATTTGCAGTTCAACGGCACGTGGCGGAACGAAGACCAGTTCGACAACGTGAAAGCGTTCGTCAAAGCGTTCAAGCAGGCGTATCCCGAAGGGCATCTCGACGGACTGATCGGCGTGCCCACCTCCGACGATACGCATCCCGACCGCCTGAACGATCTGAATCTTCAGCAGCAGGTCGCCGACCTCGCCGGTCGCTTCGTCAACGAGTTCGGCTTTGATGGCGTATTTCTCGACGTGGAGCCGGTTTGGGATGGCGACCAGAACTTTCTGGCGCTGCTGCGGGCGGTTCGCTCGTCGGTGGGCATGACCACCCAGATCAGCGCCGCGATCCCACCGGACTGGAGTCCCGCGCACACCGACATCCCGCTGCCTCCGCTGATCACGCCGGGAACCGAGTGGTCGAAAGACTATAAGCAGAGCGTGGCGCTGCTGGTCAATCACATGGCGGTGATGGTGTTCAACAGCGGCTTAAGCACCGCCGCCGATTACGAACAGTGGGTCGCGTATCAGGTGAAGACCTACGCGCAGGCGGTCGCCGCGCTGGACACCGATACCGACGTGCTGATCGCGGTCCCGACCTTCGACTCTGCGCCGCCCGGTCACGACCCGGCGGTCGAGAACGTCAGCACCGCCGTGCAGGGGATCAATCTGGGGGTTCAGCAGGCAGGCGATGCGGGTAGCTACGTGAGCGGGTTGGCGATTTACGCCGACTGGACGACTGACGGCAACGAGTGGGCGGATTGGCGGAATTCGTGGCTGGCAGGGAAGTAGGGCGAGCGTACTCGTGAAGAAACGCAAGCTGCTTGAAAAGGCGTTGGCTGGCTCAAAGAATATTCGTTTTGACGAGTTCCGTACCTTGCCGGATGGCTTTGGCTTTGAGTTGAAGCGGGTTCGGGGCAGCTATCACGTCTATAAGCACTCTGGCGTAAGTGCGCTGCGTCCGTGCAGCCGACTAAAGATGGGCAGGCGAAGCCGTATCAGGTGGCTTTAGTCGAGGAGTATAATCTGCAACTGAACGATGAGGAGTAGCGGAGCGCCAACGGTGAAAGACTACCACATCAACATATTTTACAGTAATGAAGATGAGGCATACATCGCTGATATTCCTGATCTGAAATACTGCTCTGCGCACGGCGCGACACCTGAAGAAGCGCTCGCCGAAGTCCTGATCGCACGAGACTTGTGGCTGGAGGTCGCGCGGGAGGAAGGAATGCCCATCCCGGAGCCGCGTTACCGTCCAGCGATCTATCAAATCACGACTTAGCTGCAACCTTCATCGGCGGGGCGATCTTTCGGATCACCCCGCCGCCTTGAATGTCGAGCTACTTCGCGCCGCCCATCTCCTCGATGAAGCAGAGGTCGGTGTCGATGCCCCGGTGGAACATCTCGATTGCGAAATGCTCGTCGGGACCATGCGCGCCGTCGGTATTTAAGCCGTAGCCCATCAAAATCGAGTCCAAGCCGAGTTCGGTCTTCAAATCCGCCACTACCGGGATGCTGCCGCCCTCGCGCGCGAAGATCGGCGCGGCGCCCCAGCCGCGTTGGTAGGCGCGCACCGCCGCCTGCATCGCGGGCGTGTGAAGGTCCACCAGCGCCGGGCTGCCGAGGCTGAGCAGCTTGAGATCGCTGTGAACCCCCGGCGGGGTGATCTGCGCGATGTACTGCTTCACCAACTCGTAAATCTTGCGCGGGTCTTGGTTGCCGACCAGCCGACAGCTCAGCTTCGCCATCGCCTTCGCGGGCAGGACGGTTTTCGCGCCTTCGCCAGTCCAGCCGCTCAGCAGTCCGTTGACCTCCATGGTTGGGCGGGCGCTGACCCGCTCGCGCAGCGAATAGGCGGCTTCACCCCACACGTCGGGAACCCCCGCCTGCTGCTTGAGGCTTTCGGGCGTGATCGGCTGCTTCGCCAGTTCCGCGCGCTCCTCGTCGCTGAGCGGCACCACGTCGTCGTAGAAGCCGGGCACGGCGATGCTGGCATCCGGGTTGTGCAGTTGGCTGATGATCTGCGCCAGCGCCAGCGCGGGATTGAGAACCATGCCGCCGAAGCCGCCGCTGTGCAGATCGTGCGAGGGACCCCAAACGTCTAGCTGCATGTAGGTCAGCCCGCGCAGCCCGTAAGTGATCGCGGGCTGGTCGAATGTCGCGCATCCCGGTATCCGAGATCACGCACACGTCGGCGGCGAAGCGCTGCTTGTTGGCGCGGATGAAATCCGCGAGGTGGAACGAGCCAACCTCTTCTTCGCCCTCAATCATGAACTTCAGATTGATCGGCGTTTGCCTTCGGCGGCGAGGATACGACTCCAGCGACTTGATGTGAATGAACATCTGCCCCTTGTCGTCCGACGAGCCGCGCGCGTAAATCATGCCGTCGCGCTCGACGGGTTCGAACGGCTCGCTGCTCCAGCCGTCCGCCATTTCTGCGGGCTGAACGTCGTAATGCCCGTAGACCAGCACCGTCGGCGCGTAGTCGCCCGCGCCCAGCCAGTCGCCGTAGACCACCGGATGCCCGCCGGTCTCCATCAGCTCGACGTGGTTCGCGCCGACGCGCCGCATCTCGTGCAGCGATCCACTCGGCGGCGCGACGCACGTCGCCTTTATGCGCCGGGTCGGTGCTGACGCTGGGGATGCGGATCAACTCGTACAACTGCTGGCGGAACTGCTGCGCATGGTCGCGCGCATAATCGCGTGGGGAAGTCATCAAAATTTCGCCTTTCCTTTGGGACACGAGAGGCTTGATTATAACCGGAGTTATTATCTGGGGTAGATGCCGCTGGCTCTATTCGGATTCTAACGGAGGCAGAGATGATTTATCGCGCAGGCGTGGAGGACATGGAGCCGAATCACTGGGTCGCGTGGGCATTTGATCGCCCCGGCCTGACCGGAAAGGGCAGAACTGCAAACAGCGGCAGTGGAACAGTTACAGTCCATCCTGAGCGACGGCATTGTGCAGGTGGTCGAACAGTTTCGCGCCTTTCCGAGTCCGCAAGACGCCGGACTATCGGGTCAACGCTTTCTTCGAGGATGACCGCCGACCCCTGAACGAGGCTGAAATCAGCACCGCTCTGGACGAACTGGTCATGACTCGCCGCGCATTTCTGGCGCAGATTGAGAGCGTGCCGGATGATCGGCTGCATCGAGACATAGCGGGCGAGCGCTTTGGGACGATTGTTCGGAATAGTGCGCCACGTCGCGGTCGCGGAGTGGTGGTACTGCGAGCGGATCGGCGGCGTCGCTGACTGGAATGCCCTGCCCACCGATCCGCTGGCGGCACTCGACTTCTCGCGTGAGAATACGCGGCGCTTTCTGCCCACACTGGTCGGCGACACCCGCGTCGTTACGCGGGTGGACGAAAGCTGGTCAGCCCGCAAACTCCTGCGGCGCACGCTCTGGCACGAGCGCGATCACACCGATCACATTCGCCAGCGCTTGGCAGAGTTCTAGCGGGTGAATACCTCGGCGGCGCCGCGCCAGACCCTCTCGCGCTCGGTTTCTTCGGGCACGAACGAGAAATAGTAGCCCACCCGATCGAGCAGCCCCTCGTAGCGCTGCTTGACCGCCGCCGCCAGCTCGTCCGCCGGAGCCATCACCGCGAACTGGTTCAGCATGTCGTCGCCGATCAGGTCGCCCATCTCCGCCCAGCGTCCCTCGCGCGAAAGCTCGTTTAACCGGACTGCCAGATCGCCCCAGCCGTGCATATCCATGATCGGCTTGTAGCTGGGGGTGCTGGCGTAAAAGGCGATCTGCGCGCGCACCAGCCCGGCGTTGTCCTCCATCTCCTGCGCGTCCTTGCCCGTGACCACGAACACGGCGCAGGAGAGCGCGCAGTCGGATCGGGGACGCCCGGCTTGCTGCGCGCCGCGCTCAACGTTGGGGATCACCAGTTCCTTCAGGTAGCGGACGGTGTGAAACGGATGCACGTGAAAGCCCTGACAGGTTTCCCCGGCGAGGCGGCAGAGATATTCGTTGACTCCGGCGATGTAGATGGGAATGTCCGGGTGATCAATGCCGCCGGGCGAGAAGAACGGCGTCAGCAGAGAGAATTTGTAATGCTCGCCGCGATAGCGCAGCGGCGCGCCGGTTTGAAAGCTGTTCCAGATGGCGCGCAGTGAGGCGATGTACTCGCGCAGGCGTGGGGCGGGCGCTGTCCATTCGGTGCTGAAGCGCTTCTCGATATGCGGCTTGACCTGCGTGCCCAAGCCGAGGATGAAGCGCCCGTTGGACTGCGCCGCCAAGTCCCACGCGATCTGCGCGGTGATCATGGGGCTGCGCGGAAAGGCGACCGCGATGGCGGTGCCGAGTTCGATCCGCTCGGTGGCGGCGGCGGCGTGGGTCAGCGGGAGAAAGGGATTGTGCGAGGTTTCGGATGTCCACAGCGCGGCGAAGCCGTAAGCCTCGACCTGCCGAGCAATCGCGGCGACGGCGTTCAGGTTTTGCGGAAAAATGGTCACGTCGAATTTCATGGAAGCAGCCTTTGGAAGAAACGGTTCTTGGTTTTTAGTTGTTAGTCAAAAGGACGGAACGTCTACTGCACCCGAATCCAAGAACCAACAACTAATCACGAACAACCGCTCGATGATAACCAGCAAGTTTCCCGTCCTGCCGTGATATACTAGTCATATTCTGCGTTAGAAACAAGGCTGCCGAATGCTTGACAAAATCGACCATGCGCATCTGATGAGCCTGTACGAAATCACGCTCGCCATGAATTCCAGCCTCGACTTCGACGAGGTGCTGAACATCGTCCTGGATTCGATGATGCAGGTGACGCAGGCTCAGCGCGGCTTTCTGATGATCGCCGACGAGCAGGGACGCCTGCAAATTCAGGTTGCCCGCAGCGTGGACGGCAACCCGGCGGCGGAGTTGTACAGCACCACCATCGTCAACGAAGTGGTGACGAGCGGCAAGCCGCTGCTCACCAATAACGCCCAGTTCGACAGCCGTTACAAAGCCGGGCAGAGCATCATCATGAAAGGGCTGCGCGCGATTTTGTGCGCCCCGATGATGGTTCGGGATCGGCTGGTGGGCGTGGTGTACGTGGACAGCTCGATCCGGGACAGCACCTTTAAAGAGTTGGACTTGTACCTGCTCAGTGCGGTCGCGGGGCAGGCGGCGGTGGCAATCGAGAACGCGCGGCTGTACCGAGTTGCGGTCGAGAAGGGGCGGATGGAGCGCGAGCTTCAGATGGCGCGCGAGATTCAGGAGTTGCTGCTGCCGCGCCATATGCCGCAGATTCCCGGCTACGAAGTCGCGGCGGTCTGGCAGTCGGCGCGCGAAGTGGCGGGCGACTTCTACGACCTGTTCGCGCTGTCCGACAGCAGCATGGGCGTGGTGATCGCCGACGTGTCCGACAAGGGCGCTCCGGCGGCGCTGTTCATGGCATCGGCGCGCAGCATGATCCGCAGCCATGCGCTGGCGGGCTACTCGCCGTTCGAGACGCTCTCGCGCACCAACGACATGATCATGAGCGACGCGGGTGACGGCACCTTTGTCACCGTGTTCTACAGCCTGTTTCAGGAAGGCGGGGCGACAGTTCACGTCAACGGCGGACACAATCCGCCGGTTTTGTACCGCCGCTCGCGCGACCAGGTGACGTTTCTGCCGCGCGGCGGACGGGCGCTCGGCTGGTTCCCTAATAATCCGCTGAAGCCGCTGGAACTCTCGCTGGAGCCGGGGGACGTGATCGTCTACTACACCGACGGCTTGACCGACGCGGAAAATCCGAACGGGGACAGCTTTGGCGAAACGCGGCTGGCGCAGGCGGTCGGGCATTGTGCGCACGATTCGGCGGCGGGGATGGTGAATTCGCTGGTCAACGAGGTCGAGTATTTCTGCCGAGGCACGCCCGCTTTTGACGATTTGACGCTCTGTATCGTTCGTTATACGGGCTAATTCGAGGAGAAGGAATTTGTCGCTGATACGCAAGATTGTCCTTGCGCTGGTCGGCATCGCGCTGGCGGTGCTGATGACGGTGCTGCTGATCAACCCGGAATCGATCGTGACGCTGGCGCTCAACATGACCGACACCTCCGCGCTGATTTGGGTTCCGCTGGCGATTCTGTTCGACGCGCTGGTGCTGGCGGTGCTGTTCGTCTTTATTCGCGGGGATCGCTCGGCACATCCGGCGAATGCCGGGCTGATGGTCAAGGCGCAGGGCGCGATTGCCGACGTGAACATTGATTCTGCCCGCCAGCGGATTCTGCGGGCGGTGCGTGTCGTCCCCGACGTGCTGTCTGCGGAAGCGGACGTGAAGGCGGTTCACGGCAAAGCGGACGTGGACTTGGACGTGGTGGTATCACGGGAATGCACCAGCTTGCCGGACAAGCAGCGCGAAATCGACCGGGCGCTGCGGCAGGTGATCAACAAGGAGCTGGGGCTGCAAATGGCGGGCAAGCCTCGCGTCCACATTCGCATGGACGGTGAGAAAGCAGCGCTGCCGCCTGCTGATACGCCGTCGCCCGCTCCGGTGGTGGCGGTCGAGCCGGAATCCGCCGCTGAGCCGCCCGAACCCGCTGCCCCTGAGCCGCCCCCGATCACCGATGCGATGACGGTGCGGGGCGAAAGCGATACGGAATCTGAAGCCAGCGAGCCGACAAGCTAAAGCTATTTCCGGCGCGGGTCAGCCTTATCATAGTGGAGAGGATGCTGCACGACCTCGCAGTATTCCCGTTTGAATGGCGCCATCTTCGCAGTTGGCAACTCTCCACTTCTGAAAGGCTCTTGTTCCCATGCCGATGAATCCTGCTCTGGCTGAAGCTTATAATGCGATTCGCGCTGGCAACCGCGCACGAGCCGTCGAACTGCTCAAGGCAGAAATCCAGAGCAATCCCAATAATGCCGATGCGTGGTATCTCATGAGCTACGCGCTGAGCGATCCGACGCGGCAAATCCAGTCGCTCGAACGCGCGGTGAAAGCAGACCCCGGTCACACGGCAGCCGCTCGACGGCTGGCGGAATTGCGCGGTCAGCCCAGCTTCCCTGATATTGACGATATTGATGTGAGTCCGCCGCCGCCTTCATCACCGCCGCCTGCGAAGCCGAAGCGCCGACGGTTTCCGGTTCTGGTGGTCGCGCTGGTGATCCTCGTCGTGGTGCTGCTGGTCGGCGGGGGAATCGTGCTGATCCTGCGCAACGTCAACATCAATCCGATCACGGTCGCGCTGGCGAACCCAACCGCAGCCGACGCGGGACAGTTCCCGCCGGAAGCGGAAGCCGCTCTGCGCGACTACGTCCGGCGCAATCAAGGCTCGCGGAATTACCAGATCGTTTCGTCCATGTACGCGCCGGTGCCGGACAGCTTCCGGGTGATGTTCAGCGCGAGAGTGCCCGATCAGGCGTGGTGCGTGATCATCGATCCCCCGGTGTCGCTGGAAAGCGGCTTTTCCAATCTGGTCTACGATCATTTCGTCGTGACCGCCGTGCAACTGGATTGGCAGGTCGGCGCGTTTGGCTCGACCGGCGTGCAGGATGATAAGAACGTGTGGCTGCGCGGCGGCTGCTCGAACTGGGATCAGACCCTCGCGCAGACCGCGCCGGATGAGCGAACCGAGCTGCTGCGTCAATGGCTGCCGGGCGTGTACGAAAATCATTCGGATCGGGAGGATGTGATAACGCTGGGCGCGGGCGGATCGGTCACTTACGAGAATTACTACACCAAGCTGTACGGGGAGAGGCTGACCGGAAAGCCGAGTGGCTCAAACAATGCTGGAACTCCCCAACGGTATTCCGTCGCACGACACGATTGAGCGGGTCTTCAACAAGCTCAACCCGCAGGCGTTTCAGGCGCGATTTCAGGCTTGGGTGCAAGCGGTCTTTAGCGTCACGGAGGGACAAGTCGTCGCCATCGACGGCAAGACGGTCTGCGGCGCGGGCGGGAGTAGGGGGAAGTCTAATCTGCATCTGGTGAGCGCCTGGGCGAGTGCTAACGGCATTACTTTGGGACAGATGAAAGTGAACAGCAAGTCGAACGAAATCAGCCATCGCCGAATTGCTCCAACTGCTGGTGCTTAAGGGCTGTATCGTCACGCTCGATGCGATGGGTTGCCAGACAGCGATTGCTGAACAAATCGTCGCGCAAAAAGCCGATTATGTCTTGTCTGTCAAGCAGAACCAGGGGCACCTTTACCAGCATTTGGAGAGCATGTTCACCTTGGCCGAAGATAGCCGTTTCCCTGACATTAGAACCTACACCATCGTGGATGGCGGCATCGTCATCGATGGGACTGGCTCGATTGGAAACGTGGAAGCGGACGGGCGCTGGGAGGTCGATTTGCAGACGGGGATGGTCTATTTGGGACATCAACCGGGAGAGCATTTCTTTTCCAGCCCGCGAGACGGTCTGTTCGTCCCCACCGCTATCCCGTCGGCGACCTATACGCCGCGCCCGACCGATACGCCGATCCCCACGCCCACGCCGACGCCGACCGATCCCGCCGACGTGACGGCGACGGCATACGTTCAGGCGATGCGCGCCTCGCTCACCGGCAAGCTGGTGTTCAACGCCGACGGGGGACGCCTCATTGCCTCACGCAGCACCTATATGGCGACCTTTGTGGTCAATGCGGATGGAACCGAGAAGCACCGACTGACTCTGTTTACCGAGCCGAGAGGGTTCGGGGATGGCATGTCGGTGTGGACAGCGGACGGGCAAATCATGTACCTGAGCGAGCGGCGCGACAACCAGAACGGCAGGGCGATCTACCTGATGCAGGCGGATGGCAGCGGCGAGCAGTTATTCGCCAGCTTCGATAGTTCTGTGAGCGGGTTTGCCCTGTCACCCGATGGGCAGCAGTTGGTGGTGGACAAGACCATTCTTTCGTCACGGGATCAGTCCCGGATTGCGTGGCTGGGGATGGATGTCTCAATGCCCGATTGGTCGCCCGATGGAAGCCGTCTCGTGTTCGTGTCGGAGGACGACAACTATCACGAGGAATTGGTCTCGATGCCGGTGACGGACGGGAAGGACAATTATCAGGAGAGCGATTTGCAAGCGCTGTTTGTCGCGTCCGAGAATACGGATCGTACGCGGCTTGCCTATCCGGTTTGGTCGCCGGATGGTCGGTATATTGCCTTCAACTCCAGCTACCGCTCTGAGTTGAGTTTTTGTATCGTGGACACGCAAAGCGGCGAAAATCAGCAACCACGCTGCGTGGATACCGGGATGGACGATTTCGGCGGCGGGCTGGGCGGCTACTTCAAGCCCGCGTGGTCGCCAGACGGTCGATTTATCGCCTATGCCGCCAGCGACGGGATCGACGTGCTGGACGTGTCCAATTGGAAGTCGTTTCTGGTGTTGGGCGGTGAAACGCTGATCCATTCCATCGACTGGCTGCCATAGCCTCAATGTGCATGAAAATTAGTGATAAACTGCCCCTTTACAGGGGAGAGACGGTCACGTAAGATATGCGTCCCGTTCAGGAAAAAGCGGGACGCGAGCTGAATTTATCCCAAATATCGCAAACGAGTTTAAGCAATATTGCCGCGCGGGATTGACAGTAAGCAAGGCGATTGGTAAGATCGCAAAACCTCAGTTTCCGGTTGTAAGGAGACTGATGCACCTTAACAACAGAAGCGTGCAGAGAAAGAAGAGAAAGTCAACGACGGAGAGTTTGATCCTGGCTCAGGATGAACGCTGGCGGCGTGCTTAACACATGCAAGTCGAACGGATGCTGCAAAGTATCAGTGGCGCACGGGTGAGGAACACGTAGCTGATCTGCCCTACTGCGCGGGATAACGTCCCGAAAGAGATGCTAATACCGCATACGCTCGCCCCCAACAGCGGGGGGTGAGGAAAGGCGTAAGCCACAGAAGGAGGAGGCTGCGGCCCATCAGGTAGTTGGTGAGGTAATGGCTCACCAAGCCGACGACGGGTAGGGGACCTGAGAGGGTGATCCCCCACACTGGGACTGAGACACGGCCCAGACTCCTACGGGAGGCAGCAGTGAGGAATATTGCCCAATGGACGCAAGTCTGAGGCAGCGACGCCGCGTGGGTGAAGAAGGCCTTCGGGTCGTAAAGCCCTTTTCTGCGTGACGAGGAAGGACGGTAGCGCAGGAAAAAGTCTCGGCTAACTACGTGCCAGCAGCCGCGGTAAAACGTAGGAGGCAAGCGTTATCCGGAGTTACTGGGCGTAAAGCGCGCGTAGGCGGGTCAGTAAGTGGGTGGTGAAAGCGCCCGGCTAAACCGGGCGAGGACCGCTCAGACTGCTGGTCTAGAGGCGGATAGAGGAGCGTGGAATTCCGGGTGTAGCGGTGAAATGTGTAGAGATCCGGAGGAACACCAGTGGCGCAAGCGGCGCTCTGGGTCCGAACTGACGCTGAGGCGCGAAAGCGTGGGGAGCGAACGGGATTAGAGACCCCGGTAGTCCACGCTGTAAACGATGTCAACTAGATGTCCACTGGGCTACGGTTCAGGGGGTGTCGAAGCTAACGCCATAAGTTGACCGCCTGGGGAGTACGGTCGCAAGGCTAAAACTCAAAGGAATTGACGGGGGCCCGCACAAGCAGCGGAGCGTGTGGTTTAATTCGAGGCTACACGAAGAACCTTACCTGGGTTTGACATGGGCGTGGTAGGGAACCGAAAGGGGACCGACCTTCGGGAGCGTCCACAGGTGCTGCATGGCTGTCGTCAGCTCGTGTCGTGAGATGTTCGGTTAAGTCCGAAAACGAGCGCAACCCTCGGGTCTAGTTACAAGTGTCTAGACCGACTGCCCGTGAGAAACGGGAGGAAGGTGGGGATGACGTCAAGTCAGCATGGCCTTTATATCCAGGGCTACACACACGCTACAATGGGCGGTACAGTGGGTCGCGAAGCCGCGAGGCGGAGCCAATCCTAAAAAGCCGTTCGTAGTTCGGATTGCAGGCTGCAACCCGCCTGCATGAAGCCGGAGTTGCTAGTAACCGCAGGTCAGCCATACTGCGGTGAATACGTTCCCGGGCCTTGTACACACCGCCCGTCACGTCATGGGAGCTGGTCACGCCTGAAGTCGGTTAGCCAACCGCAAGGAAGCGACCGCCGAAGGCAGGGCTGGTGACTGGGACGAAGTCGTAACAAGGTAGCTGTACCGGAAGGTGCGGCTGGATCACCTCCTTTCTAGGAAAAGAAGCACAGCAAGCCGAAGCTGGAGAGCAGAGGCAGACGCCACCGAAGCGGGAACGTGGAGGTGGACGTACAACCACTCAAGCACGGACACTGTCCGTAAAACGATTTTCCTTCTTCTCTGCGCACCTCTGTTGTTAAGGGATGAACCTTCAAAATGGGCCTGTAGCTCAGTTGGTTAGAGCGCACGCCTGATAAGCGTGAGGTCATGTGTTCGAGTCGCATCAGGCCACACGACTTCTTGTGGGGGGATGTAGCTCAGTTGGGAGAGCGGCGCCTTTGCAAGGCGTAGGTCAGGGGTTCGAGTCCCCTCATCTCCAAGTCGTCTGCTCTCTTGACGACACGCTTGCAAGAGAGTGTGTATCAGAAGGAAAAGCGTTTGGCAGGTTTTTCGAGCGTCTAAAACATAAACGGTAGCACCTGAGGTTCATTCAACAGCTCGGGTATACCGGGCTGTTTTTGCGCAAGGCAAGAAGCGGAGCGGTCAGTCGGTCGGCGGGCACAACCGGAAGGTTGTGGCTGGCGACCGGGGGAAAGCTCCCCGACGAGACAGGTGCGAAGCGCAGCTTCGCCTCGGTGAACGGCTTGCCGTTCACACCGGCACCTTAACAACCACAGAAGCAAGCAGGAAACGAGAATCTTCACGGTTGTGCGCGAGCGCAACCGCCAGGCGAGAGGGTCGACTTCTCCGTAGCACGAGTGTCAAAGCAAGTAAGGGCACACGGGGGATGCCTGGGCGTCAAGTGCCGATGAAGGACGTGGTACACTGCGAAAAGCGCTGGTCAGTCGTGTGCAGACGCAAGCAGCCAGCGATATCCGAATGGGGAAACCCAGCGGGAGGGAACTTCCGCTACTCCGCAAGGAGAGGGAACCGGGTGAACTGAAACATCTCAGTAGCCCGAGGAAAAGACAAGTATTCCGCGAGTAGTGGCGAGCGAAAGCGGAGCAGCCTAAACCGAAGGTTTCGACCTTCGGGGTTGTAGGACTGCCGGAAGTGGGTGGAAGCAAAGCCGAACGCTCTGGGAAGGGCGACCAAAGGGGGTGAGAGTCCCGTAGGCGGCGGTGAAACCGATGGGCAGGATCCTGAGTACCACAGGGCACGCTAACCCGGTGGGAAACTGGGAGGACCACCTTCCAAGGCTAAATACACTTGACGACCGATAGTGAACCAGTACGGTGACGGAAAGGTGAAAAGAACCCCGGCGAGGGGAGTGAAAGAGAATTGAAACCGTGTGCTTACAGACGGTCAGAGCGTCGCAAGACGTGATGGCGTGCCTTTTGGAGAATGAGCCAGCGAGTTTATTGCGGTGGCAAGCTTAAGGGAGCGACACCCGGAGGCGCAGCGAAAGCGAGTCTGAAGAGGGCGACGAGTTGCCGTAATAAGACACGAAACCAGGTGAGCTACCCATGTGCAGGGTGAAAGTCCGGTGACACGGACGGGAGGCCCGAACTCACCACTATTGCAAAAGTGGGGGATGACGTGTGGGTAGGGGTGATATGCCAAACGAACTTGGAGATAGCTTGTTCTCTCCGAAATCGCTTTAGGGCGAGCGTGGCGTGATGACTAACGGAGGTAGAGCACTGACTGGGCTAGGGGCCTTACTGGTTACCGAACCCAATCAAACTTCAAATGCCGTTAGGGGAGCGCTGCAGTCGGACTACGGGAGATGAGTTTCGTGGTCGAAAGGGAAAGAGCCCAGACCCCCGGTTAAGGTCCTGAAGTTCCAGCTAAGTGGGAAACGAGGTGGTCGTGTTGAGACAGCCAGGAGGTTGGCTTAGAAGCAGCCATCCTTGAAAGAGTGCGTAACAGCTCACTGGTCGAACGCGACTGCGCGGAAAATGTAACGGGGCTAAAGCTGGGCACCGAAACCAGGGACTTATGTGAATGCGAAAGCAGACACGTGAGTGGTAGGAGAGCGTCCCGCCAGCGGAGAAGGCGTGCTGGCAAAGCACGTTGGAGCGGGCGGGAGTGAGGATGCTGGCATGAGTAGCGAAAATGAGGTGAGAACCCTCATCGCCGAACGTCTAAGGTTTCCGACGGAAGGTCAGTCCGCGTCGGGTTAGTCGGGCCTAAGCCGAGGCTGGGAAGCGTAGGCGATGGACAACCGGTTAATATTCCGGTACCGGAGTGATGGAGTGCAGGCAGGACGTGCTGGGAAAGCTCAGCCGCTGAGTGGATGGCGGTGGCAAGCGGTTAATGACCGCGATGCCGGGCGCAAGCCAGAAGTGAGTGACGACCTAGGACCAAGAAAAGCTGACTGGATGATGAAACCACTCCGCCCGTACCCCAAACCGACACAGGTAGACGGGTAGAAGATACCAAGGCGAACGGGAGAACTCGGGTTAAGGAACTCGGCAAAATGGCCCTGTAACTTCGGGAGAAGGGGCGCCGCTGAGAGGCGGTCGCAGTGAAATGGCTCTACCGACTGTTTACCAAAAACACAGGTCTCTGCAAACGCGCAAGCGGACGTATAGGGGCTGACGCCTGCCCAGTGCCGGAAGGTTAAGAGGAGGGGTGCAAGCTCCGAATTGAAGCCCCGGTGAACGGCGGCCGTAACTATAACGGTCCTAAGGTAGCGAAATTCCTTGTCGGGTAAGTTCCGACCCGCACGAAAGGCGTAACGAGTGGAGCGCTGTCTCAACCCGAGACCCGGCGAAATTGAAGTACGTGTGAAGATGCGCGTGACCCGCAGCAGGACAAAAAGACCCCATGGAGCTTTACTGTAGCTTGTCATTGCGTTAGGGTTGCACTTGTGTAGGATAGCTGGGAGGCAAAGAAGCCGGAGCGCTAGCTTCGGTGGAGCCAACGGTGAAATACCAGCCTGGTGTGACCTTGGCCCTAACTTGGTGAGAAACTGAGGACCGTGGCAGGTAGGCAGTTTGACTGGGGCGGTCGCCTCCTAAAAGGTAACGGAGGCGTTCAAAGGTGGGTTCAGGCTGAATGGAAACCAGCCAGAGAGTGCAAAGGCAAAAACCCGCTTGACTGCAAGGCCAACGCGCCGAGCAGAGACGAAAGTCGGACTTAGTGATCCTACGGCTCCGAGTGGAAGGGCCGTAGCTTACCGGATAAAAGCTACCCTGGGGATAACAGGCTAGTCTTGCCCAAGAGTTCACATCGACGGCAAGGCTCGGCACCTCGATGTCGGCTCATCACATCCTGGGGCTGAATAGGGTCCCAAGGGTTGGGCTGTTCGCCCATTAAAGTGGTACGTGAGCTGGGTTCAGACCGTCGTGAGACAGGTCGGTCTCTATCCGCTGTGGGCGTAGGGAGTTTGAGGGGAGCTGCCCCTAGTACGAGAGGACCGGGGTGGACGGAGCGCTTGTGAGTTGGTTGTCGCGCCAGCGGCATGGCCGAGTAGCAATCTCCGGAGGGGATAACCGCTGAAAGCATCTAAGTGGGAAGCCCACCTCAAGATAAACTCCCATCTCGAAAGAGTAGACCGCTTCGAAGACGACGACTCGAACGCGAGTTCGACACCTTCACTTACCCTCCTCTCCACTTATTCCCTACCTAAAATCCCACTCTCCTCTCACAAGTACCCAACCTAACTCACTGCAACAAACTATAACTCAGAACATAAAACCTAACCCAAACCCGAACACACATTTAAATCTATTTAATTTAGCTAAACCTAAAGCACAGCCCTACACGACCCATCATTCGCTACACACACTCACGTAGCCCTACACACTAGTCAAGAGTCACCTAAACTCACTCAACCCTACTCATTTCCTCCCACTCTCTAAACACTCCCCAGTTCCCTCTCGACTCTAAGCTTATCCCTCTGCCTAAGCTTAGCAACCGACGCAACCAACTCCTCTCGCGATCACTAACACAGGTACCCATCGGTCACCTTTACCCATCACAGACACGCGACCCAAACACCCCATCCACGTCGCGGACACTAGTTCCGACTTAAGAGGTCAAGAGCGCTCCTCTAGCCGACCACCCCACGCTACTGACTTAACCTTAGCACCTAGCCGAAATTCCCTCCTAGCTAGCCAAACTACAGTCCACAAAACGACCAACCCAACACAACCGCAAAACCCAACCTAGCCCCAACAGCGCTCCTCTCGCAGCTCAAACAATAAAAACACAAAAAAACTACCCAATCCAACTACACACCCACACCCCGCTGGATAGGCGGGAGGTGGAAGCGCAGCAATGTGTGGAGCTGACCCGTACTAATGGTCGAGGGCTTTGAGTTCGTGCTGCGGGGAAGTCGGCACTCTGGTCTGGCGATGTGAAGAGTAAGCAAGTGGACTGCGAAGCAAACTGTGGTTGTGAAAAGCGAATAAGGTGTGACACAAACGAGAAGCAGGACGTTTGTGAGATGTTACTTGTGCAAGTCTTGGTGGCTAGAGCGGTGAGGGTCCACCCGGTCCCATCCCGAACCCGGTCGTTAAGCTCACCAGCGCTGATGGTACTGCCCGGGCGACTGGGTGGGAGAGTAAGCCGCTGCCAACCTCACTGAATTCTCGTTTTTTACTCCCGGCTTGCATCCCAACCAATTCCATTTGCCCCAAATTCCATTTCCGCTCCAACTCCTCAGCTTACACCTCCCCATCTTCCACTTCCCCCCCCTCACCGCTTTCTCAGGCTCTCCTGCCACCATCTCATCTGGACTATAGTTTATCTGGGTCTGCCGTCGGTTAGGCGGACGAAAGGATAAACTGATGCCTCAACAACCGCTTGCGCAATCCACAGGATGGATGGTAGTTTACATCGCCAGCAGCGAACCGGAAGCCTACATCATCGTCGGACGGCTCGAAACTGAGGGAATCAAGGCGTTCGTGCATCAAGAACCCGCCGGGCGAGCCTATGGTTTGACCATTGGCACGTTGGGGGAGATCACGGTGCTGGTATCGCCCGAAGACTACGATCAAGCGACGGCAATTCTCGACCAAGACGCCGACGACGATACCGATATGGTCCCCGACGACGATGCTGATGACGACTGGGACGAGGAGGATGACGAGGACGCCGACGAAGACTACGAAGATGCCGACTACGACGACGAGGACGCCGACGACGAGTACGAGGGTGACGACTACGACGACGATGCCGACGAATGACACGCTGACGGCGGTGCCCGGAATCCGAGTCGGTCACGCGACCAATCTGGACGCAATCACCGGCTGCACCGCCGTTCTCTGCCCGCCGAACACAATCGGCGGAGTGGATGTGCGCGGCGGAGCGCCCGGCACCCGCGAAACCGCGCTGCTCGATCCGCTCCGCAACGTGCAGACCGTCAACGCGATTATGCTCTCCGGCGGCAGCGCCTACGGACTGGCGACCGCCGACGGCGCGATGCGCTTTCTGGAGGAACACGGCATCGGCTATACGACCGGAACCGGGCATCTGGTGCCGATTGTCCCAGCGGCAATTCTGTTCGATCTGGCGATTGGGCGCGCGGACGTGCGACCCGACGCAGCGATGGGTTACGCCGCCTGCGCCGCTGCCAGCGCCGACCCGGTGGAGCAGGGGAGCGTGGGCGCGGGAACCGGCTGCCGCATCGGAGCGATGATGGGCAACGAACTGGCGACCAAAGGCGGGATTGGCTCCGCCAGCATTGATTTGGGCGATGGACTGATCGTCGCGGCACTGGTCGCGGTCAATGCGGTCGGCGACGTAGTCGGTGAGGATGGACAGATCATCGGCGGGCTGCGGCTGCCGGAGGGCGGATTCGTCGGTGTGCTGAACGCGCTGCGTCTGCTGCCGCGACCGCTGCCATCGGCGCAGAACACTGTGATCGGCGTCGTGGCAACCAACGCTCGGCTGACCAAAGTGCAGGTCAACAAGGTCGCGCAGATGGCGCACGACGGTCTGGCACGCGCGGTGCTGCCGTCGCACACGATGTACGACGGCGATACCATTTTCGCGCTGGCGACTGGCGAGATCGCCGCCGATGTCAACCTGATCGGTGCCTATGGCGCCGAAGCGACTGCCGCCGCGATCCGGCGGGGCGTTCGCGCAGCGACCGCGCTCGGCGGCGTGCGTTCATGGTCTGAAGGTTAAGACTGTTAAGAAATATTCCTTCCAACCTTAAACTCGACTTAGTAGTAACTTGATATTCTTAATCCTGCATGGATCACCTAGTCGAGGACCCAATGGCAAAGGTACTGATCATCGAAGACGAAGAAACGCTGGCACGCAATCTTGCCGAGAAGCTGAAGGGGGAGGGATTCAACGTCCTGACCGCCGGGGAGGGCGAAGAAGGATTGGAAAAAATCCGTTCCGATCACCCGGACTTGATCGTGCTGGACATCATGCTGCCCAAACTGGACGGCTTAAGCCTGTGCCGCATCGTGCGGCGCGACCCGGCGACCGCGCACATCCCGATCATCATGCTGACCGCGCGCGGTACGGAAGTCGATAAGATCGTTGGGCTGGAAAGCGGCGCCGACGATTACGTAGTCAAGCCGTTCGCGCTGGGCGAATTCCTCGCCCGCGTCCGGGCGGTGATGCGGCGCGCACCCGGTCGCCCGGCGCTGCAAGACGAATTGATCTCCAACGACCTGCGGCTGAGCCTGACCGGACGGCGCTTGTTCAAGGACGGCAAGGAGACCAAGCTGAGCAACAAAGAGTTCGACCTGCTCGCCGAACTGATGCGCAACCGCAACGTGGTGCTTTCGCGCGACCTGATCCTGACCAAAGTTTGGGGGTATGATTACTTCGTAGACAAACGGACGGTGGATGTTCACATCCGCTGGCTGCGTGAAAAAATCGAAGATGATCCCTCGAACCCGCGCCGAATTGTCACGGTGCGCGGCGTCGGCTACCGCTTCGAGGGATGACCAACATGGGGCTGCTCATGTCTGTCAACGACAAGCTGGAACACGAGCAGAAGCTCGAACTGCTTCGCAAAACCATTGCGGAGCGCGAGCGCGAGCTTCAGACCGTACAGCAAACCTTGCAGGAGCAGGAAGAAGCGCTCACGCACCTGAAAAGTGAAGTTCGCCGCCGCGAGCAGACGCTCGACGGCTTGGGGCAGTCGCTTTCGGCGCACGATCAAAGCCTGTTTACGCTGAGGCAGGCGCTCGCGGAACAGGAATTGGCGCTGGAAGCGCTGGCGGAACTTGACTCTGGACGACGATCAGCTTGGGCTGTCGCTCATGCTGGCGGATTCCGCCTACGACGCGCTGCTGGTGGTCGATCAGAATTTGCGGATCGTCGCCTGCAACCAGAGCGCCGAAGCCCTGTTCAACGAGCCGCATCCCATTGGCAAACTGCTCTCCGAAGTGTCGCAGCTTCCCGAACTGGACATGATGGTCGAGGAGGTGCTGGCGAATGAAGAAGCCAGCGTCGAGGAGCAGGTGACGCTCAACAAGCACATTTACCGCGTGCGTGCTCAGGTGACGATGCGGCGCGATCAGCTTTTCCTCGGCTTGGCGCTGCAAGACATCAGCGAACTGGTGCGCCTGAACCGCGCTCGCCGGGATATGGTGGCGAACATCTCGCACGAACTGAACACGCCGATTGCCAACATCCGGCTGATCATCGACGGGCTGTTCCACGAAAAGGAAAATCCCAAGCGCAAGCAGAGTACGACCGCGCTGCGGGCGATTGCCCGCGAAACTGATACGCTGCTGCGGTTGGGGCAAGAACTGCTGGACTTGTCCATGATCGAATCCGGGCAGGCGATTCTGCGGGCGGTCGAAGAACCGATTTACGAAATCGCAGATGAAGCCATCGAGCGGGTGGAAGATCAGAGCGACGCCAAAGAGATCGAGATCGTCAACGAGACGCCGAAAGAGCTTCGAGCGCTGGCGGATCGGGATCAGGTGCGGCGGGTGCTGCTCAACCTGATTCACAATGCGATCAAGTGGTCGCCGCCGAACGAGAAGATCAAGGTGCAGGCGGAGCGCACGGGCGACGAGGTGATTATCAGCGTGCTGGATCGCGGACCGGGCGTGCCGGAGGATCAGCGCGGGCGCATCTTCGAGCGGTTCTACCAGATCGACCGCTCGCGTTCGGGCGGCGGCACCGGGTTGGGCTTGGCGATTTGCAAGCACATCATCGAGGCTCACGGCGGGCGCATCTGGGTGGATGACAACCCGGAAGGCAAGGATGGCAAGGGAGGAAACTTCCGGTTTACGCTGCCGTTTGCCGACGAATCCATTTAATCTTTTGGCTCAAGTGTGTTATGGTTGTAGGGTTGGGAAAGAGGCAGCCATGACACCACAGGACATCCGTCGCTTGATCGGGCAGTTGACCAGCGCGATTCTGGTCGAGCGGGCGGCGGCGCGTTTAGCCCTTCTGAAGATGGACGAGAGCGCCGTCCAGCCGCTCGCCGACGAGCTTTACAGCGGCGTTGACGAGTTTACGGGCGTCGCCATCCTCGAACTGATGGGCGAAATTGGCGGATGGGAAGCGATCACAGTGCTTCAGGACATCTATTTCGCGGAAGGCAGCCGCCCCGCCTTAGCGAAAGCGGCGGCGCAGGCGCTCAAGGACAACGGCTACGAAGACCTGCTCAATCCATGATTGGACTCCTCACCCCTTCATGCCAAATCTGTGTTACAATATGCGTACAAATGAACAGTAAACCTTCGGGGCAGGGTGAAATTCCCGACCGGCGGTGAGGCGATCTCGAATCGCTAAGCCCGCTACCCGCTCATGGTTTCCTTCGGGAGCTAGGGCGGTGGATACTGGTCAAATTCCAGAGCCGACGGTACAGTCCGGATGGGAGAAGGGATGAACGGCAGGCGAGCATCTTCGGATTCGTTCGGCTTTGCCATTCCGATGCATGTCAGGGCGTCTGCCCTGCTTGCGTCCTATTCTCGCACATTAAAACCCCGTTGGTCGATGAACGGGGTTTTTGTATGGAAGCCAACGCCCGATACAACCAACTGAGGCGGCAAATGCGGCGGCGCGCGCCGCTGCGCGCCTTCGTGCCGATTTTGGGCGTGCTGGCGATTCTGGCGCTGTGGCAGATTGGTCACCATGCTGAAGATTTATCCGAGCTTCATCATTCCGACGCCGCTTTCAGTGGTGCAGCGCTTCATCGACGTGGCGCGCGATGGTCGGCTGTGGCTCAACACGTGGATGACGCTTTGGCAGCTATTGGTCGGGCTGGCGGTGGGCGTGAGCATCGGCGTCCTGCTCGGCTACGTGATGGCGAAAAGCCGCGCGCTCGAAGATGCGCTGTCGCCGCTGGTGCTGGCGTTCCAATCGACGCCGGTGGTCGCTTACGCGCCGCTGCTGGTGATCTGGTTCGGCAGCGGTCCGACCAGCAAAATCGTCATCAGCGCGCTGATCGTCTTTTTCCCGATGCTGATGAATACGCTGGTCGGAATCCGCACCGTGCCGCTGTCGCTGCGCGACCTGATGCGCTCGCTGGGTGCGACCCGCTGGCAGATGCTCACGCGGCTGGAAATTCCGGCGGCGCTGCCAGTTTTGTTCGGCGGGCTGAAAGTCAGCGCGGTGCTGTCGGTGATCGGCGTGGTGGTGGGCGAGTTCATCAGTTCCGACGCGGGGCTGGGCTATTTGATCAATCGCGGGCGCTACGACTACGACACGCCGCTGGTGATGGTGGCGATTTTGATGCTCGCGCTGATCGCGCGGCTGTTGTACGGCGCGGTCTCGCTGCTGGAACGGCGGGCGCTGGCGTGGCAGATGCGGGTTCGCAAGCAGTAGAGTATTGGGCAGTTTTACCGGATACGAGGAGAGGTTATGCGTCGCAAAGTCATTCTAGCGCTGGCGGTATTGCTGATCGGCGTGCTGGGCGTGCAGGCACAGGGCTTGCCTTCGGCAAGCTTGGCACCGCGCGACATCACGTTTTTTCTGACCTACATCCCTAACATCCAGTTTGCGCCGGTCTACGTGGCGCTGGAGAAGGGCTACTTCGCGGACGCGGGGCTGAACGTGACGCTGCAATCCGGCGACGAGCCGGACGGCATCAACCTGATTGCCGCCGACCAGCTTCAATTCGGGCTTGCCAGCGGCGAGCAGATCATCGCGGCGCGGGCGCAGGATCGCCCGGTCAAGTTCGTCTACGAGTGGTTTCAGAAATATCCGGTCGGCGTGCTGGTCACGGACGACAGCGGGATTCAATCCCCGGCTGACCTCAAGGGCAAGACCATCGGCATCCCCGGCGAGTTCGGCGCGTCCTACACCGGCGTGATCGCGCTGCTGAATGCCAACAACCTGACCCAGCAGGACGTTCAGCTTCAGACCATCGGCTACAACGCGCCGCAGGTGATCTGCGTGGGCGGGGTGCAGGCAGCGGTGATCTACGTCAACAACGAGCCGCTGCAAATTCAGGATCGGATCGACAACCACGACTGCGGCAGCGTGACCGGGATCACGGTGTTTCCGGTCTCTGATGCCGCCGACATGGTATCCAACGGCGTCATCACCAACGAGGACACCATCGCCAGCGATCCCGATCTGGTGCGGGCGTTCGTCGCCGCCTTCGATCACGGGCTGCGTGACACCATCGATAATCCGGCGGAAGCCTATCTGCTCAGCGCGAGTTCCATCGACGGGCTGCCGCTGCCGGATGACCTGAAAGCGGCGCTTGAGCAAGCTGCGACCGATCAGGCGGATTTGCTCAGTATGCATCCGTCGCGCGGTGCCATTGCCCAAGCTCGCACCGACTGGCTGGGGCAGCTTGAGACCCAGTTCGAACTCGACCACTCTGCTGCAAGTGCAGGTGCTGCATGACTTCGATTGATTTGTGGGACGCGGATCGACTGGGCTACACCGACCCGGCGTCGTGGCAGACCACCGAGGACACGCTGCTCAAGATGGGGACGCTGAGCGCGCCGACCGACCTCAGCGCTGCCTACACCAACGACTTCCTGCCGCCGCTCGCCGACGCGACCCCGGAAGCTACGCAGTCGTCATGAGTGCGCGGATCGGCGTTCGCGGCGTGATGGTCGCCTTTCCCGCGCCGGGGCTGGACAGCCCGCTCCCGGTGCTGGGTCCGGTGAGCTTCAGCATTGCGGCGAGCGAGTTCGTCTGTCTGGTGGGACCGAGCGGCTGCGGCAAAAGCACCCTGATCCGCGTGCTGGCGGGGCTGATCCCGCCGACGCGCGGCGAGGCGTCGCTGGACGACCAGCCGATCCGCGAACCGTCGCGGCGGGTGGCGCTGATGTTTCAGGACGCGAACCTGATGCCTTGGCGGACGGTGCTGGACAACATCGCGCTGCCGCTGGAACTGGCGGGCGCGAGGCAGCCGGAGCGCCACGACACGGCGCGGCGCTTGCTGCCGCGTCTGGGATTGTCTGAGTTCGCGCTGGCGTATCCGGGCGAGCTTTCCGGCGGCATGGCGCAGCGAGTCGCGCTGGGGCGGGTGCTGATCCAGCACCCGGACGTGCTGCTGCTGGACGAGCCGTTCGGCGCGCTGGACGCGCTCACCCGCGAACAGGTGGCGGCTGACCTGCTCGACCTGTGGACGCAGGAGCAGCAAACGGTGCTGATGGTCACGCACGACATCAACGAGGCGGTGCTGCTGGCGGATCGGGTGCTGGTCATGAGCCGACGACCGGGGCAGATCAACGCGGACATTCAAGTGACGCTGGGGCGTCCTCGCCGCCTGAGTGACACCTACAGCGACGAATTCGGGCGCATCGCCGAGCAGGTGCGGGCGAACATCCAGCGCGGCTGATTAGCGGACTGCCAGCGTCATGCCGAAGATGCTCCCCTGACCGGGGCTGCTGCTCAGGTAGACGCCACCGCTGTGCGCCTCGGCAACCGACTTGACGATGGCGAGTCCTAACCCGGTACCGGGCGTATTCTCGTCGGCGCTGGCGCGGTAGAAGCGCTCGAACAGCCGCGCCTGCGCCTCGACGGGGACGCCGGGACCATCGTCGGCGACTTCCACGTGCAGGAACGCGCCGTTGACGAAGGCGCGCAGGACGATTTGACTGCCGGGCGCGCTGTACTTGATCGCGTTATCAAGGTAGTTCGAAATCGCGCGGCTGACCCACTGGCGGTCGAGGCGCTGCGGCGGGATTCCCGGCTCCAGCTCGACGCTGAAGCGGATGCCGCGCTGCTCGATCAGCGGCTTCATCCCGGCGCTGACCTCGTAGATCAACTCGCCAATATCGACGGTTTCCAGCTTGAAGTCGTAGCCGTTCTGGAGGTATTCCAGATTGAACAGATCGTCGATCAGCCGCTGCAAGCGACCGACGCTGTTTTCGGCGATGCCGATGATCTCGCCAATCGCCTGATCGCGCTGATCACCGAGCCGGCGCTGAAGCATGTCCAGCGAATTGAGCGCCACGCCGAGCGGATTCCGCATGTCGTGGGCTGCCGCTTGAATGAAGCGCGTGCGCGCCATTTCCGCCTCATGCATCAGAGTCACGTCTTGCAGCACCAGCACCCAGCCCTCGGCTTCGCGGTTCTGGTCGATCTGGCTTTCGACGTTGATCTCCGACGCCAGCACCGACAGCACCCGCCCATCGTCCAGCGATGCCAGAAACGAGCGGCTGCGCTCGTCCCGCGACGAGAGCGCGAACAGCAGCGAATCGCGGATCGGCGCTTTCAGCGGGGCGCTGCGCAGCAGCTTCCCCGTGATCTGGGTTGGGTCGATTTGCAGCATGTCGGCGGCGGTCGGGTTGATCATGCGGACGCGCCCGGTGCAGTCGGTGGCAATGATGCCGTCCGCTGACGAGCGCAAGATCGCGCTCAACTGCTTCTGGTTTTCGAGGCTGGTTTCGTAGAGGCGGGCGTTGTCCAGCGCCACGCCGACCGTATCCGCGATCACGCGCAGCACGTTGATCACCTCGTCGTCGAAGCGGTTCGGCTCGTAGCTCATGATGCTCAGGATGCCGATGATCTTGCCGCGCGCGTGCATGGGGGTCATGGCAATCGAGCGGAACGCTTCGTCGTAGAAGCGGGGCACGGCGATCTCCTGCGAGCCGTCCAGATTGTTCTCGACGATCACGTCGTCGGTCTGGATCACCCGCCCGGACATGCCCACGCCGTTAGGGATGCGCATCGGGTTCTGGTTCACGAAGTCGTGAATCCAGCCCTGCTGCGCGCGCAGCACCACGTCGCCCGATGATTTCCTCGATCAGGCTGATCCCGCCCGCTTCGGCTTCGGTGATGCTGAGCACGCTGTCGAGCGCGGTTTGCAGGGTTTCGCTGAGGTCGAGCGACTGGCTCACGCTGGCGGCGACGTTGTTGATGGCGGTCAGGTGATCGACCCGGCGCTTCACTTCGTCGGACAGCAGGCGATTCTGGGCGAGGAGATGATCGTAATCGTACATGCGAAAACCTTCGATCTCTAACGCGCCCGCGCGGACTTGGTGTGCCTAGTAGAACACGCTAGTATTAAGGGCACTTGTGCCAGCCATTATAACAGACGACGAAGGTAGCCCTTATGTTCCCCATTCAGTCGATTCGGCAGCGCTTTCCCGCCTTGCTACAGACGGTCAGCGGCGGTGTTCATCCGGTCTTTTTCGACAACCCGGCAGGGACGCAGGTTCCGCAGACTGTGATCGATGCGGTTACGAACTATTATACGCATACGAATGCTAATTCCGGCGGATCGTTTGCCACCAGCGCCGCCAGCGACGCGATGGTCAAAGCCACCCGCGAAAAGCTGGCGTGGTTCCTCAACGCGCCGCGCCCGGACGAGATCGCCATCGGTCCCAACATGACCACGCTCAATTTTGCGCTGAGCCGCGCGCTGGCGCAGACACTTCAGCCGGGCGACGAAATCGTGCTGACCCGCATGGATCACGACGCCAACGTGTCGCCGTGGCTGCGGATCGCACAGGATCGCGGGCTGACGGTGCGCTGGGTAGACATCATCGAACCCGCCTGTGTGCTGGATTTGGATACGCTCGAAGCCGCGCTCACTGACCAGCACCAAGATCGTAGCGACGGTTCACGCCTCCAACGCGGTCGGGACGATCAACCCGGTCGCGGAGATCGCGCAGATGGCGCACGCTGCCGGAGCACTCTACGTGGTGGACGCGGTGCAGAGCGCGCCTCACGTGCCGCTGGACGTGCAGGCGATTGGCTGCGACTTCCTGCTCTGCTCGGCATACAAGTTCTTTGGACCGCATCAGGGTATTTTGTGGGGACGCTACGAGTTGATGGAGCGCCTGCCGGTCTACAAGGTGCGTCCGGCGCACGACGAGCCGCCGAATCGCTGGGAGACCGGGACGCCCGCCTTTGAGTTGATCGCCGGAGTGGGCGCGGCGCTGGATTATCTACGCAGCCTCGGCGGGACGGCGGGCGTGGTCGCCTATGAGCGCGAACTAGTCGCCCACCTGATCGAAATGCTCCAGCGCTTCGAGGACGTGAAGATCGCCGGGATCACCGACCCGGCGCACTACACCGAGCGCGTGCCGACGGTAGTGTTCAGCCACAGCCAACTCACGCCGTCGCAAGTTGCGGTATCGCTTGCGAGCCAGAATATCTACGTGTGGGACGGCAATTACTACGCGGTCGAGATCATGCGGCGGCTGAACAAGCCGGACGGTATGGTGCGGGTCGGGTTGGCGCACTACAACACCCACGAGGAAATTGATCAACTGGAAGCGGCGCTGAAGCGGCTATGACACGTCGCTACGCTGTGATTATTCAACATGATCTCGAAACCGGAAGTTACGGGGCGTATGCGCCGGATTTGCCCGGCTGCGGTGCTGCCGCAGATACCCGTGAAGAAGTGATACAGTTGATCCATGAAGCGATTGAGCTTCACGTGCGGGGATTACGGGAAGAAGGTTTGCCTATCCCTGCGCCCAGTACGACGGTTGAGTATGTGGATACGCCTCAGTCATTGTAGCTAACCCGATGTGCGAGTTTCAAAAAGATAACAAATCAGCGAATGCCAGCGCAGAATCAAGCCCTTGCTGCTGGCAACAATAAACGGCGAAGGTATGCGCGAGAATCTTACGCAGCCAACGAGAACTGAGATGCCAGACATCACGCGCCCAGACTTTCTTGGCGTGAAAGCGTTCAACGAGTTGCCCAAAGACGGTTTCAATGCGGCGACGCAGGTTGGTCAGCCAGTAGGGGTAGGGATGAATTGGTGGTCGTGTCGAGCGGTTCGGGGCAAGCAGCGTGACCGATTGGGGCTGCAAGCGTCGGGTCAGTTTAGGCGACCAGTAATTGCGGTCGCCCAACAGTGTCCCGGTGAATTGCTCGGTCAGGTCTTCGACGACGGCACTATCGGCAATGTTGGCGGGGGTCAGTTCCAGGGCGACAATCACCCCAGGATAGCAGACGCGCACATGCGCCCGCAGGCCATAGTAGGTCTGTTTTGCCATCTCATCATGTCCGAATGCCGCCAGCCCGCGCAGTTTCCGGCAGCGGTAGGCACGCGCAAAGCGACAGACGGGCACAGGAAAGCTGTCCACAAACGCCAAGTGCGGGTCGTAAGTGACCTGTTGCAACAGGGCTTGCCACAACAGTTCTTTCACCCGCCACAAATTCGCCATTTGACGGGTATAGGTGGTTCGGTTGACTTCAAGCAAGCGGGGAAACCACGCGCTCCAATACCAACGGAAGTAACGGTAAAGCGCACTTTCGTCGTCTATGCCCAAAAATTCACCGACTACTTCCATCGTCAGCACTTCACTGTCACTCAGCGTCGGTTGCGGCCCGCGCTGGCGCACCTGTTTCTCTTTCAGCCAATCGTCAATGAAGCAGTAGACCGTTATCATGAACGTGGTAATATCCATTTCAGGAGACCTCGGCTCAGTTTTGGACTTCAGACACCCAAATCCTACCGAAGTCTCCTTTCTTTAGAAAAACTTGCACATCGGGTTAGCTAGTCTTTTGCAACTGACGCCGCCAACTGCGCGCCGATCAGCTCCAGCAGCATGACCTGCTGCTGGGTGATCAATTGGCTGCGGCAGGCGATCAGCACCCCGTAGCGGCTGGTCATGCCGACGGGCGTGCAGGCGACCGCGCGAAGCTGTCCGGGCGGGTAGTGAAGTTCTTCGCCCGGCACCGCGATCCGGCTCTGCCCGGCTTTGGCAACCCAGCCGATGATGTCGTCGTCGGTCGCTTCCTTTGGCGCGAGCGCTTGAAGCACGGGCGAGCCGTCCTGCGCCTGTAAGGTTACGCGCAGCGGATCGAGACTTTCGATCCGGTAAAAGGCGGCGTAATCGTAGCCGAGGCCGCGGCAGGCAACGACCGCAGCCTGCTGCCGCTCGCTTTCGCTGCTCGCTTTGCGCAGCTTCTTGGCGAGTTCGCGCACCGGAGAAATGGTATCGGCGCGCAGGGTTTCCATACGGCGGTCGGACATCAGGCGGTCGATGCGGCGCGTGAGGTCGTCGTTGGTGAACGGGTCGGTGGTGATTTCATCCGCTTGACCGGGGAGAGCGAAATCGGCATCTTCGTCCACCAATATGATTAGCAGGCGAGGATGCTTCTGGCGGAGGTCGCGCACCAACTCAAAGGCGCGCTCCAGCCCGTTGTCCAGCACCAGCAGATCGACGTGACGATCCCGGCTGTCAAGCAGTTCGAGCGCATCCGGGATATTAGTCACCAAGCGGACGCGCAAGTCCGGATGCGCGGACAAGTTCTGGAAATAGCGGTCGGCGTGTTCTCGTCGAACGGTGATCAGAATGCTGGTATAAGCCATACTATCCCTGTGAAGCAGCGTCAGCGGTTGCCAGCGTCAGCCGAACCAGTTGGCGAATGCCCGACGCGACGGCGGTGCTGTCGATGTATTCGTCGAGGCGGTGCGCGTTGCCGCCGCGCGAAATGCCGATGGTGACGGTGGGACAGCCTTCCGAGAGCGGCACGTTGCCATCGGTGCTGCCAGTTTCGAGCGTGCCGCGCACACCGACCTGCGCCAGCGCATCCAGTGCGCGCTCCACCAGCGGGTGATCCGGCGCGATAGTGCCCGCCGGTCGGTCGCCCACCACTTCGACTTCAAAGTTTACTTCCGGGCTGCGCAAATCGGCAATTTCGCCGCGCACGCGCTGCTCGAACGCCGCCAGCGCCCCCGATTCCTCCGAGCGCATGTCCAGCCACAGCGACGCCTCGGTCGCAATCGAGTTGATCGACTGCCCGCCCTCGATCATGCCGATGTTGTAGGTGGTGCGCGGACTCTGCGGCGGCTGAAGCGCGGTCACCCGCGCGCCAAGCTGAACCAGACTGTGGATCGCGCTTGGTCGCCCGAAGTGCAGCCAGCTATGCCCTCCGGCGGTACGCGCGGTGATTTTCAGCCTGCGCACCGCAATTCCGGCGTGATACACGTGCCCGAACGCCAGCCCCTCGACGTTGATCACGCTGCCGATTTGGGGCTTAAGTCGGGCGAAGGCGGCGCGCATCCCGCCCAGATCGCCTAAGCCTTCCTCGCGGCTGGTGGCGACGACCCACAGGTCGCTGCCGGGCGTGATCCGGTCGCGGCGCAGCGCCGAAACCAGCGCCAGCAGCCCGGCAACGCCGAGGCTGTTATCGCCCAAGCCGGGACCGTAGATCAGATCGCTGTCGCGCTGGAGGGTCAGATCAGTGTTTTCGGGAAATACCGTATCGGTATGGGCGGCGACCATCACCGCAGGCGCGTCGCGTCGGCGACCGGGCAGCAGCCCGGAGACGTTGAACACGTCGTCGATTTCAACCTGTGCCAGACCAAGCTCCTGAAAAGCGGCAGCGACAAACTCCGCACGCCGCTGCTCCGCAAAGGTCGGCGCGGGAATCTGCTGGATGGCGATGGCTTGATCTAATGTCCATGCGGCGAGGTCGTCGAGCCAATTGATCATGGGCAGCCTTGTCACACCGTTTATGTTTCTGAGAGATTACCTCAAGATGCGCTGTTTGTGCAGACTCAGCTCTGTTAAGCCGCTTGCTCCCAATCCAATCAGGGCTATAATGTCACTTTCTGGGAAGGCTGTGTCGGGAGGGGTAGCGTGGCGCGCATACTGGTTATTGAGCGCACCGAAGCGTTTTCCAACGCTTTGAAAAAGCGCTACGAGGTGACGACTGTTCCGAGCGGCAAAGAAGCTCTCGCGCTGGTGCGCGAGCATGAATACGCGGTGGTGGTGCTGGATTCGATCTCCATGCGCACCCCCGGCGACCGAATTGCCCGCCAATTGAACGAAGGTTTGGGAGCGATTCCGATTGATTCATCTGCATCCGGGTCGCAAGGGCAGCGCCAGCAGCCCGGCGGACGTGGTGCTGTATCTGCCTTTCACCGCGCGCAAGATCGCCAACGCGATTGAGCGGCTGCTGCACCGGGTCAGCAGCGATTCGATGATCACCTGCGGACCTTTTTCGGTCAATATATCCCGGCGCATCCTCAGCGCCAATGGACAGGATACCGCGCTCACGCCCAAGCTAGCGCTGCTGGTGGAGACCTTCTTACGTCACCCCGGCGAGACGCTGGATCGCAAACTGCTGATGGAGCGGGTTTGGGATACGTCGTATCTGGGCGATACCCGCACGCTGGACGTGCATATCCGCTGGATTCGCCGGGCAATCGAGGAAAACCCCGGCAAGCCGCGCTATCTCAAGACCGTGCGCGGCGTGGGCTATCGTCTGGAGGTGCCGTTGGCAGCGCCTACGCTAAAAAACACGGCACTCACCTTACAGGAAATGTGAAATTTTAACCTGAATCAAAAACCGGCTTTGTGAAGCCGGTTTTTTCTTAAAATGTGCGGCGCTCGGCTAGGCGTCCTTGAGCGCGTTCAACTGCTTCATGAGCCGACTCTTGCGCCGGGCTGCGTTCCGCTTGTGGATGACGCCCTTGGTGGCGGCTTTGTCGAGGTCTTGAATGGCGAGACGGGTCGCTTCTTCAGCGGTGGTCGTGTTGCCGTCCTCGATGGCGACGCGAGCCTGCTTGACGAAGGTGCGCGCGCGGCTGCGATAGGCGCGGTTGTAATCTCGACGTTTCGCATTCTGGCGGATGCGCTTGATGGCGGATTTGTGATTAGCCATAACTTGTGGAACACCCCTCTTAAAACGGACTTGTGCAATAAGTCAGCATTGTAGCACACGCGGCGGCGGGCTGTCTAGGTCAGGACGCCTAAAGCGACCATTACTGCTGCACCGATGTTCAGCAGGATCAACACAATCATGCTGAGCGTCAGCAGCAGCGGCGTTCGTTCGCGGCTTCCCGGAAGGCGCGTCGGCGCGATTTCGGGCGGAATGTAGCCGAACATTTCGCCTTCGCCCGACTCGAGAAACTGCCCATCCTGATCCGAATCAATGTCGTAGAGCAGCGATCCGGTATCACGGGGCGCGGTACGGCGCTCCGGCGGGGATCGGCGCGGCGCGGGTGTGGGCGAGGTGCGGGGTGGCGCGGCGGGTGCAGGCGTATCGACGGTGAGCGGCGAGGCGCTGAAGGGTCCGTCGCCGAAGTCGTCTTCGTTGAAGTCGAAATCGCCGAAGGGCGACGACGAACCGCTCTCAAATGCGGGGGCAGAAAAGGCGGTCGCCACGTCCGCATCGGTGATGGGTAGATTCAGATTGTTGACCCAGTCGTCCAGCACGTCCGGCGATGGCTCGTGAATCGGGCGCTGCCACGCAGCGGGATCGGGCGCCGGATCAGCGGGCGCGCCCCATTCCACGCTGGTAGGCGCAGATGGTGACGGTGCGGGCGGCGGAGCCGACGCGCTGAAGGGCGAGACGTTCCCGGCGGAGGTCTGCCCAGTCAGATAAGACAATCCCTGATTGGCGCGCTCGTTGTTCGGGTTGATCGCCAGCACGTTTTCGAGACAGGTGCGCTGGTCGTCCGCCGAATCCATTAAGCCGCTGAGCCACAGCCACGCCTGCTCGTTGTACTGGTCGAGTTCCGTAGCCTTCAGCAGCAGCGCGCGAGCTTCATCCTTGCGCCCGGTCTTGTAAGCGTTGATGCCTTCGCGCACCATCGCATCGACGTTTGCCGACATAGTTCCCTCGTCTGGTGATGTTTCTAGTTGGAAATATCATAGCACACAGAGGCGCGAAATTGAAAATAATTTCGCGTGAACGCAGGTACTATGAAGCCGCGCTTAGTAGAATTTAATCACGATGTCGCCGATGATGTTGGCGGCTTGCTCCGCGCTGCCCACCGCGTGGAACATGTGGCGGTAAATCTCGCGCAGCTTGAGCATGTTGACGACCTCTTTGAGATCGTCCGGCTCGTTGAACAGATTGGCCAGCGCTTCCGCGTAGACCGTCTCCATTTGATTTTCAATCGCCTTGATGCGCATGGCATGATCCCCGGCGACGCTCGGATGCTGCTCCAGCCGCTCGATGGCGTGATGGATTTCTTCAGCGCTGTCGCACAACAGCCGTGCCATCGCGCAGAGCTGCGGCGTCGGCGCGACGCTGAGGATGTCCATCTCGTTGGTGGTGGAGTAGGCGTAGTCCAGCACGTCGTCGATGGCGCGCGAGAGGGCGAACAGGTCTTCACGGTCAATCGGCGTGACGAAGCTGCGGTTGAGTTCGTCGATCAACATGCGCCGCTCCTCATCCGCCTGTTTTTCCAACTCGCGGACGCGGATCGCGTTCTTTTTATTGGGATGCTCCATGTAATCGACCAGTGATTCGGTTCCGAGCGCGACCACGAACGCCTGCTCGCGCATTCGTTCGATGAAATGGTTGGGTCGGTGGTGGAACCAGCTTCGAAAGCCACCGCGAAGCGTCGCAGCTACGTTCATGTGATCGCCCCTTTTATCACCACATAACAGATCGCGCTGACCAGCGCCGAAAGCGGGATAGTCAGTATCCACCCGGCGAGAATGCCTCTCAGCACACCCCAACGCACTTTTTGAATCCGGTCGGCGCTGCCTGCACCCACAATCGCGGTGGTCACGATCTGCGAGCCGCTCACGGGTCCGCCGAGCAGCGCTGCCCCGAACAGCACAATGTCGGATGCCAAATCCGCGCCGAAGCCGTGAATCGGGCGGATTTTGTAGAATTTGCCGCCGATGGTATGCACCAGCCGCCAACTCCCCACCAGCGATCCGACGCCTACCGCTGCCGCGCTGAACATGACGACCCACAGGGGCACTTCGAACGTTTGCATGTTCCCAGAGGCAACCAGCGCCAGTATGAGGATGCCCATGATCTTCTGGCAGTCGTTGGCGCTGAAGCTGATCGCCATCAGCATCGAGAGCGGCACTTGCAACCGTCGCAGCCATACATTCAGATGTGGCGATGCTCCCGCCAGGAGACGGTAGCTCAGTTTGACGATCAGGTAGCCGCCGATCAAGCCCAATATGGGCGAGAAGAACAGCCCAAGCAGCGTTTTGACCAGACCCTGCGCCATGATGGCGTGAAGCCCGAAGCCCGCCCAGGTCGCGCCGATGAGTCCGCCAATCAGCGACTGCGAAATGCTCACGGGAAGCCTAAACCACAGGGCGAGCAGTCCCCACAGAATTGCGCCAGCCAGTCCCGCACCGATCACAGGCAAGGTGGTCGCGTTGGGCGCGATCAACTGAGCGCCAATGGTGGTCGCCACTGCTGTGCCCAACAGAAACGGCCCCGCGAACATGCTCACCGCCGCCAACCAAAACGCCCTGCGACTGCTGAGCGCGCCTGAGGAAATCCCCGCAGAAACGATGCTCGCCGACACAATAACACCATCCAAATAACCGTAGCCAAAAATAAGAACCAAGATAACGACTAGCGCCAAAATGTCTTACCCAGCCCACACCTAAAGTTTAAGAACACTTTAAGAATACGTTAAATTCATTAAAATAGCAATACGTCCGTCACTCAAATATGTTAAATCTTTCCAGAGTAACGCCGTCGCCATAGGAGACTCTTGATGTCCTCGCTCGCCCTGATCCTTGTCCTTTGCGCGGCGGTCATTCACGCAAGCTGGAATTACCTCACCAAGCAAGCCAACGGCGGGATTCCGTTCGTCTGGCTCTACAGCCTGATCGCCGCCTGCATCTACGCCCCGCTGATCGTGATCCTGTTTCTGACCAGCACCGTCCCGCTCGGCGTCCCGCAGGTGATCTTCATGGGCGGGTCGGCGCTGCTGCAACTGGCGTATTTCCTGCTGCTGACCCGCGCCTATCAAGCCGCCGATCTGTCGCTGGTGTATCCACTGGCGCGCGGGACGGGTCCGCTGCTTTCGACGCTGGCGGCGGTGGCGCTGTTCGGCGAGCGTCCCTCGCTGCTGGCGCTGAGCGGCGCGTTGATGATCGGCGCAGGTATCTTCGTGATGACGGGCGATCCGCGAAAACTGCGGCACGCGGGCGCGGGAGTCGCGTTCGCGCTGCTCACCGGGGTGACGATCGCGTCGTATACGCTTTGGGATAAGCAGGCGGTGTCAGTCTATCAGGTGCCGCCGCTGCTGCTGGACTGGGTCTGCACCTTCGCGCGGGTGGTGGTGCTGCTGCCGATGGCGGCGCGACGCGGCGAGTTGGTTCGCCGGGAATGGCGCGATCATCGGCGGCAGGTGATCGGCGTGGCGGTGCTGGCGCCGCTGGCGTACATCTTGGTGCTGACGGCGCTCAGCTTCAGCCCGGTGAGCTACGTCGCGCCGATGCGAGAAAGCAGCGTCTTGATCGGGACGCTGTTGGGTGCGCGGTTGCTGGCTGAGGGGAACGTTCGCCGCCGCGTCGCCGGGGCGGTGATCATCGTCAGCGGCGTGATCGCCATCGGTTTGGGGTGATATGTTATAATATGAGTTACACACGAGTATTCAATCGAAGGATGGCAGAATGAGCAGCGAAGTCGCAACCCTCGCGGGCGGCTGTTTCTGGTGCTTGGAAGCGGTCTATGACGATCTGAAGGGCGTCGAGGACGTAGTGTCCGGCTATGCGGGCGGTCACGTGAGCGATCCCTCTTACGAGCAGGTCTGTACCGGGTCGACCGGACACGCCGAAGTCGTGCAGATCACGTTTGATCCCGACGTGGTGACGTTCCGCGATCTGCTGGACGTGTTTTTCACCATTCACGACCCGACCACGCTCAATCGTCAAGGCGCGGACGTAGGGACGCAGTACCGCTCGGCGATCTTCTACCACTCGCCGGAGCAGAAGGCGGTCGCGGAGCAGACCATCAAGGATTTAGAGGCGGCGCATCTGTGGGATAACCCGATTGTCACCGAGGTGAAGCCGGTCGAGGACTTCTATGCGGCGGAGGACTATCATCAGGAATATTTCCAGCATCACCCGGAGCAAGGCTACTGCCGCGTGGTGATCGCGCCGAAGGTCGCCAAGTTCCGCAAGAAGTATTACGAGCAGCTCAAGCGCTGAATTTCCGTCGCTGCCCCATTCTCTTGAGTTCAAATCTGTGTCCTGTGAAGGAGGGCGTTTTGCGCCTCGTCTGGTTGAGAAAGCATCTTCTGCTGCTGGTCTTGGTGATCTTTACGTTCGCCTTCGCCGCCTGCGATACCATCGAGGCGGTGTTCGGGGTTACGCCCGTCGCGCATCTGGTTCCGCAGATCGTGGCGACCTATCCGCACGATCCGACCGCGTTCACCGAGGGCTTGTTTCTGGCGAACGGGCATCTGTACGAAAGCACCGGGCGCTATGGGCTGTCGACCCTGCGCGAAGTCGATCCCGCGACGGGTGAAGTGCTGCGCAGCGTGAATCTGCCGCCGCAGGACTTCGGCGAGGGCATTTCGATGGTGGGCGACCACATCCTGCAAATGACGTGGCAGGAAGGGATCGGTTTCGTCTACAACGCGGACACGTTCGAGGTCGAGGGCACGTTCCCCTACAGCGATGAAGGTTGGGGCATGTGCTACGACGGCGATCACCTGTACACCAGCGACGGCAGCGCGCAGATCACCGAGCGCGATGCCAATTCGCTGGCGGCGGTGAACCACCTGACCGTGACCCTGCACGACCAGCCCGTGACCCAGATCAACGAGCTGGAATGTGTGGGCGATTCAATTTACTCGAACGTGTGGCACACCGATAACATCCTGCGGATCGACAAAGCCAGCGGTCAGGTGACGGCGGTGGTGGACGCCTCGAACCTGCTGACGCCGGATCAGCGCGCCAGCCTCACGTCGAGCGAGGCGGTGCTGAACGGGATCGCCTACGACCCGGCGAAGCAGGATTATCTGATCACGGGCAAGCTGTGGCCGTGGATGTTCGAGGTGCAGTTCGTTGCACCGTGACGATGCGCTCAAACGCCGCCACTGGTCACAGCATCGGGATCAACTGCTGCAGCTGATCACACAACCTCGCTTCGGAGTCATCAGCGACTTCGACGGCACGCTCAGCCCGTTCGTGACGCGACCGCAGGACGCGCTGATCAGCCCGGCGACGGCGCGAGCGCTGGACAGGCTTCACGACCGAGTCAGCGTGATCGCGTTGGTGTCCGGGCGCGCCGTCGCTGACCTGCGCAGCCGCTTCCCGCGTGACTGGCTGGTCTACTACGGCAATCACGGCATGGATTTCTGGCACGAGGGGCGGGTAGAAACCGTGCCGCTGGCGCAGCGCTGGGTCGAGCCACTGCAAAAGCTGCTCAAGGAATTCGGCGAGCCGGACCTCCCCGGCGTGATCCTCGAAAACAAGGGCGTCACCGCATCGGTGCATTACCGTCTGGCGCAGAACCCAGCGGAGGCGCGACAAAGCCTGTATGAGATGCTGCACCCGCTGTGTGCCCGCTACGGACTTGCACTGAGCGAGGGACAGTTCGTCTGGGAGATCAAGCCGCCGGTCAAGCTGACCAAAGGCACGGCGGCACAGGCAGTCGTCCATGAGTATCGCCTCGACAGTGTGCTGTTTTTGGGCGACGACCTCACCGACGTGGACGCGATGCGCGCTCTGAAACGGTTTGCCGACGATCCGCAGCGCGATTTGCTGGCGCTCTCGGTTGGGATTCTCCATTCCAGCACGCCGCCGGAAATCACCCAGCACGCCGATCTGTTCGCGGAGGGCGTCGACGACACGGCTGCTTTGCTCAATTGGATTGGCGAGCAGCTTCCATCTGTCCAGTAATCTACGGGGGATTCATGCAAACGCACGTGGTGATTGTGTCCAACCGGGGACCGTTCGCGTTCTCGTTTCGGGAGGGTGAGCTTCGCCTCAAGCGCGGTTCCGGCGGGCTGGTCACGGCGATCAGCGCGGTCGCCCGCGATTATGACGTGCTCTGGATTTCGTGCGCGTTGAGCAAAGGCGACCGCGAATGGCTCTCGCAGGTCGGCGACGGCGTGCAGACGGTTGAAGGCATGAAGATCAAGTTGGTGATCCCCAACCCGGCGCAGTATCACGCTTACTACAACGTCATCAGCAATCCGCTGCTGTGGTTCGTGCAGCACCAGATGTACGATACGCCGCGCTCGCCCGTGCTGGACGAAACCGTGTGGAATGCGTGGTCGGAAGGCTATGCGGCGGTCAACCGCCAATTGGCGCAGGCGGTCGCCGATAGTATTGATGGGCTGGATGGACAGGTGATCGTGATGCCGCAGGATTATCATCTGTATCTGCTGCCGCGCTTTTTACGCGAGCAGGTGGGCGATCAGGTGATCATTCAGTCGTTCCTGCATATCCCGTGGCCCGGCGCGGATGCGTGGCGCGTGCTGCCGCTCGCCATGCGGCGCGACCTGATCGACGCGATGCTGCACGCGGATCGGCTGGGGTTTCAGACCGAGCGGGATACCCGGCGGTTTCTGCAAACCTGCGCGGATACGCTGACCGACGTGCGGGTGGTCAAGCCGTGGCGCGGGATTAGCTATCACGGGCACCGCATCGACGCTGCACCCTATCCGATCTCGGTCGACCCGGCGTTTCTGCACGAAAAGCTGCAAAGCCCGGAGGTGCAGCGCCACGTTCGACAGTTCAGCAATCGCTACCGCGATCATAAGCTGCTGCTGCGCATCGACCGGGTGGAGCCGAGCAAAAATATCCTGCGCGGGTTCATGGCTTTCCGCAATTTTCTGCACGCTTACCCGGAATATCAGGGGAAGATCGACCTGCTGGCGCTGCTGGTGCCGTCGCGCACCGAAGTCTCCGAGTACCGCCACTACCTGCGCGACATCATGACCCTGATCGGGGAGATCAACTCGACGCTGGGCGATGGCGAATGGGAGCCGGTGCGGGTGCTGCTGGGCAATAACTACAACCGTGCCATCGCCGCGCTGAGCCTGTACGATATGCTGATGGTGAATCCGCTGGCGGACGGGATGAATCTGGTAGTAAAGGAAGGGGCGGCGCTCAATCAGCGAGACGGGGTGGTGATCCTCTCCGATGAAGCGGGCGCAGCCGAAGAACTGGGCGACGCGCCGCTGCTGATTTCGCCTTACGACGTGTATGCCACGCGAGAGGCGATCTACCGGGCGCTGACCATGCCCGCCGAGGAGCGTCACGAGCGGGCGGCTCGGCTGGCGGCGCAGGTGCAGCAGAACGACATTCATCGCTGGTTTGCGCGGCAGATCGCCGATGCCGAGCAAAGCCGCTCTGTGTGAGCCGCTTGAGCCGATCCCTTCGCGTAAAGTGAGCGAGAATCTTTGAACATGAGCGATATTTCCGAGTTGATTGTGCGATTAGCGGCGGTTCAAACCGAGCCGGATGCCTTTAACCAATATGGCGCGGGCGAAAACCCGTATAACGCCGTTCGACGCGCCAATTTGCAGCGCTATCTGGAGCAGATCGCGGCGCGGCAGTCGCCGATTGCGCTGATCGCCGAAGCGCCGGGCTATCGCGGGATGCGGCTGACGGGCGTGCCGATGGTCAGCCGCCGGATTTTGCGCGAGGGGGTTCCAGCGCTGGGGATGTTGGGCATCGAGCGGGGCTATCAGGACGTGGTGGAGCCGGGCTTCGAGGCGACCCAGAGCGAGCAGACCTCGACCATCCTGTGGAGTATCCTGCCGGAACTAGGCATGGTGCCGCTGGTTTGGGGAGCGTTTCCGTTTCACCCACATCAACCGGGCAATCCGCTGAGCAACCGCAAGCCGCGCGCCAGCGAGGTCAAGATCGGCGAGCCGTTCGTGGGCGATCTGCTGGACATCTTCCAGCCGAAACAGGTGATCGCGGTGGGCAACGTCGGGTTTGGGCTGCTGACGGCGATGGGCGTGCCGTGCGTGAAAATTCGCCACCCGGCGCAGGGCGGCAAGAACGATTTCGTCGCCGGGCTGCGGAGGGAAGCACAGAATTTCGCCGGGCTTTGATCCACCGTTGATCCGATGGCACGAGGGATTTAACTGCCGCAGCGCTCACCGATAGTATATGAGATAAAATGCATGGAAGGACATACAATAGGACGCATTCATGGAACTGGACGAATTTGTGACGAGATTTCACGACCTGAAGAGTCAAGGATTTGTGGCTTCACATCGTCGCGGACCTACAGGGGTAGGAAAAACGCTCGAAGACTTACTCGATCTGCCAGAAAACAATATCGCCTCACCGGATTTAGGTCTCATCGAACTGAAAGCTCATCGAGTAAATTCACCGAGCCTCATTACGCTATTTACTTTCAATCGAAAAGTTTGGCAAATGAAGCCTTTAGAAGCTATTCGTCAATACGGTTCCCCAGACGTAAATGGACGATTCGGCATGTATTACACCATGCTACTTAGACCGAACAGTGCGGGTCTATTCTTATATGTTGAGAAAGAGCAAGTTTCAGTCCGTCATATTTCAGGTAATATTATCGCTATTTGGAATTTAGAATCTTTGGTACAACAATTCATACGCAAGATTCCAGCTTTGATCGTTGTTTCCACTTTTGCAGAGATGCGAGGAGATGTAGAGTATTTTCACTATTCAAGGGCGCGTTTGATGAAGAATCCATCGGCAGAATTGTTGGCGGATCAGTTTCGTGAGGGTACGATTTTTCTTGATCTCAGACTACATGATGCAGTAACTAGAGCACGCAATCATGGAACCGGTTTTCGAATTGCTGACAAAGATTTGCCTAATCTATTCCGTGAAGTGACTGACTTATGAAGTATGCAGTTGTCCATAGTTCTCGTTTCGACTTTGCTGGTCAAACCTACTCAGATTACTATCCAAATTTGCATCCTTATCCAGCGAGTATGTTGCCGCAAATCGGAATTGCAATTTTACGCGAACTAGGTTTGACACGTGGAAGTATGCTTGATCCCTATTGTGGCTCAGGCTCATCATTTGCGGCGGCGCTGGATTTTGATTTTGATACTTTTGCTGGATGTGATCTCAATCCTTTAGCTCTCTTGATCTGCCGCGCTAAATTTACCCCTGTGCCCGCACACCTGATTCACAGATGGCTGGATTATTTCAATTCGACGATGTCTTTGGACGAAACGCTAGAATACGACGAGCCAAATGTTACGAATGCAGCATATTGGTTTCAGCCAAGTGTCCTTAAGAAACTGGCACAACTAAAGACTAAAATTGATCTCATAGATGACCCAAGCGTTCGGCAGTTGTTTTATGTTCCCTTTGCAGAAACAATTCGACAATGTTCTTACACGAGAAAGAACGAATTCAAGCTGTACCGAATTCCTAACATTACAGAATTCTCGGTAAATGTTCTGGGTATTTTCTTGGAGAGACTGGCGCGGGTAGTTCGAGATTATCTCAACTACTATTTACCGAAACTTGAGTCACGTCAGACGCGATTTACGGACAACTTTGCACATCTACAAGATCGGACTTACGACGTTGTGTTAACTAGTCCACCTTACGGTGATAGCAAAACAACCGTAGCTTACGGTCAGTTCTCGATGTTTGCAAATGAGTGGCTAGGCGTATCCGCTGCTCGTCAATTAGATAAGCGGTTGATGGGTGGCAAGTCGGGACAAACGTTATACGATAAAGGTATAATCTGCCCAGCTATTGCAGCTATACATAAGCAGTCAGCGAAAAGAGCACTCGAAGTTTCCAGTTTCTATTTTGATCTCGCGCAGTCTATACAAGAAGTTAGCCGTTGTGTCAAACAACGCGGCACAGCAATTTACATCGTAGGGAATCGCACGGTTAAACAGATAGAGTTGCCAACTGATCAGTTTATCGTCGAACAATTCGAACAGCACGGTTTTAGGCATCTTTCGACTTATGTGCGGCGTTTAAGCAACAAAGTGATGCCCGCAAAAAACTCGCCTACAAATCACTCTGGCGAAACAGTTAAAACTATGTCCCATGAATATATTGTAATATGTAAGAAGAACTAGTTTTGATGTATAAATTGTGCAAAGGCGAGACCTGAATCGCAAGAGGAAAACAAGAGAACCCACTCAAGTGCATGGGTTCTAGTTGATACGGGGAGGACAGGATTTCGAACCTGCGATACGAGGTTACCCTCGTATAACCGCTTAGCAGGCGGCCCCAATCGTCCACTCTGGCACCTCCCCCGGTGCGCTCACCGAGCGGAGGGAGTGGGATTCGAACCCACGGTGCCCTATTGGGCACAGAGGTTTTCAAGACCACCGCCTTAAACCACTCGGCCATCCCTCCGAAAGGGATAGGTGCATTCTAGCATAGCGCGCGGCGCTCGGTCAATGCCGGAAATCTTCGCGGGGGCAGTGTATAATGTGCCCAACGAATCGGGCGACGATACCTGCATGGACATTTCCAACGCCTTCAGCATCCTCGGCGGACTGATCTACATCAGCGCCGCGATCTACCTCGCCAATCAGGAGCAGATCAGCGGCACACGGAGCAATCTGCTGCGCTGGCTGCTGTACGGCGCGGCGATTTTGGAATTTCTGTACAGCCTGTTCATCTTTCAGCTTGCGTTCGTCCCCATGCCCGCTGAAATGCAGCTTCCGCAGATCGACCCCACCGGGGCGATCATCAACATGGTGCTGACGGTGCTGATCTGCCTGTTCAGCGTCGGCGTGGTAGCGTCGGCGCGGGTGCGCAGGGGAATTCGGCGATTTTTGCCCGCGACCGCCAGCTATGACCCTGACTCGGCGCTGCATTCGACCGCGTGGGTGCTGATGCTGGCGATGGTGGTGCTGACGGTCAGCGATTTCGTGGTGGGCGGCGGGCTTTCGGGGATGGCGGAGAGCATTCAGACCAGCAGCCTCGGCTTGGGCGACATTTTGTACGAGGACGTGCTGTGGATATTCGCGGCGCTGCTGGGCGTGGGGCTGCTGCTGCGCCGCTCGCCCCAGCAAACGCTGAATCGGCTGGGGCTGCGGCTGCCGACCGCGCAAGACCTCAACTGGGGGATTGGGGCGGGGCTGCTGCTGATCGGCTTGGTGATCGGCTTCGGTCTGGTCTGGTCGCAGTTGGTCTCGCCGCAGGAGCTTCAGCAGCAAACCGCCGCCTCGGATCAACTGGCGCAGTCCTTTAACACGCTGCCGACGGCGCTGTTGATCTCGCTGGTGGTGGCGTTCGGCGAGGAAATCTTCTTTCGCGGCGCGCTTCAGCCGGTGTTTGGTCTCTGGCTGACCAGCCTGTTTTTCGCGGTGCTGCACACGCAGTACACGCTCACCCCGGCGACGCTGCTGATCTTCGTGGTCTCGCTGATCCTCGGCTGGCTGCGGGAGCGCTTCAGCACCAGCGCGTCGATACTGGCGCATTTCCTGTACGACTTCATCCAGCTTGCGCTGGCGGTTCTGGGCGGCGGCGTATGAATCTGCTGACCGCGCTGCTGCTGCTGGCGGTGAGCGGCTTCGTCCGCGACGGCTCGGTGGAGATCATTTTCCCGCAGGCGATCCGCTTCTCGGTCAACCTGACTATCCCGGCGACCGAGATCACGGGCGCGACGCTGACGATCACACCTGACGGCGGCGTGCCGATCCTGTTGAACGTGGACGTGGAGCAGGCGTCGCTGTCTTATGGCGAGCCGGAAGCGCGGCTGGTCTACACGTGGCGGATTCCGGCGGACAATCCGCCGCCGCTGTTCGGGGCGATCAGCTACGAGTGGGCGTTCACGGCAGCCGACGGCAGCAGCGGATCGCTGGACGATTCGTTCACCTTCAGCGATCCCCGTTTCGACTGGCAGCGCTCGCTCGACCCGCAGGGGCATTTCAACGTCACCGCGCCGCGCGCGATGGCTCCGCTGTTGGACGCGCTGCCGCAGGTGCGGTCGCTGCTGGAACAAAATACCGGGACTCAGATCGACGACAATCTGCTGATCTACCCGATGGCGCCGGGCTGCACGCCATCGCCGGATGACGACACCCAGCAAATCGCAGTTGGGGCGGACGGCGAGTCCGTGACCTGCGACGCCGGGATCACGGACGCGGCGCTGGCAGGCTATCACCTGCTGGTGATTCCTTCAGACACGACCGCCGAAGCCTATACGGTCGCGGCGCTGGCGCGGCAGGCTTACGCGCCGCTGTGGGAAGGCAAAGACGTCCCGGCGTGGTTCAGCGAGGGGCTGGCTCAGTTCTACGCGCCGACGCCCAAAAACGCGCTCCAGCCCCCGGCGGAGCAGGCGGCGCGGGCGGGGACGCTGCTCTCGCTGGCGGACATGGGCGCGGCGCAAGATTCGACCTTGTGGCGTGCGCAGAGCTTTGGCGTGATACTGTATATCGCTAACCAGATCGGCGCGGCGGGGCTGTTCGATCTGGCGCGGGTGGATGCGCCGGATTTCGACGCGGCGTATCAGCAGGCGATGACGGTGCCGCTTTCCGGGCTGATCGCGGCGTGGCAGCAGTGGTTGTTCACCCGCAGCGCCGACGCGGACTACGGGATCACGCCGTACCAGCCGCCGACCGTGACGCCGACCGTGACGCCGACGGCAAGCGATACGCCGACCGTGACGCCGACCGCGACCGATACGCCGACGGTCACGCCGACGGCAAGCACCACGCCGCGCGGCTACCGGGGCACCTATGCGCCGCCGCCAACGGTCACGCCCTCCGAGACCCATACACCGCGCCCGCCGACGGTCACGCCGCGCCCGCCGGGCAGCCTGCTGACGGTCACGCCAACACCGACGCCGCTGCAAACCGCCATCACTCAGCCGGGGGTGCAAGCCGGAGCCGCGACTTTCCTGCTGCTGGTGCTGGCGCTGCTCGTGTTTCTGTTGTTTCGATTGGGTAATCGACGATGATCGATGTGTACGAACTCTCACCGGACGCGCTGGCGAACCTGCTGGCAGAGTGGAGCGAGCCGAGTTTTCGCGCCAAGCAGGTCTGGTCATGGCTGTATGAAAAACGGGTCGATCTGTTCGAGGCGATGACTAACCTGCCGAAAAGCCTGCGGGATCGGCTGGCTGCCGAAGCGTCGCTGGGCAAGCTGACGCTGGAAACCGAGCAGATCAGCCATGACGGGACGATCAAGCGACTGTACCGGCTGCACGACGGTCAGTTGATCGAGGCGGTGCTGATGGAGTATGACGACGAGCGGCGCACCGCCTGCATTTCAACTCAAGCCGGATGCGCGATGGGCTGCGTCTTTTGCGCGACCGGACAAATGGGCTTCGCCCGCCACTTGAGCGCCGACGAGATTTTCGAGCAGGCGCTCTTTTTTGCCCGCGATCTGGAAACGCGGGACGAGCGGCTGACCAACGTGGTGCTGATGGGCATGGGCGAGCCGTTCCACAATTACGACGCCACGCTGGAGGCGATCCGCCGCCTGATGAGCGACTTGGGGATGGGCGCGCGGCACATCACAGTCAGCACGGTGGGGCTGGTGCCGATGATCCGGCGGTTCGCGGACGAGGGCTTGCAGGTCAAGCTGGCGGTGAGCCTGCACGCCGCCACCGACGCCGAGCGCGAAGCGCTGCTCCCGGTCAACAAGCGCTATCCGCTGGCGGAGTTGATCGACGCCTGCCGGGATTACGTGGAAAAAAGCGGGCGGCGCATATCGTTCGAGTGGACGCTGATTCAGGGCGAGAACGATACGCCGGAGCAGGCGCACGCGCTCGGTCGGCTGCTGAAGGGGGTTCACTGCCACGTCAATCTGATCCCGCTCAACCTGACCAGCGGCTATCACGGCGGTCCGTCGGCGCAGGGGCGGATCGATGCGTTCATCGCCATTTTGAGCGAGTACGGCATCCCGGCGACGGTGCGAGTGCGGCGCGGGATCGACATTGATGCGGGCTGCGGTCAGTTGAAGTCGGCGGTGCTGAAGAAGCAGCGACGGGACGCCGTCCCGGTGACCGCCGATGATGTTGAGGAATAGAGATCACGATGATCAGCGGGCGCGGCACGCCGCGCCCCTACAGAGCGCAGTCGCCTAAATCACCTTGCCCTGCATTTCCGGCGGGATGGGTAAGCCGAAGCGATCCAGCAGGGTGGGGGCGATGTCCATCAACTGATGTCCCTCGACCCGACCCGCGCCGGGTTTGCCCGGCTCGTTCAGAATGAACATGCCCTGAACGGCGTGGTTCGCGTAGTCAGGTCCGGTGTCGTTTTCGAGCGTCCAGTGGCGACCGAAGCCCACACTGCCGACCGCGCGCCAGTGTAAATCTCCAAAATAGACCAGCAAATCCGGCGGGATGTTGTTCACCTGCTGATAAATCTCCTGCGGCTTGAAAATCTGTGTATGGAGCGGCTTGCCATCGGGATCGGGGATGCCTGCCAGCCCGGACGCCAGCAGGTCGCGCATGACCTCGAACTGCTCCGGCGGGATGGTGCCCTGCGGCTCGCGCCCCTGCAGGTTGAGGAACACGCGCCCGTAGTAGCCGCCGCTCGCCCACGCGCGGGTGTGCGCCCAGTCGATTTCGCAGTCCTCGATGCGGGTGATGCCGTTGGGCGGGGTCTTGAACGAGAGCCAGCCATTCTGCCAGAGCCATTCGTTGATGCAGATGCCGCCGTCCATACGCGAGACGCCGTGATCGCTGACCACGAGGACGCTGGTCTCGTCGCCCGCGATTTCGAGCAGCTCGGCGGCGAAGCTGTCCATCATCTTATAGTAGTCGCGGACGGCGTGTTCGTAGGGATTGCCGGGCGTATAGAGGCGGTGCGCCGGATCGTGGAAATGCCAGAAGCCGTGATGCAGCCGATCCACGCCGATGTTCACGAACATGAAGAAGTCCCACGGCTTGGTCTTCATCAGGTGCTTGACCAGCCCGGTCTGCATGGCGGTGAGGTCGAGCAGGTCTTGGAGCAGGCGCTGCTTGTTTTCGCTGCGGAAGTTGCTCACGTCGAATTTGTAATGCGGATAGAGCTTCAACACCTCCGACTTGAGGATGGCGGGGTAGGTGAAGCTCACATCGCTGCCCGGCGTGAGGAAGTCGCTGACCAGCGAACCGTTAATGGGATGCACCGGGTAGGTCTGGGGCACGCCAACCAGCACACACTGCTTGCCCGCATCGCTCAAGTAATCCCAGACGCGCTTGACCTGAATCGACTGGCTGTTGGCGGTCACGAGGTGGTCGTAGGAGTAGTCCTTGCGGTTGCGAAAGCCGTAGACCCCCAGCACGCCCGGATCGCGGCTGCTGGTCATGCTCGCCCAGGCGGGCACGGTGATGCAGGGAATCGAGGATTCCAGTTCGCCCCACATGCCGGACTGCATCAGCCGGGAGAAGGTCGGAAGATCGGCTTTAAACTGGTCGAAAATCAGATGTGGGCTGGCGCAGTCCAGTCCCAGCACGAGGATGCGCCTCGCATGTTTGTGTCGGTTGAGGAGATTGAGCATCGGAGAGTTCTTCGCTGTCGGTTGTCATTCGTGACCGGATTTTAGACCCGGATGGGCAGAAGCCAAGAGCCAATCGCGGCGGCGGTCGCGGAGATGGGTGGCGAATTGGTCGTCAGGCGGATCGGGTTTTTCGAGCATTAAAGGATGCGTGAGCCGAACAAACTCGCCGCGAGTTCGACGGCGACCTGCGCGGTGGCGTTGCGCTCGTCGAGGATCGGGTTGACCTCGACAATATCTAGCGAGCGCACGCGCCCGTCGTCCGCCAGCATTTCCAGCAGCAGATGGGCTTCGCGGTAGGTCAGTCCGCCGGGGACGGGCGTGCCGACGCCGGGCGCGATCTTCGGTTCGAGTGAGTCCATGTCGAGGCTGACGTGGATGGCATCGACGCTGCCCAACGCGCGCAGCGCGGCGTGAACCACCGTCGCCATGCCGTTCTCGTCCACGTCGCGCATGGTCATCACTTTGATGCCGCTGCCCGCCAGCGCGATTTTTTCCTCGGCGTCGAGGTCACGAATGCCGATCTGGACGATCTGGTCGGGTTGCAAGCGGGTGTCGCCGAGGGTGAGGACTTCAGGACATCTGCCCATCAACGCGGCGACTACCATGCCATGCACGTTGCCGGAGGGCGTGGTTTCGGGGGTGTTAAAATCGCCGTGCGCGTCGATCCACAGGACGCCGACGCGCGGGGACTGCATGAGGGCGGCGGAGACTGATCCGAGCGCGATGCTGTGATCGCCGCCGAGCGTGATCACGATCTCGCCGGATTCGAGGGCGGCGCGAACCTGCGCGTGCAGGTCGCGGCAGACTTTGCCGATGGCGCTGGCATTATGGGCGCGTCCGTCGTCGGGGTCGTGGCTGACTTCCTCGACCACCGGGACGGCGAGGTTGCCGCCGTCGCAGACCTGATAACCGAGCCGTTCAAGCCGCTGCTGCAACCCGGCGTAACGGAGGGCGCTGGGACCCATATCAACGCCGCGCCGCCGCTGCCCCAAGTCCATCGGGACGCCGAAAATGCGAATGGTACTCACCCAGTATGACCACCCAGCCGCGTCCCGATGCCGACCAGCACGATGCTCAATGCGTAGAGCACCAGCAGCGGCGCCATCACCAGAAACATGTTGACCGGATCGACGGTCGGGGTGATCACCGCCGCGACCACCGACGCGCCGACGATGGCGATGCGCCAGTTCTTGATCAGCAGGCGGCTTTGCACGAAGCCGAGAAACGCCAGCACGAAAAAGACCAGCGGCGTCTCGAAGGCGACGCCCATCCAGAACAGCAGTGAGGTGACGAAGCCGAGATAGCCGTCCGCCGTCCACTGAGTGGTGAAAATGTCGGAGTGGAAGTTGGACAGGAAGTTGATCGCGGTGGGGAGCATCATGAACCACGCGAAGCCGACGCCGATCAGAAACAGCAAGGTGATGGCGGGCAGCGAGGACAGGACGATGCGTCGTTCTCTGCGGGTCAAGCCGGGCAGGATGAACATCAACAACTGATAGGTGATCAGCGGGATGGCGATGATGGCGCCGAACAGCAGCGCAACCCGGAAATAATTGGTGACCGATCCGGTCGGGTCGAGAATCTGCGCCGGACGACCGTAGGGCGTGAGCAGGTAGTGAAAGATGTCGCCCGCAAACAGGGCGCCGATGACGGAGCCGATGATCAGACCAATTGCCGCCTTGAACAGGCGGTCGCGCAGTTCTTCGAGATGTTCGAGCAGCGACATGCGCAGCTCGTGTCCCTCGCCCTCCGGAGTGGGAGTCTCAGGAGGAAGCGTCGGGGGCGGTTGGAGTTTGGTCGCCATTTTTACCGCTTTCCATTTCACGAACTTTTTCGAGCCAGTCGGCATCGTCCGCAATCGTGCCCAGCACGCCGTTGATGAAACTGGATGCGCCGTCTGCGCCGAACAACTTCGCCAGCTCGACCGCTTCGTCGATGGCAACCCCCACCGGAGTCCGGGCGCGCACGGCGAATTCGAAGATCGCTATGCGCAGGATGTTCCGGTCGATGACGGCGATCTGGTCGAGGGGGAACTCCGGCGCATTCTTGCGAATCGCCTGATTCAGCACCACCTGATTGTCCAGCACGCCGTGTACCAAGTCCTCGACGTAGCGGGCAACTTTGCGGTTGGGCTTCTGCGCCTGCAAATGCATCGCCAGCACCGCGCCCGCCGGGTGATGCGCCAGATCGATTTCGTAGAGTGCCTGCAACGCAATTCGCCGGGCGAGGCTGCGCTCGTCCACAATCGGCGCGGCGTCCTCGCTATCAGGTATCAATTCGGGTGAATCCGACATGCTCTTAGAACGTCGCGCGCCCGGCACATGGATGTGTGCGGCGCCGAAACGTCCATGAACTCCTCATCTGAACTATCCGCCTAGTTTACTCCACATTGGTGCCTTTGGGGAGGCGCGGTGAGGCTTTGCCTTCGAGAAACTGCTCGGTTTCCTGCTGCCAGTGACGATCTAGCAGCCACTCGTTCAACTGGGCGCAGAATTCGGCGCTGAGCAGGAAGATCGAGGCGATCAGGTACGCCCAGAACAGCAGGACGATGCCGGTCGAAAGCGTGCCGTAGATAAACTGGTAGTTGGCGACGTTGAGCAAATACCAGCCGAAGGCGGTCTTTGCCAATTCCCAGCCGACCGCGCCGAAAATCGCGGCGGGCCAGACCGCATCCCAGTGAACGCGGCGCGCGGGGACGTAGCGGAACAGCAGCGCGAAGATCACCATGTCCAAGCCCAGCGGCACGAAGATCGAGCCGACGTTGAGCCACGAGCTAGGATGCTCCAGAAACAGCGCCGAGACGATTCGCAGCACCGCCGAGGTGAGGAACGAGGTTACAATCAGGACGATCAGGACAAACGCCATGATCACCGCCGTGAGCCGCTGACGCCACAGACTGCGGTTCGAGGGCACGTGGAAGATGAAATCCAGCGAGGTGGTGATGTTCGAGAACAGCCCCAGCCCCGACCAGATCAAGCCAACCACCGCCAGCAGGCTGAAGGACGCGCCCTGTTCCACCGCCTGCGAGAGGTTGGTTTGGAACAGCTTCAGGAGCGAAGTGGCGGCGGGCGGCAGAAAGGGCTGAATCCCCAAGCCGACCGGGACGGTGGCAACGGCGGGTCCGACCAGACGGCTGATCACGATTGCCATCAGCAGGGTGAGTGGGAAGATCGAAAAGATGGCGTAGTAGGAGAGGGCGGCTGCCTGCCGCAGCCCGTAGCTGATGAAGTTGGCGACCGCGCGCTGCAAATAGCCGGGCAGGGCGCGAGTCATCGCCGGGTTAGTCATCCACCAGCGATTGAACCGTTGGGAATAGCGGTCAAACCGGGGACGCAGCATCCTGATCATCCGTTTCGTGTACACCTAGCTCTTATAGTATCACAGCCGAATAGCATGATAGTATTGTTCTGTCATCATGCTCAGGAGTGTTCTCATGAACATCAACTTTCAGGACATTCTCCACCTGCTCGAACCCGGCACCGGACAGGTGCTGATCTGGAGTATCTTTTTGTACATCATCTTCTTCTTCGCACTGATCGCGCTGCTGCTGATGCCAGACAAGAACATGGTTCCCACGCTGCTGATCGCCGGGACGCTGCTGTTCGCCATCGTGGGCAAGCTGAGCGTGAGCGCGCCCAACGTGCCGGGAACTCCGCCGGTAATCGGGCGGCTGGACTTCGGTATGTTCGTGATCAACGTGGGGATGCTGGTGTTTCCGCTGATTGCGGTCGGTATGACGCGGGCGCGCAAAAACCGCGCGGCGGTGCCCTCGATCTTCACGGCGCTGACCGCAGCGGTTTACTTCTTCCTATATTGGTGGATCGCGCAGCATTAAGGGATTCCAAAGGATATATCCAATTCAGGGTTGCGCGCGCTTCGGTCAAACCCGATAATGAAACGGTCGCAACCCACACCCCAACGCCTATGGCAAACTCTTCGTCTGAAACGCAGAATAACTTCATTCGTTTCCTCAGCTACGTGCGTCCCTACAAATGGCAGGTGGTCGCGGCGAGCATTGGCGGCATCGTCAAATTCAGCGTGCCGCTGCTGGTTCCGCAGGTGACGCGCTATCTGCTGGACGACGTGTTCCTGAATACGGCGCTCACGACGCAGGAGAAGATGAACGCCTTGTTCACGTCGGTGGGCGGATTGATTTTGATCTTCATCTTTTTCTGGACGCCGCTCACCTACATCCGCCATTATTACGCCGGGAAGTCCGGTTACATTTCGGTGTTCGACCTGCGGCACGAGCTTTACTACCGCATTTTGCGGATGTCAGCGTCGTTCTTCGACCGCCACAAGTCCGGCGGGATCGTCGCGCGGCTGATCGGCGACATCGAGGTGGCGCAGAACTTGGTCGGCAGCGCGCTGACCAACGTGTGGATGGACCTGATCTCGCTGATCCTGATTCTCTACTTCCTGATGACCATCGACAGCGGCGTGACGTTGGTAGCGCTGGTGACGTTCCCGTTCTACCTGTTCTTCTTCCGCAAGTCGCAGACCGCGATCAAGACTTCCAGCCTGCGAGTGCAGGAGGAAATCGAGGCGCTGTCCGGGAGCGTGCAGGAGAAGATCGCCGGGAACCGGGTGGTGCGCGCCTTCGGGCGTGAGGACTTCGAGGAGAAGTCGTTCGACCGGGATTCGCAAAAGCTGCTTTCGACTTCGATGCGCCGGGTGTACCTGCAAAGCGTCAACCTCGCCATCACGGGCGTGATCGTCAACGTCGCGCCGCTGATCGTGATGCTGTACGGCGGAATGCAGGTGATCAACGGGGCGCTGACGGTCGGCGATTTGATCGCGGTGACCATGTATCTGCCGTCGCTGTACACGCCGCTTCAGCGCTTCTCGGAACTGGGCGTGGTGTTCGCCAACTCGATGGCGGCGGTGGATCGCGTGTTCGAGATCATGGACATGAAGCCGGAAATCCGCGATCTGCCGACCGCGATGGAAGTCGAGACCATCGAGGGTCGGGTGGAATTCGATCACGTGAGCTTCGCCTATCACAACGTGGATGAACCGGGGCCGGTGCTGCGGGACATGAGCTTCGTGGTCGAGCCGGGCGAGAAAGTCGCGCTGGTGGGTCCCAGCGGATCGGGGAAAAGCACGGTGGTCAGCCTGATCCCACGCTTCTACGACGTGGACGCCGGGCACGTGTACATCGACGGGCATGACGTGCGCGATCTGATGCTGCAATCGCTGCGGCGGCACGTGGGCATGGTGCTGCAAACGCCGGTGCTGTTCAGCGGCAGCATCTACGACAACATCCGCTACGGCAAGCCGGAAGCGGAAGAAGCCGAAATCGTCGAAGCCTGCCGCGCCGCCAATGCGTGGGATTTCATCCAGAAGATGCCCAAAGCCATTTACAGCGAGGTGGGCGAGAACGGCGGCTATCTCTCCGGTGGGCAGCGCCAGCGGCTCACGATTGCGCGCGCCTTCCTCAAAGACCCGAAAATCCTGATTCTGGACGAAGCCACGTCTGCGCTGGACGCCGAATCCGAGCGGCTGATCCAGTCGGCGCTGGAACGGCTGATGATCGGGCGGACGACGTTCATCATCGCGCACCGGCTTTCGACCATCGAGGACGCCGATTTGATCTTCGTGCTGGATCGGGGGCGGCTGGTGGAATTGGGGACGCACAATCAACTGCTGCACGAGGCGGGCGTGTATCAACGGCTGTACTCCCATTAAAAGATAGGACTGAGGACTGAGTCAAAGACAGACGATCTGGGGGCATGACAGGTCGTGCCCCTACGATTTCAGAGGGGGCAGCCCTCGTAACCCTAGATTGCGAAGGAACAAGTTTTTACTCAGTCCTTGTCTAAGTACAGCCCAATAGATTGTGTGGGATAAAAACGGGCGAGGCACGCCTCGCCCCTACAAAAACCCACCGAATCTCACTTGGTTGTACTTAGTTACTCTCCTGATTGATCCAGAGCGTGTGACCGTCGGTGGCAAGGTGGATGGTGCCGCCCTGATCGGTGCGGTAGAGCGGGATGCTGCCGAGCATCGCCAGCGTGCCCGCGTCGGGATCGGTTCCCTCGACCACTGCCACCTGCGGCGCAACCGCGTTCAGGAAGTCCTGATCCAGCGCGCGGGGCGCGCCTTCCTGTGGGATTTGCAGCACCGACGCCTGAAGCGGCTCGCTTGATTTCAACAGCGCGGATTGACCTGCGGCGCTCAACTCCGAGGTTAGTAGAAAGGATACGTCGCCGTAAGTGAGGCGCAGCACCAGCGCGTTGGCGTCCAGCGAGGCGTCGAGCGTGGGCAGCGCGGGCGGATTGAGCGCCTCGACGTGCAGCCCGTCGTCGGTGTCCAGTGTATAGCCTGCGCGCAGGTTCACCGCCGGATGCGACGCCAATTTTGCTTGCAATGCCGTGAACGCAGCACCGAGATTCGGCTGCCCGTTGCTGAGGACGACGCCTACGTCGTAGCGATCCAGCACGGTCGGGAGCGCAGCGAACTGACGCTCGTCCGGCTGAGTCACGAACAGGGCGTCGAGAAACTGGTTGGTGAAGGGCAGGCGGTCGCCGAGCGCGGTCAGCAGGCTGGACGGGTAGCTCCCACCGTCGATCAAGAGGTGCGCGCCGCGCGGAGTTTGGATCAGCACCGCGTCGCTGCCGCCCATGTCCAGCATCCACACGTGCAGGCGACCGTCGGGGCGGCTCAGGTAGAGCGCGCCGATCAGCACGATCATGCCTGCGCCGGAAAGCAGCGCTGCGCTCAAAACCACGCGCCGAGTCAGCCAGCCGCCGAGATCGAACGACCAGCGTGGCTGCACCGCCTTAACCATCGCCGCGCTGATGATCAGGATGAAGCAGGCGGCGATCAGATTGGGCGAGACGAACAGCTCGGCTGTCGGGATTTGCGCGAACAGCCGCACCACGTCAATCGTCCACGAGAGCGGGATCATGTCCAGCCAGAACAGTACCTGCGCGATCAGCGGGGAGAGGGCGGCGGTCAGCACCGCCGCGCCGCCCAAAATCAGCAGGGCAGGCTGAACCGGCAGCACCAGCAGGTTGATCAGCAGGATGGCGGGCGAGACCTGCCCGAAATAGAGCGCGGTCAGCGGGAGGGTGAAGATCAGCGCCGCGAGGCTGACCATCAGCGGCTCGGTGAGCAGCGCGCCGATCAGCCGCTTGAGCGGCGGGGCGAAGCCGCGAGTCAGCAGGGCGTCGAAGCCGTTCGAGAACGGACCCGCGAACAGCGCCAGACCCAGCGTGGCGAAGAAGCTCAGTTGAAAACTGATGTCCCACAGCACCAGCGGATTGAGCAGGGAGAGCGCCAGCGCCGCGAACGCCAGCGACGCGGGCAGATAGGTCTCCCGCCGCAGCGCCAACCCGATCACCAGCAGGGCGCTCATGAGGGCGGCGCGCACGACCGCAGGATTCGCGCCCACTAGCAGGGTATAGGCGGCGATCACGCCGATGCTGATCACGGCGGCGGGAACTGGACGTACGCGCAGGCGGCGCAGCAGGGCGATCACGACGCCGCTCAGCACCGCCATGTTGAAGCCGCTGATGGCGATCACGTGGGAGGCGCCGGTCTGGGCGAAGGCGTCGGCGACCTCCGGCGCGATGCCGTGCTGGTTGCCAAGCAGCATCCCGACCAGCAAGCCCGCCTCCGGCTCCGGCAGCGCGCGGTCGATGGCGTCGGCGGCGCGGGCACGCAGGTCGATCAGCGGATCGCTGAGGGCGGCAGGCTGGATCACGGTCACGGCGCTGTCTTGCATCAGGCTGTAGACGCCGCTGCGGGCGAGATAATCCGCGTAGGAGAAACGATCGCTGTGCCCCGGATCGACCAGCAGCCCGGTCGCGGTGACGCGGTCGCCGTAGTGCGCGTCGGTGAGCGGCGGCGCATCGACCAGCACCAAGCCGTCGGTCGGCGTGGTCGATCCGGCGCGGGTGACGGTTTCGGCGGCGAGGCGCAGCAGCACCCGGTCGTCCCGGCGATCCGGCTCGGCGACGATCACGCCTTCGACGGTCATGCCGCCCGCGCCATTATTGGCGGCGATGGCGCTGGTGGCGGGTGTGATCGCCAGCCGCAGACCGCCGAGCATGAACAGCATCACGGCAACCGCTTCGACGCGCCTCACGCGCCACGCCAGCAGCGCCGTCATGATCGCCAGCGCCAGCCAGAGCAGGGGCAGGCGCGGGCTGAGGCTGGCGGCGAACACGATGCCGCCGCACCAGCCGAGTGCGAGGTAGACGAGGCGCATTACGGACTCCTGACGCGAATGTAAGGGATTATAGCGCACGTGAGTGCTTGACCGGGATCGCCTGTAGAATGAGAGAATCAAGAGGATAAATCGCCAAGACGCCAAGAACCGGGCACGACCTGTCGTGCCCCTACGAGAGACAAGAACGGAGAGCGTGATTGAGCGTGTTGAATTTGCTGATTGTAGAAGATGGAGACAAGCTGCGCGAGGCGCTGCGGGTTGGGCTGGAAAACACGGGCGCGGTCAAGGTCCTCGGCGCGACCGCGCGGGGCGAAGACGCGCTGAGGATGTGCCTCGACCAACCGCCGGACGTGATCCTGATGGACGTGCAGCTTGCCGGGCAGATCAACGGGATTGAGGCGGTGGTGGCGATCCGGCGGGAGCTGCCGCGCCTGCCGGTGGTGTTCTACTCGATTCAGGACGACGACGCTTATTACCGCGATTTCCGACGGTCCGGCATCTTGAGCCACTACGCTTACGTGCGCAAGTCGAACTATCTGCTGCCGGCGATGATCGTGCCGCTGCTGCGGGATGCGGCAGCCGGGCGGGGGCTGGTTGACCCGGAGATCGCGGCGCGGGTGCAGGAAGTGCGGCAGAAGGACGAAGAATCGCCAATGGCGCTGCTGGAACCGAACGAGCAGGTGGTCGCGCGGATGCTGGCGCTGGGGATGACTAACGAGCAGATCGCGGCGCGGCTGGGCTTTCAGGACAAGCGGACGGTCAGCCGAACCAACGGGCAGATTTACGCGGTGTGGGGCTTGAACGAAACCAGCGTCGATGAGAAAGTCGCGCGGACGCGGGCGGCGCTGATCGTGCGGGCGGGGCGGCTGATCGGCTGGGACGAGGACGGCGCGGCTTACCTGACCGACGAGCGCGGCGCGCGCACGGCTTGGGAGGGTGAGGGCTGATGCTGGTCTACCTGCTGGCGTACTGGGCGGCGATCACGCTCTCGCTGGCGAACACGATTCTGCTGCTGTGGCTGGGCTTCATGGTGCTGCTCAACGCCGAGCGGCGCAACTGGGGCGTATGGCTGATCGGCATGAGCTTGCTGACGGGCGGCGTGTTCTTCATCAGCCATACCGTGATTCTGGTGCTGAACCCGGTGTCGCTGGAAGGCGTCATGAGCGCGTGGTGGTACTTGGGGCTGAGCGCGGTGATCAGCCTGCCGTTCGCGTGGTACACGGTGATGCTGTGGTACACGGGCTTCTGGGAGCTGCGGGATTCGACGCTGTGGCAGCGGCACCGGCTGTGGTACGGGCTGACGGCTCTGCTGACGGCGGCGCTGTGGGTGCTGCTGCTGGTCGCCAACCCGTTCCCGACTTACACGCAGGCGATCAGCTTGCAGATCGTGGCGACGCCGTCGCTGCTGGGCGTGCCGCTGCTGGTACTGACCTATCCGGCGGGGGTGCTGCTGTGCATCGGCTTGTCGATTGACGCGCTGCTGCGACCGGGTCCGGCGCGGCGGATGATGGGCGATCTGGCGCGGCGCCGGGCGCAGCCGTGGCTGATCACCACGTCGGGGATTCTGCTGCTGGTCGGTGGGCTGGTGGCGTGGGTGATGCTGCGGGTGGTGAGCGCCGCCTCCGGCGAGATCGCCCGGATCGACGCGGTGATCCACATCGCCGATGCGGATTTCGTGATCGCCGGGCTGATCACGCTGGCGGTGCTGTGCTTGGGGCAGGCGGTCGCGCGATACGAGGTGTTCACCGGAAAGACGCTGCCGCAGCAGCGGTTCATGCGTCACTGGCGGGACGCGGTGCTGCTGGCGTTCGGCTACGGCGGCGTGATGGGCGCCAGCCTGCTGATCGCCGCGCCGCCGATCTACCTGATCCTGCTGATGGGCGTGATGGTCACGCTGTTCTACGCGATGTTCAGCCGACGTTCGTACAGCGAGCGCGAGCGCTACATCGAGCATCTGCGCCCGTTCGTGACCAGCCAGCGGCTCTACGAGCATATGACCCGGCTGCCGCCCGCCTTCGACGTTGCGACACCGTTCTACGCGCTCTGCGACGAGGTGCTGGGCGCATCCAGCGCGTTCCTGCTGCCGGTCGGCGCGTTCGCGCCGCTGATCGGGCAAGGGATCGCGTTTCCAGCGCAGATCAAGCCGCCGCCGCTGCACGATCTGGCGGAGCGCTTCAGCACGCCGCAGACCATGTGCGCGGCGGTTGACCCGGCGCAGCACGGCGGAGCGGCATGGGCAGTCCCGCTGTGGAGCGAGCGCGGACTGATCGGCGTGCTGCTGCTGGGCGAGAAGCGCAACGGCAGTTTGTATACGCAGGAAGAAATCGAGATCGCGCGGGCGAGCGGCGAACGATTGATCGACACGCAGGCGAGCGCAGAAATGTCGCGGCGGTTGATGGCGATCCAGCGTCAGCGGCTGGCGCAAACTCAGGTGGTGGATCGGCGGGCGCGGCGGGCGCTGCACGACGAGGTGCTGCCGCGCCTGCACGCGGCGATGCTCACACTGCCGCCGGAGTCGCCGGTCATCGAGCAGCTTAGCGAGGTTCATCACCAGATCGCCGATCTGCTGCGCGAATCGTCGGTAACGCCGGAGATCGCGCAGATGGGCTTGATCCCGGCGCTGCATCGAGCGCTGGACGACGAACTCGGTGGCGCGTTCGACGCGGTGCGCTGGGAAGTTGAGCCAGAGGCGGAGGCGCAGGCGCAGACCATCCCGGCGCTGACGGCGGAAGTGCTGTATTACGCGGCGCGCGAAGCCATGCGCAATGCGGCGGTCTATGGACGCGGGGATCAACCGAAGCGGTCGCTGCGGCTGTGCGTGGAGGTGCGCGCCGGGTTCTCGATTGCGGTGGAGGACGACGGCGTGGGCATGGAACACACCAGCGAGTCGCCGCACGGGAGCGGGCACGGCTTGGCGCTGCACAGCACCATGATGGCGGTGATTGGCGGCGCGCTAACGGTCGAAAGCGCCCCCGATCAGTTCACGCGGGTGCTGCTGACGCTTCCACCGGGCAGCGAATAGGGCAGGTCGGCTGCTGCCGCAGGCTCAAGGCTGCTCTGGTGCAAACACCTCAATTCTCGGTAGGGACGCACCTATGTGTGCGCCCAAAGCGGGGCAGACACACGGGTCTGCCCATGCACATCAATTTAAGCGATTGAATGGGCGGGTTCGCTCGTGCCGCCGAGGGTTCAAACCCTCGGCTACACAAAGCCTAACCGTCCACTGAAGGGACGGTCGTTGCCCCTGCATTTTGCGGCGACCCCTTCAGCGGGTCGCTAAGTGGTTTGGAGCTAGGGGTTTAAACCCCTAGCGGTGCAGGCAAACCCCTCATTGAAAGGCGAGATTTCTTATCTTGGTGTCTAGGGGCGCAGCACGCTGCGCCCCTACCACCCGATAGGTCGATAGCAGGGTCGGGGCATAGCGCCGCCATGCCCCGACAAACAAAAGTCATTACGGCGCTATCCGCAAGGGAGCGGGTCACAGACCCGCCCCTACAGGCGATCTTCGATGGCGGCGCGGTTGCCCCTACCGTCTCTCACTCTAGTGTAAGGCTCGCATAGAAAAACCCGCGCATAGGCTGTACAATAGCGCATCTGCAATCGGAAGAAACGGGGAAAAACTCATGGCGGAAGCAGAAGCGCCGCTGTTACAAGTCACCGATGTCGGCTACCGCTACGGGTCGCTCAATGCGCTGGTGAACGTGACCTTTAAGGTGAAGGGCGGGGGCGAGTTGATCGCGCTGGTGGGACGCAACGGCGCGGGCAAATCGACTTTGCTGAAGTGCATTTCCGGGTGGACGCGCCCAACCGATGGCGAAGTGCTGGTGTCGGGTGAGAAGATCGACCAGAACGAGCGCTTCGCCCGCTCGCAGATCGTGCTGGTGCCGGATACGCCTCCCTTTTACGACGAACTGACCGCGTGGGAGCATTTGCAGTTCAACGCGCAGGCGCACCGGCTGGATGAGTGGGAAGCGCACGCCGAAGATTTGCTGGATCGCTACGGGCTGGTGAGCAACAAGGAAGCCTTCCCGTTCACGTTCTCGCGCGGGATGCGCTACAAGCTGGCGCTGTGCATGGCGCTGCTGGTGGGACCGAAAATCCTGCTGCTGGACGAGCCGCTGGGGCCGCTCGACCCGGTGTCGGCGGACGAACTGTGGATCGAACTCAACCGCCACCGCAGCGAGGGCATGACCATCCTGCTGAGCAGCCACCAACTGCCGCCGGAAGCCTATCCCGACCGCTACCTGATCATGGAGCAGGGCGAGATCATCGCGCGCGGGTCGCCGGACGACATGCGGAATCAGCTTGGCGTGAAAAACGATCTCACGCTGGATAACCTGCTGCGCGCCGCTATCCTCAGGCGACGGGGCGCTTCAGCCGAGGACTTGGAAGAAGACGCCGAGATTGAGGCGGACGACGACGAAGAAAAGGAAGAACCGGTCCCGATGACGCGCAATACCCCCATCCCCAAGAAAAATTCCCGTTCACGAAGGAAGCGCTAGCCGATGGTTGACGTTCGCTCCCTGTTCTGGCTGCGCTGGCGTCAGTTCAAAGACACGGCGGTCTACTGGCTGCGGGTGCTGGGCTATCGCCCGCAAGACCGCGCCTTCTCGCAAAACCTTTACGTGCTGTATCTGGCGCTGATCGGCTTGTTTTGGGTATACACGGTCAGCGCGTGGGTGTTTGAGACTTCCGGCAGCATCGGCAAGCTGTTGGAGCCATCGACGGCGATTCAACTGCTGATCGGCTTCACGTGGCTGACGCTGTTGGTGCAGGTCTACGTGATGGTGAACGCGCTGCAAAGCACGCCGCTCAAGCTCTCGTTCGCGGACATGGCGTACATTGCCGGAGCGCCGATTTCGCGCATGGCTCCGGTGATCGTCGGCTTCATTCGGCAGGTAGGGATTCGGTTGTTCCTGCTGGATTTGCCGGTGGTGGTGTTCGGTGTGATCGTCGGGCGCACGCTGGTGCCGGAGGATTACGGCGCGGCGGCGGTGCGTCTGGTGGCGGCGGTGATTCCACTGATCATCCTGACGTGGGCGGTCGGCTGGATGGTGGGGCTGTCGCGCTTGATCAGCCCGCAACTCGGTCGGCTGCGCTACCTGTGGTTCGTGCCGCTGATCCTGCTGCCAATCGCCTATTTGCTGCCGGACGCGGGGCTGCTGCCCGGACGAATCGCGGTGCTGGTGATGCTCGGACAAGCACCGGTGTGGGCGCTGCCGCTGGTGATTGTGCTGGCGATTGCCGCCGTCGTCGGAACCTTCTGGCTGGGCGACCGGATCAACATGATTCATGCGGTGGACGAGAGCATCCTGTACGCGCGGATCAATTCGCTGGGCTTGCTGGCGTGGCGCATGATCGACGTGCAGGCGCGGATTCGGATGCAGTCGCGGCAGGCGACTCGCAAGCCGCTGCTGAGTCTGCCGCGCGCGCAGGGGACGCAGACCTTCGTCACGCGGGCGGCGCTCTCTTACGTGCGCCATCCGTTCATGCTGCTGGCGTGCTTCGCGTGGGGCGCGGTAATGACCGGGTTCGGCGTGGAGATCATCGCGCGGCAGCTTCCGGCGCAAATCTGGATACTGTGGGTGATCGTCGCCGGAATCGCGCCGCCGTTCGGACTGCTGCACGTGTTCCGATCCGACGAAGAAGAACTGTTCCTGCGCCAATTCCTGCCCGTAGACGGCTTGCAACTGCTGCTGGCGGACATCCTCGCGCCGCTGATCGCGCTGATCCTCGGCGGGCTGGTGGTGTGGATCGCTTACGGGTTCGAGCCGGACCTGCTGTCAACCGGGATCATCGCCATCCCGATACTGGCGCTGATGGTGGCAATGAGCGGGGCGGTCGCCGTGACCAACACGCGGGTACTGCAAACTCGTCTGCTGGCGACTGGCGCGAGCTTCGGCGCGGTGATCCTCGCCGGGACGCAGCTTCAAAGCCCGGTTGCCGGGCTGATCGTCGCAGGAATCGCGCTGCTGCTCATGAGCGGAATTGTCGGAACCAATGCGTGAGGATTAATCCGCATCAACTCGCGGGGGGCGCTGAAGCGGCGCTTTCAGCAGTGCGATCAGCTTGTCCAGCTTGTCGAAGTCCACGTACTGAATCCCTGACAGTTCAGCGGGTAGATCGGACGGGCGGCAGACCAGCGGATAGATCGGCTTCTGGCGAGTGTAGAAGTAGCGGTACTCCATCTTCACGTACTGCGAGTTCAGCGCTTCGGGCGAGACGCACAAAATCAAGCGCTGACAGTCACGCAGCGCCACGCCAATGGCGTCCAGCCAGTCGTCGCCGTCCTGAATCAGGTTCTGATCCAGCCAGAACGGAATGGATTCCCGCGTCAAGCGGCGGCTGAGCGGCTCCACGTATCGATCCCAATCCTGACGGCTGTAGGAGATGAAGACGGTTTCCGGCGGCAGCGACCCAGTGGATGCGGCTGGGGCGGGCATGACCGACTGACGCCGACCGAGCAACAAAATACCTGCGACGACGACCACGATCAATACGCCGACGCCAACGATCAGCAGACCGGGCACCGCAAATATCGGTGTATCCGGTGGCTGGACTGCGACCGGAGCGGGTGTTTCGGTGGGAAGCGGCAGGGTGGCGGTCGCTGCGAGCGCGGCGAGCGTATGGTCGAAATTGGTGGTGGTGGTGGCAATGGGAATGTCTCCGCCGGAGAGGTCGTAGGTATCCACCTGCACTACATAGCTGCCTGCGGCTAAGGTGGGCACGTCGAGATGCAAGTTCAGGTGGATGGTGTTGGAGTTGTCGGCGTAGAAGGGGAAGGGCGTCTGCTCGTAGATTCGGCTCCAAGCGGTCACGCCGCTGACCGAATCGGTGAAGGTGATGCCGAACTTGGAGATAGAGGATGCCTGACCGTAGATGCTCAGGACGATGACCAGCGCCTTGTTGGTGTCGTCCACGTAGAAAATCTGGTCGATTTCAACGTCGGTGCGAGGCATCGACGCGACCCTGAGGGCAGTCGCACCGACGACAAACAGAAGCACAAGAATGCGAACGACGGTGCTTTTCATGGACGCGCCCCCCGAACAGCGTCCGATGGAAAACGACGGGTTATTCTTCGGTTTTTGCCGGAGGACGCAGTGGCACTTCGACCGACTGCCGAAGCTGCGGCGCCACAATCGGCTGCTGCTGCTGATCCTCAGGCTGAGCAGGCTTGTTGTGAACCTCGCTGATGCCGTTGCGGACGACGGTCAGCAGCTTGATCAGGTCTTGTTCCAGCTTGCTCAGGCTGTCCAGCACGTAGCCGTCGGCGTCTCCGGTGACGCCCTCGGCTTCCTGCTTGGCGGCTTCGATGATGTTGGCGGCGCGGCTCTGCGCAGCCTGCACCAGCGCTTCGCGGTCGATCAACTGATCGCCGCGCTCGCGGGCAAGCTGGACGACGCGAGCGGCTTCCTCATTTGCCTGCGCGAGGATGCGGTCACGCTGCGCCAATACGCGGGCGGCTTTCTCGATTTCTTCCGGGATTGAAATGCGCATTTGATCGATCAGTTCGAGCGAGCGTTCCTCGTCCACCATCGTGAACTTGCTGAACGGGATGTGCCGCCCTTCGTCGATCAGGTCTTCGAGCCGATCTACCAGATGTTGGATGTCCATAGCCTATCCGCTCCCTCCCCTTAGTCCCGGATGCTATACATATAGCCGGGGCTGTTATGATTGGCACGCAGCTCGGCGAACCGATTTGCCAGCGCCTCGGCGATGAACGGGGGAACCATGCTGGAAACGTCACCCCCCAGTTCCGCGATCTCGCGGACGGTGCTGCTGCTGATGGAGATGTGCTGAATATCCGTCATGATCGAGACGGTTTCGATCTCCGGCGCTAACTTCTTGTTCGCCAGCCCCATGCGGAACTCCAGTTCGAAATCGGAGAACACACGCAAGCCGCGAACCAGCACCACCGCGCCCACTTCTCTTGCATAGTCTACAGTAAGACCCGAAAATTTAGCAACTCGGATTTTTGGACTATCTCTAAATGCTTCCTCGACCTGCGACATACGCTCGTCCGCGTCGAACAGCAGCTTTTTCTTGGGCAAGTCGTAGACGCCGACGATCACCTCGTCGAAGATGCGCGCCGCGCGCAGCGCGATGTCGATATGCCCGTTGTGGATCGGGTCGAACGAGCCGGGATAGAGCGAACGAACCGTCATATTAAGAACACTCCATCTAACGAAATGATATTTTAATGTATTTCCGCTCAGATGCCAACAAATCAGCAGTAAGCGGCTGGCTTCAGGCGAAAAACCGCAAACCTAAAACTAACCGCTTCTATGCTAATCGCTAACCGCAAAAGTTTCAACTCACGTCGCTGCGGGCGTCTTGAAGCTGCTGGATGCGCTCGCGGAGCAGGCGATGCTCCGGCAGGGTAAGTTCCGGGTCTTCCTCGAACAGGGTACGGGCTTCGCGCTGCGCCAGTTCGACCAGCTCCGGGTTCATTTCTTCGAGCAGCTTGAGTTCGGCTTGACCGCTCTGGCGGGTGCCGATCAGGTCGCCGGGACCGCGCAGCTTCCAATCGATCTCCGCCAGCTTAAAGCCGTCATTGGTTTGCTCCAACGCCATCAGGCGGTCGCGGGCTTCGGGGAGCAGCGAATCGCAGACCAGCAGGCAATAGGAAGCATAGCCGCCGCGCCCGACTCGCCCGCGAAACTGGTGAAGCTGCGCCAAGCCGAAGCGGTTCGCGCCGTCGATCACGATGATGCTGGCATTGGGGATGTCCACGCCGACTTCCGCGACCGAAGTCGTGACCAGCACGTCGAACTGGTGGCTGCGGAAGGCGTTCATGACTTCGTCCTTCTCGCCCGGCTTCATGCGCCCGTGCAGCAAGCCGACCTTGTGGTGGTAGAAAACGCGCTTGAGATGCTCGAAGGCTTCGACCGCCGAACTCGGCGTCGATGGTTTCGGAGGCTTCCACCAGCGGATAGACGATGAACGCCTGCCGCCCTTCCTCTAGCTGGGTCTCGACGAAGTGATAGGCGCGCTCGCGCTGCGGCGGCTCGATCACGCGGGTGCGGATCGGGATGCGTCCCGGCGGCATCTCGTCGATGATCGAGAGGTCGAGGTCGGCGTAGAGGGTCAGCGCCAGTGTGCGCGGGATGGGGGTGGCGGTCATCACCAGCAGGTGCGGATTGGTGCCTTTGCCGCGCAACGCGCCGCGCTGCTCCACGCCGAAGCGGTGCTGCTCGTCAATGATGGCGACGGCGAGGTTCTCGAATTCAACGCCTTCCTGAATGATGGCGTGGGTGCCGATTACGATGTCAATCGAGCCGTCCGCCAAGCCGCGATAGATGGCTTCGCGCTCGGAGTTGGTGACCGAGCCGGTGAGCAGGGCGATCACGGGCTTGCCTTCGCGGGGCATCAATTCCGGCGGCATCTGCTCGAACGCCGCGCTCAAACCGCGATAGTGCTGCTCGGCGAGGATGCTGGTGGGAGCCATCAGTGCCGCCTGCTTGCCGTTCATCAGCGCGATGGCGAGCATGGCTGCCGCGACCGCCGTCTTGCCCGATCCCACGTCGCCTTGCAGCAGGCGGTTCATGGGGATGGACTGGGTAAGGTCGGCGCGAATATCCTCAATGGCGCGGCGCTGCGCCCCGGTCAGCGGGAAGGGGAACACCGAGTCGATGAAGGCTTGCAGTTCCGCGTCGCCGACCTGCAACTGCTGGCTGGGCTGCGCCTGCCACGTGCGGCGGTTGTTCAAGATGGTCAACTGCATCAGCAGCAGTTCGTCGAAGATGAAGCGCCGCTGCGCGTGTTCCAGATGATCCCAGCTTTCGGGGAAGTGCAGGTTCTTGATGGTCCAGGCGAGGTCAGCCAGTTCAGCGCGGTCGAGCGTGCCTTCGGGCATGTAGTCGGGCAGGCGATCCGCCCAGTATTCGACGGTTTTCTGCATCAGCTTCCGCAGGCTGCGGCGGTTCAACCCGTCAGTGAGCGGGTAGACCGGGACAATGCCGACTTTTTGCAGGTCTTCCAGTTCGATGTACTGGATTTCCGGGTTGGTCATCTGGATGCGGCTTTGGTACATCGTGGTTTGACCGTGCAGCACCACCTGCTGTTCGGTGCGCACCTGACGGTTCAGGAAATACTGACCGAAGAAGGTCACGCCCATCTGCGCGGTGCCGTCGTCGATGGTCATGTAGAAGTCTTTGCGCCCGCCGCGCGCGATCCGCATTTCGGTGTAGCGCACGGTGCCGATCACGGTGGCGACGGTGTTTGGCTGCAAGCGGCTGATCTGGCTGAGCTGGGTGTAGTCGTCGTAGCGGCGGGGCAGGAAGAACAGCAGATCGTTGATGCTGAAGATGCCCATGCGGTTCAAAAGCTGCGCCATCTTGGGACCGACGCCCTTGACTTTCTCGACCGGAGCGTTCAGCCCGCGCATGATGTCGGCGGCTTCCTGCGGGTCGATGGGCTGGCGCGGCTTGCGCGGCGGGCGCGCAAGTCGTGGCGGCGCTGGGGTGTCGGATTTCATGGGCGTGCGGGTATCGACTTCGATACGGCTGAAATCGTCGTCGGGCGAGATGCTGTTTTCCGCGTCCGCCCTGACCGGCATCCGCTTGCGCTCCGGCTCGGCTTCCGGCTGATGATTCTCCTCGTGCCCATTGTTGTGCTTGCCGCGCTTGCCGCGTTCTCGCTTGTGGAGCGGAGCTTCTTCTCGCTCCTGCGCTGGAGGTGGCGCTGTCTGCTGGGGTGGCGCGGCTGCCTGCGCCTGCACGATCCGCTGCTGGTATTCGGGCGGCGGCGCGACCCGCCCGGTGATGCGGTCGAGCATGTAGTTGATCTTCTGGCTGCGATCCTCGCGCGTTTCCAGCGCATCGTAGCCGCTGAGAATGTCGTACAGCTCATCGACCAGCACGTGATGCTCCGGGCGGCGTGCCTGCGCGTGCGCGTCGTTCTTCCACTTGCCGCTGTAGGCGCCCAGCCCGCCGATCACCGCCGTATTTTTGAAACCCTGCTCGCGTTCCAGCTTCAGGATTTTGACTAACGTTTCTAACGCAGATGGCATTAAAGGCTCCTCACCGTCGCCACTCCCAGCCCGCCCGTTCCGACGTGCGTGCCGATGGTTGGCGTGACACTTACGACAAAGGTATCCGGCGGCGCGACATCCGCGAGGCGGTCGCGCAAAGCTTCCGCGTCGGCGGCATCGCTGATGTAGAGCACCGCCAGCCGTTCCAGCGGTGCTTGCTCATGCGTGAGCCGGATCAATTCATCAACCGCGCGCCCGAAGGTGCGGACGCGACCGAGCGACTTCACGTCGCCGTCCCACACGCTGAGCATGGGCTTGATTTGCAGCAGCGCGCCGAGGCTCGCCGCCGCCCAGCCGACCCGCCCGCTGCGGCGCAGAAACTCCATCGTCTCTAGCGCGGCGTAGACGTGCGCTCGCTCGCGGGTCGATTCGACCGCCGCGCGCACCTGATCGATGTCGCCGGTGGCTTCGGCAGCTTCCGCGCCCGCCAGCACTTGAAATCCCAAGCCCAACGTCACCGATTTGCTGTCGAGCAGCGTCACCCGATCCGGCGGCAGCTTGTTCGCGCACAGCCGCATTATATTATAGACCCCACTGAGCTTGGATGCGACCGAAATTAAGAACAAATGGTCTGAATCTTCAAACGTATTGAGAATAACGTCTTCCGCCAGCGCGGGCGGCATGGCGGAAGTAGTCGGAAACGGGCTGATCGACGGAAGCTGACGATAGAACTCCTCGCGGGTGAGGTCAGCGCCGTTATCGGCGTAGCTGCGGTCGCCGTAGTTGATGAAAGTGGGGATCACGCCAATGCGATACTTCTGGACGACCGCAGCGGGCAAATCGCAGGTGCTGTCGGTGACAAAACGAATCTTTTTAAGCGCTGTCATCGTCGAATTCTTTTTCCAAAATGACTAATCCGGTGGCTTCCGCGCCGATCAGCGCCGCGAGCGACGCGCCGTAGAGCGTGCTGGGGAAGAGCCGATCCGGGAATTCGGTGGCGAGGCGGTCGTTGAGCATTCGAGTCTGGTCGGTCAAGCCGGGGCGGTGCTGCACAATCTGCGCGTCCTCGAAGTCGGTGAACTCGACCGCGAATTCGACCAGCCGCTCGATTGCCTGAATGCGGGTGCGGACTTTCTCCATCGCCACCAAGCGCCCCTCCTCAACCGTCAGCACCGGCTTGAGGTTGAGCATCATGCCGAGGATGCTGTGCGAAGGGGTCATGATCCGGTTCTGCATCAGGAAATCGGTCGATTCCACGTAGTAGACCGAGTAAATCCGCTCGATTGCGCCGCGCAGAATACGTACCACGTCCTCGGCGGTTTGAGCGTCGGTGAGGGCGCGCGCCGCCAGCCGAACCAGCATCCCTTGACCCGCCGAAATGGTGCGCGAATCCAAGACGGCGATTTCGCAGCGCCCCATCACCTGCTGCGCCGCCGCGCGCGCGTTCTGCCAACTGGTGAGAATTTCGCGCGAGGCGTGAATCGAAATGATGGCGTCGTACTCGCGGGCAGCGCGGTCGTAGACTTCGAGATAGTCCTCCTGCGTGGGGACGTGGATCAGCGGGGCGTATGCCTGATGGCTGATCAGCCGCAGCGCGTCTTCGGTGCTCAAGTCCACGCCTTCGCGGTAGGATTTCCCCTGCACGGTGATGGTGTTGGGGACAACCGTCACGTTAGGGGGAAGCTGCCCGTGCGCGCAGCTATCGGTGATGATGTGAATATTCATTCCACACCGAAGATGTACGGGTACAACGCCTGTCCACCGCTGACGATTTCAAACTCCTGCGTGCTGAACCGGGTCTTGAGGCTTTGCGCCAGCGCGCTCGCCTGCGCCTCGTCCGAATCGCTGCCGTAGTATAGCGTGATCCGCTCGTAGTTGTCCGCCCCAGCTTTTTCGAGTAGGTCGAGCGCCAGCGCGGTGATTTCGTCTCCGGCGACGACCAGCACGTCGTCCAGCAGCCCGATCCACTGACCCTCGCGCACGCTCACGCCGCCTAGATCGACTGCGCGAATCGCCCGCGTGATCTCGCAGGTCACGACGCTGGACAGCGCCGAGTTCATGCCGTCCACCACTTCGTCGAAGGCTGCGTCGGGGTTGAGATTGCCATACTCGAAGAGGGCGGCGATCCCCTGCGGCAAGGTCGCGCTGGGCACCACCGCGACTCGCTTGGCGGTGGTGGCGGTGGCGGCTTGCTGCGCCGCCAGAATCACGTTCTTGTTGTTGGGCAGCAGAATGATGGCGTCGTTGGGCAGCGCGTCGATGGCTTCGAGGAAGTCACCCGTGCTGGGATTCATGGTCTGCCCGCCTTCGATCACGGCGGCTGCGCCCAATTCCTCGAATAACGCGCGCAGTCCGCTCCCGCTGGCGACGGCGACCGCCGCCGCGCCTTCCAGGTCGGTGCGCACCGCCGCTTGCGGATGCCGCCGCTCCTGCACGTAATGCTCGTACTGCTCCTGCATGTTTTCGACCACCACGTCGTCGATCTTCGCGCCCGTGCCGACCGCGTAGGTGAGCGCCATGCCCGGATCGTGCAGATGCACGTGGACTTTGATCAGGCGTGGATCACCCACCACCAGCGTTGACCAGCCGCCCATCTCGGCGAGCGCCTGCTTGACCGCCTCGACGCTGAGATGCTCGCCGCGCATCAAGAACTGCACGTCGTAGCCGTAGCCTTCCAGGTCTTCCGGTTCCAGCGCGTCCTGCCACGTGATCTGCGGGGCGGTGTAGGCGTGATGCGCGGCTTCCTCGACTACGTCCCGCCCGCAGAGCGCGCGCAGCATCCCCTCGAAGATCAACACCAAGCCCTGACCACCCGAATCAACCACGCCCGCTTTCTTCAGGTCGGGCAGCAGATCGGGCGTGTGGCGCAGGGTGGTGCGCCCGGCGAACACCATCCGCCGGAGCAGGGCGATCAAGTCGGGCGTGGTTTGGTAGCGGTCGATCACCGCCTCCATGATGCCGCGTGATACCGTGAGAATCGTGCCTTCGACCGGCTTCTCGACCGCCTGATAGGCGCGATCCACCGCCGCGCGGCTGGCATAGGCGAGCAGCTCGGCGTTCATGGTCGGCTGACCGTCCAGCGCGTCGGCGACGCCCGCCCATAACTGCGACAGGATCACGCCGGAGTTGCCGCGCGCGCCGCGCAGCGTGCCCTCAGCGATGGCGCGGCTCAGCCTACCGACGTGCGGCTCCTCAACCGGGGCGATTTCGTTGTAGGCGTTGCGCATGGTCAGCCACATGTTGGTTCCGGTATCGCCGTCGGGAACCGGGAACACGTTCTGCTGGTTGACCTTCTCTTTATTGATTTCCAACCACGCCAGCCCGGACGCGAACAACTGCTTAATCAGGTGCCCGTCTACGGTGCCGTTCTCTCCCGCGCGAAAAGCCTGCCTCGTAATCATGGTCTATTTATCCTAAGTGCGTGGTGCTCACTACCGAGTGCTGAGTTAAAGATTCTGTCTTTTAGCATAAGGATCGATTATTTCCTTGCGAAAAGCTTTGTCCATGTGGTGAAGTATATTACACCCAAAAGTTGTTTTTACTCAGCACTCGGCACCTTGGTACTTGTACTCGACACTTGTTTCCCATACGGCTTTATGGTAGCATCGCGCTATTGTTTACGGCAGTTTTCAACAGAGGCAAGCTGATGGCAGTTTGTGAAATGTGCGGGAAGAAACCGATGTTCGGCAATACCCGCAGCTTCTCCATGCGGCACTCCCGGCGCAAGTTCAAACCGAATATTCAGCGCGTCCATGTCATGGAAAACGGGAAATCCGTGCCGAAGTACCTGTGCGCGAAGTGCATCAAGACGCTCGCAAAAGTCTAGTTCTCAATTCGGAAATCCGCTTTCAAAAGCCGGTCTTAGACCGGCTTTTCTTTTTTCAGTGCCCGACGCAGCCCATACATCCCCTGCGCGACGCTGTGTTCCCGGCCGAAGATCGCGCTGCCGACTACCAGCAGGTTCGCCCCCGCTTCCACCGCCTGCGCGACGGTCTGCTCGTGAATGCCCCCGTCCACGCCGATGTCAATCGCTCGCTCGCCGATCGTCTCGCGCAGCGCGCGGATTTTCGGCAGCGTCTCCGGCAGAAACTCCTGCCCGCCAAAACCCGGATTTACGGTCATCACCAGCACCGCGTCGAGCATGGGCAGAATCTCGCTGAGGAAGGAGGCAGGCGTATGCGGATTAATCGCCACGCCCGCCTGACAGCCTAATGCTTTGATCGCTTGCAGGGTGCGGTGCAGGTTGGGGCAGGTTTCCCAATGCACGTCGATGCGGCTGGCTCCGGCGGCGGCGAAGGCTTCCAGCAGGTGATCCGGCTCCACGATCATGAGATGCACGTCAATCGGCAGTGTGGTCGAGCGCCGCGCCGCTTCCAGAATCAGCGGTCCCATGGTCAGGTTGGGGACGAAGCGCCCATCCATCACGTCGAAATGGATCAGGTCGGCGCCGGCGGCTTCGGCGTCGTGGATTTGCTCGCCCAACCGGGTGAAATCGGCGGACAGGATCGACGGTGCGATTTGGATTGGCTGGGTCAATGCCTCGCTCTTTGGGTGATCGGATACTGCCTTCATTTTAAAAGAGGAACGCGCAAATAGCGATTGTGTTTTTGGCAAACGCAGCGCCGAGGCGCTGGCTCAGGAGTCCTTTCTCGAACTCCGCACCGAACAGCATCAGCGAGGCGATGCCGAGCGCGGCGATCAGTTCGGGCAGGCGCAGCGCGTAAGTCTCGAAGGTGGCGCGCAGGAAGGGCACGTAGATCACCGCAAGCTGCAATCCGAAGGTCGAGAGCGCCGCCCAAAGCATAAACCGATTCTGGCTGAACCAGACATCGAAAAAAGAGCGGCGGTCGCCCGCGTGAATCGAGAGGACGTGGAAGATTTGCCCCAGCGCCAGCACCGTGAAGGCGATGGTGCGCGGGATGCGGTCGGCGCGGGCGACGATCTCGCTTTGACCGGCTTCGCCTTCGCCCTGCGGCTCCAGCAGCGTATGGCGCTCGGCTTCGTCCAGCGAGTCCCAGTCCAGCGGGGCGGCGTCCTCGCCCACCAGATCGCTGAGTTCGCTGCGTGTCAGATGTTCGATGCCCAACGTCTGGCTGAACGGATCGAGTCCATGTGCGACGTGTCCGAAGGCGAACGCGCCGAGGGTCAGCGCCGCCAGCAGGATCGAGCGGGTGACGATTTTGCGCCCGACGCCCTGCGCGAAAATGCTCTCGTCCAGCGGGCGGGGCGGGCGCTGCATGATGCCCGGCTCCGCCGGGTCGAAGCCGAGCGCAATCGCGGGCAAGCCGTCGGTGACCAAGTTAACCCACAAAATCTGAATCGCCAGCAGCGGGACGGGCAAGCCGATCAGGATGCCGACGAACATCACCAGAATCTCGCCGATGTTGCTGCTAAGCAGGAACAGCACGAACTTGCGGATGTTGTCGTAGATGGTGCGCCCTTCCTCGACGGCGGCGACAATCGAGGCGAAGTTGTCGTCGGTCAGCACCATGTCGGCGGCGCCCTTGCTGACTTCGGTTCCGGTGATGCCCATCGCCACGCCGATGTCCGCCTGCTTGAGCGCGGGCGCGTCGTTCACGCCGTCCCCGGTCATGGCGACCACCTTGCCCTGCGCTTGCAGGGTCTTGACCAACCGCAGCTTGTGTTCCGGCGAGACGCGGGCGAAGGCGCTGTGAGTTTTGAGCGCCTCGGTCAACTGCGTGTCGGTCATGCTCTCGATCTCCGCGCCCACCACCGCCAAATCGCCTTCTTGGATGATGCCGAGATCGCGGGCAATCGCCTGCGCCGTGAGCGCGTGATCGCCCGTGATCATGATCGGGCGGATGCCAGCGGCACGCGCGGTCTTCACTGCCTGACGCGCTTCGGGACGCGCCGGATCGAGGATGCCGATCAAGCCGAGCAGCACCAAGTCGCGCTCGATGTCGGGCGTGACCGGATCGGGCAGCGCGTCGAGCGCGCGGTAGGCGACGCCCAGCACCCGCAGCCCGCGACTCGCCATCAAGTCGATTTGCTCGCGCCATTTCTGCCGCCGCTGGTCGGTGAGCGGGCACGCGCCGTCGGGCAGATGCTCCTGCCGCGCCCAGTCGAGCAGCTTATCGGGTGCGCCTTTGGTGATCGACAGGTAGCGGTGATGGGTGAACTGGTCGCGGGCTTCGTCGCTCTGGACGGCGTGCAGGGTGGTCATGGCTTTGCGTTCGCTGCTGAAGGGCAGCTCGGCGACGCGCGGGAGTTCCTGCTCCAGTTCGGCGCGGGTCCAGCCGACTTTCTGGGCGGCGACCAGCAGCGCGCCCTCGGTAGTATCGCCCACCACCTCAGTTTCGCCGTTCTCGCTTTCGAGATAGGCGTCGGTGGAAAGCGCCATCGCCTTGAGGAAGCGTCCCACGATGCGATCCTCGCGCGGGTCGAGCTTGCGCCCGCCTTCGGCGATGAATTCGCCGTTGGGCATGTAGCCCACGCCGGTGATCGACACCGCATCGTAGCCGGGCAGCGCCAGCAGGGTCGCGGTCATCTGGTTGCGGGTGAGCGTGCCGGTTTTGTCCGAGCAGATGGTCGTGACCGAGCCGAGCGTCTCGACGGCAGGCAGGCGGCGGATCAGCGCGTGGCGCTTGACCATCCGCGACGCGCCCAGCGACAGGCTGATGGTGATCACGGCGGGCAAGCCCTCCGGCACGGCGGCAACCGCGAGGCTGATGGCGGTGAGCAGCATGTCCTGCACCGCGACTCCGCGCAGCACGCCGGCGACGAACACCACGATCACCACCGCGACCGCGCCGCGCACCAGCAGCACGCTCAGCCGATCCAGCCGCTTTTGCAGCGGCGTCTGGCTTTCCTCGACCCCCATCAGCAGGCTGGCGATTTTGCCAAGCTCGGTCTGCAAGCCGATGCCCGTGACCAGCATCTCGCCGCGCCCGTAAGTGACGGCGGTGCCCATGTAGACCGCGTTATGACGGTCGCCCAGCGGGAGGTTTTCGGCGTCAATCGGCTCGGTGTCCTTATAGACCGGCTGCGATTCCCCGGTGAGCGCGGCTTCTTCCACCTGCAAATTGGCGCTGAGGATCAGCCGACCGTCGGCGGGCACGCGGTCGCCCTGGTTGAGCAGCACGAGGTCGCCGGGCACGAGGTCTTGCGCGCTGATGGCGTGGACTTCGCCGCCGCGCCGCACCCGCACCTGCGGCACCTGCATGGCACTGAGCGCTTCGACCGCCTGCTCCGCCTGATATTCCTGATAGGTGCCCAGCGCGGCATTGGCGACCACGATGGCGAGGATCACGATCACGTCCTTCACGTCGCCGAGCAGCAGCGAAATCAGCGCGGCGGCGATCAGGACGATCACCAGAATGCTCTTGAACTGGTTGAGCAGCAGTTGCAGCAGGTTGACCCGCTCGCCGCGCGGGAGCGCGTTGGCGCCGTATTGATCGCGGCGGCGAGCGGCTTCCTCTGAGGACAGCCCGGCAGCGGCGTCCGTCTTGAGTTCGGTGAGGCTGGCGTCCACGTCAAGGCGGTAAAAGTCTGGCATCGAGCGGTTTTCCTTTGCGCGAGCGTGTGCGCCTATTTATTGCATAGGTGGTTACATGGCGCAAGCACCAGCTTTTAGGGGGATGAACGAGGGCGTCACAAAACCGTAGGGGCGGGTTTCAAACCCGCCCTTACAGGCAACCAATATCCAATCGTGGGAAGCGACGGCTTACATATACTGCTTCATCAGGTCGTCGAGGGTCTGCTTGGACGGGCGCAGCGAATCGCCCTGAAGCTGTGCCAGCGGCGTGTCGGTCAGGTTGAGCGATTTGGGCAGCGTGGCGCGCGGCTCCTCGTAGTAGATCAGCCCGGTGAGCAGCAGTTGATCGCGCTCGGCTTCTTGCAGCACGCGGATCGCTTCCATGCGGTTACGCGGGTCGTGACCCTTGTCCAGCTTCTTCAGCCGGATGTAGGAACCGTCGTGCAGTTCGACTTCGAGGATTTCGCCCTCGGCGTACTCACCAATGGTGATTTCTTCCCGATCCGGTACATAACCGGGCGCGAGAATTTCGATCTCCTGAAGCGGGATTTCGTGTTCCTTGCCGTAGGGATAGCTCTTGGTCGAAGTGGGCGCATTGTTGAAGGTCACGCAGGGACTCACGATGTCGATCACCGCCATGCCCTTGTGCGCCAGCCCCGCCTTGAGCAGCGTCCGCACCTGCTCGGCATCGCCGGAGAAGCTGCGGGCGACGAAAGTCGCGCCGCCGACCACCGCCTCAAGGCAGAGATCGATAGGCGGGAGTTCGTTTTTGCCATAATACTTGAGGTACTGCCCCTCGTCGGCGGTGGCGGAAAACTGCCCTTTGGTCAGCCCGTAGACGCCGTTGTTCTCGATGATGTAGACCATCGGGACGTTGCGGCGGACGGCGTGCTTGTACTGCCCCAAGCCGATGCTTCCGGTGTCGCCGTCGCCGCTGATGCCGATGGCGATCAGGTCTTGATTCGCCAGCGTTGCGCCGGTTACGACCGAGGGCATACGCCCATGCACCGAGTTGAAGCCGTGCGATCCGCGCAGGAAGTAAGCGGGCGTCTTGCTGGAGCAGCCGATGCCGCTCATCTTGATCACGCGCCACATGGGTAAACCCAGTTCATACGCCACGCTGATGATCTGGTTGGAAATGGAGTTGTGCCCGCAGCCGGGGCAGAGCGTGCTTTTGTTGCCCCGATAATCTTCGCGCTTGTGTGTGATCGCCTCAGTCATGTCCCACCTTGCTTTCTTCCTGCAAAATACGAGTGTGAACCCAACGCGCGGTCATGGGCAACGTGTCGCCCAGCGGCAGCGAGATCAGGTTCGAGGTGTCGCCGGGGACTTCCATGCGCAAAATCTGCCACATCTGCCCGTCGAAGTTGTTTTCGACCACGTAAACGCGCTGGTGCTTCTTCACGAAGTCGATCACGTCCGGCTGGATGGGCAGCGCGCGCAGGCGCATGTAGTTGGTTTCGACCCCCTCGGCAGCCATGCGATCCCGCGCCTCTTTGATCGCTGGATCGTTGGAGCCATAGGAGATAATGCCAATCGACTTGGACGGATTGTAGTCGATCACGGGCTGCGGAACCAAGCCGCGCGCGGTCTCGAACTTGCGATGGATGCGCTGCAAGTTCTGCACCCAGTCGTCGCTGCGCTCGCTGTAGATGCCCATGTCGTTGTGCCCGGTGCCGCGCGTGAAGAAGGCGGCACGCGGGTGATCGGTGCCGGGGACGGTGCGGTAGGGGATGCCGTCGGCGTCGTAGTCGCGGAAGCGATACCACTCGCCCTTTTCGGCGAAGAATTCTTCCAGTTCCACCTTGTCCAGCCGCTTGCCGCGCGTGATCGGCTTATCCGGGTAGACAAATGGATCGCTCAGCCAGAGGTTCATGCCCATGTCGAGGTCGCTCATGACGAACACGGGGGTCTGCAACTGCTCGGCGAGGTCGAAGGCGCGCCAACCGCACTCGAAGCACTCGGAGGCGCTCGAGGGCAGCAGCACCACATGATGGGTGTCGCCGTGACTCAGCGTGTACAAAAAGAGCAGGTCGCCTTGACTGGTGCGGGTGGGCAACCCGGTGCTGGGTCCCTGCCGGGTGATGTCCCAGAACACGGTTGGGATTTCGGCGAAGTACGCCAGCCCGACGAACTCCGCCATTAAGCTGATGCCGGGTCCGCTGGTGGAGGTCATGGAGCGCGCGCCCGCCCAGCCCGCGCCGACGATCATCCCGGCGGCGGCAAGCTCGTCCTCCGCCTGCACGATGCCGACGGTGCTTTTCCCGGTTTCCGGGTCTTTGCGGATGTCCATGTGCGCCATCAGGTTATCGACCAAGCTGGTCGAGGGGGTGATCGGATACCACGCCACGACGCTCACGCCGCCGAACAGCGCGCCGAGCGCCGCCGCATCGTTGCCTTCGATCAGGATTTTGCCCTGCGTCAGGTTCAGCGGCTCGAAGCCGTAGGGATCGCGCTTGGTCAAGTTTTCTTCCGACCAGTGATACGCCAGCTCGATCACGCTGTGGTTCATCTTCGCGGGCTTCTCTTTGCCGTTGAACTGATCCAGCAGCGCGGAATAGGCGATGTCCAGCGGGATGCTGAACAGGAAGCAGGCAGCGCCTACGTAAACCATGTTGGCGATGCGGTCGGCGAAGTCTTTGGGGAATTCCGCCTTCGACATGATCGCCTTGACCGGAAGCTCATAAACCGTGATGTCATCGCGGTTCACGGCATATTTCAAGTCCTGATTGGCGATCAGCACGCCGCCTTCGGGCACGTTCAGGATGTCTTCGGTGATGGTGTCCTGATTGAAGGCGACCGCGATTTCAGTGGTGGCGCGCCGGGAGGTATAGCCATCTTTGCTGGCGCGGATGGTGTACCACGTCGGCAAGCCCTTGATGTTGGACGGGAATAGATTCTTGCCGCTGACGGGAATGCCCATGCGGAACAGCGAGCGGATCAGGACGAGGTTCGAGGTTTGGCTGCCCGAACCGTTCTTGGTCGCCACCATCAGCGCAAAGTCGTTGATCCCGGCTTTGTAACCGCTGACTTGAACTTCGGGTTGAATATCAATTGCCATGCTTCACTTCCTGTGACTGTGCGGAATTTTCAAATGGGCGAAACAACTTTTTCGTGGGGACGCGAACTCCTTCCGTCTAGGTCCTTCTGCGATTTCTAGTCCGATTCGGTTTCCGGCTCGGATGCGGCATGAATGCGCTGCATCTTCGGCTGAGAACGGATCAAATTGGTGTGGGCGATGAATAATTCCCTGCCGCGCGAGAAATCGCCCACGCAAATAGCCTCGAAAATCTGCTGGTGGTAGCTCCACACCTGCTGGAGATAACTGTAATCGGAGTAGCGGTTGAGTTCGACGGCGTTATAGGCGTCCCAATAGGCTTCGAGGATGCCCATCACGAACGGGTTGCCCAGCCGCTTAAAGACGGTCAGGTGAAAGGTGCGGTGTTCTTCGTTGGGGATGCGAACCGGCTTGCCGTTGAGCTTCGCCTGCGCTTTGGCGAGGCATTCGCGCATGATCTGCTTGTCTTCGTCGAGCAGGCGCTCGCAGGCTTCCACCCAGAAGGCGGCTTCGATGTGGTTGCGGACTTCGCCGAACAATTCGAAGTTGTACTGATCCTGCGCCAGCGCGAACAAGAGGCTCAGGCGGACGGCGGGCGTGAAGCTGTACGGCTTCAGCTTCATCCCGGTCTTGGAGCGCACTTCGACCAGCCCCAGCGCCCGCGCGACTTCCAACTGCTCGCGCACCTTGCTGATGCTGACGCCGAGGTTTTCGTCTGCTTGCAGTTCGCTGATGGTGGGCAGGCGGTCGCCGGGCTGGAAACCCGCGCGAACGATGTATTCGAGCAAATCGGAATCGAGGTCGATTTCAGACATGACCGTGAAATCCAAAAGGAAATCATCAGATTAATCATATCAATCTGTTAGATACAGTATAGCAGAACTCCAAAAGTTTGTCCATTGAACTTGGTGAGATTTAACGAATCTGGCTGCGAATCGCGCTGACCACGCGCTCCAGATCGGCGGAGTTCTGCAAAAAGTCGAGATTGTCCATCTCGATGCAGACCACCGGGCAGGCAGTCCAGCCGTCGATCCACAATTCGTAGAGGCGGTTCAACTGTTCGAGGTACGCCGGGGCGATGCTGCGCTCGTAGTCGTTGCCGCGCCGCTCGATGTGCGCCAGCAGGGTATCCACACCGCCGCGCAGGTAGACGATCAGGTCGGGCGGGGGGAGAAAGCTGCTCACTGCCCGGTAGAGGCGGCGGTAGGCGTCGTAATCGCGGTCGGACATCTGTCCTTGCTCGTAGAGGTTGCGCGCGAAAATCTCGGCGTCCTCGTAGACGGTGCGATCCTGCACCACGCTGCCGGGATGATCGACCAGTTGGCGGTGATGTTCCAGCCGCTTGCCCAGATAAAAGACCTGAGAATGAAAGCTCCAGCGCTTCATGTCGGCGTAGAAATCCGCCAGATACGGATTTTCGGCGGCGGCTTCGTAAAACGGCTCCCAGCCGAAAGCGTCGGAGACGAGACGGGTGAGGGTGCTTTTGCCCGCGCCGATATTCCCGGCGATGGCGATGAAGTGCTTTGATGCGAGGGTCATAACTGCCTTTTTCGCGGATGGAGGATCAATGACGCTATAATTTATACCATAGAGTCGATCCGAGATACGAACATATGTCTCTCGAAAATATTCAAATTCCCTGGAACACGCTGGCTGAATTCTGCCGCCGTTGGCAGATTTCGGAACTGGCGGTGTTCGGCTCGGCGCTGCGAGACGATTTTCGCCCGGACAGCGACATCGACATTTTAGTCACGTTTGCGCCGGAAGCCCACTGGACTCTGCTCGATTTCGCCGCCATGCAGGACGAATTGTCAGCAATTTTGGGGCGTCAGGTAGACCTCGTCATGCGCGAGGCGGTCGCAGAGAGCCGGAACCGCCGCCGCCGTCAGGGGATTTTGGAATCGGCGCGGGTGGTCTATGTCGCGTGATCTCGATACCCTGATCGACATTCTGGACGCCGCAAGGCGGGTTCTCCTCTACGTGCGCTCAATGAGCCAAGCGGAATTTGACGAGGATGCCAAAACACAGGATGCCGTGATTCGGTGTTTGGAGATCATTGGCGAAGCAACGAAACGGTTGTCGCTTGAACTGCGAGAAAAACACCCACAAGTTCCCTGGCAGACGATGGCGGGAATGCGCGATATTCTCATCCATGTTTATGACAAAGTGAATATGGATGTTGTGTGGCAAACAGCAACAACATCGATTCCGTCGCTCGTGCAAGCTACCCAGCCAGTCGTCTCCGAGATGGGCGATGAAGATACGGAATAGCTCATTCGATGGGTGTGACGCCATATGAGATTCCGTCCCGGCGATCCATCCAGCCCGCGCGGACTTTGCCTTCCAGAAAGCGATCTGGTAGTCCACACAGGATTGCCATGTAGGTCTGCCAGCAGCGCTATCCGCATGAACCACCTTTCTACTGCAATGTAACCGTGATGCTCGCCAGCGTGATCTGCTGCCCGCTCTGGATGGTCACGGCGCGAATCTCGGCGCTGCCGTGATAGCCGCTGGTGCCGAGCGAGGCTGACCACGGGACGACCCCCTGATCCGCTCCGGTAAGGGTGATCAACTAGCTGTTGAGGACGGTTCCCCGCGAATCGAGCAGCAGCAGCGTGAACTGGTTGTCGGGGATGCCGCCAATGGTTCCGGTCACGGAGATCGGGTCGCCGCTCACGCTGCTGCCGTTGACGGGCGACAGAATCGCATCGCCGGAACTGCCGGACGGCGGCGGATTCGCGGCGCTGCTTGGCGTGATGGTCACGTCCACCGCGCCGATCACGGCGCTGCTTCCGCCCTCGATCTGGGCGCTGATGCGAATTTGCGCCGCGCCGCTGTAGCTGCTGCGGAGCATCACCGAGGCCGACCACGGCACATCGGCGACGTGGTTGGGATTGCTCAGGCTGATGATCTGCGCGCTGCTGATCGGCTGACCGCCCGCGTCAAAAACTTCCAGCGTGAATTGATCGTGGGGCAGATTGTGGACGACGCCGCTCACGTACAGCGGCGATCCGCTGACCGACGCGCCGCTCGCCGGGCTGCTGATCTCGGCGCTCTCGCCGCTGACGAGGGTCGGGAAGCCGCTGCCGCCCGCCGGAATTGTGGTCGGTGGGGCGCTGTTGGCGAAGGGCGTGCGAGTCGCGCCCAGCGGGGCGGTGATGTCCGGCGAGGCGGTGACTCCCGGCAGCGCGGTTGGCGTGACGGCTCCCGGCGCGGTGATAGTAACCAGCGTGGTTGGAATGGATTGGACGGTTGGCGTGGCGGGCTGACTGCTCAGGTTGCAGGCGCTGATCACCAGCAGGGCAAGCGCCCAAGCGATTATCCGCATGAGAAATAAATACCCCCGGCATGATCCATGCGGGCTGTTATACTTGCTGTAACGGGATTTCACAAGTGCCGATTATTCGCGCGCGCTGAGCAGTTGATCGCAGAGGGCGGCGAGGACGTTGTAGATAATCGGGCAGAGGCTCGCGCCCTCGATGGTGTCGTCCAGCGTCCAGCGGAAATCGGGCGTGAAGGCGGGATACAGGCGGCAGGATTCGGGGCGATGCGCGTAGACCGAACAGAGCTTGCCCTTCAAGAAAGCACAGGGGCGCTGGCGGAATTTGCCCCATTCGTCCGCGTCGGCGGCGTCCTCAACGTAGCGGGTCTTCACCTCGTCCAGCGGGATCATTAAGCCGTCCGCCAGCCGCCGGGCGTCAGCCTCGACCAGATACACGTCGAGGCTGCGGCAGCAGTGGGCACATTTCGTGCAGTCGATGGCGGCGACGATGGGCGCGGCGACTTGATCGACGTGGGCGTCCAGCTTGGCATCGTCGAGCTTTTCGCGGCGCTGAAGCAGCAGGCGCAGCAGATCAAACTGCGCCTGACGTTCGGCGGCGAGGCGGCGGATTTCATCCAGATCGGTGATCGGTTGAGTCATTGCCTTCTATTTTAGCACGCGGATTTAACGCAACGCGCACGAAAGTTCGAACGTATAATAGAAGGCAACGACTGAAAAAGGGGTGTCTATGTTTCCCGGTGAAGATATGCTTCAAGAGGGGATCGCCGCATTTCAGGCTGGCGACAGGGCGAAGGCGCATGATCTGCTGCTGGAGGTCGTGAAGGTTGACCCGGAAAACGAGCAGGCATGGTATTACCTTGCCGCCTCGGAAAGCAATACCGAGCTGCGCAAGCAGTATTTGGAGCAGGTATTGGAGATCAACCCCAACAACGCCAAAGCGCGCGAGGTGCTGAACCGCATCAAGGCGCGGGAGGGGGCGTCGGGGCAGGTGCTGCAAGCCGAGCCGACCGTGCCTGCTAGCGGATCGAGCGGCAAGTCGCGGATTCATCCGCTCGACCCGGTGATGGGGTCGGAGGCGGGCGCGGACGAGCCGGGCAGCTTCAAAATCCCGGTGCGTATCCCCGGCGCGCCAGACCGGACGACGTGGGAAAGCTTGGCGCGCGATGGCGTCGCGCTGATGCGCGTCGGCTCGGACGTGGCGCTGCGCAAGCCCGGCGTCTACAGTGACGAAGTCGGGCGGGCGACGTGGTGGCGCTTCTGGCTGATCGCGGGGACGGCTGCCATTGGCAGCGGGATTCTGTCGCTATTTGATGCGTTGTTTTTGCAAATTCGTTTTGCGACTTCGCTGTTCAATATATTCGGCGTTTTGCTGACGCCTTTCTTCTTCGTGGCTATCGCCTTGATTTCGCTGTACGTCGGCTGTTACGCTTCTTACCGCTACGCGCTCACCCAGAATGGCAGCACGTCGCTGCTGAAACATGCGTATACGGTGGCGTTGGTCTGGGCGCCGATCACCCTATTGAACGCCGTGATCTCCTTCGCATTCAACCTGTTTGGCTTCGGCGCGTGGCTGGCGGTGCTGCTTATCACGGTGTACGAAGTCTACCTGATCAGCGAGGGGTTTGAGAGCCTGCACGCCTTCCACGACCCGAATCAGAAATGGATCACGGCGATTGTGTGGATCGTGGTGGTATTCCTGACCACACTGGTGCTGGGGATCCTCTTCGGCGGGCTGATCGTCGCCGGGGCGCTGCCGTTTGCGTTGTAACAGCGGTCGTCTATCAGCGAAAGAAACGGGCGTGATGATCTCATGCCCGTTTTGTTAGACACCAAAGACTTTGACCACAGAGGACACAGAGATCGCAGAGGATCATTTTTCTCTTGGCGACTTGGCGATTCATCCTGTCTTTTGCTGACCGCTATTTCACCAATCCCGCCAGCCGCTCGCCCGCCGCGCGCAGCAGATCGTCGGACTTGCAGAAGGCGAAACGCGCTTGCGTGCTCGCCATGTGCGCGTGTCCGGTGCTGTAGAAGAAAGTCGGCGGGATGCAGGCGACGCCGATCTCCGAGGTGAGGTGGCGGGCGAAGTCGATGTCGTCGCCGTCGAACACGTCGGCGAAATCCGCCATCACGAAGTAGGTGCCCTCCGGCTGGCGCGCCTTCAGCCCCGCGCTGCTGAGCGCGTGCATCATCAGGTCGCGCTTGGCGGTGTACATCGCCTGAAATTCCTCGAAGTAAGTCCCCGGCAGGCTGAGCGCGTAGGCGGCGGCTTCCTGCGCCGGGTGGTTGACCGCGAAGGTGACGAATTGATGCGCCCGCCCGACCCCCGTGACCAGTTCGGGCGCGCCGTAAACCCAGCCGATTTTCCAGCCAGTCACGCTGAAGGTCTTGCCCAAGCTGCTGACCGTCACCGTGCGCTCGAACATGTCGGGTAGGGTGGCGATGGGGATGTGGCGCGCACCGTCGAAGATCAGATGCTCATAGACCTCATCCGAGATCACGGTCACGTCGTGTTCTTTGCACAAGTCGGCAATCAGCGTGAGTTCTTCCAGTGTGAACACCCGCCCGGTGGGGTTGTGGGGCGTGTTCAGGATGATGGCGCGGGTTTTGGTGGTGAAGGCTTTGCGCAGCTCGTCGGGGTCGAACGTCCAGTCGGGCGGGTGCAGCGGGACGTAGACCGGAGTCGCGCCCGCCATAGTGATATTGGGGACGTAGCTGTCGAAATACGGCTCGATCACGATCACCTCGCCGCCTTTATCGACCAGCCCCAGCACCGACGAGAAGATGGCTTCGGTCGCGCCCGCCGTGACCACCACGCCTGCATTCGGGTCAACCTCGAGGTTGTAGAAGCGGCTGGCGTGCGCGGCAATTGCCTGCTTGAGCGCGGGCGCGCCCGGTCCCGGCGCGTACTGGTTCTTGTCGCCCGCCTGAAGCGCCCGCACCGCCGCCGCGATCACGTCGGCGGGTCCGTCGAAGTCCGGCTTGCCCTGACCCAGATTGAGCGCGTTGTGCTGCTGCGCCAACTGATTGATCTCGGTGAAGATGGTGGTGCCGAAGTCGGCGACGCGGTCGGACATTTTCGACATGGGCTTGTACTCCGTCAGAGGGATTGGCTGAGTTTCAGGCGCGCTTCGGTTGCAAGCTGATCGACCCGTTGGTTGAATTTATCACCCGCGTGCCCGCGTGTCCAATGCCAGCGAATGGTGTGGGTCTGGGTGAGGTCGTACAGGCGCAGCCACAGGGCTTGATTCAGCACCGGCTTCTTGTCGGACGTGCGCCAGCCGTTCTTGCGCCACGTAGTGATCCATTCGGTGATGCCCCGCCTGAGATACTGCGAGTCGGTGTAGAACTCGATCTCGCAGGGGCGGGTAAGCGCCTCCAGCGCCTTGATCGCCGCCGTGAGTTCCATCTGATTGTTAGTGGTCTGCCGTTCATTGCCGCTGATTTCGGAGCAATGTTCACCGTAGATCAGGATCGCCGCCCAGCCACCGGGTCCCGGATTGGGCTTGGCGCCGCCGTCGGAGTAGATGGTCACTGAATCGCTCAAAGCCTATCCTGCCGCGAATGGGTAGGGGCATGGCGTCGCCATGCCCGTAGAATACGGTAGACGGGTAGGGGCAGGTTTCAAACCTGCCCCTACGACCGATGATTGGTTGGAGACGCGCTAATTCAGGAACTTACGCAGCACCGTCTGCAAAATGCCGCCGTTGCGGTAGTAATCCACCTCAACCGCCGTATCGACCCGCGCGGTGACGGTGAAGGTCTGCTTGCTGCCATCGGGGGCGGTCGCCACAACCGTGACATCCTGCTTCGGCTTGAGGTCGTTGCCGATGCCCGCGATGTCGAAGGTCTCGCGCCCGGTCAAGCCGAGCGAGGCGGCGTCCTCGCCGTCTTTGAACTGAAGCGGCAGCACGCCCATCATCACCAGATTGCTGCGGTGGATGCGCTCGAACGACTTGGCGATCACCGCCTCGACGCCGAGCAGGATGGTGCCTTTCGCCGCCCAATCGCGGCTCGACCCGGTGCCATATTCCGCGCCCGCCAGCACGATCAGCGGCGTGCCTTCGGCGAGATACTTCTCGGAAGCGTCGTAGATGCTCATGACTTCGCCATCAGGCAGGTGCATGGTCACGCCGCCTTCGCTGCCGGGCACCAGCTTGTTGCGCAGGCGAATATTGGCGAAGGTGCCCCGGATCATGACCTCGTGGTTGCCGCGCCGGGTGCCATAGGTGTTGAAGTCCGGCTTCTCGATGCCGTGTTCCATCAGATATTTCCCTGCCGGGCTGTTGAGTGCGATGTCGCCCGCCGGAGAGATGTGATCGGTGGTGATCGAGTCGCCCAAGAACGCCAGCACGCGCGCGCCTGCAATCGGCTCGATATTTTCGGGCTGGCGCGGCATGTCGATGAAGAAGGGCGGCTCGTGGATGTAGGTGCTGTTGTTATCCCACTGGTACACGCTCTCGGCGGTACCGGGGATGGCGTTCCAAGTCTCGTTGCCGTTGAAGACGTTGGCGTACTGGCGCTTGAACATGTCCGGCGTGATCACCTGCTGCACGACTTCCAGCACTTCTTCCTGCGTGGGCCAAATGTCGCGCAGATAGACCGGCTCGCCGTCCTTGTCCTCGCCCAGCGGCTCGTTGGTCAGGTCAATATCGACGGTTCCGGCGAGCGCGTAGGCGACCACCAGCGGCGGCGAGGCGAGATAGTTCGCCTTCACCAGCGGATTGATGCGCCCCTCGAAGTTGCGGTTGCCGCTGAGGACGGCGGCGGCGACCAATTCGCCGCTGTTCACCGCTTCGGCGACTTTCTGCGGCACCGGTCCGCTGTTGCCGATGCAGGTGGTGCAGCCGTAGCCGACCGTGTGGAAGCCGAGCGCCTGCAAATAGGGCGTCAGCCCGGATTTGTCGTAGTATTCGGTGACGACGCGGGAGCCGGGCGCGAGGCTGGTCTTGACGTAAGGCTTGGTATCCAGCCCTTTCTCGACCGCCTTCTTCGCCAGCAAGCCCGCCGCGATCATGACCATCGGGTTGCTGGTGTTGGTGCAGCTTGTGATGGCGGCGATCACCACCACGCCGTGACCGATCTCCGCGCTGTCGCCGTTGTCGTGAACCAGCGCGTGGCGCTGAGCGGCTTCGGCGCTGAGCGCAAAGCCGCGCTGATCGACCGGGGCGCGCAGGGCGGTCTCGAAGGTGTTCTTCATGTCGCGCAGCAGAATGCGATCCTGCGGGCGCTTGGGTCCCGCCATGCTCGGCTGCACGTCGGCGAGGTCGAGTTCCAGCATGTCGGTGAACACCGGATCAGGCGTATCGTCGGTGCGGAACAAGCCCTGTTCCTTCGTGTAGCGCTCGACCAGCGCGATCTGTTCCTCGGAGCGTCCGGTGCGGCGCATGTAGCTGAGGGTTTCGGTATCGACCGGGAAGAAGCCCATAGTCGCGCCGTATTCGGGCGCCATGTTGGCAATAGTCGCGCGGTCGGGCAGGCTGAGCTTGCCGCAGCCCGCGCCGTAGAATTCGACGAACTTGTCCACCACGCCCCGCTTGCGGAGCATCTGGGTGATGGTCAGCACCAAGTCGGTGGCGGTCGCGCCTTCCGGCAGCTTGCCAATGAGCTTGAAGCCGATCACCTGCGGCATCAGCATGTAGATCGGCTGACCGAGCATAGCGGCTTCGGCTTCGATGCCGCCGACGCCCCAGCCCAGCACGCCCAGCCCGTTGATCATGGTGGTGTGGCTGTCGGTGCCGACCAGCGTATCCGGGTAGGCGATGGTCTGACCGTCTTCAGTGGTCGCCCAGACCACGCGACCGAGATATTCGAGGTTGACCTGATGCACGATTCCGGTGGCGGGTGGAACCACGCGGAAATTGTCGAAGGCGTTCTTGCCCCAGTGGAGGAACTCGTAGCGCTCGCGGTTGCGGTCGAATTCCTTCGACGCATTGAACCGGATCGAATCCATCGTGCCGAAGCGATCCACCTGCACCGAATGGTCGATCACCAGATCGACCGGGACGCCGGGATTGATCTTCTTCGGGTCGTTGCCGAAGCGGTGCATGGCGCTGCGCAGCGCCGCCAGATCGACTACCGCCGGGACGCCGGTGAAGTCTTGCAGGATGACGCGGGCGGGCTTGAAGGGGATTTCGACCTGCCCCGGCGCGGCGGCGTTCCAGTTGGCGAGCGCCTTCACGTCGTCAGCCGTGACCTCGAAGTTGTCGAGGTTGCGGAGGGCGTTTTCCAGCAAAATCTTGATGCTGAAGGGGAGTTGGTCGATGTGCCCGATGTTCTGGGCGGCAAGTTTGCTCAGGCGGTAAATGACGGCTTCGCCATTCCCGGTGTCAAACGTGCCGCGTGTGCCAAATGTATCCACTCGCATAGTGATTCCTTTAACGCTCGGGCTGCCCGCAGGACAGCCTGCGAGAGAGAGTAAAATAAGTCAGGAGATCAACGGTTTGATTGGCGCGCTATTGTACCTGAAATTATCCTCTTTTGTCAGATTATTTGTATTGCCAATGCGACAATTGCGGCATAATTTGAGCGTGCGTTTCGTCTGGATCAGAGCGAGCTATGGCTGTTTCCCCCACAACCCTTGAAACCGCGATCCCGGCTGACCCGCCGCATGAGTGGGCGCGCGGGCTACTCCGGCGTGTGGTTCCCTTCGCCGCTGCCGTGTTCCTGATCTGCCTTGCCCAGTCTATCATTGCGGATTATGACGCGATTGTCGTGCAGCAACCAGCCGCGCCCAGCCTCAACGACCTGTTCCGCTTCGATCTGGCGAATCCTGAGAACGCGATCACGGGCGTGCTGCTACTGATCGCGGCGGGAATCCTGATCCTGTTCGCGCTGGAGCCGACGACGCTGCGCGCCGAGGCGGTGCCGGAGGCGGCGCATCCGAATCGGCTCGGCTTTGCGCGCCGCCACGCCCTGCCGCTGATCGGCGGGCTGGTGGCGCTGGCGGCGCTGCTGATCCAGTTGAGCCGCGCCAATCCCGGCGCGGCGCTGGTGCTGCTGTGGCTGGTGGCGCTGGCGCTGCTGGTATGGGTCGCCTATCGGTACGATCACGAAGCCGGGACGCCGCTCTCGCTGGGGCTAACTCGCTGGGACGTGCTGTGGCTGGCAGCCCTGCTGATCGGCGGGCTGCTGATCGGCAGCTACCAACTGGACAGCATTCCCAACAGCCTCGTCCGCGACGAAGGCACGTTCTGGGAGCGCGCCTACAGCGACTCGCAGGGGCAGGAGACGCTCTCGTTTTTCGACGTGGGTCCTTACTCCTATCCGCTGCCGGGATCGCTGTATCAGGGGGCAGCGCTGGCGGTGTTCGGCATCACCCTGTGGAGCTGGCGCTTCTCGTCGGTGCTGGCAAGCGTGCTGACCGTGATCCCGCTGTATCTGCTGGCGCGGGACATCTTCGACCGCCGTACCGCGCTGATCTCCGGCGTGGCGCTGATCACGCTGCCCTATTTCCTCGCCTTCGCGCGGCTTGGCTACAACAATTCGCAGCCGATTGTGCTGGTCACGCTGATGACCTACTTCCTGTATTTGGGGATTCAGCGCGAGAGCCTGTTTTACTACGCGCTCGGCGGCGTGTTCGCCGGGTTGGGCTGGTACACCTACACGGCGGGTCGGGTGGGGGTGGTGTTCGGTGCGCTGTTCCTCGTCTGCATGATCGGGTTTCGCTGGCTGGCGCGCCGCCGCAATCGGTCGATCAAGCTGCGCGGGCTGCTGATCGGCAGCGCGGTGTTCGTGATTTTGTCGCTAGCGACGCTGCTGCCGGAATGGGTTTACACCAATGCGGTCGCGCCTGATCTGGCGCGCTACAAGACGCTGGAAAGCCTGTTCTTCAACGCCAATTACGCCGGAGCCTTCTTCCCACCGGAAGAACTCTACCGGGATTACCCGCCTATCGTGATCGGCGACCAGACCTTTTTCTTTCGCCCCGATCTCTACGCGCGGCTGCTGGTGCGCGGATTTGTTCGCTCGCTGCTGGTGTTTCACGACGAGGCGCTGACCGGCGCGGAGTATCTGGCGGCGCCGCTGGCGGGCGGCGTGAGCGTGCTGTTCTACTTCGTCGGGCTGATGGTCGCGCTGCGGAACTTGCGGCGCTGGCAGTTCTCGCTGATCCTGTTCTGGTGGTTCGGCTCGATCTTCTTCCTGAGCATCATCGACACTTTCCCCGCGCGCTTTCAGCACTTCACCCCGGTGATTCCGACCATTGCGCTGTTGATCGCGCTGGGCGTGACCACCGCCGCCGGGTTTATCGCCCGGCTGGTGAGCGTTCCGCCTCTGCGCCGAATCAAGCTGGGGACGGTCGTCTCGCTGGTGGCGGCGCTGGCGATTTGCGGCGGGATCGTTTACACCAACCTGCATAACTACTTCGTGGAAATGCCGCAGGTGTATCTGCCCGAATTCGAGGACGTGATGGCATTCACGGCGCTGCACCTCGACCAGCCCACTAACCTGATCTACGTGTACGATGATCCCAGCCGCTCGGATTGGATTCCATGGCTGATTAACTACATCCCGACCCAAGCCAAGTACCGCGCGGTCAGCGACCACGCGCTCAACCAGTTCACGCTTCAGCCGATGCAGCCCTATATCTTCTACTTCGCGCCCAGCGATCAGCAGGTCGTCACCGCGTATCTACGCGGCGCGCTGGGCATTGATCCCGGCGAGCCGACCGCGTACAAGGACGTAGAAGGGCGGGTGCTGGGCATGTCCTATCGCTTTACCGCATCTGACGCGAATGGTTGAAGCTTTACGGCGGGTGTTGTAAACTCTAGCGGCTGTTTCCACTTGGATCGAGGCTTCTATGGCGAAAGACCGGAATAAACCGAAGACGACGACTGGCACCGCGCCCCCACGATCGCGCACGGTGGAGCGCCGCCGCGAACGCGAGCGCGAGCGCCGCCGTCAGCAGTTGATCACGGGCGGGGTGATTGTGGTGGCGCTGATCGCGGTAATTGTGGTGGTGGTGCTGATTGTGCGCGCGCCCGCCGACGCACCCATTCCCACCGAATCCCTGACCCGTTACACGGGCGTGAACTCAGGGGCGCACGAAGGAAGGCTACCCGCGTCTGGGCGACGCCAACGCGCCGGTGCAGGTCGCGGAGCTTTCCAGCTTCGGCTGTCCACACTGTCGGGATTTCAGTGACGAGGCGACCGACGCGGTCATCAGCCGGGTTCAAACCGGAAAGATGGCGTTCATCTACGTGCCCGTGACCAACATCGGCGACGTGCCGAATCTTCAGGGCGCGGCGGCAGCGGCGCTTTGCGCGGGTGAGCAGGGCAAGTTCTGGGAGTTCCACGACGCCCTGTTCGACTGGTTGGGCGAATTTGGGGCGCAGGCGTTCACCAACAACCGGATTTCTTCGGGGGTCGATGCCTTAGGGATGGATCACGGGGCATTCAATAGCTGCATCGGCAGCAGCCGACCGAGTGACATCCTCGACGCTGCCCAAACGCTGGAGCAGGGCTTGCTGAATTTCATCGGTACGCCGACCTTCACCATCAATGGCATCGTGCCGCTGGACGACAGTCAGCAGCCGGTCAGCGACGCGAACGGGATTCTGGCGCGCATCGACGCGGAAATGGCGCGCATCACCGCGCCCCCCGCAACCGCCGAGGTCACGCCAGAGACGACGGCGACGGCAGAGTCCACCGCCGAAGCGACCGCTCAGGCAACCGAATCGGCAACCGAGCCGGCGACGGCGGAAGCTACCGCCGGAAGCTAGCTGAGCACGGATATTCGGTAGGGGCACGATCTATTGTGCCCCTACGTATGCGTTAGTCTCGCTTCGCCAACATGGGACCCAGATTGCGCCCGCCGAGCAGGTGCATGTGCAGGTGGTAGACCTCCTGCCCGCCGTCGGCTTTGCAGTTGATCAGCAGCCGATAGCCGCGCTCGCTGATGCCCATCTCGCGCGCAATCTGCTTGGCGACCACCAGCATGTGACCGAGCGTCGCTTCGTCCGCATCAGTCACGTCGTCAAGGGTGGCGATCTCTTGGTTGGGGCAGATCAGGATATGCACCGGAGCCGCCGGATGGATGTCCTTGAAGGCGGTCACGCGGTCGTCCTTGTAGACGATTTCCGCCGGGATTTCCCCAGCGATGATTTTCGAGAAGATGCTCGGCATGAATGCGCTCCTTTAGGAGTTCAAAGTTAAAAGTGGAAAGTTAAAAATGCGGATGCGATGCTGCTTTCAACTTTTAACCTTTAACTTTGAGCTTGCTGCTGCTCTACATGGCTAAGCCGCCGTCCACGTTGAGGATATGCCCGGTGATGTAAGCGGCCTCGTCCGACGCGAGGAAAGCGGTCGCCAGCGCCACGTCCTCGATGGTCGCCCAGCGACCCAGCGGGATATTCTCGTTGATGCGCTTGGCGATCTCCTCCGGCAGCGTGGCGGTCAAATCGGTGGCGACGAAGCCGGGCGCGACTGCGTTCACGGTGATATTGCGCGAGGCGACCTCGCGCGCCAGCGCTTTGGTCAAGCCGATGATCCCGGCTTTGCTGGCGCTGTAGTTGGTCTGCCCGGCGTTGCCCATGATCCCGCTGATGCTGGTGACGTTGATCACGCGCCCGTAGCGCTTGCGCATCATAGCGCGGACAGCGGCTTTCGAGCAGAGCCACGTGCTGCGCAGGTTGGTCTGGATCACGGTGTCGAAGTCGTCCGCGCCCATCAGCATGATCACGTTGTCGCGGGTGGTTCCGGCGTTGTTGATCAGGATGTCGATTTTGCCGTAGCTGTCAATCGCGGTCTTGATCAGGCGGTTGGCGTCTTGCTCTTGGCTCACGTCCGCCTGAACCGCCAGCGCCGTCCCGCCCGCCGCCGTGATCTGCTCGACCACTTGGTTGGCGGCGTCGGCGCTGCTGTGATAATTGACGATCACAGTCGCGCCGCGCCGCGCCAGTTCCAGCGCGATCCCGCGCCCGATGCCCCGGCTGCCTCCGGTGACGACCGCGATGCGTTGATTGAGTTGGGTCATAGATGGTTCCTCCATCGAAGCAGCCGATCATATCGGCTGACACGAGACGCCGCTACTGACCTCCCACCCAACCGAGCAGCTTGATCTGCCCGCGCAGGCTGCCGGTGAGGTTGACCACGCCCAAGCCGTTCGGATTGGCGACGTACACGTCGGTGCGCCCATCGATGTACGGATTGATACCCGTGAATGCCAGAAAGCGCCCGTCGGGGGAGTAGGTCGGCTCGCAAACGGTCGGCGGCGGGTTGCTCTGGGCGATGGTGTTCAGGCTGTTATCGACCACGATCACGCCGTAGGGACATTGCCCGTTCACGCCGCCGAGGGCGATGTGGCGGCCGTCCGGCGACCACGCCGCGACCATGCCGTAGCGGGCGAAAGGCAGATTGCTGATGGTGCCCAGCGGCGTCCCGTTCAACTGCGACAGCACAATGTTGGTGGAGGTGCTGCCCGCCGCCTGAAATACCACTTCCTGACCATCGGGCGACCACGATTCCGCGAGCTTCAGCGGCACGTCGCCGCTGGTCAGCGTGATCTGCTGGGATTCGCCCGTGATCACGTCGGTTGCCCAGAGCGCGCGCTGATTGTCGCCCAGCAGCGGGTCGCCGCTGGCGTAGACGATGGTGCGCGGGTTGCTCCAGCGCGGCGGCTCGGTGACGAACTGGTCGGAAATCTGCCTGACCTGATTGGTGGCAACGTTCAGCACGTAGACGCCGCCCCCCTGCGGTGGCTGCGCGCCGGTGCCGTCGCAGGTGAGCGGATCGCCGGGAATCCAGCTTGGGCATTGGGCGCGGTCGGAGACGAAAGCGATATTGGCGCCGTCCGGCGACCACACGGGCCAAAAGTCATACGACCCCTGCGGAGTCACGTCGGTGGGGCTGGAGCCGTCGCGCCCGATAGTATAGATGTCGATGTCGTATCCGGTCGCCAGCGCAATCGCCATGCGCGATCCATCCGGTGCCCAACTAGGCGGATTGTACAGATTGCGCTGAGTCAGCGTGCGAATCGGCAGTACCCGCGCCGAAAGTCCGCCGCCCGGCACGCGGAAATCGGCGATGTACAGCCCGGCGGTGCTGTTGGTTCCGTTGGGTTTCAGGTAGGCGACCGCATCCCCGGTGGGAGCGATGAATATCTGGTCGCCAGTCGAGGCGTCCAACTGCAAGATTTCGACGCGCAGGGCGGAGTTGGTCGGCGGGACGTAGTACAGGGTTTCGATGTTATTGCCGGGCTGCGGCGTGGCATTGCTCCCGGTGCGGTTGTTGGTGTTGATGAAGGCGAGCATGGAGCTTTGCAGCCGGGTGCTGATGTCGGCGGGCAGGTCGAGCGTTTGCCAATTCTCGTAAGCGAAGTCGGTGGTGGGACCCGGCGTATTGGTCGGCGTGGGGATGGGCGTCGGCGTGTCGGTGACGGTGGGCGTGAGCGTCGGCGACGGGGTGAAGGTCGGCATATCGGTCGCCGGGATGGGCGACGGCGTGAAAGTCGGCGTATCAGTCGCCGGGATGGGCGTATCGGTGGGCGCTGGCGTGGGCGTCGGCGCGCTCAAGGCGTTGCAGGCTGCGCTCAACAAGAGCAGCAGCGCAAGAAAAATTCGGCGCATATCCTATTTCCAGTGTTCGTTTCAGAATTTGCGCCGTTAGGATACCACAGAATGGGGCGGGGGAAGATAGGGGCGCACAGCAACCGGAGGTTACGGCGCGCCCCGTGAGCGTCGATCAGCCGAGGCAGTCCGACGGGCAGGTGCTATAGCTTTCGCCCGGCTCGCAGATTTGGTTGCCGCAGACCGCCTGCACGGTGATGGTGATCTGGAAGGTCTTGCGCGAGCCATCGTGTAGGATCACCAGCAGGGTATAGGTGGTGGTTTCGGACGGGCAGACCTGACGGCTGTCGTGTCCCGTGACCGGCTGACCCTCGAAGTACACCTGATCGATATTATCCGTGTCCCAATAGACGTTGGTGCATTCGCGGTAGCCGATGGGATTCTTATCCGCCCGCAGATTGGGTCCGGTCATCCCGGCTGTAGTCGGCGTCACCGGGAGCGGCGTGGCGGTGGGCGGCAGCGGAACCGGGCGCGGCACGCGGATGGTCTGCCCGGCGATCAAGCGGTTGGGGTCTGCGATGCAGTTGCCCGCCTGAAGGTCGGCGGTGCGCATGTTCAGCCGCAGCGCGATAGTGGACAGGAAGTCGCCGCTCTGGATCACGTAGCGATAGGTCCAGTCCTCACGCGGCGTGCAGGAAGTCGCCACCGGTTGCGGCGCTTCGGTGGTCGCAGCGGCGGGCGCGCTGCCCGGCTCGGGGATCGTGATCGCGCGATCCAGCAGGCTGACCGGGGCGAACTGGATGGTGCTGTAGTCGTAAGGCGCTGGGTCTGAAGGCGCGCCATCTGCCTGAAGCCCGTCGGGTCCGCCGAGCGGGATGCCGGTCTTCATACCGGGCAGCACCACCTTGGTGACGCCATCGGCGGAGATGATGCCGGTGCCTTCCAGAATGGCGAAGGTCATGCGCTGGGTTTCGACGCTGGCGGTGACGTAGGCGGTCGAGCCGAGCGTGACTTCCGCGCCGTTGAGGGTCATGGCTACCTGCGAGCCTTCGGGCGACTGAATCAGCACGGCGGAGTCGGGCACGTCGGTGCAGTTGGTGCTGCCGATGCGGGTGCTGATGGTAACGGCGTGCATGTCCGGCGAGGGGTTATCGACGGTGGTGTCGCCGTAGAGCAGGAAGGTCACGTTTTGACCGGGGAGCGAGTCGGGCAGGTTCGCCTGCGCCTTGACTACGGCGATGCCCCAGTCGTGGGTCAGCAGATTGAGCGGCGAGGTGCTGATGCGCTGTACCTGAAGCAGATCGACCACGTCGCCGGATTGATTGAATTGAAGCGCGGAATTCGGTCGGAAGGCGACCGAGACCAGATGATTGCCATAGCAGGCTTGATTGCGCCCAATGCCGTCGCAGACCTGCCCGACGTTGGATTCCGCCAGCGACACCAGTTGATCGCAGGTGATGTCCGGCGTCGAAACCTGCGCGGCTGGCTGCGCGACCGCGCTCTGTTCCGCCATGTTGCAGCCGCCAATCGCAATGAGCGCGGCGAACAGAAAGGCGAAGCATGTCAGTTGCATCCGTGAAAGCATATGTTTCCCTTTCGCAAAGCTTGACACTACCACTATAGGACAGACTTTAAAAAGCGGCAAACGCTAACTATCGGCGTTCAGCATGTAGTAAGAGCCGCGCTTCTCGCCCAGCTTGCGCAGGATGTCCTTGCCCACCAGATCGGCGAGGTCGCGGCGGATGGTTTCGGGATGAACGTCCGGGCAAAGCGTCTGAAGATCGCTGTTGGTAATGCGGCTGTTGCCGTCGCGCAGCAGGTAGAGCAGCGCCATCTCCTGACGCGCGTTGAGCGGCTTACCTTTGTAGTGCCCATCCAGCTTGAACGGATCGTCGTCGGCTTGCTTCTGCGCCGCCTGTTCTTCCAGCGGCGTGTTGTACAGGCAGACCCGGAAGCCGCCCGCCGTTTCTTCGAATTCCGGCGCGCGCAGATGCTTCTCGATCATCAGGTCGATTACGCGATCCACCCCGTAGCCGAGCCGCTCGATGAAGCCCATGTCGGAAAGCACTTGCACGATCACCGGATTGCGGGAAAAGCGCTCGTCCTTGATGTTGGCAATCGTGACCGGGCCGGGCAAGCCGCCGGGACTGACCACTTCCATGCGGCTGCGGAAGACCAGCAGGCGGATGCCGTCTCCGGAGATGCTGTAATCGCGGTGCGCGGCTGCATTGACCACCAATTCACGCGCCGCCTCCAACGGGTACTCGAAAGTCTCGGTGCGCTCCATTGTGCGCCCGATGCTCACGTCTTTGCGCAGATGGTCGATCAGGAAGGCTTCGGCGCGGCGAATCTGGTCGGGGATGGTGCCGCCGATGCCGTCGCGCTTGAAGTTGTCGCCCATCGTGTCGCCGGGGAAGCGCGCCGCCGTGATCTCGGCGCCGCGAATGTGGCGCTGCGGGTCTTTGCCGAACAGCAGAATCCCGGCGTTGGTGGGGCGCAGTCGACCCTCCTGCTGAGTCAAGCAGCCGCGCCGCAGCAGCGCGGTCTCGACTTCGGCTTCGTTGATGCCGCCGAGGGTGCTGACGTAGGCTTTGGCTTTGTCCCAGTCGATGTCGTCGAGGCTGGTTCCGTGCGCGATCTCGGTCTCGAAGCTCAGTTCGCCGCGCTCGATGATCAGGCGGCGCAGTTCGCGCGGCTTGAGCGCGTTGTTCTCGATTCCCTGACGGCTGAGGTAGCGCCCGTCCAGCGCGTAGACGTGCGGCATCCCCGGCGGGATGTGAACTACGACCACGTGCTTGTCCTTCAGCGCGATGCTTCGGGGCATGGGGATGATCAACGGCGGCTCAATCGACAGCGCTGCCTGAATCACGCGGTCGATGGCGTTGCCAGCGTCACGGACGCCCACCAGCGTCGCCATCGGACCGATCATGCCCAGCACCAGCATCCCGCCGTGGCTGTTCGCCATCGCCGTGAGGATGGTTGCCATTGCGTCGAGCGGGGCATTCTCGCTCAGCCAGTCCAGCCGCTCCGAGCGCCCGCTCTTGATCGCCAGCCATAAGTCATCCGAAGCCATCGAACTCTATCCGTCGCATCCTAACGCAATGCCAAAGAGCCTTGAACCGCCCAGACGCCCAGAAAATGGATCGCGGGCGCTGGTTACGAAAGGGTTTTTCGTAGGGGCACGAGGTATCGTGCCCCTACTCAGCACTCGGTACTCTCTTTCAGTCGTCGTCATTGTCCTTTTCGCGCTCCCGGCGGATGCGGTCGAGCTTGCGCTCGCCGGGCGCGGGCGGCAGCAGCACCAAGTCGAGCACTTCCTGCATGTTCTCGACGAAATGCAAGTTCATATCCTGCCGCGCATCTTTGGGCACGTCCACCAGATCGCGCTCGTTCTGCTTGGGCAGAATTATATGCTTGATCTGCGCGCGGCGCGCGGCAAGCACCTTCTCCTTGATGCCGCCGACCGGAAGCACCTTGCCGCGCAGCGTGATCTCGCCGGTCATGGCGAAGTCGCTGCGGACTTTGCGCTCGGTGAACGCCGAGATGATCGAAGTCGCCAGCGTGATCCCGGCAGACGGACCTTCTTTGGGCACCGCGCCTTCAGGCAGGTGAATGTGAACGTCGAAGGCTTCGAAGTCGTCAAAAGGCACGTCCAGTGCTTCGGCGCGCGAGCGCATGTAGCTGAGCGCCGCCTGCGCCGATTCCTGCATCACGTCGCCGAGCGACCCGGTGAGCAGCAGATTGCCTTTGCCGGGCAGCACCTGCACCTCGATGGTCAGGATGTCGCCGCCGAAGGGCGTCCACGCCATCCCGGTCGCCACGCCGATCTCGTCCTGATCGTTGGCGCGAATCTCGTCGAAGGGCGCGGGACCTAGAAAGCGGCTCAGATGCTTGACCTCGATGCGCGCGGGATAGCGCTTGTCCTCCGCGATTAGCCTTGCGACCTTGCGGCACACGTTGGCGATCTCGCGGTTGAGGTTGCGGACGCCCGCCTCGTAGGTGTACTCGTGGATCATCGCCCGCAGCGCCGCTTCGCTGAAGTGAACTTTGTGATCGGTCAAGCCGTTGACTGCCAGCACCTTCGGGATCAAAAACTGGCGGGCGATGGCGATCTTTTCTTCCTCGATGTAGCCGCTGAACTCGATCAGTTCGAGCCGGTCGAGCAGGGCAGGAGGCAGCGGATCGAGGTCATTGGCGGTGGTGATGAACAGCACCTTCGACAGATCGTAGGGCACGTCGAGGTAGTGGTCGAAGAAGGAGAAATTCTGCTCCGGGTCGAGGATTTCCAGCAGCGCCGCCGAGGGATCGCCGCGAAAATCCATGCCCAGCTTGTCGATCTCGTCCAGCATGAACACCGGGTTGACGGTTCCGGCGCGGCGCATGGTCTGGATGATGCGACCGGGCAGCGCGCCAATGTAGGTGCGGCGGTGCCCGCGAATCTCGGCTTCGTCGCGCACGCCGCCCAAGCTCACGCGCACGAATTCGCGCCCCAGCGCCGCCGCGATGCTCTTGCCGAGCGAGGTTTTGCCCACGCCGGGCGGACCGACGAAGCACAAAATTGGGCTGTTCTGCTGATCCGGCGCAAGCTGGCGCACGGCGATGTATTCGAGGATGCGGTCTTTCACCTTCGGCAAGCCGTAGTGATCGCGTTCCAGAATCGCCTGCGCGGTGGGCACGTCAAGCTGATCTTCGGTGGCTTTGTTCCACGGGACGCCGGTCAGCCAGTCGATGTAGGTGCGCACGATGCCGACTTCGGGCGCCATCGGCGCCATCAGCGCGAGTCGGCTGAGTTCCTTCAGGGCTTTCTCGTGGACTTCTTCCGGCAAGCCCGCCTGCGTGATCTGCTCGCGGACTTCGTTCATCTCCTGCTGGAAAACGTCTTCCTCGCCCAGCTCGTTCTGGATGATCCGCATCTGCTCGCGCAGGTATATCTCGCGCTGCGTGCGATCCATCTCCTGATGCACCTGACTGGTGATCTCGTCCTTCAATTCGAGGACGCTCAATTCCTGACTCAGCAGTTGGGCGACGTGATCCAGCCGCTCCTCGACGTTGAGCGTTTCCAGCACCCGCTCGCGCTCCTCGGCGGGCAGGGTCAGGGTCGAAGTGATCAGGTCTGCCAGCCAACCGGGATTATTGGCGTTGAGCGCGTAAAGCAGCACTTCTTCCGGGATGTTGTCGTTGAGTTCAATCGCCCGCTTGAACAGGTTCAGCACCGCCTGCATGGTGGCGTTGGTCTTGCGGGTGTTGGAGTTGATCTCCGCCAGCGGGCGCACTTTGGCGATCAGGTAGGGGCGGCTCTGGGTGAAGCGCACGATCTCGACCCGGCGGCGTCCCTGTCCAAGCGCGCTGAAGCTGTCATCCGGCATTCGCAGGATGCGCCCCAGCGCGATTTCCACGCCGATGGTGTAGAGCTTGTCCGCGCCGGGATCAATCGCGTCGGGGTCGGTCTGCGCCACGCCGATCAGCGTGCGCTGCGCCTCTTGCGTGGCTTCAGCCGCCTTGATCGCGCGCTTGCCCAACAGCGAAATCGGCGCGATCACGTTGGGGAATAAGGCGCCTTCACGAAGCCCAATCACCGGGCATTCGATCAAGCCATCGTCGTCCGGTTCGGCGTTTTCGATGGCGTAGAAATCGTTGGTTCCAATTGGATCGGTCAATCTGTTTCCTTCATGTAGTGAGGTGTGGGGACTTCTATTTTACCCTATTGCCGGAAGTGGGTAAAGCGTCGAACGGGCGTTCGCGCCCCACAGACATTCCGTTGATTTCTGCCCGCGAATCGCTTAGACTGATGCGCGGTCTGAACAGGACAGGACGCTTATGCGAATTTCTACGGGCTTGGTGATCCTCGCGGCGCTGATCGGGCTGATGCTGGTGGTAGTGGTCGGGCAGGCGTTGATCGCCCCAAATCGCCGGCTGATCACCGATGCGGGGTTCGCGCCCGACACCATCACGCCCAACGCCGACGGCAGCGACGACGTGACCATCCTCAGCTATGGGCTGTCGCGCAACGCCCACATCAACCTGACTTTCACCGGGCAAGACGGCAGCGTCTACGCCTTCCGGCAGAACGAGGCGCGTATCTCCAACGACTATCAGGTCGCCTTCAGCGGCGTGGTGGACGGCTTCACGCTGCCCGGCGAGTCATTTCCCGATCAGCAAATTCTGCGCCGCCTGATCCCGGACGGCACTTACACGTGGCGGCTGGACGCGGTGGACGACGACGGCAATACCGACCAGCGCAGCGGCACGCTGACCATCCGCGACGGCAGCGACGCGCTGCCGCAGTTGACCGAATTTTCGATCTATCCGCCCGTGTTCACACCCAATCAGGACGGGATTGCCGATCGCGCCGAGATGAACGTGTTTATGACCAAAGACGCGACTCTGACCGCTTACCTGCAAAATGACGCGGGCAGCCAGTTCTATCTCTCCGAGCGGCAAGACCTCGTGCCGCCGGGCATAGCCGGGCTGCACCCGTTCGATTACGACGGCGGGGTTGACCTGAACGCCGATCCGCCGCCGGATGGAACTTATCAGGTGATCGCGGTGGCGCAGGACGCGGAGGGGCAGGTGGTGCAGCGCACTTCGACGCTCACCATCGCCGACGGTGGCAAGCCCTATGCGCAGATCATCCCGCAGGTGACGGGCCCGACCGTGATTTTCGAGACCCAGACGTGGGAAGACCGCTTTTTGACCACCCGCGACCAGCCCGGCGATCTGATACCGCAGCCGACCGACGACAGCGCCTCGCTCACGATGGACGCGCTCTCGCTCACGGTGGGCGATCTGCTGGTGTTCAAGCTGACGGTCGAAAACTACGGCACCGTGCCGATTCGCACCACCGGTCCCGTGCCCGGCACCGTCTACCAATGGGATCAGCGCGCCTCGACTCTCGGCTTGCCCGACGAGCCGGGCGCCTGGCGGGTGGGCATCGACTGCACCACCGCCATGAGCGATTATCCGTGGCGCTGGGCGTTGGGCGACGACAGCTCGCTGCAACTGGTGCATGATCCGGCGACCGGGAACACCTACCGCTATCTGGCTGCCGGGGCGCGGGCGGTGGTCTGGGGCGCGGTGCGGATGACCGATCTGGAAGTCTACAACCCGCAGGACTGCTGGGCGGGGCTGATTTACGAAGGGGTCAGCATCGACACGGTGAACGCCAACGTGGGCGCGCGCCAGATCGAGTTACTGAAGCCTTAAGTGAACATCCGCGCCAAAGACCGTTACGATACGATCAGCGCTTGACTTGAAGAAATCGAGGTCGCGCCGATGAATCAACCAACCAAACGCCTCATGGTGATGCTGGCGCTGCTGTGCATGGCGCTGCTGGCGGCTTCCTGTCGCCGCCTGCCCGATGCCGGACCCACGCCCAAGCCGAGCATCACGCCTACGCCGCGCTCGACCCCGTTGCCGCCGATCCCGACCGACATCCCGCTCGGCTCGACCCGCAATCCGCTTCACCTGATGATGGTCAAGCCGCAGGGTGATGATCAGCCGTCTGACAGCAGCATGAGCGATCTGCAAGCCGCGCTGCTCAGTTCCACCCAGATGACGGTCACGGTGGATTTGGCGGACGCGGATGCCGCCGCGCTGACCGCGCTGTGCGCCTCGCCTGCGGGCACGGTGACGGCGGTGTGGCTCAGCGGCGTGGCGTATGCCGCCGCCTACGCGCAGAACTGCGGCACAGCGCTGCTTCAGGTGCAGCGCGGCAGCGTCGAGGGCGACCAAGCCCACATCGTGGTCAAGTCCGGGTCGGGACTCAGCGCCGCCGCTGACCTCACCGATCACACGTTCTGTCGCCTGAGCTACACCGATCTGTATTCGTGGCTGGTGCCCTCGCTGATGCTGGAAGGCGCGGGCGTCTCCGCTGGCAGCCTCAAGTCGATCACCGACTACGACACCGTGAGCGCGCTGCTGGGCGCGGTCGCATCCGGCGACTGTGACGCCGCCGGAATCGCGGGGAGCGAATTTGACGCCGCCAGCGCCAGCCTGCGCAGCGGTCTGCGGACGCTTCAGCAGTCGGTGACTATCCCCTACGCGGTGCTGGTCGTGCCGCCGGAACTCCCGCTGGCGCAGCAGCAGCAGTTGAGCGACGCGCTGATCGCCATCGGCAACGGCACCCAGTCCGACCTGTTGCAACCGCTGCTTCAGCAGGATCACATCGTCGCCGTCACCGATTCCGATCTGGAGTCGCTGCGCAGCTTCATCAGCCGAGCCGGGATCGATCTGGCGCAAGCCGGGACTTAGCGTGCTGGCGGTCGTGGTCGTGAGCTGGAATGTGCGCGATCTGCTGCTGGACGCGCTGCGCAGCCTCTACGCCGATTTGGGCGACTGGGAGGCGCAGGTCTACGTGGTGGACAGCGCCTCAACCGACGGCACGCCGGAGGCGGTCGCCGCCGCCTTCCCGCAGGTCAAGCTGATCGCCTGTGCCGAGAATCTCGGCTTTTCCCGCGCCAACAACCTCGCGCTGAAGCAGATCATGAGCGGCGAGCCGCCCACTGCCGTCTACCTGCTCAATCCCGATACCATCACTCAGCCGGGTGCGACTCGCGCGCTGCATGACGCGCTCACGGGCAGCGAGCGGGTGGGCTTGGTCGGCGCGCGGCTCAGCTACGAGGACGGGAGCTTTCAACACGGCGCGTTCGCCTTTCCGGGACTGAGCCAGTTGTGGGGCGAGCTTTTTCCGACGCCCGGTCGCTGGATCGAGGGCGAGTTTAATGGGCGCTATCCACGTGCGCTTTACGAGAGCGATCAGCCGTTCCCGGTCGATTTCGTGCTGGGCGCGACCATGATGCTCAAGCCCGAAGTCATCCGGCAGACCGGCGAGTTCGACCAAGCCTTTTTCATGTACTGCGAAGAAATCGATTGGGCGTGGCGTATCCACGACGCGGGCTGGGAAGTCTGGTGCGTCCCGTCGGCGCGCGTGACTCATCTCGCCGGAAAAAGCAGCGCGCAGGCGCGCCCGCGCAGCGTGATCCACCTGTGGACCAGCCGCCTGCTGCTGGCGAAGAAGCATTATCCGGCGTGGAAGCGGCTGCTGGCTCGCGGGCTGATCGCGGCGGGCATGACTCGCCAGATCGCCCAGACCCAGGACCCGGCGCTGCGCGACGCCTACGCGACGGTGCGGCGGTTGGCGCTGCGAGGAAGCTAATGCGGCTCGCGGCGATCATCCTCACCTACAACGAAGCGGAGAACGTGGTCGAGTGCATCGACACGCTGCGCTTCGCCGATCAAATCCTCGTGTTCAACTCCTTCAGCAGCGATCAAACTGTCGATCTGGCGCGAGCGGCGGGCGCGGCGATCATCCAGCGGCGCTTTGACACCTATCCGGGTCAGCGTGACGCCGCGCTGGACGCGGTCAAAGAATCGGCTGACTGGGTGCTGTTCGTGGACGCTGACGAGCGGGTGACGCCCGCGCTGTCGGACGAAGTGCGCCGGAGCATCCAGTTGCCGGATTACGCCGGGTATCGCATCCCGCGCGACAACTACCTTTTCGGCAGGCTGACGCGCGGCGCGGGTTGGTATCCCGACTATCAAACCCGGCTGCTGCGGGTCGGCGCGGCGCGTTACGACCCAGCGCGTCAGGTGCATGAGCTGGTGATCCTCGACGGCGCGGAGGGCACGCTCGACAATGCGCTGATCCACTACAACTATCGCAGTCTAGCGCAGTTCACCGAGAAGCAGCGCCGCTACAGCGCCTACGACGCGCGCATCCTGTTCGAGCAGGGGATACGCCCCAAGCCGCAGAATTACGTGTTGCAGCCGCTCCGTCAGTTCTGGTGGCGCTTCGTGACGCTGAAAGGCTATGGCGATGGGCTGCATGGCTTGCGGCTCAGTGGGCTGATGGCGTGGAACGAGCTTCGAAAGTATCGGCTGCTGCGGGAGTTGTGGCGCGAAAGCTAACCTCACCCCTCATTCCCCTCTCTCCTGCGTGGCTGAGGGGGCGACAGATGAGGATGAAAGGCAGCATCCTTCCGGGAAGATAGCGTGTAGGGGCGGGTCTTAGACCCGCCCCTACGAGAACAATTCGCATTTGGGCAACGAGGTGTCGCCCTCGCGGCTAGATGAAGTTTACGTCAACTGTGGATTGAGGACACCGTAGCCGCCCGCGTTGCGCTTGTAGACCACGTTCATGCTGCCGGTCGCCTGATTGAAGAAGACGAAGAAGGTATGACCGAGCAGTTCCATCTGCTCAATCGCCTCCTGCTCGTTCATGACGATGATGGCAACGTCCTTGCGGCGGATGATCTCGTTGTCGGCAGGCGGCTCCTCCGCGAAATTGCCGTCGGTTTCGAAATCGGGGATGGCTTCGGCGACGTTCAGTTCTTCCAGCGACGCGCTGAAACGCTCGCGCCCTTTGCGAACTCGCTTGCCCTTGAAGCGTTGAATCTGGCGGTACATTTTGTCCACCGCGAGGTTGAGCGCGGCTTCGATTTCGCCGGGGATGGTCTCCTGCGCGCGGAGCAGCGCCCCGCGCCGATGTGTTACGGTGATTTGCGCAACCGCAAGGTCTTCGCCGCGCCGGGTGCGCTCGCGCCCTAGCTCGACCCGGACTTCGCGGATATTCGGCAGGTAGCGATCCAGCCGTTCCAGCTTTTTATGGACATAGCCCTCCAATGCGTCGGAAACTCGTAGATTGTGACCCTGAATTTCGATGTCCATTTCAAACTCCTTTCCGCAATTAAGAGCGCGCCGCAGTGACCGTCAGCCCGTAGGCGGCGGCAGCGCCCGCGTCCAGCGCCGCCTGCGCGCACGACTGCAAGGTCGCGCCCGTAGTAAACACGTCATCGACCAGCAGCACCGAACCGCTGAGGTTCCCGGCTGGTCGGAAAGCGCCGCGCACGTTTGTCCGGCGCTGCTCACGATTAAGTCCAACTTGAGGGGGAGTGTCACGCCAGCGGAGGAGTGCTGTCGCATCACAGGGGATGCCCAACACCTGCGCCATAACCGCTCCTAGCTGTTGTGATTGATTATACCCGCGCTGGCGCTGGCGTGAAGGGAATAAGGGCACGGGAACAATCGTGTCGATGCTCCAGCCCAACCTATCCAGCGCGGCGATCAGGCGCTCCGCCAGCGGCGCGGCAAGCTCGGTCGCGCCGGAATACTTGAGCGCATGAACCGCCTGCTGGAGCTTGCCCTCATGAATGCCGGTGTAGGCGAGAGAAACAAGCGGTGGCAGCCGAGCCACACGCGCCTCCACTGCCACCTGATCGAGTTCCTGCTGACAGCGCGCGCACCAGCGGGTGTCCACACGCCCACACCCGCCGCAGCGCGGCGGGAATATCAAGTCAATGCCAACATGGATCGCGCGCTCCAGCCGAGCGAGATCACGACTGACCATCGTGTCCTCCCGGTTGGTGCCGATTAAAATACCGAATTCACCGTCGACGAATTCAGCAAAATGATAATCGACGGTCCCAGAAGCACAATCCACAGGGACGGGAAAATCAGGAACACCATCGGCAGCATCATCTTGACGGGCGCTTGATGGGCTTTTTCCTGCGCCCGCTGACGGCGCTTGACGCGCATTTGGTCGGACTGCACGCGCAGGATTTTGGACATGCTCACGCCCAGTTGATCCGCCTGAATGATGGCGGCGACGAAGGCGGTCACGTCGGGAACGTCCATGCGGTTCGCCATGTCACGCATGGCGTCACGGCGCAGCTTGCCCAACTGAATCTCGCGCAGCACCCGCCCGAAGGCAATCGCCAGATCGTTTTCCCACTTCTCGTAGACTTTGCCCATCGCCATGTCGAAGCCGAGACCCGCTTCCACGCAGATCACCAGCAGGTCGAGCGCGTCGGGCAGCGCTCTCCAGATGTTCTCCTGACGGCGGGTGATGCGGCTTTTCAGCCACAGTGCCGGGAAGAAGTAGCCCAGCGCCACCGCGCCGAGCGTATAGAGCAAGGCGCTCGCCGGGGCAGTGGAATGCGACCCGACGAAGAAGACGAAAAACGCGCCCAAGCCGAACGCAATGGTTACGATGATACGCATGGCGAAGAACGACGCCGGGTCCATCGACATTCCGGCAAGCTCTAGCTGATGCCGCGCTTCTTCGAGCTGCTTCTGCGGCGTGAACTTGGTGGTAAGCTGCGCGACCTTGCGCATCAAGGGCAGCAGCACGCGGTCGCGGAACGAGAGCGAGAGTTCGATTTCTTCCAGCGAGGCGGGCAATTCTTTGTCGTCATACTGCGCCAGACGCTCTTGCAGCGGGTCGCGCCCGCGATCTTCTTTGGTGCCCGCGTAAACCAGCCCGGCAAAGACGACGGCTCCAACGATAATCAGGGCAAGTACGATAAGAGGTTGCATAGTCTTGCCTTCCGCTAAATGTCGATGTCCACGATCTTTTGTACGATAGCAAACCCGATGCCGATCAGCGCCAAGCCCAAGCCCAGCATGGGCAGCCGCACAACCGATTCTCGAACAGGTTGCCCATGTAGCCGGGATTGATAGTGTAGAGGAACAGCGCCAGAATGATCGGCAAGCCGCTGATCAGGTAGCCGGTGATCCGCCCCTGCGCCGTCAGCACGCGAATCTCGCCCTTCAGCTTGATGCGCTCGCGGATAGTATGGCTGATCACGTCGAGGATTTCGGCGAGGTTACCGCCGACTTCGCGCTGGATGTTCACCGCCGTGATCACGAGGTCGAGGTCTTCGCTCTCCACGCGGCTGAGCAGGTGTTCCAGCGCGTCTTCCATGTCGATGCCCAACTGCACTTCCTGCACCACCCGCTTGAACTCGGTGGCGGTGGGTTCCGGCGCGTCGCGGGCGATGGCTTCCATCGACTGAAGCACGCTGTAGCCCGACCGGAGCGCGTTCACCCACAGACCCAGCGTATCCGGCAGTTGGTTCTCAAACCGGATCAGCCGTGAGGAGGTCACGCGCGAGACGTACAGGCGGGGCGCGAAAAATCCGACGAAGCCGGAGACGATTGCCATCACCAACTGCTGCCCGAACAGGAAAAAGTAGCCGACGGCGAAAAACCCGAACATGCTGATCACGTGCAGCGCCGCATATTCCGAAACCGTCAGCTTGATGTCGGCGCGGGAAAGCTGCTGCCGCCACTTCTTGCCGAAGGTGCGTTCGGAGACGAGGCTGTCCAGCCGCTCTTGCAGCGCGCTCGGCTTCTTTTCGGTGGACTGTTCGTCTGGAAGGTCTTCCAGTTCCAGAAACGAGGAATTCGCGTCCTCAATCCGGGCGAGCCGTTCCTCGATGATGTCCTTCTCGGAACGAACGCTCACGATGCCCCAGACGATGACGCCGACAGCCACGATAACGGCGATGCCGATGATGATGATCGGGTTCATCGGGTTTTACTCCATGACCTCACTTACCCTCATTATAGTACCGAGTGCCACGTGCTGAGTGCTGGAAAAAGACAATGATCGGCGTCGTGCCGGATCGTCCTTATCGAACACCAAGTGCCGAGCGCTGAGTAAAAATAGCTTTTACTCGGTACTCGGCACTCAGCACCCGGCGCTTGGTCTTTTAGTACTTGCCGACGCCGAACACCGACGGAGGCAGGTAAATGCCCGCAGCTTCGATACGGTCGGTGAACTTCGGGCGGATTCCGGTAGGACGGATGCGTCCCACGATCTTGCCGCCCTCGACGCCGGTCTGCTCGAACTCGAAGATGTCGGACATGGTGATCATTTCGCCTTCCATGCCCTGCACCTCGGTGACTTTCGTGATCTTGCGCGAGCCATCGCGCATACGCTCCTGATGCACCACCACGTCCAGCGCGCTGGCAAGCTGCTCGCGGATCGCGCGCAAGGGCAAATCCATTCCCGCCATCAGACACATCACTTCCAGACGCGCAAGCGTATCGCGCGGGCTGTTGGAGTGTACCGTCGTCAGCGATCCATCGTGACCCGTGTTCATCGCCTGAAGCATGTCCAGCGCGGCGCCGTCGCGGACTTCCCCGACGAGGATGCGGTCGGGGCGCATACGGAGGGCATTCACCACCAAGTCCTGAATGGTGATCTGTCCCTTGCCTTCAATGTTGGGCGGGCGGCTTTCCAGCGTGACCACGTGTTCCTGACGAAGCTGTAGTTCGGCGGCATTCTCGATGGTGACGATCCGCTCGTCGTTGGGGATGAAGCCCGAAAGCACGTTGAGCAGAGTGGTTTTGCCCGAACCCGTGCCGCCGGACACCACCATGTTCAAGCGTCCGATGATGCACGCCCGCAGGAACTCCACCATTTCTTTAGTGACCGTGCCCAAGCGAATCAGGTCTTCAGTAGTCAGCGGTTTCTTGAAGAATTTACGGATGGTGATGGTCGGACCGACCAGCGCAACTGGTCGAATGACCGCATTCACGCGCGAGCCGTCGGGCAGACGCGCGTCCACCAGTGGCGAACTCTCGTCAATGCGACGACCGAGCGGCGCGACGATACGGTCGAGGATGCGCAGCACGTGATCGTCGTCCTCGAAGGCGACGTTCACCCGCGAGAGGTTGCCTTTGCGTTCGACGAAGATGTTCTTGGGGCCGTTGACCATGATTTCGGTGATGGTCTCGTCCGCCAGCAGCGGTTCGAGCGGTCCGAAGCCGAGGATTTCGGCGACGATGGACTCAAACAGCCGCGCCCGTTCCTGCCGCGCCAGCACCATGCTTTCTTCGGCGAGGATGGCGTTGAAAAGCTCCTCGATGTGCGCGCGGACTTCGTTCTTGTGGGTCAAGTCCATCGACTGATCCAGTTCGGAAAGCAGCCGGTTCTGCACCCGCGTTTTCAGGTCAACGTAGGAATTCTCACCGCGACTCGCCGACCGCCCCATCACCTGTTGGTTGCGGGAGCGCATCGCCGCCAGACGCAACTCGTCGGCGCCGTTATCGCCGCCGCTGTCAGGGGGCGTGCTGCCGTCGCCAGCGCCGCCGCCTTTTTCAATCCGTCTCAGTAAGGACATCCCATCCGTCTCCCGTCTCTGTCCCGCTGACGATACACACTCCAACGCGGGGACGCCCGCCCCGCATGGTTACGTCGATGACTTAACTACGTCCCAAAATGCCCAGCCCGATCTTTCTTCCCTTGTTCTGATCGTCGGCGCTGTTTGGGTCTACGTTCCCCGCGACCATCAGCATCGTGTAAATGTGGTCGGAGAAGTCCAGCAGTTCCTTCACCGGGGACTTGGTGCGGTCGCGTAAGGCGACCACCGGAATGCCCTTGTTGACCGCGTTCAGCACGATCGGCTCGTTCAGCGGGATTTTGGCTTCGGTGGTGCGCTTCAGGTGCTTCTCGATCACGTCGGTGGGGATGGTCACCCGACCGCGCGTGCGCTCGTCTTCCACCCGGTTCAGCACGAACAAGGTCTTGTCCGGCGGGTAGTTCAGCCGGTCGAACAGGTCGATGACGAAGCGCGCGTTCTTGACCGCTGCCAGCGTCGGGGTCGCCACCAGAATCACGCGGGTGGCGATGTCCATCAGCGAGAGAAGCTGTTCATCAACCTTGCGGCTGGTATCCACCACCACGAAGTCGTAGCTGTTGGCGATCTTCTCGATGATGCGCGCAACCGCCGTCGGCACCGCTTCGACCTCCTCGGCAAATTCCGGGCGCTGCGGACCGAGCAGCACTTTCAAGCCGCTTTCGTGGGTAGCGACCACGCTGTCGAAAAAGTCGGTGTCCAGATCGTCGATCTTGTGTACCAGATCGAGCAGGGTGGACTGCGACTGTAGCTTGAGGAACACGCCTACGTCGCCGAACTGGAGATCGGCGTCGATCAGCAGCACCTTAATGCCCTTGCGCATCAAGCCCGCCGCGAGATTGGTGGCAAGCGTGGTGCAGCCGACGCCGCCCTGCGGGCTGTAGACCACCAGAATGTTACCCGCCCGCACCTCGCCGTCACCGCTGCCGCCGGGCTTGGCATTGCGAACTTCCATCGGCAGGTCAACGATTGCCTGTGCCTGCCGACGGATCGGCTCGTAGTTCTTGTAGACCGAGCGAATGGTGCTGTAGAGTTCGTCCGGGTCAATCGGCTTGCCCAAGAATTGGCGCGCGCCTGCTTGCATCGCTTTGCGCATGTAGTCGGTGTCGGTCTGGACCGACATCATGATCACGGCGGCGGTCGGCAGCACTTTGGTGATCTCGTTGGTTGCCTGAATGCCGTCCATATCCGGCATGTTGATGTCCATGATCACGATGTCGGGATGCGTTTCCAATGTGACCCGCAGCGCTTCACGCCCCGTCCCGACCGAGCCAACTACCTTGAACTCCTCCTCGAATGAGAGCAGTTTCTTGATATTCTCGCGCGTCTCTTGGATGTCATCCACGATCAGCACTTGGATGGACAGTTTCTCCTGTTTGCCTTGCATTGGTATGCGCCCTTTTAACCGCCCGAGCCTGTCGCGGAACTGGTGTTGTCGGAAAGCTGGATTTCCTGCCCTGCGATCAACTGCCGGATGCTGCGGATCGCGGGTTCAATCGCAAACGGACGTTTGCTCGGCAGACTGATTCCGTACTGCCCCATCAGGTAATCGAGCGTCACCTCGCTGGTGGATGCGCGTGCCGTATCGCTGGCGGAGCGCAGCGCCATCGTCACCGGTACTTTCGCCTCGATAAACCACGTCAGCACCACTGCCTCCTGCGGCGTCACGCCCAGCGTCACAATATCTGGGCGCGGCGGGGTGGGGGTCGCGGGCGGCGGGGTGCCGTTGCTCTGGGCTTGACCCTCTTGCGGGACGGCGGTCGGTGTCGGCGGCACGCCGATGAACCGACCATCGTTGGGGAAGTTGCCCATGTGAATGATCAGCGCGTCCTGTATCGTCATCTGAGTGACCAGTCGCGGTCGCTGCCGTTCGGACGGTCCCACGATCACCGGACCGAGCGAGGTGCTGTCCACGCGCCCCTGAATAGCGTCTTCGAGCTGAATGCCGGAGTCCGTGATTTTGAACAGCGTGACGTTGTTCGGCACGATGCTCTGGAAATCCTCGTCCACGTCCACGAACAGCATCGAGATAATCAGGTCTACCCGGTCGCCGTCCTGCGGCGCGTAGGCGATGCTGGTCAGTCGGTCAACCGGGATCGAAACCGCGCGCAGTCCATCGGGCAGCACGGCTGCCGCGTCGGAACCGACGTGCGCCGCTCCGGTCAAGTCATCGACCACCATATTCGAGAGAATCGGCTGCTCGCGGAAAATGTCGGTGCGCGCGCGCTTGCCGATCACGTCTTCCAGATTGCTGAGACCGCTGTAGGGGGCGGCATCTTGAGGCCACGGACGCAGCGCGACCGCGTTCGGCGGAATCACGATCCCGCGCGGGAGTTCCTGAACGGCGACGACCAAATCGACGAAAACAATCGGCGTTGCCGTTGGCAGCGCCGTTGACTGTGGCTGCTGTACGACCTGCTGGGCACCCTGATTGCCGGGAGTCGGCGCCGGCGCCGGATTCAACTGAGGCAGAACCACCACGACCACCAGCGCAACCAGAACGATCAGGATCGCAGCGATCAAGAATATGCGCAAACGTCCCATGAATTCCTCCGAAAATAGCGGCGTCCGGCGACGGACGTTAACGGTTAAGAATGAATACCCGCATGAAATATCTTAATTTAGTGTAAGCGATGACTCGGAAATCGCAAACAGGTAGATTGTCCTGTGGCGAGCCGAACTTCCCTCCAAAATCTTAATGCTTGACTCGCTCAGAAGATCGTTCACGATTGTGGGGGCGGATTTTCCCTCCGCCCGGCTGGACTAGTCGCTGGTCGGCAGTTCCAGTTTCACCGACGTGCCGTCGGCTTCGCTGCTGGTGATAGCGACCGATCCGCGCACCAGTTCGTACTTCTCTTTGAGCGTGATCATGGTTTGGACGCGCGGGTCTTGGTAGCTTTCTTCACCGCCCAGCGCGGCTTCGGCGTCGAACCCACGTCCGTTGTCCTCGACCGCGATCTTGATCACGGTCGTGCCGATGTCCAGCCGAATGTCAATCTGGGTCGGGTTGGCGTAATCGCGCGCCAACGCCATCAACTCCTGAATCCCCCGGAAGATCATCACCTCGCGGTGAGTGGCGAGCCGTCGCTCGTCGCCGAAAATATCCAGCTTGACCTCGATGTCGTTCTTCTCGCGGAACGAATCCACGTAGCGGCGGACGGTCGGCACCACGCCGAGGTCGTCCAGCATCATCGGGCGCAGGTCGAAGATGAAGTCGCGCACCTTCTGGAAGGTCACGCTGGCGACGCTTTTGAGGTTGTCCAGTTCTTCGGCGGCGCGCGCCGGGTTGCGGTCGAACAACCGCTGGCAGATTTCGGCTTGCAGGATGAAGTTGGTGAGCGACTGTGCCGGACCATCGTGCATCTGCCGGGCGAGGCGCTGGCGTTCTTCTTCCTGCGCCTCTATGATGCGGACGATGTTCATGGTGCCGCCTTTGCCGTCCTTGCCGTCGTCGGCTGCCGTGCCGGACGACGCCGGGAGAATGTCCACTCCCTGAAGCCGCTGAAGCATGTCGCGCAGCAGCGTTTGCTCCTGTTCCAATTGGTCGCGGGTGCTGACGAATTTCTCCAACTGACCGCGCATGGTGGTCAGGCGGAAGCGCGCCTCAATCGCCTCGTCGTACTTGGTGCGAATATCCTGTCGCGGGATGGTTTCGATGTTGTCCTGCACCGTGCGCAGTTCGGTGAATACGTCGTTGTTGCGCTGCTGCTCCCGGTCGACCACCAACTGGGTCTGGTCAACCTGAATCTTGAGTTCGTTCAGCTTGTCGCGGATGCGCTTCATCTCCGCCGTGAGGTTGTCGATCAACTCGTCGCGCGAGCGGGAATCCGGGCGATATTGGTCAATCATGGCGTTTATCCTCGGCTGTAAATGCGCACCCATCCGTGCCGCAGAGCGGTGACGGCGGCTTGCGTGCGGTCTTGGACGTTCAGCTTCTTCAAAATCGAAGTCATGTGATTCTTGACCGTCTGCTGGCTAATGCCCAGCCGATTGGCGATTTCTTTATTGCTCATGCCGTTGGTGACGAATTCCAGAATTTCCAATTCGCGCGGGCTGAGCGGGATGTAGTGTTCGTCGGGATCGACGATGTAGGGACCGCTCATCGCCTCGACGTTCCGGCTGATCCACGCTTGGAGTTCCTGCGCGTCCATGCGCCGGTTGCCGACGATGTAGTAGCCTTTGGCGACCTCGCGGATCACGGCGATCAAGTCGTCGGGCGCGATGTCTTTGGCGCAGTAAGCCGATGCTCCGGCGCGCATGGCGTGAAGCACCTGCTGCGAATCGTGATAGGCGGTGAGAAACACCACCGCTACGCCGCTCCGCTCGGATTTCAACTGCCGCGAGACTTGCAAGCCGTTCATTTCCGGCAGATTGATGTCGAGCAGCACCACCGTCGGCTGAAGACTGGCGGCAGCAAGCAGCGCCTCCTCACCGTTGGCACACTGTCCCAAAACCTCAAGATCATCTTCTAAATCCAGCGCTTTTTGCAAACCGTCACGGAACAATGGGTGGTCGTCAACGATTAGGACGGATATTCGACTGGAAGTGCGGCGCTCTCTCGTATAGGTCATCGCTATACCTGCGTGCTGTCCGTCTGGGTCAGCAACCGCGCCCCCTTTCTCAATCTAGGTAGACAATAGTCGCGTAATCCTTAGCAATATTCCACAGTATAACCCGATATTCCTGCGCCGCATATCGTTTTAGGCTTAAGGCTGAAGTATAATCGCCAGCGGAGGAAACCGTGCAGCCGATTCACCACAGCGGTCTGGTCTATTATCGCTTTGCGATCTGGGCAGACCTCACACATGGCATATTCACACGCAAGGGCGGCGTCAGCCAGACGCCCTTTGCCTCGCTCAACCTCGGCGGCAACGTGGGCGATGATCCGAAGGCGGTGCGCTGCAATCACGAGCGCATGTATGCCGCGCTGGGCGTGGACGAAGCCCGCGTGTGCAGCGTGTGGCAGGTACACAGCGCCGACGTGGTGATCGCCGATGCGCCGGTGCCCGGTCGCCGCTGGCTAGCGCGCGCCGACGCGATGATGACCGACCGCCCCGGCACCGTGCTGTCGATGCGCTTCGCCGACTGCACGCCGATCCTGTTTCACGACCCGGGGCGCGGCGTGATTGCGATGGCGCACGCGGGCTGGCGCGGAACCGTGCAGGGAGTCGCCGCGCGAACCGTTCGCGCCATGACTCGCAGCTATGGATCGCGCTCAAGCGACATTCAGGCGGCGATTGGACCCAGCATCGGCCCGCGCCGCTATCAGGTGGGCGAGGAAGTGGTCGAGGCGGTACGCGACTACTTCGGCAGCACCGACGCCCTGATCCGCCGCGACCCCGCCGACGGCACCGCCTACCTCGACCTGTGGGCGGCGAACCGGATCGACCTCGAACGCGCGGGCGTCGAACAGATCGAGGTGGCGGAGATTTGCACCGCCGAGCATACCGATGAATTCTTCTCTCATCGCGCCGAGAAAGGGCGCACTGGGCGCTTCGGCGCGGTGTTGTCCCTGTGAGCGACATCGCCGAAAATGTCCGCCGGGTGCGCGACCAGATCGCCGCCGCCTGTGCCCGCGCCGGACGCGATCCGGCTTCGGTGACACTGGTCGCCGTCAGCAAGACCCATCCGCCCGAAGCAGTTTTGGAAGCGGCGACGGCGGGCGTGCAACATTTTGGCGAAAATCGCGTAGAAGAATCTGCAACCAAGATTCCAACCGTGATGGCGCAGACCGATCTGCCGCTGGTGTGGCACATGATCGGGCACATCCAAAGCCGAAAGGCGAAAGAGGTGCCGCCGCTGTTTCAGGTGGTGCATTCGGTGGACACGCTCAAGCTGGCGCACCGGCTCTCGCGGGAACTCGTGGAGATGGGCGGCGCGCTGGACGTGCTGCTCGAAATCAACGTCTCTGGCGAAGCCAGCAAAGCCGGGTTCGCGGCGGCGGGCTGGCAGCAGAATACCGACCTGCTCGAAAACCTATGCTCGGCTGCGGCGCAGATCAAGGCGCTGCCGGGGCTGAACCTGCGCGGCTTGATGACTATGGCGCCGATTGTCGAGGACATGGCGCAGACTCGCCCGGTCTTTGCGAGATTAGCGGCATTGCGGGATGCGTTGGCGGAATCGTTGGCTGCGCCGCTCCCCGACCTGAGCATGGGCATGACCGACGACTACCCGGTCGCGGTCGAGGAAGGCGCCACACTGGTACGAATCGGACGCGCGATTTTTGGTCAACGTGAGAAGGTGTAACGGGCATGATCATCATCTACTACATTCTGGTCTTCTTCGAGTTCATCGTGCTGGCGCGGGTGCTGCTGAGTTGGTTCCCTAACTTTGACCGCAGCAATCCCATCGTCCGCTTGATCTACGACGTCACCGAGCCGATCCTTCAGCCGATCCGCAATCTGCTTCCGCAGACCGGCATGATCGACTTCAGCCCGCTGATCGTGTTCCTGATCATCACGGTGCTGATGCAGGTCTTGTTCCGCTAAGCTGATCCACTCGATGCCGCCGGGACGAGCCTCGCCCCGGCGGGTTTTGCGGAAATATTTCACGGCGGGGACGCTTGTGCGCGCGACAGCCGCGTGATACGATGATGCTTGATTGATCAAGTTGAACATCAGGCGAGGCGGGTCGATGACACGCAAATTCGAGATCACCGATGCGCGCGGCGGCGCGGCGCTCAACGTCCGTGTGGTCACGCAGGCGGAAAGGACCGAGATCGTCGGGATTCAGGAAGACGGAGTGTTGAAAGTTCGTCTGATGGCATCCCCGGCAGGCGACCCTACTGCCAACAAGGAACTGCTGGATTTTCTGGCGGCGCGGCTGGGCGTCTCGGCGGATCGGCTCGAAATCGTCGCCGGAGCGACCGGACGCGAGAAGATCGTCAGCGTCGAAGGCGTCAGCGCCGAGCAAATTGAAACCCTGATCAGCGAACCGTGATGGTGCGACGGCTGATTCCACTTCTTCTTCTGCTGGTTTTTGCGGCAGCCTGTGCGTCAGGCAGCGGCGGCGCCACCGAGGTGCCCACGCTCATCCTGATCCCCGCGACTGCCACCTTCACCGCGACTCCCATCCCGCCGACCGCGACTTCTGCGAATCTGCCCGCGCCGCAGGACGTGATCAGCCCCACCAATACCCCCACCAATACGCCCAACGCGCCCGGCGGCTTAACCGGGAGCGACTTGATCGCCCAAGACCCGGTTGCTGAATTGCTGGTGGGCATCGCCGAGCGGCTGGTGAGCGATCAGACCAATCTGCCCACGTCGCTGGTGCTGCTGGTAGATATCCGCCCGGTGGTTTGGACCGACAGCACCTTGAACTGCCCGCCGCCGGACAGCCAGCCGGTGCCCTCGGAGACCGACGGCTACCGGATTGCCTTACGGGCGAGCGGTCAGGACTTCCTGTTCCACACCGATGTGGATCGGGTGGTACCCTGCGATCCTGCGCGGGAACAACTGCCGGAGGGCGTGGTGCTGCCCACCGAAGCGCTTACGCCAGAGGCGACCGCCATCCCCTGATCATCACGACTTGAGCTTTTTGCGCAGCAGCACGCCGTCGAAACTCCCCAGCGGAAACCGGATTTCCTTGCGCGCGACCTGCTGGTAGCCGAGCATGGTGTAGAACGCGGGCAGCGCACCCTCCCCGTACAAGCAGTCCAGCCACACCGCCGGGACGCCCTCGGTGGTCAGATAATGCTCGGCTTCGCTGAGCGTGAGTTCGCCTAATTTCTGCCCCTTGAAGCGCCGCGCCGACGCCAGCGTCGCCACCCACTTGAACGGCTTCTTAGGCAGATACTCCGCCCAATATTCGGGGCGAAAGTCCATCAGCGAGATCACCGCCGCCAGTTGGTCGTCGACCATCAGCCCGTAATTTTCGCCTTTGTTCTGCCGCGCCGCGTAGATTTCGAGCGGCAGCGGCTGCAGCCACTGCCGGATTCCCCGTTGCAGCAGCCACTCGGTCACTTCGGTGACAATGGCATAGGCGGCGTCCAGTTCATCCGGCTTCAATTGGCGAAACGCGAAATTGTGCATCGTTCCTCAAGACCCCAAACACACCCGCCCCTACCCGCGATCCTCGCGGCAGGATGTCGCCTCTCACGCCCCTCAGCCGTAAGACAGAGAAGGGCACGAGATGTCGTGCCCCTACAATACCCATTACGTGGCTGAATTGAAACCGTGACCACTCTGTCTTTCCTCAGTCCTTGTTTTTGTCACAGCGGTGACGGGAGCGGCTGCCCGATCTGGGTTTGAAGCTGCGCCAGCGCCTCGTGCGCGGTCGCGCGGACTTCTTCGCGTCCGTCGCGCAGGGCGGCGTAGAGCGCGCGCATGGTATCGACCATGCCCAACTGTCCCATGTTGGTCGCCGCCAGCGTGCGGATCGGCGCGTCACCTTCCTGCAAGGCGCGCAGGAGCATCTGGTTGGCGCCGTCGCCGGGGGGCAGCGGCTCACCGCGCCGGTTCGCCCAGCTTTGCAGCCACGGGATGTCCTCCGGCTTGGGATAAGGCGTGGTCAGTATCACGCTGCGACCGTAGGTGAGTTCCTGAAAGGCTTGCTGCGCGGCGGAGCGCACGTACCACTGCTCGTCTACCAGAAAGGCGCGGTAAATGGCGACCAGCGCCCATGTCGTTTGCAGTCGGCGCAGCCCGAAGACCGCCGCGCGGCGGATCAAAAAGTCCTCGTGGCTGACGGCGTCGTAGAGAGTCGGGTAGCCCGCTTCGGGCAGGGCGGCGAAGGCTTCCGCCAGCGCTTGACGCAACTGCTCATTGCCGTTGGTGAGCGCGAACACCATCGTATTGAGCGCTTCTTCATTGCCAATCGCGCCGAGCGCCATGCCCGCCGCCACCTGCACACTGGTTTCCTGATCGTTGACCAGCGGATTCAGGTCGCGGATCGCTTCGGGGCTACCCGCCGCGCCCATGCCGAGGCAGGCGAGGCGGCGGATATTCGGGTCCATGTTGCGGGCGGCTTTGCGAAAGATCAACAGCACGTTATTGTCGCGGCTGTCGATCAGCGCCGCCGCCAGCCGCTCGCGGATCAACGGGTACTGGCTGGGCGCGATCATCTGGTTGCCGAGCGCGTTCAACACCGGACCGCGCCACTGAACCTCGGGGTCGGCGTAGGCGAGCCAGCGCGCCATCTCGACCACGTTTTCCAGCAGCAGATCGGGCGCGGCTTTCATGCGCTCCATCGCCAGCGAATCCAGCGAGCGAGTCATGGCGGCGTAGGCAATCGCCGGGCGCCAGGTGGGCTGCGCGGCTTTCTCGCTCAGCGCTTCGGGCGCGGCGTTGGTCAGCGTGAGGCTGGCGAGGTATGCCGCCAGCAGGCGGTGCCGGAACTGGTAGCGGTCGCCCCGGTAGCGGATCAGCAGACCGCTGCGCCGCAGCGCGCCCAGCAGCCGACCCTGCTGGCTGGTGGTCTCGGTATCGCCTTTCTTCTCGGTGTTCTCGTCGGCTTGCGGCTTCGGTTCAGCGGGCGCTTCCCCGGCGAGCGCCTGCAACCGCGCGCTGGTGATGAAGCCCTCGTCTAGCTCAAGCGCGGCGAACTGCGGCAGGTGCGACCGCAGTTCCAGCGCGCCGCCGAGCTGCCGCTTCACGTAAGCATCGAACCAGCCCTCGACCCCTACTTTCGCGGCATCGTCGGCGTAGGACGCCCAGATTTTCAGGGTCGCTTCCAGCGGCGTGAGCGCGCGGGCGTTGGTTTGGGCGCGCTCGATGGGGTCCTCGCTGGGGCGGGCGGACTTGCGGCGGCGCTTGCCGAACCGCGTCCATGCCTGCGCCCAGCGTTCGGTCGCCCGCTCGAGGTCCAGATCGCTCCACGGGCGCATGAACACCGGGGTCAAGCCGACCCGCAGCAGCGAGCCGAAGCCGGTCGCAGGACCGGTCACAATCACGAAGTTCTGCTTGTACTGTTCGAGGAAGGCTTTCAGCCACACCAACGCAGCCGGGCGCTCGGATTCGGGCAGGTCGTCGAAGCCATCCAGCAGCAGCAGGATTTGCCCGCGATTCAAGCGGCTGTACAGGTTGCGCGGGATGGTGCTTGCCGTCACCCGCTTGACCGTGTACTGCACCGCCCGCACAATGTGTTCGGCGGGGTCGCTCTCCGAGCCGAACTCGCGGCTGGCGGTGTTGAGATCGGCGAAGTGGACGTAGACCGGCATCAAGCGGTTGAACAGCGGCACCATTTTCTTGAGTTCTTCGTCGGCGTTGGCGTCGAAGGCGAGTCCGCGCTCGTTGGCGAGCCGCTCGCGCGCCCGCAGTTCCATTTCGACCCGCTCCTTGATGCGGACGGCGCGCTCTTTCTCCGCGAGTTTGGCTTCTTCCGCATCCAGCCGCGCCTGCACCTGATCCGGCGGCGGCTTGAAGTTGACTCTGCCGAGGCTGTGCAGGGCAATGGTCAGCAGGGCGGTGGTGCGCCCGCTGCCCGGCGTGCCCAGCAGCGCTAAGGCGGTCGCGCCGTCGGCAAGCTCGCTGATCGACAGGGTTTCGATGTTGAACGGCGCTTGCAGATAGGGATGATCCGGGATATTGGGCACCACCTGATAGGCGCTGCCGATCACGTCATTTTCGGGCGGCGCGGCGAATTCGGCGGGCGGCACGAAGCGCGGCTCGACCACGATGTCGCTCAGCTTGACGTATGCGCCTGCGATGTGAGTGGTCTCACATTGGTCGATCAAGTCGCTGATGTAGCGGCTGTCGGCGCTGCGGGTCGCGGAGTTCTGCACCGTCTGCGCGCCCCTGCCCACCAACTCCCACGCTTCGCGGATCGAGTCGCGGGATCGATAGACGCCATACGCCGTCGCCCAGCCGACCAACAGCCCCAGTCCGAAGTTTTCGAGGTCAAAGCCCATCGCGTCACCTCCCTGTCTCTCTGATCCTATTTTATGGACACTCCGGCACATTCCGCATTGATTTTCACAATTCCCGGCAATTCCTTGTGCATGAATCGGTACAAGCAGTGATTACAATGGAGTCAATACCTGTCGCTGCCGCAAAGTGCGCTATAGTTGGGGAGGAGGAGCGGTGCCGCAACTCTGGAGTCAACCCACCACACCGTACCTCAGGATAAACTCGATGCAGTCGAGACAGACCGTTCATATTATGTCCGCCGAATGGCGCTGGGTGATCCTCGTCGGCAGCGCGCTGGTGCTGCTGGCGATTTCGCCGCTGCTTTGGGTGGCGCTGCGCGGGACACCGGGCTGGCAGTTCATGGGCGTGCTGCATAACTACCTCGACGGCTCGACTTACATTTCGAAGATGCAGCTTGGCTACGAGGGGAGCTGGCTGGTCTACTTTCAGCACACGCCGGAGCAGCACAGCGGCGCGTTCATTCAGGTGATTTATCTGCTGCTGGGGCATCTCTCCCGCTTGATCGCCATCCCGCCGATTGTGATGTTCCACGTCGCGCGGGTGGGTGCGGCGCTGTTCATGTACGTGGCGCTCTACCAGTTGGGCGCGACTATCTGGACGCGGGTGCGCGCCCGCCGGATTTTCTTCGTAATCGTGGTGTTGGGGTCGGGCATGGGCTGGCTGTTCGCGCCGCTGCTGCAAAACCCCGCTATCCCCGATTTGACGGTTCCCGAAGCCTTCCCGCTCTACAGCACCTTCATGAACGTGCATTTCCCGCTGACGATTGCCTGTCTCGCGCTGCTGGCGAGCCTGTACATCACCGCTTTTCGCCCCGGCGCGGCGCAAGACCCATCGGTGGATACCATGCTGCCGCTCGCCGCGCTGCTGAGCGTGGTCGTGGCGCTGCTGTATCCGCAGGCGCTGGTGCCGATTGGCGGGGCGCTGACCCTGTACGTGGGCATCGTCTGGCTGCAAGATCGGCGGGTTCCGGTGCGGCTGCTGCGCTGGCTGCTGGCGTTGATCCTCCCGGCGATCCCGATTGCCGCTTATTACGTGATCACGGTGATCTACAACCCGGCAATGGCGATCTGGAACGCCCAGAATGTGACTTCCGCGCCGTCGCTGCCGCTGCTGCTGATCGGCTTTGGGCTGCCGCTGCTGGTCGCGCTGCCGGGGATTTACCGGGCGGTGCGCCGCTTCGAGCGCGACGGCGACCGGCTGATGCTGCTCTGGCTGGTGTGCGGGCTGGTGGCGATCTATCTGCCCATCAACGTGCAGCGCCGTTTCATGGTCGGCATGATGATCCCGATTGCCTATTTCGCCACCCGCGCCATCGAGGACGTGTGGCTGCCGCGCATCAACCGCCGCTGGCGACCGGTTGTGATTTCGGTCTTTGTTCCCCTGATCAGCGTGAGCCAGATTTTGATGCTGTTCCTGCCCGTGCTTCCGGCGATCACGGGCTATCCGCAGGCGGCGAAGGGTATCTTCTTGGAGCGCGACTATGCGCTGACCTTCAACTGGCTGGAGCCGCACACCGAGCAGACTGACGTGGTACTGGCTGCGCCGCTGCCCAGCGCGTGGATTCCCGGTTGGGTGGGGTCGCGCGTGGTCTACGGGCATCCTTACGAAACCCTCGACGCGGCGCAGAAACAGCAGCAGGTACTCGACTGGTACGACGGCACCGATACCGGAGTAGCCTGCGTCGCGCTGCTCGATCAATATCAGGTGCGCTACATCCTCTACGGCCCGGAAGAACAGGCGCTCGGTCAAACTGCCTGTCTGGGCAATTTGCAGCTTATCGCCACCAGCGGCAGTGTCTCCGTGTATGCGCGTTAGGCTGTATGCGCTGGCAATCGCGGCGGCTTTCCTGATCCTGAGCGGCTTTCGCCCCGGCACTCTGCCTTACACGCCCGGCGCGCCCTTCTCGGACGCGGTGACTTCGCACCTGCCCGCCGCCGAATTCCTGCGCCAATCTGTCCTCGATGACGGCGCGTTTCCGGTCTGGCGCGAGACCCTTTTCGCCGGGCAGCCGTTTGCAGCCGACCCGCTCAACAAAACCGCCTATCCGCTGCAATGGCTGGCGCTGATCTTCCCGCCCGTGCTGCACCTCGACCTGATGATCGCCCTGCACCTGCTGATCGCCGGGGCGGGTATGTGGGCGTGGGCACGTTCGTTCGGACTGCGCGACTCGGCGGCTGGCTTGAGCGCGGTCGCCTACGTCCTCGCTCCCCGCCTGATCGGTCACACCGGAGCCGGGCACCTCGACCTGGTTTACGCGCTGGCGTGGTTCCCGTGGCTGATGTGGTCGATCGGGCAGGGAGGGGCACGGTGCGCCGTGCCCCTACGTCGTCTGCTGCTCTTGGCGCTGTTCGGCGCGCTGATTCTGTTGGCTGACCTGCGCCTGAGCCTGTTCGCCTACGCGCTGGCGGGAGCTTATGCCATCTACGAGGCGCTGCGGCTGCGTCAGCCGCGCCAACTCATGCGATTCGTCCTGCCTTTGCTGCTGATCGCGGTGCTGACACTCTCGCTCACGCTGCCGCTGCTCGGCTGGCGACCCTATCTCACGCGCGGCGACCTGACTTCGCAGGACGCGGGCGTGTTCTCGCTGACTCCGGCGCAGTTCCTCGGCTTGATCCTGCCGCCGCGCGGCGGCAACGTCGAAACCCTGACCTATCTCGGCATTCCGGTGCTGGCGCTGGCGATCCTCGGCGCGGTGACGGCGCGAAAATGGTTCTGGGCGGCGGCTGCCGGAATCGCGGCGCTCTACGCGCTCGGCATCAACGCGCCCTTCTGGTCGCTGCTGGTGCGGCTGATCCCGGCGCTGCTCTGGTTCCGGGTGCCCTCGCGGGCGTGGTTCGTGGTCGCGCTGATCGCGCCGCTGCTGGCGGGTTTCGGCGCGGAATGGCTGCTCGATCACCGTTCTCAGCGTGGGGTGCTGATCGCCCTGATCGGCGGCGCGGTGGCGCTCTCAGGCGGCGTCTTTCTGGCGCTGAGCGTCCCGGCGATCAACGGGGCAGCGCTGGCGGTCGGGGGCGGCGGCTTGGCGGCGATCTATTTGCTGGCATCGAGCGGTCGGCTGCGCGGCGAGCCGCTGGCGTGGGCGCTGATCGGCGTGACCGCGCTCGATCTGGCGGTCAGCGGGGGCGGCTGGCTGGAATGGCGCATGTCGGACGCATGGCTGCCCGCCGATCAGGTGCAGCTCGCGGAGCGGCTGACCCAGCTCGGCGCGTACCGGGTCTACTCGCCCACCTACAGCTTGCAGCAGCAGGTCGCAGAGGGCTATCATTTGCGGCTGTTCGGCGGCGTCGATCCATTTCAGTTGAGCGGACTGGTCGCGGCGGTCGAGCAGGGCGGCGGAATCAGCGGCGCGGGCTACAGCGTGGTGGTGCCGCCGCTCACAGGCGACGACCGCTCGCTGGCGAACCACGATGCGACGCCGGACACGGCGACGCTGGGTCGCTGGGGCGTGACCCACGTGGTCTCGGCGTATCCGCTCGATCTGCCGCAGCTAGAGCCGCTGGACGTGATCGGCGGCATTTATCTTTATGCCAACCGTGATCCGGCGCTTCAGACTCATTTCGACGGCGTGCCCGCGTGGGCGTCGGGCGACCTGCCCGACCCGCAGACGGTCGCCGAGCTGAACCGACTCACGGAGATCGCGGCGCTGATTTCGGGCGCAGCATTATTTGGGGTACTGGCGGTAATGGTGAAAGTCAGGCATTGATGCAGGTGCGTTCGCGTCTGCCGCTGCTGATTCTGGCGGCGGCGCTGGTGATCGTGTTCTATCGGCTGCTGCTCGGCGACGTGCTGTTCTGGGGGCTGCCGTCGCTTCAGTTTTATCCGTGGCGCGAATACGCTTTCGATCTGGTGCGTCAGGGACAGGCTCCGCTCTGGAATCCCTACGTGGGGGCGGGCGCGCCGCTGTTCGCTAATTATCAATCCTCGCTGCTGTATCCCTTAAGCTGGCTGGGCTTGGTGCTGCCGCTGGCGCAGACCATGAGCGCGGTCGCGGTGCTGCACCTGTTCATCGCCGGGTGGGGGATGTGGCGCTTCACAGGCGAGTTGGGGCTTTCGTCGCTGGGGTCCGGCGTGAGCGCGCTCGCCTTCGGCATGACCAGCTACTTGATGGCGCGGCTGGACACCTATCCGGTGATTCAAGCGGCGGCGTGGCTCCCATGGCTGCTGTGGGCGGCGCTGCGCCTGCTCAAACATGGGCGACCGCGCAGCGCGGGCTGGCTGGCGCTGTTCGCGGGGCTGCTGCTGCTGGCGGGTCACGCGCAGACGGCATGGTACAGCCTGCTGCTGGTGGGGCTGTTTGCGCTCTGGTGGGCGCTGAGTCACCGCCCGTTCCACTGGCGGCGCTTGGCGTCCATCGTCGGATGCTTGGCGCTAGGCGCGGGCATCGCTGCGCTGCAACTGCTGGCGACGGCGGAACTGCTCAGCCAGTCGCAGCGCTCCAGCGGCGTAGACTTCGACTTCGCTATGAATTACAGCTATGCGCCCGCGCGCATCCTCAACCTGATCGCGCCCAACGTCTTTGGCACGCCCGCCGACGGCAGCTACATCACCGGCGGCGCGTTTTTCGAGGACGCGGCCTACGTCGGCTTGATCCCGTTGATCGCGGCGCTGGCGGCGGTGATCCAGTGGATGGTGCTGCGCCTGCGAAAGCGTGAGCGCTCGGCGGCGCATCAGAGCGTCCCGTTCTGGATCATCCTCGTGTTGGTCGCCTTCGTGTTTGCGCTGGGCGTCCACACGCCGATCTTCCCCTTCCTCTACCACAGCGTCCCCACTTTCGACCTGTTTCAGGGACCGGAGCGCTGGCTGCTGTGGGCGGTGGTCGGCTTGAGCGTGCTGGCGGGCGTCGGCGCGACGGGGTGGGGGCGCGGTCGCAGCCTGCGCCGCTGGACGGTGCGCGCGCTGTTCGCCTGCTTGGTCGTGACGATCCTAACCCTGATCGTGCTGATCTTCTTTCCCAGCCCGGTGCGCGCGGTCGGCTTGCTGGAACGCGCGCTGCTGGAACTGGGCATCTTGGGCGTGGCAGCCTGCCTGCTGACCCTGACCCAGCCGGAACCCGGCAGCGGCGGACATCGCGGCTGGTCGATTGCCGTGTGGCTGGTGATCGCTGCCGATCTCGCGTGGGCGGCGTGGGGCTTGAACCCGACCGTCTCGCCGAGCTTCTACGATGCCGATCCGCAGACTGGCGCTCAGCCGCGCGCCTACTGGACTCAGAGCGCAGAGCAGGCGATCAAGTTCGACCAGTTCTTCCGATTTGACGATTATCAAACGGCGGTTGACCGATGGCGGAACGTCCGCGCCAGCGACCTGCCCGATCTGAATATGCTCGACCGTGTTCCGCTGCTGAACAACTTTGATCCGCTTCTAATCGCTCACTTCTCGGACTATCTCGATTTGGTCGAAACCAGCCAAAGCCCGGCATTGCTCAAGGCGGCGGGCATCGGCGTGGTTTACAATGAGAGCGAGCATCAAAGCATCAACCCGGATGCGGCGCGGGCGTGGCTGGTGACGGCGGTCTGCTGGCACTCCGATCAGGAGTCGCTGGTCGCCGCGCTCAGCGACCCGAACTGGCAGCCGGATCAGCAGCTTCACATGCTCGGCGACGGTGGCTGTGATCCACCGGAGGCGGTGCCCGACGCGAGCAAGGTGCTGGACTTGACCGACGAGGGCGAGGACCTGACCATCAGCGTAGACGCGGCTCAGGATAGCTGGCTGGTGCTGGCGGATACCGATTATCCGGGCTGGTCTGCCAGCGTGGACGGCGCTGCGACGCCGATCTATCGCGCTAACCTGAACTTCCGCGCCGTGCAGGTGAGCGCGGGGCTGCACGAAATCGATTTTGAATACCGACCGGAATGGCTGCTGCCGGGCGCTCTGGTGAGCGCGGTTTCGCTGCTGGTGGCGCTGCTGCTCTATCGGCTTGGGGCATAGCGATGTCGTCACCCGCGCCGCGCCGCCAGCGTCTTCAGCTTCAGATTTCAGAGCGCCGCCTTCTGATCGTAGCGGGGGACGTGGTCGCGGTGATCGCCGCCGTGTTGATCGCGCTCCGCGTCTGGACGATTGTCGCGCGTTACGCGTTCACGGCGGATTTCATCCTCTCGCAAAGCGGCTGGTTTATCGCGCTGCTGGCGCTGTGGCTGCTGCTAGCGAGCGCCAACGACTTCTACGATCTGCGGGTTTCCGCCAACCCGATGCGCGCGACCCGGCGGCTGCTGGTGATCACCGCGCAGACGTGGATCGTTTACGTGGCGGTGTTCTTCGTCTCGCCAATTGGCACGCTGCCGCGCTTGTTCATCCTGTACTACGGCGTCGCCTCGTTTCTGTTGATCTGGTCGTGGCGGCTGGCGCGTCCGTTTCTGGTGGGCTGGGTCAGCCAGCCGCGCCGCACGTTGATCTTGGGGGCGGACTGGGCGGCGAGCGCGCTGATCGACGCCATTCACGATAACGCCGCCGACGAGTACGACCTGCGCGGCGTGATCAGCACCAGCCTTGACCAAGTGGGGCAGGTGATCGACGGCGTGCCGGTGATCGGCACCGGGGCGGATTTGATGAACTTCGTCCACCGCGATCACATCAGCGAATTGATCATGACCGCCACCCACAATCTGCCCGGCGAAACTTTTCAGGCAGTGATGGACGCTTACGAACACGGGATCACCGTGGTGCCGATGGCGCTGGTCTACGAAGGCGTCACCGGGCGGGTTCCGGTCGAACACGTGAACAATGATTGGGCGGTGGTGCTGCTGCCGATCAAGAACAGCGAGGGCGCATTCGATCCCTACCCGGTGTTCAAGCGGCTGATCGACGTGGTGATTGCGCTGGTGGGGCTGGCGTTCTTTGCGATCCTGCTGCCCTTCATCGCGGTGATCCTGTGGCTGGATTCGCACGGGAGCATCTTCTACTCGCAGGATCGGGTGGGGCGCAACGGCTGCGTTTTCCGGGTCTACAAACTGCGCACTATGATCCCCAACGCCGAAGCAGAAACCGGGGCGGTATTCGCCAGCCGCGACGACCCGCGCGTGACCCGCTTCGGGCGCTTCTGCCGCAAGACCCGGCTGGACGAAGTGCCACAGTTGCTCAATCTATTGCGCGGCGACATGAGCTTCGTGGGACCGCGCCCGGAGCGCCCGGAACATATCAGCCGCTTGCAGGAGAAAATCCCCTTCTACCGCACCCGCCTGATCGTGCGCCCCGGCTTGACCGGATGGGCGCAGGTGCGCTACGACTACGGCTTGACCGACGACGACGCGCTGGTCAAGCTGCAATACGACCTGTACTACATCCGCCATCAATCAATGCTGCTCGACCTGAACATCATGCTGCGGACGGTTGGCAAGGTGGTCAGCATGAGCGGGGTGTGAAAGCGCCAGCACACACGAAGACAAACTGAACCGCCAAGATGCCAAGATCGCCAAGAAATTGGGTGCTTTTCTCTGCGTTCTCTGCGCCCTCTGTGGTTCGATTCGTTTTTGATCCGCCGGGTAGATCGGTGCTATCGTGAGGGATGGACGATTTCATCCCTCGCAATCAAGGACGCCGGATGCGCCGCCTGACCATACAACGCTCGATGATCATCATCCTGTTCGCGCTGATCTTCGCGCTGGCGACCCGCGTCCCGCTGGACACCGATACGTGGTGGCACATCCGCAGCGGCGAGTACACGCTCACGCGCGGCATGATTTACGCCGATCCGTTCTCGTTCACCATGCAGGGGCAGGCGTGGGTCAACCACAGTTGGGGATCGCAGATCGTGCTGTACGGCGTGTGGCAGATCGCCGGGAGCTTCGGGCTGGCGATGTTCGTTTCGGTGCTGGCGACGGCGGGCATGTACTTCATCTACAAAATGTGCGAGGGCAACGCCTACATGCGCGCCTTCGCGCTGATCCTCGGCGCGGCGACGGCGGCGGTGTTCTGGTCGCCTCGCCCGCAGATGTTCTCCTTCTTTCTGAGCGCTGTAGTGTTGTATTTGCTCTATCTGTACAGCCGCAAACAGGTGGATCGGCTGTGGCTGATCCCGATCATCATGGGGGTGTGGGGAAATCTGCACGCCGGGTTCTCGATTGGCTTCATCTTCATGGGCGGCGTGATCGCCGGGGAAATCCTCGGCAGGCTGTTCAACCCGAAGGGCGAGTATCTGGCGTGGCGCGGCATCGGCAAGCTGATCCTGATCGCGCTGATCTCGGTCGCCGCGCTGGTGGTCAACCCCTATGGGCTGAAGATGCTGCTGGTTCCGTTCCAGACCGTGAGCATCGGCGCGCTGCGCGACTACATTCAGGAATGGAACTCGCCCAATTTCCAGCAGCGAGAAACGTGGCCCTTCATCGCGCTGCTGCTGGGCGTGCTGGGCGCGGCGGGCGCGAGCAAGCGGCGCATCAACTGGACCGATTTCGTGCTGGTGAGCGGGACCGCCTTCATGGGGCTGCTGGCGGGGCGGAATATCGCGGTGTTCGCGGTCGCCGCGACCCCGGTGCTGACCTATCATCTCGACTCGATTCTGACCGAGCGCGGCTGGATGCTCCAGACCATCCAGCGGGTGACGCCGAGAATGGCGCGGATCAACCTGATTCTCGTGATCGTGGTGCTGCTGGGCGCGCTGGCGAAAGTGCTGCTGGTCTTGACGCCGAAAGCGGTGGCGGCGGACATGCGTGCCTATCTCCCGGTGGGCGCGGTGGAGTATCTGCAAGCGTCGTCGCCGCCGCCGAACCTGTTCAACAGCTACAACTGGGGTGGCTATCTAATCTTTGCGCTGCCGGGCACGCCCGTGTTCGTGGACGGGCGCACCGATTTGTACGGCGATACGTTTCTCACTCAATATCTGCAAACCGCGATTGGCGGCGACGGCTGGCAGGACACGCTGGCTCAGTACGACATCCACACGGTCGTGATCGAGAAGGACAGCGGGCTGGCGCGCCGCCTGCGCGATACGCCGGGCTGGACGGAAATGTATTCGGACGATCTGGCGTCCATCTTCGAGCGGACGGGCTAGCGCCGCTGGAGGCTCAAAGCCTCCAGCTAGAAACCCAAGCCGACTGAAGTCGGCTGCTGGTCGTCGTCAGCCTGCTTGAGCAGGCTTGAATTTGCAGCCCGATGCTTTCAGCGTCGGGCGGTGAGGGCGGGGAAGCAAGGTGAAGAGTCAGTCTACAACCTCGATCCAGACTTCGGCGCTGCTGAGCGATTTCCGCCTGCTGCTGATCCTGTTCGTCACCTTCCGGGTGATGCTGCTGATGGTCTACCAGCCGATTTTCACGCAGGGGGTCGAGCGGGGCGTGACGGCAGGCGGCGACTTCTTCTACTACTTTCAGTTGGGCGGCTTCGCCGGGCAGGGCTTGCTGCCCTTCCGCGATTGGTGGAGCGAGTTTCCGCCGATTCCGGCGTACCTCGAATCGCTGGTGTTTCTGCTGTTCGGGCGCAACGGCTACACCGGCTTCGCGCTGATCTTCGGCGTGATCATGATGCTGTTCGACCTCGGCAATCTGGTGCTGCTGCGGCGCATCGGCACGCGGCTGTACGGCGCGGGCACCGGCATGGCGCTGGCGTGGGTGTACGCGATCTCGCTCGCGCCGCTGGTCATGATCTGGTGGAACTTCGAGCCGATGGTCGCATTCTTCCTGCTGTGGGCGCTGGCGACCCTTCTCGAGCGATCATGAGGGTCAATCCGCCGTGATTGCGGCGGTCGGCGGGCTGGTCAAGTTCACGCCGCTGCTGATTCTGGGCGCGGTCTGGCGGATGCGGCAGGTGAAAGCGGCGCTGCGCTACTCGCTGATCTCGCTGGGGCTGTTCGGGCTGGTGTATCTGCTGCTGTTCGCGCAGAACGCCGCCATGACCCTGCCCTCGCTGACCGCGCAGTTCAGCAAAGCCTCGTATGAAACCGTGTGGGCGCTGATCGACGGCAACTACTCTACCGGGAATTTCGGCACGCCGCAGGAGCGGCTCGATCCCGCCAATGCCGCCAAGCTGGAAGGCAATCCGGCGGTGATTCCGGGCGCGATCCGGCTGGGGGCTGCGGCGCTGATCGGGCTGTTCGTGTTCTGGCGCACGCGGCGCTTTGACGAGCGCGGGCTGGTAGAATTCGTGACCATTACGCTGCTGACCTTCTTTTTACAGGCGCAGGGCTGGAGTCCCCAATGGCTGGCGCAGATTGTGCCGCTGATTCTGCTGTGCTTCCCAACGCGCGACGGCGTGACGACGGCGGTGCTGCTCTCGCTGGTGACGTTCGCCGAATACCCATTCCTGTTTATCCGCACCGGAGACAGCGGCGGCACCATCACCGGGTCGCTGATGCTGCCCTTCGTGACGCTGGTGGTGGCGCGCACCGCTATCCTAATCGGCGTGTGCGTGGCGCTGTATGGCAAGCTGCGGCAGGAAGCGATTCTGGAAAAATGAACCGCCAAGACGCCCAGAGAGACGGTAGGGGCGGGTCTCAGACCCGCCCTCGTTTGATCACGAGGTCAGCATGACCCGGCGCGGATTCGGCATCTTTGCGGTGATCGCGCTGGTCGGTGCGTTTGCGATCACCCGCCTGATCGCCGCGCCCGGCTACACCGACGTGTACTATCACTTCAACGCGGCGGCGCGACTTGCCAGCGGGCAGGGCTTGACCGATCCCTACGTCTGGACCTACATCGGGGCGCTGGATCATCTGCCCATGCCTTCGCACTTGTACTGGATGCCGCTTACGTCGGTGATCGCCGGGCTGAGCATGAGCCTGTTCGGGGTGAGCTACGCGGTCGCGCAGCTTCCGTTTGTGCTGCTGTTCGCGCTGACCGCCTGCGTTGGCTTCTGGTTGGGCGGGCGGATCGGTGGGACGGCGCGTCATGCATGGGTCGCCGGGCTGGTGACCCTGTTCAGCGGCTTCTACACCAAGTTCTGGGGCGAGATCGATACCTTTGCGCCCTATGCGCTGGTGGGGTCGCTGTGCCTGATCTTCATGGGAGTAGGGGCGGGTTTTAAACCCGCCCCTACAGAGGCACGACAGGTCGTGCCCCTACGCCGGGCGCTGTTCGTATGGTTCCTTGCCGGGGCGCTGGCGGCGCTCGGACACCTCACGCGGGCGGACGGGCTGCTGCTGCTGATCGTCGGCGTGCTGGTGATCCTATGGGAGGGTTGGCGGACAAGGGCGCAGCACGTGTCCCATCGAACGATGGGCGCGCCCCTACGGGAAATCGGTTTGTCGCTGGCGGCGCTGATGGTCGGCTATCTGCTGGTGATGCTGCCCTATTTCTTCCGCAATTTGCAGGCGATTGGATCGCCGCTGCCGTTGGGCGGCACCCAGTCGATCTGGTTCGGCGAGTACAACGACATTTTCAACTTTCCGCCGGATTCCAGCCCGGCGACCCTGTTCGCGCATGGGCTGGATGCCTTCATCCAGTCGCGCAGTACGGCGCTGGTCAACAACTTCTGGACGTTGGTCGCGGTCGAGGGCTTGATCGTGATGACCCCGTTGATGCTGATCGGCTGGTGGCGGCGGCGCGATCCGCTGCTGCTTCCGTTCGGGCTGTACGCGCTCGGCTTGCATCTGGCGATGACCTTCGTTTTTCCGTTTCCGGGCTATCGCGGCGGGCTGCTGCACTCGGCCGCGGCGCTGATCCCGTTCTGGGCGGCGCTGGGCGTCGCCGGGCTGGACGACGCGGTGGACTGGATCGCGCGTCGGCGACGGCGCTGGAATCCGCGCAGCGCGAAAGCGGTTTTTTCGGGCGGGCTGGTCGCGGTGGCGGTATGTCTGAGCGCCTACATCGGCGTGACCGGGCAGGTCGCGGCGCGGACTCCGGTGCTGTACCTCGAACTGAAGCAGAAACTTCCCGCAGATGCCCGCATCTTGAGCGACGATCCGCCTGAACTGTACTACTATACGGGTATGGGAGGCGCGACTCTCCCGAATGATCCACCGGAGGCTCTGCTGGACGTGGCGCGGCGCTACCACATCGACTATCTGCTGCTGAAAGACGACGCCGGATCGATTCCCGCGCCGCTGCTGTCGATCCTCGACTCGCCGCCGGACTTCCTGACTCCGCTGCCGTTCGACTCCGCGAGGTTGTATGCGATCCACCATTAGCCGAAGCGCCATCATCGTGCTGGCTGCCATCTTGATGGTGGCGCTGTACGTTCGGGCGGCGGGCGGCGATTTCCCGCTGGACGATAGTTGGATTCACCAGACCTACGGGCGCAATCTGGCAGAATACGGCGAATGGTCGTTCATCCCCGGCGTGGCGAGCGCCGCCTCGACTTCGCCGCTGTACACGGTGGTGCTGGCGGCGGGTTACACGCTCGGCATCCCATTCAGGCTGTGGACTCACGGATTGGGCGCGCTGACGCTGGCGCTGGTCGGGCTGATCGGCGCGAGTCTCGCGGCACAGGTCGCATCGCAGACCACGATGCGAGTCGCGCCGGGACGCCGCTGGCTGTCGCTGGCGACCGGATTGGCGCTGGTGCTGGGCTGGCACTTGATCTGGGCGGCGGCGTCGGGCATGGAGACGGCGATCTTCTGCCTGTTCGTGCCGATTCTCATCTGGCTGAGCTGGCGCGAGCTGGAGCCGGGCAGTCAGGCAGTTAGCAGCGTAGCGCGGCGCGGCGCGGTCTTTGGCATCGCGGCGGGGCTGGCGACGCTCACGCGACCGGAGGGCGTGATGCTCGCCGGACTTATCGGGCTGGCGCTGGTGATCGTGCGCCCGAATATGACGTGGCGTAGCCTGATCGTGTGGGGCGGCGCGGCGTCGATCTGTTTCGTGATCGTGCTAGCTCCTTATCTGATCTTCAACCTGCGCTTGACCGACGGCTTACTGCCCAACACGGCGGCGGCGAAGCGCATGGAGAGCGCGCCCTATCTGGCGCGAAGCTATCTATGGCGGCTCGGCAACGTGCTAACGCCGCTGGCGGCGGGCGGGCAGCTTCTGCTGGTGCCCGGCATGATCGCTTACGCGCTGCTGCTCCCGCGCGCGCGCCGATCCCTGCTGTTGGCGCTGCCGCTGATCTGGTCGGTGGCGCTGATCCTGCTCTATGCGGCGACTCTGCCGCTGGAGCTTCAACACGGGCGCTACGTGATCCCGGCGCTGCCCACCGCGATCATCGCGGGCGCGGCGGGGACGGACTGGCTGCTGCGCCGGGTCAACGGCTCGCTGATCGGGCGGGTGCTGGTGCGGACGCTGGCGGCATCGGCGGCGCTGCTGTTCGTCGCCTTCGCCTTCACGCTGGGCTTGGGGGCTTACGTGCAGGACGTGACCATCATCGATCAGGAGATGGTGGCGTCGGCGCTGTGGATCAAGGACAACGTTCCGCCAGATCAACTACTGGTGACGCACGACATTGGCGCGGTGGGCTATTTCGCGCCGCGCCCGCTGCTGGACATCGGCGGGCTGATCACGCCGGAAGTGGTGCCCCTGATGCCCGACCCCGACGCGATGTGGAACTGGATTTGGGCGCACGGCGGACAATACCTGATGGCGCTGGATCTGGAATATTCCGGGCAGGAATCCGCACGATCCGCACTTGTGTCTAGCGTTTACGACTCAGGGGACGGCGGCGATACGTGCAGGTGACAGCAACATGTCCGTCTACGCCCTCACGTGGGACGGTCACTGCTAGTTGCGCCTGAAACTATCAAAAATGTATAATATTGCCCATGAACGACTTCTTTAAGAAACTCAATGTGCTGATTAAAGCCGGAATCAACGAGCGTATCAGCGGCGATGAGCCGCATCCGCGCATGAGCAAGACGGTCGAGGGCGACCTCGCATCGCTGCGCGAGCGGGTGAACGATGCGGTCGCCTACGAAGATCAGATCAAGGCGCGCATCCGCCAGTTCGAGGACGAGGCGGCGGGCTGGGATCGTCGGGCAGACGAAGCGGTCGCGCGGGGGGATGACGACAACGCGCGTTACGCCATCGAGCAGATGCGCCGCGCCGAGCAGCGGGCGGCAGTCGCCCAGTCCGATCTGCGCGAGCATCAGCGCGTGACCCAAGACCTGATCCAGCGGGTGAACACGCTGGATTCCGCCGCCGCCGAAACGCGCCGCTCCGAAACGGGCGACGCCGCGCCGGATGATGGGCTGCTGAATAACGTACTGCGCGAAACCCGCGAGAAAATCGCGTCGCTGGCGGATCTGGCTGCCGCTCAGCAAAACTTACAAACGCCCGAAGCACCTGCTCACGAGGACGAGGCAGCAGTTGACGATGATCTGGAACGCCGCCGCCAGCGGCTCAGCAAACGCTAACGGGAGGGTGCGCCGCAGCCCGGCGCACGACTAGGCGAACGATATGGCGTCCCGAAAGCTGTTAGTGGTCACGGGGGATTATGGTATCGTTCAGCAGGTGAAGCAGGTGTTGGGCGGGAGTAATTTCGCCATCCACACCGCGTATTCCCATCTGGATGCGATCTATCAACTGAATTTTGAGCCGTTTGAACTGGTTTTGGTAGATGCTGCGATGATCAACCGCAAGACCGGGGAACGCACCGCGAACGCCCTCGCCCAAATGGAGCGGCATCCCCCGCTGCTGGTTTATTCTCCCAAGAACGGAGCAGAGCGTGTGACCAACGAAGCGGTGGTGACATCGCTGGACGACGAAACCCTGTCGAGCGGGGTTGCGCGGGCGCTGCGGCTCCCGACATTGAACTCCGAGCCGCCTGCTCCTGCCGATCCCAAACGTGTTACCACGTCGGTGTTCTGGCGCGACGAGGAAATGCAAACCCTATTCGCGCTGGGGCGCTCGCTGACCGAAGTGCTCGAACTCAGCGAAGTGCTCAACCGGGTGGTGGAAGCCGCGCGCCGGCTGACCAACGCCGAAGAATGCATGATCCTGCTCCCGGATGGGCAGTCCGGGCAGCTTTATCTGCGGGCGAAGATCGGCATCGACGTGGAAGTGGCGGATAACTTCCGCGTCAAGACCCACGACACGATTGCCGGAGCGGTGTACGAAAGCGGTCAGACGGTTCTGGTCAACGAGAGCGGGCCGCAGAAGGTCAAGACCGAGTATTTCGTCAATTCGCTGCTCTACGTGCCGATTGTCCACAAGGGGCAGACGTTGGGCGTGCTGGGCGTCAATAACCGCGAAAAGCACGACGTTTTCACTGACCGCCACCGCGATCTGCTGGTCAATCTGGCGACCTACGCAGCGATTGCGATTGAAAATGCCCGCATTCACGGGCAGAGCATTCGCCGTCAGCACGAAATGCGCACGCTGATCGACGCTAGCCGAGCGATCAACGCTACCCTGTCCTTTGATCAAGCTCTGCCCGCCATCTGCGAGCAGTTGAGCCGCGTCCTGAACGTCGGGCAGGCGGAAATCTTCATGTGGGCACCGGAGAGCCAGCAGCTTCGCTTGCTGGCGAGCTACCAGCAGACCAGTTGGCGCAGCGGTCACGAGCCGATCATCAAGCTGACTGAGCGTCCGTTCGTCCGTATGGCGCTGGAGACGCGCCGCTACGTGCTGGTGCAGAATGATCGTCACGACCTGCGCGGCGAGCAAAATCGGCTCCAGCAGGTGGGGGCGAGCGCGCTGCTGGCGGTGCCGATCCTCGGCGGCGATCAAGTGCTGGGCTTCGTCGAGGGCTATTACGTCCAGCCTATCGATCCGGGTCTGACCAATGAGGGCGTTCATCGGGTGCAGCGGCTGATGCTGGAAATGATGGCGAGCCGCTCCGACGACGAGAGCCGCGCGTTCCGGCTGCTTCAGGAGGCGCGCGCGCTGCTCAACGCGGATTGGATGGAATACTCGGTGATGCAGTCGGATGGCGCCAGCCAGTGTATGCAGTTTGGCATCGGCAGCGGCATCTGGGTGGACGAGCCGCGCCCGGTGATCGAGGTGGCGGGCTATCCCGACGTGCTGCAAGCGCTGGACAAGCAGGAGCCGCTCAACCACTTTGATGGAGAGGACAACCTGTCGCCCGGCGTGCGGGCGTTGTTCCGCCAAACCCTCAGCCGCTCGCTGCTGGCGCTGCCGTTGGTCGGGCGGGGGCAGACGATTGGCATGGCGCTGTTCGTCGACACCTGGCACGCGCGCGCCTTCACGCCCCGCGAGGTCGATTTGGGGCGGGCGATTGTGGGGCAGGCGGCGACCGCGCTGGAAAACGTCAGCCTCGTGCGTGACCTTGAAGCCAGCCTGCGCGAGCTGAAAGAGACGCAGACCCGGCTGGTGCAGAGCGCGCGGCTTTCGGCGATGGGCGAGCTGGCGGCGGCGGTGGCGCACCAGATCAACAATCCGCTGACCACCATTGTGCTCGATACCGAGTTATTGCTGGAAAGCGAAACCTCGGAAACCCGAAACTACGAAGTCCTGAACGCGATTTCGCGCGCCGGGAAACGCGCGGCGGGAGTGGTGCGCCGCCTGTTGGCGATGGCGCGCCCGATCACGCCGGACACCGTGCGGATGCCCATCGGCGTGATGGCGACTATCGGGGACATTCTGGCATTGGTGCGCCCGCACATCGAGCGCGAGGACATCAAGCTGATTGACCAACTGCCGGAAGCGGAATTCCCGACAGTATTCGCCGCGCCCGGTGAACTGAACGACGTGTGGCTGAACCTGATTTTGAACGCGCACGACGCGGTGGTGGGGCGTGATACGCCGGAAGTCGGCATTAGCGCCGCTTACGAAGCGGCGAATGGAATCATCGAAGTGACGGTTTGGGATAATGGTCCCGGTATCCCGGACGAGATTATAGGCGAGATTTTCAAACCCTTCTTCACGACCAAGCCGCTGGGCGAAGGCACGGGATTGGGGCTGCACATTTGCAAGCAGGTAGTTGAGCGAGTTGGCGGCACGATTGTGGCGCAAACGTCGGCTTCGGGGACGCGATTTGTGGTTCGCCTTCCAACGATGAGGAGTCCGTAATGGTTCACATTCTGGCAGTTGACGACGATCCTGAGGTTTTAGAAACCGTTGGGCGCGTGCTGCGCCACGAGGCATACGAGGTGTCGCTGGCGAGTTCGGCGGCGCAGGCGATGACGCTTTTGGAAAAGCGTACTCCCGACCTGCTGATTCTGGACATTATCATGCCGGAAATGGATGGGGTTACGCTGTGCCGCAGGCTGCGCCGGGACGCGCGCTTCATTCCGCTGCCGATTCTGTTTCTGACGGCAAAAGGCGGCACCGACGACATCGTCAGCGGGCTGGATGCGGGCGCCGATGATTACGTGGTCAAGCCGTTCGAGCTGGCGGAGCTGCGCGCGCGCATCGCCGCGCTGCTGCGGCGCGGCACGCGAGACAAGAAAAGTGACGCGATTATTCAACTGAACGATCTCCGGCTGGACTCCGACACCTATCAGGTGTGGGTCGAAAACACGCCGGTGCAGCTCACCTCGACCGAGCATCGGCTGCTGCGCTACTTGATGGAGCATCCCAATCAGGCGCTCTCGCCTTCGCATCTGCTGCAAGCGGTGTGGGAATATCCGCCGAATACCGGCGATCCCGATCTGGTGCGGGCGCACGTGCGCAACCTGCGCGCGAAAATCGAGAATGGCACGCGGCGCAAATACATCCGTACCATTCATGGCGTGGGGTACATGATCTCAACCTAGCTGCCCGGAACATTTTCATAAATATTTCATAGAAATGCCGCTCAAGTTCCGGGTTCTCAGGCTATACTGAAATTGTATTTTAACGAGCGGCAGGGTATGTCCCCATGTATGAAATAATGATCGTCGATGATGATGCCCAAGTTCTTGATATGGTCGAACTCGTGCTAAAGCGCGAGGGTTACACGGTACTGCGGGCATTTTCGGCACAGGATGCGCTGGAAACCGTCGAAACGACCTGTCCCGATCTGTTCGTAATCGACGCCGTAATGCCAGAGATGGACGGGATCGCGCTGTGTCGCAAACTGCGCGCCCAACCGCAAACGGCGAATACCCCCATCATTTTCCTGACGGGCAACAATTCCCCCCAAAACGTGGTCGATGCGCTGAACTCCGGCGGGGACGACTTCATTCGCAAGCCGTTCGTCCCGCGCGAACTGGCGGCGCGGGTGCGCGCGCACATCCGCCGCGCGACCTACTATATGGACAGCGACGTTCCGGCGATCCGAATCGTGCCGGGGCAGTACCGCGTGTTCGTCAACGACCGTGAAGTGATGTTGACGCGGGTCGAGTTCGACCTGCTGAAATATCTCTGCGCCGCGCCCTACAAGCTGCACTCCACTGAAGACCTGCTGGCGAACGTGTGGCAGTATCCCGACGGCGTGGGCGATGCCGCGCTGGTGCGCAACCACGTGCATAACCTGCGCCGCAAAATCGAGGGCGACCCTGAGCGCCCCGAAGTGATCCAGTCGCGGCACGGGCGCGGCTACGTGATCAAGGCGCGGGTGCTGGTGGACGAAGAAGTTCACTAAGCGCTTCGGGTAGTCCCATTCGACATAAACGCCGCGTTCCTAGAGATAGGCGCGGCGTTTTGTTTTGCCCTTAGTGCGTTTTCAAGCGGGACGTAATGTAAAAATACTCTATCATTTTCTTCACACGAACGAACGCTTGCACCGGTGCCTCTATGGTATGATCGAAATCGGCAGGATCATCGCTGATGAGAGCCTTCAATGCATAAGCTACTGATCAAAATCGTACAAATTCTGGATGGCACGCCCGCTGTGTACGGAAAGCGTCAGGCGGGGCAGAGCGTGGTCGAGCTTGCGCTGATTACGCCGATCCTGATCATTCTGCTGGCGGGGCTGGTCGAAATCGGCTGGTTCGCCAACAACTACCTGAATCTCATGGACGTGACCCGCGCAGGCGCGCGGCGCGGCGCGGTGCTTCAGGATCAGCAGTCTCCGTTGTTCTGGAACAATGTTTACAGCTACGTCCCCAACGCGGAACTCCCAGGCGAATACCAGATGACCAACAGCGTCGCCAACGGCACCGACTTGCAGCGCTATCTGTATCGCGGCGGGGTGCCTTTCAGCGCGTTTTCGCACCAAAGCCTTGAAGCGAATGTTTGCAACCCGGACTACCGCAGCTTCTACGGCGAGATCATCTGCGTCATGAGCCAGTCCATGCAGCCGATGGTGCTGAACCCCTCCAACGGCGTTGACGACATCATCATTTCGGGCTTCTCGCTTCAGTTGGTGGATGGCTCGGTGCCGATCCCGCTAGGGGAACCACAGTGGCTTCCGGCGGGGCATACCGTCCCCGGCAACGTGCCACAGATGGTGGTCGCCGGGCGCTACCCGTCCAACGCCAACGAATGCGACGTGCTTGATGTGAGCGGCACTCCGATCGCCGCGTCACGACCCGGCGACGAGAACCGCGACCCGTTCGACCTGAATGGCGACGGCGTGGTGCAGGTCGCGCCGCCCAGCGGCAGCGATCACTTCACCGAACTCACGGGCTACGATGCGCCGATTGATTCCAATCCCAGTGACGCCGGCTACGACGCGAACTGGGAGCAGGACTCGGAAAAGCAGGTCGGTTTTTCGCTGTTCGGCAATCACAAGATCGACGGCACCTTCTGCGTTGGCTCGGACTGGACGCTGACGCGGGTCGAGGAATTGATGAACCTGCCGAACTTCGACCTGACCAACAATACGGCAAAAGACTATCTCCCCAGTCAGGGACTCCTGCTGGTGGAAATGTACTGGCAACACGAGATGCTGCTCAAAATCCCGATCCTGTCGCCGGTGTACACGGCGGTGGGCAATCAGGATGGGAAGATGGTGATCAACGTCTGGGCAGCCTTCCCGCTGGCTTCGACCGAGCCGCACATTTTGTTTACTCCGTACTAACCGTAATCGGGACGCGATGATGAGCTTCTTTCGACATTTACGGAAAAAGGGTCAAACGGGACAGTCGCTGGTGATCCTCGCTATCGGCTTTCTTGCGCTGCTGGGCTTCGTGGGGATCGTCACTGACGTATCGGTGCTGTTCATCCGCTACAGCACCATGCGACGTGCGGTGGACGCGGCGGCAATCGCCGCTGCCGGGCAGATGCGCCGCGTGCCTGACACGCAGTTGATCACCGACCCCAGCGACCCCGGCTATCCGGGAATCGCCGATGGTCAGGCGACCAGCGTGGCGAACCTGAATCTGGCGGCGCGGCAGTTCATCGAGGTCTACGGGCTGAACCCGAAAAACGTGGTGGTCGAAACCTGCCGCGCGCAGGACATCGCCCTTGACGCGGATGGCAATCCGCTCGACGCGAACGGCAATCCGCTGTTCGTGGACGACGGCACCGGCAAGCAGGTGCCCAATACTGGGCAGATACCCGGCACTCCCGCCGCCGATCCTGACACGCTCAAGCGCTATCAGGAGCTTTGCACCTCCGACGAACTCAAACTGGTGCGGGTGACCGCCCAGATCGACTCGCCGACTATTTTCCTGCGTCTGCTCGGCTTTCCAACGGTCACACTGACTGAATCCGCGATTTCGCAGACCGCCGTCCTCGACGTGGTCATGATCTTCGACGTGTCCGAATCGATGCTCAACGAAACCACCTATTCCGACTGGGATACGCTGACGCCGCCGCAGGGCGTGCGCTACATGCCGCCGTATATCTCGAATCAGGACGTAGGCGACCCCGGCATGGCGGTTCCGCGCGGCAGCCCGTGGGACTTGGTCAGTACCAGCACCGAAGCGCAGTTGGATGCGCTCGACGCTCCGGTTCAGCCTGCGAATTGGCCCACCACCGACCCGAACTATGTGCTGGCGGATCGTACTGTCGCCTTTGAACCCGTGTGCGACCCCACGACCGACGCGAGTCACTGCGACATTACCGATCCGAGTTCGGTCAACTGGCAGGTGTTTAATCCCGACCCGACCAGTGGACTTTCCGACGAGAATCGGCAGGCGCCGCGTGAGTTCTGCACCGTGCGCGCCTATCCCGGCTCGGTGCTGGGCAACTCCAAGCCGGATGACTGGCTGCGGCAGGAATACGGCGCTTTCTTCAACAACGTGTTCCAGACACAGGTGCCTCCGAATGCCGATCCGCTGAACCCCACTTACGTCTATCCGCAGAACTATCAGGCGCAGTTTCAGGGGCTTTACGACAGCGGCAGCTCCAGCAGCGGCCCGAACGACCCCAACACCCGCTTCTCTGGCTTCGTGCCCATGTTCAATTCGTTCGCCTGCTGCAACGATCCCGACGGCAACTACACCTTTGACGACCTGATCTGCCAGCCGTTCAAGGATGCGCGCGATGCCGCGCACCAGTTCCTCGCCCGGCTCGACTTCCTGCGCGGCGACCGCGTCGCCTTCGTGACCTTCGACCGCCGCGCCTACATCGTCGATCCCGACGGCAGCGGCGAACAGGGCGCGATGATTGAGACTCAGGCGGATTTGAGCGACAGCAGCGGTACGCTGCTCCGCAAGGGCGCCGACCCCACGCTCGACGACGTGGTGGGTGTGCGCGCCGAAACCACCACCTACGCGGATACCAACGGTGATGGTCTGTGGGAACTCGCTGGTGGACTACGGCGCGCCGAAAACCTACTACGAACTGCTGAACACCGATGAAATTCAGGGCATCACTGATAACCCGGTGAAGGGCGAATGCCCATTCGACCGGGCGGTGATGCCGATGCTGTACCTGCCCAGCTCCTACCGAAACACCTTAAGCGGCCCGCCGCGCGCCGACTTCGACACCCTGCTGCAAGACGTGATCACAGTGCCCACGTGGTATTGGGGAGGCGGGCCTATTCCGAACGGCAGTTACGTCGCCGATCAATCGCTGTATCACAGCTACGAATTCCGCGCTTCCTGCTCTGGCACCAACATGGGTGACGCACTGGCGAGTGGCAGCGCGGCGCTCTACAACGAAGGTCGCCGCGAAGGTGCGGTCTGGATCATGGTGCTGCTCAGCGACGGTGCGACTGGTGCGAGCGACCCAATCTACAACTACGGCAGCCCGTCAACGCCGCTCACTGCTGCGAATCCCTACAGTACGGTCTCCGGCATCTCTGATCCGCAGGTTGGCACGGGCGGACCGGCAATTACCAACCCGAACAATGCGGGCGGCTATGGCTGGTTCGGTCTGTGCCCTTACGGGACGCAGTCGCAGCCGACTGAGCTTGTGAATGACCCTAGCTACAGTTACCAGCCCTTCTGCGATGACCTTCAGCCGGAAACCCGCCATTTCTGCGGCAGTATCGCCGTGATGCCCAACGCCGCGCTGGATGCCGATCCGACCTGCTTCAACTACTACGACGTGGATGACTATGCCCGTGACTGGGCGGACTGGGTGGGGGTGGCGGATTTGCCCGCTTCCGAGACCGGAGGGAACAGCGGTCGAGTGGGCGACCAACTCCTGCCGACCATCTTCACCATCGGCTTCGGCATCAACTACGAGCAGGGCACTCCGGTCGATTGCTCCAGCGCCGCCGACTTCAACGCCTGCCGACGCGGGCTGCTCAGCGGAACCAACGACACCACCAGCCTGAAGCGCGACCGGACCGCCGACTATCTGGGCGAAGAACTGCTGCGCTACATCGCCGACGTGGGCGACAACAACCAGATCGACAGCGACTACTGGCAGCTTTGTATGTCGAATGGAAGCCATCCTTCTCCGCAGTGCAGTAATGACGGCGAAACCATCAATAACCCCGACGTGGATGCTTACGGCGGCGGCGGACTCATCGGAAATTACATCAACCTATCGATCACGACGCCGGACTGGGGCACGCGCGGTCCCTGTGAAGCCGATTGGACCGGACTGTCGAGTCAGCGCGGTGATAATTACCTGCCTAAAGACCCCGGAACCCAATGCGGCAACTATTACGTCGCGGCGACCGGGCAGCAGTTGCAGGAAGTGTTCGATCAAATTGCATCCCGCATGTTTACGCGGTTGTCGCAGTAAGGGGGCGGTTCGTGGACGAGCGCGAAACACTGGATCATCGAAGAAGGACAGGGCAGACCCTCGCCGAGTTCGCCATCACGCTGCCTATATTGCTGCTGTTGTTATTCGGCATCATTGAATTCGGGCGTATCTTTCAAGCGTGGGTGACGCTGCAAAATGCCGCGCGAGCGGCAGCGCGCTATGCGACCACCGGCGTTTACGATACCGACAAGTATAAGCTCGACCTCAACGTCTACGATCCGACCAACCCGGACTGGTACGGCGACCTCGACTCGATTGTGCCCTGCCTGAAGAACGAGCCGACCGATGATCCCGGCGAGTCGGACGCCGACAAAGCGGCGGCGAAAGTCTACAATCTGGCGCAGCGCGGCACGGTTGAGGACTTCTACCCGAACGACTCAACCGATCCCGCCGACAAGATCGAGATTTACCACAACGGACCGGAAAGCATCTACGCCACCTATTACAGCGGCGACGACTGCGACCCCACCGATCCCGAAGATCAAAATCGTCGCAAGGACTTGGCGCGTATTCTGTCGATCTACGATCAGGCGCGCATCGGCGCATCCGGCTTGGCGCTGGGTCCGCAGATTCCGCCGACTCCGAAGGTCGGTCTGCCCGCAGGCTGGACTTACGACCCCTCCACGTGGGATCCGGCGGACAATTATCCCGATCCGTCGACCGTCCCGTGGTATCAGGTCTGGTTCCGCCCGCTGCCCGGCGACGACGATGGCAACCCGGCGACGCCTCCCGAATACTATCATCTGACCCATTCCAACGAGCGAAGCTGGTTCGATGTCACCGTCTGTAGCTCGCGCGGGCTTCAGGATGACAAGGACACCCGCAATAATACGGGCGTCATCCCCGGCGATGGTCGCTTCACCTTCCCGACCATCCTCGATTTCGAGCCTTGACCCGCGCGCTCCGGTCTGCCTGCTGGAAGAAGTCCCGAACAGCGACAACGTGGCGGACGGCTGGACGACCAATACGGACGTTCCGTGGTGGGATGCAGGCGGTCCCGGCGACACCGTGTCCATCGTCGTGTCCTTCAACCACCCGCTGGTGACGCCGCTCGGTCTGGCGAATTATCTGCCGCTTCAGGCGCGCCGCGTGGCGGTGAACGAAGCCTTCCGCAGCCCGCGCGCAGTTCCGCCGAGCTACGACGTGCCGAATCCGGCGACGGTCATCCCGACCGATACCTATACGCCCAGTCCAAACGGAACCTCGACGCCGACAGATACGCCGACCAACACCTTCACGCCGACCAACACCTTCACGCCGACCCCGACCGACACGCCCGCATTCCAATGCAGCGACGTGACCATCGGCACGCCGGTCTACCTGAGTGACCGTATCAATATCACTGTCCACAACGGGCTGCCGTACCCGACTTACCTGACCCGCGTGGTGTTCTACTGGGAGCTGCCCTCCAACGCGCCCGCCAACATGCAGGCAGGTGTCGAGTATCTGGGCGGTGTGCCGATCTGGGCGGGTCAAATCGGACCCAACCTGGTGGACATCGGTAACTCGGTCATCGTCGGACCCTTGACGCCAACTCCGCCTCCCGGTGGTCCCGCTTCTGGCTTCGGTCCCGGCGCGAACCTGATCCTGCTGCCCGGCGACACGACGTGGTCGGTTCAGTTCATCAACGGTCCCGCGTCGCTAGACCCGGTGCATATGCCGCTGTCCGACTTCAATGGCACGACCTTCTACTTCGACGACCTGAACTCGCCGACCGACTGCGCCAATTCGCTGAGTAATCCGCCGCCCACGCCGACCGATACGCTGCCTGCGGACGTAACGCCGACCGATACGCCGACGGTCGAATGCATCAGCGGCGGGATCATCATCAACGAACTGAGCTTCGCGCCCTTCGACGTGGTCGCGGTCAAGGTCACCAACCTGTACTCGGTGGATGTCGACATCATCGGCTTCTCCATCCAGTGGAATCAGCATGGGTTAGGCATCTACACCCTGAGCGAGGTCGATGGCGGCGGCACAACCGCCGGTGGACCGGGCAGTTTTGCCATGTGGACGGGTGGCACTGGCGACGGCGTGAACCCGCCGACCAACGGCGGAGCAGGCGTTCCCTCACCTGAGGGGACGTGGCATACGTCGCTGACCGTCGCTGCCGGGACGACGAAGAACGTGTGGATACGCTTCACAGGCGGTGGCAGCGGCACGCTGAGCAGCGAGACCAGCGGCGTGATCACCATTGACGACTTCGACGGCACGTCCTTAGTGTTCGACAAGCCGTTGTGCGACACTACCGAAACCGCGTCGGTGCCGACCAACACGCCGACCATGACGCCGACGAGCACCAATACCAACACGTCGACCTACACGCCGACCAACACCTACACGCCGTCGAATACGCCGACCAACACGCTCACGCCGACCAATACACTCACGCCGACCAACACCTACACGCCGTCGAACACGCCGACCCCGACTCGGACACCGACGCCCAGCAACACGTATACACCGAGCAATACGTTCACGCCGACGAATACGCGGACGCCAAGTAACACGCCGACGAATACGCAGACACCGAGCAACACGCCGACGCGAACCAACACGCCGACGCCCAGCAACACGTATACGCCGAGCCACACGTTCACGCCGACGAATACGCGGACGCCGAGCAACACGCCGACGAATACGCGGACGCCGAGCAACACGCCGACGCGAACCAATACGCCGACGCGAACCAACACGCCGACGGCAAGCAACACCTATACGCCGACCAAGACGTATACGCCAAGTAACACGCCGACGCACACGAATACGCCGAGTAACACGCCGACGCGGACGCCGAGTAACACGCCGACCAATACCAATACGCCGACGCGGACGCCCACTAACACGCCGACGCCGACCAAGACCCCCATCCCGACGATTGACACGGGCGGGTCAAAGGGCTAACGCCGACCTATTGGGAGAAGTTCAGCAAGGACAGCGGGACTGGCATCGCCAGTCCCGCTGTTTTGACTCTAGTCAATCGACTTGAGACCGTAGAGAGTTGAGTTGTGCTGATTTCCCGATTTCCGCTCGCTGCTTGGCTGACCTGCGTCGCAAATCGCGCGAACGGGAAGGCAGGCTAAATGTGAATACCCGCGCGCGCCAGCTTGCTTTCAAGCTGCTTGCGCGTGTCGTGGAACGAGAGTTCCAGATAGGGGAAGGCGAGCCAAGCGTTCATGAAGCCGAACAGCGCGCCGGTCACCACGCGAAACATGGGCAGGGTTTCACGCGGCGCCCATAAGTTGAAGGGCGGATAGCCGAAAAGCTGGCTGAAGCCGTCGATGCCGATGGGCATCACGCCGAGCAGGATGTACAACCAGATCGGCACCGGGCGCAGACGGCGGCGTATCACCGGGATGCTGAAGATCAGCCCGCCGAAGAACAGCGCCGTGTAAATGGCGATGTCGCGCTCGCAGATCGCCAGCTTGTAGCCCATCTGCGGGTCGCCGAAGAAGTCTTTGGAGGCGAACTGCAAGTCGAACGTCCACAGATACGGATCAAACTGATCCATCGACTGGTAGGCGCTGCCCGGATGCCCGATGTAATTGGTGAGCGCCTGCTTGAACTCCGGCGAATCGGCGATGTAGCTCTCGTAGGGCTTGAGCGTAGTGCCGCTGATGGCGCGGGGATAATCCGGCTGCTCTCCGTACAGGAAGAACGAGCGAAACGCGAACTGGTGGCAGAAGGGACCGTACAGGAAATACAAAACGTGCGCGGGTTCATCCAGCCCGAAGTGCATCAAGGTCGGCGCGACCCACGGCAGGGCGGCGTAGGTGCCGATGATCACCAGCGCGACTCGCAGCCAGTGGCGCGAGAGCCGCAGCAACCAGACGTTCAGGCGGACACGATTACGGCGGTCGGGTGCGGCGGTCATTTATCCCCTCAGGAACGGCTCAAGCGCGGATTCGAGCGATTGGCGGGTGGTGGGTCCATAAAAGATGGTGATGATCACGCCGCCGGGTGAAATCACGTAGGTCGAAGGCTGCCCGCGCAGACGATATAGGTTCGCAATCGACTGATCCGGGTCAAGCACGAGATCAAAGGTCAGCCCAAGCTGAGCGTTCCAGTCTACAACCCGCTCGCGGGATTCGCCAAGATTGACCGCCAGCACATGCACGTTCGGGTGCGCGACGTGGAAGGCTTGCAGTTCCGGCATTTCCACCTGACAGGGGACGCACCACGTCGCCCAGAAGTTGACCACCACCGGAGCGCCGCGCAGGGCATTCAGACTCACGCCGCCGTTGAGCGTGGTGGCGCGGAAGGGCGGCGCGAATGAGCCAATCTCCGGCGCGACGCTCTGTCCGTCCGGCAGAATTTGCCCGGAATAAGCGGCGCGGTTGGGCAGCCCGGCGGCGATCACCAGTGTCAGCGCGGCGGCGAGGCACGCCAGCGCGCCGATCAGCAGCAGGGCGCGGCGCAGCATCGGCTTAAGACAGCGCTTGATCGACCAAATCGTCGATCTGCGCGGCGGTGAGCGCACCGAAGTGCTGCGCGATAATGGTTCCGTCTCGATCAATCAGATAGGTGCTGGGGTAGCTGCGGACGGCGTACAATTTCTGAAGCTGAGCGTTGGTGTCCATCAGCAGCGGGAAGGTCAGCCCGAACTCGGCGCGAAACCCGGTCACGTCCGCGACCGATTCGGCGTCGTTCACGCCCACCACCGTGAAATCTTGATCGCCGTGCGCGGCAAATGCCTTCTGAAATTCAGGCATTTCCACGCGGCAGGGACCGCACCACGTCGCCCAGAAATTCAGCAGCACCAGCTTGCCGCGTTGATCGGCGAGGCTGAAACTGCCCCCGGAATTGGTGACGGTGCTGAAGCCGGGCGCGGTATTGCCGATGTTCAGCCCCTCGACGCGGGTTTCGGGCGCGTCGGCGGCGAGCGACAGGATGCTGGGCGGGTCGGCGAGGCTCACGTCAGTGGGCGCTTCCGGGTCAGTGGTGTCGGTGCCGTTGACGCAGGGGATGAAGTTGCTCAGCGGGATTTCGCCCTGACTGAGCTGGATGGCGCATTCCTCGAAGTTGAAGGACAAATCTGAAATCTGCGACGAGAAGGTCTGGCTGAGATATTGCAGGCGACCGCTGGCGACCAGCACGCCGACGGCGATCAGGAACACGCCGCTGGCGATCTCGATGGCGCGCAGATAGCGCTGCAAGCGGCGCAAAATCCCGGCGGCGCTGTCCAGCAGGAACGCCGCGAGGATGAACGGGATGCCCAAGCCGAGCGAGTACGCCAGCAGCAGCCCTCCGGCGGTGGCAACGTCGCCGCCAGTCGCCGCCATGGTCAAAATGCTGCCGTAGATCGGACCGATGCAGGGCGTCCAGCCCGCTGAGAAGATCACGCCCATGATGGCAGACCCGGCGTAGCTTTGATGCCCCCGCGCGACCATCTGGCGGCGGGTATCGGTGTAGAGCGCGCGCTGCACCCGCGTGATCTGGGTCGTCCAGAAGGTCTGCGGCTGGGTGAATGCGCCGGAAAGGAACAGCCAGAGCAGGAGCAGCAGGAACAGCGGTAGGACGAACAGCCAATCCTCGAAAATCCAGAGCAGCGCCGCGCCCCCAATCACCAGCGCTGCGAGGCTGATGACCGGCGAGTTGAGATACTGGCGGCGCTGCAAAAGCCAGTTGAAAATCGACGGTAGCACGCCCATGAAATGCAATCCGAACAGGATGATCAGCAGCCCGCCCGCGCGCCCGATCACGTCGGTGACGGCGTTGAGGTTCTGCCGCCCGATCTCGCTCACAAACGCGGTGCCCAGCAAGCCGATAGTCACGAACACGAAGGCGAACCCGGCGACGAATGCCAGTCCGTGCAGCATGGTGCTGAAGCGCCAACCAATGGTTGGATGGCTGGCGACAGCAGCGCCGCCGGAAGTCTGCGCGGCGACGGTGTTGGTCACGCGACCGCCCATGTAGCCGATGTAGGCGGGCACCAGCGGCAGCACGCAGGGCGAGAGGAAGGAGACTAATCCGGCAAGCAGGGCGAGCCAGAAACTGAGTTGCATTGCGAATCTTTCCTATTCACAGGTCGATGCTTCAGCTATCGTCTTACCAGCATATCCCGGTTTCCTTAAGAGAGAATTACTGTTGCGGCGCGTGGGTAGAGCCAGCGTGCCAGCATGGGCATCATCTGCACCGCCGCGCCGGGATGCGCGGCGCCGAAGCGGTTATGCCAGTAAGCGCCCACTAGATCGAACCCGTCGCCAAAGCGCAGCGCCCACGCCGCTCCGCGATAGTCGGGTAGCGTTGCGCGACGCTCGGTGATCGGGTAAACGCCCGATGGAATCGCACGCCCGGTGGAAATCGGTGCGGTCAATATCAGCCGATCCCCATCGAGGACGCTCAAGCGCTGAGCTGCCGCGTCCACGCTCAGCGAGAGAGCAGGCTCCACCGCGTCGATGCGCGCGGGCTGCCAGTCCTCCGCATGCGTCCAGCCGATCAGCGCTTCGCCCTCCGACACGCCGTACCAGCCGGGAAGATAGTCGATCACTCTCAGCACGCCGCCGTGCCCGATTCGCGCGACCAGCGGCGCGTCGGCGGCGCAGTAGGCGCGCACCACCGCCACCGCGCCGATCACTTCGCCCCAGAAGGGCGGCTCGGCGGGCACCTCGATCCGGCGGGCAGGGGCGGTCATCGGCTGCAAATCCTCGCGGCGGGCGTAGCCGTCCGGCAGGTGATACCAGCCGCCGTGCGCGCCCAGAATCGGCATGACGCTGTCGCTCCACAGCCGGGTTTGCAGCGGCGCGTCAATGCTCGGCGCGGCGTAGACGGGAACCGCATCCAGCGCGCGCCCGTAAACCGCGTCGAAGCTGGGCGCGGCGAAAGTCAGATGGGGCAGGTGGGCGGCGGCAGCCGTGATCCCGGCGATCTGGAGGAACTGGCGGCGGGAAATTGGCATGGCTCAGCGCAGCTTGATCACCAGCGCGTGTTCGGCGCTGGTCGAGCCGTCGGAGGCGCGCACGCGAAGCTGATAATCGCCTGCGCCGGGCGGAGTCCACGCGATCTGCCAGTGGGTGAGCGCACCCGGCTCGGCGGGCGTGAAATCGACCGGCATCCAGCCGCCGCCGTCGACGCTGACGCTCACGCTCTGGACTGCCCGCGCGCCCGCATAGGCGACTCCGGTCAGCCGCCGCGCGCCGTTCGGCTGCAAATCATGGCTGAGGATGGCGGCAGTCACGGCGGCGGCTCCGTCCAGCGATGCCCCGCGCGCCTCCCAGAATCCACCGTCCGGCGAGGCGGTCAGGTCGATCCGGTTGATCCACTTGGGCATTTTGTAGCCGCCCAGCCCCGGTGCAATCAGCCGGGCGGGGAAGCCGTGTTCCAGCGGGAGCGGGGCGGAGTCGATTTCGTAGGCGAGCAGGCAGGCGGACAGTTGATCCAGCGGCAGGACAGCGGTGTAGCCGTCGCTGGCGTGGAGGCGAGCGAAGCGCACTGCCGGATCGCTCTCCAACTCTGAGAGCAGGGCGGACATGGGCACGCCTCGCCATTTCGCCTCGTACATCAGCGGCGGATTTTCGCGGCTGCCGCTCCGGCACAAACGACTGCGCCTCGCTGTGTGGTTTGGCTGGGAAGGTCTGAAGATCGGCAAACGACAGGATCAGCGGACGGCGCACGCTGCCGGTGATGGCGAACGACCAGTAATTCAGGTTGATCTGGGGAACCGCGTGAATGTTCTGCTGGAACCACACCGCGACGATAACCCCTGCTCAGCGGACGGAGCTACGCATTATACAACAGACGCCAGCGCAGAAATAAAAAAGCCGGGGGATCGCATCCCCCGGCAGGTCAATCCTCGTCCTAGCGACCGGCGGCAGCTTCGACGCACTTCGCGCCGGTATTGCCGATGATCGCGCCATGACGGACGCCCGCCGGAATTTCGACCCGATCGCCCGCGCGCAGCTTCACCCGCTGATTGCTGTCGGGCAGCGTGACTTCCAGAACCCCCTCGATCACGTACATCACCTTGCGATAGCCGTGACTGCGGATGGCGTATCGGTAATTCGGCGTGTTATCCCACACGTAGGGGCGCAGACCTTCTTTCTGCATCTGGCGAGTGATGTTGGACAGAGTGGGATGCTGACCGCCGCTCCAGCGAATCACGCGGACTGCCGCACTTTCTTCAAATGCCATATCTTACAAATCCTCCGGCGATTTGTAACATTGTGCTAACTGTGGCATTTTAGCGCAGGTCAATGCGTTTTTCCAATACCCAACAGGGTTCATGTACGTAACGCACCCGGTTTTCGTGATCAAGGTAACTCCATTTGCCATCGTCATCGCCGAAGATTTTGTAGCCCAGCCGCTCGTAAAGTCGGCGCGCGCGGGGGTTGTCTTTCCCGGCGGCGATAGTCGCCCAGCGAAACCCATGCTCGGTGGACATCAGCTCGGCTTCCTGAATCAGCCGCGTGCCGATGCCCTGACTCTGAAACATTTCCATCACCCGCAGCGAATAGAAATAGGAGCGCCGTTCGCCGCCGTGCTGGTCGTTGGTGCCCAGTTGAATGAAGATGTGCCCAACCGGGAAATTGTTGCAGTCGGCGATCAACATCAGGCGGCGCTGCTGCACCTGCTCCTGATAAGTTCGCCGGAACAGCGCCCGGAAATGGGTGTACTGACCGTACCACTCCAGCTTCGGGAGATCGCTGTAGGTCGCCAGACGCAGCGAAACCGACATCGCCAGCGTCATGGTCGGCTTATTCAGCGTCGTCATTGCAGATTCCCCCCTCCAACAAGGTCTCCAGCAGACGGTTCTCGTCGGCGTCGGTGCTGATCTCGCCGTCCAGCCGCGCCGCGCGCAGCCGGGAGAGGATCGCCGCGTAACAGGGTCCGGGTTTGAGGCCGCGCCCACGCAGCGCGTAACCATTGATGGTTGGGCGCACGCTGCGCCATTGGTTAGCATACCGCCAAATTCGCTGCTGTACAGCCCCGTTTTCCACGATCAGCCACGCCGCCAGCAGCGCAAGGTCGCTGATTCCGTCCAGCCGGGCGACAATCTGGCTGGGCTTGGTTTCGGGATCGGTCAGCCCGTCGAGGTTGCGAACCAGTCTCGCGGCTTCGACGGCGGAATCCGCCAGCGACTTGCTGAACATCAGCCGCGTACATAGATCAGCGAGGTCGGCGGGTGGAATGTCTGCCAGCAGCACGCACCAGCGCAAATCGACCGGATCGGGCGACGCCCACGCCTGCGGCGCGGCGTCGGCGCGGGCGAAGCGGGCAGCGAGATCGTCGGACACGATAAACGCGGGATGAATGGCTTTGAGGATGCCGCGCGCCTGCAACAGTGCGAAGCTGCCCGCTGGATCGGGTTCGCCCAGCAGCAGGGTCAATTCGCCGCGCACCCGCTCGCCGGTGATGCGCCGGAGCATAGGCAGCGCGGTGTCGATCAACTGGGCGGTGCGCGGCTCGATGCTGAAGCCGAGCCGCCGCTCGAAACGCACCGCGCGCAGGATGCGGGTGGGGTCGTCCACGAAGCTGAGGCTGTGCAGCACCCGGATCAGCCCGGCGCGCAAATCCGCCAGCCCGCCGTAATAGTCGAGGATGATGCGCCGCTGCTCAACTGCACCGCCAGCGTGTTGACGGTGAAATCACGCCGCTGCAAGTCCAGCTTGATCGAGCCGCTGTAGACGGTGGGCAAGGCGGTGGGATGCTCGTAGAACTCGTTGCGGGCACTGGCGAAATCGACGTGATCGGGCAGACCCGCGCCGTCGAGTGACGAGCTTTCCAGAATCCACGTCGCCGTACCAAACGGGCGGTAGCTGTGGATCACGCCGCCGTAACGGGCTTGCAGCGTTTCGGCGAAGCGAATGGCGTCGCCTTCGACCACGAAGTCGATGTCGTCGTTGGCGCGCTGGAGCAGCAGGTCGCGCACCACGCCGCCAACCATGTAGAGGTTGATCGTTCTCCGCCTGCGCCGCTTCCGCGATCCGGTCGATCAGGCGGGCGGCGGCTTCGCCCAGCACGGCGGCGATCTGCTCGCTGCTGACGGTTTCGGCGAGCGGGGCGGCGGGATGTGCCTGCGCCCAATGCTGGATCAGGTCGGTGCGGGTGACGATGCCGATCAGCCTGCCGTCGCTGCCCACGACCGGAATCTGCCCCCAGCCACTTTCGACCATACGCTGTTCCAGCAGCGCGACCGAATCGTCCGGGCGCAAGGTGATCTCGCCAGCGGACATCACGTCGCGCACCCGCAGATCGCCCAAGCCGTGTTCGAGCGCGCGGTCGGCGTCGCGGCGGGTGAGCAGCCCGACGATGTGCCCGGCTTCGACCACCGGAAAGCCCTCGTGCCCGATGCGGCGCAGCTTGCGCACTACGCTTTCCAGCTTCGCCGAGGCATCGACGGTCTGCGCGCCCTGCGACATCAAGTCGGCGACGCGGGCGGCAGGCTGAACCAGCTTCGCCAACTGCGCCCAGAGCGCGGCGACAGCGGAGTCGAGCGTGTAATCGTCGTGCAGAGTGGCGGCAGCCGCGCGCTCGTGACCGCCGCCGCCGAAGAAGCGCGCCACCGCGCCCGCGTCGATGGCGTCCTCGGTCGAGCGGCAGACCAAATGCAGCGCGCCCGGCATCTGCACCAGCAGGAACAGCGCTGCCGGGTCGAGGGTGTCGCGCAGGCGGTGTGCCACCGAACTGACCTCATTCAGATAGTGGTCGAGGTGGGCGGCGGCGACGGTGACGGTGTAGCCCTGAATGCTGCGCGAGTCGGCGGTGGCGATCAGCGTTTCCAGCAGTGTCTGCTGCGCCTCGTTGAGCGGCGGCTCCAAGAAGCGGCGCAGGTCGTCCAGCACCGCGCCCTGCTCGATCAGCCACGCCGCCGCCCGCAGATCGCGCGGGGTGGTTTCGGCATAGACTAGCGACCCGGTGTCCTCGTAGATGCCCAGCGCCAGCAGGGTCGCGTCCAACCCGGTGATGGCGACGCCGCGCTCGATAAGCTGCTCGACCAGCAGCGTGGTCGCCGCGCCGACCGAATCGCCCTCGAAAGTCTGGTTGGCTTCCAGCGCGCGCATCAGCGGGTGATGATCGACGATGTGGACTTCGCGCATCGGGGGCGATGCCCTTGATCGGCGGGACGCGCTGGGTGTCCACCAGCGTGATTTGATCCACGTGGTCGGCGGCGAAGTCTTTATGTGCGACCAACGGGAGGCGGTAGAGCGCCAGAAAGCGCGCCACGTTCAGGTTGAGGCGGTCAGGCAGCACGGGAATCGCGGCGGGGTCGAGGCGGTGCGCCGCCAGCATCGCGGCGACGGCGTCGAAATCCGCGTTTTCGTGGCAGAGGATGATGTGGGTCATGCCGCTATTGTAATGTGCGCCGCGCAATCGGGAAACCGTCGGGCGTAAAGATGATGTCCAGCCCCTCGGCGGCGCGGTAGTGAATAGTGACGGCGTACAGCGAAAGGGCGTCCGGGTTGTTGGAATCGGTGGCTAATGTGAGGTGAGCGGGTTGGTCGGCGCGGGCAGTCGCGCGGATTTGGATGCCGATGGCTTCAAACTGCTGCGCCAGCGCTTCCGCGCCGGGCAAGCCGCCTGACGCGAGCGTGAGGTCGAAGCCGTCGGGGTAGCCCGCGTTCGCCAGTTGATTGCGCAGCGCGGCAGCGGCAGCGACCGGATCGGCAGGGGTGGCAGCGCCGGGCAGATTGAGCGCGGCGGCAATCTGCAACGGATCGATGGCGTGGCGCACGATGTCCAGCAGCGCCGGATCGTCCAACGGGGGCAGAGTTGGGTCGAGAATCAGGCTGATTTCCAGCGGCGATGGGGCGGTCGCCCTGCCCGGCAGATCGGCGAGCGAGATCACGATGTCGCTGCCGTCCAAATCGCTGGGCGGCGCGTCCAGCCGCACGATCTCGGCAGATGCGCCGATCAGATCGGCGTCGGCGGCGGAAAGATAGGGCTGAAGGTCGGGCGCGACCGCGTAGCGCAGCGGTGGGGGTGTGCCTTGAGTTGGGGTGGGCGGCGGTTGCGTCGGGAGGTTGGGCGGGAGCGGAGTGGCATCCGGCGCGCAGGCGCAAGCCAGCAGCAGCAGCCCCACAGCCCAGCCCAACGCCTGCCTAGACATTCACCCAAGGACCCACGATGTTGCGCTGCAACATGCTCAGCGAGGTCGCGGCGTTGAAAAAGCTCAGAATCGAGAAGGCGATGGCGGCGCTGCGGTCGTCTCGCCCGCGCAGCAGGGTGAACAGCCCCGGCATGATCACCACCAGCCACGACATATACAGATAGTAAACGACGATGCGCTCCGGTCGCAGCCCTTCGATGGTCATGATCACGCCGATCAGGGTGACGGTTCCGGCGAGGACGGTGATGGTGGCGACGGCACCCCAAAAACTACCGGTGATCGGCTGGTTCTTGTAAGCCATCCACGCGCTCCAGAAGCCGAGCGCCAGCGAGTAGAGGATGTGCGCGTTGAATAGGATGTTGTGGAGATCGTTTAAGCTCATTTAGATCAGGAAAACCTGCCTCACAATTGCCTCGATCAGCCACACGGCGATGATCAGGTTGAGCGAAATGATCGCCTGCACCTGCATCATGCCGCTGGCTTCCACCGCCGCGCCACCGCGCATATCGGTGCGCGGGCGGTAAAGCATACTAATCGGCAAACACACCAGCACGACCAAGCCCAGCCAGAGCGGGAAAGCGCCCTGCACAATCGCCGCCAGCAGGCAGGTCGCCGCCAAGCCGATGGTCAGATACATGACGCGGCGGGTGTTCGCCTGACCGAGAATGATGGCGGTGTTGTAGAGTCCAGCGGCTTTGTCCATGTCGTAGTCGCGCAGTTGGTTATACAACTGACCGTAAACCGAGACCAGAGTTGCGGTGGCGGCGACGAACCAGACGATGCCGGGCTGATCGTGGTAGATGAAATAGCCCGCCAGCAGCAGCAAGCCGCTGAGCATCAGCGAGTGCGACAGAATGTCGGTGACGGGCCACGCCTTCAGCCGCACCGGACGCCACGAATACAGGTGCGAAAGCATCAGCGTGGCGACGCCGATCACCACCACCCAGAAGCCGCCGCAGGCGTAGAGCAGCAGGGTCAGGGCGGCGATCAGGCGGGTGGCGCGATAGCCAATCGACGCGGGAATCCGCCCGCTGCTAATGGGATTGCGGGCGGCGCGAGCGGGATCGCGGGCGTCGTCCGGGGCATCTTCAATGTCGTTGATCATAAAGGCGTAGGCAACCGCCAGCACATTGGCGAGGGTGACGGCGATCAGCCGCCAATCCAGCAGCGTGCCGTGCGGACGCGCCGCCATCAGCGCGCCGACAATGGTCAATGGGACGACAAAGGGGACGTATTCTTTCCAGCGGGTGAGCTGTATGAGACCGCGCAGTTGGTCTGAGGTCACGATTACCTCCTGCAAAATGAGAATATGATAACAACTGCTAAGGATAACACAGCTTGTGAGGTTGCGTAACGGTCTGTTGCCTGCAAGCTTATCTGTGCTATAACTACGCGACTTGCGATACGAGGCTGCCAAACTTGCGTCATTTTCGCTGGATTTGGGTGGTTCTGCTGCTGACGGCGTGCCATCCCGCCGACACGCTGCCCCCAACGGCGACCACGCTGCACGTGGTTCAGGCGACGCTGCCGGACACCGCCGGACGCGACCTGCACCCGGTCGCCAGCCAGACGCCGGAAGTCGCGGCGACCGAATGCAGCGCGCCGGATGGTCTGCCCACCACCCGCCACACCGCCAGCGCGACCATCAGCTATACCCATCACAGCGCAGAGGTCGAGCAGCAGATCGAAACCATCAACCGGGGCAGCCAGCCGATGACCGACGCGGTGCTGGACGTGGAGGCGAACCGCTTATCCGGGCGCGATTACCCTAACTCGGTCAACGCCGATCACAACGCGCTGAGCTACGACCTGACCGGGCGACGGCTGAGCATCGACCTCGGCGACCCGGTGGAGCCGGGCTGCACGCTGGTGATCACCCTGAGCTTCACCCTGCAGGTCCCGGCGATTGGCGGCAACGACGGCTATTTCGGCTACAGCAGCCACCAACTCAACCTCGGTCAATGGCTGCCGATGCTGGCATGGCGTCACGATGACGACTGGATCATTCACGATTTCAGCGCCATCGGCGAGCAGGTGGTGGTGGATGTGGCGGATTGGGATGTGACCCTGACGGTCAGCGACGCCCCGCCCAATCTGATGATCGCCGCGCCGGGCACGTTGACCGAGCATCAAGACAATCGCTGGCACTACACGCTCGCCAATGCGCGCGAGTTCACGCTCAGCCTGAGTCCCGATTACCAGATCGTCACCGAAAAGACCGCCAACAACGTCAGCGTGGAACTGTACACCTTCGCGGATCGCACGGTGCAGACCGCGCAGGGCACGGTCGATAATACCCAGCAGGCGCTGCACGCGGCGTCGCAGGGCTTGGCGCTGGACGCGCTGCTGTTCGGGAGCTATCCCTACCAGCGCTTCGTGGTGGTGCAGGGCGATTTCCCCGACGGCATGGAGTTCAGCGGCATCGTGTTCGTGAGCGATCAATGGTTTCGCACCAACACCGGGAGCGCTGAATCCTACCTGACCATCATCACGGTTCATGAGACCTCGCATCAGTGGTGGTACGCCCGCGTCGGCAGCGATCAGGCGCTCACCCCGTGGATGGACGAGGCGCTGGCGGTCTACAGCGAAGAAATCTTCTTCGAGCAGCACTACCCGGAACTTAAAAGCGTGGTGGTGGAATTTCCGGGTCGATTCTGTATGTGGGCAAGGACTACAGCGGCAAGAAGGTGGACAGCAGCGTGTATGATTTCGACACCGCGCGCGACTACATCAATGCCGTGTACCTGCGCGGCGCGCGTATGCTGGACGACCTGCGAACCGATCTCGGCACCGATGCCTTCTTCGACTGGCTGCGCCGCTACGCCGAAGCTGGGCAGAATTGGGTGGTCACGCCGGACGAGTTCTGGTCGCTGCTGACGCCGGATCAACTCGACCAGACCCGCGATACCCGCGCCCGCTATCTCAGCAGCGACCAGCCCTAAAGCCAAATGGAGGTGCCATGCTGCCCGCACGAGTGATTTACGCCGACTGGAGCGCCAACCCGCGCAAGCGCTGGATGGCGGAGGCGGTTTTGGGCGAGGATGGGCGCTACATGGCGAGCGCGCCGCAGTGGATCAAGGACGCGGGCTTATTCGCGCTCACGCTGCTGACCTCCGCCGCTGGTTGCATGCTGGTGGGCTTCGACTTTCCCATCGGCGTGCCGCTGGAGTACGCGCGCAAAGTCGGCATCGAGCGGTTTCTGGAGGCGCTGCCGCAGTTCGGCGGCGGCGAGTGGGCGGACTTCTACCACGTCGCCGCGCGCGCCGACGAGATCAGCCTGCGCCGCCCGTTCTACCCGGCGAGTCCCGGCGGCAAGCTGCACCGTCACCTGACCGAAGCGCTGGGCATGGACGACCTGCGCCGCGAGTGCGATCAGCAGACCTACACCCGCCGCGCCGCCGCCGAACTGTTCTGGACGATTGGCGCGCAGCAGGTGGGCAAGGCGGCGATCAGCGGGTGGAAAGAGGTGCTGGCTCCGGCGCTCAAGCTGCCGGATTACGTCCACATGGCGATCTGGCCCTTCAGCGGCACCTATGAGCCGTTGATTCAGCCGGACTGGATCGTCGCCTGCGAAGCCTATCCCGGCGAATATTACGCCCATCTGGGCGTGCAATTCCCGCGCCGAGCCGGGCGCAAATCCGGCAAGCGGGTGCAGGATGCGCGAATCGGCAACGCGCCCGCGCTGGTCGCCTTCGCGGAGCAAGCCGGAATCGCGCTCGACCCGGCGCTGGGTGAGGGGATTGCCGACGGCTTCGGAGCCGACGGCTTCGGCGAAGACCGCTTCGACTGCGTGGTGGGGCTGTTCGGGATGCTCAACGTGGCGCTGGGTCGGCGCGCGCCCGGCGACCCGCAGCGCCGCGAGATCGCCGAGATCGAAGGCTGGATTCTGGGGATGGCGAACCCGGATTCCTAGCACAGCGGGCGACATTACAGCCAGTTGCTTTCGAATGAAATACGGATTATTGTAAGAAAAGAATATAGCGAAGATTTAAGATTGGTTTGAAACTATGCTGCTGCTTCGTGAACTTCCCACTCACGCTGCACGTCTCTCCACGCACCTCGTCGTGATCCTTGCTACGCTCGCTCTCAGTCTTGTCTTTTCGATGCCTCAGCCGACGGTCGCGCAGGAAGATGACGCCGCCGCGCAGCAGATCATGGCGATGCTCAACGGCTGGCGCATCGAGCAAAACCTGTGGCCCCTGCGCGAAAATGCCACACTCGACCAGATGGCGTTTGATCAGGCGAGCTACATAATGTCGCTGCCAAGTATCCCCGCCGAAAGCGCCATCCATCTGGATGCGCTGGGCGAGGGACCCACCGTCCGGGCGCGGCTGCCCAAATACGATTGGACTCCCTACGGCAGTGACCTCTATACGGCGGTCGGCGAAATCGCCTACGTGGGCTACAGCGCGGGGACAGCGCGTACCTTCTGGCAAAACTCGACTATTCACCGCGAGACGCTGCTCAACCCGGCTTACCGCGAGATCGGCGTAGCGGCGCTGCCGCATCGCTACGGGCACCTGTACATGGTGGAGTTCGGCGCGCGCCCGGACATCCTTCCGGCAATCGCGGATACACAGACCAACACGCTCTACCTCTCCAACGAGCGCTATTCCGGGGCGCGCAGCCCGTATATTCGCAATGCTTTGCAGGTGCGCCTGTTTGACGCCGAAGGTCGTCCGCTGGAATCCGACTGGATGACGTGGCAGTTGCAAATCCCGCTGCCGCAGAACGTGGGCGATCAGGTCTACGTCGAGTATTCCGATGGCAGCAGCGGCATGGTGATTTCGGTGGCGCCACTCGAAGGTCAGTCGTATTTACTGCCGACCGGACTGCCCACTGCTACGCCTAGCGCCACGCCTAGCCGCACACCGACAAACACACCTACGCCGCCGTTCGTATCGGGGACAGTGGTGCCCGCCGTTCGCACCTCAACGCCGCCGCCGCTCGTGTCGGGGACGGCGGCACCCGCTGTTGGCAGCTCGACTCCGACGCCCATGCTCACTACCGCGCCAACCTCCGCGACCGGAACCAACGTGCTGCTGCTCTACGATACACGCTCCTTCAGCCTGATCAACAGCGGGCACACGCCGATCAACGTGCAGAACGTGGTGTTCGTGGGCAAAAGCCAGAGCTTCGCGGTGTCACGCTGGGCGACCCAGTGGCTCAGCGGAACGCTGACGGCGCTGGCGTCGAGTGACTGCCTCGAAGTTTGGTCATGGTCGGAGAAAAGCTCGCTCGACAAGCCGAGCGTCTGCCGCCAGCGACGCAGCATCCTCACGCTTGCGCCGGATCAGCTTTTCTGGAAGCAGGGTGATTTCGAGGTTCACGAGGGCGATACGCTGCTGGCAACCTGTCACATCACCGATTTGCGCTGCGAGTTTACGGTGCCTTAAGGCAGCAGCAGCCGCACGCCGACCAGCAGCAGCAGTACCAGCACGCCTTTGCGGAACGCCGTCTCGTTGACGAAGCGGCTGAGCCAGAAGCCCAGCGCGGAGCCGATCAGAACCACCGGGAGCGAGATCAGCACGTTTTCGACCACGAAGGCATCGACCTGCCCGGCGATCAGGTGCGCGCTGATCACCAGAAAGCTGTTGACCATGAACAGCGCTTGCAGGTTAGCTTTGAACTGCTCCGGCTTCCAGCGCAGGCTGGTTCCGTAGATCACCAGCGGGGACCGCCGGTGTTGTAGGCGCCGCCCAGTATGCCGGAGGCGATGCCGAAGCCGAAGCCCCATGCCGGGCGGCGGATTTCAGGCAGGTGCAGGTTGAGCAGGCTGTAGAGCGCGAAGGCGATCAGGAAGATGCCGAGCGCGGTCAGAATGATCTGCCGATCCAGCCGCGTAATCAGCAGCACGCCGATGGGACAGCCAATCGCCGCGCCGACGATCACGCGCCAGAAGGGGCGCACCCGCAGCGCGTCCCGGTAGCGCCACATGATGATCAGTTGCACCGGCAGCGTGAAGATGGCGACGAAGGTCGCGGCGGTGATCGGATCAAGCACCAGAATCAGCAGCGGCATACAAATCAGCGCCACGCCGAAGCCGATCATGCTCTGCGTGATTACGCCCAGCAGGGAAATGCCTGCGACCAACAGAAAGAGGGTTGGCTCGTTCACAGGATTGCCTGCTTGGGGCGGTACTGGATGGCTTCGGCGACGTGCTGGACTTCGATGCGGTCGCTGTCGGCAAGGTCGGCGATGGTGCGGCTGAGCTTGAGGACGCGGTGATAGGCGCGGGCGCTCAACTGCATCCGGCGGGTCGAAAGCTCGATCAACTGGCGGGCTTCTTTGCTCAGGATGCAGAAGCGGTCGATCTCGCCGACGCCCATGTCGCTGTTGGCGAACATGCCATTCAGCCCGGCGAAGCGCTCGGTCTGGCGGGCGCGGGCGCGCTCCACCCGCGCGCGGATCGACGCCGAGGATTCGCCCCGTTCCATGCTCATGAGCTTATCGTACTCGACGCGCGGCACGTCCAGATGAATGTCGATCCGGTCGATCAGCGGCCCGGAGAGCTTGCTCTGGTAGCGCAGGATCATCGACGGCGTGCAGGTGCAGGGCTTGACCGGATCGCCGAAATAGCCACAAGGACAGGGATTCATCGCCAAGACCAGCAGAAAATTTGCCGGGAAAGTGAGCGAGCCGCTAGCTCGGCTGATGGTCACGAGCTTGTCCTCGATGGGCTGGCGCAGCACTTCCAGCGTGTGCTGACCGTATTCGGTCGCCTCGTCCAGGAACAGCACGCCGCGATGCGCGAGGGTCACTTCGCCGGGTCGCGGGATGGTGCCGCCGCCCACCAGCCCGGCGTGAGAGATGGTGTGATGCGGCGCGCGAAACGGTCGCTGCTGCATCAGCGGTTGCTGGCTCTGAAGCAGGTCGGCGACCGAGTAGATGCGGGTCACTTCCAGCGCCTCCGCCAGCGTCAGGCGCGGCAAAATGCCGGGCAGCGCTCGCGCCAGCAGGGTTTTGCCGGAGCCGGGGGGTCCGCTCATGCGCACGTTGTGATTGCCGCCCGCCGCGATCTCCAACGCTCGCTTGATATGCTCCTGCCCGCGTATGTCGGCGAAATCGGTCACGCCCTCGAGCGGGAGATCGCTCGCTGAGGCGGGGGCGCCTGCGTAGGCGGCAATCGGGTTCAGACCGTACAGATGCTCGACCAACTGACCGAGCGAATCCAGCGGGATCACGTCGATACCGCTGACCAGCGCTGCCTGCGGCGCATCTTCCGCCGGGACGTAGATGGTCTTGAAGCCCTGCTGCATCGCGGCGTATGCCATCGGCATGACGCCGCGTATGTGGCGCACGCTGCCATCGAGCGAAAGCTCGCCCACGAATAACGCGCCGTCCAGCGCGCCGAGCGGCACTTGATCGGTGGACGCCAGCACGCCGACCGCCACCGCCAGATCGTAAGCGGGTCCATGTTTGGGCAGGTCGGCGGGCGAGAGGTTGACGGTATAGCCTTTGTTCGGGAATTGGAGACGGCTGTTCTTGATGGCTGCGCGCACCCGCTCGCGGCTTTCCTTGACGGCGGTGTCCGGCAGCCCAACGATGGTGAAGGAGGGCAGCCCGGCACGAGGATTGAAGTCCACTTCTACGTCAACGATGTACCCGTCGAGACCAACGACGGCGCAGCTATGGACGGTTGAAAGCATGGCAGTTCCCGGTATGCGAATGCAAGTGACCGGAGTATAACCTCGAAACGCCACCAGCGCGCAAAACAATTTTGAGCGTCAGCATCTCTGTGCGAGAGGTGGATTCGCCTCCTGCTCGATTGCGTGACTTCATGCGCTCTCTGCTGACAGTCGCACACCGTTCTCCCGCCCGATGAGTGTCCGTTGCATAAAGTTCACTCGAACCATAAAATGGTGTGATCTCTAATACTTTATAATATTTTCTTGCGTATAGTTGCTCGTAAAATGATTCAAAGCATGAACATGGCACAAACCGTCGTGAGCGAATTTTAGCCCGGACAACCGCTCCCGGAGAGGCAAACCGCTATGTCGAGACTGGTTCTCCGTTGGCTCCGTCCCTGTCTACTGACGCTGCTGCTGGTCACGTTGATCGGGCTGACGCCGGGAGTAAGCGCCGCGGTCAACGTTGGCTGCTCCGTTTCCGCCCTCATTAATGCCCTCAATGCTGCCACCAACGGCACTGTACTCAATCTGGCGGCAGGCTGCAACTACGTGTTGACCACTGGCTACGGGGTGACAGGCGCGGGGCTGCCGCCGGTCAACGTCACGCTGACCATCAACGGCGGCAATGCAGTCATCCAGCGCAGTACCGCTAGCGGGACGCCGAACTTCCGCCTATTCACTGTAGGCAGCGGTGGCAATCTGACTTTCAATCTCCTCGTGCTCAGCAACGGCGCATCGTCTAGTGGGGGCGGCGCCATCTACGTCGATCATGGCAGCCTGACGGTGAACAACAGCATTTTCACCAACAACACGGATTCTAACTTCGGCGGCGCTATCTATAACAACTTGGGCAATCTGACGCTGAACGGCACCACATTCGCCTATAACACGGCTGCGACCTACTCCGGCGGCGCCATCTATAACAATCTGGGCAGCGTAATGGTGAATACCAGCATCTTCGCCCACAACGGAGCCATCACCTACGGAGGCGGCATCGAGAACGACGGCACGCTCACGGTCAGCAACAGCACGATGTACTCCAACTTGGTCGGTCAGGAGGGGGGCGCTATCGAAAATGATGGCACGCTCACGGTCAGCAACAGCACCTTCGTTCAAAACGAAACGGTTGCCGCCAACGGACTCGGAGGCGCGATCAACAACCAGAATACCGAGATGGCAACCGTGAGCAACAGCACGTTTTACGGCAACTTGTCGGGTCAATACGGCGGTGCCATCAGCAATGGAAGCGGCACGGTCAAGCTGGGCAGCAGCATCCTCGCTGGCGATATGGCGGATACCTCAGGTCCTGACCTGAGCGGCAGCATCACCTCGCTGGGCTACAACGTCATCGGCGATACCAGCGGCGCGACCCTAACCGGCAATACCGCTGCCGACCTGACCAACGCCGCCGCCTCGCCAGTCAACTTGGGACCCGTAGTCTACAATGGAGGCCCTACCCCGACGATGGCGCTGGGCGCGGGCAGCGTGGCGATCGATCACGGCAACTGCGCCACCCTGAGCGGAGTTCCCGCCGTCATCACCGACCAGCGCGGCTACGTCCGCAAATCTCCCTGCGATGCGGGTGCCTACGAAACCGGCACGTTTTTGCCCGCGCCGCTGACGGTTGGCAATACTTATCAGGATGATAACGTCAACGTCATCTACAGCGGCATCTGGGGAACGGTCAACGGCGGGAGTTACAACGGTGGGGCGATGCATTTCACCGGGCAGCATGACGCCGCGCTCAGCTTCTCACTCACGGGGTCGGCGGGCAACCGCCTGACGATTATCCGCTCTACTGGACCGGATCGCGGCGACATGCAAGTCTGCATCGGCGCGGGCGTCTGTGAGACTTTCAGCAACTACAGTCTAGTCCCGCTGTATCAGCAGTTGCTCACAATTCTGCTGCCCAACACGGGGACGTTCACCGTCAGCATGACCAATCTGGGTTCAGCCGGTCAGTACATGGACTTCGATGCGGTGTCGCTGGCTGCTAGCCCAACGGCGCTGACGGTGGGCAGTACCTTTGAGGATGACAGCAGCGCTATCAGCTATAGTGGTCAGTGGATTTCCAGCAGCAGCGCCAGCTACAGCAGCGGGACTGTCGAGTACACCGGCTTCCCCAACAACAGCTACACCTACCTGATCAACGGCGCTGCGGGCAGCCGAGTTCGGATCATCCGCACGGTGGGAGCAGACAAGGGCGACATGCGGGTTTGCTTTAGCGAAGTCTTCGCCTGCCAGACGGTCAGCAACAGCAACCCGGTTACGCTCTACCAGCAGCCGTTCATCACATCCATCCCCTGGTCGGGAACCTACCCGGTGACGGTCACGTTCACTGGCAGCAGCGGGCAGTATCTGGATGTGGATGCGCTCACGCTGCGATCCGCGCCGACCATCCTGACGGTGGGCAGTACGTTTCAGGACATCAGCCCCAACTTGACCTACAACGGCGTGTGGATCAATAACAATAACGCTGCCTACGACGGCGGCAGCGTCCAGTATACCGGGCAGAACGGCGCGAGCGTCAGCTTCACGGTGACGGTCGCTGCCGGAAATAAGCTGCAAATTCTACGCACCGCCTCACCGGATCACGGACTGATGCAGCTTTGTATCGGTGTCCAGTGTACGACTTTCAGCAATTACGGACTGCCGACGGCGTATCAGCAGCCGCTTAATATCCTGATGCCCAACGCCGGAACCTTTGCCATCACGCTGACTAATCTGGGGTCGGGCGGGACGCCGTACCTCGATTTCAACTCGGTGAGCCTGAGCGGCAGCCCGGCGGCGCTTAACGAAGGCCCAAATTATCAGGAGAGCAGCAGCGCGCTGATCTACAGCGGGCAGTGGATCAGCAGCTTCAACGCGAATTACAGCGGCAGTCAGGTCTACTACACCTCGCAACCGGACTCGACGGTAACGTTCATGGTGAACGCGACCGCCGGGCATTATCTGGTACTGTACCGGACGAAGGGCGGTGACAAGGGTCCGATGGAGGTCTGTTTCAGCCAGATTTACAACTGCCAGATTATCAGCAACTCCAGCGGCTCAATCCAGTACCAGCAGCCGATCAGCATTCCATTGCCGTGGACAGGCGTCTACCCGGTGACGGTGCGCTTCACTGGCAGTATCGGTCAGTACATGGACATCGACGCGGTGAAGCTCAGTTCGGTGATGGTCTTGGGGCTGGAGGAACCGATCCCGCCCGAAGTCACCGAGATCGTGACCCCCACAGAAGAAGGGACGGAGCCGCCCACGCCTGAAGTCACCGACACGGTCATGCCAACCGAAGAGGGAACCGAATCCCCGACGCTCGAAGTCACGGATACGGTCACACCGCTGCCTACCGATACGCCGATGCCCTTCCCGACGCTGGAACTGCCGACCGCCTTGCCTTTCCCAACACTGGAGCTGCCCTCGCCAGAGCCGCCCACTCCGGAACCGCTGCTGCTGCCCGCCTACGCCTCGATGGACGACGGCGCGCCCGATTGGACGGCGCTCTCCGGTTGGATACTCACGCCGCAAGCGGGATTCGGCGGGCAGGGACTCGGCTGGCAGGTGACGGCGGATAATCAGGCGGACGTGCTGCGCTGGAACCGCGCGCTCGACCTTTCGAATATACAACCGGGTCAGACGGTTCAACTCAGCTTCGAGTCGCTGCTGAGCAGCACGCAGTCCACCGGGCTGGTGCAGGTGAGCGCAGACGGAGTCAACTGGACGACGGTCGGAACCGCGCTACCGGTTGGGCAGTGGACGCAGATGACCTACGATCTGAGCGGGTTCGTCGGGCAGCAGATCAAGGTGCAGTTCGTGTGGCAAGGGGTGGCGGGGGACAGAGAGAAGCCGGATAGCTGGTGGGTGGACGAGGTGCGCGTCGCTTCGCTTACGCCCGCGTCGAGTGAGCCGACCCTCACGCCGACGCTCGCGCTGACGGACACCCCGGCGCCGGTCGTCACCGAAGCAGCAACCCCGGAACCGCGCAACTCCGTAAGCGACGACGCGGACAGCGAGCCTTAACCGATAGGGGCGGGCTGCTAACCGCCGCTCGGCACGTATTCCGTAATGAACGGCGTTTCGGTTGAGACTCAGCCAACAGACAGCGGGAGGGTGATTTACCCTCCCGCTGCTTTAGTTCGATTACTCTGAAGTTCGATACGCCAAACGGCTGTGACGCTGGTTTAGACGCCGATGCGCACCATGCTGGCGTAGAAGAGATAACGCCCCAGCACCTCGGAGATCAGCACCAGCACGAAAGCCGCATACGCCGCGTTGCTGACCACGCGCAGCTTGTTCTCACTGGCAGCCATCGCGTAGACGAACACCGACAGCAGCCCCGCGCCTGCGAACAGTAGGATCAGCCGCACGGCGAGGACCAACCCCTGCTGCTGTGTGATCAGCGCAAGGGTACTGGTAGCCGTCGCCGTACTCTCCGTGCCCAGCGTTGCCAAATAGAGGGGGAGCACCAAGAACTGCAAGCCGAGCAAAACGATGGCAAACAGGGCGATCCAGCGCAGCGACGTGGCGAGCATGTTGAACTGCACGTTCTGGCTGTCCGTATTCCTCCGGCGCATGTACCAGAAGTTGACGATGAATGCCGCGCCCATCGCCAGACTGCCGAGCAGGAAAGTGGTGATGAAAAAGGTCGCCTGCGTCGCCAATGTATCCCAGCCGGGGACGCTGAACAGACGGTAGACCATCGACATGCTTGCCACCAGCGCCAGCCCGATGAGCGCCACGATCAGCGCCAGCCCGTTGCGGATAGAGGCGGTCGAGAGCTTGCGCCACTGGAGCAGGGCGAAGACTGCCCCGCCAACACAGAATAGCAGCGAGAGCATGATTTCACGGCTCAACCACGACGAGCCGAGATTGGAAATAACTTTCGGCGCGTTGGCCGGGTTGCCAAGATGGAACAAGGTGACGATCAGGCTAAAGACCACCACCGGACCAATCGCCAGCAGCGCGAGGTCGCTCAGCTTGTCGGCTTCCTCCAGCCCGTTGCGGCGAGCGGCGAAGAAGTGGACGCCGCCCAGAATGACGAATGCGCCGACCGACATTTGCATGACCACTGTGAAGATAATCAGTGCCCATTCGTTCGTGTTCATGGTTAAATCTCCTCCGGCAGGTTCACGATTTGACCCGTCGCTTCGCCCACCATTTCGGCGTTCCGGTGCGGCGTGATCACCAGCGAAGGGCTGGTGTATTCGCCGGACGGCAGCGGTTCAATGGCGTCCAGTGTGCCGTATTTGGCTTGCAAGTCGGACAGCTCGCCGAAGTCCAGCGCGCGCATCACGCAGGCATCGACGCAGGCGGGATTCCCACCGGCGTCAAGCAAGTCCTTACAGAAATTGCATTTGGTCATGACCCCCGCCGCTGCGTCGAAGTGCGGCGCGCCGTAGGGACACGCCCACTCGCAGTAGCGGCAGCCGATACACTGGCTGGGATCAATACTGACGATGCCATTTTCGTCCTTGCTCATCGCCGTCGTCGGGCAGACCGTCACACACGCCGGGTCTTGACAGTGCTGGCACGAGATAGATACAAAGTAGCGAAACAGGTTGTTTGGAACGGCGACTAGCCCGGTGTGTATCCAGTTGCCGCCCCCGTACCGAAACACACGCCGCCACATGATGTCCGCCGGCAAATCGTTCTTGTCCTGGCAGGCGATCTGGCAAGCTTTGCACCCGATACAGGCACTCGAATCGAAGTAGAATGCAAGTTGCTTAGCCATCGCTCACTCTCCACTCAGTACGATTCGCTGCGGCCAGGTGTAGTCGGCAGGCAGCGCCCCGTCGTATTTCTCGATCTGGACGTTATTGGTGTTCCACGGTTGGACACCCTGACCGCAGGGCAGGCTCCCCGACAGGGAGTTGGTCGCGCCTGCGCGGTCAATGCCCGTGTCGTCGTCTTTGTCCGCCCACGCGCCTTCGCCGAGCGCGACGACACCGGGGAGAATTTCGGCAGTCACCAGCACCGGGCGAATGACCGTGCCGTGACGGCTGGTTACTTTCACAATGTCGCCGGTCTGGAGTCCGCGAGTCTCCGCGTCGAGCGGGTTCATCATCAGTTCCTCCGGGAAGGCTCGACGCATCCAGCGGATGTTATCAAAGATGGAATGGCTGCGGCGCATATAGTGAGGCGTGAACAACTGAAGCGGATAGTCGCCCTTAGTCTGGGTCTCCCAATTCGAGAACGTGTCCTCATAGCCTTCTTTCGGCGGCTTGTACTGGGCAACTGGAGGCAGATCGGTGATCCAGCCAAAGGAAGTGATGTAATCGACCAGCGATTGGCTGTAAATCTGGAGCTTGCCGCTCGGCGTGTTCAAGGGATGTGCTACCGGATCATCGCGGAAGTCCTTGTAGGCGATGTAGCCGAAGTTGTCGCCGGGCGTGCGCGGAACCTGATACATGCCCGTCTGGCGCAGTTCCATGATCGGGACGCGCCCGGTCTGGGGCGTGCCATCGACGCCTAACGCGGTCAAATCCTCCTGTGTGATGGTGACCAGCGGCTCATAGGTCACGCCGTCGTCCTTGATCACGGTTGCGCCAGCGATTTGGTTGAAGATTTGCTGCTTGAGCGGCAGCGGATTGATGAGAGTGGGGTCAATCCCGATCCGCTTGGCGATTTCTTCCTCGATCCACGAGTCGTCCTTCGCCTCGAACATCGGATCGACCACTTGGCTCGCCCAGATCATCATCTCGCGGTTGCCCGTAAGGATCGTCCCCCAGCGCTCCCACTGGGTGGTCGCGGGCAGAACGATGTCCGAGTATTTTGCGGGCGTGGTCAGGAAGTGCGACGCCGTCACGGCGAAATCGACCTTGCGATAGGCTTCGATCCCGCTGTTGATGTTCGGCTGCTGGTTGAGCGCCGCCAACTCGCCGATGCCCCAGATGAGATGAATATCGACCTTGTGCTGACCGCGCGGACCGTCAGTGAACTCGCCGTTCACCACCGCGTCCCACGCTTCGTCCCAGACGATGCCGAAGGGTGCATCGGCAATCGAGGCACCGATGAAGGCTGCCATTCCACCTTGACAGATCGGGTTGGAAATCGGAGCAACGCCGCTGCTGCCCGGATTGACCAGCATGGGACCGCCATTGGCTGCTGCGTTATGCGCGCAGTCGGTGACTGCCGCGCCGGACACGCCGACGTTGCCGGTCATCCAGCCAACCGTCAGGAATGCCTGCGCGAACTGCTCGCCGCGATAGGTGCGGGCGGGCGCGAATGCGCTGAGCAGGGATGCCGGTTTGGTCGTCGCCCACTCCTGCGCGAAGGAACGGATCAGCGCAGGATCGGTGCCGCAAATCTTGGCTGCCCACTCCGGCGTCTTGGGGATGTTATCGTAGGTGCCCAAGACGTAATCCTTGAAGTTCTCTTTCGGATCAGCGCCTTCGGGCATGTGGTCGCTGTCAAAGCCGACGGCGTAGGTGTCGAGGAACTGCTGATCCTGAAGGTTGTTGGTGATCATGTGGTAGGCGATGCCGATCAGCAGAGCAGCGTCGGTTCCCGGTCGCACCGGAATCCATTCATCCGCCAGCGCGGTCGCAGTGGGGGTGAACTTCGGATCGACGCAGATGATCTTCGCGCCTGCCTTTTTCGCCTGCAAGTAATGATAGGTGGGGCTGCCCTGACTCGACCAAGCGGGGTTCGCGCCCCACAGCACGATCAGTTTCGCGTTGCGCAAATCCATCCGATCATTGTGACCGCCGGGACCGCCAAACGAATAGAACTGCATCCGCCCCGCCATGTGCATGTCAGGGGCGGGCCAGGCGCCGGATGAAACTGTGCCCCAGGTCTCCCAAGCGCCGCCGTAGGCATTCAGTAGCCGTCCATTGGGCACCGCGAGGATCGAACTCGTTGCCGTAAGTTTCCTTGACGCGCTTCAGCTCGCTGGCAATTGTGTCGAGCGCCTCGTCCCATGAGATGCGCACCCAATCATCCCTGCCGCGCAGCGATTTATCGCCGCCGCCGGACGACCAGTGTGCCCGCTTCATCGGGTACTTGAGACGATCCGGTCCAAAGACCTGCATCCGCTGCGAGCGACCACGCGGGCAGCCACGCTGCTGCGGGTAGTCGGGGCTGTCGGCATGGGTGTCGTCGGTCTTGACCCGTGCCACCACTCCGTTGATGACGTGCGCTTTGATCAGGCAGCGTCCGCCGCAGTTGTGCCAGCAGGCCGCCGGGATCCAGGTATCGGTAGTGTCGATTGAAGTCTCAGCCGCTGCGATAGCATTCAAGCCAGTGTCCAGACTTCCCGCGACAATGGCTGCTCCTCCTAGCGCCGTACTCCATTTCAAGAAACTGCGGCGGGTGAGAAGAGTGTCCTGTATGGCTTTCGAAATACTGTTATCCTTGCTCATAGTGTTTCCTCAAAATCGTGGCTTTTCTGCTAATCTTGCCCATGATGCGAGGTGGTACGGAGAAAAAAGGAAATTATTTCGGATTTGCACCTCCCAGCGTCGTGCTGCGCCTCAAGAGATAAAACCTCATGCTGACGATCATAGGGCGCGGGGACGTGCGCTTCATCCCCCGCTAGGGTGATTCGAACTAGCCCGAACGGGTGATTTGGTTCGATGCTTTAGGTTTTGCGTCGAAATGAGTCGCGCTGCGTGAGGGGGAAAGCTTCGCGGAGCGGCCACGTTGCTGATGGCGGCGCAGGCTCGAACGATGGAGCGCGTATTGGCTGCGATATTCACTGAAGGATGGACACGTCTGCCGCGAATCGCACCCTCGCGCGCGGGCTTACGGGTTTAGGGTCTCCGGTGTTACAATAGCCGCTTTCCACAGGCAAATTTGAGCGAGCGTATCGGCGTGTCTCTTTGAGCTGCTTCACCCACTGAAGGAAACTGCATGACCCCGGATATTGCGCTGGTATTGGGCATTATTGTCGTCTCGTTTATCTTATTTGCGACCGAGCGCTTTCCGACCGATGTTATTGCCCTCGGCATTGTCGTAACGCTGATACTCACGGGGCTGCTCTCCACCAAAGACGCCTTTGCCGGGTTCGGCAGCGACGCCGTAATCCTGATACTGGGAATGCTGATCATCGCGGCTTCGCTGACACGCACGGGCGTGGTCGAACTGGTGGGGCAGTACATCTACCGGGTCACGGGCGATCAGCCCAAGCGCATTTTGGCGGTGATCATGACCTCGGCGGCGGCGCTGGGGTCGGTCATGAGCCACACCGGATCGACCGCGTTTTTTCTGCCGATTACGATCCGGTTGGCGGAACGGGCGCGGGTCAGTGCGTCGAGGTACTTGATGCCGCTGGCGTTTGCGACCATGCTCGCCGGGTCGGTGACGCTGATCGCCACCTCGACCAACATCGTGGTCAGCGGCGTGATCACCCAGTATGGCTTAGCGCCGCTGGGCATGTTCGAGATGACTCCGGTCGGTCTGCCGATCCTGATCGCTGGGCTGCTGTACATGTACCTCATCGGCAGCCGCCTGATCCCGGATCGCGCGCCGGTTGAAGACACCGGAACTCAGCTTGCGCAGCGGCTTTACATCACCGAAATCATCATTCAGCCGAATTCCTTGTACGTCGGCAAGCCGCTGGTGGACGAAAGTCTGGGCGACAACCTGAACATTCAGGTGCTTCGCATCGTGCGCGACCGGATTCGCTATCTGGCACCCAGCCCTGACGTTGCGCTTCAGGCGGGCGACGTGCTGCTGGTCGAGTGCGAGCGCAGCGAGATTCTCAAGGTCAAGAACCTGCCGGGGCTGGACATCAAAGCCGATGTCAAGTTCATGAACGGCAGCGCGAACACCGATGAAGTCAAGCTGGTCGAGGTCATCCTGACCGCCGGATCGCCGTTCATTGGGCGAACGCTGCGCGGCTTGCACGCACGCGAGCGCTACGGGCTGCAAGTGCTGGCGGTGGATCGGCGCGGCGAGTTGATTCGCCAGAAGCTCAGCACCATTCGTATGCAGCTCGGCGACGTGCTGCTGATTCAGGGCGAGCGCGCCAGCATCGACGTGCTGGAACGCGACGGCGCTTTCCGTATTCTCAACGAGAGCCTCGAAAACGAGCGCCCCGATCTGCGGCGCGCGCCGCGCGCGGTGCTGATCTTCGTCGGCGTGCTGGTGATTTCGGCGCTGAATATCGTCCCGGTTTCGGTGGTGGCGCTCGGTGGGGCGGTGCTGGCGTTTGCGACCCGCTGCATCACTCCGGAAGAAGCCTACCGCCTCGTTCAGTGGAAAGTTCTGATCATGGTGGGGGCGATGCTGGCGCTGGGCAGGGCGATGGAGCAGACCGGAACCGCCGCGTATCTGGCGCAGCAGGTGATCAACGCGATTGGAACGGCGTCGCCGGTGACGCTGCTGGCGGTGTTCTTCGGCTTGACGGTGGCGCTGACGCCGCTCTCGAATTCGACGGCGGCAATCGTCATGCTCCCGGTGGCGATTCGCACCGCACAGGGCTTGGCGCTTGATCCGCGCTCGTTCGTGATCACCATCGCCATCGCCGCGACCAACGGCTACATTACGCCGCTGGATCACATCACGGTGATGGTGTACGGGCCCGGACATTATCACTTCACCGATTTTGTGCGCGTGGGTGCGCTGCTGACCGTGCTGATTTTCGTGCTGGTAATCTTGCTGGTGCCAATCTTCTGGCCCCGCTGTGAGACTGGAGTGACCCACATGGAGAACTCGTCGCGCCCGCTGGCTGACCGTATCCGCCCGGATACGCTGGAGGAATTTATCGGGCAGGAGCATCTGGTTGGCGAAGGCAAGCCGCTGTATCAGGTGATCAAGCGCAACCGGGTTCACTCGATGATCTTCTGGGGACCGCCCGGCGTGGGCAAGACCACGCTGGCGCGGATCATCGCGCACAGCACCGGGCGCGCGTTTTACGAACTCTCGGCGGTATCGGCGGGCAAGGACGAAGTGCGCAAGATCGTCGAGGGCGCACGCCGTGAAGAAAAGCGCGATCTGTTCAGCATGAATGATCCACAGAAGCCGAGGGTCGCGCCGGTGCTGTTTCTGGACGAAATCCACCGCTTCAACAAGGCGCAGCAGGATTTTCTGCTGCCGTACATCGAGGACGGCACCATCATCCTGATCGGCGCGACCACCGAAAACCCGTCCTTCGAGGTGATCCCGGCGCTGCTCTCGCGGGCGCAGGTGTTCGTGCTGCGCGCCCTGACCGAGGATGACGTGCGCCAGATCGTCCAGCGCGGCGCGCAGGAACTGGGCGTGACCGTGCCCAACGACGCTGCTGAGTTTCTGGTCAGCTTCGCCAACGGCGACGGACGGCAGGCGCTCAATCTGCTGGAAGCGACCGCCGCCCTGTACGAGGACGCGATCACGCTGGAGAACCTGACCAATGCGCTGCAATCACGGCATCTGCGCTACGACAAGCAGGCGGAGGAACACTACGACACCATCAGCGCCTTCATCAAGAGTATGCGCGCCAGTCAGGTCGATGCGGCGCTCTACTACCTCGCGCGCATGGTGGACGGCGGCGAAGACCCAACCTTCATCGCCCGGCGTATGGTGATCTTCGCCAGCGAGGACGTGGGCATGGCGGATCCGAAGGCGCTGACGGTCGCCAACGAGGTCTTTCGCGCGGTCGAGGTGATCGGCTACCCGGAATGTCAGTTCAATCTGGCGGAAGGGGTGGCGTATCTAGCGAGCGCGCCCAAAGATCGCTCGGCGGGCGATGCGTACTTCAAGGCGCTGGACGACGTGAAGCAGCAGGGCAATCTGCCGATTCCGCTCAAGCTGCGCAACGCCCCCACCCGGCTGATGAAGGAACTCGGCTACGGCGAAGGCTACAGCATGTACGGCGACGACGATCTGCTGCCGGACAAGCTGCGCGGAACCCATTACTACAAAACGTGAACTCCGGCGCAAGTATGTTGGGCACGGCATCGCCGTGCCTCTACAGGAGCCTATCCTCGACGTTCCTCACTCGCCGCCAGTTCCTCCCCTTGACACTGAGCTTACGCGGCTACTATAATCGCCGAATTGATGGTAGTGCTGCCGGTCATGCCGACGGGCGAGTTTAGAGGAGTACGTTTGTGGGTCCGCTGCCGAAAAGAAAACACTCACGGAGCCGCCGCGACCGGCGCCGCGCGCATGATGCGCTTACTCTGAATCATCTGGTTCGCTGCGAAAACTGCGGTGAATACCACGTCGCGCACCGGGTTTGCCCGAACTGCGGCACCTATCACGGGGAAACCGTCATCGAAGTCGGCGCGGAAAGCTAACGCGCTTCGGCTGGTCAATTTAGAGCCGTACCGCTAGGTACGGCTTTTTGTTTGCCTGATCTTAGGAACTTTTAATGACCAGCGCTTGCTTTGTGGCATATTTAGGTTATTCTTTCTACGTGTGCTTATTTTCACAACCGTTGGGGCTTTCATCATGGTCGAGTGGACAACAGTCGCATTCCTGTTTCCCGGTCAGGGATCACAGGTGGTGGGCATGGGGCGAGACATCGCCGAAAGCTGCCCGGCGGCGCGCGAAATCTTCGAGCAGGCGGATGAGTTCCTCGGTTTTCCCCTGTCAGACCTATGCTTCAACGGTCCGGCGGACGATCTCAACGACACCCTGAACACCCAACCCGCGCTGTACGTATGCAGTTTAGCCACTCTGCGGGCGCTGCAAAGCGAGCTGCCGGAGGCGATGCCCGCGTTCGCGGCGGGGCACAGCTTCGGCGAGTTCACGGCGCTGGCGGCGTTTGGGTCGCTGAGCTTCGAGGACGGGCTGCGGTTGGTGCGCGAGCGCGGTCGGTTGATGAAGCAGGCGGGCGAGCGCAGCCCCGGCGCGATGGCGGCGATTTTGTCGCTGGACATCGACGCGGTGCAAGACATCTGCGCGCGCGCCCGCGCTGAAACCGGCGGTGCGCTGGTGATCGCCAACGACAACTGTCCCGGTCAGGTGGTGATTTCGGGCGATAACCAGACGCTCGATCTCGCGCTGACGCTGGCGAAAGACGCGGGGGCGCGCCGCGCGATCAAGCTGGCGGTGAGCATCGCCGCGCACTCACCGCTGATGCAGCCGTCGGCGGAGGAATTTCGGCTGGCGCTGGCAAGTACGAATTTTCAAACCTCGCAAGTTCCGATTTACGGCAACGTGAGCGCTGCGCCGCTGGGCGACGTGGACTTGATTCGGCAGGAATTGGGCGCGCAGTTGACCAGCCCGGTTCGCTGGCGCGAATCGATGGAAGCCATGATCGCGGGCGGGGCAGCGGCGTTCGTGGAAATCGGACCGAAAGACGTACTCACGGGGCTGCTCAAGCGGATTGACGGCAGCAAAACCACCGTCAACCTGAACAGCGCCGAAAATGTGTATAAATTTGTAGCTGATTAGTTTCAACGATTATCTGTTGCTTGCTGCAATAATTCTTGTTATGATGAATGGGAATTCCACATTCATTTAGCCTAACACTGCGAAGGCGTTCTTCACGGAGGGAAAAGGGCATGTCACGAACTCACCAACGTTGGGCATTTATTCTGATTCTGGTATTTGCGGTTGTGATTGCGGCGTGTCAGCCGTCTCCTACGCCAACCCCTACACCACGACCGACGGCGACGGCGGTTCCGCCCACCGAGACGACCGCGCCGACCGAAGAAGTGACCACCGAAGCGACGGCGGAATCGGTTGCTGCCGCGACCGAGATTATCACGGAAGTTGCGCCGACTGAGGAAATGACCACCGAAGCGACTTCGGAGATGACCGAAGCAGCGACCGAGGAAATGACCACCGGAGCGACGACGGAAGCCACCGCCGAAATGACGACGGAAGCGACCATGGAAGCCACTATGGAAACCACCGCCGAGGCGACCGCAGCGCTCGGCACCATCATCGACGTGGCGAAGGCGGACGGTAACTTTAACACGCTGCTGACCGCGCTGGATAAGGCGGGTCTGACCGATACGCTCAGCGGCACGGGTCCCTATACCGTGTTTGCGCCCACCGATGCGGCGTTCCAAGCGCTGCTGGATTCGATGAATATGACTTCGGCTGATCTGCTGGATCGCAGCGATCTCGCCGACATCCTCATGTATCACGTTGCGCCCGGCAAGATTACGTCGGACGACCTGCAAAACTACAAGAGCACCGATAACCCCGATCAGATCATCGTCCCGACGCTGGACGGCGATCAAACGCTGACCATCACCTTCGCCGACGATGGCACCATCGTGATCAACGGGACTGCCAAAGTGACGCTGACCAACGTCGAAGCGTCCAACGGCGTGATCTACGTGATCGACACGGTGCTGATGCCGCCTTCCGCTGAAGCGACGGTAGAAGCGACCGTGAGCGCGGAAGCCACCGAAATGGCGACCGAAGTGGCGATGGTTCCGACTATGGCGATGACCACCGAAGCCACTATGGAAATGACCGAAGCGGCGATGTCCACCGCAGAGCCGACTATGGCGCCCGGCACGGAAGAAGCCACCGGCGCGGCAGGCATGGCGTCGGGCAGCACCGTGATGGTGTCGCCGGATCAGGAAGTTATCGTCGGTCTGGCGGCGGGCTTGAGCGGCGAGGGCATCGCCCCGCTCGGCATCGACATCCAGCGCGGCGCGGAACTGGCGCTGGCGGATCGCCCGACGGTGATGGTGGACGGCAAGACCTTCAACGTCAAGCTGGACGTGCAGGACAGCCAATGCTCGGCGGACGGTGGTCAGGCGGTGGCGAACCGCTTCGCCTCTGAATCCGGCATGATCGGCGTGGTCGGTCCGATGTGCTCCAGCGCGTGCCGTGCGGCAGCGCCGATCTTCGACGCGGCGGATTACACCAATATCAGCCCAAGCTGCACCGCGCCTGACCTGACCACCAGCAGCTACACCAGCTTCAACCGTGACGTGGTGTCCGACTCGTTCCAAGGTCGCATCGCGGCGGACTTCATCTACAACGTGCTCGGCTTGCGCAAGATTGCCACCATCCATGACGGCAGCCCCTACGGCGAAGGCTTGGTCGCGGTTGTGACCCAGCGCTTCGAGGAACTGGGCGGTCAGGTGGTGTCGTCGGATGCGGTTCAGGTCGGTGGAACCGATTTCCGGGGACTGCTGGACGACATCGCCCAGAAAGACCCCGAACTGATTTACTTCGGCGGTTTCCCGGCGGAAGCGGCGCGGCTGATCCAGCAGCGCGCGGACGTGGGTCTCGATCAGGTGCCGTTCATGGGCGCGGACGGGATCAACGGGACGGAAGTGATCAGCCTCGCGGGTAAATCCTCGGAAGGGATTTACGCGACCAAAGCGATCCCGGCAAGCAGCCAAGCGCTGGACGACTTCCTCACCCGCTACAAGGCGACCTACGGCGAAGAACCGCCCGCTCCGTATCACGCGAACGCTTACGACGCGGTGAACATTCTGCTGGACGCGGTGGAAGCGGTCGGCACGGTGGACGCCAACGGCGACCTGAACGTGTCGCGCGATGCGGTGATGAACTACGTCCGCAACCTGAAGGACTTCCAGGGGCTGACCGGCGTGCTGAACGGTAACGGCAGCGGCGAGACCTCGCTGGCGGACATCGGCGTGTTCCAAGTGCAGAGTGGCGATTTCGTGCAGTTGTACACGGGCAACGTGGTCAACGGCGAAACCCAACTGACGGCTTACGTCGCGCCGACCGAAGAACCCGTGATGGCAGCGACCGAAGCCGCGACTGCGGAAATGACCGAAATGGCGACCGAAGCGCCGACGATGGAAGCGACCGCTGAGGCGACGACTTCCAGCTAAATCGAGGCGCACGGGGCGGAGTTGTCATCTGCCCCCGTGACAATTGACACCAATCCTTAAAAAACAGAGGTGGGCTTAAGCCCACCTCTGTAATTTTCTCTCAAATCCTGTTATAAACGTGCGGCTATTGCTCGTTAGGATCGGGAGTCCTCATGGCAACAAACTCGCCTCAAGTCGCGCCGCCGCGCGCCTCGGTACAGGACGTGCTGCTGAATAACACGCTGCGCAATCCGCTGCGCTTGGTCGGCTGGATATTCATCATCTTTTTGATCGCCGTGGCGGTCAATCACGTTCAAACCAGCGGCTACGATCTGGAACGCTTCGTCCGCAACCTGATCTTCGGTCTGGCGCAGGGCAGCATTTACGCGCTGATCGCGCTCGGCTACACGCTGGTCTACGGCATCCTGCTCATGATCAACTTCGCGCACGGCGAAGTCTTTATGTCCGGCGCGTACATCGGCTTCTTTGCCATCACCGCCATGCAGAACAGCGGGCTGCTGGTCTCGCAGCCGCTGCTGGCGCTGCTGCTGACCCTGCTCGCCGGGGTGATCGCCTCGGTGGTGGTCGCGGTGCTGCTGGAACAGAGTCGCCTATCGACCGCTGCGCAACGCGCCGCGCCTCGTCCCGCTGATCACGGCGATTGGCGCGTCAATCTCGCTTCAGCAGTTGTTCCTGCGGCTGTTCGGCGCCAGCACGCGCCGCTATCCTGACGTGCATTTCTACGTGCTGCCCAACCTATTCCCGAATCAGGAATGCACGACGGTGGACGGCTCGCAGGTCTGCCGGGGCATCGACCTGATCGGCGGGCGCTACGACGTGAATATCCTCGGCATGAACCTGCGTATCCTGCCGATCCACTTCGTCGTGTTCTTCTTGGCGATTGTGTTTATGTCGCTGCTCTGGTTTTACGTCCAGCGCACCAAGAACGGAAAGGCGATGCGCGCGGTCGCCGAGGACAAGGCGACGGCGGCGCTGATGGGCATCAACGTCGATTACGTGATCGTGACCACCTTCGTGCTGGGCGCGGCGCTGGCGGGGGCGGGCGGTGTGCTGTTCGCGCTTTACAACCAGCAGGTGTCGCCCTTCATCGGCTTCCTCCCCGGCTTGAAGGCGTTCACGGCGGCGGTGCTGGGCGGCATCGGCAACGTCCCCGGCGCGATGTTCGGCGGGCTGTTCCTCGGCATCGTCAAATCGGTCGCGCCCTCGCTGCTGGGCTTGTCGCAGCAGTTGAAGGACGTGATCGCCTTCGGGCTGCTGGTGCTGATCCTGATCTTCCGCCCGACCGGGCTGTTCGGCGAAGTGCTCGCCAGTAACCGAGTGTAGGCGCATGGACAGGCACGCGATTCGCTATTCGATTTACGCGGGCGCGGTGGCGGTGATCCTCGCGCTTTCCGGCGTGTTCGTCTCGTTCGAGAGCCGTGAGGTGATCGCCGGGAGCTTGACCCTGAGCGTGGTCACGCTGATCTTGATGCTGGGCGGCGGCGCGTATGCGGCTGGTTCGCACGTGCGGCGTCACGGGGTCGCGCCGCTGTGGATCAACGCGATTCTCGGCGGGCTGGTGGTCGGGCTGATGCTCTCGGCGCTGGTGGTGATCGAAGCCAACGTCGATCTGCGCTTCGTGTTCGCCAACCTGACCCAGCCCATGAGCCAAACCCTCACCTTCGGGCAGGATATGGGCACCGGGCTGTTGATCCTGCTGGCGATTTCAGCGGGAGTCGGCGCGGCGGTCGCGCTGCTGCTGACCATCCCCGCCGGGTGGCGGCGCACGGTGCAGCTCAGCCTCGGCATGACCGTGATCATTGGGCTGCTGGAAAGCCAGATCGCGCCGATCATGACGCTCCCGGACGCGCTGGCGCTGGCGGGCGTGTTCGCGCTCGGCTATGCTGCCGGGACGCTGCTCGCCAATCAGCGCTGGCTGGTTCGCTTGCTGCTCGGCGCAGTTCCCGGCTTGATCGCGGGCGTGGTCTTGGGAATGATTGCGAACGGCGGCGGTTTGGCGGCGGGCGGTCTCCTGCGCGGCGCGGGCGCGGTTCCGCTGATCCTCTCGGTCGCGCCGGGCAGCGCGATTATCCCGCTGGCGCTGATCTACGCCGCCCTCAGCTTGATCGGTGGGCTGGCGTCGGGCGCGGGCAGAACCTTCCACAACAGCGTGGTCTTTTTCGTGGTGACACTGCTGATTATCGGCGTGCTGAATGCTCAAAGCGCGATGACGGTGGCGGCGGCGGTGATCACGCTGGTGTTGTACCTCGCCGCCTTCGCGGTTGTGCCTTCGTTCGGCTTCCGGGTGGAGAGCCGCTTCTCGCGGATGCAGCCCGCCCAGCGGCGCGGCGCGCAGGGACTGGCGCTGGTCGCGCTGCTGGCGGTGCTGGTGGTCGCGCCGCCGTTTCTGGGGCAGTACATCACCGACGTGCTGAATCTGGTCGGGCTGTACATCATCATGGGCATCGGCTTGAACATCGTGGTGGGCTACGCTGGGCTGCTCGACCTCGGCTACGTGGCGTTCTTCGCCATCGGCGCCTACGGCGTCGGCTTGCTGACCACGCCCAGTTTGCTCACCTGCGGCGGTGTCCCGCCGCGCCTGATCACACCGGATACGGTGGGCACCATCTGCACCGGGGTTATGACCTTTTGGGAAGCGTGGCCCCTGTGTATGCTGCTGGCGGCGTTCTTCGGCTTTTTGCTCGGCATCCCGATTTTGCGGCTGCGCGGCGACTATCTGGCGATTGTGACGCTCGGCTTCGGCGAAATTATCCGCCTGCTGGTGCAGTTCGACGGCTTCAAAGACTTGTTCGGCTCGGCGCAGGGAATCGCCAACATCCCGCGCCCGGTGATCAACCTGACCGCGCTCAACCCAGCGTGGCGGTTTGAATTGAACGGCTCCAGCGGCATTTACTATCTGGTGCTGGTCGGCATCGTAATCGTGGCGTTGATTTCGTCTCGACTGGTGGCGACCCGTTTGGGACGCGCGTGGTTCGCCATGCGCGCTGACGAGGACGTGGCGCAGGCGATGGGCATCAATCTGGTGCGAACCAAGCTGCTCGCCTTCGCCATCGGCGCCGCCTTCGCCGGGATGGGCGGCGCGATTGCCGGGACGCGGCTGTATGGCGCTTACCCGGACAGCTACACCGTGATCGTCTCGATCAACGTGCTGAGCCTGATCATCATCGGCGGCTTGGGGTCAATCCCCGGCGTGGTGATCGGCGCGTTCGTGTTGGTGGGGCTGCCGGAGGCGCTGCGCGAGCTTTCGGATTACCGCCTGCTGGCGTTCGGCTCGCTGCTGGTGCTGGCGATGCTGGTCAAGCCGGAAGGACTGATCCCGCCCTCGGTGCGCAAGCTCTCGGAGACGCTTGCCGAATGGCGCGGAGGGAGGAAAACCGCATGAACGCCGACATCCTGCTGGATGCCCACTCGGTCGTGAAAGCCTTCGGCGGACTGGTCGCGGTGCGCTGGGTCGACCTGAAAATTCCGCGCCGCGCCATCGCCAGCCTGATCGGACCCAACGGCGCGGGCAAAACCACTTTCTTCAACTGTATCACCGGCTTTTACAAGCCCAACGGCGGCGAGATCACGCTGGATGGTCGCCGCATCGACGGGCTGCGCCCCGACAAGATCATGCAGCGGGGCATCGCCCGAACCTATCAGAATATCCGGCTGTTCGGCGGCTTGACCACGCTCGAAAACGTGCTGGTAGGGATGCACACGCGGCTGCACGCGCATCCGGTCGCGGCGGTGCTGGGCTTGAGCGGCGCGCGAAACGAAGAATTTCACGCGCTGGAACACGCGGTGGAACTGCTGGATTACGTCGGGTTGGGCAGCAGCTACGGCGATATGCTGGCGCAGAATTTGCCTTACGGCTTGCAGAGGCGGCTGGAAATCGCGCGGGCGCTGGCGTCCGATCCGCTGCTGCTGCTGCTCGACGAGCCGACCGCCGGGATGAATCCTCAGGAAACCGACGCCATGATGCGCCTGATCCGCCGCCTGCGGGACGAGCGCGGGCTGACTATCTTCTTGATCGAGCATGACGTGAAGCTGGTCATGAACATTTCCGATCAGGTGAGTGTGATGGACTACGGCAAGAAGATCGCCGAAGGCACGCCCGCCGAGGTTCAGCGCGATCCCAAAGTGATCGAAGCCTACCTCGGCTCGGCGACGCCGCTGGAAGCCCTGAATCACCCGGAGGATAAATCGTGAGCCTGCTGGAAGTCCACGAAATCCACACCTTTTACGGCAATATCGAGGCGCTGAAGGGCGTTTCGTTGAACGTCGAGCAGGGCGAAATCGTCACGCTGATCGGCGGCAATGGGGCGGGCAAAACCACCACCCTAAACACCATCAGCGGGATCACGCCCGCGCGGGCGGGCACCATCACGCTCAACGGCGAGGACATCACCCGGATGCGCCCGCACGAGATCGTCAAACGGGGCGTGGTGCAGTCGCCGGAGGGACGCAAAATCTTCACCCGGCTGACCGTGCGCGAAAACTTGGAAATGGGCGCTTTCGCGCAGACCGACCAATCGAAGCTGGAGCAGGATATGGAGGCGGTGTTCGAGCGCTTTCCGCGCCTGAAGGAGCGGCAAAAACAGCTTGGCGGCACGCTTTCCGGCGGCGAGCAGCAGATGCTTGCAATCGGTCGCGCGTTGATGGCACGCCCGCGTATTCTGCTGCTGGACGAGCCGTCAATGGGACTCGCGCCGCTGCTGGTGCGCGACATCTTCGAGGTGGTGCGCTATCTCAATGAGGAAGCTGGAACGACCATTCTGCTGGTGGAGCAGAACGCGCTGATGGCGCTGGCGGTGGCGAATCGCGGCTACGTGCTGCAATCCGGCTACATCACCCACGCCGATACCGCCGAGGCGCTGCGCCACGACGAAGGCGTGATCGCGGCGTATTTAGGGGGATGAAACCGTAGGGGCGGTTTCAAACCCGCCCCTGCAGCACGTGCTGTCGCGCTTACTGGCGGCGGCTGCCGAACAGCCGCAGCATGAAGATGAACAGGTTCACGAAGTCGAGGTAAAGCTGGAGCGCGGCGAAGATGCTGTACTTGACGACCGCTTCGCCGTCTGCCGCGAACTGAGGCGACGCCGCCATGTACTTGATCTTCTGGGTGTCGTAAGCGGTCAGCCCCATGAAAATCGCCACGCCGATGAAGCTGATGATGATGTCGAACACGCCGTTTTGTAGGAACATGTTCACCACCAGCGCGATCACCAGCCCGATCAACCCGACGAACAAGTAGGTGCGCCAACTGGTCAAGTCCATGTCGGTGGTGAAGCCGATCACGGACATCGCGCCGAAGGTCGCAGCGGTGATCACGAACGCCATGCCCACCGACTGCGCCGTGTAGACGTACAGCAGCAGCGAGAGCGTGAAGCCGTTGACCGCCGCATAGCCGACGAACATCAGCGCGGCGACCAGCGGCGACAGCCGCGAAATTGCCCACGAGAGCGCGATCACCAGCACGAACTCGGCGATGATGGCGCCGAAGAACAAGCCCTGACCATTGGAGAAGACCGCCACCGGATCGACGGAGACGGAAACCGCCGCCGTGACTGCCAGCCCGATGATCATCCAGATGTAGGTCCACCGGAGCAGCGGGCGAATAGACTCGGTTGAAACCGCGGAGGTGTCACGCTTGGAGAAAAGCCCGGATGTTGCCATAGTTATTCCTCTGATGTCTTTGGAATCAACTCTATCATAGCGCAAAATTACGCGAAAGGACTACCCTTTTTGAGGGGGTTTTACATACATTTTACAGTCTGCTGTGGGGGGATTAATCCGCGCGGTCTGGTACGGTCGTAGGGGCACGGCACGCCGTGCCCCTACGACCGGGATGCTGCTGTAGGGGCGGGTCTCAGACCCGCCCAAAATCTTCGCGTTATTTCAGCGCGTTCAAGCCCTCGAACAGCCGCTTGACCGCGCCGGTGGCTTTCTCCGGCGGCAGCGCGTAGGAGAAGCGAATCCACTGCGCGCCTGCGTCCGAGAAATACTTGCCCGCGACGATGGCGATGCCATATTTCTCACCCAGATAGGTCAGCAGGCCCTCCGAGTCGCCCAGCCCGCCCGCCTCGATGTAAGGCGAGCAGTCGATGAAGGCGTAGTAGCCGTCGCCCATGACGAAGCGAACGCCCGCCTCGGTCAGCGCGGCGCGCAGGACTTTTCGGCTCTGCTTGGTCGGCTCGATGATCGACGCGGCGGCTTTCTCGTAGCCCATTTCGTAGGCGGCGATGGCGACCGCCTGCGAGAAGTAGGAGGGGATCACGCCGTGCGATGCCTGACTGACGATGTACTTGACCACCGGCTTGCTCGCCAGCAGATGCGCGCTGCGCACGTTGGACGCGCCGAGGCTCTTGGTCAGCCCGTCGAGGAACATCAGGCGGTCGCGCTGCTCCGGCTCGAAAGCTTGCAGCACCAGGTTGATGTCGTTGTGCCCGCCGTCGGTGACCCAGTGATATATCCAGTCGAACAGGACGAACGGGAAGCCTGCGTCCAGCGCGGTACGCGCCAGCTCGATCTGCTCGCTCACCGGGATAGTGCGTCCGGTTGGGTTGTCCGGCGAGGTGATCACGATCCCCGCCAGCTTGCGTCCATCGCGCGCGGCGAATTCGGCGCAGGCGCGAATGCCTTCGGGCGTGTAGCGCCAGCCTTCGTCGGGATCGCCGGGCGCGAGCAGCACGTTCGCGCCGATGGCGTAGGGTCCCCAGTTGTAGCTGATCCACGGCACGCGCGAGACCACGACCAAGCTGCCGACTTCCTTCGAGCCGAGCGCGATCATAGCGCCATAGGCTTTCTGCAAGCCGTCGCGCCCGCCCTGCATGAAGACGATGTTGTCGCCGGTCCAGCCGGATTCGGGCTTGAGCTGCCAATAGGCTTCGGCGGCGACTTTGCGGAACTGCGCCGTCCCGAACGGCTGATCGTAGGCGCTGCCGTGATCCAACTGAAGCTGAAGCGCGCGCTCCAAAATTTCGTGCGGCACGCCGGGGAGACTCGCGCCGCCGTCACCCTGCGAGGCGTCATAGGTGACTGCGTCCGCGCCGTGGTTCTGGCGGTACACCTTGAGGGCGTCACGAATCAGGAACATGCGGGAAGGCGGAATCTCCATCATTTTGCCGGGATAGTCGTTCGCCGGGACGCGATTTTCGGGCGGGACGACGTATTCCGGGGTGTCCAGTGCGGTAATGGGGTCTTTTGCGATCAAGAGCATTCTCCTTTAAGCAGAAACAAAAACACCCCGTCTTAGCGGGGTGTAGGTATGCAAGCACGTATCGCCCCGCCTAAGTTGGTAGGTGACGATTAGTATCGGTGGTGATCGTCCGGCGCATCAAAGTGACCGTCCTATCTATAACCGACCACGATTGTGCTATTCTAACCAACCTGCGTCAATGTGCAACAATCTCGAAACCAGCGCGCAGGATTTCGTGCAAACTGCCTTAACCGACCTGCAAGACCAACTTGCCGAAATTCCGGTTCGCCTCCATGTACTTGTGCGCGTCTTCCGCCTGATCGAAGTGGAAAATATGATCCACCACTGGCTGAAGCTCGCCCACGTCGAATTCCGGCAGGCAGTTGGTGACGAAGGCTTCGTTCAATGCGATCTTTTCGGGCAGCGGCGTCGCTCGAAGCGTCGTCCCGACGACGGTCGCGCGTTTGCCCATAATCGCCCCGATGCTCAGGTCGCCGGACACGCCGCCCATAAACCCGACCAGCATCAGCCGTCCGCCGACCGCCAGCGCCGCGAGGTTGTCGTTCCAGTAAGGCGCGCCGATGAAGTCAAGGATAATCCCGACGCCGCGTCCGTCAGTCACCGACTGGATGCGCTTGGCAAACGACGCGGTCTTGTAGTTGATCATCACGTTCGCGCCCAGTTGATGACAACGTTCCAGCTTATCGGCGCTCCCGGCGGTGGTGAAGATGTAGGCGCCTTCGCGCCGGGCAAGCTGAATCGCGGCTGTGCCAACTCCGCTGCCGCCCGCGTGGATCAGGATCGATTCGTGTCCATGCAGCCCGCCGAGCGTGTACAGGTTCAGGTAGGCGGTCAGGAAGGCTTCGGGGATGGCGGTGGCTTCCTCGAACGACAGCTTCTCCGGCACGCGCATCGCCATACCAGCGGGGACGGTGGCGTATTCGGCGTAGCCGCCGCCGGTGATCACCGCCATCACCCGGTCGCCGGGCTGCCACGTATCCACGCCCTGCACCACTTCCCCGGCGATTTCCAAGCCGAGGATGGGCGAGGCACCTTCCGGCACCGGGTAGCCGCCGCGCCGCTGAAGCAGGTCGGCGCGGTTGACGCCCGCCGCGTGAACCTTGACCAGCAGTTCGCCGCTGCCCGGCTGCGGATCGGGCGCATCGCCGACGTAGAGCGGCGCGCCCGGTTGATCGAACAAGACTGCCTTCATTTCGACTCCTTGAGGGTGGCTTGCACGCGCTCGCGCCAGTCGTTCAGCACGTCGAGCAGGCTTTGCTCCAGCGGAATCATGGGCTGCCAGCCGGTTTCGGCGTGCAGACGCGCGGCGCTGCCCCACGACCGGCTGACGCTGCCCGGTCGCAGCCGCGCGGCGTCCACCTGCACGCCGATTTCGGCGCTGCTGTGCGCAAGCAACTGATCCAGCAGCGATTGGATGGTGCGCGGCGTGCCGCTGGCGATGTTGTAGGCGGTGCCGGGCGTGCCCCGCTCCATGATCAGGTGATAGGCGCGCACCACGTCGCGCACGTCGCTGAAATCGCGTTCCGGCGTCAGCGCGCCCACGCGGATCACGGGTTCCTGAAGTCCAGCTTCGATCTGCGCGATCTGCATGGCGATGTCCGGCGCGACGAAGCCCCGACTTTGACCCGGACCCAGATGATTGAATGGGCGCGCCCGCATGATCGGCAGTTGGTTGGTGAGGTGAAATTGCAGCGCCAGCATGTCCTGCGTGACTTTGCTGACGCTGTAGGGATTGGACGGGCGGAAGGGCAGATTCTCGGTGGCGGCTTCGCTGAGCTGATCGCCGTAGATGTCGCCGGAACTCACGATCACCATACGCGGCGCGAGCTGGTGGTTCAGGCAGCCGACGAACAGGTTTACCTGCGCGTGGATGTTGTTTTCGAGCGTCGCCCACGCCGCCGAATAGGATTGCGCGACATTCGCCATCGCCGCCAGATGATAGACCTGATCCGGCGCGACCTCGCCGATCAGGTCGGCGACTGCCGATTCGTCCCGCAGATCAAGCGGATGATAAGTTACTGCCGGGGCAGGCGAGTTGATGGCTCGGAAGCAGGTGCCATGAAGCTCATGCTCGCCGTCAGCGAGTTCGTGAGCCAAATGGCGTCCGGCAAAGCCATCTGCGCCAGTGATCAGTATGCGCAAGGGATTATCCTTCGGTTCCGCGCCGCATTATACCGGATTTGACGAAGCGTGTCAGCGGCAAGGGAAAGGAAGCGATCCGCAATCGGCGCTCAGCTAAAAGCAAAGGCGACCGCGTGGTCTGTAGGGGCGGGTCTCTGACCCGCCCTCTGACATCATCACTGTATTTGTTCTTGCTGATTGCTGGTTGCTGAAAGCTGACCGCTTCGCTCAAAACAGTGACAACTGCTGCGGCGGGCGTCGCCCATCCAGTAGAATGTAGGGCGCGGTTTGCTCCGGCGCGCGAATCCCGATCTGGCGCAGATGGGTGAGGTCATTCAGCCGACCGCGCCCGCGCGCCTTCAGGATCGCGTCCGCGCTCTTGGGACCCACGCCCGGAATCCGCATCAGTTCCTCGCGCGAGGCGTGCATCACCTCCAGCGGGGTCTCGCGCAGATGCGCGTCCGCCCACGCCCGCTTGGGGTCGGTGGACAGGTCGAGGTTGCCCGACGCGGTGAAATTCAGGTCTTCCACGTCCCACTGGTAATCGCGCAGCAGAAAACTTGCCTGATACAGCCGGAACTCGCGCAGCGGCGCGACGGCGGCGACGTTTTCAAACGGCGTCTGGATCACCGGGCTGAACGCCGAGTAGTACACCCGGCTCAGTTGAAGCTGGTGATACAGGTGGTCGCTCAGCGAGAGCAGTTCGAGGTCGGTATCGCCCACCGCGCCGACCACGAACTGAGTCACGATGCTGGTGCGCTTGCCCGGCGGCAAATTCTGCCGAAGCTCGTGCGCCCAGCTCAGCCGCTGAAGCAAATCGTTGACGAAATCTTTCTTGGGCGCGAGCGCAGTCAGCCGATCCGCCGTCGCGCCTTCCAGATTGATCGATACCCGATCCGCCAGCTCGACCGCGCGCTTGATCTGGTCGTACTCCGAGCCGGGCATGATCTTCATGTGGACGTAGCCGCGATAGGCGTACTTGCGCCGGATGATCTCGATGGTGTCGATGATCTTGTCCTGCGCCGTCACGCCGCCCCGGATGATCCCCGACGACAGGAATATCCCTTCGGCGGCGCGGCTGCGCTGAAGCTGGTCGAACGCGCTCGCCAGTTCATCCGGTTTGATGGTGATGCGGTGGGTTTTCGAGCGCCCGGTGCGAAACGGGCAGTAGAAGCAGTTCTTCTCGCAGGCGGTGGTCATCATGGTCTTGAGGATCGGTTTCTTGCCTTTGGGCGTGCTGACGTTGGTGATGCACTCCGCCAGACTGGTCGATTGGTAGCGGCGCGACTTCTCCGACTGAGGCGCGTCGCCAGCGGGTTCGTAGAGCGTGGCGTCGCCCATCTGCGTGAGCTTTTGAAGCGTGTCCGGCATCGTGTGGATATACATGCCCTTATTATATAGAACAAGCGTTCTTTGGTCAATTGGCGGGCGGAAAAAGTGTAACTTTGTTTCGATCTTCCCGTGTTCACGGATCGTTTCAGGCATCAAAAGCGGTGCCGCGCCATGCTGTAGAGCGTGTCTTGCACCTGAATTTCACAGCGGGTAGGTCGAGGTCACGCTCAGTACCAGTTTGAACCCGATCACGGTTCGGTAGGCGCGCCCTGCGCCACCAGATAGCTGTAGATCGACGCCATGCGTTCGACCGGGTAGGGCATATCGTGTTCCAGCCACCACCGGATCAATCCGAGGATGGTGACCACCAAATGGTTCGCCGCGATTTCCGGGGGAATTGGGCTGGGGAGGATCGCCGCCGCCTGCACGAGGTCGGCGGCGATTTCTTTTTGAATATCGCGCAGGGTGCGGCTGGTTCCCTGACTGCTGAACAGCACTCGGAAAAAGGCTTGATGTTTGGCGACGTACTGAAAAATCAATTCGCCTTCCGCCGCTCTCGACTTATCCGGGCTGTGATTGATCAGCGCCTTAAACTCATGCACGGCGGATTTGAGGACTTCGACCAGCAGTTGGTCTTTGTCGGCGTAATGGCGGAAGAAGGTTGAATAGGCGATGTCTGCGCGCTCGGCGATGTCGCGGATGGTGATCGCGTCGTAGCCCTTTTCGAGCGACAGCGTCACCAGCGCGTCGATCAGCAGTTGATGGGTCCGCTGGATGCGGCGGTCGATCTTCTCCATGATTCTTTACATCTGTTCACTAAAAGTAGGTTCTCGAAACAAATCCACGAACGCAGTAAACTTGCAAGGATGAGCCGACGAGTGGATTTTACGCTAACAGACGAGCAGCTTGCCGAGATGGAGCAAGCGATCAACTATTCACCGCATCCTGAAGTGCGGCAACGAGCCATCGCGCTTCGTCTGCTCCACAAGGGATATAAACCGGAGCAGGTTGCCGAACTGGTGGCGCTTCGTGCCAATACGATTTGGACGTGGCATCGAGGCTGGCGTGAAGGGGGTCTGGCAGGGTTACAAGATCAACCTCGAAGCGGGCGTCCGCGGAAAGCGACAGCAGAGTATTGCCGGGTCTTAGAGGAAACACTGGAGTGTGACCCTGCCAGCTACGGCTACAGTTTCACCGTCTGGACGATGGAGCGGTTACGGGCACATCTGGAGCAAAAGACGGGCATTCGTCTGAGTCAAACCCGGTTTGCCATGGTGCTGGAACGCGAAGGCTACGTCTACCGACGACCCAAACGCGATTTAAGCGCCAAACAAAACCAAACCGCCAAGCAACAAGCTGCTGAATTACTCGAGGAGCTAAAAAGGGGGCAGAACGTGGTGATTTCGAGCTTCTCTTTGTGGACGAAACCACCTTGAGCCTGAATTACCCGATCTCTAACTGCTGGATGAAGCGAGGACAGCAGAAAACCATCCCCGCCTTCAGTGGCAAACGGGAGTATCTGCATGTGATTGGAGCCTACAACTGGCGGACGGATAACGTCACCAGTCTTCAGGTTGAGCGGAAAAACACCGAGGGGTTTGTCGCTTTTCTCGAGGAAGTGTTGGTCAAGACCTATTCGAACCAGTCGGTCATTTTAGTCCTGGACAATGCTTCCTACCATTACAGTGCAGCGGTGCGTGCCATGCTCAGCTTGTTTGCTCACCGAGTGCGGGTTCTCTGGTTGCCCCAATATTGCCCAGAACTCAATGCGATTGAACGCTTTTGGCGTCACTTGAAGCAAACCGCGTGGGCAAACAAGTTGTTCACGACCATTGCTGCTTTATGTCAGAATGTGGATCGCGTCTTAACTCAACAAAATGAACCGTCCTTTTCTGAACGGTTCACTTTCCACAAGAACTTTCGGTAACCTACTTTAAGCTATAGGAAGGTGAGATTCCACATTGACAGCATCCATGCTCACTTTATGATACACAGTGTAGCATAACTGCGGACAACTGGAATCACTGGAGTGATGGATGTTAGAGCAACAGGAGATCGATTTGCTTGCGCCGGAGGTGCTGCGCAACCCGCACCCGACGCTGGCACGGCTGCGCGAAGAAGCGCCAATTTACCGTATTCAGCACGTCGAAATGGGCGGGCGACCGTGGCTGCTGACGCGCTACGACGACGCCATCAGCCTACTGAACGACGAGCGTTTCACGAAGGACTACGCGCGCATCCCCGGACGCGCCGAGGGACGCAGTGGCGACGACTACATGATGCAGGCGGCAGCGTCGATTAACCGCCACATGCTCACGCTCGACCCGCCCGATCATACGCGGCTGCGCGCGCTGATCCACAAAGCCTTTACGCCGCGCATGATCCGTCAGATGGAAGCGCGGATCGCCGAAATCAGCAACCGCTTGATCGACGCCATGTTGAAGCAAGATCAGATCGACTTGATCGCCGATTTCGCTTTCCCGCTGCCGGTGACCGTGATCGCGGAACTGCTCGGCGTTCCGCACGAGGATCGGGCGAAGTTCCGCCGCTGGTCGCAGACCATCATCCTCGGCGGGTCGAGTGGCAGCGATATGGAGGCGGTCGGCGCGGCGGCGATTGAGTTCATCATGTACTTTCACGAGAAATTCGACCAGCGCCGCGCCGAGCCGCAGGATGACCTGATCACCGCGCTGGTGCAGGCGGAAGAAGCGGGCGACAAGCTCGACCCGCAGGAATTGATCAGCATGGTGTTTCTGCTGCTGGTGGCGGGTCACGAGACTACCGTGAACCTGCTCGGCAACGGGACGCTGGCGCTGCTTCAGCACCCGGATCAACTGCTGCTGCTGCGCGAAAACCCGGAACTGGTCAGGAGCGCGGTCGAGGAGCTGCTGCGCTTTGACGGGCCGGTGGGTGTTTCGACCATGCGCTGGGCGATGGAGGAGGTGGACTATTACGGGCAGACGGTTCACGCGGGCGACATGGTGGTCGCGTCGCTGCTGGGCGTGAACCGCGACCCGGCGGCGTTCGACCAGCCCGACCTGCTCGACATCACCCGCAATCCCAACAAGCATCTGGCGTTCGGCAACGGGATTCACTACTGCGTGGGCGCGCCGCTGGCTCGGCTGGAAGGCGCGGTCGCCTTCAACCTGCTGCTGGAACGACTGCCCAATCTGGCGCTCGCCGTCGATGCCGACGATCTGGAATGGAATCACACCATTCTGCTGCACGGCGTCAAGTCCATGCCCGTGACCATCTAGGGTCTGGTGTAGGGGCGAGGCACGCCTCGCCTCTACGAACGAATCGCGGTTATTCGACCGTCACGCTCTTGGCGAGATTGCGCGGCTGATCCACGTCCGCGCCGCGCCGCACCGCCACGTAATACGCCAGCAGTTGCAGCGGAATCACCGCCAGAATCGGCGTCAGCAGCGGCGGCGCGTCCGGGATGGTGATCACTTTATCCGCTTTGGTGGTGATGAAGCGGTCGCCTTCGGTCGCCAGCGCGATCACCATCGCGCCGCGCGCCTTCGCCTGCTCGATCTGGCTGATCATCTTGTCGTAGAGCGCGTCCTTAAGCGCAATTGCCAGCACCGGCATCTGCTCGTCCAGCAGGGCAATCGGTCCGTGTTTCATCTCGCCTGCCGGGTAGCCCTCGGCGTGAATGTAGCTGATCTCCTTGAGCTTGAGCGCGCCTTCCAGCGCCACCGGGTAGTTGATCCCGCGCCCCAGAAACAGGAAGTCGGTATAGTGATAAACCTCAGCGGCAAGCTGTTCCACCGCCGCGTACTGATCCAGCACCTTGCCGACCAGATCGGGCAGCCGGGCGATGTTCTCGACGTGTCGGTGGCGTTCGGCGTCGCTGAGCGTGCCGCGCATCTGCCCAAGATACAGCGCCAGCAGATATTGATCGGCGATGCTGGCGGTGAAGGCTTTGGTGGATGCCACGCCGATTTCGGGACCCGCGTTCATGGTGATGCAGCCGTCGGCGATCCGCATAGCTTGGCTGCCGATGGCGTTGACGATGCTCCACAGGGTCGCGCCTTTTTCGCGGGCTTCTTCCATCGCCGCCAGCGTATCGACGGTTTCGCCGCTCTGGGTGATGGCAAGCACGGCGTTGGTCGAGTTGATAATCGGATCGCGGTAGCGGTACTCGCTGCCGTAATCGACCTCGACGTGCAGCCGCGCCAACTGCTCAACGTAGAATTTGCCCACCAGACCGCTGAAGTAGCTGGTGCCGCAGGCGACGATCACCAGCCGCTGAAGCGCGCGCGCCGCTTCCGGCGTGAGGTTGAGTTCGGGCAGCAGGACTTGCTCGCGCTCGAAATCGACCCGCCCGCGAATGGTATCGGTGAGGCTGCGCGCCTGCTCGAAAATCTCCTTCTGCATGAAGTGCTGGTATTCGCCCTTCGCCGCGCTCACCGGGTCCCACGCGATCTCGTGGATGTGCGGTTCCAGCGCCGCGCCATCGAGCGCCTGCACCTGCGCGCCCTCGGCGGTGACGGTCGCCATCTGGCGGCTTTCGAGGAAGATCATCCGGCGGGTCTGCTCCAAAATCGCTGGGATGTCCGAGGCGATGAAATTCTCGCCCTCGCCCAAGCCGACCGCCACGCCGCCCGCGTTGCCGATTCGCACCGCCACCAATCGATCCGGCTGGCGGCGGCTCATGACCACGATGGCGTGCGCGCCTTTCAGGTAGCCCACCGCCAAGCGGGTGGCTTCGGTCACGTCGCCGTGCGCGCCGTCGTCGGCGAAGCGCGCGACCAACTGCACGATCACTTCGGTATCGGTGTCAGACGCGAACTCGACGCCTTCCGCCGTCAGTTCCTCGCGCAGTTCCAGATAATTTTCGACAATGCCGTTGTGGACGACCACGAATTCGCCGTTCATGCTGATGTGGGGATGGGCGTTGCGCTCAGCCGGGACGCCGTGAGTTCGCCCAGCGGGTGTGCCCGATCCCGATCCTGCCGCTGATCGGGTCGCGCTCCAGCTTGGCGCACAGGTTGCTGAGCTTGCCCACGTCGCGGCGCAGCTCGATTTCGCCGCCGCTCGTGATGGCGATTCCCGCCGAGTCGTAGCCGCGATACTCCAACCGCTGCAAGCCCTCGATGATCAACGGAGTCGCATCGCGGTGACCGACATAACCGACAATACCGCACATAGAGAATTCCTCCGTAGTAGACAGGACGCGAACGCACACCGCTGCACGGGCGCAGGCGCAAACGTCATGCCGAAATCACCCGGTGACGGGATTTCGTATTCCACTCGCGCGCCGCTTGTGAGCCGGTCATCCGGCGCTTTCGCGGCTCGCTTTCGTTGTACGGAGGGGACAGACGGGGATGGTGGTCGCACCCCGGCGGCATCCGCTGATCACTCGATTTTCGCGTCGCTCAGGTCAATCGACCGCAGGTCGGTTGACACTCGACGCTTAATCTCACACTGAAGTGAGAAACCGCCACCTCGTCAACTTCTTACGCAGCGTGCCCGCCGCGCGAGAAGTCCATGCGCTATCTGTCATCCTGTTGGGTTCGCCGTTTCACCTCCTTGCCAATGATCCTGACGCAATCATACGAACATATGCCTTAGTTTGGCAATAGGAGAACGTAAAAAATCGGAGCGCGTCACGCATGAATGATCTGCACAAGTTCAACCGCCGAACTCGATCACCAGATTGGGCGTGAACATCACTTCGTCAGAGGCGCCGTTGTCGGAGCGGTCGCGGAACACCAGTCGAAGCTGAAGGTCCTCACGTCCGTTGGCGTAGGCAGCCTGAACCTCGTCGGTGATGTCGAGCGGGTCGCAGTTGGACTGGGTGCTCAGCACGCGCGCGCCGGGCAGGGGATGGGTCATGGTGCGGCTCTGGGTGAGCAAGCCGAAGTTATCCTCGTAGATGGTCAGCGCGCCCAGCGCCCCGAAGCTGCCGCCGCGCTCGTAGCAGGGCTGGAGTTGGAAGGTTGCGCTTTGAACCGGCTGGTTGTCGTTGGGCGGCAGCCGGAAGGTCACCAGCGATTGGAAGGCGTGTTCCTCGCCGTCGCTGTTGATCTCGTCCCCGGCGCTGAAATTGGTGTAAAGCGTGCCCGCGTCGTTGATGCTCGCTGAGTTGATCGGGTCGATCAGCGCGTCGACGCCAGTGGCGTTCTGCGAGTCGCGCGTGAGCCGCAGCAGATAATTGCCGGAATTGCTGCTGCCCGTGAAATGATCGGCGACGAGGGTGTAATAGCCGCTGCGGGGTAGGATGTAGCCCCGAATGGCGGCGTCCAGTGTGCCTTTCTGCATGTCGTCGTCGTTCTGGGCGAGGATAGTGCCCAGATTGTTGGTCAGCGTCAGCTTGGGGTCGAGGTCGCCGGAGGCTTGCAGCATTTCGACCGTGATCACGTCGCCCGCCGCCGCGCGGAAGGTGAAGGTTTGCCGGATGGTAGTGTCGTCGAGCTTACCGTTGATGCTGGCGCCGTAGTTGATCTGCTGGGAGACCACGCCAAAGGCAGCTTCGCCGCTGGGCGTGCGGGTGATTGAAAGTTCGAACGCGCCGGTTGTGCTGCCGAAATCCTGCGCGTAGCGGGTGGCGACGATCACGTAGGTGCCGCTGTCCTCCAGCGCCAGTCCGCGAATGGCGGAGTCGTGGTGGCTGTCGTCCAGATCGTCGTCGCGGGCGACCTCGCGCCCCTTCGGATCGAGCACCATCAGGAAGGTATCCAGACTGCTGGACTGCGCGCTCAAGCTCACGTCGATGATGTTGCCCGCGCTGGCGTCGAAGCTGTACAGCAGCGCCGGATGCTGATTGTCGATGCTGCCCGTGATCGGCTGGTCGAGCGTGACCGCGCCTGCCAGCGTCATCGGCTCAAACGAGGTGGCGAAGCGGTAAGGCAGGCTCTCACCCAGCGTGGGGGACGGCGGCGGACTTGGCGGCAGGGTGGGCGAGGACAGCGCCGTATCGGTGGCGGTGGGGAATTCGGTTGGCGTGAACGACGGCGTCAGCGTGAAAGTCGGCGTGTCCGACGGCGTGAGCGTGTAAGTTGGCGTGTTGGTGGCGGTTTCCGACGGCGTAAGTGTAAAAGTCGGCGTATCCGACGGCGTGAAGCTTGCGGTGGGTGTGAAGGTTGAAGTTGCAGACGGCGTGTCGGTATTGGTCGGCGTGTTCGTCGGCGTATTGGATGGCGTATCGGTGGCGGTGGGCGTGTTCGATGGTGGAATCACACGGGTCGGTACGATAGGTCCGCGCAGGGTCGGCGTGACGGCGGCGGGAGCCGCCGTACAGCCAGCGAGGATCAGCGCGAGACACAACAGCCGAAATCGCAACACATCTGCTCCATGTAAGCATCGACTCTCAAGCGTATTTTAATGAACTCTGTCGAATTGGGCGAACGGCTCTTTTCAGTGCTGAGTGCTGAGTAAAAACCACGCCAAAGTGTGAACGTTCATAAGGATGAGGTTCTTTACTCAGTCCTCAGTCCTTATTTCTTCATCCCCTTCAGCCCGCGCGACGCTGTGAGCGCGAGCAGATTGGTCTGATAGTTGTAGCTGCTGCGACGCTTTTCGGCATAGGCTTCCCGCGCCAGCCGCACCAGCCGATGCACCAGTTCGCGCGGCTTGATCCCGGTCGGCTCCCACAGGTAGAACGAGAGCGATCCGGGCATGGTGTTCAACTCGTTCAGGAATATCTCACCGCTCTCCGGGCGCACCAGAAAATCGATCCGCGCGATGCCGCGTCCATCGACCGCCCGAAATGCCTGAATCGCCATCTCTTGAATCTGCTTAGTCAATTCGTCGCTGAGCGGCGCGGGGATGATCCGGTCGGCGCTTTTCATGCCTTCGCCGCCGCGCAGATACTTTTCCTCGTAAGTGAGGAACTCCGCCCACGAAACCGGCTGCTCCAGCACTGACGCCTGCATCGAGCGGTCATCGCCGATCACCGAGCAGTTAATCTCGACGCACCCGGTCACGGCGGCTTCCACCAGCAGGCGGCGATCCAGACTGGCGGCAACGTCGATGAACGCGCGCAGCAGTTTTTCGTCCTCCGCCCGCCCGATGCCGATGCTGGAGCCGAGCGTCACCGGCTTGACGAACAGCGGATAGGTCATCTGCGCCGTCACCCGCGCGATTACCTCGTCCGGGTGATCCAGCCACTCGGCGCGGGTGAAGCCGATGGCGTCGATCACCGGAATCCCGGCTTGGCGCAGCAGGTTCTTGGTCATCAGCTTGTCGTTGCCAACCGCCGACGCCAGCACGCCGCAGCCGATGTAGGGCAGGTCTGCCAGCTCGAACAGCCCTTGCAGCGTGCCGTCCTCGCCGTGCGAGCCGTGTATCGCCGGAAAGACCACGTCCAGCCGTTTGACCTGACTTTTCGCAAACAAGCCGCTCGGCGTTGGGTTGACGATCAGCCCGTGATGCTGCACGCTGGGCGAGAGCAGCACCGGAACTACGCCGTCGAGTTTGGCGACTTCGCCCTGAAAGTTCTTGATGTCCAGCAGCGGATCGCCGCCGAACCAGTGTCCCTCGCGGTCGATGTAGATCGGCACGACTTCGTACTGCTCCGGGTCGAAGGCGTTGATGATCTGGTGCCCGGTCACGACCGACACGTCGTGCTCGACGCTCCGCCCCCCGAAGATCACGCCGACCGTAGTTTTTCGCTGTGCGCTCATGAAAGGTCCAACTCATGCTGTACAAGGTCACGCCACGTTTCGCGGCGGCGCACAAGATACCACGAGCCGCCGTCTTCCGAAATGGCGACTTCAGGCGGGCGGGGGCGCGCGTTGTAATTGCTGCTCATGACCATGCCGTAAGCGCCCACCGTCAAAATGGCGAGGCAGTCGCCCCGCGCGACCGGCGGCAGTTCCACATCATGCCCCAGCACATCGGTCGATTCGCAGACCGGACCGACCACCTGCGCCGTCTGCCGCTCGCTCGACTGGCTTTCCGTCACCGGGATGATCGCGTGATGCGCGTCGTAGAGCGCCGGGCGGATCAAGTCGGTCATGCCCGCGTCCACGATCACGAAGCGCTGCCCGCCCTGTTGCTTCAGGTACAGCACCCGCGTGATCAGCACGCCCGCGTCGGCGATGATCGAGCGCCCCGGCTCAAGGATCAATTCGTAGCCGTCCAGCAGCGGCAAAATCGCCGCCGCAAAGGATTCGGGGGAAGGCAGCGGCTCGCCCGGCTGATAGGCGACTGGCAGCCCACCGCCGAGGTTGATAGTCTGAATTTGCGGGTAGGGCGCGATCAAGTCGAGCGCCGCGCGCAGGGCTTGCAGAGTCGCGGCGGTATCGTGCAGTTGGCTGCCGATGTGAAGGTGGAGTCCGGCGTAGCGCAGATTGGGCGTCTCGTCCTGCCGCGCCAGCAGATCGCGGATCGCGGCGGCGGTCAAGCCGAACTTGGCGGCGCTGTGCCCGGTGGCGATCTGCGGCTGGGTGTTGGCGGTCACGTCCGGGTTGAAACGCGGCGCGACTCGCACGGTCTTGCCGCATTCGGCGGCGATGCTGTTCAGCTTGTGCGCCTCGTGGACGTTCTCAAGGTTGAACCAGCCGATGTCCTGCTCGACCGCGTAGTAGAGTTCCTGCCCGGTTTTACCGACGCCTGCAAAGACGATCTGCTCCGGCGGCGCTCCCGCCAGCAGCGCACGGTAAATTTCGCCGCCGCTGACCGCGTCAATGCCCGCTCCCGCCCGAACGAGGGCTTGGAGCAGCGCGAGGTTGGCGTTGGCTTTGGCGCTGTAGTGGAGATGCGCGGTCGGGAAGGCGGCTCGGATGCGCCGGAAATTCTCCAGCGCGCGCGGCAGACTGTAAATGTAGACTGGCGTGCCCGTCTCGGCGACGATCTCGCGCACCGGGACCGAATCGCAAACTAACTGCGCGCCCTGATAGCGGATCGAACGATTGAGCATGGCTCGCGCTAGGGACGATCCCGCATCACCCTGCCAAGCTGCTGGAGCATGACAGTGGTCGCGCGGGTGTTGGTCTCCAGCGCGATCATCAGGTCGATGAACTGAGCAACTGCCAGCAGCGAAATCGTGCCCACCAGCCCGCTGCCCAGCGCCACGCCGATGGGCAGAAGCTTCGACTCCATGGTCGGGAAGGTCTCCGCGCTCAGCAGGATGAACACAATCCCGCCAATCATGCCGATGAAGGCGAGGATTGCCAAGATTTTATAAATAATGCTGATGATTCGCAGTGCGAAAAATCGTCGCTTCATGGGGCACGCTCCGACGGACGCTGACGGGTAAGGCACGGTATGGTATAGTATAGCAAACATTCACCAATGCGGCACAAGGTGTATCCCGTTGGAATTGGACAAGACGAATTCGAAGCTCGCGGCAGACTATGAGGCGATCCGCCGCCGCGAATATGAGCTGATCACCAATTTGCTGGAAGTGATCCCGCGCATCGACGGCTTGGGCGAGGATCAAGTCGCGCAGATGCGGGACGCGCTGTTTCACGCCGACCATCCTTACATGATGGTGTTCATCGGACCCTTCAGCGCCGGGAAATCCAGCCTGATCAACGCGCTCTTGGGCGAGCATGACCTGCTCTCGATTGGGCCCACGCCCACCACCGACCGGATCAGCATTTTGCGCTGGGGCGAAGAAGCCTCGCGCAACCGCTCCGGCGAGGTCGATACCGTGTTTTATCCTTCGCCGCTGCTCCAAAAAGTCAGTTTCGTGGATACGCCCGGTCTGGAATCGGTGTTTCTGAAGCACGAGGAAATCACCCGGCGCTTTCTGCACCGCAGCGATACCGTGCTGCTGGTCATGCTGGCGACTCAGGCGATGACCGCGCGCAACGTCGATTATCTGAGAATGCTCAAGGATTACGGCACCAACGTGATTATTGTGCTGAATCAGGTCGATCTGCTCACGCCGGACGAAATCCAGACCGTGAAGGACTACGTGGTCGATCAAAGCCGTTCGCAATTGGGTTTCAAACCGGAAGTCTGGCTGATGTCGGCGAAGCGGGCGATGGACGCGCGCCTTTCGGATGGCACCGTCGATCAGGAACTCTGGGAGGCGAGCGGTCTCAACCAGATCGGCGAGTACGTGGATCGCCAGTTGAGCGACCTCACCCGCTTGCGCCAGAAATTGCAGACCCCGCTGCAAATCGTGCAGAACGTGCATCAATCGGCGCTGGATCACGTGCGCGGCGATCAATCGGCGCTGGATCACTACCAGAGCATTTCGCAGAACATTGACCAGCAGCTTACGGTGTTCAAACGCCAGCAGGATAAGATCGTCAAGGAGATTGACGACGACCTCAGCGCCAAGTTCGGCGACGCGACCCAGCGCGGCAGCGAAGCCATCCGCGAGATGTTCGGGCTGGCGCGGGCGTTCGGCTCGGTGTTTCGGGGCATCCTCGAACTGGTGGGGCTGGCTCGCTTGATCCGGCGTGGCTCTTACACCCGCAGCGAGTTCGAGCGGCATAAGGTCTTCGAGCCGATCCGCGAACTTACGGTGGTTTCGGACAAGCTGGGACCCCGCCTCGAGGGGCGCGACGTGCAGGACATTGACGATCTGGTCAAGTATGCCCGCCGCGAAATCGACGCGCTGCCGCCGACCATCCGCAGCAAAGTGATCGGCTCGGTGCAAGCGCCGCTGCGCTACGACCGCTCGGCGCTGCAAAACGTGCGCGGTGACCTCGAAGCCATTCAGGACGAGGCTCAGCAGGACGAAACCGACAAGCTGGAACGCTCGCTGCGCAACTCGCTGCTCTACATGGCGGCATACGAGTTGATCTTGGTCGTGTTCGCGGTTTTCGCGCTGCTGGCGTTCCCTCCCGGCAGCGAAAACTCGCCGTTCTGGTTGGTTCTGGTGATCCTGATTGCGGCGGGCATCGGCGGCTTGGTCTTTCTGCCCATTCGCGGACGGATGCTCGAAAACGCCTACACCGAGCGGATGCTGCGCTTGCAAGCCCGCTTTATTGAGCTGCTGAACGTCGCGGCGGATAAGCAGATCGCCTACGGGATGCAGCTTCGGCGCGAATCGATTGCGCCGCTCACCCGTTTGATCGAGGCGCAAACCGAGATTCATACCGATCAACTCAAGCGGCTGCAAGCGGCGGGGCAGGAGATCACCAAAATCGAGGCTGATCTCGCGGGCATGGGCAAGCCCACGCTGATGGGCGTGCGCCTGCCGGGATGAAAGTTGAACCGCCAAGACGCCAAGAAAATGGCGTTCGTAGGGGCGCAGCACGCTGCGCCCCTACGACGAAAAAGATAGACAAGAACGTGGAAAACACGCGGTAAGGGGTGAGGTAGGTTGACGACATACGTGCCCACAACGCTTGAAGGTCCGCTGGCGGCATACCGCGAGCGGGAAGTGAATTTGCTGCTCGATCTGGCGGCGGCGCTCGCCGAACTGGGCGACCCGGCGTCGGCGGATCGCGAGCGCCTGCTGGACGTGGCGCAGGACTTGCGCGATATGTTCTTTCTGGTGGTGGTGATCGGCGAGTTCAACGCCGGGAAATCGACCTTCATCAACGCGCTGCTGGGCGACGATCTGCTGGCGATGGGCATCACGCCCACTACCGAAGCCATCCACGTGATCCGCTACGGCGACAGCGTGAATCGCAAGCCCAACATCCGCGAGGATGGCATCTACGAATGGACGCATCCGAACACCGGCGCGCCCGGCGTCTCGCTGGTGGATACGCCCGGCACCGGGTCGGTGTTCCAGAAGCACGAGAAAACCGCTAAAGCCTTCCTGCACCGCAGCGATCTGGTGATCTTCGTGATTTCCGCCAAGCGTGCGCTGGCGGAAACCGAGCGGCTGTATCTGGAACTGGCGCGCGACTATGGCAAAAAGATCATTCTGGTGGTCAACCAGATCGACCTGCTGAATCCACCGGAGCGGCAGGAAGTGCGGCGCTTCGTCGAGCGGCAGGTCGAGGAACTGCTCGACCTCAAGCCGCTGCTGTTCATGGTGTCGGCGAAAGCGGCGCTCAAAGCCACCCGCGAGGGCAGCAGCGCGGTTGACAGCGGCATGGATGCGGTCAAGGCGCACCTGCGCGGCGTGTACAACGAGACGCCGCCCGCGCAGCAAAAGCTGCTGGCGCAGTTGGACATGGCGCGGCGGGTGGTCAACAAATACTACGACGCAGTGAAGTCTCATGCCGATCTGGTCAGCGCGGATACGGTCAAAGTGCGCGACGTTCAGCGCGAGTTGGAAACCCAGTCCACTGGCTTGAGCGGTCAGCTTGCCGCCGCCCGCGCGCAGATCGACAGCGTGTTCGAGGGGATGCGGCTGCGCGGCTTGCAGTTCATCAACGAGAACCTGTCGATCCGCAAGATCGGGCGCGCGTCCAGCCGGGAACAGCTTCAGCAGCAGTTTCAGGATGAGGTGATCGGGCGGGCGCTGCGCGACATCGACGAGGCGACCGCCAGCTACATCAACGCGCTGATCGACAACAGCCGCCTGTACTGGCGCAGCATCATTGAGCGGCTGAACCAGCTACGCGACCTGCTGGATCAGGAACTCACCGGGCTGGATGCGGGCATCTACGCCGAGCAGCGCGAAGCGCTTCAGGACGCGATCAACCTCGCCGAAGCCGAACTGAAATCCTATTCCAGTGGGCGCGTGATCGGCGAGATGCAGCGGGTGTTCCAGACCAACATGAACGGCTTCACGATGGGCGCGGGCGCGGCGCTGCTCAGTTTGGTGGTGGCGATTGTCGCATCGGTGGGCACGCCGGGACCCCTGATCGGCATCGGCGCGGCGGCGCTGGCGGGTCCCGCATTTGCTCTCGCCGCGTTCGGGGGACTTGTTGGCGGTGCGGTGGCGCTCCGCTACTATCGCCGGGTGAGCGAAGACACCAAGCGCGAATTGAACACCCGCGTGGACGAGATCGAAAAGACCTATCACGAGGCGCTGGACAACCTGACCCAGAAAGAGCGCAACCGCCTGACCCAATATGGCACGCAGGTGCTCACGCCGATTTTCAGCCGCCTCGCAGTCCTCAGCGAGCGCTACGAGGCGCAGCAGCAGCAGATGCGGGACTTTCAGGATCGCATGAGCGACCTGCGGAAAGAAATCGAAGCGAATCACTAGATGAGTCTGGAGCAGCAGTTCGTCGCCGTTTTTCAACTCCTGCTGGCGGCGTTCCTGAGCGGCTTAATCGGCATGGATCGGGAGCGCAAGCAGTGGGATGCCGGGCTGCGCACCCACATGCTGGTGGGCGTGGGCGCGTGCTTGTTCACGCTGTTATCCTACATGGCGTTCCCCGGCGGCGATCCGTCGCGGGTGGCGTCGCAAATCCTGCCGGGTATCGGCTTTCTGGGCGCGGGCACCATCCTCAAGGGCAGGCGCGACATTCACGGCTTGACCACCGCCGCGAGCATCTGGATCACGGCGGCGGTGGGGATGGCGGTGGGCGTGGGCGCGTGGCTGCTGGCGCTCTGCGCGACGCTGATTATCTGGTTCGTGCTGGTGCTGCTGCGCCGAGCCGAGCGCTCGAAAGCGCAGTCCGCCGTAGTTCCGCCCGATCCCAGCCCTTGAGTTTCGACTTCAGCAAATCGAACGGTAGAGGCGAGGTACGCCTCGCCCTTGAATATCTGCGCAGTTACAGGTGGTGCAGCTTCTTCAGCAGGCTGAGCAGCGCCGAAATGTCCGGCTCCGGTCGCTGAAACGACGGCTCGCCCATCGGATCGGTCGGCGAGTCACCCAACAGCACCCGCGCGATGTTGCTCACGCCGTAGCCGAGCGCGTCGAGGTCGTAACCGCCTTCCATGACGAACACGATCTTGCCGCCGCAGAACTGATCCGCCATGCGCAAACACTCGCTGGTGAGATAGGCATAGCCCGTCAGCGTGAGGTTCATCAGCGCCAGCGGGTCTGACCAATGCGCATCGAACCCGGCGGAAACCAGCATCAACTGCGGTTGGAAACGCTCCGCCGCTTTCCAGATCACCTGCTCGAAGACGGCGGCGTAGGTCGAATCCCCGCTGCCCGGCGGCAGCGGAATGTTGACGGTGAAGCCTTCGCCCTTGCCCGCGCCGATGTCGGTCGCCGCCCCGGTGCCGGGGTACAGCGGATATTGGTGGGTCGAGATGAACAGCACCGACGGATCGCCGTAGAACATGGCTTCGGTGCCGTTGCCGTGATGCACGTCGTAGTCTACAATCAAAATGCGCTCGACCCCGTACTGCTGCTGAGCGTAGCGCGCCGCGATAGCGACATTCCCCAGCAGGCAGAAACCCATTCCATAATCGGGCATGGCGTGGTGCCCCGGCGGGCGAATCGCCGCCAGTCCGTTATCCGCCGCGCCGCTCAACACCGCGTCCACTGCGCCGATCGCTCCGCCCGCCGAAAGCCGCGCGATCTCCAGCGAATGATCGCTGGCATAGGTGTCGGCGTCGAGGTGATGCAAGCCCGGCTGCGTGCTGATGCGCTTGAGCAGGTTGAGATAATCGGGAGTATGCACGGCGAGAATCAATTCGTCGCCGATGGCTTCGGGTTCCAGCGCCTGCATCCGGCTGCTCAAGCCGCTCTCGTCCAGCCGCCGCCAGACGGCTCGAATGCGCCCGGCATGTTCGGAATGTCCGGGCAAATCATGCTCGACGTAACGGGGATGGGTCGCGTAAAGGGTGGTCATTGGGCGGTCTCCTGTCACGCAGATTGTGATCCGATTATCCGGTTCCCGCAAGTGATATAATGCTCTCAGCGCTTGGGTAGGACACCGCATTGATGAAGCGAAAACCACAACCTCTGCTGTCGCAAAAATCCTTTGGTGGAGATTCGCGCAGAGGGTTGACGAGGACGGATGCCATGCAGTATGAACCGCTGGTCGGGTGGGCGCGTGAGGTCTGGGAAGCCCGCTGGAGCGGGCGAAAATACGTGACCGTCTGGGCATCGACCGAATGCAGCAACAAAGTCGCGCACAGTCAGGTGAAAGCCGGGCGTCGGATGCGCGGCAAGGCGCGCTACGAGGGTTTGGAGCCGCTCGACTGCCCGATGATCACGCCCATAAGCGATTACGGCGCGCGCGGCAAGAAAATGGTGCTGACTTCGACCGCCGGAGCTTTCGCCTTCAAATTCTCACGGGACGGCGACCCCTTTGAGGTGATCTACGCCAGCGCCTACTTCAACGACGACATCCAGAACTTGAACGCGGTGGCGCTGGTGCCGGAAGATCGGCTGGAGACGTGGGCAGCCTTCGAGTTCGCCTGCACCCGCGCGGTGCGACCGCGCATCCGTCGCCGCCGCGACGTGTACATCATCGGCGGCACCGACGCTTTCTTCGACCCCACCGTCGATTGGGACGACGTGATTCTTGAGGACGATCTCAAGGACAAGCTGCTCGAAGACATGGAAGCCTTCTTCCACAAGGGCGTCGATATTTACCGCCAGTTGAAGCTGCCGCCCTTCCGCAAGCTGCTGCTGGCGGGCGTGCCGGGAACCGGCAAGACCATGCTCTGCGCGGCGATGGCGAAGATCGCTATTGCCAACGGGCGGGTGGTGGTTTACGTGTCGGGCGCGGATCGAGACGGCGCGTCGTTCGAGAAGATTCAGCGGGCGCTGCAAGCGGTCACGGCGGCGCGCTACCCGGTGCTGCTGATCGTCGAGGAGCTGGACGCCTATCTGCAAGGCGACGACAAAGCCCGCGTCCTGAACGTGCTGGATGGCATCGAATCGCCCAACAACCCCAAAGGCGCGCTGCTGCTGGCGACCACCAATTACCCCGAAGCGATTGACGAGCGGATTTCCAAGCGACCGGGGCGGCTGGATCGCATCTTCGTGATTCCGACGATTCAGGACGAGACGCAGGCGGAAGCCATGCTGCGCCATTACATGCGCGAGCAGTGGCACGACGAGCATTTGGGCGTCGTCCCCGACCTGATCCACCAACCGGGCGCTTTTGTGCGCGAGGTCGCGCTCCACGCCCGGATGCTCGCCGCCCACGATCACCGCACCGACGTGTCGCTGGATATGCTCGAAAGTTCGGTTGAAAGCCTGCTGCGCCAGATGCGCGCCGAAAGCGATTTTCTGACTCAGCGCCGCCCGATTGGGCTGGTCAACGCCAACAACAAGAAGAACAACAATCGCTCCCCCTTCGGCTGAGACAACCGTTCGTTCACGGCTTCGGGTACAGGATCAGGTAGTGGAAGCCGTTCATATCGATCTCGTCGGCTTGCTGGTAATCACGGGCGATGGCTTGCAGCACGTCCACCGGATAAAACTGCGCCCGGAAGATGATCATCCCGAATGTCCGTTCATCGATCATTTGGATCAGGGCGGATGGATCAAAATGTCCATCGTTCGCCAGATTGAGCAGTTGGGTCGGGTTGCCGATCACCTGCTTGCCCGCCAGCAGATCGAAGGCCGCATCCTCGCTGAGAACTGGCTTATCGGTTGACCGCACCAAATCAACGATGTGCCAGCCCGCCTCGATGTCGGCTTCGGTGGTCAGATGCCCGATGTCGGCGTAACCGCCCGCGATTCGCCCGGCGGAGTCGTAAAAGGCGTTCTGCGCGTTCGGCTGAAGGCTCAGCGCGCGGGCAATCGGCGCGAACACCGCTCCGGTCGTGGGCATGTGCAATGTGGCGCGTCCGTAGCCGACGTACAGCAGCGGGATGGCGATCAGCCCCAGCGTCCCCAGCGCGGGCGCGATCCGCCGGAAGGGGAAGATCAGCAGGTGGCTGAGGTAGTTGCGCGGGAAGGTCCACGCGCGGCTGAGCGTCCGCGAGGCGAACAAGCCGCTGAGGATGCACAGCCCCGCAATCGAGGTGGCGAAGTAGCTGTCGCCCGCGCCCCACTTGCCGCTCAGCAGGGCGACCGCGATCCCGGCGGCGAACCAGACGGTGTAAATCGACAGTCGGCTGAAGTAGAGTTCGTAGAGCGCGTAGAGCACCGCCGGGACGATCAGGAATCCGTACAGGCTGAACCAAAGCCGGAACAAGCCGACGGTCTGATCCGGGATGTACTGGTTCACGTTGGCGGTGATGGTCTGGAGCCACCACTGCCCGTTAGTGGCAAGGTTCATCCACAGGAAGATCGCGCCGCCCACCAGCCCGAAGCCGATCCCCCAGACGATGGCGCGGCGCGGATTGCGAATGAACAGGAAGGCGAACACCGCCAGCGCGGTCGCCAGCGCGAGTTGTTTGGTGTAGCCCGCCGCCATCACCAGCGCCAAGCCGACCAACAGGGTTCGGCGGCGCTGACGGGTGTCCTCGATCTCGTTGGCGTGCGCCAGCACCACCACTGCCAGCGTCTCGAACATCACCATAGTCATGTGCTGGCGGAACAGCGGCCCGATGTGATAGACCGTGTTCGCCGCCAGAAACGCCAGCCCCGAAAGCAGCGCGATCAGCCGATGCCCGCCGCCGTCCCGGTAGACCGCGTAGGCAATCGCTGCCGCCGTGACCAGCGTCCCCAGAAAGCCCAGCAGCCGCCCGTACCAATAGCCCACGCCGAACACCCACACGAACGGCGCGGCGATCACGTGGAACAGCGGCGGATAGTTGCTCGAATAGAACGGGAAAACGTTGGTGTCCTGATAGGGGAAGCGCCCCTGACTGAACATGATGGTATCGACCAGCTCGAAGCCTTCGCCCTGATCGTAGTCGAACGGGAAGCGGATCAGGTTGACCGCGTAGACCACGTAGACCGCGAACGAGAACAGCAAAATCAGCAGCGCCGCCGCCATCAGCAGGCGGTTGAGGCTCCATGCGAGGCGCGGTCGCGGGATGCGGATGTCAGGCGAGTTGGTCACGGATGGGTATCAGGGTCAAGCCCACCAGCGCGATCAGCGCCGCGCCGCCCAGCGCGATCCGCTGCGCGGGACCGATGCCGCCTTCGCGCCCCACGTCCAGCACGTCCACGCTGAGGACGGCGGCGAATGCGGCAGCCCCGCCGATCAGCAGCAGGACGCCCAGTTGACGCTTGGTGAAGGTGAAGCGGTTCGAGAGCATAGCCGCGCAGTATACCACACAGCACCGGGTTTTTAACGATTACTTTCCCTACGAGGGGGCGTAAATTTGTAGAGTCCTTAAGTGAATAACGGCTTGGGTTTGCAGAAGAAAATCGAGTCCGATAATGCCATCCATTGAGATTCCGTAATCCATCGCGCCCATCTGGATCGTAAACGGCGTGACTCTCAGTTCGCCAACTTGCAGCGCCTCGATTGACTTTTCGATGACCGCTTCGTCGCCGCCGATGCCGTGCAAAAATCGAAGCCGATCTGTGGGCAGCGGGACGAGACCGAGCCTGATGAGATGATCCACTTTGAGTACCGTGCCGCCAGACCCGGTATCCAAAAGAAGCTGATCGAGTTGAAGTGATTGACCATTTGCGTAGACAATGGCGGCGACAAAAGGAAGCCCGTCGATAATATGGATAGCGTTCATGAGGAAATAACGCGCCAGAAGGAATCAAGTACGCCGATGTCGAGCGTATCACGATCCGTGTGTAGAAGGTAGTACTCTCGCTGTTTATCGCTGTGATGCACCATTTTGTAATGATTCCACGCGGCTTGCCAGTCTGAGCGAAAGGAGGCGATCAAGCGAAACTCAGGGATCACCCGCTGATTGTTCTCTGTAGACGCTCCGATGGCTTCAACCACCAGCCAACTGTGGGGATAGCGCTTTCGTAGTTCTTGCCAGTTCATGCTTGCTCCTTCACGTGGTTCCGATTTCAGTATAACATCGCTTGCAACCTTCGAATTCACATTTGCGTATATACTCGTGAAGACACATTTAATCGATGAGAACGGAATCTCACGCTGTCTGAGGATACCTCCATGAGCGATGATTCGACTCAGCAGACCGACGAGCAGGAGCGCGTTTCGCGGCTGTCGTCGGCTGGTGATCAAACGGTAGAGGAATACGAGCGCCGCTACTACGGCGAGGCGGACGTGGATCGTCCCAAAGGCAAACGCAAAGCCATGCCCCGCAGCTACAGCACGCTGCGCGTCAGCGACGACGAGAAATTGTGGGCGGCGGTCGCGCACGGCAGCGTGTGGGTGACGCTGCTGGGCGGCTTCTTGAGCGCAGGCGCGATTGTGCCGCTGAGCATCTTCATCCCGCTGGTGATCTACTTCATGTTCCGCCAGAAATCGGATTTCGTCGCCTTCCACGCGCTGCAAGCCTTCGTCTTGCAGTTGATCGGCACGGTGGGCGCGTTCCTGCTGCTGCTGGTCGGCGGCGTGGTCTGGGGCATCGGCATGGTGATCGCGCTGCTGGCGGTGGTGATTTTGGTCGGCTTCATCCTCGTGCCGTTCTGGGGACTGGTGGGCGTGGCGCTGCTGGGCGCGATTGTGGTCATGCCGATTGCGATGATCTTCTACGGCACCTACGCCGCCATCGAGACTTACAACGGGCGCGACTACCGCTACCCGTTCATCGCGCGCTGGGTGGATCGTCAACTGGCGGGCGGGTTTCTTCACACGGCGTAAGCAGCGATCAGCAAAATGAAGCTGTGAACATTCGGGGGCAGACACACGGGTCTGCCCCTACCGATTCACGGCATGAACGGCTGTGATGGGGTGTCATTTCCGCCAAGCGACGATGCAGAAATCCGCGCGCCTCTCCTAAAAGCGAACCACGGACCGCGAACCACCAATCGCTGATTCTTACGCTTTATTTCCGCGTGGCGATATGCTACTCTTTGAGCGTTTGGCGAATGGTCTTATTCCCGGAGTCATTATGCTTAAAACCAAGACCTGCGGAGAGCTGCGCGCAGTCAATGTCGGGCAGGAGGTCACGCTGGCGGGATGGGTCAACCGCCGCCGCGATCAGGGCGGGCTGATCTTCATCGACCTGCGCGACCGCTGGGGCATCACCCAAATCCGCATCGATCAGGAGCAGCAGCCGGAGGCGCACGCGGTCGCCAGCAGCTTGCGCAGCGAGTACGTGATTCAGGTACACGGCACGGTGGCGCTGCGCCCGGAAGGAACCGCCAATCCGCAGCTTGCGACCGGGGACATCGAGGTGATCCCGGATGCGATCACGCTGCTGAATGCGGCAAAGACTCCGCCATTCTTGATCAGCCGCGACGAATCGGTCGATGAAGAGTCCAAGATGCGCTATCGCTATCTGTATCTGCGTCGCCCCTCGGTGCAGGACAAGATCATCCTCCGCCACCGGATCGTCAAGTTCATCCGCGATTATCTGGACGCGCGCGGCTTTCTGGAAATCGAGACGCCGATCCTGTTCAAGACCACGCCGGAAGGCGCGCGCGACTTTCTGGTGCCCAGCCGCCTGCTGCCGGGGACTTTCTACGCGCTGCCGCAGAGTCCGCAGCAGTTGAAGCAGCTACTCATGGTGGCGGGCTACGAGCGCTATTTCCAGATCGCTCGCTGCTTCCGTGACGAAGACCTGCGTGGCAACCGTCAGCCGGAATTCACACAGCTTGACCTCGAAATGAGCTTCGTCGAGCGCGAGGACGTGATGCAGTTGATGGAAGGACTGATGCTCAGCCTCGCCCGCGAGATCGGTGGGCGCGAGCCGACCTACGTCCCCTTCAAGCGCATCACCTACACCGAGGCGATGGAGAAGTATGGCTCGGATAAGCCTGACCTGCGCTTCGGGCTGGAAGCGGTGGACGTGAGCGACATCGCCGGAAAGAGCGCCTTCCCAGTGTTCGTGAGCAACGTCGCCGCCGGGAAGCCGGTCAAGGTGATCCGCGCGCCCAAGCTGGCGCTGCGGAGCGGCACTGCGCTGCGTAAGCTCAACGAGGAACTGGAGACTCTGGCGAAATCGGTGGGCGCGAAGGGCTTGGCGTGGATGGCGTTGCCTGAAAACGAGGAAGGCGAGGTCAAGGGACCCATCGGCAAATACTTCACGGTCGAGCAGCAGGTGGAGCTGTTCGAGCGGCTGGAAGCCGAGCCGGGCGACCTGCTGCTGTTCATGTCCGATTTCCGTGACACCGTGTATCTGGTCATCGACGCGCTGCGCCAGCACATCGCGCAGGAACTCAACCTGATTGACCCGGACGTGCTCTGCTTCCTGTGGGTGATCGACTTCCCGGAATTCTACTGGAACGAGGAAGAAAAGCGTTGGGACCCGTCGCAGCATATGTTCACCATGCCGCTGCCGGAAGACCTGCCGCTGCTCGATACCGATCCGGGCAAAGCGCGCGGCTCGCAGTACGATCTGGTTTGCAACGGGCAGGAAGTCGCGGGCGGGAGCATCCGCATCCACGACCGCGCCATTCAGGAGAAAATCTTCCCGCTGATCGGGCAGACGATGGACAGCGCGCGCGCCCAGTTCGGGCACATGCTGGAAGCCTTCGAGTACGGCGCGCCGCCGCACGGCGGGATCGCGTCCGGAATCGACCGCTTGGTGATGGTGTTCTCCGGCGAAACCAACATCCGCGAGGTGATCGCCTTCCCCAAGACTCAGCAGGGGGCGGACATCATGGCGCACGCGCCATCGGAAGCGGCGCCCAAGCAGCTAGAGGAGCTGCACATCCGCGTGGTCGAGCCGGAAGAAGCGCGCAAATAACAACGCAAGCCCGCCGGGATTCGCGGTATAGTGAGAAGAGAGCGTACTCAAGAGAGTGCGCTCTCTTTTTCTCCGCAGGATGGTGTTTGTGTCCAAGAAATCCCCGATTTCGCCTTGTGTGGTTGCGCTGCTGCTGATGGCGTAGGCGCTGCTCACCATTCGGATCGGCGCGATGTGGTTCGGGCATCAGGACGCCAATGGCGCGTGGTTTAGCGTCGCGGCGCGCAATTGGCAGCTTCACGGCTTCTTTTCGCTGGGCGGCATCATCGACACCAACAGCGATCTGCTGGGCGCGGTTGAGCCTTACACCCATCATCCGCCGCTGGCGGTGTGGCTGGCTGACCTACCTACGCTGATCTTCGGGTATAACGAGGCGCTGCTCCGCTTCGCCATGACCTGCTGCACGCTGATCGGTATCGCGGTGCTGATTGTGTCTGCGCTGCCTTCGACCGTCTATTATCTGCGGGAGCTTTACAGCGGCAGCGACGACGCCAGCGGACTCGCGTTCGCTCAGGTCGTCGACGAGCAGACCACGCCCCATGACCTGATCCTCAGCAACGTGCCGACCGTCGGGATGGCGGTCGAGTTCTACGCCGAGCGACAGATCGTGTGGCAGCCTTCGCCTGATCAAGCCGCTGCGCTGGCGAGCCGCTTCGACGGTGCGACTTACTATGCCGTCTGTGGGGACCTGCCGCTGCCCGTGACTCCGCTTGCCGAGGTTCAAATCAACCCACCGTGTCGGCTGGATCGTCTGCGATAACGCGATTTCCTTCGCAGTTTCTCATTCTTTTGCTACGCTAAATAAATGACAATCCCGGCGGCGCGTGCTAAAATTCTGGCATAGCATCTATCGGAACAATTCGAGTAGGTGAGGAGAAATCTCCATGACCGATTCAACGAACAAGACGCTGACGACAGCTTCCGGCGCTCCGGTGAGCGATAACCAGAATTCGATTACGGCTGGACCGCGCGGTCCGGTTCTGATTCAGGATTTCCATCTGCTGGAAAAACTCGCGCACTTCAACCGCGAGCGCATCCCGGAGCGCGTGGTTCACGCCAAAGGCGCGGGCGCTTACGGCACGCTGACCATCACCAACGACATCACCCGGTATTCGAAGGCGGTGGTCTTCAGCGAAGTCGGCAAAAAGACCGAATGCTTCCTGCGCTTCTCGACCGTCGGCGGCGAGAAGGGATCGGCGGACACGGCGCGCGACCCGCGCGGCTTCGCCATGAAGTTCTACACCGAGCAGGGCAACTGGGATTTGGTGGGCAACAATACGCCGGTCTTCTTCATCCGCGACCCGCTGAAATTCCCGGATTTCATCCATACCCAGAAGCGCGAGCCGATGACCAACCTCAAATCCCCCACCATGATGTGGGATTTCTGGTCGCTCTCGCCTGAGTCGCTGCATCAGGTGACTATCCTGTTCAGCGACCGGGGCACGCCGGACGGCTTCCGCTACATGAACGGCTACGGCAGCCACACCTACAGCCTGATCAACGCTAAGAACGAGCGTATCTGGGTGAAGTTCCACGTCAAGACCATGCAGGGGATTCGCAACCTCATGGCGTCGGACGCCGAAGAACTGGCGGGTTCCAACCCTGACTACGCAACTCAAGACCTGTTCTACGCCATCGATCACGGCGATTTCCCGAAGTGGCGCATGTCGATTCAGGTGATGACCGACCAGCAAGCCGAGCAGTTCCCGTACAATCCCTTTGACCTGACCAAAGTCTGGCCCCACGCCGATTTCCCGCTGATTGAGGTCGGCATCATCGAACTCAACCGCAATCCGGAGAACTACTTCGCCGAAGTGGAGCAGGCAGCCTTTGCGCCCGCGAACCTCATCCCCGGCATCAGCTTCTCACCGGACAAGATGCTGCAAGGGCGCATCATGGCGTACACCGACGCGCATCGTTATCGGTTGGGCGCGAACTACGAGACGCTCCCGGTCAACCGCCCGCACGTGCCGGTCAACAACTATCAGCGCGACGGCTACATGCGCTTCGACGGCAACTCCGGCGGTCAGCCCAACTACGAGCCGAACAGCATGGGCGGTCCCGCGCAGAACCCGGACGTCGCCGAGCCGCCGTTCCCGGCGGATGGCGACGGCGCGCGCTACGATCATCGAGATGGCAACGACGATTACACCCAACCGGGTAACCTGTTCCGGCTGATGTCCCCCGACGCGCAGGCGCGGCTGATCGAGAACATCGTCGGCAGCATGAAGGGCATTCCGACTTACATTCAGGAGCGTCAAATCGCCCACTTCACCAAAGCCGATCCCGCTTACGGGCGTGGGGTGGCGCAGGGCTTGGGACTGGAAGCTCCCACCGCCGAAGTGAGCATGGATTAACCCCTTTTACACGAACGCACAGGGGCACGACCTGCCGTGCCCCTGCGACGTGTTAAACTCTGTGAGGCAGCGTCGGTTTAAGCGTTTGTTTTCCCGGTTAAGAATCGCGCAAAACCGATAAAATCACCCTTTACACGCTCAAATGCCGCTGGTATAACAGATTCCACCTGCCGTGCGCGTGATGTCGCGCCGGGTTTTGAGCCAACACCCCTATGAGGGGACTCGTGTTTGGCAGCAAGGTGATAGGCGCGAGCCAAGACCCCATCGCCAGAGGAGTTCCCACCCTGCGAAAGCAGGTTCAAAACATCGCACACACGGCATGGCAGGGCTTTTGAACGAGTGCTGAGTGGCGAGTGCTGAGTAAATACCTTCTTTTACTCATTGCTCATCGCTCAGCACTTTTCTTATGGCTTATTGATTATAGTCGCTGCCGAAGACCTGCTCCATCAGGCGGGGGATTGCGCGCATGTAAGGCAGCAGCACTTCTTGTCCATCTATCGTCGTGATGTTCGACGAATAGTGCAGATCGATCTGTCCCGTGTGAATGTTGTCGACGGGCAGGTCTTTGAGCCACAGCCCCAACTGGATGATCTGGTCGAGCGAAAGCCCGGTATAGATGTCCCGACTGAGTGAAGCATAGAGGCTCGGCGCTTGAATGATCAACTGAGGCAGCGAGTCGAGGCTCAGGATGCGGTCGCGCAGGGCGAAAAGCACCAACTGCTGGCGGCGCGCGCGGGCGAAGTCGTTGTCGGCGTGACGGGTGCGGGAATATTGCAGTGCCGTGGAGCCGTCCATGTGCTGAAGCCCGGCTTTGACTACCAGCGGGTCATAGCCGTAATGCATGTCCGGGAAGCTGTAGTCGGAGATGGCATAGGGCACGTCGATGTCAATCCCGCCGACCGCATCCACCAGCGTGATGACGGCGCTAAAATCCATGATGACGTAGTTGTTGACGTTCATGCCGAGAAGGTTCTGAACCGTCTCCATTGCCAGCGCTGGGCCATAACCGGTTTTCCTAGACTCGCCGACTTCTAGCGCGGTGTTGATGCGCTGCTGCTGGTAGTAGCCGGGAATATCCACCCACAGGTCGCGTGGGATGCTGAGCAGCCCAAGCTGATTGCTGACCGGATCGAAGCTGATCAGCATCATGGTATCGGTGCGGTAGAACAGTCCGGTTTCACCCGTTCGGCGGTCGATGCCCATCAGCAGAATCGTCAGCCGCGAGGCGCCGTCCCACGGCTCCAAAACGATGCTGCTGCCGTCGTCGAGCGTCAGCTCGGTCGTGACCGGGACTGAAGTTGGCGCATCATAATGTATTCGCGCGTCCACCGGAGTCGGCAGCACCGTCGTCGTGACTTGCGGCGTTGCGACCTCGCTTGGACGGTTTGCCTCTGCAAAGATGGCGAGCGAGACGCTGCCGAGGCTCACGACAAAAACCAGCGCGACCGCGAGTACGACCCACGCCCAACTACGGCGGCGCGGCGCAGACGGCGGACGCGGCATATTGAAGTGAGGGATCGGCGGAGGTATGGGAATCGGCTGGTCGATTGGGGCTGGCTGCCCGACTGGGGCTGGCTGCGCGATCTTTTTCGGCGCGGCGCCAGTGGGTGAAAAACGCGGATCGTCTTTGTCGGTCTCAAAATCAAACATATTGGGCAACCCGGTATCCGTGCATATCTGATTGAGTATAGGCAAGGCGGAATTATGCGTCAATGGCGGTTATTCTACGATCAGCCCACGCTCGGCAGCCGAAACATGGCGGTCGACGAGGCGATTCTCGCGTCGGTAGGCGCGGGTGATGCGCCGCCGACCCTGCGGCTCTACGGATGGACGCCCCCCTGCCTGTCGCTGGGCTATGGGCAGCGGGCGCGAGAAGCGGACTTCGCTCGACTGGACGCGCGCCGGTGGGGGATCGTGCGCCGTCCGACCGGCGGGCGCGCGATTCTGCACGCCGACGAACTCACCTACAGCCTCGCGCTGCCCAAGTCCGATCCGTTGGCGGGGCAGGGGGTGATCGAAAGCTACCGACGCATCAGCGGGGCGCTGCTGGCGGCGCTGAATCGGCTGGGCGCGCGGGCGCACGCGGATCGCGCCGATTCGGAGAGCGACCAACCGCTCAGTCCGGTCTGCTTCGAGACGCCGTCGCACTACGAGATCACCGTCGGCGGGCGCAAGCTGATCGGCAGCGCGCAGGTGCGCCGCCGCGAGGGACTGCTTCAGCATGGATCGCTGCCCCTGTGTGGCGACCTCGCCCGCATTTGCGAGGTGCTGGTCTACCCGGACGAAGCCGCCCGCGCCGAAGCCCGGCGGCAGGTGCGGGCGAGGTCGATCACGCTGGCGGAGGCGCTCGGCAGGGAAATCGAGTGGCAGAGCGGCGCCGATATGCTGGTGGCGGGCTTTGTCGAAGCCTTCGGGGTTGACTTCGCGCCCGGCGACCTCACGGCAGCCGAGCGGGATCACGCCGGGCGGCTGGACGCGGAGGTTTACGGCACCTCTGCGTGGACGCTCCGGCGCTGATTAAGCATTTTCATCGGTGGTAAGCAGCTTTTCGTCAAGCTTCGTCACCGCGTCTATGTCCATCTCCCAGATCGCGTCGCGGTTGGGCAGCAGCCCTTTAGCAGCCGCGTCTTCGGCGAGCGCGAGCAGGGTCTTACGCAGATAGGCGGTCGTGAACATGGCAGCGTCGCGCACGGTATCGCGGGAGCGGACATTTCGCCTCGCCAGCCACCAAATCGGCAGCGTGAGCCAACCGCCCAGCGACAGCGGCGGTTTCGGCGGCGGGGGCTGCAAGAGCAGAGGGATCAAGGCTTCCGGTGCGTCGTCCAAGCGCGGACGCGCGAGGTCGAGTTCGCCGCAGCCGCGATGTCCTCGCCGCAGCAGATAGTTCTCCAGCGAGAGGCGGAAATCCGGGTCGCTCGGCAGGTCGCCCGCTTCCAGATCGCGGCGCAGATCGGGCTTCCATGCCAGCAGTTCTTGAAGCGGGGCAAGGTCGCGCAGGACGAAGCTGCGTCGGCTGCTCAGCCGAGCGTAATGCTGATCCCAAACGCCGAGCAGACGCAGCAGCCGCTCGAAGGGGCGAATGACGCGCGACAGCAGATCGACCTCGACCATCAGCAGGGTATAGACGCGCCGCAGCGAGGCGATGCACTCCCCGAAGCTGGCGTTGGGTCGCCAGCTATACACGATCAGCACCGGGTTCACGCGACTCACCGCCGTGAACGCCGAGAACGGCACGGTCAGGGCGGAGGTTGGTCGCGGTTTGCACGAGGCGATCAGGCTGGCGGTGAACCGGGAAGGCGCTTCCGGTTGGGTTTGGCTGGAATCAAGGCAATCACGAAGCGACACGAAGCCTACTTTCGGGTCTCGGTTCGATAATCAGGCGAAATATTGACACGGATTGCACACTTGTGCTAGGTTTGAAGCAGGTTTAGAGAGAAGGGCAGCATGTCGGACATTCACCAACTCCCGCTTTTTCTCCCGGCGTCCGAAGACGACCTGAACCCGCACACCCGCCTGCGCGACAGCATCGCGCTGTTTCAGCGCCATTTGATCCGTGAGGGCAAGTCCGATTATACGGTCAAGTCGTTCACGTCCGACTTGCAGTTGTTGATGGAACACGGCGGCGACGAGCTGGCGGTGGGCAGCTTCAACACCACCGACCTGAACGGATTTCTGGACTGGATGGAACATGGGCGCGGCGTCCCGTGCAGCCGCAAGACCTACGCCCGCCGCGTGACCACGCTCAAAGTGTTCTTCAAGTGGCTGACCGAAATCAGCGCGATTGCGCACGATCCGGCGCGGGCGCTGCTTCAGCGCTCCGGTCCTGCGCCGCTGGCGATCATCCTCTCACCCGACGAGGTGGCGCAGGTGATCGCGCAGGCGCACTATCTGCGGGGCGGCGACAAGCCGGATGCTCGCCCGGAGATGCTGTTCCGCCTGTTGCTGGATACCGGGATCAAGAAAAGCGAGACCATGCGCCTGACTCCGGCAGACCTGACCCGCGACGAAAAGCCGACGCTGATCGTGCGGCATCAGAGCGCCAAGAACGTCTACAAGGAGCGGATCATCCCGCTCGACCTCGACTGGCTGCCGATTCTGGACGAGTATCTGGCGCAGTACACGCCGAAAACCACCCTGATCAACTGCACCGCGCGCAATCTCGAATACATCCTCGAAGATTTGAGTGCGAGTATTCCGGCGAAAATCTCGTTTGAGATGCTGCGCTGGACGAGCGCCGTCCGCGATTACCGCGCGGGCGTCGATCCGACCGCCATCCGCGAAAAGCTCGGCTTGAGCGAGGTCAGTTGGTACGAAACCTTCGCCAAAATCAAGAAGCTCGCAGACGAACAAGCAAGGACAGTTGAAGGTTAAAAGTTCAATGTTAAACCACCACCGAGACGACTTTTAACTTTTAACCTTCAACTTTTAACTTCAGTACACCCGCAGCAGCAGCCCCTTGAGATATTCCCCCTCCGGGAAGGTCAGCGCGACCGGGTGATCCTCACCCGCGCTAAGCTGCTGGATAATCTGCGCCTGACGACCGGAGTCCGCCAGCGCCCCAAACACGATCTTCTGGAACAGGTCGCGGCTGACCGCGCCGGAGCAGGAGAAGGTCATCAAATAGCCGCCGGACCTGATCACTTTGAAGGCGTTCAGGTTGAGGTCTTTGTAGCCGCGCGCCGCCCGCTCGACCTGCTGGGCGCTGTTGGCGAACTTAGGCGGGTCGCAAATCACCACGTCGAACTGTTGCCCCTCGGCGACCCTATCCCGCAGGTACTCGAACACGTCGGCTTGAATGAACTCGGCGCGATCTTCAGGCAGTTCGTTCAGGTGCAGATTGCGCTCCGCCAGTTCCAGCGCCTCGCGCGACCCATCCACGTTGACCGCCCGTTCTGCACCTGCGAGCAGCGCGTGAATCCCGAACCCGCCCGTATAGCTGAACAGGTTGAGGGTGTCGCCGGACAGCCGCTCGTCGATGCGGCGGCTCACCAATGCTTGCAGCAGATGCCGATTGGGGCACTGGTCGAGGTAGAAGCCGGTCTTGTGCCCGTGCTGCACATCGACCCAGAAGCGCGCGCCCTGTGCGAGAATTGCCACTTCGTCGGGGGCATGGTCGCCCCAGAGCAGCCCGGCTTCCTCTTGCAGACCCTCCTTGCGGCGCACGTCCACGTCGCTGCGCTCGTAGACGCCCCGGATGGCGATCTTCTTTTCCTCGAAGATTTCGCGCAGCAGGCGTTCAATCCGGGTCTTGTTCTGGTCGATGTGCAGGGTCAGGGCTTGCAGCACCAACCAGTGTTCGTAGCGATCCACCACCAGACCGGGCAGGTAATCGCTCTCGGCGTTGATCAGGCGGCAGGCGAGGCGGTCGCCGCGCGCGTCCACCGCCCGCTTGAGCATCCGCCGCCACCAAGCTTCGTCAATCGGCTCGTCCTGCCACGTCAGAATCCGCACCTGAATTTGCGATGTGGGATTCCAGTAGCCGCGCGCCAGAAACGTCCCGTTGTGGGATACCACCGTCACGATCTCACCCGGTGTGGGATTCCCGCGCACCTCGTCAATCGCGCCGGAAAAAATCCAGGGATGCTGGTTGCGGATCGGCTTTTCCCGATCCTGCTTGATGATAATGGTGCCGTTCATGTCAGTTATCCAATTTCCATGAAGGGTAGGGGCGGGTCTCAGACCCGCCCCTGCGAGCATCCGCCTATGATATTCTAACGCTGGTGAGAATCAAGTTTGACCATCCAGCAGTCGCCGCAGATCGTCCTCGCCGATCACCGGGACGCCCAGCTTGGCGGCTTTTTCCGCCTTGCTCCCCGGCGAGTCGCCCATCAGCAGATAGCTGGTGTTCTTGCTCACGCTGCTGACCACTTTCCCCCCGTGATCCTCAATCAGCGCGGTCGCCTGCTCTCGCGTGAGCGTGGGCAGCGTCCCGGTCAGGACGAAGGTCTGCCCGTCCAGTTGATGCCCCGCCTGCTCGCGCGCCTCCGCCTCTAGGTTGACTCCGGCGCGGCGCAGCTTATCCAGCACGCTCTGGTGATACGGGTCGGCGAACCATGTGGGGATGCTCTCCGCCAGCACCGCGCCAATCCCTTCGACCGTTTCCAGCGTCTCGACGCTGGCAGCCGCCATGCATCCACCGAGCCGAAGCCAGCCGCCAGCGCCGCCGCCACCGTCGAGCCAACGCCCTCGATGCCCAGCGCCGTGATCACCCGATCCAGCGGGCGATGCCGGGCGGCTTCAATCGACGCGAGCAGATTTTGCACCCGCTTGTCGGCGAACTTTTCCAGCGGCATAACTGCTCGGCGGTGACCGAGAAAATGTCGCCCTCGTCCTGTATCAAGCCCTGCGCGATCAGCGTCTTGACCGTTTGCCCGCCCATACCGTCGATGTCCATCGCCCCGCGCGAGACGAAGAACTCCACCTGCCGATAGACCCGCTCCGGGCAGTGGACGTTCGGGCACAGCCAATCGACCGCGCCTTCCGGGTGAATCAGCGGCGTATCGCAGAAAGGGCAGCGCTCCGGCGGCAGAATCGGCTGCTCGCTGCCGTCGCGCGCGCTCAAGACGGGTCCGATCACGTTGGGGATCACGTCGCCCGCCCGCTTGACGATCACGGTATCGCCGACCCGAATATCCAGCAGATTCACGTAGTCGAAGTTGTGCAGCGTGGCGTTGCTCACGGTGATCCCGCCGATGAACACCGGATCCAGCACCGCGTTAGGCACGACCCGCCCGGTTCGCCCGACGTTCACCACCACCGAGAGCAGCTTGGTGGTGGCTTCGACGGCGGGAAATTTGTAGGCGAGCGCGCCGCGCGGGTCTTTTCCCACAACGCCCAGTTCCCGCGCGATATTCAGGTCGTTCACCTTGATCACCACGCCGTCGATCTCGTAATCGAGTTGGTTTCTGCGGGATTCCCACGTGGGAATCTGCTGGATAATGTGGCTTAACGCGGGATAGAAGTGGGAATCCGGCGCGGTGAGGAATCCCATATCCCGCAAGTATTCCAGCAATTTCGACTGCTTATCCAGCGTTATCCCAACCGACTCGACCACCGCATAGAAGAACGCGGTCAGTGGGCGCGAGGCGGTGACGCGGGAAATCCTTCTGCTTGAGCGCACCCGACGCGGCGTTGCGGGCGTTGATGAACACGGGCAAGCCCTGCTCGGCTTGGCGCTGGTTGAGCGCCTCGAAGTCCTTCTTGAGATACATCACCTCGCCGCGCACCACCAGCCGTTCGGGAGCGGGCGGCTGGTCGGGATTGGTGGGAATCCGCAGCGGGATAGAGCGAATGGTGCGGATGTTGGGTGTCACCACGTCGCCGATCTCGCCGTTGCCGCGCGTCGCAGCCAGTGTGAGGATGCCGTGTTCGTAGGTCAGCACCACCGTCAAGCCATCGAGCTTCGGCTCCAGCATGTAGTTCAACTCAGTTCCGGTGGGCAGCAGCCGCAGATTGCGCTCCTCCCACGCGCGGATTTCGTCGTCGTTGTAGGCGTTGGCGAGACTCAAAATCAGCGCGACGTGGCGGGATTTGGGAAAATCCTCCGATAGATCGCTCCCGGCGCGCTGGGTGGGCGAATCCGGCGTGATCAGTTCGGGATGCGCGATTTCCAGCGCCTTGAGTTCGTTGTAGAGCGCGTCGTACTCCGGGTCGGTGATCACCGGGTCGGCGAGGACGTTGTAGCGATAAATGTGGTAATTCAACTGGTTGCGCAGTTCGACTGCGCGCTCCGCCAGATCAGCAGACATTAGGCTCTCCACAAGGTCACGGGCATCGTTCTATTGACCGGAAACGTCTACGTCGAGGTAATCGGCGGCAGCCCAGCCGTCGCGGGTGGGATCATTCTCGTCCTGAATGTGCCACCACGTGATGTCGCTGGCGACCTGCGGTCCGCCGACCACGGTGAAACGGTCGCCCTGCGCAGCGTAGAACAGTTCCTTGTTGTCCAGACCGGGCGATGGTCGCACCCGCAGTTGATCGGTGTTGACGATCACGGTCGCGCCGACGGTGATGTCCGGCGGAGTTGCGGTGGCGGTGGGGATGGCTTCGAGCGTCGGTCCTTCCAGTCCGAAAGTGGGCAGCGGGCCCTGCAAATTCGGAAGCGGCTCGACTCCGGCGACCGACGCGGTTTGATTCGGCTCCGGCGTATCGGTCGGTCCGGCGGTGATGATGATCACCTGCGGCTCGCCGCCGGGCTGGTTGCCGCCCCCCAGCGTGATCACCAGCATGATGATCGCCCCGGTGATGCCGAACACCAGCAGCAGCATCAAGCCGACCGACCACGCAGGCAGATAGAGCGCCCCCTGACTGCCCCGCCTACGCTTGCGCCGCGAGGAATGCTGCGAAGTCTGCTGAACGTGCCCGCTGGCGGGCGTCGGCGTGCGCGGCGGCGCGGACTTCCACTCCGGCAGGCTGACCGGCTGCGTCCCGGTGGGTTCCTGTGTGTCGTCCAGATTGTCAGGCATGATGACCTCGCCTCTGTACCCATTCGAGAAACTGATCGAGCGTCCACGTATTGATCACCGAGCGCGCTTCTACCCAGCCGCGCCGCGCCGTGATGATACCGAATCGCAGCAAATCCATCTCCTCGATTCGATGGGCGTCGGTGTCAATACAGAGCGGAATGCCCATCTCGACCGCGCGGCGGGCGTACTGCGCTTCCAGATCGAGCCGATGCGGATTGGCATTGATTTCCAACGCGATCCCGCTGGTTTTCGCGGCGTCGAACACCGAGTCCATATCTAAATCGGCTGGGTCGCGCTCCAAGACCAACTGCCCGCGCGGGTGCCCGATCAGATCGACGTGTGGGTTATTGATCGCGTTCAGGATGCGCGCCGTCACCTGCTCGCGCGGCTGGCGCAAGCCGATGTGCAGCGAGGCGATCACGAAATCCAGCTTTTCCAACAGCTCGTCGGGGAAATCTAGCGTGCCGTCGGCGCGGATTTCCATCTCGGTCCCGTGAAACACGCGGAACGGGCGCATCTCGGCATCCACTTGGCGCACTTCCTCGTGCTGCTCCATCAGCCGCTCGACGCTCAAGCCGTTGGCGATGGTCGCGCCCTTCGAGTGATCGGTGATGCAGATGTACTCGCGCCCGCGCGCCTGCGCCGCCTCCGCCATCTCGCGGACGCTGAATTTGCCATCGCTCCAGACCGTGTGCATGTGCAGATCGGCGCGCATGTCCGCCAGCTCGATCAGGTGGGGCAGCTTGTTCGCCTGCGCCGCCTCGATCTCGCCCCAGTCCTCGCGGATTTCCGGCGGGATCAGCGGCAAGCCGATCTGCGTGTAGACTTCTGCTTCGGTCGCGCACAGGATTTGCGGCGCGCCTGTCGGCGTGCCCTTGTCATCGACCGGGGTATAAGCGTGTTCGCTCAGGCTGAGTCCCTTCGCCAGCGCGATTTCACGTATATGAATGCTGTGCGCCTGCGATCCGGTGAAATATTGCAGCGCTGTGCCCCAGCGCTCCGGCGCCAGCACCCGTAGATCGACCTGCAAGCCGCTGTGCAGTTCCACCGAGCTTTTCGATTCGCCGTGACCGAGAATCCGAGCCACTTCCGGGAAACCGACAAACGTGTCCATAATCGGCATGGGATCGGTGCTGGCAACCAGCAAGTCCACGTCGCCGATAGTCGGGCGACCGCGCCGGATGCTCCCGGCGACCGCGCCCTTAATCGACTGGGGTAGGTCGAGCAGCCGCTGCAGCATACTTTCCGCGAGCGGCAGCGCCACGCCCAGCAAGATTCGAGTGTTCGCCTGACGCCGCTTCAGCGATTCGATGCCTTCGAGGATTTTCGCCTGCGATTTCGCGCCCATGCCCGGCAGTCCGTTGAGCTTGCCCGCTTGGGCGGCGGCTTCCAGTGCCTCCACCGAGGTGATGCCCGCCTCCCAGAACTGCTTGGCTTTCTTGGGTCCGACGCCGTTGATGTGCAGAATATCGACCACGCCTTCGGGGACTTCGGCGCGCAGCTTCTCGTAGAATTCCAGCTTGCCGGTATCCAGCATTTCGGTGATCTTGTCGGCGAGGGTTTTGCCGATGAACGGGATGGTTTCCAACTCATCCGCAGCAGCGACCGCGTGGATGTCGCGCGGGAGTTCGTTGATCGCTTCCGCCGCGTGGCGATAGGCGAGGACGCGAAACGAAGTTTCGCCCTGAATTTCCAGCATGTCGGCGATCTTGTCGAATATCTCGGCGATCTCGCGGTTGGTCATGCGGCGCTCCGGTTTAGAACGAATGTATTATGCAAAAGTATAGCACGCCACGCCCCAAGCGGAAAAGCGTGCTACCACTGACAGCAGGCATACGATTTAGGTGCAAATGAGCAAACGCGAACGCCTCCGCCGAAAACTGCGTAATTTGCCTGCGATTGGAGATACGGTAAATCGCGCTCGCGTAGAAGTCGACTTCGCCCAACCGCTCCAGCGCCGCTTGTAAGCGTATCGGTTCCTGTTCAAGCGCTTCCTGAAATGAGAGCGTTTCTTTTCCGACTCGAACCTTGTGCTGGTAGTGTGAATAGGTACGGTCGACAGGGTTGCGGAGCAAGGCGATGAGTTTCACGTCCGGCATCATTTCCTTGATTGCTGTGGCGCAAATGGGTCGGAGATATAACTTGCGGATGCTTCAAACGTGTGCATCGGCGTACCGAGTTGTTTGACGTCATTTTGGATTTGCGTGTTCAATGGGAAATGGGCGCGATGACCAACTCTGGGTTGTGGCGACCCTTGTTGTAAAAATGCGAGAAATTATGCAGTCCCTTGGACGTTGAACCGACGACATTCGGATGCTCGGCGAGGTAATTGTAGAGTGATGTCGTGCCGCCTTTTTCTACCCCGACAATGGATAAAGTGGGCGAATACTGCCAGGGACTAGTCAAAATTCGATACATGAGGTCGAATTTCTTGAGATGTGACATGTATTTCTCCTTTAGCGCTGAGACGGCGCCAGTATATAACATGTGAATGGAATTGAAAATGCGGCTTTATTGCCTTACGAGAAGCATAAACTGCTTGACATCCCCGCAAAATCCCGCTACTCTAAAGCCAATTGATAAAAACAAAGACGTTGATCCAGACGAGTACACCGCGAAGCGGCGTTCCAGAGAGCAGCCGGAAGCTGAGAAGGCGCACGAGCGCAGCGGTCGAATGGACTGGGGAGTTGTGAGGGCAAAAGGACATCGTTCCGAGTAGCTCAAACCGGGAGACGCGCACCCGTTATCAAGGCGCAGGGTATCGAGCATCGTCGTGAGACGTTCATCCGTACCCCAAAAGAGCGGCGCTGGTCACAGATCGGCGCAAGCAAGGTGGCACCACGGGAACCGCTTCTCGTCCTTGATACGGGAGGCGGTTTTGTATTTGCCTGAGTTCAAGGAGTGAAGCATGGTACTTTCTCCCACCCTCACGCGCCCGGCGGTGCTGCCCAACCGGGAGCAGGCGCACAAGCTGTTCGAGCAAGGCGATCTAGTGCCGGTCTATCGCACACTGCTCGCGGATTTGGAGACGCCGGTCTCGGTCTACATGAAGCTGGCGCAGACCGGGCAGGTCTCGTTTCTGCTGGAAAGCGTCGAAGGCGGCGAGCGGGTGGGGCGCTACTCGTTCCTCGGCGTCAACCCCAAAGGCGTGATTAGCATCAAGAACGGCGAGGTCACGCGGACGCTGCACGGCGTCGCCAGCACGCGACCGCTCGGCGAAGGCGAAGACCCGCTGCACGCGGTCGAGAAGGAATTCGGGCGGGTGAACCCGGTGAGCATCGAGGGGCTGCCGCGCTTTATCGGCGGGGCGGTGGGCATGTTGAGCTACGACATCGTGCGCTACTTCGAGCGCCTGCCGGATACCGCAAGCCACGACCTTGACGTGCCTGACGCCGCCTTTATGCTGATCGACACGCTGGTGATTTTCGACCACGCCAAGCACCAGTTGATCATCCTCGCTAACGCCCACAATACTAACGATGCAGATGCCGCCTACGACGAGGCGGTTCGGCAGATCGACGCCATCAGCGACGCGCTGATGCAGCCGTTGGTGATCCCGCCCTCGAACGGCGCGTCGGTAGACGACCAACTGCGCTCCACCGTGACCCGCGAGCAGTACGAGCAAAACGTCCGCAAGGCGAAGGAATACATCGCCGCCGGGGACGCCTTCCAGATCGTGATCTCGCAGCGGCTCAGCCGGAAGACCAGCGCCTCGCCGCTGACCATCTACCGCGCGCTGCGGGCGACCAATCCCTCGCCCTACATGTTCCTGCTGCACTTCAGCGACGATTTCACACTGGTCGGCGCATCGCCGGAGATGATGGTTCGGCTGGAAGGCGACACCGCGACGGTTCGCCCGATTGCCGGGTCGCGCCCGCGCGGTGCGAACGACGCCGAGGACAAGCGGTTGGAAGCCGAAATGCTGGCGGATCCGAAGGAGCGCGCCGAGCACGTCATGCTGGTCGATCTGGGTCGCAACGATCTGGGGCGCGTGTGCGAATACGGGACGGTCAAAGTCACCGACATGATGTACGTCGAGCGCTATTCGCACATCATGCACATCGTCAGCAACGTGCAGGGCAAACTCCGCCCCGGCATGAACGCCTTCGACCTGCTGCGCGCGACCTTCCCGGCGGGGACGCTCAGCGGCGCCCCCAAAGTGCGCGCGATGGAGATCATCGAGGAGCTGGAAGGCACCCGGCGCGGAGCCTATGGCGGGGCGGTCGGCTACTTCAGCTTCGACGGCTCGATGGATACCTGCATCACCATCCGCGCGTCGCTGATTCAGGGCGACACCATCACGGTGCAGGCGGGGGCGGGGCTGGTCGCGGACAGTGTGCCGGCCGCCGAATACGACGAGTCGATGAACAAGGCGCGCGCGCTGATCGTGACCATCCAGCGCGCCGAGCAGGGGCTTATTTAGCAGGTAGCTGTAAGCGGTTAGCCTTTAGCAAAAATCGTTCTTCGGGGTAAAGTTCTTGAGCTAATCGCCAAAAGCTAACAGCTAATCGCTGATAGGAGAATTTCGATGACGGTCAAACGGATTGTCCTCATTCGCCCCGGCGAAACCGACTGGAACCGGGCGGGACGCTGGCAGGGATGGGTCAACACGCCGCTGAACGAACTGGGACTGCGGCAAGCGCGCGCGCTGGCGAACTTCATCCGGCACATTGGCATGGGCGCGCTCTACACCAGCGACCTCAAGCGGGCGGTGCAGACGGCTCAGTGCCTCTCCGAGCAGTTGAGTTTCCAGCCGATCCCGGACGCGCGCCTGCGCGAGCGCAGCATCGGCTTGTGGCAGGGCTTGACCCGCGACGAAATGCAGGCGTGGTATCCCGACGAATACGCGGCGATGCTGGCGGACGCCGACGGCTACCGCATCCCCGGCGGCGAGTTGCGGCAGGACGTGCGGGCGCGGGTGGTGGCGGCGGTGAGCGACATCCTCAAGCAGGATCGCAGCGAGACGGTGGGCATTCTCTCGCACACCACCGCTATCAAAATCCTGCTTGCCGACCTGATCCCCGGCTACGATCCGCTGGACGTTGATCTCGACAACACCTCGGTGACCACCATTGTCAGCAAGGACGGCAACTGGGAACTGGTCGCCGTCGACGACGTGATGCACCTCGAAAATCTCGAACGACGCGCGTCGCGCGAACTGGAGACGAAACCATGATTCTGGTGATCGACAACTACGACAGCTTTACCTACAACCTCGTGCAGTTCCTCGGCGAAATGGGCGCCGATTTGCAGGTCGTGCGCAACGACCAGACCACGCTCGATGAAATCCGCGCCCTACAGCCGACCCACATCGTCATTTCGCCCGGCCCCGGCAACCCCGACGACGGCGGCGTGTCTTTGGACGTGATCCAGCAGTTGGGCGAAACCACGCCGATCTTGGGCGTGTGCTTGGGGCATCAATGTATCGGGCAGGCGTATGGCGGCGTGGTGCTGCGCGCCGACCGGATCATGCACGGGAAAACCAGCCTGATCTATCACAAAGGCGACGCGCTGTTCACCGGGATGCCCAGCCCCTTCGAGGCGACCCGCTATCACAGCCTGATCGTCGAGGAAAGCTCGCTCCCCGACTGCCTGATGGTGACGGCGTTCACCGATCAAGGCGAGATCATGGGGCTGCGCCACCGGGAATATCCCGTATTTGGCGTGCAGTTCCATCCCGAAAGCATCCTGACCACCTACGGACCGCGCCTGCTGCGGAACTTCCTCGACGTGAAAGTCGCGGTTAGCGCGTAGCTGGAGGTTTAAACCTCCAGCTATGAGAACACTTAGCGACCTGCTAAAGAGGTCGCCAGATGCGCGGATGGAGTGCCGCCCCTTCAGTGGGCGGCTAGGTACTTGATAGCCGAGGATTTAAACCCTCGGCGGCACATGCAGAACGCAAATGATTGAACGGATTAGGACATTTACATGGACATTCAAAAAGCGATTGACGTACTCAGCCGCTTCGGGCATCTTCAGCAGGACGAAGCCGAAGCCGTGATGAACCAGATCATGACCGGCGGCGCGACTCAGGCGCAGATCGGCGCGTACCTGATGGCGCTGCGGATGAAGGGTGAGACGCAGGACGAGATCGTCGGCAGCGCGCGCGCCATGCGCGCCAATGCCCACCACGTCCCGACCACCACCGACGCTGATGTGCTGCTGGATACCTGCGGCACCGGCGGCGATAAATCCGGCACCTTCAACATCAGCACGACGGTGGCGTTTGTGGCGGCGGGCGCGGGGCTGAAAGTCGCCAAGCATGGCAACCGCGCCGCCAGCAGCAAATGCGGCAGCGCCGACGTGCTGGCGGAACTCGGCGTCAACCTCGACCTCACGCCGGAGCAGGTCGGCAAATGCGTGGATGACGTGGGCATCGGCTTTCTGTTCGCCGCCAAGCTGCACCCGGCGATGAAGCACGCCATCGGCGTTCGCCGCGAGATCGCCGTCCGCACCATCTTCAACATCCTCGGTCCGCTGACCAACCCGGCGGGCGCACGGCGGCAGTTGATGGGTGTGTTCGTCGCCGACCTCGCGCCCATGCTGGCGCACGTGCTGGGCGAGCTTGGCTCGCTTTCGGCGCTGGTGGTGAGCGGCTACGGCAGCATCGACGAATTGACCACCACCGGACCCAACACCGTCAGTCAACTGAAAGACGGCGAAGTCACGACCTACGAGTTCGACCCGGAGGAATACGGCTTTCGCGGCGCGCACATCTCCGAACTGTTAGGCGACGATGCGCCCACTAATGCCGCGATTCTGCGGGACATCTTGTCCGGCGAAATCACCGACGCCAAGCGCGACGTGGTGCTGCTCAACGCGGGCGCGGCGCTGGAGGCGGGCGGCATGACCGACAGTCTGTCGCAGGGGATCGAGCAGGCAGCGGACGTGGTCGACAGTGGGGCGGCGCTGGAAAAGCTGGACGCGCTGATCGCCTACAGCCAGAAGCTCGCTCAGGAAACCGTCGCTTAAGAGAAGTACCGAGTAATGAGTTATAGAGAAAAGATTTAACGCAAAGGCGCCAAGCCGCCAAGCCGCAAAGGTAGGGGCAGGTCTCAGACCTGCCCTCAATAGGAAGCAGGGAGCATGACCTTCGTCAAAACCGATACCATCCTCGACCTAATATTGGCGCACAAGCTGACCGAAATCGGCGACAACCTCGCCGAAGTCGCGCGGCGCGCCCGTGACGCCGAGCCTGCCCGACCCTTCGCCGCCGCGCTGAAGCGGGAAACCGTCGCGCTGATCGCCGAGGTCAAGCACGCCTCGCCCAGCAAAGGCGTGCTGATCGAGGACTTCGATCCAGTGGCGCTGGGAAAAATCTACGCCGAAAACGGAGCGGCAGCCATTTCGGTGCTGACCGATCAGCGTTTCTTTATGGGCAGCCTAGACGATCTGGCGCAGGTGCGACGCGCGGTGGAGGTTCCGGTGCTGCGCAAGGACTTCATGCTCGACTGCTATCAGGTCTACGAGGCGCGGGCGGCGGGCGCGGACGCGGTGCTGCTGATCACGGCGGCGCTGGAAGACAGCCAGCTTGCCGATTTGCACGCGCTCGCCGAAGAATTGGGCATGGCGGCGCTGGTCGAAGTCCACAACCAGCCGGAACTCGACCGGGCGCTGAGCATCCACGCGACGCTGATCGGCGTGAACAACCGCGACCTCAAGACCTTTCACGAGGATTTGGGGACGACCGCGCGCATCGTTGCGCGGGTGCCGCCGGGCGTGACGCTGGTCGCCGAAAGCGCAATTCGCAGTGAAGCCGACGTGCGCAAAATGGGCGCGCTCGGCGCGGATGCGGTGCTGGTCGGCGAGGGGCTGGTCAAGGCGGGCGACATCGCGGCGCAGGTCAAGTTGTTTAGCAGCCAGCCGCGAGGGAAATGATCGTGGTCAAGGTCAAAATCTGCGGGATCACCTCGCTGGACGATGCGCTGCTGGCGGCGCGCGCCGGAGCCGATTTGCTGGGCTTGAACTTCTACGCGCGCAGCCCGCGCTTTATCGCAGTGGATAGTGCGCGAGACCTCTGCGAATTGCTGCGCGCCGAACTGGGATCGCAGTGTCCGCTGCTGGTGGGCGTGTTCGTGAACGAGGTGGTCGGGCGCATCTCGATGACCATGGAGAAGGTTGGGCTGAGCTTCGCCCAACTGAGCGGCGAGGAATTGGTGGAAATGCTGCGCGAGCTTCGCGGCATCGGCTTCAAAGCCATCCGCCCGCGCACGCCCGCCGAAGCGCTGGACGACGCCGCCTATTTCGGACAGTTCGCGCTGACCGACGAGCGCATCCCGTCGCTGCTGCTGGACGCGCATCATCCGCAGTTGTACGGCGGCACCGGCGAACAGGCGGGCGACGAAGTTGCCATTGCGGTCAAAGCGCGGACCCCGCGCCTGATGCTGGCGGGCGGTTTGACGCCGGAAAACGTTGCGGCGCGGGTCGCCGCCGTGCAGCCGTGGGGAGTAGACGTTGCCAGCGGGGTCGAGGGTGACACGCCGGGCAAGAAAGACAGGGCGAAAGTCGAGGCATTTGTGCAGGCGGCGAAATCGCTGGCGGTTTAAACCGCCAGCTAGGAAAAACCTAGCGACCTACTGAAGGGGTCGCCTAAAAATCTACGATGGAATGCCGCCCCTTCAGTGGGCGGCTAGGTACTTTGTAGCCGAGGGTTTGAACCCTCGGCGGCGGACTGAGAGCGAAATATGCCTTATATCGAAACCAACAGCACCAACGTCCCGGACGAGCGCGGCTACTTCGGCGAGTTCGGCGGGCGCTTCGTGCCGGAAACGCTGATCCCGGCACTGGACGAACTCACCGCTTCCTACAAGGAAGCTATGGCAGATCCGGCCTTTCAGGAGCGACTGGCATATCTCCAAAAGACCTACACCGGGCGACCGACTCCGGTCAGCTACGCCGCGCGGCTCACGGAAGCGCTGGGCGGCGCGCAGATTTACCTCAAGCGCGAGGACTTGGCGCACACCGGGGCGCACAAGATCAACAACGCGCTCGGTCAGGCGCTGTTGGCGCAGCGGATGGGCAAGAAGCGGATCGTCGCCGAGACCGGAGCCGGGCAGCACGGCGTCGCCAGCGCGACCGCCTCAGCGCTGCTGGGCTTGGACTGTCACGTCTACATGGGCACCGTCGATATTGCCCGCCAGCAGCCCAACGTGTTTCGGATGCGGCTGCTCGGCGCAGAGGTGATCCCGGTCGAGAGCGGCAGCCGCACGCTCAAGGACGCCATCAACGAAGCCATCCGCGATTGGGTGACCAACGTCGCCGACACCTTCTACCTGCTCGGTTCGGCGCTGGGACCGCATCCCTACCCGATGATGGTGCGCGACTTCCAGAGCGTGATCGGCGTGGAGGCGCGGGCGCAAATCCTTGAGCTGGCGGGGCGGCTGCCGGACGCCTGCGTCGCCTGCGTGGGCGGCGGCAGCAACGCGATTGGCTTATTTCACGCCTTCCGCGAAGATGAGCATGTCGATCTGATCGGTGTGGAGGCGGGCGGTCACGGGATCAAAGGCGGCGAGCACGCCGCGCGCTTTGCCGATCCGCAGTTGGGGCGACCGGGCGTGCTGCATGGGACGCGGTCGTTCGTGCTGCAAAATGAGGACGGGCAGATTTTGAACACCCACAGCATCTCCGCCGGGCTGGATTACGCCTCAGTGGGACCGGAACACGCCTTCCTGCGGGCGGGCGAGCGCGCCTTCTACACCTACGCCACCGACGACGAAGCGCTCGACGCGCTGCAAACCCTGAGCAAGCTGGAAGGCATCATCCCGGCGCTGGAAAGCGCCCACGCGGTCGCCGAAGCCATCAAGCGCGCGCCGACTATGCCCAAAGACTCCATTCTGCTGATCAATTTGAGCGGGCGCGGCGACAAAGACCTCGACACGGTGATCAAGGCTTTAGACGAAAAGGGCGGAGCGTAGGGGCGAGGCGTGCCTCGCCCCTACATCACAAAACGATGCCAATTAAACAAAAACACATGGTCTCGGTGATCCCGGTAAACGCGCGCGGCGAGATTCTGCTTCAGCAGCGCGATTACACGCCGGGGATTCTGTATCCCGGCTGCTGGACGATTTTCGGCGGCGCGGTCGAGGGCGATGAGTTCGTGGGATGACGCCATCCACCGCGAAATCCGCGAGGAGCTGGACATCGACTTCCCGATGCAGCATTGGTACGACTACCGCTGCCCGGTACGCAGCATCCCCGGTGAGCTGGACGTGATGGTTCACGTGTATACCGGCCGAACTGGATCGCCCGCTGGACAGCCTGACGCTCTACGAAGGGCGGGCGATGGGCTGGTTCAGCGCGGCGCAGGTCGCGGAAATGGAATTCGGCTTCGAGAAAAAGCCCATCGTGCTGAAGTTTTTGGCCGAACACGCCGGAGAAATGCCATGACCGAGGTTTGCTTGGCGCTGGCGTGGCATCCGCGCGGCGAGCAGGAGCGTTTTGCGCGCTTCTATCCGCAAATTCAGGCGTTGTACCGTCCGGTGATGGTCACGGTGCCGCCGGGATCGGATCGAGGGGCGCTGGCGCTGCTGCGCGACCTGCCCGACCTGTGCCTGCTGGAAGATGGCGAGTGGCGCTCCGGGCGGCATCGGGTGATCGCGGCGGCGCTGGAAAGCGGCGCGGATCACGTTCACTATCTGGACGGCGACCGCCTGATCCGCTGGATCGAGACGCGACCGGACGAACTGCGCGCGACGGTCGAGCGGCTGACCCAGACCGATTTCCTGATCGTCGGGCGCACCGAGGCGGCATTTGCTACTCACCCGCAGGCGCAGCAGCAGCCAGAGCGGCTCTCGAACTCCGTGTTCTCGGCGCTGCTGGGCAAAGACTTAGATTTGTCGTCCGGCTCGAAGGGCTTCAGCCGCAGGGCGGTCGAGTTCCTGATGCGCAACAGCCCGTCCGGCGACCCGATGGGCGCCGATGCCGAATGGACGGTGCTGCTCTGGCGCGGCGGCTTCGCGCTGGAACAGGTCTTGGTGGATGGGCTGGACTGGGAGACGGCGGATCGCTATTTGCCGCAGGCGGCGGACGCCGAGACTCAGCGCCGTGCCGCCGCCGAGTACGACGCCGATCCCGCGCATTGGGCGTTTCGCGTGCAGGTGGCGCAGGCGATTATCGACGCGGGCTTCGAAGCCTTGACCCGCCCGCTGAAGGAGACGTGATGGACGCGCTTCATTATTTGCTCTACCCGCCGACGGGCGACCTTCAGGACGCCTACCCGCTGATCCTGTTTCTACACGGGATCGGCGAGCGCGGGACTGATTTGCAACTGGTGAAAAAGTGGGGGCTGCCCCGCTATCTGGAAACTGGCGAAATCGCGCTGCCCGCCTACGTGATCGCGCCCCAGTGTCCCGCCGACGTACGCTGGAGCGAGATCACCGAGCGGCTGGATGCGCTGCTGGACGATCTGCTGGCGAACTATCCGGTGGATGCGGATCGCGTCTATCTGACCGGGTTCAGCATGGGCAGCTTCGGGACGTGGACGTGGGCGCTGCGGCGACCGGATCGCTTCGCCGCGCTGCTGCCGGTCGGCGGCAACGGCTTGACCCGCGATCCCGGTCTGACCCGCGTCGATTTCGCGCCGCTTAAGAGCCTGCCCTTGTGGATGGTTCACGGCGCGATGGATCAAACCGTGCCCGTGAGCGGCGCGGACGAGTTCGCGGCGAAGCTGGCGGCGCTGGGCGCGAACTTCGGCTACACCCGCTACCCGGACGCCGATCACGGCGGCAGCTCGGATCGGGCGTTCAGCGATCTATCCATCCTGCGCTGGCTGCTGGCGCAGAAACGAAGCGAGGGGGACTCATGACTCAAACCAAGACCGGACTGGCGAGCATCGCGGCGATGTTCGCGCAAGCGAAAGCCGAGCATCGAGCCGCGTTTCTGCCTTATTTCCCGATTGGCTACCCGACTTACGCCGAGTCGCTCGACGCGATCGCGGCGATGGCGGCGCAGGGCGTGGATGGCTTCGAGATCGGCATTCCGTTCAGCGACCCGCTGGCGGACGGTCCCGTGGTTCAGGCGGCGACCCAGATCGCGCTGGAAAACGGCACCACCGTGCGCCAGTGTCTAGCGGCGGTGCGCGAGCTTCGCGCGCGGGGCGTGACTCAGCCGATGCTGCTGATGGGCTACGTCAATCCGCTGCTGACCTACGGCGTCGAAGCCTTCGCCCGCGATGCTCGTGCCGCCGGAGCCGACGGCTTGATCGTGCCCGATCTGCCGCCGGAAGAAGGAGCAGAAATCGAGCGCGCCTGCGCCGATCAGGGGCTGGCGCAGGTCTACATGCTCGCGCCGACCAGCAACGCCGGGCGGGTCGCGCTGGTGGGGCAGCACGCGACCGGCTTCATCTACGTGGTGTCGCTGGTCGGGATCACGGGCGCGCGCGATCAACTGCCGCCTTACCTGACCGAGTTCATCGCCCGGCTGCGCGCCCAGCTTCCCGATACGCCGCTGGTGATGGGCTTCGGCATCAGCAAGCCGGAGCAGGCGCGGCGCATGAGCGATCTGGTGGACGGCTTCATCGTCGGCAGCGCGCTGGTTCGCGCCGGGCAAGATGGCGTCGAGGCGGTGCGCGAACTCGCCGGGACGCTGCGCCGCGCGCTGGATTAGGCGGAGCAGAATGCGAAATTCGGCGGAGGAGCGCGAAACGCTCAAGCGGTTGGTCGAATGGGGCGAGCAGCAGGACGCGGTTCGCGCCCTGATCCTCACCAGCACGCGCGCGGTGCCCGATACGGTTCCCGGCGCGACGCTCGACATCCTCTCCGACTACGACGTGATCCTGATCCTGACCGACATTCATCGCTTTGCCGAGAGCCGCGCATGGCTGGCGGCTTTCGGGCGGGTGCTGACGCTCTACTGCGATCCGGTTCTGCTGGAGGACGGCTTTGAGCGGTCGGGCAGCGTGGTTCAGTTCGAGGGTGGACTGAAGATCGACTTCACGCTGATGCCTGTCGAAATGCTGGGCTGGATCGCCGCGCAGCCGACGCTGCCCGACGAGTTCGACGCGGGCTACCGGGTTCTGCTGGACAAGGATCGGCTCACTGTTGGGTTGAAGCCGCCGACGTATCAGGCTTATATCCCGAAACCGCCGACCGAAGCGCAGTATCGTGAGCAGATCGAAGATTTCTTCCTCGTGGCGATCTACGTCGCCAAGTACCTGTGGCGCGGCGACCTGATCGCGGCGAAGCACCTCATGGACTCGATGATGCTGCACGAGCATCTGCTGCCCATGCTCGAATGGCAGGTCGAGATCGCGCATCAGCTGGGCGGTGAAAATGCCGCTGTACGGGCGAGGCTTGAAGCGGTGGCTCAGCCCCGACCGCTGGGCGGAACTGGAAGCCACCTACACAGGCGCGGACGTGGTCTCGAACTGGGAGGCGCTGTTCACGATGATCGCGCTGTTTCGCAAGGTGGCGGTCGAAGTCGGCGAGGCGCTGGGCTTTGCCTATCTGGATGAAGTGGATCGGGGAGTCGTCGCCCACCTGCATCAGTTGAAGTCGCTGGATCGCGCGGCGGAGCATTTTGGCTGAACGCTTGAAAGCGCCTGCGTCAATCCGCCGAATTTTGTGCGGGTGAAGCCAGTTTTATGATGATGGTTCGTCACAGTTTGAAGGAGGCGCCCCGAAGTTGTTGACAGCGATTTCCGAACCGTGCTATGCTCTGCGCATATCTCAGATGGACTGAACTGCGCACATGCCTGCTCAAACCCGCTTCTCGTTTTACTACTATTACTTTAGCGACATAGTCGGGGGTCGAGCATTGCGTGCTGTGTAGTCGGTGAGTGATGAAAGCCGAAGGGCGCAGAGCAAAATGCTCCGCGCCCTTTTTATTTGCTTGCAGAGCAGGGGAGGCAATCGATGCAATTTCGAGGCGTGCGCGGCGCGACCACCATTGACCAAGACAGCGCCGAAGCCATCTGGTCGGCGACGCGGGAGCTGCTGAAGATGATGATCGATGCGAACGACATTGACGAAGAAGACGTTGCCAGCGTGATCTTCACCACCACGCCCGACCTGACCGCCGCGTATCCGGCGAAAGCCGCCCGCGATTTGGGCTGGACGCAGGTCGCGCTGATCGGGTGTCAGGAGATGAACGTGCCCGGAGGAATCCCGCGCTGCATTCGGGTGCTGATCCACTGGAATACGCCCAAGCGCAACGCCGATCTTCGCCACGTGTTTCTGCGCGAGGCGGCGGCGCTGCGCCCGGACATCCCGGCGCTTCCGGCGAACTGGCATGGGAATGAATAGGGATCAGTTGTTAGTTTTTGGTCTTTGGTTCGTGAGGGGCTGTTGGCGAAACCGATGCTTTGGATTTGACCAATAACCAAGAACCAATAGCTAAAGACCTTTCAACATACAGGAGCAGCAGATGATCGTCGTAATGAAGAAGGACGCAACCGCGCGCGAAATCTCGAACGTGATCACGCGCGTCAAGGAGGACGGCTACGATCCGCATCTCTCCGAAGGCAACGAGCGCACCATCATCGGGCTGGTGGGTGAAAGCCCGACGCCGCTGCGCGAGGACAACTACAGTTCGATGCAGGGGGTCGAGCGGGTGATGCGGGTGTCGGTGCCCTACAAGCTGGCGAGCCGCGAGTATCACCCGCACGATACGCTGGTCGCGCTCAACGGGTCGCAGGCGGGCGCGAACAAGGTGCTGGTGATCGCGGGACCCTGCTCGGTGGAGAGCCGGGAGCAGACCATCGAGATCGCCTGCGCGGTGCGCGAAGCCGGAGCGACGGCGCTGCGCGGAGGCGCGTTCAAGCCGCGCACTTCGCCCTACAGCTTTCAGGGGCACGGCGAAACCGGGCTGAAGTGGCTGGCGGAAGCCCGCGAGCGCACCGGGCTGCCAGTTGTCACCGAAGTGATGGAGCCGGGGCTGGTCGAGATGGTAGCGGAATATGCTGACGTGCTGCAAGTCGGCGCGCGCAACATGCAGAATTTCCCGCTGCTGAACGCGGTCGGCGCCAGCCAGCAGACCGTGCTGCTCAAGCGGGGCATGGCGTGTACGATGGAAGACCTGCTGATGTCCGCCGAGTACATCCTCGCGCAGGGGAACAACCGCGTGATGATCTGCGAGCGCGGCATCCGCACCTTCGAGAAATACACCCGCAACACCTTCGACATCAACGCCATTCCGGTGCTGAAGGCGCGCACCCATCTGCCTGTGATTGCCGATCCCAGCCACGCGGTCGGCTATTCGGAGTTCGTCCCGGCGGTGGCAATGGCGGCGGTCGCTGCCGGAGCCGACGGCTTGATCGTCGAGGTGCATCCAGAGCCGGATAAGGCGCTCTCGGATGGGCGGCAGAGCCTGACCTTCGACCAGTTCCGCAAGCTGATGGAGTCGGTTCACTGCATCGCGCAGGCGATAGGGAGAACAGCTTGAGTACGGGGTTTTTTAGCCGCCATCTGGCGGTGGTAGGCTTGGGCTTGATGGGCGGATCGCTGGCGCTGGCGCTGCGACCGTTCGCCGGAACCGTCACCGGGGTCGAGGTCAACCCGGCGGCGCGCGAATTCGCGCTGACGCACGGTGTGGTCGATAGCGCGACTGACGATCTCAAGGCGGGTGTCAGCGAAGCCGACGTGGTGATCCTCGCCGCTCCGGTGCGGGTGATTCTGGCGATGATCCACGACCGGATCGGCTCGTATCTGCGCTCGAACACGCTGCTAATCGACATCGGCAGCACTAAAGCCGACATTTGCGACTCGATGGGCAGGCTGCCGATTGGCATTCAGGCAATCGGCGGTCATCCCATGACGGGCAAAGAGTCCAGCGGCATCGAGGAAAGCGACGCGGCGCTGTTCAAGGATCGACCCTTCGTGCTGTGCGCGTCGCGGCGCACCACGCCCGCCACCCGCGACCGGGCGCTGGCGCTGGTCGCCGCTGTGGGCGGCACGGCGATTGAGATGGAGGCGCAGCGGCATGATCGGGTGGTGGCAGCCATCAGCCATCTGCCTTATTTGCTGAGTTCGGCGCTGGTGGCGACGGTCGCACAGCAGGCGGAGGACGATGATGCCGTCTGGCGGCTGGCGGCTGGCGGCTTCCGCGACAGCTCGCGGCTGGCGGCGCAGGACTTGAGCATGATGGGCGACATCCTCAGCACCAACACGCAGGCGGTGGCGACTCTGCTGGCGATCTTTCGCATGAAGCTGGCGATGATCGAAGCCAGCCTGATCGCGCAGGAGAACGGCAAGCTCACCGACCTGCTGCGCGGCTCGCGCGAGGCGCGGATCGCGTGGGCGAAGCAGGACGAGGCGAAGAAGTGAAAAAAGAAGTACTGAGGACTTAGTGCTGAGTAAGTGCAAAAGATTCAGCGCAAAGACACGAAGACGCAAAGGTAGGGGCGCAGCGCGCTGCGCCCCTACAAGGTGGCAATACGAGAGATGAGGCGAAAATATGGCGCAAGATTGTTTCATCGTAAGACCGGGACAACCCCTCAAAGGTGAGGCGACCGTCCCCGGCGACAAGTCGATTTCGCACCGCGCGGTGATGTTCGGCGCGCTGGCAAACGGCGTGACCCTCGTCCACAGGTGGCTGTCCGCCGGGGATACCAACGCCTCCCTGAACGCGATCCGCGCGCTGGGCGTGCCGGTTGAGCGACTAGGCTACGGCGAATTGACCCTTCACGGCGGCGAGCTTCACGAGCCGGACGCGCCGCTCGATCTGGTCAACGCCGGAACCGGGATTCGCCTGCTCACCGGGATCATGGTGGGGCAGCCGTTTCCGAGCGTGCTGGATGGCAGCGATCAGCTTCGCCGCCGCCCCATGAACCGGATTATCCAACCGCTGCGGCAGATGGGCGCGGAGATTTCCGGCGTCAACGGCTGCGCGCCGCTGACGGTCAAGCCCGCTCAGCTTCACGGGATGCACTACGAGATGCCGGTCGCCAGCGCGCAGGTCAAGAGCGCGATTTTGCTGGCGGCGCTGTTCGCACAGGGACCCACCGTGATCACCCAGCCCGGACCCGCCCGCGATCACACCGAGCGGATGCTGAGCGCGATGGGGGTCGATCTGCACACCGAGGGGAATACGGTCACGCTGGTGCCGGGCAATCCGCTTCAGCCGATGGACTTCACGGTTCCCGGCGATGCGTCGTCCGCCGCCTTCCCGGTGGTCGCGGCGCTGATCGTCCCCGGCAGCGACATCACCCTGACCCACGTGAACCTGAACCCGACCCGCACCGGGCTGTTCGACGTGCTGCTGGAAATGGGCGCGGACTTGACCATCACCGAGACCGGAACCGAAGCGGGCGACCCGGTGGGCAGCATCCGGGCGCGGGGCAGCGCGCTCAAAGGCGTCAGCGTCGGCGGCGAGGTGGTGGTGCGCATGATCGACGAGTTCCCGATCTTCATGGTGGCGGCGCTGTTCGCCGAAGGGCGCACCACCGTCCGCGACGCGCAGGAGCTTCGGGTCAAGGAGACCGACCGCCTGGCGGTGATGACGGCGGAACTGAGCAAGCTCGGCGCGCAAATCACCGAGACGGCGGACGGTTTCGTGATCGAGGGCGCGCAGACGCTCACAGGTGAGACGGTGGACGGTCATGACGATCACCGCCTGTCGATGAGTTTGGTGGTCGCCGGACTGGCCGCTCAGGGCGACACCACCGTGCTGGACGCCCGCTGCGCCGCCGACTCGTTCCCCGGCTACGCCGAGACCATGACCAGCCTCGGCGCGGACGTGGCGGTCAAAGATTTGCGAGTTGAGGCATGAGCAACCTCACCTCTAAATCTCCCCTCCATCACATGGCTCAGAGGGCGACACCTGCCTTTGCCGTCCGATGCTCAAAGCATCGGGCTAGGACTTCAAGCCACCTGAAGGTGGCTGAACAGTGGCGGGCGAGGCACGCCTCGCCCCTACAGAAACACGGCGCAAAAGTTACTGTCGCCCCCTCAGCCATCGCATGGAGAGGGAGGAGGGGTGAGGTATGACTAAGAAAGTCGGCGTGATCGGTTTTCCCATCGAGCATTCGCTCAGCCCGGCGATGCACAATGCGGCGTTCAAGGCGCTGGGCATGGACTGGCAGTACGACAAGCTGGCGATCCCGCCGGACATCGTCGGGCTGAGCCTGCGCGAACTTCACGATCACGGCTACGTTCGGCATCAACGTGACCGTGCCGCACAAGCAGGCGGTGATGCCCTTCGTGAAGCCGGACGAGATCGCGCGGGCGGTGGGGGCGGTCAACACCATCGACTTTCGCACCAACGCCGCCACCAACACCGACGTGGCGGGCTTCATGGGCGATCTGGCGGCGAACGGGATCAGCCTGCCGGGATGCGAGTGGTGGTGCTGGGCGCGGGTGGCGCGGCGCGAGCGGCGGTCTACGGATTATCCGAGGCGGGAGCGCGGATCGTGATCGTCAACCGGACGGTCGAAAAGGCGCGTGACCTGATCGACAGCCTGCGGGCGCGCGCCGTCGTCGGGGATGCCTCGGCGGTGGCGGATGCGGAACTGATCGTCAACTGCACCTCGGTCGGCTTGCCGCCCAACGCCGATCAGTCGGCGCTGCCGAACGACGCCCCGATTCCGGCGGGCGTGACCCTCTATGACATGGTGTATCGCCCGGCAAAGACCAAGCTGATGGGGCAGGTCGAGGCGGCGGGCGGGCGCTCGGTGGGCGGCTTGGGGATGCTGGTGCGGCAGGGCGCAGCCGCCTTCAAGCTGTGGACGGGAGTTGAGCCGCCGCTGGACGTGATGCGTGCGGCGGCGAGAAGAACTGAGCAAACCAACATTATGTCAAATCGAAAGTCGACGGTCGAGGATGCCGAACTGCTACGCGGTTGATGAGCCAATCCAGCATCTGCAAGTACGAAGCGCGCTAGACTGTCCGAGCCCTCGCGCGACGGAGCTGATTGCAGTATAGTGATACGATCTAGTGATGAAGCGGTATGACTACAACCGGCAAGTGGGTGGAATGGTCGCAACACCGACGCAGTGACTTGACCGTCGCCGAGAAACCCATAACTACGCCGTGCGCCGTCCGCTGTCGCCACATCTCGATCACCGCAGCCAGATACGCAAGAGGCTATGTAGGCCTTGATGCCGGTGCTGTTTCTGACGTTGGCATGAAAACGCAGGCTGAATGCTACACATTGATGCACTGACGGAATCTGAAGCGTTCAACCAGCGGGCGATTGTTTTTTACCAGCGACAGGGGTATATGTGCGCCGATCCTTCTTTTCTTGGACTGGAAACTCGTTTAATGGAGTAACGCATGATCCGATTTCTGACTGCGGGCGAAAGTCACGGACCAATGCTGACGGCGATCCTGGAAGGGATGCCTGCCGGGCTGCCGCTGACCGCCGACGACATCAACCACGAGCTGCGCCGCCGTCAGGAAGGCTACGGCGCGGGCGGGCGCATGAGCATCGAGAGCGACACGGTGCAGATCACCTCCGGCGTGGTCGCCGGGATGACCACCGGCGCGCCGATTGCCATGCGGGTCGAAAACCGCGATTACAAGAACTGGCGCGAGAAGGACATCGCTCCCATGACCACGCCGCGCCCCGGTCACGCCGACCTCACCGGCGCGATCAAGTACGGCTACCACGATCTGCGGCTGGCATTGGAGCGCGCCAGCGCCCGCGAAACCACCATGCGAGTCGCGGTGGGCGCGGTTTGCAAGCGGCTGCTGGCGGAGTTCGGGATCGTGGTCGGCGGCTACGTGGTGCAGATTGGCGACGCGGCGGCGCTGAGTCTGCCGACCGATTACTTGGAGCGCTTCGCCGCCGCCGAGCAGAGCGACGTGCGCTGTCCCGATCCCGCCGCCGCCGAACGGATGCACGAAGCCATCCATCAGGTGAAGGTGGACAAGGACACGCTCGGTGGGATCATGGAAGTGGTGGCGCTGGGCGTGCCGCCCGGCTTGGGATCGCACGTCCATTATGATCGGCGGCTGGATGGGCGGATCGTGGCGGCGATGGTCAGCGTCCACGCCATGAAAGGCGCGGAAATCGGTCCGGCGTTCGAGAACGCCGCCAAGCGTGGCTCGCAGGTTCACGACCAGATCGCGCTGGACGACGACGAGACCAGCCTGATCCGCACCAGCAACCGGGCGGGCGGGCTGGAAGGCGGCATCACCACCGGGGAGCCGATCCTCGCGCGGGTGGCAATGAAGCCGATCTCGACCGTGATGAAGTCGCTCGGCTCGGTCAATCTGGCGACTGGCGCGCCCGAACCGACTTCCTACGAGCGCAGCGATTTCTGCGCCGTCCCCCGCGCCGTGCCGATCCTCGAAGCGATGATGGCGTTGGTGATCGCCGACGAACTGCTGCAAAAGCTGGGCGGCGACAGCCTAGACGAAATGCGCCCGCGCTTCGAATCGCTGCGGCGCGCGCGGCTGGAAGATTTGCGCATGGATAACGTGGAGTGGCGCTTTGGCTACCCCGAATGACCAGAATATCGTCATCACCGGATTTATGGCGACCGGAAAGACCACCGTCGGGCGGCAGGTCGCGGCGATGACCGGGCGGCGCTTCGTGGATGCTGACGACGTGATCGTGGATCGAGCCGAGATGCCGATCACCGAAATCTTCGCGCTCTACGGCGAGGCGGGCTTTCGCGCGCGCGAAAACGAGGTCTGCCGCGATTTGGCAGACGAAAGCGGTCTGGTGATCGCTACGGGCGGCGGGATGCTGGTCGATCCCGAAAACCGCGAATGGATGGCGAAAAGCGGTTTCGTCGTCTGTCTGGATGCGCCGCCGGAAGTGATCAAGGCGCGGCTGGAACTGGCGACGGATCGCCCGCTGGCGGGGGACTGGGAGCCGCTGTTCGAGCAGCGCCGCGCCGTCTACGCCGAAATCGCCGATCACGTGGACACCGCCGACAAATCGCCCAAAGCCATCGCAGAGGAGATCATCAAGCTATGGCGCAGCGCATCCCGGTAAGGACGCCGACGGGCGACTACGCGATCACCATCCAGCGTGGGCTGCTGGCGAGTTTCGACGCGGGTGATTACGCGGGCTGCGCGGTGGTGACCAACACCACGCTGGCGCCGCTCTACGGCGAAGCGCTGGCGAGTCGGCTGCCCGATGCCGCGCTGATCACCATGCCCGATGGCGAACCCTACAAGACGCTGGACACGGTGGCGAAGCTCTATGCCGAGTTCGTCAAAGCCGGGCTGGATCGCGGCTCGACCGTGATCGCGCTGGGCGGCGGCGTGGTCGGTGACACGGCGGGCTTCGCGGCGGCGACCTATATGCGCGGCGTGCGGTTGGTGCAGATTCCGACCAGCCTGCTGGCGATGGTCGATTTGAGCGTGGGCGGCAAGGTGGGCGTCGATCTGCCGCAGGGAAAAAATCTGGTGGGCGCGTTCAAGCAGCCGGACGCGGTGCTGATCGACCCGGACGTGCTGCAAACTCTGCCCGAACGCGAGCGGCGCTGCGGCATGGCGGAAGCGGTCAAGCACGGCTTTCTGGCAGACCCGTCGCTGCTCGATCCGCTGGACGACGAAACCCTGATCGCGCGGGCGATTCAGGTGAAGGTCGATATTGTCGAGCGCGATCCCTACGAGCAGAACGTGCGCGCCTATCTCAATTTGGGTCACACCTTCGCCCACGCGGTCGAGCAGGTGAGCGGCTATCGCTGGCTGCACGGCGAGGCGGTGGGCGTCGGCTTGGTGGCGGCGGCGCGGCTCTCGAAGGCGCTCGGCTTGTGGGACGACGAAGGCTTGGTCGAAAGCGTGGTGCAACAGGTCGGCTTGCCGACACGGCTCGGCGCGCTCGATCCCGAAGCCCTCTACGAAGCCATGTCCACCGATAAGAAATGGCAGGGCGGGCATTCGCGCTTCGTGCTGCTGGAAGGCATGGGCAAGCCCACCATCGTCCGCGACCTGCCCGCCGCCCGCGTGGTCGAGGTGCTGGAATCGCTCACGGGAGACGATCAGCATGATTAGCATCAGCGCGCAGGTGACGAACCGTCAGGATTTGCATCAGGTGGCGCTGACCACCAACGGTCACGCCCACACGATTGAGGTGCCGCCCAAATCGACCGGAGTTGGCTCCAGCGACCAACGGCGGCGAGCTGCTGTTCGCGGCGCTGGCGACCTGCTACTGCAACGACCTCTACCGCGAGGCAGCCAAGCGCAGCATCACGGTGCGAAGCGTGCAGGTGCAGGTCGAGGGGGCGTTTGGGGATGCGCCCGGCAGCGTCGCCGAGGGCATCCACTACCGCGCGACCGTCGAAGCCGAAGCCAGCACGGAAGAAATCGAGGCGTTGATGCGTCATACCGATACGGTCGCCGAAATTCAAAACACGTTGCGGCTCGGCACCTCGGTGACGCTGGTGGAGGTTCACCCCATCCCCGTACTATCCGCTTGACTTAGAGCGCACTCTAGGTTGTAAAGTGGTGGCGGCAAAACGGTTCCCGATTCCAACTCAAGAGGAGTGATTTCCCTATGCGTATTGGTTTGCAGGTGATTTCGTTCGACTGGCAGGGCAGCCCGCAGAACATTGGCGCGCGGTTGGCGGAGATCGCGCGGGCGGCGGACGACGCCGGGTTTTACAGCCTGTGGGTAATGGATCATTTCTTTCAGATGGAGAGCTTTTCCGACCCGCACGATCCGATGATGGAGTCCTACACCACGCAGGGCTTTCTGGCAGCGAATACCCAGCGCATCAAGCACGGCGTGATGGTTACGGGCGGCTTTTATCGCCATCCCGCTTTGCTGATCAAGACCGTCACCACGCTGGATGTGCTGTCTGGCGGGCGCGCCTATTTCGGCATCGGCGCGGGCTGGTACGAGCGCGAAGCCAACGGACTCGGCGTGCCCTTTCCACCAACCGGCGAGCGGATCGCGCGGCTGGAAGAAATCCTGAAGATCGCCCAGAAGATGTGGAGCGGCGACGAGACGCCTTTCAATGGCAAATACTATCAGCTTGCCGAGCCGATCACCCGACCGCAGCCGCTCAGCCAGCCGCACCCGCCCATTCTGATCGGCGGCGGCGGCGAGCAGAAAACCCTGCGCTTGGTGGCGCAGTACGGCGATGGCTGCAACCTGTTCGCTTCGTCCAGCACGCTGGATCGGCTGGCGCACAAGCTGGACGTGCTGAAGCGCCACTGTGACGATCTGGGGCGGGACTATAACCAGATCGAAAAGACCACGCTCGGCGGCGGCGATCTCCAGTCGGATGCCAATGTTCAGCAGGTGTTGGACTACTGCCGACGCGCGCGGGCGCTGGGCGTCGATCAGGCGATCTTCAACCTCAGCAGTTACGATCTCTCGGTGATCGAGCGCTTTGGCAAGGAAATCATCCCGCAAGTTCGTGATCTTTAAGCTTTTGCGAAGGGCGCGCACTCGCGTGCCCTTCGCTCAGTTTCCCTTTGCGTCCCTCAGGACAAGCTTAACAACCGCTTCAACGGTGGTTAACACGCGGCTGTTAATCTCCTCGTGGTTTGGATCCGAACAGACCCTGAATAATTCTGCTTGTCTGAGGAGACGATACGACTATGAAAAAGCAGGCGCTGCTGACGCTTTGCGCAGCATTGCTCGTGATTGGCTTGAGCGCGAATTTCGTGTCCGCGCAAGACGTGACACCCGTTCCCGGTTCCGGCATGGTCACAGGTCCGATGGACGGTGAAGCCACCAGCCTGAATGGTGCGGGCGCGACCTTCCCCGCTCCGCTTTACACCAGTTGGTTCGCCGATTACGCCAACCTGACTGGCGTCCAGATCAACTATCAGGCGATTGGATCGGGCGGCGGCATTCAGGGCATCACCCAGCAGACCGTCGATTTCGGCGCGTCGGACAGCCCGCTGACCGACGATCAGGTTACGGCAGCGCAGGCGACCTGCGGCGCGCCCGTGCTGCACATCGCCATGACCATGGGCGGTGAGGCGATCACCTACAACATCCCCGAACTGGCGGGCACCGACACCCTGCTCAAGTTCACGCCGGATACGCTGGCGGGCATCTTCTTGGGCGACATCAGCACGTGGAATGACCCGGCGCTGGTTGCCGACAATCCTGAGCTGACGGACATCGCCCAGCCGGTTTCGGTGGTGCATCGTTCCGATGGCTCCGGCACCACCAGCATTTTCACCCACTACCTGAGCGCCGTCAGCGACACGTGGAACACCAACGTCGGCGCTGGCACCTCGGTGCGCTGGCCCACCGGTATCGGTCAGAAGGGCAATTCCGGCGTCGCGGGCGCGATTGCCGGGGTGCCTTACGCCATTGGCTACGTCGAGCTGGCGTATGCGCAGCAGAACAGCCTGCCGATTGCTTTCCTCCAGAATAAAGCGGGCAGCTTCCTTCAGCCGAACGTCGAGACGGTGAGCAATGCAGCGGCGGGTGTCGAAATCCCGGATGACGAGCGGGTCTTCATCGTCAACGGCGACGGCGACAACACCTACCCGATCTCCGGCTTCACGTGGATTTTGGTCTGCCCGAACCAGACCGACCCCGCGAAGGCGATCTCGCTGACCCGGATGCTGTGGTGGGCAACCCACGACGGTCAGTCCTACACGGCGGACGGCACGCTCGGCTATGCGCCGCTGCCGGAACCTGCGATTCAGGCGGACGAGCAGCAAATTCTCAAGATCATGGTGAACGGTCAGCAGGCGCTGCCGACCGAAATCGCCACGCCCGCTGCGGGCATGTAATCCCGATAGAAGTCGGTTTTCAGGGGGATGCCCGCATGGGTATCCCCCTTTGCTGGTGAAGATAGGGGACGAGTTTTTATGACGGTTTCCGCAGCCGGAGCGCCATCGCAACGCGGCGAGCGCATATTCAAGAACGTAGTGCGGATCACAGCCCTGAGCATGATTGTGCTGCTGATGGGGGTGATCATTTTGTTGTATATCGACTCCGAGCCTGCGATTGCGCGCTACGGCTTCAGCTTTTTGTATACGTCCGAGTGGGACCCGGTTTTCGAGAACTTCGGGGCTGCGCCCTACATCTTCGGCACGATTGTGACCTCGATTCTGGCGCTGCTGCTGGCGATGCCCTTCGCGGTCGGCGGAGCGCTGTTCATCTCGGAGTACGCCCCCAAAACGATTGGCAGCATCCTTTCGTTTATCATCGAGCTGCTGGTCGCCATTCCTAGCGTCGGCTTTGGACTGTGGGGCTTGTTCGTGCTGGCGCCTTTCATGCGTTCCACCGTCGATCCGTTCCTGCGGAACACGATTGGACCCATTCCGGTGATCGGCGAGTTGTTCAAGGGACCCACCATCGGGCAGGATTTGCTCACCGCCAGTGTGATTCTGGCGATCATGATCCTGCCGACCATTCTGGCAATATCACGCGAGATCATCGCGCAGGTGCCGCGCCTGCAAAAAGAGGGGATGCTGGCGCTGGGCGCGACCGACTGGGAAATGCTGCGCAAGGCGGTGCTGCCTTTCGCTTGGGGTGGAATCATCGGGGCGGCGATGCTCGGCTTGGCGCGCGCCATCGGCGAGACCATGGCGGTCACCATGGTGATCGGCAACAGTTCGCAGGAGATTTCGGCGTCGCTGTTCACGCCCGGCTACACCATCGCCAGCGCGATTGCTAACCAGTTCACCGAAGCGGATACGCCCATGTACTTCAGTTCGATTGTCGAGTTGGGATTGGTGCTGCTGCTGGTTTCGGCGCTCTTTAATGTCGCCGCTCGCCTGATGGTTCGCCGAATGAATCGGCTGCCCGGCGGCGCGGCGGCGCAGTAGGGGGAGGACACACGTTCATGGAGCAACCGGCAACTTTAGAAACCGTCGGCGCAGTTGAGGCGCGCCGCCGCGCCTTCATGAGCCTTGAGGAAGCGCGCTACGTGCGCCGCAAGCTGATCAAGTCCTTCATGGCGGGCTTGCTTGGCTCGCTGACCCTGATCTCCGTCGTGATCCTGTTTCTGATCGTCGGCTATTTCGTCGTGCAGGGGGTCGGTGGACTGAACTTCGCCTTCTTTACCGAAATACCGAAGGCGATGGGACAGACCGGCGGCGGCATTGAGCAGGCGATTTTGGGGTCGCTGGAGATGCTGGCGGTCGGCGCGCTGATCGCCATACCGTTGGGCGTCGGCACCGGGATATACATGGCGGAGTACGGCGGCGGGCGCCTGAACAGCCTGATTCGGTTCTCACTCGAAGTTCTGGCGTCGCTGCCTTCGATTGTGATCGGCGTGTTCGTGTGGGCGCTGTTGGTGCGGGCGCTGGGCAGCTTTTCCGGCTTGGCGGGCGCGGTCGCGCTGGCGTTTGTCATGGTGCCGATCATCGGTCGCAGTGTCGAGGAAATCCTGAAGCTGGTGCCCAATTCGCTGCGTGAAGCTGGGCTGGCGCTGGGCGTCCCGCACTGGCGCGTGATCATGCAGGTCGTCGTGCCGACGGTGCTGCCCGGCATTTTCACGGGCGTGATTCTGGGCGTCGCGCGGGCGGCGGGCGAGACTGCGCCGCTGCTGCTCACGGCGCTGGGCAACCAGTTCATAAACTATGATTTGACCAAGCCGATGGCGGCTATCCCGCTGCAAATCTACAACTACGCCCTCTCTGCTTATCCAGATTGGCATCAAAAAGCATGGGCGGCGACGCTGGTGCTGGTGCTGGTGGTTGCGCTGTTTAGCGGTCTGGTTCGGTATACCACGAGGAAATTCCGTTATGTCCGTTAGTCTCAAGCAAAGCAGCGATCTCGAAGCCCGCGATCTCAACGTCTACTACGGCAAAATCCATGCCGTCGCGGACGTGAGCATTCGGTTCAAACCCAATATCATCACCGCCCTGATCGGACCGTCTGGCTGCGGCAAATCGACCGTGCTGCGCTGCCTCAACCGGATGCACGAGGTCGTCAAAGACGCCTACGTGACCGGCGAGGTGATGCTCAACGGCGAGAACATCTACGCCCCGCAGGTCGATCCGGTGCGGATTTGCCGCCGGGTGGGGATGGTGTTTCAGAAGCCGAACCCGTTCCCGATGATGTCGGTCTACGACAACGTGATCGCCGGGTTCAAGCTGAATCGCGGCAAGCCCGCCAACGTCAATTTCGACGACGTGGTGGAGCGTTCGCTGCGTGGAGCGGCGCTGTGGGACGAGGTCAAAGATAAGCTGACCGTCTCCGGCGCGGCGCTCTCTGGCGGGCAGCAGCAGCGCTTGTGTATCGCCCGCTCGATTGCGGTCGAGCCGGACGTGCTGCTGATGGACGAACCCTGCTCGGCGCTCGACCCGATTTCCACGCGAAAAATCGAGGAGCTGATGCAAGACCTCGTGAAGCAGTACACCATCGTGCTGGTGACGCACAACATGCAGCAGGCGATGCGCGTCTCCGAAATGACCGCTTTTCTGCTGGCGGACGAGAAGCGCATCGGGCATCTGGTCGAATACGCGCCCACCGAGCAGTTGTTCGCCTCACCCGAAGACCCGCGTACCGAGGATTACGTGCGCGGTCGCATCGGCTGATCGCACCGACTGTCAATCGCATTTCCTCGTGTAGGGGCGGGTTTCAAACCCGCCCCTATCGGCTGTTCTCTCCTACGCGCCAGGGTGATTGCATCAAACTCAATTTTGAGATCATAATGGCTCACAGGAGATTATTTTCACGTAGGGGCGCAGCACGCTGCGCCCCTACAAACCTTTGTCGCTATTCTTGACCTGCTCGATCATTTTGATGCGATTACCCTGTCCTACGCGCCTGTTTGATTCGCGCCCGCCTTCAATCGCTGTACAATTCAAGCCAGACCATTGACTGAACGGGCAGACCCATGACCAAACTGCTGCTGCTGCACGGACCCAATTTGAACCTGCTCGGCACCCGCGAGCCGGAAGTCTACGGCAAAATGACGCTGGACGAGATCAACGAGCGCGTCACCGCCTACGCTAACCGTCATCACGTCGAGCTTCGCGCCGAGCAGTCCAACCACGAGGGCGCGCTGATCGACATTCTGCACGTCGCGCGCAACTGGGCGGACGGCGTGGTCTTCAACCCCGGCGCGTACACCCATACGTCGGTTGCCCTGCGTGACGCCATCAGCGCGATCCAGCTTCCGGTGGTGGAGATTCACCTCTCGAACATCCACGCCCGCGAGCCGTTCCGCCATACCTCGCTGCTGGCTCCGGTCTGCCTCGGTCAGATCACGGGCTTTGGCTGGCGCGGCTATCTGCTGGCGGTGGATGCGCTGCTCGGTCATTTGGGCATTTTGGACTAAGGATTGTCGGCGGATTCGGGTCAATTTGCCAAAGATGACGCGCCGCGCTGAAATTTAAACTCCGCAGGTGGAGGGAAATCCTATGATGACCAAAGAGGCGGTGCTTGCCGCCATCGAAGAACAAAACGTGCAGTTCGTGGTGTTGTGGTTCACCGACATCACCGGTATTGTCAAAAACGTGACCATCCCGGCGGGCAAGGTCGAGGCGGTGATCGACAACGGGATGCACTTCGACGGCTCCTCGATTGAGGGCTTCGCCCGCGTCGCCGAAAGCGACATGGTGCTGATGCCCGATCTGGACAGCTTCGTGATTCTCCCGTGGGAGCCGTCTGACGAGCGCACCGCCCGCCTGATCTGCTCGGTTTGCACGGTGGACGGCGATCCCTTCATTGGCGACCCGCGCAACGTGCTGATCAAGACGCTCAAGAGCGCGGAGGAAATGGGCTACAGCTTCAAGACTGGCGTCGAGCTAGAGTTCTTCCTGTTCAGCAGCGGGGCGGATCACAGCCTGCTGCCGCTCAAGCCCTACGACGAAGCCAGCTACTTCGACATTTCCGACGATTTCTCGCAGGGCATTCGCCGCAAGATGATCCTCACCCTGATCGCGCTTGGCATTCAGGTCGATTTAGCGCACAACGAGATCGGCAACGGGCAGCACGAGATCGACTTTGACTATCACCCTGCGCTCAACTCGGCTGATCACGTGCTGACGGCGCGGGTCGCGCTGCGAACCATCGCCCAGCAGAACGGGCTGTACTGCACCTTCATGCCGCGTCCGTCCATCGACCAACCGGGGTCGGGGATGCACACCCATCAAAGCCTGCACGACCGTGAAACCGGCGAGAACGTGTTCGCGGACAGCAGCCACGAGTACGGCTTGTCCGAGACCGCGCGCTTCTTCCTCGCCGGGCAGTTGTATCACGCCCGCGCGATGACAGCGGTACTCGCGCCGCTGGTCAACTCGTATAAGCGGCTCTCGGTTAGCTTCGAAGCGCCCAAATACGTGACGTGGGCGCACGTCAACCGGGCGGGCGCGGCGGTGATCCGCGTGCCGCACGTCGCGCCGGGCAAAGAAGGGCACACCCGCATCGAGCTTCGCTGCCCCGATCCGAGCGCCAATCCCTATCTGGCGGCGGCGGTGATGCTGGCGGCGGGGCTGGATGGCATTCGCCAGCGGCTCCCGCTCGAAGAAGCCTTCGAGGGATCGCTGGTGCGGCAGGAGCGCTCGCGCTTGCGCCAATTGGAGACGCTGCCCGTGTCGCTGAGCGAAGCGCTCGACTGCTTGATGCAGGACGACGTGATCACGGCGGCGCTGGGTCCCTACGTCGGCGACCGCTACATCGCGGTCAAGCGTCAGGAACTCGACGATTACAATCGTCAGGTGACGCCGTGGGAACTGGATCGCTACCTCAGCCGCTTTTAAGTACCGAGTGCCGAGTAAAAGATCAAAGGCTTTGCGGTAGGCATTGTCGGGGCACCTTATATCGTGCCCCTACTTTTTATATGCAGATCGGGCGGGTTACGTGCCGCTGAGGATCAAATCGTGCAGGCGGAGGACGGCGGTTTCGCCGTCGAGTGGCTCGACCACTACCGAGAAATTCGATTGGGACGGTCCCTGCGCCAGCGCGAGGATCGGCACGCCTTGCAGCGTGGCGAGAATCTGTGCGGTCAGCCGCTGATCGTCGCCGATACGCGAGCCGATCACCGTGACGATGGTCACCGGGTGCATCTGCCACACATCCTCTTGGCTGATCTGGCTGAGCGGCTCCGCGAGCGCGGATTGCAGGCTGTGCAGCGCGTCCGGTCCGGCGTTGGTTGGGATCACGAAGCAGACGAAGCTCTGCGCCGACGACTGCGCCGAAAACATCACGTCGGTATGGCTCCCGGTGATCATCGAGAGCTTTTCGTCCACCAGCGCGGCGACCGGGGTCAGCGGCCCGCTGTGGAGCGCGCTCAGCCCCAAGCCTTGAATGGTGGTCACGGCTTTGAAGCCCATCGGCGTGGTGGTATTGTGGACGCGGGTGCCGGGCTGCTGCGGCTTAAAGACGTTACGCAGGTGCAGCGGGATGCGCCGCTCGCGCAGCGGCACGATCATGCGGTTGTGCAGGATGCGCGCGCCGAAATACGCCATCTCTGCCACTTCGTTATACGACATCGTCGGGATCACCCGCGCGTTGGCGACTTCGCGCGGGTCGGCGGTCATCATCCCATCCACGTCGGTCCACACCCACACTTCCTGCGCGTCGCTGCACACGCCGACAATCGAGGCGGTGTAGTCGCTGCCGCCGCGCCCCAGCGTGGTGATTTTGCCGCTGGTGGTCGCGCCGATGAAGCCAGTGATCACCGGGATGATGCCCCGGTTGAGCAGCGGCAGCAGGTGGGTGGCGATCCGCTCGCGGGTCAGCGCGAGGATCGGCGTGGCGTTGTTGAACACGTCGTCGGTGATGATTACGTCGTTAGCGTCGATGGCGACGCCGCGCAGATTGTTCTGGCGCAGCAGCGCGGCGACGATCCGCGCCGCCAGCCGCTCGCCCGTGCTGATGATGCGGTCGATGGCTTCGGGCTGCGCCGATGCGCCTAAGTTGTCCGGGATGTTCTGACACACGTCGAGCATGTCGAACAGCAGGCGGTCAATGTCCGCTTGCAAAGCATTTCGCTCGGTCAAGCCCAGCGGCAGATGCTCGATCAAGGCGAGGTGGCGAGTGCGTAGGGTGGCAACGATCCGGCGGTAGCCGCGTCGATTGTTGAGCAGCGCCAGATGCGCCGCCTCGATCAACTGGTCGGTGACGCCGTCCAGCGCCGAGACCACCAGCATCAGGCGCTCCCAGCGCTCGCGCTCGTAGAGGACGATGCTCAACAACTGCGTTAAGCCCGTCGTCATGCCGACGGACGTGCCGCCGAATTTCATGATGAGCGTGCTCATGAGTTGATGCTTTCAAAAATGACAAACGCGAGAAACCTCTCGCGCTGAGGGAGCCAACTGTACCGGATCATAAGTAACCCAAACTAGCACTTTGCCAGTTTTTTGTCAACACTTTGCGCTTCGGCTCGGATAGCCTATTATAGTAAGTACCGAGTGCTGCGTGCTGAGCGACGAGTGAAAGCAGGAACAGTCATCTTCGGCGTACCGTTGGAAGCAGTTTTGAGGCGTATATATGACGGATCAACCCGTAACAGTGGAAGAAAACCAGCGCACCGTTGCAGGCGTGCGTTTTCAACGAGTGGGCAAGCTCTATCACTTTGATTACAGCGACTATCCGGCGCTCCAGCCGGGCGATTACGTGATCGTCGAAACCACGCGCGGGCGGCAGATGGGCGAGGTGGTCAATTTCAACGCCGTCGAGGAAGAAGCCCGCGAGTATAAGCCGATCCTGCGGATGGCGACCCCGCGCGACCTGATCCTGCGACATCACTGGGAGCTTGAGCAGACCGAGGCGCTTCAGGCTATCCGCGAGAAAGCGACGCAGCACGGGGGCTTTCAGGACGTGAAGTTCGTCGCCGCGCTCTACAACTACGACGGCACGCTGCTGAGCATCCTCTACACCGCCGAGGATAAGGTCAACGTCAGCAAGCTGTGGAGCGATCTCAGCCGCACCTTTCCGGCGCAGGTCGAAATGCGCCAGATCGGACCGCGCGACGTTGCCAAACTGCTGGGCGGGTACGGCGCCTGCGGCGAGCTGCGCTGCTGCTCCACCTTCCTGACCGACTTCAGCCCGATTTCGATCAAGATGGCGAAGGCGCAGGGCATCTCGCTCAATCCCTCCGAGATCACCGGGATGTGCGGGCGGCTGCGCTGCTGCTTGGTCTACGAGTACGAGCAGTACGTGCAGGCGCGCCAGCAGTTGCCCAAGAAGAACAAGCGCATCGGCACGCCTTACGGCGAGGGGCGCGTGATCGACGTGCTGCCGCTGCAAGACGCCGTGCTGGTCGCCATTGAGGACGGGATGCAGGTCGTCAAGCGCGAGGAAATCGTCCCGATTGAAGAACTGGAAGCGCTGGCGAAGAAGTCCAAAGAACCCTGCGCCAAGCAGGAAGCGGGCGAATGCGACTGCGGCGCGAATCCCGGTGAGCCAAAGGCTGAGGCGGACAGCGCCGCCGCGCCCGAAGCCGACGGCGCCGCGTCTGAGATGGATCAGGAGCAAGATCAGGAAGCCGACTCGTCCGGCGAGGGCGAATAGCCCGTTTCCGGGGGAGCCGAAGATCGTGAAACTGGTGATATTTGGGGCAAATGGTCCGACTGGGCTTGAGTTATGTCGTCAGGCGCTTTCTGAGCAACATGTCGTGACCGCCGCAGTTCGGCGTCCGAACGAATTTCCGCTCCGAGACGCTGCCCTGAAGCTCGTCGAGGCGCAGGTGATGGGCGGCTCATCGCTTGCCCCCGTGATCGATGACTCCGACGCCGTGTTATCGACTTTAGGTACAGGCTACTCGCGGAAGGAGATTCGTCTGTACTCAGTTGGAACGAAAGCCATCGTGGAAGGGATGCGCGCCAGCGATCACGCTCGTCGCTTGGTTGTAGTCAGCGCGGGGCTGGCGGTGCCTCCGCCAAAAGTGCGCGGATTCTTCCAAGATCGGATTATGTTTCCCTTGTTACGAACGATTGGGCGCACGCTCTACGAAGATATGGTGCGAATGGAATCATATCTTGCCACCTGCGACGATATTGCTTGGACGATCATGCGACCGGGACGTTTGATCAACGGCAGCGGAGTCTCGAAATATCGTCTGGACGAGGACTTTCCCGGCGGCAATGTCACGACTCGTGCTGATCTCGCCGCCGCCATGCTTGCAGAACTCGGCTCCAGCGGACACATCCATCAGAAAGTCGCCCCGACAACTCGCTAACCTATGCTGGTAGGGCTAGCCGACCTTCATAAGCGAAGTCGCCGCTCAGACGAATTCGAGATGCTCGGTCGTCGCTTTGCTCAGGTCGCTGTAGACGCCGCGCCGGGTCTCGTCCTTGACCGCCATCGCCAGTTGGTACATGGCTTCGTCCATCATGACGCTGAGGTGGCCGCGCTGCACCCGCCCATTTTCTCCGAGCTTGAACTTGAACGGTCGCCCAAAATTCACCTGAATGAGCGGGCGCTGGAGCCTAAACGCCCGCTGCCAGCCCACCGCGCCGCTGATGGTCGCCGGGACGATCACCGCGTCGGCTTTGGTGGCGATGTAGGCGAAGCCGTCCTTCGGCTGGGATAAACCTTCGGGATGCCGGTGTCCCTCCGGCGCGATCAGGATCAACTGCCCGCTCTTGAGCAGTTCAATCGAGTTCATCAGCGCCTTGCGGTCGATCTCGCCGCGATTGATCGAGTACGATCCCCACCACCAGACGAACGGCGCGGTCAGCGGATTTTCCACATTTTCGATTTTGGTCATCGGGATCACGAAGCGCTGCTTGACCGCGCCCATGCACAAGATGGGATCGATCAGCGTGATGTGATTCATCATCAGCAGGGTTGATCCCTCCGCCGGGATGTTTTCCAGCCCGGTGATTTCCCAGCGAAAGAGGATGTGAAAAACCAAGTCGATCAGCCTGCGCATGACCCGCCGCCGCCACGCGAATTTCGGCTGCATGGCGACGAATTCCTGTACTGAGACACTCATGCTGGTCATCGGGGGCGATCCTTGCGCGGCTTTCGGCTTCGAGAGGGACTCGGCTTGCCCCACTGATCATCGTGCGCATCATTCTTGCGCGGGCGAAAACGGCGTCGTTTGTCCGGCGTAGTGGGTGAACTGCGCTTCTCGGCGGCGGGCGGTGACGCGGGCGGCCGCGGCGGCTCTGCCGCGCGGCGGCGCGGCGTGGCGCGCAGCGTCTTGATCTCCGGCGCCGGCGTGCTGAGCGCGATCACTTCTTTGGGCGTTAACTCGCGCCATTTGCCCGGCTCCAGATCGCCCAGCCCCAGCATCCCGATCTGGGTGCGCAGCAGCCGCCTGACCGGATGACCGAGTGCGGCGGCGACCCGCCGAATCTGGCGCTTCTTGCCTTCGGTCATCACGATCCGCAGGGTGCTGAGCTTGGCGCTGCCCTGCACCACTTCCACGAAGCAGGGCGCGGTCTTGCCGTCGTCCAAAAAGATGCCCTGCTGCCACTTTTCGAGCGTCTCGGTGGTGGGCAAGCCCAACACGTCCACCCGGTAGGTCTTGGTGTGGCGGTAGCGCGGGTGGCTGAGCCGCTGCGCGAGGTCGCCGTCGTTGGTCATCACCACCAAGCCTTCGCTGTCCGCGTCCAGCCGCCCCACCGAAAACAGATGCTCCTTCAAGCCGATCAAGTCCATCACCGTGTCGCGCTTGTCGCCGCGATGCGGCTTGTCGGTGGAAAGCACCTGCTTGGGCTTGTTGAGCATGACGTACAGGTGTTTCTGGGTCTCGAAGTGGAGGCGCGTGCCGTCCACTTCGACCACGTCGGTTTGGGGATCGGCTTTATCGCCCAGATGCGCCACTTCGCCGTTGACGCGCACGCGCCCCGCCGTGATGTAATCTTCTGAGGCTCGCCGCGAGGCGATGTTCGCCTGCGCGAGCAGTTTTTGCAGTCGTTCTTTCACAATCACTGGCTCTCGAATCGAATGAATATTCCCCTATTATAAGGGGCGCGGCGCGTCAGCGTTAGGGTAAGCGCTTGGCGAGCCGCAAAATCACCTCCCACGCCGCCGCGCCCGCCGCCAGCGAGAAGGTCTGCTGCATCGCCAGATTCGCGGTCAGCGGCAGCAGGTGATCGTTGTGCAGCTCGACCACCTCGTTCACCTGATCATTCAGGATTTCGATGGCGCGGTCGGCGATTTGCTTGCGCTGCTCGCCCTCGAAGCTGAACGGGCGAGTCACCACCGCGACCGTCTGCGCGTGCAAATTCTGCGCCACCCGCGCGATCACCGGAGCCGCGCCGCTGCCGGTGCCGCCGCCCATGCCGCCGATAATGTAGACGGTTCGCGCCGGGTACAGCACTTCGTACAGTTCATCCATCACCGCTTCCGCCGACCGTCTGCCCAGCTCGGCGTTGCCGCCCGCGCCCTGTCCGTTGGTCACTTCCCGCCCAAGCTGAATGCGAATGCGGGCTTTGGAGTTCAGGAGCGCTTGAAAATAGGAATTGGCGGCGATCAAGTCAATTCGGCTGATTCCCTCGTCGATCAGGCGGTTGATCATGTGATTTCCGGCGTCCCCCACGCCGATCACCTTAATGGCACCGGACGGAGATGGACTCATGTTGCGTCTTTCAGCGGCTCGACCAGCTTGATTCCGGTCAGCGATTCGTAGACCGAGATAATCGCGCTGTTATCCAGTTCGCGGTTGCCTTGTTCCAGCATGGCGGTGTACAACTGGGTCACCAGCGCGGACATCGGCACCGGGATTCCGTAAGTCTTGGCGGTATCCAGCACGATGCCGAGGTCTTTGTGCTGCATGTAAGCTTTGAAGCCGGGCGCGCGGTTGCCCGCGAACAGGCGCGGCGGCTTCACGTCCAGCGTCCACATCTGCGCCGCACCGCCCTTGATCGCGTCCACCACCCGCGACGGATCGACCCCGGCTTTCTGCGCCGTGATCAGCGCCTCCGCCAGCGCCACCATCTGCGCGCCGACGATGATCTGGTTGCACACTTTGGCGATCTGCCCCGCGCCGCTGTCGCCGACCAGCACGTAGGCTTTGCCCATCGCCTGAAACAGCGGCGCTGCTCGGTCGAACGCCGCCTGCGGACCGCCGACCATGATGGTCAGCGTGCCGTTGCGCGCGCCCACGTCGCCGCCGCTGACCGGGGCATCCAGCGCATCGACGCCCACCGCCGCCAGTCGCTCGGCGATCATGCGGGCGGTCTCCGGCTTGATGGTGCTGTTGTCGATGAAGATCAGCCCCTCGTGCGCGCCCTCGATGATGCCGTCTTTGCCCAGCACCACCTGCTCCACGTCCGGCGAATCGGGCAGGTTGGTGAACACGAATTCGACCTGCGCCGCCACTTCGCGCGGGGTGAGCGCGGCGCTCGCACCTTCGCTCACCAGTTGATCCACAATGGCGCGGCTGCGGTTGTGAACCACCAGTTGATGCCCCGCCTTCATCAGGTTGCGGGCAATCGACCCGCCCATGATGCCCAAGCCGATGTAACCAACCGTTGCCATGTCGTCTCCTTCGTCCGAAACCGAATAGGAGAATTTTAACTCAGAAATGGTCGATGAAAGACAAAGTGGCTCGGTTGGCTTCTCTCATATCTTCAACTGCATCTGATACAGGCTGGCATAAGCGCCGTCCCGCGCGATCAACTCCTCGTGAGTGCCCTGCTCGTGAATCCCGTCGTCGGTCAGCACCACGATTCGCTGCGCGTGCCGCACGGTGGACAGCCGATGCGCGATCACCAGCGTGGTGCGGTTGTCGGTCAGCTTCTCCAGCGATTCCTGCACTGCCCGCTCGCTTTCGTTATCCAGCGCGCTGGTCGCCTCGTCGAAGATCAGGATCGGCGGATTTTTCAGGAACACCCGCGCGATGCTCAAGCGCTGCTTCTGCCCGCCCGACAATTTCACGCCCCGCTGACCGATGTCGGTGGCGTAGCCATCCGGCAGCCGCAGGATGAAGTCGTGCGCGTTCGCCTGCTTCGCCGCCTCGATCACTTCCTCGTCGCTGGCGTCCAGCTTGCCGTAGCGGATGTTGTCCGCCACCGTCCCGGCAAACAGATACACGTCCTGCTGCACCACGCCGACGTTCCGCCGCAGCGATTGCAGCTTGATGTCGCGGATATTCACGCCGTCGAGCAGGATTTCACCCTCGCTGACCTCGTAGAAGCGTGGGATCAGCGAGCACAGGGTCGTCTTTCCGACACCGGACGCCCCGACTAGCGCCACGTACTCGCCCGCTTGGATGTCCAGCGTGATGTTGCGAATCACGTAGTTGTGATCGTCCTTGTATTTGAAGCTGACGCCCTTGAATTCCACGTTGCCTTTGACCTGCGCCAGTTCCAGCGCGCCGGGCGCGTCCTGAATGTCCGGCTCCACTTCCAGAATGTCCATGAAGCGGCTGAACCCTGTGATCCCTTCCTGATACAGCCGCGCGAAATTGACCAGCCGCAGAATCGGCTCGATCAAGATGCCAACGCAGAGCAAATAGGTCACCAAGTCGGCGAGACTCAGCGTCTGGTGGACAATCGCCACGCTGCCCAGGACAACAATCGTAATCGGGATCAGTTGGGTGGAGAAGTTCATCCCGCTGTCGAACAACATCTCGCTCTTGTAGCCGAAGCGGCGGCTGTCGACGAAGCGCCGGTTGGCATAGGCGAATTTCTGCTCCTCAATCGCCTCGTTGGTGAACGACTTCACCACCCGGATGCCCGACAGGGTGTCTTCAACTTGGGCGTTGATGTCGCCGGTGCGATCTTTGGTGACGCGCAGCGCCGCGTTCATGCGCTGGTTGAAGTAAAAGGCGTAGACCCCCATGACGGGCAGAAAGAGCAGCAGGATCAGGCTCAGTTGCAGGTTGAGGTTCAGCAGGATAATCAACACCCCAGCGAACTTCAGCGCGGCGATGGCGAGGTCTTCCGGTCCGTGATGAAACAGTTCGGACAGCCAGAATACGTCGTTGGTGATGCGGGTCATGAGCTGTCCGGTTCGCTGCTCGTCGTAAAAGCGGAACGACAGCTTCTGAAAGTGCTCGAATAACTCGCGCCGCATGTCACCTTCCATCAGCGCGCCCATCGAGTGCCCGCGATAATCCACGAACATGTTGCAGCCGGTGTGAATGACGAGCAGCACCAGCAGGATCGCGCCTATCAGATCGATTTGGTTGAGCGTATCCGGCGTATTGCCTTGCTGTAACAGGTTGGTGATGGCGCTGGCGCCTAACGGGAGTGCCAGCGTCGTCCCCGCGACGACAAACGCGCAGACCAGGTCCGCGATGAACAGGCGTCGATAAGGTTTGTAATACGACAGGAATTTCTTGCTGCGAGAATTCACTCAGGTTCTCCTGAAACGCTCGAAACGTTGATCAGGCGCGGCGAACAACCGCCGCTCCGCGCAAAAGGGCAGCGATCAAGTTGTCAGTCGTTTAGGGAATCGAACCGCGATCTGCCACCCCACAAGATGCGAGCAACAGGCGCGAACGCTTCGAGGAGAACTCCAGCCGGGGATTACGCCGAGGGGCAGAGCGCAGCGGAATGCAGGCGTGCCTGTTTCGATGTGATGAGGGTTTGGGACATCAGATTTGCCTCCTTTGCGCTTGCCGTTTGCGACAGCGGACATCCTAGCATAAGCAGCGGGTTCTGGCAAGCAGGAAAGGTCATTCGAGGTCACGCGCCACAAATTGCACCGACTCCGCTCTTTCACTGGTACTCAGAACGCATTCGTATAGTAATTTCTTATACTGCTTCCAGTTTCCGCCGAGGGATTAATCCCTCGGCTAGCGGAATTCGTCGCCCACTGAAGGGGCAACTCGTGCAGCGTATATCGGGCGACCCCTTCAGTGGGTCGCTAAGCCAGTAGTCGAATGTCTCGTCAAAACGGGCGAGGCACGCCTCGCCCCTACACCATGCCTTCACAGCGACGCACTCTACCATCTCCAATTCACGCGACTATCGAACTCTGGCTTAAAGTAGGTTCTCGAAACAAATCCACGAACGCAGTAAACTTGCAAGGATGAGCCGACGAGTGGATTTTACGCTAACAGACGAGCAGCTTGCCGAGATGGAGCAAGCGATCAACTATTCACCGCATCCTGAAGTGCGGCAACGAGCCATCGCGCTTCGTCTGCTCCACAAGGGATATAAACCGGAGCAGGTTGCCGAACTGGTGGCGCTTCGTGCCAATACGATTTGGACGTGGCATCGAGGCTGGCGTGAAGGGGGTCTGGCAGGGTTACAAGATCAACCTCGAAGCGGGCGTCCGCGGAAAGCGACAGCAGAGTATTGCCGGGTCTTAGAGGAAACACTGGAGTGTGACCCTGCCAGCTACGGCTACAGTTTCACCGTCTGGACGATGGAGCGGTTACGGGCACATCTGGAGCAAAAGACGGGCATTCGTCTGAGTCAAACCCGGTTTGCCATGGTGCTGGAACGCGAAGGCTACGTCTACCGACGACCCAAACGCGATTTAAGCGCCAAACAAAACCAAACCGCCAAGCAACAAGCTGCTGAATTACTCGAGGAGCTAAAAAGGGGGCAGAACGTGGTGATTTCGAGCTTCTCTTTGTGGACGAAACCACCTTGAGCCTGAATTACCCGATCTCTAACTGCTGGATGAAGCGAGGACAGCAGAAAACCATCCCCGCCTTCAGTGGCAAACGGGAGTATCTGCATGTGATTGGAGCCTACAACTGGCGGACGGATAACGTCACCAGTCTTCAGGTTGAGCGGAAAAACACCGAGGGGTTTGTCGCTTTTCTCGAGGAAGTGTTGGTCAAGACCTATTCGAACCAGTCGGTCATTTTAGTCCTGGACAATGCTTCCTACCATTACAGTGCAGCGGTGCGTGCCATACTCAGCTTGTTTGCTCACCGAGTGCGGGTTCTCTGGTTGCCCCAATATTGCCCAGAACTCAATGCGATTGAACGCTTTTGGCGTCACTTGAAGCAAACCGCGTGGGCAAACAAGTTGTTCACGACCATTGCTGCTTTATGTCAGAATGTGGATCGCGTCTTAACTCAACAAAATGAACCGTCCTTTTCTGAACGGTTCACTTTCCACAAGAACTTTCGGTAACCTACTTTAGGTATTTTGTAGCTGGCGGTTTAAACCGCCAGCGGACGCCAAATGCGTAATCTGTTCTTTTACGAATGCGCTCTCATCCCTCGGCACTTCCTTTTACATTTTCTTCGTCACGCGGAACTGAAGCGGCGCGCCCAGCAGCAGCCGGGTCTGCGCCTGAATGGTCGGCAGCGCCAGAAAAATCACTGACAGCACCGAGAGCAGCGGAAAGCTCAGCAGCACCAGCAAACGCTCGCGCAGGGTGGCGGGCTTGGTGCGCGGCGGGCGGGTGATTACGTCGATGTACCAGAACACCACGCCCAGCAGAATCACCAGCAGCGCGGCGATTTGCAGCAGGATAAACAGCGGGTTGGTCGGCTGCGCGATCTCGGTCAATAGCTGGGGGTGCATGAGAAACGGGAGTTCCGATCCAACCACCATGATCACCCAGCCCGCGCCCGCCTGAATGTTGTCGTGCGCCTCGCGGATCAGTAGGCTGAACGCCGGGTGGAACTTGATTTCCGGGTGTTCCAGCATCTTGGCGATGGTATAGCCGACCTCTTTGACCCCCCATGCGTGGCGCAGGGTTTGCAGGTAGCGGTTGCGGATCAAGTCCATCATGCCGCTGCCGGTGATCGCCTGCGCGAGGAAGGGCAGAAACACCCGCTCGACCTTGACCTCGCCGTTGCGGGCGAAGAAGGCTTTCACGAACATGTGCCACTCGTCGGCGATCACGTCCGCGTCCCAGTAACCGCTGGTATCCAGCAGCCGCAGGCTGAGCGAGTAGGAGGACATCGGCATCGGCTGCCACCAGCTTCCGCCCAGATAGCCCAGTTCAATCGCGGTCGAATAGGCGTTGAGCAGGCGCATCGGCGGGCTGATCTCCCACACGTTGCTGTGATAGCGAATCTGTCCCTGCCAGAAGCGCTGGTGCCGATCCGGGTTGACCGCGAACATGTAGGTGAGCGCGTAGAACATATTCGGGTGCCACAGCGTATCCGCGTCCATCGTGGTCACCAGAAAATCATCCATGTCGCAGCCGAGTTCGTCCACCAGCCTGCGCTTGATCCAGCGCGCCGCCCACGCTTCGTTGGCGGATTTACACTGCATTTCGCTGGGCAAGCCGCGCGGGTGAACCGTGTGATAGAAGCGCTGGAAGCGCCCGGCGAACTCGCGGCGCAGACATTCGGCTTTCTCGATGCAGCCGTCCTCGGCGGCTTCCATCGCCAGCACAATCGTGATCCGCTGCTTCGCCTGATACTGCCGCGCCAGATTTTCCAGCGTGCGCACCAGCACCTGCTGCGGCTCTTTGTAATTGGGGATGATGACGATGTGCTGAACCTCATCCCACGCCAGCGCGTCCGGCGGCGCGGTTTCGAGGTAGCGCTGATGCCAGTCCATTTTCTCCCAGCGCCGCATGATCCGCAGCCCGTTGATGGCGGCGATTCCGGTCAGCAGGAAGCGAAAGGCGGAGTACAGCGCGACCGCGAGCGCGAATACCAGCAGCCCGCGCGGGAACGCGACCGCGCCGATCACGCACAGCAGCAGCGCCGTCCAGGTCAGGCAGCCGGGGATGCCGTCAAGCGCGCGCTCCGGGATGGCTGGCGGCGGCGTCCCCGCCCAGATGGATTGCCCGACGCCGAGCTGTACATTGTTGCGACGACCGCCACCGGATTGATAGGGCACAATCCCTCTCTTGACTGACTGCTGCGCGAGGATAAGGATAACACACTCTGCCCATGCTAAAATGATAGAACGGAAACTTGAGGGGAACGTGAGTGACATGGTACGCATTCTGGTGATTGACGACGACCCGGCGCTGACCCGCCTGCTTCAGCTTGAGCTGCGCGATTACGACGTAAGCACCGCCCGCGACGGGCTGGAGGGACTGCGGCTGTTCGATGGACTCCGCCCGGATTTGGTGGTGCTGGACATCGGCTTGCCCATGATGGACGGGCGCACCGTCTGCCAGCGCATCCGCGAGATGTCCGACGTGCCCATCCTGATGATGACCGCCAACCCGGTGCGCGAGGAAGACATCGCCCACGCGCTCAACCTCGGCGCGGACGAGTTCATGCGCAAGCCGCTGCCGCTGGTCGAGTTTCAGGCGCGGCTGCGGGCGCTGCTCCGCCGCACTCGGCTGGCGGACACCGATCAACTGCTGCCGCAGGGCTACAAGGACGATTATCTGGTGGTGGACATCCCCCTGCGTACCGTGTCGGTTGCGGGCGAGGACATTCGCCTCACGCCCACCGAGTTCAAGCTGCTGGCGATGCTGGTTCAGCATCCCGGCGAGGCGCTCAGCTTTCAGCAGTTGCTCGAAAACGTGTGGGGCTTCGAGTATCACAGTGAGCATCACTACCCGCGCATCTACGTCTCGCACCTGCGCCGCAAAATCGAGCCGGACGCCAAAAGCCCGACCTACATCCAGAGCGAATACGGCATCGGCTACCGCTTCGTCAAGCAGAACTAAGCGCTTGCTCGCTTGATTGTAGGGGCACAGCACGCCGTGCCCCATTTTCTCTCTGTGCCCTCTGTGGTTGAATCTCTTGCAGACCAAACCGCGCCAACGGTGTTTCCATTCGCGCGCGAGTTGGTTAAACTCCACGCCGACAACGAAACGGCTTAGTGGAGTGTACCGAATGACGACTCAGGAGCAGGGAGTCACGCGGGTGATGGGCATTTTCGCGCACCCGGATGACCCGGAATTTTTCTGCGGCGGGAGCTTCGCGCGCTGGGCGGCGGAAGGCGCGGAGATCACCTTTGTGCTGGCGACCAGCGGCGATAAAGGCAGCGCCGATCCCGAAATGACCAGCGAGCGGCTGGCGGCGATCCGCGAAGTGGAAGAACGCAACGCCGCCACCGCGCTCGGCGTGAAGGACGTGATCTTTCTACGCTATCCCGACGGCGAACTGGAGCCGAGCCTCGACCTGCGGCGCGACCTCGTGCGCCAAATCCGGCTGTTTCAGCCGCAGATCGTCGTCACCACCGACCCGACCGTGTTCTGGTCGGGCGATCACTCGCTCAATCACCCCGATCACCGCGCTATCGGCGAAGCGGTATGCGATGCGGTCTACCCGACCGCGCGGGATCGCCTGAACTTCATTCAGCTTGAGCGCGACGAGAAGCTCGATCCGCACAAAGTCAAGCAGTTGTTCATCTCCGGCACGCAAAGCCCCAACGTCAAGATCGACGTGTCCAATTACGTCGAGACCAAGATCACGGCGCTGCGCGAGCATAAGAGCCAGATCGCCGACATGGAGGCGATGGCGGAGCGAATGCGCAATAATTTCGACCCGGAATCGGTGGCGGCGTATCCCCACTTCGCCGAACGTTTCCGCGTGATAACCTTTGAGCGATGAGGATGCGATGACAGCGCTGGATTTCAAAGCCGAAGCCGACGCCATGCGCGACCAGTTGGTCGCCCGGCGGCGCGATCTGCATGAGCATCCCGAACTCGCCTTCGAGGAAATCCGCACGGCGGGTATCGTCGCGCGCGAATTGACCAACCTCGGCATGGAAGTGCAGACCGGCGTCGGCAAGACCGGCGTGGTCGCCTTGCTGGAAGGCGCGCACGACGGACCGACCGTGCTGGTGCGCGCCGACATGGATGCCCTGCCGATTCAGGAAGAAAACTCGTTCGACTACGCTTCGACCGTCCCCGGCAAGATGCACGCCTGCGGTCACGATGGGCATACCAGCATCGCGCTGGGCGTCGCCAAGCTGCTCTCGCAGCGGCGCGATCAAATGGCGGGGCGGGTGAAGTTCGTGTTCCAGCCCGCCGAAGAAGTCGGCAGGGGCGCGCAGGCGATGGTCGATGACGGCGTGCTGAGCAATCCTCGCCCGGACGTATCGGTTGGGCTGCATCTGTGGAACAGCCTGCCGCTGGGCGAGATCGGGATTGCCGACGGTCCCACCATGGCGGGCGCATCCACCTTCGTGATCAAGGTGAGGGGCAAGGGCAGCCACGCCGCATCGCCGCATCTGGGCAACGACCCGGTGATCTGCGCCGCGCAGATCGCGCTGGCCTTGCAGACCATCGCCAGCCGCAGCGTGAATCCGCTGGAGACGGTGGTCGTGTCTGTGACCATGATCCATGCCGGTGACGCCTTCAACGTCATCCCGCAGACCGCCGAAATGCGCGGCACCGTGCGCTATTACCAGCGCGACGTGCGCGATCTGGTGGTGGCGCGGATGGGCGAACTCTGCGAGCATATCAGCGCGGCGATGCGCTGCACCGCCGAACTGGATTTCGCGCCCATGACCATCCCGGTGGTGAATAATCCCGACGTGACCGCCAAGCTGCGCCACGCTTTCGAGCCGCTGGTCGGCGTGCTGAACACCACCGAGCGCACGATGGGCGCGGAGGATGTCAGCCTGTACATGGACGACATTCCGGGAACCTACTTCTTCGTCGGCGCGAAGGATCAAACGCAGGACGCCTACTACGGGCATCATCACCCGCGCTTCAGCTTCGACGAGGACGCGCTGCCGCTGGGGGTGGCGCTGCTTTCGACCGCCATCGCCGCCTACGTCTTGCCGGATGCCTGATGCCGAAGCAGAGCGTCTTCCGGTGGCTGGATGGTCGCGGCTGGCTGGTGTTTTCCGGCGGGGCTGACGACGACGTTCGCGCGCTGGCGCTCGGTCGCGCGGCGGCGGACGGCGGGGTCGCCTGCGTCGCGCTCTCCGGCGATCCCGACGCGCTGTTGGACGACATCGCCGACTTGGGCGCGCCCTCCGGCTACGTGGTGGACGTGTTCGGCGAAGACGACGAGAGCCTGAACGACAAGCTGGCTCAGTCGGGCATGGTGATTTTGGTGGGGGGCGCTAGCGCTGCCGAGGTGCGCGGCGCGCTTCGGGGCGCGGCGCTGGACGGCATACAGGCGGCATATCAAAACGGCGCGGTGATCCTGCTGGAAGGCGTCGATGCGATGGCGTTCGGCGCCTGGTTGGTGGACGATGCGGTTGCGGGCGGCTTAGGCTGGCTGGAAGGCGCGGCGGTGTTCACGGGTGTGAGCAACGCGGGCGCGCCCGCCAAGCCCGTGTTCGAGCAGCAGCCGGACGCGATTGCGGTCGCCATTTTGCCGGGATCGGCGCTGGCGCTGGGTCCCGATGGACAGATCGAGGCGTGGGGAGAGCGCGAAGTCACCATCGCGCTGGGTCCCGCCTTTGGAACCTGAACACTTAAGGGGGAACTATGCCCGCAACCATTCTGGTGGGCGCGCAGTGGGGCGATGAAGGCAAAGGGCGGGTCGCGGACTGGCTGGCGATGCAGTCGGACATAGTCGGGCGTTTCGCGGGGGGCGATAACGCCGGGCATACCGTCTACGTGGGCGAGAAGGTCTACAAGCTGCACCTGATTCCGTCCGGCATCCTGCACCATCACGTGACCTGCGTGCTTGGCGGGGGCATGGTGGTCAATCCGGTCAATCTGCTGCGCGAAATGGACGATCTGCGCGCGCTGGGCGTCGAGATCACGCCGGAGCGCCTGATCATCAGCACGCGGGCGCACATCATCACGCCCGCGCACGTCGCCCTCGACCGGGCGTCCGAGCAGGCGCGTGGCGCGGACAAGATCGGCACCACTCTGCGCGGCATCGGGCCCGCCTACAGTGACAAGACCGGGCGCAGCGGTCTGCGCACCGGGCAGATGCTCGACGTGGAGAGTTTCGCCGACGTGCTCTACGAGCATATTGAGCGCGCCAACGCGAGACTGTTCCGCGAAGGCTTCGATCCGATTGATCCGCAGACCAGCGCCGAAGCCTACATCGACGCGGCGGCTCGCCTGCGCCCATTTCTGCGCGATACCACAGCTTACCTGAACGCGCGTCTGCAAGCGGGCGACCGCCTGCTCTGCGAGGGCGCGCAGGGCACCATGCTCGACATCGATCACGGCGATTATCCGTTCGTGACCAGTTCCTCGCCTACGTCGGGCGGCGCGCTGACCGGACTGGGCTTCGGTCCCCTCTACGTGGATCGCGTGGTCGGCGTGACCAAGAGCTTCAGCACGCGGGTCGGCTCTGGCCCCCTGCCCACCGAGCTTTCCGGCGCTCTGGCGGATCGGCTGCGCGGCACGGGCGAGAACTTCTGGGACGAATTCGGCACCACCACCGGGCGACCGCGCCGCTGCGGTTGGCTGGACACCATCATGCTCCGCTACTCGGCGCAGGTGAACGGCTTCAGCGAGATGGTGCTGACCAAGCTCGACGTGCTGAGCGGCTTTGATCAGTTGCTTCTGGCGACCGCTTACCAGCTCGACGGGCAGGTGATCGACGTGCTGCCCTTCACCACCGCCGAGCAGAAGCGCGTCCAGCCGATTTATGATAAGCTGGCAGGCTGGCGGGAAGACATCAGCGGCGCGCGCCGTTGGGACGATCTGCCCGAAGCCGCCCGCGCCTACGTGGATCGGATCGCCGAGTTGTGCGGCACGCCGATCAACACCGTGAGCGTGGGACCCGAACGCGATCAACTGGTGCACCGAGGCGAAACATGAGTACCTACCAGTATGAGATGGAAGCGCCCACCGGAGCGCCGCCCCAGCGAGTTGTCTCGCTGGTGCCCAGCGTGACCGAATCGCTGTTTGAGCTGGGCGTCGGCGACCGCCTGATCGCCATCACCGACTACTGCACCTTTCCCGAAGAGGAAGTGGCGAAGCTGCCGCGCATCGGCGGCACCAAGAACCCGGACATTCCCCGCATCGTCGAGATGCAGCCCGATCTGGTCATTCTCAACCAAGAAGAAAACCGCCGCGAGGATGCCGAAGCGCTGCAAGCCGCCGGAATCCCGATCTGGGTGACTTTTCCGCGTACCGTCCGCGACGCCTTCAACCTCATGTGGTCGATCATGGACGTGTTCGACAGCGCCGCCATGATCGAGCGGGTTCGGGCGATGGAATGGACTTGCGACTGGCTGGAGCGCATAGAGCACGATCCGCCCTGCCGGGTGTTCGCGCCCATCTGGTACGATCCGCTGATGACCTTCAACGCCGATACCTTCGCCCACGATCTGCTGCGGGTTTGCGGCGGCGTGAACGTGTTCGCCGACCGCGAGCGCCAGTTTCCGCTTACAGCCGATCTGGGCGAAGCCGATCCGCTGCCCGCCGACGATCCGCGCGTCGCCGGGCGCGACACCCGCTATCCGCGCGTCACGCTCGAAGAAGTCGAAGCCGCGCAGCCCGACCTGATTCTGCTGCCCAGCGAACCCTATCCCTTCCTTGAGCGCCACACGCTGATCTTCTCGGCGCTGGACGTTCCGGCAGCCCGCGAAGACCGCATCCGCCTGATCGACGGCTCGCTGCTGACGTGGCACGGCACGCGGGTCGGGCGGGCGCTCAGCATCCTCCCGTCGCTGCTGTGCGGTGACTGATGGACAGGGACGCGCCGCGCAAGAACCCGGAAGGCGAGCAGCCGGAGCGCGAGCCGCTCAGCTTCCCGCTGGACGTGGCGGAGGGCGTTGACCTTCCGCCGGAAGACCCCAGCGGCGAAATCCTCGACGCGGTGGACGACAACCTTCAGGAGCCGCCGCAACTCTACACCGACGACGAAAACGACCTTGCCGAGCAGCAGTGAGGTTTCACGCGAGTATCGATCCGCGCGGCGTCGTTCTTGTAGGGGCGCGGCACGCTGCGCTAAAAAATCCTCAATCCGATTGCGGAAGGGGATGGGGAAGATCGGGGACATACTTTTGTAGAGGCGCGGCACGCTGCGCCCGTTATCCCCTTGCGATTCACCACTCCCTGCGGAATAGTAGCTTGCACCAGCTTGTTCCAAAGAGTACAATCTGAAATGATCTCGCTTTAACAACCGGAGGCTGTGCGTGAGACGGTTTAACTTCCTCGTCGTTCTGATCGTTTTGCTGCTTGCCGGTGGCGGTTTGACCTCTCTCTTGATTGCCAGCGGTGGTCAGGTGCTGCCGATTCTTCAGCAGGTTGCCGCGCCGGACGCCTCGCCCACCACTATGCTCCCGTGGAAAGCGAATCAATTCTTCATTCTGATCGCCTTTGCGCTGTTCAATCTGGTCGGCATCGCGGTCACGCTGGCGGTGGTGGTCTGGGTCATCGACTGGGGCTTGAAGCGCGGCAAAGCCGAAGCCAAGCAGTCCTAATCCGCACTAAACGCTAGGCAGATCCCGGATGTTTATATACAATGTTATATAGACACCCGATTTGGCAGCATGGGTTCCTTTACGCCGCCTGCATCCTGCGCGGCGAATTTTCGAGGTAAGAATGCGTTCACGTTGGTTCCCGGCGCTGGCATTGATCACGGCGCTGCTGACGGTCGTCCTGATTGTGATCGGGGCGGTCGTTCGGGTTTCGGATTCGGGGCTGGGTTGTGGCAATAGCTGCCCTGTGCAACGGCACCATCTTCCCCCCACTTGACAACCTGACCGCATGGATTGAGTGGACTCATCGGCTGGTCGCCATGTTGATCGGCGTCTTTGGCATTTTGATGCTGGTGTTCGCCATCCGCGACTACCGCAAGCAGCGGCGCGGCGTGCTGGTGGCGACCGTGATCGCGGCGGTCATGTACGCGGCGCAGGCTGGGCTGGGCGCGGCGGTGGTCAAGCAGGATTTAGACCCGGTGCTGGTGACGCTGCATCTGGCGACCGCCATGCTGCTGCTGGGCGGGCTGCTGGTGGCGGCGCTGCTTTCGACCTACACGCCGCAAAAGCATTACCCGCGTGACGGCTTCACCGTCCTCGCCTACGTCACGGCGGCGTTCTCCCTGTTGATCATCTTCACCGGCGCTTACGTGCGCGGCAGCGGCGCGACCCTCGCCTGCGCTTCGTGGCCCCTCTGCAACGGCGCGGTGATCCCGACCGGGCAGGGCACGCTGGCGATGGTCAACATGATGCATCGGTTCGCGGTGGTCGCGCTGGGCGTGAGCCTGCTGCTGTTGGTCGGCTCCGCGTGGGCGAACCGGAGCGGTTGGGCGCGCAGGCTGGCGCTGCTGGCGCTGGTCGCCTATCTGTGTCAGGCGGGCATTGGCGCGGGCGTCGTCTTGAGCGGCGCGAGCGCGCTGTGGGGCGCGGGTCACGTCGGTTTTGCGGCGGCGACTTGGGCGCTGTTGGTCACGTTAAGCGTAATTGAATTGTTAAATACTGCCGAGCGATTGGAAGGCGAATGGCGAGCACACTCGGAAGCACTTCTCAGTTAGAAAAAACCGGAATCAAGACCACGATCCGCACTTACCTTGAACTCACCAAACTGCGGATCGTCACTCTGCTGCTGTTCACGACCCTGACCGCGATGGTGATCGCCTCCAACGGGATTCCGCCTGTGGCGATTTTGCTGCCGACTCTGCTCGGCGGCGCGCTGTCGGCGGGCGGCGCCAGCGTGATCAACCAGTATTTCGACCGCGACATGGACGCCAAAATGAGCCGCACTGCCCGCCGCCCGATTCCGTCGGGGCGGGTCGAGCCGATCAACGCGCTGCTGTTCGGCTTGTCGCTGATCGTCTGGTCAACCCTGATCCTCGGCGTGTTCGTGAATTGGCTGGCGGCGGCGCTGGCGTTGGGCGGCGCGGTCTACTACGTGGTGATCTACACGATGCTGCTCAAGCGCAACACCGTCCTCAACATCCTGATCGGCGGCGGCGCGGGCGCGATGCCGGTGCTGGTCGGTTGGGCGGCGGTCATGGGCAGCCTGAGCTATCCCGCCTTCATCCTGTTTGCGATTGTCTTTTACTGGACGCCGCCGCATAGCTGGGCGCTCGCGCTGCTGGTCAACACCGACTACGCCCGCGCCAGCGTGCCCATGATGCCGGTCGCGCGCGGCGAGGCGGTCACCCGCCAGCAAATCCTGCTCTACGCCATCATGCTGCTGCTGATCAGCCTGCTTCCGGTCGCCTTCGGCTTCTTGGGCGGAATTTATCTGCTGGCGGCGCTGACGCTCGGCTTCGGCTTACTCCGCGCGGCGGTCATGTTGATGCGCGAGCAGACCGGAGCGGCAGCGCGTGCGGCTTACAAGTTCTCAACGGCGTATCTCGCCTTCTTGTTCATGGCGATGATCCTCGACAAAATTCTCTTGTAATGAACCGGGCCGGTCTCAACTGGCGGACTCTCGGTCTGCCAGTCTATCTTTCACTGGCGTTGATTGCGGTCGTGTTGGTGGCGGTCATCGTCGTGATGGCGCAGCCGCCGACCGTCGCGCCCTCTGCCGCGCCCGTATCGGCGGACAGCTACCGTGCTCGCGTCGATGCGCTGCTGGCAATGGCGCATCCAGAGGACGCGGAAAGCATCGTGCAGACCTACGGCTGCGTGGTCTGCCACCGCGACGGCGCGCAGAACGGACTCGCGCCTTCATGGGTGGGGATCGCTGCCCGCGCCGCCACCCGCCGCCCGCCCATGCCCGCCGCCGCCTACATTTACCAGTCGATCACCGATCCGTCCGCCTACGTCGTCTCCGGCTTCACCGACGTGATGCCCAAAGACTTTGCCCAGCGGCTCAGCGATCAGCAGTTGGCGGACCTGATCGCCTATCTGCTCACCCCCGATGCGCACTAAAGGCTGAGTAGAAAGTGCAAAGTTAGAAGTTAAAAGTAAAATATCTGCGTCTTCGCTTGTTCCTTTAACTTTCAACTTTTAACTTGGAACGGTTCTGATGTACCTCGACGTGTTCACGCTTTCGGCGCTGGTAGACGAATTCGCTGACCTGCTGGTCGGCGGGCACGTGCAGGATTCGCTCAGCGTCGATGAATTCGGCTTGGGGCTGGAAATCTACGCCCAGCATCAGCGCCGCTATCTCTACCTCAGCGCCGACCCGCAGACGCCGCGCCTGCATCTGGTGCCAGACAAGCTCCGGCGCGGGCTGGACAAGCCGACCCAGATTGGGCTGCTGTTCCGCCGCTACGTCGAGGGCGGCTTGATCACGCAGGTCAGCCAGCCCGCGTGGGAGCGCATCGTCACCATCGACGTGCAGGGCGCGGAAGGCGACGTGAGCATCATCGCCGAGCCAATGGCAAGGCGAAGTAATCTGCTGCTGATAAGGGACGGCGTGATTCTCGACTGTATGCGCCGGGTCGGACCCGACGAGAACCGCTACCGGGTCAGCCTGCCCAATCACGAGTACGTCCCGCCGCCGCCGCAGGTAGGCAAGCTCGACCCGTTCTCGCTCACGCTGGAAAGCCTGATCGGGCTGTTCGACCAGAATCAGGATGCCAAGCGCAAGACCCATCAGGTGCTGACCTCCCGGCTGCTGGGCGTGAGTCCGCTGCTGGCGAAGGAGATCGTCTACCGCGCCAGCGGCACGCCGGAGCAGAAAGCCGACGCTGCCGATCCCGAAAACCTGCTGATGGCGGTTCGCGCCGTAATCGCGCCGCTTCAGCGCCGCGAGTGGCAGCCGGGTATCGCCGAAAATGATCGCGGCGTCGAAGCCTACAGTGTCTATCCGCTGGAGAGCATCGACGGCTGGCACCGGGTCGAGTCGGTCAGCGAGGCGCTGACCCGCTTCTACGACGCTCCGGTGGGCGAGGATGCCTATAACGCCGCCAAAGTCCCGGTGCGCGAGGCGATTCAGGAAGCGCGAGGCAAGCTCGATGCGAAACTGGCATCGCTTCAGCGCTCGATGACCGACCAGACCGAGCGCGAGTCGCTGCGCAAGAGCGGCGAGTTGATCCTCGCCTACCAGTACGCGATTCAGCCGAAGCAGTCCGAGCTGCGCGCCCAGTACGATCTGGACGCGCCGGAACTGGTGATCCCGCTCGATTTGTCGCTGACGCCGCTCGAAAATGCGCAGCGCTACTTTGAAAAGTACAATAAAGCCAAGCGCGCGCTGGACGACGTGCCCAGCCTGATCAAACAGACCCGGACACGACCTGCAATTCTTGGCGCAGTTGGAGATCGACCTCGACTCTGGCGGCGAACTGGCTGGACATCGACGAGGTGCAGCAGGCGCTGCAATCTCGCGGGTACTGGCGCGGCAAGCCGAGAGCCAAGCTCGGCGGGAGCGGCAAGAGCGCGCCGCTGCGCATGGTCAGCAAAGACGGCTTCGTGATCTGGGTGGGGCGCAACAGCCGCCAGAACGAGATCGTCAGCTTCGACAAGGGCGGACCGCAGGATTTGTGGCTGCACGCGCACGAGGCGGCGGGCGCGCACGTGATCATCAAGTTCGACGGGCGCGAAATTCCGGCAAGCGTGATCGACGGGGCAGCGGCGCTGGCAGCTTATTACAGTGCCAGCCGATCCGAGAGCCCGCGTGATCGTGGACGTGACGCCGCGCCGCTACGTCCGCAAAATCAAGGGCGGCGCGGCGGGGATGGTCACCTATCGCAGTCAGGAGACGCGGACGGTCGCGCCGCGCGCCGAGTTGGGCGTTTAGAGACGAGGACGACATGGCAGAACAACCGCTTATCCCGAAAATCGGCAGCAAGGTCAAGCTGAAGGATTACGATCCCAACGACACCGGCGGCTACGACAAAGCCCGCGCTCGCGCCGAGGAGCAGAAGCTCGAAGCGCGGCTGGCGGAACTGCAAGAAATGCTCTACGCCCAAAGCACCCAATCGCTGCTGGTGGTCTTGCAGGCGATGGACGCGGGCGGCAAGGACAGCACCATCAAGAAGGTGTTCCAGAGCGTGAATCCGCAGGGCGTGCAGGTGACCAGCTTCAAAGCGCCCACCGCGCAGGAACTCGCCCACGATTTCCTGTGGCGGGTGCATCTGCATACCCCGGCGAAGGGGAACATCGGCATCTTCAACCGCAGCCACTACGAGGACGTGCTGGTGGTGCGGGTCAACAAGCTGGTGCCGCGCCAAGTGTGGGAGCGCCGCTACGACGACATCAACGCCTTTGAGCGCCTGCTCCACGAGAGCGGCACCCGCATCCTCAAGTTCTACCTGCACATCAGCAAGGACGAGCAGAAGCAGCGGCTGCAAGATCGGCTGGATCGCCCGGAGAAGTGGTGGAAGTTCGCGGTCGAGGACCTGCCTACCCGCGAACACTGGGATGACTACATGGAGGCGTTCGAGGCGGCGCTGACCCGCTGCAACACCGACTACGCGCCGTGGTACGTCGTCCCGGCGAACCACAAATGGTATCGGGACATCGTGATCACGCGGGCGATTGTCGAGACGTTGGAAGATATGAAGGTCGCCTATCCCAAGCCCGCGCAGGATTTGAGCGGCATCAAGATACCAGATTGAAGAACTGGTTGAAAGTCAAAAGTTAAAAGCAGTTCGCGCCATACGAAACGATTTTTAACTTTTAACTTGCTACTTTTAACTCTCGTTTACGCATTCATGGCTCGCCGCGCCGCTTCGAGGACGCGCGCCGTCGTGATTTCGCGGACGCAGGGGTGACACTTCGGGTCGTCGCTGCCCCAGTCGATCACGCGGCAGGGGCGGCAGCCGATGTCGGCGTAGAGCACCTGCTGGCGCTCCGGCGCGCCCCACGAGCCAAACTCCACCGGGTCGGCGGGACCGAACAGGGTCACGGTCGGCGCTCCGGCAGCCACCGCCAGATGCAATGGCCCGCTGTCGGGACCCAGCACCACCTCGCAGCGCTCGAACAGTGCCGCCAGCGAGCCAATTCCAGTGTCGCCCGCCATGATGCAGGGGCGATGCTTCATCCGCACCGCGATCCGCTGGCACAGCGGGAGTTCCTGATCGCTCCCGGTCAGGATGATCTGCGCGTCCAGTTGATGCGCCAGCGTGTCGGCGACGAACGCCCATTTTTCGTCGTCCCACTGCTTAACCCACGTCCCGGAGCCGGGGTGGATGGCGATCAGCGGAGTGCCCGGCACGATGCCCCATTCGCTCAGATAGCCCTCGACCCACGCGCGGTTCACGTCATCGACCGGGAACTGGAGCGCTAAATCCCGATGGTGCAGCCCGCCGATCAGCGGCTCGATCAAGCGGGCGTTTTGCAGCAGCACGTGTTGATGCTCGTGTTCGAGCGCGTCGGTCAGGAAGGGCGCGACATCCGGCAGGTTGTAGCCGATGCGCTGCGGGATTCCGGCGAGATGCGCCAGCAGCGCCCCCCACCAGTGATCGGGGCGGAAGATCACCGCTGTGCCGTAGCCGATTTTGCGCAGCGCTCGCGCCGAGTTCAGCACCAGTTCGTAAGGCGAGCTTAAGCTCAGCTTGGCGGATCGGTTGAAGCCGGGGAAGGGCAGCGTCAGGATCAGGTCGAGGTCGGAGAAGTTCGCCAGCACGTTGGCTGACCACGGACCGACCAGCGCGTGAATTTCTCGGTTGGGGAAGGCGGCTCGCAGCGCGCGGATCGCGGGGGTGGTCAGCAGCACGTCGCCCAGATGATCCGGGCGCAGCAGCAGAATGCGGTCGTCGTGCTTGCGCTGCTGCGGGATCGGCAGTTGGGCGATCATCTGCAAGGCGCTGCGGCGGAGTCGGTGTTTCAGCGGCAGGGCGTGAAAGGCTTGCGCCATACTGCGATTGCGCAGAACCAGCGCGTCTCTATCCAAGACCCATGTCCCGGTAGATTCCGGTCAGGCAGGGGATCAACGCCGACCAGTCATAATACTTGCGCACGATCTGCTGCGCCTGCTGTCCCAGCTTCTTCCGCTGATCCGGGGCGTCCAGCAGCGTGATCACGCCCTCAGCAAAGGCGGATTCGCCGTCCGCGACGATCAAGGCGTCACGGGCTTCAGCTTCCAGCCCGGCGACGGCGGCTGAGGTAGCGACCACCGCACAGCCCGCCGCCATCGCTTCGAGGATTTTCAGGCGGGTTCCGCTGCCCATCCGCAGTGGCGCGACGTACACCTGCGCCGCGTGCAAAAACGGCTGCACCTGCGCCACCCAGCCCGTGACCTCAACGTGTTCGTCCTCGCGGAGCGGCTGAAGGCTGGCGTGCGGCTTCTGCCCGACGATGTAGAGCCGCGCTTCCGGGCAGCGGGCGCGGATTTTCGGCAGGATCGATTCGGTGAACCACTGCATCGCGTCCACGTTCGGGCGATAGTCCATTTTGCCCGTGAACACCAGCACCGCGCCGCCTAGCTCGACGCTCTGCGCGGGCGTGGCGTACTCGTCGGTGAAGATGCCGTTCGCCAGCACGTACACCTGATGATCGGCTCGGAAGGGGCGCAGCGCGTCGGCGTCTTCCGGCGATACCGCGATCACCGCGTCCGCCTGCGCGCAGATCGACCGCTCGAAGTGAGCGATGCGCCGCGCCTGAATCCTCGAATAGAGCGCGGCGGCGACCCGGCTGCGGCTGCTCTCCACGCTGGCGATCACCTGCTGGAGCGCGTATTCGGCGTTGTGCGCGTCGTAGATCAGCTTGGCGCTCGGCTGAAGCTGCCGCGCCTGCGTCAGATAAATCGCCATTTCCAGCCCTTCAAACTGGATCAGGTCGAACCGCGTTTCGTTCAAAAGCACGCGCAGCCGGTCGCGCAGGGCAGGCGATTCCAGCCGATGCGCCAGATCGGGCTGGCGGCTGAGCGCCAGATCGCGCAAACGGCGCAGCGTGGGGCGAGGCGACGGCTCGACCGTCTCGACTCGCTTGCACAGGCTGGGCAGCGGCGTCCCGGCGGCGCTGCCTTCATGGAAGCTGAGCAGGGTGATGCTGTGACCAGCGTCGTGCAAGCCGCGTAGAATTCCAAAATTGCGCAGCGCGCCCCCCTGATGCGGCGGATAGGGCAGCGCGGGCGTGAGCAGGAGAATCTGCATAATCACCTAAGCAACAGCGACTTCTGGGGTCGCCTGATAGACCGATAAAGCCGTGCGCGCGGTGCGTTCCCACGTGAAGGTCGCGGCGCGTTCCACCCCGGCGTGCTGCTGTTCCAGCCGCCACGCCTGATCGGTGAGCGCCTTTTGCAGCGCGGCGGTCAGCGCCGCCGAGTTGTCGGGATCGACCTGCAAGCCCACCTCGCCGACCACTTCCGGCAGCGACGAGCGATTGCTGACAATCGGAACCGTCGCGCACGCCATCGCCTCCAGCGCCGGGAAGCCGAAGCCTTCGTAGAACGAAGGCAGCACCAGCGCCAGCGCGCCGTTGTAGAGCGCGGGCATGGCGTCCTGCGGGACGGCTTCGCGCCACAGCAGTTGACCGCCCAAGTTCAGCGCCTCGATGCGGTCGCGCAGCGCCTCGAAGTTCCAGCCTTCCTTGCCCACCAGCACCAGCGGCGGCGCGTCCGGCATCGCCTGACAGAGTACCCGGTAGGCTTCCGCCAGCCCGTCGATGTTCTTGCGCGGCTCGAAGGTGCCCACGAACAGGAAGTAGCTGTCCGGCAGATCGAGCGCGCGCAGGTAATGATCGACCGTCTCCGGCGGCAGCGGCTTGAAGCTCTCGTCCACCCCCAGCAGATGCACCGTGATCTTCTCGACCGGAACGTCCAGCATCTCCATCATATCGCGCTTGCTGGCTTCGCTGTCGGTCAAAATGTGATTCGCGTGATCGACGGCATAGCGAATCTGGTCGTTGTAGTAGCGGCGGCTCTCGGTGGTCAAGAACTGCGGGTAATGCAGGAAGGTCAAATCGTGTACCGTGATCACGTGGCGGCGCGCGCCAAACTGCGGCGGGATGAAGTCGGTGGTGTGGAACACGTCGAGGCGATAGGGCAGCAGTTCCAGCGAAAGCGCCGCCCGTTCCAGCCGATGATGCGAGGGCGTCCACAGCGACGCACGTTGAAAGCGGGTCTCCATCGGCTCGGTCGCCTTGCGGCTCTCGAACACCGTGTATCGGTTGACCGTGTCCAGCTTCTCCAGCGCGTCGATCAGCCGCAGGATGTAGGTGCTGATTCCGCCCGTGCGGTAGTAGGTGAGGCGTGCGTCGATTCCAATGTGCATCATGTTGGCAGGAGTATAGCCGCCGCCGGAGGGGATGTCCAGATTGTAGGCTAGAACACCACCGTCCAGCCTTCCCGCCGCGCCTGATCCGCCGTGTACTCCACGCCGTCCACTTTCAGCCCGCTGGCGTCCAGCAGCGTGATGATCCCGCCTTTGTTGCCCAACTGCACCGTGTGCGGCAGGTCGAATTTCTGCGCCGCACCCGCCGCCAAAGTGCCGGAGAGGGTGGTCTTGTTTTTCAGCCGATCCGCGATCTGCCAGCCGGTGAGGTCAATCGGGTCGGGCGTCGTGTTGAGCAGCGTCACGGTTTCGTGTTCGGGCGCGGGACCCATCGGGTTGACCAGCGCCGCGATAATTCGCACGCGGAAATCCGGCTCGTCCTCGCGCTTGGCTGGTTGCCCGGCTGTGGCGCAGTGACCTCCACCAGCGCGTGACCGTTCTGGTCGTCGGTGTGCCACGCCTGCGACGCGAAGGCGAAAAACAGCGCCACCCACTGGTTCTGCGCCGGAAAGTGAAACATCATGCCGCCGTCCTGCCAGACGCCATCATCCTTCGCATAGTCAGCGGCGAGGCTGCCTTGATTCATGTGGATGTCATGGACGCCGGTGTCCGGGCTGAAGTGGAACACGTCGTTCTGCCCGCCGGACAGCCAGCGCGACCCGAAGGCGTAAATCCGCGCGGTCGAGTTCTGCCGAGCGCGGTCGGTGAACAGCGTAAGCTGCCCGTAGAGATCGTTCGCCGTGTCCGGCAGATCGGGCGGCGTGGCGCGCATCTGGGTGCGGTCGAACAGGTTGCCGCGAATATAGTCCAATGCGATGCCTCCCGGCTGGCTGGGGATCGCCTGAAAACCGTCGGCGAGGGTCGCTAGCTGCGTCAGGATCGGATGCTCGAAATTCGGGATCGCCAGAAACAGCAGTGTCGAGTCAAAGCCTTTGGCGACCGATTTCACGTTAGTCGGAATGGCGAAGTGAGTCGCGCCCGGCGAGCACGTGAATCTGGAAGTGGGGCGACTGATCCGACGCAGGATCGGGTTTGGTTTCCAGCACCCGACCCTTCAGCACGCCGTAGTTGGGGATCGGCATGGCGGTTCACCTTTCTTGGGCAAGCAACTCAGCCGTTCATGATTATTCAAAGGGGGAGCGGGTAGGGGCGGGTCTCAGACCCGCCCCTACATTCAGACGCGAATGACTATCGACTAATCCTACCGCACAAATAAAAAGGGCGATCCATGGATCGCCCATAGGGATCAAGTTAAGCGATTGAGTGGGTTGGTTCGCTCGTGCCGCCGAGGGTTTGAACCCTCGGCTACACAAGTCCTAACCGTCCACTGAAGGGACGGTCGTTGCCCCTGCGTTTTGTGGCGACCCCTTCAGTGGGTCGCTAAGTGGTTTATAGCGAGGGGTTTAAACCCCTCGCGGTGCGGGCAAACCCTTCATTGAGAGGCGAGATTTCTTAACTTGATGCCTATGGGCAACCCATCGGATCGCCCTCAGCTTGATTAGCTCGCGGCTTTCTTGCGCGCGGGCGGCGCGATCAGCGCGAAATGTTCCTGCGGGTGATTGAGCAGCGCCATCAGGTGCGCGGCTTCGTTCGCCTGATTGTTTTCTTCCAGCGTTTGGATGTAGAAGCCGAGCAGATCGCGCACGTCGTCGATTCCCTGCTCGTCCAGCGGGAAGATGTCTACGGTCGCGCCTTTGGCGATACGCCGCCGGATCGCGTCGAGCGTCAGGTTCATTTCCGGCTGAATGCGTTGGTAGAACGACCCACCGGACATGCCCGCGCAAATCCACGGACCCGGGTCGCCCAGCACCAGCACGCGCCCGGAGGTCATGTACTCGCAGGCGTAGCCCTTGAGGTTGGCGCGCGCCGCCAGCCCGCCCAGTTCGTCGCGCAGCGGCTCGCGGACTTCGCCGCCGAACACCACGTCCGCGCCGCTTAAGCGGATGCAGGCGCGGGTATCGGCGTTGCCCTGCACGATGAAGCGCCCGTACTGCGCGCCGTAGGCGAAGCTCTTGCCCACCGAGCCGTCCAGCCGCTTGCCATCGTGATTCATGCCCCGCAGGATCGCCAGCGTGCCGCCTTTGGCGCATTTAGCGACGCCGTCCTGCGCGCCGCCCTCGACCAGCACGTCCAGCTTGTCGCTCATGAAGGCGGCTAAGCCGTTGCCGGGGATGGCGGAGTTGCTGAAGCGCAGATGTACCACCTTGATCTTCTCGGCGTTGGGGAACTCGCGGCGCTCAATCGCCCCGGCAAGATGGGTGCCCAGCGCGCGATCCATCGCCATAACCTGCTCGTCGTCGTAGGTCATTTCGTTGTCGCCCCATGCCGCCCACTCCGCGATCATGGTAGTGATCTGCTTGGTCAGGGCGTTGCGCGGGCGTGCCAGCAGCCGACCGACGCCCGGCATCAGTTCGGCGCGCGGCGGGATCGGCACGTAGTGGAACAGCGGGCGCAGGTCGACGCGGTCACACATGCTGATCTGATCCAGCAGGTCAGCGCGACCGACCAAATCCTGCGCGCGAGTGAAGCCCATCTTCGCCGTCCACCGCTTGATGTCCTCGCCCAGCAGGGTGAACACCCGGACGATTCCCTCGACCGCGTTCTCAAAGTCGCGCGGCTCGAAGTGCTTGACGCCTTTTTCCTCAGCTTCCTCGACCGTGCGGATGTGGGTGGTGATCCCGACGTGGCAGGTGCCTTCCTGACACTTGCGGCAGATGGTGCAGCCCATCGCCACCATCGCCATCGTGCCGAAGCCGACCCGGTTCGCGCCGAGGCACAGCATCTTGATCACGTCGCGCCCGCTTTTCATGCCGCCGTCGCACCACAATTCAACGTCCTGCCGCAGACCGCTCTCGATCAGCGCGCGGTGCGCCTGCCACAAGCCGATCTCGGCGGGCAGACCGACGTGCCGTAGCGAATGCGCGCGCGCCGCTCCGGTGCCGCCCTCGTAGCCGGTGATGTTGATGATGTCCGCGCCCGCCTTAGCGACGCCGACCGCGATGATGCCGACGCCCGGCACCACCGGGATTTTCACCGACACTTTCGCCAGCGGGTTGGCGGTCTTGAGTTCGTCGATCAACTGGGCGAGGTCTTCAATCGAATACAGGTCGTGGTTGTTGCTCGGCGAAATCAGATCGACGCCGGGCGTGGTGCGTCGCGCCAGCGCCACCTGCTCGGTGACTTTGTAGCCGGGTAGCTGACCGCCTTCGCCGGGCTTCGCGCCCTGACCGATCTTGATTTCCAGCACCGCGCACGAGTTCAAAAACTCGATGTTCACGCCGAAGCGCGCCGACGCGATCTGGTTGCCGCGATTCGGCTTGTACTTGCCCATGATCTCCGGCAGTTCGCCACCTTCGCCGTTCACGCACAGGATGTTGAGGCGGCTGGCGGATTCGGCGTAAGCCTTATATGCCAACTCGCCCTGCGACCCGAACGACATCGCGCCGATTAACACGGGCAGGTCGTGCGTGCCGATATGGATGTCCACCTCCGCCGGGTCGATGCCGCTGTCAATGGTCTTGAGTCCGATCAAGTGGCGCGGCGCGACCGGCATTTCGCCTTCGAGCTTGAGCATCTGCTCGGTGTACTCGTCCAGCGTCAGTTCGCCCAGCGCGATGTCCTCGATCTTCTTCCACATCTTCGGGTACAGGCGATCCGGGTTATCCAGCTTGTTCTTGGCTTCGCCGCGCAGTTCGGCGGCGCGAGTTTCCGCGTCCGCCTGAAGCGTCGCCCATGTGGTGCCGCGCTCCTCCGAGCCGAAGTAATTCGGCGTGCCCAGCAGGCTGGAAATCGACGGCGCTAAGCCAATTGAGCTAAACGGCTGACCGTAGCCGCGCAGTTCGTGGCAGCCGATGGTCGAAGTCACTTTCTGAAGCCCGCCGATCAGCGCCGTGATGGTGCTGTTCAGCCGCTTGATCACGTCCGCCGATTCCAGCGGCTCGCGCGGGGCGCGCGGCGCGATGTCCAGCCCGACCGCGTAAAGCGCGTAGGGCACCAGCGCGTTCGCGCCCAAGCCGAGGCTCAGCGCCACGTCGTGCAGGTCGCGGATGGCGCCGGAGCGCAGCACAATGCCCACCTGACGCCGCAGGTTGGGCAGGTAATCCGCTTCGCGCAGCGCGCGATCCAGCGCGGACACCGCCAGCAGCGGGTCGATCCACAGCCGCTCGCCAGCGTACACGTCGCTGTCGTCGAGGATGATGCAGGCGATTCCGGCGGCGACCGCCTCGACCGCTTCGGCTTGCAGTCGTTCCAGCGCTTCCGGGATGGTCTCGCCGAGTTCGGCGCTGATCGAAAGGAACAGCGCCCGCTCGCCGAAGGTCTCCACCAAGTCTTCCAGCGTCATGGTGCCCTGTTTCTGGGCGACCGCGCGCATGTCATCCGGCGATCCGAGGTCAGGATGCCCGCCCAGCAGCAGCGGAATCTGAAGCTGCACGTACAGATCGTTGGCGGGCGCGCTGAGCGCTGGGCGTACGCCGAGGATCACGCTGCTGGAGAACTGCGCGCGCTCACGCTCGCGGTCAATCGCCGGGTTGGTGACCACCGCGACGGTTTCCTTGAAGTAGTCCGCCAGATTGACCCGCGTCTGGCTGATCGCCGCCAGCGGACCATCCCAGCCCAGCGACCCAATCTGCTCTTTGGTGTTCTCCGCCATCGTCTGGATCACGCTCAAGTGATAGCGTTCCCATCCAAGCGCCGCCATGGTGGTCGTGTTGATCGCGGTGGCGCGGATCGGCAGGGTGGCGGCGGGCGCAACCGCGACCGCTTCGGCGGCAGTTCCGCCAACCGGGATCGGCTGACCGCCGCGCGGCTCGCCCGGATAGGGCGGATTGCTGCTGCGATACAGCGGCTCGCTCATTGACCAGAAATCCGGCGCTTTGGGGGTGCTGCTGCCCATCCGCTCGCGCCACTTCCGGTAAACGTGACGCTGAATCGCTGGGTAATCCAGCACTTCGATGTTGCGCCCCGGCTTGATGATCACGGCGACTTTCTCGCCGGGAGCCAGCGGCTTGGGATCGGACGACATCATGTCCAGCGGGTAAACGCCGCGCTCGGACGAGGCGAAGTATTCTTTCTCGGTTTCGCCGAACCACAGCGGGCGCAGACCGAGCGCGTCCACGCTGAACACGCATTGATCGCCGACGCGGGTCGCCAGCGCCGCCGGACCCTGTGCGAACGGACCAAACGCCCGGCGCATGTCCTCGTACATGGCGTGAAGGTCCGGCTCGTTCTCGATCAGATCGTGATTGAAGGGCGGGAACACGTACTCCATCGCCTCGATCAGGTCGAGTCCGTATTCCATGCACAGCGCGTCGATCACGTGATCCACGTCCTGCGAGTCGGAGTTGCCTTCCGCGAGGTCGATGCCCAGCATCCCGGCTTCCAGCCGGAAGCGGGTGATGGTGTTGAATTCGCCGTTGTGCCCCAGCACGTTGAAGGGCTGGGCGCGCTCGAAAACCGGGTTGGTGTTGGTGCTGTAGCGGGCGTGACCGAGCGTGACCGCCGATGCATATTCGGGGTCGCGCAGTTCCGGGTAATAGCGCCGCAGGATTTCGACCGTCCCCTGTACCTTGTAGACCACGCTGCGCGACGAGAAGGACGGGAAATGCACGCCGAACTTCCGCTCGATGCTCATTTGCAGGCGGTAGATGGTGTTTTCCAGCCGCTCCGGGACGACGCGCCCGTTGGTTCCGGCGATCTGCCAGAACAGCGGCTCGTTCTTCTCGGCGTTGCGCCCCAGCACGTAGGATTCGACCTGTCCGGGGCGCTCGATCAGGATGTCCAGCCCCACTTCGCAGATTTGGTCGCAGATTTTGCTCAGGATGTTCGCGTATTCGCCGCGCATCCGGTTGGGGATCATCAAATGCGCGACCCAAAAGTTCTGGCTGGTCGCCAGCGACGAGCGCAAGCCTTGCAAGGCGAGAGTTTTCGCCCAAAGCTCGCGGGGAATGTCAGTCATAATGCCCACGCCGTCACCTTCGCCATCCACGAAGCCGGTGCGGTGTCCCATACGGGTGAGCGCTTCAATAGTCCGTTTGACGTTACCGTGAGTCGCCTCGCCGCCTTTGCGAACTGCGCAAATCAGCGCGCAGGCATCGCGTTCGCGGGTATCTTCACGGTGAGGAACGTCGTAAATAGGTTCGGATTGAGACATGGCGCCCCTCTTGCTTGGAAAATTACGAATCTGGGACGGATACGGTAAGGCTGTATCCGTATCGTGCATTATAGGAGGAAAAAAAGAGGCAAACTACAATAAAAATTGACCAATATTCTAGGCATTGTGCCTAAAAAGCATGTCGGGGGGACTTCAAAGAATACCCGAAGCTTCTGGAGAACGCAAATCGGGCGGCTCGTGCAGCTTCCATAAGCCTAGTTCAACATCAACAACCGCCGCACCGTCAGCGCGAGATGCAGCGCCAACCGGATTTCGGGACGGTTCAGGTCGATCTGCGCGATCTCGTTGATCCGGTTCATCCGGTAGAGCAGGGTGTTGCGGTGGACGATCAGCATGTCTGCCGTCTGGGAGAGATTGCCGTGACAGGCGAAGAAGGCTTCCAGCGTCTTGATCAGGTCGGCGTGCTGGCGCATGTCGTAGTCCAGCAGCGATCCCAGCGTGCGCTCGCAGAACGTCAGCAGCTTCTCGCGGTCGGAGAGGCTGAGGATCAACTGATACACGCCCAAGTCGCCGATGTAGAGCGGCGTATCGGTTTGCAGCCGCATGGCGAGGTCGAGCGCCTGCACCGCGTCGCGGTAGCTGCTGCGCCATGCGCTGATGTCGTGGGCGGCTTGTCCCAGCCCCAGCGCGACTTTCGCGCCGGGATACTGCCGCTGGATTTCGGTGGTGAACAGCTTTGCCAGCCGCATACTGGCGTTCACCGGGTCTTTGTCGTCGGTGGCGTGAAATACCAGCACCTCGTTTTCGCGCTCCCGCTGCCAGACCAGCGCCGCCGCGTGCTGCATCGAAACCACGCTGTTGATGATGGTTTCCAGCCGCCGCAGCGAGGGCGTTTTCTCGCCCTGCCACGCCAGCACCACCGCCACGTGAGTCTTGAGCATGTCGTGCTCGAAGCGCTCGCCCTGCCGGATGGCTTCCTGCTGGCTCACGTCACCGATCAGCAGCCGATCCAGAAACGTCCCGCGCAGCCGCTTCTCGGTATCGCTGATGGCTTTGGCTTTCGCCATTTCCAGCGCGCAAGCCGCCGCGCCGTGTTCCGCCACCAAGCTGTCGATGTCGTCGAGGTCGTTATCCCGCCCGATCAGCGACAAATAGCCGCGCCCGATGTCTTTGGTGATGATCGGCGAGACCAGCCGCGCCAAGCCCGGAGTCGGCAGCGACTGCATCAGCACCGGATTCTCGATTTCCGCGACCCGCTGGCGATCCTGTATTTCCACCGGCAGATTGTCGACCTTGCGCAGGAAGTTTTCGACTTCTTCCCAGTACGCTACGAACTGCGGCTGCACCGAGCTGTACAGGATTTGCAGCCGCTTGTCCTGAATCACCACCGCCTTGTTGGTCAGCCGCGCCATTTCGCTGATCAGTTCCGCCATGCCTTCGTTGCGCGACGAAATCTGCGTGAGCTGGCGGTAAATCTGGGTGCCGCGCCGCTCGATCTGCCCTTTGTGATCGACCAGCAGGCTCACCACCGCCTTTTCGACCATGCGAATCCGGCTGCCGTTGGGCAAGGTCATCACCGGGATGCTGTAGGCATTGGCTTCGGCGATGGCGTTGGGGGAGGGCGCTTCGCTGAGGACGACAGCGGACGCCTTGTTTTCAGACGCCCAGCGCACCACGTCTACGTCGGTGGTCTGGCGGGTGCTGCCTGCTTCGCGCGGCGCGACCAGCACCAGTTCGTCATTCTGGAGCGTTTTGGCGGAAACGCTGTCGCTCGGATAAATCACGGTCGTCCAGGTGACGGCGCGGCTCAGCAGCAAGCCCTCGCCTGCGACCACGCGAGTACCTAGCGGGAGGGCGAGTTTGCGTATATCTTCGACGGTCAAACGCTGAGCGCCTTCAGTCATGGTTACTTTCGTTCAACATGCACAAGAACATAGGCATGGAATAGCGCATTTCACGTGAAATGTCAAGAGATCGCCTGTGAGAACTGCTGATTATTACGTTTCGCCCGTGATCAAGCCGAAAACGATTACCGCGAAGAATACGATCAGGCAGGCTCCGGTGAAGTTCTGCGCTGGGTTCACTTGTAGAGCGTAGTAGGCGAACAGCGCCATGAACGCGCCCCCGACCCACGTAATTGGGCTGACCCGCCAGCGCCGCGCGTACTGGTACAGCCCGGAGCCGAGCAAAATCAGCGCCCCGGCGAAGGGGACGAAGAAATTCGGCAGCGCCGCCGCGTTGGGGATCAACTGGACGATGGCGAACACCAGCACCAGCAGCGCCCACGTGATCCGCTCGACGCGAGCCTCGGCAGAACTCTTGCGATAGGACTGGCGCTCGCTGGATTGGCGGTAGCGTCTGCGGGTCATCGGTTGGCTTTCTTCGGCTCTTATAGTGATGTCATTTTAACATAGCTCCGCGTATAATGGCAGCATCATGAAACGAATCGGCATTCTCACGGGCGGCGGCGACGCGCCCGGCTTAAACGCGGTGATCCGCTCGGTCGTGCTCACGGCGAAAAATCGCTACGGCTGGGACGTGATCGGCATTCGGCAGGGCTACGACGGCTTGCTCTCCGACGAAACGCCGACCCTGCCGCTGAACGAGCTAACCGTGCGCGGCTTGCTGACGCGCGGCGGCACCATCCTCGGCGCGGTCAACCGGGGCAATCCCTTCGTGCGCGCGGTGGTCAACCCCGACGGTTCGGAAGATTACGTGGACATTTCCGGCGAGGCGCTGGTGCGGCTGGAGCGCATGGGCATCGACGCGCTGATCGTCGCGGGCGGCGACGGCACCATGGCAATCGCCCAAAAGCTGGTCGAGTTGGGCGGTCACATCGTCGGCGTGCCCAAGACCATCGACAACGACCTCAGCCAGACCGACGTGACCTTCGGCTTCGACACCGCCATCCTTACCGCAACCGAGGCGTTGGACAAGCTGCAAACCACCGCCGAGAGCCATCACCGGGTCATGGTGATGGAGGTGATGGGGCGCAACTCCGGCTGGCTGGCGCTCAACGTCGGGGTCGCGGGCGGCGCGGACGTGATCCTGATCCCGGAAATCCCGTTCGATCTGCAGGTGGTTTGCGGGCGGATCGACTCGTCGTGGGCGACGCGCAATTACAGCCTTGTGGTGGTCGCGGAAGGGGCGGCGCCGATTGGCGGCGAGCAGGAGTTCTACATTCGCGGCGGCGGCTTGATGCAGGGGCGGCTCGGCGGCATCGGCTACCTGATCGGCAACATGATCGCCGACTGCTTGGGGGTTGAGGTGCGGGTCACGGTGCTGGGGCACTTGCAGCGCGGCGGTCAGCCCACGCCCCATGATCGCTGGCTGGCGACCCGCTTCGGCTCGGCGGCGGTGCATCTGGTCGCGCAGGAGCAGTGGGGGCACATGGTCGCGCTGCGCGGCAATGAGATCATTTCGGTGCCGATGGCGGACGCCGCGCAGATCAAGTACGTCGATCCCGACGGCGACATGGTGCAAATGGCAAAAGATTTGGGCATCGTGTTTGGGTGATGGTCAACTCCCAAAAACTAGCGACGCGCGCGTCGGCGTGTATTGCCGTGCTGTTTAATGGATGATGGCGGAGGCTGTAACTTCCATCTGATGTTGAGAGGGTTTCTGATAGGTAGCCTTCCCAAAACCACATGGCGTGGCTTTTCAGAAATCTATCTTGTTCTTGGTCTGACATTGTGGAATTGTTCAGCAGGAGAATATGAAGTAATCGATAGACCGCTCCGATAAAAGTCAAAAGCGGTTCATAATCATTGGCGGATTTCAGGTAATATTTCATTCAGGTCTACTCTGCGCCCTTGAAAGACTGATGGATAAATACAGATACCTTCTATGACACATAGACCGATAAGATAGTTTTCTGAAACCCACTGCCGAAGTGTTTCTTCTGCAACGTCAGACTTGAATGCCAAGATAATGTTTGGAACTCTTTGTATTGCGTGTTCGCGGCTGATTGGTTGCCACGAGAGAAATTGCGTCAACGTGTTGTAGATTCCTCTTTGCCGCTTAATCTGATCAAGGTCGTCTGTAGTTAACCTACTCTTGACTTCGGCGGTTAATAGTGCGATCTCCGCTGGCACGATCATGGTATCGCCACCGAGCGACACTGTTGGCAGTTCAGATCTGTCTATGAAGATCATGTCGAGCTGAGGTGTAATGTTTCCATATGCATCTGCAATGAAGCCAGACACAGGAGAGAATCTCGGCGGGAGCATCTCGCGCAGAAAGTCCTTGAGATAACCTTCTCTCATTGTTCCTTTGGTTTGTGCATGTTCCACAGCCTTTAATTCCTCAAAAAGGCTCATCAGCTTTTTGATGCGAGCGATGAAAATGTCGCGTATACGGTTTTCGGGCATGATTACCTCCACTAAATCTACACGCAGTGGTAAGGACTATAACTCATAGCTGGATAATATACCAGATGTCGCATCATGAATGTCATAATGACGCGGAATCACTTTCACCCAGCGCTTGCGCGTTCCCGCAGCAGCCACAGATGAGCGAGTCGCCATCGGAAATCGCGGGTAGGTTCCACCCATCTAGCCAATGTGGGTGTATGATGACTCTGCATCTATCTTCCACAACAGAATCCATCGGAGTCATCATGCCGCTCAAAGTGATCGGCGCCGGATTCGGGCGCACGGGGACAGCCTCGCTCAAAGCCGCGCTGGATATGATCGGTTTTGGACCGTGCTACCACATGCGGGAAGTATTTGAGCATCCAGACCACATCGCCTATTGGCAGGCGGCGGTCGATGACAGGCTCGACCGTTGGGAGCCGATTCTCGCAGGCTATGAATCAACCTGCGATTGGCCCGCCTGTGCGTTTTACGAACCCCTGCTGGCGTTGAACCCGGACGCGAAAGTCATCCTGACCGTGCGCGACCCGGAGAAGTGGTACGAAAGCGCTTTGGCGACCATCTATCCGTCATCCAGTCACGTCAACGAGGACGCCGATCCGGTGCGTAAAGCCCATTCCCGCATGGTGAATAATCTGATCTGGAAGGGCGTGTTCAAGGGGAGATTCGAGGACAAAGCCTACGCGATTGAGGTGTTCCAGCAAAACACCGTGTCGGTGAAGCAAAAGATTCCCGCTGAAAAGCTGCTGGTGTTCGACATTCAGGAAGGCTGGGAACCGCTGTGCGCGTTTCTGGAGATACCTGTTCCTGTCGAGGCATTCCCGCGTGTGAACGACCGGGAAGCGTTTCTGGCGAGACGGTTCAGCGAAGCCAACCAACCCCGACCCGGAGCGGGTTGATCGCGCCTTAACCAGCCGACCGTTCCCGCAGCAGCCGCAGATGCGCGCCCTCCCACGCATCTTCCTTGCGGGTCATCTTGGTGATCTTGATCTCGTTGAAGTAGGGAAACAGCTTCACTATCATCGCGGGCAGGTCGCCCCAGCGATCTTCGAGAACCAGCGCCTGAAGCTGATCGGCGCAGCGTGCCGTCCACTCCCACTTGACGCGCAGCTCGTCGGCTTTCATCCAGTAGTCGCGCTTCTCCCACGCCGCCGCCGAGCTATCGATGCCGTCGTCAATCCCGCGCAGGCAGTAGACCAGCGCCGACACCATGTCCTTCACTTCGTCGTCGATCTGGTCTTTCTGGCTCAGGCGGCGCAGAAGCTCCGCGCCGGTGCGCATGAATTGGCTGCGCTGCTTGCCGGTGCTGTCGGTGTTGATGACACGCCCCATGGTCAGATTCTGCTCCGTCAGGCTTCGACGGGACGGATGCCCTTGTAGACCCGTCCGCCGCTCAAGGTTTTGAGGATGACGCTGGGCGAGCGACCGATCAGGTCGCCCAGTTCTTTCGGCGTGAGCGGCGTATTGCCGTTCGCCAGAAACACCCGAAAGATGCTGTCTACCACCGAGGTATGCGGATTGATGAAATCCGGCTCGTGGGCGGCGTTGCGGATCGCCAGTTGCAGTTCGTCCAACTGCGTGACTTCCGCCGTTTCCGGGTCGATGTAATCAATCACGCGCTCGTCGGTGTTCTGGCTGATGCGGTCGCGCTGTTCCGGCGGTAAATGGCTCAGCAAATAGGTGTGCAGGTCGTCGTCGGTGCGATCCCACCAACTGTAATCGACGTGGAAGGTGGTATCGAGTGTCGGCTTGACCAGCGCGCTCGGTTTTTGCTGCATAAGACGAACTCCTAACTGCCGCTCAAGCGCCAGTAGTGATTTCCGACGTGCTCAAACTCGGAACTGGTGTCGAGCGCCGCAAATATCGGACCCGGCGGGCAGCGGCGCAGCACGTTGAAGGCGCTGTAGAGCGTCTTGGCGTGAACCGTTCCCTGCGGAGTATTCCGGCTCAGTTCGGCAATCAATGTGTGCAAAATGCTGGTCAGGTTGGCGCGGCGGTAATGGGTTGCCAGCTTATCGACTTCTACCAGATCATCGGTGCCGAGGATCATCAGATCGTCGTATTCCGCGCCGATACCGCGTTTCTGATCTTCAAACGCGATCTGCCCATTCTTGTTGGTCACCAGCCGTACCCATTCGGTGCGCGGACGGTGGGCATGGAAATCGACCACGATCTTGTCGGTATTTCGCTGCCGCTGAACCACGATGTGGGTGCCTACGGGCAGCTTATGCTTGCGATACATCGCGTCCAAGCCGAACACGTACCGATCCCCGCGCACCACCCAGCCGGAATATTCCTCGCCGTCCTGCCCGTCGACCAGCGTCACGGCGATGCGCTGCGTCCGCCGCGCGGTGGGGAAGATGTCGCGCATGGCGGCGTTCAGCGGCAGCGTCCCGGCGCGTCGGTGCGGGAAGATCAAGGTCAGCACCACCTGCTCGCTCGGCTCGCTGTCGTCGCGCGCAGGCGACCATTCGTCGTCGATTTCGGCTTCAAGCTGCACCTGCTCCGGTGAGAGGATGTCCGGGTCGTAGTCGATCAGGTTGTAGCGCAGAATTTCCGGCGTGGTCTGGACTTCCGGCGGCTCCAAGCGCTGCAAATACCACAGCACCGTGTTCAGCGGACCCACCTCGTCAAAGCGCGGATCGCGGTTAAGCGCGTCGTTGATGGTGAAGATTTGCAGGTCGCGCGGAATATCGCCCATTCCGCCGATTTGCTCGATGATTTCCTCGGTGCGCAGCGGACCGCCCGATGCTAGATCGAGCACCGCTTCGGCGAGGTTGAGCACGCCCTCACTCACCTCTGGCATCAGCCCGCGCGAGAACCACTTGCCCGCCACGCTGACCAGATCGCCGGTTTCGTGGAGCTTGTCCGTGAGCCGCTGGATGATCAGATCGGTGTTTTCGCGCAGGATTTGGTCGGCGTCCATTTCGGGCAAGCCGGGCAAGACATCCTCGCCAGCCTCGTTCAGCTTGTGCGGCGTATGCAGGTCGGCGGCGAACTGGCGCGTGGATTCATCGTCAAACTCGACCTCAATCACGTTGAAGTCACCGTACTCCGGGTTGACGCCGGATCGCTGACTGCGCACCTGTCCGCTCGCAAAATCGAGCGCCGGGAACAGCACGGTCTGCCCGATTTTATACGAGTCGCCGGGGCGATAAATGTGAACGTCTTTGTAGCGTTCCTGTAAAGCGGCTTTTTCGGCTTCCAGCCGCTGGTCAATGAGTGCGCGCGCGAGTTCGTCGATGCGAAGGGGAGTTTCTCGTTCGAGGAGCAGACCCGTCAGGTATTCAACGTCGTCATCCGTGACAATCAAATCGCGCGCCCAGTGATGGCTCGGCATCAAATCCAAGTGCCTCCGATAAGATGGTGGGGGAGTAACTGCAACGCTAGAGTGAAGTCAAAATAAAGGGTCACATCAGAAATTATACTTTATATGACGGCGGCTTGGCAAGCATCGGTTGGTACGGAAACTTCAGGTGGTGTCGGACGCTTCGTATTCTTCAATCAGCCGACGGATCACGTCCGTCGGGATGTCGCTCTGGTCGCTCTTGCTGTAGATGGTGATCAAAGCGCATCTTTCAGCAGTCTCTAAGTACAACCACACAGGAAGGTCGGGGTAAAACGGGCGAGGCGCGCCTCGCCCCTACAAGTACATTCCATGTTTTCTTCGAGATTGTACTTAGATAGTAAATCACGCGATACCCGCCACTTTTGCCACGCTGCACATCGCTGTTTCTGACGCGCACCTTGCGCACATTGAAGGATAGCCCCTGAATACGATCCCCCGGTATTTCGCCGGCGCTTAACCGCTCTTTCAGTGTCAGAACATCGTCCAGCACATGCCGATAGCTCTTTTGCAGTTTGCGCGCAGCTCGGAAAAAGCTTTCCGCATAGACAACCTCAATCGGCATCTTCCGACATTCGGCGGACAAATTCCTCGTGGCTCATGACCCGTCCTTCGCGTACATCCGCCCAGCCCTGCTTGAAGCTCTCAATCGGGTCGTCGAGTTCGTCGTCCGCCGCCACCGTTTCCGCGTGCTGCTCGACATCCTGCTTGACCAACATCTGCACATAGCTCCGCAGCGACTCGAATCCGCGCCGTCGCGCGATTTCCTCAAGCTGCCTACGCTCGTGCGAAGTGAACAGTTTTTCAGTCATTTGCTGCCCTCCAACTGCTCAAAGTGTAGCACAACTGCGCCCGATTTTCGCCGTGAGCGAAATGTGCGTTGACCCTGTGTTGCGCCTCAGTTATACTTGTACCCTGTGATTCGACCATCTTAATCAGGAATAAAGTGTAAAATGTCTACAAAGCGGACTTATCAGCCGAAAATTCGCCGCCGCGCGCGGGTGCATGGCTTTCGCGCACGCATGGCGACCCGCAACGGGCGCGAGGTCTTGAAGCGCCGCCGCGCGAAGGGGCGTCACCAGTTGACCGTGACCCCTGTCCATGTGAAGAAGGTGGACTGGAACGCCCGTTAGCGTGCAGCGGGACTTGCGACTGCACCGGACGGAAGATTTCCAGCGCCTGCGTCAGGTGGGCATCACCCACGCTCACCGCTTGATGGTGTTGAGCTTCTCGCCAAACGAGTTGATGCACAATCGGTATGGGTTTATCGTCGGCAAGCATGTGGGCAATGCGGTAATGCGGAACCGGATTCGGCGAAGGCTGCGCGCGCTGATGCGCGGCTTCGACCCGCAGTTGAAGCCCGGCTTTGACGTGGTTCTGATCGCCCGCCGACCGCTGGCGGAGCAACCATTTGAAGTCCTCATGCGTACAGTAAGTGAACTTTTCCGCCGGGCTGAGTTATTTAAAGGGGACATGTCGTGAAGACCGTTGCGCTTGCGCTCATTCGCTTTTACAAGCGGTTCTTGTCGCCTGTTCTGCCGTCCGCCTGCCGTTTCGAGCCGACCTGCTCCGTCTACACCTATCAGGCAATCGAGAAATACGGCGTGTTCAAGGGCGGCTGGTTAGGAGTCAAGCGCATCGCGCGCTGCCACCCGCTCAACCCCGGTGGCTATGACCCCGTTCCGTAAGTCAGGAGTATCTGAGACTGTGGTGTTGTTGAAGCGTTTGCGAGTTTGCGCTGTGCTGGTCGCCGTAGGCTTACTGGCATCGGCGTGCGTCGGCTTGCCGAGCGATATGAGTTGGGGGGATGTGAGTCTGATCGGCGACCCGCCGACGATACTGCTCTCATTCAGCGATCATTTGGTCGAGGTTGACCCTGCCACTGGGTCGCCAATCGGCGTCAAAGACGCCAACGGCGATGCCAAGCTGGACGATCAGGGCAACCCACTGGCGTGGAACGTGCAGGCAACCGATAACAATGCCGCGCAGCATTTCTATTCCCGCCCCATTCCCACCGACGATCACACCCTGCTGGTGGCGTCTTACGAAGGGAAGCTGCTTCAGGTCGATACCGACCGCGCAACGGTTCCCGACCCAACCGGGTTTCCACTTCCGGGACACGTGGTCGGCAATCCGCTGATGACCGATCAACTGCTGTACGTGCCTATCAGCGACGCTGGATTGGTCGCGCTCGACCCGACCAACTTTAGCACGGTGTGGCAGTTCACGGGCGATCAAGGCAAGGGCGTCTGGTCAGCGCCGCTGCTGGTGGAGGACACGCTCTACGTCCCGGCGATGAATCACTTCTTGTTCGCGCTGGACGCGCAGACCGGAACTGAAAAATGGCGGCTCGATCTGGAAGGCGCGGTCGCCTCGACGCCGGTGTATGCCAATGGCGCGCTCTACGTCGGCAGTTTTGGGCGCAAAGTCTTCAAGATTTCGACCGATGGGAACGTGGTCGCGTCGTTTGCGACCAACGATTGGGTATGGGGCACACCTGCGGTCGTGGACGACATGGTCTACGTCAGCGATCTGGGCGGCAACCTGTACGCGCTGAAGGATTCGGGCAGCAGTCTGGATCAGGTTTGGAGCCGGAAAGTCGCCAATGGGGCGATTCGCATGACTCCGTTTGTGTCGGGCGATACCATTGTCGTGGGATCGCGCGATCATAACGTGTACTGGATCAGCCGAACGACCGGCGACGAAGTCTTCCACCGCGAGACACAGGGGGAAGTCCTCTCGGATATTATGCTGATTCAGCCGAGCGGCACCATCACCGAACCCATCATTATCGTCAGCACCATCGCAAAGCAAGAGCAGCTCGTGGCGTTTACCCTTGATCAAGGGAAAAGCCTCTGGGCTTATGGTTCGTGAGGAGCGCCCCCTATGGATTTTATTCTTAATCCATTCGTCACTCTGCTGACCTTTCTGTATTCGGTCTTCAACCATGATATGGTGCTGGCGATCATCGTCTTTACGATTCTGGTTCGCCTGCTGACCTTTCCGCTGACGGCGCAGCAGCAGCGCTCGTCGGCGGCGATGCAGGAGCTTCAGCCAGAACTCAAGAAGCTGCAAGACAAGTTCAAAAATGATCGGGAGAAGCTGGCGCAGGAACAGATGCGTCTCTACCGCGAATACGGGATCAACCCGCTCGGCGGCTGTCTCCCGATGGTCATCCAGTTCCCGATTTTCATCGCGCTCTACGAGGCGATTCTGGTCTCGCTGGCGACCACGCCGCTGCAAGTGCTGGGCTTGTCCAACCGCCTGCTGATCCCCGGCTTGAACACGGTGATCCCGCTGGAAAATATGTGGCTGGGCATGAATCTGGCGCAGGCGCCCAATCTGGGAGCCGGATCGGTCCTGCCGCTGGCGCTGCCGGTCTTGGTCGTGGTTACGACGTGGCTTCAGTTCCGGGTCACCATGCCGCCGCCGGTGCCCAACGACGATGGCAAGCCCAATCAGGCGGCGGCGATGTCGCAGTCGATGGGCACCATCATGCCGCTGATGTACGGCTTCTTTGCGTTATCATTCTCGGTGGGCTTGTCGATCTACTTCATCGCTTCCAACGTGATCGGCATTGTGCAGTATGCGTTGATGGGCAAGGCGGACTTCAAGCGCGTGTTCAGCTTTGGCGGGGGCAGCCCGCCTGCCTCACCGCCCGCCAAGATCGAAGGCAAGGCATCCAAACCGGAGGCTGCCAAGCCATCCAGCAACGGCAAGGGCAAAACGCCGCAGAAGACCAGCAAGGCGAAGTAACCCACCGACCGGATTTGAAGGCTGCGCGAACAGGTGAACCGTTGGTTTGCCTGTTCGCGTGTGCGTCAGCCCGGCGCATAAAGGAGCTTTATTAGCACGGATCAAGGCATCCGTTTTGTTAAGGAAGAACTGTCGATGAACCCCAATAAATTTGTAGAAACGACAGGCGAAAGTGTCGAAGAAGCGATAGCCAAAGGGCTGGCGGAACTTGGCGTCGGTCCCACCGAAGTCATCGTCGAGGTGCTGGAAGAACCCAGCCGAGGCGTGTTCGGACTCGGTTCGCACTTGGCGAAGGTTCGGCTTCAACTGCTGATGGTGCCTAAGCCGCCTCCAGCCGCGCCACCACCCCCTCCGCCCGCTCCAGCGGCGCGTCCTGAGCCGAAATCTCCGCCGCCTCCTGCGCCGGAGCGCAAGCCCGCCGACGATTACGAAGTCAGCGAGGACGATACTGGCGTTCTGCTGCAAGCCGACGAAATCCCTGAAGATCAGCAGGACGACGAAGCCCAGATCGCGCGGGTGGTGCTGGGCGAGATTCTCGAAAAGATGGACATTCCCAGCCGGATCGTCGTCCGGCGCGCGCAGCCCACCGAGGAGGGCAAATCGGTCCCGTGGGTGCTGGACGTGATGGGATCGAACCTCACCCCGCTGATCGGGCGGCGCGGCGAGACGCTGGCGGCGCTGCAATACGTTACCCGCTTGATCACCAGCCGCGAGCTTCAGCGCCGCTCCGAGGTGGTGGTGGACGTCAGCGGCTACAAAGCCAAGCGCGCTCAGACTTTGCACGCGCTGGCGCTGCGGATGGCGGATGAAGCGGTCGAGCGCGATCACGTGGTCACGCTGGAGCCGATGCCGCCGCACGAGCGCCGTATCATCCATCTCGCGCTGCGCGACCGTTCCGACGTAGTCACCCGCAGCGTGGGCGAGGGCGCGGCGCGCAAAGTCACGATTGTGCCGAGCGCTCAGGCATGACCCTGCGCCCGGATTATCTGCTGATCGGTCACATGACGGCAGACCTGACCCTCGACGGACGCTTGCCGGGGGGAACCGTCTCTTACGCGACCCGCACCGCCGCCGCCTTCGGCTTGCGGGTCGCGCTGCTGACCAGCGCTGCCGCAGGTGATCCGCTGCTCAACTCGCTTAAGCCTTACAGTGACGTGGTGTCGCTTCCCGCCACCGAAACCACCACCTACGAGAACCTCTACACCCCAGCCGGGCGCGTCCAGTACGTGCGCGGGGTCGCCGCTCCGATTGGCGTACCCGACCTGCCGCCGCACTTTCTCGGCGCGCCGCTGGTGCATATCGCCCCGATTGCCGACGAAGTTGACCCGCAGATTGCACACGTCTTCAAGGACTCCACCGTCCTGCTGACCCTGCAAGGCTGGCTGCGCCGTTGGGATGCCGATGGTCGGGTTCACTTCAAGCGCTGGTTCGATCCTGACGTGCTGCGCTCGATCGACATCGTCGTTTTCAGCGAAGAAGACGTTGTTAAATCGCCGCAGATGGAGCAGGAATTCGCCCGCAGCGTCAAGCATCTGCTGGTCACGCGGGCGGAGAAGGGCGGCACCTACTATCACGAGGGTGAGCCGTTCGACTACACCACGCCGCAGGTCGATCTGGTGAATCCCACCGGGGCGGGCGACGTGTTCGCGGCGTCGCTGCTGGCGAGCCTGCCCGCGCTTGATCACGACCTGCCCGCCGCGATTCGGGTCGCCGCTCGGCTCGGCGCTGCCTCGGTGACGCGCTATCTGCTCGACGGCACGCCCACGCCCGACGAAGCGCAGGCAGCGCTCGACGAAGCGCGGGTCGAGGCAACAAGCTAATATCTTCTGTAGGGGCGGGTCTCAGACCCGCCCCTACCGCTCGGCGACGTAGGGGCGCGCCCCGCTCCTGCCGTCAAAGACAAGTAGGTTCGATGACCCTCAATCTGATCTCCCATATCCTCTACAACGGACACATCCGCACGCTGGACGACGCTCGCCCGCTGGTCTCGGCGCTGGCGATCAGCGGCGAGCGGATCGTCGCCGCCGGAACCGACGCCCAAATCCGGGCGCTGGCGCCCCCGGGACGCTTCAGACCGATCTGAACGGTCGCTTCGTCGTCCCCGGTATGACCGACGCCCATATTCACTGGCAGGCGCTCACCGAGTCGCTGCATCAGGTGCAGTTGTTCGACCTGCTCAACCGCGAAACGGCGGTCGAGCGGGTGGCGGAGCGGGCGCGCCAGACTCCGCCGGGCGATTGGATTCTCGGCTACGGCTGGGCGCAGGATGCGTGGGCGGATCGACGCTTTCCGACCGCCGCCGACCTCGACGCCGCTGCGCCCGATCATCCGGTGTTTTTGGTGTCGCGCAGCGGACATGCCGCGTGGGTCAATGCGCTGGCGCTGCGCCGCTGCGGGATCGACGCCGATACCGCTGATCCTGAGGGCGGCGAAATCGCGCGTGATTCCGCCGGGCAGCCGACCGGGATTCTGCTGGAAAGCACGGCGATCAATCTGGTCGGGAGGCAAATCCCCGAAACCACCGTCGAGACGCTGGCGGAGCAGATGAAAGTCACCCAACGGCTGGCGCTCTCGCTGGGCATGACCGGCTTCCACGACTTCGACGATCAAGAGTGTTTCGCGGCGCTGCAAATCATGCGCGAGCGGGGCGACCTCAGTCTGCGCGTCCTCAAGAACTTCAACAAGCGCTATCTGGACGCGGTGCTGACGGTTGGCTTGCGGCGCGGCTTCGGCGACGACTGGATTCGGCTCGGCAGCCTGAAGCTGTTCGCGGACGGCGCGCTCGGTCCACGCACCGCCCACCTGATCGCGCCCTACGACGGCGAGCCGGATAACTATGGCATTGTCGTCACCGACAAGGAAGAAATGGCGGAACTGGTCAGCCGCGCCAGCGCCGCCGGGTTCGCCGCGACCATTCACGCCATCGGCGATCTTGCCGTCCACGACGTGCTGGACGTGTACGAAGCCGTGCGTGCTGAGGAAGCCGCACGCGGCGAGCCGCGCTCGACCCGGCGGCATCGCATCGAACACGTCCAGTTGATCGCGCCCGACGATGTGGATCGGCTCGCGCAGTTGAACTTGATCGCCTCGATGCAGCCGATCCACGCCACCAGCGATTATCCGGCGGCAGATCGCTACTGGGGCGCGCGCACCAATTGGTCGTACAACCCGCGCTTGCAGTTGGATCGCGGCGTGACCGTCGCCTTTGGCTCCGACGCGCCTTACGACTACATTGGACCGATTCGCGGGATTCACGCGGCGATCACTCGCCAGCGACCCGACGGATCGCCCGGCGCGGACGGCTGGAATCCGGCGGCGCGGCTCACGGTCGATGAGTCGCTGCGCGCCTACACCCTCGGTGCCGCCTATGCGGCAGGTATGGAAAATCGGCTGGGCAGGCTCGCGCCCGGTTATCTCGCCGATCTGGTCGTGCTTGACCGCGATCTCTACGCCATCCCGCCCGCCGACATGCTGAGCACGCAGGTGATCGCCACAATGGTCGGTGGTCTGTGGCGGTGGGGCGAGTACGAGGGCTAAAATAAGCGGCTGGTCGCTAGCGATTAGCTTTCAGCCTCAACCTATCGTTCCCGTTGAAAGTGGATGCGCTAACTGCTAACCGCTAATTGCTAAAAGCTGAAAGGTGTTTCCATGCACGATCCCCGTATCGACAATCTGGCGGATATTCTGGTCAACTATTCGACCAAAGTGCAGCCCGGCGAGTGGGTCGGTGTGCTGGGCGACGTGACCGCTCTGCCGCTGGTACGTGCCGTTTTTGCTGAGGTGGTCAAGGCGGGCGGCAATCCCTCGCTCATGCTCACCGACGAGACCCTCACCCGCCAATTCGCGCGGCTGGCGAACGACGATCAAATGCAGTGGCTCGACCCGGCGCTGTCGCTTTATTACGACCAAGCCGACGTGTACATCCGCTGCACCGCTTTCCCGAACACGCGGGCGATGACCAACATTGATCCCAAGCGCTTGCAGAAGATTCAGTCGGCGCGCCAATCGTGGCTGGCAACCCGGATGCGCCGCGCGGCGGACGGCGAGATGAAGTGGGTCGGCACGCTGTACCCGACCGAAGGCAGCGCTCAAGAGGCGGGCATGAGCCTCGAAGAATACGAGGACTTCGTCTTCCGCGCGACCTTTGCGGATAAGGACGATCCGGTCGCGGAGTGGCAGAAGCTCGGCGCGATGCAGGAGAAGAAGATCGACTGGCTCAAGGGCAAGAAGCAGGTCGAACTCAAGGGACCCAACGTCGACCTCGAACTCTCGATTGACGGGCGCACCTTCATCAATGCACAGGGCGAGCGCAACATGCCCGACGGCGAAATCTTCACGGGACCGGTCGAGGACTCGGTCAACGGCTGGTATCGCGCCAGCTATCCCTCGATTGTGCAGGGGCGCGCGGTGGAAGGCATCGAACTCAAGTTTGAAGAAGGCAAAATCATCAACGCGACCGCGACCAAGAACGAAGACCTGCTTTACTCGCAGCTCGACGCCAACTCGCGTTCGCGCTACTTGGGTGAGTTCGCCTTTGGGACCAACTTCGGCATCGACCGCTTTACCGGCAGCATCCTGTTCGACGAGAAAATCGGCGGGACGGTGCATATCGCCGCTGGCGCGGGCTATCCCGATACCGGCAGCGTCAACAAGAGCAGCATCCACTGGGACATGATTTGCGATATGCGCAAGGACAGCGAAATCCACGTCGATGGCGAGTTGTTCTACAAGGATGGTCAGTTTGTGGTCTAGGGACGACGAGAAGGGGCGGAGACGCCCCTTTTATTCTCGGATGCAGGGCGCGTTTTCGAGATGGTGAAGTGCGTCCTGCATTGAGGGGCTACGTTGGTCACCTGTTCCATCAAGGTGTCTCACAATTTGCGGCACGTTTTCGAGGCGATACGCCGCCTTGCCTGCATTCTTTAAGCGTCGCGCGACTTCCTCAGATGGTTTACGCTGATTGTCCCAATTTTCCGCATTTGCGCCGACCCACAGGCAAAACCCCTGATCGGCAAGAAGCCAAGATTCAATTTCGTCTCGTGCTTCAACACGGATGACATTCTTTTCGGTACAATAACGCTCAATCGCTTCGTAATCTTGGCGGTCGTATGGGCGTGTCAAACGGTCAGCGTCGTGAAGAACCGCGATGCAATCTCCGTGCTTTCGGGTCGCAATCGCGGCTTCTATAAGTTCTGCAATTTGCGCCGCAAGACGAGATAAACTTGGCTTGTTCCCAGTTGGCTTACGGACATCGACTTTCGCGTTTGGATACTTGCGCTCAATGATGGCTTTCGCAACAGCACCATCATTTTGACCTTCGACGATCAAAATGATCTTGCCGCTCATTCAGGCAGACCCCCGAATGAGTTGGTTGTCCAGACCTCTCCAAGTGCGTACTTGTCGAGCCAGATGTCTTTGATGTAATCGGGTATCTTCCGAACGTGCGTATATCCTTGTTCATCACGCTCTACAACCCTGACTTCTTCCGGCTCGAAGAAATCAAGAAATGCGGGATTATGCGTCGTCAAAACAAACTGGCGCGGATGACCTTCTCGTTCGGTATAGTTGCGTAGCTGCCCGACGAATCTTTGCAACAAGCCGGGATTGAGGGCAGTATCAGGTTCTTCAACTACGAGGAGACCGGGTAATTCGGCGTCACGCGTGTCAAGAGCATAATACGCCGTAAGGATGGCAAGTAGCCGCCTTGTTCCGCTCGAAACAGTAGGGGCAACATGGTCGCCTTCTTTGATCGCTAATCTAATCTGTGCGGCGTCCGACTCCACCTCTATGCCCTTTATCTGTTGAAGCAACCATACTAAATCATCCTGAAATTGCTCATATAGATTATGATGTTGTTGTGACATGAAAGTAAGTATATGCAGCATATTTGCTGCTTTTCGATCCATCTCGTAGCGGCTTGCTTCTTCGCTGTTGCTCGACTGGACAGGCGGTTCGATAAACTCGCCAATGAACTGCCATCTTGTTTGAATGAATTGCTGTAGCTGACGAAAACTGGCAGATCGGACTATATCGGTGTCAACATCACGGAAAGTTGCGATTCCAGATAAAACCGAGAGTACTGGAAGCAATAATCTTCCCGAATCATCTTCTAGTCCAATACCTCCTCCAGATACAGCTCCGTGACCATCTCGACCTTCTGCCAACAAATTCGTTGCGGAGTTGAAAGCTCTTTCGTTGAAATGGGTTGATTGCTTATTTGTTTCTATCCACAGCCTGTAATCAACATTAGAGTCGCTGTCAGGCACAAAATATGTGATTTCGAACTCGATTGGTTCGGTAGGTCGTGTCCCAATGGTCAATGCGCCGACTGTATTGTCAAAGGTAGATTGAGGAGAGTTTTCCTTAATCATGCGCTTGAGAAAATAAAGCGCGTCAATGATATTCGTCTTTCCCGACGAATTCGCGCCGATGAACACTGTAATCGGTGTGGTGAAGTCAATCGTCTCTTCTTTGACACTGCGCCAATTCTTGAGCCGCAGACGGGTGAGCATCGCTTGCGCCTTCGCTAAAAGTACAGGTGAGGCGAATATCATATTCGCCCCATATATTCATTCTACCCCATCAACATGCCCGCCGGGTCTTTCTCGGCAAGCACCTGCTTGAGTTCGATCACCTGATCGCGCAGCAGGGCGGCTTTCTCGAATTCGAGCGACTTCGCCGCCGCCTTCATCTCGTTTTCGAGTTCCTTGATCATGCGGTGGAGTTCGTCCTTCGGCAGCGACGCAGCGGTGATTTCGCCATCCGCCGGGACGTACTCGTCCGAGACCTGCGCGCGCACCCGGTCAGTCAGGTCGCGCACCTGCTTGACGATGCTGCGCGGCGTGATGTTGTGCTCAACGTTGTAGGCTTCCTGAATGGCGCGGCGGCGGTTAGTTTCCTCAATCGCCCGGCGCATGGAGTCGGTCATGGTGTCGGCGTACATAATCACCTGCCCCTCGATGTGACGCGCCGCCCGCCCGATGTTCTGGATCAGCGCCTGCTCCGAGCGCAGGAAGCCCTCCTTGTCGGCGTCGAGGATCACCACTAGCGAGACTTCGGGCAGGTCGATGCCCTCGCGCAGCAGATTGATTCCGACTACCACGTCGTAAATGCCGAGCCGCAGATCGCGCAGGATTTCGATCCGTTCCAGCGTCTCAATTTCCGCGTGCAGATAATGCGCCTTGATGCCCGTCTCGTTGATGTACCCGGCGAGTTCTTCCGCCATCCGCTGGGTGAAGGTCGTGACCAGCGCGCGCTGACCGTTCTTCACGCGCCGCGCGATCTCTTGCAGCATGTCGTCGATCTGCCCGGTAGTCGGGCGGACGCTGACCTGCGGATCGACCACTCCGGTCGGGCGGATGATCTGCTGCACGGTTCGGTCGGCGACCTCACGCTCGTAGGGCCCCGGCGTCGCGGTGGTGTAGATGGTCTGCCCCATGCGCGCCTCGAATTCCTCGAAGCGCAGCGGGCGGTTGTCCATCGCGCTGGGCAGCCGGAAGCCGTACTCAACCAGTGTCGCCTTGCGCGAGCGGTCGCCATTGTACATGCCGTGAAGCTGCGGGATGGTCATGTGGCTCTCGTCGATCACCAGCAGATAGTCTTTCGGGAAGTAATCGACCATCGTCCACGGCGGCGACCCCGCCGCGCGCTGATCCAGATGCCGGGAGTAGTTCTCGATGCCGGAGCAGAACCCCATCTCGCGCAGCATTTCCAGATCGTAGCGGGTGCGCTGCTCGATGCGCTGCGCTTCGAGGTACTTTTCTTCGCCCTTGAAGAACGCGATCTGGTCGTCAAGCTCCTGCTCAATGTCGCGGACTGCCTGATGCAGCTTCTCGTCGTCCGCCATGAACTGCGACGCCGGGAAGATCACCACCACTTCGTGCTGAGCCAGCAGCTCACCCGTGAGCGGGTCGAACTGCACAATGCGCTCGATTTCGTCGCCGAACAGCGTCACCCGGTAAGCCGCGTTCTCGTAGGGCGGGTAGATTTCCAGCACGTCGCCGCGCGCCCGGAAGGTGCCGGGACCCAAATCCATGTCGTTGCGCGCGTACTGAATCTGCACCAGCTTGCGCAGCATGGTCTCGCGGCGCACCTCGTCGCCCTTGCGGATTTCGAGGATCGACTTGCCCCACGTCTGCGGATCGCCAGTCGCATAGATGCACGACACCGACGCCACGATGATCACGTCGCGCCGCGAGAGCAGGGCGGCTTTCGCGGCGATGCGCAGCCGCTCGATCTGCTCGTTGATGTCGGTCTGCTTCTCGATGTAGAGGTCGTGACGCGGGACGTAAGACTCCGGCTGATAGTAGTCGTAGTAGCTGACGTAGTATTCGACCGCGTTGCGTGGGAAGAACTCCTTGAACTCCGAATACAACTGAGCGGCGAGTGTCTTGTTGTGTGCGAGAATCAGCGTCGGGCGCTGAGTTTCTGGATCACCTGCGCGACGGTGAAGGTCTTGCCGGTTCCGGTCGCGCCCAGCAGCACCTGATTGTGCAGCCCTTGACCAAGCCCCTCGACCAGTTCGGCAATCGCCTGCGGCTGGTCGCCGGTCGGTTGAAAGTCGGACACCAGTTCAAACGGTGGCATCGGCATATACTTTCTGGATCGAACGTCAGTTCGTATATTATAGCGGAAACGGGACGCGAATTCACGGGTGGTTGATGCTGCTATATGCCGGAAATACCGCCGGGTGTGATGATTGGCACTCGCCGAGCAAATGGTGATAAACCCGAATTCACCGTTGACTTCGCCTTCGCCGCGTGATACCATGTGCCTCACGATGCGGGGTAGAGCAGTGGCAGCTCGTCGGGCTCATAACCCGGAGGTCGTAGGTTCGAATCCTACCCCCGCTATTTTTATTTGGCGACGTAGCTCAGTTGGTTAGAGCGGGCGACTCATAACCGCCAGGTAGTTGGTTCAAATCCAACCGTCGCCATGACGAAAAAGACCCGAACCGGGTCTTTTTGTTTCCCGTCTCAGCCTAGCGCGCCAGCAGCAAGCTGCTGAAGAACACTGCCACGATCAGCAGGTTGAACCCGAATTCGGTCAGCATCCCCAGCGCGAACGATTTCAGCGCGAATCCGCCCGCTTGCAGCGCCTTGCTCAGGTCGCCGAGCCGCAGCAGTTCCAGCAGCACCGCGCCCGCAATCGCACCGATCAGCGTGCCCACAATCGGCGTCGGGATGGCGAAGGTGCCAATCGTCCCGCCGACGATCACGCCGATGGCGCTGCTGCACGACGCGCCCGACGTTTTCATCCCCAGAATCGGCATCCAGAAGTCTTTGGTCGTGCCCAGCAGCATCAGCGCCGTGATCGCCACCGCTGCCAGCACGGTGAGGTGTTGAAACTGGGTCAGCGCGCCGTAGACAATGCTGATCACCCACAGCAGCAGCGGACCCGGCAGAAAGGGCAGCGCCGACAGGATCAGCACGATCAGCATCAAAATGCCTGCGATCACCGCCAGCCCCGACTCCAAGATGCCCATGCTCGTTCCTCAATCCGATTCCGCCTGTACCCGTGTATACGAGTCTCAGGACGAATAGGTGTCAGGCAGGTCGTTGAGGAACAGCACCGTGTCGCCCGCTTGCAGGTGACTCTGATACCACTGCACCGACTCGCTCAGCGTGCCCACCGTCAGCAGCCGATCCGGCGGGAATCCGGCGGCGATCAGCCCATCCCTGATCGGCGCAGTCTGCTTGCCCACCAGAATCACGTCGGTGGCGTGCAGAGCGGCGGCTTCGCCCAGCTTGCGGTTCTCGCTCTCCATCAGCGCGCCCAGCTCCACCATGCCCGGCGTGATCAGCAGGCGGCGACCGCTCTGGTGCAGCGAGAGCGCCTGCAATGCACCCACCGCGCCCACCGGATTGGCGCTGTAGCCGTCGTTGATGAGGGTGATCCCCTGCGCCGTAACCTGCCGAGTCAGGCGGCTTTCGGCGGGCTGAAGCGTGCGCAGCCGCAGCGCGATCTCGCGCAGCGACATGCCCACCTGAACCGCGACCGCCGTCGCCAGCAGCAAATTGGTGACGTTGTGCGCGCCCAGCAGCGGCGTGACGAACGCCGCGCTCTCGCCGCTCTGCGAGTCGGTGACAGTGAAGCGCAACCCTTCCAGCGACTCGCCGATCTCGCTGGCGACGAATCGCGCATCGGCTCCGCTTCGGCTGACCGTCAGCCGGGTCTGCGGATAGCCGCGCGCCTCCATCGCCCGGATGTGCGGGTTGTCCACGTTGAAGGCGCCCACGCCCTCCGGCGGCAGCGCCTTGATGATCTCGTACTTGGCGGCGGCAATCGCTTCCAGCGACCTGAAGCGTTCGAGGTGCTGGGGACCGACTTCCACCACCATGCTGATCGATGGCTGCACCAGATCGCATATCTGCCGGATTTCGCCGGGCACGTAAGCGCCCATCTCGCAGATGAAATAGTCGATGCTGTGATCCCCGGCAACGTCCTCGTTGATGGCGAGGCACACGCCCATCAGCGTGTTGTAGCTCTTGGGCGTGGCGTAGGCGTGATAGCGCCCGTTGAGGATGTGGGTCAGATAGCTTTTGGTGCTGGTCTTGCCGTAGCTGCCGGTGATGCCGATCACCACCGGATTCACGTCACGCAGCGCCCGCCGCGCCCGGCTGACGAAGCGCCGCCGAAAGGCGGCTTCGACTGGCGTCATCAGCAGGGTGCCGATCACCAGCAGCAGCGGCGCGATTATAAACAGCACCAGCCCGACGCCGCCCATCACCGCAGGCGCGAGGCTGTCCAGCGATAACCCGCTCACGACCGCGAAGCCGAGCAGGGCGATCAGCGCTGTCACCGCAAACGCCGCACCCAGCAGCCGCTTCGCTCGCGCTGTCGAACGAAACGGCTTCTTGATCTCGCCCTCGTCCGGCGGATAGACCGCGATCAGCGCGGCGGTGATGGCGATCACGGCGGGAACTAAACTGCCGCCTTCCGACAGAATCACCGCCAGCGCCGCGCCGATCACGCCCGTCAGCGTTGGACGGCTGGGCAGCCAGCGCGTCCGCTCGGCAACCAGCCAGCGCAGGTAGCGTCCGCTCATGTACTCCTCGATCTGGTAGAAGCGCGCCTGACGGTAAATCCGCAGGCAGGCGCCGACAACCAGACCGCAGGCGATGATGAGAATCAGAAATTGGGACATAGGGGTTAGCAATAGACAGGTTGGCGGGTAGGGGCGCAGCGCGCTGCGCCCCTACGGAGCGTCACACGTCTACGTATTCTCCTGCTTGAAGAAATAATCGACTGTTTTCACCGTGTCGTTCAACCGATCCAGATAGCTATAATGCCCCGCGCCCTCGTAGACGATCAGCCCCGCGTCCGGGATCAGCGCTTCCAGTTCGCGCCCCTGCCAGAGCGGGGTATCCTGATCTTGATCGCCCCAGAACAGCAGGGTCGAGCAGCGGATACGCCGCGCATAAGTTCGCAAGTCCTGAGCGACGACCCTCACGAAGGTCTCGCGCATCACGCCCTGCGAGGCCTGAAAATCCGCTGAGCCGAAGCGCGCGTTGTAGCGCTCGCGTAGATTGTCCGCGAGTTCCCTCGCACCCACTTTATACAATCCATTGCGAATCGCCTTGTAAGCGTTCAACCGCACGTCCGCCGCGCCCGATGACTTGCCCGGCACGCCCGCCGCGTCCGCCAGCGCCATCTTGATCACCCGATCCGGGTGATCCGCCGCCAGCACCAGCCCGATCCGCCCGCCGAACGAGTGCCCGATCAGGTTCACCTGCTTCAGATCGTGCGCGTCCATGTAGGCGATGACGAAGTTCGCATAGTCAACCACACCCCACGCTTCCGGCGGATCGGCGCTCTCGCCGAAGCCGGGCAAATCCGGCATGTAGACGCCGTAGCCGAGCGCCGCCAGCCGCTCGCCGAGCGGCTGCATCAGCTTGAGGCTCGCGCCCCAGCCGTGCAGCAGTAACGTAGGGGCATGGCGCGCCGTGCCCTTACCCGAATCGGCAGGGCAGGGCAGCACCAACTGCGCCGTTCGGATTCCGCAGACTTCGGTGTAGGTAACTTGGCTCGGCTTCATTCGACCGTGATTTTGGCGTTGAGCGCTTGCAGCTTGCCGAGCACACCCTCGAAGGTATGCTCAATCGCCTGCGCGTTGTCGATCACCGACTCGCCTTCCGCGACCAGCGCCGCGGTGAGCATCCCCAGTCCCGCGCGCACGTCCGGCGAATCCATGTAGATGCCGTGCAGCGGCGTCGGACCGACTACAATCGCGCGGTGCGGATCGCACAGCACGATCTGCGCGCCCATCGCCTTGAGCTTGTCCACGAACAGCAGGCGGTTGTTGAACAGCTTCTCGTGGATCAGCGACGTGCCCCGCGCCTGCGTCGCCACCACCGTCGCCACTGCCACCAAGTCGGACGGGAAGCCGGGCCACGGTGCGCTCTCAATCGACGAGTCTACGTCCTCTTCCCGGTTGGAGACGATCAGCGTCTCGTGCTTGGGCACGAAGATCGCCGCCTCGTCGATGTCCAGTTGAATGCCGAGCCTGCGGTAAATCTTGGCGATCACGCGCAGGTCAGGTGCGCGAATCCCCTCGATCTGCACCCGCCCGCCGCTCATGGCAGCCAGCGCTGCGATGCTCGCCGCCTCGACGTGATCAGGACCGACCGTCACCTCCGCGCCGCCGAGTTCGCTCACGCCCTCGATTCGCAGCACGTTCGAGCCGATGCCGTCGATCTTGGCGCCCATCGCCTTGAGCAGATGACCGAGTTCCTGAATGTGCGGCTCGCAGGCGGCGTTGTGGATGGTGGTCTGCTTGCCGAGGCAGGTCGCCAGCATCATCACCAGCGCGGTCGCGGTGACGCTGGCTTGCGTCAGCACGATGTCTTTGCAGTCCCACGCCGCCGCCTTGAACTCGACCGAGCTGCTGCCGCTGACGGTATCGACCCCCAGATCGCGCAGCGCTTCCAGATGCGTGCGAATCCGGTTGAGCGGGAAGTCGATTTCCAGCCGCGCGTGCTGCCGCCGGATCAGCATGGGCGCGACGAACAGCAGCGCACCCACCGAGGCATCGGTATCCGCCTGCGACAAAATCCGCCGCGTGATTTGCGCGCCGTGAATCCGCAGCGCGTCGGCTTCCCACGTCAGACCCGCCCCCAGCCCCCCGGCGATCTCGATCATCGCCTGCGTGCTGAGCGTGCGCGGCATGTTGCCCAGCGTCACCGGGGCTTCAGTCAGCAGCGACGCCGCCAGCATCGCTTGCGCGGCGTTGGCGTTGCCGGACGGCTTGTATACGCCGTTGAGCGGGTTTCGCCCCTCGACGCGGAGGGTCATCGTCATGACGAATCTATCCTTGTTCGCAGCTTCGAACGGAGCGATTATAGCAGATTTGCGCGCTCAGGCGTCTCGCTCCACCAGCGCCAGCGCGATCCGCGCCGCGATCCGCGCGTTGTTGACCAGCAGCGCCGTGTTCGCCTCGCGCGACTCGCCTTCGGTCAGTTCCGCTACCCGCGCCAGCAGGAACGGCGTGAGCGCCTTGCCGTGAATCCCGCTGGCTTCGGCTTCGGCGGTCGCCCGCGCGATGGCGGCTTCGGCGCTGGATTCCGGCAGGTCGTGCCCCGCCGGAACTGGAACCACGAACAGCATCCCGTGCGTCATGCCCAGTTGATCGGCGGCGGCGATAATGGGCGCGGCTTGCTCCGGCGTCTCGATGCAGGCGTCAATTGGCAGCCCGCTGCTGCGGGTGAAGAAGGCGGGCAGCGTGTCCGTGCCGATGCCGATCACCGGGACGCCCTGCGTTTCCAGCACTTCCAGTGTCAGCGGCAGGTCGAGGATCGACTTCGCGCCCGCGCACACCACCGCGACTGGTGTCCGTCCCAGTTCGATCAAATCGGCGGACACGTCGAACGGATGCCCGCGATGCACTCCCCCGATCCCGCCGGTCGCAAACACCCGAATCCCCGCCATGTGCGCGACGATCATGGTTCCGGCGACGGTGGTGGCGCCGTCCTCACCCAATCCGACCGCCAGCGCCAGATCGCGGCGGCTGCACTTGCGGACGTTGTTGGCTTGGGCGAGCGTCTCGATCTGCTGCGCCGTCAGCCCCACCGTGATCTGCCCCTTGAGGATGGCGATGGTCGCCGGAGTCGCGCCCGCATCGCGGATGGCGTCTTCCATCGCCAGCGCGGTTTCGACGTTAGCGGGGTAGGGCAGCCCGTGCGTGATTAAGGTCGATTCTAACGCCACCACCGCGCGTCCTTCTTCCAGTGCCGCCTTGACCGCAGGCGAAAGGCTCAGCTTCATGGTATGGTCCTGTTCTGTCATATAGAGCTGTATTTTAGCGAATCTGGGGGACGCTTGCCTCTCGCAGAATGAACGGGTATAATGCGAATTGTTAGAAATCGCGTAAAGGCGGCTCATGTCCAGACCAGATTCGACACGGATTCATCGGCGGGCGGTTCGGAGAGGCATCTACCTTCCTTTCATTGGCGGTCTGCTGCTGATCGTGGTGCTGGTCGTCGTCGCGGCGGTCGAAGGTCAAACCCCGACTTCCGCCATTTCCACCACCCTACTCACCGTGCTGGTTCTCTGTCCGCTGGCGATCTGCCTGCTGCCGATCTATCTGCTGCTGGTGATGGCGGTGGCGGGCATGAACCGCGCGCACACGGCGATTGCCAATCCGCTCCAGCGGTTGGAGACGCTCTCGCTCACGCTGCGGGATCGCACCACCAGCGCGTCGGATCGGCTGGCACGTGCATCCATCAACTTCAGCACCCGTTTTGCCTTACTGGACAAGCTGGTTTTCAGCGTCTTTGACCGACCGCAAGAGGATGACCATGAGTAATTTGCTTCCATCATCAACCCGTGCCTCGAACCCGAAAACCCAGAACTATCTGATTGGAGTGGCGGCGGGCGTGCTGTTCGGCTTGCTCTCCGCCTATATGTACAACCGCGCCTCGACCGATAACGGACCCTCGGATGGGCGTAATCGCGTCCAAACCGGCGAAGTGTTGGGCTTGGGGCTGGCGCTGCTCGGCGTGATCCGCCAGATCACCGAGATGGGGCGGGGTCCCGAACCAAAACGCGGTCGCGGCAAGTAGAAAGTAGGTCATCATGTGTGGTCGATTTGTGCTGGTGGCGGATCCGAATATCGTTCAGCAGGCGTTTGATCTCTCGTCCCCGGTGGATTTCGCGCCGCGCTACAACATCGCGCCGACCCAGAGCGTCCCGGTGATCACCAACGAGAGTCCGCACGCGCTGTCGCTCTACCGTTGGGGCTTGATCCCTTCGTGGGCGAAAGACGAGTCCATTGGCAACAAGCTGATCAACGCGCGCGCCGATGGCGTGGCGGAGAAGCCGTCCTTTCGCAACGCCTTCAAGCGGCGGCGCTGCCTCGTCCCTGCCAGCGGCTTCTACGAGTGGCAGAAGGGCGACGGCAAAACCAAAACCCCGATGTTCATCCACCTGAAGGATCAGGACGTGTTCGCCTTCGCGGGCTTGTGGGAAGTCTGGTACAGTTCCGACGGAAGCGAACTGCGAACCTTCACCATCATCACTACCGACGCCAACGACTTCATGACGCCCATCCACAACCGGATGCCCGTCATTCTCCACAAGGCGGATTACGACGAGTGGTTGCAGCCGGGTGAAGTGCCTGCCGCGTCCTTGCAGCCGCTGCTCAAGCCCTTCGAATCCGCGAACATGACCGCCTACGAAGTCTCCCGCGCGGTCAACACCCCCGCCATCGACGACCCGGAACTGATCCAGCCAGTCGCCTAGAAACCCTATTCGTTTGATTGCAAAAACAGACCGATCCGATCGGTCTGTTTTTGCTTTATTTTGCGAAATCGGTGAGTATTACCTCTGTATAGCGCTGTATAAACAGGCTTTGGGGGTGACCGTCCTTATGCTGAGCGATAGTGTACTCATAACGGAACGTGTAATACTGTTTAAGCTCAACCGCACCTATCAGGATGGGATGACTGAGGAAGAAGTTTACAATAAGCTTCACTGCTGTTGGCGCTTGAACGTGGCACGCGCGCGAAATGCCGATTACGCGATCGCTGTCTTTCGTGGATTGATTCTGCGGTGTGTATCAGATTGATCCAGAGTCTTGGAAATTAGCGGCGGATACCGATTCCTTTCGTTGGCAGTTTTCCGGAAGCATTGTGCGTGATGACAAACTGCGACGTTACCTCGGCAAGCGCGTCCACTGGTCGTCGCAGAATCCGGTCTGGTATGTGAACTGCTGATTGAGGGGCAACACAGGGTGCGAATCTGCCTTGACTGGGACTACTCGCCTTCGGCGGGTTCGGAGTTGCTCTCGACGTTCAGCTTCTTGTCGATCATGTCCTTGAACGGATCGTGACCCTTCTGGATCAGCACCTCGCGGTTGCGCTGACCCGACTGCTGCGCGCCGACCACGCCCAGTTCTTCCAGCAAATCCATGATCCGCGCCGCGCGGGGATAGCCGAGGTTGAGCCGCCGCTGGATCAGCGACGCCGAGGCTTCCTGCTCGGCGATCACCAGTTCAATCGCCTGCTCCAGCATCGGGTCGGTCTCCGAGAGGAATTCGCGCCGGGTCAAGCCGCGCTCCCACGGCGCGCGCACGTGATCGGTGCTCCAGCCCTGCTGCTCCGCCCATTCTTTCCAGTGATACACCACCAGCCGCACCTCGTCGTCGGAGACGAAGCAGCCCTGCAAGCGGCTCGGCGCCATCATATCGGCGGCTTGATACAGCAGGTCGCCTTTGCCGACTAGATTTTCCGCGCCCACCGTATCGAGGATCACCCGCGAATCGGTGCCCGACGCGACCGCGAACGCGATCCGCGAGGGGAAGTTCGCCTTGATCAGCCCGGTGATCACGTCTACGCTGGGGCGCTGGGTGGCGATCACCAGATGCATCCCCACCGCGCGCGCCATCTGCGCCAATCGCGTGACCGTCTTTTCGGTTTCGTCGGGATGCGACATCATCAAGTCGCCGATTTCGTCGATGAGCACCACGATGTAGGGCAGAAACTCGTCCCGCCGCCGCCGACCCAGCCGCGCGTTGTAAATGTCGATGTTGCGGGCGGCGTTTTCTTCCAGCACCTTGTAACGCCGATCCATCTCGCGGGTACACCACTTCAGCACGCCGATGATCCGCTCCGGGTCGGTTTCCACCGCGCCCAGCAGATGCGGCAGCCCGTTGAAGCGGCTCAGTTCGACCATCTTCGGATCGAGCATGATCAGCTTGACCACGTCGGGATGGTTGTCCAGCACCAGCGCGGTCGCCATCGCCGCGATGCACACCGACTTGCCCGATCCGGTGGTTCCGGCGATCAGCAGATGGGGCATAGCCGCCAGATCGCACGCCACCGGGTCGCCCGCCACGTCGCGCCCCAGCGGGATCATCAGCGGCGATTTCTTCTGCGCCTGCTCGTAGTAGCCCTTGCTCTCGTAGACCGCGCGCAGCGCCACCACGCTGGGATTGCGGTTCGGCACTTCAATGCCGATGTAATTGTGACCGGGAACTGGCGTTTCCAGCCGCAGCCGCTTCGCCGACAGCGCCAGCGCCAGATCGCTCGACAGCGAGGCGATTTTGCTGATGCGCGTTCGGCTGAACGAGGATTCGCCCGTCTCGTCGATCTTCTCGCGGAAAGGCTGCACCGCGTACTGAGTCACGGTCGGACCGACTCGCACGTCCACCACGTCCACGTCGATGTCGAATTCCAGCAGCGTGTTCTCGATCAGCACCACGTTGGTGTTGATCTCCTGCTCGTCCGGCAGCGTGACCTCGGTATCCACCAGCAGCGTGAGCGGGGGCAGGGCAGGGTCGCGCTTGCCGATCTGCTTCGGCTCTTTCATCCCCGCGACCGTGAAGTAGCGCTTCATCCGTCCGTCCGGGCGCTCCACCATCGGCGGCGTGCCGCGCTTAGGCGTTTGCACCGTGCCGATCACGCCCTCAGTCCGCCGGAACAGCGGATGCTCCGAAGCGTCAATCGCCGCCTCGTCGCCCGTTTCATACCCGCTGGCGCCCGGTCGCATCGACGGCGGCATGTTCTCGAAATCCGGGCGGATCAGCATGATCGAGTGCGCCTTGACCCGCTGCGAATCCAGCGCGCTCACTTTTTGCACCGACGGCGCGCCGCTGGGCGCGATCACCACTTTGGTTTGCAGCTTGGCTTCCAGCGGGACGCGCTCCGGCTTGACGCGCGGGATCGGCTGGTAGCGTTTGGCGTACACGTGCAGCCGATTACTGACGCGCTTCAGCCCCCCGCCGATCTGGTCGCGCCGGATGCCGATCACCACCGCCACGCTGATCACGAACACGACGCCGAAGAATGCCAGCGCGACCGTCGAGCCGAACAGCCCGCTCACCAGCGAGCTGAGCGCCCAGCCGATTTGCCCGCCGCCGCGTCCCGTCCGCGCCAGATTGCGCAGTTCGGGGTCGCCTGCGGTCAGGTGCAGCAGCGCCAGCAGCGACAAAAAGCCGATTTCCAGCGCCAGAATCCGCCGGGTTGGAAAGCGAATCACGATGCCCAGCTTGGGCAGCAGGATGATGATCCCCAAGCCGAAAATCCCCGCGCACACGATGGCGCTGCCGTAGCCGAACAGCCCGGTCAGCGCGTTCGACCACGCCGTCGAAATGATCGCGTCGCCGGATACGTTGATCAGCGACAGGAACGACACCACGCCGAACACGATCAGCACCACAGCGGCGATCTCGTCGCCCCATGGCGGTAGATTGTCCAGCAGCGACTCCCAAAATTCCGGCTTCACGGTGTAGCGTTCAGTCGGCTTGGGTTCGGGTGCTGCTTTCTTGGTGTTCGCAGATTTTCGCTGTGCCACACGATCCTCTTGGCAGTAATGCAAAGATGCCCGTTCACGAACGGCGATGGTATCCTCTTGTAGGGGCACGGCACGCCGTGTCCTCACCTATTTCCGTCTTGAACTATTAAACTGCATCGCTGCATTATTCGATTACACCACCGAGGTTTCGTCGCCCGCAACAGGGGCGACCCCTCCGTGAGTCGCTGCGTACTTTCGTAGCTGGCGGTTTAAACCGCCAGCGAGTTTTCTAAATACTGCCCGCTAAAAATCAAACAATCGCTCAATAGTTTCAGGTGTCTGACCGCAGGCTCAAGCCCAGCCGCCGCGCATGACCGTCGATGCTCAAAATGCGCGCGGTGACGCGCTGTCCTTCGGAGACCACGTTGCGCGGGTGCAGAAAATGCCCCTCTGCCAGTTCCGAAACGTGAATCAGTCCTTCCAGCCCTTCCTCGATCCGCGCGAACGCGCCGAAATCGACCACGTTGGTGATCACGCCCTCGACCGTCTCGCCGATTTGATAGCGCTCCTGCACCGTTTCCCACGGGTCGGGATGCAGCCGCTTCATGCTGAGCGCGATTCGCCCGGCGTCGCGGTTGACTTCCAGCACGTAGGCTTTCACTTCCTGACCGCGTTCCAGAATTTCGGCGGGATGCCCCACGCGCCCCCAACTGAGTTCGCTGATGTGAAATCAGTCCTTCCAGCCCGCCCAGATCGACGAACGCGCCGAAGTCGCACAGGTTGGTGACGATGCCCTCAACCGTGTCACCGGAGCGCAGCCGTGTCAGGATGTCGGCGCGCTCGCCCGGTTGAGCGTGGGCGGCTCGCTCCGATAGGATCAGGCGGTTCTGCTCCTCGCTCAGTTCGATCACCCGCAGCGTCAACTGCTCGCCGATGCGTGACATCAGCACTTTTTTGCGCGTGAAGTCGTTGGACGTGGACGGAAAATCGACCAACTGGCTGGCGGGCACGAAACCGCGCAGGCTGCGCCACTCGACCAATAGCCCGCCCCGGTTGCAGCCGATGGCGACCAGATCGACCACTTCGTCGTTTTCCATAATCTGGCGGATGGCGTCCCAGTCCGAAGGCTCGGATGGCTCGGAGGGCTGCGGGACGACCAATTCCTGCGGCTCCTCGACCGTCTCGGCGTCCCCGTTCGCGGTGTGTTCGAGCGGAACCGGTTCGGAAAACTCCCCCTCACGTAAAAGCGCCGCCCAATACCCTTCATCGAGCGGCGGTGGCGGCGTATAATCCCGCCGCTGCACATTGGTAGTCATTCCCCATCCCTCTACCGATAAACAACGTTTTTTTGTGCTTAACCCTCGATTAGTATAGCACCACGCCGCAGAATAACACAAGCAAACTTGAGGAACAAACGTTCTTGTTTTTCGTGCCACCAAGAGGTCGCGTATACCTGTTCCCGCTCCCCTTACGTCGGCTGATGGGGATTGGGGCGGTTGAGGGGTGGAATTCTGCCGCGACGATTGCCGGTAGGAGCGGGTCACTGACTCGCCCGCCGTTCAGATTGTCAGGAATTCAGGACTAGGCAGATGTGGACTCGCCCGCCGCGTGACCGTTGCCGTTTTCCATGCCCCACAGCGTATCCGCGACCGCGTTCACGGCGAGGCTCTGTTTGCGGTAGAGATCGGGTTCGCTCAGTGCCAGCTTCTGCGCCGCGTCCCGAACCTTCACTTTTTGCAGGAACCGCAGCTCGAGGATGTTGTACAGCGTCCATTCCGGGCTGAGCAGCTTGCGCTCACCGTCGGGCTTCTGCTTTTCCACCGCCTTGATCAACACCGCACGCAGCGCCCGCGCCGGATTGTCGTCGTTTTCCGGCAGCGCCTCCTGAACCACGTTCAGTTCCAGCAAACGGCTGTCGGTCAAGCCGGGACCGCCCCACAGATGCTTGAGCGCGGCGCGCACCTGCTCCTTGAACTGGTCGGCGTCGGCATCGCCGCGCGCCTCCGCCGGATTCACTTCGCGGCGTGGGCGATATTCCAAGTCGGCGGCGCTGCTCCGCGTGATGTTGATCTGTGGCAGCAGCCCCTCCAGTGCCGCGAAAATCTCGCCCTGCAAGCTGATGTCGTCCAGCGCTTGCGCCGCCCGGTGACTCAACGTGTGCAGCATTTGCAGATCGTCCACCGTCAGGTCGATCTCGCCGGATCGCGCCTGAATTCCCATGAATCCCAGCGGGATCGAATTGCTGTGTCTCCCGTACAGGGGGATGATCCAGTAGGTGTGCCACACCTCGATGTGCAGATCGCCGTCCTCCTGAGTCAGCAGCTTCACGACTTGTGCGCGCTCGTCCTGCATCAGCCCCGCCGTCGGGCGGATCGACCCGACCGAGCTGATCAGTTCCATCTCGTTCAGCGAGGCGACGAACGCGCTGCTCACCCGGAGATAGTCGCACGCCGACGCCAAAATCGCCTCCAGCAGTTGCAGCAGGTCGCCGGGCGTGAGCAGCCGCTCGCTAAGGTTGCTCAGCTTTTCCAGTTGATCGGCTTCTTCGCCGGAGTAGACCAGCCGCCGTTCCAGATAGGGCAGCGCCAGCGCCACCGACCACTGCCAGACCAACACCACCGATACCACCGCGAATGGCATAAAGGTCTGCCCCGGCAAGCCGAGGATGCGTGACGCCGGGTTGGTGAACAGAATCGTCACCAGCGCCAGCAGCGCGGTCGCCGGTCCGCGCAGCACGAAGCGCAGCAGTTCGGTCTTGACCACCCGGTCGGGGATGCGCGTCCCGAAGAACGAGAGCGGGTACGCCAGAAACAGCAGCATGAAGATCACGACCACGTTGGTCAGGTTGACCAGAAACAGCCCCAGCAGCGTGTATTCCTGACCGGGACCCAGCAGCACCGAAAACGGGAAGATGCCAACCGCAGGCGTCAGCACCGCCACCTGCAAATAACCCATGCGCCGCCGCGTGCTGCGGGTCAGGCAGCGCGCCCGCGCCCGCTGCACGTTGATGAACGCGACCCCGGTCGCCGCCAGAAAGAAGGCGACGTACACCGGGAACACCACGCCCGCCCGTAGGCTCACGTACACGCCGCTGACGAAATACACCGGGGTGACGATCTCTGGCTTGATCAATACGTCGGTGAAGGCGGCGGTCAACAGAAAGACTGCGCTGATCAGGTACAGGATGCGGATCACCCGACGCCGCCGCCCGCGCGAGGGCAGTCCAGTGGTCGCCAGCAGCGCGTCCGAGAGGTGGAACATGGCGGCGGGCATGAAGGCGATGCCGACCCACTGCAAGCGCATCACCGCGATATAGGTGCCCATTCCGGGACCCAGCGACAGGAACACGTCGCACAAATACGCGGCGGTCACGCAGCCCAGCACGACGGCGGAAGTTCGCGCCACCCGGTCGCGCAGGTTGCGCGTGAGGTTGTAAAGCAGGATCGACGCGGCGACCACCACAATCGCCGCGGCGAGCGTCTCATTGGTCAGATCGAGGAACGAAGCAAGCAGCGCGTCCATGCGTTAGCGAACTGACTGGCTGAAGAAGACGGCAATGTCCCGGTTGGGAAAGTAACGGTCGTTGTAGCCACAAAAGACAAAGCCGACCGCCTCACAAAACAGGATGCCGGGATAATTCTTGGTCTGGGTTTCGATCATCAGGCTGGTGAGGTCGCGTTCTCTCGCCCACCGCGCCGCGACTTTCACCAGCCGTGCCGCGATCTGCTTGCGGCGGTACGGGCGCGACACCACCAGCTCTTGTATCAGCCCGATCCGGTAGAGCGGGTCGCTGCGCATCACCAGATACCCAATGATTTCGGGATCGGCGTCGCGCGTAGTCGCCACCAGAAAGCATTGATCCGGCGTCAGGCTGGCGCGCAGGCGGTTTTCGTCCACCATCGCCGCCACGTCCAGCGCGCGGGGCAGCCGCTCCGCTTTGAAGTCGATGCGCCGACCGTCCTCGTTGTTGACCTGCATCTGCCAGACGTATTCGGTTTCGTAGCTGTTGTCGAGTTGGAGACAGCCGGGGATGTCGCGGGCGATCCCATCGCGGATGACGAAATTGACGGTTTCGGACATGCGGCTTCAGGCGAGATAAGCGTCGCCAAACGTTCCGCTGATGTCGATTTCGATCAGCGAGCGTCGGGCGTCGGCATCGCGGGCGAGATAGGCGCCGTCTTCCTGCTGGTCGTAACGGCTGGGATCGACGTGAACCCGGAACATCGGCGCGTGTCCGGTGCGAACCTGCACGTGCTGACCCGGCGGCACGATCACGTGGATGTTGCCCAGCGCCGAGCGCACGTACAGCGGCTCCAGCGCTTCATCCGGGCACACCAGCCGCACGTCCCCGAACCCGGTGGCGATCACCGCGCGCTGGATGATCAAGCCGGAAAGATCGACGTTTGCCTGACCAAGATGCGTGGTCACGAACAAGCTCCACGGCAGATCGCGCGCCAGCGTCACCCGCCAGTCGGCGAACGACAGCCACGGCGTCGCCGCTCGTGCCATCTTCAGATTCGCGCGCGAATCCTGAACGTCAAGCGAGGGTCGGCTGTTCGCCGCATACTGCCCGGCGATCAAGCGACCCTCGCGTTGTAGAGCCAAAACCTGTACGTCGATCCCGCCCGCGCTGACTTCCAGCGCCGCCGATTCGACGCTCCCGCGCGTGATGCCGAAGCTGCGCGCTTCGTCGCTCGGCACAAAGTCGCCCCGCAGCAGGATCACCCCGCCGATAATCACCAGCAGCAGGGGCCACAACGCGCCTGCGTTGAACCCGCTCAGCAGCAGGAAATTATTCAGCAGTAGGACGATCCCCAGCGCCGTGAGCGCCAGTGACCACAGCAGCAACCCGCGCGTTGCGCGCACCGACGTTACTCCTCGTAGAGATAATCACGAAGGATAACGTTTGCCGACGATTGGCGCAAGCGGTTGAGTGCTTGCGCTTCCAACTGGCGCACCCGCTCGCGCGTCACGCCGATGGCTTGACCGACTTCTTCCAGCGTATACACGCGCCCGTCTTCCAGACCGTAACGCAGGCGCAAAATCTGCGCTTCACGCGGCGGCAGCCGATCCAGCGCGCCCTTCAACTGCTCGTGGAGCAGGTTGGTCGCCACTTCTTCGGCGGGAGCCGGGCTGTTCACGTCCTCGACGAAATCGCCGTAAGTGCTGTCGCCTTCGTCGTCAATCGGCGTTTCGAGGCTCACCGGGCGGCGCGCGATTTCCAGCAGATTCTCGACCTTGTCCGGCGTGGTTTCCATGCCGAGGGCGAGTTCGTCCATGGTCGGCTCGCGCCCCAAATCCTGCGTCAGGCGCATCTGCACCCGGCGCATCCGGTTGAGTTGGTCGCCCATGTGAACCGGGACGCGAATCGTCCGCCCCTGATCCGCCACCGCGCGGCTGACCGCCTGCCGAATCCACCAGGTCGCATAGGTGCTGAACTTGTGCCCGCGCTGGTACTCGAACTTGTTGGTCGCGCGGATCAAGCCGATGTTCCCTTCCTGAATCAGGTCGAGGAACGGCACGCCGCGCCCGATGTACTTCTTGGCGACGCTGATCACGAGGCGAGCGTTCGCGCGAATCAAATGTTCCTGCGCCAGTTCGCCGTCGTAGATCAAATCGCGCAGGGTATACACGTCGTCCAGAGGCAGGCTGTCGCCGTGATCTTCCAGCGTCACGCGAGCGGCTTCCGCCGTTTCCATCCGCTTCGCCAGCGAGACTTCCTCGTCCGCCGTCAGCAGCGGCACGCGCCCCGCTTCCTTCAGGTACAGTCCAACCACGTCGTCGCTGTCGAGCGCCTGTTGATACCCGGCATCCTCGATCAGTTGATCGTTGACCATCCACAGCGAATCGGCATCATCGTCGTCGGCGAGATCGGGTTCCAACTCGGTTTCGCCGCGCGAGGAATCAAACAGCGTTTCGCTGCGGTCGCTGTGCGACACCACGTCGACGCCAGCGTCGAGCAGTTCGTCCATCAAGTCATCGAGCAGCGCAATATCGCGCTCAGCTTCAGGAAACACCGCGAGGATGTCGTCGTAATCGATGACGCCCTGCTGCCGAGCTTTCTCGATTAATTGACTGCGAAGTTCGTCCTTGTTCATCACTGCAAGCATACGCTACACACCACATCTCTTTGCTGACTCAGACAGCAAAGATCAGACAGAATTATCACAATATATCTTACGTCTTATCGATTATGACGTAGAACGGGCTGATTAGCAAATGAGGCTTTACACAGAAAACGCACGTCCGTTTAGTACGTGCGAACAAACAGCATACCGCTGTTCTCCGATCTTGTCAAGAGACTGGCGGGCTTTTTAAGCGAGAAATCAGAAAATCCACCGCCGGGCGCTCCAATAGATAAAGCTCCGGGCGGTCATCGACCAGTGCGTAGTACGAAACGCTGGTCGGCGTGCGGAAACCCACCGCCACCACGTGACTCAGCCCATCCGTGAGCGCAATCTCAATCGACAGCACGCCCTCCGGCGTGAAGCCATAGATACTCTTGTCGTCACCGGGGTTCAGCGGCAGAGTTTCGCCGTAGGGCAGCAAAATCATCGTCCGCGCGATGTTGTTGGCTTCGGTTAGGTCGAGCGTCCCGGTGCTTTCCGGCGCTGTCCACGATCCGTCGGCGTCTCGGTTCAGCAGAAACGTCTCCCCGGTTTCCGGGCTGCGCAGCCGGATCGCCTGAATCTGATCCAGCGTCAAATCGGGAAACACATACACGGCGTTGACGCCCGGCGTCGGCGTCGTGACCGCCGCCGTCTGGCGCGCGTCGTCGATTGCCAGCAGCGCCGCCAGCGCGACGAAAACCATCAGCAGCACGATCAACAGACGATTGTTTTTCATCTCCGTGAGCGCCTGAGCCATACGCCCAGCCCGGTGATCAACACGATTCCGGGCATCAGGATCACGGTCACGAAGGCGATCAGGTTGAGCGTCTGCTGGCTGACGAAGATCAGCGGCATCCCCACGCCGTACATCTGTGGTGCGAAGCGGATTCGGCTGCCCATCCCGGTCAGCCACGCCATGCTGTCGGTGAACAGAATCCCGTTGCCGCCGGACATCACGTAGCCGTTGCTGACGTAATCGCTGTCGCCCACCAGCACGATCTTGGCGCCGGTCTGGTGATTGCTTGCCCACGCCACCGTCGCCAGCGGACCCGGCAGATCAACGCCCGGATCATAATGGAAAGTGTTGGTTTCGCCCAGCGATTTCAGATCGGTTTCGCCGTAGCTCTGCTGCGACGACACGATCACCTGCCCGTTGGCGACGTCCGCGGGCGCGGCGGCGAGGTTCACGTCAATCGGGCGGGCGAGGCTGAACAGGGTCGGGTTGAGCGCCGGGTTCAGTCGCGCGCCGATGTCGGTGTCGGTGAACACGTAGGCGCTGATCACGTCGAGCGCCGTCTGCCCGCTCGCGCTCGGATCGACCACCGCCGCGTCCAGCGCCCGAATCCCATAGTTGTTCCATAGATAGGTATTGAACGCGCCATCCTGCTTCATGAACGGGTCATCGTTGAACAGCACGTCCGGCATCAGGAACAGCGATCCGCCTTTTTGCAGGTAGCGGTCGATCACGCCGATTTCCGCGTCGTCCAGATCGCTGGTGGGGCGAACCATCACCAGCGCCGCCGCGTCGGTCGGGATGTCGCCGCCATTCTTCGACAGATCGGGGATGCTCAGCGGGTACACGATCAAGCCGCTTTCCTGCGCGCCGCTCTTGATCCCGGAAATGCCCTGCTGCGAGGTGTCCAGCGGATCGCGCTCGCCCAAGCCTGTATCGAAATAGACCGTCAGCGTCCCGGCGATCAGCAGCCGCGAGATCGAACTCGGTCACGTCTCGTTCCTGATTGTCGCCCGTGTCCGCGCGCGGCACTCGCGCCAGCGTGGTGAAGTCGGTGCTGCCGTCGGTGTTCACGAAGGAAATGAACACCTGCGCGTCCTGCGTCACGCCGTAGCGCTGCGCCATCGCGGGCTGCTCGTCCGGGTTGATGTACACCCGCGAGATCAAGCCGTTGGTGTCGGCTTCGTACAGCCGGAAGAACGAATCGTCAATCTCGCGCTGGGGCAGCGCCCGCGAGGTGTAAAACCCGGTCAGCCGGATCGGGCGCGTGATTCGGTGCAGTATGCTTTCGGTCTCCGGGCTGAGCGTAAACCGCCCGGCGACCGTCATGTCCAGCGTGAGCGCCCCGCGTTCCAGCAGCAGATAGACCAGCGCCGTGACGCCGATCAGCAGCAGGGTCGAAAACACGGCGCTGGTGCTGAAGCGCGCCTGTCGCCCGGTCACGAAGCCGACGAAATCGTTGGGCGTCAAAATCGCCCACAGCGCGATGCCGAGGATTCCCAGCGCCAGCGCGGTGCCCACGTAGATCGTCACCGCGCCCTGCCAGATCAAGCCGAGGATGCCGATCATCAGCGCCGCCGCGCCGAGGTAGCCCGCCGCCAGTCCGATGTGGTGCCGCGTGATCACGACCGACCGACTTCGCATCAGCGCCACCTGTTGGATTCAACGATGCGGATGGTGATGAACAGCGCCACCGTGATCACGCCCGCGAAGAAGGCGGCATCTTCGGCGCGCAGCAGCCCGGCGGCGAACGAGGTTGAAAAATGCCCTTGCAGCGAAAGCGTCCGCACGATCCGCGCCACGTCGATGTTCGAGATCAGGTCGCCCGCCTGATCGCCCAGCCACAGCAAAATCAGCGCGACCATGCTCAAGAACGCCGCGACGATTTGGTTCTCGGTGAGCGCCGAAAACAGGATGCCCACCGCCAGCGTCGCGCCGCCGTATAGCCAGATGCCGATGTACGCGCTCATGGCGTGACCGAGATCAGGCTCCGTGATCGCCGTCAGGATGATCTGGTAGAGGAAGGTCAGGATCAGCAGCAGCGTGAAGTAGAACCACGCGCCCAGAAACTTGCCCAGCACGATGCTGCCGTCCGAAACCGGGGCGGTCAGCAGCAGTTCCAGCGTGCCCTCGCGCCGCTCCTCCGCGAACAGCCGCATGGTCAGCAGCGGGGCGAAGAAGATCATCGTGAACGACAGCACCACCGGAACCAGCGACGGATCGGCGGACTTGGTGCCCATGCTCACGAACAAGTCGCGGTTGAACAGTACGCCCGTCAGCAGCAGCACCGCCGCCGCGATCAGGTAGGCGAACGGCGAGGTCAGATACTGCCCGACCTCGCGCCGGAAGACGGTCAAGGCGGGCATGGTCACTCGGCTCCGAGGATTTCCAGAAAGATGGCTTCCAGCGAGGACGTGACCGCGCGCATCTCCAGCAGCGTGAACCCGGCTGCCAGCACGCGCGACGACAGGTCAGCCCGAATTTCGGCGTCGGGCTTGGCATGGACGACGAAGCCTTTGCCGTCGGTTTCGACGCTCTCCACGCCGGGGATGGCTTTCAGCAGCTCGCGCACCTTCGCCGTCGCCGCCCCGCCGATCTCCACGTACAGCGTCACGCCCGGCTGGAGCTTGAGCCGTAGTTCGGCGGGCTTGCCCTGCGCGATGATCTTGCCCTTGTCCATGATCAACACTCGGTCGCAGACTTGCTCGGCTTCGGTGAGGATGTGGGTGCTGAACAGCACCGTATGATCGGTGCCCAGCGCGCGCACGCTCTCGCGCACCTCGATCACCTGCTGGGGGTCGATGCCGATGGTTGGCTCGTCCAGAATGATCACGGGCGGGTTATGCACCAGCGCTTGCGCCAGTCCGAGCCGCTGCCGCAGCCCCTTCGAGAGGTTGCGGATCAGCATATTCTGGCGGTCGCTCAGTTGAACCCGTTCCAGCGCCGCGTTGACGCTCTTGTGGACGTTCCGGGTGCCGCGCAGCTTCGCCCAGAAAGTGACGTAGCTCCGCACCGTCATATCCGGGTAAACCGGCACCCGCTCCGGCAGATAGCCGACGCTGCGCCGCGCCTCCAGCGAGTCCTCCACCACGTCGTGCCCGGCGATGCTGGCTTTGCCCTCGTTGGGCGGCATGAAGCCCGTCAGCATCCGCATGGTGGTGGTTTTGCCCGCGCCGTTGGGACCCAGCAAGCCGACCACTTCGCCCGGCTTCGCCTTGAAGCTGATGTGGTCGACGGCGAGGTGGCTGCCGTAGCGCTTGGTCAAATTGGAGACTTCGATCATAGAGGTTTAGGTTCTGTCGGGTATGGTGCCGCCATGCCCTTTCGTGGTCAATCTTCGGTCTGATCCCTACAAGCCGATACTACTGCCGAGATCGGAGGGCGTCAAGCAGGCATATACAGTTGTGAACAATTTCACGCTAGCTTCATGTTCAGAAAACGTAAGTCGTAGGGGCAGACACACGGGTCTGCCCTGTTTTTGGGCGAACACACAGGTTCGCCCCTACCAAAACGACGTGATTTTCACCCGAACATGAGCTTTCACATTTGGCTCATCTGCATGGTAGGGGCGAAGCAACGCCTCGCCCTCACCCTCCTCGCCGCCACACCATCGCAAAGCTGATCGGGATGCCGAAGTAGCCTTTCCACTGCGGCTTCTTGACCAGCCATGCGTCATCGACCAAGCCCCTCGTCCATTTCCAGCAGCGACCAGCCCGCCGCCCGCGCCGCCTTCACCTGATCGCTGAGCAGGTGGACGTAGCTGCGGATCGTCACCGCCTCGCCCGATTCCCGGTCGAAGTGGGTGGGCATCCCCGCCATCAAAAACTGCGGGTGAAAGCCCACGATCACGAAGCAGCCGCCCGCTTTCGTGACCCGCGCCGCCTCTTGATACAGTGGCGCAAGGGCAGGGAGATGCTCGTCCGCCAGCGATTGAATGCAGAGGTCATAGCTTTGATCCGGCAAGCCTGTGTCGGCAACGTCGGCGCGCCGCAGCGAGCGATAGACGCCTTTCGCCTGTGCCCGTTCCAGCATTTCCGGCGTCAGGTCCACCCCGTCGATTTCGGCGGACGTGCGCTGCCTCAGCCACACGCCAATTCGCCCGGTGCCGCACGCCAAATCCAGCACCGCGCCCGCCGCCCACTCGACCGTTTGCAGCCGTTCCAGCAGCCGCAAATCCATTTCGTCCAGCACCGTCTGCTCGTAAGTGCGCACCCATTCGCCGTAGCCTTCGCGCACCTCCACAATCGGATATTTGCGCTGGTCGTAAATCGAGTGATCCATCCTGACCCTCTAATCGTCTCGGTGAGTACAGTCGATGATTATAAGATTGAGCCGCTCAGGTTCAAGCGGCGGTTCCAATTTGTGCCAATTTTGCTCACACACTTTCCGTTGACATGGCGGATCAAATCGACTAGAATTTGTCTCGATTTTCCGAGAGGATTTCAATCCATGTTGGTCGATCCAGCCAGACGCTCCGATTGTTCGCGTCGCCGCCGCAGTCGTCGCCCGCAGACCCTAGAGGTCAAGCCGGGATTTTTGCGTTAACGGCGATCCGAACCGATCAACGACACACGCGAACCCGACCCCTGACCTCACCGCGCGAGGCAGGGGTTTTTGTTTGTGAGCAGGGTGTAGAGGCGGGTTTCAAACCCGCCCCTACAGAGCAATTCATAAGGAGTTGGAATCGATGGACGATACACAGCGAATTAAGGTCGGCGTCTACGGCGCATCCGGCTACGCCGGGCAGGATACGGTCGAGATTCTCTCGAAGCATCCCTGCGCTGAGGTCGTGTTCGCCACCTCCAACACCTACGCCGGGCAGGAGGTTCCGTTCACCGACCTGAAGTACATCCCGCACGAAAGCGCGCCGCTGGATCAGGTGGAGGCGGTGTTTCTGGCGCTGCCGCACGGCGTCTCGGCGCAGGTGGCGAAGCAGGCGCTCGATCAAAGCGTGCGCGTGGTCGATCTCTCGGCTGACTTCCGGCTGGATACGCCGGAAAGCTATCAGAAATGGTACAGCCACCCGCATCCCCACCCGGAACTGCTGCCCGCCCCTTATGGACTGCCCGAAATCAACCGCGACAAGCTGCACGATGTCAACCTGATCGCCGCGCCGGGCTGCTACCCGACCACCACCATCCTCGGCTTGTATCCGCTGCTCAAGGCGGGCTGGCTGATCCCGCACCGCCCGGTGATTGTCGATGCCAAATCCGGCGTCAGCGGCGCGGGGCGCGACCCGAAGCCCAATCTGCATTTCGTCGAGGTTTACGGCAATTTCTCGCCTTACAGCGTCGGGCGAGTGCATCGGCACGTCGGCGAAATCGAGCAGGAAATCCGGAAGGTCGATCCTAACGTCGGCGATCTGATCTTCACGCCGCACCTGCTGCCGCTGGATCGCGGGTTGATGGCGAGCATCTACGTCGAGCTGGCGCCGGAGCATCACAGCAGCGAGGTGCAGGCGCTCTACGAAGCGACTTATGCCGACGAGCCGCTGGTCAAGGTGCTGCCAGCGGGTCAGCTAGCGACGCTGAAGCAGGTGGTGCGAACCAACCTGTGCGCCATCAGCATCACCGCGCCGACCGAGCAGTTCGTCCACATCACCAGCGTCACCGACAATTTGCGCAAGGGCGCGGCGGGTCAGGCGGTGCAGGACTTCAACCTGATGTTCGGGCTTCCCGAAACGATGGGGCTGCTGTGAACGGGAAATGGTCTGTAGGGGCAGGTCTCAGACCTGCCCCTACGAGCATATTGAGCGAAGCGGGGCGACGATGATCGTCATCAAAATCAGCGGGCATGAACTGGACAGTTCGGATTATCTGGCGGAGTTCGCGCAGGTGATCGCCGACCTGAACGCCCCCGCGATCATCGTTCACGGCGGCGGCAAGGAGATTTCCACGCTTCAGCAGCGACTTGCCATCGAGCCGCGTTTCGTGGACGGCGTGCGGGTCACCGACGCCGAGTCGCTGGCGCTGGTGGAGATGGTGCTGTGCGGGACGGTCAACAAACGGCTGGTGCGGACGCTGGTCCACGCGGGAGTCAACGCGGTCGGCTTGAGCGGCGTGGATGGCGGCATGGTCAGCGCCGCCAAGCTGCTCCACCAGTCGGTGGATATGGGCTTCACGGGCGAAGTGACCGCCGTGCGCGTCGATCTGCTGCTGGGCTTGCTGGAAATGGGCATCACGCCGGTGATCGCGCCGATTTGCTTGGGCGCGGATCACAATTTCAACGTCAATGCCGATCACGTCGCCGGGGCGCTGGCGTCGGCGCTGGAAGCCGAGCGGCTGGTCTTTCTGTCCAACGTCGCGGGCGTGCTGAAGGACGATCAGGTGTTGGATCGGCTCACGCCGGAGCAGACCGAGACGCTGATCGCCGACGGCAGTATTTTCGGCGGGATGATCCCGAAAGTCCGTACCGCGCTTCAGGCGCTGGAGGCGGGCGTGGCGCAGAGCGTGATCACCGACCTGCGCGGGCTGCAATCGGGCGGTGGCACGGTGTTTGCGACGAACAGCGATTAGTGGTTAGTTTTTGGTCTTTAGTTTGTCGGCAGATGGTTCATGATTGCACAACGAAACGCATTAAACGAAGAACCAATCACCAAAAACTAAGAACCAGAGGGTATTGAAAGTGAACGAGCAGCAGCAGGTGGAGCAGTTGTTCACCCTCATCCGTGAGCTGTATCGAGAGAAGCAGGCGGAGGAGATCATCCACTCGTTCGAGGCGGTGTTCGCGTCTCACGAAGCCGCCGCCGAGCGCCTGAACGTGATCGAATACTGGCTCGACTTCTACCGCTTGCAGCGCTACCGCACCCAGAAGAAGCGCCGCCGCCCGACCTACGACGAGCGCATCACCGAATGTTCCGCCTGCGGCTACCCGACTTCGCACCGTCATCACCTGTGGGACATCGCCATGCACGGGGAGAACAAGGTCACGATTCAGCTTTGCGCCAACTGCCACGAGCTGCATCACCTGATGTACAACGCGCTGGTGAAGCAGTCGGAATACAGTCAAAAACTGGTCTTACACGCGCTTTTTTCGGGCAAAATCGAACCGGAAGTTGCCGCCAAAATCCTCGGCTGGTGTCTGGCGACTATTCGCTACGAAGCGGCGAACGGTTGGGTCGCGGGCGGCATGGATACCCGTGAGTGGGTCGATCAGCAGTTGCATTGGTCAGAATTTCTCGCAGGACAAATCGAAAGGCGGTAATCGCAGTGGAAAACCAATTGAATCCGGTCATACAACTTGAGCAGGAGCATATCGTCCAATCGTACAAGCGACCGCCCTTCGTGCTGGCGCGCGGCGAGGGCATGACGCTCTATGATACCGACGGCAAAGCCTATCTGGATTGGGTCGCCGGGATCGCGGTGAACGCGCTCGGCTATGGCGACCCCGGCTTGACGGAGGCGATCCAGCAGGCGGCGACCGGGCTGATCCACACCAGCAACCTGTACTATACCGAGCCGCAGGCGCAGCTCGCGGCGGCGCTTTGTGAAAAGTCTTTTGCGGATCGCGTATTTTTCAGCAACAGCGGCACCGAAGCCAACGAGGGCGCGATCAAGTTTGCGCGCAAAGTCGCCTACGACAGCGGCAGCCCGGACAAGCGCGAGATCGTCCACTTCACCCACGCCTTTCACGGGCGCACCATGGGGTCGCTGGCGCTGACGCCCAAAGAAAAATATCAGAAGCCGTTCGGTCCGCTGATGCCGGGCGCGGTTCAGGCGGAGTTCAACGACATCGAGGCGGCGCAGCAGGTGATCAATGACCAGACCGCCGCCGTGTTCGTCGAGCCGATTCAGGGCGAGGGCGGCATTCACGCCGCCACGCCGGAATTCCTGCGCGGGCTGCGCGATTTGTGCGACCGCTACAACGCCCTGCTGATCTTCGACGAAATTCAGTGCGGCATGGGGCGCAGCGGCGCGCTCTGGGCGCACGAGATCAGCGGCATCGCGCCGGACATCATGACGCTGGCGAAGCCGCTGGCGGGCGGCTTGCCCATCGGCGCGATCCTGACCACTGAGGCGGTCGCCTCGCACATTCATCCCGGCGATCACGGCTCGACCTTCGCGGGCGGACCTTTCATCACCACGATTGCGAGCTACGTGCTGGAACGGGTCAGCCAGCCCGCCTTTCTCGCCCACGTGAACGAAACCGGCGACTACCTCAAGGAGCGGCTGGAGGAAATCAACAGCCCGCTGATCAAAGAAGTGCGCGGGCGCGGCTTGATGATCGGGCTGGAACTCACCACCGACGTGAGTCCGGTGATCGAGGCGGGCTTTCAACGAGGCTTGCTGATGGTCAACGCCGGAACCGAGGTGATCCGCTTCGTCCCGCCGCTGATCGTCGAGAAGCGGCACGTCGATACGCTGGTCGAAAAGCTGTCCGACATTCTCAGCGACATTCATTAACTGCCGAATTGTAGGGGCGCTCAGGCAACCGAAGGTTGCACGTGTGCCCCTTGACTATAAGGAAACGAGGACGATGGAAGTACAGGCATCGATTGAGCAGGTGAACGGCTTCAAGGTCGCGGGGGTTCACTGCGGGCTGAAGGAGGACGGCGCGCTCGACTTCGCGCTGATCGTGAGCGACCGTCCCTGCACGGCGGCGGCGGTGTTCACGACCAATCAGGTGAAAGCGGCTCCGGTGCTGGTCAACATGGAACTGCTGGCGAACAACAGCGACCACCTACGCGCGGTCGCGGTCAATACCAAATGCGCTAACGCCTGCACTGGGGAGCAGGGGATCGCCAACGCGAAGGCGACCGCCAATCTCGCCGCTGAAGCGCTGGGCGTGGGCGCAGACGAGGTGATCGTCATGTCAACCGGCGTGATCGGCACCCAGCTACCGATGGATCGCATCGCGGAGGGCATCAACGCCGCCGCCGATTCGCTGGGCGACCACTGGAACGCCGCCGCCCACGCCATTATGACCACCGATACCCGCCCGAAGCGCGCCTCTGTGACGGTGATGCCGGGCAGACGGCAGGCAGTATCACGTCGCCGGAATCGCGAAAGGCGCGGGCATGATCGCGCCGAACATGGCGACCATGCTGGGCTTCATCGTCACCGACGCCGCGCTCGATCCGCTGCAAGCGGGCGATACCCTGTTCGCCGCCGCCGATCAGAGCTTCAATCGCATCGTGGTCGATGGCGACATGAGTACCAACGACTCGGTGTTTCTGCTGGCGAACGGCGCCAGCGGGGTCATCATTGGCAGCGACCAGCGCGAGCAGTTCACGACAGCGTTGAGGCCGTTTGTACCGAAGCTGGCGCAGGACATCGTGCGCGACGGCGAAGGCGCGACCAAGTTCATCACCCTGCACGTGACCGGAGCGCCGGACGACGCGGCGGCGCGCCAAATCGCCAACACCATCGCCACCTCGCCGCTGGTCAAGACCGCTTTCTACGGCGGCGACGCCAACTGGGGGCGGATTATCGCGGCGGCGGGGCGCGCCGGCATCGATCTCGATCCGCTGAAGCTGCGGCTCTGGTTCGCTGCGGAGGATCAGTCGCCCAAGCTGCTGCTGTTCTCGAACGGGATTCCGACCGATTACAGCGAAGCGGAGGCGACCGCGCTGGTCAAAGCGCCGTCGGTGGTGGTCACGCTCGACTGCGGCATCGGCAGCGGCGCGGTAACGGTCTGGACTTGCGATCTCAGTCACGATTACGTGTCCATCAACGGGCACTACCGAACCTAAACGAGCCAATTTTGTAGGGGCGACACATGTGTCGCCCCTACGGTTAGGTAGAAGGAGTGGCTATGCAGGGACTTTTAGCGCTGGAAGATGGGCGAACTTTCACCGGGACCGGATTCGGCGCGGAGGGGGTGCAGACCGGGGAACTGGTCTTCAACACGTCGATGACCGGGTATCAGGAAATCCTGACCGATCCGTCCTATCACAAGCAGATCGTCACCATGACCGTGCCGCACGTCGGCAATACCGGGATCAACCCGGAGGACGTGGAGTCGGATCGCGTGTGGGTGGCGGGTTTCGTGGTTCGCCAGCTTTCACCCTCGGTGAGCAATTGGCGCAGTCAGCGCGATCTCGACGGCTATCTGCGCGAGCAAGGCGTGATCGGCTTGTCGGAGGTGGCGACGCGGGCGCTGGTGCGGCACATCCGCGAGCGGGGGGTGATGCGTGCGGCGATTGCTCATGGTGCAGCGGCTCACGACGCGACCGGATTGGTCGAATTGGCGCGCCAGTCGCCCGACATGAGCGGCTGGAATCTGGTGGATGAAGTGACCTGCGCCGAAGCCTACCACTGGACGCAGCAGAGCGATCCCGAATGGTACAGCCAGCATCACTACGACCCCAACGGACCCTTGATCGTCGCCTACGACACCGGAATCAAGCGCAACATCCTCAAGATGATGACCGACCGAGGCTTGCGTGTGACCGTCGTCCCGGCACAAACGTCTTCCAGCGAAGTCCTTGCCATGCATCCGGCGGGCGTGTTCCTGAGCAACGGACCCGGCGACCCGGCGGCTGTGACCTATTTGATCGACAGCACCCGCGATCTGCTGGGCAAGGTACCGATCTTCGGCATTTGCTTGGGACATCAAATTCTGGCGCTGGCGCTGGGCGGCAAGACCGAGAAGATGCGCTTCGGGCATCGCGGTGGCAACCAGCCGGTCAAGAATCTGCTCACGGGCGTGATCGAGATCAGCGCGCACAATCACGGCTTCACGGTGATTGACGACGGCAGCTTGCGCGGCGCGGAGATCACCCACATTAACCTGAACGACCACACCGTCGAGGGGCTGCGCAACACCGAACTCGGCGTGTTCAGCGTGCAGTATCACCCGGAAGCCTCGCCGGGTCCGCACGACTCGCTGTATCTATTCGACGAGTTCGTCGGTCGGGTGAAGCACCAAGTGCCGAGTGCCGAGCGCTGAGGTGGTCTATTGGCAGCAGTTGCGTTGAGATTAGCTCCATTTAAGGCGGTGATCGCGGCTCCGGTTGCCACCTACAAACAGTGGGCGGTGATCGCGGTGGTGGCGCTGCTGTTCGTGCTGATGCCGCAGCTTCCCAACAACGACTGGCAGCGCAACGCCGCTGATCTGCCCAACGGCGCGGCGGTCTATCAAGACCCGGCGTATGTCTACCCGCCGTGGGTGCTGGTGCTGATGTACCCGTTCTATCTGCTGACCGCGCCCGGTTCGCGGGTGGCTACCGTCTTGGTGATCGGCTGGCTGGCGCAGCGGCGCGGCTGGTCGCTGGGGCAGTTTCTGGCGATTGTGCTGTCGCCGCTGTTTCTGTGGACGATGGTCTTGAGCAGCGCCGACGTAATGGTGCTGGTCATCCCGATCCTGCTGTGGGAGATGGGCGGGCGCTGGCGTCCGGCGCTGCGCGGGCTGGCGTTGGCGATCCTGCTGCTCAAGCCGCAGGTGGCGCTGCTGCTGATCGCTTACTGGCTCTGGACGCTGCGCCGCCAGCCGCGCGAGCTGCTGCTGACGCTGGCGACCGCCGTCGCCCTCACTCTGCCCATCAGCATGATCGGCTCGCCGCCGCTGCTGGCGCAGTGGTTCGCCAACATCACCCACCCGGTTGCCGCCAATCTGGATCACTGGGTGTACAACAACCTGTCGCTGACCTACCGCTATGGGCTGATCTTCGGGTTGAGTGTCGTGTTGGTAGCGTTTGGCGGGCTGCTTCTGTGGATGCGCCGCCGCCGCTGGACCAGCGACGACTCGGTCAGCGTATCGCTCACGGTGGCGATGCTGCTGGGACCCTACGCCGCCAATCAGGGCGCGATTGTGCCGATTGCCCTGAATCCGTCGTGGCGAATCACGCTGTTGGCGTATGTGACCGTGCTGGGCACGGCGATTTTGAATGTTTATGCCATCGCCGATGACTGGATTTTGCTGAGTCTGGTCATTCTCTCGATTGTATTCGCGGCGCAAGCCGCCCGCGTTCGATCTGTTGAAGGACAGCAAGGAAAGTATGCCCAAACGAACTGACCTCCACACCATTATGATCATCGGCTCTGGACCCATTGTGATCGGGCAGGGCTGCGAATTCGACTACAGCGGCGTGCAAGCCTGCAAGGTGCTGCGCAAGCAGGGCTACCGCGTGGTGCTGGTGAACTCCAACCCCGCGACCATCATGACCGATCCCGAATTCGCCGACGCGACCTACGTCGAGCCGCTCACGCCGGAAATGGTCGAGCGAATCATGGCGCAGGAGCAGCCCGACGCCATTTTGCCGACGGTGGGCGGGCAGACCGCGCTCAATTTGGCGAAGGCGCTCGCCGAGAATGGCGCGCTCGAACGCCATCATGTCGAATTGATCGGCGCGAAATTCAACAGCATCGAGATCGCCGAAGACCGCCAGTTGTTCAAGGACGCCATGACCGAGATCGGCTTGAGCAGCCCGCCCAGCGAACTGGTCAACAGCGTCGAAGCAGCGCTCAGCGCTGCCGAAAAGCTGAACTATCCGGTGCTGGTGCGTCCCTCCTACACGCTGGGCGGATCGGGCGGTGGGGTGGCGTTCAGCCCGGACGATCTGCGCCGGATCGCCGAAAATGGGCTCAAGCAAAGCCCGGTGCATGAAGTGCTGGTCGAAATGAGCGTGCTCGGCTGGAAAGAGTACGAACTCGAAGTCATGCGCGACGTGAGCGGCAACTTCGTGGTGGTCTGCACCATCGAAAACCTCGACCCGATGGGCGTGCATACCGGCGACAGCATCACGGTCGCGCCCGCGCAGACCCTCACCGACAAGGAGCTTCAGCGCCTGCGAAACATGGCGAAAGCCATTCTGGATCGGGTTGGCTTGGCGACCGGCGGCGCGAACGTCCAGTTCGCCATCAACCCGGCGGATGGTCAGGTCTACGTGATCGAGATGAACCCGCGCGTGTCGCGCTCGTCGGCGCTGGCGAGCAAGGCGACTGGCTTCCCGATTGCCAAGATCGCGGCGCTGCTGGCGGTCGGCTTCACGCTGGACGAAATCCCCAACGACATCACCCGTGTGACTCCGGCGTCCTTCGAGCCGTCGCTGGATTACGTGGTCGTGAAAATCCCGCGCTGGGACTTCGACAAGTTCCCCGGCGCCGACGCCACGCTCGGACCGCAGATGAAAGCCATCGGCGAGGTCATGGCAATCGGGCGAACCTTCCCCGAAGCGCTGCAAAAAGGGATTCGCTCGCTGGACATCGGCGTGGACGGCTTCGGCAGCAAGCTGCTGCATCCCGCGCCGGAAGCCATGCGCGTCCCGACCGCGCAGCGGATTTTTCAGGTCGCCAATGCGCTGCGCGAAGGCGCGTCGCCGGAGGAAATCGTCAGTACTACCCACTTTGATCCCTGGTTCGTGCGCCAGCTTGCCGACCTCAACGCCGTGCGCAATGAGATTGCCAGCAAGGGCGGGATCTCGATCAGACCCACGTTCGGGGCTGCCGATCTGCGGCGCTGGAAACGCTATGGCTTCAGCGATGCCCACATCGCCGCTCTGCTCAATTCGGACGAAATGTCGGTGCGCCAGCTCCGCAAGGCGATGGGCGTCGTGCCCAGCTACTACCGGGTCGATACCTGCGCGGCGGAGTTCGAGGCGCACACGCCCTATCTCTACTCGACCTACGAAGAAGACGACGAAGCCGCGCCCACCGACGCGAAGAAAGTGGTCATCCTCGGCGGCGGACCCAACCGCATCGGGCAGGGGATCGAGTTCGATTACTGCTGCGTTCACGCCTGCTTCGCCCTGAGCGAGATGGGCTACGAAACCCTCATGATCAACTGCAACCCGGAGACGGTCAGCACCGATTACGACACCGCCGACCGCCTCTACTTCGAGCCGCTGACGGTCGAGGACGTGCTGAACGTGATCGACGAGGAAAAACCGGTCGGCGTGCTAGTGCAGTTCGGCGGGCAGACGCCGCTCAACCTTGCCCAAGCGTTGGCGGATGCGGGCGCGCCCATTTGGGGCACGTCGGTCGATACCATTGACCTCGCCGAAGACCGCGAGCGCTTCAACGACCTGATGCGCGAACTCGACATCCCGCAGGCGGCGGGATTGACCGCCCTGAATCACGCCGAAGCGCTGGAAGCCGCCCACCAGATCGGCTACCCGGTGCTGGTGCGACCGAGCTACGTGCTGGGCGGGCGCGGCATGGCGATTGTGTTTGACGACGACATGCTCGGTGCGTGGCTGGATCAGCATATCCAGTGGAACGGGCATCCGGTGCTGATCGACCAGTTCTTGGACGACGCCTTCGAGATCGACGTGGACGCGCTGTGCGACGGCGAGCAGGTCACCATTGGCGGGATCATGCAGCACATCGAGGAGGCGGGCGTCCACAGCGGCGACTCGGCGTGCGTGCTGCCGCCCTACAAGATCAGCTACTACCACGTCGAGATCATCCGCGAATTCACCGATCAAATCGGGCTGGCGCTGGGCGTGCGCGGGCTGTTCAATATCCAGTTTGCCATCAAGGATGAGGTGGTCTACGTGCTAGAGGTCAATCCGCGTGCCAGCCGAACCGTGCCTTTCGTCAGCAAGGCGACCGGGCATCCGCTGGCGCGCTACGCCGCGCAGATCGCGGCGGGCAAGACGCTCGACCAGCTCGGCTTCACCGACGAGCCGCGCGTCGATGGCTTCTTCGTCAAGGAGGCGGTGCTGCCTTTCCAGAAATTCCCCGGCGTGGATGCGCGGTTGGGACCGGAAATGCGCTCGACCGGCGAAGTGATGGGGCACGCTTCCAGCTTCGGGCACGCCTTCGCCAAAGCCGAGATCGCCGCCAGCACCAGTATGCCGCTCGAAGGCAGGGTTTTTATCAGCGTGAATGACTACGACAAGGGCGCGGTGATCAAAATCGCGCGCGACCTGTACCAGATGGGCTTCAAGCTGGTGGCGACCGAAGGCACGGCGAAGCTGCTGAGCGATGTCAACATCCCCGCAAGCGTGATCAACAAGGTTAGCGAGGGATCGCCCCATATCGTCGATTCGATCCGCGCGGGCGAGATCAACCTGATCATCAACACGCCGCGTGGCGGACAAGCCCATTACGACGGCAATCTGATTCGCGGGACGGCGGCGCTGTTCGGCGTGCCGATCATCACCACCATGAGCGCGGCGACGGCGGCGGTGCAGGGGATCAAGGCGCTGCGCCAGAAACCGCTCAAGGTACGGAGCTTGCAGGTGCATCACCATCTCGCGGACAAAGTTTGAGCCGACAGCGGCATCCATGCCAGCCCGAATTCGCGCCCCAAGAACTGCTCGCCTCGCGCTGGGGTCAGTTGACGTGCCTGGCTGCCAAATTCGCTGATCACCACTTTGGCGTATAGCTCAACCGTTGCTATTACCGCTCTGCGGGTGCGCTTGCCTCTTTAGCCGAATAAGCCTTTTGAGGGTCAGGCGGTGAATGCTTACGACTATCCGCCGCGATGTGCAGGCGCGCGAAATGCCGGTTGCCCAACAGCGTGAGCATGACGCGAAAAGGTTGTGGAAAGGCGCGCAGCCCGGTTTGGGCGTCCAGCGGCGCAAGACCGTCGATGGTGAAAGTCTGTCCATGCCAGACAATCTCACAGCCTCCGGCGGCCTGGACGTTGCGATACCAATCCACCTCCGGCCCGTAGGTCAGTTCGATGGTAAAGCTGTCGCCGTCCCGAATAGCCATGATCGGCGTTTCGTAGTGCTTGCCGCTGCGTCACCCGACATGATGCACCATCACAAAGGGCGTGGCCGACCTCCCCGCGAAGGTGCGAGTCAGGTGGTTGAGAATGTGCTTATTGAGGTAAATTGCTCCGCTCCGCAAGCTCATGGTTGAATCCCCTATGGTCTCTTAACCCGACTAAATAGAACAAATGCCTATATTAGAGCTTACCCCGTCTCGGAAAGGTGTCCGCCCTTATCCAAAATTGACGTTAAGGAGGGTTCTGGTAGGGGCGGGTCTGAGACCCGCCTCTATATCCGATTCGTTCCGGTGGCGCGGGAAGCAGGGTCGATGGGCGTGTTCTTACGAACCCGCTGTCATTTCGGGCGTGACTTCGGGCGTCTCGAACGCCGGGAACTCGACGGTCGCCGCTGCCGTCAGCTCCGGCAGGTACGGCTCGACGGTCGTGTCCAGCGCGCCTTCGGTGCAGCCATTCCAGCGATAGCTGAAGAACTGACCGTTGTCGTCGTGTCCTTGCAGCACGAACTGATCATCGCCCAGCTTGAAGAACCCGATCTCCCCGTCAGGCGTGGTCGCCCGCGCCAGCAGCACCGGAGTCTCGCCCATCGCATTGGGCGTCACGTCCACCATCGCGGCGGATTCTTCGGTCATCATGGGCGTGGACTGCATGAGCGCCGGGGCGGTCTGGGTCATCTGAATTTCCATCGACGAAGGCGTCTGCGGGATTTCGGCGCTCCCGGCAAGCTGAGCCGCGCTCAGGTTGACGTACTTCTGGTCGCCGATGCCCCAGATCGTGACGGCGCCGTTTTCGTAGGAGTGGACGGGCTGGCTGCTGGCGTTCACGCAGTAAATCGCCAAGCCGCCCAGATTGGTGTGGTCATTGATGCGCCCGTCGGTGAAGTTGGGCGGTGGAACCGGAGTCACGGTTTCGGTCTGCGCGAAAATCGCCGTGCCCGATACCGCCAGCAATGCCATGAGCATCACGAGGATTCCGATACGCTGAGCTTTTGCCATTTGTCCTTTCCTTTTTCCACTAAACCATGCTCAGATCACCGCCATTCGTCCTGCGACGATGCGGCGGCGGTGGCGATGTGATCAAGTTGGACCCAGATGGAAGGCTGGAGCCGAAACAAGTCCGGCTCCAGCGTGTGAGTCTCAGGGGCTGGTGGTGACTTCGGCGGTCATCATTTCAGTGGCGGCGACCATCGGTGTCACAGTGGCTGCGGGCGCAAACGGCGCGGTATCGGTGCTGACGCTGCCGAGCGAGCAGCCGGTCCACGTGTAGGTGAAGAACTTGCCCGTGTTATCGGTGCCTTGCAGCGCGAACTGATCGTCGCCGGTGCGGAAGAACCAGACCGCGCCGTTGGGCGTGTTCGCCTGTGCCAGCAGCACCGGAGCCATCGGCTCCTCAGTCATGCCGGGCGCGAGCGTCGCGGTTTCGGTCGGAGCGGGTTCTTCGGTCATGCTGACTTCCATGGTGGCAAGCTGCGGGATGACCGCGTTGCCGCGCAGTTGATCGGCGCTGAGGAAGATGTATTCGATCCCGCCAACGCCCCAGACGGTGATCCCGCCGTTCTGATAGGTGTTGGTCGCGGTGCTGCCGTTCTGATCGGCGCAGTAAAGCGCCAGCCCGCCGAGGAAGATGTCCCCGTTGATCCGGTTGTCGTTGAAGCTGCTGGGGACGGTCGTGGTTTCTGGCGTCGGCTCCTCGGTACTCTCCTGCGCCAGTGCGACGGCGGCCAGCAGCGCGAACGCCGCTACCACCGCTGCAATGAATATCGACCAACTCGTTTTCACGGTACGTCTCCTGACTTACGATACGACCCTTCCAGATTACAATATTTATTATTGCATTTCAAGCCAAACCAAAAGACCCTCACCAACTGCTTATCGAGTTGGCGAGGGTCTGTGCGAGGACGTTGGGAGCGAATTATCCCGCGTTGAGCGGCACTAGCCAGTACAGATTGTCGCCCCACGCGCTGTAAAGCTGACTTTCCGACGCCCAGCCTGTGAGACCGCTGTCGTATTGAATCTGGTAGTAGCACAGGTAGCCGTCCGATGCGGGACCTGCCAGCACCGTGAACTGAGCCGGAGCATAGACCGTCTGGAGGATGTTGCCGCCGGGCGCGTCCCGCAGGCTGCTGTACGCCTGCGCGACCTGCCCACGCCCGCCAATGGTGAGCATGTTCGGCAGACCTCCGGGGCAGAGCGCATTCACGGGCGGCGGAGCCGGGGGCGCAACCGGCGCGAGCCAGTACATATCGTCGCCCCAGTCGCTCACGACCTGACTTTCGACTGCCCATCCGGTCGCGCCGCTGTCATATTGAACGTCGAAATAGCACAGGTAGCCGTCGGACGCCGGACCCGCCAGCACCGTGAACTGCGCCGGGGCATACACCGTCTGGATGATATTGCCACCGGGCGCGTCCCGCAGACTGCTGAACAACTCGGCGATCTCGCCGCGCGCGCCAACCGTGAGGCGAGTTCGGCAGCGAGCCGGGACAGCCAACACTCTGCGCGGCGGCGGGCAGCACCATGACGCTGCTCAGGACGGTCAGCACGGCAATCAGAAGTGCAAATCTTCGCATAGAACGACCTCCTCGATTTAGGATGAAACGGACTTCATGAAGAAGACTATTTCTATGATACTCGCATATCCTTTTTTCGCTTATTTCTGCCCCGAAACATTGGGGGGAATTTACGACCCTAACTCAAATCCGCCGGGTGGTAGGCTTCCAAAATCGACCCGCCGATGAACTCCCGCAGCAGTGACGTGTCCGGGATCAGCGCAAGCTGCGCGTCGGTGAGCGGCTGCACCCAGCGCAGGAACGAGAGCAGCCGATTGGCTTCGATGTGCGGCGGCGTCCCGGTTTCCACCTGAAGCAGCAGCGGCTCGACCAGCGGGCGAAGCGCCGCCAGCTCGTAGAGCAGCGACGAATTGAACATCACGTCCGCGTTCTCCTGATACGGGAAGATGTTGCGCTTCTCGCCCCGGCGCACACTGGGCCAGCGGATGATGGTATCGGTGGCGCTGTAGCCGCGCGTCGCCGCGTCGCGCGTGATCCGGCGCAGCATCCGCAGGTCGGTGGTGGAAACCCGATTGTGGTAATCGACATTCAGCCCAGTCAGCGCCGAGACGTAGATGCGGTAAATCTGCTCCGGCGGCACCCGCGTGACCAGCTTCGGATTCAGCCCGTGAATCCCTTCGATGATGATGATCTGGTTGCTGCTCAGGCGCGCGGTGCGCCCGGCGACGCTCTTGCCCGCCAGAAAGTCGAAGCGGGGCAGGGTCACTTCGTCGCCGCCGATCAGCTTGATCAGGTTCTCGTTGAACAGCACCCGGTCGATGGTGTCCAGCGCCTCGAAGTCGTAGTTGCCCTCGGCGTCGCGCGGCGTGCGCTCGCGGTCGACGAAATAGTTGTCCAGTTCCAGCGTGAACGGGCGCAGCCCATACGCCAGCAGTTGAATCGCCAGCCGCTTGGAGAAGGTGGTCTTGCCGGAAGAAGTCGGTCCCGCGATCAGCGCGATCCGCGTGCCCTGCCGCTCGTAGCGCTCGGTGATCTCCCCGGCGATCTCGGCGATCCGCCGCTCGTGCAGCGCTTCGGCGATCAGGATCAACTCCTGAATGTGCCCGTTGCGGACGATCCGATTCAGCCGCCCGATGTCCTCGACGCCCAGCTTCCGCAGCCAATCCTCGGACTGCGCGAACACCGCGCCGATTTTGACGAACGGCTTGATCTCGCCCAGTTCGGTCGGCGAGCCGCTGTGCGGATATTGCAGGATGAAGCCGTCTTTCGCCTGCACCAGCCGGAAGGTTTTCAGGTATCCGGTCGAGGGCACCATGTAGCCGTAGTAATAATCCGAGCGCCCGCGCAGGGTGTAGAGGGTCAGGAAACTGCGCGTGCGCTGTTCCAGCAGCCGAACTTTGTCGTCGTAGCCGCGCTGCTCGAACAGGGCGATTGCCTGCTGCAGCGGCACCACTTCTTTGAGAATCGGGCTGTTTTCCGCGACGATTTGGTGCATCCGGTCTTCGACCTGCTGAAGCTCGGCGTCGCTGAACGGCTCGCGGCGGGGCAGGATGCAGTAAAAGCCGCCGTCCGGCACCGCGTAGCTGACGTTGACCAGCGTCCCCTGCCAGAGTTCGTCAATCGCGGTCGCCAGCAGCAGCACCAGCGAGCGGCGGTAGATGCGCCCGCCGTCGGTGCTGTTGAGCAAAATCGGTTCGAGCGTGCCGTCGGCGTGCAGCACGTGCGCCAGCTCGCGCAGCTTGGCGTTGTACACGGCGGCGATCACCGGGGCGGGGAACAGTTCCGGGCGCTGATCCTGTGCCGCCTTCATGAACGCCTCGATGGTGGTGCCGACCGCGCCTTCCAGCACCAGCCCATCGACGAAGGTCGCGCGAACCGTGTCGCGCGGCTGAGAAACGTGAATTGCTCTGGATTGGGTCATGATTCCGACTATCATTGGTCGCGGCGCAGCCTGCGGATGCCGCCCGTACTAACGTTAAGAGTATGATCATTCTACCACCGTCGCCTTGAACCATTGTGGGGGATCGCTGCTATAATTCGCGGCGGAGGGGAGCCGATGATACGAAGCTACGAAACCTATCTGCAAGAAATCCTGATCGACTCGGACACGCTTCAGGCGCGGGTCAGGGAGTTGGGCGCGGAAATCTCCGCCGACTACGCCGACTGCGAAACCCTGATGCTGATCTGCATCCTCAAGGGCGGCGTGATGTTCCTGACCGACCTCATGCGCCACATCACCGTGCCTCACGAGATCGATTTTCTTTCGGTATCCAGCTACGGGCGGGGCGGGCGCACCGCCACCGGGAACGTCCGCATCGACATGGACTTGAAGGAACAGGTCAGCGGAAAACACCTGCTGATTGTCGAGGACATCATCGACAGCGGCTACACGCTGCGCTTCGTGATGGACATGCTTATGGCGCGCAGCCCGGCGAGCATCAAGCTGTGTACGCTGTTGGACAAAGCCAGCCGCCGCGTGGTCGAAATCCCGGTGCATTACACCGGATTCAAAATCGAGGATCGATTCGTATTCGGCTACGGGCTGGACTTGGACGAGAAGTTCCGCAACCTGCCGTTCATCGGCGTGGTGCGCCCGGAGGCGATCCTCACGAATGGCTGATCTGATCCTTGCGTGGTCGCCCGTGATTGACGATCTGCAAGACCTGCTGCGGGATCGCCCCGAAGCTGCCTTCATCGTCGGTGGGGCGGTGCGCGATGCGCTGCTGCGCCGCGCCCTTCAGGACGTGGACATCGCCGCGCCGCCGGGCGCCGGGATCGCGCTGGCGCGCCGGATCGCCAACGCGCTGGACGGCGACTTTTTCCCGCTCGACACCGGGCGCGACGTAGGGCGGGCGCTGCTGGATACGCCGGACGGACGGCTGGTCATCGACGTGGCGGGCTTTCGCGGCGACAGCCTCGAAGCCGACCTGCGCGACCGCGATTTCACCATCAACGCGCTGGCGGTCGATCTGCGGGGCGACCTCAACCACGTAATCGACCCGACCGGAGGGCTGGCGGACATCCTCGCCAAAGTGATCCGCCGCTGCAACCCCGATTCGATTGCCCGCGACCCGATTCGCGCGCTGCGCGCCGTCCGCCAGAGTGTCCAGTTCGGCTTTCGCATCGAGCCAGTCACCCTGACCGACGTTCGCGCCGCCGCGCCGCATTTGCTGGATACGTCGATGGAGCGGGTGCGCGACGAGCTGTTCAAGCTGCTGGCGCTGGGCAAGCCAGCGGCGGCGCTGCGAGTCGCGGATCGGCTGGGCTTGCTGACCGTGATCATCCCGGAACTCGCGCCGCTGCACGGGTTGCAGCAGCATCGCAAGCACGCCCACGACGGCTGGAATCACACGCTGGCGGTGGTCGAAAGCCTCAACCAGATTTTGCAGGTGATCAGCCCGCGCCGCACCGACGAGACGGCGGCGAAGTTCAACCTCGGCATGATCGCGGTGGCGCTGGATCGCTATCGCGGGCAGTTGCAGGCGCATTTCAGCCAAACCGGAGCCGACGAGCGCCCGCATCGCGCGCTGCTGATGCTGGCGGCGCTGCTGCACGACATCGGCAAGCCGATGGTCACGCCCGTGATCGACGCGGAGGGGCAGCCGCGCTTCAAGCGCCACGAGCAGATCGGCGCGGATGCCGCCGCCGAGCGAGTCGCGGCGCTGCGCCTCAGCCGCGCCGAGCAGGATCGGGTGGTGGCGCTGGTTCGCTATCACATGGGGTCGGCGCTGTGGCTGGACGATCTCACGCCGGTGGAGATTTATCGTTTCTGGAAGCGGCAGGGCGAAGGCGGAATCGATCTGATCATGCTGACGCTGGCGGATTATCTGGGGGCGCTGGGCGCCGCCTACGATCAGGATGAGTGGCTGCGGCTGGTCGAGCGGGCGCAAATCCTGCTGCAAGCGTGGTACGAGCAGCGCGAGCGGCTGGTCGATCCGCTGCTGCTGATCAACGGCAGCGACTTGATGCGGGCGCTGGATTTAGCGGCGGGTCCGCAGATTGGCGACCTGCTGGAACGCATCCGTGAGGCGCAGGTCAGCGGCGACATTTCGACTGCTGACGAAGCCCTTCGGTTTGCCCGGCTGCACGCGGGCGATCAGCCCGTGTAAGCCGCCAGTTCTTGCAGGCGAAGCTGGGCTTCGTCCTCTGGCACTTCGAAATGCAGGCTGATCAACTGCGGCGTGCGCGACTCCGCGCCGATCTCGTTGATCAGATCGGCGGGCATGACGATCATCCGTCCGAAGCTGTGAATCAGCGGCTCATTTTCGTCCAGTTCGCCCAAGCCTCGCTTGTGCCCCCATTGGCTCTTGCCGATGTGCCGCGCCAGAAAGCGCGCCAGCGAGATTCGCGGCGAATAAGGCGTGGAGGTGTTCAGAAAGCTGCCGGAAAACTCGTTCATATCCACGTCGTCCCACATATCCGGGTGCGGGTGTTGAAGTATCCGCTCCAGTGGGATGGGTGGCGTATCCACCGCGTAGAGTTGGAGAAGTTCCCTTACCGCCGCTTCCATCGTCTGCGTATCAGCCACGAGCTTTGTCCTTTTGGCTCTGCTTTTCCGCCGCGAGGCTGAAAAACAGGAGCAGCGTATTGCCGTAGCGCCGTTTATCGTTGAGCAGCAGATGATCCAGCGCAATTTCTTCGTATTCGGTGGGATCGACTTGAATCACCGTCGTGCCCGCAGGACTCAGCCAGCCGGGATTGCCATCCACCGCCCGCAGCGCCGTCAGCCATAAGCCCTGATACTGCGGCGGCGCGATGTAGATCAAATCGTAAGCCTGATCCGGCGGCTGTCGCAGCAGCGCGAAGGCGTCCAGCTTGCGGACGACTGCCCGCTCGCTGAATCCGGTCAGTTTCAAGTTGTCGTTGATGGTGCGAATCGCGCTGGCGTCGAGGTCGGTCAGCAGGGCGAAACTTGCGCCCCGGCTGAGCGCTTCGATGGCGACGCTTCCGGTTCCGGCGAACAGGTCAAGCACGCGGGCGTCCAGAATCGCGCGCCCGATGATGTTGAACAGCGACTCTTTCACCCGATCCATGATCGGGCGGGTGACATCGCCCGGCACCAGCTTCAAGCGCCGCCCTTTTGCCGTCCCCGCGATCACGCGAATGCTCATAGCGGCTGCTCAACCAACTCGCGGGCTGCCCGCAGGTTGGAGAGCGGCGACGTGATTAAAGAGACGCATCCGGTTGATAAGACAAACCGCCGGGCGTTGGTATCGTGAATAGCGGCGCGGGCGGCTTCGCGGACGGTGGTCGGCGTGCCCTGATGCAGGTGTTCCCACTGCGCCAGCCCGCCGCAGGCAGCGCCCTCGATCAAGGTTTTGCCCTGCGCCAGCGTCGGCTCGGATTTCTGATCGTGCCAATTGACCACCTGCGCCTTCAGGTCGTGCGCGAACTTGAACATGGGCAGGTCGCCGTGCAGGTGCAGCACGTTCAGCCACCACTTGGTCGGCAGCGCCTCAAGGATTTTGCGGTCGTAAGGCAAGCCGAAGGTTTTGTATTCGTCCTCGGAAAGCAGGGTGTAACTGGCATATTGGACGGCGAAGAAAATCCCGGCAATCGGCAGCCGCTTGAGCGATTCGATGAAGCGCAGCGTGCTGTCGGTCAGGATGCTCAACCCGCTGTGAACCCGATCCGGCTGCGTGCGCATGTGCCGGATCAGCAGGTCGTGCCCCGCAAGATATTTCGCCTGCGAGAGCGGGCTGAAAATCGTCTGGATCACTGGAACTTCCTCGCCCAGTTCATCGCAGATCAGCCGCAGACATTCCTGCTGCCGTCCCAGCGAGCCACGAGACGGATCGAGCGCGCGAATGCTGGTCCAGTCGAGCGACCGCTCGACTACCCGCTTGGTATAGACGCGGGTGCCTTCCAGCGAGCCTTCCCATTGATCCTGTACGCCATAATCGTTCACGCAGAAGCTGCTGGACGGCGTAACCTTGACGAAATCCCAGTCGTAGCTTTTTTGGAAATCGACGGTCGAGCGCGCCAGATCAGCCGCGCGCTGGTCGTCGCCGGGAAAATGTCGCCACAGCGCGACCGGAATACGGTCGGTTGGCTCTCCCGCGATGGTCTTTTCGAGACGCTCGCGTTTATCCATCTAACTTTTCTCGTTCTGCAGCTCGTCGATGCGCTGCTTCGCCATTTTGAGCAGCATTTGATAGCGGTCTTCGTGCGGGTTCGCCGCCACCAGTCCGTCTAGCTCGGTCAAACACTGTTGAAAAGTGGATTGAGCCACCTCCAACTGGTGGTTGCTGCGCTGCGCCAAGCCCAGACCGTACAGCGCGTCCGGATTGTTCGTGGAGAGCTTCAGCATTCCGTTGAATTCGCGGATCGCGTCGTCGTTCTGCCCTTGACGATGAAGCTGCCATGCCCGCCCCAGTTGTTGGGCGTAGTCCTGATTTTTTGCCATTCAACCAAACCTTCTGCTTGTGAGCGACTGCTTCGAATCGAACGGATTTGCCCGATGCTATCCACGATTCTAGCGGCGTGAGCCTAAATTACAAGATCAGCCGACGCTGAGAATGATCGGGATCACCAGCGCCGTCCCGTAGACGCTGCCGCTCTGGTTCACGAAGGTCAGCTTATCGTCCGCCCCGCATTCGGCGGAGCAGACTTCCAGAACCGGGCTGTAGCGCCCCGCCGGAAAATCGGCTGGCAGCGAAATCGGGTGCGGGTCGCTGACGTAGAAGCGGGGCAGCCAGCGCGCCGTCGGGTAGCCTCCGGGTACTTGCAGATCGCTCGGTACGCGGTAATCGCCGCTGCTGAGGTCGAGCAGCGAGATCTCGCACCCGGTAGCTCTCGGTGAGAAAGCGCAGCGTGTGCCAGTAAAGCGTCAGGTGAAGCGTGTCGCCGGGGCGGAACTGGGTTCCGTCGAGCCGGTACGCCAGCGCCTCCAGCCCGGCATCCGAGCTGTCGTCGAGCGGAACGCTGCCCGCCAGCGCATAATCTGGCTGCGCCTGCACCGGGAGCGGCGCCATCGGCAGGGCAGCGACGATCATCACCATCACGAACGCCCCGCACACCAGCGCCAGCAGCCGAGCCTGCGGTGCGGGCAGCAGATCGAGCGCCTCGTACACGTCGCCGCTGCTCCGGCGCGAGCGAAGCAGGGCGTTCGCGGCGATCAGCGCCAGCGCCAGCCCGCTGATCAGCCAGCCGAGGGTTCGCGGCGCGGTGGTGTCCAGCCAGATCGCCAGCTCGCCGCGCGTCGAGTCCGGCACGCTGACGCTCATTAAGCCATCGTCGGCGCGCGCCAGCGGCAGCGGCGTGTCGTTCAGGCGGGCAGACCAGCCGGGGAAATACGCCGTCAGCACCCGCAGGGTCAGCGGCGCGAAGGTCTGTACTTGCAGCCGATCCGACTCAGAGTCGTGTTCCAGCACGCCAATCTGCGCGCGGGCGTCTGGCTCGACCTTGCTGACCAATCCGGCGCGGTAGCTGCTCAGCAGCGCGCGGCTGGGCGCCGTGTCCGGCGGGATAGTCGCGGGCAGCGGATCGCCATCCGGCAGCGCGGCGATGCCAAAGCCCGCCAGTTCGTACTCGACCTGCGCCTCTGGTGAACTGTCAATCTGCGCGTCGGCGGCGGATGCCAGCGAGCGCGGCGCCAGCCAAATTGGGGCGGCAAGCACCAGAATCGCCACCGCGATCACCGCCGGAAACAGGGCGGTTTTGTTCCATTCGACCACTGCGCTCGCGCCGACCGATAGGCACAGGCTGATCACGCCCAGCAGCCACACCTCCTGGGGGAAAATCGCCAGCGCCGCGACCGTTAGCCCTGCGCCGAGGATCAGAAATAGGGCGTGAAAGCCGGATCGCCGCCGGACGATCACCGGTAGGCTTGCCAGCGTCGCCAGCATCAGCGCCACGCCTAGCGTGAACTGCGGCGTCTGGATCAGCGCGCCCGGATCGAGCGGGCGCAGCGGCGTCACCAAGTCCAGCGGCGTGAGGTTGGCAGTCAATGTGGTCAGGCGGGAATACCAATTCACGGCATCGGCTTCTGCCAGCGCGGGCAGCCAGTAGCACGCCGCCAGCCCGATCCCCAGCCCGCCCGCGACCAGCACCGGAACCCAGCGGCGATAATTGCTCCACGCCACCAGCGCGGCGGCGATCAGTCCGCCGACCAGCGCAGCGGGAAGATTGGTCAGCAGCAGCGCCCCGGTGATCAGTGCCACGTAGACCTGATCGACTGGGCGGTGGTGGCGCAGCAATCGATCCACGCTCCACAGCAGCGCCGGGATCAGCATCAGGCAGATCGCGCCGGGCAGGTCGCCCAACACCTGCGGCGCGGTCAGCCCAACGTAGGGGCTGTAGACGTAAAGCAGCGCCGCGATCACGCCCGCTGCCGCGCCGGATCGCCGGGTGACGAAGGCGTAAACCGCTGCTCCGGCGAGGCAGAGCGCGCCCGCGAACACCAGCTTGACCGCCAGCACCGGATCGTCGGTCAGCAGTACGTCCAGCAGGGCGGAGACATAAGCTGCGCCCGGCGGATAGTATTCCGGGATGGGCGCGCCGTAGCCAACCAGCGCGTTGGGCGACCAGCGCAGATACAGCCGCCCCTCGCTGAAGGCTTGGGCGGTATCGGCGGCGCGGTAGACGTAGTGTTCGGTGGCGTTGGTGCGCGAAATCCCCGGCTGAAGCAGGAACGGGCAGGCGGCGGCGATGCTCAGTACCAGCACGATCAGCACGCCCCAATCGGTGCCGCGCAGGGCTTTCTGCATCCAGAGCGGGAGGTCTTGCTGCGTCAGTTCAGCCATAGCTCTATTATGACCCACAATGCTTGATTTGACGGTGGGGCGGTGCTATCCTATGCCCGCATGTTAACCATACGCGCCGCGAATGCTGCCGATCTTCCCGCCCTCGCTCAACTCTGGCACGAGAAACTGATTTTGCAAGCCGATCAGCACACGCTTCCCGCGCCGGATGCGCGCGAGCAGTGGGTCGAGGCTGCGCGAGTGTGGCTCGATGATCCGCGCTGCGGCATCTTCGCCGCCGAGCGCGACGGCAGCTTGATCGGCTGCGTGGTCGGCTGGGTTCAGCCGATGATCGGCGTGACGCCGGGACAGATCGGGCTGATCACGCAGATCGCGCTGGACGCGCACCGCTATCAGGGCGGAGTTGGGCGGGCGCTGGTCGAAGCGCTGCGCGAGTGGTTCGCCGCGCAGGGCGCAGTGGGGACTGCGGTCTGCACGGCGCATTTCGACGCGGTGACTCAGGCGTTTTGGCGCTCATTAGGGGCAGCAGAGTGGATGGACGTTCTGTGGATCAAGTGATTATACGCGCCGCACAGCCAGAAGATATGGATGCGGTCGCGGGGCTGTGGCAGGCGCTGGTCGATTACCACCGCCGCTTGGACAGCGATCTCCCGCCCGCGACCCCGCAGGGCGCGCGCCGCTATGCCCGCCGCCTGATGGATCGGCTGGACGACCCCATGTCGCGGGTGCTGGTCGCCGAAAAGCATGGCGACGTGGTCGGCTACGTATTGGGCGTGGTGGTCGATCTCGCGCCGGAGATGTTCGCGCAGGAAGCCAGCGGCTTCCTCGCCGACATTTTCGTCGAGGAGAACAGCCGCCGCGAAGGGGTCGGCACGGCGCTGGTCGAAGCGCTGGCGACGTGGTTTAGGGAAAAGGGCTTGCGCTATTTCGAGTGGCACGTCGCCGCGCGCAATCAGGACAGCATCGCTTTCTGGCGGCAACTCGGCGGGCGCGAGGTCATGCTGCGGATGCGCGCCGACCTCAATGTGGATTAGAATACGACACCGTAGGGGCAGGTTTCAAACCCGCCCCTACCTACCTCGTAAAGGGATTGATCATGACCGATCTGCTGTACCAGACCGACAGCTACATCAAGGAATTCGACGCGGTGGTGACGGCGCAGGACGCCGAGAAACACGCCGTCCTGCTGGATCGCACCGCCTTCTATCCCGGCGGCGGCGGTCAGCCCAACGATTTGGGCGAGCTGCGCGCCGGGGATGCGGTCTATCGGCTGGCGCGGGTCGAGAAGGGCAACCTGCACGTGGTTGAGGGTGACGATCTGCCCGCCGTCGGCGCGAGCGTGCGCGGCGTCCTCGACTGGGATCGGCGTTACAAGCTGATGCGCACTCACACCGCCATGCACATCCTCTGCGGCGTGGTCTGGCGCGACTATGGCGCGAGCGTCACCGGTGGCAACATGGAGCCGCTGCAAGGGCGCATGGACTTCGAGTTCGAGCGGATGCAGAAGGAATTGGTCGAAGAGATCGAGCAGAAGATCAACGCCGAAGTCGCGGCGGCGCGCGACCTGCGGGTGCGGATTCTGCCGCGCGCCGAAGCCTTCGCCATCCCCGACCTGATCCGCACCAAGATCAATCTCGTCCCGGAGGGGATTCCCGAAATCCGCACCGTCGAGATCGTTGGGTTGGACTTACAGGCGGACGGCGGCACCCACGTCGCCAACACTCGTGAAGTTGGGCATCTGCGCATCACCGACTACAAGAGCAAGGGCGGCATCAACAAGCGGATTTATCTGGCAATTGAGGACCCATGATCGCCTCCATTAATCGCGCGTTCGACCGTTTTTCGCTGTTTCTGGGTCCCGCTCGCCTGCGCGTGCTGTTTTTGGTGATCGCGCTGACCGGGCTGCTCAGCCTGATCTTCAATGCTTTCGCGGGCGATTGGGTCAAGCCCGCCCAAAGCCTGCTGGTGCTGATCGCGCTGGTCAGCGCAGGGATCATCATCGGCGGCAAGCTGGATCAGTACGAGCGCGGACGCTGGAGCGGGATTCTGGCTCCGGCAATCGGCGCGATTCTTCTGGGCGTGCTGTTTCTGCCGGAGTACGCGCTGGCATTGACCGGGGCGGCGCTCGGCTGGATCGTGGCGGGATTGTTCATCTTCCGGGCGCGCGGGCCGATGCGGTATCAAGAAGCGGTCAAGCACCTGCGCAAGAACGAATTCGCCGAAGCCGTCAAGAGCATGGACATCCTGATCAAGCAGGAGCCGCGCAACCCGGATCACTACCGCTTCCGCGCTGAACTGCTGCGGGTGTGGGGCAAGCTGGACAAGGCGAGAAAAGACTATCAACGCATGACCGAGCTTGCGCCCAAATCGGCAGTGGCGTTCAATGGGCTGGCGGAGGTCTACTTGCAGGCGGGCGATTACGAAGCTGCCCGCGACGCCGGACTCCGCGCCTACCAGCTTGCGCCGGACGAATGGGTCGCGCTCTACAACCTCGGCATGATCGAGGATCGGCTGGGGCGCTCGCAGGAGGTGGTCGAGCATTTGACCAAAGCGCTGGCGCTCAAGGTGCCGGACGCGCGTCACCGCCTGCTGATGTACCTGTATCTGGCGCGCGCCTACGCCCGCCTCGGCGACGCGGCGGCGGCGCAAGATGCCGTGATTCAGGTGCGTAAGCATCGCGGCGGTTTGGAAGAATGGCAGAAGCTGCTCCAAAGCGATCAGGCGGAGACGCTGCGCGAGGCGCTCGGTGACGACGTTGCCGCCGCCGCCGAACTCATGCAGGGCAAGCTCGACGTGATGGCGCTGGCACAGACCCAACCCTAGGATTCGCTCGATGGAACGCCGCCGCTTGTGGGTCATCGCAATTTACTTCACCGTCGTGCTGGCGGTCGCGGGCATCGTGATCTTCATCGGCGCGCTGGTGGCGCAGTATTTCACGATTCCGAGCGAGATCAATAGCGTGTCGCCCTTTGTGATGCTGGCGCTCGGTGGGCTGTGTCTCGCGGCGTTGATGTTCCTGTTCTGGTTCGCGCTGGTGGGCGTGATGCTGGCGCGTCAGACGCGGGCGCAGGGATCGGGTTACGGCGACGCCTACCGCCTGATCGAAGCCTTCCGCTTCCGCGAAGCCATTCCGCTGCTGGAACGCTCGATCCGCGAAGGCAAGGAAACCTCTGAAGTCCTCATGCTGCTCACCAGCGCCTACGCCTATACTGGGCAGCTTGCCAAAGCGCAGGCGACCGCCGACCGCGCGGTGCAGTTATTCCCCGGCGAACCCGGCGCCTATATCACGCTGGCGAACGGCTATCGGATGCAGGCTGCTTACGACAGCGCCGCCGATATGCTTCAGGAAGCCGCCAAGCTCGACCCGGATCAGCCCGTGATCTGGGCGGAACTCGGCTTCACGCAGCGTTTAGCGGGCGAGCAGGATGCCGCCATTCAGTCCTTCGAGCGGGCGGCGCAGCACGCCATGCCCGCGCTTTACGGCGTGCGCGTCTTCTACCATCTAGCGAATGCCTATCAGGTGGCAGGCAACACCCGCGAAGCCGTCCGCGCCACCGCCAAAATGATGAGCGCCCGCGACGGTCTGGCGACGTGGAGCAGCGGCTTGAAGCCGCTCGAAGGCACGGCTTACGGTCAGACGCTGCGCTACGAGATCGCTGCCATCGAGCAGGCGATTGCCGACGCCGACGCCGGAAATTTGGGCTGAGCGCGCATGTTCTGGCTGATTTCGCGCCTGCGTCACGACCTTGCGGCGTGGGATCGCGCCGCGCGGCTCGCCTTCCTGCTCAGCCTCATCCTTCTGATTGCCGCAGTAATCCTCATTTTGATCGCCCCGCCGGACGCGCGGCTTGCCATTCTGGTCGGCGCGGCAGCGCTGCTGATCGTCCTCGAAGTCACGGTGTTGTGGGGCAACCGGGGCATGGTTTCGGCGTACACGCGGGCGCAGCGCCTCTACATGGACGGCGAACTCGAAGCCGCCCGCGACCTGCTCGAAGCCGCGCAGCAAAAAGCCGAACTCGCGCACAAGAAAAGTGATGCCAGCACGCTCACGCTCTTAGGCAACGTGTATCGTCAGCTTGGGCGGCTGCGCGAGAGCGAAGCGGTTTTGTCAGAAGCCGTAGACAAAGCCCCGAATCGTTATTTCTCATTCTATGGGTTTGGGCGTACACTGCTTTCAGAGGGACGTTACGCCGATGCCGCCGCCGCGCTTGCGCGCTCGCTGGAACTCGGCGCGCCGCCCGGAGTGCGGGTCGATCTGGCGGAAGCGTACTATCGCCTGAACCAGCCGCAGGATGCGCTGGCAGCGCTGGGCGACGCCGCTCCGTCCGAGCCGCACCGGGCGCTGATGGCAAGCTATCTGCGGCAGCGTCTGAGCGAGGCGCCGCCGCCCGCGCCGGAACTGGTGCGCGAGGGCTTACCTTACTGGCAGGCGACCGCCGAGCGCTTTCTCGAAACACCTTACGGCGAGGCATTGATGCTGGATGTGCGCGAAATGCTGAAGCAGGGGACTTGAACGCATGTTTAACCGCAAGGGTGGGCTGTCCATCATCCGAATTGGCTTAATTGCTGGCGGGATCGGCATTGTTCTGGTCGCCGCTGGTGTCCTCAGCCTGTTTGCAGATCAGGCATCGAAACGGTCGCCGCTGGAGATCACGCCCTATCCGAACGCCGTCTACTGGGGCGTCAGCGACGAAAAGGCGACCTCGCGTAACGTGTTCTATCGGGCAGCGGACACGCCGGAATCAGTTGCCGCCTACTACCAGCAGAAGATGGTCGAGCATTATGGCAACAACGATCAAAGCTGCGTGCGCCTTCCCGCGACCGGCAATCAAATCGGTTCCGAGAACAGCGCCGACATCCCCGCCTACCTATTCCGCTGCATGTTCGACAACTCCGGCTTTAATACCAGCCAGTATACCGAGGTCGAAATCTATCCCGGTAAAGCCAACGCCGATCCGTTCTTCAACGCGGCGGGATTGACCATTATCAAGTACGCGGAGCAATGGCAGAGATAAACTCCGAAGCGCCTGCGGTCGCGCGCCGCCCGCCGCTGCTGGTGATTGTCCTGTTGATTGCGGTGGTCGCGCTGGCGATCTACATTGGCACCAACGTCCTCGGCGTCATGTATGCGGTGATTGCTCCGCCCATGCCGCCAATTCCGCCCGACATGACCCAGATCAGCTACGAGAATCAGGCTTACGGCGTCGATTTGTGGAAATATGCCTCGACCGGAGACGCTTGCGCGCTGGTGCAGTACGTCGAAAACAACGGCGGCGCCTGCCTGATCGCGCCGATGCAGTGTGGCGAGTATCGTGCCGATCACGGCGATTTCTCGCTCGAAAATTCCATCGTCGCCCGCTGCACCGGAAAAGTCGATTTTTCCATCTTCCACATGCAGTGGTGGGAACTGATCACCCGCCCGTCGGACACGCAGCAGCAGATCGAAGCTCACCGCGAAGTCTACTGGATCGGCACCGGACCCCAGTAGGGGCACGGCGCGCCAATCCATAACCAACCCTACCCGAAATCGACATTTTAGGCGATAATAACGGGTGTTTCCGTTGGGCGCGCGCCAATCTAAGGAGGTGCTGTGGTGGTGAGGCTCATGCTCACGCCACGCTCGATTGCCCTCGCAATATGCCGCTAATCACACCATTTCAGCAGCGACCTAAGGAGAGGGCAGCGATGTTCAAGGCAGTAAACCCGAAAGTGGATATTCCCAAGCTGGAACAAGAACAGCTTGATTTCTGGCGCATGAAGCGCATCTTCCAGCGCTCGATGGAGGAGCGCGAAGGTGCGCCCCATTACGTCACCTACGAAGGACCCCCGACCGTCAACGGTACGCCCGGCGTGCATCACGTGTTGGCGCGCGCCTTCAAAGACATCTTTCCGCGCTACAAGACCATGCGCGGCTATTACGCGCTGCGCAAAGGCGGCTGGGATACACATGGCTTGCCGGTCGAGCTTGCCATCGAGAAAGAACTCGGCTTCAAGCATAAGCACGACATCGAGGAATACGGCATCGCCGCCTTCAACGAGAAATGCCGTTCCAGCGTCCTGCGCAACATCGGCGCGTGGGAGCGCTTCACCGAGCGCATCGCCTATTGGACCGATTTGGACAATCCCTACGTCACCTTCACCAACGACTATGTCGAAAGCGTGTGGTGGATTCTCAAGCAGTTCTGGGACAAAGACCTGCTCTACAAGGGGCTGAAGGTCGTGCCCTACTGCGCGCGCTGCGGCACGCCGCTGAGCAGCCACGAAGTCGCGCTCGGCTACGACGAAGTGCAAGACCCCAGCGTATTTGTGCGCTTCCCGCTGCGCGATAAGCCCGGCGTCTACTTCCTCGTCTGGACGACCACGCCGTGGACGCTTCCGGCGAACGTCGCGCTGGCGGTGGGCGAAAACATCGACTACGTGCAGGTCGAGGGACCGATCCACGAGCACGACGGCGAAGGCACCGAACAGTTGATCCTTGCGGAGGAGCGGCTCAAGTCCGCGCTGATCCACCCGGACGAGTACAGGATCGTCAAGCGTTTCAAGGGGCGCGATCTGCTGGGCATGAGCTACAGCCCGCTCTACACCTTCCTGACGGTCGAGAAGAAATACGCCTACGTGGTTGCGGGCGATTTCGTCAGCACCGAGGACGGCACCGGCATCGTCCACATCGCTCCGGCGTTCGGCGTGGACGATATGAACGTCGCTCAGAAATACCAACTGCCGATCCTGCAGACCGTCAACGCCGAAGGCGCGTTCATCGACGCCGTGACCGAGTTTCGCGGCATGTGGGTCAAGGACGCCGATCCCGAAATCACGCGCGACCTGCGCAAGCGCGGGCTGCTCTACAAATCCGAGCGCTTCGAGCATACCTATCCGTTCTGCTGGCGCTGCGGTACGCCGTTGATCTACTTCGCGCGTGATGCGTGGTTCATCCGCGCCACCGTTTACCGCGACAAGATGATCGAACTCAACCAGACCATCAACTGGGTGCCGGATCACGTGAAGGATGGGCGCTTCGGCAACTGGCTGACCGAACTCAAGGACTGGGCGCTGGGGCGCGAACGCTACTGGGGCACGACCCTGCCGATCTGGGTGGATGATCGCACAGGCGAGATGCTGTGCGTCGGCAGCGTGGCGGAACTGAGCCAGCTTGCCGGGCGCGACCTGTCCGACCTCGACCTGCACCGCCCCTACGTGGACGAGATCAGCTTCCCTAATCCCAACGGATCGGGCGGAACCATGCACCGCGTCCCCGAAGTGATCGACGTGTGGTTCGACAGCGGATCGATGCCGCTGGCGCAGTGGGGCTATCCCGCCCACGATCACGAGATGTTCGAGACTCAGTACCCGGCGGATTACATCTGCGAGGCGGTCGATCAAACGCGCGGCTGGTTCTACACCCTGCACGCCATCAGCACCATGCTGTTCGAGCAGGTCAGCTTCAAGAACGTGATCTGCCTCGGCTTGATCCTCGATGCCGAAGGACAGAAGATGTCCAAGAGCAAGGGGAACATGGTCGATCCGTGGGACGTGCTGAACACGCACGGCGCGGACGCCTTCCGCTGGTATCTGTTCACGTCCGGTCCGCCCGGCGAGCCGCGCCGCTTCTCGAAGGACTTGGTGGGCGAGGTGGTCAGCAAGGTCTGGCTGACGCTGTGGAATACCTACAGCTTCTTCGTGATGTACGCCAACCTCGACGGCTGGACGCCGAGCAGCCGCATCCCGCCCGTGAGCGAGCGCGACGAGATGGATCGCTTCGTGATCGCCGAACTCAACCAACTGGTCAAGAACGTGACCGAGTCGTTCGACAGCTACGACGTGCCCGGCGCGACCCGCCCGATCCAGACCTTCATCGAGATGCTGAGCAACTGGTACGTCCGCCTCAGCCGCCGCCGTTTCTGGAAAAGCGAGAGCGACACCGACAAGCTGAGCGCCTACGCGACCCTTTACGAGTGCCTCGTGACCGTTACCAAGCTGATCGCGCCGACCATGCCCTTCGTCAGCGACGCCATCTATCGCAATCTGGTGGCGGCGATGGACGACGGCGCGCCGGAGAGCGTGCATCTGGCGCTGTGGCCCGAATCCGACCCGGCGCTGATCGACCAGACCTTGATCGACGAGATGCGCTTGGTGCAGCGGTTGGTCAGCCTCGGACGCGCCGCCCGCGAAACCGTCAAGCTGGGCGTGCGCCAGCCGCTCGCCAGCGCGCGCTTCGCGGTTCGGACGCCCGAAGAAGGCGCGATGGTCACCCGCATGGCGGATTTGATCGCCGCCGAACTGAACGTCAAGCAGGTGAGCCTGCTCGATGGCGCGGGCGACGTGGTGACTTACAAGCTCAACCCGCTGCCCAGCCTGCTGGGTAAGAAGTTCGGCAAGGACTTCCCGCGCGTGCAAAAGACGCTGCGCGAAGGCGCGCCCGCCGACGTTCGCAAATGGGCGGAAACCCTGATCGGCGGCGAAAACGTCACGGTCACGCTGGACGGACAGTCGTTTGAAGTCACGCCGGGAGAAGTGCAGGTGCTGCGCGAAGCCGGGGCGGGCTATGCCATCGCCGAGGACGCGGGCTATCTGGTGGCGCTGGATACCACACTCACCGAAGCCCTGATCCGCGAGGGCATGGCGCGCGAAGTGGTGCGCCGCGTCCAGCAGTTGCGCAAGGACGCCGATTTCAACGTCAGCGATCACATCTTCCTGAAGTATCAGGCGAGCGACAAGCTGGCGCAGGCGATCCAGCAGTTCGCCGACTACATCGGCAGCGAAACCCTCAGCGAATCGCTCGAATCCGGCGAGCCGAACGACGGCTTCCACAGCGAGCAGTTCGAGATCGACGGCGAGTCGCTGACGGTGGGCGTCAAACGGGTCGAAAGCGGTGTCAAAACCGAGTAGCCTCGAAATTTCTCTGTCAGAGTCGCACAAACAGGACGGGTGGATTTCCGCGCCCGTCCTGTTTTATTTGCATTTCCGCTTTGTATTCTTTGGCGAAAATCGCTACAATTTTAGTGATTACCCACAAAAAGCTGCGCCCTCTCTTGTCAGAAATTATGCTAATTCCGGGGTGGTTTTGGTGAATACAATCAAAACACAACTGACCAATCGATCACAAAGTGACAATATGTCAGAAAATCACAGCGCTACCCTTCAGGCTCTCCTTCAGTTTGCGCTGCCGTTGGGGACGCAGCTTCTCGCCGGAGCGCCGGAAACTATCATTACGTGGTCAGTGATGGTGCAGGCGCAGCCCCCGGCTTTCCCGGATGTTTATGGTGGTGAACTCGCTCTCGTATCGATGGACGTGCTGCGTTCTTACGACAGCCGGATCACGCTGGCAGAAGTGGTGCGCGGGTTGGCGAACGTGGGAATCTGCGCGGTTGCCGCCAGCTTCGACAGCGCGCACGCGGCGCTGGCGGTCGCCAACGAGTGTAACGTCGCGCTGCTGGCGCTGCCGGACGACAGCAGTATGCCCCGCATCGAGCGGGCGGTGAATACCTTCATCGTCAACCAGAAGGCGCAGATGACTCAGCGGGCGATTGAGATTCAGCGCCAGCTTACCCGGCTCGCCGCCGAAAACCGAGACTTGAACAGTCTGCTGCAAATCCTCGCCCGCGCTACCGCCAAGCCGATTGTCGTCCACGACGACGCGGGTGTGCTGATGGCGCAGGTGTATCCCAACGTGGCGCGGCGCACCGCCGGGCGCGCGATCATGCAAAGCCTGCCTTACGGTTCCTTTCAGAACTGGCTTGGACGCGAAGCGCCCAGCGCCGACGGCGTGATTGTCCCCAGTCCGCTCGGTCACACCACTGTGTTGAAAGTGGAGAAGCGGGTTGCGGGTTATCTCTCGCTGGTGGATGGCACCGAAAATCTGGACGACTTCGACCGGATGGTGCTGGGCTACGGCGCGGACGTGTGCGCGATTGAGCTGGCGAAAAGCCGGGCGATTGCCTTCGCGGTTGAGCAGGCGCGCGGCGACTGGGTGCAGATGTGGCTCAGCGGCACGCCCGCCGACGACGATCTGATGTCCACCCGCGCGCAGCAGGCGGGCTTTGATCCGCTCACGACCTATCTGGTGGTGGTGTTCCGCGCGACCACCGAGCAGGGCGCCGGTCTGCCGCTCGAATCGCTGATTCCGCTGGTGCGCGATGACATGGTGCGGCGGCAGGTCGCCGGGGCGGTGGGGCAGTACGTGGACGTGATCGTGGCGCTTTACCCGCTCGAAAACGCTGCGCAGACCCCGCGCGTCCGCCAGACCGTCGAGGATGTGCGGGCGCAGTTGGCGACTCGCAGCCCCAGTGGACTGGTTGCCGCCGGGATCAGCCGCCCGGCGAGCGGACTTTCGGCGCTGCGCGAAGCCTACCGCGAAGCCAAAGACGCGGTGAGCATCTCCAACGAACTCGGCGACCGCGAGCAGACCACCTTCTACGGCGATCTCAAGCTGTTTCAACTGCTGCTGGCGCTCAAGGAGCGCAACCTCGACCAGATGCGCCGTTTTTACGTGGAGACGCTGGGTCCGCTGGTCGAGCACGACGACCGCAAGCAGGGCGACCTGATCCGCACGCTCAGTGGCTTCTTTGAAGCCAACGGCAACCTCGCCAAAGCCGCCACCGACCTGAACGTGCATCGCAACACGCTGGTCTACCGTTTGGAGCGCATCAGCGAACTCACCGGGCTGAATTTGGAAGACCCGGAAAACCGCCTGATCCTTCACTTAGCGCTCAAAATTCAGCGTGTTCTCGCCACTTTGCCCACTTAGGCGAGGAAGTTTCGCGTTTTTCCCTTATTTTGCTTGTGCAACTTTAAATAATTGTGCTAGAATGACTCCATGTATAGCGAAACATATATTGCTCGCTTATATACAAAGGGGTTTCGAGATGAGCGTCGAATTTTATGATGTGAAGACTCGTCAGAAGGTCAAGATTGACGACAAGAACGTCATGAAGACCACCTTCACAACCAAGAACGGTCAGACGCGCTACGGGCTTCGGGGCAAGACCTCCGATGCGCGTATGCTGACGAAGTTCGTCAGCAAAGCCGACTGGGACAAAATGAAATATCCGGTCGAAAAGAAATAGCCAAGTCCTACACCCGCGCCCTCCCCGGCGCGGGTTGTTTTTCTGCCGCCTAACCTTCCTCACAGCCAGCGCTTGATCAGCGCGTCCAGCGTGCCGTCGTCGATTATCGCCTTGAGCGCCCGGTTGATCACGACGCTGATCTCCGGGCGGCGCGCCTGCGTCGCAATCGCGTAGAAATTGTCGGTCACAGGATTCACATCTGCCTGCCAGTCCGGGTGATCGCGCAGGTAAAGCCGCGCGCTGACCGTATCCACCAGCGCGGCGTCGGCGTCGCCCAGCCGAACCGCGTCCAGCGCATAGCCCGGCAGCTCGTAGGGGCGGGTCTCGAAGCGGCAGGATGCGCCGCAGCCACGCCCGCGCCTGCGTGTCCGCCTCTGAGCCGAATTCGTAGGCGAGGCGGCGCCCCGACAGGTCTGCCATTTGATCAATTCCGCCGTCGCTCACCAGCACCAGCCCGGCGTTGAAATAGGGCTGCGAATAATGCACCTCGTTCAGCCGGGTGAGGTCGGTCGAAACTTGGGCGATCAAGGCGTCGGTCTGATCGGTTTTGAGCGAATCGTACAAGCCGTCGTATCCCAGCGTGACGAACTGTACCGGCAGATCGAGCCGACTGCCTAATTCGTCGGCGATGTCGATTTCCAGCCCGGAAAGATCGTTTCCGTTGAGCATGGCGAAGGGCGGACTACCCGGATCGACCCCGACGCGCAGCGCGCCGTAGGGGAACAGCTCCCGCGCGGGGACTGGCGGCCCATCGGCGACCCGTCGCGCTAGCGCTAGCGCCAGCACCACCGCCAGCACGGTCAGCAGGGGGATTACGGCGCGGGCGCGGGCAGCCATAGCGGTTGATCCGGCATCCAGCCGCGCGCGAACGCTTGCACGGCGTAGTAAATCGGCTTGAGTTGAAAGGCGGTGGTCACGAAGGTGTAGTTGTCGGGATAACTCAGCGTCGGCACCGGGTAGCGCAGCACCCAGAAGCAAAGCTTGTCCAGCCAGTCCCAGTGATCCTGTGCGTATTCCAACGCGCCGATGGTATCACCGATGCGCTGCGACGGACTGACCGCTTTCGTCCAGCGCGGATCATCGTTCCACCCGGTTTCGGTGATCATCGCGGGCTTATCGCCGTCGCCGTGCGCGATCATCACCTCACGCAGCAGTTCCGCGCGCCGAAAGTTGAGCTTGTCGAAGGCGGGCGGATCGTCGGGCGGGGAAGTGAAGCCGTAAGCGTGGATCGCCAGCGCGTCGAAGTAAGGCTTCGCGCCTGCGTCGTAGAGTTCGTCCAGATAGGTGATGTCGTTCAGTCCGGCGGCACTGCCCGGTGGCTCCAGCGTGGGCGCCAGTCCGGCGGCGAGGATCACCACGTTGGGATTGGCGGCGTGCGCGGGCGCGTAGACCGCTTGCAGCAGCCGCGCGTAGCCCGCCGGATCGACGTTCTGATAGCCCCACTCGAAGGCGATGTTCGGCTCGTTCCAGATGATCAGATCGTCGATCACGCCCGCGTAGCGCGCGGCGAAGGCGGCGACGAAGGTCGCAAAGTCCGGGTACGCCGCTTCCGGCAGGGTGTTGAAGCTGGTGAACTCGGCGCTGGTATCGCCCTCGTCGCGCGCCCATTCTGGCACCAAGCCCATGCGGGCGATGATGTGAATCCCCTGATTGCGCGCCTGCCGCACGATTCGGTCGGCGGTCGCCCAATCGTACTGATCCTTGCTGCCCTCGATGTACGCCCACGGGAAAAACTCGACAATCGTGCCCGCGCCCATCTCTCGCGTCAGCACCAGCGAGCGCTGGATTTTCCATTCTTCCACCTCGTCGATCAGGCGGGTGTGCATACACAACTGCGGATCGTCGGTTTCGACGGTCTGATCGGGACCCAGCGGCGCACGCGGCTGCGCCGGAACTAGCGCGCCGATTAGCACCCACGCGATCAGCCCGCGTATCGCCCACGGCAGCGCGCGGCGCAGGAAAATGACAACTCTTTGCATAGGTGACAATCATAGCGCAAGCGGCAGGTCACAAACCTACGGTTGCAAGGCGAAGCCAGAGCCTGCTAGGATTCCAGTAGTTTCGCGCTGGGATGACCGCCATGCAAATCTGGATTTTGACTCAATTCTATCCGCCGGAGTTTGGCGCGGCAGCCGTTCGCCTGAGCCGCCTCGCGCGCCTGCTGGCGTCGGACGGTCACACCGTCACGGTGCTGACCGGGATGCCCAATTACCCGGAAGGCGTGATCCGCCCCGGCTATCGCGGGCGCGTGTTCTGCCGGGAAACGCTGGACGGCGTCACGGTTCAGCGGGTGTGGGTCTACGCCTCGCCCAGCAAGGGAGCGAGCGCCCGACTGCTCAACCAGTTCAGCTTCATGCTGATGGCGGCGCTGCGCGGCAGCTTTCTGCGCCGCCCCGACTTGATTCTACGTCGAATCGCATCCGCTGTTCGTCTGCTTGACCGGCGGTTGGCTGAAGCGGATCAAGCGCGTGCCAATGGTGCTGAACGTCAGCGACCTGTGGCCCAATCGGCGGTGGCGACCGGGGCGCTGCGTGCCGACAGCCCGCTGGTCAAGCTGGCGACCCCGGTGGAGCGCTGGGCGTATCACGACGCGGCGCAGGTGGTCGGCATGACCGAGGGCGTAGTCGAGGGCATCCGGCGGATTTTGCCTGATCAAAGCCGCGTCACGTTGATCAAGAATGCCGTTGATCTCACCTCATTTTGGCCGGGTCAAGCCGATCTGCGCGCAGCGGTGCGTCAGCGCTACGGGCTGGATGGCTTGGTCGCCGTCCACGTCGGCAACATGAGCCTGACCTATGATTTCGACATTCTGCTGGATGCGGCGGCTTCGCTGCCCGACCTGACGCTGGTCTTTGCGGGCGGCGGATCGCAAGCCGAGCGCATCGAGACGCAGGTGCGCGATCGCGGGCTGACCAACGTCCGATTGCTCGGTGTGCTGCCTCACGAGGACATGCCCGGCATCTGGGCGGCAGCCGACCTGTGCTTGATCGCGCTGGGCGATCATTCGGTCGCGGGCGGCACTCGACCCGCCAAGCTCTACGAGGCGATGGCGACCGGGACTCCGGTGGTGGCGGCGATTCGTGGCGAAGGCGCGGCGCTGATCGAGGAAGCGGGGGCGGGCATTGTGGTGCCGATTGGCGATGCTCCTGCGATGGTCGAGGCGATTTGCTCGCTGCAAGCGTCGCCGGAACGCCGCGCGGCGATTTCGGCTGCCGCCCGCCGCTACGCCGAAAACGCTTTCTCGCCGGAGTCGGTCAAGCGCGCATACATGGAGATTTTCGAGCGGGTGACGAAAAAGACGAGTTAGTGTAGGGGCAGAGCTGCGTGTCGTCTGCCCACGTCAATCCCCCAGCGCCGCGCGCAGCTTTGCCAGCGCGTCGGCATCGCCCAGCAGATGCAGCAGCGCTTGGTCGATTTCGCTGTAGCCGACCTGCGGCACGAATTGGCGCGGGATCGACAGGCTGAGGTACTGCACGTAGTCGATGTTCGCGCCCAGTTCCCAGTCGACCGCGTAGCCGTCGCCGTAAGCGACCTGACGCGCGGCGTCCAGCGCTTGATCGAGGTTGGCAGGGTGGATCAGCCCCTCGCACAAATCCGCCCACGCTTGGTCGCCGATGTTGGTGACTAAACGCCTCGCCTGCTCGAACTCCGCCTCCGCCCGCGACTGATCCCCGGCGCTCAGCGCGATCAGCATGGACATGGCGTGATCGCGCGCATCGTCGAGGTGCGGTTCACTCGCCCATTTCGCCTGAGCCGCCGCGATTTCGCCGCGCTCCAGCAGCACCAGCGTTTGTGCCAGCGGCGTAAGCTGGCTTTCGTCCACCGAAATCGCGCGCCGCAGCGGAGATTGATCCCAGTCCGGGATCAGGATGATGTCCGCGCCCAACCCGACCGCCTGCTGATACGCCTGCTGCGCCGCCGCGTCGTCGCCCAGCGCTTCGGCGTAGTTCCCGTAGCGATACAGAATCGACCAGCTACGCGGCGCCAGTGCCGCCGCCTCACGCATGGCTGCCAGCGCCGCGTCCGACTGACCGAGCGCCTGTTCCATCGCCGCTAAGTTCGCCCATCCGCTGGCGTAGCTCGGCTCCAGTTGGGTGTAGCGCTCGAAATCGTCGGCGGCGGACTGCGCCGCCTGCGGATCGCCTGCTGCCGCCGCCAGCGCGAACAGCATTCCCTGCTGTTTCGGGTAAATCGCCAGCGACGGATCGCCGTCGATGAACGGCTGAAGCTGCTCGGCGGCGGCGTTATAATCGCCGTTCGCGCCGCTCGATACCACCGATAGATAGCCGCTGTACGTGAACGCGCTCCACAGACCTGCCAGCGTCAGCGCCAGCCCGCCGATGCCAAGCAGAGCAGGCTGCCAGCGACCGCGTATCGGCTCACCCTCAGCGGGCAGCATCAGCGCCAGCGCGATCAGCGCGACCAGCGCAATGGTCGGCATCATGGCTGGTAGGTCGAACATCTGGTGAACGACGAATCCCGCCAGCGCCGCCGCGCCCATCACCGTGATCGGGTCGCGCTCGCGCCGCAGCGATCGCAGAACCATCCACGCGGTCAGCAGCAGCGCCGCCAGCCCGACGATTCCCATCTCGGCGGCGACGTGCAGAATCAGGTTGTGCGCGTGACTGTGCGGCTCCGACGGCGGCAGCGAATTGAGCCGCGCGAGGTCAGCGCCGAAGCTGAACAAGCCGCTCCCCGTGAGCGGCTGCTCACGGAAAGTCTGGATCGCGGTTTCGTAAATCCACATGCGCACGTCGATACTGCGCCCGCTGATGCCCAGCGATTCGACGATCACGTAAAGCCCGACCAGCAGCGCCAGCACGCCACACCCCGCCAGCGCCCATTGGATCAGGTGCGGCAGCCGACTCCAGAGGCGGCGCAGCGACGGCGTGAGGATCACCCAAACCGCCAGCGCCGCCGCCGCCCCGATCCAGCCTCCGCGCGAGAAGCTCAAGCCGATCAAGCCCAGCACACTCACGCCGTAAATGCTCAGCGATACCCGCGCCAGCGGCGCGCGCGCCGTCATCAGGCGACCGAGTATGAACGGGATCAGCAACACCAGCAGCGCAGCCAGCGCGTTGGCGTTGCCGAGGATACTCACCGGGCGGGGCAGGGCTGCGCCGTTCAGCAGAGCGCTGTATACCTGTGCGTAGCCGAAGAACACCACCGGCGCTCCGGCGATCAGCAGCCCATCGATTAGCCATTCGCGGCGCAGCGCATGATTGGCGAGCAGGTCTTCCAGCACGTACCACGCGCCGATGTAGATGCCCATGAAATACAGACCGATGGCGATCCGCCGCCACTGGTCGAGATTTCCCGCCAGCGAGATCGCAAAGGCGGCGCACCACAACAGGATCGCGCCGTCCAGCGCGGTGCGATGCCAGCGCCAGCCGCGCCGCATCCACAGCCACGCGATCACCGCCGCGCCCATCAGCAGCACCGTAATCAAACGGTTCGATCCGGTGAGAATCCCGTTGTAGGTGCCGCCGAGCAGCACCAAATACAGAATGATCAGCGAGAGCAGGGCACGTTTCAGCATCAGGGTAATTTAGGTTGAGTGAGCGCGATGAGAGTTTAGTCCCTTCGGCTGATCGGGGCAAGCGCGCCTAGCGCCATGCGTTCATCACCTGCCGCAGAATCCCCAACTCGCCGATGTGATAGGCGTTGTGATCCGCGACCAGCAGCACCTCGCGCAGGATCGTATGCCCGCCGTAGCCGTGCGGGATCGGCGCGGTCAGGTCGGTTTTCGGGTCGGTGACGATGCTGCGAATCGCCGCCAAATCGTCGTGAAACTGGTCGATGGTGCGCTGCCAGCCCGCCGGATTGGTTTTGGCGCTGCGGTCGGGCAGTAGCCGACCGGCCACTCCGGCGAGACGTAGCCCGGATTGCGAACGTATTCCAGAATGTCAAACTGGGTGATGCGAAGATGCTCAATCAAATGCCAGGGCGTATACGGGACGTTTGGCGGATTGGTATTCATGAGTTCGGGTGGGAAATTGGCAACCGCGTCGTCGTAGGTCATGTGGGCGTTTCCGCCGTCCAGCAGGGCGATCAAATGATTTCGGAGCGCTTGATCGGAAGTCATAGCACCGTCTTTCCCTGATCCAGTCACGACTTGAGTGTAACACTGTCCGGTGGGGCGGGGAAAGCGAAGGCTCGTTAAAATATCGGCGTAGAAAGGAGCCTCACATGCCACGCAAAGACCTTCACGAAGCGAATCGTCGGTCGTGGAATGCCGCCACCGACGCTCATAACAGCCATAAGCGCGATCAAGCGGCGTTCTTCCGCGCGGGCGGCAGCACTCTGTTCCCCGACGAGCTGGAACTGCTGGGCGACCTGCATGGGAAGTTGCTGCTGCATCTTCAATGCAATTCCGGGCAGGATACGCTCAGTCTGGCGCGGCTCGGCGCTGTCGTGACCGGGGTGGACATCAGCGACACCGCCATCGACTTCGCCCGCCAGCTTTCCGCCGATTCCGGCATCCCAGCGAGCTTTCACCGCGCCGATGTGTACGACTGGCTGGAAATCGATCCCTCGACTTATGACGTGGTGTTCTCGTCTTACGGTGCGCTAGTCTGGCTGTCCGATCTTCAGACGTGGGCGCGCGGGGTCGCGCGCGTGCTGAAACCCGGCGGGCGGCTGATTGTGATCGAGTTCCATCCCGTCTACATCATGTTCGGCGACCATTGGCAGCCGGAAAACGATTATATGGGCGGCACCCGCGCCACCTACGACGACGGAATTGGCGATTACGTGGCGATGTCTGGCAAAGCGCTTGCGCCATCGGGTTATCTGGAAGGAGTAGTCGATTTCAAGAATCCGAAACCAGTCCATGAGTTCTCGTGGGGAGTTGCTGACATCGTTTCCGCCATGCTCGATGCGGGGCTGCGGCTTGAAGTGCTGCGGGAGTATCCCTACAGCAACGGCGGCAGGCTGCGGGCAGACATGCGAGAACTGCTAGGGAATCGCTTCACCGTGCCCGACGGGATGCCACAACTTCCCTTGATGCTGGGGGTGGCGGCGCGCAAGCTAGATCAATCCTGAATGAGGTTATTTGGTCTGCGGAATCGACAACCGCTGTTGGACTTCGCTCAACAAGCGGCGGTGCATTTCGGATTTGGCGATGCAGCTATCCGCGCCCGCGACCATGCACTGGTGGACGTAATCGTCGGTATCGACGGCGGACAGCATGAGGATGTGCGCTTTGCCCCATACTGGATCGGAACGGAGTTGCTCGCAGAGTTCGATCCCGTTCATCCCCGGCATCATGTAATCCAGAATGAACAGGTCGGGCTGGCTGGTGTTCAGGAGTTCGAGCGCCGCAGCCGCGCTGAGCGCCTTCATCACTTGATACCCTTGTCGACGCAGCAGCAGTTCCACCAGCGTCAAGACTTGCTCGTCGTCGTCAACAATCATAATCATCGGGGGCATAAATCGTCCTCAAAGCAGTAACGGAAAAAAGGTGCAGAGCACCCTTTCCGGTTACAACACATGCGATGATTTGATTTTATCATGAGGTTCTATGCAACGAGCGAAATTTCCTGAGCAAGTTCCTCAAGGGAAGCCGCTTTAATGCTCAACAGCCAGTCCTGCGTCTCAAGCGAAAGCCCGAAACTCGACATCAGCGAAGGATCGCGCTGGTTCACCAGCCGCTCGTACACCACGTCGTCGAGCAGAGCGCTGCCCATCAGGCTGTCGATGCGGCGCTTTTCGTCATTGTCGAGCAGGAAACCGTGCCAAACCTCGGGTAGATATTGCCGGTCGTGCCGGGTAGAGCGTTGAAGTTCGCGCAGAAGCATCTCGTATCTTCCTGTCAAGTATGTGAACTCAGGTCAAATGACATCGGTACTGAAGGAAGCGGCTGGGCGAAAGATCGCCTAAACCACGTCCGTGCCACCGGGCATAGGTCCACGCTGAAGCGGCGAAACGACATCGGTGCCACCGGGCATAGGTCCGCGCTGAAGCGGTGAAACGACATCAGTACCACCGGGCATAGGTCCACGCTGAAGCGGCGAAACGACATCGGTGCCACCGGGCATAGGTCCGCGATTGATCAAGTGAAGCATTGCCATGATTGTTCCCCCTGTAGAGATCAATACGAAATTTCGTTATTGACAATAAAAGTACACTTTCTCGTGCAACAAAGCGCTTACCAAAACGGAGCACTTTCGAAAATTCGTAAAAAAAGACCGCCGATCACTCGGCGGTCTTTTGGATTTGGGTTGTGGAAAGCTACTTCAGCAGGGATTTGACGAGGGCGACGGTCTCGCGCGATGGCTCGACATCCAGTTCGCGGGCGAACAGTTGTTGAAGTTCGCGGTAGTGCAGGTAAATTTTGCGGCGCTCGCCGCGCTCGGCGAAACAGGTGATTAACGCGCGATGCACGTCTTCCCGGAACGGATCGACCTTGAGCGCCTGTTTGAACATCTTGATTGCTTCCGCCAGATCGTGGCGGGCGCGGGCACATTCACCCAGCGACACCAGCGCTTCGATGTAGAGTTCGTTGAGCATTTCGCGGTAGTCGGCTGCCCATTCGGCATCGAACTGCGGTAGGAAATCGCCCTGATACAGCGCCGCCGCGTGCAGCCACAAATCTTCGGTGCGAGCGTCGCGGAAGGGGAGCGGGCGCGCTTTCTTGACCAGCGCCTCGAACTCCTGAGCGTCACACCAGACATCCAGATCGGGATTTACGCAGTAGTTCTCGTCCTTAAAGACGATGATGTTTTCGCCTAACGCCTGACGCACCCGGTAAAGGGTGGTATGGAAGTTCGAGCGCACGCGGGCAGGGGAGCTGTCGGGCCAGAAATCCAAGCTGATGCGCTCGCGGCTCTGCGCGCCCTGAAACAGCAGGTAGAAGAACAATTCGCGGGCAGCCGCCGCCCGCCATTCGGTCGAAAGCACCAGCACGCCGTCCCGCTCGATGATCTCTTTGCCCAGCGTTTGCACCCGCAGGCTGTAGACCGAATTGGCTTCGATCTTGTCTCGCAGGGTGATGATGTTGGTTGGCTTAAGCTGGACTTTCCGCAGGCGGCTGACGCCCTGAATCAGTTCGGCATAGCGGGCGCCGTTCCGCTCGACGAAGGCTTCCAGCAGCGGCGTGTGCATGATTTCGGCGGCGACCCCGTGCAGGCTGGCGCCGGTCGTCAGCAGCTTCAGCGCATCGTGAATCCGGCGCTCGGAGTTGACCTTGTCGAAGCGCAGCAGCGCGAGATTGGCGCAGACCATGCGCGCAGCGGCGGCTTCGGTCTTGGCGCTCAGTTGATCGAGTCCCACTTGCGCCGCATCCAGTTCCTTCGCCGCCGTGACCACCTCGCCCATGTGAGCGCGGGCTGCCCACAGCGCGATTTTGGCATTGTATTCTTCAAAGGCGAGGCTGTGAGCGGTTGCCAGAATCAGCGCCTCGTTCGCCAGCAGCGCCGCGTCGTAATAGCTCCCTTGCCAGCGGCGCAGCACGGCGAGGCTGGTCAGCACGTTGCAGCGCAGGCTCGGCTCGTTCGCGCCGATCAATTCCAGCGACAGGTTGTAGAGTCCAACCGCTTCTTCAAAACCGCCGCGATCTCGCTGGAGATCGCCCAAGCTCCAAAGCAGATAGCTTTCGGTGCGGTGGCTCTGCATCCGGGCGATGACGCTGAGTCCCTCTTGGAAGGTCGCGTAAGCCTGAAGGTAGTCGCCGCATTGGTGGTAATGGAAGCCGAGGTTGTTCAGCGCCCGCGCGAGGTCGTCGGTATTGTGGAGCGTCCGGCGAATAGCGACCACTTCTTGTAGACAAGCTGCCGCGTCCGCCAGCCGCCCCGATTGGCGATAGGCGATTTCGAGGTCAAGCAGCAGCTTGGAGGTCGAGAGCTGATCGCCGGTGGTCTTGAACAGCGGAACTGCCGCTTCCAGATAGTGAATTGCCTGATCGATCTTGCCGATCTTGAGATGGGCGAAGCCGATCACGCGAAGCGCGCTGCTGCGCAGTTGAATCCATTCAACATCCAGCAGCGGCTCGACGGCTTCAATCGCTTCCCGATACTGTCCGCGCTGAAGCTCGATGCGCGCTCGCACCAACCGTACTGAGATTAGACCATACTCGTTTTCATCGCGCAGATAACACTGCTCAGCGCGGTTGATTTCGATTTCCGCCTGATTGTAGTTATAGCGGTCAATCTGGATGGCGGAGCAAAGGTACGCAACTTCGGCGTTCACAATCGAAGCGCTGCGCAGTTCCTCGTTCCAGCGCAGCAGGATTTCGACTCTGCCCTGAACATAGTAGGAGCGAGCGACCTCGTTGATCAGCTTGTCGGCGGGTTCAGGCAAACCGGCTTTAATGTAATGCTCGAACGCCTCGTCGATTTGATAATTCTGCTCGAACCACTGCGCGGCTTTGAGGTGGAGAGTGTAAAACTGCGTAGGGTCTTGCACGGCAAGGCGGCGCTGCAAGAAATCGCGGAACAGCCGATGATAAACCAGCCCGCCAGAGACGCGGGTGAGGAACAGGTTGCGGTTGAGCGCTTCCGACATCCAATCAGCGGCGTTGGGCAGCCCCAGAACGGTAGACGCCAGTTCGGGTGTCAGCCGCATCAAAGTTGAAGACGCCAGCAGAAAGTCGCGCAGACCCGGCGGCTGTGCCTTGAGCATCAGGTCGGCGAGCGCGTCGAACAGCGCTTCGGGTCCGCTGCCCCCGCTGAGCATCGACTGCGCCAGATCGAGCGGCAGCGGTTGCAGCGCCAGCACGATCCCGGCAGCCCAGCCCTCCAGCTTGACCACCAGTTCCTGTATCTGGGTTTCGGTGAGGCTCAGCCGGAACACCTGCTGTGCCAGTTCGCAGGCTTCGTCAATGGTGAAGCGCAGCGCTTCCTGACTGATCGCCAACACTTCGCGCTTGGCGATCAATTCGGTCAGCGGCAGATCGGGCAGCGTGCGGCTGATCAGGATCAAATGGCAGTTGGACGGGATTTGGGTGGCGAAGGTTCGCAACCAAAGTTCGGCGGACGATGAGCCGGAAAGCAGATGAACGTCGTCGATAATGTAAACAATATCCCGATCCAGAACTGAACGCAGGTGGTGAGCCACCGATGTGGCGAGTTCGGTCACGCCCATGGTCTTGGCGAAACTCAGGGAGGCGATGTCCGGCACCACGTCGCTGAGCACGGCAAGGCATTTTGCGTGGAGGTTCGGAACGTCGCGTTCTTGTTCTTCGAGGGCGTGCCACGTGACCGGGCAGGGCAGGGTATGCGCGTATTGAGCTGCCAGCGTGGTCTTGCCATACCCCGGCGGAGCGCACAACAGGGTCAGCTTGTGCTGGAGCACGCCGTCGAGCCGCTCAAGCAGGCGACGACGCTCTACGACAGCGGGTAACTGGGGAATTCGACCGTCTGCAACGTTGTGATCGAATGTCATTCAACGAACCCTGCGAACACCGAGAGAAATTATGTTATTCTAATTCTTTGTAAAACGTAACATCTACATTTGCCGAGATCAAGGCATAAAACCAATAGGAAACTGTATCAGTATTCTAACTTGCTACCCCCTGCGTTTGCAAACTGTTTCGACTCTTTAACCGCTTCATTCTAGCTTAAGGCTTTGAAGCTAAAAAACGAAACGAACCAGCCGCTGGACTGGTTCGCTACCCTGATGTGCTCTGTGCCCCCAGCAGGAATCGAACCAGCGCCTTTGCCTCCGGAGGGCAACGCTCTATCCGCTGAGCTATGGGGGCGGACTAACACTAATTCTAGCAGTCAATAGGGGAGTGCGCAAGTTCGAAGCGGACGGTCGTTCACGCCGCTGACTCTGGCAAAGCGCGCCGAAATTTGGTAACGTGCGCCTGTTTTGACGGATGGATTGTGAATGTGATGGCAAAACCGATTGTAATCTGTGGATGTGTGCTGGCGCTGCTGCTGGTGAGCGCGTGTAGCGCCCTGACTCCTGATAATCCGGGGGCGACCCTGCAAGCCGAGCGCAACGGCTACATTGCCGAAGCGACCAGCATTGCGCAAGAGCAGCAGGCGCAGGCAACCGAAGTGATGGCGACCTCGGTAGCGGCGCAAACCTACGTCGCGCAGATGGAAGGTCGCAATCAGCAGTTGTTGGCGACTATGCAGATCGCCTTCCCGCCGACTCAGGCGCTGGTGGTCAACGCGGGCACCAGCACGCCGGGGCAGATGGCGACTCCTGCTCCGCTCGGCTCGTTTGGCGAAGCGACCACCGCCCCGCAGGGCGCGACGCCGGGCAGCGGATCGCTCGGCTCGGTGCAGTTCACGCAGGTGGGGACTGCCGCCAGCGTGCGCTCGTCCGACGACTGCGCCGATACGCTCACCAACTCGTTCCCGGCGAACGTCCAGACGATTTACATCACCACGCGGGCGCTCAACGTGACGCAGGGCACCGTGGTTCGGGCGGAGTGGTATTTCGAGGGGCAGCTCACCTATTCCGAAAGCTACACCATCCCGCGCGACGACAGCGACTTCTGCATGTGGCTGTCAATTACGCCCACCGACGTGACCCTTTCGTCGGGCAACTGGTCGGTGAAGCTGTATGCGAACGATACGCCTATCGACGCCCCACCCGTAGACTTTACGGTGGGCAGCTAAGCGGCACTCGTGTTAAAGTAGGAGCATCTCGCGCTGCCCTCAGGGGGATGTTTGAAACTTCGGCTGCTGCTTCCTATCCTGTATCTGCTGCTTGCTCTGCGGGTCAGCGCGCAGGCGGTGACGCCTGTGCCCACGCTGACGCCGACCCCGGTGTACAGCATCGTGATCGCGCCGGACATTTACGTGCGCGGCGGTCCCGGCGAAACCTATCTGCCCGTCGGTCGCCTCGTTGCCGACGATCCGATCATCCCGGTCAACCGCAGCGACGACGGCAGTTGGATCATGATCCGCTACTATCACGGCTTCGGCTGGATTTGCCGCGACCTCGCCTACTGGAATCTGGATGTCGATGCGCTGCCCACGCTGGGCGAGGACAGCCTCACGCCGACCCTCTCCGCCACCCTGAGCGACACGCTCACCCCTACACCCGGCGGAGTTTGGATCAGCGCGGGCGATCCGGGCGCGTTCGTGCGCTTCGGTCCCGGCGTCACCTATCCCTATCTCGGCGCGATCAACACCGGAGACTTTGTCGATCCGGTGGGGCGTAATCCCGATGGCACTTGGGTCTTAATCCGCTTCCGCGACGGCTTCGGCTGGATTTCCGCCGATTTGCTAGCGGGTGCGCTCGATCTGGCGGCGCTGCCGGTTCTGCTTCCTGACGCGCTCACGCCTTCGGCGACCTTTATCGTGACGCCGACGCTCTCGCCTACGCCGAGCGACACGCCCAGCCTGTTCCCGACCAACACCGTCAGCCCAACTGCCAGCGATACCGCCTCAGCAGCGCCCAGCGACACGCCAACCCTGACTCCCACCTTCAGCGATACTCCCACCGAAACGCCGACCTTAACCGATACCCTGCTGCCCACCAATACGGTCGCGCCGAGCAGCACGCCCACTCTGACCGACACCGCCACGCCATCACCCACCCATACCGCAACCGATACCCCGACTCCGACGGATACGGTCACGCCGACGCCATCGCCGACCCAAACTGTAACCCATACGCCGACTCCAACGGATACGGTCACGCCGACGCCATCGCCGACCAATTCCGCCACCGATACCTCGACACCTGAGCCAACCGATACCGCAACCAGTACACCAACCGCAACCGATACACCTACTCAAACGCTCAGCTTCACGCCGCTGCCGAGCGACACCTCGACCCGCACGCCGTCCGCTACGCCTACCTCAACCCCAACCGACGCTCCTGCGTCCACGCTCGCTGCCCTTGCCGTCGCCAGCCAGACGCCGCCTCCAAGTGTGACGCTCACGTTGACAGATACCCCAACCAACACCGCAACGCCATCGCGTACCTTCAGCCATACACCGACCGCGACTGTAACGGACACAGCAGTACCGAGCGCAACTCATACGCCGACGCCTGCGCCGAGCGATACATCGACCTTCACGCCGACGCTCCGCGACACTGCAACCCATACCACCACGCCGAGCGACACCGTGACGCCTTCGCCGACGCCAAGTCATACGCCGATCTTCACCGCGACCGCAACCGCCATCACGGGGATGCTTCCGGCAGTCACCGATACGGTCGTTCCTACCGACACCCTAACGCCGACCTCGACCGACACGCTGACGCCAACTCACACGGTTACGCCGACTTCGGCTGCTGCGGCGATCCTTCCCACAGGCGAGCCGCCCGCGCCAAGTCCAGAGCCGCCCGCCACGCCGAGCGTCACCCCCGAAGCGGCGGTTGGCGGAGCGATTCTCGCGCTGGTGCTGATCTACGTGTTCCTGTACTGGCGTGGGCTGTCGGCAGGGGATCGCTACGTCGACGGCTTTGTCATCCATCAATGCCCGGTGTGCCGGGAAGGGCATCTGAGCCTCGAAATGCGCCAGAACCGGGTGCTGGGCATCCCGCGCCCGCGCGGGATCGTCCGCTGCGATAACTGCCGCTCGGTGCTGCGCGAAGTGGGCAATCGCCGCTGGCGCTACGCAGTGGATCGCGCGGCGAACCCGAAGTTCTACAGCCAGTTCAACGGGCGGGTGGTTACCGAAGACACCCTCAAGCTGATGGAAAGCCAGCCGCCATCCGAACCGCCGCCGCTGCATTCGCCGCCGAACGCGCCCACCTTCGTGGACGACGAGGACTGACCGTGCCGCTGGTCGAGTGTGTCCCCAACTTCAGCGAGGGGCGGCGTGCTGAGGTGATCGCGGCGTTGGTCGAGCCGATTCGATCCGCCTCGGTCGCGCTGCTGGACGTGAGCAGCGACCCCGATCACAACCGCAGCGTGATCAGCTTCGCGGGCGAGCCGCAAGCGGTCGCCGAAGCCATGTTTCAGGCGGCGCGGGTCGCCGTCCAGCGAATCGATCTGGAGCAGCATCGCGGCGTGCATCCCCGCATGGGCGCGGTAGACGTGATTCCGTTCGTGCCGCTGCGCGACATCTCGCTGGCGGAGTGCGCCGAACTGGCGCGCGCTTTCGGGCGACGTATCGGTGCGGAACTCGACCTTCCGGTTTATTTGTACGAAGCGGCGGCGCTGCGCCCGGAGCGCGCCAACCTCGCCGAGGTGCGGCGCGGCGGCTACGAGGCGTTGAAGTCCGAGATTTACATGCCGGAGCGCGCGCCCGATTTCGGACCTGCGCGCATCGGCTCGGCGGGCGCGGTGGCGGTCGGGGCGCGCGCCCCGCTGATCGCCTTCAACGCTTACCTCGATACCGACGACCTGAGCATCGCACAGGCGATAGCCGTGAGCATCCGCGAATCGGGCGGCGGCATGCCTTATCTGAAAGCGCTGGGCTTTTTGGTGGCGGGGCAGGCGCAGGTCTCCATGAACGTGATCGACTTTCGAGAGACCTCGCTCGCCGCTATCCTGCAGGCGCTCCGCGAGCAAGCCCGCGCGCATGGAGTTGCCATCACCCACACCGAGCTGGTGGGCTTAGTCCCGCAGGCGGCGCTCATAGACGCGGCGCTCGCGTCTTTGCAGCTTCCGCCAGAGACGCGGGATCGGATTCTGGAATATCGGCTGGGCGCGGCGACCGGAGACTTCCGCGAGGTGAAATTCGAATGAGGAAACTTGCGCTGCTGCTGTTTCTGGTCGCCTGCCAGCCCGCTCCGGCGCAGATCATCTCCGCGTCTGCCGAGCCGACCACCGAAGTCGTCGTGGTGATGCAAACCCCGCTGCCGACTCACACGCCGCGCCCGCTGTTCGCCTCGCCGACCCCACTGCTGCCGACGCTTCAGCCCACCGCTACCGTCACGCCGGAGCTGTTCGACACGGCGACCCCGATTCCGGCGGTGGTATCGGCTGCGCAGTCCGCCGACCACTTTGTGCTGGATTGGCCCGTGTCGGCTTATAGCCTCAACCGAGTTTACGCTTACGGCGGAACCGACGGCGGGCGTTTGCAGGTGCATCACGGTATTGATCTGGTCAATCCAATCGGGACGCCTATCCAAGCCGCCGCCGACGGGACGGTGGTCTACGCCGGGGACGATTTGACCACGCGCTTCGGTCCCGATACCAACTTTTACGGCAATCTGGTGGTGATCCAGCACAATTTTCTGTCGCCCGAAGGGCTGCCCGTATTCACGCTCTACGGTCACATGCTTCAGGTGACGGTGCGCTCCGGGCAAACCGTTCAGGACGGCACCGTGATCGGTCTGGTAGGGCAGACCGGGATCGCGCTCGGTCCGCACCTTCATTTTGAGGTGCGGGTGGGCAGCGCCTTCGACTACGGCGCAACTCGCAACCCCGAACTGTGGCTGCGCCCGCTGCCCAATCTCGGCGTCTTAGCCGGGCGCGTGATCGATGCCGACGGGCTGCTGGTGAACGATCTCACCCTGACCATCCAATCGACCGCCAGCATCTATCACGCTTATACCTATGGCGACGCCTCGGTGTATTCCGATCCGACGCTGGGCGAGAATTTCACCATCGGCAGTCTGCCCGCCGATACCTACGCCATCGCCGTGATTCAGGATGGGCGGATTCGCTTTGCCCGAACCGTCGCGGTCACTGCCAACCAACTCAACTGGATTGACGTGCAGCTTGCGCCGTGAAGGGGCGAGGCAGACTCGCCCCTTCCGCAGTTCGACTAACCGTTGTAGACCCGGAAATTCAGCGAAATCTGGGTGTCGCTGATTGCCGTCACCTGCATGACGCCGCGATGTCCATCGGCGGTGATAATGCCGATCAGCGTGCCGCTGTTCATTTCGCTGCGCCCAATCGAGTCGCGGGTGATGATGCTGGGGTTGATCAGGCTGTAGGTGACGGCGTTGTAATCACCGCCGCTGCCGAGAATGCCCAGATGCGCCCCGAAAATCGCCTTCAAGCCGGGATTCCCGCCGTCGTTGTTCCAGTTGGCGTCGCCCTGAACGCCGTTGCCTTCCAGATCAATCGTGTCGCCGAGGTTGAGCGTTTGTGACCCCTGACGCAGCACCGGAATATCGAGGCTGTAGCTGATGTTATAGAGGTTGTTCTGCTCGCCGATGGTTCCCTCGTTCACCTGATTGTTGGCGTCGATTTGCAGCGCGGTGGTGTAAGAGCCGCTCCCATTCAGGATGCCCGAAAGCGTTACCGTTGCGGTCTGCTGCGGAGCCAAGCCGGGCACGGTCGCCACCAGCAGTTGATTGTTGGGCGGGAAGGTCCCGGCGACCGTGAACTGACCTGCGGGCGTGCCGCCGATGTTGCCCACCGTAATGCTGACCGTGAAGGGCTGGTTCGGCACCACTGGACTCGGCGAGACCGATGCCGAGACGATGATCAAATCGGCGGGGGCGGGCGTCGGCGATGGCGTGATGGTGGCGGCAGGCGCAGACGGCGGCGGCGCCGGGATGACCGGGACGCTGGTGAGGTCGCCTGAGATGCTCAACAGTGAAGCGACCAGCCAGCCCTGCTGTCCGCGATAATCGATCACCACGTAGCTGAAGTCCTCGCTTGCGCCAATCACCGGCACCTGCGTTCCCTGCGTAAGCTGACCCAGTACGTCGTAGTTGTCGCCGGGACCGCTGCGCACGTTCTGGAGCGCCTGCGTGATCGTCAGGAACGCGCTGGTCGGCGTGGCTGTCATCAGCGGCGCTTGAGTCGGCTCCGTCGTGGGGATTTCCGTCGGCGCAACCGCTGGCGGAGTGGCGGGCACTTCGGTCGGCAGGATTTGATCACCCTGATACCGCGCCAGCACTTCCGGCGCGCCAAGCTGACCCAACCGGACGATGGCGACGTTGTTGCTCAATTCGCCTATGCCCAGATCGTCGGTGCGCAGCAGACCCTGTACGCCCTGAATTTCCGGCAGCGTGCCGAGGTTGTCGTGTAGACTGCCGGGCTGCGTGAGCGCGGCGGCGATCAGGTTCACCGAGTTGTAGCTCGCCGCTTCGACCGAACCGGGAAGCTCGCCGTAAGCATGAATGTAGTTGTTCAGGAAGCTGGTGCTTGAGCTGTCCGCTGACGTGAACGCCCACGTATTCGCGGCGACCACACCCGGAAGTTGATCCATCGGCACGCTGTCGCGGAAGCTTGGGTCGAACGCTTGATCGTAGGCGAACAGCCCGGTCCAGCCTTGCGTCCGCAGCGCGCCGTACAGCGTCGAGGCGACATCCGGGCTGCCGAACGCCGCGATCACGGCGGGATTCGCGTCGACCAACTGACCGACCGAGTCGGTCAGGTCGGTGGGATCGCGCAGAATCAGCGCGGGCTGCGGCGTCACGCCCAGCGAGGTCGCGGCGGTGGTGAAGCCGATGACGCGGGCGGTGCTGGCGATGTCCAGTTGGATGGTGGCGATGGGGCTAAGCTGGTACTGGGTGATCAGGTAGCTGGCGAGCGCGCGCCCTTGAACCGCGTCCGCCGCCCGCGAGCGGAACAACATGCCGCTGGTGTCGGACATCAGGATGGTGTCGTCGGTCGCGGGTGTGATCACTGGAACGCCGAGGCTGTCCAGCGCATCCAGATTGTTCAGCACGTCGTCGCTGCTTTCGGGACCCAGCACCGCGATCAGGTTGGCGGCTTGCAGCGCATCCACCGCGCCGCTGAAGCTTTGACCGGCATTCGTCGGCGAGAACACGAGATTGAGTTGGAACAGCGTTCCGTCTGCACCGCGTACCCCGCCCGCGTCGTTGATTTCGCGCACGGCGAGTCGAGCGCCGTCGCTGATCGACCCGCGCTCGTCGTCCAGCACGCCGATGTTAAAGGCGGGCTGATCTTGCGCGGCGACGCTGTGCAGAGCAAGCAGCAGCAGCGCGATCACTACGATAAAAATGCTAAGCCTTGATCTGTCTCTTTGCCGCATGTTCCACCTCGTTTCGTAGAGTCTGCATCATTACAAAAACCATTATATAGCATGACTTAAAATTCTGCTGGTCAAATCTTGACTTTTGAGCGAATATACAGGCATCATTCCATTCACGCACATGGTGAAAGGGTACTGCTGCTCGAATAATGGGCGGCAGTTGCTCGATGTCATGAGTTGAAAGAGGGTTAACGAGGATATGTCCGAGAAGGTATACCTGACTGCCGAAGGCGCTGAAGAATTGCGGCGTGAGCTGGAAATGCTGGTCAATGTGCGCCGCCCCGAACTGGCACACAAGCTAACCGAGGCAGTCGCGCAGGGCGACCTGAAAGAGAATGCCGACTATCACGATGCCAAAGAACAGCAGGCATTCATCGAAGGGCGCATCAAGTATCTGGAGAACGTGCTGCGTGCGGCGGTGATCATTGCCAATGATGGCAAATCGGATACCGTGTCAGTTGGCTCGCGCGTGACCATCGTCGAGGATGGCACCGACGACGAGGAAAATTACACGATTGTCGGTGCTGCCGAGGCGAATCCTAGCGAAGGCAAAATCTCCAATCTCAGCCCGATCGGATCGGCGCTGCTGGGCGCGAAAAAAGGCGACAAAGTGCGGGTCAGCGCGCCGGGCGGTCAAATCGTCTTCAAGGTGAAGCGCATCAATTAGGCACATTCCCCGTTGAAAAACAAAGAGGCGGAGTTGGCTCCGCCTCTTTTCATGTCGCTGACTTGCTCACGTAATCGGAGTGAAATCACCCGTGCCGCCGAACGGATCGTCTTCCGGGTTCGCGTCTGGGCGTGGCGGGGGAGGCGTCGGCGCGGGGCGAGACGGCGCGGGCGGCGTTTGACGATTGGGTGGTGTTTGCGGCGGTGAAGAAATCGGCGGAATTGGCGTTGGCGCTTGATAAGGCTGCTGCGCGGGTGCCTGATAAGGTTTTGGCGCAGGCGGCTGATACGGCTGTGGGGTGGGCGCGGGCGGTTGGTAAGTCGGAGCCGCAGGCGGTTGATACGGCTGCGGGGTGGGCGCAGGCGGCTGATAGCTGGCGGTCTGCTGCGGGATTGGCTGCGCGGCGGCGACCGGCTGCTGCGGGATCGGCGTTGCGGCAGGCGCGCCCGACGCTTCCTTGCGCCACGCGGCGAGTTCAATCGTCATCTTGTCAAAGTAGCTGTTGGGCGGCAGCGGACCCGTCCCGTACTGCATATCCACGATCCGCGCCTGCAAGCGCAGGGTATTGGTCTCCATCGTGACGGTCGCGCCCGGCTGCGCCAGCACTAGGTCGCCCTTCGCTTCCAGCTTGGAGCGCATCGCCGGGTCGTTGAAGGCGTATTCCGACGCGAACACTTTAGTCACAGTGCGAACGAAGTCGTCCTTATCGAACAGCCAGACCTCAATCGCGGCGGCTTTGGCGGGGTCACCCGTGCCGATAGTTTCGGAAATCAGCGCGCCGCACTCGCCGAGGAAGCGCTCCTGCTCGTCCTCAATCGTATAGGACTCGTCGTAAGTGCCGAAGCCCGGCGTATAGTTGGACATTTTCTGCATTAGCGGCGGACCGAAATTGGTGGTCGCTGTGAAGTCGGTCTTTTTGGATTCCATCAGCTTCTGGGTCTCGACTCGAGCTTTCCGCTCCTGTGCGACCTCCGGGCTGACTTTTGCGCTGCGATTCAACAGCGGCTCGAACAAGTTCGGGTAGATGAACATGCCCCAGACCACCACCACGATTGAACCGAGGATGATCACCACAATCGGGGCGATGATGAACGGCAGGATGTTGCCGAGCGCGCTCGGCTGCGGCGCCTGCACCGCTGTCGCTTCGGCTTGTACCGCGAACGGTCGAATCGCCTGAAGTTTCTGGACGTTGGCTTCCTCGCCCGGCGTGGCGATCAGGCGGTCTACAATCCCCTGCGGATCATCCACCCGGCTGAGCAGGTCGGTAATGTTGGCGCTGATGTCGGCGGTGTTGGTCACGGCGTAGCGGTCTGCCAGCAGCTTGACCCATTCGTCCTGCCAGCTTTGGTGCAGCGAACGCGGGTCGGCATCGTAGTACACGGTCGGCGAAAGGGCGTAAGCCCACAGCAGCCCGATCAGGACGCCGCCCACCAGCACCGCCAGCGTTCTGCCTTTGGGCAGGTACGGTTTGAGCAGCACCACGAAGATGCCGTTGTAGCTGTCCTTCAGGAATTTCATCATCGCTCAACGCCTTTCGTCGGACGCCTACTATTTACGATTGTAACGGAAATAAGTTCTGACCGACAATAATGGAATTAGGCTATCGCTGTTCGTTGGAAAATGCAAACGAAAATCGCCCATGACCCGACTCTATCATTTACTCCCGAAAAACCTTGTCGGCGATGTCCTCTATCCGCTGAACCAGCTTCAAGCTCGGCTGCCCGATCTGTTTGATCGCTACCGGCGCGGCTATCAAGGACGCGAGGCGCTGCTGAAGCGCCGGATTCCCATCCTCGACTGTCTCTGGAACGACGTGCTGTTTCTGTCGGCGGTTGACCCGGCAGCGATTCGGGATGGATTTCGGATGGCGGGTTCGGCTTGGCAGCCGAGGCGCTGGTGCGTCGTCGATTCGGACCAACCGGAGTTCGATCCGCAGCGTGCAGTGATCTACACGCCCTCGCCCGCCCGCCCCCCAACAGCATCGAGGTATAGCCGGGGAAATAAAAGAGGCGTCACAGGTCATCCTGTAACGCCTTTCGTTCATGCAGGTTCGGGGCTTTCCGTCGGCAGCTTGTCGATCTGGTAAGTGCGCTTGCAGACGGTACACTGCGCCTTCGTGCGCCCCTGTTCGACCAGTAGTCCGCCGCAGTTGGGGCAGGGCTGAGCCAGCGGCTTCTGCCAACTGGTGAACTCGCAGTCGGGATAGCGCGAGCAGCCGTAGAACACCCGCCCGCGCTTCGAGCGCCGCTCGATGATCTCGCCGCCGTGTTCGGTGCCGCAGATCGGGCAGAGGATGCCCATCCGCTCCAGAAATGGCTCGGTGTGACGGCAGTTCGGGTAATCCGAGCAGCCGATGAATTTGCCGAAGCGCCCGTAGCGGATCACCAGCGGCCTGCCGCATACCGGGCACGCGCGCCCCACTTCCTCGGTGTGATTGATCGGCTCAATGACGGCGTGGGCGTTTTTCAATTCCTGCTCGAACGGCTCGTAGAATTCGTGCAGCATGGGATGCCACGCGCGCCGCCCCTCGGAAATCTCGTCCAGTTCGTCTTCCATCTTCGCCGTGAACTGGTAGTCCATGATCTCCGGGAAGTAAGTCACCAGCAGATCGTTCACGATCTTGCCGGTGTCGGTCGGGATCAGCCGCTTATCCTGCTTGGTGACGTACTCCCGGTCTTGGATTACGGCGACGGTCGGCGCGTAGGTGCTGGGGCGACCGATGCCGTATTCTTCCAGCGTCCGCACCAGACTGGCTTCGGTGTAGCGCGGCGGCGGCTGCGTGAAATGCTGCTCCGGCAGCAAGCCGAGCAGGTCGAGCATCTCGCCGATGCTCATTTCCGGCAGGATGCGCCCCTCGTCCTCGTCGGCGGCGATGTCCTCGTCGTGCGCGTCCTCGTACAGCGCCAGAAAGCCGTTGAACCGGATGGTGCTGCCGCTGACCCGGAAGTGATAGGGCGAGTTCTTCGCCGTCAATCCGGCGTCGATGTCCACCCGCAGCGTGTTGTAGACCGCGTTTTCCATCTGGCTGGCGACGAACCGCTGCCAGATCAGGTTGTACAGGCGGTATTGATCGTTCGACAGCGCCTTGCGGATCGCATCCGGCTCGCGCATCACACCCGTCGGGCGGATCGCTTCGTGCGCTTCCTGCGCGCCTTTGGATTTGGTGTGGTAGATCGGCGCGCGCTTAGGCAGGTAAGCTTTGCCAAAGCGCTTTTCGATGTATTCGCGTGCCTCGTGGTGCGCCTGCGGCGAGATCGACAGACTGTCGGTACGCATGTAGGTGATCAAGCCGACTGAGCCTTCCGCGCTCACGTCGATGCCTTCGTAGAGCTGCTGCGCGACCGCCATCGTGCGCTTGGCGGTGAAACCGAGCCGCCGCGAGGCTTCCTGCTGGAGTGTGCTGGTCGTGAACGGCGCTGACGGCTTTCGCACGCGCTCGCCGTTCTTGATGTCCACCACGTGAAACTGACTCTTTTCCAGCACGTCCAAGTGCGGCTGAACCTCGCTTTGCGCGGTGAAGTTCACGTCCTTGTCGCCAATCTTGAACAGCCGCGCCAAGAACGGTTTGCTGCTGGCTTTGCTGCCGTTGTGGTGCTGCTTGTGCAGCTTCGCATCCAGCGTCCAGTATTCCTGCGATACGAAGGCATCCACCTCGCGGTCACGATCCACGATCAGGCGGACGGCGATGCTCTGCACCCGCCCGGCGGACAGCCGATTGCGAACCTTTTCCCACAGCAGTTCGGTGACGTTGTAGCCCACCAGCCGGTCAAGGATGCGCCGCGCCTGCTGCGCGTTCACCAGATTCATGTCGATCTCACGCGGGTGGCTGAACGCTTCTTCGACGGCGGGCTTGGTGATCTCGTGGAAGACCACTCGCTTTACGTTGGCTTTCGGCTGGCTGTCGAGTTCGGTTGCCGCCAGCAGATGCCATGCAATCGCCTCGCCTTCACGGTCAGGGTCGGTAGCGAGGTAAACCTGCTGCGCCCGCTCAACTGCGCTCTTGAGGTCCTTCACGGTGTCGCGTTTGTCGTTCAGCACCCGGTACTTCGGCTCGAAGTCGTTTTCGACATCCACCGAAAGCTGCGAAACCAGCAGATCGCGCACGTGCCCCTTCGACGCCTTGACCGTGTAGCCCTTGCCGAGAAACTGACCGACGCTGCGCGCCTTCGCGGGCAATTCGACGATCACCAGCTTGCCGATGGCTTTGCTCGGCGCTTTGCTTTCGCGCTTGGCGGTTGCTTTCGTTTTTGCCTTCGCCGTCTTTGCTCTTGTCTTGGTCTTGGGCTTCGTCTTCGTCTTTTTTGCGGTTTTCGGTTTCGGCGCGATCACCGGCTTGGGCAGAGTCGCGTGGGCATCGATTGCGCCCATGCGAAACAGCGTCGTCCCGCAGACCGGGCAGGTTCCCCGAACGCCGGGCGCGCCGCGTGCAGTGAACACCGCCTGCGGATTGGCGATTTCGCGCTTGGTTTTGCATTTGACACAGTAAGCTTCAAAAGCCATACCTGTTCCTGATTCGACTAGAGATACGTCTCGTGATTCATTGCGCGGAGCATGTCAACGACTTTCTTGACATCCTGCGTGCGTTCTTTCTTACAAATCATCAGCACATCGCGGGTATCGACCACCACCAAATCCTCAACTCCGATGGTGACAGTCAGTTTGTCACTGTAAACCAGTGTGTTCTTAGTGTCAATAACGAGCCGGTTTGAAGCGCTGCCTTTGAAGCCGTTGCCGCTGGTATCCAAATCCAGCACGTCGAACAGCGCGTCCCAACTGCCCACGTCGCTCCAGCCGATGTCCACCGGGATCACTGCCATGCGCTCGGCTTGCTCCATAATGCCCGCGTCGATCTGCAGCACGGGCATCTGCTCCCACACTTCCGCGAGCTTGGCGTCGTATTCCGGCGTATCGACGGTCGGCTGAAGCGCCATCATGCCCTGATACACCTCCGGCTGAAGCTGCTCAAATTCGCGCAGGGCGCGGTCTGCCCGCCAGATGAACATGCCGGAGTTCCAGCTATACTCTCCGCTGCGAATGAAGCGCGCCGCCGTCAGCGTGTCCGGCTTTTCGGTGAACCCGCGCGACCCATAGCAGTGAAATCCGTCGATGTCCCGCAGCGCTTCGCCCCGCCGGATATAACCAAACCCGGTCGCGGGCATCGACGGCGAAACTCCCAGCGTGACGATGTAATCGTCCTGCGCCAGCGCATAGGCGGCTTTCAGCACGCGCCGGAACTTCTCCTTGTCGGTGATGTGATGATCGGCGGTCAGCAGGGCAACTGTCGCCTGCGGGTCGCGCTTCTGGATCACGGTGATCGCCAGCGCTGCCGCCAGCGCCGTGTTCTTTCCGTATGGCTCGACCACGAAGTTCTCCGGCGGGATTTCGGGCGCGTCCGCCCGCATCAGGTCGCAGAGCTTCGCCCCAGTGACCACGTAAACCTGCTCCGGCGAGAACAGCGGCAGGAGCCGCTCCACGCTCACCCGAAACATCGAGTCGTTTTCGACCAGCGAAAGGAGCTGCTTGGGCAGGTCGGCGCGGCTCATGGGCCACAGCCGAGTGCCGCCGCCGCCCGCTAGAACGACCGCATAGTAGTGCTCCATATGCAACCTCTACTTCATAACTCCTGCGCCCGCATTGTGACGGCGCACGAGCAGCCTAGTCCTCATAGCCGAGCAAACGATACTTGCCCACACCGTCGTCCTCAACGTAGCCCTGAAGCTCCAGCAGGGTCAGCGTACCCAGCACGTCGGCGGCATCCAGCCCGCTCCGTCGAACCAGTTCATCCACCGTCAGCGGATCGGCGGTCAGGTGACGCAGCAGCATTTTTTCCTTGTCGCTCGCCGGGGCGATCTGCCGGGTCAGCCTGCGCGCTTCGACCGTGCGCTGGGCGATGTTCAGTTCCTCCAGAATGTCCTCGACGCAAGTCACCAGCTTCGCGCCTTCCTGTATCAGCCGATTAGCGCCGCCGCTGGTCGCGCTGAAGATGCTGCCGGGCACTGCGAACACGTCGCGTCCCTGATCGGCGGCGAAAGTCGCTGTGATCATCGCGCCGCTGTTCTCCGGCGCTTCCGCGACCAGCACGCCCAGCGACAGCCCGCTGATGATCCGGTTGCGGCGCGGAAAGTGCCGCGCTTCCGGCTTACTGCCCACCGGAAACTCGCTGATCAGCGCGCCCTGCTGGGCGATTTGACGGGCGAGGTCGGCATGATCCGGCGGATATACCCGGTCGATCCCGCAGCCCAGCACCGCAATCGTGCGCCCGCCCGCTTCCAGCGCGCCGCGATGCGCCGCGCCGTCGATTCCGTGCGCCAGCCCGCTCACGATGGTTACGCCCTGCCGCGCAAGCTGTCGGGCGAAGTGTCCGGCGGCATCGCGCCCGTAGGCGGTCGCCTTGCGCGTGCCGACAATCGCCAGCGCCAGATCGTCCTCCGGCTTCAGCGCACCTCGCAAGTACAGCGCCAGCGGCGGATCGGGCATATTCTTGAGCAGCGCCGGGAATTCCGCATCTTCCGGCGTGATCAGCCGGGCGTTGGCGCGCTCGATTTTGCTCATTTCGGCGTCAAGGTCGATCTGCGTCCTTGTGCGCAGCAGATGGGTGGTGGTATCGCTGTCTAGCCCGACCGCGCAGATGCGGCTTTCGCTCGCTTCCCAAGCGCTCCGCAGATCGCCAAATGCCTGCACCAGCGCCAGCAGGCGCTTGGGTCCAATGCCCGAAACCAGACTGAAGCCGAGCCAGTACTTGCGTTCGTTCACAGCGGCGACCGGGCAATTAACGGCACATTGCGCTCAGCATATAGTCAGGCTGGAATGCTGTCAAGGGGGCACAGGCGCAGCATTTGAGCGGGTGGCGCTACTCGTCATCCTCGTTGGAGGCTTGATCCGGCAGCAGACCTTCCGGCAGATTGACCACGATCAGCCCGGTGCTAACGTCGGTTTTGACGATGGTTTGCTCGGTCACCGGGATCAGGATTTCGCCGTAGCGCGGGCTGTCGACCACGTACACGTCGTTGGCGCCGGTTTCCATCACGTCCTTGAGCGTGCCCAGCGTCTCGCCCGATTGGGTCTGCACCGTCAGCCCGATCAACTGGTACAGATAGACTTCGCCTTCTTCGAGCGGGACGGCGTGTTCAATATCTATCAGTAGGTACAGCCCGCGCAGCCGATCCGCTTGCGTGCGATCGTCAATGTCGCGCAGCCGCAGCAAGCCGAAGCCGCCGTTCATGCGCATTCCTTGCACCTGATACGGCTTGACCTTCGCTGCTTCCGGGCTGTCGGCGAGATACACGGTTTTGAGGCTGGCGATCCGTTCGGGATAATCGGTCAGCAGGCGAATCCGAAGCTCGCCGCGAATCCCATGCGGACGTAACACCTCGCCAAGCAGGAGATAGGCGGGTTTCAACTCAACTGATCTTCAGAATGATCCGTTTGGCTTTGGGGTTATCCGCTGCGCGCAGCAGCGTCCGCAGCGCGTTGGCGACGCGCCCACCTTTGCCGATGATTTGCCCGGTGTCGTGCTGGGCGACGTGCAGCTCCAAAATAATGGACGATCCGCTGTCCTTGCGTCTTACCTTGACCTGCGTCGGATCATCGACCAAACTTTTCGCCACGTACTCAATTAATTCTTCCATCGTTTATCCTTTTTGCACGCCCGTGAAATGCGCGCCGGAACCCGCAGCTAAGCCCTCGTTCATGGGGCGCATTCCGATCAGGAACACGCGGCTCTTGGGCGGCTGCGTCACCGCGAAAATCACCGCCTCCGCGACATCTTCGGCTTCCAGAAAACCGTCCAGCATCGGATCGCCGGGCGCGCGGGTGCCGTTGTAGAAGCCGTAGTTGGTATTGGTGCCGCCCGGCGCGATGTAGCTCACCTTGACGTTGAAGGGGCGGGTTTCGTAGTCAATCGACTGGGCGAAGCCAAGCTGCGCGAATTTGCTGGCGCAGTAGATCGGCTCGTTGGGCAGCCCCATCGTCCCCGCGACCGACCCTACGAACACGATCCAGCCTTCCTGCCGCTCGATCATCGGCGGCATGAACGCCTTCACGCATAGAAAAGTCGAGCGCATGTTGGTATCCATGATCCAGTCGTAATCGTCGATGGTCAGCGCCGAGACGCTGCCGTTTTTGCCCACGCCCGCGTTGTTGACCAGTATATCGACCTGACCGAAGTGCTTAACTGCCGCGCGCGCCAGCCGGTCGACTTCCTCGGTCTGGCTCACGTCGGCGGTGACCACCAACGCCTCCGCGCCGAGCGCGCGAATCTGCTGCGCCACGTCCTCCAAGTCCGACGTGGTGCGGGCGGCGACCACCACGTTCGCGCCTTCACGTCCCAGCGCGAGTGCGGACGCGCGTCCGATGCCTTTGCCCGCGCCCGTGACCACGGCGGTTTTTCCTGCAAGCCGACCCGGCATCCTCAAACTCCAGTTTGAAATAAACGCAATATTTCAGGGCGCACCAAGCAACCGAAGGTTGCCGTGCGCCCTGCACGTCAATCGTTATTCTGCCTTCGGCTTGAACTTCCCCTGACCCGCTTCCGGCGCCGGGTAGCGCGTGCGCGCGCTGACCGGACCCGCGGCGGTGCGGGCGGCGTCTGCCTCCGCGACCAGCGCTTCGATGGACTCGCCCTGCTTCAGGCGCTCGTAACGCGCCAGCGTCCCGGTGCGCCGGAGCAGCGGCAGCACGCCGTCGCTCGGCTGCGCGCCCACACTCAGCCAGTAGAGGGCGCGCCCCTCGTCCACGGTGTCGGTGGAAGGCTGGGTGCGCGGGTTGTAATAACCAATCAACTCGATGTAACCGCCGTTGCGTGCTTCACGCTGGTCGGCGATGACAATCCGGTAGCTGGGCTGCTTCTTGGCGCCCACACGGCGAAGACGAATACGAACCATGCTGATGTACTCCTGTATAGACGCTCCCATGCGCGTGCGACCTTTGGTCGCCTACGGGGAGCCACTGAGACGAAACGCTCAGTTGCGGTAGCGGTCGGGCGAAACCCGAAACACTAGCGCGGCAGACGCGGCATTCCGGGGATTCGCCCGTTCCGCATCTGGCTCATGAGCTTCTGCATATCCTGAAACTGCTTCAAAACTTCGTTCACGTCCCGAACCTGAACCCCGCTGCCGGTCGCAATGCGCTTGCGGCGGCTGGCATTGAGGACTTTCGGATTCTGACGCTCCTTCAACGTCATCGAGTTGATAATCGCTTCAACTCGGCTGATGCGCTGTTCCATGTCCTTCTGGTCGATCTGGTCGCGGAAGCGGCTCATGCCCGGAACCATGTCCAGAAGCTGCGTGATCGGTCCCATGCGCTTGATTTTCCGGAGCTGATCCAGAAAATCTTGCAGCGTGAACTGATTCTGCATCATCTTTTTCTGGAGCTTGAGCGCTTCCTGCTCGTCGAACTCGGCTTCGGCTTTCTCGATCAGGGTCATCACGTCGCCCATGCCGAGGATGCGCTGCGCCAGCCGATCCGGGTAGAACGGCTCGAAGCCGTCCAGCTTTTCGCCCGTCGCCAGAAACTTGATCGGCACGCCCGTGACCGCGCGCATCGAAAGCGCCGCGCCACCGCGCGCATCGCCATCGACTTTGGTCAGGATCAGCCCGGTGATGCCCAGCCGCTCGTTGAACCCCTGCGCGATGTTGACCGCTTCCTGCCCGGTCATCGAGTCTGCTACCAGCAGGATTTCGACCGGGTTGGTGCGCCGCTTGATTTCCTCAAGCTCGTTCATCAGAGTTTCGTTGATTTGCAGCCGCCCCGCCGTGTCGATAATCACGACGGCGGCGTTCTGCTCTTTGGCGGCTTTGATGCCGTGAACCGCGATGTCCGGCGGCTTGACGCTGGTGCCTTCCTCGAAATAGGGCACCTGAATCTGCTTGGCGAGCGTCACCAGTTGATCGACCGCCGCCGGGCGATAGGTGTCCGCCGCGATCAAAAACGGCTGGCGACCATCGCGCCGCAGTTCCAGCGCCAGCTTCGCCGCTGTGGTGGTTTTGCCCGCGCCCTGCAAGCCGACCAGCATGATCACGTGCGGCTTGCTGCTGCCGGAGAAGTTCAGCTTCGCGCCTTCGCCGAGCGTGGTCAGCAGTTCTTCGTGGACGATCTTGACCACCTGCTGACCGGGCTTCAGGCTCTTGGCAACGTCCGCGCCAATCGCCCGTTCCTTCACCCGCTTGACGAAATCCTTGACCACCGGCAGCGACACGTCGGCTTCCAGCAGCGCCATGCGCACTTCGCGCATCGCCTTGTCAACGTCGGCTTCGCTCAGCTTGCCGACCCGACCTAAGCCGTCGAAAATTCCCTGTAAACGGTCTGTGAGTTCTTCAAACATTGCCTGATCCTGCCGAAACAGCAGCGGTCATTGTAGTGGAGCAGGGGAGGATAGTCAAGGGAAGGGGAACCGATTTCGTGATGTCGCTGCGGTAGGGGCACGATACGCCGTGCCCTCAATTTGCTACGACTGTTCCCTCTCCGGCGTGAGCGCGGAATAGGCGCGGTTGAAGTAGACCAGCGGCGGAGTCGTATCGTCCTTGTGCCCGGTCGCCACCACCTCGCCGATCACAATCCAGTGGGTGCTGCCGTCGTGGACGGTCTGCACCCGGCAGTCGAGCCACGCCAGCGCATCCTGCAAATACGGTGCGCCCGTGACCGCCGTCTCCACCGCCACGCCGTTGAACCGATCTTGACGCGACGGCAGCTTCATCCGCCCGGAGAAGCGGTCGCCCAGTTCGGCTTGATCGCCGCTGAGGATTGACACCGAAAACACGCCTGCATCCAGTAGATATTGGGTCGTGATCGAGGCTTTGGCGAGGCAGAGCAGAATCAGCGGAGGTTCGAGCGAGAGCGAGTTGAACGCGCTCACGGTCATTCCGGCATATTTGAAGCCCTGCGCCTGTTCGTCGGCAAGCGTAGTCACAATGGTGACCCCGCTGCTCCAGAAACGCAGCGTATCCCGCAGGGTATTGGGTTCGACCGCCATACTCGTCCTTAACAATAAGACATACCTTGAGTATAGCCTGAAAAAAAGCGAGGGGACTGATCATTGGATCAGTCCCGCTCGCAGTCCGCTTAGGTTAGCGGTAGAAAAACGGGACGTAGAAGAATCCCCGTGAGAAGATCGCGCACAGCCCCAGCCCGCCGAGTATCAGTAGGGCGAGACAGCCGCATCCCGGAAATCCGAAGCCCCAGTACGGTCCCCACATCGGGCGGCGCCAGCCCCAATAGGGACGTCGCCAGCCCCAACCCGGTCCTCTCCTGTACATCGTGTCCTTCTTTCACTCGCCTGATGGCTGATCACTGTACGCAAAAGCTGTGACCCGCATTTTGGCGAAGTGTAAAATTTCTGTGTCAGCGCGGAGGTTTCGCCGCGCTAGACCAGATGCACGACCAAGCCCACCGTCGCCAGCGTGCCAAAGACCGCGACGCCGAGGATCAAGGCGAGCGCCCACCAGCAGCCCGGCGGACGATAGCCCCAGCCACCGCCCCAGTAGGGTCGTCGGTAGCCCCAGCCGCCCATACCCCAGCCGCGTCCATAGCCCCCGCCGCCCCAACCGCGCCGTCCCCAACCGCCACGTCGATACCCACCGGGTCTTGGATACATTGTGTCCTCTCCGTCGTTTTCCTATTCAGCTTACGATAATTATTATACGGTGGAAATCGGCTGGGGTTGCGGTGGATACTCACAAATTAGGGGGTGAACAGGAAGTCCGCCATGCGCGGCGCCAGATCGGCGAGCGTATGCAGCCCTTGCGCGAACCGCTCCCTCTCTGCTCCGATGATCACGGTAGGCACGTCGTTTTCGGTGTGCTTGCCGTGACTGAGGTCTTCCATGTTGCCGTGATCGCTGGTGATGATCATCAGCCCTTCGGAGTCGTCCCACTCGGCGAGCGCGCCTGCCATCACCCGGTCGAACAGTTCCAGCACCCGCACGCCGTCCGCGACCGTCCCGCGATGCCCGACCGTGTCGGTGATCCAGTGGGCGAAGAAGGCGAAGGCGTAGCGCCGCGAGAGCGTCACCATCTTGCGACCACCTGCTTCGGGCGTGTAGATCGGCGTGTCCGTGTAGCCGAGGTCGCTGTGCCAGCCTTCGCCGGTCCAATCGACCGCCAGCGCGTCGCCGCTGTAAATCTCGGCTTCGGTGAACAGCGGTAGCCCGGCGTTGTAAGCGGCTTCCTGATAACTGGCACGCAAGCGCTTGCCGCTGTTGACCGCGTCGTGCCAGCGCGGGGGATAGGCTTCCAGCAGGGCGGCGGGCATCCCATGCGCGACCACCTGCTTGAAGAAATTGTCTTCCGCGAGGATCGCGCGAATTGGCGGATTGGGGCGCGGACCATAATGCTCGCCGATCAACTGAGGCACGTTTTTCCCGGTCAAAATCGCCGCCTGACCGCTGGCGCTCTGCGGTCTGCCCGGCACGCCCATGCGCGGATCGGTTGGCACCAGGATCGCCCGCGCGCTTTCCTGACGCCCGCTGCTGCGCAGCCAGCGCTTGCCGTTGGTCAGCGCGGTCAGCGTCGGCAGGTCGGCGGCGGCGAACGGGTTGACGGCGGGATCGTCGTCACCCAAGCCGATGCCGTCGAGGAAGATCAGGAGGATGTGTTTGCCCGGCATGAATGCTCAATTCGTCAAGGGAGTCGGTTGTGTTGTAGGAGCGAGGCACGCCTCGCCCCTACTTGCTCAGATACGGATTGGTGGCGCGTTCCTTACTGATGGTGGTCGATTGCCCGTGACCCGGCAGCACGCGCGTGTCGTCCGGCAGCGTGAGCAGCCGCTCGCGGATCGACTTCAGCAGCAGGGCGGAGTTGCTGCCGGGGATGTCGGTGCGCCCGACTGTGCCCGCGAACAGCAAATCGCCGCTGAACACGATCCCGTAATCGCGCAGGTAGAACGACAGGTGTCCCGGCGCGTGACCCGGCGTGTACAGCGTTTCCAGCTTGATCGCGCCGACTTCAATCGTCTCCGATTCGGTGGTCAGCAGGCGATCTGGCGTGGCGGCTTCGGGGTAGGGTGATCCGGTGAAGCGAATCCCGGTCTCCGGCAGGAACTTCAACCATTCCGCCGCCTCGTGATGGATGTAAAACGGCGCTCCGGTCAGCTCTTTGAGCGCTTTGCTCGCCAGCACGTGATCGAAATGCGCATGAGTCGCCAGAATCAGCTTGATCGTCCAGTCGGACTCCTGCGCGATCTGCGCCAGCGTCTCGGCTTGATCCACCGGATCGATCAGCACCGCGTCGCCGGTTTCGTCGTCGCCGATCAGATAGGCGTTGGTCGCCGCAAGTCCCAGCGTTGCGTACTTAATGGCGAGGCTCATGCCGCCGCCTCAGCCAGCGCGCGCCGACGCTTCACCATGCTCAGCAGAATACGCAGTTCTTCCATGCGCAGCAGCGCCGCCGCGCCCACGAACACCAGCCCGCCCGCGCCCACTTCGACGCCGATCTGGATCACCGTCCACAGGAAGCCGCGATCCGCCAAGCCCGCCGCCGTCCATCCGGCGTTCACGATCACCACCGCCAGCCCCATCACTAAGCTGGCAGCCAGCGTCTTGACCAGCGTCCGCGCCAGATCGAACTCGTGGATGCCATTCCAGCGCCGCCGCAGCACGATCAGCAGCGTGATCACCTCGAAGGCGACGCCCAGCGAGTTCGCCAGCGCCAGCCCCGCCACGTTGCCCTGATCGCCCGCGTGGGTCGGGTCGATAGTAGCGACCCCGCTCAGCGCAAACGACAGCACCAGATTGATCGCCGCGCCGCCCAGCGCCGCCCACAGCGGCGTGAGGGTGTCCTTGTCGGCGTAGAAGCTGCGCGCGATCACTTCCAGCAGCGAATGCACGATCAAGCCGAGCGTGAAGAACTGTAAGGTGCTGTAGACCAGCGCCGCCGCCGATTCAGTGAACGCGCCGCGCTGAAGCAGGCTGATCAGCGGGCGTCCGATCAGCACCAAGCCGATGGCGGACGGGATGGTCGCAATCAGGATGAAGCGCAGCGCGCCGGACATGGCGGTGCGCTTGCCTTCGCCGTCCTTGAGTTCGCTCAGCGCCGCCAGCGTCGGGAAAATCACGGTGCCCATCGCCGTGCCGATCAGCGTCTCCGGGATTTGCATCAGCCGCCAGCCCCAATCCAGCGCGCTGACCGACCCGGTGCCCAGCCGCGAGGCGATGTTGGTCATCACGATGAAGTTGAAGCTGAACACGCCCAGCCCGACGATGCGCGGCAGCATCAGCTTGATCACCCGCCACAGAGTCGGGTCGCGCCAGCCGAATTCGGGATACCAGCGCGCGTGGTAACGGATCAAGCCGGGCACCTGAATGATCAGGTGCATGGCGGCACCCATCACCGCGCCAATGGCGATCCCGCGCACGCCGAACGGCTTGATCAGGAAGATCACGCCGAACAGGATGCCCAGATCGTACATGATCGGCGCCAGCGCGGGCAGCAGAAAATGCTGGTGGCTCTGCAAAATGCCCATCACGATCCCGCTGACCGAGAAGATCAGCGTGCCGATCAGCAGAATCCGCATCAGCCCGGCGGCTTGCGTCTGCTGATCCGGCGTGAAGCCCGGTGCGACCACACGCGCGATAATCCAGTCAGAGGCGAGGAAGGCGACGATCCCGAATACCAGCGTGGTGCAGAAGATGGTGTTGATCACGTGCGAGGCGGTGTGCCACGCGCCCTCGGTATCGCCGCGCGCCAGAAAGCTGCCGAAAATTGGGATGAAAGCGTATGCCAGCGCGCCGCCAGCGATCAGCGTGAAAATCAGGTCGGGGATGCGGTTGGCGCTCACGTAGGCGTCCCACGCGCTGCCCACGCCGAAGGTCTCGGCGACGATGAAGGTCTGCGCGAGGCTGACGGCTTTCGCCGCCGCGAACGCAGCGATCACAATCGCGGTCGAGCGCGCAATCTGCCGGGTGGTCGCTGACATCCGTTTGCCTCTCTAAAGGTTGATGGTGGCGAGCGCGTCGCGGGCGGCTTGATAGTTCGGGTTTTCCGAGATCGCCCGCTGGAAAGCCGCCGCCGCATCCTGCGTGCGACCCTGCGCCTGATAGACCTTACCCTGCCAGAAGAAGGTCTCCTCGACGTAGTTCCCGGCGGTGCTCAGGTTGTTGTTGACCAGCGCCAGCACCTCGTCGTAGCGCCCCATCTGGAAATACGCCTCGAACGGTCCGAATTGATACCAGAGCATACGGAAGGGCAGCTTGCCCAGTTGAAAGGCGTAATCGTAGGCGGACGCGGCTTGATCGTACTGACCGAGCTTGTCGTAGGCGGTGCCGAGATTGAACCACGCGAACGCATTTTGACGGTCGGCGCTGGCTTCCTGCCGCGCAACGTCCAGCGCGTGCTGATCCGCCTGTGTTAGGTCGGCGCGGTCGCCCAGAATCCGCTGGACATCGCCTTCGCGGTCTTTCTGGTAAATCACGATGAAGGTACGGTTGAACGACTGCCAGTTCGCGTCGAAATCGCCGTAATGCTCGGTGCGACCGGCGTCATCCGTGCCCGTTCCCGAGCCAGCTATCGTAGATGTAGAACACGTTCTGGGCATCGTCGTAGCCGACCAGCGTCTGGTAGTGTCCGAGCCAGTCCTCGCCTTCCAGCGAGTATCCGGTTTCGACGATCACCGGGATGTTGGCGGCGATGAAATCCTTGAGCAGTTCCATGTCCCCGCCGATGCGGGTGATCGCGCTCACTTCGGTGTAGGTGCGCACGAAGTTGACCATCTCTGAGGGCGACACGTTCTTGTCCTCAGGATTTGGCTTGAGGATGTTGGCGGCGTAATCCTGCGTCTGCTGCCAGCCGAAGTGACTGAGCGCCATCGTGATGTTGGCGGGACCGCAGTCGTTCCAGCCTTGCCGCACGTAGGTGAAGCCGTACATGCGCGCGGTCGATGGGCGTGAAATGCTGGCGACCGACTGCGATACCGGCACGTCCTGCGCGGCTTGGGTCGGCGGCATGACCTGCGGCGTGGCGGTCGGCGGCAGTGGAGTTGGTGTGGCGGACGGAACCGGCGTCGCCGTCGGAGCGAGAATCACCGGCTGAGTTGGCGCTTGAGTCAGCGGTAGCGCCGTCGGACTTGCCCCGGCGATGTCCAGCGTCGGCGGATTCAGCAAATCTTCCGGCGAAATGCTGTCGGCGTGAACCGGGACGGTGGGGATAATGCCGCCCTGCGGGGTCGGCGGGAGGAACTGCTGCATGAACGGAATATCGGTCAGCACTTGCTCCTGATAGCGCGGCGGCAGCACGCTCCGATAGGCGACGATGCTGCCCACGCCGAGGACTGCCACCAGCACGACGGCGGCAATCGTCACCCACAGCCACATCAAACGCGGCAGGCTGTGGCGGTAGATCACCGCGCCGAGGATTACCGCCAGAATCACGCCCGCGATGGCGATGCCCCCGAAGGGCACCAGCGACATCAGCCGCTCACCCCCGCTGAAGTAGCTCAAGCCCGCCAGCACGCCTACGATCAGCAGAAAGAAAATCACCAGCACCAGCCACAAGACCAAACGCGGGGGCGCGTGCAGCGTCTCAGATGACCGATTCATTTCTGACATCTCGAAAACTTCACTCCGTAGTGCGTCAGTCTGCCACAAAAGCCCGAAAATTGCACCTGACGCTTGACCAACGAAAGCGAGGCAGCATTATAACACAGGCTGTTCTCGCCTCCGTGACGCTGTTACAATCGGGCGATACTGTTGAACCGCCAAGTGTAGGGGCGGGTTTCAAACCCGCCCCTACGGCAACAAGATTGAGGAAGTGACCCAAGCGCATGACGAACGAACTCTGGCAGGTGGAACTCCACAGCCACACCTTCTGGTCGAAGGACTGCGTGGTGAATTTCGATGCGGTGCTGCGCGCCTGCGAGCGGCGCGGCGTGGATCGCATCGCTATCACCGACCACAACACGGCGGACGGTGCGTTGGCGCTCGAAAAAGCCGTGCCGGATCGGGTGATCGTGGGTGAGGAGATCATGACCGATCGGGGCGAAATTCTCGGCTACTTCATGCGCGAATCGATCCCCGCCGGGCTAACTCCCGACGAGACTATTCGCCGCCTGCGCGATCAAGGCGCGGTGATCAGCGTCTCGCATCCGTTCGACCGCCTGCGTAGAGGTGCGTGGCACGAAGCAGACCTGCTTCAGATCATCGATCAGGTGGACGCGATTGAGGTGTTCAACGCCCGCTGCATCTTCGCCGAAGACAACCTCAAGGCGCAGCTTTTCGCCGAAAAGCACAACCTCACCGGGACGGTTGGCTCCGATGCCCACACCCGCGCCGAATACGGGCGGGCGCTGGTCAGGATGCAGCCGTTCGAGGGCGCATCCGACTTCCTGCTCTCGCTGCGCGCTGCGCAGCACGTCAACCGCTACAGCGCGTGGTGGGTGCATTTCAACAGCAAGACCGCCAAGTGGTCGAAGAAGCTCGGCTTGCGCGCCCGCCAGTGGGACGGCGGCTAAAACTCCGCCGCTCTGATACGCTTCTTACGCGGGCGTGATACACTGATTCTCGGTGACATCCGGGGCGACTTGCAGCGAAATGTCGTCCACCAGCGCGGCGGGCGATCCGTCTGGCGGGTTCACGCTGATCTGGAAGCGCAGGCTCGCCCACGTGTTGACAGTCACGCCCTGAATCGTATACTGTTTGAGAGGGGTGTTCGCCGCAAGGTTGAACCCGCACTCGATTGATCCGTACTCAATGCCCGAACTGTTGAAAATTGATACCGTGATCGTTTTGGCAATGCCGCTGGCGTTGCCAAGCCAAACTGTCGTTTGAAACGGGGTGTGCGCAAGCACGCCGTCATCGACATTCTGGTAGAACGACGCCCAATTTCGGCGGCGCGGACGTGCGCAAGCGCGTGATCCGCATCACGCCGTCTTGCACCGTCCAGTTGATCTGACCGGAGGGCGTCCAGCCGTCGGTGCCAGCGCTGAAGTCGCCGTTGTCGATCAGGTTGACGGCTTGCGGAACGGGCGAGCGATGGGTCGCCTGCTGGAGCGTTCCGAAGTGCCAGTCCGCCACTTCGTCGGGCGTGTAGCCGCTGATGCCGACGTTCTGCTCCGCGTACAGGTATCCGGCGTAGATCGGTTCGGTGCGGTTCCCGTCGTGGTCTTCGTCTGCGGTGTCCATGTAGGCGGCGACGGCGAACCCCTGACCGAATTCGAGGTGCAGGTGCGGCGCGGACGAGTAGCCGGTGCTGCCTTCCAGCGCGATCACCTGCCCGGCTTTCACCGGAACTGAGCAGTTGGCGGCGGTGATGTCGTCGGTGCAGCCGTCCTTGATCCACTGGGGGATGCTGTTCTGAGCGAGGTGTCCGTAGAGGGTGTATTCGTGATCGCCGTGTTGAATGACCACTGTGTTCCAGTACCACCACGCATCGCTGGCGTAGGCGTTGGCGCTGTGGCGGTCGTCGGCGTAGACGATCACGCCGTCTTTGGCGGCGACCACTTCTCGCTGGCTCAACTGGAAGTCGATGCGCCCGACGCCGTGACGGTTGTAGCTGCGAACCACCGTCGCCCACGTGCCGTCGTTCCACGGGAACTGGTAGCCGCTCAGGTCACCCACCAGCGTGGGATCGGCGTGGATTTGGTAGGGGAACGAACTGGCTTCGTCCAGCACCTCGCGCGGCAGATCGTCGTAGGCAGCGGTGTAGTCCGGGTCGCCGGGCAGGTAGATCACCCATGCGTCGCTGCGCCGCAGGGCGATCCCCCAGTCCACCACGCCGGGGTAAGCTTCTCCGGTGCGGCGGTTATGCGGCTCCAAATAGATCACCGCTCCCGTGTCGTCGGCGGTTTGACCGAGCAGGTGATACTGGATAGGATTGCCGACGATGGCGTTGAATGCGGCTAACCGATTGCTGAGCGCATTGTCAAGATTTGTGAAAATCTGTAATGTGAATAGGGTAAGAAACACGGATACAATCAGCTTCAACACGTTGCGACCTTCTACAGGATGCAGTCCCGCCATATTATCACACGGGGAGACGAGAAACATTCTGCTATGAGACAATTCGTCATCGATCATCTGGCGCAGCGATGCGGCCAGACCGCGAAAGTGGTCGGCTGCCGCCGCGAAACTGACGAAGCCGACCTGCTGATCACGCTGGCGGACGGCAAGCGGATCGGCGTATGCGTCATCAACCGCGCCATTCACGTGCCGGAGATCAAGGAGCGCTACGAGCGTAACTCGGCGGTGGGCGTCCACACTCTGTACATCATCGACGGGCGCATGATGCCGCCGGAAAATGCCGCTTTCGAGCCGCCCTACTGGATGGCGGCGCTGCACACGCTCATGTATGGGCGAATCTACGCCTACTGGTGTGACGGGCGCAGCGTCACCATTCGCCCGCTGCACATGGAGTGGAAATGGGGCGGCAGCCCGCGCACGGTCGAATACGGCGACGAGATCGACCTGAACGCCATTTCCGGCGGCGCAATCTATCCGGCGACCAAGTACATCGACGGCGCCTATCTCTCGGCGAACTTTGGCGAGGGCGCGTTCTGGAAGAAGCGTCAGTCGCCCGACGAGCAGCGGTTCCGCTATTCGTGGCGCAACTGGTCTTACAGTACGCGCAAGCAGACCGCCAACGAGCAGTCATCCGGCTGGGATTCGTGGGAGGAATTCAACGCGAATTATGGCGGCACCGGTACGGGCGCGGATGAATGGGAATGGACGGGCGAAGAATTCCGCCAGCGCAAGATGCATCGCACCTCCAACAAGCATTACGCGGTGCTGGGGGTGCGCGCCGACGCCTCGCTGGACGAGGTGAAGCAGGCGTACCGCCGCAAGGCGCGCGAGTACCACCCTGATTTGCACCCGGACGAGAAGGAGAAGTACACCGCGAAGATGGCGGACATCAACGCTGCCTTCGACGCCATCGTGCGCAAGGCGAAGTAATTCCGATAGGGCGGGTTTCCGCCTCTAAACGGGCTGCGATTGGTCTGTAGGGGCGAGGCGTGCCTCGCCCATACGCAAATCATCCCCTGAATTTGTGACTCGCGCCAAAGGTTTTCGCCCTTCTGTTTTTCTTAGCGTCTTGGCGGTTCAAAAGCGCTTTTTTCGCGTTCATAGTTCCAGAGACGGCATCAACGTCGCCTCTGCGTTACAATCCTCGCACTTTGGCTACGATCCCGAAAGAGAACTTGATGGCAGACAAAATACATTGGGGCATCCTCGGCACCGGCAACATCGCGCATCAATTCGCGCGCGGCTTGCCCGCCGCCGTCGATGGCGAACTGGTCGCGGTCGGTTCGCGCGCGCAGGAGTTGGCGGAGCGCTTCGGCGACGAATTTGGCGTTCCGCGTCGCTATGGCAGCTATGCGGCGCTGGCAGCCGATCCCGACGTGGATGCGGTCTACGTCTCAACCGTGCATCCGGTTCATAAGGACGCCAGCATCCTGTGCCTGAACGCGGGCAAAGCCGTGCTCTGCGAGAAGCCCTTCGCCATCAACGTGGTGGAAGCGGAGCAGGTGGTCGCGGTGGCGCGGGAACGGCGAAAGTTCCTGATGGAAGCCATGTGGACGCGTTTCGCTCCGGCGATGGTCAAAATCCGTGAACTGCTCGCCGACGGCGCGATTGGCGAGGTGCGCATGATTCAGGCGGATTTCGGCTTTCGCACCCAGTTCAACCCGAAAGGGCGGCTGTTCGACTCTGGCGCTGGGCGGCGGCGCGCTGCTGGACGTGGGCGTGTATCCGGTGTCGCTGGCGTCGATGATCTTGGGCGAACCCACGCAGATCATGGGCATGGGGCATCTGGGTGAAACCGGAGCCGACGAGCAAAACGCGCTCCTGTTCGGCTATCCCGGCGGCGAGATCGCCATGCTGTCCAGCGCGTCTCGCACCAATACGCCGCAGGAAGCGCTGATCATGGGCACCGACGGCATGATTCACATCCATGCTCAGTGGTGGAAGCCGCAGGCGTTCACGCTCAAGCGGTCGGGCGCAGACGACCAAGTGATCGAGCTGCCGTTCACGGGCAACGGCTATAATTATGAGGCGGACGAGGTGGCACGCTGTCTGCGCGCGGGCGATCTGGAGAGCAAGGTCATGCCGCTGGACGAAACCCTTTCGATCATGCGCATGATGGACACTATTCGCGGGCAGTGGGGGCTGGTCTATCCGACGGAGCGTGCATAATGGATTATGGGCATATTCCCGGCGTCAGCAAGCCGATTTCGCGGCTGGTTCAGGGGACACTCGGCGTCACCACGCCCGGCAACGACCTCTCGCTGCTGGATCAAGTGGTGGCGGAAGGCTGCAACAGCTTCGACACCGCGCACGTCTACGGCAAGGGCGATAACGAGCGCATGGTCGGGCGCTGGATACGCGATCGCGGCATCCGCGACCAGTTGGTGATCATCGCCAAAGGCGCGCATCACAGCGAGGATCGCCGTCGGGTGACGCCCTTCGACATCGAAGCCGACCTGCACGATTTGTTCGCCCGCTTCGGCTTCGACACCATCGACATTTTCCTGCTCCACCGCGACGATCCGGCGGTTCCGGTCGGACCGATTGTCGAAATCCTGAACCAGTACAAGGCGGCGGGGCGGATCGGTGTGTTCGGCGGCTCCAACTGGTCAACCGAGCGCATCGAGCAAGCCAACGAGTACGCCTACGCGCATAATCTGACGCCGTTCACCGTCAGCAGCCCGAATTTCAGCCTTGCCGTTCAATACGAGGAGCCGTGGCCCGGCTGTGTCAGCATCGGCGGCGAGCAGGGCAGAGCCGCGCGCCAATGGTACGCCGACAATCACATCGCCCTGTTCACGTGGTCGAGCTTGGCGGGCGGCTTCTTCTCCGGGCGCTTCCGCCGCGACAACCTCGACAGCTTCACCGACTACTACGATCAGGTCTGCGTGAAAGCCTATGGCTACGAGGATAACTTTCAACGGCTGGAGCGCGCACAGGAACTGGCGAAGCAGCGCGGCGTGACGCTGGCGCAGATCGCCCTGGCTTACGTGACCAGCCAGCCGCTCGACATTTACGCGCTGGTCGGCTGCCGCACGGTGGACGAGTTCCGCGACAATGAGGCGGCGCTGGCGCTCAAACTCACGCCCGACGAAATCGCGTGGCTCGAAAGCGGCGCTTGACCAGCGGCGGTTTATTCGGATAAGATAATGCGCATGACCTACTCAAACGGCACTTCTACGATCTCTTTCTCGGTTATCGCGGGTGATTTGGCGCACGCCCTGTACAGGTGCGCCTACTGACCAGCTAAGTTTGTAATCCATTTTGTCATACGGACGGCTGCGGGGCGCACTCGCAGCCGTTTTTGATTCATGGAGAAGACGATCATGCACATCATTCAAATCAACAACCTGACCGTCAACCACGCCGGGCATGAAGTGTTCAGTGGGCTTTCGTGGCTGATCGGCGACCATGACCGCGTAGGCTTGGTCGGACCCAACGGCGCGGGCAAATCCAGCCTGCTGCGGGCGCTCGCGGGCGAGGTTCAGCCGGACGCAGGCAGTATCGTGCGGATGCGCGGCGTCAGCGTGGGCTATCTGCCCCAGCAGGTGACGCTCACGCCGGGGCGCAGCCTGATCGATGAAGCCATGACTCTGCCGCCGCCGCTGGCTGCCGTCGAGTCCGAATTGGCGCAGATCGAGTCTCGCCTGAGCGACCCGGCGGTTTACGCCGACCCATCTGCGTTGGCGCGCGTGCTGGCGGAGCAGGAGCGGGCGCTGGATCAGTATCAGCGGCTCGGCGGCGCGCTCCACGCCAACCGCGTCCGCGAGTTGCTGGCGCATCTCGGCTTCACGTCCGCCGACGATTATCTCCCTGCCGAGGCGCTCAGCGGCGGTCAGAAGAAGCTGGTCGCGCTGGTGCGGCTGGCGGTCGAGCAGCCGGACGTGCTGCTGCTGGACGAGCCGGATAATCACCTCGACCTCGAAGCCAAGCGGCGGCTGGAATCCTTCGTGCGCGGCTACGGCGGCGCGGTGGTGATCGTCTCGCACGACCGCTATCTGCTGGACGAGTGCGTCCATCAAATCGCCGAACTCGAAAACGGCAAATTGACCCTGTACGCGGGCAATTACTCCGCTTACGCCCTTGAACGCGAGCGCCAGCGTCAGCGGCAGGAGCAGATGTACGTCGCGCAGCAGAAGCGCATCAAGCAGATCGAAGACCGCATCCACCAGTGGGACATCGCTGCCAAGCAGTTCGAGGACGAGCGGGCGGCGCGTCAGGCGCGCAGCCGCCGCAAGATGCTGGAACGAATGGAAGCCAACGGCGAAATCGTCGAGAAAGTCAACGAGCGCCGCGCGCTGGAACTGGCGCTTGACGGCGGGCGTGGCAGCACACAAGCGCTTCAACTCAAGCGGCTGAGCATGGGCTTTGACGACGATTTGCTGTTCTACGATGTGAATCTGCTGGTGCGGCACGGCGAGCGGGTCGGCTTGGTGGGGCGCAACGGCGCGGGCAAATCGGTGCTGTTCAAGCTGCTGATCGGCGAGTTGGAGCCGCTGGACGGCGAAGTCCGCATCGGACCCAGCACCCGCGTCGGCTACTACGCGCAAGAGCACCAGACTCTCGATGCGTGGTGGGACAAGACTCCGCTCGATTTCGTCCGCGACGTGTCGCCCACCAGCGAAGGGACGGCGGTCGCCTTCCTGCTGCGGATGTTGTTCAGCTACCCGCAGACTCGCCAGCCGATTGGCACGCTCAGCGGCGGCGAGCGCAGCCGCTTGCAGCTTGCCGCGCTGGTGCTGACCCGCCCGAATCTGCTGCTGCTGGACGAGCCGACCAACAACCTCGACATTCCCTCCGCCGAGGCGCTGGAAACCGCGCTGGAAGATTTCGACGGCGCGCTGGTGGTGATTTCGCACGACCGCTACTTTCTGGATCGGGTGGTGGATCGGGTAGCAGAACTGGAAGACGGCTCCTTGCGCCAGTTCGTCGGCGGCTACACCGATTACCTTGCCGCGAAGGGCGGGTGATGCTGGCTGTCGGGGGGATTGATCACCTGTAGGGGCGGGTCTATGCCCCCCCTACGGACACGGATTTACTGCGACGCGGCGCAGGCGGTGCAGATCACGGTGTTCACCGGCTGCCCGTCGGCGAGGTCAGCCACCCAGTCGCGCACGCGGATCGCGTTGGACGAGTAGCTGTAGAAATCGTTGCGCGGCGTGATGCAGTGGAAATCGCCGTCGCCCGTGAAGTACCGGAAGCTCCGCGCCCCGCGTGTGATGTCCTGTAAATTAGCGCGCAGCGCGTCCTGATAGCCGACGCCGCTGAAGCCGACCTGCGTGAAGAAGGTCTGAGTGCCGTCGTTAATGGTGTTGAACTCCGTGACCTTCGCGCCCGCTCGCGCCGCTCCGGTGTAGAAGCGCGGGATGTTCAGGTTGGCTCCGGTCACGCCCTGATAGTTGGTGCCCCACAGCGTCCAGGTTTCGCCGGGGATGCCGCGCCAGCCGCCGCCCGAATTGCCCAGCAGGGTCACGGGCGCGCTGTAATGCTGCGCGATGTCCGCCGTCCAGTAGGCGGCGCCCACCGACCCGGCGCTGCACCCAACCACGAACACCGAACTCGGATCGGGATAGGTCGCGTAAGTCCAGTTCATCACCGCCGCGTCGTTGACCGCGCCCATGTGCTTCACGTCGTAATAGGTGTCGTTGTAGGTGTAGCCCTGATCTTTGTCCCCGGTATGCATATCCCCGGTGCAGTAGTCCACGTACACGATGTCATAATCGCCAAACGGATTTTGCGGATTATTCAAGTCCATGATGCCCACGCCGCCCGCGCCCGGATTATCGCTGCCGTCGTTGGGATCAACCCAGTCGTCAAAGGTCTTGTCCTGCGTCGCGCTGCACGTTTGCCCGTTCCAGCACATGCCGCCGCCCTGAAAGTCGATCAGTAACTTGTTGCTCGCGCCCTCGTGATAGAAAAAGCTGTAGGGCAGCCCATGTCCGCAGATGGTATCTCCGCCGGTCGACACCTGAATCCACGCCGGATCAGCGAGCGGACTCATCGCGGAGACGTTTTGAGCGCTGGTGCTCCCGACGCTCACGGCGAGCAGCAGCAGGATGACGATCCAGAGACGGTTCATAAGCAGTCCTGTTCGGCTAGGAGCGCGGGTCGGTCGAGCATCGCTCATGCAGGATGGTAGTATTTTTCGTAGTCGTTGACAAGCAGGTAGTAGGGCGCTTCGTCTTCTTCGATGGTGGGGAATCGCCCCTGCGGTTCCAGATATTGGTTGTCGTGATAGTCGTCGTTGACGGTGGAGACTTCGCCTACCAGCGCGCGACCGCCTTCCGCCCAGAACTGGTGATACAGGCGGGTTGGCAGGGTGATGCTCTCGCCGGGGTGCAGCGTCACGATCCCGCCTGCTGGGAGCGTGGTTTCGACTCCGTCCAAGCTCACCGTCACTGGGCTGATTTTGTCCGCCCCTTCGTCGCGCGTGGAGCCGTAAAGCTGGATCAGCAGACTGCCGCCCCCGCGATTAATGATGTCCTCGACCTTCTGCCAGTGAAAGTGAAACGGCGTGATCTGCTGGTCGTCCACGATCAACAGCTTTTCCGCGTAAACCTTTCCGGTGCAGGTGTTCAAGTTCTCCGTCCCGCCGTTGCGGATCGTGAACAGGAACAAGCCGCGATTTCGATAATCTTCGAAGCCGAAATCGGTGATGTCCCAGCCGAGGTGATGTCCCACAATTTCCGCCGCCTCGCGCCCCTTGCCTGACCACTGCTCTGGCGTCCAGTGAGCGAATGGCGGCAGGTAAAACTGGTGCTGGCGAATGAAAGCGTCCGCGTCGCGGATAATGGCGTTGATTTCCGAGCGTTTCATGTGAACTCCTTGCGAATGGTGTCTGCGATCAGTTCGGGCGCTTCCATCGGAATGAAATGCGAGTACTGCGGCAGCGGCACGTCGACCGCGTTGGGGAACTGCGCGGCGAGATCGGGCGCGGTGGGCGAGGCGCTCAGGTTGAACACGGTCGAATCCGATTGACCTCCCGCCCGCAGAATCGTCACCGGAATCTCGACGGTCGCAATCTCCGGGTAGATGTTCGCAGCGGGCGCATAATTGTAGCTGGCGGCTTCAAACTCTGGTGGGCAGGCGAGGATATAGCCCGATCCATTGGGGTTGGGCAGCAGCCCGTAATCGACGTAATCCTGCAGAACTTCCGGTTTCCAGCGGTCAAACGGCGGGCGATCCTTGAAACGGTCGTACATTTCGTCCGGCGAATTCCACTGGTTGCGCCGCCGCGCCGTGTAGTGGTTGAGTTCGACCACGCCCACATAGAACTCGCGCGGCAGAATCACCGGGTCGATCAGCAGCAGCCGCGCGAACAGACCCGGCTCGTGCGCCGCTGCCCACGTGACCGCGTGCCCACCGATGGAATGTCCGACCCCCAGCGCGCCGCTTAAGCCGAGCGACTGCCCGACGGCAGCAACATCGCTTCCGAACAGAACCCAGTCGTAGGGGGGAGGCGGCTTGGTGCTGCGCCCGTGACCGCGCAGGTCGAGCGCGAAACAGTGGTACTCTGACAGCCGCTCGATCACCTGATCCCAGATGCGTCCGTGAAAGCCGGTCGCGTGCGCGAACAGAATTGCAGGCTGACCCGCGTGCCCCCACTCGAACACGGCGATGTCGATCCCGTTGACGTGCAGCACCTGCTGGATTGGCATCGAGTTCCCTCCCTTGCGTCTTCCGAAAGTAACGCAAAGCGCCGCGCTTGCAAAGAGGCATACAAAAAGTGGACAATCTCCTTAGGACTGCCGCCGACTTTCCAGATTTGACTTGCGCTCTATAATCGGCGGCAGCAGAGAAGGGATGGCGTTCCATGCTTGAGGCACAGGCTGTCAGCGATCAGTTGCTCACCACCGAGACGATCCGCGCGACCCTCGAAAAAGGATTGGGCAAGCGATTTATGGGGATGCGCGTGCTGGTGCTGATCCCGGATCACACCCGCACCATCCCGCTGCCGCAGTTATTCCGCATTATGGTCGAGGTCATGAGCGACGCCAGCAAGCTCGATTTCATGGTCGCGCTGGGGACGCACCCGCCGCTGGACGAAGCCGCGCTGCTCAAGCTGGTGGGCTTGTCGCGCGAGGAGCGGCTGACCAAATACGGCTGGGTCGGGCTGCTCAATCACGCATGGGATCAACCGGACGCGCTGATGCAGATCGGCACGCTGACACAAGATCGGGTCAAGCAGATCGCCGGAGCCGCGTGGCATCCCACCCTCGGCGGCGACGTGCCCGTGCGCATCAACAAGCGCATCAGCGACTACGACCGCGTCATCATTCTGGGACCGACTTTCCCGCACGAGGTGGTCGGCTTTTCCGGCGGCGCGAAATACCTGTTCCCCGGCATCTCCGGCGCGGAGATGATCAACGTGACTCACTGGCTGGGCGCGCTGATCACCATCCGCCAGATCATCGGCGTGAAGGACACCCCCGTCCGCGCCATGATCAACGCCGCCGCCGACTTGGTCAAGACGCCGATCACGCTGGTGAGTCTGGTGGTGGTCGGTGCGGGGCTGGCGGGCATGTTTATCGGCAGCTATCAGGAAGCGTGGAGCGCCGCCGCCGATCTGTCCTCCAAGCGCCATATCACGTGGGTGGACAAGCCTTTTCAGAAGGTGCTCGCGTTCGCGCCGCCCATGTACGATGAACTCTGGACGGCGGGCAAAGCCATGTACAAGACCGAGCCTGCGGTCGCCGACGGCGGCGAGATCATCATCTACGCGCCGCATCTGGAGACCGTGAGCCGGGTTCACGGCACCTACATTGAGAAGATTGGCTATCACCCGCTGGATTATTTCCTCAAACAGTGGGATCAATTCAAGGATATTCCGCTGGGCGTGCTGGCGCATAGTACCCACGTGCGCGGCGGCGGCACCTTCGAGAACGGCGTCGAGAACGCGCGCATCAAGGTGACGCTGGCGAGCCGGATTTCGGCGGACGAATGTAAAAAGCTCTCGCTCGGCTACCTCGATCCCAGCGCGGTTCACGTCGAGGAATGGCGCGATAAAGAGGATCAGGGGATGGTCTACGTCCCCAAAGCGGGCGAGATGCTCTACCGGGTGAAGCCGATTGCCTGAAGCGGGCATGACCTCTATACTCAAGTCGATAGCTTAGCGCGAAGGCGGTTATGGAAGACTTGAGCGGGCGGGCAATTCGCGGCTACGTGCTGCACGAGCGCATCGGCGCGGGTGGTTTCGGCGCGGTCTACCGGGCGACTCAGTCCAGTGTCGAGCGCGAAGTCGCGGTCAAGATCATCCTGCCGCAGTACGCCAACCACCCGGACTTCAAACGCCGCTTCGAGAGCGAAGCCCACCTGATCGCGCGGCTGGAACACGTCCACATCGTCCCACTGTTCGATTACTGGCAGGAGCCGGACGGCAGTGCCTATCTGGTGATGCGCTACCTGCGCGGCGGCAGCCTGCGCCGCTTGATCCGCGAGCAGCCGCTCGACCTCGCGCTGGCGGTGCGGATCATGGAGCAGATCGCGCAGGCGCTGGCGGTCGCCCATCGACAGGGGATCGTCCACCGCGACCTCAAGCCGGATAACATCCTGCTCGACGAGTACGAAAACGCCTACCTGAGCGATTTCGGCATCGCCAAAGATGTCGTCACCAATCCCGGCATCACCTTGTCCGGCAACGTGCCCGGCACGCCCGCTTACGCCGCGCCGGAGCAGCTCACCGGGCAGCCGGTCACCGCGCAGACCGACATCTATAGCTTGGGGATCACGCTTTACGAGGCGCTGGCGGGGCAGCATCCCTTTCCGCAAGCGCCGATTCAACACCTGCGCGATCCGCTGCCGCCGCTCAATCGCCCCGACGTGCCGCTTGCGGTAGACGTGGTGATCGGGGTGGCGACCGCCAAGCATCCCGCCGAGCGCTACGCCTCGACTTTCGAATTTGCCGCCGCGCTGCACCGGGCGCTCGCGCCGGTTTCGGGCGCCGCGCTCAACGAAATGACCACTCGCCCTGAAGGGCAACCGCTTATCGTCGAGACCCCGTTCACGCCCCCACCCGCTCACCCCACCGTGACCGATGCGCCCGGCGCGCAGAGCGCCCTGCTGATCACTGACCCCGACGACGTGCCCGCCCGCCCCGATCGGCTGATCGGGCGTGACGCGCTGCTGGCGCAGATCAGCGCCGCGCTGGACAAAGGTCAGCGGGTTCTGCTTCAGGGGATGGGCGGCATGGGCAAAACCGCGCTCGCGGCGGAAATCGCGGCGCGGCGGGTCAGCGGCGGATCGGTGCTGTGGCTGCGCGCCGGAACCGAGCGCGCCCCGGCGCTGCTGGAAGCGCTGGTGCGTCCCTTCGACGCCAGCTCGATTGACGGCTCGGCGGTGCGCAAGCTGATCGGCGAGGCGGGGGTCAAGCTGGTGGTGCTGGACGACGTGTGGGAGGGCGCGGTGCTCAAGCAGGTGATCGACGCGCTGCCGCGCCCGCTTCCGGTGCTGGTCACTTCCCGCCAGCGCTACCCCCTTAACCAGATCATCGACGTGGGCGAGTTGGAGCCGACCACCGCGCTCGAACTGCTCAACTATCACGCCGCGCAGAGCTACACCCTCGCCGATGCCGACGCGCTGGCGCTGTGCCAGTTGGTCGGGCGGCACCCGTTCACGCTGGAAATCGCCGGGAAAACCCTGCTGGTGGATGGGCTTCAGCCGGGCGATCTGCTGCGGCGCATGGGCGAGACGCCCCACCTGATGAAGATGCCGGAAGGCTTCGCCGAGCCGGGGCGCGACAGCGTCAAGCAGCTTTTGGACGACAGCACTAGCAGCCTCGATCCGGCGGTGCTGCGGACTTTTCTGGCTTACGGATCGCTGTTCGTGCCCGAAGCGACCGTCGAATTATTATCGCTCATGCTCGAAACTGAGGCGGGGGCGGTCGAGAATTCGCTGACCACGCTCGCTCGGCGCGGTTTAGCCAAGCGCACGCTGGATGGTTACCGGATTCACGACCTTGCCTACAGCTACGCGCGGGCGAACGCGGTGCTGCCCCGCCGCGCCGTGATCGCGGGATGCCTCCAATACGTGAACCGTCACAAAGACGACCCGGAGGCAGTCGACCGGGAGCGCACCAACATCCTCAAGGCGGCGGGCGCCGCCTATCAGTCCGGCGATCACGACAGTCTGACCCAAATCCTGTGCGCGCTGACGGTCGAAGGCTCCTATTTCTCGGCGCGTGGTCACGATCTCCTGCTGCTGGAACAGTTGGATCGCGCGATTCAGGCGACCGACGACTCGCGGACGCGGCACTATCTGCTGGGCAAGCGCGGCGATGCCTACTACGACCGGGGCGATCTGGATAACGCGCTGATCTGCTACCGTTCGTCGCTGGAACTGGCGCGCTCGCTGGAACTGCCCAACCGCGTGGTGATCCTGCTGTGCGTGATCAGCAAAATTCACGCCGATCAGCGCGATTTCGCCGCCGCCGAAGCCGATTTGCAGGAGGCGCAGGCGCTCGCCGCTCAGGACGATCTGCTGCTGGGCAAGGTGCTGGAGCATCGCGGCTACGTGGCGCAGTCCAAAGGCGATCTGGAAGAAGCGCGTCGGGTGTTCGGTGAGCAGTTGGAACTGGCGCAGCGGCTCCACGACCGCGAGCGCTCGTTCTACGCGCTGTTGAATCTGGGCGCGGCGTCCATGTTTCTGGACGACTACGACGCGGCGCTGAAGCATCTGGGGCAGGCGGAGCAGTTGGCGCAGGCAGCGAACAATCACACGTGGAGCGGCTTAGCCCTTTATGCGATGGGCGGCACCTATCACCGGCTGGACGACCGGGTGCAGGCACAGGTCTGTTTCGACACCGCCCGCGAGTTGTTCCGCACCAGCGGCTTTACGGCGAAGCTCAACGAAGTCGAAGCCTATATGCAAGAGACTCACTACGACCTATAGCCCACAGGAGCGACCCTGATGAAACGCTTTCTGCTGATCTTCTTTCTGCTGGTTTCGGCTGCGCCGCTCTACGCGCAGAACCGCATCGACACCGCGCCGCACGTGTATATTCTGGTGGTGGACGACTTCGGCGACCACTTCGGCGCATTGTCGCGCCAGTTGCGTAACAACGCCACCGTGATCACCCGGCTGCGTAGCGCCATTCAGCAGTTGCCGCCGCCCAGCAGCAGCATCAGCTTCGCCAACGGTCGCGCCACCCCCACGCCCGCCGCCTCGACGCGGGCGCTTCAGCAAGACCTGCGCGCGCAGGCGCGGCAGGCGGTCATGTCGCAGGTGCGGGGCAATATCGACCAGCAGGATTGCAGCGTGGTGCCGGAAGGGCAGGGCTTCTTTGCGACCAGCGGCACCGGTTTCTTCGCCACCAGCGGCACCGGCTTCTTTGCCACCAGCGGCACCAACGCGCAGGGCGCCGCGCAGCCTCACGGGATTCGCGTGGCGGCGGAGATTCAGGAACTCATTCGCAACTACGGGCGCGGGCTGCCGATTGACATGGTGCAGGTGGATACCGACGGCTACACCACTTCGCTCATCGCCGACCGCGTGAACCAGATCATCACCCAGTTGAGCGCGACCCATCCCAACGCCAGTTTCGTGATCAACATGAGCTTCGCGGTGGTGCCTTGCGGCGCGCTGGCGGATTTGGCGGTGTATGACGCGCTGATGCATCAAGCGGACGCGGACTTGGCGGGCGACCTCGACGCGATGCAGGCGATCTTTCAGCAGATGGTCGCGTCCGGCATCTACAACGCGACGCCCAACACTACTGACGCGCTGGCAACTTTTCTCGATAACCGCTGCCGCAGCGCCGGGCAGACCTGCATCTCCGGCACTAACCGCGTGATCATGGTGGCGGCGGCGGGCAATTCCAGCGCGGCTTTCCCATTCTATCCGGCGGCGTGGAGCGGCGTGATCAGCGTGAGCGCCAGCGACGACAGCGCCGATTTCATCGCCGCGTCCGGCGCGCGCGCCTCCTATTCCAACGAAGGCGCGATCTTGATGCCCGGTCGCTGGGGGCGTGAACTAGGCACCTCATTCGCTGCGCCGCGCTACAGCTTTGCGATGGCGCTGACCCTGCTGAATCGTGCGCCGCAGGGCTGCCGAGCGCCGGTCAGCCCGGCGCTGCCGGATGATTGGCAGCACAACCCGCCCGCGCCGCCCGATCAGAAATTGTGCTGAGCGACACTGCCGACGTAGGGGCGGCGCTCAGACCCGCCCCTGCCGATTCACTCAGCGAAGACGCCCGATTTGCCTGTTCGATGTTTCCGGCTACACTAGACTTTGAACCTCAAGATTGCTAAAAGTGCATGGATGTCAGATACTTCGTTCGACGAGACCGAGATTATTAGGCGGTTGATCGCGCGCGATCAAAGTGCGTTATCCGAGTTGTACCAGCAGTTCGGCGGGCTGGTCTACGGCGTGGCGCTGCGCGTGGTGGAAAGCTCGACTCTCGCCGAAGAAGTCACGCAGGACACCTTCCTCAAGGTTTGGCATCAGCCGGAAAGCTGGGACCCGAACCGGGGCAAGTTCGCCAGTTGGCTGCTGACCATCACCCGCTACACCGCCATCGACCGCCTGCGCATGGAAAAGCGCCGCCCGCTGCGGAACGCGGTCGAGCTGGACGATCTGCCGCTCGGCACCCGCAGTCTGGTGGACGATCCGGCGTGGCAGGACGGCAAGCTGCTGCGCGCGCTGCTGGAGCGGCTGCCGCCGGAGCAGATCGAGGTCATTGAACTGGCGTATTTTCAGGGCATGTCGCACAGCGAAATGGCGGAGCATCTGCAGGTGCCACTAGGCACCGTCAAGAACTCGCGTGCGGCTGGGCTTGCAGAAGCTCAAGGCGCTGTGGGAAGAATCAGGCGGAACTTGAGCGATACATCTGTTGAGAGCGGTTTGAACGTATTCCATTTAGCTTGTGGATCACGCGGTCGTCAATTGACATGAGTCAGCACGCAGATTGTGAAACCCTGAAGTCACTGATCCCCGCCTACAGCGTGGGAGCGACCGATGCCGACGAAACCGCGCTGGTCGAGCGGTTGCTGCCCGATTGCCCGGAAGCGGCGGCGGAACTGGACCAGTATCGGGCGCTGTCTCAGGCGATGGTGTACACCGCGCCGACCGCTCAGCCGCCCGCCTATCTGCACGACAAGCTGATGGCGGCAGTCCGCGCCGAGCAGACCACCACTATCGCCCGTCCCGCGCCCGTTCCGCCGATTCCGCTTGCTGTGCCAGCGCCGCGCGTCCGGCGCTACAACCGCGTGTTCATCGGCATCGCGGCGGCGCTGCTGCTGATTTCGAACGTCTACTGGATCACGCAGGTGAACAGCCTTCAGCGGCAGCAGCAGGACTTGATCGCCCTGATGCGCGATCAGCAGAACGCGCTGGCGTCGCTCGGCACCGGGCAGGCGCAGCGGATCGAGTTAGTTTCGACCAGCGGCAGCGACGACGGTGTGTTGGCGACCGTGTTGTGGAGTTCCGCAGAGCGGCACGGCGCTGCTCTACACCGACCATTTGCCGCAGCTTTCGCCGGACAAGGCTTATCAACTGTGGCTGATTCAGGGATCGACTCCCGTGAGCGCGGGCGTGTTTCAGGTGAGCGCGGACGGACAAGGTTCGCTGATCTTCCACATCGATCAGCCCGTGAACGATTTCTCTGCGGTCGCCATTTCTACCGAGCCGAACACGGGTAGCCCCGCGCCGACCACCTCGCCGATTGCCGCCGCGCAGATATAGCAGTCAGCTATCAGCCAAGACAAAAGACGTAGGGCGTGGCGCCGCTGTGCCTCCGCTACGAGACTACGCTCATCGCGCTGTAGATTTCGCCCAGAAAGCGGCTCGGTCGCGTGGCGAGCAGGCGCGTCTGCGCGAAGCCGTTCTTCTGCGAAAGCGTGCGCCACGCCTCGAACGACAGCGGGTAGGGCACCCACGTATTCCCGTGATCCACGTTGTACTCCACCAGATATCAGCCGACCGCCCGGCTTGAGATAGCCGCGAATCAGCGCCAGCGTCGGCTCTTTCTGCCGGCACGAAATGCAGCGAGTTCGCCATCAGCGCGCCGTCGAGCGGCGGCAGGTCGATCCGCTGGGTGAAGTCGGCGCGCTGATAGGTCACGGCGCGGTCGGAGAATTGGCGGCGTAGGGCAGCGCGCTGCTGATCCAGCGCGTCGGCGTCCCGGTCGATGCTGAAAATCGGCGCATCGCTGCCGAGCAGGTCGGCGAGCGCCAGCGTGAACGCGCCGCCGCCAGAGCCGAAATCCGCCCACACGCCCGCGCTTACTCCGCCTCGAATCAATGCGACGTGATCGGTATGGTTCATGGAGTGTCCCCGCTCATGCGACCAGTGTATCGCGGTCTGTACTGCTGCGCCGCTGTTGGTAGAATAGAGGCTTTGCGAATCCTAACAGGACAGTGTCATTATGCAGCAGACAAAACCCTTACGTGTCGGCATCGTCGGGCTGGGGTGGGCAGGCGAGACCCATCTGAAAGCCTATCTTCAGCAGCCCAACGTCGAAGTGGTCGCGGTCGCTGACCCGGCGGACCTGCGGCGCGGGCAGATCGCCACCACCTACGAAATCCCGCACCAATACGCCGACTATCACGATCTGGTGGCGCGCGAGGACATCGACGCGGTGAGCGTGGCGACGCCCAATCACCTGCACGCGCCCGTAGCGATTGCCGCGCTGGATGCGGGGAAGCACGTCCTGAGCGAGAAGCCGCTGGCGCGCTCGGCGGCGGAAGCCGAGTTGATGGTGCGCGCGGCGACCAACGCCGGGCGGGTCTTGCAGGTCGCCTTCAATCACCGCCAGCGCGGGGACGTGCAGGTGCTCAAGACCTACATCGAGTTGGGCGCGATGGGGCGGATTTATCACGCCAAAGCCAGTTGGATGCGCCGCGCCGGGATTCCGGGTATGGGCGGCTGGTTCACCAACCGCGAGCAGGCGGGCGGCGGTCCGCTGATCGACCTCGGCGTTCACGTGCTGGACATGGCGCTCTATTTGCTGGGTGAGCCGGACGTAATCGCGGTGAGCGCCGCCACTTACGCCGAACTGGGTCCGCGCGGTCGCGGCGGTCGCGGCGATAAAAAGTCGCTGATCGGCGAGGGCGGCTACGAGGTGGAAGATTTGGCAACCGCGTTCGTTCGCTTGGGTGACGGCGTGACTCTGCTGATCGAGGCGAGTTGGGCAGTCTACGGCAAGTCTGCCGACGACTTCGGCGTGACGCTCTACGGGACCGACGGCGGCGCGGACATCGCCGTGAAGAATTACAACTGGGAAGATACGCTCACCATCTACACCGATACGGCAGGCGTCCCGGCGGAAGTTCGCCCGCGTGTGACGCGCGGCGAGGGGCATCTCGCGGTGGTGCGGAACTTCCTCGCTGCCATCCAGAATGGCGATTGGGCGAACTCAGAACGGGCGCGAAGGGTTGCGCCGCGCGCAGATCATCGAAGCCTGTTATCAATCGGCGCTGCAAGGGCGCGAAATCCCGCTGGTGGAGATCACGGGAGCGGGGCGATAATAAACCGGTTCATTTGAAGGACGCAAATCTTTTACATTCTTCGGATTGATTTGCTCCATTTTGCACTATAATGAGAAACGCATAAGGAGACTTGCACAACTTCATTCAATCTTGATCACAATGCCGAGTCTCTTAGCACGCATGGTTGCCGACACCGTCATCCCCCTCCATTGTTCATCGCGCAGCCGACGGAAGGCTGTCGTTGTCTCGTTTCGTTTAATTTGGGAGCAGAATCTCACTATGATGAACGGAAATTCGCCCGTGTTGATCTCGCCCTATGGCGGCAAGCTCGTCAATCTGCTGGTTCCGCCTGATGATGTGGAGGAACGCAGAACCTACGCGAGCCGCCTGCGTTCGCTTCAGCTTAGCCCCCGCAGCGTATGTGACCTCGAACTGCTGGCTGTCGGCGGATTTTCGCCGCTGGATCGGTTCATGGGGCAGGCGGATTATCGACGGGTGCTAGACGAGATGCGCCTCGCGGATGGCAGCTTGTTTCCCATGCCGATCACGCTCTCGATCCCGGAGAACGCCGACATTTACGTCGGCGAGGAGATCGCGCTCCGCAACGACAAGAACGATTTGCTGGCGATCATGACCGTCGAGGAAAAGTACGCTTGGAACCTCGAAGACGAAGCTATGAAGGTGTTCCACACCCTCGACCTGCGTCATCCGCTGGTCGCCGAGATGCACCATTGGGGAAAGTTCAACATTTCCGGCAAGCTGGAAGTTTTTCAGCTTCCCCGGCATTATGACTTCCTGCCGCTGCGCCTGACTCCCGCGCAGGTGCGCGAGCGGCTCGAAACCTACGGGCATCAAAACGTGGTCGCCTTCCAGACCCGTAACCCGCTGCACCGCGTCCACGAAGAACTGACCAAGCGCGCGATTGCCGCAGTGGACGGCGTGCTGCTGCTGCATCCGTCGGTCGGCATGACCAAGCCCGGCGACGTGGATCATTACACCCGCGTGCGTACCTACAAGGCGCTCACCGAGAACTACTACGATCCCGACCGGGTGCTGCTCTCGCTGCTCCCGCTGGCGATGCGGATGGGCGGTCCCCGCGAAGCCGTGTGGCACGCGATTATCCGGCGCAATTACGGCGCGAATCACTTCATCGTCGGGCGTGACCATGCGGGTCCCGGCAAAGATTTCGAACGGCAACCCGTTCTATGGTCCTTACGAGGCGCAGGACTTGGTGCTGGCGAATCAAGAGGAACTGGGCGTGAAGCCGGTGCCCTTCCACGAACTGCTCTACATCACTGACGAGGAGCGCTACGAAGAAGTCTCCAAGATTCCGGCGGGGACGCGCACCTCAAACATCTCCGGCACGCAGGTGCGCGAAAATTACCTGAACAAAGGGCGTCTGCTGCCTGACTGGTTCACCCGCCCCGAAGTCGCGCGGATTTTGGGCGAAAGCTATCCGGCGCGGCATCATCAGGGGGTGTGCCTGTGGTTCACCGGGTTGAGCGGCGCGGGCAAATCCACCATCTGCGACGTGCTGACCGTGCTGATGCTCGAACACGGTCGCCAGATGACCATCCTCGACGGCGACGTGGTGCGTACCCATCTCTCGAAGGGTCTAGGCTTCAGCAAGCAAGACCGTGACATCAACATTCGCCGCATCGGGTTCGTGGCGTCGGAAATCGCCCGGCACGGCGGCGTGGTGATCTGCGCGGCGATCAGCCCCTACCGCTCCACCCGCAACGAAGTTCGCGGCATGGTCGCGTCGGCGGATCAATTCGTGGAAATCTACGTCAATACCCCGCTGGAAGTCTGCGAGCAGCGCGACATCAAGGGGCTGTACGCCAAAGCCCGGCGCGGCGAGATCACCGGCTTCACCGGCATCGACGATCCCTACGAGCCGCCGCTGAATCCTGAAATCATCTGCGACACGGTGAAGTATTCGCCGGAGGAAAACGCGCGCCAGATCATCGACTACCTGATCGAGCAGGGCTTCGTCCTCTCGCTGGACGCCATGTTGGAGCCGGTCTAGTCGCTCTCAACCGCATCTTGAAAACGCCTGCCCAACCCGGCGGGCGTTTTTAGTTATAAGTTATAATGGGAAATGGAGTTTTCAAAAGGGACGCAATAATTTGTCAGACAACCCCATTGGAGCCGAAAACCGCTACATCGCCATGTTGATCGACGGCGACAACGCGCAGCCCTCGCTCATCGGCGAGATGCTCGCCGAGGCGAGCAAATACGGTCTCGTCAACATCCGACGCATCTACGGCGACTGGACGACTGCTAACATGGGCGGATGGAAAGACACGCTTCATACCTACGCCATCCAGCCGATCCAGCAGTTCCGCTACACGATTGGCAAGAACGCCACTGACAGCGCCATGATCATCGACGCGATGGACATTCTCTACACCGCGCGGGTCGATGGCTTCTGTCTGGTGTCCAGTGACAGTGACTATACCCGGCTGGCGACGCGCATCCGCGAGAAAAGCCTGTTTGTCATGGGTATTGGCAAAAAACAGACCACGCCCAGCGCTTTCGTCAAAGCCTGCGACGTGTTTGTCTACGCGGAAAACTTGCTCAAGCCGCCCGCGCCATCCAGAGCAAAAGCCAACGCCAAGATCGACGAACAGACGCCGGATGCTGCCGCCCCGAAGCAAAAATCTAAGCCCGAACCTGCGCCGGAATTTCTGCCGCTGTTTAGGCGAGCCTTCGATCTGGCAGTACTGGATGACGGCTGGGCGCATCTGGGGATGCTGGGGCAGCACCTGCGTCAGCTTGATCCCGGTTTTGACCCGCGCACCTACGGCTATCGGCAGTTGTCGCTGCTGGTGAAGGGACATCCCGAACTGTTCGAGGTCAAAGGCGTGGGCGAGCAGGGCGCGTCACACATTTTTGTGCGGCTGAAGACTGTGGAGAAAACCACCGCGAGGCGCTCACGAGCGGCAAAGAAAAAGAGCGCTCCACCCGCTTGAGAAGCGCTTACCTGCGAACAGCGGCTAGATCACACGCACGGGCGTGCCTACCGAGGCGAAATCGTAGAACCACTGGGCTTCGTCGGTGGGCAGGTTGACGCAGCCGTGACTTATCGGTCGCCCAAAGGCGTTGTGCCAGTAGGTGCCGTGAATGCCGTAGCCCTCGTAGAAGTACATGGTGTAGGGCACCTGCGGCAGAAAATAGCCGGGTCCGCTCATGTCGTCGGCGAGATACTTCACGTAGATTTTGAAGTCGCCCTTGACCGTCGGCGTGTCCGGCAGCCCGGTCGAAACCAGATGCGTCCGCACCATCTGCCCATCCTGATAGGCGTAGATGCGCTGGTCTTCGGTCGAAACCACAATCGACCTGCCGACGTTAGTCGGCGCGGGCGGCGGCGTCGGTACGTACTCGCCCGCTGCCGGGATAGTCAGTGTCTCGCCCGGATAAATGAAGTCGGGATCGTCGATGCCGTTCAGCGCGGCGATGTCGGCAATCGATACGTTGAAATCTTTGGCGATCAGCCCGAGTTCCTGACCCGGCTGCACCATGTAAGTGGTGGTCGGTCCGTTGTAGCTGGTCTCCGGCGCGGGAGTTGGCGCGGGCACGTTGATCATGTTCAGCTCGAACACGCCGTCGGCAACTTCTCCGGTCACGTCCACCCGCAGCCGATCCAGCATCACCGGGATGTCCATGTCGCGCCCGTCTCTGCCGGGAATCGCGTCTACGTTCACCTGATCGCTGAGCGCGACCAGTCCGCGCTGCGCCGCGCTGAGATCGACCACGTACTGCGGCGTCAGGCGGGTATTGGGCGCGGCATTCTGCGCCGCCTTGAGGCTCGCGGGCACGTCGATGCTGATGCCGATGTCGGCGGGCGAAACCTGCCAGCTTCGGTCGCCATCGGTGAGCGTGAGCGTCTGCGGCGGCAGGCTTTGCAGAGCGGCGGTCGCGTCACTCACCGTCTTGCCGCCCACCGGAAGCCCGGCGACCGCTACCCCCGCCGCGATCCGATCCGGCAGAACGGCGAGCAGGATCAGCAAGCCGAAACCCGCCAGCACCAGCAGCACGGTCAATACGGCAGCGCCTCCGCCGATCAGCAGCAGCGTGCGGTTGTTACTGGCACGGCTTCTGGGGCGGCGGGGCGGGAGGGCTTGGGGAGGGTTCGCGTAGCTCATGGTATGAATAGTGTAGCACAGCTTGTTGCGGCGTCGTGAGTGACGCTTGCCCTACGCTTGGGATGTGATTGGGTGGGCAGGTCTCAGACCTGCCCCTACGTGGCAGGCGGGAACCAATGCAGCCCCAGCCCGGCGACCGCGCCGATCACGGTGATGGTCGGCGGTTGGAGCGTGGCGCGCGCTCGCCGCAATGGTCGCCAGTGTCGCCTCGACCACCCGCTGGCGCTCGGTCGTCCCCGATTCGATGCTGGCGGCGGGCGTCTCCGGCGCGAGTCCGGCGTCCAGCAGCCGCGCGACGATCTCCGGCAGATGGCTGACGCCCATCAGCAGCACCAGCGTGCCGGTTTCGGTCATCTTCGCCAGCGCCGCGTAGTCGATGCTGCTCGACTCGGCGGCTTCGTGCCCGGTCAGCACCGTGAAGTGGGTCGAGATGCCGCGCTGCGTCACCGGGATTCCGGCGTAGGCGGGCACCGCGACCGCGCTGGTCACGCCCGGCACGACCTCGAATGGGATTCCGGCGTCGCGGCAGGCGATGGCTTCCTCGCCGCCGCGCCCGAACACGAACGGATCGCCGCCCTTGAGCCGCACGACCATCAGTCCCCTGCGCGCACGGTCGAGGATCAGGGCGTTGATCTCCGCCTGATCCAGCCGATGCTGGCTCGGCTGCTTGCCCCCGTCGATCAGCTCTGCGTCGGGTCGGGCTTCGCGGAGCAGTTCCGGCGGCGCGAGGCGGTCGTAAATGATCACGTCCGCTTGACGTAATAATGCAAGTCCCCTTACCGTAATCAAGCCCGGATCGCCGGGTCCCGCGCCCACCAGATACACGGTCATTCGTCGTTCGCTTCCAGCGCCGCGCTCAGCCACCGGTTGCAGGCTTCGGCGCAGGGGATCGGCTCGCGCGCGCCGTCGAACCACGTCGGCTGACGAACGCATTCCCCGCAGACCTGCTCGACGGTCTCGGCGCGCTTCGAATCGGCAAGCTGATCGATCTGGCGGTACATCCCGGTCTGCCGCGCCGCCAGCGCTTCCAGCGAGGTCACAGTCAGCGACTCGCGCTGCGCCCAATCCGCTACCGCGCCGGGATAGACGGTCTCGACCACCGCATGAATCTGCGCCCGCCGAGTGATCCGCACGATCCAGTCGCGCGGGAGATCGGTCGAAGTCGCCAGCGGGCGGAACGGGTCGCGGCGCAGGTGATCGCGCAGCGCGCCGGGCTGATCAAACTCGATCATCGGGCGCTCGAAATCAAACTCGGTGGGGCGGACTTCGTGCAGCGACAGCGTCAACTGCCCGAACTCGATCCATCCGGCGGCTCGCACCGCCTCGATCAGCGGCTCGCGCCCGACCGAGGGAAAGCCGTCCCATGCTGAGCCGGGTTGCGGCTCTCGGATCGGTGAACCGGAATCGCGGGCGAGTTCCAGAATCGCCTGATCCAGATCGCCGCCCACGCCGACCGGCAGCGTGTAGTAGACCAAGCGCCCGTTCACCCGACCGCTGCTCGCGCCCGGCGCCAGTCCGAGTTCGCCGGGCACGTCGATGGTCGCGTGCGAGCCGAGCGCCAGAAAGAAGGGCACGGCGATGATCACCGGGCGGGTGGTCAGCGAATAGATGTCAGGGATCGAGGGCAGGTCGTCCAGAAACACGGCGATGCTTTCGGCTGCCATCTCGCGGACGTAATCCGCCTGCTCCTCGGTGGCGCGGCGGCTTTCCAAGCTCCGGCGGGTGCCGTGACCGATGATCGCCACCGCCGCGTCCGCCGGATCTGCCCCGCCTTCCGCCAGCGCGCCCGCGATCCGCTGCTGCACCACCAGCGACAGATACGGATGCTCGCTGAGGGTGGGCGTGTAGCGCAGCGTGCGTCCGTCCCGCTGAGTGACTGCGCCCTCCAAGCCCATCTCGGCGGGGATCACGGTGCGGGTGAAATAGCCCTGCGCCGTGAACAGCGGCACGATGGTCACGTCCTCCGCTATCAGCGTGTCGATCACCTGATGGAAGGAGGGCGTCTCCTTCCAGAAGGCTGCCGTCACCTCGTCCGCGACTCCCAGCGCGCGCAGCTTGTCGACCTGCTCCCAGACCACTCCGGCGGTGTCCGGGCTGATGTGCGATCCATGCCCGGCAAGCACCAGCGCCGTTTTCATGTGTCCTCGCTTTCTGCAACTGCCTGTGCGACCAGCCCGTCGATGATAGCACGCGCCCCGGCTGGATCACCAGCGCGCAGCCGATCCAGCGCGGGCGACGCCAGAATCGCGCGCCACAGATCGCGCCGCCGGGATTCCGGCTTCACGGTCGCGCGCACCAGCGGGCGCAGGTCGCCGAGCAAGCGCGCCAGCAGCGCATATTCCTCGCCGATCTCGGTTTCCAGCTTCTCCCGTAGATGCGCCGCCAGCGCCGGGGACGCGCCATCGGTCGCCAGCGCAATCGTGATCTCGCCCCGGCGGAGCGAAGTCATCGACGTAAAATTCGCCTCGCTGACCAGAATCCCCAGTTCGCGCGCCTCGTCGATCACCTGCTGATTCACGGCGGGCGAATCGGTGAGCGCGAATACCAGCAGCGGGCGGAGTTCCGCCAGCATCCCGCGCGCGTAGGCGGTCGGACGCAGGTCGATGGGCATCGCCGCCAGATCGGGATGGATCGACGGCGCAATCACGGTGATCTGCGCGCCCGCGTCCAGCAGATCGGCGGCTTTACGCGCCGCGACCACGCCGCCGCCGATCAGGGCGACTCGGCGGTCGCGCAGATTGAGCAGAATCGGGTAGGACATGAGCGGATTTGTGGTTGACCTTTTGCGAAAGCACGCTAAACTGTTGATTATGGCTCAGATGACGAATTCCGCTTGTATGTGTTGTTGCTGCTCCTTCACGAGGTTGTAGCCGGATTTGCCTGTCTCCGTTCGGTTGGATGGGAAAGCCCCGGCTTGTGCGCGGGGCTTTTTTGTTGCGGGAATCACGATGCATAAGTTTGCCGTTTGTCCGATGTGTTGCCTAATCAAACCTCACAATGGGTTGTGGTTCGCTTGATCGTTTGTGTGTGACAAGCCCCGGACTGCAACCGCGCCGGGGCTTTTTTTGTTTAGGGGATCGTGTATGCCGGATTTGAACGCGCTCAACGCGACGCTGGTTTACCCGGAAGACATTCTGCAATGGGCGGTGGATGCCTACCGCGAGCGGCTGGCGGTAGTGACCAGCTTTCAGGTGACGGGCATTGTGACGCTGCACCTGCTGCACCAGATGGGCGTGACGGTGGACGTGCTGACGCTGGATACCGGGCTGCTGTTCCCCGAAACCTACGAACTGATGGAGCGGGCGCAGGAGCGGCTGAAGTTCAACCTGATCCCGGTCAAGCCGGAGCTGACGGTCGAGCAGCAGGCGGCGCAGTACGGCGATGCGCTCTGGACGCGCGACCCCGATGCCTGCTGCCGGATGCGCAAGGTGGTGCCGCTGGATGGCGCGTTGGTGGGCTACGACGCATGGATCGCCGGGCTGCGCCGCGACCAGTCCAAGACCCGCAGCAGCTTGCAGGCGATCACGTGGGATAAGCGCAACGAGAAGATCAAGATCAGCCCGCTGATCGACTGGACCGAAGAAATGGTGTGGACGTACATCCACGCCTACGAGCTGCCCTACAACTCGCTGCATGATCGCGGTTATCCGAGCATCGGCTGCTATCCCTGCACCCAGCCGGTGCAGGACGGTGGCGATCTGCGGGGCGGGCGCTGGGTCAACCAAGCGAAAACCGAGTGCGGGATTCATCTGTAGAGCAGGGCTGAGTAAAAGACCGAGTGCAAAAGGGCGAGCAGAATGACAAGCCTCACCAGACTAGGGATCGAGTTCACGGAGCGCCCGCGACGGCTGCGGCGGACGGCGGCGCTGCGTCAGATGGTGCGCGAAACCACGCTCGCGCCGTCGGATTTTATCTACCCGCTGTTCGTGCGCTACGGTCGGGACGAGCAGCGCCCGATTGCGTCGATGCCGGGGCAGTTTCAATGGTCAGTGGATCGGCTGGCGGGGCAGGCGCGCGAGATCGCCGCGCAGGGCATCCCGGCGGTGATCCTGTTCGGCATCCCCGAACACAAGGACGCCTACGGCAGCGAAAATTACAACCCCGACGGCATCATCCCGCGCGCGATTCGCGCAATCAAGGACGCCGCGCCCGACCTGATGGTGATCTCGGATATGTGCTTCTGCGAGTACACCGATCACGGACACTGCGGCGTGATCAACCAGCCGACCGACGCCCACCATAATCCCTATTTGCCGGAAGGCTATCTGCTCAACGACCCGACGCTGGAACTGCTGGGCGAGGCGTCGGTGGTTCACGCCGAGGCGGGCGTGGACGTGATCGCGCCGTCGGGCATGATCGACGGCATGGTCGGCGCGATCCGCGCGGCGCTGGACGACTCCAGCTTTCAGCACATCTCCATATTAAGCTACGCGGCGAAATACGCCAGCAGCTTTTACGGACCGTTCCGCGACGCCGCCGAAAGCCCGCCGCAGTTCGGCGACCGCAGCCAGTATCAGATGGACCCGGCGAACAAGCGCGAAGCCCTGCGCGAAGTGACGCTGGACGTTGCCGAGGGCGCGGACCTGATCATGGTCAAGCCCGCGCTGCCTTACCTCGACGTGCTGAGCGCGGTTCGCCAGCAGATCGATCTGCCGCTGGCAGCCTATCAGGTGAGTGGGGAGTACGCCATGCTTCAGGCGGCGGCAGCCAACGGCTGGCTGGATTTGCGGCGATGCGCGCTGGAAAGCCTGATCGGGATCAAGCGGGCGGGGGCGGATATGATCGTGACTTATTTCGCCCGTGACGCGGCGCGCTGGCTGGCGGAGTAGCGAACCGCCAAGACGCCAAGATCGCCAAGTGCGATTTGGTAGGGGCGGGTTTCAAACCCGCCCCTATAGATGTTCAACTTTCCTCATTTTCAGCGTCGAATTTCAGGTCGCCGAAGCCGATGTCGAGCGCGTCGCGCAGGTCGTCCTCCTCGCTGCGCGCGCGGTAGCTGATCTTAGGCGGGGCGAGCGGCACGCGGGGCGGCGCGGGCGCGACCTTCGGCGTGAATGCCAGCTTCACGAACGGAAAGGTTTCGACCAGCAGGGCAGTATCGCCCTTTGCCAGCGCGTCGTACAGCCGCATCGCCTTACGGAAGCGCCTCAATCTCGCCAGCGGGTTCATCGCGCATTCTACGGCAGCTCACTCTGGTCGAGGTACTGCCCGGAGAGCGCCTGAATGTTCAGCATGGTGAAGCCGCCGATCACGTTGGCGAGTTCCGGGTTGGGCGCGACCACAATCGGCAGCGGGTCGAGGTGCGGCTTGAGCGCGTCGCGCAGGTGATAGGCGCCGCCGCCCGCCAGCAGCACCCGGTTGACCGCCTCCGGGAAGCGGGTCAGCACTTCCTGCGCGATACGGGGCGCAAGGTCGCTCACGGTCTGGTCGTAAATCTCGGTCACGTCCACCGTGATACCCGGCATCGGCTCGATTTCTTTGGTCTGTCCCGCCGGAATCCCGGCGATCTTCTGCATGGCGCGGTCGATGCGGCTCACGTCGGCGTTACGCGTCCCCCGCCGGATGTAGGTTTGCAGCGCCCGCGAGATCACTCCCATGCCGGAGCGCGGTTCGCTTTCGGTGCGGTCGCGCTGGTAGTGCAGCCCTTCGAACAGGCTCATGTCGGTGGTCTCGTAGCCGATGTCCACCACCAGCGTCGAGCCGCTCATGTCCACTGACTCGCGCTTGCGCAGGGTTCCGGCGTCGTAGGCGTAGTGCATCAGCGCGCCGTAACTTTCCGGCACGATCAGCAGGCGATCCGGCAGGATTTCGATTTTGAGCGTGTTCCCGCTCGCGTCGGTGAGCGTCCGCGCGCCGACCAGGTTGGCGCGGATTTCCTCGACGACGGCGACGTTGTTGTAGATGCCGATGGGAATGTTGATCACGCCGGTCGGCTTGATCGGCGTCTCTTTGTTCCAAAAAGTCGGGAAACACTGCATGAACAGCACGTCGATCATGTGGAAATAGTCCTGCGACGTGTAGCGTTCCTGACTGTTGAAGCGCCGGATGGCGGCGCGCTTGCCGTGCGCGAATACGTCGTCAATTCCGAACAGATCGGTGCGCCCGTTGGTCACCAGGCTGAATGCCGGTTTCTCGTCTTTGGCGATCAGCGCGCGCTGGTCGGTCATGGGCGCGACTACCGGCTCGAATTCCACCAGCGTCTTGGTTTCCCCGCTCAAGCCTTTGCACAGCCCGTTTCCGGCGTCGAAGGCGTAAAGCATGGGGTAAATCACTTTCAGGGCGCTGGGCGGCAGCAGGTTGAACATAAGCAGTCAGTCCTCTTTGAGCATGTGGTGCAATTGTAACGGTGATCAGGAAATGTCCGCCAGAATGCGCCCGCAGCTTTCGCAGAAGACCAGCGACCGACCGAGCCGCACTTTCTGCACGGTCATGGAATTTTGCTCCACGCCGCAGATGGTGCAGCCTTCCTCCACCATTCGGGCGACCGCTTGACCGCGCATTCGCTGGCGCAGCTTGTCGTAGGCGGCGAGGTTGCCCGGCTCGACGCCCAGCGCCATATCCGCCCGTTTCTGCTCCAGTTGGGGGAGTTCGACGGCGAGCCGCCCCTGCTCTTCCCGCAGATCGGTCTGCTCGCTGGCGAAGGCGGTGCGGACTTGGGTGAGCGCCTCCTCCGCCCCGGCGACCGTCCCCTGATTGGCTTCGACGGTCATCATGGTTTCGAGCATTTCGTTCTCAAGCTGGGTCTGCCGCCGCTTGAGCGAATCGATTTCGTCTTGGAGTTCTTGCAGGGCTTTGGGGCTAGTGATGCGCCCGCTGTACAGGTTGGCATCGGCGGTTTTGGCTTTGTCGGCGACCGACTTGATTTCCAGATCGAGGGCGCGGGCGTGGACTTGCACTGGCTTGAGCGCCTCCTGTGCGTCGCTCAACTGGCGCGTCGCCTGCATCACGGACTTATCGCCGTTGAGCTTGGCGTCAATCTCGGTCAGGCGGGCGCGATGCCGGGCGATATCCTGATCCACAAGCTGAAGATGGTAGAGCAGCGTGGCTTGATTTTGCATTCGGCTTCCTTCGGTGACTTAATAACCGAATTATAGCGGGAAGCCGCGCGCTTTCACAGCGGGTAGCTGCGAACCCACCTGTTCGCCCTTTATAGTACCGTCCCCTACCCGCGTCGTTGTCACCCGCCGATGCCGCCGCCGCCAACCGGGGAACTGATGGTCGGGGTGGGCGTGGGCATCTGGGCTTTGGTGAACGTCCACGGGCCGCCTTCGTGACAATAAATCTGCACGAAGTTCTGATCCAGCGGGTAGACGTACCACGTATAAGTGCCCGCGTCCGGGATTTCGCTCAGGTCGATGGTCTCGTTCTGGCGCAGCTCGATCACGTCCTCGTAGGTGCTGCCGTCCGGCTTGTAGATGCGGATCAGGTTGCGCGGCGCGCGCGGGCCGCGCCAGTCGAAGGTCAGCGTGCCGCTGCCGGGGATCGCCAGCGTGCCGTCCATCGGCGTGAGCAGCGTCCAATTGCAGTCGTAGCTCTGCTCGGTGGGCTGAACCTCGCCGGGGACGTGCAGCACCTGCCCCACGCTGATCACGTTGGGATCGGTCAGACAGTTGCCCTCCGCCAGCGTGTTGGCGTAGGTGTTGTACATCGCGGCGATGCGCGAAAGCGCGTCGTTCGGCTTGACCGTGTAGGTCAGCTTCCAGTCCTTGCGGACTTCGCAGCCGGGGGTGCCTTCCGGCGTGGGCGTTTCCAGCCCGTTCAAGCCGGGGATCGATACGCCTAGATCGAGCGTGGCGGTGAGCGTCGGGACGGGTGTCAGCGACGGAATCGGCGTCAGCGTGGGCGGCTCGAAGGTGGGCGGCGGCAGCAGCGTGCGCGAAGGCGTCAGCGAGGGCAGCGGAGTTGATGGCGGGATGGTTTCGGTGGCGGTCGCCGCGCCCTGAAACAGAATCGGCACGCTCTGAGGATGGGTCGCCTGAAGCGTGCAGGCGCTCGCCAGCAGCGCGACCACCACGAACACCATACGGATAAATCGCATCATCATCGGGCTGATTCCTTTTGCGTAGCGTGCGGCGCCAGCCGCCCGTCTTGCAGGTCATAGGCGACATCCACGTAGGTGGCGACCATCGGATCGTGCGAGACGATCAGAAAGGTGGTACCTTGCGCGTGCGCAATCGCCTCGAACAGCGCCAGAATCCGCCGCGCGGTGCGCGAATCCAAGCCGCTGGTTGGCTCGTCGGCGAGGATCAATTCCGGCTGAAGCGCCAGCGCCCGCGCGACCGCAATCCGCTGGCGCTGACCGCCGCTCAACTCGTCGGGCACGTGATCCTGCCACGCGCTCAAGCCGACCGCGTTGAGGGCGGCGGTGGAGCGCTTGCGCCGCTCGAAATAGCCGATTCCGGGCAGCCGCAGCGCCAGATCGACATTTTCGTAGGCGGTGTAGGTGGGCATCAGCGTGTAGCTCTGGAAGATGAAGCCGATGCGCTTGCGCCGCAGCTTGGCGCGCTGTCGGTCGTTCATTTTGAGGATGTCCTGATCGCCGACGCAGATGGTTCCGGCGTTGGGGCGATCCAGCGCGCCGATCAGGTTGAGCAGGGTGGTTTTGCCGCTGCCGGAGGGTCCGTAGAGCGCCACTCGCTCGCCGGGCATGGCGACCAGATCGACGCCGCGCAGCACCCGCACCAGCGTCTCGCCGGAGCCGAACGAGCGCTCGACGCCATGCACCTCGACGCGCGGATGCGGCGCTTTGCCGTTGGTGCTCATGATTTCACCCGGCGGCGCAGCGGCAGGCGGAAGCGCCCCTTGCGTTCCGGCGGCGCATCCTGCGGGACAACCTCGCCGAATCCGGCGTCCTCGTCCAGTTCGGTTTCGGGACGCAGCAGCACGCCCTCCGGTCGGATTTCCACCGAGATGTGCGGCGCTTCGGACAACTGCGCGCGCACCGCGTCCGGCAGGCGAATCCGCCCGCTGTCGTCGAAGCTGGGCGATTCGTCGGCGACACGGGACAAATCCTGACCTAGCGCGCCGTCGCGCAGGGTCAGCACCCGGTCGGCGTAGGTAGCTATCGCCAGATCGTGTGTGACCATCAGCACGGTCAGCCCGAAGCGCTCGCGCAGCGACGCCAGCAGCGCCATCACCTGCGCGCCGCTCTGCCGATCCAGCGCGCCAGTCGGCTCATCGGCGAGCAGCAGCGGCGGGTTGTTCGCCAGTGCCACCGCGATCCCGACGCGCTGCTGCTGACCGCCGGAGAGGGCTTCCGGCTTCTTATAGACGTGATCGGCTAAGCCGACCGCTTCCAGCAGCGCTTTCGCCTGCTTCGCGCGCTTCCAGAAGGGGACGCCCGCCAGCATCATCGGCAGGGTGACGTTGCGCAGCGCCGAGCGATGCGCCAGCAGATTCCGGTTGACCTGCTGCCACAGAAACCCGACCCGGTGCAGGCGGTAATCCGCCAGCGACCGCCCCTTGAGTTCGAGCAGGTTTCTGCCATCCACGATCAACTGACCCGCCGTCGGCGTATCCAGCCCGCCGAGCAGATTCAGCAGCGAGCTTTTGCCCGCGCCGCTCGGTCCGATGATGGCGACGAACTCGCCTTTCTCCATCTGGAAGTCGATGCCGCGCAGCGCGACCAATTCGTGCCCGCCCACGCGGTAGACCTTGACGATCCGGTGACAGCTTATGTATTCGGTCATTGCCCGATCACCACGTCGCCCTCGTTCAGCCCGCTGGTGATTTCGACCCGGTCGTCGGTCTGCAAGCCGATGGTGATGTCCACCGTGCGGGGACCATCCGGCGTTTGCAGCACCACGAAGGTGCGGTTCTGGAAGGTGCGGATCGCCGCCGGGGGCAGCCACAATACGTCGTGGCTGACTTGCAGCGGCATCTGCACGTCGATCAACTGCCCCTCGGCAACGTCGGGCAGGGTGGCGGCGACTCGCGTGGTCTGGTCGGCGTCCTGCGCGCTGATCGGCATTCGGCGGACGACACACTGCACGGCGGTATCCGGCTGGTTGACCACCTGACACACGCCTACCATGCCCACGCTCAGGTTCTGGGCGTCGTTGAAGGCGAGGTTGGCAATCGCCTCTTTGGGGTCGGGTCGCCCGATGGTGATCACGGCTTTGTAGGCGGTCACACTGTCGCCGGGCTTGATGGTCACGTCCAGCACCACGCCGTCGATGGTCGCGTACAGCGATGATTGGGCGATCTTCTGGTTGATCTGGTCGATGTTCAACTGCGCCGACTGCACTTGATCGCTGGAGGTGCCTTCGGCGGCGTTCTGCTGCGCTTTTTGCAGGTTGAGTTCCGCCTGAATCACGTTGTTCTGCTGGGTCTTCAACTGGGCTTCGGAGTTGTTGTAGCTCTGCGCCGCCGAGTAGTAGCTGTTCTGCGCCGAGCGCAGGCTGTTCTGCGCGGAGAGCAACTGCTGATACGCCGAATCCACCGCCGATGCCGCGTTTGCCGCTTCGGGATGGCTGACCGCGTTGTCGTAGGCGCGCTGGGCGTTATCGACCGACTGCTGCGCCGATTGCAGCGAAAGCTGCGCCGAATTGACCTGCTCCCACGGCAGATTGTTCTGCGCGTTCTGGAGGCTGAGCCGCGCGTTCGCCAGCGCGATCTCGGCGTCGGATACCGACTGCACGCCGCTCTGCGAACTCGACTCCACGCTCGCCTGCGCGGATTGCAGCGATAGCTGCGCCGACGCCAGTTGATTTTCGAGGTCGTCGATCTGCAAGTCGGCGAGCAGTTCGCCTGAGGTCACACTGTCGCCCCGGCGCACGTTGACCCGCCGCACCGCGCCGCCCACCTCGAACGCCAACTGTTCCTGATCGCGTGGCTCCCAGCGCCCGCTGAAATCGAAGATGTCCTCCACGTCCCCGCGCTGGACGGCGTAAGTCGGCGGCGCGACGGCGGGCGCGGTCGGGATCGGAGTCGAAGTCGCCTGCTGCTGCGCGGTATTCGGAGTCCCGGTGCAGGCAGACACTATCAGCAGGATGAGAACCACTACCCCAATCTTACCCCCAACCCCTCTCCCTATGGAGAGGGGAGGACGACATATCGTTACTCGAATGCGAATTGTTCTCGTAGGGGCGGGTCTTAGACCCGCCCCTACACGCGATCCACGCGGCACTATGTCGCCTCTCATTTTCAACTGTTGCCCCTTCAGCCATAGGGAGAGGGGAGGGCGACCGGAGATCGCTGAGCGCAGCGAGACCGGGTGAGGTCGAGAACCGAAGCAAAGACGCAAGGCTAGGCATCTCCCAGTTTGACGATGGTCGAAAGCCGCTCACGACCGAGGAACGCAGTCGTGCCGAAGGTGACCACGAATAAAATCCCCGCGAAGGCGGCGTACACCAGAATGATATTGCCCCACGCCACCCGAACCAGATAGGGCGGCAGCCCGCCGCTGAAATCGAGCAGGGGCAGGTAGAGCAGCGTCGTCGCCACGCCGATGGAGGTGCCGCTCAGCACGCCGCCCCCGGTCATCAGCGCTTGCAGCAGAAAAAGATAAATCCCCACCGACAATCCGCCAAGCCCCATCGCCCTCAGCGACCCCAACTGCGCCGACTGTGCCCGGAAGGACGCCGCGCTCTGGATGATCGCGCCGACCAGCGTCAGCAGGATCGACGCCACGAACCCGACCGAGAGAAATCCCAGCACGCCCCGGCGCGATGGCTCGGCACGGGCTTGATCCAGCGCGGTCTGCGGGTCTTCGAATTGGACGATGGGATAACCCAGCGACTCGGCTTGCGAGCGGACGGCGTTCAGGTCGGCATTCGGATCGAGCTTCAGCCACAGGTCATAGGGCAGCTCGGTGCCGACCGTCTCGAAGATCGGTTCGAGGCTGCCGATCAGGAACATGCCCTGACGCGGGTCGAGGGTAGGGAAGTAATCCAGCACGCCCAGAATCGGCACGGTTTCATCGTACCACGTCCCCAAAGCCTGAACCTGAATGTGAATCTGCTGGTTGATTTTCAAGTTGTAGTCGCTGACGGTCTTGGCGCTGATCAGCACGCCGGTGCGGTTGCCCGCCAGCAGGTTGAACAGGTCGGCAACTGGCTGGCTGCTGTAGTCCTGCCGGAAGCGGGTCACGGCGGCAATCGACTCGCGGTCGATGCCGAGGATCGTCCCGCTGACGCGCTGGTTCTGCAAGATGATCTGCACCGGGTAGCGCCCCACCCGCGAAACCTGCTGCACGCCGGGGATGGTCTTGAGGTCGTCGGCGGGCAGGGTGTTGAACCCGGTGACGGTAACGGTGGTCTGCCCGGTGCTGGCGTCTACGCTGCCTTCCTGCAGTCTGCGCGTCGGTCGGCGTGACGATCACCGCGTCCGCGCCGATCTGGTAGTTGACCGAATCGGCGAGGGTCTGGTCGATGGTACTCGCCATCGACGCGGTGAATCCGGTCAGACTGAGGGTGAAGCACATCATCAAGAGCGTGCCGCGATAGCGCCCAATCGAGCGGGTGATCTCGCGCAGCGCCATCATGATCGCCACGCCCCGCCCGATGGAGAAGAAGCGCGCTAGGACGCTCAGCAGCGCCGGGAACAGCCGCAGGAACAGCAGGGTCACGCTCAGCGAGAACAAGGTCGGCGCGACGAACGCCAGCGGGTCGCTGAACGGATCGTCGGCGCTGGTGGTCAGCCCGCCCTGCTTCCAGAGCGTGTACAGCACGTAGACCGCCGGGATCAGCAGCAGCAGGTCGAGGTAGGCGCGCTGCCACCATGCTTTCGAGGCGCGCGCGGTGCTGCGCTTGAAGCTGGTGATGGTCTGCGCGCTGCTGCGCCACGAGAGATACAAGCCGCTGCTGGACGCGATCAGCCCGGTGATCGCGCCCGCCGCAATCGCCTGCGGCGTGAACACCACGTTCAGCGGCGGATTGGTGCCGTCGAAGCGCAAGAACGAGGTGGTTTCGCCCACCAGCCGCACGATTGCCGGGCACAGGATCAGCCCGATCACCAGCGCGGTTCCGGTGAGGATTAGCCACATCATCACGTGGATCAGCAAAATCGCGCCCCGGCTGATCCCTCGGCTGCGCAGCACCGCGTCTTCCTCGGCTTGTCGGCTGACCAGCAGCCCGGCGACCAGCGCGACAAAGTACAGCACCAGCCCGCCGACCGGCAGGCTCATGATCACCAACTGCTGGGTGAAGGTGTTCACTTCGGTGACGAATTTCTGCAAGCCGTCGGTGGGCGATAGGTCAACCCGGATGCCGGGCAGCACCTGATTCACGTCGCGGATGCCGTTGTTGATGTTGCTGATCAGGGTCGATACGTCCGACGTGCGCAGGCTGCTGCCGTCGAAGTTCAGATACCACGCGGTCTCCTCGACCGGCTTGCTGCCCTGCGCGAACAGCGCTTGCAGGTCGCTGGTCTGCATCAGGATCACGTTGTCGAAGAAGCGGGGCGGGAACAGCCACGATGGGTCGCTGGCGTCGATGGGATGCCAGAGCGCCACCACTTTCAGCTTGGTCGGCTGATAGCCGGATCGGGTGGCGGTCAGCGTGTCCCCGACTTCCACGCCCATCGAGTAAAGCATAGTGTCCGGCAGCAGCACCGGGATGCTGCCGTCGTCGCTGGTCGCGCCGGGCGACCACTCGCCGGAGACGATCTGCATCAGCGAGTCCGCGCCGTCCAGCGAAGACAGCTTGAGCGTTCCGAGGCTGCCCGCACCGTCCAATGCCACATTCCACGATCCGCCGCTGGCGTAATCCACCGCCTGCGCCACCGGCAAGCCAATCGTGTGGGTGAAGCCGAACTCGATAGCGGCGGTGGCGCTGGTCACGTCCGCCGGGCTGATGTTGCCGTTCCACGTGCCTAAATAGCGAAATCGGAAGGCGTAGGGCGGATCGCCCAGATGCGAGGTGAGCAGGCTGGTGTTGACCGCATCTACGTAGAGCGTGAGGCTCAGCGCCAGCGTGGTCGCGGCAGCCAAGCCCACCAGCGTCCACAGAACCAGCACGCGGTGCTGCCACAGCCGCTCCAACGCGAACAGCAGGCGGTCAACCAGTTGAAACATCTATCCCCCGTAAACTTGTTTGTGGTGGGGACGGAGCAGCGAAGAACCCCGTCCCCGAACGAAATGCGATCAGCCGCCCGCTGCCGAGAACAGGGTATTCATGGTTGGGTCGGCGGTGGTGGCACAGTCGCGGGTGCTGGTGTTGAGTGCGATGCCGCCGCCTCCGCCAGTCTGATCTTCAGGCGGGAGCGCCTGAATACACTGCTCGAAGGCATCGGCGTAGGTTTGCGCGTCGCTCAGTTCGGCGTTGAGGTCGGCATCGTTGGAGATGTAGTTGTCGAAGGCGCGGTTCAGCCAGAACTGGACGATGAAATCGCTCACGTTGACGTTGCCGCCCGCCGCCGTCGGGAAAATGATAGTGTTGGGGGCAGCAAGTTCCTGAGCGAAACTGCTGTAGAAGCTGGCGTTGTCGCCGAAGCTCTGCTGCATGTTCGGGTCGTTGATCTGCGACAGGCGGACCGGCATATCGCCGAACACGGTGACGTGCTGCGCGAGGTAGCTCAGCCAGCGGTAGCAGGCGTCGCTGTTCTGGGCGGTAGCGCTGATGTAGCCGGTGCCGATGGTGTAGCTGGCGGCGTTGTAGATTCCGGTTGGGAAGGTCACCATGCGATAGGTATTGCGTCCGCTGGAACCGCCGCCGCCGAGGAAGCGTCGGATTCCGGCGAGCGCGTCGGTGGTGATGGCGTCGCTGGTATCGCCCCCCGCCACGATGCGGAAGCCGCCGCCGCTGATAATCGGCTGATAGCTGATGTAGCCATTCTTGGCGAGGTCAAGCACCTGCTGAATCGCGTTGACGGTCGCCGAATCGGTGAAGTTGATGGTGATCGGGTTGGTGCGATAGTCAATCGGCAGACCGCCGTAAGCCGCCACCAGCATCATCACCGATTCGCCGTTCAGGTCGCGCGGAACGAAGGCGGGCTTTTGCAGGTAATCGGTGAGGGTTTGCAGCGCATTGGCGAACTGATCCACCGTCCAGCCGTCGCTCGGCTCCTGCACGCCCGCCTGCTGGAAGATTTGCTGGTTGTAGCTCATGGTCTGAGCCTGAATGGTCAGCGGGTACGCCCACGTGTGATTGTCCTTCTGAATCTGCGCCATCACGCCCGCGATCACGTCGTTTGGATCGAAATTCGGATCGGTATCCAGATACGGATCGAGGTTGATGATGGTGGTTTCGTCCAGACCGGGCACGGCGTTCGAGCCGAGATAGAAGCAGTCGTCGTTCTGCGCGAACTGGTTCACGCCGCCGCCCTGCGTGTCAATGTTGACCTCGCCTACTTCGGGATCGGTGCTGGCGAAATCCGCGCCAAGCTGCTGCCATTGATCCAGATTCGCCGTGACCGGTCCGCCCTGAATCCCGAAGTTGAGCGCGATCTCGCCCGGTTGCAGCACGACTGGCGGGGGCGGGGTGGCGACCACCACGTTCACCGACGAGCGGCGATCCGAGGCGGTCTGAAGGTCGCTGATCGCCTGCGCCTCCGCCTGCTGCAAGGCAGTGTGCGCATCGAGGCTCTGGCTGGACATCAGGTTCAGCGCGCTGTTGACGTAATCCGAATACTGCTCGTCGTTTAGCGTGAGCGCGTCCGGCAGCAGTTGATCCAGCGCCGCCTGCACTTCCGGCGAATTGCCGCCAAACACCTGAACCGCTCTGCCGCCACCACCACCGGGACCGCCGCTAGCGTTACCGCCGCCAGCGTTGCCGCCGGGTCCGGTCGTGAAATTCCCGCCGCCGTTCTGATTGGACTGCTGCCCGGCGAGGCTCTGGCGCGCGGGGACGCCGCCGGTCAAGCCGAGGCTGGTGAACTGCGTATTGTTGGAGATGAACTCCGCCAGCGCGTATGCCAGTTCCGGCTGCTGCGTGCCGCTGCTGACCGCGACCGCGTCCATGCTTAGCCCGACGCTGCCGCCGGGCAGCGCCAGCGCCACCGGAGCGGTCTGGTTGGAGCCGCGCGGCAGCCGCAGCCCGAAGCTGCCCATGATCCGCATCGGCACCTGATTGCTGCCGCCGGTGAAGGTCGAGCCAACCACGCCGCTGCTTACGAGGTCTTGCCACGTGGTCAGCATATCTTCCAGCGTTTGATCGTCAAAACTGGGATTGCCGCTGTCGTCAAAGAAGTTTTTGCCATATAAGCTGCGGAACAGCGCCGCCGTGCTGCCGAAAGTTGAAAGACCGGGCACGCTGACGTTGCCGTTGGAGTCGTACTGAGTGAGCGCTTTGGCGGCGCTGGCGAGGTCGTCCATGCTCCAGCGGTCGCTGGGGTAGGGGATGCCCGCCTGATCGAACGAATCGGGGTCGTAGATCAGCATGGTCGCGTCGATGCTCACGGGCAGCGCCCACACGCCGCCCTCCCACTGCACCGAGTTCCACGCCGCCGGATAGAAGTCGTCCGGGTTCAGGTTCGGGTCGGTGCTGGTGAGCGGACTCAAGTCGAGGATGTAGCCTGCGCGGGTCGCAGCATACGAGAAGTCGTTCACATAGAGCACGTCCGCCGACGACACGTAGCTGGCAACGCCGTCGAGATAGGCGTCCGCGCCAGCGGAAATCGGCGGGATCGACGCGCTCACGTAGTTGACGTAAACCTTGACGTTGTTGGCAGTCTCGAAATCGCTGAAAGTGCTTTCGTCAACGATGTTGCGCAGATTTTCGGGGAGCGCAATCGAAATGGTCGGCTGATCCTGTGCCGCCAGCGACGAAAACGGCAGGATTAGCACAACCAATGCAGCAAGCAGAAACCATCTTTTAGGCAGCATAAAACATCTCCTGTGTACGTCTGCTCACGAGCGTGGCATTGACAGATTTCGGCGGGGTTGCATGGTGATTACGGTTTCGTAATCAGCCTGTGCGAAGACCGGAACAAATAACGCGCGGGGCAGGGGTATCCAGCACCGCGCTGATTATAAAACAGAAGGGCATGGCGCCGCCATGCCCTTCCAGAAGACCCAATTCTGGAGAATGTGCTAGCAGTCGGTGTCCCCGCGCTGCCACGTGAAGCTGTAGCCGTCCGGCGCGGTCACTTCGAAGGTATTGTCCGCGACTTTGGAGAGGGTGTAGCTCCACTCGCTGTCGAGGGTTGCGGGAGCGGCTGCGGCGTCGATCTGCGCGGCGGTCGCCTGAAGCAGCTTATTGCCATCCAAGCCCCACACTTCGACCCGCTGGAACACGCCGACGTTCACGTTCTGACTGTAGTCGAACACGCAGTAGACCGCGACCGGCTCGTCCATCTGCCAGTTGTTGACCCGTCCATCGGTGAACACGGGCACGCCGTCCAGATCAGCGGCGTGAATCACGCCCACGCCGAGCACCGCCACCATCACCAGTACCAGCAAAACTTGCAACTTACGCATGAGACTGCCTCCATTCCAATAGTCACGCCTATCAGCGTAACCGAAGGCGGTTGCAGCCCGGTTTCAGGTGAATTACAGACTGGCAATCAGGAGACCAGCCGATAGCCGATGCTGGGCACGGTCATGATCAGGGACGGATTGCTGGGGTCGATTTCGACTTTTTCCCGCAGGCGGCGGATATGCACGTTGACGGCGCGCTCGCTGTCCACGTCGGCGTCGTAGCCCCAGACCGCATCGAGGATTTGGGTGCGGCTGAGCGCCTGATTCGGGTGCTGCGCCAGATACACCAACAGCCGGAACTCGGTCGGCGTCAGCAGGATCAACTGGTTGTTGCGCCAGACCTGCCCGCGCCCCCGGTCGATCATCAACTCGCCCACGTGCAGCAGATCGGCGTCGGCGCTGGAAAGCTCGCCGTAGGCTCGGCGAAGCTGCGCCCGCACCCGCGACAGGAGTTCGCGCAGGCTGTAGGGTTTGGTCACGTAATCGTCCGCGCCCATCTCCAAGCCCAGCACCTTGTCGGTTTCCTCACGCTGCACCGTGAGCATCAGGATCGGCTGGCGCAGCCCAAGCTGGCGCATCTGGCGGCAGAAGTCGAAGCCCGACCCATCCGGCAGGCGCACGTCGAGGATGATCAAATGCGGATTCTGGTCGCGGGCGTAGCGAATCCCTTCCAATCCCGACGCCTTCCACGTGACCGGGTAGCCCCCGTCGCGCGTGAGACCGTCTTGCAGGCTGCGCGCGACGGCGGGATCGTCTTCTATCAGCAAAATGTGGGCGCTCATGGCTGCGCTATGCTCCTGCGGGTACTCGTACTTCGAAGTGCGTGCCATCCCCGGCTTTGCTGCGGACGCTGATTTCGCCGTGATGACCTTCGACAATGGCTTTGATGATCGCCAGCCCCAAGCCGCTGCCCGGATAGGCGGCGGCATTGCGTCCCCGGTGGAAGCGATTGAACAACTGCGGCAGGTCTTCTTCCGAGATGCCGATCCCGGTGTCGTTGACCCACAACTCGGCTTGGTCGCCGTCGCGCCGCACGCCAACGGTGATGGTGCCATTCTCCGGCGTGAACTTGATGGCGTTGTCGAGCAGGTTGCCGATGGCGTGCCGGAATTGGGTCTCGTTGATGGTCGCGCGAACCGGCTGATCCGACGCATCCACGTTGAAGTTGATCCCGGCTTGCTCGGCGCGTGAGGCGAACTGCTCGCTGAGTTCGCTCACCAGCGCCACCAGATCGACCAGCGCGCGCCGATCATCGACCGCGTGCGCTTCCAGCCGCGACAGGTCGAGCAGGTCGTTGGTCAGCGCCTCGATCCGCTTGAGCTGCGCGAACGCCCGCTCGATGAACATCTGCTGCCGCTCGTGATCCGGCTCGCTGGCGGCGAGTTCGAGGTCGGCGTGAACGGCGGTCAGCGGCGTGTGAATCTGGTGGGCGGCGTCGGCGACGAACCGCCGCAGCGCGATCACGGTGGCTTCGACTCGCTGCGCCATTTCGTCGAAGGAATGTGCCAGCACGCCGAATTCGTCGGCGCGGTTGGTGCTGATGCGGGTGGAAAGCTCGCCGTTCGCCATCTGCGCGGTCGCGCGGCTGAGCACCAACAGCGGCGCGGTGATGGTGCGGCTCATGAACCAGCCGACCACTGCCGCCAGCACGACCGCCGCCGCGCCCGCGCCGATCAGCGCCCACGTCATGCCGTCGATGATCTCGGTGCCGTAGGCGGGTCCGTTCGACACCGTGATGCTGCCGAGCAGGGTTTGGTTGGCGTCGTAGACCGGAAGCTGCACCGATTGGTCGGAATGGCTGTCAGCGCTGAATTCACGCCGCAAGCCGACGCCATAAGGTGAGCCGGACACGCTGAACATATACGGATTCGGTGGCGCCGGGGCGGTTTCGCTGCTGCTATCCGACTGCTGCCCGGCGATCCAGAAGCCGCCGGAGGTCGAGTCGCTGTCTGCGCCCGGCTGGGTGATATAGTGGGCATCCGGCAAGCCGTTGATGAAAATGGCGCTGGCGTCCGGCGGCGCGCCGTCGGCGTTGAGGGCGATCACGCGCTTCTCGAACGGGTTCCCCGAATCGGCAATCAGATTATTCTGCGGGTCGTACAACTGCACGCGCGACTGGGTGACGAAGCCCGCCGCGTTGATCACGCTGCCGATCAGCGGCTGGGGCAGGTCGCGGTCATACATGCGCGACACCACGTCGCTGATCAAGGTGGCGTTGTTTTGCAGATTGTCGTGTTCGCGCATAGCATAATAACCGCGCAGTGTGGTCAGGAGCACCGCGCCCAACGCAATCGTCGCCAGCAGCGCAATGCTCGCGTAGCTGAGCGGAAGACGCCAACGGATCGACTTGGGGAGCATAAGAGGAGTGCCTCATCTTTAAAAAGCTGCCGTATTTATCATAGCGCAGCTACGCCTACCTTGTCCGCTGAGGATTTCGTTAGGGTTACAGCCGGATTACGGTTTCGTAATCGGGCATAGAATTGCTGTATTCCGCGACTTATTCGCGCCTAATACGTATATACAGCGTTACCTGATCGATGATTGAGGGGGAAACATGGCACAAGACATCGTCCTGCGCGTGCAAGACCTGCGCAAAGACCTGCGGCTGGGGGAAGTGACCGTTCACGCGCTGCGCGGCGTTTCGCTGATGGTCTCGCGCGGGGAGTTCATGGGCATCATCGGTCCGTCGGGCAGCGGGAAATCGACCCTGCTTGGCTTGATCGGCGGGCTGGATACGCCTACCGACGGCACCGTGACTATTGACGGCACCGACATCACCCACATGAACGAGCGCGCGCTGACCCGCATCCGCAACGAGAAAATCGGCTTCGTCTTTCAGTTCTTCAACCTGATCCCGACGCTGACGGCGCTGGAAAACGTCGCGCTGCCGATGCAGTTTTCGGCGCATCACAAAGCCAACGCCAACCAGCGCGCCAAGTCGCTGCTGGAGATGCTCGGCTTGGGCGACCGCCTGCATCACCGCCCGACTCAGCTTTCCGGCGGACAGCAGCAGCGGGTCGCCATCGCGCGGGCGCTCGCCAACGATCCGCCGCTGATGCTGTGCGACGAGCCGACCGGAAGCCTCGACAGCGAAGCCAGCGACACGGTGATGCAGGCGCTCCACGAGGTGCAGCAGCGCACCAACACCACCCTGATCATCGTCACCCACGATCCGAACGTCGCCTCGCAGTTGGATCGGCTGGTCACGCTGGTGGACGGGCAGATCGCGGGCGATGCCGATCCGCGCTCCACCGCCGAGCGCGCCGCCGTGCAGCTACTCAAAGACAAGCGCGCCACTGGCGAGCTTCGGTCGTTGGATTAAGGGGGCGATCATGCTGGCAAATTTCAGTTTTTACATCCGGCACTCGCTCAACGACCTGAGGGTGAACGGGCAGCGCACCTTTTTCGCGCTGCTGTGCATCGCGGCGGGCGTCGCGGCGATTGTCTCGCTGCAAACGCTGGCGGTGATGATCCAGAACACGCTCACCGGCAGCTTGCAGGAGAGCAACCGCGCCGACATTCAGCTTCAGACCACCTCCAGCGTCCTGCAAGGCGGCGAGGACGCGGTGACGCAGGGCGTGCAGGACGGTCTGCTCGACCAAAACACCGTGTCGATCTTCGGGCAGCAGGAGGACGAGTACCTGATCAGCGCGGCGGGCATTCAGGCGATCCAGAACTGGCTCGACCAGCATTATCCCGGTCAGGCGCAGATCACCTACCGCCAGCCGCTCGCCGACCAGATCAGCATCTTCTTGGGCGGCGGCAATGGCACCTCGCTGGTCATCCCGGCGACCGACGCGCAGGCGACGCAGGTCGTCCCGCTGCTAGTACAGGCGCAGGTCTACCCGTTCTACAGCGTGATCACGTCGGAGGATGGCACGCCGCTGGCGCAGTTGATCACCGCGCCCACCGACATCGTGCTGAGCGATCAGGTGGCGCAGGTGCTCAAAGCCAAGATCGGCGATGTGGTCAAGGTCAGCGGCTCCGACGCGGATTTCACGGTGCGGGGCGTGGTCGAAACCGCGCAGGAGGTCAAGAATCCGTCGTCGGACATGCTGCTCTCGCTGTTCGGCTTCTATTATCTGGACAGCAGCGCGGTTTCGCTGTTCCCGGACGCCAAAACGCAGGCGGAGATCGTGTTCGTCAAGCTCGCCGATCCGTCGCAAGTCAGCTCGATCAGCGACGCGCTGGCGGCGCAGTTCCCGTTCCTCCGCACTACCACCACACAAGACCTGCGCCAGAGTTACACCCAGATTTCCAACAACATCAACCAACTGGTGACGGTGATGGGGCTGCTCTCCATGCTGATCGGCAGCATCGGCATCGTTAACACCATGCAGGTGATCGTCCGGCGGCGCACGGTCGAGGTCGCGGTGCTCAAGACGCTTGGCTTGCAGGCGGGGCAGATCACTATCCTGTTCTTGGTCGAGGCGGTGCTGATGGGCATCATCGGCAGCCTGATCGGGATCGTGCTGGGTTGGGGCGCGACCTTCCTGATTCGCGGCGTCGCCGAGCGGCTGCTGGCGACCAACTTGCCCTTCGTCCTCGCGCCGCAGCCCGCCATCACCGGCTTCGTGGTCGGCGTGGTCGTCACCACCATCTTCGGCTTCCTGCCGACGCTCACGGCAGGGCAGGTGCGCCCCGGCGTGGTGCTGCGCCCCACCGACACCGTGATCCCCAAAGCCGGGCGGGTGCGGACGCTGCTCGCGCTGCTGGTGATCATTCTGGTGCTGAGCTTGATCGCGCAGACCATCCTCGGCAGCTTCACGACCGCGCTCGCCGTCGTCGCCGGCGCGTTTTTCGGCGCGGGGATGCTCCTGCTGCTGCTTTCGCTGCTGATCTGGCTGGTGGGGCACTTCGTGCCGTCCTTCGGCATCATCGACCTGAAGCTGTCGCTGCGGCAGATGCTCGCCGGGCGGGGGCGCGCCTCCATGACCCTGCTGGCGCTGGTGGTGGGCGTCTTTTCGCTCAGTACCATCACCCTGCTGGCGGATTCGGTCAATAATCTGCTCCAGTTCTCGCTGAGCGACGCCAGCGGCGGCAACCTGACCATCAGCGTGGGGCTGCCGCTTCAGCTCAGCGCCGTCGAGCAGCGGCTCGATCAAACGCCGGGCGTCCAGCAGTATCGGGTGTCGAGCGCCTACAACGTGAAGCTGGTTTCGGTGCAGGAAGGCGACACCGTGCTGACCCCCGACGATCTGCGCCAGCGCTTGCAATCCGTCGGCGACACCATCAACAACGCGGGGGCAGCGAAGGGATTCCAGCAGCAGATCGATCCGTTCCAACTGCTGCAATCCGCGCTGGGCAGCATCGGCGTGACCGATTTGAGCGCGCCCCCCAGTCACACCTTCAAGGAGGGGCGGCAGTTGACGCCCGACGACGCGGGTAAGCCCTACATCGTTGTCGGCGACGACCCGGTCATCGAAGAAGCTGGGATCGTCGTGGGAAGCAAGCTCACTCTTGAAATCCAGAGCGGCGGGAATCCGCTGGGGGTGGGCGGCAGCGGATCGCCGGTGCAAACCATCACCTTCGAGGTGGTCGGCATCACCGCGCAGAGCGGGCTGAGTGGTCTTGCGGAAGCCCAGAACTACGCCCCCGCCGACGCTTTTCCGGCGGGCGTGCAGCCGAGTTCGACCAGCATCATCGCGCAGGTGGACAAGGATCAGGTTGCAGCGGTGCGCGCGGCGCTTTCGGGGATGCCCGGCGTGTTCGTGATCGACAACGCGGCGCTGACCCGGCTGATCACCAACCTGCTCGGCACCTTCACCGCCTTCCCGACGATGGTCGCGGTACTCGGCTTGATCGTGGGCGGCGTGGTGATCGCCAACTCGGTCGCGCTGACCACCATGGAGCGGCGGCGCGAGATCGCCGTGATGAAGTCGGTCGGCTTGCAGCGCGAGCGCGTGCTGTTCATGATCCTGCTGGAAAACGGGATTCTCGGCTTGATCGGCGGGCTGATCGGCGTGGGCATTGGCTTGGTCGCGCTGGTCATCCTGATCGGCGCGTCTGGCGCGCCCAGCTCGGCGATTCCGGTCGGCTCGGCGCTGCTGTTGATGCTGCTGTGCGTGGTGGTCGCGCTGATCGCCGCCATTTCAACTGCGTGGAGCGCGTCCGGCGAAAAGCCGCTCAACGTCCTGCGCTATGAGTAAACGCTCGAACCTCACCCCCCACGTCTTGCGTGCGGGGTGAGGGCGTCACCCGCCGGATCAAGAACTGGGTCTAAGCGTTCCGGCAGCTTTGCACTAAAATATCGCCGGTGTCGTATTCGTGGCAGACAGAAAGCGAACTGATCTGACGCCTGTTAAACTGCCGTCTCCCAAATCCAAGCTTCGCGCCCTGCGCCGGATCGGTTGTCTGGTCTTAGTGGTTCCGTTCATGGTGGTGGGTATCTTCGTGCTGTTCGTGACCGTCCTCTCGCCTCCGGCGCTGGCGGAATTCGAGCCGCAGCCATTCCCGCCAGACTTCATGAAGGGCGTCAGCTACGAGTTCGCGCCAGAGCGGGGACTTTTCCAGCGCCGATTCGACTCGCACGCTCAATAGTATTATCGTGCCGAGCGGCGCGAACTGGGTCGCCGTGATCGTGACCTGTTATCAGGACACCATCGCCTCGACCTCGATCAACTGCGGCTCGCCGGTCAACGCCACCGACGACGACCTGCGCGCTGTGATCCAGCAGGCGCACGCGCACGGCTTGAAGGTGATGTTCAAGCCTCACGTTGATCCGCGCCACATCCCGGATGCCACCAGCGGGCGCTTCTCCATCAACTTCGGCTCGGACGATGCGTCGTGGGCGCTGTGGTTCGCCAGCTACGACCAGATGATGACCCATTACGCAGCGCTGGCGCAGGAACTCCACGCTGATTACTTCGTGGTCGGCACCGAGTTGAGTGGAACCGTCGGGCGGGTGGCGGAATGGCGCTCGCTGATCGCCCAGATTCGCGCCATCTACAGCGGTCCGCTGACCTACGCTGCGCTGACCTACGTCGAGCCGCTCAGCATCTCGTGGTGGGATCAGCTTGACGCTATCGGCATTGATGCCTACTTCGCGGTCACGCTGACCAAGAACCCGACCGTGCCGCAGATGGTGCTGGGCTGGAGTCCCACGGTCGCCATGATCGGCGGGGTGGCGAACCACTGGAATATGCCGATCATCCTGACCGAAGTGGGCTACAAGAGCGTGGACGGCACCAATATCCTGCCCGGCGACTGGTCGCTGCTAGGCATCGTCGATCTTCAGGAGCAGCGGGACGCCTACGAAGCGCTGTTCGAAGCCTTCGATGGGCAGTCGTGGTGGCAGGGCGTGTTCTGGTGGGCGCTCAACACCGATCCCAATCAGGGCGGCGCGCAGGACAGCAGTTACAGCTTCCACAACAAGCCCGCCGAAGCCGTACTGCGGCGCTTCTTCGGCGGTCAGCCGATTGGCTGACTGAAGCGGTTCTCACATATGGGAAATTTCCGCTAGAGGCACGGCACGCCGTGCCCCTATAATACCTACGCAAAGGGATAATCGTTTAATTCAGTCCCCCGCCGCCGCCGCTGCCGTAACTGAGCGTGAAGTTCTCGTCCTGACTCCAGCTTGTGAAGCCCTGACCATCGATTCCGATTTCTATTTCGGCAAACGCATCCTGATCGCCGCGCAGCCCGGTCGGGAAGTAGCTGTAGGGCACGAAGAACCAGAAGTCATCCCACTGCGAATTGTCGTAAGAGGGCGTCAGCACGTCCTGAACGGTCAGATAGCCGTCGGTCGGCGTCTGGTTATCGACCGGCGCTTCACTGCCGGAGATCGGCGTGCCGTCCCCCCAGTAAAAGAACGCACCGACCCGCACGTCCTGCCCCTGATAGCCGATCATTTGCAGGTGCGCGTGGATTTTCATGCCAAGCTGCCTGTTGACCTGCGTGTCGAACTCGATGTTAGTAATGTCCGCGATCAACTGCTGATCCGGGTAGGTGTAGTTGAACGACGACACGTCGCTGAAGGCGGTGAAGCCCTCGCCGTCGAGTCCCAACTCCGCATCCACGTAAGCCGGGAAAGTTCCGGTGCGCCCTTCGGGGAAGCTGTCGTAGGGGACGAAGAACCACATGTCATCCCACACGGTATCGTCGTAGCCGGGCGTCACCACCAACTGCACCGTGAGCTGTCCCTCAGGCGAGCGCTGGTCGCTGGTGGCGCGGTTGTTGGCGATGATCGGCGTATCGTCGCCCCAGAAAGCGAACACGGCGGCGCGCAGGTCAACGCCTTGATAGCCGACGGCTTCCGCCCGCGTGTGAACCTTCATGCCCACCATATCGTTGTAGGTGACGTTGTGCTCGACACTGGTGATCTCGATGTTAAGCTGCTGCTGGGTGGACTGGTTGTTGGGCAGCGGCGAACTCTGGGTCGGCTGCGGGTTGTTACCCTGATTGTTGGGCAGCGGCGAATTCTGAGTCGGCTGCGGGTTATTGCCCTGATTGTTCGGGTGCGGAGCGACTTGGGTCGGCTGCGGGTTGTTCGGCGGTGATTGATCCGGCTGCTGCTGATTGGTCGAGAACTTGACCGGAACCGGCGCGGTCAGCGGCAGCGGGATGCTCGCCTGACTGTTGAGCGCGCCGCGAATCACCGACAGGCTCAGAATGCCGCCGAGCCGTCCCAAAGTTTCGCCTTCGGCGCGCACTTTGGTCGGGATGCCGACCATCTCGCCGTTGAGGTTGACCACCAACCCGCCGCTGTTGCCGGGCGAGATTTGCGCGTCGGTCTGATACCAGTAGGGAATCCGCTGTCCATTGAGCGTATCGTTCTCGATGGTGGTGATCGACCCGCTGGTGAATACCAGATGCGAATCGCCTAGCGTCGGGTAGCCGAACACGAAAATCCGGTCGCCGATCTGCGGCTGGTCGGTTGCCAGTGACACCGTCGGCAGATTCAGGTTGGACGTGTCAATCGGTCGTCCCTTGTCGTCGCGGTCGATCTTCAGCACCGCGAAATCGACATCCGGGTGAATCTGCACCGGCGAGGCATAGTAGGTGAGCAAAGCAGGCTCGCCTATGTCGGTCAGAGTGAGGATGGCGAAATCCATCCCGTTTTCGAGGACGTGACGGTTGGTGTAAATCACGCCATCTGGTGACACAATGGTACCGGAACCGCTGGCGAACGGCTGTCCATTTTGGTCGAGCGTCAGGATCATGACGACGCTGTTCGAGATACGGTTGATTTGCTCTCGGCTGAGGGTATCGCTTTGAGCCAGCAGTGTGCCGGGCAGAATCAGCAGCGCGGCGATGACGAGAAACAAGTACTTTTTCACAAGTCCTCCGCGAATTTCACTCACTTTTAGCGCGACGATGTTCCCTTCTCATTATCGCGCGTTTGACAGGCGGCGCAACCGGGCGTTCGCACGCCTCACGGGAGACGCGCTATAGTTGGGGAGTAAAAAAATGTAAAAAATAGACGGATAGGGAAATGCGACTCTACTACGACGATGCTTATACCCGCGCGTTTTCGGCGCGGGTGGTCGAGCGGCTGATGCAGGATGGTCATCCGGCGGTCATCCTCGACCAGACCTACTTTTACCCAACCAGCGGCGGGCAGCCCAACGATGCCGGGACGCTCGGCGGCGCGGACGTGATCGACGTGACCGCTCGCAAAGAGGACGGCGCGGTGATTCATGTGCTGTCCGGCGAGGTGAGCGGCGATCAAGTTGCCTGCGTGGTCGATTGGGCGCGGCGCTTCGATCACATGCAGCACCACACCGGGCAGCACATCCTGTCGCAAGCGTTCGTGCAAGTCGCGGACGCGCACACGGTCGGCTTTCACTTGAGCGCCGACAGCATCACCATCGACCTCGACCGCGTGAATCTGTCCGACGAAACCATCGAGCAGGTCGAGTTGCTGGCGAATGAGGTGGTCTGGGCAGATCGTCCGGTGACGGCACGGATCGTTCAGCCGGACGACGCCGAGGGCGTGCGGATTCGCAAGCTGCCGGAGCATCTGCTCACCGGCGGCTTGCGCGTGATCGACATCGACGGTTTCGACGTAACCGCCTGCGGCGGCACTCACGTCGCGCGAACCGGCGAAATCGGGCTGATCAAGGTGCTGAAGCTGGAGAAGCGCGGCGACAAGACCCGGGTCGAGTTCTGCTGCGGCGGGCGGGCGCTGCGCGATTACCGCGAGAAGAACGCTATCGCCAACCAGCTTGCCGCCGGTTTGACCTGCGCGCTCGGCGAGATTCCGCAGGCGGTGGCGCGGCTTCAGGACGATTTCAAGGCGGCGCAGCGCGCGCTCAAGGCGGCGAACGGGCTGCTGCTGGATGCTGAGGCAGAGCGGCTGGTCGCCGGCGCGCCGGATGGGGACGGGATTCGACTGGTCAAGGGGGTGTACCCGGATCGCAGCTTCGGCGACCTACGCGATCTGGCTGCCCGCATCGCGCAGCAGCCCCGCGCGGTCGCGCTGCTGGCGACCAGCGGAGACAAGGCGCAGGTGGTGTTGGCTCGCAGCGCCGATCTGCCGCAGGACATGAACGCGCTGCTCAAGCAGATTCTTCCGCTGCTGGGCGGCGGACGCGGCGGTGGTCAGCCGCAGATGGCGCAGGGTGGGGGTAGTGCGGATCAAGACCAAATTTCGGCGGCGCTGGATACCGCTGAGCGGCTGCTGTTGGAGTGATACGGAAAGCATGAGAGGGCTTCAGCGAAGCCCTCTCGTTGAATCGCGGGGTCAGGGTGTCGGAACGCTCAGGTTTTCGCCGGAGAAGATGATGTCCGGGTTGCCGAGGTTGTTGGTGCGCACCAGATCGCCCAGCAGCGCGCCGAAGCGGTAGGCGATGTAGCCGAGCGTGTCGCCCGACACAACCGTGTAGGTGCTGCCGAAGGGCGGGGGCGGCGTCTGGGTGGTGCTCACGCAGATGGTCGTGCCCCAGTAGATCAGGTCGGCGCTCGAAAGGCGCGGATTCAGCGTCAGCAGGTCGCTGACCGTCGTCCCGTAATAGAAGGCAATCGCGCCCAGCGTATCGCCGGGGCGCACCAGATGCGTCCACAGGCAGGAGCCGCCTTCGGCGGGGGCTGCTGAAGCCATCGGCGCGACCGAGACCAGTAACACCAACACAAGGATTAGCGACAGGATGGTCAAGCTGCGTTTGCGGGACTTAAAGGTTTGTGTCATGGGCGTCAGCTTTTCTAATAGATAAGACTCTATAACATACTTTATAGCAAATTAGCTTTTTGCGCTACGCGAAAAGATCAGCGTGTCATGAGAAGTCTGAACGAACCGACTCGGCTGATGGTTTGATTCGGGTTTAGGGCTGGTTTAGCTCTCGAAATCGACCGAATGGAATTCTTCGTAGCGCGGCATCACGTCCCGCAGCAGTTCCTGATGCACCGGATGGGTCTGGAAGCTGTGGAGGTCGTCCAGCGAATCGAGGATCGCCACCATGACCAGATCGTAGGAGAAGGGGGTCTCCAGCTCGTTGATCCCGACCTGAAGCGACCGAAGCTGCGGAATCCTGCCCTCGATCTGGGCGATTCGGTCGCGGGTCGCCATCCGGTTTTCGGCGGTGCGTTCCTTCAGCTTGAACAAAACAATGTGGGTTAGCATAGGGGGTCTCTCAGTCAGTAACCGAGCAATGGGCGCACAAAGCCGTCCGCGCGGCGGCAGCGACGATTGCGCTATCGGTGGAAGTGGGGCGCGTTCGCCGCGCCCCACCGAGCCTGATTATCCGGGGATAATCAACTGCTGATTTGCGTAAATCAGATTCCAGTTCCAAATGTGGTTGGCGGCGGCAATCGCGTTCATGGAGACGCCGAAATGCTGCGCGATCTTCCAGAGCGTATCGCCGGGCTGCACCACGTAGGTGGTCGCGTGGGTGCTCCCGCCGGGCGTGCCGGGATAGGTCGGCGCGTTCGGGACGAACACGCTGCCATCCGCCAGCGCGAGGCTGCGCACCGGGACGGTCGCGTCCAGCGCCGAGGCTTCCACCCAACCGGTCGTCCCGTCGGAAAGCTGAACCTGCGCCCACATGGAGTTGTAGTTGCGACCGAGCAGCACCACCCGCGTCCCTAGCGGCACCGTCGTGATCACAGCGTTGTCGGTGCTGGGACCCACGCGGACGTTGAGCGACAGCGCTCCCGTGACCGTCGCCGTCGGCGTGACCGTCGGCGCGACCGGCACGTCGCTGACCGGGAGGCTGTGCGTGTTGAACTGCGTGAACAGATAGTTGACGTTCACCCAGCCCGTGACGCCGTTGGTCAGCGCGATCTGTATCCAGCTTCCTGCAGAATTGCGGGCGACCATATTGACGCCGAAGCCGAAGGGCAGCGTCGCGATCGAGCCGTACTGCATTCCCGGTCCGGTGCGCACGTTCAAGCTTCCGGTGTTGACCGACGCCACCGGACCGCTCTGGGCGAAGCTCGGCATCGCCGACACGCCTAAAGCTGCCACAAGCACGAGAACCATCAGCAAACGTTTCATCTGAAAAACCCCCTACCTTAACCTAATCTTTGACGATTATACAGAACTCTCAAATCGAGCGATACTTTCTCTAGAGCATATTGCAACTTTCGTACCGTGTCATTCGACCACCAGTACCTGTTCGCGCTGGTCGTAGTAGCCTTCTTCGTCGATCTGAAGCAGACCGGGATAGCGGTCGAACAGCCAATCCCAGAACGGATCGATCTGGCGATAGTGTTCGTGACCTTGCTCGGAAAGCTGAAGGGCAATCATGCCAGTGGCGCGCTCGAAGGCTTGCAGCACCCGCGCCTTATCCGCGTCGTCGAAGTCGGCAAGCTCGTCGCTCAGGTCTTCGATGTCCTCCTGAAACACCTGATCGCCCGGCTGATTGATCTCGACTTCGCCGTAAATCTCCGAGCCGTGCAGCAAATCGCCGCCGGTGGGCGCTGCCTGATCCGGCAGGATCGAAAACTCGGCGTCAATCTGCTTCAGTCCGCCCTCGATCCCGGCGAGCGTGAGATCATGTGCTTCCGTGAAGATGTAGCGGATGAAATCACCCACGAGCCGCCTCCTTGTGACACCTCCGTATATCTTAACATAATATTTGAATTTTATAACCGAAAAGGAGAGCGAATTTTACATCTCATGAAGACGGGATCACGCGATCCGCGATTTGACCGGGAAATTGTCGGTAGGGGCGGGTATCAGACCCGCCCCTACCACGCGAAACGGCGAATCGTTCGCTTACTCCGACGACCACGCGGTGCGGAAGTCCGGGTAGAGGGTTAGACCGCCATCCACGAACAGGGTCTGCCCGGTGACGTAGGCGGCTTCGTCGGAGCAGAGGAACACGCTCACCGCCGCCATTTCCTCGGCGGTTGCCGCGCGTCCCATCGGGATATGCTTTTCCACCTCGGCTTGCTGGACTGGGTCGTCAAACCATTCCCGGTGGAGGGGCGTCATGGTTACGCCGGGTCCCACCTCGTTGACGCGGATTTTGCGCCCGGCGTATTCCAGCGCCAGTGTGCGGGTGAGGTTCATCATGCCGCCTTTGCTGACCGAGTAGCTCAGGAAGCGCGGCTTGGGGATTTGCTGGTGAACGCCGGACACGTTCAGGATGATGCCGGGCTTGTCCTCCGCCAGAAAGTGCTGAATGGCTCGCTGCGCGCACAGGAACGCGCCGCGCAGATTGGTGCCGATCACGCGGTCGAAGCTGTCGATGCTGATCTGGTCGGTATCGCCCGTGATCTGGAACCCGGCGTTGTTGATCAGGATGTCGATGCCGCCGAACGCGCCGAGCGTCTGCTCGAACATGCGGGTTACGTCTTCTTCTTTGGACACGTCCGCCTGCACCAGAATAGTCTTGCCGCCCGCCTCGGCGATCCGGCTCATGCAGTCGTGGACGGCTTCCCCGACTTCTTGGTGGATCACGTCTTCCGTGTGTTTGGCTTCCTCGAACTCCCGGCGGTAGTTGATGGCGACGTTCGCGCCTTCTGCGCCCAAGCGGATCGCAATCGCCTGACCGATGCCCGAACTGCCGCCGGTCACCAGCACGTTCTTGCCGCTCAATCCTTGCATGAAAGCTCTCCTTACCTCTCAAATTTGGCTCATCATGGTAGAGGCGGGCTTCAAACCCGCCCCTACAACGGAAGGTCGCACGTCGTAGGGGCGCGATAGAGCGTACACTCCAATTCGAAACCGCGAATTGTTCGCTTACTCCGACGACCATGCGGTGCGGAAATCCGGGTAGAGGGTCAGCCCGCCGTCCACGAACAGGGTTTGCCCGGTGACGTAGGCGGCTTCGTCGGAGCAGAGGAACACGCTCACCGCCGCCATTTCTTCGGCGGTCGCCGCGCGCCCCATCGGGATGTGCTTCTCGACTTCGGCTTTCTTGACCGGATCGTCAATCCACGCCCGATTGATCGGCGTGATGGTCGCGCCGGGTCCCACCGCGTTGATGCGGATTTTCCGCCCGGCGTATTCCAGCGCCAGCGTGCGGGTGAGGTTCATCATGCCGCCTTTGCTGACCGAGTAGCTCAGGAAGCGCGGCTTAGGGATTTGCTGGTGAACGCTGGACACGTTCAGGATGATGCCGGGCTTGTCCTCCGCCAGAAAGTGCTGGATCGCCCGCTGCGCGCACAGGAACGCGCCGCGCAGATTGGTGCCGATCACGCGGTCGAAGCTGTCGATGCTGATCTGGTCGGAATCGCCCGCGATCTGGAACCCGGCGTTGTTGATCAGGATGTCGATGCCGCCAAACGCCGCGAAGGTCTCGTCGAACATGCGCTTCACGTCGTCCTCTTTGGACACGTCCGCCTGCACTAGAATAGTCTTGCCGCCCGCCTCGGCGATCTGGCTCATGCAGTTGTGGACGGCTCTCTCGACTTCCTCGTGAATCACTTCCTGCGTGTGTTTGGCTTCTTCCAATTCCCGGCGGTAGTTGATGGCGACGTTCGCGCCTTCCGCACCCAAGCGGATCGCAATTGCCTGACCGATGCCCGAACTGCCTCCGGTAACCAGCACGTTCTTGCCACTCAGACCTTCCATGAATGTTCTCCTCGTAGATGGACAGATTTAGATGGTGGTCGTAGGGGCATGGTGCTGCCGTGCCCCTACCGCATGGGATTTACATCGACCCGCCCGACTGTTGGAGCAGTTTGGCGATCAAGCCGGTCCAGCCGGTCTGGTGACTGGCGCCCAAGCCTGCGCCGTTGTCTCCGTGAAAATACTCGTTGAACAGGATCAGGTCGCGCCAGTAGGGATCGGTCTGCAACACCTCAGTCTCGCCGTAGATCGGGCGGCGCTCGCCGTCGCACAGGAACAGGCGGATCAGGCGGTGCGATAGCTCGGTTGCCACCTCGCCCAGCGTGACCATGTTGCCCGACCCGGTGGGCAGTTCGACTTTGAAGTCGTCGCCGTAGTAGTAGTAATACTTTTGCAGCGACTCGATCACGAGGTAGTTGATCGGGAACCAGATGGGTCCGCGCCAGTTGGAGTTGCCGCCGAACAGTCGGCTGTGCGATTCGGCGGGCTGGTAGCTGAGCGTGAACGACGCGCCGTCGGCGCTGAAGGTGAACGGGTGCTTGAGGTGATACTTTGAGACCGAGCGGATGCCGTAATCCGATAGGAACTCGGTTTCGTCCAGCATGTAGCGCACCACCCGCGCCAGCCGATCCGCCGTGAGGATCGAGATCAGGCGGCGCTCGCCCACGCCCGGCACGTCAATGCTCGCCATGTTGCCCACCAGATGGGGACGGTTGCGGACGTACCACAGCATCCGGCGCTTGAAGTCGGGAAGCTGTTCCAGCAAGTCCGGCTCCAGCGTCTCGACCGCCAGCAGCGACATCAGCCCGCACAGCGAGCGGATTTTCAGCGGCTTGGTTTCGCCGCTTTCCAGCCGCAGTTGATCGTAAAAGAAGCCGTCTTCCTCGTCCCAGAGCGAATGATCGCCGCCGCCGCTGCCGCTGATCGCGCGGGCGATGGCGAGGAAATGCTCGAAGAACTTGGTCGCCATGTCCTGATAAACTGGCTCGTCCTTTGACAGTTCCAGAGCGATTTTGAGCATGTTCAGGCTGTAGAAGCCCATCCACGCCGTGCCGTCCGACTGGTCGATCTGCCCGGCGAAGGGCAGGGCGGCGCTACGGTCGAACACGCTGATGTTGTCCAAACCGAGGAAGCCGCCCTGAAACACGTTTCTGTCGTCGGCATCCTTCTGGTTGACCCACCACGTGAAATTGAGCAGCAGCTTGTGAAAGATGCTTTCCAGAAAGTCACGGTCGGGCTTGCCGTTCTGCGCCGCGTCGATCTTGTAGACGCGCCAAGCCGCCCATGCGTGAACCGGGGGATTGGCGTCGCTGAACGACCACTCGTAAGCGGGAAGCTGACCGTTGGGGTGCATATACCATTCGCGGGTGAGCAGTTCAAGCTGGCGCTTGGCGAAATCCGAGTCCAGCAGCACCAGCGAAATGCAGTGAAACCCCAAGTCCCAACTGGCGTACCACGGATACTCCCACTTGTCCGGCATGGAGATCACGTCGAAGTTGTTGAGAAAGTCCCACTGGGCGTTGCGACCGGACTTGCGACTTTCGGGCGGCGGCGGCAGCCCCGGATCGCCTTCCAGCCATTGATTTACGTCGTAATAGTAAAGCTGCTTCGACCATAGCATCCCGGCGAAAGCTTGGCGCTGCACGGCGCGGGCGTCGGCGCTCAGGCGCGGGTTCTGGATGTCGGCGTAGAACTCGTCCGCTTCCTGAATCCGCTTCTGGAAGCTGCTGTTGAAGCCCTGAAACGGGCGCTGGAGCGCTTTGCGGGTCAGCCGCAGCCGGATCACCCGCGACTCGCCTGCGCCGACCATCAGGCGGTAGATCGCCGCCGCTTTGGTGCCAACGCCATCCGGGTTCACGGCACCCGCCTCGCCGTTGACCACGTAGCGATGAAACCCATCCTTGACGTAGGGTGTGCGGTTGGGTGTTTGGAACAGCAGCTCGGTATTGGTCTCGTTTTCGGTGAACACCAGCTCGTTCGCGCCCTCGGCGTAGAGAAAGTACGCGCCGACGGTGGGATGATTGGTCTCCAACCGCAGCACGTCGCCGACCGGATCGCGCCGGTGCATCGAGGGCGTGCCCGGCACGTCGTTCATGGGGCTGATCGGATAGCCCCAACTCCACGTGTTGCGGAACCAGAGCGTCGGCAGCACCACGCATTCGGCGTGAATCGGCGCGCGGTTGACCACCTCGATGCGGATCAAGATGTCGTCGTGATCGGCTTTGGCGTATTCGACGAACACGTCGAAGTAGCGGTTGTCGTCGAATACGCCCGTGTCCAGCAGCTCGAACTCGAAGTCCTCGAAGTCGCGGCGCGCGTTCTCCTCCAGCAGATCGGCGTAGGGGAAGGCTGCCTGCGGATACTTGTAGAGCATCTTCATGTAGCTGTGGGTGGGCGTGCTGTCGAGGTAGAAATAGTATTCCTTCACGTCCTCGCCGTGATTGCCCTGCGGGCCGGTCAAGCCGAACAGCCGCTCCTTGAGGATGGCATCGCGCCCGTTCCAGAGCGCCAGCGCGAAGCAATGATATTGATTCCGGTCGCAGATTCCGGCGAGTCCGTCCTCGTTCCAGCGATAAACCCGGCTGCGCGCGTGGGCGTGCGGGAAGAACTCCCATGCGTCTCCGTCGGGGCTGTAATCTTCGCGCACCGTGCCCCACGCGCGCTCGCTCAGGTAAGGACCCCAATGTTTCCAGTTCGACCTGCGCTCGTGGTAGTCGGCGAGCCGCCGATGTTCTTCGGTGTCGTGCATCTACGCTCCTCCTTGACTCGCCGCCGCGCGCGATCAGCCTTCCGGTAGGGTGTGATCGGCGTATTCTTCGCGCAGGGCGCTCTTCAAAAACTTCCCGGTCGAGGTTTTGGGCAGCGACGCGACGAAAATCACGTCGTCGGGAATCTGGTAGCTGGCGAACTTCGGGCGCAGGAAGTCGCGGATGTCGGCGGGCGTGGTTTCCTGTCCCTCCTTCAGCACCACCACCGCGACCGGGCGCTCCTGCCAGCGCGGGTGCGGCACGCCGATCACGGCGGCTTCCGCGACCGCCGGATGCGCCATAATCGCGTTTTCCACGTCCACCGAGCTGATCCACTCGCCGCCCGACTTGATCAGGTCTTTGATGCGGTCGGTGATCTTGACGTAGCCCTCCGGGTCAATCGTCACCACGTCGCCGGTGCGGAACCAGCCGTCCTCAGTCCAACTGTTGATCGGGTCGCTGGGATTGTAATAGCTGGCGGCGACCCACGGACCCCGTACCTGAAGCTCGCCCATAGTCTTGCCGTCCCACGGGGCGATGCCCTGCTCATTGACCGCGCGGATGTCCACGAACGGGGAGGGCAGCCCCTGAGTCGCGCGGTAGGCATACTGCTCGTCCTCCGGCAGATCGCGCAGGGTGGATTTGACGGTTGAAACCGTGCCCAACGGCGTCATTTCGGTCATGCCCCATGCGTGGATCACCCGCAGGTTGTGCTGGTCGAAGGCGCGGATCATGGATTCGGGCGCGGCAGCGCCGCCGACCACCATGCGCATCCCCGGCGTGAGCTTCCAGCCATTGGGATTCTTCTCCAACTGCTGCAAGATGCCGAACCAAATGGTGGGCACCCCCGCCGTGCAGGTGACTTGCTCATGCTCGAACAGGTCGAGCAGGCTCACCGGGTCGAGGAACGGACCGGGGTACACCTGCTTGGTGCCGATCAGGGTCATGGCGAAGGGCAAGCCCCACGCATTCACGTGGAACATGGGCACCACCGGCAGCACGGTATCGGTCGGGTTCAAGCCGACGCTCCCCGGCAGACATTCCGCCAGCGTGTGGATCAGCATGGCGCGGTGCGAGTACACCACCCCCTTCGGCTTGCCGGTAGTGCCGGAGGTGTAGCACATGGACATGGCTTCGTTCTCGTCCAGATCGGGATATTCGAACTTGCCGCTGGCGGTGCTGAGGAAATGCTCGTAGTTCTCGTAGCCGTCGGGGATCGGCTGGCGTGACAGCGGGATCACGATCACCTTTTCGACGTTGATCTGGTCTTTCACTCGTTCGAACAGCGGCAGCAGCACGTCGTCCACGATCACGAAGCGATCCCCGGCATGGTTGATGATGTAGGCGAGGTCAACCGGAGACAGCCGCAGATTGAGCGTGTGCAGCACGCCGCCCGCACAGGGGATGCCGAAGTAGGCTTCGAGATGCGCGTAATGATTCCACGCCAGCGTGCCCACCCGGTCGCCGCGCTGAAGCCCGGCTTTTTGCAGCGCCTCCGCCAGTAAACGGGTGCGGCGGTAAAAATCGGCGTAGGTGTAGGTGTGCAAAGACCGATCCGGCATCCGCGAGACGATCTCGACCTTGCCGAACAGTCGCCCCGCGTGTTCAAGGATGTGGGGCAGGGTTAAAGGGGTATTCATCATGGTGCCATACATAAGAATTTTCCTCTGTCTATCGAACTCTGTATGCAAAAGCCCGTGATTTGTTACAGCGGGATATACTGAGTGTATTCATTTTTGGCACCTGCGGATGGTTTGATGCAAATTTTGTATGATTTGAAAACTGGCTATCCCGGCATTGAACTCGCGCCGCGCCAGCGCTTCGGCGAGCTTGCCGCCGAAGTGCTCGGCTCCGGGCGCGGCTGGCAGTACGGCGGCGATCTGCGCGGCATCCGCCCGATCCGTGAGCAGATTGCCCAGTTCGTCAGCCGCACCTGCGGTGTCCCGGTCACGCCCGAAGCAGATCATGATCACTAGCGGGGCGCTTGCGGCGATTGACCTGATCGTCCGGGCGCGAACTCAGCCGGGCGATGTGGTGGTGGTCGAAGACCCGACCTTCTACTTTGTGACTTACGTGCTGCGCATGAGCGGCGTCGAGATCGCCGCCGTGCCGCTGTGCGAAGATGGTATCGATCTGAACGCGCTGCAAGCGCTGATCGACCAGTACGGCGAGCGCCTGAAAGTGGTCTACGCGATCCCGTCGTTCCAGAATCCCACCGGGATCACCGCGTCGGACGCCAATCGCGCCGGGTTAGCGGAATTGGCACGTCGGCACCGCTTCAGCGTGATCGAAGACTCGACCTATCAACTGCTGTACTACCGCGATCCGCCGCCGCCCTACCTGAAAACCTACGACGACAGCGGGCAGGTGATCAACGTCGGAACTCTATCCAAGCTGGTGATGCCCGCGCTGCGGCTCGGCTGGATTTGGGGGACGACGGATCAGGTGCAGGACTTCCAGCGCTTCAAGGACGACGCCGGGAATACACTGGTCGCCGAAATGGTGGCGGATTTCATGCGCTCCGGCGAGTTCGAGGCGCAGGTGCAGCGGGCGCGGGCGATCTACGCCGCCAAGCACGACCGTTTCGTCGCCGCGCTGGATCGCTTCGCCCCGGATTGGCTGGAGTGGTCAGTGCCCAACGGCGGCTTATTCCTGTGGGCGACCCTGCCGGAGCCTCTCAGCGCGGCGCAGTTGGAGCCGTTTGCTCAGGAGCGCGGCGTCAAGTTTTTCGCCGGGCGCAGCAGCTACGTGACTCCGCCGGATGATCGACATCTGCGGCTGTGCTTCGCCATGCTGGAGCCGGATGCGCTCGACGAGGCGGTCGCGCGCCTCTGCGCCGCGATGCGCGCCGCCCTGTAAACGGGAAGGCTTTAGTTCACGCCCACGTTGCTGGGCAGTTCGTCCACAGCGATGGTCATCGGTTCGGCGGGTTCTTTTTCGGTGGGCGCGCCTTCCAGCTTCAGGACGAGGACTCCCAGCGGCGGCAGCGTCAGGCTGAGGCTGTGCGGAAACTGGCGCTGAGCGGTGGCATCGCTCTGCACGCCGCCCATGTTGCCGACGCCGCTGCCGCCGTAAATCGGCGCGTCGCTGTTGAGCAGTTCGCGGTAGTAGCCCGCCTGCGGGACGCCGATGCGGTAGTTATAGCGGACGGCGGGTGTGAAGTTGCAGATCACCACCAGAAAGTCGGCGTGGTTGTCGGCGAAGCGCATGTAGGCGAACACGCTCTGCTCCACATCGTTGACTTCGCTCCATTCGAACCCGGTGTAGTCGAAATCATGCTCGTAGAGCGCGGGCTGCTGCGCGTACAGGTGGTTGAGGTCGGTCATCCACTTCTGCGCGCCCTTATGGGTTGACCAGTCCAGCAGATACCAGTCCAGCGCGCGGCGCTCGCTCCATTCGCTCCACTGACCGAATTCCTGCCCCATGAAGTTGAGCTTTTTGCCGGGCATGGTGTACTGAAAGCCGAACAGCAGCCGCAGCGAGGCAAATTTCTGCCACCAGTCGCCCGCCATCTTGGTCAGCATCGAGCCTTTCAGATGCACCACTTCGTCGTGCGAGAGCGACAGCACGAAATTCTCGTTGAAGGCGTAGATCAGCGCGAAGGTGATCAGGTTGTGGTGATAGCGGCGGTAAATCGGGTCGAGCTTCATGTAGTCGAGCGTGTCGTGCATCCAGCCCATGTTCCACTTGAAGGTGAAGCCCAGTCCGCCGATGTAAGTCGGGCGCGAGACCATCGGCCACGAGGTCGATTCCTCCGCGACCGTGATCGCGCCCGGCGCTTCCCGGTGAACCAGCGTGTTGAATTCGCGCAGAAAGGCAATCGCTTCGAGGTTCTCGCGCCCGCCGTAGTGATTGGGTATCCACTGACCTGCCTCGCGCGAGAAATCTAGATAGAGCATGGACGACACCGCATCCACCCGTAAGCCGTCGAGGTGGTAGCGCCGCAGCCAGAACAGCGCGCTGGACAGCAGGAAGTTGCGCACTTCGTTGCGCCCGTAGTTGAAAATGTAGGTGCCCCAATCCCGGTGCTGCCCCTGTCGCGGATCGGCGTGCGAAAACAAATGCGTCCCGTCGAAGTAGTTGAGCGCGTAGCCGTCGCTGGCGAAATGCGCCGGAACCCAGTCGAGGATCAAGCCGAGGTTGTGCTGGTGGCAGTAATCCACGAAGTACATGAAGTCGTCGGGCGTGCCGTAGCGCGCGGTCGGCGCGAAGTAGCCCGTGACCTGATAGCCCCACGATTTATCGGCAGGGTACTCGGTGATCGGCATCAATTCGAGGTGGGTGTAGCCCATTTCGGCGGCATAATCGACCAGCCGATGTGCCAGTTCGCGGTAGTTGAGCCAGTTGCCGTTTTCGTCGCGCTGCCACGAGCCGAGATGCACTTCGTAGATCGCCCACGCCTGCTTGAGCGGGTCGTGCTGCTCCCGCGCCTCCATCCATGCCTGATCGCCCCACGTGTACTGGTCGAGGTCGTAGACAATCGAGGCGTTCGCCGGGCGAAGCTCGAACCGGAAGCCAAAGGGATCGCTTTTCTCGGCGCGGTAGCCCTGATTGTGCGACCGGATGGCGTAGCGATAAATCGTGCCCGGCGTGCATCCGGGGATGAACAGCTCCCAGATGCCGCTGTCGCCGTGCCTCTGCATCGGGTGGATGCGCGGGTCCCACATGTTGAACTCGCCCACCACGCTCACGCGCTGCGCATTGGGCGCCCACACCGCGAAGCGCACGCCCTGCACGCCGTTGATTGCGCAGACGTGCGCGCCGAAGCTGTCGTAGCTTTCCAGCAGGCGTCCCTGCCGGAACAGGTAAATGTCGTAGTCGGTGATTTGCAGCGGGAAGGCATATGGATCGACGTAGGTGGAGTTGCCGCTGGTTTTGGTGTGAATCTCGAAGTGATAGCGCAGGTCGCCCGGCGTGCCGGGTACGCTGACCTCGAAAAAGCCTTCGTCGCGTAGACGGTTCATTTCGTAGCGCTTGCCGCTGGCATCGTCGATCACGGTCATGCCTTCCGCTGCGGGCTGGAAGGCGCGGATCGAAACCTGACCGTCGCCGTCAGGCTGCGGACCGAGTATCTGGTATGGCTCGCCGTGTTCGCCGTTGATCAGCGCGGTCAGCGCGTCCGCTTGAATATCTGGAATCATGCCTGCCTGCTCCTGTTGTCTGGCTCCATTATAAACTGTCTTACGGCGCGAACCAAGTGGCTGAGGAGCAGTTGTCGGTGATCAGTTCAGAACCCAAAGAGCGAACCGGGTCGGTAAGGTGGGTCAGAGACCCGCCCTGATCTTCCCTTTATTCCAACCCACGCGCCGATGATGCGTTCTCGCCAAAAACCATCCGCCGCTCTTTCCCGATGAGCATTTGCCCAGAAGGGTCTTTTCGCCGCTCAGCTTCCGATCTATACTATAGACTGACCAGTCGGTCTACAACGGAGTGACCTATGACCAAGAGCGAAACCACCCGCGAGCGCATCCTCGACGCCGCGCTCAGCGTCTTCTCGAGCAAAGGCTATCACGACACCCGCATGGATGAGATCGTCGAAGCGTCGGATACCTCGAAAGGCTCGATCTACTTCTACTTTCCCAACAAGGAGCGCCTGTTTCTGGCGCTGGTTGACCAGTTCGCTGACCTGCTGGAGCGCAAAGTCACCGAGGCGGTGGAACACGAAGCGGAGGGCATCGGGCGGGTGAGGGCGGCGCTGCAAGCCTGCCTTGAAACCTTCGGGCGCTATCGCCGACCCGCCAAAATCCTGCTAGTGCAGGCGGTGGGCTTGGGCAGCGTGTTCGAGAAGAAGCGCATCGAGGTCAACGACCGCTTCGCCAACCTGATCAAGAAGTATCTGGACGAATCGATCACGGTCGGCGACATCGTTCCGGTGGATACCGAGGTGGTGTCCTATGCGTGGATGGGCGCGATTTATGGCATCGTGATCCGCTGGGTCTACACCGGGGAGCCGGATTCCGAGCGCATCCTCTCGGCGCTGCTGCCGCTGCTGCTCAAAAGCGTGGGCTACGAGGAGTGAGCGATGGACACTCGTTTGGTCAGCTACAGCCAGCGCTGCCCCGGCATCGACCCGGCGCATTTTCTCCGCGAAGCTCAGGGTATGGAGCGCTTCTACTGGCAGCATGACGATGAAATCTACGCGGGCTTCGGCATCGCGGCGGAGTTCACCGCATGGGGCGAAGCCCGCTACCAGACCATCCGCGAGAAGGCGGGCGACCTGTTCCGCGACTTGGTGCTGCTCAACGACGATCAGTCCGCCGCGCGCCCGCGCTTATTCGGCGGCTTCTCCTTCAGCAGCGATTTCGTCACCGAAAACACGTGGGCAGCTTTCGCCCCGGCGTATTTCGTGCTGCCGCACTTCCAGTTGACCCAAGTCGGCGGCGAGACGTGGCTGACCCTCAACGTGCAGGTCGCGCCCGACGAATTCTTTGACCCCGACGAAATCCGCGAGGCACTGGAAGCCAGATATGCCGCCCTTGTAGGGGCGAGGCACGCCTCGCCCCTACACAATAATATGCTAACGGATATTTCCTACCCAATGTCCTTTGATACGTGGGCGCGCATCATCACCGACGCGACCGCGCGCATGAAGGCGGGCGATCTGCAAAAAGTGGTGCTGTCGCGGGTGTGCGAGCTTCGCTTTGAAGATCGCATCGACGTGGACGGCGCGCTCGACTCCCTGCGCGATCATTACGCCGGATGCTATCTGTTCCTGTTCGAGCCGAGTCCGCATCTCGCCTTCTACGGCGCGACCCCCGAACTGCTGGTCAGGGTCGAGGGGCGGGAATTGGAGACGATGGCACTGGCGGGGTCGATCCGGCGGGGCGCGACCCCCGCCGAGGATGACGCGCTGGCGCAAGAACTGCTGGACGATCCCAAGAACCGCCGCGAACACGCCTTCGTCGCCGACGCGCTGCGCGAGCGGCTCGCGCCGCTGACCGAGTTGCTGGACATCCCCGGCGCGCCCGGCGTGCTGCGCCTGAGCAACATCCAGCACCTCTATACCCCGGTTCACGCGCGGCTCAAGCGCGAATTGGGCGTGCTGCCGCTGGTTGCCGCGCTGCATCCCACCCCGGCGATGGGCGGCGTGCCGCAGACCTACGCCCTCGACTACATCACCCACGCCGAACCCGTCCCGCGCGGCTGGTATGCCTCTCCGGTCGGCTGGCTCGACCACAACCTCGACGGCGCGTTCTCGGTCGCCATTCGCTCCGCCATCAGCCAGAATGATCGAGTTTGGCTCTACGCCGGGGCGGGCATCGTCGCCGCCTCGCTCCCCGAAAAGGAATGGGACGAAACCGCGCTCAAGTTCAAGCCGCTGCTGGATGCCTTAGGAGCCGAAGCCCATGCCAGAGCCTAAGAGCTTGCCGCCTGCGCCGAATTGTAATTTGCTCTGGGCGACCATCGTGGTCGATGAGCTGGCGCGCAGCGGACTGCGTGCGGTCTGCATCGCGCCGGGATCGCGCTCGACCCCGCTGACGGTCGCCTTCGCCCAGCACCCCAATATCACAGTTTATCGGCACCTAGACGAGCGCAGCGCCAGCTTTTTCGCGCTGGGCATCGCCCTCAAGACCGACGCGCCCGTCGCGCTGGTCTGCACGTCGGGGACGGCGCTGGCGGAGTTCTTCCCGGCGGTGATCGAGGCGCACGAATTGCAAGTCCCGCTGATCATCCTGACCGGGGATCGCCCGCCGGAACTGCGCGACAGCGGCGCGAACCAGACCATCGATCAGGTCAAGCTGTACGGGAGTTATGCGCTCTGGTCGGTCGATCTGGCGCTGCCGGAAGCCGATCCCGATCCACTGCTGATCCGCTATCTGCGCACCACCGCCGCCCGCGCCTACGCGACCGCCAACGGGATTCGTAAGGGCGTCGTGCATCTCAACCTGCCGTTCCGCAAGCCGCTTGAGCCGATCCGCGTTGAAGCCGACCAGACCGATTTCCCGGCGCGCGCAGCGGATCGACCGTTCACGTCATTCGCAAGAAGCGTGGTGCTGCCACCAAGCACGCAGTGGGATTCGCTCGAAATCCTTTTGAAGAGCCGCGAGAGGGGGCTGATCGTTTGCGGGCCTCATACGCCCGGCGGCGATTTCACCAACGCCATCGCGCTGGTTTCGCAGATCAGCGGCTACCCGATTCTGGCAGACCCGCTTGCCGAAGTGCGTTTCGGCGCGCAGACCAAGACCACCGCCGTGATCGGCGGGTACGAAACTTTCCTGAACGGGATCGCGCCCGAAGCGCCGGAGCTGGTCATTCGCTTCGGGCAGGCGCCGACCTCGAAGTGGCTGAACCAGTATCTGGATCGCGCACAGCCGGAGCATTTCATTCAGGTGAGCGAAAGCGGCGTGTGGGCGGACGATCTGCACCGCACCACCGAATTCGTGCAGGCGAATCCGCTCGAATTCGTCGCCGCGCTCTACACCGACGAAAGCTATCGTTCGACTTCGGCATGGCTGGAACAGTGGCGCGCGCTCGAAGCCGCTAACTGGCAGGCGACCATTCAAGCCCTCAACGCCGGGAGCGACTTCGACGGCGCGTTCGTCTACGACCTGATCGAATTGCTGCCCGACGGCGCGCACTTATTCGCGGGTAACAGCCTGCCGATCCGCCACGTCGATCAGTTCGGCAAGCCGTCGTCCAAGAACCTGCACATTTACGCCAATCGCGGCGCGAGCGGCATCGACGGCAACGTCTCAACTGCGCTGGGTATCGCCTCCCACACGGCTGATCCGCCAAGCAAGGCGGAGCCTTGCCTGTTGCTGGTCGGAGACATCACCATCTACCACGACATGAACGGGTTGTTCGCGGTCAAGAACCTTGACCTCAAGAACGTGACCATCGTGTTGATGAACAACAACGGCGGCGGCATCTTCAACCGCCTGCCGATTAACCAGTTCGACCCGCCCTTTACCGACCTGTTCATCATGCCGCACAACCTGCAGTTCGAACACGCGGCGCGGCTCTATGGGCTGGATTTCGCCAGTACCGACAATCGCGCCGAGTTTCACCGCTTGCTCGGCGAGAGTATCGGCAGCGGCGTGCCGCGCATCATCGAAGTCCGCACCGACATTCAGCACGACGAACAGCGGCGGCGGGAAGTGATTCAGGCGGTCAGGGAAAAACTCAACGCTGAGGCGCAAAGTTAGAAAGAAAGGCGCAGAGGAAAAATGACAGATTGGGTACAGGTCAAGCAGTACGAGGACATCACCTATCACAAAGCCGACGGCATGGCGCGCATCGCCTTCAACCGTCCTGAAGTGCGCAACGCCTTCCGCCCCAAAACCATCGACGAAATGATCGAAGCCTTCAAGTCCGCGTGGACTGACCCCGAAATCGGCGTGATTTTGCTGACCGGCAACGGTCCCGCCCAAGACGGCAAATACGCCTTCTGCGCGGGCGGCGACCAGAAGGTGCGCGGGCACGCTGGGTACGTGGACGATCACGGCGTGGCGCGGCTGAACGTGCTGGAGCTTCAGCGCATCATCCGCACCATGCCCAAGCCCGTGATCGCGCTGGTCGCAGGCTACGCGATTGGCGGCGGGCACGTCCTTCATGTGATCTGCGACCTGACCATCGCCGCCGACAATGCCATTTTCGGGCAGACCTGCCCAAAGTCGGCAGCTTCGACGGCGGCTACGGCGCAAGCTATCTGGCGTCCATCGTCGGGCAGAAGAAGGCGCGTGAAATCTGGTATCTGTGCCGCCAGTACAACGCGCAGCAGGCGCTCGACATGGGGCTGGTCAACACCGTCGTCCCAGTCGATCAGCTTGAGGCGGAAGGCGTGCAGTGGGCGAGCGAAATCCTCAGCAAAAGCCCGATTGCCATCCGCTTCCTGAAGGCGGGACTCAACGCCGACCTCGATGGGCAAACTGGCTTGCAAGTGTTGGCGGGCGACGCGACTATGCTCTATTACATGACCGACGAGGGCAAGGAAGGACGCGATGCCTTCAACCAGAAGCGCGCGCCCGACTTCGGCAAGTTCCCGCGCCAGCCGTAAGCGAAATTCAACCGCAGAGCACACGGAGGACGCAAAGAAATGCCGCTGTTCGTTCTACGGTTAAGAGGTTTTTCCCATGCTCGATTGGCTTTCTCATGCGGAACAACGTGCGCCGGAATCAACCGCGCTGATTGCAGGCAATCAGGCGCTCAGCTATCGTCAGTTGGACGCGCGCGTGAGCGAGTGGTGCGGGCGATTGGCGACGCTGGGCGCGAACGCAGGCGACCACATCGCCGCGCTGCTGCCCAACGGCGTCGATTACGTCTGCCTGATTCACGCGGCGGCGCGGCTCGGCGCGGTGATGGTGCCGCTGAATCTGCGCCTCACGCCGCCGGAGCAGGATCGGCTGATCGAGGCGGTGAATGCCAAACTGGTGATTCGGGCGCCGCTTGACACCGAATCGGCTGGCTTCCAGCCCGCGCCGCTCGACCTCGACGCCGTGCAGTCGATTGTGTTCACGTCGGGAACGACCGGGACGCCCAAAGGCGCGCAGATCAGCTTCGGCAATTTGTATGCTAGCGCGCTCGCGTCAGCCGAGCGGTTGGGTGCGCAACCGGAAGATCGCTGGCTGTGTCCGCTGCCGTTCTATCACGTCGGCGGGCTGTCGATCCTGTTCCGCTCGGCGATTTATGGATCGGCGGTGGTGCTGCCCGACGACGCCAGCACCGACGCGATCATGAAGGCGCTCCATGACTCGCAGGCGACCATCGTTTCGCTGGTGCCCACTCAGCTTTATCGCATGTTGGAGGCAGGCTTCAAACCGCCGTCCTCGCTGCGGCTGATCCTGCTGGGGGGGGCGGCGGCTGCGCCCGAACTGGTGCAGCGCTGCCTTAAGCGCGATCTGCCGATTGCGCTCACTTACGGCTTGACCGAGTGCGCGTCGCAGGTCGCTACTGCTGCGCCGGATCAGGTGCGCGCCAAGCCGGGGACGGCGGGCAAGCCGCTTTCATCCACGAGTGTTTCTATCGTGGATGAACAGGGGGGACTGCTCCCGCCCGGCGAATACGGCGAGATCGTGGTCAGCGGCGCGACCGTGATGCGCGGCTATCTCGGTCATTCGCCGACTGACGGCGTGTTTCACACCGGCGACATCGGCTATCTGGACGCGGACGGCGATCTGTGGGTGGTTCAGCGGCGCAGCGACCTGATCGTCAGTGGCGGCGAGAACGTCTACCCGTCCGAAGTTGAAACCGTGCTGCGGCAGTCACTCGGCGGTTGAGGATGCCTGCGTGGTCGGCGTGCCGGATGCCGAATGGGGGCAGCGAGTTGCGGCGATGGTGGCGCTGCGGGCAGGCGAAACTGTCAGCGAAGCCGAGTTGATCGCCTTCAGCCGGGAGTGGCTCGCGGGCTACAAGCAGCCGCGCGCCATCGTCTTTGTGCGTGAACTCCCGCAGACCGCCTCCGGTAAAGTCCAGCGCGCGAAAGTGCGCGAACAAATGGGGTCTTGGTAGGGGCGAGGCACGCCTCGCCCCTACGCATGAATCATGAACGTCAACGGCGTCCACTATCACCTTGAAACCTCTGGCGCGGGCGAGCCGCTGCTGCTCCTGCACGGGTTCAGCGGCAGCGCCGCCCACTGGCAGCCGCTCGGATTTGCCGAATCCTTCCGCGTGATCGCGCCCGACCTGCTCGGTCACGGGCAAACCGACTCGCCACCCGATCCGGCGCGCTATCGCATGGAGCAGGCGGTACTCGACCTGATCGTCCTGCTCGACGCGCTCGATCTTTCGACCGTGAACTTGCTCGGCTATTCGATGGGCGGGCGGCTGGCGCTCGATCTCGCGCTGAGTTATCCGCAGCGAATCCGCAGCCTGATCCTCGAAAGCGCGTCGCCCGGTCTCAAGACTGAAGCCGAGCGCCAAGCCCGCATCACCAGCGATCAAGCGCTCGCGGATCGCATCGAGCGCGACGGCGTCCCCGCCTTTGCCGACTACTGGTCGACTCTGCCGCTGTTCGCCTCGCAGCCTCCCGAAATTCGCGCCCAACTGCACGCTCAACGCCTTCGCAATCACCCGACCGGGCTGGCGAACAGCCTGCGCGGGATGGGGACCGGCGCGCAGCCCTCGCTGTGGGATCGGCTGAGCGGGTTGGATCGGCGCGTGCTGCTGATCTGCGGCGCGCTGGATGCCAAGTTCTGCGCCATCAACCGCGACATGCGCGATCATCTGCCGCAGGCGTCGCTGGTCATCATTCCCGACGCCGGGCACACGACTCACGCCGAACAGCCGGAGCGCTTCCGCGCCGAAGTCCTCCGCTTTCTGCTTTCGTAACCCATTCCAGAAGAAAGTCACCCGAACCTATGCTTTTCTGCACAGGCACGGCGGGAATTGCTGCGCCTAAACTGGAATCAAACTATTGGAAAGGATGTCGGATGGAAGTTATGGATCAGACCCGCGAAAAATTGTTAGACGCCCTGAATAATACAGTTGCTGATGCCGCTGCATTTCTCGCCAGCGCCAGCCCAGTTTTGTCTGACGGTCGCCACACCGCGCACGGAGTTCTGTCACAGTTGGTCTACTGGCACGAGTGCTATGCGAACGTGCTGAGCGCCATTTCCCAGGGGCAGCGTCCCGATTTGATGGACGGCACGCAGGACATGCTCAACGCCTCTGCCCGCCACCGTTACGCCCGCGAGTTGATGGTCATGCTGGCGGAACGCTTAAGCCAGCTTCAACAGCAGGTGGATACCTTGCTGCGCGACCTGCCCGATTGGTCGATCAACTTCCCGGTCAAGCGGGACAGCGGCTTTTGCAATGTGTACGAGCGCGTCGGCTTGGTCGAGGAGCATATCCGCCACCACGTCGCCATCCTGCACCGCGCCTACCGCCCATAAGACCACCTGCTCGCCGCTCCGGGTATAATGGATGGGCATTGGCGCTGTAGGTCCTGAAGGAGCGGTTATGTACGTCGACGGTCTCTGGCTGAAAGATGCGGATGGGCGGACGCGCATCCTGCGCGGCGCGAATCTTGGTGGCAGCAGCAAAGTCCCCTTTACGCCCGACGGTGCGACCTATCGCAGCGACGGTTTTTTTGATCCTCGTAACGTCTCCTTCGTCGGGCGACCATTCCCGCTGGATCAAGCCGACGCCCATTTGAGCCGTCTGCGCGCTTGGGGCATGACCTTTCTGCGTTTTCTGGTCACGTGGGAGGCGGTCGAGCACGCCGCGCCCGGAGTTTACGATACCGATTACCTCGATTACCTGTACGCCGTCATCCGCAAGGCGGCGGACTATGGCATCGAGGTCTTCATCGATCCGCATCAGGACGTGTGGAGCCGCTGGACCGGCGGCGATGGCGCGCCCGGCTGGACGCTGGAAGCGGTTGGCATGGATTTGACCCATCTGCACGAGACTGGCGCCGCCATCAGCCACCAGACTCACGGCGATCCCTACCCGCGCATGATCTGGATTACCAATCGTCTCCGGCTCGGTGCGGCGACGATGTTTACGCTGTTTTTCGCCGGAAACGACTTCGCGCCCGCTACCCTGATTGACGGCGTTCCGGTGCAGGAGTATCTGCAAAGCCACTACATCGAAAGCATCCGTCAGGTGGCGCTGCGGCTCAAAGACCTGCCCAACGTGGTTGGCTACGATACCCTCAACGAGCCGAACGAGGGCTGGATCGGCTGTCCAGACATCACGGTGATGTTTGGCAATCCCTTCTTCCGTAATGGTGTCACCCTTACGCCGTTTCAGGCGATGATGGCGGCGGGTGGGCATCCGGTCGAAGCCTCGATCTACGAAATGGGCTTCGGCGAACCGCAGGTCGTCAGCTCGACCACCGTCAACCCCGACGGCGTGCGCCTTTGGCGCGAGGGCAAGCCCGATTTGTGGCAGCAGAACGGCGTCTGGACTGACGAAGGCGGCGAGGTCGAAGTCATGCAGTCCGACCACTTCGCCCGCGTGAACGGTCGCACGCCCGATTTCGTGCGCGATTATCTGAAGCCCTTCACCGCCCGCTGCGCCGACGCCATTCGCTCGGTTTCGCCCGACGCGGTGTTGTTCGTGGAAGGCGTGCCCGGCGATCATCAGCTTCACTGGGACGCCGCCGATCCGTCCAACGCGGTCTGCGCCGGGCACTGGTATGACGGTATCACCCTGCTCACCAAACACTTCAACCCGGATTTCACCATCGACGTGGAAACCCGGCAGATGATCGAGGGCGTCGAAAACGTGGCGCACACCTTTGTCAAGGCGCTGGCGCACATCCAGCAGGCGGCGACCGAAAGCAGCCTGCCCACGCTGATTGGCGAGTTCGGCATCCCGTTTGATCTGGATGAAGGGCAGGCATACCGCGACGGCGACTATTCCGCGCAGGTGCAGGCGCTCGATATGTACTACGACGCGATGGACGCCCATCTGCTGAGCTGCACCCTCTGGAATTACACCGCCGACAACTCCAACGCGCACGGCGACCAGTGGAACGGCGAAGACCTGTCGATCTTCAGCCCGGATCAGCAGACCGACGCCGCCGACTCGAATTCCGGCGGGCGCGGGCTGGCGGCGATTGTCCGCCCCTACGCCATGCGTATCGCCGGGGAGCCGCTGCGCATGACCTACGAGCATGAGACACGCGAATTTCTGCTCGAATATCGCCACGATCCGGCGGTGGAAGCGCCCACCGAGATTTTCGTGCCCGAATACCAGTATCCCGACGGCATCGCGGTTGAGCTTTCCGACGGCAGATACGTCCACGACCGCGCGGCGCAAACCCTGCTGGTCTGGCACATCTCGGATACTGCCACCCATACCGTCAAAATCACGCCCGCGCATCCGGTGTAGCCGATGACATTGACGACTACGTCGCTGGCGCTGGCGCATGGCACGCTCGAATTTCCGGTGTTTCTGCCCGACGCGACCCGCGCGGTCGTGCGCGCGCTGGACAGCGCTGATCTCGAAGCCTGCGGCGTGACCGGGCTGGTCATGAGCAGCTTTCACCTGATGCAGCATCCCGGTGCGTCGGTGATTTACGCGCACGGCGGCTTGCATCGCTTCGCCAACTGGACTCATCCCCTTGTGACCGACTCCGGCGGCTTTCAGGTCTGGTCGCTGGTGCGCCAGAATTCCAAATCCGGCAGCCTGAGCGAGAAGGGGATGATTTACCGGGCGGAGGACGGCTCCAAGTACAACCTCACGCCTGAAAAGAGCATCCAGCTACAGGTCGGCTTCGGCGCGGACATCGTGTTCTGCCTCGACGACTGCACCCACGTCGATGACCCCGAAGCCACCCAGATCGACTCGGTGCGCCGCACGGTCAAGTGGGCGAAGCGCTGCCGCGCCGAGTTTGATCACCTGATGGATCAGAAGCAGCCCGACCTGCCGCCGCTGCTGTTCGCGGTGGTGCAGGGCGGCGGCTTGCGCGATCTGCGCCGCGCCTGCGCCGAGTTGCTGCTGGAAATCGGCTTCGACGGCTATGGCTACGGCGGCTATCCGCTGGACGGCGAGGGCAAGCTGCTGGCGGATATGTTCGCCTACCTGCGCGAGTTGATCCCGCCGCAGTACCCCATTCACGCGCTGGGCGTGGGGCATCCGCAGAACGTGGTCGATTGCTATCGGCTCGGCTGCGGCATCTTCGACAGCGCGCTGCCCACCCGCGACGCGCGCAAGGGGCGGCTCTACCGCTTCAAGACTGATCCGGCGGTCACGTCGCTGACCGACCGCTGGTTCGAGTACGTCTACGTCGAGGACAAGAAGCACATCCGCGATACCCGCCCGATTTCGCCGTACTGCGACTGCGACGCCTGCTCCGGCTACTCGCTCAGCTACTTGCAGCACCTCTACCGCATCGGCGACGCGCTCTATCTGCGGCTGGCGACTCTGCACAACCTGCGCTTCATGAACCGCTTGATCGACCTGCTCAAAGCGCATGGCTGATCTCGACGCGCTGGTCGCGGCGGTGCTGGAAAGCCGCAAGTATCGCGCGGTCGCGCCGGAGTTCGTGCGTAAGCTGGCGGCGGAGGAAGCAGGCAAGACCCGCTCGTTCAAGGAAGCGGTCAAAGCCACCAAGAATTGGCTGCATCAGGTCGCGGGCGCCTACCTGAGCGCCCCGCCGGATTACGACTCGTGGCTGGATCGGCTGGCGTCCGGCGACGCGCCCGAAGTCTGCCGCGCGCTGATGCAGACCCACGCCTCCACCCGCGAGCGCCTGCCCATAATCGACCGCTTCTACCGCGAGACGCTGGCGGAGATCGCGCCGATTTACTCGATTCTGGATGTCGCCTGTGGCTTGAACCCGCTGGCGATCCCGTTCATGCCGCTGGCGCGCGATGCGGTCTACTACGCCTGCGACATCTATACCGATCTGGCGGATTTTCTGAACCGCGCCTTTCCGCTGCTGGGCCTGCGCGGCGAGGCGTGGGCAGCCGACCTGACCCAGACCCTCCCGCAGCAGTCGGTCGATCTGGCGCTGATCGTGAAAGCCATCCCCTGCTTGCAGCAGATCGACAAGGGCATCGGCGCGCGCCTGCTCGACCAAATCCGCGCCGATCATCTGCTGGTCAGCTACCCGGCGCAGAGTCTCGGCGGCAGGGGCAAGGGGATGCGCGCGACTTACGAGGCGCAGTTTGCGGAGTTGGTCGCCGGGCGCGGCTGGTCAGTCCGCCGCTTCGACTTCCCGACCGAGCTGGCATTCCTGATCACGAAATCGGCTTAACTCCACTCGCTGCGGCGGTTCTTCCACGGGAACGGAATCTCCGGCACCGCTACGCCCAGCGCCCGGCAGATCGGCGCCCAGCCCTGCGACGCCTGCCATTCGACCAGCCGCTCGCGCGAGATGCTGTCCCGCACCGCCTGATTGTGCCGCTCGTAGGCGGCTTTCAATGTTGCCGGATCGTCCCAGTTCGCGCCGCCGACGAAGCGCTCGAACAGATCGACCAGATGCCGCCGCCCGTCCCAATCCGGCGCGGCAGCCATGCGCGCGTAGGGCAGGATGGTGGCTTCGAGGCTGTCGAGCCAGACCTGCGCGCGCTCCCGCACCGAGAGGATGATCGGCGTGTCGGGGTACGCCTCGCTCAACTCGCGCCAGAACGCCGAGGAGGGCCAATCGACGGCGCCGACATAGCCGGTCAGCAGCGAATCCCAGTCTGGCGTGCCGCCCTTGATCGCCGAGTCCCAGCCGTCGCCCAGATCGAACGGGTGATTGGGGATGGCGCTCATGTTGCAGATGCGCCCGGCTAGCAGAATTTCCAGCGCCTCGGTCAGCGAGCTGGTGGCGGTGCGCGGCAGGCCCGCGCCGATCACGCGAAGGGGCATGTGATTCCTCTCAAATCGATTCGGGGTAGGTATGTTGTAGGAGCGCGGCACGCCGCGCCCCTACTCTATGCGCTTAGCGGGGCTTTCCGTGAACCAGCAGCGTGACCTCACCGCGAATCGGCTCGCGCGAAAACTCATCGATCAGGTCGCTGAACGTCCCGCGCGCGAACTCCTCGAACAGCTTGGTTACTTCCAGCGCGACCACCGCCTGCCGATCCGCGAACACTTCACGCATCGCGCCCAGCGTCTTGACCAAGCGCTGCGGGCTTTCGTAGAAGATCAGCGTTTCGGGGAAATCCGCCCGCTCGACTAGAAACGCGCGCAGTTCGCTCTCCTTGCGCGGCGGGAAGCCGTAGAAGCGGAACGACTCGCTGGGCAAGCCGGAAGCGGTCAGCGAGGTGGTGATCGCGTTCGCGCCCGGCAGCGCGATCACCCGGATGCCCGCCGCCACCGCCGCCGCGATCAACTCCGCGCCCGGATCGCTGATGCCCGGCGTACCCGCATCGGTGATCAACGCGACATCGCCGGACGCGAGTAAGTCGATCAACGCCCCGGTTTTGAACTGCTGGTTGTGCTGGTGATAACTGGTCAGCCGCGTCTTGATCTGGAAATGGTTGAGCAGCTTGCGCGAGTGTCGGGTGTCCTCGGCGGCGATCAAGCTGACGCTTTGAAGCACGTGCAGCGCGCGCAGGGTGATGTCTTCGAGATTGCCGATGGGGGTTGGGACGACGTACAGGTCGCCCATCACTGCCCGGCGTTAATCACGTAGACGATTCCAGCTAACCCCATTTGGGTGCGGATCACGCCTTTGGATTTCAAGCGCTCTAATAATTTTTTCGTGCGCGACCCGGCATTCCTGTCTTTTCCAAACAAAAGCTCCCGCGCCTGATCGATGGAAAGTCCGCGTGTCCCGGCGAGTTGGAAGGCGTCCAACAGCAGTTTGAAATTCTCCTCTTGGCTTCGGTTTCTCATAGTATCCCACTAGCAAAAAATATTATGTATGATTATAAAGATAATGGATTGTGTAAAAGATGTAAAGTGGTCAATCGGGGGGAAAATGGGAAAAGCCTTCCCTAGCGAAGATTTTGTCATTGTTCACATGGACGAGACGATGAATCAGTCCGATCACGGGCTGATTTGGGAGTTCGGCGTCTCGGCAGCCACCAGCGGCAGCCAGCAGTTGAGCATGGCGTTCGGCATCGTTCCGCCGCACACCAAATCATCGCGCCACTATCATCCCTTTGAGACGGCGGTCTACGTGATCTCCGGCAGCGCCCGCGCCTACTTCGGACCCAACGACGAGCGCAGTGGGGCGGTTTCCGCCGGGGATTTCATCTACATTCCAGCGGGCATGATCCACAGCACCGAAAACATGGGCGACAGCCCGGTCGAGTACATCCTCGCCCGCGCCGCCCCGGAGGATGTTGTTCTATCCGCCGAATAGAGCGTACCTGTAGGGGCGGGTTTCAAACCCGCCCCTATCAAATCCGTTTTGTGAGGCGGTGCGGTGCCCGCCTATTCCTCATCGCCGAACAGCGCCGAGAGATCGGCTTCGCGGATTTTCGCGTCCAGTTCGACGTAGCGTTTCCACAGCCGCCGCATGATCCAGTCGGGATCGGCGCGGACACCGTACCCGGCGAAGTATTCGCACACGCGGGTGATGTCGCGCTGCAAGATCGGGTACGCCTGCGAATTGGTGCGCGTGTCGGTCACCTGCGGGAAGTCGATCACCGTGACCTTGCCCTCCCAGTACAGGAGATTGTAGGCGGACAGGTCGCCGTGAATGATCCCGTTTTGGAGCATGATTTCGACGTTCCGCATCACTTCGAGGAACAGCGGCTCCGCTTCACCCGGATCAAGCCGAATCTCGCTCAAAGCGGGCGCCGCCAATTTCTCGTCGCCGCAGTAGCCCATCAGCAGCGCGTTTTCGGCGTTGGCGATTGCCTGCGGAACCGCCGCCCCCGCCGCCGAGAGCCGCTGGAGCGTAACGTACTCGTACATCAGCCACGAGGTATGCGCGACCTGCTCGCCGAACTCGGTTTTCTTGCCCAGCGCGCGCATGACGCGGTGATCGGTCTTTTTGATCACCTTGCCGTCGCCGGTCAGGACTTCGCGCCCGTCGCGGTACATCTTGTCATTGCGCAGGTTGCGGAACATGCGCGGGCGGTAGACTTTCGCGGCGACCAGCTTCAGCCCGGTTCCGGGATGCGCCTCGCAGCGATAGACGTTGGCTTCCTTGCCGCCCTTGATCCGCGCCAGCACGTCGGTGATCAAGCCCCGGTCGTAGAACGGGCGCAGCGATTCCAGCAGCCAGCCCTGCTCGAAGTGCCCCGGCTGATAGGTGGTCTCGAAGCTGACCTCCGCGCTGGCGTTATCCGCAATCTCGGTGACCACCGCCTGTTTAGCCTTCTTCGGCTTGTGAGTCGGGCTAGGCTTGCGTCCCCGGCGCGCCTTGCGGTCGTGCTTCATGGGATCGAACAGCGTCTCATAGTCGTCGTATGAATCGTTCAAGATGGAATTGTCCTTGCATGGCACAGTCAACCAACGCTGGCGCGAATCGCCAGCCGCGAATACCTGCATGTTGACTTGACCATCTGGCGGACTCGCCAGCAGGGGAGTCAACAGGCTGTCTCAGTTTGTGAGTACGCCTGTTGTGTTTACGTGCTTGAGGAGTGCTTAAGCGTGGATAGCAGCAGGCATACCCGAAACGACAAGGGTCACAGATTTCGACATATATGCCTCCTGCTCGAATATCTACTGACAACGCTCCACAGTATAGCATGAGTTTTCAGGACTTGTAAAGAGGGGTGCTAAAAGTCCATAATGAGCGGGTATGTAGGGGCACAGCGCGCTGTGCCCAAAATGAGGTTGCCTGCTGATGCACGACCTAACCCTGCTCGGAGCGCTCAACATCGACCTGCTGATCAAAGGCGCGGAGCCGCCCGATTGGGACTCGCTCTCGACCTGGGAGGGCGCCGCGCAGATAGACATGATCGCCGCCGGATCAATCGGCTACACCGCGCAAAATCTGGCGCGCTTGGGCTTATCGGTGCAGGTGAGTTCCTGCCTGCCCGACGATCCGCTCGGCAGTTTCGTCGAGGACGCGCTTCACCGCGCGGGCGTCGATACCCGCTTAGTCCAGCGGATTCCCGGCGCGGTCGGCGGCATCGGCGTTTACCTGTTGATGTTCGGCAGCCGCAAGCGCCCGCTGATCTACCGCCTGCCCACCCACTCGCTCTGGCAGACCGATTTCGCGCCCGACCAAGTGGATCGGCTGCTGGATGCGCGGCTCCTGCATCTGGGCGGCTATCTGCACTTCGCGGATGCGTGGCACGGCGCCGCGCGCGATCTGTTCCGCGAGGCGAAGGCGCGCGGCTTGACCACGTCGCTCGATCCGCAGTTCCCGACCGCGCCGCTGCCCGCGCCCTGGCTGCCCGCGCTCGATGATCTGCTGCCGTTTGTGGACATCCTGTTCTGCGACGAAACCGAGGCGCGCAGCCTCACCGCCGCCCGCGATCTGGATTCCGCCGCCGAGCGCCTGCTGGACGCCGGGGCGCAGACCGTCGCCGTCAAACAGGGGGCGGACGGCTCAACCGTTTACCATGCCGGATTCAAGCAGCATCAGGCGGCAATAGCTCTAGGCGCGGTCGAGGACACCATCGGCGCGGGCGATGCCTACGACGCGGCGTTCCTGTACGCGGCGCTGCAAGGCTGGAGTCTGGCGGATCGGGCGCTGTTCGCCAGCGTCGCTGCCGGGTTCAGCGTGACCGAGGTCGGCGGCTTCATGCCCGATTTGCCCGTGATTCAGGCGGAGCTAGAGCGGCAGCGTCAGGTGCGCAGATAAGACGCGCCGTTCACGTCGATGATCGCGCCGGTGCTGAAGAAAGCGTCGTCTGAAGCGAAGAACGCCACCACTGCCGCCACCTCCTCCGCCGTCGCCACCCGCTTGAGCGGGCTTTGGTTGCGAACCGAATCGCCCTGCGCGCCTTCCAGCGTCTCCTTCGCCATGTCGGTATCCACCCAGCCGGGCGCGACCGTCACCACCGAAATCCCGTGCGGCGCGAGCGCGACCGCCAGCGATTGGCTCATCGCGTTCAGCCCGGCTTTGCTGGCGCCGTAGGCGGGCGAGATCGGCTCGCCGCGAAACGCGCCCCTCGACGACACGTTGACGATCCGCCCGCCGCCCTGCGCGATCATGTGCTGCGCCGCGCAGTAGCACAGGTTCGCCGCGCCGATCAGGTTGGTGGCGAGAATCGCGCTCCACTGCGCTTGCCATTCCTCGTAGCTCACGCGGGCGATGGGATGCTCGGTGTAAACCCCCGCGTTGTTGATCAGGATGTCCAGCTTGCCCATCTGCGCGACCACGCTTTCGACCAAGCTGCGCGCCGCCTCCGGGTCGGCGACATCCGCCTGAAACACGCGGTTGTACTCGCCGTTCAGCATCGCCAGCGTTTCCTCGGCGGCGGCGCGGTTCTGGTGATAGTGGACGGCGACCTGCGCCCCGTATTTGGCGAACTCCTGCGCCACCGCCCGCCCGATCCCGCGTGACGCCCCAGTGACCAGCACCGTTTTTCCGCTGAAATTCATCGTGTTTGCTCCTGTGGGCGGGTCTCAGCCTCGCCCCTACACCTGATTTCCTGCCTGCTGCGGCTCGACGTATTTCGCATAGCCATCCACCAGCAGATGCCCGCCTTCCAGCGCCCAGACCTCGCCCTCGAACTGCTGGAGGAAGCGCCGGTCGTGCGACGCGGCGATCACCGGCCCGGGGAACAGCTTGAGCGCGGCTTCCAGTTCTTCCAGCACGTCGAAGCTCACGTAGTTGGTCGGCTCGTCCAGAATCAGCAGGTTGGATTGATCCGCCATCAGCCGCGCGACCTGTAATTTGCGCTGCTGCCCGGTACTCAGCACCCCGACCTGTTTGTCCAGATCGTCGTAGCGGAACAAGCCGGAGCGCAGCAGCATGGATTTTAGCGCCTGTTCGCTGGCGTCCAACCCCTGCGCGAAGGCTTCGAACACCGTGAGCGCCGGGTCGAGCGTGCGCGCCTCCTGATCCAGATAGCCGATTCTCACGGCAGCGTTCACGTAGACCTCGCCCGCGTCCGGCGCTTCGACCCCGGTCAGAACCCGCAGCAGGGTCGATTTCCCCGCGCCGTTGACGCCCACCAGCACAATCCGGCTGTGCAGCCCTACCGTGAACGACACCTCGTCCAGCACCGCTTGATCGCCGTAGCGCTTGCTCAGCCGCGAGACGATGATTGGCATCCGTCCCTTGAGCGCCTGCGGGTCGAACTCTGCTTCGAAGCGCAGTTGATCGGGCGGCTGCGGGATTGGGTCGGCTTCGATGCGCCTGAGTTTTTCCTCTGCCGCTTTGATTCGCTTGGAGACAGTCTCGTCGTGGTTCGCCAGCTTGTCGTGATAGATATACTTGTCGTTGTCCTTGTGCGCGCGGTAGTTGTTGTTGTGCGCCGTCTGCTTGATGGTGATCCGCAGCGCCTTGATTTCCTCCTGCTGCTGCGCATAGTCATGCACCCACTTTTCGCGCTCCTGCCATTTGGCGCGGTGATAGCTGTCGTAGTCGCCGGTGTAGCGCTTCGCCGCCCGTGTCTGCTCGTCGATCTCGACCATCGCGCTGGCGACCCGGTTCAGGAATTGGCGGTCGTGTGACACCACCAGCACCGCCCCGCGATACGCCCGCAAATACTCCTCCAGCCAGTTCATGCTGGCAAAGTCGAGATGATTGGTCGGCTCGTCCAGCAGCAGCACGTCCGGCGCTTGCAAGAGCAGCAGCGCCAGCCCCACCCGCGCTTTCTCGCCGCCGGAAAGCGTCCCGAACTGCCGATCCCGCGCCAGCGATGCCACGTCCAAGCCTTGCAGCACCTTGTCGATCCGGTAGTCGAGGTCGTAGCCGCCGTAGCGCTCGAACTGGTCGCTGATTTCGCCGTACTCGCTCATGATCGCGTCCAGCGCGTCGCCTTCGGCGGCTGTCATAGCGTGTTCCAGCGACCGCATTTGCCCCTCCAGCGCGTGCAGGTGCGCCACCGACGCTGCGATCAGCGCGCCGAGCGTTTGATCGTCGTAGCCCTCGATCACCTGCGCCAGATAGCCGAGCTTGCGATCCGCCGCCAGCGTCACCGCGCCCGCGTCCGGGTCGATTTCGCCGACGATGATCTTGAGCAGGGTGGATTTGCCGACGCCGTTTGCGCCGACCAGCCCGATCCGCTCACCCGCGTTGACGATCAGCGACACGTCGTTCAGGATTCGATGAAATCCGTAGCTTTTCGAAACTTGATGGATGGTGAGATAAGCACCCATAAACGGCAACCTCCTGTCTGATGAATCCGAGCCAGAACCAGAGGCGGCGGGAATCAAAACGCCGCCGGGGATGCCCCTCAGCGGCGTGATGGATGCAGTTCTATTGCAGACCTAGCACACAGCGGTTCGGGGAATCCGTTAACGGAATGCGATACGGCTGTCAGTCACTCTGGTCTGCACCTTGCTAGCGCCTACGAAAGTTCGGGGAGCGTCGAGTTGCTCGCCGAAACTACGGTCAGCATACAAAACCCGACCGGATTTGTCAACACGGAGTGCGTTATCATTACGCAAAATCATTCTTTTGCGCCTTTGCCTCTTTGCGTTGAGCACTTGATCAGGAGCTGCCTATGCCGCTGCAAACGCTGGAAAATGCCGACTGGCAGGTCGGGATTCTGCCGGAAACCGGGTCATCGATTGCCTTCGGGCGCGTCCGGCGCGGCGACCGCTGGCTCGATCTGCTGCGCCCCACCGCCGAAGGCGACTACGGCAACGCCAGCCTGTGTTCCAGCTTCATCATGCTGCCGTGGTGCAACCGCCTGCGCGACGCGCGTTTTCGCTTCGCCGGGCGCGAGTATCAACTTCAGCCGAGCAGCGCCGACGGCACCGCCATTCACGGGGCGGTGCGGCGCTTGCCGTGGCAGTTGGACTCCGCTGAGCCGACTCGCGTGGTCACCCGCTTTGATTCGTCATCCTATCCGCCGGACAAGATCAACTTTCCGTTTCGCTTCACGGCGTGGGCGGAATTCCGGCTCGCCGCGCGCGATTTGGTCGTCACCGTGACCCTCGCCAACGCCGATACGCAGCCGTTTCCCGGCGGCTTCGGGCATCATCCCTATTTCGTGCGCGATCCCGAAAACCGGGTGCAGGTGCAGGTCAACTGCGACCAGCGCTTCGAGCTGACCAATGCGCTGGCGTCCGCGCCGCCGGTGCCCATCCCCCTAGAGGTCGATTTCCGCGCCCTGCGACCGCTGGGGACGCGCGTTTACGAGGATTTGCTCACCGGGCGGCTCGGCGACGCAGCCGCGCGCATCGTCTACCCGGAAGCCAGCCTGTCCATCCTCGCCGATCCGCTGTTCAAGCACGTGCTGCTGTTCGCACCGGAAGGCAAGCCCTTCTTCGCCGTCGAGCCGATGACCAACGCCAACGACGGTTTCAACCTGTACGATCAGGGCATCGCCGAAAGCGGTGTCTTTGTGCTTCAACCCGGCGAATCGAAGTCGGGCACCATCAGGCTGCGACTGGAAGGGGAGTCATGAAAGAGCGCAAGCATGTTTCGACCGGGACGCCGTGGGAGAAGGTTCACGGCTATTCGCGGGCGCTGCGGGTCGGCAATCTGGTTTACGTGTCCGGCACCACCGCCAGCGACGAGCAGGGCAACGTGATCGGCGTGGGCAACGTTTATACCCAGACTTCCTACGCGCTTCAGAAGGTTGAGCGGGCGCTGCACGAGGCGGGCGCTCGCTTGGAGGACGTGGTGCGTACCCGCCTGTTCGTGACCGACATCAGCCAGTGGGAGGAAGTCTCGCGGGCGCACGCCGAGTATTTCGGCGCGATCCGCCCGGTCAGCACCATGGTGCAGGTCAGCCAGTTGGTCGATCCGAAGCACATGGTCGAAATCGAGGTGGATGCGGTCATCGATGACGACAATTGACCTGTAGGGGCGAATCTCAAATCTGCGGTGCTGGCTCTAGCGTCTGAACGCCTAATCTGAGGTCCGTAGGGGCGAGGCACGCCTCGCCCCTACACCTCTGCGTTCTCTGCGCCCTCTGTGGTTTCAGGTCTTTTGAATCGCGCCGATCAATTCGTAGATCAACTCGTATTGGTCGCTCCGTCCGCCACGCGTGAGCCGCCAGCCCGTCCCCTTGACCTCGACCTGCGTCTCGCCGCCGTCGCTGGCGAATCCGGCGCGTTCCAGCGCGCGCCGCGTCCAGATGGCGCGCAGCCCCTCGCCGATCACGGTGATTCGCCCGCGCGCCGCTCCGCTGACCCGAAACGCACCGCTCGCCGGATCGAAACGCACGCCCTCCGCTTGAAACGCCGCCTCGAATGCGCCGCTCAGCACCAAATCCTCCGGCGCGCCGATCTGCATCGCTCCGCCGCTCGGCATCAGCCAGATACGATCCGCGCTGCGCAGTGCGAGGTCGAGATCGTGGGTCGAAAGCAAAATCGCCCGCCCGCTGTCGCGCGCCAAGCGGCGCAGCAACTGCATGATCTCCACTCGGCGCGGCAGGTCGAGAAAGGCGGTCGGCTCGTCGAGGATCATCACGGCGGGTTCCTGCGCCAGCGCCCGCGCGATCATGACCTTCTGGCGCTCGCCGTCGCTGAGTTCGCCCACCTGCCGATCCGCCAGCGCCGCCGCGCCCACCGAGTCCAGCGCGTCAAGCACGATCCGCTGGTCGCGCGCCGTCAGCCGCCCCGACCAGTCGGTATACGGATGCCGACCCAGCGACGCCAGCGCGAAGGCGCTCAGCAAGCCGGGATTGACCCGCTCGGTCAGCACCACGCTCAAGCGCCGCGCCAGATCGCGCGCCGGGAGCTGGCTCAGGTCGTCGCCCATCAGCCACACGCTGCCGCCTGAGCGGCGGATGCATCCCCGCCAGCGTGCGGATCAGCGTGGATTTCCCCGCGCCGTTGGGTCCGATCAGGCAGACCAGTTCGCCCGCGCGCAAACTCGCGTCAATCCCCTGCGCGACCACGCGCGGGTGCGACCGGAGGTCGCCATGCCCGCTGTAGCCGATGCTCAACTCATGGGTTTGCAAAACCGATTCGGTGTCCAATAAAAAACCCGCCGGGCGGCGGGCGGTGACTGCTGTCACGCTCGTTCCCCTCTCTCCACGAAGGTGAAACCGAACTGGGACGGGTATTCGGGCTTGATTCTGTTCCGTTAGGAACAGACCTTACCGTTGCGGGACAGCGCCGGAATTTCACCGGACTTCCCCCGTGCGAAACCTTGTTTCGCCGCGCCAAACGAGGCGCGCCATCGCTCAATTGTCAGGTCAGCATAACACTGGGGAGGGGGAAAGTCAACGCGGCGGGCTGATCAGGCAGACCAGCGTCTCGCCCTTGTTCAGCTTGAGCGCGCCCGCCGGGATTCCGGTGGCTTCGTAGCGCCGCACCCGCTGATTGGTGGCGATCCACAGCGGGCGATCCGGCTGCCAGACGGTGACGCTTTGCAGGCTGCGCTTGGGGAAAACTTTGACGCCGCTGTTTTGCAGGTCGTCCACCAGCGGCACGCTGACCGCGTGCAGGTGTTGGATGGTGCCGTCGTCGCTGGCGAGCAAGAACTGCGCCGTGCGCTCGACCGCGAAGGCGGCGATCAATCGGTCGTCGCTGCTCAGCCGCATCAGCCGACCCTCGTTCGCCTGCTCCAGCAGGTTGATCGGCAGCCGAACCGCGCGTCCGGTGGTGTTGAAGGCGATCACCTGCGATCCGCCGCCCACCAGCGTGAACGGATAGCCCTTGATCCGCTGCGGCGTGTAGCCGACTGGCTGCTCCACCCGGCTGATCAGCGCCTCGCCCTTGAAGGTTTTGAAGTGCCCCGACGTGCTGATCAACACCGCCGGGCTGTCCGGTTGGATCAAGCGCCACTGGGCGATCCCGCTGACCAACTCCGCGCCGAAGGCGTCGTGATGGAAGCCTTCCGCTTCCGCCAGCGACAGACCGAGCGCGTCCAGATTGGCGAGCTGGGTGGTGGTCTTGAGCAGGAAGCGGTATTCGGAAGTCATCAGCAGCATCGGCTCGTCGGCGCTGGCGGCGATCATGCGGGGCGCTGCCAGTCCGGCGTCGTCCGGCGTTTTCAGCGATGCGTGAACCGCGCCGTCGTCGCTCAGCGTGACCACGCCCACCGCCGACGGATTTTCCGGGCGCCCTTCGGTCAGGGTGACGAACTTCTTCAGCACCTCAAAATCCACCGATGGCACGTTGGTGTCGGTTCGGTCTGCGAAGTCGAAGTCTTTGCGCCGGAACACCCGCGCGTCGATCTCGCCCGCCTCGATCTGCTTGGCGATGATGCCCAGCCCGCTGGTCACGCTGCTGAAGGTGTCCACCGCGCGGACTTTCTCGCGCCCGAAGCGCGCTTCCAGCATTTGCACGAACGCTGGGATTTGCGATGATCCGCCGGTGCGGATCACCACGTCGATGTCGTCGGGTGTCAGCCCGGCGTCGCGCAGCAGGTTATCGAGATACTCCTCGATCAGCCGGGTTTCCGGTCCGATGATCGCCTCGAATTCGGGGCGGGTGACAGGTTCGTAGACCTCGAAGCCCTCGCCGTCGAGGTGAATGGTCGCTCGGTCGTTCTGGGATAGCTGCCGCTTGGACGCTTCGACGATGTCGAACATTTTGAGGCTGTAGCTGCTGGAGATCAGGTTGCGCAGCGCGCGAATCTGCTGTGGGCGCTGCGCCGTCTGCTCGATCAGCTCGATCTGGTGGAACAGGTCGGGTCGCTGGAGCGTCAGCATCTCCTGCCAGTTGGCGAAGGCTTCGAAGAAGCTGCTCGGCACCGGCAGCCGCTTCCCGGCGGATCGATAGAAGCTGCCTTCGCCGAAGTGCTTGGGCAGCCGCGCCCGCGAGAGCTTAGAGTCGAAGATGTCGCCCGCAATCGGCACGCCTCCGGTCGCCAGCACCTTGCGGGTCTTGGGATTGCCGATCCGCAGCACCGAAAGGTCGAGCGTGCCGCCGCCGAAGTCGAACACCAGAATGGTCTGCTCGCCTTCGAGGGTGGATTCGTAGTGGTAAGCGGCGGCAATCGGCTCGTACTGCAAGTAGACTTCCTCGTAGCCCGCGCGGAACGCCGCCTTGAGCAGCCGCTCGCGCGCCAGCGCGTCGTCCTCCGGCTTGAAGGCGAAGCGCACCGGGCGACCGAGCGCGATCTGGGTGATCTCGGTTTGCAGGGCGGCTTCGGCGCGCTGTTTCGCCATGTACAGGTAGAGCGCGATGATGTCCTCGAGAAAGTAAAAGTGGGAGCCGACCACCGTGCCCAGATAATCTAGCGACGAGAGCGCGGTCTTGAACGAGACGAACAACCGCCCCGGCGAGAGCAGGTCTTTGTCGAAGTACACGTCCCGCACGAAAGTCGGCAGTTCGGCGAAGGTGAGCGTGATCTCGCCCACCCGCACCCGGCTGATGTTGACCGGGCGGTTGAGGTTCTGCCTGAAGTAGGTGTCAATCGCTTCGCGCCCGATGTAGAACTGGCGGTCGTTGGTGATGTAGAGGGCGGTGCGGGCGACGGCGTTGCCGTCAATCGGAATCAACTGCACCCGCCGCCCGTCGTAGGTGGCGATGCCCGAATTGGTGGTTCCGAAGTCCATGCCGATGATCATGTGGCGTCCCCCTCTCGAAGATCGTGCCGAGTACCGAGTGCTGAGTCAAGGGCGGATTGTGGTGGTCATGCTGTGTAATGCGCCTGCTGCGGTTAAGTGTGACTGTTGAGGGTTCAGGGCGGTCTATTATAGCGCGGCGTCACCGGTTGAGTAGGGGGAGTTTCGCCGGAGAGTGGAGAAGATCGAGGATATGATTTTGTAGGGGCACGGCGTGCCCGTTATCTCCTCGCAATTCACCACTCATCGGCTTTTCACAGCGCATCGCCGTTTCTACATGTTATACTGATTGTCATAGTGCGACTAGATTGCATAGGAGACGATATGACCGACACTCCATCGACAAAGCTGCACGTGGAAGGAACCTACGGAATCGCGGCGTGGGATGAAAAGACGTGGGACGGACGCGATCACAAGGAGATACATGGCGCGAAACTGACTCACGCGCAGATCACCTACACGCTTCACGGCGGCTTCGAGGGCGAAGCCAAGGTTCAACTGGTGATGGCGTACCGAGACGACAGCAACGCCACCTTCGTCGGGATGCAGCAGATGACCGGGCGCATCGGCAAGCGTTCCGGCAGCTTCATCTGCACCGTAGAAGGTTACTACGCGGGCGGCGAGGCGAAATCGAAATGGTCGATTATTCCCGGCTCCGGCACGGGCGACTTCAGCGGGATCGCGGGGGAGGGCAGCACGGTCGCGGTTCACGCGGATACGCAGCCCTACCGCTTCGATTTTCACTTCGAGTAGCTAACGCAAACGCGGGTCGAAAATGTCGCGGAGACCGTCGCCGATGAAGTTGAAGGCGATCACCAGCGTGGCAATCGCCAAGCCGGGGAACAGCCACGTCCACCACTGGTCGAAGTAGTCGATGCCGACGGCGACCATGCGCCCCCATTCCGGCGAGGTGGGTTCGGGTCCCAAGCCGAGGAAGCTCAGCCCGGCGAAAGTCAAAATCGCGTTGCCGATGTCCAGCGTGGTCAGTACCACGGTCGGCGCGAGGCAGTTGGGCAGGATGGTTCGCAGCAGCAGATAGGGTCTCGATGCGCCGAGACACTGCGCCGCTTCCACGTACTCGTTGAGCTTCACCTTCAGCACGAGGCTGCGCACCAGCCGTGCGTAGCTGGGCCACCAGACCACCACCAGCGCGATGATCGCGTTGCGGATGTCAGGTCCCAGCGCCGCCGTGATCGCCATCGCCAGAATGATGGTCGGAAACGCCATGAACAGCTCGGTCAGCCGCATGATCAGTTCGTCCCACATGCCGCCGAGATAGCCCGCCAGCGCGCCCACCAGCGTCCCGATCAGGCTGCCGACGATGATCACCACGATCCCCGCCGGGATGGTGATCCGCCCGCCGTACAGCACCCGGCTGTAGATGTCGCGCCCCAGTTCGTCCGTCCCCCAGAAGTGGAGCGCGCCCGGCGCTTGCAGGCGCGCGGAGATGTTCTGGTCGAGCGGCTGATAGGGCGCAATCTGGCTCGCCAGCAGTGCGGCGACCATCCAGCCGATCACCACCACCAAGCCGATCACCATCGCCGGGTTCTTGCGCGCCAGATACAGCGCCCGCTTACGCCGCGCGGATGCGCGGGTCGATGAAATAGTAGAGGATGTCAACGACTAGGTTCACCGCCACGTAGATAAACGCGATCAAAATGCTCACGCCCATGATCGCCGGGAAGTCCTGCGAGGTGGACGCGCGAAACATGTACCGCCCGATGCCGGGCCACGCGAAGATCGATTCGGTCAGCACCGCGCCCGACAGCAGATTGCCATAGGACAAGCCGATCACGGTCACAATCGGCAGCAGCGCGTTCGACAGCCCGTGCCGCAAAATGATCACCCGCTCGCGCAGCCCTTTCGAGCGCGCGGTGCGGATGTAATCGGCGCTCAGCACCTCCAGCAGCGAGGAGCGAGTCACGCGGCTGATCAGCCCGGCGATGTACAAGCCGAGGATCAGGCTGGGCAGCACCAGATGCGACACCGCGTCCCGGAAGATGTCGAACTGCCCGGCGATCAGGCTGTCCAACGTGAACAGCCCGGTGACGTTCGGCGGCGCGCTGACCCGCGCGCTCAGCCGACCCGCGCCCGCGACCACGCCCCATTGGACGTGCAGCACGGTCAAGCCGATCAGCGCCAGCACGAACACCGGCACGCTCACGCCGACCAATCCGAGCGACCGCACGATGAAATCCACCGGGCGATTGTACCAGACCGCCGACACCAGGCCGAAGGTCACGCCGATGGCGACGCCGAAGATCACGCCCACCGTCGCCAGCTCAATGGTTGCCGGGAGGAACTGCGCAATGTCGCTGGCGACCGGCTGGTGGGTCTTGATCGAGGTGCCGAGGTCGCCGTGCAGCAGATTGTTCAGGTAGGTCAAATACTGCTGAATCGGCGGATCGTCCAGCCCCCACTTAGCGCGAAAAGCGGCGACGATGGTGGGGTTGTTCAACTGGCTCGACGGCAGATTGGCGTTGATCGGGTCGGCAGGGACGGCGTTGGCGATGATGAACGCCACCAGCGTAATCCCCAGCAGCAGCGGAATCACGAACAAGACCCGGCGCAAGACATAGCGGTACAGCGGCATGGATTAACCTGATGATGGGGTAGGGGCAAGTGTGCTTGCTTCGCAAGCCCAGACCTGCCCCTACGGGGTAACCGGGTGTTTAGGAGGAGCGGCTGAGCAGCGACAGGTCGATCAGCCACTGCGGATGCCAGACGTAGCCCGCGATGTCGCTGCGATAGGCGGTCTGGACGTTGGGCTGCAAGAAGGGCGCCCACGGGCTGCTGGTCTGATAGTAGGTCTGAATCTGGTCGAACAGGTCGGCGCGCGCCGCCGGATCAGACTGAATCGCCGCCTTATCGCGCAGTCCGAGGATCAACGGATCGGCGTTGAGTACCCCCCAATTGGCGCGTAGACCGACGATCCCGCCCGGTAGGAACGAGAGCGTGTCCGACGGGTCAAGCACATCCGGACCCCAGAACCAGTAGCCGAGTCCTTCCTGACCGTTGCGGTACTCGTCCAGCGCGACCTGAAGCTCCTTGCCGTTCAGGGTCGCGTTGATGCCCACGTCCGCGAGGTCAGCCTGAATCTTCTGGGCGTTGGTGTCCATGTTCACGCCCTGGAAGGTGAAGATCGGGTAATCCAGTTGGGTGTCGAAGCCGTTGGGATAGCCCGCCTGAGTCAGCAGGTCTTTGGCGTGCTGCACGTCACGGGTGATCGCCTTGTCGGGCCCGTAAGCGTCGGCAATTCCGACTGCCATCACGGTGCCGGGCGTGACGCCGCCCCACAACTGCTGATAGCCCTGATAATCCAGCGCGTAGCGGATTGCTTCCTGCACGGTCGGGTTGGAAACGGGTCCGCCGATGTCCGGGTTTTCGTTCATCAGCAGGAAGTGGACGATGTTGCCGGGCGTGCTGGTGATCGAGATGTCCGAAGCGCCTTGCAGCGCGGTGATCTGGTCGGAAGTCAGGTCGAGCGCGATGTCGATGTCGCCGGATTGCAGCGAGGTTTCCTGAGTTGCCGCTTCGGGGATGTTGGTGATCACGATCCGGTCGAAATAGGGCGCGTCGCCCCAGTAGTTCGGGTTACGCACCATCACGGTTTCGGTCTGCTTCGTCCAGTGATCCAGCATGTAGGGCCCGCTGCCCGCCGAGTGATTGTCCAGATAATCCCCCGCCGTATCGCTGGTCGCGGCGTCGTCGGCATCGGTGCCGCCGTTCGCCTTGATCACGGTCGAGTTGGTGACGGCGGTCGCTCCGTTGGCAAGGTAGGCGAGGAAGGCGGGCGTCGGCTGGCTGAGCGTGAACTTGACCGTCTTGGCGTCCACCGCTTCCACGCTGGCGACGTTGCCGACCAAGAACGAGGGGTTGCCCTGAATGTTCTTCAGGCGGTTGATCGAGAACACCACGTCGTCGGCGGTGATCGGGTTGCCGCTGGAGAACTTGGCGTCGCGCAGTGTGAAGGTGTAGATCAAGCCGTCTTCCGAAATCGTCCAGTCAGTCGCCAGACGCGGCTCGATGCTGGCGGCGCTGTCCGTCGGGAAAGTCACCAGCGTGTCGTAATCTACCTGATTGACGATTCCGGTCGTCTGGGTGTAGCCGCGCGCCGGGTCAAGTGAGTCGGTGCTTTCGGCGTGACCGACGACCAACACTTTTTCGCCCTGCGCCTGAAGCACGCCTGCTGAAAGCAGGATGAGGACGAATAACAGCGAGAAAATACGAGTCCAACGCATCATTTTCTCCTTAGAACTCTGCATACTACGGGCTGCGGTGGGAATATTACAGGTATCGCAGGCGATTGTAGCGATAACCCGGTTTTCAAGCAAACTTGGTTCTATTTCCGTTGATCCGCCCTGCGTGTTATAGTCGCCGCAGCGTTTCCCGTGAAGGTGAGCCAATGACCGATTATTCTGAACGAATCCAGAAGTTTCAGCAGATTTTGGACGCCGACGCCGCGTTTTTGCCCATGTCGTCGGACTTGCAGTATTTGCTGGGCGTCCCGCGCGACATCCCCAACTTCGGCGCGACTATCCATCCGGGCGCGTGGCTTCAGGGCGCGTGGATTTCGCCTAAGTACCCGCCGGTGGTGACGCTGCCGCGCATGTCCGCCGAACTCGACGGGCTGGCGAACAAGGTCTCCGGCGTGCAGATTCGCGTGCTGGGCGACTGGGACGATCCGTCGGCGCTGGTGCGCGACATCCTGCGCGGCTTCAATCTACCCGCCAAGCCGCGCATCGCCATCAGCGATTGGACTGAAGGCGAAACCGTCGTGCATCTGCAAGCCCTTGCGCCGGATGCGCAGTTCGTCAGCGCGACTCAGCGGCTGCGCAAGCTGCGAACCGTCAAATCCGACGAGGAGATCGCCACCATGCGGCGGGCGGGCGCGCTCACCGAAGCCGCCTTCGCCGACGTGCTTCAGCACTTGATCATCGGCATGACCGAGCTGGACGCCATCAGCGAGGTCGATTACCAGATGCGCAAGCACGGCTCGCTAGGACCGTCGTTCACCACTTCGATGTACAACAGTGGACCCCATTACCCGCTGATGATGGGCGGGCGCGATCAATCGTGGAACCGGCAGCTTTTGCCGCCGATGTCGCTGCTGTTCGACTTCGGCGCGGTGCTGGAAGGCTACTGCTACGACTACGGGCGCACGGTTTCGTTTGGCGAGCCGAGCGCCGAGTTCCAGCGCGTCCACGCGACCATCATGGCGTCGCAAGCCGCCGGGATCGCCGCGCTCAAGGCGGGCGAGTCCACCTGCGAGCAGGTGGATGCCGCCGCGCGCAAAGTGGTCGAGGACGCGGGCTACGGCGCCGCCTTTCGCCATCGGCTCGGTCACGGCATCGGCGTGGACGTTCACGAGCCGCCGTTCCTGACCCGCACCGATACCACCGTCGTGCAGGACGGGATGCTGTTCACGGTCGAGCCGAGCATCCTGCACGATAACGGCTTCTCCGCCCGCATCGAGGACGTGGTGGTGGTGCGTCCCGGCGGCGGCGAGCCGCTCACGCGCGGCTGGCTCGACCTGATCGTAATTGAATAAGATTTGCATCGTAGGGGCGGGTCTCAGACCCGCCCCTACCAACACATTCGCATCGAAAACGGATAGATTCGCGTGAAATTCAGCCTCCGTTTCAACAATGATCTCCCCGCCGCCGACTACGTGACGCTGGCGCGCGCGGCGGAGGCTGCCGGATTCGCCCAGTTCTGGGTCAGCGACGACCTGTTTCTGCGCAGCGCCCCGGTGATTCTGACCGCCGTCGCCGCCGCCACCGAGCGCATCGAGATCGGCACCTGCATCCTCAATCCCTACACCATCCACCCGGCGGAGATCGCCATGCTGGCGGCGACCCTCGACGAAGTGTCCGGCGGGCGCTTCAATCTGGGCATTGCGGCGGGCGCGGGGGACTTCCTCAACTGGATCGACATTCACCCAACCAAGCCCGTGACCGCGCTGCGCGAGAGCATCACCGCCATCAACCGCCTGCTCTCCGGTGAGCGGGTGGAAATGCAGGGCGAGTTTCTGCGCTGGGGGAACGAAGCCTATCTGCGCTTCAAGCCGCGCCGTCGGGTTCCGGTCTACATCGGCGCGATGAGTCCCAACATGCTCCGGCTGATCGGCGAAATCGGCGACGGCGGGCTGCCGCTGCTGTTCCCGCCGGAGCATTACGAAACTGTGCTGCCTTACATCCGCGAAGGCGCGGAAGGTGCCGGGCGCAGCTTGGACGACCTCGACTTGGCTGCCTGTGTTTGGTGCGCGATTGGCGGGCAGGACTCCGAGGATGCGCTCCGGGATAAAATCGCGTATTATGGGCATTCGCTCAGCCCGCTGATTTGGAATCGGCTCGGTTTAACCAAAGACGATTTTGAGCCGCTCACCCACGCGATGGTGGTCCAAAATGAGCCGCTCAGGGCGAGGGAGCTGGTCACGCCGCAGATGCTCAAAATTGGCATCACTGGAACCACTCAGGACTTGATCGCGCGCATGTCGCATCTGGTCGATCTAGGCGTGCGTCACCTGAGCTTCGGTCCGCCGCTGGGTGCCGATCCGCTGGCGGCGATTCAAGCCATCGGGCGCGATTTGATCCCGTATTTCGGGGGCGGACATGCTCTTTGACCTCTACGATCTCCGGGTGACGGTGGTCGCCATCGAGGGGCGCTCGGTCTGCGGCTTGCAGGTGGGCGACTACTTCGAAGTGACCGAAAGCAGCCGCCTGCGCCTCCCGGCGGACAGGCACTTCTGTATCTACGCGCTGGGGGCGGCGCTGCCGCTGCTGGCAGCCAAACAGCGCGCGCTTTCGAGCGGCGACTGGCTGGAACAGGACTCGCTGGTCGCCTGCCCCGACCCCGACGAGCGGCTGATCATGAAGATCGAGCGCATGGCGCGGCGGACACTGGACAGCGGCGATTTGACATAAAGAAGTGCTGAGTAAAGACACTAAAACGGACGACGGCAACTATGCGCCAGATCAGCATCGCCTTGCAAACCGACAAGACGCCCGCCGAGTACGCGGCGCTGGCGCAGTTGATCGACCGCTACGACTTCGGCGTGGTGAGCGCCTACTGCGACGCGCCCTACCAGCCGAGCTACGCGGCGCTGCTGCTGATGGCGCCCCACCTGCACCGAGCGCGGATCGGGGCGGCGGCGGTGTCGCCTGCGCGCATCCACCCGATTGACATTGCCTCGCAGACCGCGCTGCTGGCGCAGATGGCGGCGGGCGGCGTGTATATCGGGCTGGCGCGCGGCGCGTGGCTGGCGGATTACGGCATCGCCGAGCCGGACAAGCCGATCCGCGCGCTGCGCGAGGCGGTCGAGGTGATCCGCTATTTGCTGGAAGGGCGGAGCGGCGGCTACGAGGGCGAATACTATCGCCTAGCGCCGCACGTCCGCGCGCCTTATCCGCTGCCGACCGAGCCGATCCCGCTGCTGATCGGCACGTGGGCGAAAACGCTCGGTGGGCTGGCGGGCGAAGTCGCCGACGAGGTGAAGATCGGCGGCTCGGCGAACCCGGACTTGGTTCCGGTGATGCGCGGCTACATCACGGCGGGCGAGCGCCGCGCCGGGCGCGAGGGGAGCGTCGGAATCTGCGTCGGCGCGGTCACGGTGATCGACGAGGATCGGGTGCGGGCGCGAGCTGCCGCCCGGCGAGCCGCTGCCCTCTATCTGCCAGTGGTGCTGACGCTGGATTCGACCGTGCAGGTTGAGCCGGAATTGATCGCGCGGATCAAGCAGCAGGCGGAGCAGGGCGACCTCGAAGCCGCCGCTCGCCTGATCTCCGACGACCTGCTGGATCGGTTCGCTTTCGCGGGCGACCCGCGCGACATCATCGAGCACGCGGAGGCAATATTCGACGCCGGAGCCAGCCGGATCGAGTTCGGCACGCCGCACGGCTTGCCTTCTGCGAACGGTATTCGGCTGCTGGGTGAGCAGGTGATCCCGGCATTGAGGAGCTGACATGGCGCATTTGTTTGAGCCGCTGACCCTTCGCGGCGTGACCCTGCGCAACCGCATCGGCGTTTCGCCGATGTGCCAGTATAGCTGTGAAAATGGCATGGCGACCGACTGGCATCTGGTGCATCTCGGATCGCGGGCGGTGGGCGGCGCGGCGCTGGTGATCGCCGAAGCCACCGCCGTCGAAGCGCGCGGGCGGATTTCGCCGCACGACCTCGGCATCTGGTCGGATGCGCACGCCGAGCCGCTGGCGCGAATCGCCCACTTTATCCAGCAGCAGGGCGCGGTGCCGGGCATTCAGATCGCGCACGCCGGGCGCAAAGCCGGGACTCAGCGCCCGTGGGAAGGGCATCACCCGCTCAGCGACGAGGAAGGCGGCTGGGCGATCCTTGCGCCGAGCGCAGTTCCGTATGCCGACAACTATCGCACGCCCGTCGCCATGACGCTCGACGACATCGCGCAGGTGCAGGCAGCGTTTCGGGACGCGGCGGCTCGCGCCGATGCCGCTGGGTTCGAGTGGCTGGAGCTTCACGGCGCGCATGGCTACTTGATCCACGAGTTCTTGTCGCCGATTGCCAACCAGCGCGACGACGCATACGGCGGCAGCTTCGAGAACCGAATCCGCTTTCTGTTGGAGACGGTGCGCGCCATCCAGACGGTATGGAGCAAAGCGAAGCCGTTCACGGTGCGGCTGTCCTGCACCGACTGGATCGAGGGCGGGTGGAGCAGCGATGACACGGTCGAAGTGGCGCGGCGGCTGAAAACCGAAGGCGTTGACCTGATCGATTGCAGCTCGGGTGGCATCTCGCCACAGCAGCAGCTTCCCAACAAGAGCGGCTATCCGGGTTATCAGGTGCCGTTCGCCGAAGCGGTGCGTCACGGCGCGGGCATCCCGACGGCAGCAGTTGGCTTGATCAGCGCGCCGACCCATGCCGACGCGATCATCCGCAGCGGGCGCGCCGATCTGGTGCTGCTGGCGCGCGAACTGCTGCGCAGTCCGTATTGGGCATTGCACGCGGCGCAGGAACTCAAACAGCTCGTTCCGGTGCCGCCGCAGTACTTACGCGCCTTCTGACTCGTGCAGATTCACCACGAAAAATCATTGAATCTGCCTAATTGCGCGCTTGCGGAAACGGGTTTATGGTATACACTGTTCAATCTGACCCAGTGAGAACCACATGAATCCGCGCATGTTCAAGAAGTCGAAGAAGCAGATCACCGAACGATAGTCCGGGCTTTTTTGCTTTCTGAACGCGCACAAGCAGAGAAACAGACCGCCCGGCAGGGCGGTTTTTTCTTGCCACAGGAAACGATCATGCACGCCATCGCGTTGTTTGAACCCAAGAAGCAGACCAAGAAGCCGGAACCGTCATCTGGATAGTTGTGCTGCGTCGATTTCGCCTATTCGCACCGCCATCCAGATGAAGAAGCTGGATGGCGGTTTTTGTTTGTCAAGAACAGTGCTGAGTGCCGAGTAGTGAGTACCGAGAAAAGCTGCAAGGAGTGAGGAGTCGGAACATGAATACTTGCCCGGAATGTGAAGCGGAACTGACGCTGCCCAACGGCGTCATGGAAAACGAACTGATCACCTGCCCGGAATGCGGCAGCGAACTGGAAGTGATCAGCCTGAACCCGGTTGCACTGGCGTTGGCGCCAGACGTTGAAGAGGACTGGGGAGAATAGCTCATGCGGGCTGCTGTGCTGATCACGCTGCTCCGCCCCGAAGAAAAGCTGCTGATCGCGGCGCTTCAGGTGCAGGGCGTCGAGCCAGACGTGATCCTCGACCGGGATTTGAACTTCGACGTGACCGCCGGAGCCGAGCAGTTGGCACCGTCGGGTGCGGCGTGGCGCGACTACAACGTGGTGATCGAGCGCTGCGTCAGCACCTCGCGCGGGCTGTACGCGATGGCGCTGCTCAACAGTTGGGGCATCGTCACCATCAACAACTATGCGACCGCTTCGGTCTGCGCTGACAAGCTGCTGACCAGCATGGCGCTGGCGCAGCACGGCGTTCCTCAGCCGGAGACCCGGCTCGCCTTCACGCCCGAAAGCACGATGACGGCGATTGAGCAGATCGGCTACCCGGCGGTGCTGAAACCCGTCACCGGATCGTGGGGGCGCTTGCTGGCGCGGGTCGCCGATGCGAACAGCGCCGAAGCTATCATCGAACACCGCGAAACCCTCGGCGATTACAATCACCACGTCTACTACGTGCAGGAATACGTCAACAAACCGGGGCGCGACATCCGCGCCTTCGTGGTCGGCGATCAAACCATCTGCGCGATCTACCGCTCGTCCGAACACTGGATCACCAACACGGCGCGGGGCGGCAAAGCCTCCAACTGCCCGGTCACGCCGGAACTGGACGATCTGTGCCTGCGGGCGGCGAATGCGGTCGGCGGGGGCGTGCTGGCAATCGACGTGTTCGAGGATGCCGAGCGCGGGCTGCTGGTCAACGAGATCAACCACACCATGGAGTTCAAAAACAGCAGCGCGCCCACCGGCGTCGATATTGCCGCCGAAGTGGTCCGCTACGCCGTAAGCGCAGCGCAAGCAAGCGGCGCGCAAGCACGGGTGCGCACATGACGACGGTTGGGATTGTGGGCGGCAGCGGCTACACCGGCGGCGAACTGCTGCGGCTGCTGCATTTTCATCCCTGCGTGGAACTCACCCAGATCACCAGCCGGGAGAACGTCGGGCACTACGTCCACAGCGTCCACCCGAACATGCGCGGGGTGAGCGGCTTGCAGTTCATCCATCCCGACGCCGTGCAGCCCTGCGACCTGCTGTTCCTCGCGCTGCCGCATGGCACTACCTCCCACCAGATTGACGACTTTGCTTCGCTCGCCCCCCGCTTGATTGACCTTTCCGCCGATTTCCGCCTCCACTCCACCGAAGCCTATGCCCACTGGTACGGCGAGCCGCACCCCGCACCGGAGTGGCTGGATCGCTTCGTCTACGGCTTGCCGGAAGTGAGCCGCGATCAACTGCGCGGCGCGCACTACGCGAGCGGAGTCGGCTGCAACGCGACCGCGGTCAATCTGTCGCTGCTGCCGCTGGCGCGGCATGGGCTTGATCGAGCGCGCCGCCATCGAGATCAAAGTTGGATCGTCGGAAGGCGGCAATCAGGTGAGCGCCGGGTCGCATCACCCGATCCGCAGCGGCGCGGTGCGCACCTACAAACCGACTCAGCATCGTCACCTCGCCGAAATCCAGATGATTCTGGGCGAGAGCGTCCCGGTCGACTTCGCGGTCACGGCAATCGAGATGGTGCGCGGGGCGCATCTGCTGGCGCACGTTTACCTCAACCGCGCCGTGACCGAAAAAGAAGTCTGGAAACTGTATCGCGGCACCTACAAAGATGAGCCGTTCGTGCGGCTGGTGAGCAGCAAAACCGGACTGCACCGCTTCCCCGAACCGCGTATCGTCGCGGGAACCAATTACTGCGATATTGGTTTTGAACTGGATGAAAATGGCACGCATCTGGTCGTGATCGCCGCGCTGGACAACCTCGGCAAAGGCGCGGCGGGATCGGCGGTGCAGTCGATGAACCTGATGCTCGGCTTTGACGAAACCGCAGGCTTAACTTTTCCGGGAGTGTACCCATGATCAGCACGCAAATTGACAACCTGCTCGTCGTCAAACTGGGCGGCGGCGAAGGACTCGACCTGAACCGCTGCCTCAGCGATCTGGCGGAACTGGCGGCGCAGCGCCCGCTGATCGTGGTTCACGGCGTCAGCGCCGCCATGAACGCGCTCTGCGCCGTGCGCGGCATCCCGGTGCGCACCATCACCTCGCCGACCGGGCACAGTTCCCGCTACACCGATCCGCAGACCCGCGACCTGTTCGTCGAAGCGGCGGATCAGGTCAACGCGGAACTGGTCGCGCGGCTGGGGCACGCCGTCGGCATGACCGGGGAACGGGCGGTGCTGCGCGGCGAGCGTAAAGCCGCCATCCGCGCGCTGGTGGATGGGCGCGTGCGTATGATCCGCGACGATTACAGCGGCTCGATTGACGGTGTGAACGTCGCCGCGCTGATGGATATGCTGAGCGCCGGGTACGTCCCGGTGGTGCCGCCTTACGCCGCCAGCGACGACGGTCTGCTGAACGTGGACGGCGACCGCGCCAGCGCCGCGATTGCCGGGTCGCTGGGCGCGGCGGAACTGGTGATCCTGAGCAACGTGCGCGGACTGTACCGCAGCTTCCCGGACGAGAACAGCTTCGTGCCCCGCGTCGAGCGCTGCGAGATCGAGCGGGCGCTGGATTGGGCGCAGGGGCGCATGAAACGCAAAGTGCTGGGCGCGCAGGAAGCACTCGCCAGCGGCGTGCGCCGGGTGGTGATCGCCGACGGACGGAGCGACCGCCCGGTCACGCGGGCGCTGCACGGCGTAGGCACGGAGTTTGTTTCGTGAGAGCAAAAACAGTTAAAAGTTCAAAGTTAAAAGTCCAATGCAACCACTTTTAACTTTGAACTTTTAACTTTGAACTGAAGAAGGACTCTGGCATGACGACACTCGTACACAGTATCACCGAGATTGAAGATCAGCACACGTCGGGCGGGTACTCGAAGCGCCCGCTCACGCTGGTGCGCGGCGAGGGCTGCACCGTCTACGACGACGCGGGGAATCCGTACCTCGACCTGACCAGCGGTATGGGCGTGGCGCTGCTCGGTCACGCGCACCCGGCGGTGGCGGCGGCGATTGCGGAGCAGGCGCGCACGCTGATCACCAGCCCGGAGATTTTCTACAACGACCGCCGCGCCCAGTTCTACGACCTCCTGACCGAGCTTCTCCCCGGCGATCTGCACCGCTATTTCCTGTGCAACAGCGGCGCGGAAGCCATCGAGGGCGCGCTCAAAATCGCGCGTTTGCTGACCGGGCGCAGCGGGATCGTCGCCGCCAAGCGCGGCTTTCACGGGCGGACGTTGGGCGCGCTGGGCTTGACGTGGAATCCGCACTACCGCGAGCCATTCGCGGGCTGGACGCCGGAGAACGTGACCCACATCGGCTACAACGATCTGAGCGCCGCCGATGCCGCCATCACCGAGCAGACCGCCGCCGTCGTGATCGAGGCGGTGCAGGGCGAGAGCGGCGTCTACCCGGCGAGCGCCGAGTTCATGCAAGCTCTGCGCGAGTTGTGCGATCAGCGCGGCGCGCTGCTGGTGGTGGACGAAATCCAGACCGGGCTGGGGCGCACCGGGCGCTGGTTCGGCTTCCAGCACAGCGAGATTCTGCCGGATATGGTGGCGCTGGGAAAAGGCATCGCGGGCGGCGTGCCGATGGGCGTGGTCGCGTGGCGTTCGACCCTCGGTCAAATCGAGGCGGGGACGCACAGCAGCACCTTCGGCGGTAATCCACTGGCGTGCGCGGCGGGCGTGGCGTCGCTGACCGCGCTCCGCGAGATCGATGCTCCGGCGCGCGCGGCGGAACTCGGCGATTGGCTGCTGGGCGAGCTGCGCGAGCGCGATCTGCCCTTCGCCCGCGAGGTGCGCGGACTCGGCTTGATGGTCGGGATCGAACTCAAAGGGCGGGTGACTCCGGTGATTCAAGCGCTGCAACAGCGCGGGATTCTAGCGCTGGTCGCTGGAAAGACCGTGCTGCGGCTGCTGCCGCCGCTGATCATCACGCTGGAGGAACTGCGCCGGGTAGTGGATGCGCTGGACGAGGTGCTGCATGTCACAGACTGAAGCCGCCGCGCGAATCGCGCTGACCGAGCCGGAAGTCGAGGCGCTGCTCTGCGACTTGGTCGCCATCCCCAGCCCGTCCACGCACGAGGGGGACGCGGCTCACTTTCTAGCCGATTGGATGGCGGCGCACGGCTACGATCAAGCGTTTGTGGACAAATCCGGCAGCGCGGTCGGCATGGTCGGGGGCGGATCGCGCGAGATCGTGCTGCTCGGTCACATCGACACCTTCGGCGGCAGCTTCCCGGTTCGGCGCGAGGGGCGCATCCTCTACGGGCGCGGCTCGGTGGACGCGAAAGCGCCGCTTTGCAGCTTCGCGGCGGCGGGCGCTCAGGCGCAGCTTGCGCCGGACGTTCGGCTGATCGTGATCGGCGCGACCGAAGAAGAATCGCCCAGCAGCCGAGGCGCGCATCACGCGCTGAGCCAGTATCACCCGGAACTGTGCATCATCGGCGAGCCGTCGCAATGGGATCGGGTGACGCTGGGCTACAAGGGGCGGCTGCTGCTGGAATGGACGTGGCGGGGCGACCTCGGTCACAGCGCCGGGCAGCAGGCGACAGCGGGCGAATTGGCGTTCGAGTACTGGCAGCGGGTGCTCGCGTATGCTGAGCGGCTCAATGCGAACCACGAGCGAATATTTGAGCGGCTCGACTGCGCTCTACAGGAGATCGAAACGGGTCATGATGGAGTCTATGGGCGCGGGCGGGTATTGATCGGGTTTCGGCTGCCGCCGGGTTTGGGACCAGATGAAGTGGCTGCCGAGTTAACCACCGATCTGGCGGAGGGGGCGTCGGTTCGCGCCTACAGCAAAGAGATCGCACACGTGGCGGCGCGCGACTCGACCATCAGCCGGGCGCTACGGGGCGCGGTCCGGTCGGAGGGCGGGCAGCCCGCCTTTGTCCACAAGACCGGAACGTCGGACATGAACATCGTCGCGCCAGTGTGGAACTGCCCGATTGCCGCCTATGGACCCGGTGATTCGTCGCTGGATCACACGCCGCACGAACATATTGACCTCGACGAGTATCTGCGGGCGGTGCGGGTGGTCAAGACCGCGCTGGAGCGGCTTTAGCGATGCGGGCGGCAGAGATAATCGACGCCGAAGCATTGGCGCAGCAGATCGGCGGGCGGTTGGTGCGGGCGTGGGCGCTCACCGGCGGCGCGTCGGCGCAGGTGACGGCGGTCGAAATCGAACGCGAGGATGGGCGGACTCAAAGGCTGGTGGTGCATCAGTATGGAGAAGCCGACCTCGCGCACAACTCACAAATTGCGGCGGACGAGTTCCGGCTGCTGCGAGCGGTGCGGGCGGCGGGCATCCCCGCGCCGGAACCCTATACCTATAGGGCACAGCACGCTGTGCCCCTACATATGGATGAGGTTGGCGAGTCGTATTTGGTGGTCGAATACGTCGAGGGCACGACCGAGATCGCGCCGCAGGATGTGCCGGACGCTATCGACCCGCTTGCCGAAATGATGGCGCGGATTCATCAGGTGGATACGTCGGATTTGACCTTTCTGTCGCAGCGGAGCGAGCGAACCGCCCGGCTGGTGCGTGATCGATCCGCTGACCCGCTGGCGCGGCGGATTGGGGCGGCGCTGGCGGCGTTTCCGCTGGCACAGCGCAACCCGACGGGGCTGCTTCACGGCGATTTCTGGACCGGCAATCTGCTGTGGAACGGCGGGCGAATCGCGGCGGTGATCGACTGGGAGGACGCCGCGCTCGGCGACCCGCTGGCGGACGTGGCGAACACGCGGCTCGAACTGCTGTGGGCGTTCGGGGCGGCGGCGATGGGGCAGTTCACGACTCGCTATCAAACCCTGACGCAAGTCGATTTCGCCGATCTGCGGTACTGGGATTTGGCGGCAGCGCTGCACCCGATTGGACAGATGGATACGTGGGCAGCGAACGCCGATGCCGCCCGCGTGATGTGCGAGCGGCACGCTTGGTTCGCGGCGCAGGCACTTGAGAATTGATTCGTAGGACTTAGGAAAGAGTATCACCATGTCATTTGAGAATTTCAGTGTGATTGAAAGCACGTTACGCGAAGGCGAGCAGTTCAGCACCGCCACCTTCAGCACCGCGCAGAAGCTCGAAATCGCCGGGCTGCTGGACGACTTCGGCATCGAAATGATCGAAATGACCTCGCCGGTCGCCTCGCCACAGAGCGAAGCCGACATCCGGGCGCTGGTGGGCGCGGGCTTAAAGGCGCGCATCCTCACGCACATCCGCTGCAAGCGCGAGGACGCGCTCAAGGCGCTGGACACGGGCGTGCATGGGATCGACGTGGTGATCGGCACCTCGCCGCAGTTGATGCAGCACAGTCACGGCAAGAACATTCGCCAGATCATCGACGCGGCAGCGGAGGTGATGGCGTTCCTGCGCGAGCAGTCGCCGGACATGATCCTGCGCTTCAGCACCGAGGACAGCTTTCGCAGCCGGGAAGCCGATCTGCTGCGGGTGTATCTGGCGGTGGCGGAAACCGGCTTCGTCAACCGCTTGGGCGTGGCGGATACGGTGGGTGTGGCGCTGCCGAGTCAGGTGTATCAACTGGTGCATCAACTGGTTCGGCTGACCGGGCTGGACGTGGAGTTTCACGGTCACAACGACAGCGGATGCGCCATCGCCAACGCCTGCTCCGCGCTGGAAGCGGGCGCGACCCACATCGACACCACCATTCTAGGCATCGGCGAGCGCAACGGGATCACGCCGCTGGGCGGGCTGGTGGCGCGGCTGTACACCATCAACCGGGCTTACGTGACCAAGTACAACCTGCAAATGCTGTCCACGCTGGATCAACGGATCGCGGAGATGTGCGGCATCGACATCCCGTTCAACAACTACATCACCGGGTCGAGCGCGTTCATTCACAAAGCCGGAATCCATGCCAAAGCGGTGCTGGCAGACCCGGAATCCTACGAAGCCATCAACCCCGCCGATTTCGGCGTGACCCGCGAGATCGCCATCGGGCATCGGCTGACCGGGTGGAACGCGGTGCGGAGCCGGGCGCAGGCACTCGGCTTGAACTTGGACGATGCCGCGCTGCAAAACATCACGCGGGTGATCAAGCAGCGCGCCGATGCGCAGCCGCTCAGCCTCGACCAAGTGGACGCGCTGCTGCGGGAAATGGCGCTGACGGTATGAGTAGCTTCACCTTTGCCGAAAAAGTACTGGCGCGGGCGGCGAGAGTCGGTGAGGCGCGCGCTGGGGAGGTGCTGGACGTGCGCGCCGACGTGCGCTTTAGTCACGACAACACGGCGGCGATCCGTCGGATTTTTGAGCAAATCGGTGCGCCGGGGATCGTGCGCCCGGAGCGCGTCGTCGTTACGCTGGATCACGCCGTGCCCGCGCCGACCACCCAGCACGCGCAGAATCACGCCGAAATCCGCGAGTGGGTGCGGACGAAGGGGATCGGTCATTTCTTCGAGGTCGGGCGCGGCATCTGCCATCAGGTGATCAGCGAGGAAGCGCTGGTGCTGCCCGGTGAAACCATCTTCGGATCGGACAGCCACACCACTCATTTCGGCTGGCTGGGCGCGTTCGGGATGGGCGTCGGGCGCACCGAAATGGCGGCGCTGTGGGCGACGGGCGAGCTGTGGCTGCGCGTCCCCGAAGCCATGCAGATCACGCTCAACGGGAAGCTGCCGCCGGGCGTCACCGCGAAGGACATCATGCTGGAAATCCTCAGCGCGCTGACCGTCAACGGCGCGCAGTATCGCTCGATTGAGTTCGCCGGAGACACCATCGGCAGCCTGCCCATCGACGAGCGCCCGGTGATCCCCAACATGATGGCGGAGTTCGGGGCGATGAACGCCTATTTCCCGCCCGATCAAGCGGTGTTCGATTTTCTGACGGCGCGCGGCGCGGGTGAAGGCACGTATACGCCGATTTACCCCGATGCCGACGCGGTCTACGAGCAGCGGCACGTGTTCGACGTGAGCGCGCTTCAGCCGAAAGTCGCGCTGCCCAACCAGCCGGATCAGGTGGTGGCGCTCACTGAAGCCGCCGGGCAGCCGATTCAGCAGGCGTTCATCGGCACCTGCACGGGAGGGCGCTACAGCGATTTGGCGGCGGCTGCGTCGGTGGTCAAGGGGCACAAGACCCGGATTCGCTTGGTGGTCATTCCAGCGAGCCAGCAGGTGCTGCTGCAAGCGCTCCACAGCGGCGTGCTGGCGGATTTGATCGAGGCGGGCGCGGCGATTGCGACGCCGGGCTGCGGGCCCTGCATGGGCAATCACTTGGGGGTGCCCGCGCCGAACGAAGCCACCATTAGCAGCGGCAGCCGGAATTTCAAGGGGCGCATGGGCACCGCTGACGCGCCGATCTACCTGTCCAATCCCTACGTAGTGGCGGCGAGCGCGCTGGCGGGCTGCATCACCGACCCGCGCGAGTTTCTCAAGTGAAGGACTGAGGGACGAGGACTAAGTCAAGAGCAAAGGCGAGACGGGATGAAAGTTTGGGTTTATGGGGATAACGTCAACACCGACGTGATTTTCCCCGGCAAGTACACCTATACGCTCAAGACACAGGCGGAGATCGCCGCGCACGCGCTGGAAGACCTCGATCCGGCGTTCGCCAAGCAGGTGCAGCCGGGCGACGTGATCGTGGCGGGGCTGAATTGGGGCTGCGGCAGCAGCCGCGAGCAGGCGGTCACGGCGGTGAAGTGGTCGGGCGTGTCGGTGATCATCGCGGGGTCGTTCGGCGGGCTGTATTTCCGCAACTGCATCAATCAGGGCGTGCGACCCATTGTGCTGGCGGGCGTGGCGAAGCTGCTGCACACGGGCGACGAGATCGAGATCGACGGCGACACGGTGATCGCGGCGGGGCAGCGGTTCATCGCGCCGAAGCTGTCGCCCTCGGTGCAGGCGATCCTCGATGCGGGCGGACTGCTGCCCATGCTTCAGCGGCGGTTTCAAGGCGTGGCGACTTGATCGGAGGCGGCTTGCAGCGCCGCGATGTCCAGCTTCTTCATTTGCAGCATGGCTTGGGTGACGCGCTGCGCTTTCGCCGGGTCTGGATCGGACATCAGCGTGCCGAGGATGGACGGGACGATCTGCCACGAGACGCCGTATTGGTCCTGAAGCCAGCCGCACTGCTCAGCTTCGGGCACGGCGGACAGCTTCGCCCACAGGTGATCGACTTCTTCCTGCGTGGCGCAGTCCACGTAGAGCGAAATCGCGGGTGTGAACTGGAATTCGGGACCGCCGTTCAGCGCCATGAAATCCTGACCTTCCAGCGTGAAGTTGACGGTCAGGACGCTGCCCGCGCGCTCCGGCATCGCGTCGCCATAGCGAGCAACCGAGTCGAATCTTGGCGTGGTTGAACACCGAGACGTAGAAATTGGCGGCTTCTTCCGCCTGATGGTCGAACCACAGGAACGGCGTGATTTTCTGCATTTTTCTCTCCTCATGTCTGTAGGCAGTATAATGGCGATTGAATAAACGGTCAAGAACATATTTTCTAAGAGCGAGGGGAAATTGCCACCAACTTCAACCATCACGCTGATCGACGGCGACGGCATCGGGCAGGAAGTGATCCCGGCGGCGCGAACGGTGATCGAGTCGCTGGGGCTGCCGATCATCATTCAGACGGCGGAGGCGGGCTTTGGCAGCTTCGAGCGGGTCGGCGACGCGCTGCCGCCGGAGACGCTGGCGCTCTGCGAAGCCGGCGACGCGGTGCTGTTCGGCGCAACTCAGTCGCCCATGACCAAAGTCGCGGGCTACAAAAGCCCGATCCTGACGCTGCGCAAGCACTTCGACCTCTTCGCCAACCTGCGCCCGGCGGTGGGCGGCAATATCGACCTGCTGGTGGTGCGCGAGAACACCGAAGGCATGTACAGCGGGCGTGAGCGGGTCGAGGACGGCGGCGCGACCGCGATTCTGGAACGGGTGATCACGGCGAAAGCGTCAGAGCGGATCGTGCGGGCAGCCTGCGAGCAGGCGATGGCGCGGCGGCGCAAGCTGACCATCGTCCACAAAGCCAACGTGCTGAAAGAAACCTGCGGCTTGTTCCGGCGGGTGGCGTTCGAGGTGGCGGCAGACTACCCCGATCTTCAGGTGGATGAACTGCTGGTGGATACGGCGGCGCTGCAAATGGCGCAGGACGCCAAGCGTTTCGACGTGCTGGTCACCACCAACCTGTTCGGCGACATTCTGAGCGACCTCGCCGCCGGGCTGACCGGGGGCTTGGGCTTGGCGGCGTCCGCCAACGTGGGCGCGGGACGGATCGGCGTGTTCGAGCCAGTTCACGGCAGCGCGCCGGACATCGCCGGGCAGGGGATCGCCGACCCGCGCGCCGCGATCCTGAGCGCGGGCATGATGCTCGATCACCTCGGCTACCGGGAGGCGGCGGAGAAAGTGCGGCGGGTGACGTATAATACGCCCCATTCGGGCAGCACGTCGGAGACGGCGCGCTGGATCGCGCAAGGGACGGCGGATGAAATTGAAACCTACCTGTAAACCGGGCGGCGCGTGCCTCGCCCCTACCAAGCCGGTGTTATTCATCGTCTTGCTGCTGATCGCGCTGGGCGGCTGCGCGCAGGCGGGCAATCCCGGCGATGCGATGGTCAAGTATTTGCAGGCACGGGCTTCCGCCGACGCCACCGCTATCCGCGAATTGTCGTGCTCGGCGTGGGAAGGACAGGCGGTCATGCAGGCGGACTCGTTCCGCTCGATGAACGCCACGCTGGACAGCGTCACCTGCCAGCAGACCGGCACCGACGGCGACTACACGCTGGTTCACTGCGACGGGCAGATCGTCACCACCTACAACGGCGAGAACCGCACGTGGGCGCTGGGGACCTATCGCCTGACGCAGGAAGATGGCGAGTGGAAGATGTGCGGCGAAGCGCCGTGAAGATTTGAACCGAGAAGAAGTGATTCAAGAGGGAAATTGTAGGGGCGGGTCTATGACCCGCCCCCGTGCGTTTCAGGAGGATGCGGTAGTGGCTTCCGGCGTCGCCGCGTTTTCGACCAGCCCCTGATCCAGAATCTCCAGCGATTGCAGCGTGAGCAGGTTGCGCAGGGTGTAGCCGCGCTGAAGGTTGTCCGGCGTGAAGTTCCCGGCGTTGTCGTCAATCGGCGAGGACAGGTGGATCGGGTCGTCTAGGTTGATGCCTTTGTCCGGCAAATCTTCGAGCGCGCGATACAGGTTGATCAGCGGCAGATCGTCGTCCTGCGCGATCTGGGCGATGATCTGGTTGAACAGCACCGATTTATCCGGGAATTCCGGGCGCTCCGGGAAGGTGTACAGCACCGGGACGATGTTGGCGGCAATCGTCTGGTCGACGATCTGGCGCAGGTAGGTGTTGAAGGAGTTGGCTTCAAAGAAGGCGATGTCGTTGGTGCCGAACATGATCAGGGCGATGGACGGATTGGTGACGCGGTACTCGCAGGTGAGCGGGCTTTCGTTGGCGCTGCACCACTGCGGGTCTGACCACGTGGAATCCTGCACGCTGACGGTAGTGAATCCGGTGGTGGTCGCCAAGCCGGGGTTGGAGAAGGAATTCACGCCGTCGCTGCGAACTGGCGACGCGGTATAGTAGTCAATCACGGGCTGAAGGTCGGCGTAATTGCCCAGATCATAGCCGCCGGGCGAAGCGAAGGGCGCGAGGAAGTTGGGCGAGGCGGTCATGCAGTCGCCCACTTTGGAAAGCGCCTGCGGATTGCGCCCGGCTTGGATGCCCTGCGCGTAAATCTGGCGGGCGGTTTCGGTGACCTGCGGCAGGATCGGCAGATCGTCCAGATTGATCTGAGTGGGATCGGACGCCTGCGCCTGCACGCCGAAGGCGGCGATCAGCAGCAGCAAACTCAACAAGAAACGATAGCGCATGGACGGAACCCTGTTCTACAATAGGTCGTGCGATCTTACCCACAACCGCAAATCGGGCGCAAGGTGCGGAATGCGGCGAGAGGCGTTACAATGTCTATTGAGATTACAAAAGGGAAAAGAATGATTCGGATGATCGTTTCGGTCTGCCTGCTATGCAGCCTGATGGTGAGCGGCGCGGCGGCAGGGAGCGAAACGAACGTCTGCGCGGCATCCCCGGCGTGGAGCATGGCGCAGACCAATAGCTGCCCGGATACCGCTGCCGCGCGCGACGCCTGCGCGAGCGTCGGCGTGGGGCAGGTGTGTCTCGGCGCGGGCGAGCTGGACGGCAGCGGCTTGGTAGTGGTGGGCGAGAGCGTCGACCTCTCCGGTATCGATCACTTGACTGGGAGCGACGGATCGGTGGCGGTGATCAAGATGCAGGCGGATTTGCCGCCGGACGCGCAGCCGATCACGCTGGCGCTGTTTGGGGACGCCAGCATCGCCAACGCGGTCGCCGATCTGCCGGAGCCGTTCCCAACGGCGACGGTCAAGAACGGTCCCAGCAACATCCTGAACCTGCGCGCTGAGCCGGATACTCATGCGGCGGTGGTCACGACCATGACGTGGGGGCAGGAACTCACCGCCGATGGTCGCAATGCCGCCGGGGATTGGCTGCGGGTGCAGACCGATCAGGGCGCGGCGTGGGTATTCGCCTCGCTGGTGACGGTGACGGAGGGCGACGCCAACTCGCTCTACGTGCTGGACAGCCCGGTCACGCAGCCGATGCAGGGAATCACGCTGGAAAGCGCGGACTTCAAGCTGCTCCGCCGGGCTGCTGGTGCAGGCGGCGAACGACGCCCCGGCGCACTTGCAAGTGGACGGCGCGCTGATCACGCTGGCGACCGGGACGCTGCTGCTTCAGGCGCAGGACAGCCAAGCCCTGAAGGTGCAGGTGATCAGCGGCAGCGCCGACCTGAGCGCGAACGGTCAAACCGTGACGGCAGCGACCGGCGTTGTGGCTCAGGTGGCGCTGGACGGCTTGCAGGCGTCGGCGGCGCCGGAGCTTCAGAATCGCTACGCTTTCGCGCTGCTGGTCAACACGCCGCTCGATCTGCTGGCGGGCGACAACCTCGCCTGCATCGCCGGGGTGAGCAGCGGCACGGCGGCGCTTTACCAGACACCGGGCGGTCAGTCCGCCGGGACGCTGGATACCAGCAGCAACCTGACCGTCACTGGGCAGACGACGGTGGACGGCACACCTTACTGGCTGGTGGACGGCGATCAGTGGGTGGCGCAGAGCGACGTGAGCACCGCTGGAGCCTGCGGATCGATCTCGCAGGTCTCGCCGACCGCCGGGCAGCAGCAGATTTCGCAGCCCGCCAGCAGCTTGGTGCCCAGCGGTCGCTCGATTTGGACCGGTGAAACCAGCGCCGACAGCCTCTCTGGAACCTGTCTCGGTCCGCCGATTGCTCAATGCAACATTCAAGCGGCGCTGACGCTGGAAACCAACGGCACGCTCACGTGGCGGGTCACGAATGATCCGGCGGTGTATTCGCTGCATTCCACCGGGGCAAACTCGTTCAGCTACAGCGGTCCGAATCAAGGGCAGGGCGCATCGACCAGCGCGCACGTAACCATCAACGTTACTTTCACCAGCGCGACCACGTGGGTGGCGACCGAGCAGATCGTCTACGACAACGACACCGGTTGCACCCACAGCTTTAATTACTCCGCCGAACGGATTCGATGAGGAACGATATGCTGAAAAAAGCGCTGATCTTGGTGGGTCTCTTGCTCAGTATCACGGCGGTGAGTTTCGCGCAGGGCGACGTGACCGGGGTGACGCTGGTCTCGCTCAACATGCGCGACCGCCCCAGCGCCAGCGGTCACGTGATCACCAAGCTGAACGCGCAGACGCCGATTGTGGTCGAGGGGCGCGACAGCAACGAAAGCTGGCTGCTGGTGCATACGCAGGATGGTCAGTGGCGCGGCTGGATGGCGATCCAGTACATCCGGCTGGATCAAGCGGTGAGTATTCGCGGGCTGCCGGACATGACCGACGTGGATTTGTCGGCTCCGGCGCCGGGTCAGCCCGCCGAGCCGCCGCAGATTCCGTTCGAGCGCACCGACTACCCTGCGTTGTGGCTGGACGACACCACCATGCAGAACGCGCGCAACATCTACGCGCGCGGTCAGCAGATGGGCGACAACCCCAACTCGCTGATCAAGGTCGGCGAAAGCAACATGGCGGGGACGGTGTTCCTGTGCCCGTTCAACTACGGCAACTACGATCTGGGTCCGTATACTGACCTGCAAGGCGTGATCGACCGCTTCAATGCGACCCACTCGCTCTGCCGCTACGATTACACCGCACGGAGCGGCTTCTCGGCGGCGAGCGTGCTCGATCCTCAGTGGGCGGTGGAGCAGGAATGCCAGAGTGGGGAGACGCCGCTGCAATGCGGCTACCGCATCTACAAGCCGAGCTACGCGCTGATCTACCTCGGAATCGGCGACATGGGCTTCTACACCGAGCAGCAGTATCACGACAACATGGTACAGATCATCCAATTCCTGAGCGATCACGGCGTGGTGCCGATCCTCAGCACCTTCCCGATGGCGGACTCGTTCAACGACGGCAAGCCGCAGACCTTCAACGCGGTGATCCGCCAGATTGCCGGGGATATGCACGTCCCGTTGATCGACGTGCGGGCGGTGCTGTCCTCCTATCCCAATCGCGGGATGGGGTCGGACGGCTATCACTTCTTGGTGCGCGACACCAACGTGACCAACTTCACGGGCGACGAACAGACTTACGGGCGCACCGAGCGCGAACTGCTCACGCTGCAAATGCTGGAGGCGCTCTCGTTCTAGCGCCGTCGATTGCGACACCATCGAGCCGCCCTGCGTCGGACAGTCGCAGGGCGGCTTGCACTTGACCCATCTTCACGGCAGGCGCTATCATAGCGGTTTTGGGAGATGCTTAGAATTTGCGCCGATTGTTGAGTAGACTGATCCTGCTGCCCTTGCTGCTGCTGGCAGCGGCTTGCGCGCAGGGAACCCCGACACCGGAATCGCCCGCGATTATCATCACGACGACTCCGGTTCCGCGTACCCCGGTCCCGACCGTCGCCCGCGTCGAGACGGCAACCCCGACCATCGCGCCCACGCAGCCCTTGATCATCCTCGACTCACTGACCGGAACGGACGATTCGCTTTACGTGCGCGACAAAGCCAGCAGCATGGGCAGCATCATCGGCACGGTCAGCGCGACCGATACGCTCAGCTTCACCGGGCGCACCGACGATAACCGCTGGGTGGAAATCAGCTTCGGCGACGGCTCCGGCTGGCTGCTGACGCGCGCGATCAACCTGCCGCTGGACATCAACTCGCTTCCGGTCACGGGGTCGGCGGAAAACGTCGATTTTGTGGCGCTGGTTTCGCCGCAGGCGAGCGACGGCGTGTCGTTGTACGCCAGCCCGCACAGCACCGCCGAAGTGGTCGCAGTGCTGCCGCCGCTGACCGCGCTCCGGCTGGACGGTCGGCGCGAGGATGGCAGTTGGGTGCATGGGCTGACTGCCGACAGCAAAGAGGGCTGGATTCGCCGCTCGCTGGTTGACCTGAATTTCGACATCGGGCTGCTGACGGTGATGGGCAACGAGGGGCTGAACGACGGCACCGAAGTCGTGCAGGCGCAGGTGCTTTCGACCGGAGGCGGGCTGCGGCTGCGCCAGCTACCGAACACCGACGCTTTCGTCATGGGCTGGCTGAATGCCGGAACCAATCTGGTGGTGGAAGGGCGCACGTCGGATAACGGCTGGCTGCTGATTAAGTCGGCGGAAGGCTTCGAGGGCTGGGTGTCGTCGATTTACGTCGAACTCTACATCGACCTCGCCGACGTGGACGTGATCGACAACCCGCAGCCCGTGAAATACATCCCGCCGACCGCGCCGCCCAACGCGCCGCAGGTCGCCAGCGCGGGCGGGGGAGGCGCGCGCCAGATTTACCTGAACGGTCAGGCAACCGGGAACCAGCGCAACGTGTTCAGCAAGGTAGGCGACAGCCTGACCGACACGCCCAATTTCCTGCGCGGCTTGGGCGGCAACTACAACCTGCGCGATTACGGCTACCTGCTCCCGGTGATCCAATTCTTCGCCAACGGCAGCGCGCTGGGCGGCAGTCCGTTCGTGAGCGCGTCGATCTCGTCGCGGGCGTCGTGGGGAACGGTCAGCGCGCTCGATCCCGGCTCCGCCGATCCGGGGCGCTGCAACTCCGGCGAAACCCCGGTCGCCTGCGAGATGCGGGTGGTCAAGCCGTCGGTCGTGGTCGTCATGATCGGCACCAACGACTCCCCGGCGTATCCACCGGATCAATTCGGCGAGCGGCTGCGCCAGATCGTCGAGACCTGCATTCAGGCGAATGTGGTGCCGATCCTGAGCACGCTGCCGCCGCGCGCGCAGTACAATGACAACATCATCGCCTACAATCAGGTGATCACGTCGATGGCGCAGACCTACGGCGTGCCGCTCACCGACCTGTACAGCGCGCTGGTGAACCTGCCCAATCACGGCTACGGCGACGACGGGATTCACCTGTCGGTTCCGCCGGGCGGGACGGCGGCGACGGTCGATTTCACGGCGGACAATCTGCAATACGGCTCGACTGTCCGCAACCTGACCGTGCTGCAAGAACTGGATCAGGTATGGAAGCAGGTGCTGTATTAGTGCTGAGTGATGAGTCAAAGACGAGAAATGCAATGTGAGTACGGTTGACGACCTCCTCGATTCCATCTTCGATGGCAAGCAGCCCGCCTTTTATTCCGAGTTCGAGGCGTGGGTGCGGGGATCGCGGCGGTTCAGGGCGTTCGCGGAGACCTATCGCGGCAAAATCCGCGCCAAGCTCCGAAACGCGCGCAGCGACGACAGCATGATCGACCTGCGCGCCGAACTGGAAACCGCCGCGCTGCTGCTGCGCGACGAACGATTTGCGCTCGAATACGAAGCCTACGCCGCCTCCAAGCAGCGGGGACCGGATTTCACGGTCACCTTCAAGACTCACACCCGCTTCAACGTCGAGGTTCGGCGCGTCCGCAGCGGCGAACTGGGCGAGGCGGAGACGCGGGTCGGCAAGCTGATGGCGGTGCTGTGCGACAAAGTAGGGCAGATGCCGCCGGGCATGGTCAACCTGCTGTGGCTGATCACCGAGGGCGGCGAAGCAGACTTGACTCAGGCGGCGGTGGCGCTGCGGCAATTGGCGGAGCGCAAAGCCGAAGACTTCTTCACCCGGCGGGGCTTTGTCAGCGCCGCCGATTTCCTCAAGCAGTACCGCCAGTTGAGCGGGGTGGTGCTGCATCAGCCGGAGGCGAACGCGATCTGGCTGAACTCGCTGGCGCGACATCCCGCGCTCCCGGAGATCGTGGCGGCGGTGCAGCGGGCGGTGGCAATCTAGCGGAGCGTCGCCAGACGCTCAAAGCATCTGGCTATGAATTCAAGCCCGCTCAAGCGGGCTGTTTTCAGCCAATCAACCCCTATCATTATTCCGATTGTGGCGTAGGGGCACGATATATCGTTTCCCTAGCGTCACGAGTCGCACGGGGATTTTCTGACTCGCTCTCAAGCGCGTGCTATGCTCCTCAGCACAACAGCATAAGCTGATGGTGTGCCTGCGCCCGGATGCGCGGCACGGCTGAACTTGGTTCAGCTTGGGGGAAGTCCGGTGAAAGTCCGGCGCTGTCCCGCAACGGTAAGGTCTGATGCTAACGCATCAGAGTCAAGCCCGACTACCCGCCACCGCTTTAGCTCTGCGTCACCTTCGAGGTCAAAGGGGGAGCGAGCGTGGGTCTTTCGCTTGATTCCCGCCGCATGGCGGGTTTTTTATTCCAATTGATTGATGATATGCCACCCCTCGGCGAAGGCTTTTCGTCTCTGTTTCGCACAAAGGGGTGTCGAATATGAAAATCCGCTGGTTGTTCTTCGTATTGATCGCGCTGGCGCTCTCGGCGCTGCCGGTGGTGGCGCAGACCACGCCTGCTGCGACCGAATCCGCCGCAAGCTGCGTCACCGATTACGATCCGAGCGTCGATTACTTCGTGGACAAGGTGCAGCCGAAATACTCGAAAGGCTGGACGGTCGAATATCACGACAGCTACAAGGTAGTCGATGTCACCACACCCTATCCCGGCGCGAGCGCCAGCGACGGCTTCCGCTACGTGCTGGTGGAATGCGGCACGCCCAAGCCGGACGGCTACGACGGCGCGGAGTTCATCCAAATTCCCGCCGGGAGGGTGATCGCGCTGGGCACCAGCTACATCCCGCAGCTTCAGGAATTGGGCGTGCTGGACGATCTGATCGGCGTGGACAGCTTCGACCTGTACAGCACGCCGGAAGTCCTCGACCTGATCGCGGCAGGCAAGCTGATCGCGGTCGGCAGCGGACCCAGCATCAACGTCGAGGCGGTGCTGGACGCCGATCCCGGCTTGGTGCTGACTTTCGGCAGCGGCAGCCCGGATTACGACAGCCATCCGACCTTGATGCAGGCGGGCGTCCCGGTGGTGGTGGCGTCGGATTACGTCGAGCAGACGCCGCTAGGTCAGGCGGAGTGGGTCAAGTTCACGTCGCTGTTCTACAACGCGGAGGCGCAGGCGAACGCCGTCTTTGGGCAGAAAGCTGACGATTATGCCAAGCTGGTCAGCTTGACGGCGAGCCTGAGCGACACTCAAAAGCCGCTGGTGCTGTGGAACAGCTACAGCAGCTACAGCAACGCTTGGTACATCCCCGGCAGCGAGAGCTTCGCCGCCAATTATGTCCGTGACGCAGGCGGCAAGCTGGTCTTGGGCGATGATCCCTCGCTGCAAGGCAATAATAACGCGCTGCCGTTCGATTTCGAGGCGGTCTACGACGCGGGCGTGAATGCCGACTTCTGGTTTCCCGGCACTTTCGGCGTGAATACGCTCGCCGATTTGGAGGCGCAGGACGCGCGCTACGCCGATTTCGCCGCCTTCAAGGACTGGCACGTCTACAACAACGACAACCGGCAGAACGCCAGCGGCGGCAGCGACTACTTCGAGAGCGGAGTCGCCAACCCGCAGGACGTGCTGGCGGATTTGATCCACATCCTGCATCCTGATCTGCTGGCAGGGCACGAGTTGATCTACTACCGCCAAATTCTGCCCGCGAAATGACGCCAAGACAAGGGCAGACACGCAGGTCTGCCCCCACACCGTTGACCTTTTGCGAGGGCGGGTTACAAACCCGCCCCTACAACCCGAATCGCAAACCATGACCGAACCATCGCCTGCAACCTCTGAACTGACGCGCCGCCCGCGACCGCTGCTGCTGATCGCGCTGGCGGCGGGGCTGATCGGCGTGTTTCTGCTCAGCCTAGCGCTTGGCTCGGTGGCGATCCCGCTGGGCGACATCCTTCGCGTGCTGCTGGGCGGAAATGCCAGCCGTGACTCGTGGACGGCGATCATCCTCAAATTTCGGCTGCCCAAAGCCCTCACCGGGGCGCTGGCGGGCGCGGCGCTGGGTGTCGGCGGATTGCAAATGCAAACTCTGTTCCGCAATCCGCTGGCTGATCCGTATGTGCTGGGGATCAATTCCGGCGCGAGCTTGGGGGTGGCGCTGGTGGTGCTGACGGTGGGCACGCCGGGGCTGATGCTGCTGGCGGGCGTCTCGCTGGCGGGCGATCTGGCGCTGGCGCTGGCGGCGAGTATCGGCAGCGCGCTGGTGCTGGCGCTGGTGCTGCTGGTCGCGCGGCGGGTGCAGAGCAGCGTCACCCTGCTGATCCTCGGCTTGATGTTCGGCTACGGGGTGGGGGCGGTGGTGAGTTTGCTGCTGTACTTCAGCATCTCGGAGCGGATTCAAGCCTACATCAACTGGACGTTCGGGTCGTTTGGCGCGGTGACGTGGAGCCAGATGGCAGTATTCGCGCCGACGGTGCTGGTCGGCTTGGCGATTGCCTTTCTGCTCGCCAAGCCGCTCAACGCGCTGCTGCTGGGCGAGACTTACGCGCGCAGCATGGGCATGAACGTCCGGCGCGCGCGGCTGTGGATCATCCTCAGTACGGCGCTGCTGGCGGGCGCGGTCACGGCGTTTTGCGGCCCGATCGGCTTTCTGGGGATCGCGGTGCCGCACATCTGCCGCAGCCTGTTCAACACCTCGGATCACCGCATCCTGATTCCGGCGACCGTCCTGATGGGCGGAATGGTTGCCATCGCCGCCGACTTGATCGCGCAGGTTCCCGGCAGCCAGATCGTGCTGCCGCTCAACGCGATCACCGCGCTGTTCGGCGCGCCAGTCGTGATCTGGATTGTGCTGCGTGGGCGAGGATTGAAAGCGACGTTTGAGTTATAATAGTTCGAAAGGATTCGATAGCTTGTGAAAGAAAATTGAAAATCATGCAAACCGTTACCAACCGCACCGCCATCGACCAGACCCGCGCCAACATCGCTCGGCTTGGCGGACTCATGTACGAGCGTCACCTCACCGACGCTGCCGGGGGCAACCTGAGCGCCCGCGTCGGCGACCTGATCTGCATGTCGCCCAGCTACAGCGGCTCGCAGCATCAGTGGCAGATTCAGCCCGAAGACGTGCTGATCGTGGATATGGATGGACACATCCTCGAAGGCACCGGCAAGATTTCGCGCGAATCCAACGCCCATTTCAAGCTGCTGCGCGAGTTCGCGGACTGTGGCACCAGCGTGATCCACGCTCATTCGCGCAATCTGCTGGTGTTTGCGGCGATGGCGAAGTCGATGCCCCCGGTGCTGGAACAAACCCTCAAGTTCGGCGAAGTGAAGTGTATCGAGTACGCCCCGGCGCACAGCAAGCAGCTTGCCGAGAACATCGCGGCGGCGCTGCGCGGTCAGGAAGACCGGATTCGCAAGCAGGCGGCGGGCGTGATCGCGGCGTGGCACGGCTGCTTCGTGCTCGGCAAAGACCTCGACGCCGCCTATGACGCGGTCGAGCGCTTCGACACCAACGCCTACATTCTGCTGATGGCGCAGCAGGCATTCGGGATCACCGATTTGATGGCGCAGCCGCGCGCGGAACTCGACGCGGCGATTGCGCGCTGTGAGGCGGGCGAATGATTGTCAGCGTCACCGCCAACACCGGACTGGACTTGGTTTATTTCTTCCCGGCGCTGGAGCTTGGGCATACCATTCGCGCCAGCCGGGTGGTGCAGAGCATTAGCGGCAAGCCGGTTGACTGCTCGTGGATTCTGATTGAGATGGGGATTCCCAGCCTCGCGCTCGGCTTCACCGCCGGGCTGACCGGAGAGATGGTCAAGAAGATGGTGCGCGAGCGGGGAATCCAGAGCGATTTCATCGAAGTGGAAGGCGAATCCCGGCGCAATCTGGTGCTGGCTCCGGCGGACGGCAGCCCGCACACGGCGATCACGTCCTCGACCCTGATCGTGAATCAGGCGCATATTGAGGCGCTGCGGAAGAAATATCTCGCGGCGCTGGACGACTGCGAATTGGTGGTGCTGGGCGGAACGCTGCCGAAGGGCATGACGCCCGCCTACTACACCGACTTCATCGCGCTGGCGCGGGAACGCGACATCCCGGTGATCTTCGACGCGGTCGAGCCGAACCTGAGCGCTGGACTCGCGGCGCACCCGACCTACGTCAAGCCCAACCGCGACGAACTGAGCCAGTTCATCGGCAGAAAGGTCGAGAGCGACGACGACGTGTATCAAGCCGGGCGCGAACTGCTGAACCGCTACGGCACCATCCCGGTGATCTCGCTGGGCGGTGACGGCGGCATGGCGGTGCTGCCGGATCGGGCTTACCGGGTCGCGCCGCTGCCCGTCCCGGTGGTCAACGCGGCGGGCGCGGGCGACGCGGTGCTGGCGGGGTTGGCGGCGTCGATTGTGCGCGGTCTGCCGATTGAGGAAGGCTTGCGGCTGGGCTTCGGCGCGGCGACCGACGTGGTGACCACGCCGGGAACCGCCGAATGCTATCTGCCGGACATCGAACGCTACGCCGCGCAGATCGAAGTGGTGCCCTATGAGCGGGTTTGAGTTTGCGACCGCCGCCCGAATCATCTTTGGCGAGGGCAAGCTGCGCGAGATCGCCAGCATCGCGCCGGAGTTTGGGCAGCGGGCGCTAGTGGTGGTCGGCGGGGCGATGGAACGCGCGCAGCCGCTGTTCGACCTGCTGGACCAAGCCAAGATCGAGCACAGCGGCTTCACGGTCAACGGCGAGCCGGACATTCAGTTGGTGAAAGCCGGAGTCGATCTGGCGGAGGCGTCCGACGCCGAGATGGTGATTGCGTTCGGCGGCGGCGCGGCAATGGACACCGGAAAAGCCATCGCCGCGCTGACCGTCAACACCGGCGATCCGCTGGACTATCTGGAAGTGATCGGCAGGGGGCAGAAGCTCACGCAGACGCCGCTGCCGCTGGTCGCCATCCCGACGACGGCGGGAACCGGGGCGGAGGTCACGCGCAATGCGGTGCTGGCATCTCCGGAGCATCACGTCAAAGTCAGCCTGCGCAGCCCGCTGATGCTGCCGCGCGTCGCGCTGGTCGATCCTGAATTGACCTACACGCTGCCGAAAGCGATCACCGCCTACACAGGCATGGATGCGCTCACGCAGGTGATCGAGCCTTTCACGTCCAATCTGGCGAACCCGCTCACCGACGCGATCTGCCGTGAAGGGATACGTCAAGGGTCGAAGGCGATTCGCAGTGCCTACACTCAGGGAGAAAACGCTCCCGATGCGCGGCGCGGTATGGCATTGACCAGTTTGTTCGGGGGGCTGGCGCTGGCGAACGCGAAATTGGGCGCAGTTCACGGGTTCGCGGGCGTGTTGGGCGGCATGTACGACGGCGCGCCTCACGGTGCGATCTGCGCGGCGCTGCTGCCATACGTCACCGAAGCCAATCTGCGCGCGCTAACCGCGCGTGAGCCAGATAATCCGGGGTTGGCGCGCTACCGCGAAATCGCTCGGATGATCACCGGGCAGCCGGATACCGCTGCGCTGGTCACGTGGCTGAAGGAACTGATCGACGATTTGGAGATTCCGCCGCTCAGTCGCTATGGGATCGCGCGCGAGGGGTTCCCGGAAATCGTCGAAAAGAGCGCCAAATCCAGCAGCATGAAGGGCAACCCGATTGCGCTGACGGGCGACGAACTGACCGAAATTCTCGAAAAGGCGTTGTAGATCACGGCGCAAGATGGGGCACGATATATCGTGCTAATTATCCCTCAATTCGGAAGCAGGGGCGCACAGCCGTGCGCCCCTACAGCAATAGGTAAGCCATGTATCTGCTGAGCGTAAACGTAGGCAAGCCCCAGCCGATCAATGCCAAAAGCGGCATGACCGGAATCTACAAGCAGCCGCAGCGCGATCCGGTGCGGATTGGGCTGCTCGGACTCGCGGACGACGCGATTGTGGATACCGAGAATCACGGCGGCGTCGATCAGGCGGTCTACGTCTACGGGCAGCCGGATTACGAGTGGTGGGCGCAAGCATTGGGGCGCGAACTCGCGCCGGGAACCTTCGGCGACAACCTGACCATCACCGATTTGCGGAGCGCGGAATACAACATCGGGGATCGGCTGCAAATCGGCGCGGTGCTGCTGGAAGTGACCTCGCCGCGCATCCCGTGCGTGACGCTGGCAACCCGCATGGGCGATCCGCAGTTCGTGAAGCGCTTCCACCTTGCTGAGCGTCCCGGTCTGTACTGCCGGGTGATCGAGCCGGGCGCGGTGCAGGCGGGCGATCCGGTGCGCGTGGAGCCGTTTCGCGGCGAGACGATCTCGGCGCTGGAGACCTTCCGGCTGTACTACACGCAGGAATACACGGCAGAAATCTTGAAGCGGGCGCTCAACGCGCCGCTGCATTACGTGACGCGAGCCGAGTACGAGGAGCGGCTGGCGGATTTAGCCCTCAGCGATTAGCGTCCGCTTTCAGCAACCGAGAAAAACAGGTCAGAGGCGCATGTTGTGCATCCCTGACCTGTTTTCTGCTACACGTAGGCGACGCGAAGCTGCGAACTGATGTAGTCCAGCACCGAGACGGCGATGGCGATCAGCCAGACCGCGATGCCTGCCGAGTTGAAGTTGCCGAGGCAAATCCACTGGATCAGGATGAAGCCGATGCCGCCACCGCCGACCGCGCCGATGATGGTGGACATGCGCACGTTGATGTCCCAACGGTAGACGGTGAAGGAGACGAACGGCGGGATCACCTGCGGCACCACTGCATAGACGATCACTTGCAGCCAGTTCGCGCCGGAGGCTTGCAGCGCCTCAATGGGACCGTCCTCGATACTCTCGATGGCTTCGGAGTAGAGCTTGCCCAGCGAGGCAATCGAGTGCAGAGTGAGCGCGATAGTTCCGGCGAAGGGACCCAGCCCGACCCACGCCGCCGCGATGATCGCCCAGATCAGCGGCTCAATCGAGCGAACCGCGTTCAGCAGGGTGCGGGTGACGTAGTAGATCGTCAGCGTGACCCGGCTGCCGGACATTAGGTTGCGGGCGGCGATGAAGCTCAGCGGAATGGCGAAAATGGTGCCGAAGAAGGTCGCCATCAAGCCGAGATAAATGGTCTCCACCATCAGGCTGAGCGCCAGCAGCAGATCGGAACTGGGGCGCAGCGCCCCCTGCAATTCAACCTGCCGGACGATCACGGTGCTCGGAATGGCTCCGACGGCGACGCTGGGGATGGTGAAGTTGGGCGCGTTGAAGGTGAAGCGGAAAGCGCCGGTGTCGTCCGGGGTCAGGACGACGGTCGTGCCGTTGGCACGCGGGCGAAACTCCGGGATGCTTTCCGGTCGCCACCAGAGGGTCGCCTGCTCGCCGGGCTTGAAGCCGCGCCCGACGACCGTGATCTCGGTACCAAGCTGGCGGGTGCCGTCCAACCCCACCGGACCGGAAATGTCGCCGCAGGTCGGCTCGATGCGAATATAAGGCTGCCCCTCGATTTCTTCGGGCGGGTTGGGCGCGTCGTTGGAACAGGGCGTCAACCACGTCGCCGAAGCTTCGATGTTGACCTCCCCGGTCACGAAAGCCTGATCCCAGGGCCAAGCCAACTGGGAGAGTCGGGGCACGATGTCGCCGATTTCGGTGATGGCTTTATACAGGTTGATCTGGGTCACGTCCCAGCCGATCACGAAGGAGACGATGAACAGCAGCAGGAAGGGCAGGCGCGGCGAGAGCATCCTGCCGCCCGCGCTGCTGTAGGCATCCCAGATGCTCCATAGGTAAATCAGCGCGAGGAACACGAACAGCACAACCGCCATGCCGAAATGGGTGCTGGCGGCGCTGCTGAGATCGGCGGTGGACTGCTCGCCGCGCAGCGCCGCGAAAAAATCGATGCCGAACACTTGAAGCCGCCACGAGGTCAGCAGGGTGAGGGTGGGCAGCAGCAGCAGCAGGATGATTCCGCGCCTGCGCTCCCGGACGTAGAGATGTCCCACGCCGGGGATCAATGCGAGCAGCGCCGCGATCAACGGGCTGCGGCGGGCAGGGCGGCGAGGCTCCGGCGACTCGGCTTGTTCACGAAGCGCGGTGGCGGTCATGGTTTTGCCCCCGTAAGGCTGCCGAGGCGCTGCGCCTCCTCACCGTAAATGTCCGCGAATTCCGCGTCGGTCAGCCCGCGAATTTGCTCGCGGTTGCCCTGATAGACGATCTGCCCGGCGCGCAAGCCGATCACGCGGTCGGCGTAACGCTGGACGAGATCGAGGTAATGCAGGCTGCACATGACAGTGCGTCCGTCGGTGCGGTTGAGTTCTTCGAGATAGCCCATAATCGAGTGCGCCAGCACCGGGTCGAGGCTGGCGACCGGTTCGTCAGCGAGGATGAGCTGCGGGTCTTGCATCAGCGCACGCGCGATGCCGACCCGCTGCTGCTGACCGCCGCTCAATTCGTCGGCGCGGACGCGCGCCTTGTCGGAGATGCCGACGCGCTTGAGCGCGTCGGTCGCGCGCTGATAATCGTCGCGCGAGAAGTGATTGCCGAGACTCCACATCGGCGGCGTATAGCCGAGCCGCCCGGTCAGCACGTTAGTGATCACGCTGGAGCGCTTGACCAGATTGAACTGCTGGAAGATCATGCCGATGCGCCGCCGAATCTGGCGCAGATCGTGCCCTTTCGCGGCGGTGACGTTGATGTCATCCAGCCAGATTTCGCCTCCAGTGGGATCAACCAGACGGTTGATGCAGCGCAGCAGGGTAGATTTGCCCGACCCACTTAAGCCGATCACGGCGAGGAATTCGCCGTCCTGCACCTCAAAGCTGACGTTTTTGAGCGCGACGGTGCCGTTGGCATAGATTTTGGTGAGGTTGATTACTCGGAGCATGGATGGTCGATTTGGGGCGTAGGTTCAGCCTACGCCCCAACCTTATGGCTTAACTTGCTGGCGTCGGAGTCGGCGTAGGCGCCGGAGCAGCCAACTGCTCGATGTCGATCCCGGCGGCGTCCAACTGTTGGCGGAAGTCGTCGAAGAAGGCGTCCTGTGCCACCGCCAGACCGCCCCAGTTGTAGGTGTCGCTGAGCAACTGAGCGTTCGCCGGGTCAGCCGCGATTGCCAGCAGCGCGTCGGTGATTTTCTGCTCCAGCGCTGGATCGAAGCCGGTCTCGAAGCTGATGGTGTCGTTGGGAATCTGGGAGGTTTCGGCGATGACGACGGTCTGGTCTTTCTGGTCGTCGGTGCGTGCGTCCACGAAGGTCGCGCCCGCGTCACAGTCGCCGTTGATCACAGCGGTGACTACCTGCGGATGCCCACCTGCGTCCACGATCCGCAGGTCGGTGTCCGGGTTGATGCCGTTGGCGCGCAGGGTGATGCTGGGCACCACCCAGCCGGAGGTGCTGAGCGGGTCAGGGCGGCAGAAGGTCTTGCCCTTCAGGTCAGCCAGCGTCTTGATGCCGCTGTCGGCGCGGGTGATGATCTGCCCGCTGTAGTAGGCGGAGCCGAAGCGCAGCGAGACCAGCGCCACGTCGGCGCAGTTGCGACTGTGCGCCAGAATGTAGCTGAAGGTGTTGAGGGCTGCCATCTGGGCTTCACCGCCGCACATGGCTTCCACCACGCCGCTGTAATCAGTGGCGACCACCGGCTTGATGTAGACGCCAGTCTGCGTTTCCACCAGATCGGTGAGTTGGGACGCGCCCGACAGCACGGTTTGGCTGTCCGACGAGGGCACGAACGCCCAGACAATCGGATTATCCTCGGTGCCGACCGAACCGGCTTCCATGGTCGCTGCTTCACTCGGTGCGGGGGTCGCGGTGGGCGCGGGAGCAGCCAGTTCCTCGATGTTGATCCCGGCGGCGTCCAACTGCTGGCGGAAGTCGTCGAAGAAGGCGTCCTGTGCCACCGCCAGACCGCCCCAGTTGTAGGTGTCGCTGAGCAACTGAGCGTTCGCCGGGTCAGCCGCGATGTCCAGCAGCGCGCTGACGATCTTGGCGCGGGTGTCGGCGTCAAAGCCGGTCTCGAAGCTGATGGTGTCGTTGGGAATCTGGGAGGTTTCGGCGATGACGACAGTCTGGTCTTTCTGGTCGTCGGTGCGTGCGTCCACGAAGGTCGCGCCCGCGTCACAGTCGCCGTTGATCACAGCAGTGACTACCTGCGGATGCCCACCTGCGTCCACGATCCGCAGGTCGGTGTCCGGGTTGATGCCGTTGGCGCGCAGAGTGATGCTGGGCACCACCCAGCCGGAGGTGCTGAGCGGGTCAGGGCGGCAGAAGGTCTTGCCCTTCAGGTCAGCCAGCGTCTTGATGCCGCTGTCGGCGCGAGTGATGATCTGCCCGCTGTAGTAGGCGGAGCCAAAGCGCAGCGAAACCAGCGCCACGTCGGCGCAGTTGCGGCTGCGCGCCAGAATGTAGCTGAAGGTGTTGAGGGCTGCCATCTGGGCTTCACCGCCGCACATGGCTTCCACCACGCCGCTGTAATCAGTGGCGACGACCGGCGTGATCTGAATGCCGGTCTTTGCGGCGATCAGATCGGTGAGTTGGGATGCACCCGACAGCACGGTTTGGCTGTCCGACGAGGGCACGAACGCCCAGACAATCGGCTGGTCGCTCTGGGCGGCGGCGGGAACCAATGTAATCATCAAGCTCATTATCAAAAGGATTAACAGGAGGACGCAAGATCGTAGACGCATACGAGAACCCCTTTTGTTAGCGATGTACAGGCATAGTCTAGATAACCCACTCTGGAAAAACAATATACCCCTTCTTAACAATTCGTGCTTGTCAAATGCGTACAAAAAAGCCAATTAAATCTATTGAAACTGCTGCTGCGCCAGCGCCGCAAACGTACCTCCGGCAGCGAGCAGATCGGCATAACTGCCGGATTCGACGATTTCGCCGCCGCGCAGCACCAGAATCCGGTCGGCGTGGGCGACGGTGCTGGCGCGGTGCGCGACCACGATCAGGGTCATGCCCAGCCGTTCCAGCGCAGCCATGACCTGCGCCTGCACCCGCTGATCCAGCGAACTGGTGGCTTCGTCCAAGATCACGATGCGGGGATTCGCCGCCAGCGCCCGCGCGATCAAGAGTCGCTGGCGCTGCCCGCCCGAAAACGTACTGCCTTCCTCACTCACGTAGGTATGCAGACCCATCGGCAGCGCGCGAATATCGGTTTCCAGCCCGACGCTACCCGCCGCCCGCCATGCGTCCGCTTCCGAGCGGCTGGGCGAGATGCAGCCGAGGATGTCCCCGGCGATCACCTGCGCGTTTTGCAGCACCACGCCCATCTGCCGCCGCAGCGCCGGGCGATCAAGCTGGTCGAGCGGCTGGTCGCCGTAAAATACGGCACCGGATTCGGGGGTCTCGAAGCCGATCAGCAGGCGCACCAGCGTCGATTTGCCCGATCCCGACGCGCCGACGATGGCGACGAACTCGCCCGGCTGGACGCTGAAGGAGACTTGCGCCAGCGCCAGCGGGCGATCCGGCGCGTAGCGGAAATTGAGGTTTTGCATGCGCACCGCGCCGCTCAGGATTTCGGGCGCACGCGCGGCGGAATTGACTTCGGGCGGGGTCTGCAAGATCGGCTGCAAGCGGGTCAAGTAGGGCGCTGCCGAAAGCACGCTCACAATCGCGCCGCTCAACTGGGCGGCGGCGATATTCAACTGGCTGAAGGCGAGGTTGAAGGCGAGAAATTCGCCTACCGAAAGGGTGGAGCGGCTGAGCATGAGCGCGAACAAGAACATCGAGGCGACCACCGGGTAGGCGGCGACGAACACGCTCAACCCGGCTTGAATCCGCCGCCCGGCGAGGATCACACGCTGCTGGCGGGCGAACACCTCCGCCCACACGCCGAAAGCGCGATCCTCCGCGCCCGCGACCCGCAGCTTGGCGACTCCGCTGAGCAACTGCAAAACCAGCCCGGAAGTCTCACCGCGAAGCTCGGCGCGGCGGCGCTCGAAACCAAGCTGGGCGCGCCCGAACGCCAGCGTCACCAACACCGAGCCGATCACCAGCGCGGCGGCGACCAGCGCCATCACCGGATCGTAGGCGAACAGCAGCGCGAAATTGGTCACGGAGAACAGCGCCGAAAGCATCGAGAGCGCGACCGTGTCCGAGATCAGCCATTGAAGCTGGCTGATGCCCAGCGCGCGCTCGGCGAGGTCGCCCGCGCTGAAGCGGCGGAAGAAGGCGGCGGGCAGATTGAGCAGCCGATCCCAGAGAGCGGGCTGAAGCACCGAGTTCGAGCCGACCCTGAATGCGGAGCGCCGCCGCACTGCGGACGATCTGGAACAGCGCCAGACCGAGCGCGCTCAGCGCCAGCGCAGCGCCGATCACCAGCAGGAGAGTCGGGCCGCGGCTGGGCAGGGCGTCGTCGATCACCGCCGCCGTGAGCAGCGGCAGCACGATCCCAACCAAGCCGCCGATCAGCCCGACGCACAGCAGCAGGGCGAAATCGTGGGCGCTGGTTTGCAAGCCGAAGCGGAGCAGCTTCAGGGGACTGAGCGCGTCATCGGGCAGCGGGCGATAGAACTGAAGGGCGGAGCCGTCGAATTGAGCGGCGGCGCTGGCGCTCGAGCCGCTGACCCTGCCCGTCGATGCGGTAGCCGCCCCGCTGCGGAATCAGGGCGACGGGCTGCCCATCAGCGTAGGCGATCAGGCAGTCGTGCGGCTCGCGCCACCATCCGCCGCGCAGAGTCACCGGGCGGCTGCGCAGGCGCGAACTGCCGAGTGCGCGCTCAATGGGGGGCAGGGCTTCCACGAGCCGATTCTCAATGGGGGCGGCTGGCTCGGTCAGCGGAATGGATGCGGCGTCGGATGGTGCGTCGCTGGCATCAGGCGGGGCGATCAAGCGGGCGTAGATACCGTTTCGCGCCAGCAGATCGGCGTGGGCGCCGCGCTCGACCAGCTTTGCCCGCGTCCAGCACGAGGATTTGATCGCAGTCGCGGATGGTGCTGAGGCGGTGCGCGATGATCAGGCAGGCGCAGCCGCGCCAGCGCAGGTGTTCCATCAGCCGGGCTTCGGTGATCGGGTCGAGCGCGCTGGTGGCTTCGTCGAGGATCAGCAGCGACGGACTGCCGACCAGCGCCCGCGCGATGTCGAGGCGCTGGCGCTCGCCGCCGCTAAAATTGGCGCCACCCTCCTCGACCCGGTGTTGATAGCCGCCGGGCAGCGCGGCGATCAGGTCGTGGATGCAGGCGTCCTGTGCGGCGCGCTCGACTTCGCTCTGCGGGATCGAGTCGTCCCAGAGGGTGAGATTGTCGCGGATGCTGCCGCTGAACAGCGCAATCTGCTAGTCGACCAGCGCGACTGACCCGTTCAAGCGGATTTCAACTGCGCGGGGCGGATACAACCCGGCGATCAGGCGGGCGAGGGTGGTCTTGCCGCTGCCCGACGCGCCAACCAGCGCGACCCGCTCGCCCGGCTGGAGGGTGAGCGAGAAATCCTCGATCAGCGGGGGTTTGAGCGGGTCATAGCCGAAGGATAAGCCGCTCACTTCCAGCAGCCCCGCCTGACCTTGCAGTTGATCACGCGGCGGATCGAGCGGGTAATCCAGCACGTCCTCTAGTTGGCTGAGGTCGCCCTCGACTTCCTGCAAGCGGCTGCCCAAGTTGACCAGATCGCCGACCGGCTGGCTGAAGCTGAACATCAGGCTTTGAAAGGCGACCAGCATCCCGACCGTGAGCGCGCCATCCAGCACCTGCTCGCCGCCGATCACCAGCAGCAGCGCCGCGTTGAGCGCGAACAGCAGCACCGAAACCGCAGTGAGCAGTTGGGTCGAGGAGCCGAGCCGCTGCTCGACGTTGATCAGACGCGCTTGCAAGCCGCTCCAGCGGGCGAACAGGTCGTTTTCCGCGCCCTGGGACTTGAAGGTTTCGACCGCGCGCAAGCCGCCCATCAGCGCCCCGATCAGCCGACCGCGCTCCTGAAGCATGGTGCGGTTGGCGTCGGTGCGGCGGCGCGAAACCAGCCGAAGCACGCCCAAATTGAGCAGGGAAAAGCCGATGCCCACCCCCGTGAGCAGCACGCTGTACTGGAACATCAGCAGCGCGTAGACCAGCATCAGCAGCAGGTTGATCAGCGCCAGCGCCAGATCGCCGGAAAGCAGCCCCGCCACCCGCTGATTGAGTTCCACCCGCGCGGCGATGTCCCCGGCGTAGCGCTGCGCGAAGAAGGTCATCGGAAGGCGCAGCGCGTGGGCGAAGAACTCGGCGGAGGTGCGAGTCGCCACCCCGATTTCCAGCCGCAGCAGCGCCATCTGCTGAAGCCAGGTGAGCGCCGCGCGCAGCAGCGCCGCCAGCGCCATACCCAGCAGCAGCGGGATCAGCCAGTTCTGCCCGCCGATCAGAATGTCGTCCACGAACACGCGCAGGAATGCCGGGATCACGAAGGCGGGGATCAGCAAAAACAGGCTGACCAGCAGCAGATAGATCAGCCCGGCGCGTAAGCCCGCGAGCCGCTCGCGCAGCGCGCGGATCAGGCGGAAGGGCTGCCCGGCTTTACGAAAGTCGGCGGTGGGTTCGAAGCTGAGAGTCAGTCCGGTGAATGCGCCGTCGAACTCGGCGAGGCTGACGCGGCGCGCGCCGCTCGCCGGGTCGTTGAGGTAGGCGACCTTTTTGTCGAAGCCTTCCAGCACCACGAAATGATTGAAATTCCAGAACAGGATTTGCGGGAAGGGCAGGGCTTTCAGCCCGTCGATGCTGCTGCGGCGAAGTCCCTGCGCGGACAAGCCGTAATACTGCGCAGCTTTGACCAGATTGAGCGCGCTGTTGCCGTCGCGCGAGACGCCGCAGACCACGCGCAGTTCTTCCAGCGGCACGTAGCGCCCGTAGTAGCGCAGGACGATGCCGAGCGCCGCCGCGCCGCACTCGGCGGCTTCGATTTGCAGCAAGGTCGGGGTTTTGACGCGCATCGCCTTAACCGATGCCGGGCAGCACTCGGCTGATCGGGCGCTGCTCGCGGGTGATGATGGTGACGGTGCAGGGGGTGCCGTCCGCGAACGCCGACGACTCCAGCGCAACTCGAACCGCCATCAGCGGACTGCCATCCGGCTCGGCTTGCGGCTCGACCGCGATCACGGTTCCGGCGAGGCTGTCGTCCTGATCGTAGGGCTGGACGCGGGCGCTCATGCCGACGCGCACCGCCGCCGCCTGACTGGGCGACAGATAGGCGACGGCTTCCGGCTGCGAGGTCAGCGAGAGGATACCGGGCTGTTCCACCGTCACCGTGAGCCTGCCGAAGAAGCCCCACAGCGCCGCCGCGATCAACAGGCAGGCGAGCGCCGCCAAACCGATCCACGCGCGCAGCGGGGTCAGGCTGACCAGTTGATCCAGCGGGTCGGGAGAGGCGCGTTTTTCCAGCGCGGCTTTGCGATAGACGGGTCTGCGAATGGGAGCCATGCGCTATTTATACATCGCAAGCGCGCAATCAAACACAAAGCCCGGCGAATTTCGCAGGTCTTGGTCGGTATCAGCGATAGGAATGTGGGATTACTTGTTCTTCCAGCCGAACAGACAGGTGTTCCCGGTGAGGTCGCCCGGCTGCGGGTCGAGATGTAAGGTGCCCAGTACCGGAATCGGGACGGTGATCTCGATCAAGTCCCCGCCTGCGGCGCTGACCAGCTCTTCCTCGGTGAGCGCGCCCCAGGTTTGGTCGATCGCGGTCTGAAGCTCCGCTTCCGTAACTTCCAAACCGCGCGCCGCTGCCTGAGTGAGGATGAAGTCCGAATCCCAATTGGCGGCGTCGATCTCAGTCTGTAGGTCGAGATCGGCGTCGATCTGCCCTAAGAACCGCTGCGCGTCTTGTAGTGACATGAATGGGTTTCTCCGTTGTGTCAGCCTCTGCAAGCATTGTAATAGCATTTGGGAAACATTGAGCCAAAAATGTACGCAAATTTTACGGATTTTGTGAAATAGAAACCATTCGCTAACCGCAGAAAACAAACTGCCCCGAATTTTCGGGGCAGTGCTGTGTTCAATATGAGTTTGAGTTACTTGTTCTTCCAGCCGAACAGGCAGGAATTCCCGCTGGTGTCGCCCGGCGGCGGTGACCATACGTCACCTGCCGTCTTCACCTGACCGGGCGGCGGATTGGGCTGAGTGTACGCGCCTCCGGCAGCAACGGCGAGTTCTTCCTCGGAAAGAACGCCCCACGCTTCATCCATCGCAGTCTGAAGTTCAGCTTCAGTGAACCGCAAGCGGCGACCAGCCGCCACCTGCAGGATCACAGCGGCGTTCCAGTTGGCGGCATCGACCTGCGTTTGCAGGTCAAGATCAGCATCGACCTCGCGTAGAAATTGGTGAGCGTCTCCGATAGCCATCCTACCACTCCATGCGTAACCACTCGGTTACGACGATACCCTTATTCTCTCTAGAAAGCAACCGCATTTCACGAAATTGATTAATGAATCCTGTAGGGGCTATTTGCCGATCAGGAATTCCCCAACACTACACTCAGAATCATAAATGGATTCTTCTGCAAGTGCAATCGTTTGCGGGTTAAGGCTTCCGACCGCGCAGGGCGCGAGCTGCATGGCGGTCGCTACCAAGTAAAAGGTTTGGTACAGGCTGCCCAAATCGTTCAGCACGAGGGAAAGCGCGGTCGCCGTGTACTTCCACTGGATGCGCCCGAACCGCGCGGTGATCAGCAGCAGCACTTGGGCCGTATGGACTTCGTCGCCGGTCATGGCAGCCGCGTGATCGAGCATGGCGGCAAGCTGATCGGGGTCGGCTGTCAGCGGCTCAAGACCGTGACGCGCGGGATCGTAGTGGTACAGTCCAGCATCCAGCCCATCACAGCGGGCGACCACCGGGTAAATCTCCAGTACGTGCAGCGCTCCGGCGGAAGGTGACGGGCGCAGGGTGGCGGGATAATCGCCGTCGATGAACCGCTGGACGCGGGCGGCACGGTACAGGAACTCGCCCAGTTCTTGCAGGCTGATCGGCGTCTCGCCATAGGCGCGAATGCTGCGGCGCGATTCCAGCACGGCGGTGAAGGGCGGATCGTGCGCCCGCAGCGCGTCGAGGTTGGGGCGGTCGAGCGGGATGATCCGGTCGGACATGGGCGGCTTGACCGGCGGCGGCAGATTCGACGGAAGGGCGGGCGGCTCGGCGGGATAGTCGCTGGCGGCTCGCTGGATTTTCGCTAGAAACAGGCGGTCGTGAAACTTCCAGCCCGGCAGCTCATCGTCCGGCTGATCGAGTGTGAGCATCCCGGCGGCGGCGAGCAGATCGCGCAAGCCGCGTGTGAGATCGTCCGGCGCGTACAGGTCGGCAAGGCGGTAAAGTTCGCCGGGCGCGAGCCAGTCGATTCGCCAGCGTGACAGCGGCGATTCGATCACCATCCCCGATCGGTCGCGGCGCAGATAGGCGAAGCGGGAGAGGATATAAGCGGTGTCGGAATCAACCGGGGCAAGCTGAACGCCGCCGGGCGCGAGCGGTATCGCCGCCGCGACCGGCTGATCATCGGCGTAGAGCGTGCGGCGGATGCGCCCCATGCCGATCAACTGGCGCAGGGTGCTGCTCAGGCGGGCGGCGTCTCGCCCGGCGACCGGTGCGCGCAGCGCAGACTCGCTGACGCCATTTTCCAACAGGCGCAGCGCGGCGAGCAAGCTCGGCGAGGCGTCGCCGAGGCTCAGGCGGCTGTGGTCGGTCTGGATGGCGAGAGCGCCGTCGAAGCCGGCGCGGTGGAGGGCGAGGCGAATTTCGACGCTCATAGGGTCATCAACTGGGGATTGAGGTTGGGTTCGGCGGTGGGCGCGGCGAGCCAGCCGAGATTCACGGGCACATCGTACAGGCGACCGGGCGCGAAGCGGTTCCAGAAATGGCGCAGCCCCGGCACCATCACCTTGACCACCGGAAGCCCGATGTCCGGGCGGGTCTGGTCCAGGATCAGCACTTCCAGCCCATTCCGGCGCGCGATCTCGCCGCAGATCAGCACGTCGTCGCGCAGGTCGCCGCTGTCGAGGCGGGCGAACTCTCCGATGCGGCGCGACGTCCCCTGCGGCGCGAGATAGGGCTGGTTGGCGAGGGTCGCGCGCCGCCACCAGTCGATCTCCCAGCGCGATTCGCTGCGGTAGCGTCCCGGTGTAGTCGAGGCTGAGGACGGCGGTGAGCATCTGGTTCATCTCGGTGAGTGCGCGCAGCGCCGCCACCTGCGGGTCGAAGTGCGCGCCGAAGCCCATGATGATGTCTTCGGCGGGCTTGTCGATGCGGCGGCTGAGGGCGACGCAGGTGGGGATTTGCAGGTCGGTGGTGAGGTCGAGCAGCCAGATTTCGCGGTGATGTGCGCCGTAGAAGGCGCGAACTTCGTCCAGATAGGGGTGATCGAAGTCGAGGGCGGGGCGGGGCAGGCGGTTGTACCACCAGATCGCCACCGCGTCGCGCTCGACCAGCTCCATGAAGCCCTGAATGACGGCGTCTTCCAGCGAGCTTCCGGCGGCGTTGCCGTTGGAATCGGGCGTACAGAAATCGACGGTCAAGCCGAAGTAGGCGTAGGCGGTGGGCACGTACTTGAAGCGGCTCTCAGTCAGCGACCACACGGGCGACCAGTCGATCATCTGCTGATGGTCGAACGGCTCCGGCACGTCGAGGTGCTGCGGACAGGTCGGATTCCACTGATCGCGCTCGGCGTACTGGCGGTCGCTGAACAGCAGCAGATCGCGCGGGTGAACCGCGTCGCCGTCGAAATCGACGTAGCGGGCGGATCGGCGCGGCTCGTCGCCCTGAAACAGTCCGCTGTAGCGCTCCAGCGACTCGCACAGCCCGCTGACCCTCGCCTGAAGGTCGTCGGTGCCTTTTCCGGCGTTGTGGCTGCGCAGAGTGGCGCGGGTTCCCTGCCACAGGTCGTAGGGGCGCGATTTGTTAGCTCCCGCCGAATAGACGTGCAGCGATCCGAGCGACGGCACGCGGCTGAGCTGGCTGACTGCCCCCGTGATCGGGCTGACGTGGTGGCGGCAGCGGGCGTAAGTCTCGGCGGTGTCGGCGCTGCGCTGCATCGCGCCGAACTTGGGGCGGCTGGTCAGTTGGAGCGGCTGCGGCGGCGCGGGCTGCGGATCGCCACAGGCGAGACACTGCGGGCGCTTCACGACCACGTGCTGGTCTGACCGAAAGGTCAGCGTGTCGAAGGTCAGCAGCCGATCTTGCAGCGGGCTGACGTCGGAATCCAGCCATTGAAGCGCGGCGGTCACGGCGAGGTGGAGCGCGGCGGCGACGCTAGCAGGATTGGCGGGCTGCGGCGGTGTGATCGGCTCCGGCTGATGGGTGCGGTGCCGGATGAAGGCTTCTACCGGGCGGTTGGCGCGCAAGCGCTGCGCCAGACATTCCCAGCAAGCGTGATCGGGCGTGAACAGCGGACCGATCCAGATGACCGAGCCGACTGGCTTAACCAGCAGCCACGCGCGCCCGCTGGCGAGCATGGCGCGGTTGATGTCCGCCAGTGACGGATCGAGGTCGTCTTCCACCAGCACGAAGGTCAAATCGGCGTCGGCATCGACCACGCGAAGATCGAGCGCGCGCAGAATCGCGCTCAATTCGGCTCGGCAGCGCTCGCCGACGATGCTCACGGAAGCGGCGGGCTGCGGCGGCGACTCGGTCTGTAGATAACCCTGCTGGCGCAGTCGGCTGATGGCATAGCGAAGCTGTGCGGGCGAGCTATCCGCCAGCGCCGCGCAGATCGCGTCGAAGTCATGCCCGCCGTCCAGCAGCGGGGCGAGCCGGGCGTAAAGCGATCCGTTGAGGACGTGCTGCGCGCGTTCGGAGAGCAGAAACACGGTATCCGGCTGGACGATCTCGACGCGGAAATCGCGCCGGAAGCGGAATTCAGGCATGGTCGTCGATCAGGTCAACGATGAAGGTGGTGAAATTGCGGGCTTTGCCGCGCTCAAAGGCGGCGTCGAAGTCGGGCATGTCGCGCTGAAGCTGCTCGATCAGTGGGCGACCCTCTTTTTCGATGTCGATGTCGGCTTCGCGGTCGGGATGGTTGAAGATCATGCCCAGCATTTCGGCGGCAGGCTCGGTTTTACCCTGCTTGATCCACAGGCGCACCACGCCGCACAACGCGATCAGCGTGACCGTGACCGCGCCGATACTCATGCTCAGGCGGATCGACTCGATCAGGCTGGGCAGCGGATCGTCACCCAGCGCGGTCTTGTTGAAGCCGAGGAAGTAGAGCATGGTGGCTTCGCCGTACAGGTTGTTGATCTGGCGGAACAAGCCGAGCGCCTGCTCGCACATGACCAGCGACTCTGCGTAATCGCCCCGGATGTAGGCGAGCCGCCCCAGATTGCCCTGCGCGTTGGCGGCGAGAAAACGATGCCCGGTGCGCTCGGCGATCTGGTATGCCTCGCGGTGATGGCGCGCCGCCTCGTCGTAGTCGCCGCTGCCTTCCTCGACCGCGCCGAGCGCGTTGAGGATGTTGGCGACGTGCGCCTGATCGCCGCTTTCGCGCGCCAGCGGCAGGCTCTCGTCGAGGTATTGGCGGGCGTCGGCGTATTCGCCCTTGATCAAGTGGAGCAGGGCGGAGAGATAAAGCGCCTGCGCCAGCACGCCGCCGTCTCCGCTCTCACGGGCGGCGGGCAGCGCCTCAGCAACGTCGCTGGCGGCTTGATCCATGCTGCCTTCCCGCAGGCTGACCCACGTCCGCACCAGCAGCGCTTTGGCGATCTGAAGCCTATCGTCCAGCACGCGCGCGCCTTCGAGCGCCTGCGACAACTGCTCGCGGGCGGAATCGTACATGCCCAGCAGTTGATCCATATCGCCGATCTGCACCCGCAGCTTGACTTCGTGCGCGCGCTCCGCCGGGTGGAAGGCGATCAGCGACAGGGCGCGCTCGAAATGGGTCTTGGCGTCGGAATAAGCGCTGATGTCCACCGCCTGCTCGCCCGCCAATCGGCTGTAGGTCACGGTTTTGTCATCTTGATCGGTGAACGACCAGTGATATGCCAGCGCCGCCGCATGTTCTTCGAGCGAATCGGCGTAGGCGGACTTGATGGCTCCGGCGATGCGGCGGTGCGCGCGGCTGCGCTGGCGGTCGGAAAGCTGATCCAGCAGATATTCACGCAGCTTATCGTGGGCGAAGCGCCAGTTGCCATCGTACAGGTCAAGCACGGCGGCGTTGGCGCAAGTGGTGAGCCATTCGTCCAGATTGATCTTCCCGGCGACCTGCGCCAGCACGGTCAAGTCAAGCTGACGCCCGGCGACGGCGGCGAGGTCGAGCAGCGGACGATACAACTGAGGCACTTGATCGAGGCGGCGCTGGATGATGCGCTGGACGCCGCCCGTGAACACGTTCGCCGGAAGGGTCATGCTGCCGATGCGATCCAGCGTCCCGGCTTCTTCGGCGAGCGCGCGCAGCACCTCGACCAAGAAGAATACGTTGCCTTCGGTTTCGCGTTCCAGCAGGGTGACGACCTGCGGCTTGCGCCCGGTTTCGCCGAGCATGGATTCGCTCAATTCGCGGATGGCGCTCTCGCTCAGGCGCTGGAGCTTGAGCATTTGACCATCGGGGAAGCGCTGCGGCAAATCGGGCACTTCGTCGTCCCGGTAGCTGCCGATGATCATCAGCGGGCAGGTCTGCACGCTCGCCTGAAGCGCCGTGATCACGTCCAGACTAGTGGACGCCCACTGCAAATCTTCCAGAATCACCAGAATCCCGCCGTCGTGGGCGTTGAAGTAGCGGGCGAACAAGCCGACCATGGTCGAGAGCAGGCGCTGCTCGGCGTCGCTGCCTTCCAGCGGCGCGGGATTGGGCACCTCGTGCCCCAGCAGGCGATCCACATCAGGCACGATCTGCTTGAGGACGCTGGCTTCGGTCTCGCTGACCTCGACCGCGATCAGCAGGTGGCGGATCGGCTCGCGCCAAAGCTGGTAGGGCTGCCCGCCTTCGGCAATCGCCTGACCGCGCAGCACCAGCACGCCCTGCACCATCGCCAGCGCGCGCAGCTCGTCCAGCAGGCGCGACTTGCCGACGCCGCTTTCGCCGCCGATCAGCCACAGGCTGCCCTGACCCCGCAGTTGATTGACCGCGCCGGATAGCTGCTGAAACTCGTCGCTGCGCCCGACGAACTTCGCCGCCTGAAGGAAGCTCTCGCGGATGGCGAACGAATCGACCGGCTTGGGCAGCCCCAGCGCGGAGGTCAATTCGTCGATTGCCTGCTGCGCGTCGTCGTAGCGCTGTTCCTGCGTTTTGTTCAGCATCCGGCGAAGCACCTGCACCAGCGCCGGATCGGTGGACTCGTCGGGTATAGGCGAACTCTCCGGCGGCGGCGCGGGACGTTCAGGCAGGTCAATGTTCGACAGCATCAGGGTCGCCGCGTCGTCGAGCGGGAGCGTGCGCTGCTCGTCGGGGGCGAAAATACTGCTGGCATCTGCGTTCGTCAGCGCGGTCATCACCGACGCGAGATCGGGTTCGCGGATCAGGATGTTGTTGAGGATTTCGTAGATGCTGGTGCCGCCGAACGGATGCCGTCCGACGAATAGCTCGTATGCCATCACGCCGACTGCGTACAGGTCAGAGGCGCGGCTGGGCGGCTTGCCTTCCAGCACTTCGGGTGCCATATACTGCACGGTCCCGGCGAATGAGTCGATGGTGGCGTTCTCGCGGACGACGGCGAGTCCGAAGTCGAGGACTTTCACCTGACCGTCGTCGGCGACGAGGATATTTTCGGGCTTCAGGTCGCGGTGGATGATGCCGTGCCGGTGCAGGTACACTAGCGCTTGCAAGACCTGCACGATGTAGCCGACTTTGACCACAAACGGCTGCTGTGGGCTTGCCTGACGCAGCGGGGCGGCGGTATCCAGCAGGTTCATGGTGAAATAGGGCTGCTGGAAGTCGTCGAAGCCGTAGTCCAGCACGCTGATGATGTTCGGGTGGCGCAGCGACGCCAGCGTTTGAAATTCGTGGCTGAGCGCCAGCCGCAGCGCGAGCGTGTCGTATTCGCTGCCGCCCGGCTGGTGAGTGACCAGCCGCTTCAAGGCGACCGGCTGTCCGGTCAGGCGGTCGGTGGCGCGGTAGACGGCACCCATCCCGCCGGAGCCGAGCTTCTGATGCAGGAGATAACGATTGCCGATAGTGCCGGGTGTCGCCGCGAGTTCCATCCGTCTTTCCAAGCGTAGGTAATAATCAATCTAGTGGCGTTATGCGAATTCCGCTTGAACGCGAAAGCCCCTCCGGTAAACGGACATTGTTCGCATGGATTGAATAGTCTCACAGTTTCAGCGGGTTTCGGATGGCGTGCGCCTCAACTGTCGGTTGAAACGCGGGCGGGGCTGCCATCGTGAGGAGCAGCCCCGCTAGCAATGAGAGGTGAGCCGCGATAGCACGTGACGGGTTCATCACCCGTCACGCTCAGCTCCTAGTTCTTGCGGCTGAGAGCCGCGTGCGCCGCCGCCAGACGCGCCACTGGGACGCGGAAGGGCGAGCAGCTAACGTAGTTCAGTCCGGCTTTGTGGCAGAAGGCGATACTATGCGGATCGCCACCGTGCTCGCCGCAAATGCCGACTTCCAGATCGGGACGCACCGCGCGACCCTTTTCGACTGCCAGCTTGATCAGGTAGCCCACGCCTTCCTCGTCCAGCACCTGGAAGGGGTTGGTCGGCAGGATGCCCTTTTCAACGTAATCCAGCAGGAACTTGCCTTCCGCGTCGTCGCGGCTGATCCCGAACGTGGTCTGGGTCAGGTCGTTGGTGCCGAAGGAGAAGAATTCCGAGTATTCCGCCATCGCGTCGGCGGTGATGGCTGCGCGCGGCAGCTCGATCATGGTGCCGATCTTGTAGGCGATCTCGACGCCTTCCGCCGACATCACTTCGTGGGCGACCTTCTCGATCAGCTCGCGCATGATCTTGACTTCGTTGGCGTGAGCGGTCACGGCGACCATGATCTCCGGGTGAACGTCAATGCCCTCTTTCTTGACGTGGACGGCAGCGAGGAACAGCGCGCGCACCTGCATCGAGGTCAGCGCCGGGCGCATGATTCCCAGACGGGTGCCGCGCAGACCCAGCATCGGGTTGAACTCGCGCAGCCCTTCGACCGCCTTCATCAGTTCTTCGACGCGGGTCAGTTCGTTCGGACGGTCGCCCATGATGCGCAAGCCAGCGGCGCGCATCGCCAACTGCTCGTGATCCGGCATGAACTCGTGCAGCGGCGGGTCGAGCAGGCGGATGATCACGGGATACCCGTCCATCGCCTTGAAAATGCCGTAGAAGTCGTCGTGCTGGAATTCTTGCAGCTTGTCGAGATTCTGCTGTTCTTCCTCGCTGTTCGGCTCGGAGAGGATCATCGCCTGCACAATCGGGAGGCGCTCTTCTTGGAAGAACATGTGCTCGGTGCGGCACAGACCGACACCGGCTGCGCCATATTCACGGGCACGGCGGGCATCCTTCGGATAGTCCGCGTTGGCATACACACCGAGGCGGCGGAATTCGTCCGCCCAGCCGAGCAGCGTGCGCAGTTCGGTCTCGCGGTTGAAGTCGGGGTCGATCCGCTCAATGTCGCCGACGAAGACTTCGCCGGTGCCGCCGTCAATCGAAATGGTCTCGCCTTCGCGGATGACCACGTCACCACAGCGCAGCACGCGCCCGCGCACGTCGATGTCGAGCGCTTCCGCGCCGCAGACGCAGGGGACGCCGAACTGCCGCGCCACCACTGCCGCATGGCTGGTCGCGCCACCGCGACTGGTCAGAATACCCTTCGACGCCAGCATTCCGTGAACGTCATCCGGCTTGGTTTCCGGGCGCACCATGATCACCGAGCGACCAGCTTTGCCCCACTTTTCGGCGAGGTCAGCGTCGAACGCGGCGATACCGACCGCCGCGCCGGGCGATGCGTTCACGCCGGAAGCGATGTAGCGACCCTCGGTCTGAGCACGCTTTTTGTCCTCGTCGTTGAACTGCGGGTGCAGCAGTTGCAGCACGTGATCGGTCTTGACGCGCAGGACTGCTTCTTCGCGGGTGATCACGCCTTCTTCCGCCATCTCGACGGCGATGCGGATCGCGGCGCGGGCAGTACGCTTGCCATCACGGGTTTGGAGCATCCACAGCTTGCCGTGCTCAATCGTGAATTCCACGTCCTGCATTTCGCGGTAGTGATTTTCCAGCTTATCGCACACGTCGTTGAACTGCGTGAAAATCTCGGCGTTTTCGGCGGCGAGTTTGGCAATCGGCATGGGGGTGCGGATGCCCGCAACCACGTCTTCGCCCTGCGCGTGCATCAGAAAGTCGCCGAACAGAGCTTTCTCGCCGGTGGTGGGGTTGCGCGTGAATGCCACGCCCGTGCCGGAGTTGTCGCCCATGTTGCCGAACACCATCGTGACGATGTTGACTGCTGTGCCCAGATCATGCGAAATCCCAGCGGCGTTGCGGTAATCGACCGCGCGCTTGCCGTTCCACGAGCCGAACACTGCCTGAATTGCCAGTTCGAGCTGCTTGAGCGGCTCCTGCGGGAAGTCCGAGCCAACGTGTTCGCGGTAAATCTGCTTGAATTCTTCGACAACTTTCTTCCAATCTTCCGCGCTCAGTTCCACGTCGGTGCTGACGCCCTTGCGACGCTTGGTTTGGGTCAGATAATCTTCAAACGGCTCATCCGGGATGCCCATCACCACCGAGCCGAACATCTGCACGAGGCGGCGATAGGCGTCAAAGGCGAAGCGGGGGTCGTTGGTCTGCTCGGCGAGGTTCTGAGCAATCGCGTCGGTCATGCCGAGGTTGAGGACGGTGTCCATCATGCCGGGCATCGAGAACTTCGCGCCGGAGCGCACCGAGACCAGCAGCGGATTGACCGAATCGCCAAAGTGCTTTCCTGCGCGTTCTTCGACCACGGCCAGCGAGTCGATGACCTGATCCCACATGCCATCCGGGAAGACGCCGTTGTTCTTGCTATAGTAATTGCAGGCTTCGGTCGTGATGCTGAAGCCGGGGGGAACCGGCAGCCCTGCGCGAGTCATGTCCGCCAGCCCGGCGCCCTTGCCGCCCAGCAGTCCCTTGACGCTGTCCCAGGTCCCGCCGACCGCTTTTTCGGCGAGCGCGACCTCGTCAAACAGATAGACCCACTTCTTGCCGGTATCCTGCTTATTTCCGCGTTTCTTCGCGGGCACTTCCATCGAAACAGCCATTGTTGATTCGCTCCTTATATGTTCGACATGCGTCGTTGTTGAACAACTGCATTCTTTTCACCTAATTGTTTCAGCACTAAGGGAATGAGACTACTGACATAACGCATGTGACAGTATGATGTGCGTCACATCTGATTTATCGGATCGAACCGAGAAATCGGGACTTGAGCGGGCTGGGTCGGAAAACAAGAGGGGCAGACACACGGGTCTGCCCATTGGCATCAAGTTAAGAAATCTCGCCTCTCAATGAAGGGTTTGCCCGCACCGCGAGGGGTTTAAACCCCTCGCTATAAACCACTTAGCGACCCACTGAAGGGGTCGCCACAAAACGCAGGGGCAACGACCGTCCCTTCAGTGGACGGTTAGGCTTTGTGTAGCCGAGGGTTCGAACCCTCGGCGGCACGAGTGAACCAGCCCACTCAATCGCTAAAATTGATGCCTATGGGGCAGACACACGGGTCTGCCCCTACAAGAAGTGATCTACATGCGAGGCTTACGACTGCCCGACGCGGTAGGTGGTGAGGGCACGCATGTACTGCACGCGCTCGAACGATGCCGGGTCGGGGCTGTTGATCTGGCTGAGGCTGCCGCGCATCTGCGTGACCGACTCGTACTCGTTTTCTTCCAGCCACGCGACCATGCCGTCTTCGATCAGGTGCAGGTACTCGATGCCGTTCTTGAGCAGCGCCGAAGTCATCATAGCAACGTTGGCGCCTGCCAGCAGCACCTTGATGGCGTCTTCCGGCGTGTGGACGCCGCTGGTGGCGGCGAGGTTGGCACGAACGCGCCCGTAGAGGATGGCGATCCAGCGCAGCGGCAGACGGAGCGCCTGCGGCGTGCTGAGCAGGACGTGCGGCTCGATTTCCAGCGTTTCCAGATTGATGTCCGGCTGGTAAAAGCGGTTGAACAAGACCAGCGCGTCGGCTCCGGCGTTATCCAGCCGCCGCGCCATGTTCGCCATGTTGCTGAAGTAGGGGCTGAGCTTGACCGCGACCGGCAGGCTCACCGTGTTCTTGACGGCGGTCACGATGTCGATGTAGGTCTGTTCAACCGTCGAGCCGGGCAGGTCGGGATCGGTCGGGATGTAGTAGATGTTCAGTTCCAGAGCGCTGGCGCCTGCTTCCTGCATCCGGCGCGCGAATTTGGTCCAACTCCCGATGCTGGTGCCGTTGATGCTGGCGATCACCGGGATGCCCACCGCTTCACGCGCGTGGCGGATCAGTTCGAGGTATTCATCCGGCTTGGCGTGATAAGTCGGCGGCTCCGGGAAGAAGGTCAAAGCTTCCGGGAAGCTGTCCGCGCCGTGCGACAGGTAGTAATTGACCATTTCGCGCTCGTGGCGAATTTGTTCTTCGAACAGCGAGTAGAGCACGACTGCGCCCGCGCCCGCATCTTCCGCCCGCTTGATGTTATCGACTGACTCCCAAAGCGGAGATGCCGACGCCACCAGCGGTGATCGTAATTTCAACCCCAAGTAGGTTGTCGAGAGGTCCATTTCGTCTCCTATTCGTGATGACCGTTGGTGCCGGGGCGCGACGCCATGTATTCGTAAAGCGCCCAGCGTGTGTCCACGTCGTTCTGTGCTTCCTTGAACAGTTCTTTCGCCACTTCGGGACGCCCGAATTCCAGCATCTTGAAGCGGTTTTCCATTTGCAGATAGGTGCTAACCGGGAATTTCGGCGCACGCGAGTCGAGCGTAAGCGGGTTCTCGCCCAGTTCGACGCGATCCGGGTTGTAGCGATACAGGGGCCACTGACCCGACTCGACCGCCGCCTTTTGATCGTGCAGCGCGGTACTCATTTCGATGCCGTGCATGATGCAGTGGCTGTAGGCGACGATCAGCGAGGGACCATTGTAGGCTTCGGCTTCGATGAACGCCCGGAGCGTTTGCTCGTCCTTGCCGCCAATCGCCACGCGGGCGACGTAGACCGTGCCGTAGCTCATGGCAATCAAGCCGAGGTCTTTCTTCGCGGCGCGCTTGCCTGCCGCGGCAAACTTGGCGACCGCCGCGCGCGGCGTGGACTTGGATGCCTGTCCACCCGTGTTCGAGTAGACTTCGGTATCCAGCACCAGAATGTTGACGTTGCGACCGCTGGCGATTACGTGATCTAAACCGCCGTAGCCGATGTCATACGCCCAGCCATCACCGCCGACGATCCACACGTCTTTCTTCACTAGCACGTCCGCCAGCGCCAGCAGTTGACGCGCGTCGTCACTGTCCAGCCCTTGCAGCCGTTCCTTGAGCAGGGCGACCCGCTCGCGCTGGTCGTAGATGCCGGCTTCGTCGCTCTGGTTAGCGTTCAGCAGCGCTTCAACCAACTGCTCGCCCACTTCGGACGAGAGCCGCTGAACCAGTTCGCCGGCGAACTCGACCTGCTTGTCGAGCGCGACCCGCATCCCCAAGCCAAATTCGGCGTTATCCTCGAACAGCGAGTTCGACCACGCCGGCCCGCGACCATCGGCGTTTTGCGCCCAGGGAGTGGTCGGCAGGTTGCCCCCGTAGATGGACGAGCAACCAGTCGCATTGGCGACCAGCGAACGGTCGCCGAACAACTGCGAGATTAGCTTGAGATAAGGAGTCTCGCCGCAGCCCGCGCACGCGCCGGAGAACTCAAACAGCGGGCGCTGAACCTGCTGCTGGCGAATGGCGCTGATCTTGATGTCGCGGCGGTCGATTTCCGGCAAGCCGAGGAAATAGTTCCAGTTGGTGCGTTCCTGCTCGCGCAGCGGAGGCTGATCGGCGAGGTTGAGCGCCTTGAGATTGGCAGCCGATTTGTTCTTGACCGGGCACACGTCTACGCAGATGCCGCATCCGGTGCAGTCTTCCGGCGAAACCTGAATGACGTACTGCATACCTTTCCATTCGGTATCGCGGGCGGGGACGGTCTTGAAGCTCTCCGGCGCGCTCGCCAGCGCTTCTGGCTCGACCACTTTGATACGGATCACGGCGTGCGGGCAGACCATCGCGCACTTCCCGCACTGGATGCAGATGTTTTCATCCCATACTGGGATTTCCAGCGCCAGATTGCGTTTTTCCCACTGCGAGGTTCCGGTTGGATAGGTGCCGTCATTGGGTAGGGCGCTCACCGGGATGCGGTCGCCGTCGAAGGCGATCATCCTGCCGAGCACGTTCTGCACGAAGGCGGGCGCTTCCGGCGAAACTGGCGGCAGCGTCTCCTGCGTGCTGGTGACGGCGGTGGGGACTTCGACCTCGAACAGATTGACCAGCGTTTGGTCGATGGCGCGGAGGTTCATCTCGACGACTTCCTCGCCTTTGCGTCCGTAGGTCTTGACGATGGCGTGCTTAATGGCGTCGATGGCTTCGTCACGCGGCAGCACGCCGGAGATGGCGAAGAAGCAGACCTGCATGACCGTATTGATGCGCCCGCCCATGCCGCACTCGCGCGCGACCCGGTTGGCGTCGATGACGTAGAAGCGCAGTTTCTTGGTGATGATCTGCTGCTGCACCGGGCGCGGCAGATGATCCCACACGTCGTCCGCGCTATAGGGCGAACTGAGCAGGAACACACCGCCGGGGATCACGCTCTTGAGCATGTCGTGGCGCTCAAGGAAGTTCCACTGGTGGCAGGCGACAAAGTTGGCGTGCGAAATCTGGTAGGTCGAGTGGATCGGCTTGGGACCAAAGCGCAGGTGCGAGGTGGTCATGGTGCCCGACTTGCGCGAGTTGTAGACGAAATAGCCCTGCGCGTAATTCTCGGTGTTTTCGCCAATGATCTTGATCGAGTTTTTATTCGCGCCGACCGTGCCATCCGAGCCAAGCCCGTAGAAGATCGCGCGCACCACCTTATCCGACTCAATCGAGTAGGTGGGGTCGAATTCGAGGCTGGTGTGCGTCACGTCGTCGTCGATGCCGATGGTGAAGTGATTCTTCGGGCGCGGCTGCGCCAGATTGTCGAACACCGCCTTGATCATGGCGGGGGTGAATTCCTTCGAGGACAGTCCGTAGCGCCCGCCGACGATCCGCAGCGAGCGGTCGCCCTGCCATTCTTCGTGCAGCGCGGTCACACAGTCCACGTAAAGCGGCTCGCCGGTGCTGCCCGGCTCTTTGGTGCGGTCGAGCACGGCAATCGATTTGACGGTCGCCGGAAGGGCGTTGACGAACCCGCGCATGTCGAACGGACGGTACAGCCGGACTTTGAGCACGCCGACTTTCTCGCCCTGCGCAGTCAGGTGATCGACCAGTTCGTGGGCTGCTTCCGCGCCCGAACCCATCAGGATGATCACGCGCTCGGCGTCCGGCGCGCCCACGTAGTCAAACAGGTGATACTGACGCCCGGTCACTTCCGCGAACCGATCCATCATGCGCTGTACTGCTTCGGGCGTCGCCTCGTAAAACGGGTTGACGCTTTCGCGCGCCTGAAAGAACACGTCCGGGTTTTGCGCGGTGCCGCGCATGAACGGGCGATCCGGCGAGAGCGCGCGAGCGCGGTGCTGAAGCACCAGTTCGTCGCTAATCATGGCGCGAATTTGCTCGTCGCTGACCAGTTCAATCTTGTTGACTTCGTGCGAGGTGCGGAAGCCGTCGAAGAAATGCAGGAACGGCACGCGGGTTTCCAGCGTCGCCGCCTGCGCGATCAGCGCGAAATCGTGCGCTTCCTGCACCGAGTTGGACGCCAGCAGCGCCCATCCAGTGCCGCGCGCCGCCATCACGTCGCTGTGATCGCCGAAAATCGAAAGCGCCTGCGCTGCCAGTGAGCGCGCGGCGACGTTGAAGACCGTCGAGGTGAGTTCACCAGCGATCTTGTACATGTTGGGGATCATCAGGAGCAAGCCCTGCGATGCCGTGAAGGTGGTGGTCAGCGACCCGGCTTGCAGCGACCCGTGAATGGCTCCGGCTGCGCCTGCCTCGCTCTGCATTTCGATCACCGTCGGCACGGTGCCCCACAAGTTGGTTTTGCCCGCAGACGCCCACTCGTCCGCCCATTCGCCCATGGGGGTCGATGGGGTGATCGGGTAGAGGGCGACGACTTCGTTGACTTTGAAGGCGATACGGGCGACCGCCTCGTTGCCATCTAACGTGATACGCTCACTCATTGTTGAGTTCTCCTGATACGCTCCGTGATCTTCAATACCCGGCTGTCTCACCGAAACAGGCGTTTCATAGATAAGCGGGATACGGGGTCTGAAAACCTCTCTAAACCATAGCCCATTCGCCGGGAGGACATGATTATCAAAGTTCAGGTTCTCACGGTGAGGAATGTCACGTTGGAGGAGGCTTGAGCGTTATCTTAATTACATATGATATAATGGATCCGCTGTTTAGGAATATGGAGGTAGTGCAATGCTGCGGAAAGTGAACCGACTGGCGCTGATTTTGGGGCTGTTGGCTTTGGGCGCGCTGCCGCTGGCTGCCCAAACCCCAACCCCTGATCCCGCTTCGCAGGTCGTGGTGGTCGGAACGGTCGATCTCCGGCAGGGCGTGATCATGGTCAACGACTACATCATCGAGCCTGCGGTCGACATGCAGGTGCCGATTTTGTATCAAGGCGATCTGGTCGTGGTGATCGGCTATTTGCAGCCGGACGGTGTGACCATCAAAGCGACCAGCATCGAATTGTTCGTTGGATCGCTCACGCCCACGATGACGCCCACGCCCGATCTGAGCGCGACGCCGACCTACACGCCCATGTTCACGCCGACCGTTACGCCGACGCCCTCGTTCGCGCCGATTAGCGCGGTCTGCAACCAGCCGAATCAGCCGGTCGCGCAGCGGCTCGCGGATGCGTTCCACGTGAGCTACGCCGAGATCATGGGCTGGCATTGTCGGGGCTTCGGCTTCGGCGAAATCGCCCGCGCTTATCTGCTGGCGGACGCCACCGGAGCCGCTCCGGCGACCTATTTCAATATGCGGCTCGCCGGGCTGGGCTGGGGCGAGATCGTCCATCAAACTGGTGTGCAGCCGTCCGACCTCGCGCCCGGTCAGGTGATCCGGCACGGCAATGGCAACGGGAACGGTCACGGAACGGCAATGGGAATGGTCACGGACACGGCAACGGTCACGACGATTAGCGAGGCTCGGCGGGGAGCAGTTGCTCCCCGCTCGCTTTTCTTGACGCGCCCAGACACCTGCTGTAAGGTAGTAGCCTCGCAGTTTTGATAGAAACACACTGATCCTTACCCGGCGGGAAGTCAACTCCATGAACGTGTTCGCAGGCGTAGACATCGGCGGAACCTTCACCGATCTGGTGTCGGTGTCGGGCGGCGCGCTGCGGATTCACAAGCTGCTCAGCACGCCCGACGATCCATCGCGCGCGATGCTGGACGGCTTGCGGGCGATCAGCCCGGACGGGTTGGAATCGCTGGCGCGAATCGCGCACGGGACGACGGTCGCCACCAACGCCATTCTGGAGCGCAAAGGCGCGAAGTGCGCGCTGATCACCACGCAGGGCTTCCGCGATCTGCTGCTGATCGGGCGGCAGAATCGCCCGATGCTGTACGCGCTCTATCCGACACTTCCGCCGCCGCTGATCCCGCGCGAGCGCTGCTACGAAATCTCCGAACGACTGGATCACACCGGAGCGGTGCTGAAGCCGCTCGATCTGGCGGCGCTGGACGCGGTGCTGGATGAGATCGCCCGCGCACAGATTGAGTTGGTGGCGGTGTGCCTGCTGTACAGCTACGTCAACCCGGCGCACGAACAGGCGGTGCGCAAGCGGATTCTGGCGCGCGGGCTGCTGGATGCTCAGCGGATCGCGCTCTCGTGCGAGGTGCTGCCGGAGTTCCGCGAGTACGAGCGCGCCAGCACAGTCGCGCTGGAAGCCTACGTCCGCCCGGTCATGAGCCGCTATCTGGGGCAGCTTGAGGAGTTGCTTCCGCGCCCGGACGCGCTGCGAGTGATGAAATCGGACGGCGGGATCATCAGCGCGGGTCACGCCCGCGAGCGGGCGATTCTAACCACGCTCAGCGGGCCGGCTGCCGGGGTAATTGGCGCGTTTCAGGTGGCGAAGCTGGCGGGTTTCGAGCAGATCATCACGCTGGACATGGGCGGCACCTCGACTGACGTGGCGCTGTGTCCCGGCGCGCCGGTTCGACGGAGCGAAGCCGAGATCGACGGACTGCCGCTGCGAATGCGGCTGCTGGACATCGAGACGGTGGGGGCGGGCGGCGGCTCGATTGCGCGGCTGGACAGCGGCGGCGCGCTGCGGGTCGGACCCGAAAGCGCAGGCGCTGATCCGGGTCCGGTCGCTTACGGGCGCGGCGGAGCCGAAGTCACGGTCAGCGACGCCAATCTGGTGCTGGGGCGGCTGGATGCTGACCACTTCCTCGGCGGGCAGATGGCGCTGGACAGTGAGGCGGCGCGATCTGCGCTGCAAGCGCTGGCGGATCGCATTAATCTGCGGTTGAGCGACGCGGCGCTGGGCGTAATCGCGCTGGCGAACGCCAACATCGACCGTGCCGTCAGGCGCGTCTCGATTGCGCGGGGGCACGATCCGCGACGGTTCACGCTGGTGGCGTTCGGCGGGGCGGGGCCGCTGCACGCCTGCGAGGTCGCGGAGCGGCTGAACATCACCCGCGTGCTGATCCCGCGCTATCCGGGTGTGCTGTGCGCGCTCGGCTTGCTGGTCGCGGACGTGACCCGCGACTACAGCGTTTCGCTGCTGGGCGCGCGTGAATTGACCGCTGCGCTGCTGGACAATCTGCTGGCGCAGGCGCACGCCGACCTCGCTCACGAAGGAATTGATTCGGCGAGCCGGGTCATTTCGCCGCTGCTGGACGCGCGTTATCAGGGGCAGGCATACGAACTGACCATCCCTTACAGTGACGATCCGGCGGGCGCGTTCCACGCCGCTCACGAGCGGGCTTACGGTCACGCTTTCCCGGAGCGCCCGGTCGAGTGGGTGACTCTGCGGGTGCAGGCGGCGGGTTTGGTCGAGAAACCGAGGTTGGTGCCGGAACCGATCCGCGAGAACGACGCGGCGAGCGCCCGGATCGGACAGAGGGGCGGGATGACGTTGTACCAGCGCGAGCTGCTGATCCCCGGCGCCCGATTCGCGGGCGCGGCGCTGATCTTCCAGCTAGACAGCACGGTCTACCTGCCCGAAGGCTGGTCGGCGCAGGTGGATGGGTATCGCAATTTAGTGCTGACGGCGGAATGAAGAAGAAACCATGCCCGTAGACCCGATCAGCCTTGCCGTGTTTCGCAGCCTGTTCGAATCAGCGGCGGAGGAAATGGGGATGACGCTTCAGCGCGCAGCCTTCAGCCCGAACATCCGCGAGCGGCTGGACTATAGCTGCGCGCTGTTCGACGCGCGGGCGCGCATGACCGCGCAGGCGGCGCACATCCCGGTACATCTGGGCAGTATGCCCGCGTCGGTGGAAGCGGCGGTGCGCGCCTTCGGACAGTTCCGACCCGACGACGTGATCGTGCTGAACGATCCCTACTTCGGCGGTACGCATCTGCCGGACATCACGATGGTGTCGCCCGTGTTCATCGGCGACGAGGTGCGGTTCTTCGTCGCCAGCCGCGCCCATCACGCCGACGTGGGCGGCATGTCGCCGGGGTCGCTTCCGCTCAGCACTGAACTGTATCAGGAGGGCATCATCCTGCCGCCGATCAAGCTGGTGGAGGCGGGCGAGCGCAGCGAGTCCGTCCTCAAGCTGATCACCGCCAACAGCCGCGCGCCGGAAGAACGCTTAGGCGACCTAGAGGCGCAGTTGGCGGCGCAGCGGGTCGGCGAGCGGCGGCTGCGGGCGCTGGTGGCGGATCATGGCTTGGCGGAGGTCGAGGCGCACGCCGAGGCGCTGCTGGATTACTCACGCCGGATGACCGAGGCGGTGATCGCGGACATCCCTGACGGCATCTATCGCTTTGAGGACGCGCTGGAAGGCGACGGTCAGAGCGAGTACCGCATTCCGATCCGCGCGGCGATCACGGTCGAAGGGTTGCGTATGGAGGTCGATTTCGCGGGCAGCGCGCCGCAGGTCGCGGGCAACCTGAACGCGGTCGAGGCGATTGTCCGCTCGGCGACGTGGTACTGCGTGCGGCTGCTGGCACAGGAAGATTTGCCTGTGAATCACGGCTGCTTCGACCCCGTGACCGTGAAGGTTCCGCCGCACAGCCTGCTCAGCCCGGATTTCCCGGCGGCGGTGGCGGTGGGCAACACCGAAACCGGGCAGCGAATCGTGGACGTGGTGCTGGGGGCGCTGGCACAGGCGCTCCCCGACTGGATTCCAGCGGCGAGTCAGGGAACCATGAACAACGTCACGGTCGGCGGGCGCGGCTTCGTCTACTACGAGACCATCGCCGGAGGGCATGGCGCGAGTCCGCAGGGCGATGGGCTGGGCGGTCGCCACAGCCACATGACCAACACCCGCAACACGCCGATTGAGGCGCTGGAATACGCGCTGCCGATCCGCGTGAACGCCTACCGCCTGCGTGATGGATCGGGCGGGGCGGGGGCGCATCGCGGCGGCGACGGAATTGAGCGGGAATACGAGTTCCTCGCGTCCGCGCAGGTGACCATCAACAGCGAGCGGCGGATCGAAGCGCCTTACGGCTTACGGGGCGGCGAGAGCGGCTCATGCGGGCGAAATCGACTGATCCGGGAGGGTGAAGGGCGCGATGTAGGCGGCAAATGGACGGGACAAGTTCAGCCGGGCGACCGGATCGTGATCGAGACGCCGGGCGGCGGCGGCTGGGGCAGGGCGGCTAACGACGAGCGAAGGTCGCCATGAGCAGCCCCTCGTCCAGCACGTGACCGTGAATCGCGTCTTCCAAATCCTGCCTGATCGCCTCTGATTTAAGGGCGAGCAGGGTATCCAGCGCGTAGAGCTTGAAGAAATAACGATGCGGCTTGCCGCGCGGCGGGCAGGGGCCGCCGTAGCCGATGGTTCGGAAGTCGTTGATGCCCTGAAGCACACCGTTGGGGAGCGTATCGCTGTTGGGTAAGTTGTAGTTCAAGCCCTTCGTATCCGGCGGGATGTTGAAGATCACCCAGTGAGTCCAGGTGCCGCCCGGCGCGTCAGGATCGTCGGCGATCAGCGCGATGCTCTGCGTCTCCGCCGGAACCATGCTCCACGCCAGCGGCGGCGACATATTCTGCCCCTCGCAGGTGTAATCCGCCGGAATCGAGTCACCGTGCCCGAAGGCGGAACTGGTCAGTCGAATTGCCACTGCTATTCTCCTTACAAACCTGCATTTATTATAGGCTGCTATGGCTTGTAAGTCGAACCGCGTGGCTGACGCTTCAGGTGGTGCCGAGCTGCGAGGCAAACATCACCGACTGAACCGGCTGATCCAGAGTGTAGAGGACGCGGTTCCGCTGCTTCAACTGGCGGCGCAAATCCCACGTCAGATAATGACGCCAGACCGGGAACGCGGTCGCCGGGACGCTGGCGAACACCACCTCGGCGTCGAGTTCGTCGCTGGCATCGACCATTGCGCCGACGTAGGTCATCCACTGCATCGACTCCACGCACAATTCGACGCCATATTGATGCGCGATCTTGCGGTAAAGCCACTGGGTCTCGCTCTCCTGTGCCGAGATCGGCTCGTAACCCAGCGACGTGCCCAGCCAGCCGTAATGCTGCGCGTGAAGCATCCGCAGCAGCGCGACCTGCGAATGGGTGCTGCGCGCCATCGCACAGGCGAGATGCAGCGCTTCCTCGGTCCACGGACGGTCTGCCATTTGCACCAGTATGAGGTTCACCGAACCGCCTCCTTGTTTCCAACCAATTCCAGCTTACGACCGCCGAAATCAAGATCGGGTCAACACGGAGCGCGCGGACGTAAAGGTTGTATCAGGATTCCAGATCGACGAAGCGGTAGCCGACGCCCGGCTCGTTGAGGATGTAGCGGACGTTGCGCGCCGGGTTTTCGCGCAGCTTCTTGCGAATCTGGTTGACGAACACCCGCACGTAATGATCCATTTCGCTGTACTGCGCGCCCCAGACCTCGCTGAGGATTTGGCGGTGGGTGATCACCTTGCCCGCGTGAGTCGCCAGCAGGCGCAGCAGCTCGTACTCTTTGGGGGTCAGATGCACTTCGTCGCCCTCGACGTAGACCCGCCGGGTGACCAGATCGATGCGCAGGTCGCCAACCGCGATTTCGCTCTGCTGCCCGCCGCTCGGCTCATCTTTGGTTCGGCGCAACACCGCCTGAATCCGCGCGCGCAGTTCCTCGATGCCGAAGGGCTTGCTCAGGTAATCGTCCGCGCCCGCGTCCAGCGCGGTGACTTTGGTCTTTTCGTCGCCGCGCACCGAGAGCATGATGATGGGCGTGTTGGTCCACTCGCGCAGGGAGCGGCAGACCTCCAAGCCGTCCGGCGGCTTGCCCAGCGCGATGTCGAGGACGATCACGTCGGGCTGCTGCTGCGCGGTGTCGATCAGCGCTTCCTGCCCGTTGGCTGCCGTGATGATCTGGTAGCCGTATGCCGACAGCCCGGTCTTGAGCAGCTTGCGAATCTGCGGCTCGTCGTCAACCACGAGGATTTTCATCGGCTTTCCTTTCAAGCGGCAGCGACAGCATGAAGGTCGCGCCGCCGCCGGGGGTGTCATCCACCCATAACTGACCATGATGGGCTTCGATGATGCCTTTGGCAATCGGCAGTCCTAAGCCAATGTGCCCATCCTTTCCGGTGTAGAACGGCTCCATGATCAGGTCGCGCTCGGCGGCGGAGATGTTGGGTCCATGATTGGCGATGCCCAAGCGCGCCTCGCGGTCGTGAGCCGTGCCGAAAATCTCGATGCGCGACTCCGGCGGCTCGTAGCGCAGGGCGTTATCGACCAGATTGTTGAGCGCCTGCAAGATCAAGCCGTAGTCGAAGGGCACCAGCGGCATATCGGCGGGGAAGCTGATTTTGATCCGTTCCTGATTCAGCCGCTGATAAACGTGAGCAGCGACATCGCCGACCACTTCTTCCAGATCGTTGAGCTGGATGTTCAGCGTGAGCGCGCCTGCCCGCAGCCGCGACAGATCGAGCAGGTTGCCGACCATGTGATCGAGTTCGTCGGCTTCGCCTTCGACCGCTTCGAGCATCTCGACCTGCTCGGTTTCGGGCAGGTTGTGGTGCAGAGTGCAGCAGATTGTGCGCTGAAGTCTTGATGATGGTGATCGGGGTACGTAGGTCGTGCGAGACGGCGTGGAGCAGGGCGGTCTTGAGGCGGTCGGCTTCTTCAAAGGCGCGGCTCTTGCGCGCCGATTCCATCAATTCGATGCGGTGCAGCGCCATCGCCGCCTGATTCGCGCAGGTTTCCAGCAGGCGGAACTGCACCGGAGTCAGCGGGCGATCAAACGAGGCGCAGAGCGTCCCGTAAATGGTGCCGCCCGCCCGCAGCACCAGATAAAACAGGGTTTCGTTCTGGTTGGGCGAGGGGCTGGCGTAAGGCAGAATGTGTGCCTGAACCGCGTTCAGGTCGTCGTGCAGGGTTTGGGTGAGGGCGGCGTAGACGCCGTCGGTGGTGGTCAACTGGTTGAAGGCGCTGGTCAGCTTGAACAGGATCATCTGCTCCTGTGCGCGCTGGTGGGCTTTCTCGGCTTCGGCGCGGGCGCGGGCGGCAAGCTGCCCGGTCACCACCGCGACCGCGAAAAAGATGATTAAGTCGATCAGCTCGCGCGGGTCGGACACCAGAAAGGTATAGAGCGGCTGCACCAGAAAGAAGTTGAAGCAGACGAAGCTCAGCACCGCCGCGAACAGCGACGGCTCGATGCCCCGGCGAATGGCGATCACCACCACCGCCAGCAGGTAGATCAGCGAGAAATTCGCCAGCGTCAGATAGGCGCGCAGCAGCCACAGCACCAGCGTCGCCGCCAGAATCACTAACGCCGCAAACCCGTACTGCGAGCCGATGCGTCTCACGATCCGCTTTCAGCCAACAACAATACCGAACCGCTTCCGTTATTTTAGCTGAAATCAAGCGTCGGTGTGAGGGCTGCCTTCCATGAGCCTCTCGCCCGCCTCGACCGGAATTGCGAGCCGGTTGCTGGGCGGCGCGAGCGGGCAGACCCACATGGGGTTGTAGTAACAGGATGGATTGTAGGCGTAATTAAAGTCCAGCATGAGGGTGTCCAGCCCACTGCCCAAATCTGCGCATTTGATGGTGTCGTAGAGATAGCGCCCGCCGCCGTAGGTGGTCTTGCCGCCGGTCGCATCGCGGAAGGGCAGGAATACGCCGCCGCCGTAGCCTTCGATCCAGAATAAGCCCAGCGTTCCGGTTCCGGTCGGCAGCTCGAACGAAACCTGCGCGAACAGCCGCACCTTCGTGATGCCGTCCGCGCCCAGATCGAAGTCGTAGGTGATCGGCTCGACCTGCGTATCCACTTCACCGACCACGCGGTAGGCGGGATTGTAGGGGTAGTAGCGCAGCCCTTGAAAGGCTGCCTTCTGCGCGTCGTCCAGCACCGATTGGGAATGGGTGCGGTAGAGTAGGTCGCGCTCGCTGCGGAACTGGGCGCACGCCCGTTCCGTCCCCTGCTCACGGACGCGCTGGTACATTTCGCAAACTCGGCGGCGGTAGTCCAGCAGTTCCAGCATGATGTTCTCCTTAAGCTGATTTGCTCACAGGTCGCAAGGTGCTAAATTCTAGTGAACGACTCGTAATTACAGCGGAAATTATGATGACTGAACACGTATTCGTAGTAGACGACGATGCGCTGTTCGGCGACAGCCTTGGTTGCAGCCTTCGCCGCCCCGGATACCGGGCGACCACCGCCGTCTGCGCGGAGGACGCGCTCGAAATCGTCGATCACCAGCGCCCGGATTTGATCCTGCTGGACATCGGCTTGCCGGGCGTCGATGGGTTCGAGGCGCTCCGCCGCGTCCGCCAGCGCAATCCCGCCCCGGTGATCTTCGTGACGCTGGGACCCGACCTGACTCACCTCGCCAACCGACAGACTATCGCCGCCGGGACGCTGCCCAACACGCCCGGCAATCCAGCAGGCTGGATCGTCAACTCGCAGGAGCTTGATCTGGGCGTGACCGATGCGGCAGCCCACGACATCGCTGCCTATCTGCATTCGCAGTGAGGCGGCAGCCCCGCGCTTCCAGTTATGCCTGCGCCACGATCCAGTTCATGGTTTTGGTCGCCAAACGGTCGAGCGCTTCAACCGACTGAGCGATGTGTTTCTCTTTGGTATCCTCGACTTTGGTGTGCGAAAGCCCGCGCAGGCTTTGCACGAACAGCATCACGGTCGGCACGCCCGCCCGTGCGACTTCGGCGGCGTCGTGGAGGGGACCGCTGGGCAGGCGGTGCGAGATGCCAGCGGTCTCGACGACCGCTTGATCCGCCAGTTCGATCAGGTCGGGGTTGAACAGGATCGGGTGAATCTGCCAGAGCCGCCGCCATGCTTCCTCGACCTTTTCCTCGGCGGCGAAACGCGCGCTGGCGTCTTTCGCTTCCTGAAGCATGGTCGCCAGCGAGTCGGCGTTGAGATGGCGCTGATCCAGCGTCATGTCACATTCGCCCACGACTGCGGTCACGATTCCCGGCTTGGTCACGACGCTGCCGACGGTGCAGACGCCGCCGTTGCGCTTGCCGATCTCGCGGATTTCCAGCGCCAGCTTCGCCGCCGCGCCCAGCGCATCGCGCCGCTTGTCCATCGGTGTTGATCCCGCGTGGGCGGACTGCCCGGTGAACTTGATGGCGTGGCGCTCGACGCCGAAGGTGCCCAAGACCACGCCCAGCGGCAAGTCCATGCTTTCCAGCACGGGACCCTGTTCGATGTGCAGTTCCAGATAAGCGGCGGCGTGTTTCAACTGCTTGCCCGCTTCTTTGGCGTGATCCAGATCGACGCCGAACTTGCCTACCGCGTCGGTCAGCTTGATGCCGTCCCTGTCGGTCAGATTACGGAGGTCGTCGGGGTTCATGGTGCCGGAAGCGCCGCTGGAACCGAACAGACTGCGCCCGAAGCGCGCGCCTTCCTCATCCGCCCAATCGACCAAGCGGACGGTCACGGGCGGCGTGCCTTCGCTGGCGATCCGGCGCAGCACTTCGACGCCCGCCAGCACGTTCAGGCAGCCGTCGAGCCAACCGCCGTTGGGCACCGAATCCATGTGCCCGCCGATCAGCAGCTCGCGCTCGGACTTGCCGCGCAGAGTCGCCCATGTGTTGCCCGCTTCGTCGGTGATCACCTCGACCGGAAGCTGCGCCAGCTTTTCCGCCAGCCAGTCGCGCCCGGTCTCCCAGATCGGCGTCCACGCGACGCGCTGCGCGCCGTCGTCGTCCCCGGTGAGCCTGCGTAAATCCTTCAGTTCGTCAATCGTGCGCTGCGGTTCAAGAGCCATGATCGGACACTCCTGACAAGCCATTTGGCGCGACATTCTACCAGACCGTTCCAGCGGCGCAAGCCTTTGGCACGGCGGCAGCGTTTATCCGTTACAATGGGAACACTTTACCGGTTCCTAAAGGAGAGAGACGATGAGTTAAGACGCAAATCAGGCTGCTGCGCGTTTCAACGGACTGCAGGCGCGGTTCAATTCGCTGAACCAAGCGGCGTCGCTGTCCGACCTGTCGAGCGCGGTCGGCACGCTCACGCGCGACATCAGCAGCCTGCCCGACGAAATCGCCAAAGTGCGCAGCCGGAACTATGCCTTTGCCTCCTATTTGGAGCGCAAAGCCGAGGTGCTCACGCAGCGCTGGAACGATCTGCGCCAGCAAGCCGAGAGCGCCATCCGCGACGAAGCATCTCGCCTGCACAGCGAGGTCAACCGCCTGCGCTTCGAGTTCAATTCGGCGGAGCGGCTGAGCGGCAATCCTTCGGCGCTGGAAGGGCAGCTTCCTACGCTGGAAAGCAGCCTTAGCTCGGTGGAATTGATGCGTCAATCCGCCGAATCGCGGATCAAAGACCTATTTTCGACCCTGCAAACCGACACCGCGCAAACGCTGGAGCAGCTTCGCGGGATCAACTGGTATCTGGATCAGCGGGACGAAGCCAGCTTCCCGTTTCTGGCGGGCGAATCGCTGTTTCTCGCCGCCAAAGCCGAGTGGGTGGAGACCGGCAAGGGCAAGCAAGACCCGGACGGCATCCTCTACCTGACCGATCAACGGCTGCTGTTCGAGCAAAAAGAGACCACTGGCAAGACACTCGGTCTGTTCGGCGGCAAAAAGACGCAGGAACTCAAGCTGGAGATTCCGCTCAACCAAATCGAGGCGGTGGCGGCGGAGAACAAGGGCTTGTTTGGCGGGAAAGATATGCTGAACTTCACGCTCGGTTCGGGCGCGCCCTACGGTGCGATCACGGTCGAGGTCAAGGGCGGCGTAAAGTCGAAGTTCTGGGCGGCGCAAATCCAGCGCATGATCAGCGGAAACACGACCGACGAACGCGCGATCCAGCCGGATAAGGAGACGCTGGACGCGATCCAGAACGCGCCGACTGCCTGCCCGTCCTGCGGCGGCACGCTGCCACAGTTAGTCGCCGGGCAGCGGCAGGTGGACTGCCCCTACTGCGGCGCGGTGGTGCGGATTTAACTCAGCGTGGGCGGCTGGTCGCGCGCTCGATCAGGGTGGCGCTGAGCAGGGTGATCCCTCGAATGCGCAGCCCTTCGATTTGACCGAGCAGTTGGCGGGCGGCGCGGCGACCGAGTTCGGTCACGTCGGCGGCGACGGTGGTCAGCCCGGCTTGGGCAGCTTCGGGTCCATCCCCGAAGGCGACCACCGCCACCTCGTCGGGGATGCGCCGCCCACTGACGAGGATCGGGCGCATGGCGGCTTCCGCCATCCGGTAATCCGAGGCGACTACCGCGTCGAAATCAGGGTCGGTGGCGAGAAAGCGCGCCATTGAGTTGGCGGCGACTTCGGGCGAGAAATCGCCGCGCAGGTGAAATTGCGGCGGGACGCGCAGGTTGTAGCGCATGGCTTCCTGCTGGAAGGCGGCGTAGCGCTGGATGCTGTCGCTCTGGGTCATGACCCCCTTGATGAACACCGGGCGGGTGCGCCCACAGGCGATCACCAGATGCTCCATCAGCAGGGTGATGCCCTGCCGATTGTTGGGCATCACGGCGGGGATGTGGGCGATCTGGTGACTGACCAGCGAAACCGGAAGCAGCCGGTCGTGAAGCTCGGCGATCAGGGCGTCGGGCAGCACGCCCGTTATGATCAGCGCGCCGATTAGCTGCGCCGGATCGACCGGGAGATCAGTAATCTGCACGGGGGGCTGCGCGAGTTCGATCACCTCGGCATCGCAGCCGCGTGCGTCGAAAACCTCGCGCGCCCCGGCGATCACGTCGCGCTGGAACACGGCGGTCGCGTCGTTGGTGAACAGGCTGATGCCGGGTTTCTGGCTCATAAGATCGCCAGTTCGCGGTGCAGCGCCAGCGCCGCCGCGCCGATTGCGCTCAGGTTGCCCGAATACGCCAGCGAAAAGGTCATGGGTCCGACCACGCCCGCCCAGAGCAGCGACTCGGTCTTCTCGATCACGCGATCCAGAAACGGCTCGCCCAGATTGACGATGGGTCCCGCCAGCGAGATGTGGTTTGGGCGGATCAAGCCGATGATCCACGCCATGATCGTGGCGAGATGGGTGGAAAGCTCGTCGCAAAGCTGCTGCGCCGCCGGGTCGCCGTTCAGGGCGGCGAAGGACAGGTGAATGTAGGTCAAGCCGCTTTCGGGGAGCAGCGTATCCGGGTGGGCGGCGCGGAGTTCCGCCGCGCGCGCCTGTACCGCCGTCCAGCCGAGTAGATGATCGAGCCGCCGCACGCCGTCCTCGCGCAGCGCGCTGATGTCGCCGCCCTGATGATGCGCGGTGCCTTCCAGCGTAATGCCGATTTCGACGCTTTCGAGTCACCAGCACGGTCACGAGGCTGGCGCTGTCGTCGTCGCTGTTGAGACCGTAGGCGTACTGCCCCAGCGCGGTGAGTTCGGCGCTGCTGCCGCAGTAGATCGGTACGCCGAACTGCAAGCGCAGCCGTTCGACCAGATCGAAGTTGAGCCAGCCCAGCGGCGGCGACTCGACCACCCGACCGCGCCGCACGTCCACTACGCCGGGCACGCCCACGCCGATGCAGAGCAGCGGCGCGTCCAACTGCGCCACCAGCCCGTTGATCACCTCGATCAGGATGGCGGTGGCTTGGTCGCCGCGCGCGCTGTCGAGTTCGTCGTAGTGCTGGGCAATTACCTGCCCGGCGAGATTGGACAGCACCGCGAAGGCGCGCCCGTTATCCAGCGAGACGCCGATCACCTGATGCGCGTTGGGCACGAACTTGATCAGCGTGGGACGCTTGCCGCCGGTCTCGGTGGATTCGCCGCGCCCGCTTTCGACCAGCAGCCCCTCCGCCAGCAGCTCGCCGATCAGGGCGGAGACGGTCGGCTTCGCCAGCCCGGTTTCGGCTGCCAGCGCCGCGCGGTTATCCGCCAGCCCGGTATAGATCGCGCGCAGGAGAAGCTGGCGGTTATGCGCGCGGATTTGTTCGCGGGTCGCTTTCAGCACTTTCATCACTGTCTACAGGTTGGCATCCAATGAGCGAAAATCCGGGAGTTCGCACCTCTGCACTTTATACTCGATCCCGCCGAAATCTGCGACCCGGCTAGACGGCGCTCTCCAGCCCAGCCAGTTGATCGGCGGAGAGGGTGACGCCGACCTGCTGCAAGGCGAGAAACGCCGCGCCGATCACCGCCGGAGCGATGGCGTTCCGAATCCGCGCGTTGGGCAGGGGAACGTGGATCGCGCGTTCGAGCGTCTGCCGATAGAACGGGTTCACGGTGCCCAGACTGCCGACCGGGACGATCAGCACGTCGGCGGGCAGGGCGAGCTTGCGGGTCACGACGGCGCACATCAAGGCAAGCTGCTGACAGCCGCGCTCCACAATGTCGAGGGCGACCGGATCGCCTTCAGCGGCGATCTGTACCACCAGCGGCGCCAGCGCCGCCATGCCGGTGTGATCGAGCCGGGGATAGTAGATGCGGTGCATGATCTGGTTCACGTCGGTGATGCCGAGCGCCGCCAGACAACGCTCGCTCAGCGCGGTGGGCTGCCCGCGACCGTCGGCGGCGCGCACGACGGCTTCCAGCGCCGCGCGTCCGAGGTAAAAGCCGCTGCCGTAATCATCGATGATGTAGCCCCAGCCGCCGCTGCGCCACGATTCGCCTGCCGCGTTCTGCCCGTAGCAGGAAGTTCCGGTGCCGACGATCAGCGCGATGCCCGGCTCGCCCGCCGTGCCGCTCGCCAGCGCGATCCGAATGTCCAGATCGATCCCGACCGGAATCTCAGGGCGCAGCCCCAAACCGTCCAGCATCCCGCGCACGACCTGAACGTCCGCCGCCGAGTTGACGCCGCCCAAGCCAAGAAAGACGGTGTCCACCGCGCTTGTTCCCCCGCAGGACTGACAGGCAGCGCGAATCGCTTCTTGCAAGTGGCGCGTCCCGACCGCAGGCTCGACCGCATCCGGCTTGGAGGCGCCGCTGACGCCTACCCCCAACATTTGCCCCCATTCGTCCAATACCACGCAGCGGGTTTGGGTGCCGCCGCCATCGACTCCGACTGCCAGTGTCATGCTTTGCCTCTCGTATGCGATACCAGACCTATAGTAACCAACTCAACTTCGAGATTCATTACCCGATGAACGCAAATGTCGGTATAATGAAGAAAACTGTCAAAAATACGCCAACTTTGTGCTCACATGCCGCCGTACATTGCAATTCGAATGTTTGTGTAAATTGTCTAGTTGCGGACTTGCATCCTTGCCGCTCCTGTATTATGTTTCAATGTATCTACAGGTATGCACAAAACGCCAATAAAGCTCGGCTTTGATGAATAAGGTTAGTGACATTCAGTTATCTCACAATAGTTTCGTGTCTTTGCATATGCAGCTACACGATCAGATGCGGCGGTTAATCCTCTCAGGTCGCTGGCAAAGCGGCTCGCGGATTCCCTCTGAGAATGAACTTACCACCCATCTGAAGGTCAGCCGCAGTACGGTTCGGCTAGCGCTTCAGAAAGCCGAAATCGAAGGGCTGATCGAGCGCAGCGCCGGACGCGGGACTTTCGTCGCCTATTTACCCCAACAAGGCTACGGCAATCGACTGATTGCCTTCATGACTTACGGCTTCGAAACCGATCACCTGTACATGCTCAAGGGCGCGGAAAGCGAAGTCAAAGCCGACGGCTACCAGATGGTTCTGAGCAACGTGCAGAGCCACAACGAAGAACTCGACATCCTCGAACTGCTGAAACCGGAATACATGGCGGGCGTGCTGCTCTGGTCGAACGCGCTGGCGTCCCGCCCTCTGCAAGAAAACGCGGTCAAATACCGGCGGGTCGCCGTCCCGATGGTGCTGCTGGATCGGCAGGTTTTTGGGCTGGACTGCGACTGCGTGACCAGCGACAACTACAATGGCTCCGCTCAGTTGATGCAGCACTTGCTGGAACTGGGACACGAGAAGATTGTGTATTTGACCCACCACGAAATGCAGATTCTCACGGTGAAGGAACGCTACCGCGCTTACTGCGACGCGATGATCGAAGCCGGGCTGACCCCGGCGGAGCCGTGGCGCATCAGCGTACCGGGAAACGAGATCGGGGCGGGGGAGACCTTCCGCGCGCTGATGGATGCGAACAGCTTCGAACTCGAACAGCTTAAGCAGTACATCCTCAACGAACGACCGACGGCGATCTGCGCGCTGAACGATTATCTGGCGATTTTGGCAGTTCGGGCGGTGAAGCTGCTAGGCTTGCAGGTGCCGGACGATATATCGATTACGGGGTTTGACGACATCGACTTGGCGGCGCACCTCGAGGTGCCGCTGACGACGGTCGGACAAGATATGTTTACGATTGGCAAGCGAGCCGCACGTCGGCTGCTCGACCGCCTCAGCGGGTATACGAGCGCTGCCGAGTGCGAGTTGATTCCAACGGAGCTGCGGATACGCAGCTCGACATCGGTGGCTGTTCGCGTCTAGCTGAAAGGGGGTGGTGGGTATCGAGTAACGTCCTGAGAACCAGATTTTCGAAGATTGGTATTTAGGAGAAAAAGAGCATGAATTCGCACGTGAGACGCTTGGGTCTCGTTTTAATCGTTGTGCTGCTGCTGGGTGCGCTGGCAGTTAGCGTGACGGCGCAGGGCGATGTTGCCCGTGAAGATACCGTTATCTTCGACATCGACGCTTCCGCTGTCCCGAATCCCACGAACTTCAACCCGCTGATCCCCGGCACCAACCGGAATCAGGGTGCCCATCAGGCGATGTGGGAACCGCTGTTCATCCTCAACTATGAAACTGGCGAAATTCAGCCATGGGTTGCCACGAGCTTCGATCACAACGATGCGCAGGACGTTTGGACGCTGCATCTGCGTGACGGCGTGACTTGGTCGGACGGCGTGCCGTTCACGGCTGACGACGTGGTCTTCTCCATTCAGATGCTGTTGGACGACACCACCTCGACGCTGTCGCACGCTGCGGATATGCAGCAGTGGGTCACCAGCGTCAAGAAGCTGGACGATCTGACGGTTGAGTTCGATCTGAAACAGCCGAATCCTCGCTTCCAGTTGGACTATTTCTCGGTGAAACTGTGGGGCGACCTGATTATCCTCCCGCAGCACGTGTGGCAAGGGCAAGACCCCTTCACGTTCACGTTCTACGATGAATCCAAGGGCTGGCCGATTGGTACTGGTCCGTACAAGCTGACCAGCGCGCAGTCGACTCAGTTCGTGTGGGATCGTGACGACAATTGGTGGGGCGCCAAGGTTGGCTTCCATGCTCTGCCCGAACCGCTGCGGCTGATCTGGATCGTGGCTCCGTCGGAAGACCAGAAAGCCCTGCTGATGTCGAGCCACCAGCTTGACAGCGCCATGAACCTGACCCTCGGCGCGTTCCAGGCGATCCAGCAGCAGAACCCGAACGTCGAAGCATGGCACGCTGACCTGCCGTATGCGTGGGCTGACCCCTGCCCGCGCGAGCTGTCGATCAATACCGATTCGTCGAATGCGCCGTGGAACGATCCGAACTTGCGTAAGGCAGTCAGTCTGATGATCGACCGCAACCGCGATGTCAATATCGCCTACGAAGGCACGACCATTCCTTCGCGGACGATGTTCGTGGAATACGGCGCGATGGACCCCTACATCAACGCGATTGTCGCTGCTGGCTACGGCATTGACCCGAACGGTCACGTGGCGGACGGACAGGCGCTGATTGAGGCGGCAGGCTTCGCCAAGAACGCGGACGGCATCTACGAGAAGGACGGCACGACGCTGACCCTCAACATTCAGGTGCCCAACGACACTGCCGAATACACCAACAGCAATAACGACATCGTCGAGCAGCTCCGCAACGCCGGGATCGACGCCACCAGCCAACCGCTGACCGGCGCGACCATCAACGACAACCGCGCGCTCGGCAACTTCCAAGCGGCGTGGACGTGGGATACCTGCGGTTCCATTAACGAGCCGTGGCGCTCCATGAACTACCTCACCAACAACGACTTCGCGGCAGTTGGCACCCGCGCTTCCTTCAACAACCAGCGCTGGAACACCGATGCCACCCAGTCCTACACCGACATCGTGAACCAAATCGGTTCGCTGCCGCTGGGCGATCCGCAAATTGTCGATCTGGTGGTGCAGGCGTACAAGTACGTCTATGACGAGACGCCCGTGATCCCGTTGGTGCAGGCGGAAAAATTGGTTCCGTTCGACACCACCTACTGGACCAACTGGCCGACCGCCGAGAACGACTACAACCATCCGGCGACGTGGTGGGAAAGCACCCATCAGATCATCCTGAACCTGCACAAGGCGGGCAGCTAATTCGTAGGCTAACCCGTAAAGTGAGGACACAGGAGTAAGCGGTAGGGGCGCGGCGCGCTGCGCCCCTACTTCTCACGTGACCTCATCGCAAAGCACCGAGCAGGTTTTAAGAGAGGACATGATGGGCGGTATAACGGCAGGCTATCTCGTAAGACGTTTATTGATATTTTTCTTGACCATCTGGATTGCTGCAAGCGTCATCTGGATAATCCCGCGCGTCGCGCCCGGCGACCCGATTTCGGCGATGATTCAGCGCATGATCACCCAGAGCGGTTACGTTGAAAATGCCGACAAAATCATTGAGGGCTGGAAGGCGCGCTTCGGGCTGAACGATCCGCTGCCGGTGCAGTACGTGCGCTATCTGGGCAACATTATTCACTTCGATTTCGGATATTCGCTGGCGTATTTCCCAACCACCGTCAACCAGATTGTAGGTCAAGCGCTCCCGTGGACGTTGGGGCTGCTGCTGGTTGCGGTGACGATCACATTCTTCTTAGGCAATTTTCTGGGAGCGGTGATGGTCTGGCGAAACACGCCGAGCCTCTTCAAATTTCTGATTCCGGTGGGGATGATATTCACGTCGCTGCCCTCGATTCTGGCGGCGATTTTTCTGATATATATCTTTGCTTTCTTGCTGAAATGGTTCCCGCTGATCGGTCCTTACGACGTGGGCATGAAGCCCAATTTATCCCTAGACTTCATCGGCAACGTGATCTATCACGGCACGCTGCCCGCACTTTCGATTGTGCTGGTGAGCTTCGGCTACTGGACGCTGGGTATGCGCGGCATGATGATCACGGTTGAGGGCGAAGATTACATGCAGCTTGCCCGCGCCAAAGGGCTGAGTCCGTTTTACGTGCTGTATCGCTACATGGTGCGGAATGCCATTTTGCCGCAGATCACCGCCTTCGCCATCACGCTGGGCACGCTGGTCAGCGGACAAATTCTGGTCGAATACATTTTCTCGTATCAGGGCATGGGCACCGTCATTTATAACGCCATTCTGACGCAGGATTTCCCGGTGATACAGGGAACCTCGTTCCTCCTGATCCTTATGACCGCGCTGGCGGTGCTGATCATCGACCTGATCTACCCCTTAATCGACCCTCGTATTTCTTACGAAAGAGGCTAGCGATGGCAACGACCGATTCCAGCCAAGTATCAGGAGGGGCGATTGCGGTTGCGCCAGTTCATACGGCGAAACGGATGGGGCGGTTCAATCGCTGGGATACCCCATGGGTCAATCCAAAGCTGCTGAGTGGCGGGGCGATTATCCTGATCATCCTGCTGATCGGCGTTCTGGGGCGCGTGCTCTGGAACACCAACCTCGCCTACACCGGAAGCTCGCCCGTCAATCTGCCGCCGGTTGGCTTCACCAACACGCTGACCAAGCAAGTGGGTGACTGGGCGCATCCGCTGGGCACCGAAAAAAGTGGGCGCGACATGCTGGCGCTGATGATCCTCGGCGCGCCAAACTCGTTTATGGTCGGGGTGGTCGCCGCCGCTGTCGGCATGACCGTCGGGATTGTGCTGGGCTTCTCCGCCGGGTTCATCGGAGGAAAGGTGGACGACGTGATCCGCGTTTTCTCCGACGTGACCATCACCATCCCGGCGCTGATGGTGCTGATCGTGATACAGTCGCTGCTCACGCAGGTGGAACTGACCACGATGGCGCTCTTGATCGCCATGTTCGCGTGGCCCGCGCCGACGCGCCTGATCCGCTCACAAGTGCTGACCATGCGCGAGAGCGGCTACGTGCAAATGGCGAAGCTCTCCGGCTCATCGACCTTTTCGATCATGTTCCGCGAGATTATGCCCAACCTGATCCCGTATCTGTTCGCGAGCTTCATCGGCAACGCCACCGGCGCAATTCTGGCGGCAGTCGGGCTGGAAACACTGGGCTTGGGTCCGCAGCGCGTCCCGACGCTGGGCGGCACCATCTACTACGCCCTCAATGCGGCGGCGCTGCTGCGCAATATGTGGTGGTGGTGGGGACTGCCGACGGTTCTGCTGGCGTTCATGTTCATCGGCTTGCTGCTGGTGAACCTCGGCTTCGACGAAATCGCTAACCCGCGCCTACGTCAGTCGTCACAATAGGATAGGGACGAGATGAGCGATCAAACAAAACAGGTTCCCGTCCTGAAAGTGCGCGACCTGCGGGTGTACTACGAAACGCCCAAAGGCGACGTGCTGGCGGTGGATGGGATCGACTTCGATCTGTTCGAAGGGGAAACGCTGGGGCTGGTAGGCGAATCCGGCTGCGGCAAATCGACGGCGGCGATGGGCATCTTGCAGCTTGTGGTGCCGCCGGGTCGGATCGTGGACGGTGAGGTGCTGCTGGAAGGGCACAATCTGCTGGGCATGAACGACGAAGCGCTGCGGGCGATCCGCTGGATCAAGCTGGCGCTGATCCCGCAGGGCGCGATGAATTCGCTCAACCCGACCATGCGTGTGAGCGACCAGATCAAGGACGTGATCATCGCGCACGAGGGCAGGAAAGCCAAAGCCAACCTCAAAGAACGGATTCTCGAACTGCTGACGATGGTGGGGCTGCCCGGTCGCGTCTATGACCTGTACCCGCACGAACTGAGCGGAGGCATGAAGCAGCGCGTCTGCATTGCGATGGCGATTGCGCTGAATCCGACCATCATTATCGCGGACGAATTGACCAGCGCGCTGGACGTGGTGGTGCAGCGCATCGTGGCGCAGACCATGTTGAAAGTGAAGCAGGCGCTGGGCGTGTCCATGATCATGATCGGTCACGACATGGGCTTAATGGCGCAGATGGTGGACCGGGTGGCGGTGATGTACGCCGGGAAGATCGTCGAAATCGCGCCCGTGAAAGAGATATTTGCCAATCCCAAGCATCCCTACTCGCAGCTTCTGATCGAGTTGGTTCCGTCGCTGAAAGAGCGCAAGCCGCTGAAGATCACCGAAGGTATCACCCACGATCCGCGCAATCCGCCGCCGGGCTGCATCTTTCAACTGCGCTGCCCGTTCGTGATGGAGCGCTGCCGGATCGATCCGCCCCCGATGCGTGAAGTCAAGCCGGGACAGCTTGTCGCTTGCCATCTGTATGAAGAAGACGGGAGCTACGTGAATGTCGCAGATGCTGCTCGAAATTCGTAACGCGACCAAAATTTATCGCCAGCGCGGAATGGGCGGCAAGCGGCGCGAGGTTGTGGCGCTGCAAGACTTCAACCTGAGCATTCCGTCGAAGCCCGCCTCGATCATCACGATTGCGGGCGAGAGCGGCAGCGGTAAGACCACGCTGGCGCAGGTCGTGCTGGGATTCATTAACCTGACTTCCGGCGAGATTCTGTACGAAGGACAGGACATGTCCACCGCCGACGCGCACCAGATGAAAGAGTACCGGCATCACGTGCAGGCGGTGTTTCAAGACCCGTTCGGCGTGTACAATCCGTTCTACCGGGTGCAACACGTATTCAACACGGTGATCGGCAATTTCAAGCTGGCGAACAATCGGTCGGAAACCCGCGACATGATCGAGGAAGCGCTGAACATCGTGGGCTTGCACGGCGAGGACGTGCTGCGTAAGTATCCGCATCAATTGAGCGGGGGACAGCGCCAGCGCATCATGATGGCGCGCGCCTACCTGATCAAGCCCAAGCTGATCGTCGCGGACGAGCCGGTTTCGATGGTGGACGCCTCGCTGCGCGCCTCGATCCTCGACGTAATGATGCGGCTGAAATCGGAAATGGGGATTTCGTTCCTGTACATCACCCACGACCTCAGCACCGCCTACCAGATCGGCGACCAGATTTTCATCCTGTATCAAGGGACGGTGGCGGAGCAGGGCAGCACGGTCAACGTGATCGATCATCCGCAGCATCCCTACGTTCAGCTATTGGTCGATTTGGTGCCGGTGCCCGACCCGAACGTGAAATGGGAGGGCGACATCGTTCTGCCACCGGAAGAAGAAATGCGCAGCGTGGTGCATACGGGCTGTCGTTTCTATCCGCGCTGCCCGAAACACATGGATCGGTGCTTGGAGGCGCAGCCGCCGCTGTATAAAATCGACGACGTTGATCATCAAGCCGCCTGCTATCTGTACGACGAGAAGGAAGTGGCAGCCCCGGCAGGTCAGCGTTCTTAGCGCGAATTTTTCCTGAAGGAGTAGCATCTTGTTTCACAAAGTCCGCTGGACACCGCAGAAGATTGCACAACGAATCAAGTTGATTGAACCACTGGTTTACCGACAGCGGTTTCCGCTGCCAAATTTCCGCTACATGCCGCTGGGCAGCCCGCAGGAGCCGCCGCCGATTGATCAGGATGACAGCGGTTGGGAAGAAGTGAAGCCGCATACTTATTGGGGCGGCTGGCGTCAGGACTTCGTGCTGCGCACCAGCTTTCAGGTGCCGACCGAAAAGGGCGCTTACGCGCTGCACCTTCCGCTGGGAACCATGCGCGATTTCAGCCATCCCGAAGCGCTAACCTACATCGATGGCGTGCCCTATGCGGCGGCGGATCGGCATCACCACGAAATCACGCTAGCGGCGAAGTGGTGCGACGGCAAAGTCCATCAACTGGCGCTGCACGGCTGGACCGGCGGCGACATCGCGGGCGACCCGAACATCAAATTGTACATGGGCAGATGCGCGGTCGTGCTGATCGACCAGCCGACGCGGGATTTCGTCGCCGCCGCGCGGGTGACGTTGGACGCTGCCAACCAGCTTGACGATAACGATCCGGTCAAGGCGCGGCTGTACAACGCGCTCGATGCCGCGTTCATGACCGTAGATACGCGGGGCATCGAGAAGAAGTCGTCCGAGAAACGGGAAGACTATTCCGACGACGCGCTGGGCACCGACCCGTTTTATGCCAGCGTCCCGGCGGCGCTGAAAGCGCTGAAAGAGGGGATTGGCGAGGCGGGCGAGCCGATGGACGTGGACATCATCGGTGTGGGGCACGCGCACATCGACGTGGCGTGGCTGTGGACGCTCTCGCAGACGGTTCGCAAGTCCGGGCGCACCTTCAGCACGGTGCTGCGGCTGATGGACGAGTTCCCGGAGTACACGTTTTCCCAGAGTCAGGCGCAGCTCTACAAATACACCGAAGAAAACTACCCGGAGCTGTTCGAGGAGATCAAGCAGCGGGTGAAAGAGGGGCGCTGGGAGCCGATGGGCGGCACGTGGGTCGAGCCGGATTGCAACGCCATCGGCGCGGAATTGCTGGCGCGGCAGTTCCTGCTGGGGCGCGGCTACTTCCGCCGTCATTTCGGCGACGTGGATACGCCGGTCTTGTGGCTGCCGGATACCTTCGGCTATAGCTGGGCGCTGCCCCAGTTGATCAAGCTGGCGGGGATGAAGTATTTCATCACCCACAAAATGAGTTGGAACCAATACAACCAGATGCCCAATCAACTGCTGTGGTGGCAGGGCTTGGACGGCACGCGGGTGCTGACGCACTTCCTGACCACGCCCTCGAACTGGGTGTATCTGCCGCACTCGACCACCTACAACGCGCAGATCACGGCGGAGGAAATCTTCGGCACGTGGGACAACTTCCATCAGAAGGAACTGTTCAACGAACTGATCACGGCGTATGGGTTCGGCGACGGCGGCGGTGGTCCCGACCCGCGAAATGATCGAGAACATCGCGGAGTACAAGCATCTCGCGGGAGCGCCTCGCGTGCGCTATGGCACGGTGCGCGAGTTCATGGATCGGGTGGAAAAAGAAGTCTCCGACCAGCTTCCGGTGTGGAACGGCGAATTCTATCTGGAATATCATCGCGGAACCTACACCAGCCAGTCGCGGAACAAGCGCAACAACCGCAAGAGCGAGTTCCTGATGCACGATGCCGAGTTTCTGGCGGCGTTCGCGGCGTTGGCGACCGGAGCGGCGTATCCGTATGCGGAGATTACGAAGGCGTGGGAACTGATCTGCCTGAACCAGTTCCACGACATTCTGCCGGGGTCGTCGATTGGCGCGGTCTACGAGGACAGCACCAAAGATTACCAGACCATCCGCGAACTGGGCGAGAAGGTGCGCGACGATGCGCTGGCGGCGCTGGCGAAAGCGCTGCCGAGCGGAAGCACCGTCGCGGCTGTGAACACGACTTCGTTCAGCGGGCGGCGGATCGGCTTGCTGGCGGGCGAGACGACTTAACTGGCGGACGCGAACGGGCTGGCGCTGATGACTCAGCCAGTCGAGGGCGGCACGCTGGTCGAAGTGCGCGATCTGCCCGCCTACAGCGCGGTCGGCTTGCGTAATGGGAACGGCGCGGCAGCCTCGACGAGCGGCGGACTGACGATCTCGCAGGCGAACGGGCAGACCGTGATGGAAAACGCGCTGCTGCGGGTCGAACTGGACGCCAACGCCGAGATCACGCGGCTGTACGACAAGCAGGCGGCGCGCGAAGTGCTGCCGGAGAACGAGCGCGCCAATACGCTGCTGGCTTTTGAAGACCGCCCGATGAACTTCGACGCTTGGGACATCGACATCTTCTACGAAGACCGCACCGAGCGGGTCGAGGGCGTGCAGAGCATCACCGTGATCGAGCAGGGGCCGCTGCGGGTGGGCATCGAGGTCAAGCGGAAGTATCAGAGCAGCAGCATCAACCAGCGCATTTATCTGACGCGCGAGAGCCGACGGATCGACTTTGAGACGTGGATCGACTGGCACGAGCATCACGTGCTGCTGAAGGCGGCATTCCCGGTGGACGTGATGAGTTCGGCAGCGACCTTCGACGTGCAGTGGGGCAACGTGCAGCGCCCGACTTACCGGAATACCGCGTGGGACTGGGCGCGCTTCGAGACCTGCGCCCACAAGTGGGCGGATTTGAGCGAAGGCAACTACGGCGTCGCGCTGCTGAACGACTGCAAGTACGGCTACGACATCCACGACAACGTGATCCGGCTGAGTTTGCTCAAGAGTGCGACCAACCCGGATTTCAACGCCGATCAGGGCGAGCATCGCATGACTTACAGCCTGCTGCCGCATCAGGGCGACTGGCGCGACGAAGTTATCCCCGCCGCCTACGACCTGAACGATCCGCTGATCCTGCGGCGCGTGAGCGGCGCATCCGGCGCGAGCGCGCTGGGGTCGCAGGTGTCGGTCTCTGCGCCCAACGTGGTGATCGAAACCGTCAAGCTGGCGGAAGATGGCAACGGCTTGATCGTTCGGCTGTACGAAGATCAGCGCAGCCGGGGCAAGTTCACGCTCGCGGCGGGCTTCCCGCTCAAAGAAGTCTACCGCTGCAATCTGCTGGAAGAAAACGAGGAGAAACTCGCCTTCGACGGCAGTCAGGTTCCGCTGGAGATCACGCCCTACCAGATCATCAACCTGCGGTTGGTGAAAGCGTAGCACCGCCAATTCACGTTGTGCGGGATCAAACGGGCGAGGCACGCCTCGCCCCTACAAGAACAGCCCGCGATATTTCGGTAGAGGATCAGGGGACGCAGATTTGCGTCTCCTGATTTCGTTAGGATGAGATGCGATGCTGATTTTGGACATGGTCACGCTGCCGATGCATGATGCCATCGACGCGGTGCGCGCGGGCTTCATCGCGCTCTCGACCGGGCGCGCGACGGTCCCGGTGCGCGGCGTGATGGCGGTGGACGGCAATACCACGCTGACCATGCCCGCCTATATTCACGGCAGCGCGGTCAGCATCGTCAAGGTCATCTCGGTTTACCCCGACAATCCAAAACGCGATCTTCCGGCGGTGCTGGGCAAGGTGATGGTCCTGGACGCGCAGACCGGGCGAGACGCTCGCGCTGATCGACGGGGCATCGCTGACCGCGCTGCGCACCGGGGCGGCGTCCGGTCTGGCGACCGATCTGCTGGCGACGCCGGGCGCGGAACGGCTGGCGGTGATCGGCGCGGGCAGACAGGCGCGCACGCAGGTTGAAGCGGTCTGCGCGGTGCGCCCGATCCGGCAGATTCGCGTGTACAGCCTGCATTCTGAACACGCCGCAGCATTCGCAGACGAACTGCGCCTGCGCTACCGGATTCCGGTGATTGCGTCGAAGCAGATGCATCGCGAGGCGGTAAAGGACGCGCAGATCGTGGTGGCGGCGACCACCAGCGCGACTCCAGTAGTGCGCCTGCGCGATTTGCAGCCCGGCACCCACGTCAACGGGATCGGCTCGTTTCGACCGGAAATGCAGGAAGTCGAGATCGTGCCGACCGCGAAGATCGTGGTCGATCAGCGGGCGAGCGCGTGGCAGGAAGCGGGCGATCTGATCATCCCGCGCGCTCAAGGCTTGATCACCGAGGACAGCGTTCACGCGGAGATCGGCGAGATCGCCGCCAAGCTCCGACCGGGTCGCACCGACCCCGACGAAATCACCTTCTTCAAGTCAGTGGGCAACGCGGTGCAGGACGCTGCTGTCGCCGAGCGGTTGGTCATACCACTTGGGCGCTAGAGCGCGTCGAGTGCGCGGCGCAGCGCCAGCGGCGTGTTGGACGTGAACTGATCGACGCCCGCGTCCAGCAGGCGGCGCAGCGCGTCGATGGACTCCTGACTCTTGATGTCGAGCGTCCACGCATCGCAGCGGACTCCGGCGCGGTGCAGCGCGTCCACCGGGTTGGAGCCATCGCTGAGCGCCTGCAAAATGAATCGATAGCTCAGGTAGGCGATTTCGACGCCGGGAACCTGCGCGGCGATGGCTTCGAGGCGGTCGTCCAGATAGCGATCTACCGACCAGAGCGGAAATCCAGCCAGAAAATGATCGTCCCAGTAGCCGTAGACGCCCTTGCGGAAGGGCGGCGGATTGCGGGTCGGGTCGGGGTTGGGAACGTAATCGGGCGAGCGCCAGTCGATGTAGAACTGGATGTCGAAGCCGAGTTGGAGATCGGGCGCGACCCGGCGCAAGCCGCGTAGCTGCCAATCGGCTCCAGTGCTGACGATCACCCGATTCCCCAGCGGCTCGGTCAAGCGCACCAGACGATGCAGCGGCTCGTCGTCCTGCATGGGCAGCACGTTCTTGAAGTCGATTTGAAGCTGAGTTTGGGTGGGATAGTCGCCGAACAGCGCCACCACCTCGCCGAGCAGGGGCACGCGGGCGATCTTGCCGTTCAGGGGCTTGAACGCGACTTCGCGCGCGCGCTCGACCGTGTAATCCGCCGGGACTCCGGTGGATGTGGTTTCGTCGGTCATGTCGGGTCCGTGCATCACCAGAAAATCCGCCTCGGCGAGGGCGTTGGCGTCGATTTCGATATAGTCGGCTCCGGCGTCGAGCGAGGCGCGGATCGCTTCCAGTGAGTTGGGGAGCGCGCCGCTATTGTCAAGCGCGCCCATGTGATGCACGATCAAAGGAGGCTGGAACGGAGTGAGAGCCACAGCATTTTCTCCGGGATGGTATCGGACGCAGATGGTTTGGACGGACGCTACTATAATATCAGCCGGATCGCGGATGACCAGTCCGCTTGACTTTCGCAATCAGGAGAATGAGCCTGCTTATGACACATATTCGCATCGACGGGACGCTGGACTCCAGCCAACAGAAGCATCATATCCCTAACGCCTTCAGCGTACCGCCGGGCGTCACCGCGCTCAGCGTTCGCTTTGACTACGAGCCGAAACTCTCGGCGGGGCAGACGCTGCAAAACTTCATGACGCTCTCGCTGTTCGATCCGCAGGGATCGCGCGGGGCACGGCACAACTTCACCGAGCGCGACCTGCGGATCACGGCGCGCTCGGCGACGCCCGGCTACTTCCCCGGCGCGATTCAGCCCGGAATCTGGATGGTGTGGATCGACGCGCACCGGGTACTGCCGCCGGATACGATCCATTACTGGTTCGACATTGACCTGACCGACGATCCGCTGACGGAACCGATTCAGACGTGGACGAAAGGGTCGGCTGCGCCGCACGGGGCGGGCTGGTATCGCGGCGACCTGCATGGGCACACGATTCATTCGGATGGACACTGGGACGTGCCGGATTTGGTCGGCTACGGGCGCGCCTATCATCTGGACTTCGTCACGCTGAGCGATCACAACACGGTTTCGGCGCTGCCGCAGATGGACAGCCTCGCCGCCGACGATCTGCTGACGATGGGCGGCGAAGAACTCACCACCTTTTTCGGGCACGCGCTGGCGCTAGGCACGCGAAAATGGCTGGACTGGCGAGTGTTTCCCCCGGACGTGACCATGCCCATGCTGGCGGATCGCGTGAAGCAGGCGGGGGCGCTGTACATCATTGCCCATCCTATGAGCGGCGGCGATCCCGAATGCACGGGCTGCGACTGGCGCTACGACGACATGATGCCCGGTAACGCGCGCTGCGTCGAAATCTGGAACGGTCCATGGGACGGCGAGAGCAACAATGATCGGGCGGTGCAGCTTTGGTATCGCTGGCTGAATCAGGGCTATCGCATGGTGGCGACGGCGGGAACCGACATTCACGGTCCGGCGATGACCGATCCCGCGCCGGGCTTCGACGTGGTGTACGCCGAGTTACGGGAAGAACGCGCGATTCTGGATGCCATCCGGTTAGGTCATCTGTACCTGAGCGCCGGAGCGCGGCTGGAACTGAACGCGGTCGGCGAGGACGGCAGCCGGGCGATGATGGGCGACCTGCTCACAGGCGGGCGCGGCGAAATCACGGCGGCGTGGAGCGGCGCTCAGCCGGGCGATCTGCTGCGCTGGGTGGTGGACGGCGAGGTGAAACAGACGCTTCCCACAGGCGAGCAGGGGCAGAAAGTCTGGACGCTGGAGGGCGCGCGCTGGTGTACGGTTGAGCTTCGGAACGCTGACGGCGCGATGAGGGCGATCAGCAACCCGATTTTCATGGCGTCGGACTGGAAATAGCCTCAGTCGACGTGGGTCGTATCGATTGGAAAGATGATAGCGATCTGCGTCCCGGCACCAACCTCGCTGATGAGGTCGATGGCGGCGCCGTGCAGGTCGATCACTCCCTTGACGATGCTCAGTCCCAGCCCGGTGCCGCCCGTATTGCCGACGTTCTGCGCGCGATAGAACGGCTCGAAGACCCGAGATTGTTCTTCCGGCGGGATGCCGATGCCGTGATCCAGCACGGTCAGCACGACCGACTGATTTTCGACGTGCGCGCGTAGCTCGACCGTGCTTCCGGGCGGCGAATATTTGAGCGCGTTGGAGAGCAGATTGGTCAGCACGTAGCGGATGCGGCGCTGATCCAGACGCAGGCGGGGCAGGTCGGGATCGGCGTCGAACTGGACGCGGGAGCGGGACTCGGCGAAGGCGGGCGACTCGGCGAGGACGGTTTCGCACAACTGACGCACGTCGGTCGATTTAAAGTTGGGCACTACTCGATCAAAGCTGGAATGAATGATGACCGAAATGTCGTCCATGAGTTCGGTCAGCTTGCTGATCTGCTGCTGAATCTTGTGCAGATGCCCGGCGCGCTGCTCCGGCTTCATCCGGTCGAGGAACTTTTCCAGCAGTTCGGTGGACGTATAAATGATGCTCAGCGGCGTGCGGAACTCGTGCGAGATGGTGACCATCAGCCGGGTCTTCAGGTCGCCAAGCTCGCGTTCCTTGTCCAGCGCAATCCGCAGGCGGTCGGCTTCGCGCTGGACTTCCTCGGCGCGCTTCCGCTCGGTCACGTCGCGGGCGATTAACTGAAGCGCGGTGCTGCCTTCGAACACAATCGGGGCGGCGAGGATTTCGACATCAATCGCCTGACCGTCGGTGCGGATCAGCTTGGCTTCGAGCAGGTTCAACTGCTCTCCATGTTCCAGCGCGTCTGCCAGATTGACGCTAATCGCGTCTCGATAATCGGGATGAATCGCCTGCCGGACTCGGTCAGGAGTTCAGGTGTTCGGCTTCATCAAAGCCCAGCAGCTTGAAGATCGCGCGGTTGGCGTAGACGAAGCTGTCGTTGGCAAACACTACGATGCCGTCAGGCGAAAGCTCGACCAGCGTGCGGTAGCGCTCCTCGCTTTGACGTAGGGTTTCCTCGGCGTGGCGTTTCTCGTCGATCAAGCGCTGCTGGTAAATGACCTGCTCAAACACCGAAGGCATGAGGTCAAGGTAGGTGCCTTCGATGTCCTTGACGATGTAATCCCGCGCGCCCAGCTTCATCGCTTCGACGGCGACGCGCTCGTCGCCAGTTCCGGTGATCATGACAATCGGCGGGAGCGGATGGGAAGCCGCAAGCCGCTTGATCACTTCCAGACCGTCCAGACCGGGCATCTCTTGATCGACGGCGATCACGTCGTGACACGCCGGATCGTACATATCCAAACCCTGCTCACCGCTCCCGGCAATATCCACCGTAAAGCCCTGACGTTCCAGCCGCTTTTTCAGCAGCCGCGCCAGCCCGAGATCGTCGTCCATGTAGAGTAGATGGATGGAGCCTGAAGTCATGATCCACCGGGAACGCTAACCACAGCAAGGAAAAGTCCTAGCTTCTGAATCGCTTCGGAGAACTGCTCGTAATCGACCGGTTTGGTCACGTAGACGTTGCAGCCCAACTCGTAGCACCGGGCGATCTCGCGCGGGTCGTCGGTGGTGGTGAGGATCACAATCGGAATCTGCCGGGTTTGCTGGTTCGATTTGACTCGCTGCAATATCTCGTATCCGTCCATGCCCGGCAGATTCAGGTCGAGCAGAATCAGGAGGGGGTCATTCGGGTTACGGCTTTCGTAATCGCCCTCGCAAAAGACGTATTCCACCGCCTGATAGCCATTATTGAACATCACCAGATCGTTGCTGAGGCTGGCGCGGCGCAGATTCTTCTCGATCAGGCGTGCGTGACCGGGATCATCTTCCACAAGCACAAGCGTGATTGGCTGAAGGTCAGGCATCTAGCATGTCCTGCGATAATTGGCGGGAGAGGGAGAACGAAAAAGTCGTGCCCACTCCCGGCTGCGATTCAAACCAGATGCGTCCGTCGTGACGCCGCACGAGGATTTGCACGAAGGCTAAGCCCATGCCTTCGCCGGGCACGGTGGTGTTCCCGGCTCGGCGGAACGGCTCGAACACTTTGCTGTAATCCTCCTCCGCGATTCCGATGCCGTTATCACGGATGTGAAAAACCGTCTCGTGCACAGCCGACTCGCCCGAAATCTCGATCTGCCCCGCGCGCGCCGGGTCAAGATAGAGTACCGCATTGTTGAGGATATTGCCGATGATCTGTTCCATCGAGGTGCGGTCGGCGATCACGGTCGGCAGCGCGCCGACGGTCACGACGGTGTGGTGTCCATCAAGCTGGTGATGCAGCGATTGGATCACCTGATGGACAAGCTGATCGGTGTCGATTTCCTCCAGTTGAAGCTGGCGATGTCCCAATCGAGACAGTTTCAGGATGGCGTTGATCAGACCATCCATGCGCGTGACCGACGCGCTGATGAATCCGAGCGCTTCCGGCACGTCGGATTCGAGCACCTGAAGCATTTCGCGGCGCGCGGCTTCGTCGAGGGAGGGCAGTACCGCTTGCACCCCGTTCTGAAGGCTGTTCAGCGAGTACTTGAGTTCGCTGGCAAAGCCTTTGATATTGACCAGCGGCGCGCGCAAATCGTGCGAAACCACGTAGGCGAAGCGGCGAACCTCCTCGTTAGCAGTCCGCAGCTCGACCGTGCGCTCCTCGACGCGCTGTTCCAGCAGGTCGTGCGCCTGCTGCAAGGCTGCCTCGGCTTGCAGCCGCTCGGCGACCAGCTCGGTCAGTTGTCGATTGGACTCGGCGAGTTCGGCGGTTCGCTGCGCGACCCGTTCTTCCATTTCCTCATATGCCTGCTGGAGCGCTTGCTCCGCCAGCTTGCGGTCGGTGATGTCCTGCGCGACGCCATAGTAGCGAATAACCGAACGCTGGCTGGCGTCCAGTAGCGGATGGCGGCGCAGATAGAGCCAGCGCACCTCGCCGTTCTTGGTGATGATGCGGCATTCTTCGCTCACCGACTGCCCTTGCCGCAGGTCCTGAAGCTGCTGACGGACGGCGTCCACGTCGTCGGGGTGATAGAGCTTGAGGCTGTTCCCCAGTTCATCGGGGGCGTACCCGGTCACCCGCGTGAACGAGTCCCCGGTGATCCATTCCTGCTCGGCGGAGCCGTCCTCGGCGATGAAGCTGGAAAAGGCAAAGTCCGACATGAGTTCGGTGAGGGTGCGGTAGCGTTCTTCGCTGGCTTGAAGCGCCTGCTCCGCCTGTTTGCGCTCGGTGATGTCCTGAGAAACCCCCAGCACCCAGCGCGCCTGACCCTCCGGGTCAAACAGCGGCACTTTGATGGTGCGCAGCCAAATGGTTTTCCCGGTGACGCGGTTGGTGAGGGCTTCTTCGGGGATCAGCTTGACTTTGCCGCTGCTCAAGACTTCCCGATCGTCGCGGATAAACGTCTCGGCTTCTGCGGCTGGAATACCCAGATCGACATCGCATTTGCCAATCATGGCTTCGATGGAGGTGCCCACCATCTCAGCATGAGTTTTGTTGACGAGCGTGAATTTGCCGTCGAAGTCTTTCACGAAAATGGCGCTGGGATTGGCGTCGATGATCTGGCGGAGAAAAGCTTCCTGCTGCGCCAGCGCCTGCTGCGTCGCTCGGTAAGCGCTGATGTCCCGGCTGACGCCAATCACGCCGGTGATCCGCCCCTGCGGGTCGCGCAGCGGGATTTTGGTGGTCGAAACCCAGATTGGGCTTCCGGTCGCGTCGCGGGTGAGCCGCTCCAAACTGACCTGCGATTGCCCGCTCTCCATCACGCTGCGATCATCCAATGCGTACTGCTGGGCAAGCTCCGGCGGGAAGAAATCGTCGGCAGTCCTGCCGATCAACTCGGCGGGATCGGTGACGGACGCGGCTTGTGCGTGGGCGAGGTTGCTCAGCAGGTAGCGCCCGTCACGGTCTTTCACGAATACGTAGTCCGGCATCGCGTCGATCAGCGCGCGCAGGAGATCTCGTTCTTCATTAAGCGCATCCTGCGCGCGTTTGCGCTCCTGTATCTCCGCTTCCAATGCGGTTTTGGCGGCGGCAAGCTCGGCGACCCGCGCCTGAACGCGGGTTTCCAATTCGTCGTTGGCTTGCTGAAGCGCGTCGGCGGCTTCCTTGAAATAGGTGATATTCCGAGTCAGACCGACTAATCCGATCACCGATCCGTCGGCATCGTGCAGGGGAATCTTGGTGGTCAGCACCCACTCATCCGCCCCGGCGCTGCTGTGAGCGGTTTCAAGGCGGTTGAGCAGTGGCTCGTCGGCGTTCATCAGCGCTTGATCGTCAGCGTAATAGCCTGAGGCATGTTCGGGCGGAAATACGTCGAAATCGGTCTTGCCCTCCAGTTGAGCAGGCGAGTCCAGACCGACGAAGCGCACCTGTGCGAGGTTGTTAACCAGAAAGCGGCTGCGTGAATCTTTCACGTAAATGTAGTCCGGCAGGCTGTCGATCAGCGTGCGAAGCAGATCGCGTTCCGTCGCCAGCCGGGTTTCGCTCTGCCTGCGCTCGACCAGCGTTCCAAGCACAGCGCAAAAAGCGAGCAGGCGCTCCTGAAACTGCGCCGCATTGCGGTGGGACGTGACCAGAACCGCACGCAGATCGCCAGACGAAACGATGGGAGTCAGGCAGCGCTCGCCCGCTGCCGTGTCGATCACTACCGGGCTGCCGGATTGCAAGCGCGGGGCGATTTCTGCCCACTGATCACCCGCCGCAGCCTGCACCTGTGGATCGGCTTCACCAGCGGCGATTTCGGGCTTTCCGCTGCGCTCGATCAGGATGGCGCAGCAGCCCGCGTCAAGCTGACGGGCGGCGACATCCACCGCCTGCTGATAGAGTGCGGTCGGATCGGCGCAGAAGAGCAGGCTCTCGATAGCTTTCCACAGAGACACATCGGGCGGGGGCGTTGAAGCAGAAATGTTCATACGCGGGTGCTCGCATTAATCCTTATTATGAACTGCCAGTATTAGTTTATGCCACAAAGTTCGGTGGAATGCATCAAGATATGAAGACGCGCCCGATGCCGTGTAACACATACGCGGCATATTACGCAATCGCAGGAGACGCGCGATAGGACATATCGCATATCGCGCGGGGTTTACGAAGATGAAGTGGGTATCGAGGAGATCAAATCGAGGCGGCATCGCGCGATGCCGCCTCGACGCGGGGCAGGTCAGCCCGTGACGACCACCGTCAGCCAATAGTTGGTCAGCGGTGTTCCCGATGGCGACGAGACCTGAAATCGTATAATCGCCGTTTTCGGGGATGGTCTGGTCGAAGCTCTGGGTGCCGTTTTGGGCGCGCGCCAACGGCGATCCGCCGGGGGAGACGATGGTCAGGTAGGCGCTGGCGGTCGACGACCAGACCCAAATCTGCATTCGCTGCCCGGCGCGGGCGTTGAGCAGATAGGTATTGAGGGTGCTGCCGTCCACCTGCCCGCTGACCTGCGCCGAAATGCCGCCCGGCGCGAAGGTGATGCGCTGGGTGGTGCCGCTCGACTGCCCGTCGGTGATGCCGATGCTCAGCCAGTAGGTGGTCTGCGAGGTTCCGGCGGGGGCGGACACTTCAAGCTGATAGTCGCCGCTTTCCGACAGGGTTTGGTCGAAAGTCTGCGTGCCATTCTGGGCGCGCGCCAGCGGCGATCCGCTGGGCGAAATCACCGACAGATAGACGTTGAAGCTTGGAGACGAGACCGTAACCTGCATTCGCTGCCCCGCGTGGGCGTTCACCAGATAGGTGTTGGTGAAGCTGCCGCTGACCTGACCGCTGATCTGTGCCGAGGTCGCGTTCTGCGGGAAGCTGAGGCGCTGGCTGGTGGATTGGGAGTTGGTCACCGAGACGATCAGGAAGTAATCGGTCGCGGGCGTGCCGGATGGCGCGGAGATTTCCAGTCGATAGTCGCCGGTTTCGGGCAGGGTTTGCGCGAAGCTCTGCGTGCCGTTCTGAGCACGCGCCAGCGGCGATCCGCTGGGCGAAATCACCGACAGATAGACGTTGGGCGAGGACAGCCCGACCAGCATCCACTGCCCGGCGTGGGCGTTGAGGACGAAGTTGTTGATGGTCGAGCCGCTGACCTGACCGCTCGCCTGCGCGTAAGTGCCGTTCGCCGGGAAGCTGATCCGCTGCGGCGTGGGGCTGGGCTGCGACTGCTGGTAGACCACCGAAACCGTGAGGATGTAATTGGTGGTGGGCGTGCCGGAAGGCGCGGAGACTTCCAGCCGATAGTCGCCGGTTTCGGGCAGGGTTTGATCGAAATTCTGGACGTAGTTCTGGGCGCGCGCCAGCGGAGACCCGCCCGGTGAAACCACCGTCAGGTAGGCGTTATAGGGCGAGCCGGAGACGTAAATCTGCATCCGCTGCCCGGCGAAGGCGGTCAGCAGATAAGTGTCGGTGCTGGCGCCGCTCATGCTGCCGCTGACCTGCGCGGAAGTCGCGCCCGGCGCAAAGCTGATCCGGCGGGTGCCGCCAGTAGGCGTCTGGAGGTAGACCACCGAAACGGCGAGGATGTAGGGGGTGGTGGGCGTGCCGGAAGGCGCGGAGACTTCCAGCGTGTAGTCGCCGCTTTCAGGCAGGACTTGATCGAAGCTCTGGACACCGTTCTGGGCACGCGCCAGCGGCGAGCCGCCCGGCGAAACCACGGTCAGATAGGCGTTGCCGGAGGGCGACGAAACCTGAATCTGCATCCGCTGCCCGGCGAAGGCGGTCAGCAGATAGGTGTCGGTGCTGGTGCCGCTGACACTGCCGCTCACCTGCGCGGACGTAGCGCCCGGCGCAAAGCTAATCCGCTGCGTGACTCCATTTTGTGTGATGGTGCTGTCGTTGTCGGCGGCGAGCGCGATACTGCCGCTCACCATCAGCGATCCCAGCAGGAAAAGCGCGCACAAAAGTGGGATGGAAATACGTCTACGAAGTCTGCGACTTATGAGAATTCCCCTTTTTCCATACCATTTAGGGACTCTATTGTGTTTCAGATTACATTAAACGTCAAGAGTTGGCTTGGATACGCTTGCTATACGCTCCACTATACGCTTAAATTCTGGTGCGGTGAACGAGAATGCCGCAGCGTCCAAAGGATAGTTGTATGCACGAGACACCATTTTCGTTTCAGATGCCGACCAGCGACGATTTGCTGACCCCGCAGTGGGATTCGCATTTGGTTCGCAGCCTGTCGGCGATGCAGGGGCAGTATCAGGATCAGGCGGCGTATGCGGCGATGCTTGCGCACGACGATCAAGTGCTGTACGAGGTCTACGAGCTGGACGCGCCTCACGTGGCGGGCGCGCTGCTGCAAGGCATCAGCGTGATTTACCCCGGCAAGGTGGGCAGCGAATACTTCATGACCAAAGGGCACTTTCACGCCATACTGGATACGGGTGAAGTCTACTACTGCCTGCGCGGGGAAGGCATGATCGTCATGGAGACGCCGGAGGGCGAATGGAACGTCCAGCCGTTTCGCCCCGGTCAGGCGGTGTCGATTCTGCCGCGCTGGGCGCACCGCTCGGTGAACGTCAGCGCGACCGACGATCTGGTCTTCTACTACGTGTGCCCCGCCAACGCCGGGCACGATTACGGCACCATTGAGCATAAGGGCTTTCGCAAGCTGGTGGTCGAGCGGGCGGGTAAGCCCGAAGTGATCGACAATCCGCGCTGGAACTCGGCGTGAGGGATCGGGGCGAAATCTCGCCCCGATTTCATTCTTCGTCCTGAATCACGCCGCGCAGCGACAGTTCTTCGGCAAAATGGCAGGCGACGAAGCGGTCGCGCTTGCCGTGAACCGGCAGCAGCGACGGCTGCTGATCGCTGCATTTCTCCTGCGTGTAGGGACAGCGCGGGTGAAAATAGCAGCCGCTCGGCGGATTGGATGGGTCGGCAACGTCTCCGGTCAGGCGGGTGCTGTCCCGCTTGCCGCGCTCGCGCGGGTTGGAGATCGGCACCGACGAAAGCAGCGCCTCAGTGTAGGGATGCTTAGGGCTGCGATACAGGTCGTCAATCGGCGCGGTTTCGACCAGCTTGCCAACGTACATCACCGCCACGCGGTCGCAGATGTGGCGAATCACCGCGAGGTCGTGCGAGATGAACAGATAGGTGAGCTGGAATTCGTCCTGCAATTCTTCCAGCAGATTGAGAATTTGCGCGCAAATCGACACGTCCAGCGCGGAGACCGCTTCGTCGGCGACGATCAGACGGGGATTAGTGACCAGCGCGCGCGCCACCACGATCCGCTGGCGCTCGCCGCCGCTGAAGGCGTGCGGATAGCGGGTCATGTATTCCGGGCGCAAGCCGACGCGCTGCAGCAGATAGGCAACTCGATCCCTGATCTCGCTGCGCGACACGCCGCCGCTGTTCTGGAGTGCTTCGCTGATGTTGTCGTAGACGGTCATGCGCGGGTTGAGCGACGAATAGGGGTCTTGAAAGATCATGCGGATGTGTTTGCGAAGCTGCCGCAGCGGATCGGCTTCGAGCTGCGCCAGATCATCGACGTTTCCGTTTTCGTGGCGGTAGAGCATCTGCCCGCCGGTAAGATCGTAGGCACGCACGATGCAGCGCCCGATGGTGGACTTCCCGCAGCCGCTTTCGCCCACCAGACCGAGGGTCTCGCCGCGCCGGATGTCGAACGACACGCCGTCTACGGCGCGGACGTAGCCGGATACCTGCGAAAAGAGTCCTTTCCGAACCGGAAAGAACATGCGTAAGTCGCGTACTTCCAGCAAATTCTGATCGCTTTCCATACGGAGTGCGGGCTGATCGTTCACTGCTTGGGATGGATTAGCCATGCTGCACCGTCTCCGTCGGCTTGGGTTCGTAAATCAGGCAGCGCACTTGATGCCGTTCGCCAAGCTGGGTGAGGCTCGGCTCGACGACGCTGCAATGCATCATGCGTTGGGTACAGCGCGGGTGAAAGCTGCAGCCAGACGGTCGCCGGAACGGGCTGGGAACCATGCCGGAAATTGGGTCGAGTTCCTGCCGCTGCGGGGCGATCTTGGGGATCGAGCGCAGCAGCGCCTGCGTATACGGATGCTTCGGGTTGTTGAACAGCGTATCAGCGTCACACTGCTCGACGATGCGCCCCAGATACATCACCGCCACGTCGTCGGCGATTTCGGCGACCACGCCCAGATCGTGGGTGATGAACAGCACCGCCATACCATACTGCTCTTGCAGCGAACGCATGAGTTTCAGAATTTGCGCCTGCGTAGTCACGTCCAGCGCGGTAGTCGGCTCGTCGGCGATCAGCAGGGTGGGGTTGCAGGACAGCGCCATTGCGATCATCGCGCGCTGACGCATCCCGCCGCTGAGCCGAAACGGATATTCGTCGATGATGCGCTCCGGCTTCGGAATCTCGACCTGCCGCAGCAGATCGATGGCGCGAGTGCGGGCGTCTGCTTTGGAAATGTCCTCGTGCAGGCGGATGGTCTCGATGATCTGGTTGCCGACGGTGTGCATCACGCTCAGCGAGGACATCGGCTCCTGAAAAATCATGGAGATTTCCTTGCCGCGAATTTTGCGAATCTGCCTGCCGCGCTCGTCTAACTGCGCGATGTCGATAACCTGCGTGCTGCCGTCGGCGAGGCGATGATGATAGAGCATCTGCCCGCTGACGATGCGTCCGGGGCTGTGAATAATCTTCAGGAACGCACGGCTGGTCACGCTCTTGCCGCAGCCGCTTTCGCCCACCAGACACAGGGTTTTGCTGCGCTCGATGGTCATATCGACGCCATCGACCGCTTTGACCACGCCTTCATCGGTGAAGAAATGTATGCGTAAGTATTTCACTTCCAATAATGGTTCAGTCATTCTTTTGGCTTTCTCCGAAGTGATTGGTTATTGGTGCTTGGTTGTTAGTCAAGAACTAAAAACCAAAGACCCATCACTACTCTCTAATACGGATCGGCGGCGTCGCGCAGCCCGTCGCTCCACTTCATGCCGGGGCGGAGATGGAAGGTGTATTCGGTCGCGTCCGCGTTCGCTTCCCAGCTTTCCGCGATGTTCGGCACGACACCGGAGAAGTCCGGCGCCCACTCGACCAGATTCTCCCAGCCGGTGATGTACCACAGACCACCCCAGCCGGGGTTGGTGCCGGTGAAGCCGATGCGCATGGTGCCGCCATACTGACCGACTTCATTGAAGGGCTGAACCAAGTCCGGGTCGGAGGGCAGGCGTTCTGCAACCGGGGGCAGAGTCCCCGCCGTTACCTGATCGTCCAGCGCGGGCGACTGGTGATAATCCTGAGCGGAAATGCTGGTCACGCCGAAGGAGGCGATCAGCAGCAGGGCGAGCAGGATAAAGAGGATTTTAGGTTTCATACTGTCGTGCTCCTGTTTCAATAATTTACTTGACAAAATGCGGCGTACTGCGCCTAACCGCTTCTCTTTTCGGGTGTCAATTGTGCTACAATGAGACGCGGAAGGCGTCTGGATATGGTGCTGATCAGACCAAACTCGGACTCCTTTCACTCCTGCGATTGACTGGGCACGTCTGGAAATAGATCAAATCCCCTTGCCGAGACAGCTCTATTTTCAGGCGTGTTCCGGTCGATCCTGACCTCGCGTTCAGGTATCAGGCGGGTTGCCCCTGCCTGCTGGCACACCGGGCTACCGAATTGCGCACCACCAACCGCGTCCCGATCAACGTCGTAATTGAGGGGCGGTCGAGGTTGGCGGCTCGCTCGTATAACTGCCGAACGGCAAATTCGCCCAGCAGTTCCTTTTCAACTCGCATGGTGGTCAGGTGCGGCTGCGTGTTGATCGCGGTCGCCGTGTCGTCAAAACCGATGACTGACAGATCGTCCGGGACGCGCCGCCCAAGCACCTGCGCCGCGCGGATCACAAATTGGGCAATATCGTCGTTGCAGGCGAAGATGGCGGTTACGTCGGGCGCGCGCTCCAGCAGATAGAGCGTCGCTTGATAGGCGCTGGCACCCTTGAGCAGACTATCCTGAATGTAGGTTTCCTCGATCCCGTACTCCGAGAGCGCTCTCAGATAGCCCATGCGCCGTTCCCGAATGCCGGGATGCTCGTCGTCGCTGGTGGTGCTGCCGATCAGCCCGATGCGGGTGTGTCCCTGCTCGATCAAAAAGCGCACGGCGTGATACGCGCCGTCGCGGTTGTTGGTGATGATGGTGTCAAAGTCGGTGCCGGTTGCGTAGGCATCGACCACCACGACCGGGATGTGGCGCGGAATGCGGTTGGTCACGTCCGGGTCGCGGAAGACGATACCGACGATCACCAAGCCATCCACATCGCTGTTTTCGAGCAGGGAAGTCCACGAAATGGCTTGGCTGAATTCGTTCACGGGCAGGCTGGCGTACATCAGGTTGAGTCCCAGCCGCTCGCACTCGTTCTCGACGCCGCAGAGGACAGCGTAATTAAACGGATCGAGACGGGGAATCTGACCCGGATCGCGCTTGACCACCACGCCAATCGTGTTCAGTTTGGAGGCGACCGTCGTGGGGATGCGGATTTGGAGCTTGTAGCCTAAATCGGCGGCTGCCTTCAGCACCAGAGAGCGGGTGCCGGGCAGTACATTGGATTTGTTATTGAGGGCACGCGACGCGGTGCCGAGTGATACTCCGGCTGTTTGTGCAACGTCGCGTAACGAGGGTGAACTTTTAGGCATCGTTAATTTTTAAGATATAATAACGTTGTTTTGATGAAACATGTTCATTGAACATTTTAAGATTAACGGAAAATGAATAGACTGTCAACCGATTTTAGGACGGTTATATACCTTGATATTCTCAAGCGCAACTGACGAATCGCGCTCGGTTAGAGGAATTGAACAGCGCCCAAACGGTTAGAGCCGGGCGCTGAGCGAAGCGGGTTCTAGTTGTCGAAGATTTCGCCGGAGTAGGCTTTGAGCCGCTGCATTCCAAGGCGGACCCGGGTTTTCACGGTTCCAAGCGGCAGATGGAGATACTCCGCCATTTCGCTGTGGGACATGCCCTGAAAATACGCCAGTTCAATCACTTCGATCTGTTCCTCCGGCAGTCGGTTCAGCATGGAGCGCAGCATTCGCCCTTCCAGCCAACCCGGATCATCGACCAAACTCCGGCTGCCTAAGCGCCGATCATCGAGTTCGACGGCATTTTGAAGCGGGCGGCGCTGCTCTTTGCGCAGACGGTCGATGGCGGTGTAGCGGGTGATGGTCAGCAGCCAACTGACGAATCTGCCTCGGTTCGGGTCCCAAGTTTCTGGCTGATGCCAGAGCTTGAGGAAGGTATCCTGCGTGACTTCCTCGGCGAGCGTCGAATTCTGCACCACGCGCAGCGCGATGCTGTAGACCAGCCTGCCAAACTGCTGATACAACTCCGACAGCGCATCCTGATCGCGTGCGATCAGCCGATCCACCAGTTCAGCCTCGTCAAACAGTATCTCGGACATTGCAACCCTGACAACCATGCTCAGCGATCAAGAAGTGGTATTCCGTGACGATTCGCCACTGAGTTCCAGAGAGGTTCATTTTTGTTCTGAAATGTGTGTTTCGGTAACTGTCCGCAGTGTATGCCATTCGGGAATCAAGCACATCGGGAAGATTCCCTATTCCTGCTCCCTACATGGAAGCGGCGCCCGCGTGCGCGCGCGGTTTTTACGTTTTGCGGTTAGGTAGATTGGCGGGGGATCAGCCGGAACGGACATTCGAACATGCGCCGCCCGCTGATATTCGGGTTCTCAAGCCGCTCGAAGAGGGCTTGCGCCAGCATCGTCCCAATGTCGCGCGGATTTTGCTCGATGGTGGTGAGGGCAGGGCGGACGATGGTTGCTTCGGTGATGTCGTCGAACCCAAGCACGGCAACGTCGTTGGGAATGCTGTAGCCCGCCTCTTGCAGCGCGAGCATCACGCCGATTGCCATCAGGTCGTTGATCACCACCAGCGCGGAGGGTGGCGCGCCTCGCTTTAGCAGCGTGTGAGCCGACTCTTTGCCGCTTTCAAGCGTGAAGTCTCCATCGCGCAGGATGTGTGACTCGTAGCTCAAGCCCGCTTCGTCCATCGCGCGCATAAAGCCGCGCAGACGACCGCGCGAGGGCGGCAGACTCTCCGGCACGCCGATGTAACCGAACGACCGATAGCCGCGCTCGTAGATCAGCCAGCGAGTCGCCTCGTAAGTCGCGCGTTCGTCATCGACGTAAACGGCGTCCATGTTCGGGTGGTTGATGTGCTGCCCCAAGACTACAAAAGGAATGTGAGTCTGGGAGACGTAGTGATCCAGTTCCTCAACCGTCAGGTGCTGCGGCGCCAGAATCGCGCCATCGACGCCGCGCGCCAGCACGATCTCGCAGAAATGCTTTTCGTTCTCGTACAGGTGATCGCTGTTGGAGATCAGGACTTCGTAATCGTGCTGCCGCGCCACATCCTGAACCGCCCGCGCCATCAACTGATAGAAGCCGTTGGACAGGTCGGCGATCAGCATGGCAATCGTCTGGGTGCGCTGCGTGCGCAGGCTGCGCGCCACCACGTTGGGGCGGTAGCCCAGCTTCTCGACCGCCGCCAACACCCGCTTGCTGGTCTTCTCGCTGATGCGAGCCGGGTTATCGCTGGTGCTCAGCACGCGCGACACCGTCGGCTGCGAGACTCCGGCGAGCTTGGCTACGTCGTACATGGTGGGGCGTTTCCGTTTGACCGCGCGTTTGTTGACCATAGGCTCCGCAGTGGTGACTTCGGCAGTGGGCTTGCGACCGATGTGAACTCAATTGGATGGATTATACACGGCTGGCGGAAACTTCGCCTAAACCGGGGCGGCGGCGTACCCCGTTCACCAGAGAAAGCGATTGCCGGACTTTCTTGACAGAGTTTCTCGCACATGTTACCATCATTCCCAATGCATACGAATACATGATTTTCGATAGCTGGTTATTTATCTTGTGAACGAGTGTGCGAATAATGTTTATGAATGCCTCTAGCACCACAAACTCATACCTAGACTAAATTGGATAACACCCGAAGGCGCGCCGCTTCAGCGACACGCCTTGATGGACTCCTGCTGTCTTCCGGTGGTCGTCAAGACTTCTCGTTCGCACGGAGTAGGAAAGGAGGTGGCGTTGAACCGGAGCCACGCGAACATTACGAATGCATGAGACGGAACTGCATGTCGGTTTTTCTATGCATTCGAATGCACGATGGCTCTCACTATATTGCAGAAGCACGGCGCAGGAACTTTGAAATTGGTTTTTGATATGAGGAGCAGATAAATGTTCAAGCGTTCATCTCTAGCCCATCTAGGATTGGTTCTCGCTCTGATACTCATGGTCTTTGCGCTTTCCGTCGGCGCGACGTTCGCTCAGGATGCGACGCCAACCCCGATTCCGCAAATGGACTTGGGCAGCGGCAGCACGCACATTGCGCTGTGGGACGGTCTGACCGGCTCCGACGGCTCGACTTTCCAATCCATGCTTGCCCAATTCGTTCAGGAAAATCCTGACATTTCCATCACCGACGAAGAAATCGACTGGAATACCTTCTACGCCAAGCTTCAGGCGGCATTTGTCGCCGGGACGCCCCCGGACATGTTCGTGTTCCACACTGCCGAAATCCCGGTGTTCGCCAGCGAAGGCGTGCTGATGCCGACCGACGACATGTTCAGTGACAACGGCGGTCCTCTGCCCGCGGACGACTATGCCGATCCTTCGTGGTCACTCTCGGTGTACGACGGCGTGCGTTACGGCGTGCTGCTGGACAATCATGGCTACGGCACGTGGGTGAACAACGGGCTGCTCTCGGCTGCCGGTTACGACCCGACCCAAGCGCCCCCGACCGGACTCGACGCTCTGGTTCCGTGGCTGCAAAAGCTGACCATCGACAGGAACGGCAAGACGGCTGACGATCCGGCGTTTGACCCGAACAACGTCGATCAGTGGGGCACCACCGTGAGCGAGTGGCCGCACTACATGTACTACAGTGTCGCGTTCCAGTACGGCGCTCAGTTCGTCAGCGACGACGGCAAGACCGCGCAGTACAATTCGCCGGAAGCCGTGCAGGCGCTCCAGACCCTCGTCGACTTGATCTACAAGTATCACGTCGCGCCGCCTCAGGGTGGTTTCGATAGCTGGGGTACCTTCGCTGCGGGCAAGCTGGCGGTGATCCCCAGCGGCACGTGGTTCCTGAACCAAGCCAATGCAACCCAGCCCGACAACTTCGCGGCGTGGCCCATGCTTCAGTACGGTCCACAGCCCGGCACGATGTTCGGTGCGCACACCATGCAGATGCCCGCTGGCTTGAGCGCCGATAAGGTGGACGCGGTCAAGAAGATCATGATCTGGGTGTCGAACCACGACGACCTGTGGGCAGCGTCCGGTCAGGTGCCCGCGCGCATCTCCCTGCGTGACGGTCTCGATCCTTCCAAGTACATCACCAACGTCACCATTGGTCAGACCTTCTCGCAGTACGGGCAAATGGAAGTGCAGTCGCCCGCCGAGCTGGACATCGTCAATGCCCTCGACCCCGACCTGACCGCCGCAATGAACGGTCAGATGACGGCGCAGCAAGCGTTGGATGACGCGAACCAGCGCATCCAGCAGATTCTGGATCGGCAGAACGCAAGCTGATCGCTTCACAGGGATGTTCTCGGACATCTTCGCTGGAGGGGCAAGCCCGCACCTTGCCCCTCCCATTCTGGACGGTGCATATCGAAGCGCTCATTGGGTACTGGTTTCACTGATCGTCAATGCTGAGGAGGTCATCCATTTGGCATGTAGTTAAGCGACGATTTCTACAGCCGGTAGCCGAATGAGGATTGTTTAAAACATGACCAAAATTGACGCGACACTAGCGGAGTTGACCGTCGCTAAGCGGCGAGCGCTCCCGTTCCACTTTGGACTTCGCACCCGCGAGGCGCTGGTCGCCTACTTATTTCTGACTCCATTTGCCATCTTTTTCCTTATTTTCGTCGTCCGTGCGGTCGTGGCGGCGTTCCAAATGAGCTTCTTTGACTGGAAAATTCTCGCGCCCAAACATCCCTACATTGGGCTGGATAACTATCAGGAATTGTTTGCCGACTCGATCTGGTGGACTTCAATCAAGAACACCATCATCTTCTCGCTGATGACCGTTGCCGGGACGACTGTTCTTGCGCTGCTGTCGGCGGTCGCGGTCAACCGCCCGATGCGCGGCGGAACCTTTTTCCGCGTTCTGCTCTACGCGCCGAGCCTGCTCTCAGTGGGTGTGGTGGGGACGACGTGGCAGTGGCTGCTCAATACCCAGTTCGGCATCATCAACTACGGCTTGTCGCTTCTCGGACTTCAGCAGCTCAACTGGCTGGGCAACGGCAATCTAGTGCTGCCTGCTTTGAGCCTGACGACCATCTGGTGGGGCTTCGGCTTTCCGTTTCTGATCTTTATCGCCGGGCTGCAAGGCATCCCGGAAGTGCTGTACGAGGCGGCGCGCATCGACGGCGCGAACGGACGGCAGTTGTTCTACCGCATCACGCTGCCGCTGCTGCGCCCGACCATCCTGTTCGTGACTGTGACCGGGTTTATCGCCAATTTCCAGCTTTTCGGACAAAACTATATCATGACCGGCGGTGGACCGGGGTTCTCCTCTTACAGCGTGATTCTGTATCTCTATAAGGTGGCGTGGCAGTCGTTCCGCATGGGCTATGGTGCGGCAATCGCCATCGCGCTCGCAGTGATTATCATGATTTTCACCGTAACCCAGTTCCGGCTGCTCGGTCAGCGTGTGGAATATTAGGAGAGGCAACTGACTATGACTCTCAGCCATAGACCCTTCAAAAATCTCGGCGCTTACAGCTTCCTGATCATTTTGGGGATTCTGGTTGCCTTTCCGCTGGTGCTGATCTTCTCGCAGTCGCTCATGTACAACTCGGAAATGTACCGATGGCCTCCGCAGGTCATCACCATGCAGCCGACGCTGGACAACTACACCAATCTGCTGAACTCGACCGGACTTGCAGCTTCCGCGCTGGCTGCTCAACAGCCTTTATGCTGCGTCGATGTACACGCTGGTGGTGACGCTGATCTGTGCGCCTGCCGCCTATGCCTTTGCCCGCCTGAAGTTTCCCGGCAACAACTTCCTGTTCTTCCTGCTGCTGGTCACGGTCATGATTCCCGGACAGGTGACGCTGATCCCGAACTTCCTGCTCATGCGCGACCTGAAGTTCCTCGATACCTTCAACGCGCTGATCTGGCCCGGCGCGGCGAACGTGTTCGCGGTGTTCCTGCTGCGCCAGTTCTTCCAGCAAATCCCGCAGGAACTCGAAGAAGCCGCCATTCTGGATGGTGCGAGCTACTGGGGTCGTTTCTGGCACGTGATCCTGCCGCTTTCCACCAACGCGCTCACCGCGCTGGCGATCTTCGTGTTCTTGGGGCACTACAACGACCTGTTCTGGCCCCTGATCGTCACCAACAGCCTGAATATGCGCACGCTGCCGGTCGGCTTGACCATTCTCAATTTCTCTTACGGCGAACTCTACCGCCCGACCGTGCTGGCGGGTTCGGTGTTCGCGTCGGTTCCGATCCTGATCGTATACATCATCTTTCAGGGGCGGATAATCAAGGGCGTCACGCTGACCGGAATGGGAGGGCGTTGAGATTTTCAATAACGTATAATCCGGCGGGCGCAGCCGAAAGTCGCCCGCCGGGTGGTTTATTGAAAAAGAACTTTGTCATTTGCCTGCGCTAATCCAACAAGGGATGCTCTGATGTCTGTTTCTCAATCGTCGAAAGCCTGCGTCTACATCGACACCAACCGCGTCATCAGTCCGATCTCGCCGCTGGTGTTCAGCGGGTTCGCTGAACATATGGGGCGCTCCATCTACGAGGGCATTTACGATCCGGGGTCGCCGCGCGCTGACGAACGGGGGATTCGCACCGACGTGCTGGCGGCGCTGCGGGATTTGAACTTCCGCGCGATCCGCTATCCGGGCGGCAACTTCCTGAGCGGCTATCGCTGGCAGGACGGCGTGGGTCCGCGCAGCGAGCGCCCGCGCCGCCGCGATCTGGCGTGGCAGTCGATTGAATCCAACCAGTTTGGCACCAACGAGTTCATCGATTTCTGCCGCTCGGTCAATTCCGAGCCGATGTTGGCAGTCAATATGGGCACCGGCACCATTCAGGACGCCGCGAATCTGGTCGAATACTGCAACGCTCCAGTCGGCACCCAGTACGCCGATCTGCGGGCGTCGCACGGTTACAGCCAGCCGTACAACGTCAAATACTGGTGCCTCGGCAACGAAATGGATGGTCAGTGGCAGATCGGGCACCTCGACGCCAACGACTACGCCAAAAAAGCGCGCGAAGCCGCCAAGTTGATGCGCTGGCACGATCCGTCGATCAAGCTGGCGTCGTGCGGCTCGTCGTCGATTTGGATGCCGACTTATCCCGAATGGGATCGCATGGTGCTGGAACACTGTTGGGACGCGGTCGATTACCACTCGATGCACTATTATGCCGAAAACCGCGAGGACGATACCGCCAGCTTTCTAGCGCTGACCGTCGATCTGGAAGCCTTTGTGGATACGCTCAGCGGCGTGCTGCGCTACGTGAAAGCCAAGCAGCGCTCCAAGCACGACGTGTATCTCCAGTGGGACGAGTGGAACGTGTGGTACAAGGCGCGTCTGGAAAAAGATACGCAGGGGGAATGGAGCGAAGCGCCGCACCTGATCGAAGAAGTCTACAATCTGGAAGACGCGCTGGTGGTGGCGCAGTGGATGAACCTGTTCCTGCGCAAGTCCGACGTGCTGAAAGTCGCCTGCCTCGCGCAGATCGTGAACGTGATTGCGCCGATCCTGACCACCCACGAGGGGCTGCTCAAGCAGTCGATCTACTATCCGTTCGAGATTTTCAGCAGGCTGGCGGCGGGAGCCGCGCTGGATGCCGCCGTGACCGCGCCGCTGTACTCGACCGCCAAGTACGGCGATATGCCGCTGCTGGACGTGTCTGCCTCCTACGACGAGGAAAACGGAACCAGCGCTATTTTCATCGTCAACCGCAGCCAGACCGAAAGCCTGCCGGTCGAGATTCACTGGCAGGATCGCGCGCCGCAGCGCATTAATGCGGTCTATCAGCTTTCGGGCACCGATCCGAAAGCCGCCAATACCTTTGACGATCCCAACCAGATCACGACGGTGAGCATCACCGCGCCGACCATCAACGAGCGCTGCGCCGACCTGCTGCTGCCGCCGCTCTCCTTCACCACGCTGGACGCGCGGATGTAAGACGATGCGGATGAACGATCGGGTGTCGCTGTTCCTGAGAGCCGCGCTGCTGCTGATCGTGCTCCTGAGCGTCAGCGCGGCTCAACAGCAGGCGGGTACGCTGGGCGTGCTGCGCAATCCACTCAACGTGGACAACGGTGCCGATCCGTGGCTGACCTATTACGACGGCAGCTATTATCTCGCCACCACTACCTGGTCATCCACGCTCACCATGCGCAAATCGCCGACGCTGGCGGGCTTGAAAACCGCTGAGCCGGTGCCGATTTACTTCGAGAGCGATCCGTCGCGCTGCTGCAACATGTGGGCGCCGGAGTTCGATCTGCTGGACGGTCCGGACGGGCTGCGCTGGTACTTCTATTACACGGCGGGCACCGAAGGCACTTACAATGACCAGCGCTCCTACGTGCTGGAAAGCGCCGGAATCGACCCGCTGGGTCCCTATACCTTCAAGGGCAAGCTGACCTATGGCAGCGACGATAACTGGTCGATTGACGGCAGCGTGATGTCGCTGAATGGCTCGCTGTACTTCCTGTCGTCCGGCTCTACCGCAGGCAAGCAGTCGCTGTTCATCGCGCCGCTGAGCAATCCGTGGACCTATGCCGCGCCCCGCGTCCCCATCTCGCAACCGGATTACGACTGGGAGCAGCAGGGCGGGCTGGTCAACGAGGGTCCGGTGGCGCTGCATCACGGCGACCAGACCTTTATCGTCTACTCCGCCAGCTCGTGCGCGACGCCGAATTACAAGCTGGGGATGCTGACCTACAACGGCGGCGATCCGCTGAGCGCGTCGTCGTGGGTCAAGAATCCGCAGCCCGTGTTTCAGCGTTCGGACGCGAACGGCGTCTACGCGCCCGGTCACAACGGCTTCTTCAAATCGCCGGACGGCACCGAGGACTGGATCGTCTACCACGCCATCGACTTCACCGAAGGCGCGTGCGACGGCAGACGCACCACCCGCGTCCAGAAGATCAACTGGAACGCCGACGGCACGCCCGATTTCGGCGTCCCGGTTTCGACCGATCAGGAGATCGCCGCGCCGTCGGGAGACGACGGCGTTGATCCGATGCCGGAGTTCCCGCCGCTGGCGATCACACGCTTCGAGTTCGTTAGGCTTTCGCGGCGCGTATCTGCGCCACATCAATTTCGTCGCCCGTGTGGATTTCTCGGTCACGCCGCTGGCGGATTCGCAGTTCGTCCTCGTGCCCGGCTTGGCGGATTCGTCGGCGGTGTCGATTGAGTCGGTCAACTTCCCGGATTTCTACCTGCGCACGCTGAACAACGCCATCGTGCTCAACGCCAATGACGGCAGCGACAGCTATAACGGCGATGCGACGTGGTGGATCAGACCCGGTTTGGCGGACAGCAGTTGGATTTCGTTCGAATCGTATGATCATCCCGGCAGCTACATCGGCAGGCGCTTGGGTATCACGGCGCTGATTCAGCTTACCGACACGACTACCCACCTGATGCGCGAGGATGCCACCTTCGCGCCGGAGCAGTAGGGACGCGGCGTTTCTTCTTCCCTGAGCGCCGCGTCCCCACGCTTTAGAGCCGCTGAGTCAGCAGATAATAGGCGTCGTTCCAGCGCAGTTCCTGCTTGAACTGCGAAATCTGCGTGCTTTCGTCGATGCGCAGGAACTCGACCGCCGCCATTTCCGCGAAATCTTCCATGTGTTCCGCCGTTAGCGAGAGGCTGAAGCCGGTGTGATGCGCGCCGCCCGCGTAAATCCACGCCGCCGCTGCGACTTTGAGAGTTGGGCGCGGAATCCACAGCGCGCGCGCGACCGGGAGCTTGGGCAGCGGCTCGTCTGGCGGAACCACGTCCACGTCGTTGACCACCATGCGGAAGCGGCTGCCCATATCCATCAGCGAGACGTTGATGGCGGCTCCGGTTTGCGAGTTGAACACCAGCCGCGCCGGATCAGCCTTGCCGCCGATGCCCAGCGGATGCACTTCGAGGCTGGGCTGACCGTCGGCAATCGACGGGCAGATTTCGAGCATGTGCGCGCCCAATACCTTCATGCCGTCCGGGTTCAGGTGATAGGTGTAGTCCTCCATGAACGAGGTGCCGCCGTCCAGTCCGGCGCTCATCACCTTCATGGCGCGCAGCAGCGCCGAGGTTTTCCAGTCGCCCTCCGCGCCGAAGCCGTAGCCGTCCGCCATCAAGCGCTGAACCGCCAGCCCCGGAAGCTGCGCCAGCCCGTGCAAATCCTCGAAGGTGGTGGTGAAGGCTTTGAAGCCGCCTGTGCTCAGGAAGTTACGTAAGCCGATCTCGATGCGGGCGGCTTCACGCACCGAGGAGTGGCGCGCCCCACCGACCCGCAGATCCGGCGCGACGCGATACTGAGCCTCGTACTCCTTCACCAGTTGGTCGATCTCGGCGTCGCTGACCTGCTGCACCACGTCCACCAGATCGCCGACGCCGTAGCCGTGAACCGCGTAGCCAAACCGAAGCTGAGCCTCGACCTTGTCGCCCTCGGTCACGGCGACCGAACGCATGTTGTCGCCGAAGCGGGCGATCTTCGCGCCCTGCCAATCGTGCCACGCGCAGGCGGCGCGCGCCCACACCGCGATCCGCTGCTGCACTTCCGGGTCGCTCCAATGACCGACGATCACCTTGCGGCGCAGGCGCATCCGGCTCATCATGAAGCCGAACTCCCGGTCGCCGTGCGCCGACTGGTTCAGGTTCATGAAGTCCATGTCGATGCTTGACCACGGGATGTCGCGGTTGAACTGGGTGTGCAGATGCGCCAGCGGCTTTTGAAGCGCCGACAGCCCCGCGATCCAGTTGCGCGAGGGCGAGAAGGTGTGCATCCACGTGATCACGCCCACGCAGTTGGGGGCGGCGTTGGCTTCCATGCAGATTGCGTGAATCTGCTCCGGCGTGGTCAGCACCGGCTTGAACAGGATCGGCACCGGGATGCTTCCGGTTTGGTTGAGCGCCGCGACGATGGCTTCCGAGTGCTGCGCCACCTGCTGAAGCGTCTCCGCGCCGTAGAGATGCTGGCTGCCCGTCAAAAACCAGATTTCAAAAGAATGCAGGTCGATCATGGAAAATCCTTTTGGAGGGAAAGTGAATCGTCAATTTTAAGGCGCAATCGAGGGCCAACCGTCGGCGTCCCAGTCCAAGCGGTCGATCCGCAGCGTGGGTGTGCCTAGATGCTCGGCGTCGTAGGCATGGTAGACAATATACTCGACCCCGTTCTCCTGCAAGATGCCGTTGTGACCGGGACCGCGCCAGCGGTCGGTTGGGAAGGTCACCTGCGTGCCGCCGCCTTCCAGCATAGCCGTGCCGTCGCGGTCGGCGTAGGCTCCGGTGATGCTGTCCGAGCGCCCGACCATCACCCGGTAGGTGCTGTCTGCGCCCCGGCAGCAGAAATCGAACGAGACGAACAGGTAGTAGAAATCGCCTTTGCGGATGATGAATGCCGCTTCGATGGCGTCGGTGCGGTCGGGGCGGCGCGCCAGGGAGTAGACCGTCGGATCGGCGTCGGTGGGCTTTCCGGTCGCGTTATCGAGGCGGCGCAGCTTGATCCCGGTCCAGAAGCTGCCGAAGGCGAGCCACGCATTGCCGTTGGCGTCCAGCGCGAAGTTCGGATCGATGCAGTTGTGGCTGTCGCTGCGTTGGGACTCGATCACCAAGCCTTGATCGACCCACTCGAAGCCGTCGGCTTTGGAATCCAGCGTGGTATTGGTCGCCAAGCCGATCACCGAGCGGTTGCTGCCGAAGGTGGAGACGGCGTAATAGAGTTGATACTTGCCGTTGTGGAAGGAAATATCGGGTGCCCAGATGTTGGTCGCGCCGGGAATTTGCTCCAGCGCCCAATCGGGCGTGTGCGGAAAGACGCTGGCGGGGAAGGGCGTCGTCCAATGTACCAGATCGACCGACTTCTTCACAAGAATGCCGTCGCCCGTGCAAAAGACGTAATAGGCATCTTCCGCCTTGATGATGCAGGGATCGTGAATCGGGACAATCGCGCCGGTTACGTCGATATGCGCCATTTCGGTTGCCTCCGGGGCTTGCTCCTGCATCAACGCGAGATGGGGGATGCTGGCGAAACCTGCGCCCAACACCATCCCCGAACGAAGAAATTGACGGCGAGTTAAGCGCATCCGGGCACATCCTTTCAGCAAATCTGCTGTGCATTCGAATGCGCACGAGTTTAGTCAAGCTTGGCGAAATTGTCAATTTGACGGGATTGACCCTACGCCGCGCCGCGCGAACTTGGTACTATGGATCGTTGCTCAACCACACGAAACACGCCTATCCTTTGCATTGAACACCCGACACATCGGTAACTCTGGACAGGACTCTGTCATGACGCAAACGGAGACAAACCAGTGGCGCTTTGCACGCCGCTGGATTGGACTGGTCTTTATTGGTATTTCGGTGGTGGTCATCAGCCTCGACAACACGGTGCTGAACACCGCGCTGCCCTCGATTTCGCGCGAACTCGGCGCGACCACCAACGAGCTTCAATGGATGGTCGATGGCTACGTGCTGGTGTTCGCGGCGTTGCTGCTCACCACCGGGTCGATTGGGGATCGCGTCGGTCGCAAGAAGGCGCTTCAGTTCGGGCTGATCTGGTTCATGCTGTTTTCGGTGGCGGCGGCGGCTTCGACCAGCACCACCATGCTGATCATTACGCGCGGAGTGCTGGCAATCGGGAGCGCGTTCATCTTGCCCGCCACGCTGTCGATCATCACCGCCACTTTTCCGAACCACGAGCGCCCGCAAGCCATCGCGCTCTGGGCGGCGATCTTCGGGCTGGGCGTCGGCATTGGTCCGGTGCTGGGCGGTCTGCTGCTGGAACGCTTCGCGTGGAATTCGGTGTTCTTCATCAACCTGCCCATCTGCCTGCTGGCGCTCGTAGGCGGCGCGATCTTCCTGATCAACTCGAAAGATCGGCAGGCTCCGCCAGCGGACATCGCGGGGATTGTGCTCTCGGTGCTGGGGCTGTTCGCGCTGATCTACGGCATCATCGACGCGGGCGTGTATGGATGGACGAACCCGGAAGTGCTGCTGGCGCTGGCGATTGGGCTGGTGCTGCTGGGGATATTCGCGTGGTGGGAATCGCACACTGCGCAACGCCATGCTGCCCATGCACTTCTTCAAGAATATGTCGTTCACCAGCGCGAGCATCGCCCTGTCGCTGGTGTCGTTCGGACAGTTCACCATCCTGTTCTTCCTGATCCCGTACCTGCAAACCATCGAGGGCTATACCACGCTCGAATCCGGGCTGCTGGTGCTGCCGCTGGCGATCACGCTCACGGTGATGGCGACGGTTTCCGCACACATCACGCGCATGATCGGCACCAAGTACACGGTGGCGCTCGGTATCGGCATCGCGGCGCTGGGCTACCTGTTCATCGCGCTGCTGTTCCGGGTGGACACGGGTTATCCAGTGGTGCTGCTGGGGCAGGTGATCGTAGGCTTGGGCGTTGGGGTAGCCTTCAGCCCGGCGACCAACTCGATCATGGGGTCGGTGCCAATTGACAAAGCGGGCGTCGGCTCGGCGATGAATGACACCACCCGTCAGTTGGGCGGGGCGCTGGGCATCGCGCTGCTGGGCACGGTGCTGAACCAGATTTACATCAGCCACCTGAGCGCCTTGCAGAGCGTGCTGACGCCGGAAGCGCTGGCGGCGAGCGAAAGCAGCGTGCAGGCGGCGCACATCGTCGCGGCGTCGCTGGGGAACTCCGCCGTCGCCCATTCGCTGATCACGGCGGCGGATCAGGCATACGTCAGCGGGATGAATCAGGCGTTGATCTTCGGGGCGGTAGTGCTGGTGGGCGCGGCGCTGTTTTCGCTGCGCTTCCTGCCCGCGCAGGTGCTGCGCAGCCCGGAGATCGTGCTTCAGGACGCGCCCGGCGACTGAGGCGAAAGGGCGACATGAGCGAATACGATGCCGTCGTGGTCGGTTCCGGTCCCAACGGATTGGCGGCGGCAATCACGCGGGCGCAGCAGGGCGAAAAGGTGCTGCTGATCGAGGGCAAGCAGACCATTGGCGGCGGGCTGCGCTCGGCGGAGCTGACGCTGCCGGGTTTCGTTCACGACGTTTGCTCCGCCATCCATCCGCTTGCCGCCGCTTCCCCTTCTTCAAGACCTTGCCGCTCGCCGATTACGGGCTGGAGTGGATCGAGTCGCCGGTTCAACTGGCGCACCCGCTGGACGGCGGCGACGCGGTGCTGGTGCGCCGCTCGGTCGAGGCGACCGCGGCGGGCTTGGGTGAGGACGAGCGCGCCTACCGGAATCTGTTTGGCTGGCTGGCGAGGCGCTCCGCTGACCTGTTCGACGATTTGCTGGGTCCGCTGCCGATTCCGCCGCAGCACCCGCTGCTGATGGCGCGCTTTGGCTTGAGTGGTCTGCTGCCCGCCGCATGGCTGGCGAAGCTGCGCTTCAAAGGCGAGCGGGCGCGGGCGCTGTTCGCGGGCATGGCGTGCCACAGCCTGCTGGCGCTGGAGCTTCCGGCGTCTGCCGCCTTCGGGATGATGCTCGGATTGACGGCGCACGCGGTTGGCTGGGTGTTTCCGCGCGGCGGCGCGCAGCGGCTCGCGGACGCGCTGGCGGGTTATTTCCGTTCGCTCGGCGGCGAAATCGTCACCGGGCAGATGATCGAATCGCTGGACGAACTGCCGCCGTCACGAGTGCGGCTGCTCGACCTGACGCCGCGTCAGTTGGTGGATATGGCAGGAGATCAACTGCCATACCGTTACCGCCGCCAGCTTGAGGGTTATCGCTACGGCGCAGGCGTGTTCAAGATGGATTTCGCGCTTTCCGCCCCGATTCCTGGGCGAATCCCGACGTGGCGCAGTCCGCTACCGTGCATCTAGGCGGCAGCTTCGAACAGATTGCTATGGCAGAAGAAGCTGTCAGGCGCGACCAACACCCTGAGCGACCGTTCGTGCTGCTGGCGCAGCACAGCCTGTTCGATCCCACCCGCGCCCCCGACGGCAGCCACACGGCTTGGGCGTACTGCCATGTCCCAAGCGGCTCGACGGTGGACATGAGCGACCGGATTGAGGCGCAAATCGAGCGATTCGCGCCGGGCTTCCGCGACCGGATACTGGCGAAATCCAGCCGGAACACACAGGCGATGCAAGCTTACGACCCCAACTACGTCGGCGGCGACATCAACGGCGGGGTTCAGGATTTGCGTCAGTTGTTCACCCGCCCGACCCTGCGCCTAAATCCCTATTCCACGCCGCTGAAGGGCGTGTACCTCTGCTCGTCCTCGACGCCGCCCGGCGGCGGGGTGCATGGCATGTGCGGCTATCACGCGGCGCGCTCGGCTCGCGTCTAGCTTTGCGACAGGCTGAACAGATAGGCGATGAGGTCGTCGATCTGCGCCTCGGTGAACACTTTGCCCCAGTTTTTCGGCATCAGGTTCGGATAGTCGGCGACCACGTAAGCGCTCGGATCGACAATCGAGGTGTGGAGGTACTCCCACGCGCTCTGTCCCGGCACGCGAGTCTGCGCGCGGATGCCAACCGACTTCAACCCCGGTCCGACTAGCCGATCATCCGAGTCGGTGCGGTGGCAGGTCGAACACTGGATTCCGGCGGCGGGCTGGAAGGTGTGGAAGAGGCGATCTCCTTCCGCCGGATCGCCGGGCGGCATGTCCACCGCCTCGGTTGAGACGATGCTTATCGTTGCTGCCGGCGTCACCGCCTCGGTGAGCGCGACGGTTACGACAGTGGGCGTCCGGGTCGGGCGTGGCGTCGGATAGGGGATGTTAGCGTTCACGCACGCCGCCGAAAGCATCAGCACGAGGCTGATCAGCGCGATTCCCCGCCTCACTCAGACGACTCCTGAAATCAGCAGACGAAGGTCAGCCGCCAGCGTCTCCGGCTCGGTGCCGTAGAACGCGACCATGCGCAGATTGCCGTTCCGGTCGATCAAGAACGAGGGCGAGGTGTGCTGGACGAAATAGTTCTGCGAGATCCAGTGGCTGGTCGCCGGGCGCGGCTGCGTCCTGATCAGCGGAGGCGGCGGGGGCGGCGATGCTGTCGGTCGAAAAGACCAGCCCGTACTCGGTTCCGATCTGGCGAAGCTGATCCTCGCTCCCGGTCATGCCGAGGAAGCTGGAGTCAAACTGGTCGAGGAAACTGGTCAACTGCGCGGGCGTGTCGCGGGTTCCATCCGACGCTCACGAATACGAAATCAACTCTGATCGGCTTGATCGCCGAGCATCTGCTTCACCTGCTTGAAGTTCGCCATGGTGGTAGGACATTCGTCCGGGCAGTGGGTATAGCCGAAGAACAGCACCACCTCGCGCCCGCGAAGGCTGCTCAGGCTGATCGGATCACCCGATTTGCTGGTCAGGGTGAAATCGCGCAGCGGGTGCGGCGGATTGACCACCGCAACGCCCGCGCCGACCGAACCGGACGCCGCTGAAGGCGAACTCGCGGGCTGGAAAATCGCGCCGCCGAACTGAAAGCCGATGGCGAACAAGACGAGCAGAACTGCGATCAGGATCGCGGCTTGCAGCCGATTGTTTCCGCGTGGAAGGGTCATTCGATTGAACATGCTTGCCTCCTAAAAAACACCAATTTTGCGCGACCGATCTGGCAGCGGCAGACCCACTGCCAGATCGGTGGGTATGGATTAGGTGTTGGGCTGAACGACGATCACGCCGCCCATGCCGGGATGGATATTGCACACGAACGGGTAGACGCCCGGATCGGTGAAGCTGAGCGTGAACGACTGCCCCGGCAGCAGCAAGCCGCTGGAGAAGGCGTCACCCGGCTTGACGGCAGTTCCGCTGGGAGTCATGGGCGCGATAGTGGGTCCCAGCGCCAGAACCGGAGGGCCCGCCTGCGAAGGTATCGGCGCGACATCCTGATTGCGCGTGGGGGGCCAGCTCACGGTATGACCCTCGACGCTGCTATCCGGGATGGTGAAGGTCACGCTGTCGCCTGCCTTGACGGTGGTGACGAAGGGGAAGAACTGGTTGACGGTCGCGCGCCCGGTGTCGCCGTTGCCCGCCTGAACCTGTCCCGGCGTGGAGGTCTGAACTTCAAGTTGAGCGGCGGCAGCCTGCGCTGCGCCAATCGTCGAGGCGAATTCCATCGATCCCTGAAGCTCGTCATCCGCCGGGCTGGGGACGGCGGTATCGTTGGCTACCACCGTGATCACGCCGACCATGCCGGGATGCACGTCGCAGAAGTACGAATAGGTTCCCGGCGGCAAATTCATGATCAGCGAGAAAATGGCATCCGACGGCTGAAGCGGCAGACCACTGGTCGCATCTCCGCCCGTGTAGTCGGAGCCGGTGTCGATGGTGCGGAAGGCGATTGCCGGGTTAATCTGCGGCTGCGGCTGCCCACTGGCATCCGGCGGCGCAATCACCAGATCGACCGGCTGCTGCTCGAAGTGAATGTTGTGGAAGCTGTTGATGCTCCACGTCACCGTATCGCCCTGATGAATTTGGAGCGACGCGGGCGCGAAGGCAAGCACCTCGACGCCAGCCGGTCCCAGCGCGCCCGCCTGCACGACGAAAGTCTGCGGGGCAGCGCCTTGCGCCTGCGCGACCAGCCGATTGCTCAGCGCCCCAGCCATGATGGCAAGCGCCGCGATTGCTACCAATCCCCATTTTGAAAATAATCTGCGTTGCATTCTAACTCCTTTTCTGTTGATCGACGTTCGCTGCACGGACGTTCACTCCTCAATTCTTTCTGCGGATCAAGCCCCCTTTCGCTGTGTCGGCTGATGCGGAGCGCGCGAGGCGTCATGGGCGCTCGACAACGGGAAAAACGAGAAGCTGGCGGGTTCCAACTGCCGGAACATGGGATAGCTTCCCGAAACAATCGATTGGACTGTAGAAACATTCGCAGAAGGCGCGCGAATTAGATGTATACGCGGCAAATTGGAACGGCATGACTTCAAAAAGGGCAATCAACAATAATTTCGTCCAAAGCATAAGTAGAGCCTGTGACGCGACGATAGTCACTAGGGAGTGCCCCACAAATGATCACTCCGTATCGTCACTCCCTAGTGCGAGTTCGGTAGGCTATTCAGGATCGATCCAGTAAACGCCTCTGCCGCCTTCCGCCGTCCAGCCGACCACGCCGTTGTAATTCACCTGCCACCATGCATAGCCATCGGCGCAGACCGGTCCGGCGAGGACGAGGAACTGTCCATTGGCGGGGATAGTGCCGATCTTGTGCGCCGCAAGCCCGGCGCCGTCACGGAGGTTATTCAATTCGCCGGGCAGGACGTAGCCCGCCCGCCCGATCACCATGTGGGGCGACAGCGAGCCGCAGTCAAAGCTAGAGCTGCCGCCCGGTACCGCCGTCGGGAAGGATGCGGCGCTCGCCCAGTAATTTTGCTGGACGTAGCGGATCAGCTCGTCGGACGAGACCTGACTATCGCCGTTGGTGTCGGCGGGGTGGATGCTGTTGTCGTTGGTGAAGATGAAGGTGCCGTTTTCGCCCAGCGGGTAGTACAAGCCGCTGCCGCGATTGCCCACCATCACCATCAAGCCGGTGACCAGATCGTCAAAGGTGGTCACGGCGTTCCAGTAGGGCTGACTGCTCACGTAGCCGATTCCGGTGCTGTTGGCGGTGAACTCGAAGTCATCCAGAATTTGAGCGGAAACGTTGCCGTTCGCGTCACCCACGTCGTTGAAGATCAGCCCGACCACGTGCTCGCCGGGATGCAAGCCGAGCAGGACGTAGTTGCCGGATGAATCCAGCACGCCGGACGGCTGGCTCGGAGTGTCGACCGAGATTTCCACGTCGGTGTAGCTGGGCGAATCGATATGGAGCCGCCAATTCGCGGGTTCCCGGTAGGCGGCGAGCGGAAGCTGCGCCACGTAGAATTCGGGCACGCTGCCGTCGTAGAACGAGTTTGACGAGGACACGTTCGCCGGGTTATAGCTCCACACCAGCGCCGGATAATTCTCGCCGGTCGTGTCGTTGAAGGCGGTTGCATCGCCGATGGGATCACTGGAGCAGATCGCGGGCAGATAGCCGTCGGTAGCGCGGAGCATCACGCCATTGGTGGCGGACAACGGCGAGATTTCCACAAACGAGCCATCACTATACTGCGTGCCGTTCTGCCAGATGCTGACTCCGAAGTCCGCGCTCTGGCAGGGCGGCAGATTGGCGTCGTTGGGTGCGTTGAGCGCCAGCCCGCGAATGCTGTTCGCCAGCACCGTCCGCCGAACCGCCTGCGGACGCGGAGTCTCGCTGGGCGTCGGTGTATCCGCTAGACCTGCTTCGACAGCCGCCTGTGTATGGATCAGGGTTAGTGACAGCAGCAGGAACAAGGCGATCATGCTGCTCCAGAAAAACCGTTTGTCCAACATGGTGTAGCCCTCTCTCAATACCTGCTCGCGCAGGGATACGACTAGGAATCGGTACAGGCGGTGGTGACGGACGCCGCGTTGGGATCGCCCGTCAGGGACTGAAGCTTGCAGCCGTAGAAGTTGCGATCCTGTGTGCCGTTGGTCAGGGTTCGGGCGATGTCGTAGGCGGCGCGGTATTGGGCAATGGCGTCGTCGGTCTGCTGGTTGAGTTCGTAGCATTGACCCAATGCGCCGATCACGAACATCTGGCGCGACTTCTGCACGGCGTCTTTGTTGGTCTGGACGATGCCGAGCGCGGCGATGAAGTCGTCGATAGCATCCTGCCCGCAGGCGCCCGCGACTTCCACCCGAATGCTGCCGCGCAGGAAATGGGCTTCAAAGGCGGTGCTTGCCAGCAGCGGGCTTTCGGTGCTGGTTTGGTACAAGCCGATCACGGTGTCGGTTTCGCCGGAAATATCGGTCACGAAGCTCTCGAAACGCGGGTCGGCGGGATCGAGCGCATACCAGAGGGTCGCCTGCGCGCGTGCCTTCGTGAACACGACCTGCGCTTGGAGCGCCGCGTCCAGCGAGGCGAAATCGGCAGCACTGGTCGCCTGATCGCTGTAACTCAGGGCTTGATCCACCTGCTGCGAGTCCACCAACTGGGGATCGCACGGGTTGTCCAAATCGACCAGCGACCACGTCGAGCGCAGCATGGAGACTTCCGCCAGCGCCGCGTAGGGGCGAGCATTCAGGTCGGCTTGCTGGTCGGCTGCGGCTGCCTGCTGGTACTGCTGCTCGGCGAGGTCAAGCTGCTGAAGCACCAGATCGCGCGAGCAGGCGGTGATGGCGTCGCGCGCCAACTGGAGATAGACGTTGCCTTCCAGCAAGCTCAAGGTTTGGCTGCCACCGCTCCAATTCGGCACCGAAGCCGCCGCGTCAAACGCCTGAAGCGCGCCCGAATACTGGTGGGCGATGTACTGTGAGACGCCCTGTACCACGTAGACCAGCGCTTGAACCCGCGACCGGAGTTCGGCGCTGGTCTGGTAGGCGGTGTCGAGGTTGGTGTCGGTCAGTATGATGCCCGCGCCAAACACCAGCGGACCGGCCATCTCCTGCGCGTCGGCGAAGCGCTCCGGCGGGATGTAGAGGTTGGGATCGACTTCCAGCGAGCCGTCGGCATTGCGCTTGACGCTGCCGTAGACCACCATGTCGAAACCGCCGTTGACTGCCAGCGCGACCGCGCCGTCGCGGAGCGCGGCGTCGGTGCTGCCCGTGAGCGGCGCAATCTGGCTGGAACCCAGAAAACCAATGCGCACGTCGCCCTGATCATTCAAGCTCTGGATTTTCTGCTGCATGTCCTGACTGAGCCGGGCGATCAGGTCGTTGGCGAGCGCCTGATCGTCTGCCGACAGCGACGGATCAAGCACGAAGGGCGCGACCACCACTTTGAGATCGTAGCCTTCCAGCGCATGAACCGGAGTCGGGACGGTGGTCGCAGGCGGCGGCTGAGTCGGCTGCGGATTGACGACCCGCACCGCCAGCGCGATCCCGCCGATCAGCAGCGCCAGCACCAGCAGCGCCGCCGCGATCCGCGACGCATTTTGCAAGACTTCGCGCAGCGGAAAACGCGGGCGAGGCAGCACGCCCGTCAGTTTCCGCAGACCCGCGTCGTAGTTCAGGGTCAAATCGGCAAATTGCAGATTGTCGATGTCGATGTCCGCGAACGACTGATTCGCGTTGAAGCGTCGCACCAGCACCGGAAAAATCGGCTTATTCTCTTGTTTCGCCTGCGCGATCTCCGCTTGACAAAAGGGCGAGGTGAGATAGTCGGGCGAGCCGCAGGCGATCACTGCTTGAGATGCGGTCATCTGCTTGACCAGCTCCGCCTTCCAATCCTCGCCTAATTCGATGCCATGTTCGTCCACATCCATCCACAGGACGTAGTGCCGCTTGCGCAAATCGTCGACCAAGCGATCCACCGTCAGCCGATCACTGCGGGAATAGCTCACGAATATCTGCATACTGGGATTCGTTGCCATCGGTATGAACTCAATTCATTAGCACGCGTGATTGTATTATGCATGAAATTAGAATCTTGTGCTTTATGACTCGCGTGGAAATGCAGTGGCAAAACAAACGGGTCAGTCGAAGGCTCGGCTGACCCGTTTCAAGTCTGGTTGAAGATGAAGGCTATCCGGCGCGCGACGGCATCTGCGGATTGCCGGGGTTGAAGTGCTTGAGCATGACCAGCGGCTCGAAGCGGCTGGCGTTGTGGATGCGAACGCCCTCGGATGCGGCTGCGGCGCTCACGAAGAACTCGTCCTCGGTCATCTCGCCGAAGCGAATCAGCGACGGGGCGGAGACGCTGAGGCTGCCGAACTCGCCGTAGCTTTGCAGGCAAATGGTGCCGTAAGCGGCGGCGTCCTTGATGGTCACGGTGCAGCCGGGGTAAACCGTCAGTTCTTTAGCGCTGAAGGCATCGTTGCCGTAAACGACCCAGTTTTCGTGATAACCAGCGGCGTGCATCTCTGCTTCTGGCGCGGCGGGGCGCGGCATGAGGAAGTGATTTTCTTTGAAATTCGGATCGACGTTCGCGTCCCACTCCAGCATACTGAGCAGGTAATCGAAGTCGTACCACTTGTCTTCCGGCACGTCCTTAACCAGCAGCGAGCGATCTACCACCTGATAATCCGCGATCAGCGACTGCCACATCGAGAACACGTCGCTGGCGCGCTGCGGCTCATAGGTGCAAAGGGTGCCGGGCGCGTGCAGGATGCCGGGCGGCACGTCCCAGCCGGTGCCGGGCGTCAGCCGATAGGCTTTCGAGAGGTCGAGGATATGATTGTCGCCGTCGTTCCAGCGCTTGAGGCTGTCCACCACCTGATCTTGAGTGGTTCCCGGCTCCAGACCAAAGAAGGTGTAGGGGAAGGTGTCGAGCGCGAAATTGTACTGCGGCGGGAAATAATAGGCTTCCGGCTTGCCGATGCGCCCCACGTTGGCGGCGATGGCGTCGGTTTGATGCAGATGGTGCGGCAGCGGATACATGTTGTCGAAGAACTTGCTGTACATTGCCCAGCCGCCGTTAGCCGCCATCGCCTGACCGCCGAGGATGGCGTCGCCTTCCAGCCCAATGGCGTCGCGCAGGGTCACTTTATGGCTGGCATCGACGTAAATGTAGCTTAAGCCCTCGTCTTCCAGCGTGAGCGGACCATTATCTGCGTGGGTGGTCGAAGCGAACCAACGCTCGTCGATCCCGCCGCGATTCGCGCCGAGCGCGTAGAGGTCATTTGGATGCAGCCGCAGCCGCCGTCCGGGCACGCAGAACGAGCGCGGCACCCACGTCGGCGTCAGGCGGAAAATACCAGCGCCAGACTCCAGCGCTGATTTGATAAGCTGACTCGTCTCTTGATCGTTCATGGAACTTCCTTCACTGGTCAATCAAGCGATGGAAGAACCCGGCGTGAGCCGGATTCTTCCACCCATACAGCCGATAGTTACGGCATTACGAGGTTCACGGAGCCGTGAGCGGCAGGCACATCGACGGGTCGATGGTCGCCATCATTTCGGGGGTCGCGCCCGGCATTTCGGTCGCCATCGCCGACATCAGGTCGCCATAGAACGCGGCGCAGGGCAGATTGTTCTTGTCGAGCAGAACTGGCGGCAGATAGTTGTCGTGCTGCGCAGGCTGCGTGCCCTGATCCAAGTAGGCGATGATCATATCCAGCGCGGTGCTCGACTGAGCGCCGGGGAACTGGTCTACGTCGGCGGTCTGATCGCCGTCCAGAATTGCTTGCAGCGACTCGGTGATGGCGTCGAAGCCAAGGACTGCCACTTTACCGTTCAAGCCCTGACCACGCAGCGCTTCGATCACGCCCAGCGCCATGTCGTCGTTGGCGGCGTTGATCACGTCCGGCGGGGTGGACTGAGCCGACAGCATTGCTTCCGCGACCTTGTTGCCGTCGTCGCGGGTGAAATTGCCGGTCTGCTCGGCGAGGAACTGGTACTCCGGGTGCGCATCGAGGACTTCATGCAGACCTGCGGCGCGGTCAATCGCCGGGGAGGAACCGGGGGTTCCGGTCAGATTAAACAGAGTTGCGCCGTTCGGGAACAGGCGCATGATTTCCCAGCCCTGCTCGCGCCCGCCCATGACGTTGTCGGCGCCAACGTGCGCCAGCGTCAGAGTCGCGCTGTCGTTCACGTCGCGGTCAACCGTGATCACGGGGATACCCGCATCGTGGACTTCCTGCACCGCAGGCTCCATCGAGTCGGCAGTCAGCGGGCTGACGATCAAGCCATCGTACTGCGAGGCGATCACGCTATCGAGGTCGGCGGTCTGCTTGGCGGTGTCATTCTGACCGTCCAGCACGTCAACCGTGACGTTGCCCAGCTTGGCAGCCTCGTCCTGAATCTGCTGCGCCATGATGACGAAGAACGGGAACGAGAGAGCAGGAACGGAGAGCGCTACCCGGTAGGTCTTGCCCTGCGCTCTGGCAGCCGAGAAGCCGCCGGGTCCAACCGCCACGAGTGACAGCACCAGAAAGGCGAGTACGAGTGCGGTAATCGATTTCTTGGACATGCAAATTCTCCTTCAAGTAAGTAAAACGTCTAGCGGGATGGATCGACAATCATCTTTGAGCAATTTTGCCTAACGCACATCACCTCCTTTGCAGAAAACGAGCAGCGGGTCAGTGTGAACGCGCTTTGGTCACCCGATCAAACCACACTGCGAAAACTAAGATTGCGCCAATGATGATCTGCTGTGTATAGGATTGGACGTTCAATTGCGTCAATCCGAAGGTCAGCGTTGAAATCAGCAGCGAGCCGATCACCGTGCCGACGACGCTGCCCTCGCCGCCGAACAAACTGGTGCCTCCGATCACCACCGCCGCGATCACCGTTAATTCGTAGCCGGTTCCTGCTACCGCCTCGGCAGAGTTCAAGCGGGCAGCCAGCACAAAGCCCGCCAAGCCAGCCAGCAGCCCCACGATCACGTAGACGCTCAGGATCAGCAGGTTGGTGTTCAAGCCGGAAAGCCGCGCGGCTTCAGGATTGCCGCCGACGGCATAGATATAGCGCCCATACTGCGTGAAGCGCAGGATGATGTAGGCGATAATCGCCACCACCGCGAAGATGATCACCGGGATCGGGATCAGGTCGAACAGCTTGCCCTGTCCCCACCAGTCGAAACTGGGATCGAAGGCGCTGATGGGTCCGCCGTTGCCGATGATCAGGGTCAGCCCGCGAAATGCCGAAAGACCGCCCAGCGTAACCACGAACGGCGGGACTTTCAGCCGGGTGATGCACAAGCCCTGTATCAAGCCCGCGCCGACCCCCACTAAGCAAGCGACCAAAATCGGCGCCCAGACGCCCACCACCGGAGTCGCCCCGGCTTGCAGGCTGAGTCCGCCTTTGTAGACGGCTGCCGCCACGATTCCCGATACCGCCAGAACCGAGCCAACCGAGAGGTCAATGCCGCCCGTCAGGATCACGAAGGTCATGCCCACTGCGATGATCCCGGTGATCGACGCCTGCCGCGCCACGTTGAACAGGTTGACCGGGGTGGGGAAGGCGTTCGGGCGCAGCACCGAAAAGATCACCACCAACACAATCAGGAAGATCAAAGCGCTGAACCGCTCCATGAACTTGCGCAGCGTCATCCGGCGGGCGGCAGGTTGGGCGGGGGATTTCAGATTTTCGGTCAATTCAGTCATGGATATTTTCTCGCGTTATCAAATCAATTCGGCTCAAGAAATCTTTGACGGTCAGCCCGTCGTCATCAGGGTCATAACCCGTTCCGGGGCGGCTTCTTCGCGGGTCAAGTTACCGACCAGCCGTCCTTCGTGCATGACCAACACCCGGTCGCTGAGCGCCAGCACTTCCGGCAGCTCCGACGAGATCATAATCAGCGCGACTCCGCTCTTGGCGAGCTGGCTCATGAGCGCGTGAACTTCGGCTTTCGCGCCCACGTCGATGCCGCGTGTCGGCTCGTCCATGATCAGCATACGCGGGTTGAGCGCCAGCCAGCGGGTGATCACCACCTTCTGCTGATTGCCGCCGCTCAGGTCAACCACACGCTGGTCGAAGTCCGCGAAGCGCACGCTCAGCTTATTGACGTACTCCGTTACCAGACTGCGCCGCGCCGATCCGCTGATGAAGCCCCCATGTGCGACGCTGCCGAGCGACGCCATGCTCGCGTTTTCTTCTACCGACATGTTCAGGAACAGCGCTTGCAGCTTGCGGTCTTCGGGGACGTAGCCCATGCCCGCCCAAATCGCCTGACGCGGATTGCGGATTTCGACGGGCTGCCCGCCGATCAGGATGTCGCCCGATTCGCGGCGGTCAACGCCGAACACGCAGCGCGCCAGATCGGTTCTGCCGGAGCCGACCAGCCCCGCCAGCCCGACGATTTCCCCGGCGCTCACCTCGAAGCTCACGTCGAACAGCGGGTTGCCGCCCTGCTCGGCGGTGCTGCGGCTCAGGTGGCGCACTTCGAGCGCGACCTCGCCGCGTTCCGCCGTGTCTTTGGCGAAATACTCGGAAACCGGGCGACCGACCATCATGCGGATGATCAGTTCCGGGGTCGCTTCCTGAATGGGGACGGTGCCGACGTTGGCGCCGTCGCGCAGGACGGTGATACGGTCGCAGATGGCGAACACTTCTTCCATGCGGTGCGTGATGAAGATCACGCCGATGCCGCTCGCTTTCAGCTCCCGCATGATGCGGAACAGATGCTCCACTTCGTCGGCGGTCAGAGCAGAGGTCGGCTCATCCATAATGATCACTTTGGACTTGACCGACAGCGCCCGCGCGATTTCGACCATCTGCTGCTGCGCGACGCTCAGGTTACGAACCATCGTGGTCGGCTCAAGCTGGATGCCCAGACGTTCGGTCAGCTCACGGGTCTGGGCGTACAACTGATTCCAGCGGACGAAGCGGGCGCGGTTCGGCTCGCGCCCCAGATACACGTTTTCGGCGACAGTGAGATTTGGCATCAGGTTGAGTTCCTGATGGATGATGGTGATCCCCAAGACCTGCGCGTGATGTGGGTTATCGACCGTGATTTCCTCACCCGCGAGGAAGATTTGACCGTCGTCCTTGGTATACACGCCGGACAAAATCTTCATCAGCGTGGACTTGCCCGCGCCATTTTCGCCGAGCAAGCCGTGAATCTCGCCGGGCACGACTTCCAGACATACGCTGTCGAGCGCGCGCACGCCGGGGAAGCGCTTGTTGATATTGTCCATCTTCAAAACTGGCTGGTTCATAAGCGATGCTCATTCCAAACAAATCATCAATATCCACAAATTCAATCACGTGATGGGGCGGCACAGCTTTCCCGCTCCACCAAAGCTGTCGGCAGCACAATGCGCTGCGGCGCAAGACTATTAAGCTGCTTCATGCGCTGAAGTAAAAGCGATACGCTGATCTGCGCCATCTGGGTCACGGGCTGGGCGATGGTGGTTAGGGTAGGGTAGATTGCCAGCGACTCCGGCGTGTCGTCGAAGCCGATCACGGATACGTCCCCCGGAACGCGATACTCCGCGCGGTGCAGCACGGCGATTGCGCCCAGCGCCATGCGATCATTGTGGGCAGCGACCGCCGTCAGGTGCAGATTGCGCCGGAGCAGCTCGCGCATTCCGGCTTCGCCGCCCGTGTACTGGAAATCGCCGGACACAACCGCCTCGTCCGGCAGTTCCAGCCCGACCTCGTTCAGCGCGCGTCTGAATCCGGCGGTGCGATGACTGGTCAGGCTCAAATTCGGCGGGCCGGAAATGAAGCCGATGCACCGATGACCGAGCCGCGCCAGATATGCCCCCGCCTGATAGCCGCCTTGTTCGTTGTCCACCAACACCTGATCGACGGGGAGATCGCCCAGTTCGCGGTCAACTGCCACGCAGGGGACGCCCGCATTCAAGATCGAGCGCAGGGGCAGGGAGCTGTTGCCCGACGACATCAGAATCAGCCCATCGACCTGCTTGGAGAGCAGCACCTCGATATAGGTCGCTTCTTTTTCGGCGGATTCGTCTGAATTGCACAGGATGACGTTGTAGCCTTCAGCGAAGCCCCGGTCTTCAATGGCGCGCGCGATTTTTGCAAAGAAAGGATTGGAATTGTCGGGCACCACCAGCCCGATGGTGCTGCTTTCGCTGCGGCGCAGCCCGCGCGCCAGCGTATTGGGTCGGTAGCCGAGGGCAACAATGGCAGCTTGAACTCGTTCGACCGTTCGGGGGTGAACGGGGCGTGTACCGTTGATCACATGGGAGACAGTGGCAACGGAGACTTCAGCGCGGGCAGCAACATCACGTATTGTAGGCATAAAATGCAACTAAACAAAAGTAATCGTTTACCGTAATCGTTTACGTGATTGTATTCCGAAAGTAAAACGCTGTCAAATACTTGCTATTTTCGGTGTTGGCGGCAAATGAATGACGAAAATGCGGGTTGAAGCTCGGTCGAATGAAAAGGAGAGAGCGGATTGCAGCCGGTCAGGACAGCGCGAGATATTCGATCAGGTGGTCGAGCGGCATTACCTGTCCTTCCGCCCAGACTACCGCATCGACGGCGCGTTCAGTGATCGCCATGCCCAAGCCTGTGCCGGGAATGTCCCCGACGTTGTTCGCTCGATGGAAGGTATCAAACAGCCGATCCTGATCCGGTTGGGGAATGCCGATGCCTTGATCCTTCACCGTGAACTCGACCACTCTGCGTGCTTCACGCGCCCCTCGCTGCGATTGCCTGAAATTACCGGAAGTCGGCGGCAACTGCTGACGGATTATTAGGGTCATGGTTCATGTCGCGGTAGGATAATGCCCACGTCAATGAACAACGACAAGGAGTTTTTGTGAGCGCTGCGTCCGCCACGCAACCCGAGTCTGTAGGCTATATCGCCCTCATTCGCCAGAACACGAAGTTCCGCTTGCTGTGGATGGGACAGATCGTGAGTTTGCTGGGCGACTGGTTCGACCTGATCGCCTCGGCTTCACTGATTGCCCTCCTCACGCAGTCGGGCGCGGCGGTGGGGGGGCTGTTCGTCGTGCGGATGTTGTCTCCGTTCTTCGTCAGTCCCATCGCCGGGGTCGCCGCCGACCGTTACAATCGCAAGCGGCTGCTGATCATCACCGACCTCACTCGCGGCGTGACGGTGCTCGGTTTCCTGCTGGTACGCAATCCGGGCGACATCTGGTTGGTCTATACCCTGACGGCGCTCCAGATGGGGATGAGCGGATTCTTTTTCCCCACCCGGACAGCCATCCTGCCGGACATCACCACGCAGTCTGAACTGGGGACTGCCAACGCCTTAAGTTCGTCCACTTGGTCAGCCATGCTTGCCTTTGGCGCGGCGCTCGGAGGCGTGGCTTCTGGTACGTGGGGGGTCTACCCTTCCTTCGTGATCGATGCTTTGACTTTCTTCTTCTCTGCCTTGTGCATCAGCCGCATCGTTTACACGCCGCCTCCGGCGCTCCCGTCCAGCGAAAAGACCGTGCGCGCAGCGCTGCATCAGTACGTCGACGGACTGCGTTACCTGCGCGAGCACCGCGATATTTTCTTCATCGCCCTGAACAAATCCGCGAACAGTCTGTTCGTTGCGGGCGCCTTTCAGGTCTTTCAAGTGACCATTGCCGAGGGCATATTTGAGATCGGCGACAGCGGCGGGATCAGTTTGGGGTTGATGTATGCCGCCGTAGGCATCGGCACCGGGTTCGGACCCATCGTGATCCGCCGTTACATTGGTGACCGCGACCACTCGATGCGCCTCGTGCTGATCGCCAGCTATTTGGTCTCGGCGTCGGGGCTGCTGTTGGTTTCAACTCTGTCCAGCTTTCCGGTCGTACTGGTCGGGTCGCTGCTGCGTGGGGTAGGCGCGGGGATGGTCTGGGTGTTCTCTACGCAGCTTCTGCTGCAGCTCACGCCCAATAAGGTGCGCGGACGCCTATTTTCGACCGAATTCGCCATGTTCACGCTGATGAGCGCTATCGCGTCCGGTGTCGCGGGTGGGCTGCTCAATTCTGGCTTCTCAGTGGGGACGCTGGTGGCATGGCAGGCTGGGCTAACGCTCATCCCGGCGGTGCTGTGGGGAATCTGGGTTTTCTTCGGCAAACGCACGACTTCCGCCGCCGATCAAGCGGAGTTGGCTGAGGAACGCGCCAAGCTATGAACGCCACAACGCTGCTGCGCTCGCGGCGGTCATAATGCAATCGCGTATAGGCGAAAAAGGACAGAGCAATGAATAAACGTGAAGCGATTTTGGCTCTGCTGAGTGACAATCAGCAGTCCGCGTACATCCCAGCGGCGTTTTTCCTCCACTTCCCGCCCGCGTTTCGTGCCGGGCAGGCAGCCGTAGACAAGCACATCGAATATTTCCGCTCTACGGGGATGGACTTGGTCAAAATCCAATATGAACGCAGCTTTCCGAAGATGGCTGAGATTCAAAAGCCTGAGGACTGGGTCAGGATGCCCCGTCTGGGCGCGGATTATTTCGAGGGGCAGCTCAAGGCAGTCGAAGGGCTGGTTCAGGCGCTGAAACGCGAGGCGGTGGTGATCGTGACGCTGTATTCGCCGTTCATGTGTGCCGGACAGGTCACCGGGAGCGATCTGCTGGTTCGGCAGCTTCAGCAAGACCCGGAAGCGGTCAAAAAGGGCATGGAGGCGGTCACCGACAGCCTGCTCACCTTTGTCCGGGCGTGCATCAAACTGGGTGTGGACGGCTTCTACGCATCCACACAGGGCGGTGAAGTCCGGGCGCTTCGATGATCCCGGTATCTTCGACCTCGCCATCAAACCTTATGACCTGACGGTCATGAACGAGATCAACGAGAACTGTCCGTTCAATATCCTGCATGTCTGCGACTATGCCCTCGCCTATGACGATTTCTCCCGCTTCTTGGACTATCCCGGTGATGTGGTCAACTGTCCACTTCATCTGGGGGGCGAGAAGCTCTCGACGCAAACGGCTGCCGAGATGTTCAAACGACCCTACTTGGGAGGACTGGAGCGGCTGGGTATTCTCGCCACAGGCACCCCGGAACAGGTCAAACGAGAGACTGAAGCGGTCTTGCGGGCGGCACCGAAGCGATTCATTCTGGGGGCGGACTGCACTGTGCCCAGCGATACCCCATGGGACAATCTGAAAGCAGCCATTGATACTGCGCACGGCTGGGAGGTGTAGTCGCATCCGGCTGCTGGCAGCCGGAGACCCTTCGGATCGGGGAATGAAAAAGGCGCGGGGTTGTGCGACCCCGCGCCTGCGGCACCTGCCACTCTTACTGAAAGTTACTTGGTTTCCATACGGTCGATCAAGTCCTGCAAGTCCTGAGCGGCTTGGTCAACGGTGGACTGCCCATAGGCGACCTGCTGACCGATCAGCGTCAGTTCATTCACGAATTCCTGATCGTTCGGGAGGTTCGGGTCCTGCGGGATGGTACGATCCGCGATGGCGTCATAGATGTGGTAAACCGCCGCGTCCGTCGGGGTGGCTTGGTCGGCGATTGCCTGACGCACCACGGGCGACGAAGGCACACCACGATTGGTTTGGAGGATCGCACCCGCGTCGGGGCTGGTCACAAAGAAGTTGATGAACAGCGCCGCTGCTTCTTTGTTCTGGCTGTTGTTGTTCATGCCCAGATATTGGCTCATCTGAATGGCATAGGCAGGTTCGCCGCCTGCCGGGAGGGTGGTCATGCCCAGTTCGTCGGTCATGGCTGCCTGATAGGCTGCTACCTGATTGCTCCAAACTAAGCCGATAGCCGCCTTACCCGCCACGAGCGCCGAGCTGTCCGGTCCCGTTTCGGTGTAGGTGTAGGTCGTATCCGCGTCCGGGATCAGCCCTTGAGCGCGCATATCCGCCCACATCTGAAGCCATTTCTTGCCAGTATCCACTGTGGCGTAGGATTTGCCGCCGTCGTCAGCAGTCCAGAGCGGCGTCCCCTCTTGACGATAGAAGTAGCTGAGGTAGTTCGCCTGATTGGTGCTGTTGTCCACGAATGGCGCGACTCCGTCGGGGAGCTTTGCCTTCAGCGCCGCGCCGTAAGCCATCAACTCATCCCAAGTCATATTGTCCGCCGGGAGATCGACGCCCGCCGCCTCGATCATGGTCTTGTTGTAGGCGAGCGTGAGCGTGTTGGTGCCGAGGCTCACAGCATAGAGATTGCCATCGGCAGCCGTCGCGGGGATCAGCGCGGTCTGGTCAAACGTCTCAGGCGTGTTGATCAGGAGCTGTTTGCCGAGATAGTCATTGAGCGGCTCAAGGTACTGCTGGTAATCGGGCCAATTGCCGCCGAATTGGATGATGTCGGGGGCATTGTTGGCAGCGAGCTGGGTATCGAGAATCTGGAAGTGGTCGCTCGTGCCGCCATCCGGCTCGCCCGACACCGTGATGTCGGGATATGCAGCCTCGAACAAGTCAATGACCTGTTGAGTTCTTTGGGCGCGGTCGTCGTTGCCCCACCAACTCATACGGAGCTGGGCAGGAGCGCCCGTGTAGGCGGGGAGTCCGCTGGAGTCGGACTGCGCCCCGGTCGGCTGGATGATCACCATGAGCATCAGCGCGAGCAGAGCCATGAGTGTGAATACGCGGTTTTTCCTCATCTTTGAATTCTCCTGTTCCTGCAATAGTCTATAATTTCAGCGAACAAACCTGAGTTATCTCATGCAGCATCCTTTCCTATCCATCGTCTCCTGTTCACGTGCTAACCCTTTATACCTGTGGTTGAAATACCCTGTACGAAGTATTTCTGGAGGGTGAAAAACAGGATAAAGGCGGGAATTATCGAGAGCGTCGCCATCGCCAGCGCGCCGCCCCAGTTGGATACCGAGCCTGCGTCACCGACGAAGGTGCGCAAAGCGCGGGATACCGTGAATGTTTCCGGCGTTGTCAGATACAGCAGGTGGTTGAAAAAGTCGTCCCACGTCCACAGGAACGTGAACAGCGCCGTCGTCACTAAAGCGGGAATCGAGAGCGGTATGATGATACGCAGAAATACGCCGATTTTCCCGCACCCGTCAATGATCGCCGCTTCCTCGACCTCTTTGGGCAGACCGCGTATGAACTGCACCAGCAGAAACACGAAGAATGCATCGGTTGCGAGGAATTTCGGCACGAGTATCGGGAGATAAGTCCCCACCCACCCGAAGGTGTTGAACAGGATATAGCGCGGCACCAGCGTGACGTGACCGGGCAGCATCAGCGTGAGCATCATGATGGCGAACCAGAACTTCCTGCCCGTGAAGGTGAGCCGCGCGAACGCATACGCCGCCATAGTGCAGGAGATCAAGTTCCCGATGATCGCCACGCCGCACATAATCAGCGAGTTTGCAAAGAAACGCCCGAAGGTCGTACCCGCGTAGCCTTGCCACCCGGTAATGTAGTTGTCAAAGGTCAGGGCTTTCGGTATCAGTCCCGGATCGCTGAAGATCATATTATTGGGCTTGAACGAGCTGATGATCATCCAGATGACCGGGTAGATCATGAGCACCCCAAGCGCGATGATGAACAGGTGGGTCAAGCCATGACGTACAAGCGTGTGGGTTTTCATGCTATTCGCCGACCCCATAGGACACCCACAAACTTGATGACCTGAAGACTATCGCCGTGATCAGCCCGATAAGGATCAGCAGCACCCACGCCATTGCTGACGCGTACCCCATCTCGTGGTACTGCCATCCCTGAATATACAGGTGGAGGGTATAGAACAGGGTGGAGTTGAGCACACCGCCCTTGCCGCCGCCGATAATATAGGCTTGGGTGAACGCTTGGAACGCGCCGATGATCTGGATGACTAAATTGAACAGAATCACGGGCGAGAGCAACGGTATGGTGATGGAGAAGAACTGCCGCAGCTTGCCCGCGCCATCCACGCTCGCCGCCTCGTAGAATTCCTCCGGTATCTGCTTCAGCCCCGCGAGGAAGATGATCATCGACGAGCCGAACTGCCACACCGACAGCAGAACCAGCGTCCAGAGCGCGAACTGAGGGCTGGTGATCCAGCCGGGGAGGTTGGTGAAGCCGAGTCCCCCAGTACGCCGTTCACCAGTCCGTCTTTCTCGAACAGCTTCCTCCATAGCACCGCGATTGCCACTGAGCCGCCGAGCAGCGTGGGGATATAGTACACGGCACGGTAGAAGGGCACCCCCCGCAGTTTCTGCTTGAGCAGCATCGCTACGGCGAGCGCAAAGATCAATTTCAACGGTACGGACGCGAACACGTAGGTCAGCGTCACAGTCAGCGACTTCATGTAGTACGGGTCCACGCGCATAATCTCGCCCGTAGAGGCGGTGAACTGGGACACCCCGAACAGCGACCCGAACATTTTTTCATAATTGCCAAGCCCGATCCACTGCGTCGCATCGGGCTTGGTGAAATCATAATTGGTGAAACTGAGCAACAGCGAGTATGCCATCGGGTAAAGGGTTAGTACGAAGAAACCCAAGAGCCACGGCGCGAGAAACAGATAGGCGACGGCGTTGCGTCTGAAAAAATTGGTGATGCTGGGCGTTTTGCGCGCAAGGAGCCTTCCTTGCGAATGGTTTTTTAGGTGTTCAACGGCTGTCATTGAATCCGCGCCTCGCCTGTCACTATCTCCTAAAGATCAGTTCCGAAACGTGCGATAGGGAGCCTTCCCCTACACCTGCCGTCAAATGTCCAGAAATTCCATCGCATATCATCCCTTCGCTGTGCGTGGGTCGCGGGGGCATTCTAGCCTTTCTCCGATAGGCAAACCGGACCGGTCGACTCCCGAACAATCAGCTCCACGTGTGCTGTTGTCACCTGCTGGGGGAGATCAGGCTCTGCGAAGCGCCTGAGCAGCAGCCGAACCGCATCGCGCCCACTTTCTTCCGCCTTCCCCGAAACGGTGGTGAGACGCGGCGTGGTGAAACTAGAAAAGGGAATGTCGTCGAAGCCAGCGACGGAGAGGTCGCCGGGGATACTCAAGCCCAAATCATTCGCCGCCCGCATCACGGCAATCGCAAGCATGTCGTTGATCACCAGCAGGGCAGTCGGGCGGTTTGGTCGGCTGAGTAGGGCATAGGCAGCGCGATAGGCATCCTCCAACTTATCGCCGCAATGCATCTCATATGCGCCATTCCCGGATAGCCCGGCTTCCTGAAGCATCTGACGGTAGGTAATCAGGCGATCAAATCCCTCCACCTCCTGAGCAACCCCGTAAATGAAACCAATTCGACGGTGCCCTAACTCAAGCAGATGGGTCATGAGCGCGCGCATTCCACTGGAATAATCGTGGATGACGTGATCAAACTCGGCTTTGGTCGCCGTGATCTCGACAACCGGCTGACCCGCTTTCCGCAGGTCATCGATCAGCCTCGGCAGCAGGTATTTGACCGCTGCCAAGAGGATGAACCCATCTACGCGATGGCGCATCAATTCGCGGATCGTGTTGCTTTCCTGCTGCGCATCTAGAGGATGGCGGGACAAATGCAAGCTGTAGCCTGCGTCTTGCAGTTCGCTGGAAATCCCAGCGAACATTTGCCAGAAGTAGGGATTGTCGATCACCGGGATGATCACGCCGACGATTCTGGTGCTGCCCCGGATCAGAGACTGCGCCCGCGCATCCGGCTCATAGCCGAGTTCCGCAATCGCCTGCAAGACCCGGTGCCGGGTTTCGTCAGAAATCGGAATCTTTAGCTGGGTCTGATCGTTCAACACGTAGGACACCGTGGAACGTGAGACACCCGCCAAACGTGCAACGTCTTTTTGAGTAGGTCGTTTCATAAATTCGATCTAGTAGACTATTTTTTTACTATATCGTGTCAATTGGCACGTGTGAATTGAGTGTATCGGTAGTTTTGAAGTACGTCAAGTCATTTGACGGTCTGCCTTCAGACCTTTCGGATACCCGTGTTCACAGGGAGACCAAGCGTTGAAAGCGCGCAAGCAACCTGCCGAAAAGCTAGTGAGTTGCATTTTCGTCTACGACGCCAAGATATTGGCATCTGTGCTTCACGGTGATTTCGCAGTCGTGCTAGAGAAAAATCGAAGCAGGTCATGTTGACATTCCACCAACGCGCTTTGAGCTGATCTGCCGAATGGAATTCTCTGGAAGAAAGGCGAGTAGGGCAGAGATTTTTCCTTTGGCTCGATCACAGGTAAATCGCGTAAATAAAATATTAAGCCGTGTTTATTTCGCTTGCGCGAAATTGAAACCCCAATAATATAGAGATGTTCGACTAAGAATTCCCCAAGCCTAAACAGGGCGAATACTCGTTAACAAGCACTTACCTTGGTTGTCAGCGGTTGCGGTGTTTTGGTTCCTCTTGCCTCGGCGCAAGACCCCGCTGCACGCCAACGGTTACCTGCTGTTGACCTCTGGTTTGCGGACGGGACAACGGCACTTTGTAGACGAAGCAGGGCTGATTAGCCTAATCAGGCGGGGTACAAGAGGAAACGCATGAGGAAACTACGGGTCATTCTGATGGTTGCATCCATTTTCTGCGTTTGCTTCATCGGCAGCTTGGTATTCTCGGCGCAGGCAGCCCGCCTACCACTGACCGGCGCGAACATCTCTCAGGCGAGAGAACTCCTGCGAATTGAGGGGAGTCCAACCGACATCCACACCTATGATTACTCGCCTGATGGCAGCGAATTAGCCGTCAGCACGGTCGGTGGACTGAAACTGTTCTCTACGGTCATGCCGACTGAACCTCGTTTGATCGGAACTAGCCCGGTCGGAAATGTCCGATTTTCGGCGGATGGAACGCGCCTGTTCACCACCGATGGAAATGGTCTTCTGCAAATCTGGGACGCTGCGTCTGGCGCGCTCGTTCAAACCGGGCTGGACGATACCAACACAACCGGCTTTCTTTTTTCCCAAGATCGCTCACTCTTGTTGACGCTCGATGGCAGCGACATGCAGCTCCGGGACGCTGGATCACTGGAGGTGAAACAGAGTATTGAGGGCGGTGGACCGAGTATATATCCATACGCCTTTACCCCGGACAATTCGTATATCCTCGGAATAGGTTACAACTCCGACTATACCCAGTCCACGATCTACATCTGGGACACGCAAAGCGGGCAAATCCTCCACCGCATCGAGGGACTTCGCTACACCTATAGTCTTCAAATCAGCCCCAATGGGCAGTATGTTGCCGCGTCCCATTTTATCGATCCCACCTACTATATAGGACTCTGGTCAATCGCCGATGGCGCTCAAATCGCTGACCTCAAGCCCGATGGCACGAGCACAGACACCTACACGTCGTTTGTCTTTGACCAACTCAATCATCTGCTGACTGCACGAAGCAATCTGGTATCGTGGGATACACAGGGAACCCAACTTCAGGCTTCAAGCGAAGTCTCTAGCTCGCCCTTTGTAGCGCTCAGTTTCAGCGCCGATAGGAAACTGCTGCTCGGCGGGAGCCTTGACCATTCGTTGGTCGCAGTTGATCCAGCTACGGATACCGTCCTGTCGGATCTGCTTGAAGGGGAAGGGACGCCCTCAAATATCCAGTTTAGCCCGGACTCAACGACGTTTTTGACCTATCGCACCTTGTCTGCCGATCAATCTGCAACCAGCCAAGCCGTCAGTTCTTTACGCCTCTGGGGAATTCCTCAGTCCCAAGAGTTGCTGAGGGTTTATGAAGCCAATTCTACGCCGGAGACGCAGGTTGCGGCTGGATCGTCAACCGGAGATCAATTCGGCGGGAACGTGTTCTTTACTTCCTATTCACAGGATGTCGGTGTTGACATCTATAAAATGGACATGCGCGGCAGCGCCCCGATCCGCTTGACGACCAACCCCGATCAGGATATGAGTGGCGCGGTCTCGCCCGACGGCACAAAAATCGCCTACATTGCGGTAAAAGGCGACCAAGATGAACTGGTCGTCATGGACACCAATGGCGAAAATAGCCAAGTTTTGCTCCCCGGCGACGTAAGCCAATTATTCAATCACCCGGTGTGGTCACCTGACGGAACCAAGATCGCGGGTACGGGCATAGAAGACGATCACCCGGTCGTCATGATCGTGAACGCCGATGGCACCGATTTACGTAACCTCACGCCCGGAAAATTCGCCACCTTACCCAGATTTTCGCCCGATGGGACCATGTTGGTATTCCGGGCGAATACGCAGATGGCTGGGCAGGATGTGCCGCAGAGCCTTGCCGTGATCAATATCGACGGATCAGGGTATCGGGAAATCTCTAGAGAACTGTACCGGAATGGCAGCACGTTTTCGCTAAACGATTATTCTTGGTCACCCGATGGCAGCCAGATCGCGTATGCATCCAATCATACCGGCGCGCCAGAAATTAACGTCGTCAATGTGGATGGCTCCGGCGATCATCGAATTACGAATTGGGTGCGGGCGGCGGGCAGCTTCAATCCCATGTGGTCGCCAGACGGTCAGTACATTCTGTTTTCGACTGGGGAGCTGACTGCGGGTTACGACACCGGCAGCCTATTTGCGGCGGACTTCGCCTTTGGCGCTAGAACTGAAGTCAATGTGATGCGACCGGATGGAAGCGACATCCAGCAGCTTACGTTCGCAACCAGCGAACCGATCGCGTGGTCGCCCGACGCGCAGCACATTCTCTATCTATCCTACGACGACTCATCCTTCATGCGCCTGCGCTCGATCAACCGGGATGGCTCGAACGATCAGTTGATTGTTGACTCGTCGAAGGTAGAACTCGGCGTCTTTGAGGATGTTTTCTGGGTATTGAACGGTAACGCCGGCATCCCCGCTCAGGTGATTCCATTCGTGCAAGCCGCCCCGCCGGCGATGCCAGCGCTTCAGGGTCCATCGGTTGATCTCAATGCGATTTAACCTATCGCCCACAATGCTGACTGGACGCCGATGGTGACGACCGTCGATGGCGTGGAAATGGTCGTGGTTCCCCCCGGCTGCTTCGTCATGGGAGAGCCAGATTCGCGCAATCGATACACGCTGCCGAGTACGGTCTGCTTTGACAAAGCCTATCTCATCGACCGCTACGAAGTCACCAACCGGGTAGCTGATCTATTCCCCTATCAGTTTTCGCAGTTGGCGTCCGATCGGCAACCGGATTACGCCCGCACGAACGTCGCCTGGAATGAGGCGGGCGCGTTTTGTGCGGCTCGGAGTGGGCGCTTGCCGACCGAAGCGGAATGGGAATATGCCGCGCGGGGACCGGATGCGCTGCTCTATCCTCAGGGCAATACCGATCCGGGCTATACGACCGCAGAAAGCTATGGCGCTCGACCGATTGACACGGTCTCGTGGGATCACACGTGGACGGATGCTGTCGACATGCTCTCGAACGTGGAGGAATGGACGAGTTCGTTATATACGATGTATCCCTACGACGCGACCGATGGACGCGAAGACCCAACGGTCTACGGCGACCGGGTGGTGCGGGGGGTCGCGGGCGCGCTCTGGTATCGTTCCGGCTCGGCGCCTGACGAGTGGGGCTACCCACTCGGCTTTCGCTGTGTGATCGCAGAAGCTCAGGTGCAGACCGACGCGCCAAGCGCTGGAAATCCCGCGACGCCTGCTCAGGCTGCGCTCGCGCCAACCAATACCGCAGCGGCTCCGACCGCCCCTGTGGCGCAGGACGTAGCGGTCGATCTGAGCGCGGACGTGGAAGTGGCGGACAATGAGCTGAGCCGCATCGTCTTTAAAGCGCCAGTTGATTGGTCTGCACAAGTGAATTCTGGATCGGCGTTGATCGCATCCAGTAGTCACGCCGCCGACAGTTATTTTCTCGAACCCACCGATAGGCAGTTGGGGATGATTATGGGCGCGTATACCCTCGGTTTGGCATACGGCTTGAATATCCAACCGGGCGACGCCATAAGAGGGATCATCGATGCAATCATCCAGCGGTCTACCGCGCTCAATACTGCCAGCGTCCAAGTATCCGAAACGACCTTGAACGGCAATCCGGCGGTGATCGTGACGGCGCCGGGTGTACAGCAGTTGCAGACGCCGTTCTACCCCTATGTCGAGCAGGCGGATTTCGTCCTGATCGGGATCAGTATCAATCGCTTTCCCATCATCTTTTCGGCAACCGGGCTTCCCGGTAATCTGAATTATCTTCTCGCATTGACCGAAGCGGTCGCGGCTTCAACCCAGGTCACGTCGCTTTCCAGCAGCTATGATCTGGCGACTGCCTCCCCCGTCCCGACAACCGAGATCAGCCCGACCGACATGCCGATTACCACACTCCAAATTGGTGGCGCAGCACAGGTCTATACTGGGGACGAAGGACTCAAGCTGCGGAGCGGGGCGGGCACGAATTTTCAGATTTTGGAGAATTTACCCCCCGGAACAGTGGTGCTGCTGTTGGAAGGTCCGGTGGTGAGCGCGGGGGACAACTGGTGGCGGGTACGCGCCCCTAGTGGAAATGAAGGATGGGTGGTTGAAGCTGCAAATGGCATTCAAGCGCTCATTCCTTCGGCGGGTGAACCGCCCAGCGTCGCATCGCCGCCAACCGCCGTCGTCACGTGTCCCGGTTCGCTGCCTGCCCAATTGATTCCCGGACAGCAGGGGTATGTGTCTTCGGAGACTGCAAACAACGTCCGCCAAGCCCCCGGCACGAGCAATCCCAAAGTTGGGCAGATTCAGCCGGGTACGAGCTTCACCGTGCTAGATGGACCAACCTGCGCGGACGGCTATACATGGTTCAAGATCGACGCGAATGGACTGATCGGTTGGACAGCGGAATCCGGCGATGGGGATTATTGGATAGCGCCGGGGGACGGCGAAGTTTTTTAGCAAGGAAAACCGGCGATAACGCTGAAATAGTCCATATGCTGTTTGCATGACAAAGCGCTTTGAGAGTTCCGTCCTCTGGCGCCTTTCCCAATTTGACAGCCGGATGCCTCTTCGCGCTGCGCTGAGGCATCCGATTCCGAGAAATTCGGACATCAAGATCGAATGCGGCAGTAGCCGGACGGTAACCTCCACTTTTCACTGGGACTAGTTATGGGGTGGTTACGTGGCGATGATCTTGAAGGCGGATTGCCATGTCGTTTTGGGGAATAAAGCAAATGAGCCAACCCAAGTTTCGGCTGACTCACCCGTATTACCGCTTGCGGATGTTGCCGTCGATGTGAGGCGGATTACCGCAACCTGCCGAGTGTTTGTTGCCAAGATGGAAGACAGGTGCATATTGGTTGGTGCTTGACATGAACTGCGCCTCAAGCCAGGTCGGTTTTCAGTTCAGTATGGATTCTCTGCCGCTTCATAGCAAATCGGTCGGACTGAAGTGACCCCCTCCTGCGAGGGGGTTATTGCGTTCTATCGTGGCGGTTCTGTGCCTGCCAGTTCAGCCCATAAGATACTGCTTGAACCAGTCGACCGTGGCGCTTGCAGCCTGCGAGAACGATGGTTCATTCTCAAATACGTCGGTGTGAGCGCATGGCAGCGTGATCAGGCGTTTGGGTTCGCCCGCCCGCTTGAAGGCTTGCGCCATGAACTGCCCGGCGGGCATCGCCATATCGCCCTCGGAGCAGATCATCAGCAGGGGGGTAGGGGAAATGAGATGGATGGCTGCGCCCGGATCGAACTCGAGATTTTTCTCAACCGAGTTCAGTGTCACCTCATTCCTGAAGTTCGGTGCCTGTTTCTCCGCGGTCTTCATGTAATAGTCATAAGCTGCCGGGTTGGGAAACAAGGCTTCCGTATTGCCGCGCGAGACCAGTGCCAGGTATCCACTCGGTCGTCCGTGGAAGCGCCCAATGCGATCATGAGTCAGGAAGCCCATGAACTGCGCCATGCCCTCCGGTCCCATGAGCGGCTGAATCGCGTCATAGTTCAAGCCCAGCGGCACGACGGCAACCGCAGCTTTGAGTTGCTTGTCAAAAGCGGCGACTTGCAGCACGTGCCCGCCGCCGTTCGATATTCCCCAGATGCCGATGCGGTTGGGGTCGATTTCGGGCTGCTCGCTTAAGAAGGTGATGGCGTTGCGCAGGTCTTCGTGTTGATCGTAATAAATGATCTGGTTGCGCGGTTCGCCTTCGCTTTCACCCAGGAAGCGGAAATCGAAGGCAAGCGCGGCGATGCCCGCCGCAGCGAACTTCTCCGCGTATTTCACTTCCACCATCTCTTTCACCGCAGCAGTAGCATCTGCCATGACGACGGCGGGGACTTTGCTTCCTGCAGAGAGGTTATCCGGCAGATAGAGCCAGCCCTTGCATTGCAGACCTAAACTTTCAAACGTCACATCCCGGCGCATGGGATCATCCTTTCAACGCATTTCGAGACTAATTTGCAAACAACGCTGAGGTGCTATCGCTTGGCAGGACGCTGTCTCTCAGGTCGCCATCACGCTCAAGCTTCACTCGCGCCCGGCGCTTTCCTGATGACCCGTTTTGCCCATACCGATACGTGTTGCTGAGGTGCGGCAATCGATTCGCTAAAACCTGTTAACCACTGCGTCTTGAATACTTCTGAGCAGAGCAGGCTTCATCCCTGTTTCAATTTGAAACAGGGATGAAGCCTATCGACGCTAACTAACTGGCAGCCGGTTGAATCTGGCTCATCAAGCCCAGCAGGTCGAGGTTGATCCATCCCTCGACCACTTTTCCATCCGTCACGCGGAACATGCGTGTCCCTGTCCACGTGACGACCTTACCGGTGGGTGGGATGCCCAGAAATGCGCCTTTGTGCGTACCCTGAATCACGCCGCGCCCGACGACCATATCGCCCTCGGCAATCAGGTCTTCGAACGTGAACCACACGTCCGGGAAGGCGGCAATGAACAGGCGGTACGCATCCTTGAGACCTTCGCGCCCCGGTTGTTGACCGGGAATCGGGTCGTGATCGACGTAACTGGGAACCACGAACTCGTCGAAGGCGTCGAAGTTCGCCATGTTGGTCATGTAGACGTAGCGGGTGACGATAGCGCGGTTTTCGTCCAGCGATCCTTTCTCGATGGGCGCAGTAAGCTGCGCACGCAGCCCGGCGATGTCCGGCTGTCCATAATGCTCGACGATCTGATTATTCTGGACGCGGAAGAAGCCAAACGACGACCAAGTGACCCGCCGACCTGTCGGCTCAATGCCGACAAACGGGCGTCCCAGGTGCGTCGCGCGTCCCGTTACGCGCGTGGCAACCCAGTCACCTTCCGTGACCATATCGTCAATCGTAAAATGAACATCGGGAAACGCACCCCGGAACATTAAGGGAATAGCCTTGATCGCATCAAAACCGCCCGTAGGTGCGCCGGGAGGCGCATTGTGATCTAGGTAGTCCTCAGAAAACATCTCAGGAATTATATCGACATTCCCGCCATTAGTTACTTCTTCCACATAACGACGGTAAAGCGCCTTTTTGCTATCTTCTGCCATCAGCTTTCCTCTGTGACCTAAGGGGTTGTCAAAGTATGCACGCGCACGGCACCACCCATTAGGACGGAATAACGCCCATTTGCGCCAGTAAATTCAGTAAATCTTCTTCCAGGTACAACTGCTGAATCAGACCATCGTCGTTGAGCACCATGATGTCGTCGCCGGTGATCGAAATCGGTTTTCCGGTCGCGGGAATACCGAAATAGGAACCGAGGTGGGTCGCAGTCATCGACCAGCGGATGAGGAGGTGCTTCCCGTCGAAGACGATATCCTCATTGACGATCTTCATGTCGGGGAAGGCGGAGCGCAGCCAGCGCCCGTAAGCCTTGAACGCCTCGCGCCCGTGCCGCAGCTCCTCAGGGACGGCGTGGTTGATGATCTCGCAGTCGGGGGCGTAAATCTCGTCGACGACCCACTCTTTGCCTTCGTTGAGCCACTCCTGATGGGAGCGGTGTCCCAGATTGCGAAGCTCGCTTAAGTCTTTGCTCATCGCCATAATCCTCTTTAGTCGCTTTAGTTAGTGGGAGCCAAGCCAAGCTGCTGGAGCAGACCGAGAATGTCCATGTGTCCCCAGCGCTCCACGATGTGACCATCTTCAATGCGGAAGGTGTTGATGCCCGTCATGATGATTTCTTTGTTGGTGATGATAGCGCCGAAGAGGGGAGCCGCCGTGTGGTGACCCTTGGCTTCCCAGCGATGCACGACCTTGTTGCCTTCGCCGAAGAGCACGGTGTGGTCGACGTGAATGTCGGGGATAGCCGCGCGGAAGGTGCCGACGATTTGCAGCGGTCCGGCAATGCCTTCAGCCAGACCGGGGATCGGCGACTGGTGGACGATGACATCCTTGGCGACAAACTCCGGCTCTCGCTCGAACTGTCCGGTGTTCCAGATCGTGTCGAAGTAGCGCACGATCAAGTCCATGTTCTTCTCGACCTGGCTTTGTCCCGGTTGGGTGAGTTGTGCCATCAGCCCACCCATATCGTACAAGCCCCAACGCTCGGCGATTTTGCCGTCCTGGATACGCACGAAAGCCATTCCCGTGAAAGTAACCGCCCGGTTGGTCGGCGCGATTCCCAGAAATGCTCCTTTATGTTTACCGTGCGCAGTCATACGCAGCGCAACCCGGTCGCCCTCTTCGAGCGTTTGATCAACCGCGACACTGAGGTCGGGGAAGGCAGTACGGTACATCTGGACGACTTGCCGGAATCCGTCGCGTCCCTTTGGCGTTCCGGGAGGGGCATTGTGATCCACAAAGTCTTCACTGATGAGGCTGTCAACCAGGCTTAGCTGACCGGTGCTCCAAATATCCTCGTAAACACGTCGGGCTATGTCCCTATCGTCGGGTGGAGGGGCGGGAATCACGCCAAGCTGCATCAATAAACCGGCGGTATCAATATCTTGCCAGCGCTCGACAATCTTGCCTTCGTCATCAAAGCGGAAGATGGCGATGCCTGTCCAACGCACGGGCTTGCCCGTAGGTGCTGCATTCAGGTAGCTGCCCAGGTGTGTGCCGGTGAACGTGCTTCGCACCGCCACACGATCATTCTGTTCAACCGTTGATATGATTTCGGCATGAAAGTCGGGCATCGCTTCGAGCCAAGGGTCAAATGTGTGTATGAACGCATCGACGCCGACTTCCGCGCGGTCTGCCGAGACATGGTTGACAAAATCGGGACCAAAAAGCTCATTAAACTGGTCGAGCCTTTTCGCATTCAATGCATCATAAAGACGCCTGACCGAATTAATCATTTTCGGCTTCCTTTGTCAAGATTTTGGTAACAGAAACACCAATCCACGGACAGGATCGACAATCACGGTTTCCTGAAAAGACCGCGAGGAGTCATAGGTCAGTGCTTGGATAACCCACAACTCGAATTTTGTGATAGGTATAATGTGCAACAGAGACTTTATCCTACTTTTCTACGGATGTAAATATAGGGGCATATATTAGCCATATATTGATACTGGCAAGTGATAGAACTGCGACTGCACAAACGAAGGATAACCATGAACTTACGCAAATTCAGTGAATCACGGATTGACGTAAAACGAACACAGAAATCGCAAGCGGTGGTGGGTAGAAATTTGATCTGTACTCTGATCTGCCCCCGATTCTTTAGTCCAAATCGAGTAAGATAGTCGGATAGTTGGTTTTGAGACGGGATCAACTTCGTACCCGCCTGTATACAGCCGGAGAAAATGAAAGAGCCCGGCTTAATCGACCGAGCCCTAACGATTGAACACATCTTGTACTTAGCGGGGACGATGGGGTTCGATGCCTGCTGTGTATAAAATATACCTGCTCCCACCGCTCAAGCGTTGGTGGCAGCAACCGCCAACCCAGTAGGGCAGGGAATTCGATAATTGTCATCTCCGAGCGGACAACCTGCTCGGTTTTTGTTCCTAACGTCGCTCAGCACGGAGCTTGAACGTGCCTGGGGGGTTACGCTTCTCCGCACCCGTCACTGACGGCTTCCCTTCAAAAAGTGTATGTGCGAAAGATTTCGTCCACATCCCTCTGTTTTGGCAAATCATGGCGAGACGTTATTGATAGGAAATCGGTGCTGAGCTTCAGTTGCAAGTTTCCCGCCAGCTTCTGTATACAAGTGGCATTTCACCGTTTGCTGCCCAACCTGCACATCCGGCGGATCCGCCTTGCGGCAGATGTCCATCACATGGGGGCAGCGTCCCGCAAACTTGCACCCAATTCTCCCGTACTCTTTGACTTCGGTTGTTCCAAGCTCGATGTGTTTTGCCCACGATTTGCGGTCCTTAGGGGCGGGCTCCGGAACTGATTCCTTCAGCAGCTGCGTATACGGATGAGCCGGCCGTTCCAGGACATCCTCAACCGGTCCCGATTCAACAATGTATCCACGAAGCATGATTCCGATCCGGTCGCTGATGTAATAAGCAGTGGCAAGATCATGCGTGATGTAAATGACACTCACATTCTGTTCGTCACGCAGCTCTTGGAACAGGTTCACAATCTCCATGCGCAGTGACGCATCGACCATCGAGACAGGCTCGTCGGCAAGGATTAGCTTGGGCTTCGAGATCAGCGCCCGCGCCACTGACACGCGCTGAATCTGACCGCCGGAAAGCTCGTGCGGATAGCGCTGGTGCACTTCCTCCAGTGACAGCCCCACGCTGAGGAGGGCATCGTCCACAATCGCTGCCGCTTCCTGACGGTTTGACGCCATCTTGAAGTTCATGGCCGTATCGAAGAGGTATGCATCTACCCGCCGCAAGGGGCTAAAAGTCTCGAACGGGTTCTGGAAAACTGGTTGGACCTTCTTCATAAATTCGCTGAACTCTGAGCGTTTGCGAATGGTCGACACATCGCGTCCTTCAAACAGCACTTTGCCCCGCGTTGGTTCAAGATCGCGCAGCAGCAAGCGAGAGAGCGTCGTCTTTCCACTGCCGCTTTCACCAGCGAGAGTCAATATCTCCGGCTTATCGCTCGCAAGGGAGAAGGAAACATCATTCACTGCCTTGAGAACTGTGCCGCCTACAAATCCCCCAATATGAAATTCGACCGTCACGTGCTGGACATCCAGCAGCTTTCCGTCTGTGCTCATAGCGTGCTCTCCTTGACCAGGTGGCATGCGACACGATGGCGTTCACTTACCGTGACCAAATCGGGCACCTCGGTCCGGCACATATCCATCACAAATGGGCAGCGGGGGTGGAACCGGCAGCCACCTGGGGGGTTCGCAAGGTTTGGCGGTGAACCTTTTAGGCTCGCCCTCGTCGATTTTTCGCCGATCGTCGGCAGCGAGCGGATCAGATGCTGCGTGTACGGATGGAGCGGCGCATTGAAGATACTCTCTGTAGGCGCTTCTTCGGCAATCCTGCCCGCGTACATGATCATCACTCGGTCAGCCACATTCGCATGGACTGCCATATCATGAGTGACCAGGAGAACCGTATTTCCACTCGTTGCCTGGATGTCCTTGATCATTTGCAGGACACCACGCTGCACCACGACATCCAGGGCGGTAGTGGGTTCGTCCGCGATAATCAGGGCGGGCTGGAACACAGTCGCCAGGGCGATTGCCACCCGCTGGCGCATACCGCCAGAGAGCTGGTGCGGAAAAGCGTTGAGTACATCGCTCGGGAGTCCCAGCCGGTTGACATGCGTGCGCGTTTCTTCAAGGAATTTCTTCTTATCCTTGATCGGTTCGTGCGTATCAACAATATCCTTGAATGTCTCAATCACCCGGCGCACCGGGTTGAGGACGCTCATTGACCCCTGCATCACATACGAGATTTGCTTCCAGCGGACGCGCTGGCGAAGCTCATCCTGTGTGGCCTGCAACATGTCAACGTTGTAATCACCAAAGTTATAGTTGACGCTCCCTTCAAGCGCCTTTAATGGTGGCTTGATATTGCCCGAGATCACTTTGATCAGGGTAGTTTTGCCGCAGCTCGACTCGCCTGCTACGCCATAAATTTCATTGGGGAGGAGTTCGAAGGAAACCCCGTCAACGGCTCGGACCGTTCGGGAGATTCCGTAAACTTCAGTCCGATAATACGCCCGGAGGTCTTGAACGCTCAACAGGGTCACAGGTTAGCCTCCAATCAGGCGCAAGCGAGTTCGCGGATCGATATACTCGTTGATACTGGTGAAGAGCATGTACAACCCGAGAAACAGGATGATAGCCACCAGAGCGGGTGCTGCGATCCACCACCACACCCCCGCTACCAATGCCCCATGCTGGTTCGCCCAGAAAAGCGCGGTTCCCAGCGTCGGAGTGGTCAAATCGGAAAGCCCAAGAATACTCAAAGTGACTTCCATGCCGATAGACCACAGGATATTGTTGATGGTGGTGGCAAACACAATTGGCAGGACAAAGGGAAGATGCTCGTGGATCGTGATCCAGAATCCACTGCTTCCAGAATAAACCGCAGTGCGCGTGAACGAGCGCTCCTTCAGGCTCAGCACCTGGGAACGAATCAGACGGGCGTCAAATGACCAGCCGAAAAGCCCCAGGATCACTGCCAGGGAAAATAGGTTCATATGGTCGTGCAGCAGGAAACCCAGCAGGATCAGGATGGGAAGGAGGGGCAAAACCACAAAGGTGTCGTTAATCGACATCAGCACTCGGTCGAGCCATCCCCCTCTGTACCCGGCGGTCAAACCGACCAGCACAGCAATCACACGCGAGACAATCGCGGTTACGACACCCAGGAAGAGCGAGTTTCGCACAGCAAAGGTCAGCCACCAAAAGAGGTCTTGCCCACGAGAGTTGGTGCCGAAGATATGTGCTGACGATGGGGGCATATCAAACGGCACCACATAAGACTTATTTGGATCATAGGGAGAGACAGCGGAGAGTAGAACCATTATCACGACGGCTGCCAGGAAAACAAAGGCGACACGGAAGCGCGCATCATATTTGAGGAGATCCCGCAGGACTTTGAGCATGGTTCCTCTCCTATTGGTAGCGCACGCGGGGGTCGAACAACGGGTAGAGTAAATCCATGAGAAAAACGGCGCTCGCAACCCCGATGATCGAATAGATGGCGATGCCCATAATCATCGAATAGTCGTTCCTGAAGACTGCCACCATCGTCAGGCTGCCTATGCCGGGGTAGCCGAAAACAATCTCCATGATGAGGGCACCGCTGAAGACGGTTCCGAGCGACATGGCTAGTCCGGTGAGCTGCGGCAGCAAGGCGGTGCGCATGATGTATTGAGTGAGTATCTTGTTTTTCTTCAGCCCGGCAGTTTCAGCATACACCACGTAGTCTTCAGAGATAATGTTGGAGGTGAGTGATTTCATGCCGACAAACCAGCCCCCAAACCCTACCAGCACCAGAGTAGCTGCCGGGAGTGCGGCATGGTAGAGGTACGTTAGGATGAAATCCAGGGACAGGCTCGGATGGGTCCCAATCGGGTAGGCTCCGCTGAATGGAAAGATCGGAATGAAAAATGCAAATACCACGAGTAAGACCAGAGCCACGATGTAGTATGGGATCGGTCGGACTGCTTGTCCCAACACTTCAACTGCGCTTAGTGCTTTATTTTCAGGATAATAACTGGACATGGCTCCGAAAATATTGCCGAATATCCACGAAATAATCAGCGCGGGGATCAGCAAACTGAGGGTATATGGCAAAGCCTGACCAATCATCTCGGAGACGGGAGTGGGGAAACTCCCAAGCGAAGGACCCAGATCACCGCGGAGCAAGCGACCCCAAAACGCAAAATATTGCTCGACAGGGCTGCCAGACAACCCATAAAGTTCTGTCAGAGCGGAGCGCATTGCTTCGACAGATGCCGGGTCAAGGCTGCTCCCCCTCGCTACCATCATGGATATCTGGGCTTCTACTGGATTAGTGGGAGTGAGCCTAGGAATGATAAAAGTGACCGTGATCCCGACAAAAATGATCGTCAGGAATTGAAGGATTCTCGGAATTAAATACCGTAGCAGGAATTTTCGCATAGGAGGCGTTTCCGTAATGAACAAGACCCTCCACCGTGATTGACAGTGAAGACAATCGCAGTGGAGGGGTAGGACGTCGTTACTGCTGGCTCATCTTGATAATCGTACTCAGTTTCATGGCGCCGACCACGAGGTCAGCGCCATCCTCGCAGCGGCAAACTCATGCCGTCGTATTGGGCTTGATCTTGATGAACATGTACTTGGTATTGCCCCAGTTCGGCACTGGATCCGTATAGGGATTATCCACCGACGGATACCCATTGAAATAGGTAGTGTCCATGGTTGTAAAGACGTTGTACGCCATGACGGGGGTAATCGGCATTTCCTGTGCGGCGAGCTTGCAATACTGCAGTCCCAGCTCGACGCCCTGGGGATCGTCGAAGGAAATCTTCTGGATGCTTTCGATAATCTGGTCGAGTTCGGGGTTCTTCCAGCGCATGCTGTTGGTGCCGGCAGCGGGTTGGCCGCTCGCTACGTAGAACTTCGAGTGCCAGGACTGGAGGAAGTAGAACAGGTCGGGGTCGCCGCCCCAGGTCTCGATTGTCCAGGCAAAGCTGGCGCTGTATTCGCCACTGCTCATGATGGGCCAGAGGTTGGCCTGCGCGTCTAGGCTGGCATCGACGCCGAAGCTCTTCCAGTTCTCGACGACCGCGGCGGCAGCCCGGTTCATGGTCGGGTTGCTTTCACCCAAGCCCATCAGCGGCACCTGGAAGGGTGAACCATCGGGCAGCGCCCATACGCCGTTGACCTTCTGCATCCCGGCGTCGAGCATCAACTGTTCGGCAGCCTGGAGATCGTTCTTCCACCAGCCGGCTCCAATGTATCTCTTGATAGTGTCGGCATCGGTTGGCACCAGGTCGCCCAGGCTCTGGCGAGCCAAATCGGCAATCCGTTGGGCGGCGGTGGGATCGTAGGGCTTGTAGTCCTGTCCGCCCACCTTGATGGTAAAGTCATTCAACCAGGGTTCCAGCGGCTCGTGATAGTAATGCGGGTACATGCCGGTCGGCGGGACGTGGATGGCAGAGATGGTGGCGGCGCCTTTGTAGGAGGCTAGGGCGAGCTGGGCGATATCAATCGCCAGCGTCAGCGCCCAGCGGACTTCCTTCATGTCCAGTCCGGGTTTTTCATTGTTATAGATGACCGCGGGCAGGGTGGGATCCGGATGTGCCCAGGGGAACGAGGGGAACCAACCGACCGAGGTCGGGTTGGTCCGTGCGAGTGTGATGCGCCCCTCTGGTGTGCAGTCGTGGATCACGTCCAACTGGTGTGCCGTCTGAGCAATCACGCGCTTATCGCTGGGACCGGGGGCAATGTACATGGCGTACTGCACATCCACATCACCCAGGAGAGCGACCGATGTCCTCTGCCAGTCTTCGCGGCGCTGCCACAGGTACCAGTTGCCGTTCGGGTCGAAGTCCTTGAGCGTGTAGGCGCCGAGGCTGACCGGCGGGTTGAACTTGAACGCCACCGGGTCTTGCTCATTTTCAAAAACGTGCTTGGGCATCATGTAGGTGCTGCCCCAGCGCACGGTAAAGGCGGAATGGAAGCGCGAGTTGGGGGCTTTCAAATAGAAGATGACAGTGTCTCTGTCGGGCTGCTCCATGTGATCGATATTGCCCGTGAACAGACCATTATTGGACAGCCCTGTGTTCTTCATGGCGGCGTCGACTGTGTAGTACAAATCATCCGCCGTGAACTCCACACCATCGCTCCAATAGATGCCCTCGCGCAGCTTGACCGTCATCTGCGTGAAGTCGTCATTGTAGATCGGCTTGTCGGATGCCAAGGCATTATCCCATACGCCGTCGACTCCCGCATCCGGGTCGATGTACCACAGCGCATCCAGAGCGAGTTGCTGGAGTCCACATACCCAACTGCCACTGTAGCCATTCCGCCAGCGGTTGAAGTCATCTGCCGGCAGCACTGTCCCGGACGGGTTCTCTAGGATGATGCACTCATTCCGAGGGACACCGGGCGCAACTTCCTCGCCCTGCGCAGCTAGGACAGCTTTGGGCGCCAGCGCCAGCATCTCGGCGGGCAAGGCGGTTGCCGCGCTGAAGATCGCCGCCTGCTTCAAGAAATCACGCCGTGTAAACGTATACTTTTTCATGCTTTCCTCCATGATTAAGAGACCATTTTCTTGCGTAACCGATGTAATTTCACTCGAGTGCGCACACCAGAACTGTGACCGAATGTGGCTCAAACGTATATGCGAAGTCTTTCCTTTCTACTTTTAGATCGATCTTGTGAACACCAACTCTATCGGGGTGATCGAAAGAGTTTTCAGCTTTGATGTCAGGACCGTTGATCACGTTCGCCTGAACAGGGCCAACAAAGCAACCGCTATCGAGCGCGATCTTGGTTTCAAGCGCATCTGTCTCGCTGCGATTGACGACGTAAACCGACAGTAATCTTTTCTCTTCGTCCAGTGTAGCAGCCACGTCTAGCGTCCGCAGCCCGCTATAATCACCAGCAGAGAAGGTTTCTCCCTCCCAAAAGGCGTCAAGCGCGACATTCCCGCACGTGCGGCTGTAGACCTCGAGTGGGTGGAAGATTGTCTGGAGGAACAAACCGTTCTTGTCGGTGAAAATAGGGGCGATCACGTTGACGATCTGGGCGATGTTCGCCATCTTCACCGTCCGCGCGTGGCGGATGAAAGCATTGAAATGCATCGCCGCCACAAGAGCGTCTTCGAGGGTATAGCGTTCTTCCAAGTTATTGCGTTCTTCAAGTGTATCGCCGCGGGTTCGATACCAAACGTTCCACTCATCGACGGCAATCGCAATTGGTCTCTTGATGTTGCGCTGCAGCTTCATCGCGCGGATTAACCCTTCGACGACGCTGATGCGCTCCTCGAAAAGCTCGGACACGGACATATAACTTGCGAAATCGCTGTCCGGGTTCCCGACGTACCAGTGGATCGCTAGATAGTCAATATAATCGGCTGCCTGGTCGAGAAGAAGATTGATACGTTCGACAAATTCGGCACGCCAGCTAGACACTGCCGAAGCCAGCAGGCTGATGGACGGATCCACCCAGCGCATGACCTTGGCAAACTCCTTGTAGGCGCGCGCATATTCGTGGGGCGTCTTGTAGCCGACCTGCCATTCACCATCAACCTCGTTGCCGATGCCCCAGTACTTGATCTGGTGAGGCGCGTCGAAACCGTGCTTGCGCCGTAGATTAGCGAGTGCCGTATTCCGTGCGCCATTGCAGTATTCCACCCAATCGCGCGCCTCGCGCATATCACCGTCGCCGCAGTTGACGACAAAATAGGGCTCGGCATTGACCTTGCGGCAGAATTTGACGAACTCGTCGGTGCCAAAGAGGTTTGGCTCAACTGTTTCCCAGGCAAGCTCAGGACGCGCCGGACGCCTTTCGACCGGACCCACGCCATCCCTCCAGCGATAGGCAGAGACGAAATTGCCGCCGGGATAACGTATAACCGGCATATTCAAGCAGCGTAGAACCTCGAGGACATCGCTTCTCATGCCGTCCTCGTCCGCCAGCGCCGAGCCGGGCTCGTAGATGCCGCCGTAAATGCAGCGACCGAGGTGTTCGGCGAACCCTCCGAATATATGGTGGTTGACAGCGCCTAAACGACGGTTAAGATCGATCTTGATAGAATTCATGGGGCGTATCCGCTCGGGAAGTGAAGCAAACAACAAAAGCCAAGCAGTACCCGGGTCAAATATATCCTGGGGTACACTCGGCTAAAAAATTCTGAGATGATAAGAAGATTGCACATATTGCGCGAATGTTCATTAAACAAGCATGATCATTTATCGAAATAAAACTCGCTTCATGAGGTCTGTTTCTGGCGAACAGAGTCATGAGAGAATACTTTATCCATTATTCTATGGTGTTCGACCGGGCTTGTCAATCAATTCGAACACGAATACAATGAATGTTGTTTAGTAAACAAAAGAGGTGATAATCTTGGGGAAAGCGAAACCGACCATGCGCCATGTAGCCAACGCCGCCGAGGTTTCGCTAACGACAGTGTGGATGGTGATCCATAATAAGCCTGGCATTCCGCCGGAAACCGCCCAGCGTGTATGGACTACGATTGCTAATCTCGGTTATACAGTTAAGCCCACCGCCAACGGCAGCTATGGCGAATCGGTCGGGCTACTTATCGAGCAGAATTCCGTGCCTGTGGTCAGCGACGTTTTCTATGGTGAGATCATAAGGGGTTTCCAGACCGAGGCGGAACGCCAGGGCTATCATGTCATCCTGTCGACGTTCGACCGAACTAAGGGGAATATCGACAAACTGAAGCGGGGGCTTGCCCAGAAAGTGTCGGGGTTTGTCGTCGCCAATGATGGAGACATCACGCCTGAATTGGTCAGCCAATTGGAAAGCCTGAGAATCGCAATTGTTCTGGTCGAAAACCACCTCGATGAGCATCGGCTTCCCTGTGTGCTGGGGGACAATTTCATAGCAGGGTATCAGGTCACTCGTCACCTGCTCAATCTCGGCCATCGCAGGATCGCCCTGCTGAGAGGTCCGACGAAGTACAGCAGTTTGGTGGATCGGTTTCGGGGTTGCCTGGCTGCCTTGGCGGAAGCCGGTCTGTTGATCCCAGAAGAATGGATGCCGAAGCCCGTCTCCGGTCATCCCCTCAAAGGATATGTTCAGATGAAGGAGATCCTTGAACAGAAAGAGTATCCGACAGCGGTGATTGCGATCAGCGACAAAACGGCCCTTGGGGCAATGGAAGCCATCCGTGAGGTTGGCCTGAAAATCCCGGATGATATTGCGATTGCGAGTATCGACAACACGCTAGAAAGCGCTTACACACGCCCCCCACTGACAACAGTCAATATTCCAAAATATGAGATGGGTGTGCTAGCATTCCAAAAACTCCACCGACTTATTCAGGGTGAAGATACTGTCCCGGTCAAGACGATTGTCTACAGCGAGCTCATTGTCCGGGAGTCTTGCGGCGCAGCCATCCCGCGGCGCGGGAATGAGTTGACGCACACCGAGTAGGTTGACCTGCTCCCTAACGCGTATGCAAAATCGAGCAGGAGTTTCCGTGTGCATCGGCACTTTCTGCATTCAACCGGGTTCGTACCCGCGTGTACACAAATGAATAGAATGACAAAGCCCGACCTATTCGACCGGGCTTATCACAGTGAACACATTTTGTACTCAGCGGGGACGACGGGGTTCGATGCCTTCCATGTACAATCTATTTCTTGTTCCGCCACTCAAGTCCTGGTGGAACAAACTGGAGGCAGCCTAGAGCAATCAACCTATTCATCGTCATCTCCGAGCGGAAAACCCGCTCGGTTTTGTTCTGCGTCCGAATTGTCTCTCACATGGTGCTGTATAGTCAGGTAACCTAGTACAGCGACAAGATTAAAGTGACGGGTTGAAGTAAAATGGGGTCATGGAAAAACATGGTGTGACCCTGACGGACAAAGAGCGCCGAAAACTGGTTGCTATGGTGACGAAGGGACGCAATAAAGCGTCGTGTATCCAACGCGCCCATATTCTGCTCAAAAGTGCCGATGGCAAAACGGATGCTGAAATCAGCCAATGGCTGTATGTCAGCGAATCGACGGTGCGCCGCACTCGGCTACGGTTTTGTGACGCTGGTGTGGAAGCAGCGCTCTCAGATGAAGCCTCTGTGGAGCGCGAACCGCTCCTGAATGAGCAGCAGGAAGGGCATTTGGTGGCTTTAGCCTGTAGTGCGCCGCCAGAGGGACGTGAGCGGTGGACGCTGGAATTGTTGACGCAGCGGCTCATGGCCGATGGCATAGTGGACAGCATTTCGGTGGAAAGTGTGCGCCTGCTGCTGCAAAAAAACATCTCAAACCCTGGCAAGTACGTCAATGGTGTATTCCCAAACTGACCGCAGCCTTTATCGAGCGGCTGGAATCCATCCTGAGCTTGTATGCCCAACCGTATAACTCAGAGCGTCCGATGGTATGTTTTGACGAGAAAATGACCCAATTGTTGACCGATATCCGCAACCCGCTGTCCCTCATGCCGAAGGTCGGCAGGCGCATCGACTTTGAATACAAACGTGGCGGGACGCGCAATCTCTTCATGTTTATTGAACCCAAAGCCGGACGACGTGCCGTCTTGGTCACCCGCCAACGTGGAAAACGGGAGTTTGCTCAGGCGATGCGCTATCTGGTCGATGTCCTCTATCCCGATGCGCCCATCATTGATGTCGTGTTGGACAACCTGAATACCCATACCTATCTGGCGCTGGTCGAAACCTTTGGCAAAACCGAGGCAGACCGGATTGCCGCCCGTTTGTGTTTTCACCATACCCCGCCGCATGGCTCTTGGCTCAATATGGCGGAGATTGAGTTGAGCATTCTCTCGCGTCAATGTCTCAAGCGTCGTCTGCCCGATGAGTGGACGCTGACTCTGGAAATCATCGCCTGGGAAAACGCCCGTAACCAGACTGCGGCCAAAATCCATTGGCGCTTTTCCGTCGATGATGCCCATCGTGCCTTCCGTGACCATTACCCGTCATTCTCATCTTGTTGAGGTACTAGTGCCATATCGGTTAATGTATGCACCAATATATGCCGTCATTGGGAGCTTGTTGGCGAGTGGTGAAGAACAAACCCCATTCCCCTTGATTATTGATTGGCGTAACCCCAAACTGTTCGAGGTTTGTTGACTGCAAATCTGCCGCAATCATGACGCAGTAAGTCGTTGATACCTTCGGTGTACGGCAAAAATTACTCGCTTCTGATCGCGCGTCTATCACAATTCCATCACGCTGTCCAAGGCTGTGTTCAGGATGTGAGCTATTCGCGTTTCCCCCGCAGATAGCGCGCGGGAGCTAGACCATAGCCGCGTCGAAATAGCGCGGTGAAGTGGCTCTGATTGGCATAACCACATTGAAGCCCGATCTCTGCGAGGGACAAATTCGTGGTCGTCAGAAGTGTCCTGGCTTTCTCGAGCCTGATGTCCAAAACATACTGATAGGGTGGACGATGGGTGGTCGCGCGGAACATCCGCTCGAAATGAGGAACGCTGAGATGAATGCAATTCGCCAAATCTGCCAGCGAAATCTTGTGATCCAGATTCATGTAGATGAATTCATCGATGGTGCGCAGTTGAGCCGCAGTCAGCGTACCTTTGCCTGGTTCACGCACCACTTGAGCGGTGGAATAGTGGTGTAGCAAATACAGGGTGAGTGTGTTGATTAAGGAGTCGGCATACAGCGGTCCAAATGGATTGCCGTCGAGCAGCTCGCTGCATAGTTCGCGTCCCACATGGTAGAGCAGGGCGTCGTTGAAATAGAAGGTGGGTAGTAACCGGGTTTTTTCCGGGTCGCCGCGTTGAACAGCGGCAGCCAGTTCGCTCACAAATTCCGGGTTCAGCCACAGGACAGCCACGGTCCATCCAGAATCCCAGCGACCGGTGATTTCGCTGTTACGCGGAACCAGTTGCATCGCTCGGTGTCTGACCTGCTCGTTGAGCGAAATGCCGTCCGTAGCGTGCAGTTGGGCACGAGAAGTCCCTGCGAGCAGAAAACCGAGAACATCGTTCTCCACATAGGGGATGCTGGTCTTCTCCAGACAGGGACCTTGCCTCTCGATTAGGAAGCGCCCGCTAGTCCAACGATGCGTTTCGCTAGTTGCTAGAAGCTGTAGACGTCTGTTTGTATACCACTCCATAAGTGTTGAGTACGACTGAGTTGATTCGTCCGCAGGCTGCTGCACGGTGGCTTTTCCTATACAGATTTGTGTTTCAGTATGCTAATCTCCCAAGTCCTCATCATTATATGATCAATTCTTCGGAGTCGATTTAAGTGCACCAACCAACAGACCTTTCTATATATTTGTTGACTATTGAGCCAGCAACGGCACGTGAAGAAGAGTCTACCTGGCTATTCGAAAGAATAGATCGTTGCTGGTATTGATCCGCTCCCCTAGGATTCGGGCTAGCTTCAGTGAAATAACAGTACTCTGAGGACATCATGTACTCGGGCATGTCGGGATTCGTTACCTACTGTGTATAAGATTTATCTCCTGCCTCCTTTCAAGATTTGGTCGCTGAAACCTCCAACAGAGTAGGAAACCAAACCTAATAATCGTCATCTCCGAGCGGAAAACTCGATCGGTCTTTTCAGCGATTTAGGACTTCATTTGATACCATTTGTTGCAGAAGAGATCCGGTTAAATTAGGCGTGCCCGTACTGTGTAGGAATTCGCCCTCCGGGAAAATCGTGTCTTGCTAAGCGACCTCGCGACAGAAATTGTTGATGAGTCCGGCGAGTACCTGACAACGACTAATCGCCCCTCTATTTACCGATTCCTGTTCCAATGTTTTTTCTGGGACGCGGTTTTTGCACGGTGCAGTGTTTAGCAATATGTCTTTACCTGAGCGTGCGGCATTTGAGCGCATGTTCCGCACTACAATCCAACGCCCACTGTATCGCTATGTCTTGGATGTCTGGCTCGGACGGGCGAAAATCCTTTCAGAGAAGACGCGCTTACCTGTTGCCGACGTTGTGCGTCTTTGCGGCCCTTTCGCCGGAGCTACTTGACCCTGCATTTGCGCGGTACGCCGAGGTATCTCCCGCGCTTTTTGCACGGGGACGCGGGCGAATAGGCACCCATCCATAACCCTGATGAAAAACATGATGCGAATCTGATAGATGGTCCGCCCAAAATTACATATATTTGACGTAATCGCACGAATGTTTACTTAAGAGTACGCCGTTGGACACCGCTTCCCCTATCGAGAAGCAACTCCTTCGCCTCGCCTCGTCGTCGCCAACCATAGGCACACAGCTCTTAGCAATTTAGGAGAGTGGTTATGCAAAACTCGGACCAATCCGCGCACGGATGGGCCAGGGTAATGACAATGCTCATCCAGGCGTCGCGTTCCGCTCGCGAGTGCCTGCTATCGGCGCTATTCGTTGTTTTGCTGCTGAGTGCCACAGGAATTCCTCTGTCGCCAGCGGTTCAAGCACAGGATGCCAGGACTGGAATCAGGGAACAAGCGACTGTCCGCTACCAACTCGTTTCCGCTTCCCAGACTATAGGCACAATCTGCATTGGCGAGACAAAATCTATCCACATCGCTATTGTTGCGTCGGTACAGGTATTTGGCGACCCCAATACGGGCAGCATGACCGCACACGGAGTTGGGCTTTACGGATTTTCAGAAGACCCGCGTATTCTGAGCGTTGACGCCGAGGTGGCACCAGCACCTTCTGTAGGCGATCCGGGTTCCGTTGGCTACGTCCTCGGCGGAATAGCAGCAGGCAGCACATTCCTATCCGTCGAAGCTGAGGGAAATGGCAATACAGCACTTCCCGACCTCACTGGGGTTCACTTCGCCCTCCCGGTTCAACTCATCCCCTGCGAATATCGCGTAACCGCGACCTCATCGTGGTTCGGATTCAGCGTAAGTGGAAATGTAAGGATAACAGCACATCCTGACGAAGTGACTTTGACACGCGAAGAAGGGGAGACGACTTTCGTGGCTCAGGAAAGATTGACGTATGTTCATTTGGACGCTACCTCAAACCGCTTCAAAGGGTGTCTTCCTGACCACGAGACCTATTCCCAGTTACCGCCAGCGGCCCTTTTTTAGCGGAGAAATCGTTGACGACGAGTTTAGTTTGACGATGACTATGCAGGCATTGGGGTATGCCGGCATTTTATTCGATTGCCCCGGTCGCATCCTCAATGTTCGTACTCCTAATCTCGATTGCAGTATGTTTCCAGATGGGCTGTGCGAAGCCCTTATGCCCGACCCCAGCCTCCTTGTCGCGCCAGAGAAGTTGACTGTCCGGTTTCCCCTCGAAGGCGGAACGGTGAGACTCCCGCAGGTGCTCACGCTGTCACAAGGGCACGCGGACGGTGATGCGACCATTACGCTAACGCCGATAGAGCCATCGTAAATCAGCACTATCAGGAGGAGATTGGCGATGCATAACCCAGACGACGACGCACAAGGATGGCGCGGCTTTGCGAGGATTCTCACGGCGGCGCGTGCCGCTCGCCAATGGCTGCTGCCTGCTGCAATCCTCATTTTAGCGCTGAGTGTGAGCACTCTCCCACCCGCTTCGACGGTTCAAGCCCAGGATACTGGCACAGGAACCGGGACAGCAGCGACGGTGAGTTACCAGCTCTTCTACCCCCCGGACATTCGTCGAATCTGCATTGGCGAGACTAAGGCTGCCAACCTGGCAGTTGTTGCGCGGGTACAGGTTCCCGGCAACTCAAGTGTCGGTACGATTACGACACGCGGAGTCCGGGTTTCCGCATCCTCAGATAACCCAGCTATTCTCGGTGTGCGTGAAGCTGAAGCAGCAGTTTCACTGCCGGGGGAGACGGCTTCTATTGAATATGCCTTCAGCGGAATCTCGGCAGGCAGCACATCGATCTCAATTGATGCGGTGGTTCAAGGCAACCCACTGCACCAGTCTGTGTCCGTGCAAGTCGTTCCGTGCGAGAACTACACCGTCGATGTGAACTCAACATGGCTGACGACTCTCTCCGATGCGACTGTGCTACTCGATGTCACTCTTCACGCAGTGCTGTCCGCCGATGCCAACGGCGTATCCACGGACTACCCTGACGTACAATGGGACGCTACCGTAAACCGGCTCAAAGGGTGTCTGCCTGATCACGAGACCTTTAACACGCTACGGGGGAATGGAGGCTCTGTACAGGGGGAGATCACCAACGATGCGTTCAGTTTGACGATTGCCATTCGTGAGCTGATAGCAGGCGTGTTATTCGCGTGCCCCGGTCACATCATCAACTATCGTGTCCCTAGCGGATGCCCTTACTATCTGGACGGGATGTGCGGCTGGACGAATCCCAATCCCACCTTCGCGCCAAACTCGCTCACCGTCCGTATCCCTCTCAACGGCGGGACAATTACCGTCCCGCAGCGACTGACGCATTCACAAGGCAGTGCGGACGGTCATGCGACCATCACGTTAACGGCGAGCGGCACGACTAATCAAGGCAGTGCGCTGGGAATGATTGTGCAGGGCAACGGCACTGGCATCGCCAGCGGCGACGATACGCCCAGTGTGACCGACGACACCGATTTCGGCATGACCAGCGAGGGTATGCCCGTCACCCATACTTTCACCATCTTCGCCATCAGCACCGATTTGACGCTTGGGGCAGTCAGCGTACCAGCCGGATTTACCCTCACGAGCGTGCCCGGCTCACCCGTGATCGCTTTCAACAGCACGACCTTCGATCTCCAATGCGACGCGGCATCCGCTGGAACCTTCAGCGGCACCGTCGCAATTGCGAACGACAGCGATGAAAACCCCTACACCTTCGATGTGACGTGTGCCGTTACGCCCGCGCTCGCGCCGGAAATCGACGTGCAGGGGAACGGCATCAGCATCGTGAGCGGCGACAATACGCCGAGCGTGAGCGACGGCACTGATCTCGGCACGACTCCCGTCGGCACGCCCGTCACCCATACCTTCACCATCCTCAACACAGGGACTGCCGATTTGACGCTTGGGGGAGTCACGGTACCAGCGGAATTCACCGTGACCCGTGCACCGATCTCTCCGGTGCCAGCCGGGAGGAGCACCAGTTTCGATCTCCAATGCAATCAGGATGTTGCAGTGACCGTTAGCGCCACCGTCTCCATCGCCAGCAACGACAGCAATGAGAACCCCTACACCTTCCGCATCGTCTGCCATGCGGTCAACCCGCCGGAAATCGACGTGCAGGGCAACGGGATCAGCATCGCCAACGGGGGACCGAACCCAACTGCTCCCGACAACTCCGTCAACCCACCCAGCACGAACCCTGATACTCCCGATATCTCGGTCAACCCGCCCGGCACGGACCCAACTGCTCCTGTCAACCCTGACAACCCGCCTAGCACGAACCCTGATACTCCCGATATCTCGGTCAACCCGCCCGGCACGGACCCAAATACTCCCGTCAACCCCGACAACGGCGGCAACCCGAGTGCAACCGACGGCACTGACTTCGGAACCACCGCCGTCGGCACGCCCGTTATCCAGACCTTCATCATCCTCAACTTGGGTACCGGCGATTTAACCCTTGGAGCCATCACCGTGCCAGCCGGATTTAGCCTGACAGGAGTGCCCAGTACTCTGGTGACAGCCGGGAGCAGCACGACCTTTGCGGTGCGCTGCGATGCACAGTCGGCAGGGACGTTCGGCGGCACCGTCGCCATTCCCAACAACGACAGCGATGAGAATCCCTACACCTTCGCCATCGCCTGTCAGGTGATGGGCGTACCGGAAATGAATGTGATCGGGAACAGCAACACAATCGCCAGCGGCGACGATACGCCGAGCATGAGTGACGGCACCGACTTCAGCACGACGCTCGTCGGCACGCCTGTCGATCACAGCTTCTACATCTTCAATGCTGGCAGTGCCGATCTGACGGTGGGGGCAGTCACCGTACCAGCCGGATTTAGCCTGACACAAGTACCCAACGCGCTCGTGACGGCAGGGCGTGCCACGGGCTTCGCCGTGCAATGCAATGCGGCGTCCGCCGGGACGTACAGCGGCACCGTCTCGATTGCCAACAATGACCCTACTCGGAACCCCTACACCTTCACCGTCACCTGTCAGGTGAACAGCCATTCGATAGCGAATGGAGCAAACTCATGAGCCGCTTGATTTCAAAACGCCAGATGCTTGCTCTGTTCATGCTCTTTGCGCTCACGACGCTGTCCGGTCTCCCATTGGCGGCGCAGGACAGCACCGAAGCGACCTTTGGTCCCGGAGTCTTCGACCTGCTGACGCCGACGGCGGGACTATCTGATCTCTCCAGTTACCGGGCGACGCTGAATGTGTCGTTTGACGGCACGAACAGCGGGCAGCCGCAGCAGTGGTCGCGCAGTTATGCCCTGCTCGTCACGCAAACACCCGCTGCCCGGCAGCTCACCATTGATACGTCTGCGGCGCAGGTCTACATGGCGGACGTGAACCATACCCACTATGAACGGCAGGGCAGCGATCCCTGCGTTGCATCCGCTATTGCAGCACCTGACACGTTTGCCCAACAATGGGAACCGGCTGGGTTCCTAGAGAGTGTGATTGGCGCGGATGAAGTGGGCACGGAAACGGTCAACGATGTGGCGGCAAACCACTATACTTTTGACGAACGCGCGCAGGGCGCGGCAGGGATCGCCCAATCCACCGGAGAACTGTGGATTGCGTCTGAAGGAAATTACCTAGTTCGCTATACGCTGGTGACGACCGGCGCCGCCGACTACTTTGGCGAAGGGATCGAGGGGACACTCACGTGGGATTACGAACTCGACGACGTGAATCAGCCGCTCACCATTGCAGTTCCCCAAGACTGTCCGGCAGGGATTCTAGATATTCCAGTTATGGCTGACGCCACCAATGTCGTCCGTGTGCCAGGCTTTACGTCTTACAGCACGCTCTCTGGCTTGGAAGACGTGGTCGCATTTTATCAGGAACAAGTGTCCGCTTCAGGTGGGCAGCTCGCCAACCCGCCGCAGGTCACTGACAGGATGGCGCTGCTCGGATATACCCAAGGTGATCGACCGATCCTGATCAGCGCGTCGACCGATCCTGATTTTGGCAATACCGTCGTTGAGCTTCAGCAGATGAACGATCCGGCTGCACTGGCGATTTCCGCCGAAGTGCCTGACACAGCCGCTACGCCCGCGCCAACCGGGTCGGCAAATCCGTCGGGCAACTGTGCCGCTGGGTCGAATGTTGTTCCCATCCTTCCCGATGCTACGGATATGGTCAGTATGCCGGGCATGATGTCGTATTCGACACTCACGAGCGTGTTGGACGTGGCTACATTCTACAAAGATCAACTCTCGGCTTTGGGCGCTCAGATCATCTCCGAACCGTCGCCCTCTGACCAGATGGCAATGCTGAATATTACACAAGGAGGACAGACCTTTTCGGTCACAATTTTCTCTGAAGGCGGGAGCACGAACGTCGTTATCATGGGGGCAATCCAGCCTTTAGCGCCTGCCAGTGACTGCAATCCAGCTCAGCCCGTCGCCACACAAGCGGGGACGGTACCTGTACCGGTCGCTACACAACCGGGAACAGCCGCTCACGACACCTCTACTGCCTGCTCGATCAGCGCCTTAGGGAATGTGAATCAACGGAGCGGCCCCGGAACAAATTTCGCACGCGCAGGCACACTTGCGGGCGGTACAAGCGCTGCCGTCGATGGGCAAGCCATCGGAGCCGATGGTTTTATCTGGTGGCGGCTGGGAGAAAGCATCTGGGTACGCTCGGATGTGGTCAATGAGTTGGGAGACTGCGCCAGCGTGCCGTTCGTACAATCGTAGATAAGCACTCGTTTTGTTTGGTCTCTGGAGAGGTTCACCGAGCGGGGTCAGGTTCTCTTTAGCGTATCGAGCTATTGGTTTCTTTTCACGACCAATAAAAACCCGATCGAGCACTTATGTGACTTCTATTACAATAATTATCACTCAACTTCCGTTGGTTCAATTCTTTAGGGGGAAAGTGATGCACCATAAAAACAGGTTGTTTCAACTTGTCTTTTTAGCGCTTCTGTTCGCGTTTCCAACGTCGCTTATCGCTCAAGAAGAATTGACGCAAAGCTATACCTCTGACGATGGAATGCTGACGATGGGTTACCCGGCGGGATGGACCGTTTCAGAGGACAATGGGCTGATCAGGTTTAGCTCGGATCAGGCATTTATGCAGGTCACGTATCGCAACTATGGCGAAGACACAACCCCTCAAGATGTCCTTGAGATTAGCGGTTCAACGGATTACGGGTTCAGCGAGGCGCAGAAGCTGGTGATCGCCGGCTATACCGCAGTGCAGGCACACAGCACGGATCAACTGCAAACGGTCATCAATTTCTGCGGGGGGAACATGGGCTTGTTCATCGGTTTTGTGAACTCCGGACAAGTGCCGACCTTCGAGCCAACGTTTATGGCGATGATGGAATCGATTCGTTATGGGGAAGGCGCTCCGCAGGCTTGCGGAGGCTCATTCGAAGGTTTGCAGCCGATTACGCCCGCGAATGCGGCCCAGGTCTCCCAGCTCACGGCGTTGGGCGATGCAACGGTTTCGGTCGAGAATGTGGCTTTCAGCTCCGATGGCAAACTGTTAGCCGCTGGCGCAGCCGATGGCAGCGTCCACCTGTGGAGCCTGGTCACTGGCAAAGAACAAGCGACTCTGACGGGTCACCGCGATGGCGCAACGAGTGTGGCGTTCGACCAAGGCGGTTACAACCTGGCGGTTGGCACGGGCAGTGGACAGGTGCGGTTGTGGGATGTACAGAATGCAGAGAGTTCTGGGGCGAAGCAGGAGCACAGTACTGCTGTTGAAAGCGTTGCGTATAGCCCGGACGGGTTTCTTGTGGCATCCGGGGCGCTCGATGGCAGCTTGCGGCTCTGGGACATATCTCGCAGCGACGAACCGTCAACGCTGGCGGACAGCGATCACCCGACCCCTGTGACGAGTGTGGCTTTCAGCCCGGATGGGGCAATACTGGCGGCGGGCGGCGGCAACACGATACGACTGTGGGACGTGAAAACCCAATCGGTTCAGGCGGTTCTGGAAACTGAGGTCAGCGATATCGCCAGTGTGAGCTTCCGTCCAGATGGGGCGCTGCTGATCTATGGCGGCTCTGACTCGGCGGTCTGGGCATGGAATCTGACGGACGATCATCATATACTGCTTGAGGGGGTCGATCCGGTCTCTGCTTTAGCGTTCAGCCCGGATGGGCAGATGATTGTCTCAGCGGAAGCTGGCACAGTCCGGCTATGGGATGCCACGACGGGGCAAAATCTGGTCACGCTCACGAGTCCCTCCAGCCTGCTCGTGAACAGTGTGGCGTTCAGCGCGGACGGAACCTTGATCGCGTCTGGTGGTGATACCGGAGGGGTGGTATTGTGGGGCACGACAGCAGCCAATGCTTCAGCGCAAGCAGGTGGGACGCAGGGAGGTGCTGGCGAAAGCACCGACGGAAGCACCTCAGCGGGAGAAACTACAACCGCTGCATCAACCTGTACCATCACTGCGTCAAGGAATGTCAATCTGCGCAGCGGACCGGGCACAAACTTTGACCGCGCGGGCACGCTTGCGGGGGGTACAAGCGCGACCGTCGACGGGCAAGCCACGGGAGCCGGTGGCATAGTTTGGTGGCGCTTGGGTGAAAACGTGTGGGTACGCTCTGATGTGGTCAACGGGTCCGGCGATTGCGAACGTGTGCCTATCGTACAACCATAGATAGGCTCTTGTCATATAGTCGGAGCAACCCACAACGGAATAATGATTGCGGAATGCTCGATGTTAACTAAAATGTGTGCGACTTCAAAACGTGTGAGACACCAAGTGGGCTAAGCTGAAGAGATACTTTTCCCCATCTGAGATCACTGAATGGAGGCAAGTCGGAAGGCGGAGGGCGAGACGGTATCCGAAGAGTAAGTTGTTCGGGAAGTTCACTCGAGACGAGGCCAACGTAAATCGACGAGAGGCTTGTTTAGCTCGCGGGTGCGACCTGGTCTCGTCCCCGCAGTGGTCATAAACAAAAATCCTCCCTCAATTGAGGGAGGATTTTCCCGACGGGGGCGACGGGATTCGTTGCCTTCTGTGTACAAGGTATATCTTATTCCGCCACTCAAACGCTGGTGGAAGTGCCTACCTACGAAATAGGCAGTTGAATCTGCTCATCGTCACCGCCGAGCGGAAACCCCGCTCGGTTTTGATTTGGTTATCTAGTCGAGCCGCCAATGCACCACTGGCAATTGTCGTTTCCGTCCCGATGTGCTGAGACGAGACTGCAAACACAGCCGCACCACTTTGAAGCGAATTCGTTGCAGTCTCATACATTGGGTCTTCAACTCCGCCGCACGAGTATTCCGAGCGGCAGCCCGACGACGAGCATGTGATCGAGGATCATTACGATGAGCTGGGGCATTGTTGGAGCTGGCAGCGGCGGCGCGGCGCTGAGAGGTATTACAATTATATTCATTACTATGAATACGCCAAATCCATAGACGAGCGATCCGGGGATAGCATGGCGGCGCAAGAGCGGAATTCGATTGGCACTCAGGATAAAAACGGCCGCGACGACAAAGGAAACGAGGAGGTGGAAAAACAGTCCGAGCAGGGCGGTCCCGATGCCGCCTTCGAAGGCAGCAGTACCCAATGCGCCGCTCGCCAAATATTGATACACGCTCAGTAATGGGTTTCCCTCAATGACACTCGAGACAATCCAGTGATAGACGATCGCGTCGGCGATACCGACCACCAGCCCACCCAGCACAATGGAACGCAGCAGTGTATTGCGGGTGTCAAGGGACTTGCTAGCGATTGCAGACATAATACTTTCTCCTCATTTATATGGGATGCGACTCGGAACGAGTTGGACTAACGATTTCAGGTCATTGGCTGTGTGAATTGATCAGGGCAGTTGGGTGATGACCGTTGCCTTGAATGGCGCTGCCAACAACTCGGACAACGGCGCATAGGCACCGCTGTTCATAGCCTGCTGCATCGCCGCTGCGCGCACCTCGGCGGACTCCCAATCGGCAATCTCGACGAGAATGTCGGGGTTGTCGATTACTTCGTAGCGCGTAGTGCCGAGGTAACCGGGTGCGCCCGGTCCAAATTGCGCCGCAACGCTTTCGAGCAGATCATGAAGGTCAGCCCGCTTGCCGGGTTTCGCTTGCAATTCGACGATCACTTTGATTGCCATCGCATTCGCTTCTTTCTGTTTGACGATGAATAGTCGATATCACTCTTTGACATTCCACACCCTGCTTTTCGGTTGATTTGTCTCGCGGTCGGCTAAGACGGAGGCTCTGCTGGGATGGCGCCAATCTGCTGCACCGTCGCCATGGTGTCCATCTGACCCCAATGTTCCACAAATTTGTCCCCGGCAATGCGGATGATGTCGATCACGCCAATTGAACTCGCCTTTGGAGGACGACTATGCCGGCATCTGAATGCCGAGTTGTTCCAAAATACTGGGCGAGGAAATCGGATCATCTTCCACGATCTTGCCGTTGACCAGACGGTAGTACGTCAGACCGCGAGACAAAAACGTCTTCCCGCTGGGCGTCTCACCCATCAGCGAACCGGAGTGGGTTGCCTCCATCTTCCAGCGCGCCACGACCGAATCCCCTTCAGCCAGCAGATCGTCGATTTCAAACCGAACGCCAGAGAGCGCGTTGCTCAAACCGACGAGCATCTGCTTGAAGCCGTCGAGGTCAGCGCCCGTCATGAGGTTGACGTAGTTCGGCGCCAACACTTCGTCGGCTATGCCTACATTGCGACCGGTCAATGCCTCAGTCATGAAACGGATAACGACTTCTTTATTCTGATCTGTTGACATGGTGGTTCTCCTTATCTTGTGTTTGCTGCAATCCGATCTGGATCGCGGCAATGCGGATGAGTTTTGAAGCAAGCAATGTTTTTGTTTGCTGTGATATATTGTGTACTTTAGGGAACCGCCATTAATCCATCATTATCTGAGGCGATTTTGGCTGAACTCGGTTTTTCTCTACTAGGTCAATTGCGGATTGAGCATCCCCAACTGGGAGCGATCACCCTCAGTAACCGCAAGGCGATCGGACTGCTTGCGTATCTACTGGTCGAGTCGGATCACGCGCACAGTCGTGAATCTTTGCTTGGCTTGCTGTGGCCCGACCTGCCGACGGCTGCTGCTCAAAACAATCTCCGCGTGACGTGGTCGCAGCTTCAGAAAGTGCTGGGGACGCGTGCTGACGACGAGCAGCCACACTTCATCGGCGATCGGCTCGCCTTGCGCTTCAATCCGCTCAGCGACCACGACTTGGACGTGACTCGCTTTCACACTTTGATCGAAGCCTGTCGCCTCCATTCGCACCCCGACCCACAAGATTGCTCGGAATGCGCCGCCCGGCTGACGGAGGCGCTCGGTTTGGTGCGCGGCGAATTTTTGGACGAGTTCTCGCTTGCCAACTCTTTGCAGTTCGATGAATGGCTCCTCGCGCAGCGCCAATACTTCCGCGTGCAGGTGACGTCGGCGCTGGAACAGCTTGCTACGTTTTACGAACGCGCCGGGCAACTGGCTGAAGCCGAACGTACTATTCGCCGTCTGCTCGACTCTGACCCGCTGAACGAACCTGCTTATCGTCAATTGATGCGCGTGCTGGCGCGGGCAGATCAGCGCAGCGCCGCACTGGATGTCTACGAAACCTGTCGCCGCGTGCTGGCGGCAGAGCTAGGGCTGGCGCCGGCGGTTGAAACCGTGACGCTGGCCGAACAGATCCGTGCCCTCGCTCCGTTCGAGTCGCAGTCGGGTCAAACTGCTCTGCCGCCTCTCCTGACGCGCTTTTTGGGGCGGGAGCAGGAATCCGCGCGCTTGGTCGATTTTCTGTCGCGCCGGACCGTCCGGTTGGTGACCTTGACGGGAGCGGGTGGCGTCGGCAAGACGCGCTTAGCGATCGAAGTTGCCCGTCGCATGGCGGGCGTTCTCGCCCATGACATCTGCTTTGTCGAATTGGCTGGCGTTGCTGATGGAAGTGTGGTGGACGATGAAGTCGCAGCGGCGTTGCATTTGCCGACGAGCACCGGTCGCTCCTCCACCAGCGTGATTGTGGACTACCTGCGCGATAAGACCATGCTTCTCGTGCTGGATAACTGCGAACATCTGGTGAACGCATGTGCACGTCTGGTCCAAACGCTCTGCCGTGACGCTGCAGGGCTGACTGTGCTGGCGACGAGCCGCATTCCGCTTCACCTTGCTGAGGAACACGTGATACGACTGGAGCCGTTCGCCACCCCTGCACTCAACGGTACGGAGCCACTAACGGCTGCGGACTTGATGCGCTTCGACTCGATTCAGCTCTTCACAGACCGCGCCGCGCAAGCACTGCTCTCGTTCGCGCTCACCGACGCGAATATCCCGGCGGTGGCTCGGATCTGTCAACAGCTCGACGGTATCCCACTGGCGATCGAAATCGCCGCCGCGCAAGCTCGGGCGCTGCCCGTCGAAGCGATAGCCGACCGGCTGGGTCAGCGCTTCGCGTGGCTGAATAGGCAGTCAACTGAGTCCATGTCGCGCCAGCGCACACTGCACACGCTGATTGACTGGTCCTACGAACTCTTAAGCACTCAGGAGCGTTCGGTCCTGTGCCGATTAGCGGTTTTTGCCGGGGGCTGGACGTTAGATGCAGCCGAGGTAATCAGCGCACCGGGAGAACCATGCGCCGAGGTGCTCGCCGAGCTGGTGGACCACTCGCTGGTGACCTTTGGAAGTGATGGCGAGCGCCGGCGCTACAGCATGCATGAGACCATCCGCCAGTTTGCGCAGGCGCAGTTGCATAGCAGCGATCAAGAGGCGGATGCGCAGGAACGTCATGCCCGGTACTATGCGCAGCTCGTCTCCCAAGCGGCGGAGAACCGGGGTGGGCAGCCACTGACCGACCGGCTGCGTACTGTCGAGAATGACCACGATAATCTGCGCCGTGCGTTTGAGTGGCTGCTCGCGCATGATCAACAGCAGTCGCTGGTTCTGGTTGCACAGTTGGGCACAGACCTGAATTTCTGGGAGCTCGGTGGCTTTTTCCAGGAAGGGCGTCGCTGGCTCCAACGTGTATTGGACGATACACAGGGGTCGGTTTCGCTCCAGCGGGGACACGCCTTGCTAGCGGCGGCTGATTTGTCCTCGGCGATTTCCGATTTCGACTATGGATTACAGTGCGCAAGACAGGCGGACGATCTATTTCAGCAGCTTGGCGATCAGCGGGGGGAAATAGACGCGCGCTTGAAGTACTGCGAGCTGGCTAATTTGGCTGGTGACCGCACGAATGTACAGGCGCAGGCTGTGGAACCGCTCCAGATGGCTGAGCGCATTTCCTATATGGCTGGCATCGCGAAAGCCAGACTGGTGCTAGGAACAATTACCGCTTATGCAGGCGAATTTCAAGCCGCATGTGAATACGTCTTGCCAAGCATAGCCATGTGGCGCGAACTAGAAAGCCCATTTGAACTTGCAGCCGCACTCAACCGGCTTTCAAGCGTATTGGCAGCATTAGGCGAATACGAGGCAGGTGAGCAAGCATTACTTGAATGCCGGGACATCTATCAATCGCTCGGCTACATGCGCGGCGTCGCTACCGCCACTCAAAACTTGGGAGCTAAAGCATTTGACCGTGGCGACTATGTTCGCGCTAGAGCATTGGTCTGTGAGGGCTTACGCATACGCCACGAATTAGGTTTACGGCGAGGTTATGCCTATTCATTTGAATACATCGCCGACGTTGACGAAATTGAAGAACGTTACGACCGATCGGTTCAGCTCTTCGCGGCGGCTGATGCTTTGCGGGTTCGCATTGGAGCGCCAGTCGAGCAAATAAACCACCAAGCGAACAAGGAAGCTTTGACACGCCTGCGTGCTCAACTTGGAGATACTCTGTTTGAATTGGAATGGGCGAAAGGCGCGACGATGACCACCGAGCAAGCGATTGCGCTCGCGTTGAGTTGAGCGAGTTTGTATCTTAGGTAAAAGGGGTAATCTGCCCTCAGTTCTTTGGTACAAATCGAGCGAGATTGCCAGATGATGAGTCTGGGTACTTGGCAGGGTAATCGCATCAAAATGAAGTGAGGAAGATAATGGGGGCAAAAACGGAGCGCCACCATGCCGGAGATCGAAGCGACGAGCCTTGAGGAATGTTTTCGAGACTTACCCGACCCACATGTGCAAGGACGGTGTGACCACAAGCTCATCGACTTGATCATGATCGCGGTGTGCGCGGTGATTTGTGGGGCAGAGAGTTGGACAGGGGTCGAGACGTTTGGGAAAGCGAAGCGAAGTTGGCTCAAGCAATTCTTGGAATTGCCCAACGGGATACCGACGCACGATACTTTTGGACGGGTGTTCGCTACCCTGAATGCCGAAGCTTTCCAGCAAGGGTTTGCCCGCTGGGTCGAAGCGGTCTTTCGAGTGACAAAGGGACAAGTGATTGCGATTGATGGAAAAACGGTGCGCCGTAGTCACAACCGGACGATTGGCAAAGAAGCGATCCACATGGTCAGGGCTTGGGCAAGCGTCAATGGGCTGGTTTTAGGGCAACGAAAAGTGGATGCCAAATCGAACGAAATCACGGCTATTCCCGAATTACTGCGCCTGTTGGATGTTTCGGGTTGCTTGGTGACGATTGATGCGCTGGGGTGTCAGAAGAAGATAGCCCAAGCGATCCGCGATGCCAGAGCCGATTACCTGCTGCGGGTGAAAGACAACCAAGCGAGCTTACACCAAGATGTGGAAGATTGGTTCGTGCATGGCGACCAACAGCATTTTGCCCAGATGAGCTTGGACTATGCTGAAACGGTAGAGAAGAACAACGGACGAATTGAAATTCGGCGCTGTTGGGCGAGTGCTGACCCGATTGCCTTTGAATACATTCGCCATTATGAGGGTTGGGCTGACCTGCAAACGATGGTTCGTATCCAGCGCGAGACCCGCTCAAACGGGGTTACTTCCAACCAGACGGCTTACTACATCAGTAGTCTACCCAACCGAGCCACTCAGCTTTTGGACGCCACTCGTCACCACTGGGCGATTCAAAACAGCTTCCACTGGGTCTTGGATGTGACCTTTCGAGAGGATGACTCCCGCATTCGGGTCGGCGACAGTCCGCAAAATATGGCGGTCTTGCGACATCTGGCTTTGAATATCCTCAAGCGCGATCCTTCCAAAGCCAGTCTCAAGCAGAAACGCTTTCGGGCAGGTTTAGAAGACTCCTTTTTGTTTCAGTTGCTCACCCATATTTGATGCGATTACCCTGGGGTACTTGGACAATTTCGTACCCGCGAGGATACAATCAAGGACAATGAAAAAGCCCGATCTTGTCGACCGGACTTTTCATACTGAACACATTGTGTACTCAACGGGGACGACGGGGTTCGTTGCCTATTACGTGCAATATTTATCTGCTTCCGCCCCTCAATCGGTGGTGGAAACTACCTCCTACAGCGTAGCAACGGCAACTTACTTATCGTCATCTCCGAGCGGAAACCCCGCTCGGTTTCTATTGTGGCGTTTTTCTTTCGCAGTCAGCAACCAGTTATGCGATAGCAAAACTCATTCTTACATAAAGACAATCCGTGCATTCGCCTCAGCATTTTTGCGGAGCGTTTCTTTCCCGCGATGCCCCCTTGGTGTGAAAAGTATCACGTTCTACTATTTGCATCAGATTTGAAGGCTTCCAAAATGGTAGAATAAGCGTAGAATTGCAGATCATGTTGGGCGCGACGTTGCCATGTATGCTTTGGCGCAGACGGTCATCAACGGTTATGAATTCTACGAACAGGTAGGCGCGGGTGGGTTCGGGATCGTTTATCGCGCGCTTCAGCCAGCGTTGGGACGCACGGTTGCCATCAAGATCATCCTGCCTGAGCACGCCAGCCAACCTGAGTTTGCCCGACGCTTTGAACAAGAAGCGCGCCTGATCGCCCATCTTGAACATCCTCACATTGTTCCCCTGTACGACTACTGGCAGGATGCCAGCGGCGCGTTTTTGGTCATGCGCTGGCTGCCGGAGACGGTTCGCCAGCGGGTTCAAAAAGCCCGTTTCTCGCTGATTGCCGCCGCCGATTTGCTCGATCAGGTAAGCGGAGCGTTGCACGTCGCCCACCGCAGCGGCGTAATCCACCGTGACATCAAGCCGGAGAACTTGCTGCTGGATCAGGAGGACAATGCCTATCTGGCTGACTTCGGTATCGCCAAAGTCCTCGATTCCAGCCAGATTACCCGCTCCGGTCAGCTTCTGGGGTCAATGGCGTACCTTGCACCGGAGCAGATCAACGACCTGGAGCTGACACCACAATCCGACCTCTACAGCTTGGGGCTGGTGCTATATGAAGTTCTGACTGGCGCTCAACCGTTTACTGGTTCATCAGCCAGCGCGCTACTCCAGCACCATCTACACGATCCGCTGCCGTCGCTGCGCATACAGCGCCCCGATCTCCCCTCGGCGCTCGACGCGGTGCTGGCAACTGCGACCGCCAAGAACCCAGCGGATCGCTACGAAGACGCCATCCGTTTCGCACGCGCGTTCCGTGCTGCCCTGCCGGTGCCGAGGCATTTCCAACCACTCGCCGACCCGCTGACCGACCGCGAACTCGAAATCCTGCACCTGCTGGCAGACGAGCTGAGCAACGGCGACATCGCGGAACGGCTCTACCTCTCGTTGAGCACGGTCAAATGGTACAAGAAGCAGATCTACAGCAAGCTCGACGCGCACAGCCGAGAGACTGCAATCGCATCTGCCCGTGCGTTAGGGCTGCTCTCTGCCGACGACCGAACACCAGAGCAGCCTGCCTCCCCAGATCATGCTGCCGTCTCTCCCATGACGTCGAGTGTCCTTCACTCGTCGTCATCGCGTTTGCCTGCACAAACGACCCCATTTATCGGTCGTGAAGCCGAGATTGCTGCCCTGATGTCCCTAATTCGTGATCCCGCCAACCGCTTGATCAGCCTGCTCGCCCCCGGCGGGATGGGCAAGACCCGACTGGCGCTGGAGGTCGCAGTACGGATCGGCTCTGAGTTCCAGCAAGGGGCAGCGTTCATCGCGCTCAATGCTGTATCCGCGCCGGAGCAGATGGTTTCGACCGTGGCGAGCGCTGTCGGCGTCACGTTGTCAGGTCAAGTTGACCCCAGGCAGCAGCTCCTGGAGCACTTTCGCCGCCGTCAGGTCTTGCTGATCTTCGACAATTTCGAGCACTTGCTGGAGGCAGCGCCGCTCCTGCTGGACATTCTCGAGGCGGCGCCGCAGGTCAAAATCCTGACTACCACCCGTGAGCGCCTCAACCTGAGCATGGAGACGGTCTTTCCGCTCGGCGGTCTCGATGTGCCGGAGTTCGCAGACTCAGACTGACCCCGAACTGGTTGCTTCCGGGGCAGTCCGTCTGTTTGTGAGCGCTGCCCGACGCGCTGCGCTTGTCAGCGAGTATACCCATGAGGATTTGGTGCAGATTGGGCGTATCTGCCGTCTGGTGCAGGGGATGCCGCTAGCGATCCTGTTGGCTGCTTCCTGGGTGGATCTGCTGAAAGTGGGTGAAATCGCCGAGGAGGTCAGCCAGGGCATTGACATTCTGGAAAGCCAGTGGCGTGACCTGCCGGAACGCCAGCGCAGCATCCGCGCCGTTTTTGAGGGGGCATGGCGGCGGCTGAGACCGACCGAAGCGGAAGCGTTGGCGAAGCTATCGGTCTTTCGCGGCGGCTTCACGCGGCGCGCGGCAGAGCAGGTCGCCGGGACGTCTCTGCGCACGCTCTCGGCGCTGGTGAACAAGGCGCTGCTGTGGATGGATGCCGATGGGCGCTGCTCGGTTCACGAGCTGCTGCGCCAGTACGCCGCCGAGCAGTTGGAGGTGTCTGGTTCAGGTGTTTCGGTGCGCATCGCGCACAGCGCCTACTATCTGGAGGTGCTCGCAGGGCGCGAGTTTGATCTGATTGGTGTCAACCACATGATCACGATGAACGACATCGAAGCCGATCTCGAAAACGTCCGTGCGGCGCTGATATGGTCGGCAAGACACCATGATTACGTGCGTCTGGCGGCGGCAGTGCATCCACTCTGGCTCTATTTCTTTTACGGTGGCATGTACGTCGATGGCGTTGCTTTGTTCGAGTTGTTAGTGACGGAATTGCGCCGCAATCCCCTTGACGCGCAGCACGACGCGCTGCTTGGGGATGTGCTGACGCATCAGTCCCAACTGCTGATTTTCATGTTCGAGCGCGCCCGCGCCGATGAATGCCTAGCAGCAGCCGAACCGCTGGTGGAAGCATCAGGCGATCTGTGCAGTCAAGCCTTCTATCACCTGACGCGGGCAGAGCGTCTACCCTGGGAAAACTACCACACCTGGGCGCTCCCGGAAGCGGAGGAGGCGCTGGCGCTCTACCGCTCGATTGGTAACCGATGGGGCGAGGCGTTCGCAAGCCGCCTTGTCGGCAGCGGATTTATGTACGGCGATCAGCAATCCGAAGAGGAAATCATCAAGGCGCTCGACCGGGCGCGTCTTCTCTGCGAAGCAGACGGAGACATGCTCATGTATGCGACGACGCTGTCCGCCTACGCCTTGTTGCTCGATGCGAGGTCGGGCAGCATGACGGAGTTTCTTGCGCTGCATGAACAAGTGCTCGCGATCCGCCGGACGCGAAATAACCCGATTCGCATTGCCAATGCGCTCATCAATGTGTCAATAAGCAAGGCGAAGATGGGCAGGCTGACCGATGCCGCGCGTGATATAGAAGAAGCTATCGCCATCAAGCGTCTCCAGGGTACAGTACATAACACGGTCGGTTTCGACGATCTCGGAGAGATTTACTTCCGAATGGGGAACTTGGCGGCGGCGCGTCCAGTTTTTGAAGAGGCGTTTAGCTACGTTGCCGACACGGAACTCCATAGTTGGCGCAACCTTTACCGGCTTTACCTGATCGAAATTGCCTATGCGGAAGGTATGTACGAGCAGGCTGAAGCCATCGCCGCCGAAATAGCGCGGGAGGATGCCGGATCCAACTCGGAAGAACATCATCATCGGTTAACCTGCATTATGGCGATGGCTGGGCTGGCGGCATTCGCGCGCGGCCATTTGGCGGCGGCATGGAGCTGGTGCGACCTAGCAGAGCGCTCCGCTAAGGCTGATCACAACCGCAGCGGCGCCTTGTTCACGCAGACCGTGATTGGTTTGTTGGCATTGGCAGACGGTGAGGTCTCAGCGGCACTGACAAGCCTGGAGGCTGCGATAGCGTATTTCCAGAATGACTACGTGTATGACCTCAGTCAGAACTTTGAGCGCGACCTGGCAATAGCCCTGGCGCTAGCGGGATGCAGCCGCGCGGCGGCACGGCTCGATCAGAGGGAACGTAGCGTAGACTATTACCGCAGCGCACTCAAGCACGCCATCCGGTTGAATATTGACGCCTTCGCGCTCATGGCGTTGATCCCCGCCGCCGAGATCGCGCTGGCGCAAGGGGATACAGGGCAAACGGCGCTGCTTGCCGCGCTGGCAGCCGGGCATCCGCATACTTTCGCCTATGATCGGACTGAGGCAGGGCGCCTGCTGGCGCAACTCCCCGAAGAAATCCGCTCGCCTAACCCAATCCCCGATTTGTGGTCAGCAGTCAGCGACCTAAACGAGTTGTAAGCAACCGCGCTTCCCCCCTTTTCCCCCATCGCATGGGGGGTGACTTTCCCCCTAACCTGGATCGTACGCTGAAGATAGGCGGATGAAGCGCAACACCTGAGCAAAAGGGGAATTGGACATGAACGACAACCTGAATACCGATAATTATCACTACCAGGTCAACCAACAACACTGCGACGACGTGATGCGCGCTGCCGACCAGCAACGCCTCGCCAAGATCGCTGCTGGTGAATCCAAAGCGCCTCGTTATCTATTGGTGGGGCTGCTGCGAAGCGTGCGGCAGTTCTTCAACCGTCGCCCTCTGAGCGAGGGCGTCGGTCACAAAACCCGGAAGACGCTTCACCATACCCCGAGCGCGATCCTCGTGGCAGTGCTGTTGAGCTGCGTGCTTCTGGCGTCGACGTTTCCCGGTTGGGCACAGCCCGTTGTCGATCCTGGGCAGCCCGAACCGGACGCGCAGCTCGTGCACTATGGGGTAGGCATGTACTTCCAGGCGCGCGGCAATCATGAGCGGGCGATCCAAGAACTTACTGTTGCCATCGCGGCTCTGCCCCTCGAAGGCAATGTCTACGTGGCTCGTGCAGACAGTTACGTGTCGCTGAAGCAGTATGCCGCGGCGATTTCCGATTACACGCGAGCGTTGGAACTGAATAGTGAGGACTCGCTGACCTGTGCGAAACGTGCTTTCGCCTTCGCCGCCCTGGGCGATCTTGATGCTGCCCAACAGGATTTTGAGCACGTGATTTCGATAGACTGAGTATCTCCATCGTGAGGTGTATGCTCACATCGACCTCATGACAATGCGTGAGAAGGGGAGTTGCCCCCGCGTATACAAGAAATTGAGTAAACGAAAAAGCCCGATCTAGTCGACCGGGCTTTTCATATTGAACACATTTTGTACTCAGCGGGGACGACGGGGTTCGTTACCGGCTGTGTCTAAAATCTATCTGCTTCCGCCACTCAAGATTTGGTGGCAGAAACCTCTGGCAGGTTAGCCAAACGAACCTAATTATCGTTATCTCCGAGCGGATTTTCCGCTCGGTTTTGTTTTTGGCGTTGCGCAGAATTCACTTAGGTTAGTCCTTCGGGGGATGCTCACGACCATTGTACCAACATTGCTTCCATGGTCAGTCCTGGACCAAATGCCATCATCACTCCGTAATCTCCGGATTGAGGTGAACCTGTTTGAATAATGCGTTCGAGCACAAACAGCACCGTTGCCGAGGACATGTTGCCATAATCGCGCAAACTGTGGAGAGAATAGCTGACCTGCTCATCGCTGAGTTCAAGTTCCTTCTGAATGTATTCTACTATTTTCTTACTTCCAGGATGAACGACCCAGAACTTCACATTTTGACACCCTAGACCATTTCTCATCAGCAAACGATCTAAAAGCGCCGGGACATTCGCCGCCAGTACATCCGGTACGTAACTAGAAAGATACATGCGAAAACCCTGATCCGTGACTGTGAAAGACATGTGATCAAGAGTTTGATAGTCACAATAGGTTTCGGCGTCTACAAACTTCAGTGCGTCCTTATGGATTGGATCGTTCCCAAAAAGGATCATCGCCGCACCATCGGCAAATAAGGAGGTCGAAACGACTGTTTCTACAGCATCGTCAAATTGTAGATGTAGGGTGCAGAGTTCAAGGGCAAGGACGAGTGCGAGTCCAGTAGGCTGCACCTTGGCACTGTCGACTGCCCGCCTAATTCCAGGGAAAGCGCCGTAGCAGCCCATACCTAACACACAGGTTCGGTTCAAATCGGGACGCATCCCTAATCGACCAGCAAGGAGCAGATCCAGCCCGGGGATATTGAAGCCGGTACAGGAAACCACCGTAAAGCTGGTGATTTCGCCTGCATCAATACCCGCCGATTCCAAGCCAGTACGGATCACGCTTTCGCCTAACGGAAGGGCTTCTTCCATATAGCGATCATTACGCTGACGTGTGCTTTTGGGTTCTGCAAAATAACTGGGTTCAACGACCGAATGCCGAAACGAAACGCCGGAATAATTCATAATGGCACGAATGGCGCGCTCCCGCCGCTTGCTCTGACTTCCCAACACTTGAATATAAAAGTCGGCAATCTCATTCTGGCTGTAGCATCGATTTGGGACGCCTGTCTGTAAAGCAAGCATGGTTGGGGGTTTCATAGGTCTAGCGCTCCATTAAACTCAAATCCCGAGTTTGAACCAAAAGAAAATTGCCAAATGCGGGGAATAGGTTGAGAAGACGTAATCCGGGAGCAAGCAGGGAAGGGCGCAGCGTTACGGATTGCAGCACACGCCCTAAGCGCAGTCGTGCGCTGAAGGTGGCGTTCCAGGCACGCGCATAAGTTTTTTTCAGTTCGGGTGCGGAGAGTTCCGCAGCAAGGTAGCGTTCCGTAAAGAGGGCAGCCAGTTTCCCACTGTGCAGCGCCATCGCCATCCCATCTCCAGCCAGTGGCGCGACCATCCCGGCGGCATCTCCGGCGAGTAAGATATCGCCTTCTACCGAAGTTTTACGCACGAAGGGCACCTGAGCGACGCTGAGCCATTCTGGATAGACGGGTGCGGCTTGTGCGAACCAATCGCGCAAATATGTATTTTGATGGCACATCCAGCGGATAAATACTTCGACATTCGTATGAGAACTCTTCAATGCGCTTTGAAAAACGTCTTGCCGAACGAGTAAACAGACATTGGTGATACCGCCTTCGACCTCAGACATACCACAGTAGCCACCGCGAAACACATGCAGGTCAATCTGACCAGGCAGCGGCGGCCCCTTATAGTGGCGTTTCAAGGCAATGTAGGGTTGATGCCGGCTGAGAAACGCGCGCTTTAAACTCCGATCCAGATTGCTGCGCTTACCATGGGCCGCGATGACCGTCGCTGCCTCAAAGCTTTGAATACCTTGGGGAGTGCGCGTTGTCAGTGAGAAGCATTCCCGTAGATTTCCCGTAATTTCAGTGACGCGAATCCCATCCTGGACTTCTACCCCCTTGTGGACGATGTAGCGGGCAAATGCGGCGTCCAATGCATAACGACTGATACCAAGGGCAAGGGCGGGGAATTCCGTTTTCCAGGTACTGCCGTTGGGCGCGGTAATCCGGACGGTCCGAATAGTCACCGGGTTTAACCGTTGCAGCACTGGAAGAAAGCCAGACTCCGCAAAGAGGGAAATACATTCTGGGGAAAGGAATTCGCCGCAGACTTTCGGATGTGGATACAGAGTTGCCTCTAGCAGCAATACACGACGATTTCGCTGCGCTAACGTGATGGCAGCGTTGCATCCGGCTAATCCACCTCCGATGATGGCAACATCAAACACTGGGCTTCTCCGCGACAAGGGTCATTCTCCAAGGGAAATGACTAAATACTCGTGCTGATTTAAGCCCTGCTGCGTGGGCTAGGGAATGGAGCTCGTGAGGCGTATAGGCACGCCGGATGGAGAGCGTTCCATCATGCCGTGTCAGATAATTCCGGGCAAAGATGGGCTGAATTGGGCGAAAAGCCAGTAACGGTAAGTAACCCCGTACCACATCGCTCATCACAATCCCCCGGCGCGAGCGGTGATAGGTTTCACGGAGCACGTCAATGATTTGCTCTGGGGAAAGATGATGCAGGAAGAGAGACGAAATAAAATAATCCACCTGTCCCTCAGCGAAAGGCAAGGCACACGCATCAGCCTGTATGAGGTTCATCTTGTGAATAGCTTTCTCATGCGCAACCGACAGATTCCGTTCCGATCTATCCAAAGCGTAAATCAGAATATGAAGGCCATTCTGCTTCGCCCAACGCGTCAGGAGTGCTCCCATTTCGCCAGAGCCAGTCCCAATATCGACGACTCTCAGCGATTGGTATTGTCGCAGCAGCGGGTAAAGGTGACTGGTCAGGGCCGCAATTCCACCGAAATAACGGTTAATGCGCCACATCTCCATCAGGTTTGCGCGAACGTCACCCATCGTTCCCATATTCTGATCGAGGAGTTCTGATTGATCTTTGCGAACTGGGATCAGGAACGAGGCGGCACCAATGTTGGAAGTGATGCGATCATCGGCATTATTGTCTCGCGTCGCTGTTTCCACAGGTATTTCCTGCAAATTGTGAGCGGATGAACGAATGTATATTTCAGTGCGGATAAAGTAAGATTATAGGTGCTAACTGTGAAGTCGCCAAAGAGTCTCAGATGAGGACTTCGTGAACTGTTTTTGCAAGAGAAGGTTCTACGAAATTTCAGAAAACTTCCAAGCGGCGGTGATTTGATCTGAGTACATAATGTACTCGGGGGCAGCGGGGTTCATTACCTGATGTGTATAATATCCATCTTATCCCGCCACTCAAGCGTTGGTGGAAGAACCTTCGGAAGGTCTAGGGGAACCAACCTGTCTATCGTCATCTCCGAGCGGGCAACCCGTCGGAATTGTTTTCGGGGCGTCCACACTTTACATGATACCGTTCTCTGGAGGTCAGATCAATCGTTGCCCGCGTTCCACGATCTCAATCGTTTGTGGCATTCACGTCAAGCGGCAAGAGAATCGGTTTGCCGCCCTCCGCCGCAGACTGGCGAATAGCGAGAATGATCTCCTGATCGAGACGCGCCTGCTGCGCGCCGTAGCTCGGCGCAGTATCCTCGCGCACCGCGCGTACCAGGCTCATGACGCAGCCCGCGACGCCAATCTCATCGTCATGCCACTGGGGTTCATGCTCCCGCTCAGGCAAGTGAAAAGGGTTGTCCCAGCGAACGATGGGCAAATCGGGGCTGCCCGTGTGCGCCACCAGCGCCTCCAGCCTTCCCCCGTCGACACGATCCCAGCGGCGTTCCAGAGTAATGAAACTCGGCGCTTCACCACCAGGCGCGAGCAGACTGAGCCATTCCTGGACTTCCAGCCCGCGGCTGATCGTGATACCCATCCCTTTCTCCGCCAGAAAACGGCTGCTGCGCCACCAGCGCAGCGCCGAGTTGTAACCTACATCCGTCCAGTGAAAGATACCGAGCTGCCCATCGGCGAATTCGATCATCCCGTGTTCCTGCGTTTCAGTACGCGCTCCGTTCGTTCCAGCTATTCGAGACCAATGCGGCGCCAGATCGTAGTTGTGTGCCGACCCGGTCACGCGAACGGGCACGGCGTCAAAACCAAGGTAACTGCGCATGACACTCACGCCGTGATAGCCATGCCCCGCAAAATCGTTGAAGGACGAGTAGACTTGCCCAAACAGTCCCGATTCGATCAGTTTCAGTTTGATCTGTTCCAGGGGGCGGCGGTGGAATTGCTCCGCCACCTCGATCTTCAGCCCACGCGCGTCAGCGGCGCGGATCAGGGCATCGGCTTCCCTCAACTTATGGGCGATAGGCGTTTCCAGCAGCACGTGCAGCCCCGCTTCCAGCGCCATCAAACCGACTTCGCCGTTCGCGTGGTAATTCACGGTGACGATGCCGATGTCGGGTGCTGTCTCGCGCACCAGGCGCTCCAGATCGACGTAGTTGGGGACGCCGAAGGCAGCGCCGATCAGGGACGCGGACTCCTCACGGCGTCCCCAGACCGCAACGACCTCGACATCATCGGCTAACCCGCGCAAGACAGGGGCATAGAGGGCAAGCGCGCGCCGCCCGGTGCCAATCATTGCCACCCGTAAAGGGATATCGGTGCTCACCATGTGTTCTTTCTGGCGACCAAAATCGGTCGCTTCGGGTCTCAACTCAATTGACGCGGATCGGTCAATTCAACTGGCGCAAAATCATGACCTGCTTTGGCCTGAGTGTCACGCAACCTTCCTGTTCCTGTTGAGAAATGAGATCGACTGCCCTGTCGCTGAGGGTGACTTGTTGTGGGCTGTCGGCGTGGTTCAGGACGAACAGCAGGCGCCTCTCGCCTTGCCAGCGTGCAGTCACCTCGACCAGCGGCGGCGTTTCCATTAGCCCTTCAACGCCTGACAGACCGGTGGCATAACGCACAATTGCTTGAACGCAGTCGGCATCGCCTATAGTGCCCACGTAAATCACGTTTCCCTGACCCACGCGGTTGAGCGTTACCGCTGGCTGCCCCGCATAGAAATCTTCGTCATAGCGCGCCAGCACTTCAGCCGTCGTCGGTTCGAGGATGTCGCACCACACCGCTGCGCGACCCGACTGAACAATCTCCGGCGTCACGAACCGAATAGCGCGTGTCTCGCCTGACAGCAGCGAATCGTATTCCTGCACCTCCACGCCGCACAGCGGCGCTAAAAGGCCGGGCAGAGGCAGGTCGACGACAAGGTTGGTATGGTCTTTCACGCCGGAGCGCGCCGTGACGATCAGCGTTCCGCCCCGTTTTGTAAACGTCTCGAAACGCCTGACCGCTTCAATTTCGGTGATGTAGAGCGCTGGCGCGATGACTAGATCGTAGGGGGCGAGGTCTTCTTCAGGCGAGATAATATCAACGGCGATATTTGCTCTGTGCAGGGCTGCGAAATAATCCCCGACATGTCGTTCGTAGCTGAAGTCCGGGTTGTTCTGCTGAATCTGGAAGGCAAAGCGCGAGTCATAGGAGAGCACGATAGCGGCTTTGGCGCGTACTTCACTTCCGGCAATTATGCCGCCGATGTGAGCGATCTGTTCTCCCATCGCCTTGACTTCAGCAAATCGCCTGCGCCCCTGTCCGTCATGATCCAGAATGCCGTGCCAGTACTGCTCGGTGCCGAAGCGGCAGGTTCGCCAGCGGAAGAAGACAATGCCATCTGCGCCGTGCGCGACCGCCTGATACGCCCAGAGGGCGATTTCGCCGGGGCGCGGCGTGGGCGGCAGAATGTCCCAGGAGCCTTGTCCGCTCTGCTGCTCCATCACCCAGAAGTTTTGCTTCTTCAGGCCGCGCATCGTCGCGTGACCGAGGGCTAACGGGGCGGGCGCAATGTCCGGCGTCTTGATCCAGAAGCCGCGCGGGTAGTTATCCCAGGTCACCAGATCAAGCGAGCGAGCCAGATCGAAGTAGTTCAACTTTGGATAGTTAAATCCCATGAAGTTGTGTGTGATGAACTGCTCCGGGGGGCAGACTTCGCGCAGCACATCGACCTGCAACTGCTGAAAGTCGACGTAGACATCCGACATGAAGCGCAGGTAATCCAAGTGCAAGCTTGGATTATGCGGACCATGCACACGGCGGTTGGGGACGGGAATTTGCGACCAGTCGCTATAAACATGACTCCAGAAGCGTGTGCCCCAACATTCATTCAGTTCCTCGAGTGACGAATAAAGTCGCTGCAGCCAGTGTTGAAACTCCAGGCGCGTCCCTGGCGCGTAGCAGCGGTCGCCGAACTCATTGTCAATCTGCCAGCCGATGACGTGCGGATTAGCCGCATAGTGCTCGCCCATGGCACGGGCGATCCGCACTGAGTGCGCGCGATAGGCAGCATTGGTCGGGCTGTATTCGCGGCGGCTGCCGTACTCACGCGCAAGTCCATTTTCGTCTACGAGTGCAATATCAGGAATCTTGTACCAAAGCCAGGGCGGAGGCGATGCTGTGGGCGTTCCCAGAACGATCTTGATGCCGCGCTGTGCCAACACCTCGATGGCGCGATCCAGCCAGGCGAAATCAAAGGTGTTGTCGCTGGGTTCCAGGTTTGCCCAGGCAAATTCTGCCAACCGAGCCACATTGATGCCTGCCTCCTGCATCATCTGGGCATCGGTATCCCAGCGCGATTCGGGCCAGTGTTCGGGATAATAATCAACGCCGAAGTAAAACACGTGAATGCTCCTCGTGTGCGGATGCCAGACTGCTATACCTTGACTGCGCCTGCCGTAATACCGTCAATGAAGCGGCGCTGGAACAGCAGAAAGATGATCAAGAGTGGAATAATGCTGACGACCGAACCCGCCATCTGCAAATTGTAGATCGGGCAGCCCCAGACCGCCGGAAACCAACGTCTGGATCGTCAGCGGAAGGGTGAAGTTGGAAGGCGATTTGAGAATGACCAGGGGGAAGAGGTAGTCGTTCCAAGAACCCATGAAGAAGATCAGCCCCAAACTGACCAACCCTGGCGCAATCATCGGCAAAATAATGCGCCGGAAGATGGCAAACTCCTGTGCGCCATCGATGCGGGCCGCATCCATAAGCTCATCCGGGATAGTCGAAATATACTGACGCATGAAGAAGATGCCGAATGCATTGGCTGCGCCGGGAATGATGAGCGGCCAGGAAAGAGTCGATCCAGTGCAACTGGAGCATCACGTAGTAGAGTGGGATGAGCATAATTCCGAAGGGTATCACCAATGTTGCCAGCACAAATGAAAACAAGGCGCCCTTACCGCGAAACGAGTATTTGGCAAATCCGTATCCGCCCAGTGCGCAGAAGAACAGGCGCAGCACCGTTGCGCTCGACGCAATCAGGAACGTGTTCCACACATTGCGCGCAAAACCCTTGTCCTCAAAAAGTGTCCGGTACGCATCCAGGCTGGCATTCGGCGAAATGAGCTGGGGCGGACTCTGGAACACTTCGCTGACTGGCTTCAGCGAGGTGGAAAGCATCCACACAAACGGCAGGATCATGAACAGCGCAAGCAGGATCAACAGCAAATGCAGAATGCCATCTTCAATGGTTCTTCGGAGGACGAATTTGCTCGTCATTGGAATGTCCTCAGGTATTGTCACGTCCAAGATAGCGACGCTCGACTAGCATGATCAGAAATACCAGGATGAAGTACACGTAAGCCACCGCCGAGGCGTAGCCAAAACGGAAATTGTGGAAGCCCTGATTGAAGATGTAGAGTCCCGGCGTCAGCGTCGAATTCAGCGGCCCGCTGCCGCCTGTAGACGGAAACAGCGACACCAGCTCGGTGAAAAGGTTGAAACTGCCGATGGTCGATAATACGAGTGAAAACAGGATAACGGGTCGCATCAGCGGAACGGTAATGCGGAAGAAGACCTGGATTGGCGTGGCGCCGTCAACGGTCGCTGCCTCGTTCAAATCCTGCGGGATCGTCTGCAAGCCCGCCAGCATGATGATCATGTGGTAGCCGACCCACGCCCACATGACCAGCAGGACCAGCGAGATGCGAGCCGTCCAGGGCGTATCCAGCCACGGCACCGGCGCAATCGAAAACGCCCCCAGAATCTGGTTGAAAAGCCCGCTGCGCGGGTTCATGAGCAGTTGAAAGACGAATCCAGCAGCCACCATATTCGTGATGTAGGGCATAAAGATTATGGTGCGGAACAAGCGAAAGCCGCGCACGCGCTTTGAATTCAGCAAGACTGCTAGACCCAGCGAAAGGATGATTTGAATGGGCGTGTACAGTAGGAAGATCAGGACGCCGTTCAGCATCGACTGCCAGAAAACGCGATCCTGCAAGATCAGGTTGAGATTGTCCAGCCCGATAAAATTGATGCCCCCGCGTCCGTTCCAGTCGGAAAAACTCAGAATGAGCGAGAAGATCAACGGAAACAACCCGAAAACCGCGAAGAGCAGAAAAAATGGCGAGACGAATAACAACCCCCAGCGGTTCTGGGATCGGTACATGCCTTCACTACCGGCGGCAGATGCCTCGGACGGGGAGTTGACTCGGGTTGGGGACACTTGGAAGCTCATGGGCAGGTATCCAGATAAAGAAGCAGCAATATTGTAAAAGGTGGGGGCATTGTTGCCCCCACCGAAAGAACGCGTACTATTGCATGCCAGTTTCGCGGCGAATGGTGTCTGCCGCTTCCGTCAGCGCGTCCTGAGCTGACGCTGCGCCAGTAGCGTACTGTTGAATGGCCGTCGCCACATGACCGTTCATCAGGCTGTAGTTCGGGCCATAGACCGTCGCGGCGGGGATTTTCTTCGCTACGTCCAGATAGATTTGGCGCGGCGTCTGACCGCCGAAGAAGGGATCCGGCTCGTTGAAGATCGGATCGGAGTAAGTGCTTTCCAGCGCAGGCAGGAAGTCATTGAAGGCGAACTGGGTGATCTGGTTTTCAGGGCGCGCCAACATGAATTCGATGAACGCCCAGGCAGCATCCTTGTTGGCGCTTTCCGCCGGGATCGCCAGCGTGGAGCCGCCATCGTTGGCTGCGCGGACCTGCCCATCGGCGAAGGCTGGCATGTACGCCACGCCCCATGCGCCGGGGATATCCACTGCAATCCACGTCTTCAGGAACACACCCATCCAGGATGCTTCGACGAGAGTCGCCGTCGAATCAGCCCCCGTGCCGCCTAGTTCGGCGTACCAGGGATCGGTCCAGGGCTGTGAATCCGAGGTCACGTTCGCGTCCCAGAATTCACCGAGCTTTTCCAGCGTCGCCACGTTCTGCGGCGAATCGACGGTGACCTTGCCTGCCGCGTCATAATAGCCAAGCCCCTGCTGCCAGAGCATGATCTCATACAGGCGCGCATCATTGGCAGCGCGGCTGTTGGCGAAGCAGGTGTGACCAGTCTTATCCATGACCGTCTTGCAGACATTCAGATAGCCGTCCCACGTGGACACCAGATCGCTGACCGACGCTGAATTGGTTGGCAGACCAGCGTCTTTGAAGATGTCCTGGCGGTAGTACAGGACGACGGGACCGGAATCCCAGGGAACGGCATAGTAGCGCCCGTCATGTTCTGCGTCCTGCCACTTGTAAGCGTTGAAGTCCTGAAGCATCGATTCGACGTGATCCGTAATGTCTGTCAGGCAGCCGTCCAGGGCCACATACCCTGCCAGATGACTGTTTTCGATTTGGACCACGTCCGGGGCGCCCTGACCTGCTGAACAGGCAAGCTGCAAGTTCTGATAGGTGTCACTCGCGTTGTAGACGACGATCTGGACGTCGACGTTGGGGTATTCTTTCTTAAAGGCGTCGATCAGCCCTGTTTTTTCCATGGAATCATAGGACCATCCCCACAGGGTGATCGTCCCCGAAGGACTATCCTGAGCGAAAACAACCGAGCCAAGCAGTAGAACGAGAATTCCGATCAACAATGTTTTCATGAGCCGTGACATGTCTTTGCCTCCAGTCGGCTATGCGGATTTCTTGAATGATCTATTTGGGTGATGGTGTCGCAGCGACTCCTTTCTCACAGGCGATTTTTCTAATTCGCGCTTCGGCGCTCGGCTGGCGTCGAGGATGCCCGGATCACGAGTTCGGGAGTAATCAAGCTCTGCTCGGCGTGGTAGGTACCCCGTATCGCCAAGGAATCAATCGCGCGAATGACCTGTGATACCGCCGATTCGCCTAATGCCACCACGTTCTGGCGGATTGAGGAGATCGGCGGTTGAAAGAAAGCGGCTTCGGCGATGTCGTCGTAACCAACCACCGCCACGTCGTATGGCACCGCCAAACCGAGTTGGGCGGCAGCCGACAGTAGTCCCAGCGCCATCGGATCGTTACTCGCAAAAATCGCCGTTAGCTCAGGATGCTGGTCAACCAGACGCGCAAGCCCTGCGGCGCCGCTTGGTGCGCCCCAGTCCCCTTCGACCACCCAACTACCATCAAAGGCTATGCCCCGGTCGCGGAGCGCATCTTCCCAGCCGCGCATGCGCTCGCGCGCAGAAAAATAGGACATGGGACCGGTGATCAATCCGACCATCTGATGACCAGCCTCAAGCAGGTGGTTGGTGGCGAGCTTCCCTCCCAGATAGTTATCACTTTGAACGGTCAAGTCGTGTAACGAGGGAGGGACGTCGGTGAAGATGACAGGAATGCTGACCGTGTCTAAATAGTCGACCACAAGATCGACGTTGTTGCCAATATAGGGGATACACCAAACGACACCATCGACATGGTTCGAATACATCACTTCAAAGATGGAACGTAAATCGAGGTCTTCCGGATCCTGAATGAGTTCGAGGACAATGCCGTAGTTGTTCTTGCTTGCTTCTCGCTGAGCACCAACCAAGGTACGTGAGGGTCCGTATAATTCCAGTCCGAAACCGACAATGCCCAGCGTTCGGCTCGCGCCGCGCATAGCTTTGGCGGCGCGGCTTGGATAGTAACCAAGATCGTCAATGACTTTGAGGACACGGGAACGCGTTTCAAGCGAAACGCCCGGTTGTTCATTGATTACACGGGAGACAGTCTGGATAGAAACGTGCGCCTCTTTGGCGACCTGTTTGATCGAGATGCGCTCTTTTCTAGAAAACGGCATTTTGTCGCCCAAAGCATTGATAAACTAAGTACCGTGAACGTTTACGTGAACGTTCACTATTCAGAATATAGCGTTTTGCTCGGGAATGTCAAGATCAGTTGAATGAAAAGAGGCTGTTCGAGCCAGTAGGATTCCTAATTGTCATGTCCACACATACTTGGAGATGATCCTGCCTTTGGGCTATCGAATCTCCGAAGGTCGTCCCCGCGCGTATACTCCTCTTAATTCCCCCTTACACCAGCAAAAACCATCCCATCTTCACCTCATTGGTCAAAAAACTTTCCCAAGACAAGCACGTTATCTTGTGGAACGCTCAATTTACACCGAATCGTCTTCACTGCTAGTTCACGCGTTCGCCGTTTAATCAAAACGAGCGGAGCGAGGCCGCTCGTTTTGATTTCCTGAACTACCTACGGCTCTGTCCCATTCTCGTCCTCGGCACTTGCTGCATCTGGGGGGAGCGACTGTCGTAATACATGGAGCATATTCACCAAGAACTGTTCCGCGCCTTCCTCTCGAATCATACGAGCCGCTGCGCGCACCCAGGTCTCATCATCAATGAGGGCTGGAAAGCCGTCTATTCCAACATAGATCGGATTACAGAAAAGTGATCTCACTTTCGCTCCGGTCATACTGCCGAGGTCGCCACTGACCGCGAATTCAACGTTGACTTTTGGTAACGGTTTCTCACGATTCGTTTTCATCATTCACCGATCTAAAGTAGGTTCTCGAAACAAATCCACGAACGCAGTAAACTTGCAAGGATGAGCCGACGAGTGGATTTTACGCTAACAGACGAGCAGCTTGCCGAGATGGAGCAAGCGATCAACTATTCACCGCATCCTGAAGTGCGGCAACGAGCCATCGCGCTTCGTCTGCTCCACAAGGGATATAAACCGGAGCAGGTTGCCGAACTGGTGGCGCTTCGTGCCAATACGATTTGGACGTGGCATCGAGGCTGGCGTGAAGGGGGTCTGGCAGGGTTACAAGATCAACCTCGAAGCGGGCGTCCGCGGAAAGCGACAGCAGAGTATTGCCGGGTCTTAGAGGAAACACTGGAGTGTGACCCTGCCAGCTACGGCTACAGTTTCACCGTCTGGACGATGGAGCGGTTACGGGCACATCTGGAGCAAAAGACGGGCATTCGTCTGAGTCAAACCCGGTTTGCCATGGTGCTGGAACGCGAAGGCTACGTCTACCGACGACCCAAACGCGATTTAAGCGCCAAACAAAACCAAACCGCCAAGCAACAAGCTGCTGAATTACTCGAGGAGCTAAAAAGGGGGCAGAACGTGGTGATTTCGAGCTTCTCTTTGTGGACGAAACCACCTTGAGCCTGAATTACCCGATCTCTAACTGCTGGATGAAGCGAGGACAGCAGAAAACCATCCCCGCCTTCAGTGGCAAACGGGAGTATCTGCATGTGATTGGAGCCTACAACTGGCGGACGGATAACGTCACCAGTCTTCAGGTTGAGCGGAAAAACACCGAGGGGTTTGTCGCTTTTCTCGAGGAAGTGTTGGTCAAGACCTATTCGAACCAGTCGGTCATTTTAGTCCTGGACAATGCTTCCTACCATTACAGTGCAGCGGTGCGTGCCATGCTCAGCTTGTTTGCTCACCGAGTGCGGGTTCTCTGGTTGCCCCAATATTGCCCAGAACTCAATGCGATTGAACGCTTTTGGCGTCACTTGAAGCAAACCGCGTGGGCAAACAAGTTGTTCACGACCATTGCTGCTTTATGTCAGAATGTGGATCGCGTCTTAACTCAACAAAATGAACCGTCCTTTTCTGAACGGTTCACTTTCCACAAGAACTTTCGGTAACCTACTTAAGGTCGTACCCGCATGTACAGAAAATCGAACAAACGAAAAAGCCCGATCTAGCGACCGAGCTTTACCAATTGAACATATTTTGTACTCAGCGGGGACGACGGGGTTCGATGCCTTCCATGTACAATCTATATCTTATTCCGCCGCTCAAGTGTTGGTGGAAGAACCTTGCCATGGCGTAGGCAACCCGAACTGTTTTCGTTATCTCCGAGCGGCAAGATCCGCTCGGTTTTTACTTTGGCGTTTTCCCGTTGTAGTCATCCAGCAGCAATATGTTAACAGCGGCTTAGAGCTTCTCGCATTCCCAACCCGTGTCACCTTCTGATCACCCAGAAAGAAGCTTTGCACAGCTTGGGCACAGCAGCGGCAAGCCTGGCTCAGGCGCGCGATAACTGTGTTCGGCACACACGGCAACGCCGCAGTTATGGCAGACACCTACAGCAGGTCTCACACGATAGTGGGTTCCACCCGGTCCAGGCTGTTTTGCACAGACGTAGCGCTTCATGGTTCAACTCCTTTCGAGCCTTGTCTGAAAGTGGGCGTTGGCATTTATCCAGGTATGGTCGCCGTTTGACCGTCACCGTGAGCCGCCAGGATACAACTTTCGCCCTAACCAGAGCGACACATAGACTAGACCGACCAGGACTGGCACCTCCACCAGCGGACCGACGACCGCCGCCAGCGCCTCGCCCGACGCCAAACCAAAGACGGCGATGGCAACCGCAATCGCTAACTCGAAGTTATTGCTGGCTGCCGTGAAGGAGATGGTTGCCGCATCGGCATAGGGAAACTTGAGCAGATAGGAAAGCCCGAACGACAGCGCAAACATGATTCCGAAGTAGAGCAGCAGCGGCAGCGCGATCCGAAGCACGTCCAGCGGGCGTTCCAGGATCACTTCGCCTTTCAGCGAGAACATCATGATGATCGTGAACAACAGCCCAATCAAGGCCGTCGGTCCGAGGCGAGGCATGAACTTCGTCTCGTACCAGGCTTCTCCTTTAGCGCGCTCCAGGATGAAGCGTGTCAGGAAGCCTGCCGCCAGCGGGACACCCAGGAAGATGAGGACGCTTTTGGCAATCGTCCCCATTGAGATATTCAGCGCGACACTTCCGCCGCCCAGCCAGCCGGGCAAGACCGTCAAATAGAAGTAGCCCAGAACGGTATACATCACGATCTGGAAGACCGAGTTGATGGCAACCAGCACCGCCGCGTATTCATTATCCCCGCAAGCGAGCATGTTCCAGATCAGCACCATAGCAATGCACCGTGCTAATCCAACAATGATCAATCCGGTGCGGTATTCCGGGTGGTCGGGCAGCAATATCCAGGCGAGGGCCAAACATCAGGAGCGGACCGACAATCCAGTTCAGGAACAGCGACGTTCCTGACATCTTCCAGTTGCTCACGATGGCGGGGATTTTCTCGTACTTCACCTTTGCCAGCACCGGGTACATCATCCATAACAGCCCGATAGCAATCGGGAGCGATACCGTGTCCAATTTCGCCGAGTCCAGTGCAGGCGCGAGCGCGGGAAACAGTTTGCCGAGCGCGATCCCGGCGGCCATCGCCACGAAAATCCAGACCGGCAGCAGGCGGTCGAGCACCGATAATCGCCCCAAAATGCTCGGTTGTTGAGCCGGTGCAGCTACGGTCGGTGTTGGTGTGGTCATCAGTCATCCTCCATGTTGGAACGATAGACTCAGTCACAAAACCGCATTAAACAGATAGCCGGTCAAGACAATGCCGCAGGCGACGACGAGGATGAAGACGGCCATCAGGCGCGGTTTCATGACCCGGCGCAGGATGATCATCTCTGGGAGGCTCAACGCCACGACCGACATCATGAACGCCAGCACCGTGCCCAGCGCGACGCCCTTGTCCATCAAGACGCTGACCACCGGGATGATCCCGGCAGCGTTGGAATAGAGTGGGACGCCTAGAATTACCGCTGCTGGCACTGTCCAGAACGAGTTTTTGCCCAGCGTTTCGGCAAGAAAATCGTCGGGAACGAAGCCATGAATCAGCGCTCCGATGGCGATCCCGACCACGACGAACAACCAGACTTTGCCCACGATCTCGCGCGTGCTTTCGGCTGCCTGAACGAAGCGTTCGTGCCAGGTCAGCCGGTCTTCAACCATTTGACCTTTGCTGCCGACTCTGACCTGATAGACGAAGTCCTCGACGTAGCGCTCCATGCCCAATCGCCCGATGAAAATCCCCGCCAGCACCGCGATGACCAGACCGGAGAGCAAGTACAATCCGGCGACCTGCCACCCGAACATACCGAAGAGCATGACCAGCGCAATCTCATTGACCATCGGTGCGGCGACGAGGTAGGAAAAGGTTACGCCAAGCGGTAGCCCCGACTCGACGAAGCCGATGAAGAGGGGCACTGCCGAACACGAACAGAAAGGCGTGATGACGCCGATTCCGGCAGCGAGTACGTTGCCGACACCCTCGCGTTTCCCGCCCAGCCAGCGGCGCGTCTGTTCCGGGGTGATGAACGTGCGCACCAGCGTGATCAGAAAGATCATTACCGAAAGCAGCAGCAGGATTTTGGGCACGTCGTAGAGGAAGAAATTGAGCGCGCTGCCGAGATGTTGTTCCGCGTTCAGCCCCAAAAGACGATAGGTCACAAAATCCACCACCGCCTGCAAGTTGCTGAAGACGATCCACCATAGGATCAGGAAGAGGACGACCAGCCCGAAATCCCGGCGCGTGGTCTGTTCCGGGCTGAGTTCTTGCGTTTGTGATGCCATGATCTGGCCTTTACATTCGATAAAACGAATATGGAAGAGCGCAAGAAAAGCCCTGATCGACAGGGCTTCCGGCGATTACACCGACTCGGCGCGGGCGAGTTCCACGATCCGCGCACGTGCCGGGATGCGCCCGGCGGAAACCACTTTCTCGTTAAGGACCAACGCCGGCGTGCTGAGAACACCGTAAGCGGCGATGTCGCCGTATTCCGTGACTTTGCTGAGTTGATAGGCAATGCCCGCCTCGTCGAGTGCGGAGCGCGTTTCGCGCTCCAGGCGCTGACAGTTGGGGCAGCCTGAACCCAGGACTTTGACTTCAAGCATGAGAATTCTCCTTTAGTCGACCTTGATGGGTGTAGCGGACGTACAGGCCGGACACGAGCAGTCTGGCAGGGGGATGAAATTCGCGGTGTCCAGTTCCCCCAGCGCAGCATCGAGCAGGTGGTAGACACGTGGGTCACTGATGCGATAGTAGACCTGCAAGCCATCCTTGCGGCTCTCAACGACATCAGCATCACGCAGCACCATCAACTGCTGGGAAATGTAAGGTTGGCGCTTGCCGAGCGCGTTCTCGATGTGACAGACACAAATCTCGCCCTGGCGCAGCATAGTGAGGATTTGCAGCCGGGTGGGATGTGCCATCGCTTTCAACAGGTCAGCCAATTCTTCCATCGTCGCACTCACTACATTCAACTTTCTGAATACAGTGTAGGCTTTCGGCGTGTCCTGGACGCAGTGACAGAAGTCACCTCTTGACGATGATCTTTGTGCGAGTTTTGCAGTTGCTCGACAAACAAATTACGTCTTATGGAAACTGATGGCTGAAAGGCGAGCTGAGCCAGCGCAACGCGAGACCGTCCAAATCATGCGTCATCGCTGCACGAATTGAGTGAATTCGCATCGGGCTAACTGTAAACAGCTAGCCAATAAACATCAGTCGGAGGGTTCTTCTACACCCTCAGGCATTGAAGGGATTAAGCCGCCATTACTCGCTGAAGACCAGGCGGCTCCATGATACGGAATTTTCCCCAACCGACATGGCGGCGTGGAGGGTGAATGTGAATCCCACGCGGAACGTCGCACTTTTGCCTTAGGATCTTAAGCTTGTCTCCCCCTAGACATCGTACACGTGTGTACAGAAATCTCGGAAAAGAGAAAGCCCGCTCAATCGGAACGGGCTTGATGAATTGAACACATCATGTGCTCGACGGGGACGACGGGTCTCGTCCGACCGCGCGTATACTCTTCTTAGTTCCTCCGTACACAAGCAAAGATCATCCCATCTTTACCGCACTGGTCAAACGACTCTCCCAAGACAAGCACGTTTTTCATTGGAACGTTCAATTTGCCGCGAATCGTCTTCACTGCTAGTTCACACTTTCGCCGCTCGTTTTGATCTTCTTACCCATCCCTACGGTTCTGTCCCATTTTCATTGTCGGCACTGGCTGCATTTGAAGGGAGCGATTGTCGCAACACTCTTCGGCTTGCCCCTCCTTTTTCCCACCCATGTTCCCACCTGTCCGATTGATGATGCGGACGCTGCTTTCGTTTAAAGTGAGGGTGAAATTCATGGGTGAGGAATAGACCGGACGGCCAACTATGTTCCGAGACGCAAATGACTATTACGCGCAAGACAAGGTCTACCGGGCGCAGAAAATGCGCGTCGCTGAAAGCGAAAGGCTGGGTCATCAAGCTCGATCAACTCTCCGGCGCAACTTCTCAATAACGTCGGCAATCCAATCCCACAGTCGCTTCTGGTTCGCGTTTTTGCTGGCGGTCCTGTTCATCTTGTTCAGCGTCACGATGCCATCAGCAGCTCACGCGCAGTTCCTCCCTGATCCCGGCGAGAAAGAGCCGTATAGCGACGCGATGGCTGCATACCTCGTGGGAAACTACTATTTCATTAAAGGGGATTATGACCGGGCTGTCGAGCTATACGGCGAGACCCTCGAAGGAGTCCCCCAGAGCGCTCTGGAAAACTCTATCTACTATGCCGTAATCTACTGGCATCTGGGTGACGCCCAGTTGATGTCCGGGCAGTACGATGAGGCGTTGGCAAGCTATCAGAACTACCTGGGCTGCGCCGGCGATCGGGCTAGCGCCCTAGAGACCGCATACGTGCAGCGGCTAGAACAGGCGATTAACAGCGGCACGCCTGCTACGGTCGGACTGATCAGCGAATAAGGGAATCGGAACTCACACGCGACGCCTAGATGGGGCGCTGAGAAAGCTGCGCAGCGCCCCTGTGGTTTGCCCGAGGTCGATGAGCTGGTCAGCAGCCTGAGCGAGCATTGACCTCACTATGGCGAGCACTCTGAAGTGTGTGTTCCTGGCAGCGAAGACTCGATGGTCAGGGTATAGGCTCCGCCAGTCTGAAACTGCCAACCGCTGACCAGAATGAAATAAATGCCGTCTTTGGGCAGCGCAAGCCCTTCCACCAGCGAATTGGTGTTGACGCCGCCCTGAATGTCATTCAGACAGGGATAGCTGTACCCCGTGAGCATGATGGTACCATTTGGCGCGGTCACCGAGACACGGCTGTCGAACCAGCCACCCTCTGGAGTTGTTTCCCCTTCAATCCGGCTGTCCCAATTGGCGGGGTGGTCGGCAGTCACCCGCAGGGTCAACACCTCACCCGTGTGCCCGGCATATGTCCAGAACTGGGTTTCGCCGACTGCCACGAAGCCGCGATTCGCGCCCAGGTGGGCAGTGAACGAGGGCGGAGGCGGCGTGATCGTCAGCGTGGCGGTGGCTATAGGTGTATGCGCCAGATCGGTCGCTGGCGTGGCGGTGGCGGTCGCTGCAGGTTGAGCGGTCGCATAGGGCGTGCGGGTCGGGAAGCTGCCGTCCGCAGCGCACAGCGGCTCAAGCTGATACAGCCGCCGCTCGTCACAGGTGGGTTCGCGCACGTAGCGGTGCGCCAGCGTCCACGCCAGCAGTTCGTCCAGTGTGTCGATGCGCCATTGGGCGATGCTGCGTTCCTCCGGCGCTGAGAAGAAACTGCTCCCATCGGGACTTACGAATACGCCGTAACCGGCGTCAGGGTATTGGCGGATCGGTTCGCCGCTCGCGACATCCCACTGCGTGACGCCCGCCCCGGAAGAATCATCCGAGAAAGCTGTGCGACCATCCGGGCTGAAGGCAACCGAGAGCGCATAGTTCTTCTGTCCGACGAAGCGGCGGATTTCCTGACCGGTCTCCGTGTCCCACAAGATGAGGTAATTGTCGGATGCTGTGCTGAGGGCGGTGCGCCCATCAGAACTGAGCGCCACATCCCATACCAGACTGGTGTGCCCGATCAGCCGCCGAATCACCTGCCCGGTTTCAACACCCCATTGGAGAATTGGTCCCTCGCGTGTACCGACGAGCGCCGTGTGCCCATCCGGGCTGAACACCGGGGAGGAATTTGCCTGACACTCCCCCGGACGGCTGACAAAATGTCGTAGGAGCTGTCCGAAGGAGGTCGAATGCACGTCCGCATCCCACAGGATCGCCTGACAGTCCTTCGCTACAGAAAGGACGGTGCGCCTGTCCGGGCTGAAGGCAGTAAAGGTGCCGTTCGCAGCTAACCACGAAGCGCTGTGACCCGGCGGGAAGGTGAGCAGGCGCTCGCCAGTTCGCATATCCCACAGGATTATTTCGCCGTTCACGCCACTGATGAGGGCGGTGCGACCATCCGGCGCGAAACGGGCAGATGCGACTCCCCAATACTGCACGTACCCATAGCCTCCAAAGCTGTGGAGTTCCGCGCCAGAGGCAGCGTCGAACAGGATGGCGGCAGGCTGCGACACTTCGTGATCGACTGCGGGGAAGTAGGCGAGTATCTTGCGGCCATCCAGGCTGAGATCGGCGATGTCGAGCGCTCCGGCGGGAGTTGGCGGGCTAGCGACCGTCCGCAGCTTTGCCCCGTTCTGCACATCCCAAAGGCGGAGGGTACTATCCGCTGACCCCGACAGGACATAGCGCCCATCCGGGCTGAAAACTGCCGAAGGAATACCGTCGGTATGTCCGGCCAGCCGGGCGAACTGCGTCCCGCTCTCGACATCCCAGAGCGCGATCATGTCATCGGCGTCCGTGAGGGCGGTCCGACCATCCGGACCGAAACTGAGGGTATACACCGTTATTTGTATCCTGAAGCGGCGCACAATCTCGTGGGTTTGCAGGTCCCACAGGATCAGCGCGTCGCCGCCAAAGAGCGCGGTGCGTCCATCGAAGCTGAAAGCCACCGCGTTCACCGCGCCCTCTCCTTCAAATCGGTGCAGCGCGCTGCCAAACGTCGGTGAATTCGGGTCCATATCCCACTGAACGACCGCCTGTCCACCCGGCGCAATCGACAGATCGGTACGGCCATCCGGGCTGAAGATGATTCGGTAGTTCCCGTCGGTTTGTCCCTCAAAACGATGAAGGGCAGTGCCAAAGGTGGGGGAAGTGGGATCAGCATCCCACATGACCACCGTCTGATCCCAGGAGCCGGAGAAGACGCGGCGACCGTCCGGGCTGAAAACGATGGTGGTAATCCCCTCACTGTGTCCCTTAAACGTGTGGATCAGCGCGCCGAAGCTCGGCGAACTCGGGTCTACGTTCCAGAGATACAATGTGAAGCCACCAGTGGTCATGGCGGTGCGGCCATCCGGGCTGAAGGCGACCGTAAACACGTCGTAGTCGTGCTGAAAGCGGTGGAGGATCGTGCCGAAGGTGGGCGATGCCGGGTAAGCGTCCCAGAGAATCGCCGACTTATCTGTCGAGCCGGAGAGGGCAAAGCGCCCATCCGGGCTGAAGGCGACATCTTGAACCGCTTCCGTGTGCCCCTGAAAAAGGTGGATTGTGCCAGGTTGGTAAGCCGCCTCGGACAGGATGAGCTGCGCCTCCGGCGGGGGATCGGGGATGCGGTTGCCGCAACCGCCAGCGCCAGCGCCGTGTCGGCATCACCGCCGGTAAGCGCCGCCGCGCCGCGTTCACCAGCGCCAGCTCCCGCGCCTCGACAGCGGCGTCGCGAGCAGTTTCGTGCGCTGACTGCGCCTGCTGCTCGCGGTCAGTTGCGATCAACGCCAGCATTGCCATGACGACAGCAACCACGATCACCAATGACAGGGCAGCATTGCCCAGACGCCGCCGCCGGGTACGCTGGAACCGCCGCTCGGCGAGGCTCGCGTCGAGGAAGGCGCGCTCGTCTTGAGTCAGAGCCACCGTCGGCATCTCCGCCCAGACCTCGAACTGAGCCAAGCGCGAGCCAGACAGCAGGTAGCTGCGCTCCCGCCCGGACTGCTCCCAGTCCGACGCTGCACCCATCAGCCAGCGCTGCTGGCGGACGTCCGAGCGGCTCTCGTCGAGCCAGTCTCGCAGTCGATCCCAGCGTTGAATCAGCGCCTCGTGCGCCACTTCGACCGTCGGCGCGCGGGTTGCCGGGTCACGGTCAAAGGTCAGCAGGCGGTATGCTCCCAATGTATCGATCAGGTGGTTCATCATCTCTGGCGCTGAGGTCAGCTCGCTCAGCTCGGAACGCAGCGCCCGCCGGCGCAGGTCTTCGCCGGTTTCGCCCAGCGTCACCAGCCTGAGAAACAACTGCCTGACGAGTGCCTGTGCTGGCTCGTTCAGGTCGTCGAAGAACTCGTCTGCCTGGCGGGTCAGCACGCCTGACACGCCGCCTGACCGCTGGTACGCCGCCAGTGTCATCGTCCGTCCGTTACGGCGCTCGAACAAATCGGTCAGCGCGTATTGCAGCAGCGGCAGCGTCCCCGGTTGCTCGTTGGCTTCGGCGATCATCGCCGCCACCAGCCCCGGCTCGACCATCACGCCGGCGCCCTGAGCCGGTTGGACAATCGCCCGTTCCAACTCGGTGGGCGTGAGTGGGACGATAGCCTCGGTGCGACAACGCACCAGTTCGCTGGAACCGGGGACCATCAAGGGACGGTCATAGAAGTCGGCACGCAGCGTGATGATGACCCGTAGGGGGCTGCGTGGATCGCTTATGGCGGTACAGAGCAGATCGAGGAAGCGCCGGGTCATCAGCGGATCGGCCACTAGGGTGAATAATTCCTCGAACTGATCGATCAGCAGCAACAGTTCACTGGTGTCGTCCGGAAGCACCAGCCGTGCCGCCCGCAGTAAGCCGCGCTGGTCACGCCGGAGTTGTTCCGCCAATCCGGTCGGTTGAGTCACCGCGATGCGCAAAAGCGCCAGCTCCAGTTCCTCGAAGGGGTGGCTGCCCGGCAGCAGATCCGCTATGAACCACTTCTCAGCGCCCGGCAGTTCCCCGCGCTGTAATGCCGGGATTAAGCCCGCCCGCACCGCGCTGGACTTGCCGCTGCCGCTCGCTCCCACCACCGCCAGAAAACGTGCTGCTTCCCCGGCCTCCGCCAGCCGTCTCAGCAGATGCTGGGTCAGAACCTCACGTCCGAAGAAATCGTGTGCGTCGGCCTGTTGGAATGCCCTCAGACCCTTGTACGGATTGGCATCAACGGGGAGCGCCTGAGCCAGCGCCCCATCGGGCAGAGCAGTCTCGACTGCCAGCAACCCCAGACGTTGGGCAACGGCCAGCGCCTCGCGCCGCCGCTCCACGCCCAGTTTCTGGAAAATCTGATGCACGTACCACTTGACGGTCGCCAGTGACAACACCAATTCGCTGGCGATTTCCCGGTTCGAAAATCCCCGTGCCATCCACTGCAAGACCTCTAGCTCACGGTCGGTGAGCGCCTCGCTGAGATAGCGGGAGCTTCTCGACTTCAGGGGGAGCCATTTCGCCGTCTGCGGCTAAAGCCTCGCGCAAGGCGGCTGCCAGTCGTAGGGCATTGGCAAAGCGATCCTGCGGTCGCTGGGCGGTGGCCTTCTGAATGACGGCGCGCAACGCTTCCGGCAGATCGGCGCTGCGCAGATGATCGGTAAGGTGTTCGGATTCCAGACGTTCATGAGGTGTCCCGGAGCCAGCCCGATATCCGAAAGCAGACTCCCCGGTCAGGATTTCGTACAGCACCAATCCCAGAGCATAGATGTCGGACTGAGGTGTGGCTCGCTCGCCCCTGATCTGTTCAGGAGAGGAATATCTGACCGAACCGTCGAAGCCTTCACCATTGGCGCTTGTGGTTGCGGCAGTCGCAAAGCCGGTGATCCTGAAGTCGGACAGGTAAGTCTCCTGGGCTTCATCCAGCAGAATGTTCGCCGGTTTGATGTCACCGTGGACCACAGCGCTGTGGTGCGCGCAGTCGAGTGCTGAGGCGATCCGCTCGATGACGCGGAGTGCAGTTCGTGGATCGAATGGGCCGTGTTGCAGCTGAGCACCCAGGCTTCCGCCGCGCATCAAGCGCATGACGAGATAGGCGCCACTAGGATCACGCCAGTAGTCATAGAGGGGAACTATACAACGATGGTCAAGGCGCGCAATGATCTGAGCTTCCGTCTCAAAGTGGCGGATAAAGCTCGCTTGATTGGCGTATTCAGGGCGGATGATTTTGAGAGCGACGTCGCGCCTGACGCCGGGCTGGTACGCGCGGTAGACTGTACTGCAGTCGCCTTCACCAAGGCGATCCTGCAGTTCGTAACCGCGAATTGCCTGTCTGGTGGGATCAACCATAACGCCCCCTCCATCCCACCCTACACGGGGATTCAGCTCATCTCATCAAGCGGGGAAATATCTCTCCACCTGTCCGCAAATAGTTAAGCGAATCATGTACCACTTCATATCATCGTATAGTGATATACAGTCGACTTGTAGTGTTGAATGTCATATCCAACAGGGAGCTGACAAGATTAGGTATCTATTTTGACCTGCTTCCCTATTCCCGTCCCAATTGGAGTGTGCTCGATTTGTGGGCGAGACGTAGTAAGCACCGTTTCTTCCCTGAACCGCTACTGAGATTCTGCCCCGTCGCTCAAGGTTTGGTGGCAGAAGCCTCTCACAGGTTAACCAAACGAACCTGATAATCGGCATCTCCGGACGGAAAACCCGTTCGGTCTTATTTTGGCATCTCGCCTGTTGCAGTCGTCCAGCCATTGTCCTGCCGAAGCGCCTCGTTGCTTCCCAGCACTGTCTGTCGTCGAAACATGGGTGAGACGAGAGTGGATTTGCTGAAAAACACGTTGCCCCCGTATAGCCTTGCCGTTCAGCCAGTGGAAGCCGCACAAGAGGCCGGTTTGTGGCGCCTAGACCAACGACGCGCGATTCGCATTACCGTGTTGTGAGGCGCGCCGCAAGTACCCATCGTTCTTCGCGCTGACGTGGCGGCCAGCTCGATCACCTACTTGGACTATGTCAGTCCATTTGTCCCCGCCACGGCGAAACCCAATTGCGCACGCAAAAAACGACTGTCAGCGCCGCAGATAACCTTCCAGGTCTGCTCTCGCACGGTCGAGCAGCGAAAGCCGCTGGACTCGCTTCACCCTGAAATGGAGTTCCTTGGCAAACGGTACCAACATGCCGTAAAGCAAAGCATCGCGGACGTGGATTTCCGTTGGCAGCGCGCCGGTTCTTGCCAGCATTCGCAGCGCTGTTGGTCCAACCTGTCCCCACATCTGCTCCAGCGCGGGGACCGGTGACAGCATTTCCATGCCGAGGATGACATCGTGCGTCGCGTCCAGCATCATCAATATGTAAGGAAAATAAGGGCGCTCGTTCCTTGCCCCGACCATCGCGGGAGACATGAAGAAATCCGCTTCGAGCTTGTACCTATCCTTCGGTAGTAATTTCAAGGCAGCCAATAATTCGGGGTCGATCTCGATGGTCAGTCCGATCAGGGGTGGCGGTGCTATCGACCTTATCTCGTCCCGCCATACCCAGTCATCGTTCAGCTTCTGAGCGGTGCGCACCAGATAATCCGTATCGCCCCCGGGTTCCAGGATGTCCGGATTTTGCCGCACCCGCGGCGCGACCTGCTGCACCTGTCCTAACACGTGAGCCAGAAAGCGAGCCTCGGCTGGCTCAACGTACCACGGCGCATAGCCGGGGCGATAGCTTCGGAACATCGGCCAGGCGTTCCGACCGCGATACTTCAAACCGAGCGCTCTGATCAGTCCGTAGTCACCCTTCTCCAACATCTCGCGGTCTTCAAAGGAAGCTTGCAGCTGCGGCGTGTTGAACATATCCTGTGGTTCGAGAAAACGACCGGTTTCCTGCATATGCCAGAAACCATACAAGCCTCGCGCGCCCTGATAAACGGCAACGGCATAATGTTCACCGGCCATACCCATGATACTGACGAAGCCGATCTCGCCGGTATCCGGGTCTTGAACCCCGAAAAGGTCGGTTTCCTCCATCCAGTCCCAGGGAGCCAGGGTTCGGAGTTGGTCCATCCGTTCAAACAAGGATCGACAGTCGTCGGCAGAAGCCAGTATTTCAGCAGTCATCGTCTCTTCCACTTTCGCTTCCAACGCACTCCGATTATGACAATTCACTGCCTGAGCGACAAGATTGAAGGATAAAGAGGGGATGTCAATTCCGATATGAATCCATGCGTGCTATGCATCGCGAAGCTTGTGTTTGCCTGTGCCGCGCCGTACTTTGTCGGCAGCGTATGAGCCAGGAGCGAGAACCCTAGCGCGGGCTTGATCCCGACCAGATTGCCGCCTACAGGGCAACCTCTGTCCCGACACAGACATTTGCTTCCAAGCGGAAAGCCCATTTGGATTCTATTTTGGCGTCTTTCCCGTTGCTGTCATCCAACAGTTATAGAGCCACAACGCCTCGTTTCTGCCTAATACCAACTCCGGCACACGCGCCTCAATAACTTTATGCGGCGTTTCCCACCCGGCGTCGCCCATCCACAGGGTTCCCTCGTTCACTTCGTAGTCGTAGACGAATATCGCTTGTTCCCCGTACTCGTTCTCGAAGTAGCCGTGATAGCGCTTGCGGATGTTGCCATCAATGTGCGGTGGTTTGCCGCAATCCGCCGAATGTTTATTGCCCACATGGAAAACAGGCGTATATTGGTCTGCTGTCGCCATGAACTGCTCCTCAAACCGGGTCGTTCTTCAGTCCAGTATCGGTTCTCTGCCGCTTCAGCACAAATAGGTCGGACATGCAATCCCTTTCCTGCCACGCTCCTTTGAAAGGGGATGGATATGACAGACGCCAGAGCGCTATTCCGTGCTCTGGATTCGATCTACAATTCTTGGAAATCCATCTGGGCAGTTGTTTTCCGTGACATAGACGGATTGGGTGCTGTTGAGTCGATAGAAGTGACTGTAGTGCTTCAATGACGCAATGACCGTTAACCAATAGCGCTCTCCACGCATCACAAGAATGGTAGCGTCGCGCTTCATAGCTTGTTGTACCAGATCGAATCCATAATGTTGCGAGGACAATATATTACTGAAGCCGAAGTGTTCTGAAGCGTAGGGGAAATACTCGACGCACAAAACCCGGTTTGCTACCCGCTGTTGTCCACAGCTTTCAGTCAGTTTGCGTAAGCGCCTCGCCCACCACTGATAACCGGGAGACGCCGCGTTTCCGGGATCAAGCAGGTAAAAGGGATATTCCATCGCTCCGTGATTCAGATTCTGCCGGTGCGTTTCTCTGAAATAGGGACTTTCTTGGTGAAAGGGGAGCGTTTCCAGTCCAAAGCCCGGATTCAGGCTGAGCAACACCACAGGTGCGGTTGGAATGCCCAGATACGGTTCAGGGAGAGCTTCAAGATGAATTTGTACCTCTGGTTTCGCACGCTGGTTAAATGACGATATTGGATTGCGATCAGATTCAAGAACATATGGGCGTTGTGGTGGCAAAGAACGCCAAGGATTGTCCATTGGAGTCTACCTAAAACTACGCACAGCACGCGATCATTGAACGCAATACGGAACAGCCTCAAACCACGCGAAATCTCATTATTCGGAATAGCCGCGGAGCTTTCGATCACGGTTACAAACCTTCAAAATATGTCTTGATCTTTTGCGCCATCAGCTTCCGCCGGGCGACCAGGAAGGCAGGGTAATCCGCGACGGTCATGTGCTCCACGCCATCGGGAATGCAGTTCATACGCAGGTTCTCGCGCAGTTCGTCCGGGTCGGTGATGTTGCCGTAGCGTCTGCCGCCGCCGTTGGTCTGGTCAATCACCTGCTGGAAGTAGGCGGTCGGTTCTTTGTTCCCGATCTGGATATTGATTTCGCTCTGGGCGATGACGTAGTTGGCAATCTGGTTGTACTGCCCGCGCGTCAACCCGGCTTTCTTAAGCAGGTCACGCGGGAAGACGTGATGCACGTCCGACTTGTACTCGATCAATTCGCGTACGGAAATGTCGCGCGAGAGGAAGCCCTTGTCGTTCGCCTTGACCTGCGCCGCCCGGTAAACGTGGAAATATGGGCTTGAAGCAGACGAGGTATCCATCTGCTGAGGCAGCCCCGCGTCCCAGAATGTATCCGAAAGCTGCGCATTGGCAGTTGCCTCGGCATAAGCCTGAATGCCGTTCTTGTCAATCTGGCGAATGTCGAAGTCGATGGCGGACTCCGCTGAACCGGAGTACCACCCGGTCAAGACCGACATCACGTACCAGCGGCGCACGTATCGTTCAATTTCTGCGTCGGCGATGTTTTGCTTCCGCAGTGTCAGATACAGGATGTAGGCGAAGTTCAAAGCCATCTGCGAACTCACCAGCGCGGAATCGACGAAGCCCGCTGAGCGGATAATCATGATGAAGCGCTTGAAGTGCGTTTCATTCATGAAGCTATAGACGCCGTCGCTCAATCGGCGGAATGTATCTTCGACGATGACTTCCTCGTGCTGCCTCGTATCGAAATTGCGTCCAGACAGCAGGGCAACCAGGTCTTGCAGCTTACCGCGCCGGAATTCCGAGGTGAATGCCACGCGCAGCATATCGCCGTAGGTGGGGTCATAGAGGTCATCGTTTTCGCTGCGCAGCCACGCCATTTTCCTGAAGTATTCCGTCTGCGCAAAAGCGGAGTCGTTGGCGCTAATGCGGCTGAAGAAGTCAGGCGCTACGGCAAGGTGACAGAAGTAATCGACGGCTTTGCGCAGGTTGGGTCCATCGTAGGAGTCGTTGACGGCGATCTTCGACATGGCGAAATCTGCCTGTCCTAACGGCACGCCTGCCGAGTTCACACGGATAAAAATCTCGGTCACAGTCTCGATGTCGAGGGATGAATCCAACTCGATGATACCAATTGGGTTGTTGACAATCTTCAGTAGCGCCGAGATTGACCTGTCAATCTCGGTAGGACTGGCGGTCGGATTCCGCCCGCAGTAAGCATCCACAAACGGGCGGCTCTCGAAATCAGGCGCAAACAGCACGGAAATATCCGAAATCCAGGTCGAATCCTTTTCGATGGCTGGGTTCGTCACTTCGAATTTGCGCTCCACTGGGTTGAAAGCGATGCGGACTCGGACGCGCCGATAGTCTTTCGTGACCACCTCGTACCCAAGCATCGCCGCCATCAGCGCGGTGATCCGCTGCTGTCCGTCAATCAGGATTTTCTTGCCCTCCGAGCGCGATCCATCTTTCAAGTTCACGTCCGCGCTTTTCCAGACAATGAACTGATTCAAACTATTTGATTGAGAGGGATTGATAGTGCATCATGAGAGAAAAACCCGACCAAAGGTGATTTCTCATGAGCACTATCCCTACCAGTGTAACCGAAGAACCATTTGACCTGCATATCCGACCTTTTCTGAGTACCGCCAAACGAGGCTATCCGTGCAAAATCGCGCTGGTCAAAGTCTTCAACTATCTGCTCTACCGCTTGCATACCGGCTGTCAGTGGACGCAGTTGCCGATTGCGCCTGCGCGCGCCGACCCCGAAAAAAAGAGATTAGCTGGCAAGCGGTCTACTATCACTTCCAGAAATGGAGTGCCGATGGCAGTCTGGAGCGGGTCTGGCAACAAAGTATCCAAACGATCCAAACTGACCTCGATTTGACGCAGTTAAATCTCGATGGCAGTCACGCACAGGCGAAGAAGGGCGGTGAGAGTGTCGCTTATCAGCCTCGAAAACGAGCCAAAACCTCGAACATTCTGCCCATCACCGATGCTCAGGGCTATGTAGTGGCTTCGACCGGGATCGTCGCGGGCAACCATCATGATGCTTTCGACCTCAAACCGCACCTCCAAGACGCTTTTCGCGCGATGAAGCACTTGGGACTGACGATTGCCGGTGCTTATTTCAACGCCGATAGCGCTTTTGATACGCTGGAAGCACGCAGGGTTTGTTTCAATCACCGGGTCATCCCCAACATCTGCGAGAACAAACGTAACCGCAAATCCGTCAAACCTGGACGTAAACGCCTGTTCAACGCCGCCATCTACAAGCAGCGGTTCACCAGTGAACGCAGCTTTGCTTGGATTGACAAGTTTCGGGCGCTGCTCATCCGTTTTGAGCGCAAGGATGCCAACTTTCTCGCTGCTCATCATCTTGCTTTTGCGCTCATTAATCTGCGCCACTTGTTTGCAGCAAAAGGTTGAATCACTTCTTTGAGCGGTTAGCTGCTGTCATTAACCAGCCAGACGCCGATCCCCTAGACCTCCTGTGTCATGTCGCGTTCAATGCGCCGATTCGAACGCGCCGCGAACGTGCGAACCGGGTGAAGTTGGAGGAGTTGGCATTCTTCGAGCAATATACGTCAAAGGCGCGCGACATTCTTTTGGCACTGCTGGAGAAATATGCGGAACACGGCGAAGCACAATTCGTTCTGAATGAAGTCTTGAAAGTGCCACCGTTATCGACATACGGAAATACGGTCGAGATTGCGGCTTTCTTTGGCGGCGCGAACAATCTTCAACTCGCCGTTGACCGCTTGCAGACGCTCCTGTACGTGGCGTAAATGGTTGTCATATGGTTGATGAATGAGAGCACACGCGATTCTTTGGTTACTTCCTAATCATTGTTTGGGAGCTTTGACTTGCCACGAAAGACATCGAAAACTGAAAAACCGTTGACCACCGCCCAGCGCCTCTCCTCCATCGTCAAGTCCTGCCGCGACATCATGCGCAAGGACAAAGGGCTAAACGGCGATCTTGACCGCTTGCCGATGTTGACCAGGATCATGTTCCTCAAGTTCTTCGACGACATGGAACAGGCACGCGAGGTGGAGGCGGAAATGGAGGGTGAACGGTTCTACCCCGCCATCGACTACCCATATCGCTGGCGCGATTGGGCTGCGCCTTCGGATGGTATCACGGGCGACTTACTGATCGATTTCATCAACAACGATGAAGTGCCTCATATCTTCGGCGAAAAGGACGACAACGGTGAATTGATACGCATCCCCGGATTGTTCGGTTACCTTCGCGGTTTGTCGGGAAGTGATCCCGACCGTCCTGGCGCTGCACAGCGCGATGTGATCGCCACCGTCTTTCGGGGCATCAACAACCGGATGGAAAGCGGCTACTTGCTGCGTGATGTAATCAACAAGGTCAGTGACATTCACTTTTCCAGCAGCGATGAAATCCATACGCTCGGTCACCTCTACGAGACGTTGCTGCGTGAAATGCGCGACGCGGCGGGCGACAGTGGCGAATTCTACACCCCACGCGGAGTCGTGCGCTTCATGGTCGCAGTCACCGACCCGCAGTTGGGCGAGACCGTGCTTGACCCCGCGTGCGGCACAGGTGGCTTTCTCGTCGAAGCTTTCGACCATCTGCGCAAACAAGCCGAGACGGTTGAGGATTGGCGAACGTTGCAGACAGGGAGCATTGTCGGCGGCGAAGCCAAGTCACTCCCCTACCTGCTGGCGCAAATGAACTTATTGCTACATGGTCTCGAAGCGCCGAATATCGATTACGGAAACTCGCTACGCTTCAATCTGAGTGATATAGGTGACCGCGACCGGGTAGACATCATATTGACCAATCCCCCGTTCGGCGGCGAGGAAGAGCGCGGCATTCTTGGAAACTTTCCTGCCGATAAGCAAACATCCGAGACCGCGCTCTTGTTCCTGCAACTGATCATGCGCAGGCTAAAACGCCAACCGAAGCCAGGACGTGCGGCGGTCGTCGTGCCTAATGGAACGCTGTTTGCTGACGGTGTGGCGGCGCGCATCAAAGAGGAACTGCTGCGTGATTTCAACTTGCACACGATTGTCCGGTTGCCCAACGGGGTGTTTGCGCCTTATACAGGTATCGTGACGAACCTCCTGTTTTTCGACCGCTCGCAGCCAACAAAGGACATCTGGTACTACGAAATTGCCTTGCCAGAGGGACGCAAGAACTACACCAAGACGCAGCCCATGCGGTACGAGGAGTTTGCCGACTGCATCGCCTGGTGGAACGCACGAACGGAGAACGAGCACGCCTGGCGTGTGCGCGCCGCCGATGTGGTCAAGCGCGACGAAAACGGGAACGTGAATTCGGTCAATCTGGACATCAATAACCCGAACAACGAAAGCGCACTGGAACATCGCTCACCGGAGGAATTGGTGGAAAGCATCCTACAAAAAGAGCAGCGCATCACGGAGATCATGGACGAGATTCGGCAGATGGTCAGGCACAGGGTATGAGCAGTGATTTCCCAACCGTAGCTCTTGGAGAAGTTGCTCAGCCTGTCGAGCGTCCAGAGACTCCCATTGCTGGACAGATTTATCGGCAGGTAGGGGTTCGACTTTGGGGTGCAGGTGCTTACGAACGCGAGCAAATGGACGGTGCAGACACGCAGTATAAGGTACTGTATCGCGTCGAAGCCGATGACATCATAGTCAACAAGATTTGGGCGCGTAACGGCAGTGTTTCCGTAATTGACGCGAAATTGGCTGGATGTTATGTCTCTGGGGAGTTCCCCACATTTGAGCCGGACAAAGATCGTCTCCATCCACGCTGGTTCTACCTTCTGACTAAAACGCCTGATTTCTGGTATCAATGCAGCGAGAAATCATACGGGACGAGCGGCAAGAATCGAATTCGTCCTGAAAAGTTTCTCGAAGTCGAAATCCCCCTCCCGCCGCTTGACGAGCAGCGCCGCATCGTCGCGCACATTGACGCCGCTGCCTCCCGCATCGCGGAGGCGCGCGGTCTGCGTCGAGGCGCGCTGGAAGAGGCTGAGGCTCTTTTACTTAGCAAGGTTGATGAGACGATCTTCACATCCAACGCCGAATTGGTCAGGGTAGAAGCGGTTGCCAACTCGGTTACCGATGGTGATCACAATTCGCCGCCAAAAGTTGACATGGGTGTATCCTTCATCTTTATCAGTCATATTGTGAAGGGATATATCGGTTTTGAGAATTGCACTTTTGTTTCGCCGGAATACTACGAAGCACTTTCTCCTACACGGAAACCCGAAATCGGGGATGTTCTCTATACGGCAGTGGGTTCGTATGGCGTCCCGTGTCTTGTGGACACAGATGCACCTTTCTGCTTTCAGCGACATATCGCTATCATTAAACCAAGCCGAAATGTTGTTGAACCGAATTACCTAAGATGGGCGTTGGCTTCCACTACCGTTTTCCGGCAAGCAACGCAATTTGCAACTGGTTCAGCACAACTGACTGTGCCGCTTCGGGGAATTCGCAAACTTCAGTTTCCCCTGCCTGATATGAGTGAACAGCGCCAAGTTATCGCCTATTTAGACGAGCTTCAAGCACGGCTAAGCGTTCTCAAGCGTCTGCAAGCAGAAACCGCCGCCGAACTCGATGCGCTGCTGCCGTCACTATTGGATCGAGCGTTCAAGGGCGAACTATAACCATGTGGGATGTCTTTGTCAGTTATAACCGTGCAGATGTTGCGACAATGCAGCTTGTCCGCGACGCTCTGAGGAATTATGGCTTGCTCGTGTGGACTGATGCAGAGCTAATTCCTGGTACACCTGCCTGGGAGCGAGAAATCGGACGGGCAATTGAGGATACTCAATGCCTTGTCGTGTTGATGTCCCCAAACTCGAAAGAATCTGAGTGGGTGAATCGAGAGATTAACTTCGCCAGAAGTCACAGACTGGCTATTATTCCTGTGCTCGCACATGGCGAAGTACAAAAGGCTGTTCCATTCAGTCTTTCGGACTATCAGCGGATCGATATACGGTTTGATCCTCGTAAAGAACTTAACACGTTGATAACTACGATTGAAGGCTATATTCGCGTCCGCACAGCCAGCAGCGGACGAGTTGAAATTGCTCAAAACAGAGAAAGTATCCATGATTCACAGACTGCCTCTGAAACCGAGCAAACAGAGTCGTCTGAGGTCAGTGAGCCAATCCAAGCGGAAAGGCTTGACACCTTTCCTGTCGTTACTGGCGTCAAATTAATCGCCCTTGACAGCCTCGTAGATTTCCATCCGGTCAATGACATTCCAAGAAGTGAGCAAAAACCAGGGAAGTATCCCCTTTACAGTGTCACGGGCATTCAGAGCTACATTGACAGCTATCAATTTGATGGAAAACACCTTGTTATTCCGCGCGTCATCAGTTCAAACACCCCTGTCGCATTCGCGGTAGATGGGCGTTTTTCTGGTACGTCATCGCTTTTCGTGCTCACTCCACGCGAAAACGTGACTTTAGAATATCTCATCGTTGCTTTGCGGCGTATTAACCTTCATGGCTACCAGGAAGTCAGTGGCATCCCGCGAATCAATAAGAGTAAATTCAGTGAATCACGAAAGTTGAGTTCCGCTTGACAAGTGACTTGGTTCGGTTAGGTTTAGGTCACCACAACCGCCCAACCCAACCAAGTCGAGAAAATGATACCGGAATACGCGCTCAATGCCGAAGATGTGCGTGCGATGATGCTCAATGTGATGGAAAGCCACCTCAGCCTGAAAACCGAGGGGTATCGCAGTACGACCAACGAGACGTTCAACTTGCTGCTGAAAGCAGTGGCGGAAGGCAGCAGTTTGGAAGCAGTATGTGCCGATACCTGTGGCGGAGTAGCTGGCAACACGCTGCGCGAGCAGGTGAATGCCGCGCTTGATGTGTGCCAGTTGCGTCAGCAAGAAGCGGAGATGAACGCGGCGCTGCAAGCGGCGATTCCGGTCGGTATGCCGCGCGGCGGTCTGGAGGTCGCCATCGATACCCACGATGAGCCGTTCTACGGCAAGACACCGGAACTGCTCACCTACACCTGCTCAGGACAGGCGAAAGCGGGGACGACGCACTTTTTCCGCATCGCCAGTGCCTATGTCATCTGGCGTGAGGTGCGTTTGACGCTCGCCTTGACCTATGTACTACCCGAAGATGACCTGCCCGGCGTGGTCGAACGCTTATTACAGCGCTTGGGGTATCTGGGACTGCACGCGACCGTGTTGTATCTGGATAAGGGGTTTTGTTGTGGCGACATCCTGCGCTATTTGCAGCGCGCCCGCCAAGCATCCATCCTCGCTTGTCCTATTCGCGGCAAGCAGGGCGGTATTCGCGCCTTGTGTCAGGGACGCGGTAGTTTCACCACCGACTACACCTTCACCGATGGCACAACGGCGCGTCTGGTGCTGGTTGATACGCGTGTACCTGACCCGAAAACCAGGCGCAAGCAGCGCAAATGGCTCGCTTTCGTGTTGGTGCTGCTCGACTGGACACCTCACCAAGTCTACCGCAAGTATCGCCGCCGCTTCGGGATTGAGGCGTCCTACCGCCTGCTGCGCCAGGTCAAGGTGCTGACCAACTCCCGCAACCCGGCGCTGCGTTTTTTTCTCTTCGGCTTGGGGTTGCTGATGCAGAATATCTGGGTGCTGGCACGCTGGTTCTTTACCCGTCGTCCCGGAAAAGGGCGGCACAAGCTCATCCCCGCGCTGCTGCGCTTTGACCGTTTTCGCAAACTCTTGGTGCGTGCGGTGGAGCGTTTCTATCCACCCCCGCTTGTGATTCCTGTCTTCGTTTCACCTCAATCCGTGATTCACTGAAATTGATTCAAATAAAAGTTCCTGTGCCGCCGCTGCAACAACAACGGGAATTGCTTTATCACGTAGAACAACTCGAAACGCGCGTAAATGAAGCACGAAATTTGCACCGAGAAGCAGTGATCGAACTCGACGCACTTCTGCCGTCGCTGCTGGACAGGGCGTTCAAGGGGGAGTTGTAACCATGAAGTGATTCAACCTTTTGCTGCAAACAAGTGGCGCAGATTAATGAGCGCAAAAGCAAGATGATGAGCAGCGAGAAAGTTGGCATCCTTGCGCTCAAAACGGATGAGCAGCGCCCGAAACTTGTCAATCCAAGCGAAACTGCGTTCACTGGTGAACCGCTGCTTGTAGATGGCGGCGTTGAACAGGCGTTTCCGTCCAGGTTTGACGGATTTGCGGTTACGTTTGTTCTCGCAGATGTTGGGGATGACCCGGTGATTGAAACAAACCTTGCGCGCTTCCAGCGTATCAAAAGCGCTATCGGCGTTGAAGTAGGCTCCGGCAATCGTCAGTCCCAAGTGCTTCATCCTGCGAAAGGCGTCTTGGAGGTGCGGTTTGAGGTCGAAAGCATCATGATGGTTGCCCGCGACGATCCCGGTCGAAGCCACTACATAGCCCTGAGCATCGGTGATGGGCAGAATGTTCGAGGTTTTGGCTCGTTTTCGAGGCTGATAAGCGACACTCTCACCGCCCTTCTTCGCCTGTGCGTGACTGCCATCGAGATTCAACTGCGTCAAATCGAGGTCAGTTTGGATCGTCTGGATACTTTGTTGCCAGACCCGCTCCAGACTGCCATCGGCACTCCATTTCTGGAAGTGATAGTAGACCGCTTGCCAGCTAATCTCTTTTTTTCGGGGTCGGCGCGCGCAGGCGCAATCGGCAACTGCGTCCACTGACAGCCGGTATGCAAGCGGTAGAGCAGATAGTTGAAGACTTTGACCAGCGCGATTTTGCACGGATAGCCTCGTTTGGCGGTACTCAGAAAAGGTCGGATATGCAGGTCAAATGGTTCTTCGGTTACACTGGTAGGGATAGTGCTCATGAGAAATCACCTTTGGTCGGGTTTTTCTCTCATGATGCACTATCAATCCCTCTCAATCAAATAGTTTGAATCAGTTCCATGTCAGATCAGCCAAACGCGCGGACAGTTGCGGCTCTTGAGTCCGTGATTAAGCAGATGCAGTATCTCGTCGAGCACCCCCGGATGCAGCAGCGCAATTGGGTTGCCAGCGGGCGCGAATGGCTGCCCGTGTTGCATAATGCTGTCGAGGACTTGCAGCGAGACGTTAAGCAGCAGGATTTTGTGGTGGAATCGTATCAAAGTCTGTTGGCAGCTTTGGGGCACGTCGGTCTGCAAGTCGAAAAGCGCGACGCAGCAAGCTGGGGCTACCGCTGGCAGGGCGAAGCGCTCAAAGGCACGTTCCGCACGCGCGCCGAGGCAGTCGAAGCCGCTTTGCGAGAGAAACTCAAGTAGATCGTCCTAGCGATCTAAACCCCTATTTCCCCGCTTAACTCCTCCCCTGCGGCTTGCTAAACTCAAAATGCTATGAAATACGACTGTTCTTCGCGTCAGCTTTCTCGCTGTGTATTCTGGGGAGCACTAGCTGCTCTCAACCGCCACCGAGACCTGACCCGCCTCGTTCACTGGGCAACTGCAAGAGGCTATGCACAGCCGCTTCGTCTTTATCGAACACGTCTTCAGGATGAGGAAATCCGCCTCTCGCGTTATTGTGTCTAGTACCCACGTGAAATGAAACTTGCACGCTTGGTGCATCTGTTGCGCACTTTGCTTTTTCCCTCACCTCGATACTATCAGCGCGGCGCAGCAAGGTGTTACACGCGCAATTGCTTGACAGAGATCAGGAACGGCTTATAGTATCGGAAATAAGGAAATGAAAACGCCCCCGGCTGGTGCTGGAAACACCAACCAGGAGCTAACCAACCACGCTGAGTGAACCAGCATGGAAGGCTAAGAGGCAATTGTATCGCCTACTTTGCCGTCAATGCGATTCCAGCGTTGACGGCTTTTTGTTTGGGCTAGTGAAAGGAGTGTATGAGTGAAACAAAACAACAGTCGGTGAAGTTTGTCCCGCATACGGTGGGCGAGCGCTTTTTTACTGTGCCGAAATTCGGCGAAACGCTTGATGAAGTTGCGCTGGAAGCGCGACTCATCCAGCCTGAAAAGCCGGAAACCATAGAGAAGGAAAGACACGAGATGCGCTTTGCAGCGTACATTCGCATTAGTTCGGAAGAGCAGGTTGGCAATTTCTCCATTGACGCGCAGCGCCGAGCGATAGATACATGGGTAAAGTCACAGGGTGGCAAAATCGTGCATTATTACGTGGACGAGGCACAGTCCGGTCGCACCGCAAACCGCCCGGAATTCCTCAATCTCCGGCGTGATGCGAAGACAAAGACGTTTGACGCGATCATCGTCCACAAGTTTGACCGTTTCGCCCGCAACCGCACCGAGTCTCTGGCGATAAAATCCCTCTTGCGCCACGACTACGGCATTAAGGTCTTCTCAGTCACCGAGCCTTCGGAAGATAGCGACGGCGCGATTGGCGCGCTGATTGAAGGCATCATGGAGAGTGTTGCGGACTGGTACTCGCGCAATCTGGCGCAGGAAACGGTGAAAGGCAAGCATGAACGCGCGGCGCAAGGCTATCACAACAACCGAGCGCCCTTTGGTCTGGACAAGACCGAAGACGCTGTTCTCGTACCGAATGAAGAAGAACTGCCCGGCTTGCAACTGGCGTTTGAGCTATACGCTTCCGGCACGCATAGTGATAACCGGATCGCCCGCATCCTAAACGAAAAAGGATACAGGACTAAAGGCGGTAAGTTCTTCTCAACTGACATGGTGCGTGACATGCTGCAAAACCGTACCTACCTGGGCTACGTCAAATACCAACCTTTCATGCGCCACTCGGATGGACGACGCTCATGGGCTGGGAAGGTCGAATGGTTCAAGGGCAAGCACGATGCCGTTATCGCGCAGGAGCTTTTTGACCGTTGCCAAGCCGTCCGCTATCAACGGGCGAGCAGCCACGAATATCGTCCGAAACACCGGACGTATTTGCTCCGCAATCTCATCTATTGCGCTGACTGTGTTGCCAACATGCCCGAATCGGTCGAAGACGATCAGTACGGCAAGATGCGTCCACATAGTAACGAGGGGTATCTACTGTATCGCTGCCGTGCTCGTGACTTCGGGCGTTCCTGCCCACAAGGTTCGGTTCATGCTTTGGAAGTCGAAGATCAGGTTGTGGCGATTCTCAAGACGCTCAAACCCCCGGCGGACTGGCGAGACCGGATGGTTGCCGCGATGGGCGAGTTGCTGGGCGACCAGAAGTTGGATGCGCGGGTTTCTGAGATCAAGGGCGTTATCGAGCGCATGGACTTTCGCTGGGATAACGGCTTCGTTACCGACAGAGATGCCTATCTTGAGCAACGGGTGAAGTTGCAGCAGGAATTGGAGCAACTCACTCCAATCCCCGATGATGACCTAGAGACCGCAGCCGACGTGCTGGAGAATTTCGAGTACCACTGGAACACGACAAATGGCAATCCCCAGCTTCAACGGAATCTGCTTCAACTCATAGTGGCACGCATCTGGGTTCGGGGAGACCGTGTGGTAGCGATGTCCTTGCGTCCGAACTACCATGTTACGGTCGGCTTAGAAAGCAAAAAGCCCACCGAGGTTCGCGTGGACTTCTCTGACCCTAATATTGTACGTAATCGGGGACGACGGGTTTCGAACCCGCGATCTCTGCCTTGACAGGGCAGTGTGTTAACCGCTACACCACGTCCCCTTACGAGGCGAAGTATACTTTTACCGCCTCCTCAATGTCAAGGTTGAACTTATGAGGGGCGTGGGGAATCTAGGGGGCATGAGATAAACTAGAGGGATGAACCCATGTCCTTATTGCCAAGCCCAAGATCGCCAAGTCAGAAACGGGAAAAATGCCTCGGGTAGCCAGCGCTGGAAATGTCAGCACTGTGGACGGAAATATACGCCTGAGCCACACGAACACGGCTATCCCGACCAATGGCGCCAACAAGCGGTGAAGCTGAGTGTGGAGGGCATCAACTATCGCCGGATCGCCCGCTTTCTGGGAGTGGACCACAAGACCGTCATGTACTGGGTGAAGGCGTATACGGATCAGTTGCCGCCTGCTCCGGTGCCCTCTGCCCTGAACAACGTGGAGATGGATGAGTTGTTTACCTACATCGAGCAGAAAAAAACGTCGTCTACCTGATGACGCTGGTGGATCGGCGCACCAGTTGTATTGTCGGCTGGGCGGTTGCCGCCGAGCGAACCGAAGCCACCTTGCAGCGCATAGTCGATGATGCACCTCAAGCTGCCTTCTATTTCAGCGACCTGTTTCCGCTTTACCACTGCTTGGTCTACACGCCCGGCATTCATACCCCGATGCCGGACAAAAGTGAAACCTACCGTGTGGAGGGCGTGAATGCGGAATTGCGCCATTACCTCGCTCGCTTAGCTCGCAAATCGCGCTGCTTTTCTCGCTGCCTTGAGGCTTTGCGCCGCACCGTTAAGCTGTTTGTCTACGCTTGGAACCGCCGCCAACTCTATCGCCACCGCTTTCCCAAGTATCCCGCTCATCTCATTCAGTTTGTATGCCCTTGATGTTCCCCACTCCCCTTATGAGCCACTCGAGGACTTATTGCGTGGCTACTCGTCACGTCTCCCGCTCGATTGCTCAGCTCGCGCCCTATGCAGCAGAGTTCGCACCTCGTCGTCGGTGGTCTGCGTGAAATACTTGTACCAGAACCCGACCGCGCGAAAGGATTCCGGCGTGATCGCGCAGATCACATCGTCAGCCTCGGCACGCAGTTCATCGCACGTACTTGGAGCGGCGGTCGGCACGGCGACGACAATCCGTGCCGGATGATAAAGTCGCAGGGCGCGGAGTGCGGCGCGCATCGAGGCACCCGTCGCCAGCCCATCGTCCACCAGCAGCACGATTTTCCCATCTAAGGCAGGCGTCGGGCGATCGTCGCGGTAGGCGCGTTCACGCCGCGCGATTTCCTGTTGTTCCTGTTCGGCAACGGCGTCGATCATCGCATGCGGGATATGCATGTCCCGCACCACTTCGTCGTTGAGGATGCGGATATTGCCCGGAGCCGCTGCACCCATCGCCAGTTCTTCGTGACCGGGCACGCCGAGTTTGCGCACGACGCACACGTCGGGCGGCACATGCAGTGCGTGCGCAACCTCGTAGCCGACCGGAACGCCGCCGCGCGGAAGCGCGAGGATGATCACGTCGGGGTTATTGCGATAGGCTTCCAGCCGACCGGCAAGCACCTTCCCGGCTTGACTTCGATCTTCAAATTGAATGTCCATGACGACACTCCGATGCTGACCAGTTGCTCTTTTCATTTTACATAATTACGCATAGAATTAAAACCGATGTTCTGATTAACTCATCCAAACTAAAAGGTAGTCAATCATGACTGCAACTCCGAAGTCGGCGGTGCGATCCGATGTCCAGCAGCAGTTCAGCACAGCGCCGGGGCAACCGCTTCCCTTTGGCGCGACGGTCACGCCGTATGGCGTTAATTTCTCAGTATTCTCCTTTCACGCGGAAAGCTGCACGCTGGTCTTATTCAAGCGCGGCGAACCCGATCCGTATGCCGAAATTCCCTTCGCGGACGGCTATCGGATCGGAGCGGTATTCGCGATGCTGGTCGAGGGGCTTGATCCGGCTGAGTTCGAGTATGGCTACCGTGTGACTGGACCGAACCAACCCGAAGCGGGGCATCGCTTTGACCCCGACAAGATTCTGCTCGATCCGTTTGCGAAGTCGATCACCGGGCGAGGCGTCTGGAAGCAGCGCGAGCAGGGCGAGGGCGTGTTTCCCAATCGCGGGCGGATCGGCGTCCCGTATTTTGACTGGAAGGGCGATCATCCGCTGAATACGCCTATCGAAGACCTGATTATCTACGAGATGCACGTGCGTGATTTCACCGCACATCCGTCGTCTGGCGTTAAGAATCGCGGCACTTACGCCGGGGTCATGGAGAAGATTCCCTATCTCAAGGCGCTGGGCGTGAACTGCGTCGAATTAATGCCCGTGTTCGATTACGACGAGTTCGACCACTGGCGCAAAAACGAGGAAACTGGCGAGGTGCTGGTCAATCACTGGGGGTACAGCACCATCGGCTTCTTTGCGCCCAAAGCGGGCTATGCCGCGTCCGGTGCGCAGGGCGGCGAGATCAGCGAACTCAAAAATCTGGTGAAAACGCTGCACGAGAACGGCATCGAAGTCATCCTCGACGTGGTGTTCAATCACACCGGGGAGGGGAATGAGAAGGGTCCGACCATTTCGTTCAAGGGGATCGATAACAAAACCTTCTACATCCTCACGCCGAAAGGTTATTACTACAACTTCACGGGCACGGGCAACACCCTCAACAGCAACCATCCCGCCGTGATCGACTTCATCCTCGACTGCCTGCGCTACTGGGCGACCGAGTATCACGTCGATGGCTTCCGCTTCGACCTCGCCTCCGCGCTGACCCGCGCCGAGAACGGGATGCCGCAGTCCGATCCGCCGCTGATGAAGATGATCGCCTTCGATCCGGTGCTGGCGAAGGTCAAGCTGATCGCCGAACCGTGGGACGCCGACGGACTCTACAACGTCGGTTCGTTCCCATCTTACGGACGTTGGGCGGAGTGGAACGGCAAGTACCGCGACGCTATGCGCAAATATCTGAAAGGGGAGGCGGGGTTGGTCGAAGAAGTGATCCAGCGAATGCAGGGATCGCCCGATCTGTATCCCGGTCGCGGTCCGATTGCGTCGGTCAATTTTCTGACCGCACACGACGGCTTCACGTTGAACGATCTGGTCAGCTACAACGAGAAGCACAACCAAGCCAATCTGGAAGATAACAAGGACGGTCACAACGAGAACGATAGCTGGAACTGCGGCGTCGAGGGCGCGACCGATGATCCAGAGGTCAACGCGCTGCGCCGCCGCCAGATCAAAAACGCCATCACCATGCTGCTGGTCAGTCAGGGTGTGCCGATGCTGCTGATGGGTGACGAAGTGGCGCGCACCCAGAACGGCAATAACAACGGCTATCGGCAGGATAACCAGATTTGCTGGTTGGATTGGTCGCTGACGGAAACCAACGGCGAGCTACTTCAGTATTTTCAGCGCATGATCGATTTCCGGCGCAGGCATCCCGCGCTTCGAAATGGTCACTTCTTCCGCTACGAGGATTACAACGACGCGGGCTGCATCGACCTGCATTGGTTCAGCACCGAAGCGCTGGCGGGCGATCAGAAAGACGAGCGGCTGACGTTGGCGTTCATGCTCTGCGGCGCGTATGCGAAGGGCGGGTTGGAGCAGGACGACAATATCTTCGTCGCCCTCAACATGCATTGGGAAGATCAGCCCTTCGATCTGCCCGCGCTGCCCAAAAAACAACACTGGTACACGTTCGCCAACACCGGCGAGGAAACCGACATCTACGAGCCGGGCAGCGAGCCGCGCCTGAAGGATCAGAAGAAGCTGATGCTGAAGGCGCGATCAGTCGCTGTGCTGGTCGGGCGGTGATGGGTCGCTGCGCTGCGCCCGTCGGTAGAGCCGCGCGTTCTCGACCGCGAGGCTGGCGAGCTTGCCCAGTTCCTCGAGCAGCACCAGATCAGCGCGGTTGAAGTCGCGGGCGGACTCGGCGGTGGCGAGGGCGAACGCGCCAAAGGTGCGCTCCAGATTTTTCAGCGGCACGGTCACGCTGGAGCGGTAGTTCAGGGCGCGCAGATAGCGCAGATGCTCTGCATCCCGCGCGATGTTCTCCAAGTGGTCGGGGAGTCCGGTCAGCAGTTCCGGCTCTCCGGTGCGAATCACGCGCGGGTAGCCGTGTACGTGATCGTTGGCGGGCGTGTAGCGCCGCATCATTTCCTCGCGCAGCGCGATCTTTGCCGGATCGACGTGATAGGCGGCGGCTTCGCGGACGGTCGCGTTGCCAATTTCGTCTTCGTCCAGTAGATAGATGATCGCCCAGTCTGCCAGCGATGGAACCGCGAGCCGCACGATCTGCTGGAGCGTGGTGTCGTAGTCCAGCGACGAGATCAGCAAATTGCCCGCTTCGGCGAGAAACTGCTGGCGCTGCTCCGCCCGCTTACGCTCGCTCACGTCACGGAAAACCAGCACCACGCCGCCGATTCCGCCTTCCCGCGCAGGGATCGGCGCGCCGCTGTCGTCAATTGGGGTTTCAGCCCCGGACTTCGACACCAGCACGGTGTGATTTGCCAGCCCGACCACCACGCCCTCGCGCAGCACCCGGTACACCGGGCTTTCGACCGCTTCGCGGCTCTGCTCGTTGATGATGTTGAAAATCACGTCCAGCGGCTTGCCAAGCGCATCGTCCGCAGACCAGCCTGTCAGATGGGCAGCAATTGGATTGATAAACGTCACCTGACCCTGCTGATCGGTGGCGATCACCGCGTCACCGATGCTGGACAGGGTCACTTGGAAACGCTCCCGCTCCTGTTCGGCTTCCGCGTGCAGCCGCGCGTTATCCACCGCCAGCGCTGCGCGGTTGGCGAGCGCTTCGGCGAACTGCACGTCGATTTGGCTGTAGCGCCGCTCGGACTCGGCAGTGGCAAGGGTCAGCGCGCCGAATGTCGTCCCGCTCACCCTCAGCGGCGTGGTGATCACCGAGATGGCTTGCAGGCTGTCCACGATCTGCTTCAGTTCGTCGGGCAACGCGTCATAGATCGGCGCCATCAGCGTCGGCACGTCGGGCACGAACTCGGTTTCTCCGTTGCGCAGTACCCACCCGACGCCATTGGTCGCGTTCAGGTTGGTGGGGAAGCGTTCCAGAATCTCATACGCCCACTTCACCTTGTCGGGATCAACGTGGGCGACGTTGACGCGGCGAATCGCTCCTTCGGGCGTGAGCAGATCGACGGCACACCAGTCGGCGATGCTCGGCACTGCCAGCTTGACCACGTTACGGAGTGTGGTTTCGTAGTCGAGCGACGAACCCAGCAGTTCACTGGCATCGACCAGAAACTTCTGGCGGCTTGCCTCCTGCCTGCGCGCGCTCACGTCGCGGAATACCAGCACTACGCCGCTCGCTTCGCCCGGTATTGGCGCGCCGCTGTCGTCAATTGGGATTTCGGCGCCAGACTTGGACACCAGCAGGGTATGATTCGCCAGCCCGACCACCCGCCCCTCGTGGATCACTTTTGCGACCGGATTCTCCACCGTTTCGCGCGTGTCCTCGTTGATGATCGTGAAGACGGTGTCCAGCGGTTGGTCTTGCGCCTCGTCGACAGACCATCCGGTGAGGTCAGCGGCGACCTGATTTAAGAATGTAATCCGTCCCTGCCTATCGGTGGCGATCACCGCGTCGCCGATGCTCGACAGCGTGATCCGGAAGCGCTCGCGCTCGTCGCGCGCCTGACTGTACAGCCGCGCGTTATCCACAGCCAGCGCGGCCCGGCTGGCAAGCTGCTCCGCCAGCCCCACGTCATTCTGCGTGTAGTGCCGCTTCGATTCCGCCGTGACCAGCGTCAGCACGCCAACCGTGTGCCCGCGTGCGACCAGCGGCACGGTGATCACCGAGGTCAGCCCAAGCTGCTCGACGATTTGTCGCCGCTGCGTCGTCTGGCGCGAGGGCATCGATCATCTCCGGCGTCACTTCCGGCGTAAACTGGGTCTTTCCGCTGCGAATGGCTTCCGCGACTCCGCCTTGACCGTTCAAGTCCACTTGATAGCGCTGTTGAAGCTGGTACGCCCATTTCACTTTTTCGGGATCAATATGCTCGACCGCCAGCCGCCGCAGTTCGGTGCCATCGTCCGACAGGATGTCGACGGCACACCAGTCGGCGATCGTGGGCACCGCGAGCTTGGCGACGTTTGCCAACGTCGTCGCATATTCAAGCGAGGACGTGAGGATGATCCCGGCTTCCAGCACGAACTGCTGACCGACTTCCAGCAGCTTGCGCTCGTGGGTATCCACGCACGAGGCGATGTAGCCCTGAAACTGGTGATCCGGCGTGAACAAGGGCACGCCCCGCTCGGTGACCCAGCGGTGCTCGCCGTCGTGTCGTCGCAGCCGATATTCGACCATGAACGGATCGCGGTGGTCGAAGGCGGTGACGTAAGTATCTACGCAGCGCTCCAGATCGTCCTTGTGAACGTCGTCCCGCCATCCGCTGCCCAGCTCGTCCGCCATCGCTCGCCCGGTGAACTCCAGCCAGCCCTGATTGAAGTAGGTGCAGCGCTTTTCGGCGTCTGCCATCCAGATCATGACCGGAGCGCCGTCCGCCATCGTGCGGAAACGTGCTTCACTCTCACGCAGGACATTTTCGGCTTCATGACGCTCGCTCACGTCCACCATCACTGCGCCGATGCCGAGCGGCTGTCCATCGATGCCGCAAATCCGGTAATAGCTGGTCGAAAAATACTGCGTCTTGGTTCCGAGCAGAGTGGGCTTCACGGCCGTCGTTTCCAGATCGAGCAGCGGCTTTCCGGTGCGGAGCACCTCTTGAATGCCGTCCATGGTCGCGCTGCTGATCTGCGGCTGGACTTCCTGTAGGGTGCGCCCGATGTGCGCGGCGGGTATCAAGCCGTCCAGCGCCGCCATTGCGTAGTTGATCCGAATGTAGCGCAGGTCGTTGTCGAAAAACGCCAGCCCAACCGGAGCGTATATTTGGAAGGTATCGAGCAGCGCCAGCGCCTCGTCTTTGCTGCGCTCCGAACGCTCCGCCTGTGCGCGCGCTTCGCGGAGATTTCCGGTCAAGCCGACCACCAGCAAGCCTTCTAGCAGAAACAACATCAACTGCAAGACCGCGCTCGCCGCCGTCAAATCGAGCGTGCCGATGGGCGCGACAAAGTAATAATCGGATGCCAGCGTGCATAAAATGGCGGTCAGCGCACCGGGTCCATAACCGCCGTACCACGAGCTGAGGCAGATCGCCGCGACGTACAGCAAAAACCACTGCTGCGTGCCGACGGACGGGCTGATGATCACCTGTTTCAGCAGCGTGACCACGACCACGACCACGACCGCGGCTGCGTATTTGCGGATCAACTGACGACTCACTTGTGACATATGAATCTCCGCCTTTGTATTCTGCAAGCTGCGCATCTACGTCAGGCTTACGGAGCTTGGCGAATGACTCGATCATTATATCGTGCGTAATTAAGCTGCTGGAGGGCAGCTCTAGAATTTCCGGGATGGTTCCGCCGCCGAGCAGCTTCACCACCGCATCCAGCGCCCCGCGTGACCCAGCTTCCCGGTTGATGTCGACCGACTCCTGCAAATAGCCCTGATGGGCGACGTCGTCCAGCGCTTCACTTTCGGCGTTTACGCCCGCGACCACCACCGCACCGGGCGCGATCTGCGCATCTTTCAGCGCCGCTACCGCCCCATACGCGCCCCGGTCGGTGACGCTGAAGATCGCGTCGATCGCTTGACCGCTGCCGAGCAAATCGGCGATAGACGACTGGCTGCCAGAACTCGTTGTCGCCGACCGGGTAGCGCCCGACGATCTGCGCCTCAGGCAGCACTGACTGAAGCCCGTCGGTGAAGCCCTGCACCCGCATGTCGGAGTAGGAAGCATCGGGATCGTCCAGAATCACGACCCGGCTGCCGCCGTTCGCGGCAAGCGCCTCGCCCACCGACTGCCCCGCCAGCCTGCCGATCTCCAGATCATTCGGGTCGATCATCACCCCGCCGCTGCTCTGGGGCAGGGCATCGGTGAGCACAAAAGGGATTCCGGCGCTTTGGATCGATCTCAGGCTGTCGGCGAGCAGGCTGGGCTTAAGCGGGCACAGGATCAGCGCGCGCGCGCCGTCCAGACGCGCCTGCTCGATCAAGGTCAGCACTTTGTAGGGATCGTCCTCGCCGTCGTAAGTTTGGAACCGGAGTCCGTATGCCTCCGCGAAATCGTGCATTTCGCTGGCGCGCGCGGCTTCAAACTGCGAATCCAGCCCGCAGGCGATGTAGGCGATGAACCCGCTGCTGCCAAGCTGCCGCTGCGCCTGCGCGATTTCCGATGCTGAAGGCGCGGCATCGCTGACCGTCCCGCGCTGGTCAGCGAGGATCGTCGGCGCGGTCGGCAGGTTGATCTGCCGCGCCAGTGCGCCGAACATCAGAATCAGGACGATTACAATCACCGCGCTGATGCCGACGATGATCCAGCGGCGCGACGACTGACGGTTCAGCGGCGGGATTACGAGTGAGGGGATACCGTGCTGCCGCCCCACATGGGAGCGCGAACTCGCTTCCAACGCCTCGGTCATTTCCTGAATGTCGAAGAAGCGCTCGCGCGGCTCTTTGCGGAGCGCCTGCAAGACCACCCGCTCAATCTCCGGCGTGATCTCCGGGGTGAATTGGTGGAGGGGCACTGGTTTGTCGTACTCAATCTTGTGCAGCAGCGAGGCGACGGATAAGTTATCCGCCTCGAACGGCAGCCGACCCGTGAGCATTTGGTACATGATCACGCCCAAACTGTAGATGTCCGAGCGGTGGTCGGCGCCTGCGCTGCGAATCTGTTCCGGCGAGACGTACATAGCGGTCTCCATCAGCAGGCTCGGTTGCGTGAAGTTGAAAGTCTGCGACGACGCCCTGACCAAGCCGAAATCGGTCAGGCAGGCGCTGCCCGCTTCGTCAAACAGGATATTGCCCGGCTTCAAGTTGCGGTGAATAACGCCTTGCCGATGCGCGTAACCCAGACCGGTCATCAACTGCAAGATGATGTCGACTACCCGGTCAGGCGGCAAGGGCCCCTCGCGCAGAAGCTCGCGCAGCGAGCCACGCATCAGGCGCATGGCGATGTATGCCGCCTCGTTTTCCGCGATTCCGTAGTGATAGATTGGCACGATGTGCGGGTGTTCCAGCGACGCCAACACCTGCGCTTCCTGCGCGAACCGCCGCTCGAACGCCATCCCATCCTCGACCAGCGCCTCATCCTGCAAGCTGATGATCTTAATGGCGACAGATCGGTTCACGCTTGGCTGATAGGCACGGTAGACGGTTGCGAAGCCGCCGTTTCCGATCTGCCCCTGAATCACAAACTCGCCGATCTGTCGGCGGTCGAAGGTATCCAAAATGGGAGTTAACTCGCGTCTATGCTGCGACTAACTATAGCATCAAACTAGCAAACCGGGTAATTTCGTATGAAATAACTTGGTTCACAAGGTTGGATGAACGACGATCTCGACGCGGAAGGCAGGCGTGATTACAATCGGGCGAGATGGCTGGCGAAAGGACACATTCCGATGCCTCAATATCTGCAAGCGACGCTGGACTTTCTGCGCGATCTGCGCGCGAATAATGATAGGCAGTGGTTCGATCAGAATCGCAAGCGCTACGAGGTCGCCAAAGCGAACTACGAGTCCTTCGTCACCGACTTGATCGTGAACTTCGGCGAATATGAGGATTTGGGCACGGTCACGGCGGACGAGTGCGTCTACCGCATTTACCGCGACGTGCGCTTCTCGCGCGATAAGACCCCGTACAAGACCACCATGGGCGCGGTGATCGGCAATGGCGGGCGTAAGACCATCGGGCGCTCATACTACATCCAGATCGGTCCCGACGGCGAATCCTTCATCGCCGGAGGGCTGTATATGCCGTCGTCGGAGGAGCTTGACCGGATGCGGCGCAGCATCGCCGACGACTCGTCGAAACTCCGTAAAATCCTGAACCAGCGCGCGTTCAAACGCTTCTTCGGTCACTTGGAAGGGGAGGCGCTCAAGACCGCGCCGCAGGGCTACAGCAAGGATCACCCGAACATTGACCTGCTGCGCTACAAGCAGTTTCTCGCGTCTTGTACGCTCACTGAGGAGCAGGTGCTTTCCGAGGATTTGACCGACTACGCGGTCGAGGCGTTCCGGGCGCTGAAGCCGTTTGAGAGTTACATCGCCGACGTGTTGGGCACATAAAACAAACAGCCCTCCACTAGCGAGAGTTGCTTGTTAGGAAATCGCCGTCAGGTCTTGTTGAACAGTACTCTCACCGTCCCTCATGCTTTTCGTAGATGCGATCAAAACGCAGGGCTTTGATTTTCTCCAGCATGTCAGGGGATAAATCAGCCAGTTTCACCACGTTTCCCCTATCCCGCTTCTTCGAGGATTTGCGCCGACTTCTCGATGTACTCCAGCGATTGATGCCGGAAGTAAGTGTTGTAGAGTTCCGCGTAGTGACCGCCCTGCGCCAGCAGTTGATCGTGAGTGCCTTGCTCGATGATCTTGCCCTGACGCAGCACAATGATCCGGTCGGCGTTCTTGATGGTTGAGAGCCGGTGCGCGATCACAATCGAGGTGCGGTCGCGCATGACCGCGTCCAGCCCTTCTTGAATTAGCGCCTCAGTCAGCGGATCAACGCTGGCGGTGGCTTCGTCGAGGATGAAGATCGCCGGGTCTTGCAGCATCACCCGCGCCAGCGCCACCAACTGCCGCTGACCCATCGACAAACTCGCGCCGCGCTCGCCGACGCTGCTGTCTAAGCCGTTGGGCAGGCTGGCGATCCAGTCTCCGCCGCCAATCAGGTGCGCGGCGCTCTCGACTTCCGCGTAGGTGGAGTCGGCGCGCCCGTAGCGGATATTGCTGCGTACCGTGCCGTCGAACAGGAACGGCGACTGGGTGACGATGCCCAGCTTGGCATGATAGGCGCTCAGGTCGAGCGTGCGGATGTCCTGTCCGTCGATCAGGATGCGCCCGCCCTGAAACTCGTAGAAGCGCCCGACCAGCTTGCCGATGCTCGACTTGCCCGCGCCCGTGTGCCCGACCAGCGCCAGCGTCTCGCCCGCGCGGATGTGCAGCGAGAAATCGTCCAGCACGGCTTCGGCTTCGTTGTAGCGGAAGTCCACGTGATCGAACTCGATCTCGCCGCGAATCGCGGGCAGCACCACGTTATCGGTCTGCACCACCTTCGACTCGGCGTCGATCAGCCCGAACACCCGTTCGCCTGCCGCCAGACCCAACTGAAACTGGCTCCAGAACGAGGCGATGCTGGTCAGGGGGAACCAGAACAGCGCCAACCCTTGAATGAACAGATACCAGTTGCCGGGCGTGATGGTTCCGGCGCGCGCGCTTTCGCCGCCAAAGTAGACCAGCACCGCCGTCCCGACGCCCGCGATGATGTTCAGGATTGGGAAGATGGCGCTAAACACGAAATTGGTGCGCAGGTTGGTGCGGTAGGAGCGGTCGTTCACGTCCAGAAAGTCGTTGTAGACCGCATGTTCCTGCCGGAAAGTCTTGGCGACGCTGATCCCGCTCACCGTCTCCTGAATGTGCGCGCTGACCACCGCGCGCACCCGCCGCGACTGCGTGACTGTATCGCGGGCGATCCGCCGGAACGAGAGCGCCGCCACGACAATAAACGGCGCCAGCGCTAGCGTGAACAGGGTCAGCCGCGCGTCGATCAGGAACAGGTAGCCGAGCAGCAGCACGATCAGCAGAAGCTGACTCATCAGGTCAAGCGTGAGCGTGACCACGTTCGAGAACGCCTGCGTATCCGACGTGACCCGGCTGACGATCTTGCCCGACGGGATGGTGTCATAGAATGACAGGTCGCGCTTCAGCACCGCGTCGAAAACATCCTCGCGCACCTTCAGCACCACGTCGCCGATCACTTGGTAGGAAATCCAGCGCCGCACGAAGTTGAACAGCCACGACGAACTCGCCAGCAGCGTGATGGCGATGGCGAAGGGGAGCAGGTTGGTATGAATCTCCTGCTGAAGCTGGTCGATACCGCGCGAGATCAGGATCGGCAGGCTCGTATCCACCAGCGAAGTCAGCACGATCACCACCGCGACGATGCCCATCTTCCGCAGATACGGGCGGAAGTAGGCGGCGATCCGGCTGACCAGATAGCGATCTCCATACTTGCGGTCATAGGACTCGGCGTCGAGTCCGTCCATCAAGAAGCCCATGCAGTTTCCCCTTGACGATCTTGCTACGCGGTTTGAACCGCTTCGGTTTCCAGCGGCGGCAGGTCGATCTCGTAGCGCGAGAAGATGCGGCGGTAATGCGGCGAGCGGCGCAGAAGCTGCTCGTGTGTGCCGCTGGCGACCAACCGTCCTCGCTCCAGCACCAGTATATGATCCGCCCAGCGAATTTGTGACAGGCGGTGCGTGATCAGCAGAGTCGTGCGTCCCTGCTGCGCGCGCCGGATTGCCTTCTGGATTTCGTCCTCGGTTGCGCTGTCAATCGCGCTGGTCGAGTCGTCCAGTATCAGGATGCGCGGGTTGCTCAGGAAGGCGCGAGCCAGCGCGATCCGCTGCCGCTGCCCGCCGCTGAGCGTGACGCCGCGCTCGCCCACCGCCGTTTGATAGCCTTCGGCGAATGAGCGGATAAACTCGTCCGCCTGCGCTTCGCGCGCCGCCTGCTCGATCTGCTCCCGAGTCGCGTCCGGCGCCCCGAAGGCGATGTTCTCTCCCAGCGTGCGCGAGAACAGGAATACGTCCTGCTCGATCTTGGAGATTTGCGAGCGCAGGCTGGTCAGGTTCCAGTCGCGCACATCCACGCCGTCGATCAAGATGCGTCCGTCAGTGGCGTCGTAGGTGCGGTTGATTAGCTCGGTCAGCGTCGATTTGCCCGATCCGGTGCCGCCGACGATGGCGACTGTCTGTCCCGGCTCGATGCGGAAGTCGATGTCTTGCAGCACCGTCCCATCCTCATAGCCGAACGAGACATGATCGAATTGGATGTCGCCCTTCACGGGCGCGGTGTAGCCGCTCAGGTTCTCGTCGATGTCGCTCTCTCCGAGGATCACCCCCAACACCCGCCGCGCGCTGGCAAAGCCGATTTGCACTAGCGTCCACGCGAAGATCGACGCGAAGGTGGGCCAGCGCATCATGTTGAAGATGCCCACGAACGCGATCAGGCTGCCGATGTCGATCACGCCGCTCTGGTACAGCGCGGTGGCGTGCAGAAACGCCGCGCCGAGCGCGATCCCGTAGAGCAGCAGCGGCAGATAGCGCGCCTCGATGAACCCCTGCTTGACGAAGAAACCGCGAAACAGCGCGGCATTCCGCTGGAAGCGCCGCCGCTCGAAGGTTTCCCGCGCGCTGGCTTTGACGATCTCGATGCCGGAGATGGTCTCTTCCGTCACCGAGTTCATCTTGCTGAACTGGTTGCGCTGTCGATACGCCACCGGGTTCAGGCGGCGAGCATAGAACCGCACCGACACCAAATAAGCGAGGATGAACAGCACCGGCACCAGCAGAAGCTGCAAGTTGATCGACGCGATCACGAGGATCGGGATGCCGAAGCCCAGCACGATGTCCGAGATGAACAGGATGCCGGGATTGATCATCGCATTCATCTGCTGCACGTCGTCGGTTGCCATCGCCATGATATTTCCGACCCGCTGGCGGTCGTGGAAGGTCTGGCTCTTGCCCAGCAGGCTGATGTACAGTTCCTTGCGGGTGCTGGCTTCCAGCCGCTCCGCCGTGACCGACAGCGATAGGCTGCGGATCAGGTCGCTGACGCCGCTGCCGAGGAACATCACCAATACCAGCAGCGAAATCGTCAGCAGTCCGTCGGTGGCGCCGGGGTTGATGATCTCGTCGGCGGCGTTGCCGATCAGGATTTGCGCCTGCGAGTACATCAACTGCTGCCCGACGCTGAACCCGATGATCAGCAGCAGGAACAGCCGGGTCTGCCAGAGGTGCGACAGAATCCACAAGAGCGCGCTTTTGTGGTTGTATTGGTGCGCGCCCTCAACCGTAAACTCGCTGTTTGCTGTCAAACCATTCACTCCTGTTGTCAGACTGCTGTTGATCTATGCGCTTCGGCGGGGAATCGTGAACCCATACAAACAGACAGACCCGGTGTTCGCCGGGTCTGCCGATGGTGCCATTGTCCCTCTGCTACAGGCGGTGCTGCTGGTTTCCAACCGTTTGCAGCGAACTGCATATCCCCGTGTCCAGCGAAACCCCCCGGCTCGCTGCTGCGTCCGCAGGCGCCTTGCTGTTATTTTCGAAAAGCCCGGCAATTTTCCGGGAAAAGACGGGCATCCGGCGTTTCAAAATGCGGGTCGGATTTTACTCGAAGGCGGTACCCCTTCGCAAAATCCGAATTTCCGAAATCGACTTGGGGAAATCTGGGCGGGCGGAAACCAGTACAACGACCCGCCCAGATGTCCCCAACTGCTTTAGCTTGCGACCGCAGCGAACGCCGGGTCGCTCCGTAACTGACGTAAGCCGAGACTCTTTTCCTTGCGCACGAGGTCTTCGCGGATTCCGAGCTGCTCCGCGATCTCGGCGGTGGAGTAGCCATACTCGTACAGCTTCATGATGTGGCTTCGCCGTGCCGGAAGGTGAGCCAGCGCGGTTTGCAGCGACTCATGCTCCTTCCAGAACTCGACCCGCTCATGCTCGTGATGATCTTCGGCGACGATCTCGTAGAGATCGTCCAGCGGGACTTGTCCCATCTCTTTCCGTGATGCCTCCATGATCTTGTACCATGCGATCTTTTTGAGGAACGCGGTGAACGGCAGGTTGCGGTCTTGGTACTGTCCGCGCTCCACCTTGATGTAGGCAATGATCAGCGTCTCTTGCAAGATTTCCTCGTCGTCAGTATTGGTTCCGTTGCTCCAACGAATGAACTTCATCACTGGCTCGTGTCCGCCGGAACTCAGCCATTCGTTCCAGGCGCGGGCGCGCTCTGCGGGTTCAGGATTGAGGCTCGGAAGCAGACGCTGAGTGATCAGTTGAACACACATGGAGTTTTCCTTCCTGAAGAAGATAAGCGCTTGGACGTGGGGTATGCAGTTGTTAAGGTGCCAAGTACCTATCGCGCGAAAGGTCTCGATGTTCTATGTCGTAGTACGCAAAAGTGTGATGACCTGTTCAAAAGTGTACCATGAGAACTCTTGTTCTGCAAGCGATATAGAATAAATGTTTCGCTGCGACCATTAAGGTATCAATGCTCAGGAAGGGTCAGATGGGGTCACTGCTGCTGGGATTGGTGTTCGTCGGCTTCTGGCTGCCACCCGCTGATGGGCAGTAAAGCCTCAACCGCGAAGGGCGCTTCGGTCTGGGTCACGTGGACGGCGACGCTAAGTTCGGTTTCCGCTTTACCTCTGAAAACGCCGCGAGTTGGCGGCACGTCGCTGTAGTCGCGCCCGATGCCGACCCGGATGTGACGCTCGCCCGCCAGAATGTTGTTGGTGGGGTCAAAGCCGATCCACCCGGTCTGTGGCAGATAAGCTTCCACCCATGCGTGAGTTGCGTCCGGCGTGGAGCGGTCGGTCTTGTGGTTGAACAGATAGCCGCTCACGTAGCGGCAGGGGATGCCCACGCTGCGTACCAGCGCGATCATCACGTGGGCGAAGTCCTGACACACGCCTTTGCGCGTTTCCAGCGCCACGTCAATCGGCGAATCCACGTCGGTGCTGTTGGGCGTGTATTCAATCGCCTCGTAGACCTGCGTGTTGATCTCCTGCAGCAGCGCCAGCGGATCGCTGCGGCGGCGCAGGTCGCGCACCAGATCGCCGAGCGGGGCGTCGGTCTCGGTGCGCGGGCTGGGCATCAGCATGTCCCAGAAATCGCCTGCCTTGATCGCCTGATCGAGCACGTCCCACGCGCCTTCGCCAAGTTCGTCAGGCAGCGGCGGCGGCGCGACCAGCTCCACCAGCGCTTCGGCGGCGATGATCAACTGCTGGTGCTGCGTCGGGATGTCGAAATAGTTGACGCTGTTGCTTAGGTAATCGTAGCGCTCGAAGATGCGGGCGCGGGGGCTGGTCTGGAGCTTGAAGCGCAGGCAGCGCTGAATCCCTTCGCTGCGCGGCTGCATGTACACTTCCATGACGCTTTCGCTGATCGGCTGGCTGTAGCGAAAGCTGGTTTCGTGTTTGACGGCATAATACATCAAGCGCTCCAAACGTCAGGATACCAGTTCTTCAATCGGGTAGGTGATATAGGTCTGATAGATGGCGTCATGAATTTGGGCACACTGCGCCTGCACATTGTCCAGATAAGTATACAGCCCACCGCCGATGATTTCATCGATCTGCCCATAGTCCAGTGTGGCGCGCAGCCGACCCGCCAGCCGATTAACCTGACGCGCCCGCTTGCTTTCGGTGGACTGCGCCACCGCTTGCAGCGCCGAGTGAATCTCGTTGGCGGCGAAGCGGATCGAGTGTGGGAATTCCGAGTTGAGGATCAGGAACTCGGCGATGCGGTCGGGGCGCAGATCAGCCGTATAGACCTTGCAGTAGGCTTCGAAGGCGGTGCAGGACTTGAGCAGCGATACCCACTCCATGAACGTGCCCGTGACCGTCTGGCGGTAGTCCAGCGTTTGCCACGCCTGATAATGCACCTTGATCAGGGTGGCGGTCTCCATGGCGCGCTCCATCGAGCGCCCGATCTGAATGAACTGCCAGCCCTCGCCGTGATTCATGGTCGAATCGGTGATGCCCTGAAACAGATGGATGCCTTCCTTGACTGAACGGAAGAATTCGTGCGGCTGAGCGTCCCAGATCTTCTCAAGCTGCGTGCTTTTCACCTGAAGCGACAGCCGGTTGACCTGCTCCCACATTTCCGAGCTGATCTGCTCGCGGACGTGCCGGGCGTTCTCGCGGGCTGACCCGATGCAGGCGCTGATCGCGCTGGTGTTTGCAGCGTCGAAGGTCAGCAGATGGGTCATCTCGTAATCGTCGAGCCTGCGAGTTGGCGGATCGACGTAGAGGCTGGCGAGGATGCGAACCCAATGATTTTCGGTCGCCTCCGCGTCTTGTTCCAGCATCAGGTGAAGCTGCAAGTCGAGCAGGCGCGCCGTATGCTCGGCGCGTTCGAGATGGCGGCTCATCCAGTAGAGCGTGTCGGCAACTCGTGACAGCATCATTTGTCTCTAATCCTGTAGCACCCACGTATCTTTGCTGCCGCCGCCCTGCGACGAATTCACCACCAGCGACCCGCGCCGCAGCGCGACTCGCGTTAGCCCGCCGGGGACAATCGTCACCGAATCGCCGTAGAGGATGTACGGGCGCAGGTCGATGTGGCGCGGCTCGACTTTGCCATCCACGTAGCAGGGCGCGCGCGAGAGCGCCAGCGTCGGCTGGGCAATGTAGTTGCGCGGATCGGCGTTGATGCGGCGGCGGAATTCCTCGCGCTCGGCGGCGCTGCTCATGGGTCCGATCAACATGCCGTAGCCGCCAGATTCGCCCACCGCCTTGACCACCAACCGCTCCAGATTGTCCAGCACGTAGCGGCGCTGCACGTCGTCGTAGAGCAGATAGGTTTCCACGTTGTTGAGGATCGGGTCTTCGCCCAAGTAGTAGCGGATGATCGCCGGGACGAAGGCGTAGATCGCCTTGTCGTCCGCGACTCCGGTGCCGATGGCGTTGGCGAGCGCCACGTTCCCGGCGCGATAGACGTTGAGCAGCCCCGGCACACCCAGATACGAGTCGGCGCGGAACGCGAGCGGATCGAGAAAGTCATCGTCCACCCGGCGGTAGATCACGTCCACCCGCTGCAAGCCCGCCGTCGTACGCATGTAGAGGACGCTGTCATGCACCAGCAGGTCGCGCCCCTCGACCAGCGTGATCCCCATCTGCCGGGCGAGGAAAGCGTGTTCAAAGTAGGCGGAATTGTAGACGCCGGGCGAGAGCAGCACGATATTCGGGTCGAGGCGGCGCTTGGGCGCCAGCGCCCGCAGCGTGCCCAGAAGCGCCTGCCCGTAGTGATCAATCGAGCGCACGCCGTAGGCGTTGAACAGGTGGGGGAACACGTATTTCATCACCTGACGGTTGGCGAGCATATAGGAGACGCCGCTCGGCACGCGCAGGTTGTCCTCCAGCACCAGAAACTCGCCGTTGTTCACGCGGATCAGGTCGGTGCCGACCACCGCGACGTACACGTCGTTGGGGACGCGCACGCCGCGCATCTGCCGCCGATAGTAGCGGCAGCTATAGACCAGATCGCGCGGGACGACGTTATCGCTCAGGATTTGCCCCTCGTGATAAATGTCGCGCAGAAACAGATTCAGCGCGGTGATCCGCTGAGTTAAGCCCGCGCTCGATGGTATCCCACTGCGCGCCGGTGATGATGCGCGGCAGCAGATCGTAGGGAAAGATGCGCTCGGTGCCTTCCTCGTTGCCGTAGACCGTGAAGGTGATGCCCTGATGCAGGAAGGATTGATCGGCGGCTTGCTGGCGGTTCTGGAGTTCGGCAGCCGGGAGTTCGAGCAGGCGTCGATATATCGCGCGGTAGTGTTCCCGCGCCACGCCCTCGCCGTCGAACATTTCGTCGAATGCCGCGCCGATGTCGTACTGGCTGAATGGGGCTGGAAAGCGCGTGTCTATTTTCGCCATAACGTTGCCTTTCCAATGGTGTAATCTTAGGCGATTGCCCGCATCCAGACTACGCCGGGTTCACCAAACGCCGACCGCTTCTTTTTGGTGATAGTGTACAGCTTATGACCTGAGCCACGTCTCAATCGTCTGCCGAAGCTCGCGTAGCGTAAACGGTTTGCCGATAATCGCGTTGATCCCGCTGTCGAGGTATTCGCGCCGCTGCGCCCGCTCGATGCTGGCGGTGAAAGCGATGATAGGCGTGTCTTTCTTCGCCGCGCCCAGCGCGCGGATGCGCCGAGTCGCCTCCAAGCCGTCCATCACAGGCATCTGCATGTCCATCAAAATGAGTCGATAGTCGCGCTGATCCAGCAATGACAGGACTTCTTCGCCGTTTCGGGCGATGTCCACCGCGTAGCCGAATTGCTCCAATGCCTGAATCACGATCTCGCGGTTCATGGGCGTGCGGAGTTCGTGGCTCATGTTGGAGACGAAATCGCTCTTGAGCTTCGCCGAGCGCAGCGCCGCGTCGCGCGCCTCGATCAGCGCTGCCTGTGCCTGCTGGCGAGCGTTCACCGCCTCGGTCACATCGCTGACGACCACCGTCACGCCGAGAAGCTGTAAATCCGCGCCGATCATCGGCGAGATGCGCGCGCTGTAGAAGCGCTCGCCGTCCGCTGCGCTGTAATCGATTTGCTGGGTGGTCAAGGTGGACATGGCGGCGCTCACCGCTTCGCCCAGCTTGGCAGTAAGCTCGGCGGGCAGCACCTCCCGATAGGGCTTGCCCACGAACACGTCGGCGTCAAACGGCGTGTCGGACACATTGGTCGGCATCGGGTGATAAATCAGCAATCGATCAGACAGGTCAATCGAAAACACCAGATCGCCCATTGAGGCGATCAGCGACTGGAACTGCTCCTCGCTGCGGCGCAGTTGGTCGTGGGCGGCAGCGAACTCAAGCGCCTGACGCCGCCATCTGGAGGGTTGGATACGCCGAGCAAAAGCGATGACCCCATGCGATAGGCGATGGACAGCTTTGGTCACGCGCGCTGCGAAGTTGGATGATGCTGCCGGGTTCATGCCGCGACCCACTCGTTCTTTTGGATGCATGGTACTGAATTATAGTTCATGACTTATAATGGAAGCGAGTGTAACAAATCCGCGTCGGTTCTATCCATCCCGATCTGTGCGCGCGGCGTGCTTTGTGGTTGAATCAAGGGGCATGGCGCGCTTATGGAGTTTGCAGTGACCGCTCAAGAATACGATGTGCTTTTGTTAGGCGACTATTTTTATGATCTGATCTACACTGGCTTGCCGGAGTTCCCCTCGTTGGGGCGGGAATGCTACAGCAGCAGCATCACCTCGACCGGCGGCGCGATGTTCATCACGGCGGCGGCGCTCCGGCGTCTGGGTGCGCGGGTGGGGTGGGTGTGCAATTTCGGCACCGACGAGTACAGCCGCTTCGTCCGCGAGCTGGCGATCAAGGAGGACATTGACCTCGGCTGGGCGCGCGTCCTCGATCAACCCTTTCGCCGGATCACCTCGGCGCTGCCCTACGAAGGGGAGCGCGCGTTCGTTACGTTCGTTGATCCCGACCCGCCGGACTTTTACGACTACTGGATGCAGGCGGTCGAGACGGCGGATTACCGTCACCTGCACCTCGGCGGCTTGATGCCGCCGGAACACATGATGCCGCTGTTCAAGCGAGCGCGTGAGCGCGGCGCGACCATCTCGATGGACTGTCAGGATACGCCGCAGTTGTGCCTGACCTGCAACTGGGAAGAACTGCTGGCGGCGGTAGACCTCTTTATGCCCAACGCCCGCGAAGCCCGCATGATCACCAAGACGAACGACATGGAAGACGTGGTGCGCAAGCTCAAGCAGTGGGTGAGCGTGGTGGTGGTTAAAGACGGCGCGCGCGGCGCATGGATCGCCGTCGGCGATCAAGTGGTGCTAGTACCCGGCATTCAGGCGGGCGCGGTCGTCGATACGACCGGCGCGGGCGACTGCTTCAATGCCGGATTTCTTTACGGCGACATCGTTGAAGGCGGCGCCTGTGAAACCTGCGCCCGCTATGGCAACATCTGCGGCGGGCTTTCGGTGACCGGAGTCGGCGGCGCGACCGCCGCGCCCACACTTGATCTGCTGTTTGAGTGGATGGCGAAATACCCTCAACCCGTATAAATCATCAGGGGCGTTTGCCACGCCCCTGATCTTTTCTCGGTTCCCGCTGCACTTAGTCGGTTTTTCCCTTGCAGTCAATCTCCGCCCGCAGGATGCCCTCGCGCTCGGTCTTGCGCGTATCGAAGCCCAGCGTTTCGAGCAGCCGGATCATTTCGCGGTTTTCATCCAGCACGAAGCCGTAGATCGTGCAGATGTGTTCGTCGTGCCCGACCTGCATCAAGCGCATCAGCAGTTCCGTGCCGATGCCCTGATGCTGGAACGCATCGCTCACCAGCAGCGCGAATTCCGCCTGATCGCCGTGCCGCCTGCTCAGCCGACCGATGCCCATGACTTCCGGCTCGCCCGTATCCGGGTTGTTACGCAGCGCCACCAGCGCCAGTTCGCGGGCGTAGTCGATGAAGCTCAGGCGGGACAGCCGCTCGTGGGCGGTACGCTGGCTCAGCTTCATCGCCTGCAAGTAGCGCATATAGACGGTACGCTCCGAAAGCGTCTCGTGGAATTTGGCGATCAACGGCTCGTCTTCCGCGCGAATCGGGCGAATGGTCGTGCTGATCCCCTGCTTGGTCGTCCACTGACCGACGTACTGCGTGGGGTAGGGGAGGATTGCGGGACGCGGCAGCTTATCTTCGGGCGTGCTTGGATCGTGCAGCACCACGCGGGCATCCAGCGCGATCACCCCCTCCGGCGACGCCATGAGCGGATTGATGTCGATCTCCTTGATCCAAGGATTCTCGACCACCAACTGACTGAAGCGCACCATCACCTTGAGCAGGTCGGGCAGATCGACGGCGGTGCGACCGCGAACGCCGCGCAGCGCCCGGTAAATCTTGGTCTGCTCCATCATGCGCTGCGCCAGCGTGGTGTTGAGCGGCGGCAGCGCCAGCGCGCGGTCTTTGAACACCTCAACCAGCGTGCCGCCCGTGCCGAACAACAGCACGGGCCCGAACTGCGGGTCGATGCTGCTGCCGACGATCAGTTCGTAGCCTTCCAGCTTCAGCATCGGCTGGACGGTCACGCCTTGAAAGTGCTGCGCGCCGACTTTCTCGCCGACCGAGGTCTTGATGCGTTCGAAAGCGGCGCGCACCGCGTCCGCGTTCGCCAGATTCAACTGGACGCCGCCCACGTCGGTTTTGTGGGTGATGGTTTCGGAATTCAGCTTCAGCACCACCGGATAGCCGATCTGCCCGGCGGCAGTGACGGCGGCATCGGCGTCGCTGGCGAGTACGGTCGCAGCGGTGGGCACATAATACGCCGCTAACACCTGCTTGGATTCGTACTCAGTCAGGATAGTGCGGTTGCTTTCGCGCGCCTGCTGGAGAATTCGCTCGACCTGCCCCCGATCCGGCGTCTCGTGTGCGGAGTCGACCGGGAGCATGGGCGTCTCGTAAAGGCTGCGCAGGTTGTAGTTGTAGTGCCACATGTAGTTGAACATGTGAACGGCGGTATCCGGGAAGGTGAACGACGGAATGTTGGAGCGGTTGAGGATGGCTTCTCCTGCCGCCACGTCGGGACCGCCCATCCAGCTTGCCAGCAGCGGCTTGCCCTCGATCTTGCCGAGCGCGCGCACGGCTTCGGCGGTCTGAGTAGGATCGCTCATTGCCTGCGGCGTGAGGATCACCAGCAGACCGTCGCTGTTGGGGTCTTGCGCCACAATGTCCAGCGACTTCGCGTACAAATCGGGTCCCGCGTCGCCGAGGATGTCTACCGGGTTGCCGTGACTCCAATGAGCGGGCAGGATGTCGTTGAGCGCCTGCATGGTCTTGTCGGTGAGTTGGGTGAGTTCGCCGCCTCCCGTGATCAGCGCGTCGGTCGCCAGCACGCCGGGCCCGCCCGCGTTGGTGACGATAGTCAAGCGCGATCCTTTCGGGCGCGGCTGCTTGGCGAGGACTTCCGCCATGTAGAACACGTCCGAGATGCGATCCACGCGCAGGACGCCGCAGCGCCGGAAAGCGGCTTCCAGTACCTCGTCGCTGCCCGTGAGCGAGCCGGTGTGTGAAGCGGCGGCATGAGCGGCGGCTTCGGTGCGCCCGGCTTTGATGATGATGATCGGCTTGCGAAGCGCGACTTCGCGGGCGGCAGACAGAAATGCCCGCGCGTCGCCCACCGATTCCATGTAGATGACGATGCTGCGAGTGTTCGGGTCGCGTCCCAAGTAGTCGATCAGGTCGCCCCAGCCCACGTCCAGCATCGAGCCAATCGAAATGAAGGCGCTGAAGCCGACGTTCTCCTTAAAGCTCCAATCCAGCACAGCGGTGCAGAGCGCACCGCTCTGGCTGATGAAGCCGACGTTGCCGGGGCGCGCCATCGCGCTGGCGAAGGTGGCGTTGAGACCGGAGAGCGGGCGCATCACGCCGAGGCAGTTCGGTCCGACGATGCGCATATCGGCGGCGCGAGCGGTTGCCAGAATTTGCCGCTCCAGCTCCGCGCCCTCTGGACCGCGTTCCTTGAACCCGGCGGAGATGATGATCGCGCCCTTGATTCCGGCAGCGACGCATTCCTCAATCACGCCGGGGACGGTGTGTGCGGGCGTCACCACCACCGCCAGATCGACCTGCTCTGGTAGGGAGGCGACGTTCGGATAGGCGCGGATACCCAGCACGCTGGAGCGGGTCGGGTTGACCGGAAAGACGGTTCCGCCGAACGGACTGCTAATCAGGTTCCAAAGAATGGTGCGTCCGACGCTGCCGAGACGTTCGGATGCGCCGATGACCGCCACGTTTTTCGGGCTGAAGATCGCGTCCAGACTGTCCGCCTCGTCCGAGGAGGTGGCGCTGACCGGCGTAGAAACAGGCTGCATGATGACAACTCCCAACTGAAGATTTACAGAAATTGGACTGGATTGTGCCACATTTTCCGCTCGCAGACAATCTATAATAACGACGATAATTGTCACTTGACGAACGCAGCATCGACTTGAACCCCCGCTTGTCGAACGGGTCTATAATGAGTCGGTACACTGAATAGGCATTTCGGAAATCATTTCTCTTGCTGGCGCAGGGTTCACCCGCACATGTATTGGTTTAACTCAGCACTCTATTCAAGGAGGCGGCGATGCAACTAGGCTTGATCGGGCTTGGGAAGATGGGCGACTACATGAATCTGCGCCTGCTGCGAGGGGGACATTCGACGGTCGTCTATGACCGGAGTCCAGAGCCAGTGAAGGCTGCCGCAGATGCCGGAGCGATGCCCTCGGACTCGCTTGCCGATCTGGTCGGCAAGCTCACCGCGCCGCGCGCCATCTGGTTGATGATCCCGTCGGGCGCGCCCACCAATTCCACCATCGAGCAGTTGATCCCGCTGCTCCATCCCGGCGATACCCTGATCGACGGCGGCAACAGTAATTACAAAGACTCGATCCGCCACGCCGAGCAGGTCACGCCGCACGGCTTGCACTTCGTCGACGTGGGTACCAGCGGGGGTATCTGGGGACTGACCGAAGGCTACAGCATGATGGTCGGCGGCGAGAAAGATGTGGTCGAGCGGCTGCGCCCGATCTTCGAGACGCTGGCGCCTGCTGCCGATAAAGGCTGGGGCTACGTGGGACCGAGCGGGGCGGGGCATTTCGTCAAGATGGTTCACAACGGCATCGAGTACGGCATGATGCAGGCGTATGCCGAAGGCTTCGAAATCATGAAGGCGAAGCAGGAGATGAACCTCGACCTGTACCAGATCGCGGAAATCTGGCGCTACGGCACCGTGATCCGCTCGTGGCTGCTCGACCTGATCGCCAACGCGCTGGAAGATGACCAAGAACTCAGCACCATCAAGCCGTGGGTTGCCGACAGCGGCGAGGGGCGCTGGACGGTCGCCGAGGCGATTGATCACGACGTGCCTGCCCCGGTGATCACCCTGTCGCTGATGATGCAATTCGTCAGCCGCCAAGACGATAGTTACGCCGCCAAACTACTGGCGGCGATGCGCAACCAGTTCGGCGGACACGCCGTGAAACGGGAGTAATGATGGCACAGGGAACCACCAACACCATTGTCATTTTCGGCGCGACCGGCGACTTGACCAGCCGGAAGCTGATTCCGGCGCTGTACAACCTGTATCGGCGCGACCGCCTGCCGAAAGAGTTCCAGATCGTGGGCTTTGCCCGCCGACCTTACTCGAACGAAGATTTTCGCGGCACGATGCAGAAGGCGGTGCAGGAATTCAGCGAATTCGAGCAGGAAACGTGGGACAAATTTGCGCCGCTGCTCTATTACTGCCGGGGCGATCTCAACACGCCGGAGGACTACGACAATCTGCATAAGTTCCTGTATCAAGTGGAGCAGAAGAACGCCAACCGTCTGTATTATCTGGCGACCGCGCCCAGCTTCTACGAAGTCGCCGTGACCAATCTCGCCAAGATGCACATGACCAGTCAGGAGGACGGCTGGCGGCGGGTCGTGGTGGAAAAGCCTTTCGGCTACGATCTCAGTTCGGCGCAGGCGCTCAACAAGGTGGTGCATCAGGCGTTCGACGAAAGTCAGGTCTACCGCATCGATCACTATCTGGGCAAAGAGACGGTGCAGAACATTCTGTTCTTCCGCTTCGCCAACGCCATCTTCGAGCCGATTTGGAACCGCAATTACGTCGATCACGTGCAGATCACGGTGGCAGAAGACGTGGACGTGGAGCATCGCGGCGGCTACTACGACGGCGCGGGCGTGCTGCGGGATATGTTCCAGAATCACCTGCTCCAGCTTCTCTCGCTGGTGACGATTGAGCCACCCGCCTCGATCAACGCCGATTCGCTGCGCAACGAGAAGGTCAAGGTGCTGAGCGCGCTGCGCCCGGTCACGCTCAGCGATACGGTGCGTGGGCAGTATGAGGGCTACTGCGATGCCGAAGGCGTCGCGCCCAACTCGCAGACCGCGACTTTTGCCGCCATCAAGCTGTACATCGACAACTGGCGCTGGCAGGATGTGCCGTTCTATCTGCGCTCCGGCAAGGCGCTCAAGCAGAAAACTTCGCAGATCGTGGTTCAGTTCCGGCGACCGCCGCACCTGTTTTTCAATCTGCCGCTTGGACGCCGCCTCGACCCGAACATGCTGTGCCTGTGCATCCAGCCGGACGAAGGTATCCACGTCAGTTTTCAGACCAAAGTGCCGGGTTCGACCAGTGAAGTCCAGCCGGTTGATATGGAGTTTCTGTACCGCGATTCGTTCCATAACACGCCGCTGCCGGAAGCCTACGAGCGTCTGCTGCTCGATGCGATTCAGGGCGATGCGGCGCTGTTCACCCGCGAGGATGAAATCGAGCTTTCGTGGCGCTTGATCGACTACATCCGGCATGGTTGGGAAGCGCCGCAGGCGCCGCCGCTGGAAACCTATCCGCCGGGAAGCTGGGGACCCGAAGACGCCGAGCGTCTGCTAGAGGACGACGGTCGCGCATGGCGGCTGGGCTGTGAGGATGGCGCAACATGACTCTGGTACGAGTCTATCCAACCCGCAGCGCCGCTGCACATGCGGCGGCTGCGCAGTTCGTCGCCACCGCCGAAAAAGCCTTGACCACGCACGGGCGCTTCACGGTGGCGCTGGCGGGCGGCAATACGCCCCGTGACGTGTATCGCCTGCTGGCGAGCGACGAGTACGCGCCCATGGTCGATTGGGTACATACCCAGATTTTCTGGGGAGACGAGCGCTCGGTTCCGCAGGGTGATCCTGAAAACAACGGGCGCATGGCGCGCGAGACCCTGCTCAATCACGTGCCGATTCCGGTGAACAACATCCATCGCATCCAGAGCCAGCTTCCGCCTGAGGACGCCGCTCAAGATTACGAGAAAACGCTGCGCGATTACTTTGCGGCGCGCGGCTTGAACCAACCGCGCTTCGATCTGGTGCTGCTAGGGATGGGGGCGGAAGGGCATACCGCATCGCTGTTCCCACATTCGCCGCTCCTGACCGAGCGCCAGCGCTGGGTCGCGGCGGTGTACGTGGAAGCGATGCGTATGTGGCGAATCACGCTTACGCCGCCCGCGCTCAATGCCGCCTCGAAGGTGATCTTTCTGGTCGCGGGCGAGGAAAAGGCGCAGGCAATCAAGGCGGTTTTGGGCGAACCCAAGCAGCCTGATCTTTACCCGGCGCAGATTGTCGATCCGCCGCAGGGACAAGTCCTATGGATTCTGGACAAGCCTGCGGCGTCGTTGATGGATGAGGGATAGCCGGGCTTACTGCGCCAGCACTTCCGCCAGCTCAAACAGGCGCAGGTCAAGCGGCTTGTGCTTGCCGACCACCAGTTCGTAGGGCGTGGCAGTTGCCTGATCGTTCAGCCAGCCGATCAGGACGCCGTGATTGCCCCGGCACAACTGGCGAGCCGCTTCTGCGCCTAATCGGGACGCCAGCAACCGATCAAACGCGCCGGGACTGCCGCCGCGCTGCACGTGACCGAGAATAGTCGCCCGATGGTCGAAGCCAATCTTCGCGCCGTGCTCCTCGAAATAATGGTTCAGCGCGTCGGCGTTGTATTTCGCGCCTTCGGCAACCACCACCAGACCGTGTTTCTTGCCGCGCTCGTAGGCTTTGTGCAGGATTTCGATCACCACTTCCGGCTTAGTCTCGACTTCCGGCACGACGATGGCTTCGGCGCCGCCTGCGATTCCCGCCATCAGCGCCAGATAACCGCAGTCGCGCCCCATGACCTCGACCAGAAACGCCCGTCGATGCGCCGATGCGGTCACTTTCAGTCGATCAATCGCCTCCAGCGCGATATTCAGCGCCGTATCCACGCCGATGGTGATCTCGGAGCCGACCAGATCGTTGTCGATGGTGGATGCGACGCCCACCACCGGAAAGCCCAACTGGTCGAGCGCACTCGCGCCGGTTTGCGACCCGTTCCCGCCGATCACGATCAGCCCCTCGATTTCGCGCTCCCGCAGATTGGCAAGGGCGTGTTCGCGCCCTTCGGGCGTCTTGAAATCCGGGCACCGGGCGCTGCCGAGAAAGGTTCCGCCCAGTTGAATGATGCCGCCCACGTCGCGCGCGTCCAGCGGCTTGAGTGTGTTATCGATCAGACCGCGATAGCCATCACAGACGCCGAAAACCTCGTACCCCTGATCAATGCCCATCCTCACCACTGCGCGGATGGCTGCATTCATGCCCGGCGCATCACCGCCGCTGGTTAACACCGCTATTCGTTTCATCGCAAGAACCTTCGTCACGCCGATAGATGAATTGTAAATCCGTTCCTACTTTAGCAGACGCCCCAACCCCGGCGAAGTGACATCTTGCCCGGCTGCTGCGCTGCTTATCATGCGGAGGCGTGACGGTATTCAGCCGCCTATGGCGCGATGGAAACCCGGCAGCCCGATTCGTGCGATTGAAGCGCCGCATCGATTACCTGCTGGACTTTGTAGCCTTCATACAGCCCCGGATAGATCGGCTGGTCGTCGATGATTGCGTTGACAAACTGGCGAGCCGCCGGGTGAGTCTCGAAGAAACCGACTTGGTAGGTGTCCTCTTCGTTGATTTCTTCGTCGCTGCCCTCAAAGCCGCCGCGCAGGTGCGCACTGAGGACATTGGTGACCGCAATGCCCGCGTCGAGCGTCCCTTTTTCGCCGAAGAGGGTGAGCATGGGGCCGGAGTGATCAGGCTCGTAAGCGACTGCGCTGATTTCGATCACTGCCTGTGCGCCGCTGGTCAATTCGAGCGCCACCAGCGCCGAATCATTCCCTCCTTTGAGCGGCTTGCCGTCCGGCGTATAGCGCTGAATGTGGAAGCCAAGCTGCGCCGAAACCGTCGTGACGTCGCCCAGAGTCCATAGGGCGAGATGTGTCATGTGCGACCCCAGATCGCCATAAACTCCGTTAGCGCGCTCGGCGTCGGCTCGCCATTGATATTGCGTGCCACGTCCGCCGCCCATTCGCCAGTGAAAATGACCGTGATACACCTTGCCGAGCTTGCCCTCGTCTACCATTTGCTTGACACGCTGCATCGGCGGCAGCCAGTGCCACATGTAAAACACCATATGTTTGACGTTTGCTGCCTCAGCTTTCTCGTACATCAACTTGGCATCTCTGGCATTGAGCGCAACGGGCTTTTCGCAGAAGATGTGCAGCCCGGCATCCAGCCCAGCCATGACCATTTCATAATGCAGGTCATCCGGCGCTGCCACCACCAGTGCGTGGAGCTTTCCTTGTTCGATCATCTGGCGATAGTCGGTGAACACCTGTGGAATGTGGTGCTTAGCCGCCATTTCTTCGGTGCGCTCGCGGTTGCGTCCACAGATCGCCGTCACGCGAATGCGCTGGCAGCTCGTGAACATCGGCAGGAGCGCAAAGTCTGCCCACCAACTTGTACCGATGACACCGATCCTGACTTGATCAGCCATGATGTCTCCTGACTGGAATGCTGAATTTATGGAAACATCTATTATGCCAGTGAACTAAGTCCGCCGCTGTGCAAGTTCGTGGGACTCGGCGGGTAAAGGCGGTATAATGGTGGGTCTATATTAAGGATTAGCTAACGATGACCGAGGATTTGAAAGCCAAAGCGCGGCAGGTGTACGAACTGCTGGTGGCGCGCTACGGCGCGGTTCCGCTCAAGCCGCGCCGCCAACCGATGCACGAGTTGATCTCGACCATCCTCTCGCATCGCACCACCCAGCACAACGAGGCGGTCGCCTACGACCGCCTGTGGAAACGGTTCGGGTCGTGGGAAGCGATCCGGGATGCGCCGCTCGACCAGTTGGTGGAGGCGATCTCGCCGTCCAACTTTGCCGAGGTGAAAGCGCCTTACATACAAGGCACGCTCAAGCAGATCATCGCGGAGCGAGGCGAGGCGAATATCGACTTTCTGGCTGATTTGCCTGCTCAGCAAGGGCTGGCGTGGCTGATGGCGCTGCCGGGCGTAGGCATCAAGACTGCCTCGCTGGTGCTGCTGTTCTGCTTCAGCAAGCCCGTGCTTCCGGTAGATACCCACGTCTATCGCGTCAGCCAGCGGGTCGGGCTGATCGGCGCGAAGGTGAGCGCGAACGCGGCGCATCAAGCGCTGCTGGCGCTGTTCCCGCCCGATCCCTACGTGCTGTTCAACTTTCACATCGCGGCGCTCAAGCACGGGCAGCAGTTGTGCATCTGGGGCAATCCGCGCTGCGACCCCTGTCCGCTTAAAGACTTGTGCGACTGGTATCAAGCCAACCGCACGTGATCGGCGCCCACCCGCACCGGGCTAGATCGGCTGACGATCTTGGCTGGCGGTCGGTGTCAGCGGCGCTCGCAGCGCCAGATACGTGAGCGTGATCAACAGCGGCAGTTGGATGATTCTCAGGGTGATTCCCCAACTCTCAAAGGCGGGCGCGCGCTGAGACGCCAAATTGAAGTAGGTGAAGATGACGAAAACTTGCAGGAGCGCGCCCAGAATCCACAAGATGCGGCGGTCAAACGCGACCAGCAGGACCGCGCCCAGAATAAAGGCTGCGCACGCGAACAGCCCGAAAACTTGATCCCCATTGCCGTCCAGCACGATCAGGACGCGAGACCCGATCAACAAATAGATGACGGCGATCACTGCGGACACTATCGCCCCGAAGTAGCGAATCACACGCCTGAACTGCCCATTTCGAAACGTTTGCATGGACTCATCCCTCCACCGACTGATACGCTCACGCAATCGCAAAGGACGCCCGCCACATGCATCCTTGCTCGAATCTTAGCCATTTGCTGCTGCGCAATGGAGTGGCAGACATCATCCCCAACCCGGCGAAATGTCCTGTCGTGAGTGCTTTGGTGCGCCAGACCGTCTGCGGGGAATCGCGCGTGTCAATTTGACCAATCTGCGAGTTGAACTATAATCCGCCCACCCTGAACAATTGAGGAGAATAGACTTATGTCTCAGCAGGAGTTTGCACCTCCGACGACGGAGTGGTATTACCCGTCAGAAGATATTGTTAAGAACGCCAACGCCCCCGATTACGAAGCCCTCTATGCTGAAGCGCAAGCCGACCCCGAAGCCTTCTGGGCGAAGCAGGCGGAAAAGCTCCACTGGTTCAAGAAGTGGGATCAGGTGCTGGACCGCAGCGGCGCGCCGTTCTACAAGTGGTTCGTCGGCGGCAAGACCAATATCGCCTACAACGCGCTGGATCGGCACGTCAAATCCTACCGCCGCAACAAGCTCGCCATCATCTGGGAAGGCGAGCCGGGCGACCGCCGCGAATTCTCCTACTGGCGGGTCTGGCGTGAGGTCAACAAATTCGCCAACGTCTTAAAGAGCCTCGGCATCAAGAAGGGTGACCGCGTCACCATCTACATGGGGCGAGTGCCCGAATTAGCCTTTGCCATGCTCGCCTGCGCCAAGATCGGCGCGGTTCACAGCGTAGTCTACGGCGGCTTTTCGGAGCAGGCGCTCGCCGACCGCATTGAGGACGCACAGAGCAAAGTGCTGATCACCTGCGATGGGGCATGGCTGCGTGGCAGCATCGTCAAGCTGAAGGATATGGCAGACGAGGCGGTCAAACGCTCGCCAGTGGTCGAGTTGGTGGTGGTGGTTAAGCGCACCGGGCAAGAAGTCATGATGGAGCAGGGGCGTGATTACTGGTATCACGACCTGATGGGGCTGCCGATTGCCAACCCGGTCTGCGAGACCGAGGTCATGGACGCGGAAGACCCGCTGTTCATCCTCTACACCAGCGGCACCACCGGGAAGCCGAAAGGAATCCTGCACACGCACGGCGGCTATCAACTCTACACCTCAACCACGCTCAGTTGGGTGTTCGACATCAAGGACGAGGATCGCTGGTGGTGCGCCGCCGATCCCGGCTGGATCACCGGGCACAGCTATATCGTCTATGCCCCGCTGATCCTCGGCGCGACCGGCTTCATGTACGAGGGCGCGCCCAACTTCCCGTACCCCAACCGCTGGTGGAAGATGGTCGAGGACTACGGGATCACCATCCTCTATACTGCGCCGACCGCCATTCGCGGCTTGATGCGCTTCGGCGATGCGTGGCCTAACCGCCACGACCTCAGCAGCTTGCGGCTGCTTGGCTCGGTGGGCGAGCCGATCAACCCAGAGGCGTGGCGCTGGTTCTACAAAGTGATCGGCAAAGAGCGCTGCCCGATCATGGATACGTGGTGGCAGACGGAGACTGGCGGCTACATGATCACGCCGCTGCCGTCGGTCGCGCTCAAGCCCGGCAGCGCGACCCGCCCGTTCCCCGGCATTCAGGTGGACGTGGTGGATGACGACGGCAACTCCTGCGCGCCCGGCGTGGATGGCAATCTGGTGATCCAACAGCCGTGGCCCAGCATGGCGCGCACCGTTTACCGCGACCCGGATCGCTTTGTCAGCCAGTATTGGCAGAAGTACGAGAAACAGGGCTGGTATCTCACCGGTGACTCGGCGCGCAAGGACGAGGACGGCTACATCTGGGTGATCGGGCGGAACGACGACGTGATCAAGGTCAGCGGCTATCGGCTGGGCACCGCCGAAATCGAGTCCGGCTTGGTCAGCCACCCGGCAGTCGCCGAAGCGGCTGCCATCGGCGTGCCGGACGAGGTGCGTGGCAACGTGATTTACGCCTACTGCATCCTGCGCGCCAACGTTCAGGGAACCGAGGAACTGCGCGAGGAACTCAAGAATCACATCCGGCACGAGGTCGGACCGATTGCCGTCCCCGCCAAGATCGAGTTTGTCGCGTCTCTGCCCAAGACCCGATCCGGCAAGATCATGCGCCGTGTGCTGAAGGCGCAGGCGACCGGTCAGCCGCTCGGCGATTTGAGTACGCTGGAAGAATAGCAGGAGCCTTGAATGCGTTGGTAGGGGCGCAGCACGCTGCGCCCTTTCTGTATCACTACACCGCCGCATCGATCAACTGCTGGATGAACAGCGCGTGTTCCAGCGCGTCCTCAACCGACGAAATCGGCTGCTTGATTTCCATTACGTTGTCGTAGAACGCCAGCAGCTCGCGCCGGAAAGCCTCGTCGTAGGAGACGATCACGCGCTTCTCCCACGCCAGCTCGCCGTCACCGCCCTGTACGATCACCGGAGACGGGAAGCTGTGCAGATAGGGGGACGGAAGCTGCATGTATACCCGATCCGAATTGCCGAAGAAGGCATATTCCTCTCGATAATCCTTCACGTTGGCGAGGTACTGCCAGTCCAGCGCTACCCGCAGATCGCCGGGGTAGGCGATCAGCGAGTGGATGGACATACCGTCGCGCCACACGTCGGTATGCAGCACCCGCTCCGGCTCACCCAAAAAGCCGAACAGCATGTAGACCTGATGGATCAGGCTGCCCTGCATTTCGCCGTAAGCCAGCCGCAGCCGCAGATCGTCCTTGCGCGCGCCGAGCGCTTCGTCCACCAGCGCCGCGACCGATCCACCCGCCGAGCCTTCGCGTTCGGCGGCGATGGTTTCCGCCCACGAGTTTGGCTGAGCGTGCCCTTCCTGAATCACGCCGTCGCCGCGCCGGATGCGGTGGGTTGACCAGCCGAGCCGATCATCCGGGTGCAGCACCGTGATCCGCGCGTAGCCGAGGTCTCGCATCGCCTGCACTTGATCGCGGGCATAGGCAAAGCCGGGATCGTAGAGCTTGTGATAGCCGACCTGCACGATTCGGTCGCTCTGGGTGGCGCGGGTGACGATTTCCTCAACTTCGCGCAGGTTCCAAGCCAGCGGCTTTTCGACAAAGATATGTTTCCCGGCATCCAGCGCATCCATCACCGTGTCGTGGTGCGATCCGCCGTGAAAAATGCCGACTGCATCCACGTCGCCGCGCGCCAGCAGATCGTGATAGTCAGTATAGCGCGCATCCACGTGATAGCGCTCGCCTACCGCATAGAGGGTAGGTGCGTGAACGTCCGCCAGCGCCACTACTTCAAACTGCTCATGCTCGGTGAGATGGGGCAGGTGCATCATCTGGGCGATTCCGCCGCAGCCAATCACTCCAAAACGCAGCCGCTTCATAAATCTCTTCTCCTTGTAAGAATTTGCACCGATTATATCCAATTGCGTGGCTAACAAGGCGTAAATATCCTCCACTGATCCCCTACAAATTGGGGCGCAGACGGGCTTCAGGGCTATCGCATCAAATTTGGCACAAGGATTATGACGGCTCACAACCTTCTTGTAGGGGCGAACCTGTGTGTTCGCCCGCTGGGGCAGACCACAGGTCTGCCCCTACAAATACATTTAGTCCTTCTTGACCCAAACCTTGATTTTGATGCGATAGCCCTGGACGGGCTTGGTGTGATCTTGACAAAAAGCCTCGTTGGGCATACCATGCCCGTAAGCTGAGAGCGCGGAACTTCGCGCTCTCCCTTTAGCACATGAATTAGTGTATAAGACACACTAAGGGGTGCTCGTGGACAGGCAGATCGAACATCTGGTGACACTGGCGCTGGAAGAAGACTTCGCAGGGTTGGGCGATGTCACCAGCCGCGCAACTCTTCCCGAAACGCTGCGGCTTCACGCGCATATAACCGCCAAAGCCCCCGGCGTGATCGCCGGACTTTCGCTGGTCGAAGCCGTCTATCGTCAAGTCGATCCGCAGGTGAAGGTGAACCCATGTGTTCGGGATGGCGATCCGGTTAGCGTCGGGAAGGTGGTCTGCGAAGTGAACGGGGCGGGGCGGTCGGTGTTGTCCGGCGAGCGGGTCGCGCTCAATTTCTTGCAGCGCTTGAGCGGCATCGCCACGCTGACCGCGCAGTTCGTCGCCGCCGTCGCCAGGACTCAGGCGGTCATCCTCGACACCCGTAAGACCACTCCCGGCTGGCGCGTATTGGAAAAATACGCCGTGCGTATGGGCGGCGGCAGCAATCACCGGATGGGCTTGCATGACATGGTGCTGGCTAAAGACAACCACGTCGCGGCGGCGGGCGGCATCACTCAGGCGGTTGCGGCGGTGCGCGCGGATGCCGCTGCGCGCGATCTGCCGCTGGAAGTCGAGGTCGAGAGCGTCGATCAACTGCGCGAGGCGCTGAACTGCGGCGTGGATCGCATTTTGCTCGACAACATGACGCTCGACCAGATGCGCGCGGCGGTCGAGATCACGGCGGGGCGGGTGCCGCTGGAAGCGTCCGGCAATATGGCGCTGGATCGCGTGCGGAGCGTGGCGGAAACCGGCGTGAACTTCATCAGCGTGGGCGCGCTGACCCACTCCGCGCCCGCATTGGATTTGTCGATGCGCTTAACCGTAGGAAATTAGCGACGTAGGGGTGGGTTTCAAAGCCGCCCTTACCAGATTGATTTTTGAGAGGGAGCAAATGACGACAGCAGAAATGATTCCCGCCGCATTGAGCGACGAAACCCTGATCGAGCAGGAAGCGGCAGCGGTTGAGCGCATCCGGCGGGCGCGCGAAATCCTCGGCGATCAGGCGGTGATTCTGGGGCATCACTATCAGCGTGACGAAGTGGTGCAGTTCGCCGATTTTCAGGGCGACAGCTATCAACTGTGCAGGGAAGGCGCGAAGGTCAACGCCAAGTACATCGTATTCGCGGGCGTGCATTTCATGGCGGAAAGTGCGGCGATTTTGGGGCGACCCGATCAGGTGGTGATCCTGCCGAACTTGCAAGCCGGGTGCAGCATGGCGGACATGGCGAATCTCGAACAGGTGCTGACGGCGTGGGACGAACTCGAACAAGTGCTGATAGACGATCCGGCGGCTCATGTGATGCCGATCACCTACATGAACAGCGCCGCTAACCTGAAAGCCTTCGTCGGCGAGCGCGGCGGGACGGTTTGCACCTCGTCCAATGCGCGCGGCGCGTTAGAGTGGGCGTTCGCGCAGCGGGAGAAAGTATTTTTCTTCCCGGATCAGCATCTCGGTCGCAACACCGGGAAGGCGATGGGCATTCCGCTCGACCAGATGGTGCTCTGGAACCCTTTCAAGCCGTTTGGTGGCTTGACCGATCAGCAGATTTTGAACGCGCGGATCATCCTGTGGCAGGGGCATTGCAGCGTTCACCAGCAGTTCCGCCCGGAGCACGTCGATCTGTGGCGCAAGCATCACCCGGATATTCGCGTGATCGTGCATCCCGAATGTGCAATGGAAGTGGTCGATAAAGCCGATGATGTCGGCTCGACCGCCTACATCATCAAGGCGATAGAAGCGGCACCGCCGGGAACCAAGTGGGCGGTCGGAACCGAAATGCATCTGGTCAATCGGCTGAAGGACGCGCACCCGGAGCAGTTCATTCAACTGCTGTCGCCGTTCTCGTGCTTGTGCAGCACCATGTACCGCATCAGCCCGCTCGATCTGGCGGACGCGCTGGAAAACTTGGTCGATGGTCGCGTGAGCAACCGGATCACCGTCTCTGACGCGGTGGCACGCGGTGCCAAGCTCGCCCTCGACCGGATGCTGGCGATCCCCAAATGAGCGACATCCGCACCAACACCCTGATCATCGGCTGCGGGATCGCCGGGGCAGCGGCGGCGCTGCGCCTGAGCGACGAACCGAACCAGCACGTCACCGTGATCACTCGCGCGCCGGATTCGATGGACAGTAACACCGGCTGGTCGCAGGGCGGCATCGTCACGCGCGGGCTGGACGATTCGCCCGATCTGCTGGTCAAGGACATTCTGCACGCCGGGGCGGGCTTGAGTTCGCCCGCCGCCGCGCGGATTCTCGCCGACGAAGGTCCGCGCCTCGTCAATCAAGTGCTGATCGAGCGCTGCGGCGTGCATTTTGACCGCGACGAAAGCCACGAACTGGTCTACGGACTGGAAGCCGCCCACAGCACCCGCCGGATCGTTCACGTGGGCGACAAAACCGGGAACGCCATCATGGTGCAGTTATTGGCGGCGCTGGCGGAGCGACCGAACGTCACGCTGCTGACCGATCACACGGCGGTTGACCTAATCACTTTCCCGCATCACTCGCTCGATCCGCTGGACATGTACCAGCCGATGACCTGTCACGGCGCTTACGTGCTAGATCGCGGGCGGCGGGAAATCGTGCGGGTGCTGGCGGCGCAGACCGTGCTAGCGACCGGCGGTTTGGGGCAGATTTACCGCAACACCACCAATCCGAAAGGCGCGCGCGGCGATGGGATTGCGATGGCGTGGCGGGCGGGCGCGCGGATCGTCAACGCCGAGTACGTCCAGTTTCACCCGACCACGCTCAGCGTGCGCGGCGCGCCCAACTTGCTGATCAGCGAGGCGGTGCGCGGCGAAGGGGCAATTCTGCTAGACCCGAATGGCAAGCCGTTCATGCGGCGCTACGATCCGGTCTGGAAAGACCTTGCCCCGCGCGACGTGGTGGCGCGCGCCATCCACATGGAAATGCTGGAACACGGCTACGAACACGTGTATCTGGACATCGCCAGCAAGCGCGCCGCCGCTTACATCCGCCAGCGCTTCCCCCAGTTGATCGAGACCTGCACCCATTACGGCATCGATCCGACCGCCGCGCCGATCCCGGTGGTTCCGGCGGCGCACTATTTCTGCGGGGGCGTGCTAGTGGACGAATGGGGGCGCACCGATTTCGCTGGGCTGTATGCGGTGGGCGAGGTAAGCTGCACCGGGCTTCACGGGGCAAATCGGCTCGCCAGCACCAGCCTGCTCGAAGGCTTGGTGTGGGGCGACCGGGCTGCGCGCGACATTCTGACCCGCCTGCGCGATCCGATCCCGTTTGATCGCGTGCCGGAGTGGGTGCATCTGGGCGACAGCGACCCTGATCCGGCGCTGATCGAGGGCGACATGACCACCATCCGCAACGTCATGTGGCACTACGTCGGGCTGATCCGCACCGAAGAACGGCTGGCGCGCGCCGAGCGCGAACTACGTCACCTGATGCACGAGATCGAGAACTTCTACCGCAGCGCTCGCCTCAACGACGCGCTGATCGGGCTGCGCAACGCCACACAGGTCGCCCGGACAATCGCGTTCGCGGCACAGCGCAATCACTTCAGCCGGGGGACGCACTACCGCGCCGACGATCTCTCCCAAAACGATCCGGCTCAGGTCGCGCTGGTGCAGGACGTGTTGATGCGGCGTTAATTTGCCGCAGTGAGGAATACTTTGCCCGCATTTGCTCATTTAGCTGCAAATCCCTGTGGCAAAAGGAGCCTCTCATGCCGAAGAATGTCAATAAAGCCAGCGAACTGAAGATCGACCAGCGCCCGGAGATAGCGTACATGGGCATTCGTCTGGTGACGCCCTTTAAAGGGATGTTCGCGCAGATGGACATCGCTCGTAAGGAACTCCTCAACTGGTTCAAGGAACAGGGGATCGAGCCGGGGAAGCCGCCCATTTTGCGCTACTACGTCATCGACATGAAGGGCGATATGGATATGGAATATGGCTTCCCGGTCGCCAAACCGCTGACGGGGAGTGGGCGTATCAAGGCGGCAGTGCTTCCTGCCGGGCGCTACGTCAGTCTAGTTTATTCGGGCGGCGGTTATCAAGGGAACAAGACGCTGATCGAAGGCGCGCGAGCCAGAGGACTGGTTTTTGACCGCTGGGATACGGAAAAAGGCGATGCTTTTCGCTGTCGTTACGAAACCTACCTCACCGATCCCAATATTGAGCCTCGCAAAACCAAGTGGGATATTGAGGTCGCTATCAAATTAGCGGATGAGTAAATGACCATGACCGAGAGCTTCATCTATCTGGATCACAGCGCGACCACGCCCACCGATCCGCGCGTGGTGGAGGCGATGCTGCCTTTCTGGACGCAGACCTTCGGCAATCCCTCCAGCCTGCACGATGTGGGCAAGGCGGCGGCGCGTGCGATGAACCAGTCACGAGAGCAGATCGCCACCGTTCTCAACTGCGATCCGGCTGAGATCATTTTCACCAGCGGCGGCACCGAGAGCAGCAATCTGGCGCTGCGGGGCGCGGCGGCGGCGATGGCGGAGCGCGGTCGCGGGAAGCACATCATCACGACGGCGGTGGAACATCACGCCACACTGGACACGGCGAAGGAACTGGCAGAGCAGGGCTTCGACCTGACCTTGCTTCCCGTCGATGGCTATGGACGGGTGACGGCGCAGCAGGTGATCGACGCGGTGCGGAGCGACACCGTGCTTGTCAGCGTGATCTACGCGAACAACGAGGTCGGCACGGTCAATCCGATTGGCGAAATCGGGGCGAAACTGAGGGAGCGGCGCATCCCTTTTCACGTGGACGCGGTGCAGGCTCCCGGTCTGCTGCCGCTGGACGTGAAGCGGCTGAACGTGGATTACCTGAGCCTTTCCGCGCACAAGTTCTACGGTCCGAAGGGGATTGGGCTGCTGTATGCGCGGCGCGCCATGCCGCTCAAGCCGGAGATTGTAGGGGGAGGTCAGCAGGCACACCGACGCGCCGGAACCGAGCCGATCCCGCTGATTGTGGGCATGGCGGATGCGCTGCGGCTGGGCGACATGGAGCGGGCGGAAACTTGCGGAAAGCTGGTACCGCTGCGCGACGAACTGATCCGGCGGGTGCTGGAACTGATCCCGGAGGCGGCGCTGACCGGGCATCCGACCGAGCGGTTGGCGGGACAGGCCAGCTTCGCCATGCGCGGCTTGAACGGCGACTCGATTCTGCTCGACCTGAACGAAGTCGGTATTGCTGCCAGCGGCGGGAGCGCCTGCACCAGCGGCAGTCAGGAACCGAGCTACGTGCTGGTGGCGATGGGGGTGGACCCGGATCGGCTGATGGGGCAGATGCGCTTCGTGCTGGGCAAGCACAGCACGCGCGAGCAGGTCGACAAGCTGATCTACCACCTGACGGCGATTGTCGCCCGGCACCGCGCGATGGTTCCCCAAGTGAAGTGAAATTGGTGACCGAACTCCGCGCCGGATTATCCAGCGGGGAATTGCGATTTCACGTTCTCGTGTCGCCTCGATGCAAAGATTTGCGGATAATCTATTGGAAGGAAATAACGGATCGGTAGGCGCCAACCATCCAGCGGGAGGACGTGACGTGACGGAAGCGACGACGATCTACGAGCGCCCGGTTGAACTGCTGCAAAATCTGGTGCGTTTTGATACGACCAATCCTCCCGGCGGTGAAGCCGCGTGTATCGCTTACATTGATGGGCTGCTCAAGAGCCTCGATGTCGAGACGGTTCTGCTGGAGAAAGCTTCGGGCAGACCGAACCTGATTGCGCGGCTACACGGCACCGGAAGTGCACCGCCGCTGCTGCTGCAAGGTCATGTGGACGTGGTACCGACGACCGATCAGGCGTGGACGCACCCGCCGTTCGCGGCGGAGATCGCCGACGGATTCGTCTGGGGGCGTGGCACGCTGGACATGAAAGGCGGGGTGACGGAATTTCTATCCGCGTTCCTGCGCGCCAGAGCCGAAAAGCTGGCGCTGCCCGGCGACGTGATCCTGTGCGTGCTGTGCGACGAAGAAGGGGGAGGGGATTTCGGCGCTAAGTTCCTCGTGAACGAACATAAAGACCTGTTCGACAACGTGCGCTACGCGCTGGGGGAGTTCGGCGGGTTCACGCTCGCGGTGGGCGGGAAGCGGTTTTATCCGGTCATGGTCGCCGAAAAGCAGATTTGTTCGATCAGAGCGACAGTGCGCGGACCCGCCGGGCATGGTTCGATGCCGATACGCGGCAGTGCAACGGCAAAACTCGCAAAGATGCTGCGGACGCTCGATCACAAGCGGCTGCCGGTTCACATTACGCCAGTCGCGCAAGCGCTGCTGACCGCTCTCGCTGACGGACTTCAGCCGCCGGTTTCGCTGCTGCTGCGGCAGCTTAGCAGTCCCTTACTGTGCAATCGTATCCTAGACTTGATGGGATCGCAGGGAGCGGTCTTCAATCCGCTGCTTCATAATACGGTCAGCCCGACCATCGTCCGAGGCGGCGACAGCATCAACGTCATCCCTGCCGCTATCACGGTTGAACTGGACGGTCGGCTGCTGCCGGGTTACAAGCCGGACGACCTGCTGGGGGAACTGCGCGCGCTGTTGGGACAGGCGGTGGAGTTCGAGGTCACTCACTACGACGAAGGACCCTCGACACAAGACATGGGGCTGTTCAGCAGCTTGGCGGAGATACTACGCGAAGCAGACCCGACCGGCACGCCGGTGCCGCTGCTGCTCAGCGCGGTGACGGACGGGCGCTTCTTTGCTCAGTTGGGTATTCAGACTTACGGATTCACGCCGATGCAGCTTCCGAGCGACTTCAACTTCACCGAGACGATTCACGCCGCCGATGAGCGTATCCCGGTGGCTGCTTTGGAGTTCGGAGCGAACGCGGTCTATTCAGCTTTGGGACGGTTTGGCGCGGTCTGAAGGGCGGACTTGACAAGGATTACACTTGCGCTATGCTTATCGTCACTATGAGCAAAATCGTCTTGCTGTACCGCCGTATCCGTCGTCGCCGTACTGATTTCCAGTTCGGGGATGTTGTGATCGGCTAGGCGATCTGCATGTCTATAATGAGACCCCGAACAGCTTCGGGGTCTTTTTATTTTCGAGGGGATAACATCACATGGCAAAGAAAGAAGTCAAGAAAGTCGTACTGGCGTACAGCGGCGGGCTGGATACGTCAGTCATCGTCCACTGGCTGAAGGACAATTACCACTGCGAGATCATCTGCTTCACCGCCGATCTGGGGCAGGAGGAAGAACTCACCGGGCTGGAGGAAAAGGCGCTCCAATCCGGGGCGAGCAAGCTGTACATCCGCGATTTGCGCGAGGAATTCCTGACCGACTTCGTGTATCCGACCATGAAAGCCGGGGCGATCTACGAGCGCGAATATCTGCTGGGAACCTCGTTTGCGCGCCCGCTGATCGCCAAGCATCTGGTGGACATTGCCGAGATCGAAGGCGCGGACGCCATCGCGCACGGCTGCACCGGAAAAGGCAACGATCAGGTGCGGTTCGAGGTCACGGTGATGGCACTGAACCCCAAGCTCAAGGTGATCGCGCCGTGGCGCGAGTGGGACATTCGCTCGCGCGAGGATGCGCTCGCCTACGCGGAGGAATTCGGCATTCCGGTGACCAGCACGCTCAAGTCGATCTACAGCCGCGACCGCAACCTGTTCCACCTGAGTCACGAGGGCGGCCCGCTGGAAAATCCGTGGCTGGAGCCGGAAGAAGAAATGTACAAGCTGACGGTCAGCCCGGAAGAAGCGCCGGATCAGCCGCAGTACGTCGAGATCGGGTTCGAGCAGGGCGTCCCGGTGAGCGTGAACGGCGAAAAGTACCCGACGGTTGACCTGTTCATTCACCTGAACAAAATCGCCGCGGCAAACGGGATCGGGCGGATCGATCTGGTGGAAAATCGGCTGGTGGGCATGAAAAGTCACGGCGTCTACGAGACGCCCGGCGGCACTGTGATCCACCGCGCGCATCAAGCGCTGGAAAGCATCTGCCTTGACAAGCACACCATGCATTACAAGGACATTCTGGCGGTCAAATACGCGGAACTGGTCTACAACGGACTGTGGTATACGCGGCTGCGCGAGGCGCTGGACGCTTTCGTCAGCGTGACGCAGGAAAACGTCACCGGGACGGTGCGGCTGAAGCTGTACAAGGGCAACGTGATCGTGGTCGGGCGGAAGAGTCCCAACAGCCTGTACCGCGAGGACTACGCCTCGTTCGGCGAGGAAGACGTGTACAACCAGCAGGACGCCGAAGGCTTCATCCAGCTTTTCGGCTTGCCGATGAAGGTCGAGGCGCTGCTGACGCTGGACGGCGGTGGCAAGAGCCGCTATCGCCAGCCGGATTACTCGAAGTTCAAGCGAGACTAAGATTGAACCGCCAAGACGCCAAGTGCGCCAAGAAAGTCGAATCTATGCGTGGCGTCTTGGTGGTTTCAACATCTTTAGAGGGACAAGTATGACCTTATGGGGCGGACGCTTCAGCGAGCCGAGCGACGACCAGATGCGGGCGCTGCAAGACAGCATCGACTTCGACATGCGGATGTACGACGAGGACATCAGCGGCAGCATCGCCTACGCGCGCGCAATCGCGGCGGCGGGCGTGATCACGCCGGAAGAAGCTGAGTCGCTGGTCGCCGGGCTGGAGCGGGTGCGCGCCGAGTTCGAGGCGGGAAGCTTCGAGATCAAGCCGGACGACGAGGACATCCACACGGCGGTCGAGCGGCGGCTGACCGAGATCGTGGGCGCGGTGGGCGGCAAGCTGCACACTGGACGCAGCCGCAACGATCAGGTGGCGACCGACTTTCGGCTGTGGACGGCGCACGCGCTGGGCGAAATCAAGCTGGCATTGGGCGCGCTGATGGGCGCGATGGTCGATCAGGCAGAGGCGCGGGCGGAAACGCTGATGCCGGGCTACACCCATTTGCAGCCCGCGCAGCCGATCACGGCGGGACACTGGCTGATGAGCTTCTTCTGGATGCTCAAGCGGGACGTGGAGCGGATCGACGATGCCGAGAAACGCATCCGGGTGATGCCGCTGGGATCGGGGGCGCTGGCGGGGACGCCGCTGCCGATTGACCGGAAGGCGCTGGCGCAGAGGTTTGACGGCGGGTTTCATTCGCATAGTCAAAATAGTCTCGATGCGGTTAGCGACCGGGATTTCGCAGCCGAGACGCTGTTCGTGCTGTCGCTGATCGGCGTTCACCTGAGCAAGCTGGCTGAGGACATCATCTTGTACAGCAATCCGGCGTTCGGCTTCATCACGCTGAACGACCGCTACAGCACCGGGTCAAGCCTGATGCCGCAGAAGCGCAATCCCGACCCGATGGAACTGGCGCGGGGCAAAGCCGGGCGGCTGATCGGCAACCTGACCGGATTTCTGACCACGCTCAAGGGGCTGCCCAGCACCTACAATAAAGATTTGCAGGAAGACAAGGAAGCGCTGTTCGATTCGGTGGACACGCTCAAGCTGATTCTGCCGGTGGTCACGGCGATCATCCGCACGCTGAAGCTGAACCCGGACAAGATGCGCGCCGCGCTCGATCCCGATATGCTGGCGACCGATCTGGCGGATTATCTGGTGGCAAAGGGATGCCGTTCCGCGAGGCGCACGGAGTCGCGGGGCGGGCGGTGCGGTTGGCGGCAGAGCAGGGCGTGAAACTGTCGGCGCTCTCGCTGGAGTTGCTGCGGAGTCTGTCGGATTTGTTCGGAGCGGAGGTGGCGTCGGTGTTCGACTTCGACGCATCGGTGCGTCGGCGGCGGGCGGCGGGCGGCACCGCGCCGGAGTTGGTACGCGATCAGATCGCGGCGGCGCGGGCGTGGCTGGCGCAACCAAAGTAGCCCGTCGTGTCCTCACGCGCTTATGCGCCCTGCACAAACAATTTGATCTGAATTGTACGAACTTCAGGACTAGATGCCCGCAAGGGTTGACACATTTGGTGATAATGGTTACGCTTAATTACAATGTTTCGGTAGTTTGAGATAAACGTTCGTGGCATCGCGCGCTCTGATTCTCAGCCTTAGCATTCTCATCGTAATCGTGCTTATTAGCGGCGGTTTATGACGGCTTGGGTGCGCGCAGTATCAGTGTAAGTGAGAAAGCCCCCCAAGCTGGGGGCTTTTTTTATGGAGTGAACCGATGAATCCGAGTGATCAACAGCAGCAAGAAGCCGACCAACGTCCGACCCATCCGCAAACTGACGCGCGTCCCACGATGCACGCCCAGCCGAAAACGTCTGCCGCCTTTGACGGCGACGAACAGCGCCCGACTCACGACGCGCTTTCCGACATCTACAACCGAGAGTAGACGGAAAGCGCGTTTTATTTTTTGATGAGGAGAAACGAATGTACGCAGATTGGATTTGGAGAAACGGTGAGTTCGTCAAATGGGAGGATGCGACCGTCCACGTATCCACCCACGCGCTGCATTACGGGTCGAGCGTATTTGAGGGGATGCGCGCCTACGCCACGCCGGAAGGTCCGGCGGTATTTCGCTTGCAGCCGCACACCAAGCGGCTGCTGAACTCCGCCAAGATCGCGCGGATTGAGGTTCCCTACGGCGAAAAAGACCTGAACGACGCCATTCTGGAACTGGTGCGGCGCAACAACTTCGAATCCTGCTACATTCGACCGTTGATCTTTCGCGGCGCGGGCGTGCTCGGCGTTGAAGGACGCAAGAACCCAACCGAAGTCATCCTGATGGCTTGGGAATGGGGACGCTACTTGGGGCCGGAAGCGATTGAGAACGGCGTTGACGTACAGGTCAGCACGTGGCGTCGGCTCGCGCCGGACACAGCCGGGTCACTGGCGAAGATCGGCGGGCAGTACATCAACAGCCAATTTATCAGCATGGAAGCCCACGATAACGGCTATAACGAAGGCATCGCGCTGGATTACAACGGCACCATCAGCGAGGGTGCAGGCGAAAACGTTTTCGTCGTGTACGACGACACGGTGTACACGCCCGCGATCGGCTCGTCGATCCTGCTGGGCATCACACGGGACAGCGTGCTGACACTGCTCAAAGTCCTCGGCTACAAGGTGGTGCGCGAGCCGATCCCGCGCGACCTGCTGTACATCGCCGACGAGATTTTTTTCACCGGGACGGCAGCCGAAATCACGCCGATCCGCTCGGTGGATAAGGTGACGGTGGGCAAGGGCACGCGGGGGCCGGTCGCCAAAGCGGTGCAGGATGAATTTTTCGCTATCACCTCCGGCAAGCGACCGGACGTGTACGGATGGCTCACGCGGGTCAAACAGACGGAACCCGGCGACTAGTCAGGGCAGGGAGATCAAAATTATGTTACTCAGCGGCGCTGAGATTGTGATGGAGTGCCTTCTGCGCGAAGGCGTGGACGTGATTTTCGGGTATCCCGGCGGGGCGATCCTGCCGACCTACGACGCGATGACCCGCTACCCGCAGATTTATCACGTGCTGGTGCGTCACGAGCAGGGCGCAGCGCATATGGCGGATGGCTATGCGCGGGCGACCGGAAAGGTCGGCGTGGCAGTGGCGACCAGCGGGCCGGGTGCGACCAACCTCGTGACCGGAATCGCTACGGCGATGATGGACTCGTCGCCGATTGTGTGCATCACCGGGCAGGTCACGCGCGGCGCGATTGGCTCGGATGCGTTTCAGGAAACCGACGTGACCGGGGTCACGCTGCCGGTGACCAAGCACAACTATCTGGTCATGAGCACTCACGAACTGCCTTACATCATCCGCGAGGCGTTCTACATCGCCCGCAGCGGACGACCGGGCCCGGTGCTGATCGACATTCCGAAGGACGTGCAGAACGAGAAGATCGAATTCGTGTACCCGGAAGGCGCGATTTATCTGCCGGGCTATCACCCGCCGGAAAGCGCCGACGAGCAGGACATTCAGGACGCGCTCGACCTGATCAATCAGGCGAAGCGCCCGATGATCCTCGCCGGACACGGCATCATCATGGCGGGCGCGACGCAGCAGCTTCAAGAACTGGCGGAGCGGGCGCAAATCCCGGTGACGCTGACCCTGCTGGGCAAAGGCGCGCTGCCGGAAGATCACCCGCTTTCGCTAGGCATGATGGGGATGCACGGCGAAGCCGCGTCGAACTACGCGATTCAGGAAGCCGATTTGCTGATTGCGCTGGGGATGCGTTTCGACGACCGGGTGACTGGAAACCTCAAAACTTACGCCACCCATGCCAAGAAAATCCACGTCGAAATCGACCCGTCCGAGATCAACAAGAACGTGAAGGTAGACGTGGGGATCGTCGGCGACGTGCGGACGGTGCTGGATCAACTGCTGCCGGGCGTCGAATCCATGCGGCATCCCGAATGGCTCAACCGCATCCGGGACTGGCAGGAAGACTCGGACGAGCGCGACATCATCTACCGCGATGAGCAGACTAAGCTGCTGAGTGCGCAGGTGATTAACGACCTGTGGCGCTTCACGCAGGGCAACGCCGTCACCGTCACCGACGTGGGGCAGCATCAGATGACCGAGGCGCAGTATTACCCGCACCAGCGCCCGAAAACCCTGATCACCAGCGGCGGCTTAGGGACGATGGGCTTCGGGCTGCCTGCCGCCATCGGCGCGAAGTTCGGCAAGCCGGACGAGGAAGTGTGGGCAATCGTCGGCGACGGCGGCTTCCAGATGACGCTGTGCGAGCTGGCGACCGCTAAGCAGGAAAACGTCAACATCAACATCTGCATCATCAACAACGCCTATCTGGGGATGGTTCGGCAGTGGCAGGAGTTCTTCTACGAGGAGCGCTACCACGCGACGCCCATGTTCAGCCCGGATTTCGTCAAGCTGGCGGAAGCCTACGGCATCCCAGCGGTGCGGGTCACGGAGCGCAGCAAGATCGCCGAGGCGGTCGAGTTCGCCCGCAGCGTGAACGGTCCCGCGCTGATCGAATTCGTGGTCGAAAAAGAGGAAGTTGTCTACCCGATGGTTCCGGCAGGCGCAGACCTTGACCAGATGATCCGACGTCCGAAGCCGGGCGAGGAAAAGCTCAAGGAGAGCGAATAATGTCGGAGCATATCGAGAAGCACATTCTGGTGGCGCTGGTGGAGAACAAGCCCGGCGTGCTGAACCGAGTGGCGAGTTTGTTCCGCCGCCGCAACTTCAACATGGACAGCTTGACGGTCGGTCGCACGCACAAGCCGCACATCTCGCGCATGACCATCGTGGTCAACGCGACCAAAGCCGATGCGCACCGGATCACCGCCAACCTGTTCAAGCTGATCAACATCATCGACGTGGCAGAAGTGTCCAGCGAGCCGCACGTCAGCCGCGACCTCGCGCTGATCAAGGTGCGCGCCAACGACGCCGATTCGCGCAACAGCCTGACCTTGATCTGCGACCGCTACCCGGCGCACATCGTCGATATTGGTCCCGAAGTGGCGATTGTCGAAATCGCCGCTCAGGAAGATTTGGTCGAGTCGCTGATTCAGGAACTCAAGCCGCAGGGCATCGTCGAGCTGGTGCGTACCGGCGTGGTGGCGATGGGGCGCGGCGTGCGCATCCTCGACTCGTCTTACGAGCCGGTGGTCCCGGTCACGGCGGGAAATGCGTATCAGGCGTACTCGGTTTAGGACTGAGGACTGAGTCAAGAACAACAACAGGGTAGGGGCGCAGCGCGCTGCGCCCCTACGGAACAATCAACAGGGGAAGTATCGGGGCTTGCCCCGCTAACGATCTTATTCAAAGGGGAGAAAAACGCTTCATGGCAACACTTTACTACGACAAGGACGCTGACCTTTCCCTGCTCAACGGGAAAACCATCGCGGTGATCGGCTATGGCAGTCAGGGGCACGCCCACGCGCTCAACGCGAAGGACAGCGGCTGTAGCGTGATCGTCGGGCTGCACGAGGGCAGCAAGAGCCGCGCCAAAGCCGAAGCTGACGGATTGACGGTCATGTCGGTGGCGGACGCGACCAAAGCCGCCGACATCGTGATGATCCTGATCCCGGACACGCTTCAGGCGAAGGTGTACGCTGATTTGATTGGTCCGAACCTGAAGCCGGGCGCGACCCTGATGTTCGCGCATGGGTTCAACATTCACTATGGCACGATCACGCCGCCCGCCAACGTGGACGTAAGCATGGTCGCGCCGAAAGCGCCGGGGCACCGCGTCCGCGAAGTGTTCAAGGAAGGCGCAGGCGTGCCGATGCTGATCGCGGTGGGGCAGGACGCAAGCGGAAACGCGAAAGCGGTCGCGCTGGCGTATGCGAAAGCCATCGGCGGGACGCGCGCGGGCGTGATCGAGACCACGTTCAAGGAAGAAACCGAAACCGATCTGTTCGGCGAGCAGACGGTGCTGTGCGGCGGCGTGACCGCGCTGGTGCGCGCATCCTTCGAGACGCTGGTCAAGGCGGGGTATCAGCCGGAGATCGCGTATTTCGAGTGTATGCACGAACTCAAGCTGATCGTTGACCTGATGTACGAAGGCGGCTTGAGCTACATGTGGTACAGCGTCAGCGACACGGCAGAGTACGGCGGCTACACCATCGGCGATCAGATCGAGGATCAGGTCAAGGAGTTCGACGCGGGCGTGCTGATGGATATTCAGAGCGGCAAGTTCGCCAAAGAGTGGATCGAAGAGAACAACAACGGTCGCCCGAACTTCAAGCCGCGCCGCCAGCACGAACACGATCTACTGCTGGAGCAGGTGGGCGAGCAGCTCCGCGACATGATGCCGTTCCTGAACGCCAAGCACATCAAGCAGGAAGACTAGATGAGCTGTATCGTGGCGCGTCCGCAGCCCGACGAATACAACCCGTTTTATGCGGGGTACGTCCAGCGCGTGCCGGTCGGCGCCGACATTTTCGCGCTGCTGAGCCGCGAGCCGGACGATCTGTCGTCGCTGCTGGAGAATCTTCCCGACGAGCAGGCGAATCAGCGCCCCGCGCCGGGCGAGTGGAGCGTGAAAGAGGTGATCGGGCACGTCTGCGACGCCGAGCGGGTATTCGCGTATCGGGCGATGCGAATCGCGCGAGGGGACGCGGCTCCGCTGGCGGGTTTCGAGCAGGATGATTACGTGCGGGCGACCGACTTCAATGCGCGCGGTCTGCCGGATTTGCTGGACGAGTTTCGCTGGCAGCGTCAAGCCAATCTGCTGTGCTTCCGAGCGCTCACCGAGCCAGAAACCGCCCGACGCGGCGTCGCCAGCGGAAATCCGATAAGCGTGCGGGCGCTGCTGTACATCATGGCAGGGCACGTGCTGCACCACATCGAGAGCTTGCAGACCGACTATCACATCAGCGGATAGGATAGGGTGACGATGGACGACGACGGCGTAGTATCGAAAGGGGGTGATTCTCTTGGCAGAAGATGACCTTGCTGACCTTCGACCGATAAGTTCTCTGAGAGGATCATCCCAAAATGGCACGTAAAGTAGACGATAACGTAGTCCTGTTTTTCGATACCACCCTGCGCGACGGGGAGCAAAGCCCCGGCGCGACCCTGAGCAGCGCCGAGAAGCTGGAAATCGCGCGGCAGTTGGCGCGGCTGGGCGTCGATATTATCGAAGCCGGATTCCCGGCGGCGTCGCCCGACGATCTGGCGGCGGTGCAGCGGATCGCCCGCGAAGTGGGCAGCGAGGATGGTCCGACCATCTGCGGACTGTCGCGCTGCGTTGAAAGCGACATTCGCGCCGCGTGGGAAGGGGTCAAGGACGCGGCGCACCCGCGTATCCACACCTTCCTCGGTACGTCGGAATACCACCTGACCCACATCACCAACATGACCCACGAGCAAGCGCTGGCGCGCATCCGCGAGATGGTGACGCTGGCGAGCAGCCTGTGCGACGACGTGGAGTTCAGCCCGATGGACGCCGGGCGCACCGATCCGGCGTTTCTGGTCGAAGTCTGCGCGACGGCGGTTGAGTGCGGCGCAACCACGCTCAACATCCCGGATACGGTGGGCTACGTCACGCCGGAAGAATGGCAGGAGACCATCAACAATTTGATCGCCGAGACGCCGGGCGCGGGCAAGGGCAGCGGCGTGGTCTGGTCGGTTCACTGCCACAACGATCTGGGCATGGCGACCGCGAATACGCTGGCGGGAGTTTTGGGTGGCGCGCGTCAGGTCGAAGTGACCATCAACGGCATCGGCGAGCGCGCAGGGAACACCAGCCTCGAAGAAGTGGTGATGGCGCTGCACACCCGCGAGCCGTTCTATCACCTGCGAACGCACATCAACACCCGCGAGATCGTCAAGAGCAGCCGGATGGTCAGCAACTACACCGGGATGCACGTTCAGGCGAACAAGGCAATTGTGGGCGCGAACGCCTTCGCCCACGAAGCCGGGATTCATCAGGACGGGATGCTCAAGAACGCGAGCACCTTCGAGATCATGACCGCCGAGAGCGTCGGCTGGTCGCAGAGTCGGCTGGTGCTGGGCAAGCACAGCGGGCGGCACGCGCTCAAGGTGCGGCTGGAAGAACTGGGCTACACGCTGGATCAAGAGGCGCTGAATGGCGTGTTCGCGCGCTTCAAGGATTTGGCGGACGCCAAGAAGAACGTCACCGACGCCGATCTCGAAGCGCTGATGGCGGACGAGCTTCAAAAGCCGCAGGAATACTTCAAGTTGGACGAGATACAGATCACCTGCGGGACGATGGGGATGCCGACCGCGACTGCCAAGATGAGCAACATGGCGGGCGACACTTTCATCTACGCGGCGGTGGGGACGGGACCCGTCGATGCGGGCTACCGAGCGATTGACGCGATTGTGAAATGCCCGAACACGCTGATCGAGTACAGCGTCCATGCCGTCACCGAGGGCATCGACGCGCTGGGCGAAGTGACGGTGCGCATCGGTGCGCCGGACGGATCGCGCTCGTTTGGCGGCTACGGCGCGGACAATGATATTATTGTCGCCAGCGTGAAAGCCTATTTGGTGGCGCTCAACCGAATGATCGCGGGGCTTGGGCTGGGGGAGCATCCCGCCGAAGGTGAAGCCGCGACGGTTGGAATCAGAGAAACGACCTAACGCAAAGGCGCAAAGCTGAAAAGAAAGACGCAAAGGATCAGTGAGTAAAGCGATGAATCAACCGCAAACCCTATTCGAGAAAGTATGGAATAACCATCTGGTGCGCCCGCAAACGGCGGATTTGCCAGCGGTGCTGTACATCGACCTGCATCTGGTTCACGAGGTCACGTCGCCGCAGGCGTTCACCGAACTGCGACAGCGCGGGATCAAAGCCCGCCGCCCGGATAAGACCATGGGCACGATGGATCACAGCACGCCGACCACGCCGCGCAATTCGTTCGGGATCATCCCGGTCACGGACTCGCAAGCGGCGGCTCAGCTAGACGTGATGCGCAAGAACTGCGCCGATTTCGGCATCCCGCTGTACGACCTCGGCACCGAGAATCAGGGGATCGTCCACGTGATCGGACCGGAACAGGGACTCACGCAGCCGGGCATGACCATCGTCTGCGGCGACAGCCATACCAGCACGCACGGCGCGTTCGGCGCGCTGGCGTTCGGCATTGGCACCAGCGAGGTCGCGCACGTGCTGGCGACTCAAACGCTGCTGCAAAATAAGCCGAAGACGATGGCGGTGCGGGTCAACGGACGGCTGGACGCGGGCGTGACCGCGAAGGACATCATCCTCGCCATCATCGCCAAAATCGGCATTGGCGGCGGCACCGGCTACGTGTTCGAGTACATGGGCGAAGCGCTGCGTAACCTGAACATGGAAGGGCGCATGACCATCTGCAACATGTCGATTGAAGGCGGCGCGCGCGCGGGCATGGTCGCGCCGGACGATACCACCTTCCAATGGGTGAGCGGGCGACCCTACGCGCCCAAAGGCGCAGACTTCGACCGCGCGGTCGAGGCGTGGCGCCAACTGCCCACCGACGAGGGCGCGGTATTCGACAACGAGGTGATTCTGGACGCGGACGAACTGGTGCCGATGATCACCTATGGTACCAATCCGGGAATGGGGATGCCGATCACCAGCCGGGTGCCCGACCCCGATCACCTGAGCGACGTGAGCCAGAAACTCGCGCTGGACAAGGCGCTGCATTACATGGATTTGCAGCCGGGTCAGGCGCTGCTGGGCAAGCGAGTCGATGTAGTGTTCATTGGAAGCTGCACCAACTCGCGGATTCACGACCTGCGTGAAGCCGCCAAGTTCATTCAGGGGCGGAAAGTCGCCGAGGGCGTGCGGGTGATGGTGGTGCCCGGATCGCAGCAGGTGAAGGCGCAGGCGGAAGCCGAAGGGCTAAATCGCATCTTCCGCGAGGCGGGCGCGGAATGGCGTGAGGCAGGCTGCTCGATGTGCATCGCCATGAACGGCGATCAGCTTCAGCCGGGGCAGTACGCGGTCAGCACCAGCAACCGCAACTTCGAGGGGCGGCAGGGCAAGGGCGGACGGACGTTCCTCGCCAGCCCGCTGACCGCCGCCGCGACTGCGGTCAACGGTGTGATCACCGACCCGCGCACGATGATGATGGAGTACGCATAATGGAACCGATCAAGACCTTCAGCGGGCAGATCGTCGCGCTGCCGATCAACGATACCGATACTGATCAGATCATCCCGGCGCGCTTCCTCAAGGCGACCGACAAAGCCGGGATGGGCAAGGCGCTGTTCGCCGACTGGCGTTACAACGCCGACGGATCGCCCAAGCCGGATTTCGTGCTCAACCAGCCGGAGCATCAGGGGGCGAGTATCCTGATCGGCGGGCACAATTTCGGCTGCGGCTCGTCGCGCGAACACGCGCCATGGGCGCTGCAAGGCGGCGGGTTCAAGGCGGTGGTCAGCACCTACTTTGCCGACATCTTCCGCAACAACTCGCTCAAAAACGGGCTGCTGCCGGTAATGGTCGATGAAGAAACCCACCAGCAATTGATCAGCTTGGCGCAGGAAGACCCGTCTACCAGCGTGACCATTGATCTCGCCTCGCAAACGCTCACGCTGCCGGATGGTCGCGCGGTTACCTTCCCGATTGACGGCTTCTCGAAAGAGTGCCTGCTCAACGGCGTGGATCAACTGGGCTATCTGATGAACCTTGACAATCAGATCGCCGCTTACGAGGGCGATCATCCCGCAAGGGTGAATACGTTAGCCTGAAACGTTGAACTGATTCACTCATGTTACGCACGACCGTTGTTTTTGACCCCACCCGCGACCCTCTCCGACTTCAGGGAGGGGGGAAATGAGTGCCCTGCGTAACATTAGTACCCTAATTGCTAGTTGGATTTTTCTCTCTCATAAACCTCACCCCACTGTCCCACTGTGGAGAGGGGGCTAAGCGAAGCGGGGTGAGGTCAAGCAATCACGGTATGATCTTGTTTTATTCAGCGGAGATGGCTTTTTTCTCTGAGTTCATAGAAGGTTCAGAATTTTCTGCGTCATTACAGTGAACCCAAAAAACGGACGTGGAGGTGTCGGCGGGAGTCTGCACTTCATCAGCAGAATTTTCTGGATTACAGTGAACCCAGAAAACGGAAGCGGGGGTGCTGGCGGGAGTCTGCATTCCATCAGCAGAATTTGCTGGATTACAGTGAACCCAGAAAAGGGCCATGGCTATTCTCCTTGAGCGAATAAAATGCGATGTAATGACTATATACCGAGATTGCTAGTGGGTCAAGTGACTTGAGCATCGCCATCATTGGAGGGAGAAAAATGGCGATTTACGTAGCAAGTGACGCACTCGTTGAAGTCGTTCATGCTGAACTCGCTAAGATGGAAGTTACCACATAACCAATCAGCGAGCGGTCAACATGAACGACCCCTATATTACCGTGATTGCTAGTTCTTGACCTCACCCCGCTTCGCTTAGCCCCCTCTCTATGCAATGGAGAGAGGGAGAAATACAATGTAACAGCGGTATTGGGCGGTTAGGGAGCCGCAAAATTGACTAACGAGATAAAAAGCTTGAATCACTTCGTTGTTTGTAGTAGGGGCGCAGCGCGCTGTGCCCCTACACGAAATAGCTAGGAGAGATTATGCGTGTAGCGATCTACGACACGACCCTGCGAGACGGCACGCAGCGCGAGGGGATTTCGCTCTCGGTCGCCGACAAGCTGCGCGTGACCGAACTGCTCGACAACCTCGGTGTCATCTACATTGAGGGCGGCTGGCCTGGCTCGAATCCCAAAGACGCGGCATATTTCGAGGCGGTCAAAGCCCTGACGCTGACTCACGCCAAAATCGCGGCGTTCGGCGCGACCCGGCGCAAGAACAGCGATCCGGCGAGCGACCCGAACCTTCAAGCGCTGGTCGATTCGCAGACGCCGGTGGTCACGCTTTTCGGCAAGACCTCGATGCTGCACGTCACCGAAGTGCTGCAAACCACAGGCGAGGAAAATCTGCGCATGATCGGCGACAGCGTGAGCTATCTGAAGAGCCTCGGCAAGGAAGTCATTTACGACGCCGAGCATTTTTTCGACGGCGTGAAGCTCGACTTCGAGTACGGATTTGACACGCTGCGGGCGGCGCTGGATGCGGGCGCGGACGCGCTGGTGCTCTGCGACACCAACGGCGGCGCCATGCCGTGGGAGGTCACGCGCTTCGTGACGGCGGTACGAGAGGCGTTCCCCGACGTGCAGATCGGCATTCACACCCATAACGACGGCGAACTGGCGGTTGCCAACAGCCTCGCGGCGGTGCAGGCGGGCGCAAGTCACATTCAAGGAACCATCAACGGCTACGGCGAGCGCTGTGGCAATGCCAACCTGTGCAGCATCATCCCCGATCTGGAACTGAAGCTGGGCGTCCCATGCCTGCCGGACGGCGCGCTGCGGCATCTGGCGTTCGTCGCGCGCACGGTCGCCGAGATCGCTAACCTCGCGCCGGACGATCACCTCGCCTACGTGGGCAAGAGCGCGTTCGCGCACAAGGGCGGCGTTCACGTCGCGGCGATGCGGCGCAACATCAACAGCTACCAGCACATCGATCCGGTGCTGGTGGGCAACGAGATGCGGATTCTGGTCTCCGACCTGTCGGGGCAGGGGAACATGCTCAGCAAGGCGGAACAATTCGGGCTGGACGTGACCAAAGACGAAGCGGTCAAGGTGCTAAGCGAGATCAAGGCGCTGGAAGCGGAAGGCTACGTGTTCGAGGGCGCGGAAGCGTCGGTCGCGGTGCGGATGCATCGGGCGAAACCCGAATACAAGCCGATCTTCAACCTGATCGACTTCAGCGTGATCGTCGAGGATCGGCGCGGGCGCGGCTCGATTTCTGAGGCGATGGTCAAGATCGACGTGGACGGCGACGTGATCCACACCGCCGCCGAGGGCAACGGGCCGGTCAACGCGCTCGACCTCGCGCTGCGCAAGGCGCTGCTGCCGCTCTATCCGCAGCTTGCCGATTTCCAACTGGCGGATTACAAAGTCCGTATTCTGGATGGCACCAACGGGACGGCGGCGTTCACCCGCGTGATGATCGACACGCAGAACGGCTCGAAGCGCTGGAGTACCGTGGGCGCCTGCACCAACATCATCCGCGCAAGCTGGCTGGCACTGGTGGACAGCGTCGAGTACGGGCTGTGCGTCGCCGAGGCGCGGCAGGAGCCGGCGCAGGTGGCTGAAAACGCCTGATTGAGCTTGGTAGGCGAAGTCGGATAGATGAACTAAAGGGGCATGGCAGCGCCATGCCCCTATACGTGCTGGGTTGAGGTATATTTCTGCACCACTGAATTCGACGTAATACTACGAAGGATCATCATGAAAGCCAAAATTATGGTTTTGCCCGGCGACGGTATTGGCGTCGAGGTCACGGCGGCGGCGGTCGAGGTCTTGCAGCAGATCGCCAGCAAGTATGGTCACGATTTCACGTTCGAGGAGGCGTTGATCGGCGGGATCGCCATCGACAAGACCGGGACGGCGCTGCCGGACGAAACGCTGCGGCTGGGCGAGCAAAGCGACGCGATTCTGCTGGGCGCGGTGGGCGGACCGAAGTGGGACAACCCGACGGCGGCGGTTCGCCCGGAGCAGGGCTTGCTCAAGATTCGTAAGCACTTCGAACTGTACGCCAACCTACGCCCGGTTAAGGCGTATCCTGCGCTGGCGATGTACACGCCGCTGCGCGAGGACTTGCTCGAGGGCGTCGATATGCTGTTCGTGCGTGAACTCACGGGCGGCATCTACTTTGGTCCGCGACAGGAGCAGGGCGACGGCGACAGCGCTTTCGATACCGAGCTTTACACCGTGCCGGAGGTCGAGCGGGTGGCGCTGATCGCGTTCCGCGCGGCGCAGGGGCGGCGCAAGAAAGTGACCTCGGTGGACAAAGCCAACGTGCTGGCATCGATGCGGCTGTGGCGTCGAACGGTGGTCAAGGTTCACGAGGATTATTCCGACGTGGCGCTGGAACACCTGCTGGTGGATGCCTGCACCATGCACCTGCTCACGCGCCCGGCGAGCTTCGACGTGATCGTCGCCAGCAATATGTTCGGGGACATTCTCAGCGACGAAGCCTCGGTGCTGGCGGGATCGTTGGGGATGCTGCCGTCGGCGTCGCTCGGCGCGGGACGGTTGGGGTTGTACGAGCCGGTTCACGGGTCAGCGCCGGACATCGCCGGGCAGGGGAAAGCCAACCCGACCGGATCGATTCTGAGCGTGGCGATGCTGCTGCGCTACAGCCTCGGTCTGGAAGCCGAGGCGCAGGATGTTGAAACGGCGGTCGAGAACGCGCTGATCGCCGGGGCGTGTACGGCGGACATCGCGCGCATGACCGGGAAATCGATCAGCACGGGCGAGTTCAAAGATACGGTGATTGCGAATTTGTAGGTGGAATTAAAAGGGCACGGCAGCGCCGTGCCCCTACGCGATACGTAAATGGTTTACTGGCGGAAGCGCCACTCCCACACGTCTTGCAAGCTGTAGATTTTGCGACGCGGCTCGACGACTTCGAGCGCCTGCTCCAAGTCCTTGAGGATGTCGTCGGTGTCTTCGATGCCGACGGCGAAGCGCACCAGATTATCCTTGATGCCTAATTCGGCGCGCTCTTCGGTGGTCTTGTCCCAATAGCTGACAATCGCGGGCTGCTCGATCAGGCTTTCGACTCCGCCGAGGCTGGGCGCGATGTAAGGGATGCGCAGGCGGTCGATGAACTGGCTGGTAGTCTTGAGGTCGCCCTTGACCTCGAAGGTCACGACGCCGCCGAAGCCGCTCATCTGCTCGACCGCGACCTTGTGATCCGGGTGCGAGGGCAAGCCGGGATAGTAGACCCGGTCAATCGCCGGGTGCGCTTCCAGATAGCGGGCAATGGCGACCGCGTTGGCGTTGTGCTGACCCATGCGCACGCCCAACGTCTTGATGCCGCGATCCAGCAGGTACGCCGCGTGCGGATCGACCACGCCGCCGAGGATGCCGCGCGCGTCACGGATGGCTTTCATGCGGCTGCCACGCCCGACCACCACGCCCGCCAGAATGTCGTTGTGACCGGACAGGTATTTGGTCGCGCTGTGGATCACGAAGTCGATGCCCCACTCCAGCGCGCGCTGGTTGATGGGCGTGGCGAAGGTGCTGTCGATCACGGTGAGGACGTGGCGACGTTTGGCGATCTCGACCGTCTTTTCGAGGTCAGCGATCCGCAGGTAGGGATTGGTTGGGCTTTCGGACACGATGATGCGGGTCTGCTTGGGGATGATGGCGGCTTCCATCGCCTCGTAGTCGCCCATCGGCACGACGGTGGTCTCAATGCCGAGCCGCTTGAGGATGGTCATGCAGAACTGGCGGGTGCGGCGATAACAGTCGTCGGTCATGACGATGTGCGAGCCAGTGGGCAGCACGGTCAGCAGCAGCGACGTGACCGCCGCCATGCCGGACGCATAGAGGATCGCATCGTCGCCGCCGTCGAGCGCCGCCAGCTTGCGCTCCACCGCGTTGACGGTGGGGTTGCCGTAGCGCCCGTATTCCTCGCGGTCTTCGCCTTCGCCCCACGTTTTCCGCTCCATGTAGTCGATTAGTTCCTGCGTGTCGCGGAAAGTGTAGGTCGCCGTCTGAACGACCGGAGTAGTCAGCGAGTTATAGCCTTTGGTGCGCTGGGTGCCGCTGTGAACCGAGCGAGTGCTGCCGCCCTGTTCCTTTTCCTCAGCGTCGCTCTCAAATAGTTCGTTGAGCTGATCAAAATCGAAATCGTCCGCCATCGTTATCTCCTGAACCTGAATGGCGCTCTTATCCGTAAAACAAAAAGACTTCCGGCGGGAAGTCTCGTGTGAGTTGGTATCTAGATAATGACTAGATGTCCGCTCTCATCTTCCAGTTGATTCTGCCGGAATTGGCACCCTTCCGATAATGATCGGGGGTTGCCGCGGTTTCATAGGGCCGATCCCTCCACCGCTCTGGATAAGAGACTGTCGTATAGGATTGTGAAAGAACACTGTCAATATAACACGCCTGAGCCAGAAACGCAAGCACTTGATCGGGGCGGGCGGTAGGGTATATTGGGCACGGCAGCGCCATACCCCTACAGGCGTATGTCCTCGAGCTTCATCAGATCCGTCGCGGCGGGTCGGCTGGAACTGGCAGGCGAAACCATTCATTCCGAGTATACTTAGAAAAGAGTTCTCACGCAGGAGGGGCGGGCTTGGACGATCAACAGGTGGATATGATGGTGATGAGCGGGGTCGAGGACGGCTTGCTCATCACCTTTTCGACTACCAACGGCGACGGTGTGTTGGACGAGGACGAATGGGTGATCACACTGGGACGCCGCGACGACAACGATATTTGCCTGCGCAATGACACCTTCGCATCGCGCTACCATGCCCGTCTGCATCTGCGTGAGGACGGCTGGCACTTGGAAGACTGCAACAGCAAGAACGGCACCTTCATTGAGGACGACGACGAAGATGCGCGGGTCAGCGGGACGTTGGAAGTCGTGCCCGGTCAGCTCTTTCGGGTCGGGCGCACGTGGATGCGGATTCAAACGGAAGGATAAACGATGCCGAGCATTGCCCTCAAAGACATTCTGATCAATGCGCGGCAGGAATCGTTCCGAATGCAGCATTACTATCTGGGCGTCGAGCATCTGTTCATTGGCTTGCTTGACATTCAGGGTGGGCTGACCAGCAGTCTGTTGGAAGAACGCGGCTTGACCACCGAATACGTGGTCGATGCGATTAGGCGCAAGTCGGGGAAGGGCAATCGCCAGCGGCTGTGGGCGGGGATGCCGAATACGCCGCGCGCCGACATCGTGCTGGGGATCGCCAACGATCTGGCGCTGGAAGCGGGAGACAGCGAAATCTCTGAACGCGACCTGCTGATCGCCATCCTCGACGAGAACGACAGCATCCCGGTGCGGGTGCTGCGCAATCTGGAAGTGGACATCGACCAGTTGGGGCAGGATGCGCGCACCAAAGCCCTGAATTATCAGCAGAGCCAGCCGTACATCAAGGTGGATTTCGGGCAGGAGACGCTGGCGCTGCCAGAGGAAACTCTGTTTATCCTGCGGCGCATGTTCTACGGCTACAGCCAGATACGGATTGATCGGCGGCTGACCGGAGGCTTCACCTCGGCGGTGATTTTGGTAGTCACGCCAGTTCAGGCAGACGGGATGGAAGACGCAGCGGTCGTGGTGAAGATCGACGACGCGGACATGATTCTGGATGAGGCGCAGCGTTACGAAACCCACGTCAAAAGCTCGCTGCCGCCGCTGACCGCCCGGCTGGAAGAAAAGCCGACCACGTCGGAAACGTCGGACATGGCGGGCTTGAAGTACACCTTCATCGCCGGGATGAACCGCAGCGCGCAGGATTTGCGCGAGGCGGCGCACGATCTGGATAACCTCGGCGAGTGGCTGCGGCGCGAACTGTATCCGTACTTCGGCAAAACGTGGTGGAAGCAGAATCGCCCGTACCGCTTTCAGGTGTGGACGGAATACGACTGGCTGCTGCCGCCGCTGCTCACGCTCGATTACCTGCCTGACGAAGAAATTCCGCAGACTGCCGCGCTGATCCGCGACCCGGTGCGGCGCTCGCGGGTGAACAAGCTCGAATACGGCGATCTGGTGGTGGTGGAGAACTTCACCGTCCAGCGGGTGTATCACGATAAGAACACGATTCAGGTGTCGGTGGGCAAAGGCTCGGAGGCGGCGCGGCGCGCGTACAAGATCAACGTGCGTGGGCTGAATCTGGCGCAGGATGCCTACTATCGCGGCGAAGTGATCGACCGGATTGGCGGGCGGGTATGGGAGACGCGCAGCGCCGCGCTGATGGCGGCGGCACAGGCGCTCGAACCGGATTTCGACCTTGAAGCTGACACGATTCCCGGCGTGGGCAAGCCGGAACGCCTGCCCAACCCGATCCACGATTACGACGATTTGCTGGATCGCTATGTGGATGGCACGCTGAGCAAGATTTACGGCGATCTGCACTTGGGCAATATTCTGGTCGGTCCGAACGGCAGCGCTTTCCTGATCGACTTCGCCCAGACCCGCAACGGGCATACGCTGTTCGACTGGGCGTCACTGGAGGTCAGCCTGCTGACCGGGGTGGTCATGCCCGTGATCGGTGACGACTGGTACTCGGTGCGGCTGGTGCTGCGCTATATCGCATCGCTGCAAAAAGAGCTACCGGAGGGCGTGCCCGCGCTCAATGAGGTGATGCAGCACGTGCTGGCGGTGCGAGAAATCGCCAGAGAGTGCCTCGCCCGTGATGGATCGTGGTCGGAATACTTCGTCGCGCTGACGATGTGCGCGCTGCGTGCCTACACGTGGGACACGCTCTCGCTTGGCTCGCGGCGGCTGATGTTCTGCCTCGCCGGGCTGTCGATTTACGAGCTGCGGAATCGCGGCACGCTGACGCTGGACGACGGGCCGATCACCGACTTTCTCGGCGACCGGACGGAACTGCCCTAGCTCGACTGCCGATCTCTGGCATCCAGAAAAATCGTCCATTCCTTGATGCTGCTGGTCATCTGAATGTCGTGGGTTTCCCACGGATCGTCGCGCAGCAGGGTGATGACGGCTGCCTCGTCTGCTGCTTGAATGACCAGCACGGCTTGACTGTCGTCGGCGTAGGGACCGCCGAGCAGGATCGCGCCGGTGTCGAACAGCCGATCCATGAACGCAGCATGATCGTCCCAAAGCGGCTGCTGGCGGGTAGCCGTGCCCGATACCCAAGCTGTACCATGCTCTCGAAATACCAAGAAGGTCTTGTCCACCATCAAAAACTCCTTCATAGAGTGGCTCTATAAAGGAGTTTAGGGCGATAAACGGACGCTTTCGATCCTGTTTAGGCGTGCGCCAATTCTTGCTGATCGAGGATTTGGCGGATCGCGTCGAGGGACGGCTCGGCGGTGTAGACTCGGTTGGGGTAGCGCGCCGCAATCCCAGCTAAGCGGTCTTCGTGATAAGCGATAGTCGCATCCGGGTCTTTGAGGATGTGCCCGGTCAGGATGCCGACCACAGTCTCGCCCGGTTGGATGGTGCCCGCTTCGACCAGCTTGCGCAGCCCCGCCAGCGTGCAGGCAGAAGCAGGCTCGCAGCCGATGCCTTGACCGTCAATCAGCGCCTTCGCGTCCATGATCTCCTGATCGCTGACCTGCTCGACCACGCCATCAGTCCACTTGAGCGTGCGCACCGCCTTCGGGTAATTGACCGGGTTGCCGATCTTGATGGCGGTGGCGATGGTTTCGGCGTGAACGTGCTCGAAGGGGGCATAGTCAGACTTGTAGCTGCGGTAGAGCGGGTTGGCGCCCGCCGCCTGAATCACGGCGATGCTGGGCATCCGGTCGATCAAGCCGAGGTCGTACAATTCGCGCAGCGCCTTGCCGAACGCCGACGTATTGCCGAGATTGCCGCCGGGCAGCACGATCCAGTCGGGCACCTGCCAGCGCAACTGCTGGATGGCTTCGATCAGGATGGTTTTCTGCCCTTCAAGGCGGAAGGGGTTGACCGAGTTCAGCACGTAGATGCCGAGTTCGCTCAACTGGCGGGCGAGTTCGAGGTTGCGGTCGAAATCGGCGGCGATGCGGATACAGGTCGCGCCGTAGGCGACTGCCTGAGCTAACTTGCCGAGCGCCACCTGCTGATTTTGAAACAAAACGACCGCCTTGACGCCCGCGAAAGCGGCATACGCCGCCAGCGACGACGAAGTGTTGCCAGTCGAGGCGCAGGCGACCCGCTTCATGCCGAGTACGCGCGCCTGCGTCAAGCCGCCGGTCATGCCGCGATCCTTGAACGATCCGGTGGGATTCTCGCCTTCGTGCTTCAGGTAGAGGGTCTTGACGCCCGCCCATTCCGCGAGGCGGGGGACGCGATAGAGATTGGTGTTGCCTTCGGGGCGGCTGACGATCAGCGACTCGTCCACGTCGGGATAGACCAGTTCTTTGTAGCGCCAGACGCCGCTGTTGAAGGGCGCGTCGAGCGTCCCCAGACGCGAGTTCGAACAGCTCACGAGTGATGGTGTTCGGGAATTCGTGCAGCACATCGAGCAGACCGCTGCAGGTTTCACAGGTGTAAATCACCTGATCGATTGGGTATTGCCGACCGCAGTTTATACACTGTAAGATGCTCATGAGCATTCGACCCTTCGCGGTTTTTTCGCCTGATGGTGGCGACTCTCGCCTAAGGATAACATCAACCATGCCGTTTGCAACCGCCTTCGCGCCCGCGACCATCGCCAACTTGGGCGTGGGCTTCGACATCATCGGGCTGGCGCTGCGGGAGCCGGGCGATACCGTGCGCGCCGAATTCAGCGACGCGCCGGGCGTGACGGTCGCGGCAATTGAGGGCGATGGCGGCAGGCTCCCGCGCGACCCGGCGAAGAACACCGCCTGCGTCGCCGCGCAGACCGTGCTGCGAACCGTCGGCGAGACGCGCGGCGTGGCGCTGAGCATCCAGAAGGGGCTGCCGCTGGCGAGCGGTATGGGCAGCAGCGCTGCCAGCGCGGTCGCCGGGGCGGTGGCGGTCAACGCGCTGCTCGGCTCACCGCTAAGCAAAGCCGAACTACTGCCCGCCTGTTTGGACGGCGAAGAAATGGCGAGCGGTCGCCACCCGGATAACGTCGCGCCGTGTCTGTTCGGGGGAATCACGCTGATTTACGGAGTCGAAACCAGCCAAATCGCGCAGCTTCCGATCCCGGATAGTCTGTGGTTTGCGCTGGTGACTCCGGCGGTGGAAGTGCCGACCGCGAAGGCGCGCGCGGCCCTGCCGCCGAGCGTGCCGCTTAAGCAAATGGTGGCGCAGACGGCGGGCGTGGCGCGGCTGATCGACGCGCTGCACCGGGGCGATCTGGCGGCGATGGCGGCGGCGATGGAGAGCGACACCGTGATCGAGGCGGCGCGCGCGAGCCTGATGCCGATGCTGATGGAAGTTCGGTCAGCGGCGAAAGCGGCGGGCGCGCTCGGCTTGGCGATCAGCGGGGCGGGTCCGACATTGTGCGCGGTCTGCGAGGGCGAAGCGGCGGCGGAACTGGTCGCCGGGGCGATGGCGGCGGTTTACAACGGCGCGCGGATCGCCTGCCAGTCCCGCTGGACGCAGGTCGCCCGGGACGGCGCACGGACATTGTGAAATTGTTGACAAACAAGGGGCGGATTTCTATACTCTCCGCAATTCTGTTCTCTAGGAGAAAGATGCTGATGGCGGGGTAGGGACACGACAGGTCGTGCCTCTACATGACGCTTGTCGCTCAAAAAATTACACATTCATTTGCGGCAATTGAAAGGCTTTTAGATGTCTGAGTTGGTACGCAACTACATCGGCGGGCGGTGGGTGGAAACGGGCGCGACCTTCGCCACGACCAATCCCGCGACCGAAGAATTGATCGCGCAGGTTGCCAAAGCGGGCGCGCGCGAAGTCGATGCGGCGGTGAAAGCTGCCAAAGCCGCTTACAAGGAATGGCGCTTGATGCCCGCGCCGCGCCGGGGCGAAATCCTCTACCGGGTAGCGGCGCTGCTGCAAGAGCGAAAAGAGCCGCTTGCCCGGCTGATGACGCAGGAAATGGGCAAGGTGATTTCCGAAGCGCGCGGCGACGTGCAGGAAGCCATCGACATGGCGTTCTACATGGGCGGCGAGGGGCGGCGGCTGCTCGGCTACACGGCCCCGGTCGAGATGCCGGAAAAATTCGGCATGGCGCTGCGCGACTCGGTCGGCGTGATCGGGCTGATCACACCGTGGAACTTCCCGGTTGCGGTGCCGAGTTGGAACATCCTGCCCGCGCTGGTCGCCGGGAACGCGCTGATCTGGAAGCCGAGCGAAGAAACGCCCGCGACGGCGGCGGCCTTCGTGCAGGTGTTCATCGACGCAGGCGTGCCGGAAGGCGTGTTCAACCTGATCCTCGGCGCGGGCGAGGTGGGCGCGGCGCTGGTCGAGCATCCCGACGTGCGGGTGATCTCGTTCACCGGATCGACTACCACCGGGCTGAGCGTGTACACCAAAGCCGCCAGTCTCGGCAAGAAAGTCTGCCTCGAAATGGGCGGCAAGAACGCGATCATCGTGCTGGACGACGCCAACCTCGATCTGGCGATCAAGGCGGTGACGTGGAGCGCTTACGGCACCACCGGGCAGCGCTGCACCGCCACCAGCCGCCTGATCGTGCAGAGCGGCATCAAGAATAAGCTGATCGAGGCGCTGGTGGAACGCGCGCGCAGCCTGACCATCGGCTACGGCTTGGACGAGTTGGTCGAAGTGGGACCGCTGGTCAACCGGAAAGCGCTGGAGAAAGTCGAGCAGTACGTCGGCATCGGTCGGAGCGAGGGCGCGCAGATAGCGGTGGGGGGATCACGCACGCCCATAGAGAAGGGCTACTTCTATCAGCCGACGCTGTTCGCGGAAGTGAAGCCGGAGATGCGCATCGCCCGCGAGGAGATTTTCGGTCCGGTACTGTCGTGCATTGAAGTTGGATCGCTGGAAGAAGCGATTGAAGTCAACAACAGCGTGATCTACGGGCTGTCGAGCAGCCTTTTCACCGAAAACGTCAACGCCGCCTTCCGTGCGATCCGCGACCTAACCACCGGGATCGTCTACATCAATCACGGGACGACCGGAGCGGAGATTCAGTTCCCGTTCGGCGGGACGCGGGGCACGGGCAACGGCTTGCGCGAAGCCGGGCAGAGCGCGCTGGACAGCTTCACCGAATGGAAGTCGGTCTACGTGGATTACAGCGGTCGCTTGCAGCGCGCGCAAATCGACAACCGCCAGTGAACAATTCGCTTTAATCGAGATTACACATTCTGGACGCGAGACGGGAAATTTGCCCAAACATGGGTTAAAATAGATGGACATGAACCTTAATCCATTGTATTGGGACTCATCCTACGAGATCGTGCTGCGCCTGATGGAACTGCATCCCGACGCTGACGTTGAAATGGTCGGGACGGAGCAGCTTGGTCGATGGATTGTCGCTCTGCCGGAATTCGCGGACGATCCGTCGCTGGTCAATGAAGGCATCCTGAACGACATTCTCCGCGAATGGTATGAGGAGGTAAGCTCTGCATGAGCCAGCTAAAACTGAACGAACTGCATGACACGGAATTTCCGGTTCCGGGGGAAATGCAGGATAACCTCGCCATTACCAGCCTGAGCCGCATCTACAATTGGAGCCGCCGCTCGTCGATGTGGCCCATGTTGTTCGGCTTGGCTTGCTGCGCGATTGAAATGATCGCCACCGCCGCCTCGCGCTACGACTTGGCGCGGTTTGGCATGGAAGTGATGCGCGCCAGCCCGCGCCAGTCCGACTTGATGATCGTCTCCGGCACGGTGACGAAAAAGATGGTGGTGCCGATTGTGCGGCTCTACAACCAGATGCCGGAGCCGAAATACGTGCTGGCGATGGGCGCGTGCGCCAGCGGCGGCGGTCCCTTCAAGGAAGGCTACAACGTGGTTTCGGGTATCGACCAGTACGTCCCGGTGGACGTATACGTGCCGGGATGCCCGCCGACGCCGCAAGCGCTGATGTTCGGCTTGATTTCGCTGCAAAAGAAGATTGATGGGCAGTCGCTCTCCAATATGGACGATGTGCCCTGGTACGGCGTCGGGCCGTCCGATCCGGTGCCGATCCCGGTGCTGGGTCCCGACATCATCGACCCGCGCCAGATGGAACAAATTCGCCAGCAGGCGGAACGCGCTGCGCGGGGCGAAAGCTACGGCACGCGAGAGCTGCCGCCAGCGGCGATTGAGGTGGTGGAGAAGGCGAAAGCCAAAGCGGTTGCCGCTGCTGCCGTCAAACCCGCCGTCGAAGCCCACGTGCCGACGGCGGCGGAAGTCGCCGCGACTGATCCTGAGAAAGCCGAGCGCCTGCGCAAGCGTGAAGAAGCGCTGGCGCGGAAACGCGCTCAACAAGCTGAGAAGGGTGAGTAGCCGATGACCGATCAACAGACCCTCGCGCCCGCCCAGACGGGCACGATTGAGAACGCGGTTGAATATCTGAAGCAGAAATACCCGGATGCCATCGCGGACGACACGCGGCAGGGGTATTCGGGCATCGTGGTCGACCGGGCGCTTCTGGTCGAAGTGGCGCAGACCATGCGCGACGAACTCGGCTTTGACTACCTGTCGAGCGCGACTGCGGTGGACTACCTCGGCGTTGAGGACAGCATGGAGATGGTCTACCATGCCTACCGCACGACTGGCGGCTCTCCGATGGTGTTCAAGGCAAAGACGCAGCGTGAAAACGCGGAGATTCCCTCGCTGATCGACGTTTGGCCCGGCGCGGACTTTCAGGAGCGCGAGGCTTACGACCTATTCGGCATCAGCTTCCCCGGTCACCCCAACCAGAAGCGGATTCTGCTGTGGGAAGGCTTCGATGGGCATCCCATGCGCAAGGACTGGCACGAGGCTTACTACGAGCAGGACAACAAGCCCTTCGACAGCCGCTGGCCCAAAGGCTACGTGCGCCGCGCCGAGGAACTGAACGCCTACGGCAAGAACGTTCAGTATCCGGCTGACCTCGACCTCTCGCGGCTGACCGACACCTCCGAAGAATCGCTGTACAGCGGCATGGGCTTGGGCGTTGATGTCGAGGACATCCCCGGCGAAGAAGGCTTGAAAACCGACAAGCTGATCGTCAATCTGGGTCCGCATCATCCCAGCACGCACGGCGTGTTCCGCATGGTGGTCACACTCGATGGCGAGACCATCGTCAACCTTGAGCCGGTGATGGGCTACCTGCATCGCAATCACGAGAAAATTGGCGAGCGGAACGCATGGAATCACAACATGCCGTTCACCGACCGGCTGGACTACATCAGCAGCATGAGCAACAACCTCGGATACGCGCTGGCGGTCGAGAAGCTTATGAGCGCGGGCGCGCGCTACCAGCCGCCGACCGAGCGCGGCGAAGCGATCCGCGTGCTGATGGTCGAACTGACCCGTATCGTCAATCACCTGTGGGCAATTGGCTTCCTGCTCAACGACTTGGGCGCGTTTTTCACGCCCGCGTTATACGCCATTGCCGAGCGCGAGAAAATCCTCGACTTCTTCGAGGCGACGGCGGGCAGCCGCATGATGTGCAACTACATGCGCTTTCAGGGGGTCGCCAAAGACCTGCCGGAGCGCATTCGCGGCGTCGCCAATCTGGTGAACGATCAGGTGCGCGACTTTAACACGATGGACTATCTGACCGAACTGATCAATGAGCGTCTCCCGAATTCGATTGACGAACTGGATCACTTCCTGACCGAAAGCGAGATCGTGCGGACGCGCACCATCGGCGTCGGCTATCTGCCAAAAGAGATGGCAATTGCCTATAGCTGCGCGGGTCCGCTGCTGCGCGCCAGCGGCGCCGCTTACGACGTGCGTCGAGCCGAACCTTACAGCATCTATCCTGACCTCGATTTCGACGTGGCGGTGCGCTACAACGGCGACATCTACGACCGCTACCTGATCCGGCTCGACGAAATGCGCGAAAGCGTGCGGATTTTGAAGCAGGTTTTGCCCCGGTTGGAACAGACGCAGGGCGAGAGCTTCTTCTCTGGCAACAAGGCGATCTACATGCCGCGCATCGCGGTCGGCGAAGCCTACGGACGGGTCGAAAACCCGAAGGGCGAGCTGGGGTATTACGTGGTCTCGCAGGGCGATCCGAGGGGACCCAAAATCCCTGGCGCTATCACGTGCGCGCGCCCAGCTTCATCAACCTGACCGCGTTGGGGCAGATGTGCAAGGGGCACAAGGTTGCCGATGTGGTGGCGATCCTCGGCAGCATTGACATTGTACTGGGCGAAACCGACCGATAGATGATCCGGGCGCACCGCGTGCGCCCCTACCAAGATGAACATCGCTAAGGAGCCGCTATGTACGGACTGGGCATCTTAAAAGGATTAGGCGTCACCTTTCGGCACTTCGTCGAGAGCTATGTCAATGATTTGAAGTACGCCGGGAAGAAAGCCGGGCTGACCAATTTCGAGATGCGGCAGGGCTTGAAAGCCGAGGGCATCTTCACGGTGCAGTATCCCGACGAAAAGCTGGCGGTGCCGGAGCGCTTCCGCTTCGTGCCGTTTCTGGTGGTCGATGACCTCGATAACCCGGAGCGTCCCGGTCATGACTGGTGTACAAGCTGCGGCATCTGCGCCAAAGTGTGCCCGCCGCAGTGTATCTGGATCGTGCGCGGCGAAGACCCGGTGACCAAGCGCCCAGTGCCAGAGCCGGAAGCCTTCTTCATCGACATCGACATCTGCATGAATTGCGGCTTCTGCGCCGAGTTCTGCCCCTTCGACGCAATCAAGATGGATCACGATTACGAACTTGCCAGCTACGACCGCACTGCCAACCACATCTTCGACAAGGAACGGCTCTCGAAGCCGTTCAGCTACTGGAAGACCATCGCGCCGACCACCGCCGCCGAAGAAGCCGATGCGCGCGGCGGTTGGGAACATCCTGACGTGATCAAGGAGCGCAAAAAGGCGGAAGCCGCTGCCGCGAAAGCCGCCGCTGCTGCTGCCGCTGCTCCCGCGCCGCCGCCGACTGCCGCAGCCCCAACCGCCTCGGCGCCGACGGCTGCCGCTCCGGTCGCCGAGCCTCCGCCTGCTCCTGCCGTCGACGAAGAAGCGGCGAAGGCGGAACGTCTGCGCAAGCGAGAGGAAGCGCTGGCTCGCAAGCGGGCGAGAGACGAGCAAGAAAAGGGCGAGTAGTTCGCCGACACAAAATGAAAAACCCGGCTGAGGTTTTCGCCGGGTTTTTGTATTTCTAGGGGAAGACTGAGCTACTTCTTGAGCAGTTGGTCGCGGGTCACGTTCAAGTAAACTTGGTCGGCGGCAACGTGGTCGATCTGCTCTGGCAGCACGTAGCGGTCGGCGGCGAACAGTCCGCTGGAGTTGAGGCGGATGAAGCCATCGTTGATCAGGCGCTGACGCATTTCCTCTGGGAGTTCGTCTTCGTCAAAGAATGCCCGCGCCACGTCTTCAACCAGCGACTCGTCACGCAGATCGGGATTAGGGGCGGTGGCAGCGCCGGAACCATGCCGTTCCATCTCGTCACTGGAAGCGCCGAAGTAGAGTTCATCGACGCTCCCGATCTTGCGGCTGTGGCGGTCGAACACGTCCATGCCTTCGTGAATGTCTTTCAAGATCAACTGCGGCTTGCTGGGATCGAGAGACTTCTGAGTCATGATCGTTTCTCCTTTAATGTCAATTAGAATAAATTATAGGAGTTTGTCATGCGATTCGCAATAAACGGAGGCTGATCTCTCATGACGGCCTAAGCCCACCGCCTGAGATTCGGCGTCGTGGGTGTAACAAATGTCACTGCCGTATTTGTATGATCGCGGTTATACTTATTCTCTGATAGCTTACGAGCAGGGAGTGAATATGAGCGACCTGAACACGCAGATCATGAAGGCGTTGAGCACGGTCATCGATCCTGATCTGCACCGCGACATCGTTTCGCTGAATATGGTGCGCGACCTCGAAGTAGACGGGGATACCGCCCGCTTCACCTTCGTGCTGACCACGCCCGCCTGTCCGCTGCGCGGCATGTTCGAGCAAGCCTGCAAAGCGGCGGTCGTCGGCAAAGTTCCGGGCATCAATCGACTGGAAATGAAGTGGGACGCGCAGGTGCCGACCGACCGGAATTTGACCGGACGACTGGACGTGCCGATGCGCAGCATCATCGCGATTGCGTCGGGCAAGGGCGGCGTGGGCAAGAGCACCGTCGCCACCAACCTCGCGGTTTCGCTGGCGGAAGCCGGGGCGCGGGTTGGCTTAATCGATGCAGACATCCTCAACCCGAACATCCCGATGATGATTGGGGTCGGATATGCACGCCCGAAGGTCGATGGCGAGAAAATGCTGCCGATTGAGGCTTATGGCGTGAAGGTGATCAGCACCGGATTCCTGACCGATCCGGGTAAGCCGATGATCATGCGCGGTCCGATGCTGCACAGCGCGATTTGGCAGTTCTTCACCGACGTGCGCTGGGGCGAACTTGACTACATGATCGTCGATCTGCCGCCGGGAACCGGCGACGCGCCGCTTTCGCTGGCGCAGTCTTTCCCGGTGACCGGAGCGATCATCGTGACCCAGCCGCAGGACGTGGCGGTCGCGGACGCGCTGCGCGGTACGGCGATGTTCGAGGCGCTCAATGTGCCGATCCTCGGCATTGTCGAGAACATGACGGGCGATTTCTTTGGCGAGGGCGGCGGCGAGAAGCTGGCGAAGGAACACGGCGTGCCGTTTTTGGGGCGCATCCCGCTCAACGCGGAAGTGCGTAAAGGCGGCGACAACGGGCGTCCGGTGTCGGTGAGCGCGCCGGAAAGCGAAGTCGGGAAGGCGTTCCGCACGCTGGCGCAGACGGTCGCGCAGCGGGTCAGCACGGTGATGCTCCAAACCGCCGAAGTGATTCCGCTCAACATTATCGGCTAGATGGGCGGGTGGGGATAGGCTGCCAAGCCCGTCCCCGCCGCTTAGTCGTCCATTCCGATGACCTGAATCTCGTCGCTGCTGTGAACCGGATTATAACGACCGATGAACAGCCAGAACAGAATATTCAGCACCAGCGCGAGGAACAGGGCGATCCACGCTTCCGTATGAACGCCCCGGTAGAACACGTAGCGGCGCAGCAGTTCAGCGGGCAGGAGCATGACCACGATGACGAGCAGCCGCCGTTTGGTTTCGGCGCGCTGGATCAGGAAAAGCATCACGTTGAACACCACCGTGAGCAGAATCAGTATTCCGACATCCACTTGAACACGACCTCGATTGAACAACCCACGCCTCATTATACCGCTTGGTGAGGCTACGAGGTTAGAATCACTACCCCCATAACGGCTGAAAGCGGTATAATTCGTCTATCGAACGGAGGAGTTGCATGGTGGATTTTCGCGTTTCCGAAGTGGACGGTGTGACGCTGATCGAAGCCAGCGGGCGCATTGACAGCATGAACGCCGACGAGTTGGGCGAAACGCTTTCCGACGAGATCGAGCGCGGCGGTCGTCAGGTGGTGCTCGATCTGTCGAAGGTGTCGTACATGAGCAGCGCGGGTTTGCGCGAACTGGTCGCCGCTTATCGGCGGCTTCAGGATTCGGCGGGCGATCTGCGGCTGGCTCAGCCGTCGTCACGGGTGCTGGACGTGCTGGAAATGTCGGGCTTGGACACGATTTTCCAAATCTTTCCCACGCAAGTCGCGGCGGTCGGCAGCTACTGAAGGGTGAAGGCGATGGCGGTCGAGCAGCTACGAATCGCGGGTGTCCTGCCAAATGTGTCGCTCGCCTGCGATTTTGTCGTCGATCAGGCGCGCAAAGCTGGGCTGGACGAGCGCGCGATTCATCACTGCTATCTGGCGGTCGATGAAGCCTGCACCAACATCATCGAACACGGCTATGACGACTGCGATACCTGTGTGATCGACGTGGTTTGCAAGCACGACGCGGATGCGCTCACCATCACCATCGCGGACGATGGCACGCCGTTCGATCCCCTCAAGCGACCAGATCCCGATCCGTCTGCGCCACTGGACGAGCGCGGCACGGGCGGCTGGGGCATCTTCTTTATGAAGAAATTGATGGATGATTTGTCTTATAGCTATACCGACGGGCGTAATCGGCTGGTGATGGTCAAGCGGATTCCGCGCACGCGCACGCAGACACGCGAGCCTGCGGCGATTTGGTCGATAGAGCGGCGCACGCTGATCGGTATGGAAGCGGTCTCGCTGATCACGCTGAACGGTCGCCTCGACAGCAGTCAGAGCGAAGCGCTGGAATTGGCGCTGACCGAGCAGCTCAACGCCGGGCATCGCTGGCTGATTCTGGATATGTCGGATGTGGACTATATCGCCAGCGCGGGACTGAAGATGCTGGTGAGCGTGTGGCAGCGCAGCCGCGACCAGAAGGGCGACATGGCGCTGACGGCGCTCACGCCGCGCGTGCGCGAAGTCCTCGAAATGATCGGGCTTGATCTGGTGTTCACCATCACCGATTTGCCCGACAAAGCGCGTGAATACTTCTCCACCAAAGTGAAGCAGCGGTAGCACCGAGTCAAGGACAAATCAGAGGCATGGCATCGCCATGCCCCTACGCTCAATGCTGTCTCAGCCGCCGCTGGTGTCGGTGGCGGCGGGGACTTCGGTGCTTTGCGGATTATCTCGCCAGCTATTGATGTCGTTCAGGTTAACCTCGCCGTAGGGCGGGGCAAAGCTGCTGCACGCCAGCGCCTGATCCGGCAGATCGGTGCGGGGCGCGACCAGCGGGTTCTCTGGGCTGAAGTAGTTCCACGCGGCGCGGGAAATGCCTTCGATCAGGGGCCACGCTTCGGTATAGCTGAAAAAGTTGGTGTTCTTCCACACGAATGCGGCGATCACGTAGTTGTTGCCGTTGGGCGGGAATACGATTTCAGCGTCGCCGTGAACGTCGGCGAGCCAGCCGTTCTTGTGCGAAATCCGCGTTCCTGCCGGGATGCCGCCTTGCAGCAGGCGACCCAGATCGTTGGCGCTCATGAGTTCGAGCATCTGCTTGCACTCGGTCTGGGTGTAATCGCCGTCGGGATAGGCTGCCATCAAGCCGGAGCCAAAGTAGGCGCAGTCGTAAATCTCGCTGAACAGCGTGCCGAGGTCTTCGGTGGTGGTCTGGTTGAACGGGTCGGCTCCGGTATTGAAATTCGGATTCGGCGAGGTGTGCGGCGCGGGAATTGAGCCGGAAACTTTGCCGTCGCCCAGATCGAAGGGCGCGGTGATGAAGGTGTTGCGCGCGCCGAGATACTGATCGTTGTTGGTCACGTCCGCAAGCCCGGCGAAAATATCGTCGTTGCCGATGATCTGCATGATCAAGTTCGAGGAGCTGTTATTGCTGCACAGCAGCGATTGCACCATCAAGTAGGCTTCGTCGGCGTTGGGCGAAAACAGCAGGTGGCGGAAGTAGTCGACCAGAATCGACACTTTGACCGTGCTGGCGGCGGACACCGCCACGTCGCTGTTGATGTTGACCTCGTCGCCGGTGTTCAAATCCATGACAAAGACCGACGCGACGGTGGTCTGCCCGTCATAAATGAAGCCCTGCGAATCGAGATAGGCGATGATCAACTGGCGCAGGGCGTCGATGCCAATGCGCGAGCCATCCGCACCCGCCAGCGGAAGGATCACCTGCCGGTTGGTCGGGCTTTTGAGCGCGGCGTCCACCATCGTCATGGCTTGATCCACGTCGAGCGTGTAGCCTGCCGCGCCGGGTCGGAACGTGAGCGTCGAAACGTCGTAGCTGGCGTCGCCGGGCGGTCGATCATAGCGATTTGCCACGTCCTGCAAGAACTGACGCAGCGCCGTCTCCTGATAGTCCGCCTGAAGGTCGATGTTGACCACCTGCTGCGCTTGACGTCCGGTCAGATAATTGAAGAAGCGCGACCAGAACGAGGTTTCCTCTGTGCCGCCGGAGCGCGCCGACGCGAGCATGGCTTCTCGATTGGTGCGAAAGCCTAGCGAGCTTGGATCGAGCAGAATCGGGCTGTTATCGTACCAGAGCGTGATCGGGGCGGCGTAAGCTTGCTCAAGCTTGTTCGCGGCATCACTGGTGGTCAGCCCACCCACGTCGATCCCGCCGACTACCACGTCGGTCGGGTAGCGCTCGACCTGCTGGCTGAACCGGATCAGTTCCAGCATCAACAGACCTAACGCCAGAAACAGGAATACCCACGAGAATACCGGAATGATGGGGACGCGCCGGGTGTGCCGCCGCGTGCCCAGTCCGCTTAAGCTGGTCATATCGCCGTATCCACTAAAGCTATGGCTTCCAGAATGGCTTTACGATGAAACGCTCGCAGGGGCGGCAGGCTGTCCGGCAAGACCCAGCGATAGCTGAGCAGTTCGCTGCACAGGCTGCCAATTGGATCGGATGAATGGCAGAGGTACGCGATGTCCAAGTGACTGCCAAAGCTGCGCTCGATCAGGAGGACTTTTCCCACCTCGGCAGTCATGCCGAGTTCTTCGGAAAGCTCTCGCGCCAGCGCTTCGGGCGGATTCTCACCGCGATCCACATATCCGCCGGGCAGACCCCAGCGCGGTGGGGTATGATAAACGTGTTCGACGATCAGTACCTCGCCCAGCGAATTGAACAACACGGCGATCACGCCTGCGGTAAAATGCGGTCGGGTGAGCCGCCATAGGCTGTGAATGATGGTGGCAGCGGCGGGAAAGCGGTTGATCGCAGCGGCTATTTGCCACTTTGAAATGAACATTCAGCGTCCAACGATACAAACTTCGACTACCAGTGTAGCGAAGCCGCTGACCAGCGTCAACTGCGTAAAACTGATCCAGAAACTCAATCCGCAGATTTGAAGATTGTGATATACTCTCTTAAGATAGCTTTATTTTTGTTACAGGTTGCAAACTTGCCACAAACGTCCGTCGATTTCACCAACCTGTTCGTCCGCCCGCCCGGTGATTTGCTCTACTATCTGGCGGTAATCGCTGTTACACAAGCCGGTTTCTTCATGGCGCTTGGTCAGCGGCTGCGACGACCGGGGATGCGGGCGCCGCAGCGTTACACGCTGGGGACACTGGGCGTGGTGATCGCGTGGGCGCTGCTGCTGGTAGGCGCGATGTTCGCGCTGCTGACCTCGCAGCCCGCTGACGCGATTCTGCCGCCGCTGGAGCGAGTGGTACAGGTAGCGACGATTCTGCTGCTGGCGTGGGCATTTCTGACCGCCGATCACGACTTATGGGGGCGGATTCCCAACCTGATCCTGCTCAGCCTGATGGCGGTGGTGGTGGTGGGCTACATCATCACCGGGATTCAGTGGGCGGAGTCTATGCGCTCACCGATTTCAATCTGAGTGTGTTTGGCGTCGCGTGGGCGTTTGTTCCCGCTGTGCTTGCCGTCCTCGGCATCATGCTGACACTGGTATATTTCCGGCACGTCACCGACGCGCCGCTCAAGCTGGTTTACTTCGCGGTGCTGCTGCTGGGCTACGCCGGGACGCTGGTGCAGACGGCGCAGGGCAACATCATCGGCGATTATGCGGGTCCCGTTCGGCTGGCGTTTCTGGCGTCGCTGATGATCGTCCCGGCGCTGATCTATCGGATGGTGGTCGGCGTGCTGGAAGCGGAAGCAATTGCTCCTTCGCCGGAAATGCCTTCGGGCGGGCAGATCGAGAATCTGCCGCCCCCGCTGCCCACGCCGCTGGGCGCGGAGCGCGAATCGGCGCAGCTCATGAAGGCGCTGGGCATCATCCTCGAAAATGCGACCATCGAAACCATCCCGGAGCAAATCGTCAACGCGGCGGTGAGCGTGCTCAAGAGCGACATCGGCGCGCTGCTGACGGTGCAGGCGGCGAACTACGCGGATATTGGCTTTGGTGTTGACAAGGTGATGGATCGCTCGATCACCAGCCTTTCGCTCAATCTGGATGATCAGCCGACGCTGGTGAACGCGATTGAGCGCCGCCAGCAGCGCCCGCTGTACCCGGATCGCAATGTCGACGAACTGCACGACTTGTATTCCCGCCTTGACATCGAGCCGATTGGTCCGACTTACTTCCAGCCGCTGGTCACGGAGAACAATCTGCTGGGCGTGCTGGTGCTGGGGATGCCCTATTCAGGACGCGAACTCAGCGAATCCGAGAAAGAACTGCTCAAGGGCGTCGGGATCATAGCGGCGCGGCTGCTGGCGCTGAGCCGGGCCGCGCGCGGAACCCCGTCTCAGGAGTTGCTGATCGACGCGATCAAGCAGACGGGCACGCTGGAAAACCTCGACAACGGTCGAATGCTGGAAGTGTGGCAGGAAGTGGGCGTTGAATTGGAAGCCGCCCGCGACCAGATCACCCAGCTTTCGTATCAAGTGACGCAGCTCAAGATCGAGCTGGATTACGAGCGCAGCCGGGTCGCCTCAGAACTGGACGACACCGAAGAAAGCAAGACCATCTCGCAGCGCGTCACAGCGCTGAACGAAGAACATCAGCAGTTGATCGAGGAACGCGACCGACTGGCGAACCGCCTGCGTGAAGCCGAAACTGCGCTCTTGGGCGCGGTCTCGACCGACAACGAAGCCATGTTCAAGAGCATGGTCGAGGGGCTGCGCCGCGAGAAGGATGACCTGCTCGATCAGCGGGATCGGCTGCAAGAGGAACTCGCCGGACTGCGGGCGGGCGCTCCGGTGCCGCAGGTCATGCAGGATATGATCGACCGGATGGGGCAGGACAAGTCGCGGTTGGAGCAGGAGCGCGACGAACTCAGCAGCAAGCTCAGCGACATCGAAAAGCAGTTGGGCGCGCTGGGCATCGAGGAAGGTGCGGCAGGAGTCACCCAGCTATTCGGTCAGCTCTACGAGCAGCGGGCAGCGCTGCAAGCCAAGAGCGAGACGCTCAAGCACGAGCGCGACGCCTTAGTCAGCGAGCGCCAGCAGTTCGCCGACGCCATCGAGCGCGAGAAAGAACGCGACAAACAGCTTCAGAACCTGCAAACCGACGTGACGCATCTGGCATCGGATCGAGAAGCGATCACCAAACAGCGGGACAAGCTGCGCGCCGAACGGGATGATCTGGTCGCCCGGCAGGAGGCGCTGCGCGAGCAGCAGGCGCGGTATCTGGCGGAAGTCACCGGGTACGAACAGGAAGTCACCGAACTGCGCGAGGACGAAAAGGAACTGCGGGCGCAGCTTCAGAAGGTCAACGAGGAACGCAGCCAATTGGCTGCGGAGCGGGATCGGCTGACGGCGCGGCTGCGCGGAGTTGAGAGCGAACGCGATCAACTGGTCTCGCAGGACGAAGGCGAACCTGCCGAAGCGGATGGGGTCACTTCGCTCACGAGGATGGTCGAGGAGCTTTCGGCGCAGCGCAGCGAACTGGAGCGGCAGCTCAACGAAGCCAACAGCGCATTGGAAGCCGCCGACGACCGCCTCGAAATGCTGCAAAAACGGTCTGCCAGCCAGCCGCAGGTGATTTATCGCCCGGACAACCCGGAACTGATCCTTGGCATGGTGCAGGAACTCCGAACGCCCATGACCTCGATTGTCGGCTATGTCGATTTGATGCTCAACGAGTTGGCGGGCATTTTGGGCGAGATGCAGCGCAAGTTCTTGCAGCGCGTCTCCGCCAACGTCGCGCGGCTGGCGTCGATGCTGGAAGACCTGACCCGCATCAGTTTCCTAGACGCCGGGCGCTTTACGCTCGCGCCGGAGCCAGTCGACGTAGTTGAGTTGATTGAGGACGCGATCACCAGCGCCAGCAGCCAACTGCGCGAACGCGGGCTTTCGGTGCATCTGAACCTCGACGATCACATTCCGCCGATCCGCGCCGACCGGGACGCCATCGGGCAGATCGTCGGGCAGCTTCTCACCAATGCTTACCTCGCGTCGCCGCCCGGCAGCGCGATCTACGTCGCGGCGCGCCGACAGTCCGCCAAGAATAGCAAGTATCCCGGTGAAGTGATGTTCGTCTCGATTGAAGATCGCGGTGGCGGCATCTCGCAGGAAGATCAGGCGCGGGTGTTTGCGCGCAAATACAAGGCTGAAAATCCGCTGATTCAGGGGCTTGGCGATACCGGAGTTGGCTTGGCGATTGCCAAAGCGCTGGTCGAGGCGCACGGCGGGGAAATTTGGATGGAGACGCATTTGGGGGTTGGCAGCTCCTTCAATTTCACGCTGCCCCTCGAAATCGTAGCAGAAGCGGAGAAATAAATGCGGCGCGACATCGGCAATGAAGTCATCGTCGCCATCGCGGTTGTCGGCGTCCTCGCCTTCGCGTTGATGTTTGCGATTGTCATTTCATTGTCGAGTGCTGTACCCGCCGGAACCGTCTTGGAGCCGACGGCTACCGGAACCGCTATCGCTGCGGTGGTCGAATCGCCCACGTCTACGTTCACTTTTACGCCGACTGGCATCACGCAGCCGTCGGCGGTTCCCACGAACACCCCTGCGTTCACGAGTACGCCGCTCCCGTCGGCAACGTTCACCAACACGGCGCGCCCGACCAACACGACCGCTCCGTCCGCTTTGCCGACAGACACGCCGATCCCATCCGCAACTTTCACGAACACAGGACGTCCAACCGATACGCCGCTTCCTTCGGCAACGTTCACCCACACGGCGCGCCCGACCAACACGACTACGCCCATCCCGCCGTCAGCGACCTTCACCCACACGGCTGCGCCCACGTCGATGGCAACCAATACACCTCTCCCGACCCATACGAACACGCCGCTGCCGACTGATACCCTCGCCGCACAGATTGTCGTGCAGGCGGCGTCCGACACTGCAACCTTCACGTCAACGGCGACGACTACGCCCATCCCGCCGACCGCAACCTTCACATCAACGGCGACCAACACGCCTGAGCCGCCGACGGCGACATTGACCCATACTGCGACGTGGACACCACTTCCACCGACGGCAACCAATACGCCGATTCCGCCAAGCGCAACCTTCACGCCGACGGCGACCAACACGCCGATTCCACCGACGGCAACTTTCACGTCAACGGCGACGACTACGCCCATCCCGCCGACCGCAACCTTCACATCAACGGCGACCAACACGCCGGTTCCGCCGACGGCGACATTGACCGATACTGTGACGGGGACACCGATTCCACCGACGGCAACCTTCACATCAACGGCGACCAACACGCCGGTTCCGCCGACGGCAACCCATACCTCTGAGCCACCGACCGAGACGCGAACGCGGCGACCGACCCACACCGCAACCTTCACGTCAACGGCGACCTTTACGGCAACCGCGACCAACACGCCCAAGCCGCCGACGGCAACCTTCACGGCAACCGCGACGCATACGCCTCTCCCGCCGACGGCAACCTTTACGGCAACAGCGACGCATACGCCTCTCCCGCCGACGGCAACCTTTACAGCTACGACAACCAATACGCTCGTTCCGCCGACGGCGACGCATACGCCGCTGCCGACCAATACGGCGACTCCCAGCGCCACGCTGACCCCGTCCGCGACGTTCACGGCGAGCCATACGCCAACTTCCACGCTGACGCCGACGCCGAGCCTCACGCCTACCGACACCGAGACGCCGTTCGTGCTGCCGACCGCGATGCTACTGCCAACCGGATTGTCCCTGCCGACAGCGGAACGCAACTGCCCCGCGCCCGATGGTTGGGTCGCCTACACGGTTCAGGAAGGCGATACGCTGTACGACATCGCGCGGGCGGTGGGCAGCACGGTCGAGGAATTGGCGGCGGCGAACTGCTTGACCGGATCGGGGAATATCACGCCGGGGCTGAACGTCTACCTGCCGCAGAGTCCATCGCAACCGGTGGCGACCAGCGCCCCGCTCGGACCCACCGGAACGCCGCCTGCGCCAGTCGGGTGCAGCGCGCCGGGCGTGCGTATCATCGCGCCGAGCGCTGGGCAGTTGGTGACCGGGATGTTCACGCTGGTGGGCGCGGCGGTCGTACCGACCTCCGGTGCCTACGTGATCGAAATACGCGCCGATTTAGTGCCGGACTTCATGCCCTATTCCCGCGCGACCACCTCGGTGCCGGGCGGCGTGCTGGCGGAGATCAACAGCGACCTTTTTGGCAACGGACTGTACTGGATACGCCTGTCGGTCCAAGACCGACACGGCGCAGTCACCGAATCCTGCGCTATCCCGGTGTTCTTCGGCTGAGCATCGACGGGCGTGCCGGGATAGGCTATAGTTCCCCCAATCGTGAGATGGAGATGGATGATTGTGAAAAAACGATCGCGCCTGCGTCGCCTGTTTGGGTTTGTTGCCTTCCGCCTGATCCCGGTGCTGTTGATCGCCGGAATCCTGTGGACGGGCTATCAGGTGGCGCAGGGAGTTGTGCAGCGTTTGAGCGAGCAGAACGAGATCACGCAGCGCCAGCCCTTCTATCAACAGACGGCGACCGCGCTGGTCGCCCCGACGCCCATCGCTGGCAGCGACCTGCAACTGGCGGCGTATCATCCGGGCGATGTCGGCTTGCAGTTTGAGACCAATACCCCGCTGCCGCCTGCGCCAACCCCAGCGCCGACACTGCCGCCGGTCACGCCGCGTCCGCTGCCGACGCTGTTTCTGTACAACAGCGACGCCGCCGGGCAGAGCGCGGGCGGTACAGCGATTCCGTCCCCTGTGCCCACGCTGGATCGAAACGGCGAGGATTTGCTGAACATTTTGCTGCTGGGCAACGACGGCGAGATCACCAACGACGGTTTTTTGCGCACCGACACTATGATCGTGGTGTCGATTAACCGCTCGGCGGGTACGGTAGCGATGCTCAGCCTGCCGCGCGACCTGTACGTGTACATGCCCGGCTGGACCATGCAGCGGCTCAACCTCGCGTTCATACACGGGCAGTCGGGCGGCTGGCCCGGCGGCGGCTTCGGGCTGCTGCGGCAAACGCTGCTGTACAATTTCGGGCTGAACGTGCATTACTATGCGATGGTCAACCTGACCGGATTCAAGTCGATTGTCGATGCGGTCGGCGGAGTCGATCTGGCGGTGGACTGCGCGATAGAGGATTTGCCTCTGGTGGATACGCAGGTGCCGAGCGGCGCCTATCAAGCCAACGACGACGGCTACTACGTGCTTCCGGTTGGCTACTACACCATGAACGGCGCGGAGGCGCTCTGGTACGCGCGCTCGCGCCACAGCAGCAGCGATTTCGACCGGGGACGCCGCCAGCAGCAGGTGCTGCGCGCGGTCTGGCGCAAAGCCAAAGCGACCGGGTTGCTCAACAACGTGGTGTCGCTGTGGAACGACGGCAGCCAATACCTTGATACCGACCTGACGCTTCAGGACGTGCTAGGCTTGATTCCGCTGGCGCTGAGCATCGATCCCAGCCAGATACAGGATTACGAGATGGTGCGCACCTACGACACCATCCCGTGGCAGCCGCCGGACGGCAGCAATGTCCAACTGCCCGAATACGATCACATGCGCCAAATGCTTCAGGACTTCTACACGCCGCCGACCGGCAATCAGTTAGTGGCGGAGCGCCCCAGCATCAGCGTGCGAAACGGGACACCCAACCAGAATTGGGACAAAGTGGCGGTGGAGCGGCTGATCGAGGAAGGCTACATCGCCAGCGCCGACGGCATGGCGGATAACACCGACTATACCGATACTATCCTGATCGACCACACCGGGCGGAGCAAAGGCAGCAGCGCCCCGGAGATCGCACAGGCGCTCAATATCCAGCCGCAGAACATCCAGATGGAGCCTGATCCCAACCGCACCAGTGATTACGAGGTGATTCTGGGCAGCACCTACAATTCCTGCACCACGCAGGGCGTGCTTCCGGTCGATCCGAACCCGGCGAGCGGGGGATAGAGAACAAGGGCACGGCTCGCGGCGCAGCCCATGCCAATCGACAAAGGGCGGGTCACAGACCCGCCCCTACAGACGCGATTCGACTACCAGCGCTGATGCACCTGAGGACGGATCAAGTCGTCGTAGATGCGCCGGATTTCGGTCATCTGCGCGTCGGTCAGCGGCGGCAGATCGGCGGCGTGGAGGTTGTCCTCGACCTGCGACGGGCGTTTCGCGCCGGGAATGGCGCAGGAGACTGCATCGAACATCAAAATCCAGCGCAGCGCGAACTGCGCCATGCTTACGCCCGGCGGCAGCAGCTTCCTGATGCGCTCGACCGCTTCCAGCCCGGTTTCGTAATCCACGCCAGAGAAGGTCTCGCCCATGTCGAAGGATTCGCCGTGGCGGTTGTAGTTGCGGTGATCGTCGGCGGCGAAGGTGGTGCTGCGGGTCATCTTGCCCGTGAGCAAACCGCTCGCCAGCGGCACGCGCGCCAGAATCCCGACTTTGCGGCGCTGAGCTTCGGCGAAGAACAGTTCGGCGGGGCGCAGGCGGAACATATTGAAGATGATCTGCACCGACTGCACGTTGGGATACTCAATCGCCTTGAGTGCTTCCTCGACTTTTTCGACGCTGACGCCGTAGAACTTGATTTTTCCTTCCTTCACCAGATCGTCCAGCGCGGCGAAGGTTTCGGGGCGATAGTAGGTTTCGGTGGGCGGGCAGTGAAGCTGAACCAGATCGAGGGCGTCCACGTTCAGGTTTTTGAGGCTGCGCTCGACGAAATGGGTCAGATTGGCTTTGTTGTAGCCCTCCGCTGTATGCGGGTCGAGCCGCCGCCCGGCTTTGGTGATCACGTAGAACGGCTCGCTGCGCTCGCGGCGCAGCTTTGCGATCAACTGCTCGCTGTGACCGTCGCCGTACACGTCGGCGGTGTCGATCAGGTTGATGCCCAAGTCGAGCGCTTTGTTCAGGGCTGCAATCGACTCCGAATCGTCAACCGTGCCCCATGCGTCGCCGATTGCCCACGCGCCGAAGCTGATTTCTGATACTTTCCAGCCGGTGCGACCAAAATCACGATACTGCATCAGTTTCCTGCTCCTTTGCCGCCCTTGCGTAGATAAAATAATGCTCGGTGGTGCGCACGTCCGCGTCAAATCCGGCGGCGGCAAGCTGCGCGCGCAGCTCGCTCGGCTGGTAATAGATTTTGATGACGGTGTAGACGCTGCCATCGTTGAGCTTGCGAGCTTGATAGACGGCTTGCGAGTCGCGCACGGGCGTGTCGGTCGCCGACGAGGATTGATCGGGCATCGAGTCGATCAGGAACAGCCGTCCGCCGGGCTTCAGCGCGCGGTTGATGGTCGCCAGAAACGGCGCCAGACGCTCCGGGGGCACGTGCGAGAGCCAGAAGCCGAAAAAGACCAAGTCGTATTGACGGTCCGGCTGCCACGCGAACAAATCGACCTGTTGATAGGTCACATGGGCGGCGCTCACTTTGGCGTGGTTGATCGCCAGCATTTCCGGCGAGGCGTCGAGCGCGGTCACATGATCCGCAAGCCTGACCAGCTCCTGCGTCCATATGCCGGTGCCGCAGGCGAGTTCGAGTGCGTCGCTCACGTGACCGAGCGACAACAGTTCTCGCCGGACAAGCTCGGCTTCGGCGAACCACTGGCGGTTGATTTCCTCGCCGCGATCGAAGCGGTTTTGACGGTAGAACCACTGATCGTATTCGCGGGCGCGGGCGCGATAGTAGGCGATCTGCTGCTGAAGAAAGTCGTCGGTCATGATGGTTGTTCCGTAGGTTCCTGTAGGGGCGGGTCTCGGCTTGCGAAGCAAGCACACCCGCCTCTACACTGATACGCCTATTGTAGACGCCGAACCTGCAACCGCGCCACGAATGGACTCAGGTGGGGAAGCCGCCGCCCGCGCCGCTGGCGGTGCCGCGCTCCTGCGCGATCCGCAGCGCGTAGCTGTCGCCCCGGTAGGCGGCAATCGGGTCGGGCGACAAGTCCATCTCGATGCGCACCTGCGCCAGCAGCGGACGCACGTCGGTTTCGAAGGCGTCCAGCAGCACCCGATGCGCGCCTAACACGTCGCCTTCGCTCTGGCGCTGGCGCAGAGTGTGGTAGTCCACGATCAGGGCTTTGGCATAGGCGACCTGACAGTTGACCACGCTCTGAATCATGGCTTCGATCTTCGGCTCGATGTTATGCGACTGATCGATCATGTAGGCAACGTCTTTCGCCAGATCGCCCGCCGAAACCAGTTCGACGAAAATCTCGAACAACTCCTGCGGATTGTTGCTGCCGACGATCAGGTCGTCGTCGGCATAGCGGCGGGCGTTGAAGTGGAATCCGCCGAGCCGTCGTTCGTCCAGCAGAAAGGCGACGATGTGGGCGATGTTGGTTCCCTGCGCGTGATGCCCGGTATCCACCAACACCTGCGCCTGATCGCCCAGCTTGAGCGCGGTCGCATACGCCATGCCCCAATCCGCCAGATCGGTGTGATAGAAGGCAGGCTCGAAGAACTTGTACTCGATCAACATGCGCGACCCGGCGGGCAGATACTTGTAAGTTTCGGCAAGCGCAGATTCCATGCGATGCTTGCGCTCGCGGATGCTGTCCTGCCCGGCGTAGTTGGTGCCGTCGGCGAACCACAGGCTGAGGATGCCGCTGCCGGTCTTGCCCATGATTTCGCAGCAGTCCACCATGTGGGCGAGCGCTTCCTCGCGCACGCTGGCGCTGGGATGGGTGATGCTGCCGAGCTTATATTCCTCTTGCTGGAACAGGTTGGGGTTGACGGCGCCAATGCTCACGCCCTGATCGGCGGCGTACTGCTTGAGCGCGCCCCAGTCGTCGGTTTTGTCCCACGGGATGTGGATGGCGACGCTCGGCGCGACTCCGGTCAGGCGATGCACGTAGCCCGCATCCGCGAATTTCTCAAAGACGGTGCGGGCGGCTCCGGGGTAGGGGAAGGTCTTAAAACGGGTGCCGCTGTTGGCGTAGCCCCAAGACGGCGTTTCGATGTGCTGCTGCTTGAGCTTGGCTTTGACCTGCTCAATATTGCCGCCTTGCGCAGCAAACGCCTCGACGAAGGTTGAATAATTGGTTGCGTCCATTTTTCACCATGTGTATCATACAGATAAGAAAACAGCATTTCTTTTTGTTGCGTTTGCCGTCAGTGTATGATCTTCGGAAAGCTGTGTCAACATGCCTGAGACCTTGTTCGTCGAAGAGCGCCGCCGCGTGATCCTCGATCAATTGAAGGATGAAGGGCGGGTCTCGGTGAAGGACTTGAGCACACTGATGAAAGTGAGCGCGGTCACGATTCGGCAGGACTTGCGGGCGCTGGAGGAAATCGGGCTGCTGGAGCGGACTTACGGTGGCGCGATGCGGCGCGAAAGCACGGCGGTGCTGCCGGAAATGTCGTTTCACGTGCGGATGGGCAAGAAGCGGCGCGAGAAAGAAGCGATTGCGGCGGCGGCAGCAGCGCTGATCCACGAGGGCTACAGCGTGGCGCTGGACGCCAGCTCGACCGCGTTCGCGCTGGTGCCGCACCTGAAAAGCTTCAAGCGGATCACGGTGGTGACCAACAGCCTGATCACGGCGCAGAGCTTTCTCGACAGCCCGCAGGTGAACGTGCTGGTTCCCGGCGGGCGGCTGCGGCGAGATTCGATCTCGATTGTGGGGCGACCGGAAGGACTGCCGGAAGTGAACCTGAACATCGGCTTTTTCAGCGCGCGTGGGGTGGCGCTGCAAGGCGGCGTGAGCGACGTGGACGCCGACGAAGTGGCGATGAAGCAGGCAATGGTGGGGCGGTGCGTTGAGGCGGTGGTGCTGGTCGATGGCAGCAAGTGGGGGCAGGTCGCGCCTTACACCTTCATCCGCTCGGAACTGGTGCGGCACATCATCACCAGCGACGACGCGCCGCCGGACATGGTCGAGCAGTTTCGCGCGCGGGATGTTCAGGTGGACGTAGTGTCGCCGCAGCGCTGAATCTTTGGGACGATCCATGCACAATCGGCGATTGCGGAATAAACCGAAACCTAACGGTCGGCAGACGAAAAACATGCTGAAAATGATGTTTATCATGCTTGACAAGGGTTTCGGGTCTGGTTAGACTGTTCGATAATGAAAGAAAACGAAATCTCTTTGTTTCTACAAATGATTGGTAAAGCTTATGCCACTCAATCTCTGGAACGACGCGGACGCCGCGAAACTGCCCGATCTCGACGGGCTGGTGTACCGCAGTAATCTGCTGGGGCGCGACCGCGCCGTTGTGAACATCTACGGTGGGAACACCAGCGCCAAAATCATGATGCAAGACCACATGGGGCGGGAAGTGGAAGTCTTGGCGGTCAAAGCGTCCGGCTCGGACGTGGCGACCATCAAGGCGAGCCAGTTCGCGCTGCTGCGCATGGAGGACATCCGCCCGCTGTTCGAGCGGGAGGCGATGACCGACGAAGAAATGGTCGCCTATCTGGAACGAACCGTGTTCGAGCCGGGTCGCCCGCGCCAGAGCATCGAAACCCTGCTGCACGCCTTCATCCCCGCCAAACACGTCGATCACACCCATCCTGACGCGGTGATCAGCCTCGCCTGCGCGCCGGACGCCGAAAAAGCCGCCCGCGACGTGTACGGCGACCGGATGGCGTTCGTGCCCTACATCCGCCCCGGCTTCACGCTGAGCAAGTGGATCGGGCAGAAGGTGGTCGAGAACCCCGGCATCGAGTGCGTGGTGATGGGCAAGCACGGCTTGGTCACGTGGGCGGAGGACAGCAAGACCAGCTACGAGAACTCGATCCGCATCATTCAGGAAGCGGAAGACTACCTGAGCGAGCAGAAATCCGGCAAGCGAGTGTTCGGGGCGCTGAAAGTGGGCGCAGACGAAGCGCGCGGCGGGATCATCGCGGAAGTGCTGCCCGTGATACGCGGCGCAGTCTCGCAGCGGCGGCACGCGATTTTGCAGTACGACGACAGCGTCGAAGTGCTGGACATGATTGGCAGCGAACGGACGCCGCAGGTCAGCCAGCAGGGAGCCGCCTGCCCGGATCATCTGGTACACGTGAAGCGGCAGCCGCTCTACGTGAATTGGACGCCGGAGCAGGGGGTCGAGGCGCTCAAGGCGGCGCTCAAGCAGGGCGTTGCGGATTACGAGGAAGGCTATCGCCAGTACTTCGAGGAAAACAAGGAGCCGGGCGACGAACTTCGGGACGCCGCGCCGCGCGTGATCCTGATCCCCGGCGTCGGCATGGTGACGACCGGCAAGGATGTGACCAACGCCGACGTGAGCCGCCAACTGTATCACCGGGCGATTTCGGTGATCGGCGCGAGCGAGGCGATTGGCGGATTCAACAGCCTGACCGCCAAAGAAGCCTACGACATCGAATATTGGCCCCTTGAACTATACAAGCTGAAGCTCGCGCCTCCGGATCGGGATTTCGCGGGCAAGGTGGTGCTGATCACGGGCGCGGCGAGCGGAATCGGGCGGGCGACGGCGTATCGGCTGGCGCAGGACGGCGCGCACGTGGTGATCGCGGACATCAACGCCGAGGGCGGGCAGCAGGTCGCCGACGATTTGCAAAAGAAGTTCGGCAAGGGACGGGCGACCTTCGCTCAAACCGACGTGACCAACGAGCAGGCGGTGGTGGCGGCAGTCCAGCAGGCGGTGATGACTTACGGCGGGCTGGACGTGCTGGTGAACAACGCGGGAATCGCGGGGGGCGCGCCGATTGACGAGACCTCGCTGCGCGACTGGCAGCGGCAGATCGACATTCTGCTGACCGGATACTTCCTGATGGCGCGCGAAGCCTTCAAGGTGATGAAGGCGCAGGGCATCGGCGGGGCGATGGTGTTCGTGGGCAGCAAGAACAGCCTCGCGGCGGGCAAGGGCGCCAGCGCCTACAGCACCGCCAAAGCAGGCGAGGTGCATCTGGCGCGCTGCCTCGCGGAAGAAGGCGGAGCCTATGGCATTCGCGTGAACTCGGTGCTGCCGGACGCGGTGATTCAGGGCAGCAGCATTTGGAGCAGTGAGTGGAAAGAAGCCCGCGCGCACCAGTACGGCGTCGCGGTGGAAGATTTGAACGATTTTTATCGCAAGCGCAATACGCTCAAGGTGGAAATCCTGCCGGAAGATTTGGCAGAGGCGATTGCGTTCCTCGCGGGTCCGCGCAGCGCCAAGACCACTGGGGCGCTGCTCACGGTGGACGGCGGAGTCCCGGCGGCATACGCGAGATAAGGAGTGTGTCGAGTAGGGGCGAGACATGTCTCGCCCCTACAGACGCAGCGTTCACGTGGGAGCGTCGTTTCACTAACCGCCGAGTGAGCGGCGGGCGCGTTACAAAAGTTCGGCTATACTCATGTAAACGATTAGAAGTAGATTTTTTATGATACAAGTGATTGCGGTTGATTTAGGAGCGGAGTCCGGGCGGGTGACGCGCGTCGAATTTGACGGCGAGCGGCTGCAGCTCGACGCCGAGCATCTCCATCGCTTCCCCAACATTCCGGTGCAGGTCGGCGGGACGCTGCACTGGGACGTGCTGCGGCTGTGGCATGAAATCACCAGCGGAATCGAGCAAATGAGCGCGGGCGCGTCGGGCATCGGCATTGACGGCTGGGGCGTCGATTTCGCGCTGCTGGATCGAGACGGCAAGCTGCTCGGCAGCCCGGTGCATTACCGGGATCGGCGTACCGACGGCATGTACGAGTGGGTGTTCGCCCGAATGTCACGCCGCGAAATCTTCGAGCGCACCGGAATCCAGTTTTTGATCCTCAACACGCTGTACCAACTGGCAAGCATGGTCGGCAGCGCCCAGCTTGAACACGCGACCACCTATCTTGGTCTGCCCGACCTGTTCAACTATTGGCTGACGGGCGAGCAAGCCTGCGAGTTCACGCACGCGACCACCACCCAGATTTACAACCCGCGCGCGTGCGATTGGGATCGGCAGTTATTGGCACAAGTCGGGATTCCGACCGATCTGTTCGGGACGATTGTACAGCCGGGCACGCGAATTGGCGCTTACGAAGGCATTCCGGTATTCGCGCCCGCCAGCCACGACACCGGATCGGCGGTGGTGGCGGTTCCGACTACCACCCGCGATTACGCCTACCTGAGCAGCGGGACGTGGAGCTTGATCGGGCTGGAACTGGACGCGCCCGTGATCAACGACGCGACTTATGCGGCGAATTTGACCAACGAGGGCGGCGTCGGCGGAACTTTCCGCTTCTTGAAGAACGTGATGGGCTTGTGGATCGCGCAGCAGTGCCGCGCGACGTGGAACGCTCAGGGCAGCGACTACAGCTACGACGACCTGACCCGGCTCGCCAGCCAAGCGGAGCCGTTCCGGTCGATGATTGACCCCGACGATCTGGTGTTCATGCCGCCGGGCGACATGCCCGCGCGAATCCGCGAGTTCTGCCACCGGAGCGGTCAGCCGATCCCGGAAACCAGCGGGCAGATGATCCGCTGCGTGTATGAAAGCCTCGCGCTCAAGTACCGTCAGGCGATTGAGAGCATGACCGCGCTGAGCGGGCGGACGGTCGAGCGGCTGCACGTGATCGGCGGGGGGACGCAGAACCATCTGCTGTGCCAGATGACGGCGGACGCGCTCGGACGCATGGTGGTCGCAGGTCCCATCGAGGCGACCGCGCTGGGCAACGCCATCGTCCAGTTGATCGCTTTAGGCGAAATCGGGGGCTTGGCGCAGGCGCGGGAAGTGGTCAGCCGCTCGGTGGAGACGCAGGTTTACCAGCCGACGCAGACCGACTCGGATGCGTGGGCTGCCGCCGCTCAACGATTTGAAGCCCTCGTCAGCGTACAGGCGTAAATCATGCAGGCTTTACTGGAACTCAGTCAGGTTTCGAAGTCGTTTCCGGGCGTCAAGGCGCTCAACGACGTGCAGTTCGAGATGCTGCCCGGCGAGATTCACGCGCTGCTGGGCGAGAACGGCGCGGGGAAATCCACGCTGATCAAGATCATCTCCGGGGTGTATCGACCGGACAGCGGCGAGATTCGCTTCGAGGGGCAGCCGGTGCATTTCAACAACCCGCGCGAGGCGCAGGCGCTGGGCATCGCCACGATTTATCAGGAACTCAGCCTGTACCCGGAACTGACGGTCGCGGAGAACATTTTCATGGGGCACGCGCCGCGCGGTCGCTGGGGGACAGTCGATTGGGGCGCGATGCGGCGCGAGGCGCAGCGCATTCTCGAATCGCTCGACATTCACGACATGGACGTGAACCGCAAAATCGGCACCATGACGGTGGGCAACCGCCAGCGGGTCGAAATCGCCAAAGCGCTGTCGCAGAACGCGCGTATCCTGATCATGGACGAGCCGACGGCGGCGCTCACCGAAGCGGACGTGCAGCGCTTGTTCGGGATCGTGCGGCTGCTGCGCGAGCGCGGCGTGGGCATCATCTACATCAGCCACCGGCTGGAAGAAGTGTTTATCCTCGCCGACCGGGTGACGGTGCTGCGCGACGGTCAGTACGTGGCGACCAAATCGGTCGCGGCGACCAACCCGGACGAACTGATCAGCCTGATGGTGGGGCGGACGATTGACAACCTGTTCCCGAAGCTGGACACGACGGTTGGTGAGCCAGTTTTGGAAGTACGCAATCTGGTGCGGAAGCCGCTCACACGCGGCGTGAGCTTGACCGTGTGCGCGGGCGAGATCGTGGGGCTGGCGGGGTTGGTCGGCTCCGGGCGAAGCGAACTGGCGCAGGTAGTCTTCGGGATGACGCCCGCCGAAAGCGGGGAAATCCGAATCAACGGCAAGACGGCGCAGATCAAGCATCCCGGTCACGCGATGAAGCTGGGGATCGCCTACGTGCCGGAAGATCGGGGGACGCAGGGCTTGGTGCGGCAGATGCAAATCCGCGAGAACGTGTCGCTGGCGGTGCTGCGGCAGATGGTCAGCGGGGTGTTTGTCGACCGGGGCAAGGAGCGCAAGCTGGCACGCAGCATGATCGACCAGTTGAGTATCCGCGCCTACAGCACCGAGCAGGTGGTGAATAAGCTCTCCGGCGGCAATCAGCAGAAAGTGGTGGTGGGCAAGTGGCTGGCGAGCAAACCCAAGCTGCTGATCATGGACGAGCCGACGCGCGGCGTGGACGTGGGCGCGAAAGCCGAAATCCACCGTCTGCTGAGCGAACTGGCACAGCAGGGCTTAGCGATTTTGATGATTTCGAGCGAACTGCCCGAAATTCTGGGTATGAGCGACCGGATATTGGTGATGCGTGAAGGAAAGATTGTGGCGGAATACAACCGAACTGAGGCAACCCAAGAAAATGTGGTGGCGGCGATGATGCAGGCTCAAAGAGAACCGAGCGCAGCGCCGGAAGGCGCCCCAGCGTGACGGCGGTCAGCGCGCCGATGGAGCGCGCCCGAACCCGGCGAAATCCGCTGCGTGGGATTCTGGGCAGTCAGGAGGCGGTGCTGGCGCTCAGTCTCGTGGTGCTGCTGGTGGTGGTCGACATGGTCAACCCGCGCTATCTGGCGGAGAACAACGTCAAGAGCATCTTTCTGGGCAACGCCTACATCGCGGTGATGGCGATTGGCATGACTATGGTGATCATCAGCGGCAACATCGACATTTCGGTGGGGTCGCTGGTGGGCGTTCTGGCGACTCTGAGCGGCACGCTGGCGGTGAACGGGCTGCCGATCTGGGTGGCATGGATCGCGCCGCTGATCGGCGGGGCGATTGCCGGGGCGATCAACGGCTTTCTGGTGGCGTACCTGCGGATTCCGTCGATTGTAGTGACGCTGGGCATGTTGAGCATCCTCAAAGGCGGCTTGATCATCGTGACCAGCGGCGCGTGGATCACCAATCTGCCACCGGGCTATTTCTTTGCGCAGATACGATTCTTGAACATCCCACTGCCGATCCTGCTGATGATCGGGATGACGATTATCGGGGCGTGGTGGATGCGTTACAGCGGCTTCGGACGCGCGATTTACGCGGTTGGCGGCAATCCTGAAGCCGCGCGGCTTTCGGGCATCAACGTGCGCGGCGTGATCATGCGCGTGTTCATCCTGAACGGGATCATCGTCGGGGTCGCCGCCTTGCTGTACGCGACTCAGCTTCAAATCATCCAATCGACCACGCCGCCGGGACTGGAACTGCTGGTGATCACGGCGTCGGTGGTGGGCGGCGTCAGCATTTTGGGCGGAACTGGCACGGCGGTCGGCTCAACACTGGCGGCGATCCTGCTGAGCGCGATTGGCTCGGCGCTGATCTTCGTCAATCTTTCGGCGTACTGGCTGCAAGCGGTGCAGGGCACACTGATTCTGGTCACGGTGCTGATCGATCTGGCGCGCCGACGCCGACAAGTCATTCAGATGGGGAAGTAATCAACATGGCTGTAGGCGAAGCTCAGTCCGGGCAGTCGCTCGGAACGCGCGCCCGCGCAATTCTGGGGACGCAGGAAGTGGTGCTGTTCATCATCATGATGGTGGCGGTGCTGCTGCTTTCGACCGGGAGCGACCGCTTTCTGACGGTGGATAACATCTTGAATCAGGGGCGGCTGCTGACTGAAGTCGGGCTGGTGGCGCTGCCGATGACCTTCATCATCATCACCGGCGGGATCGACCTGTCGGTCGGCTCCATCTTCGGGCTGGCGGCGGTGGTGCTGGGTTATACGTGGAAAAATCTCGGCTTTCCGCTGGAATGGGCGATTGTGGCGGCGCTGGTGACCGGCACGATTGCCGGGTTTGTCAACGGCTTCTTCATCGTGCGGGTGGGCGTGCCGCCGCTGATCATGACGCTGGCGACGCTGGCGCTGTATCGCGGACTGGCGGAAGGCATCAGTCAGGCACATTCGGCGCGCGGCTACCCGGACTGGTTTTTCAAGCTGGGGCAGGGCGAAGTTTTCGACGTGCCCACGCAACTGTGGATTTTGGTGATCGCAACGGTGATCTGCGCGCTGATTTTGTCGCGCACGGCGTTCGGGCGCTCGCTGTACGCCATCGGCAGCAACGAACTGGCGGCGCGGTTCTCAGGCATTTCGGTCAACCTGTATAAGGTGCTGATTTACGCCTTCTCCGGCTTCATGGCGGCGCTGGCGGGCTACATCTTCGTCTCGCGGGTCAGCACGACGCGCTCGGACATGGGCACCGGGCTGGAACTGGACGCAATTGCGGCGGTGGTGCTGGGCGGCACCAGCATTTTCGGCGGAACCGGGAGCATCGCCGGGACGGTGATCGGCGTGATCCTGATTCAACTGCTGCAAAATGGGCTGTCGCTGATGGGAGTCACGGGGGACGCGACCATCGTGGTGATCGGCGCGGTGCTGATCCTGTCGATTTTGATCAACAACTTCATTCAGCGGCGGCAGAGCGGGGATTAAGGAAAACTAAGCTCACCCCCGACCCCTCTCCGAGAGGAGAGGGGAGGAAGACAGAAGTCCTGAGCAACAGAGACGGCAGGTGTGAGAAGGAGGTGATGTGGAGGAGCGGAACGGCAAGCGCGAAAGTTTGTTAGCGGAAGACTGATTTGAGGAGCGTACAGACAATGAATAAGACGAACTTGCGAGTTTTCTCTCTGGTGTTACTGGTCTGTTTGATGATCGGCGCGGTGGCGGTACAGGCGCAGGGATCGCGCTGGGATGGCGCGGATGATCTGCCGGTCAGTCCGCTCGCCTGCGGCATGGCGAGCGCTTCGGCGACGCCGGACATGTCGGCAGCGACGCCCGAAATGGCGGCGACGGCGATGACCTATGACGGCGGTCAGCCGACCAACCCGCCTGATAAGGCAGGGCAGCCGATCACGCTGGTGGACGTGCCGAAATTGATCGGCATCGGCTACTTTGCGGCGACTACCAAGGGCGAGCAGGAAGCGGCGGCGGAACTCGGCAACGTGACGGTCACGACCGACGCGCCGACGGTGGCGGACATCGACCAGCAGGTCACGTTCATCGACAACTACATCACCAAGGGCGTGGACGGAATTCTGTTCGCTGCCAACGACCCGGTGGCGATTGCTCCGGTGCTGCACAAGGCGCTGGATGCGGGTATTCACGTGGTCGGCTACGATGCCAACTCGACGCCGGACGCGCGCGAGTGGTTCGTGAATCAGGCGGAATTCAACGGCATCGCCAAAGCGATGATGGACAGCATGGAAGCCGAAATCGGCGACAGCGGCTCGTTCGCCATCGTGACCAGCACCTTCACCACCCCGAATCAGGCGCGGTGGATCGCCGAAATGCAGGCGTATCAGGAAAACTGCTACCCCGACATGCATTGGCTGGAGACGGTCGAGGCGCAGGAAGACAACAACCTGTCCTTTAATCAGTCGACGACGTTGATCAACAAGTACGGCGATCAGCTTCAGGGTCTGTTCGGCATGACCAGTGTGGCGACTCCGGCGGCTGCCGAAGCGGTCACGCAGGCGGGGGAGTGCGGCAAGGTGGCGGTGATCGGCTTGGCAACTCCGAACGCGATGAAGCCTTACGTCAATGCAGACTGCGTGAAATCGGTGGTGCTGTGGAACCCGATTGACCTCGGCTATGCGGCGGTGTACGTGATGCGCGCGGTGGTCGATGGCACGCTGATGCCGGGCGCTACCTCGGTTGAGGCGGGTCGTCTGGGCACTCTGCAGGTGGTCAACGGCAGCGAAATCCTGCTGGGACCGCCCTTCATTTACACCAAAGACAACATCAACGACTTCGACTTCTAGTTAATCCACGAAATGCGGGGCAGGTCTGTGACCTGCCCCTACAGTCTGGCAAACCCATGAGTGACGCGATACTGGATCAACTGGTCGAGATGACCCGGCTGCTCGGTCAGCCGCAGATGAACTACGTGATCATCGGCGAAGGGAATACCTCCTACCGCGCGGACGCCGAGACCTTCTGGATCAAGGCGAGCGGACAGGGCATGAGCGGAATCAATGCCGACGGATTTGTGCGGGTGCGCTTGATGCCGATCCTCGACCTGCTGAATCAGCGGCTTATCGAACTCGGCGCTGCAAGCGGCGATGATGGCGGCGAAAGTGGATACCCAATCGTCCGCGCGCCCCTCGGTGGAGGTGACGTTTCATGCCGTGCTGCTGCATGGCTGCGGCGTCCCGGTCATAGGGCATACCCACCCGGTCGCCGTCAACCGGATCATGTGCAGCAGCCGGGCGGAGCAGTTCGCCAGCAACCGCATGTTCCCGGACGAGGCGGTGCTGTGCGGGCCGCGCTCGGTGTTCGTGCCTTACGTCGATCCGGGGCTGCCGCTGGCGCTGGCGATCCGCGACAAGGTGCGGAGCTATATGCAGGAGTTCGGGGAAGCGCCCAAAGTGATTCTGTTGCAAAATCACGGGCTGATCGCGCTGGGGACAACCACCACCGAAGTACTGAACATCACGGCGATGTGCGTGAAAGCGGCGGAAATCTTCGGGGGTGCGTGCGCGCTCGGTGAGCCGGAGTTCATGTCGCAGGCGGACATCCTGCACATCTACAAGCGACCGGACGAAATCTACCGACGGAAGCTATTCGTCGAGACGAAGAAGTAAATCAGACCCTCTATTTGGGCATAACCTGCCCACCTGTAGGGGACAACGTTGAGGGGGAATTAGGGGAACAGGTCAATCACCTGTGCCCCTATTTTATTGGCGCTAGTCGCGGGTGGTGGGGTCGAAGGCGTCACGCAAGCCGTCGCCGATCACGTACAGGCAAAGCACGGTGATGAAAATCAGCAGACCGGGCGCGACCACGAGATAAGGTCCGCGCGTAAAGAAGGACTGTGCGTTGGTGAGCATGTTGCCCCAGCTTGGCGTCGGCGCTTTGATCCCTAGACCGAGGAAGCTGAGCGCCGCCTCGACCAAAATTAGGTTGCCGATGTCAATCGCCAGCGTGATCACGATGATCGAGAACAGGTTAGGCAGAATATGCACGAACATGATGCGGACTGGGGTCGCGCCGGACGCCCGCGCGCTGAGGATGTACTCGCGCTCCCGAATAGACAGGGATTCGCCGCGTACCAGACGGGTGGTGGTCGTCCAGCCGAGGAATCCCAACACGATAATCAAGGTACTGGGCGAGGGTTGCAACACCGCCGCGACGATCAAGAGCAGGAACAGCGACGGGATCGAGTTGAGGGTATTGATCACCCACGTCACGAAGTCATCCACGACGCCGCCGTAATAACCGGTGAGGATGCCGAGCGAGACGCCGATACTGAGCGACAGGCTGGCGGCGATGAAGCCGACGCTCATGGACACCTGACCCGCGTAGAGCAGGCGCGCCAGATGATCCCGACCGAGGTCGTCGGTGCCGAGGATGTGCCCCGGTGAGAAGGGGGGCAGGAAAGTTTCACCGGCGTTGGTGCGGGTGTAGCTCACGCCGAGCAGATTGCTGATGACGGGCGCTGAAAATGCCAGCACCGTTATCAGCAGCACGACGGCTAACGCGATCAGAGTTAGATGATCCCGACGCAGGCGGCGCAGCGCCAACTGAGTGAGCGAAATGCCGACTTCGACACGCTCGCGTCTTACTTCCAGCTTTGCTGTTGTAGTAGCCATCAAGCGCCTCGTCTAATCAAACCGAATACGCGGATCAATGACCGCGTACAGAATATCGGACAGGATGTAGCCGAGAATGGTCGCCACCGAGCTGATGATCACGACGCTCATGACCACTGGAAAGTCCTGCGACTGCACCGCATTGACGGCGAAGCGACCCAAGCCGGGCCACGAGAAGATGGTTTCGGTAATGGCTGCGCCGCTGAGCAAACCCGTGACGGCGGGACCCAAGAAAGTCGCCAGCGGGATGAGGGCATTGCGCGCGCCATGCTTGAACCACACCGTGCGACCGGAAAGTCCCTTCGCCTGCGCCGTGCGCATGTAATCCTGATTCATCACGTCGAGCATAGAGGCACGCATATATCGGGAGTAGACCGCAATCGCCCCGGTTGCCAGCACGAAGGTCGGCAGAATCAGGTAGTTAATCCGATCCCATATAGGAGGACAGCCGCCGACGGCAAGCGCCGAACAGCGACTCCCCATGGGCAAGAGCTTGAGCCACGAACCGAAGATCAATATCAGGATTAATCCCAACCAGAAGACTGGAATCGCGTTAAAGACCACAGCCATCACACGGGTGAAGTTGTCAAACCAACCGCTCTTGCGAACGGCGGCTAATATGCCAATGGGTACGCCAACCGCCAGACCGAGCACCAGCGCGGAGCCGGTGAGTTCGAGCGTCGCCATGACGCGCTCGCCGATCATATCGGCAACCGGGCGGCGGTAGAAGAAAGAGCGACCAAAATCGCCCCGCAAAATGCCTTTGTTGTGACCGGGCGGGAGCGGCTCGCCGTTGCTGCCATAAAGGGGCAGCAGGAACGAATGGTCAGAGACGCCGTCACCATCCGCATCCCAGCGCATCCAGTCGTCACCCGCCAACCAGCGCAGGTACTGGATCGGCAGCGGGTCGTTGACGCCAAGCTGCTCGGCGACTTGCTCGCGCTGCTGGGGCGTAATGCGCGGGTCGAAGGTGAGCGCCGCGACCGGTCCGCCGGGTGCAGCCGACATCAATAGGTAGGAGATTACAGTAATTCCAAAAAAGGTAGGGATTGCCTGAACCAGACGACGAATGGTGTACTTAATCATGAGTTATTCCTAGCGCCCCCATTTCTCTGTCACCGGGGCGCACATGGTGGTAGTTTGATCGGGGCGAAGCACGCCTCGCCCCGTCTTACGTCAACAACTGCTGCGAGTAGGGAGGCAGGGGAACCTGCCTCCGCTTACTCATGAGATTAAATCAGGGATTCTTTGACCGACCATGCATCCACGTTCCACAGGAGGTTCGAGGGACGCGGGTCAAAGCCGTCCACGTTGGCACCCGCCGCGTACATACCGTTCTGCGCGAACAGCCAAACGTAAGGCACGTCCTGCTGCATGATCTGCTGCATCTGCTGGTAGATCGGTGCGCGATCAGCCGGAGCGCAGCCCGCAACCGTCTTCGCCTGATTGTTCAGGGCGGTGAACTGCGGATTGTTGTAGGAGGTGAAGTCGCTGCCGCTGCCGACCACGTCGCTGGCAGGCGTGAACAGTTGGGTGGCGTCGGGATCATCCGGGTAGCCATTGCGCCAGCCGAGGATGATGGCGTCGAAGGTTTCGCTGTTCATGATGTCCAGCAGGGTGTTGAAGTCAATGGTCTGGAAATCGACCTTGATGCCAACCTGCGCCAACTGGTCCTGAATCAGCGTGCCGATGGCTTCACGGCGGGTGTTGCCCTCGTTGGTGTAGAGGGTGAACTCGAACGGCGTGCCGTCGGGAGCGTACATCGCGCCCTTCGCCACGCGCGGCGTGGTGGGATCGTTGTCGTCATCGATCCAGCCCGCGTCGGTGAGCATCTGATTCGCCGTGTTGCCACGTCGAAGCTGATGGGCGGCAGATCGGTGTTATACGCCCACGAAGCGGGGATGATGAACGAAGTCATCTGGGTGCCTTCGTTGAAGACCGCCGCCTGAATGATGGACGAAACGTCGACTGCATGGGAGATCGCCTGACGGACGCGCACGTCGCCGAACAGCGGGTGGTGCCCCTGATCAATCAGGTTGCCATTGGCGTCGAGACCGTTCTGCGGGTTGTTCGGGTCGGCGAGGTTGAACGCCAGATAGTCCCATGAGTTGCCGGGATAGTTGTAGACCTGCGAATTGCTGTTGCGGATGTCGTCACGACGCGCGACCGCCGGGTCGGTGATCAGGTTGGTTTCGCCAGCGAGGAACTGCTCGACCAGTACGTTGGCATCCGGCACGTTCTTGTAAATGTAGCCACTGGGCATCACAGTACCGTCAAGCGCGTCCGGGTAGTCCGGGTTGCCGACCATGCTGACCTGCTCGCCGGGACGGAATTCGGCGAAGTTGAAGGGACCATCGGTGACGGTGGGGTTCAGGTCGCCGCTCCAGTCATCGAGCGCGCTCACGTCAGGCATGATGTGCGACGGAACCGGGGTCAACGCACCGGCGTAGCTGAGGGCGGTGCATTCGGCGTTGGCGAAGGTCACGACGACAGTGCTGTCATCGGGCGCCGTTACGTCGAGGATGCCGCTCTCGCCGGTGGGGTCGATGATGAACGTCGGGTAGGCACTGTTCTCGCCCGCCGCGCCCGCCTGAATCGCCTTCCAGGTGTACATGACGTCGGCGGAAGTGATGGGCGTGCCATCCGTCCAGGTCAGACCATCCCGAAGGTGGAAGGTGTAAACGGTGCCGTCAGCCGAAACATCCCAGTCCTTGACAATCGCGCCGGGCTGATTGGGCGCAATCGCCGCCAGATCAGGATCAACGCCGACGAAGCCGGGGTAAATGAGGCCGAAACGCGAGTGCTGGCGGTGTCGCCCGCCTCGATGGGGTTGGTATGCGCCACGTCACCACCGAGGTTGCCCTCAATGATCGTCCCGCCCTGGCAGCATTGGTCTTGGGCGGTCGCAGGGACGACGGCGAGCGCTGCAAGCAGGCTCAACACCGTCCCAAGTGCCAGAAGTTTAATCACTCTATTCATGCGTACTTCACTCCTATCTGACATAAAGAGAGACAATAGGTGCGAGAACCGACTGTACTCACGTACTCGTCCACTGTAGATACTCAACGCGTATACAGAAGGTTCGAATTACTACGAGGAAATTCTAACAAGCCTAGCGTGAATTGCACAGTCATCCATAAAAAACCCTTTCGAGGCTTCATCGAAAGGGTTTTGAGTCGGGGTGCCGGGATTTGAACCCGGGGCCTCTTGCACCCCATGCAAGCGCGCTACCAGTCTGCGCCACACCCCGAACTGTCGAGGTCAGTATACTCGAAGCGAGGATGGCTTGCAAGGTGGGCTTTGGCTTTGATGCGAGAGCGCTTATACTCGAATCGCTCGTAAAAAGAGGAATGCTGAGATGAAGGACATCAAGCTGACGCAGTATGCGTCATGCGCTGGTTGAGCGTCGAAGTTAGGTCCGGGGGACCTGGCGCAAGTTTTGCGACCGCTGGCTGGTATTTTCCCAATTGAAAACTCGCCTGACCTGCTCGTCGGTTTATCCGAGCCGGACGATTCGGCTGTCTATCGCCTGAACGCGGAGCAAGCGGTGATCTCGACGGTGGATTTCTTCCCGCCGGTCGTGGACGATCCGTATTCGTTCGGGGCGGTAGCGGCGGCGAATGCGCTCAGCGACGTGTACGCAATGGGCGGCGATCCGCTGTTCGCCGTGAATCTGGTGGCGTACCCGGACGGCTTTGGGCTGGAGATTCTGCGCGAGATTCTGCGGGGCGGGGCGGAGAAAGTGCGGGAAGCGGGCGCGGTGATCGCAGGCGGGCACACGGTTACGGACAAGGAGCCGAAATACGGGCTGGCGGTGACCGGGCTGGTGCATCCAGAGCGAATCTATCGCAAGAGCGGCGCTCAGCCGGGCGATTCGCTGGTGCTGACCAAAGCGCTGGGCACGGGCGTGATCACGACGGCGCTCAAGAACGGCGCGGCGGATGCGGCGGACGTAGACAGCGCGGTCGCCAGCATGACCAGCCTCAACCGGGAGGCGTCGCGGTTGGCGCGAGACTATCGCGTCCATGCGATGACCGACGTGACCGGGTACAGCCTGCTCGGTCACACGCACGAGATGGCGCACCTGAGCGGGGTGAGCATCCGCCTGAATTACGGCGCGCTGCGCTGGCTGCCGGGCGCTCAGCGCTACGCCGAAGCCGAACTCGTTCCCCGGCGGCATGTGGCGCAATCACGACTTTTACAGCCAGTGGGTGCGGTTCGAGACCGAATTGAAGGAATTCGAGCAGAATTTGCTGTATGACCCGCAAACTTCAGGCGGGCTGCTGATCGCGCTGCCGCCGGATGCCGCGCGAGCTTTCTGCGCGCATCTGGATGGAGCGGTGATGATTGGCGAAGTGGAAGCGGGTGCAGCGGGCGAGATCGTGGTAAAGGCATAGAGGCTTAGCAGCGCCAAGCCCCTACGCAGACCCTACGATCAACCGTGAATGGGCTAGAACAAGCCCCAGTCGTCGGCGGCGCCTTCTTCCATCATGGTGGGATCCCACATCTCCATGCCCATTTCGAGGGTGGTGGGCACGCTGACGTATTCCTGTGCGGTACGGCGAATCTGCTCCAAAAGCTGAGGCGCATAGGGGCAGAAGGGCGTGGTCATAATCACGACCATGTGACAGCGCTCGTCGCTCAGCTCGACACCGCGAACCAAGCCGAGTTCAATCACGTTCATGCCAATTTCGGGATCAACCACCGCGCGAAGCGCTTCGCGCAGACCTTCTTCGGTGATTTGCTGGGGTGAGGTTGGGCTTTGAGTCATGGTCACTATCCTACGAAGCCTTTAAGACAGCCCCAGTTTAACACAGCGGAAATTGCACGTCAATTTCTATTATATTCATCATAAAAATGTTGACTTTCGCCGTGCGGACTGCTATACTGAACCTACACTTTGCACCTGTGGGTACGAAGTAAATTTAACAAGGATCAACATTTCAGGAGTCACTGTGGGCGCTGCACTCGAAATTCGGAATCTTCACGTAACGGTGGAGGATAAACCCATCCTGCGGGGTGTGGATTTGACGGTCAAGCAAGGCGAAGTTCACGCGCTGATGGGCCCAAACGGCTCTGGCAAGAGCACATTGGCGAACGTGCTGCTCGGCAACCCGGCGTATCAGGTGACGGCGGGGCAGGTCATTTTCGATGGCAAAGACCTGTTGGAAATGGAACCGGACGAGCGCAGCCGCGCGGGGTTGTTCCTCGCCTTTCAGTATCCGATCTCGATTGCCGGCGTGACGCTGGCGAACTTCCTGCGATTGGCAATTAACGCGCGGATGAAGGCGGAAGACCCGGAAAGCAAGGGCATTTCGGTGACGGATTTCCGGCGGCTGATGAAGCAGAAAATGGAGATGCTTCAGGTCGATCCGAGCTTCGCGGGACGCTATCTCAACGAAGGCTTCAGCGGCGGCGAGAAGAAGCGCGCGGAAGTGCTTCAGATGGCGGTGCTGAACCCGAGGCTGGCGATTTTGGACGAGACCGACTCCGGCTTGGACATCGACGCGCTGCGGATCGTCTCGGAAGGCGTGAACAAGCTGCGCGGTCCCGAACTGGGCGTGCTGGTGATCACCCATTATCAGCGCATCCTGAACTACATCACGCCGGAGTACGTCCACGTCATGTACAACGGACGGATCGTCGAGCATGGCGGGGCTGATCTGGCGCTCAAACTTGAAGAAATGGGTTACGATTGGGTACGTGAGCGTTTCGACGTGACCGAATAGCAAGAAGGAGAAACCCTGTGGTTGACCTTATTCCCAGTGAAAAGCAGCTCACCGATCACGAAGCCGCGCTTAAGGACGTGCGCGGCAGCTACGCGGAAAAATACGGCTTTCACGACGCCGAGAACGAATACGCCTTCAAGAGTAAGAAGGGGCTGAATGCCGACATCGTGCGGCAGATCAGCGCCATGAAGCATGAGCCGCAGTGGATGACTGACTATCGCCTGAAGGCTTACGAGATTTTCATGAGCAAGCCGATGCCGACATGGGGCGCTGACCTGAGCGGTATCCACTTTGACGACATCTACTACTTCGTGCGCGCCTCGGAAGGGCAGGGCACGGACTGGAACGAAGTCCCCGCCGACATCAAACGGACGTTTGACCGGCTTGGCATCCCTGAAGCGGAGCAGAAGTATCTGCAAGGCGTGACCGCGCAGTACGAGTCCGAAGTGGTGTATCACAGCATCCGCAAAGACCTCGAAAGCAAGGGCGTGCTCTTTACGGACATGGACTCGGCGCTGCGTGATTATCCTGATTTGGTGAAAGAATACTTCGGCACGGTGATCCCGTCGTCGGATAACAAGTTTGCGGCGCTCAACAGCGCGGTCTGGTCAGGCGGATCGTTCATCTACGTGCCGCCGGGCGTCCACGTGGAAATGCCGCTGCAAGCCTACTTCCGCATCAACACCAAGAGCATGGGACAGTTCGAGCGCACGCTGATCATCGTGGACGAGGGCGCTTACGTCCACTACGTCGAGGGCTGCACCGCGCCGACCTACAGCGAGGACAGCCTGCACAGCGCGGTGGTTGAGATCATCGTCAAAGATGGCGCGCGCTGCCGCTACACCACCATTCAGAACTGGTCGAGCAACGTTTACAACCTTGTGACCAAGCGCGCGGTCGCCTACAAGAAGGCGACTATGGAATGGGTGGACGGCAACCTCGGCAGCAAAGTCACCATGAAGTACCCGGCGGTGCTGCTCAAGGGCGAAGGCGCGCACGGCGAAGTCCTCTCGATTGCCTTCGCGGGCGCGGGGATGCAGTTGGACGCGGGCGCGAAGATCACGCACCTTGCGCCGAACACCACCAGCCAGATTATCAGCAAGTCGATCAGCAAGGACGGCGGGCGGGCGAGCTATCGCGGTCTGCTGAAGATCGTCGAGGGCGCGGATAACGTTCGCAGCAACGTGGTTTGCGATGCGCTGCTGCTGGATGACCGCAGCCGCTCGGACACTTATCCGACCATTGAATGCGACGCCAAGCACGTGACCATGGGTCACGAAGCGTCGGTCACGCGCATCGGCGAGGATCAACTGTTTTACGCGATGTCGCGTGGGATGAGCGAGGACGAAGCCAACGCGATGATCGTCAACGGCTTCATCGAGCCGCTGGTCAAGGAACTGCCAATGGAATACGCGCTGGAACTGAACCGACTGATTCAGATTCAGCTTGAAGGATCGATTGGGTAAATCGCAAAGTAACGAGTAATGAGTAATGAGTATTTGCGACTCATTACTCATTACTGTGCCTAGCATCTTTGCAAGGAGAGAGAACTTGGTTGCAGTAAGGAGACGGCGATCCGCCGCGCCGGAAGCGCCGGTTTATACGCGCGCCGATGTCGAGGCGCTGAGCGATGCCAACCATGAACCGCTGTGGCTGCGCGAGAGCCGCGAAGCCGCATGGGAACTCTACGAAGATACGCCTATGCCGCGCGATCAGGAAGAATGGCGGCGCACTGATTACAGCAGCATTCACTGGGACGAAGCCAGCCCGCTGATCGCCCCAGATGGCGCGGCGCTGGATACGGTGCCCACGCAGATGCTCGAGCCGCTGATCGGCGACGAGCAGGGCGGGACGCTGGTGTTCGTGGATGGCAAGGTGGTGCAGAGCGAGCTATCGCCCAAGCTGGCGGCGCAGGGCGTGGTGTTTACCGATCTGCTGACCGCGTGCCGCGACTACGAGTCGCTGGTGCGCCCGCGCCTGATGACGCAGGCGGTCAAGCCGGGCGATGGCAAATTCGCGTCGCTGCACGCGGCGCTGTGGACTCACGGCGTGTTCCTGTACGTGCCGAAGGGCAAGGCACTGGAACTGCCGCTACACGTGGTCATGTATAACACCGAGCCGGGCGCGACCATGGGGCACGTGCTGGTGGCGCTGGACGAAGCGTCGCAGGCGACGGTGCTGGTGGATTACCAGTCGGCGGAGACCAGCGAGCAGGCGGCTTACGTCGGCGCGACCGAACTACTGGTCGGGCAGAGCGCGAATTTGCGCTTCGTTTGCCTGCAAGACTGGAATCGGCAGACTTACGAATTCAGCCACATGCGGGCGAGTGTGGGACAGGACGGCACGCTCGACTGGGTGCTGGGCACCATGGGATCGCGCTTCGTCAAGGACTTCATCGAGGTCGATCTGGATGGGAAGGGTGCCAGCACGCGGGTGAGCGGCATGTTCTTCGCCGACGAAAACCAGTTCTTCGATCTGGATACCCAGCAGAACCACAACGGTCCGCTGACGGTTTCCGACCTGCTGTTCAAGGGCGCGGCGAAGCATCGCTCCCGGACGCTGTGGCAGGGCATGATCAAGTCGATGCCGCACATGCAGAAGATCGACGGGTTTCAGGCGTGCCGCAATCTGGTGCTGGACGAAGACGCGCGCATGGACGCGATCCCCGGCTTGGAAATCGAGGCGGATGACGTGCGCTGCACCCATGCGGCGACCTTCGGCACGCTGGAAGAGCAGCCCGTATTTTACCTGATGAGCCGGGGTATCCCGCGCGCGGAAGCCGAGTTGATGGTGACCGAAGGTTTCTTCGAGGAGCTGCTGGAGCGCATCCCGTTCCAGCGGGTGCAGGATCGGCTGCGGGCGGCGCTGGCGGCGAAGATCGTCGGGACGACAGCGTAACACCGACCTACGAAGGCGACTTCGAGAGGATGCTAATTCCGAATAGCGCCATAGGTTGTCAGTAGGGGCGGGTGTGCTTGCTTCGCAAGCCTAGACCCGCCCCTACCAGCATCTCCGTCATTGGGTTGCCTACCATGAGGACTTGAGCATGGTGTATCATCAAGACATGATATACGACACCGCCGCCATTCGCGCGGATTTCCCGATCTTACAGCAGGAGCATCACCCCGGCGTGCCGCTGGTCTATCTCGACAACGCGGCGACCAGCCAGAAGCCGCGCGCGGTGATCGAGGTGCTGGACGACTATTACCGCCGCTACAATGCCAACGTGCATCGCGGAGTGCATAAGCTCAGCGAAGAAGCGACCAGCGCTTACGAAGCGGCGCGGGTCAAAGTCCGCAGGTTCATCAACGCCGACAGTAAGCGCGAGATCGTCTACACGCGCGGCACCACCGAGAGCATCAATCTGGTGGCGAACTCGTGGGGTAGAGCCAACCTCAAGCCCAGCGACGTGGTGATCTCGACCGAGATGGAACATCATTCGAATATCGTCCCATGGCAGCTCCTCGCCGCGCAAATTGGTTTCACGGTTAAATACGTTCCGGTGCTGGACGACGGAACGCTCGATCTGGAGGCGTACGCGGCGCTGCTGAACGAAGGCAGGGTCAAGCTGGTGGCGGTGATGCAGGTCTCGAACGTGCTGGGGACGATCAACCCGGTCGCGGACGATGGCGCGGCAGGCGCACGACGCGGGTGCGCTGATTCTGGTGGACGGCGCGCAGTCGGTGCCGCACATGCCGGTTGACGTGCAGGCGCTGGATGCCGATTTCTTCGCCTTCAGCGGGCACAAGATGCTGGCTCCCACCGGGATCGGCGTGCTGTATGGCAAGCGCGATTTGCTGGAAGCGATGCCTCCATGGATGGGCGGCGGCGATATGATCTCGACGGTCGCGCTGGATGGCAGTACGTGGAACGACCTGCCTTACAAATTCGAGGCGGGCACGCCCTCGATTGCCGAAGCGATTGGCTTGGGCTGCGCGGTCGATTACCTGAGCGCGATGGACATGGAGAAAATTCAGGCGCACGAGCAGGCGATCACCGCCTACGCGCTGGATCGGCTGGCGGAAGTGCCGGGCGTGACCGTGTACGGTCCCGATGCCGTTCAGAAGGGCGCGGTGGCGACCTTCAACCTACACGGCGTTCACGCGCACGACGTGGCGCAGGTGTTGGACTCGGACGGGGTCGCGGTGCGGGCGGGGCATCACTGCGCGATGCCGCTGCACACGCGCTACGGGATCGCGGCGTCGGCGCGGGCGAGCTTCTACCTGTACAACACGACCGAGGAAGTGGATCGGCTGATCGACGCGCTGTACAAAGTGCGCGAAACCTTCAGGACTGAGTAAAGCAAGTACCGAGTGGGCGCTCGGTGAGTGATGGGAAGCTGACATGCAGGACATGTATCGTGAGAACATCCTTGATCACGGGATGAATCCGCGCAATCGCGGGATTCTCGACCCGGCGGACGTGGACTACGAGGGGCACAATCCGCTGTGCGGGGATCGGCTGCGGCTGACGCTGCGGGTCGACGAGAACAATCGCGTGACCGACCTCGCGTGGGACGGCGAGGGCTGCGCGATTAGTCAGGCGGCATCGTCGATGCTGGGCGAGGAAATCCTCGGCAAGACGCTGGAAGAAATCCGCCACATCGACAAGGAAGAAGTGTTCGAGATGCTCGGCATCCCGATTGGCATGAACCGGGTGAAATGCGCGCTGCTCTCGCTCAAGGTGCTGAAAGTGGGGCTGTATGGGCTGGAGGAGTGGCGCAAGCTCGAGCGGCAGGAAGAACGGGACGAAGACGAATCGTGACTGAGTTTGTCACCGTAGCAACCACTGACGAAATCAAACCGGGCGAGCGGATGGCGGTCGAAATCGACGACGTGTGGGTGGCGATCTTCAACGTCGGTGGCGAATACTACGCCATCAACGACATTTGCACGCACGAGGAATATTATCTCTCCGAAGGAATGCTCGACGGGCACACGATTGAGTGCGCGAAGCACGGCGCGCAGTTTGACCTGCGCACGGGCGAGGTGCTGGCTCCGCCCGCGCTGATCCCGGTCAAAACCTACGAGGTTCGCGTGGTTGGCGACGAAATACAGGTGGCACGGCGATCATGATGCAGGCGCTCTTGCAGGAATTCTACGATGGCAAGATGCTGGTGTTCGGGCATCGCGGGGCGCGAGCTTATGCGCCGATGAATACGCTGCCCTCGTTCGATTTGGCGCTGGCGCAGGGCGCGGACGGCGTGGAACTGGACGTTCGGCTGACCCGCGACGGCGAGATGATCATCATGCACGACGCGAAGGTGGATTCGACCACCAACGGCGAAGGATCGATTAGCGACCTGACGCTGGCGGAGATTCGAGCGCTGGACGCCGGATCGTGGTTCGGCGAGGCGTTCAAGGGCGTGCAGGTTCCGACACTGGACGAGGTGTTCGAGACCATTGGCAGGCGCACCCGCATCAACGTCGAGATCAAAGCCGACAAGCTGGGCAGCGACGGCGTGGAAGGCAAGGTCGCCAACGCGATTCGGCGGCACGCGCTTCAGCGCAGCATCATCGTCTCGTCGTTCAATCCGCTGACGCTGCGGCGGTTCCGGCGGGCGATGCCGGAAGTGCCGATTGGCTATCTGCATTCGCCGGAGGAGCCGTTTTTTCTGCCGCACCTCATGAGCGGGCTGCCGCACGAGGCACGTCACCCACATTTCTCCGAAATCGACGCCAAGTACATGGCGTGGGCGAAGCAAGCGGGCTACCGCGTCAACACGTGGACGGTCAATGACCCGGCGAAGGCGGTCGAGCTGCGCGATCTGGGGGTGGACTGCGTCATCACCGATACGCCAGACGTGATCCTCGCAGCAGTGCGCGCCTAAGCCCCAATGGCGCGGATGTGGTGGCGTCTGGTCGGCTTCGGCTTCCGGCTGCTCTACAACGAATTCGCGTTCAGCTACGATCTGGTCAGCCGGATGGTGTCGCTGGGCGCGTGGCGCTGCTGGATCGACAGCTCGCTGAAGCATCTCGAAGGCGGCTCCCCCGTACTGGAACTGGCACACGGCACCGGAAATTTGCAAATCGACTTGAGCGCCGCCGGATACCGCGCGGTGGGCTACGATCTGTCGCCGTATATGGGGCGGCTGGCGCAGGGGAAACTCCGGGCGCATGGGCTAGACGCTCGGCTGACGCGGGGGCGGGCGCAGGCGCTGCCGTTCGCGGCGAACAGCTTCGCGTCGGTGGTCAGCACTTTTCCAACCGACTTCATCACCGCGCCGGAGACGGTGCGCGAAGTCTATCGCGTGCTGCGACCGGGCGGCGTGCTGGTGATCGTCCCGAACGCTCGGCTGAGCGGCGCGGGCTGGAGCGCGCGGTCGCTGGAATGGCTTTACCGGATCACCGGGCAGCGCGAGGAAAAGACCGAGCAGGACTTGATCGCTACGCTGTTCGCGCCGTTCGAGGTCGAGGTGCGGCAGGAACCCTGCCCGCGCAGCGTGGTCACGCTGATTGTCGCACGGAAATCGGGCTAGAAATGGCGATTTTCCATGTTATAATGCCCCTAAATCAACATGGTGGGTGTAGCTCAGTTGGTTAGAGCGCTTGTCTGTGGAACAAGAGGTCGAGGGTTCAAGTCCCTTCTCCCACCCCAAACCAAACCGCCGCAAGGCGGTTTTTGTTTTCATCGGGAACGGGTAAACTCGAACAGCGGAGGTGGATGCATGAAGCCGCTGAGCCTGACACGACAACTGACGATTTTGACCGGAGGGCTGATCCTGACCGCCGTCTCGGTGATCGTGATCAGCGGGTTTCTGCTGGTGCGGGGCGAGCTGGATCAGCAGGCGCGCAGCCGAACTCGACGACGCGGTGCGCTACGGCGAGACCTTTCTGCGGATGGAACAAGCCCGCCTTACCAACACGGTCACGCTGGCGGCGGAGCGCCCGACCCTGCGGCAGCTTGTTCAGGCGCGCGACTGGGCGGGCTTGAGCGCGTATCTGCTGACCTTTCGCGGAGATACGACGCTGGACACTCTGTACGTCAGTGACGCGAGCGGGCAGACGGTCGCCGGAGAAGCGCCGCCCGGTGGCGGATTTCTGCTGACCGCGCAGCAGCCGATTGAGGGCGGCGCGGTGAGCGGCGGGTTTCGGCTGGACGAGGCATTCGCGGCGCGGCTGGCGGCGGATACCGATTTGACCTACCGCTTTGTGCCGTTCGAGGCGGACGCGGCTTACGAGGTCGAGCGAGTGACGATGGACGGCGAGCCGTTCTACGCCGGGTTCGTGGTGCTGAAGCAGATCGGCATCGATGTGCCCGCCGTGATGCAGATCGACGTGCCGCTGACCGGAATCCTCGCCGCCGAGCAGCAGTCGCTGATCGGGCTGTTGCTGGCGGCGGTGATCGCGGCGGCGGGCACAGCGCTCACGGCGGGGCTGTTCGTGCGCAGCCGGATGCGGGCGCTGGGACGGCTCAGCGCGCACGCGCGGCGCATGGGCAGCGGCGACTTGCAGACTCCGGTTGAGGTGGAAAGCAAGACCGCCGAAACCTATCAGTTGGGGCAGGTGCTGGAACAGACGCGGGTGAAGCTGCGGCAGAACCTCGAAACGCTGGCGTGGTCGGAGGCGCTGATTCAGTCGGTGCTGGAGGGGATCATCACCTGCGATCAAAACTGGCGGGTGCGCTTCTTCAGCGCCGGAGCCGAGCGCATCACTGGGCTGAGCAGCGAGGCGGCGCTCAATCAACCGCTGGATGCGCTGCTGCCGCTGGCGGACGAATCCGGGCGCTTCAGCGACTACGTGCCGTCGGACGGCGGGCGGCGGACGGTGGTGGTTCGGAGCGGCGGCTTGATCACGCTGGCAGTCACTCGCGCCAAGCCGATCAACGCGGGCGAAGTTACGCTCGTGATCCACGACATCACCGAGGAAACCCGGCGGCACAAGGCGCAGTCGTATTTTCTGGCGAACATGTCGCACGAGTTCCGCACGCCGCTGGCGGGGTTGCAGGCGTCGGTCGAACTGCTTCAGGAAAACCTGCGCTCGCTTTCGGTAGACGAAACCGAACAGTTGCTCAACTCGATCCACCTGAGCTTGTCGATGCTGCACCAGTTGATCGACAATTTGCTGGAAAGCAGCAAGCTGGAAGCCAATCACTTCGCGCTCAACCGTCGTGCGAGCGCGGTCGAACCGCTGCTCGGTGAGGCGATCCGGCTAATCGAGCCGATGATCGCGCGGCGGGATCAACGGCTGACGGTTGAGGAGCCGCTGACCCTGCCAACGCTGCGAGTCGACCCGACGCGGACGATTCAGGCGATGGTCAACCTGCTCTCGAACGCCAGCAAGTACAGCCCCGACGGCAGTGTGATCGAAGTCGCGGTCGCGCGACAGGACGAGCAGCTTCGGGTGAGCGTCGCGGATCGCGGGCGGGGGATCACGCCGGAGAAGCAGAGCAGCATCTTCCTGCCCTTCGTCCGGCTGGAGCCGGAATCGCAGGTCGATCACGGGTCAGGACTCGGCTTGTCGGTGGTCAAGGCGATTGCCGAAGCGCATCAGGGGCAGGTGGGCGTGGAGGCGCGGGCGGGCGGCGGATCGGTGTTCTGGTTCACGCTGCCGATACTTGAAGAAGCGAGGGGCGAATCGTGAAAGCGCTAGTGGTGGACGACGACCGGGTGCTGGCGGACGTGGTGTCGTTCACGCTGCGGCGCGCCGGGTTCGAGGTGGTGCTGGCGCACGACGGACGCGCGGCGCTGGATCGCTTCCGCGAGGAAACGCCGCAGATCGTGATCCTCGACCTCGAACTGCCGGAGATCGACGGGCTGGAAGTGTGCCGGAGCATCCGCGCTCAGTCGCAGACGCCGATCATTATGCTGACGGTGCGAGACAGCGACGAGGAGGTGGTGCGTGGGCTGGAGATCGGCGCGGACGACTACATCACCAAGCCGTTCAGCCCAGCGCAACTGGTGGCGCGGGCGCAGGCGGTGGTACGGCGCAGCGGACAGGTCGCGGTTCCCAAGCGGCTGTCGTTCGCGCGGCTGACGCTCGATCCTGAACGGCACGCGGTCACGGTCGAGGGGCGCGACGCGGTTCAGCTTGCGCCGCTGGAATACAAGCTGCTGGAAACCTTCGTGATCAACCGGGAGCAGGTGCTGCCGTTCGACGCGCTGATCGACCGGGTATGGGGACCGGAAGGCGGCGACAAGGCGATGCTCAAGCAGTTAGTCTATCGGCTGCGGCGCAAGATCGACGAGGAAAGCGCCGAGGTCTACGTGGAAATCCATCCCCGGCGTGGGTTACGCGCTGATGCACGACAGCCGGAATTTGTGACCGAATTCGTAACCGGGACGTAACCGCTGCTGTCACTTGACGCTTCTATCGTGAGAATTGGCACGATAGGAGCGGAACCGTGAAGCGAATTGGTCTGATGGTTTTGGGCTTGCTGGCGATGCTCGGCGCTGCGGGCGTTCAAGCGCAAAGCGGCGTCACCCTCACCCTCGCCGGATACACCGTCATTCAGGCGACCTACGCCAAGATCATCCCGCAGTTCGTGGACTATTGGAAACAGCAGACCGGGCAGGACCTGACCTTTCAGGAGTCCTATCTCGCGTCGGGCGCACAGTCGCGGGCGGTGGCGGGTGGTTTCGCCGCCGACGTGGTGGCGCTCTCGCTGGAAGCCGACGTGAATCGGCTGGTGGACGCCGGGCTGATCACCCACGACTGGAAAGACAACACCTACGGCGGCATGGTCTCGACCTCGGTGGTGGCGCTGGTGGTGCGGCAGGGCAATCCCAAGCAAACTTCAGGATTGGAGCGATCTGGCGCAGCCGGGCGTCGAAGTGATCACGCCGGACGCCGGAACCAGCGGGGGCGCTCAGTGGAACGTGATGGCGGCTTACGGCGCCGCTTATCGCGGGAAGGTGGTGGGCTATTCGGCGGGCGACGCGGGCGCGCGGCAGTTCCTCGCCGACCTGTTCACCAACGTGAGCGTGATGGACGCCAGCGGCTTGGACAGCTACGAAACCTTCGCGCGGGGCGTGGGCGACGCGGCGATCACCTACGAAAACCAGTATTTCGCGGGCGCGGCGCTGGGCGACGCGCTGACCATCGTCTACCCAAGCTCGACCATCCTGATCGAGAACCCGGTGGCGCTGGTGGACGCTTACGTGGACGAACACGGCAGCCGCGAAGTCGCGCAGGCGTTCATTGACTTCCTGTATCGACCCGAAATTCAGCAAATCTTCGCAGCCGATGGCTTTCGCCCCCCGGTCGCCAAGCCTACTGAAGCGGCGGCAACCGAAACGCCCGCAGCTTTTTGGCTGGAAAACAGCATCGACACAACTCGCTTCCCAATTCCCGCCGACCTGTTCACGATTGACGACTTCGGCGGCTGGTCACAGGTGAAAACCGACATCTTCGGTGACGACGGCGTCTACACGCAGGTGATCGCGCAGGTGAAGGGCGGATGACGGCTCAAGCAGCCTATCGAGGAGTGGCAGCCAGCAAACTCCGCGCTCCGTTCGGGGCGTGGAGTTTGCGTTTGACGGCGGCGATCTATTTGACCACGCTGATCATGGTTCCGGTGCTGGTGATTTGCGTCGAGGGGCTGCGCGGCGGCGCAGATGCGTTCTGGCACGCGATAAGCCGTCCGCAGGCGGTCAGCGCGATTTGGCTGAGCGTATGGACGGCGGTGGTGATGGCGGTGATCAACATGGGGATGGGAACGCTCACCGCCTACGTGCTGATCGGGTATCGCTTTCCGGGCAAGCGACTGCTCAACGCGGTGATCGATCTGCCGTTTGCCATCCCGACGCTGGTCACGGGCGTGATGCTGGTGCTGCTCTACGGGCCGCAGACGGCAATCGGCGGGCTGTTCGAAAACAGCTTCGGCACCCGGCTGATCTACGCGCCGCCGGGGATCATTCTGGCGCTGCTGTTTCTGGGCTACCCGTTCGTGACTGGGCGGTGCAGCCGGTGTTGGTCGGGCTGGAAGCGCAGCAGCAGGAAGCGGCGCATACGCTGGGCGCGTCCGGCTGGACCACTTTCCGGCGGATTATCCTGCCCGCGATTCTGCCCGCCCTGATCTCTGGCGGGCTGCTGAGCTTCGCGCGGGCGCTGGGCGAATTCGGCTCGATTGTGCTGGTCGCCGGGAATATCCCGCTGCGCACCCAGACCGCCGCCGTTTACATCTACGCACAGGTCGAAAGCGGCAACTCCGCCGCCGCCAGCGCGGTTTCGCTGGTGGTGCTGGCGATTGCGCTGGGCACGACCTTGATCGCGGAGCGGGTGCTGCGGAGGCGCGCTCGTGAGTGAGAAACCCGCTCGCTCCCTCGCCGCATGGCTGTTGATCGGCGTGATTCTAGTCTACGCAGGCGTGCTGATCGGCGCGCCCGTGCTCACAATCACTGCCGGAGCTTTCGCGCAGGGCATCCAGCCCGTGATCGACGCGCTGACCGCGCCGGATGCGCTGGCGGCGCTCAAGCTGACATTCCTGCTGACGATTTTCGCGTCGGCGATCAATACGGTGTTCGGCGTGCTGATCGCGTGGGTGCTGGTGCGGCACCAGTTTCCCGGTAAATCGCTGCTGAACGGGCTGGTCGATCTGCCGTTCGTGATGTCTCCGGTGATCGTTGGGTTCGTGGTGGTGGTACTGTTCGGTCGCGGTGGCTGGCTGACGCTGCCGTTTCAGGTGGCGTTCGCGTTTCCGGGGCTGCTGCTGGTGACGGTGTTCGTCTCGCTGCCGTTCGTGATCCGCGAGGTGATGCCGGTGCTGGCATCGCTCACGCCGGAGCAAGAAGAAGCGGCGCTGACGCTGGGCGCACAGCGCTGGACGGTGTTCCGGCAAATCGTGTTCCCCGGCATTCGCCACGCGATAATTTACGGGCTGGTGCTGACGCTGGCGCGCTCGCTGGGCGAATTCGGCGCGGCGGCAGTCGTGGGCGGCGGGATTCAAGGGCTGACCGAGACGGCGACCCTCTACGTCTACCGAACCATGCAGAATCGAAGCACCATCAGCGCCTACAGCATGGCGATTCTACTCGGCTTGATTTCGATTGTGGTCTTGATTTCGTTGAATCTACTTCGGCGCACGGAAAAGGAAGAACCCCATGTCGATCCTGCTGCATAAGGTGAGCAAGCAGTTCGGGCAGCAGACGGTGGTCAGCGATCTGTCGCTCGAAATCGAGCAGGGGGAATTGTTCGTGCTGCTCGGCTCCAGCGGGAGCGGGAAAAGCACGCTGCTGCGGATGATCGCGGGCTTGACGCCGCTGGATACGGGCACCATCTACCTGAACGGGCGGGACGTGACCCGGCTGCCGACTCAGCAGCGGGGCGTGGGCTTCGTGTTTCAGAATTACTCGCTGTTCAAGCACATGACTGCCGCCCAGAACATCGGCTTCGGGCTGGAAATCCGGCGCGTGGCGCGCGCGCAGCGGGAGCGGCGAATCGCCGAGCTGCTGGACCTAATCGGGCTGCGCGATTTCGGCGGGCGGCTGCCGAGCCAGCTTTCGGGCGGGCAGCAGCAGCGGATCGCGCTGGCGCGGGCGCTGGCGCCTCAGCCGGAAGTGCTGCTGCTGGACGAGCCGTTCGGCGCGCTGGACGTGAAAATCCGCTCGCAGCTTCGGCAAAATTTGCGCGAAATTCAGCAGCGGCTCGGAATCACGGCGATTCTGGTCACGCACGATCAGGACGAAGCCTTCGAACTGGCGGATCGGATCGGGATCATCGAACAGGGGCGGCTGCTGGAAGTGGGCAAGCCGGAAGACCTCTACCGCCGCCCGCAGCACCATTTCACGGCGACCTTTTTGGGGACGGCGAATCTGCTGCGCGGGCGGCGCAACGGAACGCAGATTTACGTGGGCGAGCGTCACCTGCCCGCGCCGCCGCAGACCGAGCATTTGTCGGGTCAGGCGGTGGATATGCTGCTGCGCCCCGAATCCATCGACCTCGCGCTGGCGGCGGACGACCTGAACGGCTATCCGCTGGGCGATGGGCGGGTCGAGGCGATCACCTTTGCCGGGTCGCTGGAACGTGTTACCATCCGGCTGGCTGATCGGGAACAGCCGGTCGAAGTGGTGATCGCGCCGGAGCGCGCGCGGCGGCTCGGAATCCGTCCGGGCGACCGCGTTTGGGTCGGCGTGCAGGATTACCATCTGCTCCCGGCGCAAGGCGCGTAGTGTATCCCTTCCTCTCGCTGGACACGATTGATCTCGACCCGGAACTGGCGCAGCGGCTCCCGCGCCGCCTAGCGTACTATCACCTCGCGCTGCCGATTGCTCAGGACGGCAAGAGCATCACGGTGGCGATGGCGCATCCCGAAAACCAGAACGTCGTGAGCGTGCTGGAAAACGCGCTGGGCGCGACGGTTATCCCGGTGCGCAGCTTCGCCGAAACCATCCGTCAGCAGTTGGATCGCGTGTGGCAGCTACAGCACGGCTCGGCGCTGCTGCGGGTGGCGTACTGGGCGCGGACGGCGGACGCGCTGAATCAATCGGCGGGCTACGTCGAGGCGCTGCTGGCGGGGCGCGAGGCGCAGATCGAGCGCTGCGTCACCGAGGACGCGGCGGCGCTTCCGGCTGCCGATCTGGTGATCGCGGCGGACGGGAACGCGCCGGAGAGCCTATTTCGAACCCCCGCGTCGGTGCTGGTGCTGGATCAACCGGATCAACTGCCGCGCACGATTCTGCACGTGCTGCGCGGGCACATCCCCGATTATCGCGCGCTCGACTGGCTAGTTTCGCTGGCGCAAGGGGCAGAGATCACGCTGCTGCTGAGTGTGGACGGCGAGGCGCGCAAGCCGCTGGTCTCGGACCTCAGCAGTATTTTGCTGGCGCAGGACAAACGGCAGGCACACGTCGCGCAGTGTCGGCAGATGCTCAGCGAGGCGGGCATCACCGGGCGGCTGAAGCTGCGTCAAGACTCGCTGCTGGCGGCAGTCCAAAGTGAAGTGAGCGATCATGCTTACGATCTGGTGGCGACGGCGGCGGAAGCCTACGGCGACGTGGCGTATCAGATCAGCGAGCGGGTGCGGGGACGATGCCCCGCGTTTCTGGTGATCAAGCCGTAGAAGAACAGCGGTTAGCAGTTGGCGATTAGCAAAGCGTTTGGCTCAGGAGCGGCGGACGTGAGCCAGCTTGCGCCGCAGGGCGATACGCAGTCCTGCGCGGGTGCTGCCGGGCGGCAGATTGATGTGTTCGGCTGGCACAGCGGCGGGTTCGGGTTCCGGCTTCGGTTGAGCAAGACTGGCGGCGGGCATCGGCCCGGTTTCGCTGGGACGCGGGACGCCGAATATCTCCCAAATGCTCTTGGTTTCCGGCGACTCGCTGGCAGTTGGTGGAGCAGCGGGTTCCACAGGGTTCGGCTCGGCGGTCGGCGCCTGTGGCTCAGGTTCGGCGACCTTAGCGGTTGCGGTTGTCGGCGCTTCCGGCTCGACGACAGGTGAAGCGTCAACGGTTGGGACTGCAGGTTCGGTGATCGGCGTCTCTGGCTCGACGGCTTTCACCGGAACCTCCGCCTCGTAATCCGGCTGAGTTTCTTCCGCGACCTGATCGGCGGGCGCAGTGGGCTGTTCCGGTTCGGACGTGACCAGCGGCGGGGCGTAGTTCGGCAGCACCTCCGGGAGCGGCTCCGGCAGCAGCTCGGTTTCTTCATCCACAAACGGTGGGGGCGCGGCGGCTTCGGTGGGCGGCTCGACCGGCTTACGCGGCTGAGTATCGGATGGATCGCGCGGCGGCTCGAAGCGGGACAGGTCAATCACTTGATCCAGAAATTCCGGCTCCGCTTCTGGTTCCGGTGGCTCGGCTTCGGGCGCGACCGGGTGACGCGGGCGGGTATCTTCCTCCGCGATGGGCGGCTCGTCAATCACGTGGATCGGCTGACCGTCGCCTTCGATGATCGGCGGCTCAGCGGCAATCCCCGACCTCGGCTGGACTGCGGGCGTCGAGGGTTCGGTCGCTTCGGGCGCAGGATGGCGCGGCAGATAAGCCGAGCGCGCCTGCACGTTGGGCGCGTCGCGCATGAGCGACTTTGCCTCGTGCGGGTGAGCTGCGCTGCCAGTCTGTTTGATCTTCTGCCAGAGGGTTTTCAGGCTCTCGGCGATGGTGTGATCGACCTGACGGCGGGTGCTGAGCGCGTCCCGCATCCCGCCGAAGATGCCGCCCAATTCGTAGGTGAAAGTCCACTGGACGATGGTGCCTTCGGGGATTTCCTGAAGCCGGATGCGCCCCTTGTTTTCGCGGTAGGGGACGCCATCCACCAAGTAGTATTCGTAGCCCAGCCCGTTGTACCACGCCGTGACCGCCACCACACGATCTGCGCCGCTGCGCCCGCTGTAGCGCCAGCGCAGCCCGGTCCCTCGCGGCGGGACGTGAGGAAGATCACCTCCGTGCAGTCCACCTGCCAGTCGGGGTTTCGGGTAATGTCACTGATGAAGTTCCATACCACGTCGGGCGCGGCAGGGATTAAAATACGATGATCAATGGTCGTCATATGGTCAGCATTATAGATCGTTTTAATCGCGTGTTCAAAATGCGCTTTCGGTGTTACAATCACTATTGTGTTCACCGAAGGAGCCGGAGTTGCCCAGTCCAACCCTGACGTTTGCATTCATCCTTGCGACTCTCTACGGCGCGGCGTTTCACCTTGTGTTGGGCGGCGATGGGCGGCGGCTGGTCATGCTGCTGCTTTCAAGCTGGTTCGGGTTCGCGCTGGGGCAGATGGTGGGCATGACCTTTGGCATTGACGTGTTCAATATCGGTGCGCTGCGGATCGTCGCCGCGACGTTTGGCTCGCTGGTGTCGCTATTCGTCATCAGTGTGCTGACTTCGAGCCGCGTCCGCCGAAAACGATCGGCGCATTAGGGATTGCTTTAAGGGAGAGTATGACCGACACGGTACAAGAGCAACCGGACAGCTTCAATATCCGGCGCATGGTGCTGATCGCCAGCGCGGTCTTGATCGGACTGATCCTGCTGCTGTTCGTGGGCGCGTTGGTGCTGACGCTGGTCACGAACGGCGACTTCGCCGCGATCATTCGCACCATCCGCGATCTGGTGATCATTTTCCTCGGCTTGGAAGGCATTCTGATTATCCTCAGCGTGGCGATTTTGGCGCTGCAAGTCGCCCGGTTGGTCAACCTGCTGCAAACGGAAGTCAAGCCGATCCTCGAAAACGCGCAGGAGACGGTCAAGACGGCGCAGGGGACGGTCGAGTTTATGAGCGATAACGTCACCGAGCCGGTGATCCGCGCGCGCGGCTTTCTGGCGGGCAGTTCGGTGCTGATTGGCAACTTATTCGGAATTCGCCGCGCGCTGCAGCATACAGATGGGCGGGACGAAGTTGAAGCGTGAACTGGACGGCGGAATACTGATTTTCGGGCTGCTGCTCGGCTTGATGATCGGCGGGCTGGTGACGCTGCTGACCGCGCCGCGAAGCGGTCGCGCGCTGCGGCACGAGTTAAGCGAGTCAGTTGCGGAGACGGGACAGAGTATCCGCGCCGCGCTGCCGAGCGACCCGGTCGCGGAGAGTTTGGCGGAAGGCAAAGCGGCGGCGCGTCGTCGGCTGGCGGAAATGGGGACGCCGTAAGTATCTTGAACCGCCAAGACGCCAAGAGCACCAAGAGAAATCAGAGGGGCTGGTCATAGACCAGCCCCGACGTGTTTCTAGCCCAAACGCATAAAGGCGTCGGGGATAGCGTCGAGCACGTCCCCGGCGATGACGCTGCGCTCGCCCAGCCTGAGCGCCGCCTGCTCCCCCGCCAAGCCGTGAAGATACCCGGCGACCAGCGCCGCGTCGAAGGGCTTCAAGCCCTGAGCCAGCATCCCGACGACTAACCCTGCCAGCACGTCCCCGGTTCCGGCGACCGCCAGCGCTGAGGTTTTGAACGGCAGCACCACAACCCGACCATCGGGCGCGGCGATCAGCGTGTGCGCGCCTTTCAGCACCAGCACGACCTTCCACTGTTTCGCCTTTTCCTCGGCGATCTGCCAGCGATTCGCCTGTACGTCCTTGATCTCCATGCGGGCAAGGCGCGCCATCTCGCCGGGGTGGGGCGTGAGGATAGTTTCCTCCGGCAGCAGCTTCCACCATTCATTGACTTCAGCAAGCAGATTCAGCCCGTCGGCGTCGATCACCAGCGGCGGGAGCTTGGGTGGTTGCTCGTTGTCGGGTGTGGCGCTGGCAGTGAAGCCAATTGGCGCGGCGTGCGCCGATTTGCCGTCCAGCAGCCGGGCGAGCAGGTCGCCAGTGGTCTTTTCGCGCCCCCAGCCGGGACCGATCAGCATGGCGTCGTAACTGGCAGCTTCCTTGAGGATCAACGGCGCGGCGTCAGCGGAGAGGACGCCCATATCCTGCGGGAACAGCAGCCAGGTGGTTTCGAGCAGGTGCCCGGCGAGGGCGGCGACGGTCGGCTCCGGTGCGCCGACGCTGATTAAGCCCGCGCCGGAGCGATAGGCAGCGCGCGCCGCCATACCGGGCGCTCCGGTGAAATTGACCGAGCCGCCGAGGATCAGGGCTTTGCCAAACGTGCCCTTGTTGGCGTCCGCCGGGCGCGCGGGCAGCAGCGCGCGTACCGAATCGGGGTCGGCGGCGATGTGCTTGGCGGTTTTCAGCCCATCGACGTTATCCGGCACGCCTGCGGACGCGACGGTCAGCTTGCCGACTGCCGCCGCGCCGGGAAAGCTAAACAAACCGGGCTTGGCGGCGATCAAGGTCACGGTTTCGTCGGCGTTGAGCGTGGACTTGTCAACCGCTCCGGTATCGCAATCCAGCCCGCTCGGACAATCGACGGCGATCACATAGGGGCGGGTCACCGAATGGGGCGCGGGATCGGACAGGCGGATCGGGCGGGCTGCGTCCCCTTCGTCGCCGCCGTCGAGTGCCTGATGGACGGAGCGCAGCAGCTTGGTCAGGTTGTCGCGCAGCGGGAGCTTCAAGCCGATGCCGAACAGCGCATCCACCACCACCTGAGCGCTGGCGACCATGTTCACCAGCACGCGGAAGCGCTGATCGTCTTCGGCATAGGCGACGAACAGCCCTTTGTCGGCGACCGCTTTCAGGCGCGGATCGTCGTCTGAGCGGTGGGCGAGCAGATAGAAGCGCACCAGCGCGCTGCTGTTCTCGGCGATCACGCGCCCGGCGACCAAGCCATCGCCGCCGTTGTTGCCGGGACCGATCAACAGGGTCACGCGCGCTTCGGTAGGGTCGGGGAGCTTCGCCAGCAGGTCGATGACGCGATGCGCGACCGCGATTCCCGCGTTCTCCATCATGTCATCATAGCTGATTCCGGCGGCATCGGCGGCAGCTTCGATTTGACGCATCTCGTCGATGGATACGACTTTTATCACGGCACGCGCTCCTTGTGTCGGCTCACAACAAAAATCCAGAGATTGATCGCTCTGGATTGTACCTCGTGTGACCTGAATCCCGCTGCGTGGTGTCGATGCGATGAAAAAGGGCAGGTCACAGACCAGCCCCTACCGCGTGTGCTGAAGGGACTAGAAGCTGCGCTCGACGATCTGATGGGCGAGGTCGATCAGCGCGTCTTTGGCTTCGGAGCCGGGCAGCGCGTCCAACTGCTCGATGGCAAGCTGCGCGAGCCGCTGCGATTGGACTTGCGCTTCTTCCAGCGCGTCGCCGCGCATAATCTTTTCCTTGAGCGAGCTTACGGCATCCGCTTCCTCGTAGGCGGCGGCGAATCCGCGCCCCTGTTCGAGGTCGATGCCCGCCGTCTTGCCCAACTGCTCGGTGCTTCCGGTCAGGTCGAGGATGTCATCCACGATCTGGAATGCCAGACCGATGTTGTAGCCGTAGTTGGCAAGCGATTCGATCACCTCCGGCGCGCCATTTGCCAGCCGAGCGCCCAATTCGCCAGCAGCTCGGAACAGCGCCGCCGTCTTGAGGGCGATCACGCGGTAATAAACCTCGCGCGTGAAGTTGTTCTCTTTGACGGCGCTCGCCTGAAGGGTTTCGCCTTCGACCAGCGCGACGGTGGCGTCCGCCAGAATCACGTTGAGGTCCTTGTGAGGCGCCATCAACTCGTAGACTTTGGTGAACAGGTAGTCTCCGGTGAGCAGGGCGAAGGTGCGCCCCCAGATGGCATTCACGGACGGACGCCCGCGCCGGACAATCCCGTGATCGTTGATGTCGTCGTGGACGACGCTGGCGGTATGAACCAGCTCGACGGCGGCTGCGACCGCAGCGGCGCTAGTCGGCTGATCACCGCCTGCGGCGGCGAACGCCAGCAGCACCAGTCGCGGACGAACACGTTTGCCGCCCGCCGACAAGATGTGACGACTGGCATCCCGGAGGACGGTAACGTCGCTGTCAACCACGTTCAGCATCAGCGACTCGACCCGCTGCAAGGCGTTTTGAACCGTCTCAGGCAGCGGTTTCATGGTCGTGAATGCAGGGTCGTGGAGAGTCATATGCAACTTCCTGTCTAAAAGGCGATTCGGCAGCAACAGTTTGTGACGTTCAACACAATCTAAATTTTCTAAATAAGATTTTACTCCACAACCTCGAATGGTGTCAACGAAATTTGATCAACGGATCAAGGATCATTGTCACTCCACGCAGCGCAGCGCAAATGAGAAGGTGCTGCCGACGCCGACCTCGCTTTCCACGTGAACCGTCGCGTGATGCCGCTCCAAAATCAGGCGGACGATTGCCAGACCCACGCCCACGCCCCCAAAGCGGCGCGCGTCGCTGCTGTCCACTTGATAAAAGGTGTCGAAGATGCGCTCCTGCTTCTCCCGCGCGATGCCAATGCCGTGATCGGTGACGGCGATCATCACGTGATCGTCGATCACGGTTGTCGTGAGTTCAACCGTGCTGTCACTGAACTTGAGCGCGTTGTCAATCAGCAGTTGCAAAACTATACCCAAGCCTTGACGATCCGCCCATACCAGCGGCATACGACTCGGCAGGTCGATCTGCACGCGGTCGACTTCGTCCATATGCTCCCACGCGCGGCGCAGATTGCGAACCGCCTGCTGGATAGCATCGGCTGCCTGAACCGGCGTGAGCGTGATTTCGAGACTATCGGCAAGCTGGGTGATGTTGCGGACGACCGCTTCCAATCGGGCGGTGGCTTCGGTCGCGTAGCTGAGCAGGGTGGTGCGATCCCGGTCATGATCTTCGCTGAGCATCGAAACCGCCGACTTGACGTGCAGCAGCGGAGTCTTCAGTTCGTGCGAAACCGCACGCACAATCGCATTCTTGAGCAGATCGACCTCGTCGTCGGTCGCGTCGCTGGACTTACCGCCATCTGCGAACTGCTTGCGAAGCTGAAGCAGTTCGCCGCGCAGGATGAGCTGCGCGTGCAGCGGCTGGTTGAGCCAGCGAACCGGCAAGACCAGATCAGCCGGAAAATCCTCTCTCGGGGTCCGGTCGGCGACCAATACCAAGAGCGGGCGCTCAGGGGTAGGAATGTTGTCGATGACGGAGCGAAACAGGGACAGGGTTTCGGTGCTGATAGGCGCGATCAGGGCGTCCGGCGCGTGATTGCGCAGCGCCGCGCGGGCGGAATCCGCATCGGAGACCGACTCCACTTCATAGGCGCTGACGTGCTGATTGAGTCGTTCGAGCCGATCTTGATCGCAGCGGAAGATAAGCAAGCTGTAGGTCATAGGCAGTCCGGTCACTGGTGATGGTCGTCGTGGTCAAGTGCCTGCCTGAAAACGTCCAGACCCGGACGTTCTGCGATGCACTTCGGGCAGCCAATGTAGGGGTCTTCAATGGGAAGGCGATGCTTGCGGCAGTAAGCCGTGACCTCCAGTTTTCGCCCCAGACCGAGCAGGCGGGGTTTCACGGTGAGCGTCAGTTCCATATCCGGGCTGGAATTGGCGTTCAGGATGTCCGGCACCGGGCAAAGGGCGCAGTATTTGGGTCGCCATGACAGCGACTCCGGGTTGCCTTTGATCAGGCGGCATTCGTGAACGTTACGCCCGCGATTGTAGTCCTCATAGTAGAAGCGACACTCTTTACCGGCTGGCGTTCGCATAGTCAGTGTCTCAAACCAAACTCAGCTTATACTATCACAGATTCTGCACAAAACTAACTCGGATTTAGCCAATTCACGGCGAATTCAGGAAGCGAAGCGAGCGGCGCTTTCTGAACGGTGCAGTCAGGGAGCGCGTTGATGAAACTTGAGCCGTAGCTCTTGGTCAGCACCCGCGAGTTGAAAATGGCGACGATGCCCCGGTCGGTGCGGGTGCGGATCAGGCGACCGAAGCCCTGACGGAAGCGCAGGATGGCGTCGGGCAGGGTGTACTCGTTGAACGAATCGGTGTAGGTCTCGGCGCGGGCGGCATAGATCGGGTCGGTAGGCACCGAGAAGGGCAGGCGAACGATCACCAGCGCGCTGAGCGATTCGCCGGGAATATCGACCCCCTCCCAAAAGCTGCGGGTGCCGAGCAGAATCGCGCGCTGGTGGCTTTGAAGCCGTCGAGCAGGCTTTGGCGGCTGCTGCCGTCGCTCTGGTCGTACACGGTGATGTTGCCCAGCGCGAGGCGCGGCGTGATCGCCTGCGCGGTCTGGCGCAGATGGGCGTAGCTGGTGAACAAGCCCATCACCCGCCCGTTCAGGGCGGCGGTGAGTTCGATCAGCCCGCGCTCGACCGCCTGCTGGTAGTGATAGCGGTCGTTCGGATCGGGCATGTCGGTGGGGACGAACAGCAGCGTCGAGTCGTGGTAGTTGAAGGGCGAGCCGACCTCTATCGCCGGGACTTCGGCGGCGTTCAGGCGGGCGCGGATGTAGTCGAAACTGCCATTGGTCTGCAAGGTAGCGCTGGTGAGGATGACCGATTCTTTGGCTGCCCACAAATACTGCTCGACCAGCGGGCCGACGTGCAGCGGCGCGCTTTGCAGGGCGATGTAGTCGCCGTCCTGCCCGGCGCTGATCCAGTAGATGGTGTTGGCGTTGGGCGTCTTGGTGAAGTTGTTCAACTGCATCTGCACTTCTTCGAGGTAGCGCGAGGCGGTCTCGGTGCTGCTGACCAGCTCCTCGTACTCCGGCAGTTCGTAGGGCGCGAGGCGGGTGAGGGCGATGGCGAGGTGATGCATAGCTTCGCCCAGCACTTCGAAGAACGGCAGCAGCGTATTCCATGCCGCCTGCACCTGCGCGAAACTGGCGCGCGCACGCACTTGCTCGGTGATGCGCACCTGCGCCATGTAGTCGGATCGCGCGATCTTCAGATCAACCAGCAGCGCGCGGATAGAGGCGAACAGGCGGTTGACGTGGACTTCCATCGCGGCGGTGGCTTCGCTGATGTTCTCGACGTAGCCGGTCATGCGCGCGATCTCTTTGTCGGTTGCGGCGGCGGTCACGCTGATCAGCAGGCTGCCGAGCAGCCCGCGCTTGGGTCCGCCCAAATCCGCGAGGCGGCGGCGCAGGGTCGAGGCGTCGAGCCGGAAGCTCAAGCCGCTGGTGGTAGCTTCTTCGAGGTGATGCGCCTCGTCCACAATCAGATAGCGGTAGTCGGGCAGCACCCGGCTGTCCATGGTAGCGTCGGAGATCAGCAGCGCGTGATTGACCACCAGCACGCGGGCGGCTTCGGCGGCTTTGCGGGCTTTGTAGAAGGGGCAGGCACCCGCCATCACCGCCTTGCAGCGATCCAGCGAGCAGCCTTCGTCCTCGGCGCTCAAGCGCTGCCACGTCTGGTTTTCTTCGCTGCCGCGCAGCGAAATCTCGCCGCGATCCCCGGTCTGACTTTCCAGCAGCCACACCAGAATCTTCGCCAGCGTGCGGAGTTCGTCAATGCTGGTGGGGCGGCGGCGGCGCACCGCCTGCAAGCGGCGTGGGCACAGGTAATTGGCGCGCCCCTTCATCACCGACGCGGTGAAGGGCAGCCCCAGCGCGTCACGCAGGGTCGGAATGTCTTTGTCGATCAACTGGTCTTGCAGGTTGATGGTGTTGGTCGAAATCACCACCCGCTCGCCGTTCTGCATCGCCCAGAGCGCCGCCGGGATGAGGTAGGCAATCGATTTGCCGGTGCCGGTTCCGGCTTCGATCAGCGCGTGCTGGGAATTGTTGAAGGCATCGGCGACGGCGCGCGCCATCTGTACCTGCTGCGGGCGATGCTCGTAGCCGGGCAGCCGGGTCGCCAGCGCGCCACCTTCGTCAATTTGCGCGGTGACGGCTGCCGGATCGAGCGGCTCGATCACGTCATTGGGGCGCAGCGGCTTGCGCTCGGCACGATCCGGCGCGAACAGGTCTTCAAGTCCGCCGCCCGGCTCCGGCTCCCGTTCGGCGAGCGCGGCTTCAAACACCGGGCGCGCATCCCACGAATGTCCCTGCGCCGCCTCGACGATCTCGCGCAAAGTGCCGTAGGGGAGTTCCAGCGCCTTCTGCCAGAGCAGCCAGTAGAGATAGGCGGTCGCTTTGGCGTCGTAGAGTGCGCGGTGCGCGTTCACGATGTCGATGCCGAACAGAGCGGTCAAGCTGGTGAGGTTGTAGCGCGGCGCACGGGGCAGCAGCACCGACGCCAGCTCATAGGTGTCGATCAGCAGATTGGTTTGCAAAATCCCGTGACGGCGCAGGAAGCCCGCGTCGAAGCGGACGTTGTGCCCCATCAGCGGCAGATGCCCGACGAATTCGGTCAACTGGGGCAGCACGTCTTCAATGCTGGGCGCGCCGACCAGATCGTCACTGTGAATCCCGGTGAGCGAAGTGATCAGCGTGGGCAGCGAACGACCGGGATCGATCAGCGTGCTGAATTCGTCGACGATCACGCCGTCTTTGCAGCGCACCGCGCCGATTTCGATAATTTGATCTTGAGTCGAATCCAGCCCGGTGGTTTCCAGATCGACCGCGACGAGTTCGCCGCGCATACAGGCTCCGTTCTAGTGGGAGAGTACCTAAAAGCTTCGGGTAATTTAAACGGCAGGGGCAGGTCTAGGCTTGCGAAGCCAGCACCTGCCCCTAGGTGATTCGGTGTTAGCTCGACGGCGTGGTTTCAGGTGTCGCCTGCGCGGTGGCTTCGGCGGTTGGCTCTGGCGTGCGCAGCGCGGCTTGAGCGGCTTCGGTTTCGGCGTCTTTGAAGTCCTGCTGTAGCTGGTCGCGCAGGTCGGGCAACTGCTCGAAGCTGATGCCGAGGAAACCGTTGCTGGCAAGCAGCGGATACTCGGCGTCGCTGGCGATGTACCACAGCAGCGACTGGACTTCAGGGCGCGCCATCGACAGGCGGTTCACAATCAACTGAACCATGCGCGAGAGCGGATAGCTGCCATCCTGAATGGTTTGGTCAGAGGGCGTGATGCAGCCGCTGCCCGCGTCCACCGGGAGCAGCGTGGCGCGCGCCTGCACGTCGGCGGAAAGCGCCTGATATTCCAGCCAGCTCATGAAAGTCAGTCCGCCGGTCACGTTGCTGACGGCGGTGGTGCGGTAGGACGGATCGTCTTTGGTTTCGGCGACATCCTCGCGGGTGGGCAGGTCGCTGCCGGACGCCTGATACATCAGCAGGTCGGCATTGGGATTGCCCAGCGTGGGCGCGAGCAGCGTCAGCGGCAGATCGGGGAAGCTGGGATCGACCTGATTCCAGTTGGTGATGGTTTTCTCGGATGCTGCGCCCCAGATGGTGGTGATTTCCTGCGTGGTCAGGCAGGTGAGGAAATCGCCGCTGCCGACCAGCACTGCCGCCTCACTGCCCAGCTTGATGTTCTGGGTCGGGACGTTGTTGGCGGCGCAGTTGTTCTGCTGATCCGCTGTCAGGTCGCTGAAGGCGGTGATCATGTCCATGCTGCCGTTGCACAACTGACGGACGCCGTCCGGTTCTCCGGTGAACTTCTGGTTAAGGGTCACGCCGCCGTACTGCTGGACGAATGCTCCGGTCGCTGCGGTCAGGTAAACCGACCCGGTGGCGGCTCCAGCAATATTGATGGTGCCGACCAGATTCGCCGGGATGCTGAAGGCGGTCACATCCTTGCTGAACTGACGCCCAGTTTTGAGATTGTTCAGAATGTCGCCGTCCATCGACTGAACGTCGGCGGGTGCCGCGACGTAGCCCTGCGCGGTGATGCTGGCGGCGTTGTCCGGGCTGAAGGCGGCAGTAAACAGCGGCTTCAGCTCGTCGATCTGCGCGGCATTGGCGTAAGCGTAAAGCGTGTAGGAGGCAGTGTAGGATCGCCCGGCGGCGTTTTCAGCCGAGGGCGAGACGCAGCCGACCGAGGTGGTGTTCAGGTCAAGAATTGTTACGCTGTCCCCGGCTGCCTGCGCGTCCGGCAGGCTGACCACGCCGAGCGCGCCCGTTGTGGTGCTCACGGCGTTGATAACGGCGGCATCGTCGGCGAGCTTGGTGAGATCAGTCCGCAAGCCGACGCCCTCGACCAGACCGTCGAGCAGGGCGTAGGGGGTCGAGTTGTCGGGTGGGACGTTCAGGCTGAGCGGAATGTCGGGGTTGGCGGTGTCCACCTGATTCCAGTTGGTGACGGTGGTGCTGGGCGCAAAGAGAGAGTTCAACTGGTCGGTGGTGAGGCAGGTTCCAAAATCGGTCGCGGGATTGGCGACGACCGCCATAATGTCGTAACCCAGCACAAATTCAAGAAAATTAACGTTGTCGCAGCTATTTTCTTCATCTACGCTGATGGCGCGAGTCGCCAGAGTTACGTCCGCTTGCCCCTGACAAAAAGTCTCGAAACCCTGATTGGTTCCGGTGACGTTCAGGTTGATGTTCAGGTTGGCAGCGGTGGCGAAAGCCTGAATCAGCGGAGCGGGGATGCCGGAGCCGACGACGGTCACGGCGCTGCCCTGCGCAAACAGGATCACCGGCTGGACAACGAGGGCTATCAGGATGAGCATCCCAACTCGACGTTGGAGAGAACTCATTGTGGTGCTCCTTCGGTAATGGATGGCGTATAATGAGATGACATTGTACCTTTATGCACTTAATTGTCCAGACACACTTTCACAGGCAGACTTGATGCAAGGCGATCAGCCAAGCTTGTACGAATTGGTCGGCGGCGAAACCACCTTCCGCCGATTGGTGGACCTGTTCTACGCGAAGGTCGAAGCCGATCCCGATCTGCGCCCGATTTTCCCGCTCGAACTCGAAGCGGGCAAACACTGGCAATTCCTGTTTCTCTCGCAGTTCTTCGGCGGTCCGACCGCTTACGCCGAGCAGCGCGGGCACCCGATGCTGCGGATGCGGCACATGCCGTTCACCATCGACCGGGCGGCGCGGGAACACTGGCTCGGTCACATGCTGGCGGCGCTGGACGAGCTGGGCATCGAGGAGCCGATGCGCAGCGTGATGACCGATTACTTTGAACGCGCGTCTGAGCATATGATCAATCAGGAAGGTTAATCCGATGAAGAAAGCCGCTCAGCCCCTCCCGCGCTGGCTTCGCCTGATTTAGTACCTCATCCGGCTGCCGCGCCTCACGCGGATTGTGCTGGCGGCGGTGTTCGCGCTGGCGGTGACGCTGGCGATCACGCCTATTGTGGACGGCGTGTATTTGGCGAATTTCTACAGCGTGGACACACGGATAGTCCCCTCGCTGATCTCGACCGCGTTGGGGATCGGGTTTTACGTGGTCGGCTGGCGGCTGATCATCGGCTACGCGGGCGAAACACCCGCACCGCGCCGAGCAGTTCTGTGGTATTTTTGCATCGGGGCTGCGGCTTGTGCGGTCGTGGCAGTACTGGTCGTGATTGGGGCGATCAGCGGCACACTGGAGTAGTACATGGCGGCAAAAGGCTGGATCATCATTGGCATCTTCGCCCTGCTGGCGGCGGCGTGCGGGCAATCCGCGCCGCCTACGCCCACTCTAACCCCGCTGCCCACTATCGAGCCGACCACCGAAGTGCCCAGTGCGACGCCGATTGTGCGCGCGACTCTGCCGCCGACTTGGACGCCCGCGATCTCATGGACGCCGTCCATCACCCTCACCCCGTCGATCACGCTGACGCCGTCCAAGACGCCCACCTTCACGCCCACGCCGACCTACACGCTGACGCCGTCGGAAACCTTCACGCCCACGCCGAACGCGACCAATCTGGCGCTGGTGGTGGGGACGCCGAACCCAGACTGCGCCGATTTCCACGTCGATTCAAAAAAGACTCCGAGCCAGTTCACCTACAGCACCGCGCCGACGGTGGTCTGGACGGCGGTCAAGTCGGCGGCGGCGTACATGGTGCGGCTGTACGATCAGAATCAGGCGACCGTGCTGACCGATACCACCAGCGATACCCAGTACAGCTTTGGCGCTGATCTGTTTGTCGCGGGGCAGCCCTACGGTTGGGACGTTTCACCGCTGGATGTCGATGGCGTGCAGATTTGCGCGTCACGTGGGCAACTGCTGATCCCCACGCCCTAGCGTGTAAAGCTCGAAGGCTTCCGCCGTCCACGGGAGCGCGGGCTTGAAGAAGTGTTCGTAGACCGCCTCGGCATAGACGCGGATTTCGTGCTGCGCGTCCGGCGCCATGCGCAGATGCAGCCAATGCATCAGGTTGTGCGCGTCCACGCTGATCACCCACGTGTAGTAAACGCTGAAGCCGGGCAGGAACAGCCGCGCCATCTCTTTGGAAACACCCGCGTCCAGCGCTTCGCGGTAGAGGTCATAGCCCTGATTGTAGAATTTGATCAGCTTGTCGGTGAGCTGCGCGCTCGTGTCCGGGTCGATTTCACCCTCGCTCGCCTGCTTGTTGCTCTTGGACTGCCTGCGCCACACGTCGGGGACGTAGAAATCGTCCTCCTCGAACGGCGTGTAGCGCCCGGACTGCGAGTTGGTGTTCATGTAGTGAAAGGTGCGGTGCCGCACCCAATGCCAGTAGGTGATCAGCGGCGCGTAGACCCGGAACTTAAAATGCACCTGCTCAAACGGGCTGGTGTGGCGGTTGCGCATTAGGTAAAAGAGCAGCTTCTTATCGGCTTCGTCGCCCTTGCTTTCGCCGAGAAAACTCACCCGCGCGGCGTTGACAATCGCCAAATCGCCAGAGACGCCGGTCGCCGGATGGGGCATCATGTCGAGAAGCTGCACGTAGCCTTTATCGAGGACGCTTATTTTTGCCCCGATCAATTCGTTCTGCACAGGCGATCCTCTCAAAATCTTGTTGAAAGTTAAAAGTCAAAAGTAGGAACCTTCATTTGAACTCTGAACCGCTCTGTTGCAAAGAGGTCTTTTGTAGGGGCAGACCCGGGTGTCTGCCCTCGTTTGGGTGCTTTGAACTTTTAACCTTCTACTTTTAACTGTGTTTAGACGAAATATTGCAGCGCGCGGCGCATCCGTTCCTCGAACTCGTTGGGCGTATCCGGCGGCAGCGATTCCAGCGCCGCCTGCGCCTCGGCGATGCTGTAGCCGAAGGCGATCAGCGCGTCCAGCACGTCCTTGTTCACGTCGCTGAGCGTCCCGGCGCTGATCAAGCCGTCCGCGCCCTTGAGCTTATCCTTCAATTCAAAGACGATCTTCTCTGCCATCTTCTTGCCGATGCCGGGCACGCGGGTGAGCAGCTCCGGTTGCCCGCTGGCGACCGCGTTGCGCAGACTGTCGATGCTCATGGTGCCCAGAATCGCCAGCGCGAGCTTGGGACCCACGCCGCTCACGGTCAGCAGGCGGTTGAACAGGTCACGCTCGCCCGTGCTGGCGAAGCCGTAGAGGGTGATGGCATCCTCACGGACGATCATTTCGGTGTGCAGCAGCACTGCATCACCTTCAAGGACGGCGATAGTGTTGCGCGGAATGAACACTTTGAAGCCGATGCCGCCCACCGCCACCACCAGATGGTCGGAAGCGGCAGCAGCAACGATTCCCTCAAGGCTTGCGATCATGTCTCGTCCACAAACTGCGCGCTGTGAATGTCGGTGATGGCGATAGCGAGCGCGTCGGCGGCGTCATCTGGTCGCGGTATCGAATCCAAACCCAGCAGGATGCGCACCATTTCCTGCATCTGCGGCTTTTTCGCGCCGCCGTACCCGGAGATCGACTGTTTGATGTAGTTGGGCTTGAACTCCCGGATCGGCAGATGCGCCTGCTTGAGGGTCAGCAAGATCACGCCGCGCCCCTGCGCCACCGTGATGGCGGTGGTGATGTTCTTGCCGAAGAACAGGTCTTCGACGGCGGCGCGGTCGGGCTGATAGCGCTCGATCAGCGCGGTCAGCGTATCGAAAATCTGGGTCAGGCGCTCCGGCATGGGATCCGACGGCGGCGTCGTGATCACGCCGTAATCCACCGCCTGAAGCGAGCCGTCATCGAGTTCGCGCACGAAGCCGTAGCCCACCGTCGCCGTTCCCGGATCAATGCCGAGCGAAAGCATCAAGCCGTCTCGAAGGCGGCAAGCGCCTCGTCCGTGATCAGCAGGTTGGAGGCGACCGACTGCACGTCATCCAGTTCTTCGAGTTCGTTCATCAGGCGGAGGTTTTGAGCTGCCTTTTCGGTGCTGACCTCGGTCTCGTTCTTGGCGAGCCACCGGAGTTCAGACGTGCCGATTGGGTAGCCTGCGTCCTGAAGCGCCTGCTCGACCGCGCCGAACATCTCGCGCGGGGTGTAGACGACAATGGTGCCATCCTCATCCACCACGTCCTCAGCGCCCGCCTCAGCAGCGACCATGAAGATTTCGTCGAAGTTGAGGTTGTCGCCTTCGAGTTCGATGTAGCCCTTTTGCTCGAATTGCCACGAAACCGATCCCGCCGACGCCATGCTGCCGCCCGCGTGACTGAAGGTGCGTTTGACTTCGGCGAGCGTGCGGTTCTTATTGTCGGAGAGCGTATCGACGATGAAGGCGACTCCTTCGAGTCCGTAACCCTCGAAGGTCATCTCGTCCATTTCGACGCCCTCGCCCTTGCCCGTGCCCCGCTGAATTGCCCGCTCGATGTTATCTTTGGGCATATTGGAGGCTTTGGCTTTGGCGACCGCCAGCTTCAGCTTGGGATTCGCATCTTCATCGCCGCCGCCTTCACGTGCGGCGACGGCAATATCGCGCGCAAGGCGGGTGAAAATCTTCCCGCGCTTGGCGTCTTCTGCGCCTTTCTTGCGCTTAATGGTGGACCACTTGCTGTGCCCGGACATGCCTAAACTCCCTTGAAAATAGTGCTGGGCTGCGCTGCGCGCAACACGAGTGCTAAGTAAAAGAAGGCGCTATTCGCCGCCATGCCCACAAGCCGACGGTACTTCCTCTATCTCTCCATTATACCTGAGGCGTTCAAGCGCGAGTAGTGGTGCTATAATTACGCGGCTGAGAAGCCAGAGAGGACAGCACGCTTGGCTGGTACGGTGGCGCAACCGAACACGCGGCGGATCAAGCCGGAGCAGCTCGCATGGGGAGTCATGCTGCTGTCGTTTGCCGTTTTCTGCGTGATCGTGATCTTTTTGATTTTGAGCATTCAGTATTTCCTGTTCCATTCCCCGGTGCCGATGCAGTCGACGCTCGACGTGGCGCGGGGGACGGCGACCGTGATCGGCTCGGATTTGATCGAGCAGGCGGTACATGGCAAGCGCGACGTATCCGACGGCGGCGTAATCACCACCGACGTGCAGTCGCAGGCGACTATTTCGTTCACTGATCCCCGTCAGAGTGATCGGCTGGTGGCGGCGATCACGGTCAAGAATGGGTCGTCGCTGAATCTACGGCAGGTGTCCCGCCCGCGCTTTGACTGGAGTAACGATCCGTACTGGATCGATTTTTCGGACGCCTACGGCGAGTTTGACGTGTTCGTGCCAGACAACCTCGGTCGCCCCATTCTGATCAGCTTGGATACGACGCTGGGTCCTTCCGCGCGGCTGACCGCCAGCGGTCGCTATACGGTAGTCGCCGCCGGAGCGCAGGTGCAGGTCATGGACTATTCGGGCGAAGCGGTCTTGATGGGCGAGGACAGCAATCAGCCGCTTTCCGGCGGGCAGTCCGCCTCGGTTGCGCCGGACACCGATCCGTTCAGCCTGACTCCGACACTGGTGAATTTGCTGGGTGACACTACCTTCAGCGCCAACAATGTGCTGGATTACAACGCGACGGCGGATCAGGTACGTTCGTTTGTATGGCGCTGCAACAGCGTCCAGCCTCAGGGAGAACCCGCCGGAACCTTTGATCTGGCGGTGGAAGATGGTCGCCCTGCGCTGCATTTCTTCCGGGACGAGGGCGCCGAGTTGCACGGGGCGACCCTGTGCGTGCAGGGACTCGGATCAGGCACCAATGGGCTGGACGTATCGACCTATCACCACCTCTCGATTCGCGCGGCGTTCAAGGTGGAGAGCCAATCGCTGAGCGCCTGCGGAATCGACGGCAGCGAGTGCCCGCTGATGCTGCGCATGGACTACAAGGCGAGCGACGGGTCGGTGGTCACCTGGTATCACGGCTTCTACGCCTTTGTCGATCCGCTGCGCTCGTTCCCGCTGATCTGCAACAGTTGCAGCGAGCAGCACGAGCCGATCAATCCGGGCGTGTGGTACACCTACGAAAGCCCGAATCTGTTCGAGAGCTTCGCGCCGGGGCGGATTCCGACCTCGATTCTCAATCTGCAATTTTATGCGTCGGGGCACCAGTACGACGTGTACGTCCGCGAGGTCGCGCTGCTGGTGGATCAGGGCAGCTAGTCCAGAAAGCCCTGTTCTCGCAGCGAGACGAAGCGCCCCTCTGCCAGAATCACGTGATCGACCAGCGTGATGTCGAGCAGCCGCCCGGCGCGCGCGAGCGCCTGCGTGAGTTCCACGTCTTCAGGGGAAGGCGACGGATCGCCCGAAGGGTGGTTGTGGGCGAGGATGATCGCCGGGCTGTTGTGGCTGATGGCTTCGCGGAAAATCTCGGCGACCCGCACCGCTGACCATGTTGGTGGTGCCGATGTAAAGCGTGGGCGCGGCGATCACGCGCTGCGCCGAGTCCAGCAGGATCACGCGGACGTGTTCCTGCGGCAGCGATGCCATGTCGCTCAAATAGTGCGCGGCATCTTCGGCGGTCTTGATCACGGGGCGCTCGCCGGGGTGACTGCCGAACAACCGCTTACCTAACTCGAAGCTGGCGACGATCTGCACGCTGCGAGAGCTGCTCAAGCCGCCAAACTGGTACAGATCGACGGCATCCGCTTGCGCCAGCCCGCTCAAGCCCTGATAGCGCTCCAGCAGTTGATGCGCCACGTCGATGGCGGTTTCGGTGGCGGTTCCGGTGCGCAAAAGGACTGCCAGCAGTTCGGCGTTGGAGAGCGCAGTCGCGCCCTGAGCGATGAGCCGCCCTCTGGGATGCTGATAGGCGGGAATTGGGGAAGGGACAAGACTTCGCTGCGTCGTCAAAGGACACTTGTCTGTAATGCACTAGGTTATAAGCTACCGTATTGTACTACAGGTGTTTCGCGGCGGAGGCTTAACGTGATATACTGCTGATATTCTAGGGAGGGTAGGACAGCATGATCAATCTCGGAGATACGGGCGGCTTGTTCACCGGATTGGTGGTGTACGGGGCGATGGTGCTGGCGGCGTTCTGGCTCGCCATGATCATCTGGACCTACCGGGACATGCGCGCGCGCTCGCGGGATATGCTGGCGCAGATCGTGGTGGCGCTGATGGTGGCGGTGCTGACGCTGCCGGGTCTGCTGATCTACCTGCTGCTGCGCCCGCGTGAGACCCTTTCCGAAGCCTACGAACGCTCGCTGGAAGAAGAAGCGCTGCTGCAAGAGATCGAGGAAAAGCCGGTCTGCCCCGGCTGCAAGCAGCGCGTTCAAGAGGACTGGCAGGCGTGCCCCAACTGCCATACCCGGCTGAAACGCCCCTGCACCCGCTGCGGACGAATGCTCGATCTCACGTGGGACTTGTGCCCTTACTGCGCGACCGCCGTCCCCAACTTCCAAGTCGAGCGCCCGGCTCACGCGCACAACCGCCAGAGCGCGGCTACGACGCCCGAAAACTGGGCGCCGAACTACGGCGTCCGCAGCACGCGGCAGAGCGAATTGCTGGAATTCGTCGATACGGATGAAACGTAAAACAGGACTGAGGACTGAGTCAACCCGACGGGTCCAGCCTCAGTCCTCAGTCCTCGAGCCTCAGTCCTTATCCTTCTAGCGATATTCCAGTTCGCCCGACTCCCCGACGATGTGAACTTTCAGGAAATTGGTCTGCCCGCCGATGCCGAAGGGCACGCCCGCGATAATCACCAGCATATCCCCCGCTTCCACCAGCTTATTGTTATGCGCCGCCCGCACCACCACGCCGAGCATTTCGTCGATGGTGGTGAATTCCGGCACCAGCAGCGGGAACACGCCCCACACCAGTGCCATGCGTCGATAGGCGGTTTCATTAGGGGTCACGCAGATGATGGGCGTGTGCGGGCGCTCTTTGGCGACCCGCCGGGTGGTGTAGCCGCTCATGGTCGAAGTGACAATCGCCTTGCAGTTGAGCGCCTGCGCAATCTGCGAGGTGGCTTGGCTGATGGCGTCGGAGACGGCTTCGCGCCCCTCGGCACCCGGCGGCATGATAACGCGATCCTGCGATCCGCCGGGGCGGGTGATGTTCTGCTCGGCAATGGCGGCGATGTTGACCATGGTCTCCACCGCGCGCACCGGATATAAGCCGCTGGCGCTTTCGTTGCTCAACATCACCGCGTCGGTGCCGTCGAGGATGGCATTGTACACGTCGCTGGCTTCGGCGCGGGTGGGGCGGGGTTATCCACCATCGAGTTGAGCATCTGGGTCGCCGTGATCACGGGCTTGGCAGCCGCGTTGCACAGGCGAATGATGCGCTTCTGGTGGAAAGGGCACTTCCTCCGCCGGAGTCTCGACGCCGAGATCGCCGCGCGCGACCATGATGGCGTCGCTGGCTTCGATGATCGACTCGATGTTTTCCAGCGCCTCGTGCTTCTCGATTTTGGCGACAATGGCGGCGTTGCCGCCCAGATGCCGGATCAGCCAGCGCATTTCACGGATGTCGTCTTCCGACCGGACGAACGACATGGCGATGTACTCGGTGTTTTTCGACAGCGCGAACTCCACATCGGCGCGGTCTTTTTCGGTGATCGCCGAGAGGGTGAGGCGGGCATTGGGAGCGGTCACACCCTTACGCGACGTTAATTCGCCGGGGACGACCACTTCACAGACCAGCGAGCGCGGCGTGGTCGCGCGCACCACGAATTCCAGCTTGCCGTCGTCTAGCAAAAGCTGCATCCCTGCCTTGATGTCGCGCACGAATTCGGGATGGGGAAGCTGCACCACGTTGTTGGAGCCGTCCGCGTCGTCGAGCGTCAGCGTGATTTTGTCGCCAATCGCAAGGTGGATCGGCTCGCTGGCGATCTTGCCGATGCGGATTTTGGGTCCTTGAATGTCGCACATGATGGCGACCACCGCGCCTTCTTCGTAGGCGATGCGGCGAACGTCGTCAACTGCCTTGCTGTGGGTTTCATGCTCGCCGTGCGAGAAGTTGATCCGCGCCACGTCTAGCCCGGTGCGGATCATCTGACGCAGTGTTTCCTCGTCGGCGGAGGTGGGACCGATGGTCGCAACGATTTTCGTCCGTTTGCCGTTGATGCGGTTGCTGATCACCGCAAACCCTTTCACCTAGAGATCGAGGTTGAGATTAGTAAACGCTCCGTAGCCTGCATACTTGGCAGCGCTGCCGAGTTCTTCCTCAATGCGCAGCAGTTGGTTGAACTTGGCGATGCGGTCGGTGCGGGCGGGCGCTCCGGTCTTGATCTGCCCGGCGTTCATGGCGACGGCGAGATCGGCAATGGTGGCGTCTTCGGTCTCGCCGCTGCGGTGGCTGGTCACGACCGTCCAGCCGTGACGCTGGCTCAACTGCGCGGCGGCGAGCGCCTCGGTCAGCGAGCCGATCTGGTTGACCTTGAACAGCAGGCTGGTGCAAGCTTTTTCCTTGATAGCGCGCCGCACCTTCTCGACGTTGGTCACCAGCAGGTCGTCGCCGACGATCTGCACCTTGTCGCCAATGCGGGCGACCAGTTTCGTCCAATTTGCCCAATCGTTTTCGGACAGCCCATCTTCCAGCGAAATGATCGGGTAGCGAGAGACCCAGTCCGCCCAGAACCCGATCATTTCTTCACCCGTGAGCGAGCGCCCCTCGATGGCGAGGTTGTACTTGCCGTCCTTGTAGAATTCCGAGGACGCCGGGTCGATGGCGATGCGAATCTGATCGCCCGCGCTGTAGCCCGCTTTGGCGATGGCTTCCATGATTACGTCCAGCGCCGCCTGATTCGAGCCGAGGCTGGGGGCGAAACCGCCTTCATCGCCGACGGTGGTCGGGTAGCCGCGCTTGCCGAGGATGCCCTTGAGCGCCTGATAGATTTCGACGCCCCACTGAAGCGCCTCGCGGAATGTCGATGCGCCGACCGGCATGACCATGAATTCCTGAAAGTCGGTGCTGTTGGTGGCGTGCTTGCCGCCGTTCATGATATTCATCATGGGGACGGGCAGCACGTGGGCGTGAACGCCGCCGATGTAAGCGTAGAGCGGCAGCCCCACCGAGTTGGCGGCGGCTTTGGCGACCGCCAGCGAGACACCGAGGATCGCGTTCGCGCCGAGGTTGCTCTTGGTCGGCGTGCCGTCCAATTCGATCATCTTCTGGTCGATGTCGGGCTGGTTGAGCGCGTAAGCGCCTTGCAGCGCGTCGCTGAGGATGGTGTTGACGGCATCGACTGCCCGCAGAACGCCTTTGCCGTTGTAGCGGCTCTTATCGCCGTCGCGCAGTTCCAGCGCCTCGTATTCGCCAGTGGATGCGCCGCTCGGAACAATCGCCCGACCAAACGCGCCGTCGGCGAGGGTCACTTCGACCTCAACCGTTGGGTTCCCGCGCGAGTCCAGCACTTCGCGCGCGTGAATCTGTTCAATGATGGACATAAAAATCTCTCCTGTACAGAGGATGTAACGCGCACTAGTTTACCGCGTCTTGTCCAAATCGCATCCCTGACATCTGTCGTGTGTTCGGGTAAAATAAACAAGTGACGCGACCAACCAAAGGACAGCTTCATGCCAAGATCAGCTGAGACGCGCAGTGTCTATCTCGATCACTCGGCGACTACGCCGACCGATCCGCGCGTGCTGGAGGCAATGCTGCCGTACTTCAGCGACGCTTACGGCAATACGTCGTCGGCGCACAGCTTTGGCAGGAAGGCAGAACAGGCAGTTGAGGACGCGCGCGAGAGTATAGCTCGAATTTTCAACTGCAAGCCAGCCGAAATCGTGTTCACCAGCGGCGGCAGCGAGAGCGACAATCTGGCGCTGCGCGGAGCGGCGTGGGCGCTCCGCGAGCGGGGCAAAGGTAAGCACCTGATCACGTCCCCGGTCGAGCACGGCGCGGTGCTGCGCACCAGCGCGCAGCTTGAGCAGGTCATGGGCTTCGAGCGCACGCTGCTCCCGGTGGACTCGGCGGGCATGGTGGATGCGGAGGATTTCGCCGCCGCCATTCGATCGGATACCACCGTCGCCAGCGTGATGTACGCCAACAACGAAGTCGGCACGATTGAGCCGATCCCGCAGTTGGCGGCGCAGGCGCGCGCGCGCAGTGTGATCTTCCACACCGACGCGGTACAGGCAGCCGGGCAGTTGAGCCTCGACGTGCGGGCGCTCGGCGTCGATTTGCTGAGCATTTCGGCGCACAAGTTCTACGGACCCAAAGGCGTCGGGGCGCTGTTCGTGCGCGAAAGCGTCGAATTGATCGCCAATCAAAGCGGCGGCAGTCACGAGAATGATCGTCGCGCCGGGACGCTCAACACGCCGGGAATCGTGGGCATGGCGAAGGCGCTGGAGCTGGCCTATGCCGAACTGGACCAGCGAACCGCGCATTATCAATCCCTGCGCGACCAGTTGATCGACGGTGTGCTGAGCCGGGTTCCCGGCGCGGCGCTCAGCGGGCATCCTGAGCAGCGGCTTCCGTCACACGCCAGCTTCGTGATCGACGGCATCGACGGCAACATGCTGACCATTCACCTCGATCTGAAGGGCGTGGCGGCGAGCAGCGCCTCAGCCTGTAAGACTGGCAACCCGGAGCCGTCTGGCGTGCTGCTGGCGATGGGCTATTCGCCAGAACGGGCGCTCGGCAGCCTGCGCATGACGGTCGGTCAGTGGACGACCGAAGCCGACATCGAGTACGCGATTCACGTGCTGGCGGAAACCGTCGAGAAGCTGCACCGCCTCAAGAATGTGAGTTGGGAATAGGTGGGGCAAGCAATGAACCGCCAAGACGCTAAGGACTGAAGAAGAACGAGGCTAGGGATTTATTGTGAGCAAAAATAGCAACACGCGAGTGGTCGTCGCCATGAGCGGCGGGGTTGACAGCTCGGTGGCGGCGGCGCTGCTGGTCGAGCGGGGCTACGACGTGATCGGCATGATGATGCGGCTGTGGTCGGAGGAAACGGCGGCGGGCGGGGCGGCGAATTGCTGCTGCACGCCGGATCAAATGGCGGACGCGCGCCGGATCGCCGACAGGCTGGGCATCCCGTTTTACGTGCTGGACACCAAAGAAGTATTCCGCAAGCAGATTGTGCAGTTCTTCGTCGACCAGCATCGCTTGGGCTACACGCCCAATCCCTGCCTCGAATGTAACCGTCACATCCGCTTCGAGTTCCTGCTCAACAACGCGCTGGCGCTGGACGCCGATTATCTGGCGACCGGTCATTACGCCCGCATCGCGCAGGACGCGAACGGGCGATTTCTGCTCAAAGCCGGGCTGGACGATCACAAGGATCAAAGTTACGTCCTCAGCGTGATGGGGCAGGCGCAGTTGAGCAAGACGATGTTCCCGGTGGGCGAATACGCCAAAACCGAAGTCCGCGAGATCGCAGCGCGCTTCGGCTTGCCGACCGCCAGCAAGAAAGACAGTCAGGATTTGTGCTTTCTGGGCGATAACAACTACCGCCGCTTCCTGAGTGACTACGCGCCGGAAGTCATGAACGCGGGTCCGATTATGCGGAGCAGCGGCGAAGTGGTCGGCGAACATGGCGGACTGGCGAACTACACCATCGGGCAGCGCAAGGGCTTGGGCGTGTTCGCGCCGGAGCCGCTCTACGTGATCGGCATGAACCCGGCGCAGAACGCGCTGATCGTGGGGACGGCGGAGGAATTGGGCGGTAGCGAACTGACTGCTAAGCGGGTCAACTGGGTGAACGGCACCCCGCCAGATGCGCCGTTCCGCGCGGCAGTGAAAATCCGCTATAAGGCGAAGCCTGCGCCCGCGCTGATCGTGCCGTTGGACGATCACCGGATGCAGGTGCGCTTCGACGCGCCGCTGCGGGACATCACGCCGGGGCAGGGGGCGGTGGTCTACGATGGCGACGTGTGTTTGGGCGGCGGGATCATCGAACACTAGATGCTTCGGGCGCAGCACGCTGCGCCCCTACGAAAGCCTTCCCTCAAATCTGCGTCTAGCACCACAGGTTTCAAACCCGCCCAATTTACGAGGGCTGGCGCAAGAAGCGCGTGATTTCAGTGCTGAAGAGCAGCATCAAAATCGTCGCGGCGATGATGTACTGACCGTAGGGCAGCGGCGTGAACAGAGCGTAGCGGTTGCCGGTCAGCCAGCGACCGACCAGCCACGCGATAGCGCCGATGGCGCCGAGAAACACGGTCAGGAACATCGCCGGGATCAACGGCTGCCAGCCGAGAATGAAGCCCGCCAGCGTGATCAGCATCACGTCGCCGTAGCCGAAGGCGACCTCGTTGGTCGAGCGCCCGCGCGTCTGCGCCATCACGTAGATGAACACGAATCCGCCCAGATACAGCAGAAAGAAGATGCCGAAGCCCACCGCCCCGCCGATCAGTGCGTCGCGCAGGTCGGCGCCGTAACCGGTGGTCGCCGCGTCGATCAGGGCAATCACGCAGGCGGGGATGATCTCCACGAACAGGATCAGGCGGTGTTCCAGATCGATCACCGTGATCAGCGCGAAGATCGCCATGTAGATCAACCAGAAGACCAACTGCTCCGGCGTCATCTTGGGGTCATCGCTGGTGGCGAGGACGGTCAGAATCATCAACCCGGCGGTGAACAGCTCGGTCAGCGGATAGCGCGTGCGCAGCTTGGTGCCGTCGGGCGCGCGGCGCTTGCCGAACAGAAAGGCGGTGATCCCCAGCCACGCAATCGGTGGGCGCGGCGTATCGTCGGGGTAGCGCGGCGGAAATTGAATTGCGCGCTTGTGCGGCAGCGCGTCGGCGAGCAGGTTGAGCACGCCGCCGATCAGGAGTTCGATCAGTCCAACGGCGATGACGGTGATGGCGAGCATGGAAGTTCTCCGTTAATGCGCGGGCGCGGGCGGCAGCAATGATAAAGATACCACGATCAGCAGCACAACGGCGATTAAGGCGCTCAGCAGGATCGCGGTCTTTTGCGCGTTGGAGAGAGACTGCGGCTCGGATGTCGGCTGGCTGCCGACGTACAGCAGCTCCTCACTGACCTGCCCGTAATGCAGCCGCCACAGGCGGGCTTCGGCGCGGGGTAGACTGACGATCAGGTAGGGGGTATCCGGGTAAGTCGCCTGCTTCACGTCGGCGGGCGAGGGGATGGGATCGCTGTGAGGATGCGAGTGATAAAAGGCGATCAGGTCGAGCTTGCGCGCTTCGAGGCTGGTGAAGGCGCGCACCAGCGCCGCCGGGTCCATGGAATAGGCGTGCAGCGGATCGGCGGCGAGGTTGGGGATCGGGATGATCTCGGCGGCGCGCTGTTCCCGCCCAACGATCAGCCCGCAGGCTTCGCGCGGCGCTTCGGCGCGGGCGTGCGCGAGGATCGCGCGGGAGAGATCAGGAGTTAGCCACATCGTTTTGGGGGACGACAAACTCGACCACATGCCGATCCTGCGGGGGATTGCGAGTCTCGTAATACAACTCGGCGGTGAGCGTGTAGCTGCCTGCCGGATCAGCCGCGCCGCGCAGGTGCATGGTGAATTCCATGTCGTGATGCATGGTCTCGATGATGCTCAACTCGGCGGCGACTCTGCCGTCGGCCGCGCGGGCGGTGAGCAGCATATTCGGGCGCTCCTCGAACAGAGTCACGCGGGTGTGGATGAACACCCGAAAGCGATCCGGGTAGACGACGGTTTCCAGTTCCTCGATTTTCACCCGGTCTTTGGGCTGCGGTGCGCCGTCGTAGAGTGGAATGTCCATAAGTTCCTTTATAGGACTGAGTGCCTGAGCTTTTCGAGCGCGTCCCACGCGGCGGCGAACTGATCGGCGGGCACCAGCACGTGATCGCGGCTGAAGGCGGAAAGGGGCAAAATCGGCACCTGAGCCGCCGCCAGCGCCGCCGAGACCCGCGCCATGAATCCGGTGAGGGTCGGCTCCAGTTCCAGATCGAAGCTGATCAGGCGGTAGGCGGATTCCGAAACGCGCTGATCGCGCAGGCGGCGCTCGAAATCCGCGACCGTATCAGCCGGGATGATCAGCGTCACCTCGTCCTTGTCGCAGATCAGCGCCGCGAACGGCTCGCCGATCTCCGCCAGTACGCTCGCCCCCGCCATGATTTCGTTAGTCGGCAGATGAATCAGGCGGTAAAGCACGTCATCGGTGTAGAGCGTCGCCTGCCGGAGCGCCTGATCGGGGGTCATGTCCCTCACTCGTCGAACTGATAGGTCGCTTCAGCATAATACCGAACCTGCCGATTTGCCAGCTTGCTTTGCATCCACGCCAGCAGATCGGCGTTCTTCTGTTCGAGCGTGCGGTCAGGGGCGCGCAGCAGATCGAGCGGGTAGTTGACGCGGATGGCGCGCCCATGCACGATATGGCGGCTGATCCCCGGCGGGAGATAGGCGTACTGCTGGGCGGCGGCGATGATGTCGGCGGGCTGGTATGTCGGGAAAAAGACGATGGCGACCGCATCCGGGAACAGATGCCAGATTTCCGCCGGAACGCTCAAGGCGGTGCGGTGCAGCCGCGCGTGGCGCTGGTAGACCTCCACCAAGCGGCGCAAAGTGGCGTTGCGCTCGCGTAAATCAGCGGCGGAGGCGGTCAGCGACAGTGTGCGGTCGCCGCGCAGCAGCAGATGCGCCAGCGCCTGTGGGTGATCGCCTTCCAGCAGGTCAATTTCGGGTATTTGGCGTAGATGTTGGATAAACTGGTCTTCGCTCCAGCCGGAGACGACGTGCTGCCAGTTGCTCAGCTCGACGAAGCCGCCGTCGTAGCTGGCGACCTGCACCAGAATGTGCGGGTAGCCCAGCCCGGCGAAGGCGTAAGCGCGGTTCGCGCCGTCGAGGATAACGTACTGGTTGCCGTCCATCGGCGCGACCAGCGGCGGATTGATCATGGTGGTTTCGCTGCGGAGCCGCTCGATCAGCGGCTCGGAGCGCTGGCTGTCGTGTTCTTCGTGCGGATGCAGACTGCTCACCGGAACAATACGCAAGTCCGGCGTAGGGACGCTGCTCCGACCCGTGTCGATCATGGTGACCTGTACCTTCTCGAAATTCTGCTAAGATTATCATGCGGTCGGGCAATCGGCAACGAACAGATCATATAGTTTATACATGAAGAAATGCACGTGGATTTAGGGAAAATACACAATGGGGGCAACTGAACAGGGCGCCAACGCCATCGAAAACCGCTGGCTGACTATCCCGCGAACGCTCTGCTTCGTGCTGAACGACGACGACGTATTGCTGATGAAGCGTGCGCCGCATAAGCGGGTGTTTCCGAACCGCTACAACGGTGTCGGCGGGCACATCGAGCGTGACGAAGACCCGCTCAGCGGCGCTCGGCGCGAGATCGAGGAAGAAACCGGGCTGACCGTGCGCGACCTGAGTTTGCGGGCGATCTACAACGTAGACGCGGGCGAATTGACCGGAATCCTGCTGTTCGTGTTCACCGCGCAGAGCGACCGCCGCGAAGTCTGCGCCAATAGCGAGGGGACGCTGCATTGGGTCGCGCGGGACGCGATCTACGCGCTGGATTTGGTGGAAGACCTGCCGATCATGCTGCCGCGCATTCTGGCGATGCAGTCCGGCGATCCGCCGCTGTTCGTCCACGTGAGCTACGACAGCAGCGACGCGATTCAGATGCGGATTGCGGGGGCTGACTCGTGAGCGAGGAGCAAACATCGCCCGAATTGAGCGAAGAACCTGTTATTGTTCAGCGACGCAGTCCCATCCGGCGTGCGGGCTGCATCGCAGCGGTGATCCTCTGGTTCGTGATTTTGCTGGTGCCCTGTTTTCTGATCGTATTCGCGGTGCAGCAGCAGTTCACGATTTCGACCGGGAGCGCCCCGGGTCAGCGAAATTCGGGTGTGGCTGATCTCGGAAGCCGATCAGCGCGGAATTGGCGCGTCGTCGGCGAGCGTACATCAGACCGCGCCCGACGCGATCTGTGTGGAGACGACGGTTCACTTCTTGCTCTGGACGGGGCACTCCGACCCACTGAGCTACTGCGACTGCTATCAGCGCGCCGATGCCGACTCGCCGTGGACGCAGACCGACTCCGGCGACTGCTCAGGGTGAGGCGTTCATGACGGTTTTGCAGCAGCTTAATCTCAATCCGACCACGGCGGTGCTGCTGGTCGTGGGGCTGTGCGCGCTCTGTCTGGTGATGCCGGTGCTGCTTTCCGGCTTGCACGTGATCACCGCGATTGTCACCGCGTTCACGCATCTGATCGGCGGCGCGTTCCACCTGATCAGCGGGGGACCGGGGGTGTGGTGCGGCTGTCTGGTGACGATTGGCGGCTGCGGCTTCATAGTGCTGGTGGTGTGGCTGATTGCGAATGGGCTGTCGTCGTGCAGTACCAATCCGACCAACTTCTGCGCGCTGTTCGGGCGATGACGGCGAGGGCGAACACACGGGTTCGCCCCTACAAAGACAGGTCAGCGCAGTAGATCGACCAGTTCGTCAGGCGTATCGGCGACGATCACCCCGGCGGCGCGCAGGGCTTCGATCTTGGCAGCGGCGCTGGTTTCCGGCTCGATGACCACTGCTCCGGCGTGACCGATGCGGGTGCGCTCCGGGGCGCTGGTGCCCACGATGCAGGCGAACACGGGCTTGGTCATGTGCGCCTGAATGTAATTGGCGGCGTCGATTTCTGCCCGCCCGCCGATCTCCCCCAGCATCACCACCAGATTGGTTTCGGGATCATCCTCGAACATTTCCAGCACCTCGACGAAGCTGGTGCCGATAATCGGGTCGCCGCCGATGCCGACCATGGTGGACTGCCCAATGCCGATCTGGGTCATGCGGTAGGCGACATCGTAGGTCAGCGTGCCGCTGCGCGATACCATGCCCACGCGCCCCGGTCTGCCGATGAAACCGGGCATGATTCCGACCTTCGAGCGACCGGGCGTCAGGATGCCGGGGCAGTTGGGACCAATCAGGCGGCTGTAGGGATAATGGCGCAGATACTCGTTGATCTTGAGCATGTCTATCACCGGGATGCCTTCGGTGATGCAGACGATCAGCGGGGTTCGCGCGTCAATCGCCTCGTAGATCGCGTCGGCTGCGGAGGCGGCGCTCACGTAGATGATGGTGGCGTTGGCTCCGGTCGCCTCCAGCGCGGTCGCAACGCTGTCAAAGACCGGCTTGCCGTGCATCCATTCGCCGCCTTTGCCGGGAGTCACGCCGCCGACCACGCGCGTGCCGTAGCCGATCATCTGCGCGGTGTGGAAGCTGCCTTCTCGCCCGGTGATGCCCTGAACGATCAGCAGGGTTTCGTCGTCAACCAGTATCGACATGGACGCTTCCTGTGATAAGTTGCACGGCTTCGGTGCTGCTCTCGGCGATGGTCAAATGGGCTGCGGTCAAGAGGGCGTGCCCTTCTTCCGCGTTTTGCCCGGCGAGGCGGATCACCACCGGAACGGCGGGCGGCTGTTCCTCCAGCGCCGCGACTAACTCGGTAGCGATGCTGTCGCAGGTGGATTTGTCGGCGAAAATGTTGAACAGGACGGCGCGCGAATCGGGCAGGACGAGGCTCAGCGCCGCGCTGATCTTGGCGCGCTGTATCTCGCTGCCGAGGTCGAGCAGGCTGGAGGCGCTCTCGGTGTGCCGCGCCAGCAGATCGATGGTCGCCATGCCCAAGCCTGCGCCGCTGACGATGCAGCCGATGCTTCCGCTCAGGCGCACGTAGCTGATCCCGGCGGCGCGCGCCTGCACCAGCGTCTCGTTTTCCGCCTTCACGTCGCGGATCGCCGCCAGTTCCGGCTGGCGAAACAGCGCGTTGTCGTCTATTTCCAGCTTGCCGCCCAAAGCGATCAATTCGCCGCCCTGCGTGAGCGCCAGCGGATTGATTTCCGCGCGCACCGCGTCGCAGGCGACCAGGCAGCGATACAGGTTCTGCGCGATGCGAGTGAAGGCGTTCCAATGCTCGCGGGGCAGATTGATGCCATTGGCGAGGTTGCGCGCCTGAAACTCGAATACGCCCAGCAGCGGATTGACCACCTCACGCGCCAGCCTATCCCGGTGGGAATGCTCAATCTGGCTGATCTCGCTGCCGCCTTCGGTGGAGGCGAACATCAGCAGACTGCTGCCGCGATCCGCGTAGAGTCCGAGGAAATATTCGGCGGCGACCTCGGCGGCTGGCTCGATCAACAGGGTATGGACGCGGACGCCCTGAAGAGTCATGGCGAGGATGTCCTGCGCGATATACTCGGCTTCCTTCGGCGTGTTTGCCAGCCGAAAAACGCGCTGGTTGGCGAGCGCCTGCGCGTTGATCACGACCGGCACGCCGAATTCCGATGCGACCGCGAAGGCGTCTTGCTGCGAGTCCGCGGTCTTGCCTTGCAGCGTGGGGATGCCGTAGCGTGCGAAATACTGCTTGGACTGGTACTCGTGAAGGTACATGCGCCTGCTTAAAGAATTTCGATTTCCTGATTCACAATGAGCGCGTCCGGGTAATTGGCCTCAATCCAGTTCAGAATAAGGCTGATGGTCTGGTTGACGCGGCGGCTGTCGGTGGTGACCGTCGTAAAAGCGATCACGCCGGATTGCAGCACGTCTTGATAGTCCACCTCGGCAGCCGACACGTTGAACTGGTTGTGCAGCCGCGTCAGGAGCGATTTCAGGATGCTGCGCTTTTCTTTGATATTCGTCACGCCCGGAAACTCGAATTCAATCGTGCAAAGCCCAATGATGATTTTCGGCATGGCTGGTTCAATTCGTTCCTGTTGAAGGGTAGTATAAAACAAAACCCGTTATCTTTCATCGAACGGATAGGCAAATCCATCGGACTGCGGCGGAATTGAAGGTGACAGCGCCGCGTGTTTCGTGGTAGACTGACAGAAACTTGCACAAAGTTCCGGGTGGGGGATCATGCCGCGCCGCGTAGTATGCATTGAAGACGAAGAAGACGTGATCGACCTGATGCGCATCATCGTCGCTCGACAGGGCTTTGAGTTTTTCGAGGCGTGCGGCGGGATCGCAGGGATTGAGACGGTCGAGCAGGTGAAGCCCGATCTGGTGCTGCTGGACTTGATGATGCCCGGCATCGATGGCTGGGAAGTCTACGATCACCTGAGAACTAATCCAGAAACCAAAGATATTCCTATCATCATTGTGACGGCGCGCGTGCATCAGGATGCGCGCGTGACGGAGATGCGGATCGCCAACGACAACCATCTCGTGACCAAGCCCTTCTCTCCGTCACAGCTTGTTGCAACCATCAACCGCGCAATTGGAGAACGCTCGTCATAACAACCATCTCACACGAAGGCTGTGTGATCGGATTGTGGCGCGCCTCAATAAACAAACCGATCACTAACTCGGCGCAAACTTTTGGGGTATTACTTCTTTACTGGGCGTTAATACCCGGAACGCGATACACTTGTGACGGCGCACACCTGACGCAAGGGGAGTTTTGATGAAAAGATCATCTATTTTCCGAATGTTTTTGTTCTGCCTCGTGCTGGTGATTGGGTTTGGAGTGGTGCAAGCCCAGACCGAGCCAGCGGAGAGTGGCAATCTGCTGACCAACCCCGGCTTTGAGCAGCCGTTTGTGGCGGTTGCCGACGCGCCCACCAGTATGGTGGCGCAGGGCTGGACGGCGTGGTCGCTGGAAACTGATCAGAACCAGCAGCCCGAATATTACCCCGCGTCAGACACGACCAACGGCATGAGTACGCCCCGCATCCACAGCGGCAGCGACGCACAGCAGTATTTCAGCTTCTTCGCCGGGCACGATGCCGGGGTTTATCAAACCGTGAGCGGCGTCGCCGCAGGGGATCAACTCACCTTCAGCATTTACGCCTACCTGTGGGATTCCAGCGGCGATAACCCAGATGTCAGCGATGGCAGCGGCAACCTCGCCATGCAGGTCGGCATTGATCCGACTGGCGGCAGCGACCCGACCAGCAGCGCGATTGTGTGGTCTTCGCCGCTCTCACTGGTCGATCAGTTCGCCGAGCATTCGGTCACGGCAACCGCCGAGGGCGACACGGTGACGGTGTTCGTGCGCTCGACCGTCACCAAAGTTGCCATGAACAACGTGGTCTATTTGGACGACGCCTCGCTGACTGTGACCGGGGAAGCAGCCCCCGTGATCGCCACTGAGGAAGCCACCACCGAAGTCACCGAAGCGGCGACGGTCGCGGAGACGCAGGCAGTAGTCGTCACCAGCGAAGTCACCGCCGAAGTGCCAACGGCTGAGATGACAACCGAAGTGCCCACTTCCGAAGTCACCGCCGAAGTCACGGCAGAAGCGCCGACTGAAGTCCCCACCGACACGCCGACCGAGGCTCCGCCGACCGCGACCTTCACGCCCGCTCCGCCGACCGATACGCCGACGCCGGAGCCGCCCACCAATACGCCGACCGAAGCCCCGCCGACCAATCCTCCGACGCCTTCGCCGACGCTGGATACGACCGCGTTCCCGTATCTGCTGTCGTACACCGTGGTGCGTGGCGACACGGTTGGGCGGCTGGCGGCACGCTTCGGCAGCACAGTAGACGCGATCATCATTGCCAACCATCTGAGTCCCGACGCGCGCATCTTCGAAACCCAGCAGTTGATCATCCCGGTGAGCACGCTGCCGCAGCCCGCGACTCCGACGCTGCCGCCCACGCCGACCGAAGCCCCGCCGACCACGACCGAGACTCCGGTGGTGGTGCAGGCGCTTCCCACCTTCACCGAAACCCCGGTGGTGGTGCAGCCCTTGGCTCCGCCACAAGCGACTGCCCAGACCACCATCACCTACGTGGTGCGCTACGGCGACACGCTCTCGACCATTGCGGTTCGCTTCGGCATCGCCACCCGCGATCTGGCGCGCGCGAACGGCATCATCAACCCGAACCTGATCTACATCGGGCAGGTGCTGCGCATCCCGGTCGCCGGGACGCCGACGCCAGTCGCGCCGACCGCGACTTCAACGCCCACGCAGGCATCAGCCGCGTCGTCGTCCGCTCAGCCGCAAATGTATACCGTGCAGCCGGGCGACAATCTCTACCGGATTTCCGTGCGCTTCAACGTGCCGATTGTGGCGCTGATTGAAGCCAACGGCATCTACGACGCCAGCCGAATCTTTGTGGGGCAGACGCTCGTTATTCCATGACCGAACGGCGTATCCTTCGCAACGCCAAGACGGGGAAAGTTGTCCTCGCGCGGGTCAAGCTGTGTGTCAGCTTCTGGTGTCACTTTAGAGGCTTGCAGCTTGTCCCGCGCCTGCCGGACGACGAGGGCTTGTTGTTCGTCACTGGCAGCGAGAGCCGATCCAACACGGCGATCCACATGTTCTTTATGCTGTTCAGCATCGGCGTGATCTGGCTGGATGCGCGCGGCACGGTAGTGGACAAGCAGTACGCGAAACCGTGGCGACCGATGTACATGCCCAAAGCGCCCGCGCAGTATTACGTAGAAGCCAATCCCAGTTTGCTGGAGCGGGTGAAAATCGGCGACCAGCTTCGTTTTGACGAGGCAGTATGAAACGGCTGCTGCTGGCGGTGCTGTTGGTGGTGATGTGCCTGCCCGCTTCGGTATTTGGGCAAGATGAACCCACCCCCACCATCCCGCCCGGCTTGACCATTCACGTCGTCCAGCGCGGCGAGACGCTGTATCACATCGCCGGGATTTATGGGACGACTTTCGATCAACTTGCGCAGTTGAACGGACTCGACGATCCGTCCAGCATCTACGTCGGCGAGCGGCTGCTGGTGCCCGCTCCGGGCGCGACTCCCGCGCCTGCGCCGTCGGTGATGCACATCGTCCAGCCGGGCGAGACGCTGGAGAGCATCGCCCAGTTGTACGGCATGAGCGTAGACGATCTGAAAGCGCAGAATAACCTGAGCGACGATCCGAGCAGCTTTTACGTCGGTCAACTGCTGAACGTGTCGGTCGATACGCCCACGCCCCAGCCGTCGGATACGCCGGACGCGCCCAGCACGCCGAGCGCAGTGGTCATCCACACGGTCGCGCGCGGAGAGACCATTTTCCGCATCGCCAAGCAGTACGGCACCACCGTCAACGACATCGTGCAAGCCAACCACATCACCAATCCCCAGTTGATCTACGCGGGGCAGGAATTGGTCATCCCCGGCGCCGAGGTGCCGCAGCTTGCCCTCGATCTGCCCGCGTCGGTGCAGAGCATCGACGTGGAGCCGCTGATCTTCACCGAGGGCGAAACCGGGCGCATCCACTTGACCACCGCCAGCGGCGCGCAGGTCACCGGGACGTTTGATGGCGAAACCCTCAACGATGCCGCCGAAGACGATAACACCCAGCACACGCTGCTGGTCGGCATTCCGGTCGGCACGGCGGCGGACGTGTATCCGCTGGATTTGAGCGTGACCGCCAGCGATGGCACCACTTCGCCGCTGAGCGTCAACGTGCAGGTGATTTCGGGCGGGTACGGCTTTCAGCGCATCCAGCTTGCGCCGGGGCTGGAAGACCTGCTCAACCCGCAGTTGCAAAACGACGAATTGGCGGAACTCCAGCAAATCACCAGCAATTTCACGCCCACACGCTATTTTGACGGGCCGATGGGGCTTCCGGTCGCTGCGCCGCTCTCGGCGCAGTTCGGCGACCAGCGCTCCTACAACGGCGGCGCGTTTTCGAGTATCCACACCGGAACCGACTTCGCGGCAGCGCCCGGCACGCCGATCATTGCTCCGGCGGCGGGACAGGTGGCGTTCGTGGGGCATCTGGACATTCGCGGCAACGTGACCATCCTCGATCACGGCTGGGGCGTGTTCACGGTCTACTGCCACCAGACCGAGCAGTACGTCAGCGTGGGCGATCAAATCTCGGTGGGGCAGGTGATCGGCACGACCGGAAGCACCGGGCGCGTGACGGGTCCGCACCTTCACTGGGAACTGTGGGTCGATGGCGTGGTGGTGGACGCGATGCAGTGGGTCAGCGAGTCATTTTCGTAGCGTGTCGTTCGGGTAAAGTGTAGGGGCGGGTGTGCTTGCTTTGCAAGCCTAGACCCGCCCCTTTGATTCAGAGCATTAGCCTGCGCCGCCGTATGCCTCGTCCAGCGCCTCGAAATCCGTGAACAAGAAGTGATCGTGATAGTAGTGTATCCACAGGAACGAGAGGATCGAGGTGTAATAGGCGATGTCGAAGTGAGAGTTGGCATCCAGCCCCGGCTTGAGGACGGCGGCGGCGGCGTAGACCACAATGAATACCACTACCGAGCCAACCAGCATCAACGTGCTGAGGATGAACAAGCCTCGTGAATCCTTCCCCTTCTTGCTGAAGCGGGCGACCAGCGGCGCGTTGGTGTCCATGTCGCCGTACATCTGGCGCAGCTTGATGATGTAGAAGGTCAGCGCGAGATATTGGAACGAATGCCACGTATTCATGCCCTGAAAGGCGGTGTCGAGGTTGGGCAGCGCGGGCATCACGAAGGCGACCGCGCAGGTCAGCAGGATGAAGACCGTCTTGGGCCAGTTGATGTAATCGTCACGCCACTCGATGTAGGTCTTGACGAGGAAGGCGATGAAGGCGGCGCCGAAGGCGGCGCTGGCGACGATGAAGAACCACTGCTGCTGGAAGACCGGCGGGATCACGGTGGTCAGGTTGTTGGTGCCGACCGCGAAATTCCCCTGACTGATCTTGTAGGCGGCGAAGGGGAACAAGCAGGTCATGATCACCGAGTAGTCGATCAGCCGCGCGGGGAGCGATACCGCGCTGTGGCGCACGAATTTATGCTCCTTGTGGCGGTACAACTCGACGATGTAGGTGATTTGATGCAGCACGTGGGTCGCCGCCCAGAAGAAGAAAATGGTCAGTAGAAGCTGCAAGTTGAGGAATGCCAGCGAGACCACCACAATCGGGATGATGATCGACGAGCGGATCAGCATCGGGTAGCGCTGCTTGAATCCTTTGTCCAGCCCGGTGCGCAGGAAGGTGGACATCATGTGCGGACCGCCGACCGCGACCGCCACGAAGCCGTTGACGACGTTGCGGCTGACATCGGGATCGGCGCCGAACTGAACGAACAGCAGATAGATCAAATAGGGCAGGGGGACGAAGATCACGCTCAGGGTGATGAACATCAAGTCCCAGTTACGGCTGCGAAGCCAAAACCCGGACTCGCCCTGAACAGGGACAGCCGTAGACATGCTTGCGTTCGCAACAGCCATTTCGCTCTCCTATGGACTTTCGCAAATTACTTTGCAATGCTAAGTAATTTTAGCGCAACTTTTGGTCTGCTGTCAATCTATCTGGGGACATCGTGATGTTCTCGGCAGCGCGCTTCGTAGACTTCCTTCGCGCCGATCATGATGATGGGGTCATCGTAGCGGGCGGGCTTGCCGTTGACGAGGCGCTGGGTGCGGCTGGCAGGCTCACCGCAGATCATGCAAATGGCGTGGAGTTTGGTCACGTCTTCGGCGCGCGCGAGAAGCTGAGGCATACAGCCGAACGGCTCACCGCGAAAGTCGAGATCAAGCCCAGCGCAGATCACGCGCAAGCCGCGCGCGGCGAGTGCTTCCACCACCGGGACAATCGTGTCATCGAAGAACTGGGCTTCGTCCACCGCGACCACCGTCGTCTTTGGCTCCAGCAGAGCGGGGATTTCGCCGGGCTTGGCAATCGCCTGCGCTTCGAGCTTCTGCCCGTCGTGGCTGGTCACGCGCTCGATGCCGTAGCGAACGTCGATGATCGGCTTGAAGACCTGCACGTTCTGCCGGGCGATGGTGGCGCGGCGCACGCGGCGGATCAGTTCTTCAGTCTTGCCGCAGAACATGCTGCCGCAGATCACCTCGATTCGACCAGAATGGTGGATCATGGTTCCCCCTAATGAGTATCGAGTAGGGGCGAGGCACGCCTCGCCCCTACGAAAACCTTCCCTTAAATCTGGCTTAGCGCCATTCGTTAGTTAAAGAAACGCGCGCTCAGGCATACTCGTTTCCAGACAAAAAGAAAGGCAGGCATTGTTCAATTATGCCTGCCTTCAAAGTTTGCGCGAGTGAATTACTCGTTGTTGGCTTTGGGCACGTCGTAGCCGCGATTGCGCAGCGCCTTCTTCACGTCGGCGACCAGCTTGCGACCAACGCCGTTGATCTCCAGCAGCCCTTCTTCGCCGCGATCTTCCAGAAATCTTGATGAAATCGCCCGCCGTGTTGATGCTGTTCTCGGTCATCACGTTGACGTAGCGCTTCTCGACGCCCAGTTCAGCCAGCGGAAGGGTGGTCGGCGTGCGGGCGGCTTCCCGCTCCTCGACTTCGGCGCGCAGAGCGTCGCGCACTTGGAGCCGCTTCAGGAAGCGATCCACCTGTCCTTCGGTGTCCACGATGCGTTGTTCGCCCGTGTAGAACGGGTGGCACGCGGAGCAAATGTCGGTGTGGATTTCGGGGACGGTCGCGCCGGTTTTCCAGGTGTTGCCGCAGGCGCAAAACACAGTGGCTTCGGGATACCACTCCGGGTGAATCTTCTCTTTCACGATGTTCCTCTCTCTGCACACGGTCTGTCCGTGTGCGCCTAATGGGGTATTGAATGCATCGCTGCGCCCTTACGACTGCTCCGGTTTGGTGGGCAGTTCGGGGTACACGCTGATCTGCTTGCGCCCGACCTTGCCGCGCACCTTCTCGAACACCACGTAGCCCTCGATCTTCGAGAAGATGGTGTAATCCTTGCCCAAGCCGACGTTCTCGCCGGGATGGAATTTGGTTCCATGCTGGCGGACGAGGATGTTGCCGGGAATCACGTACTCGCCGCCGTAGCGCTTCACGCCGAGCCGCTGTCCATTACTATCACGACCGTTGCGGACTGCGCCGCCACCTTTTTTGTGAGCCATTTTTCAGTCCCTATGCCTGAATGTTGTCGATCCGAAGACGCGTGTAATACTGGCGATGCCCACGCATCTTCCGAGTTTTGGTGCGCTGGCGATACTTGAACACCAGAATCTTGGGGGCGCGGTACTGACCAACGATGGTCGCCGTCACCGACGCGCCCTCGACGGTCGGCTGACCGATCACGGTGGCATCGCCATCGCCGACCAGCAGCACGTCCGAGATTTCTACTTTGTCTTCTACGTTCTGGGGGAGCCGCTCAACGTCGATGACGCTGCCGACCTCGGCGCGGTACTGTTTACCGCCAGCCAAACGAACAATTGCGTACATGGATAACTCCAATTCTCGCTTACCGCCGCTGCGCTTGGCGGAGCAAGGCAGCGGGGAAAATTGGCAGACAAGAAGCCCCATTTTAATCGCTGATAGGCGGAGCGTCAATCCTCGGTTAGTGAGCAGTTCGCATCCATTCGACGTAGGGGTTCGAGAAGATCACGCCGTCAATCGCATAATAGGGCAGGTGGCTGCGCCAGAACGCGACTGGTCCGCTCAGTTGATCGCGCTGGCTGTGACGTTGGATTTCGCGCCACCAGTCTTCCATCGTCCGCTTCACTAATGGTGCGTGATGCCTGCGGATGATCAAGCCGCCCGCGAACAGCCCGTTGTGTTCCGGGTAGCCTTCCGCGCGATAGGCAGCCATCTGCCGCTCGACCACGTCCGCTGCGTCCATGCCCAGCAGGATCACAGATTTGCCTTCCTCGTACACGCAGTCGCGCTCCGGGTGCCGGAACAGGGCAGCGTCGTGCTGGCGCAGGCTGATTTCGACCAGCGCGGCGAAATCGGTCTTGATCAGCAGGCTGGCATCGACGTAAATCGACAGGCGGTGTTTCGGAAACAGCAAATGGGGATGCAGTTTGTAGTAACGGGTGGTCACGCGAGGATTGCGCCCGGTGGTGATGATGCTCCGGTGCTGCCACGGCGCGGGGACTTCGGTCGCCGCATCCACATACGCCACGTAGTCGTACTGGGGATTGATAACGGCGGGAACTTTGATGGGATCGTAATTCTGCGTCACTGCCGTGTAGACGACCACTTTGTCCCGTGCTGCCAGCCTGCGATGCAGCCACGCTCGATCGCGCGCGATTCGATCTGCCATGTTGTCGATTCCGCATCAAGCGATGAACATCGCGTCTCCGAAGGAAAAGAAGCGGTAGCCTTCGCGCTTGGCGGTCTCGTAAGCGTTCAGCACGTGATCGCGCCCGGAAAACGAGCTGATCATCATCAGCAGGGTGGATTTGGGCAGGTGAAAATTGGTGATCATCGCGTCTACCACGCGCCAGCGATAGCCGGGGTAGATGAACAGGTCGGTGTCGCGCTCAAACGCGATCACCGGGCGCCACGGACAGGCATCGACGGCTTGATCCGGGTGAGCGGGGTCGCCGCCCTCGCTGAGAATCCCGGCAGTTTCCAGCGTGCGTGCGACGGTGGTTCCGGCGGCGATGATGTGCCCGCCCGCCAGCTTCGCCTCGTTGATGATCTTGGCGTCGGCGGCGGTGAGCTTTGCCTGCTCGCTGTGGATGTGATACTGCGTGATGTCCTCGACCTTCACGGGCTGGAACGTCCCTAAGCCGATGTGCAGCGTCACCTGTGCGAAGATCACGCCTTTGGCGCGTAGGGCGTGCAGCAGTTCGGGTGTGAAATGCAGGCTGGCAGTCGGCGCGGCAGCCGAGCCTTCCTGCTGGCTGAACACAGTCTGATAGCGTTCGGGGTCAGCCAGCGGCGTGTGAATGTAGGGCGGCAGCGGCATCTCGCCCAGTTGATCCAGCCATTCGTTGATCGGCTGGCTGAAGCGGACGACGCGCTCGCTTTCTTCGAGTTCCTCGGTCACTTCGGCGGTGATTCCGGTCTCGCCGAAGATCAGCCGGGTTCCGGTCAGCACGCGCCGCCCGCCGACCAGCGCTTGCCAGCGGGTTTCGTCCAACTGACGCAGCAGCAGCAGCTCGACCCCGCCGCCCGTATCGGCTTTAGTTGAGTGCAGACGCGCCGGGATCACGCGGGTGATGTTCAGCACCAGCACGTCGCCGGGATTGATCATGTCCACGATTTCGCGGAAGACGTGATGCTCGATGGCTCCGGTACGGCGGTCGAGCCGCATCAGGCGCGACGAATCGCGCGGTTCTGCCGGAGTCTGCGCGATGAAGGTTTCCGGCAGATCGTAGTCGTAGTCGGAGAGTTTCACGGTCGGTTTATAAGCCTAACGATTACGTTCAGAACGATGGTTAGCACAATGCTAAGGATGATCGAGGCGAGGATCGGGATGGCGCAGGAGAAGCCCTGACCCTGTAGGCGCAGGGTGCCGGGAAAGCTGTCGAAGCTGCGCCCGAACAGCATCAGCACGCCGCCGACAATCACGATCACCACGCCGACCACCAGCAGGATTCTTCCGAGTGATGGTAAGTCCATTGGCTGCTCCTGCGCTCAAAACAACGGATTCTGATCGCCGTTGCTGCCGCCGTTGTAGGGAAACCCCATGTGCTCATAGGCGCGGGCGGTGGCGACTCGACCGCGCGGTGTGCGCTTGAGGAAGCCCAACTGCATCAGGTATGGCTCGTACACGTCCTCGATGGTGGAACTGTCCTCGCTGATCGACGCGGCGATGGTGGGCAGACCGACGGGTCCGCCTTCGTAGTTGAGGATGATGGTCTTGAGGACGCGGCGGTCAATGTCGTCCAGCCCCAGATAGTCGATGCCCATCAGTTCCAGCGAGTCCCCGGCGACCGGCCCCGTGATCACGCCGTCGGCGCGGGTCTGGGCGTAGTCGCGGGTGCGGCGCAGCAGCCGCAGCCCCACGCGGGGCGTCCCGCGCGCGCGGCGGGCGATCTCGCTCAAGCCTTCCGGCTTGATTTCGATCCGGAGCATTCGGGCGGCGCGGGCGATGATCTGCTCCATCGCCTCTTGGTTGTAGTAGTCGAGCCGGAAGCGCGCGCCGAAGCGGTCGCGCAGCGGACCCGCCAGCAGCGCAAGCTGGGTAGTCGCGCCCACGACTGTGAAGTGGGGCAGGTTCAAGCGCATGTTTTTCGCGGCGGGTCCCTTGCCGATCACGATGTCCAGCGCGAAGTCTTCCATCGCCGGGTACAGCACTTCCTCGACCGCGCGTCCCAAGCGGTGAATCTCGTCGATAAACAGCACGTCACCCAGCTTCATGTGGGTGAGGATCGCCGCCAGATCGCCGGAGCGCTCAATTGACGGACCCGCCGTGATGTGGATGTTGGCGTTCATCTCATTGGCGATCACGTAAGCCAGCGAGGTTTTGCCCAAGCCGGGCGGACCGTAGAACAGGATGTGATCGACTGGCTCTTTCCGACCCTTCGCAGCCTCGATGATGATCTTGAGCTGCTCGCGCACGCTGTCCTGCCCGATTAATTCGCGCAGCAATTTTGGGCGCAGAGCGGTATTTTCGCGTTCGTCCCGCTGGGGTTTACCGCTCACCAAACGCCCATCGTCATCCGTCATCGAAGGCTCCAGAATGGGATAAATGTTCTATACCCAAGTATAACCGACGCGGGGCGGCGGTTCAAGCGTGCCCATTTTGACATCGGATAGGCTGAGCGCGTACAATCTGCCCGATTCAGGGAGGCTGAACCATGACCGAACAGCTTCACGTTTCTCAGCACCCGTTGGTGCAGCATAAGCTGAGCGCCCTGCGCGACGAAAGCACCGATCACCGCAGCTTCCGCGAGCTGATGCACGAATTGGCGGTGCTGCTGGTCTACGAAGCGACGCTCGATCTCAAGCTCTCGCCGCGCGAAGTCCAAACGCCGATGGGCGTCGCGCACGGCTTCAAGAACGAGGAAACCATCGGGCTGGTTCCGGTGCTGCGCGCCGGGCTGGGCATGGTCGAGGGCGCGCTGATGCTGCTGCCGAGCGTGCAGGTCTGGCACATCGGGCTGTACCGCGACGAGCATACCCTCCGCCCGGTCGAATACTACAATCGGCTGCCAGACAAGCCAACCGTGCAGCTTTGCCTCGTGTTGGATCCGATGCTGGCGACCGGCGGATCGGCGACGGCGACCATCGACATCCTCAAGCGCTGGGGCGTGCCGCGCATCAAGTACGTGGGGCTGATCGCCGCGCCGGAAGGCGTCGCCTATCTGTCCCAGCATCACCCGGACGTACCGATTTACATCGCGGCGGTCGATGAGCGCCTGAACGAGGTTGGCTTCATCGTGCCGGGGCTGGGGGATGCCGGAGATCGCCAATTCGGGACATGAGCAGTTACCTGCTGGTTTTCGGGCTGGCGCTGAGCACGAGTTTGCTGCTGGTTCCGCTGGCAATGGCGCTGGGCAAGCGCTTCAACATCACCGCCAAGCCCGGCGGACGCCGCCAGAGCGACGCCGACCTGCGCCGCGTCTCCAAACTCGGCGGGATCGCGCTGTACGGCGGATTTGCGGTCGCGGTGCTGGCGGCGCAGCTTCTCCCGGTGCCGCGCCTCGATCCCTATGAGGTGATCCGGCTAGCGGGGCTGCTGATCGGCGGGACGGTGGTCTTCATCTTCGGCTTGCTGGACGACATTTTCGAACTCGCGCCGCTGCCGCAGTTCATCGGTCAGTTCATTGCCGCGTCGATTGCCATCCTGTTCCAAATCTTCATCGAATATTTCAACAACCCATTCACGGGCGAGCAGACCGCGCCGTGGTCTTTCATCGTGACCGTGACCCTCAGCTTTCTTTGGCTGGTGGGCATGATGAACACCATGAACTGGCTGGACGGCGCCGACGGCTTGGCGGGCGGCGTGACCTTCATCGCAGGGGCGACCCTGTTCATCAACAGCGCATTCCGGGTTGAACCTGCGCAGACCAGCGTCAGCCTGCTGCATCTGGCGCTAATGGGCAGCGCGCTCGGCTTCGTGATCTACAACTTTTTCCCGGCGCGGATTTTCATGGGCGGGGGCGCGACCTTTCTCGGCTACACGCTGGGCGCGCTGGCGATCATCGGCGGCGCGAAGATGGCGACCATTCTGCTGGTGATGGGGCTGCCGCTGCTCGACAGCGTGTGGCAGGTGGTGAGCCGGGTGCGGAAGGGACGCAGCCCGTTCGTGGGCGACCGGGGACACCTGCACTTCCGGCTGATCGACTTGGGCGTCGGTCAGCGAGAGATCGTGATCGGCTACTATGGGTTTTGCGCGTTCTTCGGGGTGCTGACGCTGGTGACGGGCAGCCGCCTGTTCAAGTTCGTGGCGCTGGGGGCGATGGCGCTGATCGTGGCGGCGGGATTTTTGCTGCTCAACCGCTACAGACGCGATTCGTCGGCTGCTTCCACGTCGTCTTCCGATTCCACTTCCGAGCCGATCACGTTGCCTTCCGTGATGCCGCCCGAATCGAGCACGTCCTCGTCCGCATCTTCGTCTTCATCCTCGTCAAGCTGAGACTCGGTCACGAACGGCGGTAGATCGATGTGTGCCTCCGGCAACGGGCGTTCTTCCGGGATGGGGGTCGCGGTTCCGGTGATCACCTCTGGACCCGCCGGGCGAGTCTCGCCGGGGGACAGCACGGCGGCGGCTTCGCGGCGGACAATGATCGGCTCGGCGACATCCTTGCCGGGCGCGCCGGGAATCGGCAGCGGGAGCTTGTAAATCGAGGGCGCTCCGGTGGGCGTGCGCGGGGTCTTGCTGGCGGATCGCGCGGCTTGACGCTGACGCTGCTGCTTGACGCGCTGAGCGGCGAGTTCCTCGCGGGTGATGGCGACCAGCTTGCCGTTCTGAAAGGTGGCGCTGTCCCGCGTGATCCGCTCGAAGATCGATTCCAGCACGCCCAGCACGCCGGTCACGATCAGGTCGATCACGATGACGACCGCGAAGATTAGCGAGAGGCGGTTCAAGCCATCGGCGAGCGGGATGGCGAGATTATCGAGAAAGACCTCCTGCGCCACGCCCAGCAGAAACAGCACCACGATCAGGATGCCCGCGCCGATCAGCACCGGACGCCAGCCCCGCAGCGATTCGCGGTCGGGGATCATGGTATTGGCGATGGTGAACAGGAAGTAGACCCAAATCCAGAGGTCGGGCGTCGCCAAGAGCAGGTTGATCACGCTGCCGAGGTCGGCGCCGCTCCGAATCAGGGCGACCACCACGTTCAGGTTCAGCACATCGCTGCTGATCAGCCAGATCAGCGCCAAGCCGCTGATCAGCGGCGCGATGCTGATGATGGCGATCTTGATGCGGTTGGTGCGGGGCGCGAGCTTGATGAAGTTCAGGTTCAGTTCGGCGATTGCCTGCGCTTCGGGCCACGCAATTGCCCGGTCTGCGCGCACGTCGAGGATGCCCGCCGCCAGCCAGTAAACCACCTGATGCAGCACCACACCGGGCAGAAAAAAGGTGTAGTAAAGCACGGTGGTCGTGTGCAGGTTCTTGGTCAGCAGCCACCCGACTTTGAAGATATGCTGGTGCAGCCAGCGCTCCAGCCGCCGCATGACGTACAGCAGAGCGCCCGCCAGCAGCCAGGGAACCAAAAATTCCGGTAAAGTCAGCCCGATGCGCCTTTCTCGTTCGCGGCGATCTCGATCAACTGGGTGAAGTCGTCCAGCTTGAGCGACGCGCCGCCGACCAGCGCGCCGTCGATGTCCGGCTGTCCCATGTACTCCGCCATATTGCCGGGCTTGACGCTGCCGCCGTACTGGATGCGAACGGTCGCCGCGACCGCTTCGCCGTACAAATTGATCAATTCGCCGCGAATGGTGCCGCCGATGATCTCCTCGGCGATTTCGCCGCTGGCGCTGCGCCCGGTGCCAATCGCCCAGATCGGTTCGTAGGCGATCACCACCTTCTCCATATCCTTCGCCGGGATGCCTTCGAGGGCGGCGCGCACTTGCCCGCTCACGAACACGTGCGTGTCTCCGGCTTCGTTCTGGCGCAGGCTCTCGCCCACCGCGATGATTGGCTTGAGTCCGTGCGCGAGCGCGGCAATCGCTTTGCGGTTCACGTCGGCGTCGGTTTCGTGGAGATACTGGCGGCATTCGGAATGCCCGACGATCACATATTCCGCCAGCCCTTGCAGCATGGTCGGCGAAATCTGCGAGGTGAAAGCGCCGCTTTCCTCCCAGTGGAGATTCTGCGCGCCGACCTTGACCGGCGTGCCCTTCAGTGCCTGTGCGACCGGGTAGAGCGAGACGAAAGTCGGGCAGACCACCCGCTCGACGCTGCTGAACGGCTCCAGCATGGGCGCGAGCGCCTGTACGAAATCGACCGACTCGGAGACGGTTTTGAACATCTTCCAGTTTCCGGCAATGATGGGGGTTCGCATGTGAAAGCCTTCTTTCGATAGAAGTTGCAGGGTCAAGCAGGTGTTGGGCAGACGCACTGGTCAGCAATCGAATACAAACCAGCAATACTCATTCCGTAACCTCTGGTCGTCGAGCACGAGTTCGCGGATTTCACTGGGAAGCTGCGAGCGCTGCCACTGGCACTCCAAGCGACCCGCCTCCAACCGTTGATCTTCAGGAGCCGCCGCGCGTGCCGCCCGGATCGCGTAAGCGGCTGCGCCCAGTTCGTGAGCCGCCACATGCGCCACCGCTGCGGCTTGTCCGGCGGCGTAAGCCGCTTCTCGTGCCGCGCCGCTCAAGGCTCTGGCAGCGCCCATCGCATGTCCGGCGGCGGTACGGGCTTGAGTCATGGTAATTTCACCTCGCACCCAAGCGTGCGCCTGCTCAATCGCCCGGCGCGGACGGTCGTCACTGGGCTGCGCTTGCTCGAAGCAGTGCAGGACGTGCTCCGCGCAATCCGCCGCCCACAGGGCAAGCAGGCGATGATCCGCGTCCGTTAAGCTGCCGCCGCGACGCACGGTAACAAGTCTAGGGTCTCGGATGTCGCTGAAAATCACTGATCTACCCCTTTGTGCGCCTTCTGTCCAACCTTCACTGAAGCTGTGCTGCCATTTTGGGAATTATAATATCGTGAGAAAAGTCAGTTCAAGGGGTTAGGCTCAACAATTCGTTGGCGCGTTCGCGCACCCAGCCGGGCGCGTCGGCTGCGCTCGCCGCCGCCTGCCATTCGGTGCGCGCCTGCTCCAAATCGCCCTGCGACTGCTGATATTCTCCATTGACCAGATGGGCTTCCGCAAGGCTGCTGTCGGCGGTGAGCGCGCTGCCGATGCTGAGCGCGGCGAGGCGCGGCATCCCGCTGGACAAAAACGCCCGCCCGATCATGGCGCTGACGATGGGCGAATGGTTGCTGGCGAGTTCGGTGCTGAGGGCGCGAATCTGCGCCAGCGTCAGCCGCCCGACCGCGGTCGCCGCCTCGTAGAGAAACTGCCCGGCGGTCGCGCGGACGGCAGTGTAGGGTGGCTTCCCCTGCGCTTCTTCCAGCACGCCGCTGTACAGCACGAAAGCAACCGAGTAATCCTCCGCCTGCACCGCGATGTCTGCGGCGGTCATCTCGTAGGGGATCGGGTCGGGATTATAGGGCAGCCCTTGTTCCAGCGTCAACAGCGCGCCCGCCGTATCGCCGTTCTGAAGCTGCACCCGTGCCAGCGCCAGATAGCCCACTGGATCGCGGTTGCTGCGGGCGATCTGGTCGCGCGCCTGCTGCTCGGTGAGCGGCGGCACGTTCATCAGCGGAATCGGCGGCGGATTCTGTCCCGGCGGCGATGACAGCGGCGCGGCGGTGGACGGCGGCTGAGTTGGCAGGGTGGTGGGCGGCGGCTCGGTGGGCGCGGGCGGCAGCGTGATCAACAGGGTCGGCTGCTGCGCTGCGACCGTGACGACGGCGGTGGGCGCGGGGGTTACGGGCGTACCGCGACTGACCACGAAGGCAACCAGCACCAATATCAGAATCAGCGCGATGCCCAGCAGCACTAGCTCGACCACGTGCGACTGACGCTTTGGTACTTGGGGCGGCATCACCGTCGTCTTTTTGCCCGGTCGCGTGACCGGGGACGGGGTGGGCGGCTCGGCTGGCTCCGGCTGAGGCTGAATCAGCGGCGGCGCTTTCGCTTTCGGCTGCGGCTTGACCGCGCCCCGCAGAGCTTCGACCAGTTCGGCGGCACTCGTGTAGCGGTCGTCCGGGTCTTTAGTCAGCGCCTTGAGCAGCACCAGTTCGACGGCGGGCGTGATCGCCGGGTTGAGGCTGTGGGGCAACGGAAGCTCGCGGGCGACGTGATCGTTGATGATGGCGTAGGGCGTGCCTTCGCTGAAAGGCACCACGCCGACCAGCAGTTCGTACAGCACCACGCCGAACGAATACAGGTCGGCGCGGAAGTCGATTTCGCCTTTGCCGAGCGCCTGCTCCGGCGACATGTAGAAGGGCGTGCCGATCATCAAGTCCTGACTGAGCGTGGTCGCGCCGGAGATGGTCAACCGCGCCAGCCCGAAGTCGGTCAGGTAGGGGGTCGATTTGCGGTCGAGAATGATGTTGGACGGCTTGATGTCGCGGTGCAGCACGCCCCGGCTGTGGGCGTAGTCGAGCGCGTCGGCAATCGGCGCGGCGATGGCGAGGATGTCGTCGGTCGGGAGCAGTTGGTCATGGCTGAGCAGCGCTTTGAGCGTGCTGCCCTCGATCAGCTTCATGACCAGATAGGGTTCGCCGTTGTACTCGGAATAGTCGTACACCGGGACGATGTGGGGATGCTCCAGCGCGGCGATGATCTGCGCCTCGCGCTCGAAGCGCGCCAGATAGGACGGGTCTTCCAGATACGCCTGATGAATCATCTTGATGGCGACGAAGCGGTTCAGGCGCTCGTGGTAGGCTTTGTAGACGGTCGCCATGCCGCCTTGACCCAGCGTCGCGACGATCTCGTAGGCTCCGATCCGATCCCCTTTTTGCAGCGGCATGGGCTGTGATTCTCTCGGTGTGCGTCTGGTTCCTATTTTAGCAAAAAAGGGCGGGCATCGGCGTTGATATGCGCTGGGACGGTGTTTAGGGGCAGACACACGGGTCTGCCCCTACGGATGATGTTCTTATTTGTCCTTGAGCGCAGCGACGCCGGGCAGGACTTTGCCTTCCAGCATTTCGAGGCTCGCGCCGCCGCCAGTCGAGATGTGCGTGATCTGGTCGGCGAGGTGGGCTTCCTCAATCGCCGCCGCCGAGTCGCCGCCGCCGACGATGGTGATGGCTCCGGCTTGGGTGCGATCCGCGAGCAACTGCGCGACCGCGTTGGTGCCTTTGGCGAAGGTGGATTTCTCGAACACGCCCATTGGACCGTTCCAGACGACGGTGTTGGCGTCCTTGAGCGCCTCGCCGAAGCGCTTCACGGTTTCGCTGCCGATGTCGTAGATGCCCCAGCCTTCGGGAACGCCCTGAGAAACCGGGATGGTGCGGGTCTGCGCGTCATTGTCGAGCTTGTCGCCGATCACCACGTCTACGGGCAGCACCAGCTTGGAGCCGCCTTTTTGCAGCAGGCTGCGCGCGGTATCCAGCGCGTCGTTTTCGACCAGCGAGCTGCCCAACTGGTAGCCCTGCGCCTTGAAGAAGGTGTTCGCCATGCCCCCGCCGATCAGCAGTCGATCCACTTTGCTGAGCAGCGACTCGATCACGGCGATCTTGTCTGAGACTTTCGCGCCGCCGAGGATGGCGACGAACGGGCGCTTCGGGTTCTCGATGGCGTTGGACAGATAGTCGATTTCTTTCTCCATCAGCAGCCCGGCGACCGCAGGCAGGTAATCGGTCACGCCGACGGTGGAGGAATGGGCGCGGTGGGCGGAGCCGAAGGCGTCCATCACGAACACGTCGCCCAGCTTCGCCATCTGCTTCGCCAGTTCGGGATCGTTCTTTTCCTCGCCTGCATGGAAGCGCGTGTTTTCGAGCAGCAGCACGCCACCATCGGGCAGGCTGGCTTCGGCGGACTCGGCGACTTCGCCCACGCAGTCGTCGGCGAAGGCAACGTCTTGACCGAGCAGCTTCGCCAGCGCGGGCGCGACCGGCTTGAGCGAATACTTCGGGTCGGGCCCGCCTTTCGGGCGACCGAGGTGCGACATGAGCACGACGGCGCGCGGGTGCTGGGCGAGGATCGCTTTGAGAGTGGGAACGGCGGCGCGAATGCGGGTGTCGTCGCCGATGACTCCGTTGTCAATCGGCACGTTGAAGTCCACGCGGACGAGCACGCGCTTGCCCTTGAGGTCAATGTCACGAATGGTCATTTTGTTCATGAGGTCTACTCCATCAGAAGAGGCGAGGGTCAGCCCCGCCTCTGCCAATCGACTTTTGCAAGGCACTTATCCATCACGCATGAACGCCGTTGGAACGCATGAACGAGCCGCCCACACCCGCTGCGGCGCTCACCGACAGAATCGCTTTCACCAGCTTGGCGGGATCATGCCGCCACGGGCGCTCCGCGTCCACCAGATCGGCGCAGCATACGTCGTAGCGCTGCACGATTTCGTGATGCTCCGGCGCGGGCTGGACGTAGTGCGTATTCACGCCCGCGTTGGTGGTGGGGTAGGCGTTGTTCGCCAGCACCACCTGAAACACGCCGCGCCCAATGTGATGCTCCAGCGCCAGCACGTGCTCGGCGACCGTGAAATCAGCGGTTTCGCCGGGCTGGGTGGCGATGTTGCAGATGTAGATTTTGTAGGCTTCGGTCGCGCGCAGCGCGTCGGCGATGCCCTTGACCAGCAGGTTCGGCAGAATGCTGGTGTACAGGCTGCCGGGTCCGATGATCACCAAATCGGCTTCGAGGATCGCGGCTACGCTGCCCTGATAGGCGTCCACGTTGGCGGGGAGCAGGGTCAACTGCTCGATTCGCCCGCCCGCCGCCGCGATTTTCGATTCGCCGCGAATTACGGTCGGCTGCGAGCCGTTCACCCGCACCGACGCGCTCAAATTCACGTCCTGAAGCGTCGCCGGAAGCACGCGCCCGGTGATGTTGAGGACGCGCTCGGTTTCGACCAGCGCGGTTTCGAGGCTGCCAGTCACGCCGGACAGGGCGCTGATAAACAGATTGCCGAAAGCGTGCCCGCCCAGATCGCCATTCTTGAAGCGATACTGGAACAACTGGGTCATCAGGTCTTCGTCGTCGGCGAGCGCGGTGATGTTGCTGCGGAGGTCGCCCGGCGGCAGCACGCCCAAGTCGCGCCGGAGACGCCCGGAACTGCCGCCATCGTCGGCAACCGTCACGACGGCGGTCAGGTTGCTGGTATACGCCTTCAAGCCTTTCAGCACCGACGGCAGCCCGGTTCCGCCGCCGATGGCGACCACCTTCAATCCCTTTTGACGGCGGCTGTGAGAGTATGCCATGTCCACAAACCGCTTCTTCTGGTAGTAGGTCTGCGTCCGGTAGGGCGCCAGAATGCTGCGCGCCAGCTTGATGATAGCCACACCGATCATGCTGAAGCCGACTGTCAGTCCGAGGACGATTTCCAGCCAGCCAAAAATCAGCAGCGAGCGCAAGCGCGCCCCTGCTACGAGCAGCATGGCACAGGCAACGCTCCACGCGACCAGCGCCACCCCAAACAGCAGCAGGATCATCCAGCGCTTGACGCCGATGCCGGGTGCGAGCCACTTTCTGAGCGTACTCGTCAGCTTCATCTGCTCACCAACCATACTCTAACCATTGAGAATAACACCGCGCATTTCGCGTGTCAAAGTGTTTCACTGAGCCTTAACCGGGTCCGCCGCGAAAATAGCGCCGCCCGGCAGCGACCAGCACGATCAGCGAGGTGATGACCGTGATTCCGCCGATGGTCAGCGCAGCGTCGAACCAGAACTGCTCCGGGAACAGGCGGATCAGCGTGTCGGAAGTGGGGAAATACCAGGTGCCGCTTTGGAAAAACAATTGGTGGAAGGCGACGAAGAAGCCTTCCCAATCCACCAGCGCCACCACGATGATGGCGGCAACCACCGCCAGTGTGAGCAGCCCGCCGAAGAACAGGGCGCGGCTGAGGCGGCGACGGCGCGCGAGAGAATAGGCGTCCGCCAGTCCGATCAGCCCGCCGACCACCGCCAGCCCAAAGGCGACCTGCGTCAGCGCCTTCACGTCGCGCATGTGACGCAGTTCGTCGGCGGCGAACAGATGCTCCCCGGTCGAAAACTGCAAATCGCCCAGATAAGAAACGTCCGCGCCGTTGAGCAGGTAGTTGAGCGCATAGGGCGCGTAGGTCAGCCGATCCTCGCGTGTGAGTCCATAGGGATCGGGCGAGAAGCCGGGCAGATTGTATTCGATCTGCAAGTACTGCGGCGTCATCACCAACCGCGCGGCGATCAGCACCAGCAGCAACGGGAAGGCGATCACCAGATAGGCGGTGCCGATGCGAACCAACCAATTGACGGAACGAATTTCGGTGGTCAAGGCGTTTATCCTTCCGGGCGAAGCTGATCCGCGCCGCCGGAGAGCAAGAAATTCACCACCAGCGAATCAACCAGCGATTCGACCGGCGCGTGGTCGTCGGTGAACACCAGATCAGAAGCGTGGGTCGGCACCAGCGTGCGCTGCGCCAGCGCCAGCGTGTCGCGGAGCATGGGGGAAACGTCGGCGGGCAGCGCGGCGAGGTTGGCGCTCAGATTCTCGGCGCTGGTCGGCTGAACCGTCGCCACCAGAATGGTATTGAAGGAATTGGGCACGTCCATCGCGTGAACCGATGGGAAGACTTGCAGCAGGGTCGCGGTAATGGCGTCGATCAGGCGGCGGTCGGTATCGGTGCGCCCGACGTTGACCACCACCGCGCCGCGATCTTCCAGATGGGTGCGGACTTCCTGAAAGAACTCGACGGTGGTCAGATGGAAGGGGATGTAGGGCGGGCGGTAGGCGTCGATGCCGACGACGGTGTAGGTCTTGTCGAGCCGATTGAGTTGGTAGCGCCCATCCTCGACGTAAATGTGCAGGTTGGGCATGGCGTCGAGATCGAAGAATTTTTCGCCCGCGAGGACGATGCCGGGGTCGATCTCGATGCCGTCAATCGGCAGATCGCCATAGACGTGGGTATACTGTCGCGCGATGGTGCCGCCTGCCAGCCCGATAATCGCCAGCGAATCCACGTCCTGCGGGGTGAAGGGCGGCGGATTGAAGTAAGGCGCGGCGAGGAAGAAATCCCACGTGCGCCCGTATTCGTAGACGGTGGCGTTCCACTGGCTGTGAATGCCTTCGCCTTCGTTGAGGTAGAGGTAGCGGTTGCCGTCGGCGTCTTGCTGCACCTGCACGTAGTTGTAGGGGGTCTCGGCTTCGTAGAGCAGAGTCGCCCCGGCGAGCGGCGCGCGCAGCGGCGACCCATTCAGGATCAGCAGCGAGAGCGCGCCGATCAACAGGGGCATCCACACGAAGCGCAGGGCACGCGCGCCTTCCAGCCGCCACAGCCCGCCGAAGCCGATCAGGTAGAGCGCCGCCGCGAACACCAGAAAGGTGCTGATGGTGCCAATCGACGGGATCAGCAGCAGCACCGGAACAAAGGTGCCGAAGATGCTTCCAAGCGTGCTGATGGCGTAGATTCGCCCGGAGGTTTTGCCCGCGTCGCTCACGCCGGTGATGGCGAGGCGGATAGCGAAGGGCGACACCGTGCCGAGCAGCGTCACCGGGACGGCGAACAGGATCAGCACCGAAAGGAACGACCCCAGCACCACGCCCGCGTCGATGCTGATCATGGCGCTTCCGGCGGTGTGCAGAATCGGGCGGGCTGCCAGCGGAATCAGCGCGCTGAGGAACGCGCCCCACAGCAGAATCCGGTAGAGGGTCTGGCGGCGCGGCGAGCGATCCGCCCAGCGCCCGCCGACGAAATAGCCGACGGTCAGGTAGAGCAGCATCAAGCCGATCACGTTCGCCCAGACGATGTTGCTGGTGCCGAACACGCTGCCGAGCAGCCGCGACGCGCCCATCTCGACGGCGAGCGAGGTCATGCCGCTGGCGAATACGGCAAGGTATAAATACAGGTTACGCGAGCGGGGCATGGGCAAGACAGGACTGAGGACTGAGGACTGAGGACTGAGAAAAAACAGGGTTCATGGACGGTTTAGCTCAGCCTTTCGTTTCGTAGGGGCACAGCGCCGCTGCGCCCAGACACAATTCTAAGGAAGACGATGCGGCAGAGTGCGCCACTGGATGCGCCGGAAATTGCCCGGCTGATCCGGGTGATCTGGAGCGATCATAATCCCGATCCCGCGTGGATCGCCAGAGTCATTCTCGAAAGCAGCCACGCCATGCTGATCGAGACGGCGGGCGATCAAGTGGTGGGCTTCGTGGACAGCTTTGCGACGGTCTCGGCGAATGGCACGCTGCGCTGGGAGGTCGATCTGCTGGGCGTGCATCCCGACTATCGCGGCAGGGGAATTGGGCAGCGGTTGGTGAGCGGCGCGGTCGAAGCCGGGCGGCAGTTCGGGGCGGAAGTGACGCGGGCACTGGTGCAGATCGACAACGAGGCGTCGCTGAACACTTTTCGAAGCTGCGGCTTCACGGCGGACGACCCGGTGAGCGACTTGTATATCAGCGGTGCGGCAGTCGAGGGCGATGCTCCCGTTCCGACGGAAGCCTACCTGATTTCGGTCAGTACGCTGACCTACAGCGGCGTCTGGGTCGAAGGCGCAGCTTCGGCGGAGGCGCTGCGGGCGGCACAGGCGATAAGGGCGCGCTATGGATGGTCGGTCGCCGGGGCGGTGCTGGAAGCGGGAACCACCGTGCCGGATGAATTTGAGTGGGTGGGGCGGTATCGCTGGATCACCAGAGGCAGGTAATCGGGCACAGCGCGCTGTGCCCCTACAGCGGGCGCTGGGCTAAGGCGGCGGTGAGATCGTCGCCCTTGCGGATCAGGATCGAGGGGATTTTGCCGAGCCGGAGCATGGCGCGGATGTCGTCTGGTTGGGCAGGCGCACCGAACGAGCCGGGATCGATCAGCACGCACATAGGGCGAATCCCCCGGCGCGAGAGAATCTGCGCCTCGGTGATCCAGCCCGGTTCGAGCGAGGCGGTGACGATCACCAGCGTAGTGCCGCGCGTGAGATAGGGTGTTTCCAGCGTGAGCATCTGCCCCAGCGAGTAGTTCGAGCGGCTGCGCGCCACCGCCAGCGTTTGCAGGATGCGGAGCAGTTGGCGGTTGCCGCGCTCCGGCTGATAGACCTCGCGGTGGGGGATGTAGGCGACGAAGCCGAGCGCACGCTCTAGCTGAGTGAAAAACTGCGCCAGCGACGCCGCGATCACGACTCCGTATTCTTCGGTGGAGGGCGGAATTCCGGGCGCGGTTGGGATCACCGCGCCGTCCCCATTCAGGCGGCGCAGGCTGGGTTCTTCGACCAGCGACCCGCGCGAAAAATCCATGAGCAGCCACACGTCCGCCATCGGGTCGATCTCGAACTCTTTGACCATCAACCGATCTTTGCGCGCGGAGGTGGGCCAGTGAATTCGGTTGAAGCTGTCCCCGGTGACGTATTCGCGGACGCCCGATGCGTTGGTGGTGATGAACTGCGCCCGCCGCCGCTCGGCGTCGCCGCCGGACAGCACGCCCATCGGCAACTCGAAGCGATTCACCGGGATGGTCGCCGGGTAGACGATCACTTTCGAGGTAGCGCCGAGCTTGCGGGTCGCCAGAAACAGCCCGAACGGATCGCCGCTCAAGATGCTCATGGGACCCAGCCGGAACTCGCCCCGCACCAGACAGGGAGTCTCCACGTACCAGCGGTAGGTGGCGCGAGCGCCCAGCGCCGGGACGACGTGGCTGGCATGGTGCCCCGGCAGATCGGACTCGTCGCGGAGTTCCAGCCAGAGCTTGGGCAGAAAAGCGCGGTTCTGTACCATGAACACTTCGTCGAGGCTGCGCCCGACCTGCGCCCGACGCGCGCGGGTCTTGCGGCTGATGGCGATCCAGCGCACCGACACCACCGCCCAGATCATGGAGACCAGCAGCAAGCCGCCGAGCAAATAGGCAAGGTTGAAGAAGAAGGCGCGCCCGGTGAACAGCCCGGTCAGCAGGGTGAGGATCAGCAGTCCATAGATCGCATTGCGACGATTGGGCATATCACCGCACGGTTGCGCCGGGAACCGGGGTCGCGGCGAGGATGTCTTGCACCACCGTGCGCGAGGAAATATCCTTGATGCGCGCCGCAGGTCCGATGATGATGCGGTGCGCCAGCGTCACTTCGGCAAGTGCTTTCACGTCGTCGGGGATGACGTAATCGCGCCCCGCCATTGCCGCGCGCGCCTGCGAGGTGCGGAACAAAGCCAGCGACCCGCGCGGGCTGCTGCCCAGATACACGTCAGGATGCTGACGCGACGCGCCCACCAGATCGATGATGTAGCGCTTGATCTCCTCGGCGACGTAGACTTCGCGCACCGCCTGCTGCGCCGCCAGCAGCTCCTGCACGCTCACCACCTGATACACGTTCTGGATCGGATGCTCATACTGCTGCGACGTGAGGACGGTCATTTCTTCAGTGGGAGTCGGGTAGCCCAACTGGATACGCATCATGAAGCGGTCAAGCTGCGCCTCCGGCAGTGGGAAGGTGCCTTCATATTCAATCGGGTTCTGGGTGGCGAGGATCAGGAACGGCTCTTGCAGCGGGTAAGTGGTGCCGTCCACTGTGATCTGCCGTTCTTCCATCGCTTCCAGCAGGGCGGCTTGAGTCTTGGGGGTCGCGCGGTTGATCTCGTCCGCCAGCACGATCTGCGCCATGATCGGCCCGGAGCGGAACTCAAACTCGCGGGTTTTCTGGTTGAACAGCGAGACGCCGGTCACGTCCGAAGGCAGCATGTCCGGCGTAAACTGGATGCGGCTGAAGGTACAGCCAATCGAACGCGAAAGCGCTTTCGCCATCATGGTCTTACCGACGCCGGGGATGTCCTCGATCAGGATGTGACCCTGTGAGAGCAGTCCCAGAACCGTCAACCGCACCTCGTTGCGCTTGCCGATGATCACCTGACTGACACTGTGGGCAATGCGTTCCGCCACCTGTTGGACGATTTCGACGTGACGCGGGCGCGAATTGTTGCTCGTCTGGCGTAGTTCGGATGGTTGATTGGACATAGACGACTTCAACTCGTTTACACTTTCTTCAGTATAGCGGATGTTCGGGAGAATAACAGAACTCGCTTGCCGTTTAGGTATCCTTCTGTATAATAAGGGATGATCGCGCCCAGTCCTTGAGGAGCATTCCACGATGGCGAAATCTCGCACGGAATTGATGGTGGATCGCCTGCGCGACTTGCAAGCCACCACACCGGAGATTGAAGCGTCGGCGGTGGTCAGCGTGGATGGGTTGGCGATGGCATCCTCACTTCCTGCGGATGTCGAAGAAGACCGGGTTTCCGCTATGTCTGCGGCGATGCTCTCGTTGGGCGAGCGAATTGCGACCGAATTAGGGCGAGGGACGCTCGATCAGGTCTACATTCGCGGCGGCGAGGGTCTGGTGATCCTGATGTCGGTTGGGGAAGAAGCGGTACTCACCACGCTGGTGCGCGAGGGCGCGCGGCTCGGCTTGATTTTGCTGGATATGCGCCGCACGGCGGACGATTTGGGTCGGCTGGTCTGAGCGTTGAGGACTGAGCCAAAACTCTCGCCAGCGGTTTTTCCTCAGTCCTCAGCACTCAGCCGTCAGTCCTTCCTTTTTGTTTTGGAGTCTATAGGCGGGGGATGTCGATTCCCCGCCTTCATTTTGTTGGGGTGAGTCGTCCAGTAGGGAGAGCATGAGTCCAAAATACATCTTCTGCACAGGCGGCGTGGTCAGTTCGGTGGGCAAGGGCGTGACCGCCGCCGCGATTGGGCGCATTCTGAAGGCGCGTGGCTTGAAAGTCGCCATCCAAAAGCTCGATCCCTACCTCAACGTCGATCCGGGCACGATGAGTCCGTACCAGCACGGCGAGGTGTTTGTCACCGCCGATGGCGCGGAAACCGACCTTGATCTGGGGCATTACGAGCGATTCATCGATGAGAGCCTGAGCCGCAACTGCAACGTCACGTCGGGGCAGGTCTATGGGCACGTGATCGACAAGGAACGGCGCGGGGATTATTTGGGCGGAACTATTCAGGTGGTGCCGCACATCACCAACGAGATCAAGCGGCGGATTCTGCTTGTGGGCGCCGACACCGAGACCGACGTGGTGATCGTCGAGGTCGGCGGGACGGTGGGCGACATCGAGGGGCTGCCGTTCCTCGAAACCATCCGGCAGATGCGCGCCAGCCTGGGGCGCAACGACACGCTCTGCATTCACGTGACCTTCCTGCCTTACATCGGCGCGACCGGCGAACTCAAGACCAAGCCGACCCAGCACAGCGTGCGCGAGCTTCGCGGCATCGGCATCCAGCCGCAGGTGATTATCGCCCGCACCGATTACGACGTAGATAAGGACATCATCAACAAGATCGCGCTGTTCTGCGACGTGGACGAACGCGCGGTGATCGCGCTCAAGACCACCGATCTGGTTTACGACGTGCCGCTCACGCTGGAAGACGCGGGCTTGGGCGATTATCTAGTCGAGCAGTTGAAGCTGCCGGTCAGCACGCCTGACCTCGACGGCTGGCGGCGCATGATCGCCAAAATGCGCTCGGCGAGCGAACCGGTGCGTATCGGCGTGGTGGGCAAGTACATCGAGCTTCACGACGCCTACATGAGCGTGAAAGAGGCGCTGTTCCACGCCGCTGGCGCGCTGGGACACAAGCTGGAAATCGAGTGGATCGATTCCAGCGATCTGGAGAAAGATCGCAGTTGGGAAGTGCTGCAAACGGTACAGGGGATCGTGGTGCCCGGCGGATTCGGCTATCGCGGCGTCGAGGGCATGGTGCTGACGGGTCGCTACGCCCGCGAGCATCAGGTGCCCTATCTCGGCTTGTGCCTCGGAATGCAGACCATGTGTATCGAGTTCGCGCGCGACGTGCTAGGTCTGGAAGACGCCAGCAGCGGCGAATTCGAGACCGACAGCGACAATCTGGTGATCGACATGATGCTGGATCAGCGCAGCATCACCGATTTGGGCGGCACCATGCGCTTGGGCGTCTATCCCTGCCGTCTGGCGGAAGGGTCGGTTGCGCGGAGAGCCTACGGCGACCTGCCGGAAATTTCGGAGCGCCACCGCCACCGCTTCGAATTCAACAACGACTACCGCGTGGCGTTCGAGCAACACGGGATGCGCTTCAGCGGCATCAGTCCCAACGGGCAGTTGGTCGAAATTGCCGAGATTGCCGATCACCCGTTCATGCTGGGGACCCAGTTCCACCCGGAATTTCTGAGCCGCCCCAACGCACCCCATCCGCTGTTTACGGCATTCATCAAGGAATCCATCCAGCGCGAGTATCAGCGGTCGCTCGCGCTCAATTCGCATCATGAGAAGGGTTAGGTCATGTCCATTGAAAGTTTTATTCAGGCGATGCCCAAAGTCGAGCCGAATATTCAGCTTGAGGGGGCAATGCTGCCGCACACGCTGGCGGTGATCGCCGAGCAGAATGACATTTACGAGACGCTTAAGCACTTCGATCAGTGGGTGAACCTGATCAACCAGCCGGACTACAGCCGGATTTACGAGATCGTGCGGATGGCGAACAGTTGGCTGAAATCGCCCGACGAACTCACCCGCGTGGTCTACGATTTGGGCACGACGCTGTCGAAGCAGAACGTGGTCTACGCCGAGGTTGGCGTGAATCTGTCGCTGTATCCCGATCTGAATCTCAGCTACGACGATTTGCTCGCAGCGATCAACGATGGACGCGACCGAGCCAAGCGCGCGTGGGGCATTGATATGGCGTGGATGTTTATGATCCCGCGTGAAGAACCGCGCCGCGCCGACGAACTGGCGCGCTGGTGCGGCACCGCCGCCGCGCGACGGGGCGGCGTGGTCGCGCTCGGCTTGAGCGGCGACGAGAAGGCGCAACCAGTGGGTCAGTTTGAGCGCGCGTTTCACATGGTCGAGAAGAAAGAGGTCGGGCGGGTGGCGCGCGCGGGTATCCCACAGGACGCCGAAGGCATCCTTAAAGCCATCGAGGAACTTCACCCGCACCGCATCTTGGACGCATGGGGCGCGGCGGAGTTGCCGGAGACGCTGACGGCGCTGGTCGATAACGCGGTGACGGTGTCGGTGAGCCTGTCGCGGGCGCAGAAGCAGGGCTGGGTCGCGGAGGTGAGCGATTACCCGCTCCGCAAGTTGATTGGCGACGGGATTACGGTCGTGATCGGCTCGGACATGCCGAGCCTGTATCACTCCACGCTGAACGACGAGTATCAGATGGCGGTGGAGCAGTGTGGCTTGTCGCCGGAAGAACTGGAAAAGCTGGCGCTGAACGCGGTCGAGTTCAGCTTTATGGACGATGCCGCCAAAGCCGAGCTGCTCAAGACCTTCGCCGAAAGCTATGCCGCTCTGCGCGCGGAGCATCTCGAAACCGAAAAAGAAAGTTCTTAACGCAAAGACGCAAAGGTGCAAAGACGCAAAGTAAGGATCAAAAAGCGCCGAGTTCACCACTCGGCGCTTTCGATTCTGGCTTCAATTAGACCTCGCTGTAGTCGCCTTCAACCACGTCTTCGCCGTTGGCGCTGCCCTGATTCGGGCTGGCGCTGCCGCCGTTCGCGGCGCTGCTGTCCGCGTTGTACATCTGCTGCGAGAGCGCGTAGGTGGCGTTCTGGAGGTTCTGGGTTGCGCTGCGGATGCCGTTCACGTCCTTACTGGCGCTGGCGTCCTTGACTTCCTTGATTTGCTGCTCGATGGCGGAGCGATCCGCTTCGGACAGTTTTCCGTTGAGGCTGCCGAGTGCCTTTTCCGCCTGATAGACCAGCGTGTCGGCTTCGTTGCGTGCCTGCGCGATCTGCTGGCGCTGCTCGTCCTCGGCGCGGTGCTGATCGGCTTCGCGCACCAGATGGTCAATCTCGTTCTGCTTCAGGTTGGTCGATGCCGTGACCGTGATCTTCTGCGCCTTGCCGGTCGCCTTATCGGTCGCAGTCACGTTGAGGATGCCGTTGGCGTCGATGTCAAACGTGACTTCGATCTGCGGGATGCCACGCGGCGCTGGGGCGATGCCTTCCAGTTGGAACATCCCCAGCGACATATTGTCGGCTGCCATCGGGCGCTCGCCTTGCAGCACGTGAACCGGAACCACCGTCTGGCTGTCGGATGCGGTCGAGAAAATCTCGCTCTTCTGCACCGGGATGGTGGTGTTGCGCTCGATCAGCTTGGTCATCACGCCGCCCATGGTCTCTACGCCGAGGCTCAGCGGAGTCACGTCCAGCAGCAGCACGTCCTTGACTTCGCCGCCCAACACGCCCGCCTGAATTGCCGCGCCGACGGCGACCACTTCGTCGGGGTTCACGCTCTTGTTCGGCTCCTTGCCGAGCAAGCTGCGAACCAGTTCCTGCACCATCGGCATACGGGTCGCGCCGCCAACCAGCACCACTTCGTTGATGTCGTCCTTGCTCAAATCGGCGTCGCCGAGCGCTTGCGTGACCGGACCGCGCAGCCGCGCCATCAGGTCAGCGCTCAACTGCTCGAACTTGGCGCGGGTGAGGGTCATGGTCAGGTGCTTGGGACCGCTGGCGTCCGCCGTGATGAAGGGCAGGTTGATTTCAGACTGAACCGTGTTCGACAGTTCGACCTTTGCCTTCTCCGCCGCTTCGGTCAAGCGCTGAAGCGCCTGACGGTCGCTGCGCAGGTCGATGCCCTGATCCTGCTTGAATTCCTCCGCCAGCCAATCGACGATCACCTGATCCCAGTCGTCGCCGCCGAGGTGGGTATCGCCGCTGGTCGCCTTGACTTCGACCACGCCGTCGCCAACTTCGAGGATGGACACGTCAAAGGTGCCGCCGCCGAGGTCAAAGACGAGGATGGTCTCGCTGCTTTTCTTGTCGAGACCATACGCCAGCGCTGCCGCCGTCGGCTCGTTGATGATGCGCAGCACGTCCAAGCCCGCGATCTTGCCCGCGTCTTTGGTCGCCTGACGCTGCGAGTTGTTGAAGTACGCCGGAACCGTGATCACCGCCTGCGTGACCGGCTCGCCCAAGTAGGCTTCCGCGTCCTTCTTCAGCTTGCCGAGGATCATCGCGCTGATTTCCTGCGGCGTGTAGCTCTTGTTGTTCACCGGGATGTGGACGCGCGCGTCCCCGGTCGCACCCGCGTCGATCTGATAAGGCAGGCGCTTGGTCTCGTCGCCGACTTCCGCCAGTGACTTGCCCATCAGACGCTTGACCGAAAACACTGTGTTCTCAGGATTGACGACTGCCTGTCGCTTCGCCGACTGCCCGACGATGCGTTCATTATTCTTCGTAAACGCGACCACCGAAGGCGTGGTGCGGCTGCCTTCCGCGTTCGCAATGACAACCGGCTCGCCGTTTTCCAGCACCGCGATGCAGGAGTTGGTCGTGCCGAGGTCAATTCCGACTATTTTACTCATGACATTCCCCTTATGCTTCCGATAGAAGTTTATGTCAATGAGTATACGGGACGAAGATCAGAGGAACGTCAAAATAACGTTGGAGGTATATAAGATGGGCGGTCAGCGATTAGCTAAATCGCCGCCACAGGTTTGGATCCGTGGCTACCCAAAACCTAGCCGTCCACTGAAGGGGCGGCATTCGATCTGTGTTATCGGACGACCCCTTTAGTGGGTCGTTAGGTACTTCGTAGCTGGCGGTTTAAACCGCCAGCGGCTTCATTGAAGCGCCCAATCAGGAGGGAGATACACCCGCACACCCAGACCTTTGAACCAAGACGGGTTGCTAAGGATTTGGCGGTAGTTCGCGCGCGTGAATTGAAGAGTACTATCGAGATTGCCATGCAGTTTGCCGAGTGCGTTGCCCACTGCTGCCAAGTTGCGCGCAGGGAAGAAAATAACCGCTTGCGGTAGCAGCGCTTTGAAGATAACCATAGCATAGCTATCCATCAATCGGTTGACTTCTATCGTAATTCCATTAACCCACTCGTCAGTAGAATTGGAGAGGCACTTCACTTGAATCTTCTCGCCGTCAGTCCCTTGAACATCCCACCCCGGCTGAACGCGGCTATCTGCAAGATCACCTTCGACGAGGGCTGCTACTAACCGCTCACTGAATTCGGGCAACGGGTCACGGTTGGAGCGCCCCTTGAGTTGCAGTTCGTCCAGCAGGATATTTCGCGCATCAATATAGCGCTCGTAGACTTCCAGCAAGTGTGACAGGTCAGACATGACCTTCTCTGTCCTTTACGTCTTTGGCTCAACCTGATGCCGGAAAACGACGAAACGATAACCAACCGTTTTATCCGTCACTTTCCGGTCGCCTGTAATCGACGTTCGTCACGCCATTTTCACGCGATTCGGACGCGACCTTCTCCCTCGCACCGTCACCCAAACGCAAATTTGGCGGATTGCGCTATGAATTCGGCTCGGCTTGGTGCCGGAAATCGACGAATTGGTAGCCCACGCCGCGCTCCGTCAAAATGTACTTCGGGTTCGAGGGGTCTTCCTCGATTTTCTCGCGCAGGTAGTTCACGTACAGCCGGACGTAGTGGGCCTCATCGCGGTACTCGTAGCCCCACACCTTCGCCAGCAGTTGATCGTGCGGCACCGTCCAGCCCGCGTTCTCGATCAGGTGGTAGAGCAGGCGGTACTCGGTGGGGCGCAGCTTGATCCGCTCGCCGTTGACGATCACCTCGCGGCGGTTGAAATCCACGCTCAGGCGGTCGTCGATCTTCAGGATCGACTGGGACGGCGCAGCCGACGGCATATCGGCGCGGCGCAGCACCGCCTTGATCCGGCTGGACAGCTCACGCGGACCGAACGGCTTCGAGATGTAGTCGTCCGCGCCCAGTTCCAGACCGTAGACCCGGTCGTTTTCCTCGCCTTTGGCAGTCAGCATGATCACGGGGATGGTGCTGAACTCGCGCAGCATCCGCAGGGTCTCGAAACCGTCGAGTTCCGGCATCATCACGTCCAGCAGCACAATGTCGGGCAGCTTGGTGCGAACCGCTTCCAGCGCTTCTAAGCCGTTGTGCGCCTCGATCACTTGATGCCCGTCTAGCTCAAGATTCCGGCGGATGAAATCGATCATGCGCGGCTCGTCGTCCACCACGAGGACGCGCTTGCCATCCCGCGTGTTACTGCGAGGGATTTTGGTCGTCATATCGGTTCCGCCTTCACTCAGTACGGAAGGGCAGCGGGAATTCCACTTCGTCTTCGGGGGAGGGCAGGACTTCGACAAAGTTGATCCGCCACCACGGGATGATCACGGTGGTGACGCCGTCGTCCACCCAATCGATTTCGCGGTCGGTGCGCTCGCGCGGATTCTTGCCGACGACCACTTGATCAGTGGGCTTCGGCAGTTCCTCAGCGTCGACTTTCACGGGTTCTGCGTTGTTGAGGTGGACGAGTAGGGTGATCATCCAGTCTCCTGTTAGCGTCTGGCTTTGAAATAAATGTGTGCGATCAGCTTGCCCAGCCGGATTTCGTCACCGTCGCGCAGCACGCGCGGCTGATTCGGAATCAGGCGCTGCCCATTGAGATGGGTGCCGTTAGCGCTGCCTTTATCCACCAACGTGAGCGTATCGTCGTTGCGGCAGATGGCGGCGTGGATACGGGATACGCCTTTTTCGAGCGCGCCGTAGGGCGTCAAGTCAAGGTCGGGCTTCTGAGTGGTGGTAGCGTCCGCGCGCCCGATGACGGTCTGCACGGTGGGCTGAAAGGTGAGCGGCTCGGTCGCGTCCCGGATGTGCATGATGATGGCGGCATCTTTGTCGAACCGCGCCGTGCCCCAAGTCGCGTGCGCCGCAAAGTCGTCACTGCCGCTCTCAAGCTGCCTAGTTGGCTGGGTAGAGGTCGGCTCGCTGGTGTTCAAAGGCTGTCCGCATTCTTCGCAGAACAGAAACCCTTCCCGGTTGATATGCGCGCAATACGGACAGGTTTTCATAGATCAGTTGCGAAGCGCGGGCGCTTCCTCCTCAGTGGCTCTCTGCTCCCACTATCATAACAGATCGCAGAGCAGATGTGAGTACTGCATCGACAAACTTGTAGCTTATTCAGAAACTTCGGTACTAGACGCGAGCAGCAGGCGGGTTTGATACTTCAGCGTCTTACGCCCTTTGTCGGAGAGGGCACTCGTATACGCGACCTGCTGCGCTTCAGCGTGCGCCTGCTGTGCGAGTTCATCCTCGCCCCGTTCTAGCAGCCGCGTCGCCAGATTTTCGAGGCGGCGAGTGGCTTCCTCGATGTCGCCGTTTTCCAGCGCTTCCTGTGCGCGCTCCTGCAAACGATAGAGCGTCAGCTTGCCGAGCGCGTCCAGCAGGGAGGACGGGGTTTCTTCCGGCTCGGCGTTTTGCGAGACGCCAATCGAAAAATCGCTCAACGCCTGAAAATTCGGGTTGGCATTGGCGAGAATGTCGCCGCGCGCGATCACCCGCGCCACCGACCGGAAACCTTCCGGGAGATTTGCCGGGACTTCGATTTGCAGCAGCACCGATGTGATCCGGTTCACCTGCAAATTGCCCAGCGGCAGAACAGATTCCTCCAGCGGCAGCGGCTGCGAACTGGGCGCCAGCTTGAACGCGGTTTCGAGCCGCACGTCGGCATCGGGGGCGACCGAAAGCTGAAGCCGCTCCACAAATACGTTGACCAGACTGCGCACGTGATCGTTCAGGAAGCGCGCCACCGAGCCAGGCGAGCGAATGTACTCGCAACTGCCGCCAGAAACCGACGCTAACTCGTCCAAAAACTTGTCGTTCCAATCGCTACCCAAGCCCATGGTGCTGGTGATGATGCCTTCGGAAGCCGCTTTCTTGACCAACGCGACACAGCGATCCTGATCGCCGTAGGTGTTGCCGTCGGTCAGCAGGATAACGTGATTGACCAGTTTGGGGGCGAGGAACTGCCGATTTTGGTCGATGCCCGCCGCCAGCCCCTTGTAGATTTCGGTGCCGCCAGTCGCCGACATCATGCTGACGCGCGCTTTCAAGCCCGCTCGATCCTGAACCGAGGTCGCCGGGATAATCATGTCGGCAAAGTCGTTGAAGCTGACCACTGAAAACACGTCGTCGTCGTTGAGTTGGTCGATAATCTGATGCGCGGCGACTTTGACCCGCTCCAACCGGACGCCGTTCATCGAATTGCTGCGGTCGAGCACCAGCGTCAGGTTGAGCCGTGACTGCTGGCGCAGTTCCTCCTGCTTCTCGCGGGCGCGCGGGTCAGGGATGATTTCGACCAGCAGATAAATCACCTGCGGCTCCGGCAGGGGAGAAAGCGTGCGCTTGCTCGGCGTGACCCGCAGCACGAAATCGTACTTGCGCGGCGGCTGCTTCTTCGCGTGATCGTCGTACTGGCGGCGGCGATCCGGGTCGGTGAGCAGCTTGTAGGCGACGTTGATGTCCTGAAGCTGCGCGACCGCACCCTTATTGGGATTCGTATCGGAGTGGAGACGGCGCACCGCACGTCGATGCGCGTCTTTGATCTCGTCATACGAGGCGTCGGGAGCGACGCCGAGGATTACGTAAGGGTCAAAGTCGATATTATTCATGCTAGCCGGGCATGTGAAGCAGGATCACGGAAACGTTATCAATGCCGCCGCGTTTATTCGCCAGCGCCACCAACTTGTTGCAGGCTTCCTGTGGATTAGGCGTGTCTTTCACCACTTCGACCATTTCGCGCTCCTCCACCTGATTCCAGAGTCCATCGCTGCACAGCAGCAGGCGGGTTTTCGGAGGTAGACGGCGGGTGAGTGTATCGACCTCCAACGTATCGTTCTGACCGAGCGCACGATAGAGCATGTTCTTGTTGGGATGCTCTGCCGCTTCCTCTGGCGTAAGCTGATCCAGTTCGATCAAGCGCTGCACCAGCGAATGGTCGCGCGTAAGCTGCTCAATATTCTCCTTATTGATTAAGTAGATGCGGCTGTCACCGACGTGCGCGATGTAGGCGAGATCGCCAATCACGACGGCGCAGGTCACAGTGGTGCCGCCGTCGGGAACGTTCTTGAGGACTTCAGCATTGGCTTGGTTGATCGCGGCGATCAGTGTTTCGACGATGGGCGGCTGATCCTCCGTATCTCCGGCAAAGAGCGGCGTGTAGATGGTGCTGACCACCTGCGCAGCGACGGTGCGCGCGGTTAGCGCCGAAGCCTTTTCACCATCGTGATGTCCGCCCATACCGTCGGCGACCATGAACAAGCCGAAGTCGGGGCGCTCGTCGGCGCTGCGCAGGGTCGAGAAGAGCGAATAGATGGCGTCCTGATTGTTGTTCCGCACCAAGCCCACATCGGTGGACTGCCCGAACGCCAGATGACCGTTGCCCATGAAGGCGATCAGCGCTTCTTCCGGCAGCGGACGGGTAGCGCCGTCGCCATAAAGGTTGGTGACAGGCGGCGTCGCTGGCGCGGGCGCGGTGGCGGGCGCAGGGGCAGGGGTGGTTTCGGCTGGCTTTTCGATCTTCACCACAAGCGGTTCGGCAGCTTCAGGTTCGCTGGTTTTTTCCTGACCGAACAAACGGCGAAACAGGTTCATTATTTCACTGACTCCAGTTTTGATCTCGCCTCAACTTACGAGCGGGAGCGCGTACAGCGTGTGATCCATCGAGCCAATCAAAATCACGTCGCCGATGATGCAAGCGTTGGCGGTAATGGGTCCATTGGTCTTGAATTTCCAGCGTTCCTTGCCGGTATCCGCGTTCAGACAGTAGAAATACTCGTCGGTGCTGCCGATGTAGAGGTCATCTTTGTAGATGACCGGGGAAGCCACCAGCGGCTTTTCGGTTTGGAATTTCCAGCGTTCGCGCGCGGACTGCGCGTTGATGGCATAAACAAAGCCATCTGCCGAGGAGAAGTAGAGGTTTCCCTTGTGTTCAACTGGTGAGGAGATGATGGGTCCGTTGGTACGGAAACGCCAGGAGTTGTAGCCGTTGTTCACGTCGATGGCATACATGTAGGAATCGGACGAGCCGATGTAGCAGATGCCTTCTTTCATGTCCACGTAGGGCGACGAAATCACGCCGCGCCGCGTGCGGTAGCTCCACTTGCGCGCCCCGGACAGGCTGAGCGCGAACACTTCGCCGGATTCGGAGCCGACGATCACCAGTTCGCTGGTCACGAATGGGCGACTGCGCACCGGAGCGTTGGTATCGAACGACCACAGCACCCGACCGTTGGCGGAACCGAGTGCGTAGACTTTGCCGTCGTCGCTGCCGAAAAAGACATGCCCGTGTTCGACGCGCGCCGTGCTGCGAACCCGGTCTTTGGTGGTGTGCGTCCAGTTCAGCCGCCCGCCGCGATAATCCACCGCGTAGAAGCTGCAATCTTCCGAGCCGAACATGACCATGCGGTTGGTCTCGTCCACTACCGGGGACGAGGCGATACCGCCTTTCGTAGCGAATTTCCAAACCAACTCGCCGGTTTCGAGATTGAGCGCCCAGACGTTGTTGTCGTAAGAGCCGACGAACGCAAGATCGCGGATGGCGGTGGGGCTGCACCGGATTTCGTCCTCGGTCTTGAAGGTCCAGCGCGGCTGAATGGTGCTGGTGGCGGGGACATCCTCGAAGAATTCGGTTGAGCCATTGGCATTCACCATCGGAGAGTGCGCGGACGACGGCGCGGCGGCGGTCGGCGCCGCCATCGGCGCGGCAAGGTTCATCGGGCGATAGCGCAGCGCTTCGAGCGCAGCTTTCATATCGGCGCAGGACGGATAGCGATCTTCCACCTTGAAGCTGAGCGCCTTGTCGATGATCTGCACCAGCCCCGGATGTACTTCGGGGTTGAAGTCCTGAATCGGGCGCTCGTTGAAGCTGAAGGGGGGTTCGAGGCGCGGGTCTTTGCGGGTGAGGACGTGGTGCAGCGTCGCGCCGAGGCTGTAAATATCGCTCTGCGGGGTCACGTCGCCTTTATACTGCTCCGGCGCGGAATAACCCTCGGTGCCGATCATGGTATGCTTCACGCCGCTGACGAAGGTCTTGGCGATGCCAAAGTCGATCAGCCGGACTTTGCCGAGGCTGTCGATCATGACGTTGGAGGGCTTCATGTCGCGGAAGACAATCGGGTCGGGCTTTTGGCTGTGCAGGTAATCGAGCACGTCGCACAGGTCAATCGCCCAGTCGATGATTTTCTCCGGCGGCAGTTCTTTGGTCTTGCCCAGCAGCAGCTCAAGGTCGCTGCCGTTGACGTATTCCATGACCAGATAGGCGCGGTCGTTCAGGTCGAAGTAGTCGTATATCTTGACGATTGCCGGGTGGCTGAGCGCGGCGAGGATGTTCGCCTCGCGTCGGAAGGTCTTGAGCATCGAGGCACGGAGCGCGCCGTCGGTGGCGAGCGTATGCATTTCTTTGATGGCGACCAAGCGCCGCACGTCGGTGAAATTCAGGTCGCGCGCCTGATAGACGGTGCCCATGCCGCCGCCGCCCAGCACGCCCATGATCTTGTAGCGGTTTTGCAGAACAAAGTTGGCTTTCAGGGTAGTGTCTTGGCTGTTCTCTCCCCCCGCACCCTGAAATTGAGTCGTTTCCGGCATTCCATTTCGCCTTGTATGAACGCGATCAATGAGTTGGATTATAAATGTATGAATGACCTTGATTTATTATATGTAACCTGCAAGAATACCGCAATCATGCTCTATCTAAACTTAAGCGTACTGTAATATGACGAATAAGCCACTCTCGGTTTACCTGCACATCCCGTTTTGCAGCACCAAATGCACTTACTGCGCTTTCAACACCTATACGAATCTGGAATCGCTGATTGATCCATTCGTGGATGCGTTGATCCGCGAAATTGTGATCGTGGGGCGGAGCAAGCCGAATCAGCCGGTGTGGACGATCTTTTTCGGCGGCGGCACGCCGAGCCTGCTCACGGCGGAGCAGTTCGAACGGATATTGGCGGCGCTCAGCCGCGCGTTTCGGGTCGCGCCGGACGCCGAGATCACCTTTGAAGCCAATCCCAACGACCTGAACCGCGCCTATTTGACCGACCTGCGCGCGGTGGGGCTGAACCGCATCAGCATCGGGATGCAATCCGCGAACGAGAACGAGCTTCAGCTTTTCCGGCGGCGGCACGACAACGATGCGGTGGTGCGGGCAGTCTCGGCGGCGCGCGCCGCCGGATTCGACAACCTGAACCTCGACCTGATCTACGGCTTCCCGCACCAAACGCTGGAAAGCTGGCAGACCAGCCTCAGCCAGATGCTCGCGCTCCAGCCGGATCACGTCTCGCTGTACGCGCTCGGCTTGGAAGACGGCACGCCCATGAAAGCGTGGGTCGAGCGGGGGCGACTGCCCGCGCCGGACGACGATCTCGCCGCCGACATGTACGATCTGGCGACCGAACTGCTACGCGACAACGGATTTGAGCAGTATGAGATCAGCAATTGGGCGCGTCCGGGGCATCCATGCCGCCATAATCTGCAATACTGGCACAATGACGATTACGTGGGCGTGGGACCGGGCGCGCACGGCTACGCCGACGGCGTGCGCTATTCGACCGTTCTGTCGCCGCAGCGCTACATCAAGGCGATGCAAGACACAAACTCGGCGTATGAATATCCCCGCACGCCCGCGACCGCCGACGCGGTGCTGGTGGATCGAGCAGGGCAGATCAGCGAGACGCTGATCATGGGGATGCGGCTGACGCAGGAGGGGATACCGCGCGCCGAATTTCGCCAGCGCTTCGGCGTCGATCTGCTTGACCTTCACGGCGAGGTGATCCGCAAGTATGCCGGGCATGGGTTGCTCAGCGTGGACGACACTCGCGTCAAGCTCACCGACGCGGGGCGGCTGCTGAGCAACGTGGTCTTTCGGGAATTTGTCTGAGTTACGCCTGCCGCTGGAACAGCGACTCGGTGAGGGAGAACAAGCCGTTTCCGGCATCGCCCTGCGGGTTGGCGAGTTCGAGCGACTGAATCGCGCGCTGGTAGTAAGTGGATTTCGCATTCCTGCGCGTATTCGAGAGCGTGGGCGTCGTTGAGCAGCGCCACCGCCTCGGCGACCTGCTCATCGCCGAACGGATCGCGGTGGTAGATTTCGACCAGCCGCTCGCTCTTGGATAACCCGTACAGCACGGGCAGCGTCTTTTTGCGCGAGAGGATGTCGGTCGCGGCGGATTTGCCCGTGCGTTCCGGGTCGCCCCAGATGCCGAGGATGTCGTCGCGGATTTGGAAGGCGACGCCGAGGCTGCGCCCGTATTCGGCGAAATGCCCGGACAGAGTCGGGTCGCCACAGCCGATCAGCGCGCCGATCTCGGCGCTGGCGGAGACCAATGCCGCCGATTTGCCCCGAATCATCGAGAGGTATTCGTCCACCGTGACCACTTCGACGTGTTCGAAGCGCATGTCGAGGTGCTGCCCGCGCGTGAGTTCCAGCACGGTACGGTTGAAAATCTGCCAGACTTTGAGCGTGATCTCTGGCGAGGTGCCTAACTGCTGAAGCGCGCTGTAGGACAGCGCGAACAAGGCATCGCCCGCGTTGATGGCGCTGGCGCGCCCCCAGATTTTCCAGACAGTAAGACGCCCGCGCCGGGTGGGGCTGTCGTCCTCGATGTCGTCGTGAATCAATGAGAAGTTGTGCAGAAACTCGACCGATGCGGCGGCGGGTAGGGCAAGCTGCCAGTTGCCGCCAACGGCTTGAGCGCAGAGCAGCAGCAGCAGCGGACGAATCTGTTTGCCGCTGGCTTGACTGTAGGGGTGGTTATTTTCATCCACCCAACCGAGCGGATAGCGGAGCATGGTGCTGAAGTCGGGCGCGTCGTCCAGCGGCACGGCGGCGACGATCTGGCGCATGGTGGCGTCGAGCGCCGTCAGAAAATGCTCGGTGAGCGACTGCATCAAAGCGAATCCCCTTTCAGAAGCGGGATGTGCTGAAGCTCGGCGATGGTGCGCGCGCCGCTGCACAGCATCGAAATGCGAAGCTGCGCGGCGAGTTCGCGGATCAGTTGATCCGCGCTTTCGACCGATTGGTCGGCGGCTTTCAGGAAGGGACCCGCCATGCCCCCGGCGATAGCGCCGAGCGCGATACACTTGGCGATGTCGATACCGTCGCGCAGCCCGCCGCTGGCGATCACGGGGAGATTAGGCGCGGCTTTGACCGCGTACTGCACCGCGTCGGCGGTGGGAATGCCCCAATCGGCGAAGGCGGCGGCGACGCGGGCGTGGAAGGCGGTGGGCGCGCGGTGATATTCGACCTCGCTCCACGAAGTCCCGCCCGACCCGGCAACGTCAATCGCCGAAATCCCGGCATTGACCAGATCGCGCACGTTCCGTTCGGAGAAGCCCCAGCCCACTTCTTTGGCGATCACGGGAACCGGCAGATGACTGCAAACGTCCTCAACCCGCGCCAGCAGCCCGGCGAAATTGGTATCGCCTTCCGGCTGAACCGCTTCCTGTAAGACGTTGAAATGCAGGATCAGCGCGTCGGCTTCGATCATATCGACGGCGCGCTGACATTCCGCCACGCCGTAGCCGTAATTCAACTGCACCGCGCCCAGATTGCCGAACAGCAAAATGTCCGGCGCGATCTGCCGCACTTGATAGCTGTAGGCGACCTCCGGGTTGCGCAGCCCGGCGCGCTGCGACCCCAAGCCCATCGCAATCCGGTTGGTCTGGGCGGCTTCGGCGAGCCGCTGGTTAAGGCGGTTGGCGACTTCGGTGCCGCCAGTCATCGACGAGATCAGAATCGGGGCGCTCAGGGTCTTGCCGAACAGGGTGACGCTGCTGTCGATGTCGCGGAGATTGAGTTCAGGAAGCGCCTGATGCATGAAACGAAAGCGCTCAAGTCCGGTCGTCAGGTGGGGAAACTGCACATTCTCCTCAAGGTTAATGCGAATGTGTTCCGCCTTACGATCTTCAATCGATGGATCGACCGTGACTTTAGCCATGAAGCGGTGTTCCTTCTATGTGACAAGCGCCAATCGTACCCGATAAGGCGAACGACTGTCAACACTGGCAGCAGGGCATATTATCGGTATAATTTGCGCTAACCCAATGCCCACGCCAATGGAGGTAGACTGATGGCATCAACTGAAGATCGGGTTCGTGGTATCGTGGTTGAACTACTGGGCGTAGACCCAGAGCGTGTCATTCCGTCCGCGCGCTTCCGCGAAGATTTGGAAGCCGATTCGCTGGACTTGGTCGAACTGATCATGAAGTTTGAAGAAGAATTCGGCGGCGAAATCAGCGACGAGGACGCCCAGAAGATCACGACGGTCGGCGAAGCGGTGACGTACATCAACGAACGAATGGTGCATTAACCCGCGTCTGACGTTCCTTTCAGGGTAGCGCGAGCTACCCTGTTTGATTCATACCCAAGCAGCAGCGCCGTCAATCCGAACAGCAGCACGAGCGCTATCCCACCCCAGCCGATCTGACTGGGCAAGCCGAAGCCCCGCATCAGGTTATTGCCCTGAATCGCCCCAATGACCGAAGCCGCCGCGCCGATCAGCGCGATTCCGGCAGCGATGAACCGCCGCTGGCGCGGCAGAATGCCGCTCAGCCCGGCTGCACCGCCAAGCAGCGCGATCAGCGCCAGCGCGCTCTGCTGGCGTGAATTAGGATTGTCACTGAGGAAGGGGACGATCTCCGGCGGCAGCAGCGCAGCGGCGATCACCAGCACCACGAGCGCCGGGGCGAGTCCGCGCCGCGTGCCGAAGGCGATCAGCAGCGCCATGCAGACCAGTGGCAGCCGCAGCAGCAGCGTCGTGAGCAGCGCTGGGGTTTGGGCGCGCACGGCGGGATGCAGACTCGCCCATTCCGCCAGATCGTAGGCATTCAGGCTGAGCGCGGCGCTGGAATTGACCACCAAGGGGAGGGCATAGCAGACCAGCATCAAGGCGAGGGCGGCGTAAATCCAGCGGTACACGCGCATCATTTTCCGAGCAGGTGATCGATGCGACCGCGTATCTGCTCGTCTTCCGCCTGCTGGCTCTCGAAGAAGTTGACCATGAACTCGCTGCGGCGCTGGCGCAGCGCCATCGGCGCGACCGCGCGCACGTCCGCGACCGTCGCCAGATCACGCCCATCGGCGGCGGCGTAGGCGCGCGCCGCTTCGAACATGGTGTATTCGGCACGGTGCGAGTCGATGTCGAGGTCACGCACCAGTCCCAGTCCGACGTCGGCGGCTTCGTCTGACAGCGCGGTCTCGGCGAGCAGGTCGCGCGCCAGCATGATCTCCTCGCGGGTTTCGGTGCTGGCAAATTCCCACTGGCTGACGAACGCGCCGGGATGCTGGCGGTACTGGCGCACCCGCCGATAGACTTCCATACGCTCGGCTTGAGCGGTCAGCCCGCGCACGTTCACCCGCAGCCCGAAGCGATCCATGATCTGCGGGCGCAGGCGACCTTCTTCCGGGTTCATCGAGCCGATCAGCACGAAGCGGGCGCGGTAGGTGCCCACCATCGCGCCGCGCCGCACGGTGTAGTGTCCCTGAGCGGCGGCGTCGAGGATGGCGTCCACGATCTCGTCGCCCAGCAGATTCACCTCGTCGATGTAGAGCAGGTTGTTGTCCGCCCGCGCCAGAATCCCGCGCTCCAGACGGACGCGGTTCTGCTGTACGGCGATGCGCTCGTTGATTCCGCCGACCACGTCTTCCAGCCGCGCGTTGAGCGGCAACTCGACCAGCTTGATTGGCTCGTAGTGGGAGATGGTCTGACCGGCTTGATACTTTTCGTAGCACTCCGGGTAGAGGACGGAGGCGTTGGGCTGCTGCATGTCGATGGGCAGCGCGCCATCCTCGCAGTCGCTGACCTCCGTATCCGGCAGAATTCCGGTCAGGCTGCGGACGGCGGTGGTCTTGCCAGTTCCGCGCGGACCGATCAACAGCACGCCGCCGACCGCTGGGTTGATCACCGCCAGCAGGAGCGCAATCCGCATCTCCAACTGACCGACTACCGCCATGAACGGGTAAGGCGGCAGGTCGGACAGCCCCAGTTCGGGCACGTCGGCGCTGAGGATACGGCGGGCGCCCGCCTCAGACAGGATGCGGACAAGGGCGGAATCGCGCTGTTCTTCGGGGACGCTCACGCCTGCTCCAGATCGCGCTGCTGCTTGCGGTAGGCTTGACGCAGGCGGGCTTGCTCAGCGCGGACGCGCTGCTCCGGCGTCTCGAATTCCAGTTCCGGGACTTCGGTCGGGCGCCCCTCGGCGTCGATGGCGACGTAAACCAGATAGGCGATATTGGTGGTCTTGGGGTCGCCATGCAGCGGGTTTTCGGTGACGACTTCGACTCGCGTTTCCATCGAGGTATGCCCCACGTAAGTCAGCTCGGCATTGCACATGACGAGATACCCCACCAGAATCGGCTCCATGAAGGTCATCGAGTCGATGGCGACGGTCACGACCGCGTTTCCGGCATGGCGCATGGCGACCAGCGCGCCCGCTTCATCGACCATCTTCATGATCACGCCGCCGTGAACCTTGCCAAGCGCGTTCGCCTCCTGCGGACCCATCAGCGCGCTGAGGGTGAAACGGGAATAGGAAATCGGCTTGCGCTCGCGCATTACTCCTCACCCGCATCGGGGATCAGGTCAGACAGGCGCTTGAAGACTTCCGGGTCCCAGTCCAGCACGTCGATGCGGCTGAACCCTAGTTCCGCGTTCATGGGTGGCAGCGGCGCGCGCGGCGGCAGCTTGGCTCTGGGCGGCTTGGACGGCAGACGCTTGAGCAGCGGCGGGCGATCCACGTTTTTGTTGCGGACGATGCGCCCATCGTGGAAGATGTTGCCGATCCACTCGCCCGACGTGGTGTACACGTCGTAAGTTTCGTTGCGGACGAAGCCGATGTAGTCGCCGCGCCCATCGAAGATGTACCAATTGAGTACGGTTGCGTGCCACTCGCCGCGCGTGTCGTAGATGAAAAACGGTTTTTCGGGGTTAATCGAAAATCGACGTGCCATAGCCCAGCCTTTGTTTAAAATCTCTGACGATCATCAACATTATAACCACAACTTGGAACTTACAGCTTTAAGATAGGCGCGCGTAAAGCTCGCGGAGCTGCTGCGCCGAGCGATCCCACGTGAAAGTTTTCGCGCGGGCGATGCCTTTGGCGATCAGGTCGGCGCGCAGCGATTCGTCGTCGATCAAGCGCGCCAGTTCGGCGATGATGGCGTCCAGATCAGTCGGATCGACGGTGAGGGCGGCGTCCCCGGCGACTTCGGGTAGGGACGAGATGTTGGAGGTCAACACCGGAGTTCCACACGCCATCGATTCCAGCACCGGGATGCCGAAGCCCTCGTACAGCGACGGTACCGCCGTGATCCGCGCGCCGCTGTAGAGCGCGGGCAGATCGGCGTCGTCGGCGAAGCCGATCAGGTGGACGTGATCCTCAAGCCGCGCCTCCCGAATCGCATCGTGGATCGGGTCTTCGAGCCAGCCGCGCCCGCCCGCGATTACCAGATCGAGGTCGTGCCCACGCTCGCGCAGCACCGCCAGCGCGCGGATCAGCCGGGCGTAGTTCTTGCGCGGCTGCACCGTCCCCACCGAGAAAATATAGGGTTGCGTCGGAATGGTGTATTTGGGGCGAACGGCGGGATCGCTGACCGGATGAAAGCGGGCATCAACGCCGCTCAGCAGCACCGTGATCTTCTCCGGCGGCGTGTCATACAGGGCGATCAGGTCGGCTTTGGTCGCCTGCGAATCCGCCAGCACGTGATCGGCGCGGCGGACGGAGCGCGGCACCACCGCGTCCAGATAGGCTTTCAGGGGCGGGCTGGCGGCTTCGGGGACGCGCACGAACGAGAGGTCATGAACCGTCAGCAGCGACCGCGCGCGAGTTGGCGGTAGGACGAAATCGGTCGCGTGGTAGAGGTCAACCGATCCGGTAAAGACCTCGACCGGGAGCGGGATGCGCGCGCGCTGCCAGAGCCGCGCCAGCGTGCGGTCGCTGAGCCGAGTGGGTCTCCAGATGAAGTTGCTGCCGGGGAGTGCGGGAAGCTGTTTCGCGCCGGAGACGAACAGGCGGTACTCGAATTGGTCGGGCTGCCGGGCGAGCGCGGCGACCAGCTCGCGCACGTAGCGCCCGATTCCGCCGCCCTGCTCGTAGGCGGGGGTGTAGTCAATCGCAATGATGGAGGACTGAGGACTGAGGACTGAGGACTGAGTCAAGAACGTCGTTCCTTGAGGGGCAGCCAAACGAAAAATAAGGGCACAGCACGCTGTGCCCCTACACTAGAACCGGTTTGTTTGGTCTCACGAGGATAGGTTTTACTCAGCACTTGGTACTCAGCACTCGGCACTGCTCTCAATCCACGTCGTTGTAAGTCCAGTAGCGGTTGGCGAAGAAGTTCCAGATCATGACCACGATCACGCCGACGAACCACGCCGCCATTGATCCGAGCTTGGCTTCGCCGGTGGGGGAGGGGACGTAGGCAGGACGGAACGAGTGAATCACGGGCAGCAGGGTCGGCATCAGCCAGTGACCGAGCACGTCGTGGAAATACGTGATCCAAATAGTGCGCGCCACCCAGCCGATGAAGCTGATCACGCCGAACTGCACCATCTGCTGATGCCACTTGCGCGAGCGCGAATCGGGGTAGGTCCACAGACGGTTCCACAAATAGTTGCTGAGGATCGCCAACAGGAAGGAGATGGTCTCCGCGAGGGTGACGTTCCAGTCCGGGTTTTGCAGCGTGGGCGGGAGCACGGTCGCTTGAAGCAGGAACAGCGAGCCGGAGTTGATGATGGCGCCGACGGTGCCCACCACCGCGAATTTCAGGAACCGCTCGACTTCTTTGGCTTTGCTGCCGCCGAAGCGGGTGGCAATCGCGGTGATCGGCGCGTCCAGCGGGTTGCGGACGGCAACTCGTTTCAGGGTTCGGGTCTGACTCATTCCATCCTCACGCATCGCGTTCTTTGCAGCACGGCAAGCAAGCCGAGCATGACTCCCAAGTGCAAGAACAGGTTGTTGACGTACAAGTTATCGGTCAGGCTGTGAACGGCGAGATAGGTCCACGTACCCAACAGACCGATCACGATCAGCCGCGCGAGCGGATCAGGATGGCGGCGGGCGCGCCACGTCAGCAGGATCACGGTCAGCCACAACGCGAGATACGCACCTAAGCCAATGATGCCAGCCTCTGCGAAAACATTCAAGTAGTAATTGTGGGCGTGACCGAGCGCCAGCGCCCAATTGAGCAGGCTGTAGCTGGGATAGGCGACCTCGTAGTTGCCGAAGCCGACGCCCAAGATCGGATTCGCCTGAATCATGTTGATGGCGGCTTGCCAGTGCGCCAGCCGCTCGACGTTGGCGTAGTTTTCCGGCGTAATGTCGACGCCGCGCACGTCGCTGAAGGCGGTGATTTCGTCGGTCACGCTCTCCACTCGGCTGATCACTGAGGCGGGCAGCCGACCGCTGATCCACAGCACGGCGATCACCAGCGCCGCCAGCGCCACCGGAAGCACGCCGTACCACCAGCGCCGGGGCAGCGCCAGCAGCACCGCGCCCATCGAGGCGGCGAAGCCCAGCCACGAGCCTCGGCTCCACGACATAATCACGCCCGCGACCAGCAGCGCGCTGGAGGCCGTGTAGAAGATCACCGCCAGCGGGATCGATGCCGGAATCGGGCGGTGCGCCCGCCAGATCGCCCAGAGTCGGCGGCTGTAGCCGAGCGCCGCCATCAGCGCAACCGGCGCGAGCAGCCCCATGAAGCCGCCGAAGGGATTCGGCTGCCCGAAGGTGCCAAATGCCCGGAAAAAGCGGTTGTCGATTAACAGCACCAGCGCGCCGCTGCCGCCGAAGAACTCGTAGATGCCGATCACGGCGTTGGCTGCACCCGCCAGCACCAGCCCGAACACCAACGGCTCCCATTCGCCGTAGATCGAGGCAGAAGGCGACCAGCAGCAGCGCCGAGAGCCACTTGAGCCACTCGGTCAGCCATGCGCTCATCGAGAGCGCATGAAAGGCGCTGATGCCGGTTGCAATCAGAAAGCCGATCAGCGGGATATACACGGGCGACCAAACCATTCTCGGTAATCGCCGCCGCGTGAACGAGAAGATCAGCCAATAGCCGACCAGCGCCGCCAGCGTGAGCTGACCAATATCGACCGGGAGCGCGCCGGGCGCTTCGGTCTCGATCAGGGTTCGCATCGGCGAGAGGATCAGCAGGATGACCAGCGCGCTCAACGGCGTGATCGCGCCGAACAGGGCGAACGCCGCCAGCGAGAGCGCGACTGCCGTCAGCGGCGCGGGCTGAGTCGCCGCCAGCACGCCAACCGCCACCGCCAGCAGCAGCCAGATCGGAGCAGGCGAGCCGAGCGCTAGCCGACGGGTCACACCACCTCGCGGAAATAGGCGATGGTTTTGGGCAAGCCGACGCTGAGCGGGATGCTCGGCTGCCACTTGAGGACTTCACGGGCGCGGGTGGTATCCGGGCGGCGAGTTTGCGGGTCGCCCGTGATACGCTCGCTCTCGCGGTAGGCGATTCCGGCTTGGTTGCCGGTCAGATCGTTGACCCGATTGGCGAAGTCGAGGATGCTCATTTCTTCGCTGGTGCCGATGTTGACTGGCTCGTTGAAGCTGCTCAGCAGCAGGCGGTACACGCCTTCGACCAAATCTTCCACGAACTGGAAGCTGCGGGTCTGCAAGCCGTCGCCATAGACGGTCAGCGGCTCGCCGCGCAGCGCCTGCCCGATGAAATTGGGCACCACTCGCCCATCGTCGAGGCGCATACGCGGGCCGTAGGTGTTGAAGATGCGCACGATGCGGGTGTCCAGCCCGTGCGCGCGATGATACGCCATCGTCAGCGCTTCAGCGTAGCGCTTGGCTTCGTCGTAAACGCCGCGCGGTCCAATCGGATCGACGTTGCCCGCGTAATCCTCGCGCTGCGGGTGCTGGAGCGGGTCGCCATAGACTTCCGAGGTGGATGCCAGCAGAAAGCGCGCATTCTTCACCAACGCCAAGCCGAGCGCGTTATGGGTGCCCAGCGCGCCAACTTTGAGGGTCTGGATCGGGAACTTCAGATAGTCAATCGGGCTGGCGGGCGAGGCGAAGTGCAGCACCGCGTCGAGGTCGCCGCTGACGTAGATGTAATTGGTCACGTCGTGATGGACGAACAGAAACTCCGAATTGCCCGCCAGATGCGCGATATTGCGCACGTTGCCGGTGATCAGGTTGTCCATGCCGATGACGCTGTGCCCTTCGGCAAGAAAGCGGTCGCATAAATGCGAACCGATGAAGCCCGCCGCGCCCGTAATCAAAACTCGCACCATCTACCCCTTTGGCTGCGCAGAGAATTCGTGACAGTTTACCAGATATTCGCGTTCGTAGGGGCGCATGACCGCACCCCCAATCGATACGCACTAGCGCCCAAGCAGCGCGCGCAGCAAAAACACCAGCCCCAAACAAACCGCCCACCCCACGTAGCCGACCACGATGGTCTCCAGCGCGGAATGCCCGGTGCGCGCCAACTGCCACGCGATCACCAGAAAGATCAGCGTGGGGATGATGTTGAGCATGGCGGCTTGGCTGAAATCCGCCAGCGCCGCCTGATGATCGTCGGAGCCGGAGTAAATGATCCACATGCCGAGCGGGATGTTCAGCGGCATGGTCGCGGCGATGGCGGCAAAGGTGCGCGAATACTGACGCACGATGGCGATGACGATGATGACGGCAATCGAAACCAGCACCGGGGCGACCCGCGACCAGTCGATGTTCACGGGCGCTCCCGACGACGATTGTTCAGGATTAGTGCGCCGACGCTGACGATCATTAGCAGCAGTCCGATCAATAACCACTGTGGCTGATTGCTCATCCAGAATCCCTGCAAGATGCCGATTCCCTGCAAGAACCAGATCGCTCCGGTGAGCAGAACCAGAATTCCAACCAGATTCAAGCCTAATTTCAATCGACTGCCTCCAAACGAGTCAAATTGGCGCTGACGCCGAGCAGCAGCAGGAATACGTAGACCAGATCGTTGACGAACACGCTGTTATCGACCAGTCCATGCGCCAGCAGGTCGATCATGCTGCCCATCATGCCGATCACCAGCGCGAGCAGCAGCGGATCGCGGCGCTGGAAGGCGCGGTAGAGCCGCCACGTCCTGCGCCAGAAAGCGGCTTGCAGCCAGAAAAAGACGATCACACCCAAGATGCCGAGCCGCACCCAGAAATCGAGCAGGAAATCGTGCGGGTGCGAGAGATTCGGCTCCTGCCACGCATCCGGCATGATGTAGCGCCCGCGATATGCGTACAGGAACTGATCCAGCCCCAGCCCGGTGATCGGGTGGTCGTGGATCATCTCGAGCGCGCTCTGCCAGACCCGAATCCGAAAGAAATTGGTGCCTTCTGAAAAATCCAGCACGCGGGCGAAGCGCGCCGATCGCAGCGCCAGCGCGAAGCCCGCCAAGCCCGCCGCCGCCAGCGCGAGGATGGCGATCACGCCGCGCCTGCCGTAGATCAGCAGCAGTACGACGGCGACCGCTGCCGGAATGCCGAGAAACAGCGCCCCGGCGCTCTGGCTGAGCAGGACCGCGATCAACACGATCAACAAGCCGATGCCCGCTAGAATGCGGCGCGGGGTGTCGACGCGGATCAGCAGGAACGCCAGCAGAAAGGGGATGCAGCGCCCCAAGAACAACCCGACGTTGTTGGGTGAACCGTAAACGCTGGCGAGCCGCTCGACGCCGCCCTCGGCGGTGATGATGGCTTGACCGTTGGCGAACTGGTACAGCCCGATCACGGCGACGAGGATTCCGGCAACCAGCAGCGCGTCGATCAGGCGGAGCAGGGCGCGGCGGTCGCGGGCGCTGGTGCGCAGGACGGCGTAGAACAGGGCAGGCTCGATCAGCAGCGTGCGCAGTTCGGTGAGGGCTGCGCCGCGCTGTTCCGCCCACACCAGCGAGACCGCGCCCACCAGCACCAGCGCCGCCACGCCGTAATCCAGCGGCGTCCACCCGCGCCAGAAGCCGCGTGCGGGCAGCGACATGGCGCTCTGGCGATTCCGCCCCCACGCCGCCAGCGCTCGCAGCGCCCACGCCGCCGCCGTCAGTAGCGCCAGCAGTTCAGACATGGGGAAGGCGAATTTGTACAGTTCCACCGGGAACAGGAAGAAAGGCGTGTAAAAGACGGTCAGCATCAGCCCCAGATCGAGGCGATGGTAGACCACGACAAACAGCACCAGCAGCGCTGCCAGCGTGACCATCACCTGCGGCTGCACGTAGATCAGCCCGGCTGTGAGAATTGCCAGCCCTAACTGCACCGGCTCGCGGCGGACCAGATCGGGGACGGCATCGTCCCACGTGAGTAGCATCCCGACCATGAGCGCCAGCGAGGTGATCACGCTGATGGCGATCTGCCCAGCGTCGCCCAACCGCGACCAGAGTCCTGCCGAACGCTGACTCAGCGGCGTCCAGTTGATCCGCGCCGCCGTGACCACTGCTGCCAGCGCCGAAATCAGCGCCGTGAACAGCGCGACCCCGATCTGGCGGCTGTAGGGATCGGCGAGACTGCCGGAACTGACGGCGAAGCCCGCCAGCGACCAGCGATCCCAGCCGCGATCCGCCGCGACGTGCAGGGTATGCTCGCCCAAACCCAAGCCGCGCGCGACCGGGACGAGGTCGGTTTCGGGCTGGCGGGTATCGCTGGTCAGGTTGAGCAGGGCGTCGCCGGAGGCGTCGCGGGGGAGGGCGTTGGCTTGCTGACCGTCCACCGTCGCGTACAGGTAGGCGACGTAGTCGTCCTCGCGTACCAGCAGCGCTAGGTCGCTGCCCTGAAAACTGAAGTCGAGCTGACTGTCCTGCACCCAGCCGATGTCCGCGCCCAGATCGCCAAAGGTCCAGACGCCGGAGTAGCGGGCGAAGCGGTTCGCCGGGAAATACAGCCCGTTCGAGGCGGCGGCGGGCGGCGGTCGCTGAGCCAGCGCGCTGTACAGCGGGGTCGGCTCGCCCTGCGCATCCATCAGCGCGAAGCCCCACTGTGGATCGTCGGCAGGCACGGCAGGCTGCCACTGCTGAAGGATCATGCCGCCCAACCACGGGAATTCCCGGTCGGCGCGGTCGAGGGCGGCGAGGGTGTAGCTGAGCCGCTCACTGTGGCTCACTTCGCCCCAGATGGACGGCTCACCCTGCCAATTATCGGGCAAGCTGTTCCAGCCCCACGCGCTCGCCCACAAGGCTTTGGCGCCGTCACCGTGCTGCACCATCACCTCCCGCAGCGCGACCATGCGCGAGAAGTTCAGGGTGTCGTCGCGGACGGTCGGATCGTCGGGCGAGGTATTGAAGCCGTAGGGCTTGGCGGCGACCGCGTCCATGTAGGGCGCAGCGCCGAGCGCGTACAGGTCTTGCAGGTAGAGGATGTCGCTGAGGTTGGCGGGGCCGGTTTCGGTGGTGGGCGCCAGCCCCGCCGCGATCACGGTGGCGCCGCTGTCCGCGCCGTGAATCGCGCCGTAAGCCGCTTGCAGCAGCGCAAGGTAATCCACCGGGCGCGGCTCGCCGCTCCACGCGGCGGAGAGGTTGGGTTCGTCCCAGATTTGATAGAAATCAATGGTTGCGCCGTAGCGCTGTGCGAAGGCACCCGCGAAGGCGGCGAATGCAGCCGGATCAGTGGGCGGGGCGGTCACGGATTTGGCGGGATCGCGCGCCCACTCCGGCGAATTGACCAGCACCGCCACCAGCTTCAACTGCGGATCGCCCGCGAAGGGCTGGACAATCGCGTCCCACCGATCCCACTGAAAGACGCCCGGATGCGGCTCGATTTGATCCCAGCGGAAGAACTGGCGCACCCACGTGATCTGTGCCTGACGCATCAGGTCAAGCTGGTGAGTCAGTTGGGCGGGATCGTACTGGGTCAGTTCGGCGTTGACGCCGAGTTGCGGAATGTAGTAGGGCAGGTCGGAGTTCTGCGTGGCATCGACGTAGCCGCGCAGATCAAAGTCGCGGTCATGCAGAGTCGCCCCGGCGGTGACGAGGCTGCCCGCGAGCACCACCAGCGCGATCACGAGGATCAACAACTGGCGCTTCATTCATTGCGTCCAGATGGGATTGGTCGCGCCTCGATCCAGCGTGAGTTGATGGGCGACGCCGGATTCCACGTCCACCACCCACAGGTTGCCCTGATAGATGAAGGCGATCTGGTTCCCGGATGGACTCCACGCAAAGAAGGGCGCGTTGGCGGTGATGCCGGGCTGACCGGACGCCGGATACAGGATACTGGCGTTGCTGCCGTCGCGGTCGGCGACCACCAGATCGTATTCCGCCGACTCGCTGATGCTGTTGGCGAGGTCGCGGGCGCGCAGATAGGCGATGTAGCCGTGCTGCTGCCCGTTCGCGTCGGTGATCAGGGGCGAGTATTTCGGCTTCGACCAGATGCCCGCATTGGCGACCACGTCCGCCGAGAAGGAGCCATCGACGGCGGTCACGGCGTCGTGGAAAGCGGGGCTGGTTTCGGCGGGTTCGCTGCCGAGCGGCAGCCCATGCACGCTGGTCAGGATCAGGCTCTGGTCGGGCGACCACGAGACGCTGGCGCGCCACGACCACGGCTGACGGGTGCTGAACACCGGGTAGGTGAGCAGGGTTTGGAATTCTCCGGTGTTGGTGTTAACTAAGCCCATCGAATCGGCGCGCACCCACGCCAGCTTGCTGCCGTCCGGCGACCACTGGAAGCCGGTTCCCCACCAGCTATTCAGCCAACCGCTGGATCGATCCACCAGTTGGCGCGCGTTGAGCGAATCGCCGGTATTGGGATCGATGCGCATGATCCACAGATCGTTGTACGCCTGCCAACCGGGGCTGTTCTGGGTGATCTCACCGCTGGAATAGCTGATGGTGTCCGGCTGATCGGGCACCCAGTCGGCATAGAGCACGTTCTGCGGACGCAGCATGACCGGCTCGGCGTTGACGTTGGTGGTGTCCTCGATCAGCCAGAGTTGATTGAAGAAGGTCGGGTCGGAGGCTTTGCGGCTGAACAGCAGTTGATGCCCGTCAGGGGTGAGGGTAAACACCCGGTTGTCCAGATCGCCAGAGGTGGTGAGCAGGCGCTTGTTGCTGCTGACGCCGCGCATCACCCAGACGTTGCCGTTGCTGACGTAGGCGAGCGTCCCCTCGATCTGCACGGTGTCAAGCTGCCCGCTGGGTCCAACGTAGATGATGGCGTCCTGCGGCGCGGTAATCACGGTGGTGCGGACGGGCACGCGATCCTGCTGCTTGCCGTCGCGGGTGGTGACCCGGTAGCAGATTTCCTCGACGCCGCTTTGCCCCGCCTGCGCAACCTGTTCCTCGCCGGGACTCAAGCCCTCGTTGGGGATGCGGTTTTCGTGGAAGGCGAGTTCCTGATTTTCGCATTCCTGCGTTTCCTCGACGCGGGCGACGGTGATGTGCATTCCGTCGCTGATCTGGGTGAACAGCGGCGGCGTTACCTCGTCCAGCGAGCCAAGCTCGACCTTCGCCTGCCGCAGAAACTCGCCGACGGTGATGGCAATCGGCTGCGGATAGCTGCGCTCCTGACCATCGACGCTCAGCGAGACGATCAGCGAGGGGGTGTCATTGTTACCCCGGCACCCCGCCGCGATTAGCAGGCAAAGAAATAGAAGCTGTGCGAACTTGCGCTGCATCCGTTCACCTTTGAAGCGGGGCATGGGGGATGCCCATGCCCCTGTGGACTGCTTACGCATCCGGGAAGATGATGTTACGCGCGTCGCTCAACACTTGCAAGAGGTCGAGGTTAAGCGCGTTGATACCGTAATTTTTGACCGCGCTGTTGCCGAGCGCGCCGGGACCATTGGGTGCGGCGTCCAAGTTGAAGTTAGACAGCTCGTTCAACGCACGGGCTGCGTTCAGCAGCGGCACGCTGTTCTGCTGCGCGACCGTGATAATCGCCTCGTTGATGGCTTCGGTGTTCGGGCTGCTGCCATCGTCGGGGATGGTCAGCAGCACCGGAATGGCGCCGTTCTGCTCGACTACGCTGACGATCTGGCTCAAGGTCGCCGCGAAACTGCCGGCGTCGGTGCCGTTACGGGCATCGTTCGCGCCCACCGCGATCAACATCACGGTCGGGTGAAGCTGATGCAGCTCGCAGGCGAGCGGCGAATCGCCGCTGCAGGACGGATCAGCATTGGCGGGGTTGAGCAGGTCTTGCGCCGTCCAGTTCGGGTTCACGGCGAGGCTGCTGTGGCTGAAGCTGCCGCCACCGGGTCCGTTCGACGTATTGAACCAATCAATCGCGGCTTGCAAATCTCCATGATTGTTCAGATTGTACTGACCGCCGGACGCAAACGGGCTGAGGATGCCGGGCTGCGTAAGGATGCTGTCGCCCGCCATGCTGAAAACGGTCGCCTGAACCCCCATGCTGTTGACGCCGTTGGCGTAGATGCCGCGCAGTACATCGTGCAAGGCGTTGAAGTCCGGCAGGATTGGGGTGCTGTCCACCACGCTGGGCGGGCGCTGCGCCGCGTTCAGGGTGACCTGCTGCTGGGCGACGCTCGACTGCCCATTCGCGTCGGTGACAGTGAGGGTGACGGTGTAAGTGCCCGCCTGCGAGTAGGCGTACTGCGGATTCTGGTCGGTGGAGCTGCCGCTGTTGTCGCCGAAGTCCCACTGCCACTGCGCGATCTGTCCGGTCGATTGATCGGTGAACTGGACGCTCAAGTCAGTGGGCTGAGCGGTGAAGTTCGCCTGAACCGGGGCGGCGACGTTCACCTGCTGCTGGGCGACGCTCGACTGCCCGTTCACGTCGGTGACGGTGAGGGTGACGGTGTAGGTGCCGGGCTGCGAATAGGTGTACTGCGGGTTCTGGTCGGTGGAACTGCCGCCGTTGTCGCCGAAATCCCACTGGTGTTGGGCGATCTGCCCGCTGGACTGATCGGTGAACTGGACGGTCAGGTCAGTGGGCTGCGCGGTGAAGTTGGCTTGGACGGGCGCGGCGACGCTCACCTGCTGCTGGGATTGGCTGGATCGCCCGTTGGGATCGGTGACGGTGAGAGTGACGGTGTAGGTTCCGGCTGAGGCGTAGCTGTGCTGAGGGTTTTGATCCTGCGAGCCGCTGCCGTCGCCGAAGTCCCAATTCCACTGGGCGATCTGCCCGCTGGACTGGTCGATGAACTGGACGTTGAGATCGGTGGGCTGGGCGGTGAAGTTGGCTTGCACCGGCGCGGCGACGCTCACCTGCTGCTGGGATTGGCTGGAATGCCCATTCGGGTCGGTGACGGTGAGAGTGACAGTGTAGGTCTCCGGCTGCGCATAGGTGTGCTGCGGGTTTTGATCCTGCGAGCCGCTGCCGTCGCCGAAGTCCCAATTCCACTGCGCGATCTGTCCGGTGGACTGATCGATGAACTGGACATTGAGATCGGTGGGCTGGGCGGTGAAGTTGGCTTGCACCGGCGCGGCGACACTCACCTGCTGCTGGGACTGGCTGGAATGTCCATTCGGAGTCGGTGACGGTCAGAGTAACGGTATAGGTTCCGGCTGAGGCGTAGCTGTGCTGCGGGTTTTGATCCTGCGAGCCGCTGCCGTCGCCGAAGTCCCAATTCCACTGCGCGATCTGCCCGCTGGATTGATCGACCAACTGAATTGACAGGTCGGTGGGCTGAGCGGCGAAGTTGGCTTGAACCGGCGCGGTGACGCTGACCTGCTGCTGGGCGATGCTGGTCTTGCCATTGGGATCGGTGACCATGAGGGTCACGGTGTAGCTTCCGCCTGCCGCATAGAGATGCTGCGGATTTTGGTCTTGCGAACTGCTGCCGTCGCCGAAGTCCCACGACCACTGCGCGACTTGTCCGGTGGACTGATCCACAAACTGCACGGTGAGATCGGTAGGCTGCGCGGCGAAGGCTGCCTGAATGGGCGCATTCAGCGTGACCTGCTGCTGCGCTTGGCTGGTTCGTCCGTTGGGATCAGTGACGGTCAGGGTGACGGTGTAAGTGCCCGCCTGAGCGTAGGTGTACTGCGGATTCTGATCGGTCGAGGAACCCACGCCGTCGCCGAAGTCCCATGCCCAACTCACGATCTGCCCGACGGACTGGTCGACAAAGTGTACGGTCAGGTCGGTGGGCTGCGCGGAGAAGTTGGCTTGGATCGGCGCGGTCACGGTGACCTGCTGCTGCGCCTGACTGGAGCGCCCGTTCGGATCGGTGACGGTGAAAGTCACGGGATAGGTTCCGGCGGTCGCATAGGTGTGCTGCGGATTTTGATCCTGCGAGCCGCCGCCGTCGCCGAAGTCCCATGCCCACTGCGCGACCTGCCCGGTGGACTGATCGACGAACTGAACGCTCAGGTCGGTGGGCTGGGCAGTGAAATTGGCTTGGATGGGCGCGGTGACGCTGACCTGCTGCTGCGCCTGACTGGTTCGCCCGTTGGCGTCGGTGACGGTGAGGGTGACGGTGTAGGTTCCGGCGGCGGCGTAGGTGTGCTTGGGATTTTGATCCTGCGAGCCGCTGCCGTCACCAAAGTCCCACGCCCACTGCACAATTTGCCCGGTCGATTGATCGATGAACTGGACGTTCAGATCGGTGGGTTGGGCGGAGAAGTTCGCGTTTGCAGGTTCAACCACGGTCACCACGCCCGCGAACTGCGAGGCGCGGCTTTGCAGGTCGATCACGGTCAGGGTGACGGTGTAGCTGCCGCCCACGCTGTAGCGGTGGCTCGGACTCTGCTGGTCGGAGGTGCCGCCGTCGCCGAAGTCCCACGACCACTGCGCAATCTGCCCGGTGGATTGATCGGTAAACTGCACCGTCAGCGGATCATTGGGCGCGACACTGGCGGCGAACATCGCCTGCGGCGGGGGCACTTCGGTATTGGTATTGGTGGCAGTGGGCGGAACCGCCGTCGTGGTATCGCTGGGGGTCAAGGTGGCGGTCGGTGGCACCGGGGTGGTCGTGTTGGTCGGCGTCGCGGTGGCGGTGAAGCTTGCCGTTGGCGTGAAGGTCGCGGTGGAGGTGAAGGTCGGTGTCGGCGTGACCGGGGTGGTGGAATTGGTCGGCGTCGGGGTGATGGTCGGCGTGAAGGTAGGCGTGAAGGTGCTGGTAAAGGTGGCGGTCGGCGGCACCGGACTGGTCACGTTGATCTGGCGGGTCACGCTGGACGAGCCGCCGGGGCCGCTCACGGTCAGGAACACGTTGTAGGTTCCGGGCTGCACGAAGGTGTGGGTCGGATTCTGCTCGGAACTAGTCGAGCCGTCGCTGAAGCTCCACTGATAGGACGTAATACTGCCAGTGGACTGATTCTGGAAGTGGACGGTCAGGGGCGCCAAACCCGTCGCCTGATCCTGCGTGAAGCCAGCGACCGGCGCGGTCGGGCTGGTGACGTTGATCTGGCGCGAGACGTTGGACGACCCGCCCGGTCCGCTCACGGTGAGGGTGACGGTATACAGCCCCGGCGCGCCAAAGGTATGCTGCGGGTTCACTTCGTTGCTGGAATTGGCGTCGCCGAAATTCCACGTGATGGCGTTGATGGTGCCGCTGGACTGGTTGATGAAATGCACGGTGAGCGGCACGTCGCCAGCGGCTTTGTCCTGCGTGAAAGCGGCAATCGGACGGGGCACGTTGGGCGTGGACGAAGGAATCGGCGTGTTGATGTGATTCTGGACGGTGATGTTGTTGACGACCGTGGTCAGCAGGGTGCCGTCGCGCAGGTAAACGCGCAGCCGCAGTTGATACTTGGCGTCCTGCGTAATGGTGGTGTTCCAGATGCCGAGCAGCCCGTTCAGCACCGGGCTGGTCACGGCGGAAGTCGCCGGGAACCAGAGATTGCTGGGGTTGGGATCGGGACCGTATTCCACCTGATATTGAAGGAACTGCGGGTAAATCGCCGAGCCGAGAATCTGCACGTTTCCGGCGACGATATTGCCGGGCACCGGCGACAGAATGACGATACTGACCGGAAGCTGGGTGTTGGTTGGGAAAATGGCGGGCGGGACGCTGGTGGGAAAGATCACGGGCGGGACGCTGGTCGGGAAGCTGACAATCGCCGTCGGGAATAAGAAGGTCGGCAGGCTGGTCGGCTGCGCCACCGGGAAGGTGGTGGGGATGCCGCTGGTCGATAAGGGGGTGCGCGATGGCGCTCCGGTCAGTTCGGCGGTTGCGGTCTGCGCGATCTGTTCCTGTGAGGGCGCGCCCGCCAGATTACAGGCGCTCGCCATCAGGACGATCACCAGAGCCAGAAAGAGATTTCTCGCCATTCCGCACCTTTCTTGTGGTAACAACCTACCCAACATTATAGCCCGTCCGTTAAGAAAGATAGGACTCTAACCTACTTGTCGTGCAACAGAGCCAATGTTACACTGAAATAATGAAAGCGATGATCGTAGACGACGAGCAAGCCATACGAGACGCCTTAGGTCGTAAGTTAAAGCGCGAAGGCTTCGAAGTGATCGCCTGCCAGAACGGGCTGGACGCGGTTCGCGCCTTTCATTCCGAACGCCCCGACATCGTTATCTTAGATATTATCATGCCTGAGGGTATGGATGGGCTGACGGTTTGCCGACGGATTCGTGAGGTTTCGGATACGCCGGTCATGATGCTCTCGGCTCAGGCGATCACGGAAGACGACATTATCGAAGGGCTGACCGCCGGAGCCGACGAATATTTGGCGAAACCGGTGCGGCTCAACGAGTTCGTGGCGCGGGTGAGCGCGCTGCTGCGGCGCGCGCAAATGATCAGCTCGGACATCGACCAGCATTACAACGACGGCTATCTCAACGTCGATCTGCATCGGCGGCAGGTGTACGTCGAAGGCACGCCTGTGCATCTCACGCCGACCGAGTTCAAGCTGCTGGCGGTGCTGCTGGAAAATTCGGGGCAGGTGGTTTCCCAGCGCGATCTGCTCGAACAGGTGTGGGGGCGTGAGTACATCAACGACGTGTACTATCCCCGCGTGTACATCAGCCAACTGCGCCGGAAGATCGAGCGGGACGCTGCGAACCCGGCATACATCCTCACCGAACACCGCGTCGGCTACCGCTTCGAGAAACAGCCTATCGCCCCGCAGAAGTCGCTCTAGGAACGCCGGATCGTGTCCGGGCTGAACGCAATCACCCTGCTGATCAACGCGGTGATGCTGCCGTTAGCGCTGGCATTTCTGGTGATCATCCTCTGGCATGATGTCCATAAAGAACTGAACCAATTTTTCGCAGTTTTCCTCTCATTGGTGATTTTGTGGAACGGTGGGTCGCTGCTGTCGCAGGTGCTGACGCTGATCGACGCGCAGTCGCCGCTGCTGCGCCTGATGATCGGCTTCATGGAACTGGGCTTCACCGGATCGAGCGTGGCGATTTACATCCTGACGGCGGTGATCGTCAAGGCGCTCACCCGGCGGTTTCGAATGCTGGCGCTGGCGGGACTGCTGGTACTGCTGGCGTTCCGGTTGCTGCCGATCCTCGCGGACGCGCCCTCGTCGTTCGTCGCGGGCAGCACCGGATACTTCAACTATCAGTCGCAGCCGCTGCTGGTGGTGTTTTACGTGATCTTCGACTGGAGCACGCTGTACCTGCTCTGGCGCTATCGTCGCAAAATCCGCTCCCGGACGGTCGAAGCCGGAATCGCGCTGTTCGTGATTGGGCAGAGCTTCGGCTTTCTGAACCCGGAACTGCAAATCCTCTCGCTGTCGATCAACATCAGCGCCATCGCCGCGCTGATCATCAGCTTCGGCATTCTGGGGCAGGAGATCATCAGCCCGCTGGCGGAGCGAAACTCGGAAGTGGACGCGATCCGCAAAGTGAACGTCGCCATCACCAGCCAAGCGCGGATCGATGCGCTGCTGAGCCAGATTGCGATGCTGGCGGCGTCACTGCTGGGCGCGGACGGCGTGGGCATCTTCCTGAACGAGCGGGATCAGCTTCAGCTTGCCTTCGCGCACGAACTGCCAAGCGGTCGCCAACTAGCCCTGAAAGACGGACTCGCCGGAACCGTGACCCAGACCCGCCAGTCGGTGCTGCTGGACGATTATGCCCGCGAGTGGCGGGGCGCGGACGATCTGCCGTTTGCGCGCGAAACCTTCGGCTCGGTGATCTGCACGCCGCTGATGCACGGCGGCGAGGCGATTGGCGCGCTGCTGGTGGTGGCGGCGCAGCGTCACGGGCGGCTGTTCTGGAACGAAGACGTGTATATGCTGGAACTGCTGGGCGCGCAGGCGGCAGTCGCTATTGTGCATAACCGGCTGTTCAAGGAACAGGCGGAACTGACCCAGCAGGTCGAAATCGCACGCAGCCAGCTTGAGGCGGTGCTGGACAGCACCGAAAACGCGGTATTGGCGGTCGACCGCCAGTTCAAGCTGATCTTTGCGAACCCGGCGGCGAAGGCGTTATTCTCGATTGAAGGCATGGATCGCCCGATCCAGCAGTTGGTTCCGGCTTCGGCGCTGCCGGACGACTATCTCGCGGTGATACGGCACCTGCGTCACCATCAGGCGTATAGCTACGAGGTGGCGTGGGGCGAGAAAATCTACCAATGCTCGCTGACCCGGCTAGGGCGGCTTCGGGGATGGGTGGCGGTGCTCAACGACGTGACGCAGTTGAAGGAACTGGATCGCATCAAGAGCGAAATGGTGCGCATGACCAGCCACGACCTCAAGAACCCGCTGCAAGCGGCGATGGCGAACCTCGAGCTGCTGCAAGACGATCTGATGGACGTGGCGGACGATGAAGTGTGGGAGTCGGTCAAGGTGATCGACAAGCAGCTTCAGCGCATGGAGCGGATCATCCGGGGCATCCTCGACCTCGAACGAGTAAAATCCGGCGCGATGTCGCTGGAAATGAGCCATCCGGCTCGAATCGTGCAAAACGTGATCTACGAACTGCGCGAGCGGGCGCTGGATGGTAAAATCACGCTGCGAACCGAAGTCGCGGATGGGCTGCCGGAATTCGCCTGCGACGTGGATCAGTTCGAGCGAGCGATCATCAATCTGGTCGAGAACGCGATCAAGTTCACGCTGCCGGGCGGCGCGGTTACACTGCGCGCGCGACAGGATGACAGCCGTCTGTGCTTTGAAGTCGTGGACACGGGCGTGGGCATCGCCAAAGAATTGCAGACCCGGGTCTTCGACCGCTTTTATCGGGCGAATCAGAAGGGCACCGAACACGTCTCCGGCTCCGGACTGGGCTTAAGCTTGGTCAAGGCGGTGGTGGAAAATCATCGCGGCAAAGTCTGGCTGGAGAGCGAGCCGGGCAGCGGGACGACCTTTTTCGTCTCGATCCCCATCGTTCAGGTGAAACAGGAAGCGTATGAGTAAAATTGCATCGCTTTTGCTGGCTGCCGCGCTGATCGGGCAGGTGGTTTTTGCTGCGGCAGCGCAGGAACTCACAACCCCGACACCCGCGCCATCCAAGACGCCAACTCCTGCGCCAGTGACCTCGTCCGCTCCGGCGGCGAGCCAGTTTCAGGCGCTCACTCAGGCGGACTTGTCGATTTTGACCGGAAATGTGCAGCGCCCTAACGAGATCTTCTGGCTCAACAACACGCTCTACACCTCCTGTACCGGCGACGGCACGATTTACGTGATCAACGACACCACCGGGGATACGACCGCGTACATCTACGGCATCCACAACGCGCAGACGTTGTACGTCGAGGCGGATGCACGCAACAACCTGACCATGTGGATACCGGATTATCAGGCGAACACGCTGACGAAAGTCACACGCAGCGGCGGCGTGCAGACCATCGTCCGCAACCTGAAGGGGCCGTGGGGCATTTCCTACGTGGACGATCAGCACTTTCTGCTGACCAACCTGCTGGACAGCACGCTCGATTTGATCAGCCGGAGCGGTGACGTTCAGACGGTGATGGATGGGCTGGCGTCGCCGATGGGCATCGCGCACGACGACCAGACGCTCTACATCGCGAACTACGGCAGCACCCGCCGCTCGATTGAGTGGTATCCCTACCAAGGCGTGATCAATGGCGAGACCATGAACGCCGATACTAATCACGTGCTGGTGAGCGGCTTGCAGAACGCGACCGGGCTGCAACTGGGCAGCGACGGCAAGCTGTATTTCGCTTACGCGCTGGGCAATCGCGGGCTGGTGGGGCGGGTCGATCCGGCGGTGTGCAGGGCGAACGGCGGCTGCACCAACGATCAGGTGGAAATCGTGCTGTACACCAACCTCGATGCGCCGCTGGCGGGGCTGACGCTCACGCCGGACATGCGGCTGTTCGTGCATACCATGTTCATCCCGGACATCTATTGGGCGCAGATCAGCGGATAGCGGACAGCGGACGGCAGTTAGCATTTAGCAATTAGCTAGAGCGATAACATGGGCGGCGTGCGAGCCGCCCATAGGGATCAAGATAAGCGATTGAGTGGGCGGGTTCGCTCGTGCCGCCGAGGGTTCGAACCCTCGGCTACACAAATCCTAACCGTCCACTGAAGGGACGGTCGTTGCCCCTGCGTTTTTCGGCGACCCCTTCAGTGGGTCGCTAAGTGGTTTATAGTTAGGGGTTTAAACCCCTCGCGGTGCGGGCAAACCCTTCATTGAGAGGCGAGATTTCTTAACTTGATCCCTATGGGCGGCGTGCGAGCCGCCCTTTTGTTAGGGGGGCAGGGCACGACATGTCGTGCCCCTACAGTTTCCATCATGTAAGGATATTGAATACTGACCAGACTCAGGCTGCTCTTGCTGACCGCTGAAAGCTGACTGCTGACCGCTCACAGAATTTTGCTGAGGAACAGCTTCAGGCGTTCGTGTTCCGGGTTGTCGAACAGGTCTTGAGGCGTGGTTTCGGCGAGCTTCTCGCCCTTGTCCATGAAGATCACGCGGTCGGCGGCGGCGCGGGCGAAGCCCATTTCGTGGGTGACGACCACCATAGTCATGCCTTCTTTGGCGAGGTCGAGCATCACGTCCAGCACTTCCTTGATCATTTCGGGGTCGAGCGCGGAGGTCGGCTCGTCGAACAGCATGATCTTGGGGTTCATCGCCAGCGCGCGGGCGATGGCGACTCGCTGCTGCTGACCGCCAGAGAGCTTGGCGGGGAAGACGTTGGCTTTTTCGGGGATGCCGACTTTGTTCAGCAGGCGGCGCGCGGTTTCTTCGGATTTGCCTTTGTCGCGCTTGCGGACGATCTGCTGCGCCAGCATGACGTTGCCGAGCGCAGTCATGTTCGGGAACAGGTTGAACTGCTGGAACACCATCCCGACTTCTTCCCGCACCCGGTTGATGTTGGTCGCTTTGTGGTTGATCTGGATGCCATCCACCCAAATTTCGCCGGAATCGACGGTTTCCAGACGATTGATGCAGCGCAGGAGCGTGCTTTTGCCGGAGCCGCTGGGGCCGATGATGACGATCACTTCGCCGGGGCGCACCTCCATGCTCACGTTCATGAGCGCGTGGACGTGACCGAAGTGCTTCGAGACATCGCGCACGCTGATAATCGCGTCGTTTTGCATGGTCATTCCTCCCGCTGATCCCCTTGCAGGCGCGACTCCAGCCAGTACACCCCCAGCGACATGACGATAGTCAGGTTGGCGTAGATCAGCGACAGACAGAGCAAGCCTTCCGGATAGCGAAAGCGGTTGCTGGAATATTGGCGCGTCAGGTAGGAGATTTCGGGCACGGCGACGGTGGAGGCGAGCGACGTGTCTTTCAGCAGCAGCACGAAATTGTTCGCCATCGCGGGAAGCACGTTGCGAATCGCCTGCGGCAGGATGATGTAGCGCATCGCCTGCACGTAGCTCATGCCCAGCGAGCGTGCCGCCTCGGTCTGCCCTTTGCCGATGCTCTCGATTCCGGCGCGAAAGACTTCGGACATGAAGGCGCCGTAAGTCAGGGCGAAGGCGAACAGGATGCGGGTGGTATCCGGGATGTTGCGGATGCTGATGGTGGTGGTGCCGATGAGATTCGGATCGATTCCGGCGAGGCGCTGCACGATGTCGTCGAGCAGGGGGATGCCGGACGCGAACTGAATGAACGCTGGGGTGATCACGAAGGAGAAGATCAGGATGATCACCAGCAGCGGCAGCCCGCGAAACAGCTCGACGTAGAGGGTCGCCGTGTTGTAGACCACGACGTTACGCGAAACCCGCGCCAGCGCGACAACCAACCCGATAACGGTCGCCAGAACAAACGAGAAAATCGTGATCTCAACCGTCACGGTGATGCCGGGCCAGATGTAGTTCCACGCATCCTGCAAAATCGGGCTGGTGGCTATCGCGTAGATGACGAGCGCATCGATCAACACGAAGGCGATAAACCAGCTTCGCCGCTGAATCAAGTTGCGCGAGAAAACGCGCACGTCGAAGAACTGGCGCGGCGCTCGATAGTCGGATGCGACGGAACCTGACTCAGCCAATGGGTCTACCTTCTCTTGGTTGGATGGGGCAGGCTGCTGCCTGCCCCTAATGGATTCGACTACTGCGCGGTCTGCGTGTCAAACCACGTGTGATAGATGTCGTCCCAAGTGCCGTCGGCTTCCAGCGCCGCCATTGCCGCGTCGATGGGCGCGACCAGATCGCTGCCTTTGGGGTAGGCGAACGCGAGTCCTTCGGTGCCGTTGAGCGACTCGGCGAGGGTCTTCATGCCGCCCTGCGCGACGATGTAGCCTTCAGCGGCGGGGCGATCCACCACCACTGCGTCCACGTCGTTGTTGAGCAGCGCTTCAATCGCCGCACCGAAGGTGTCGTAGGATTTGGTGTTGTCCTGCCCGAAGAGGTTGTGGGCGGTGATCTCGTTGGTGGTGCCGATTTGGGTGGCGACCATGTAGCCGGGGATCGCCTTCAGTTCTGCCGAGGTGGTGAAGCGGTCTTCGTCGGCGCGCACCAGCAGAGTTTCGTCGTAGGACTGGTACAGGCTGGAGAAATCGACCGACTGGGCGCGGTCGGCGGTGTAGGTGATGCCGTCGGCTGCCACGTCTACCTGTCCCTGCGACACGGCGATCAGCATCCCGTCCCATGCCATCTGCTGGAAGTCGGGCGTGCAGTTCAGACGCTTGCACAGGGCGCGGAAGGTGTCGTAATCCCAGCCGACCGCGTTGCCGTCGGTGTCGATGTAGTTATAGGGCGGGTAGGCGTTTTCAACCGCGATGGTCACGGTGCGTCCAGCGAGATCGGGCAGAGTCGGCTCGTTGAACCAGCGGGTGTAAATCTGATTCCAGCGCCCGGTCGATTGCAGATACGCCATCGCCGCGTTGACGGGCGCGACCAGATCGCTGCCTTTGGGGAAGGGGAAGGCTAAGCCTTCGGTTCCGGCGAGCGACTCGGAGAGGGTCTTCATGCCGCCCTGCGCCGCCTCGTAGCCTTCCGCAGCCGGGCGATCCACGACCACCGCGTCTACGTCGTTGTTGAGCAGCGCTTCAATCGCCGCGCCGAAGGTGTCGTAGGACTTGGTGTGATCTTCGCCAAAGAGGTTGTGGGCGGTGATCTCGTTGGTGGTGCCGATCTGGGTCGCCACCAGATAGTTGGAGATGGTTTTCAGCCCGGCGGAGTTGGTGAAGCGGTCTTCGTCAGCGCGCACCAGCAGGGTTTCATCGTAGGACTGGTACAGGCTGGAGAAATCAACCGACTGGGCGCGGTCATCGGTGTAGGTGATGCCGTCGGCAGCCACATCGACCTCACCGTTAGCGACGGCGATCAGCATTCCATCCCACGCCATTTCCTTGAACTCCGGCGTGCAGTTGATAGCTTTGCAGATGTCGCGGAAGGTGTCGTAATCCCAGCCGACCGCGTTGCCATCGGTGTCGATATAGTTGTAGGGGGGATAGGCGTTCTCGACTGCGATGGTGATGGTGCGTCCGCCGAGGTCGGGCAGGGAAGCCGCTAATTCGGTCGCCGACGGTGTTGCTTCAGGAGTTGCATCCTGCGCCAGCACATTCAGCGAGGGCAAAATCACGATCAGGAGAAGAACCCAAACTCTAAAACGCCTCAGCATCACGCAGACCTCCTCACATCCTTCAAGATTAAGAGCGATTAACGCTGGCGAAATTGTAGTTCAAAATTCGTCAAGAGCAAAAATACGTAGGGTGAAGCTCAGCGACGGAGCAAATAGGCGTTCGCGTGTGTGAAATCGACGGCGCAATAGCCGGACTCGAAGGCGCGGATGAGCGCTTCGCGCAGGGCAAAGCGCCACGCGATCAGCGCGTCCGCGCCGGGTAGTTGAGCGAGGCGGCGCGGTATCTGCACCAGAAGCTCCGGCGGACGGGTATCCAGCGTACTCAGCGACGGCATCCCCTGATCGCGAAGCCAGTAGGGCCGGTCGGGCGAGTTCGGCGTACTCGACGCGCGAATCGCGCAGCCGCCAAACTGCTTCGACCCGATCCGACGGCAGATCGGCGCGGTTGATTTCGTCCACCATCATGCCGTAGAAGTCCTCGTGATAGCGGCTGGCGGTCGCGCCGAGCATCCGCAGATTGAAATGGGCGTTGCCGCGCTGAAGCGGATCGAAAGTCCAGCAGATTTGCTCGAAGCCGTTAGCGAGCGCCCATTCGCGCTGCTGCTGCTTGATGGCGAAGCCGATGCCACGCCCCTGATAAGCGCGATCCACGCCGGTGAGGTGCGACCAGAGCACCCAGTCGTCCTCGCTGCGCGCCGGGAATGCGAGCGCCACGCCGATGATACGCTCGCCGTCATAGGCGCCCAGAATCAAGCCGCCCGCGTGCTGGATCGCCCGCAGCAGGTTGACCGGAACCGAGTCGCGCGGGTCAATGCCCCAAACCGCGATTTCGAGCGCGGCGGCTTGCTCAAATTCGGGGACAGTTTCCAGAACCCGATAGTCCATCGGCTTACTGACCGAGCGGCTCGACCATCAACAAGCCGATCAGCGCCAACAGCAGCCCCAAGTGATGGGTGAGCGTCCAGAGCAGATCGAGCGCCTGCGAGGGGCTGTAGACGTTGATCAGCGAGACGACGAAGCTGATGGCGACCAGAATCACGCCGAGGACAATCGGCAGCCCGCGCTGGCGCGCCAGCGACGCCGACAGCCGTTCGAGCAAGCGGGCGAGGACGGAGGATTGATCGATGCGTCTGAACATAATCACACTCGATATTCCTTAAAGCGCTCGTACAGGGCATGAGGAAGCTGCACTTTCAGGACGATTCCGTCTTCGGTATGGGTCTGCTCCTCGACCGACGCCTGATCATGCAGCAGGGACGCGAGATCGCCGCGCTCGTAGGGCAGGCAAAGCGTGACCGGATACAGGGCTTCGGCAAGCGCGGTTTCAATGGCTGCCAGCAGCCCATCCAGACCGAGACTGCGCGCCGCCGAAACCCGGACTTCCGCCGCGTAATGCTGCGGATCGGCAGGCGTCGGCGTGGGCTGGTCGCCCCACAGGTCGATTTTGTTCCAGACCAGAATCCGGGGCACAGGCGGCACGTCGATCTCCGCCAACGTGTCCTCGACGCTCTCGATGTGCTGGACGACGTTGAGGTGGTTGATGTCGGCGACTTCGAGGATCAAATCGGCGTCGTTGATTTCTTCCAGCGTGGCGCGGAAGGCGGCGATCAGGGTAGTGGGCAGCTTTTGAATGAAGCCGACCGTATCGCTGAGCAGCGCCTGCCGACCAGAGGGCAGATCGACGCGGCGGGTGGTCGGGTCGAGGGTGGCGAACAACTGGTTGGCGATGTACACGTCCGCTCCGGTGAGCGCCCGCAGCAGGGTCGATTTCCCGGCGTTGGTGTAGCCCACCAGCGCGATCAACGGGATTCCTGCGCGCTCGCGCTGGGCGCGGTGACGGCTGCGGTGGGAGCGCACCTGCTCGATGTCCTCTTTCAGCTTGCTGATGCGGCGGCGAATATCGCGGCGGTCAACTTCCAGCTGAGTCTCGCCGGGACCGCGCAGACCGACTCCGCCGCCCGCGCCGCCGCGACCGGATGCGCCGCCCGCCTGCCGCGCGAGGTGGGTCCACGCGCGGGTGAGCCGGGGCAGCCGATATTCGTACTGCGCCAGCTCGACCTGAAGCGATCCCTCACGGGTGTGGGCGTGTTGGGCGAAGATGTCGAGGATCAGCGCCGAGCGGTCGATCAGCTTGTATTCCTCGCCGAGGCGCTTTTCGAGTTCGCGCTGGTGACGGGGGGAAAGCTCGTCGTCAAAGATGACCACCTGCGCCTCGCTCGCCAGCAGCATCTCGCGGATTTCATCGACTTTGCCGGAGCCGACGAAAGTTGCCGGATCGATGCGGGAGACGTTCTGCCAGGTCTGCCCGACCACTTCCATTCCGGCGGTATCGGCGAGCTGCGCCAGTTCTTGGAGCGAATCTTCGACGCTCAGCAGCGGACGGCTGCCGTGTACGCGCAAGCCGACCAGAAACGCGCGTTCTCGCTCAGTGGATAGGATTTCTCGATCAGTCATCGCGCTGCGTACCATCGTTTCAATCGCTCCAATGCCTGTTCCAGCCGTTGGTCGGCGACGCCGACGCTTATTCGCACGTAATTGCGTCCCGCGTCGCCATAGATTTGCCCCGGCGCGACCGAGACGTGGGCGTTCATCAGTGCGGCTTCGGCGTAGCGACCGCCATCGCCCTCGTTCACGTGCGCCCAGACGTACAGCGAGCCTTTGGGCGGCTCGGCGCTCAGCCCGATCTGCGGCAGCGCCTCCAAAATGCGGTCGCGGCGGCGCTGGTAAATCGCATTGCGCTGATCGATCCAGTCCTGCGCCACCTGCTCGATGGCAACCACGCCCGCGTCGAGAATGGGGCGGAAGTGCCCGCTGTCCACATTGCTCTTGATCCGCAGCAGCGTGCTGACCGCTTCAGCGCTGCCGACGGCTGCGCCCAATCGCCAGCCCGCCATGTTGTAGGATTTCGAACAGGAGACGAATTCCAGTGTGCAGTTGAGCGCGTCCGGGACCTGCAGAGCGCTCCCGGCGACGTAGCCATCGTAGGTGACTTCGACGTAGGGATTATCCGACACCAGCAGCAGATGATGCTGATTGCAGAAATCGACCGCGCGCTGGTAGAAGTCTTGTTCTGCCGTCGCGCCTGTGGGATTGTTGGGGTAGTTGATCCAGAGCAGCTTGGCGCGCGCCAGCGCATCTTTGGGGACTGAGTCGAAGTCGGGCAGATAACCGCCTGCCGGATCGACCTGCATCCGGCGCATGTCCGCGCCCGCCAGATGCGCGCCGTTGGGGTAGGACGGATAGCCGATCTCCGGCATAAGCGCCAGATCGCCGCGATCCAGATAGGCGAGGCTGAGGTTGACGATCCCCTCCTTGCTGCCGATCAACGGAAGCACCTGCGTTTCGGGATCGACGGCGACGCCGAAGCGCCGAAGATAGTAGTCGGCGATGGCTTGGCGGAACTCCGGCGTGCCCTTGTAGCCGCCGTAGCTGTGATGACCGGGATCGCGCGCGGAGCGTTCCAGCGCGTCGATCACCACGTCGGGCGGCGGCATGTCCGGGCTGCCGATGTCCAATCCGATCACGTCCATGCCCTGCGCGTTCAACTCGCGGATGCGTTGGTTGAGCAGCGCGAAGGCGTAGGGCGGGAGAGTTCTCAAGCGATTTGCGGGTTCAGGCATGGTGTTCCTTTACTGCTTGCGGGTGATCGCGCCGGACGACTCGAGATAGGCGATCAGCGTGCGCCCGACACGTTCAAGGCTGTCCGCGCTGACTTTATCCGGCGTGTCTTCGGTGGTATGCCAGTAAGGATAATCCAAGTCAATGATGTCCACCGACGGGATGCCGCGCTGGACGAAAGGCAGATGATCGTCAGTGATGGGGCTGCGGGGCTGGGTGATGAATTGATCGCCATAGCCGAGGGCAGCGGCGGTTGACCAGATCGCGGCGGCGATCTGAGGCGCAAATTGATTGGAGTAGCCTTCAATCGGCAACTGTTGATTGGTGTCGCCGACCATATCCACCAACAGCATATATTCGATGTTCTCGTGCTGAAGGTCAAGCCCGCTGGCGTAGAGCGCCGAGCCGACGATGAAGCCGTCCGAGGCGGGGAGCAGGGTCGTCCATGGATCGATGTGCCCGTTGTCCTCGGCGTCGAAGAATACCAGCCGGATTTCTTTGTTGGCGGTGTAATTCTGGCTGATCACGCGCGCGAGTTCCAGCAGCACCGCGACTCCGCTGCCGCCGTCGTCCGCGCCTGGCATGGGATCGTGCTGCTTGGCGGGATCGGGGTCTTGGTCAGCGAAGATGCGCGAATTGTAGTGCGCGCCGATCAGAATGGTCGCGCCGCTCCCATCGCTGGCGACCAGATTACGCACTGGGATGATCAGCGGATCGAAGCGAATGTCGCGCGCGTCGGGCTGGTCGGCTTCCTGCGTGGCGAGTCGGTCGCTAAGCAGGTCGGAGACGTTCATCGGCTGCCAGTATTCGAGAGTCGTTTTCGCGGCGTCGGTGAGCTTGCTGCGGTCGCCAAAGCCGACCACGTGCCAATCTTCGGCGGTCATCCAGCCGAGCGCGTCGAGGCGGTCGAGGATCAGGTTGCCCGCTTCGATGTTGCCGAGCGTGGCGGTCGGGCGCGCGCCCACGCCGACGAAATCGACCATCTGCTGAAGCGCCAGCGCGCCGCTGAACTCGACGGGATCGTCCTGCGCGGTGGCGATGCCCGCGAGCAGGACGATGACCAGACATAAGCTGAAAAGAACGGTTCGACGGAGAGTCAAGAAACAGCCTCCGGGGTGAGATAGGCGTCTTGCAGATCGCGGATTTGGTCGCGCATATCGCTCAGCGCGCGCTCGACGTAAGCGGCGTAGCGCTGGCGCTTGTCCTTGATGGGGGTCGGCAGTTCGGGCAGGATGCCGAAATTGGCTTTCATGGGCTGAAAGTGCTTGGGTTCGGCGTGGGTGATGTAGTGGCAAAGCGCGCCGAGCATGGTGGTCGGCGGGATGACCGACGCGGGCTTGGCTTGCAGCACACGAGCCAAGTTCAGCGCGGCGACCAGCCCGGTCGCCACGTTGCCCATGTAGCCCTCGACTCCGGTGATCTGCCCGGCGAAGAACAGGTCGGCGCGGCGCTTGAAGGCTAGGGTCGGCTCCAGCAGCACCGGGGAACTGATGAAGGTGTTGCGGTGCATCTGCCCGTAGCGCGCGAACTCGGCATGTTCCAGACCGGGGATCAGGCGGAGAACGGCTTTTTGTTCGCCCCATTTAAGATTGGTCTGGAAGCCGACCAGATTGTAGAGGCTGCCCGCGAGGTTGTCCTGACGAAGCTGTACCACCGCGTAAGGTCGCCTGCCGGTGCGCGGGTCGGTCAGCCCGACCGGGCGCATGGGACCAAACGCCAGCGCGTCGTGCCCACGCGCGGCGATCTGCTCGATGGGCAGGCAGCCCTCGAAGAAATGCTCATCTTCGCGCTCGAAATCGCGCAGTTCGATCTTTTCGGCTGCCAGCACCGCCGCGACGAAGCGTTCGTATTCCTCGCGATTCATAGGGCAGTTGACGTAATCACCTTCGTCTTCGTCCCCGCGACCGTAGCGGCTGGCGCGAAAGGCGACGTTCAGGTCGATGCTGTCTGCCGTGACAATCGGAGCAAGCGCATCGTAAAAATACAGATGCTCCTGCCCGGTCAGGCGGACGATGCTCTGGGTGAGCGCGCTGGACGTGAGCGGACCCGACGCGATGATAGTTGGCGCGGCGGGAATCTCGGTGAGTTCCTCGCGGATAATGCGAATATTCGGGTGATGGGTGAGCGCATGTGTCACGGACTGCGAGAAGGCATCCCGATCCACCGCCAGCGCGCCGCCCGCCGGAACCGCCGCGCGCTCGGCGCAAGCAAGCAGCAGCGAGCGCAGGAGGTCAAGCTCGGTCTTGAGCAGCCCGGACGCGCGATCCGGCAGCTTGGAGCCGAACGAATTGCTGCACACCAGTTCGGCGAACTGGTCGCTCACGTGCGCGCCGGTGGTCTTGAGCGGGCGCATCTCGTACAGATCGACGCGAAAACCGCGCTCGGCAAGCTGCCACGCGGCTTCCGACCCGGCCAGCCCGCCGCCGATCACGATGATGGTTTCGGTCATGTGGTTCCTTTGAAAAGCGGTTCGCTTTTAGCGGTCAGCTTTCAGCTTCTCCCATGAAGTGAAGTTGGTAGGGGCGGGTCTTAGACCCGCCCCTACACGCAAGGTTGTCTGGAGCGTAAGGCGTATTGGTCATTCGCTAACCGCTAATCACTTGTCTCATTCACTTCATTATACCGTCCGGCTCAGGTCTTGAGCGAACTGGTAATACTGGCGGATTTTTTCGAGTCCGTCGGCGTTAGCGGGCGCGATTTGCAGCGCGGTTTCATAGGCGGAGATCGCGTTGGGATAGCTGCCGAGCGCGAAATAGGCGTTGCCAAGCACGTTGTAGACCCGGTAATCCCCGACCGCCTCGCCGTCGGCGTCGGCGGCTTTCAGCAGCCGCTGGATCGCCTGAATCGCGCGCTCGTAATCGCCCAACTGGTACAGGGTGCGGGCAATGCGATAGTGGAGCGACAGTTCCCACGGCGTATAGGGATTGAACTGAAGCGCGGCTTGATAAGCGGCGACCGCATTCTGCGGCTGGTTGATCTGGTAGTAGGCGTCGCCGAGCATCTCATGCACCCGCGACCACGTTACGTCGATGCCGAGCGGCTTCTTGGTGATTTGAAGATACTGCTGTAAATGGGCGATGACTTCTTTCTCGCGTCCCTCAATGCGCGCCAGCGTCTCGGCGGCGATGAGCAGCGCGTCGGGCAGCCCGGCTTTGCCTTCGGCGGTCGCGGCAGCGATAGCGGTGTTGGCGGCTTCGACGGCAGCCGTATATTGGCGCATTTCCCGCAGCACTCGGCTGCGGAGGGTGTGGACGTGAACCAGCCAGCTTCGATCTTCGCCCATAGGGTAGGTGGCGACGGCTTTGTCGAGGAAACTCAGGGCACGCTCGGAGTTGCGGCGCTCGTAAAAGGCGACGAAGCCCAGCCGCTCGTAGGCATAGGCGGTCAGCGCCGGAACGGTGCTGGGCGCGAGCAGCGCCCCCTGAAAGCACGCCGCTGCGTCGTCGATGCGGTTGTCGGTGAGCAGCACGCGACCGCGCTGGTAGTAAATCCAGCCGCGATTGGCATATTCGGGAAATTGGGTAAGGATACGCTCGTAGCCGTCGAGCGCCTGAGCGGTGTCTGCTCGGTCGGCAAAGCCGACGCTTGCCAATTCGAAGCGGGCGAAGTGACAGTCGGCGAGCAGTTCCAACGTGGGCGGCGTCTCGAACTCGTCCGGCATCAGCGCGCGGGCGCCGTTGAGGTCTTCAAGCGCGTCGTCCACCCGCGCGCTGAGGAGGCGGACGCGGGCACGGGCGATCAGCAGTTGGGCACGTTCCAGTGTGGACAGGTCGGTACGCAGATAGCGGGCAATCAACACCTCTGCCCGCTTGACATCGCGCTTATTGAGCAGGTCGTCAACACTGCGATACAGTTCCACAATAGTTCGTAATCCGGTACGCTTTTCGCCTTATTATAGACCCCCTCCTCAAATAAAGCGCGTCGCTAGAAGCTGCCCAGCACAATCGAGGCGTTCTGACCACCCAGCCCGAAACTGTTCGACAGGATGCACTTCAAACCCTTCACGTCGCGGGCGACGTTGGGCACGTAGTCGAGATCGCAGACCGGGTCAGGCGTTTCGTAGTTGATGGTGGGGTGCAGCACCCCTTCGACCAAGCTCATGGCGCAGGCGATGATCTCAATCGCGCCGGAAGCGCCAAGCGCGTGCCCCAGCATACTCTTGGTCGAACTGATCGGGATGTTGTATGCCTGCTCACCGAACAGCCGCTTGATCGCCAGCGTCTCCATCGCGTCGTTCGCCTGCGTCGAGGTGCCGTGCGCGTTGATGTACTGGATGTCGTCGGTGTTGACGTGCGCGTTTTCGAGCGCCCAGCGCATCGAGCGCCACGCGCCGTTTCCGGTCGGGTCGAGCGCAGCGATATGGAAGGCATCTGAGGAAGCGGCGTGACCGAGTATTTCCGCATAAATGCGCGCGCCGCGCTTGAGCGCGTGCTGAAGGCTTTCGACCACCAGCACGGCAGCGCCTTCGCTGAACACGAAACCGTTGCGGTTCTTGTCGAAGGGGCGGCTGGCGGCTTCAGGATTGTCGTTGTAGCCGGTCGCCAGCGCATCCATCGCTTCGAACCCGGCGATAGCGTAATCTTGCAGCACCGCCTCGACACCTCCGGTGATGATCATGTCGGCGCGACCGTTCTTGATCATCTCGCTGGCTTCGCCGACCGACTGGGTTCCTGAGGCGCACGCCGTCGAGGGCGCGAGCAGCGGTCCAAAAGCGCGGAAGAAGCGGCTGACGTAGTGACCGGGCATGTTGGGCAGCGAGTTGATCAGGGTGAGCGGATTGGGTTTGCGGAAGCCGGAAGTCTTGTACTTGAAGGTGTTCTGCTCCGCCATTTCGTGCGCGCCCAGCGTCGTGCCGACGACCACGCCCACCCGCTCGCCTTCTTCCTCAATCATCTGGGTGGTGAGTCCGGCGTCTTCGACCGCCGCCGCCGCCGCCGCGACCGCAAAATGCGATGCGCGCCCCATGCGGCGTGCTTCCTTCGGCTCGATCCACTTGGTCGGGTCGAAATTGCGCACCTCACCGCCGATTTTCACGGGCACGTGTTCGATGTTAATGGTCTCGATACGGCGAATGCCGGATTTCCCCGCCTTCACGCTCTCCCAAAGAGTCTTGACCCCGCCAAGCGCGGTCACCGACCCCATTCCCGTAATCACGACGCGCGGGCGTCCATTGCGCAGTAGTTCCATCGTCTTGCAGCGGCAGACTGCCGCCTACCTCCTCTCGGCTTCCACTTGTGTTTTCAGCCCGGTTTCAATTGACTCGATCACGCGCCCGGACACCGCTTTTCGCGCCTGACCAATGGCGTTCTTGATAGCTTTGTCGTTTGAACGACCATGACCAATAATGACAACACCATTCACTCCCAAAAGGGGCGCGCCTCCAACCTCAAATGGATCAACTTGTTGGTAAACGCGGCGGAATGCACCCTGAGCCAACAGCCCGCCGAGCTTGGAAATCAGGTCGCCCATGATTTCGTCGCGGATCATGCTGCCCATTTCGCGGGTGGCGGCTTCCAGTGATTTGATGAAAATGTTGCCGACAAATCCGTCGCTCACCACCACGTCGGCGCGACCTTTCAGCAGGTCTTTCGGCTCGACGTTGCCGACAAAATTCAGCGGGAGCGCCTCAATCAAGGGGATGGCTTCGTGGATGAGGGCATTGCCTTTACCTTCTTCTTCGCCGTTGGAGAGCAGCCCCACGTTGGGATTGGTCAGACCGAGGCTGTTCTGGGCGTATATCATGCCCATCAGGGCGAACTGCGCCAGCCATTCGGCTTTGGAGTTGGCGTTTGCACCCACGTCCACCAGAATCACGCGGCGGTCGCGGACTTGGAGAATGGCGCTCAGCGCCGGGCGTTTGACGCCGGGAATCCGCCGCAGGGTATAGAGGGTGGCGATGCTCAACGCCGCCCCAGTGTTCCCGGCGGTGACGAAGGCATCAGCGGCGCCGTCCCGAACCAGATTCATGCCCACGTGCATGGACGAATTGGGTTTGGCTTTGCCGACGATGCTCGGCTTATCTTCCATTGTGATGCTGTCGGTAGAAGGCACGACTTCAAGTTTCAGCCCCGAAGTGGCATGTTTCGCCAACTCCGGCTCGACGCGCGCCGGGTCGCCCACCAACAGGATGGAATCGCCGAATTCACGGGCGGCTAAAACGGCTCCAGCGACATCGGGAACCGGGCAGTTGTCGCTGCCCATCGCGTCGAGCGCAATCCGCATGACTTGAGTCCTATCCTCTTAATCAATGGCATAATGGTACACGAAGTTACGGCGTCGCAAAAGGATTGACATGCCTTACGCCACGAGTATAATACGCTTGAACCATGCGCCCCGGTGGCGGAATGGCATACGCGGCAGGTTGAGGGCCTGTGCCCTTTCGGGCGTGGAGGTTCGAGTCCTCTCCGGGGCAAGCGTTAAGAAACCCACTCCAACTGAGTGGGTTTTTTGATTGCAGAAGGTTAAGCTTCGTTGTAAACTGCAATTGTCCGGCGTAACCACACAGGAGTTTGCATGGGCAGCAACGATACTCAAGCCGCTCTGTCACGAGCACATGGACTGGTTGAAGCGGGCGATCTGGACGAGGCACGGGCAATTGTCGAGCCGATTCTGGCTGCCGACCCGGACAATGCAGACGCTTGGTGGATTTACGCGCATTCGGTGACTTCGCCGGAAGAAGGACGGATGGCGCTGGATAACGTCCTGCGCCTCAACCCGAACTATCCGGGCGCAGCCGAACTGCTGGAACTCGCCGACAAGGAAGCGCCGCCGCGCCCGAAGATCACGCCGATTTCTCACCCGGCGAGCGTCCCCGAAGCGCCGAGCCGTCCCGAAACTTTCCCGGAACCGGAGTCCGAAGCCGCTGCATCGGCAGCGCCTTCGAGTGCGCCGCCGCCGAGTCGCGGTGGGCTGCCAGTGCTGCCGATGGTCGCGGTGGTCGTCATCGTCATTCTGGTGGTGCTGGTGCTGCTGTCGTCGGTGGGCGGCGGCACGGCGACGCCGACTGAAACGCCGACGGCGCTGGCGGCGGTGATCGTCACCGGAACTGAGGAAAGCGCTGCGACGACTGAAGCACCAACGGTCACGGCGCTGCCTATTGAGACGACGCCAGAGATCACGGCGACCGAAGCCGTGATACCGACCCCGATGCCGACTGAGGCGCCCACACTGGAAGCTGCGCCCGCGACCGCCGAAGTCAGCGCCGAAGCGCCGGTTGAAGTCACGGCGGTGAGCAGCGAGGCAGCGACAGCCGATTTCACGGCAGTGAGCAGCGCGCTGTCGCAGTTCTCGGTAGCAGAGAATGGTATCGCCGAGGAGCAAACTTCTTACGGCAATACGCTGATCGTCAGCGTTTGCACCGCACCGGGGCGCGCCGCTCGCACGGTGCTGGTGCAGGTGATGAATGCCTACGGCAAAGCTAGTGCCTCACTCGACTCCAGCGTGGCGGCAATCGGCGTGCGTACGGTCGACTGCGAGCAGAATGCGCCGCTCCAAACGGTTGCGGTCGATCTGGCGACAGCGCAGAGCTACGCGCAGGGCGGTCTCGGCGATGTCGAATTCGATGCCAAGTGGACGGCTCAGTAGGGCAGTTCGCAATTAGCGGTTAGCGATTGGCAGTTAGCAAAAGACGCACACGATCTCGGTGTGCGTCTTTATGATCAATCGGGAGAAATGTCGGACATGGCGCGCCCTGCCCCTACTTCTGCAATCGCAGACTAGCTATCCGGTTTTGCAAATGGCTAATCGCTAACGGCTCGCGTTCACTCCTTGTATCCCGGCAGGCGGATGGTGAAGCGGGTACCTTTGCCGAGCCTGCTGTCCACCTCAATGGTGCCGTGATGCCCCTCGACCACGCTGTAGCAGACAAACAGCCCCAAGCCGGTCCCAGTGGCTTTGGTCGAAAAGAAGGGATCGAAGATTTTGTCGATGTCTTCTTTGGGGATGCCGTGTCCGGTGTCGACAAACTCGATCACGGCTTGATCGCCGTCGGTGCTGGTTTTGATCGTGAGCGTGCCGCCGCCTTCCATCGCCGCCTGCGCGTTGAGCGCCAAATTCATGAATACCGCCTCTAGCTGATCCTTGTTGCCAAAGACCGCCGGGGTCGGAGACAGGCGAGTATCCACTTTGACGCGCTCATGCTCGAAGAACTTGTGATTGAGCTTAACGATGCCTTCGACGATCTGGGTTACGTCCAGCGGGCGCAAATTGGTGTCTGGGCGGGCGAAGTCGAGCAGGCTGCGCACGATGCGGCGGATGCGCTCGACATGCTCCTGAATCATCTCGATGTCCTGAAAATCGACCGGAGCGCCGCTTTCCTTGAGTTCTTCGGCGAGACGTTCCAGCAGCAAGCCGATGGGCATGAGCGGGTTGTTGATCTCGTGAGCGATGCTGGCGGCGAGGTGCCCGATAGCGGCGAGTTTTTCCGAGCGGATCAACATCTGCTGGGCGGATTGCAATTCTTTGGTGCGCTCCGCGACCATATCTTCGAGGTGCTGGGCGTAATTCGCCTGAATCTGGTAGAGTTGCGCGTTGCGCAGCGCCAGCGCTGCCTGTGTGCCGACACCGTTGAACAGGCGCAGGTGATTGTCATCGTAGAGGGCGTTGGCGCTCATGACCGTGATCAATCCCAATAACTGCTCGCCGTGCTGGACGGTGGAGGTCATGGCGCTGGCGATGCCTTCCGGGAGTTCGTCGGTATCCCAACGCGCCACCTCGCTCAATTCCAGACAGCGGGTGACAAACGCCTCGTCTAGCGTGACCTGCGGGGCATTGTTCACGGATACCTGCCGCGAATCGACGATTTTGCCCTGTTCGTCGAGCAGATTGATCAGCGCCACGTCACCGGGCAGCAGTTCGAGCACCAACTTGACAATCAAATCGAGCAAATCGCTCTGCGAGAGGTGCTGGTTGAGCTGTTCGCCCACGTATAGCAGGGTTTCGAGCTGCTGGGTGCGGCGGTGCAGCGCTTCCTCAAGCTGGCGAGCGCGGATTTTGCTGCGCGCGCGCGCCAGAAGCTCCTGCGGCGCGAACGGCTTCTCCAGATAATCATCCGCCCCGAGGTTGAGACCGCGCTCGACATCGGCGGGGGCGGTGGCGTTCGCCGTCAGCACAATCGTCGGGATGTTGGCGGTCTGTTGGTCGTCACGCAGAATGCGCAGCACCTCGAAGCCATCCAGCAGCGGCATTCGAATGTCCAGCAGAATCAGATCGGGAATGATTCGCTTGGCGGTTTCGATGGCGGAGTAGCCATCGTTGACGCGCTCGACGCGATAGCCCGCGCGCTCGAAGATATGTTGGAGCATAATCGTGGTATTGATTTCGTCGTCTGCCACCAATACCAACTGTGAGGTTTGTCTGGGTCCCATGCGATCCGGGTCTTTGGCTTTACCGCCTGCAATGTTAAAATTTAGCTTCTCACATCATAACGGCGAAATTGACAGGGATGCAAAAACAAAACGCGCGCGAGATTAGAAGGTCACTGCTGCTCGGCATCGGAATCGGAATCGTGCTGGCGTTGGTGTTCACCGCCGGATTTTTCGCCCGTGATCTGGTGAGCTTTCCGGCGCTGGCATCGGGGTCATCGAGCAGCTTTCCGCTGCTGGACGAAGTGCAGAGCCTGCTCGATCAACACTATTTGCGGCAGCAGCCGTCGCCCAGCGAGCGAGAGTACGCCGCGATACGAGGGCTGCTTTCGTCGCTGAACGACCGCTTCACTTTTTTCATCGATCCGCCGGTGGCAGCCAGTGAATCAGATGCGCTGGCGGGCACCTACGGCGGCATCGGGGTGCAGATTCAGCGGGACGAGCAGGGGCAGATCGTGCTGTATCCTTATGACAGCAGCCCGGCTCAAGCGGCGGGAAATCGTCAGCGGGGACGTTCTAAAGGCGATCAACGGCACGCCGCTCGACCCGAATATGGGGCAGGACAGCATCGATCAGATGATGCGCGGCGAGGTCAAGGAAGGCAGCGGCGTGCAGATCACGGTGACGCATCCGACAGGTGAAGATTTCACCGTCTTCATCCCGTTCGGGGTGATCGATGTGCCGTCGGTGACGTGGCGAGTGCTGGCGGAAGACCCGACGATTGGCTACGTGCAGGTCGCGCGCTTCACCGGGCGCACGCCGGACGAACTCAAGACCGCGTTGGGGGATTTGCTCTCGAAGAACGTGAAGTCACTGGTGCTGGATTTGCGGAACAACACGGGCGGCTTGCTGCAAGAATCGATTCAGGTCGCCAATGCCTTCATCGGCAGCGGCCCGCTGGTGTTTGAAGATAATCATCAAGGCGAGCAGGTGTTTAGCGCCGATCCGAACGGGTTGATCACGACGCTGCCGATGGTGGTGCTGGTCAACGGGCAGACCGCGAGCGGCGCGGAACTGGTCGCCGGAGCGATTCAGGACGATCAGCGCGGGGTGCTGATCGGGCAAAAGACCTACGGCAAAGGCACGGTGCAGGAGATTTTCGGGCTGTCGGACAAATCCTCGCTGCACGTGACTGCCGCCGAGTGGCTGACTCCGAAGCATCACACGCTGGACTCGGTCGGGCTTCAGCCGGACATTCCGATCACGCCGGACGCACAGGGGCGCGATCTCGAATTGGGCGAAGCGGTGCGCTACCTTGAGCAGGAGGGGCAGGCTCAAGCGATGCCCGAAGCGACCAGCGCGCCCTAATCAGGAGAAACGAGTAGGGGCGGGAATGCATTCGCCCGATTACAGAACGTGAGAATGGAACATCATGAGCGAAGGAATTAAGGTGATTGCTCGCAACCGACGAGCCAGTCACGATTATCATCTGGAAAAGACCTTTGAAGCCGGGATGGTGCTGCGCGGCTCGGAGATTAAGTCGATTCGCGCCAATCGGATCAATTTGCAGGAGGGGTTCGTGCAGGAGCGCACGGGCGAGCTGTGGCTGATGAACGTCCACATCTCGCCTTACGAGCAGGCGGGCGTCTACGGGACGGTCGAGCCGATGCGCCCGCGCAAGCTGCTGCTGCACAAGAAGGAGATCGCGCAGATTATCAGCAAAATCCGCGAGCGAGGTTACACGGTGGTGCCGACCATGGTCTTTTTGCAGCGCGGGCGGGCGAAGATCGAGATCGCGCTGGCGAAGGGCAAGAAGCAGTACGACAAGCGGGCTGATCTCGCCAAGCGCGACAGCGAGCGCGAAATCCGTCAGGCGCTGAAGGAACGGAATCAGGAATGACCGCGCTGCCTGATTCGATTCTGGGGATCAATGCGCTGCCGGAGGCGGAGAAGATCGCCATCTACCGGGCGCTACTGCCGGAATGGTTATTCACGGATTACGGCATCAACCGCGAGACGCTGACCGTCGGCGGGCAGCAGGTGGTGCAGATACGCTGCCCCGCCGGGAGCCGCGCGCTGGAAATGTCGGTTCGACGCCGCGCCGCTGACATCGACCCAATGCTGTACCTGAATATGGTGGACACCTTCAACAATCAACTGCTGGTGCTGCTGGTGGTGGTCAACGACCCGGACGCGCCGCGCTTCAATACCGACCACGATCTGGACGGCAATCCCACACAATTAGGCACCATCAGCCGCAATATCCCGGCGGAAATCGCTGCCATGAACGCGGGACTCGCGCCGGGGCAGGTGAGGGCTGGGATGCGGGTGTTTCGGGGGCTGGTGCCGCTGTTCGAGTCGTTCATCGCGCGGATGGGGCACGATCTGTTTCTGATTGAGCCGCTGGCGTATCACAACGCGATCATCTTCGAGCGCTACGGCTTCAACTACCTGCGTGGGTATCAAGAGATGCTGCAAATCGACCGCGAGTTTCACCCCAATGGAGAGCTATACGCGCGGCTGACGCCGGAGAATCCGTTTCGCTGCCCCGACGCATGGGAATCGGTGCGCGGACGCTCTTGGGCGATCCACGACGGCATACTGGGGCATCCGTTCACCGGATTTCAGATGTACAAGCGGCTGGGCATCGACGCGCACTCGAACACTTTCAGCGGGCAGCGATGGTAGTTCCGTATCTCAGCCGCGAGGACGTGCGCGCGGCGCTGGCTTCACTGATTCACCCTTCGCGGAAGCCGGAAATGGGCGGCTTGCAGCATCTGCTGCTGGTCGATTTGAGGGTGAATGCGCCGGATATGCCGGGCAGCAGCGACGCGCGGGCTTACGCGGTCGCTGACCTGCTGGTGGCGGAAATCACGGACGGCTTGCGCGAGCAGCGTGCGACGTTTCGTTTGGCTGAGCCGGACACGCGCGAACCTGTGGATCAAGCCCGCGCCAGTTTCGCCGCTGACGGACAGGTTGGCGCGAGCGAACTGCTGGCGTGGAGCGCGCTGTATTATCGTTACGTCCGCGCCGATCTCGGCTTTCAAGCCAGTGAACTGGCGAGCCTCATCTCGGTTGATCCGCGCAGCATGACCCGCTACAACGACGACGGAGTCGAACTGCTCACGCAGCGGCTGCGCCACCGCGAGCAGGTGGCGCGCAGCACGCAGTTGCAACGCCGGTTGTACGCGCTGCTGCCTTACAGTGTCCCGGTGCGGCTGATCGGGCGGGACGAGCCGATGGGTCAAATCGAGGCGCTGCTGCCGACGCTCTCGCCCTGTCACCTGCTGATCACGGGCGAAGTGGGAATCGGCAAGACGACCTTCGTACAGGAATTGGTGCGACGCCAAATCGACGCCGAGCGGCTGGATCACCTGATTTGGCTGGATCAGCCGGGATCGGCGCAGTTCGTGCGCCAGCAGGCGGTCGAAAGCCTGCTGCGGGAAGGCGGCGAGGTCACGCTGAGAGACTATCTGCTTCAGTATCGAGTGGCGGTAGTGCTGGACGGCATCGAAGCGGCGGCGGCAGAACCAGAGGCGTTCGAGCGCTTGCTGCGCGATTTGGGCGCGGCGTTCGTCTGCCTGATCAACCCGAACGACCTGCTGCTGGACGAGGTCCCGGCGCATTTGGCGCTGCCGGAAATCGACCTCAGCGCTGCCGAGCATCTGGTGCGGGAGGCGCTTCAACTCGGCAGCGGCGAGGCGCGGGGTCATGCGGAAGAAACCGCCGACGATTTATATGCGCGTTTCGGCGGGAATCCGCTGGCGCTCAAGCTGGCGGCGGGGCTGTGGGATTTGGAAAACGAAGGCGGGCAGGAAGCGCGGCACGAGCTTCGCTTGCTGAGGCAGGTATTCGCAACGTTGGGGGCGGGCGAGCAGTTCGCGTGCTGCGCGCTGGCGCTGTGCCCGCGCCCGTTCTTGGCGGACGAGCTTGCTGCCGCCTGGTCGATTTCGCCGGATCAGCTCAAGGTGCTGGTTTGGCGCGGACTGGTCGAAGGCGAGAGCGACGGTCAGCCTGAGCGCTTTTATCTGCTGGGGGCGGCGCGGGACTGGCTGCGAAGTCGTCATATGACGGAACGCCGCACGACCTTCACGCAGGTGATCGACCAACTTCGGGACGGCGAAAGCGCTTTTGAGGTGCGGGAGTACGTCCTGCTGACCGGATTTCCGCCGCTGCCGCCCGATCAGCGCGCCGAGTGGATCGAGGTGCTGTGGGAAGAAGGGCTGAGGCGCGGTCGCTGGGCGCGCTGGCTTGAAATCCTTGAGGCATACCTCCGCGATACACCAAGCCCGACGCCGGAACTGCGAATCGCTTATGGCGTGTGCCTGCGCCGCCTTTCCGAGTGGGAAGCGGCGCAGCAGGTGTTCTACAGCGCCGCCGCCGACTGTGGCGCGAGCGGTCGCTTCGCGGCGCAAGCGCGCGCTTTCCTCGAATGGAGCATCCTCGCGCGCTATCGCGGGCAATACGCGCAGGCGCAGGGCTTGATCGATCAGGCGAAGCGCTACGCGGAGCGGCTGCACGACGACGATCTGCTGCGGGCGCTGACGCTGCAAGAGGCGCAGATTCTGGTTCAGCAGGGGAACGCTGCAGAGGCGCAGCCGCTTGTGACCGAACTGCCTAAATCGGCGCGGGTGCTGGCGCTGGAAAGTGAAACCCAGCTTGCGCTGGAGCATTACGACGCCTGCCGCTCGCTGGCGGGGCGGGCGCTGGAACAAATTGGCGACGATCAGGCAACGGAAGCCAGCCTCTACACCATCATTGGGCGGAGCTACGAGCGCGAGCGCGCGTATGCGCTGGCGCACGATCACTTCACCAACGCGGTCACGCTGCTGGAGCGGCTGAACGACGCCTTCGCGCTGGCACGGGCGCAAACTAACCTCGCAGCGGTGCTGATCCCGATGCGGCGGCGCTCGGATGCGAGCCGCCTGCTGGCGGACGCGGAACGGACGCAGGCTCGGCTGGGCGACCGGGTGGGTTTAAGCGCGACCCGGCACAATCAGCGGATTTTAGGAGGCGACATTGCTGGTTGACCGATGGTCAAACTCCGATACAATCGAATTAGATGTGCGCCCATAGCTCAGTGGATAGAGCATTGGTCTTCGGAACCAACGGTCGTGGGTTCGAAATCCCTCTGGGCGCATCAAACAAAGCCGGTTGCCCCGGCTTTGCTGTTTTAAAAGGGTTATTGGATGAAAAAAAGTGCCCAACTCAAAGACCGCGCGCCGATCAATCTCACACCGATCAGCCTGATGTTCCCCAGCGCGAAGCCTGCCAGCATCGCGCACACGGGCTTGTGGGAAACCGATCTGGGGCTGAGCGACATCCTCAAGACGCTGACTCTCGACAAACGCTACAGCAGTTTTGTGCGGCAGACGCTCACTGCGCTGAATACCGACTCCGACGTGATCGGCTGGCGGCAGGCGTCGCTGGCAGATTTTGTTAATAGTCCGACACTGATCGACGGCGTGACCGCGCTGCTGCCCCAGCTTGCCAGCCTTCAGCAGGGGAATTTGCTGCTAGGTCAGCGGCAGCGCAATCTGCTGCTGGAAACGTCGGATCGGCTAGCGGAACTCGACTTGTACGTGACGGCGGTGCAGGCGCTCTATGATCTGCTGGCGCCGCTTCCGTTGAAAGCTCCCGCGCTGCTTCGCCTGCGCGAGAATCTGCTGGCGCTGCTGACCGACGAGCATTTTCAAGCGCTACGGCTTGATCTGCCCGAACTGCGCGCGCCGCTGGAAAAAATCACCAGCCTCACGATTGGCGTCAACCTTGACGCCGACCTGAAGCCGATTTCAGCGGTGCTAATGTCGGTCAACAACGCGATGATTGGCGAGCCGATGTCGTTCCTCGAACGGCTGATCGGCGCAGCGCGGAGCGGAGACGACAGCGGGGTCGCGTCGCTGCACTTCCTGCCCGCAAACCGTGAGGAACGGATACTGTCGCCGCTGTTTCAGGATTTGGATCGGCTGATGACGCAGGCGGCGCAGCCAGTCGCGCGGGCGCTGAGCCGCTATGCGCGCGTGAGCACCGAATCGCTGGCGGGGCTGGAGTTCGAGCTGGCGTTCTTCGCGGCGTGGGCGCGGCTGTTTCGTCGGCTGCCGTTCTGCTGTTTTCCGCAAATTGAGCGGTTGGACGCGCGCGTGACTTCCATCACCGATCTGGCGAGCCTGCATCTGCTGCTGCGTGACAATCAAGTTCCGGTATGCAGCGACGCCGAGTTCGGCGAGCAGGGACGGATCGCCATTCTGACCGGACCGAACAGCGGCGGCAAGACCACCTATCTGCGGGCGGTGGGGTTGTCGCAGGTGCTGTTTCAGGCGGGGTTGGCGATTCCCGCGCGGTCGGCGCGCATGAGTCCGGTGGACAGCATCCTGACTCATTTCCCGGCACTGGAAACCGGGCAGGGACGGCTTGCCGAAGAAGCGGAACGCCTGCGCACGCTGTTCGAGCGGGCGACCGCGCAAACGCTGGTGCTGCTCAACGAGACCTTTTCCAGCACATCGCCGAGCGAAGCCGTCTATCTGGCGCAGGACGTGCTGTGCGGTCTGCGGGTGATCGGCGTGCGGGCGATTTACGCGACTCATTTGGTCGAACTGGCGCAGCGGATCGCAGAAATGGAAAGCGCGGTCGAGGGCGCGAGCGGCTTGTTCAGCCTGATCGCGGCGGTGAAACTCAGCGAAGATGGCGAAACCCTACGCACCTTCCGCATCGAGCGCGGGCTGCCGCTCGGTCGCAGCTACGCGCAGGAGATCGCGCGGCTGCATGGCATCAGCCTTGAGCAAATCCTCGCCTCGCGCCGTTAGCTACCCATGCCAGATTTGATCCCGACAGTATGGGCGCTCAGCCGATTTCGCCAAGCAGCCGCTGGTAGAGCATGGCATAGCGATCCACCACCGAATTGAGGTCGAAGCGCTGAACGACGGTTCGGCGGGCGGCTTCACCGAGTTTCTGGCGCAGAATGGGATCGTTTATCAACCGGGCGATCTGTGCGGCAAGCGCGTCAGCTGAATCGGGCGCATAGACCAAACCGCTGCTTTCCGGCGTGATCACTGCGCGGTTGGCAGGCGTGTCGCTCACGACTGGCGCTAAGCCGACTGCCATCGCTTCCAACAGCGCATTGGACATGCCTTCGGAGATGCCCGGCAGCACGAAAATGCTGTTGGCTTGAAGCTGAGCAAGGACGCTCGCCTGATCGGTATTTGGGACGAACGTCGGCGTGAGATGAAGCGCGCGCGCGCGTTCCTGATATTCGGTGAGTAACCTGCCCCCGCCGACCAGCGTCAAACGCGCGTGAGGGCAATCGCGCTGAATCAGCCGCCATGCTTGCAGCAGCAGATCGATTTGCTTTTCCGGGCGAAACTGTCCGACGAAAGTTACGGCGGGGGCGGGATTGTGCGGCGGGTGGAACTCGTGAGTATCGACGCCGTTCGGAATGATGCCGACGCGATCAGCCGGAAAGCCCCACGTGACGATTTCGTCACGCAGCGGCTCGGTCAGCGCGCTGATCCAGTCAAAGGCTTCAAATTTGTGGGGAGCGTGGGGCGGGAATAGGGCGACATCGCCGTAAGCGCCGCTCGCCATCGGGACGCAGATGGTTTTCGCGCCAATACGCCGCGCGATGCGAGCGAGTGCCAGCGTCTCCGGTGTAAGACCTCGCAGGTGCATTATCTGCGTACCGCGCAGCAGCAGCGGAAATGCCCATGCCGCCTGAACTGCGAGTGTCGAAGCGAAAGTGCGCGGCGAGCGTTGCCATACGGGAAGGCGAACGAGCCGAATACCTTTCGTATAGTCAAGCAAGGGATATGCCCGCATATCCCGCAGCGCAACCGTGCCAACAAGCGTAACTTGACGCCCACGCGCAGCCAGCCGCTCTGCAAGATGGCGAGTGGCAATTTCCGCGCCACCTACACCATCCAAGCTGCTCACAAACAGCGCGATTTTCACAGGCTTGAACCCCAATTACACAAGAGGGCAGGCGAGGCGCTAGAATAAGGCATCATGACGCTGACTCGCATCCTTCACTTCATCGACACGCTCGCGGCTGGCGGCGCTGAGCGCCAACTGGTCTATCTGCTGGAGAGGCTCGACCGGGAGCAGTATGAGTGCCACGTCCTCACCATCTACGACCACTTTCGACACTATGAGCCAACGCTGACGCAGCTAGGCATTCCTCTTTACAGCCTGCATCACGGCGCGCTCACACCCACGAATCGGGTGCAGGCGGTGGCCGGCTACGTTCGGCTGATGTGGCACCTGCGCCCGCAGATCGTTCACGGTTGGCTGCATTATCCCAACCTGATTGCGCGGGCAGCACGACCAGCCTGCCCGCCGCATCGCTTGATCACCGCCATGCGATCCAGCTACACGGTGCAGCAGCGTCGAAGTGAGAGCTTGACTGGATGGCTTTCTGATTTTCGCATAGTCAATCACCTGAACCTAAACCAGAAGAACTACCTCCCAAACGGAATCGCGCTCGAACAATTCGAACAAAACTGCGAACAGAGCCTAAGAACCACACTCACTCCGAACACAGACCTACTCCTACTGGTACCCACCCGAATAGACCCCGTAAAAGACCACCACACCATCCTAGAAGCACTCTCACAAACCCAAAACATCAGCATCCTTCTTATCGGAGAAGTCACCAACACAAACACTCAAAAACTTATCCAACAAAGCATCACAGCCCAGAGCCTACAAGATCGCATCATCCAACTACCACCAACGCACACCATCGCTCCCTATTACCACGCCGCCGATGCAACCTTACTCGCATCAAGAGCCGAAGGCTTCCCAAACGTGATCCTCGAATCCTTCGCAGCAGGAAAGCCAGTGATCGTGTCAGAAGCCGCCAACGCCATCAGCATTGTCCAAGACAATCTCAACGGCTGGACCTTCAAAACCGGAGACGCCAAATCCCTTGCAGAGTGCCTTTCCACAGTCCAACGGACACCACAGCAGCAGCGCCTCGAAATGGGACAAAACGGACACGAAATCGCCACCCAGTACAGCGTAGAGATCATGGTCAAACGCTACACCGACCTCTACGAGCGCGCACTCAGACATTCGTAAACCGCTTCGTACTGATGAACCATCATTTCGACCGAGAAGGGCAGAGCGCTCCGCCGACACACGTCCCACATAAACTCCAACCCCACGACCGACAGCGCCAGAACATCACCCAGCACATCTGCCCACACCTCAACATCCGCTGTCGGTACAACCCAGCCATTGATCCCGTGCTGCACGACTCCTGCAGCATTCGCAACCTCCGACACAATGACGGGGCACCCCACCGCAAGCGCCTCCAGCACGACATTCGGTAAGCCCTCCCACAAGGACGGCAGCACCAGAACATCCGCAACCTGAAAATACAACTCAGGGCGAACCGTCACGCTAAACTGGGTCACATAGGCAGCGAGATCGTTTCGACGGACAGCATCATCGAGCAGCGACTGAGCTTCCGACTCCTGACTCTCCCCCACGATCCACAAGGCAGTCCGAGCCGGAAGCTGCCCCCGCCGCTTGAGCAACCCCAATGCTTCGACAATGATGTGCGGCGCTTTCTGACGAGCTATTCGCCCCATAAACAGCAGCACGCGACCGCCTGACAAACGCGATACCGGAGCAAAGCGCTCAAGGTCGATCCCATTCGGGATCACATGGATTCGGTTTGGCGACAGGCAGTTAGCAAGCTGCTGGCGAATCGGCTGGCTGTTGCAGATCATGACGCTGCACATCCACGCGCTCAGGCGCTCGTAGCGCAACTGCTTAGGCGTATATTCGACGTAAACACAGCCGATCAGCTTGACAGAGAGCGGCAAGAACAGGCGCGCCAGCCTGAGCAGCAAATTCCCGTGATAGTTGACCGCCTGTACAATCTGGGGTCGGATACACCAGACCGCACGCACAATGCCGATCACTCCACGAAGCTTATCCACAGCGCCCCAGCCCAGATCGAGCATGATGACGGGGACACCGCTGAGGTCGTTCAGTAGTATGGGCACAGGTCCGGCACGCTCACCGTAGAGACAAATCACGTATGGCTCGAAACGGCGCCGATCCAGCCGCGCAATCAGCGCGACAAGCTGGCGCTCGGTGCCGCCGACGATCAAGCTGTCCGTGAGGTACAGAATCCGCTGCACACCAATTCCTCGTAGACATCGAGCGTCAAATCCGCGATTCGCTCCGGCGCGTGATGCTCCACCAGCAGACGGCGAGAACACCATCCCATTCGCGCCAGCTCTCGCCGATCCTGCACGCAATTAGTGAGCACACTCGCTAGCGCCGAAGGATCACCCGCAGGCACGATCCAACCGTTTCCATCGAGGGTTTCAGGGAAGGCTCCGACGTTGGTCGCAAGGACGGACAGGGCGAATCCCATCGCGGTCAGGAGCGCGCCGCTCTGGGAAACCCGCCGATAAGGAAAGACCGCCAGATCCGCCGCCAAATGATAGCGCCATACTGCATCCGACCTGATATAGCGCGGATTCATCACGACACGATTGCCGAGCCATCGCAGCGCGGTGAGCAGCTTCCGATCATCAAGCTTGCCTGCCACGATAAGCCAGAGATCGGGGCGGGACCGCCTCACCTGATCATAAGCATCCAGCAGCAGGTCGAGACCCTTGTAGGGGCGCACCGTACCGAAAAACAGGAGCACAGTCGCGTTATCAGGAATGCCAAGCGACTGACGCGCCTGAAAGCGAGTCGCGCCAACCGGAATTTTCCAGTCGAGCGCAATATGGGGAACGATGCGGCATTTGGATTCAAGCTGCGGATACCGTTCCAGCAGCGCGCAGCGGTTGGCAGCCGAGTGAACGATCAGCTGATCCACTGCCTCATAGACATGCCCAAGCCCATCGCCGTCCGCATGATCGAACAAGGGATCAACATCATGTACCGTTAGGACGACCGGAATACCGGCGTGGTGAAACTGGTCGATTAGCCAGAGGTCGAGCTTGGGCACGCGGCTCCATTGGAGATGCACCACGTTCGGGCGGTCGGCTGCAAGCTGATGAATCACGCGCTGATGCCCCAGCGGATAGAGCAGCATCCGCAGGAGACGGCGCAACTTAGCAAAATGACGCAAGCTGGGCAAATTCGGGAAGTAGAGATTGTCCAACTCATACTTAGTCGGAGCGGGCAGGGCAGGGTCGTAGAGAAACGGCGACGCCAGCAACCGGACACGACAGCCCGCGCTTGAGAGCGCATTTGAGAGCGCCGCGTCATAGTAGGGCGTCAGATGCGCTGGATCGATCTGCCAAACCTGAAGGCTCATGCTCGCTCACGTCCCCACAATTCCAGACACAGCAGCGCCCAGAGCCGATCCTTGTGATCCGCCTGACCTGTACGGTGTTGGTCAATCAGACGCGCGACATACGCCTGATCCAACAGCCCCGGAAAGCAGGAGTGGAGCAGCAGATCGCGCAGCATGGGGGTTAGAGCGCCACGAAGCCACTCGGATTGTGGGATGCTGAATCCCTGCTTTTTACGAAGGTACACCGAAGGCGGCAGCACTCCTCGAAGCGCACGCTTCAGCAGCGCTTTGCCTCCTCTGGGAGTGACCCGCAGTCGCGGCGGCACCCGTGCCATAAATTCAAAAACCGCCTGATCGAGCAGCGGACTGCGCACCTCCAGCGACGCCAGCATACTGGCACGGTCAACCTTCACCAGAATATCGCCGGGCAAATAATCGGCGAGGTCGCGCTGCTGAAGCTGCGACAGTGGATCGAGCCGGGTATTCGATGGACGGCTGGATGCAAAAATACTCGTAAAATCCGACGCATAGAGTCGCCCCCGCTGCTCTAGCGAGAAAAAGCCGTTTGTGAGCCAGCGCGTGGGCGGCTGATCCACCGCCACGAGATAGGGTCGGATGCGGCGAGGGGCAAAGCGGGACAGGTGCGCCGCAGATCGATGCAGCGGCAAGGGGATAATCAATTCGAGAAACTGCTGCCGATAGGCATAGAGATGTTGGTGATAGCCTGCAAATACCTCGTCGCCGCCGTCACCGCTCAGCACGACCTTCACCTGCTGGCTCGCCAGCCTAGAGACCAGATAGGTCGGAATCATGGAGGAATCGGCAAACGGCTCATCGAAATGATGCACCAAGCGCGGAAGCAGATCGAGCGCGTCCGGGCGCAGCACATCGACCTGATGCTCGCAGCCGAGGAAGCTCGCAGCGGCTTGTGCGTAGGGGCGCTCATCGTAGGCAGGCTGGTCAAACCCGATGGAGTAGGTTTTGACCGGCTTACCACTGACCTCGGTCATCAACGCGACGACGGCGCTGCTGTCCACGCCGCCGCTCAGAAATGCGCCAACTGGAACGTCGCTCGCCATCCGCAATCGCACCGCTTCAGTCAGCAGGTGGCGCAGCTCCGCTGCCAGTTCCGCAGGCAGACGCCGATCAAACTGATCCGGCTCCGCGAACGTAGGTATCCAATAGGGTTCAAGCTGCACGCCGTCGCGCGATACCATCAGCCGATAACCCGGTGGCAGCTTGCGGACGCTGGCGTAGATCGAACGGGGCGCCGCGATATATCCACATGCGAGATACTGGTCAAGGGCTTCATAGTCGAGGTCGCGTGAGATTCCCGGACAGCGGAGCACCGCTTTCAATTCGGAGCCGAACACGATCTTTTCGGAATCCAGCGCATAGTAAAGCGGCTTCTTGCCAAATCGGTCTACCGACAGCATCAACTGCTGCTGGATGCCATCCCAGAGCGCAAAGGCGAACATCCCACGCAGATGATCAACACAACGGCTCCCGTAGTCCTCATAGAGATGCAGAATCGGCTCAACATCGCCGCGCGTGCGAAATTGATGACGCGCTGACAGCGCTGCACGCAAACTGAGATAGTTGTAAATCTCGCCGTTGCAAACCAGCCAGCGCCGCTCATCTTCGCTGGGCATGGGCTGCTGGCTGCCCTGAAGGTCTAAAATGCTTAGGCGACGGAAGCCCAGCCCCAGCGATCCGCTCAGGTAGCAGCCCGCGTCGTCCGGTCCACGATGGACAAGCTGAGCGGTCATGCTGTGCAGCATCGCTTCATCGCCCAGATGTGCCGGGTCAAAGTACCAGAATCCGCAGATTCCGCACACAGGCGACCTTTCCTGATTATAATTACGCGAATCTGATCTTCATTGTAATCATTAATTCGAATGCAGCCAGACAGCCGCGATCCAGCCCATTACCCGTTCGTGAGCGTCGTCATGCCAGTGCGCAACGAGGCGCGATGGATCGCGCGCAGCGTCGGCGCGGTGCTGGAGCAGGATTATCCCTTCGGACGGCTTGAAATCGTGATCGCAGACGGCATGAGCGATGACAATACCATCGATATTCTCTTGAATATGCGCCACACCCATCCGATACGAGTCGTTTCAAATCCCCAGCGAACGCAGGCTGCCGGACTGAATCGCGCTATCGCTGCGTCACAGGGCGACATTATCGTCCGCGTCGACGGACATACGGTGATCGCCCGCGACTACGTCCGGCGCTGTGTCACGCTCCTTCGGGAGACAGGAGCCGCTAACGTGGGGGGACCGATCCATCCGGCGGCTGGAGACACGCCGATCAGCCGGGCAATCGCCGCTGCTTCAAAGTCGCGGTTTGCCATTCCATCCGCCTTTCGCGTCAGCGACGCGCCTCAGTGGGTCGATACCGTCTATTTGGGCGCATGGAGGCGCGAGGAATTCAACCGAGTGGGTGGGTTTGACGAACGGTTCGCGGTCAATGAGGATTACGAATTCAACTACCGGCTTCGCAAAGCCGGTGGCAGAATCTTTTACTCGCCTGCCCTCTGTTCGGAGTATCAGGGTCCGCAGACGCTAGCGGCATTGGCGCACCAGCAGTTTCGTTACGGCAGCGGGAAACCGAGAACGCTGCTCAAGTATCCCGGCTCGCTGCAAGTGCGGCATCTCGCCGCGCCGCTGTTGGTGGCATGGAGCTTGATGGGCGCGTTGATCAGCCGATACGTCGATGCGCTGACCGCGGCGTGGTTGATCGGGATAATGGCTTACGGGGCAGCCAATCTGCTGTGTTCATTCCAACTCGCCCGGCGCAGTCGGATCGGTATGCAGTGGTTTCCAGCCATCTTCCTCACAATTCATGTGGCGTGGGGCAGCGGATTCTGGTGCGGGTGCATCAAACTCCTGCTGGAGCATGTACGACGCCGGGCAGGTCAAAGTTCATAAGTTGACGAACCGGAAAAGAGAAGCCGATTACTGTGCGAAGCGCTGACGATGATGTTGACGCCGATTCTAGGCGCAGACAAACAGCTTGATGACAGTCTCTCAACATTGGCGAGCTGATCGCCGCGATTTTGATGTACGCGGGTTTCCTGACGGCTTGCGCCGCGCACGCGGCATCGGCGGCGAGACGCTTCACTCCTGCGCGGGCAAGTCCCGCCGTGAGTGCGCCAGCAGCAGCGCGCTGATCCGGTCGGACACCATGTCGATGGCGACCATGTTGAAGCCGCCTTCCGGGATGATCACGTCGGCGGAGCGTTTGCTCGGCTCCACAAACTCCATGTGCATCGGGCGCACGCTGGTCAGGTACTGGTTGATCACCGATTCAGCGGTGCGTCCGCGCTCGGCGATGTCGCGGCGCAGCCGCCGGATGAAGCGAATATCCGGGTCGGTGTCCACGAAGATTCTTCACGTCGAACAAGGGGCGCAGCGTGGTTTCAGCAAGTACCAGAATCCCCTCGACCAGAATGATCGGCTGCGGCTCGACGTGCTGGGTCTGGCTGGTGCGCTGGTGCCGGGTGAAGTCGTAGACCGGGATTTCGACGGGCTGCCAGTTTTGCAGCGCCAGAATATGCTCGCGCATGAGCGCAGTGTCCAGCGCGTCCGGGTGATCGAAGTTGATCACGTTGCGGTCGATCATGGGGATGTGGCTGAGGTCTTTGTAGTAGGCATCGTGCGGGATGTAGGCGATGTGGTGGCTGCCAACGCGCTCCAGAATGGCGTTGGAAACGGTGGTCTTGCCGGAGCCGGTGCCCCCGGCAACGGCAATGGTCACGGGATGAGCATGGTCGATCATGCCGCCTCCTCAAAAAAAAGCCCGCGAGGACTCAACCTGTGCGGGCATGTGAGAGCCACCCGAGGGACTTGAACCCTCAACCTCACGCTTACGAAGCGTATGCTCTGCCATTGAGCTAGGGTGGCAACTGCCCGGCATTATAGCAGCGCGAGGCGGGGCTGACAAGAGTAAGTGCCGAGCGCGGAGTACCGAGTCAAAACCTGCCAAATCTTAGGCACGTTTATCTCTGTGTCCTTCACTCGGTACTCATTACACGGTACTCGGTACTTTCCTTAATGTCGGAAATGGCGCACGCCCGTGAACACCATCGCCATGTTCGCGGCGTTGGCGGCTTCAATCGCCTTCGCGTCGCGGATCGAGCCGCCCGGCTGGATGATCGCGGTAACACCTGCCGCCGCCGCGACCTCGATCCCGTCGGGGAAGGGGAAGAACGCATCCGACGCCATCACTGACCCGGCGGCGCGCTCGCCCGCTTTCTCGACCGCCAGCCTGACCGCATCCACCCGGCTCGGCAGTCCACCGCCCACGCCGACGGTTGCATTGGGGATCGCCAGCACAATCGCGTTCGATTTGACGTGCTGCACCACCTTCCACGCGAAGCGCAGCGCGTCGGCTTCGGCGGGCGTCGGCGCGCGGGCGCTGACGGTCTGGTAGGACACGCCTTCCGGGTCGCCCATGTCGATCTGCTGCACCAGCCAGCCGCGATGCACGCTGCGGATTTCCAGATCGACGCCATCATACAGCGCCGGGACTTGCAGCAGGCGGCAGTTCTTGCGCTTCTCATTCAGAATGCTCTGCGCGTTGGTGGTGAAGCTGGGAGCGGCAATCGCCTCGACGAACAGCGCACCCAGCGCTTCCACGAAGGCTTCATCCACCTGCCGATTGACCGCGATCACGCTGCCGTAAGCCGACACCGGGTCGGACGCCAGCGCCAGCGGATAAGCTTCGGCGAGGCTGGCGGCAGTGGCGACGCCGCAGGGGGTCAGGTGCTTGACGATCACGACCGTCGGGTCGGTGAAGCTGCTGATCGCGTGCCACGCCGAGTCGAGGTCGAGGATGTTGTTGTAGGAGAGCGCCTTGCCGCCCAGCACGGTCCCGCCCAGCGGCCCGGTGGTCGCTTTACGGCTGTAGTAAGCTGCCAGTTGATGCGGATTTTCGCCGTAGCGCAGCATCTCGAAGCGCTGCATCCCCAGCGAGAGGTCTTGCGGCAGATCGGCGTTCAGCACGCCGGGCGCCAGGTCCTGCGAGAGAAAGGCGTGAATCGCGGTGTCGTAGTCGCGGGTGTGAGCGAAGGCTTTGACCGCCAGCTCGCGCCGAAGCGCCAGATCGATCTGCCCATCGCGCGCCAGCGACGCACTGATGCGCGAGTAATCCGCCGGGTCGGAAACCACGACCGCGTGCAGGAAATTCTTCGCCGCCGCGCGCAGCAGGGTCACGCCGCCGATGTCGATCTGCTCGATGGCGTCTTGCAGCGCCACGCCCGGCTGCGCCACCGTCTCCTGAAACGGATACAGGTTCGAGACCACCATGTTGATGGGCGCGAAGCCGTTCGCGCGCAGGTCCTCAAGGTCTTCCGGGCGATCCCGCGCCAGAATCCCCGCGTGAATCGCCGGGTGCAGGGTCTTGACCCGCCCGCCGAGCATTTCGGGCACGTGGGTAAGCTGCTCCACCGGAGTCACGGGCAGCCCGGCGTCGGTAAGCAGCTTCTCGGTCTTTCCGGTGGCGACCAAATCCCAGCCGAAGCCCACCAGCGCCGAGGCGAAATCGACCAGCCCGGTCTTGTCGTACACACTGAGTAATGCACGTGGCATAAATCGCAATCCTTAGGGTGACATGCGTTCCAAAATAGAAGCAGCGAACTGACGCGCGCGCTCCGGCGCGTCGCCCACGTAGCCGGAGGCATCCAGCAGCGCGCGGATTTGCTCGGCGCTCAAATAGTCTGCCAGCGCCGGGCTGCTCGCCAGCGACTCGATCAGCGGATTGGGCTGACCGTCCGCCAGCGCCGCCCACGCCGCGAGGCTCTGCTCGCGCAGATGCTCGTGCATGGTCTGACGATCCGCGCCTGCCTTAACCGCCGCCATCAGCACCCGCTCGACCGCCGAGAACACGCCGAAGCGGGCGAAATTGCGCGCCGCCGCGCCTTCGTCAATCCGCAGCCCGCCCACGATCCGCGCGCTGACCCGGATCATCTCGTCACAGGCGAGGAAGGCGACCGGCAGAATCTCGCGGCGGTTGGCGGAATCGTCCAGCGTGCGTTCCAGCAGCGAATGGCTGGCATTATCCCACGCGACCCGCTCCATCGCCGCGACCAGCCGCCCCAAGCTGTCGATCTTCTCGGCGTTGATCGGGTTGCGCTTGAAGGGCATGGCGGACGAGCCGACCTGCTGTCTGCCGAACGGCTCGTGCCATTCGTCAATCACGGGCGATTGCAGCAGCCGCAGGTCGAAGGCGAACTTGTACAGGCTGCCCGCCAGTCCGGCGAGCGCGCTCAACACCTGCCAGTCCTGCTTGCGTGGGTAGGTCTGCCCGGCGATAGGGTAGGCGGGCAAGCCGAGCGCCGCCATGATCCGCGCTTCCATCTCCGCAGGCGTCACATCGCTGCCCGCGAGCAGTTCGGCATAGGATGCGCCGGTGCCCACCGCGCCCTTGAAGCCCTTGCCACGCAGGTGATCATGTGCCGTTTCCAGCGTCTGATAATCGTCCAGCAAATCCTGCGCGTAGAGCGCCAGCCGATAGCCCATGGTGGTCGGCTCGGCGGGCTGGATGTGCGTGAACGCCATCGTGGGCGTATCGGCAAGCTGCTCGATGCCGCGCGCGAAGCGGCACAGCAGATCACGCAGCCCGGTCAGGATCAGGTCGAGGCTGTCGCGCAGGCGAATCACGTCGGCATTGTCTTCCACATCAGCGCTGGTCGCGCCCAAGTGAATCACGCCGCCGCCGACCGGACTCTGCTCGGCGTAAGTCCGTACTTCGGACATCAAATCATGCTGGATTTCCGCCTCAATCGCTTCCGCGCGAGCCAGATCGATCTGATCGACGTGCGCCGCCAAGTCCGCGACCTGCTCGGCGCTGACCAGTCCCGCCGCCTGCTGCGCCCGCGCCAGTTCCAGCCACACGCGCCGCCAGACCCGGCGCTTGTTGGCTTCGCTCCAGATGGCGCGCATGGCGGGCGACCCGTAGCGCCACGTGAAGGGGGAAAGATACTGCTCGTGGTTGAAGGTCATGCGGCTGCGCCCTCGTGAAGGTTGGCGCATAGTATACCGCAGCTTCCGGTCATGCCACATCTGCATAACGGATTTAATTCGTTTATATTGCTCCAAATTTCACAAACTGTGGTATACTATATTTGATATAATCAATGAAACACAACAGCAGAAAAGGGTGGACTATGGACAAGCGTCCGCGCGTGATCATCATCGGCGCAGGCTTTGGCGGCTTGTTTGCCGCGCGAGCCTTGAAGAAGCAACCAGTCGATGTCCTGCTGATTGATCGCCAGAACTACCACACCTTCACGCCACTGCTCTATCAGGTGGCGACCTGCGGCTTGGAAGCCGAAGAAATCGCCTACCCGGTACGCGGCATCTTCCGCCGCAGCGTTGAGTTTCTGCTCGGCGAAGTGGTTGCCATAGACCCGGCAGACAAAACCGTCTCGGTGCGCACCAACGGCACGGTGCGAACCGAAGCCTTCGACTACCTGATCATCTCGGCGGGCAGCGTGTCGAACTACTTCGGCAAGCCGGAGATCGAACGCGAATCGTTCGAGTTGAAGTCGCTGGACGACGCCGTGACTCTGCGGAATCACATCCTGCGCCTGTTCGAGCGCGCCGCATGGACCGACGACCAAGACCAGCGCCGCAAACTCACAACATTGGTGGTGGTCGGCGGCGGACCGACCGGGCTGGAGACGGCGGGCGCGCTCAGCGAGCTGTTCGACCACGTGCTGCACAAGGAATACGATAACCTCACGCCGCGAATCGTACTGGTCGAGGCAGCGGATCGGCTGCTGACCACCTTTCCGCCGCCGCTTCAGCGCGCCGCCTATCAACAGTTACAGTCACTTGGCGTCGAAATTATCCTCAGCAATCCGGTGGATGAAGCGACACCCGGCGAGGTGCGCCTGAAGGACGGCACGCTGATCCCCACCCATACGCTGATCTGGACGGCGGGCGTCAAAGGCTCGCCGCTGATCGAAATGCTGGGCGTGCCACTTCAGAAGGGCGGTCGAATTGCCGTGACGCCAACTCTGGCGGTCGAAAGCCTGCCAGACATTTACGTGGTCGGGGACATGGCATATCTGCTCGACCCGCACGGGCAGCCGTATCCGATGCTGATTCCGGTGGCGGAGCAAGAGGGGACGCAGGCGGCGAAAAACGTCCTGCGGCAGATCGCCGGGCGGGAGCAGAAGCCGTTCCACTACTTTGATCGCGGCATCATGGCGACCATCGGGCGGAAGCGCGCGGTCGCCTACCTGTTCAACCGGGTGATGCTGAGCGGCTATCTGGCGTGGCTGGGCTGGTTGGGGCTGCACCTGATCACGCTGATGGGATTCCGCAATCGCCTGAACGTGTTCATCAATTGGGTGTGGAATTACATCACCTATGACCGTTCGGCGCGCATCATCTTGGAGCCGGAAGTGGTGCCAGAAACCGAGGAAGTTTCCTAGCAGGCAGGCGGAAAGCTGGTTACAATAAGTGTCAGCATCTCCGATCACGAGGAAAATCAGCATGTCCAACCAGCAGACTCTGCTGCAAAAACGCGATGCCAAAGCCAAGCCGCATCTGGCGCAGTACGCGCCGGTATGGTTGGTCGATCAAAAGTTTATCACCGACGACGACGCGGTGCAGTTCAACGTGGTGTTTCAGCACAGCCGCTATGGGTGGGTGAATCGGCGCTATCGCTACGACGCCTTCAACGACGTGCTGTACTACAAGGGGCAGGTGATCCTCTCCGAAGACGAGGCGCTCAAGGTGGAGGAGAAAGACCCGTACATCAGCGTGGAAGTCGCGGACATCCCCAACGCTTACGGCGGGTGAGGTGGTCATCGGTAGGGGCGGGTTTGAAACCCGCCCCTACGCAGTCATTTAGCTTGGCATCCGCGCCTTCAGCTTAAAGACCTTCGTATCCACCGCGCCCATGCGATATTTGTAGGTTTCGTTGCCGCGCAGAAAGTCGAAAATCGGGCGGTGGCGCGCAATCGCGTCCTTGATGTCGTAGGACAGCAGTACAATGCCGGGGCTGAGGTGCGCGTTATCCTCCGGCAGCAGCCCGGAATTGTAGACCAGAATCCGGTCGTTGTAGTCAAAGTCGCAGTAGGCGGCTGAGGGCGTGCCGTTCACAATTAGAAAGCTCATTTTCAGCCAGCCACATTGATACACCTGTGGGACAATCGCCCGGAAAAAGGCGAGGTTGTGCGGATCATCCAAGAACTTGGCTTTTTCGGGATGGCTGGCGCGCATCAGCGCAAGGAACTTGTCCAGTTCGACTTCGATGTCGCTGGTTTCATCCACCAGATACCACTCAATCGCCGCTTCGCTTTCCGCCCGCCGCAGCTTCCGGCGGATTTCGTGCCGCTGCTTCTTGTCCAGCCGCTCCAGATAAGTTTCCCATTCGTCCGGCAGCTCGATCACCGGGCACACTTCCTGAAATTCGACTTCCACCTCGAAGCCCTGCTGCTGGAGCTTGCCCGGAAAGTCCGCCAGTGAAGGCGAGACTTCCGGGATGTTACACAGGTTGATGCGGTCGTATTCGGCGTGATTCTCGCGCAGATAGGCTGCCAGCGACTCATGAACCACCGCCGCGTGTTCCGGCTCGGTGATAATGTCCACGTAATCGGTCACGTCCACGCAGCCAATCGTCCGCAGCACGCGCTCGCCGTTCTTGTGCTCGATGAACCACGAACCGATGCCTACCAGCCGATCCCCATCGTCGCGGCAGGTGATCACCCACAGTTGCCCGGCGCGATACGACTTCCACCAGATCGACTGCCACTCCCATGTGCAGAAGATCAAATCCGAAGTGCTTCGGCTCACGAGGACATCCCATTCGGGGCGAAGCTCTTCAAACACGCGCTCGTCGGTATAGGCTGTGAGTTTCACGTAACCTCCTGATTTGGAATGCGCGGATTATACTCGTGCGCCGTGAGCATACAATTAAAAAGCCGCCCAATTGGACGGCTTTGGACTTACTGCGGTTGAAGCCCTAGACTGAAGTCTTGGCGGGCTGTTCCTGCTGCTGCTTGTAATCGTAAGCCAGCGACAGGTTGGTGTCGGCGTCGAACATGTGCAGGTTATCGACGTTGAATGCCATCGAGAGCCGCGTCCCCACGCGCGCCTGCGTGCGCGGGTCGGTGCGGGCGATGAAGGTCTTGCCTTGATCTTCCAGATACAGGTTGATTTCGTTGCCCATCTGCTCGACCACGTCGACGTTGGCTTCGACCAGCGCGGGCGTAATGCCCGGCGGCTGGAAGTTCACGTCGTGAATGTCTTCGGGGCGAACACCGAGGATGACACGCTTCCCTACGTGATCGCGGAAGGGTTCGGCTTTGGCTGCCGGAACCGGAATTTGGAAGCCGGGGGTTTCCACCACAAGGCTGCCGTCACCCTGCTTCAGCGTCGCGTCGAAGAAGTTCATCGCCGGGCTGCCGATGAATCCGGCGACGAAGATGTTGCGTGGGTTGTGATACAGGTTGAACGGCGTGTCGATTTGCTGAAGCTCGCCAGCGCTCAATACGCAGATGCGGGTGCCCATCGTCATGGCTTCAATCTGGTCATGGGTCACGTAGATGAAGGTCGTGCCGAGGCGTTGATGCAGCTTGCTGATGAACGACCGCGCTTCCACGCGCAGCTTCGCGTCAAGGTTGGAGAGCGGCTCGTCCAGCAGGAAGACCTGCGGCTCGCGCACCACCGCGCGCCCGACCGCCACACGCTGGCGCTGACCACCGGACAACTGACGCGGACGGCGATCCAAAAGCTGCTCGATGCCTAAGCTCTTGGCGGCTTCGCGCACGCGCTGGTCGATGATCTGCTTGGGAGTTTTGCGCAGGCGCAGACCGAACGCCATATTGTCGTAAACGGTCATGTGCGGATAGAGGGCGTAGCTCTGGAACACCATTGCCACGTCGCGGTCTTTCGGCGCGACGTTGTTCACGACGCGGTCGCCGATCAGAATTTCGCCTTCACTGATTTCTTCCAGACCCGCCAGCATACGGAGGCTGGTCGATTTGCCGCAGCCCGATGGACCTACGAATACCAAAAATTCTTTGTCTGCAACTTCAATATTGAGATCAGTGACGGCAGTCGTATTTCCATAACGCTTGTATACGTGCCTGAAGGTCACACTTGCCACGAGTCTTCCTCCGTATGACAATAGGGCGGATCAAAAGTGTTTTGTACGACTATTTGTTGGTTCTGCACAAATAAATTGCGATCTTTCAAATTCCACTTCGTTGAAAGAATTATAGTGTGTTCGGGAAAAGTTTTGCAACATTTCATGTTCAATTACAGGCGAAAGCGAGATCATGGCTACACAGGAACTCAATGCCGAGGTGATTGCAATTGGGACGGAAATTCTGCTGGGAGATTTGACCGACACTAACTCGGTCTTCATCGCGCGCACTTTGCGCGATTTGGGCATCGATCTGTTCTTCATGACCTCGGTGGGGGATAACGAAAAACGCATCGGCGACGCGATCGGTATCGCGCTCAGCCGCGCGCAGATCGTCATCACCTGCGGCGGGCTGGGACCCACGATTGACGATATGACTCGTCAGGCGGTCGCCGCCGCGACCGGGCGCGGATTAACTTTCCATCAGGAGCTACTGGATCAAATCGCCGAGCGCTTCAAGGGCTTTCGCTCACCCATGACCGAAAACAACCGCCGTCAGGCTTACGTGCCGGATAACGCGGTCGTGATTGAGAATCCTGTGGGCACGGCGCCCTGCTTCGCAGTCGAGTACGGCGATCAGGTGGTGATCAGCTTGCCGGGGGTGCCGCGCGAGATGAAGTACCTGCTTATCGAGAAGGTGGTGCCTTATCTGCGCGAACACTATGGCATCACCGGCAAGATCATCAAGGCGAAAATCCTCAAGGTGGCGGGCATCGGCGAAAGCGCGTTGGACGAACTGATCGGCAAGGAGCTGCTGGAAGCCGCGAACCCAACCGTCGGGCTGGCGGCGCACAGTGGTCAAATCGACGTGCGCATCACCGCAAAAGCCGAAAACGTCGACCGACGCCGACGCGCTGATCGCCGCCGTCGAGACGCAGATTCGCTCACGGGTGGAGTTGTACATCTTCGGCGTGGATACCGCGACCGTCGAGCAGGCGCTAATCGCGGCGCTGCGCGAGCAGACCGCCACGTTGGTGATCGGCGAAATCGGGGTCGAGCCGCTGATCAGCGCGCGATTTAAAGCCGAAGCGGGCGGGGCTGATCTGCTCAAGTCGGTGGTGACCTATCCGACGCCAGACGCGCTGGCGCAGGCGCTCAACCTCGACGCCAGCTTGCCGCTGCGCCAACTGGCGGAGCAGACCGCCGAGCGTCTGGCGCGGCAGTACGCCGTCAAGGTGACGCTGGTCGTCCTCAGTCAACCGGACGCGCGCGAGGATCATGCCGACACCGCTGAGGGCAGCGCCATCGGCGTGTACGTCGATGGGCGGCTGCGCTCGCGCTCCTACGGCTTCGGCGGCGCGACCGATACCGCCCGCGACTGGACGGGCACGTGGGCGATGTCGATGGCATGGCGGATGCTGCGAGAGCGTGTTGAATCCCGTTAGCTTTCACGAGCGTTTGCAGGAGGCGCAGGAGGCGCGGGGCACCGATCGGGCGTTGATGCTGATCCCGCGCCTGTCGCAGATGCCGCTGCCCATGCAGCGGCTCGACGATCCGTTTCTGCCTTTCGGCAAAGCGATCATCGCCGCGACCCGCGATCTGGTCTGCGCCTACGCCTTCGATCTGGCGGCGTATCTGGCGCTGGGCGCGGCAGGCGCGATTGCGTTGGAGCGCACGGTTGCCTACGCCGGAACCGATGATCAAACTGTCACCATTCTGCACGCGCCGTTCGTCGGATCGGCTTACGTGGAAGCGGCTGCCGCCTTCAACGTGGATGCGGTCACGCTGGCGAGTCTCGAAGATGCGCCCGCTTATCAAGCGGCGGGCTTGGGAGTCTTTTGGATGGATAGGGCAGGGCAGTTGACACTACCGGGTGATACTCGGTCGATTTGCCTGTTCGGGGAATCGGCGCTCTACGCCGGACGCGGTGACGACTTCGCCGATCAGACGCGGGCGACGCTCACGTGACGCCGCTGGCGCAGGGCTTGCTGGATGCCGGGCTGATCCAGTTCGGCTGGTTCGAGGGCGATGCGCCCTTTGCCCAGCACCTCGACATGCTGGCAGCCTATCCCCGCCTCCTCGAAGCCGCGGCTGACGAGGCACAAGCCGCACTCAGCAACTTGTACATAGAGCGGCTGCTCTGCAGCGCCGACTCGATTCCGCTGGGCGTCGCTTACGGCCTTCGCAGCGGAATCCCGCTGGTCTACAGCCGGGGCACGTCCGAGCCGCCGGTGTTTGATCTGGTGGGCGCGTATGACATCGGGCATCCGACTCTGCTGATCAGCCACGCGCTGGATGCGCCGCCGACCACCCTGATCAACGGCGCGCGCCGGGTGGGGCTGCAAGTTCACACGCTGCTGACTATCCTCGAAATCCGCCCGCAGCCACCCGCCGATTTCACCCTCGTTCCGCTGCTGCGGCTCGCCGATTTGGTCGGCGAAATGCGCGCCAGCAGTCAGCTTCCGCCCGCTCACGCACAGGCGGTGCTGGACTGGATCGCGGGCTGAAAACCCCTTAACCCCAGAGGACGCCAAGATCGCAGAGGAAATGCTTCTTGGCGAACTTGGCGGTTCAAACTTCTCGTTTTCCTATTTGATGCTATAATAAACGGACTCACGTCCACTAAAAGGGCATATCGTGCAAACGTTTCGACTGCTCGAATCCGAGATCGAACCCGGATTGGTCGCGCCGGGGAGTTTTCAGCATTTCCCGGCGAACACCTTCCCCACCATCCATCCGATCTACTGGCTGACTTCGCATTTCGCGGTCGGCGGCTGGAGTCCGCTTCAGCGGCTCAGCGGGATGCTCACTGCCCACATGACCCGGATCGCGCCGCACGCCGGATTCACGTGGCATCCGCACCGCGCGCTGGAAATCTACACGTGGGTGATCGAGGGGACGCTGCATCACGAGGATTCGACCGGCGGGCAGGGCGACATTCGCGCGGGCGAGTTCCAGCGCATGTTCGCGGGCGACTACATCGAGCATCAGGAACTCAACTTGAGCGACAGCCCGGTGCGCGTGATCCAGATTTGGTTCATTGCGGATCGCCAGTTTCAGGGGCTAGAGCCACACTATCAGCAGTTGGAGCAGTCGGTGCTGCCCAGCCATGCGGTCGAGGGCGCGACCGTCTACAGCCTGATCGGAGATGGATCGCCCATGATCCAGCACATAACCGGGCGGCTGACCGCCGCCACCCTCCCGGCGGAAGGGCGCTCTACCATCGAACTGCCGCGCCCCGGCGAGAGCCTGTTCCTCTATGTCACCGACGGCAGCGGTTATGTGACTCACGACGGCAATACGAACTCCGTCGGTCAGTACGACGTGATCCTGATGCGCCCGGACGCCGATCCTGCGGCTCTCACCGCCGCGAGTGGATCGTCGCTGAACTGGCTCAGCTTCTACCTGCCGGAATTTCTCAGCAGCAATTAGCAACAGTAGGGGCACGGCGACGCCATGCCCCTACAAAGTTCTCCGTCGAAAACGAGCCGCTATTCCTCGTCGCCCAAGCTGAGCAGCGCCATGAACGCCTCCTGCGGCACTTCCACCGAGCCGATCATCTTCATGCGGCGCTTGCCTTTTTTCTGCTTTTCGAGCAGCTTCTTCTTGCGGGTGATGTCGCCGCCGTAGCATTTCGCCAGCACGTCCTTTCGCAGCGCCTTTACGTCGGCGCGCGAGATCACTTTCTTGCCCACCGCCGCCTGAATCGGCACGACAAACAACTGGCGCGGGATCAGTTCCTTCAGCTTGCTGACCAGCTTCTGCCCCTTGTGATAGGCGTCGTCGCGGTGAACGATGATCGCCAGCGCATCGACCGGCTCACCCGCGACCAGAATGTCCAGCTTGACTAGATCGCCGGAGCGGTAGGTGTCGAACTGGTAATCAAGGCTGGCGTAGCCTTTGGTGATGCTCTTGAGGCGGTCGTAGAAATCGACGATCAGTTCCGCCAGCGGCAGCCGATAGTGCAGCACCACCCGCGACTGGTCGATGTACTCGGTAGTCACGTATTCGCCGTGCTTCTTGACCACCAAATCCATCAGCGCGCCGATGTACTCGTCCGGCGAGTAAATCTGGATTTTCATCCAAGGTTCGCGGATTTCGAGGATTTGGCTCGGATCGGGAAGCTGCGCCGGGCTGTCGATTTCTTCGGTTTCGCCGTTGGTCAGCACCACCTGATAGGCGACGCTGGGCGCAGTGGCGAGGATGTCCAGCTCGTACTCGCGTTCCAGCCGCTCTTGCACGATGTCCATGTGGAACAAGCCCAGGAAGCCCACTCGAAAGCCGAAGTTGAGCGCCTGCGAAGTTTCCGGCTCGTAGACCAGCGAGGCGTCGTTGAGCTGAAGTTTTTCCAGCGCGTCGCGCAGCTCGCCATAATCGTCGTTGTCCACCGGATAGATGCCCGCGAACACCATCGGCTTGACCTGCTTGTAGCCGGGCAGATGTGCTTCCGCGCCGTTGACCGCCAGCGTGATCGTGTCCCCGACCCGGCACTCGCGCACCGACTTGAATCCGGTCGCCACGTAGCCGACCTCGCCCACGCTCAGCGAGTTCGACCGGGGTCATGCCGGGGCTGAAAATGCCGATCTCGACCGGCTCGAACTTGGCGTCGGTCGCCATCAGCCGCAGCATCGAATTCTTCCCGGTGGTTCCATCCACCACGCGCACGTAGGCAACCACGCCCTTGTAGGCGTCATAGTGCGAGTCGAACACCAGCGCCCGCAGCGGCGCGTCCATATCGCCGCGCGGCGGCGGCACCCGCACGATCACGGCTTCCAGCACGTCCTGAATCCCGATCCCCTGCTTGGCGGAGATGCGGATCACGTCGCCAATGCCCAGCAGATTTTCGACTTCCTGCGCCACTTCGTCGGGGCGGGCGGCGGGCAGATCAATCTTGTTGATCACCGGGATGATTTCGAGGTCTTGTTCCAGCGCCAGATACACGTTTGCCAGCGTTTGCGCCTCGATCCCCTGCGACGCATCCACCACCAGCACCGCGCCTTCGCAGGCTTGCAGCGCCCGGCTGACCTCGTAGCTGAAATCGACGTGCCCCGGCGTGTCGATCAGGTTGATCTCGTACTCGCTGCCGTCCAGTGCGGTGTAGTTCATGCGCACCGCCGACGCCTTGATGGTGACGCCGCGCTCGCGCTCCAAATCCATGCTGTCGAGCAGTTGATCCTGCATATCGCGGTCGCTGACGGTGTGCGTGAACTGAAGCATCCGGTCGGCGAGCGTGCTTTTCCCGTGATCGATGTGGGCGATGATGCAAAAATTGCGAATGTGTCCGCGTTCCATGCCTACCTGTTCCGTGATCTGCCGGATGAAAGTATAGCAGACACGCCGGATACAGCCTATCCAGAAACGGATAGGGGCGATGCCATCGCCGCGCCGAGTTCGGTACAGGCGAGACACTGCCCATTGCGGACAATCGCATAACCCGCCTGCGGATCGCTGTCCGAATAGATGGTCGCATCCACGTTCCAGACGATCATCATGCGGATGCGTCCGCTCTGGCGGCTGAGGATCGCCGCGCGCGCCAGCCAATCCGCCTGCTGCTGAACGGTCGTGTTCGCCGCCCACGCGAAGGACGGCGGCAGCGCCCCCAGACCTTCGGGCGTCAGATAGCCGAGTTCAGTGAAGCAGAGCGGCTTGGTCGGGAAAACGCCCGCGTAAGTGTTGACCATCGAGTGATAGTAGCGCGTGTAGTAATTCGGGTTGCCACGCGGATCGCCGCTGGTGGCATCCGGCGAAAGGATGCCCTCGTTGTAGTGAATGCCGATGCAGTCGGCGTACTGCGCCGCGCCCGCCTGCTGCATCTGCCGGATGAAGGGCGCATCGTCGCAGCCGATGCCGGTGCAAGCGCCGCCGAAATAGCCCGTTGGTGCGGGCGCCGCGCTGATCACCATGGTCTGCGGGCTGGCTTGCTTGATCGCTTGATATGCCAAGTGGAGCATCTGGGTGTATCCGGTCGGCGTGATCCGCCCAGCGGGCCACTCGCGGTCGATATTCGGCTCGTTCCAGACCTCAATCGCGTCGGGATGGTAAGCGGCGGCGACGCTGCCCAAGAAGGCGGCGAAGGTCTGATAGTAGGCGGTAAGGTCAGACCCCATCTCCGAGGTCGTGCCTGTGATGCTCAGAAAGACCTTAAAGCCATCGCTGCGCGCCGTGTTGACGAAGCTCTCGACGATGCTCGCGGGCTGCCCGATCTGCCAGCGCACCTGAGTTTTCGCCCAGGTCATGCCCGCCTGCTGCATTTGCTGCGGATAGCTGAAACTGACTACGTGCCCGCCCAACTCAAACGCAGAGACCATCGGCGTGGACGAAGCGATCGGCGTGCGGGTAGGGGAGGGCGTGCGAGTCGGCGTGGGCGACGGCGGCGTGCCGGAGATGATCAGCTTTTGACCGACGTAGATCAGGTTGGGGTTGATGATCCCGTTCAACTGAGCGATGGCTTGAACCGTCGTGCCGAATCTCACAGCAATCGAGCCAAGCGTGTCGCCCCACTGGACGATATAGGTGATGGTTCCGGTGGGCGTGGGCGACGGTGTAGAAGGCGTTGGCTGGGTTCCGGTGGGCGTGGGCGTTCGAGTTGCCGTTGGCGTCTTGCTCGTAGGCGTCGGCGTGATGGCGCCGGACGCGGGGATAATTAATTTCTGCCCGATGTAAATCAGGTTGATGTTGGTGATATTGTTGCGTGCGGCAATCGCCGAGACAGTCGTGTGAAAGCGGATGGCGATGGCGATCAGCGTGTCGCCCGCCTGAACCGTGTAGACCGTTTCGCCGGGTCCGGGCGTCCCGCCGTCGGCTGTGACGGGTTGAATCCGGGAGACACCCAACGCAACACACACCAGAATCAAGCTAAAAACAAACCAAATTCGGCGCATTTCGGCATCTCCTCGTGATCCGGGACTCGCATCCACGTGCCCTACTATGAAACTTTAAGGATGAAGTGTAGCAGGCAGGGCGCAAAAGCCGCAAATTGATGTCCCGCCGCGATCCGATCAGGCGAGGCTAGGTGGAATTGACGTATCGGAATAGATATAGAATCGTGACGATGTGGAGTACGATGGCGAGTCCTAAGCCGAGCGCGTGATCGACCAGCGCCGCCCCCGAATTCTGGCTGATCGCGTAGATGGCATAGCCTCCAATCGGGAGAAACAGCAGCAGGCTCGTCCACAGACCGGGGTTGTAGCGTCGCAGCCGAACTGCCATACCCACATGCAGAAAGCCGTTGACGACGGTCGCGTAGGCGGCGATCAAGCCGAGAGCGGGATTCACGTATGCGGCTGCGTACAGCACAGCTAAATCGGTCCCCCAGACCCCGATGATGTTGACCCAGAAGATCGGCACATCGGTGACTTTCTCCTGCCCATGCGCCAGCAGCGCATTCACGAAAGCCTTGAAGCGCCCGTGCGCGTGTTCTTCGTACTGGTGGATCATGTAGATCGGCAGCAGCAGGAACGTGAGGAATACCAGGAGGCTCATGGCGTTGAGCAGAAAGGGGGTCAGCAGCAGCAGGACGATCCCCAGCGGCAGCGCCGCCCTCGACCAATTGTGCAGGAACCAATCTGCGAAGCTGTAGGGCTGTTCCATGCCGAATCCCTAGATGACTGCTCGAATCAATTTCGTAATGTCGGGTTCGCTTGGTTCGCCACCCCAGCCGAGCCACGCCAGAAACTCGACGTTGCCAGCGGGTCCTTTGAGCGGCGATTTGATCAGCCCGCGAACAGCGAAGCCTTCACTTTGCGCGAAGCCCAGCACCTCGCTCAGTACGCGCGCATGAACGTTTTTGTCGCGCACCACGCCGCCTTTGCCCACGTCTGATTGCCCCGCTTCGAACTGGGGCTTGATCAGCGGGATCACGTCGGCGTGGGGCGTCAGCCAGTTTTTGATCACCGGGAGCAGCAGCCGCAGCGAGATGAACGAGGCGTCCATCACCACCAGACTGACTTTCTCCGGGAGCAACTCGACGTAGCGCGCGTTGGTGCGCTCGATGACCACCACGCGCGGATCGGTGCGCAGGCTGTAGGCGATCTGCCCGTAGCCCACGTCGATGGCGTAGACCTTCGCCGCACCCGTGCTGGCTGGCGAGCCTTGCAGCAGGCAGTCAGTGAAGCCGCCGGTGCTGGCGCCCACGTCCGCGCAGACGCGCCCGCTCACGTCGATGGGGAAGGCGTCCAGCGCGCCCGCCAGCTTGTCCCCGCCCCGGCTGACAAAGCGCGGCTTCGCCTTCAGCGTGAGCGCTGCCTGCTTATCGACGCGCGTGCCCGGCTTGTCAATGAGCTTGCCATCGACCAGCACCTCGCCCGCCATGATCAGCGCCCGCGCCTTTTCCCGGCTCGGCGTCAACCCGGCTTCGACTAGCAGCACATCCAGCCGTTCTTTCTCAGCCATCGCTCTTAGGACTGAGGACTGAGGTTCGCGGACTGAGTAAAAGCAGGCACATCTCATCCGAGCGAGCCGGCCACCTATCGGTTCTTAACTCAGTCCTCAGTCCTCGAATCACAGTCCTTCTTTTCTACCCCTTTGTCAAATAGATCGGCACATTCACCGAGTTCACGTCGGGCGTCACCTCGACGGCGTCCGCCGAGATCGGCAGGTAGCCGTCCGCGATCACAAACACGCTGTAGGGCGTGCTGGGCTGAAGCAACCGGTCGATCAGGAAGCTGCCGCCGCTGTCGGTGATCGCCATTGCGAAGACCTGATCCTGACTCCACGCCTGCGTGAAATCCGACACCGAAAACTGGTCGCTGATCAGCACCACCGTCACGCCGGGGATGCCTGCGCCGGATTCGCCGTCCAGCACCTGACCGCGCATCTGCACGCCGCTGGCTTGCGCGAAGCGGTTGATCGGAAGCTGTCCGATGCCGACCCGCGCGGTAGTGGATGCGAACGACAGCTTGCCGATGAACAATTCCAGCTTGTAGGTGCCGTCGGGAACACCGCCGGGGCTTTCCAGCCGCATGAGATAGCCTTGTCCGGTGTTCGCGCCGCTCCACGGCTGGGTTTGCGTAGAGAACACCTCGTCGTCCACCGACCACTGCACCGTCCACAGCGTCCCCGGCGCGATCTGCTCCCAGTCGAACACCGCGTAAATCGCACTGACTCCGTTCGAGAAGCTGGTGATGGGCGCGGCTTGCTGGGCTTCGGCGTCGCTGGCGGCGGTGGTGAAGCGAGTATTCTCGAAAATCTGCGCGTAGGCGCCCTGCTGAGCGCCTGCCAGCGTGAAGTCGGAAGTCGCCGCCAGCCGATAGCCGCTGTCATCCTGAATGTAGAGTTCCAGCCGATAGCTGCCCGGCAGCAGCCCGTTCGGGTCTTGCACGCTGATAGTCTTATTTCCGGTCACCCCGTCCGACCACGTATTCTGGACGCGCTGAACTTCGCTGCCGTTGTAATACCAGACCGCCGTCCACGGCGTGCCGTCCACCATGTTGCGGAACAGAAAGCGGGCGCTGGCGGTGCTTCCGGTCGGCAGCACGAAGCCGTTGCCCAGCACGTCGCCCTGCAAATCCTGCACCCCGAACACCAGATCGCTGAAGGTGGGCACATCCCCCGGCGCCTGCCCGATCAGCAGACGCTGGCTGTCCGAAGCGATGCCGTCAATGAATAGCTGGAAGTCATAGACGCCGTTCGCCCACGGCTGTCCGGTGCTGCCCACGTACCACACGCCGCTGGTGCCGCCGCTCCAGCGAACCGGCGAAAGGCTGAAGGTGGGGTTGGGAATGCCGTTGGTGGTCACACGCAGCTCGTAGACCGTCTCCGGCGTCATGTTCTCGTAGTTGAAGAATAGGTAGACGCTGTTGGTTCCGGCGGGCAGGCTGCGCACCACGCTGCTGGGCATCTGCGCCTCGTTGACCGAGGGAGAGAAAAACAGGCGGCTGAACTTGGGCGTGCCGCTGACGACCTGCGTGCCGCTGGACTGGCTCAGGTTATCCAGCTTCAGGCTCAACGACGCGGCGCGCAGCAGCGGACGCACGAAGCTCGATGGGCGCAGCGTGTTGATGAACCCGCCGACCGGCACGCACACGTCGTCGGTGTTCATTTCGCCGTCGCCGTTGGTGTCCTGCACGGTGACGCATTTCGCATCCGGCGAGACGCCCACCACGGGCGAGGTGGTGGGCACGGCGATCAACTGTCCCTGCGAATTGTACACACCGCCCCCGGTCATGGTGCCGGGGATCGACGCGCTGGTCTTGATCCACGACTTATCGCCGCCGCTCGGCTCGGCGGTGAAGCCGCTGACCGTCCCTTGCTCGACCGTGACCGCGCTGTCGCCCAAGTCGGGATAGCCCACCGTCGTAATGGTGTCGTCAAGGCTCAACGCCGCCGAGTCCCCAGTTCCACGAAGGGCAGCGCCAGCGTCGTCGGATCGACCACGCGCCCATCGTTCTGCCGGGTGATGCGCAGCAGCGCCAGATCAAGCCCGGCGTCCGCCTGTGAGACTTCGGCGCGGTAGATGGGCACAGGCGGCTCGTTCGGGCGCACCGCCAGCGCCACGATCAGCGTGTCGCCGGGACAGTTGCGGTTGGTTACGGTGTTGTGCGCGTTGGCGAGAATCAATCCGTCGCGGCTGACGATGGTCCCCGAACCGACGCAGTTGATGATCAGTTGGTTGCTGACGGTGGACGCCTGCATGATGAACACGGTCGCCTGCTCGATCCGGTTCAGATCGAAGCCTTGATTCTGCGCCGCCGCCGGATGCACGAGCAGGGCAAGGAGGGCGATCACGGTCACTAGGGGCACGATATATCGTGCCCCTACAAACGCAACCACTCGCTCTGGTTGGCGTCTTGGCGGTGGACTAGAATTCCAGATCATCGAGAAACCTCTCAAAAATCGTCAGGTTGTCGTCGAAGCTGCTGGCGTCGCTCAAAAAGGTGACGATGATCGCCTGACCGCGCCGGATAGCGAGGATGTCCATGCCTTCGACCACGGTCGGGACGCTTTCCAGAAACGGGTTGTCCGCCGTAGAGACATAAACGTAGCGCATGGCGATCGCTTCCTGCTCGTTGGGCAGGGTATACGGCTCGCCGCTGGACAGCACCGTGTATCCTGAAAGCGAGTTCGAGCGGTTGAGCGTCAGCGTATCCAGCAGATTGCGCGCGCTGGTGTTGAGCGTCACCGGCTGCACGTCCACCTGAATGGTGGTCTTGAACCCAACCTGCGCGATGTCCCGCACCCGAAACACGTAATCGCCGCTGGTGTCGATCAGCCAGCGCTCCGGGTAGAAGGCGCGAATGCCGACCTGCGTGTTCACGTAAGGCACGGTCGCGTCGAGCGTGGTGGCGCGCAGGTTCAGCCCGATGAACAGGGCGAACAGCGCGTAGATGAAGACGAAATAGTGGCTCCAACGCTGGCGCTGAGTGATGACTCCGCTCGGCTGGGTGTATTCGATGACGGTCATGCGCTACACCTCGCGGGTCGCCTCGCGCTCACGCGCCTGACGTTCGGCGTTGTTGAACAGGAACGCCGCAATGACGGCGAAGCCCGCCAGCATCGCCAGCGAAAAGACGAAGCCCAAGATCGGCTTGGGGATGCCGCTCTTCGGCGAGACGGCGGCGATAATCTGGTCGGTCAGCGAGCCGCCCGTGCTGCCAGTCAGCACGAACGCCGCGTTGGTCAAGCCGGTGCGCAGCGGAATGGCGAGTCCGTTGAGAAAGGCTGCCAGCGCTACCGTGATGGTCATCAGGAAGGGCGTCGGGTTATCGAAGCGGACTTCCGCCAAGCCGTAGCTGACGAGCAGGCTGGCGGCGAGGTTCACCGCCACGTTGTTGAACACCTGCACCGCCATCACGTCCGGCGTGATGCCCGGCTGCGCCAGCAGAAAGCGCCCGTTCAGCACCAGCGCATAGCCGAGCGCGCTGGCGGCGCAGTATGCCGCGCTGTCCAGCCGGGTGCGGAAGTAGTCGGGCCACGTGGTAAAACGGACGACCGCATATTTGGTGGTTTCCTGCACGATGCCGACCGTGAAAGTGTAACCGATGATCCGGTTGATCGCGCCGCCGAGCGGCAGCCAGCGTTCCGGCTGAAGCACGCTGTCGAGCAGCGGAATGGCGACCGCATTCGCCGCCAGCGCCGTGATCACGAACACCGCGATCAAGCGTCGGCGCGGCTCCGGCACGAACTGCTCGCGCGACACCGAGAAGATCAGCCACAGCGCCACTGGCAGCGCCACTAGCGCGCCGTTGACCACGACCGTCAGCCGGGAGGAGAGCTGCAGGTTGAGAATGCCGAACAGGACGAACGCCGCCAGCGTCACTGCCGCCAGCGCGCCAGTTTCGACGATGATACTCGTCCACACCCGCCGATAGGGATAAACCGCTTCTTCTTCCGGCGGCGTCAGCAAGCCCTGATGGTAAACGCTCATATAAGCCTTACGTTTTTCCTCTCAGATCGCTATAATCGTAGCGCACAGCATCCGAAAGGTAAATTATGCGCTGGTTGACCGGGATCGTGCGGCTGATGGCGGTGCTGTTGGTCGTGGTATTTTGCGCCTGCTCGTCGCGCGTGCAGTCGCAGACCGAGTTTGTCGCCCATCATCCCATCGTCTACGGCTTGACGCTCCAGCCCAGCACCTTCGACCCGCAGATCGGCTCGTCGTCGGAACTCGGCATCCCGCTGCGCTCAGTCTACGACACGCTGGTCTACCGCGATCCGCAGTCGCTGGCGTTCGTGCCCGGTCTGGCGACCAGTTGGTCGATTTCGCCCGACGGCTTGACTTACACCTTCGCGCTGCGACAGGGTGTCAAGTTCCACGACGGCACGCCTTTCAACGCGCAGGCGGTCGCTGCCAACCTCGACCGCATCGCCAACCCCATGACCGGCTCCCAGAAAGCGCTGTTCCTGCTGGGACCCTACACTGGCTATCAGATCGTGGACGATTATACCATCCAGCTTCAGCTTGCATCGCCCTACAGCCCGCTGCTGGATTCGCTCAGTCAGGTCTATCTCGGCATCGCCAGCCCGACCGCGCTCAGCCAGTATTCGGACGAGCGCTACCAGTTCCATCAGGTCGGCACGGGTCCCTTCGAGATGGTCGAGTACGTCCCCGGCGATCACCTGACCATTCGGCGCAATCTCGATTACGCATGGGGACCGTCGTTCTACCAGCCTTCGACGCCGGACTCGGTCGATCAGATCGAATTCCGCTTTTACGATCAAGACCCGTCGGCGCGCGCGCTGGCACTCGAAGGCGGCGACGTTCAGGTGGTGGGCGAGCTGCTCCCGGTGGACGCCCGCGCTCTGACCGCCAACAGCAGCATCCAGCTTCAGCCGACCGTCATACCCGGTCAGCCGCTTCAATTTTTGATGAACACCAAGCAGTTCCCGACCGACAACCTGAGCGTGCGTCAGGCGCTGCTCTACGGCACTAACCGCGAAGCCATCATCGACGCGGTGTTCCAGCGCTATTCCCCGGTGGCGTGGGGACCGCTATCGTCCGCCACCGAGTTCTACAGCGGCGACGTGGTCAATTCCTACGCTTACGATCCGCAGCAGGCGCGCTCGCTGTTGAGCGGCGCGGGCTACACCGACACCGACAACGACGGCTACGTCGATTTCGGGGGCGCTGATCTGGAAGTCAACCTGATCGCACCCAACTGGGGCTTGATCCCGGAAGTCGCCCAACTGCTGCAAGATCAGTGGCGCGACATTGGCATCAAGGCGGTCATCGACCCGGTGCCGAGCGCCACCATCCTGCGCCAGCACGTCGCCGATGGGCAGTACAATCTGGTCGCGTGGTACGAGTTCGGGCTTGATCCGTCCTTCCTCAACCGCTACTTCACCACTAACGGCGACATGAACTGGACTGGCTACAGCGACCCGAACCTCGACGAACTGCTCAATCAAGCCGTGCTTCAGACCGACGACGACGCCCGCCGCAGCCTCTACAATCAGGTGCAGCGCACCATCATGGAGCAGGCGTTGATTCTGCCGATCCGCGATTATGTCAACCTCAACGGCAGCAGCGCCAGCCTGAACGGTTTATCCTACGACGCCTACGGCTGGTTTCCGCTGCTCAACAACCTGACGGTGAAGTGATTCGGCAGATTGGGACGGCGCTGGCGGTACTGTGGCTGGCAGTCACGCTGGCGTTCTTCGCGCTGCGCGTCCTGCCCGGCGACGCGCTCACCGAACAGTTGCAGGAAGGCGGCGCCAGTCCCGCGACCATCGCCCAACGCCGCGCCGAGTTAGGCTTAGCTGATCCGCTGCTGATTCAATACGGGCGTTATCTGGTGGGGCTGCTGCGCGGCGATCTGGGCGTCTCGCTGCAAGACGGTCAGCCCGTGAGTGAGATCATCGCTCAACAGCTTGCGCCCACCGTTGAGCTTGCCCTCAGCGCCCTGATCATCTCGACGATTGTGGGGCTGGCGCTCGGTACGCTTGCCGCGCTGGACACGCCCGTTTCGGTCGTCGCACGCCTGCTGCTCGACCTCGCCCTGAGCGTGCCGCTCTACTGGACGGGCACACTGGCGATCTACCTGTTCGCCGTCCTGCTGAACTGGCTGCCCAGCTCCGGCAATCTGATCCTGCCTGCGGCGGTGCTGGGCTTTCACACCGCCGGAGCGATAGGGCAGGTGCTGCGTGCCAACGTCCGCGAAACGCTGGCGCTGGATTTCGTCCGCACCGCTCGCGCCAAAGGGATGCGCGAATCCCGCGTGATGCTCCGCCACGTGCTGCGGGCGGCGCTGCTGCCTGCCGTCACCGTGATCGCGCTGCAAGCCGGGTTTCTGCTCGGCGGCGTGGTCATCACCGAGAGCCTGTTCGTCCGTCCCGGCATCGGGCGGGTGCTGCTCAACGCGACCCTGCGGCAGGATTACCCGGTGGTGCAGGGGATCGTCGTGCTGAGCGCGGGGGTCTACACGCTGCTCAACGCCGCCGCCGACCTGTCCTACCGCCTGCTCGATCCGAGAGTTTGACCGATGCGCGCGCTGCTGGTGGGGCTATTCCTTCTGCTGGTGATCCTCGCGCCGCTGGGCGCGCCCGCCGACCCGCTCCGCACCGATCCGGCGCACCAGCTTGAGCCGCCGGGCGGCGATCATCTGCTGGGAACCGATCTGCTCGGTCGGGACGTGCTGAGCCGCGCGCTTTACGGGGGTCAGCACACGCTGCTGATCGCGGCGCTGGCGACCGTGATCGCGGCGCTGCCCGGCGTGCTGCTCGGCTTGGCTGCCGCGCTCCGGTCGATGGATCGCTGGCTCACGCTGCTGATCAACGCGCTGCTGGCGTTCCCCGGTCTGCTGTTGGCACTGCTGATCTTGACGCTGCTGGGGCAGGGCGCGCTGCCGCTGGCGCTGGCGACCGGAATCACGCAGATTGCGCCCTGCGCCCGCGTGACCCGCGCTGCAGTGATCGGTGTGCGGTCGTCAGGCTATGTCGAGGCGGCTCGGTCGCTGGGCGGGACTCGGTCTGCGCCTGATCGCCGCACACATTCTGCCCAACATCCTCACGACCATCCTCGCCTACGTCGCTGTGATTTTCGCCTACGCCATCCTCAACAGTGCCGCGCTGAGCTTTCTCGGCTTGGGCGGCGAGCCGGGCGTCCCTGACTGGGGCGTGATGCTCTACGAGGGGCGTCAGGCATTTCGCTCCGCGCCATGGATCGCCGCCGCGCCCGGTCTCGGCATCACCATCACGGTGATGCTGGTCAACCGCGCCGCCGATTCCCTACGGCGATAAGACACCTGAACCGCCAAGCCGCCAAGAACAGATTCAACGGAAAGACGCAGAGAGGCAAAGGCGCAAAGTATGGGGCATGGCACGCCATGCCCCATAGCTATTCTCTGTGGTTAGATATTTTGTTTTCTTGGCGATCTTGGCTGATTGGCGGTTCAATCGTTTCTGATGATCGTCCCCGGCGCGGCTTGATCCAGCAGCGCTGCCTCCAGTAAGCCGGGCTGAGTCCCGCTCATAATGCGGATGGTGATTCCCGGCTCGGCTTCGACCAGCGCCAGCATGTCGCGGACTTTGGTCTCCATGCCGCCGGTCACGTCGGTTCCGGCGGAGCCACCGAGCGCCGCCTCTACCGCCGCCAGCGTGGACGGCGTGATAGTCGGAATGACCTGTTTTTTCGCGTCATAGACGCCCGCGACCTCGCCCAGCAGCAGAATCCGGCTCACGGGCAGATGCCGCGCCAGATAGAAGAAAATGGTCTCGGTGGAAAGGATAGTTCCACCGCGCACCGCGTCCAGCGCCACGTCGCCGTAGACCAGCGGCACGATCCCGTGATCGAGCGCCTGCCGGATCGGTTCCAGCGCCATCTGCTCGATCACACCGTCGCGGCTCAACGCCGACGCTGACGGCTGAATCCGCCACACCGGGACGCCCACCGCATGAAGCGTCCGCGCCATCAGGTAATTGAGTTCGGCGGCAGTATTTGCGACTTCCGCGAAGCCGCGCCACTGATCCGGCGTTTGCACGCCCTGCATGGTGCCATAGCGCTTGGCGGCGACATGCCCGAACGATCCGCTGCCGTGACCGATCACCAACCGCAGATCGGGGTTTTGCCGCAGCGCCGAGGCGATCTCGCCCGCCGCCCGCGCCGCCGCGTCCGCCCGAAATGAGCTTTCGCGCTGCTTGTCCGTGATCAGCGAGCCGCCCAACTTGAGGAACGTCAGCGTCATGGTTTGACCTCGGTCGTGAACACGCGCGTCGCGCCCGCACCTATCAGCGCCGCCTCGACCGCTGCGCGCATCTCTGGCGTGACCAGCGCGATCAGGTTGCCACCGCGCCCGCCTCCGGAGAGCTTCGCGCCAAGCGCACCCGCGCGCAACGCCGCCTCGACCAGCCGATCCAGCTCGGCTGACGACACCCTCAGCCGCCGCAGCAGCCGCTGATTGCGGGTCATCAGATCGCCCACCGCCGCCAGATCGCCGCGTTCCAGCGCCGCCCGTGCGTTTCGCACCAGATCGCCGATCTGGTCGAAGATCGGCTGGATGGTCTCCGGGTCGCGCTCGAACAACTCGCGCACGCCCGCGACCGCCGCGCGAGTCGAAGCGCTCACGCCCGTGTCGGCGATCAGCAGTGTGAACGGCGTGCCGATATTCAGATGCTCAATCGGCTTGCCGCGAACGAAATACACCGGGCGCTCGTAGACGATCACCGTGTTGTCGATGCCGCTGGGCGTCCCGTGATGGATTTTCTCGACTTCGTAGATCAGGTTGTTCAGGCTGGCGTCGTTCAGCCGACCGGACACGGCGTCGCAGAGCGCCCGCGCCAGCGCGGTTGAGACTGCCGCGCCGCTGCCCAGTCCGCTGGCAATCGGGATGTCGGAGCGGATCGAGATCGTGACTTTCGGCGGCGGTTGATCCAGCGCCCGCAGCACCAGCCGCGCGGTCAACGCCAGCGCGTGATCGAAGCTTTCGACATCCACCGACACCGGGATGTCCAGATCGGCGGCGACGATGCGCAGACCACTGTCATTCGGCTGCACTTCGGCGTAGGCGCGCAGATCGGAAACCGGGACGGCAATCGCGGGCTGCCCGTAGACCACCGCGTGTTCGCCGAACAGGATCGCTTTCGCCGGCGCGCTGGCAGTCATAGCGCAATAATGCGAGGGAGATACAAAATCGCCACGAAGGTCAGCCCCCACAGCACAATGCTGATTTGCAGCGGACGGTCGCTCAGCAGCACTTCTTCCGGCGCGCTGCCGACGCCCTGAACGTGGATCAGGTACAGGTAACGCCAGAGCGCGTAGAGCACGAACGGCACCGTCAGCAGCCCCAGCTTGGTTCCCGCCAGCAGCACCGACGGCGCTTCGATGGCGTAGAGCAGGTAGGCGATCAGCGTGCTGGTCATGACCATGCGCAGCATGTCGTCCAGCAGCGGCAGATTGTAGCTGTCCAGCGTCACCCGGATCACGCCCGCGCCGTCGCCCAGCTCGAGCAGTTCCTGCCGCCGCTTGCCGATGATCAAAAACAGCGCGAGCAGGGCGGTGCAGGCATACAGCCACGGCGAAAACGCCTGCACATGAACCACCACCACGCCAGCGGCGACTCTCAGCACGAAGCCCGCCGCCACCGCCAGCAAGTCGAGAATGACGATGTGCTTGAGTTTCCAGCTATAGAGCAGGTGAAGCAGCAGATACGCCAGCAGCACCAGCGCCAGCGCCCAACTGAGCAGCGCCGCCCCCGCGAGGCTGACGACAGTGAGGATGACCGCCTCGGCGCGCGCCGCCGGGATCGACACCTGCCCGGATGCAATCGCCCGGAAGCGCTTGGTCGGATGCTGGCGGTCGCTCGCGATGTCCATCAGGTCGTTGACGATGTAGACCACGCCGGAGATCAGGCAGAGGAGGATGAAGCTCGCCAACACCCGCAGGAACGACTCTGGGATGAACAACTGTCCGTCAAAGACGATGCCTGCAAAGATGAGGGCGTTTTTCGTCCACTGGCGTGGGCGCATCGCGCGTATGAGTCCGGTTATGAGTGCCAACGCAATTCCTCTTGTGTTCCTGTAAGTCCGGCGTTCGCCGCGAACGCGATTATACCATGTCGCTGCGCTATAATACCCTTACGAACGCACGATGAAAGGCGAATCTTGAAAGCGACCGCGCGCGCGAACGCGAACATCGCGTTCATCAAATACTGGGGCAACCGGGACGACAATCTGCGACTACCTGCCAACCCTTCGATCAGCATGAACCTCGACGGACTCTACGCCCAGACTACCGTCACGTGGGCGAAGGATTTGACCGAAGATCAGTTGATCCTCAACGGTGAGCGCGACACCGGGGATGCCTGTGATCGCGTTTCGGCACAGTTGCAGATGATTCGCCAGCGCCTTCCATCGGTGACCGCCTTCGCGCGGGTCGAGTCGGTCAATAACTTTCCCATCGGGGTTGGGATCGCATCTTCGGCGGCAGCTTTCGCCGCGCTGACGGTGGCGGCAGTAGCGGCGGCGGGCGTGGAAATGAGCGAGCATGAACTCTCGACGCTGGCTCGGCTTGGCTCCGGCTCGGCGGCGCGCTCGGTGCCCACCGGATTCGTCGAATGGCACACCGGAGACAGCCACAAGGAATCTTACGCCGAAAGCTTCGCGCCGCCGGATTACTGGGACTTGGTAGACCTGATCGCCGTGGTCAGCCGGGAGCATAAGCAGGTCGGCTCGACGGCGGGGCATCACTCGGCTGCCACCAGCGATCTGCAAGCCGCCCGCGTCTCCGGGGCAGAAGAACGGTTCTCAATTTGCAAGCAGGCAATTCTGGAGCGCGATTTCGCCGCCTTCGCCGAAGTCGTCGAACATGACAGCAACCTGATGCACGCCATCATGATGACCAGCCGTCCGCCGTTGTTCTACTGGCTGCCGCCCACGCTCACGCTGATGGATCAGGTGCGCCGCTGGCGCGAGCAGGACGGTTTGCAGGTCTGCTACACGCTCGATGCCGGACCCAATGTGCATTGTATTTGTGTAAGAAAACATGCCAAGCGGGTAAGCGAGCATCTGCAAGCGATGTCTGATGTATTGGACATTCTCACGGCGGCGCCGGGAGCAGGGGCGCAGATCGTTGAGACAGAGTGACTTAATGCTTGATAAGCATCAAGCCAATCCGCTTGATTACGGGGGATATGTCCCGGTATAATGAAAGCATAGTACGGCTATTCCCCTTATACGTCCGCAGAATCAAGGTTTTGTGATGGGCAACCTGCTACTCGGTAATGACGCGCTGTCGGCAATTGTCGCCTTTGTACTGGTGCTAATTCCGGCGGTGCTGATCCACGAGCTGGGACATTTCACCGCCGGGAAGCTGGCGGGGATTACCATCCTCGAATTCGGAATCGGGATGCCGCCCCGAATCGTCAAGCTGTTCACGATTGGCGGCACCGACTATACGCTGAACTGGCTGCCGTTGGGCGGCTTCGTCCGTCCGCTTGGCGAGGACGTAGTGCGTCAGCTTGGCGACGAAGCGGTCGAAGAAGACCGCGAAGTTGCGAAGCAGCGCGGCGTCAAGAAAACCATGTCGGTCAACGAAGCGCCGCCGCGCTCTCGAATTTTCTTTCTGGTGGCGGGACCGTTCGCCAACTTCATCCTCGCCTTCGTGCTGTTCGTGGTGATCGCCTTGATGGGCATCCCCGAAACCGTCGGCGGTGTGGTCAGCGTGAGCTATCTTCAGCCGGGCACGGCTCTGGCGCAGGCGGGGCTTCAGCAAAGCGACATCATCGAAACTATCAACGGCGAGAATTTCGCCGACGCCTCTGATCTCTTCAACCGCTTGCAGCAGTCCGACGGTCAGCCGGTGACGCTCACGGTGCTGCGCGGCGAGCAGCAGACGCCGACCGACATCACCTTCACACCTGATCTGACCGCCGATCAAACCGCCTCGGAAACCCACCCGGTAGTCTTGGACGTGTCCGATGGATCGCCCGCGCAGGCGGCGGGCTTGCAGACGGGCGATCTGATCGTCGCCTTCAACGGCGAATCGGTTGCCGATTACCAGCAGTTGCAGCAGCTAACCTCGCAGAACCTTGACCAGAACGTGACTCTGACGGTTTGGCGGAACGGCGAAACCCAACAGGTTTCGCTTACGCCGCGCTCCAATCCCCCGTCGGGGCAGGGATCGATGGGGATTAGCATCAGCACCGGCGCGGTTAATTCGGGTCTTGGCATCGCCTTTCAGGAAGGGCTGCACTCGCAGCTTCGCGCCCAGCCGCTGGGCGCGGCGATGCAGTACAGCGTCAACCGCATCATTGAGGTGGTGAACGCCGTCGTGAGCATCCCCGGTCAGATCATTCACGGCACGGCGGACAGCGCCTCGCTGCGGCTCACCAGCCCGTTGGGGATCAGTCAGGCGGGCGGGCTGTTCTTGCAGGAGAGCATTCAGCGCAACCAGCCGAGCATCATCATCGAATTCATGGCGCTGATCAGCCTCGCGCTGGGCATGACCAATTTGCTGCCCATCCCGGCGTTGGACGGCGGACGCATCCTGTTTGTCCTGATCGAAATCGTGCGCGGGCGACCGATTGCACCGGAACGTGAAGGCATGGTGCATCTGGTGGGCTTGGCGCTGCTGCTCTCGTTGATGGTGGTGGTGCTGCTCAACGACATCGTCAACCCGCTGACCAATATTTTGCCAAAGTGAGCGGTTACGCGCTCAAGGAAAAGCTATGGATAACGCACAGCAACATCCCGATTTGCAAACTGCCCTGACTGCGCTCAGGGATAATGACGGCTCGGTGAATTCAACCCTTTACTACGGGCTTTCCGGTCTGGAACCAGAGAACGCCTTTCAGTTGGCTCCGGTCTGGAACACGCTGCAGCCAGCCTATCGACGCAAGCTGCTTCACGAGCTGGTGGAAGCCAGCGAAGCCAACTTTGAACTCGACTACGGCGTGCTGGGGCGCTTCGCGCTTCGAGACGAGGACGCCGGAGTCCGCGAAGCAGCGGTTGAACTGCTCTGGGAAGATGAATCGCTCGAATTGATGAACCGTCTGATCGACATGGCGGTGAACGACGAGGCGGTGGGCGTTCGCGCCGTCGCTGCCAGCGCGCTGGGACGCTTCATTCTGCTCGGCGAACTGGGCGACCTGCCAGAAGCTCAAACCGCAAAGGCGCAGGATACCGCCGTCGCGCTGCTCAACGACATGGACGAAGACATCGACGTGCGCCGCCGCGCGCTGGAAGCGATTGCCAACTCTGGGCACGAAATCGTGGACGAAGCCATCCGCGAGGCATACGACAGCCCGGATCGCCGGATGCAGATCAGCGCGGTCTTTGCGATGGGGCGCAGCTACGACGAGCAGTGGAACGAATTCGTGCTTCAACAGTTGGACAGCGAAGATGCCGAGATGCGCTACGAAGCCGGTCGCGCCGCTGGCGAACTGGAACTCGAAGAAGCGGTTCCCGGCTTGACCCGCCTCGCGCTGGACGACGACCGCGAGATCAAGGAAGTCGCCATCTGGTCACTGGGCGAGATCGCCAGCCGCAAATCGACGCGCGTGCTTGAATCGCTGGCTGCCGAAGCCGAGCGGCTGCACGACGACGAACTCCGCGAAGCCATCGACGATGCGCTGGCGGCTGCCTCGCTCGGCAGCGGTTCCATGTACCTCATGCGCTTCGACGAAGAAGCGGAGTAAAGACAGTACCGAGTGCTGAGGACTGAGTAAAAGACAAAACAAACTCGCCAATCACGGCGGGTCTGTTTTTATTTCGACAACTTTGGGTGCGGGTTTTTGTAGGGGCGCGATATATCGTGCCCCTACTCAGTCCCAAGCTCTCAGTCCTGTTCTTGACTCAGCACTCGGCACTCGGTACTCGTTACTATTTTTAGCTCATGAGCGGCATCAGCTTCATCGCCAGCCCGGTATCGCCCTAAATCTTGATCTTCCCGGTCATGAACGCCTGCATCGGATTGAGCTTGCCGCTCATCATGCTGGCGAAATCGTCGGCGCTGGCGCGCAGCGTCATCTTAGCGTTCTCGGCTTTGCCCTCACCTGACTCGGCTTTGCCCCCGCCGATCCGAAGCCAGTACGAGCCGCCGTTGTCGCCGCTCAGGTCGAATTGAATAGTCGCGTCCAAGCCTTCTGCCTTCTTGGGGTCGAACCGCGCGACCATTTCCGGGAATATGCTCGCCACTTCTTCACGCGATGCAGCCATGATACGAAAACTCCTGAAATGTGTAATCAAACGTCCGTTAGTATACAATCAAAGCGAGTTCATGCCTACAGGAAACTACCCGCGTCGAATGCGTAAATCCGTCCTCTGGCTGATCGTGCTGGCGCTGAGCCTGACCGCCTGCGCCCTCAATCACAGCGATGTCCTCGTCATCACCGCGACCTTTCCGCCTCCGCCGAGCGCTACGTCCTTCGTTCCGCCCGAAGGCACGCTGATCCAGCCGACTGCCAACCCGACCCATCCGCCGCCGACCGCCGTCAGCGCGCTGGACTACGCCGTTCAGTCCGGCGACACGCTCTCGGAAATTGCCGCCGCCAACGGCGTCAGCGTCGATCTGCTGCTCTCGCTCAACGATCTGTCCAACCCCGACAGCCTCTACGTGGGGCAGGTGATCCATCTGCCCGGCGCGCCGGGCATCGAGGGCGGCGATTTCAAGATCATCCCGGACAGCCGCCTCGTGCGCGCGCCCGGCAGCCGCAGCTTCGATGTAGCCGCCTTCGTCAGCCAGCAGCCCGGTTATCTCAGCCACGCCGTCGATACCATCGACGACGCGGTGTTTACGGGCGCGCAGGTGGTGCAGCGAGTCGCGCTGGAATACAGCGTCGATCCGCGCCTGCTGCTGGCGCTGCTCGAATTCCGCAATCATCTGCTGACCAATCCCGCGCCCAGCCAAGATCAGCAGGACAGCCCGCTCAACGCGCCGCCTTACACCAACGGCATCGCGCGCAAAGGCTTATATTTGCAGCTTGCGTGGGCAGCCGATCAACTCAACTCCGGCTACTACGGCTGGAATCTGCGCGGACTCAACACCATCACCTTCGCCGATAACACCCGCATCCTGATCGCCCGCGACCTCAACGCCGGGAGCGTCGGCGTGCAGTATTTTCTCAGCCTCACCGACGATTATCCGACGTGGCAGCAGCAGGTGAACGAAGCCGGGTTCTATCAGACCTACGTTCACTATTTTGGCGATCCGTTCGCGGATGCGGTCGATCCGGTGGTGCCGGACGATCTTCAGCAGCCTGCGCTGGTTTTCCCATTTCCGCAGGGGCAAACGTGGTACTTCACCGGCGGTCCGCACGGCGGCTGGGGCGACGGTGGCGCATGGGCAGCCGTCGATTTCGCGCCGCCCGACGATCTCACCAACAAGACCAGTTCGTGTTTCCTCTCCGAATTCTACGCGACCGCGGTCGCGCCCGGCGTGATCGCCCGCACCGATACCGGCACCGTGATCCTCGATCTCGACGGCGACGGCGACGAAAGCACCGGCTGGACGATTTTGTATCTGCACATGGCGGCGCAGGATCGGGTGCAGCAGGGAACGACGGTTCAGGCGGGCGATAACATCGGGCACCCATCCTGCGAGGGCGGCGTATCGACCGGGACGCATGTCCACATCGCCCGGCGCTACAACGGCGAGTGGATTCCGGTCGCCTGCGACGATACCTGCGTAGTCAAGCGTCCGACGCTGATCATGAGCGGCTGGACGTTCTACGATCTGCCCGGTCAGTTGTATCAGGGTGGGATGCTCAAGCAGGGCGAGCGCCGGGTCGCCGATCAGGGGCGGAACAACACCGAGAATCAGGTCAGTTGGTAGTGGTATAATCCGCGTGTTTTACGATTATTCGGAGAGCCGCTTTTGTCGCGTGTTCGCTTGCTGATTTTCGCCCTGCTGCTGACCGGGATCGCCGTTCACGCCGACCCGGTGGTGCAGGTTCCCACCACCACGCCGGTGCAGATCAATTTGTCCCCGTTGGATCAGCCGACTCAGCCGGAAACGGGCGCGGGCATCCCGACGGCGACCCGCACGCCGACGCCTGAAGGCATCGCGCTGCTGGAAGCGAAGGATTTCGCCAACGTCCGCGCTGAACCCAGCACCGACTCGGCGCAGTTGGGCACCATTCGCTCCGGGACGACCTACAACGTCATCGGGCGCTACATCTCGTGGATTCAGTTCCAGTTCCCCGATTCACCGACCGGGAAGGGCTGGGTGTTCGGCGATTTGGTGGATTTGTCGGGCAACGTGGATAACATCCCGGACATCGACCCCTACGCGCAGTCGCAGGTGGACAGCGCCGCTCAGGGGGCGACCTCCACCCAGAGCATCCTCACTCAGACGCCCGGCGGTGTGCTCACGGCGACCATTTTGGCGCGCATCTTCGCCACACCGGGCGCTGACAGCCCCACCGACAGCGGCACCCATGAACCACTGCCCACCTTCACCTATCCGCCGGGCATGATCGCGCAGGCGCCCACGCCGGGCGCGCCGCTCAGCACCGACGCTATCACCGGAGCGCCCACGCCCGTGACCACCAACGGCGACGATCTGCCGCCCCTCGTGCCCATCCTGCTCCTCGGTGGGGTAGGGCTACTTGGCTTGCTGATCAGCGCTCTGCGTCGCGGTTGAATCAAAACGGGGGCGCTTCCGCCCCCGTATCATTTCTTCTTCGTCCTGAGTTTTTTACTCAGCACTCAGTCCTGTTTTTACTGACTGCAACTGCTGCATCCACCCTCGGAGGCTTCGCCGTCGTCTTTGGTGCGGAACGAATGTCCGCAGCCGCAGGTCGAAACCGCGTTCGGGTTATCGATACGGAAGCCGCCGCCCATCAGGCTGTCCACATAGTCGATGGTCGCGCCTTCAAGGTACATCAGGCTGGTCGGATCGACGATCAGGCGCACGCCGTCCTCCGGCTCGACCACCGCGTCGAAATCGCGGGGAGTCGCCTCGAACGCCATGCCGTACTGCAAGCCGGAGCAGCCGCCGCCGGAGACGAACACGCGCAGCGCGTAGCCCGGAATGTTACGCTGTTCCAGCAGCGTGCGAATCACGTTGACCGCCGCCGGACTGACCATCAAAACCTGAACCTGTTCCGCTTCTTCCGTCTCAATCGACGGTACGTTGACAGCCATGTAGCTTCGCTCCTCTGCCCGTTCCTGATTTCTTGTCGATTCTAGCACGTTCGCTTACCAGCGTCAATTAAACAGACGTGAGTCAGCGTAATTGCGCTGCTTACGGTGCGGATTGGCGTCTGGTGGCATGACGATCCTCATGCGCCGGGATCAGGTAGGAGCAGGTGTCATCCCCATCAATCACGTGGGTGATGCGGCGCGGCACCACGCTCAGCAGCGACGACACCAGCCGCATGTCCATCTCGCACAGCGCCGGGTTATCCTCGCTGATGTGGTGATAGGGGCAGTTGGACGTATGCAGAATGTAGCCCTGCACGTTTTCTTCCCAGTGAGCCTCGTAGCCCCGATCGGTCAGATATTCGACCACCACGTCCAGCCGCTCGGCGATATTCCCTTCCGGGATGAAAGCATCCTCCGCCATCTGGTCGGCGACGCCTTCGAGGATCACGTTCACGCCCTCCGCCGGGAGCTGTTTTTGCAGTTGTTCCAGCAGCCCTTCGGCGAGCCGCTGGTAGTTGTTCGGGAACTGGTCGCGGGCTTTGTCGGTCAGCGCGTACACGTACTGGGGACGCCCTGGCGTGCTGCGCCGCCGCAGTTCCGGCGCGGTGATCAGATCGTCTTCCTGAAGCAACTTCAGGTGATGCCGCACCGTCACCGGCGTGATGCTGCCCCGGCGCTGCTGAAGTTCCTCGACAATATCGTCCACCGTCGCCTGCCGACGCCGCCTGAGAATATCCAGTATGATACGCCGCGTCTCTTGCATGGCGGTTCCCCAATAAAACTCATCCAGATGATAGAAAAGTTTATCATCTTCGGTCGCTCAGGTCAATTTAACGCTCTGTGTAAAGCGGTTGACGCGGCGAAGTCGGTATGTTACGCTTTAGCCCGGTTTGACCAACGCCCCGCAGGAGCAGCGATTTTGGCGCAGGAAAGCGTCGCGTTTCAAGGCATTCATGGCGCATACTCGGAACAGGCGCTTCGCCAGCACTTCGGCGACTCTGCCGTCGGCTATCCCTGTCCCACGCTCACCGACCTGTTTGACGCCATCCTCTCGCGTCAGGTGAAATTCGGCATCCTGCCGGTTGAAAATGCCTTCGCCGGAGCCGTCAATCAGGCGTATGAACTGCTGATGGATTCCGACCTGCGGATTCAGGCGGAAGTCATCCTGCACGTGCATCACGCGCTGCAAGCGCCGCCCGGCGTCGCGCTGGAAGACCTGACCTGCGTCCATTCGCACCCGCAGGCGCTCGCTCAATGCGACAGTTTCCTGCGCCGCAGCAGCATCCAGCCGATCCCGTGGTACGATACGGCGGGATCCGCCAAAGACCTCGCCACCGAAGGCGGCGACGGGCATACGGCTGCCATCGCCAGCGAGCTTGCCGCCGAACTCTACGGGTTGAACATCCTCGCCCGACAGATCGAGGACGTGCAGTTCAACTATACCCGCTTCTTCATCCTCGGCGACGACGATCCGCCGCGCGGCGAGTTCAACAAGACCTCGCTGGTGTTTGCGACCCGCAACCGCCCGGCGGCGCTCTACGAGTGCCTCGGCGAGTTCGCGTTGCGCGGGCTGAACCTGACCAAAATCGAGTCGCGCCCCCGCCGCAACCGCCCGTGGGAGCCGATCTTCTTTCTGGACGTGGAAGGTCACTGGCAGGATACCAACTGTCAGGAAGCGCTGGCTCGGCTGCTTCAGCGGGCATCCTTCGTCAAAATGCTTGGTTCGTATCCGGCAGTCAAAAATCAATCGGTGGGCATATGAACAAACTCGACGTTGCGGTGCTGGGCGGAACCGGCGCGGTCGGTCAGCGCTTCATCAAGCTGCTGGAAAATCACCCGTGGTTCCACGTCGCGGAAGTGATCGGCTCGGATCGCAGCGCCGGGCACATCTACGGCGAGATTGTCCGCTGGGTGCTGGACGACGAGCCGCCCGCCGAGGTGCTTGATCTCCCGGTCAAGCCGCTGGACGCTGACTTTGATTCGCCGCTGATTTTCTCGGCGCTGCCCAAAGATGCCGCCTACACGCGCGAGGTCGAACTCGCAGCGGCGGGGCACGTGGTCTGCACCAATGCCGCCGCGCACCGCATGGACGAGGACGTGCCGCTGCTGCTGCCTGAAGTCAACTCCGACCACCTCGGCTTGGTGGATGTGCAGCGCCGCAAGCGCGGCTGGACCGGCGCGATTGTCGCCAACTCCAACTGCACCGCCATGCCGGTGGTGATGTCGCTCGCGCCGCTGCTGCCCTTCGGCGTCACCAAAGTGATGATCGTCAGTATGCAGGCGCTCAGTGGGGCAGGCTATCCCGGCGTGCCCTCGCTGGATACGGTCGATAATGTGGTGCCCTACATTGGCGGCGAAGAAGAAAAGCTGGTCGAGGAGCCGCAGAAGATGCTGGGCAGCTTCAACGGCGAAACCGTTGATCTGCTCGACGCTGTGATCAGTCCGTCGTGCAACCGCGTCACCGTGATCGACGGGCACATGGTCAACATGGCGGTTGAACTGGCGGCGAAGCCGAGCCTCGAAGCCGTGATTGACGCATGGAACCATTATCGGGGCGCTGATCCGGTTCCCGCGCTGCCGAGCGCACCGGAGCAGCCGACCCGCTACCTCGTGCAGCAGGATCGCCCGCAGACCCGCCGCGACCGCAACGCCGGGCATGGCATGACCACCTCGATTGGTCGCCTGCGCCCGGATCCGCTGCTGGGCTACAAATTCGTCGCGCTTTCGCACAACACCATTCGCGGCGCTGCTGGGGGCAGCATTCTCAATGCGGAACTACTAGCTGCGCAGGGTTATCTGGGCGCGTTCCGCCCGCTGCAAGTCTACGCGGGTTCCTGACTCTGTAGGGGCAGGCTACAAATCTGCCTAATAATGGGCGAGGTGTAAATGAAGGTTTTCATCGCCGGGATTGACGGTTATCTGGGCTGGTCGCTGGCGCAGCATTTGACCGCGCGCGGTCATGAAGTCGCCGGGAACGATCTGTATTTGCGCCGTCAGTGGGTCGAAGAAGTCGGCAGCCAGAGCGCCGTCCCGATTGTCAGCATGGACGAGCGCTTGCAGGGGTTCCGCGAGCGATTCGGCAAAGACCTGCTGTTCCGCGAGGGGGGAATGCTCGACTACGCTTTCCTGCTCGGCTTTCTGGCAGAGTTCCAGCCGGACGTGGTGGTTCACCTCGCCGAGATGCCGTCCGCACCCTATTCGATGATGGATCAGGCGCACGCGGCTTTCACCCAGCAAAACAACGTGATCGGCAGCCTGAACATGCTCTGGGCGCTGCGCGAAGTCTGCCCGAAGGCGCATCTGGTCAAGCTCGGCACGATGGGCGAGTACGGCACGCCCAACGTCGATATTCCCGAAGGCTTCTTTGAAGTCGATTTTCGCGGGCGCAAAGAGACGCTGCCGTTCCCGCGACAGCCGGGCAGCTTCTATCATCTGACCAAAGTTCACGATACCCACAATACCATTTTTGCCTGCAAAATCTGGGGCTTGAGCGCCACCGACATCATGCAGGGCGTGGTCTTCGGCACCCAGATCGACGCGATGGGCGATGACCCGCGCCTGCGCAGCCGCCTCGACTTCGACCAGTGTTTCGGCACCGCCATCAACCGCTTCTGCTGTCAGGCGGTGATCGGGCATCCGCTCACGCTCTACGGCAGCGGCGGGCAGAAGCGCGGCTTCTTGCCGCTGCGCGACTCGATGCAGTGTTTGACCCTCGCCATCGAAAATCCGCCGCAGCCGGGGGAGTACCGCGTCTTCAACCAGTTCGAGGAATGCTACACCATCGAGGAACTGGCGGAGAAAGTCCGCGAGGCGGGTACGTCGGTCGGCTTGAACGTCGAAATCGACCACTTCGATAATCCGCGCACCGAGCAGGAGCAGCATTACTATCATCCCGATCGTCAGCACCTGCTCGACCTCGGCTACAAGCCCACCCACGACGTGGTTGCCGAGATGCGGATCATGCTCAAAGACCTGATGCAGTACAAGGAGCGTATTCTGGCGAAGCGTGACATCCTGATCCCGGATATTCGCTGGGACGGCACGCATCGCCGTTCCCATTCGCTCACGCGACAAACGGCTGCGGTCAATTCCTGAGCGCGCATGGTCTATTCAAGCGCGGAGCCGAGATTGACCGCTCCGCGCTTTTTAATTTCACATTTCGGCGGCGCAAACCGCATGGGGGATCAAATGATTCAATATCTGAAGTTGAATGAGCTTTCCGCCGATCAGCGCGACCGTCTGCTGCGCCGCGCCGAAAAGGACATCCGCGACCTGTTCCCGCTGGCGCAGGAGATGATCGACCGGGTGCGCGCCGAAGGCGATGCGGCGGTGGTCGAATACGCCCGCAAGCTGGATGCGCCCAATTTCACCGCATCCATGCTCAAGGCGACGCCGGAGGACTTTGCCGCCGCGCGCAAGGCGCTCGAACCGGACGTGATCGCCGCCATCGAAGCGGCGCACGAGAACATCCTGCGCTTTCACACCGAGCAGCTCCCGGAGCCGATGTGGTTCACCGAGGTGCAGCCCGGTATTATGGCGGGCGAGAAAGTGACTCCGGTGGCGAGCGCCGGGCTGTACGTGCCGCGCAGCAAAGGCGCGTTCCCGTCGGTCATGCTGATGCTGGCGACTCCGGCGAAAGCTGCGAAGGTTCCGCGCGTGGTGGTGGTGTCTCCGCCCACCCCCGACGGCAAAGCGGACGCCGCTACGCTGGTCGCCGCCGAAATCTGCGGCATTGACGAAGTCTATCCTGTCGGCGGGATTCAGGCGGTCGCCGCGCTCGCCTTCGGCACCGAGACTATCCCGCGCGTCGCCAAGATCGTCGGGCCCGGCAACAGCTACGTGTCCGCCGCCAAGCGCCTGCTTACCGGAACCGTCGATGTCGGGTTGCCCGCCGGACCCAGCGAGTCGATCATCCTCTGCGATGAGAACGTCGATCCACGTCTCGCCGCTCTCGATCTGCTGGTTGAAGCCGAACACGGACCCGAATCGGCAGCGATTCTGGTGACGCATAGCTCAGCGGTCGCCGAAAAAGCGCTGGAGCTGCTGCCCGGCTACATCGCCGAGCTTCCCCAGTGGCGGCGCGACTTCATCGAGAGCGTGCTGTCCAATTACGGTGGCGTGCTGCTCACGCGCAGTCTGGACAACTCGATCCAGTTCGTCAACGACTACGCGCCGGAGCATCTCGAAGTCCTCACCGCCGATCCGTTCGTCACCCTGCAAAAGATTCACAACGCCGGCGAGATTCTGCTCGGTCACTACACGCCCATCCCGACCGCGAACTACTGTCTCGGCTTGAACGCCATCCTGCCGACCGGCGGCTTCGCCCGCAGCTTCTCCTCGGTGAGCGTGTGGGAGTTTCTGAAGCGCAGCGGCATTGGCTATCTCTCGCGCGAGGGCTACAGCCGCTTGCAGGGCATCACCACCACGCTGGCGGATTACGAAGGCTTCCCGGCGCACGCGCAGGCGATCCGCAAGCGCAACGAGATTTTGGGCATAGAGTAGATTGGGTAGGGGCGGGTTTGAAACCCGCCCCTACGAGCCATTTTCATGATCGATACGCTTCAACACGTACAAGCGCTTCAATTCACCGACAAGCCCGCAGCCGAATCGCTGCTGCTGGGCTTTCTGCGCGCCAATTATCCCTTCGCCGCCAGCGCCACCGCCGTCGAGCTGCGCCCGCTCGCCGTCTCGCTCAATTCGTTCAACGGCTTCGTGATTCTCGCCGACGGTCAGCGCTATTTCTTCAAGACCCACGTCGAATCCGACGGTGTGATCGACGAGTATTATCACGCGGCGCTGCTGGCGGAGGCGGGCTATCCGGTGCTTCAGCCGATCTACACCGCCAGCGAAGCGGGCAGGCAGTTGTTGATTTATGAGGTGATCCGCGATCCGTCGGTGTTCGATCTGGCATGGTCGATTGAGCAGGGCGAAAGCGGCTTGCTGCCCGACCTGACCCGTGCCCAGAACGCTGCCGACGATCTGCTGCTTCAGTTATACCTGAACTCGCTGGAATGGCAGTCCGATGCCGAATCCGCGCCGATTCACCAGTTGTTTTATCATCGGCTTTCTGGCGGGCGGCTGGATCGCTTCTACACGGGCACGCAGATCGCGCTGCCCGGCGGCATGTTCGAGATGGCGGAAGTCCGCCGCGTCCGCTGGATTATCAACGGTCAGCAGTACGATCCATCGCTCGACGACTTGATCACGCAGGCGATCCGTTGGTTGCAGCCCGCCCAGCCGGGCGCGTCAATCATCGGTCACGGCGATGCTCACAACGGCAACCTCTTTTTTCGAGGAGCCGACGCGCCGTTGATGTACTTCGATCCGGCGTTCGCGGGGCGGCATTCGCCGCTGCTCGACCTGACCAAGCCGCTGTTTCACAACGTTTTCGCCATGTGGATGTACTTCCCGCGCGAGCAAGCTGCGCGAACGCCGATTGCGCTCAGTAGGGGAGGGGAGGTGTGGCACGTCGAGTACGATTACGCGCTCCCACCCGTCCGCGAGATGTTCCTGAGCAGCAAAGTTGAGCGGGTGCTGATCCCAATGCTGCGCGAACTCAAGCGGCGCGGCTGGCTGCGCGACGACTGGCGCGCTTCTCTGAAAGCCGCGCTGTTCTGCTGCCCGCTGCTCACTATGAACCTGACCGATGCCGCCAAGTTCCCGCCGGAGATCAGCCTGCTCGGTCTGGCAATGTCGGTCGAAATGGGCGCGGAAAGTCGCAGCGCGCGCAGCCGCATCGACCGAACCCTTGATGCAATTGCCGCCGCGTTATAGGCGTAAGGCAAAATCTGCCGTGAAGATCGCGTGTAGGGGCGGGTCTTAGACCCGCCCCTACGAGAACAATCTGCTTTTCCTAACGGCTGAATGCTGACCGCGTCAGCTTCTCACCGCATCCACCAGCCGCGCGAAGCTGGGCGACTGCTCCATGAATACGTAGCGCACCGGCACCACGATACACTGAGTTCCGCCCATCTGCCGCAGATAATCCACCGCCCGTAAAAGCTGCCCGTTGGCGATGATGATCGTCACCGTGTGCCAGTCCCGCTCGACGCCGAAGATCGGCGCGATGGTCGGACCTTGCAGCCCGCGCGTGATCGGGTTGGCGGCGATGCGCGCGGCGACCGCTTCGGCGCTTTCGCCGCGAATGTTGACCGTCACCTGCGAGAAGCCGTGCCCCTGAAGCGCCGCGTCGATGTGTTCCAGTATCACCCGCGCCGCGTCCAGCACGGTCGGGTTCTCGCGCAGCGCGACCCGGTTGCCCACCAGACATGCCTGCGACTCAACAATCACGCCGTCCGGCAGCGCCTTCAGGTGATTTTCGCGCAGGGTGGTCCCGGTCTGCATTAAATCGACGATGATGTCCGCGTAGCCGATGGTCGGCGCGGCTTCAATCGCGCCCTCAGCGTTCACCAGTGTGAAGTGATGGATTCCCTGCTCGTGCAAGTACTGCCGGGCGAGGTTGGAATAGGTGGTCGCCACCCGCAGATTGCGCCGCTTGAACTCGCGGAAATCCAGAGCGACCTCCGCCAGATCGACCATGCTCTCGACATCGACCCACGCCTCCGGCACCGCGACCAGCAGCTTGCAGTAGCCGTAGCGCAGGTCGTCGTGAATCACCAGCAAATCGTCGTGCGGATGCTCGCGCACCACGTCCAGCCCGGTGACACCAAGCTGCGCCGTCCCGTCCGACACTTTGTAGACCACGTCGGTGACGCGCTGGAACAGCACGTCCACGCAGGGCAGGGCGGGCATCGACCCGGTGTACTGACGCGGATTCAGCTTCTCGACCCGCAGCCCGCAGTCCTGCAAGAAGTTGGTGGTCGGGTCGGCAATCGCGCCTTTGCTGGGCAGCGCCAGCGTCACCCGCTCGTCGATCATCGCACCCTCTCCAAATCGTTCAGCAGCGCATCCACCGTCAGATATTCCCGATTGCCCTGCCGCAGACTACCGTCCCGCTGCACCACGAAGGCTGAACCGACTGTGCTGCCATCCACCAGAATTACCGCCTTGCCCCGCGCTCGGAGCGCCTGCGCCCACTGAATCGCGCTGACCATCGCCCCATCCGCTGCGGCAATGGTCATCACCTCGCGCGCGGGCGGCTTGATCTCCGGCAGCGCTTCCAGCAGCGGATCGACGTAATAGGCGAAGCCGACTGCCGGGACGCCGCGCTCGCCGCCGATCAGCCGGGTCAGGTCGTCGTAGCGCCCGCCGCCGCCGACGTGATGCTCACCCGACCACAGCTCGAACACGATTCCGGTGTAGTAATCCCAGTCGCGCGCCAGCGACGGCTGAATCTGGATGCGCTCGGCGGGGATGCCGTAAGCGTCCAGCAGCGTGATCAGGCTGCGCCAGTCGCCCAGAATCCGCTGCGCCTCGTCGTCGTTAATCATCGCCTCGATCTGGGCGAACGCCGCCTCCGGCGCGCCGCTGATCGCGCTCCACGCTTCCAGAAAGTCCAGCGCCGCCAGCACTTGACCGCGCTCGGTGGCGCGCTGGCGCTTTTGCAGCAGCCGCCGCACGATGTCGTGCCGCGTCCGCCCGCCCATGGTGACGCCGTGCTGAGTCGCGTCCAACAGCACGTCGAGCATCTGCTGGGTGCTGAGTTCCGACCCCGTGCCCGCGTCCGCGCCAATTTCTTCTTGACTGCTCTCGCCCATCAGCAGCCTGTCAAGCTGCTCCAGCACGGCGGCTTTGCCCTGCTGCTTGAGCGTCGTCAGGTCATGCAGCAGAAACCGCTGGGTGCGGCTGTCCAGCTTGAAGCGTTCCAGCAGCGTTCGCATCAACTGCACGTGCCCGATCACCAACGATCCGTCGCCCAGACCAAGTTCGCGCACACCGTTCGCCGCCAGCGCGATGATCTCGGCTTCGGCAGCCGTGCCCGCCATGCTGATCAGTTCCGCGCCGATGCTGAAGCGCTGGCTATCGCCGGGCGCATCCTCGAACACCGCGCCGCCGAACTGCCAGCGCACCACTGGCGCGTCGCCGTTGGGATGCTGCTGGTTGTACAGATACGCCGCCAGCGCCGTGAATTCCGGGCGCAGCGCCAACTGCTTGCCCAGCCGCTCAAACGTGAACAGGCGGTGGATGATTTGATCGCCCGCCTTGCTCAGAAACAGGTCTGCCGGTTGGATAATCGGCGTGTCGATTTTTTCGTAGCCGTAGCGCGCCATGAACTGCTCGCTGCGGCTGGCGAGGAGGTTAACGACTTGATCCTGCACGCTCACGCTGCTGTTCCCCCGTGAAATGTCGCATCATGATAGCCGCACTAGCCGTAATGGTCAACGGAGGGATTTCTACATCCGCCTGTATGCGAGCAATAGATGTGGGGGTGAGACAGCATCCTACCGCGAGGATCACGTGTAGGGGCGGGTCTTAGACCCGCCCCTACGGACACGTTGGTAGAAAAGGGTTGTTTCCCTCTCCGTGTGGCGAGAGGAAGCGGACCAACGGTCAGCCGGGGTGAGATATTCTCGGCTGATAGCTGACCGCTAATCGCTGACCGCTCTACTGATACACGCCGCTGCTGTACACATAGACTGCCGCGCCCGTGTCGTTCGGCACCGAAAGGTCGATCTCGCTGGACGCCCAGTTGTACAGCCACTGCGAATCGGTGATCGACAGGTTGACGCAGCCGTGACTGTGGCGGTAGCCGAATCCGTCGTGCCAGTAGGTGCCATGCAAGCCGATGTCGTGGTCGAAATACTGCGTCCACGGGACTTCTTGCAGCGAGTAGAAATCCGGCTTGCCCTCCGCGCCGATCATCAACGTGCGCGGGTAGCGAACGTACACGTGAAACAAGCCTTCTTCGGTTTCCCAATCCTTCAGCCCCGACGAAACCAGCGTCGCAAACACGGGGGTATCGCCTTCGTAGGCGATAGCGACCTGCTCGTACAAATCGACGCTGACCCACTTCTCCGTGTCGATCTGGTCGGTGCGCTCGACCGGCAGCACTTTTGCGATGTCTCGCTGATCGACCCACTGATCGACGCCGATCTGATACCAGTTCCAGTCGCCCAACTGCATGGTCGCGTATATGTTGACCAGCGTATAGCGCAGCAGCAGCGTGCCGTCGTCAGGCGCTTCCGCGCCCGGCTCGGCGCTCGGCACCACATTGACCAGTATCCACGCGAGCGGGTAGGGCAGGTCAGGCGGCAGCAGCACCCCCGCGAAGCGTGAGGGCAGCACTTCTTTCAGCTTATCGCTCTGCACCCATCGATCCGCGTCAATCTCGGTCCAGCCATCGACGCTGTCTTTCACGGTGATATAGTTGAAGCCCGCATCCAGATGATCGACGATACTGCCGTTGGGCGCGTCGTAGATGTCCACCGCGTCCAGCACCTTCATGTAGTGGCGGTCGTAGAGTTGAGGATCGTCGGGATACAACTGCTGGACATCCGGCGTCGGGTAGGCGAGGATTTCAGCATCGGGTAAACCGCAGGCAGCCGAACACACCGGATCGGCATGAACGACGGCGGCACAGCCCAACAGAAGTATCCAGCAAGCCGCCCATCTCCAAAACCGTACCATGTCCCTGTGTCCCTTCTGCCTGTTCCCGTGTGAGGTTTCGTTTTTCTTGCTGATCGCTATCTACGTAAGTTATAGCAGCATTCGACGCAACGCTTCAACTCCGCGTGACCTACGCCTGTACACTGCTGGGAAAATTGTCGGATCATGTGTTACAAATCTCGTTTTTTGTCTATACTGAATAAAACACGTATTCATTCTAACCGGAGGAGGGAGCTATGCCCCGTAAATGGATCGTTCTTTTTCTGCTCATGTCATTGATGTTCGGCGTCGTATCGCAGTCGGTGGATGCTCAGGCGCAGTATGCCGTCCCGATTCTGGTCGTGAACACCAGTTTCCTCAACGTCCGCAGCGGCGACGGACCCCAATACAGCGTCGTGGTGACGGTGGTTGGCGGCACCGAGCTTTCGGTGTTGGGAACCAACGGTGATAATAGCTGGTATCTGGTTTCCACGCCGGTCGGACCGGGTTGGGTGGATGTATCCTTTACCCTGCCGCGCGGCGATTTCAGCCACGTGCCGGAACTGACGCCTCAGGCGCCTGCTCAGCCGTCGCTTTCCACGCCGCTGACCATCGGCTTGCCGACCATGTATTATCCGCCTATCTATACGATTTCGCCGGAGAGCGGGATTCCATCCGGCGCGCGCGCCTTCCTTGAGGTGATCTCGGTGAACCTGCGCACCCAGCCCGGCGACAGCGCGCCTATCATCGGCGTCCTGTACAAAGACCCGGATTTGGCGGTCGATTACGCCATCGTCGGCTATGCCTACGATGAAGTTGGGGTTCCGTGGGTCGCCATCATCGTGCCCACGCTGGGCACCGGCTGGATCGAAGCGCCCAAGATCACGGTGCGGACGGACTCAACCAGCGCTGCGGCTGAGTCAACCAGCACGACCGCGCCAGTTCCCGCGCTGGAAGTGCCGCGCGTGATCATCAACACCAGCTACCAGAATATCCGGCTAGGACCCGGCGCGGGCTTCGCCGTGCTGACCACCGTTTCCGGCGGCACCACCCTGTACGTCTACGGCGTCACGCAGGATAACTCGTGGTATTTCGTGAAGGGCGACTACGGTCAGGGATGGGTTTCGAGCCAGTACGTGATTTTCCGGGGAACCTTTAGCAACGTCCCCATTATCCACAACCCGTATTGAGACAGGAGGATCAACAGAGTAGGTATGCGCATTATCTACGTGGAAGACAACCTCGCCAACGTCGCGCTGATTGAACGGATTTGCCGCATGAACAGCGACCACTTGGTGACTTATTCCGAGGCGGAGTCCGCGCTGGCGGCGATCAGCAAAGGCGCGGCAGACCTGATCCTGATGGACTTGAATTTGGGCAGCCGCAGCATGGACGGCTTGCAGTTGACCAAGATGCTCCGCCAGAAGGGGATCACCGAGCCAATCGTCGCCCTCACCGCCTACGATACGATGGGATATGCGGATCGATACGTGTCGTCGGGCTGCAACGATTACGTGCGCAAGCCGGTGTCGGTTCGCGGAATGCTCAACCTGATCAACACCTATCGTCAGTAAAAGGGTTGTTTCTCCAATCGGATTACGCTAGGGGCGGGTTGAAAGACCCGCCCTTAATGTGTTCGACGCTTGCCCGACGATTCGGCGGCGGCGCGGCATCCGGCTCTATACTGTGCTGAGTGAATCCGCTGCCCGCCGAGGTTGTCTCCATGAAATGGCTACTCCTGCTCGCGCTCCTGCTGCTGATTGGCGTGTCTCCGTTGAGCGCGCAGGACGACAATCCCGACGCCGTTCCCGCGCCGATGCCGCTGCTCGATTATCAGGGCTACGACATCGAAAACATCCTGCTCTTGGGCAGCGATACCACTAACCCGGTCAACGCCGGGCGCACCGACGTGCTGGTGATCGTCTCCATCAACCAGACCGCCGGAACCGTCTCGATGCTTTCGCTCCCGCGCGACCTCTACGTCTACATCCCCGGCTACCGGGTCTACCGCATCAACAGCGCTTATGGCTACGGCGAGCATGACGGCACCGGCGGCTTTCAACTGCTGGCGCAGACCATTCGCTACAACCTCGGTTTGCAAATCGATCATTACGCCCGCGTCGACTTCAACGACTTCAAGGACATCGTTGATGCGCTTGGTGGCGTCGATATTTCAGTGGACTGTGCCATTCAGGATTGGCGGCTCAAATCGCCTGACCTCGATCCCGCCGACGCGGACAGCTGGGAGATGTTCACGCTCCCGGTTGGGGTCTACACGATGGACGGCGATCTGGCGCTGTGGTATGACCGCAGCCGCCGCACCAGCAGCGACTTTGATCGCGGGCGGCGGCATCAGGCGCTGCTGCGCGCCCTCTGGGATCGGATTCGCAGCCTCGGCTTGGTCGATCAAGTGTCGGACATCTGGTCGCAGGTATTGGAATCGGTCGAAACCGACCTGAGTCTGAACGACGTGATCAGTCTCATCCCGCTGGCGCTCTCGCTCGATCCGAGCCGGATCGCCTCTTACACCTTCCGCCCGAATGTCGAAACTAAAGCATGGCTCTCGCCCGAAGGCTCGGACGTACTCGCGCCGCAGCGGGATGCCATTCGCGCGCTGGAACAGCAGATGATCGAGCCGGTCACTGAACACCAGTTAGTGCGCGAAAATCCGCGCGTCGAGATCGTCAACGCCAGCGGCTCCCCCTCGCTGAGCCGGGTCGCGGCGGATCGGCTGGCGTGGGAGGGCTTCGTCCCGCAGATTTCCGAGGATGCGCCGCCGTACCAGCAGGCGACTCAGATTTACGATTACAGCGGGCAGACTAAAGGCAGCAGCCTCGCCGCCTTGCAAGCAGCGCTGCGAGTCAGCGGCGAAAACGTGGTGGTCGCGCCTGATCCGAATCGCGCGGTTGATTTTCGCGTCGTCCTCGGCGGATCGTATTCCTCCTGCACCTATAACGTCGCGCTGCCGAAATGAAGTAAGGCGCTGAAGGGTCTTGTAGGGGCACGGAGTGCCGTGCCCTCGTTCTTGGTTGTCAATCTTCGGGCTGCGGCTTGAGGTTGGACGCGGTGATGTGGCTCCACCAGTAGGTTTCGCCATCCCAGACCTTCACCTGAAAAGTGACTGCCTGTGCATCTTCCAGCCCGATGGGCGCGAGGAAATGCTCATATGAGGTTGCGCCCACATCCACCAGCGACTTCATCTCGGAGTCCTTCGGCACCAGCGACGCCAACGGAATCCCCATGATGCTTCTGCCCGCGTGGTAGAGCAGCGGCACCACCTCAATCTGGTAGTCGATTGCCACCGTCCCTTTATTCTCCAGCTTCACGTCGCACCAGTGAAGGTTGCCCTCGTCGCTGGATAGGAACACACTGCCTGCCGTCAGCGTCAGGTCGAGCTTAGGCGCGAAGTCGCGCGTGCGGATGAACTTCAGCCACACGAACCACAGCCCGACCGCGCCACCGAGGATGGTGCTGGCGGTGGAGACGAATGACCAGCTTTTTTCGGTATTGGTTGCCCACTGGTTGACGGCGCTCGCCAGCGCCGCCAGAATCGCCAGCACCACCAGCGTTGCCACTATCAGGATCGCGGTGCCCTTCGTCTGGAGCCACTTTTCGGTGTCGTACTGCTGTTTGGGAATTTGCGTGAGCCTCGTGAAGAATCCCATGCCGGAAACCTTTTCTCTGCGCGCGAACTAAAGGTTGATCGGGCGCACGCTGCCCGCCGTGAGTTCAACCAGCGCCGCGCTGAACTCCGCCACCTGATCGACCGGGAACGACGCCAGCAGCGTCACCTCGCCCGCGAAGGTTTCCTCGTCCAGCGTCCCCTCGTGCTGCGTGATCAGCCGCTTGACCTGCTCGTAAAAGTGGTAGGGGATGTCCATGCCGATCTGCTGCTTCTCGATCTTACGCTCGGTGGGCAGCGTGCTGAGTCCCGCACGAGCCGCGTCGCCGTAGGCGCGCACCAGTCCGCCGGTGCCCAGCTTGGTTCCGCCGAAATAGCGCGTCACCACCACCAGCACGTCCCCGATCCCGGAGCCGCGCAGCACCGCCAATATGGGCGGGCCCGACGTGCCCGACGGTTCGCCGTCGTCGCTCATGCCCTCGATCACCGAATTGCCGAAGCCGACCCGATAGGCGTAAACGTGGTGACTGGCATCCGGCATTTCGGCGCGCACCGCCGCCAGCATCGCTTTCGCCTCGTCCACCGTCGTCACCCGCCCGATGGTGGTGATGAAGCGCGAATTACTCACGCTGGTCGTGACCCGGTGCCTCTGCGCCGGGATCAGATAGCCGTCGCTCATGCCGGGTCGGGGTTGGATGCCACGAACACCCGGAACACGGGCGGCTGAATTTCCAGCCGCTGCTGAGTTTTGTCCAGCCGCAGCAGCCGCTTCTGCACCAGCATGGTGACCGCCTGCTCGGTTTCCGTGCTGACGTTGTAGGGCGTCAGCCGCGCGACCGCCTTCAGCACGTACTGCTCCGAGCGATTTCAGGCTCGTCCAGATGGTCTTGCATTCGGTGCGAACCGCACTGCGGCTCGCCAGCGCTTCCGCCAGCGTATCCAGCGACTCGGTCGCCTGATCCAGTCCGCTCATTTCCTCCAGCGAGGCGAATCCCGCGCGGATCAGCCCGGCATAGCGTCCGGTCGCCTGAAGCAGCAGTTCCCGCACGCTGTCCGGGAAGATCCGCTGCCGTCGGCTGGACAGCTCGTCGTACATCTTGCGCGCGTCCTTCTCGTTATAAGGCCCCACGTAGTACACGTTGTCGGTGAACAATTCGATGAACGGCTCGATGTCCAGCATCGGGATCGCGTCTCGCTCGACCAGCGCGGGCAGCGGTGAGCGCGTGAAGGTGATGTAGATCAGGCTGCGTTTGTTCGAGTCGCGGATGCCGCGCAGGGTTTGATAGAACTTCACCGGAAGCTGCTTCAGCATCTCGTCGAACTCGTCAAACAGAAATGCGATCTTGTAGCCCTGCCGCAAAAAATACTGCAAGCCGACCTCGAAGTAGCGCAGCGCCATGTAGGTATACAGCGGATTGGTGCCGTTTTGCAGCGCCAGATAGGTTTCGTAGAAGCGCTGCGCCTCGGTTTCCGACAGCATATCGAACGGGTAGAAGGCGAGGTAAAGCCGGTGCATCATCAATTCGTAGCCCGCCCAGCAGCGCATTGGATCGTCTTTATCTGGCGGCAGCGGACCCAGCATATTCGCATCAATGGTAATGGTCTTGAGCTTCTTGGCGGCGTCCTCGCCCAGATAGTGCGCGTGAACGTTGGGATCGGTCAGGTGCTGAAGCAGGTTCGACTTGCCCACGCTCCCGATTCCCACCAGCGAGCAGGAGATCGACCCGGCGACATGCCGCATCACGTAATCGACTTCTTCTTTGCGAAAATCGAGATCGTACTGTCGTGTCGGGTTCATGGTTTCCGTCCGCTGAGTCTCAGTTTTGGTCGTGGTTTTGGCTGAAAGCTGTTTATTGTCAAATAGTACCACAGGTGAGAGAATAGAGCCGTTTTCCGGCGAGACACCATGAATGCAAACCGAGCGGCGTAATTTCAAATACCTTGACCTGATTATGGTGCTGTTCGTGACCGATCTGCTGGTCAGCAACCTGTTGAGCAGCGCCAAGCTGATCGATCTCGGCACGAGCATCGGACCGATTGCGCTGGCGTTCGACGCCGGAACCATCATCTTCCCGTTCGATTACATCTTCAATGATATTCTGACTGAGGTTTACGGCTACAAGCGCTCGCGCCGGGTGATCTGGAGCGGCTTCGCGGCGATGGCGCTGATGGGCTTCTTCGTCTGGTTGGCGGGGATTCTTCCCGGCGAAGCCATCTGGCAGCAGACGGTGGGGCAGGGCGCTTACGACGCCGTATTGGGCGGCATCACCGGGCTGGTGGTCGCCAGCCTGACCGCCTATTTCGTGGGCGAGTTCAGCAACAGTTTTGTGCTGGCGCGCATGAAAATCTGGACGAGCGGGCGCTGGGTTTGGACGCGCACCATCGGCAGCACGCTGGTGGGCGAGGCGGTGGAACTCGATCACCTTCTACGCGCTGGCGACCGCGCTCGGCGTCTTTCCCGCCGAACTGCTCGTCTCGCTGATTGTGACCAACTACATCCTCAAAGTCGGCATCGAAGTCGTCATGACTCCCATCACCCTGCGCGTGATCCGCTGGCTCAAGCGCGCCGAGAGCGAGGATTACTACGACTATCACACCGACTTCAACCCGTTTCGGCTGGATGCTTAGCCCGGTTGATGGCGTCACGCAGTGACCGCGCTTCAGCCGCCGGATCGTCCGCGTAAATCACCGAGCGCGCCGCGTTGATAATCAAACCTTTGCCTGCGCGGTTGAGTCCGGCGTTCACCACCGCCTCCACGCTGCCGCCCTGCACGCCGATCCCCGGCACCAGCACCGTCATCTCGCCGACCACTTCCCGTACCTGACGCAGTTCGCCGGGATAGGTCGCGCCCACCACCAGCATACAATTGCCGTTCGCGTTCCAGCAATTCCGCACCGTCTCCGCGACCACCTGCCACAGCGGTTTCCCATCGACCCGCAAATCCTGAAGTTCACCCGCGCCCGCGTTCGAAGTGCGGCACAGGATCAGGCACGCCTTATCCGTCCGCTCCAGAAACGGGCGCAGTGCGTCGCTGCCGAGGTAGGGATGCAGCGTCACCGCGTCGAAACCCAGCCAGTCGAAAATCTCGCTCACGTAACCGGCGTTGGTGCTGTCGATGTCGGCGCGCTTGGCGTCGCAGATGGTGAAGATGTCCGGGTGATGCACGTGCAGGTAGTCCAGCGTCAGCTTCAGGTCGCGCAGCCCTTGATCGCCCCGCGCCTCGTAAAAGGCGATGTTGGGCTTGTAGGCGCTCACGAAGGGATGCGTCTGCTCGATGATCCACTGGTTGAACGCGAACTGCGGATTCGGCTGGCTGCGAAACCGCTCCGGCAGCCGCTCGACCGTGCTGTCCAGCCCCACCGAGAGCAGCGAGTGAACCGCATCCACTCGCTGCTCGTACTTGTCGATGATCCCCATCTGCCCATCCTCTCTTGGCGTTCTTGGCGGTTGATTTATCCTGACCGCTAACTGCTGATGGCTTTTGCTCTCCACGCTTCGATGACTTCAACCGCCTCCGCCGACAGATAATCGCTCGCCTGCGCTGCGTCCAGCACCTCCGTCAGCGTGGTCAGCGCGATCAGCGGCACGCCCGCCTGCGCGAAGTCAGCGGCGGCTTGCGGAAAGCCATAGCTGAAGATCGCAAGGCAGACGGCGACCTCCGCGCCTGCTTCCTTCAGCGCCTCCACGCCCGATAAGCTGCTGCCCCCGGTGGTGATCAGGTCTTCGATCAGCAGCACGCGCTTGCCCGCCACCTCGCCGCCCTCGACCCGCCGTTTCATGCCGTGATCTTTCGCCTGCTTGCGCACAAACACCGAGGGTCGCTGCAAAGTATAGGCGAGTGCGGCGCTGTGCGGGATTCCGCCGGTCTCAATCCCGGCGATCACGTCGAAGTCAATTCCGCGCTCCTCGATCATTCGCTGGAACTCCGCGATCACCACGTGCCACGCCTCCGGCTCGAACGGCAGCCGACGGTTATCCACGTAAATCGGCGCGACCAGTCCCGACTTGAAGGTCACCGGAGCCTCCGGTGTGAACACCAGCGCATGGATCGCCAGCAGCGCGCGCGCAGTCTCGGTCATGACCGTGCCTCCCGCTCAATCAGCGCCGCCGCCAGTGGACCCCGGTACACCAGCGCCGACCAGTACTGCACTGCCGCCGCGCCGCACGCCTGAAATGCTCGAAAGCTCTTGCCATCCATCACGCCGCCGCAGCCGATGATGTCCAGATTCGCGCCGAGGCGATCTTTCTCTGCGTTCAGCATCGTCACCGCTTCCAGCGCCGCTGATTGCAGCCGCCCGCCGCCGATGCCCGCCGTCGTGCCATCCGGCGCAGGCACGGGCAGGGTGTTGGTGGCGATCACCGCGCGCACGCCCGTGTCCGCGAAAGCCTGCACCAGCGCCCGGTACTGCTCGTCCGCCAAATCCGGGCTGATCTTCACCCACAGCGGCGTCTCGCCCAGCATACCGGTCATCGCGCCGCACAAATCCCGCGCCTCGCGTTCGGTCTGGTGGCTGCCCGGATCGTCCTCGGTATTCGGGCAGCTCAGGTTGAGCGTGAACCACGCCGGGCGCACGCCCCGATCCAGAAACATCGCCAGCGCCTCCAGCACTTCACCGCAGACCTGTGCCGGGTCGCTCACGCCGGGGCTGACCGCGAGGTTGATCCCGAAGATCGGCGGCAGTTCCGCGTGATGCTGCGCCAGAAATGTAGCGGTTGCTGTCGCGCCGGGATCTTTCAGCCCGACCCGGTTCTGGGTTGAGCGGGTTTTTTCATCCCGCCAGATCACGGTTCCGGCGTTGCCGAGTCGCGGGTAGCGCGTGTACGATCCAAATTCGACCGCGCCCACCATCAGCGGTAAGCTGCGCCATCCGGGAATGAGGTTGCGACTGGTCGCTGCCAGCGCGTCGGCTTCGTCGCTGAAACCTTCGCCCTTCACCAGCCCGGCGGCGAGCATCAGCGGGTGCGGCAGATCGACGCCGCCCACCCGCGTCGGCTGTTCGACCAACGCTCGCCGCGCCAATTTGAGCAGGAAGTCGGTCCATCGGTGATCGTCCAGCCACGCCAGCGCCCGCAGCGTCCGCTCGTGCGCCTGCTGCGGCGGCATCCGAAACAGCGCCGGGCGCACGACGCCGTAGATCAGGCGGTAGCCGATCACGCCATCACTCGCGCGAGGTCGTGCCCAAAGCCCGGCTCGACCAGCACTTGCTCGCCGTCGTAGACCTGCACGCCGCGAATCCACACGCCGATCACCCGCCCGCAGACCCGCATCCCCTCGAATGGCGACCAGCCGCAGGCGGTGCGCAGGCTCGCGCGCTCAATGACGTAATGCGCACCGGTATCGACCAGCGTGTAGGTGTCTGAATCGGCTTTTAGCCCGAACAGCTTGCGCGGCGCGGTCGAAATCAACTCGAGCATCCGCTCCCGCGTGAGCCGACCCATTCTCGACCGCCGTAGCAGAGCAGGGGCAGGGTCGTTTCCAGACCGGGAACGCCATAAGGCGGGTGAGCAGACTGCTTCTCCGCCAGCGTGTGCGGCGCGTGATCGGACTCCACCACATCGACCACGCCGTCGCTCAGCGCCGCCCACAGCGCCGCCTGATCTGCTGCCGTTTTGAGCGTCGGTTTCATCCATCCGAGCGAGCCCAGCGTCGGTAGGTCGGCTTCGGTGAGGAATAGATGATGCGGCGTCACTCCTATGCTAATAGGCAGCCGTTCTTGCTTCGCCGCCCGCAGCAGCTCGATTTCGTACTGGGTGCTGATGTGGCAGAAGTGCGTCTGCTTTCGGTAGCGCCGCACCAATTCCAATATCTGCGCGACGGTTTCGCCTTCCGCGTGAACCGCAATCGGCTTGCCCGTGTTCCACCCGCGATAATGATCGTCCCGCTCCGCCTGATCCTCGATCAACAGCGTGCCGGTGGTCTGGTTGTTGTAGATTTTCAGCCCACACACCTCACCGCCAATTCCGTCATATTCCGGCTGATTGCCGTGCGACGCGCCAAAGTACAGCCCCCAGTCGCAGACCGCCTGCCTCGTCATCGACGCGCGTTTCAGTTCGAGCGCCGCGCGCGTGACGGTCGGCGGCGGCGTGTTGGGCATATCGAACACCGCCGTGTAGCCGCCCGCGAGTGCCGCACCGGTCTCACTGGCGAAAGTCGCCTTGTGCGACCAATCCAGATCGCGCAGGTGAACATGCGGATCGAGCATGGCGGGAATACGCAGGATCACAGCGCCCCCAGCACTTTGGCTACCAGCGCCATACGCACGAACATGCCATTTTCCATCTGCCTGAAGTACACGCTGCGGGGATCGGCGTCGAGCAGATCGTGATCGTCGGTGGTGCCCATTTCGTGACGGCGGGGCAGGGGATGCATCAAAATGGCGTCGGCTTTCGCCTGAGCGAACAGATTAGGGGTCATGATGAAATTGTCGGCGATGGCTTCGTAATCCGCAGGATTGGCGAAGCGCTCCTGCTGGATGCGCGTCCAATAGACCACATCGCTGTCGCCCAGCACCTCCTGCAAATCCTGCGTTTGGTAAGTCTCGATCTCGTGTGCCTTCAAGAAGTTGATGACATTGTTTGGCATGGAGAGGGCAGGGGGAGCAACGAACGCGAGCGAGGTTCCGGCTGCGCCGTACAGCGCGATCAGCTTGGAGAGCGAATGCACGGTGCGTCCGTAGCGCAGGTCGCCCACCATGAGGATTTTCAGGTGATCGACCGTCTGCTTGAAATCGACAATCGTGAACAGGTCGAGCAGGGCTTGGCTGGGATGCTCGCCGATGCCGTCACCGCCGCTGATCACGACGGGATGCCGACTCAGTCGTTCGCCGAGCAGGTCGAGATAATGGGCGGCTTCGTAGGACGAACCGACTTCGGGATGGCGCAGCACGATCACGTCGGCGTAACAGCCCACCGCGCGCACCGTATCCGCCAGATTTTCGCCTTTGTAGACCGACGAAAACTGGACGCCGCCGCTGGTGGCGATCACGTCCCCGCCGAGCCGCTGCATCGCCGCCTGAAAGGACATGTCGGTTCGGGTGCTGGCTTCGTAGAACAGAGTCGCCATCACCTTGCCTTCGCAGAGTTTCAGCACGTCGGGGTCAGCGCCTCGCACGCGGCGGCGAAGCTGTGCGGCGTCGTCGAACAAGGCGTGGAGGTCGGCGCGCGCGAACTGCTCGACCGTGACGATATGCTTGCCCGCGAAAATACCGCTGATGGGAGCGGGAGTGTAGGTGTGGGCGAACTGCTCGGATTGTCGTCCGGTGGTCGCTGCGTTCAAGGGCTTTGCCTCCTTAAAAAAGAAGCCACTCACCAGTTGGTCGAGTGGCTTCTTATATGAAAGTCGCGGGTGGTTGGACGCATCTCGTGGCTGCCTGTCCAAATCGAAAAGCACAGCCCCATGATAATTCAGAATCGGTTTTCTGCATAGCACAAAAACCGGAAGGGCTTACGAATACGATTAAATTATGAATTCTCGGCGCATAAAGGCATCGCTAGGTTGAGTTACTGCTAGCAGGGTATATCATAATGTTTGCTGAGATCATGCGTCTCGGCGAAAGGGAAAGCACAGCTACGCTGTGGGTTGGCGTCATCGAACATGAACATGGTCACGGTCATCGTTGATCTCGGTCAAAATATCGCGCTGCTGCTGGCGCTTGCATTCATCTACAGCCTGCTCACGCCAACGGTTCAGCGTATCTCGCCGCCAGTACGGAGCCTGCTTCTGGGCTTGGTGTACGGACTGATTGGGATTCTGAGCGTCCTCACGGCGATCCCGGTTGCGCCGGGCTTTAATCTGGATGGTCGCGCCATCATTATCACGATGGCGGGCTATGCGGGCGGACCGATTGCAGGCGTACTCTCAGCGGCGCTGGTCTCGGCAGCGCGTCTCTCGATGACCGGAGGCGGTGCGCTTCCGGCGGTGCCAAGCGCATTGACCTATGCCGTCGTTGGGATCGTATTTTACGAGTACGAGCGGCGTCGACACAACCGCGTAGGCGCACAGTGGTTTCTGGTCATGGGACTGGTCTCAGTCGTCAGCTTATACGGGTGGATCGTGGCGCTGACCAGCGATCAACGGATCGCTTTTATCCAGCAGCAAATTGTACCTATCTTGATTCTGTATCCGCTGGGGACATGGCTGTTGGGCATCGTCATCCGCAATCAGCAGCGGCACTATGAAATCGTCGAGGCGTTGGCGGAGGAGCGCTCAAGGCTGCGCACGCTCATTGATAATCTGCCGGATTACATTTTCATCAAAGATCGGGGTGGTCGCTTCATCGTGAGCAACCTCGCGCACGCGCGCGCTGCGCAGGCGCCCACTGATCAGGCGCTGCTGGGCAAGACCGCCAGCAGCTTCTTCCCGGACGCGCTGGCGACCCAGTACATCGAGGATGATCGGCGGGTGCTTCAGGGCGCAACCATCATCGATCAGGAGCGTCGCACCGTCGATGCATCCGGGAACCCGATCTGGGTGACGACTACCAAAGTTCCCATGCGTAATAATCTTGGGGAGATTGCAGGATTAATTGGCATCAGCCATGACGTTACCACCCGCAAGAAGGCGGAAGACGCGCTGCGCCAGAGTGAAACCAAATACCGCCAGATCATCGAAACGGCGACGGAAGGCATTTGGATGATCGATGCGGCGGATCAGACGACCTTTGTCAACCCGCGCATGGCAGCGATGCTGGGCTACGAGGTGGACGAGATGCTGGGGCGCTCGCCAGAGGAGTTTGCTGAAGGCGAAGCCGCGCGTAACTTCGCGGCGAGTATGGATCGTCGTCAGCAGGGCATTTCGGAAGAATACGATATTCCATTTCGGAAGAAAAACGGCGATGTCGTCTCGACCATCGTGTCTGCCACGCCTGTACTGGACGAGCAGGGCGCCTATGCGGGATCGCTGGCGATGATCACCGACATCACGGATCGCAAGCGGGTTGAAGCGCAGGAGCTTCAGCTTGCGGCAGAACGGCAGCGGGTGCAGGTGCTGAATCAGTTCATCAACAACATCTCGCACGACTTCCGCACGCCGCTGACCATCTTGCAGACCAGCCTCTTTTTGCTCAGGCAAAGCGCCAATGAGCAGCAGCAGCGCCGCATTGACGTTTTGGAGGCGCAGGTCAAACGGCTGACGCGCCTGTTTGACGAAATGCTCGACGTTTACTCGCTGGAGAACCACGAGCCGATTCGCTTAAGCCCGACCAATGTCAATTCGGTCGTCCAAGCTGTGACTGAACACTACCAGCCGGACGCCGACCAGAAGCGCCAGACCCTACAATTTGACGCAGGGCATGATCTGCCATCGATTGCGCTGGACGAGACCCTATTCGCGCGTGCGCTCGCGCATTTGGTTGATAACGCGCTCCGGTTTACGCCAGAAGCGGGCACGATTACCATGCGAACCAGAGCCGGGCAGGCTGAAGTTGTGGTTGCGGTTCAAGATACGGGCGAGGGAATCGCGCCTGTGGTGCTGCCGCACATCTTTGAACATTTTTATCGCGCTGATTCAGCGCGGTCGTCGCTGACAGGCGGCAGCGGATTAGGGCTGACCATTGTCCGCAACATTGTTGAAGCACATGGTGGCAGAATTACCGTCGAAAGCGTACTCGGACAAGGTACAGTGTTTCGCATCCATCTTCCAATTGAATCCGCCAAAGGCGACTCGATTCTTGATGCTGACGCTGCCAATTGAGCGGTGGACAGAAGGTGGCGTTTAACCTCTGGGCTTCAGCGCCGACTTGCAATTACTTCGTGATAAGTATCATTATCACGAGTAATTATTTCGCAAGCTGCTCGCCCTCAATAACCTGCCAGCCGCTGCGGACGCGCTGCCCATCCTGCATCAAGCCGCTGCTGCGTTTCATCCCACGAACGAATACCGCTGGTTGCATCTGCGGCTTCGACATTGCACGCGCCAACCGCGCACGCCCAACGCGCTGCATCTTTCATCGACCTGCCTTTGATCAACGCGCTCAAAAATCCGGCATATGCCGAATTGCCCGCACCCGTCGTTCCGACCACGTCGACCTGAAACGCCGGATGCCAGAATCGTTTATCTGCCCATTCATCAATGCGAATCGGCAAATCGGTTAATGACGCCAGACGCGCTGTACTGCCCGCACATACATAAATGCCCAACGCGCCCAACTTGAAACCGATGACGGCGCTGCTGCCCATCGCAAAAAGCTGATCGGCAAGCCGGTCGAGATAATCAACTGTGATCTGTTCGATGGCATTCCCCTGCCAGCGCTCGTAATCGTCGCGCCGCAGCATAAATAGGGTTTCCTCGAAGCTGGGGATAAAAATGTCCACGTATGGCAGCGTGCGTTCGAGGATTCGAGTCCAATTGGCGCGTCCGGTGGCGGAATTCGCATCCGGCAGCGAGGTATCTAGTGACGTAATCGTCCCGACCGCCCTCACCTGCCGAAACAGCCGCGCCAGATCATCGCCGTCGTTGAGGATCAAGCTGGGCAGCAGGTTCGGGTAGCCGAGATGGAAAATCCGCGCCTCGGCTGCCAATTCGTAGTTCACGTCAGTGGACGAAAACAGCGCGTTGGGTCCGGTGCAGTGAAGGAAAATGCGATCCACCTTCTCAGGTGAAAGCACGATGGTGTAGGAACTGTCTAGCCCAGGTTTGATGCTGACGTACTGCGACAGCGCCGGATCGCGGGCATTCAGGAAGTCGATCACCGCATGACCGAGCAGGTCGTCGCCGACGTTCGACATCAAGCGCACATTGACGCCGAGACGGTGCAGCGCCAAGCCGGTATTTGAGACGGCGCCGCCCGTAGAGAACCGCAGCGGACCTGTCTCGAACAGACGCCCCGGCGACGGCAACTCGCGCAGCGGCACGTCGTCCATCTCAGGCAGCAGATCGAGGCAGAGATGCCCGCTGACGATCACGTCGACCGACTTTTCCATACAACTAAATCTCGCTCAACTCGACGGCGCGGCGCTCGCGTTCGGAGATCAGCGCGGCGGTCAAGATACGGTGATGCTGGCGAGTTTCTTCGGGTGTGGCGCAGTAGAAGCGGGCGTGGTCGCGCCCGTGCGCCAGTTGATCGCAGAATGCCGCCCACATTTGCAGAATCGCGTCGGTGAAGCCGAACTCGAAGATGCCCCCGGTAATGGTCGGATACACGGTTTCGTAGCCGAGGTCGAGGCTGTGCCATGCCTGCTCTCCGCCGGATTTGTAAGGCATATAGCGCAGGGTTTTCGGGTATTTGGTCGAATATTCGGCGCTGAACCGAGTGCCGAGGATGCGCAAATACCACGTATTTGACTCACCGGGCGCGATGCGGAAGGTCTGTATCCGCATCGGGAACACTTGATCGCCGCTGACGACGCGACAGCTCAAGCTGGCATTGTCCCACGTCTCGCAGGGAACCAGCGCCCCGTCGGCATTGTAGCGCTCCCGCACAATGTTGCTCAGGTCGGCGTAGACTCGCTGCGGCAGCCAGCCGAAGCGCAGCGGCAGATGCAGCGGGTGCATCCCCAAGTCGCCCATACAGCCATACTCGCCGTTGATGGCGATTATTCGCTTCCAGTTGATCTTCTTGTTGGGGTCGAGGTCGCTGCTATGCAGCAGCCCGGCGCTGACCTCGACGATCTCCCCGAAGCGCCCTTCTCGCACCCAGTTGACGATCCGCTGCGCGCCGGGCATGAACGGAAATTCCGACGAGCAGGCGACCACCACGTCGGGATGCTGCGCGATCACGTCGAGAATCGCCGCATTTGCCGTCAGATCGATCCCGAACGGCTTTTCACCCAGCAGATGCTTGCCCGCGCGGATGATGTCCGTATAAAACTGCTGATGCAGGTTATGCGGCACCGCGCAGTAGATCGCGTCCACCTCGGCGCTGTTCAGCAGACCGTGATAATCGCTGCTTTTGACCGTGATGCGGTCGAAATTGTCCTCAAACCAGCCGAACAGTTTCGGGTTGGTATCGCAAATCGCGGTGATCTGCGGCTCAAAGTCCACCTCCAGCAGATGGCACCAGCGCGCGGCAGCACTGGCGAACTCGCGCCCCATCAACCCCAGCCCGATGATCCCGAAGCGGATGATCTGACGTGCCATTTACGCCTCCAGATACTTGATCGCCTGCTCCGGCGCGGCATTATCGTGAACCACCGCCATCAGCGCGCGGGTCATGCCTGCCGGGTTCGGGTGCTGAATCACGTTGCGCCCGTAGACGATGCCTTTTGCCCCCTGCCCTATCAGTTCGGCGGTGCGGCGCAGGATTTCGACTTCAGAGACTTTGCCGCCGCCGCGCACCAGCACCGGCTTGCCGCCCGCGATCTCAATCACCCGATGATACTGCATCGCATCGTCGCAGGGATCAGCTTTGATCACATCCGCGCCCAGTTCGACCGCCTGCCGCACAATCGGCATGATCTTGTCGATGTCACCGTCCACCATATAGCCGCCCGACGCCGCGTTGTCTTTCATCACCAGCGGTTCGATCATCAGCGGCATTCCGTAGCGCTCGCAGGCGGGCTTCAGCTTGGCGATGTTCTGGATGCATTGGCTGTACACCTCGGGCTGATCCGGCAGGTTGAACAGGTTGACCACCACGCAGGCGGCGTCCAGCCGGAGCGCCTGTTCCAGCGGCTCCTCGATCATGTGGCTGTAGAGCATATGCGGCAGGCTCTTGCCATAAACGTTGGCAACGTCGGTGCGCAGCACCAGCGCGGGCTTCTGCTTGCCGGGGATGGCTTGGAGCAGCGGCGCCTGCCCGATACTGAGTTGAATCGCGTCGGGATTGGCATCCACCAGCGTCGAGATCACTGATGGCATATCCTCGATGCTGTCCAAAAAGCCGCGCACGCCAAAGAATCCATGATCGACCGCCACGTCAAAGCATTTGCCGTCGGCGGCGAAAAGTCGGTTTAACCTTGCGCTGATAGTCATGACTGCCTCCTGAATGGGTCAGCGAAGTTGCGTTAGCTTATCTTGTTTTTCTATTTTTTGCGAATTTTGAGGCAGCGGGCGCGCACTCGATGCGATAGAATACGGACGGGTGACGGTCACACGGGAGCGGAATCGATGGTGGTCGATGCGATCTGGCTGCGCGAACAAGCCGATTTGACGCTGACGCGGCTGCTGCCTACCCTGAACACCGCGCTCGCCCGCCTTGACGACGGCGGCGTGCTGCTGGCGCGGCTGCACGATCACTTCGCTGACGCCTTCGAGACCTATTTTCAGCTTTACAGCAGCCGCTACGATTTCTACTACCATCTTGAGCAAGCGCTGCTCGTGGTCGCCGCCCGATTTGAGGCGCGGTCTGCGGAACTAAAGGCGCTGGACGCGCAGCGCGAAGCCGATCCGAACTGGTTTCAAAGCGAGCGCATGGTCGGCGCGATATACGACCCCGAACGCTTCGGGGAGGATGTTCACCAGCAGGTCCCCTATCTTGACGAACTCGGCATCACCTACCTGCACGTGATTTCGCTGCCTGATCAACTCGCGCCGCTCGCGGACGAACTCCGGGCGCACGGGATCAGCCTCGCGCTCAACCTGACGCTCGACCTGACGCCCACGACCCCGGAAGCGTTCCTCGATTTGCTGGACGAAATCCTCGCGCTGGCGAACGACGGCGTTGAAGTCCTGTGTCTGGACGCGGGCGAGAGTTCGCCTCACGTTCACGCGATTCTGCGGGCGCTCAACGCCTTCACGCGGATGACTTGCCCCGCCCTACTCTTTCAATCGAACGCAGATTTCCCTGCCATGCGCCGCTCGGTCGATGCGAAAGAATGCGCGCTGGCGGACAACCCGACCCTGACGACCGCGATCTGGGAAGCGCTGGCGACTCGCAGCGTCGATTATTTCCGCCACATCCTGAATCGGCAGTTTCCGCTGCCGCCGGGCTGCGCGTGGGTCAACTATGCGTGCTCGCCCGACGCGATTCGCTGGAGCATTGCCGACGATGACGCCGCAGACGCGGGACTGAATGTGGCGGACCATCGCTACTTTCTGAATCTGTTCTATCTGGGGCGTTTCCCCGGCACCTTCGCGGCGGGGCTGCCCTTCGACTTCAACCCGCGCACGCAGGAGATGAGCATCTCCGGCACGACCGCAGCACTGGCCGGACTGGAGAAAGCCAACAAGCTGGGCGACCCCGCCTATCGTGATACGGCGCTGCGGCGCTTGATCCTGATCTACAGCGTGATCTTCAGCGTCGGCGGCATCCCGGCGCTCTATCTCGGCGATGAAATTGGCGTGTTGAATGACAGCGGCTATCGCAGCGATCCCGCCAGAGCGGATGACAGCCGATGGGCGCATCGCGCGGCGGTCGATGCGGCACAAATCGCCCACCGGACGGACGACACCACCGTCGAGGGACAGATTTTCGGCGCGCTGCTCCACCTGATCGATCTGCGCAAACGCACGCCCGCGCTCGCGGACGGCGAAACCCACTTCATTCACACCGGGAATCCGCACGTGCTGGGCTATACTCGCCGCTATTCGCTGCTGGTGCTAGCGAACGTCTCCGAGTTTCTGCAGCAGGTCGATGTGAATACGCTTCAGAATCAGTGGTCGCCGGTTCGCGCGGCGAACGATTTGATCCGCGGCGAGCCGCTGCCCGGCGACATTCTGCATCTGGAACCCTATCAGTTTATGTGGCTAGTCGAGCGTACCAGCACGTAAATGTGGGGATGCAGTCCGCGCAGGTTGACGGAGAGGCTTTGCTCGACTGACCAGAGCGGATGTTGGAGCAGCAGGCTGTCCATCAGGCGGATTTCGTGCGTGATCAGGGCGAATCGCGCTCCGGGTCGGGCGATTCGCCCCGCTTCCGCCAGCATCACTGGGTAGAGCCGCTGATTTTCCTGATGCGATCCGCTCAACTGCCCAAATGGAAGGTCGGCGCACAGTGCGTCCACCGAAGCCGTGTGCATCGGCAGTACGGTCATATCTGCCCACAGGAGACGCGCCCCCTTGACTCGACTCGCCTCCAGATTGGCTTGGGCGCAGCGCAAAGTCGCAGCTTGATGGTCGACGCCGACCGCGAGGCGGCAGCGTCCGTATTCCAGCCGCTCGATCAGCAGCGTGCCCGATCCGCAGCCGAGATTGACGAACACGTCGGTGGGCTGCGGATGCGTCAGCCGGATCATCGCCTGCGCGGTGGCGGCGTTCAGCGCGCCTTCGAGGTTGCACACGCGCCACGCGCGTGTTACCAACGGTCGCGGCGAGAGCCGCACCACCGTCTCCCAGCCCTGCCCTCCCCTGCTCGGTCGAATCCGTATCCACAGATCGCCCTTGTCGGCGCCGGGAGTCAATCCGGTCTGCTCGGCGATGGCGCTGCGGATGCGCTGCATCACCGCCGATTCGGAGCCTGCGGCAGCGATGTAGAAGCTGTGATAATCCTCGGATAGGCGGCGCACGGCTTGAATCTGGCTCAAGATCAGCGGAAGCTGCGTATTGCCCAGCAGCGCGCGCGGTCGCGGAACCGCAAATGGCTGCACCAGCGAGACGGACTGCACCGTTTTTAGCCTGAGCAGCGTCCGCAAATCGCCGGAGAATCGGAAGTCGATCTCGCCGAGTCGTGTTTCGATTTCTCGCGCGCCGAAGTCGCGCAGTTCGGCTTCGGTCACGAATTCCAGTCCCGGCGTAACTTCGGCTTCACAGAGATACACCGGGCTTGCGCTTCGCTTCATTGCTTTCACACCACAGATTTTTTCGGCGAAAGGGATTATCATTGTCGCCGTAATTGGCATCAGGAGCAACAAAGCTATGCGCTTGATAAAAATCGCGGCAATCTTCTTCGTCGTGCTGGCAGTGGGCAGTGTGCTGGCACAGGATGAAGTGATCGCTCGCGCCTACCGCACAGTCAATGTGCGCAGTGGTCCGGGGACGCAGTACGACATCGTGGGTCAGTTGAACAGCGGTAATGAAGTGCCGATCACCGGGCGCAGTGATGACGCGAGCGACTGGCTTCGCATCAGTTTTCAGGGCGTCGAGGGCTGGGTGGCGTATTTCACCGTGACCGTGCTCGGCGCAACCGATCAACTGCCCATCGTGACGCCGATGGCTTCGGAGGTGGCGGTTCCAATCGTTCCGGTTGCCTCCCCCACACACGCTTTGAGCAGCACCTACGTGACCGCCTACCGCACCGTCAACGTGCGCAGCGGTGCGGGGCTAGACTATGTTCGCATCGGTAATCTGGAGTCCGAAAGCGCAGCCGATGTCACCGGGCGAACTGAGGACAGCGAATGGCTGCGGATTGACTACAACGGGCAAGAGGGATGGGTGGCTTTCTTTGTCGTTACGCTGACCGGAGTGCTCGACGACGTTCCGGTCGTCGAGCCTTCGGCGGACGCAGCGACTGAAGTCCCGACTCCGGTTCTCCTTCCAGTGGTTATGCGCTACAACGTCAATCTACACGAACAGCCTGCGCTGGATTCGGGAGTAATGGATGTGGTGCCTTTCAAGGCGACCTTGCAGGCGGATGCGCGCTCGGATGAACGTGCCTCATGGCTGCGCGTCACCTACAATGGAGAGGTGGGATGGCTGATCGCCGCGCTGGTCTCTGTGGAAGGGAATCTAGGCGATCTGCCAATTGTCGCTCCGGCGACAGCGGTGGAAGTCCCGTGAAAGACCTGCCGCAGTTCAAGAGACGGCAGCGTGACGCGGTCGCGCGTTTCCTGATCCCGGTCTTTATGCGACCCAGCCAGACCGAATCACACTTTCGGCGCTTGATCGAATATGAAGATGGTCATTATGGGGCGGTCTTCAGTTTGGGCTACTTCGGGTTGGATACACCGACCAAATCACAGTGGAACAGCCTCAAGAAAAAGCTAAAGCGGCACGACAAACAGGTGTTTGTCTTTAAAGAGCACACGCTTGCGCCTTGCAGCCCATCAGAGCTTGAGCCGCGCTGCGGATTGATTGAGTTTGGCTTTTTTGCACACGAGCCAGAATCGAAAAACGCCCGATCTTGATAGGATGCATGAATGTCATCGGTTGGAAGCTGCTTAGGCGAAGCGTTCCGAGTCCCCGGATGCGTCGCGGCGCTGCTGATCGGCATCACGGCGTTCGCGGCGTGCCAGCGCCTGCTGGATCGAGGCGAGGACTTCTTTAATCCCGAAGGGTTTGGCGATAAAGCCATCGACTTCGTGTTTCAGTTCCTCTCCGAGCGCAGTAAGCTGATCCTCGCCGGACATCATAATGAAAGCGATGTCGCGCCACAGCCATTCGCTGCGCACGGCATCCAGCAGATCAGCGCCGCTGAGCGACTCCAGCAGCAAGTCGGAAAGAATCAAGTCTGGATAGACTTCTCCCGACCGCAGCATATCGAGCGCGATGCTCGCGTCCCCCACAGCAATCACCTGATAGCCGCTGAATTCCAAAACTTCACCGACTAGGCGCCGCAGACTGGGTTGATCTTCAACGAGTAAAATGGTAACCATCTCTGTGCCAGTCCCTTTGGGTAATCGCACGCTCTTAACGTTAGATGAACGTGTGCAACAATCTGCTTACGGGTTTTACGCTTGACTGACGACAAGCCGCTTCAAGGCGTTCTTGCGGTACCCGCAGGTGACAAAGCTCACGTTGTGCGTCGGGACTATAAAACAAACATTCCTATCCTGAACCGGATAGGAATGTTTGCCCCATAGGGGCTTCGAACCCCTGTTTTGGCCTTGAGAGGGCCACGTCCTAGGCCGCTAGACGAATGGGGCTAGCGTGTGCGTCATCTTAGCAAGAGCGCGAAGTTTGGTCAAGGCACAATGCGGCGGGCAGCGCTTCTAGACACTCCCTGCTTCAGGGTAATCGCATCAAAATGATCGAGCAGGTCAAGAATAGCCACAAAGGTTTGTAGGGGCGCAGGGTGCTGCGCCCCTACGTGAAAATAATCTCCTGTGAGCCATAATGACCTCAAAATTGAGTTTGATGCAATCACCCTGTCCCTGCTTACGAAGGGATTGACGCTCATTTCAGGGACGTGCTATACTGAATCTACAATTGAGCCTTTTCCCAAAGACGATGATGGGGAGGAGTAGGCAGCGCGTTCGCGCCAGAGAGTGCGGGTCATTAGCCGCAAGCCCGCTCACGAAGAACTGCCGAAGGTCGCCCACGAGTCGCAGCGCTCAAGGCATTCCTACGGAATGCCCAAGCGCCGCCGGGTACGCCCGTTAACGCGAAATGAGTGGTCCCGGTTTATCGACGCGCAGCGGCGGTCACTGGGGAAACAAGGTGGTACCGCGAAAGCCTCTTTCGTCCTTGTATGTCGAGAGAGGTTTTTTCATTTGGGGGGTGGGATGCCAGCGCGAAACAACACCAACCGTTTCTACGATGCCATAGCCCAATACTATCCCCTGTTCTACCGGGATTGGGAAACCCAGATGGAGCGCGAGGGCTTGGGGCTGCGCTCGATCTTCCGCAACCGGGGGATCACGCGGGTGCTGGATGCATCCTGCGGCGCAGGCGCTCAGGCGATCCCGCTGGCGAAGCTGAACTTTGAAGTGACCGCCGCCGATCCCAGCACGTCGATGCTGCGGGAGGCGGTGCAGATCGCGCGGGACTACAACGTGCGCGAGAAGATTCACTTCATCCGCTGCGACTTCCTCGACCTGCCGCGTATGGTCAAGGGACCTTTCGACGCGGTGATCACCAAAGGCAGCGCCCTGCCCCACCTGACCGAAGACATCGAGATCGAGCGGACGCTGCGGAATTTCTTTAACCTGCTGCGCCCCGGCGGGCTGCTGGTGATCGGGATGCGCGATTTCGCGCCGTTCATGGAGGATCGCCCGGAATTCATTCCGGGCTTAGTACATCGGCTGCAAGATGGCAGCGAATTCATCACCTTCGACATCTGGCAGTGGCGGGACGGACCCCCGGTATTGGCGCGGCAGAATCTTTTCATCGTCACCGGACATGAGCCGAATTACACCGTCACTAAGCGGCGGGTGATCTTCCGCCCGCTTTCGACCGACGAAGTGAAAGTGGTCTTATTGGAAACCGGATTCACCGACATCACCGACCAGCCCGACCGCACCGAGCGGGTGCTGGTGGCGCAGAAACCGGGCGGATGAGCAAAAGGACGACAAGCCTATGAACGAAATGCCGAAAACCTTCGATTTCAAGGAGGCGGAAAGCCGCCTTTATGCGTGGTGGGAAAGCAGCGGCTGGTTCAAGCCGGAAGTCGCGCCGGAGAGCGCCGAGCCGTTCGTGATCAGTATGCCGCCGCCCAACGTGACCGGCGCGCTGCATCTGGGGCACGCGCTGTTCGTCTCGCTGGAAGATTTGATGATTCGCTACCAGCGGATGCGCGGCAAGGCGGCGCTGTGGGTGCCGGGAACCGATCACGCCGGGATTGCGACCCAGCTTCAGGTCGAGAAGATGCTCCACGACGAAGGCACCAGCCGCGAGCAGGTCGGGCGCGAGGAGTTTCTGGCACGCACATGGGCGTGGAAAGCCAAATACGGCGGTCGCATTGAGGATCAACTGCGGCGGCTGGGCGCAAGCTGCGACTGGGATCGGGAGCGCTTCACGCTGGACGACGGTCTCTCGGACGCGGTGCAGGAAGTGTTCATCACGCTTTACAAGCAGGGGCTGATCTATCGCGGACCGCGCCTCGTGAACTGGAGTCCCGGCTTGCGGACTGCCGTCAGCGACCTCGAAGTGGAGCGCGAGGAAGAACCCGGCAAGCTGTACTACTTCAAGTATCCGCTGGAGGACGGGGGCTTCATTCCGGTGTCCACCACCCGCCCGGAGACCATTCTCGGCGATACGGCGGTGGCGGTGCATCCCGACGACGACCGCTACGCGCCCCTGATCGGCAAGTTCGCGCTGGTTCCGGTGCTGAACCGCCGCATCCCGGTGATTGCCGACGAATACGTGGATCGGGAATTTGGAACCGGCGCGCTCAAGGTCACGCCGGGGCACGACTTCAACGACTACCAGATCGGCGAGCGCCACCATCTGCCGCTGATCAACATCATGAACCGGGACGCCACCCTGAACGAGAACGCAGGCATCTACGCGGGCATGGATCGCTTCGACGCGCGCGAGAAACTGTGGACGGACATGGAAGCGCTCGGCTTGACCGACAAGGTGGAGAAAATTGTCCACGCGGTGCCGCGCTCGCAGCGCGGCGGCGAAGTGGTCGAGCCGCTGATCAGCACTCAGTGGTTCTTGAAGATTCAACCGCTAGCGGAAAAAGCGCTGGAAGCGGTGCGCGATGGGCGCATCCAGATCGTGCCGGAGCGCTTCGAGAAGGTCTATTTCCACTGGCTCGAAAACATCGAGGACTGGTGCATCAGCCGCCAACTGTGGTGGGGGCACCGCATCCCGGTGTGGTATGGGTCGGACGGCGAAGTTTACGTGGGCAAGAACCCGCCGCCGGATCGCCCCAACTACAGGTGGACGCCCGAAGAAGACGTGCTGGATACGTGGTTCAGCAGCGGCTTGTGGCCCTTTAGCACGCTCGGCTGGCCCCAGCAGACGCCCGACCTCAAGCGCTACTATCCCACCGACGTGATGGAGACCGCCTACGACATCCTGTTCTTCTGGGTGGCGCGCATGATCATGATGGGGCTGTGGTTCACGGGCGAAGCGCCCTTCCACACCGTGTATCTGCATGGACTGGTGCGCGACAAATTCGGGCGCAAGCTGAGCAAGACCATCGGCAACGTGATCGACCCGCTGGAGCTGATCGACCAGTATGGCGCTGATCCGCTGCGCTTCACGCTGCTCACGGGCAGCACGCCCGGCAACGACAGCAATCTGGATACCAGCCGGGTCGAGCGCAACTGGCGGCTGGTCAACAAAATCTGGCAGATGACCAACTTCGTCACCCAGAACCTTGAGGGCGAGACGGAGCCGGGTCTGCCCGCGCCCGATCAGCTTGACCTGCCCGCCCGCTGGATCGTCAGCCGCCTGAACAAGCTGATCGCCAGCGTGCAGCGCTTATTCGACAGCTACCAGTTCGGCGAAGCCGGGCGGCAGATCGACGATTTTCTCTGGGGCGAGTTCGCGGACTGGTACATCGAGATCAGCAAGTACCCGCTGTATCAGGGCGACCAGCAGGCGAAAGCCAATACCCAGCGCGTGCTGTTGAGCGTGCTGGAGACCTGTTTGCGGATGCTGCATCCGTTCATGCCCTTCGTGACCGAGGAACTGTGGAGCTATCTGCCGAACACGGACGGGAAACCGATCATCGTGGCGTCGTGGGCGGAAGCGGACGTGCGTTATTTCGACGATCAGGCGGAAGCGGACATGCAACTCTTGATTGATCTGGTGCGCGGCATTCGCAACGTCCGCGACGAGTATAACGTCGAGCCTGCGCGCAAGATCACGGCGCTGGTGGCAGCGGGCAGTCACACGGCGCTGTTCGATCAGTACGATTATCTGTTCGCGCGGCTGTGCAACGTGGCGACCCTTCGCCTGCTGCCGGAAGCCAGCGCCGCGCCGCCGCGCGCCGCTTCGGTGATACAGGGCGACGTGACCGCCTACCTGCCGCTGGCGGATTTCGTGGACGCAGCCGCCGAAGTCCAGCGCTTGCAGAAGGAGCGCGAAAAACTGGAACAGCAGATCGCGCGGCTGAGGGCGCAGTTGGACAACCAGCAGTTCGTCTCTCGCGCCCGCCCGGACGTGGTCGAGCGGGAGCGCACCCGGCTGGTCGAACTGGAATCCAGCGACGTGCAGATCGGCGAGCGGCTGACGACGCTGCAAGGCATGATAGCGGACGGCGGGGAATAAGACGCCGGGTGTAGGGGCACGACAGGTCGTGCCCCTACGTCGTGTCCGGGTGATTCCGCTTGACGAAGATGGCGCGCCCGGCTTCCTGCGCGGCGCGCCGGACTTCCAGATCAGGGTCGCTGCGATAGGTCTGCTGCAAGGCGTCCAGCGCTTCGGGGTCGCCTAGCTCCGCCAGCTCGTGAATGGATTTCAGGCGCGCCTCGGCGCTCTTGTCTTTCAGGCGCGCGATGTGATATGCGACCAGCTTCTTGTTGACGCTCACCTTGACCGCTCCCCTGTTCTTTCCCGATTATAACCCGTTGATGACGACACGCACTCGCGGATTAGCGTGGAGGGGCGGTATAATGGCGCGCGCAAGGATGGTTTTTCGAGGACTGGCGGTTGGCACAAGGCTACAAAATTTGCCCGATCTGCGGCACGATTTCGCACCCCAACGCGACCATGTGCAGCACCTGCGGCACTTCGCTGACCGACGTGGAGGTGGTGACGCGGAATGCTCCGCCGACGGGCAGCCAGATCAAGCCGCAGTATGACCGCCGCTTTGGAGAAACCGATCTGCTGGAAGGCGAGCTGCACCGCCGCACCGGAGTCTATCTGTTCGGCGGGCTGATGCTGCTGGTCGCGCTGGCGTGCGTCGGCGCGGTGGTATGGCTGGGCTTCCGCTGGCTGCTGCCGGGGAGCGCGCCCGTCCAGCCGAGCGCGCAGCCGTCGGTGCCCGCCATCGTGATCGAGACCAACACGCCCGCGCCCTCGCCGGTGCTGGCGACGGTCACGCCGCCGCCGCCCACCCCCACCGATACGCCGACTCCCGGTCCCTGCACCCATACGGTGAAGCCCGGCGACGACCTGATCAGCATCGCGTTCGCGTGCGGACATCGGAGCATGGACGTGATCCCGCTGATTCTGGACCTGAATCACCTGAGCGCGCCGGACATGATTCAGGTCGGGCAGACCATCATGGTGCCGTGGCCCACGCCCACGCTCGATCCCAATGCCAGCAGCTCGAACAGCGCCAGCGACCCCGGCATAGCAGTCGCGGACGCAGCATCGACAGACTTCGTGGTGCCGGGGCTGGAACTCGCCAGCGCGCCGACCTTCGCGCCGCCGACCGCCAAGCCGACTACAACTCTGCTGCCGGGCGTCACGTGGCATATCGTGCAGTCGAACGAAAACATCGCCGGGATCGCCTTCGAGTATTACACCGACGTGCAAACCCTCTCGCAGTTGAACCCGGAAATCACCTTCTCGCAGTGTGATTACGGCAACCCGGCGGGCGGTCCCGACTGCTCGGTGGTGATTTTCGCGGGCGAGCAGATTCGCGTCCCCGCGCCAACGCCGACGCCCACACTCTCGCCGACGCTTTCCGGCAGCGAAACCGCGACACCCAGCAGCACCCCCACCTTCAACGCGCCGAGCGCACTCAGCCCGGCGGATCGGGCGCTGTTTCACGGCGACGAACTGGTGACGCTGCGCTGGGTCGCCAGCGGGACGCTCAGCGAAGGCGAAACCTACCGCGTGCGCGTGGAAGACCTGACCAACGGGCAGGTTTACACGTCAGATACCACCGCCCTGTCGTTCATCCTACCGTCGGACTGGCAGGGACAGGACGGTCAGCGCCATGATTACCGCTGGACGATCAGCGTGATCCGTCTGGACAATCCCGACCAACCTTTTTTTTCAACCGAACCCCGTCTGTTTAGCTGGGAGGGGCGCTGAACATGCGCATGAAGAAAATCCTGCTGGCGCTCGGCATCGCGGCGCTGGCTCTGACTGGCTGTGAACTGGCGCAGCTTCCGCAGGCGACACCGACCGTCGAAGAATCGCTGCCCACGGCGACCTTCACGCCCGCGCCGACGCTCACGTCCAGCGCTACGCTGACGACGGTCGCCCAGATCACCGTGCCGACCCATACGCTCGCCCCACCGACCGATACGCCCACCATCACGCCGACGCCCAATATGTACGCCACCTACGTGATCCAGCCCAACGACACGCTGCTGCGGATCATTCAACTGCCGCCGTTCTACTACCACACCGACGCCGTGATCAGCGAGATTCTGCAATTGAACCCGAACATCCCGGATATAAATCACCTGCCCGGTCCCGGTTCCAGCATCCTGATCCCGCTGCCGACCTTCACGCCGACGCCGCAAAACTTCAGCCTGACCCAGACGGCGCAGCCGAACGCGGCGCAGAATGGTCTGCCCAGCAACGCGCAGATCGCCGAGGTGACCATCAAGGACGGTGACACCATCGTCGGCATCGCCGAGAGCAACTCGACCACCCTGCCGATCATCGCCACGCTCAACCCGCAGCTTTTCTTCGTTAACTGCGATTTCACCAACCCCAGCGGCGGTCCCGATTGCACGGTATCGCTGCGTCTCGGCGATACCGTGCGCGTCCCGGAGCTAACGCCGACACCCACGCTCTCGCCGACGCTTTCCGGCAGCGAAACCCCGACGCCCACGCCGACTTACGCAGCGCCGGTGCTGGTCTTCCCGCCGCAGGACGGCGTCGCGCCCGCCCGCACCTTCCAGCTTGAGTGGCTGAGCGCGGGCGTGCTGAGCGGCAAGGAAGTGTATCTGGTGGAGATTCAGGATCAGACGACTGGAACCCAGTACAACGACATTTCGAACAGCACGTCCTACGATCTGCCCGAACTCGCTGGTGCCGAGCGACGGGCAGACCCACACGATTCAGTGGCGCGTGAGCGTGGCGGAGCCAAACGATCAGGGGGCGTATCGCTACATCGGCGCGCAGGGCGACTGGCGGACGTTCCACTGGCAGAGCCGATAGAAACAAATTCTCCGAATGCAATCCATAGGGGCGAGGCACGCCTCGCCCCTACAAGCCACACATTGCTACACCAGCTTGACCTCGCCGCCGACTTCCTGACTGCGATACACGCCATCGAGGATGGTCAGCACTTGAAGCGACTGCTCCGCCGGGACCGGCGACGGCGCGCCATCGAGGATCGCCTGCGCGAACTCGATGCACTCCTGCGCGTGCGGCTCGCGCAGCCCATAGACCTGCGGCAGCGTGCGATTGAGGTGTCGCTGAGCCGAGTAGTCGGTCTGGTAGACTTCGTTCTGGGGCCAATGGCTGCCGCCCTCGGTGCCGTAGAGCCACATCTGCATATCCTCGCCCTCGGTCTTGTGATGCAGCAGCCAACTGACTTCTAGCACCAGAGTCGCGCCATTGTCGAAACGCACGAAGGCGGAGGCAAACTCCTCCACGTCGAACTCCGGCGGAATCGCGCCGCCCCAAATGCTGAAGGTGCCGGGCTTGTGCGCCAGATCGGAGCGGGCGACGCCCGTCACCGAAATCGGCTTGGGATTGCCCATGAACCACAGCGTCAGGTCGAGGATGTGGACGCCGATGTCGATGCAGGCGCCGCCAGTCGCGTGCTGCTTGAGGATGAAGCCCGGTCGAGTGGGCGCTGCCGCCCGACGAAGCATCCAGCCGCGCGCGTGATAGATGCTGCCCAATGTCCCCGCGTCGATCTCGGCTTTCATGGCTTTGCTGGCGCTGCTGAACCGAAAATGCTGCGCTGTCATCAACGTTTTGCCGGATGCGTCACGCGCGGCGATCATGTCGCGGATCAGCGCCGGGCTGGGCGCCAGCGGTTTCTCACAGATCACGTGCTTGCCCGCGTTGAGCGCGGCAATCGCCAGCGGCGCGTGATAATTGTTAGGCGTGCATACGTCGATGATGTCGATGTCCGGGTCGTTCAACAGATCGTCGGCGTTGGCGCTGAGATTGGCGACGCCGTACTTCTCCCCCCACGTTTGCAGCGCCGAGTCGACCACGTCGCACCCGGCGACCACCTCGGTTAACGGGCTGTCGATCCAACCCGGCATGTGCGCTCTGGCAATCCCGCCGACTCCGATCACGCCGACCTTGAGCTTGCTCTCCATGATGTGGTGTTTTCCTTTTGGATGCTTGATGGCTTTTTGAGAGGATAAAGAGGACTGACCCTTATTTTGCTTTTGGCGCGACCCACGTTTGCCGACGGTTGGCATCGTACAGCGCTTCCATGACCGCGCTGCGATACGCCGCTTCCTGTGCGCCCACCAGCGGCGCATTGGACTTGCCTTCGATGGTGTCGAGGAACAGGTCAAATCCGCCGGGCTGGGCGGCGGGCAGATCGGTCCACGGCGTCTTGCCATCCGCGCCCTCGACCTGCTTGCTCTGGAAATAGAGCTTGCCGTCGGCGACGTATGCCTGCCCTTCCGTGCCGGAAATCGAGAGCCAGACCGGGTCTGCCAGATCGACCCAGCCCGCCGCCAGACTGCCGATCACGCCGTTCTTGAACTGGAGCAGCCCCTCGCCGGATTCGTCGCAGTCGCCGTAGCGCCCGGTAACGACCGATAGGCTGGACGTGACGCGATCCACTTCGCCGAGGTACCAGAGCAGGATGTCGAGCGAGTGCGTGCCCAAATCGCCGTAAGCGCCCGCGCCCGCCTGCGCGTAATCGGTCATCCAGCGCGAGTCGGTATCAAACCAGCCCTTGAGCGACCCGCTGTGGCAGTTGGTATGACGAATGCGGCTGATCTTGCCGAAGCTGCCCTTCTGAATCTGCTCGCGGATGAACAGATGAATCGGGTCGCCGCGCCGGAAGTAGCCGGTTTGGAACAGCACGCCCGCCACGTCGATGGCGTCCGCCATCTTGTAGGCGTCCGCCGCGCCTATGCCCAGCGGCTTTTCGACGAACATGTGCTTCTTGGCGGCGGCGGCGGGCAGCACCAGCAATTCGTGTCGGTTGGTTTCCGAGGTGATCACCACCGCTTCGACACTCGGATCATTCCAAATCACCGAAAGATCGCTGACGGTCTGGGTTTTCAGGTCATTGGCGCGCAGAGCCGCGCGCGCAGCGTCGTGATCCCAGACGTATTTCACGTGCAGCCCCGGTCGGTCGTTGATACGGCGAATGAAACCGGGCGTGTGGATGTGAGCGCAACCAATCAATGCGATTTCGTGCATAAGACTATTTGCCTCCTTGAAGGAAAAATACCATGAAAAATTTCTGCGCGGGGACGGTTATACCTCCCGGAGCCAGCGGCGACGAGTCCATCCAGACAGGTTGGTGGGATGACCGCTCGCCTCGCCTAACCCGCCAGAATGACAGAAACCATTCGAATGAGGTGATCGCGGTCGTCGTCACCGAGTCCGGCAGCGAGATCGAGCATCTGGCTTCGCACTTGAGCCGCGACCTCAGCCATGAGTTCGCGTCCGAGCGGAGTTGCGACCACGCGGTATGCGCGACCATCTCCCGGCACGGGCGTGCGCTGAACCAGCCCCCGCCGCTCGGCTCGGTTGATCAGCCCGGTCACGCTGGATTTGTCCAGATTCAGGTGTCGCGCCAGCTCCAGCATTTCCGGCTCATGATCGCGCAGGACGCCCAGCAGCCGCACCTGCACCGGCGAGAGATCGTGGGCGGCTGCGACCCGCAGCAGGACGGTCTGAACGGCGTATGACAACTGAACCAGGGCGTCCACGAACACACGGTCATCGGGAAGGCGATTTTGATTCATGTCTCCATTCTACTTGACTTGGTTTGCAATACAAACTAATATGGTTTGTATCACAAACTATCTATCGAGCGTTCACATGTATGCAGCGGTGGTTCGTTCATTCGATCATTCCCCGCGTTATGAGAGCTTTGATACTCCTGTCGCCAGAAACGGGCACGAAGAGATCGGCGACGTATTGGCGGTCGGTCTGCATCCGCGCGTCCGCTCCGGCGCGTCGGGCACGCACTACACCAGCACCGACACGCTGCCGCTGATCCCCGGCGTTGATGGCGTGGGACGCCTGCCCGACGGGCAGCGAGTTCTACTTTGTCGCGCCGGACGGGGCGCCGGGAACAATGGCGCAGCAAGCCGTCATCGACCGCCGACAAAGCGTCCCGCTCCCCAACACGGCGGATTCGGTGACGACTGCCGCCGCCATGCTTCCGGCGATGTCCTCGTGGCTGGCGCTCCGAAAGCGAGTGAGTTTTGAGGCGGGGCAGCGCGTGCTGATCTTAGGCGCTACCGGGAATGCCGGACAGATGGCAATCCAGATTGCCAAGCATCTGGGGGCGAGTGAGGTCATCGCTGCGGGTCGAGATTTAACCCTGTTCAATCGGCTGAAAGACCTCGGCGCCGACAGCGTGGTGTCGCTGGCGGGCGATCCCAAACAGGCAGCGGTTCAGGTTGGCGAAGCTGCGGCTGAGGTTGATGTGGTGATTGACTACCTGTGGGGGCAGCCCGCCGAGCGGATCATGCCCGCGCTGCTCACGCGCCGCGCCGACCGCAGCCGCCCGCTCGACTGGATTCAAATTGGCTCGGTCGCCGGGACGACGATTGTGCTGCCTTCCGAGCTGCTCAGTTCGGCGAACCTGCGTCTGCTCGGTAGTGGTCAGGGGTCAATCAGCACAGCGGGCATCATCGCTGAACTGCCCGCCCTGATCCACGAACTCGCAGCCGGAAGCCTGACCATCCGCGCGAATGCCGTTCCGCTTGCCGAGGTCGAGGCGGTATGGAACGCCCCCACCCCTCACGGTCAGTGTATCGTCTTTATCCCCGATCACGCTTGACTGAACTCAGACTTCGGCTTTACGGAATCCGCCCGAATTCGTGTTCCAGTTGATCAGTACTCATGTGGATCATGGTCGGGCGACCATGCGGACAGGTCAGCGGCGACTGGCAGCGTTCGAGCTGGCGGATCAAGCCCTGCATCTGCTCGAAGCTCAAAATCTGCCCGGCTTTGACCGCCGCCGTCTTGCAGACCCGCAGGATGATGCGGTCTTCGATGGCTGCCATACCGGGCTTGCTGCCCTGCTCCAAGTCATCCACGATCCCGGCGACCACCTCCACCGGATCGCCTTCCGCCAGCATCGCCGGGACGCTGCGAATGATGAACACGTTGGGACCGAACGACTCCAAATCGAAGCCGAGTTCGCTCAGCAGCGAGAGGTTTTCTTCAATCAGACGAGCTTCGTCGGGCGCGACCTGCACGGTCTGCGCAGCCAGCGCATATTGCGCGATGGTCTGCTGGCGCGCGAACTCCGCCATGAACTGCTCGTAGAGGATGCGCTCGTGAGCGGCGTGCTGGTCGATCAGGTACAGCCCGGCGGGTCCTTCGGCGACGATGTACGCCGCGCCAATCTGCCCGACCACCCGCAGCAACGGCAGCGTGCGGGGCATGGTGGGCGCGCCCGCGCCTTCGGGGATGGCGGTTGGGTCGGCGGCTTCGCCGAGATGCTGGCGCGCGTGCTGACCGGGGCTGTCGAGCGGCAGTTCCATGTCCATCTGGCGGTGCGGCTGCCACGCATCCTCGTCGATGGCATAGCGGCGGCTCCGCAGCGTAGGCGTCTGCGCCTGATCAATCACGGCGCGGCGGACGGCGCGCTGCACCGCCGAAAACAGCGCATCCGGCTCGCGGAAGCGGACTTCGGCTTTGGTCGGGTGGACGTTCACGTCGATTTCTTCGGGCGGCAGCGTGATCATCAGCACCGCTATCGGGAAGCGCCCAGTCATGAGCAGGGTGTGATAGGCTTGCACCACCGCATAGGTCAGGCTGGTATCCTGAATCCAGCGCCCGTTGACGAACAACGTGATGCGTGAGCGGTCGGCGCGGTTGAGGCTGGGCGCGGACGTGTAGCCGTAGACGTTGATGTCGCCCTGCGAGTCTTCCACTTCGAGCATGTTGCGGATGTGATCCAACCCCATTGCGCTCACGATCACGTCAGACAGGCTGCCGCTCCCGTTGGTGCGGAAAATCTCGCGCCCGTCCTGTTCCAGCACGAAGCGAACCTGCGGATACGCCATCGCATAGCGCGAGACGATCTCGGCGATGTGGCGCTTCTCGGTGGTTTCCTTCTTCATGAACTTGAGGCGCGCGGGGGTGTTGAAAAACAGGTTCTCAACCGTGATCACGGTGCCGCCGGGCGCGCCGACCGAGCGCCGCTGCTGAAGCCGCCCGCCGTCGATCATCAGCGTGGTGCCGATGCGGTCGTCGCGGTGGCGGGTGGTGGCGGTCAACTGGCTTACGGCGGCGATACTCGCCAGCGCTTCCCCGCGAAAGCCGAGCGTGCGAATGCAGTAGAGGTCTTCCGGCTTCTGCAATTTGCTGGTGGCATGGCGGGTGAAGGCGAGTTCGGCTTCGTCGGCGAGAATCCCAACGCCGTCGTCGCTAATCTGGATGCGTTTGCGCCCGTCACCGATCAGGGCGATGTGCAGATGCGTCGCGCCCGCGTCCAGCGCGTTTTCGAGCAGCTCCTTGACCACCGACGCCGGGCGCTCGATCACTTCCCCTGCGGCGATCTGCGCGACCACGTCTTCAGTTAAGATTTGAATGGGCATCGGCATCCCCCGAACGAACATCCGTGCGGTGAATGGTAGCGCGTTCGGGGTGCGGTTTCAACCCACGTCGCCGGGCTTGATCAGGTTGGCGCCTTTGAGCGGAATGTTGAAGGAGAAGGTGCTGCCGACGTTTTCGACGCTTTCGACCCACGCATCGCCGCCGTGACGCTGCGCCACGCTCTTGACGATGAACAAGCCTAACCCGCTCCCGCTGATCCGGCGGCGATCCTTGCGCGGCAGGCGCACGTGCCGCTGGAACAGCAGTTTTTGATTCTCCGGGCTGATGCCGGGTCCGTTATCGCGCACGCTGACCACCACGCTGCCGTCGCGGACGCAGGCGAGCGCTTCGATCTTGCCACCGTTGGGCGTGTACTTGACGGCATTATCGACCAGATTGGTGACCGCCCGCTCCAGCATCAGCTTGTCGGCGTTGATCAGCGGCACATCGTCGGCGACCGACGAGGAAATGCTGAGTTCCGGCTTATCCGAGGGGATCAACTGGCTGCGGGCGATGCGCGTGACCATCTCGCGCATTTCGACTGGCGAGCGGTTCATCACGTAGAATCCGGTTTCCACGTCGAAGCGCCCCGCGTCCTGAATGTTGTCCACCAGCGCCGTGATTTGGGTGATGCCGGACTGGACTTTGTCGGCGTAGTATTTCTGCTTGTCGTTGAACTCCCCAATCGCGCTCATCATTTCAGTGAAGCCGCGAATGGTGGTCAGTGGCGAGCGAATGTCGTGTGAGACGACTTGAATGAATTCGTGCTGGTTCTGGTTCAGCTTCTTGATGCGGCTGATGTCGCGCAGCACCAGCGTCCATCCGTCGGGAGCATCGCCGATGGGCTGGCAGATGGGCAGGTAGGTTTTGCCGGATTTGCCCCACTCGGCAAGCGGCTTGCCCCCCTGAGCAAAGGCGACCAGCTCATCAGACTGCGCGATTTCGGCGAGGGTTTTGCCCTCGACATAGCCGAACAGCGCTTCGGCTGCGGGATTCGCCGACCACAACCGCCAGTCGGCATCGAAGATCAACACCGGGTCGGGGACGGCGGTCAGCACGGATTGGTGGACAAGCCGCGATTTTCCGGCGGCGTTCTGTGAGCGCTCCCGCACCAGCACCAGCGTCAGCCCATCGACCAGCGCATCCAGCAGATGGCGGTCGTCGGGCATAGAGGGCAGCGCCAGCGTCAGCACGCCAACTCGATCATCTCCGGCTTGTATCGGAAGCGCTAATATGCCTGCCGCAGCATCCGCGCTGCCGTTCGCGTGTGCTGCGGCAGGATCAACATCCACCGTTTCGCCTGCGGAGCGATTGAGTCCCGGATAGAAGTCCGAACGGAAGGCAGCGCCAGTCGTGCCGAAGGCTTCCAGCGCGGTTTGCAGAATGAAGTCGATACAGGATTCTGCGTCCGTGTGAGACGCAATCACATGCAGCACGCCGCTGAGCTGCCGGTCATAGTTCTGCCGTGTATTCACTGTACCTCGCTTCGCTGCCAATCCCACTGCAATTATAGCGGCGTGTCGTATCCCTGTGCAAAAAAGGAGTGGTGAAGATCGTGAATATGAGCGGCAATTTAGCATAGACGCCGCACATAATAGTGTTTGCGTCCTTAATTCTTTCATGCTAGACTTTGTTCAGTTGCCTTACGATTTCCAACCCGGTTTACGACAATGGCTGAAAAAATTCTGGTGGTTGACGACGACATTGACAGCTTGAAGCTGATCGGCTTAATGCTTCAACGCAACGGTTACGAGGTGATCGCCGCGAACGCCGGAAATCAGGCGCTCACGCGGGCAGCGAGTGACCATCCTGATCTGATCATTCTGGACATCATGATGCCGGATATGAACGGCTACGAGGTGAGCCGACGCCTGCGTCGCAACCCCGAAACCCAGAATATCCCGATCATCATGTTCACGGCGAAGACGCTGATCGACGACAAGGTTGCCGGGTTTGAGGCGGGCGCGGACGATTACCTCACCAAGCCGACCCACCCCGCCGAACTCGCGTCGCGGGTGAAGGCGATCCTGATGCGCAGCACGACCCAGCGCCCAACCACCGGGAACAACGCGGCGGCGAAAGGCACCACCATCGGCTTGCTGGGCGCGAAAGGCGGCGTTGGCACCACCACGCTGGCGCTCAACTTGGCGGTGGCGCGGCTGATGGTCGGCGAAAACCCGCTGGTCGCCGATTTCCGGCTGGGCATGGGCAGCATGGGCTTGGCGCTGGGCTTGGGACGCGCGGCGGGCATGGCGAACGTCCTGAACAAGCCGATTGACGAAATCCGCCCACGCTTGATAGAAGGTGAAATCACCTCGCATCCTTCCGGGCTGCGCGCGCTGCTGTCCTCGTATCATCCGGCAGAAGCGGCGCTGGACTACACGCCGGAAACAGCGATCGCGGTGATCCGCGCGCTGCGGATGCTGGCAAAGCCCGCCGTGATCGATCTGGGCAGCGGCTTGACACCGACCACGTTCCAGCTTCAGCGGGAAATGGATCAACTGGTGGTGGTGGTCGATCCGGTGTTCGTGACCCTGAACATGGCGCGCGAAATGCTTCAGGAAATCGACACCAGCCGCCCCGACCCGACCCGCACCCACGTCGTCGTGATCAACCGGGCAGCCGCCAGTGCGCCGCCGTCGTGGAACGAAGTCGAGCAGATGCTCGGACGCGAAATCCGCGCCGTGATTTCGCTGGCGTCGGAACTGGTGTCGCAGGCGCTGCAAGCCAACGTTCCGGCGGTGATGTTCCAGCCGACCGCGATTGCCTCCAGCCAAATGATCAAGCTCGCCGAAGATTTGTACAACCGAAGCCGAATGCCAGCAGGTGGCGAAGTCGCATCCTGATATGTTTCTGCCCCTTGAACCCATTCACGAGGCTGCCGCGCTGCTGAGATCAGCGCACCACGCCATAGCGTTCACGGGAGCAGGCATCAGCACCCCTTCGGGCATCCCCGATTTCCGAGACCCGGAATGCGGCTTGTGGGCGCATACCGATCCGCTGTCGGTAGCCAGCATTTACGGCTTCCGGCAGAACCCGCAGGCGTTCTACGATTGGGTCTATCCGCTGGCAAAGCTGGTCAAGAGCGCTAAACCGAACCCGGCGCACGTGGCGCTGGCGCAGCTTGAGGCGCAGGGCATCCTCAAGGGCGTGATCACCCAGAACATCGACATCCTGCACACACGGGCGGGCAGCAAAGTGGTTCACGAACTGCACGGCAGCCTGAGCGAAGCGACCTGCACCCACTGCTTCGCTACCTACCCCGCCGACGCGATCATCAGCCGCTTTCTGCAAGATCAGCGCGTGCCTCTCTGCCCGGTCTGCGGCGGCGTGATCAAGCCCAACGTGATCCTGTTTGGCGAGCAGCTTCCCTATCAGGTACTGCGCGCCGCTCAAGATGCCGCGCGCCACACCGACTTGATGCTGGTGATCGGCTCGTCGCTGGAAGTAGCACCCGCCAGCGATCTGCCGCAAATCGTGCTATACAACGACGCCAAACTGGTGATGATCAACCTGACGGCGACCGAATTTGACCGGAGCGCGGCGCTGGTGATTCACGCCGACGCCGCCGACGTGCTGCCCGCCATCGTCCAAGAGTTGAAAGCTGCGGAATGACCGTCACCAATAACCCAACCTTCTCTCAACTGCTGGCGCGCTACGAGCGCATTATCGAGATCAGCCAGCAGTTGAACGCCACCCGCGACCACCTCGCGCTGCTCAAGCGGATCATCGCCGCCGCGATGGAATTGCTGGACATCGAAGCCGCATCGATTTTGCTGATCGATCCGTCCACCGGGGAACTGCGCTTCGAACTGGCGGCGAACATGGATCAGACCATGTCCAGCATCGTGGTGCCGCTGGAAGGCAGCATCGCCGGGTGGGTGGTGACTCACGGCGAGCCGCGTGTGATCGAGAACGTGCAGCAGGATTCGAACTTCTCCCGCAACATCCAGAACGTCGATAGCACCCTGCAATTCCAGACCCGCAACGTGCTGGCGGTGCCGCTGCGCACGCATAAGCAGGTGATCGGCACGCTGGAGGCGGTCAACAAGAGCGAAGGCGCGCGCTTCACCGGCGACGACATCAAGATCATGACCACGCTGGCGGGGCAAGCCGCCATTGCCATTGAGAACGCGCGGCTGTTCCAGCAAAGCGACTTTATGGCGGAAGTGGTTCACGAACTGCGCACGCCGCTGGCGTCGCTGCGAACCAGCGCGACCCTGCTGAAACGCGAGCCGCTGAGCGACGAGCAGAGCGAGATCGTCAGCATGATGGAAGGCGAAACCGAGCGCCTGATCCGCATGACCAGCGAGTTTCTCGATCTGGCGCGGCTGGAATCGGGACGGATGCGCATCGACACCGCGCCGTTCGAAATCGACCAACTGATTGGGGAATGCATTCAGGTGGTCGAGCCGCAGGCGACTGAACGCGGCGTGAGCCTCAGCACCGAACTGACGCCGTTCATGGTGGAAGCCGACCGGGGCAAGGTCAAGCAGGTGCTGCTCAACCTGCTGACCAACGCGATCAAGTACAACCGGGATAACGGCGAGGTCACGGCAAGCGTGTATGAATGCATCCGGCAGGACGAGCCGTTCGTGGAAGTCGCGGTGTCTGATACCGGCATGGGCATCTCGCGCGAAGATCAGAAGAACATGTTTCAGAAGTTCTTCCGCGTCGGCGACAACAACGGGATTCAGGGGACCGGGCTGGGGCTGGCAATCTCGAAATACATCGTCGAGGCGCATCACGGCATGATCTGGCTGGAAAGCGAACTCGACGTGGGCACGACCTTCTACTTCACCCTGCCGGTGGCGGAAGGCAGCAGTTAGCCTTCAGCACGTGCAGGGCAGCGGTTGCCCCGTTATTGACTGACCTCAATCATCACCTTGAGCGTGCCGGGCCGAGCGGCGCGCTCGAAAGCTTGCAGACCATCGTCCAGCGAGTAACGCGCCTCAATCAGCGATTCCACGTCAATTAGTCCCCTTCCGAGCAGGCGGAGCGCGGCGTCAAACGGTCCGCAGCGGCTCCCGATCACCCGGATTTCGTCTACGGCGATCCGGGTCATATTCACCTGGGGCACGTCCAGATAGGTGCTTTTGAGGATGATGGTTCCGCGCGGCTCGACCAGTTCCAGCGCATCGGCGAAGCCCTCGGCAGTTCCAGTGCAGTCGATCACCACCTGCGCGCGCTTGGGCGGCACATCGCTCAACGCCAACGCCGGAATCCGCCAGCTATCCAGCAGGCGCGCGGCGGATGGATGCCGCACGATCACGCCCACCTCTGCCCCACTCAGGCGCACCACCTGCGCGACCAGCAGTCCGAGCTTGCCTGCGCCCAAGACCAGCACCCGGTCATGCGGGGAGACATGCACCGCGTCGAGGCATTGGAGCGCTGCCGCCAGCGGCTCGGTGAACATGGCGGAACTATCGGAGACGCGGTCGGGGACGACGTGCAGATTGCGCGAGGTGAGCGCGAGGTAATCGGCGAACGCGCCGGGATGCCGATCAATGCCGACGGTGGTTCGGTGGCGACACTGGCTCGGAATCCCGCGCTGACACATATCACAGGTGCCGTCGGCAACGTTGATTTCGCCGACCACTCGCTGCCCCAGCCATTGATCCGACCCGCCGACCACTTCCGCGACGAACTCGTGCCCTAGTATGCCGGAGAAACGCATATATCCGCCGACCAGCTCAAGGTCGGTGCGGCAGATTCCCGCGCGGCGGATTTTCAGAAGCGCCTGATCACCGCTGGTCTGCGGCATCGGCACCCGGGTGTCGAGTCGCAGACCTTGCTCTAGAACCAGCGCACGCACACTAGGCTTCCGATGCCTTGAGCGCAGCCGCATGATGGCGGTTCACAAAAGGAATCTCGCCCTTCTCCCACGACACCAGCAGCGGCACCGCGATGAAGATCGAGGAATAGGTGCCGGTCAGCAAGCCGATGAACAGGATGAAAATGAACTGCTTGATCGATTCGCCGCCGAACAGCAGCACCGCGATGATGATGAAGAACACGTTCAACTGAATTGCCAGCGACCGATGGATGGTTTCCAGCGTGCTGCGGTTGATGATCACTTCGTAAGGTTCGCCCAGGTGCTTGGGGATGTTCTCACGAATACGGTCGAACAGCACGATGGTGTCCTGAACCGAGAAGCCCACCACCATCAAGGTTGCGGTGAGGAACAGCGCATCGACTTCCCAGCCGAACAGCAAGCCCATCAGCGACATCACGCCTGCGACCACAAACACGTCGTGGAACATGGCGACGATGGCGCTCACGCCGTAGCGGACGGCATTAGGCACCTGCCTGAAGGCGATGACGATGAAGCCTGTCACCACGAATGAGGCGAGGATCACCGCGTAGAAGGCGGATCGCGTCACCTCCGCGCCGACGGTCGCGGACACCTGCTCGATTTGCAGACTGGAGTGATCCAGCGGCGCGATCTGGTCGAGGGCGGTGACAATGGTATCCTGAGTCTTCTGATCTTGGAAATTGGCGCGCACCGACCAGTGATAGTCCGACGGAGCGCCCACCTGCTGAATGCTCACGTCGGTGTTGCCGTTCGCCTCGAACACGTCTCGAATGTTGCTTTCGGTCGCGCCCTCAGTGGTGAATTTCAACTCGTACTGGCTGCCGCCAAGAAACTGGTTGCTCAACCGGAACAGCGACCCGGTGGTGACCAGCGAGTAGATCATGATGATGATGCCGGGGATGATAATCGCCGACGAAAACAGGTAATACCAGCGACGTTTTTGTACCAGACTAAACATGCTTTTCTCCTAGACCCCCAGCAACCAGACGCGCTCGGTGAGCGGCTGGCGCAGCAGTCCCACCATGACGTGCAGGAACGTGCGCGTGACCAGCACCGCCGTGAACAGGTTGATGATCAAACCGAGTGCCAGCGTGATGGCGAAGCCCGCGACGATGCTCGCGCCCGGCGTTTGACCGAACAGGAACAGAATGCCCGAAATGATGATGGTCGAGAAGTTGGAGTCGCGGATCGACTTCCACGCACGCTTGAACCCGGCGTCAATCGCTACGTCAAGGTTGCTGCCATTGCGGAGTTCTTCCTTGATGCGCTCGAAAATCAGGATGTTGCCGTCCACCGCCGTGCCGATGGAAATCATAAAGCCGATGATGGCGGGCAAGGTCAGCGTGACCGGGATCAGCTTGAACAGCGCCATGTTGAGCAGGATGAACACCAGCAGCGCGAGGTCAGCGGCGATGCCGGGCACCCGGTAGTAGATCAGCATGAACATCAGCACCACGATCACGCCCAGAACGCCCGCGCGGATGCTCTGCGTGACCGATTCCTGACCGAGAGTTGCGCCCACCTGCTCCGCGCTCTCGACCGCCAACGGAATGGGCAGCGAGCCGGAGCGAAGCTGGAGCGCCAACTGGTTGGCGGTGGTCTGGTTGAAGTTGCCCTGAATGATGCCGCCCGTATCGAGGCGCGCATTGATCACAGGGGCGGAAAGCACCGTGCCGTCCAGCACAATCGCCAGCGGTTGACCGATGTTAGCGGCGGTGAACGGACCAAATACCGCCGAGCCGTCCGAGGTGAGCTGGAAGGCGATCACCCACGTGCCGTCCTGCTGAAGCTGCGCCGCCGCCGATTGCAGCCCAGAACCCGTCATGACCGTGTGAAACGGCTGCCCGGTCAGCGGGCTAACCGCATGGTCGCCCGCCGAGTTGTCGCTGGTCTGGTTTTGAAGCTGGTAATCGGTGAGGATTTTCTGACCCGTGAAGGTGGTCGCCTGCGACCCCATGCCGCTGAAATCGACGAATTCCAGCAAAGCGGTCTGCTGGATGGTGTCAATTGCCTGCTGCGGATTGGATTCGCCGGGAAGCTCGACCAGAATTCGGTTGGAGCCAATCACCTGCACGGATGGCTCGGTCACGCCGAGCGCGTTGACGCGCCGGGAGACGTTGTTCGCCGTCTGCTGCAGGTCGCTCACGGTGTAGCTGCCTGCCGGAAGCTGCGCGGTCAAGAGCACCCGCAAGCCGCCGACCAAGTCCAGCCCCAGCCGCTGCTGCACGCCTAGATTGATGTCCGGCTTGCCGTCACCATCTGTATCGATGTGGATACCCTGCGTATCCGGGAGCACTACCCAGACCGCAAACACCGTCAGTAGGATGACGACGATCAGCCAACGAAGATTACTGCTCATAGGAACCTTTCCTAATGGTTATGCTGAAGTATTTTTGCTGGCGAGTTCTGCGCTTCTGGTGAGTTCGTCCGGGTCATAAGGTCGCATAAGCGAAGCTGCCAGCACGCGGATAACCACGCCGTCGGCAATCTCCACCGTTGCGATCCCGTTCTCCGGCTCAATCGCAACTACACGAGCGATGATCCCGCCAAAAGTGATCATCTCGTCGCCGGGACTGAGCGTGCTAACGTACTTCTCCTGTTTCTGGAATTCGCGCTGACGTGGATAGATCACCAGTGACCAATAGGCTCCCAACCCCAGCACCAGCACCAGACCCAGTAGAATAAATTCTTCCATTTGCCAGATTTTACCCATGCCGCAAAACATGACGATTATAGCGCCGCGCCCCGCACTTACAACCGTGAAAATCGGCGGTTGCTTGACCATCGGTGCGATACCTCCTAAAATACCTGAGCTTGAAAGGCGGGGATAAATCTCATGTCGAAAAAAGCAGCATTGTTGATTGGCTTCCTCTTGATGGTGATCGCCCTACCCGCGTCTGCCGGAGCGCAGGTGCTTTCGGCTAACTCCGGGGACGGCAATGCGGCGTGGCACGTTTCCGGCGAGGCGTCGCTGGTGATCAACGGCTTCGACCTGAACTCGCTGGGCATCCAGCGCCCAGCAGTGATTGACAAGGTGAGCATCTCGGTGGTGACGCCGGTGGCTGGCGCTAAAGTGGTAGTCTACGGCGACAACAACGGCGGTTCCCCCATCGATGCGGTGCTGGACGGCTCCGAAGACGTGAATATCACGGCAGCCGGAACCTTCACGGCAACCCTCGCCACGCCGATCACGGTCACGCAGCCGGTGGTGTGGGTGGGCTTCTATCTTCCGGTCGGCTTCGCTTTCAACGCGGATACCTCCGGCACGTCGGTGCTGACCTACTGGGCGTGGAATCCGGGCAGCACGCTCGACCTCAACACGCTGTCGGCAGCGCCCGTGCTGGGTCCGGCGGATGGAACTGCGCCCGTGAACATCAACCTGAACGGGATCGCGCGGATTACCGCCGAGATCACCGGGGCGGCGGGCACGACGGGCACGCCCATTCCGGGGCAAGGCAGCGTTGACTTGGGCGTGATGCAGCCCTACCCCAACTGCCAGAACGTCATGTACGACACCGGGGACATTTACAGCTCGCTCTTGAGCGCAATCGCCATCTCCTGCCAGATTGTGCCCTCGTGGGAAAGCCCGGTTGCTCCGGCGGGCTACGTGATGCGCGGCAGCCTGTACGACCTGATCGCCTTCAAGGAGCATGGCAACGTCGAGAAGGATTTCCCGATTGGCGTGACTCACTGCATCCGTCCCGACGCCGCTGATCTGGCAACCGCCGTGATCGGCAGCGCCTACGGCAATCCGCGCGAGTGGCACATCCTGACCACCGTCACCGTGAACGACGTGGTGTGCGCGGAAGTGCATCACGGCGGGAATCTGGCTTATTTCACCCATTAAGGAAGGACTGCGCTCATGCGCGTCGAAACCAACGAGCGGCTGGCACGTCGAAACCGGCAGATCGCGCAGTATTTGTTCTTTGCCACCTTCGGCATCTTGATTCTGGGGCTGGTGTTCATCAACCAACAGACATCGACCGTCACAGCGGACAACGTGGCGCTGGTCACGCTGCTGCAAGCGGCGGTGCTGCCTATCGCCCTGATCACGACCATTATCTCGGTGCGAATGACCAATCTCTGGGTGCGCCAGCCGCGCCCGGAGGCGGTCATTCGGGAAGGATTGAAGGGACTTAGCAACAAGAGCGTCCTCTACAACTATTACTTCTTCCCGGCGCGGCACGTCCTGATCGCGCCGCAGGGCGTATTTGCGATGGTGACGCGCTTTCAGGATGGGCGCTTCGCAGTGGAAGGCGACCGCTGGTCGACTCGCAAGAGCGCCATCAGCCGGATCATGAGCATCTTCCGCTTCGACAGCATCGGCAATCCGTCCGATGACGCCATTCGGGCAGCCTCGCACGTCAAGGCGCTGATCGAGCCGTTTGCGCCCGACGTGGACGTGTACCCGGTGGTGGTGTTCGTTGATCCGAAAGCCGACGTGACCTCCATCAACCCGACGGTTGCGGTTGTGTACCCGGCGGGCAAGAAATCCCCTCTGCTCAAGGACTTCGTGCGGGATGCAGGCAAAGAGAACCGCGCCTCCCTGACCGCCGAGCAGATCGCGGAATTTGAGGCGGCGAACCTCAGGCGTTGACCATGAACCGAAGGCTTGTGCTTGGCAGCGTCGTCACCTTTACGCTGCTGGGATTCGCCCTGCGCTTCTTCCGCCTGAACCTTGTCCCCCTGCGTGGCGACGAGGCATTCACGGTTCTGCATTGGATGCGCGAGCCGCTGGCTCAGACTCTCGCCAATATCGCTACGGTTGATCCGCAAGCGCCGCTGAGCTACGCGCTGTATCGCGGCTGGGGGCTGATCATGGGCACGGGCGAGACTGTCGCCCGCGTCCTCCCCGCCCTGCTGAGCGTGATCGGTATCCCGGCGATCTATGCGCTGGGGCATCGGCTGCGCGGCGCTCGACTGGGGCTGCTAGCTGCCGGGCTGTGGGCGATCCAGCCCTACGAAATCTGGCACGCGCAGGACGCCCGCGATTACGCGATCTGGGCGATGCTGAGCCTGCTGGCGGTCTGGCTGGCGCTGCGTGCGCTCGACCGGGGGCGGCGCATCGACTGGCTGCTGTACGTCGCTGCCGCAGTGCTGGCGGCATACGTCTACTACCTTGAACTATTCGTCATTCTGGTGTTGAACCTCTACGTCCTGCTCACCCGCTGGCGGGATCGGCGCTTGCTGCTGCGCTGGGTCGGCTCACAGGTGATCGTGGGGCTGATGCTCGCGGTGTGGTACGTCCAGCCGCGTCTGCTGGTGGGAAGCGGCTACGGCGGGACGGCGGGCGGCTTCGACCCGGCGCAGTGGATCACGCGCTTCGTTCCAACGCTGACCTTCGGCGCAACCCTCTCGCATGACCTGCCGTCTGTGGTTCGCGCTGCTGCTGTCGCTGGCGCTGCTGGTCGGCTGGGTGATGTGGTGGCGGCGAGATCGGCGGGGGGCGGTGCTGGTCGGGCTGCTGGGGACGGTTCCCCTGCTGCTGCTCGGCGTTGTTTCCCTTAAGCTCAATGTGTTTGAGCCTCGTTATGTGCTGGCGGCTGCTCCGGCTTACGTGCTGATTCTATGTGTATTGGTGTCGGAACTCCGTTTCCGGGTGATGAGAATAACAGCCTTCAGTGTTGTAGTGTTGATCAGCCTCGCCTCGATCTCCAACTACTATTTCGCTAATGACTATGCGAAGTCTCTCGACTGGCGGGCGCTGGCGAGTTACTTGCAGCAGCACGTCGCGCCGAGCGACTGGATCACACAGGCGGCAGCCGACGAGTCCTTCACCTTCTACTGCATGGAATATCAAGTTCCGGCGAACTGCGACGATAAGCTCCCCGCCAATCCGAACCAAAGCCAGCAGGAAATCGAGCGGTTGTTGACTATGCGAAGCGACCAGCACGCCGCCATCTGGTACGTGGCGAATCCGCCAAGCTGGGCGAACGCGCAGGACGCCGAAAACTGGCTGCAAGCCAATTTGCAGCAGGTGCGTGACACCTCCGCCGACGGCTTGCGGATTCAGGAATTCATGCGCTGGCAGGTCGCGCCGGACGAAATTAGCGGCACGCCGCTGGCGACCTTCGGCGATTCGGCGGCGCTGGTCGGCGCACAGGCGTGGATCGAGCCGACTGATTCGATCACGGTCTGGCTTTACTGGCGTGCGCTCAGTCAGACCGAAACGCCGCTGAAAGTCTTTCTGCACCTCGGCAGCGGCGATCAGATCGCCTCGCAGGACGATCACGACCCGCAGGATGGGCAAATTTCGACCGATTTATGGGATGTGGGGATGGTTTACCGCGACATCTATGCACTGCCGCTGACCGACGTCCCGACGGGGAATTACCGCCTGAGCGTGGGCTTCTACGACCCGGAAACCAATCGCCGCCTCCCGGTGGGAGACGGCGACAGCTTCACGATTGAGACGATTCAGGTGCCTTAGCCCAGTTCGTCGAGGCGCTTCTGCCATTTATCCGCCAGACGATTGTAGGTCGCCTCGGAGAGTTCGCCAGAAGCGAGTTTCGCGTCGAGCGAGTCGAGCAGCGCCTGAATTTCCTCTTTGGTCTGCGGATTGGACGGCGCCGGCGCGGCAGGCTGAGGCGGCGCAGGTGGCGTCTGCTGGGGCTGCTGGGGCTGCTGACCGCCTTGCTGCGCCATCTGGTTCTGCATCATGTTCATCATCATCTGCTGCATCTGCATCTGCTGCTCCGCCATCTTGCGCTGCATATCCGCCGCGTCTGGGTTGAGAGTCGCGCCCAACTGCTGCCCGACGCCCAGCCCCACGCCCGCGCCCGCCAGCGATCCGCCGACGCCGGGATTGCCCGCCGCCGTCTCCGCGATGTTGAAGCGGCGCTCATTGGCGTAGCGCTCGTAGGCTTCCGCCGTCACGTAGTTGCGGATTTCGTCCAGCGTCACGTTCTCTTTCGCCGTGAACGGCACCGCCTCAAACGCCTTGATCCGCAAGCCGAGCGCCTGAAACTTGTCGTTGACTTTGGTCAGCAGCGCGCCTTCCAAATCGCTCAGGATTTTGTTCGCATCCGGCACGCTCTGGATGTTCGCCCGCGTGATCAGTTCGGCGATTTCGCCCAGCAGCATACTCTGGATGCGATCCCGAACGTCGTTGATGGTGGTGATCGGCTTGCCGACTCCGTACTGCTTGACGAAGCGCAGCGGGTCGTCCACGCCAATGTCGATCACGCCGTGCCCTTGCAGCAGCACGACCCCCATGCCGCGCCCCGGCGTCTCCATGACAATTGGCGGGTTGGTGCCCCACCCCACCTGAGGCATATCCTTCAGGTTGACGAAATACAGGTCGGCGGTGAAGGGAGTCCGTCCGCTGGTCGCCAGACCGATCAACCCCGCCAGAACCGGCACGTTAGCGGTCGAGAGCGTATGCCGCCCCGAACCCAACACGTCGAGCGCCTCGCCGCCCCGCACGAACACCGCCGCCTGACTTTCGCCGACGATGACCTGCGACCCCATCCGCCAGTCACCGCTGCCGCCCTGCGGCTCGCGGTATGCGAGTTCGTCGTTCCGCACGTTGGTATGATCGATTACGTCAATAATGCGCGGCATTCTTAGGCTCCTTTACGCTGAGAGTGACTTACTGAGATTGGTCAATACGTCTTCGCGCAGCGAAAACGCCTGATTCGCTTCGGTCGCCAACTGATCCAGCTTGGCGAGCGCGTCGTCCACGCCTTGATTGGCAGTGACCGCCTGATCCAGCGCGTTGAGCGCCTCGTCAAACTGATCGGCGTAGCGGATCAGCGCCTCGTCGAAGCTGTAGATGCGCTCCAGCGCTTCCTCGTCCACCTTGACCGCCTCGCCAAAGCCGGAGTAGCCCGGCGCTGCCGCCTTCACGCGGTCGCGGTAGGTTTGCAGCTTGGTCAAGACGTTCTGCATCTTGCCCATTGAACTCAAGCCACCGCCATCCAGCACGCGCCGCTGAATCTGCACGAAGCGGTCGATCCGCTGGCTGAACAAATCGGCGATGTGATCGCGCAGCATCCGGTCGGCGGTGCGGCGCGCACCCTTATCGACGTAGCCGCGAAAACCCGGTATCCGTGCCACCAGCCGCTCAAACGATCCGTGCTGGCTGACAATCTGATTATACAGGTCTGACATGCCCAACTCCTCGTTTTACGCAGGCTCTTGGCTTGTAGGGGCGTTCAATTGAACGCCCGTTATCTCATCCCGTGAGCCGCACTATTTTTATTTTACGGCAGGACGCGGGCTGCGTCCCCCCAGATACAGGGTGTCAGGACAGAAAATACTCAGTGCCGCAGTACTTGCACTTGACGATTCCCTTGCCCACCAGTTAAATCTCGCCGCCGCAGTTCTTGCATTTATCCAGCTTGCGAAGCTGGCTGGCTTCGGACGAATACAGGATGCCATCGTCCCAGTTGATGTAGCCGCTGAAGACCTGCAAGCCGACTAGCTGGTAGACCATCTCCTTGACATTATCCACGCTGACGTGCATCTCCAGCGCCATGTCGTTGACCGACACCTGCCCGCGACTCTTGAGAATGTCCAGCAGCATCCGCTGCTTCTGCATCACCGATTCTTCCTGCGCCTCGCTGCCGCCCTGCACGAACAGGTAAATCCCGAAGCCGACCAGCAGCGCCACCGGGATGAATGCCAGCCCCGCGCCCAGCGCCGCGCCGCCGCCCGTGATCGAGCTAGAAGACACCTGCGTTGCCAGCCAGATTCCGGCAATCAGCGCGACGCCCAGTCCAACAATGGTGAGAATGATGCCGATCAACCGGCTGCTGTTCATGGAAGCTCCTATCAACCGAATCCCGCGTGACCACCGCCGCTGCCGCCACCACCGCTGAAGCCGCCGCCGCTCCAACCGCCGCCGCCGCTGCGCCAGCTTCCGCTGGAGCCGCTGGACGCCTGCTGAGGTCGGCTAGTCAGCGCCCGCGACGCCGAGTCCAGCATACCCGAAAGCCCGCTGGAAATGTTGTCCAGCCCGCCCGCCAGATTGCCCGACATGGAATTCGAGCGACACGCCGCCGCCGCCCGCGTGAGCCAGTCCGCCCGGCATCCCGCCGCCGCCAAACCCGCCAACCGTCATCGGTGTCCCGGCGATGTAGCCGCGCCGATAGGGTCCGATGTAGGTCGGGTAGTACCAGTACGGGATCGGCATCGACTGCACCCGGCTGAACTTGTGAATCCACGACTTATCCAGCCCGAAAGCGACCGCGTAAGGGAGATACTGCTCGAACTGCTGCGAGGCTTCCTCGACGGTCGTGTACTTTTCAAGGTGCTGAAGGTATTCGAAGAAGGCTTTCCACTTGGCGGATTCTTCCGCGCCTTTGCGAGTCTTGGCGGGCATCGCCGGACCGATCATCACCGCGACCACGCCCACGAAACCGACCGCAATCGGCAGCAGCGCCAGCGCAAAGCCGTAGCGCTTGACCAGCGGCAGCAGGATGAAGCCCAGCACCAGTGCCACCGCCAAGATCACCACCGCGATGCCGACCCAGATGGCGCGGGTGCTGTTGGGATTGTTCTCAAACAACTGCTCGGTCACGAGGTCTTGATAAAGCTGGTTTTGAATCTGCGAAATGACCATGTAGAAGCGGTTGCGCAGCGAGTCCATCGTGCGTTCCATGCTCCCGCTGCCGAACAGATGGCTCATCATGGTTTGCTCAAAGTCACGCAGACCGTCGAGCGGCTTGTCGCTGCGCTTGAAGGTAAAGGTGCTGCTTCTGCCGATTCCGAAGACGCCCTCGTTCTGGGATTCTTCAATCGCCAGATAGCCCCGGTGCGCCAGATCGATGATGGTCGAAATCGCGTCACGCGGGTCGGCGCGTTCGTCGATCAGCGTGCCGACAATCGCCGGCGGGAGATCGGACGGCGGCTCGCTCAGATAAGTCGGCACCGGCCCGATCCTCGGATCGCGCCCCTTCCGCATATACAGCGAGTACAGGAACAGCGCGCCGCCGATGGCAATGATCAGCGAGAGCGCGATCACGCCCAAGCTGATCAGAGGCATGACGTTCTCCTGAAACGCCCGATCCTGATCGAAGCTGGACTGCCACGCGGGGGCGGTCGCATTCGGATCGTGCGGGTACTGCACGCGCACCTCAAAATCCTGATCGCCCGTGATCTGCTGGGTGGCGGTGGCGACCACCGTCGAGCCGTTCACCTGCACGTCGCCGGACGCGCCGTAAGTCACTACCGGATCGACTCCTTCACGCGGCGCAAAGCCGGACGGCAGCAGCACCGTGATCGTGCTGCTGCCAATCGGGAAGCCGGAGTGATCCGACGGGATGGCGATCCACCACAGCTGATCGCCGCCCGAATAGATGCGCAGCGCGCCGCTCACCGTGTAGTCGATTTCAAACGTTTCAGTTGTGTTGGTGAGCGTGCGGAGGAAGTAATAGGTGATCGACAAGCCGTCAGACGTATCTTCCAAGCAGTAGGTACCGGGCTGACCGGAGCAGCTTTGATGCAGGGTCTGCCCCGCCTCGCTCACCTGCACGTTGGTAATGGAATTCAGTTGATCGGTGGAGATGACGCGGGAGCCATAATGAAAGCTGCCGCCGAACTGCATATCGTACTTTTCCGCAACGTCAAATTGATTGTGGGTGGTGTCGACGTTGTCGATCACGACGTCCCACCGCTGCCAGAACACCGTGCGATTGCTCTGCCCGGAAACGGCGGAGACACCCAAAAGCAGCATCACCGTGACCAACGCTGCCAATTTTCTCAGCATAGTGCGAATGCCTCCTTGTCATTCTAACGCTAGTTATAAACCCGAACGCTCGCTCACGCTAGCCTAAAAAGTGGTGTTTTGCACCCAGACCAAGCCCGCTTGATTAGTCGCAGTTTCGCCACAAAAAGGTCTGGCGAATCGCCCATTTCTTGAGTCGCGGCAGCCCGGCAGAGCGTGTAAGATCGTTGGGGGATCGATTTGCGACGGGGAGGAACCTCAAAGTGACTAGAGCCTGCCGGATCGGGCTGCTTACCGTGATCTGCCTGCTCGCCAGTCTGCACGCGACCACTGCACAGACCGCTGCCCCCTCGCCGACTCCGCCGGAGAGTATCTCCTATACGGTTCATACTGGCGATACGCTGGGCGCGATTGCCGCGCGCTACCACACCACCATCGGCGCGATCCTGCGGCTGAACGACCTTCCGAACGCGGAACTGATCGTCGTCGGGCAGCGGCTGCGGATTCCGATCACAACCCCTACGCCGGAGCCGACCGCGCCGACGGAGCAGGCGACTCGCGCCGTCACGCCCAAGTCGGTTACTACCTCAACGCCCCCCCCACCGTCTACCGTATCGGCAGTACAGGCGACCATCGCCGTCACGCCCGAAGCGACCGAACTACCGCTGTTGACCGCAGAAGCCGCCTCCACCGACTTCGACTACGGCATCCAAGCCTTCTTCGACGGACAGGACGCGGGCGCCGTCAGCCAGCAGATCGCGGGGCTGACCATGCATTGGGCGAAGGTTCAGGTCGAATGGCGCGATCTGGAACCCACGCGGGGCACGGTCGATTATGCCGCGCTGGACGCCGTGATTGACGCGCTGCAAGCCAATAACCTCAAGATTCTGCTGACCGTGACCGACGCGCCGGACTGGGCGCGCTCCGTCCCGGTCGAGAACGGTCCCCCGACGACCTCGACGAGTACGCCGCCTTCGTGGGCGGGCTGGCGCTGCGCTACGTTGGGCGGGTGCAGGCGTATGAAATCTGGAATGAGCCGAATCTGCGGCGCAGTTGGAACAGCCTCACCCACCCGCTCGGCGCGGACTCGTATATTGATCTGCTGCGCCGCGCCTATGCCGCCGTCGACGCCGCCGATCCGGGCGCGACCGTGGTCAGCGCCGGACTCGCGCCCACCGGCTTCGACGACCGGGTGAACGCCATCGACGACCGTAAGTTCCTGTCCGACCTGTACCGACTCGGTCTGGCGGACGTGAGCGATGCGGTCGGCGCGCATCCCTTCGGATTCGCCAACCCGCCGGACGCGATCTGCTGCGCCGCGCCTCCCGGCATTCTGACCCATTTCGGGCATCCGAGCTTCTATTTTCTGAATACGCTGAGCGACTATCACGACCTGATGCGCGCGAACGGCGACGGCGGCACGCCGATCTGGGTGACGGCGTTCGGTTGGGGCGTCAGCGACGATCCAGCGCCCAGCACCATTTACTTCAGCTACAACACGCCCGATTTGCAGGCACAGTACATCCCGCGCGCGTTCCAATTGGGCGCAAACTCGGGCTTCGTGAGCGTGATGATCCTCTACAACCTGAACGGCTGCACGCCGCGACCAGATAACCCGGAAGCCTGCGCCTACAGCCTGATCCCGGCATCGGGCGAGCCGCGACCAGCATATAGCATCCTGAGTACGATGTTCGCTACCGCTGAGGGTTCGGGTTAAATGCCGGAATTGTCGGCGCGTTGGGGGCGCGCGTCACGTAAGTAAAACAGGTAGCGCTTGGTGTCGAAGCGAAACGGCATCTGGTAGGTGGATTGGCAGCATCTTCACGTGGCGAATTCGGCTGAGCTTGAAGGCGCGCACGCGCTGCGAGAGGCTGTCGAAGCCGACGATGTACACCGATCCGTCCGGCTTGGGTTCAATGAAATAGGTGGAGAGTTCGCGGGCGCGGAATTTCTCGTCCGACCGCGTGCGATACCACAGCTTGATCCGGCGCTGATCCGCCCACGCGCGAGTGATGGTATCGAGGATTTCGACCCGCTCGGTATCGGCGGGCTGGGTGCGGGTGAGTTCGGTCAGCACGCTGGCGTGCGCGGCGACCGGATCAGGGAGCGCCTGACTGAGTTTCGCCATCGCCGACGCAAGATGCGGGTTTTCCTGCCGCGAGGCGGACGCCGCCAGCAGCAGCGCCACCGTCTCGTCGAAGCTCAGGCGAATGGTCGCCAGATATTGATCCCGCTCCAAGCAGAAGCGCCCGTCCTTCTGGTAGACCGGGACGCCGACCTCGTTCAGCAGCGACAGGTCGCGGTAGACGGTGCGCCGATCCACGTCGCAGGCTTCGGCAAGCTCCACCGCGCGCAGCCCGGTGTCACTCCGAAAGAGCAACTGCTCCATTTTGATCAAGCGTTCCGTGCGGTTGGTCAATCGCGCCGTCATGCCCCGTCCTTCGTTAGCCTCCCAAAGGCAGTATAGCAGCAATCATTTTTTCGCGCTGACCATCAGGACGCCGAACTCGGTGACGGCTTCCGTCGCGCTCTCGGTGGAGGTGGCGGTGGCGATTCGCACAGGCGATGCGGTCTCGGTCGGCGTATCTGTTGGCGCAGCCGTCAGCGTATCGCTCGGCACCGGGGTCAAGGTCGGCGTATGGGTGATCATCGCGGAGGACGTATCGGTCGCCGTGTTGGTCGGCGCGGGCGTATCCGTCGCGGGGTTGGTTGGCGCGGGCGTGTTGGTCGCAATCGAGAACGTACTCGGTGAGGGCGTCGGCGTCTCAGCGCCCGGCTGACGCACCGCGCGAATCGCCAGTTCGTCGTCCATCGGCACCAGTTCGACTTGCAGCACGCCGTCCGCCCCGACCCGGGTCAGGACTCCGCCGATGACCGCGCCCGTGATCGGACTCCAGATTTCGACGCTGTATCTGCCCGGCGGCATGTGATCGAGGCGGTAATCGAACAGCAGCAGTGGGCGCGGCTGATCGGCTTGATCCCACGTATAGCTGCGGTATTGGAGCCACGAGAGCGCCACCCCCGCCGACGAATCGCGCAAAGTCAGCGAGCGCACCGGGGCGACCATCTGCCCGATCTCGATGGAGTCCAGTTCCAGCCAGTCGTCGCCAAGATTTTCCAGCGTCACGTCATGCTCGCCGACGGTCAGCGGAACCCGCAGCGCCACGCCGCCTGCGCCCGCGTCCAGCACCAGTTCGGCGGCGATGCTGCCGTCCACCGAGATCGCCAGCCGGGCACCCGCCTGCGTCGAAGTCGAGCGGACGCGCGCCTCGAAATAGGTGTCGGTCGGGACGGTGACGCGGTACAACTGCGGCTGATGCCAGTCTTTGTTGTAGACCTCGCCGTAGAGATAGCTCGAAACGTCGCTCACGTCCGGCAGCACCGCGTCGGGTGTGATCAGGTGAAGCTGCGCCGGGTGCGCGGGCTTGCCGAAGCCGCGCACGAAGCGGCTGATGCGCAGCGGTTGGTAGAGTGTGGCGTCTGGGTTCAAGAGCGCGGCTTCGGCAGGCGCGAGATTGAGATGCGCCCAATCGACTTCCGAGGCGAAGGCTGCCAACGCCGGATAGAACTTAAGCGGCGTGTCGTCGGTTTCGCCCCATGCGCTCATGCCGCCGCCGCCCGCGCCGGAGAATGCCGCCGCCCAGAGCGAATCTTGAACACTGATGCCGTTGGGATCGTCGGCGGTCGGCTCGTACCACGGATTCAGCGAGAATTGGGTCAGCAGCGCCGGAGCGTTGACCAACTGCAAGTTCTGGCGAAGCTCCCCCAGCGCGCCCACCACCTGATCGCCGGTCGTTTGCACCGGGCGGCGCTGGAAGAACCGCGCTTCGGTGAAGCTGAGCGCCGGACTTTCCGCGATAACCGGGTCATCGTTGCGGCTCCCGGCGGTGATCAGGTGACGATCCTGATCGACTTGCCGCAGATAGCCCGCCATATCTTGCAGCCAGTCGGACGCGACCGACGAGCTGTAATTGCTGGTGTGGTCGATCTCGTCCACCAATTCCCATGAGAAAATCTGCGGGCTGAAGCCCCAGCGCCCGGCGATATAGCGCAGCCGCTCGCGGAACAGGGCTTTGGCGGTGTCGTCGGAGAAGAACAAGGCGGGTCCGCTCAAGGGACCGCCGTTGCGAACGTTGTAGCCGGAGTTGTCCCAATCGGCGCTCATGTCCGGGCGGGCGGGCGTCTCCGGCACGTTGACCGGCGCGCCCGTATAGTTGATCAGCGCTTGGTGCCAGAGGATCACCAACTCAAGGTCGATGCCGTACTGCGACGCCATGTCCAGAATCGCGTCGAGCCGAGCGGCTTCTTTCTGCGACGCGCGGTAGTCGCCCGCTGCCCCGTTCCATTCAAAGCCGATGAACCACGGATCGTCAATCAACAGGCGCGCATAATTGCCGCCCGCTTCGCTCAAGGCTTGCAGCTTCTGCTGATAGGTCACCAGTCCGCCGCCGCCGTCCCACGACCAGAGCAGATCGTTGCCGATGGGGAAATAGGACTGACCGCTGGCGTACTGGAAATAGCGCTGGTTAGCGCTCACCTGAATGAAGCCGGGATGATCCGACGGCGTGACGTTGAACTCACCGCTTTGGTTGCGAATGGTGGTGCCGTCGTCGCGGACTTGCAGGTTATAGCTCCAGTGACCCAATTCGTCAGGCGCGTAACGCACCTGCCACGTCGGATCGCCGGACGGCTGCAAATCCTCGACGCTGCACGGCTGCTGGCATTGATCGGCGTAAGGCTGCATCCAGAAGCCGGGGACGATCACCTGCCTGCCGGATGGCGATTGAAACACGCCGACCAGTTCGATGTCGCTCGAATCGAACGGGTTCTGGTAGAGGCTGGCGTCGATGTCAATCGAAAAGGTCATGGGCGCGTAAAGCGGGCTTTCGCGCGTGGGCGGCTGAGTTTGCGCCAGCACCACGCCCCCCACCGCGAGCAGGAGCGCCAGCATCAGAATTCGGCGTGCGGATAGTAGTCTCATGAGAATCAAGTGTAGCCTAGCTCCCAAAAGCGCACAAACGCAGCGTTAAGATGCAATCTGATCGAGCGAACCGCACGTAGAGTATAATAGAGGCAGCTTTGCCTCTCGGAGAATGTCTCGATGATCGACCCCAACGGGCAGATTGACCGTTACGAACTGCGCGAGCGCATTGGTTCGGGAGGCATGGCGCGGGTTTACAAAGCGTGGGATACCAGCCTCGAACGGCTGGTCGCCATCAAAATCCTGCACGAGCACCTCGCCGACGATTCCACCTTCCGCGCCCGCTTCGAGCGGGAAGCCAAAATCATTGCCGGGTTCAACCACCCCAACATCGTGCAGGTCTACGACTTCAACGTGGTCAGTCAGCCCGACTACCCACTTTACTACATGGTGATGTCCTACATTCCGGGGCAAACCCTGCGCGAAGTGCTGGAAGACGCGGCAGCCCACAATCAGCGGCTGCCGCGCGACCGGGTGCGCCAGTTAGTCGCGGATTTGTGCGCGGCGCTCGGCTACGCGCATCTGCGCGGCATGGTTCACCGGGACGTGAAGCCCGGCAACGTGATTCTGAACGAACACGGCAAAGCTATCCTCACCGATTTCGGCATCGCGCGCATGATGCAGAGCAATCGGCTGACGCAGGACGGCGTTTCCACCGGCACGCCCATCTACATGTCACCCGAACAGGCAAACGGTCAGGCGGGCGACGCGCGCAGCGACCTGTATTCGCTGGGCATCATGGTCTACGAAATGCTGACCGGGCGTCCGCCCTTCGTGGACGACAACAGCCTCTCGGTGATGCTCAAGCACTTGCGCGAGGCGCCGACTCCCGTCTCGGAGTTCATCGGCGTTCGCCAGTTCGACGATTTTTTCGCTAAAGCGCTCGCCAAAGACTCGGTGGATCGCTTCCAGACGGCGGACGAATTCGCCCGCGCCTTTGAAGCCAGCTTCGAGGTGAAGGACTTCGAGAAAACCACCATCCTGCCCTCGCAGCACCCGATCCCGGTGGTCAAGGTCGGGCAGCCCGTGACCACCAGCGTGTTTCAGACCCTCTCGCAGAAAGCGCGCGCCAATCCGCGACTTTCGGGCGCGATTGGCGTAGCGGCGGTCGGCGCGGCTGCCCTGCTGATCCTGCTGCTGGCGAACGCCACCGCGCCGCGCGAGACGCCGCCCACCCCCGCGCCGACCGAAGCAGTCGCCAGCATCACCGACGACGGCGAGTTTTTCGCCAGCGACTTCAGCAGCAGCAGTGACCTCTCGAACCAGCGCTGGTCAACCGAGGGCACCGCCATGCTCACCCGGCAGTTCACGGCGGACGGACGCTACCAGATGCGCAACATCCAGACGTGGACGGCGGAAACCAGCATTTATCCGAGCGACGAGGTCTACAAGAACGTGGCGATCACCATGGTGGGGCGGCTGGAAACCAGCAGCCAGCCCGCCAGCGGCTACGGGGTCGTGTTCCGGTATCAGGACGAGAACAACTACAACGTGTTCGCGGTGGACGGTATGGGGCGCTACAGCGTATGGGTGCGCTCGGATGGCGAATGGATCGAGCTGCGCAAAGCCGCCGAAAACTGGACTCCCAGCGACAGTGTGAACCCGCTTGGCGAGGACAACACGCTCTCGGTGAGCATCGTCGGCAGCACGATCACCGGCTACGTCAACGACAAGCGGGTCGCGCACGTCACCGACTCCACGCTCCCGGATGGGCGGATCGGCATCTACTTCGCCACTGACGACGGCGAAGCGACGGTATCCATCGCCTCGTACCGAGTGGATGCCAGCGTGCCGTCGATGACCGGATCGTGAATCAGCCGCCGAAGCGCGCCTGAAACACGGCGATATACAGCGGAATTAAACAGGCAACCGAGAAGAAGGTGAGGATCGCCAGCAGCACGGTCACGATGTCCAGCGGCGACGGGACCTCCTGCCGGATCGGGCGCTGCGGATAGGCGGACGTGTACACCTGACTGGTGTTGCCGGTGTGCTGCTGCGCCGCGAACGGCGACTGCTGCTGCTGCGGTCGCCCCGGCTGATAGGGCGACGGCGCGTGCGGCGCCAGATCGACGCGCTGGGTGGGCAGATGCTCGACATTCTGCGGCGGACGCCCCTGCCCCGATCCCTGCTGCCACGTCTGCTGCTGCCAGCCGGGCGGCGGCGGAAGCTGCGTACTCGGTGGCGGGAGCTGCGTGACTGGCGGCGGTAGCTGAGCGCTCGGCGGTTGGAGGGTCGGCGTAGTGGGCGCGGCCGGGCGCTGCGGCTGTGCTATGGTGTCGTCGCGCCCGCGATCCCGGTAGCCCGCCAGAATGTGCCCCAGTTGATCCGCCATGCGGTAGCGCGAGGCGGGTTCCTTGCTCATGGTCTTGTAGACGATGCGGGCGAGGCTCTCCGGCACGTTGGGATTGTACTCAGTGACCATCGGGATGCGGTCGCGGATGTGCGCCAGCGCCAATTCCTGCTGATTCGCGCCCGTGTACGGCAGCCGTCCGGTGAGCATCTCAAAGAGCAGAATGCCAATCGAATACACGTCGCTGGCGGGGGTCGGCTTTTCGCCACGCGCCTGCTCCGGCGCGAAATAATGCGGGCTGCCCCATACCACCTGCTGCTTCTCGCCCGGCTGCGAATCGCTGAGCGCCTGCGCGATGCCGAAGTCGGTCACTTTCACCACGTCTTCGGTGGTGACCAGCATGTTCTGCGGCTTCACGTCGGCGTGAACCAGCCCGGCGCGGTGCGCGAAGCCGATCCCGGCGCAAATCTGGATCGCCAAGTTGATAGCGCGCTCAATCGGCAGCGCGCCCTCTGCCTTGATGATACGCTTGAGGTCGGTGCCCTCGACGAATTCCATCACGATGTAATGAGTGGGACCGTCGCTGCCCACGTCGTGAACCGTGACGATGTTGGGATGCGCCAGATTCGCCACACTGCGCGCCTCGTTGCGGAAGCGCGCCAGAAACGCCGGATCACTGGTGAGGCTGGGGCGCAGAATCTTCACGGCGACCGTGCGCCCTAGCGCCTGATCGACCGCTTTGTAGATCACCGCCATGCCGCCGCTGCCCTGCTGAGCAACCAGCCGATAACGTCCGTTGAGTACGGTTTCACTCGCCATGCACGCGCTCTCTCAAGGTCGCATAAGGGGATCGAACAGCCGCCGATATTCTATCACAGCGCTGCGATCTGTCATACTTGCGATGTAGTCCGCGATCACGCGGTGAATGTCGCGCTCCTGAATTTCCGCCTGCCATTCTTTGGGAAGCTGGCGCGGGTCGTCATAGAGCGTGTTGAAGATTTCCGTGATGAAGCGCTGCGCCCGCTTCTTCATCCGCACCACGCGCGGGCTGTAATACATATTCTCGAACAGGAACTTGTTCAGCGCTTTGCGCATCCGCAGCATGTCGGGGCTGTAGCCCGCGATGTTCTCCGGCTGCTTCTCCACAGCCTGCGGGGACTGCGGCTGAATCTGCTCCAGACGGGCTTCGGTGGTATGCAGCACGTCGTCCACCAGCAGCCCGATCAGGTCGCGGATGAAGGTATGGCGCGTGAGTTCGTCCATCACCTCGCCGTGCCAGTGGAGCCGCTCGCACAGCCGCCGCCAGATTTCGAGTTCTTCCAGTTCGCGCGGGTGCAGCGTCTCCGAGTTCAAGCCGTCGTCGAGGTCGTGCGCGCTGTACGCCAGCTCGTCGGTGATGTTGGCGATCTGCGCTTCGAGGCTGCCGCGCGTGGTCGGGTCAAGCCCGGCGAGATAGCTCAGTTGATCGTAGGTAGTTTCGTGTTTCGCCAGCCCGCCGAGGGTTTCGCGGGTCAGGTTCAGTCCGGGAAATTCGGGATAGCGGTGTTCCAGCTTGGTCACGACCCGAAAGCTCTGGTGATTGTGGTTGTAGCCGCCGTGATCTTTCAGCAGCCCGTCGAGGGTTTCCTCGCCCGCGTGACCGAACGGGGGATGCCCCAGATCGTGGGCAAGGCAGATGGCTTCCACCAAGTCCTCGTTGACGCCCAGCGCCCGCGCGATGGTGCGCCCGATCTGCGCGACTTCGAGCGTATGAGTGAGGCGGGTGCGGTAGTAATCCCCCTCGTCGTTGGTGAACACCTGCGTCTTGTATTCCAGCCGCCGGAACGCCGCCGAATGAATGATCCGGTCGCGGTCGCGCTGAAACGCCGTCCGGTACTCCGCTTCCGATTCCGGGTAGCAGCGCCCGGTGCTGTCGCGGCTGCGCAGCGCATACGGCGCGAGCCGTTCGGCTTCTTGCTGCTCAAGCTGTTCCCGCTTCAGGAACATGATGGTTTCCTCTGGATAGAGTGCTCCTATTGTTTACGCCTTTATTGTAATGCATTTATCCATATTGAACGATTGCTCAGGATGGCGCTTCGGTTGGCTCCGCCAGTTCGGGCGTCTCGGCGGGCGCGTCCTCCGTTTCGACTGGCGGCAGCAGGTCGGGCGTCTGCGCTGGCGCGATCAGGTCGGGAGTCTCGACAGACGGCTGCACGCCCAATTCTTCGGTGGCTGCGGGCGCGATCACGCCGCCGCCGAGCTGGTAGGTCGGAATCAGGTCGTAGCGAGTCAGGTAGTTGAACACACCCAGCGCCGCCGTGATCAACCAGAGGGTCAAGGTCAGGCGCATGACCGGCTTGGCGCTCCGAAACCAGTATTTCGAGGTGTCCTTTTCGCCGCGCGCCTTCGCTCGTGCAACCTGAGAATCCTCGCGGAACATCCGATAGACCACGTAGGTCGCCAAGACCTGCGCGATCAAGCCAATCGCGCCGTGAATGGCGGGCAGCAAGTAGCGGGTGTTGCCGGGCTGATCCGGGAAGTTGGCAAACACGTCGAAGCGATAGGCGGCGATCATCAGGAACAGGATCAGAATCCAGTTGACGATCAGGATGCTGGTCATCGTCCACTTGTGATAGGGACGGAACAGCTTGCGCCGCGCGAAGCCGAAGCCGATCACCATCGCCGGGATGATCAGCAGCAGATAGGCGATCAGCGTCAGGTCGGCGAGCAGGCTGGCACCGGTTCCCAGAAAACCATGTGGCTCTAAGTAAGGGTTCATGGTCATCCTATTGGCTACAAGGTCGTTCGATGGTATGTTCGTTAAGGTTCAGCAAACCGATGTATCACGTCGCGCAGCCATTGCAATGTCTACATTTTATGCGGATTTGATTCTGACGCATCTTGCCGGATAGGAAGCGGGTGCAATGAGAGACTATTCGTTGGAGATCGACGACACCGACCGAGCGATTCTGACCGAATTGCAAGCCGACAGCAGCATCAGCAACGTGGAACTGGCGCGGCGAATTTCGCTCTCGCCCCCCGCCGTCCACGCGCGAATCAAGCGGCTGGAGGAACTGGGCTACGTGCGCCAGTATGCCGCCATCCTCGACCGGGAAAAGGTCGGCTACGACATCCTGTGCATAATCGAGGTGACGCTGGAAATGCACCAAATCCAGACCATTAACCAGTTCCGCGACGCTGTGATCGGGATGCCGGAAGTGCTGGAATGTTACTTCATCACCGGGGAGTTCGATTATCTGCTGAAGGTTGCGGTGCGCAGCCGCAAGGAGTTGGAGCGCTTCCTGATGGAGAAGCTGACGCCCATTCCTGCCATCGCGCGGATCAGCACCAGCATCGTGCTGACTGAAATCAAGTACACCACCGGGCTGCTGCTGAATGACCTGCCCGACGAGGAATAAAAACAGCGGGGGCTACCCGCTGCTGTTTGCAGCTAGATTGTCTCGTAAAAGATGTCGTCTACGAAGCAGTAGCCCCATTCCTCGCCCGGCTCCAGCGATTTCATCATCGCGTGCCCAGTTTCGTGGAAGTGCTTGCTGGCGTGTTTGTTCTTGGAAGAGTTGCAGCAGCCGACGTGCCCGCAGATCAGGCACACGCGCAGGTGAATCCACTTATCCCCGGTTTTCATGCATTCCTCACAGCCCTTCGCGCGGGGCGTGTAGGTTGTGATCTGCTTCATGTGTTCACACTGCCGCATAGCCCGTTGTCCTCCAGTGTCCGACTGAGGGGAACTATAATAATCTCACTCGGCTTTGTCAAATGACGCGGCGCACCATCGCCAGCAGCCGCTCCGGCGGATCGCCCTTGCTGACGAAGCCCTGCACGCCCGATTCAAGCGCTTCGAGCCGCGCCTCCGGTCGGACGCTGAGCGCGATCACTACCGCGTTGGGGCAAACCGCGCGGATTTGCGCCATCAGATCGCGCCCGCTCACGCCCGAAAGCTCCCAGTCCAGCAGCACGAGGTCGGGGCAAGAGACAGACAGATAAGCCAGCAGTTCAGTGGCGCTGCTGGCTTCAGAGGTGAGTTGGAAGTCGGATTCCTGCTGCAAGAGGCATGTGAGCGCGCAGCGCACGTCCGGTTGATCGTCGGCGAGAAGGGCGTGCATAGTTAAGCGAACGCCAGCCCCATTTCCTGAATCTTCATCCGGTTCGCCAACGCCTGCCGCGCCCGGAACAACCGCGACTTGACTACGCCCACGTTGGTCCCCAGCGCCTCGGCGATTTCGTCGTAGGAGAGGTCGTTCCAATAGCGCAGGATGATGATGGCGCGGTCGTCTGGCTTAAGCAGCGCCAGCAGTTCCTGTACGTCCTGATCGCGCTCGCCGTCGGTGATCAGGTCTTCAATCGAGTGATGCTCGATGGCAGCCATCATTTCGCCCGGCAGCAGATCGTCCAGCGAGAGCCAGCTCAAGCGGCGCTTGCGGATCAGGTCGATGCAGTAGTGCGAGGCAATCGACAGCACCCACGTCTTGAACGGGCGAGTCATGTCGTAGCGGCGGAGGTTGCGATACGCCCGCAGAAAGGCTTCCTGAGCAGCATCCTCGGCTTCAACTGCGTCGCCGAGCATCCGATAGGTGAGGTTATAGACGGCGCGCTGGTATTCCAGCACCAGATCGGTGAAGGCATCCTGATCGCCTTCCATGATCCGCATAATGCGTATTTGATCGTCCATAATCATTTGTTCTTTATCTATTGGATGAACCATTTTGAACTCGATTCTTGCTGCCCAGCGCGTGGAGTGCGCTGTCGAATATCCTGTTTCAGCCTGCTAATATACAGGATACGAAGAATCGCCCCGCATTTCATTCCACAGATGGGGGGACTTCCAGTTCTACGAATGGATAGTCGCGCGACTGGTCAGGTGACTAGGTGATGCTGCAAAGCGAGCGCGACCGCCTCAGTTCGGCTGTTGACGCCCAGTTTGGAGAGGATGCTGCTCACGTGGAATTTGACGGTCGAGCGGCTGATGACCAACTGCTCGGCGATCTGCGGGTTGTTGTTGCCCTTCGCCATCAAAGTGAGGACTTCATGCTCGCGCTCGGTCAGGTCAAAGCCGACCGGCTGCGGTTGAGTAACGGCGTGAATCAAGGCTTGGGCGGCTTCGGGCGCGAGCGTGGGCTTGCCCGCGTAGGCGTTTCGGATCGCGCTGACCAGTTCCTCCGCCGAGACGTTCTTGAACAGATAGCCAATCGCGCCCGCTTGGAGCGCCTTCTGCATCAGGTCGTCCTCTTTGAAGCTGGTCAGGGCGATGACTTTGGTATCCGGGCATTGGTGGCGAATCGCGCGGGTGGCTTCCGCGCCGTTCATACCCGGCATAATCATATCCATCAGCACGACGTCGGGCGCGAGATCGGCACATTTGCGCACCGCTTCCTCGCCGCTGGCGGCTTCGCCCACCAGTTCCAGTTCGTCGTAGATGAGCAGAAACGCCGCCAAGCCGCTCCTGACCATCGCATGATCGTCCACGATCAGCACGCGAATATGGTCGCTCATTTTGCCCACCTCAGCGAAACTTGAGTGCCTTTGTCCGGCAGACGAATCACGTCATAACTCGCGCCGATGCCCTCGGCGCGCTCGCGCATGATCTTCAGTCCCAAGCTTTCCGGCGAAACCAATGACGGATCGAAGCCGCGCCCGTCGTCGCTGATGCTCAGATTCACCGCGCCCGGCTGATAGTTCAGCCTCACGCGGACTTCGGTCGCGTCGGCATGTTTGAATACGTTGTTGAGCGCTTCCTGCGCGATGCGGTAAAAGGCGATCTGCACGTCGGGCGGCAGCGGGCGAGGATCGCCCGTGACTTCGACCTGCACCGGAATCCGCGCCCGCCCGGTGAGCGCTTCGCTCAACTGGCGCAGCAGGTCGCGCAGATCGACTTCGGTGAGGGTCGCCGGGCGCAGTTCCAGCAGCAGTGTCCGCATTTCCGCCAGCGCGCCTCGCGTCAACTGGCGCAGATCGCTCAGACGCCGCCGCCCTTCTTCCTGATCCCGCTCCCACAGGCGTGGCAGCACTTCGGCGATCAGGCTGGCGGAGAAAAGCGTCTGGGTCACGGCGTCGTGCAGGTCGCGGGCGAGGCGGCTGCGTTCGGCGGCGACCGCCGCTTCGGTCGCCTGCGCGCGCAGGCGAGCGTTCTCAATCGCCAGCGCCGCCTGATCGCAGACCGTGATCACCAACTGGATTTCCTCGTCGGTGAAGCGGTGCTGATCCGGGTAATAAAGCACCATCTCGCCGTAGATTTCGCCTCTGGCGATCATCGGCACCGCCAGCAGCGCGGTGAAATGCTCCGCCCACTGCTCGACGATCAGCTTCTGCGAGTCGCCCGGCGGCAGATCGATGGCGTGCAGGTCGGGAACCACCGCGAAGCGGTGTTCAAGCAGCGCCCGCCCAATGACGCCCCGCCCCGCGTGTATCTCGAAGCCGCGCGTAAGATCGTCGTCCAGCCCAATCGCGGTCTGGATGGTCAGCAGCGCCTGCTCCGGCTGATAGCCAAACAGGGCGATGCTGTCGGTGCCGAGCAAGCGCCCCGCCTGCGCCACGATGAAGTCCAGAGTCTCGTCCAGCGAGCGGTTGGAGTTGATCACGTTGAGGATTTCGCGCATCCCCTCGGCGACCTGCCGCCGCCGCTCGGTCTCTTGAAGCCGCTCCTGTTCGGCGGCGTACAAGCGCGCGTTGTCCATCGCCACCGCCGCTTGATTGGCGAACGCCGCCGCCAGATTCGCCAGATGCGGCGTGAAGTACCCCAGATGCTCGCTGTCGAAGCCCAACATGCCGATCACCCGCTGGCGCACGATCAGCGGAATGCCCATCCACGACCCGGCGTAGCGCAGGTGATCTCCGGCGAGTTCCCGGTAGCTGCGCGCCAGCGGCGTATCCGCATTCACGTTCGGGATGATGATCGGCGACTGGGTGCCGATCACGCTGCCGAGCGCCTGATACTGGTCGAGCGACCACGAGTGCCGCAGTTCAATCTGCGGGATCGGTCCGCAGTAGATCAGCAGGTCGAGGCGGTTCGGGTCGTGGAGCGTGTAAATCGCCGCGCCGCTGTAGTCAATCACCGCCTTGAGTTCGTCCACGATCTTCTTGAGCAGCGGCTCCACCGCCAGCGTGGAGGTGAAGTTGTTGGAGGCTTGCAGCAGGGTCGAAAGCTCGTGAGTGCGTTCCTCGACCCGCTGTTCCAGCAGTTGATACGCCTGCCGCCGCTCGGTAATGTCGCGTACCACCGAGAGCATGTGCGGCTCACCGCGATAGGCGAAGCGGGTCGCGCGGATTTCTACGTCGAATGGCTCGCCGTCCTTGCGGTAGTTAATCGACTGAATATCGACGGCTTCGCCCGCCAGCACTCGCTTGAGCGCCATACTGAATTGTTCCGGCGCGAACAGCACCGCGCTGTCTAGCCCGATCAATTCGTCGTAGGAATAGGCGTACATGGCGCAGGCAGCCGGGTTCGCCTCGACGATCCGCCCCCCGGCGGCGTGGATGATCACGCCGTCGCTGGTGGCTTCAAAGATGCTGCGGTACTGCGTCTCTTTTTCTTCCAGCAGGCGGTTGGCAAACACCCGATCCGACGCATCCACCACCACGATCAGCAGGGTTCGGATTTGCTCGTCCTGCCGCAGCGGGGTGATCACCACGTCCCAATACGAGGTCACGCCGTCGCGGTACATGACCAGCGCCTCGCGCCGAATCACCGCGCCCTCGAAGGCATCGTTCAAGACTGGCTCGAAACGCCGGATTTCGCTCGGAAACAGATCGTTCAGGCTGGACGTGCCCGCGATCACCTGCGGATTGGTGAGCGGGGCATAGCGTTGCAGAAACGCGCGCCACATGTCGTTGACCCGCAGCAGGGTCAGGCTGCGGTCGATCACCGCCATGCCGATGGGCATCTGGTCGAACAGCACGTCGAGCAGTGCTGTGCCTAATTCATCCAGTTCCCCGCCAGCCGGTGCAAATAGATCGTCAAACATTCGAACCTTTGTCTCTCCGCAAGCCCAACCGATAGAGTCTCATCCGGTCAGGGAAAACAGGGTGAAGAAACGTCGAGGTGGCGCTGCCTCCTGATCGACAAATCGTAGTGGATTATACCTCTCCTGCGCGGGCACGTGCAGATAAGTTGGCGGAATACTCTCTAGAAGCTGCGCCCCCGTCTTGGTATAGCGAATCAGCACCATCTGATCATAGGGATATGCGTTTATCTGAGTATCCCCCTGCGTGAGCTTCAGCCCATCCGGCGCGAACGCGCATTGCTCAACTACTTCCGGCAGTATCACGAACTGCCCGGTACTCGGATCGAAGGAGCAGAGAACGGCGGTCAATCGGTTGTCGGAATACACGTAATCGAGCGCGTACCGCAGGAGGTAGCTTGCGCCAAGACTCCAATTGCTGTTGTAAGTGCCGGTTTCATCCACCACGACAATTGGCACTTCGCTTTTCAGACGCGGCACCTGCGCCACGACGCCGTGCAAAAGCTGCTGCTGCGTCAGCGCCAGTTCGTTATAGTATTCGTGCTGGTTGAGCGCTCGCAGCGTACCCAACCCAATGAGCAGGCTCATCAGCGGGACAAACACCATGATCCGCGACCTCGTGTACAGAACCAGCAGGTACACCACGCTGCCGACGCAGATCGCACCACCGAAGGACGAATAATAGTAAACGCGCCAGTCAAGCTGGCGATAGGGCGTGACCAAATAAGGGGCATAGCCCAGCCCAACCAGCAGAAAACCAATCAGCGCCAGCAGCCAATAGCGCCGTTTATCGCCGTCTAGTCGGCTGCCCCCGCGAGTCACCAGCGCGCCCGCGATCAACGCGATCACCACCATCAGCAGCGACAAGCCGACGTAAGGTGATTGAAGCTGGGTGAGCGCCTGCCCCCAGCCTCCGACAAAATGGCGATAATAAGCGCTGCCGAGGCTGGTGAGCATATCGACGAACACGCTGGGCTGATTCAAGCCGCTGTGCTGAAGCAGCCATGATTGATACGATGCGCCCTGTATAAAGATGAACGTGATGTACAGCAGCGCCAGCAGCGGAGCCAAGTACCACATCAAGCTGTCGCGGATCACGCGGCGGTTGAGCCGCCCTTCCTGCCAGATCAGCAGCAGCGGCATCAGCACGATAAGTGGATAAGCGACCTCGTAAATCCATACGCTGCCGATGACCGCCAGCCACGCGCCCACTAAGCCCCACCAGCGCCCGTGCTGGAAGTAGATCAGGAAGAAATAGACTCCGAGCAAATACAGCAGCACCGAGAGATGGATGCTGATCGCTCGAAAGGTGAACAAGCCACTGTCGGCAGGGTAGATCACGAACAGCAGAGCGACCAGCAGTGCGTAAGGTCGGTTCTTGGGCGCGAGCCTGCACAGAATTGAGTAGAGAACCAGTCCTTTGGCGAAGAACAGCGCCATCGCCACGAGGTTGAAGCCGACGAACGAATCCGGCGTAAGGCTGTAGCCGAGGATTGGTGCGACGCCGACCAGTGGGCGTGTACGCTGGGTGCCCTGCGTGATAAACAGGGAGTAATTCTCGTCACGGTCGGATTGTCCGCCGATCTCGACGCTGTGGATGACCAGCCATTCCTCCATGATGCCGGAAACCTTCAAGCCGAAGGGAACCCACAGGAGGATTACCAGCGCGAGACAGGCGATAATCGGGGTCAGCCACTTTTGCAGCACGTGGAACGCCTTTGCATACTGCGACTGTTCTCATTGTATCCCCAGCCGATGTCCGGCACGGTATGGAAATCGCGTGAAACGAAAACGGGACGTCCGGCGACTAACTGCTATACTCTGACGATCATCCAAGAAAAGCGAGCGAAAACATGCTCCCGAATGTACAACAACTCACGCTACACAACCTGCATACGGTCGCGCGGCTGCTGGGCGCGGTTCGGCTGCTGGTTCACGAGCGCCAGCCGAATTTCCTCGAGCTGGGCATGAAAATCGTGCCGGAAGGCGTATCCACCGATACCCTGCCGAGGGGCGGCGAGGTCACGCTCGACTTTCGCCAGCTTGCGCTGGTCTATCAGCCCGCCGCTGGAAGCGCGATCTTAATCCCGGTCGAGGGGCGCTCGCAAGCGGCGCTGCTGGAATCGCTGCTGATGACCATTCACGCGACCGAACTGGCGGCGATCATCCCGCACGCGGCAGGCGCGAGCTACACCGACGCCATGTTCGAGGCGTTGGCGGGCTTCGTCAACCGGATCAAGCCCAAGCGTGGAGATTTGAGCGACAGCGCGCCGCTGCACTTCGACGCCGACGACGCCCGCGCTTACGCCGATGCGCTCTACGCGGTGTTCACGGGAGTCGGCGCGCTTCCGCGCCCGGCTGGACGGATCAATGACGCCGGTGGTGATGTGACCGAACACTTCGACCTGTCCTTCCTGTGGTTCCTCGCCGAGCAGGACGAGCAGCACCCGCACCTGAATTTCGGCTTCGCACCTTTCAGCGCCGGGATCGTGTATCCCTATCTTTACGCTTACGCCTATCCCTCGCCGAGCGCAGCGCCCAAGCTCCCCGACGGCGCGCGCTGGAACACCGAAGGCTGGACTGGCGTGGTGCTTCCCTACAACGCCATCGCGGGGCAAAGCGATCCCGCCGCCACCGTCGAAGCCGCCTGCACCGCGATCTTCCGGTCGCTGCGCCCGGCGCTCGGCTAGACTGGCTACAAGACGCGGCTCGGCGCGCCCATGCGATACGTCGTGCGCTTGTTGAAATAGTGGAGATTCGGGCGATCCACCGCGAAATCGTAGGTCTGCCCGGTTTCAAAGGCGCGGTTGACCTGCGACGAGAGCTTGGCGACCACGCTGGCGCCCTCGACCGTCCCGTAGAGGTAGCTTTCCGCGCCGAGATATTCGATCCGCGCCACCGCGAAGGACATCGGCACCAGATCGACCATATCGGCGGCGAGATCGCGCGGGAGCAGATGCTCTGGGTGAAAGCCCAGAATCTCGTCCTCGCGCTCGATCAGGTTCATGGGTGGGATGCCGAAGAAGGTCGCCACGAAGGTGTCGGTCGGCTCGCTGTAAATCTGCTGGGGCGTGCCCAACTGCCGGATGCGCCCGTTCGCCATCACCGCGATGCGGTCGCCCATGCTCATGGCTTCGACTTGATCGTGGGTGACGTAGAGCGTGGTCACGCCGATCTGCCGCTGAAACTGCTTCAATTCCTCGCGCGCCGAAGCCCGCAGCATCACGTCGAGGTTGGAAAGCGGCTCGTCCAGCAGAAACACCTGAGGCTCGCGCACCAGCGCCCGCGCCAGCGCCACCCGCTGTCGCTCGCCGCCGGAAAGCTGGCTCGGCTTGCGATCCAGAAATTGGTCGATCTTGAGGACGCCCGCCGCCCAATCGACTTTCTGGCGAATCAGCGGCTTGCTCATGTGCTCGTTTTTGAGCGGGAACGCGATGTTGTCGAAGATGTTCATGTGCGGGTAGAGCGCGTAGTTCTGAAACACCATCGCAATCTTGCGAGCGCGCGGCGGCACGTGGTTGACCACCTGATCGCCGATGCGAATTTCGCCGTCGGTGGGCGGCTCCAGCCCGGCGATCATCCGCAGCAGCGAGGTCTTGCCCGATCCCGACGGACCCACCAGCACCAGAAACTCGCCCTCGCGCACTGAGAGGCTCACGTTATCTACGGCGCACACCTCGCCAAAATACTTGTGCAGATTCCGCGTTTCAACCACCGCCATTGTCGCTACCTGTGACCGCTTGTGATTGCTTGGCTGATCAAGCTGGGTTTAACACAGGTCTTTCCCCCTGTCAACTGGTATAATCATCCGAACAGATATTCGGAGCATTCGTGAGCCAATCGCTGAGTTTTCAGGGCGGGACGCTGGTGCTGTACGGCGTCGAGCGAGACGCCGAAGTCCCGCCGCCCTTCCGCTGGATCAAGTCGCGCTGGCGCTGCGAAGCCTACCACTACCCCACCCTCACTAACTGGCTGCTCCAGCGCAGCATCGTCGATTCGGTCCCGCGCTGGCAGCCGCTTGACCTGACCCTGCACGACCCCCGCGAGCCGCACGATTACCAGACCGCCGCGCTGGAAGCGTGGGAAGCGGCGGATCGGCGCGGGAGCATCGTGCTGCCGACCGGCGCGGGCAAGACTTTCGTCGCCATCCACGCGATCCAGCGCGCCAACCGCTCGGCGCTGGTGGTCGCGCCCACCATCGACCTGCTGCATCAGTGGTATGCCCGGCTGGTCAACGCCTTTCAGACCGACGTGGGCGTGTACTACGGCAGTGAGAAGATCGTCCACCCGCTGACCGTCACTACCTATCACTCGGCGGGCGACTTGATCGCGCAGCAGGGCAATCACTTCAAGCTGATCATCTTCGACGAGGTGCATCACCTGCCCGCGCCCAGTTGGGGCGAGATCGCGCTGATGTCGCCGTCCCCGTTTCGCCTCGGCTTGACCGCCACCTACCCCACCGCCGAAGAACAGGGGCGCTGGCGGGTGGACGACCTGATCGGCACAATCGTCTACCAGCAGCGGATCGACGATTTGGTGGGCGAGCGGCTGGCGGAGTACCGCACCGAGCGCATCAAGGTTGACCTCACCGACGAGGAGCGTGCCCGCTACGACGCCGATTACGCCATTTACGCCGCCTACTTCCGCGCGCACCAACTGCCGAAAACGCACGGGCGCTTCTGGCTTCAGGAGATGATGCGGCGCGGCGCTTATGATTCGGAGGCGCGGGCGGCGCTGCTCGCGCGTGGGCGGATGCTCCGACTGCTGGCGAACGCCGACGCCAAATATGCCATGCTGGAAGCCCTGCTGCGTGAATACAGCGACCAGCAAACGCTGGTGTTCACCGAGATCAACGACGTGGTCTACGAGATCGCCCGCCGCCACCTGATTCCCGCGCTGACTCACGAAACCGCCGCCGCCGAGCGCAAGCACATCCTCGACCAGTTTCAAGCCGGGGCATATCGCGCGATTGTGACTTCGCGGGTGTTGAACGAGGGCATCGACGTGCCGGAGGCGAAGGTCGCCATCGTGCTGGGCGGGACTGCCAGCGCCCGCGAGTACGTCCAGCGCTTGGGGCGGGTGCTGCGCAAGGTCGGCAGTCAGCAGGCGTTTCTGTTCGAGGTGATCGTGCGCCACACCGTCGATGAAGGTCGCGCGCAGCGCCGCCACCGCAAAGGCGCGGTCGGCTGATGCTCACGGGCGATCTGGTGCGACCTCGCCTCACCACGCGCGGCGATTCGCTCACGGTCGAGTGGCTGAGTCCGCGCAGCCGATTCTGGCGTCAGACCGCCGCCGACTTGATCGCCCTGTTCGGCGAGCAGGTCGGGCAAACCCGGGGGGCGTGGCGCGCCGCGCTGGATCAGTACGAGGGCGAGCGCACCGACTACGTGATTGTGCGCGGGCTGGCGAAGGTGATCGAGGACCCGGCGGACTTCCGCCCCATCGACACGCTAATCGCGCCCGCCGACCTGCGCCAGCGCTTGTTCGCGCGCGGTCCCGCCTTCGCCCGCGCCGACCTGTTTCACCCGCAGAATCGTGCCGACATGATCGCCCAAGCCGCCGCCGCACTGGACGCCGCGCCGGAGCAGATCGAGGCGGCGCTGTTCGCGGATCGGCTGGCGCAGCACAAGCTGATCGGCGTGGGTCAGGCGTGGACGCCGCACTCGCTGATCGCGCGCTACAACCTCGAACTGGCGCGCGGTGTGCTCTACTGGTCGGATCAGATGCAGGTGGCGATTCACGACAGCTACAAGGACTTCTGGCGTTACCTGAAGCTGTTCAAGCTGATGTTCGAGGCGCGTCCGCTCCCCGAAGGCGGCTATCAGGTCGATCTGGACGGTCCCATATCGCCGTTCGTCAAGGCGACCACCCGCTACGGGCGACAGTTCGCCGCCTTTCTGCCCGCCCTGCTGCTCTGCGACCAATGGCGCATGGCGGCGACCGTGCGACCGCTCGGATTCAACCGGACGCTGACTTACCGCCTCGACGCCGAATCCGCCCTGACCACCCACTTCAAGCGCAGCGGCGCGTTCGACAGCCGCCTCGAAGCCGATTTCGCTGCCGATTTCGAGGCGAAGTTCGGCGGCGAGCGCGGCAAATGGACGCTCAGCCGTGAGGACGAACTGATTCTGCTGGGCGACACCGTGATGATCCCCGACTTCGCCCTGACCCATAAGCAGGACGGTCGCCGGGTGCTGATCGAGCTGGTCGGCTTCTGGACGCGCGAATATTTGCGCCGCAAGGTCGAGAAAGTGCGCGCAGCGCAGCGCCGTGACCTGCTGCTGCTGGTCTTTGAAGGCGTGAATTTGTCGGCAGAAAAGCTGGACGACGTGCCCGGTGAGGTGCTGGTTTTCAAGAACAAGCCGGTGCTGAAAGACGTGATGGCGGCGGTCGAGCGCGTTCATCAAGTTTGACCCGCTGCTGTGCTATAATCAGCGCATAAATCAAGATGCAGTTGGAGGGGGCGACATGGACGTTAACCAAGCCGCACGCATGATTGAATGGCTCGACGAAGAACGTCGCCGTGACAAAGCAACCATTGCCACGCTGCAAGAACGGCTTGCCGCGCAGCAGGACACGATTGATACTCTTGCCAAGCGCGTGAACTCGATGGAATCGGATCAGTCGATGCTGCGCGGCGAAGTCAGCTCCAACGGGCGTGAAACCGAAACGCTGGAGCAGTTCCGCAAGGAAATGCAGCAGATGATCGAGTCGGTGGAGACCAAGCGGCTCACCGCCGAGCGCGAAGCCGAGCGCCGGGGTGAACTGGCGCGCGAGGGCATTACCCGCCCGGTGCGCGAACTCACCGAGAAGATGACCAAGCTCGAACGCCAGACTACCGAACTGCCGTCCATGAACGTCGAAAAAGATCGGCTGTCGGGCGTGGTCGCCAATCTTCAGCAGCGGGTCGACGACCTGTTCAAGCGGCTGGAAGAACCGGATCGCCGCCTCGCCTTCCTCGAAGAACAGCGCCGTCAAGATGCGCGCCGCCTCTCGGAAGTCGAATCCGAAGTGCCGGACGTTCGCAAGCAGATCGACGGCTTCAAGCCCAAGCTCACCTTGATCGAAGAACTCTCGCTGCGCAACGAGCGCAAAATTCAGGAAGTCAGCGCGGGCGACCGCGACCGCCGCGAGCAGATTCAGCAGTTTATCGACCAGCAAACCCTGCTCGAACAGCAGCGCGACCAGCAGATCAAGACCCTGCTGGATCAGTTCGGCGAGCAGGACAGCCAGATGCAGCGCAACATCGAGCGCTTCGAAACGTGGGCGGAAGCCTACCGCGAGATGAAGAAGATCATCGACGATTTCGAGCGCATCGGCGACCGGCTGGAACGGCGTATCAACGAGGTTGCCGAGATGCAGCGGCTCAGCGAAGAACGCTTCCGTCAGGAGTGGAACGACTGGCGCTCGGACGACCAGAAGCGCTGGAAGCAGTTCACCCTCTCCAACGATGAAGTATGGCGGCTGCACGACAAGGAATTCGAGCGCTTCGTCCAGCGGATTTCTGACATGGAGGGCTATTTCCCGCCCTTGCAAGACGGCATCAATCGGCTGTGGAATCTGGAGCGCGAGCGCGCCAAGCTCTACCGCGAAAGCTATCAATCCATGCTGCTGGAATTCGACACCGGATCGACCATTACGACCACATCCGCGCCCAAGAACGGCAACGGGAACGGGGGCAGTTAGCTTTTAGTGATTAGCGAGAGTGAATTCTGGTGTCGGAAAAGTCTTTACTAAAAACCAATCACTCGCTTTTGCTAACTGCTAATCGCTAACCGCTTCACTCTATGCACGTCATCGGCACGGCGGGACACGTCGATCATGGGAAATCGACCCTAGTCCGGGCGCTGACCGGGATCGACCCGGATCGGCTGGTGGAAGAAAAAGCCCGCGAAATGACCCTTGACCTCGGCTTCGCGTGGCTCACGCTGCCAGATGGCGACACCCTCGGCATCGTGGACGTGCCGGGTCACCGAGACTTCATCGAGAACATGCTGGCAGGCGTCGGCGGCATCGACGCGGCGCTGCTGGTGATCGCCGCCGACGAAGGCATTATGCCCCAGACCCGCGAACACCTCGCCATCCTCGACCTGCTCGGCGTCCCCGGCGCGCTGGTCGCGCTCACCAAAATCGACCTGATTGACGATCCCGACTGGCTCACGCTGGTGTCGGAAGAAATCCGCGACGCGCTGGCGCTGACCACCTTCGCCCAATCCGAAATCGTCCCGGTTTCCGCCGCGACCGGGCAAGGCATCCCACGCTTGATTGAGCGGCTGACCGCCCTGCTCGCCGATCTGCCGCCGCGCCCGGCGTTCGGCTCGCCGCGCCTGCCGATTGACCGGGCTTTCAGCATCAGCGGCTTCGGGACAGTCGTCACTGGGACGCTGCTCGGCGGCTCGCTGCGGGTCGGCGACGAAGTCGAGCTTCAGCCATACGGCTTGCGCGGGCGGGTGCGCGGCTTGCAAAGCTACAAGCAGGCGGTCGAAGTCGCGCAACCGGGCAGCCGGGTCGCGGTCAACCTGTCCGGCATCGACCGCCAGTCGGTCGCGCGCGGTGACGTGCTGACCACTCCCGGTGCGCTCACACCCACCACCCTGATTGACGCGCATTTCCGCCACCTCAGGGACGCGGCGCGACCACTGCGTCACAACGCCGAAGTCCGCTTTTTCAGCGGCGCGGCGGACGCGACCGCCCACCTCCGGCTGATCGCGGACGAGAGCCTACCGCCGGGAGCGGAAAGCTGGCTGCAACTGCGGCTGGATCGACCGCTGGCGCTGGCGCGAGGCGACCGCTTCATCCTGCGGCTGCCGGGCAGCACCATCGGCGGCGGCGTGATCGTCGAGCCGCATCCCGCCCGCCGCTGGAAGCGGATGCAGCCGCAGGTAATCGCCGCGCTGGAACGCAAGCTGCGCGGTTCGCCCGCCGAGCGCATCGCGCAGGCGGCGGTGCAGCCGCTCAAGCGCGACGATCTGCGGGCGATCACCGACGAGGTGGACGCGGCGCTCCGCGAGGCGCTGGACGGCGGTCTGCTGATCGCGCTGCCGGACGGCGCTTACTGGTCGGCGGAAAGCGCGCAGGCGGCACTCACCCGGATGACTGACGCGCTGGCAGCCTATCACCGTGCGCAGCCGCTCCGCGCCGGGATGCCGCGCGAAGAACTGCGCAGCCGGGTCGGGCTGAAGCCGGTCACGTTCGGCGCGCTGCTGGACATGCAGGATCAGATGGTCGCGGACGGGGCGCTGCTCCGCCTGCGCGATCACGCCATTCATTTCGACGCGGCGCAGTCCGCCCGAATCGAGCGGCTTCGGGCGAAAATCGCGGAATCGCCGTACACGCCGCCCTCGGTCGCGGAAGCGGTGCAGACGGTGGGCGAGGACCTGCTGCGGGCGCTGATCGATCTGGGCGAGTTGGTGCAGGTGCAGCCGGACGTGATCTTTTCGCGCGCAGTTTACGAGGAAATGGTCGGCGCAGTGTTCGAGTTGATCGACGCGAACGGCGGGATCGCGGCAGGCGCGCTGCGGGATCGCTTTGGCACTTCGCGCAAGTACGCGATTGGTCTGCTGGAATATTTGGACGCGCTCGGCGAAACCCGGCGCGAAGGCGACCTGCGCGTTCGCGCTCAGGCAGGATAAGGCGAGGTGAGGCATGGATTTTGAAACTCTATACGAGGAACTGGAACACGGCGCATCCATCCTTGAGGCGCTGCTCAGCGGGGTCACGCAGGCGGAAGCGCAGGTCAAGCCCAACCCGGAGTTGTGGTCAATCCTCGAAGTGGTCTGTCATCTCTACGACGAGGAGCGCGAGGATTTTCGGGAGCATCTCGACTTGATCCTGAACCGCCCCAATGACGACTGGGTGATAATCAACCCGACCGGCTGGGTGACGCAGCGCGGCTACAACCAGCGCGATTACGCGGAAATGGTCGAGAATTTCCTGACCGAACGCAGCCAGTCGCTCAGTTGGCTGCGAAGCCTGAACCATCCCAACTGGGACACGGTTTACACCACTCCCTTTAGAACGATGACAGCGGGCGACATGCTGGCGTCGTGGGCGGCGCACGATCAACTGCACATGCGCCAGTTGGTCGAACTGCGGCGCGCCCGGCTGGAACGGCTCACGCAGCCCTATCAGGTCGAATACGCGGGCGATTGGTGATCGGCGTCAGAAGCGGTTCAGCGCGATTTGGTTGGATGTGCAGATTGACTGCTAACCGCTGAAGGACGGTTCCGACTGTGGAAGCTCGCCCACGTTGATGCGCACGATGTTCGCGCCCAATGCGGTCAGCTTTTCCTCGATGCGCTCGTAGCCCTTGTCGATCTGCTGGATGTTAGCGATGCGAGTCTCGCCTTTCGCCGCCAGCGCCGCCAGCAGCATCGCCATGCCCGCGCGGATGTCCGGGCTGCTGATGTAGGACACGCCCTTGAGCGCGGTGGGGCCCTGCACCAGCACCCGGTGCGGGTCGCAGAGGGTGATCCGCGCGCCCATGCGCATCAGCTTATCGGTGAAGAAGAAGCGGCTTTCGTACATCCAGTCGTGGAACAGCACTGCCCCGGCGCTCTGGGTGGCAACAGTCAGGGCGATGCTCATCAGGTCGGGCGGGAAGGCGGGCCACGGCTGCGCCTTGATGATGGGAATGCGCCCGCCCAGATCAGGGACGATGGTCAGCGATTGGTGCGAGGGCACAAACACCTCGTCGCCGCGCGTCTCCCAACTGACGCCCAGCCGCTCAAACACCAGCGCGATCATGTCCAGATAGTGCGGGTCGGCTTGGCGCAGCGTGATTTCGCCGCCGGTCATGACCGCCGCGCCGATGAAGCTGCCCACTTCCATGTAATCCGCGCCGACGCGGGCTTCGCCCCCGTGCAGCCGCTCGACGCCCTGAATGGTCAGGCGGTTCGAGCCTGCGCCGTCGATGATCGCGCCCATACCCGCCAGCATCCGGCACAAATCCTGCACGTGCGGCTCGCTGGCGGCGTTGCGGATGATGGTGGTTCCCTGCGCCAGCACCGCTGCCATGACCGCGTTCTCGGTGGCGGTGACGCTGGCTTCCGGCAGCAGAATGTCCGCCCCCTTCAGCCGATCCACCTGCATCTCGAATGCGCCGTTGAAGCGAATCTCCGCGCCCAGCTTGCGCAGCGCGAATACGTGCATATCCAGCCGCCGCTCGCCGATGGCGTCGCCGCCGGGCGTAGGCAGATGCACCCGCCCGCAGCGCGCGAGCATGGGTCCTGCCAGCACGATGCTGGAACGCAGCTTCTTCGCCAGCGCCGGGTCTATGTCGGTCGATGTCACCTGATGGGCGTGAACCCGCAGCGCGCTTTCCCCTACCCAATCGATCTGCACGCCGAGGCGCCGCATGATCTCGATCAGGGTGCGCGCGTCGCCGATGTTGGGCATGTTGTTCAGGATCACGGGTTCGTCGGTGAGCAGGCACGCCGCCAGCATCTTGAGCGCGGCGTTCTTGTTGCCGCTGACCGTGATCGCGCCGCTGAGGGGATGCCCGCCCTCAATCACGAACTCCTGCATGGCTCTATCCTATCTGCACTTCGACCGGGCTGCCGATCTGGGCGACGTTGAGCGAGCGGAAACTCGCGGAATTAACCGATAGTTCGAGAAATCCGCTGCTGCCGACCAGCGCCAGCGCTTCACCGCGCCCGACTTCGCCGTAAGTATGGCGAATCGGGCTGAGACGCTGAGCGCCGATTACAACCGATGCGCGATCTCCTGCAAACGACAGCGATGGAGCATCGCCAAAGCGCGGCGTGAGCGTGAGCTGATTGGCGTTCCACGCCAGCACGCCGATGCCGGTCACGAGGCTGCCAAAGTGATCGACGTGCAGCACTTCACCCGTGATGCGGCTGCCTTCGACCTGCAAGCGCGGCGCAGGCAGCGCGACCAGCGGATCGACTGGGCTGCCGAAGGACTCCAAAGCCGCGCCCGCCGCCAGATGCGCCGCCGCCGGGGCGAAGATGTCCCGCCCGTGAAAAGTCGCGCTGGATCGCGCCAATTGATAGGCGGGGTTGCTGATTTCGACCGCCTGCACGGAACCAAACTCGCGCAAGGCGTAGCTCAGGACGCCGTTGTCGGGCGCGACGAAGCTATAGCCGCCCGCGCGCACGGCAATGGCTTTGCGCGAAGTGCCCACGCCCGGATCAACCACCACCAGAAAGACGGTGCCGGGCGGAAAGAAGCGATAATTGTTCAGCAGCAGAAACGCCGCCTGCTTGAGGTTCTGCGGCTGAACGTCGTGGCTGAGATCGACCAGCGCGGCGTCCGGGCAGATGCCGAGCATCACGCCTTTCATCACGCCGACGTAAGCGTCGGTGGTGCCGAAATCGGTCAGCAGCGCGATTAAGCGAGTCATGGGTCTCCTGAAAGCGGCGGTTAGCGAAAAACGGTTCTTCGTGATTGGTAATTGGTCGTTCGTGAGAACCAAGAACCAATGACTAAAGACCAAACACACCGCTGCTCGTTTACGGCGAAAAGCTAAATCGCTATTGTAGTCGTTTGCAGGACATTGACAACTTCTGAGCGGCTGGTTATACTGCGAGAGGTCAAACGGAGATCAGTCATGCGCCAGCAGCACCAGCATCACCACCTATACGTCTATCGTCGCCCGGTGCTGGTGTAATCCGTCACGTTTTGGTCTTGCCCTACCCCGCACCGCGCGGGGTTTTTTATTTGGGGGAGCTATGTTAGCGGTCATCGACTACGGAGCGGGCAATCTGCGAAGCGTGCTGCACGCGCTCAACTACCTCGGCGTCGAGAGTATGCGGGTGGTGCACTCGGCGCACGAGCTGCGCGGCGCGAACAAGATCATTCTGCCGGGCGTGGGCGCGTTCGGCGCGGGGATGCAAAAGCTGCACGAGCAAAATCTGGTGCAGCCGATCAAGGACGCAGTGCATACCGGCGTGCCCTACCTCGGCATCTGCTTGGGGATGCAGTTCCTGTTCGATTACAGCGACGAAATGGGCATCACCGAAGGCTTCGGGCTGCTGCCCGGTCACGTGACCCGCTTCCCGGAGCGCGACGGTCTGAAGGTGCCGCATATGGGCTGGAACCAGATCACGCCCACGCGACCGTCGGCGCTGCTGAAGGGACTCGACCCGGAAAGCTACGCTTACTTCGTCCACAGCTATTACTGCGCGCCGCAAAACCCGACCGACGTGCTGCTGAGCGCCTGCTACGGCGACGACTTCTGCGCGGGCATCGAGCGGGACAACCTCTACGGCGTGCAGTTCCACCCGGAGAAAAGCCAAAAAACCGGGCTGCGGATTCTATCGAACTTCTTGGAGATTGCGGCGTGATCGTCTATCCGGCGATTGACCTGCGCGGCGGAAAGGTCGTGCGGCTGCGCGAAGGCGATCCGGCGCGGCAGACTGTGTTCAGCGACGATCCGTTGGCGACGGCGCGCAGTTGGATCGCGCAGGGGGCGCGCTGGATTTACATGGTCAATCTGGACGGCGCGTTTGCCACCGCCAACTCCAACGGCGCGATCCTCGCAGCAGCCGCCAAGCTAGACGCGAAAATTCAGTTCGCGGGCGGGCTGCGCACGCTGGACGACATCGCCCGCGCGCTGGCGGACGGCGCCAGCCGGGTGATTCTGGGAACCATCGCGGTGCAGCAGCCGGAGATGGTCTCGGAGGCGATCCGGCGATGGGGGACGGAGGCGGTCGGCGTGGCGCTGGATGCGCGCGACGGACTGGTGACGACTCACGGTTGGCAGACCAGCGCCGGGATCACACCGCTGGCGTTCGGGTTGGAGATGCGGGCGCGCGGCGTCAAGCACGCGCTCTATACCGACGTGAGCCGCGACGGGAATCTGAGCGGGGGCAGCGTCGAGGACACGATTGCGCTGGGGCGCGAGACCGGCTTGCAGGTGATGGCGTCCGGCGGCATCACCACCGCCGACGAAATCCGGCGGCTGGCGGTCAGCGGCGCGGTCGCCGGGGCAGTGATCGGCATGGCGCTCTACGAGGGACGGCTGTCGCTGCGCGAGGCGCTCGAAGCGGCAGAAGTAGTAAAGGAAAGCTGAGATGCTGGCGAAACGAATCATCCCCTGCCTCGATGTGAAAGACGGACGGGTGGTCAAAGGCGTGAACTTCGTCGATCTGCGCGACGCGGGCGATCCGGTCGAGCAGGCGATGGTCTACGACCGCGAAGGCGCGGACGAACTGGTGTTTCTGGACATTACGGCGTCGCACGAGGCGCGCAGTACCACGCTGGACATGGTGCGACACGTGGCGGACAGCATCTTCATCCCCTTTTGCGTCGGCGGCGGGATTCGCACCATCGAGGACATCCGTGCCACCCTGCTCGCCGGAGCGGACAAGATTTCGATCAACAGCGCCGCGATTCGCACGCCGGAACTGATCGACGAGGGGGCGTGGGCGTTCGGCAGCCAGTGTATCGTGGTCGCCATCGATCCTAAGTGGATGGATGGACACTGGGAAGTGTTCATCAACGGCGGGCGCATCCCCACCGGGCGCGACGCGCTGGACTGGGCACAGGAAGTCGAGGCGCGCGGCGCGGGCGAGATTCTGCTCACCAGCATGGATCGAGACGGCACCAAAGCCGGGTATAATCTCGACCTGACCCGCGCGGTCGCGGAGGCGGTGTCGATCCCGGTGATCGCGTCGGGCGGCGCGGGCAGCATGGAACATTTCTGCCAAGCGCTGACGCTGGGCAGAGCCGACGCAGCGCTGGCAGCGACGCTGTTCCACTACAATCAGATTCGCATCGGCGATCTCAAGGACTATCTGGCGCGGCAGGGCGTGCCGATTCGCCTGAGTGGATGGGAACGCGCATGAATTTCGATACCATGAACGCCATGCTTAAGTGGGACGAGCGCGGCTTGATCCCGACAGTGGTGCAGGACGCCGAGACTTTGCAGGTGTTAATGGTCGCCTACATGAACGCCGAATCGCTGCGCTGGACGCTGGCGACCGGCGAAACCGTCTTTTGGAGCCGCAGCCGGGGCGAGTTGTGGCACAAAGGCGCGACCTCCAATAACGTCCAGCGCGTGCGCGAAATCCGGGTGGACTGCGACGAGGATACCCTGCTGGTGTTGGTCGATCCGGCAGGTCCCGCCTGCCACACCGGGGAAACGTCCTGCTTTTACCGCACACTGGAGGAGGCAGCACATGCCTGACATGCTTGCCGAGCTTGCAAGCGATCATTCAGGATCGCCAGCAGCACCCGCAGGCGGACAGCTACACCAACCGCCTTTTCGACGAAGGACTCAGCCGGATCGCGCAGAAAGTGGGCGAAGAAGCCACCGAAGTGGTGGTCGCGGCGCTGAGTCAGGAGCGGGAACAGCAGATCGGCGAACTGAGCGACCTGTTCTATCACACGCTGGTGCTGATGGCAGCCAAAGGGATCACGCTGGACGACGTATACGCCGAACTGGAACGCCGTCACGCACTGCGAAAGGAGCATCCGGTTGGCTGAGCGGGTGGTGATCGAGAACAGCTTTTACGTGCGCTACGCCGAAACCGACGCGATGGGGATCGTGCATCACGCCAGCTACATCGTCTACTTCGAGGAAGGGCGCAGCAATTACGCTCGGCAGCGCGGAAGCGATTACGCCAGCTTCGAGCGCAGCGGACTGTACCTGACCGTTGCGGAAGTCCACGCCCGCTACGTCAAGCCCGCCGTCTACGGGCAGTTGATCACGGTGCGCTGCTGGATTGAGGAAATGAAAAGCCGGACGCTGACCTTCGGCTACGAGATCGTGGATGCGGCAAGCCGCGACCTGCTGGTCAGCGGGAGCAGCAAGCACATCTGCATCACCCACGATGGGCGCGTCACCACCATCCCGCAGGCGTGGCGCGAATGGGGCGACGAAACCGTTTCACTCCGCCAGACCTGACAACTGCACCTCACCAATAGGAATATCAGCGCGCTCACCAGCTTTTGGCAATCGAACGACGATTCGATTATAATCGCGGTTAAGTTGGTGAATAATATTATCCTTTTGGAGACTATTATGGTGAGCTATGCTGAGCGCCCCTGGGTAAAACACTACGATCCCGGTGTTCCAGCCAGCCTCGAACCCTATCCCGAAATTCCGCTTTTTCAACTCCTCCGTGACCGCGCTCGCATCGCTCCCAACAGCATCGCCCTTGTGACCAGCGCGCATCTGCCCCTGCTGGGTCGGGTCGGCAGCGAGCTGACCTACGCGCAGGTGGATCAATATTCGGATGCACTGAGCGCCGCGCTGGTCGATCTCGGCGTCAAGAAGGGCGACCGGGTGGCGCTGGTGATGCCCAACTGCGCCGCGTTCATCATCGCCTATTTCGGCGTGCTGAAGGCGGGCGGTGTCGTTTCCGCGACCAACCCCACCTACCCCGCCGAGAAGATGCGCGAGCAGATCAACGACTGCGGCGCGCAGGTCGTGATCACGCTGACGCTGTTCTACAACGCCATCAAGCAGATTCAGGCGCGCACGCAGGTCAAGACCGTGATCGCCACCAACGTCAAGGAGTATCTGCCGCCCATCGCCGGGCTGCTGTTCACGCTGGCGCGCGAGAAAAAAGACGGGCATTACCTTCCGGCGCTGCAATCAGGCGATTATTGGCTGCCAGACCTGCTGGAACGCTTCGCCAGTCAAAAGGCGCAGGTTGACGTGACCTGCGATGATCTCGCCATTTTCCAATACACGGGCGGCACCACCGGGATTCCCAAAGCCGCCATGTCCACCCACAGGGCGCTGGTCGCCAACACGGTGCAGTGCCGCGCTTGGCTGCTGGGCAAAACCGGCGAAACAGATGCCAGTGGCGAGGTGTTTCTGGGCGCGATCCCGTTCTTCCACGTCTATGGATTGATCACGGTCGTGGGCTTTGCGATGGCGCTGGGCGCGCGGATCGTGCTGGTGCCCAATGCCCGCGACATCAACGACCTGCTCGGCAGCATCGAGAAGTACAAGCCGACCATCTTCATGGGCGTCCCGGCGCTGTATAACGCCCTGAACAGCCATCCCAGCGTCACGTCCGGCAAGGTCAGCTTGGGGAGCATCCGCATCTGCATGAGCGGGTCGGCGCCGCTTTCGCCCGTGACCAAGCGCGAGTTTGAGCGCCTGAGCGGTGGTAAGCTGCTAGAAGGCTACGGCATGAGCGAAGCGCCCACCGCCAGCCACTGCAATCCGCTGCATGGCGAAAACCGAGCTGGGTCGATTGGGCTGCCCTTCCCGGACATGGAAGCGCGGGTGGTCAGTCTCGACGACGGCGAAACCGACGTGCCCGTCGGCGAAATCGGCGAGTTGGTAATGCGGGGTCCACAGTTGATGGTCGGCTATCACGGGATGCCGACCGAGACCGCCAACGCGCTCCGCAAAGACGCCGACGGCAAGCTGTGGCTGTACACCGGGGACATCACCCGGATGGACGACGACGGCTACTTCTACATCGTGGATCGCAAGAAGGACATGGCGCTGATCGGCGGGTTCAACGTGTACCCGAACATGGTCGAAAAGGTGCTGGCGGAGCATCCCGCCGTGCAGGAGGTGGCAGTCGCCGCCATCCCGCACCCGGAGAAAGTCGGTCAGGAAGCGCTTAAGGCGTGGATAGTGGTGCGCGAGGGAAAGTCGGTCACGCCCGACGACCTGATCGCGTTCGCGTCGGAGCGGCTGGCGCGTGCTGAAGTGCCCACCCGCTATGCCTTCGTGGATTCGCTGCCCAAATCGACGGTGGGCAAGACTCTGCGGCGCGAGCTGGTGCAGATGGAAATGGCGGAGCGCGAAAGCAAAGCCACCGCCAGCGCGAGTTAGCCAGTCGAGCCTTCGGACTCAGGCGTGAGGTAGTAGCCGCGATAAAAGGCGCGCGCGGGTCCGCGATTCATGTACCAGACTACGTACAGGGCGACTAGAATGCTGATCAACAGCCGCCCGGAGAGCAGCGTCTGCGCGATTGCCGCGCCCGAATCGATGCCCTGATTCAGGTCGGCGGGCGCAGTTAATGCGGCGACGCTGAATCCGATGGTGATCAGGGTCAGCAGCAGCACCGCCGCCAGAGTTGCCAGCCGAATCCACGCCGGACGCCCTCGCCACGCGAAGAAGGCGATCACCAGAAACACCACGCCCAGCACGCCCTGCACCATCAGCGCGGCATCGTCCGTCCCGGTGACCGATCCGCCGACCGCGAACGGCGTGACCGAATCGCTCTGACCGGGAACCGGCAGATCGACCTGCTGCACACGCGCGCGAATCGTCAACACCAGCGCGACCTGCATCAGCGGCAGGATCGAAAACAGCATGGCGCTGGCGAGGATGGCGAGCGAAAGCCCGACCGTTCGCCCCGGTTTGCGCGACATTAGTCCTCTTTCGATTTCGCAGTAAGACAACTGCTTAAAAAGCGTTTACTAGGGTTGGTAATCCTCAAGTACCAACGAATTAGCGCAATATAGGGAATATGTGGTAAAATGCTGACCGAAGCTCTTACCATCAGGAATTTTCGCCGACATGAACCTGTACGCAATCATAGAGCAAATTTACCGAAACCTTCAAAGCTTGCGTCGATCAATCTCGGGTGGTGCTTCTGCACCCAGACAGCCGCTACCGCTCGGTCTTGATTGCGCGTTTAATTAACTCCCCTGATCACAAAACCTATTATTACGCTTTAGGACCCGACGACATCAGCGTGCCCTCGTTCCTAACCGGGATCGCGCATGAGGTCGCCAACCAGAACCCGATGTTCGGACGTCACATTAACCTGCTGGAATCGGAAGATTTCGATAACCTCGACACGCTGCTGGATGCGTTCATCCGCGAGCTTGCCGACCTGAGTCCCGATCCCTACGTGTTGATACTCGACGAGTACGACCGCAGCGACTTCGCCGATGATATTCAATGGTTCGTCGAGCGGCTGACCGCGCGGATGCCGGAGAACTGCCGCGTTGTAATCAACAGCAGGACTCTGCCGCGCCTCCCATGGGTGGCGATGATCGCGCAGGGGCGCGCGCTGATCCTGAACGATGACCAGCTTATCCGCGAGAACTTCTACCCGATTCAGGGGCGCGGCAGCCAACTGCTGGAAGTCTACGGGCTGGGTCCCGGCTTCGTGCTGCTCAACGACAAGCCGATTGACACCTGGGAGGGACACCTTCCGCGCCTCCTGTTTTTCTTCGCACTCGACCGCGCGGTGATCACCCGCTCGGAGATTTGTCAGGCTTTTTGGCCGGATTTGGACATCGATCAAGCCGTGAACGTGTTCCACGTGACCAAGCGCCGCCTGCACAAAGCGCTGGACATGGACGTGCTGGTTCATGAGGACGGCTATTATCGGATCAATCCCGATCTGGACATCGACTACGACGTGATGCACTTCGCCACCCGTTTGATCGAGGGGCGCGAAGCTGACAACCCGGATCAGGTGGCGGCGTGGCAGAATGCGATTGACCTGTATCGCGGTCCCTTCCTGCAAGGGCACAGCGACCGCTGGATTCTCGACCGCCGCTCCGATTTTCAGGCGGGGTATCTGGAAGCGCTGAACCAGATGGCGCAGTTCCGGCTCTCGGAAAACCGCCCCGAACACGCGCTGGGGCTGTATCAGCGGGCAGTCAGCGAGAACGTGACCCGCGAGGACATCCACCGCGAGATCATGCGGCTGTACACCAGCCTCGGGCGCCGCAGCGAAGCCGCCGCCCATTACCAGAAGATGCTTCAGGAACTCAACAATCAAGTTTCCGACGAGACGCGCGCCGTTTACGAAGAAATCATGGCGTAGTCACCGCCAGCTAAAACCCGTAGGGGCGCGCCCATCTTCGATAGGACACGTGCTGCGCCCTTTTTTGTTTTGTGCCCCTGACAGGAATTGAACCTGTAACCTCACGCTTAGAAGGCGCGCGCTCTGTCCGCTTGAGCTACAGGGGCAGCGATTGATTGGCATTGTAAGGCGGAGCGCAGCCGGAGTCAAGCGAGAGCAAATCCCTAGAACGTTTGTTTTTCCCGATTGTTTAAATCCCCAGAGTGGGATATAATTAATGGAGAAAGGCATATCAAAACACCGTATCGAATCCCTGAAAACCAAGTGACGCAGCCTGAGATTTCAACCGCTGCCAGCGGTTGGCGATGGGTGTGTGTTGGTTGGTCAGGCAAGGAGCGAGAATGGTCGAGAAAGTCTCTACGGCAGCTTCCTATACTGAAGAAAATATTAAAGTCCTTGAGGGCATAGAGCATATCCGTCTGCGCCCCGGCATGTACGTCGGCGGCAAGGACGCGCGCGCGCTGCACCACCTAATTTACGAAGTGGTCGATAACTCGGTGGACGAGGCGCTCGCCGGACGCTGCGACAACATCGTGATTACGCTGTACGATGAGAACGTGGTGTCGGTCGCGGACAACGGCGTCGGGATTCCAGTCGGGCTGAACAAGCAGACCGGCATCTCTACGCTGGAAGTGGTCATGACCAAAGTGGGCGCGGGCGGCAAATTCGACAACAGCGCCTATAAGGTCAGCGGCGGCTTGCACGGCGTCGGCGTTTCGGCGGTCAACGCGCTTTCGGAGGAGCTGACCGCGACTGTGTATCGGGATGGCAAAGTCTGGCAGCAGACCTACCATGCCGGAAAGCCGGTGGCGCCAGTCGAGTTGATTCGCTCGATGAAAGCAGACGACTACACCGGAACCGTCATCACCTTCAAGCCGGACTTCACGGTGCTGGAACCCAACGAATTCAACTTTGCGACGCTGGCACAGCGCTTCCGCGAAATGGCGTTCGTCACCCGCAAAGTGACCATCACGCTGCGCGACGAGCGCGCCCGCCCCTTCCCGCACGAAATGACCTTCTACTTCGAGGGCGGGCTGAAGTCGTTCGTGAGCTATTTGAATCACAACCGCGAGCCGCTGCATCCGCCCGTGTACATCGAGCGGGATGTCGAGTACGCGCCGGAAGGCAAAACTCCCGTCACGGTCGGGGTTGAGATCGCATTCCAGTACACCGATACGTCGAACGTGACCGAACTCGCCTTCGCCAACACCATCAACACGCCGGACGGCGGCACCCACCTCACTGGGATGCGCTCGGCGGTCACGGGCGTGATCAACCGCTACGCGCGCAAAGCCGGGCTGCTCAAGGACAAAGACCCGAACTTCTCCGGCAGCGACACGTTGGAAGGCATCACGGCGATTGTCAGCGTCAAGCTGCCCGAACCCGCCTTCGAGAGCCAGACCAAAGTCAAGCTGATTAATCCTGAAATTCAGGGCATCGTGTCGTCGGTGGCGACCGAAGCCTTCAACGAGTTTCTGGAACTCAACCCGCGCGAAGCTCGCCGGATCGTCGATAAGTGCATGACCAGTATGCGCGCCCGCGAAGCCGCCCGTAAAGCCCGCGATCTGGTACGGAGCGGTCCCAGCCTGCTGGACAGTTCGACGCTGCCGGGCAAGCTGGCGGACTGCTCGCAGCACGGCGACGGTGCGGAAATCTACATCGTCGAGGGCGACAGCGCAGGCGGCTCCGCCAAGCAGGGGCGCGACCGTCATTTTCAGGCGATTCTGCCGCTGCGCGGCAAGATTTTGAACACCGAACGCGCTCGGCTGGACAAGATGCTGGACAACAACGAAATCAAGGCACTGATCAGCGCGCTGGGCACCGGCATCAGCGAGGACTTCACGGTCAGCAGCCTGCGCTACGGGCGAATCATCATCATGACCGACGCCGACGTGGACGGCAGCCACATCCGCACGCTGCTGCTGACCTTCTTCTTCCGCCACATGCTCGGCTTGATCCAAGAGGGGCACCTGTACATCGCCCAGCCGCCGATCTTCCGCATTCAGGACGGCAAGCAGATCGAGTATCTGTATGGCGAAGCCGGAAGCTCGGAAAACGAAATCCTCAGCCGGGGCGTGACCCGCTACAAAGACCCGGACAAGCTCAAGATCAGCCGCTACAAAGGTCTGGGCGAGATGAACCCGGAGCAGTTGTGGGAAACCACCATGGACCCGCAGACTCGCACGCTGCTTCAGGTGACCATTGAGGATGCCGCCGAAGCGGATCGCGTGTTCGACATGCTGATGGGCGCCAGCGTCCCGCCGCGCCGCCGCTTCATCCAAACCCACGCCAAGAGCGTCCGCAACCTCGACATTTAGGCGGCGAACTAAGCAATCAATCGACCGTGTGTCATCCATGATGGCGCACGGTTTTTTGATTCTGAACCGCCAAGACGCCAAGATCACCAGGGAGGGGCGCGCCCATCTCCGATGGGACACGTGCTGCGCCCCTACAAGACGCTTGCCCATCACCCCAATTCGAGATTACAATCGGGCGCGGTAAACCACGACGAGAGACGCCATGCTCCCATTGAGCGCGCTATCCGGCTTGAGCCGACAGGCGCAGGACAGCCTGCGGCGCAGCGGCATCACCACGCTGGAACAGGTCGCCAGCCTGACGCCGGATGATCTGTGCCGCGTCAAAGGCATCAAGACCACCGCGACGGCGATCCACGCGCACGCGCGGGCGTTCGTGGAGAATCAGCCGATCTGGTACGGCAGCCTGCCGGAGGAATGTTGCGCCGCCGGGTACATGTTCGACCTCGAAACCGATCCGTTCACCGGCGTGCCGTGGTCGTGGGGATTCGCGGACGTGACCGGAACCCCAGCGATCATCATCGCAGCGCCGGGCGCGCCCGTGAGCGAAGTCTGCCTGCCCGACGGCAGACGAATCAGCATCGTGCCTGATCAGGAAGAAGCGTGGCATTTGTTCGCCGAGCGGGTCGCCGACCCCTGCGCGCTGATCTTTCACTGGACTGGCTTTGACGCCGGGATCACGCGGGCGCACGCCCCTTATTCGGTGCGCGATCTGCTGCTGGAACGGATGCACGATCTGCACCGAACCTTCAAGCAGAGCGTGAAGTTCCCGGTGAGCGGAAACTCGCTCAAGACGGTGGCGCGCTATCTGCGCTTTTCGTGGCAGGAATACGATGCGTGGGACGCCGCCTACAACGATTATCGGCTGTGGCTGCGGCGCGGCGACCTGCACGCGCTCTCGCGCGCCTGCAACTATCAGCAGGCGGACGTGGAGGCGCTGGCGGTGGTCTGGCGCTGGCTGGTCGAGAACCGCGCTTCAGTCGTCTAAGCCGCTGACGGTGTAGTCGATGATCACGATGTGGATATTCTTCTTCGACCTCCAGCTGGTTGATGAAATAGCCCTCGACCCGCTCCGCCTCCAGCAGCACGATCACGCGGTGCTTGCCCGTGCCGATCACCTGACGGACGCGCACCTTGCCCAGCCATTCATACTGATCCTGAAAAGCGTCGATGCGCTGATCGACCGACTGCTGCGCCAGCAAATCGGGATGGTAGCTCTCGCGGAGGTAGCGGCGCAGGCGAATCCAGTCGCCGCTGTTGTAGATGGTCATCTGGGCGATGAAGCGCATCCCCGCCTGACTGATTTGGAGCGCGAGACGGTCATCCATGCTCAGATTTCGGGGTGGCTGAACGCCATCGCCGCGCCGATGATGCCCGCCTCGTTGAGCATCTCCGCCGGGACCACCGGAGCCTGCACCTTGAGATGCGGCGCGAACTTGGCGAAGCTCTTGCTCAGCCCGCCGCCGATGATGAACAGGTCGGGCCAGAGCAGCTTTTCGAGGTAAATCAGATACTCGTTGAAGCGCTTCGACCACTGCTTCCACGACAGTTCTTTTTCCAGTCGGATGCGGTTCGAGGCGCGAAGCTCGGCTTCCCATTTGCCCTGTAGGATCACGTGCCCCAGCTCGGTATTCGGCAGCAGCTCGCCGTTGGTGAACAGCGCCGTCCCGATGCCCGTGCCAATCGTCACCATGAAGACCACGCCCTTATTATCCCGTCCCGCGCCGAAATGCATTTCCGCGAGTCCGGCGGCGTCGGCGTCGTTGATCAGGTGGGTACGGCATTGGGTTTCATGTTCGATCAGGGCTTTGGCATCCACGCCAATCCACGAGGGATCGATGTTGGCGGCGGTATAAATCGTGCCCTTCTTGACCACCGTCGGAAAGCCGCAGCCGATCTCGCCCGTCCAGTTGAAATGGCGCGCGACCTCGCCGATGCAGTCCACCACGTCCTTGACGGTCGCGGGCTGGGGAGTCACCACGCGAAAGCGCGGTTCGAGCAGCTTGCCCGCGTCAGTATCGACCGGAGCGCCCTTGATGCCGGTGCCACCCACATCTACGCCTAGAATAGCCATCATGTCGTCCCTCTGCTGCGGATTTCACACTCGCTTAAAGTATACTCCGACTTGGCGCTTGCTTACGAACGTCGAGGCGGGCATAATCGTCTGTCGAAATACTTGAGCCGGATCAGTAAGTGCAGTATCTTGTGAAAACAAAAAAAGCTCTGCTCGTTCTTCTCCTGCTGCTGACCGCAGCCTGTGCCGCCGCTCCGCAAGCGCAGAACACGGCGACTCCGCCTATCCCGCTATCCCCACCGCAACCGCCCTCCCGCTGACTCCGGTCGCGCACAACGCCGACTGGACTCCCGTGACCCAGAGCTTCGACGGCATCGACATGGTGCTGGTTCCGCCGGGCTGCTTCACCATGGGGCACACGGAAGGTCGGCGCGACGAACGCCCGGAAAACCAAATCTGCTTCCAGAACGCTTTCTGGATCGACCAGACCGAAGTGACCAACGCGCAGTATGGGTCGGAGGGGCATTTCACCGGGGACAATCACCCGCGCGAAAACCTGCTCTGGTCAGAGGCGCGCGACTTCTGCGCCGCGCACGATGCGCGCCTGCCCACCGAAGCCGAGTGGGAATACGCGGCGCGCGGTCCCGACGATTTGATCTATCCTTGGGGCAACTCCCTGATCGACGACAATCTGGTGTTCGACCGCAACACGCCGGGCGCGACTGCCGACGTGGGCACCAAACCCGCCGGAGCGTCGTGGGTGGGCGCGCTGGATATGTCTGGCAACGTGTTCGAGTGGGTGAGCAGCATCTACAAGCGCTACCCGTATGATGCCACCGACGGCAGGGAAGACCCGAACGACGCTACCAGCCCGCGCGTCTATAGGGGCGGCGTTTACAGCTACTTCGACTTCGCCGCCAGCGCGACCATGCGCTTCCGCCTTGACCCGACCGAGCGCGACTGGTTCCTCGGCTTTCGCTGCGCGCGGGACGCGAACCCCGCATGATCTTCGGCACAGTCTGGTTGGTGCTGCTGCTGGGCGCGACTTTCGCGGGCACGCAGGCGCAGCCCGCTCCTGAAAAAAGCTGGATGATCCCGCTGCTGGTGATCCTCTGGGTCGTGACGGCGCTGGCGCTGATTCCGTCCCCGCTGCGCCGGATCGTGAGCGCGCCGCTCGGCGGGCTGCGCGATCATCCAATTCTGTACTGGCTGGCGCTGCTGGCGTACCTCGTCGCGGCGCTGGGGCTGTGGATCGTGCCCTACCAGCCGACCAACGGACGCGCGCTCAGCCCGGTGGAAATCGCCTATCTGCTGGCGGCGCTGTGGGGCTTCTGGCTGCTGATCGCCTACGACCTGCACGAGCCGGAACTCCGGGCGATGGGCGGCAAGCTGGGCAAAAGCCGCCTGACCGGGCTGATGGTCACGCTGACCACCCTGCTGATCTTCCTGATCGGCGGCGAGACCTACCTGCGCGTGTTCTACATCACCACCGACGGCTACGGCTTCACCGCCATGAACTACTGGTGGTACAAGGATTTCGGCTGGAGCCACCTGAATTCGCTCGGCTACCGGGATTACGAGCCGACGCCCGACGATCCCGCGCATCCGCTCACCCGCGTGGCGGTGCTGGGCGATTTGTTCGTGATGGGGCACGGCATCAACAACCTCGACGATACTTTTCCGCAGCAGTTGGAGCGAATGCTCGGCACCGGATACGACGTGAACGTGATCGCGGAATCCGGCTGGGACAGCGACGTGGAACTGTACAATCTGGATCAGTACCCGCTGCGCCCCAACATCGTGATCCTGTCGTACTACCTGAACGACATCGACTACCTGATGAACGACCCGGCGCTTAACCCGGACAACAATTTCAGCTTCCCGCAGAACCCGGCGTTGGCGTGGATCATCCGAACCTTTTTCCTGCCCAACTATATCTATTATGATCTGATGCAGTTCACGTCCTCGACGCGGGCGGGCAATTTCGCGGATGACTTGATCAGCGCGCACCTGAATGATACGCTCTGGAATGAGCAGGTGCCGCGTTTGTACGAAATGGTGAAGTGGGCGCACGATCACAACGCGCGGATGATCGCGCTGGTGTGGCCCCAACTGGCGGCGGTGGACGCTTCGACCCCCGCGACCGCGCGGGTGAGCGACTTCTTCCGCTCGCAGGGGGTGCAGGTGGTGGACATGACCGACGTGCTGCGCGGCAAAAGCGTCGGGGAAATCACCGTCAACCGCTTCGATTCGCATCCGAGCGTCGAAGCCGATCACCTCGCCGCCGAGCAGTTGTACGCGGCGATCAAGCAGTCAAACTAAGTAGAGACGGACCTTCAGGTGAAGCTGTCGATCATCATCCCGGCGCGCAACGAGGAAGGCAACATCGGCAAAACCATCGCCGGGCTGCGCGATTATCTCGACGGCGTGGACATCCGTGACCTCGAAATTCTGGTGGTGGACGACGGCAGCACCGACCGCACCTACGAGATCGTGGCGGCGGAACACCAGCGCGACCCGCGCGTGGTCGTGATCCGCAGTTCCGAGCGCAGCGGCTTCGGGCGGGCGGTCGCCTGCGGGCTGGATCACTTCAGCGGCGACGCGGTGATCATCTGCATGGCGGACGCTTCCGAATCGCCGGAGGACGTGGCGCGCTACTTCTACATCCTGCGCGACGAAGCCGACTGCGCCTTCGGGTCGCGGTTCGTGCGGGGCGCGAAAGTCATTGACTATCCGAAATTCAAGCGGGTCATCAACCGCATCGCCAACCTTGCCATTCGAGCCATGTTCAACCTGCATTACAACGACACCACCAACGCCTTCAAGGGCTACCGCGCCAACGTGATCGAGGGCTGCCGCCCGTTCGTCTCGCCCCACTTCAACCTGACCATCGAGATTCCGCTCAAGGCGGTGGTGCGGGGCTACTCGTACAAGGTCATCCCGATTACGTGGCGCAATCGCACGGTAGGCGAATCCGCGCTCAAGCTCAAGGAACAGGGCAGCCGCTATCTGTACACCCTGCTGACCGTCTGGTTCGAGTGGCTGCTGGTCAAGCGGGATACGCGGCGCACCGACAGCGGCGCGTTTGTCCCGTGGGAAGAACCGGCGAGCAAAGTGGAATGAGCGAGGCTGCCCGTTGAGCCGATCCACGCGGCTGGCGCTGGCTGCCCTGCTCTTCTTCGCGGGGCTGGCGTTTCTGGCGCTGTACCCGATCCTGTTCAGCAGCGGCGTGAAAGTCGCCGGATACGACTTCTTCAACTACAACTGGAACTTCTGGTGGATTCGTCACGCGCTGACCACGCCGGGCTTGAACGTCTACCAGAACAACTTCGTGATGTTCCCCTTCACCACCAACTACGGCTATCACGCGCTAACGGCGGTCTGGTTCCCGCTCTGGACGCTGCTGGAGCCGCTGGTCGGCACGCTCACCGCCATGAACGCGATCATCTATCTGGAATGCGTGCTGAACGGCTGGCTGTTCTTCCTGCTGCTGCGCCGCGAGAAGGTCGCGCCCGGCTTGGCGCTGATCGCGGCGGCGGCGCTGCAAATTTCGCCCATCCTGCGCTATTTCTACTACAACACCCACATCAACCTGATGGACTGGTTCTGGCTGCCAGCCGAGCTGCTCCTGTGGGGGCAGATCGTGCGGGCGGTGCAAGCCGGGCGGACGCGCCGGGCGGTGTTGTGGGCGGCGGTGCAGGGAGTCACGCTCTGGGGCATCCTGCTCACCGACTTGCAGTTCCCGATCTTCACGGCGTTCCTGCTCGCGCCCTATGTGCTGGTCACGCTCTGGCGGGCGCGCAGGCGGCTGATGGGCTTGATTGTGGCGGGCGCGGTGGTGGCGCTGGTCACGCTGCCGCTGGCGTGGTTTTTGGGTCCCCTGCCCTACATCTTCAAATTCACCGGGACGCTCGCGCCGGGCACGGTCGAAGATCGACCCGGTATTCCGCTGAGCGGATTCGTATTGATGAGTCCGACGTGGTGGATATGGTCGTCGCCGTCGCTGGGCGCGTTCGTGACCGTCGCGCTGATTCTGACCCTCATCGGCGGCTTGATTTGGAAGCGGCAGCGACCCACGCGGCGCTGGCTCTGGCTGATTTTGGCGATCCCGCCGCTGCTGCTGGCGCTGGGTCCCAATCTCGCCGTCGGCAGCACGACCATTGCCCTGCCCCCCTTTCGTCTGCTCTACGCGCAGACCAACGGCATGTTCAAGATGCCGTGGCGGCTCGCGCCCATCTACTTGATCGCCGGGCTGCTGTTCGCGGGCATCAGTTGGACGCCTTCTTTCAAGCGCATGAACGCCGGGCGGACATTTTTGCTCGGCGGCGCCTTCCTGCTGCTGTTGATCGACGTGCGCGCCTTCCAGAGCGCGCCGCTCAGCCCCGCGCCCACCGATTACAGCTTCTATCACGTCATTGGAGACGAGACTGGCGATCCCTATGATGGCGAGGTGATCCTCGAAGTGCCGACTGGCGCGGCGACCGGCGACGTAATTCTGGGCGACCCGCGCGCGACTCAGCTTCAGTGGTACGGCATCATTCACGGCAAGCGCATGGTCAACGGCTTCATTTCGCGCGCGCCGCTGGAAAACTACTGGTACATGCTCACCGACGACCCGCTGCTGAGCTGGCTGGGTCAGCGGCGCTACTTGGAGCCGGACAAGGTCGAATCGGAACTGCGCGATCACATCTTCAACTGGCATATCGGCTACGTGGTGATTCACACCGATTTGATCGGGCGGGACAGCACCACCGTCGAGGAAATCCTCGGTTACTTCAATTCGCTGGGCGACCTGCTCTGCCCGGTGGCGGTCGAAGGCGATGCGGTGTTCTACCGGACGGCGTGGCATCCCGACGGCTGCCCGCCGCGCACGCCGCCCCAGACCTCGCCCGGCGTCTATACCATCGACATCGGGTCGCCGGGCGATGAAGCCTATATCGGCTGGGGCTGGCATTATCAGGAGGACGTGTTCGGCACGACCCTCCGCTGGACCGGCGAGTACCCGCAAACGCAGGTGTACGTTGAACTGCCTCCCAGCGCGTACACCATCACGCTTTCGGCGCAGGCTTTCTGGGAAAGTCGCCAGCTTCGGCTGCTGGTGAACGACACCCCGGTCGGGGACGCGCAGACTGTCACGATTGACACCCTGCATGAATACACATATTCGATTCCTGCCGGGCTGATTGACGGCAAACAGGATAAAATCACGTTGGATTACGATGCGGTGATCGTCCCGGCGGACGTAGAATTGAGCGGCGACATCCGCAAGCTGGCGGTGGCGGTGGATTGGATTCGCTTCGCCCAGCAGTGAAGGCAGGAGCAGTCAGGTGAAGGCATTAGGTTGGGTTCGATGGATGGTCGTGTTGGCGGCGCTGCTGCCGCTGAGCGTTTTCGCGCAGGATGCAACGGCAGCGACCGAGCAGCCGCGGCGTCGATCCAAGCGCCGCTGGGCGCGGATTATCAGTGGGACTTGGTGGCGGAGGGCTTCAACAGCCCGGTGTTCGTCACCGGAGCGGGCGACGGCTCCGGGCGGCTGTTCGTGGTCGAGCAGGACGGGTTTATCTTCATCGTCAAGAACGGCGTGTACGACGATACCGATCCGTTTCTGGATATTTCCGATATGCTCTCCAACGACGTGTTTCAGGGGCAGTACACCGAGCGCGGGCTGCTCGGTCTCGCCTTCCATCCCAATTTCAAGGACAACGGTCTGTTCTTCATCGACCACACCGACCGTAACGGCGATACCATCATCGCGCGCTACCACGTGAACCCAGATGACCCGGATCACGCCGACGTGTCCAGCCGGACCGAAATCCTCAAGGTTCACCAGTTGTTCTACGATCACAACGGCGGCGACATCGAGTTCGGTCCCGATGGCTACCTGTACATCGGCATGGGCGACGGCGGCTCGCTGGGCGATAACCCCGGCGTCACCGGGCAGGATTTGACCACACTGCTGGGCAAGCTGCTGCGTATCGACATCAACGCCGACACTTACACCGTCCCGCCGGACAACCCGTTTGTGAACACGCCGGACGCGCTGCCGGAAATCTGGGCGTATGGGCTGCGCAATCCGTGGCGGCTCAGCTTCGACCGCGCGACCGGCGACCTCTACATCGCGGACGTGGGGCAGATTTCCTACGAGGAGATCGACTTTCAGCCTGCTGGCGATCCGGGCGGCGAGAATTACGGCTGGTACGCCTTCGAGGGGATGCATCCCTACAAGAGCGATACCCCGCCGGACAACATGACCTATCCGGTGGCGGAATACCCGCACATCGTCGGCTGCGCGGTGATGGGCGGCTACGTGTATCGCGGCGAGTCGATGCCGGAACTGCAAGGCATCTACTTCTTCGGCGATTACTGCAATGGACGCATCTGGTCGCTGTTCCGCAACGCCAGCGGGAACTGGCAGCCGCAGCCGTTCATGGAAACCGGGGGCGTGATTAGTTCCTTCGGTCTTGACGATCAGGGCGAGCTGCTTCTGGTGGATTATAAGGACGATATTCGACGGCTGGCGCGCAAGGCATCGTAGCGGCTGCCGCGTGCGCTAAACTGGCTCTATCTTGTGAATCGGGGAGCTATCCCGTACAATGGCATTCGCAGAGGAGCGCAGTTCGCGTGAATGAAGTCATTCGGCTCGCGTGGGATCGGTTCAAGATCATCACGAGCATCGTCGGGGATGTACAGGGGCGGGTGATCGTCACCCTGTTCTATTTCACCATCCTTGTGCCCTTCGGGATCGGCGCGCGGCTGTTCGGCGACGCGCTGCACCTGCGCCCCGCGCCACCGCAGTGGTTGGAGCGCGCCCCGGTACAAACCCAGCTTGAAGAAGCCCGCAGACAAGGGTAGCGGATGTACATTCTCGGCATTTCGTGCTTCTACCACGACGCGGCAGCCGCGCTGCTTAAGGACGGCGAGCTGGTCGCGGCGGCGATGGAAGAACGCTTCACCCGCAAGAAGCACGACAACAGCTTCCCCAAGCAAGCGGTCGAGTTCTGCCTGCGGCAGGCGGGGATCACGGGCGCAGACCTTGAATACGCCGTATTTTACGAGAAGCCGCTGGTCAAGTTCGAGCGGATTTTGCTTTCGACCCTCAGCACCTTTCCGTCGTCCGGCGGCGTGTGGCGCGACGCCATGCTCAACTGGCTCAAAGACAAGCTCTGGATCAAGAACATCATCCAGAAGGAAGTCGGCGTCAAGTACGACCGGGTGCTGTTCTGCGACCATCACATGAGTCACGCCGCCAGCGCCTTTTTCGCCAGCCCCTTCAAAGAGGCGGCGGTGCTGACGGTGGACGGTGTGGGCGAATGGACCACCACCACGCTCGGCAAGGCGACCAGTGTGTGGGAAGGCGATGCCGAAGGCAGCAACGCCATCAGCCTGTTTTCCGAAGCCCGCTTCCCTCACTCGATTGGGCTGCTGTATTCGGCGTTCACTGCCTATCTGGGCTTTCACGTGAACAACGGCGAATACAAGGTCATGGGCATGGCGCCTTACGGCGAGCCGCGCTACGTCGATAAAGTCTATAAGCTGTTCGAGCAGAACTCGGCGGACGGCAGCTTTCGTCTGAACATGGATTATTTCAGCTTCCACAATTCCACCGAGAACACTTTCAACCACCGCTTCACCGACCTGTTCGGCGAGCCGCGCCCGACGGAATCCGACTTCTTCACCATGACCACCAACCCGGAGCGCGCCTCCGAGAAATCCGCGATGGCGGAAAACCAGCGCTTCGCCGACATCGCCGCCAGCATCCAGCGGGTGACCGAGGACGCGCTGATCACGATTGCGACCCGGCTGTACCAGCAGACCGGCATGAGCAAGCTGGTGATGGCGGGCGGCGTGGCGCTCAACACCAAAGCCAACTATCGTGTCCTCGCCGAGACGCCGTTCGACGAAATCTACATCCAGCCCGCCGCCGGGGATGACGGCGGGGCGCTCGGCGCAGCGCTGTGGGCATATCATCTGGTGCTGGGCAAGCCGCGCAAGTGGATCATGCCCCACGCCTACTGGGGCGAGGAATACTCCGAGGGCGACTATCAGACCTTTCTGGACAGCAGGGACGCGCGCTACACCCATTACACCGATGACGACCGGATGCTCGACCTGCTGGCGGAGCGGCTGACGCAGGAAAAAGTGATCGGCTTCTTTCAGGGGCGCTTCGAGTGGGGACCGCGCGCGCTGGGCAACCGCAGCATCCTCGCCGACCCGCGCAGCGAAGCCATGAAGGAAGTCGTCAACACCAAGATCAAGTTCCGCGAGCCGTTCCGCCCCTTCGCCCCGGTGATTCTGCGCGACCGAGCGGCGGAATACTTCGACTATCCCGGCGTAGAGCAGCAGGAAGCGCCGCGCTACATGCTGATGGTCAGCCCGATCAAGAGCGACAAGCAGGATCAGATTCAAGCCGTGTGCCATCAGGGAACCGGACGCCTGCAAACCATCGAGCGGGAGACCAACCCGCGCTACTACGGTGTGATCGAGCGCTTCGGCGAGATCACGGGCGTGCCGGTGCTGCTGAACACGTCCTTCAACCTGCGCGGCGAGCCGATTGTCTCGTCGCCGCGCGACGCATGGAACACCTTCTGCAACAGCGACATCGATCTGCTAGTGCTGGGTTCTTACGTGGTCGAGAAGTAAGGAGCAATCATGCGTGACGTGATCGCCCGCATGGGCATTTTGGGCGAGCTGCTGCAATTCCTGTGGCGGCGCAAGCTCTACTGGCTGATCCCGATGATCTTGATGCTGGCGATCGTCATCGTGCTGATCATTCTGGGCAGCAATCCGGCGACCGCTCCGTTCATCTACCCGATGTTCTGACCATGAGCCAAGCAGCCATCGCCTTAATCGCCGGGCTGATCCTCGGCGGCATCTTCTCGGTCTTCGTCGCGCGCCGCTCCATTGCCGAAGCCAAGATTTACGGCGGCGTAGGAGCCAAGCTGTTTCACTTCCTCGGCGTGCTGGGCTTCTGCATGACTCTGCCCACCGTGATTGCAGCGCTGGTGGTACGCGGCGGCTCCGCGCTGGCGTTCCCGCTCGGCATCGGCTGCGTGATCGCCGCCTTCCTCGCCCTGCTGATCTTCGCCGCCATCGAACAGCCCGCCCGCCCCGCTCCCAGCGAGGAGGGCGAGGTCTGGACCGAAGCGAAAGCCCGCTCCTCCGGCTTATGACCCATTGGTTCCTCGATCTCGACGATACGCTGGTGGTCGGTCCGGTGACGTGGATGCTGGAAACCGGGCTGCCTACCTTGATCCGCGATCACGATTTACCGCTCGACCGGGGGCGGTTGGACGCGGCGCTGCTGCGCGGTCAGGAGCGAGCGGCGCACGGTCACGGCGAGGTGGAAATTCTCGACAACGTATTCAACCAGATGGGCTGGCGCAGCGACCTGAAGCAGCAGGTTTTGCGCGAGGTGTTCGACCGCTACGCGCCCGCGCTGTTCGAGGACACGCTGCCATTCTTACAGCGTGCGGGTGGCGTCTCCGTGATTTCGAACAACAACCACGCGCCGGAGATCGCGGCGGCGGTGGGGATTGCGCCCTACATCATCGAGTATTTCACGCCGAAACGCCGCGGAGTCGAGCATGGCAAGCCGGAGCGCGATTTGTGGGACGCGGTCTGCGCCAGCGGCAGCGGCGTCAGTGAGGGCGCGGTGCTGATCGGCGACAACCCGTGGTCAGATGGCGCGTTCGCCGCCGCCTGCGGGATCGACTGCCGGATCGTGGATCGGCTGGATCGGTTCGCGGGGCTGACGCCCTATCCGCGCGTGCGTTCGCTGGCGGAGATTCCGGGCGTTCCCTCGGAATAAATCACTGCTCAGTTATGCAGCATAAATCTGCGAAGGTCATCCACTAAGGTCGCGGGCTGGAGCGGTTTGGGTAAATAGCCGTTGAAGCCTCGGTTCTCGACTTCGCTGGCGGTGGACAGCGAGTGATAGGCGGTGGTGGCAACCATGCTGCACGCCGGAGCCAGCGCGCGGCTGCGACCGAGCAGCACGTAGCCGTCCATACCCGGCAGCACGATGTCGATCACCATCACGTCCGGGTCTGGCTTGTGCTTTAAGCGTTCCAAGGCGCTTTCGGCGTCGCCATAAATCTCCAGATCAAGCTGATGGTGCTGCATCACCACCGTGAAAATGTTCTGCGTGTCCTGATCGTCGTCAATCAGCATCACGCGAAACCGCTCAGGCATCGCCGATCCTTTCCGGCTCGAACGCCGCAGGCACGTCGCGCTCCGGGCGGCGCGGCAGCGAAACTGTGAAGGTCGTCCCCTGCCCCAGCTTCAATTCGACCTCAATCGTCCCATCCAGACGATCCACCAGCGACTTGACAATCGCCAGCCCTAGCCCGGTTCCGGTTTGGGCACGGGTCTTCTCGGTGTCAATTTGGCGGAATTTTTCAAAAATGTAGTCGGCGGCGTCTTCCGGCATCCCGATCCCGGTGTCACGCACCCGTATATGCCAGCGATCCCCGCTGGCGCCGACCTCCACCGTAACTCCGCCGCTGTCGGTGAACTTGATGGCGTTGCCCACCAGATTGGTGACGATTTGCTGAACTTTGGGCACGTCGCAGAGGACGACTTCGGGCACGTCCGGCGCGTAAACCCTGTTCAGAGAGAGTTCTTCTGCTGCGCGAGGCTCTGCATACTGGCGGTCACGTCGCCGACCACCTGTTGCGGAGAAGCCAGCGTGAAGAACACTTCCAGCCTGCCCGCCTCGATCCGGGCGAGGTCGAGCACGTCGTTGATTAGCACCAGCAGCCGCTTGCCGCTCCCGTGTATGTAGCCGAGCATTTCCCGCTGCGAATCGGTGAAATCGCCCGCCATGCCGCCGAGCATGATGTCGGTGTAGCCGGTCACGGCGTTGAGCGGCGTGCGCAGCTCGTGGGACATATTCGCCAGAAACTGCGATTTCGCGCGGTTGGCTTGGTCGGCTTCGTGGCGCGCTTTCTCCGCCTCCGCGAACAGCTTCTGCATGGCTTCGAGGCGGTCGTCGGATTCTTTCGCGCGCTCGTACAACAACAGCACTTCCGCGACGAACACCACCGAATTGGTCAGGATGCCGCCGAACGGTCCAACCTGAGTCGGGTCGGCAATCGCGCCGACCGCGTAAGACAGGATGGTGATCCCGGCGGAAAGAAAAATGCAAAAGATGCCAATCGGCAAGATCGAGCTGCGAGGCAGCACCACCGACGCGATCACCAATGACAGCATCAAGGCGGTGACGCCCTGTCCAGCGGCGTAGCCCCTGCCCATCACCACCACGCCGACCGACGCCAGCACCCACGCCAGCACCAACAGCCAGCCCGCCGTCAGCACCCGCTCCCGGTTGACCAGCAGCGCCGCTGACGCCGCGAACAGCAGCGTGACTGCGAACAGCGTCGGGTAGGAAACCAGTGTCCAGTGGTCGTGGAAGATGAACAGCGACGCCCCTAAGGTCAGCGCGAGCAGCAGCACGCCGCTGCTGGCGACCAGCCGAATGGTTCGCTCGCGGAAGGCGGTATCTGGGTCGGTACTGTGGGGCTGAAGCCAGCCGCTCAAGCGACTGACCAGCCCACTTGAAAAACTCATGCTCGGATGCGCGTCTCTCGATTAAGACTGCAACCAGATCGAGCCGCGATAGAGCGCGGCGATGATGATGGAGCGCACCACCAACTCCGGCGTATAAAGGCACTTCCCCAACCAGAGCGGTGTGAAGTTCCTGCTTTGATAATTCGTCCGCAGATACTCCAGCGCGGCGCGAATGCGATTCGGGTCGATCCGCTGCGCATACTCGTCCCAGTTGATCAGCGCAAGCAGCGAATAGGCGGTTTCTTCCAGCGTGGAGTCGCCGTAGTAGCCCCAGCCGCCGTCGAAATTCTGAGTTGAAATGATCCACTGCACCTGCGCCGCCAGCAGATCGTCGGTGATGCCCCGCAGCACCTGCACCGCATTGCACAGCAGGTAGTATGGCGAAGCGTGCCATTTGTCGAACCACGTGATCCCGCTGTCCTCGGCGCGCGGGAGCATCCCCAGCGCTTTCGCCATCCAGCGGTCGTGGAACGGGTGGCTGGTATCCACTTTCAGCGCGTCGATCAGCCGCAGCGCCGCGCTGACCGAGTGATCGATCTCGCCGGAGAAGCAGCGGAAGTGATCGAGTTCCTCGAACTCGGCAAAGGCGTTGGTCGACGCCGGGTATCCGCCCCAGCGCAGAACCGAATAGCTCACCGCCGTGTCGTCGAGGTTGGGCACCGAATAGTACGACGAGAAGCTCATGCCGTGCTGGTCTGACCAGCGCGACCACAGCATATCGAGTGCGCGGCGAACCGGCGGGTCGCTGGGCGAAATCACTCCGGTGTGGCGCAGATAGTTCAGGCTCCACGCCGTCTCGAAGGTGTCAATCGGCGACACGTTGGGAATGCCGCCATCCTCGTTGACCACAGCGTTCAGGTAATCCATCGCCAACTGGCTAATCCCCTGCGAGCGCAGCAGCAGTGATGCGGTCGCCGCCGGGGACGTGCCAACCGATCCATTCGTCTCTAAAAAGTCGGGGGTCTCCGGGAAGCGGGCGCGCACCGCTTCGAGCGAGAAGGACATCGTGCTGTTGCGCCAAAGATGCGGGCTGCGCTGAAGAATCGAGAGCTTTCGGTCGATGGCGTTGGTATCGACGTAAGGCGTTGGCGGGACGCGCAAGCCGAGCGAGCGCGCTTCTTCCACCAGCGAAACGGCGAGCACCGAAAAACCGATGGTTTCGTGTGCGTCCAGCCGCAGGCGCAGATGTTCGCGCCAGAGAAAATCCAGCGCCCGATCAATCCGTTCCTGATCGGCTGACCCGTTGCCCGCGTCGCGGAGCGCGATGGCTGACGTCAGGGTGCAAATGTAGCGGTCGTGGAAGTGGATCACGTCCCCACCCCAACTGCCATCCCGATGTTGATGACGACGAAGCCACGGCAGTGCGCCGTCAAATCCAATTCCGTCATAGGCATGGCTCAAACGCGCCACCCATGCGGTATCATAGGCGACGCTGTTGACACGTCCTGCGCCCAGCCCCTCCAATACCTGAGCGCATTCCGCCACGATTGCTTCCACTTCAACCATGTCACCGCTGCTGATCACTCTGCGACCTCCGTTATAACGACCCGGCACAATCGCGCACAACCCTTCGTCGCTTAAGTGGACAGCAGCAAGCTGCCCTTCAAGCATATGCGAAGTCGGCGCGACATTCGCATGACTTTCTGTAAAATTCGTATAAAACTATTGTAGAGGAACTAAAAAAAATAAAGAAATAAGCTTTAGGCTTTCCGTGAGATAAGTAAGGTACAATTCATTATAAGTTTCACATCTCCGGTTTGCGAGTTCCGGGAGTTGTTCGTGCCCACCGCATTGGTCGTCGACGACAATTTCCATAACCGACACATCTTCAGAATTGCTCTGGAACACGCAGGCTATGGTGTAACGGAATCGGATGATGGCTTGAAAGGGCTGAATGAGCTAAAAAGCCATCCCTATCAGTTGGTGATTTTCGACTTGAGAATGCCGGGAATGGACGGCGCGGACGTGCTGCGGATCATCCGCAAATCGGATCGCTGGCGCGGCATGATGGTGGTGGTGGTCACTGCCAACCCATACATGATCACCGACGATGTGCGATCAATGGCGAACTACGTTCTGCAAAAACCAGTGGACATCCCCACTTTCAGCGCGCTGGCGCAGCGCCTCTACGCAAAGAACCTCCAAGTCTAGGAATCCTTCTGTTTTTGAAACCAGCGCGTGAAAAAGATGTCGGTCGAGGAATGGGCGATAATCGAGGCGACTATCGTCAGCGTCAGCACTTGAAACAAAAGCACGATGTCCGGGATGCGGCTCCGCCAGATGACCAGCGTGTAGAAGATCGACGCGAAGCCCTTCGGTGCGAACCACGCCGCTGTGATTTTCCCCGCCATCGACAGATGGCTCCCCACGCCCGACCGGAAATCAGCACGGCAACCTGAAGCGTGATTGCGAAGACGAGGATGGTCAGCGTAACCAAGCGGCATTCCCATCGACAAATTGAAGTTAACCCGAAGGACGACATAACAAGTGTAATTAATCAAGCATCGCCTGTCAACCTGTTGACAATGTTCGCCGCACTTAATAAACTCGTTCACGGACTTTGGGATATTCGAGGCATGGACGAACAAGGGACTTTTCTCGCCGTCGAACGGCAGCAAATCATCCGGGGCATCCTCGAACGTGAGGGGGTCGTCCGCAACGCCGAACTCAAGCAGATTCTTCAGGTGTCCACCGTCACCATCCGGGCAGACCTGCGCGAGCTGGAAACTGCCGGGCTATGCGAGGTCATCTGGGGCGGCGCGGTCTACAAACAGCCGGTGGTCGAGGCGGAGCCGCTGCTGCTGAGCAAGCGCAGCAAGCTCAACCCGGAGGATAAGCGTCGCATTGGGGCACGCGCTGCCGAGTTGATCGAAGCGGGGCAGACCATCATCGTGGATGCGGGCAGCACCACCGTCGAACTGATCCGCCACCTGCCGCGCGATCTGGAGTATTTGCGCATCGTCACGCCGGGGATGAATATCGCGGCGGCGGCGATGCAGTTCCCGCAGGTCGAGCTGGTGATGACCGGCGGCGTGCTGCGCAATCTCACCTACTCGCTGATCGGTCCGCAAGCGATCCGCTCGCTGGACATGTTCAACGCGGACTGGACCTTTCTGGCTTCCGGTGGCTTCACACCGGAACGCGGAGTCACCACCTCCAACATCCTGGAAGCCGAACTGAAGAAGACCATGATCCGGCGCGCCCAGCGGGTCGCCCTGCTTGCCGACCACACCAAATTCGGCAACGCACTCGCGCTCAGCGTCGCCGGGCTGGACGAAATCGACGTGCTCGTGACCGACAGCGGATTGAACGACGAGCACACCCGCGCGCTTGAGAGCGCTGGGGTCAAGGTGATCCGCGCCTGAAAGGAAATACCATGAACGACCCGCAATCGTGGACCGACGAGATGCTCAAGCAGCACAGCCTCGATCCGCGCCAGTTCGCCGACTTCCGGCAGTCCACCCTCGCCAACGGAATGCGCATCATCGACGCCTACAACGCCAGCGGTCTGCACTTCACCATCCTGCCGGATCGCGGCATGGACATCTGGACGGCGCATTACAAAGGCATCCCGCTCACGTGGGTGGCGCAGGGATCGCCCTTCCCGCCGGACTTCGGGCGGACGTGGCTCCAGCAGTTCAACGGCGGTCTGCTGACCACCTGCGAACTCACGCACGTCGGCGTCGCCGAGCGGGACGCGATGACCGGCGAGTTCCGCGACCTGCACGGGAACTATAGCCGCCTGCGCGCCGTCGATGTCGCCGTAGACCGCTCGTCGCAGTCGCTAACACTTCGTGGCACCGTGATCGAGCAGCGCCTGTTCGGGGAGCAGCTCAGCCTTCAGCGCAGCTACGTCCTGTTCCAGAGCGAACCTGTAATCCACATCAACGACGTGGTGACCAATCGCGGCGATCAGCCGATGCCGCTGATGCTGCTCTATCACATCAACCTCGGCTTTCCGCTGGTCAGCGAGGGCGCCGAACTGGTCACGCCGCATCAAGCGGTGTACCCGCGCGATGCCGAGGCGCGTCCGGGCTTTGATCACTGGGCAACCTATGATGCGCCCGAAGTCGGCTACAAAGAGCAGGTGTTTTTCCATCACGTGATGCAGGACGCCGACGGTCGCAGCGAGGTTCTGCTCCACAACGGCGATTTCGGCTTGACGGTCAACTGGGACACCACCGCCATGCCCTATTTGACCCAGTGGAAGAATACGCGGCAGGGAATCTACGTCAGCGGCATCGAGCCTGCCAACTGCCTGCCGATGGGGCGTGACGCCGAGCGGCGCAGCGGGCGATTGGTCACGCTGGCACCCGGCGAGCAGGTCGCCATGTTCACCCACATCGGCGTGGTCGAGGGCGCGGACGCGGTTCAGCAGGCGCAGGCGCGGATCGACGCACTGGCGGCGAATGGGACGCCCAGCAGCGCGAAATTGAGCGACTTCGCGGCACCCGCCGAATGATCTCCGTAGGGGCACGGCGTGCCGTGCCCCACTCTGGACAAAAAAAGAGGCATGACGACGCCATGCCCCTACCCGAATCAAATTCAGCGAGTTGGTGCTTACTTGTTCAATTCTTCCGGCGGGATGCGGCGCGCGGCGACCATCGTGATGTCGTCGAACTGCACCGCGTCGCTGATGTAGTTGTAGAGCGCGTTGCTCAGCCGGTCGAGCAGCCCGTTGGCGGAATCGAGCGGTGGGTGGATCAGCGAAACCAGCCGTTCCTCGTGGAACAGCTTGCCATCGGGATTGCGGGCGTCGGTCACGCCGTCGGTGTAGCCGAGCAGCAGGTCGCCCGGTTCCATATGCGCGTCGAGGATTTCAAACTCCGCGCCGGGGAACATGCCGACGGCGGGCCCGGTGGGTTCCAGCCGCGCCTTGATGGTGCCGTCCGGCGCGATGATGAACACCGGCGGATGACCGCCGTTGATGTAGAGCAGCGTCCCGGTCGCCGGATCGAGCATCCCGAAGAACATAGTGGCGAACATATTCAGGTCAAGGTGGTGAGTGGTGATGTACTCGTTGGTGTTGACCACCGCCGTCTTGAGCGCGTTGGCGCGGATCGCCAGCCGCCCGGACGCGCTTTTCACGCTGAACGAGGAATTCGGGTCCTCGAACAGGCTCTCCGCCCAGTTGACGTTGTGGCTCATCATGGCGAAAGCGCGCAGCAGGCTCCGCATCAGTGACATGAACAGCGCCGCGCCCACGCCCTTGTCGCACACGTCCGCGATGATGATTCCCAGCCGCCGATCCCCCATCATCGTGAAGAAGTCGTAGAAGTCGCCTGCCACCTCGCGGGCGGGCTGGAAACGCCCGCCAATTTCCCAGCCGGGGACTTCGGGGAGTGTGTTGGGCAGGAAATTGGTCTGGATGCGCCGCGCGATCTGAATGTCGTTCTCGATCTTGTACATCTTCTGTTGCTGCTGGAGCAGCATATGATTGTTCAGCACCACCGCCGCCTGCGACGACAGCAACTCGACCACCAGTCGATTGTATTCGTCAAACGGGATGATGTTGCCCGCTTCGTCCTGCGCGTTGAGCAGTTGCAGCACGCCGATCACCTCGCCCTTGTTGTCCTTCAGCGGGACGGTCAGGTTGGAGACAGTGCGGTAGCTGTTCTGCTTGTCGAAGGCTTTGGTCGCCGCGAAATCGAAATCGCCTTCTTCGTAGATGTTCGGGATGCTGATCGACGTGCCGTTGAGGGCGACGTAAGTGGCGACGTTATGAACGTTCGGCGCGCCCGTCACCCGATCATACATGGGCAGCGGCGCGAAATTGACCGGCTTGCCGCTGATTCCGCCGAGATGAATACCCAGCGATTCGGTGATCACGATGGCGAATCGCAGCGTGTTCTCGTTGGTACGCATGTAGAGCGTCCCGGCGTCAGCGTTGCAGATGCCTTTCGCTTCCACCAGAATCCGCTGCGCCAGCTTGTCGAAATCGGTCTCGCTGGAAAGCGCGACCCCCATCGGCAGAATGATGTGCTCCATCTGATCCGCCAGCTTTTCGACGCGCTGGATGTGAAGCTGCTGCTCGCTCTCGATGCCGTGCTTCTGCCGGGTGATGCAAATCCGCATGTCCAGCAGTTGGTTGGTGAACGGCTCCTGTATGTAATCGTCCGCGCCCAAGTCGATGCAGCGCGCCACGCTGTCCAGATCGCCAACCGAGGAGACCATAATCACCGGGGTCAACTCCAGCTTGGAGTCGGCTTTCATGTGTTCCAATACCTGATAACCGCTCAGCTTGGGCAGATTGACGCCCAACAGCATCAGATCGTAGGACTGCGCGTCCAGCCTGTCGACCGCCTCCTGTCCATCCGATGCGGTATCGACGGCAATGCCCTCGCCCTGCAAATAGCCCGCCAGTTCGCTGCGGTGCGCTTCGTTGTCGTCAACGACCAAAAAACGGTTACCTTGATTGCTCATGGATTACCTGCGCCTTAATACAAAATGATTACAGTTCTGATTTCCCACCCGCTCGTAGCGCCATTCGTCGACGCTCTGCCGCACCAACATAATGCCCAGCCCGCCGATGTCTCGTTCTTCTAATGGGTCGTCCAAATTGGTCGGATCGGGTCGCATGGTCGGGTCAAAAGCCGATGCTGTGTCGATCAGCGAGATCACGAGGTTGTCGTCGTCGACGGTTGCGTTGGCGTCGATCACCCCATCCAGACCGGAATCGCGGTAGCCGTAGGTGATGATGTTGGTGGCGTATTCATCGACCGCCATCCGCAAGCCCTCGACTCTCGTCTTCGGGAGTCCGGCTTGTTCCGCCGCCTGCACCGCGTAGTCGCGCAGGAGCTTGAGGGATTCGCCCATTTTATCAAATTTTCCAGAAACGGTAATTGGTGAAAGACTGGGTTCTGACATAAGTGACCTATTTGAGCTGTGCAGAAACCAACGATCAGGAAAATCCGGTGAAAATGAGAGGGCGTCCCTGCGTGACGCCCTCCCTTGACCGTCCGTGAAGTCTACGCCTCGATTACGGCGGGGTCGTAGCTGTCCAGCATGGTGACGCTGTGATGGAAGCCCGTCTGCCGGATCGGTTCGACCACCTGCGGCTGCGCTCCGACCACGTAGATGGTCACGCTCTTCCCCATCTTCTGACTGGCGAACACCAGCGTGCGCAAGCCCGCGCTGGACATATACGCCAGCAACTCCAGCAGCAGCACCAGCTTCTTCGCGTGTTGGTTTGCCGCTTCTTCGATGCTGTCGCGGAAAACCTGCGCAACGCTCGCGTCCAGTTCCCCGCTCAGCGTGATCTTGGCGATGTCGCCTTGCATCTCCAGAGTTGATTCAAAAGCCATCCTGATTGCTCCTCACCTTCAACGTCCGACAAGTATGATAACCGAGCGGCTGCCCAACACGATATTCGACTGGTCGCCTAACAGCGGCTCGCTGCCCGGCGTCCAGCTATCTTCCGGTGATTCGACCCCGGTATTGGCGAACACGTACCAGTTCTTGCCGGATGGCAGCGCCGGAATCGTGAACCAGACCGAGTCCCAGTAGAGATTCATGGCAACGTAGATGCAGTCGTCGTTCCCGTTCTTAGCATAATCGCCGTTGAGCAGAAACGCCAGCGTATGACTGCTGTTGTCGGTCCAATCGGGCTGCCACGGCTGGGTGCCGTGAAAGCTCAGGTCCGGCAGTCCCTTGCCGAGGTAGTCGCTGTGCTGGAAGAACTCTCGGTTGCGCAGGATCGGGTGTGCGTGCCGGAAGGCGATCAGGTTGCGGGTGAAGCCCAGCAGATCAGCATTCTTGTCCAGCAAGCCCCAGTCCAGCCAGTTCAGTTCGTTGTCGTGGCAGTAGGTGTTATTGTTGCCGTTCTGCGTCCGCCCGACTTCGTCGCCCATCAGGATCATGGGCACGCCCTGACTGGTCATCAGGATCGCCAGCGCGTTCTTGATTTGGCGGTGACGCAGCGCGTTGATGCCCAGATCGTCGGTCGCGCCCTCCCAACCGCAGTTCCAACTGTCGTTGTCGTTCGCGCCGTCGTTATTATTCTCGCCGTTGTCTTCGTTATGCTTCTCGTTGTAGGACACCAAGTCCATCAGCGTGAAGCCGTCGTGCGCCGTGATGAAGTTGATCGAGGCGGTCGGTCCGCGCATGGAGTACAGGTCAGGGGAACCCTGCACCCGCTGCGCCATTTCGCCCACCAAGCCCTCGTCGCCCTTGATGAACTTGCGCAGGGCATCGCGGTACTTGCCGTTCCACTCCGCCCAGCGACCGTATGCCGGGAAGGAGCCGACCTGATAAAGCCCGCCCGCGTCCCACGCCTCAGCGATCAGCTTGCATTTGGCGAGGATCGGGTCATACGCCAGCCCTTCGAGCAGCGGCGGGTTGGCGAGCGGCGCGCCGTTTGGCGCGCGCCCCAAAATCGCCGCGAGGTCGAAGCGAAAGCCGTCGATGTGGTACTCGGCAGCCCAGTAGCGCAGGCAGTCCAGCACCATGTTGCGGACAACCGGATTGTTGCAGTTGAGCGTGTTCCCGGTGCCGCTGAAATTGAAGTAGTAGCCGTCCGGGGTGAGCATGTAGTAGGTCAGGTTGTCGATGCCCCGGAAGGAGATGTACGGTCCCATTTCGTTGCCCTCGGCGGTGTGATTGAACACCACGTCGAGCATGATTTCGATGCCGTTGCCGTGAAGCTGATGCACGAGGTTCTTGAACTCGTCCACCTGCATCCCGTACTTGCCGGTAGTCGCGTAGCCCGCCTTCGGCGAGAAAAAGCCGACCGTGCTGTAGCCCCAATAGTTGTACAGCATTTCGCCCGTCGTCGGATGCACGCGGCTGTTCTCGAACTCGTCGAACTCGTAGATCGGCAGCAGTTCGATGCAGTTCACGCCCAGCGACTTCAGATACGGGATTTTTTCGATGATGCCCGCGAACATCCCCGCCGGACGAACACCCGACGACGGATGCTTGGTGAAGCTGCGCACGTGCATCTCGTAGATGACAAGGTCTTCAATCGGCGTTTCCAGCGGCGTATCGTCTTCCCAGTCGAAATCGTCCAGCACCGGGCGCGCGCGGTGCTGGTAGACGTTGTTCCAGTCCGGCGTCACGCCCCAGATGTCGCGTCCGCCGATCACCTTCGCATACGGGTCCATCAGGATTTTCGTCTTGTCGAACCGCTGCCCGTGAGTCGGATCCCACGGCCCATCCATGCGGAAGCCGTATTCGATGTTCTCGTAGTCGAGGTCGAACACGATCATGGCGTACACGTCGCCGATGCTGAACTCGTCGAGGAACGGGATTTCCACCAGCGGTTGCGTCGCGTGCTTCTCAAACAGCACCAGCGTGCAGGAGGTGGCGTGAGTGGAGTAAACCGAGAAATTCACGCCGCCGGGAACCAGCGTCGCCCCAAAAGGGAGCGTATGCCCGGCGCGCATCCGATACCCCTGATACTCGTGGGTTGCGTAAGTGTCAATGCGATCCATCAGGACTGATCCAATGCAGCCTTGCCTGCTTCGAGGGTGTCGGCGGTGGTGAAGAACTTGAGGAACCCGGTCGCGGACATGGCGCCGCGAATGTCGTCATTCAGACCGACGATCACGGCTTTGCCCTTGCCGCCGGAAATCTGGCGGTAGAGCAGCAGCATCACGCGCAGCCCGGCGCTGGACATGTAATCCACCTTCGAGAAATCCAGCAGCAGGCGGCAGCCCGGCTGGGCTACCGCCAAGACCTGCTCTTGAAGTTCGGGCGCGGTGCTGCCATCGACATCGCCGCTTGCCGCTACAACGGTTGCATCCTCATACGGTTTGACCTGTACTTCCATCGACTTACTCCGCTCCCGTAGGCACGATCCGCACCTTGATCTTCACGCGCTGATCCGTCTGCGGAAGTGTGACCGTCAAGGCGTCAGCGTCGAAGTCGTCGTAAGGCGCGCCTTCGATTTCAACCGAGTCGATCTTGATCGAACCCGCTGGCAGCAAATCCGGCGCGACCCGCAGGCAGTTGTCCTTGAAGCCGCCGGGAATCGGCTTGAAGTAGAAGTCCATCGGCTGCTTGAAGATCATCAGGTTAGTGTAGGTGGAGGCGAGATAGCACAACTCCATCGAGTGATAACCGCTCATGGAGTGGCTGCCCTTCAGACGCTCGTTGCCCAGCAGATAAGGCAGACCGTTCGCCAGCGTATTGAAGTAAATCCCGCCGTCGCCGTGATCGAGGAAGAAGGCGTTGTAGTAGGACGAGGATTCGGTCGCCAGCCGCTTGAATTCCTCGTCGCCGTAGTAGCCGAACATGATCAGATAAGCCAGAATGCCCTGCTCCATCTGCCACCATGCTTTACGGTCGTGCCAGACCACGCGATGGAATTCCTCGCCCGGCTGACGCACACGCTCGACCATGTCATACCAGCCGCCGCGCTGCTTGTCCATGCCCCACTGAGGCATCAGGTCGGCGATTTTCTTGGAGAACTGCTCGTAGCTGTCCTTCTTCTTGAGCGCCTGCATCCGGGTCAGGTTCCAGGCGATCTTCAGGTTATGCCCGACCACTGCGCGGTTCTGCTGCCAGCCCCATGTCTGGTCTTTGCTCCAGTCCTCGTGGAACTTCTCCTGCACAAACGGACTCTCGTCGTAGTCCTGAAAATGCTCGGTGATGGTGTCGAAAGTGTATTCGAGGAAATCGGCGTATTTCTGCTCGCCGGTCGCCAGATACAGGTTGATCAGGTAGGCGGGCGCATGGTCGCCCACCGAGTTCCAGTTCTTGCGCGCCTTGTTCGGACCGAGCATGTCGGCACGCGGATCGAGCGTGATCGGGTCGATGTGGCTGAAATAGCCGCCCTTCTCGCGGTCGATGTAATACTTGTCGAACAGGTCAATCGTCTTTTCGGCGTCGTAGAGGATGCGCGGATCGCCACAGGCGCGGTAACACTGGATCGGCCCCGCCAGCGCGTAAATCTGCTCGTACGCCGGGATCGAGTCGTAGTCGTCGCCAAACTCGGAAGTCAGCAGCTTCTGCTCCTGATCGCCGTTGACCTGAATCCCGTGATACCAGTAGATCAGGTCTTCGTCGGCGTCGTAGAAGCGCATGTGTTCGCGTAGGTACTCGGTGCCTCGCTCGGCGGCTTCGAGGAAGCTGTCTTCTCCGGTCAGCATGAACGCTGATGAAAAGCCGTAAATCAGCCGGGAAATAGTGTCGGTTTCCTGAAGGAAATCGCCGCGTTTTTCGCCGCCGAGGTGCAGGAAGGTGCGATAGTTGCGCCAGTCAATGTCCTCAGTCGGATAGTTGAACTGCCATTTGATGTAGGAACTGGCAATCGAGTGAATCTGCTTGATCCACCAGTCCTGTTCATTCTGGCGGTAGACGTTGGGCGCGTTGCCGGGGAACACCAGCCACTTGATCTCGAACTTGACCTCGCCGCCTTCGGGATAGAACATGCCGTGTGCGTAGACCAACTGTCCCGGCGTGAGCAGTTCGCCGAGCCGCCGGGTCGCGTCCGCGTAAGGCTCGTCAAGGTTTTCGGCAATTCGCGCGTAGGCGTTGGATGCCAACAGCCCCTTGTACTGCCTGCCATCCGAGGTGGTCAACTGCACCGAGCGTTCGCGGCGGTCAAAGTAGGAGACGTACCCCTGAATGGTATCGGAAAAGGTAAAATCGAAATTATTCACAGTGTCCTCGCGTTATGACTCAAGAGCAGGCGGATGAGCTTGGTCTTTGTATCCCTGACTGATCTCGACGATATTCCCTTCGGGATCAGAAATCCAGACGGTGCGCCAGCCGGGGATAAAGCCGTCAAAATCGAGCGGACCCAGCGTGATCTTCGCCGCGTCCCCCATTTCGGCGAGCTTGGCATCGACGTTTTCGACCTGAAAGGCGATGTGGCGAACGCCCTGAGTTCGGATAGCCATCCTTCTCCGGCGGCGCGCCCGGTCGATCCTCAGCGCCGGGGAACAGTTCCAGATACACGTCCCCCGACTTGATGAAGACCAGTTGATTCCCGCCGCCGATGTCGAACACCGCGCCGCGCGTGAAGCCGAAGTAGTTGGTGTAGAACCGCTCGGTCGCAATCGGGTCTTTGCAGGTTAAAGCCACGTGGGAAAATGTCATCAGCGTCCCCCTTGTTTCTCGTATAAGGTGTCGATGATCTTCCGCGCGAACAGGTGGCAGTGACCACCTGTGCGCCCGGTGATCAGATCACCGTCCACCACCACGTCTTCGTTCACGTAGATCGCGCCCATGTTGACCACGTCACCGTACAGGTTGTTGTGGCAGGTGACGCGGCGTCCGCGCACCAGTTCCGGCGCGGGCGAAACCAGCCACATCCCATGACAGATGATGCCCTTGATGATGGTCGGCTCGGCAAACGCGCGCTTCAACAATTCGACTGCCGGTGAAGGCTTGGTTACATCTGGAGTATACCGCAGACGATCAGAAACGATTGCTGAAGGAACGATAATCGCGTCGAAACTGCGCAAAGTTTCGTCGTCCATGTCTTCGAAGCTCTCGTGGCACTCGAAGGGGGCTTGAAACTCGTGTCCGTGAAACGTCAGGTAGGGCTGTCCCCATAGGCGGCTGAAGAAATGCAAGTCGATCCCTTCTTCAGGGAAGCGATGCTGATAGTAGAAGATTTCCTGTTCGTAATAGTCGCTCTCGATGAAGACGCCGACTTTTTTCCCTTGCAAGCTCATAGATGATTTGTCCGTTTGCTGATTGAAGGTGCGGAGAGGGGTTGTTCCCTCTCCGGTTTGAACGAGTCTACTGCTGTGCCTGCTTGATCAAGTCCGATACGCGCTCGGCGATCATCAGAATTCCGGCGTGGCAGTTGCCGGACGGCACAAAAGGCATCACGCTGGCGTCGGCGACGCGCAGCCCGTCTACGCCGTAAACCTTGCACTCTGGATCGACCACCGCCATCGAGTCGAGTCCCATCTTGCAGGAACCGGCTTGGTGATGGTACGAGTCGGCACGCAGCTTGACGAAGGCTTCCAATTGCTTCTTGGTCTTGACGCGCGGACCGGGCAGCAGCTCTTTTCCCGTGATCCAGTCGGAGAAGGCTTTGGCGTTGAAGATTTCGCGCCCGATCTCGATGGTCTTGACCAGCCGATCCACGTCCGACTGCACCGCGAGATAGTTGGCGTTGATCAGCGGCTTATCCAGCGGGTCGCCGCTTGCCAGCCGAATCCAGCCGCGCGAGAGCGGGCGGACGACGCCGGGCAGCATACTGACCGCGTTGGGGTTCTTCGCCCCAACGATGATGTCGAAAGGCACGTGAACGAACGCCATTTGCAGGTCAGGTCCCACCCAGCCCGGATCGGACTTGACGAACATGGCGGATTCGGACATGTTGAGGTTGGGCGGCGGAACCGGGCGCGTGGTCTCGTAGATCAGCCCGGTCAGCACGTGATTGTGGAAGTTCTCGCCCACGCCGGGCAGCGCGACTTTCACGTCGATGCCGTTCTGCTGCAAATGCTCCGGGTTGCCGATGCCGGAGAGCATCAGCAGGTGCGGCGACTCAATCGCGCCGCCGCAGACGATCACTTCCTTGTCCGCGTATGCCTTGAGCTTCGTGCGCCCCTGCTTGTATTCAACTCCGGTGCAGCGGCTCCCCCGGAACAGCAGCTTGGTCGCCTGAGAGTTGGGGCTGAGCGTGAAGTTCGGGCGCTTGCCCAGAATCGGCTCGATGTAGGCTTCGTTCGCGCCATGACGCTTGCCGTTCTTGATGTTGACGTGATGCCAGCCCGCGCCGATCATGTTGGGCCCGTTGAAATCGTCGGTGCGGGGATAGCCCAGTTCCGCGCAGGCTTCGATGAACGCCGCCGAAGTCGGGTTCGGCTTGTGATTCTTGGCGTTGATCACGCTGATCATGCCGCCATGACCCGCCCACGGGCTGGTGTCGTCTTCTTGATCTTCCAGCTTCTGGAAATACTTGTTCACGTCGTCATACGCCCAACCCGGCGCGCCGTTGTACGCCCAGTTGTCGAAGTCCGAGACGTGTCCGCGAATATGCATCATGATGTAGAAGTCGCTCGACCCGCCGACCACTTTGCCGCGCGGCTCGTAAACCGGGCGACCATTCAGCGCGTCCTGCGGCACGCTCAGGTAGCGCCAGTCGATGTCGGTGTTCCAGAGGGTGGGCCATGCCGCCGGAATCCGCACCGCAGGTGGAATCTCGCCCGTCCCAGCTTCCAGCAGCAGGACTTTGGCATCGGGGTTTTCGCTCAGGCGGTTGGCGACCACCGAGCCGCCCGCCCCTGCCCCGATGACAATGTAATCGTACGTGTCGCTCATGATCCCTCGCTCAACTGCCGCTGGAACGGTGCGAACGGCTTCGTGTCGTGGAAATTCTCCGCGTAGACGATTTCGCCATTCTTGAACTGGAAGTAATTCATAGCTTCTGCCTCTATCGGCTCGTCGGGGTACTTCAGGGCGCGAGCTGAGATGTGCGCCACCGCTGCCCCTTGATTGCCGGAGACAAAGATATATCGCGGCGTGTTGGTGAAGGACTTAAAGGACTTCGGAAAGCCAAGAACGATACTGCGGAGGGTCTCACGACCTTCGATATGCCCGGCTTGCTGCTCGTCGTAGATGCAGTCCTCGCTGAACAGATCACTCCACGCATTCCAGTCCCCAGCATTGGCGTACTCGAAATACTTCTCGATGATCTCACGGTTAGTCATGCTGTCCTCCGGTTATGACTGCGGATTCAATTGCTGAAGCAGGGCAAGCATGTCAACTTCGTACCAACTGCGGACGATCTTGCCATTCTTGATTTCCAGCGTGCCGATTTCCGTCCACTCCGCGCGGCGACCGCTGGGCGGCATCCCCATCAGCGGCGCGCCGACGTGGGTGCCCCACTGGGTGAAGCGCGCGACCACCTTGTCCTCGTCCGCCATGATCAGGTCGATGTTCATGTGATAGTCGGGCATGGCGCTGCGGAACATGGTCGCCAGCATTTTCACGCTCTCCGGTCCTTTGGGCAGATCGGGCGCGCTGGGGCTGTAGTGGTCGGGCGAGAACAGTTCGTCCGCGACCAGCAGATTCCCCTTGTTCCAGATTTCGTCAATCATGCGGCGCATAATCGCCTTGTTTTGCTCAATGTTTCCCATGAGGATGATCCTTCCTAATGAACCATGCAGTAGCGAGAAGTCTCTGCGAGCGCGTCAGCCGCCCGCCGAGCCAAACGGTGGAATGACGCCAAGCTGCTGAAACAAACTGAGGTTGTCGAGGTCTTGCCAACGCTCGACGATCTTGCCGTCGTCGTCGTAGCGGAAGATCGCCGTGCCCGTCCACTCGACCTTGACCCCGGTCGCCGGAACCATGCCGAGGAAATTCCCCAGATGCGTCCCGGTTTGGATGCCGCGCACGGCGCACATATCATCGTCCATCACGATCTGCTGCACGTGAAACTTCAAATCCGGGAACGCTGCCGTGAAGGTCTTCCACAGGTCGATGAACGCCTGTGCCCCGTGCAAATCTTGGAAACCAGCGCCGCCGTAGCTGACGAAATCATCCGCTAGCAGCTCGCGCAGGACTTCAATATTCCCGTTGTTGGTTTCGTCGTACATACGTTGTATTGCGACCTTACGTTCCTCACGAATGCCCATAGCTCTGGTCTCCTTCAAAAAGTCAGGGGCACAGTAAAAACTCATCAGCCAGACATGCCGACGCCAAGCTGTCCCAGCAGCCCCAGCATGTCGAATTCCTGCCAGCGCTCGATAATCTGCCCATCGCCAAAATGGAAAATGCTGCACCCGCCGACCTCGACCGTGTTCCCGGTCGGCGCGATGTCCATGAAAACGCCTTCGTGGGTGCCCGCCATCACGAAGCGGATCGCCACCACGTCTTCTTCGGCGATCACGTCCTCGATGAACATGTACAGATCGGGAAATGCCTGCCGGAACATCATCACCGCCAGCTTCGCGCCTTCCGGTCCAACCGGAAACTCCGGGTAGCTTGGGTCGATGCTCTGCGGGTGAATCAGGATGTCGGCGGCATCTATTACGCCTTTGTTCCACACGTCGTGGACGAAGCGGCGAACCATCGCCACGTTTTCCTCGTAGGAGGTGGTCGTGTTCCCGGCGATCATCGGGCGCGGCGGCACCGGCGGACGCTCGTACCAGCCGGGGATCACGCCCATCTGCTGCATGATGGCGAGCGTATTGATGTTGCCCCAGTGTTCGACCAGCTTGCCTTCTACGTACAGCCCGATGTGAATTTCCGTCCAAGACATCCGGTTGCCGCTGGCGGGGATGGGTCCCCACGGTCCGTCGTGAGTTGCATGAGCGACGATCCGGTGAACGACCTTCTGGTTTTCGCCGATCAAGTCGTTGGTGGTGAGGTGATCGACATCATAATGCAGGTCAGGGAAAGCGGTGCGCAGCATTCCGACGAAGCCTTTGAAGCCCGCCCGATTGGTGGAAAACTGCGGAGGCATCGGAATGTGCTCGACGTAATCCTCGGCGATTTCAAGGTCGGCGATGTCGGTTTCACCCTTATTCATGATGATTTCGGGGATGTGGCGAAACCGCCTTTTTAATTCATCCTCTTTTCGCATCTTGCTTCCCCGCATAAATGAGCCAAATATCTAGCTTGAGTGCCGCTCACCTCGCCCCGAAACGGCGAGGTGAGCGACCCGTCGGCGGAATGCCCATGAACGGACGCCCCAAATGCTGCGCCTGCCCCGTGACCCGCGTCGCAACCCAATCCCCCTGCTCCACCATGCTCTCGATGGTGAAATGCACGTCCGGGAACGCGCCCCGGAACATCTTCGGGATCGCCGCCACCTGATCGAACACGCTCAGCCCTTGCGGTGCCCCCGGCGGAGCGGAGTGATCGACGTAATCGGGATGGTACAACTCGGAAATGATGCTCAAGTTGCCCTTGTTGATGACTTCATCGACAAAGCGTCGATAGACCTGCTTGTTTGGCGATTTTGACATTCCAGTAAATCCTCTTCCTTAATGCCCCGGCGCAGACGCCAGAGCGATTAAGCCGACGCCATCCAATATACCCCACCTCTCGACAATCTTGCCGTCTTGCAGCCGATACTCCGTGATCCCCAGCATGTTGATTGCGTTGCCGGAGGCTGGCATTTGTAAGAACGGCTGTGTATGGGTTCCGGTGATGCGTCCCACGTAGCAAACCCGGTCGCCTTCTACCACGACCTGAATCATCTGATCATGATAATCGAGAACCGCGGCGCGCAGAGTTGCGGCGGACTCGGAAAGTGCGTCGCGTCCCCGATCTGGCAATTCCACGAAGCGCTTCGGCGGGTGATCCTTGAATTCCGGCGATACCGCGACGTTGATATAGTCGATGTTGCCTTTGTTCCAAACTTCGTCGTACATCTGAAGCACGAGCGCTTTGTTGCGGTCTTGTTCGGTAGCCACTACGCTTCGACCCCTCTGAAAAGCCCGTTAACTTCCGTTTGACGGAATGACGCCAAGCTGTTGCAGCATGTTCAGTTGATCAAAATCCTGCCAGCGCTCGACGATTTTCCCCTGTTCATTCAGCCGATAGATGCTGATGCTGGACGAGACGATTTTCTCCCCGGTCGGCTTCGCACCCATGTAGCTGCGGAGATAGGTGCCAATGCTGCGACCACGTACCGCGACCGAGCTGCCCTGCGCGACCACGTAATCCTCGGTGAGCCGCAAATCCGGCATCGACTCCAGCAGCGGATCAAGCGAGGCGATCAGCGCTTGCGCACCGACCAGATCGCCGCTCGTGCCGCCATGATGCACGAAGTTCGGATCAAGCAATGCGGACAGTTGATCGAAGTTTCGATGGTTCATCGCCTGATAGAAATCGTGGACGACAGCGCGGTTGCGGATCACGCGCGGGTCGTCAGCGTCGGGCGCTGCCCCATTCGCCGCCGACTGCGGAGCCGGTGCCCCAACCTGCATCTGCGCGATTGCGGCGCGCATCAGCGAATTCGAGCGCTCGATCACTTCGGCGTGCTGCTCGCTGGTCAAGTAGACCAGATCAGGCATGGGCACCCCGGCAATCCCCCACTCTTGCTGGGGCGTTTCCTGAATGATGCAGTACACGAACGGGCGCACCACATCGCCCAGAATCTCGACGAATTTGTCGGTCAGCCGCACGACCAGCTCGCGCTTCTGCTCCGGCGTAGCCACCACGTCTTCGATGAACTGCACAGTAATGATAGGCATTCGGTTCCCTTTACCGTTAAGCTTCGCCGCGCCAAATCTGGTCGGCTTGTTCGTCCGTTGTGGAGCCGGGTCCAGAACCGTTGGAGGACGACTGCCCCTGCATCTGCGCAATCGCGGCGCGCATCAGGGTGTTCGAGCGGTCAATCACTTGCGCGTGCTGCTCGCTGGTCAAATAAACTAGATCAGGCATCGGCACGCCTGCGATGCCCCACTCTGCCTGCGGCGTTTCCTGAATGATACAGTAAACGAACGGGCGCACCACGTCGCCGAGGATATTGACGAACGTATTCGTCAATTCAACGATCAACTGCTCTTTCTGCTCCGGTGTAGCGACCACATCCTTGATAAACTGTACCGTGATGACTGGCATGGCTCTCCCTTTATCAGTTGCTAAACTGGACGAAGCTAGTTGCCCGAAGGCGAAGGCATAGCGCCCATCTGCTGCAGCATCCCCAGCATGTCGAGTTCGCCCCAGCCTTCGACGATCTTCCCGTTGATCACGCGGTCAATCCCGGTGGAGGTCACGTGGATGCGCTTGTTGCTCGCCGGGATATTGCCGAACGCTCCGGATTGAGTCGCCTCCCACGTCATGCGAATCGTGGACAGGTCGCCTTCGGTGACGATGTCGTCAATGGTCATATGACCGTCGGGCATCGCGGCGTGCCACGCCTTGATCATGCCGATCACGCCGTCCGGTCCCTGCTTGATGTCCTGACCGCCCGCTCCGTGCGCCGTGAAGTTGTTATCCACGATCTGGTAAGCATAGTCATAGTGCTTCTTGTTCCACATTTCATCGAACCAGCGCTGCCAGTAGGCGCGATCCGTCTCCGTAGTGCCGCCGCCATTCGCGCTTGCTGCCGGACGCTTCGGCTCCTCGCCAGACCGCGTCCGCCTGCTCGTCCTTCGAGCGCGCATCCGCCGCCTGCGCCTGTGCCATCTGCGCGATGGCGCCGCGCATGAGATCGTTGGAGCGCCCGATCACTTTCGCGTGCTTGTCGCTGGTCAGATAAACCAGATCAGGCATCGGCACGCCCGCAATGCCCCACTCGCCCTGCGGCGTCTCCTGAATGATGCAGTAGACGAACGGACGCACCACGTCGCCGAGGATGTCGACAAACGTGTTGGTCAGTTCCACGATCAACTGCTTCTTCTGCTCCGGCGTAGCAACCACATCTTTAATGAACTGCACCGTGATGATTGGCATAGACCCTTATCCTTCTCAAGTCTTTTCGGCTTTGCGTAGTGCACCAGAAGTAAAACTATTTTTCAAGAAGAAATAGCGGGCTGAAAAGGCGGAAACCTTCGCCTTTTCAGCCCCGCACATTTTACTTGGAGTTAGCGCGGTAGCCCCAGAAATGATCGTATTGATCGGTGCCGTCGCCGAAGATGCCGCCCTTGCCAGCGATCACCTTGCCGTTGCGCCAGCGGAGGGTATGCCCCACGTCGATGTTCAGCTTGACCTCCGGCGCACCCGCCCGATGTGCCTGATTATTGGTCACGTCGGTCGAGTACTCTTCGTTGGTGGTGATGGTGATGACCTGCATTCGGAAGCTGCTCGTCGGAAAGCTCGCCGACCCGCTTCATGAAGTTGATGAATGCCGTCCGCCCGTGATACCAGCCGGACACAGGGTTGTGACCGGGAACCAGCCAAACCATGTCCTTGTCCCAGTACTCGTCCATGATCTTGTCATCGAGAGTACCAAGCGCCGCATACGCCTTCTGGACGCGCTCTGCGCTTACGTTTGCCATCGACTGACACCTCGCCTCTTTTAGTAATTCGCCTTCAAGACGCTCAGGAACTGGCTTCAGCTGGAAGCGCAGCCACATGAAGCGTTCGGCAGCCGCCGGATCACCCGTGTGAACCTGAACGTTGATAAATGCGCCCATCGCGGATTTCGTAGGTGGTGCAGGTCGGGAAGAACAAACTCTTCGCCTTCAAAATTGGCGTGCCCGATGTGCTTTTCGATGACGGTCGCCGTCGTCCAGTTCGCCGACGTGGACGTTATCGACGTGGATGCCCGCCTGGTAACAGCGCGCTCGAGGAAGGAAATCGCTGCGTCCGACGCCTTCATGCGCGCCAGACAGCGGATGGTGACCGGGCATGTTCCAAGTCATATCCGGGTGGAAGCTCTCACGCTTGAGACCTTCCCAATCCCCCGCCGCGAACTTGCCGTAATAGCGGAAAATGCACCTGCATATTTGCGACCAGGTGCGGGTGCTTCGGTCTGCTCCGCCTGCTCCTCAGCTTTGGTTGCCCATCGCATGGTGCAAAGCTTTTCTGCTTACGCTTGGCATTGCTTTATTGATCTCCTCTTACCTACGAAACTCGGATGAAATTTGGTTGCCGCAATAGAGCTGAAAACGACGGCACTGCCCACAAACAGGGAGCGCGCTCCGACCTAAAGCGACGCCGATCCCGGCGTCAGCTTCACGTCATCCACTCAGAATGGTCTTGATCTGCGGCTTGCCCGTTTGCGGCGACGGCAACGACTATCCCATGTCTGGTAGGCGTCCATGTCCAACTGCTTGCTGTTCTTGTCGCCCGGCGTCCACGTGCTCGCCTTCCAGTTGACCACCAGCTTCACGTCCGCCTTCGAGCCATCGCCGTTCAGCATGACCGTTGAACTCCTTCATGGTATGCTGCTCGTTGAAGAACAGGCGCAGCGCGCGCTGATACCAGCCCTCGAAATCGCCCAAGCTGTTCACGTCGTAATCGGGCCACGCCTGCTTCAGCCCCTCGCTGACCAAAAACTGGCAGCAGTTCCACTTCGCGCACGTGCTCGTCCAGCTTGCGGAACCATTCGTCCGCCATCGCGCGAATTTCCTCTTGAGTGAGTGGCATCGGTTACTGTTCCTCCATCAGCTTTGAAAGGTACAAACGAAATCAATCCCGCGAATTGGCGGATCGCCTTGCCGTCCTTGAGCACGAACACGTCGTACACGTGCGCAACCCCGTGTGCCGTCTCGATGGTCGCTTCGAAGAAGACCGAGTTGTCGGTTTCCGAGAATTTGTCGGTAGACTTCAGCTTCATGCTCCCAAGCTGCTTCAGGTATTGAATGAAATAGGCGCGCAGTGCTTCGCGCCCCCGGATCGTGAAATCGAAGGTGGTCAGCGCAGCATCGTCGTCATACTGGCGCGCAATCAGCCCGTCGACATCCTGAGCTTCCAGCAGCCGGATATGACGCTCGTAGAACTCTCTTCCGAGTGACATCGAGCTTACGCTCCCGGCACTTCGTTCGTGATCACCATGTCGACCAGAAACGGCCCCTCGGTTTCGAGCATCTGCTTGACCGCCGCCTCGACTTCATCCGGGCTGTCCACGCAAACGGCGGGCACGCCCATCGAGTGTGCCAGCGCCGCGAAGTCGATCACGGGATCGCCGAGGTCAAAGCTGTGCGGGAAGGAGTGCGTCGCCTCGCCCACCTGTTCGTGCCAGTATTGGAGAATGTTGAGCTTCAGCAGCATATAGCTCTGGTTGTTGCAGATGACGAACTTCGCGCCGATGTTGTAGTGCGCCGCCGTCCACAACGCCTGAATGGTGTACATGCTGCCGCCGTCGCCCGTGAAGCCGATCACGGTCTTGTCGGGGTTCGCCACCTTGACGCCGATTGCGCCGGGAATGCCGACGCCCAGCGATCCGCCGCGCGTCTGGAAGAAGTGATCCGGCAGCGTCGGGGGCAGATAGCGGGTCAAGTCCGGCGAAACCGTGAGCGCTTCGTCAAAGACCATCACGTCACTGGGGACCTGCTTCGCCAGTTCTTCCATAAAGCGCGAGGCGTGCATCGGCACTTGATCGCGCACCGATTGGTCGTGTTGGAGTTGTTTCTGAAGCGCCGACTCTTGAGCCGAGCGGCTGGCTTCGAGCCGCGCCTGCGCCGCCTGCTTTTGCGCGGGCGACATCCGGCGCGCCAGCGCGTCCGCCAGCATCCCCAGCGTGAGCTTGGGATCGGCGACCGCCGCCATGTCCACCGGGTGATTCTTGGCGATTTCGTAGGCGTTCAGGTCAATGTGGATCACCGGGACGCCGGGCGTGAAAATGCCCTCGAAGTTCGGGAACACTTCGTTGAAGAGATAGGTGCCCGCGACCAGCACCGCGTCAGCTTGCCGGGTGATCTTGGCGCTCGACGGCCCGAACATGTGCCCCAGCCCCCCTTTATACAGCGGGTGCTTGCTGCTGATCAGCACTTCGGAAGCGTCGCCGCCCCACACGTCCGCGCCCAGCGCTTCCGCGACGCGCGCCACTTCGTCCTGCGCGCGCGCGAACGCGATCCCGTCGCCGACGACCATCAGCGGGTGCTGCGCGCCCTTCAGCTTGTCGGCAGCCTCGTTGATCCACTCAGCGGTCGGCGCGACCTGTGTATCCAGCTTCGCCGTCGGGAAAATCGGCTCGTCGTTCTCCTCGTCCAGAATGTCCGCCGGGACGCACACGAACACCGGCCCCATCGGCGGAGTTGAGGCGATCTTGATTGCGCGGCGAATCACCCGCAGCAGCGAGCGCGAATCGACCACGCGGATCGCCCATTTGGTCACGGGCTTCGCCATGCCGACCAGATCAGCCGCCATCTGCGCGTCCATCGCGTCGTACTTGATGCCCGCTTCCCCCGCGATCACCACCAGCGGCGCGTGACCGCGCATCGCCTGATAGATCATGCCGATCCCGTTGCCCAAGCCGACGCCGCTGTGAAGCTGTACCACCGTCGGCTTCTTGGTCGCACGGGCATAGCCGTCCGCCATCGCCACCGCAATCGTTTCCTGCATCCCCATGATGTACTTGAAATCGGGGTATTCTTCCAGCGAATCGAGGAAGCCCTGCTCGACCGTACCCGGGTTGCCGAACATGAAGTGAATGTCATCGGCAAGAAACTGCTCGATCATTGCAAAGCGTCCAGGTTTACCCGGCATTGTTCGCCCTTGCTTTCCGCTCGTTTATCCACAAAAAGAACTCGGTCAGCCCGATACGAGCCGACCGAGCTTGATTACCAACCATAACGGCGCAGACCGTGATCCAGCACCTCGACCAGCAGATCACCCACCAGCCGCGAGTCCTGAGTTCGAACGCCCGGTCAGGAACGGATAATCGAGAATGGTCGAAATCGTGCGACCGACGCCTCCGTGATACTGCCCCCCCGGCTGAGTCGCGTCGCGCAGGATGTACTCCAGCGGGTAGAAGGGCCAGCGGAAATCGGCGTTGATGCCCATGACGCCGGTGCCTTCTTTCCAGTCGTACTCGACGGCGTGCCCGGTCACGTGCTTGCCCGCGATGATGCTCTTGCGGGTTTCCAGTTCGCGGGCGAAGGCGAGCGCAGTCACGCAGTAGCATTCCGCCGCCACCAGCTTGTCTTGATGCACGAAGCCGAGGATCAGGTCGTGGATGCGCAGGTTGTTGTTGATGTCGATCATGGGCCCGCTGCCGCCCGGCATCACCAGCGCGTCGTACTGCTCCAAATCTTTCCACGCCTTGTCGCGCGCGGTGTAGTAGGCTTCGAGGTCATGCCCGTAATTCGGAGAGTTGAAATAGGGGCGCTCCGGGAACCACGCCTCCAGATTGACCGGGTTTGCCAGCAGGTCGGACTCGTCCACTTCTTTCGTACGCTTGGCGTAGTATTCGTCGGTCACCACCTTGTGCAGTGGCGGATCGTAGAACCCAACTTCCATGCTCGGTGGGAGGGCGGGCGGGCGATGTCCGCGCGCCGTCACGAACGTGTATTCCCAGCCTTGCTCGTTCATCACGTCGAGGGGACCGATGAGTTCTTCGCCCCAATATCCGTATTCGGACAGCGTGACTAAGATTTTCCTGCTCATATTTACTCCTGAATGTGACAGGGAAGGGCAGCGCTATTCACTTGGCAGATTAAACTCGGATACGAGTTGTCGTAATTCCCCAAGATTATAATACGAAGGGGCAATTGGCGAAATTAAATTGCACATTTCCGGTTCAATCTGTAACCGAACATTCATCTTGATTAGTCGTCCGGTGCATTATAAAAGGGTCGCTACGGGGTTACACCGTCCAACTCTCCGACGGGCAAGCCGACCGGCAGCGGCGCGGGCTGCGGACAGGTGCTTTCAACCAGCACGTGCTTGCCCGAATCCGACGCATCGCCGAAGCTGTGCATCACGTCCAGCACGTGATACGCCAGATCGCCACTGGCGCGGTGCGGACGCCCGTAGCTGAACCCGTATGCCATGTCCGCCACGCCGATCCCCCGGCTCACCTGATCGCTGTGGGTGAGCGGAACCTCGCGCCATTCGCCCTCTTTGCCCAGCTTGATCTTGACCGGCCCCCCGAAGGTGTTCGGATCAGGGACGCTCAGCGTGCCTTCCGAGCCGTAAATTTCGATGCGCGGCAGGCTGTGCGTCCACACGTCGAAGCTGGTGATCAGGGTCGCCACCGCGCCGCTGGCGAAATCCAGCACGCCCGCGACATGAGTTGGCACTTCAACCGCGATCCGGTGCCCATTGAGCGCCTGACTGGTAGCGATCCGCTCCGGGAACGAGATGCGGGTCGATCCGGTCACGCGGCGCACCGGCCCCAGCAGATTCACCAGCGCGGTCAAATAATAAGGTCCCATGTCGAACAGCGGGCCGCCGCCCACTTTATAGAAGAAATCCGGGTTGGGATGCCACGACTCTGGGCCCCGCGACGCCATAAACGCGGTCGCCGCCACCGGAACGCCGATCACGCCGTCGTCGATCAGCTTGCGGCAGGTCTGCAAGCCGCCGCCGAGGAAGGTATCCGGCGCGCAGCCGACCCGCACGCCCTTCGCCTGTGCAGTGCTCACGATGGCTTTGCCGTCCGCGCGGGTGATCGCCAGCGGCTTTTCGCTGTAGATGTGCTTTCCGGCTGCGATCACCGATAGGCTGACCTCCGCGTGCGCGACCGGAACCGTCAGATTGATCACCACGTCCACGTCCGGGTCGCTCAGCAGAGCTTCCACCGACGAGAACTTCGGAATCCCGAACTCTTTTGCGCGCGCCTCTGCCCGCTCGATGATCAGGTCGGCGCAGGCTGCGAGTTCCAGAATCTTGAAGGCGCGGCAGCCTTTCACGTATGCCGGGAAGATGTTGCCGCAGCCGACGATGCCAACTCTAACTTTGGTTTCCACTGGCGTACCCCTTCCCCACCAGATAGCTGTAGCTGTCCTGAACCGCCTGCATGATGTCGGTGGCGCAGCGATCCAGTTCCACGATCAGCCACTCGGCAGCCGTCCCCGCCGCGATCACCGCCGGAATGTCCATCTTGCCGGAGCCAACCGCCACCATCGGCTGATCCCGCACCAGCGGTCCATCCTTGATGTGCAGCAGCGGCGCGCGCGCCCCCATCTCCTGGATCACGGCGACCGGGTCTAGCCCCCCCACCTTCACCCAGTAGGTGTCAATCTGGAAGCAGACGCTGGGGTCGAGATGATCCATCATCACTTTGTAGGGATAGGTATCGCCCAGCGGCTCGTATTCGAACCAGTGATTGTGATACGCGAGCGTCATGCCCGCGTCGCGCGTGATGCGGTTAGCTTGGTTCAGCCGCTCGCAAACCGCGAGAGTGCTTTCGACGGTTTTGTACTCCTCCGGGGGGATGTGCGGGCAGACCAGATACGTGCAGCCCAGCGCGCGCATGTTGCTCAGCACTTCTTCGCGCTTGTCGCCCAGCGGAAGCGGCGTATGGGCGCTGGGCACTTCCAGCCCCAGCGACCGGAACAGATCGGCGGCGGCTTGAGGGGTCGTGCCGGGGAATCCGGCGGGTTCGACGCCTTTGTAGCCCATCGCGGCGATCTTTCTCACGACGCCCTCGAAGTCCTGCGCGAGCGCCTCCCGAACCGAATAAAGTTGTACTCCAATTGGTTTTGCCATGAGGAAATCCTATTTGTGGTAAGTCAAGCGACGCCAATGATAGCGCAAAAGCTCACGAGACCAACATGCCGCTGCGCGGGCAGTGTGAAGATCGAGGACATGCTTTTGGAAGGGCACGGCATTCCGCTGCCTCACCATTCGTCACTCCCTTGTGCCCACGCAATAAAAAGCTCTCACAGGAGACCTGTGAGAGCTTTTATCATCCTCTTAGATGATCGGCGTCCCCATAAGCGGTTCTGAGGCGGTGGGAACCGAAACCGCCGTTAAGATATGCCCAGATATTGGCAGATGCTCTGCGGCAGAGTTCCCGCTTGGCACGCAGCGATTGCCGCATCCAGCGCGCTCTGATCCGGGAAGACCAACTGCGACGGTACGCCGCCCGCACCCGACGTGTTGATGATGATCGGGATGATGATCGGGTAGTTGATGATGTTACCGGGGATGCCCTCAATCGGTTTCAGTTGATTGAGTTCGTCTGGCGTCAGCGGAATTGGCTGCGACCAAGTGCCGCAGGTCGCCTTCTCGTCCGCGTCACCTTCAATACCGAGGCTCTCGAATTGATCGCAGAGGTCGATGGTGGTCTTGAAGCCCGGCGGGATGATGATCTGCTGAGGCGTGTCCGGGTAGACGACGGCGAGACCGGACAGAACGATCAGCTCGAGCTGATTGCCCAGTTGATCGCCCGGCGGGATCGACCGCAGCACGATGGTGGATTCGATACGAATCGGCTGCTGGAATACCCGCAGATCGACCGATGCGTTTTGCGGTCCCTGAATGAACAGCAGTGACGGCGCCTGCTCGCAGCTTGTCCCGCCGATGCCGGTGCGGTAGTAGAAGCTCTGCATCGGGGTCATGTCGTCAGGGCCGATGCTTGGCAGGCCGCTGAGATCAACGCTGCTGTCCAGTGCGCTCAAGCTGACCCAACCCACGCGGTTCTGATAGACCGCGCGCACGAAATCGCCAGCCGGGTTGACCGCATCCACGCTCAGCGAAGACCCCTCAGGCACCGGCGTGACCACGTCGGATGCGTGACCCGAAATCGACGGCGCGGGCCACGTCAGCAGATTGGTTCCGCTGGTCGTTGCGACCGTAGTCCCGGTTTCCGGTAAGACCACTGCCTGGTCAGTAGGTACAGCGCTCTCCACTTCCACGCCGCCAAACTGAACGTACACGACCCCCTTCGGCGAAAGCGAATATGGGAGGTTCGCGTTCACGTTCATCACATTCAAGCCCCAGATTTCTTGGCTGAGGTCGAATGGACCCGTCTGGATCGTAGCGGTAAGCGACAAATCAGCACGGTCGCCGGGCTGCGTATAGAAATCAGCGGGGACTGCCTGAGTAAACGCCGTGTGCTGGACATTGTCGTGCCCGTAGCAGCTTGTGTTCCGGCTCAGATTGGCGCAGCTTGTACCAAGTGAGGTCAACGAATCGCTGACGACTATCGGGCAGGTTTTCGCTTGTTGTGCCTCGGCTGCAAATGCAATCGTAAACATGGCGCCGACCAGCGAAATCACCAAAACCAGCAATGCGTGACGTCGTCTTATCATAAGAGGATTCTCCTCAAGCTCAGAGCGAATTGGAGCGAGTTGAACTCATTATACGATAAATAAGTTTCACATGCGAATTACTAAAGGGGAGAACTTGAGAAATTATAAAATGTATTTCGTCTAAAATTTGTAAATTTTATCGCGCGCGTGCCTATCTTGTAATAGCTTACACGCAAAAGCCCCGTGATTCTTAGTCAATTTCTCAATTTTTCGTTGAAACTCGATATCAAATTGAACTAGCCGCCCAACCGAAAATACTTTATGATTATGCACGGCAATACGCCGCACAAACTGAATCTATTACAATTTAATCGGTTGCATGGTCGCACATTTTCCGTTATAGGGCATATTATTCGGGAAATCGACCAGCGGCATCTCTGAAACACGTATTCTTCGTCTTGCTACCCGCTGCCGAAATTGCACCTTCACCCGCACGATTTGGTTCCACTGTCGCCTGTCGATGACGTCAAGTCAGGTGATTTTGGGTGAAAAATTTACAAGTTTTATCTAAGAAATTGGTCGCTATTCGTCTGTCACATCCATTGTTGGAGTAAAATACGATGGATGCTAACGGTTGTTAGGGGCTTCATCGGTGCATATCGCCCCCTCTTCTACCCAATCAAAGGAGAAAGAGTGCCATCTATGCAACTGAAAACGAGTAGTCTCGCTGTCAAAGGGACGCGAAATTACTACAAGCGAGTTGTGAAGTATGCACTAGTTGATATTGCCATCGTCCTCATTGGTTACATGGTCGCGGTATTGGCTTGGGCGCTGAATGGCTCGGTTGAATTTCCCGCCAGCCTTTGGTTTGCGATTCTGATCGCCCTTACTCTGGTCGCAACTTCGTACTTCTTCGGCGTCTACCAACGTATTTGGGCGCGCACCAGCGGTCATGGCATCACCGTGATCCTGAACGCGGTGATCGCGGGCAGCTTGATCGTGCTGGTGCTGGATTTGCTGCTCGACCAGCAGCCGTTTCCCGTACAGGTGGTTCTGTTTGGCAATTTGCTGGCGCTCTGCGGCTTCGTCGGAATTCGTTATCGCTCTCGGCTGGCAAGCAGCTTCATCTGGCGTTGGAACGCAGTCACCCGGCGCGAATTCCCCCATCAGCGCACCAAAGTCCTGATCATTGGCGCGGGCGAAGCGGGACAGGCATTCGCCATGCGTTTCATCCATCGTTCCAGCAATGACTATAACATCGTCGGCTTCATCGACGATGACCCTGAGCAGCAGAACATGTACGTCGAAGGACGTCCAATTCTCGGCACGCGCAAGGATATCGAGCGAATCGCTGAGGAAAAGAACATCGACCTGATCGTCGTCGCTATCCACAAAATCTCTGGACCCGATTTCCGCGAAATCCTGACCGCCTGCGAAAATACCCACGCCCTGATCAAGGTCGTGCCTGATCTCGAAGCGCTGGTCAACGCGCGCAAATCCACCGCCCTACTCCGCGACGTTCAGGCGGAAGACCTGATCGGGCGCAGCATGGTGACGCGTCATGCGGGCATCGACCTCACCCCCGTGACCGACAAGGTGATCCTGATCACCGGAGCGGCGGGATCGATTGGCTCGGAGTTGAGCCGCCAGATCATGCTCTACAACCCGACGCAGGCGGTTCTGCTGGATAATAACGAAAGCAATCTGCACGATCTGGTCGTCGAGCTGCGTGCCAAGTACCCGAACATCGATTTGGTGCCCGCGCTGGTAGACATCACCATGCGCAGCACCCTCCGCATGATCTACGAGAAACATCAGCCGCAGATCGTGTTTCACGCGGCAGCCTACAAGCACGTGCCCATGCTGGAATTCTACCCGCGTGAGGCGCTCCGCGTGAACGTTGGCGGCACCCGCAACGTCGCCGAACTCGCCCGCGACTTCGGTGTCGAGCGCTTCGTCTTGATCTCCACCGACAAGGCGGTGAATCCCAGCAGCATCATGGGCGCGACCAAGCGCGTTTGTGAGTTGATGCTCCACGCGCTCTCGCAGGACGAAGACTGCCATACCCTGTTTGCCTCGGTGCGCTTCGGAAATGTTTTAGGCAGTCGCGGCAGCGTCGTGCCCACCTTCAACCGCCAGATCGAGAACGGCGGTCCCGTGACCGTGACCCATCAGGACATGACCCGCTACTTTATGAGCATCCCGGAAGCGGTCAACCTGATCATCCACGCCGCCTGCCTGACCGATGGAAACGACATTTTCGTGCTGCGCATGGGCGAAGTCGTCCGCATCGTGGAACTGGCGGAGCGCATGATTCGGCTGCGCGGGCTGCGCCCCTATAAGGACATCGAAATCAAGTTCACCGGGATGCGCCCCGGCGAAAAGATGCATGAAGAACTGTTCCTCGGCGAAGAAACACCGATAGAGACTCTGCACCCCAACATTCTCAAAGTGAACACGTGGAACGATCACTTCAACTGGTCGACCTTTTGGGACCGGCTGAATCGGCTGGCACAGGACACGCCGGATTACCAGACCAACGTCATTGGCAAGCTGCTCCAGTTGATCACACCTGAGGAGCCGCCCGCCCTCAGCCAAGACCAGCCTGCCGATAGCAATGTGCAGGTGGCACGCTGACGCCCGATTGGTTTCTAAGCCGTTCGTGCTACAATAATAACCTCGAAGCCTCGCCTTTCAGGTGATATGATCGGTTCCGGGAGCGCTCGCGCTCCTGTTGTGATGTGGAGTACAGGTAGGTTCTATGTCGTACACTCAAGAAGTGCCGCCGGTCGAATCGAAAGAAACCGCCGAACCCACCGTCCCACAAGAGCGCAAGCATCGCCGTCGCCATCGTTCCTCGAGGTTGCGGCACTTGGCGCGGCGCTTCAACCTGCACGTGCGCGGGTTGAGCGTCGTTCTGGTCGCTCTGGCTCTGGTTTCGGTAGTCGTGGTGGCGGTGGGAGTCTTGGTCTTCAACTCCGTCAACCGCGTCCAGACCTCTCTCGACAGCTTTGAGCGGGTCGCCAGTTCGCTGAACGGTCGTTCCGGCACCGACCTAACCATGACCGATTTCGACCGCCTCGATTCGAGCGTCACCGACCTCACGTCCAGTCTGGCGACGGCGCGCTCGCGTCTCGGTCTGTTGCAGCCCTTTGCATCCCTGAATGCGCAGCTTGCGGCGACCATTGGCACGGTGGATGCGGCGTATCACCTGAGCGTTGCCGCGCACGACATCCTCTCCGGGTTGCAGCCGACCCTGTTCTTCTTGGTCGGCGGCAGTGATACCGAAACGGTGGTCACGCAGATTTCGTCCGGTGAGCGCATCGTCGAACTGCTGCGCGTGGGGCGCAGCGAATTTTCGAACGCCAGCACCAACATCGACGCCGCTTCGCAGGCAATCGATCAACTGAATCTATCCAGCGTCCCGAACAACCTGTTCATGGACGTGTACCAACTGATGAATTATCGGGATCAGCTCAAGAATATCGACAACGTGGTGATGAATTCGCCCGACATTCTGTCGGCGGCGCTTGGAATTGCGGGTGAGCAGAATTATCTGGTGCTGTCGCAGAACAACGACGAACTGCGACCCTCCGGCGGCTACATCAGCACCTACGGCTGGATCACCGTGCGCAACGGTCGCGTCACCAATTACAGCTACAGCGCGACCACCACCACCAGCCCCAATCCGCCCGCCGCAAGCCTCGTCTCACAGATGAACATGCCAAGCTGGTGGGTGCGTTATCAGGAGCCGATCTACGCCGCGTGGGATGGGAGCTGGTACACTGACTTCCCCTCCACCGCCCGCATGTCGATCTGGTACTACAACACGGGCGGCAATCCGCAGTCTCCGGTGAACGGAGCGATTGCTATGGACATCACCGGCTTTGAGTACCTGCTCAACGTGATCGGCACCGTCAACGTGCCCGGCTATGACACGCCCGTCACGGCGAGTAACTTCCGCAACGTGATTTACGACATCCGCGACTACGGCGGCGACAACGATCCGCACAAGCGCTTTCTCGCCTCGCTCTATCAGGAAATCTTCACCCAGTGGCAGAACATGAGCCTCGACGCCACCAAGAACACCGAGCTGCTGGGCGCGCTGCTGCAAGGGCTGCAAGAGAAGCACATCATCCTCTATTTCACTAACGAGCAGTTGGAAAATGCCATCAACCTGCTCGGCTGGTCGGGCGCGCAAGTCCCGGCGACCGATCACGACTACCTGCTGGTTTCGGATGCGAATCTGGGCAATAAGTCCAATCATTCGGTGATTCGCAGCCTCACCTACGACGTGGACATTCAGGACAGCGGCGCTGTCAGCGGAACCATGACCATCGGCTACGATTACTCGGCGCGGACTGCCGCCACCGACCCCGGCGTGAACCCGCCCTACAACGGCCCTGCGGATTACAGCACGCTGGTTCAGGTCTACGTGCCATCCGGCACCAGCCTCACCGATTCCGCCGACATTCCGGTGACGCCGACCATCGTCAACAACGACGAAAACACCGAATTCATCTCGCGGCTGTTCATCCCTTACGACAGCAGCGAGCGCTTCCAGTACACCTATCTCACCCGACCGCTGATTGAGGATTTCGGTCCTTACAAGCGCTATCGCCTGCTGGTGCAGAAGCAGCCCGGCACCGATGCCAACGCGCTGAATATCCAGATTATGCTTCCGGCGAACGCGCGCTTGATCTCCAGCACGCCCGACGCATCCGCGAACTATTCGCTGGATCGCCCGATCCTGGAATTCCGTACCGATTTGTCGGTTGACCGCTGGATCGAGATCATTTATCAACAGCGGTGAGCGAACGGTAGGGGCACGGCGCGCCGTGCCCTATTTTCACGGCTCTGGTTGAGCCGCCTGCGCGGGAACCGGAATCCTGCGCCCGACCGCGATCAGGATCGCCGCCGCGATCACCAGCACCACCATCACCCCAAACGCATTGAAAATCCCCACTTGGTCGGCGAAGGACGCCAATACCTGCGGCGCGACCAAAATCGCCACGCCCCCCGCCAGCGCGATCCGCGCGCCGGCGACGTTGGACTGCTGCGGATCGATGCCGGTGGCGACCGCGAGCGTTAGCGGAAACAGGTTGGCGATCCCTAGCCCGGCGATGAACAAGCCCACCACGTTGAGCGGCGCAGCGCGAGCCAGCCAGAACACCGGAAACCCGACGCCCACCACCACCACCGCGTAGCTCAGCAGACGGCTGCTGTCGAACGAGTGCGTGAGTTGGCTGCCCACCGCCCGCCCGATCACCATCGCCACTAGAAAGACGCTCATGAGGGTCGATGCCGCCACCTTCTCGAAGCCGACCGAGTTTTCCAGAAAATCCGCGCCCCAAAAGACCATGCACCATTCCATCGAGACGCCCAACACCACCACCAGCCAGTAAATCCAGAAGCGGCGCGGCAGCGGACGCGCGCTCCCGTGCTCCGCGACTCGCCTGCTTTCCGGGATCGGCGTGCGGCGGTCGATCAGCGCCAGAATCAGCCAGCCGCCCACACCCACGAACAGCGCCAGCCGCCAACCGATTCCGCTGGCTTCCCCGAAGCCGATCACCAGCGGCGCAATCGCGGCAGTGATGCTCGCCGCGACGTTGGATTCGGTCAGGGCAATCGCGCGGCGCGCACCGTAGCGGTCGGTCAGAATTGCCGGAACCAGCACCACAATCGTCGAGCCGATGAAGCCCATAATGAAGGTGCTGGCGATAGTCACCACCGGGCTTGCCGCCAGCGTGAGCAGTATCCCGCCGATGCCCATGCCCACGCCGCCGCTCCAGAACACGGCGCGCCTGCCCCATCGCGCCGCCGCCCGATCCGCGACCAAGCCCGCCAGAATCATGCCGACCGCGAAGGCGCTCGCGTGCAGGGCGGCGACCGAGTAGTTGAGGTTCAGCTCCGCGCGCAAAAACGGCATCAGCGGACCCAGCGCGCCCTGCAAGTAGGAGAAGAACGCCAGCATGAAGTAGCTCAGCCACGTGAGCCGATCCCGTTTGAACGGCATCATCGAGTCGGCAAGCACCTCATGCGCTGATTTCGGAGAGCTTCACCGGGCGACCTTCGTCATAGGACTTGCGCGCTGCGATTCCCATCACCACCGGGGCGCGTCCATCTGCGCCCGTGACCGGGATCGGCTTATCGTGCTGCACCGCGTCCACGAACGCGCGCATCTCCGCCAGATAGCTTTCCGTGTAGCGCTCGACGAAGAAATGCAGCGGCAGATCGCGGTGCACGCTGTCGCGGGTGCTGATGGTCGCGCTGTTCGGGAAGTTGTTTTCGGTGCTGGCGCTTCCGCCGCTGCCGAACACCTCCGCCCGCTGATCGTAGCCGTAAACCGCCTGACGGCAGTTGTCAATCGTGCCGATCACGCCGTTGGCGAAGCGCAGCACCACAACCGCCGTATCCACGTCGCCCGCCTCGCCAATCGCCGGATCGACCATGACTCCGGCGGCGGTATACACTTCCTCGACTTCGCTGCCGATCAGGAAGCGCGCCATGTCGAAGTCGTGGATGGTCATATCCACGAACATGCCGCCGGAGACTTTCACGTAGCTGATCGGCGGCGGTGCCGGATCGCGGCTGATAATATGCACGCGGTACGGATCGCCGATCTCGCCGCCGACCACCGACTCCCGCAGGCGGCGGTAGTTCGGGTCGAAGCGGCGGTTGAAGCCGATTTGCAGCTTGACGCCCGCCTGCTCGACCGCCGCCAGCGCCTCGTCGATCTTCTTGAGGCTCAGGTCAATCGGCTTTTCGCAGAAGATGTGCTTGCCCGCCTGCGCCGCCTCGATGATGATCTGGGTGTGGGTATCGGTCGCCGAGCAAATGGCAACCGCCTCGATCTGCGGCGAGTTCAGCAGGTCGTGATAATCCGCCGTCACCATCGGGATGTTCAGCCGCGCGCCCGTCTCCTGCGCCACCGAAAGCACGACGTCCGCAATCCCCACCACGTTGGTTTCTTGAATCCGCAACGCGAGATTCTCGGCGTGAACCTTGCCGATGCGCCCTGCGCCAATCACTCCGACGTTCATGATTTGCCTCTATCTTGTGAAAGATGCCAGTCTAGTCTTTGTTGCCGGAAAACGCCGCCACCAAGCCTAACCCGATGAACATGCTCCCGGCGAGGTAGCGCTGAAACCGCAGATACCACACGCTGTTTTTGAGCCAATTCCCGGCAGTCCCGGCGAGCAGCGCATAGCCGCTGTCGCTGACCACCGCGATGCTCACGAAGATCAGCCCCAGCACCAGCGTTTGCAGCGCCACCTGCCCCCGTGACGCATCCACGAACTGCGGCAGGAACGCCAGAAAGAACAGCGCCGTTTTCGGGTTGAGGACGGCGACCAGCAGCCCCTGCGAGTAAATGCGCCGCAGATTATTCTCGTGGACGACCGTCGTCTCGTGAATCTGCACCGGCGTGATCAGCTTGCGAACACCCATGTAGATCAGGTACGCCGCGCCCAGATACTTCACGATCTCGAACGCCAGCGCCGAGGACATCAAAATCGCCGAGAGTCCCAGCGCCGCCGCCATCGCCTGAGCCAGATTCCCGGTTTCGATGCCCAGCACCGAAATCAGCCCGGCTCTGCGCCCCTGATCGACGCTGCGGGTGACGATGTACAGCACCGCCGGCCCCGGCGTCAGCAGCAGCACCACCGATGCAGCCAAAAACAGCGACAGATGGGTCACGGGATTCCTTTCAGCCCGCGTAGGTCAGCACCAGCACCCGCGTCGAGTCCGGCAGATCATCCCGCGTCAGCGTGACTTCCAAATCGCAGGCGAAATCGACCTGCTCGTCCGGGAAGTAGTCGAGGAAGGTCTGAATCCAGTACAGGTTGCGCGGCTTGAGCCGCAGCGTGCGAAAATGCATCGGCACGATCAGGCGCGGCTTAACCACATCCAGCACGACTTTTAAGTCGTCTAGCTCAATGGTCGGGTGACCGCCCGCCAGCGTCAGCAGCACGTCCACCCCGCGAAAGAAGTCGATCTGCGCGTCCGAGAACGGGTTGCCCACGTCGCCCATGTGACCAACGCGGATGCCGTCGATCTCGAAGCGGTACATCGCGTTTTGATCGGGGTCGTGGTAGCGGTGGTTGAGCGCCTCCATCGCCTCAATCGCGCGAAAGGTGACGCCCTTCTCGGTGCGCTCGCCGCCGTTCTGCGCGACCGCCAGCGCATTGATCGCAATCGGGCTGCCGTTGATCAAGTCGGCGCGGCAGTGAAAGCTGTCGTTGTCCGACGACGTGATCACCACGTCCGCAGGTTCGAGGATCGGCACGTACCCGGCAGTTTCCGGCGTATACGGGTCGGTAATCACCGTGAGTCCATCGCTCGACTGGATCGAAAAGGCAGCCTGTCCATACCATTTCAGTTTCATAAGAAATCTTCCTCACTCATGCCGTTTCGAATCTGCCGCCACATGTCCAGAAACGGCACCTTCTCCTCGTAATAGTCGCAGAGCGACTGCCATAGCGCCGGATGTGGCATCCCTTCCGGGTGTACCTTGACGATCTCGCTCAGCGCCTCGACCAAGCCCAGCCCTTCCTCCTCTTTCAGCGCCGCCGTCGCAAACGTGACCGAGCGGCTGATGCCCGCGCCGCAGGCGATCAGCACGCGGTTGCCCTGCGCGTACTCCGAGCGCACGAACGCGACCCCGTTCACCAGTGCCGCCCGTTGGATCGGCGCGCCGTCGTCCACCGGCAGATACAACGTGGTGATCCCTTCGTGTTCCACCGGGGCGGCGACCTGCAATATCGCGCGGATTTTACGGCGTTCGAGCAAGTCGCGGTTCAGCGTGTCGCTGTACTTGCCGACAAACAGCCAGGCGCGTACCTGATCCATATTTCCTTCTGATCGTGTTAAGAGGAGACAACAAACTCGTTCCATTGTAACGCGAATTCCCCCGCCGGGGAGTCCACGAATCACCCACCGTTAGGCGTGGGGGCGGGTCTGTGATCCGCTCCTCGCCGGAATGCGTGTAGGGGCACGGCTAGACAGCCGAAGGCTGCACCCGTACCCGACCTTCGCGTTCGTGGCGTCTTGGCGATTCAGCTTCTTGACCTTCTCGTTGCGCCTCAAAACGGGTTATGATTGGGCTTTTGAAGGAGTTTTACATTGACCGCGCTTTTCGACATCACCACCTTTGGCGAAGCCATGCTCCGCCTGAGCGTCCCCGAAGGCGTGCGCCTGCAATCCGCCGCCCAGCTTGATCTGCGCCCCGCCGGAGCCGAAGCCAACGTGGTCGCGCTGCTGGCGCGGCTCAGTCGGCGATGCGCGTGGCACAGCGCCCTCCCCAATCACGCGCTCGGTCGCCTGATTGCCGATCACTTGCGTGCGGCGGGCGTTGATCTCGGCGGCGTGATCTGGAGCGAAACCGGGCGGGTCGGCACTTACTTCGTCGAATTCGCCGCCCCGCCCCGCGCCACGCAGGTGATCTACGACCGCGCCCACTCGTGCGTCACCGAGGTCACGCCGGACGCGCTCCACTGGGACGCGCTGCTCAACACCCGCCTGATCCACCTGACCGGGATCACGCCCGCGCTCTCGCCCTCGTGCGCGGCGTCGATGAGGGCGATCCTCGACCGCGCCCGCGATGCAGGCGTCCGCATTAGCTTCGACATCAATTACCGCGCCAAGCTCTGGTCGGGTGACGAGGCGCGGGCATGGCTGACTCCGGCGATTCAGGGCGTCGATCTGCTGATCTGCGGTCAGGGAGACGCCCAGCGGGTGTTCGGCATCGAGGGCGCGCCCGAAGCCCTGATCGAGCAGCTTGCCGAACTCAGCGGCGCGAAGCAGGTGGTGGTCACGATGGGCGATCAAGGCGCGGTCGGTTGGGATGGTCAAACCATCTATCAGCAAGCCGCCCTCCCCGTGCAGGTGATCGACCGGATCGGCGCGGGCGACGCGCTGGCGGCGGGCGTGATTCACGGCTGGCTGGAGGACGATTTGGCATTCGGCTTGCGCTGCGGCGTGATGCTGGCGGCGCTGGCGCTCAGTCAGCACGGCGACGCGGTGATCACCACGCCCGACGAACTCGCCGCGCTGATGGAAGCCGTGCATCGCACCGGAACCGTGCAGCGTTAGGATTTGGGATATTTTTGGGTTAATTTGGGATAAGATTTCAGCGGGTGATTACTTCGCCGCCCCACCCTACCCGAATGTGACCGGAACAGGTATGCTTGAGTGGTGTGCGAGCGGGGCGCCCCCGCCCGATTATCGTAGGGGCACAGCGTGCTGTGCCCTATGTCTGTAGGGGCGAACCCGTGTGTTCGCCCGCAAATACAACAGGGACTGACATACATGAAGGTCTTAGTCACAGGCGGCGCGGGCTACATCGGCAGCCACATGGTCGATTTGCTGATTTAGGAAGGCTACGAGGTGGTGGTGGTCGACAGCCTCGTGACCGGGCATCGTCAGGCGGTGCATCCGCAAGCGGAGCTGGTCATCGGCGATTTGATGGATCGCACGGCGTTGAAGCAGTTGTTCGACAACCGCCAATTCGACGGCATTTTCCACTTCGCCTCGTACATCGTGGTACCGGAGAGCATGGAGAAGCCGTTCAAGTATCTGCGCGACAACTACGTCGCCGCTGCTAATCTGCTGGAAGCCGCCGCCGATCACGGCGTCAAGCGCTTCATCCTCTCGTCAACCGCCGCGCTGTTCGACGATCCGCAGACCATCCCCATCCCAGAGGACGAAGCCATCATTCCCGGCAGTCCCTACGGCGAAAGCAAAGCCATGATCGAGCGGTTGCTCTACTGGATGGATCAAATCTACGGGATGCGTTCCTGCTGCCTGCGCTATTTCAACGCGGCGGGCGCGCACCCGGACGGCACCATCGGCGAGGATCACCAGCCCGAAACCCACCTGATCCCGATTGTGCTGCAAGTCGCGCTCGGTCAGCGTGACTCCGTGACTATCTTCGGCACCGATTACGACACGCCCGACGGCACCGCCGTCCGCGACTACATCCACATTCTCGATCTGGCGACCGCGCACATCCTCGCGTTCGAGGCGCTCGCCAGCGGCGAGAGCCGCAAATACAATCTCGGCAACGGCAAAGGCTATTCGGTCAAGGAGATTATCGAAGTCGCGCGCCAAGTCACCGGGCATCCCATCCCCGTGACCTACGGACCGCGCCGCGCGGGTGATCTCGCCGTGCTGATTGCCGACAGCAGCAAGATTTGCGCGGAACTCGGCTGGTCGCCGGAGTTCGCCTCACTCGGTCAGATTATTCAGACGGCGTGGGACTGGCAGCGCGCCCATCCACACGGCTACGAGGGCTAACCCGCGTATAAGAAGTGATTGGCTTCGGGGCGCGCCAACCACTGCGCAAGCGTTTGAGCGCTGGTGTCGCGCTCCGATAGGATCGGCTCGCTGACCGGCCACTGCACGCCGATCTGCGGGTCGTTCCACAGCACGCCCGATTTGGCTGCGCCGTTGTACAACCCGGTGCAGAGGTACTGAATCTCCGCGAAATCCGAAAGCACCGCGAAGCCGCGCGCGAAGCTGGCAGGCGCCCACATCTGCAAGCGGTTGCGGTCAGAGAGGATTTCGCCGTACCACTGCCCCGCCGTCGGCGAGTTCTTACGCACGTCCACCGCCACGATGAAGGCTTCGCCGCGCACTACCCGCATCAGCTTGCCCATCGGCGGCTCCCACTGGAAATGCAGCCCCCGCACCACGTTCTTGACCGAGCCGGACTGGTTCAACTGGACGAACTCGGCAGGCAAGCCGACCTCGCGGAAATGGTCGTGATGGTAGACTTCCATGAAGAAACCGCGATGATCCTCAAACGCTTCGTGAGCGATCACTTTGATCTCGCCCAGATGAACGCTTTTGACGTTAAGCCGCATAATTCTCTCCTGTAGAGTGCGCCCCTATCATAGCGAAAATCACGACATAAAGCGCGGTGGAATACTGTAAGATTGGGCGATCTTCCGAAATATTTCACGAATAATTCCGTTTTGTTCCCGGCGATCTGTGATACACCTTAACAGGAATTGTTGAATTGGGCGCTTGCATGGTCAACATGGTCGGTCGTCTCTTTCGGCTTCGCCCCGGCGAGGTTCGCCTCGTGCTGGTGATGTCGCTGCTGCTGTTTGCCAACTCCGTCGCCATTGAAATCTCCGACGTGGTGGCGATCAGCGGCTTCCTCGAAAACGTCGGCGTGCCCGAACTGCTGATCGTCTACATCGTCGATATGCTGCTGATCATCTTCACGGCGGGCTTGCAGTCGTTGATCGTGGATCGCTTTCAGCGCGTCAGCCTGATGCGCTGGCTGAGCCTCGCCATCGCCACCGCCTACGTGCTGCTGCGCCTGCTGTTCGTGCTTGGCTCCCCCGACTGGCTGAATTACTCCCTGCTCTATCTGCTCAGCGACCAGCAGTGGGTATTCTTCCCGCTGATCTTCTGGGTGCTGGCGAACGACGCCTTCGACATGAGTCAGGCGAAGCGGCTGTTTCCGCTGATCGCCAGCGGCGGCTTCATCGGGCAGATCGTCGGCTTGGTGATCGCCGGGGCGGTACCCGCCGCCATGAGCAGCGTCAACATCTCCTCGGTGGAGCTGCTGGTCTTCATCGCCGTGATCTACATCCTGACCTTCTTCGTGGTCGTGTTCGGGCTGCGCGGCTTGAAAGTCCGCGCCACTTCGCACGAGCATACCCCCGTCCGCGAAACCTTGACCGAAGGCTGGGGCTTCGTCCGCGAAGTGCCCTCCTTCCGCTACCTGATGCTCGCCGCCTTTGCGATTGCGATGGTGCTGGTCATTCTGGAGTTCCATTTCTTGACTGTCGCCGATGCCACTTTCGTCGGCGGCGGCTTCCAGACCTTTTACAGCGCCTACCGCATCGTCACCACCATCGGCGCGTTCCTGATCCAGACCTTCATCACCAGCCGTATCTTGCAGCGCGTCAACCTCAAAGACAGCTTCCTGATCCTGCCGAGCATCGCTTCCATCGCCAGCGCCGTGATGCTGTTCGTGCCCGGCATCTTCAGCGTGACTCTCGCCTTCATCGGGATTCGGCTCGGCAAGCAGACCATCGACGAATCGGTCAACAAATCGCTGCTGGCGCTGGTGCCGGAAGAACGGCGCGGGCGGGTCAGCTTCTTCATGGACAGCTATCTCTATGCCGGCGGCGTGATCGTCGGCTGCATCATCACCGGGATCATCGTCTTAATCGGCAGCATCACCCACAGCGACCTCTATCCCTACGTCTATCTCGGCGTCGCGCTGATCGCCTCGCTGGTCGCCATCTGGGCGATTCTGAAGATGCGCGGCGTCTACGAGACCAGCCTGTTCAACTGGCGGCTCAAGCGCCGTCAGCGCGGCTCCAAAGTCATTGACAAGCTGAATTTCTAGGCGATGCCGCGTCTGTAGGAGCACGGCGTGCCGTGCCCCGCCCTGTCGTGCCCTGCTTGGCAATCTTGGCGTCTTGGCGGTTCAACTTCGCTTTAATCACCCAACTCCACATCCTGCGCCACCAAATCGGTGTAACTATCCCGCCTACGGATCAACCGCACCTCGCCATCACTGCGCACTAGCACGGCGGCGGCGCGCGGCTGACCGTTGTACTGGTTCATCTGCTCCAATGTGTAGCCGCCCGTGTCCATGAACGCGATCAAATCGCCGGGCTTCAGATCGCCGGGCAGCATCCGCTCATCGGGCAGCCTGCCGTAGCCCTCGCTGTCGTGATACACGTCCCCGCTGTCGCACAGCGGTCCGCCCAGCTTGTAGGCGGTGTCGGCGGGTTGATCGGCTTTGCCCGCCGCGACCGCGTGGAAATACCAGTTGTAGCCGAGGATGTCCATCAGCGTGTTGAATCCGGCATCCAGCAGCAGCCAGCGGTCGCCCGCGCGGGCTTTGGCGTTCTCGACCGTCGCCAGCAGAATCGCCGTATCCGCGATCACGCTGCTGCCCGGCTCGATCAGCAGCGAGCGAAAGGCGTCCGCGCCCGGCGTCTGATCCAGCGCTTCAAAGGCAGCGTCCGCCATGATCTGGGGCGTCACTTCAGTTCGCAGCAGCGCGTCGCTGTTCGCCGCCAGCGCCGCCACTTCCGGCTTCAGGTAGGCGACCGGCAGCCCGCCGCCGAGGTTCAGGTGATTGACCCGGTGTCCGGTCGCATCGGCGAGCCGCAGCGCCGCGCCTGCCAGCGCGCGCACGCCCTCCGCGTACTTGTGGGTGTCGGTCAGTTGAGCGCCGACGTGCATGTGCAGCCCGACTAATGCCAGTTCATCAGGATGACGACGCAGCGCCTCCCGGTAGACCGCCTCTAGTTCCTCGGCGGCGATCCCGAACTTGCTGCGGTGCGTCCCGGTTGCCAGACCGCCGTGCAGCGCCGCGTCCACTTCTGGAACCAGCCGCAGCGCGATCCGCGCCCGCCGTTCCAGCCGTCGCGCCGCGTCGAGGACCCGCCCTAGCTCGAATGCCGAATCGACGTTGATGCAGAAGATGCCCGCCCCCACCGCCTCGTCGATCTCGCGCGCAGATTTGGCGACCCCGTTGTAGACGATCTGCTCCGCCGCGAAGCCCGCCCGCAGCGCCTTATACAGCTCGCCACCGCTGTTGACCTCGACGTTGATCCCACTCCCGCGCACGATCTGCAAAATCGCCAGATTGCTGTTGGCTTTGCTGGCGTAAAAGACCTGCGTCCTCTGCGCCCGGGTCGGGCGAGAAAACGCCGCGCGGATCGCATCGATGTTGTGGCGAATGCGCGCTTCGGAGAACACGAACAGCGGCGTGCCGTAAACCGCCGCCAGTTCCGCCGTGCTGACTCCGCCAACCCGGAGTATCCCACCGCGCGTGTCCAGAAAACCGCTCTGCTCCATAGAATCTGTCTCGCGTCCGCGCCTAAGCGGTGGTGAAGATCGAGGGCGTGCTCTTATAGGGACACGGCGATGCCATGCCCGTTATCTCCTCACAATTCACCACTCTCCGCGCCTAATCTACATTGTGTTTTCGCTCAACTAATGCTAGATTGTAAAAGACATTCCTTGCTCGGCTGTGGCAATCCCTGTTCGGAAGAAATGTGCAATCCGTGATTTCTGTGGATTCTCCGGGTTTGACCATCCGTGAGACGATAGGCGGCGAGCGTCGAGACCGGGAAGCGATGCTGCAACTCTACGCCGAACTTTTCCCTGAATATGCCTATTACCTGCCCTATATGGCGTACAAGATGACTCAATGCATCGACTCCGATCCGGTCTGCATCGAGCGCTGGTGGCTGATCGACGTAGAAGGGCAGCACGCCGCCCTCAATTACATTAAGTACGCGCCGGAACGCGGCTTCGGCTTCCTACTCAGCATCGGGATTTTGCCCCAGTTCCGGCATTTTCCGGTCGCTCCCTATGCCCGTCTGTCGGAGTGGATCATCGCCGCATCGGTCGCTCAGATCACTGCTGATGCGGCAGCGTTGGGCAAGCCCACGCCGCGCGGCATCGTCGCCGAAGTCCAGCGACCGGAACCCGACATGACGCCCGCCGAGCAGGAGGCGCACCGCCACTCGATTGCTCGCTTCCGCGAACTGGGCTTCCTCGATTCGGGCATCGACTATCACGAGCCGCCCTATGTGTTCGGTCACGAGCACTATCTAAACGACATGGATCGCAGTCAGTTGACCTATCACCGGATGCTTCTCGCTATTTTACCGCTGGAAGCTGGGCAATTCGACTTTCACGACGCGGGCGCGCTGCAAGATTGCGCCTTGAGCGTGCTGGTCGATCATTACAAACTGCCTCTCGATCACTGGGCGGTGCAAGCCGCCCTCACCTCCATTGAAAGCCGTTCTGGGATTCAGCATCATGATTGAAGCCGCGCCGGAATTGCCCGTGAGAAAACGCCTGTACATCAGCTTGCGCCTCAAGCTGCTGATCGCCTTTACCGTGTTGTTCAGTGTGGTCTTTGCGGCGTCCTACTACTGGTTCTACACCTCGTCGGTCACGCGAGCGCTGAACCGCGTCACCGAAGACCTCGACGTGATCCTCACTGGGTCAGCGGAGAAAATCGACGGCGACGCCTTCCAGCAGTTGGCGGCGACCGGGCAGCCGCGCGCCGATGGCTACACCGACGACCCGCGCTATTGGGCGCATGTCGATTGGCTGCACACCATTCACGAGTTTGACCCGCGCGCCAGCCTGTATACCTTCGTCGCCGGCCCCGGCGAGCACGCCATCACCTTCGTGGGCAGCAGCAACGCGCTCGACGACCCGCCTACCGGAGCGCAGTTCCTCGAAGTCTGCACCGACGCGCCCGACGACTGCGGCGACCTCACGCCCAATTTGCAGGCGATTCAGACCGGGCAGTTGGTCAACCAGACCGACATCTACAACGACCGCTTCGGCGACTGGATTTCCGGCTACGTGCCCATCAAGAATTCCAGCGGCGAGATCGTGGGCGCGCTGGGAGTCGATTTCCGCGCCGACTACGTGAATCAGGTGCGCAACGCCATCCTGAGCACGGTCGGCATCGCCTTCGTGCTGACTTACATCATCCTGTTCATCACCGTCTGGCTGATCTCGCGCACCATGACCAAGCCCATCATCAAGCTGACTCACATCGCCGGGCGCATCAGCGAGGGCGACTACCATCAGGACTTCGCGCAGGTCAAGCGCTCGGAATACGCCAGCGACGAAATCGACACCTTGATGAGCGCCTTCGAAATCATGACTGGCAAAGTCGCCAAGCGCGAGGAAAAGCTCAAGCAGCAGGTCGCCGATTTGCAAATTCAAATCGATCATTCCAAGCGCGACGAGCAGGTCAAGGAAATTGTCGACAACGACTTCTTCCAAAGCCTGCAATCGAAAGCCTATGAAATGCGTTCGCGGCGTCAGCAGCAGGAATCCGAATAATCGTCATAGAGGAGAATGGTTGTTGGGGCACATCGATCCAAACATCCCTGTCGTTGTCATCTGCAACATTTCGGAGACATTTTACGATTTTCTAAGCCGCGCGGACGACGCCGAGCGGCTCATTCGCGGAGAACAGTATCGGGGCGACCGGGCGATTCTGTGGGCGGGCGATCCCAAGCTGGTGTTCGTCAGCCTGCCGATTCCGCACGCGGCGCACACCTACCAGCAGGCGGGCTACTTCCATACCGACTACATGGCGCCGGAGCAGCCGTCCGCGTGGCTCTCACGTGACCTTCTGCGCGAGCCGCCGCTGCTCCAGCGCCTGATCGACTATGCGGGCGAGCGGCGGGCGGTTCAGTTAATCCCCTACGCCGTGACCGATCCCTTTCTAAAACTGGTCGAAGCGCTGGAAGACGACTACGGCTTGACCGTGCTGCTGCCCGAATCGGTGACCCGCGAGCGCCTCTGGATTCGGGACTACATCGACAGCAAGATCGGTTTCCGCATTCTGGCGTCCCGCTGGCTGCCCAACGCCGATCAACTGCTGGCGGAAGGACTCGCCTGCCAATCGCTGGAACAGGCGGCGGACGCGGTGCAGTGGTTCTTTTTGAACGGACGATCCTGTCTGGTCAAGTCGGACATTGGCGAAAACGGCATCGGCAACCTGCTCATGCAGCCCGGCGAGTTCGAGTCTAAAGCCGAAATCCTGCATCACCTGCGCCAGAGCCGTTTTCTGGACGATCACTGGCTCACGGTCGAAGAACTGATCGCGGCGGAGCATCCGCTCTCGCCGTCACTGGAAGTCTACGTCCCGCCGCAAGGCGATCCGCAGATCACCTACGTGTCGGATCAACTGTTTCAGGGTTTTGGCGATTTCTGCGGCGTGCTGGTCAGCCGGGAACTGCTGGCTGCGCACTGGTATCCGGCGCTGGCGGAAAGCGGGCTGCTGCTCGCGCGCCGCTTGCAGCAGATGGGCTACGTCGGTCACTTCGATCTGGACACAGTGGTCGACGACGAGGGGCGGGTTTACCTGCTGGAGATCAATCCGCGACGCACAGGCGGAACCCACGTCCACGACTTCGCGGCGTACTACTTCGGCGAGGACTATCTCAAGACCGTCGCCCTGCTGAGCAACGACACCCTGTCCAGCGGCAGCATCGGTGACTTTGACCAACTGCTCGAAGTCATCGGCGACTTCCAGTATCCCATGCAGGGCGAGCATCGCGGGCTGTTCATCACGGTCACGTCGGCGCTGGAAGCGGGCGAGTTTGGCTGTCTCTTTGCGGGCGCGGATACTGCTGAGGTGGTCGAAATCCAGCGGCAGGTGCAGGCGCGTATCGCCGAGTATTCGCGGGTGAAGGCGTAAAAAGCCGCTCCGCTGCAAAGATGCGTTTTGTAGGGGCAGACCTGCGTGTCTGCCCAAATACGGGCAGACACGTCGGTACATTTCGAGGTTGGCAACAGACCAGCGTTCAGCCCAAACACCGATGTATTTGCTGATCGCTAACCGCTAACCGCTGATCTTCAAAAATTCGCGGCGTGCTTCTCTGTCTCGACTTCCTCAAACTGGCGGCGGTACAACTGCGCATAGGCTCCGTTGCGCTTGAGCAGTTGAATGTGGGTGCCATCCTCGATGATCTGCCCGCGCTGCATCACCAGAATCCGATCCACTTCGCGGATGGTGCTGAGCCGGTGCGCGATCACAAGGCTGGTGCGGTTTTCCAGCACCCGCTTCAGCCCCTCTTGAATGTAGGCTTCTGTTTCGGTGTCGATGCTGCTGGTGGCTTCGTCCAGCACCAGAATGCTGTCCGGGTTGTGAATCAACGCGCGCGCCAGCGCGAGCAACTGACGCTGCCCCTGCGACAGGTTCGCGCCGCCGGGCAGCAGCTCGAAGTCGTAGCCGCCGAGCAGCCGGTCAATGAATTTGTCGGCGCAGGCGTTGTGCGCCGCTTCCCGCATTTGATCGTAAGTTACGTCCGGGTTGAACAGGCGCAGATTGTCGGCAATCGTCCCGTTGAAGCAGTACGGATTCTGCGGCACCACCGTCACCAGATGCCGCAGGTCGGCGAGGCTCAGTTCGCGCACGTTCACGCCGTCGATTTGGACGTGCCCGTCAACCACGTCGTAAAAGCGTGCCAGTAAGCCCGCCAGCGAAGTCTTGCCCGCCCCAGTTGCGCCCACGATGGCGACCCGCTGCTTGCCCGGCACGAAGAAATTCACGTCGCGCAGCACTTGCTGCCCCGGATTGTAGCCGAAGTTAACGTGATCGAACTTGAATGACCGCTCGACCCAATCCACGTGAACTGGGTGTTCCGGCTCCTTGATCTCCGGCTCCACCTGCAGCATCCGCGCGATGCGCTCGCCCGCCGCGAACGCGGTTTGAATCTGCGAGAACTGGTCGGCAAGCTGCAAGATCGGGTCGAAGCTGCGCCGCGTATAGTCGATGAACGACAGCAGCATCCCCAGCGTCGCCCACCCTGCCAGCACGCCGCCGCCGCCGCCGTACAGGACAAACGCCAAGCCGACCGCCGTCAAAATCTGGATGATCGACGCATAGTAGGTGTAGTAATAGCGCATCGCGTTATGCACGTTACGATACTTCAGGTTGACCACGTGCAGTCCTTCGCGGCTGGACTGCTGCCGTCCGAACAATTGCACGATCAACATGCCGTTGAATTGCTCGTTGATGTACGCCAGATACTCGGCAATCACTTTGTGGAACTCGTTGGAGGCGCGGCGGATGTGGGTGCGGAAATAGACCGTCGCCACCGTCATGATCGGCATCACCGCGAGGCTGAGCAGCGCCAACCGCCAGTTGATCAGCAGCATCACCACAATAATGCCGACCAGCGTGATCAGGTTGCTTGCCACCATGACGATACTGGTCGAAAGCAGGTCGGTCAGCGCGTCGATGTCGTTCGACAGCCGCGAGACGATCTGCCCAACCGGCGTGCTGTTGAAGAAGCGCATATCCTGCCGCATGATGTGCGCGAACAGCGTTTGCCGGATGTTCACCAGCGCGTCCTGCCCGACATCTTGCAGAATATAGGTGTGACCGAGCCGCGCAATCGTCAGCAGCACAATCGTCACCAAATACGCGACGCCGTAGGCGACAATCCCGTTCGAATCGCCCGCCGCAATCGGACCGTCCACCGCCCGCTGAACGATGTAGGGCAGCAGCAGGGTCAAGCCAGTTGCAGTCAACAAGAACAGGAAAACGATTACGATCCGCAGCCAGAACGGCGCCAGAAAATGCACCAGCATCGCGGTCAGGTAGCGGTCGGAAACGCTTTCTTGAGCGCCCTTCGGCTCAGACATAAGCCCTATCCTCCTGCCTTAGTTCACGCGCGACCATGTGAGCGTAAACTCCGCCTTTGGCGACCAGTTCGTTATGTGTCCCCTGCTCGACGATTCGCCCATCGTCCATGACTACAATCCGGTCGGCATCTTTCACGGTGGCGATGCGGTGCGCAATGATCAGGCTGGTGCGTGTGCGCAGCACCTGCCGCAGATCGCCGAGGATGTCAGCGGCGGTGTGGGTATCCACGCTCGACAGCGCGTCGTCCAGCACCAGAATCGCCGAGTCGCGCACCAGCGCGCGGGCGATGGCGACCCGCTGTTTCTGCCCGCCAGAGAGCATCACGCCCTTCTCGCCGACCATCGTATCCAGCCCATTGGGAAGCTGCGGGAGATCGTTGCTCACCCGCGAGATGTGAATCGCGTTGTTCAGTTCGTCGTCCGAGAGATTTGGCTTGCTCATCCGCACGTTTTCGCGCAGGGTATCGCTGAATAAGAACGTGGACTGCGGCACGTAGGCAATCGCCCGCCGCAGGTCTTTCAGGTCGAGTTCGCGCACATCGTGCTCGTCGATCAGCACCCGTCCTGCGGTCGGATCGAACACCCGCGCCATCAGGTTGACCAGAACCGTCTTGCCGCATCCGGTCGCGCCGACGATGGCGACCACCTGCCCGGCGGGGATCTCCAGCGACACGTCATGCAGCAGGGGATTGCCGCCCATCTCGACCGTGACGTGTTCGAAACGAATGTCACCGCGCGGATTCTTCAGCAGTACGGCGTTCGGCGGGTTCTTGATCCCGGCGGGCTGAAGCAGCGGAGTCACGCGGAACAGCGCGCCCGCCGTCTGTTGGTAGCGCTGGTAAATCGTGCCCAATTGCAGCAGCGCGGTGGCAACCAGCCCCAGAAAGCCGAGGAACTGAGCGAAGTTGCCGACCGTCATCACACCCTGAATTACGAGGATGCCGCCGTACAGCACCACGATCCCGGCGGTCAGTTGGCTGACCATGTTGGGGATCATACCAACCGGCTGGTTGCGCCGCTGGAAAAACAGCCAGCGGTGGCGGTATTCCTTGTTCTCCTCGTAGAACTGGTCGATGGCGCCCTGCTCGCTGCCGAAAGTCTTGATGGTCTGAATGCCGCTGGCGGTGTCCTGTACCAGCGCGGTGAGCGTGCCCGCCTGCTCCTGCACCGTCTCGTAGATCGGCGCGAGGAACATCCCGGCGCGAATTTGAATGGTGGTGGAAACCGCCAAAATCGCAAAGAGCGCCAGCGTGAGCGGCAGGCTGATGGTCGCCAGCAGCACGAACGCCACGATCACGCCGAAGAACGCGCTGCCGAACACGTTGAAGAACAGCAGCAGCAAGCGCCAGATTTGATCCAGATCGGTATACATCCGCGAGATCAAATCGCCCGTAGCGTAGCGTTGGAAGAAGCCTTGATCCAGCGTCAGCATGTTGTCATACAGGTCGCGCCGGATGTCGAAATGCACCGCATAAGCGACTTCGCCGCTGTAGATGCGCTGCCCGTAAAAGGCGATCACCGTCACGACTGCCAAGCCGAGCAGTATGCCGATGTCTTGGAGCATCTGGTTCGGGGCATACCCCTTGCTCACATGATCGATGATCACGCCGATCACGTAGGGTGAAGCCATGGAAGTCACTCCGCCCAGAACACCACTGGAAAGTGACGCGACAGCGGCGAATCGGTGGTGGGCAATGTAGCCCCACAACCATTTCATATCCGCCCGCTGCGCGCGTTCGACTGTCGCTGTTGACACGCGCTACACGGTACTCCTCTGACCTTGAGACGGGCTTTCTATACTAGCAGCAACCAATAGAACCAAATAGTGCCAATATGACATTAAACGTGGTTTATGAGCACTGCCTTATACCTCGATCACCACTTTCTGAACCTCATCCGCATAATCGACGTTCAGCGCGAACGCCTTGTCCGCCTGACTCAGCGGGAAGCGGTGCGAAATCAGGTTATCAAGCTGGATCGGCTCCGGCGCGGTCGTGACCATGTGAAGGGTACGCGGATAGGTGTGTTTCATGCGCCGCGACATCATGATGCTCAGCCCTTTGCGCCGCGCGGTCGAGTGCTTCATGTTGATCTCGTCGTCCGACGGAATGCCAACCAGCACCACCCGCCCGCCGAGCCGCGCCATTTCCGCCGCCTGCGCGATGGTTCGATCTGCCCACGCTGCCTCGAACACCACGTCAACGCCGCGCCCATGCGTCACGTCGGCAATCACTTTGACCGCGTCCAGATCGGGCGTCACCGTCCACGACTCGGTCGCGCCCCACTGCTTAGCGTTCTCCGCCCGCCACGAGAAGCAGTCGAAGCTGTAGATCGGGTCAGCGCCGCTCAGGTGAGCGAACTGCGTGATCAGCGTGCCGATGGGACCCGCGCCGATTACGACCACGCTGCGGGCTACTTTCAGCTTGCCCAGATCGACCGCGTGCAGCGCGACGCCGAGCGGCTCCAGCAGCGCGGCGCTGGCGTCGCTGATGCTGTCCGGCACCGCGAAGCAGGAGCGCGCTTCGACGATCATCTGCTCTTGCAGCGCGCCGTCGTCGGGATACAAGCCGCAGAAATGCATCCGGCGGCACAGGTTCGGGTGCCCGGATTCGCAGAACTCGCAGCGCCAGCAGGGAGTCGCCGGGTCGACCGCGACCCGCTGCCCCACGCGCAGCGGATGATCCTCGCCGTCGCGGGCGTTCTCGCCCAACTCGATCACCACGCCCGCGAATTCGTGCCCCAGAATGATCGGCGATTGGATCACCGTGTCGCCGATGCGCCCATCCAAATAATTGTGCAAATCCGAGCCGCACACGCCCACCGCCGTCACCTTGATCTTGACGTGTTCGGGGGGCGGATCGCCCGGTTCAGGGACATTTTCCACGCGCATATCGCGCGCGCCGTGCAGCCGTGCTGCTAACATAAGCTTTCTCCGTGAGTTCAAACGCAGCCAAAGATTATTGTTGCGGGCGGCAGCCCCGCCCGCGTCCCAACTTTGAATCGATCATACCCCCTTTTCGGCGAGTTCAAATAGTCCAACCGGGAAGCCGTCGAGCAGCACCGCCAATGATGCCCCGCCGTCGAAACCGATGGTTTCGCCCGTGAACAGGTTGCGCCCGCTCGCGTACTCGCCCGGAATCGCCAGCGGCGTGTCGCCCCAAACCGCGCCGATGGGCGGCAGTTCCTCGCCATCGGTCAGCCCGGCGATTAGGCGGGGCGCGACCACCAGCACGCCCACGCCATCCAGCGCCCGAATGAAGGCGCAGACGTGTTTCGCCTTCGCACCCAGCGCCTCGACCGGCAGGTACGGCGAATCGATGAACAGATTCGGATGCTCGCGCCGGAAATGCAGCGCCGTCGCCATCACGTACAGCTTGATCCGCCCGTCGTCGCTCCCCGACGTGCAGCCAGCCGTCAGCGCGGCGCAGTCCGGCGTCGCTTCAAGGCTCGCCAGCAGCGATTGAATGCGCGCGTAGTCGACCGGGCGGCGGTTGTCGGGATCGACTAGGCTGAAATCCCAGACTTCGGTGCCGCGATAGGTATCCGGCACGCCCGGACAGGTCAGCTTGAGCAGCGTTTGGCAGAGCGAGTTGAACCGCCCGAAGAACGCAACCCGCCGCTGCAAGGGTAAAAACGCATCCATGAACGCGCCGCTTTCCAGCACCTCCCGCACGAACCGCTCGACCGCCTCGTCGTAGGCGGCGTTGGCGTTGGTCCAACTGGTGTAAACCTTCGCCTCTTTGGTCGCTTTCGCCATGTACTCGGCCATCCGGTCGGCATAGCCGTCGGTCGCTTCCGGCTGATAGGTGCCGAGCAGGGTTTGATAGAGCAGATACTCGTCGTTGGCGCTGGGCGCGGGACCTGCATCCAGCATGACTTTCTGCTCGGCGTTGATGCGCGCCCAGTCTTGCAGCGCTTCACCCCACTCCGACGCCAGTTCGGAGAGCACGTTCAGCCGGGCGCGCACGTCCTCGCTGCGTTTGGTGTCGTGGGTCGAGGTCGCCAGCATAGCGTGCGACCACAGGCGGCAGCGCTTCTGATTTTCATGCGCGAACTGCTCCGGCGTGATCCCGAACACCGCCGGGCTGCCGCCCACTTCGTTGACCGACGCCAGCCGGTTGTAGATGTAAAACAGCGTATCCTCGACGCTTTTCGCCATCACCGGCGGCGTGATCTGCTGGACGCGCATCACGAAATCCACCAACGCCTGCCGCTGATCTTCGGCGAACGAGTTGAGGTTGCGCAGCAGAAGCGTGTCGCGGATGAAGTCGAATACCGACTCCGCCACGCCGGGATTGCGCCGCTTGGCATCCCGCACCGCCATCTCGATGAACTCGCAGTCGCGCTGCGAAACCGTGTCGATCCCCGTGATGTAGGTTCGGTAAATCGGCAGGCAGGCGATCACTTCGCGCAGCGCGTGCAGCAAACCGTTGAGCGTGAAATCGCGCGTGTGCCGATTCTGCTCGCTCAGCCGTTCCAGCCGATGCGCCAGCAGGTTGATTTCGCCCGCCAGCGCCTCATGCATGGTCATTTTCTTGCTGGTGTACTCAAGCTGGCTGAAGCTGGCGCTGCGGTGGGTGAAGTCGCTGAAAATCTTGCTCAGCCGATCTTCCGCAGCCGAATCCACAAACAGGCTGTTGGTGAGGTTCATGAAGTCGTAGCCGGTGGTGCCGTAGACCGCCCAGTCCAGCGGCAGCGGCTCGGTCTCCGAGAGGATTTTCTCCGCCACCACGTACAGCCCCCACGTGAACTTGCCGTCGCGCCGATACTGTTCGTCAAACCAATCGGTGACGGATTGTTCCAGATCGGCTCGTTCATTCGGCAGCAGATCGCCGTTAAGCTGCGCCAGAATCGTGCGGCTGACGTAGCTTTCCTGTAGCTGGCGAAAGTAGCCCGGCGGGTTCCACAAGCCATCCGGGTGATCGATCCGCAAGCCCGTGACCAGCCCTTCCGCCAGCAGCCGCAGCACGAAATCGTGAGTCGCCTCGAACACCTCCGGCAGTTCGACCCGAATCGCCGCCATCGTATTAATGTCGAAGAAACGCCGGAAGTTGATTTCTTCGGCGGCGACTCGCCAGAACGCCAGTCGATAGGGCTGCGCGTCGATCAGCGCGTCGAGTCGGTCGAAGCTGGGCGGATCGCCCGGCGTGCCGTTGATCTGCTTCACCGCTTCGTTGATCGCGCGCCGGACTTCGGCGTCGCCATCGTGAAGCGCCGCGATCCGCCGCTTGATCACCTCTTTTTCGCGCTGGCGCTCCACGATTTTATCGGGGTCAGCTTCGAGGCGTCCCGGCAGATAGCCGAGCGCGGTCAGGATGCTCTGCAATTCCTGCACCTGCGGATGCTCGTCGCCCAGCCGCATCACCAGATAATCCAGCGGACTGTCCAGAACCCGGTCGTAGGTGCCCGGCGAAAGCGGCAGCCTGCGCTCGCCGTAGAACAGGGAGAACGCGCCGTCTTCGTACACCAGCCGCAGGTCGCCGCTTTCCAGCACGTTCCCGTACTGGTCGCCGAGGATGGGCAGCAGCACCTTATTTTCCAGTTCCGGCTTGACCGGATGCCAGTCGATGTCAAAGAAGCCGGCATAGGGCGAACTCGGGCCGTTTTCCAACACGTCCATCCACCATGCATTGCACTCGTGGTTGATGCCCATGTGATTGGGCACGATGTCCATGATCAAGCCCATGCCGTGTGCCTTGAGCGCCGCGCACAGCCGCGCGAAGTCGTCCGGCGTGCCCAGTTCCGGGTTGAGCTGGCGCGGGTCGCAGATGTCGTAGCCGTGCGTACTGCCGGGCACCGCTTTCAGCACGGGTGAGGTGTACAGGTCGCTGATGCCCAGCGCGTCCAGATACGGCACCAGCGCCTCGGCGTCGCGGAAGGTAAACGACTGGTTGAACTGCATCCGGTAAGTCGCGCGCGGGATGCGCCGCCGCGCCACGATCTCGCCTGCCCGCTCCGCGACCAGCGACTCGAAGTCGTAGGTGGTCATGACTCCACTGCCTTCAGGTACAGGACGAACGACTGCGGCGGCAGCGTGAGTTCAACCTCGCCGTGCGAGGTAAGCGTGTGACTTTTCGGCGGCTTCGAGAGATCGGAGTCGGCGTTCCAGCGCGGATCGGCGGAATCGAACTGCCGCTTCCACTTGCCGCCGGGCACGCTCAGCGTGATGCTGACTTGGTGTTCGTTGAAGTTGTAAGCGACAAACACTTCGCTCTCGTCTTTCCAGCGGCGCAGATACAGGATTTTTTGCTCGGCGAAGCTCTCGACTTCCAGCCGCAGCTTGTCCGGCTCCGCCAGCGCCGGGATGGTCTTGCGCAGGCGAATCAGCGCCTTGTGATATTCCAGCAGCACGCGATGTACGCCCTGCTTGCGGAGGTTGTGGTCCAACTTGGAGACGTGGAAAGTCTCTTCCGCGGCGGGATCGGGCGGCTTGGTGCCTTCCGGCATCAGGAAGCCGAACTCGCTGAGTCGCCCCTTGCGGATCGCGTCCAGCAGGGTCGGATCGTGGTAGTCGATGAAGTATTCGAACGGCGCGGTCTCGCCGTATTCGTCGCCCATGAACAGCATCGGCAGGTAAGGCGAGGTCAGCACCATGCCCACCGCCAGCTTGACCTGCGCGTGATTGAAAATCTTCACGTAGCGGTCGTTGGGCATCCGGTTGCCGATTTGGTCGTGATTTTGGATGAACACGATGAAACGCTCGGCGGGCACCTCCGCCGACGAGGTGCCGTGACGCCGCTTACGATTGGGCGCATACTGCCCGGTGTAGACGAAGCCGTCGCGCATGGTCTGCTCCAACTGCCAGAACATGCCGAAGTCTTTGTAATAAGCGTAGTTTTCGCCGATCAAGTTGGTGTGCAGCGAGTGATGGAAGTCGTCCAGCCATTGGGCGTTCATGCCGATGCCGCCCTCGCTGCGCGGGCAAACCAGCCGCGCGAGGTTACGATCATCCTCGGCGATCAAATAGAGATTGCGCCCGGAGTTCTTGCAGTACACGTCGATTTTGTCGGTCAGTTCCTCGAGGAAGGTGTAGGGAGAAAAGTCGTAGATGAAGTGGGTCGCATCCAGCCGCAGCGCGTCGATGTGGAACTCGTGCAGCCAGTAAAAGGCATTTTCGATGAAGAAGGCGCGCACCTCGTCGCTGTAAGGACCATCCACGTTGACCGCGTCGCCCCACGGCCCCTTGTAGATCGGGCGGGTGTAAGGCGCGTAATGCGGCAGACAATTGCCTTCCGGTCCGAAGTGGTTGTAGACCACGTCCAAAATCACGCTGATGCCCCGCGCGTGACAGGCATCCACCAGCGCCTTGAAGTCGTTCGGCGTGCCGTAGCTGTTTTGCGGCGCGAACAGAAACACGCCGTCGTAGCTCCAGCCCGCCGCGCCGGGGAACTGCGCCACCGGCATCAGCTCCACCGCCGTGATGCCCAGTTCGACCAGTTCGTCTAGGAACGGGATCGCGCCCTGAAAGGTGCCCAGCGGCGAATAAGTGCCGATGTGCAGCTCGTAGATCAGGTAGTCGCGCAGCCGATTCCCGATCCAGCCTTCGTCCCGCCAGATGTAGCGCCGATCCACCACCTGCGACGCGCCATCCACGCCATCCGGCTGGTAATACGACGCCGGGTCAGGGATATTCATCTCTGCCATCCAGCCGATAGCGATAGCGCTGCCCCGGCAGAACCTGCTCGACCGTCGCGCGGAAGTAGTCCCGCTCGACGCGCGCCATCGAGACGGTGCGATCCGCATCGCCCAGCAGATGAACGTCCACCGCTTTCGCGTAGGGTGCCCATACACGAAACTCGCAGCAGTTCCCGTCGTCGAGAACGGCTCCCAGCGTGGGTTGCCAGTCCATGCGTAATCCTGTCCGCTGCCATCCGGTTCGTAACATTAAGTATAAGATAACTGACCGGAAATTGCGAAGGCGTTCGCTTTAACAGTCCATGAAAAAGCAGAGGACGCGGAGGATCGGCGTCCTCTGTGGTTAAGCTTTTTGCTCTTTATTTGGCATCCAAGAGGAAGGTCGGCACCACCGAGCCGCCGCCCGCCGTGACGTTGAGCAGCGACACCGACGAGAGCCGGGTCAGGCAGCCGTAGACCGTGTTCCCGTAGAACACGTAGGGGTCGGCATCCACGTAGCGGGCGCTGATGTCCAGCCGCCCGTCGATCATCGACGGAAAATCGCGCATGATGCTGCCGACCCGCTGCTGCACCACGAACGGCGTAGTCTGCGCCTGACGCAGCGTGCCGTACCATTCCTCGATGGAGCATTCCCAGCCCAGCAGAACCCCCTTGCCGCCGTATTCGTCGTTGGGCTTGAGCACGAACTGATCGCGGTGTTCGGTGATGAAGTCGAGCAGATCGACCGGATGATCTTGGAAAATCGTTCGTCGGTCGCTGACCACCCGCGTCCACGGGATGTGTTCTTGAATCACGCGAAGCTGCTCCGGAGTGAACAGGTGCGCGTTGCGCTCGTCGCTCAGGAAGGCGAAGCTGGCTTTTTTCGCCATCAGCTTGGCGCTGAAGGAGTTGGTCATCATCACCCGGTGATCGCGCACCGCCCGCACAATCGGGTTGTCAATGCCCATGCGCTGGATCATCTCGCTGATCAGCACGCGCTTGTACAGCACGTCCACCCGGTAATCGCCGTACCACAGCCGCCCGCCGCGATACTCCAGCGCGCGCGGATCGACCAGCCGGGCGGTCACGCCGCAGCGCTCGAAATAAGCGCGGCAGATTTCATGCTCGTTGAGCGTGGGCACGTCCTGCCAATCGACAATCGCAATCTGAGGCAGTTCGGTGCCGCCCCATTCTCGATAGCCGCGCAGCAGCGATTCCAGCAGGCTGCCGAGCGTCGGCATAGCGTAGATGTTGAACCGCTCGCGGAAGCGGCGCATCGGTTCCAGTTCCGCGAACAGCCCGCCCAGCACGTCGCCGTAGCCCATGCCCGCCGGGGTTTCGCCGTTGTACTCCACGAACCGGAGCGAATGGTCGTCGATCTGGAAGAACGAGTCCAGCCGCGAACTCGTCCATGGGATCACGCCGCCAACGTCGAGGCTGAACAAGCGCTCCTCGTACTCCTCAAGCGCAAGCTGGGCGCGCAGCGTCGGACTGCGCAGGCAGGCGTCGTGCGCGACCGAGAAGGCGCGCAGCAGCACCTCGGTTTCCTGCTGCAAATATGCCCATTGAATCGTGAAGTAGAAGTGCGGGCGCAGCACCGTACACAACGGGCGATCCCCGAAGTACAAGCCGCGCTTGCGCAGCTCGCCGCGCATCTGCGCGTCGGCGTCGGCGGCAGTTTGCTCGTCCAGCAGATCGTGATAAAGGTCGATTGCCTCACGGAGCAGGATCGGCACTTTGCTTCCCCCAATCGTAGCGGGAGCGGGTCTCCTCGCCGGAGAGCGCCAGCCGTATGGTCATATCTGCCATGTGGGTGACCATCCACTCGAAGTGATTGCGCCCCAGCGAATTCACGTCCATATCCGGCGCGGGGTTCATGAAGTCGATGGCGTAGGGCACGCCGTCGCGGATGGCGAACTCGCAGGTGTTCATGTCGTAGCCGAAGGCGCGGCAGATGGTGAGCGTATCATGGTAGAGGTGGTCGTAAAGCTCGCTGGAAAAGCCCGGTTCCGGGTAGTAGTAGCGGTTGTTGGGGTTGTAGCGCATCACCCGCACTTCGCTCTGCCCCAGCCCCATACAGCGCGCGTAATCCTGCCACTGGATGAACTCTTGCAGCACCATCGAGAGCAGCCCGGTCTGGTTGTAGGCGCTGAACAGCTCGTCCATCGTATGAACGATGTAGACCTCTTTCCAGCCGCCGCCGTGTGCGTCTTTGAGGACGCACGGGAAGCCGCCCACGTAATCGACCAAGCCCTGCCAGTCAATCGGGTAGATCAGGTTGCGCAGGCTCTCGCTGTGGACGATCCCCGGCACGTAGTCTTTGTTGGGCAGCGCGACTGTTTTCGGCTGCGCCACGCCCAGCCGCGTCATCAGCGACGCGCCGAAGAACTTGTCATCCGCCGTCCACATGAACGGGTCGTTGACCACTTTCACGCCTTGCAGCGCCGCGTTCTTCAAGTAGATACGGTAGTAGGGGATTTCGTGCGAGATGCGATCCACGATCACGCGGTAAGGGACGGTTTCGTTCATCCGCGTGCCGCCGATTTTCATGTACTCGGCGACCACACCGGTTTCGGGCGTGCGGCGGTTCACTTCATTGAGGAAGGCGGGCGGAAACGACCATTCCCGACCGACGAACAAGCCAATGCGAATCGGTTCTCCGCCTTGCATACACGTCCTCTTTCGTTGATCGCTCTGCTGAACGTGAAGTATAAAGTTAAAAGTGGAAAGTTGAAAGAGAGTGCGGGCGGCGGCGTTCCTTTTAACTTTGAACTTTTGACTTTTAACCTTTTCCTCTGCTAATCGTGCCCGAAGATGTAAGTTGGGACAACCCGCTGCCAGTAGGGCCAGTCGTGAATCCAGCCGTTCCACTCGCGCAGCGCGTTGCCGATCCCCTTGCTCCACAGCATCCCCGACATGTCTCGCGTCCATTGAAGCTGCGGATCGCCCGTGCCGACCACGAGGATGATGTCCTGCCGCCGCATCGCGTCCAGCCGCCACGAGTTCATACTCCCCGGCGACGAACTGCATCGGATTGTTGAAGTACACAGTGTCGTCGCTGTAGCCACCCGTGAACACGCGAATGTCGTACAGCCCGCAGATGCCGATCATCCGGTTGACCTCGAACGGGTACTTCAGCCCGAAGCCGGTCGCGTGAAACGCGCCGAAGCTCGCGCCCATCGTCATCAGGTACGGATTGGGATTCTTCCGGCGGATCAGCGGCAGCACTTCGTTGTGCAGATACTCGACGTACTGATGGTGGCGGTAGGCGCGTCCGCCGGGATGCGCCCAGCGCGCGTACCAGCTTTCGCTGTCGATGGAATCGACGCAGTAGGCTTGCAGCCAGCCGCGCTCCAGCGGCTCGCGCAGCGCGCCGTGAATCATGCCGCGATCTTCCCATTCGTAGAAGCGCCCCAGCGAGGTCGGGAAAATAATAACGCTGGCTCCGGCGTGACCGAACACCAGCAGTTCCATTTCCCGGTTGAGCGAAGGGCTGTACCAGCGGTGATGTTCGCGGTTCATGCCGCCTCCCGCGCCGCGCGCACCGCCCGCGCCGGGTCGATTGCGCCCGCGCCCTGCCGCTCACGCGCGACTGACGCCAGCGGAGATGCCGTCTCCCGCAAAATCGCGCGGATTTGCGCCGGAGTCAGGCGCGGATTCGCCTCGATCATCTGCGCCACCACCGCCGAGACAATCGCCGCCGAAACCGAGGTGCCGTCGACGTGCTGATGCTTCGAATCGATCAGCTTGTGGCTGTTGATGCGCGCCTGAAGCATGTCGTAGAGCCGCTGATCCGGCGCCTGCGCCAGATCGCGCGGCAGACCCAGATCGCCCCAGCCCTGCGTCAGCAGCCGCTTGAGCGCGCGCTCGCCCTCGCTTTCCAGCAGCGGACCCAGCCAGTAGGCTTCACGATCCACCTGCGAGCCGGGCAGAATCGGCGAAGCGATCCACGCCGCCGGAGCGACCAGATCCGGCTTGGGCGATCCGTCGTAAGCGCTGCCCCAATCGCTGCGGTAGCCCGTCCACTGAGCACGATCCGTCGAATTGTGATCGTCGTAGCCGCCCACCGTGATCGCCTCGACCGCGCTGGCGGGCGGCACCAGCCGTTCGCGCCCGTGATTGCCCGCCGCCGCGACCACCGTCACGCCCAGTTCGGTTAGGCGGCGCACCGCTCGATGCAGCGGGTGATCGGGGTCGGCGCTGAAGTCGTCGCCGCCCACCGAGAGATTCACCACCCGCACGTTCAGGCGGCGCTGGGTGTCGATCAGCCAGCGCAAGCCGCGCAGAATGTCGCGCTCCTTGACCTGCCCGCGCGGGCTGCTGACCTTGACCAGCACCAGTGGACTGTTGCTGGCGATGCCGCGATAGCGCCCGCCGGAAACCGAGCCATCGCCCGCCGCGATCACGCTGGTCATCTGCCCGTGCCAGCTTAAGTCGTCGGTTTCCATCACGCGCGGATACTCGGTGATGTGGTCGGTGGTGGCGTCGGCGTGAATCATCACCCGCCCGCCCAGATCGGGATGCATGTAGAAGCCCGAATCGACCACCGCGATCACCACGCCGCGCCCGGTGTAATCCGAAAGCGCGCCCACCCGTTCCGGCGTGGGCAGCACCGCCCGCTGATAGGCATCATGTACGGGGACGCTGGAGGTGAACAGCGGCATATCAGCCCGCCTGCCCGGTGCGCGTGGCATCCATCGGCGTGGCGGTGGCGGTGAACTCCTGCACGAAGCGCGGCGTGTACTCGCTCAGCAGCGCCTCGATTCGCTCGTAGTCCGGCGACACGAGGATCAGCGCGGCGTGATAAGGCTTGTCGGCTTTCCAGACCACCTCCGGCACGTTGTAGGCGGACATATCCGGGTGTTCGGTTTTCGCCAGCGTCACCAGCAAGCCGCCGTAATCGCTCCGCACTTCCGGCAGTTGATAGTCCTCGCCCCGCAGATGTGCGACTTCCAGCTTGCACCACTCCCGGTACAGGTTGATCCCGGTTGCTTTCTCGATCATGTCGGAGATGAACGCGCCGCCCACCCGCGCAGCGACTTCGAGGAAGTAGATGCGTCCGTCCGCGTGCGCCTTGATGAACTCGGCGTGGGTGACGCCGTTCTGCATCCCCAGCGTGGTGATCACCTGCTTATTCAGCGCCTTGAGCGTCTTCACGTCCTCGGAGTCGCGCGGCAGGATGCGCGAGTTGAACACGCCCCCGCCCTGATACACCTGCATGGGCGGCGCGCCGTACTTCTGCGCGCTGACGAAGGCGATCTTGCCGTCCACCGTGAGCGTGTCGATGTGGAACACGTCGCCGGGGATGAACTGTTCCAGCAGGTAGTAGGATTGGCGGTCGCCGAGTTGATCCAGCGCGCGCCAGACTTCCTCGGCGTTCTGCGGCTTCAGGATGCCCATCGACCCGGCTTCGGTGCGCGGCTTCAGCACCCACGGCGGCGGATTTTGCTCCATGTAGTCGCGCAGTTGATCGTAGTTCTTGATGCCGATGAAGCGCGGCACCAGTATCCCGGCTTGGTCGGTCTTTTCGCGCATGATCAGCTTGTCGCGGAAGTTGCGGATCGCGGTGACGCCGGTGCCGGGCAGCCGCAGATGCTCGCGCAGCATGGCGACCAGTTCGACCTCGAACTCGTCCAGCGGCAGGATGCAGTCGATCACTTCGCCGCGACACATCCAGCTCACCGCGTAGATCACGTCCTGATAGTGGCGCAAATCGGCGACGTAGTGGTACTCGTCGATGCTCTCGCGGGGCCACGGCTGATCGCGCAGCTTCTCCTCAGTGACCAGAATCACGCGGCAGCCGAGCGCCTTCGCCGTTTGCAGCATCACGTCGCCCTTGTACGAACTTGAAACGAACAGGATGGTCAGGGGTCTGCCGCTCATGGATTCGCCTTCCGAGGAATTGGAATGCGAAAACTATAGCGCAACGGGATTTGAACCAGCAAGGTTTTGTCCGTAGAACTTCGCGTACAGCGCCTCTTGACGCGCGCGTGCCGCCCGCAGCGCCTCGACTCCGGCGGGCTGCGGCGTCACCGTCTCGGTGATGGTCGGCGGATAGTCCGACAGCGGGCGCTGATCCAGCGCGCTCAGCGCCAGCACCGCCGCCCCTCGCGCCGTGATCTCGCTTTCGCCGACGAACTCCAGCGGGCGGTTGAGCGCATTGGCGATCATCTGACGCCACGCCGCCGACGCTTCCAGCCCGCCGCCGCTGGCAACCACAGGCTGATCGCCGCCGAGTTGGTCAGCAATGATCGCCAGCCGCAGCGCCACCCCTTCCAGCGCCGCCTGCAACATGTCCATCGGCGAGGTCGAGAGCCGCAGCCCGTCGATCACCCCGGTCGCGTCCGCAGCCCAGCCGGGGCTGCGCTCGCCCGCGAGCAGCGGCAGAAAGGTCAAGCCGTGCGCGTCCGGCGCGCGGGTCATCAACTGCTGCTCGGAGTCAGCCGGCAGCGCCAGCGTCCGCGTCGCCCAGTCGAAGATACAGCCGCCCTCGCTGGTCGCCCCGCCGATCAAATGCAGGTCGGCGCTGACCCGGTAGCTCCACAGACCCTTCGGCACGCGCGGCAGCGGATCGGACGAGACTGTGCGCAGCGCGGCGGTGGTGCCGAGGCTCAGCGCGATCTGCCCGCGCTCGACGCAGCCCGATCCCACGTTGGCAGCCGCCCCATCCCCGACCGCGAGGAAGAACGGCAGCTCGCGCAGCGCCGACCAGCGCGCCGCGTATTTCGGCAGCAATCCCTTGCAGGCTGCCGTGTAATCCGCCAGCGGCGGCAGCACGGTTTTGGGCAGATCGAGCAGCGCCAGCCATGCATCATCCCAGTCGAGCGTCTGGCGGTTGAGCAGCCCCGACCACGACGCCACCGAATAGCTGCACGCCGCCTCGCCAAACCACTGGCGATACAAATAGGTGCCGATGTCGATCCACTGCGCCACTGAATTGAACAGCGCCGGATCGGTACGGCGCAGCCAATGCAGTCGCCCCGGTTGGTAAGCGGTGTGATGGATGCATCCGGTGCGCTGGTGCGCGGCTTCGAGGTCGATCTGCTGCGCCAGCGCCGCCACATCCTCGGCGCTGCGGGTATCGGCATAAGCGTAAACCGGCGTGACCGCCCTGCCCCGCGTATCCACGCCCAGCACGTTGCCGACAAACGCTATCCACCGCCACCGCCCGCAGATCGCGCGCCTGCGGCAGAATCGCGTCGATGCAGGCTTCAACCCGCTCCTGAAGCTGCTGCACGTCGAGCGTGGCGGCTCCCGGCGGCGTGGTGGTGAAGCTGTGCCGCTTCACTTCCTGCGCCAGCAGCTTGGCGTCGTCGTCGAACAGCAGCGCACGAACCGATGAACTACCTATGTCGAGTACGAGGATCGTCATGGATTCACTCCGAGATCGACCGGGAAAATTGCGTGCAGGGCGCTCACATTCGGTACAATAGGCGGCATTCGGATGCACAAAGGTACTTTGAATATGACATCATACACGATTGGAATAGATTACGGTACCGAATCGGGGCGGGCGGTGGTGATCGACACCGCCGACGGGCGCGTGGTCGCCAGCGCCGTCCACAATTACGCCAACGGCGTGATCGACCAGCACTTGCCCGGCAGCGACCGTCCGCTGCCGCCCGAATGGGCGCTGCAAGACCCCAACGACTACCTCGAAGTGCTGAAGCACGCCGTCCCCGAAGCGGTGCAGGCGGCGGGCATCTCGCCGGACGACGTGATCGGCATCGGCATCGACTTCACCGCCTGCACCATGCTCCCGGTAAAAGCCGACGGCACGCCGCTCAGCTTCATCGACCAGTACCGGAGCAATCCGCACGCATGGGTCAAGCTCTGGAAGCATCACGCCGCCCAGCCGGAAGCCGACCAGATCAACCAGACCGCCCGCAAGCGCGGCGAAAGCTGGCTGCCCCGCTACGGCGGCAAGATTTCGTCGGAATGGTTCTTCAGCAAAGCCCTGCAAATCTACCACGAAGCGCCGGAGATTTACGCCGCCACCGAGCGCTTCATCGAAGCCACCGACTGGGTGATCTGGCAGATGACCGGCGTCGAGACTCGCAACGCCTGCACCGCGGGCTACAAAGCCATCGTGCAGGAAGGCGAGTTCCCCTCGAATGACTACTTCGCCGCCCTTGAGCCGGGCTTCGCCGATGTGGTCGATACCCGTATGAGCCGCAACTTCGCGCAACTAGGCGCGCGAGCGGGCAGCCTCACCGCGCAGGCAGCGGGCTGGATGGGCTTGAAGCCCGGCATCGCCGTCGCCGTCGCCAACGTGGACGCGCACGTGACCGTCCCAGCGGTGGGCGTGGTCGGCACCGGGGCGATGGTGCTGATCATGGGCACCTCCACCTGTCACATGGTGGTGGGCGACAAGATCGAGTCGGTCGAGGGCATGTGCGGCGTGGTGCGCGACGGGATCATCCCCGGCTACTACGGCTACGAAGCCGGGCAGAGCGGCGTGGGCGACATCTTCGCGTGGTTCGTTAACAACGCCGTGCCGCAGGAATACTACGACGCCGCCAAAGCCGACGGAGTCGATATTCATCGCTATCTGGAACTGGAAGCCGCCAAGCAGAAACCCGGCGAATCCGGCGTGCTGGCGCTCGACTGGGTGAACGGCAACCGCTCGATTCTGGTGGATGCGGATTTGAGCGGGCTGCTGGTTGGCATGACCCTCGCCACCCGCGCGCCGGACATCTACCGCGCCTTCATCGAAGCCACCGCCTACGGCACCCGCGTGATCATCGAGTCGTTCGAGCAGCGCGGCGTCCCGGTCAACGAACTGGTGGCGGCGGGCGGTCTGCCGGAGAAGAACAAGCTGCTCATGCAGATTTACGCCGACGTGACCGGGCGCGCCTTCCGGTTGGCGTCGGCGAAGCAGGCGCCCGCACTCGGCGCCGCCATGCACGCCGCCGTTGCCGCTGGCGTGTATCCGAACATTCAGGCAGCCGCCGAAAAGATGGCGTCGCCGACCAACCAAGTCGTCCAGCCGATCCCCGAAAACACGGCGATCTACGATAAGCTCTACGCCGAATACGTCACCCTGCACGACTATTTCGGTCGCGGCGAAAACGACGTGATGAAGCGGCTCAAGAAGCTGCGCAATCAGGTGCGCGGCGTGACCGAGTAAATCGGAATTCGGCTCGGTTGGTAGGGGCAGGTCTAGGACCTGCCCCTACGGGGTATGGAGAAAGAGATTATGAAACTTCAGAAATTACGCGAAGAAGTCTGCGCCCTGCACGCCGAGCTGCCCCGCAACAATTTAGTCGCGTGGACCAGCGGCAACGTCAGCGCGCGCGACCCGGAAACTGGCTTGATCGTGATCAAGCCCAGCGGCATCAAATTCGCCGACCTGACGCCCGAAAACATGGTGATCGTGGATGTGGACGGCAAGGTGGTCGAAGCCTCGCACAAGCCGTCGTCGGATACCGCGTCCCACTGCTACATCTACCGCCAGCGCCCGCAGGTGAACGGGATCGTGCATACCCACTCGCGCTACGCGACCGCCTTCGCCGCGCTCGCCCGCCCCATCCCCTGCGTGCTGACCGCGATGGCGGACGAGTTCGGCGGCGCGATCCCCTGCGCCGGGTTCGCGCTGATCGGCGGTGAGGAAATCGGGCGCGAAGTGGTCGGCGCGCTGGATCAGTGTCCCGGACCCAACTACGGGGTGCTGCTGCAAAATCACGGCGTGTTCACGGTCGGTGTAGATGCCGAAACCGCCGTGAAAGCGGCGGTCATGGTCGAGGACAACGCCGCTATCGTCTGGACGGCGATCCAGTTGGGCGATCCGCTGCCGATTGCGCAGGCGGACATCGACAAGCTGCATCATCGCTATACCTACGTCTATGGACAGAAATAGCCTATTTCGAAGGATAAACTCATGACTATCGCAATGCCTCAATCTGCTCCTGCCGCTCTGCCGATTGCGCGCCGCCCGGTGACGCTCGGCGTAATCGTCGGCAACCGGAACTTCTTCCCCAAGCACCTCGTCTCCAGCGGGCGGCAGGTGATTCTGGAAGTCCTGAACGACGCCGGGATCAAGACCCTGATCACCGACGAGAACGCCACCAACTACGGCGGGCTGGAAACCCTGCGCGAAGCCCAGCTCACCGCCGAGTTCTTCCGCGCCCACCGCGACCAGATCGACGGGATTCTGGTCACGCTGCCGAACTTTGGTCAGGAGAAGGCGATTGCCAACGCGCTCAAGCTGGCTGACCTCAACGTGCCTATCTTGATCCACGCCTTCCCGGACGACGCCGCCAACATGACCCTCGCTGACCGCCGCGACAGCTTCTGCGGCAAGATGAGCGCCTGCAACAACCTGCACCAGTACGGCATCCCCTACACCCTCACCAGCCTGCACACCGTCGATCCGCGCAGCGACTCGTTCAAGGCGGACTTGCAGCGCTTCGCGGCGGTCTGCCGGGTGGTGCGCGGGCTGCGGAGCGCGCGCATCGGCGCGATTGGCGCGCGCCCCGGCGACTTCAACACCGTGCGCTACAGCGAGAAGCTGCTCGAACGGAACGGCGTCAGCGTCGAAACCCTCGACCTCTCCGAAATCTTCGGACGCATCGAGCGGCTGGCAGACGATGACTCCGCCGTGATCGCCAAGCGCGCCGAGATTCAGCGCTACGCCAACACCAGCGACGTACCTGATCTGTCGCTGCTCCGAATGTCCAAGCTGGGCGTGGTCATGGATACGTGGATCGAAGACCTCTCGCTCGACGCCACCGCCGTCCAGTGTTGGACTTCGATGGAAGAATATTTCGGCGTGGTGCCCTGCACCATCATGAGCATGGCGAGCAACCGACTGAATCCGTCGGCGTGCGAAACCGACGTTGTCGGAGCGGTCGCCATGTACGCGATGGCGCTGGCATCGGGCAAGCCGAGCGCCCTGCTCGACTGGAACAACAACTACGGCGACGATCCCGATAAGGCGGTCGTGTTCCACTGCTCGAACCTGCCCAAAGACGTGTTCGTGGACGAAATCCCGATCATGCACTATCAGGAGATTCTCGCCGGAACCGTGGGCGCGGAGAACGCATACGGCGCGATCTACAGCCGCATCCGCGAGAACCCGTTCACCTATCTGCGCGTCTCCACCGACGACCTGAACGGCAAAATGATGGCTTACGTGGGCGAAGGCGCCTTCACACATGACCCGCTGGAGACTTTCGGCGGCTACGGCGTCGTACACGTGCCGCGCTTCCAGGAGCTGCTCGCCTACATTTGCGAGAACGGATTCGAGCACCACGTCGCCGTCAATCAGACGCTGATCGCGTCGGCGGTCTACGAAGCGCTGACCAAGTATCTGGGCTGGTCGGTCTACTACCATCGTTAGGCTGTTGCGTGCCGCCTGCGGTGTTACAATACGGGTGAGATAGGGGACTTGACCTCATCACAGTCGGAGTTCGACGCGATGAATGCAGCCGTATTGGAGGGTCTGGACGCGGTGGCAGCGGCGGTATTTGTCCTGCGCGACCGGCGCATTCTTTGGGCAAACCGCGCTGCCGCCGCCTTGACCGGCTACGGCGGCGACCAACTCTGCCGGATGAGTCTGGTAGACCTGTTGGCGTCGCCCCCGAACGACCTCGACGGCGAATGTGACCTGATCACAGCGGAGAAGCGTCGGCTTCGCGTGGACGTTCGCGTCCATGCCGCCGAGATCGACGGCGAAGCGGTCGAGCTTGCGACTGTGAGCCAGCGCCCGGACAATCCCTATCGCCGCGCGGTCGAGGGCGCGCCCGACGGCTTCTATCTGCTGCAAAGCTGCCGTGATTCGTCCGGCGGCATCACCGATTTCGTCGTGGCGGATGTGAACGTGCAGGGCGAAGTCCTGAGTTCGCGTTCCAAAGGGCAGATGGTCGGGCGCAGCATCCGTGAGCTTTTCCCGGCACACTACATCAGTCTGTATCTGGAGCGCTTCGTGCAGGTCGCCGAAACCGGCGAGCCGCTTGATGAGGACATCGACACCAGCACCCGCGAGGCGCCCAAGCGCTGGTATCATCACCAAATCGTCCCGGTTGAGGATGGTGTCGCGCTGTTCATCCGCGATGTCACCGATCAGAAGCGCTCAGAGGCGGCGCTGCACCAGAGCGAGAGTCGCTATCGTGCCCTGCTCGACCAGTCGAACGACTACGTCACACTGATCGATCTGAATGGCAATTACATTCTCGTGAACCAGCCCTTCGCCTCGACTTTAGGCTACACCAGCGACGAAATGGTCGGCACGCCCATCCTGCTGTACATCCCGTCCGACGAAACCTCGAACAGCGAGTTGATGCTGCAAACCGTCCTCTCCGGCGAGAAGATACCCCTCTACGAGCGCATGTTTGAGCGCAAGGATGGCTCACGCTTTCTCTGCGAGCTCAACGTCTCGCTGGTGCGCGACGCCGACGGCAGTCCGCTCTACATTCAGTCGCTCATGCGCGACGTGACTTGGCGCCGCGAGGCGGAGCGCGCCCTGCGCGAAAGCGAGGAACGCTACCGCATCATCTCCGAGTTAATCTCGGACTATGCCTACGCCTTCCGGGTCGAACCCGACGGCACGCTGGTACACGAATGGATCACCGATCTCGTTCAAGCGCATGACGGGCTTCACCCACGAAGAAGTGGATGCCATCGGACCGCAAGCGCTCTATCACCCGGATGACGAAGAGCGGGTCGATGCCGACGTGCGGCGGGTGCTGCGCGGCGAGCCGGGCAGCGGAGAATACCGGATTGTCACCAAGTCCGGCGAGCTGCGCTGGGTGCGGATTGATCGCCAGCCCGTATGGGACGAGGCAGAGCAGCGGGTCGTGCGGATGTACGGCGTCGCGCAGGACATCACCGAGCGCAAGCGATCCGAGGACGAGCTGCGCAAGAGTGAAGAAAAGTATCGGCTGATCGCCGAAAACGTCTCCGACATGATCGCCCGCTCCGACCCAGCCGGGACTTTCACCTACGTATCCTCGGTCTGCCGCAACCTGCTAGGCTATGAGCCGGAAGAACTGATCGGCAAGCCGACCGAAGACCTGATCCACCCCGACGACCGCCGGAGCCTGCGCCGTCTGTTCGCGGCGGTGCGGGAATCGCGCGAGGCAGTGACCTTCACCTGCCGGACTCAGCGCAAGAACGGCGAGTTCATCTGGTTCGAGATCACCACCAAGCCCATCATCGACCCCGACACCGGAGCGATCACCGAATTTCTGTCCGTCTCGCGCGACGTGAGTCATCGCCAGCAGATGGAACAGATTCTGCTGGAACAGGATCGGCTGCTGTTTGAGCTTCAGAAAGAGCAGGAACTCAACGAGGTCAAGAGCAACCTGATGCGCACCATCTCGCACGAGTTCCGCACCCCGCTGACGTTGATCATCACCTCAACTGATTTTCTGGACGCCTATCTGGAGCGGTTGGACGTGGAGCGCCGCAAGGAGCGCCTGCAAGCCATTCGGGATCAGGTCAGGCGACTGAGCGACATGCTCGACGACATCTCGTTCGTGGTTCAGGGGACGCTCCATCACATGACCGCGCGCCCCTCGTCCATTGATCTGGAGTCCTACTGCCGCACCCTGCTTGAAGAAACCCAGATGACTATCGGCAGAGATCACCAATTCGTGTTCACGACCGACGGTCAGCTTCAGGAGGGCATCGCCGACAAAGCGCTGATCATGCGCATCATGGGCAATCTGCTCTCCAACGCCGTCAAGTATTCGCCCGAAAACAGCGTGATCACGGTCAGTCTCAACCGGGAGAACGGCGACGCGGTCTTGCGGGTGAGCGATCACGGTGTCGGCATCGAGCCGGGTGAACTCAAGCGCATTTTCGAGCCGTTCTATCGCGGGAAAAGCGTCATCGACCGGGTGGGCGGCACTGGGCTGGGCTTGAGCATCGTCAAGGACTGCGTTGATCTGCATGGCGGCACCATTGCCGTCGAAAGCGAGCCGGGCAGCGGCGCGACCTTCACCATCCGCCTGCCCCAAACGCTGACCTGAAAGGAATCACGGTGTCCCTGTTATTTGAGAATGTGGAACTTATCACGCCGACCGCGCCGATCACGCGCGGTTGGCTGCTGGCGCAGGGCAGCGAAATCGCTGCGCTCGGTCGCGGAGATGCGCCGGAAGCAGTCGACGCCGAGCGCATCGACGGCGCGGGCTTGATCCTGCTGCCCGGCTTCATCGACCAGCACGTTCACGGCGGCGCGGGCTGCGAAGCGATGGACGCCTCCCGCAACTCGCTGATCACGATGGCGCAGTTCTACGCGCAGCACGGCGTCACCAGCTTTCTGGCGACCACTTGGACCGATACCCGACCGCGCATTCAGGCGGCGCTGGAGGTGATCGCCTCGGCGGTGGGGCGCCAGCCAAACGGCGCGACCCTGTTAGGCGCGCACGTCGAGGGACCTTACATCAACCCGCAGCGCCCCGGCGCGCAGAGCGCCGTCAACATCCGCCGCGCCCCGCGCGACGAAGCGCTGGCGTTCCTCGATACCGGCGCGGTGCGGCTGATGGCGCTCGCGCCGGAGTTCCCCGAAAATCACTGGCTGATCCGCGAGTGCGTCCGCCGGGGGATCACGGTGTCGGCGGCGCACACCGCCGCGACTTACGATCAGATGCGCGAGGCGGTCGCGCTCGGCGTCACGCAGGCAACCCACACCGGCAACGCCATGACCGGGCTGCATCACCGCGAGCCGGGCACGCTCGGCGCGGTGCTAACCCTGCCCGAAATCAACGCCGAGTTGATCGCCGACAATATCCACATCCATCCGGCGGTCATCGACTTGGTTTACCTCGCCAAAGGCGCGGATCATGTCATCCTGATCACCGACGCCATTCGCGGCGCCGGGATGCCCGATGGCGAATACCCGATTGACGAGCGCATGGTGACCATCCGCGACGGCGTGGTGCGCCTGCCCGACGGCACACTGGCGGGCAGCACCTTGACCATGGAGCGGGCGCTGCGCAATTTCGTCGCCGCGACCCGCGTGCCGCTGGCGTCGGTCTGGCAAGCCAGCAGCCTCAACGCCGCCCGCTCGATGGGCGTTTCGGCGCGCAAAGGCAGCCTCGAAATCGGCAAGGACGCCGATCTGGTGCTGGTGGACGCCGACATCAACGTGAAAATGACCGTCGCCGAAGGTCAGGTGGTATATCAATCATGAGCCGAGCCGGGTGGTACGTCGTCGGGCAGTTCATCCTGTTCGGGCTGCTGGCGATCTCCCTGATCGTCTTTCCGCCGGGGCAGCTTCTCGCTGCTTCGGCTGATCGGCTTCCTGTTGATCGGGCTGGCATTCGTGATTTTGGGGCTGGCGGTGCGCGAGTACGGCGCCCGCAACGCCATGCTGCCCAACGTCACGCCGACTCCGAATTCGCGCGCCTCGCTGGTCGAAAGCGGCATTTACGCTCACGTGCGCCACCCGATCTATTCCTCGGTGCTGGCGGGCGCGCTGGGCGTGGCGCTGGCGCACGGTCATATCGTGGTGATAGGGATCGCACTGTTCATGATCGTCTTTTTCACCTTCAAGTCGAGGTACGAGGAAAGCCTGTTGCGCGCCGCTTATCCCCAGTACGCCGAGTACATGACTCGCACCGGGCGCTTTCTGCCCCTAATTCAGCGGAGTCAGTCCTGATGCGACGGCTGGCGCTGGCGATTTTGCTGCTGGCGTGCGCCTGCGCCACCGCTTCGCCAGACACCGGGACGGCGGTGACGCCCTTCCCCGCGCCCGATTTCACGCTGGATACGCTCAACGGCGGCAAATTAAGCCTCACCACCATGCGCGGGCGCTGGGTGATCCTGAACTTCTGGGCGACCTGGTGCGTCCCCTGCACCAGCGAGATGCCCGCCCTGCAAACTATCGCCAACGAGCGATCCGGTCAGTTGGCGCTGTTCGGGATCAACATGGGCGAGAGCGCCGACGACATTCGCACCTTTTTGACCCGCAATCATTTGAACTTTCCCATCCTGATGAATCCCGACAACGCGATCATCGCGGCTTACAGCCTCGACGTGGGCATCCCACAGACCGTGATCGTCTCGCCCGCCGGGCAGGTAGTCTGGCACCAGTACGGCCCGATTGATCTCAATAGTTTCCGCTCGACTCTGGATCGTTTGATGGTGAGCGCGTCTTAGCGCCGATTTACAATTTAGGAGCAGAAAAATGGCATTCTTTGATCTGACACTGGAAGAACTCCAAGTCTACCTGCCTGAGCGCGAGGAACAGCCGGATTTTGACGACTTCTGGCGCGCTACGCTGGACGCAGCGCGTCAGTTCCCGCTCAACCCCCGCTTTGAACCCGTCGATTACGGGCTGAAACAGGTGGACGTGTTCGACCTGACCTACTCCGGCTACGGCGGTCAGCCGATCAAGGGCTGGTTCATCAAGCCGCACGGCGCAAGCAGTCCGCTCCCCTGCGTGGTCGAGTACATCGGCTACGGCGGCGGGCGCGGCTTCCCGCACGAATGGCTGCTGTATCCCAGCGCGGGCTACGCCACGCTGGTCATGGATACGCGCGGTCAGGGCAGTTCATGGCGTCCCGGCGACACCCCCGACCTGATCGATGGCGGCAACCCCTTCTACCCCGGCTTCATGACTCAGGGCGTACTCGATCCCAAGACCTACTACTACCGCCGCGTGTTCACCGACGCGGTGCGCGCGGTCGAGGCGGCGCGCTCCAACCCCAGCGTCGACCCGGCGCGGGTGGCGATCACCGGCGGAAGTCAGGGTGGCGGGATCACGCTGGCGGTGTCTGCGCTTCAGCCGGACGTGGTGGCGGCGCTGCCCGACGTGCCCTTCCTCTGCCATTACCGCCGCGCGACCACCGTCAAAGACACCATGCCTTACAACGAAATCGCCAAATATCTGCAAACCCACCGCGACAAAATCGAAACCGTGTTCCGTACCCTCAGCTACTTTGACGGCGTGAACTTCGCTCCCCGCGCGAAGGCGAAGGCGCTGTTCTCGGTCGGCTTGATGGACGAGACCTGCCCTCCCGTGACCGTGTATGCCGCGTACAACTACTACGGCGGCGACAAAGACATCCGCGTCTACACCTACAACTATCACGAAGGCGGCGGCGTTTATCAGACCGTCGAGAAGGTGAATTTTCTGGTCGATCTATGGGGCTAACGCCAGCAGCGCCGCGCCGATCACCGGGGGATGCTTCGGCGTCGGGATCGCAGCCAGACCGAGCGCGGCGCACAGCCCATCGCTGAGCGGATTACTCACGCTCAGCAGCCCGCCCGCAAACGCAATCAGCGGCTCAACCATGTTCAGGCGGCGCGTGACCGTGCGCGCCGCCAGCGCCAGTTCCTCGACGCTCTCGCCGAGGATGCGCCGCGCCGCCGGATCGTCCTGTGCCGACGCCAGCACCAGCGGCGCGAGCCGGGCGATCTCGCGCGTGCGCCCCGGCGTGTATGCCCACTGAATCAAGTCGCGCGGCTCGGCAAGGTTGAGTTCGCTCAGCAGCGCATCCGTCAATCGCGTGGGCGGCTCGCGTCCGTCGGCGGCGCGAACCACCGCTTGCAGCGCCTTCATGCCGATCCAGTAGCCGCTGCCCTCGTCCCCCAGCAGATAGCCCCAGCCGCCCACCTGCGCCGATTTGCCCGCCGCGTTGATCCCGTAGGCGACACTGCCGGTTCCGGCGAGGATCAGCACGCCGCGCCGCTCGTCGTGCGCGCCGATCAGCGCGATCTCGAAATCGCTGGCGATCCGCAGCGCCGGGTTGGGCAGCACCGGGGCAATCGTCTCGGCTACCCAATCGCGCAGCGTGATCGTCCCGGCGATCCCCACCCCCACCGCCGAAATGTCGTTCGACGCGAGTCCCGCGTCCGCCAGCGCCGCGCGCAGCGTCGATTGAATTGCCTGCGCCGCCGCTTTCCGCCCGGCGCTGTTGGGGTTGGCGCTCCCGCCCTGCGCGCTGCCGATCACGGTCAGGTCGGGCGCGACCACCGCCACCCGCACCTGACTGCCGCCGCCGTCGATTCCGATCACCGTCAAGTTGCGTAACTCCTTCGCACACGGCACAATCAGCCCACTTGATTGTCGCAGAAGGATCGATTCATGACCAGCCTTTTACAGCGGGAGATCAGCGAGCAGCCGGAGGCGCTGGCGCGTCTGCTCGATCAGGAACGCGCTGCCGTCGAGCGCATCGCGCAGGCGATCCGAGCGCGCCCTCCCCGCTATCTGGTGCTGGCAGCGCGCGGCAGTTCGGATAACGCCGCCCGCTACAGCCAGTATTTGTTCGGCACCAGCAACGCGCTCACGGCAGCGCTCGCCGCGCCCTCGCTGTTCACGCTCTACCAGAAGCCGCCGCGACTGGACGACTCGCTGGTGATCGCCATCTCCCAGTCCGGGCAGTCGCCGGATATTGTCAGCGTGGTTGCCGAAGGCAGGCGGCAGGGCGTACTGACGGTCGCCATCACCAACGACACCGAGTCGCCACTGGCGCAGGCGGCAGACCACGTGATCTGCCTACACGTCGGGGCTGAAAAAGCCATCGCCGCCACCAAGACCTACACCACCTCGCTGATGGCGCTGGCGATGCTCAGTTCGGCGCTGGCGCAGGACAAGTCCCGCTTCGAGACGCTGGCGCACGTGCCCGACTGGTTCGCGCAGGTGCTTCAACGCGCCGATACCACCATCCGCGCCGCCGAGCGCTACTGCTACATCGACCACTGTGTGGTTGCCAGCCGGGGCTACAACTATGCCACCGCCTACGAAGCCGCGCTCAAGCTGAAAGAACTCACCTACGTGATCGCCGAACCGTATTCTTCCGCCGATTTCCAGCATGGTCCGGTCGCGCTGGTCGAGCATGGCTTTCCGGTGATGGCGATTGTCCCGGAGGGCACCCTCACCGACGAACTGATCGGCTTCTTCAAAGAGCTGCGGGACAAGGGCGCGGATTTGATCGTCATTTCGGCGGAACCGGAGGCGCTGGCGCTGGCGCAAACCCCGCTGCCGATCCCGTCAGGCATCCCCGAATGGGCGTCGCCGCTGGTGCTGATCGCGCAGGGGCAGTTGTTCGCGCTCGGCTTGACGCTGGCGAAAGGCTACGACCCGGATCACCCGCGCGGGCTGCGCAAAGTCACGCTCACCACCTAGAATCGTAGGGGCGGGTCTGTGACCCGCCCCCCTCATACTCTGGTATAGCGGATGGAACCTCAGTTCGCGGACACTTGCGCGGTGGGGGCGGATTCTTCGCTCTCGCCGTAAAGATAGCAGCGCACCCAGCGCGTGTCCGATAGCTGCGTGACCGGGGGCATCAGCTCGCGGCACTTCGCCATCACGAACGGGCAGCGCGCGGCAAACGGACAGCCCTGCCCGGTCGCACCGTAGATCGGCACCTCGCCCTTGACGTTGATCTCCTGCGTGCGCAAACCGCGCGCCGGGTCAGGCACCGCCGACAGCAAAAGCTGCGTATACGGATGCTGCGGGTTGCGGATCAGTTCTTCGCTTTCGCCGCTTTCCACCACCCGCCCGGCGTACATCACCATCGTCTCGTCGGCGAAGTAGCGCGCGCTGGCAAGGTCGTGGGTCACGTACAGGAAGGCGATGTTATCTTCGTCGCGCAGCTTCGCCATCAGGTTCAGAATCCCGATGCGGATCGACACATCGAGCATCGAGATCGGCTCGTCGGCAAGAAGCACGCGCGGCTCGACCGCCAGCGCGCGGGCGATAGCGACCCTCTGCCGCTGACCGCCGCTCAACTGATGCGGATATTTCCCCATGTATTCTTCGGGCGGATCGAGCGCCACCCGGTTGAGCAGTTCCAACACCTGCGCCTGCGTCCCCGCGTTGGTCACGCGATGATGAATGCGAAGTGGTCGCTTCAGGTGATACTCGACGCTGTGAATCGGGTTGAGCGAGCTAAACGGGTCTTGGAAGATCATCTGCACTTTGCTGCGGTAGCGCAGCACGTCGCGGCGGTTGTGCTCTTGCAGGATGCTCTTGCCTTCGTATAGGATGTCTCCGGCGGTCGGCTCGTACAGCCGAGACAGCACCCGCGACGCGGTGCTTTTGCCGCTGCCGCTCTCGCCGACCAGCGCGGTCACGCGACCGGGATACAGCTTCAGGTTGAAATCTTCCAGCGCTCGCACGATCCGGCGCGAGAGGGCATTCCCGGTGATGAAGTGCTTGGTCAGTCCGCGCGCCTCGAGAATGGGCGTTTGTCCATTGTCGGTCATGGTTCTTCTTTCTCCACTAGATGGCACGCGACAAAATGCCCCGGCTTGACTTCACGCAGTTCAGGATGCACCTGCTGGCAGACCCCGGCGATGGCGACGTTGCAGCGAGGGTGGAAGCGGCAGCCCGACGGCGGGTCGATCAAGTTCGGCGGCGATCCGGCGATGCCAAGCATTTCCAGCTTGGGACCCGTGACCGACGGGAACGAGTTCATCAACCGCTGCGTGTATGGGTGCTTCGGCTGCGCGAAAATATCGCGCGACTTGGACACCTCGACCAACTCGCCCGCGTACATGATGCCCACGCGGTCGGAAAACTCGACCATCAGCGACAGGTCATGCGAGATGAACAGGATCGAGAAGCCGAACTGCTGCTTCAACTGCCGCACCTGATCCATGATCTGCTTCTGCACCACTACGTCCAGCGCAGTGGTCGGCTCGTCCATGATGATCAGTTCCGGGTTTAGCACTAGCGCAATCGCAATCACGACGCGCTGCCGCATCCCGCCGCTCAGTTGATGCGGGTAGCTGTTGATGCGGCTTCGCTCGATGCCGACGATGTCCAGCAGTTCCACCGCCCGCTTGCGCGCTTCATCCTTGCTCATGAGCGTGTGCGCCTGAATCGAGTCGATGATCTGCGTGCCAACCGTCAAAACCGGGTTGAGCGCGTTCATCGCGCTCTGGAACACAATCGACAGGTGCCGCCAGCGGAAGTCGCGCAGGGTTTCTTGGTCCATATCCAGCAGATTGGTATTGCGGAACCACAGCTCGCCGCCGCTGATGTAAGCGGGCGGTTTGAGCAGGCGGGTAATGGCATGGGCGATGGTCGATTTGCCGCAGCCGGACTCGCCCGCCAGACCGAACACCTCATTCGGATAAATGTCAAATGTTACGTGGTCAACCGCGCGCACCACACCGCGCTTGGTGCGGTATTCGACTTGCAGGTCGTTGACCTTCAGCAGCGGTTCCGAGGAAGCCGCCGCTGCCGTTGGAGAAAGCGAGGTTTGCGTCATTATTCTTTCCCTTCATCTGAACGCAAACGCGGATTGGTGATCTCGTCGATCCCGTAGTTGATCAGGGTCAAGCTGAAGCCGACCAGCGCAATGCACAAGCCGGGCGGGATGAATGTCCACCACGAGTTGGTCAGCAGCGCCTCGTTGTTCTGCGCCCAGTAAAGGGTCGTGCCCCATGTGACCGCGTTGGCGTCGCCCAAGCCAATGAACTCCAAGCCCGCTTCGGTCAGAATGGCGTACAGCACCGCGCCGATCCAGCTAGAGACCACCAGCGAAGTCATGTTCGGCAGAATTTCAAACAGGACGATGCGCCATGTCGGTTCGCCGACCACCCGCGCCGCCGCCACGAACTCGCTGTTGCGCAGCGAGAGCGATTGCGAGCGCAGCACGCGCGCGCCGTAAGCCCAGCCAGTCAAGCTCAGCACCATCACCACTGTGAGCGGACCGGGGCGGCTCAACCAGCCTGCCACCACGATGATCAGCGGCAAGCCGGGCAAAATCAGAAAGACGTTGGTGATCAGCGAAAGCGCATCGTCGATCCATCCGCCGATGTATCCGGCGGTCAAGCCGATCAGAATAGCGATGGCGATGACGATAGTTCCGGTCAAGAAGCCGACCAGCATCGAAGTCTGCGCCCCATGTACGATCTGGGCGAAAATGTCCTGCCCCTGCAGCGACGTGCCGAGTACGTACTGAGCGTTGGGCGACATATTGCCTTTAGCGACGATGCGGGCGGCGTTGCGCGTTGGGGAAATCTGTTGGGCGAACACGCCCATCAGCACGAAAAACAGCAGGATGATCAGCCCGATGACCGCTTTGCGGTTATGCAGCATACTGTGCAGCCAATCAGGAGTTTGCCAGCGCAGGAATCTTCTTCGCGGAATCGGCGCGCTAACCGGGACAGCAGCCGGTGAGGCGGATTTGGTTTGATCCATTGTTGTATCTCCCATTGTTGCCAAATCTACTTTCAGCGCGCACGCGGGTCAAGAAACACGTAAACGATGTCCACCAGCAAATTCGCAAGCAGCACCGCCAGCGTGATCAGCAGGAAAATGCCCTGCATGAGCGGGTAGTCACGCGCGTTGACGGCGTTTAACAATACGAAGCCGATTCCGGGATACGAAAACACGATTTCGGTCAGCAGCGCACCGCCGACCACGAAACCGAAACTCATCGCAAATCCGGTCAGGCTCGGTAGGATGGCGTTGCGTGCCGCATAGATGAGCATGAACTCGGCGGTCACGCAGCCCCTTCGCCTCTGCCATAACGATAAAGTCCTGCGAGAGGACGCCGATCATATTGTTCCGCATTCCAAGCATCCAGCCGCCCATCGCCGTGAACACGATGGTCAACGCTGGCAAAATGGCATGTCGAAGGACGCTGAGGACGTACGGACCGGAACCCCAGTCCTGCTGAAGATTGAGATCGTAGGCGTGGCTCAGTGGGAACCAGCCCAGATCGAGCGCAAAGCCGTACAACGCGAGCATGGCGACGAAGAAATACGGGAAGGCGCCCAAAAAGCTCAGCGTCGGCAGGATATAGCTGTCGGCGAACTTACCACGCCGCCACGCTGCAAAAATACCGAGCAGCGTCCCGGCGACAAACGAGACGATAGTAGCGACGCCCGCCAGCCGCAGCGTCCAACCTAAGCCCACCGCCATCACGGTGGAAACCGAAGCCGGGAACTGAGATACGGACGTACCGAGATTGCCCTGAAGCAGATTCTGCATGTAGGTGAGGTACTGCTGCGGCAGTGGACCTTCGACGAAGCCGAAGGTTGCCTTAAGCGCATCCATCGCGCGCGGGTCAAGTCGTCCCTGAAAGCGCGCGAACATGAGCGTCACCGGGTCGCCCACCATCAGGCGAGGAATGAAGAAATTGATGCTGACTGCAACAAATGCGGCGACCAAATAGAACCCAATACGACGCAGGAGGAAACGCATTCCCTAATCCTTACCTAAGCCAAGAGTCTTCCAAAAAGGGCTGGAGCCTTCACAGGTTCCAGCCCATCGTACCGTGCTAACTAACTACCTTGACCGCAGCTCGTGGCGTCAACGCAGTGAAGATGGAGGGCGACCACGTGCGCGTCCTCAGGCGCCCACGGACTGCCCTTCGCATACGGATTGTCCTGCGTGGGCCAACCGTCGAACCGCAGCGTGCTGTACTCGTACCAAGCGGGCAGCACACCGAATTCGGTGGAAATCACGTTCTGGACGTAAGCCAGATCAAGCTGACCCATGATCGACTTCTGCTGAGCGGGATCCGTGGTTTGCACGTACTGATCCAGCAGTTGATCCCACGACGGGTCGAAAACGCGCGACTCGAACTGGGCGTTCGACACACCGTTGACCACCAGACGGCTGTCCATCGTATTGTGGAAGAAATCCCAAACGGTCGTGCCCCAATTCAGCCAGCCGAGCGACGTGTCGAAGTTGCCGCCCTGAATGTTCGCCATGAACGCGCCGTAGTCGGGCGTCACGACGCTGGCGTTCAAGCCAATGTCTTGGAAGCCTTGGCTGATGATCTGGGCGGCAGTAACCACGTCCGTCCAGCCGTTGACGATCTGGATGTTGAAGGGACCAATCGGCGTGCCATCGGGCATGTTGCGGAAGCCGTCGCTGCCCATCGTGTAACCGGCGTCGTCGAGGATTTGGTTAGCTTTGGCTTCGTCGAACGTGCCCAGACCCATCTGGTGAATGGCGTCCAGAGCTTCCTGCGGCACGTATGCATCATATTTCGGCGAAATGCCGGTCGCGTAGTCCTGATTCCAGGTCTCGTAACCCTGCTCTGCGGTCTGGGCAATGGTGTCGTAGTCAATCGCCAAGTCCAGCGCCTGACGGAATTTCACGTCGCTGTACGGCGCCTTGGTCGCGTTGACGTAGAAGCCCCACGGATTCGCAGGCGCGAACCAGTAATGATTGTGATCGGGGTCCTTAGCAACGTAGGTGTTGTCGATGTCGGAAATGAAGTTGCCGATCCAGTCGAGGTCGCCGTTGATCAGCGCGAGGTTGGCGGCGTCGTTGTCGGTATACGCCGGGTACTGCACGCAGTTAATATACGGCAGCGGCTTGCCATCGTCACCCATTTGCCAGTAATTCGGGTTGGCGCAGAGCTGGTAGGTCTGATCACTGAAATTCTTGACTTCGGTGAAGGCACCGGTGCCGACTGGCGTGTCGTTGACGTAGGTGGTCGGGTCAGCAATCGTCGACCAAATGTGCTGCGGCACGATCCGCTGCTTGCCGATGATGTAGGGCGCCAGCGAGTACACGTCCGTCAGGTTGAACTGCACCGTCAGGTCATCGACCTTTTGCACGCTGTCAAGGAACGTCCAGATGCCTAAGCCATCCAGCGCCGGGAACTGCTTGGTCAGGTTGAAGGTGAAGACCACGTCGTCGGCGGTGAATGCCTGACCGTCGCTCCACTTCACACCGTCCTGCAGGGTGTAGGTCAGAGTCTTGCCGTCGGCGGAGAACGTAGAGCCAGTCGCCAGCCACGGGTTGAGCGAACCATCAAGTTCGCCGACCCATGTCAGCGCTTCATAGACGAGGCTCCCAGTGCCGGGCAGCGCGCCGGACGCGATCAACGGGTTGAAGTTGCGTACCCACGAACCCTGAGGCGCGGGCGACATCGTGACAACTCCGCCACGGGCGGGCATGTCCTGCGCGTAGGTGACGCCGAAGCTCAACACCATCGCCATCGCAAGGACGACAAGAATTACGGGTGATACTTTCTTGAACATCTATATTTCTCCTTATCGAAACCACTATACTGACCGCACATCAGGTTGCAGAGCAAATGATCGGTCTCTATTCGATAACGTGATTCTCCTCTCTCTAGCTTATGCGATCTGCACTGCCCCGCAAGTACTGCGGATGATAAGGTGCGCCGTGAGCATAATATGCGTCGATTGCACCGGCGTACCTTCAATTAAGCTGATCAATAGCTTAGTCGCGCTGCGCCCTAGCTCGTCAATCGGCTGATGCACCGTCGTCATCGGCGGCGTGGTGGTCGCGGCGAACGGCATGTCGTCGAAACCGATCAGCGCGATGTCCTCCGGCACCCGAAGCTGAGCTTCTAGGAGCGCTCTCAAAGCACCCGACGCCATCATGTCGCTCGCGCAAAACACCGCGTCGATGCCTCGTTTAATCAGGGTATTCATGCAGGAGTAGCCGGAAGCTTCGTCAAAATTGCCGTTGACGATCAGGGCGTCGTTGACGACCGTCCCCACTTCCTGAAATGCGTCTCGATAACCTTGCAGACGGTCGCGCGCCGCCCCGGTGGTCAGCGGGCCGGTGATGGTGCCCACCCGCAGGTAGCCGAAATGGAGCAAATGTTTCACCGCATCCCGCGATGCGGCGCGGTTATCCACATCGACGTTGCAGCACACGCCCTGCTGCGCGGGTCCAATCAGCACGTAGGGCACGTCCGAGACCACCAGACGATGCAGCAGCGGATCATCGTCCACTGCCGATGCGACGATGACGCCGTCGAAAAACCCATGATTGAGGATTCGCTCGCAGTAACGGTCGGCAGCTTCGGCGTTGTTGCCAACCCACAGCATGATGGCATAATTGTATTGATTCGCGGTCACGCTGATGTTCTGCACCAGCGCCGGAAAATAGGGGTCGGTGAACGTCTCCGAGAGCGCCTGAGGAACCACGATGCTCAGGATGCCCGTTTGCTGAGTGACCAGTGCGCGCGCAGCCTTGTTGGGGCGGTAGTCACTGGCGCGGATCGTATCCTGCACCCGCTGCCGTGTGCTGTGCCTCACGTGCGGGTTATTGTTGATCACGCGCGATACAGTGGACTTCGATACACCAGCAATTTTAGCAATATCTTCAAGGTTGCGATTCATTGCAATAACCATAATTGGGAACGTTCCCATTTCATATGCAGTGTACTGAAGATCGCTCAATGTGTCAACAGATTTGTGACTTTTAGCTGATGACGAGGATTACAATTCGCGCGAAATCAGCAGGAATAACGCTTGCCGTGCGCCCGTTTCTTTCATTTACTTTGCCCATAACCCTCCTCCTGTCGATCTTGTACGCTTTGCTGATCGGCGTGGCGCAGACCGTCTACGCGACTCAGGCGGGCGAAATCGCCTTTCAGGGCAGCCGCGCCGGCAACTGGGACATCTATCTGCTCGATCTGCAAACCGGAATCACCCACAACCTGACCAACAGCCCCGCCGACGACTATGCGCCCGTCTGGTCGCCCGACGGCAGCCAGATCGCCTTCGTTTCCGACCGTGACGGCGACCAGCAGTCCGAGCTTTACGTGATCAATGCCGACGGCGGCGACCTCCGCCGCGTGACCCCCGGCAGCGGCGTCTACCGCGACCCGTTCTGGTCGCCGGACGGACAATCGCTGGTGATCATGCACGGCTACGAGCAGATATACCGGGTCAACGTCGCCACTCATTCGGAGCAGTGGTTGGGCATCGGCTTCACGCCGCGACTCTCGCCCGACGGTACTGCCCTGCTCTACTACGCCGAAAGCGCCAGCCGGGTGAACTACCACATTTACCTGCTCAGCCTCACCGACCACCACATCACCGATCTCACGCCCGGTGCAACCCACAACTGGAACGGCGTCTGGTCGCCCGACGGCTCAAAAATCCTGTTCGAACTCCACTCGAATGGGCAAAATCGGCATCTACCTCATGAACGCCGACGGCAGCGGCGTTCAACCGGTTGGTCCCGACGAAAACGACCTCAGCCCCATGTGGTCGCCCGACGGCACCCAGATCGTCTACGCCGCCGGAGCCACCGGAGCCATGCAGCTTTACGTCAGCGCCGCCGACGGCAACCACCAGCGGCAGATCACCTTTGACAACGCCGACCATGAAGTCCCGGTCTGGCGCCCCTGATCCCAAAATAACGCAGCGTATTGTAGGGGCAGACCCGTGGGTCTGCCCTTTGTCTTAAAGACCGATTTGCCTTCTCGCCTTTTATGCCAAAAAATGTTAAGATGGGGCTATCGAGAAACTGCTGGAATTCCCCATAAATGATGACCACACGGGACAACTTCGCCGGAGTCAATACCGCTTACGTGCTGGATTTGTATGATCGGTATCAGCGCGATCCGGCGTCGGTGGACGAGGCGACCCGCCGCTTTTTCGCGGGCTGGACGCCGCCGTCCGACGGTCACGTGGCAGCGCCTCAGACCGCCACTGCGCCCAAAATCGACATCGACAAGATCGTGGGCGCGGTCAACTACGCCCACGCGATCCGCGCCTACGGGCATCTCGCCGCGCAGTTGGATCCGCTGGGCACGCCCCCGCCGGGCGATCCGTCGCTCGATCCGTCCGCGCACGGCATCACCGACGACGATCTGCGCCAGCTCCCCGCCAGCCTGATCGGGGGCGCGCTGGTGGCGGGCGCGCGTAACGCGCTGGAAGCGACCGAAGCGCTCAAGCGGGTCTATTCGGCGACCACCGGCTACGATTACGATCACGTGCGGCTGCCGGACGAGCGCGAGTGGTTGCGAAATGCCGCCGAGTCCGGCGAGTTCGCCACCCTGCCCGATCCGGTTGACCTGCTCAAGCAGCTTACCGAAGTCGAGGTGTTCGAGCGCTTCCTGCACCGCATTTTCCCCGGCAAGCACCGCTTCTCGATTGAGGGGCTGGACCTGCTGGTGCCCATGCTCGACACCATCGTGGCGACGTTAGCGCAGCAGGGTGAGCGCAATATCCTGTTGGGCATGGCGCATCGCGGGCGGCTCAACGTGCTGGCGCACATCCTCGACAAGCCCTACAAGCAGTTGCTCGCCGAGTTCAAAGACCCGGTGAAGCCGCGCCAGTTCCGCGACGACCTCGGCTGGACTGGCGACGTGAAGTATCACATGGGCGGCAGCCGCGAGCTTCACGACGGCGATCTGGTCGACGTGAACGTGCGGCTCGCGCCCAATCCGAGCCACCTCGAAGCCGTGAATCCGGTGGTCGAGGGCATGGCGCGCGCCGCCGGAACCGACGTGAGCCAGCCGGGCGCGCCCACTTTCAACCCGAAAGTCACCCAGCCCATCCTGATTCACGGCGACGCTTCGTTCCCCGGTCAAGGCATCGTCGCCGAGACGCTCAACCTCTCGCTGCTGCCCGGCTACTGGACTGGCGGCACCATCCACATCATCACCAACAATCAACTGGGCTTCACCACCGAGCCGGACGACGACCGCAGCACGCTCTACGCCAGCGACCTCGCCAAAGGCTTCAAGATGCCCATCGTCCACGTCAACGCCGACGATCCTGAAGCCTGCATCGCCGCCGCGCGCATGGGGTGCGCCTACCGCCGCCGTTTCCAGAAGGATTTCGTGATCGACCTGATCGGCTACCGCCGCTACGGTCACAACGAAGGCGACGAACCCAACTTCACCCAGCCGCTCATGTACCAGGTCATCGATCAGCATCCGTCGGTTCGCACTCTGTGGCAAGACGAACTGATGCGTCGCGGCGTGATCAGCGAAGCGGAAGCGGACGCGCTGGTCAAGGAAAAAATGCAGGCGCTTCAGGACATCTTCGAGTCGCTCGATCCCGAAAAAGACCTCGCCGATTACCGCCCGGAATCGCCCGTGCCGGGCACGGCGCGCCGGGTCAAGACCGCCGTCCCGGTCAAGCGGCTGCGGGAACTCAATCAAGCCCTGCTCACTTTCCCCGACGATTTCAGCGTCCACCCCAAGCTCCAGCGGGCGATCAAGCGGCGGCTGGACGCGCTGGACGACCCCGACGCCCGCGTGATCGAGTGGGCGACCGCCGAAGATTTGGCGCTGGCAAGCATCCTCGAAGAAGGCACTGCCGTTCGCATGACCGGGCAGGACGTGGAGCGCGGCACCTTCAGCCAGCGACATTCGGTGTTCCACGACGTGAAAACTGGCGCGACCTTCACGCCGCTGGCGGCGCTCCCACAGGCGACCGCCGCCTACGAAATCCACAACAGCCCGCTTTCCGAAGCGGCGGCGCTCGGTTTCGAATACGGCTATAACGTGCAGGAGCCGTGTCGCCTCGTGATCTGGGAGGCGCAGTACGGCGACTTCGACAACGGCGCGCAGACCATCATCGACGAGTTCGTGGTCTCGGCGCGGGCGAAGTTCGGGCAAACGCCCTCGCTGGTGATGCTGCTGCCGCACGGCTACGAGGGCGCGGGACCCGATCATTCCAGCGGGCGAGTTCGAGCGCTTCCTCTCAATGGCAGCGGCGACCAACCTGCGTATCGCCAACGCGACCACCGCCGCCCAGTATTTTCACCTGCTGCGGCGGCAAGCGCTCTTGCTCGGCACCGATCCGCTGCCGCTGATCATCCTCACGCCCAAAAGTCTGCTGCGCAATCCGCTGGTAGCATCCTCGCTGAACGAACTGGCGACAGGTCACTGGCAGCCCGTGATCGACGACCCGGAAGTCAGCCCGGACGACGTTCGCCGCGTGATCCTGTGCAGCGGCAAGATTTTCGTCGATCTGGTGTCGAGCGCGTTCGCGACCGAGCAGCCGGGAGACGGCGCTGGTGCGGGTCGAGCAGTTGTATCCCTTCCCGACCGACGACCTGCGCCCGGTGCTGGATCGCTACGCCAGCGCGGAAGAAATCGTGTGGGTGCAGGAAGAGCCGGAGAACATGGGTGCGTGGGAATTCGCCGAGCCGCTGTTGAGCGAATTGATCGATGGGCGGCTGCCGCTGCGCTATCTGGGTCGCCCGCGCAGTTCCAGCCCGGCGGAAGGGTCGCTGGCGGCGCACAATTTCAACCAGACCGCGCTGATCGAGCAGGCATTCAGCCGCGAAGTCAAAGAGACAGCCGGAATCATCCTGAAATGAGGGCGTATGGCATTTAACATTGTCGTGCCGGATTTAGGCGAATTGGTGGTCGAGGCGACCGTCTCTCGCTGGCTGAAGCACGAGGGCGATCCGGTTTCGGTGGGCGAGCCGATGCTGGTGCTGGAAACCGAGAAAGTCGATCTGGAAGTCGGCGCGGAGAAAGACGGCGTGCTGACCTCGATCCAGCAGCAGGAAGGCGCGGACGTGAAAGTGGGCGACCTGCTGGGCGTGATTGACGAATCAGCGGAGCAGCCTGCCACCTCCGCAAAAGCGCCTGAGCCTCCACCGCCCAAGATCGCGGTAGCCCAGCCCGAACGCGCGACCCCGGTCGCCAAGCGCATCGCCAGCGACAAAGAAGTCGATCTGGCGCAGGTGGAGCCGAGCAAGCCGGGCGGGCGCATCACCAAGAGCGACGTGGAGCATTACGTCGAAAGCCAGCAGGCTCCCCAGCCCGCCCCTGCCCCGGTCGCGCCGCCCGCCCCCATCGCTCAGGATGGACGCGGCGAGGAGCGGATCAAGCTGACGCGCCGCCGCCGCACCATCGCCCAGCGGTTGGTGGAGGCGCAGCACAGCGCCGCCATGCTCACCACCTTCAACGAGATCGACATGACGGCGGTGATGGAATTGCGCGGGCGGCGCAAAGAAGCCTTCACGGAGCGCTACGGCGTCAGCCTCGGCTTATCGTCCTTCTTCGTGAAGGCGGTGATCGGCGCGCTCAAGTTCCAGCCGCGCCTCAACGCCGAGATTCAGGGCGACGACATGATCCTCAAGCACTACTACGACATCGGTGTCGCCATCGGCGCGGAAGAAGGGCTGGTCGTGCCGGTGCTGCGCGACGCCGACCGGATGTCGTTCGCGGCAATCGAGAAAGCCATCAAGGACTATGCGAAGCAGGTCAGCGAGGGCACACTGCCGCTGGACGCGCTGCGCGGCGGCACCTTCACCATCACCAACGGCGGCGTGTTTGGGTCGCTGCTCAGCACGCCGATCCTGAATCCGCCGCAGGTGGGCATCCTCGGCTTGCACAAGATCGAGCAGCGCCCGATTGTGCTCAATGGCGAGGTGGTGATCCGCCAGATGATGTACGTCGCGCTGAGCTACGATCACCGCATCGTGGACGGGCGCGAGGCGGTGCAGTTCCTCGTGCGGGTGAAAGAACTGGTCGAAGACCCGGAACGCTTATTGATCGAAGGGTAATCGCTAGACCGCGCTAGGCGCGATCCTGTTCCAGCAGCGAACCGCGTAGTCGATCAGCGACCGCTGCAAAGTCACGGCTGATTCAGCCCCGCAGCCGTTGCAGCAGACCGCTGTAGCGCTCCGCGACCTTGTTGTTCTGCACCGCCATATGAACCGCTTTGCGGCTGCCGACCAGCACCACCATCTTCTTCGCCCGCGTGACCGCCGTGTAAAGCAGATTGCGCTGGAGCATCATGTAGTGCTGGGTCATCAGCGGCATCACCACCACCGGATACTCCGATCCCTGACTGCGGTGGGTGCTGATGCAGTAGGCATGGATCAGTTCGTCGCTCTCGCTGAACTCGTAAAAGACGTACTGGTTATCGAACACGATTTCGAGGGTCTGATCCTCGAAGTCGATCCCGGTGATGCGCCCGATGTCGCCGTTGAACACTTCCTTGTCGTAGTTGTTGCGGGTCTGCATCACTTTATCGCCTGCGCGAAACAGCCGCCCGCTCAACTGCTTTTCCGCCACCCGCTTATCGCCGTTGAGCGTCTTTTGCAGCGCCTCGTTGAGCGCGTGAACGCCAATCGGTCCGCGATACATCGGCGCAATCACCTGCACGTCGTCAATCGGATCGACGCCGAACTTGTTGGGCAGCCGATCTTTGACAATATCGACCACCAGTTCGGCGGCGCGCACCGGGTCTTCTTCGCCGAAGAAGTAGAAATCGCGGCTGTTATTATCCATGATCGGCGCGTCGCCGTTGTTGATGCGGTGCGCGTTCACGACGATGTGGCTGTCCTCGTCCTGCCGGAAGATCACCTGCAAGCGGGTCACGTGGGCGACCCCGCTTTCGATCACGTCGCGCAGGACGTTGCCCGCCCCCACGCTCGGCAGTTGATCTACGTCGCCGACCAGCATCAGGTGAGTTTCCGGCTTCAGCGCCTTGAGCAGGTCGTAGAACAGCAGCAGGTCGATCATGGAGGCTTCGTCCACGATCAGCATGTCCACGTCCAGCGTATTGTCCTCGTCGTAGTCGAAGCCTTCGCCGGGCACGTATCCGAGCAGTCGGTGAATGGTGCTGGCGGGATGCTCGGTCGCCTCGCTGAGCCGCTTGGCGGCTCGTCCGGTCGGGGACGCCAGCGCAAAGGTGAAGTCGAGTTCTTCCAGCGCGTGAATCACCATTCGCAGCGTAGTGGTCTTGCCCGTTCCCGGTCCGCCCGTAAGAATGGAGACTTTGTTCGCCAGCGCCGCCCGCACCGCGCCCTGCTGTTGATCGGTCAGCGCGATCTGGTTTTCTTCCGCGAGGTCGGCTAAAAAGTCCTTCCACTCCAGCGACCGCGCCTCCTCGGTGATCGGCGACGGGATTTCCGCCAGATCGCGCAGGCGGCTCGCCGCGCCGCATTCAGATTGATAGTAATGCCACAGATACACCGCCTCCACCTCCGAGCCATCCTCCGCCGGAAGCTGATCGCTCGCTAGCTTGTTGGCGAGCAGCTCGTCCGCCAGCACTTCCTCGATGATCGCGGCGTTGTCGATGCCCAGCAGCCCGCTCGCCTTCTGTGCCAGCTCGCCGCGCGGGACGTAGACGTGTCCCTCTTTCGCTAGCTGATTGAGCGCGTAATGCAGCCCGGCGCGAATCCGGTGCTGCGAATCGCGCGCCAGCCCCATGCTCTGGGCGATGGCGTCCGCGCGCATGAAGCCAATGCCGAACACCTCGTCTGCCAGCGCGAACGGATTCTCTTTCACGGTGTTGATGGTGTTGAAGCCGTAATGCTGGTAGATGCGGGTCGCCATCTTCGCGGTGACGCCGTAGCCCTGCAAAAAGATCATGGTCTGGCGGACGGCTTGGTTTTCCGCCCACGCGATAGTGAGGCTTTTCGCCAGTTCGCGTTTGAGACCCGGCACTTCGCCCAGCCGATCCGGGGTGCGATCCAGCACGTCGATGGTCTCGACGCCGAAGTAATTGACGATCTTCTGCGCCGTCTTGGGTCCAATCCCCTTGACGATGCCGCTGCTCAGGTAATTGACGATGCCCGATTCGGTGGTGGGCATCAGCGGCGTGATCATCTCGGCGCGGAACTGCTTGCCGTACTTCGGGTCTTCCACCCAATCCCCGCCGAACTGGATGCTCTCGCCGACGCCAATCTCCGGCATCACGCCGACCACCGCAATCGTGCCATCGCGGGCTTCGGCAGTCGGATAGCGCTTGTCCGCCTTGATCTTGACGACGCTGTAGCCGCTCTCCTGATTGTAGTAGGTGACGCGCTCCACCGTGCCTTTGAGTATTTCCATTGGGCTTACAAAGTCTCCGCGTGTTGGTGCTGAAACTATATCACACCGACCGCGATTTTGTGATATGTTTAGCGGCAGTTTGGACGACGAAAGGACTGAACATGGACTTATTCCCCCGTTCCAGCGGAATCCTGCTGCACCCGACCTCGCTGCCGGGGCGCTACGGCATCGGCGACCTCGGCGACTGGGCGTATCACTTCGTCGATTGGCTGGTCTCCGCCAAACAGTCGGTCTGGCAGATGCTGCCGCTCGGTCCCACCGGCTACGGCGATTCGCCTTACCAGACCCATTCGGCGTTCGCGGGGAACGCGATGCTGATCGATCTGGATCAACTGGTGCAGGACGGCTGGCTCTCGCCCGACGATTTGAGCAGCGCGCCCATCTTCCCGGATACGTTTGTGGACTACGGCAGCGTGATCGACTTTCACAATCACCTGCTCGATCTGGCGTTTGAGAATTTCGAGCAGCACGCCACCGCCGCGCAGATGCAGACCTTCCATAGCTGGTGCCGAGAGAAAGATTTCTGGCTGGACGATTACGCGCTGTTCATGGCGCTGAAAGAGGAGTACGGCGGTCGCGCGTGGGTCGAATGGCAGCCCGAAGAAGCGCTGCGCGACCCGCAGGCGATGATCGACGCGCAGGAGCGGCACGCGGAGCGCATCGAGCAGTTCAAGTTTCGCCAATGGCTGTTCGCCGGGCAGTGGGCGGCGCTCAAGACCTACGCCAACGATCACCATATCCGGCTGATCGGCGACATTCCCATTTTCGTCGCCCACGACAGTTCCGACGTGTGGGCGAACCCCGACCTGTTTTATCTGGACGAGACTGGCAACCCCACCATCATCGCGGGTGTGCCGCCGGACTACTTCAGCGAAACCGGGCAGCGCTGGGGCAACCCGCTCTACAAGTGGACGGCGATGGAGCGCGACGGCTATCGCTGGTGGATTCAGCGCTTCAAGGCGACGCTTCGGCAGGTTGACCTCGTGCGTATCGATCATTTTCGCGGCTTCGAAGCTTTCTGGGCGGTTCCTGCCAGCGAGCCGACGGCGGTCAAGGGCGAATGGATGCCGGGTCCCGGCTTGCCCTTCTTCAACGTGATCAACGCGGCGCTTGGTGGTCTGCCTATCATCGCGGAGGACCTCGGCGTGATCACCCCGCCGGTCGAAGCCATGCGCGACACCCTCAATCTGCCCGGCATGATCATCTTGCAGTTCGCGTGGGGCGACTTGACCGGAGAGGCGCGCTTCCTGCCGCACAATCACCGCCCACACTCGATTGTCTACACCGGGACTCACGACAACAACACCACTAACGGCTGGTGGTTCACCGACGAGATCGACGACGTGATCCGCGACCACGTCACCCGCTACATCGACCGCCGGGTGGTCGAGCCGAACTGGGAGCTGATCCGCCTTGCCATGATGTCAGTCGCGCACACGGCGATCATCCCGCTGCAAGATGTTTTCGGCTTGGGCGAAGAAGCGCGCATGAATACGCCCGGCAAAGCCTCCGGCAACTGGACGTGGCGCTTCACGCCGCGCCAACTGGAAGGTCCCGCGAAGGGACGGCTGGCAGCTATGAGCAGCCTGTACGCCCGCGTCCCGGAGGAACATACGAAGCCGCGCCCCGTGTAGGTAAAGAGCAGCACCGAGTACCGAGTGATGAGTTAAAGACAAAGTCAAGTGAGCAAGCATTTGTGTATTTGCTCTTACTCAGCACTCGGCACTCAGCACTTCATATACTCCTCTTACACATTCTCTGATATTCGTCTTATGCGGCTCATCTACCCTGAAGCCGTAATGAAATGACAGATGAATATCTCGGATGGAGGATTGAATATGACGACATTGGTTCGCTGGTATCCGCTTCGTGACATGGCGGCGATGCAGAGCGCGCTGGATCGGCTATTTGACGACACGTGGCGCGGGCTGCGGAACAGTGGCAGCACCCTACCGCTGGACGTTCACGAAACCGATCAGGAATATCTGGTGAGCGCGGCGCTGCCGGGAGTGGCGGCGGAAAACGTCAACATTAGCCTGCACGACGACCTGCTGACCATCTCCGGCGAAGTGCCGCAGCATTCGGTCGAGAACAGCCACGCGCTGATTCTAGAGCGCACCTATGGCAAGTTCGAGCGCAGCATTCGTCTGCCCCAGCCGGTCGATCTGAACGGCGTCGTAGCCTCGATGGATGACGGCGTGCTGACGCTGCATCTGCCCAAGACCCCGGAAGCGCAGCCGCGCACCATTCCGGTGAAGTCCAACAGCAGCTTCTCCAAGAACTAAAGCGGGAACGGTTCCGCGTGAGCGGGTTCACCTCGGTGAGGTGAACCCGCTTTTGGTTAGTCTTGCAGCAGGTGCATCACCTCGCCGCGATGCGGATAGGAGATCATCGCTCCCATTTTCTGCACCGTCAGCGTGGCGACCGCGCAGGCGCGCCGCGCCGCGTCCTCGATGGGTCGCCCAACCGCCAGAAAATAGCCGAGGCTGCCGACAAAAGCATCCCCTGCCCCGGTGGTATCAACCGCCTTCACCTGCTCTGCTGCAATGAACTGCAGAGTCTTATCGCCATCGACCACCAGCACGCCGCGACTGCCCAACGTGATCAGGACGCCGCGCGCGCCGCGCTGCTGCAGTTCTCGCGCCGCTCCGATCATCTGATCGTCGCCGTTGATCTTGTGTCCGACCAGCGCTTCGGCTTCGAGTTCGTTGGGCACCACATAATCGGCGAACGGCAGCGCCTCGTCGACGTTGGTGGGCGCGGGCGCGGGATTGAACACGGTGATTTTCCCGGCTTCCCGACCGATGCGGAAGGCGGTCACGGTCGCATCCAGCGTGGTTTCACACTGCGCCAGCACCACGTGAGCCGACGTGATCGCGTCGCTGGCGCGGCGCACTTCCTCGCCCGTGAGGGTCTTGTTCGCGCCGCCCGCGACCACAATTGAATTCTGCCCGGTGGCTTCGTTGACGAAAATGAACGCCGTCCCGGTCGGCTCTTTCGCGTCAAACAACACGTACTCGGTATCCACGCCGTAATCGCGGTAATTGACCAGCGTGCTTTCGCCGAAAATGTCGCGCCCCAGCTTGCTGATCATGGTCACGCGCCCGCCCAGCAAAGCCGCCATCACCGCCTGATTTGCGCCCTTTCCGCCAAACCCAGTGTGAAAGCTGTACCCGAACAGGGTCTCACCCGGCTCCGGCAGGCGCGGGACCCGCACCACTAAATCCGTATTGGAACTGCCAATTGTGCAAATACGCGGAGTTTGTGTCATGGCTGCCTCATACTGGAAGCTGGAAGTGAAAAGCGGAAAGGTAAAAGTATCCCGGATCGGGAACGTTTTCGCTTTTAACCCTTCGCCTTTCCCTTCTTTACAGCTTCACGTCTCCGCATAGACGCACCTGAAGTCCCATCGCCGCGAGCATAGCGGCTTTGGCGGCGAGCGCCTTGTCCGCCAGTTCCGCTGAAGGCGCGTAAACCACGTTGAGGTGGTTGGACTTGTGCCGCGCCATCATTTGATCGCGCGAGACGCCGTGCAGCACGCCGTGCATGATCGGCCACTGCGGCGTGGTGATCCGCCAGCGGCGCTCGGTTTCCTCACGCGGCAGCTTGACCACCGTCGCGCGACCGAGATCGGCGTGCAGCGTGCCGTCCATCACGAAGATGCGGCTCCAGACGATCTCGCCCGGCTTGCTGATGCCTTTCATAGTGCCCCCGCCGAGCCGGAAATACATCGGCGGCTGCCGCTCGCTGACCACGCCCGCGTAGCCGTCGATGAAATGCGAAGCGGGCGCCGCGCCGGAAATCTCGAACACCCACACGAACGCATCCACGTCGTCGCCCGTATACTGTTCTCCGTAGCGCAGGTCGTGGAGCGTGGACGCCGGATCGAGTCCCATCGCCGTCCAGACCCGGTTGGTCACCAGCAGATCGACAGCAGCGCCTTCATCGACCTCGTTGAAATCCGGCAGCGCACGCCCGGCGTAGAGTTCTTCGCGCGTTTCCGGGTCGTAGACCGGCGGCCGCTCGACGTTGTTGAGCAGCCCTTCCGCCAGATCAGAAGCGGGAACCATGTCTTTCAGCCCCTGCTGATATTGAATGCCAATCGCGTTGCAGCCGAACTCGTGGGCGATGCGCATGGCGGCGATGTACATCTTGAGTTGTTCAAGCACCTGCGCGTCGGTCAGGTCGGTATCAGGATGGCTCCCGGTCATGAACTTCATGCCGCGCGCATCCAGCCAAGCCCGCGCCGCCTGCGCGTCGGCGTCGGAAACCGTGCGCATCCTCGCCACCAGCGCCGACTGGCTGAGCCGTTCCTTGTAGATTCCCGCCGGGTTGATCAGTTCGTCGTCGAGGATGGCGTTGTACATGCCCATGCAGCCCTCGTCGAACACGCCGAGGATCGCTTTCTCGCGCGCCAACTGACGCGCCAGCGCCTCACCGAGTAATCGTTCGGCTTCCGGCAGCGCGCTGCGGTTGAGATCGCGCACGTGGCTGGTATCGTGGCTGATCTTGCCCTCTTTGATCCACTGGCGAATCCCGTTGAGGAAGAAGTCGTCGGTGAAATCCACGCTCCAGATCGAGCTGTAGGCGACGCCCGCTTTGGTCAGCGACCCGTTCAGGTTGAGCATCCCGACCAGACCGGGCCATTCGCCGCTCCAGTTGGCGACCGTGAGGATCGGTCCGCGATGGCTGCGCAGCCCTGCCAGCACGTGATGGCTGTACTGCCACACCGCCTCGGCGACGATCAGCGGCGCGTCCGGGTCGATCTTGGCGAACACGTCCATGCCCATGCGCTGGTTGGAGATGAAGCCGTGCTGCTCGACCGGGTCGTAGGGATGCCCGCGCTTGACCGTCATGCCCTCGCGCGCGAAGGCTTCGATCACTTTGCGCTCCATTTCGGCTTGCGCCGCCCAGCACACTTGATTCGCGGACAGGCGCAGGTCGCCGCTGGCGACCAGAATCGCCTCGCCCGGCTGAACCGATTTAGGTGGTTTGATTTCCGGCAGTGTATACATAATCCCTCTTGTAATGAAGGCGCCATTCGACAACATTAGGGGAAACTATAGCGCGCCCGGAAGTTTTTTACACGGGGAAATGGCTCGATTGGCTACCGCCCACCGCCGCCGCCGTTGCGCGGTCCGCCCCGTCGATACACCGTCCCATGCGGCAGCGACCGATCCGACACCCACTGAGCGTAGGGCGCCATCGTGAGCGCCGCCAGCGCCAGCAGCACCCGGTCGTAGTTGACGCGCCAGCCGCGAAAGGCATTCCATGCCTTATCCCGGTCGGCTTTGAGCGGCACGCCGTTCGCCGCCAGTTGATCGTAGATCGAGTTGAATTCCTGCCGGGAAATGCTGATGAAGTCGTCCACTTCCGGGCTGGGGTCATACTCAATCGAGAAGTAATCCGCCATGCGCCGCAGCGCCAGATAGCCCGCGCGGATCATCAACTGCGCCTGCGGGTTGTTGGGCACGTCCACCGTCGATTTCAAAATCGCCGCCGAATCCAAAATCACGCCCGCCGCCGTGATCCACGAAAGATTCGGCTGCGGCGAGCGGAAGAAGATCAACGCCGCCAGCGAGGTATGGCTTTCCTCGACTTCGGCAAACCACACTTCCCACGATTCCCACAATTCGGACAGCACCGACAGCCCGCGAATGCGATAGGCGCGGCTGAGCAGTTCCACCGGCGACGGCGGAGTTCCGGCGCGCACGTCCAGCAGCGTGACCATGGTTTCCCGCCGCGAAAACGCCGAATACATGGTGGGCAGATAGGCGATCAGCAGCGCGATCATGGTCAAGCCAAACGCCGCCTCGGAGAATTCCAGAAACAGTGAGGGCACGCCTTCGGTTTTGGTGAAGCCGAGCGTGAACAGCGACGATCCACTCACGCTGAGCACGTCGTAAACCGGGCGCGGCTGAAGCGCCCAGATCATGAACATGTAGCCGATCAGGATCAGCAGCAGCCAGACGGCGGGCAGCATCAGCAGCGAGATCGGCGCGTACAGCGCCATCATCCGGTCTCGATCTTCGTAAGTCGTGACCTTGCGCATCCGCAGCCGGAAGACCAGCAGCACCGACCGAAACACCATCCCGGTCAGCCATTCGTTGGAACTGCGCGGCATGACGAAGGTGCGCACCGCCGAAAGAAAAGTCGAGGCGACAATCGAGATGCCGATGACGAACGACGCGATCTGTGCGAGCGCGAGCAGCAGTTGGCTTACGACCATAGCTCCCGGAGTGCCTCCATCAGTTGTTGACCATCCTCACGGGTGTTATAGGCTTGCAGCGAAACCCGGATGCCCTGCCGCCCGCTCCATGCGGTCAGCGGGACTTCGATCCGGTAGTCGTCATAAAGACGCTGTTTGACGCTGTCGGGATCGCAGGGCGGCAGTAGCGCCGTGAACATCTGCCCGAACCCCGCCTCCGGCGCCAGCGCGGGCAGCCCGCTCCACTCGACGATCTGCTGCCGTAGTTCGACGCCAAGCGCATGGCAATGCGACTGCACCGACTCCCAGTCGTTTGCTCGCATCCAGTCAATCGCCGCCGGAACCGCGAGATAGGCTGCCGGGTCGCGCGTGCCCTGTCGCTGATTGCGCGTGACGAAATCCGAGTCGTCGGTCCAGCCCCAGCTAATCACCAGCGGCTCAATCGACCCCTGCCATTCCGGGCGCACGTAGAGAAACGCCGATCCTTTGGGCGCGCACATCCACTTGTGGCAGTTCCCGAAGTAGAAATCCGCGCCGATCTGCTCCAGATCGACCGGGATTTGACCGGGCGCGTGTGCGCCGTCGATTACGGTGGTGATCCCGGCTTCGCGGGCGCGGCGGCAGATTTCCGCGACCGGGAAGATCAGTGCGGTCGGCGAGGTGATCTGGCTCAGGTAGATCACGCGGGTGCGCGGAGTCACGCCCTCCCAAAACTGTTCAACGACGGCTTCGGGCGCGGTCAGCGGCAGATCGACCGGGCGCATGACGTACTGCGCGCCCACCAAATCGCAGTGATGCTGCCACGTGTAGCTGCACGCGCCGTACTCCTGATCACTGGTCAGGATTTCGTCGCCCGGCTGCAAGCGGATCGAGCGGGCGGCGGTGTTCACGCCAGCGGTCGCGTTGGGCACCAACACCAGATTCTCCGCCGGGCTGTGCAGATAGGCGGCGAGCGGCGCGCTCGCCGCCTCCAGCAGCCCCTCGACTCGCCTGCCCAGAAACTCGACTGGCTGACACTCAAGTTCGCGCTGCCAGCGCTGGTACTCCTCGAATACGGGCTTTGGGCACGCGCCATAAGAGCCGTGATTCAGGAACACGACTCCCGGATCAAGCAAAAACTGGGAACGCATAGCGTCTATGATCGAATTCCTTCAAAACGTGAGAGGCGAAACAGACTCAGATCGTAAGCCGACTTGCCCTTAAGCGCCAGATCGCTCAGGATACTGCCGATCAAGCTGCTGAACTTGAAGCCGTGACCGGAACAGCAGGAGCCGAGGATGATCTGCGGGTAGTCGGGATGCTGGTCGATGATGAAATGTTCGTCGGGCGTCATAGTGTAAAGGCAAACCCGCGCCTGTTTGAGCGACCCCGCCGCCTGCGGGATGTAGCGCCGCGCGAACTGAAGCATCGAATCGCTGACCGCATCGTCGGGCGTGCGGTCGTGGCTGGCGGGGTCAATCGGCGCGCCCGTGTGCAACCCGATCTTGACGCCGGAGCCGTCAATCGACGGCAGCCCGTACAGGATTTGCCCGTACTGCGCCTGCAAGTGCGCAATCCACACCGGAAACCGATCCGTCCCGAACTGCTCCGGCGTCAGCGGATTGAAGTAGTTCTCCTGCGGCGCAATCGGCTGAAGCGGTAGGTCGATGCCCAGCGGCAGCACCATCCGCCGCATCCACGCCCCGGAGGTGATAATCAGCTTATCAGCGCTGTAAGTTTCGTCCGGCGTGCGGACTTCTACGCCGCCGCTCACCGGCGTGATCGCGGTCACGGGCGTGTTGTCGCGCACCACTGCGCCCCGTTCGCGGGCGAGACGGACGTGCGCCTGCACCGAGCGCGAGGCGCGCAGCACCCCGGCATCCGCCTGATAAAGCGCGATCATGTCCTCGTCCGGTTGGAACTGCGGGAACCGCCGCCGAAGTTCGTCGGCGTTGATCAGCTCGTGAGGGATATTCATCTCGGCGAGGCAGGCGACCATCTTGGCGAACAGCGGCTCGCCCGGCGGCGAGAAGTCGATTCCCCCGGTGCGCACGTAAATGGTCTCGCCGCTTTCCGCTTCGAAGTCGCGCCATGCGGCGAAGGCGGCTTTCGCCAACCCCACGTACACCGGGTGATCGTAAGCGTAGCGGATGATGCGCGAATAGCCGTAGGAACTGCCGCGCTGATGATCGATGCCGTACTGTTCCAGCAGCAGGACGTGCCGACCCGCTTTCGCCGCGTGGTAAGCGGCAGCGCTGCCCATTGCCCCTGCCCCGATCACGATCAGGTCGTACATCCGATTTCCTTGAGGTAAGCTATATCAAGTGTTGGTTGAGAGAGATTGTAGCGCAATCCGACCCAATATTCAGGAGTTAGCTTATGGCAACCAGCCCGTTTGTGGAGCGCGCTCAGCGCGCTCGAAGATCAAATCATCGCGTGGCGGCGCGACCTGCACATGCACCCGGAACTCGGCTTTCAGGAATACCGGACGGCGGGCATGGTCGCCAACCAACTGCGGAATCTGGGGCTTGAAGTCATGACTGGCGTCGGCAAGACCGGCGTGGTCGCGGTGATCGGCGAAGGCAAGCCCATCGTCGGCATTCGCGCGGACATGGACGCCCTGCCGATTCAGGAAGCCAATCGCGTCGAGTACGCCTCCCAGAATCCCGGTGTGATGCACGCCTGCGGGCACGACTCCCACACCGCGATGCTGCTCGGCGTCGCCCGGATACTGACCGAAATGCCGGATCGCCCCGCCGGGGAAATCCGGCTGCTGTTCCAGCCCTGCGAAGAAACGTCGGACAGCGAGGGCGAAGGCGGCGCGCAGCGGATGATCGAGGACAGCGCGCTCAAGGACGTGGATCGGGTGATCGCGCTGCACGTCGCCAGCGATCTGCCCGCCGGGAAGATCATCATCAACGACCACTACATCACGGCGGCGGTGGACGATTTCTACGCCACCATTCGCGGCAAGGGCTGCCACGCTGCCCACCCGGATCGCGGCATCGACCCGATTTTCATCGTCGCGCAGGTGATCAACGCCCTGCACGGCATCCGCGCGCGGCGCATCAACCCGGTGCGCCCGGCGGTGCTGACCATCGGCTCTATTCACGGTGGCTCGGCGACCAACGTGATCCCCGACGAGGTCAAGATCACCGGAACGCTGCGCTCCTACGACGACGAAACTCGTCAGCAGTTGTGGGTGGAGGTCGAAAACGCGCTCGGCGTCGCGCGGGCGCTGGGTGGCGATTTCGATCTGCGAATCGCCAAAGGCTGCCCGTCGGTCTACAACGATCCGCGCGTCTCGAGCGTGATTCGCCAGACGGCGGTCGATCTGTTCGGCGTCGATGGGCTGCTCGAACAGGAGCCGGGCATGGGCGGCGAGGACTTCAGCTACATGACCCGCGCCGCGCCGGGAGCGATGTTCCGCTTGGGTGCCAAGAAGGACGACGTGGATCGCCCGCATCACAATCCGAAATTCGACCTGAACGAAAGCGCCTTCAAGAACGGCGCGGCGCTGCTGGCAGCCACCGCCGTCCGCCTGCTTCAGCAGGACGGCGGGGAATAGGGTGGGACGGTAGGGGCAGGTCTGAGACCTGCCCCTACGGACATCGGTTGAGAGAAATCTCAGGAGAAAGACATGGAAAGCAAAACCCAGTGGATCGCGGACGAACTCGCGTCCCTGAAGCAGCAAGGCTTGTTCAATAACATCCGCACCATCGAAAGCCCGATGGGCGCGCGAATCGTGGTGGATGGCAAGCCGGAAATCAACTTTTGCGCCAACAACTATCTCGGCTTGGCGAATGATCCGCGACTGCGCGAGGCGGCGAAGCGGGCGATTGATCAGTACGGTGTGGGACCGGGCGCGGTGCGCACCATCGCCGGAACCATGAGCCTGCATCTTCAGCTTGAGCAGCGGCTCGCTCAGTTCAAGCGCGCCGAAGCCGTGATCACGCTGCAAAGCGGCTTCACCGCGAATCTGGCGGTGATCCCGGCGCTGGTCGGCAAAGGCGACCTGATCTTCTCGGACGCGCTCAACCACGCCAGCATCATCGACGGCTGCCGCCTGAGCCGCGCCCAGATCGTCGCCTACCAGCATAATAATCCCGATGACCTGCGGCGCAAGATCGCCGAAACCACCGACTTTCAGCGCCGCCTGATCGTCAGCGACGGCGTATTCAGCATGGACGGCGACATCGCCCGGCTGCCGGAGCTGGTCGAAATTGCGGACGAGAACGGTATTCTGCTGATGGTGGACGACGCGCACGGCGAGGGCGTACTCGGCAAAGGCGGGCGCGGCATCGTCGATCACTTCGACCTGCACGGCAGAGTCGATATTGAAGTCGGCACCATGAGCAAAGCTTTCGGCGTGGTCGGCGGGATCGTCGCGGGCAAGCAGGTCATCGTCGACTGGCTGCGCCAGCGCGGGCGTCCCTTCCTGTTTTCCAGCGCCATGACCGTGCCCGACGTGGCTGCCTGCCTCGCGGCGGTGGACATTCTGGAAGCGTCCGACGAGTTGGTGCGCCGCCTCTGGTCGAACGCGGAGTTCCTGAAGCGCGAAATGCAGAAGCTCGGCTTCGACGTGGGTCACAGCCAAACCCCGATTATCCCGGTCATGCTGGGCGAAGCGCCGCTGGCGCAGGACTTCAGCCGCCGCCTGTTCGAGAACGGCGTGTTTGCGATGGCAATCGGCTACCCGACCGTCGCACAAGGCGCGGCGCGCATCCGGGTGATGAACAGCGCCGCCCATTCGCAGGATGATCTGGAGCAGGCGCTCGCGGCTTTCGAGTCGGTGGGCAAAGCGCTGAATGTGATCCCATAATGGCAGCCATCCGCAAGAAAGTCGTGCTGATCACCGGGGCGAACGGCGAGGTCGGTCACGGGCTGATCGAGCGGCTGAGCGCGTCCGGCGATCAGGACATTCTCGCGCTGGACGTGGTCGAACTCGACCCGGCGCTGCGGGGCAAAGTCAAAGCGGCGCTGGTGGGCGACATCCTCGACCACGACCTGATTCAGCGCATCTCCAGCCGCTACGAGATCAGCAGCATCTTTCATCTGGCGGCGCTGCTCTCCACCCGCGCCGAGTTCACGCCGGAAGCGGCACACCGGGTCAACGTGGAGGGTACGTTGAACCTGCTGCATCTGGCGATTGACCAGTCGCAATCGCTGGGCTACCGGGTGAAATTCCTGTTTCCGAGTTCGATTGCGGTCTACGGCTTGCCCGACCCAGCGACCAAAGCGGCAGCGCCTCCGGTCAAGGAAGATGATTTCTGCCAGCCGATCACCATGTACGGCTGCAACAAGCTTTACTGTGAGCATCTGGGGCGCTATTACAGCGAGCATTACCGCCAGCTTGCCGCCGCGCGCGACCCCTACACCATCGACTTTCGCGCGCTGCGCTTCCCCGGCTTGATCAGCGCGATCACCATGCCCAGCGGCGGCACCAGCGACTACGCGCCGGAGATGATCCACGCCGCCGCCCAGCACGAACCCTATCACTGCTTCGTGAGTCCCGAAGCCCGCATTCCCGTTCATGGCGATGCCGGACGCGATCAAAGCGCTGCTTGAGCTGGCGCAGGCACCGCACGACAAGCTGACCCGCCACGTCTACAACGTGACCAGCTTCAACCCATCCGCCGCCGAAATCGCGCAGATCATTCGGGGCGCCTTCCCGGACGCGCGGATCGACTTTGAGCCGGATGAGCGGCGTCAGCGGATTGTGGATAGCTGGTGCGCGCAGGTGGACGATCACGCCGCCCGCCGGGATTGGGGCTGGCAGCCGGATTACGACCTGAACTCGGCGTTCAGCGACTATTTAATCCCGACCATTCGCCAGCGCTACGCCTGACATCCGAAGGGGCAGGCGCTTGCTTCGCAAGCCGTGACCTGCCCCGTTTGCCGCGATCTATTTGCTCTCGTCCAGTCCCAGCCGATCCAGCACCCACTCGACCACGATGGCGGCGATCCCCATCACGATCCCGCCGAGCACCGCCGACCAGAAGCTGTCGATCACGAAGCGGTTGCCGAGAACCAGCGACGTGATCCAGAGCAGCAGCCCGTTGATGATGAAAATGAACAAGCCGAGCGTCAGGATGACCATTGGGCAGGTCAGGATCAGCAGGATCGGCTTAATCACGGCGTTGATGATGCCGAACACCAGCGCGATCAACAGGAGCGTGACCAGCGCCGCCGAGCTTCCGCCGCCCGCGCCGTTGACGTGGATGCCGGGCAGCAGCCACGCGGTGATCGCAATCGCAGCGGCATTGATGATCAAACGGATGATGAAATTGCGAAGATTAAACATTTTTCCCCCTCAAAAACGACTGCCGGATCAAGAACAATCATTCCCTACCGAACGCGCTATATGAAGGTTACGTCAACTGCGCGCGCGAGCAGCGCCAGCGCCCAGCCGATCACCAACCAGAGCGCGAACTGCCCGTGCAGCTTGGCGGTTCGCCCCTGCGCCTGATGCAGCAAGGCGTTGTCCTCGCTGGTATTGACGATCTGGATCAGGCGGTAGGCTTCCGGCAGCGTGATCAGCACCAGCGCTGTCGTAATCGGCATCACGCCCAGCAGCATCAGTAGCGCGACCATCACGTAAGCGCCGCCCACCAGAATCAAATACTCTATACGTGCGCCGCCCCTGCCAAGTCGCACCGCCAGCGTCTTTTTGTTGACCGCTCGGTCGGCGTCGAGGTCGCGGACGTTGTTGGCGTGCAGAATCGCCGCCACCATGAAGCCAATCGGCAGCCCGGCGATCAGCGGGAGCGCGCTGTAAGCCCGCGCCATCACGTAATAAGTGCCCAACACCATCAGCGGCCCCATGAAGAAGAACACGGCGATCTCGCCCAAGCCGTAATACGCCAGCGGGAAGGGACCCGCCGTGTAGCTGATCACCACCAGCACGCCGCCCAAGCCGATCCACAGCAGCAGCGGCCCGCTCTGGAACAGCAGGAACAGCCCGATCAGCGACCCGCCGACCACCGTCGCCACCGCGCCGATCAGCACGTCACGCGGGGTCAGCACCGCGTTCTTGATGATCATGCCCTGCCCGCTCTGCTTGAGTTCGTCCGCGCCGCGCTTGAAGTCGAAATACTCGTTAATCAAATTGGCGCTGATTTGCAGCAGCAGCGCGCCGATCAGCGCCAGCACGAACGGCACAATCTCGAACACGCCCTCCTGCACCGCAATCACCGCCGCCAGCGCCAGCGGCGCGTAAGTCGCCGTGAGCGTGCGCGGTCGCGCCGCCTTATACCACGCGGAAAGTTGATCATTCGTAATCAGCGCCACAAAATACTCGCTTTCAACCGGGATAGTCGAGCGCTTCTTCCAGCCTTATTTGATTGTGGCGTATATTCGCAAATTGCACAGCTAGTTCGCAAGCACAATCGAGGATTCAGCCGAGCGACTTCGCCATGTAAGCCACCGGAAGCGCTTCGCCATCAGGCATCGGGGCTTCGCCTTGCTGCGTGACCAGATAGCCCATCGCGGCATAGAGCGGCTCGCCCGGCAGCGTGGCGGCAAGTTCCATTTGGCGAAAGCCGTCGGTTCGGGCGGCGTCTTCGCACAACTGGATGATGCGCCGTCCAATCCCCTGCCGCGCCCAACCGGGATGCACGAAAAAAGCGCGGATTCGCGCTGCGTCGCGCGCCGGGTTCGAGCAGATTATCCTCGGCAGTCTTCATCTGGTCGCCGCCGAACAGCGTTTTGCGCTTGCTCCAGCCGCCGCAGCCCACGTACTGATCGCCGTCTAAGGCAGCGTAATACGTCCTGTCAGCGACCAATTGGGTATCGATGCCGAAGATATAGCGAATCGCGCTTTCGATCTGCCGGGGCGAGTAGTAGCTCACACTGAGCGCGCGCACCGAGACCGGGATTAACTGTTGCAGTGCCGGAATATCACCCTCGGTCGCCAGTCGAATGACGAGCGTCACGTTATTTCACGTCCTGCCATGCGCTGTCGACTTCGGTCTGCCCGCCGACCATCGCGCGGTAAAGCGCGTCCTGATCGACCGGCAGCCGGAACACCCGCACGCCGACCGCGTTGTAGATCGCATTGGCGATGGCGGGCGAGGTGTTGATCGACGGCAGCTCGCCGACCCCTTTCGCGCCGAATGGTCCTTCGGCGGTCGGGTGCTCGACCAGATGGCTGACGATCTCCGGTGTGTGCTTGATGCTCGGCATCTTGTAGCGCGCCAGCAAAGTTGACCACGGCACGCCGTCCTCCACGATGAAGGCTTCGGTCAGGCAGTTGCCCATCGCCATGACGATCCCGCCCTCGATCTGCCCCTGCGTTTGCAAGGGATTGATCGCTCGCCCCACGTCCGCCGCCGAGATGATCTTGTGGACTTTGACCTCTCCGGTCGTGGTATCCACCGACACCAGCGCGATCTGGGTCGCGTAGGAGAAGGCGAAGTGCATGTCGCCGCCCGTGCCCAGCGGCTGAGTCTTCGGGTCCGTAGTATTCTTGCAGGATTTTGGTTTCGAAGCCCTGCTTGTGCGCCAGCTTGATCACGTCGCCGAACTTCACCGAGGTTCCGTTCTGGTGCGCCAAGCCTTCCTCGAAGCGGACGTGTTCCGGCGGGCAGTCGAGTTCTTCTGCGGCGACTTTGATCAGCATCTCGCGCAAATTGGCGGCAGCCACCCGCACCGCGTTGCCGCTCATGTAAGTCTGGCGGCTGGCGGTGGTCGGTCCACCGTTGGGCGTCAGGTCGGTATCCGAGAGCAGCACCCGCACCTGAGCGAACGGCAGTCCCAGTTCTTCCGCCGCGCACTGCGCCAGAACCGTGCTCAAGCCCTGCCCCATGTCCGCCGACGAAGTGCGGACTTCAATCGTGCCGTCCTCGAAGGCTTCCACCTCCGCGTCGGAGCGATCCGGCGCGCCGCCGCCCAAGCCCGTGTTCTTGTAGGCGCAGGCGATGCCCCAACCGAAGGCGAGGTCGCCTTCGCGCCACGCCCACCGGAAGCTGCCGTTGAGTTCCGCCGCGCATGTCGCGCTCGCACAGGTCAATCGTGTCCAGCAGCCCCACGCTTTCGCGCAGAAGCTGCCCGGTGGCGGTGGTCACGCCGACTTTCTGCGCGTTGATGCGACGGAACTCGACCGGGTCGATCCCGAGTTCCTGCGCCACCATGTCCATGTTCTGCTCGACCGCGAAGGCGCTCTGAGTTACGCCGAAGCCGCGAAACGCGCCCGACGGCGGATTGTTGGTGTACATGGCGAAGCAGTCGATTTTCGCGTTGGGCACGTCGTAAGGTCCGGTCGCGTGAGTAGTGGCGCGGGTCATCACCTTGTCGCTGAGGCTGGCGTAAGCGCCGCCGTCGCCGTAAAGCTCGGCTTCCACCGCAGTCAGTCTGCCGTCGCGCTTGGCTCCGGTCTTGATGCGGATCACGGTCGCGTGGCGCTTGGGGTGGAACAGCAGCGATTCCTGCCGGGTGTAGAGCATCTTTACCGGGCGACGGGTCGCGTTCGCCAGCAGCGCCACGTGAATCTGCCCAGCGATGTCCTCTTTGCCGCCGAATCCGCCGCCGATCAGCACGCCCTTCACCCGAATCGCTTCTTCCGGCAGGTTGAGCGCGGTGGCGATCTGGCTGCGATCCTGATAGGGAATTTGCGAGCCGACGTAAATGGTCAGCTTGGCGTGATCGGCGTCGTAGCCCGCAGGGACGCCAATCGCGCATTCCGGCTCAAGAAAGGCGTGTTCGGTGGTGGCGGTGTGATAGGTGCGCTCCACGATCACGTCGGCTTCGGCGAAGCCCTGCGCCATGTCGCCGTGCCGCACCTTGATGTGCTTGAGCAGGTTGCCGCCTTCCCAATCCTCGTGAACCAGCGGTGCATCCGGCTGATGCGCGTACACCGGATCGGCGACCACTGGCAGCGGCTCGTATTCCACTTCGATCAGATCAACCGCTTGATCGGCGATCTCCTGCGTATCCGCCGCGACGATGGCGACCGGGTCGCCCATGTAGCGCACCTTGTCATCGCACAGGACCGGCCAGTCGAGGTGAACCAGCCCATGCCGGTTATGACCGGGCACGTCCTCATGAGTCAGGACGGCGCGCACGCCCGGCAGCGCCTTCGCCGCGCGGGTGTCGATGCTGAGGACTTTCGCGTGAGGATAGCGCGAGCGCAGGGTTCGGGCGTACAGCATCCCCTTGAAGGCGTAATCGTCGGTGTATTTGGCGCGCCCGGTCACGCGGTCGATTGCATCCTGCACTTTCTCGTTATGCCCCACCACGTTGAGCGGCTCAACCACAACTGGCTCGTTCACCGGGAGCGTCGGCTCGCCGCGCTTGGCAGCCGCCGCCGACTTGATCGCGTTGATCACGGCGGTGTAGCCCGTGCAGCGGCAGTAGGTGTCTTTGAGCGCGATCTTGATGTCCTGATCGTCGGGGTTGGGGTTGTGGTCGATCAGCGCCGCCGCGTTCATGATCAAGCCCGGCGTGCAGAAGCCGCACTGCACCGCCCCATGCTCCACGAAAGCGGTTTGCAGCGGGTGAAGCTCATCGCCCTGCGCCAGCCCCTCGATGGTCAGGATGCTGCATCCCTGCGCCTTGAACGCCGGGTAGACGCAGGAATCCACCGGGACGCCATCCACGTGAACCGTGCAGATGCCGCACTCGGCTTCGTTGCATCCGATCTTGGTTCCAGTCACGCCGAGGTCGTAGCGCAGGACTTCGGCCAGCGTCCGCGACTGCGGCACGTCGAGCATATGCTCGATTCCGTTTACGGTCAGCTTAAGCTCGGTCATGACCTATTCCTCTTCACTCGAAATGTTGGGCATTTTTGCGCTCAGCTTGAGTTCTTCCAGATACGCCTGCGCGCGCTGCGCTTCGTGCAGTACCACGTCGGCGATCTGCTGGAGCGTCTCCAGCTTCGAGAGCACGTCCGCCTCCGTCCCCTTCAAATCTTCGCTCAGCAGTAGCGCGCCGCCCTGAATCACCGAAACCATCCCAAACAGATCGTGTTCGAGAACTTTCAACGCTTCGTCCGGGTTCTCACGGAGCAGTTTTCTCAGAGTTCGCGCCATCGGTAATCGCCATCGTCTCACCCCATCCCTACCCCTTCGGCGTGCGCGACCCCCGTCCGGGCGCGTTCGACCGCCAGCGGCAGCGTCCGGCGCAGCAGCGTGCCGATCATGTGCTGGCGATAGTCCCCGGTGGCGCGATACTTGCTGGTGCGCGGCTTGAGCGTTTCGTGCGCCGCCTCAACCGCCCGCTCGACGCTTTCGTCGTTGAGCGGCTGACCGAGCAGCGCCGCTTCGACCGCCTCGGCGCGCACCGGAACTGGCGCAACCGGGGCGATGCTCACGCGCGCAGTCTTCATAATACGCCCGATCTTCGCTCAGTTGAACCCACACCGCGCAGCCCAGTACCGGGAGCGCTACCCCCTGCGGGCGCATGATCCGGTGAAAGGCGGTCGCTTCGCCTTCCCCGCAGAGCCGGAACCGGAACGCGATCAGCAGATCGCGGCTGGAATCCAGCGCCGAAATGCCGGGTCCCTTGAACAACTGCGCCAGCGGCAGCCATTCGCGCCGACCGCCGTCCTCACCCCACGCGACCAGCGCTTCCGCGTCCAGCGCCATCAGCGAGGTGGTGCCGTCGCCCGCCGGGAGCGCGTGCGCGACGTTGCCGCCCAGAGTCGCCACGTTGCGCACCTGCGGTCCGCCGACCACGCCGCAGCTTTCCACCAGACAGGTCACGCGGGCTTCCAGCAGCGGCGACTGGGTGATCGTCGTGTGCGTCACCGCCGCCCCGACCGTGCAAGTGCCGTCCGCTTCGCTGATCTGCGTCAGTTCCGGGATGCGGGTCACGTCCACCAGCGCGTCCAGCTTCCGTTCGTTTTCACCAAATTGGAGGTCGATCAGCAGGTCAGTTCCGCCAGCGATCAGCCGGGCGCTGCCCGCGTACTCACGGAGCAGGCGCAGCGCCTCGTCAACCGTCGCCGGCGTGAAGTAATGTTCCCAAATGTCCATTGTGAATCCATACCACCACTTGACCCGGAGTGTAACCTAACCCGCTGGTTGGAACAAGCGGTTAGAGGCGCTATAGTTGTCCGAAGAACAGACGGCTGCGTTTGGTGAAAATTACCAAATCTTGCTACGCTGTTATCTTGTAGATTTAAAGATCGTTGATGGGTATAGATTGCCTCCATGAGACGATTGTCGATTTCTCGTGGCGATCTGGTGGTCGCCCTCGCTCCAATCATCGCGGTGCTGCTGGCATTCGCCGCCGGAGCCGTGCTGCTGCTGATGCTGCACACCGATCCCATTCAGGCATACGGCTCGATGATTGACGGGGCGTTCGGGAGCCAAGCCAACCTGTTCCGCACCCTGACCCGCGCCACCCCCCTGCTGATTATTGCGGTGGGCATCTGCATCGCCTTTCGCGGCGGCGTGATCAACATTGGCGCGGAAGGACAGGTATTCGTCGGAGCGGTCGCCGCCTGCGGGTTCTCGGTCGGAATCGGCAGGGCGCTGCCCGCGCCCCTGCTGGCGCCGCTGACGCTGGTAGTGGGATTTCTGGCGGGAGCAGTCTGGGGCGGGATTCCGGGCTTCCTGAAAGCCCGCTTCGACGTGAACGAAATCCTCAGCACGGTGATGATGAACGAGATCGCCACCCAGTTGTTGATTTTCCTGCTGAGCGGTCCGCTGATCGACCCGAAGGAAGTGCAGCAGGGGACGCGCATCCCGCAGTCCGCGCAGATTCCCGATGCGTCGTGGCTGGCGCGGCTGGCGCCGCCCTCGCAGTTGAACGTCGGCTTGTTCGTCGGGCTGGCGATGGCGGTGATCGTCTACGTGCTGCTCTGGCGCACGCCGCTCGGCTACCGGATTCGCGCGGTCGGCTTGAACAAGGACGCCTCGCGCTACGCCGGGATTTCGGTGCCCCTCTACGTGATGCTGGCGCTGGTCTTGAGCGGCGGGCTGGCGGGCTTAGCGGGTGCGGTCGAACTCACCGGCATCAATCACCGCATGGTCGAGGGCTTCGCGGTCGGCTATGGTTTTTCGGGGATCGTGGTCGCGCTGTTCGGGCGGCTGCATCCCATCGGCGCGATTCCGTCGGCGTTCCTGTTCGGCGCGCTGCTGGTGGGCGCCGATAAGATGCAGCGCACCATGCAGGTTCCCGCCGCCACCGTGACCGCGCTGCAAGGCTTGATCGTGATCTTCGTGGTCAGCAGCGATTTCTTCATCCGGCGCTACAACGCCCGGCGCAAAGCCCGCGAGGTCACGACCGCGCTGCCCGACCTGCCCCAGCCCACCCCGGAGGTCGCCACATGAGCGCCGGAGCGGTGCTGCTGGAGGCGCTGCCTCTGACGTGGCTGTTCGCCATGCCCTTTTTGTTCGCGGCGCTGGGCGAGGTGTTCGTGCAGCGGTCGGGCGTGCTCAATCTGGGCGTCGAGGGCATGATGCTGATGGGCGCCTTCGCGGCGATTTACGTGGTCTCGCCTTCGACGTTGGGCTACGGTCCCGTGATCGGCTTGCTGGTTGCGGGGCTGGTCGGCGGCGTGATGGGGCTGGCGATGGCGGTGGTCAGCGTGACCCTGCAAGCCGAGCAGGGCATCAGCGGCATCGGATTCACGCCTGTTCGGGCTTGGGGCTGTCCAGCCTGCTGTTCCGGTTGATGACCAGCGGCGTGATCTCGGCGCAGGGCGCGGGCTTCCAGCCCGTCTACATCCCGGTGCTGAGCGATCTGCCGATTGTGGGCAAGGTGTTCTTTCAGGAAAACCTGCTGGTTTACGTGGCGTTCGCGCTGGTGCCGGTCACGTCGTGGGTGCTGAACAAGACCACGTGGGGCTTGCAGATTCGCGCGGTCGGGCAGAATCCCGCCGCCGCCAACTCGATGGGCGTGAACGTGGTGCGTGTGCGCTACGCCACGCTGATCTTCGGCGGAATCATGGCGGGGATCGCCGGGGCGTCGCTCTCGATTGCGGCGACTTCGGTGTTTCAGGAGAACATGACGCAGGGCGCGGGCTTCATCGCCATCGCGCTGGTCTACTTCGGCGGCTGGTCGCCCGTGCGGGTGATGTTGGGCGCGCTGCTGTTCAGCATCGCCGACAACCTGCAAATCTGGGCGCAGATTTTGAACGTGCAGATCGCCGGGTCGGATATTCCCTCGAACCTGCTGATCATGGTGCCCTACATCCTGACCATCGCCGTGCTGGTGGTCGCCCGCCAGCGCCGTCGTCAGGAACCCGCCGCGCTCACCAAGCCGTTCCAGCGCGGTGAGAACTGATGCTTACCCGGTGGATCGAGTTTGCCTCAGGCAACACCAACTCGATCCGGCTCTGACTCGGTACTAACTTGCTTTCGGTCGCTGTCCACAGGACGGCGTTGCAGAATAGTGGAGGAAAGAGAATGAAGAAGCTCTGGTTATTTTTGCTGATCGCCGTTCTGCTGAGCGTCAGCGTGGTGAGCGCGCAGGATCAGCCCTTCCGCGTTGCCATCGTCCTGCCCAGCACCATCACCGACATTAGCTGGAGTCAGGCGATGTATAGCGCGCTGACTTCGGTTCAGGCGGACATGGGCGGCGAGAGCGCGATGGAGATCGCCTACACCGAGAACATGTTCGACGTGACGGCGGCGGCGGAAGCCATCCGCGACTATGCCGACGAAGGCTATAACCTGATCATCGCGCATGGCACCCAGTACGGCTCGCTGCTGTTCGACATCGCGCCGGATTACCCCAACACGTCGTTCGCGTGGGGCACCGCAACCGATACCGGCGAGTCCGAGGGCATCACCAACATCTTCGCCTATCAGGCGAACGCGGAACAGGGCGGCTACGTCGAAGGCGTGATGGCGGGGATGCTCACCAAAAGCAACGTGATCGGCATCGTCGGACCTATCCCGGCGGGCGACGCGCTGCTGTACATCAACGGCTTCCAGCAGGGCGTGGTGGCGTCGAACTCCGACGCGCAAATCCGGCTGGCGTACACCGGCGGCTTCGGCGATACCACCGAGGCAGCGCGGGTAGCGCAGACGGAAATCTCGGCGGGCGCGGACGTGCTCACCGGATCGGCGCAGCAGGTCGCGGGTGCGATCCCGTTGGTGCAGGATGCAAAAGGCTACTGGTTCGGCACCCAGTGGGATCAAAGCACGGACTGGCCCGATACGGTGGTCGCGTCGCAGGCATACGACTGGAAGCCCACCCTGACCGACATGATCAGCAAGATTCAGGCGGGCACGCTGGGCGGCACGGTCTATACCCTGACGCTCGAAAACAAGGGCTTGATCTTCGTCTATGGGCAGGTTGAGTTGCCGGACGACGTGAAGGCGGCGGCGGATCAGGCGGTGTCGGACATCATCGCGGGCAACATAACCGTGATGCAGGACTTGGCGACGCCGGAAGCCATCATGGAAACCGAGCCTGCTCCCGACATGACGCCGGAAGCGACTACGGCTCCGTAAGCATCTTTACGCTTGTAGGGGCAGGTCATATGACCTGCCCTTCTTCCGGTGAAGGATCAGCATGACAGTCACCCTGCCTTCGGGACATCAGCGTATCGACCATGCGGAGATGCGCGGCATCAGCAAGCGCTTTCCGGGCGTGTTCGCCAACGATCACGTGAATTTCGACGTGCTGTCGGGCGAGATTCACGCGCTGCTGGGCGAGAATGGCGCGGGCAAGTCTACGCTGATGAAAATCCTGTACGGCATGTACAAGCCCGACGAGGGCGAAATCCTGCTGGACGGACAGCCAGTGGTGTTTCACTCCCCGGCGGACGCGCTGGCGCACAACATCGGCATGATCCACCAGCACTTCATGCTGGTGCAAACCCTGACGGTGGCGGAGAACATCGCGCTCGGCTTGAAGGCGCATGGGTTGCTGGTCGATCTCGGTTCCGTGAAAGAGCGACTGCGCAAGCTGGCGCAGGTCTACGGCTTGAAGATCAACCCGGACGCCTACATCTGGCAGCTATCGGTCGGTGAGCAGCAGCGGGTCGAGATCATCAAGGCGCTCTATCACGGCGGCGCGCTGATCATCCTCGACGAGCCGACCGCCGTCCTCACGCCGCAGGAATGCAGCGAGTTGTTCGTCACGCTCAAAGAGATGCGCTCGCAGGGGCACGCGCTGATCTTCATCTCGCACAAGCTGCACGAAGTGCAGGAACTCAGCGACCGGGTGACCGTGATGCGCGACGGGCGCGTGATCGACACCGCCCCCAACGTCAATTTGGATCGCCGCAAGCTCGCCCGCATGATGGTCGGGCGCGACGTGGTGTTCCAGCCGGAACGCCCGCCGGTGCAGGTGGGCGAAGTCAAGCTGAGTGTGCGCGATCTCCACGCCAAGAACGATCAGGACCTGCCCGCGCTGCGCGGCATCTCGCTCGAACTGCGCGGCGGCGAGATCGTCGGCTTGGCGGGCGTGTCCGGCAACGGTCAGGGCGAACTCGCCGAGGTGATCGCCGGGCTGCGCCACGTGACCAGCGGCGAGATCGACATCAGCGGGCATTCGGTCGCGCGCGATTCGGTGGGCACGCGGCTGAAGGCGGGGCTGGCGTACATCCCCGAAGAGCGCAACCGGGACGGCATCATCGGGGCGTTCTCGGTGGCGGAGAACGCCATTCTGCAAAACACGGGCGAGTACACCCGCAGCGGCATGTTCTTCAACTTCGGCGCGATCAACCGCCACGCCACCGACTTGATCCGCCGCTTCAACATCAAGACCCCCGGCACTCAGACCCCCGCGAAAAACCTCTCCGGCGGCAATGTGCAGAAGCTGATCCTCGCGCGGGAATTAGCGCGCCAGCCCGCCGTGCTGATCGCGGCGCAGCCCACGCGCGGCGTGGACATCAGCGCCACCGAGTACATCCATCACGTGCTGATCGAGCAGCGCAGCGCAGGCGTGGCGATATTGCTGATTTCGGAAGATTTGGATGAAATTCTGGCGCTCTCCGACCGGATCGCGGTGATTTACGAGGGCAAGATCGTCGGCATCCTCGACCGCGCCGACGCGGAAGTGGAAATGCTCGGCTTGATGATGGTGGGCGTCAGCGCGGCTTGATCAGGCTCATCACCGGGTCGAACAGGACGCCGTTAGTCGCCACCGAATCGCCGCCGTAGATGGTCGGCTTCCCCTGCCAGTCGGTGAAGGTGCCGCCCGCTTCCGAGAGGATCACGCCGAAAGGCGCGCAGTCCCACACGTGCATTTTCGCGTCCAGCATGATCTCGGCGCGCCCGGTCGACACCAGCAGATAACCGTAGCAGTCGCCCCACGTCCGCTGAATGTAAGTTGATTTGACCAGCTTTTGGAAGGCGTCGGTTTTGTCCTCGTAGCCGCCGACCTCGCTGGCGAGCAAGACCGAGTCTTCGAGCCTGTTCTCGCTAGAAACCCGCGCCCGCCGCCCGTTCCAGAAGCAGCCCATGCCCTGCGCCGCATAGAGCGTCTCGTTGAGCGCCGGAAAATGCGCCACCCCCACCAGCGTTTGATCGCCCTCGGTGAGCGCCAGCAGGCAGCCATAGAGCGGGACGCCAGTCGTGAACGACTTGGTGCCGTCAATCGGGTCGATCACCCACGTCAGCGGGCTGCTGCCGGGCTGCTCGCCGTATTCCTCGCCGATGATGCCGTGATCGGGAAAGCGCTTCAGGATCAAATGGCGCAGGTGCTCCTCGGCGCTGCGGTCGGCAATCGTGACCGGCGAGTTGTCACTTTTACGCTCGACATCCACGCCGGTCTGAAAATAGCCCAGCGTGATCCGCCCCGCCTGCCAAGCCGCATCCAGCGCGAAGTCGAGCAGCGATTGCAGGTTCATGGTTGACTCCCCGTGATCGCGTAGGGGCGGGTTTGAAACCCGCCCCTACAGAAAAATCGCGTTATTCCGGCTGCGGCGTGCGCACCTGCTCCAGCGGCACTTTGGCGTTCACCACCGGGATGCTCGGTCCGTGAGTGGGCGCCGCCCAGCGGACGGCGTTCGCCAAGACCTGCTGAATCTCCGGCTGATAGTAAATGGGGTAGGTTTCGTGACCTGCGCGGAAGTAGAATACCTTCCCCTGCCCGCGATAGTAGCAGCATCCGCTGCGGAACACTTCGCCACCCTCGAACCAGCTCACGAACACCAGCGAGTCCGGCTCCGGGATGCCGAACGGCTCGCCGTACATTTCGGCGTGTGGGATTTCAAAGGTGTCGTTCAAGCCCTCGGCAATCGGGTGCGCCGGGTTGACCACCCACACGCGCTCTTTTTCGCCGATCTCGCGCCACTTCAGGTTGCAGGTTGTCCCCATCAGCCGCTTGAAGATTTTCGAGAAGTGACCGGAGTGCAGCACAATTAGCCCCATACCTTCCAGCACGCGCTGCTGCACCTTGTCCACCACCGCGTCGCTGACCTCGCCGTGCGCCATGTGCCCCCACCACAGCATCACGTCGGTGCTGGCGAGAACGGCGTCGGTCAAGCCGTGTTCCGGCTCGTCCAGCGTGGCGGTGCCCACGTCGGTGAAGCCATGCGCGCGCAGCCCATCCGCAATCGCGCTGTGGATGCCGTTGGGATAAACCTTCATGACCCGCTCATTGTGCTTCTCGTGGCGAAACTCGTTCCAAACCGTGATATACATCGTGCTTGTGTCCTTATTGTGCAAAGGCTGTCTCCGGCAAAGGCTCAGGGCGTTCCATGCTGCTTTCAAGCTCGACGTAGCGCTTCTGATCAGAGGCTTCGTGAACCGCGTGCATGATGTCCAGCACGTGATAAGTCAGTTCGCCGCTGGCGCGCACCGCCGCGTCGAAGCGGAGCGCCCGCGCCATATCCGCCACGCCCAAGCCGCGGCTGTTATCGGCGAAGGGGCGCAGAACCGTGATTTCTTCCCATTCACGGCGACCGGGCTTGTACACGCGCACCGGTCCGCCGAAGGTATTCGGATCGGGGACGCTGAGCGTGCCCTCGGAGCCGTAAATCTCGATGAACGGCAAATTGGCGCGCCACACGTCGAAGCTCATGATCAGCGTGCCGATGGCACCGTTGGCGAACTGAAGCATTCCGGCGACGTGGGTCGGCACTTCGACCTTGATCAGCGTGCCGTATTTCTGCGCGCTGGTGATGGTGCGAGTCGGGAAGCTGATGCGGGTCGAGCCGTAGACGCCGTCCACCGCGCCCATCAGCGTGGTGAGCGCCGTCAGGTAGTAAGGTCCCATGTCGAACATGGGTCCGCCGCCCGCCTGATAATAAAATTCGGGGTCGGGATGCCAGCTTTCGTGACCATGCCCCAGCATGAAGGCGGTGGCGGCGACTGGCTCGCCGATCATGCCCTCGTCGATCAACTGGCGGCAGGTCTGCAAGCCCGCGCCGAGGAAGGTATCCGGCGCGCCGCCGACCAGCAGGTCACGCTTCTGCGCCAGATCGAGCATCTGCTGCGCTTCTTCGCGGCGGATCGCCAGCGGCTTTTCGTTGTAGACGCTCTTGCCCGCCCTCAGCGCCGCCAAGCCGATGCTGGCGTGCGCCTGCGGAGTGGTCAGGTTGAGGACGATCTCGATCTCTGGGTCGGCAAGCAGTTGGTCGGGCGAGTAGACGTTGGGGATGTCGTACTCCGCCGCGCGCGCTGCGGCGCGCTCCCGCACCAGATCGGCGCAGGCGACGATTTCGATGTTGCCGAAGCGCGGCGCGTTTTGCAGGTATATCCCGCTGATCGCGCCGCAGCCGACCACCCCGATCTTGACCTTGCTGGTTCCATTCATAGCTGTCCCCCTAGCGCGTCGCCCAGATCAGACCTCGCTTGATGATCTCGCGGGCTTCGGGCACGTCGAAATCAATTACCTGATGTCCGAGCGACGAATAAAACACCTTGCCACTGCCATATTTGCGCTTCCAGACCACTGGCATCACCGTCCCGGCGATCCATTCGGCGGTGATGCCGCTGAAAGTGGTGGTCGCCAGTACTTCATTGGACGGATCGACGTGCATATAATACTGCTCCGAGTGCATGTTGAAGTCGCCCAGTCCAGCCGTGATCGGATCGTCATGGTTGGTGATGTTCACGCGATAGTCGATGACGTTGCCGGGATGCGCCACCCACTGCCCGCCCACCATGAATTGATAGTTGGTGTTGTTGCGGAATGAGTCCCCCATCGTGCCGTGCCAACCGCCGACGCCCGCGCCGTTCTTCACCGCGCCCAGCAGCCCTTTTTCCTGATCCTGCGTCAAAGTCCCCATCGACACCACCGGCACCAACAGATCGTAGGTGGGCATTTTTTCCGGGTCCAGATAGCTGTCCAGCGTATCGCTCACCTCCACCGAATAGCCTTCGTCCCGGAGAATCCCCGCGAAAAGCTCGGCGGCTGGTTTCGGCTGATGCCCTTCCCAACCACCCCAGACAAACAATGCTGATTTCATCCTGTCCGTTCCATTCATGCGATGCAGTTGCTCAGACGCCGAGTTTAACATGTCTGCAACAAACAGCCACAAGGCTTAAAGATTTAAGATTCAATGGAATGAATTGCGGCAGGGTTCCGAACTTATACCGCGTGGACTTTATCCGGCTCGATGACGTACATCACGCGGTTTTCGACCCTGCCCCCGCGCGATTTGTAAACCGGATCGCCGCGATACTTGAGCGACAGTCGGTTGATGTGATCGCGTCCGCCCTCCGCGTCGTCCCGAACCTCGATCACGTGCCCCATGATTTCCACCCAGTGGTAGGCGTTATTCGGGTCGATCACCAACACCGCGACTTTGCTGCCCACGCGCATATTGCGGGCTTTGCGGGCGGTATCCGGCGAATTGACGCGGAGGTTGGTTCCGTCGTAATCGAACCAGACCGGCACGGTGTGCGGCTGTCCGCCGGGATTGATCGTGCTGAGCGCGCACACAATCGGGCGCTCGACCAGTAAATCATGCACGGATGCGGGAATTTGAGAAGCCAATTTAGTCGCTTTCTACTTTTATGAGCGCTTGAGCTTAACCGCAGTCGCAGATTAAGCGGACTGTCGTCCATATATGCCCACAATAGTAGCGCGCGTCCGCAGAAATAGACACGCCCATCTTCTCCGCTCCTGCTTGTCACAGGTCAAGAAGCGTGAACCGGCGCATCGGTTTTGCATGGGAGCGTGAAGGTGAAGGTCACGCCCTGCGCGGGATTGCTCTCGACCCAGATTTTCCCACCGAGCGCCTCGACAAAGCCGCGCGTGATCGCCAGCCCCAGCCCGGCTCCACGCCGCCCGTCTTTCGACTGCGAGCGCGCCCGTTCTTCACGGTAGAAGCGGGTGAACACCTGCGACAAGTCCAGCAGCGTGATGCCCGCGCCGTTGTTCCGCACCATCACTGTGACCTGATCGCCGTCGAGCGTCGCCTTCAGCAGCACCGTGCCGCCTTCGGGCGTGTAGCGCAGCGCGTTATCCAGCAGGTTGCTCAGGATTTGCTGCACCTTGTCCGGCGCAATGTAGATCAGATCGACGCCCGGATCGACCTCGCCGCTCAGGGTGATGCCCTGCTGCTGGGCGCGCACGCTCATGCCGCCGAGCGTATCCGAAATCAGGTCGCGCAGCGACGACCATTGATAATCCAGCTTAATGTGTCCGGCGTCCAACTGCGCCAGTTCAAACAGGTTGTCGATCAGGCGGGTGAGGTTCTGAATTTCCAGTTCCATGTTGTGCAGATAGCGGTTGGTGGTCTGCGGATCGCTCACCACGCCGTCGATCATGGCTTCGACCATCGCGCGAATCGAGGTCACGGGCGAGCGCAGGTCATGCGACGCCCACGCGATCAAGTCGCGGCGCTGCTGCTCCAACTGACGCTTTTCCTCGTCCACTTCCTGAAGGCTGGCAGCCATCCAGTTGAAGGTGCGCGCGAATTCCGCCAATTCGTCGTTGCCCTGCACCTTCAGCCGTGTATCCAGCTTACCGTGCGCGACTTGTTCCGCCGCCTCCCCCATCTCGCGGATACTTTCGGTGATGGCGCTGGACACGAAGAAACCGAAGATCAGCGCGATCACGCCCGCGAACACCAGCAGTGCGCCGGTCACGGACAGATCGTACTGATTGATGAACATCAACTGCGCCGTCACCCAGACGTTGAGGAAGATCACGCCGACGATCAGAATCATCGTGACCAGCAGCGCCCAGCGCAGGCTGCGCAGCCAGCGCACCAGCCGCCAGCGATACGCCACGTAAGCCACGATCACCGAAGCGGCGGCAATCAGGGACATGAAGATCAGCAGGGTACTGAGGTCTTCGGAAATGCCGAGCCTCGGCAGCGTGAACATGAGCGTGCCGACCAGTATCACCACCAGCCCAACCGCGAGGATCAGCATCCGGTAAGCGGCGTTCAGCTTGAATTTCATGTCGGCGGCTCGAATTTATAGCCGATGCCCCAGACCGTCTGGATCGCGGTCGGCTCGCTCGGATTGCGCTCGATCTTCTCGCGCAGGCGGCGAATGTGAACCGTGACCGTGCTTTCGTCGCCGTAAAACTCGTAGCCCCACACTTGATCGAGAAGCTGCGTGCGCGAGAACACTTGTCGCGGGTGCCGCACCAGAAACCAGAGCAGATCGAACTCCTTGACCGTCAGCACTACCACCAAGTCGCGGACTCTGACCTCGCGGCTGCGTGGATCAATCGCCAGCCCCGGCAGCGACAGCGGCTTTTCGTCGGGTTCGGTGCTGGCGCTGCGGCGCAGCACCGCCTTGACCCGCGCCACCAGTTCGCGGGGGCTGAACGGCTTCAGCACGTAATCGTCCGCGCCCAATTCGAACCCGGCGATGCGATCTAGCTCGCTGGTGCGCGCGGTCAGGATGATGATGGGAATCTCACTGTCGAGATTGAGGGGGGCGTAGCCCGCGTCGCTGCGCAGTGAGCGGGTGATGGCGAAGCCGTCCACGCCCGGCAGCATCAAGTCCAGCACGATCAGGTCAGGCGGCTGATCGCGCACCAAAGCCAGCGCTTCGGTGCCCGTCTCCGCTTCGGCGACGTGGAAGCCCTCGAGTTCCAGATAGCGACGCACAACCTCGCGGACAGTCGCTTCGTCGTCCACCACGAGGATATTAGCCTGCTTGCCCATACTCAGGATTATACTGCGAGTGCTTGCAAAAGAATTACGCGGCTAGTTCTCGCCCAGATAGACCTTGCGCACCATGTCGTTCTTCATGAGGACTTTCGCGTCGTCCTGAAGCACGACTTCGCCGGATTGCAGCACGTAGCCCCGATGCGCGACTTCCAGCGCCATCAGCGCGTTCTGCTCGACCAGCAAAACGGTTTTGCCTTCGTGGTTGATGCGCGCGATGATCTCGAAGATGGCTTCGACCAGCACCGGAGCCAGCCCCATCGAGGGTTCGTCGAGCAGCAGCACCTCCGGGTCGCCCATCAGCGCGCGGGCGATGGCGAGCATCTGCTGCTCCCCCCCGGAGAGCGTTCCGCCCTTCTGCCCCACGCGCTCTTTCAGACGAGGGAACAGCTCGTAGGATCGCTGCATGCGCGCGCTGATGTCGCCCCGGCTCTGGACGTTCCACGCGCCGATCTCCAGATTTCTCGGCAACCGTGAGCAGCGGGAAAATACGCCGCCCTTCCGGCACGTGTCCGATCCCCAAGGCGGTAATCTCGTGCGATTTCAATCCGATGATGTCTTTGCCCTCGAAGCGGATGCTGCCACGCTTGGGGCGCACGATTCCGCTGATGCTGCGCAGGGTGGTGCTTTTGCCCGCCCCATTCGCGCCCACCAACGTGACCACCTCGCCTTCGTTCACGGTGAGGTTGAGTCCCTTGAGCGCGTGAATTTGACCGTAATAGGTATGCAGATTTTCGAGTTCCAGCAGCAGCGTCATTAACTTGCTTCCTGTTCAACCGAACGGCGACCGAGATAGGCTTCGACCACCCGTGTATTGCTGCGAATCTCAGCCGGAGTGCCTGCGGCGATCATTTCACCGTAATCCAGCACGCTGATCTTCTCGCTGATGCCCATCACCACCCGCATGTCATGCTCGATCAGCACCACTGTGATGCCTAATTCGTCGCGCACGCGGCGGAACAACGCCATAGCAGCCGCGCTCTCGTTCGGATTCATGCCCGCCGTCGGCTCGTCCAGCAGGATGAGCTTGGGATCGCTAGCAAGTGCCCGCGCGATTTCGACGCGCCGCTGGTCGCCGTAGGGCAGGTTGCGGCTCAATTCATCGACTTTTTCCGCCAAGCCGACGAACTGAAGCAGCGTGAGCGCTTTTTCGCGCACGTGTTGTTCCTGCTGATAGAACGAAGGTGGGCGCACCAGCGTCTTCCAGAGCGACACGTCGAGGCGGGAATGCATCCCAACCATCACGTTTTCGACCACCGTCATGTTGGCAAACAGGCGGATGCTCTGAAAGGTTCGCGCGAACTCCGGCTTTGTTGACCTGATCGGGACGCAGCCCGATCAAGGTGTGCCCGTCGAAGTTGATTTCACCGCTGTCCGGCTTGTAAATGCCAGTCATCAGGTTGAACAAAGTGGTTTTCCCGGCACCGTTGGGTCCGATGATGGAACTCAGGCTGTTCTGTTCGATGCCAATGGTAATGCCCCGGACGGCTTTGATCCCGCCGAAGGATTTGCTCAGGTTCTTCACTTCTAGCAGCATCGCGTCCTACCCTTCGTTCGCGTGACTCGGATCGACTTCAGCGGCGATGGCGGGCTTTTCCAGATCGCCCAGTTGTTCCGGCTCGGCGTGCGAGCGCATTTCCAGCTTGCGCCGCGCTTCCGGCATTAAACCCTCCGGTCGGAAGATCATCATCACAATCAACAGAAAGCCGAAGACCAATCGCTGATACTTGGCTGGCTCAAGCTGTGAGGGCCAATCCCGAATATGGAAATTGACCAGCGGCACCACATAGTCGATGTTGCGGAGCGCGTTGACTTGCAGCGAGAAGTTGGTCAGGATTTGCAGATTGAGCAGCGTGACCACGATTGCGCCGAGGATCACGCCCTGAATTCCACCCAACCCGCCGACGATCACCATCGCCAGAATACTGATGGACTGAATCAGGCTGAAGCTCTCTGGGCTGACAAACGACTGTTTGGCGGCGTACAGCACGCCAACCGCCCCGGCAAAGGCGGCTCCCGACGCGAACGCCAGCAGTTTCATCCGCACCAGCGGCACGCCCATCGCAATGGCGGCGACTTCATCTTCGCGGATCGCCGTCCACGCGCGCCCGATGGGTGAATCTTGTAGGCGGCGCGCGACCAGCAGGATCACGCCCAGAATGGCGATTGCGATGAAATAGAATAACAACTGCTGCGCAACCGGCTGCACATTGGGCAGGTTAATCCCAAACACGCTGGCAATCCACCCGGTCAGGCTGACTCCAAATCCGGGCGGCGGCGGTCTGAGAACGCCGGACAGCCCCTGCGCGCCGTTGGTCAGGTTCACCGGCTGGTCGAGGTTGTTCGCCAGCACGCGGATCATCTCGCCAAAGCCGAGCGTCACAATCGCCAGATAGTCGCCGCGCAGACGCAGCACGGGCAAGCCCAGCAGAATCCCCACGCAGCCCGCCAACAAAACCCCAACCGGAATGAAGAAGAAAAACGCCCACGACGGAACATTCAGACCGCTGATCACGATGATGGTGGGCGCGCCCGTCGCGCTGAAGACTGCCCAGACATACGCGCCGACCGCGAAGAAGGCGATGTAGCCCAAGTCCAGCAGCCCGGCGAAACCGACGACGATGTTCAGCCCAAGTGCCAGCGCGACGTAGATGGCGATTTGGATCGAAAGTTCGAGGTAGCCGCCGTCGTAAATACCAATCAAGGGCATCAGTACCAGCACGCACAGCAGGATGAGTAACGCCTTGCTGCGGCGGGTCAGCGGTGAGGCAAGGATGACGAACGGCGCGATCACGAAGGGCGGAAACGCCAGCGTACTCCACAACGGAAAGAGCAGGTTGGCGCGGTCAAGCGTCACGAGGATGAAGATCACGATGGCGAGATAGGCGACGATCAGTCCGCCAGCGATTCGAGGTTGGCGAATCCAGGCGCGCAGCGAGGTCGGTTCGCCCACGCCGGGCGTAGGGGCGTGTGTATTTATCGCCATGACGACACCTTATACTTTCTCGTCTACACGCTCGCCGAGCAGCCCACCCGGACGGAAGATCAGGATGATGATCAGGATGGCGAATACGAAAATGTCGGTCCAGCGCTGCCCAAAAGCAGGGAAATAGACCAGCACGCCGTTCAGGAAGGATTCCAACATCCCGATGGTCAGCCCGCCAAGCAGCGCTCCGGTCACGTTGCCGATGCCGCCGAGAACCGCCGCCGTGAATGCTTTCACGCCGGGGATAAAACCGACGTAGGGCGTGATGGTGCCAACGTTAAGACCGAACAGCGCACCCGCCGCGCCGCCGAACGCCCCACCGACGAAGAAGGTCAGCGAGATCATCAGGTTCACGTTGATGCCCATCAGCCCGGCGGTCATTTGATCCTGAGACACGGCGCGAATGCCGCGTCCCAGCTTGGTTCCATTGACGAACCAGTTCAGCGCCACCAGCGTGATCACCGCGCCGATCACCATAATGATCGACGTGGGTTTGACGTTGACGGTGGTCACGCCAAAGGTGAAAGGAACACTGGTCGTGAGCCAGGGAAGGTCATTTTTGGGATAGGTCAGGTTGAATTGATTGCGAGTTAGCGCTTCAATCGCGCGGATGAAGTCGATCAGGAAGAACGACACGCCAATCGCCGAGATCAGCGGCACCAGCCGAGGCGCATTCCGCAGCGGTCGATAGGCGATGCGCTCCATCGCCACCGCGAGCAAACCGCTCCCCAGCATCGCCGAAAGGATGACCAGCACCATCAGCAAAATCGGATTCCAGTCGGGCAGCAGTCCCGCCGCATCCAAGCGCTGCATGATCTCGAAGCCGACCACCCCGCCGAACATGAAGATTTCGCTGTGGGCGAAATTGATAAAGTTGAGGACACCGTAAACCAGCGTGTAGCCGAGCGCGACCATCGCGTAGACGAAGCCGATGCTGATGCCGCCGATGATCATGCCGGGCAACTGCTTACTGATCTGATCCGCCAGAATAATGTTCGCGCGGGGTTCAGGGAATAATACCGCCAGCAGATAGGCTATCGCCGTCAGCAAAGCCGCGATGCCGACCACGAACACAAGGATTTGCAAAAGGGGATAAATCAGGAAACGATACGCCCAGTGACCGCTGACAGGAGGCGTGGAAAACCATCCGACCAACCCAGCCAGAGAGTATTTTCGACGCGCCGCTAACTGCATACGATACTCCCAACCGTTTCTCTTCTGATATAGAGGGGCGGGTTGTGTAAACCCGCCCCCAGTCCTCATCGTCTCGCGGCGACGAGCAGCGCTCGATTCGCTCGCTTATTCAACGGTTCAAGTCCCGATCAGCCGCCGGCCATTGCGGTTGCTTCCGGGGTCATCGCTTCCATCATCGCAGCGGTCAGCGGTGACGGAATCTGGATTTGATTGATGACTTCGTTGTCGCCCCAAGCCGCCGGATCAGCCGACGTGACTTGGAAGACGAAGTAGTTCGCCTCAGTGCGGTCACCGTTGCCGTCAAAGCTGATGGTGCCGGTCAAACCCTCGTAGTCAGTAGTCGCGCGTACTGCCGCCGCCACTGCCGCACGGGTGGGAATTTCGCCGTTGGCGTCCTGCGCCGCCTTCAAGATGCCCTGAAGGATGATGCCAGTCGAGTCGTATGCCTCGGCGCCGTAGGTAACCGGCGCGCTGCCGAACTTGTCGGTGTAGTCGGTGATGAACTGCGCCGAGTTGGGATATGCCGAGGGCGGCGCGCCTGCCGACGTATAGACCAAGTTGGTGACTGCGCTGCCGGATAGCTGCGCCATGTCCGGCGCATCCAGACCATCGGGACCCAGCATCTTTCCGGTATAACCCGCCGCGTAAAGCTGGTTCATGAAGACGCCGATTTGGTTGTAGATGCCGCCGAAGTAGACCGCCTCCGGGTTCAGCGCCAGAATCGGCGAAATGATGCCGTCGAAGTTGGCGGTTTCAGCCGTGCCCTCGAAGCCCAGCACGTCGATGCCTGCCGCCTGCGCGTCGTCGCGGAAGAATTGAGCGACGCCCAGACCGTAGGCAGTGGTGTCATTGAGGACGTAAACCGACTTGATACCCAGCGCCTCTGCCGCCTGCGCGCCGACCGCGCCCTGCGCGTCGTCACGACCGCAGACGCGGTTGACCGTTGGATACCCGCGATCCGTGACCTGAACGTTGGTGTTGGCGGGCGAAACCATGACCAGATCGTTGGCGTTGTAAACTTCCGACGACGGGATGGCAACACCACTGTTCAAATGTCCAACCACGGCGAGGATCGCCGAGTCCGCCACGATCTGCTGCGCGTTATTGGTGCCAACGTCCGGCGATGCCTGATCGTCGTAGGGGACAAACTGAACGTCAAAGCCCATATCCGTGAGCGGACCGGAGAGCTGCTCAATCGCCAGTTCGGTAGCATTCCGAATACCCACGCCGAGCTGCGACTGCCCACCCGAAAGGGGGCTTTGGGAGGCAATCTTGATGACTTTTCCGCCCTGCGCCTGCACCAGTGAGGCACCCAGCGCGACGACGGAAACCACGAGAAGCAAGATCAACGAAAGTCTTTTTGCTCGCATACCTGTCTCTCCAATAGCGAAAAAACACAAGCGCAGCCTAAGTGTACAGCGTCGTCCCGATCACCCTATGGTCAAGCTTACCGAACCCGCTGCTTAAGATTTGGCTAGAGACGACAAATACAGTATAACGATTCTACTAAAACTTACAAGCAAATACACGTCGTTAATATTTCGACGATAATGGAGTCGTGGAATATGTCCAACGCGCTTCGCGGCGCGCTCTACGGAATGGCTGCGGCTGCGATTTGGGGCGGAATGTACGTGGTTTCCGACGTAGTGCTGCACACCATTCCGCCGTTTACCCTGCTCACTATCCGGCTGATCATGGGCGCGCTGGTGCTCGCGCCCTTCGCCCTGCGTCAGCGCCCGACTCGCCATGAGATCGCACAGATGCTGGCGGTCGGTGTGGTCGGCTTCGGGGTGAGCGTCGGCTTGCAGTTCGTCGGCACCGACAAATCGACGGCGGTCAACGGCACGCTGGTGACCAGTTCGTCGCCTGCGTTCATTCTGCTGTTCGCCGCGCTGATCCTGCGCGAGCGCCTGAGCGCTCAGCGGATCGCGGCGGTGGCGCTGGCGACGCTGGGCGTGATCGTGATCATCGACCCTGCCAAAGCCGACTTCAGTTCCGAGACCTTTGCCGGGGACGTCGCGCTGGCGTTCGCGGCGCTGACGTGGGGCTTGTACTCGGTGTTGGTGCGCCGAGTGAGCAGTCGGCTGAACACGCTGGTGATCACGTTCTATGCGTTTCTGGGCGGTCTGCTGCTCACCATCCCGGCGGCGGCGCTGGAGCTGCCGCAGCGACCGATTGGTGTCGTCACACCGGAGATTCTACTCGGCGTGCTGTATCTGGGTATCGTTTCGACGGCGGCAGCCATGTGGCTGTGGAACCGCGCCTTTGCGCTGGTGGATGCACCGTCAGCGTCGCTGTTCTTCTTCGCCCAGCCGTTGGTCGGCACGCTGCTGAGCGTCGCCCTGCTCAACCAGCAGATGACGCTCGACCTGTGGATCGGCAGCGGGCTGATCGCGGCGGGCGTGCTGCTCTCCATCTATCGGCTGGAACGGCGGCGGGTGGCGGCGAACGCCTAAAATTGCGCTATAGTTGTACCGACCAATCCTTAGACTTCAGCAGTCAGCATAGAACATTTTTCCCTGACGAAAGGATTCAATATGCCGGATTACACCCCGAAACCGGAAGACAAATTTACTTTTGGACTGTGGACGGTCGGCAACGTCGGGCGTGATCCGTTCGGCGCGCCGGTGCGCAGCCCCATCTCCCCGGTCGAGATCGTGCATCTGCTGGCGGACGTGGGCGCCTATGGCGTGAACTATCACGACAACGACCTGATCCCGATTGACGCCACGCCCGCCGAAGCCGACCACATCTTCAAGGATTTCCAGCAGGCGCTCGCCGATACCGGACTCAAAGTGCCGATGGCGACTACCAACCTGTTTTACGACCCGGCGTTCAAGGATGGCGCCTTCACCTCGAACGACCCGGCGGTGCGTGCCTACGCCCGGCAGAAGGTGATGCGCTGCATCGATCACGGCGTCGAACTGGGCGCGACCGTGTTCGTGTTCTGGGGCGGGCGCGAAGGCGTCGAAACCGACGCCAGCAAGAGCGCGCTCGACAGCCTGAAGCGGATGCGCGAGGCGGTCAATTTCTTCTGCGACTACGTGATCAGCCAGAAGTACAATCTGCGATTTGCGCTGGAAGCCAAGCCCAACGAGCCGCGCGGCGATCTCTATCTGCCCACCACCGGCGCGATGCTCGGCTTCATTGCGACGCTGGCGCACCCGGAAATGGTGGGCGTGAATCCCGAAGTCGCGCACGAGCATATGTCCGGATTGAACTTCATGCACGCGGTCGCGCAGGCGTGGGATGCGGGCAAGCTGTTCCACATCGACCTGAACGATCAGATGTTCGGGCGCTTCGATCAGGATTACCGCTTCGGCTCGGCGATGCTCAAGCAGAATTTCTTCGTTGTGAAGCTGCTGGAGGACGTGGGCTATTCGGGCAGCAAGCACTTCGACGCCCACGCCTACCGCACCGAAGACTACGAAGGCGTCAGGGATTTCGCGCGCGGCTGTATGCGCACCTACCTGATCCTGCGCGAGAAAGCCCGCCAGTACAACGCCAACTCCGAAATTCAGGCGTTGGTCGCCGCGCTCAACGCCGACGACGGCAGCTATAACTATCTCTCCGGCAGATACAGCGCCGAAGCCGCCAGCCGCCTCAAAAACACGTCGTTTGATCGGGCAGCGTTGGGCGCGCGTGGCTACGCCTACGAGAAGCTGGATCAGTTGACCATCGACCTGCTGCTGGGTGTGCGGGGCTAAAGCGCAATTTTCGGATAGTTTCTCACCTAATCAGCAGCTAGACTATGGCAGTCGCGGGAATGCGCGAGGAAACGTCATGAGTACAGGCAGCACGTCGAAACCCGAAGAAACGCTCGATCCGCAGGATTGGGACGAATTCAAGGCGCTCGCCTACCAGATGGTCGAGGACATGGTGGATTATGTTGCCGGGCTGCGCGACCACCCGGTATGGCAGCCCATGCCGCCAGAGGCGACCGCGAGTCTGCGCCAGCCTCTACCCCACCAACCGCAAGGGGCAGCCGCCACCTACGCCGACTTTCAGCGCGACGTGGTGCCCTACGTACTGGGCAACGCCCACCCGCGTTTTTGGGCGTGGGTGATGGGGCAAGGCACGCCCATCGGCGCGCTGGCGGACATGCTCGCCGCGACCGTGAACCCGAATCTGGGCGGCGCGTCCCATTCCGCCAACGAAGTCGAGCGGCAGGTGATCGAGTGGTGCAAGGAGATGCTCGGCTACCCGGCGGAAGCCAGCGGCTTGCTGGTGAGCGGCGGCTCGATGGCGAATCTGGTCGGCTTGACGGTCGCCCGCAACACCCGCAGCGGCATCGACCTGCGCAAGCTGGGCGTGCAGGGCTTACCGGAGCGTCTGATGCTTTACTGCTCGACCGAAACTCACAGTTCGGTGCAAAAGGCAGTCGAGCTGCTCGGCTTGGGCAGCGATTCGATCCACTACCTCCCGGTCAACGCAGCCTATCAAATCGACGTGGGCGCGCTGGAAGCGGCGATTCGAGAGGATCGCGCCGCCGGGCTGCGACCGTGGTGTCTGGTCGGCAACGCCGGAACCACCAACACCGCCTCAATTGACGACCTGAACCACCTCGCGGACATCGCCGCGCGCGAGGGGCTGTGGTATCACGTGGACGGCGCGTTCGGGGCGCTGGCGGCGCTCGCGCCCGATCTGCGCCCGCTCACCGCTGGGATGGAGCGCGCCAACTCGCTGGCGTTCGACTTGCACAAGTGGTTCTACGCGCCCTTCGAGGTCGGCTGCACGCTGGTGCGCGACCGCGACCTGCACCGCCAGAGCTTCACGCTCACGCCGAGCTACCTCGCACATGGGGAGCGCGGAGTCACCGCTGGGAAAGACTGGTTCAGCGACTACGGCTTGCAACTGACGCGGGGCTTCCGCGCGCTCAAAGTGTGGATGATGATCAAGGCGGAAGGCATCGACAAGTACGGGCGGATCATCCAGCAAAACGTCGATCAGGCGCATTACCTCGCCGGGCTGGTGGAATCCTCGCCGGAACTGGAACTGCTGGCTCCGGCGGCGCTCAACGTGGTCTGCTTCCGGTTCCGCGCCGACGATCTGGACGATGACGCGCTCAATCGCCTCAACCGCGAACTGCTGATCCGGGTTCAGGAGAGCGGCGCGGCGATTGTCACCGGAACCATGCTCAATGGCAATCAGGCGATCCGTATGTGCAACGTAAATCACCGCAGCCGCCGCGAGGACTTCGATCTGCTGACGAGCGCGGTCGTCCGAATCGGTAAGGAACTGCTGGCTGAAAGCGTCTTGGATCAGTAGCGAAATGCTCAGGGGCAGGCTGTGCCCCTGAGGTATTTGTCATTTATTCCTACTAATCTCATTCAAACTTCCCCTACTTTCCTTAATCTTTCGCTGCTACAATGAGAGTCACTTCGTAAGTTTTCAAAGGTTTCCTGTGACAGAATCACGCACGGATATTCGCAACATCGCTATTATCGCGCACGTCGATCACGGCAAAACTACGCTGGTCGATGGGATGCTCAAGCAAAGTCACGTATTCCGTAACCCCGATGCGGCAGGAGCGCAGATACTCGATTCCAACGCGCTGGAACGTGAGCGCGGCATCACCATTCTGGCAAAGAACACCGCCGTGACTTACCACAATGTCAAGATCAACATCGTCGATACGCCGGGGCACGCCGATTTCGGCGGCGAGGTGGAGCGCGTCCTGAACATGGTGGACGGCGCGCTGCTGCTGATCGACGCGGTGGAAGGACCCATGCCGCAGACCCGCTTCGTGCTGCGCAAGGCGCTGGCGGCAGGTCTGCGCGTGATCGTGGTGATCAACAAGATTGACCGCCCCTTCGCCCGCCCTGCCGAAGTCCTGAACGAGACTTTCGACCTGTTCATCGAACTGGGCGCCGCTGACGAACAAGCCGACTTCCCGGTGATCTACGCGGTCGGGATGGATGGCAGAGCCGGTTATTCGCCGGAGACGATGCAGGACAACCTGATCCCGCTGTTCGAGACCATCCTCAAGGAAGTGCCCGCCCCACTCGTCGAGCCGGACACGCCCGCGCGCCTGTTGGTCACGACGCTCGAGTACGACAATTACAAGGGGCAGATCGGCGTCGGCAGGCTGCACTCTGGCGTGATGAAGCGCGGGATGCCGGTCGTGCGGATCACGCCGCAGGGCGAGCAGGTCAACGGGCGCATCGAGTACCTGTTCACCTATCACAACCTCGCCAAGCAGGAAGTCGATGAAGTGGAGGCGGGCGACATCCTCGCCTTTGGCGGCTTCGAGACCATCGGCATCAGCGACACCATTACCGATCCCGCTTACGCGGTGCCGCTGCCGCCGATCAGCGTGGAGCAGCCGACGGTTCGCATGACTTTCGGCGTTAACACCTCGCCGTTCGCCGGGCGCGAAGGCAAGACCGGTTGGGGCACGTCGCGCCGTCTGCGCGAGCGGCTGTACAACGAAACCCGGAGCAACCTCGCGCTGCGAGTCGCCGACGGCGATTCGCCGGAAAAGTTCGTAGTCAGCGGGCGCGGCGAGCTGCATCTCGCCATTTTGATCGAGACCATGCGCCGCGAAGGCTACGAGTTTGAGGTCAGCAAGCCGGAAGTTATCTTCCACCGCGACCCGGATACCGACGAACTGCTGGAGCCGGTCGAGGAAGTCCACATCGACGTTGCCGACGCCTTCACGGGGACGGTGGTCGAGCTGCTGGGCGAGCGGCGCGGTCAGATGATCGATATGCGCACCGAGAGCGGCACGACCTATTTGAAGTATCTGGTGCCGACGCGGGGCTTGCTCGGCTTCCGGTCGCATTTCATGACCGCAACCAGCGGCATGGGGCAGATTCACAGCCTGTTTTACGGCTACGAGCCGATGCAGGGCAGCATCCCCGGACGGCAGTTCGGCAGCCTCGTCGCCTACGAACACGGAATTTCGACGCCCTACGCGATGGTCGCCTTGCAGCAGCGCGGCACTTTCTTCATTGAGCCGGGCACCGAAGTCTACGAGGGCATGGTGATCGGCGAGCACATTCGCCCGGATGACCTCGCCGTGAACGTCAACAAGACCAAACATCTGTCGGCGATTCACACCGAGTATTTCGGCAAGGAAGACAAGCTGAAGCCGCCGCCGAATATGAGCCTCGACGATTACCTTGAGTTCATCGCCGAGGACGAACTGCTGGAAGTCACGCCGCAGTCGCTGCGGATGCGCAAGCGGATTTTGAACACCGAAAAGCGCATGAAAGAGCAGAAAGCCCGCGATAAAATCGCGGCAGGAGAATAAGCGAAGGGGCGATCCGATCGGATCGCCCCTTTTCATTTGCGAACTAAAAGGAAGTCAGCCAGTCGGCTTGCTCTGGGGGAAGCCCCTGCGCCAGCGCCCACTCCCGCGCTTCGTCGTTCTCCTGCGGGCTGGAAATGGTGAAAACGCGGCGCTGAAACACGATCACGGTCTTTTTCAATGCCGGAAACTGAATGTCGACGTAGTTCTGGGGCGCGTTGAGGTGCTTTTGGATCAGCGCCGCCGCTTCTTCAACCCGCTCAAAGGGTACGGCAGCGCGGATATGCCCGGTGCCGATCTCCGGCTGAAAGGCGAAGTTCGCGGCGGTTAGTTCCTGCTGGAGCAGCGGGAAATCGTTGATCGTCCAGTCGAGCAGATAAGCGTTGAAGTCCATGCCAGCCTCCTGATGGTGGCAGAATCAAAGCGATATGGCACAGATTCTACCGCTGACTTTCTTGCGCGCTTAGACCGCTTCTGCGGGTCGGCTGGTGATGTAAATGTCGCCGTCAGGTCCGAACCCTGCCAGCCGCAGGATGCGGTGCCGCTGCCGTTTCGCCTCCCGCAGGTCGCCCCAAAAGCTGATCGCCCGACTCTGCTTGGTCGCCAGATAATTGAGCGACGCCATCACGTGCGAGCAGCCGTATCCGCCGTTCTGCGCCCACGGACAGGTGCAGCGCGCGTAAATCACGCCGCTCTGATCCGTCTCGATGGTGACGATGTGTTGAGCATAGGGGTTGGAGCGGCTGGTCACGATCAACGTATTGGGCGCGACGCGCCGGACGCGCAAATTGCGGCTGCGGCGCTGTAGCTTCTTGATCTCCGTCGGTTTCATCGCCACTTGTCCTCACTCGAACATCTACCTATATTATAGCACAGATGTTCTTTAAGATACCAGTCTTTTTTCATGAGGGGGTATACAAGCGTTAATTAAATGTCGATGATCGTTGATGGCAGGTCGTGTGATCAATGCATGAAGACGCCGCGCGAAGCGATCAAAAATGGGGATGATCCGGTAGGGGCACGGCGTGCCGTGCCCCTGCATCAAGCCGCGTCAGGCTTTTTGCGGCTGCCATGTATCAACCTGCAGCGGCGTGAGCGTATCCTCAATCACCGAGCGGTGCTGCTCGAGCCACGACGGCAGCATGAGGTGCGTGCCCAGTTCGGACACGTCCTCGTCCACCGCGAAGCCGGGTCCCACCGTCGCCAGTTCGACGATGTGCCCATCGGGATCGTTGGAGTAGACGCTCTTGAAGTAGACCCGATCCATCACTGGGGACGCGCGGTAGCCCGCCTCGATCAGCTTCTCGCGCCACTCCAACTGCGTGGCTTCGTCCGGCACCGCCAGCGCGAAGTGATGGGTCTGCCCGATGCCGATCTGCGCGCGATAGCCCTGCTTGCGCTCAAAATAGGTGATCAGCGTGCCGGGCTGACCGTCGCCGACGCCCCAGTACCAATGCGCCGAATTCGGATCGTCGAAATTCGAGGTCATTTTGAGGCGGCGCATCCCCAGCAAGCCGCTGTAGAACTCGTGCGTCCGCTCGATGTTGGAGCTGATCGCGGAAATGTGATGCATCCCATGACTCAGCGCCATATCCGGCGTGATCTCCGGGACGGGTTCCGCCCACGTAGTCGCGTCGATGGTCGCCTTGTCGCGGTTGCGAAGCAGCATTTCCGGCGGCGGCTCGCGCAACTGCGTGCCCAGTTGATCCGCCGCTTCGTCCACCGCAAATCCGGGTCCGCGCGTGGCGATTTCGACGATCGCGCCATCCGGGTCGCGCAGATACAGCGACTTGAAGTACAGCCGATCCAGCGGTCCATCCACGTGAATGCCGAGATCGGTCAGGCGACGCTTCCACTTGAGCAAGCCGTTGTAGTCGTCCACGATCAGCGCGAAATGATGGGTGCCGCCGACGCCGGGATGCCCCTTCGGCGCGTGCGTCCACTCGAAGAAGGTGACGGCGCTGCCGGGCTTTCCGGTTTCGTCGCCGAAATACAGATGATAGCTGCCGGGATCGTCAAAGTTGACCGTCTTTTTCACGAAGCGCAGCCCCAGCACCTTGGTGTAGAAATCGACGGTGCGCTGCGCGTTCGAACTGACCAGCGTGATGTGATGCAGTCCGAGAATCGTCATTTGGTTTTTCCTTCGCATGAAGCGAAATGGGTGTGAACTGTAGACGATTCACGCCCGCCCGTTCTTACAATTCGACCACCGCTTCCATCATCGCCTTGACCTGATCGATCTCGTCCTGATTGATGGTATGCCCCATGTCTCGATACAGCCGCTCAGTCACGGTCGCGCCCAACCGCCGGAAAACCTCGGCGGACTGATCAACGCGGGCTTTGGGAATGTGGAAATCCACGTCACTGCATCCCAGAAACACGGGCGTGCCTTCGAACGAGCCGGGATAGTCGCGCGGGGTGTCGTCCGCGCCGATCAAGCCGCCGCTGAAGCCGATCACACCGCCGTAACGGGCGGCATGGCGTGCCGCGAATTCGAGCGTGAGGCACGCGCCCTGTGAGAAGCCGAGCAGCATCACGCGGGTGCCGACAATCGGCACGCTGCTGACCTTGCGTACCAGCCGGGCGATCACGCCCAGCGCGGACGAGAGATAGGGTTCGTTGCGTGCCAGCGGCTCCATGAACCCGTAGGGATACCACGTGTACCCGGCAGCCTGCGGCGCGAGATAGGCGAATTCCGGGTGATCCAGTTCGGGGACGAGGCTCAGAATGTCGTCGGCGCTGGAGCCGCGCCCATGCAGCATGATCATCGCGGCGCGGGCTTCGCTCAGGCGAGTGCCCGCGCTCAGAACCGGCTGCTCCTCGTGGATCGACATGATTATCGCTCCGGGGCTGAGTCGCGGGTCGCTTGCAGGGCGAGGTCGATGAACACCGCCGAAGTCCAGCCGAAGATCGGTGCGGCTTTGGGCGGGCGCTCGCCGGTGATCGGATTGTAGTATTCGTAGATGTCGTCGTGCAGCATGATCAGGTCAAGGGTTTTGCTGCGAAGCTCCGCCGCCAGATCGTCCTGATGCACTCGCTTCAGCGCTTCGACGAATAAGTAGTTGATGTTGACCCACGTCGGGCCGCGCCACATCTGCATGGGATCGAAGTGCGGGTCGCTGACCGCGACCGTCGCCAGCGGGTGCTGCGTCCAGAACAGGGTCGGATCGGTCAGGTTCGCCAGCAGGCGGTCGATGATCGGCTGCGGCAGGTCTTTGATCCACACGGGCAGCAGGCTGAACGGCGTTGCCACCGGGATCACCTCGCCCTTGCCGTTCAGGGCATTGAACCAGCCCTTTTCCTCGTCCCACAGCACTTCGATCATGCGGGCAGCGTGTTCCGCGCTGCGCGCCTCGAACTCCGCCGCGTCGTCGTCCTCGCCGATCAGCGCGGCGATTTGGGCGAGGCTCTCCAACTGGATGCAGAGATAAGTGTTCAAGTCGGGCGCGGTGACCGGCATCCCGTAATCCCAGAGCGGGCTGTCGTCCAAGCCGGACGAGAACGGGTGACGATACACGCATAAGCCCTGCGAGTCGCGGTTGTGATCGAACCACCATTGATTCCAGCGCGTGAGCGGCTCGTAGACCTCTTGCAGAAAATCGTTGTGACCGGATGTCTCGTGCAGCTTCAGCACCGCCCACGCGATCAGCGGCGGCTTGGTCACGTCGGCATCGACCGGAGTGGTCAGGTGCGTGACCAGCCCCTCGTCGTGGATGGCGTCGGGGATCATGCCGTTGGGCTGCTGGTGATCGAGCAGGATGCGGATTTGATCCTCGGCAAGCTGGGTATCCACGTGGCGGAAGGCGATGGCGTGGAAGAATTGATCCCAATGCCAGACGCCGATGTAATGGATTTTCGAGGGCATGATGGTCTCGCGGGTGAGGTAGTAGCGTGGGCTGGTGAGCGCCGCCCACAATACCCACCATGCGTACTCGTACTGCGCCTGATACCTATCGAGTACCGGCGGCACCGAGGCGAGCCAGTCCTGCCAATTCATCCGCGCTCCATCCAGCGCGGCGTCCGCCTGCGGCAGCGAGCGGTTGAAGCCGAGCCGGGGCGTGACGTTCAATAGCAGCACCGCGCCCGCCCTTGCTTCGAGGGTGAGATGCACGTGATACCAGCCCTCACCACTCGGTTCCACCGAGTCGGCGAGGATATGCGCGTCGGTGGTATAGGCGATGTTCCGAACGCCGTGCAGCGTCCCGCCGCGACGATCCGACGCTCCACGCTCCGCCATGCAGTCGAAGCCGAGGTTGAACCTGCCCGGCGGCAGACGCAGCAGCAGAGTCTCGGCGTCGGTGAATGTCCACGTGAACACGCCGATGCGCGTCTCGATGTCCACTGAATAGGCGGTCGAATGGACGGTGAAGTCCAGCGGATTGCCGTCCGCATCCACAAAGATGAACTGGTCAATCAGCGGTGGACGCTGGCGATGTGCCCCGTAAACCTGCTCGTATTTGATCCAGCGTTCGGCGAGGCGGACGTACAGCGACTGGTCGCCCCGGAACAGGAGCAGGCGCGAACCGCGCTCGGTGAATGGGATGCGGCTCAGGTCGATCCGATTGCGCAGATCAACGGCTGCTTGCATGGTATTTCCTTAAGCTCACGAGTAAAGTTGTATTGAGTGTAACGCAGCGTGTCAAATAGTCTGTTATGCTTCTCAGGCGGATGAGGTGAGGACGAAGGGCATGAACCGAACAGCGATCCTGTTGGCGATCCTGCTGCTGGCAGCCTTCGCGCCAGTCACGGCGCAGCAGGCGACCGAACAGCCTACGAATAGTCATTGGTGGAATGACCGGGTTTTTTACGAGATGTTTGTGCGCAGCTTTTATGACAGCAACGGCGACGGCATCGGCGACCTGCAAGGCGCGATCCAGAAACTCGATTACCTGAACGACGGCGACCCGAATACCACCACCGATCTGGGCGTGACCGGGATATACCTGATGCCGATCATGTCGGCGGCGAGCTATCACGGCTACGACACCACCGATTACCTCAGCGTCGATCCGGCTTACGGCACTAACGACGACTTCAAGCAGTTGATCGCGGCGGCGCACCAGCGCGGCATCTCGGTGATCGTCGATCTGGTGCTCAATCACACCTCGAACCAGCATCCGTGGTTTCAGGCATCGGCGGCGGGCAATCCCAACTATGCGGATTGGTATCGCTGGGACGATAGCTGCCCCACCTACCCCGGTCCGTGGGGCGAAAAAGTCTGGATTGCTTTAGGCGACCGCTGCTACTACGCGGTGTTCTACTACCAACAGCCCGACCTCAACTACGAGAATCCCGCCGTGACCACCGAAATGTACGACGTGGCGCGCTACTGGCTGCAAGACATGGGCGCGGACGGCTTCCGGCTGGACGCGCTTCAACACCTGATCGAAGATGGGCAAAATCAGGTCAACACCGACGCGACCCATCAATGGGCGGACGGGTTCCACCAGTACATTCAGTCGGTGAACCCGGACTCGCTGGTGGTGGGCGAGGTGGACGCCAGCAGCTTTATCTCCTCCAGCTACGTGCCCGACGCCGCTGATCTAGTGTTCGAGTTCGACTTCGCCAACGCCATGCTGCAAAGCGCGCAGCAAGGTCGAAGCAGCAACATCACTGGGCTGCAAAATCGGGTCGATCAACTTTATCCGCCCGGTCAGTACGCGGCGTTCCTGACCAACCACGACCAGAACCGGGTCATGAACGCGCTGGTCGGGGACGTGGACAAGGCGAAAGCCGCCGCCGATCTGCTGCTGACGCAGCCGGGCGTACCGTTCATCTACTACGGCGAGGAGATCGGCATGAGCGGCGCCAAGCCGGACGAGCGGATTCGCACGCCGATGCAGTGGGACAGCACCGGCGGCTTCACCACCGGGACGGCGTGGGAGCCGCTGCAAGATGACCTGAGCAGCGTCAACGTCGCCGCCGAAACCGACGATCCGAACTCGCTGCTGAGCCACTACCGCGATTTGATCCACCTGCGCGATGAGAATCCCGCCCTGCTGCACGGCGATTTGATCCCGGTGAAATCCGCCTCGCACAGCGTGTACAGCTTCATTCGCCAGAGCGACGACCAAACCCTGCTGGTGGTGATCAACCTCTCGAACGCGGACGTGAGCGATTACGGCTTGAGCCTCGATTCAGGCTTGAGCGCGGGCGCGCAGGCAGCGCCTATTTACGGTGCGGACTCGGTGACGCAGCCGGAAATCGACGCGAACGGCGGATTCAGCGGTTATCTTCCGCTTTCCAACCTCTCGCCCTACACGATAACGGTCATCCGGTTGGGAGCGTAAACTGAGGTCGATGATAGCTGTAACAGGAGCATTCAGATGAAACGATTCTTTCTGGCTTGCCTGCTTGCGTTGATGGCTCAAGCGGTTTTCGCCCAGAGCGCAACGCCGGAAGCTCAGAATCCGCAAACGCCGGATCAGATTTGCGCGAACGCCGTCCCCGCGCCCGAACCGACGACGCGCCAGTTCATCCAACCGGAGCAGGTGCTGCAACCGGGCGTCGATTACCGCGCGATTTTCTGCACGGACGTGGGTCCCATCTACGTCGATCTGCTGGAGAAATTCACGCCCGTGACCGTGAACAGCTTCGTCTTTCTGGCGCAGCACAACTATTACAACAACACAACCTTCCATCGCGTGCTTCAGGACTACATGGCGCAGGGGGGCGATCCGACGGCGACCGGGAGGGGTGGTCCCGGCTACCAGATTCCCGACGAGTTCGCGGGCTTCCTGAACTTCGACAAAGCCGGATGGCTGGCGATGGCGAACGCGGGTCCCAATACCAACGGCAGCCAGTTCTTCATCACAGTGGTGCCCTATCCCGCGCTGGACTACCACTACACCATCTTTGGCGAGGTGCTGGAAGGACTGGATAACGTGAGCAAGATTCGGCTGCGCGACCCGGACACGGATACGCAGCCGGGAACCGCGCTCAACACAGTCGTGATTGTGACCGATCCCGCCAGCGTGGAGACGACTTATCAACCGCCGCCGCCCGCGACCGAGGACGACATCCAAGCGCTGCTGGATAGCATCAACAGCCAGCTTCCCGACCCGCTGAAGCTGGACGAGTCCGCGTCCGGCACCTTCACTACCGAGCAGACCTCGCAGTACGCGCCCGACGCCATGCGCAGCGATTACGCGGCGTTCCTCGCCCAATATCACCACCAGTTCCGCGCCGCGCATCACGTCAGCAACTCCACCTGTGACCTGCAAAGCGTGCCGTATATGTCCATCGGCTACACGCTGGATCGCTTCGATACGCCGGAGGACGCGACCGCCGCGCTGCAAGACGGATTCCTCGACCAGATGGAGACGGTGAACGGCTATACCGCCGCAACGGTGGACGGGATGCCCTATCCGATCTACACACAGTCCACCACCGCCTGCAACGTCGCGGCGACCGAAGCGCTCACCTTCTGGCAGCGCGGGCATTTCGTGGTGACTGCCGAAGTGGTCTTCCCCGCCAGCTCGCAGGCGAAGCCGGAAGCGTGGCTGCGCGATCTGGTGGGCACCGAGATTTACGAGCGGATTTTCAGCGACATATTGCGCCCAGAGATGCGGTAGATCAGGGCACGGCGTGCCCCCACCCTGCTAATGGAAATCAAAAAGCGCCGGGATGGATCGCCCGGCGCTTTTGCGTCAGTCGGTCAAACTAGACCAGCGAAGCGTCAAGCGAAATGGGGATAGCGGCAAGCGCCCGCGAGACCGGACAGGTTTTCTTCGACACCTCGGCGATTTCCTTGAACTTGGCTTCGTCAACGCCTTCGACATCGCCTTTGGTCACCAGATCGATGTGGGTGATCTGGTTGCCCGCGTCGGTCTTTTCGAGGTGAACGGTCGCGGTGGTATTGATACTGTTGACCTTGAAGCCCTCTTTGGAAAGGTTGTTGGCAAACGCCATCGAGAAGCAGCCCGCGTGAGCCGCGCCGATCAGTTCCTCAGGATTGGTTCCTTCGCCGTTCTCAAAACGCGATGACCACGTGTAAGCTCCATTGTACGCGCCGCTGGCGAGCTTCATGTTTCCGCTGCCGCCCTTGAGATCGCCTCTCCATACGGCTTCAGAACTACGTGCAGGCATCCTCTATCTCCTTACAAATTAAATGAACAGCCCTAAGAATAACGTCTATTCGCTCAGGATGCTAATTCCACCAGCCCCACGTATCGATCCAATCCAAATCGTCGCGTTTGGCGACTTCTTCGTCGTCGTATTCCGCCGAAAGCCAGAGCGCCGCCTTGAGCGCCGCGCGGCGGGTGGACATGTCCGACGCGGTCAGCCCCTCGATCACGTAGGGCATGACCTCCTCATCCATCATCCAGAGCGCTTCCGCCGCCGCGTGCCAGACGTGGTTGTTGCTATGGTTGAGCGCCTGAATCAAGGCGGGCGTGGAGGTTGGATCGGCGATTTGCCCTAAAGCTTTGGCAGCCGCGAAGCGCACAAAGTCGTTGTCGTCGTTGAGCAGCGCGTGTTCCAGCCCTTCAAGCGCGGAGTCGGTGCCGATAGCGCCGAGCGCTTCGGCTGCGGCGTAGCGGACGTAGCTGTTGGTATCCGCCGACAGCGCTTCGAGCAGTTCGGGCAGCGCAGCCGGGTCTGCCAGCTCGCGCAGCGCCTTCGCCGCCTCCCAGCGGACGTAGCTGCTGTCGTCGCCGAGCAGCGCGCCGACCAGCCCCGGCGTCGCCAATTCTTCGCCGAGCAGCGCCAACGCCTGCGCCGCCGCGCGGCGCACGTCTTTGCTGCGATCCGAAAGCCGTTCGACCAGCGCAGGCACCGCCGCTGGGTCGCCGATCATGCTGAGGGTTTGCACCACCAGCACCCGCATCTGCCGATCTTTATGGTGCAGCGCCTCCAGCAGCGCCGGGAGCGCCGACGGTTCACGAAGTTGTCCCAAACGATAGAGCGCGTGACGCTGTTTTTGCTCGTCGCTGCCCCGCAGGTCGTTGATCAATTGGTTGACCAGAGATGTGTTCGCCATCACAGTCTCCGCGATAGTACCCACAATATGTAGTTTATATCCCGGTGATTGTGGTTGCAACGGATCGAAAGAATGGATTTGGGGCGAAACCCGGCACCTGCAAAATCCGTATCCATTTAAACTGGGTTTACAAAACTGGCGTAAAACACAGTCCGGGAATGCATAGGGGGGCGCAGGGGTGAATCTTGAGGGAAATTCCGGCTTGACAGGGGGCGGCGCTGCCGATACAGTTGGCATACCAATGATTGGTGTCCAAACAATTTCACGGAATCATGAACGACGACAAGCAGCGTTTCTTCATGATGACTATCGAAATCCGCATTTTGGCGACGTTGATGGCGCGGATTTCGTTTCATTCACTGGAGGAGCGTTTCAATTCCTATGGCAAGGACCTCAGCGGACTGCAATATGGAGTCCTGCGGGTGTTGAGCCATGAAAGCGCCACGCTGAGCGAACTGAGCCGCCAATTCGCGCTCGATCCGTCCACGTTGGTGCCGGTGATCGATACGCTGGAGCGCAAGGGCTTGATCATCCGCCGCCGCGACCCCAACGACCGCCGGAGAATTCCACTCTCGCTCTCGGAGGCGGGGGCTGATTTGATCCGGGAAGTGCCGTTTTTCCAAGAGGAAGACCTGCTGTATCAGTGTCTGGGCAGCATGGGAGAGGACAAAGCGGTCGAACTGCTAAGCCTGCTCCGCGAGGTGGTGAAGCGGATGCCGGACGGCGAGACGCTGATCGAATCGGTTACGTCGCGGCTGTATGCCCTTCAGGAAGGCGAAACCGTCACACCGAGACCGGAATGCATCATTCACCGAAGGGAATTATCGGGAAATGAACATCACCGCATGATCACACGTAGCATCAAGAGACGTGGCAGAACCGAGTAGAAAGAGGATCACAAGTTGCAAGCACAAGCTCGACAACAAATGGGCGGACAGCGCTCCTCAGGCAAACCCGGCACACTGGGTCGCTCCATTCGCTATCTGGGGAAGCAGCGCCGCTCGACCCTGATTGCCTACGGCGCATTGATCATCGCAACGCTGGCGCAGCTCGCCGTCCCGCAGCTAGTCCAGAACATGATCAACTCGATCACGCAAGGGACGATTGCCAACGCGATTGCCACCAACACCGCGACTCTGCCGAAGGTGTTTCAGGATGCGGCGTGGAATCTGGCGGCGAAGCAGGCGAATACGACGGTCGAAGTCCTCAAGGACGCGCAACTCAACGCGCAGACGTGGCTGGTCGATGCGGTGGTGATCATCGTGATCTTCGCCGCCTTCCGCGCGATTTTCTCGTTTGTGCAAGCGTACATGGCGGAAAAGACCTCGCAGGGGATCGCCTTCGACTTCCGCAATGAAATCTTCGCCAAAGTGCAGCGGCTGTCGTTCAGCTACCACGACCGGAATCAAACCGGGCAGTTGATGGTTCGCGCGACCGACGACGTGGAGCGCGTGCGCCTGTTCATCGCGCAGGGCTTGATTCTGGCGGCACAGGCGTTCCTGCTGCTGATCGCCACGCTGATCATCCTGTTTGCGACCAATTGGCAGCTTACGCTGGTGATCCTGCCGATTCTGCCGATTGCGCTGGTGGTGTTCATGATCTTCGCGCGGCTGACCACGCCGCTGTTCGCGGAGATTCAGAAACGGCTTTCGACCTTGAACACGGTGCTTCAGGAAAACCTCGCCGGAATCAAGGTGGTGCGCGCATTCGCGCGGGAAAAGTTCGAGGGCGAGCGCTTTTACGGCACCAACAACTCCTACTACGAGCAGCAGATCATCGTTGCGCGCACGTTCTCGTTCCTGTTCCCGGTGATCTTCGTGATTATGCAGATGGGACAGGCGGCGATTTTGTATTTCGCCGGGAGCCAGATCATCAACAACACGCTCTCGCTGGGCGACTACCAATCGTTCAGCCTGTACCTGCTCTACGTGTTCTTCCCGCTCGGTCAGTTGGGTTTCATCGTGCAGTTGATGTCGCAGGCATCGGCGTCCTCGAACCGCATCTTTGAAATCCTCGACACCGAGAACGAAGTCACCGACAAGCCGGACGCGATCACCCTGCCCCAGATTGAGGGACACGTCGAGTTCAAGGGCGTCACCTTCCGCTACTTCGCTTCGGGCGAGCCGGTGCTGCAAAACGTCAGCTTTGAAGCCAAGCCCGGTCAGACGATTGCGCTGCTGGGCGGCACGGGCAGCGGCAAGACCACCATCATCAACCTGATCCCGCGCTTCTACGACGCGAGCGAAGGTCAGGTGTTGATCGACGGGCATGACGTGCGCGACGTGACGCTGGACAGCCTGCGCAGCCAGATCGGGATTGTGCTTCAGGAAACCAACCTGTTCAGCGGCACCATCCGCGACAACATCGCCTTCGGTCGCCCTGATGCGACTGACGACGCGGTGATCGCCGCCGCCAAAGCCGCTGCCGCGCACGACTTCATCATGTCGTTCCCGGAAGGCTACAACACACCGGTCGGAGAGCGCGGCACGACCCTGTCCGGCGGTCAGAAACAGCGCGTCGCCATCGCGCGCGCGCTGCTGCTGAACCCGCGCCTGCTGATCTTGGACAACTCGACCAGCAGCGTTGACCTGATTACCGAAGCGCTGATCCAGAAGGCGCTGGACAAGCTGATGGAAGGACGCACCAGCTTCGTGATCGCCCAGCGCATCACCACCGTGCTGAACGCCGACCAAATTCTCGTCCTCGACAAAGGGCGGGTGGTCGCCAGTGGCAAGCACGAAGACCTGATGGAGAACAGCGCCATCTACGCGGAAATATACAACTCGCAGCTCGTCGGTGACGCCGAAATCGAGCAGCCGGAAGTGACTGAGGAGGCGAATTCACAATGATGGGACCCATGGGCGGAGCCAACCGCCTTCTGCAAAACGAAGCCGAAAAAGCGGGCAGCACCACCCAAACGCTGGTTCGCTTTGGGAAATACTTCGGCATTTACATCACGGGCGTGATCGTCGCGCTCGCGCTGATCGTGGTCTCGACGTGGACACAGGTGGTCACGCCGGATTACATCGGCGAGGCGGTAGACTGCTACCTGTTTCCGCAGGCGACCAGCAACTGCTGGTTCGACAGCACCGTGCAGAGCGCGATCCAGAACGGCGCGATCAACACCATCAGCACCGACGTGAAGCTGGCGGGCATGACTCATCTGGTGCTGATTTTGGTCGGGCTGTTCCTGCTGGGCGCGGTGGTCAGCGGCTTGGGCTTCTATACCATGAGCCGCACCGGGCAGCAGGTGCTGCGCCGGATGCGCCAAGACCTGTTCAGGAAGGCGCACCAGCTTTCGCTGAGCTACTACTCGGAACACGACGCGGGCGACCTCATGAGCCGCATCACCAACGACACCCAGACCATTCAGCAGGTGTTCGGCTTCGCCCTGCTGAGCGTCATCAGCGGCGCGCTGCTGATGGTCTGGATCGTGATCAAGATGCTGCAAACCAACGTGCCCTACGCGCTGATCAGCTTAGCGGTGGTGCCGGTGATGTTCGTCTCGACGGTCTACTTCTCGAATCAGGCGCGCAAAGCCTTCCGCGTGAGCCGTGAGGAACTGGGCAACGTCAACTCCGATTTGCAGGAGAGCATCTCCGGCGTGCGCGAAGTGCAGGCGTTCAACCGCGAGGACGAGAATATCGAGAATTTCCGCCGCTCCAACGCCGCCAACCGTGACGCCAACATTCGGGCGGCAGCCTTCACCAGCGCGTTGAACCCGACGCTGGAAGCGCTCGGCTACGTGGCGATTGGCATCGTCGTGACCGTCGGTGGCTTGTCGGTGCTGCGCAACGAGCCGCTGCTGGGCACCTCGCTGATTTCACTCGGCACGGTGTTCGCCTTCGTGCAGTACGTGCAGCGCTTCACCCAGCCGATCACGCAGATCGCGGTGCTGTGGGCGAACATCCAGAACGCCATCGCGGGCGGCGAGCGCATTTTCAACATCCTCGATACCCCGATTGATCTGCAAGAGAAGCCGAATGCCATCGTCATGCCGCCGATCAAGGGCAAAGTCGAGTTCGACAACGTGCAGGCGGGCTATCAGGAGAACGTTCCGGTGCTCAAGGGCATCAGCTTCACCGCTCAACCGGGGCAAATGATCGCCATCGTCGGACCGACCGGCGCAGGCAAGACGACCATCGTCAACCTGCTCCCGCGCTTCTACGACGTAACCTCCGGCGCGGTGCGGATCGACGACATCGACGTGCGCGACGTGACCTTCGAGAGCCTGCGCAGCCAGATCGGGATCGTGCTTCAGGACACCTTCCTATTCTCGGACACGGTGATGAACAACATCCGCTACGGGAAGCTCGGCGCGACCGACGAGGAAGTGATCGCGGCGGCGAAGCTGGTGGAAGCGGACTCGTTCATCGAGCGGCTGCCGCAGGGCTATCAGACCATCCTCGGCGAGCGCGGCAGCGGTTTGAGTCAAGGGCAGCGCCAGTTGATCGCCATCGCGCGGGTCGCGCTGATAAATCCGCACCTGCTGATCCTCGACGAAGCGACTTCGAGCGTGGACACCCGCACCGAGCGTCTGATCCAGAAGGCGTTTGAGGAACTTCTCAAAGGGCGCACCAGCTTCGTGATCGCGCACCGCCTCAGCACCATTCGCAACGCCGACTTGGTGATGCTGCTGCAAAACGGCGAAATCGTCGAGCGCGGCACCCACACCGAACTGCTGGCGAAGAAGGGCGCCTACTACGAGCTGTACATGAGCCAGTTCCGACGCGAGGAAGAACCCGCGTCGTCCAACGGCAAAGTCGCGGAGACAGTGCCCAGCAAGTAAGCGAACCCGCACTTGCGAGCGTTTCAGGGGGATAGGCGTGCCTATCCCCCTTTGATTCCTCTAGGCGAAAGCCGGTTGACGAACAGAAGTTCTAGTTACTATAATCGGCTTTGACCTGCTCATAACCTCAAAGTGAAACCGTGATGCCGATGAAACCCCTCTCCCAAGATGCTGTACGCGGGCTGATGATCGCCGCGCAGGGACTCCAGCCGTGTCCACCACGCGCGACCAAAGCCCACGTGCGCCAGATCATCCGGCAGATGCACGTGCTGCAAATCGACACGATTCACGTGGTCGCGCGCAGCCCCTATCTGGTGCTGTGGAGTCGTCTGGGGGATTATCCCCAGCGCTGGCTGGACGAACTCCTCACCGGGGGCACGCTGTTTGAGTACTGGTCACATGCCGCCTGCTTCCTGCCCGGTTGAGGATTATCCGCTCTACCGCCGTGTGATGCTGGAACGGCTCACGTGGCAGGAAAAAAGCTGGCGCCCGTGGATGGAAGCTCACGCCGATTTGGTCGAGCGTCTGCTGACGCACATTCACGAGAACGGCGCGGTGCGATCCGCCGATTTTGAACGCGCCGACGGCGCTCAAGGCGGCTGGTGGAACTGGAAAGACGAAAAGACCGCGCTGGAAGGCTTGTTGATGCGGGGCGAGTTGATGGTCGCCAAGCGTCACAATTTCCAGCGCTTCTATGATCTGCGCGAGCGCGTCCTGCCGGATTGGGACGATGCCCGGACGCCTTCCTTAGAGGAAGTTCACGAGACTTTTGTGCTGAATACGGTCAAAGCCTTAGGCGTGACCAAAGCCGCGTGGATCGCCGATTACTTCCGCATGTACAAGAAGACGGCTCAGCAGGTGATCGATAGACTGGCGCAGCGCGGGCAAATTCAACCCGTGCAGGTGGACGGCTGGGATATGCCCGGTTATTTTCACCCCGATCAACGGGAGGCGCTGGAAGCCGCAGCGAAGGGCAAGATACCCGTCTCTCGCACGACTCTGCTCTCCCCGTTCGACCCGCTGGTGTGGGATCGGGCACGGGCGCAGGAGTTGTTCAACTTCACCTATCAAATCGAGTGCTATACCCCCGCGCCCAAGCGGGTCTACGGTTACTTCACCCTACCGATCCTGTACAAGAATGCGCTGATCGGTCGGCTTGATCCCAAAGCCCATCGCAAAGAAGGGATTTTCGAGGTCAAGGCGCTGCATCTCGAACCCGGCGTGATCGTGGACGACGCTCTGGTCGCGGAGTTGAAAGCTGTGCTGAAAGCCTGCGCCGCGTGGCACAACACGCCGCAGGTGATCGTGCGCCAAGCCAGCGAACCCGCACTCGCCGAATGCCTCTCCGATTAACACAGGTTAGCGGCATCGAACATCGGTTTAGTAACCGATGAGCCGTCATAGACTTTGCACAAAAACCACCTATAATGAATAGCAGATCAGACGACATAGCCGTTACATTGGGTGCGGCTATTTTTTGTGCCTGAGGAGCGTGGAATAAATCCATGACTGATGAAGCAACTAAGGAGCCTCCCGAACCCCCCGCATCGTCCCCTCGACCTGACCTTTGGAAAGACATCCCTGACCAAGATTGGAACAACTGGCGCTGGCAGCTTGCTCATAGACTGAATTCGGTCGAAGAACTGGGGCGGCTGATCCGCTTGACGCCGGAAGAAATCGACGGGCTGACGGCTGACGGCGTGTTCCGGGTGGACATTACCCCCTATTTCGCCAGCCTGATCGACCCGGACGATCCGCTCTGCCCGATTCGGCGGCAGGTGATTCCGTTGGGGCGCGAGCTTCAGTCGTTCAACGGCATGATGGTGGACAGCCTCGCGGAGGACGCCCACAGCCCGGTGCCGGGTCTGGTGCATCGTTATCCCGACCGAGTGCTGATGCTGCTGACGACCCAGTGTGCCAGCTACTGCCGCTACTGCACCCGCAGCCGGATCGTCGGAAACCCGGCGGCGAACTTCAGCCGGGCAGAATTCGACCGTCAGATCGCCTATCTGCGCGAGACGCCGCAGGTGCGCGACGTGCTGCTCAGCGGCGGCGATCCGCTGACGATTGCGCCGCGACTGCTCGAATACGTGCTTGCCAGCCTGCGCTCGATTGAACACATCGAAATTATTCGCATCGGCAGCCGGGTGCCGATCTTTTTGCCGCAGCGGATCACCGACGAATTTTGCGAGATGATCAAGCAGTATCATCCGCTGTGGATGAACATTCACACCAACCACCCCAAAGAGATCACGCCGGAAGTGAGCCGGGCGCTGGAAAAGCTGTCTTACGCGGGCGTGCCGCTGGGCAACCAAAGCGTGCTGCTGGCGGGCATCAACGACAGCGTGAACATCCAGCGGGAACTGGTGCATAAGCTGGTGCGCAACCGCGTGCGCCCCTACTACCTGTATCAATGCGATCTGGTGGAAGGCGCGGGGCACTTCCGCACCACCGTGAGCAAGGGCATCGAGATCATCGAGGGGCTGCGCGGGCATACCAGCGGCTACGCCATCCCGACTTACGTGGTCGATGCACCCGGCGGCGGCGGGAAAATCCCGGTGATGCCGCAGTACGTGATCAGCCAAGCGCCGGGCAAGGTGGTGCTGCGTAATTACGAGGGCTACATCACGACTTACGCCGAGCCAGAGGACTACGATCCGCACCTGATCGACCACCTCGACCGACAGGCGCAGCGGCGCAGCGAGCCGGGTCAAGGCGGGATCAGCAGCCTGCTGGAAGGCGAGGCGATGGCGATCAAGCCGGAAGGTTTCGACGTAACACATCAGCGACAAGGGGAAACCGATCACGTCCCCTTCACCGAACCGGATCAGGTCGCCTTCGCGGTGACCAACGGCAATGGTCATCACCGTTATCGGGGGTTATAAGCCATGAGAGTCGCGGTGCTTGCCAACCTCAAGAAGAATGCCCCTCACTGGGACGGCATGGCGCCGGATCAGTGGGACGATTTGGACAGCGAAAAGACGCCCAACAGCATCATCGCCGCGCTGCAAAGCGCCGGGCACGAGGCGGTGTTCTTTGAAGCCAGCGTCCTGCCGCCCTACCGCCTGATCGACCGGCTGATCGAATATCAGCCGGACATCTGCTTCAACATCAGCGAAAGCCACTTCGGGGATGGGCGTGAGGCACAGATTCCAGCGCTGCTGGAAATGCTGCGCATCCCCTACACCGGCAGTCAGGTGATGACGCTGGCGCTGGCGTTGGACAAGCCAATGACCAAGCGGGTGCTGGCGTATCACGGGCTGCCGACGCCGGAGTTTCAGGTGTTCGAGCGCGCCGACGAGCCGATCTGCGACGATCTCGCGGACGAGGACGGCAGGCTGCGTTTTCCGCTGTTCCTGAAGCCGAGCCGCGAAGGAACCAGCATGGGCGTGACTGCCGAGAGCATCGTTAGCAGCGCTGACGAACTCCGCGCGCGGGTCGGGCAGATGCTGGCGCGCTACAACGAGCCGATCCTGTGCGAGCATTACATCAGCGGGCGCGAGGTGATGGTCGGGATGCTGGGCAACCTGAAGCCGACCGCCGCGCGCCGCCTGAGCGACCGGATGCTGGAGGGCGACCTCCCTCGCCGACTGACCTTCCTGCCGATCATTGAGTTCGAGCCGACTCACGCCGACACCGAAGCCGACCTCTACACCAGCCGCATGAAAACCGACCTCGCGGGCGATTACCGCTATCGCTGCCCCACCCGACTGGACGCCGAAATGGAACATCGGCTGCTGGCGCTGGCGGCGGCGACCTTCCGGGTGATCGGCTGCAAGGACGTGGCGCGGGTAGACATTCGCATCGACAAGGAAACCGGGCAGCCCTACATTTTGGAGATCAATCCGCTGCCGGGCTTGAATCCCGGCTTCAGCGACCTGTGCCTGCAATCCGATGCGGCGGGCTGGGCATACGAGCGGCTGATCAACATGATTTTGGAAAACGCACTGGAGCGCTACGGGCTGCTGGTGGCGTCGAAGGTCGAAGGTTAGCAATAGCACAGGGCACGATATACCGTGCCCCTACGAATGCGGTCTGTAGGGGCGGGGCTTGGACCCGCCCCTATAGGTCGGTTTTCCCTGTCCTACATCGCCATCAGAAAATGACTTCGGACACCAAGATCACGTTGGCGTAAGGCGTGAACTCGCCGGTGCGGATGGCGGCGCGCGCCACATGAGCGCGCTCCAGCAGGTCGGCGTGAGGAATTTCGACAAGCTGTACGCCGTCCAGCAGCGTGACGATTTCACCATAGAAAAGTGGGCTGTGTTCCCGCAGCTCGCTGGCGATAATCGCGCTGCTGATCTGCATTTCGCCGAGCATAGCGCGCATCACATCGATCAGCTTCGGCACGCCCGCCGAGACCGCCAGATCGATCCGCTGAACGTTCTGCGGAATCATCAGCCCGGCGTCGGTAATCACGACGGTGTCGGTATGCCCCAACCCGGCGATCAGCGACGATAACGGCTGGTTGAGTAATCCGGTCTTCTTCACGGTACTGCGCTCGGTCGATTACTCGTCCGGCTTGTCTTCTGAACGCTGGCGCATGTTGCGCGCCGCCGAAGAAAGCCGCTGGAAATAGTCCGAACTCGGTAATCTGGTTGACCTGCTTTTCGACGTGCCCCCGGTCAAGCTCGATTTGCAGCGATTTCAGTTCGGTCAGGGCATTGTCGAGGTCTTTCTTGACCGCGCCGAACCGCCGCGCGTTCTCGATGGCGATAGCTGCCTGCGTGCCAAAAGCGGTGAGCAGCGGGATTTGCTCGCGGCGGAACACGTCCTGAGTGATGCGGTTGTCGGCGTAGAGCGCGCCGATCACCCGCCCCTGAAGCATCAGCGGGATGCAGAGGATAGAGCGAAGCTGATTGTTGACCACGCTCTTGACGTTCTGGAAACGGTCATCCGCCTGAGCGTTGGTGGTCAAAATCGCCTGATTTTCCTTCAACGCCTGATTCACGATGCTGCTGCTGAACACAGCGTCGGTATCGGCGATATTCTCCTGATCCCAGTTGCGCGCGACCGAGAGTTCCAGTTCGGCGGTGTCCTTGTTGCTCAGCATCAGGTAAGCGCGCTCGGCGCCCGTGAGCCGGATCACCGTGTCCATCACGTCTTCGAGCACGCGATCCAGTTCCAGCGAGGACGTGATCAGCGAGAAGGTGCGCAGCAGTTCTTCCAACTGCTCCAACTGGTGGCTGATGCCTTCCGCCTGTTTTTCGGTGCTGTCCAGACGGTTCGCAAGGGTCTGGAGCATCCCGACGATGTCCACCTGAATCTGGAACCCGTTCTGGGTCAAGACCTGAAGCAGCCGCTCAAACACCGCCTCAAGCTGTTTGGTTTCGGTCGAGCTTTGCTTGAGCGCGGCTACCATCTCAGTCGATACCGATTGATTATCGGGCATAGATCATCCACATTCGACTATATCATTTGCGTTATCTGCGCACGCTCTATGATAACGCATTCGCGCGCATTTCGACAATGTTTACGGCGGCGGCTGGGCTACGATTGAAATACGGTTTTCGATCTGGTAGCCGTCACCAGCGGGCGCGCCGTCCACCGTCACCGGAACCCGTTCGTTGGTCTGGCTGTCGTAGATGCCGATCACCAGCCGATAGCCCTGCCCCACCGGATCGACGCCATCGGGAAGCTGAATTACGCGCTGGTCGCTGATGTACTCGCCGGGCTGCCAGACTAACGACGAGTAGTAGCCGTACTGTCCGCGCGCGATGGGTCCATCCCACGAGGCGATCAGGTTGTCATCCTGATCGCGCAGATGAATATAAATGCTGTAATCGTCGGTCGGCGTGCCGATCACCTGCCAGAAGAAGTGGGCGATCACGCGGCGACCGGGCCACAAGTCCAGCCCGCCGATGTCGTAGCCAAGATAGCGGACGAAGCCGCCAAAGACCACGTCCTGTTGAGCTGCACCGTTGGGCGTCGGCGGAATCCAGCGCTGGGACAGGTTCAACTCGTACACGTCGTAGCTGAAAATTCCGTCGTCCATGCCCCACGCCCAGCGCAGGATGTCGGTACGGCTGAGTGCGCCGATCACCTGATTTTGGGGCAAATCCTGGTAAACGCCGAGGGTCTCCGGCTTGCCATAGACGAAGTAAGCCGCGCCGTCCAACTGGTCGAGCGTGGTCGGCACGTCGGTGACGCGAATGTCCTGCTGAGGGAAGAAAAACGGCAGTCGATCCACGCCGGGAGCGAAAACGGTCAGCTTCTCTCCCGTGTGCTGAGCGAGCCAAATCTGTAATCCATCGACCACATCCATCAGGGCGGCGTTGCCGGAGCGATAACGGGCGGTGTCGTCAGGATACTGGTTCGTCCACAGGTAATCGCTCCCTGAGTTGGGATCGCTGACGGCGGCGATGATGCCGGGATACGCCAGCGCCACGATCAGCGCGAGGTACGCCAAGCGCCGCACGCCCACACCGATCCGCTCGGAGAGGCGGGCAAGGACGAACGCCGTCGGCAGAATCATCAGCGGGACGATGGCGAAGGACAGGCGGTAATGGTAGCTGTAGTCGTAGAACCAGACCGCGAAATAAGGCAGCGCCAGCGCCAAGCCCCAGCCGATGATCCCGGCGGGCGCGCGCAGATCATCGTCCTCGCGCAGCACGCGCCAGAGCGTCCACGCGATCAGCAGCAGCCCGATGCCCAAGAGCAGGAACTCCGTCCACACGAGGCGGCGCGGCGAGAGGATCGACGGCGCCAGCGCCAGCAGCACCAGCGCCAGCCCCGCCCCGCCGACGCGCCAGTCGCGCCGGGGATAGCGGATCACCAGAAAGACCGCCCATGCGATCAGCGCGGCGAGCAGCCAGCCGAATTCACCGCCGCTGCGCTGCGCCAATGTCTGCCAGAAAGCGGGCGGAAAGACCAGCAGCGGCAAGCCGAGCAGGAGATTGCGCAGATACCAGACGCCGCCGAGCGGCAGCGCGGCGATTCCGGTCAGCAGGGCGATTTGCAGGCGGGGCAGGAAGCGGCGAAAGTCGAAACGCACGCGGATCAGTTCGAGCAGCAGCATGAAGCCGATGCCGAAGATGAAGGCGCCCATGGTGGGCTTGATCCACAAGCCGACGCCGAGCATCAGCCCGGCGATCAGCGCGGCGCGGCGATCCCGATCCCGCCACGCCAGCAGGAAGAAGGCTGCCGCCAGCGTGAACAGGAAGGCGAGCGGGATTTCCAGATCGCCCGCGCGCGCCCACTCGCCGACGTGCGGATAGAGCGCCCAGATCGCGGCGGCGACGATGCCGGTGCGTCGGTTGATCAGCCGGGAGCCGAGGACGTAGGTCGCCAAGATGCTGCCGAGATGGGTGAAGATCAGCACGGCGCGCGCCATGTGATCATTGATGCCGCCTAGCTGCGCGTAGGCGAACTGAAGCGGCATAAACTGCGGGTAGTAACCGATGGTCGGTGGGATGTAGCCGAGCAGCGCGTAGAGCCTGCCCTCGTAGCCGTAGACCCAAAGCGCGTCGTAGGCGGTGAAGGGCCAGTAGGCGATCACGAACCAGCGCACCACCAGCGCGAGGAGGATCAAAGCGATCAGCAGCCGTTCGTCGAGGCGCAGCGGCGCATTAGGGGATCGATGTAGGGGCGCAGCGTGCTGCGCCCGCAGTTTTATCCCAACGATCACGAGGGCGATCAGTGCGAGGACGACCGTGCCCAGCAGCACGTTGGCTTCGGTGATCCGCGCGGTCTTGCTCGCGCCGCCGATGCTGCCCAGCACGAACATCCACGCGGTCAGCAAGGCGGAGCCGACCGCGAAGGCAACCGCGATCACCTGCACGCGGCGGTGCCAGTCGGCGCGGGGCAAAATCGCCAGCGACCACAAGCCGCCCAAGCCGACGTAAATCCAGAGGAATGCCGGAACTCCGGCGAGCGTATCCGCGATCCAGTAAGGCATAGGTTAGGGGCGCAGGGCGAGGATGCGTCCGCCGCCGACGCTGATATAGACCCAGCCCTGATCGGTCACGGCAACGTCGAGCGGGCGCTGCGGGAAAAAGCCGCTGCCCCGGTAGTTCATCTGCTCGACCGTGAAGTTTGAAGCGGGATTAGCGTCCGGGCGGGTGGGCATAAACGAGTTGAACGTCCCGGTCTGCGGGTCGGCGGCGACCACCTGATAGCCGCGCAGATCAAGCTGATTGTAGGAGCCGCTGAGGGCGATCAACAGCTCCCCTTGCAGCGACGGAATCGCATCGCCGCGATAGGCGGTGATGCCGATGGGCGTGCTGGCGGTGGGCAGCGCGATCACGGGCGGAGTTGCCTGTGAACAGTCAAAGCCGGGCAGATCGGGCGCGTTGGTCATGCCGATGCAGTAGGGAAAGCCGAAATTCGGATGGGTTCCGGGCGAGACCCGATCCACTTCGTCCAGATCGGGCGTGTCGAACAAGGCGGAGCGGGCGCTGTCCAGCACGTAGAGATCGCCGCCCTGAAAGGCGAGGTCGGCAGGCTGACGCAGCCCGGTGGCGATCACTTGGCGGTCGCTCCCGTCAGCGGCGAAGCTCAGCACCGCCCCGCGCGCCGGATCGTCGGAGGCGCAGGCGTCACAGGGCGCGCCGGTCGCCACGTAGATGCGCCCATCGTCGGCAGCGGCGACGCCGCCAGTCCAGAAGCCGCCGCCGGAGGGCAGATCATCGACCAGCGTGTCCAGCACGCCGTCGCGCAGGCGGTAGAGGTGCGATCCGCCGGAGATGTAGAGCGCGCCGTCGTGATAGTCGAGTCCGTTGGGGAGGGTCAAGCCGTCGGCGACCACGCGCGGCGTATCGGGCAGACCGTCGCCGTCGGTGTCGGTGAGCACCAGCACCTCGCCCGCCAGCGGTCGCGCGGCGTAGAGGGTGCCATCGGGGGCGGCTGCCAACGCCGTGAACGCCAATTCGCCCAGCGACGGATCGTCGATCACGCTTTCCAGACAGGCGATACCCACTTGTATCCACGGCTGCGAGAGATAGGTGGGGCGCTGGGGACAGGGCAGCGGAGATGTCTGCGCCGAGGCGGATCGCGCCGGATCAGCGATGACCAGCCCCAGCAGAATGACGGCAAAAATCGAGCGCAAATCCGGCTCCTCATGGCGATTGCGTGTAGAATAATACTATGACCCTACTCAGATAGCGAGAGAAACTGATGCCCGACCCTATCCGCCTTGCGCTGGTTGGCGCAGGGAACTTTGCACGAGATGCCCACGTCCCGGCGATCAACGCGCTGGGCGACCGCTTCGAAATCGCCGCCGTGTACAGCCGCACGCGGGCGACCGCCGAGGCGCTGCTGCCCAGCCTTTCCGGTCAGCCGGAGATTTACACCGACCTGAGCGCGCTGCTCAAGCGGGCTGAAATCGAGGCGGTAGACCTGCTGCTGCCGATTGGCGCGCTGCCCACCGCGATTGACATGGCATTCGCCGCCGGAAAGCACGTGATCAGCGAGAAGCCGATTTCGCCGGACGTGATGAGCGGGCGGCGGCTGATCGCCATCCACCGCAATCATCCGGGGCAGGTGTGGATGGTCGCGGAGAATTACCGCTACGAGCCGTCGTTCCGGCGGGCGGGCGAACTGGTGCGCGGCGGCAGCATCGGCAGGGTGATGGTGGCGCAGTGGTCGCTGTACCTGCCGACTCGCCCCGGCAACAAGTATTACGGGACGGACTGGCGGCGTAACAACAGCTTCCCCGGCGGCTTTCTGCTGGACGGCGGGGTGCATCACGTCGCCGGGCTGCGGCAGGTGTTGGGCGAGATCGCCAGCGTGAGCGCGGAGGTCAAGCAGATGATGGACGATCTGCCGCCAGCGGATACGCTGAGCGCGGCGATCAGCTTCGCCAGCGGCGTGATCGGCAACTACACCGTCACCTACACCGCCGGAGCGCCCTTCCCCACCTACTTGACGGTGATCGGCGAGACCGGCGTGGTGCGGGCGACCAGCCACAGCGTGATTCTCAACGACGGGCAGCCGGAGGACTTCAGCGCGCGCAAGAGCGTCAACGACGAACTGGCGGCGTTCGCGGACGCGATCCGCTCCGGTCAGCCACAGGTCAACACGGCGCTGGAAGCGCTCAAGGACGTGGCGGTGGTCGAGGCGATGCTGAAATCGGGCGAGAGCGGCTGCCGGGTGGAAGTCGAGTCATTGGACGATTTAACATGAACGAGACCATTGAGAACCTCCTGAGTCACGACGGAATGGCTGAGCGACCACCTGAATCAGCCGGACGTGCGGATCGTGGACATACGCGGTCACGTGATCCCGGCGTCGGAGCCGCCGCCGCACTACTTCAATCACTATGATGACTATACGAAAGCCCACATCCCCGGCGCGGTGTTCGTGGATTGGGTGCATGAAATCACTGACCCGGCTGATCCGCGCCACGCGACCCTCGCGCCGCTAGAGCGCTACGCGGCGGTGATGCGTCGAATCGGCGTGAGCGACGACACGCTGGTGATCGCCTACGACGACGCGAAGGGCATGTTCGCGGCGCGGCTGTGGTGGTCGCTCAACTACTATGGACACACGAAGGCGGCGGTGCTGGACGGCGGCTGGGACAAGTGGACGGCAGAGGGTCGCCCAACCGACGCGGCGATCCCACAGGTCACGCCATCGGAGTTCGAGGCGAAGCCCAACCCGACCATCTTCCGCAGCGGCGCGCAGATATTGGCGCGGCTGGACGGCGATCAGCAGTTGATCGACGTGCGCTCGCCGGAGGAGTTCGCGGGGAAAAGCTCGCGGGCGAAGCGCGGCGGGCACATCCCCGGCGCGGTGAATCTGCCGCGCGCGCTGCTGGTCGCGCCGGACGGCACCCTGCTCAACCGGGCGGCGCTGCTGCGCCGATTCGCCAGCGCCGGGATCAGCACCAATTCGGCGGACGTGGTGTTCTACTGCAACGCAGGGGTTTCGGCGAGCTTCGGCTTGCTGGCGCTGCGCGCGGCGGGTCTGGCGGGCGGCAGCGTCTATGATGGATCGTGGAAAGACTGGGGCAACGACGAGAGCAAGCCGCTGGCGACGGAGTGAGAGAACCAAAGAAAGAAGAGAAAAATACTCAGCGCAAAGGCGCAAAGGCGCAAAGGAATAAACCAAATAGTAGCACGATTGTTCTAATTCTGGTATACTGAGACCCATACGCAGTTCCTACGCCGAGGATATGCAGATGGGTCTCAATTTACAGCCTGCGCCCGCTTACGAATACGAACGAATGGTTGACCAACACCTGTTTGGCGAAGTCTTCCCGAATTCGCAGCGAGTCGCTGCCGCCGCTGACCGCCTATCGGCTGAGCGTCGCCGGGAACAAATCGCCGCGCCGGGTGGGGGGCAAGCTGGCGGAGTGGCTGAGCGCCAGTTTCGGCGGATTCTGGGTGTGGAGCAGCGGGCGGCTGATCACCGATGCCGCGCCCAACCCGGTCAAGCTGATCATGGCGGTGGACGAAGCGCGCGCCGAGCAGCACAAAGCCTTTCAAGCCCTCGAAAGCCTCGAAGAAGATTTCCAATGGATCGCCACGCCGGAAGAAGTCGCCGATTACGTGGTGCATGGTCCGCTGGCACAGGTGGAAAATCAAATCATGGAGGCGCTCTCGCGGACGGTGTTCAGCATCCGCAATTCGCGGGTGCAGCGCGAGTATCGGCTGCGGACGTGGGCGGTCGGCGGCGCGCCCGCGCTTTCAGTATCGGTGGTGTCACGGCTGCTCTACGAGCCGAATTTGCAAAGCTATTCGGAAACGCTGTCCACGCCATCCGAGATCGTGGGGATGTGGGTGGCGGACAAGACCTCGCACTTGCAAGGCGAGGTGATCAAGCTGGTGGGCTTGCTGGACGAACAGCGCGAGCGCCTGCTCGACCTGACCAAACGGGCGACCACCCGCGAGATCATCGAAAATACGCCGGGCGATCACTGGGTGGTGCGGGTGCTGGCGGGGTCGCGCGAGTACGATTACGTCACCGACGCGCTCGATCTGGTGATCCGGCTGGAGGACATCGAGCAGTTCGCCATCAACCGTCCGCAGATGGAGAAAGCGCTGCACCTGAAGCCCGCGCTGCACGCGCAGATGGTCAAGCTGGTTTCGGACGTGCTGAAAGAAGCCAACTTGATCGGCAACGCCTACAGCACGCAGAACGCGGCGGAATTGTTTCAGGGCGGCGCGCCGCAGACGAACCTCACGTTCGGCAACAGCCGCGTGCGCCCGCTCAGCCCGGCGAAGCTGGCGGCGGATTTCCTCGAAAACGGCGCTTATCGGCTGCCGCCCCGACTGCCGCTGCGGGCGGTGGTGATCAACACACTTTCCGACGAAGTGGGCGACTTTCTGGAAGCGCTCAAGCGCTCGCTGACCAAAGACTTCAGCCTGTCGCTGGAGGTGGTGCGCGAGCGCAACATGCGGGTGATCTCGCAGACCAACCTCGAAAGCGCGGTGCGGCTGCTGCAAAAAGAGGAGTCCGATCTGACGATGGTGTTTCTGCCGGACGAGGACGATACCGACGAAGAAGAAGCGGTCAGCGAGCGCACCACCCGCACCCAGACCATCGGGCGGGGGCTGCCCTGCCTGATCGTCCATGAGTTCGACCCTAAACGACCCGGCGGCGATGACGCCGATCATCATGGGCTTGATGGCGCGGGCGCGCGCCCTGCCCTACCTGCTCGCCGACCCGCTGCCCTATGCCGATCGAGTGGTGGGGCTGAGCCTGATCTACCACAGCAAACGCGAGGGCGAAGTCGTCACCGGAGTCAGCCGGATTTACCGCAGCAACGGCGAATTCCTGCGCGGCGTGATCGCCAGCGCGCCGCCGGACGACGGCATCCCGCTGGCGCGACTGCTCCCGCGCGATCTGCTGCACCAGCAGCGGATCGTGGTTCACTGCGACGGCAAGCTGCACCGGGACACGCAGCGGGCGCTGGGCAGTTGGGAAGACGAACTCAACGCGACCCTCTATCCGGTCGAGATCGTGCGGGCGGGTGTGCCGCGCATGTACGCCTTCAACGCCGGGAAGATCGATCCGCCGCATTGGGGCAGCATGTTCCGGCTGAGCGAAAACGAGGCTTTCGTGCAGTCGTCGGACTCGACCGTTCAGCCGCTTCAGGTGCGGAGCGAGCCGCCGTTGAAGATCGAGCAGGCGGTGCATTCGGTGCTGCTGTTCACGCGGCTGCACTACGGAGCGATCAAGACACCCAAGCTGCCCGTGACCCTCCACAATGGCGACGCTCTGGAAACCGGGATTCTGCGTGGCGTGCTGCCGGACGCGCTGGAGACCGACGTGCCGTTCTGGTTATAAGCAAGCGGTTAGCGTTCAGCGATTTGCTTTTTGCAAGAACATAGACAAAATCGCCAAGAAGGGGCACGGCACGCCGTGCCCCTACAACAACCTCCGCAGTGTTTCGATTCGGTAAGAAATTCGTAAAGGAGCCGTGAAACGCGCTTATAATGGGAACATAGGTCAAGGAGCGCGGCTATGACGAGCGGATTTAACGTCATCGACTTCATGGAACTACCAGCAGTGCAACGCTGCATCGTGAAGCTGGTTCTGCGCGAAAGCAGCATGACTTATCCCCAACTGAGCGAAGCCATCACCACCCTGCCCCCCGATCAAGTCCTGAATCAGGGCGAACTGGACGAGGCGCTGGGGCATTTGATGGAAGAACGCTGGCTGATCCGTGATGGGCAGGCGTGCTATCACGTCAATACGATCAGCCGCTCCAAGCGGTTCGATGAGCCGCAAGCGGAACCCGCAGACGATCTGCAAGGGCTGGCGCGCGGAGGCAAGCGGAAAGTGCCGAGCCACGTCTGGGAGTGCCTGACCGACGATCCAGCCGATCCGCCGAAGCGACGGTTCGAGCGCGCTCGACCTGCTCAATGACGACTCGACCAAGAGCAAGTAATACTCTCCATCACTTTTTTTGCTTTTCTCCTGTAAAATGAACACGGGCTAGGGTGAGTTCAACGCCGTGCGGCGGTCGCGCGTAGTGGCTGATGCATTGGAAAAACGGTAAGATTATTCGCATTGTGGCTCACCCATTATCCCGATAGGAGAACCTTCATGTCCAAGATCATTTCCGTACACTCGTTCCGAGGAGGTACGGGCAAATCGAATACGACTGCCAACCTATCTGCGATTATGGCGGCGAAAAAACTGCGGGTCGGCGTGATTGATACGGACATCAACTCTCCGGGGATTCACGTGCTGTTCGGGCTGCACGAGGACGACATCAAGTATTCGCTGAACGATTACCTGTGGGGCAAATGCGAGATCGAGAAGGCAGCGCACGACGTCACCGACATGCTCAACAGCGACTTGCAGGGCGGCTCCGGCGCGATCCCGGAGGGTGGGAAAGTGTACCTGATCCCGTTGAGCATCAAGGTGGGCGAAATCGCGCGGATTTTGCGCGAAGGCTACGACGTGGGCTTGCTCAACGACGGCTTTCAGAACCTCGTGCGCGAACTGAAGCTGGACGTGCTGCTGATCGACACGCATCCCGGCTTGAACGAGGAAACCCTGCTTTCGGTGGCGATCTCGGACGCGCTGGCGATCCTCATGCGCCCGGATCAGCAGGACTATCAAGGCACCGGCGTGACGGTCGAAGTCGCGCGCAAGCTGGACGTGCCGCGTATGCTGCTGATCGTCAACAAGACGCCGCCGTCGCTGGACTTCGACGAGGTGAAGGCGCGGGTCGAGCAGATCTACAACTGCCCGGTCGGGGCGGTGCTGCCGCATTCGGACGAAATGATGATACTGGCGAGCGCGGGCGTGTTCGCGCTCCGCTACCCGGATAACCAGATCACGCAGAAGCTGCGCAAGGTCGCGGACATGCTGCTGAGCTAAACGCGCTACTTTTCCGCGTCCTTGCGGACGCGGCGCACCATCGAAATGAAGGTGGTGATCAGTTCCCCCGCTTCATCCGACGACAGGGCGATTTCGCGGATCGCCCGCTCATATTCGTGATTGGACAGCAGTTCGAGCGCGTCATAGAGCCGTTCCAGATAGGCAGTGGCGTAACGGACGCGCTCGGCGAGGCTGCGCATCAATTCCATGCCCACCAACGGGCGTTCCTGCAATAAGCGCACGAAATCGTCACGCTGAAGCACCAGCACTTCCAGCGGCGTCAGCGAGGCGATGGTCGCCGAGCGCGGCTGCCGATCCAGCAGCGAGAATTCACCCAGAATTTGCCCCTCGCCCAACGCCCGCAGCGTGATCTCGTTGCCATGCTCGTCGTTCAGGATCACCCGCACCTGCCCACCGCAGATCAACAGCATGGCTTCGCCGGGATCGCCTTTGCGAAACAGCACCACGTCAGCCGGGTAGGACTGGCGGTGCATCACCTGCGCGAGCGCATCCAGTTCCGCCGGATTCATGGCTTTGAACAGCGTAAAACTGCGTAGATCGTCGGCGCTGATCATGGCTGCTGAAGCGTGGCGGTGAAGCGCGCCAGCGAACCCGCCAGCAGCGCAGGCAGATCAACTGGGATTTCGGTCAGCGGGGCTTCGTCACGTCCCTTGACCCGCACGGGCGAATTGTAGTCGCCCTGCGCGATGCTGCTAAGGTTCTGGACGGCGGCTTCCAACGAGCGAGTGGTGTATCGCGCGCGATCCGCCAGCACCGCCAGCACCGCAAGGATCACCTGCGGGCGACTCTGGATGAACATCTGGAACACTTCGCGGCGCAGCAGCAGCACCGAGAGATCGCCCTGCGCGCGGGCGCGCGCCGAGCGCCGCTCGCCATCAAGGACTGAGAAATCGCCCACTACCTGCCCGACCACGAAGGTTCGCAGATGCATCTCGCGCTGCCCGTGATCGAGCGCGTAAATGGCGATTCCGCCGGATTCGATCAGGTACATGGCGTCGCCGTCGTCGCCCTTGTCGAACAGCAGATCGGCGTCGCGGAAGTTCGCCACTTCGACGGCGCGGCTCAGGTTTTCCAAATCCGCCAGCGAGACGTGACGGAAGATGTCGATGCGGCTCAGGCGCTCGGCACGGGCTTCAAGCTGCTCCGGCGTGAAGTTCTGCGCCAATTCCGCGACCCGCATGAACAGGTCAAAAGTATGCACCATGGTGGGATCGTCACGGGCGAACTGCGCCTGAAGATCGTCCCACATGGCGCCGTCGTGCGCCGGGAACAGGGTCGAGAGATATGCCATCACCGAGCGACCCAACTGGCGGCGGAGCGCCTGACTTTCCGCCTGACGCTCGGCGATCTCGGCTTGCCACGCGGCGCGCAGGCGGGCGCTCACGTTGGACGAGGCGAGATTGTTCTCCAAGATGCCGATGTTCGCCTGAGTCAGCAGCAGGCGGCGGATCAGGGCGACGTTTGCTTCGCCGAAGGTGCGGCGGAGTTCCTGCAAGATGGTCTCCACCGACGCGCCGCCAAGACGCTGAATCGCTTGGCGCTCGCCGGGTGACACGTCCAACTGCAAGCCGAGCGTGCGGGTGAACCGTTCTTTCTCCTGCCGCAGCCCGTAGACGATCTGCAAGGCGATCACCACTGCGCCGCCGACGCCGATCACGATGGCGACCACCAGCAGCGCGACGCCGCTCAGCATGTTGACCACGTTGTTGTAGGCGATGTGGACGAGGATGGCGCTGCCGATGCCGAACAGCGGGAGCAGCGGCGCGCGGGTTCGGCGCAGGCGACCGAGCGAAATCCCGACCACGCCGCTCGCCATCGCGTGCATGAGCGAGGTGGACAGCACGCGCGTGATCGCCAGCGCGAGCGAAGGGGTGGCGCTCACATAGGCGAGGTTTTCCATCACGGCGAAGCCGATGCCCACGCCGAAGCCGTAGACCGCGCCATCCACAAAGTAGTAGAAACTCGGCTGGCGGGTGAAGTAGAGCAGCACCAGCGCCTTGAGCAGCTCCTCAACCAGCGGCGCAGTCAGGTTGACGACCAGCGCGTAGCCGAGCAGCGTGTGCAGTTCGCCGTTGATCAGCGCCGCCAGTGGATAGGCGACGGCAGCGCCCCACAGCGCGCAGATCAGGATGGTGTTATTGCGCGAGGTCTTGAACAGATCGAGCGCGTGGATCACGTAGAAGGCGAAAGCAGGAACGCCCAGCGCAATCGCATAAGCAAGCAGCGCAGATGCAGATACAGACAAGCCGATCAGCCTCTCTATCCGGCTGATCAGATTATCCGGCATCCGGCGAGAGACCGCAACCGTTTGCGTGAGGAAGCGATTAAGAACTCAACGCGAAGAGGGGCACGGCGTGCCGTGCCCCTACAAAACCTGCTCGTGGGGACATCGTAGGAGCGACACCTGTTGATTGGGGCTAAGCGTGCGAGGCAGCGATTAGTGGTGACTGCGCCAGTAGACGAAGCCACCCGCCGCTGCAACCGCGATCAGCACGACAATGGCTGCCAGATCGTCAAAGCCGATGGCGGCACCGTGAAGCTGCGCCGGCGTATCCGGGACTGCCAGCACCAACACCGCGCCCAGCACCAGCACGACCGCCGCTGCTAGCGCCAGCACCCGCGCTGCGGGCTGATCGAGCAACCGCAGCCGAGGCGCGTACTGGCGATTCCATTCGGCGGTCAGGCGAGCCACCAAGCGCTGCTGAAAAGCGATACTGGGCGAGTTTTTGGGGTCAATGGCTTCATAAAGCTGCACAACCACATTCTGAAGCTCGGCGTTTTCACCGCTGAGCACATCCATATCGCGCCCGCTCAAGAGAGCATCGGTCGCGTCCGCAAGTTCATCATCCACAGCTACCATCCGTCAAGCCTCGGTCATTGCCGTTCGCACCGCCTGAATCGCCCGGCGGTACAACGATTTGATCGCCTCCAGCGACTGCTGCCGTTCTTCCGCAATCTCATTAAACGTCAGCCCATCGGCGAAGCGCATTAAGATAATTTCCTGATAGTGCTCCGGCACGCTGTGCAGCGCCCGCTGCACCAGCAGGCGCCGGTCGATCTCGGTGCTATCAAAAATAGTGGGGGCGCGTTCCCCGTCTTCCAGATCAGTTTCGGGCGGTCCGCCATGCCGACCGCGCCGCCGATAAAAATCGGCGATCTGGCGATTGACGATGGTGTAGAGCCACGTGTTAAAGCGCGCTTCCTGCTTGTAGCCCTTCAGCGAGCGCGAGACGGCGATAAACACGTCCTGCGTTACATCCTCGGCTTCCTGCGGCGGGATTTTACTTTTGACCCGGTTAAAGACTTTATTCAAATAACGGTTGTAGAGCGCAAAGAATGCTTCTTTGTCACCGGACTGCGCTCGTCTTGCCAACATTTCATCACTCAAAATATTCATGGCACATGTTCTTTAAGTCGTCGCTCATACGGATTCCGTGTCGCGGAGAATAAAAACTGGCTACAGGCGATTGAGCCGCTCAAGCTGCGCGCCGATGCTGTGCTCATCCGGCAAGATGCCGAGCGCGTGGGTATACAAGTCAATCGCTCGGTCGATGTCCCCACTCTTTTCCGCTTCCTCGGCGGCGGTGGTGATCAGTTCAATCGCCTCCGGCAGCAGACCGCTTTTGACGAGATGAAATGCCAGCACGACCGGCTGGTACGAAATCTCGCGGTGTTCGCGCCAGTAGCGCGCGGCGAGACGGTGCAGCTTCACCCGCTCCGCCCGCGAGAGGCTTTCGTAGATCACGCGGCGGGTTAGCCCATGCCGGAAACGATAGAGGTTGTCGTTGATCTGCTCCAACATCTGCGCCTTGCAGAGTTCGCGCAGAATGTCGCGCAGACGGTCGGAATCGTCCAACTCGACCACCGCTTGCAGCGTATCCAGCCGGAATTCCTCGAACAACGCGGCAGACGAGCGCAGCACCATCTGAGTTTCCGGGCGAAAGCTGTCCATACGGCTGATCACCAACTCGCGCACGTCGTCGGGCAGCGTGTCCACATCGGCAGACGACTGCAACTCGGCATAGCCTTCAGACTGATCCACGTAGCCGTCCTGAAGCAGTTCACGAAGCAGCGCCTCAATGTAGAGCGGTCGCCCGCTAGTGCGCTGCCAGATCAGCTTTTTGAGCCGGGGTCCGAGATCGCTGCTGTGCAGAATCGCCAGCGCCAGTTGATAGGTGTCATCCTCGCTCAAATCCGGGACGATCAGGGTTTGCGCGTCGAGTTCGATGCTGACCAACGGCTCGTAGGCGACGACGATCATCAGCTTCGCCTGCTGGATGGATTCCAGCACGTGCTGAAGCGCCTTGAGCGCGTGCGGATTCTCCAAATGCAAATCGTCGATCACCAGCAGCACCGGGGTACGGTCGGCATAGGCTTTCAGGAACTCGACGATGCCCTCGACCAGCGAGAGCCGATGCGCCGACTTTCGGAACAGCGCGCGCCCGCTGTCGTCCTTGTTTTCCAAGAAACGCTCGGCAGCGCCGAAAATGCCGGAACTGGTTTGATCGCTATCCAGTTCCGCCGCGACCGCGAAAATGCTGGTACTCGGCGCGTCCGGCTCGACGGGACCATCCAGCGGGCTGTCGAAGACCAGATCGATCAGCGCGGACTCGAGTTCGAGGCGATCCAGATCGCGCAGGCAGTCGCGGACAGTCTTGCGCGACTGCGGCGTATCCTGCGTGGGATCGACGCCGATCAACTGCGCGATCAGCACACCCCACGTGGTCTTGCGTCCGTTGCGCGTGGTACAGGTCGCCCACGCGACCTGAAACTGCGAACTTTCGGCGGATTTCATCAACTGATGCGCGATGCGGGTCTTGCCGATCCCGGCGTCGCCGACCAGCGCAATGGCGCGACGCTGCCCGCCCTGCGCCTGCTTGAGCATGTAGGTGAGCGAGAGCATGAATACGTCGTGCCCGATGAAGGGCATCTGTGACGAGAAATTCACGGTGATAGTGGGTGCCGCCACGTTCTTGACCGCGTATGCCTGCACAGGCAGGCTCTTGCCCTTCAGGTGCAGCGGCTCGCCCTTCTCGGCTTCAAACGAGTTGCGCACGCGCTCGTAGACCCGCTCGCTGATCAGAATTTGACCGGGCTGGGCTTTGGTCATCAGGCGGGCGGCGAGATTGACTTCGTCGCCCATGACCGTGTACTCGCGGCGCGCCTTCCAGCCGACTTCGCCCGCGAAGATGATGCCGAGGGTCACGCCGATGCGCTGAGTCACGAAGGACTCGCGGTGGAGTTCGGGCGGGAGTTCTTCCAGCAGACGGCGGTTGTACTGCTCCAACTGGTGGGTGAGTTCCAGCGCCGCATCCACCGCGCGATCCGGGTCGTCCGGGTGGGCGACCGGAGCGCCAAAAGTGCCGAGCAGCTTGATACCCAGATTGTACGGATCGGTACGGGTGAGGGTGCCTCCGCGCGAGGTGATCACGCGCTGCACCATCGTGTAGTAGCGCCCCATCAGCACGACTACCTGATCCAGATGGTCGTCGCCCCAATCGCCGAGCATTTCGGCAAAGCCGGTCGCGTAGATGAACAGCGTGGTCGAAAAGCGGTTTTCGCTGCGCAGGTGATAGTCGCTGCTGAGGATCAACTCGTGCAGTACCGAGGGCGCGACGTAGCAGGCGACCGAATTGACCCGCTCTAGCTGGGTGCGCAGGTGATCGATCAGGCTGCTGCTCGACAGATCGAACACCGCCCCCGATTTCGGGCGGCGGCGGCGCAGCATCTCGAACTCGTAGTCGTCCAACTGATCGCCGCGATTATCAACCACCTGAAAAAAGCCGTCTTCGAGCCGGACAAGCTGGTAATCGTCGCGGAGCAGCGGCGCCAGTTCCTCGCCCACGATCACGTCGTCGCGCTTGCCTGCGGCTTCGGCTGCCATTGCCTGACCGGGAAGCTCGCCTTGAATCAGATGGTCGCGCTGGACGTTGGTGCCGACCAGCGCCTCGAACAGCTCACCGCGCGCGATGCCAACCGACATCGACAGCTCGAAATCGTCCTCGCCGATCAGCGCCACCAGACGCGGGTCGGTGATGGGCTGAAAGCGGACGACCGCGCGCTGCATCCGCCAGCCCGCGCGAATGGCTTTGTGCAACTCGGACAAGCCGGAGTTGGCGCTCGGAAAGAAGACCAGCAGCGCGTCACCCGCGAACTTGAGCAGCATCCCGTCGGACTTCGCCACGATTTCGAGCATCTCGGCGAAGTAGTCGTTCATGATCAGGGTGAGGATTTCCGCGCCATTGGTGCTGTTCTCCTGCGCCAGCCGCTCGGAGAGCGCGGTGAAACCGGACACGTCCGCGAACATGAAGGTTCCCGGTCGCAGCGCGCGGTAGTCTTCGGCGCGAGCGATTTCGTCCTCCGCGATGTACTGGGGCAAAAATGAAGTCAGCGCTTTGTAGAGACTTCCCAAATGCTGAAGCGCCTCGGTGATCGCGCCTGCGGACGGCAGCCGTTCCAGCAGCGGCGCGGGCAGAAAGCGAGTCAGGTCTTCGTGAAAACTGGCGTCAAGTGGCATCGGGCTTGAATGTTTCCTTCCAGTCCTCCGGCAGCCGATCCGTCAGCAGGTTCCATAGATTGAAGGCGGAGGTGCTGCCGCGCCGGGCGCGAAAGTTCATCCGATAGCGCAGCGTGGGCGGGTCGCCCAGCACGATCAGCCAATGCTGGTTGACCAGTTGGGCGATGGTTTGGTCGAGGTTTTCGACTTTGCCCGCCAGCTTTTCGCGCAGCGACTCCCCGGTGACGCCCTCGAAGGCGGAAGCCGGATCGCGCAGCAGGGTCAGCATGATCAGCTTTTCCGACCCGGGGAGTTCCGCCAAATCGACCGGCGAAAGCCCGGCGCTGCCCTCATCCTGCAAACGCGCGCTGAGATGGTCAAATATGCCCGGCATGGACTGATCCTCACAGCAAAGAAAGTGATAAGTTAAAGGTTAAAAGTTGAAAGGCGCTTCGCTGTCACGCTCTTGACTTTTAACTTTCAACTTGCGTCTCCGTTAGTAAAATTCCGGCATCGAAACTGGCTCACCCTGCGGGCGGCAGATTCCGCACCAGATCGCATCCGCAACAATTACCGCCTTCGGCGTTTGGTTGGCACCGACGTACATGGTGAGGATGAACGGCATTTTCGACGCATGATCCTTGCACACGTTGCGCCCGCAAAATCGGCAGGTTGCGTGCGCGTCTCCTTCGCAAACCCAGCAAACTGCTGCCATGACCATCCTCTATGTTTGGCTACTACTCCATTTAATCATTTTCCGGCGCTTCTCGCAATCAAACCGTCATTCACCACGCGGGCGGAGACGTGGGTCTGCCCCTACGATACGTCGGCGGTGATCTCGTCTACGACGGCGGCGACGGCGCGCGACCACGCATGATCCGGGTAGAGCGCGCTGAACACGTTGCCGCTGGCGTTGGCGGCTACGTCGTCGGAGAGCGGCAGCACGCCAGAGACGGGTACGCCGTAAGTTGCGGCGATGTCGCGCTTGACCTGATCGAAGTCGTAGCGAACCGGCACTTTGTTGATCACCAGCCGCAGTTTGGGCACTTCCAGCTTGCGCGCGATCTCGACGGTGACGGCGGTGCCGTGAATGTCCTGCTTGTCGGTGCGCAGCAGCAGCACTAAGATGTGCGACATGGCGATTGCCAGCCGGGTTTCTTCATCCAAGCCGGGATGGGTGTCGATGATCAGGTAGTCGAGCGAGAGGCTGCGCATCAGGCGGTGAAAGCCCTGCTGAAGCAGGTTCACGTTGTAGCCTTCGCGCAGAATTTTGGCGATGTCGTTGGGATGCACACTGCTCGGAATCAGCCGCAGCTTGAGGTCTTGGAGAAACGGGCGCTCGGCGTCGTCTAGTTCGTGCAGCGCGAAGGCGGTAGATTCGATGGACGCGCGTGCCCACCGATAATCGTTGAGCGAGCGGTCGAGCCGATCTTCGTCGAAGCCGAACAGCACGTGAACGCCGGGCGACTGAATGTCGGTGTCCATGATTCCAACTCGGCTGCCGCGCATCGCCAGCAGCGTAGCGATGTTGGCAACCCAGTTCGACTTGCCAGTTCCGCCGCGAAACGAATGCACCGAGATGATCTCCGGCATCGTTAATCTCCTGAGTGGCGTGGCTGATTTGGTACTTTAACAATTGTACGCTAAAGCATTGGGTTGCCTACATCTGATCCGACCAAGCGGTTTTATCACCGTTTCACACGGAGGGTCATGACGACGCCATGCCCCTCCCATCGCTCTGTACGCACGGGGCAGCGCGCGGTCAAAGTCGTAAATTCGAGCGGCACAGGCAGGTGTTGGTGACGTTCATCACAAAATGACCCATCAAGCGGGGGAAGTTTACGGGTACAATAAACAATGTTTGTCTCGGCACAACAGGCAGAATATCGTAGACGCATACACGCTCCGAGGAGTGATTCATGAAGTCTTTGTTTAGCCGTTTGACCACGCTGGCGCTGCGCTTTCGCGCCGTCACGCTGGCGCTGGTCGTGCTGGTGTCAATTGGCGGAATCGTCGCCGCCACCCAGCTCAAGCAGGAACTGATCCCGTCGGTGGAATTCCCACAGACGATTATTCTCGGTCAGGCGTCGGGCATGACCAGCGATCAAGTGCTGGACGTAATCACCAAGCGGATGGAAGCCGCGCTTTCGGCGATCCCCGAAATCGTCAACATCGAATTGACCACCACCGGATCGTTTGGCGCGGTGATCACGGCGCGAAATAATTTCGGCGAAAACCAAGACCGACTGAGCGCTCAGATTGAGGACACGCTGGACGCGGTGTGGCTGCCGGTTCGAAAAATCGCGCCGCCCGCTGGCGAAGACCCGCAGGCATTCGCGCGGCGCTTGCTGGGCGACATGACGCCGGACGTGATGCTTTATCTCGCCAGCAAGAACCCGAACTTCCTGTTCCAGCTTTCGCCGGACGTGTGGCAGACGCTGCCGGACGACACGGTACACACGCTGCTGCAATACCTCGCCGGGCAGGTGCAGGCGAGCGCCGGGCAGGAAAGCGCGCTCAAGCGGCTGGTGGAGCAGCAGATCGTCCCCGCGCTGGAGGCGATCCCGCAGGTGGCGAACGTCTCGGTGAGCGGCGGGCAGCAGCTTCCCGGCGAAGGCGGGAGCCTGCCGGAAGCGCCGAGCGCGCCGTCGAACGCGCCGAGCCTGCTGCTGCAACTGACACCCGACGTGTGGGCGGTCGCATCCGCCAAAGCCGGAATTAACGGAGCGCTGGACGCAAGTGCGGTGGCGCAGCTCAGCGGCGCGACCCTCAATACTCCAACGACCGCGCCTGCTCTGCCTCAAAGCTGGCAGATGGATCGCTTCAAAGACGCCAGCGACTTACAGGAAATGCAGACGCTCACCCGCACGCTGGGAGGCGTATTCAACGACTTCGTGACCAGCGGCAAAATCGTCGGCGCGCTGGGTCAAACCGACGACCTGACGCCGGACGTGATCACGCAGATGCTCGCCATCGAGCCGTCGATGGTGAATTACTTCAAAGCCGAGCAGCTTGCCGCCATGCCGGACGACGTGTTCGCGGCGCTGCCGGACGATTACATCGCCGGGCTGGACGGCATCACGCGCGATCAGCTTGCCGCCAAAGCGCTGGCGCGGTCGATCACCGGGCAGACCGCCGACGCGACCCCGGTTGATCTGCCGTCGGCGTGGAAGATTCAGCCGCCGCAGTTGATCAGCTTCAGTTTCGACGACATTCCGCTGGCGACCTACAGCATCTCCGGGAACGGCGCGTCACTGGCTCCGGCTGCGGATACGTCCGGCAGCCAGCCCAGTCCGGCGGATCAGGCAGCGCCCGCACCCGCCGAAACCGAAGCGGCTCCGGCGACCGAAGTGCCTCAGAACATCCCGGTCGGTCCGGCGCTGCCCTCGCAGTTCGGGACGCTGGGCGCATTCTTCGGCGCGAGCCTCGACACCGCCGACGATCTGCTCACGCTTCAGCTTTCGGGCGCGACCGCGCAGCAGTTCGGCACCGCCAACCCGACCGCCGCACAGCTTCTCAACAGCTTGGCGCTGCTGGAAAATCCGCAAACGCTGGAAGCGCTGCCACAGATCGCGCGGGTGGTACTGCGCGCCATCGACATCAAGAGCGTACTGGGCGCGATGAGCGCCGACGCGATGAGCTTCATTGACCAGTACGACCCGAGCTTCTTCCCCAGCCTCTCGTCCACTGTCTACGACGCGCTTTCGGACGAGGTGCTGGCGCTGCCGCAAGCCGCGCCGCCGCTGGATACGGTCTGGAGCAATCTGGCGAATCAGCCGCAGTTCAGTGATGCGCCGCTGACCAGCGCCCAAGACCTAATGGCGCTCGGCGACGGCAAAGCCTCGACCGCGCTGAACGACATCGACCACGACGTGCCGGAGCGCTTCGCGGGCTACGAGGTGCGCCTGTTCAACAGCCTTTCCACCGGGACAATCCGCTACTTTGTGGCGCGGGAACCCGATTTCTTCCAAAGCCTTGATCCCGACGTACTAACCAAGCTCTCGCCCGACGCGATCATGCTGGTGCCGGACGAGGTGCTGGCATCACTGCCGGACGACACAGCGACGACTCTGCGGGCGATTGCCAGCGGCGATCAGCCGTCCGCCGCCGAAGAACTGGCGTCGCGCTACGTGAGCAGCGTCCCGCCCGCCGATCCATCCGCACCGCCGCTGGCGAGCGCGTGGCAAACCATCGGCGGCTTCCTGAGCGTCGAACTCAACAGCGCCGACGACCTGTTCCGCTTCTTCCCGGACACGGCGAAGTTCCTGAACAGCTTCTTCGACAGCGCGCAAGGCGGGAGTTTTGCGCCGAATCTGTTCGGCAGCCTGACGGTGGACGACGTGAACTACATGATGCAGCGCGATCCGTCGTTGATGGGCAACCTGCGGGTCGAGGCGCTGCAACTGATGTCGCCGGAGGTGGTGGCGGTGCTGCCACAGGACGTGCAGGCTCGGCTCGCGTCGGGCGCAGCGCCGTTCGTGCCCTCCGACACGGTCACGCGGCTGAACGGCGATCCAAGCCTCGTGGTCACGGTCTACAAGACCGCCGACGCGAACAACGTCGAAGCCTTCCACATCGTCGACGATCAGCTCAAGCAGATGGCGGCGGAAAACCCGGCGATCCACGTCAACGTGGCGTTCGAGCAGGCGAGCTTCGTCGAGGAGTTGATCAGCGGCGTGGCGCGCGAAGGCGGCTTGGGCGCAGTGTTCGCGGTGATCGTGATCCTGATCTTCCTGAGCAGCGGATCGTGGGCGAGCCACCCGCGCCGGATCGTCGGCACGGTGATGGTGGTGCTGTTCTTGGCGCTGCTGGCGTTGTACGTATACAGCTTCGCGCCCGCGTCGGGCGATCTGGGGCAAGCGTTCAGCGACAGCAATGTGATCGTCCGCGTGCTGCTGATCGCGGGGGCGCTGGCGGGGCTGGGGATTCTGCTCTATCCCGGCAAGCTGCCCTACCCTTCATGGCGCAGCACGCTGGTGACGGCGGTGAGCATCCCGCTTTCGGTGCTGATCGCCATGACGCTGATGCGCTGGCTGCCGCCTGCGGTGCATGGTCTGCTGGCGGATTCGGCGGACAGCTCGCCATTGGTCGGGTTTTTGCTGCAACTGTTCCCGTCGAGCATCACGCTCAACATCATGACGCTTTCCGGCTTGACCGTCGCCATCGGGCGCGTGGTGGACGACTCGATTGTGGTGCTGGAAAACATCTTCCGGCACGTGCAGGAAGGCGGCGATAAAAAAGCCGCCATCATCGAGGGCACGCGCGACGTTTCGGTGGCGATTTTCGCCGCGACGGTGACGACCGTGGTGGTGTTCCTGCCGCTGGGCTTGACCGGCGGCATCATCGGCGAATTCTTCCTGCCCTTCGGCTTGGCAGTGACTTACGCGCTGCTCTCGTCGTTCCTTGTGGCGATCACGGTGGTTCCGGTGATGGCGTACCTGCTGCTGGACAACCGCGAAATCAGCGGGGAGCATGAAAGCTGGTTGGAGCGGGTTTACCGCCCGACGCTGCGCTGGGCGCTGGATACGCCGTCGCACCGCTGGATCGTGCTGGGCATCGCCGCGCTCTCGCTGGTGATCGGCGGGGCGCTGTTCGCCACCCGCCCGCAGGCATTCCTGCCCTCGTTCGGCGAGCCGCAGATCACGGTGACGGTGAGCCTGCCCGGCGCCACCAAGATCATCGAAACTAACCAAATGGTCACGCAGTTCGAGCAGGCGGTGCATGACAACATCCCGGCTGGTCAGATCGGCGTGGTGCAAACCACCATCGGCGGCGGCGGCGGGCTGGAAAGCCTGATTCTGGGCAGCAGTTCGTCGGTCAGCGAGAACGAGGCGCAGGTGACCATCAGCATCACCAGCCAGAGCCAGCTTGACGAACTGACCGGAGAAGTCCGCGCGCAAGCCGAGCAGATTTTTGGCAAGGATAACGTGACCGTTTCCGGCGCGTCGCTGAGCGAACAAGGCTTCGGCGGCTTCGCGCTGGTGCTGTCCGGTCCGCAGGCGGAACTGGAAGCGATCAACAACGACGTGATCGCCACGCTGGACGGCGTGCCGGGCTTGACCAACGTCAGCAGCAGCCTCTCGACCGCCGGGGCGTCAGACAACGGGCCCAAGACTTACATACGGGTGGATCAGCAATCGGCGCTGAGCTTCAGCGGCGAACTGGAAACCGAGGACACGCTGGGCGTGACCGGGAAAGCCAAGCAAGCGGTGCTGACCATGCCCAATCTGCCGTCGGACGTGACGGTGAGTGAAGGCTTCCAATCCAGCCAGCAGACCGAAGGCTTCGCCAGCCTCGGCAAAGCGATGGGGATTGCCATCGTGATCGTGATCGTGGTGCTGATCATCACCTTCGGGTCGCTGGTACACTGGATAGACATCATCCTGAGCATCATCGTGGCTCCGGTGGGCGCGGCGGTGCTGCTCACACTAACTAACCGGGTGCTGGGCATCTCGGCGCTGATCGGTTTGCTGATGCTGATCGGCATTGTGGTGACCAACGCGGTCGTGCTGATCGACCGGGTGCAGAGCAACCAGCGCGAGCGGGGTATGAATACCCGCGACGCGCTGATCGAGGCGGGCAACCGCCGCTTGCGCCCGATTTTGATGACCGCGCTGGCGACGATCTGCGCGCTGATTCCGCTGGCGATTGGCTTGTCGGAAGGCGCGATCATCGCGTCGGAACTGGGGACAGTGGTGATCGGCGGGCTGTTCAGCAGCACGCTGCTCACGCTGCTGGTGGTGCCGGTCGCGTACAGCCTGCTCGACCCGCTGAACAAACGGCTGGGCGGTCGGGGGCGGTCAGCGGATACCCGCGAGGAACCCGCCGGAGCGGATTGAAGCAGTCTCCCGGTAATCAGGAAACAAAAGGGGCGGGTGTGCTTGCTTTGCAAGCCGAGACCCGCCCCTACCATGTCGCTGCGAAGCTAGTTTAGCCGATGGATTCCGGGGTTTCGGGCGCGGGCTGGTTGATGATGTCGAGGCGCTCGCCCACGACCTCGAAGCCCTTGAGCGCGCGGTCGAGATGTTCCTTCTTATGGGTCGCCATATAGCTAGTACGCAGCAGGCTCATGCCGGGAGGAACTCCCGGAGGCAGCACCGGGTTGGTGTACACGCCCTCCTCGATCAGCGCGTGCCATGCTAAAATCGTGCGGAACACGTCGCGGATCAGGATGGGAATGATGGGCGTGTTGCTCTTGCCGGTATCGTAGCCGAGTTCCTTCAAGCCCTTACGCATGTATTCGGCGTTATCCCACAGATTTTCGACGTGCTCCGGTTCGGTTTCCATGATGTCGAGCGCCTTGAGCGCCGCCGCCGCGCTGGCCGGGGTCAGCGCCGCCGAGAAGATCAGGGAGCGCGCGTGATGCTGGATGTAATGCACCACGTCGGCGTCGCCCGCGATAAATCCGCCGATGCTGGCGAAGCTCTTGCTAAAGGTGCCCATAATCAGGTCAACCTGATCGGTCAGACCGAAGTGCGCCGCCGTGCCGCGCCCGTTGCCGGTCACGCCGATGCCGTGCGCGTCGTCCACCATAATGCGCGCGCCGTGGCGCTTGCAGATGGCGACGATCTCCGGCAGCGGTGAAATGTCGCCGCCCATGCTGTACACGCCGTCCACCACCACCAGCTTTCCGGCTTCAGGCGGGAGCTTGCTCAACAGATCGTCCAGACTGCTGATGTCGCTGTGACGGAAGCGGCGCATCTCGCCCCGGCTCATCATGCAGCCATCCACGATGCTGGCGTGATCGTCCTTGTCGATGATCACGTAGTCGCCTTTTTGCACCAGCGCGGTGATGGTGCCGACGTTGGTCTGGTAGCCGGTCGGGAACACCAACGCGGCTTCCTTACCGACGAATTTCGCCAAGCGGCGATCCAGTTCGAGGTGAAGTTCGAGCGTCCCGTTCAAAAAGCGCGACCCGGTGACACTGGTGCCGTACTGCTCGACCGCCTCGATTGAGGCCTGACGCACACGCGGATCAGCCGTCAAGCCCAGATAGTTATTCGAGCCGATCATTACGACTTCTTTGCCCTCGAAGTGAGCCACCGCCCCTTCGGAATTGGTTAATGCGCGGAAATAGGGATAAATACCGAGTGCAATCGCTTCTTTCGCCTCAGTATAATCCCTTGCCTTATCGAACAAGTCGGCCACCGAGTGCCCCCTTCTGCATAAACGCCTTCTATACCTGACATAACCCCCATCGAAATGGTGGGATGTGACCGGATTCGCCGATTCTAGCAAACCTGCGTAAATCTAACAAGAATTACGAGAAACAGGCCGCTTGCATCCCGGCGCGGATTCGCGCTACAATAAGCAGCAGCAATCACCGGATAAGAGGAGTGGGTTGGCATGTCTTCTCTGCTCGTTCGCAGAATTATTGTGTTTGTCGTGGGCTTCACGGTCGCCGGAATCCTCTCGGCAGCCTTCGTCACACTAGTGCTGCCCTGGATGGGACCGAATTCAGGGCTATCCGATCTCCATCGCCAAATACGGATTGCAGTACTTCTTCTGGACGGCATTCCCGCTCGGAATCGCCTTCGTCGTGTGGCTGGATTATTTCCTCGATACGCGCATCCTGCCCGACTGAGATCACGCCGATTTCAGCCAAGAGAACCCGCAGATGCGGGTTTTTCGTTTTGTATAGGCTCTCAAAACCTACAGAGCTTGTGCTAATTTTCACCACTTGATAGGTTTTGGTAGGAGTTTGCGGGTAAACTGGTTCCCTTATGGAACACACCTCACGTATTCCCGGCTTTTACAAACGTCCGCTGGCGGAGCGCGCGGCACTGGTCGCCGAGTGGGCGAAGCTGACACCCGCCGAGCAGTCCACGCTGCTGGGCATCGGCGGGTTGAACGCCGCCCTTGCCGACAACATGATCGAGAACGCGGTGGGCATCTACTCGCTGCCGCTGGGCATCGCCACCAACTTTCTGATCAACGGCCAGGACTACTTGATCCCGATGGTGGTCGAAGAGCCTTCGGTGCTGGCGGCGGTGAGTAACGCGGCGCGGCTGTTCCGCGAAGGCGGCGGCTTCGTCACGTCGAGCGACGAGCCGCTGATGATCGGGCAGATGCAGGTGTTGGACGTGGAGGACGTGTACGCGGCGGCGGGCGCAGTCAAGGCACAGCGCAAGCGGCTGGTCGACACCGTCAACCAGCAGATCGGCGGCAGCATGGTCGAGCGGGGCGGCGGCGCGCGCGACCTGGAACTGCGCCCGCTCCCGGAGACGCCCGGCGGCCCGATGCTGATCGTCCACCTGCTCTACGACGTCCGCGACGCGATGGGCGCGAACGCGATCAACACGACGCTCGAAGCGCTCGCGCCGCTGCATCGAAGAGCATCACTGGCGGGCGGGTCAATCTGCGCATCCTGAGCAACCTGGCCGATCACCGCAAGGCGGGGGCTGGGGCATGATCCCGGCGAAGGAACTGGGATCGACGACTTGCGCGGCGAAGAGGTCGTGCAGAGCATTGTCGAGGCGGGGGCGTTCGCGGAGGTCGATCCCTACCGCGCGGCGACGCATAACAAGGGGATCATGAACGGGATCGACGCGCTCGCCATCGCGACCGGCAACGACTGGCGCGCGCTCGAAGCGGGCGCGCACGCCTACGCCGCGCGTGGCGGGCGGTACACCAGCATGACCCAATGGTGGCAGGACGACGATGGCAATTTGCGCGGATCGATCGAAGTCCCGCTGGCGGTGGGCATCGTCGGCGGCGCGACGCGCGTACATCCGACGGCGCAGGTGGCGCTGAAAATTCTGCGGCGTGAAGTCGGCGCGGCAGCTCGCCGAGGTGATGGTCGCGGTCGGGCTTGGCGCAGAATCTGGCCGCGATCCGCGCGCTGTCGACCGAGGGTATCCAGCGCGGGCATATGAGTATGCACGCCAGGCAGATCGCGGTCGCCGCCGGAGCCTCTGGCGCGCTGGTCGCGCGGGTAGTGCAGCAGATGATCGACGAGAACAACATTCGCCCGGAACGCGCGCGGGCAATCGTCCACGAGTTACAGGGAACCTAAATCATGTTGAACGGCAATCATTCGAGCTTCTTGATGCGCCCGGATCGGCAGGTCGGGATCGTCGGCTACGGCGCTTATGTGCCGCGCTATCGACTGCCCGGCAGCGAAGTCGCGCGCGTCTGGACCGGCGGACTCGGCGGCAGCCCGGTGACCGAGAAAGCGGTCGCCGGACCGGACGAGGACGTGACCACCATGTCGGTGGAGGCGGCGCGCAACGCGCTGGCGCGCGCGGGGATCGATCCGCAGGCGCTGCGGGCGGTCTGGGTGGGCAGCGAGAGCCATCCCTACGCGGTCAAGCCGACCAGCACCATCGTCGCCGAGAGCATCGGCGCGTCGCCCAACATCCAAGCCGCCGACTGGGAGTTCGCGTGCAAAGCCGGAACCGAAGCGGTGCAGGCGTCGATTGGCATTGTGGGCAGCGGCATGGGCGCCTATACGCTCAGCATCGGCATGGATACGGCGCAGTCGCGCCCCGGCGACGCGCTAGAATACACGGCGGCATCCGGCGGCGCGGCGTTCATCATCGGCGCGGGAGAGGAAGCCTGCGCGGTGTATCAGGGAAGCTACAGCTTCGTCACCGACACGCCGGATTTCTGGCGGCGCGCGGACGAGAGCTATCCCTCGCACGGCGAGCGCTTCACGGGCGAACCCGCCTACTTCAATCACACCCTCTCGGCTGCCAGCAAGCTCATGGAGATGATGGGCGCGCAGGCGAGCGATTACACCTACGCGGTGTTCCACCAGCCCAACGTCAAGTTCCCACAGCGGGCGGCGCAGATGCTCGGCTTCACGGCGGAGCAGATCGCGCCCGGTCTGCTGGCGGGCGAGGTCGGCAACGTGTATTCCGGCTCCTGCATGTTGGGGCTGACGGCGATCCTCGACATCGCCAAGCCGGGCGACCGGATTCTGATGACCAGCTACGGCAGCGGCGCGGGATCGGACTGCTTCGACCTGCGGGTGACCGAGCGAATCAACGCGATCCGCGACCGCGCGCCCAAGACGCGGGATTACATCGCCCGCCGCACGGTGATCGACTACGGCACCTACGTGCGCTACCGCAAGCTGCTGAAGGACTAATTTGAAACGGACGTTGTAGGGGCGGGTCTAAGACCCGCCCCTACAGATGAAGGGAACAGGTGATGAGAGACGTGGCGATTATCGGCGTGGGACAGACGCCGGTGGGAGAACACTGGGACGCCAGCCTGCGAATGCTGGCGGCAGACGCGGCGCGAGCGGCAATCGAGGACGTGGGCGCGAGCGAGATCGACGCGCTGTATGTGGGCAACGCCTACGGCGCATCGATCAGCAGCCAGTCACAGCTTGCGCCGCTGATCGCCGACTACAGCGGGCTGAACGGGGTCGAAGCCTTCACCATCGAAGCGGCGGAGGCGTCCGGCGGCGCGGCGCTGCGACTGGGCTATCTGGCGGTGGCGTCCGGCGCGGTCGAGACGGCGATGGTGCTGGGGGTCGAAAAATCAACCGACATGGTGGGCGGCGCGCGCACGCAGGCGCGCAGCGTCAGCCTCGACGCCGATTACGAAGCCATTCACGGCGCAACCCTCCCGGCATTGGCTGCCCTGCTCATGCGCCGCTACATGCAGGAATACGGCGTTGACCTCAACGCCTTCGAGAACTTCAGCATCAACGCGCATGGCAACGGATCGAAGAACGAGAACGCCATGTACCGCAACAAGCTCAAGCCGGGCGCGTTTGCCAAAGCTCCCGATGATCGCCGACCCGGTGAGCCTGTTTGACAGCGCCCCGGACGCCGACGGCGCAGCCGCCGTGATCCTCACCAGCGCCGAGCGCGCGGGCGATCTGGTGCCGCAGCCGATCCGCATCACCGGGAGCGGCGGCGCGAGCGATACGCTGGCGCTGCACGACCGGGACGATCTGTACGCCCTGAAAGCGGTCATGCTCTCGACGCGCAAGGCGCTGGCGCAAGCCGGGATCGAGCGCGACGCGGTTGACCTGTTCGAGCTGCACGACGCTTTCACCATCCTGAGCGTGCTGGCGCTGGAAGCAGCCGGATTTGCGGCGCGCGGCGAAGGCTGGAAACTTGCCAGCGAGATCGGGCTGGACGGCAGGCTGCCGATCAGCACCTTCGGCGGGCTGAAAAGCCGCGGCAATCCGGTGGGCGCGACCGGAGTCTATCAGGCGGTCGAGGCGGTCTTGCAGCTTCGCGGGCTGGCAGGCGCGAATCAGGTGGCGGGCGCGCGGGTGGCGCTGATCCAGAACCTCGGCGGACTGGCAAGCACGGCGGTCACGCACGTTTTGCAAGTGTGACGCTTACAGCCGGATCATTGAGAGGGTTTGAAAGCCTTTGCCGCCGCGATGATAGGTTTTGATAGGCTTTTCGCCCTACAATGATCGACAAATCTTGTGCGAAATGGCACAAGTGCAAGAAAGTATTGAGGGAGTATTGAGAATGCAAATCTCACGCCACTGGCGGCTGAACTCACAACGGTATCGTTTGGAAGGCGTGCGCTACGTGAACGGTGAAGTTCGCCTGCAAGCGCGCCCGCAGCCCTGCATGGAAGTACGCGACATGGTGAAGCCGGTGCAGGAGCGGGTTCCGAGTACGGCGGTAGGTCGCTGATCATGCAGCCGCGCAACGTCACTGAACGGTTCACGTTCGCCGGAACTGGCGAAGTCTACAGCTATACCACCGTTCAGGAAGTGCCGGAGGGATATGAGGATCAAGCGCCTTACGTGCTGGCGTTGATCCGGCTGGACGAAGGTCCGCTGATCACGGCGCAGATCACCGATCTGGATGGCGAACTGGCGATTGGCGACCGGGTGGAAATGGTCACGCGCAAGCTGACCGCTGAAGGGGCCCGCGGCGTGATCGTCTACGGATATAAGTTCCGCAAGGTCTTGCCCACCAGCTAGGCGGGCGACGATCAACAGGCATGAAGATTCGTAGGGGCAGGTTTGAAACCTGCCCTTATTGATTCTTATGGTATAAATAGCCGCTTATGACACGACGCGCAGCGCTGGGGAAACAGGGGGAACAACTCGCCGCCACCTATCTGGAGGCGCGTGGCTATGCGCTGGTCGATAAGAACTGGCGCGCTCCGGTCGGGGAGTTCGACCTGATCCTGCGCGAAGGCGAGGTATTGGTGTTCGTCGAGGTTCGCACCCGGCGGAGCGGAACTCGACGCCGCGCTGGAGAGCATCAGCCCCCGCAAGCGGCGCATCCTCGAACGGCTGGCGTATTTGTACCTCGAAGCAAAACAACTGGATTGTGACTGGCGCATCGACGTGATCGCGGTCAGTTTCGCGCCGGACGGCACACCCACGATTGAACACTTCCAAGATGCGCTCGACTGGTAGCCCGCTGCTGGTGATTCTGGGTCCGACGGCGGTGGGCAAAACCGGGCTGGCGATCCAGATGGCGCAGGCGCTCGGCGGCGAGATCGTGGGCGCGGACAGCCGCCAGATTTACCGCGAGATGGACATCGGCACCGCTAAGCCGACACCTGAACAGCGCCGAGCCGTCCCCCATCACCTGATCGACGTGGCAGCGCCGGACGATGACCTCTCGCTGGCGCAGTACCAGCGGCTCGCCTACGCCGCCATCGACGCGATTTACGGGCGAAATCGGCTGCCGCTGCTGGTCGGCGGAACCGGGCAGTACATCACGGCGGTGCTGGAAGGCTGGTCAATCCCGGAAGTGCCGCCTAATCCCTCGCTACGCGCCGAAATGGAAGCGCAGGAGGTTGAAACCCTGTACCGCCGTCTGCTGGAACTCGATCCGGCGGCGGTGGAATTCGTGGAGCCGCGCAATCTGCGGCGGATCGTGCGGGCGCTAGAAGTGTGTCTCACCACCGGGCGACCGTTCAGCGAGCAGCGGCGCAAATCGCCGCCCGGCTACCGCGTGATGACGCTCGGCTTGACACTGGATCGAACCGAATTGTACGCGCGAGCCGATCAACGGGTGCTGGACATGCTGGCAGCGGGCTTTCTGTACGAGGTGCGGGCGCTGCTGGCGAAAGGCTATTCTCGCAGTCTGCCCTCGATGAGCGGCTTGGGCTACGCGCAGCTTACGGCGCATCTGCTGGACGGCGCCCCGCTGGACGAGGCGATCCTCGCCACGCAGATCGCCACGCATCATTTCATCCGCCGACAATACACGTGGTTTCGTGGGCACGATCACGCGATTATGTGGCACAATGGGGATGCTCTCGCGCCCGCCGCGCTGATTGAGTCGGCGGGGCGTTGGCTGGAAGGTTAGCCGATGCATATCGTCCGCCGGACGCGCAATCCGAATATATTCGTAGGGCTGATCCTGCTGCTGCTGCTGGCGGTGTTCGCGGGTCCAACCACGCTGCCGCGCCTGCTTTCTAACATCAGCCCGCAGTTCTATCAGGGCGTGCCCTGCACGTGGCTGCGGACAGCGGACGACCGCGCGGAGCATCAATCGCTTCTGGGGCGCTCGGCGACCGATCCGTTCAGCCTGAGTGTGCAGACCACGCCCCTACCCAGCCCCACCGACGCCAGCGGTATCTGGAACGTGAACATCGTGATCACCAACAACTCGCTGGGGACGGTGCCGTTCGTGTTCGACCCGGATCACGTGACGGTGGGCGACAGCGGCGGCAATGGCATCGGCTTGATCTTCACACCCAGCAACTCGCTGTTCGCGGGGAGTCCGCTGCAAGTCAGCGGCACCGTGCCGGAAAGCGATCTGCGGCTGCTGGGTCCGCGCCAAAGCTGCGTGATCACGGTGGAATTCCCGGCGGGGAACGTGCTGCCCGATCCGAGCATCACGTCAGGCAACCCCTCGGTGCGCGCGTTCTACCGCAACAATCTGAACGGGCAGATCGTGCAGGACGCGGGGTCGCTGGCGACGCCGATCTACACCGATCAAGGCTTGTGGACGGGCTACGTCGAATCCGCAAACGCGCTGATTAACACCACGTCTAGCCAGTGAGACGAGAGTGTGTATAATGAACAATCAGTTTAATGATTCTCAACGGTAGGTGAGGGTATGGCTGAATCCAATAAGGAACGCCCAATCCTGATCATTCACGACGATAAGGTTAAGGATCAACAGTGGATTCTGGCACAGGACGACGAGGTTATTGGGCGGGGCGACGAATGCGACATCGTGCTGCCCGAACGCCAGATTTCCCGCCAGCACATCCGAATATTCAAACAAGACGACGCTTATTACATTGAAGATTTAGAGAGCAAAAATGGCACGTGGGTCAACGGGCAGCAGTTAAAAGGCACGCGCCACCTGTACGACGGGGACAAGATTCAACTGGCGATGGCGGTGATCATGGAGTTCATCGGCTCCGGCGCGACCGCCCCGCTGGAATTTCAGGTGCCCGTGAACCTGAGCGGCGGTCGGCTGCGGCTGGATCGGGACGCGCGCCGGGTGTTCATCAACGACAGTGAGATCGACCCGCCGCTCAGCCCGCCCCAGTATCGGCTGCTGGAGATGCTCTACACCAGCGCCGGGCGCATCTGCACGCGGGATACGGTGGTCGAAACCGTGTGGCCCGATGCGATTGGCGAGGGCGTCAGCGAGCAGGCGATTGACGCGCTGGTGCGCCGCCTGCGCGACCGCCTCGCGGAGGTCGATCCTGAATGGCAGTATATCATCACGGTGCGCGGGCACGGCTTCCGCCTGAACAACCCGGAAGAAAGCGCCTAATCCACTTCGGATTAGTTTCGCTATCTCGGTCCCTGTATGACGCGAAAGAGCAGCACGTTCGCGCGTCACCGCTTCTAACCGCCACAATGTGACGTAACAGACTGCCCGGCTGCGACATTCGGCACTCGCATGTGATACGTATCGTTCATAAGCCGGGCTAAAATTAGATTCTGCAAATTTACTTGAAGTGGTGATTTCACGCTCTCCGTGAACGCATCAAAGTGATTTAGCCCGACCGTCGGTAATCTGTGTCCAACCTCTGTATCTCGGAGCCGGGCGCTGAGCCAATTCCGTTCGATTCCGACCATTTTGTCGTGTTCACGACGACATAGATAGGTGTACATGACAAGCGCTTGATCGCCCCTCCTCACATGCATCGCCCAACATCACCCCCTACTTGTCAGGCAAATCGAACGGGTGGAAGGGGAAGCCATCATGACCACTTCTGATCACGCAATGGATGCAGGCTCGACATCGACAAGAAAAGCGGTGCTTGGAGTTGTGATCTGGCTGGTGGCAGGCACGCTGAGCGGGCTTACCGCTCCCATCGAAGATCAGCCCACTTTGGTCTGGGTGATCCGTATCGCCAGCATGGTACTTGGAGTCACCTGGGTGGTCTGGCTCTCGTGGCACGAGCGCTCGCTCAAGCAGCGCGGTCTACCGCTGAACAACGACACGATGGCGGTCGATCTGTGGACGGTCGCACACACGATGATCGGCGTCGTGTTGGGATCGTGGGGAGTGCCGTTTCCGCTGGTGGTCGTCTTCACAATTGGGTGGGAGTTTTACGAGCGATACGGCGGCGGCATCGGCAGCGATGAGAGCATAACAAATCGATTTGTAGATATTGCGGTGGCGTGGATCGGCTGGATCGTGTTCGCGGGCATCACCACGACGATTGCGCTGGTCGAAATGCCGTGGCTGCTCCCGGTGACCCAATCGATCATCCGGTGAGCGCGGCGGCGGCGGGTCAGGGCGGATTCTGGCTCAGCGTGAAGTAGAAGGTCGAACCCTGATTTACGGCGCTTTCCGCCCAGACTTCGCCGCCGTGCCGATGGATAATCCGCTGCACCGTCGCCAGACCGATCCCGGTGCCCTCGAATTCGTCCTCGCTGTGCAGGCGTTGGAAGGCGCCGAACAGCTTGCCCGCGTAGCGCATGTCGAAGCCCGCGCCGTTGTCGCGCACGAAATAGGCGATGCCCTGCTCGCGCTCCACCGTGCCCAGTTCGATGCGAGCGTTGGGCTGCTTGCGTGAATACTTCCACGCATTGCCGAGCAGGTTTTCCAGCACGATCCGTAGCAGCCGCCAATCGGCGTTGACGGTCAAATTCGGCTGGGCGACGAATTCGACCGTGCGTTCCGGGCTTCGCTCGCGCAGCTCCTCGATGATGTCCGCCGCCATTTCGCTGAGATCAACCTGCTCGCGGCTCAGTTCGCTGCGGGTCACGCGAGAGAGCGAGAGCAGGTCGTCGATCAACTGCCCCATGCGCTGCGACAACTCGACCACCCGCAGCAGGTAATGCTGGCTGTTTTCATCGCCGGGATTCTCATCCAAGAGAATCCGGCTGAAGCCGTCGATGCTGCGGAGCGGCGCGCGCAGGTCGTGCGAAACCGAGTAGCTGAAGGCTTCCAGTTCCTTGTTCACCGCCATGATCTCGGCAGTGCGCGCGGCGATACGCTGCTCCAGTTCGACGTTCAGCGTGCGGAGTTCGTCCTCCGCGCGTTTCCGAGCGGTGACATCTTCGATGGTGCCCTCATAATAGTCGGGTTGGCTGCTTTCGCCGCGCACCATACGCGCATTCATCTGTATCCAGATGATCGCACCGTCCTTGCGCCGGAACTGGGCTTCGAAGCCCTGCGCCGTTCCTTCGGTAAGCAAAAGCAGCTTGAACTGGGCGCTCTGCTCCGCCTCAACGTAGAGCATCGGATCGATGTCGGTCACTTGATCCATGAGTTCCTGCGGAGACGGGTAGCCGAGCATCCGGGCAAGCGCGGGATTGGCGGTGATGAAGCGCCCAGCGAGAGTCGCCTGAAAAATGCCCTCGACCGCGTTCTCGAAGATGTTGCGGTAGCGTTCTTCCGCGAGCCGGAGTTCATCCACCCGTTGAGCGACCCGGTCTTCCAGTTCCAGCGCCAACTGCACCAGCTCGGAATTGGTGCGCGCCAGTTCGTCGTGTAGGGTGCGGAGCTGCTCGTCGTGCTCAATCGTCAGGGCGATCAACCCCTGATCGGTATCCGCCAGTTCCTCTTGCAAGGACAGGCTGCGCGCCGTGACCGACGCCAACTGCTCCTGTAAGTTAAAATCGCTCATGATAAGCTGTTCCGAACCACCACCACCGTCGCATCATCGTCATCCCGGTTGAGCGCCTGAAGCAGCGCCTGCGCGATGGCATTGGCAGGCTTGTTCGCCAGCATCACAAAGTCGTCCCAGCGCCACGACGATTTCACGCCGTCCGAATGCAGAATGAGCAGGTAGCTGGCGTCCCAGTGATGCTCGGTCACCACTGGCTTGGGCGCATTGCCGCCCACCACGCCGCGCCGCACCATCAGGTTGACCGGCTCCGGCGCGCCAATCACGCGCGATTCGATATTGCCGATGCTGGCGAAGGTAAGATGCTCGTAGATCCAGTCGAAGCGGGCGAGCGCCATTACGACGCCGCGCAGCCCGTGACAGGCGTAGCCGGTATTGCGAAAAATCAGGTCGAGCGGTTGATCGAAATGGGTCTCGACGTAATTGCGGGCGGTTTGGGCAGCGCGATGCGCTTCCGGCCGTGCCCCACACCGTCGATCACCGCCACCAGCGAGTTCCCGCCCCAATGCACGAAGGCGAAGGTATCGCCGTTCACGTCGGTCATAGGATGGGAACGAGTTGCGACGCCGAATTCCAACGGGTTGGGCGACAGCAAAGGCGCGTCCACCCGTATCCAGCGTTTGCAGATGACGTGGGTGCCCTCCCCCGGCTGGCTGGCGATCTCGAACTCGTCCATCAGACGGTTGACCGCGCCCAGCCCGAAGCCGAGTCCGTCAGAAGTCGTGAAACCGTCTTTCATGGCTTGCTCGACATCCTCAATGCCGGGTCCTGTGTCGACCGCCTCAACCTGAAGCCCGCTGCGATCTCCCTGCGCCAGCGGCGTCAAGACAATGGTTCCGCCCTGCGCGTGATCGAGCAAATTGGCGGCTAACTCGCTGACGGCAATCGCAATTTCTTCGCAGGCTTTGTCGTCAAAATTCAACGCTTTCGCCATCGTCTTCGCCATTTGCTGGGCTTCACCCGCGTCGGTGCGATGCCACACCTCGATTTTTCGCGTCGATAATGAAGTCACGCAGTTAGTTCCTCAGCAGCTTTCGGACGGTCACGGTGGTGCCCACACTGACCTCAGACTTGATGTCCATTTCGTCCATCAAGCGCCTAGCGCCGGGCAAGCCCATGCCCAAACCCTTACTGGTGGTGTAGCCCATTTGCATCGCCTGCTGAATATCCGGGATGCCGGGACCCTTGTCCTCAAACGTCAGTTCGATGCCGATGCGCCCGCCCACGTTGAGCACCCGCCAGTACATGATCCCCGCGCCCGCGTAAATGTAGATGTTGCGGGCGAGTTCGGAGGCGGCGGTCACGATTCGGGTCACGTCGGTGATCCCGAAACCGATTTCGGTCGCGGTGTCGCGCGCAATTTTACGCACGGAGATGATGTCGCCTTCCGAGTCAATTGGGACTTCCCCCGCTTTCACAACCGTCATGGCACTCACTCCCGCGTCGGGGAACTAAGCAGCAGGTCGAGCGCCCGATCCACGTTGAGCGTGGCGGTCGCCCTGCCGAGCGACAAGCCCAGTTGAGTCGCGGTGATGGCAACGCTGGGGCGCATCCCGGCGACGATCATGCGCGCGCCCATCAACGCCACCATTTGCGCGGTCTCGGCGATGACCCGCGCAAAGAAGGAATCCAGAGTCTCTACCAGCGCGATGTCCAAAATCAAGCCTTTGGATTGGTAGTGGTCGAGCGCTTCGAGCACTTTCGCCTGAAACATGGAGACGGTGCCATCGTCCGGGTCGGCAGGCATAGTGACCATCAGCACGTCGCGCACCCGAACCACCGAGATATTCGCATTTGCCACCTTATTCACACCTTTTTCCAGAGAATCGACTTTGTGGGCTACGGCTTCCGCTCTTTGGCGATCACCTGCAAATTGAGCATGTCCAGCGCCAGCCGCAGCCCTGCCGCCAGCGACGAGCGCGTCACCACCCCCGCGAGTTCCACGCCGAGATGCACCAACGTCTGCGCGACCGAGGGACTGACTCCGGTCATGATCACCTGCCCACCCAGCAGCCTGACCGCGCTGATGGTTTCGATCAAATGCTGCGCGGTTCGGGTGTCGATGGCGACCACGCCCGTGATGTCCACCAGCGCGACCGACAATTCGGTGTTGACGATCACGTCCAGCAGGCGTTCGGTGAACTGCTGCGCGCGCTGCGTATCCAGCGTGCCGATCAGCGGGGCGATGACCACGCCTTCCCACACCTGCACCACCGGCGTGGAGAGTTCGAGAATCTCGCGGGTCTGGCGGGTGATAATCTCCTCGCGGCGTTTTGACCATTCGAAGAAGGTCACCAGCGCCAGCGAGTCCACCAAGATCGAGACGGTTACGACATCGCGCGTCAGCAATTCCGGCTGATCCCCGTAGTGGGTCTGAAGCGCCAGATGCCACGAGTTTTTCAGCGACATCATCGACGAGGCGGTTTCCGAAGGCGTGAAGCCGCGCCGATCCCGGTTCGCGGAGATGCGCGCCAGCAGTCTGACCACCGGCTCGTACTCGCTGGCGGTGATGTCGCTCAGATTGCCGGACGCGGTCGCGGTCGCTAACGCATTCAGATAGTCGCGCGATTCTCGCTGCAATTCCTCCGGATCGAACAATTCGGTGCGAATACGGCGATCATGCAGTTGGTTCTCGACCCAGCCGTTCAAAATTTCCTCTTTGCTGGCGGCGAGTACCTGCGCGACCTGATCGGAACTGGTTTCTTCAGTCATGGTGGTTCAACTCTCCTGAGCAAGCAAATCGGTGGCTGAAAATGGGGCAGAGAAATAGCTACCGTCTGGTTTCATCAAGTCTAATTCCCAAGCCGGATACCGCTTTTTCGTTTCCATCGGTTGACCGCATTATATCGCACTATCATCCCGTGCAGCGTTAAATTATTAGGGGCGTAGTCGCGCCACATGCAAAATGCCGCGCTCGCCGGATAAACCGCTTTCCGATGAGCGCGGCAGCCGACCTTCAGAGCGCGTAGGTTATTTGCCGACCAAGAAGAACGAGACGATTGCCACCCAGAGCAGCAGCAGAATCAGCGACAGCCATTCGGTGGTGGGAATCAGCAGCACGGCGGCGCGCTGGTCAGGCGGCGGAAAATCGACATCCCGGAAGCCGCTGCGGACGAATTCGACGATAGAGCCGATGCCGAGCGTGACAAACGACGCGACCATCAGAAAACTTGGAATGGCGAACCACTTCGGATAAAAGGACGTAGCGGTGTTCAAGACGTGGACGCCGAACAGCGCCAGATCGACGGTGCCGAGGGCGAAAAATCCGAGCGCCACTCCACCGTGAACCTTGCCCTCCGGGAACACGCCGACCAACATGCCGAAGATGCCGGAAAGCGCGCCGATGATGGCAAACGCCCACGCCGTGCCGGAATCGGGAATCTTGGTCGCCACACCGATCATGTGGACGCCAAACGCGATTCCGCCGACCATAAAGCAGATGCGAATCAGCCACACCCAGCGCGAATAGGCGGCTTTCAGCAGATCGGAAATCCAGTGATTGAGCGGCGAATAAGATTCACCCGCGCTGCCGCTGAAGCCAAACGGCGTCACCAGCACTCCGACGGCGATGAATCCAACGGCAATGAATCCGGCAATATACGCAAGCGCGATCATGTCGTTTCCCCTTTTGCGATTATTCGCAATTTTTATTATATGGGAAACGACAAGCGCGCCAAGTTGTCGGCAGCCTTCATCTGCTGGAATAACTGACGCGCCTGCTGCGCGTGAGCGTCGCGCTCGGCGTCGGTAGAGCGAGCCGACTGCGCCAGCGCGGTATGTGCCAGCGCCTCGTCGTAGGGCATTCGCAGCGCGCCCGCGGATTGCAGCGATTTCTGCCACAGGTCATGCGCCTGCGGCAGCCGATTTGCCCGCTGCTCCGCCAAGCCCAGATACAGATACAGGCGCGGCTTCGCCAGCGTGAACACCTTCGCGTAAAGACCGAGCTTCTTGAGCGCGCCCGCAAACTGCGCGTCGGAATCCGGCAGCATGGCGCTGAGTTCGGTCAGCAGGGTGTAAAGCTCGTAGTACAGGACGCTGCGCTCGATACCCCGATCCAGCGCCACGCTCGCGCAAGCACGCAGGCAGGCAGCGGCGGAGGCTTGATCCCCCATGCGAGAGAAATACAGCGCCCGCAGCGCCTGATAGAAGCCTCGGTTGAGTGGATTGGCTTCAAAGGCTTCGCTGAAGGCGGTTTCAGCGCTCGAACTCGTCCAGCAGCAGCGACCTATCCGCGAACGAGTTCAACTGACGCTTGCGAATCAGCAGCAGCACCAGCACGACGTACAACTGCAAGCGGATGATACGGTCGTTGCGCCGCTTGGTGCGCTGATAGCTCTCGGTCAGCAGGTTGAGCGCGTGGTCGAAATCGCCGGTGTAGGCGTGAACCCGCCCCAAGTAGCTGACGCTCTCGTCGGCGCTGTGAAACGCGCCGATCTCGTTGAAGCGGTTGACTACGTTGGTGATAGTTTCCAGCGCTTCGTCCCAATCGGCGCGCTGCGAGGCGTACATGCCCAACAGCGCCCGCGACAGCACCCGCTGATGCGCGCCTGCTTTCGGCAAAATCGCGTTGGTGAGCCGACCGTAGTAGCCCGCCACCGAATGCAGTCCCATCAGTCCGGTCGCCAGCGTCAGCGCGCCGTAAGCCATCGCCGGGTTAGCGACTCTCGGAGGGCTGAAGCGTCTCGACCGTGTTGAGCGTGACCAGCCCGGCGTGCAGCACCTTGAGCATGTCGCCCTGATACGAATAGACCACCTGCTTGTTGAACAGCGCAGTGTAGATGCTGCTGTCCACTTCGGCGCTGCTGCGCTTGCCGAGATAGCGCGATGGCGCGATCCGATGCAGCACCTGCACGCCGACCTGCCGCATCACCGCCGCGCCGACTCGCCAGCTTGGTTCCGGCGTGACTGCCGCACCCAAATAGCGGGCTGCCGCCTGCATGTGGATTTCCGCCTGCTTGTAATCGCCAAGACCATAGTAGGCATTGCCGAGCAAGCTGTGACGGCGCGCGAGCCGCATCGGGCTGACGGTTCCCAGCCGCGAGTTCGAACTCCATCGACTTGTTCACGTAGTCGATCACGGTGGTGTGCGCGCCGATGCTCGCCTGAAGCGCCGCCTTTTCCAGATAGTAGACGGCTTTTTCGGGGGACTGCGCCTGCGTCCAGTGATGCGCCAGCGACGCGATCATGTTGTCCTGCTCGCCGTAGACCGCCTCAATCGCCAGCGCCACCTGTTGATGAAGCTGGCGCAGCGTCTCGCCGTTCTCGCTCAGGCTGGCGAGCAAATATTCGCGCAGCTTGTCGTGGGCGAAGTACCAGCGGTTCTCCTGCGCTTCCAGCACGGCAGCGTTGGCGCAGGCGACCAGCCACTTTTGCAGATCGGTCTCCGGCGCGAGGCGGCTTAGCAGCCGCAGGTCGAGTTCGCGCCCGATGATCGCCGCATCGTGCAGCAGGGATCGCGCGTCCGGCGGGATGCGGTCGAGGCGCTGCTGAAGCACCGCCATCACGCCGCCCGCCGCAATCGGGTGATCGACCGGGAGCGAGGCGATCTTGCGAAGCTCGCCCGCTTCTTCTGCCAGCGTGCGCATGGTCTCGACCACGAAGAAGGCGTTGCCTTCGGTTTCGTGCTGAAGGAAGGCGATCACCTGCGGCTCCAGCTCGATGGAGCCGAGGATGGAATGTGCCAGCTCGGAGACTTCCTCCCGGCTCAGCCGATCCAGCCGCAGAAATTCCGCGCCGGGAATCTGTTCGGAAAGGTAGGGCGCTTCGTCGTAGCGGTAGCTGCCGAGGATCAGCAGGCGGGTTTCGCTGGCGACCTGCACCAGCGCCTTCAGCAGGGTGATGCTCTCCTGCCCTGCCCACTGCAAATCCTCCAGAATCACCATCGCGGGCTGAGTTCTGGCGGCGGAAGATGCCGGAAACCACGTTGATCAGGCGCTCCTGCGCCGCCTGCCCGGACAGCCCCGGCGCGTCCGGCACTTCTTTTTGCAGGATGTCCTCGATGTTGGGCACCAAGTCCTTGAGCACCTGCGCCTCGAGGTCGCTCAAGTCGGTGATGGCGCACAGCCACTGCATGATCCCGCGCCACACCTGATAGGGGCTGCCGCCTTCTGCAACTGCCTGTCCCGGCAGCACCAGCACGTTCGCCACCAGCGCGCGCACCCGCACCTCGTTGAGCAGGCGCGACTTGCCCACGCCGCTCTCGCCCGCGATCAGGCAGACCGCGCCTTTGCCGTTCTGCTCGGCGCGCATCAACTCTTGCAGCCTGCGAAGCTCGGCTTCGTGGTCGATGAAGGCGGCGGATTGCAGGTAGCTTTCGCGGATCGCCTGTGTCTCCTGCGGGCGGGGATAACGGGTCGCGCGGCAGAGCGCCTCCATCGCCGCATCGACGCTGCGATAGCGGTCGTCCGGGTCTTTGGCGAGCAGCCGCCCCACCACCGGAGCCAGCGGGGCGCTCAACGGATCGAGATCGGGCAGGTCGTTGAGGATGACACGGACGAGGCTGTGCTGGCTGGAGGTGTCAAAGGGATAGCCGCCGCTGAACACCGCGTAGGCGATCAAGCCGAAGCCGTACAGGTCAGACGCGACGCTGGCAGCTTTTCCGGTCAAGACTTCGGGCGCGATATATGCCAGCGTGCCGTAGAGCGCGTCCTCCTGCGTGCGGGCGTACTGCGCGGTCAGCGCCAGCCCGAAATCCAGCACGCGCACCTGCCCCTGCTCGTCCACTAATACGTTATCGGGCTTTAGGTCGCGGTGGATGATGCCCCGGCGGTGCAGATATGCCAGCGCCTCCAACAGTTGAAGCAGCAGCCGCACCCGCTCGCTCTCGGTCTGATCCTGTGCCGCGTCGTTGATCTTGCGGGGATTCAGCACCAAGTCCATCGTGAAATAGGGCTGCTGGTCGGCTTCGAAGCCGAAATCCAGCACGCTGACGATGTGGGGATGGCGCAGCCGCGCCAGAATTTGAAACTCGTTCGCCAACGCCAGCGCCAGCAACTCCCGATCTCGAATCGCCGAGGATTTCTCGAAGTCGAGGTCGTCCGCGCCGCGCACCACCCGCTTGAGCGCAATCGTCCTGCCCGTCAGCCGATCCAGCACGCGATACACCGCCCCCATCCCGCCGCGACCGATCATTTCGTATGTCTGGTAGCGGCTGCCGGTGGTACTGGCTTGTTGGAGCATCTGCTTCAGTGTCCTTTTCGATCAGGCGGCAGATTTATGAACAAAGTAAATTCTCTCCCTATATTTACATTGAATGCGAAAGTGCGTAATTTATACCCTAAAATCTATAATGTCATCTGATTTCCATCAAATCTGTTCTTACACAAAGGATTTTCATCATGCCCAAAGCCGCCAAACCGAAGCCCGCGCCGAAGCTTACCGACCGCCAAGTCCTCGCGCTGAACACCATGATGGAGCAGTTGGTGCTCAGCCCGGAAGTGGGGGCATCGTTCCTCGCCAATCCGCGCCCGACGCTGCTGCAACTGAACATGACCGAAGCCGACGTGGTGCAGGTTGTGGATTACTTCAAATACATCCGCAAGCTGGTCGAAGAAGATCACGGCGACGACTGGGTCTAGCCCCAACGCTGCGATGACCTTCTCAATTCCATATCGGGCGCTCAACCAGTTCTATGAGCAAATCGTCGGCGAGATGCAGGGTTCGCTTCAGCCGCTGGCGACCGATTTACGCATTCTGCGGCACGATGCCGACGAGCGTCACACCGATAATATCGCCCAAGACGTTTATCAACCTCAGTACAGCTTCGTCCCGTTCATGGTGGCGGATTACTTCGCCCTGCCAGACGATCTGCTGCTGAAGATCGGCGAGGCGTGGTGGCTGACCATCATCGAGGTGGTGATCACCGACCAGATGGTGGATCGGCAGATACCCGACCTCCCAACTGTGCCGCTGCTTCTGAAATCAGCTACGGATTCAGGGGGAGCGGCTCTACCAGGACGCCTGCGGCGAGGGCTTCTGGAGCCGCTATCACGCGGCGCTGGCGGGTCTGTGGAACGGGCTGGCGCTGGAAACCGCCTGCGTCGATGGTCATACGGCGGTCTACTCGCTGGACACCATGCGGCAGGTCTGCAAGAGCCGATCCGACCTAATCGGCGCGATCATCACCACCATGGCGGAGATCAGCGGGCAGCCGGAGCGCGCTGAGCCGCTTTGCGCCTATTACACCCACCTCACCTTCGTCGATCAACTGCTGGACGACGCCAACGACTGGCGCGACGATTTCGAGGGCGGGCGCTGGACGCTCCCGGTGGTGCTGGCGCTGGACGCGGAGAACCGCCCGATTGAAGATGTGGCGCAGGTCAGCGGCGACGAATTGCAGTTTTGGATTGATCGGCATCGCGTGCTGGTGCAGATGGCGGAACTCGCCGAGACGCTGCTGAGCGAGGCGCGCGCTGCTTTGCAGACGCTCCCGCTGGACGACTCGCCGCTGCATACGGTGCTGGCGCAGCGCGAGCAGGTCGCAGCGCGGGCGCACCAGCGCTATGACACGCTGCGGCTGATGACCGGATTCCTCAAGCGGCTGAGCGATTCCGACGTATAATTTAGAAAATGGTTACAGAAAAGCGAGGCGGAAATGGTCAAGCGACGAGTCGGCGGCATCCTGATAGCGGCGTTTATCCTGCTGGCTACGGCGAGCGTCTCGGCGGCTGGGAGCAGCGCCTTTCTGCGCATCCTTCAGCTTGCCAATGACGGGACTGCCGTCTCGGTGACGCTGGCGGACGGGCGCACCATCCTGACCAACCTCAGTCCCGGCTCGGCGAGCGATTACATCGCCTTCGACGCCGACACCTCAACCTTCATTCGCACCACCATCCTGCCGACGCGCGGTCCGACCTTCATACGCGAATGGTCGGTGCCACCGCTCACGCCCGGTCATCATACGGCGGTGCTGGTCGGCGCGGCGAGCGATAATTCGCTGGAAATGACCTTCATCGACGAGGACAACCTGTGCGTCGACAAGCTGGATAAGGCGTCCTGCGTGATTTTGGTCAACAGCATCCGCAACTCGCCCACACTGACCGTGACTTCCAACAGCACGCCGATTGTGGAGAACGCGGGCTACCGTCAGGTGGCGGTGGGCAGCGCCGAAGCGCGCAGCTATGCCACGCTTTCGGCGGTTGACCAGAACAACCCGCAGAACGTGATTTTCCGCCAGCAGTTCGGGTTTTTCGAGCCGAACGTGATTTATCTGTACAGCCTGATGGGGAGCTATCCGGGCACCTCGGCGTCGTCTTACCAGATCGGCACCATTCGCCGCGTCCCGGTGGACAGCATGACTTTTCTGCGCGGACTGACCGCTGATCTCCAGCTTTCGGACGGCACCACGCTCTACGCGACCGAGAACATCGTCTCCATTCTGGAACAGTCCGGGCTGGATCAACTGCTGTCGAACAATCTGCTTCCGCTCACGGTGTTCGCGCCCACCGACGGCGCGGCGCTGCAAGCAGCGGCGTCACTGTACCAATGCGCCCTCTCCAACACCGCCGCGCTACGCGAGCTGGTGCTGAATCATATTCTGGTCGGCTCGTACAACGCGACTCAACTGGTGAACGCGGGCAGCGTCTCGACGCTGGCGGGAACCAATCACAGCTTCCGCGCGACGGCGGACGGCTTCATCATCGACAACAGCGTGCCGGTGTCCAATCGGCTGAGCTACCCCACCACCAATGGCATGGTCTACCTGACCAACAGCGCGCTGGTGCCACCGGGCTTCGCCAGCCGCTACTGCTCCTAGCGGCGAATGATCTTGAGCGCCTGATCGGTGCCGACTTTCAAGACATACGCCAACTGGATCATCTGCTCGGCGAGCGGCTCAAGATAGCGAGCGTTTTGCAGCGACCCGGCGTCCACCGGATCAAATCCCGCGTCCTCGATCAAGCGGGCGACGGTTTCTTTGGCGTTGATGTCGTTGCCACAGTAGAACACGGTGGCGTTCTGCGCGCCGAATCGCGGGCTGGTCTGGATGATCTGCGCGTAGATGTAGTTGAACGCCTTCACGACCTGCGCGCCTGGCGCCCATTCCGCGATCTGCTCCGCGCCGGAGGTATCGTGCCCGATCAGCAGGCGCAGGCAGTCCGGCGTCATGGGATTAGTGCAGTCGATCAGGATTTTGCCATCCAGCGACCCGGCGAGGCTGATCGCGTTTTCGACTGCGACCCACGGCACCGCCAGCAGAATCAGGTTGGCGTGCTGCGCCGCTTTCTCGATGGTCGCGCCAGTCGCCATCGCGCCAATCGACTCGCCCAACTGGATCGCCTTGTACGGATCGCGCGAGCCGAACACGACGGCGTGCCCTTTCTGCGCCCACAGCCGCCCTAATCCGCCCCCCATTTTGCCCGTGCCGATGATCCCGATGTTCATACGCCGCTCCCGCTCTATGAGAGTTTAGACATGATCAGCAGTCTATCAGCAATCCAAAATGGGCACATCGGGGACAGTTCCCTATTTCTGGGCAGCTTAAATCAGGTGATGCTCGACCGCGTAGCGGGTTGCCTCGTGGCGCGAATTGACTTCCAGCTTGTTGTAGATCGAGCGCAGGTGCGCATCCACCGTGCGGGTGCTGATGACCAGCCGCTCCGCGACCTGCGCGTAGGTCAAGCCCTGCGCGATCAGCCGCAGGATTTCGATCTCACGGGAAGTCAAGCCGGGCGACTCGCCGGAGTCGGCGGCGCTGAGCGCTTCATCCTTCAACTGAAGCGCCTGCTCCGGCGTGAGCGCGCGCCCCGCCGATTCCGCCGCGTAGAGGACGCTCGGCACCAGCGCGGCTTGAAGCGCCGCGCGCACCTGATGGTACTGCGCCAAGCTGATCGGCGGGATGGCGCGGACGCCGCCAATGGCGTCGAGCCGGGTTTCCGCCGCGCCGAGCAGATGCGCCGCCAGCAGCCATCGTTCTTCGGCAAGAGCAGCACTCGCCAAGCCGATCAGACTGGTTGCCATGCCCTGCTTGTCGCCGATTTCGCTGCTCAGGCGCAGGCTTTCGCTGAACTGCTCGTGCGCCTGAGCCAAGTCGCCAAGCTGAAGCGCGACTGCGCCGAGGTTGTCCAGCGAAATCGCAATCCCCCAGCGATCCCCCTGCGTGCGCTTGAGCGACAGCCCTTCCTGAATCAGCGCGACCGCGCGCCCGTAATCACCCCGATGGATCGCCGTCACGCCCAGATTGGTGAGCGCGCTGCCGATGCCCCACTGGTCGCCGATGGCGCGGCAAATCTCCAGCGCTTCGGCGAACAGCGCCTCCGCTCGCTCGAAATCGCCCTCGTACAGCGCAATTTCGCCTAGATTGCTCAAGCCGAAGGACGCGCCATCCTCGTCGCCCAACTCGCGCTTGATGGCGAGGCTTTCTTCTTGCAGCAGCGCGGCGCGGGCATACTCGCCCATCCGCAGCGCGACGATGCCGAGATTGTTCAACGAAACGGCGATCCCGCCCTTCTCGTTGAGCGCGCGCCGGATGCTCAGGCTTTCCTCGTAGAGCGCGCCCGCTTCGGGATAGTCGCCGCGATACAGCGCCAGATTGCCAAGATTGTTCAGCGCCGCCGCGATGCCCCGCTGATCGCCGAGCGCGCGGCGCAGCGCCAAACTCTCGCGGTAGCAGGCGTCCGCCTGCTCCATCTGGCTTTCGTCGTGCGCCAGATTGCCGAGGTTGTTCAGGGTGGACGCCATACCCGCCTGATCCTTGATCTGGCGGCGCAGCGCGAGGCTGGCTTCGAGGTGCTGGCGCGCCTGCGGGTAATCCCCTTGCTGGTAAGCGAGTGTCCCCGCGCCGTGCAGGGCTTTGGCGATCAGCTTCACCTTGTCGGGGCTGGAATCGGCTTTGATGACCGCCTGCGACAGCCACAGCCGCCCCTCGCTGAAATAGCCGCGTGTGAACCAGAAATACCACAGCACGCTGCTCAGGCGCAGCGCGGTGGTCGGGTCGTGTTCCAGCGACCACTGCAGCGCGGCGCGCAAATTATCGTGATCCTGTTCCAGCCGTTCCAGCCACATCCGCTGATCCGCGCCTTGCAGTTGATTTTCGGCGGCTTCCGCCAGCGCCAGATAGTAATCGGCATGGCGGCGCTGCATGGCGAAAAGCTCGTCGCGCAGGGTCAACTGCTCCAGCGAGTATTCGCGGATCAGTTCCAGCATGGTGAAGCGAGTTTCGCCGTGAACGCCCTCGCGCGATTGCAGCAGGCTGTGATTGAGCAGCGTTTCCAGCCCGTCGATCACCTCGCCGCCGCAGATACTCTCGGCGGCTTCAATCGTCCATGCGCCCACGAACACGCCCACGCGCCGGAAAATCACCTGCTCGTTGGGCTGAAGCAGGTCGTAGCTCCATTCCAGCGCGCCGCGCAGGGTTCGCTGGCGGGTGGGCAAGTCCTGCGCGCCTCCGGTCAGCACCGCAAGCTGATTCGTCAGCCGAGCCAGCAAATCCTGCGGCGTGAACACTTTGCTCCGCGCCGCCGCCAGCTCGATCACCAGCGGAATCCCGTTGAGTCGGTGGCAGACCTGCGCGACGGTCGCGGCGTTGGTGTAGGTGAGCTGGAACTGCGGCGTGATCGCCTGCGCGCGGGCGACGAACAGCGCCACCGCCGGGGTCTGCACCAGTTCACCCAGCGGCGGCAGATTGCTGAGGTCGGGCAGCGAGAGCGGCGGCACCGCGTATTCCTGCTCCCCGGAAAGCCGCAGCGCGATCCGGCTGGTGACCAGCACTTTCAAGCCGGGCGCGGCGCTCAACAGATCGGCGACCAGCAGCGCGGCGTCGAGGAGCTGCTCGAAGTTGTCGAGGAACAGCAGCATGGATTTGTCGCTCAGAAAGGCTTTGAGGCTGTCCTCAAACGAGGCGGTTCCGGTTTCGGGGATGCCCAGCGCCCGCGCCACCGTGATCGGCACCAGTTCCGAGTTCATGGACGGCTGCCAGCGCGACCATACAGGTGCCGTCGGCGAAACCCGCCTGCGTCCGCTCCATGACCTCGGTCGCCAGCCGGGTCTTGCCCACGCCGGGCAGCCCGGTCAGGGTCAGCAGACGCAGGTCGGGGCGGCGCATCAACTGCATCAACGCATCGAGGTCTTGCTCGCGCCCTAACAGGGGGTGATCAAGGGTCATCCTGTTTTCTGATTTTGAACACTTAACAGTATAACGCAAGCTGCCCTGACGATGAAATAATCCGAATTTTCTCAGCATCCGCTTTGGTTTTTCTAAGCCCTCATTTCAGTTCATAGCACAGAATATAATTGTATTTGTAATTGTGCAATGACGACGCTGCGTTGGAATTATCCACAGCAGACAGGAGGGCGAAGATGCAGTTCAAAGAAGGCACGCATGTCTATACCGCCGACCATCAGGATGTCGGCACGATTGACCGGGTGGTGCTCGATCCCAAAACCGACGAGGTCAGCGACGTGATCATCCGGCAGGGCTGGCTGTTCAGCGAGGACAAGGTTCTGCCCGTGAACCTGATCGATCAGGCGACCGACGACCGGGTGACGCTTCGCAAGACCGAAGCCAATTTGCAGAAACTCCCCACCTTCGAGGAAACCTACTACGTCCCCGCGTCAGAGGACGACTACGCCGAGGAAGAAGACGACATCCCGGTGACGCCGATGCCCTATGCCGAGCCGCTTTACGGCTATCCGCCGGTTGGGACGGCGTGGTGGGGCTTTGGCAGCTACATGGGCTATCCGCCCGTCGATGGGCATCCCGACCTTCAGCAGCGGGTGCAGCAGAACATCCCGGAGGGCGATGTCGCCGTCCGCGAAGGGGCGCGCGTCCTCAGTCTGGAAGGCGATCACGTCGGCAAGGTCGAGGACGTGTTCATCGACGAAGCCACCCGCCGCGCGACCCATCTGGTGATCTCGAAGGGAGTGCTGTTTAAGGAGCGCAAGCTGATCCCGACCAACTGGGTCAAGGACGCGGGCGAGGAAGAAGTCATGCTCACCGTGAACACCCACGTGGTCGATTTGCTGCCGGAATACCGAGGCTGAGTGTACCGAATTCCCGCATCAACCCGGCGCAAGTAAGGGCGAGGTGATCCTCGCCCTTGCTGATTCTCAGCGGCGGGCGATGGAGTAGCGTTCGCAGTACCAATCCCACGTGCGCGCCAGTCCCTCCGCAACATCGACTTTGGGCGCGAAGCCGAGCAGTTCCGCCGCGCGTGAGTTGTCGCAGTAGGTGATCTTCGGCTCGGTGGCGGGCGCATCCATCGCCTGCGTGACCGCCTGCTTGCCGATCAACTGCTCGTAGATGCGCACAAACTGCACCAGCGTAATTGGCGCACCGCAGCCGAGATTCATGATCTGGTAGCCGAGCGGACGATCCAGCGCGGCGGTCACACCGTCGATAATGTCGTCGATAAAGGTCCAGTCGCGCTGCAAATTGCCGCCGTCCCACATTTGAATCGGGTCGCCGCGCAAAATCGCATCGATAACGCGCATGGGCATCATATCCGGGCGACCATGCGGGCCGTAGACGTTGAAGAAGCGCAGCACGTTCACGTTCAAGCCGAACAACTGGTGATAGGTGTAGGCGAAGATTTCGGCGGCGCGCTTGCTGGCGGGGTACGGCGCGAGCGGCCGCGAAGCGGCGTCGTCCTCCACGAACGGGATGCGCTCGGTGTTCCCATAAACCGAGGAGGTGGAGCCGAATACGAAGATGGATACGGCGTGCCTGCGCGCCGCGTCCAGCAGCGAGACGGTCGCGCTGGTGTTCACGTCGGCGTAGAGCCGCCCACGCTCCGTCGAATAGCGGACGTTCGCCATCGCCGCGAGGTGCGCCACCTGCGTGATGTCGTGCTGCTCAAACACGCGCTCGATCAGCGCTTCGTCACGGATGTCGCCTTCAATCACGACCGGATCGCCGCCAAGCGCCGTGATATTGTCGCGCTTGATTTGCGGATCGTAGTAATCGTTGAAGTTGTCGAGGATGACAATCGGTTCGCCCTCGGCGATCAGACGCAGGGCGAGGCGGCTGCCGATGAACCCGGCGCCGCCTGTGATCAACGTCGTCATAAATCTCCCCTCAAGACATTCAGGCGTTTTCGATTTCGAGATAATCGCTGCGGACGATCTCACCCTGCCCGATTCCGAGAATACCGAGCATCTGCTGGATGCGGTTCGCCTTCTGTTCGGCGTCCGAAGCCGACCACGTGCGGCTCTTGATCTCGATGAACTGCCCCGGCAGCGCGGGCTGGGTCACGTGATCGACGTTGACGTAGAACAGCACGCCCTGATATTCAATGTGCCAGCGCTGCCGATCTTTGTTCAGCTCGCGCTCGCTGAGCGGGCGGAAGTATTCCCGGTAGAAACGCAGCGATTGATTCGCGTCGGCGATGAAGCGCGAGTGCGACAGCAAAATGGTCGAGTGGAACTCGCGCTCTTTGGTGGGCATGGTGTAGGTCAGGCGGCTGCGCACCGACTCGACCTCACCGTCCTTGCCGATGCGGTCGTCTTCACGGTAGCGCACGCGCCCTTCTTCGTCGTCGTCGAACAGGAAGTAGGTATCGTACTGGCGGTAATGCACCTGCTTGACGATTTGCACGTCCGGGTGATGCAGCAGGCGGTCCAGTATGATGTCGCTGCGCAGCGTGGCTTTGACCTGCACCTCAAAGCTCTCGCTGCGGCTCAAGCCGCCAATCGCCAGCAGCTTGCTCAGGGTATCTTCCTCGCGCTCGCGCAGGAATTGATCCACCTGCCGCGCGTAATCCTCCGCCTGCGTCCGCAGCGACGCCTCGTTCAGGGTCAGCAGGTTGCGGTCGCGCATCAGCCAGCGACCGTTGCAGAGGACGTGGCGCACGTCGGTGGATTTGGCAGCGTAGACGATGCGCGAATACACGGCGTTCGGGTCGCGCTGGAAGTGCGGGAAGTTGTGCAGCGGCGACGAATCCACCACGATCAGGTCGGCGCGCTTGCCGACTTCGAGGCTCCCGGTGATGTCGTCCATGAACAGCGCCGCCGCGCCCTGCCGGGTCGCCATCAGCAGCGCCTGCCGCGCCGGAAGCGCGGTCGGGTCGTTGCTTTCGGTCTTGGCGAGGATGGCGGCTAGCCGGATTTCCTCGAACATATCGAGGTCGTTGTTGCTGGCAGGTCCGTCGGTGCCGATGCCGACCGTGAGATCGCTCTTGAGCATCTGCGCGACCGGCGCGATGCCGCTGGCGATTTTGAGGTTGCTGGTCGGGCAGTGAGCGACGGTCGCGTCGCCGTCGTGCAGCATGAGCATCTCGTTCTGGTCGATGTGGACGCAGTGAGCCGCCAGCACCTTCGCCTCGAACAGCCCGATATGCTGCATGTGGGCGATCACGGTCATGCCGAATTCGTTCAGGCTGTTCTCGATCTCGAAATTGGTTTCGGCAAGATGGGTCAGCAGCGGCACGTCGAACTCGCGCGCCAGAGCGACGCAGCGGCGCATGATTTCGTCGGTGTTGGAGTACGGCGCGTGCGGCGCGATGGCGGGCACGATCAGCGGATGCCCGCGCCACTTCTGGATGAAGCTTCGGCAGTAGGCGAGGCTGTCCTCGTAGCTTTCGGCGTCCGGCGCGGGGAACTTCAGCACGGTTTGACCCAGTACGCCGCGCAGCCCCGCCTCAACCGTCGCTTCGGCAACGTCGGCTTCGAAGTAGTACATATCAGCGAAGCTGGTGATGCCGCTGCGGATCATCTCGGCGCAGGCGATGCTGGTTCCGAGGCGGCAGAACTCCGGGTTCACGAATTCGCGCTCGGTGGGCATGATGTAGCCGTAGAGCCACACGTCCAGCCGCAGATCGTCCGCCAGCCCGCGCAGCAGGGTCATAGGGACGTGGGTATGCGCGTTGACCAGCCCCGGCATAATCATGCCGTCGCCGCACTCGACCAAATTGTCGCTGGAAAAGCGCGCCAGCACCTCGTCGCGGGTGCCAACGGCGGCGATGTCCGCGCCCTTGATAGCGACCGCGCCGTCGGCAATCAGATCGAACCCCTCGTTCATGGTCACGACCATGCCGCCGCAGAGGATGGTATCTACCGGTTCCATCGGCTGCTCCTTTTCCCGGTGAAATTGCCGCGATTATAGCGATGTTGTACACTTTTCCACAGCGCCGCACACAGATCGAGATGGGCTATGCTGAAAAGGCTGCACGTTCTGACATATCTGGAGGCTGGGCTAGTCGGTCTCTTTTTCATTCAAGCACTCCGGTTCTTGATTGGAATGCTGTACAGCCGGGTCGCGGGGGCGTCGGCGGTCACGGCGCTGCAAGCGGCAGGCACACCGATCACCGGACCCGCCGTCGATCCGAGCTTAGTCACCACCGAAGTCAGCTTCCTCGCCTACATGATCCTGCTGCCCCTGATCACGCTGGTGGTCGGGCGCTGGCGGGTGATGATCGTAGTGGCGGCGGTGGCAGTCGCGGTCGGTCGTCTGCTGATGATGCAGCTTGGCATCCTGACCACCACTGGCGCGTCGTCGCTGGTGATCGGCGCGGGGCTGGTCTACGTCGTGCTGCTCGCACGCAACCGGGCGCAGATGCTCCCCTACATGTTCGTGCTGGGCTTCGGGGCGGATCAATTGTTCCGTGCGGTTGGCAACACAGTCGATCCCTCGCTCGATCCGGGCTTCCGTAACCTCCAGATCGCGCTGACCATCGTCACCATCGTGATCAGCGTCCTCGCCTATCTCGCGCTGAACCAGCGCGCGCAGGATACCGAAAGCGGGGTCTCGCCGGATTACGGCTTGCTGCCCTTCTGGGGCGGGATTGGCTTGAGCGGGATGCTCTATCTGGAAATGGCGCTGCTCGGCTTGCCCAACACCATCGCCGGGCGCGCGGACACCGACTACACCACCATCGCGCCCTTCGTGCTGGCGGCGACTCTGCTGCCGCTGATTCCGTTCGTGCGCGGGCGGGCGCGTGCCATCGTCGGCGTGTTCGATGGCGGTGTGCGCGGCTGGCTGTGGATGCTGTTGATCGCGCTGTTGATCGTGTTCGGCACGCGCCTGCAAGGAATCATCGCAGGCAGCGCGCTGGTGATCGCCCAGTTCTTGGTCAGCATGATGTGGTGGTGGCTGGTCAGACCGCGCGCCGAACGCCAGCGCAGCTTTGGCGGCATCTGGATCATCTTCGGCGTGATCCTGTTTGCGCTGCTGGTGGTGGGCGACAACTTCACCTACGAATACGCCTTCGTCCGCGACTTCGCCGGAAACTTACGCCTTCCTGAACACCGTGATCCCGCCGCTGCTGCGCGGTTTTCGCGGCTTCGGGTTAGCGCTCTCGCTGCTGGCGGTGTTCCTCGCCGCCCTGCCGATGACCCAGACTCAGCGGCGCATCCCGTGGGCGGGCAGCTCGTCGGCGCTGCCCTCGCTGGGCGTGCTGGTGCTGGTGATCGCGGCGAGCATCGGCGCAGCGGTCGCCGTCCGCCCGCCCGTGATTCAGGGGGCGAGCGCCGCCGATCAGATGCGGGTGGCGACCTACAACATTCACGGCGGCTACGACCAGTATTACAACAGCAATCTGGACGCGGTCGCGCGGGCGATTCAGGAAAGCGGCGCCAACGTGGTGCTGATGCAGGAAGTCGAAGCCGGACGCATGACCAGCTTCGGCGTGGATGAATCGCTCTGGCTGGCGCGGCGGCTGGGCATGGATCGGCGCTTCTTCGCCACTAACGAGGGCTTGCAGGGCTTGGCGGTGCTTTCAAACATCCCGATTGCCTTCGACGACGGTCGCCTGCTGACCAGCATCGCCAACCAGACCGGAGTCCAGCGGGTGCAGGTGCTGCCCACGCCCGACGTGGTGGTCACACTTTACAACATGTGGCTCAGCCCGCTGCTGGAAATCTCTAACGGGCAGACGGTCGAGACTCAGGAACAGGATCAAGAGCAGCAGTTGAACGAGATTTTCGCGGCTTACGTGCGGCAGGCGTGCAGCCCGGCGCTCGGTCGCACCGTGATCGGCGGAACCATGTACAACGTGCCGGATTCGCCGCTGGTGGAGCAGATGAAGAACGCCCAGTTCAGCGACCCGTTCGCCGGGCTGCCGCTGGAACTCTCGGCGACTTTCGTGCGGGATGGCTTCCCGCCCGCCCGCTTCGATTACCTGTGGACCTGCAATCTGCCCTCAACCGGAGCCATCGTGCTGAACGACTCGCCGTCCGATCACCGGCTGGCGGTCGCGGAAATCGTGCTTAATCGCCAAGCGGCAGGTTAGCGCCGCCGTTTTCGAGGTGTTCCAGCGCATTCTGCGCCGCCGCCTGCGATGCGGCTTGCTTGCTGCGCCCGGTGCCGCGCCCCACCACTTGATCGCCGATCAGCGCCTCGAAGGTGAATTCCTTCTCGTGTTCCGGTCCCGACGAATCCACCAGCCGATACGCCGGAGTCAGGTTGTATTCCGCCTGACTGATCTCTTGCAGGACGCTGCGCGCGTCCCGATCCAGCGATTCCGCCAGCACCACCTGCAAGCGCTCCTCAAGCTGCGGCATCACAAATTCGCGCACCGCCTCCAAGCCTTGATCCAGATACAGCGCGCCGATCACCGCCTCGAAGCCGCCGCACAGGTTATTCAGGCGCTCGCGTCCGCCGCCTTTTTCCTCGCCCTTGCCCATGCGCAGCGCCTCGCCCAGCCGACAGTTCACCGCCAGCGACGCCAGCGACTCGGTACGCACCAGCGCCGCGCGCAGGCGGGTCATGTCGCCTTCCGGCATCGCTGGAAAGCGCTTGTAGAGCATTTCGCCGGAAACGAAATCCAGCACCGCATCACCCAAAAATTCGAGCCGCTCGTTGTCGCTCAGGTCGGCGTCGTCATGCTCGTTGACGTAGGAGCGATGCGTGAGCGCCTGTTGAAGCAGAAGTGGATCGTGAAACGCAAGCTGATTCTCGCTTTGAAATTGTGTCAGTTCTATCACCCGTTAAATGCCTTGAAGATCAGCGAGACGTTATGCCCGCCGAAACCGAACGAATTGCTCATGACACACTGCATGACGATTTCCCGCGCCTGATTGGGAATGTAGTCGAGGTCGCACACCGGGTCTGGCTCGGTGAGGTTGATGGTCGGCGGCGCGATCTGGTTGCAGAGCGCGAGGATCGAGAAAATGGCTTCAATCGCCGCCGTCGCCCCCATGCCGTGCCCGGTCATGCTCTTGGTCGAACTCATGGGCACGTGATAAGCGCGCTCGCCGAACACCCGCTTGACCGCTTTGGTCTCCATCACGTCGTTGAGCGAGGTTCCCGTGCCGTGCGCGTTGATGTAATCGATGTCGTCGGGCGTTAGCTGCGCGTCATCCAGCGCGCCCTGAATCGCGGCGCTGGCGCCCAAGCCTTCTGGCTCCGGCGCGGTGATGTGGAAGGCGTCCGACGTGGTTCCGTAGCCGACTAGCTCCGCCAGAATAGGGGCGTTGCGGGCTTTCGCGCCTTCCAGTTCTTCCAGAATCACGACGCCCGATCCTTCGCTGAACACCAACCCCATGCGATTCTTGTCGAACGGGCGGCAGGCGTGAGTCGGATCATCGTTCAGGCGTGAGCAGGCTCCGGTGCGGTCGAAGGCAGCGATGCCAATCGGGATGATCGGCGCTTCGCCGCCGCCCGCCACCGCCCGGTCGATGCGCCCCATGCGAATCATATCGAAGGCGTGACCGATGCAGTCCGCGCCGGTCGCGCAGGCGGAAATCGGCACGGCAGAGGGTCCGGTCGCGCCGAGGTCGATGCTGATCAGGTTGCTGGCGCCGTTGACCAGCAGCATCGGAATGCCGAAAGGCGTAATCCGGCGCGGGTCTTTGGTCTCAAACACCATCTGCGAAGTCTCATAGTAGCTGCCGATGCCGCCGACTGCCGAGCCGACGAACACGCCCGTGCGCGCCCGATTCGAGTCGTTCACCTCGAAGCCCGACGAACGAATCGCCTCCTGAGACGCCGCGACGCTGAACTGCTCGTTCAGGTCACGACGGCGGGCATCCTTCGCCAGCATGTATACGGTTGGATCCCAATTTTTCACTTCAGCGGCAATCTTGACCGCGTAATCGGTCGGGTCGAAGCGGGTGATCGGACCGATCCCGCTTTTGCCCGCGATAATATTGTCCCACGTTTCCGCGACCGTGTGACCGAGCGGCGAAACCACCCCCATACCCGTGACTACCACGCGCCGTGTCATGCTCTGCTCCCATTGTCAGCGACCCTGCCCTACTCGGCTGCCCGGTCTTCAGGCTGCGGTCGATAATGCCCCTCTACCCATGCCGAGCCATCGGTGCGCACTTCCTTCTTCCACACCGGGACGATTTCTTTCAGGCGGTCGATGCCGTAGCGTGCCGCCTCAAAGCACCCCTGATCCCGATGCCCGGACGAACAGGCGATCACGATGGTATTCTGCCCCACTTCCAGCCTGCCCACCCGCTGGACAATGGCGATCCCCTGCACCAGTGACCACCGCTCCCGAATTTCCTGCGCGACCTGTTTCATCTTGGCGATTGCCATCGGCTCGTAAGCTTCATATTCGAGCCGTTCGGTCTCGTGTTGATCGCCGTTGCGCGCCGTCTGCCCGCGCACCATGCCGCAGAACACGCATACCGCCCCGGTCGCGGGCGTGGTGATGGCGGCAACCAGTTCGTCGGTGCTGAAGGGCGCATCCGCCAACCTGAACAGCTCCGGTTGACTGCCATCCCCGCCGCTCACCGGCGGGAAGAAGGCGATCTTGTCGCCCGACTTCACCGCGTCGCCCGCGAAGGCGTATTCCTCGTTGACCGCCGCAATCGCGCTGTCCAGATGCGCCGCGATGCCGGGTATCTGATCCGCCAGCGCCCGCCGCACGTCCGCGACCGTCGCCGCCTGATCGGGCAGCGTGAGCGTCAGGCGCGACTGTCCAGCGACATCCTTGAGCGTTGCAAACAATAAAACCGAAATTTGCATGGGGTTACTCGCTTCGAACATAGTCGCCATGCTGACCGCCGTGTTTCTCCAGCAGGCGAACGTCGTCAATCCGCATGGCGCGGTCTACCGCTTTCGCCATGTCGTAGACCGTGAGCGCCGCCACGCTCACGGCGGTCAGCGCCTCCATTTCGACGCCGGTCTTGCCGATGGTGCGTGCCGACGCCGTGATCAGCACGGCATTCCGATCTTCGTTCAATGTCAGGGTCACGTCAATGTGTGTCAGCGCGATGGGATGGCACAGCGGGATCAGTTCGGAGGTGCGCTTCGCCGCCATGATCCCGGCGACCCGCGCGACCGTCAGCACGTCGCCCTTCTTGAGCGCGCCGTCGCGGATCAGCCGGAGGGTTTCGGGCTGCATGTAGACCGCGCCGCCCGCCACCGCCACCCGCTCGCTGTCCGGCTTCTCGCCCACATCGACCATGCGGGCTTTGCCCTGTTCGTCCAAATGTGTGAGATGATCGCCCATTTTACGCCTTTCATTCGTATTGATTATAGCGGATCAGCGTGGGTTAACATCCCTTGTTTTGCCCCTTCTGCACGTGTATACTGACGAGTGAATAACACAGCAAATTACCCCCGTCTGGAGCGTGACCTTGAGTATTTTTCGCAGCGGCTTGTCCAAGACACGCCAATCGTTCTTTGGGCGCATCGGGCAGATGCTCGGCGGCGGCAGCATCGACGATGACACGTGGGACGACATCGAAGCCCTGCTGATTCAGGCTGATCTGGGCGTGCAGACCACACAGGCGGTGATGAAGGACTTGCAGGATCGCGCACGGCGGCAGGGCGCCAAGCGCACCGATCAGCTTCAGGCGATCCTCAAGCAGGCGCTCCGCGACATTTTGACCGATCCGCCGACCCTGAACGTGAGCGGTCGCCCGCTCTCGATTGTGCTGATCGTCGGCGTGAACGGTTCGGGCAAGACCACCACGATTGGTAAGCTGGCATACCGCTTCAGCGTCGTGAATCACCGCAAAGTGATCATCGCGGCGGGCGACACCTTCCGCGCCGCCGCCATCGAGCAGCTTCAAAAATGGGGCGAGCGGGTCAACGTGCCGGTGATCGCCAACAAGCCCGGCTCGGACGCGGCGGCGGTGGTTTACGACACGACGGTCGCCGCCAAAGCGCGCGGCAGCGAAATCATGCTGGTGGATACGGCGGGTCGGCTGCACACCAACTATAACCTGATGGAAGAACTCGCCAAAATCAAGTCGGTGTCGGAGCGGGTGATCCCGGACGCGCCGCACGAAGTTCTGCTGGTGCTGGACGGCACCACCGGGCAGAACGCTTTACAGCAGGCGACCAAGTTCCGCGAAATGGTCAACGTCAGCGGCGTGATCGTGACCAAGCTGGACAGCACCGCCAAAGGCGGCATGGTCTTTGCCATCAATCACGATCTGGGGCTGCCGATTCACTACATCGGCTTGGGCGAAAAAGTAGAGGATTTGGTGTTATTTCAGCCTGATTACTTTGTCGATAGCCTATTTGAGGAAGACGGTAAATAATCCGCATATGGATAATCTGATCGCGTTGTTGGAATCGCTTCTGCAAGAAATCGAAGCGCTGATGCTGCGGCTGGACATCGAGGGCAAGGCGCGCCGCGCCGACGAGCTTCAGGCGCAGGCGAACGCCCCAGATTTCTGGTCGAACCCAGACGCAGCGCAAAAAGTCATGCAGCAAATCTCCCGGCTCAACGAAGAAGTGGAGCGCTGGCGCAGCGTACAGCACCGCATCAACGACGCGCTGGAGCTGGCGCAGCTTGACGACCCGGATTTGCAGGACGAACTCACCACCGAAACCGAGCTGCTGCGAAAGATCGTCGAGCGCATGTCACTGGAAGCGCTGCTGTCCGGTCCCTACGACGATGAGGACGCGATCCTCGCCATTCACGCGGGCGCGGGCGGCACCGAGTTCGCAGGACTGGGCGTCGATGTTGGAGCGCATGTATCTGCGCTGGGCGCAGCAGAACGGCTACAAGGTCGAGGTGCTGGATCGCAGCGAGGGCGAAGAAGCGGGCATCAAGAGCATGATGATGAGCGTTCACGGCAGCTACGCTTACGGCTATCTGCAAAGCGAGGCGGGCGTGCATCGACTGGTGCGGATCAGCCCGTTCGATGCGGCGGCGCGCCGCCACACCTCGTTTGCGAAGGTCGAAATCTGGCCCGACATTCAGGACGAGATCAATATCGAGATCGACGAAAAAGAGCTACGCATCGACACCTACCGTTCCAGCGGCGCGGGCGGGCAGAACGTCCAGAAGAACGATACCGCCGTCCGCTTGACCCACCTCCCCACCGGGATCGTGGTGCAGGTGCAGGATCAGCGCAGCCAGACCCAGAACCGCGAGCGCGCGATGCAGGTCTTGAAGGCGCGGCTGTTCGAGATCGAGCGGCGCAAGCGCGACGCCGAGCTTGCCTCGCTCAAGGGCGAAAACGTCGATGCCGCGTGGGGCAACCAGATTCGCTCCTACGTGCTTCAGCCCTACCAGATGGTCAAGGATCACCGCACGCAGGTCGAAATCGGCAACACCGGCGCGGTGCTGGACGGTCGGCTGACCGAGTTCATGGAAGCGTATCTGCGGGCGAAGATCAACAAGCTGAACCTGATGCCCACGCAGGAGAGTGAACTATAATATAGGACTGAGGTTCGAGGACTGAGGATTGAGATTATCGCCTCGCCACCTCCTCTGTCCTCAGCACTCAGTCCTCAGTCCTTGATGTAGGACGGCTGATGAGCTATTTGAACCTTGCGGTTGAAGTCGCCGCGCTGCCCAACGCAAAATACCGCATCGCCGTCCAGTCGCCCATCGGCGAAGCCAGCGTGGACGCCGACAGTCCGTTTACCGACGCCGAAATCATCCATTACCTGCAAGTCCTCTCGCGCGAGCAGCGCGTCCCACGTCAAGACGAATTGAACACCGCAAGCGACTTCGGTCAGCGGCTGTTCGCGTTTCTGTTTCACAGCAGCAGCGAGGTCGGCAACGCCTACTTCGGCAGCCTGCTGGACGCGGGCAGCAGCGACGGCTTGCGCATCCGGCTGACGGTGGATCAGGCGGGCGCGCTCAGCGAACTGCCGTGGGAATTTTTGCGCGATCCGTCCAACGACTTTCTGGCGCTCTCAAGGCGCACGCCGATTGTCCGCTACACCCAGCAGTTGAACGTCCGCCCGCCCTCGACTATCAGCCTGCCGCTGCGGGTGCTGGTGATGATCTCCGCGCCGCAGGATTTCCCGGCGCTGGACGTGGAAGGCGAATGGCAGCGGCTTCAGGAAGCGACCGCTCCGCTGCGCGACAAGGGGATGCTCCAGTTGGAGCGGCTGGACACTGCCACGCTGATCGCGCTACAGCGGCGGCTGCGCGCCCAAGACTATCACGTGTTCCACTACATCGGGCACAGCGACTACGACCCCGCCTCGCAGCAGGGCGTGCTGGTGTTCGAGAGCGAGCGCGACAACCAGAAGGGGCAAATTATCAGCGGGACGGCGCTCAGCCGGGAACTGGCGGAGGAAAGCACGGTTCGGCTGGTGGTGCTGAACTCGTGCCACAGCGCCAACCGTCCGCCCGCCGACGCGCTGGCAGGGATTTCCAGCAGCCTCGTCACGCGCGGGATTCCGGCGGTGGTCGCCATGCAGTTCGCCATCACCGACAGCGCCGCCAAAGCCTTCGCCGAGGAGTTCTACCGCTCGCTTTCCGACTTGATCCCGCTGGACGCCGCCATGAGCGAGGGTCGCCGCGCCATCGCCAACCGGGTCGGCAACAGCGAGTGGGGGACGCCGGTGCTGTTCATGCGCTCGGATGATGGAGTGCTGTTCCGGACGGTCGAGACTATGGCGGATGATTCGCGGTCTCCGGCAGCAGCACCTACGCCGAAATTAGCAGTCTCCCCGCGCAATAATCGTGCCATACTCTTTGGCGGAATCGCCCTGTTGATCGTGCTGGCGCTGGCGATCATCGGCATCGCGCGCATCCTGACTCAGCCGCCGCCCACGCCGGAAGCGCTGCCGGACTTGCAGATTGGCACGATCCGCATTTCGCCGCCCCACCCTGCGCCGGGGCAGATTTTCATCCTGAGCATCCCGATCATCAACGCGGGCAGCGCGGCGTCGGGCGGGTTCCACTGGTCGTGGGACGCCAGCGAAGCCAGCCCGCAGCTTCTCAATTCGCTGGACGGCGAGATCGGCAGCATCCCGGCAGGTGCGTCGAAGAACCTCAGCTTCCCGTTCAGCTATGGGTGGTGGGGCACTTACATTTCGCAGCTTCACGTGGACGCCGATTCGCAGGTGGCGGAGAGTGACGAGCGAAACAATAACCTGCCCTTCGAGGTGGACATGGCGCTGCTGCCCTTCGAGGTCGATTTCTCGCTGCTGCCGACCAACGAACTGGTCACGCCGCCGATGACCGTCACCAGCACGACTTTCTCCAACTGGAATCTGGTGTTCGCGCTCGATGCGAGCGGCGCGCCCGACTGCGCCAGCACGCCGCTGACGCTGGTCGCTGAGGCGCAGGACGTGCTGCTCACGCCCGGCGGCGACGACGACGCCTGCAAGACCCTGCCGCTGAGCATCACGATTCTGCGCGCACCGGTGAGCGCGGCGACTCTCGAAATCATCCCGGCGGCGGACGGAACCGCCCAGTTCACCTATTACGGCGACTCCGCCGGGCAGAACGTGATTTTTCAGTCGCCGGAGCAGAGTGTTATCGCAGGCGAGGTGACGCAGCTTGCGCCGGACGACGACACTGCCGGAAAAATCCAGCGGATCGACCTGAGCGTGCCCGGTCAAAGCGTGCGGCTCACGCGGCTGCTGCTCTCGCCGCCCAGCCCTTGACAAATACGCCTCGTGAGACTATAATTTTGGACTATGCGGCTTTGTCCGTAGTTCCAGCCACATTATCATGCGCTCCGCTTGACAAAGCGAAGCGGGGCAGGCTATGATATTCACAATAAATGAGCATCAGTAGTCCCGCTAACCAATGGAACAGCGATGGGAACTTCTCTCATTCGCTGTTTTGTCGTCTATCGGCGACGATCAAGGTGGTATGTCCACCGCACCAACCTCAAAGTAAGTACAAGTAACGAATCGGTTTTAGCGCAGAGGAGGTTACGCCTTGGAGGCGAAAGATTTTAGCGCACTGCGCGTCAGTCTTGCATCGCCGGAGCAGATCAAAAGCTGGTCCTACGGTGAAGTGACGAAACCGGAGACGATTAACTATCGTCGGCTCCGCCCGGAGAAAGACGGTCTGTTCTGCGAAGCGATCTTCGGTCCCACCCGCGACTGGCAGTGTTACTGCGGGAAGTACAAGAACGTCCGCTATCGCGGCATCATCTGCGATAAGTGCGGGGTGGAAGTCACCCGCGCATCGGTTCGCCGCGAGCGCATGGGGCACATCGAGCTGGCAGCGCCGGTCGCGCACGTGTGGTACACGCGCCGCGTTCCGAGCCACCTCGGTCTGCTGCTGGACATCAGCCGCCGCAACCTCGACCGCGTGCTGTATTTCGCACAGTACGTGATCACCTACGTGGACGAGGACGCCCGCCAGAAGGCGCTCGCCCGCATCGAGCGTGAGCTTTCGCAGAAGGAAGGCGCGCTCGGCACCGACATCGAAGACCAGATGTCCGCCATTCGCACCCAGCGCGACAGTGTACTCACCGAGTACGAGACCCAAACCCGCGCGATCAACAGCCACTTCGAGAGCGAGTTCGAGCGGCTGAGCGAGGACATCCTGAAGGAAGCGCGCGGCATTCAGGCGCGGGTTGAAGCCATGATGGGACAGGTCGCGCAGAGCGACATCGACTTCCCCAGCGCCAACACCGTGATCGTGGCGCGGAGCGAGACCATCGATAACAGCCACATTTCGCGCATCCAGAACATCGTCAACACCCGGCTGAACAACTTGCAGTCGGAAATCGACGAGATGCGCCGTCAGGAACTCGAACGCCTCAACGGTGAGGCGGAAGAAGTGGTCGGCACAGCGTCGTCCCACCTCGAAGAACACATGGAAGAACTGGAAGGACGCATCAGCAGCATCCGCCAGAGTGCCGAGAAAGCTCGCTCGGAACTGCAAGACCTGAAAGTCCTGCAATTCCTCACCGAGCAGCGCTACCGCGAACTCAAGCAGCGCTACGGTCAGGTGTTTCAGGCGGACATGGGCGCAGAAGCCTTCTACGAAATCCTCAAGAACGTCGATCTCGACAAGATGGCGCCCGAACTGTGGCATGAAGTTCGCACCACCCGCTCCAAGCAGCGCAAGAAGAAGGCGACCAAGCGCCTGCGGGTGGTCGAGAGCCTGCGCAAGAGCGGCAACCGCCCGGAGTGGATGATCCTCACCGTGCTGCCGGTGATCCCACCCGACCTGCGCCCGATGGTGCAGTTGGACGGCGGTCGCTTCGCCACCAGCGACCTGAACGACCTGTACCGCCGCGTGATCAACCGCAACAACCGCCTCAAGCACCTGCTGGAACTCGGCGCGCCGGACGTGATCGTCCGCAACGAGAAGCGGATGCTTCAGGAAGCGGTGGACAGCCTGATCGACAACAGCCAGCGCGGAAAGGCGCTCAGCCGTCGCGGTCGCCGCGAACTCAAGTCCCTGAGCGACATGCTCAAGGGCAAGAAGGGTCGTTTCCGCCGGAATCTGCTGGGCAAGCGCGTGGACTACTCCGGTCGTTCGGTGATCGTGATCGGTCCGAAGCTCAAGCTGCATCAATGCGGTCTGCCCAAGACGATGGCGCTGGAACTCTACCGCCCGTTCGTGATCAGCCGACTGGTGCGCTACAACTACGCCAGCAACGTCAAGGGCGCCAAGCGGATCATCGAGCGCGAGAAGCCGGAAGTGTGGGAAGTCCTTGAGGAAGTCATCAAGGAGCGCCCGGTGCTGCTCAACCGCGCGCCGACGCTGCACCGCCTCGGTATTCAGGCGTTCGAGCCGCAGTTGGTCGAAGGCAAAGCTATTCAAATTCACCCGCTGGTCTGCTCGGCATTCAACGCGGACTTCGACGGCGACCAGATGGCGGTTCACGTGCCCCTGAGCGATAAAGCGGTTCAGGAAGCGCGGGAACTGATGCTGAGCACCAAGAACCTGCTCAAGCCCGCCGATGGTCAGCCGATTGTCAGCCCGTCGAAGGACATGGTGCTGGGCAATTACTACCTGACCATGGACCCGACCGTCGAAGTGATCACCCGTGCGGATCGCGCGGACGAATTCCGCACGATTGACGCGGTGCTTGACCCGAAGCACAAGGTCGGGCTGGCGTTCCGCAGCAACGGCTACTACTGGGCGCAGAATCACGACATCCCCAATCTGGTCATGTTCGAGGAACAGAGCGAGCAAACCGAGAGCGGGCGCACCAAAGTGGTCGAATTGGCGATTGACCGTACCATCCGCGCTGTGCTGGAAGGCGAAGTGGACTGCACGCTCGCCAACGCGGTCGATATGCGCAAGCTGATCCAGAAGCGCGGGTTGGAAGGTCAGCTTGAACTGGCGAACCTGAGCGAGCGCCGCCTCGTGGTGGACATGAACGAGGTCGAGTTGCTGTACAACCTCGGCATCGTCAACCTGCACACGCCGATTTTGCTGGGCAACTATCACGACAATCTGCCGCCGCAGGACGAACCCGAACCGACCACGGTTGGGCGCGCGATCTTCAACCGCATCCTGCCCGACGAACTGCGCTTCCATCAGGAAACGCTGGACAAGAAGCGGCTGCAAAATCTGGTCGCCAAGTCCTATCAGCGGCTCGGCTCGGATCAAACCACCGAGATCGTTGACCGGATTAAAGACCTCGGCTTCTTGTACGCCACCGTCTCCGGCACGACCATCGCCGTCACCGACCTGACCATCCCGGAGGAGCGCGCCACCATTCTGGCGGACGCCGAAGCGATAGTGGAGCGCGCCGAGCGCGATTTCCGGCGCGGTCTGCTGACCGAGGAGGAGCGCTACCAGCGCACCATCGACGTGTGGAACAAGGCGAAGGATACGCTGCAAGACCTGATCCGCGACACGTTGAATCCCTACGGGCCTATCGCGGTCATGGCGATTTCCGGCTCGACCAAAGGCGGCTTCGGGCCTATCACCCAGTTGGCGGGGATGCGCGGCTTGATGGCTGACCCGTCCGGGCGCATCATCGACCTGCCCATTCGCAGCCACTTCCGCGAAGGCTTGACCGCGCTGGAATACTTCATCTCGACGCACGGCGCGCGCAAAGGTCTGGCGGACACGGCGCTGCGTACCGCCGACGCAGGCTACCTCACCCGCCGTCTGGTAGACGTGGCGCAGGACATGATCATCAACCGCACCGACTGCGGCACCGAAGGCGGCATCTGGATTCGCCGCTCAGACGACGTAGCCGGTCAGAATATCTACGAGCGAATCATCGGGCGCTGCGCCGCCGCCGACACCTATGATCCCGATACGGGCAAGCTAATCGTCTCCCGCAACGGCATGATCGACGAGGACGTTGCCGACGCTATCCAGAACAGCACGCTGCCGGAAGTGTACGTCCGCAGCCCGCTGACCTGCGCGCTGATTCACGGCATCTGCGCGCTGTGCTACGGTCGTGACCTCGGTCGCGGCGAAATGGTCGAAATTGGCACGGCGGTCGGCATCATCGCCGCCCAGTCCATCGGAGAGCCGGGCACTCAGTTGACGCTTCGTACCTTCCACACTGGCGGTACGGCGCAGGCGTCCGGCGACATCACCAGTGGTCTGCCGCGCGTGGAAGAACTGTTCGAGGCGCGCAAGAAGCCGAAGGGCGAGGCAGTGGTCACCGACATCGGCGGCACGCTGCGGCTCTCGCGGCGTGAGGGCGTGCGTATCGCCACCGTGATCAACAGCGAGGTGTTCAACGAGGAACACGAAATCCCGGCAGGCTGGAGCATCCAAGTCGAGGACGAGGACGACGTGGAAGCCGGGAAAATTCTGGCGCTGGACGAGGACACGGGCGAGAAATTAGTCGCCAAGATGTCCGGGCGCCTGCATCTGGAGGATACGGGTCGGCAGCGGCTGCTGTTCATCCGCTACGAGCGCAGCGAGGAAATGGAATACGATATTCCGTCGAGCGCGCGTCTGCTGCCCGACGTATTCGAGGGCGCGACTGTGTATCCCGGTCAGCAGCTCACCGAAGGCTCCAAGAGTCCGCACCGCATCCTGCGCATTCAGGGCGCGGACGCAACCCAGCTTTACCTGCTTTCGGAAGTGCAGAAGGTCTACCGCTCGCAGGGCGTGAACATCGCCGACAAGCACTTCGAGATCATCATTCGCAAGATGCTCTCGCGGGTGCAGGTCACCAAGAGCGGCGGCAGCGAACTACTGCCCGGCGAGTTGATCGACCGCCTGCAACTGATCGACATCAACCAGAAGCTGATCGCGGCGGGCTTGGAGCCAGCGGCGGGCGTGCCGATTTTGCTCGGCGTGACCAAAGCGGCGCTCACCACCGACAGCTTCCTCTCGGCATCGAGCTTCCAGCACACCATTCGGGTGCTGGCGGGCGCGGCAATCGAGGGCAAGGAAGACAAGCTCTATGGGCTGAAGGAGAACGTGATCATCGGCAAGCTGATCCCGGCAGGGACGGGTTTCCATACCTATCAGGATCGGGAATTGGTCGCGCCGGTGACGACGCTCGAAGCGCAGGGCGCGTATGACCTCGATGCGTCCGACGACTACGAAGACGACAACATGGAAGACGAAAAGCTCAACCTGAACGACTAGGGTTAGCGCAGGTCAAGCCAACCGGGGCGAGAGGAATACCTTCTCGCCCCGCTTTTTGTTTTGGACTCTGACGTACTTCACTCGCTGAAAATGTCCTTCACCACCAACTCGAAGCCCGGCAGAATCGCGCCGCCGTCGAGCGTGTCGTTGACGCCGAGAATACGCGGCGGCTGTCCCGGCACGTAAACCTCGACCCGCTGCAAGTCAGGATCGACCACCCAGACCGCCGTCCCTGCGCGCAGATAATTGACCACTTTGATCCGCATGTCAGCGGGGCTGTTCGAGGGCGACAGCACCTCAACGACCAAATCCGGCGGGATCGGGTTGTAGGCGGCGCGTGAGCGCTTCGGCTGCTTCTGTATCGAGATGAACGCGGCGTCGGGGATGTAGCGCTCGCCGCCGATCATGTAGCCGCCGTCCGCCCCAGTAATACGCCCCAATTTGCGAGGGCGGACAAAGAGGGTGAGCATTGCCACAAATAAAGCACCGATCTCTGAGGATTCACCATTCGATACCACTTCGACGATTTCCCCCCCGATGAATTCAAACGAGCGCTCGGCGTTCTCCGGCAGAGCGACGAAGCGCTCGAAATCCTCAACCGTCGTGCCTATTTTCTCCATCGCCATGACACGCTGCTCCTCATTCGCCTGCCCTATTATGACATGAAAAAGCCCGCACGCGGCGGGCTTCTGAGTGAAACAAGACGCAGACGCGATCAGTCGTATTTGGGCAGATTCACGTCCGGGCGCACCGCGTCGTAGATCATCCAGTAGAGCGGGCGCTCGGTGGTGTTCTTGCTGTTGGGGTCGATCTGACCGTTCGATCCCGGCACCACGATGCTGTAGGCGATCCGCTCGTCCGAATTGGCGATCAGCCCGCTGACCAGCGCAAAGTTCATATTCCACAGGAACATCGGACCCATGTAGGGGGTCTGCTGCCCGATCTGGAAGGCGCGGATGGCGTAGTTGGCTTGATCCCACTTGCTGTTGCGGAGCATCCACGCGCTGTCGGGCTTAGGCTGACCGGGGAAGCCGTCCCACGTCGCCCAGCCGAACTCGGTCGCCCACAACTGCAAGTCGGAGTCGCCGTTGTTGACCATGATGTTGCGGTAGTCCTGAAGGGTATCGTGGAAGAAGAAATGCGGGTCGTCGTCCCAGCCCGCCGTCCCGCAGCAGGTCGCGTCCGGCGAGTTCGCCCAGCTATAGGGATGGATGCCGATAGCGATGTCCTTGTAACTGCCCAGTCCGGCGTTGTACATCTGCTGGAGGAAGGTGCGGTCATCGACCGATCCGGCGCTGTCTCCGGTGGGCGCGAGTCCGGCGGTGACGATTTGCAGCGACGGCGACACCGCGCGGATGGCGTCGTAGGCGGGCTTGAACAACTGCATGTAGCCCGCTCCCGTGAAGGGCAGCGTGCCGGTCCATTCGCGCGAAAGGTTCGGCTCGTTCCAGATTTCGATGGCATCCACATCGCTGCCAAGCTGATTCAGCAGCAGGGTGATGAAATCGGCAAGCTTCTGCGGATCATCTGGCGGACCATCCTGATTCTGGGTAGAGCGCGCCCACTGCGGCGCTTGGTCGATGCTCACCAGAATCTTGAACTGGCGCAGATGCAGGTCTTGCAGATACAGCTTGGTGCGGTTGAAGAAATCGCCGATTTCGTCGGGCGCGTTCGGCTGCATGTCCTTCCACAACAACTGCACCTTCACCCACTTGAGGGTGAGATCGCCGCTCAAACGGCGGGTGGTGTCGTTCCACTCGTCCTGCGTCTGGTTGATGTCGAATTGAATCCCCATCTTGCTGGGGTCGAGGTCAGGCAGCGGGTACTGATAGGGCAGCGTCCCTTCCGGCGTGACGCTCTCCTGCGGTACGGCGCTGGGCTGCCCCTCCTGTGTCGGCGGCGGCGTGGTGGGCAGCGGCGTGCTGCTGGGCGGCAGCACGTAGCCGGGACCGATCACGGGACCGACCCACGTCACGGTGGGGTGCGGCTCGGCGGTGGTTTGCACTTGAATGCTGGTCAGGGTAAAGCCGCTGCTCGAAGCAGCGGAGATGGCTTCGGTCTCGGAGACCTGCGACGGCTGCGCGGTCGGGGTGATGTAGACCGCAATCGGCGCAGCCTGAGGCGCACAGGCTGCCAGCAAGGCACAGACGAGCAGGAACAGCGTGAGTTGGCGTTTGGTTGTCATTTTCATGGAGGAGGAGTCTATCACATCCGCTTTCGGCTGAACATAGGCATCCGATGAGTCTTTGTGGTATAATAAGAACACTTGTTCAGTTTGACAGCCGCCTCATTCGCCCCTAGAATGGGGCGTCGCCCTGCTTGATTGAAAACACAGATGGATACGACAATGACCAATGGCTTGGTTCGGCAGGTGAATATCGGTCAGGAGATGCGCGAGGCGTATCTCGACTACGCCATGAGCGTGATCGTCGCGCGGGCGCTGCCCGACGCCCGCGACGGCTTGAAGCCGGTTCACCGCCGCATTCTGTACGCCATGTACGACTTGGGGATGCGTTCGGACACGCCCTACAAGAAGTGCGCGCGCATCGTCGGCGAGGTGCTGGGGAAGTATCACCCGCACGGCGACGTAGCGGTTTACGACGCGCTGGTGCGCATGGCGCAGGATTTCTCTATGCGCTACCCGCTGATTGACGGTCAAGGCAATTTTGGAAGCGTGGACGGCGACGGCGCTGCCGCCATGCGCTACACCGAAGCCCGCATGACCGAGATGGGCGAGGAACTGCTCACCAACATCGGCATGAACACGGTCGATTTCGGGGACAACTTCGACGGCACGCTGCAAGAGCCGCTGGTGCTGCCGACCAGTATGCCCAATCTGCTGGTCAACGGATCATCCGGGATCGCGGTGGGCATGTCCACCAACATCCCGCCGCACAACCTCACCGAGGTCTGCGACGCGCTGGTCTACGTGCTTCAGAACTGGGAACAGATCGACGACATCGGCATCGAGGACTTGATGCGCTGCATCAAGGGACCGGACTTCCCCACCGGAGGACTGGTTTACCGCCACGCCGACGGCGCGGAAGATGGCGACGACTCGCTGGTGGGCGCTTACGCCACCGGGCGCGGCAAAATCACCATGCGCGCCAAGCTGCACATTGAGGACATGGGGCGCGGCAAGCAGCGGATCATCGTCAGCGAGCTGCCCTATCAGACCAACAAAGCCGCGCTGATCGAGCGGATCGCCACGCTGGTGCGCGACGGCAGGCTCGAAGGCATCTCCGACCTGCGCGACGAGAGCGACCGTCAGGGCTTGCGGTTGGCGATTGAACTTCAGCGCGGCGCGGAAGTCACGCCGGTGATCGAAAAGCTGTTCAAGCTGACGCCGCTGCAAGAGACCTTCAGCATCATCATGCTGGCGCTGGTCAACAACGAGCCGCGCGTGCTGAGCCTGAAACAGTGTCTCAAGGTGTTTCTGGATCACCGGCTGGAAGTGGTGCGGCGGCGCAGCGAATACGAACTCTCCCGCGCCCGCGAGCGCGCCCACATCCTCGAAGGCTTGCTCAAGGCGCTGGATCAGATCGACGAGGTGATCGCCACCATTCGCAAGTCGCGCAACGCGGATACGGCGCGCAACAACCTGATGACGCTGCTCAAGATCAGCGAGATTCAGGCGCAGGCGATCCTCGACTTGCAGCTTCGCCGCCTCGCCGCGCTGGAGCGCAAGAAGATTCAGGAAGAATACGACGAAAAAGTCAAGCTGATCACCTACCTCGAAGGGCTGCTCAACAGCCCGCAGCAGATGCGCGACGTGATCGCCGAGGAACTGCGCACCATCAAGAGCGCCTACGGCGACCCACGCCGCACCATCATCGTGGACAGCACCGCCGCCACCAGCGTGACCACCGAGTCGCTGATGCTGCCGCAGGAGGACACGTGGGTGACGCTGACCGTCGGTGACAAGATTGGGCGCAGCTTCGACGCCGCGCAGCCGAAGATCAACGGCGACAATAAAGAGCCGCCGCGCTTCCTGCTGGAAAGCGACTCGACCCAAATCCTGTATCTGTTCTCGACGCAGGGCATGTGCGCGACCATCCCGGTGCATCAACTGCCGCAGGTCAACGACCCGGCGGAAGGCGCGTCTTACCGCGACCTGTGCGGCTTCAAGAACGGCGAGCAGATCGCCGCCGTGCTGAGCCTGCCGCCCAGTTCCAGTGAAGGCTTCGTGATGTTCGCCACCACCGGCGGCGAGGTCAAGCGGCTGCGGCTGGAGGATTTGCCGGGCATGATGGCGAATCCGTTCAAGGCGATGGACATCGAAACTGAGGACAACCTCGGCTGGGTGATCTCGACCAGCGGCGAAAACGAATTGGTCTTAACCACCTACGACGGGCAGTCGATCCGCTTCAAGGAGAGCGACGTGCGCCCGACCGGGTTGGGCGCGGGCGGGATGCGCGGGGTCAAGCTGGGCAGCCAGCGCGACCACGTGATCGGCGCGGGCATCGCCCAGAACGACCTGCATTTATGGACGATTACGAATGACGGCGTCGCCAAAAGCTCGCCGCTGAGCGAATACCCGACGCAGGGGCGCGCGGGCAGCGGCGTGGTCACGATGAAGCTGCCCAATGACAGCCTCGGCTTAGCCGCCGCCGCGATTGGCAAGCTGGACGACAACCTGACCGTGCTGACCAACAAGAACCGCCCGAAGACCATGCGGCTCTCGGCTGCGCCCAACGGTCGGCGGGACAAGCGCGGCGACATCGTGATCTCGCTGGCGGGCAAAGAGCAGGTGGTGGGGGTAATCGCGTCGCAGAAAAGCGGCTAATGCCGTTCTAGCTCGGCGGCAAGCTGCTGAATTTGGCTCGACGGCGCGACGTGAAGGGTTTCGTTCAGCGTCTTGTCCAGTCGGCGGTAGACTTGCAGCCCCTGCTCCGGCTGCCCCAGATCACGGTACAGGCGCATGACCGCAAAGGCGCTGTCCTCACGCTCCGGTCGCAGATAAGTGGCGTGCAGGTAATGGGTGAGCGCCTCCTGCGGGTTCTCCTGACTCTCGCACAGCCTGCCGAGCGAGACCAGTGCGTCGCAGGCGGCGTGCTGAAGCGAGTCGCGTCGATCCAGCACCCAGTGGGACTTGAGCGACATCAGGTAATCGCCGCGATACAGCGCCAGCGCCTGCCGCAGCGCATCGCCAGCGCCGGGCGCGTTTTCGCTGTCCTGCACCAACTGGTTGAACAGCATCACGTCGTAGCTCAGTTGGATTTTGGGCGAGATGTGATAGAAACTCGACCCGTACATGGTCAGTTCGGTGCCCAACACTTCGCTGATCTTGCGCTTGGTCACGTGAAACACGTTGGTCGCTTCTCTGGTGGAGAGATTGGGCCAAAAGGTGGCGAAAATGTCGCTGCGAGTCACCATCCCCCGGTCGATCAGGAAGAAGAATAACGCGCGCGGCAGCGCACCGTCCCACGTGTCGATGATGCGCCCGTTCAACTGCACCCGCCCCTCGCCAAAGGCGCGCACCTCCAGCAGCACCGTGTCCGCCTCCTGCGCGTAATCCCAAAGCATCAGGCGCGGGTCGGTGGGCAGAAAGGTGGATTGGCGGCGCAGGTCACGGTCGTCCATGAATCCGTTCGGCAGCACCCGGCTGAACACGACAAATCGCTCGCTGGCGGTTCGGGCGAGCGCCCGCTGAAAAAAAAGCGGCAGCGCCGCGTCGGATACCCGGTCGCACTCGTCGAGAATCAGGAAGCCGACCATGCCGTCCCGCTTCGCCTGCCCGGTCTGGCGCTCCATCGCGCTGTCAAGCTGCTGCTGAAGCTGAAGATCGTCGATGTTCTGCCCCTCCACGCGTAGATAGACCGCGTCTTGCAGAAGGTCGTTCAAAAGAAGGTGTTGATCCTTTAAATTCGGATGCATAAAGACGATCCGCTTTTCGCGGGGAAGCGCTTGAATCTGCCGGGCGATTTGCCGGGGTGAAAATGGCATCATGAGTATATCCTCGCCACGTCACACGGATAATTATAAATCGTAAAGCTACTTTCTAATAGATTAAACTCACGGTACGCATACTATTCTACCGTAATTAGCGGCGAAGTGGCAACCTGAATAATAACCCAACTATCGAGCGGTGCATCAGTGGCTGTTGCGCCGCCGCGCTTCGGTGACACTGGGGATGTTTTCCAGACGGCTCAAAATGCGGGTTAATTTCTGGATGTCGCCGATCTCAATGGTGAGAATCAGGGTGGCGATATTCTGGCGGACGTTCACGTTCACGCTGGACATATTCACCTTCTCGTCCGCCATCACCGTGCTGATGTCCAGCATCAAACCCTCCCGGTCGTAGGCGACGATTTCGATGGCGACCGAGTAACGCTGCTCTTGATTGGTCTTGCCCCACGTCACATCGATCAGCCGCTCGGTTTCGGTGCCGATGTTAGCGCAGTCGGCGCGGTGAACGGTCACGCCGCGCCCGCGCGTGACAAAGCCGACGATCTTGTCGCCGGGCATGGGCTTGCAGCAGCGCCCCAGATTGACCAGCAGCCCGCCGGTGCCCATGATGGTGACGCCATTGGAAACATCGACTGAGACCGTCGCCGGACGAGCCTTGAGCAGATCGGCTTTCTGAGCTTCCTCGCGCCGTTCCATTTCGAGGATGCGGTTGGCGATCTGCGCGCCGTGAATGTCGCCCTCGCCCACCGACGCGAAGAAGTCGTCGATTTTGTCGTAATTGAACCAGCGGCTGATGGTGTCGTAGGACAGCGTGTCGATCACGCCGAGCCGCTTCATCTCGCGTTCCAGCATCTCGCGCCCGGTAGCGACGTTCTTGTCGTGATTCTGCTTGCGGAACCACGTGCGGATTTTCGAGCGCGCCCGCGCGGTGGTCACGAAGCCGAGGTTCGGGTTCAGCCAGTCGAGGCTGGGTCCGCCGCGCTTGGAGGTGATGATCTCGATCTGATCGCCGGTCTTGAGGACGTAGTTCAGGTTGACCAGCCGACCATGCACCCGCGCGCCCCGGCAGCGGTGACCGATGTCGGTGTGGATGTAGTAGGCGAAGTCAATCGGCGTCGCGCCCGCCGGGAGATCGACAATGTCGCCTTTGGGCGTGAACACGTACACCCGGTCTTGAAAGACCTCGGTTTTCATGGTGTCCACGAACGACGCGGCGTCGTCGTCCGATTCGCGCCCGAACTCCATCAGCTTACGCAGGTAGTTGATGCGCTCCTCGTATGCCGTATCGCGCCGATGGGAGTTCCCCTCTTTGTAGCGCCAGTGGGCAGCAATCCCGTATTCGGCGTGTTCGTGCATCTCCATCGTGCGGATTTGCACCTCGACCGTCTTGCCCTGCGAATCCAGCACGGCGGTGTGCAGGCTCTGGTAGAAGTTGTCCTTCGGCGCGGCGATGTAATCGTCGAACTCGCCGGGGATCGGTCGCCACAGGTTATGGACGATTCCCAGCACGATGTAACACTGGGGGATGCTGTCCACGATCACGCGGACGGCGCGCACGTCGTAAATCTGGTCGAACGGGAGCTTCTTGCGCTCCATCTTCTTGTAGATGCTGTAGATGTGCTTCGGGCGCGCGGTGATGATCGCGTTGGTGATGCCGTGCTTTTCCAGTTCCGGGCGCAGAATCTCGATGATGCGGTTGAGGTAGGCTTCGCGGTCGGCGCGGCGCTCGTCAACGTTGGCGGCGATGCTCCGGTAATCTTCCGGGTTGAGATAGCGGAAGCTCAGGTCTTCCAGCTCCCACTTGATCTGCCAGATGCCCAGCCGATTCGCCAGCGGCGCGTAAATGTCGAGCGTCTCCTGCGCGATCTGCTGCTGCTTGTGGGGCGCCATGTAGCCGAGCGTCCGCATGTTGTGCAGACGATCCGCCAGCTTGACCAGCACTACTCGCACGTCGTCGCCCATCGCCAGCGCCATCTTGCGGATGTGCTCGAATCCGCCGGGGCGACCGCGCTTGTCCAGCGTCTCCGCCTTCACAGGCAGATTCTTCAACTTGGTCACGCCGTCCACGATCACGGCGACGGTGTCGCCGAACTCGCTGCGAAGCTCGTCGAGCGTGGTATCGGTATCTTCCAGCATGTCGTGCATCAAGGCAGCCGAAATCGCCTCGGCGTCCAGCTTCATTTCCGCGAGGATGTGCGCCACTGCGACGCAGTGGGTGAAATACGGCTCGCCGGACTTGCGATACTGCCCGGCGTGCGCGGTTTCGGCTTTGTGATATGCCCGCTCGATCAGCGCCCGGTCGTGCGGCGTGATGTCGGGCAGCAGTTCCAATAGGGATTGGAGATTCATCTCCAGTACAGCGGTGTGTTCCATACGGTCATCACCGATTTCATGTTTAAGACTATTTTACATCAGATCGCCTCAGCAAACCGACTGCGACGCGATAGAATCGCGTTAAAATGACGACTATAGACATGACCGAGAGGAATTGCAATTGGCTGACCTGATGAACGTCGACGACGCGGTTGCGCGCATCCTGAGCGGCATCCAGCCGCTTTCGGACGAGGCGGTGCCGCTGCTGGAAGCCTTCGGGCGGGTGCTGGCGAACCCGCTGGTGGCTGCCGAGTCGCTGCCGCCCTTCGCCAATTCGAGCATGGACGGATTCGCCGTCCAGTCTGCCGCTCTGGTGGACGCGAGCCATGAACATCCGGTTCGCCTGCGGGTGGTCATGGACATTCCAGCGGGCAGCAGCCCCAGCGGGAGCGTCGGCGCGGGTGAAGCCGCTCGCATCATGACCGGAGCGCCAGTTCCGCCCGGCGCGGACGCGGTGATTCCGGTCGAGGATACCGACCAGAACTGGCGCTCCGGCGAGAACGCGCCGCTGTCGGAAGCGGTCGCCATCTCCGCCAGCGTCAAGCCGGGCGAGAACATCCGCCCGGTGGGAGAGGACATTCGCGCCGGGCAGACCGTCCTCAAGGCGGGCACACTGATCCGCGCGCCGGAGTTGGGCGTGCTGGCGGCGCTCGGTCAGGCGGAGGTGACGGTCAAGCGCCGCCCGCGCGTCGCCATCCTCAGCGGCGGCGACGAACTGATCGACGTGAGCGAGCCGCTCGCGCCCGGCAAAATCCGCGATACCAACAGCTACGCACTCTACGGGCTGATCACCAGCTACGGCGGCGAAGCCATCCGCATCCCCACCGCCCGCGACACGCTGGACGACGTGCGTCGCCGCTTCCGCGAGGCGCTAGACCTTCAGCCCGACCTGATTCTGAGTTCGGCGGGGGTCTCGGTGGGCGCCTACGACGTGGTGCGCGCCGTGATCGACGAATTGGGGCAGATCGACTTCTGGCGGGTCAATTTGCGACCGGGCAAGCCGCTGGCGTTCGGCAAGGTGGGCGGGGTGCCCTTCTTCGGCTTGCCGGGCAATCCGGTATCGGCGATGGTGACGTTCGACGTGTTCGTGCGCCCCACCCTGCTGAAGCTGAGCGGCAGACAGGACACCGAGCAGACGGTCGAGGCGACGCTTAGAGAAACATTAAAGTCGGATGGACGGCGCACGTATGTCCGTGTTAAACTCACGCGAGAGAATGGACAGATCACGGCGGTCACGACCGGGACGCAGAGTTCCGGTGCGCTCAGTTCAATGGTGCTGGCGGACGGTCTGCTGATTCTCCCCGAAAACATCACCGAAGCGCACGCCGGAGAGGTTTTCCCGGTGCGGCTGCTGCGAGATATTTAGCATCCACGAGAGGGTTGGGTTCAATGTCTTCAGTTATGTCACATGAAGGGAATCACCCGGCATCGAGCCGCCGCTTGAGTTCTGCGCGGTCTCAGCCTGATTCTGCTGGTCATTGGACTGGTGATTACGGGCTACCTGAGCTACGAACATGCGGTTGGCAACCCAGTTGCCTGCGTGGGTGGTCCTGATTCGGCGTTCAACTGTGATTACGTCAACAGCAGTCCCTACGCGAGAATCCCCTTTGATACAGGAATCTACGTCGGCTATCTGGGCTTGGCAGCCGACATTTTCATGTTCGCGGTGGTGCTGCTCGAAACCCGCGTCCCACTGCTGCGGGACTACGGCGTGATCATCGTCTTTGCGGTCGCGCTGCTGGGCTTCATCTATCACGACTACCTGACGTACGTCGCCATTGCGAAAATCGGCAAGCTGTGCATCTGGTGCCTGTCCGAGCATCTTATTATGACCCTGCTGCTGATCGTCACTGGGATTCGGCTGTACCGTACGCTGTTCGCCCAACCGGACGATGCCGAGTAGCGCCAGCCAACTGGAATCAAAAACGCCTGCCTTCGAGCACAGGCGTGGAGGACTGCTGGCGTTGTAAGGGAAAACTAGCCGCGATGATGGCGCAGCGTGCGCTCGAAGATGTCTTCCATCTGCTCGCGCTGACGCTCGCGCTTTTCGCCGCGCCGCTCGCGTTTGTGAGTGGTGGTTTTCGGCGGAACGAAAGTTTCGCCATTGGCTTCCATCGCGCGGCGCAGCGCCAATTCCATCGCCGTCGGCACGTGCTCCTCTTCTTCCTCAGCAGCGACCGCCGCTTTAGCAGCGGTGACATCCGCCTGCTCCAGCGCTTTGAGGCTGAGATCAATCCGGCGCTTCTTGCGGTTGACCTTGATCACCTGCGCCTTCACTTCGTCGCCCACCTTCACCACGTCTGAGGGCGAATTGACGTAGCCGCTCGCCAGCTCAGAGACGTGGATCATGCCGGGGCGCTCGGCACCAATATCGACAAACACGCCGAACTTCTCCAGCCGCACGACCTTGCCCGTGACGACCGAGCCTTCCTTGATGTCGTCCCACGACATTTCCGGCGGCTTGACCAGCGACAGCGCGATACGCCCGGTGTCTTTTTCGACCTTGAGGACGTAAACGGTGACTTCTTCGCCGGGCTTCACCACGTCCTCGACGTTGCGGACATTCGGTCGCCCAAGCTGCGAAATGTGAAGCAGCCCGTCGTGCCCTACGCCGATGTCCACGAACGCACCAAACAATTCGATCCGTTTGATGCGCCCTTTAAGCTCCATGCCAGTTTCCAGTTCGTTAATCGAACTGGGCTTTTCGTTGATTTCAGTCATTGCAACCCCGTCCTTTGTACCTGCTATTATCCATCACCCACCCGGTGTTGGTGTTAGTGTCATGCTGGGCGTTACCGCATATCCGCTGCTGTCGTATTGGTCATACGACTGGTAGCCGTCCCATGCGTGCAAGCTGCTGGTCTTGATCAACAAATCCATATCGTCAGGCGACATATACAGGATGCCGACGACCTCGCTGTCCGCCGTGAGCGCGCCGCTGGTTCCGGGCACAAAGGCGTAGACGATGGTCGAAAGATCGGGATAGATCAAGTTCATGACCGCTTCGTCGTCGGTGTAGGGACTGCCTACCGCGTAAATCGGCTCGCCATGAGCCTCAATCACCTGCCCCACCGTGACTTTCGGCGCAACTCGCAAAAACAGCACCGTGACTTTGGTGCCATCCTCGGTGATCATCTCGCAGCAGGAGCTTCCGCCCTTCTGCTGGAAATCCGCTACTTTCGCGGACGACTGATCGTCGGTCTGCACGTTGACGTTCTCAACGGTGGTATCGTCGCCCAACATGGTGAGCGCATCGGTCCACGCAGTCTCGCCCGGTGTGATCCCGCGCCAGCAGGGAGCCGAACACTCGGTGTCGGTGGTCACGAGGCTGGTATCTTGGAGAAGGGAATCATCGCGCAGAGGAGGTGGAGGTGAACAGGCGGCAAACAACAGCACCAGAGCCATGACGCCCGGCAAGATCAAACGACGCTTCATAGAGGAAACACTTTCATAATGGCAACAGCAGGTATTGTGTAGTGAAGCAGCCACGTGCAGGCTGCTTCACCCTGATTAACTGGCTTTCGTGAGTGTGAGCGTATACGTGCCGGTCGTCCCGCCGTAACGCGCACCGAAGTGAGTGGCTATGATAATATATTGTCCGTCCGCTGGCAAGGTAAGATTGGAGATCAGCGAATTTGTGGTTTCGCCCGGAACGGCGTCGTCGTTGGCGGCGACTTGATCCCCACCCGGACCGACCAGATACAGCGACGGATCGAGGTTGCCGGAGGTCTTGTTCATGGCGATGCTGTAGACATCGCCCGCACTCGCGGTGAACACGAACACGTCGAATTTGTTATCCGCCGTGATGCTGCCGTTGCGCGGCGTCGAGGGGTCGATGATGACGGCGCCCTCCAACTGCGACTGAATGTCGAGGCTGTCAATGCCGTTGACAATTCCGCCCTCGCCCAGCGTCAACTGCCCGTTGGCGTCCAGCGTGAAGCTGATCAGATAGCGGTCGTTCAGCAGCGGGCGAATGGTATCGTGGAACACCTGCTGCCCGTTGAAGGTGAGATAGAGCTGAGCCGTGACCGCCGAGGTGTCGTTGCACTCGTTCTGGAACCAGACTTCGACCTCGTAGCTGCCCGCGCGCGGCGGCGTATCCGAGGGCCAGTAGATGTACGAGAAGGGCGTTCCGGTGGGCGCGCGGCAGTTGACGTTCCCCGCCGCCACCAACTGACCACCGCTGCGAATCTGCGGCACGTCGTCGTAAACCACGTCCCCGGCGGGGTCACGCACCTGTAGCTGAAGGTCGGCGGCATTGTTCCAGATCAAGCGAGCTTCCAGCGAGCCACGCGGCAGACTCAGGAAGTCGGCGGGCAGGTTGGTCGCCTCGGAGGAGAGCGTCAGCGTATAGCCGCCCTGAGTGCCGCCGATGCGTTTGGCGTAGCGAGTTGCCACGATGGTATAGGTGCCGGCTTCCGGCAGAATGGTGTTGCTGATCTCGGCGTCGGTGTTGCCTTCAGTGCGGTCGTCGTTGGAACTCAGAATGTTGCCGCTCGGATCAAGCAGGAACAGGAAGGTGTCGAGGCTGCCGGAGGTGGCATTCATGTCAATCGTCACCTGATCGTTCGCCGCGCCCGTGAAGGCATAGCTCTGCGCGGGCTGCTGATTGGTGATGGTGCCGTTGATCGACGTGCCGACCTGCAGCGGCGCGGCGGATGCCATCAGCGCCGAGGCGTTGTCCGGCAGTTGATCGTTGACGATGCCGCTGAGTCCGGTGAGTGCGCTGGTATCGTCGGCATTGACCACAAAGCTGGCGACAAACACCTGCCCCTCAGTCATGGTTCCCTGAGTCGGAGCCAGTTCGTTGCCGTCCACGTTGATGGCGAGGTTGAAGCTCACAGGGTTCTGCCCGGCGCAGGCTTGCTGGAAGTAGATCAGCACTTCGTAGCTGCCGGTGGGGATGCCGCCGGGCGACCACGTCGCGGATTCAGAGGGCGCGGTGCTAGTATTCGCGCAGCCTTGATTTGCGTTTGCGCTGAGTGTGCCGCCGCTGTTGACGGTCGGCGTGCGCCAGTAGAGCGAGCCGCCCACCGGGTCGCGCACTTCGAGATCGAGGTCGTCGGTGGTCCCCCAAGACAGCGCCACCGTCAAGCCGGACGTGGTCACGACCTGCCCGGTTTCAAAAGGCGTCGCTGCTGCGGTCGAAGCGGGCGTACTGGTGCTGGGCGTGGCGACAGCGGTCGGGGCTTCGGTTGGCGCGGCAGTCGCTTCGGCGGTCGAAGGCGCGGCAAACTGCGCCACCAGCGTGAATTCGACCAGATTGACCGATTCCACGCCAGCGGACTTGAAGACGGTCACGTAGTAATCGCCGGTGGTAGGCAGCGTCACATTGCTGAGCGTCACCTGCCCGGTTACGTTTTTGTCGTAGGATTGTGCCACTGCTGCCCCGGCTGAGTTGGTCAGGACGAGCGCCAGCGGAACGCCAATCTGGTTGACCGCCGTCAGCGTGAGCACCTGACCCGCGCTCGCCTGAAGCGTGTACACCTGCACCAGATTGTTCTCGTCCAGCGATCCCGCCAGTGGTGTGCCGGGTACGAGCGTGCGCGTCTGCTGTGCCATCACCGCTGGAGCAACCAGCAGGAGCAGCAGGCACAACAGCCATAAACGCCGCTTTTCGATTTTCAGCATGGAGTATTCCTCCTGTCATAAGCCACATCGGCACGCGCCGAGTTTAACCGAAAGCCCCAGCCAATGCCATGCGGAAACTCAACGCTTCGCCACCGCTACGAGCCGGACTCGTCGGCGGGCTGCGGAGTTGCGGGCTGCCCCGGCGCGAGGTCAACAAAGGCGGTTGTCCCCTCGATCACGTTAACGATTCGGGTCACGGGTTCGCCGTTGATGTTGGCGATCACCTGATAGCGCCCGACCGGAACGTCGCCGACCGCGAAGTTCTCGTCCCAGACCGGGTCGGAATTCACGTCGATGCTGGTGCCCTGAAACACGTAAGTGGTGGTGGTGTCGGTATTCAGCCCGGTCGCCCAGTTGCGAATGGTCACGTCGGCGTCATTCACCACGCGCCCGCCTGAGTCGGTGACACGCCCGGCGATCACGCCGGTGCCGACGTAGGGCGCCATCCACAGCACCGGATTGTAGGTGTCGCCGTAGGTCGGCTGATCGGTGCTGTTCAAGTCGCCGAGCCGCACTTCAAAGTGGACGTGCGGGCCGGTCACGCGCCCGGTATTCCCCACCAGCCCAATCGGGTCGCCTTCCTGCACGAATTCGCCCGTGACCACCAACACCGCCGAGAGGTGCGCGTAGAGCGTATACAGCCGCCGCCCGTCAAAGCCGAAATCGTGCTCGATCATGACCACGTTGCCATAGCTGAAGGTGCTTTGGAAGGAAGGACCCGCCCACACGATAGTTCCCTCGCCTGCCGCGCGCACGGTCTGCCCGATGGGATTCGGCATGTCGATCCCGGTGTGGATGCGCCACGCGTTTTCGGGTCCGTCGGTGCCGAAGGGATAGTAGAACAAGCCCTTGTTGGTGGCGTTGGAATCGACCGGACGGCGGAAGTAATAATGATCGCGTCCGAGAATGTCGTGCGAAATTGGCGGGATCAGCGGCGGCGGCTGCCACGAAGTCGAGGGTCGCGTGACCGAGATTTCGGTCAGTGGAATGTCGGTCGCCAGCGGCGCGGCGGTTGGCGCGCGCGTCGGAGTCGAGGCGACGCTGAACTGAAGTGTCACTGCGCCGACGTTGCTGCCCACGTCAGCGGGCGAGAGCGGCGTGACCTGCCCGCCCTGCGCCAGCGTCGGCGGGATGAAATTCGCGGTCGGGATGGCGACGGTCGGGTAGGCGGTGCTGTCGCTGCCGAAGCCTTGCTGAAGCACCTGTTCCCATGCATTGACCGACGGAGTTGGCTGCGCCTGCGTGGGTACGATCACCCGAATCGCGGGAGCGGGGCGCGAGTTGAAGAACACCAGCACGCCGAACACCGCCACTGCGATCACCACCAGCACGAACGCCGGAATGCCACCGCCTTGACGCTGCATGATTTACTCCCCAGAGCCGGGAACCACCGACGGAACGATTTGCAGCGGCGGCGCGGTCGGGCGCGTCGAGGGCGTGACGGTCGGCACGAAATTACCGAGTTGATCTTCCGTGTAAATCTCGCGCATGGCGTCGAACCACGACAGCCCGTCGCGCTTCTGGAATGACCAGTAATTGATAGTGTTGGCGTTGGCGCGCCAATCGTCGCCTGCCGGAACCCGCAGCCAGCCGTAATCGGCGGCGATCTGGGTGAAATCGACGTAGTAGCCTTCAGGAACGGCATCGCGCAGCTTGCCACCCTGATCGTATGCCTCCACGTCGCCCGCCGTTCGAGCGGCAAAATCCCACGGGAGATGACGCAGCGGCTCGCCCAACTGACCGGACTGCGCATCCGGCGAGACCCGGACGTATACCCGCCAGTCCACATCTACGCCGAGGTCTTCGCGCACAATTTCCAGCGGCGGCGGGAAGCCCACAATCGCATTGCGGGTGATCGAGAAGGCGCGCCCGGTCATCAGCCAGTTGCGGCGCTCGTCGCCGGGCTGAGGCGGTCGGTTGATGCTCCAGAAAGCGTCGTCCAACTTGCCGAGGAAGTCCCAGCCCGCCGCCTGATTCACGGCGTCGCGCAGGGCGTTGAACGAGTTGTTGACCTGATCGCTCAGCACCGCGTTATCGACTTCGACGCCGGGGATCGCGTTCAGCCGGAACGGGGGATCGGTATTGCTCTTATCGACCTGCTCCACGAACAACGAATTGCTGCGCGCGGGTGGCAGCCCGCCGGAATTGACCAACGCCTGCGGGAGCGGCACGCCGGTCCACGCAATGCGGGTCGCGCCGAGCGGCACCGGGATAATCGCCGTGCCGACTCCGGTTCCGCTGAATGGGTTGACGATCAGTTGGGTGCCATCGACCGAATTGACGGCGGCGACGATGCTGGTGCCGTCCGGCGACCACGCGGGCGTGCGCCCCAAATTAATCACCTGCGCGGTGGCATTGGGGTCTTCGGTGGAGATGACAAACACTTTCTCCTGCCCCTGATCCAGCGCGCTGTAGGCAATCCAGCGTCCATCGGGACTCCACGTCGGGTAGTCCTCCTGACGATCCGGCGTGCGGGTCAGGTTGACCACCGACTGATCGTCGAGCGAGAACTCGTAAATGTCCTGATTGCCGTCGCGCAGCGAGACGAAGGCGATGTGCCGTCCGTCTGGCGACCACGCGGGCGAGTAATCGGGCGCGTCGGAGTTCGCGGGCAGGCGAATCGGCTGCTGCGACCCGTCGATGCGCATCACGTAAATGTCGAGGTTGTTGCCCTGATAGCTCTCGTAAGCCAGCCACTCGCCGTCGCTGCTCCACGTGGGCGCACCCTGATAAGCGAGGTCGTAAGTCATGCGGGTGGTGCTGCCGGTCACGGTGTCGTAGATGTAAAGCTCCCAGTTGCCATCCTGCCGGGAGGCGTAGGCAAGCATCCGTCCGTTAGGCGACCATGCCGGGTCGCGGTCGTCGGCGGGGCTGGCGACAATGCGGATCGGCGTGCGGCTGCCCACCGGAACCGCCCAAATGTCGGTTTGACCGAGTTCGCGCACCACATACGCCATGGTGCCGCGCGCTTCCAGAATTTGCGGCAGGGGCGTCGCGGTGGGGACGGGCGTGCTTTGCAGGATGACCGGGACGGTGGGTGCCAGCGGCGAGGCAAAGACAGACGCAGCATCCAGCGGCGGAACGTCCGGCGCGGCGCTGCGTGAGGGATTGGTCGCCCACAGCACCACGCCGACCAATACGGCGAGCAGCACCACCGTCAAGCCGCTGAGGACGCGGTTCTGGGCGCGCAGCGGGTCTTCGGCTACGCCTGCTTCCATCTCGGCGCGAGCGGCACGCCGCGCCATCGAGCCCGAACCGGCTCGGGTACGCGCGCCGCCCACCGTCTGCCCGAACGCCAGACCGAACAACGCCAGAATGGGACCGAGTATCAGCCATACGATGCCGCCGATCAGCGCCAGCACGACCGCGACTCGCCGCCAGATCATGCCGATGCCGTCGAGCGTCAGGTCGACCAATGCCACGCTGCTCTTGAGGACGACGACGCCCAGTTTGTCCGTAAACCGATATGCGCGAACCAGCATTGTTGTGCCGCAAACCTTCACTTCGAGTCGGTTGATAGGAATTGTAACGGCAAACCTCAGCAGCGGCAATTGCGCTCTCCCCTAAAGTTGAAATCGTGTTAAAATCGCCTTATAGATAAGTTCCTTGCCCATACAATTTGCGGTTCGAGAGGAATCCACTGATGTCTCGGCTGAAAGCTGCGCTCATACTGGTGTTGCTGCTCTGCGTTGCTGTTTCCGTCTCCGCTCAAGCAGGACAGACCATCCACATCGTCCAGCCGGGCGAGAATCTGTTCCGTATCGCCGAGCAGTACGGCGTTTCGGTGGATGACATCGCACAAGCCAACAACATCACCAATACGTGGCGCATCTATGCCGGGCAGCAGTTGGTCATTCCCAGCGCGGACGCAATCGGCGCCACGGTGGATCAGCAGCCGATCCCAGTCGCCACGCCGACCAGCGTGCCGACCCAGTATCACGTGGTTCAGTTGGGCGAAGGGTTAGCATCCATCGCCGACGACTATGGGATGACGGTCGAACAGATCGCCGCGCTCAACGACATCACCAACCCTGACCTGATTTACGCCGGGCAGCGCTTGATCGTCGCCGGAAACGGCAGCGGCGATACGTCTTTGCAGCCCGCGCCCGCCCCAACCGTCAAGCCGCTGCCGGAAAATGAAGTGACCCACGTGGTCCAGCCCGGCGAGACGCTGGCGTCGATTGCGCAGCTTTACGGGATTAGCTGGCTGCAAATCGCGCAGGCGAACAATATCTACGATGCAAACTTTGTCGAGGTGGGCGAAGAACTGAGCATCCCCGGCGGCTCGGTGCTGCAGAACGCGGATTACAGCTTCGTCTCCGCGCCCACCGCGCCGCCCGCCCGAATCGGAACGGGCAAGGAAATCATCGTCGATCTCAGCGACTCGCGGGTGTACGCCTACGAGGACGGCAAGCTGGTGCGGAATGTGCTGGTTTCGACCGGGCTGCCCGGATCGCCCACCGTTCAGGGCGATTTCAAGGTACAGCGCAAATACGTCGCCCAGACCATGACCGGACCCGGATATTATCTGCCCGATGTCCCCTACGTGATGTACTTCTACGCGGGCTACGCCCTGCACGGCACTTACTGGCACAACAACTTCGGGCATCCGATGAGTCACGGCTGCGTCAACCTGCCGACGCCGGAAGCCGAGTGGTTCTACGGCTGGACGGAGATCGGCACGCCGGTTCACGTGCAGCCATAAATCGTAAATTCGAGCCGCCAAGACGCCAAGAAAACCAAGTCAATGGGGCGGGTTTAAAACCCGCCCCTACAGATTCAGGCGGCGCCGCCATCCAAGCCGAGTTCGGCGGCGTGATCCTGCATGGCTTTCAGCACCAGCGGCACGTGAAACTCCCACAAATCGACGCCCAGCTCGGCGGCGGCTTCCTCGATCTCGTCGCGGTTGACGCCCGCCGCGAACGCCCGGTCTTTCCACTTCTTGCGGATCGAGCGCACTTCTACGTCGGCGATGTTCTTGCTGGGGCGCACCAGCGCGGTGGCTGTGATCAAGCCCGTGAGTTCGTCGACGGCGTGCAGCGCCTTATCGCGCTGAGTCACACGCTGCGCCAGCGGACCGTGACTGAGGATAGTTTGCACGTCGGCTTCGTCCAGCCCACGCTCGCGCAGAATCGGCGCGCCGTCCATCGGGTGCTGTTCGAGCGTCGGGTGAATCTCCCAGTCGAAATCGTGCAGCAGACCCACCAAGCCCCACGAAATCAGCATCCTCGCCGAAATGCTCGGCGTAGGCGCGCATGGCGAACTCCACCGAGAGCATATGCTTGCGCAGACTATCGGACTGCACGAACTCGGTCACGATAGCCCACGCCTGATCTCGATCCATTCGGTTTATCCCCCAAATACGTTGATATTGATGATAATCGGCTGACCGATGCGGATATTGCCCGGCGTGCGCAGCTCCCACGTGCCCGAAAGCAGCGTATGCGCGACTGGCGTATGTCCCTTGAAGCTGATGATGGTTTCGTCGCCGACGTTCACCCGGTCGCGGATGATGATGCGGGGTCCCACGTCGAAGTTTTCGCCGCTGACAAACATGAGCGCGGTGTTGCGCTCCCACGCGCAGGTTCCGGTATTCCGCAGCGTGATCAGCCGCGTGAAGTCGGTATCCGCCTGCCGCTGGTTGCCATCTTCAGGGTCTTGCTTGACGATGACGTAGTTGAAGTCGCAGGCGGCGGTGGTCGCGGTCTGGAAGTCGGAAATCAGGGTCGCCTGTATCAGCGTGAGCGTGATGTCCAGCGTCGCGGTCGGCGTGATCGACGGCGTGTAGGTGATGGACGGCGTGTAGGTCAGGCTGGGCGTCAGGGTTATCGACGGCGTGATCGTCGGCGTATCGGTCGGCGGACTTGTGGGCGTGTCGGAAGGCGTCAGGGTCGCCGAGGGAACGAGCGTGGGCGTGTCGGTCGGACTGGGCGTGCTGGTCGGCGTATCAGTCGGGGTCTCGGACGGCGTTAGCGTGGGCGTGTCGGTCGGAATCGGCGTGTTGGTAGGCGTATCGGTCGGCGTGAGCGTCAGCGTGACGCTGGGCGTCAAGACGGTAGTGAGGGTGGCGCTGGGGGTCGGCGTGTCGCTGGTGAGAAACGCGAGCAGCGGTCTGCCCCCGCCGAAACTTTGCCCGGTGGCGAAGATCGCCGCGCCGATGATGCCAGCCAGAATCACCCATGTCCACAGCGGAACCCGGCGGCGCGGCGGCGCGGCGCTGGCAGGCGGCAGGAATGCCCGCGAAAGCGAGGTCGTGTCGTGAGGCGGGGGCATCTCCGTAATCGGCTGACCGTGAGTCAGCCGATCCAGATCGGCGATCAGGTCGTGGGCGGTCTGGTAGCGCTCGTTCGGGTCTTTCGCCATCAAGCGCTGGATGATCTGGTCAATCGCTTCGGGCACATCCGGGCTAACAGTACGCGCCGAGGGCGTCGGCTCGTTGAGGTGCTTCAGGATGATCGCCAGCGGCGTTTCCGCGTCGTAGGGCAGCCGCCCGGTCACCAACTGATAGAGGATCACGCCCAGCGAGTACAGGTCGGATCGTTCATCGCCCGCCTCGCCCAAGCCCTGCTCCGGCGCCATGTACGCGGGCGTGCCCACCATGCCGCCGCTGGCGGTGAACTGCGCGCCGGTGACGATCTTGGCGATGCCGAAATCGGTCAGCACCACCCGATTATCCCGGTCGAGCATGAGGTTCGCGGGCTTCACGTCCCGGTGGATCATCTTCTGGCTGTGCGCGTAAGCCAACGCGCCCGCCGCCTCCCGGATGATGCGCAGCGCCTCGTCCAGCGGCATCAGTTCGCCGCGCTCGGTCAGCGTCGTCAGCACTTCCTTGAGCGTCGGGCCGTCGATCAACTCCATGACCATGTAGTAATTTTCGTTGTCGGGGTCGTCTTCGAAGTCGTAGACCTGCACGATGTTGGCGTGCTTCAGCCGGGCGATGTTGCGGGCTTCCTTCTCGAACCGCTCTTTGAACTCTGGGTCATCTGCGAGGAAAGCGTGCAGAATCTTGATCGCCACGAAGCGATCAAGGCTTATGTGATGGGCACGGTAAACTTCCGCCATACCCCCACGTCCCAGACGTTCAAAGAGCTGATATTTGCCGAGCTTTCGGGTTGCCACAAAGTGCCCTTACGAGGCGCGCGTTGTCCGTGTTTGTAGTATAGCGCACAAAAGATTACAGGCTCAAACGCACGCCGCTAGATTGTCAGCCGCCTCCACCCACGCCCTGAATGCCGCCCTCGGTCATCTTGCGAGCGTCCAGCGCTTGGCGAGCTTCTTCTTCGGAGAGATAGCCGTTCTCGACCACGATGTCGAGGATGCTGCGGTTCTCCGCCAGCGATTTCTTCGCCACCGCTGCGCCGTTCTGGTAGCCGATGATCGGGTTGAGCGCGGTCACGAGGATCGGGTTCTTCGCCAGCCAGCCTTCGGCGCGCTCGCGGTTGACGGTCAGCCCCACAATGCATTTGTCAGTGAAGGCGTTCACCGCGCCGATCATGACGTGTTCCATCTCGAACAGATTGTGGGCGATGATCGGCATCATAACATTCAATTCAAGCTGTCCGGCTTGGGCAGCCATCAAAATCGTGAAATCGCTGCCGCAGATGTGGAACATCGCCATGTCCAGCATTTCCGCCATCACCGGGTTGACCTTGCCGGGCATGATCGACGAGCCGGGCTGCACCGTCGGGCAGGTGATTTCCGCCAGCCCGGTAGTCGGTCCGCTGGAAAGCAGCCGAATGTCGTTGGCGATGCGGATCAAGTCCTGCGCGGTGGTGCGCAGCGCGCCAGAGAAGAACACCGCGTCTTGATGCGACTGCATCGACTCGAACAGATTATCCGACTCGTACAGCTTCAAGCCGCTCAGTTCGCTCAGCTTCTTAATCATGCGGGCATGATATTCGGGGTGCGCGTTCAAGCCGGTTCCGGTCGCCGTGCCACCGATGCCGAGACGACGCACGCCTTCTGCCGCCAGATTGATCTTCTCGATGTCACGCTCGACCGCTTTGGCGTAAGCGCCGAACTCCTGCCCCAGCCGCACCGGAACCGCGTCCTGCAAGTGGGTGCGCCCGCTCTTGACGATTTCGTCCCAATCCTTCGCCTTCTGACCAAGCGCATCGGCGAGGCGGCTCAGCGCCCCAGTCAGCTCGTCCAGCCGCCAGAGCGCACCCAAACGGATGGCGGTCGGGATGGTGTCGTTGGTACTTTGCGCCATGTTCACGTGATCGTTGGGGTTCACGGGCTTCTTGGGGTCTTCCAGCGCGTAGCCGAGAATTTGGTTAGCGCGGTTGGCGATCACCTCGTTGACGTTCATGTTGTGGCTGGTGCCCGCGCCCGCTTGAAACGGATCGACCACGAACTGCTCGCGCAGCTTTCCGGCAAGCACTTCATCCGACGCCTGAATGATGGCGTTCGCGGTCTGCTCGTCCAGCAAGCCGAGGTCGCGGTTGACTTCCGCCGCCGCCCGCTTGATCAGCGCCATCGACCAAATGAACGCCGGGTAGGGCTTCATGCCGGTGATCGGGAAATTCTGTACGGCACGCTGAGTCTGCGCGCCATAGTAGGCATCGGCAGGGACTTGGACGGTGCCGAGTGAGTCTTTTTCAGTTCGAAAATCCGCCATAATTGGCTCCTATCAACAAAAAAAGGCGCTACAAATTGTAACGCCTTTCCACATACGAAACGAAGCGCTGAGTGCTGAGTCAAAAACAATTTCGCCTATTTTGACTCAGCACTCCTTGCTCAGCACTCGCTGCTTTTTCCTTATCGCGCCGCGTAACGCTTGGCAACTTCGGGCCAGTTGACCACGTTCCACCACGCCGCGATGTAGTCGGGGCGGCGGTTCTGGTACTTGAGATAGTAGGCGTGTTCCCACACATCCAAGCCGAGAATCGGCTTCTTGCCTTCCATCAGCGGCGAGTCCTGATTCGGCGTCGAGGTGATGCTCAGCGAGCCGTCCGACCCGACCAGCAGCCACGCCCAACCAGAGCCGAACCGTCCGCCCGCCGCCGCCGTGAACTGCTGCTTGAAGTTGTCGAACGAGCCAAAGGACGAGTTGATGGCGGTCGCCAGATCGCCGGTCGGCTGACCGCCGCCGTTCGGACTCATGATCTGCCAGAACAGGGAGTGATTGGCGTGACCGCCCGCGTTGTTGCGCACGGCGGTGCGAATATTCTCCGGAAGGCTGTCAATCGAACCGAGCAGGTCTTCCAGCGACTTGCTTTGCAGTTCGGGATGACCTTCCAGCGCCTTGTTCAGGTTATTGACGTATCCCGCATGATGCTTGTCATGATGGATTTCCATCGTTTGGGCGTCAATGTTGGGTTCCAGCGCACTCTTTTCATAGGGCAGTGGCGGAAGCTCAAAAGCCATGATCGCTTTCTCCTTTTATCGTCGTCGGTAAAACGTCGCCTTATTGTAACTCGCGCTGATAGATTGTCCATGCTTTGGGCTGGAAAACTGACCTTTTGTACAGGGTTTAATCAACTGCTAAGATTGAAGCCGACCACAGGGGATGATTCGCTGGTCTCGCCGCGCTCTCTGTGGTATTCGCCAATCGGGAACCCCATATGACGCAAAGCGCAGCCCGTATCCCTACGCAGGTTTATGCTATCCTGTTCACCGGCGTGGTCGCCACCTCGTTTGCCGCCATCTTCATCCGTTATGCTGAAGACGGGGGTATGCCCCCGGCACTGATCGCCGCCGGGCGGCTGACGATCTCGGCGCTGATTCTGACGCCGCTGGCGCTGCGCCACCGCGCCGAGATCGAGCGGCTGACCCGATCCGACCTGCTGCTGGCGGCGGCATCCGGCTTGCTGCTGGCGATCCACTTCGCCACGTGGATCGCATCGCTCGAATACACCAGCATCCTGATCAGCGTGGTGCTGGTCGGAACCAGCCCGCTGTGGTCGGCGCTGTTCGAGCTGATCTTCCTGCACGCGCACCTGCATCGATTCGTGCTGATCGGCTTGGGGATCGGCTTCGCGGGCGGCTTGGTGATCGGGTTGGCGGGCAGCGGCAGCGATACGGGCACCTCAGCATTGGGATCGGTGCTGGCGCTGGCGGGCGCGATGGCGTTCGCCTTCTATCTGGTGATCGGGCGCAAGCTGCGCGCGCGGCTCTCGCTGACGCCCTACATCTGGCTGGTGTATGGCTTCGCGGCGATCTTTTTGCTGGTGCTGCTGATCGGCAGCGGCACGCCGGTCACGGGCTACGCGCCGATTGGATACCTGATGATCGTGCTGCTGGCGCTGGTGCCGCAGTTGATCGGGCATTCTTCGTTCAATTACTCGCTGCGCTACCTCTCGGCGACGCTGGTGGGCATTTCGACCCAGATGGAGCCGATTTTCAGCGCGGCTGCCGCCTATCTGCTGTTCGGGGAAGTGCCGCTCCCGCTGCAAATCGTCGGCAGCGCGGCGGTGCTGTTGGGCGTGGTCGTGGCGAACGCGAGGCGCTAGGGCTGCGTGGGCTGATTGGATTTCGATTCGGCGAAGACTTTCGCGTCGAGCAGCGCCTGCATCGCCAGATGGTAATCGCGGTGAACCCGCAGTTTCTCGCTCTGGTTTTCTTTCAAGGCGCGCGCCTCGGTGAGCAGCAAGACGAAGCTGGTCAGACTGCTGCCGCCCAGCAGGACGATCAAGCCGAGCTTCGGGTGAATCAGGTGGCGCGCGGTGCCGACTTCGCGGATGATCTCGGTGTGGAAGCTGGTCGTCTGCCGGAAATCGCTCAGGATGTACAGCGGCTGCTCGGTCTGGTCAAGCTGCTCCAGCATCAGCCGCTGATATTCCTGCCAATCCGCGACCGTGAACACGCCGGAATGGGACACTTGAAGAACGCCGTTTTCAAGGGCTTTGATTTCAAACATTCGACTGCCTCAATTTCACGCATACGACTACTATAACATTTGAAAATTACAGAAACCCTTGAGACGGAATCCGCCGCATTCCTCATTTTACCCGCTTCGCCAGCAGAATGTCCGGCTTGCCGCGCCCGTTGGCGTCGGGGACGACGCCGACGATGACGTAGCCGAGCTTGCGATAGAATTCCAGCGGGTGCGGTGCATTCCCCTGCGCCTGCGCGATGTGTCTCGCCGTGTCGTTGTACAGATCGACGCCGGACAGCGTGGTCAAGTCGGCTTGGTCGTCGCTGCCGAGCAGGATGGTCAAGCCCCCGCGCGCCCGCACCTGATCCTCGAAATCCAGCACCAGCGCCCGCCCGATCCCCTGCCCCTGCTGCGCCGGATCGACCACCAGCGGATGCAGTTCCCAGACTTTGCCGTGATACTGAGGCAGTCCGCCGATCCAGCCGATCACCGTGCCGGAGTCATCCAGCGCCGCGCGGATAAATCCGGCTTGCCGCAGGTCGCGCGCGGTATCCAGCCCCTCGTCGAGCGTCGCCCATGCATCCGGCGAGGTGACGCGGAAGCCTTCGACCAACAGCCGCGCCAGTTCCGGTTCCTGATCAGCGCGCGCGTCCGCAATCCGCATCGGATCAGCCCTGCCGCGCCGCCAGATCGTAGCCGAGATAACTGGTCGAACCGGGCCAAATGTCCAGCACGGGCATATCCTGAGGATTCATCACGGGCTGAAGCAGAGTCGCCATGGTTCCGTCGCGCACCAACTGCTGAAGCGTGTATTCGACCAGCAGCCGGAAGTCGATGTCGTTGCGGGGCAGCGCCATGCCGATGAATTCGCGCGAGTACCATTTGGCGGTTCCGTCGGCATTGGTGACCAGCTTGAGGTCGTTCGGATTGGCTTGCACGTTGGGGATCAGCTTGAGGCTGTCGCCGAACACCACGTCGGCGTTGTTCTCCACCAGCAGCGTATAGGCGGCGTCCTGCTCGCGCAGGACGGTGAAAAACTTGTTGATCACGGCGTTGATCGAATCTGCCTGCGCCTTCACTACGTCCTGCGCGTTCGGATCGGACTGTAAGATGCCGATGGTCTTGCTACGCAGGTCGGCGAACCCGGTGTAGCTGTCGGCGGCGCGCTCCATAATTTCCAGCCCGTGCGATAGATAATAGCTGCTGAAATCGACCTGATTGACCGAGTTCCAGTCGGGCACCACGCCGACCGCGAGATCAGCCGCGCCGCTCGCCACCTGATCAACCGGGTTCTGCCCATTCGCCGCAACCGGAACCACGTTCACCCCCCAGCGCTGCGCCAGCGCGTTCGCCAGCGCCCGGTTCACCGCGTCGAGCCGCCGCTCGCTCTCCGGCGCATCGCCCGGTAGATCGACCAGACCGGCGACCCGCAGGGTGTGATCCGACTGCATTCGCGGCACGATGTACTGGGGCGGGAACGGCACGTCGGTCCCGAACTGATCGGGCTTGGGCGGGTCGCTGCCGAGGTTGTTCCAGACCACGAACGCCTGCCCCGGATAGCTGGCTCCGGCGAGGTCTTGCTTATGGATGTCGTTCAGCTTGCCGCTGGTGTACAGGTATTGCAGGGTCTTGTTGACCAGATCGCGCAGGTTCACGTCCTGTCGGCGCATGGCAATGGCGTAGGGTTCAGGCATCACCGGCACGTCGAGCAGCCGCTCCTGCTCCGGCTGGATCACGCTGGAAAGCTCGATCCGGTTATCGACCACCCCATCGACCTCCTGCGCGTTGAGCGCGGTCAGCGCTTGATCCAGCGTCAGGTAGCGGAGTATCTGGAAGCTGTAGGGCGAACTGCCCGCCTGCGCGTCGCTGAGCCACTGGTTGACCGCCTGCTCGCCCAGTGTGCCGACCACCACCCCCACCTTGCGATCCGCCATGTGCCCCAAGACGGTCGCGCCGTCGCCCTGCCGCACCGCCAGCGCCTCTACTGACGGATAATACGACTGGCTGAATTCGACCTGACTGTCGAGGTCGCGGGTGTGCGGCTGAGCGGCGATCAAGAGGTCAATCGCGCCGCTGGTCACGGCGTCGATCCCGTTCTGGCGCGTCACCTGATCGAACTCGACCTGCACGCCCCACGCATCGGCAATCGCGCGGGCGAGGTCGGCGTCGAAGCCGCTTTCTTCGCCGCGAATGCTGTAGACGCCAAAAGGCGGCTCGTTGTACAGCACGCCGACCCGCACCTTGCCGTCCCGCACGATGCGGGCGATGCCGGATTCAGAGGGCAGCGCGTCGGTATCCGGCGCAGGCTGAGTCGGAACCAGCGTCGGCGGCACCAGCGTCGGCGCGCCCTGCTCCGGCGGATCGGCGGAGACCGTCCAGCCGAGCGCGAGCAGGAGAATCAAAGCAGCAGCCCAGAGGGGCAGAAATTTACGAGTCATTTCGATACAACCCGTTCTCTTGGATATACACCAGCACCGCATCCGGCACCAGATAGCGGACGCTGTTGCCCGCCTCCAGTCGGTCGGCGACTTCAGTGGAAGAAAAACCGAGCATGGGCGACTCGATCACCACCACCTGATCTGCCAGCCCCGGCAGCAGATTCAAATCCGGCACGACTTCGCCGCCGGGACGCGCCATCACCGCCAGCTTGCACAGCGCGATCAATTCGCGCGGGTGATACCATTCCGGCAGATGATGCAGCGAATCGCCGCCCATCAGGAAGTAAAATTCGGTCGTGGGATCTGCTCCTGCAAGATGCGCACCATATCCACCGTGTAATGCGGTCCCGGTCGATCCACGTCCACGCGCGAAATCACGAAGCGATCATTCCCGGCAATCGCCAGCTCCAGCATGGGCAGCCGATGCTCGATGCCCACCCGAAGCTGCACCTTATGCGGCGGTTCGGCTGCCGGGACGAACACCACGCGCGCCAGATCGAGCGCGTCCACCGCATACTGCGCCAGCACCAGATGCCCGATGTGCGGCGGATCGAAGGTGCCACCCAGAATGCCGACTCGCTCCATGGTTCAGTCCGACCATTCCAGTGCGTGACTGCCGATGTGGACGGTATCGCCCTCCTGAACTCCGGCTTCAAGCAGCGCGTCGGTCACGCCCAGCGTATCCAGCAGCCGTTGAAAGCGCAGGATCGCTTCGTCGTAATCCCAGTAGGTCATGGCGGCGGCGCGTTCCAGCCGCTTGCCGACCACCCGATACTCGCTTTCGCCCAAGCGCTCGACACTGAAGCTCACGTCGGCTTCCGGCAGCGAATAGACCGGCATTCCTTCCTCGACCGGGGCAGCTTGCGGCAGCGCGGCGAATTCGACAAACATCCGCTGGATCAGTCCAATGACGTTTTCCTGAGTCGCCGCCGAGATCGCCAGCGGCTCCACGACGCCAAGCGCCTTCAAGTTGGCTTCGACCTGCTGCCAGCGCTCGCGCACTTCCGGCAGGTCGATCTTGTTGAGGACGACGATCTGCGGGCGCTCACCCAGCTTTTCGTCGTAGAGCGCGAGTTCCTGATTGATCTGGTTGAAGTCGGCAATCGGGTCATCGTTCGACCCGTTGAGCAGATGCACCAGCAAGCGGGTTCGCTGGACGTGGCGCAGGAACGAGTGCCCCAAGCCCACGCCCATGTGCGCGCCTTCGACCAAGCCGGGGATGTCCGCCACCACCAGATCGTGCTCGTCGTAGCGCACCACGCCTAAGTTCGGCTCCAGCGTGGTGAACGGGTAATCCGCGATCTTCGGGCGCGCAGCGCTGATCACCGAAAGCAGGGTCGATTTGCCCGCGTTGGGCACGCCGACGATGCCCACGTCCGCGATCAGCCGGAGTTCCAGCGTCAGCCAGCGCTCGACGCCCGGCTCGCCCTTCTCCGCGATGCGCGGCGCTTGATTGGATGCAGTGGCGTAACGCGCGTTCCCGCGACCACCGCGACCGCCCGGCGCAACCACCACCTGATCACCCGGCTGCACCAAGTCAGCGACCAGATCGCCGCTGTCGGCGTCGCGCACCACCGTCCCCGGCGGCACCTCGATCACCAGATCGTCGGCGCTCCTGCCGGTCTTATTGGCGGTGCCGCCGCGATCGCCGTGTTTGGCTTTGAAGTGGGTCGTATGCTTGAACGACAAGAGCGTATTCAGGTTGGGGCTGACCCGCAGGATCACGTTGGCGCCGCGCCCACCGTCGCCGCCATAGGGACCGCCATGCGGCTCGTATTTCTCGCGGCGGAAGGCGATGATGCCGTCACCGCCGTTTCCGCTTTGAACGAAGATTTTCGCTTGATCGAACATCAGCACTCAACTTCTGCTATAGAATCCGGCTGCCCGGCGCGGTACCACGCCAGCGTCCGGCGCACGCCCTCGCGGAAGTTGGTTGGCGTAAAGCCCAGTTCGCGCCGCGCCTTCTCGCTGGAGACGTTCCAGTAATTATACACGTAGGAGCGCAGGGTGATGGGATAGAAGGGTTCCCGTTGGGTGACCGCCGCCAGCGCCGTCATCGCCCGCGCGACCGCGACCCCCATCCATCCGGGGATGGTCAGGCGCGGGACGCGAATCTTGCCCTCGGCGCAAATGATGTCAAAGGCGGCTTTGTGGGTCAGCGATTCGCCGCTGACGTTGTAGATTTCGCCCACGCGCCCACACTCGAAAGCGCTCAATATCGCCCCCGGCACGTCGCCAATGTAAACCGGGAAGGTCACGTAGCGCCCCCGGTTCACCTGCATGATGATCCCGCGCAGCGGATCGGTGAAGAACAGGCGGTTGAAGGCGTAGGTGCCCAGAGGGCCATAGAACGCGCCCGGTCGCAGAATCACCGCCGGAACCTCGCCCCGCTCGCAAGCACGCAGGATCGCCTGCTCCGCGTGCAGCTTGCTCCACTGATAGCCGTCCGCCGGATGCGCCTGAGTGGTTTCATCGATCATGCACGTTGGATCGGGATTGCCGATCACGGCGACAGTCGAGACGTAGATCAACTTGTGGATGGGCAGGTTCGCTGCCAAGCGGAGCAGCGTCTCGGTGCCGCGGACGTTGGTACGCTCGAAATCTTCGTCTTTGCCCCAGAAGCGAAACAGCCCCGCCGCGTGAACGACGTAAGTGCAGCCATCCAGTGCTTCCGCGATGCGGTCGGCGTCGTGAATATCCGCCTGTATGAATTCGAGGTTGGGGCAGCGCATCAGCCATGGATGCGCGGAAGGATCGCGGGTGAGGACACGCACGGTATGCCCCGCGCGCACCAGCGCCGGGACAAGATGACGACCGAGAAAGCCGGTTCCGCCGGTCACAAACGTGATCGGCGTCATTCAGTAGTCACGTCCGATTTCGCTGGGGAGCGTGGAAAGCTCCTGAATCTTGGAGCGTGAGCGCCAGCCCGTCGGGAGTTCCTGAATGAACCCGCCGATTTTCCAGCGCTCCTCGCGGGCGTCGTAGAGCATAGCGTAGACCACCGTGCCGTCGCCGAGGTCTTGGGTATGCAGACGCTCATGGGTCTTGCGATTGTAGGTCGCCATGCGCCGCTGCTCCTGCCAGTCAATGACCAGACAAAAGCCGCCGTTCTCACTGAACTGGCGCACCTCGACCACGTGATCCGCCCTCAGGACGCCGCTCACGAAGACGCCCCGGTTATCGCGCTGAGAGAGCATCAGGTTGCGGTAGCGACGCAGATAGCTGCCGCTCAGATAAGCGGGCGCCACCGACCACTGCTGCGTCCACGTCAGCAACATGCTGTCATTGAGCCAGTTGATCGCTTCTAGATAATGCTCGCGCACCTGCTGTACCACGTCATCTGGCGCCATCCATTCGGCTTTATGAGCGCGGCGCATTCGACCGCTCCATGGGAAGTTCACAGACATGATCACCACAATCACTATAAGGATGACGAACGCCCAGACCATGAGACATGATCCTAGATTGCGATGGTCAATACTCTACCAGCGGCGGGGGCAAAACACAATGGTGATCGAAATGGAACGCCGAGCGGCTTACTCTATGGATTGTTCTTTGAGCACCGACCACACGCTTTGACGCAGCCGCGCGATGCTGATCGGCTTGTGCAGATATACGTCCACTTTGGCGACCGTCAGCGCGAACACCTGATCGTCAGCACCCGGCTCCGCCAGCACGATCACGCGGGTGTGATCGACGTGCCCGATCTCGCGCGCCCTGCCGAGCATCGCCCAGCCGTGCATGTCGTCCAGCAGCACGTCCATCACCAGCACATCGACCTGCTGTTCTTCCAGCAGGTCGAGCGCCATCTTCGCCGTATCCACGCCGACGACTTTCATCTCCATGCTGCGCAGCAGGCGCATGATGGTGTGACGCTCGAAATCGCTCTTGCAGGCGACGACGGCGTACTTGCCGCTCGTGACTGAGGTATCGGTCTGGCTGGCGATCAGCGCGTCGAGGTCGATGATCTCGTCTTCCTCATCGCCGCCACCCGCGAATTCGCTGGCGTTCTCGGTGAAGGCGACCACCGCATTATCCAGCAGCGTCGGAAGCTGGGTTTGCAATTTATGCTGCGCGTTCTCGGCATCCTTTAGGGTATTGTAGGGCATCGCGTCCGCGCCCAGCACGGCGACCAGCCCCTCATGCTCGCAGGCGCAGAAACTCTCCGCCAAGCCGACCGCATCAAACTGCGACTGGATGTCCGTCAGCCGTTCGGCAGACAGCGTCGTGTTGATGTAGTACGAGCGCACCGGGGTCGGCTGAAAGGTGCGCAGGGTGCCGAAACGCCGCTCCTCCGGCAGCGCGTATATCCAGACGTAGGCTTGATCATAGTCTTCGATCACGCCGGAGGACTTCAACTGTTCCAGCTCAAAATCGCTGATCCGGTGCCCAAAATCGCTCAGCTTGTACTCCCGGTATTCTCCGGTGAGCAAGTCCTGCGTCGAGGTTTCCGTCCACTGGACGGCGTAATTGCCGTCGTTGAGGACGATTACTTGATGACGCGGAATGGGCGAGCCGTTATGAACCTTGATCATGCTTACAGATTCACGAAATACGACGCCGCTGAGCGATCCAGCATATCTTTGGTCAGCGCAGGCGGCTTGTTCAAATAGGTCGCAATGTCGATCAACTGCGCGATCAAGTCGCGGGGATGCACCGCGCGCAGCGGGCGATTCTGCTCGATATACCACTTCTTGAGCAGGTAGGCGAGCGCCTGTTCGTCATAGGCGATGCCCTTCGCCGCGCACACCCGCCGGAAAATCTCGCGGAACTGTTCGTAGGTCGGGTCGGTGAACTCAATTTTGTGACGGATGCGACGCAGGAAGGCTTCGTCCACGAGGTCACGCGGGTCGATGTTGGTGGAGAACACGATCAGCACGAAGAACGGCACCTCGATTTTGCGCCCGGTCGCCAGAGTGAGGAAGTCCACGCCTTTTTCCAGCGGCACAATCCAGCGGTTGAGCAGGTCACGGGGGCGCACCTGCTGGCGACCAAAGTCGTCGATCAGGAACATGCCGCCGTTGGCTTTGACCTGAAACGGCGCTTCATAATATTTGTTCACGTTGTCGTACACGAGGTCAAGCCCTTGCAGCGTGAGTTCGCCGCCGGTCATGATCATCGGGCGCTTGATGTGTACCCAGCGCGGGTCGGCAATCACGCCCGTGCCCAGCTTGACCCGCTCCTCGTCCGCCAGCTCGTGGTTCACGTTGTCGAACACGCGCACGACCTGCCCGTCCACGTCGAAGGCATACGGAATCCAGATGTCATCGCCCAGCACCAGCCGCCCCACCGTCTCGGCGACGGTGGTCTTGCCATTGCCGGGAGGACCATACATGAACACCGAGCGCCCGGAGTTCACCGCCGGACCGATACGCCCTAGCTGTTCATCCGACACCACCAGATTTTGCATCAGCGCGTGCATGTCCTCCTCGTGGACGATCAGCTTTTCTCGATTCTGCGCGCGCATCGCCTGAATGTACTGCTGAAGCGTCACCGGAGCCGCGCCCGCATACTGCGAGCGCTCCAATGCCTCGCGCGCTTTCTCGGAACCCCTTTGTGAAATGAGATACTGGAAACCTGCTTCGCCTAATCCACCGGAGCCGCGCACCTCGACGTATTTTTCGCGCTTGAGGAACTCCATCACCGTGTCCAGCACGCCGGTGTACGGCAGCTTGACGATGTCGGCGATTTGATGTCCCGCCATATAGCCGCCAAAATACAGCACCTTCAGCACCAGATCGGCAACGCTGAGCAGGTTCAAGCCGGTATCTGCCAGCGTGTTGATCGGCGGCGGCATCCAGGGAGCATTCGGATTCGAATCCGTCAGCGGGCGAGTTCCTCCAACGTTCCGAATCTGAGGACTGGATATTCTGGGTAACGGGCGGTCGGTCATGACCAGTCTTCCTCTCGCTGTTCAAACTGAGCTTCAACCCATTATATAACGGCTTTACTAGCGCACAATCCAGTACAAACATCCAGCCATCTCAAGGGTTGAGCAATCCACGCATTTGCGTTACAGTTACGCCAACTTTTTCGTCCGGTAACACGCAGAGCAGACGTATGATCGATCAAATTCAATGGCTTGGTCACGGCAGCTTCGCTATCCTCGGCGAGCCTTTGATTTACATCAATCCCCGCCGCGTCACCCGAATCGCGCGCTCCGCCGATGCCATCCTCGTCGGTCACGAACATTATGAATACTGCTCGGTCGCGGACATCGAACGGCTGCGCGGACCCAACACGCAGGTGATCGCCAGCCGCCGCGCCGCCGCGCATATCGACAACTGCACGGTGCTGCGTCCGTGGCAGAGTATTTCGGTGGGGCGCGCCTGCATCAAGGGCATCCCCGCCTACGATCCACGCTTCGGATCGCCGGATGACGGCGGGCTTGGCTTCGTGATTTCGGTGAACTACTTCGACATTTACTACGCCGGGCATACGGGCATGGTCCCCGAAATGGACGCCCTGCACCCAGACATCGCCATCCTACCCATCGACGGCAGCGGCACGCTGACCGTCAGCGATGCGGCGCGGGTGGTGGCGCAGATGCGCCCTAAGTGGGTGATCCCGTGCAATTGGGGCTTCGGCACCAGCGGCACCAACCGAGTCGATGCTCAGCTTTTTGAGCGCGAAGTCGGCGACCGCTCGCAGGTGGTGCTGCCCGTCCTCAGCTAACCGCCAAATCAAAAGCGACCTCGTGTGAGGTCGCTTTTTTTATAGGGCCGGTCTGAGACCCGCCCCTACCGTTCATTTCGGTTGGCTATGCCGCCGTATTCAGCTTGCCGTTTTCCGACCACTCAAGCCGCAGATTCTCGCGGCTGTAAATGTGCGGACGCGCAACGCCGTTCACCACGTCGGAGTCCACCACCACGCGCTCGATGTCCTTGCGCCCCGGCGCTTCGTACATCACGTCGAGCAGGCGGCTCTCGATGATCGAGCGCAAGCCGCGCGCGCCGGTACCGCGCTTGAGCGCGATGTCCGCCGCCGCGCCCAGCGCCGAGTCCTCAAACACCAGTTCCACGTCGTCCAGACCGAGCAACTGCTGATACTGCTTCACCAGCGCGTTCTTCGGCTCGACCAGAATACGCATCAGCGCATCCCGATCCAGCGGATCGACGCTCACCAGCACCGGCAAGCGCCCGACAAACTCCGGGATCAAGCCATAGCCGATCAGGTCTTCGGGACTGACATGGCGCAGTAAATCGGCTTTGTCACGCGGATTGACGCGGGTCTCGCCCTCGTCCTGCAACTGGAACCCGATCATGCCGCGCCCGGCCACTCGCTTGGCGATGTTGTCCTCGATGCCCGCGAAGGTGCCGCCGCAGATGAACAGGATGTTGGTCGTATCGACCTGCAAAAACTCCTGATGCGGGTGCTTGCGTCCGCCCTGCGGCGGGACGTTCGCCAGCGTGCCTTCGACGATCTTCAGCAGCGCTTGCTGCACGCCTTCGCCCGACACGTCGCGGGTGATCGACGGGTTGTCCGCTGACTTGCGCGCGATTTTGTCGATTTCGTCGATGTAGACGATGCCCTTTTCGGCGCGAGCGATGTCGCCGTCCGCCGCCTGAATCAGCCGCAGCAGGATGTTTTCCACGTCCTCGCCGACGTAGCCTGCCTCAGTCAGCGAGGTGGCGTCGGAGATGCAGAAGGGCACGTCAAGGATGCGCGCCAGCGTTTGCGCCAGCAGCGTCTTGCCGCTGCCGGTCGGTCCCACAATCAGGATATTGCTTTTTTCAAGTTCAACACCGTTGGCGATGCCCCCGTTCCGAATACGTTTGTAGTGGTTGTAGACCGCCACGCTCAAGACGCGCTTGGCGTAATCCTGACCGACCACGTATTCGTTTAGCTGCGCCATGATCTCACGCGGTGACGGCAGGCTCTCGAAATCGATCTCGCCCTCGTCGGTGTGATAGGTTGGATTCTCCTCAAAGAGAATCCGCTGGCACAGTTCAACGCAGTTATCACAGATGAAAACGCCGTCCGGTCCTGCGATCAGGCGTTCGACTTCATCGTGGCTGCGGCGACAAAACGAGCATCGCTGATTGTTAGGTGTGAAAGTCACTTGCCATTTACTCCTACTTTGGCGCTTTCCAGCACCGAATCGATCAGACCGTATTCGACCGCCTGATCCGCGCCGAGGTACAAATCGCGGTCAGTGTCGCGCTCGATCACGTCGCGCTCGCGCCCGGTGTGATGCACCAGAATGTCGGTGAGGCGTTCCTTCAGGCGCATGATCTCGTTCGCCTGAATGACGATGTCCGACGCCTGCCCCTGCGCGCCGCCGAGCGGCTGATGCATGTGAATGGTGGCATTCGGGAGCGCGTAACGCAGCCCCTTCGCCCCGGCGGTCAGCAGCACGGTGCCGAAACTGGCGGTAATACCCACGGCGGTGGTGCTCACGGGCGCGCTGATTTGCTGCATTGTATCGTAGATCGCCAGACCGGAGTAGACCACTCCGCCGGGCGAATTAATGAACATCTGAATGTTGCGCTCCGGGTCTTGGCTCTGCAAGAACAGAAGCTGTGCCACCGTCAAGTTGGCAATCTGATCATTGATCGGAGTGCCGAGAATGACAATACGCTCTTTCAACAGCAGGGAATAAATATCGTAGGCACGCTCGCCCCGGCTGCCCTGCTCGATGACCATCGGGATAACGTTCTGGGGAAACATATTACTCCTCTTTGCTTTCGGCTGTTTCGTCGGTTGATTCTTCTGCGACTTCGTCGGTTGTCGCTGCTTCGGGTGCTTCGGCTTCCGCTTCGGGGATTTCCTCCGCAGGCGGCGCGCTGATCGTGGGGGCTTCGCCCTTCGCTATGGAGACCACCCGGTCAAGCACCTCGTCGCGCAGCAGGTCGCTGCGCACGCTGTCGCGCATGGTTTCCTGATCGGCGAACATCTTGCGAATGGTGTCGCGCCGCTCCTCGTCGAACTGCTCGGCGATCTTGTCGATCTGCTCGTCCACGTGGTCTTCGGTGACTTCCAGCCCTTCCACGTCCGCGATTTCGCGCAGCACCAGCGAGCGGCGCACCGCCTGCTCTGCGTTGTCACGATAATCGTTGTACAGGTCGTCGGTGCTTTTCTGGTAAATCTTCATGTAGTCTTGCAGCGTGATCCCCTGCTGGCGGAGCCGCTGATCAAGGTCTTGCAGGAAGCGATCCACCTGATCGGCGACCATCGCTTCGGGGAACTTGATGTCCGATTGGGCGATGATCTGGTCAAGTGCCTGCCGGACGTATTCATTCTTGTAGTTATCACCGGAAACGTTCGTGAGGTTTTCGCGCATCCGCATCCGCAGTTCCAGCAGCGTGAGCGGCTTCTCCTCGTCCTTCGAGATGCGCGCGGCAAAGTCGTCGGTCAGTTCCGGCAGAGTCATGGTCTCGATCTTCTTGACATCGACGTAATACTTGACCTGCTTTCCGGCGGCTTCCGGGTATTTCTCGGCATCGTCGGGCACGTCGAGGGTGAATACCAGCGAGTTGCCCACGTTCGCGTCCACTAGCGCATCGTTGAAGCCCGGCGTCGGCTCGTCGTCCTCGTCGAGGATCAACTGCAAGTCATGCTCGTGGATGTAAGGCGTGCCTTCGTCCTCGTCGCCGTGATCATGTTCATGCTCGTGAGCTTCGCCTTCCTCGTGGTCATCGTCTTGCTCGTGATCGTCTTCTTCTTCGTCAGCGTCTTCATCCTCGTCTGTTTCTAAATGTTCGCCGAGGATGTAGCTGTGAAGATCGAGCGTGACCCGGTTGCCAAGCGCGGCGGGCTGATGGCTTTCCTCGACCACCGCTTCCTGCTCTTGCAGGTTCTTGACCGCGCGAGTCACCTGTTCGTCGGTGACTTCCGGCGGCTCATAGGGCAACCGGGTCGCGCGGTAGTCTTTCAGATCGACGCTCGGCTGGAGCGGCACCACGTACACAAAAGTGGGCGTCGCCTCTTCCGACTTCACGTCGGTGAGGACACCGGGACCATAAGGATCGAGGTCGGTTTGAGGCAGAACCTCCTTGTAGACTTCCTGACTCAGCAATTCGACCGCATCTTCGAGGATCGCCGCTTCGCCCACATAGTTGAGCAGAATGCGATAGGGAGCTTTGCCCTTGCGGAAGCCGGGGATATTCACCCGGCGGGAAATCTGCTGAGCCGCTTTATGTTTGGCAGCATCGAGCCGCTCATTGTCGATCTCAACCGTCACGCGGGCGGTTTGATCTTCAAGTCTTTCGGTTTGAATGTTCAAGAGTTGATCCTTGCCGATGCGATTAGGTGTTCATTTCGAAATTATATCATCTGCGATGAAGGATTGCCTAGAAGGATAATTAGAACTGTGCAAGAAATTCACAATCAACGCAAGTCGGGAACTTTTCTCGCTTATCGAACGTCCTTATCGTGTGCCCAAACGCACGACTAACTATCTTAAAGGAGAGTACCTCATGTTTCGTTCTCACACCGTCTTCGCGGTCATCGGCGTCGCGCTGCTGGTGCTGCTGGGCGTGATCGCCCTGCCCACGCTGGCGCAAACTGGCTCCGACAGCGGCGGATTCCCGCAGGATACCATCACGGTCACCGGAACCGGGACGGTTCCCGGCACGCCAGATATTGCAACAGTTGACGTGGGCGTGGAAGTGGTCAAGCCCACCGTCCCCGAAGCGTTCACCGAAGCCAACACCAAAGTGCAGGACATCATCGACGCGCTGACCGGGATGGGAATCGCCCCTGAAGACATCCAGACCAGTAACCTGAGCGTGTACAGCACCACTACGCCCAATCCCGACACCGGGAACAACGAAAACGCCTACGACGTGAGCAACACGGTTCACGTGATTGTGCGTGACGTGACCAAGGTCGAGGAGGTGATCAACAGCGCCATTGACGCGGGCGCGACTTCGCTCTACGGCTTGAACTTCGACATTCAGGATCGCAGCGCGCTGGAATCGCAGGCGCGTCAGCTAGCGATGCAGGACGCCGCCGCCCGCGCGCAGGACTATGCCACGCTGATCAACGCGCAGTTAAGCGACGTGGTGGTCATCAACGAAACCCAGATCGGCGGGCAGCCGGTGGCGCTGTACAGCCGCGCAGGTGGCGGGAATGCGACCGTCGCGCTCGGTCAGACCAACGTGCAGATTCAGGTGACGGTCACCTATCGCATCGCGCGCTAAGATCAACCGCATACGGTTTTCAGCAGAGGGGCATGGCGTCATGCCCCTCTTTTATTAAACGCCCGGTGAACTTTCCCGGCGATTTGCGCGTAGAACTAATACTGTGTTCAAATTACTCCCGTTGCTGACAAGCTGAAGCTCGTATCCTGAGAGGTCGTGATTGTCTGCGCTGCTGCACCGCTTACCACTCGGCTGGATGGCGAAGCTGGCGCTGCTGCGGCTCGCCGCGCAGTGGCGCTCGCTGGTCACGGTGATGGTGGGCGTGTTTCTGGCGGCGATCATTGGCGCCAATGCGCCGCTGTATACCGCCGCCGTCGCGCAGTTGGGCATGGTGCAGCGCGTCGAGCAGCAGCCCGCCGACAAGGTCAACATTTTCACGCGCTTCGGCGAGGCGGGCGAGGACGCCGATCTCGCGTCGCTGTGGGCATCGGCGGACGGTGAGGTTCGCAGTCAGGTCGCCGAAACGCTAGGGTCGGTGCAGCCCGACTGGGTCAGCCAGACGCTGACGTGGGGCGAAAGCGATTTAATGTTCGCCGTCCGCGACGGGGCTGATCTACCGGATACCAAGCTGCGGGTCGCGTACTACGACGATTGGACGACTCAGGTCAGCGTAGTCGAAGGCAGGCTGCCCGGCGACGCCAGCGACGTTGACCTCGAAGCGGCGATGCTGGTGGACACGGCGGCGGCGCTCGGCATTCACGCGGGCGACCTGATCACGCTGGATCAGCGCGGCTGGGACACCAGCGTCCCGGTCAAGACCCGCATCACCGCCCTGATCGAACCGCTTGATCCGTCCAGCGCCTACTGGATGCAGCCCTCGCCGCTGCGGATCGATGTCAGCGGCGAAACCAACCTGCTGACCGACCGCGCCAGCTTCCTGAAAGTCGCGCAGAACTTCGTGCCCAAGACCCGCACCCAGATCGGCTGGCGCATCCTGTTCGATCCCACGCAGTTGGAATACGCCAGTATCCCGACGGCAGTGGATCACCTGAATGACTTTCAGGCGAGCCTGACGGCGCAGTTCAAGCGCCAGAATCTCACGCCGGTGTACAACTCCGGGCTTGCGGCTGTGCTGACTCAGTACCAATCCGAAATCGGCTACCTGAACGCGCCCTTCGGTTTGCTGCTGCTTCAGGTGGGCGCGCTGGTGCTGTTCTTTCTGGTGGTGATGGTGGCGCTGGTGCGGCGCGGCGAGCGGCGCGAGATCGCGCTGCTGCAAAGCCGGGGCGCGGTGGATCGGCAGATTGTGCTGCTGCGCGGTGTCGAAGCGCTGATCATCTGCGCGGCGGCGGCGCTGGCGGCGCCTTTCATCGCCCGCGCGATTTTGTCGTGGGGCGCGCCGCTGATCGCGGGGGTCGCGCACCTCCCGCTGAGGCTGGACGCGGCGCCCTTCCTGTACGCGGCGTTCGCGGCGGCGCTGGCGCTGCTGGTGCTGGTCGCCGCGCTGCGCCCGGTGCTGCGCCTGCCGCTGATTCTGGCGGGCGGCAGCGCCGCGCGAGGCGAGAAACAGGTTTGGTGGCAGCGCTACTATCTGGATGTAGTGCTGCTGGTGGTGGGCGGCGCGGCGCTGTTCCGGCTGATCACCACCAATTCGCCGCTGGCGCAGACCGCGCTCGGCGGCGTGCAGGCAGACCCGCTGCTGCTGATCGCGCCCGCGCTGCTGTTCGTGGCGCTGGGCAGCGTGACCCTGCGCCTGTTCCCGACACTGGCGGACGCCGCCGCGCGCGCCTTCTCCCGGCGGCGCGATCTGGCGGGCGCGCTGGCGACGTGGCAGGTCAGCCGCGAACCCGCGCATTACGGGCGCATCACCTTCCTGCTGGCGATGGCGATTGGCGTGGGCTGGTTTGCGACCAGCTTTCAGGCGACGGTCGCCGCCAGCCACCTCGATCAGGCGCGCTATCAAGTGGGGGCAGACCTGCGCTTCGGCGAGCGCGACACCGCGCTGGACGCGGATCGGGTTCAACCCGCCGAGGTTTACACCGCTCAGCCCGGCGTCGCCTCGGCAACCGATGCGCTGCGGCTGGACGGCATCAATTTCTCGATCAGCGGCACGCGCACCGATCCCGGCACCCTGCTGGGCGTCGATCCGGCGAGCTTCGCCCAAACCGCCTACTGGCGCGGCGATCTGGGCGATCTGGCGCTGCCGAGCGCGCCGGATTTGTCGCAGACCGGGGCGGCGCTGCCGATCACGCCGCAGAAAATCGGGCTGTGGCTGCGGGTTCAGCAGCAGGTGAGGCGGCTGGTCGACGGTGAGCTGGTCGGCTCACCGATCCCGGTGATCGACTACGCGGTCTCACAAATGACTTTCTGGGTGCGCCTGCGCGACGCCAGCGGCGCTTACTGGATCGTGCCGCTGACGGCGGTGCAGGTCGAGGGCGCACCGCCGGACGCGGACCTGTCGCAGTTCCGGCTGAACCTGAACCCGTTCATGGATCAGGCGTCGTTTCAAGCCGAAGTCGATCGGCTTTCCATGCTCACGAAAGACCTGAGCGGTTGGGTTTACTTCGAGGGCGCGCTGCCCGCCACGCCGCAGGGCGAAACCCGGCTGGATATGATCTACTGGCGCAGCATCGATCAGGACGCGCAGTTCTCCGCAGGCAGCGCGACCGGCGCGACTTCAGCGCACGCTCACGTTGAGCGATCTCACGCTATTCGACGCCGACGGCGCGTCCACGCTGCTCGACATCTTCGGCGGCGCAGGCTGGTCAAGCGTGCCGGACGCCAATCAGGGCGCGACTTTCAGCACCAGCGCCGCGCTGGACAGCGATCATCCGGGCGGGCAGGCGGTCACGTGGGCGCAGCAGCGCGAGCAAACCCTGTTCGGCATCGCCCTGAACTATCCCGTGCTGGACAGCATCCCGGCAGTCCTCAGCCAGCCGTTCGCCGACGACAATCACCTGCTGGCGGGCGCAACTTTCGACCTATTCGTCAACCGCCAGCGCCTGCACTTCAGTGTGCAGGGCGTGACCGACTACTACCCCACCCTGTACGCGGATCAAGCGCCGTTCGTAATCGTGGATCAAGCCGCCCTGCTCTACGCGCTCAATCGGCGACCGGGCGCGGCGGTCTACCCAAATGAGGCATGGCTGCGACTGGCATCTGGCGTTTCAGCGGGCGACTATCTCCAGCACGCGCGTATCGACGCGCTGGATCAGAACCGCCTGATCACGCAGGCGCAAACGCTGGACGACGCGCTCGCCCGCCTGCAAACCGACACGCTCTCGCTGGGGCTGGAAGGCTTGCTGTTCATCGCCTTCGTGGTCGCGCTGACCTTGAGCGTCGCCAGCCTGCTCACCTACACCGCCCTGACCCTGCAATCCCGGCGGAGCGAATTCGCGGTGCTGCGGACGATGGGCTTCGGCGCGGCGCAGGTGATCGCCAGCGTCGCGCTGGAACAGGTGCTGGTGTTCGTGACCGCGGTGGCTGCTGGGGGCGGTGCTGGGCTTCCTGCTCAGCGAGCGGGTGCTGCCGACGCTCGCGTTCAACACCACCGGAGCCGCCATCACCCCGCCCTTCATCGTGCAGGTCGAAACCCCGGTGCTGCTGCAATACGGGCTGATTCTGCTGCTGGTGCTGGCGCTGGTGCTGCTCGGAAGTCTGCTGCTGGTTCGGCGGATGTCGCTGGCGCAGGCGCTGCGCTACGCGGAGGAGTGACGCCATGTCCTTCCGAATGATCCTCAGCCGAATGGGACGCAACCGGCGGACGCTGCTGGTGCTGGCGCTGGCGATGAGCCTCGTGAGCGGGTTTTTCGCGCTGGGTCCGCTCTATCTGCGCAGCCTCGCCAGCGCGGGACTGCGCTACGCCATCGACAGCACGCCCGCCGGAGCATTCAGCCTGCGGCTCGACAACCCCGCGCCGCTCGACCTCGCCGACCGCGCCATCCTCGACCGCGAGCTGGGCGGGCTGGTCACGTCAGTCGATCCGCTGGAACACACGGCGGGCATCTTCTGCTATCCGCAGTTCGGCACCCGCTGCCTCGGCGATCACATGCACGGCTATCTCCCGGTCGCCTTCGCCAATCTGCAAGCCCATTTCACGCTGGCGGACGGGCGCTTCCCGCAGCCGAGCCGCAGCCCGAACACCGTCGAGGCGGTGCTGACTACGCAGGTCGCGCGGCAGGCGCACCTGAGCATCGGCGATCAGTTTCTCCTCAACCAGCCGGACGCCACCCTGATCACGGTGCAGATCGTCGGGCTGGTCGATCCGGTGAATCCGACCGATCCGTTCTGGGATGAACTCTCTATCGTCAATCAGGGCTTGGTCATCGACGTGGACGAGAACAACCAGCGCTTCGACTTCGGCGTGATCGTGGACGAGGGCGTGTTCAATCAGGTGATCGCCCCGCTGGGACGCGGCGGCGATTTGTACGAGTGGTATCTCCCGACCGATCCGCAAAGCCTGCGCGCCGAGTTGCTGGACAGCCTCTCGCGGAGCCTCGACCAAGCCCAGAATCAGCTTCGGCTGCGCTACCAGTTCATGATCCTGCGCGGCGGACTGTTCGACCTGATCGCGCGGTTCCAAGCCAGTGCCGCCGCTGCCGAAGGCGCGGTCACTCTGGTGTCCAGCGGCGTGGTGCTGCTGATGCTGCTGCAATTGATGACCACCGTCGCGCTGATTCTGGAGCAGGAGAGCCTCGAATGGGCATCGATCACCAGTCGGGGCGGGAGCCTGAGCCAGTTGATTTGGATGCAGGCGACCACCGTCGCGCTGTTGGGCGTGGTCGCATTCGTCGTCGGGCTGATGCTCGCGCCGCTGGCGCTGCTGGTGCTGGAACACGTGGGTCCGCTGGCGGCGATCACCGGGGACGCGCCGCTGGCGCTGGAAACGCCGCCGATCAGCAGCGTGCTGCTCAGCCTCGCGGCGGAGATCGGCGCGGCGGTGCTGCTGACCATTCCGGCGTTCCCCGCCGCGCGCAGCAGCATCTTGAAGCTGAACCAGTCGATCAGCCGCCCGCCGACTCGCCCGGCGTGGGCGCGCTTCTACCTCGACGCGCTGCTGCTGATTCTGGGCGGCGCGCTGCTGCTGCGGTTGTATTTTCTGGTCGGCGGCGACGCGAGCGCGCTGCTGGCTGATCCGGCGTCGCTGATTTCGCGCGCTGAGCGCACAGTCGTCCTCCGGGCTGCTGGACGACCCGTTCACCCTGATCGGCGCGGCGCTGATGCTGGTGGGCGTAGCGCTGCTCTGGCTGCGGATTTTCCCGCTGCTGCTGCGCGCGGCAAGCGCCGGATTTAAGCGGCTCAACAGCCTGTTGGTTCCGCTGGCAGTCTGGAGCGTCGGGCGCGACCCCAGCCATTACGCGCAGTTAGTGCTGCTGCTGATCTGCACGCTGGCGCTGGGCACGGCGTCGCTGGCGCTCAGCGTCACCCACGACGAGGGCGCGTGGCAGGTCGCCCGCTTCGAGGACGGCGGCGATGCCCGGCTGGACTTCGATCCCACCGTTTATCAGCCATTGACGACATTGCCCGGCGTGACCAGCAGCACGCCGCTGCTGAAAGTCACCACCACCGAAGGTCAGGGCGAAGTCTCGAACACGCTGTTCGGCATCGATCCGGGCGCTGATTTGCCCGCTGATCTCCGCACCGCCGCCGCGTCGCTGGCGCAGACCGATTCGCCGCCGCTGCCCGGCATCGCGCTGCCGGACGACGCCGCTCAAGTGACGCTTCAGGTTTACGCGACGCTCTCCGACGACGGCAGAACCATCCAAACCCGCCCGGCGCTCGACCTTCAGGACGCGCTCGGCGTGACCCAGACCGTCCCCATGACCGCCGCCGCCGAGTTGCTGAGCGGCGCGTTTCAGCTTTACCATGCCGATCTTCCGCCGGGCGCGCACCTGCCCTATCGCATCGTCGGCGTGCGGCTGCTCAGCCGGATCGACGGACAGGGCAATTTCAGCGGGTCGATTTACATCGACGACCTCGACCTGATCGACGCGGCAGGCAGCGCGACGACCCTCGAAGATTTCGAGCAGGTCGCCGCGCCGGAGTGGACTGCCGCCAACCAGACCACTGCGCTGTTCAGCACCATCACCAGCGCGCACGCCGCCAGCGGCAGCCGCAGCCTGCGCATCGACTATTCCATCGCCCAGCGCGGCGACATTTTCAGCGACGCGGTGCTGATCGTCAACCGCGCCGCCGGAGCCTTCAACCCGATCCCGGTGGTGATCTCGCAGGCATTCGCCGCCAATCCTGTGCTGGTCGGCGAGCGGAGCCATCGGCTGAGCGTGGGCGACGAAGGCACCCTCCGGCTCAAGCTGCCGCAGTTGAGCCTCGACCTGCGCTTCCGGGTGGTCGGGATCGTCAGCGATATTCCAAGCACCAAGCCGCGCGATCACGTGCTAATCGCCCGGCTGGACGCGCTGCTGCCGTTCCTGAACCGCATCGCCACGCCGGAGGACTTCTACGGCGTCAATCAGGTGTGGCTGAGCCTGAGCCAGCGCGAGCCGGGCGCCGACTTGAAGTCGGCGGCAGCCACCACACCGGGATTGATCGGCGCGAGCTACGCATGGGACCTCTACAACGAGCTGCGGCGCGAACCGCTGCCTAACGCCATCACCGGGATGCTGTTCGCGGGCTTCTGGGTGTCGCTCGGCTTGGGCTTGCTGGATTTCGGCTTCTATCTGGCGATGACCGCCCGCCGCCGCGCCACCTCGTTCGCGGTGCTGCGGGCGATGGGCTGGAATGCGGGCAAGGTCTGGGGACTGCTGACGGTCGAGCAGGCGACGCTGGTCACACCCGCACTGATCGTCGGCGTGGCGGTGGGCGTCGGCTTGGCATACGTGCTGCTGCCTTTCCTCGCGCTGCTGGGCGGCGCATCGCTGCGCTTCCCGGCGGCGGAGATCGGCGGGCTGCTGCTGGCGCTGGTGATCGGCTTCGCTATTTTGCTCGGCGCGACGGCGGTCGCGCTTCAGCGCATGAGCTTGAATCAAGTGCTGCGTCAGGAATAGGAGTGTTGATGGACGAGTTCTTCATTCGCTGCGAAAATTTGGTCAAGATTTACAAGGTGGCTGATCTGGAAGTGGTGGCGCTGCAAGGGGTCGATCTACACGTCGCCGCTGGCGAGATGATGGCGCTGGTGGGTCCGTCCGGCTCCGGCAAGTCCACGCTGATGAACATCCTCGGCGGACTGGATACGCCCTCGGCGGGGCACGTCCACGTGGGCGAGCATGACCTGCTCGACCTCACCCGCCGCGATCAAGTGCTGTACCGCCGCCGGGTGGTCGGCTTCGTCTGGCAGCAGACCGCGCGCAACCTGCTCCCTTACCTGACCGCGCAGGAGAACGTCGAAATGCCGATGGCGCTCAACGGTGTGAAGACGCACGAGCGCATCCAGCGCGCCCGCCTGCTGCTGGAACAGGTCGGGCTGGGGCACCGGCTGGATCATCGCCCGGATCGCATGAGCGGCGGCGAACAGCAGCGAGTCGCCATTGCGGTGGCGATGGCGAATCACCCGGCGCTGCTGCTGGCGGACGAACCGACTGGCGAAGTGGACAGCGAAGCCTCGACCGCCATCTTCGACACCTTCCGCGCGCTCAACCGCGAATATGGCGTGACCATCATGGTCGTCACTCACGACCACAACGTCGCCGAGCGGGTGGATCGGGTGATCGGGATGCGCGACGGTCGCGCGAGCACCGAAGTGGTGCGCACCCGCGACGCCGCTGGGGTCGCGCTGACGCAGGAAGAATTCGTGATCCTAGACCGGGTGGGGCGCTTACAACTTCCGCAAGCCTACATCAACTCGCTGGAAATGAAGAACCGCGTCCGGCTCACGCTCACGACCGATCATGTCCGCGTCTATCCGAGCGAGGACAAGCCCTCATGAACCCGCCGATCATTCGCGCGCGCAATCTGCACCGCACCTATCACCTCGGCGGCGAGGACATCCACGCCGTTCAGGGCGTCACGCTGGACATTCCGGCGGGGCAGATGACCGCCATAGTCGGGCGATCCGGCTCCGGCAAGACCACCCTGCTCAACCTGATTTCCGGGCTGGATCGCCCCAGCGAGGGCGAAGTCTGGTTCGAGGACAAGCGGCTGGACAGGCTGGACGAAGCCTCACTGCTGCGGCTGCGCCAAGAGCGGATCGGCTTCGTGTTTCAGGCGTTCGGGCTACTGCCGCTCTTGAGCGCGTCGGAGAACGTCGGCGTGCCGCTGCGGATGCGCAGCATGGCGCGTCAGGAGCGCGAGGAACGGGTGATCGAGGCGCTGTCATGGGTGGGACTGCTGGAACGCGCCCGCCACCGCCCCTACGAACTCAGCGGCGGCGAGCAGCAGCGGGTCGCCATCGCGCGGGCATTGGCGGCGCGCCCGTCAATCATCCTCGCCGACGAGCCGACCGGACAGCTCGACAGCAGCACTGGGCGGCGCATCCTCGACCTGCTGCGCCGTTTGGTGGTCGAGCAGCAGATCACGATTGTGGTCGTCACCCACGACCCGCAGGTGATGCTGGAAGCCGACGCGATCCACGAGCTACACGACGGACGGCTGATCGATACGCGGCGTGCCGCCCGCGCGGGCTGATATGCATTGTAAAATGCGTTGTTGTGGGGAAGGAGGGACTCGAACCCTCACCTCGCAAGAGACATGATCCTAAGTCATGCGCGTCTGCCAATTCCGCCACTCCCCCGCTGAATCAGCATTATAGGCAGGCGACAATTCGGCGGCAAGAGCCGATTTCCGCTGCCTACTCGATTTCGATGTGTGGGACTTCGCCGGAATCCAGTTCGGTGACGCGGGCGAGGATGGTCACGATGATGATCTGCGCGAACTGGAACAAGCCTTGCATCTGCTTGATACGCTCGACATAAAGCTGCGCCAGCTCTTGATCTTCGACTTCCATCGCCTCCATTCCGGCGGTGAGGCGTTTGATGTTGTCCTCCATCACCCCAATTGCGCGATCCACGTCGCGCATTTCGCGCCCCTTGAGGATGTTGGTGATCACCTGCCAGAAGTCGGTTTCGGCATCGTAGTATTTACGCCGCCCGCTGCTGCCGCGCACCCACACCTGACGCACCATGCCGAGGTTTTCCAGCGTGCGCATGTTCATGCTGGCGTTGGCTTTGGAGATGTCAAGCTGCTCCACCAGATCGTCGAGGCAGAGGGGATGATCGCTCAACAGCATCGCGGCGTAAATTTGCCCCATGACTTTGCTGAAGCCAAAGTAATTGGAAAGCTGCCCCAAGCCATCGAGCATACTATTATGAACTGATTCTAACAGCGTCTTGGTGCTGCCGTTGGCTGTCATACTACCTTGCCCTCTTCTCTTTAGAACATTTTAGCAACATTACGCAGGGGAGACAATTATTACTGCCGCAGATAGATTGTTTCGCTGGCGTGAAGCGGCGCATAATGGTAACATTAGATGTGTCAACTTTCACAAACTGAATACGGCTGTCAGGAGAGCCGCGCTTATGCCGTCTACAATTCCAGACATTGTGATTAGTCGTCTGCCGGTATACCTCCGTGCGCTCGAACGACTGTCTCAGGAAGGGCAAGAAGTCACCTCCTCGCACGAACTCGGCAAGCGGCTGGGAATCAGTTCGGCGCAAATCCGAAAAGACCTGTCGCACTTCGGCGGCTTCGGCAAGCAGGGGACAGGCTATAAAATCGCCTTCCTGAAGGATCAGCTTCGGCAGGTGCTCAAAGTTGAACGCGATTGGCAGGTCGCGCTGGTCGGCGCGGGCGATCTGGGCAGCGCAGTCGCGCGCTACAAAGGCTTCGCCGAGCGCGGGTTTCACATCGCCTACGTCTTCGACAGCTCGCCGGAGAAAATCGGCAAGCGGGTGGGCAGTTTCGTCATTCGCGCAGTTGAAGATATTCCCACCATCATCGGTGAGAACGGCATTCGAATCGCCATGATCGCCGTTCCTGCCGAAAACGCGCAGCAGGTCGCCGATACGCTGATCGCCGCCGGAGTCCGCGCCATCCTGAACTACGCGCCGATCAATCTCAACGTACCGGACAACGTCCACGTCCAGTACATCGACCCGGTGCTGCACTTGCAGCGAATGACCTATTACCTCGCCTAAACCCCCTGAGCGATCCGGCGCAGAATAGCCGGGTCGTTCAGCGCGCGTCCCGCACCCACCGCCACCGCAATCATCGCGTTATCGGCTCGGTAGACTGGCACGCCGGTCTCGTGGGTGAGATATTGATCGATCCCGCGCAGCAGCGCGCCGCCCCCGGTCAGCACAATCCCCCGGTCGATGATGTCGGACGCCAGTTCCGGCGGGGTATTGCCCAGCACCGCCCGCACCACACCAGCGATCTCACGAAGCGGTTCTTCAATCGCCTCCACGATCTCGCCGGTGCTCATGGAAATCGTGCGCGGCAAGCCGCTGACGTTATCGCGCCCTTGCAATTCCATCGTCAGTTCTTCCGGCTGCGTGACTGCCGCCCCCACCTGAATCTTGACCAACTCGGCGGTCGGCTGACCGATGGTGAGGTTGTACTTGCGGCGCACGTAGCTGATGATGGCGTCGTCGATGCGCAGCCCGCCGATGCGACCGCTTTCTGCGCGCACGATGTTGTTCATGGTCAGCACCGCCGCCTCGGTGATGCCGCCGCCGATGTTGACGATCATGTCGCCTGCGGGGGTGCCCACCGGAAGCCCCGCCCCAATCGCCGCCGCCAGCGGCTCCCAGATCAGGAAGGCTTCGCGCGCGCCTGCCGCCAGCGCCGCCTCGTGAACCGCGCGCTTCTCCACGCTGGTCACGCCGTAAGGCACCGAGATCATCACCGTCGGCTTGAACAGCCGCACCCGTCCCGCGACCTTGCCGAAGAAGTGGCGCAGCATGGCTTCAGTCACTTCGTAGTCGGCGATCACGCCGTTTTGCAGCGGACGGATCACCTGAATGTCTTCTTCGTCCACGCGACCGAGCATCTCGCGTGCAGGCTGCCCAATCTCGACAATGCGCTCATCCTCGACCGTGAGTGCCACCAATGCGGGTTCCTGAAGCACGATCTGCTCGTTCTCATAAATCAGGACGTTGATCGTCCCCAGATCAACGCCCAATCGTTTGTCAAACATGCCCATAGGGGATTCCATCCGGCGGATCAACTGCCGCCTACTGCGACGTTATCCGCGTCATTATACCATGCAGCACAGCGCCCGGACGGGGAGACTTGACCGGGCGCTGGCTGACTCTTGGCATACGGAAGCTGTGCGCTTCGTCAACTGCGGCAGAGCTTACGCGAACAGGCTATCGAACGCGGATCGGTTGCTGGCAACTGCGCCGCCTCGGTTCTGCGCGCTGCTCCCCACTTCGTTGATCCCCAGTGTCGATCCGATGATCATGACCGTGTCCGCAATGGTGATGATAATCCTGACAAAGACTTCAGGATCAGGAGCGAGGACCCACGCAATGCCAATAGAAATTAGCAGGGCGATGACCGCTACGACGATGAACCGCACGACCTTCGAAACTTGCCCCAGATAATTCATGATCCCAAGAACGAGAGCGGAGATGGCGGTGCCGCCATAGAGCGTAAACAGGCTGGTGCGGTCCGCCAGACCTGCCGCCGATGTTCCACTATCTCCTTGAGCGAGAACTGCACCTGTAACCAGCGCCAACGCAACGAATAGAAACAATGCGATTCGGTATTTCATCTTATGTCTCTCCATTTTTAGAATATAGCCGCCGATTACATACTATTCGATAATATATAGAACCACAAGTGCCCGGTTCGGGGATAGCGCCGCACGCCGCCCCTAGCTCAATAAAAGAGCGTCCAGACTGCGCGAGTCTGGACGCTCCCCGACTTTCAAGGGCTGATCGCCGCTCTACTCGCCGTTATCGTTGGTGTCCACAATAATTCGCAGCACGCCGCTGCGCGAATGCACTTTATGTCGAATACGCAGCGCCAGATCAGCGCGGCGCAGTTCCAGCGTCGCCTGACGATTCTGCTCCTGCGGCACGCCCTGCTCCATGAGCTTTTCGGCACGCTCGCGGGCGGCTTCCACCGCTTCCACGTCGATGTCGTAGGACGAACTCCGCCAGATCAGCCAGCACGATCACGCGATCCGGGCGAATATCGACCACGCCGCCGAAAATGACGAAGCTCTCCTCCGCGCGCCCCTTGCGGACGACCAGCTCGCCGTAAGCCAGCGTGGTCAGCACCGGCGCGTGGTGCGGCAGGATGCCCATTTCGCCTTCCGAGCCGGGAACCAGCACCATATCCGCCGCTGGCTCGGAAAAGACGACTCGTTCCTGAAGTCACCACCTCTACCGAGATTGGCATGGCTCAACCCGCCTTCTCGGCTTCGTCATAACGCGCCAGCACATCCTCGATGGGACCCGCCATGTAGAAAAGCTGCTCGGAGATGTGATCGACTTCGCCGTCGAGGATCATGCGGAAGCCGCGAATGGTGTCCTTGATCTTGACGTACCTGCCTTCGCGCCCGGTGAACTGCACCGCGACCTTGAACGGCTGGCTGAGGAACATCTCGATCTTGCGGGCGCGCGCCACCAGCAGCTTGTCGTCGTCGGAAAGCTCGTCGATACCGAGGATGGCGATGATGTCCTGCAAGTCTTTATAGCGCTGAAGCACCTGCTGGACGTCGTGAGCAGTACGATAGTGTTCCTCACCGACGATTAACGGGTCGAGAATCTTGCTGGTACTACCAAGCGGATCGACCGCCGGGAACAGCCCACGCGAAGCAATCGAACGCTCCAACGCAATCGTCCCGTCGAGGTGCGTGAACACCGCAACTGGAGCGGGGTCGCTATAGTCGTCGGCAGGCACGTAGACCGCCTGCATTGAGGTGATCGATCCGGTCTGGGTCGAGGTGATGCGCTCCTGAAGCTGCCCCATCTCGTCTGCCAGCGTCGGCTGATAGCCCACCGCCGACGGCATACGACCGAGCAGCGCCGACACCTCCGCACCCGCCAGCGAGTAGCGGAAGATGTTGTCGATGAACAGCAGCACGTCGCGCCCTTCGTCACGGAAGAATTCCGCCATGGTCAAGCCGGAAAGCGCCACCCGCAAGCGCACCCCCGGCGGCTCGTTCATCTGCCCGAAAGTCATCGCCAGCTTGGGCAGCACGCCCCTTTCTTGCATTTCGTAGTACAACTGCGTGCCTTCGCGCGTGCGCTCGCCCACGCCCGCGAACACCGACAAGCCTGCGTGTTCGGTGGCGATGGAGTTGATCAGTTCCTGAATAGTGATGGTCTTGCCCACGCCCGCACCCCCGAAAATGCCGGTCTTGCCACCTTTAGTCATGGGCGCAATCAGGTCGATGACTTTCATGCCAGTCTCGAACACCTCGATGTGGGTGGTCTGGTCTTCAAAGTCCGGCGCTTCGGCGTGAATCGGGCGACGAGGGGTATCCGCAGGGATCGGATCGCCCAGATCGACTGGGCGTCCCAGCACGTTGAACACGCGACCCAGCGACGCCGGACCGACCGGCACCGTGATCGGCGATCCGGTCGCATAGGCGGGAATGCCGCGCTGCAAGCCGTCGGTCGAGTCCATAGCGACCGTGCGCACCGCGTTATTGCCGATTTGCAGCTCCACTTCGAGGATCAGGTCTTCCTCGCCCTCGCGCGGAACGCGGATCGCGTCGTAGATGTTCGGGAGTTCGCGTGCCGGGAAATCCACGTCCACGACCGCGCCTAGCACCTGAGAGATTCGTCCCTCAACTTCACTCATTTACCTGCTCCAATCTCATCATTATCGCTCAAGAGCAGCCTGTTCTGGGACGAGGCTGCGTTCAATGTCGGATGCCACTTTGTCAATCGAGCTTTGCAGGGCTTCTGCGCCACCCACGATGTCGAGAATTTCGTTGGTGATCGACGCCTGCCGCGCCTTGTTGTACGCCAGCGTGTAGTCCTCGACCAGCGCTGCCGCGTTGTCGGAGGCGTTACGCATCGCCACCATCTGAGCGGAATGCTCGCTCGCCTGACTTTCCAGAATCGCCTGATAGAGTTGGAGCGCGGTGAAGCGCGGGACGATTTCTTCGAGGATCGCCTCGGCGCTTGGCTCATACTCGTAATCGGCGTTGCCGCTGCTGATCGCGGGCATGGTCTTGATGTATTCCGCCATCGCCGGGTCGCTGTTGTGGTACGGAATCAGCGGCAGCAGCAGGGAAACGCGCGGGCGCTGAGTCAGCGTGTTGACGAAATCGGTGTAGGCGATGAAAACCTGATCCACCTGCCCGCTGAGGAACTCGTCGATCACCAGCCGCGCCACCGGGGAAATCTGGGCAATGCTGGTGTCACTCGGATTGCCAAACTCGGCAATCACGTTCTGGTGCATCCGAATCAGGGCATCGCGCCCCTTGCGACCAATAGTAACGTAGCGCGTCGGAGTCTCGATGCGACCCTGAAAGCGCCGCGCCAGCCGGATGATATTGGTGTTGTAAGCCCCTTTCAGCCCCCGATCCGACGAGATCAGGACGATCAAGGTGTTCTTCACATCATCGCGCGGGGTCAGCAGCGGGTGCAGCGGCACGCCTTTGGTAGCGGCATTTTGCACGTTCAGCAGAATTTCCCACGCTTTTTCGGCAAAGGCGCGGCTCGCCAATACGCGCGCCTGCGCCTTCCGCACGCGCGAGGCGGACACCGCCTCCAGCGCGCGCGTGATCTGTCCAATGTTTTTGATGCTGCGGATGCGATTTTTAATCTCGCGTGCGCTTGCCATCTCGTCCTCCTAGCTCCAAGCGGCGTTGAATTCCTCGATGGCGCTCTTGAGCTTCGCGTCCGTATCGTCCGAAACCACGCTGGATTGCTCGATGGCATCGGCAATTTCGGCGTACTGGCTGTGATAGGCGCGCAGGAATGCCGCCTGCCATTCCTTGACCCGATCCACCGGAATGCTGTCGAGGTAGCCGCGCGTACCCGCATAGAGGCTCACCACCTCGTCGGTCAGTGACAGCGGTTGATACTGCGGCTGCTTGAGCAGTTCGGTCAGGCGCAGACCGCGATCCAACTGGCGCTGAGTCGCTTTGTCGAGGTCAGAGCCGAACTGAGCGAACGCCGCCAGCGACCGGAACTGCGCGAGGTCGAGGCGCAAACCGCCCGCGACTTTCTTCATGGCTTTGCTCTGCGCGTCGCCACCCACGCGGCTCACGCTGATACCGACGTTGATGGCGGGGCGCGTGCCAGCGTTGAACAGGTCGGACTCAAGGAACAACTGCCCGTCGGTAATCGAAATCACATTGGTGGGGATGTAGGCGGATACGTCGCCGAGCAGCGTCTCGATGATCGGGAGCGCCGTGAGGCTGCCGTTGCCGCGCGCCTCGCTCAACTGCGCCGCGCGTTCCAGCAGGCGGCTGTGCAGGTAGAACACGTCGCCCGGATAGGCTTCGCGTCCCGGCGGACGGCGCATCAGCAGCGAAACTTGACGATATGCCCAAGCGTGCTTGGAGAGGTCGTCGTAGACGATCAGCGCGTCCTTGCCGTTCTCCATGAACCACTCGCCCATCGCGCAGCCCGAATAGGGGGCGATGTACTGGAGCGCCGCCGATTCCGAAGCGGTCGCGTTGACGATCACGGTGTAATCCATCGCGCCGTACTGCTCCAGCAACGCCACCAACCGCGCGATCTCACCGCGCCGCTTGCCGATGGCGACGTAGATGCAGTACAGGTTTTTGCCCTTCTGGTTGAGGATGGTATCCACCGCCAACGCGGTCTTTCCGGTCTGGCGGTCGCCGATGATCAACTGGCGCTGACCCCGACCAATCGCGGTCAGCGAGTTGACGGCGACGATGCCGGTCTGCACCGGACGGTACACGTTGCGGCGCTGCATCACGCCGGGCGCGATCCGCTCGATGTTGTAATACTCGGTGCTGGCGACAGCGCCGCGCCCGTCAATCGGCTCGCCGAGCGCGTTGACCACGCGCCCGACCAACCCCATTCCGACCGGCACGGAAGCGATACGCCCCAGCGGACGCACTTCGTCGCCCTCATTGATGGTGTCGTATTCGCCCATGATGATGATGCCGACGTTGCTTTTTTCGAGGTTGAAGGCGATGCCCGCCGAGCCGTTGCTGAAGCGCACCAACTCACTGAAGCGAATATTATCCAATCCGCTTACGCGGGCGATGCCGTCGCCGACTTCCTCGACGTACCCCACCTCGACCGACTCGACGGTTGGGCTGTAGTCTTCGACCTGCTTGAGAAGCGATTCAAACATGTTGCTGGAGATGTCCGCCATCTGCGTCTCCTAAGGGATAGTGGGACCGTACACGCTCAAAGTGCCGCATGGACACTGAAAGACCGATTTATGCATGATTTTGCAAAACGCAATTTGTGCTTAATAAACAATTGTAACTGATCCCGTTTCGTTTGTCCACTTTTTCACGAATGAGATTTCGTGCCCTAACCGATGCTCCGCAGGTTGTCTTTTACTCGTCCCGCTTCTTTTCCTGCGCCTTGCCCAATTCTACCGAGCGGCGGTAGGCAGCGTAGACCGCCCGCGAAAGCACCGTGCGCATCCCGCCCTTTTCAAGCTGATACAGCGCCTCCGCCGAAGTGCCGCCGGGACTGGTGACTTGGTTGCGCAGCTCCGCCTGATGCAGCCCGGACTGCCGCGCGTAATCGACCGATCCGCGCACGGTTTGCAGCACCAGCCGCTCCGCGTCCCGGCGCGAGAAGCCCATGTGAACCCCCGCGTCGATCAGCGCCTCCATGAACAGATACACGTAGGCGGGTCCCGTGCCGCTGAGCGCGGTCGCCATGTCGAGGAATTTCTCGTCGTCCATGAACAACTCTTCGCCCAGCGCGCCCAGCAGCATTTTCGCCTGCTGGCGTTCGCTCTCCGGCACGTCGGGCGTCGCCGTCCACACCGTGATCCCCTCGCCGATCTGGGCGGGCGTGTTGGGCATGGCGCGAACCACGCTGCGATTGCCCGTGCCCTCCACCAGCGTGCTGATGCGCACCCCCGCGAGGATGCTCAGCACCAGCGAGGCTTTGCCACCCGCCCCGTTCAGCGAGCGAAACACATGCCCGATCACCTGCGGCTTGGTCGAGAACACGAGGATGTCGGCAGCTTCGGCGGCTTCGGCGTTGTCGCTGGTGAAATGCAAGCCGTAGCGCGCTTCTAAATCGCGCCCACGCTCGCTGATTGGGTCGGCGGCAATCAGTTGATCAGCAGCCAGCAGTTTTTGATTGAGCAAGCCCTTGATGATGGCTTCCGCCATCACGCCGCTGCCGATGAAGGATACGGTCTTGTTTTCGAGCGCCACGCTTTCCCCCTAGTTCACGCTGAACGACTCGGTCTGCGGACCATTATAGCTGAGCAGATAGAACGAGCGCTCGCGTCCCTCGTAGTCCTCGGTCAGAAAATCGGTGATGAAGAAGCCGCGCCCCAACGTCTCCTCAAACACCCGGCGGATATGCATCCGCCACGTCAGCGCAAGCTGCGGATTGTCGGCTTCGAGTGCCGTGTAGCGGGTCGGAATCTCGACCAGACCGAGCGCCCCCTGCGGCAGGCTGAACTGGTCGGCGGGCAGCATGATGCCGTCATCCGACAGACGCGACGGATTGATGACCGGCGTGTTCGCGTCCAGATAGTGGCTCAGCGTCAAATCGGCGCGGGTGCCGAAGATGCGCTCCTCCACCCGGCGGTTGGTGACCCACCACTCCACCATCAGCCGATCCGACGTGCCGAGCTTCGCCAAGCCCGCCCTCGCTGGACGTGCCGTAGTAGTTCTCAGAATAGGTGTTACAGATCGCGCCCAGCTTGCGGATGTTCAGATGCGCGTTGGGCGCGAGCATCGGGTCAAAGGTCCAGATCACCAGCCGAATCCCTTGCTGAATGGCGATCTCGCGCTGCGCCAGCTTCAGCCGGTAGCCGATCCCCTGCCCGCGATAGTCCGGCAGCACCACCATACGCTTGGAGAAAATCTGCAAGTTCGCCATCGCCGGGCGGCGCGGCTCCTGCTCGTGGGTGCTGAGAAATCCCACCAGCACGCCCACCGGACGGTCGCCGTCGAAGGCTGCCAGCACGTGCCCGCCGTGATTCGCCAGCGAAAACAGCATGTGTGCCGGGATCACCGATTCCAGATCGTCACCCCAGTAAACCCGTTGAAGCTCGACCACCGGGCGCATTTCGTCCAGCCCTCGCAGCGGTCGAATGTCAATCGTTGCCATATGTCCATTCCAAATCAGTCAAAAGTCAAAAGTCAAAAGTTAAAGGCTCAACCGCTATACGCTCCGTCGGGAAAACACGGCGGCGCGTCTCACCGCAGCGTTTAACTTTCTACTTTTAACTTTCCACTTCCCCTAAACCACCTTCGGGCGGCGGCGCAGCGAGTAGCGCAGCAGGCGCACGCCGTATCGCTGCCCGCGCATGTAGGTGAGCAGCGTATCTTCGAAGCGCCGGGGATGCAGCCCGTAATACTGGAACACGTTGCCCAGCCGCGCCGTGCGATTGGCAGCAAGAATATCCAACCACTGCGGCGTAATCAATGTGCGCGGCAGAATTCGCCCGTAGATCGCCGCGAACCAGCGCAGCACGTAAGGTGGCACGCCCACCACCACCCGGTTGACGCCGGAGACCCGCATCACGGTATGGATCAGGTCTTCCAGCGTGATGTACTCCGGTCCGCCGACCTCGATGACGTTGTCCACCGTGTCAAGCGCCTCGAGGCTGCCGATCAACACCGCCACTACGTCGTCGATGTAAATCGGGTGCAGCACCACTTCGCCTCGTCCCGGCATCAGGAACACGCCCGGTGACGCCAAAAGCTGCATGACGATGTGGTTGATGAAAGCGTCATCCTCGCCGTAGACCAGCCCGCAGCGAATGATGGTGTATGCCAGTCCGCTGCTGCGAATTGTGTCCTCGACCAGCCCCTTGTAGCGCAGCAGCGGAAAAGCGGCGGCGGGCGATGCTCCCAAATGGCTCAGGGTGATGATCCGCCCGACGCGCGCAGCGCGCGCCGCCGTGATCAAACTGCGGGTGCCGAACAGCTCAATCCGCTCCAGATCGCGCGGGGTGCCCCACCACTGCGCGTTTTCCAGATGGATGATCACGTGCGCCCCGGTGACTGCGCGAAACAGCGCCTCATCGTCCAGAATACTGCCGATCACGATTTCCGGTTGGCGATCCCACGGGAGCGAGTCCAGCTTGTTTTGAGGCAGCAAACAGCGCACCGGATACCCCAGCGCCAGCAGCCGACCCACTAAATGTCTACCAATAAACCCGGTCGCGCCCGTGACTAGAATCAAGCATCCCTCCGTGAGCCGACGATTATAACATAAGGCTTATGGTGGAGTAACCTCAATCCGGTTGCGGGGTTTCATCTTGTGTAATGCAAAACTTTTGTTACGCTTAATGCGATCTGGTGCAACAGCCGATCCGAAGCTGATCGGTTCAATAGAGGAGTTTGCTGTGAAAGAACGACGACGGGTTGTCGTAACCGGGATGGGCATCCTCTGCCCTACCGGGAATACAGTCGACGAGGCTTGGCAAAATGCCGCCGCCGGAAAGACAGGTATCCGCACCATTCAGCGCTTCGATACCTCACATCTCGAAAACCATTTCGGGGGCGAAGTCAAGGACTTCGATCCCGAAGCGCTGCTGGGCAAGCGTGAGGTCCGCCGCACCGACCGCGTGACGCAGATGGCGCTGTACGTCGCCAAGCAAGCGGTCGAAGATGCCGGGCTGGAAGTGAACGACGAGAACCGCTATGACATCGCCTGCGTGGTCGGCTCCGGGATCGGGGGGATCACCTCGATCTTCGAGAGCGTCCGCGCCTTTCTGGAGAAGGGACCCAAGTTCGTCAGCCCGCTGATGGTGCCTATGATGCTGCCGGACGCGCCGTCCAGCAAGATTTCGATGGCTTACGGGCTGCGCGGACCCAATTTCGCTATTTCAACCGCCTGCGCGACTGGCAACAACTGCATCGGCGAAGCGACCGAGATGATCCGGCGCGGTCAGGTGACGACGGCGCTGGCGGGAAGCTCGGAAGCCGGGCTGGTGGACGTTGCGATTGCCAGCTTCAACAACATGACCGCGATCTCGCGCCGCAACGACGAGCCGGAGCGCGCCTCGCGCCCGTTCGACGTTGACCGGGACGGCTTCGTGGTCGGCGAAGGCGCCGCCATGCTGATCCTCGAAGAACTGGAACACGCCAAAGCGCGCGGCGCTCACATTTACGCGGAAGTCGTCGGCTACGGGCATACCTCCGACGCCTATCACGTCACCGCGCCGCTGGAAACGGGCGAGGGCGCAGCCGAAGCCATCCTGCGAGCGCTGGCTGACGCCGAGCTGCACGCCGCTGACATCGACTACATCAACGCGCACGGCACCAGCACGCCGCTGAACGACAAAAGCGAGACGCTGGCGCTCAAAGTCGCGCTGGGCGAGCAGGCTTACGAAGTCCCGATTAGCTCCACCAAATCCGTGACCGGGCACCTGATGGGCGCTGCTGGATCGGTCGAAGCCGTGTTTTCGATTATGGCGATGAACAACAACTTCATCCCGCCGACCGTCAATCTGGACAATCCCGACCCGGAGTGCGATCTGAATTACACGCCAAAGGTGGGCGTCGCCCGCGACATCGACCACGTGATGAGCAACTCGTTCGGGTTTGGCGGGCACAATGCCGTCCTGATATTCTCGAAATACCGCTCGAATGGGCACACATAATCGGGGCGTAACGCCCCGGACAGACGCGATCTACGCACACATCGTCGGTTGGGGGATGGCAGTCCCGGATCACGTTCTCACCAACGACGATCTGGCGGCGTTCGTCGATACCTCCGACGAATGGATTCGCGCGCGAACCGGAATCCGTGAGCGGCACATCGCCGGAGAACTGGAAACGACCGCGACGCTCGGCTTGAAAGCGGCTCAGAAGGCGCTGGAAGTCGCCGACGTGCTGCCCGCCGACATCGACATGATCATCGTCGCCACCTCGACGCCCGAACATATCTTTCCCAGCGCCGCCAGCCTGATCCAGTCGTGGCTCGGCGCGACCAAAGCGGGCGCCTTCGACCTCAGCGCCGCCTGCTCCGGTTTCGTCTACGGCGTCGATATGGCGACTCAGGCGATCCGTTCCGGGCGGATTCAAACGGCGGTGGTGATCGGCGCGGAGACCATGAGCCGCGTACTCGACTGGCAGGATCGCGGCACCTGCATCCTGTTCGGCGATGGCGCGGGCGCGGTGGTGCTGACCGCTAGTTCGGTCGAGGGCGGCGTGCTGTCGGCGGTGCTGCGCTCCGACGGATCGGGCGGAGACATGCTCGGCATCCCGACGGTCGGCAGCATCGACATCGGCGACATCCCGGTGATCGCCAACGGCTACAAGTTCGGCAAGATGCACATGAACGGCAGCGAGGTCTACAAATTCGCCACCCGCGTGATCGGCGAGAGCATCAATCAGGCGCTCGATATTGCCGGGCTGACCATCAAAGACCTCAAGCTGATCGTGCCGCATCAAGCCAATATGCGGATCATTCAGGCGGCGGCGCGTGCGCTCAAAGTGGACGAGTCCATGTTTGTGAGCAACATCGACCGCTACGGCAACACTTCCGCCGCGTCGATCCCGATTGCGCTGAGCGAAGCGGTGGCGCAGGGACGCATCCAGCCCAACGATTACATCGCCTTCGTCGGCTTTGGCGGCGGACTCACGTGGGCGGCGATGGTCGTGAAGTGGGGATCGTCGCCGGAGGAACGCTCGCCGCTCAGTTTCAACCGCCAGCGGCGGCAGGTCAGCTACCAGATGGCGTGGTGGCGCGCCCGCATGAGCCGCATCAGCCACGACCTGAACGAAATGTTCCGGCGCATCCGTCCCCAGCGCGGGCGAATGCATCGCCTGCGCCGACGCATGGATCAGCACGACTTCCAGTAGAATTAAAAACGCCCGGCACATCGACCGGGCGTTTGTTTCTAAGTGAACCGGCGAATCAGCGGCGGTTGTTGGCGAGGCTGACGAAGTACAGCAGTTGCAGCACCGCCGTGATCGCCGCCGCGACGTAGGTCAGCGCGGCGGCTGTGAGGACTTCCCGCGCGCCGCTGGCGTCCTGCGGATCGACGATCAAGCCGCTTTCGCGCAGTAGGATCAGCCCGCGTCGGCTGGCGTCGATTTCGACCGGCAGGGTCAGCAGCATGAAGATCACCATCACGCCGAACAGCAGCACGCCCGCCCACAGCAAGCCCGTGATTTGCAGGAACAAGCCTGCGAAGATCAAGATGTAGCCGATCTGCGGCGCGAGCGTCACACCCGGCACCAGAAAATTGCGCATGGTGATCAAGATTGAGTTGTGCTGGTGCTGCTGGACGTGTCCCAGCTCGTGCGCGACCACCGCCATCGCCGCGACCGAGGGCACGGTGGCGATGTCCTTCGAAAGCCGCACCACGCCCTGCGTCGGATCGTAGTGGTCGCTCAACTGCCCCTGAACGCCTTCCAACTGCACGCTGCGCAGGTCGGTGCGCGCGAAAATCCGCTCGGCGACCTGAACGCCGCTCAAGCCCGCGCCGTTGCGCTGCTGGCTCCACTTGCTGTACGCCGCCTTCACGAACATCTGCGCCGCCAGCGAGATCAGCAGGGTCGGTACAAATACAAACAAGAGATAGGTCGGATCGAAGAACATGGTTTCGTCTCGTCGTTACGGTTTTATACAGGCTTACTATACGCAAAAAGTGTTCGAACCCTCTCAGAATCCCGATTAGAAACGCAATAAAAACAGTGCCGAGTACCGAGTGGTAAGTCAAGAACGCAGGGTGGCTCGTAGGGGCAGACCCGTGTGTCTACCCATAGGCATCAATTTAACGAGATTGTCGCCGGTTCAGGAAGGTTCGGCGCGCCACCAGAGGCTCAAAGCTGCTCTGGCTACGACTTCAAGCCGCCTGAAGGCGGCTGAATCGCTCGACACGCTGGAGTTGAGTCCGCTTCAGCGGACTTGATTTCGCAGCCGGATGCTTGGAGCATCCGGCGGGACCAGCGAGAATGCCTCTCAAATTGCTTAAATTGATGCCAATGGGCGAACACATCGGTTCGCCCCTACAAAAACCTATTTGTGCCTGCCGCTTCTCAACCGAACAGGTTCTTGCCTTTACTCGGCACTCAGCACTCGGTACTGTTTTTCACTCAGTCCTCAGCACTCAGTCCTCAGTCCTATTACTAGACCGCTCCGAGCGTCCCGGTGAGTCCGGCGCGATCGTTCAGCGACCACGGCAGCAGACAATTATCCAGCAGGCGGGGCTTGCCGATCTTGACCACCATCGACAGCAGCAGCGGATCGTCGGTCGGCTCGTGCACGCCGAACAAGGTATGCGGGTCGCTGATCGCAACGTAGTCGATCTGCGCCAGCGGCTCGGCTTCCAGCACGCCCTGCGCAATCGCGCGCAGAGTTGCGGGCTGTCGCTCGCCCTGAGTATAAGCGTCGGAGGTCGCGCGCAGCGCCCGGTAGATCACGCTGGCGGCTTCCCGCTGCGCCATATCCAGATACAGGTTGCGCGAACTCATCGCCAGCCCGTCCTGCTCGCGCGCCGTCGGGCAGACCACGATCTCCAGCGGAAAATCCAAGTCGCGCACCATCCGGCGGAGCACCACCACCTGCTGCGCATCCTTCTGCCCAAAATAGGCGCGATCCGGCTGCGTGAGGTTGAACAGCTTGGCGACCACCGTCGCCACACCCGTGAAGTGACCGGGGCGGCGGTCGCCTTCCAGCCCGGTCGAGACCACTTCTACGTTGACGGAAGTCTGGAAACCGGGCGGATAAATCTCGTCCGGCGCTGGCGTGAACACCCAATCGACCCCCGCCTGTTCGAACAGCGCCAGATCATGATCTAGATCGCGCGGGTAGGACAGATAGTCCTCGCCCGGCGCGAACTGGGTCGGATTCACAAAGATGGTCGCTATCACCTGATCGTTATCTTCGCGGGCAGCCTTGATCAGCGAAAGATGCCCGTCGTGCAGCGCGCCCATGGTGGGAACCAGCCCCACCTGCCCCTGTAGCCCGGCTCGGATAGCGCGCAGTTCCGCAATCGTTTCAACTCGACGCATTATCTTTCCCATTGGCGCGAAGCGCGGTTAAAATCTCCTCGTTCATCGAGAAGCTGTTTTCGGCGGTGGGGAAGCTGCGAGTTTGCACGTCGCCCACGTAAGCGGCAATCGCCTCGCGCATTTCCGCGCCGAGTTCGGCGTAGCGCTTGGTATGGCGCGGCACGAAATCGTCGAACAAGCCGAGGATGTCGTGAAACACCTGCACCTGCCCGCTGCAATGCACCCCCGCACCGATGCCGATGGTCGGGATGCGCAGCCGCTCAGTGATCATTTGCGCCAGCGGCGCGGGCACCGATTCCAGCACGATAGCGAACGCGCCCGCCGCCTGCACCGCATCGGCGTCCCGCAGCAAGCGCTGCGCCGAGTTGAGGTCGCGCCCCTGCACCCGGAATCCGCCCACCTGATTCACGCTTTGCGGCATCAAGCCGATGTGCCCCATCACCGGGATTCCAGCGTCCACCACCCGGCGGATAGTCTCCGCCAGCGATTCGCCGCCTTCCATCTTCACCGCGCTGACGCCGCTCTCCTGCATCAAGCGCCCGGTGTTGGTAAGCGCCTGCTCGACGCTCACGTGGTAGCTCATAAAGGGCATATCGCCCACCACCAACGCCTGCTTGGTCACGCGGGTGACGATGCTGGCGTGATAGATGATGTGATCCAGCGTCACCGGGATCGGGTACTCGTGCCCCTGAATCACCATGCCCAGCGTGTCGCCCACCAGCAGCATGGGCACGCCTGCCGCCTCGCTCAGCCGGGCGCTGGTCGCGTCGTAAGCGGTGAGCATGACAATCGGCACGCCCTCGGTTTTCATCTTTTGAATGTCACGGACTGTGTTGCGCATGATTCACGTCCTGAGTGTCGACTCAAATAACTGCTCAATTTTATCGGGCGCGATCCCCCGCGCCCGCAGCAGCGGATAAGTCAGCCGCGCAAGCTGGCGATACACGTCCGCCAGCGGTTGATCCAGCGCCTCCAGATGCGCAGCGATGGTGCCCACGTCCGCCCGCACCAGCGGACCCGTGAGCGCATCCGGCACGCCCTGCACCCGCAGATTCTCGACCGTCGCCGCCAGCAGCGCGTTCAGCGCTTGATCGACGGCGGCTTTGTCCGCGCCCAAACCCAGCAGCAACGATTCGGAAGCCGCGTACAGGGTGACGGTATAGTTACTCGCCATCACCAGCGCCGCGTGATAGGTCGCCTTGCCGCCCGGCGGAATCAGCAGCACGCGCCCGTCCAGCGCGGCGACCCAATCGCGCAGCCAGCCGAGCAGCGGCTCCTGCGCCGCCTCGACCGCGAAGGTCGCGCCGGGCAGCCGGGTGATCGCCGTTTCCACGTCCGCGAACGGGAACGCCGGATGCAAACTTCCAACCTGCACGCCACGCGATTCGAGTGCCGCCAGCGACGAGGCGTCTTGCGCGCCGGAGGTGTGGACGGCAGCCATCCCGCTGAATCCGGCGTCCGCCAGCGCTTGGCTGACTTGGCGGATGGCATCGTCCGGCACCGTCAGCAGCAGCAGATCGCCGCGAACGTCGCTCAGTCGATCCACCGCCAGCGCCTCGACCCACCGCGCCAGCGCCGCCGCGTGATCGAGCGTTCGGCTGTAGACCGTCTCCACGCGGTAGCCATGCGCGAAGCTCAGACGCGCCAGCGAAGCGCCTACTTTCCCCGCCCCGACCACCGCCAGCGTTGGCGCTATGGTGCTGACCCCGTTCCCAGCGGCGTCGGCGACGGAATTGGCGCGCTGATGTAGATGGTCACCGTGCAGAAGGCGCGCAGCGCGTTCGTAGTATCAAACACCGAGAGGCGAAATTGGTATTCGCCCGGCGTATAAAAGCTGGGCACGAACTGCCCCAACTGCCCTATCGTGGCGCTGGCTTGGGTTCCGTCCACGCCGATGGTCGCAAAATTGCCCGAAGTCGATTCCCCTTTCAACTCGAAGCGGTAAAAAGCGAAATTATCAATGGTGGCGATACCGCACCACCGTGATCGGCTCAAAGACAATCATCCCGTTCGCCGGAATCTGGAGCTGCGCGTCGGGCGAATCACACTGGGCGGGCGGCGCGTTGGCGACAATCGTCCCGACTGGCGTGGGCGTCAGCGTTGGCGTCGGCTGAATCTGCTCCGCCGGATCGACCGCGCCCAGTTGCACGCCGCTGGAATCGATCACCGCCGCGCTGAACGTGGGCGGGATCGGCGTCTCGAACTTGCCGTCGCTCACCAGCGCGATCTGCCGCTGCGGAGCGCCGGTGCTGGTTGCGCGCAGCGTCGGCGCGACCACCCGCTGCACCCCAACCACGATCAGCGCCAGTTCCAGCAGCAGCACCAGCGCCGTGAACGCATTCCCGCGTCGGTAGCGCGCCATGTCCTTTTCGAGTTCAAAATAGGTGCCGTGAAAGGCGTTGGTTGCTTTGAGCCACGCGCGCACCGACAGCACCAGCGCAACCGCGATGATGATGTACAGCCCGGTCGCCATCTGCTCGACTAAAAAGACCAGCCCGGTGATCATGACAGCGCCCGCAGCACTCCGCGCAGCAGTGTGGTCAGCTTGGGGACGAGAACCGCTCCAGTTTCCAGCACTTCCTGATGGCTGGTTTCGGCTTGGCTGTCCACCACGTCGATGGCGCGGTTGGTGATGCCGGAGAATGCCAGCACTCGCATCCCGCCGTGCCGGGCGACCAGCACCTCATGCACGGTGGACATGCCGACCGCGTCCGCGCCCAGCGTCCGCAGCATCCGAACCTCCGCCGGAGTCTCGAAGCTGGGACCGGACAGGCAGAGGTACACGCCCTCGTGCAGCGTCAGCGCCGCGCCCTGCGCGACTCGCTGCGCCAGCTTTCGCAGGTCGTGGTCATAAGTGTGCGCCATGCCGACGAACCGCTCACCCAGCGAATCGTCGTTGGGTCCCATCAGCGGATTGTTGCCCACCATCCCTACAAAATTGATGTGGTCGTTCAGCATCATCACGTCGCCGACGTTGTAGCTCTTGTTCAGTCCGCCAGCGGCATTGGTCAAAATCAGCGTGCTGACGCCCATCGCCCGCATCACGCGGATCGGAAAGGTCACCTGCTGCAAATCATAGCCTTCGTAAAAGTGCGCCCGCCCCTGCTGCGTCACCACCGGGCAGCCTTCCAGCGTGCCGATCAGCAGTTGCCCGGCGTGACCGTGTACGGTCGAGCGGGGCCAGCCGGGGATGTCGCCATAGGGAATCACGGTCGGGTTTTCTAGTTGATCCGCCAGCACCCCTAACCCTGATCCCAGCACCAAGCCAACGGATACCGCCTGAGGTGTTCGGCTGCGGATCAATTCGACGGCGCGTTCGTAATCGGCGCGAGTATAGGTCATGAAGCTGCTCCCATGCGTTCGCCCATGCTGCCTTATTATACCCGGCTTGAGACGCTGCGTGTATCCGGCAGATTTTTACAAAATTAAGGTTAGAACTAGGTTTGTTTATGAAAATTGTTTGTAAGATTATGGGAATAATGAGGGGCGGTTCAGGGCCAGAGTCAAATGCAGATCAGCGCGGAACAGGCGGTGTTGAGCTATGCCGACGCCTACCACAAACTCTACAAACGAATGCCGAAGGATTTGCACGCGCTCGATACCGAATGGATCGTGATCAACGGGGCGCGGCTTCAAGCCTGCGAGCTTCAACTGGTCACGATGCGCCTTCAGCAGGAATACGCGCGGGCGCAGGAGCAGAAGCGCACGCTGGTCAACCGCATGATCCACTGGCTCAAGCAGTAGCCTACTTCAGCCCGGCTTTTGACCGTTCCTTACGGTAGTCGTCGGGCGTATCCACGTCGTTCAGCACCGTGTCGCTGTCCACGTCGATGTGCGTGACCGGGTGCTGGCTGATCACGTCGCGCGGCGCGCCATCCTCCGGCAGCGCCAGCAGTTCCCCCCAGTAGCGACGGTCGATCAGGATCGGGTGTCCCCGCCGCATTTGATAGCTCGGCGCGATGATGTCCCCCTTGCCTTCGGCATACGCCATGGTCACCTGCCCGACGATCTTCGGCTGGATGCGCGGCTGATCGCCCAGCACCACCAGCGCTGCCGCGATGTTCGCGGGCTGCGCCTTCAAGCCGACTTTTAGCGACGAGAGCATTTCTCCAGTGGCGAAATCCGGGTTATAGACCGCCTGCGCGCCACGCGCCTGCGCCAGCGCCGCGACTTCTTCGGCGCGGTTCCCGGTCACCACCGTGATGTGATCCACCCGCGCCAATATCAACTGGTCGATGATGTGTTCGAGGATGGTCTTGTCGTGCGTCCACGGCAGCAGCACCTTGAGCTGCCCCATCCGCCGCGACATGCCCGCCGCCAGCACCACCGCCGAAATCGGGCGCTGCACCTCGCGGATCGGATCGGCGTCTCGCACCGACCCCACCGCCACGCCCGAAATGCGCGGCGAGCGCAGAATCATGCGGGCGATCAGGTGCGCGCGCAGTCGCAGATAGCCGCTGGGCGGCACGGCGTTGAGCAGCGCCACCACCCGCGCGTGAGGCGGCACGCCGCGCAAGCCGAATTCCTCGTCACGTAACACCTGCGCCACCCACGGCGACATCACCGGACTGCCCGCGTAAAAACCGTAGCGCTCGATCATGGCTTCCGGGTTATAGACGTGTTGGTCATCCAGCGGCTGACCCAGCACCGCCAGCGACGCCATCGGCACCACCAGCGAAGTCTCCGGCACAATTACCGGTTCATGCGGATAGGGTGCTTTGAAGGGCAGGCGCCGCGCGCCGTCCGCCTCGATCAGCAGCACGTCGGCGTCCACCGCGTCCAGCGCCCACGAGAACCAGTCCGGCGGCGGCCCGTACACTTTGCCGCCGCGAACCTCGCTGAACGCGAACACGAAGCGGTGATCCGCCATCGCCTGCGCCAACGCGGGCGATCCGCAGTCGTAGGGCAGCGCGTGCGCCATCAAGCCGAGTTGATCTTCGCCGATGCGGGTGGTGGTGGTCGCCAGCACCCGCCAGCCTTCATCCGCCAGTTCGTGCGCCAGCGCGATCAAAGTGGAAGTCTTGCCACCCGCACCCACCAGCGACACCACGTCGCCGCGCGCGAGGTTGAACGCCCGCCGCAGGTTCATGTGAAGGTAGCTCGCACCGCTTGAGAGGATAGAACCGCTTCCAGCACGCCGCCGCCCACCGCCAGCGCCTTGTCGGAAATGGTGAAGCAGTGTTCGCGCCGCGCGCGCGGGTCAAGGTCGCCGATCTTCAGCCCGGCGCGCATGGAAACCCGCTCGTGAATCAGCCCGCGCAGCACCCCCGCGAACGCCGCCGTGATCGGGTGATCGCCCATGCGCGCGATCACCTGCCCTTCCTGTATCGTGTCGCCGATTTCGGCGCAGGGCTGAACGTGACCCTCAATTGGCGCGCGCAAAATCCGCGAATGGGTCTTGCCTTGAATGCTGCCCGGTTCTCCGGTGTCCGGCTCGGCGGCTCCGTCGTAAATCACCCGACCAAGCCGATGCCCACGGTTGGTTTCAATTACCGCGTGGCAGTCGATCCCCGCCGTGAAGCCGGGACCCAACGCGACCACCAGCGGCGCATCGTGAAGGGTCGTTCCGAGGTTGCGCTTCTCCATGCGCGCGTCCACCAACACCACCGGATTCAGCGCCGCCAGCGACTCGCCGTCGGGGTCGACCAGCAGCGGGATTTCGCCGTCGTCGAGAACCGTCTCGACCTGCGAAACGTCCTCAATTCGGCGCGCGGTGACGCCCTCGACCGCCCGTGTCCCGCTGATGGCGGCGTCCCCGAATGCAACCGTCCGGCGAACCAGCAGCGGCAGCGCCAATTCCAGCACGATCACCGGGAATCCGGCGCGGTGCAGCCGATAGATCGCCCCGCTGCCCAGATCGCCGCCGCCGCGAACGACGACGCGGGTTTGCTCAAAGCACGCCGACGCCATGTTCCCGCAGCTTCGCCACTACCATCTCCGGCGTCATGGGCACCTGATTGATCCACACCCCCGTCGCGTCCTTGACAGCAGCCGAAATCGCCGCCGCCAGCGGGATGAACGGCATTTCCGCCATGCCCCGCGCCCCGAAGGGACCAATCGGGTCGGCATATTCGAGGATCACCGACTTGACTTCCATCGGCACGTCCAGCACCGTCGGGATCAGGTAGGTGGAAAGCAGCGGGTTCAGAATGCGCCCCTCGCGCGAGATCAGATGCTCCATGATCGCGTAGCCGAGCGCCTGCACCACCGCGCCCTCGATCTGCCCCTGCACCAACTGCGGGTTGACCGCGTGCCCCACGTCGTTCGCGCTGATCACGCGCCGCACGTAGATCATCCCGGTTTCGATGTCTACCTCGACCTCAACCGCCTGCGCCACGTAGCCATAGGCGAAATTCGGCTCGGATTTCCCGGTCATGGGATCGTAGGGCGTGGTCGCGGGCGGGCGATACTGGAAGGTCGCTTTCGCCGGGCGTTCCTCGTTCTTCCACGCGGTCAGTGCCTTCGCCGCCGCGCCGCGCACCGCGTTGCCCGCCATGAAAGTCATACGCGACGCCGACACGCTGCCGGAAGTCGGGGTTTCGGCGGTATCCGCCGCGATCAGCCGCACGCACTCGAAGGGCACGCCGACCGCTTCGGCTGCCATCTGGCTGATTACGGTGTGACTGCCCTGCCCGACCTCCGCCGCGCCGTGACGCACCACCACCTGCTCGATCTTCCCGCCGCCGTATAGCTCCACCGTCGCCCAACACTGCTCCGGGAAGCCGAAGCTGTAGCCGACGTTCTTAAACCCGCAGGCGAAGCCAATCCCGCGACGCAGCGCCGGGTTTTCCGGCTGTTTCACTGCCATGCGGCGCCACGAGCCGCCGTCCGGCGTCCAGTAGCTTTCGCGGGCGCAGCGCTCGATCACCTGCGGCATACTCACGCCCGCCGGGAGCGGCGTCCCCACCGAGAGAGAACTGCCCTCTCGCACCGAATTGAGCATCCGAATCGCCACCGGGTCGATGCCGAGCGTCTCCGCCAGCCGATTCATCATGCCTTCGGCGGCAAGGCAAGCTTGGGGCGCGCCAAATCCGCGAAAGGCTCCGGTCGGGATGTTGTTGGTGTGAATGGCGTAGGTGTCGATGTGGCAGTTGGGGACTTCGTAGGGACCCGTGATCATCAGGTTGGCGTTCGCCAATACTTTGGTCGAGGTGTAGTTGTACGCGCCCGCGTCGCCGACCACGGTCGCCTCGATGGCGACCACTTTGCCCGCTTGGGTCGCGCCCCAGCGAGTCTTGATCGTGATCGGGTGGCGCTTGTGGTGATACTGGATCGATTCTTCGCGGCTCCAGATAGTCTTGATCGGGCGGCGCACGCGGCTGACCGCCAGCGCCAGCACGATCTGGATCGACATATCCTCGCGCCCGCCGAACGCGCCGCCGATTGCTGGGTAGATCACCCGCACCTGATCCAGCGGCAGGTCGAGCGCGTGAGCGATCAACTCCTGATCCTCGTGCGTCCACTGCCCGGCGACCACCACCGTCACCCGCCCCTGCTCGTCGATGTAGCCTAAGCCCGCTTCCGGCTGCAAATAGGCGTGTTCCTGATACCCGGTCGAGTATTCGCCTTCCAGCACCACGTCCGCCTGTGACCAGCCCGCGTCCATGTCGCCGAGCCGGGTGCGGTAATGCACCAGCACGTTGTTGGGGCGGTCGGCGTGAAGCTGGGGCGCGCCGTCCGCCATCGCCTCAACCGGATCGAATACAGGCGGCAAATCCTCGTATTCGACGTGGATCAGCTTGGCGGCTTTGGCGGCAATCGCTTCGGTTTCCGCGACTACCACCGCCAGATTGTCCATGTAGCAGCGCACGATGTCCGCGCCCGGCTTGCGGCTGCCTAATCCGCACAGCACCGGCTGATCCTTCGTGACCAGCCCATACTCGTTGACCGGAACGTCCTTCGCCGTCAGCACCGCGACCACGCCGGGCAGCGCTTCGGCTTCGTAGGTGTCCATCGCCGTGATCCGCGCGTGCGGGCGGTCGCTGAAGCGCAGCTTCATGTACAACTGCCCGTCCATGTTGAAATCGCCGGGATAAGACGCTTCGCCCGTGACTTTGCCAACTGCGTCAATCCGCTTGACCGTCTGCCCGACAATCACCGTTTTTTCGTCTGCCAACGCTGATTCCTTCTCACTCAACCGTTATCGGCGGGCATGGGACTGAGATGCTCGTGAACCATCTGCCAACCGTCATCGATATTTCGCAGCACGCTGGTTCCGCGACCGGAGCCGCGCGCCGACTGCCCATTCGCCATCCCCTGCCAGCGAAACGTGTAGATGCAGACGGCGGTTTGGGTATCCACCGCCAGCCATTCCACCTCCTCCACGCTGTAGACTTCTTCCCGAATGACTGCCCACGTCCGCTCAAACGCCTGCCCGATTGCCTCGCGCCCGCGATACGATCCCTCGCGGAACCAGTACACCGCATTCTCGGCAATCAGATCGCCCACTGACTCGAATTGATGGGTGTTGGTGCGCGCCGCGTATTCGTCCATCAACTGCTCAGGAGTCGCGGCAGACCAATGAGGATTCGGCATCCGATTCCGCTCCGATCACGCTTGCTTTGGAAGCAGCCGAAAAACCGGATGCGAAGCCGCCTCCGCCGCGAATGCCTCTGGCGGCGAATCCGGCTTGGCGGCGAAGAACGGTTCGGTGGTCGGCTGCTGATGGACGTAGGCTTTCAAAATCGCGCCGCTCTCGTCGGCGCTGGCTGGCTCGATGCGCAGCGTTTCGGTCTTGCCCTGCCGCGTCAACATGACTTCCCCGGCAGCGCGCGCGTTGCGCACCCAATTGACCACGCCGTAAGGCGCGACTAACCAGCGCTTGCCCTCGCGTTCCACCAAAGCGACCGGAGTCGTGTAGGCTTTTCCGGTCTTGCGCCCTATCGTCGTGAGCAGATAGGTGCCCGGCAGCGCGATCCCAATTCGGATCGCCCCGGTGATCATCGCGTTGACCACGCGCCGCGCAGGAGTCAGTTCATAGCTTTTCATGACCGTACAGCCTTTCAGGTTTCCGTTACGAGGACTTCCTCGGTCGGCGATTTCGGCAGCGCGCCCACCCGCAGCGCTTCGGCGTTCAGAATGCGGTGCAAAATGGCGATGGCGGTCGCGTAAGTCGGGTCGACGCCCGCGTAGCTCAGATTGGTGCCGAGATTCTTGCCCTTCGTAAAGGGCGTATCCGACGCATAGTGCAGAATTCCAATGTCGAACGGCGCGCCGTAGAGCGTCACGATTTCGTTCTGCGGGTGACGCTTGGGGCGCACCGCCTCGTACACCGAGGACAGATAGGGTCCGCCCTCCATCTCGATCACGGTATAGCCTTCGTGATAGAAGACGCTCATGTAGCGCGGGCTTTGCAGGAAAGTGCCGTAGGCGCTGATCGCCTTCTGGTTGTCCAGCACCGTCCCGTAAGTCAGGAACGGCGCGACATCCTGCGCCGTGAAGCAGTTGTTGAACAGATAGGTGTTCTGCGAATGCTCGTCGTGAACCACGTTGGAGATCATCACGTCGCCGATGCGCCCGTTGAGGGTCGCCGCCTTGCCCATAATGTACACGCCCAGCAGCCGCGAGACTTTCTCCGAAACCCGCATCAGGATTTCGTAGGCGGCTAAGCCCAGCGGATAGTCGATGTTCAGAATCAGCGCGTCGCTGCGGGTCAGCCAATCGTATTCCAGCCCCTCGTACAGGCGCGGATCGAGCCAGTCGGAGCGCAGCCGATTCATCTCGATCACCTGCGCCTCGATGTCGAACCCGTGTCGGCTCGGCGTCCGGTGAATCCCGATGGCGGTTTCGTCATGATACAGGCGGCTGAGCGGGTCTTCACCCATGTCGCTCAGATATTTCTTCATCACGTAGTACAGGAAGTTGGGCTTGGTGGTCGTCCCGCCGTCGGTCTGAATCGAGCGGTATTCTTGCATCAACTGATCGTGTTCGCGCGCTTCGATGTAGTGCAGCAGCTTCTTTTCCTCGCGCAGCGCGAAGCCGGTCAGCAGGTTCGCCACCGAATGGGTATTGCTGGAGACGAAGTAAACCGGGCGATCTTCCAGCCCAAGCTGATCGCTCACTTCAGCGACCAAATCGTCCCACCAGCGCGAAGTCGCGCGGCGGTAATCCGCCAGCGACCCGGCGATCTGGCGCACGCCGATCTGCTTGCGCCCGCGCGACATCGCCGTCAGCGTGCTGATGAAGCGGCTGCCCCACACCCCTTCGATGCGGTGCAGGTCGGTCGGGTCAAGCTGGAGCGCTTCGGAGAGCATCCGCAGTTCGCTTTCGGTCAGCGGCGTGCGCCGCTCCTGATACTGCGCCAGAAACAGCTTGGCGACCTCGCCTTGCAGCAGCGCGTTCAGCTTGTTCCACTCGATCTGATAGGCGGTCAGGATCGGGATTAAATCGTCGATGTCTGAGCGGCTGGCAACGAACACCGCCAGCCGATGCTTGCCGTCGAAGTGCATTCGGCGGCGGCGTCCCGGCGCGTAAACTCGCTCCCAATCAGTGACCGGGTAGCTGGCGTCGAGGAACGACTTTTCCAACTGACCGAGCAGCACAAAGTCCACTTCGGTCATGCAGGCGGGGAGCCGCAGGCTGGTGTAAATCAGCGCGGACACGTCGGGTTCGGCGCTGCGCGCCTGCACGTGCAGCGACGAGTCCATCGCCATGTGGCTCTCGACCAGCGTTTCGATTTGGATGGTATGAGTCGAACGCAGCAGCGAATAGTAGGTTCGCATGTAAAGTTCGATTTCTTCACTGCCCGTCTTCGGTACCGTGCGATCCATAGGCTACTTCTTCAGATTCTTTTCGTTGTAGTCGCGCATTTCGCGGTTGATCTTGCGCTGGCGCTTCTTCTGCTTACGGTGATATTTCACGTTGTCCAGCCGCTCCCTGACCAGTTCGCGCTCGTTGACGTTGATCGCCTTCTTGGGCGCACCCAGCGTCACGATCAACGCGACCACAATCGTCAGGACAAGAAAGACGGCAGCCGTGAATGCGAGCTGTAAATACAAGGGCTGCATGGTTCCCGCCGCGTTGCGGAAGTTTGCGTTCATGCCCTTGAGCCAATCAATCACGCTCGGCGCGATGAACCACGCGATAATGGTCAGCGCGACGATCAAGATGAAGCCGATAGCCGCCCAGCGTCTCCGGCTGCGCCGCTCGTAGATGACGGTGATCTGACTACTCATGCGACTTCTCCCGCTCTAGCTCGCCTGCTTCGAGGAAAGCCCGGATGATCTTGTAGTAGCCGGTGCAGCGGCAGAGATTCCCGGTGATGCTCTGCTGCACCTGCTCGGCTGTCGGCTGCGGATGTTCTTCGAGGAGTTTCGCGCCCGCCATCAAAAAGCCGGGCGTGCAGTAGCCGCATTGAACCGCGCCCTGCTCCACAAACGCCGCCTGAATCGGGTGCAGGTCGCCGTGGTCGCGCAGTCCCTCAACCGTGACGATTTCCGCGCCGTGCGCGCGGGGAGCGGCTACCATGCAGGACATGACCGCCGCACCGTCCAAAAAGACCGTACAAGCGCCGCACTCCCCTTCCGCGCAGCCCTCTTTGGTGCCCGGCAGCCCGGCATCTTCGCGCAGGAAGCGCAGCAGCGTCTTGTCCTGCCCGGTGGCAATAGTCCTGTGCTGCCCGTTGATGGTGGTCTCAATCGGCGTGCCCGCCCCGTCCGGCGAATCGTGTTCAATCCGCTGCGCCGGGCGCGGCGCGACAGCGCCGTGATGCTCGCCCCACAGCATCGCCGGATCAGCCGGATAAGCAGCGCGCTCGCCGTGATCCGCCAGCGCCCGCAGCGCCCGCGAAACCAGCACCCGCACCATTTCGACCCGATAGCTTGCCGTCCCGCGCACGTCGTCAATCGGCGTGACCGCTGCCGCCGCCAGCCGCGCCGCCTCGCGGATGCGCTCCGGCGTGAGCGAGCGCCCGATCAGCGATTGGGCAGCGACCGTCGCCTCAAAAATGGTCGGCGCGACGCTGCCGAGCGTGATGATCGCGCGGGTGATGGTGTCGCCCTCGAACGCCAGCACCGCCGCCGCATCCACCACCGAAATCGCCTGCGCGCGGCGCAGCCCCAGCTTGAGGAAGATTCCGCGCTCGTTTTCGCCCAGCGCCGGGAAGCTGATCGCCGTCAGCAGTTCGTCCGGGCGCATGACGCTGCGGCGGACGCCCGTGTAAAACTGGTTGAGCGGAACCGTGCGCTCGCCGTCCAGCGACGAGAGCGTGACGCTCGCGCCCAGCGCCCACAGCGGCGTGATGGTGTCGTTGGCGGGCGAGGCGGTGATCAGGTTGCCCGCGACCGTCGCGCGGTTGCGAATCTGCGGCGCGCCCACTTCCCAGCAGGCTTGCGCCAGCGGCAGCGCCCGCTTGACCAGCAAATCGCTGCCGACCACGTGATTGTGAGTCACCAGCGCGCCCATGCGAATTGAGTCGCCGCGCAGGTCGATCTGATCCAGACCGGGCACCCGCGTCAGGTCGATCAGCACGTCCACGCCGGGGCGCTGACCGCGTTCTAGTTCCAGCAGAATGTCCGTACCCCCGGCGATCACGCGGGCGCGCTCGCGATATTCCGCCAGCAGTTCCAGTGCTTCCGCAACGGTCGAAACCGTGAAATATCGACTCCACATATCCCTACACCTATCGGTTACGTGAGGGACACGCTGCGGCGTGTCCCTGCTTTTATTTTATCCTAACTTTGTTAAGCGAGAACTTCCAATCCTTCATTCCGGCTCAATTTCCAGCAGCGTGAACGGATTCACGTTGATCACGCAGGTCGATTTGTGCTGGGTCTTGACGATCACGCGGCGGTCATAGGTATGGACGTGACCGTGCAGCATGTAGCGCGGGCGATACCAGTCCATGAACTGCAAGAAGGCGTCGATCCCCCGGTGCGGCAAATCCGGCATGTCGTGGATGCCGCGCGCGGGCGCGTGGGCGACGAAAATATCGACGCCCCGCCCTTTCCGCAGCCGATAGTACAGCAGCGGAAACAGGCTGCGAATCACCATCGTTTCCATGTCGAACTGCGAATACTGGATCGGGCTTCGGTTGTACTTCAGCGATCCTTCGATGCCGTAGAACGAAATGCCATGATAGCGCACGCGCCGCCGATGCAGGTTGATTCCGCCGGGAGGCTGCTCGTCGTAGCCCGTATCGTGATTGCCGCGCACGTAAAACAGCGGGACGTTCAGCACCGACGTGATGAACTCCAAGCTGGTCGCGGGCATATCGCCGCAGCTCACCAGCAGCTCTACGTCCGAATAGCGCCGCCGAAGATGCGCCGCGTTTTCCATCTGCGGGGCAACTGTATCGCTGACACAAAGAATTTTCACAACCCAATCCGCATTAGTGAAGGACTGAGGACTGAGTGCTGAGTAAAAGATAACTTCAGGAATAGCTCGCATGTAGGGTACAGTGGTTCTTACTCAGTCCTCAGCACTCAGTCCTGTTTTTACATTTCCGCTTCGGCAACCTCGCCGATCCACTGCATGGGTTTGCCGCTGCCGCCCCGCCGCAGCATGGTGATCTCCGCCATGATGCTCAGGGCGATCTCTTTAGGAGTTTCCGCTTCTAGTTCCAGACCAATCGGCGCGCGAACGCGGGTCAACTGCTCGGCGGTCAAGCCGCGCTGCTCTTTGAGCGCCTTCACGGTCAGCGCCCAGCGCCGTCGGCTGCCGATCAAGCCGATGTACGCCGCGTCGGTCGCCAGCAGCGCCGGGATCAAGTCCAGATCGACCGGCAAGCCGCGCGTCACCGCCGCCACCGAGGTGTTCCGGTCGATGCGCGCCCGCTCGGCGATCTCGCCGGGCTTGCATACTACGTAAGCATCCATCCCCGGCAAATACTCCGGGTTGGCGAACTCGGCGCGGTCGTCCACCAGCACCACCCGGTAATCCATCCACTTGCCCAACTGCGCCACCGCCTTGCCCACGTGCCCGCCGCCGATCACCAGCAGCGTGGGCGCGAGGCTGAGCGGCTCGATGAACACCTCGACGGTGCCGCCGCAGATGCCCGGATCGCCCGCTGCCAGATCGTTGAGCGTGTAGGAGCGCATTCTCGGCGCACCGTCCGCCAGCGCCGCCAGCGCCTCCTGAATCACCTGCGCTTCCATCGCGCCGCCGCCGACCGTGCCGACGAAGCGCGCGTCCGCGTAGACCAGCAGCTTGCTGCCCGCGTGACGCGGCACCGAGCCTTTGACGCTGATCACCGTCGCCAGCGCCGCCGGAATCCCCTTTTCCTGCGCGTCGAGCAGCGCCGCGTAAACTGCGCGTGTCTCCTCCATCGCCTACTTCACCTCAATCTGACCGATCAGCAGCCGGTTGTCCGAATCGACATTTGCGCCGACCGGCTGCAAACGTTCCTGCGAGTTGGGGTTGTACAAGCCCATCACGACCGAATAAGTTCCCGGTGGTGCCGCTGAAAGTGCGATGTTGATTGTGTCACGAAAGCCACCGGGCAGCCAATTTCCCGGTGGAAGCGCGCCGCGCCCCGGTCGGATGTCCGCCTGCGCGACGTTGACGCCGTCGGCGTTCAGCACGTGGACGAAGATTTTGTAATCGCCCTGCGCGCTGCCGTCAGTCACCCAATCCAGCGTCACCGTGAGCATCCGGCTGGCGTCGAGGCTCAGCGCGGCGTCGCTCAGTTGCACCGCGCCCGATTCGAAGGTCGCCAGCGGCTCACCGGAAGCCGGAGCCGTCACATAGGTGCCTTGATACGCCCAATGATAATACGGCATGTAGTCCTGCGACTTAAGCACGTGCGGCACGATCCGAATCCGGGTCGCGTCGGTCACCAGCGCCGCCGGGATCAGCGTGGGCACTTCCAGCCATGCGCCCGGCAGCGCCGGGATCACCCGCGTGCCGACTAACTGATCATTGGCATACAGGTCGAACGTGCCTTCGTATTCCGGGTGCAGCCGCGTGATCAGGATCAGGGCTTCGCCCGCCTGCGTGTGCAGCGTGAATGACTCCTCGCCGTTGATCAAGCGCCCGCCGTCCATCACCGAACAATCGACGAGGCAGCCGATGGTGTCGAACTGGTAGTATTCGGTCGGGAAGCCGTTGGGCGCGTGAACCTCGCGCCATTGATACTCGTGCGCCTGCTCGGAGTCGAGGTCAGCCACGTCGATGCTGTCCACCAGTTCCATGCCGCTGAAATCGGGCAGCATCGTCGGCAAAACCTGCGGGCTAACCGCGCGATCCGCCGCCGTCCAGTCCGGGCGATAAATCCCCTGTGTGGGCGCTGCCAGCGCGACGTTATATTCCGGGTCGAGCGCGACCGTGTAGCTCGCCAACGTGTCGGCATACAGATCGGTGTTTTGCAGATAGCCGAGTCCCAAGCCGTGCCCGATACCGTAGGAGGCGATGTAATCTGGGCGCTCCCGTTCGATGAACTCGCCCACCGAGCCGGGACCGTTGCGCCAGTAGGCGGCGGCGCCGGGCGTGGTCAAGCCCACGATGTCGATGGTGGTGCGCCCACCGATGTAGCGCATCATGCCCACGTCGTGAACCGCGATTCGCGCGTCGCTGGGCGTATTCGCCGCCAGCCATTCCGCCATTTGCAGCGGCTGCGCGACCACGTAGCCGACGTTCAGCGCGTAATTGGACACAAACAGCAGCGTGTCGTAAAGCAGGCTGCTGACCGACAGTGCGACCAGCACACCGACCAGCATCACCGTGAGGTCGTAGCGGATCAGGTTGATTCGGCGCAGTCGGCGGCGCAGCCGCGCATAGACGAACGCCCAGCCCCAGCCCGCCAGCGGGAAAAACAGCGCGATCAGCGGCATCTGGTAGCGCTTGAAATGCCAGAACGCCGTGTCCAGCGTGGAGATCGCCGCCGTGCCCGCTAACAGCCACAGCCCGATCATGACGGCTGCGAGCCGGAAACGCCGTTCCCGCGCCATCAACGCAAAGCCGACCACCGCCATGCCGAACACGTAGAGGTAATCGGTCAGGAATTCGTGCCACATCTGCACGAAATTCTCGACGATTCGCCCCACGATCACGCCCAGATCGGGCGGGATGATGCCGAACAGCGACTTGGCGGCGTTTCCCGACGCCACCGCCGACCCAGTGACCATCCAATTGACCAGCGGCTGTACCCCAATCGCCAGCACCGGGATTAGCAGGAGCAGCCACTCACGCCGCCACAACCAGCGCGGCGGAATTCCATACCGTCCCTTCACCGGCACGCTGTCCCATACCTGCGCCAGCGCGATCCCGACGGCGATCACCGCCAGCAGCCCGCCCTCAGGACGGATCAGCGCCAGCAGCATCGCGCCGAGCGCGGTCAGGCGCAGGCGGCGGGTCAGCACCGCGTAGACCGTCAGCAGCGCGAACAGGATCGCCAGCCCGGTCTCCATGCCGCTCATGAAATGCCAGTCGATCCAGCCGTCGAACAGGAAGGCGACCGCCAGCGCCACCGCCAACCCGAACGGCGCGACCAGCGCGACCATCCGGTAGATCAGCCACGCCGAGAGCGCCAGCCCCAGCCAGCCGATCCCCATCGCCCACAAGCCGAGGCTCAGCCCGCGAAAGCCGATCAGGTCGCCAACTGCCAGCAGGTAGGGATACAGAAAGCTGGTCGCGCCGGAAGTGGGCGGCAAACCGGGGTTGTAGACGTAAGGCTGCCCGACGGCGATTTGATGCGCGTACTGGAAGTGGATGTAGGCGTCGTCCAGCGGCATCACCACCTGCCCGCCGCCGATGGTGGCGCTGGTGGCGACGTAGACGATCAGGACGATCAGCGCCAGCGTGAAGCACAAGAGCAGGATAAAAAGCGAGCGTCTGTTGAAGACGCTCACCTGCAACGCGGCAATTTCCTCTGGCTTAACTGGAGTAGCCATTCGCAAACGTATCGATCATCAAGCGCACGTCCTCGCCCAGCGGATAGAGGATCGGGCAGGTCGCTCCGGCGGCGACGTACTCGCGCACCTTCGCCTTGACCTCGTCGGGCGTGCCGGACGCGGTGATCAACTGCACCACGTCGTCGGGAACCAATCGCATCGCCTCCTCGATCTGCTCCTCGGTGGCGGGCCACGTCAAGACCTGCGCGATTTCGTCCAGCAGGTCTTGGCTCACGCCGCTGGCTTTCATGATGTGCGGCTGCTGACCGAGATACTGTGTGACCAGCTTGCGCGCCGCGTCCAGCGCGCGTTTGCGGTCATCGTCCACCGAGCAGACCACCAACTGCGGGCGGTCGATGTCGTCCAGATGACGCCCCGCCTTGTGCGCGCCGATTTCAAGCTGCTCCAGCGCGCCGTCGTTGTAGCGCGGCGAGACCAGATAGTTCAGCACCGCGCCGTCGGCAATTTCCCCGGCAAGCGCCATCATCTGCGGGCCGGTTGCGCCGATGTAGATCGGCACGTTGCGCGGCTCTTTCCGCCCGTGAACCACGTCCAGTTCCACGTCGGTCAGGTGGACGAACTCGCCGTGAAACGTGACCCGCTCGCGCGCGAGCAGCGCCCGCACGCTGACCACCGTCTCACGCATCGCCAGCAGCGGCTTAGTGCGGGTGATCCCGACTTTCTGCGCCAGCGGATCCCACCACGCGCCGATCCCGCAGATGATCCGGTTGGGCGCGAGGTCATCCAGCGTCAAAAAGGTCGCCGCGATGATGGCGGGGTTGCGAGTCCAGTTGTTGATCACGCCGCTGCCGATCTTGATACGGCTGCTAGTCGCGGCGAAGGCTGCCATCGGCACCACCGCGTCGCGCACCAGACGGCTTTCCGCCTGCCAAACCGCCTCGAACCCGCGCGATTCGGCGTACTGCACGTACTTAATCGCATCTTGCAGCGAATGAGCGTCCTGTAAATAAAGCGCGACTCTGTCTGCCATGAAAGTCCCTTTTTGGAGTGCTGAGTACCGAGTGCCGAGTATCGGGTAAAAACAAAGTGATTATACCTGAACCGTTCAGGGGCGGCGTACCTTCTGAGACTCAGCCGAATCTGCCCGTTGCAGTTCTTGACTCAGCACTCGGCGCTATATGTTTGGCGTGAGCGGCAGTTCTTGCTGGTTCCCCGTCCGGCGATAATACTCCTCTAAATCAGCAGGCACGTCAATGTCGAGCGCCAGCCGATCCGAACGGAACTGCTTCACGGTCGCCCCGGCTTCTTTCGCCAGCGCCATGTGCCGCTGATAGCTTCCCACTCCATAAGCATAGGGGATCAGCCCAGGTGGGCGGATCAGCATGGCATTGGTGCCGTCCTCTCGACTATCGGTCGCAATCACCACCGTGAGCGACTCCTGCCCCAGATCGACCATGCCGCGCACGTCCTCCGGCGTGATCAGCGGCAGATCGGCGGGCAGAATCAGCACCGCCCCGCCGTGCCAGCCGCCGACCACCTGCGTCGCCCGCATCAAGGCATTGTTGAGTTCCGGCGCGCCGCTCTCCTGCACCGTGTGCGCGCCCATGTCGCGCGCAATCGCCAGCGCGTGATTATCCCGGCTGATGACCAGCGTCCCGGTGACTTGCGGGGTCTCAGTGACCGCCGTCAGCACCCGCCGGAACAGCATTTCGGTGAGCTGTCTGCGTTCATCAGGGGAAAGCGCTTCCGCCAGACGGCTTTTCGCCCGGTTGAGCGGCTTGACCGGAATTATCGCCCAGATGCTCATTGCTTCCTCCCCAACTGCTGATCCAATCCAGTATCTTACGCGCCAGCACCGACCGATCCTCGTCGGTCCGCATCACCGTGTCGAAGGTCGTCGCGCGCAGCCCGTTGATGTGCAAGTCCGCGTCTCGCTCGTCGTAAACATACCCGTTAATCACGCCCCGGTAATAATCGGCAACCGCCGCCGCCGTCACCGGATGATTCAATTCTGCCATCAATTTCGCCGCTGGACCCTTGATTGCCTGCCCTGCAACAATCGGCGAGAGCGCTACAATCGGCACGCCCCGCGCCGTCAGCCGCTCGCGCATCCCGGCGACCGCCAGAATCGGCGCAATCGACAGCCACGGATTCGACGGACCGAACAGGATCGCGTCAGCGCGATCCAGCGCGCGCTGCACTTCCAAGCTCAGCGCCGCTCCCTCGATGCCGTCGAAGCGAATCGAGCGAACCGTCGGCTGCCAGCGGTGGCGCACGAAATACTCCTGAAAGTCCAGTTCGCCATATTCGACCGTGTTGATTTTGGTGGCAACTGGCGCGTCGGTCATCGGTAGAATCGACGGATGAATCCCCAGCGCGCTTGTCAACTTTTGCGTGACTGCTGTAAGCGTCTCCCCGCTGCGCAGCGCCCGCGTGCGCAGCAGATGGGTGGCAAAATCCTTGTCGCCGATTTGGAACCACGGCTCCTCGCCGTAGCGCTCCAGCGCGCCCAGCGCCTCGAACGTGTCGCCCGCGACGCCCCAGCCCTTGACTGGATCGACCAGCTCCGCCAGCGTGTAAGTCACGGTGTCCAAATCGGGGCAAACTCGCAAGCCATAATGCCAGAAGTCATCGCCCGTATTGACGATAATGGTCAGGTGCTCCGGCGGCAGGATTTGCGCCAGCCCGTGCGCCAGCTTCGCGCCGCCAACTCCGCCGACCAGCGCGACCACGTTGCCCACGTCTATCGCCATAGCACGCTCGTTTCCAGCGCGCGGCGGGTCTTGGTACGGGTTTCGGCGGGATAGCCCAGCGTGATCAACGCCTGCGGCTGCCAGTCGTCCGGCAGAGTCAGCGAATCGCGCACCACCTCCGGGCAGAACAGCGGCGCGCACATCCAGCACGCGCCCAACCCGGCTTGATGCGCCGCCAGCAGCAGATTTTGCCCAGCCATCGCCGTGCTATGCGCCGCCATGACGTACTCGTTCAGATTGCGCTGCGCGTCGGCGTAGCGATCCATGTCCACCATCGAGAGGCACAGCAGCACCAGCGCCGGAGCGCCCGTGATCCGCGCGTAGGAACGCCCGGCATCCTGCTCGATCAGCTCAGGCGGCACGCCGTCCGCCTCCAGATCGCGGCGCAGGCGCGCGTTCATCGCGCCCGCCAGCGCCCGAATCGTCTCCGGCGTATCGATCACGCAGAAGCGCCACGGCTGACGGTTGTGCGCCGATGGTGCCCAGATCGCCGCGGTCAGCAGCGACTCGATCAAGTCGCGCGCGACCGGGTCGGGTCGGTAGCGGCGGATCGAGCGGCGGCTGAGAATGGTTTCCAGTAAGGCTTCCTGATACACCTGTGCCTCGGCTAGCGATACAAATCGGTCTCCAGCGGTCGGATGTAATCCGACGCGCGTCCATCCTGCGGCGGAAAGCTCAATCCGCGCACCAGTACCACCGGGGTGCCCTCTGCGGCTTCGCCCGAAAGTAAATTTGCCGCCGACGCCACTTCGTCGGCATAAGCCTGTATGGTAATTTTAAGCTCACGCCCGAACAGATCGGTACGTCCGCGTAAATCCAACAGCGCGGGCATCCCGGCGACGCCGATGGCGGTGCCCACATTGCCCAAGCGGAAGGGTCTGCCGTGCGAATCGCTGATGATCACGCCGACTGCGGCTCCGGTCGCTCTCAGCAGCGCTTCGCGGATCGCCCGCGCCGAGCCATCAGGATCGAGCGGGAGCAGCAGCACCCATTCCTCGTCCGTCCCGACGTTAGATTGATCGATCCCGGAACTGGCGGAGACAAATCCCAGCCGATGCCGGGTGATCAGCACGCCGGGCGCTTGACGCGAAATCGCCTGACTTTCACGCAGGATCAGTTCGACAATCCGGGGGTCTTTGAGGGTCTCGCCCGCCACGCGAATCGCGTCGTCGCCGGGCACGACCTCGCTGAGTCTGACGATGCGCCCTTCGGCTTTGGACACGATCTTCGAAGTCACCACCAGCGCGTCGCCGGTTTGCAGCGAGATTGACGCGCGCGCCAGCGCATCGCAGATCAACTGCGCCAGATCATCCCCCGGCTTGACCAGCGGGATGCCCGGCAGCGCCATCAGGTTGAGCGTAAAGGACTCCAACTCTACATGCCGGTGATACGGATACCCGAACCCTTAACGCCATACTTCTTATTGATGTAGAGCAGCACCGGCGTCAGCGCCTCCACCGCGACCGAATTCGCCAGCGGTCCGGCGTCGATGCCGCGCATCCCGGCTGCCTCCACCAGATGCATCACTTCCGATTTGGCGTCGGCGTCGTCGCCGCAGACCAGCACGTCGCAGTTCACCGAGCTGTTCGGGTCTTGCAGCTTCACCGCCGAGACGTTCTCGAAGGCGGACACCACGCGAACGCCCACGCCCAGCACTTCCTGCGCTTCCAACGCCGCCGATTTGCCCTCCGGCACGAAAACCGTGCGGATGTTGGACGGCTGCATCGGCACCACAATGTCCACCAGAATCTTGCCCTGAAGCTGGGTTTTCACCGCTTCCAGCGTGTCACGATGCGCGCTATAAGGCACGGTCAGCACCGCGATGTTGGCTTCGGCGGCGGCTTGGTCGTTGGTCTTGCCGATCAGGTAATCGACGCCAAGCTGGGTATTCATCTCGCCCGCGCGCTCCATCGCCTTGTTCGCATCGCGCGATCCGATGACCACCCGGTAGCCGCTGCGCGCCCAGCGCATCGCCAGCCCCGATCCTTCCTTGCCCGTTCCACCCAGCACCGCAACCGTCAGCACGAGCGGCAGGTCATTTGCGTTCGTCGTCATAGCATCCCCTGTTCAGTCTGCGCAGTAAAGCGGTGCCATACCTCCGGCGCGAGTTCCAATGCCGCCTCCATGACGGCTCTCTCGTCTAGTGTCAACAACTGGCGGTCACGCATCAATATTCTACCATCAACCATTGTGGTTGTAACCATCGACGCCTCGAAGCCGAACAGCACGTGCCACGCGAGATTGCCCGCCGTCATGGGCGTGAACGGGCGATAATCCACGAAGATCAAATCCGCGCGCGCGCCTTCCACCACCCGCCCGATCTGCTCGCCGGGGAAGAACACGTCCAGCAGCCGCGCGTTGTTCTGCACCGCCATCTGCGCGATCTCGGCGCCGTTGGCGCGGCGCGGGTCGCGGTGAGCGAGCTTGTGCAGCAGATACGCCGCCTTCCAGTCCGCCCACATGTTGTTGCTGAAGCCGTCGTTGCCGAGGCAGACCTTCATCCCGCGCTGCATCATCTCGTCGAACGCCATTGCGCCGACGCCGTTGTTCATATTCGAGCGCGGCTGGTGGGTGATCCAGGTCCCGGTCTCCGCAAGGCGATCCAGTTCATCCTCCTCGACATGGATGCAGTGGGCGGCGATGGTCTTTTCGCCCAGTATCCCGTAGTGATCCAGCCGATGCACCACTCGCACACCGGAGCGCTGCAAGCTGTCGTCCTGATCGGCTTCATGCTCGGCGACGTGGATGTGAAAGCCGCCTCTGTCGCCTGCGGCGACCTGAGCGTCGGTGCATTTCCGCAGCGTCGCGTCGCCGAGCGTCAGGCTGGCGTGCAAGCCAAAGGTTCCGCGCACCCGCTCACGCCGATTCTGCTCTAAGAAGCGCAGGTTTTCGGCGATCCCCTGCTCAGCGCCTTCCAAGCCATTCCGATCGGTAACTTCATAGCACAGCACCGCCCGCAGCCCGGCTTGATCCACCGCGTCGGCGATCAGGTCGAGGCTGCCCTCGATGGCGTTGGGGCTGGCATGATGGTCAATCAGGGTGGTGGTTCCGTGCTTGATCGCGTCGATCAGCGACACCAGCGCGCTCATGCGCACCGAGTCGGCATCCAGCGCCCGATCCAGCCGCCACCACAACTGCTTGAGGATCGCCGGGAAGTCCAGCGGCGGATCGCCAGGGATCGCCAGCCCGCGCGAATAGGCGCTGTAAAAGTGAGTGTGCGCGCAGATGTTGCCGGGCATGATCAACTGCCCGCGCGCGTCGATCCGCTGCTCCTGCGGGTAGCGTTCCAGCAGGTCGCGCGTCCGCCCAATTGCGCGGATCGCGTCGCCTTCGACGTACACCGCGTGATCGCTCAGGATGCCCCGCTCGTCCCACGTGATCAGCGTTCCATTGGTGATCAGCATAAAGCCCTACCCGCATTTTCAAATGTAAGCATCGCTCGTAGGGGCACGACATGCCGTGCCCTGCCGCTTGCCAGCCCGTTTTTACTCCGCCCTCAGCCTATCCTTTGTCACTCTCCCGGCGGCACGCTGACCGTCGCCGGCCCGCCGTTGCGCGCGATCTGCGCGAGAATCGCCTCAAGGATGGTGTCCTCGCCCTGCGTGCGATCCAGAAGAAACCCGCCCTCGCCGGATCGAGTCGAGGCGGTCAGCACCGATCCGTTGTCGCACAAAATCCGCAGACCGGGCGCGAACTCGTCGGTGAACTTCTCCGCCTCCCAACTGCGGGATGCGCTCACGCCGTATTCGTGCAGCGCGTAAAACAGCCGATCCACGAACTGATCGTCGTCGCTGTACAAGTCGGTGATGGTCTGCGCGTGGACGAACCGATCCCATGTGGTGTAAATAAAGGCGAAGCTGCGCTTGGTGGTGTTGACCACCGGCGGATTCTTTTCCAGCAGGTCTCCGAGCGCGACCCGGTAGTACACTTCGTCGGCGCGCCTGTGGTTTGGCTCGTTGGGCAGCAGATCGCGGCGGTAGCGCAGTTCCAGCCCCTTTTTGCGAGCGTAAAAGTGAACTGCGCCGTTGCGCTCACCGAAGGCGCGGCTCAAAAAGAAGGCGAGATAATCCGCCGTGACGCCCTGCGGCATCCTCACCTGCGGGATGCGATACCAGTGTTGATCGCGCGCGTAGACCAGATCGCGCTTGCGATTGATCACGCCGACCAGTACGCTGTCCTCAGGAAGCACGGTCAGCAGTGAAGGACTGAGGTTCGAGGACTGTGGACTGAGTTTGAACGCTTCGTATCGAGCGGTCGCCCGGCTCAGGTCTGGTTTTGAACTCAGTCCTCATCGCTCAGTCCTGTCATGCGGGTGCGGTCTCGCGCAGCGACACCAACCGCTGGTCGATTTCCAGCACCCGCTCCTGATGCCCGATCCACCATTCCTGATCGCGCTGAGCGTCCAGTTCCTCGACCGACTTCCCCTGCTGCTCGACCCACGTGTAGTATTTCAGGTTGTGCCAGCGCTCGCGGGCGTCGCGCGTGCCGTCCATGATCCAGTCGGTGCGCATCCCGTGAAAGATGCTCTCAACTCGCCCGACGGTCGCTGCTTCGTCCAGCGTGCCGAACTGCGCCGCCATATCCCCCATCACCGAGTGATAGCGATCCAGCGCGTCGGTCGCTATGGTGACGATCAGATCGCCCGCGCCGTAGCGGTAGTGCTTCGCGGTCTTGATCGCGCCCAGCACGTTGCAAATCCCGCTGATGCCGAAGAAGCCGCTCAACTGCTCCACCAGCGCCGCGTCGAGTCCATAGCGCTCAACCAGCACCGAACGGGCGGCGGGTTCCGCGAAAATTTGCAAGCACTTCTTGCATTCCATGTCGTCGATGCACATCAGCGCGTCCATGTTGGTGACGTTGTGAATCCACGTGACGTGCTTGTCGCCGATGCCCTGAATGTCATGAGTGCCGTAGCCGTTGCTGTAGAGCGTCGGGCATTGAATCGGCTCCAGCCCGACGATCTGGTGATCGCCCCACTCCTGCTTGAGCCGATCTCCAGCGGCAATGGTGCCCGCGCTGCCCATCGCCGAAACGAAGGCGCTGACCTTGCCGTTGCCGATACCGCGCTGCTGAAGCTCCGCCGCCAGTTCGATGATGGTGTTCCCGGTGACGTGGTAGTGGAAGCGGTAGTTGCCCATCACCTCGAACTGGTTGAGGATGCGGATATTCGGGTCGCTGGCGCTCAGGCGCTTGGTCTCGTCGTAAATCTCCTTGACGTTGCTCTCCGAGCCGGTAGTCTTGATCACCTTCGCGCCGTAGCTCTCGATCAGTTCGAAGCGCTCGCGGCTCATGCCCTGCGGCAGCACCACCAGACTTTGACAGCCCATCCGCCCGCCGACCCACGCCCCACCGATGCCGTAATTCCCGGTCGAGGGCCACACCAGCGTATGCACTTTGGGATCGACTTCGCCGAACAGTTCCAGTTCCAGCAGCACCGAATACGCCGCGCCGACTTTGTGACTCCCCGACGGGAATTCTTTGCCGGAGATCACCACGATTTCGGCGTCCACTCCGGTGAGCACCTTCGGCAGCACCACATAATTGATCGCGTCGTTCGCGTCTCGCCACGTGATGTTGAACAGATTGATCGGGTCGAGCGGATCAGCGGCGCGGGCTGCCTGCGCACGGGCGCGGATTTGCGGGGCAATCTTGTTCGGATGAAGCATTTCTTCAAAGGTAGGTCCAGTAATCACGTACTAAGTCTCCATTTCATCGTCGGCGAGCAGTTTTTGCTCAATCGTGCGCATTTCGTTCAGCAGTTCGTCACGCTGGCGCGCCAGATCGCGGTAATGCTCCAAGTCTTTGGTGGACATCCCGTCGCTGGTGCCGCCGTGCGCCATGATCAGCGTATCGATTTCTTCGTCGAGTGCCTCGTACTTCAACACGACCTGACGATAGTACTGCACCTGTTGCAGTATGTCGCTGTCGTTGTCGCCCATCCGTTACTCCAGTTGACTCTCAGGCATCCGCTCCGCCAGCTAAAAGCCGACCGCAGACGCCACAATATACAGGGGGCGGTTGCGCGCTTCGTCGTAGGTGCGCGCCACGTACTGCCCCAGAATGAACAGGAAGAAAAGCTGAAACGAACTCATCAACAACAGCAAAATCACCGTCGTCGCCTGCCCGCCCAGAAACGGGATGCCGATCACGATGCGCAGCACCACCACCACCGGAATCGCCAGCAGCGCCAGCAGACCGAGTACCAAGCTGACGTAGACCATAATTTGCAGCGGGAAGTACGAGAAGCTGGTCACTGCATCCCACGCGAAGCGCACCATCTTGCGCAGCGGATACTTGGTTTCGCCCGCGTGCCGGGCTTCGCGCACGTAGTTGATCCCCACCTGCTTGAAGCCGACCCAACTGGTCATCCCGCGAATGAAGCGGTGATGCTCGTGCATCGACTTGAGCGCCTCGACCACCTTGCGATCCATCAGCCGGAAATCGCCGGTATCCACCGGGATATTCACGTCGGTGATGCGGTAGATTACGCGGTAGAACAGCTTCGCCGTCAGCAGCTTGAAGCGGCTCTCGCCTTTGCGCTCGGCGCGGATGGCGTATACCACCTGAAAGCCCGCTTTCCAGCGCTCGATCATCTCAAGAATCAGTTCCGGCGGGTCTTGCAAATCGGCGTCGATCAGCACCACCGCCTCGCCGCTGGCATGATCGATCCCGGCGGTGACGGCGATCTGGTGCCCGAAGTTGCGCGCGAAGTGAATCACCTTGACGTGTGGGTCTTGCTGCGCCACCTCGTCGATCATTTCGGGCGAGCGGTCGATACTGCCATCGTCCACCAGAATCAGTTCCCACGATTCGCCCGTCGACTCCATGACCTTGCTGATACGCTCGTGCAGCAGCGGGATGTTGCCTTCTTCGTTGAAGATCGGCGCGACAATCGTGTAACGCGGTCTATCGTTCATGAACCCTCAGTCAAGTGCAAAGCGCGTCGAATGGTGGCGAGGTCTGGTGGAACGCGCAAGCCGCCCGCGACCGCTTCCTGCGCCCGTTTGACATCTTTCAGCCCGCTCCCAGTCGAAATCAACACAACGCGCTCGTCATTGGTGATCAACCCCAATTTTACAGCACGTTGCGCGCCCGCGTAAACCGCCGCCGCCGCCGGCTCGGCGAACACGCCCGTCAGCCGCGCCAAGCGCGGGATGCTGGCGAGAATTTCGGCGTCGGTCACGGCGATCATCGCGCCACTGGTTTCCCGGACGGCGCGCAGCGCCCGCGAGCGGTCGCGCGGCAGCCCGGCGGAGATGCTGTCCGCGATGGTGTGCGCCTCAATCGGCTGGATGTCCCGCGCGTCCATTCCGGTCTGCCACGCCTTCACCAGCGACGCGCTGCCTTCAGCTTGTACACCGATCAGGCGAGGAATCCGCTTTATCCAGCCCAGTTCGCGCAGGTCGTAGAAGCCTTTGTAGACTCCGGCGATGATGTTGCCATCGCCTACGCTGACCATCACTACGTCGGGGACGTTCCACTCCATCTGCTCGGCGATCTCGTAGGCGACGGTCTTCTTGCCCTCGACCGTGTACGGGTTGATCCCGGTGTTCCGGCAGTACCAGCCTTCACTCAAACACAGTTCGTAGCACAGGTCGAACGCCACGTCGTAGGAGGCTTCCACCAGCACCACCGTCGCGCCGTAGACCAACAACTGTGCGATCTTGGCTTCTGGCGCGGCTGCCGGAACGAAAATGATGGTCTGCATGTCCATCGACGCGCCCATGCCCGCCAGCGCCGCCGCCGCATTTCCGGTGCTGGCGGTGCTGACGATCCGAATCCCGGCTTCGACGGCGCGGGCGACGATCAGCGCGCTGGCGCGGTCTTTCAGCGACCCGGTCGGGTTCAAGCCATCGTCCTTGACCCACGCCTCCCCGATACCCAAATCGGCGGCGAGGCGCGGCGCAGGATAGAGCGGCGTCCAGCCGACTCGCAGCAGCGGCACGGCTGTCGTCGGCGCAATCGGCAGCAGATCGCGGTAGCGCCACATCGAGGATACATCCCGATCAACCTGCGGGTTCAAACTTGCGTAGTCGTAGAGCACGTCCAGTGTACCCACCTGCCCATCCACCGGGCAGGTGTACTGCACCTCGTCCGGCGAATACTCGCGTCCGCACACGCTACAGCGTAATTTCAATACGTTTGCCATCGAAGTATCGTTTCAATTTTTCGGCGTAGGGACGGCGTTCTTCGGCTGTCGTCAACCGCCGCTGAAAGGTAAGGTCGTACAGGTAATCTTGATGGTAACGCGGAAACACATGCAGATGATAATGCCAAACCTCCTGATACCCGGCAGGCTCGTTGTGCTGTCGCATGGATGTCCCCTCCGCGCCGTAGACTTCCTTGAATGCAATCGCCACCTGCCGCGCCAGTTCATGCACATGAACCGCGATCTCCGGCGTCAGGTCATAGATATTCTCGATGTGGCGGTTGGGCACGATGATCACATGACCGGGATTATTGGGCCACCAGTACAAGCCGATAAAGGCAGTCACGTGATCGTCTCGGTAGATCACGTCCTGCTGCTGAGTATGCTCAGGCTGCATCGGCTCACCGCGACCGAGGCGGCAGAACGGGCAGTCGTAATTTTCGGGCGCGTGGCTGTACATGCGATTTTGTCCAAGTGAATGCCAAGCCATCGGGAATAATACCGGATAATACGGTCTGGTGGTAATCGCGCGCGGCACGGCTACAATCGGGCGGAGTATCTGCCCACCTTGATGAAGGAGTCTCCTCTGATGAAGATTGGCGTCGTCTTTCCGCAAACCGAAATCGGCAGCGATCCGCTTGCCATTCGCGACTATGCGCAAGCGGTCGAGGAAATGGGCTACGATCACATCCTCGTGTACGATCACGTGCTGGGCGCCAGCATCGCCCACCGCCCCGACTGGAGCGGTCCCTACACCGACAAAACCCCGTTTCACGAAATCTTCGTGCTGCTCGGCTATCTGGCGGGGCTGACCCGCAGCGTGGGCTTGGTGACGGGCATCGTGATCCTGCCGCAGCGTCAGACGGCGCTGGTCGCCAAGCAAGCCGCCGAGGTGGACGTACTGAGCGGCGGACGAATGCGGCTCGGCGTGGGCATCGGCTGGAATTACGTCGAGTACGAGGCGCTGAACGAGGATTTCCACACGCGCGGCGCGCGAGTAGACGAGCAGATCGCCGTGCTGCGCGCGCTCTGGACGCAGCCGGTCGTCAGCTTTCAGGGCAAGCAGCATCACATCACCGAAGCGGGCATCAATCCGCTGCCTATTCAGCAGCCGATCCCGATCTGGTTCGGCGGTCACTCGGAACCCATGCTCAAACGAGCGGCACGGCTGGGCGATGGCTGGTTTCCGCTGGGGCTGCCCAACGACCGGGCGCGCGGCTTAATCGATCAGCTATACGAGTTTGCGGGCAAAGCTGGGCGCTCGCCGCAGGACATTCCAATTGAGGCGCACGTCGAGATCGCGCGCGGCGATGAAGCCGCTCAAGCTGACGCATGGATCAAGCTGGGCGCCAGCCAGTTATGCGTCAACACCATGCGCGCCGGATTTCGCTCGCCGCAGGATCACATCGACGCGCTGCGCCGGGTCAAAGCCGAACTCGGCGTCGGCTCGGCGTAAGCAGGCTATCCGGGCACGATGCGCGTGCCGGTTTCGCCGCGCAGCGCCCGCGCCAGATTAGGCGGATCGGTGATGATCGCCTGCGGACCGCCCATGCGCACGAACTCGACCGCCGCCTCGATTTTGGGCAGCATACTGCCGGGCGCGAAGTGCCCCTCTGCCATGTACTGCTCGGCTTCCCTCAACGTCATTTGATCGAGGAAGCGCTGATTCGGCTTATTGAAGTTGAGCGCCACCTGCTCCACGCCCGTCGAGATCACCAACAGGTCGGCGCGGAGCATCTGGGCGAGCAGGCTGCTGGCGCGGTCTTTATCGATCACGGCGTTGGCGCCGTGCAGATTGCCCTGCGCGTCGCGGATCACCGGGATGCCACCGCCGCCCACCGCGATCACGATGTAATCGCTCAGGATCAGCGCGCGAATGGCGTTGATCTCCTGAATGGTCAGCGGCTTAGGCGACGCCACCACTCGCCGCCAGCCCCGCCCCGCGTCCTCGATCACCTTCCAGCCCTGCGCCTCGAACTTGCGCGCTTCGGCTTCGGTCATGAAGCCGCCAATCGGCTTGGAGGGATGCTCGAACGCCGGATCGTTCGGATCGACCCGCACCTGTGTGATCACGGTCAAAATCGTGCGGTTGATGCCCAGCCGCCGCAGCGAATTATCCAGCGACTGCTGAAGCATGTAGCCAATGCTGCCCTGCGTATCCGCGCCAATCAGATCAAGCGGCACGGTATGCACCTCTTTGGCAGCCAATTCCGCCCGGCGCAGGATGAACCCGACCTGCGGACCATTGCCGTGCGTGATGATCACGCTCCAGCCCTCGGCGATCATGTTGGCGATGTGGTCGCAGGTGACGCGCACCGCCTCCCACTGGTTCGTCACTTCGGGATGTTTCGGGTCTTGAATGAGGGAGTTGCCGCCAATGGCGACGGCAGCCAGTTTGCCGACCATGAATGAGCCTTTTAGCGATTAGCTTTTAGCAAGAACAAGCACTAACTTTCATCCGAGATCTTCGGGCGGAAGCAGCTTTTCCAGTTCTGCGATCAACGCTGGAACGCTCACGGTGCCAGCCTCCCAAACAATGTCGTAGTCAACCGTAAGATAATCATGGACAAGGCGATGTCTCATACTGATAATGCTCTGCCAGTCAATTCCGGTGAGTTCGGCGCGTGTTTCGGGCGTAATTCCACTTGCAGCTTCTCCGATGATCTGAATCGCGTGAATGAGCGCAAATCCAACCAACTCCTCGTCGGCTTCGAGCCTATCGCGCGATTGACCTTCGACGAAAGCATGTGCTTTGAGCGCAGCATCCAGCATATCATGGAGCCGAACGCGATCACGCTCATCCATAGATGACCTGCGCCGTGTCCAACGCTTTCTGGCGAAAATGCCTGCTCAAAAAACCCGCCGTCAAGAAGTCAACCTCGCGCCCCAAGATTTCGCTCAATTCCTCACCCATCGACGCAAACTCCCAGCCGGGAATATGGTCGGGATCGAATTCCACCAGCACGTCGATGTCGCTGTCCGGGCGGAAGTCGTCGCGCAGCACCGAGCCGAACAGCGACAGCTTGCGAATGTGATTCCGCTCGCAAAACGCAGCGATCTCATCATATGGAATTGTGATGTTCGAGTTGAGCATCCTCGCTCGTCCGAAAATAAAGCCGTTAGCCCCATTATACGAGCTAACGGCTGATCGCTGAAAACTGTCCCGGTCTCTTAGCGCATGGTGAGCGCCATCGCCGCCTTCTCGACGTGCAGGCGGTTCTCCGCCTCGTCGTAGACGATACTCTGCGCCCCGTCAATCACCTCGTCGGTCACTTCGATGTTCCGGTCGGCGGGCAAGCAGTGCATGTAAACCGCGTGTTCCTGCGCCAGCGACATCCGGCGCGCGTCGGTGATCCAGTCGGTGTACTTCTTGCCAATTTGTGCCGATTTGTTGTTGTCCTCGGTGGTCAGCCAGCTTCCCCACGACTTCGGGTAGACGATGTCCGCGCCCTTGAACCCGGCGTCGAAGTCGTCGAGGATTTCGAACGATCCGCCGCTCTGCCGTGAGTTCTCTCGCGCCTGATCCACGATGTCGGGCATCAGCTTGTATTCCGGCGGCGCGGTCAGGCGGACGTTCATGCCGTAGCGTGACATCAGCAGGATCAAGCTCTGCGGCACGCTGAGCGGCTTCTGATAGCTGGACGCATACGCCCAACTCACGTCGATGGTCTTGCCGCGAAGATCACGCCCGAACTTCTCCTGAATCACCATGAGGTCGGCGAGAATCTGGAACGGGTGATACACGTCACACTGCATATTCAGCACCGGGACGCGGCTGGCAGCCGCCACTTCGCGGATATATTGGTTGCCGAAATTCCAGTCACACTGGCGGATAGCGATCCCGTCGCAGTAGCGCCCGACGATCTCGCCGATTTCCTTCGCCGTGTCGCCGTGACTGATCTGCGTGGTTTGGCTGTCGATGAACTGGGCGTGCCCGCCCAACTGCGCCATGCCCGCTTCGAACGAGGTGCGGGTGCGGGTGCTGGTGAAAAAGAACAGCATCGCCAGTACCTTGTCGCGCAGATAGGCGTGCGGCTCGCCCAGCGCACGTCTGCGTTTCAAGTCCCACGCCACGTCCAGCAGCGTGTCAATTTCGTCTCTCGTCCACTCCTGGGTCGTGATCAGGTCACGACCCCGCAGGTCGGTTTGCATGATGAAACCTACTCCTTCAGTCGCTCAGATGGTCGGTCAAATTCCATGCTGAACAACTATACCTGTCGGTGTCGTAATGTTCCAGAATGATTATGCCCGTGTTGACGAGATGCTCGACCCACTGCATCGCAGCAGCGTTGACGCACAGCGGCGGAAGCACCGTGACCGTGATGCCGCCGTGCGTGACCAGCAGCACATTTTCGTCCGGGCTGCATCGAGCCAGCGCGCGTTTGAAGCGGACAACCCCCTCGGCATAGGACTCACCATCCGGGAAGCGAGCATCCGGCTCGAACAATAACCAACGCTCATAGACGCTCGTCCAGATCGCCCACGCCGCTTCGTCGGTGCGCCATTCCAAACTGCCGCAGTCCATTTCACAGAGGTCGGCATCGACGACTGGCTCGATGCCCAGCCGATCACCGACGATTTGCGCCGTCTGCTCGGCGCGGTGAAAGGGGCTGTAGCGAATCTGAGTCAGCCCTTTGTTGACGAACCACTGCGCAGCTTGCTTCGCCTGCTCGCGCCCCTTCTCGGTCAGATCGCCGCCACGTTCGTGGCAGGTCAGCCGCCGCTCGACGTTGACTACGCTTTCGCCGTGCCGCATCAGGTAAATCACTTCGGCAGCAATCCCGGCAGCAGCGCGTACCACTCGGTCGCGCGAACCACGTCGTCCAGCGGCACTTGATCGATGACCGTGTGCGCGTGGATTTCGTCGCCCGGATCCAAAGCCGATGCTCGGAATGTTGGCTTTGCCCATCCAGTAGATGCCGTTGGTCGAAAAGTCCCACTTCCCGGTGGGCAGCGGCGCTCCCCATAACTGCGCGCCCGCCTCAACCCCCGCCTGCACATAAGCGTTGGCTTCCGGCAGCGCCCACGCCGGGAAAATCTTGTCCACCGGGAAGACAAAGCCGGTGTAGCTCGGATCGTCGTAAAACAGGATCGACGCCTCGATGTCTTTCCGGTCGCCGATGATGCGCCGAATCCGTGCCAGTTCCGCCTGCGGCTCTTCGCCAAACGTGATCCGGCGGTCAATGGTGATGGTCGCTTCGTCGGGCACCGCGTTGATGCTCGGCGTCTTGACGTGCATATCTGTCACCGTGATCCGCCCGTGACCGAGGAACGGATCATCGCCCAATTCCGGCTCTACTTTGCTAATTGCCTCGATGATCGGCAGCAGCTTGTAGATGGCGTTGTCGCCCAAGAAGTTGCTGGCAGCGTGGGCGCTTTTGCCTTTGGCGACCACCTGCATCTCGACCCGCCCTTTGTGCCCGCGATACACCTGCATCTTGGTCGGCTCGCCGATCACGACGAAATCCGGGCGCAAGCCTTCGGCTTCGACCAGCGCATTCGGGGCGATTCCGTCACACCATTCCTCCATATTGCCGAAGTAGTACCCGGTCACGCCCTCGAGCAAGCCGAGGTCGCGCGCCAGCGCCAGCCCGTAGATCATGCCGGGGGTGCTGCCCTTCTCATCGCAGGCGCCCCGCGCATAAAAGATGCCATCTTTGACCATCCCCTCGAACGGATCCCACTGCCATGCCGACGGGTCGCCGATGCCCACCGTATCAATGTGGCTGTCGTAGAGCAGCTTGGTCGCGCCGCTGCCGATCCTGCCGACCACGTTGCCCATCTGGTCGAACCAGACCTCGTCAAAGCCGAGCCTGCGCATTTCGGCTTCGGCGCGCTCGCCGACCGCGCGAATCTGGCTGTCGTAGCTGGGAATGGCGCACAGGTCTTTCAAAAATTGGACGATGTCGGCGCGCTGCTCCTGCACGCGAGCGTGAACGCTGTCGAGAATTTTCTGCTCAGTCATGAATTTTCGGTGTCCTTGAAAGCGAAATCAACAAAATGATCGTGCGATTCGAGCTTGCCGTTGCTAAGAATGACGATCCGCGCATCGGCTTTCTGCATCCGCTCGATGCGATCGTGCGGCATCATGTTTTCCCAGCGCGAGAAAATCGCGTGGAAGCTGTTGTCTTTGTTTTGGGTCACGTCGCGCGGCTGAATGCCCGCGAATTCCAGCACCGAGAGCGCCTCGCCCACCGTGATCGGGGCATAGGTCGGCTCGGCAGGCTGCGCAGCGGAAGGCGCGTTACGCGGCGCTGACGCAGGGCGCTGCGGCGACGCACCTGCCGTCAGCGCGCCGGAAGGCTTCACCTGCCGGTCGGCGGTGGTCTGCTGATCCTTGATCACCGCCGCGAGTTCGGTCGCGGCGCGGTAATAGCCCTCGGCAAAGCCGCGATCATAGGACGCCTGCGCCTCACTCACGCCCGATTCTTTGGAGGAGCGGGCGAAATCGCGCGCTTTCATTGTCCACTTGTTCGCCAGCGTTCGCAGCGCCGCCATCAAATCGTCTGCCATGCTGCACCTCCCTAGAAGGACTGAGGTGCGAGGACCGAGGACTGAGTTAAAGCATTCGTATCGCGTCGAGTGAGCGCGTATTTACTCAGTCCTCAGCACTTAGTCCTCAGTCCTAAAGAAACACATCGACCAGCTTGAACTGCGCCACGTCGACCAAGCCCACGTCGGTCAGCTTCAGGTACGGGATCACTTCCAGCGCCATGAAGCTCATCGCCATGAACGGATCGTGCATGGTGCTGCCCAATCCCTGCGCCGCCGCCACCAGCGCGTCGTACTGGCGGCGCACCTCGGCGACCGGCTCCTCGCTCATCAAGCCTGCGACCGGGAGCGGCAGCATCGCCAACACCTGTTCGCCCTCGACCGCCGCCAATCCGCCGCCCATTTCGACCACCGCGCGCACCGCCCGCCGCATACTGGCATCGTCCGCGCCGATCACCACGATATTGTGATGATCGTGGGCGACCGATCCCGCCAGCGCGCCGCGCTTCAGTCCGAAACCCTTGATGAACGCCTTGCCGACGTTGCCAGTGGCGCGGTGACGCTCGACCACCCCCATTTTCAAGAGGTCGCGCTCCGGGTCGGCGACTGCTTCCCCATCTACTATTTTAGCCGTTTCGACCAAACTCGGCGTGACCACCTGCGTATCCGTCCCGCCGATTACGCGAATCTCACTGCCGTCCGCCGGAATTCGCAAGTCGAGCGCACCCGGCGCGACGTTGATCGAGCTGCGCAGATCGACCTCGCGCAGCGGCGGCTTGGGCGCGATCACCTGCCCGTTTTCCGCCATCAGCACGCCCCCGCGATACACCTGCTCGGCGCGCGGCTGGCTCAGGTCGCTAAACACCACCAGATCGGCACGGCGACCGGGCGCAATCGCGCCGAGGTGAGGCAACCGGAAGTAATTCGCGGTGTTGATGCTGCCCAGCCGGATCGCCGTCACCGGGTCGATGCCGTGCGCAATCGCTACCCGCACCATGTGGTCAATCGAACCTTGATCCAGCAGGCTGGCAGGCTGGCGGTCGTCGGTGCAGAAGCAGATGCGCCCGTAATTCTCGGACTTGATCAGCGGCAGCAGCGGCAGCAGGTTATGCGTAGTCGTGCCTTCGCGGATGAAGATGGTCAAGCCCAGCCGCAGCTTTTCGATGGCTTCCTCGACGGTGGTACATTCGTGGTCGCTGTTGATCCCGGCGGCGACGTAGGCATTGAGCGCTTTTCCGGTCACGGCGGGCGCGTGCCCGTCCAGCACCCGGTCTTTGAACAGGTCGAGCTTGTCCAGCACGCCCTCGTCGCCGTTGATCACGCCGGGATAGTTCATCATCTCGGCTAAGCCCAGCACCCAGTGGTCGCCGAGCAGCGATGCCAAGTCTTCGGCTTCCAGCCGCGCGCCGCTGGTCTCCATGTGAGTTGCCGGGACGCAGCTTGACGCCATCACGTACATGTTGATGGGACCGTGTTTCGCCCGCTCCAGCATGAAGCGGATGCCCTCCAAACCCAGCACGTTGGCGATCTCGTGGGGGTCGGTGACGACGGTGGTCACGCCATGTGCCAGCACCACCCGCGAGAACTCCGGCGGCGTACACAGGCTACTTTCGATGTGAACGTGCGCGTCGATGAAGCCGGGGCAGACGTAACGCCCGCCCAGATCGATCACCTGCTGGGCGTCGTAGCCGGGCGCGAGCGCCACCACGTCGCCGTCGTCGATCACGATGTCGGTCGGGTAGATTTCGCCGGACAGCACGTTGATCAACTGGGCGTTGCGCAGGATCAACTGCGCCGGAGAGTCGCCGCGCGCGACCGCGATTCGCTGCGCCAGAGTCTATGCTTTCGCCTCCCGGTGAGGAATAATCACGTCGGTGAACACGTCCCGCGAAACCAGCGTCCAGACCGGGTCGCTGACGTAGGTCATCTTCACCCGCTCAACGTATGCCAGATCGCGGTCGCTGAACGCCGCGTTGCGGATCGATGTCCACTGCGCCGCGATGGGCAAGCCGTGCTCCGGCAGCACCGCCGCGAACACGAACTCGAACATCCCGCGGTCCGGGTCTTGCCACAGCCCCACCCATCGAAATTTCGGGGTCGCCGCCACTGACCGCTGGATCGACTCTGCCAACTGTTCCCACGGCGCGCACTCGCCGTCGCAGACCACGCGGGGCAGCATCCGAAAGGCGACCGCGCTGTCCGCCGGATTGTAGCCGGGACCCGGCAGCGTCAGCACGCGGCGGCTGGCGTCACCCAGAATCACGGCAACCGCGCGGACGTTGAATTTCGGGAATCGCGGCTCTGGGTGTCCGCTCAATCGGTTGATCAGCCAGCGCCAGCCGAAGCGCAGCCGAAGCTTGAGCAGATCGCGCCGGGTGGAGCGGATTTCGCGCAGCGACGGATAGGGTGCCAGCGCGTCGGACGCAGGCAGCGACGCGCTGCGCGGCAGCGTGGTTTCGCCGAAATAGCGGCAGTCGCGGGTTTCGCGGGTGCGGTCGAGCAGCGTGCCGCCCATCGGCGATCCGGCAAACAGCACGTTCATACGCTGCCAGTCCGCCAGATAGTACAGCCCCACCGGGCGCTCGACCGACGCGAGAATCCCGGTTTCTTCCTCCACTTCGCGCGCGGCGGCGTCTTCCACCGTCTCGCCCGGATCAAGCCGCCCGCCCGGCAGCGTCCAGATATTGAGATCGTCGCGGCGAGTCAGCAGCACACAGCGAGTTCGAGTCGATCACGGCGCACATCGCGCCCAAGCGCAGACTCATCCTTCACCCCGCACCAATTCCCGCGCGAGGGCGTTGTGCCGCTCGATCAGCACCGGCAGATCGACGGTTTGCAGCACGCCCTCGCGCACCACCACCCGCCCATTGATCACCGAGAAATCGACGTTCTGCGGCTGGCAGAACATCAGCGCCGCTACCGGATCGTGCTGCGCGCCCGCGAAGGCGATTGTATCCAGACGAAAAGCAGCGAAATCCGCCGACATGCCCGGCGCGAGCGCGCCCACGTCGTCGCGCCCCAGCACCGCAGCGCTGCCCAACGTGGCGATTTCCAGCGCTTCCCGCGCGCTCATGCCCGCCGGATTGCCCCCGGCACGCTGAAGCAGCATCGCCAGCCGCGCCTCGCTGAGCAGATGCCCGCTGTCGTTAGACGCCGAGCCATCGACTCCCAAGCCCACTTTCACCTGAGCGTCGCGCATCTTGCGAACCGGCGCGATCCCCGACGCGAGCCGCAGATTGGAGGATGGGCAGTGACAGACGCCGGTGCCGGTTTTCCCGAACAGGCTGATCTCGCGCTCGTTCAGGCAGACGCAGTGCGCGTGCCACACGTCATCCCCCACCCAGCCCACGTCGCGGGCGTAGTCGCCGGGCAGCAAGCCGAATTTTTCGAGGCTGTACGCCACATCGCCGGGCGTCTCCGCGAGGTGGGTGTGCAGCCGAACGCCGTAGCTGCGCGCCAACGCCGCCGCTTCCCGCATCAAGTGCTGGCTGACCGTGAACGGCGAGCAGGGCGCCAGAACGATTCGCAGCATCGAGTGGCGCGCGGCGTCGTGAAACTGCTCGATCACGCGGCGCATGTCGATCAGGATGTTTTCTTCGCCCTCAACCATCGTATCCGGCGGCAGACCGCCCTTGCTCTCGCCGACGCTCATCGCGCCGCGCGCCGCGTGAAAGCGAATGCCGATCTCCTGCGCGGCGCGGATTTCGTCGTCCAGCTTGGAGCCGTTGGGGAAGGTGTACAGGTGATCGCTGGAGGTGGTGCAGCCGGAGAGCATTAGTTCTGCCATCGCCAGCTTTGCCGAGACGTAGATCGCGTTGCCGTCCATGCGCTGCCAGATCGGGTACAGCGCACGCAGCCAATCGAACAGCTCGCAGTCCTGCGCGATCGCGCGCGTGAGCGACTGAAACATGTGGTGATGGGTATTGATCAAGCCGGGGACGACGACGTGATTCGGCAGCTCGATCTGGCGGTCGGCGCGTTCGTCGGGCATGTCCGCCTGCGTGCCCACCACCTCGATCACGCCGTCGCGGATGAACAACGCGCCATTCGAAATTTCGCGGCGGGCTGCGTCCATCGTCACAAGCGTATGTATCGAGTTGACCAGCAGCGTCGTCATGCGCGTTTTCCGGGTGGAGCGAATAAGTGTTCAGTTTATCACGCGCCGCCACACGTAACAACTGTAGTACCGAGTGCTGAGTACCGAGAAAAGCGATTCGGGTCAGTGATTTGTTTTTACTCAGCACTCGGTACACAGCACTATCTTTTACGGCGTCACCTGCGCCGCGATGCGCCACGCGGCTTTCAGGGTGTTCTGCATCAGCATGGTGATGGTCATCGGACCCACGCCGCCCGGCACTTTGGTGATCGCCCCGGCGACTGGCAGCGCGCCCTCGAAGTCCACGTCGCCAACCCAGCGATAGCCCTTCTCTGCCGATGGATCGTCAATCTGATTGGTGCCCACGTCGATCACCACCGCGCCCGGCTTGAGCCAGTCGCCTTTGACGAACTGCGGCTTGCCAATCGCCGCGATCACCACGTCCGCCTGTCGCACGATCTCAGGCAGATTGCGCGTGCGGCTGTGGCAAACCGTGACCGTCGCGTTGGCTTTGATCAGCATCAGCGCGACCGGCATTCCGACCAGATTGCTGCGCCCGATCACTGCCGCGTTCGCGCCCGCCAGATCGACGCCCGCACGTTCCAGCAGCACGATGCATCCGGTCGGGGTCGCGGGCGTGAACAGCGGCTCGCGCCCCTTCATCGCCAGCCAGCCGATGTTGGTCGGGTGAAAGCCGTCCACGTCTTTGTCGAGGCTGACCAAGCGCGTCACCGCTTCCTCGTCGATCTGCGGCGGCATTGGGAGCTGCACCAGAATCCCATGCACCGCCGGATCATCGTTGAGTTCCTGCACCGCCGCCTCGACCTGCGCCTGCGTGCTGTCGGTGGGCAGCAACCGCGCCACCGAAGTGATCCCGGCGCGCTCGCAAGCGCGGCGCTTCATACGCACGTACTGCGCCGATGCCGGATCGTCGCCCACCAGCACCACGCCCAAGCCGGGCGGATAGCCATACTGCTCCTGAAAGCGGACGACATCCGCCGCGATCTCCGCGCGAATTTCGTCGGCAATGACCGTCCCGTCAATAATCGCTGCCGTCATGGGCACGTCCTTTCGATTCCATTGAACCAGAGAATACCAATTGTTTAGGCATTAGAACAACTTGCTCACAATCTTTTCGCCCGTAAATTGCAAGAGTTGGATAACATAAGTAGAGGGGTTATAGCTTTAAAGCCGCTTGCATCGGCAATATCAAGGATTGACTATGGTCGAGCTAAACACAGGCGAACAGCAACCAAAGCGACGCGGTCAGGCGATGGTTGAATACGCCTTGATTCTCGCTTTGCTGGCAGTTGCCTTCGGCGTCGCCATCGCAGCGACGGGTCCCGCAATCGGGAACGTTTTCTGCAACGTCGTCCATAACTTGGGCGGCAATACCGCTGATCCGAAAGGCGGCGATTGCGGCAATGCGTCGCCTGACCTGTTCAGCGTCGGCAATCCGACGCCGTTCTGGGCAACCGTGACGTGGGTCGCGGGCAATCCGCAGGGCGAAACGCCCTTCCCCACGCCGCTCAAGAAACCGCCGACCAGCGCCAGCGGCGGCGTGAACCCGCCCACCGCGACCTTTACGCCAACCAATACCCCCACCAACACCAACACGCCGACCCCCACGCAGACCGGAACCCAAACCGATACCCCAACGCCGGGACCGTCACCCACCTATTCCGATTTCGTGTTCGAAATGCCGCACGTCGATCAAGTGAGCAAGCCGGAGTGGTGGCGGCTGGATACGGGCGACTTCATGGGCTACGCCGAGTGGACGGCGCAGTGGTACAACAACATGAGTTCCACCGTCAACGCCGGTGGCTGGCGGAATATCACCCTATCCGGCGCGAAAAACTATGACCCGGCGCTCACCGATGACATCAACGGACTCAGCTTCGATTGGGGCAGCGGCTATCCTTCTGGGACCGGCATCACGGGCGGCAATACCTTTGGCGGCGACTTCAACCGCGATCTCGATGTCGTACAGGACGCGACTTACCAGTTCACGCTCCAAGCTGACGATTATGCCAACGTCTATCTGGACGGCTCCGCCTCACCATTCCTGTGGCGTTCCAGCTCTGGAACCAGCACCAAGACCATTGACATTAGTGCGGGCAACCATACCCTGCGCGTGCTTTACGCGGAAAACACAGGCACCGCCAGCATCCAGCTGACCGTCGCTCGGCTGAGCGTGAACCCCGACGAACTCGGTTCCAACCAGCGGCAGCGGTGGCTGCTCGTGGGGACGCGACAGCGGCACCAACGATCCGGTGTCGGTTTCCTACCAGTTTGACGAGAATCCCAGCAGCGACACGTGGCCCTCCGGTCAGACCTGCTATCTGGAAATGCGCGGCTACGTCGACCTCTCCACCAGCACGCACCCAACCTTGAGCTTCTGGGACGTGTGGGACTTCGCCAGCGCAGGCAACGCCACCGTGCAGCTTCAGGTCGCCGATTACGTCACCGATCCCGTCACTGGAGGCGCAGACCGCGGCGCGCTCAACTGGGGCGCCGCCGGACACACCTTCACTCTGCACTCTGCGGGTCAGCAGAACTACGCTTGGACGCGCGAGCAAGTCGACCTCAGTACCATCAGCGGGCTGAGCAGTTCCGTCACTTTCCGCTTCGTGATCGGCAGCAGCAATCCGGGCAGCACCCTGCGCTGGTACATCGACGACATTTCCATCGTCCAGGGCGCTGATCCCACCCAGACCTTCACCGTCAACAACTCGTGGAATCTGAATCAGCGTTCGGACATGGACAGCTTCATCTTCGACGGCGAATCCAACCGGATCATCCAAGCCAACTCGATTACGCCGGATACCAGCGAAACGTGGCGTTGGGATTTGACCTCGACCCACAATCACGGGGGCACGGCGTGGGACGACAGCCCCACCGGAAACTATCAGAAGTTCTCGGTCGAGCCGGCTGGCACCCAGCGGGTTCATTATCTGGAATTCAAATATCCGGTCAATCTGGTCGGCGCGCCCAACCCGGATACCAACAACAATACGGGAGTGCCGCTGCTCACCTTCTGGCAGGCATACGACATTCAGCCTAACGCCAGCATCCGGGTCGAGTACACGCGCGACGCCAATGATCTCGTGCCGGATACGTGGACGACCATCCCCAACGAAGGCATTTTGGTGGACTACTCGGTTCCTTCTGGAGCCAGCCGCACCAGCTTGACCATGCAGCCCGTCCAAGTCGACCTGACCAATATCCCCAATTGGGATACCCAGCCGTTCCGCCTGCGCTTCGCCCTCTACGTCGATGCGTCGGCGAGTGCTTACGGCGCAGGCTGGTACATCGACGACATCAAGTTCGAGCGCGAAAACGGCTCGCCGTTCTTCGCCTACCCGTTCTACGATGACGCCGAAAGCACGTCGTTCACGGCGGCGACGTGGGACGCTATCGGCAACCAATGGGGCAGAACCACCGAAAAAGGTGGCGCGCTTAGCAGTGGAACCGCTTACTCGGATAGCCCACTGGCGAACTACGACCCCAATACCGAGCAAAGTCTCCAGATGCACTATGCCATCGACCTGTTCCATGATACCCCCGGCGACACCTCCGGCGGAACGGCGGCGGTCAACCCAATCCTGAGCTTCTGGCATCAGCGGGATGTGGGACCGGGCGTGCTGTTCACCGTCGAAATGTGGGTCGAGAGCAAGAAGGCGTGGTCAACCATCTGGACCTATGACAGCAACAATGCCAGTTACAACAACCTGAACACGCAGCGCGCGTGGGAGCGGGTTGAAATCAATCTGGCGACCGCGCTGGAAGTGGTCGACGGCGACACGTGGAATAACATCCAGACCAACGGCGTCCTGAATGACGACGACATCAAGATTCGCTTCAAGTTCAAGAGCGGCAGCGGCGCCACCTCCGACGGCGTATACGTCGATGAAATCAGCATCGGCGAGCCGACCGCGCTGGTCTACAACCTCACGTCGATAGCCAACGGCGGCGACGGCGAATTCGGCGAGGGCATCAACTCGGCAACCCCGCCGATTGGTGGAGCTAGCTGGGGCACACGCTGGTACACAGGCGGTGACTGGAACTCGACCGCCGTCAGCGGCTACTATTATGCTGGGCAGTATTCCTTCACCGACAGCCCCGGCGCGCCCTACACCAACCATACCTTCTCGGTGCTGGAATTCATCCCGGTGATCGATCTCACCAGCACGCTTTCGACCGAGAACCCGATGTTGATGTTCTGGACGCGCTATCAAGTCGCCAACGGCGACCAGATTGAAGTCGAGATCGCCACCCAAGACGCGACCAACCAGACCAATAATTACAACAAGATGGGCGGCTGGTCAGACTGGCAGGCGCAGCCGTTGATGATCGGCAGTTCGATCAGCGACCCGAACAGCACCTATCTCACCAATACCGGCGTGGACACGTGGGAACGCGGTCAAGTCGATCTATCGGCATTCAAGGGGAAGAAGATTCGGCTGCGGTTTGTGGTCAGCGTGCCCAGCGGCACCACCGTCGCCGACGGCATCTATCTCGACGAGATCGGCTTGCTGCTGGGGACTCAGCAGCTCGGCGTGCCCCTGTTCGACAACGCGGAAACCACGCTCAACTGGGTCACCGAAGGCAGTTGGGGGCTGGGCGACAACTACTTTGTCGGCAGCGGCTCTGGCGCGCCTGACCTCGGCTTGAGTTCGTGGGTGGGCACCTACTACGACTGCGAAGGCATGCTCCGCCGCTGGGCTGAACTGCCTGAACGACAACACCATTCCGGGCGTCATGACCGCCATCCTGAACAACAATACCGACTGGCCGCAAGCCACACCCCGCTGAACGACGTGGTCACCAATCCATACAAGGTCGGACCGGAGATCATCTGCGACATCAACTTCAACTGGGGCAGCTCCAACCGCCCGCTGAACAACACCGCCCCGGCAGGCGGCTACCCGGTCAACCCGCAGTCTCGAACGGTCGCGGTGGCGGGCTACGACGACACCTATGTCGCCCGCTGGACGCGGCAGGTTCAGCTTACGCCCGGCACCTACAACTTCTACACCATCACCGACGACGGCGTGCGGCTCATGATTTCGGACGTGTCGGGAACCGATATCGCCGCTGACCCGTTCGCGGGCGACGGCAGCGGCTACATTATCAACAACTGGGGCAATCACGGCGCGACGCTGGATTACAAGAGCATCACCGTTACTTCGGCCACGCCGATCAACTCGCACGCTGACGCTGATGTACTACGAGAACTGGCGGCGGCGCAGAGATGATCCTGAACGTGACCCGCAGTAACTTCTCGTTCACCGACAGCCCCGACCCGTACACGGGATGCTCGCCGCATGCACGACCTGTCTGCCGGGCGGCTATCAGGTGGTCAATTCGGTGCATCCGGGCAACTCGTCGCTGATGCTCAAGGGCTACCTCGACCTGTCCGGGGCTGCCAACCCGACTATGAGCTATCAGCGGCTCTACGGGCTGTCCAATAACAGCACCCTCTACGTCGAGACTTCGACCGACGGCGGCTTTACGTGGAACCCCATCGGCAGCGAAACCCGCAGCAACGCGACTCTGCTGCCGCCCAGTAACGTTTGGGAGCAGCGGATGGTCAACTTGCCAAAAGCCGCAAGGGTGATGGTCCGCTTCAGAGTGGACACCCGCTCGGCGGGCACGACGGCGGACGGCGTCTACATCGCCGACATCCAGATCCAACCCAACTAAGCTCACGCGGAAGGGGCAGGCTTCGAAACCTGCCCCGGTCGTTCGGTTTCCATATCATACCCATATGACTATAGCCTCCGCCGTCGGTTCTTGATAAACTAGACTTATCCCGTCTAGCCAATATGAGGAAACGGCAGCGTGAATTCGTCAACACAACGTCCGGGATTGCTGTTCACTCTCGTCGCCCCGGCAGGCGCCGGGAAAAGCCGATTGATCAAGTACGTGCTCGGACGGACGCCCCTGCGCCAACTTCCTACCGCCACCACCCGTCCGATTCGCCCCGACGAGCAGCAGCGGCGCGAACACGATTTTGTCTCCCCCGCACAATTTCAGCGCATGATCGACGCCGACCAACTGCTGGAACATCAGGTCATACACGGCAATCTCTACGGAATGCCCCGCGCGGCAGTTGAGCGGGCGCTGATCAGCGGGCAGTCGGTCATCGCCGACATTGAAGTGCTGGGCACCGAGCGCGCCCGCGCCATCTACCCTGACAACGTAGTGGCGATCTTCATCCAGCCGCCGTCTATCGGCACATTGATCGAGCGGATGCGCGAGCGTGACGAAGTCGAAGCCGAGATCGGAAAGCGGCTGCTGCGCGTGCCGATGGAACTGAAATACGCGCGCCACTGTGACTACGTGCTCGTCAACGACCAATTCGAGCGCGCCGCCGACCTGCTCTACCGCATTGTGATGTCGGAACTTCAAGGTGCGCGCCGCACGGTCGAGGGCGACGCCTTGATCGACTATCATTATCGTTTCGAGGCGCAGGTCGTCCCGGTACTGGGTGACGAAACGCTGCACGCGCCGTTCCCGCTGACTACCGCCCTTACGGATAGCGAACTGCCCCATCAGGCGGCGCTGCGCTGTCTGAGGCAGGCGCTTGATCTGGACGCGCGCGAATCCGCGTTGGTGGGTGCTGACAAACCGGATGGCGACTACGTCGCGCCGACCACGCTGGATTACCGCCTTGACGAGCGCGGCGAATGCCTGACCTATCGCTATTTCTATCGTCTGGACGAGCGGATCGCCCTCCCGGCGGGCTGGTCGTGGATGCCGCAGTCGGTGCTGGAAAGTCAACGTGATCCCGCATCCTGAAGCCGTTCTTGCCGCCGACGGAATCCCCCTGCACTACGGCGACCAGCAGCGCGAGTATCAGGCGGCGCTGCGCGATGCGGTCGTGATGGATCGCTCGCACGAGGGGCGCTTCGAAGTCGCCGGGCGCGACCGCCTCGACCTGATGCACCGCATCTCCACCAACGACCTGCTCTCGCTTGCCGAGGGCGAAGGTCGCCCGACCCTGTTCACCAACGCCAACGGGCGCATCCTCGACCGTGCGGTCGTCTATCGTCGCGGTGAGCGCGCGCTTGTGATCGCCGAGCCGGGGCGCGGCGACGCGCTGCGCCGCTACTTGCAGCGCAACATCTTCTTCAACGACGACGCGCAGTTGAGCGACCTCGCTCCCTCCACCCGCCAGTTCGTCCTGCACGGCGCGACCGCCGACGCGGTTGGCGAGTGTTTCGCGCCGGGACTTGCAGCCATGCACAGCGCCGACGCCGTGATCGCGGGTGTGCCGGTAGTGATCGCCCGTGACCAGCCTATCAGCGGCGGGCATTGGCGGCTGATCGTCCCCAACGAGGGCGCGGATGCGGTCTGGGCGGCGCTGGAAGCCGACGCGGTTCCGGCAGGTTCGCTCACCTACACGCTGCTTCGTGTGCGCGCCGGGCGACCGGGCGTGGGGCACGAACTCACGCCCGATTACATTCCGCTCGAACTGGGTTTGTGGGATGAAGTCAGCTTCACCAAAGGCTGCTACACTGGACAGGAGATCATCGCCCGCATGGAGAGCCGGGGGCGGCTGGCGAAGACCATCGTCACGCTGCGGCTCAGCGCGTGGGCGGAGGCGCCCGCCGCGCTCCACTCAGAGAGCCGCGAAGTGGGCACGCTCACCAGCAGCGCGCAAACTCCCGACGGCGAAATTCTGGGGATCGGCGTGGTGAAGCTGGCGGCGGCGCAGGTCGGCGCGCGTTTGCAGTTGGATGGCGTTGAGGTGGAAATCACGGGGCTGCCGGGCGCGCAGCCGCCGATGGAGATGCAGTAAGCCACGCTGGAGTTACTGTCCCCCGTTCGAGAACGGAAGCTGAATGTTCGGCGGCGCGCCGTCGAAGAAAATCTGCCACCAGATCACCCATGGCTGAGTCTGATCGGTATCCCCTGTGGGCTGCTCGGCGCTCATCGGCGCTTCTTCGGTCGAGGCGACATCGGCAGCCGATGGCACCGGAATCACCAGCGTCTCGCCGGGCTTGACCATTTTGCCATCGCTGCGCGCCCAGGCCTCGACGTAAGCGTCGCTCAGCACGTAATCGCGCTCGACGGTAAGCTGCGCCTGATCCGCCTGAAGGGTGGCGATTTCGGTATTTACCTTGCTGTAGGCTGCCAGAAGCGGCTGGCTGGAGGCGATTCGGGCGCTGAAGTTGATCGCCAGAATCAAGCCAATCGACAGGATCGCGGCGAACATCACCTGCACGCCGGAAATCTGCCCGCTCCGCTTGCGCGTAGTCTTGCGCTTTTCTTCCATGCCGCCTCGCCAGTTGATGGCTATCGTCCCCACGACAGCTTGATTATACTGTCACTCTTTCGGGGGAACAAAAAAGCTCAGGTGGTTGACCTGAGCCTGTGCCGAAGGCGGGAGTCGAACCCGCACTCCCTTGCGAGAACTACGCCCTGAACGTAGCGCGTCTGCCAATTCCGCCACTTCGGCGTAGCTGGAATTCTAGCAGAGAACACCGGGCTGTCAAGGTCGTGCTATAATGCCCAGCGCGATTGCCCAAATGGTTCAGAGGAAGCCTGTGAGATATTTACGACTCGGTTTTGCCCTCTTTGCCTTGCTTTGCATCGTCGTGACGGTTCAGGCGCAGACCGGGACGGTCACGGCGGAGGCGCTCGGTCAGGCGAACCTGCGCGCCGCCCCCGACGTGAGTTCCGAGCTGGTCGGTCAGATTGTTAGCGGCAGGTCTTATCCGGTGATCGGGCGCAGCGAGTTGTACCCGTGGGTGCTGATCGCTGACCCCACCACTCAGCAGCCGATGGGCTGGGTGTTCACCGATCTGGTCGATCTGCAAGGCGACCTCAACAGCGTACCCCTGAGCGAACTCGTAATGGACGCAGCAGCGCCCACCTCCGACGCTCAAGACTCGCCGTCGCCGTCACCCGGCGCGACCGCGACCCTCCCGGTGCCCACGCCCACCAACGCCGTCACCGGAACCGTGTTGGGCGAAATCAACGTTCGCTACGGTCCCGGCACCGAATACGACCGCATCGGCGTCGCCGAGGCTGGGGACAGTTTCGTCATCACCGCGCGGCATACCCAGCTTCCGTGGGTGCAGGTGAGCTATCCCCAGTCGCCCAATGGCTTCGGCTGGATTGCGGTCGATCTGCTGGACATTCAGGGCGACCTCAACAGCGTGCCGCCCATCAGCCAGACCAGCTTTTATCTGCCGACGCTCACGCCCACGCCCTCGATTGTCGAGCAGGCGGCGGTGGGCGAGGTCAGCCCGGAGTTCGCGGCGCTGGGCGCGAAGCTGTGGGATCATCTGATTCAGGCGGACTTCGACCCGCAGACCAGCCGCTTGGGGGCGCTGTTCCTGATGAACCTCAAGACTGGCGAAACCCTCGCCTTCAACTCCGACATCGCCTTCAGCGGCATGAGCATCAACAAGATCGCCATCCTCGCTACCCTGTTCGGCAGGATCAACGACACGCCGGACGATGCGACCGCCGAAACCATCGCGGAAGCCATGATCTGCTCGGAGAACATCTCCACCAACAAGCTGCTGGCGATCATCGGCGACGGTAATCCCTACACGGGCGCGGAGCGGGTCAGCGACTTCTTGCAGACGCTGGGGCTGAATAACACCTTCATCTACACGCCCTACGCCGACGATCCCTACGTGACCCCGCAAACCCCGCACACGCCGCCCCATACGCAGGTCGATCAGGTCAGCGCCGAACCCGATCCCTATAATCAGATGACCGTCACCGACATGGGCAACCTGCTGCACATCATGTACCAGTGTGCCACCGACGGCACCGGCGCGCTGTTTGACGACTTCCCCGGCGAGTACACCCAGCGCGAATGTCGCAAGATGCTGGACGTGATGACCTACAACCACATCTACAACTTCATCGAGGCGGGCGTTCCCGAAGGCGTGCGGGTCGCGCACAAACACGGCTGGATCGACGACACGCACGGCGACGCCGGGATCGTGTTTTCGCCCGGCGGGGACTTCATCCTCGTGATCGCGCTGCACAACCCCACGTGGCTCGATTTCGGCGATTCCGGCAGCGTGATCAGCGAGAGCGCCCGCGACGTGTACAACTATCTCAATCCCGACGCGCCCCTGGACGAGGTGCATCCCGGCACCGTACCTGATTGCAATCTGCTCGGCAGCCCGGCGATCCTCGACCTGCTGTCACCCACTTTCGGCAGTCAATCGCTGTTCCAGTGAGGACACGCTATACTATAATGACAGCCGTAATGACAAGGGGATTCGCCGAATGGACGAAGAACGCTTCATCCTCACCCGCCGGGGCTACGAGCGGCTGCGCGCCGAACTCGACCAGTGGGAAGGCGCACAGCAAACTCGCCAAGATCAACTGCATGAGATGACCGAGGACGTTGACCACAACAAAGACGAGGAGGAAGCCGCTGACTTCGACGCGCACACCATGAAGGAATTCGCCGACCAGCGCGTGGGGCATCTGAAATACGTGCTGGAGCGCGCACAGGTGATCGACCAAGACCCTGATCCCCGCCGGATCAATGTCGGGGATCGGGTGGTCGTGTGGGACTTGGGCGCAAGAGCGGAGCGAAGCTTCAATCTGGTCAGCGGCGAAGAAGTGGGCGAAGTGGACGACGCCGTCGCCCTCGATTCGCCAGTGGGCAAGGCGCTGCTCGGTCACACGGTCGGCGATACCATCGCCGTCACCGTGCCGGATGGCTGGGTGCGCTACTGCGTCCTCCGCCTCGAACGGGATTAGTGAATGGGCAGGTGATCTTCCGCGCCGAAATCGTCAGCCCACGCGCCGCGCACGCTGACCACGTGCAGCGCCATGAGCCAGTCCATCACGTAGCGGTAGAGTTGATCAGCTACCGTGACATCGAGGTAAAGCTGGGCGGCATCGGCGAGTTCCTGCCGGAGCGCATCCCCGACGACCTCGTTCAACACGCTGCCCAGATCGATGGGTTGGTACTCCATCGGGTCAGCCGGGAGAATCAGGCTGAGGTCAAACCCGTACTGCGGCTGAATGGTCAGCCGGATGTGGTCGCGCGCCTCGAAGTAGTGCTGGCGCAGCGTCAGCAGGCGTTGATGCATGTCCTCAGCGATCTGGCTGAGCAGTTCCAGCGGCGGCGGTTCCTGCGCGACCTGCCGTTCCAGAAAGCGCTCCAACAGTTCCGGCTTGGCTTCCCCCAGACTGCGGTCGAGCAAATCGAGCGCTTCCAAACGCAGCGTCTGAAACGTGGCGAGCGAAAACAAGCCGATTTCGTCACTGCTCCGCTGCATCACGACTTTTCGGGACATAGCCGCCTCAAATATTCCCACGTGTAAATGCCGGTATGATGCCCGTCATCCCAGATCGGCTGCATGGCATAGCTGCCGACCAACTCCAGCGACTCCATTGAGTACGAACGGGCTGGCTTCAATGAAAGTAGGTTATCCGGCTCGAATTCGCGTCCCATCTTTTCGTGTCCGCCGCGACATTCGACACACGGGCAGGCTTCGCGCAGTTCGGAAAGCGGGTACTGGCAGACCCGATCATCATTCCAAGTGATTTCGAGATAATGCGCTTGCTTGTTGAGTGTAATCGACTTGGGTCTGATCCCCGTCGTCATGCTCGTGATCTGCCTCCCTGAGATATCTGCTCTGCCTCATTTTAACACGCGATAATCCCGGTTCTGGCTTAAGCTTGCCCGCCTTGCATCTCAAGGCGCGTCTGCTACAATCGGTGCTCGACTTGTCCCGGATTTGGAGACTGGTATGCGATCTCGCCTTTTGATAGGCTTACTCCTCGCCGGAGCGGTGTTCGCGGGATGTCAGGGTGCGCCGCCCTCGGTGATTTACGTGGTCATCTCCCCGACTCCCGAAACCACCGAAGCCGCGACCGCCGAACTAACTGCCGTCCCGACGACCGAAGCGGGGGCGAACCTGCCGACGCCGTCCGAAACGCTGCTGCCACCCACCGATACTCCGACGCTTTCGCCCACCGACACGCTGGTGCCCACCAACACCGCCGTCCCCGCGACCGAAGGACCCACCGCGCTGCCGCCCGGTTTCCCGACCCCGGTGATCGACCAGATTCAGATCGCTGAAGAACTGTTCGAGCATGGGCGCATGTTCTGGATCGGACCGATTCAGCAAATCTGGGTGCTGTTCATCACGGGCGAAGGACATGGCACTTGGTCGGTCTATCAAGATACCTTCGTGGACGGCGAGCCGGAGAACGATCCCAGCCTCGTCCCGCCGGACGGACGCTATCAGCCGCAGCGTGGCTTCGGCAAGCTCTGGCGCGAATCGCCCGGTTTGCGCGATCAACTGGGCTGGGGTGTGACGCCGGAGTTCGGCTACGTGAGCAACTACGAATATCACGCGGGCGGCACCATCGATGCCAACGGCAGCTATGTGCCGGGACCCGGCTATCACATCCTGTTCAGTCTGGGTGGCGAGCTGTTCCGCTTCAACGAGGCGGACGGTACTTGGCAGCTTGGGAATAACTGAGCGATGCGCATATGACTCGCTGGCAGCTTTCGCCGAACCAACCGCTTGCCCTTCAGCTTGCTGCCGATGCGCGCCTCGCCCAAACCGACTATCTGGACGATCAGGTCTGGGAGCTATCGCTCGGCTCGCCCGGCAATCCCGCGCTGGCGCTCCAGACCAGCTACGGCGGGCGGGTCGGCTTGGCGAGTTTGGTTCCGCTCTGGCGGGTCGATAACCGCCCCATCTATCAGTATCAGGCATATACCCAGCCGCCGAGCATCACCGCCTTCGCGCCCGGCTACGCGCAGGCAGTCGCCAAGATCACGCCCCGCCTCGCGCTGCGCGCCGAGTTCTGGGTGATCAACTCGCACCGGGTCGGCGCGCGCCTGACCGTCAAGAATAGCGGCGCAGCGCTCGACCTCGGCTTCGACCTGATCGGCTTCGCCGCCGCGCAGGGTCAGGAACTCAAGCTCGGCGTGATTCCGGTGACGGGCGGCGGTCAAGCATTGGCGCTCAAAATCCCCCACCTGAACCCGGTGGTGGTGCTGGAAAACGGCAAAGCCAGCAGCGATAACACCCTCAGCGCGAGTTTCCACGTCCCCGCCAACGGGCAAATGGTCGTCCGCTGGACGCACGCCGGGCTGCCCAACGCCGCCGACTCGCTGGCAGAAGCGCATAAGGCGCTGGCGGTCAACTGGAACACGCCGCTCCGCAAAATCAGTCAAGCGGAACAGGCCATCCCTCGGATCGAGACGGGCGACGAGGATACCGACGCCGCTATCGCCTTCGCCTATCAGCAGGTGGTGCAGTCCTTCCTCAAGCCGACCGCCAGCCTACCCTATTCTTCCTTTGTGAGCAGCCGCCAGCCGGGTCACGGCTACAGCGCGCGCGGCGACGGCACCGACTATCCGCGCGGCTGGAACGGACAGAATCCCATGCTGGCGTATCTCTCCGCGCAGGCGCTCGCGCCCATCAACGGAGAGATGGCGCAGGGCGTGCTGAAGAATTACCTCGCGGTTCAGAAGCCCGACGGCTGGATCGACTGGCGACCGGGACTCGCCGGGCAGCAGTCGAATCTGCTCTGCCTGCCGATTTTGGCGCGCATGGCGTGGGGAATCTGGCAGTATACCGAGGACGACGCCTTTCTCAGCGACGTGTATCCGGGCTTGCTGCGTTTCTTCGAGCGCTGGCTCGCCTTTGACGTGGATCAGGACGGCTACCCGGAATGGCAGAGCGAAGCGCAGAGCGGCTATCCCTTCCGTCCCAGCTTCGCGCTGGGGCTTCCGTGGGGTCAAAACGCCGACATTCGCTACTTCGAGACGCCCGATCTGCTGGCGTATCTGCTTTCCGAAGCCACCAGCCTGCGCGAGATCGCCTACTATCTGCGCCGGGACGAGGATCGCCAGAAGCTCGACGGACAGGTGAAGGGACTCACTGCCCGGCTTAAATCGCTCTGGAACAACGTCGAGAAGCGCTACGTCTACCGCGACCGCGACACCCACCTGACGACGCGAAGCGTGCCCGTTCTTCAGGATGGGCGCGGCGACGAGGATCACATACTGGCGCTCAAGTTGACGCCGCCCAACCGCCTGATCGTGGAGGTCACCGGTGGCACCAGCCCCGCGCCCAAGCTGAAGCTGCACCTCAGCGGTGTTGACGCGCTGGGCAACCGCGTGCAGGAGGACACCGACACGCTGGTCTGGACGCAGAGCCGGGGCGTCTACACCACCCGCAACGCCTACTCGCAGATCGACCGGATTCGCGCCGAGGGCATCGCGCGGGTGTACCACGTCAGCGCCCGCACGATGGCGACCAATGGCTTCGACCTCAACGGCTTGCTGCCGCTCTGGACGGTCAGCATTCCGCCGGGGCGCGCCGCCGCGCTGATCGACCATCTCACCAACCCGTCCGAGTTCTGGCGCAAGAACGGCGTGCTGATGTTCTCGGCGCAAGACCCGTACTACAGCCCCGCCCGCGCCGAAGGCAGCGTCGGCGTGTGGGCGTACTGGCTCACGCTGATGGGCGAAGGCTTGATGGAGCACGACCGGGTTGACCTCGCCACCGATTTGATCCACCGCTTCATCGCCGTGCAAACGGCGGTGCTGCGCGAAAACCACACCTTCTACGAGTTCTATCACGCCGACGAGCCGCGCGGCTTGGGCGAAAAAGGCAGTACACTCGGCTTGGTGCCGCTCCACCTGCTGCTCCGCGTGCTCGGCGTGCGGATTCTCTCGAAAACCCGCGTCTGGACTGGCGGCGCCTTCTACTGGAACCACCCGGTCACCGTGACCCAGTACGGCGTCAGCGTCCGCCGCTCCGCCGACGGCACCGACATCGAGTTTCCGAGCGGCTCCGTCCACCTGCCGCCGAATGCAGAGTGGCAGGAAGTGCGGAGCAAAGGCTCGTGATCCCGTTCGTCTTCCAGCAGATGACCGACGGGCTGCTGATCGCCGATGCGAGCGGGCTGCTGGAACAGGTGAACCCGGCGGCTGCGGCGCTGCTCGGCACATCTGCCGATCAACTGGTCGGTGAGCCTGTGCAGACCTGCTTCGCGGATCATCCGCCGCTGCTCCGCCTGTTCGAGTCGGACACCACGCTTTCCCTGCCCCTCCCCCATGATCGCTCCGCGCTCGGAACTGCTGCCACGCTCGACGATGGGCGACGGCTGGTGCTGCTCAAGGACGTGACTGCTCAGCGCGACCTCGACGCCCGCCGCGAAGCCTTTCCTCACGCAGGTGGCGCACGACTTGCGAAACCCGATTGCCGCCCTGATCGGCTACGCCGAGTTGATCGACGGCGACCTCGACCCCGAACAGCGCTTGTTCCTCCAGCGCGTGCGCGATACCGCCGCCAAGCTCCACGCCGTCGCCGCCGATCTGGTCGATCTGGCATGGATCGAAGCCGGGATGCCGCTCAAGCAGACCCGGCTCGAACTCAGGCAGATCATCCAAAGCGTAATCGAGGCGCTAACTCCGGTCGCGCAGGCGAAGCAGATTACGTTTTTCATTTCGGTGCAGGAGCCGCTCTCGCCGATCATGGGCGACCCCGACCGCATCCACGCCGTGATCTACGCGCTGCTGCACAACGCCATCCTCTACTCCGGCGAGCAGCAGATGGTCGCGGTTCATGCATGGGGCGACCATCAGCAGGTGTTCTGCTCGGTCGCAGATCGCGGCATCGGGATTGCCCCGGACGAACTTGAGCTGGTGTTTGACCGCCTCTACCGCGCCCGCGACCCGCGTGTCCGCGCGCTGCCCGGCAGCGGACTCGGCTTGACGCTGGCGCGGCGCATCATCAACCGTCACGGCGGCGAAATTTGGGCGACCAGCGAGCCGGACAAGGGCAGCACCTTCGCCTTTCGCCTGCCCGCCTGCGACGCCTGATTCCATCCAGTCCGCTGTGCCCGCGGATGGTGCTAGAATAGCTGCGAAATTTCGCACAACAAGCTGAAAGCTGCACCCCCATGTTCATGAGACGGAGAGCGCGCGTCACGGAAAATCCGTCGGGCGAAACCCCGGACGTGCCCATCAACTGGGCGCGCATGGTCGGCTATCTCAAACCCTACTGGCGGCAGATCGGCGTCGCCTTCATCGCCCTGCTGATCAGCTCCGCGCTGAGCTTGGTCTTTCCGGCGGTGATCCAGCAGGTGGTCGATTCGGTGCTGGTGGCGCACGACACCCAACTGCTCGACCAGATCACCCTCGTGCTGATCGTCGTGTTCATCGTCCGTTCGATTTCGTCCTACTTCGAGACCTATTTCGTCAACTACATCGGCGAGCGGGTGGTGCTCGACCTGCGGCTGCAACTCTACAACCACCTGCAAGAACTGTCGCTCGGCTTCTTTTCGAAGCGGCGCGTCGGCGAGTTGATCTCGCGCCTCTCCAGCGACGTGACCATGATCCGCAATGGCATGACCAGCAACGTCAATACCCTGCTCCAGCAGGTCTTGATCGTGATCGGCTCGATCATCATCATGCTGGTGCTGAACTGGCGGCTCACCCTGTTCGTGCTGGTGATGGCGCCGCTGATCGGCGGGCTGGGCGCATTCTTCGGCAGGATGCTGCGCCGATCCAGCACGCAGGTGCAGGACGAGCTTGCCGCCGCGACCACCGTCGCCAGCGAGGTCTTGCAGTCGATCCGCGAGGTCAAGAGCTTCGGGCGCGAGCCATACGAGCGCGAGCGCTTCGCCGACTCGATTCAGCGCGCCTTCAAGATCGCGGTGGATATGCTCAGCGCGCGGGCGCTGGTCGGCTCGCTGACCGGGTTCATCGGCTTCGGCGGGATCGCGCTGGTGCTGTGGTTCGGCGGGCGCGAGGCGCTGGCGGGTCGGCTCACCGGCGGCGAGTTGATCGCCTTCCTGATCTACGGCGTGAGTATCGCCGGGAGCCTCGCCTCGATTTTGACGGTCTACACCTCGTTCGAGCAAGCATTCGGCGCGACCAAGCGCGTGTTCGAGATCATGGACATCAAGCCCGACATCCTCGACGCGCCCGACGCCGCCACCCTCTCGCGGGCGGACGGGCGCATCAGCTTTGATCACGTCTCCTTCCGCTACGAGGCGCGGCAGGAAGTGCTGCACGACATCGCCCTCGACATCGCGCCCGGCGAGATTCTGGCGCTGGTCGGACCCAGCGGCGCGGGCAAAAGCACCCTGTTCAACCTGATCCCGCGCTTCTACGATCCGACCGTCGGCAGCGTGTGCATGGACGGCATTGATTTGCGCAAAGTCACCCAGAAAAGCCTGCGCGACCAGATCGCCATCGTGCCGCAGGAGACGCTGTTGTTCGGCGGCACCATCTACGAGAACATCCGCTATGGGCGGCTGGAAGCCAGCGAAGCCGAGATCGAGGAAGCCGCGAAAGCCGCCAACGCGCACGACTTCATACTGGAGTTGCCCGATCAGTACCAGACCATCGTCGGCGAGCGCGGCATCCGCTTGAGCGGCGGGCAGCGCCAGCGGGTGGCGATTGCGCGGGCACTGCTCAAAGACCCGCGCGTGCTGCTGCTGGACGAAGCCACCAGCAGCCTCGACAGCGAGAGCGAGCATGAAGTGCAGGACGCGCTCGCCCGGCTGATGCAAGGGCGCACCACCGTGATCATCGCCCACCGCCTCAGCACGGTTCGCATCGCCCACCGCATCGCCGTGCTGGAGAAAGGCTCCATGATCGAACTCGGCTCGCACGACCAACTCATGGCGCAGAACGGGCTGTACGCCCGGTTGTATGCCATGCAGTTCCGCGAGCAAGACCTGCTTGAAGCCGCCGACGCTCAGCCGAGCGGGACGCCATGAATCTCGCCGATCAGCAGGTGTTGGTCACGGGCGCGAGCGGCTTTCTCGGCGGGGCGCTGGCGCTGCGGCTGGCGTCCGACGGTGTCCGGGTGCGCGGGCTGGCGCGCGCCCATCACAACCCCGATTTTCTGCGCGAGCGGGGTATCGAAGTCTTCGTCGGCGACGTGACCGACCTCGACTCCATGCGCCGCGCCGCGCAGGACTGCTGCGTGGTTTTTCACCTTGCGGTCGCTTCCGGCAGCTATGAGCGCCAGCACGCGGTCAACGTCGAGGGCACCCGCAAGGTGCTGCAAGCCGCCGCCGAAGCGGGCGCGGCTCGCTTCGTCCACGTGAGCAGCATCAGCGCCTACGGCTACAACTACGCGGGCGACGTGACCGAGGAAATGGCGCTCGCGCCCGGCGCTGATCCCTACGGCAACACCAAAGCCGAAGCCGAGCAGTGGGTGCGCGAAAGCGCCCTGCCCTACACCATTATCCGCCCCGGCATGATCTACGGACCCGGCTCGGTCAACTGGACTGGCGGGCTGTTCCGGCTGGCGAAGCTCAACCCGACGCCCTTTGTCGGCAGCGGGCGCGGCTCCGCCTTCCCGATCCACGTGGACGACGTGGTGGACATGCTGGTGACGGCGGGGGCGCATCCGGCAGCCGTCGACCAGATTTTCAACTGCACGCCCGACCCGGCTCCGGCGTGGCGCGAGTTCATCGGCGGTTATTCGCTGCTCGCGGGTCACGATAACTGGCTGGCGATACCCCCACGACTGCTGCTCCTGCTGGCGTGGGGCGTGATGCTGCTCGCGCCGCCGCACAGCATGGCGCGCGATATGCCCGATCAGGTCGCCTTCATGCAGCGCGAGGTCACCTACAAAATGGCGAAAGCCCGCGACCTGCTGGGCTGGTCTCCCCGCATCGATCTGGATGCCGGGATCGCAAGCTGCGTCCCGTGGCTGCGCGAGCAAGGGCTGCTCCCGTGAGCCAGATCGCCACGCTGGTGGTGCTGGCGCTGGTCGCGCTCGGCGTGATCGTGCTGGGCTGGTGGCTGCTGGTCGCGTCGGAAGGCGTCTATCTCGGTCGCCGGGTGGTGATCTGGCTCTACGACCTCTACGCCGAGCGCTACGACGAAATCAAGCAGTACAGCAAGGAATACGACCACATGCTGCTGGCGCAGCCGATCATGAGCGGCATCGCCCCGCAGACCGCGCCGCTGGTGCTGGACGTGGCGACCGGAACCGGGCGGCTGCCGCTGGCGCTGCTGCGCCACCGCCGCTTTCACGGGCGGATCGTCGCCGCCGACCTCAGCCGCCGGATGTTGGCACATGCCGCCTACAAGCTCGGCAATCAGACCCGCGTCTCGCTGATCTGGACTCCGGCGGAGCATCTCCCCTTTCCCGACGACACCTTCGACGTGGTGTCCTGCCTCGAAGCCCTCGAATTCATGGTCAATGCCGACGCCGTCCTGCGGGAGATCGTCCGCGTGCTGCGACCGGGCGGCTTGCTGCTGATCACCAACCGCATCCACACCCGCCTGATGCCCGGCAAAACTCGCTCCGGCGATGACCTGCGCGCGGCGCTGGAAGCGCTGGGCATCGAGAACCTGCAGGTTGATTACTGGCAGGTCGATTACGACCGCGCATGGGGGCGCAAGGCGGGCACCTCGCAGCCGACTGGCGCGCGCCCGCTGGCGGAAGTTCTGCGCTGCCCGCGCTGCCAGCAAGCGCTGCTGGTCGAAGCGGAAAACGGCTGGGACTGCCCCAACTGCAAGTTTCACGCGCCGGTTGAACCAGACGGCGCGATTGAGCTGGTGGTTCACTGATCTTGCGAACCTTCGCAAACCCGAATAGAATGCGCCAGCATGAATTCGGCACACCTGTGAAGGAAATTCCATCTTGAAGCTGCTCCCCCATGAACTCGCCGGATCGGTTGCGCAGGCGATCCAAGCCGCGCAGTCCGCCGGAGATTTGCCCGCCTTTGATCTTCCCGAAATCGAGATTTGCCCGCCCAAGCGCGCCGAACAGGGCGATTACGCGGCGGCGATTGCCATGCAGCTCGCCAAGCCCGCCAAGCTGAATCCGTTCCACATCGCCACCCAGATCGCCAACCACTACGTCAAGCCGGAGTTCGTCGGCGCGGTCGAAGTGGTGCATCCCGGTTTCATCAACTTCCGGCTGGATGCGGATTGGCTGCGCCAGCAGACCGACGCCATCATCGCCGAAGGTGAGCGCCTGTCTCAGCTTGATCTGGGCGTGGGCAAGCAGGCGCAGGTCGAGTTCGTCAGCGCCAACCCGACCGGACCGCTGACCGTCGGGCGCAGTCGCGGCGGCGTGATCGGCGACACGATGGCGCGCCTGCTGGCGGCGGCGGGCTACGCCGTCGAGCGCGAATACTACTTCAACAACGCCGGGGCGCAGATGCGTAATCTCGGCAACAGCCTGCGCCTGCGCTATCTCGAAGCATTGGGTCGCCCAGTCGAGTTCCCCACCGACGGCAAGTTTTATCAAGGCGACTACCTGATCGATTTCGCGCAGGAGTTGGTGGCGGAACATGGCGATTCGTGGGCAGATTCGGATTGGACGCCCTTCAAGGACTTCGCCGAAGCCAAGATGTTCGACTGGATCAAAGCCAGTCTCGCGCGCGTGCAGATTCGCCATGACCAATTCTTCAACGAGAACAGCCTCTACGAGAGCGGCGCGATCTGGAAGGTGCTCGAAGAACTACAGGAGCGCGGTCACATTTATCGCGCCAACGTCCCAGAAGCGGCGACGCCCGAAGAGCGCGAGGAACTGGGCGACAAAGGCGAGGCGCTCTGGTTCCGCAGCACCGCCTTCGGCGACAGCAAAGACCGCGTGATGGTCAAATCCAACGGCGAGCCGACCTACACCCTGCCCGACATCGCCTATCACATCAATAAGCTGGATCGCGGCTTCGATCTGGCGGTCAACGTTCTGGGTGCGGATCACGCGGCGCAGTACAAAGTCGTGCAGTACGGCTTGACCGCACTCGGCTACGACGCCTCCAAAGTCCACGTGATCATCAACCAGTTGGTGCGCGCCATCCGCGACGGCAAGGAAGTCCGCATGAGCACCCGGCGCGGCGTCTACGACACCCTCGACGACCTGATCGATCAGACCAGCGCCGACGCGGTGCGCTACATGCTGCTCGCGCGCAGCGCCGATTCGCAGTTGAACTTTGACCTCGACCTCGCCGTCAAGCAGAGCAACGAGAACCCGGTCTACTACATCCAGTATGCCCACGTCCGCTGCGCCGGGATTTTCCGCGAGGCGGCGGCGCGCGGCATCCGCGACGAGGGCGCCGATTTGAGTCTCTTGGGAGGCGAAGAACTCGCCTTCCTGCGCAAAGCCCTCGAACTCACCGAGGTGATCGAAACGGCGGTGCGCCAGTTCGAGCCGCACCGCATCGCCTTCTACGCGCTGGAACTGGCGAACGTCTTTCACCCGATTTTCGACAACGTGCGCGTGATGCACAGCGAAGTCCCGCCGGAGGTGGCGAAGGCGCGTCTGCGCTTCTTCCGCGCCGCGCAGGTGACGTTTGAGCGCGTGCTGTCGCTCATGGGCATGTCCGCGCCCGACGTGATGTAAAGGCAGTTAAAGGTTAAAAGTTGATAGTTAAAGGGATTCACGCAAACCGCACTTTCAACTTTTAACTTTCTACTTTTAACTTCAGGGGGACACATGGGACTCAAACCGGATCGCTGGATACGTCAGATGGCGCTCGAACAGGGCATGATCGAGCCGTTCACCGAAAGCCTCAAGCGGGACGGCGTGATCTCCTACGGGCTGTCCTCCTACGGCTACGACATGCGCATCGCCAACGAGTTCAAGGTCTTCACCAACGTCTATTCGGCAGTGGTCGATCCGAAAAACTTCTCGACCGCCTCGTTCGTGGACATCGTGACCGACGACATCTGCGTGATTCCGCCCAATTCGTTCGCGCTGGCGCGCTCGATTGAGTATTTCCGCATCCCGCGCAAGGTGCTGTGCATCTGCCTCGGCAAATCGACCTATGCCCGCGCCGGGATCGTGGTCAACGTCACGCCTTTTGAGCCGCTCTGGGAAGGCAACGTCACCATCGAGATCAGCAACACCACGCCGCTGCCCGCCAAAATCTATGCCAACGAGGGCATCGCGCAGGTCTTGTTCCTCGAAGCCGACGAGGAATGCGAAATCTCCTACGCCGACCGTAAAGGCAAATATCAGGGGCAGACCGGCGTCACTCCGCCGAGGCTGTGAGCATTCTCTGCCTTCGTCGGCATTGATTAACGCAGACGGCTATAATAAAATGGTCTGATGATAGGGGCACGTAGCTCAATTGGCAGAGCACTCGGTTTACATCCGAGCGGTTCCAGGTTCAAGCCCCGGCGTGCCCATCAACCGATGTTTCCCCTCCGCGTGCATTTCTTTCCACTCACGAAATTCGTCACATGCTAAAATTACAATAATCCTGTATAATCACCGCTTGCCAGAATAACGGGATTTATGCTTTAATTACGCCAAGTTCGTAGAGCGTTTAAAAGCCGTAATCAGGTGCCCGGGACATAACTATGCTGACGCGGAACGAGCAAAACCGACTGATATTGATCGTCGAAGACGACGAAAATACCGCCGATTTCGTCACGGAGCTGCTGGAAACCTCCGGCTACACCGCCGTGATCGCCGATACCGGGGAGATCGCGCTCAACGAGATCACCAACACCCAGCCCGATCTGGTGCTGCTGGATATGAGTTTGCCGGACATGAATGGGCTGGACTTGCTGCGGCAGGTGCGATCCAGTTCACTGCTGCCCATGATCGTGCTGAGCGGTGTCACCCACGAACGCAGTAAGGTGATCGCGCTCGAAGAAGGCGCGGATGACTTCGTGGCGAAGCCGTTCTCGCCCGAAGAACTGGTCGCCCGCGTTCATGCGCTCCTGCGCCGCGTGGTCGATTGGACGCCGCCCGCCGATACCCGCCTGCGCGTTCGGCATCTGGAGCTGGACATGGCGCGCCGTCAGGTAAGCATCCGCAGCAAGAAACTGCATTTGACTCCCGTCGAATACGGGATACTCGTAACGCTCATGCGCAGCGCCGGAACGGTCATCACACACGACGAACTGCTGCGTACCGTCTGGGGAGAGAAATACGAAGGCGATTACTCGGTTCTGCGCGTCAACATCTCGCGCCTGCGCCAAAAGCTCGAAGAAAATCCGCGCTACCCGACCTACATTGTCACCGCGCCCAGTCAGGGCTATTACATGCCCACGCGGCGTCCCTAACCACCAGCCGATCTTTGGCTTGCGGTAGGCTAGGCTCGCGCCAATGCGTCTCCGAATCTTTTTGATGGTGGTGGGAGCCTTGCTGGTCGTCGCAACCTTTACTTTTTCGTACTGGCAGCCCATCCTTGAAAATCGTGGGCCCGCCCCGGTGGAAGCCTTTCCGGGACTCGCCCCGCAGTTGCAGAGCAGCTTTCTGACGCTACCGCAGGAGCAGCAGCACGCTTATCTCGCCTACGATCAGCAGGATCACCAGAAAGCGCTGGCGATGGTGGCGGCGGCGCTGGCGCCGCGCGTTGCCCTCTCGGACGAGGAGCAGGCGATGCCCGAAATGAACGCCCCGGTGACGGTTGCCAGCGGCACCTTCCAGCCGATTAACGCCGTGTTGTGGGCACAGGGCACCGTGAGTGTCTATCAGGATGCCACCAACGAGCTGCTGCTGCGCATCCAAGACCTGCGGATGCTCGGCGGACCTGACCTCCACGTCGAGCTTTCCGCCGCCCAATCGCCCGCCACCGCTGCCGACTTGAGCGCGAACGGAGTCGATCCGCTGGACGTGGCGCAGTTGCAAGCCAGCGATGGCAGCCAGAACTACATCCTACCAAACGATACCGATCTCACGCAGTATCATACTGTGGTCATCTATAGTACGTCGCTCGACATGGTTTACAGCTATGCGCCGCTGTTTGTGCGCCAGTAGAGAGGACAGTTCATGAGCGACGACTATGCCCGGCTCGCGCCCGTATACGACCGGCTCGGCATGGCGGACTTTGCCGAGCGCATGACCCCCGCCTTAATCGACTACGCCCAAGCCCACGACTGGATCGGGCGACGGGTGGTCGATCTCGGCTGCGGGACTGGCACTAGTGTCCGCTGGCTCGCCAACAAGGGCTACAACATCACGGGCATTGACCTTTCGCCCGCCATGCTGCGCCTCGCCCAGCAGTCGATCACCAATACTGGGCTGTCCTACCAGTTCTACGAGGGCGACGTGCGTGCGCTCAGTAACCTGCACGACATCGATCTGGCGCTGGCGCTGGACGTGGTCAACGAACTCAACAGCCTGCGCGACCTCGAAACCGTCTTCGCCTCGGTCGCCCATGTGCTCAGCGACAACCGTCTGTTCGTCTTCGACCTGCACACCATCGAGGGCTTGGCGCACCGCGATTCCGAAACCGGCGTGGTCGTCGACGAGGATACCTTCACCGCGTTCCTCACCCACCGCTTCGACTACGACCGTCAGGCGAGCATGGGCGAATACATCCTGTTTCAGCGGCAAAAAGCGGGCTGGCATCGCCAGCACACCCGCCGCGTCCTGCGTGGATTCCCGATTCAGGTGGTGACTGCCTTGCTTCAGCGCGCGGGTTTCGGCATAATGGCGCTGTTAAACGTCCAGCTTGAAGGGATCGACCCCGCCTCGATGCGCGAGCCGCGTGTGATCGTATTCGCGCAGCGCTCGCGCCCGGTAACGGAATAAGTCTTGTGGATAACCCAGTAGTGGATAACGCTCTGACCATCCCGGTCGATAGGGAACACGGATTACTGCGCCTTACGGTAATTCTGCTCTTCATCGGCTCATGGATGATCGCTTTCTTCATCCTCAGCATCGTGATTCCCAGCGAAGGCTTCAGTATTCTAGGGCTGCTGCTCGGCTTTGTCGTTGCCTACGGCGTCACCGCGCTGCTGGAACGCCTTCTCAAGCAGCATTGGCCCAGCGGTCGCGCGGTGCAGATCGACCAGAGCGGCGTGAGGCTGCTTCAGAAAGCCGCCGCTCAGCAGGAAATCCTCGCCGAAGACCCCGCCACCGCTCTGCTGTGGTCGTTCCGAAATCAGCAAGCGTGCCCGCGTGCCCAAAGGCTGGTCGATGCTCGCCTGCGCGCTCGAATTCGAAAACAAGTCGCTCACCGTTTACAGCTTCATGTCACCGGCGCAGGTCGAAAACTTCAGCATGGCGTCTCAGTTCAAAAAGCTGATCGCCCAGCGCAAAGGCAAGAAGGACGAGCCTGTCCGCGAAGACCTGCGCCTCGCCGGGGAGCAGCGCCGCCTGCGCGATGCCGAGAATTTCCGCTGGCTAGCGGGCGTCGAAATGACCCCCGCCGACTTTGAAACCTATATCACTCGCCTAAAAACTCAGTACCCCGAATGGATGCCCGTAAACTGAAACTCACGCTGCTGCTCGCCCTCGTCCTCGCGCTCTCGATCTCGCATCCGGCACAGGCGCAGACCAGTTTGTCGCTGCGCCAGCCCGTGACCGGAAGCGTGCAGCCAAACCGCACCAACGACTGGACGTTCAGCGCCCAGAGTGGCGCGGTGCTGTCCTTCACGCTCGAAGCCCAGACCGATGGCTTCGACCCGCAGATGACCCTGACTGATAGCAGCGGTCACGAAGTGGTCAGCAGCGACGACTACGACTATCCCGCCAGCCTGAATCCGCTGCTGGAAGCCGTCACCATGCCCCGCACCGATACCTACACCCTGACCGTTTCCGGCTTCAACGGTAGTTCCGGCAGCTACGTGCTGACCATGCTGCCCGGCTACAGCGTTGCCGCCTACAGCGACGACTTCAGCAGCAGCCAGTGGCAGGCGCTCGATCCCGGTCTGACCGCGCAGCAGTCCGGCGGGCAGCTTGACCTGAGCATCGGCGGCGGCGCGCGGGTGATGGGCAGCGCCTTCGACAGCAGCAGCCCCAACTTCGACGATTTTTACGCGCAGGCGGATGTCACCGTCACCAATCCATCCGGTTGGGTGGTGGGCATGGCGCTGCGTCGGCAGGCGGACAGCTACTACCTGCTGTCGATCAACGCGCAGGGAAGCTGGCGCTTCACGCTGATGCAAAACGGCAGCGAGCGGGTCGTCCACGACTGGACGCCGCACCCCAACATCGTGCCCGGCGCGAATCACTTCAGCATCGGCGTGCTGGCGAAAGGCGTCGGCTTCGACTTCTTCTACAACACCGGCTACATCGGCAGCGCCTCCGACAGCGCGCTGAGCGGCGCCGGGCAGATCGGCGTGATGGCGGGCACCTTCTCGCCCGCGCCCAGCCAGACCAGCGCCAGCTTTGACAATCTGGTGGTCACCACTCCGGCGGTGGTGGACGGGGCTTACGTGATCCCGCAGGAGATTCCTGCCGGGGACGGCAGCCAGATCGTGCTGGGGCTGAAGCGCAATCACGTGGTCTCCGCCGACGGTCAAATGTCGCTCACTCTGCCAGATAGCTCGGTACAGTCCACCGGAGGCGGCATCAACCGGGTGATGTTGGGGCGCGGCGTGCAGTATCGCAACTTCGCGCTCGGCGCCACGCTCGACCTGACTACGGCATCGCCCGGCGCCGCCGGATGCGGGTTGGTGTTCCGCTTCACCAGCGACTCCGACTATACGCTCGCGTGGCTGGATCAGGTCGGGGAGTACGGAATCTCCCAGCGCAGCGGCGATACCTTTAGCCCCGGAATCTACGGCACCAACCCGTCGATTTCCGCCGGAACCCATCTGCTGCTGCTCATTGCCGACGATAATACTGTATATTACTATATCGACCGGCAGTTGGTCGGCTCAGTCGACGACACGGCGCAGAACGGCGAGGTCGGCATCGCGGCGGTGAATTTCGAGATCAACACCACGATCTGCCATTTCACCAATCTGTGGCTGTGGAGTTGGGGCTGACCCGAAAGGCAGAGCCTTGTCCCCGATTGAGGACGCCATCCTCCGCACGGTGATCTATGCGGATATTTTTCAATTTCCGCTCAACCGCCGGGAGCTGCACCACTACTTAATCGCCGATCAGCCGGTGAGCCGCGCGCAGGTCGATGCCGCGCTGGATTCGTCGTCCTTCCTGCGTCAGGAACTCGAAATCGGTTCGGAATACGTGATCTGCGCCGGGCGGCAGTCGTTGATTTCACTGCGCGCTGAGCGCGATCAGGCGTCCGCGCTGCTCTGGTCGCCCGCGCTGACCTACGCCCGCTGGTTGGCGCGCCTGCCCTTCGTGCGCATGGTCGCGCTCACCGGGGCGCTGGCGGTTCGCAATGCTTGGGCGGAGGACGACGACCTCGATTACGTGTTGGTGACGGCTGCCGGGCGAGTTCTGGTTGGCGCGCGCCTTCGCCATTTTGCTGGTGCGGCTGGCGAAGCGGCGCGGCATGGTGGTTTGCCCTAATTACGTGCTGGCGGAGAGCGCGCTCACACAGGACAAGCGCGACCTGTTCATGGCACACGAGGTCGCGCAGATGGTGCCGCTCTACGGGCTGGCGATCTACCGCGCCATGCGCGACCAAAACCGCTGGACGGCGGAGTATCTCCCCAACGCAGGCGATCCCTACTTCGTCGAGCCGGAATCCGCGACCGGGCGCGTCTGGGGCAGCCTCAAGCGCGCGGGTGAGTGGCTGCTCGGCGGCAAAATCGGCGACGTGCTGGAACAGTGGGAATACCGCCGCAAGCTGCGCCGCTTCGCCCCTGAGATGAAGACTCCGCACAGCGCCGCGCAGCTTGACTTGCAGCACGTGAAAGGTCACTTCAACGATCACGGGCACCCGGTCTTGCAGCAGTACGCCGACCGCCTGCGCCCCTACGAAGTCTCGCCCTTGCCGCTCGGCGATTAGCAGCGTAGGGGCGCAGCGTGCTGCGCCCAATCCCCCCCACAGGCGCAGCACTCTTGTAGGGACACGGCGTGCCGTGCCCCTTCACGTTAGTAAATCAGCGGGATCAGCCGCCGCGTGTGCGTCCGATAGCGTCGGTAATCGTCGCCGAGCAACCGCACCAGCATCGCTTCTTCCGCATCCATGCGATACAGGTAGGCGAGCGTCACCACCACCGTCCCGATCAGCAGCAGAATCGCATTTCCGGCTGCCAGCCCCGCCCCGATCCACAGTGCCAGCATCCCCAGATAACCGGGATGCCGGATGTAGCGGTAGGGTCCCGCCGTGACCACCGTCTGCTGGTCGCTCACCCGCAGCGTGCGGGTATAGAACCGTCCCAACGCACTGAACGCCCAAACCCGCATCGCCAGCCCGCCGACCATCAGCGCCACGCCGCCCCACTGAAGCAGCGGCGGCAGCGTCCGCGCGACCAACGGCGCGATCAGCAAGCCCAGTATCGGCGTCGCGGTCGCCAACCCGACCACCGCCGTGCTGCCGCGATCAAACCCTCCGCGATCCAAGCTTTTCGCCTCGCGCCCCTGCCGAAGCCGCCATTTCGAGCAGAAAAAAGCTCCCGGTCAGCCCGTAAGCCAGTATGATCGGAATCATCTCACCGTTCTCCGTTTCGATCCTCTACCCTTACTTACGCGCAGCCCAGCCCATTTGTTGCCCCCCGGAATCAAACGAGGCGACCCAATCGGATCGCCTCGTTTCGTATCACTTCAGGTATAAGGTCACGCCCATCTGACGATGGGATGCCGCGCCCGATGTTCTTATCCGCCCATGACCGAGCCAAGCGAGTCGCACGCCGGGCAGGAGCCGTCCGGTCGCAGCATCGCGTAGCCACCCTGCGGATCGTCGGCAGTGAACGCCGGGAAATCCACGTTGAACACGATCATCAGGCGCACCTTGCCGCTCTGCGCCGATGCGGTCGCCGCGCCCGCCAGCCAAGCCGCCTGCTCCGCGACGGTGGTGTTATCCGCCCACGCGAAGCTCGCCGGGATCGCCTGACTGAAGCCCTGCCCCGACAGGTAGCCCAGTTCGGTGAAGCAGACCGGCTTGCCCCCGAAGGGCCCATAGCCGCGCTGAAGCATCGACTGGAAGTAGCGGGTCGGGTAGTTGTCGCCGCGCGGATCGCCGCTGCTCTGGGTCGGCGGGACAATGCCTTCGTTGTAGTGCAAGCCCACGCAGTCGAGGTAGCTCGCTGCGCCTGCCTGCGCCATCTGCTGCATGAACACATCGTCGTTGCAGCCGCCGCTGCCGCAGCCCGCCGTCCCAAAGTACCCAGTGGGCGCAGGTGCAGCGCTGATCACTATGACGTTCGGGTTCTTGCTCTTGATGGCGTTGAAAGCCCCCGCCAAAAGCTGGGTGTAGTTCGCCCCGTTGATCGAGCCGGAGGGCCATTCACGGTCGATATTCGCCTCGTTCCAGACTTCAATCGCGTCCGCGCCCGCGCCCGCAACCCCGGCGACGAAGCTGCTGTAGCTGTTGATGTAGCCGTTGAAGTCGCCCATCTGGGTCTTATCGCCCAGCACGCTCACCAGAATCTTGAAGCCGCTGCTGTGCGCCGCGCCGACGATCCCGGCGACCGAGCCACCGTCCTGACCGAGTTCGTAGCGAACCTGCGTCTTGACCCACGTCATATGCGCGCGCTGCATCAGGCTGATGGTGTTGCCGTTCAGTTGAAGCACCTGACCGCCCAGCTCGAAGCCGCCCACCGCCGCGCTCCCGGCGACTGGCGGCGGCAAACTGCCGTTGTCGCTCGGCGCAGCCGGAGCGCTCGCCTGCGTCACGTGATCGCAGGCGGTGACGATGGTCGCATCGAAGCTGGAACGCCCCTCAAACTGGCGCCCATCCAGCGACGTGATCACGAAGCGCCAGCCGTAGTACAGCGGGCGCGCCGAGTTCGGATCGTCCAGCGCCACGCAGTCGTCGATGCCGCCGTCAAACGGCTGCTCGAAGAACTGCCAGTTGCTGACAATGGTCAAATCGACGTGGAACTTGTTCTCCAGCGCGTCTCGCGTCTTGGAGAAGGCGATCCACAAGGGATCGGTCGGGGTAGCGGTTGGCACGGTTTGCGCCTGAATTGGCTTGATCAGCAGCGCTGATGCCAGCACCAGCGCCAGCAGTGCAAGCCATCCCGCGCTGCGTGAAAGACGAAGACTATGCTGCATAGTCAAATCCCTGTTATCCAAAGGTTCATCGGGAACGCCGGGCTTCGGCTCGGCAATCCGCGGACGAGGTTACACGAAGATCAGCAAAATTACTATCCCCGTAGGAAAACCGTAGGATTCCTATACGCCGCGAAGGTGTTGGTTTGAGGGGAACCTTTGTAGGGGCGGGTCTGTGACCCGCCCTTGTTTGCTTGGATAATTGCTGATAGCGATTGTACGTTCGCGCGAGGTATTTTGTAGGGGCACGGCGCTGCCGTGCCCTGATTTGGTCCTCGCTGATTGCTGATCGCTAACGAGTAATCGCTGACGGCTAGCTCAGCACTTTTTCCGCCTGCTCGCGCAGGAAGATCAGCTTCTGCAGCATGGGGCTGTCCCCGCGTTGAGCCAGCGCCTTCTCGACCGCGTCCATCATCTCCAGCAGCGCCGCACCATAATTCCCGGCGTCCTGCTGGATCAGGCTGCTGGCTTCTTCGTCGGTTTCGGTCGCCAGCAGGTCGTTGATGAAGCGCAGCTCGGGCTGCATATTGTCGCGCATCAGCGCCAGCACCCGGTCGTAGACCAGCTTCAGCTTCGCCGACGCATTCAGGTCGCCCCGCCGCTCCGACTCCTGAATGTTGGCGGAAAGCACCGCCATGAAGGTGTCGTCCAGCAGATCGGCGTGCTGCATCACCGCCTGATCCAGATCGGGCGCAGTGACGATCTCCTGAAGCACACTCGCGGCTTCGCGCAGCGCCGCCTGCGTCTGCTGGTCGATGATGGTCGTCAGTTCCAGCAGTGCGTCGCGCAGAGCTTCCAGCGAGTCGCGCTGATCCGCCGGAGCCTGCCCGATCTTGACGCTCATTTCCTGAAAGAAAGTGTAGTCGAACGCCGGGCGCGCCAGCCCGACTAGCGCTTGCAGCCGCTCGTCGTCCTTCGCGTAGCGCAGCGCCAGATTGAGGAAATCCTCGCGGGTCGCGCCTTCGCCCATCTGCTCCAGTTCCCCGGCGATTTCGGCGATCACTTCTTCCTGCACCCGGCTTCGCTCGATCAAGTCCTGCCCAAAGCTGGACTGCTCGGCGATCACCTGCTGAAGCTGCACCAGCGGCTCCGCGAGGTCAGACCGCCCCTCGTTGAGTATCCGCTGCGCCATCATGGTGATAGTCTGGAAGAACTGCGCGTCGATTTCGGCATCATGCTGCTTGACCAGACCGGGCAGCAGATCAGGCGGTGCCTGCATCATGCTCTCGATCAGCCGGACGCGAGCGCGCTGCTGTTCCATCATTTCCGGCGTCACGCCGTCCGCCTGAAGCACCTGCTCCACCAGATTTTGCATGGTGAGCGCGCGGCGCGGCTGGAAAATGTAGGCTTTCATCGACTGCTGCGGCATCTTCATTTCGCGCATCAGATCGCCAATCGCCTTTTCCTGCTGATCTTTGGTCAGGTTGAGTTCCATCGGCACATAAGCGATCAGCAATTCTTTGCTCGCGTCGTGATACAGCACCGGCGCGGCGACGGTCACGGGCGTGCCACAGTTGGGGCAGCGCACCGTGTTCAACTGCCCGGAAAGCAGTCGCGCTTTCGCCTGCGGGTCTTGCCCGGCATCGACGACCGTTTCAACCGTAACCGTAAACGGACGCCCGCAGTTCGGGCAGGTGAGATTGGTTTGTCTCGGCAAGAGTCTATCTCCTAAAGATGGATTGAGGAATTACTGCTGCGGCAGAGTGAAGTAAAAGGTGGAGCCTTCACCCGGTTTGCTCTCGACGCGCATGGTGCCTCCGTGCGCCTCGACGATGGCTTTGGCGAGGAACAAGCCTAAGCCTGTCCCCTGCGTCCGTCGGCTCAGCGTCCCATCGACTCGGTAGAAGCGGTCGAATACGCGATCCAAGTCGCGCTCGGAGATGCCCACGCCCGGATCGCGCACGTACACGGTGACGCTGGTGTCGTCTATCATGCCACCGACCTCGATCAAGCCGCCATCCGGCGAATACTTGATCGCGTTGCTGAGCAGGTTGTCGAGCACCTGCCGAAGCCGCTGCTCGTCACCTTGTATCACCGGGAATTCCGGCGGGAAATTCAGCTTGAACTGGTAAATCTTGGTCTGCGTGCTGAAGCGCTCCACCGCCCGCGCCGCCAGTTGATCCAGCCGCAGGTCGTCGAGGTTCAGTTCCAGCGTGCGCTGCGCCTGAATTTTGCTGGTGGTCAGCAGATTCTCGATCAGCACCGCCAGCCGATCCGCTTCATCCTCGATGACGCCGGAATACTCGCGCACCACGTCTTTATCCCACTCGACATCGTCGCGCCGCAGAGTCGCCGCGTGCCCCTTGATCAGTGCGACTGGCGTTTTCAGTTCGTGCGAAATCGTGGAGATAAAGACGTTCTGCATCTCCTGCGCCTGCCGGAAGTTGGTGATGTCACGCACGTTGGCGATGATGTTCGAAAGCTGTCCTTCGCTCGTCATCAGCGGCGAGTACACCACGCCGAGGCTGATCGTGAGTCCGTCTTTGCGGGTCAAATCGCCCTCGACGTACACCGAGTCGGGCGCGTCCGCCGCGCGGTTGAAGGGCCAGCCGTCATCCAACGCTTTCTTGAGATCGCCGGTCTCGACTTTCTTCCACGTCAGCACTTCGTCCACGTCGCAGCCCACCGCGTCGGCGGAGCGCCAGCCAGTCATCCGTTCCAGCGCCCGGTTGATGCTCAGGATGTGCGCCTGCGGGTCGAGGATCATCACGCCGTCGGCGCTGTGCTGCAAAATCGCCGCCAGCCGCCGCCGCTCGTGGTCGATGCGCTCGTACAACTGCGCGTTGTGAACCGCAATCGCGGCTTGATCCGCGAAGCTCTCCAACACCTGCATGTCGTCGGAAGTCGCCGTCGCCAGATACGCGCGGAACACGATCAGCAAGCCCAGCGGCTCGCCCGCGAAGATCAGCGGCAGCGCGAACGGCTGCTTGAGCCGTTGATCCAGCGTCCCCGCCATATCCCGCAGCTTGGCGTACAGCGTGTCGTAATCGAGCGCCTCGCCTTCGAGGATTTGCTGAAGCTGCTGGTTGATTTCCGGCACGCGGTTGGTATCCACGCCGGTCGTGGCGCGCACGCGGTAGCTGCCGTTGGCGTCCCGCAGCGTGATCAGCCCCACCTGTCCGCCAAGCATGGCGACCGAAGCATTCAAGACGCGCCGAAGCACCTCGCTCAACTCCAGTTGAGCGGTAATCGCGCGCGAGATTTCGAGCAGATAATCGCGCTGGCGAACGCGGAAATCGAGAAGCATTAACATAGCGCAATTGTAACATGGCTCGCAACGCGCTTCAATTTGAACTTCATAAGATTTTCCACGAAAATACGCCGAGTTTGAGCGGCAAATGTGCTATCATCCAACTAGAAGGAGCGAACCATGCCCGAAAAGAGCCTCGCCCAAAAACTGTTCCTCAAGCCCGGCTACCGCGCCGCGCTGGTCAACCCGCCCGCTGGCTACGACAGTGTGCTTGATCCGCTGCCGGAAGGCGTCGATCTGAGCCACAGCCTCGACGGTCAGTTCGATTTCATGCTGATCTTCGTGAACGCGAAGGCGGAGGTGGACGCCCATGCTCCCGCCGCCCTCCAAGCCCTGAAACCGGGCGGTCTGCTCTGGTTCGCCCACCCCAAGAAAAGCGCGAAGGTCAAGACCGACATCAGCCGGGATGTGGGCTGGGATGTCCTTCACGCTGCTGGGTGGGAAGCCATCGCCAGCATCTCGATTGACGACACGTGGTCAGGTATCCGCTTCCGCCCGAAAAAAGCCGACTAGACGCCCGGCGAAAATTGCTGCGTTCCCGTAGTGGCAGACCCACGTGTCCGCCCAATCTTTTGTAGGGGCGCAGCGCCCAACCCAACCACCTGATCAAACCCGCGCCGCTGCGCCCTCTGCGTTTTGACTCGGCACTCGGTACTCGGCACTTTTTCTTACGCCTCGTCCAGCTTATGTACCAGCCCGGCGACATCCTCCATGCCGCCGCGAGTCAGCACCAGCGCCGCCGCCCCCACCAGACTGACGTTCTCGCCCAATTCCGCAGGCTTGATCTCTAGCTCCTGCCAGTACGCTGGATCGATGCAGTACTGCTCGATTGCCTCGCGCATCGGCGCGAACAGCAGCTCTTTGAGAGCGCTCACACCCCCACCGAAAACCAGCATTTCCGGGTTGAACACGTGTAACAGCGTGGTCATGCCCAAGCCCACGATCCAGCCCGCCCGCCTGACCACCGCCAGCGCCACCGCGTCGCCCGCCGCTGCCGCCTTTCCAACGATGCCCCCGGTGCAGCGGCTCAGGTCGCCCTCGACCAGTTCGCTGATCATCGACTTTTCTCCGGCGAGGATGCGCTCGCGGGCGTGCCGCGCCAATGCCGGACCCGCTGCCTCTTTTTCCAGCGTGGTCACTTTGTCGCCCACCACCATGATCATGTGACCGACTTCCGCCGCCAGACCGTCCTTGCCCAGAAGCAGCCGACCGTCGCTGATGATGCCGCCGCCGATCCCGGTGCTGAGGGTCACGAAAATCACGTGGCGATAGCCGCGCGCCGCCCCGTGAGCCGTCTCCGCCAGCGCCGCGACGTTGGCATCGTTGCCCAAAAAAGTGGTGTAGCCGAACGCCTTCTGCAAAACCTCCACCAGCGGGACGTTGTGCCAGCCCGGTAAATTCGGCGGCGCGACCAGCAGCCCGGTCTTGGGGTTCGATGGCCCCGGCGCCGAGATGCCGATCCCGGCGATATGCACCGCTGGATCGCTCGGCAAAATCGTCTGCACCAGCGACTGCATCCGCCCCAGCGTAGCATCCAAGCCCTGCTCAGCGTCGGTAGGCACTTCCTGACGCTCGACCAGATTCAGCTCCCGATCCAGCAGCGCCGCCCGCATCCGCGTGCCGCCGAGATCAATTCCGACGATATACTCCGACTCCATTCTCATTCACTTTCCTGCTGGCGATTGGTATGCCGCCGCCCGCCTTGTTAGAATAGATGTTCAAGTCAATGATTCCATTACGGTGAGTATACCAAACCATGACGCAGGTCACACCGTTACGTCAACAATATTTAGACGTGAAGCAGAAATATCAGGACTGCATCGTCCTGTTTCGGCTGGGCGACTTCTACGAAACCTTCGACGGGGATGCCGAAATCGCGGCGCGCGAGCTTGATCTCGTGCTGACCAGCCGCCCGGTGAGCAAGAGCGAGCGTATCCCGATGGCGGGCGTGCCTCATCACGCGGTCGAAAGCTACATCGCCCGGTTGATCGAGAAAGGCTATCACGTCGCGGTCTGCGAGCAGATGACCGAACCCAACGGGCGCACGCTGGTCGAGCGCGAGGTCACGCGGGTGATCACGCCCGGCACCGTCACCGAGCCGGAGCTGCTCGCCGAGGACAAGCCCAACTATCTGATGGCGATTTACCCGCTGGGCGAAGCGGGCGCATGGACGACCGCCGGAGTCGCCTACGCCGACATCACCACCGGCGAATTCGCCGTCACCGAACTGGTAGGCGACAATGCCAGCGTGCTGGTGCTGGAAGAAATGGCGCGGCTCGCCCCGCGCGAGGTGATCATGCCCGTCGCGTGGGCGGAGCGCGGCGTCACCCTGCCCGCCGGGATTCACTTGACCCCGGTCGCGGACTGGCGCTTTGAGCGCGCCAACGCCGAAAGCGCGCTCACCCAGCATTTTCGCGCTCGCACGCTAGACGGCTTCGGCATCGGCGAAATGTCCTGCGGCATCTGCGCGGCAGGCGCGACCTTGTACTATCTGGGCGAGACCCAGCGCGGCAAATTGGCGCAGATCACGTCGATTCGCGCCTACTCGACCGCCAGCTTCATGGTGTTGGATCAGTTCACGCGGCGCAACCTCGAACTCACCGAGACCATCCGCAGCCGCAAAACCGAGGGCAGCCTGCTCGGAACGCTCGGTCGCACCGTCACGGCGATGGGCGCGCGCCTGCTTCGTTCGTGGATCAACCAGCCGCTCTTGGACATCAAGCGGCTGAACGCCCGGCTGGACGCGGTCGAGGCGCTCACCGGGGACGAAACCCTGCGCGCCGAAATCCACGAATGTCTGCGCAGCGTCAGCGACTTAGAGCGGCTGACCAACCGCCTGCTAATCGGCAGAGCTGGACCCCGCGACCTGCTGGCGCTGCGCCAGAGCCTCGACGCCGTTCCCGTGATCAAAAGCCTGATTGAGTCGATCCCCACGCTCGGCGCGCTGACCGAGCGGCTTGATCCCTGTGACCAGATCAGCCAGCGGATCGCCGCCGCCATTAACGAGGACGCGCCCGCCACCCTCAATACCATCGGCGTGATCCAGCCCGGCTACTCCGACGAACTGGACAGCATCCTCACCGCCACCCGCGACGCCCGCGAGTGGATCGCCAACCTAGAGCCGCAGGAACGCCGCCGCACCGGGATCGCCACCCTGAAAGTGGGCTTCAACAAGGTGTTCGGCTATTACATCGAGGTCTCGCGCGCGCAGGCGAACAACGTCCCCGACGACTACATCCGCAAGCAGACGCTGGTGAATGGCGAGCGCTTCATCACGCCCGAACTCAAGGAGTACGAAACCCTCGTCCTCAACGCCGAGGAGCAGATTCTCGACGTGGAGCGCCGCCTGTTCGAGGAAATGTGCCGCGAATTCAGCGCGAGTTCGGATCGCCTGCTCAGCACTGCCCGCGCGCTGGCGCATCTGGACTGCTTCCTCTCGCTGGCGGAGGTCGCCATGCGCGAGGGCTATATCCGCCCCACACTGACGCAGGACGACCTGCTGATCGTGAAAGATGGGCGGCATCCGGTGGTCGAGCAGATGCTTGACGGCGGCGTGCGCTACATCCCCAACGATACCCACTTCGACAGCATGTCCCGCATCCACATCATCACCGGACCCAATATGTCCGGCAAATCGACCTACATCCGGCAGGTCGCCATCATCACCCTGCTGGCGCAGATCGGCTCCTTCGTGCCTGCCGACGAAGCCACCATCGGCTTGGTGGATCGCATCTTCGCGCGCATCGGCGCTCAGGACGAGATTCACGCGGGCTACAGCACCTTCATGGTCGAGATGGTGGAAACCGCCCGCCTGCTCAGCGGCAGCAGCCACCGCAGCCTGCTGATTCTCGACGAGGTTGGGCGCGGCACCTCGACCTACGACGGACTGGCGATTGCCCGCGCCGTGATCGAGTACATCCACAACCACCCGCGCCTGAACTGCCGGACGCTGTTCGCTACCCACTATCACGAACTGACCGAACTGCCCAACATTTTGCCGCGCGCCCGCAACTTCAACGTCGCCGTTTCCGAGGAAGGCGACGAAGTGGTGTTTCTGCACAAGCTGCTGCCCGGCGGCGCGGATCGCAGCTACGGCGTTCACGTCGCCCAACTTGCCGGGCTGCCCCGCCCGGTGGTCGAGCGCGCCCGCGAGCTGCTGGCGGAGCTTGAACAGCAGGGCAGCGACTTCGAGCTGCCTTCGAAGAAGCGCCGCCGCGAAAACCCGGCGCAGTTGAAGATGTTCGACGATTCGCCCAATCCGGCGCTGGCGGCGCTCAAGGCGCTGGAGGTCGATCACCTCAGCCCGATTGAGGCGCTGACCAAGCTCTACGAACTCAAGCGCATGGCGGAAGACAGCGAAGGATAAAAGGCTCTGCGACCAGCGCACCTACGCCGTCACCTGCCCGCCCTCACCGCCTACCTGATCCTCACGCTGATCTTCACCTACCCGCTGATCACCGAGTTCAGTACCCACGTCATCGGCGGCGCCAAGCTCGACAACTACGAGTACGTCTGGAAAATGTGGTGGATTCCGCACGCGCTCACCAGCGGCATCGACCCGTTTTTCATCCCGAACATCAATTACCCGGCGGGCTATTCGCTGGCATACGGCGAGATCACGCCGGTTCACACCGTCCTGATGATCCCCATCACCCTGTTATTCGGCGAGGTGGTCGCCTACAATCTCGCCGTGATCGGCTCGACCTTGCTGACCGGCTGGATCACCTTCCTGCTGGCGCGACGCTGGCTCGCGCGGGTAGTTGATGAGCCTGACCCGCGCCTGCTGTCCTTAGCGGCATTTTTCGCGGGTGCAGCCTTCGCCTTCTGCGTCTCCCGGCAGGAGAAGCTGACCGGACATCTGCCGCTGTTCGATACCCAGTGGATCGCGCTGGCGCTGCTGTGCTTCGACCGCTGGTTGGAGCGGCGCAAGCTGCGCGACGCCGCCATCACCGCGCTGGCGATCAGCATGGCGGCGCTGTCGTCGTGGTACTACGCGCTGATGCTGGGGCTGCTGCTCCCGGTCTATTTGCTGGCGTATGGGGTCAACCTGCGTCGGCTGAGCGCTGACCGCCGAAGCTGGCAGGCGCTCGGCGTGGTCGCGTTGATCGTCGGCGTGCTGACCGTGCCCTTCCTGATTCCCTATTGGCGGCTCAACCGCGAGGGCGCGACCTTCGTTCCGCTTTCCGACGCCTCGTTCTGGGCAGCCAGCTTCACCGATTATCTGGTGCCCAACGCGCTTAGCCCGTTCTGGGGATCGCTGGTGCGCCCCTTGATCTGGGATTTCCCATCGCCCATGATCACCGAGTTTGTGATCCCGCTCGGCTTAATCAGCACGCTGCTCGCCCTTTACGGATCGCGCTGGACGCGAGGCAAAAACTGGCGCGCGCTCAAGTGGTCGATGCTGGCGGCGTTCGTCCTCAGTCTGGGACCTTATCTGTATTTCTCGCGCCTACCGCTCAATCTCCCGCTGCCCGATTTGCTGCTGCGGAGCCTGCTGCCTACCGCCGACAGCATCCGTAGCTGGGGGCGCTTTTCCGTCTTCGTGATGCTGGCGGTCAGCCTGCTGGCGGGCGCAGGTCTGCTGATCGCCCTGCACAAGCTGAAGCGCCCGAACCTGCGTCACGGCATCGCCGCCGGGGTGATCGTCTTGATGCTGTTCGAGTCGTGGATTGAACCCATGCCCACCGTTCCGGTAGAGCCGCGCCCGGTCGATCTGTGGCTGGCGCAGCAGCCCGACGACGCGCCAATTATGGAATTCCCGCTCAGCGAGGCGCTCAGCGGACCCGGCATGTATTACACCCGGTTTCACGGCAAGCCCGTCACCTACGGCTACGGCACCTACCTACCCTTCATTTATCGCCAGCAGCACCCCGCCCTGCTCAGCTTCCCGGCGGACGCCGCGCTCGACCAGTTGAAGGCGTGGGGCGTGCATTACGTCCTCGTCACCACCGATGTGCTGCAATACGAGTCGTTCACAATGGCGGACGTGGCTGCCCAGCCGCGCCTGCGCCACGTCACCACCCTCGGCGACGTGGCGGTTTATCGGCTGCTCAATTAGCCGCAGATGCTCTCGCATGGGATTCCGTCGTGATCCCGATCCAGAACTCTTGTTCCCCGCCGCGAGGCAGGCATAGGCTTGCGCGCAGGTCAATTCGCTGCAAGTCGCGTGAAGGTCCGGGCAGCCCGCGATCTGCGGCATGGGGGTAGAGACCGGCGGCGGGGCAGCGGTCGGAGGCACGTAAACGGGTGTAGAAGTCGGCGGATTGGAGCCGACCAGTTGGCTGTACACGTAGACTTCCTGCCCCTGATAATCCACCCGATACCACAGCGAATTCCCGCTGGTGATCATGTCGCCTTCCAGCATCCCGGTCGCCATCACCGCGTCGCCTTCCGCCAGCAGCGCGACCTGTTCGCAGGTGCGGCGGGCGCAGGTTCGCAGATTCGCGCTCTGCTGGGCGTACATCACCTGCGGCTGCATGGCAGCCACCAGCGGCAGCGTCGCCGCCGGGACTTGCGTAGCGGTGATGGTGGCGCTCGGCAGCGGCATCGCCGTCGCAGTCGGCGGATTTGCCAGCGCCGCCAGCGTCATCTGGGCGACCGCGTTGGTTGCTTGGAGCGCGACGACCTGCGTCTCGATCAGGTTGGGGGTATCGGTGGGCGTGGGCGTATCAGTGGGGGTCGGCGTCGGCGTGTCGGTAGCTGTTGGAGTTGCGCTGGGCAGCACCGCCAGCGTCGGGATGGTCACGACTTCCGCCCCGCCCCTTGCGCACGCGGATGCCGCAGCCAGCATCAGCAGAATGATCGGCAAATAAATCTTTTGCATAAGGTCCCGGTAAAAAACAAGGAAACCGAGCGGTGCCCGGTTTCCTAAAATAAACGCAGCTTATTCGCTGGGCGAAAGCGCCTGTTCCGACATGGTTTGCGGCACCGGAACGGCGGGTTCGTCCGCGAGGATTTCCTCGGAGACCAGCACCCGCTTGAACGCCGCGATCCCGACTTCGATCATGGTCAAATCCGGCGGGCGGGTGGTCAAATGCTGCAAGGCGAGGTTCGGGATGATCAGCGTCCGAATGATCGCGCTGTCCATGTGCTTGGCGGTGAAGCGGATGTACTCGTAGGCGATCCCGGCGATCACCGGAACCAGCAGAATCCGCGAGATCACCAGCCAGATGAATGCCGGGCGACCCAGTACTGAAAACACCAGCACGCTCACCACCACTACCGTCAGCAGGAAGGCGGTGCCGCAGCGGGGATGCTCAATCGGGTACTTGGCGACCACTTCAGGGATCAGTTCCGCGCCCGCTTCGTAGGCGTTGATGGTCTTGTGTTCCGCGCCGTGATAGCCGAACAGCCGCTTCACGTCCGACATGAAGCCAATTGCCCAGATGTAGCCGACCACCAGCGCCAGCCGCACCACGCCCTCGATCAAGTTCACGAGGAACGACTCGCCCTGCAAATTGAGCAGCCGCTCGATGCCGCTGGCTGCCGCCGTCGGCACCACGAAGAACAAACCCACGCCGAACAGCAGCGAAACCACCAGCGCGCCGTAACCGATGGGCCCGTTGAAACTGACCTTTTCCTCGTCCTCGCCCAGCGCCACGTCCGCCGACCACATCAGCGCGCGCGTGCCTAAGCCGAGCGCATCCCACAAGCCGATCAGCCCACGCACGAACGGCGTCCGACTGATCCAGCCGCGATAGAGCGCCGCGTTGAGCGGCTGCTCGTGGATCACGATTTCGCCCTTCTCGTTGCGCACGGCAACCGCGACTTTGTGCGCGCCGCGCATCATCACGCCTTCGATCACCGCCTGACCGCCATACGAAAACTGTTTCGCCTCTGCCACCGTTGAAGTCTCCTCACTCGAACACGAAAGGCGTAAGCCCCGCCGTCGTCACCTCATTCACCGACCCCGCACTTGCCGGCTGAACCAGCAGCGTGACCAGCCCGCCCACCGGGCAGCCATCGACCGGATTACACTCCGCGCCGGGCAGCGCCAGCATGTACTGCTGATCGAAGGGTCGGATCGTCATCATCTTACCATACTGGTCGATAATCTGCGCCTGATTTCCGCTGGCGCCGACCTGAATCTGGGCGGGCTGCGCCGTCCGCGCCCACGCGACGATCAGTTCTTGACCGTCGTCTCGCTCCAGCTTGACCACGTCCGCCGTCGCCGACTGCGCCAGCGCCGCCGACCGCACGCCGTTCATCTGCCGGATCACCATCGCCCACGTGTCAAACGCCGGGCGGCGCGACTGATCCGCGCGAATCAGCCCGAACGACTCCGCGCCCGGCGGCAGCGACCAATCGTAGAACTTGTACACGCCGATGTCGATCCGCGCCCGCCGCCAAGCCCAGCGCCGCCGCCTGCGCCAGAAATGCCCCCTGCTGATCCAGCGTGATCTGCCAGTTGGGGCGCGTCACCAACCACTGCGGGTCGAGGTTGGGCGAGGCGTTGGTCTCGTCGATCCAGATTTGCTTGTCAGCCTGCCCGTACTGCGCCAGCAGCGCGCGCATCTCCTGCGTGATGCTGTAAATCGTCTCCGAGCGAAAGTAGATGTGCAGCGTCAGCACGTCGAAGTAATCGTGATTCGCCGCCGCGTCGGGGTCAGCCGCCAGCACTTCCAGCAGCCGATCCACGTACAGCCGACGATGCTGATTTACGTCGTGCCAGTAAGTGGTCCCGGCGAGGTGGATGATCGCGCCGGGGTTGCCCTCGTGCGCCGCCAGATACGCCACCTTGAGCAGTTGGGCGTAATCCTGCACCGTCCCGGCGAACTCGTAGCCATAGGTGCCGGGGTCGATGTCCGGCTCGTTCCAGATGATGAAGCGGCGCACGCCCAACGGCGCATAGTAGGCGGCGGCGCGGCGCATGAAGTTCGCCCACAGGTTGCCCGCGTCGTCCAGCGGCAGACTCAAGCCGCGCGGCACGCCCACGCCCGGATCGCCGTCGGTCGCCCACGCGGGCGTATGCTTGACGATGGCGACTACCTCGCGGTCGCAGTCGCGCGCCGCCGTGAGCCAGCGCTCGTCCACGTTGAGCGTGTTCCAGTCGTCGGGACTATTGGGCTGAATCTGCGCCCAGTCGAAGATGATCCGCTCCCAACCGGGATGCAGCTCGCAGACCGCATCCGGCAGCCAGAAGCCCTCGACCACGCCGAAGATGTTTTCATCCGCCTGCGCCTGCGCGCCCACGCCGCACGCGAGCATCAGCATCAAACAGGCGATTACCGTAGGGGCGCAGCGCGCTGCGCCCCTACACTGTTTGCGCGCGTATTTCTCCCCTCTCCCCGCTTGCGTGGGAGAGGGGTCGGGGGTGAGGGACTGATTCATCATCCCATTCCCGCCGGGCGCAGGTCGAGCAGATTCATCTGCGCGGTGCGGCTGCCGTTCCACTCGTTGACTTCGAGTTGATAGACCAGATCAACGTAAGGCGGCATTTGACGCACCCAGTCACCCAAGCCAAAGCCAATCGCGTCAATCGGCGGCTCGCCCGCACGGGACAGTTTCAGCTTGAGGTGGCTCTCGTCCCGCCCCACCGTGCGATAATCCTGCACCCGCAGGTTGCGAGTCACGAACACCGCCGTCGGATTCTGGTGCCCGGTCGGTTCCAGCTTGAGCAGTTCCGCCGCCAGTGAGAGGTTGACCTGCCCCGCGCTCAGTTCGGTGTCGATTTCCAGCGTGGGCGCGAGGTCTTGCCCATCCAGCGCCGTCCGCGCGATGCTGGTCAGCCGCTCGCGCAGCGCGGGCACGTTCTCGTTCAGCACCGAGAATCCGGCAGCCTGCGCGTGACCGCCGTGCCGCACCAGCAGCGTCGCGCATTGATCCAGCGCGTGGGTGATGTCGAACTGCGGGATGCTCCGGCAGGAGGCGCGGCTTTCAATTTCGCCTTCTTCCATCACCACCGCCGGGCGGAAAAACTCCTCGACCAGCCGCCCCGCCACCAAGCCCACGATCCCCGGCTTGAAGTTGCGATCCGAGGCGAAAATCAGGGGGATCGAGGTGGTGTCCTCCAGTCGGTCGCGGATCGTGTCCTGCGCCGAGCGGGTGAGTTCCTGCCGCTGGGTATTCAGGTCGTGAAGCTGAGCCGCCAGCAGGTCGGCGGCGCGGTCGTCGGTGGTCGAAAGCAGATCGTAGGCGATCATGGCGGACTCCAGCCGCCCGGCGGCGTTGATGCGCGGCGCGATGCCGAAGCCGATGTTGATCGCGCTGATCGCCCCGGTTTTCAGCCCAGCGACGTTGATCAGCGCGCGCAAGCCGGGGCGCTGGGTACGGTTGAGCAGTTCCAGCCCGCGCCGCACCAGCATCCGGTTTTCGAGGCGGTTCAGCGGCACCAAGTCCGCGACCGTGCCGATGGCGACCAGTTCCAGCAGGTTTTCCGCCGTGAGCGACGAAGCGTGGTTCCCGGCGATGGTGAACAGCGCCTCCGCCACCCGGTAGGCGACCCCCACTCCCGCCAGCATATCCTCGCTGTACTCGCAGTCGGTCATTTTCGGGTTGATCACCGCGTAAGCGTCCGGGATTTCCGCGCCGACCGAATGATGATCGGTGATGATGATGTCCAGCCCGTAGGACTTGCCGTCCTCGACTTCCTGCACCGCGCGAATCCCGCAGTCCACCGTGATCACCAGCTTGACGCCGCGCCGCGCCAGCTTGAGCAGCGCCTCGCTGTTCAAGCCGTAGCCTTCATCGACCCGGTGCGGGATGTAGGGATGCACGTTTGCGCCCAGCGCCTTGAGCGCCTCCACCATCAGCACGGTCGAGGTCACGCCATCGGCGTCGAAGTCACCGTAGACGACCATCAGCTCTTTGTGCTTCATGGCGGCACGGATGCGTGACAGCGCTTTGTCAATCGAGAGCTTTTTGCCCTTGATGGCGAGCAGGCTGCCTCCGGTTAAATCGCCGGCGTTGAGGAATTCGTAGGCTTCACCCGGATCGGTCAGCCCCCGGTTGTAGAGAACTTGCGCCAGCGCCGCGCTCATGCCGCGATAGCGGCGCAGTATTTCCGGCTCGGCGGGGGGCGCAACCAACCACCGTTTGGTTAAGGACATCATTCCAACAGTCACTATCAACTTTTGGGAAAGTTTATCAGCCTAGCCCGTTCTCCGCCAGACGCGGTAAAATGAGCGTTGGACAGTCTCGTATGACGTAGGGGCTTGGCGCTGCCAAGCCCCTAGCGTGAAACAAAGGGATTTGCTGGCAGAGGTCGTTTTCATGGGCACGCCGGATTTCTCGGTTCCGGTGCTGCGCCAGTTGATCGCGCATTTCAGGGTGATCGGCGTGGTGACGCAGCCAGATCGTCCGGCGGGGCGCGGGCATCAAGTGCAGATGTCCCCGGTCAAGCAGGTGGCGCTCGAAGCCGGAATCCCGGTGTTCCAGCCCGAAAAACTGCGCCGCGCCGAAGCCATCGAGAGCCTCAAGCAGTGGTCGCCCGATCTGTACGTGGTCGCCGCTTTCGGGCAAATTCTGCCGCAGGCGGTGCTGGATTTCCCGCCGCTTGGCTCGGTCAACGTTCATGCCTCGCTGCTCCCGCGCTGGCGCGGGGCTGCGCCGATTCAGGCGGTGATCCGCGCCGGAGATTCCGAAACCGGCATCACCATCATGATGATGGACGCCGGGCTGGACACCGGCCCCATCCTGCGCCAGCGCGCCATCCCGATTGCGCCCGACGAAACCGGGCAGTCGCTCCACGACAAGCTCGCCCAACTGGGCGGCGATCTGCTGATCGAGACCCTGCCCGGCTACCTCGACGGCTCGATTCAGCCGCAGCCGCAGGATGATTCGCTCGCCACGCTCGCGCCGCGCATCAAGAAAGAGGAAGGGCGCATCGACTGGACCCAGCCCGCCGCGCAGATCGAGCGGACGGTGCGCGCCTTCACGCCGTGGCCCGGCACCTACACCCTCTGGGACGACCAACAGTTGAAAATCCTCTCCGGTCACGTGACCGACGGGGACGCTCCACCCGGTCGGGTGGCGCGCGTGGGCGACGGCGTGGTGATCGGCACCGGGTCGGGGCTGTTCGTGCCGGATCGGGTGCAGCTAGAGGGGCGCAAAGCGGTGTCGATCAGCGATTTTCTGCGCGGCTATGATCAATTCTTCGGAGCGCTGCTCATCTGAGGCGAATGTGCCATGCGCTATCCGGCGGAAACCCGCGTCCTGCGCGTGAATCCCGAACATCCCGAACCCGCCCTTATCGAGCAAGCCGCGCAAGTGATCCGTGACGGCGGTCTGGTCGCCTTCCCGACTGAAACGGTTTACGGCTTAGGCGCGAATGCGACTAACCCGGCGGCGGTCGAGCGCATCTTCAGCGCGAAGGAGCGCCCGGCTGTCGATCCGCTGATCGTCCACCTCGCATCAGTCAGTCAAATCGAATCGGTGGCGCTGGAACTGCCGGAAATCGGACGCGAACTGACTGCGCTGATGCCCGGTCCGCTGACTCTGATCCTCAAGCGTCGCGCGATCATTCCGCCGACGGTCTCGGCGGGGCTGGAAACCGTCGGCGTGCGCGTGCCCAGCCACCCGGTCGCCCACGCGTTGATCGCGGCGGCGGGCGTGCCGATTGCCGCGCCCAGCGCCAACCGCTTCAGCCGACCAAGCGCCACCACCGCCGATCACGTCCTCGAAGACCTGCGCGGTCACGTCGACGTGGTGCTCGACGGCGGCGCGACGCACTTCGGCATCGAATCGACCATCGTGGACGTGACCCAAGACCCGCCCCGCATCCTGCGCTACGGCGCGCTCAAGCCGGAGCAGTTCGAGGCGCTCGGCTTGGAAATCACCGGGCAGATCGAGCGCGGCGACGACGGCAGCGCCAAGCCAGCGCCCGGCATGATGCTCAAGCACTACGCGCCCCGCGCCAAGCTGATGTTCTACGGCGACGATTCGCCTGTGGATCAAGTCCTCGCGCAGATGCAGACTGATGCCCGCATCTTCGCGCGCACCGGGATGCGGGTCGGCATCCTCACGCCCGACGCCGAGGCGGTCTATTTCCGCGATCTGCCGGGCATCACGGTGACGCTGGGGGCGAATTTGGATGAAGTGGCGGCGCATCTGTTCGCGGCGTTCCGCGAGCTGGATCGCCAGCAGGTGGATGTGATTCTCGTGCGCGGCTATCCGCGTGCCGGGATCGGCGCGGCGCTGTGGGAGCGTCTGCTGCGCGCCGCCGAAGGGGAAATCGTTCCGGTGAGGGGAAAATAAAGGAGGGCAGACTGCGTGTCTGCCCTCACAAGTTGCTTTGACCTCACCCGTTTCGCTTCGCTCAACTTCCCCTCTCCATACGGAGAGGGGATTGAGGGGTGAGGTTGCTTAATACCCCAGCACCCCCACCACCGACTGCACCGAACTGGCGCTCTTGTCGAGCATCGCCTTTTCTTCGTCGTTCAACTTCATCTCGATCACCTTCTCGACGCCCTCCTTGCCCAGCACCGCCGGGACGCCGACGTACAGCCCGTTGAAGCCGTACTCGCCGTTGAGCAGCACTGCCGACGGGATCACCCGCTTCTGATCGCGGATGATCAACTCGACCATCTCGACCGCTCCGGCGGCGGGCGCGTACCAGGCGCTCACGCCTATCAAGCCGACGATCTCGCCGCCGCCCTTGCGGGTGCGGGTGATGATTTCTTGCAGCTTATCCTCGGCGATCAGTTCGCGCACCGGAATGCCCGCGACCGAGGTGTGACGCGGCAGCGGCACCATGTCGTCGCCGTGACCGCCCAGCACGATCCCATGCACGTCACGCACGCTGACGCCTAGTTCCATCGCAATGAAGGCTTTGTAGCGCGCGGTATCCAGCGCGCCCGCCTGCCCGATCACCCGGTTCGCCGGGAAGCCGCTTTCGTGCAGCGCCACGTGGCACATCGCATCGAGCGGGTTGGAGACGATGATCAGGATGGCGTTCGGGGAATACTTGGCGATCTGCCGCGCCACGTCGCCGACGATGCCTTGATTAGTCTTGACCAGCGCATCGCGGCTGGGGAACTGCCCGGTCACCGGGTCTTTCTTGCGCGGGACGCCCGCCGTGATCACCACCACGTCCGAGTTCGCGCTGAGCGCGTAGTCGCTGCCGCCCTCGATCTTCAGGTCGAACTTCATCACCGGGCTGGCTTCCGTCAAGTCGAGCGCCTTGCCTTTGGCGACGCCTTCCAGAATGTCGATCAGCACCACGTCCGCCAGTTCATGGGTGGCGATCCAATGCGCGCAGGTCGCGCCCACGTTGCCCGCGCCAACCACTGTTACTTTACTACGAGCCATAATTCACCTACTCCAAAGATACTAGGAAGCTGTGTCGCTATAGAATAACACCGCTGCCTTGCCGCGCAAGTGAGGGTCGGTTTAGAAAGTGACGAGCAAAATCATTCGATCAGGTGGGGCGTCACCGCCGTGTCGATCAAGCGGTGGGTTTCCCCGTCGGTTTCGATGACGCTGATCGAGGTGTTATGCACCGACTGATGCAGAATCGCGTCGCCGAACAGCTTGAGCAGCAGCACGCGAATGGCTCCGCCGTGCGACACCACCGCGATCTCCGGTCCCGCTTCACGCGCGATGATCTCGCGGTAAGCGGCATAGGCGCGCGCCTGCATCGCCCGCCGGGTTTCGCCAGTGGGCACCGCGTAATCCAGATAGTTCTCGTGAAACTGCCGCGACTCGTCGGGGTATTTCGCGCTGATCTCACCGGTGGTCAGCCCTTGAAACACGCCTAGATTTAACTCACGCCAGCGCGGATCGTCCTGCACGCTCAGCTTGAGCGGCTCGGCGATGATCGCCGCCGTCGCGTGCGCGCGCATCAAGTCACTGCTGTAGACGGCGCGGATCGGTCGCCCGCGCAGATAATCCGCCAGCGCGTGCGCCTGCTCCAGCCCGGTCTCATTCAGCGCCACGTCCAGATGCCCTTGCCAGCGCCCCGCGAGGTTCCAATCGGTCTGCCCGTGCCGGATCAACAGGATTCGCTTCATCTTTCACCTATCAGGGTTGACGCGCCGCTTCAGCAGCGGCACAATAACACAAAGCTGATTTCGCCCTCAGGAGCAACTGCGTGAGCACCCAACACGACCCTATGCACACCCCCATCCCGTTCGCGCTGGCATTGACCGCTGGTGCTGGGCTGATTCTGATGATCCTTGCCCTCGCATTCGGCGTGGTTCAGGGCGACGCCGCCAACGGCAGCGTGATCGGGCTGACCTTCGTCGGCGGATTGCTGCTGCTGGGGTTCGGCATCGGCGGCTGGCTGGCGGTGGTGAAGCCCTTCGACCATTTTGACGACATCAATGTCCCTCAGTATACCGGACATCACGAAGAACACCACCCGCGCGATCTCGACGAAGCCAACGCGCAGCAGCCGGTGCTGCCGCCCGGATGAATCCGCCTAGCCCCGCTGATCTGGACGAGGCGCTGCCGGAGGATCACCGCTCCGGCGTGGTGGCGGTGGTCGGTCGCCCCAACGTGGGCAAGTCCACGCTGATCAACCGCCTGCTCGATCACAAGATCGCCATCGTCAGCCCCAAGCCGCAGACCACGCGCCGCCGTCAGCTAGGCATCTACACTGACGCACGCGGTCAAATCCTGTTCATCGACACGCCCGGCTTGCACGCCCCGCAGCACAAGCTGGGCGAATACATGGTCAAGGTGGCAGAGGCGGCGTTCCGGGACGCGGACGTGATCCTGCTGCTGCTGGACGTGTCGCAAAAACCGGAGCGCGCCGATCAGTACGTCGCCGAAACCGTTCGAGCGGCTGCGCCACGACACGCGGGTGGTGCTGGCGCTCAACAAAGCCGACCTGCTCACGCTCGACAATCATGACGCCAACATCGCCGCGCATGAAGCCCTTCTCCCCCACGACCGCGCCATCCCCATGAGCGCGCTGACCGGCGCGGGCGTGGACGATCTGCTGAATTATCTGATGGAGACTCTGCCGCAGGGTCCGCGCTACTACCCCGCCGACGAACTCAGCGACGTGAACATGCGCTTCATCGCCGCCGAAGCGATCCGCGAGCAGGTCATGCTGCTCACCGAACAGGAAATCCCCTACTCGGTCGCGGTCGAGGTGGACAGCTACAAAGAACGCTCTGAGGACATGACCTACATCAGCGCCCTGATCTACGTTGAGCGCGACTCGCAGAAGGGCATCGTGATCGGCAAAGGCGGCGAGATGATCAAGCGGATCAGCACGCAGGCGCGCACCGAACTCGAAGCCATGCTGGGCACCAAAGTGTTTCTGGATTTGCGGGTGAAAGTGCTGAAAAACTGGCGCAGCGACGAGAAGCTGATGCAGCGGCTCGGCTACCGCCTCAAGGACGAGGACTAGCGCTCCAGCCACGCCGCGATCTGCGCGCCGTGTGCGTCGTAATGCTCGTAAGTATTGTTCGCCAGCGCGCCGTCGATGCTGTCGTCCAGCGCCCGCGCGATTTCGCCTTGCGGATCGAAATCCGCCTCGTCCAACCCTTCGACCACTTCCACCACGCGCCGATAGGAACGATGCCACTGATCGCGCACCAGATCAAAGGGCATGGTGCGGCAGGCGAATACCGCTCCGGCGTTGAAGCTGTCGTTGTCGGCGGGCAGCGGCGGCACGGGATCGCCGTTTTTCGCTGCCCGCAGTTCCCCAAGCGCGCGCTGCTCGTGCGCGATCAGGTGCGCGACGATGTCCTTGACCGACCACTCGCCGCAGACGCCGCCCGCTTCCACGTCATAGATTTCCATGCGGGATAGGAGCGTGTCAAAACGTTGAAAACTGCGATCCATCCGCCGTAGGAGTTCCGCCTTGCTGACGAAAGAATCATTCATGTTCAGAGTCTCTGCCTGGGACTGGCGTCACTTCACAGGAGGAACGCCGAGTTGCGTACAAATCTTGCGAGCCAGCAAATCTGAGATTTCATGATGGCGTGGAACCGGCGCAGTCTGATTCGTCTCTGGATTTCGATAAATCGAGTGATTCGCGCCCTCGCGCAGCAAAACACAACCTTCTTGACGTAAATGCTTTTGCAGTTTCGAGAGCTTCATTGTTAGTCGAGTTGAACTGCCAATTCCTCGCGGACGACCTCGCCTTTTCCGGCAACTTCTTGCTCGGCGAGTTCCCGCCGCGCGATCGTCAGTTCGCGGATCGCGTCTAGCAGATTCTCGCGTGCTTCTTCAATCGTTTTGCCCTGCGAAAATGCGCCGGGGATTTCGACGGCTGAGGCGACCCACCAATCGCCGTCTTTCTCGTAAATCGCGTGGAACTGCTGCATCATAGTGCGTCCACTCCTTACTTCGCTAGTTCGGTCAAATACTCGCGCGTGTGCTGCACGTCGGCGTTGATCTGCGCGATCAGCGCTTCCACGCTGACAAATTTCGCTTCCGGGCGCAGATAGCGCTCGAAGCTGAAGGTCAGGTCTTGCCCATAAATGTCGCGGTCGAAATCCAGCAGATAAGCTTCAACCGTGACGTTCTCGCCGTTGAACTGCGGGCGCACACCGACGTTGGTCGCCGCCATGAAGCGTTCATCGCCCAGATGCGCCCAGCCCGCGTAAATCCCATTCGCCGGGATCACCTGCTCGTCCCATACGTCCATGTTGGCGGTCGGAAAACCAAGCTGCCGCCCGCGATGATCGCCGTGAACCACCTTGCCCGTGAGCGAATAGGCGCGTCCCAGCCAATCCCGCGCCTGCTCGACCTCGCCCGCCAGCAGCGCCTCACGGATCGCCGTGCTGCTGATCGCGCCATCGGATTCGGCGACGATCAGGTCGATCAGATGCACCGCGAAGCCTTTCGCCGCGCCCTGCGCCTGCAAGAACGGCACGTTGCCCTCGCGCTGGTAGCCCATCGCAAAATCCGAGCCGACCCACAGCGAACTCAGCTTCAGATGCTCGATCAGCATATCCACGAATGCCGCCGCGCGAATTTGCCGGAATTCCTGATTGAACGGCAGCGTGATCACGTAATCGACGCCCAATTCGCCCAAGTATTCCGCGCGCTGATCCGGCGTAGTCAGGTAATAGCGCCCGGTCAGCCCGCGCAGCACCACGTCGGGATGCGGGAAAAAGGTCAGCGCGACTGCCAGCCGATTCGTCGCCCGCGCCTCCGCGACCAGCCGCCTGATTAAGTGCTGGTGCCCCCGGTGAACGCCGTCAAATACGCCAATGGTCACTACCGAGGGGCGCTCAAGCTGCACTCCGGCGAGGTCGTGAATGTGCTTCATAAAAGTTCCGTTCTCAGATCAAGACTTTGAGCGGCTGCAAGCGTCCGTCTTTTGGTGTCAATACCGCCACCAGATCGCCGTCCGCGCCGTATGCCATCGCAATTTGCCCCCGGTCGAGCGTGCCCGCAATCGCGCGCCCATGCCGGATTTCTTCCACGCTGCCCGCGTCCAGCACCAGCGCCGGATAGTCTGCCAGAGCAACTGACGGTGGGATCAAATAGTCCGCCGGGCTGGAGAGGAGTGTATCAAGCGGCACCGCATTTTCAAGCGTGAACCTACCGCTGGCGGTGCGCCTCAGCCCGGCGAGATGCGCCCCCACGCCCAACGCTTCGCCGAGGTCATAGGCGAGGCTGCGGATGTAAGTTCCGGCGCTGCACGTTACATCCAGCGTGAATTCCGGCGGCTGCCAGTCGCTCAGGGTCAGCGAGTCAATTCGCACGCGGCGCGCCTCCCGCTCGACCGTCTGCCCCGCGCGCGCCAGATCGTAGAGCTTGCGCCCGCCCTGCTTGATCGCGCTGTACATGGGCGGCACCTGCTCGATTTCGCCCACAAAGGCGGTCAGCGCCTGCTCGACCATTTCTTGCGTGATTTGCGAGGCGTCTCGCGCCTGCACGATCTCGCCTTCGGCGTCGTAGGTGTCAGTGATCACGCCGAGATGGACGCGGGCGCGGTAGCGCTTGGTCGCGTGCATGACGTACTCGCTCAGCCGAGTTGCCCCGCCAACGCACAGGATCAGCACGCCGGTCGCCAGCGGATCGAGCGTCCCGGCATGACCGACCCGCTTGATGCCGCAGGCGTGCCGCACGCGCGCCACCACGTCATGACTGGTCATGCCGGAGGGTTTGTCCACGTTGAAGAATCCGAACAGGGAGTTAGAGAGGTTTGTCACTATCTTCCAAAAAATACACGTACATCCGCAGCCGACCGAGCCGCAGCTCGTCGGCGTTCTTGATCGGCGCCTTGACTCCCGGCTGAAGCGGATCGCCGTTGATATAAGTGCCGTTGATGCTGTTCATGTCCTCGGCGTAAAAGGTGCCGTTCTCGAAATGGATGCGCGCGTGAATGCGCGAAACGCCGTAATCGACCGCGTTGTGGCGGGTCAGGTCAACGTGCAGCAGCAAATTCTGGCTGATCGAGCGTCCGAAGCTGATCGGCTGGTTCACGGTCAGCACCATCGGCTCCTTCGACCCGGCGATGAAGACCACCAGCGAGTTGCGGCGCGTCTGCGGCTGGATGGCTTGCAGCGGCGCGGTGCCCACCAGGTGCTTGGTCTCGAAGCCGGAGGTGCCCCGCTCCGGCTGCCCCACCAGCAGCGTGACCACGTGCTGCACTTCCTTGATGCTGAGCGGCTGCGACAGCACCACGTCTGCGCCCGCCTCCAGCGCCTCGCTGACGAGGGTCGGGCTTTTCTCTTTGGCGATCACCACCATTGGCGTGCCGTTATAGCGGGTATCGCGCCGCACGTAGCGGCACAATTCCTCGCCCGGCATATCCGGCAGCGTCCAATCGAGGATAATGGCGCTTGGTCGCTTCTGGTTGAAGCTGCGGATCGCCGCGACGATGCTGCGCGCGACCGCCACTTTGAAGCCGCAGCGTTCCAGCGAGTCGCTCAGAACGGTGGTCACTTCTTCGTCGTCCTGCACCACCAGCACCGTCTGCCCGGTACCCTGCACCACCGAGTCGCTGACCTGTAGGCTCACGTCCTTGAAGAAACCGACCGCATAAGACGGCGCGATCAGCACGTGAACTTCAATGCTGAGGTTGCCCAGCTTCAAATGATCGGTGCTGCGTAGCGGCATTGGCTTATGCGGGATCAGCTTGGCGCCGTTGAGGTAAGTGCCGTTGCCGCTGTTCAAATCGACGATCATCAACTGCCCGGACTGCGCCACCAACGCGGCGTGCTGGCGCGAAATGCCGGACGAAATCGCTCCGTAAGGGGTCAAATCGAGGTCAGGGGCGGCACTGGTTGCTCGATCCTGCCGTCCAATCACCAGACTTTTCTCAAACTGCGCCCGGATCGGCTTCGGGATCGCAGCGGATTTGACTTCGATGACCCAGGGTGACTTCAGGCATTACCGTCCTCAATTAACGATTAGAACGTATAGGAATATTTTATTACAGGACGGTGTTTTTGCATACAAGAACTGCTAAACGATCACCAGCGCGCCCTGCCGATAGGCATCGCGCAGCAGCGGCATCACCCGCGCTTTGGCGACATCCAGCGGTCCGGCGATGGTCGCGCCGGACGCCTGCTTGTGCCCGCCTCCGCCGAGGCTGAACGCGACTTTCGATACGTCGTAGCCCGGCTTGCAGCGGAACCCGACCTCGATCCGCCCGTCGGTGAGTGCCTTGAACACCACCGAGATCATGGCTTCGTTCGCCGTGACCAGAAATTCGACCAGCCCGGCGTCGGTCACGTCGGCGAGTCCGGCGCGATGCGCGTCCTCCTGCGTCACCATCGCCGAGATCACGCCGTCCTTGAGTTCGACGCTCGGCAGCACGTATTTCCACAGTTGGATGTTCTGGTAAGGCGTGCTGGCGAGCGTGCGCTGGGTCACTTCGGTGAGCGACGCGCCCGCCTGCATCAGCTTTTGCGCGTAGCCGAGCGTTTCCGGGCGGACGTTGCTGGTGCGGAAGCCCTGCGTATCGGTGACCAGCCCGGTCAGCAGCGGCAGCGCGCTGTCGCGGGTGAGCGGCTGATTTATGAATTCCAGCCACTGCTGCACGATCTGCGAGGTCGAAACCGCGTCCGGCAGAAACAGGTAGATGCCGCCAAACAGCGTATTGGTGGGATGGTGATCGATGTTGATCACGGTTTTGCTGTGCGCGCGCCCATAAACGCCCGCATCTCCGGTGCGTTCCTCGTCGCTGGCGTCCAGCGAGATCATCAGTTCCCATTCCCCGCTGGTCAGCGCGGGCAGCACGCCGTCCGCGCCCGGCAAAAAGCGGAGATAAGGGGGAACGCCTTTGTCGACCACCAGCGTCGTGACCGCGCAGCCGCGCTCGCGGAGCGCGTTTCCCAAGCCGAGCAGCGACCCAATCGCGTCGCCGTCAGGACTTATATGCGTGACCAGCAGGATCGACTTGGCGCTGTCTACAGCGCCGGTGGCTTCAGTCCAGTTCAGAATTGTCATCGGTGTCCGTTTCAGTTGCAGCGTCTTCGGGCGGAATTTCGAGCGTGGACAGCAGCGCGTTGATGCGCTCGCCGCGCTCCAGACTCTCGTCCCAGCGGAAAACAAGGTCAGGGGCTTTACGCAGATGCACGCGGTGGGCGACCTCGCGGCGCAAGTAGCCTTTCGCGCGTTCCAGCGCGTGCATCACCTCCGCCTGCCGATCTTCCTCGCCCAGCGCATTGACGTAGACTTTCGCAAACATCAGTTCGGGATCGACTTCCACGTCAGTGATGGTAATTCCCTGCAAACGCGGGTCTGCGACCTCGCGCAATATCAACTGGCTCAGTATTTTGCGAATGCGCCCGGACACCCGCTCCTGTTTGATACTCATGATGAAACCTCCCCTGTGGATTTCAAGTCCGACGCCGCCCATTTGCGAGCGGCGGCGTCGCCGAGGTGGTTGGTTAACTCACGCGCTCCGTCACGTAGCACTCGATCTGGTCGCCCACTTGAAAGTCGTTGAAGTTGCTCAAGCCGATGCCGCACTCGAAGCCCGCGCGGACTTCGCGCACGTCTTCCTGAAGCCGCTTGAGCGATCCTACGTTGATGTTCTCCGCGATCACCTGCCCGCCTCGCTTGACGCGGGCGCGGGTGTTCCGGCGGATTTCGCCTTCGCGCACCATGCATCCGGCAATCGTGCCGACGCGCGGGATGCGGAAAATTTGGCGCACTTCCGCCACGCCGGTGGTGCGATCCGCGTAGACCGGCTCCAACATGCCATTGAGCGCCAGCTCAATGTCTTCCAGCAGCTTGTAGATCACCGTGTACAGCCGGATTTCGACGTTCATGGATTTGGAGTGACGGTGAGCCGCCGTATCCACCTCCACGTTGAAGCCGAGGATGATCGCATCGGACGCGCTTGCCAGCATCACGTCGCTTTCGCTGATGTTGCCCACATCGCTCGACAAAATCCGCAGCTTGATGCCTTCGGCGTTGTTCTCCTCAATCTGCTTGAGCGAGTTGAGGATCGGCTGAAGCGACCCCTGCACGTCCACCTTAAGGATCAGGTTGAGTTCTTTGGCTTCGCCCTGATTGAACTGCGCGAAGATGTCTTCCAGCGAAATCGCTGCGCGTCCGGTTGGGGTGCGCGCATCTGCGGCGGCTTCTTCGCGCTCCGCGACCATGCCGCGCGCGATTTTCTCGTTCTTGACCACCGCGAAGGTATCGCCCGCCACCGGGACGCCACTCAGCCCCAGTACGGCGACCGGAGTTGATGGCTCAGCGCTTCGAACGGTCTTGCCCTTCTCGTCATACATCGCCTTCAGGCGACCAGAGGTCGTCCCGGCGATCACCACGTCGCTGGTGTGCAGCGTGCCATTCAGCACCAGCAGGGTCGCAATCGCCCCGCGACTGCGATCCACCTGCGCTTCCAGCACCACGCCGCTGGCTTCCGCGTCCGGGTTCGCCACGATTTCGTTCTCGTCCGCCACCAACAGAATCGCTTCCAGCAAATCCTCAATGCCCTCGCCCTGCACCGCCGACACCGGGATCACGAAGGTATCGCCGTCCCAGTCCTGCGGCACCAAGCCGAGTTCGCTGATCTCCTGCTTCACCCGATCCACGTTGGCGTTGCGCTTGTCGATCTTGGTGATGGCGACGATCACCGGAACGTTGGCAGCGCGGGCGTGCGCCAGCGCTTCACGGGTGGTCGGCATCACGCCGTCGTCGGCTGCGACCACCAGAATGGCGATGTCCGCGCCCTGAGCGCCGCGCGCACGCATGGCGGTGAACGCCTCGTGACCGGGGGTATCCAGAAAGGTGATCTGCCGCCCGTTGTGGACAACCCGGTACGCGCCGATGTGCTGGGTGATTCCGCCCGCCTCGCCTTCGGCGACGTGCGCCTTACGGACGGTATCCAGCAGCGTGGTCTTGCCGTGATCGACGTGACCGAGAATGGTGACAATCGGGGGACGAACGACCAGGCTTTCGGGCTTTTCCTGCGCGTAAACCCTGCGCCACGTCTGCGAGCTTTCGGCGCGCTGCTCACGCTCCGCCTTTGCCGCCGCCGCGCTCGCGGACTGGGCTTCGAAGCCCATTTCCCCGATCACAATCGCAGCGGTGTCAAAATCAATTTGCTGATTGATCGACGCCATGATGCCGTTTGCAATCAGGCGCTTCATCACCTCAATCGGGCTGGCGTCAATCAGTTCGGCGACCTCACGCACAGTGAGGTAATCGGGTACCAATACAACTTGCTTTTCCTGTGCCATCCTAGCCTCCATGCAAGGCGCGATGGGTCAGGAAAAGTTCATCCACTCCTTACCCATCGCCGAAAATATTCATTTGGTAGTGAGCCGCACACCATGATCGGGTCGTCATGGCTATGCTCTGGCTCGTCGCAATCGTTCACGGTCGGCTTCCGTAAGCGGCATTCGCAGCGCCTTCGCCAACAAATCGGTCTTCACTGCTGTTTCCCAACAACTGTCACGGTCACAGAGATAAGCGCCCCGTCCGTTCATCTTGCCGCCGGGATCAATTTGAAGCCCCTGCTCGGTACGCACGACGCGCGTCAGTTGGCGCTTGCCTGCCTTGTCGCGGCAGACCACACACGTGCGCAGCGGAACCTGCTTCGCAGCCTGCATCGCTACTCTTCCCAGTCACCCCAAGTCCGTCCGCGCCCGCCTTTACGCTGGCGTTTGACTACGATACCGCCGCGATCCTCATCGAAGATGAGCTGGCGACCTTTGTTCTTCTTGCCCTTTCCCTTCTTGCCATCTTTGGCAAGCACGTCAACGTTGTCTTCTTCCTCCTCGAAGAATTCTTCGCGCGGGTGCTCCTTGCGACGGGCTTCTTCAGCCGCCAGTCGTATCAGCGCTTCTTCAGGCGTTTCGTCAATCGGGATCACCGGAACGACTTCCGGCTCAGCCGCCGCCGCTTCCACTTCCTCAACTTCGGCGGGCGGCTCGATCTCCGGGATTACCAGCTTGTCGAGTGCTTCTTGCAAGCGGCGGAAGGCTTCCGGCGGCATATCCGAAAGCGCGCGCCGCACGCGGTTCTCGTCGATCAAGAAGCGCAGCATGATCTCGCCCACCGTCTCGAACGGCTGAAGCGATTCGAGGACGTTGTCCGGCAGATCGAGCGCCGTCACCGGCAGTTGGAACGCGCCCTGCGGCAGCGTCATGCGCACCGCCTCGATCTCCTTGAGCCGCTGCTGACGCACCGCATCGCGCGCGGCGATCACGCGCCGCTGCACCAAATCGGCGAACTTCGCCAGCAGGTTGTATTCTTCGGGCATCACCGCGCGGTTGGCGGCGCGCTTCTCGATCACGCGGCGCACGTCGGCGATCATGTCCGCCTGCTGCGCGTTGACTTCACGCAGCGCGGGGCTGCCGAGGTTGTCCAGCGCTTCCTGCACCGCCTCGGTGACGCTCTTGATGTCGATGCGCCATCCGGTCAGCTTGGCGGCGAGACGAGCGTTTTGTCCTTCGCGCCCAATCGCCAGCGAAAGCTGATCGTCCGGCACCAGCACGATGGCGGTTCGCCCCGCGTCGGGGTCATCTTCCAGATAGACGCCGCTCACCCGCGCCGGGCTGAGCGCTTTGGCGATGAAAATCTCCTGATTGGGATTCCACTCGATAACGTCGATCTTCTCTTCGTGGAGTTCCTTCACGATGTTCTGGATGCGAATACCGCGCATCCCCACGCACGCGCCCACCGGGTCGATGCCCTCTTGCAGCGCCGCGACCGCGACTTTGGAGCGGTATCCGGCTTCACGCGCGATATTCTTGATTTCGACCTGCCCGTTGTAGATTTCCGGGACTTCGTATTCCAGCAGGCGGCGCAGCATACTGCGGTGGCTGCGGCTGACCACGATCTGCGGTCCGCGATTGGTTTTCTTGACTTCCAGCACATAAGCCCGCAGTTTTTCGTGCGGCTTGTAGCGCTCGCCGGGGATTTGCTGCGCGCGCGGCAGGATCGCTTCGGCGCGACCCAAGCCAATCGTCACCATGCTGGCGTTGACGCTCTGCACCGTGCCATGCACGAGGTCGCCCTCGCGCTCGATGAACTCGTCGTAGAGCGAGTTGCGCTCCGCCTCGCGGATTTTCTGCAAGATCACCTGTTTGGCAGTCTGCGCGGCGATGCGCCCGAACTTCTTGGTTGTCCCTTCAGCCTGCACCATCACCATGTCGCCGTAGTTGGCTTCCGGGTTAAAGTAGCGGGCTTTTTCGAGGTCAACCTCGGTTCGGTTGTCCTGAACTTCGTCCACGACTTCCTTTTCCACGAAAATACGCGGACGTCCCGAAACCGGGTCGATATGCGCTTCAACCCGCTGCGACGAGCCGATTCCGGCGTCCCGGCGGTACGCCGATACCAGCGCTGTGCTCAGGGCTTCAAGCACCGTCTCCTGCGGCAGCGCACGCGACTCCATAATTTCGTTGAAGGCAACTTCAAACTCACTTTTCATGCGATTTGGTCTTAACTCCCGTAAAGACTTTGGGGATTAACGGTGGCGGAATTCACAACAACGACCGACTTCTCATACTGATCAGGCGGTCGCGGGCTTCCTACAGACATAAAAAGTGGGGTCAACCCACTTTCCTACGCCGCTATTTTACCACAAGTCATAATGGCTGACAAGTCGATTTCTCGCCTCGAATTGAGACAAAACGCACAGATTATTTCAGCGTGTCGCGGTAGACCGCAATCTGGGCGCAGTGTTCCCGCTTGTGCCCGTAATTCGAGTACGCGACCAAATCTTCGAGATCGTATTCGTTGCCGTACCACGGCAGCGTCCCGGTCTGCCGACGCTTCGCCAGCGGAATCCGCGCCGCCAGCTCGCGGCTCTGGGCGCTGGCAGCTTCGTACTCGCGCACGATTTCGGCGTAACTCACGTCCTTGCGCTTCTCCACTTCGACATCGTTGAAGGTGTAGCCCTGCGCGATGTAGTTCGCCAGATTGGGCGTCTCGGTTTCGCCCTGAAGCGTCTTCAGCACGTCGATCAGCACCAGCTCGTGCGAAGCCAGATGCGCGACGATGTGCCGCACCGACCACCAACCGCACACGCCTTCCACCGTGCAGTCGGCTTCGTTCAGCCCGCTGATGGCGTTCATCACGGTGCGATGCCCGTACTTTAATACGTCGTCGAGGTTCATGACCGATTCCGATTTTGAAAACAGGCGCGTCGTATTCATTGTAACATCGAAGCGAAAAACGCACAGGGGCAGAATCAAAAACAGGGAGCAGGTTGCTCCCTGTTCTCTCAAATCCGATCTTAGCCGACGCTTTGCGGCGTGGCTTCTTCGGTCGGCATCGCCTGCTCGGTGGTCTGTTCGGTCGCCTCGACCGGGCTTGCCTCGGTCGCCTGCACCTCGGAGGTGACTTCCGGCGTGGTCACAATCGACGGCGCGCCCGCGCTATCCGCCATCACCGTATCCACGAACGGCGCGAACTTCAGGATGCGCCCGGCGGCGGCATCGACCACGTACACGTTGCCGTCGGCGTCGGTGGCGATCCCGCCGATGGTATTGAACTGGGTGTTGTCGGTGGGCGTATCGCTCGGCTGACCGAACGACCCCACGCAGTTGCCCTGCGGATCATAGACCAGCACCCGTCCCGCGTCGGGATCGGTGACGTAGACCAGATGCCGCGTCTGGTCGATGGCGACGTAAGGACGGTTGCCCAAGTCCTCGTACCAGCCGCGCACGTCGAACGTGAACTGCGGGACGCCGTTCAGGTCGAACACCGAGATTCGGCGGTTCCACGTATCCGCGACGTAAAGCAGATTGCTAGTTTGATCAATCGCCAGACCGCTTGGCTCGTCCAGATTGCCGAGCGCGCTCCCCGCCGAGCCGATGTCCCGGATGAAGTTGCCGTTGGCGTCATAGACTCGGACTCGCTTATTCCCGGTATCGGCGACGTAGACGTTGCCGTTGCCGTCCACCGCTACGTCGCGCGGACCCCAGAAGCCATCGGTTGGCTCGGTCTGCGCGTCTGCGCCGAACTGACCCGCCTCGCCCCACGTGTTGATCAGGTTGCCCTGCGGCGTGAACGAGCGCACCTCGTAATTCCACGTATCCGCGACGTAAATGTCGCCGTTGGGCGCGACCGCCACGCCGTTGGGTCGATTGAACGAGTCGGTGAAATTGCCCTGCCCGCCCTGAATGGTGCTGAGGAAGTTACCGCTCTTGTCGAACACGTCGATGCGGTTGTTGAATTCCTCGGCGACGTAAACCCGGTTGTTGGCGTCGTCCACCGAAATGTCGAGCGGGTGATTCAAGCCGAGGTTTTGACCGCCGCCGAACACGATGTCGGCGGGTTTCGCCTGCCAGTTGCTGGTGCAGACGTTGGTGGTCTGACCTTCCAGCGGATTTTGAACCGTGCCTTCGCCCGTGCCGAGGTTCCAGACCTGCGCCGCCACGTCCTTGCGCACGTAGAGATAGAAGTGTTCGGAGACGGGCCAGTTTTGCAGGCTGTAATCCTTGTTGATCGCCTGCCCATAGACGCTGTAGTCGCGCTTCCACCAGATTTCAAACATGCCGAGCCGAAGCTGCGCCGCCTGTGTGTTGCTGGGCGAGAAATCCAGCGCGTTCAGCACGCGCTGCCCGTTCAGATAGAAATACTCCTGATCGGGCCACCACATGCGGATATATTCGAACTTGTAGTAGTTGTCCTCCAGCAGCGGCTCGACCCGCGTATTGATGTCGTCGCTGGCGTAGACCATCACCGCATCCTGAAACGAACTCGGCGTCGGATTGTTTGCGTAGTAAGTCGCATTAGTCAAGTGACGGAAATACCACGTCACGGGCCACGAGTTGCCGCCCCACGCGAACTTGATGTTCATGCCGTCGGTGGTGCGCTCGCTCACGTCCTCGATCTGCTGCATCATCAGCTTGATGCCGGGCGCGCCGTGCGCGTAGACCAAATACTCGTTGGCATCGTCGTAGTTGATGTAGGACGCCATGTACGCGGTGCGGAAAGTCAGCAGCGCCAGCACCATGAACGCCGCCACGCCGAACATCCGTCGCAGGTGCTTGAACCCGGTGCGCAGCGCCACCTGCACCACCAGATAGCCGACGATCAGCGCGACGCCAATCACGGCGAGCCACTGATAAAACACGGATAGCTGCTGTCGCTGCAAGCCCGCGAACGGCGACTCGCCCACCAGCAGCGGCGCGATCACCTGAAACACCGCCACGCCCAGCAGTGGCAGCAGGATTAAGTACAGCCAGCCGCGCGAGCGGAACAGCGACCAATCGGTGTGAGCGAATACCCGCCCGAAATACCACGAGGTCAGCAGAATCAGCGGGATGGTCAAGTGCGTGCCCAGCCACGGCATTTTCTCGCCCGCCAGCGTGAAGGCCAGAAAGATGAAGACGCCCCACCACGAGACCAACAGCAGGAATGGCGGACGGTTCAAGCCGCCGGGCTGCAAGCGCGCAGGCAGACGATGCTCGCTCGTTTCCGCCAGCGACTCCTCGAACCCGGTCTCCTCGTCAATTTCGACTGCGCCCTGCAAGCGCGCCTTGATTCGCCTGCGCCAGAAGATGGTCATCCCAGCAAACATCGCTAGGATTGCGCCGATCACGGGTAGATATTCGTACACGGGCAGAATCACCAGCGCGTAATAGTAGATCGGCTGGCTGCCCCGCTGGACGCCCTGCTGTTCCAGCCAATAGCCGAGGCTGCCGATCATGCCGGTCGCCAAGCCGACTGGATTGGTGAACATGGTGGTGAAGAAGAACGCAAACGGCACATAGAACACCAGCGCGCAGATCAGCCAGCGCTTCCAGTTCCACAGCAGCCCGGCAAGCGTCGAAACCGCCAGCAGCGGCAGCACCGCGATCACGGCACGCTGTATCCCGGCAGGCGAATAGTCGGTCGGGTCGGCGCCCTGCGCCTTGATGAAGAACGCCGCCAACCACGGCAAGATCAGCGTGCCCAGCACGATCAGCACGTCGAATTCGGCATAGCGATAGAGCTTGCGCAGCCATCCGGTCATCCGCGCGGCGAACAGCCCTATCAGAAACACGATGCTGACCGCCCACTCCGCGATGACCGGCAGGCTGGAAAGCGCGCCGACGGTGGTAGTCGCCTCATCCGGGCTGACTTTCGGCTGCTGGAGCTTCTCCTCGACGGCGACCAGCACCACCGCGACCATCAGCGCCACCAGCAGCAGCCCGATGATCTCCCGCACCCGCAGCGAGCCTTTCGCGCGGCGAGTTGCCCACGCCGCCGAGCCGAGCACCACCGCGACGATGATGCCAACCACGATCAACGTCCAACTGATAAAGACGATGAAGTCGAAGCCGGGCGCTTGCCCGGAGAACAATCCCTGTATCTGCCCCACGATATAGCTCACGCGGGCATCGAGCGTGCTGTAATTCGCCAGCGACACCGCGATCACCATGTACATGCCCAGCGCCGTCAGCGCGCCGAGCAAAATGCCCACTACCCCGAAGCTCAGCAGCCGCGCGGTCGTTTTTCGCTGCCATGCCTGATACATCCGCGCCAGCCAGTACAGAGTCACGATGCTGCCGAAGATGGCGACGTACATGAATCCGGTTTCTTTGGAGCCAAGCGTCCAGATCAACCCGGCGACCATCACAAACAGCCAGCGCGCGCGCCTTCGCAGATGCTCCGGGCCATCCAGATACATCAATATGCCAAAGACCATCAGCAGCGCCGAGACGTAAGCGGGTGTGTCTTCGCGGATGTAGCGGTTGTAGTACAGCAGCAGCGGCGAGATCAAAAAGCCGACCGACGCCAGCAGCGCGCCCCATCGACCCAGCCAGCGCCGGAACAGCAGCGGCATCATCACCAGAACCACACCCAGAATCGCCGGGTACAGGCGCGCGGTGAAGTCGTTGTCGCCAAACAGGAAGTACATCAGCGCCGTGACGTGGAACAGGATGGGACCGTGCATCAGCGGCGTGTGCTGGTAATCGCCCAGCGTGAACAGCCGCCACGAATAATAGGTGTGCAGGCTTTCGTCGTGACTCATCACGCGCGCGCCGAGGTTGACGAAGCGGGTCAAAATCGCCAGCACGAACAGCGCGATGTAGGCGACCAGTTCCCAATTGACGGTGTAGGCGCGTGCCAGCACGCGGTTCAGAATATCCGGCTGTTCAGGGGATCGCTCGCGGGTAATGGTTGCCATAACGTCCTCTAAGGCGTATCGGTCGCGCCCGGCGCAGGCGCGTAATTCGATTGCAAGGTCGCCGTCAGCGTGACGGTTTCGGTCGGCGTGGCGGCTGCTCCCGTGCCCTGCGGCGTGACCGTTTCAGGGCGCGGCTGAGTTGGCAGTTCCGCAGCATAGCTGTGGAAGGTCATCGGCAGCAGCAGCGCCATCACCAGCGCCAGCGCCACCAGTCCATAGCGAGTCGGGTAGCGGTGCGGCGGCGGTTTGGGATGTGCGAGTTCCGCCATCACCCCCGCGCGGATGCGGTCGAGGCGCGGCTGATCGCTACCCACGCGCGGCAGGCTGATCGCCAGCTCGCGGATCATGTCGCGCTGCTCGACGTAAGCGACGTAGCAGTCGGCGCAGGCGGTCAAGTGACGCGAGACGCGCTCGCGCTGTTCGGGAGTCAATTCCCGTTGGATATATCCGGGCAGCAGCGCCCGGCATTGACGGCAGGTCGTTCGCATATCGCTAGATACTCACCAACTCTTCCAGTAAACCCTGCCCTTGCAGCGCGCCGCGCAGCGCGTCGTGCGCCAGACGCACGCGGCTTTCGGCGGTTTTCTGCGGGCAGCCCATCACTTCGGCGATCTCGCGGTAGGTCAGCCCGTGACCATAGCGCAGCACCACCGCCTCGCGCAGGCGCGGCGTCAAGCCGCGCAGCGCACCCTCGACCGCTTCCTGCGCCGTCTGATGCGCGAATGCCGCTTCCGGCGTATCGCTTTTCGGCGCGCCGATCTGCAAGATTTGCGCCAGATCGACCAACGGCAGATGACTTCGACGGTACAGGTTGCGGCAGCGGCAGATGGCGATGGTGTACAGCCACGTTTTGAACGACGAGCGCTGCGGATCGTAGCGGCGCAGATTCTTGAAGGCGTACACGAACGCCTCCTGCGCCACGTCCTCCGCGTCCTCGCGGTTGAGCAGCAGGCTGTAGCACAGGCGGTAAATCCCGGCTGCGTATTGGTCGTAGAGCGCGTCGTATCCGGTTTGCTCGCCTTGAAGCGAAGCGACCAGCGCCGCGTCGAGATCGTTCACGTCAATTCCTTCTGCCATGCCTCACAGTATACACAGAGACATTACCAATTCCTCACCCCGCCGGGTTCCCGTTTGGATCCAGCCCGTCATACACGTCGGTGCGCAGCCACAGCACCACCGTGTCCTCGCCCGACCAAGCCAGCCGCCCTTGCGTTTGCGTCCACCACGCCGGGAAATCGACCAGATCGATCTGCGACGGTTCCCACCAGCGGGTGATGGTGAAATCCTGCCCGACGTAGGCTCCGCCAAGCTGCGGCGGATCGCCGTAATCGGGCAGCAGCGCCACCGGCGCGTTCTGGGCATCCTGAAGGTCGGTGATGAACTGGGCGTGGTCGAAATCGCGCAGCAGCCACGCGACTTCGCCGTCATCCGGCGCGATCACCACCAGCGGCATGGACGGAAAGCCGCCGCTCTGCCGCCTCGCCACGTCGAACAGCGTCTCGCGCAGCAGAATGGTGTCAGGGTTGGTCGCGTGATTATGCCAGAACTCGACCGCATTCGCGGCGTTGGGGACGGCGGCGCCCCACCCGCTGCCCAGCGACGTGAGCGCGCCGAAGATCGCCAGCCCCAAGCCGACCCCCTGCCACGACACCCGACTCCCCCACAGGCTGGCGAACAGGAAGTAGCCGATCACCAGAAACGCCGTCGAAACCAGCAGCAGAATCACGCTGTCCGGCGGCGGCGAAACCAGCGCGAAGTTCGACTGGGGCGTTTGCAGCAGCGCGCGGGCAATCGACTGAAAGGCAATGGTGAACACCGCCAGCACGCCGATCAGCGCGGCGGCGATCAGCCAGCGGGCGAAGCGAGGCGGCGCGACTTCGGCGATCACGCCGTCCGGCTCCGGCATCAATGCCGCGATCAAGGTATTCGCCGCCAGCGCCGCCAGCGGAACCGTCAGCCACAGCGCATGATCGGGCACGCCGTCCGCGAAGAACAGCGAGACGATCACGCCCGCCAGCACCCACACGGTCAGAAAAATGTCGGTCGAGGTCAGGCGGTCGCGCCGCAGAATCAGGCTGACCACCGCCAGCACCCACAAGACCGGCTCGTAGAACAGCGCAATCAAGCTGGCAAAGCCGTTGATGCCCGTCGGCTGAATCACCGCGCGCACCGCGCCGCCGATCCCCTCGCCGACCGCGCTCAGTCCCGCCGGATAGATCATGAACCCGGTGCTGACCGCCAGCACCACCAGCGCCGCCAGCGGCAGCGCCATGCTCAGCGATCCGCGCAGCGCCTGCGCCAGCTTTTCGCGCGATTCGTCCTCGTCGCCCCGCCGCCAGATCGCCGTCACCGCCGCAGCGATGGCTAGAATGACCGCCAGCGCCGCCCGCCCGATCCGGTCAGAAACGCTAGCGCCGCGTAGAAAACCACACCCAGCGCCGCGTAAGGTCGCTGACCCATGCGCCCCGCCTGCCAGAATCCCCACAGGCTCAGCACCGCGAACAGCAGCGCCCACAAGTCCGGGCTGCTCGACCGCGACGCGATCAACAGCACCGGCGAAAAAGTCAGCAGCAGACTGACCAGAAATGTGCGAGTTCTGCCCAACAGCGGGCGGAACAGCAGCGGCGTCAAGATCAGTGCCACGCCGCCGATCACGGTGGCGATTCGCGCAGCGATCTCCGACCCGCCGAACAGGGTGAAGCTCACGCTTTGCAGCACGAACAGGATCGGGCTGCTGGAAACCAGCGCCGTGCCGGGCGCGTTGGGCATGATCACCCGCCACGCCGCTAGCGCGTTGTGGGTTTCGCTCGCCATCAGCGGCGTGGTGTCGATCTGCGCCAGCCGCAGCGCGAACGCCAGCGCCATCAGCGCGACGTAGGCGACCGCCTCAACGCTGATCGTGATCGGGCGCGGCTTCGCGTCCGCAGCGACCTGTATCGGAGTTTCGTACTGCATATCCATATCCTACTGCGCCTGAACCGCCGCCTGCGGCGGCACTTGAAACACGATCGAACTCCCGGACTGGCAAACCACCGTCAGGTTATCCCGGAACTTGGTTTCCCCGATTTCCGAATACAAGCCGCGTTCTTCCGAGCCGTAGACGATGTAATTAATCCCGTATTGGTTGATGATCGACTGCGCCGTGTTCCACGTGGGATCGGTGTACAGCCGGGTGATGTCCGCCTCGCGCGATCCGGTGGCGTCGGCGTAGGTCGATCCGCGCCACTGAAGCTCGTGATAGGGCCAGTTGAACACGGTCGGAATCCCGGTGTAGGTGCTGATCACGCCGGAGGGCCAGTCATACGAGTGGCTCACCGCCGACGCGACCACCGCGTCGGTGCCCTGCACCAAACTCGCCAGACACAACGCCACCTGATAATCGTCGTTGCCGCTGATGCTGCCGCCGCCGTTCAACGTCGGCGCAATCGGTGTATCCGAGAACGCCCGCCGGGTCTCCACGAACATGCGCGACTGCACGCCCATGATCGGGTACAGCAGCCCGGCGATCAAGACCGCCACCGTCACGCCGCCGTATGCCACCCGCAGCCCGATGCTCGGCGCGCGCTTGCCGCTCAGCACCGTGTAGACGCCGTAGGCGCTGGCGACCGAGAACATCAGCCAACCCTGATAGTAGAACTTGAACACCGTGTTCATGCGCGTGCCGAAATTGTCGCGCAAATAGACGAATTCCGGCACCAGCGTCAGCACCAGCGCCGCGCCGATTAGCAGCAGCGCGAAGCCGGTCTGCGGCGGGTAAGCAGCGGGCGATTCACCGAGCGATTCATTCGGCTCGTCCAGTGGATCGGACGGACGGCGCGGGAACAGCCGCGCCACCACCACCATGATCCCTGCCGTGAGGATCAGCGCGGTCAAGATGTGCGTGATCCGCTTGGCGAACAGCGCCGGAAGCACCGATCCCCAGCCGCCGTTGGTATCGACGAAGCTCATGACCGCCGCTCGCGCTTCCGGGACCAGCCACGCTACCAGCGCCAGCAGGATCATCAGCAGGAACAAGCCGACCAGCAGCAAAATGCCGACTTGAAAGCCGAGCCGCCAGTTCATGCGCCCCCGCCCGCGCCAGATTTCGACCACGAGGAAGGGCACGAACAGGAACATCAGCAGCCCGAACATCAGGAAATATTGGCGGAAGAAGGTCGGGTACTGCAAATTGGGCAAAATGCCCGCCAACTGCGACCGGAACGCCGCCAGAAACGGCAGATAAAGCACCGCCGCCACCAGCAGCATCGTCACGCCCAGCGTAATTAAGTCGAGCCAGTCTCTTGACAGCAGCCGACCGCGCGCCATCAAGCGGCGCAGCCCCTCCGCCGCCACCAAGACGATCAGGTACACCGGCCCGTCCCACGTGTTCAGGAAAATCAGCCCGCCGAAGCACACGCTGTAAAACAGAATCTCGTAGCGGTTGGGCTTGCGCCCCAGCAGCAGCGTGTTCAGCGCCAAGCCCAGCGCCAGCACCGCGAACGGCAGCGCCAGCACGTGAGGGTGATTATCCGAGAGCAGGAAGCTGAACTGCGGGAACTCGTCGATGATCTCGGTGCGCGCGCCGCTCAAGTCGCGGTCGTTGATCACGCGCGAGCTGGGCCACCACCACCAGTCCTGCCACGTAGTGAAGTCGGCGCTCGGCTGACCAACCATCGGGGACTCGCGCTCGTTCACGTCCCAGAATTGCAGATAGTCCACCGACGCGCTTCCGGTGCGGTAGGGCAGCTCGATCAGCACCATCTCGAAGTTGCTGAGCAGGATCACCAGCACCATCGCCAGCAGCCCGAACAGCACCGCCGTCCCGCGCCTCGGCGGTGACGGCTCCTCCGCGTTCATGGCGCGCGACCGCACCAGATTGTAGACCACGCCGAAGCTGGTCAAGCCGGTGAGCGCGAACAGCAGCGCCGAGGTCATGTTGAAGCCGACCGTGCTGGCGACGCCGCTCAGCATCGAGAGCATCGCCATGATCACGTAGCCGAAGTAGTAGTAGCTAATCGCGTAGCCGGAAAGCCACGGGTCGGCGGGCGGGAAGCTGGTGCTGCGCATGGTCGCGCTCAGGAACGCCAGTTCCATCGGTTTTTCGGTTCCGGTGAGACCGTTCTGGTAGGCGCGGTAGATCGCCCACGCGAACAGCAGCACGAAGAACAGCACCTCGCCGACGATCACCACCCGGCTGTTCTCACGCCACCACGCCCGCAGGTCGATTCGCTCGCCGATGCCGAAGTAAGCTGCCAGCCCCACGATCAGCACGATCAGCCACGCCAGCGCCATGCTGTCGGTGGTGTTGCGCAGAAAGCCGAGGCTCGCCAGCAGCCAGAACACGAAGCCGACCAGCAGCAGCCCCGCCGCCCGCGCCAGCGTATACCCGCGATCCGGCAGCCCTTTGAGCAGCCGCAGGCACAGCGGCAGCGCCGCCACCCCCGCGACCGTCACCAGCGCCCACCAACTTAGAACAATTCCGCCCTCGCGGGAAAGCCAATCCAACAGCACTTGATCGTCCTAACCCTGTACCTGCAACGTCGCGTCCTGATTCACGCGGTAAATGGTCGATTCTCCCTGCTGGAACACCGGGATCAGCAAGCCCTCGCGCGCCATCTCCGGGAATTTCGCCAGCCCCGCCTGCTGATAGTACGCCTGCTCCAGCCGCCCGACGATCACGTAGGTGACGTGATAGTATTGCAGCATCCGCCACGCATCGTCGATGCTGGTGGAGTCGTAGAAGTCGTTCACGTTGGCGATCCGGTCATCCACCAACTGACCGAACGGGTCGAGGCTGCGCTGCTGCTTCTGGTGGAAGTTCCAGCCGATCACGGTCGGCAGCCCGGTGTAGATGGCGATCCGGTCGTTCCACACGTACAGCGAGCGCTCGCTCAAGCCTTCGATGATGGTCGGCGTCCCGCGAACGTGATCTTGCAGCCAGCGGATCATGGCGTAATCTTCCGAGAGCGGGAACGGCGCCAGCGTCGGGTCTTGCGCCATCAGTTGATCGTCGCCCTCGTATTCCATCGCGCACTTCATGTAATCCATGCCATCCAGCGTGGTCGGGGCGCAGGTGTTCAGGTCGAACCGGAACGCCGCCTTGCCGCGAATCGCCATGATCGGGAACAGCGACGCGACCCCGATCAGCGCCACCGCTACGAACATCCACGCGCTGCGGATTCCCGGTCGCCAGCGCGGGGCGTGCGCGATCAGCCACGCGAACGCCGCCCCGCCAACCACGCTCAGCAGCAGCCACGCCTGAATGTAGAACTTGAACACGGTGTTCTGCCGCCCGATGTCGCCGTCCAGCACCACGTATTCGACGCCCAGCGTCAAGCCCAGCGCCAGCCCCGTCAGAATCAGCACGAACTGCATCACCCGCGACTGCCCGGAGCGGAAGAACAGCAGCGCGATCCAGATCAGCAGCGGCAGCACCACCAGCGTCACCTGATAGCTCGCCACCGCCAGCATCAGCGATCCGAGCAGAATCACCGCCAGAATCACCAGCCCGCTGATCAGCAGCAGCCACGTGCCCCGCAGTTGTCGCACGTAGAGGCTGCGCAGCCAGCGCGCCGTATCCCACACCAGCAGCGAGACCACCAAGAACAGGAACAGCCCGTGAATGTCGAAATACGCCCACAGCGGGGTCTTGGCGTCCGTCCACGGCGAGACGCTGTTGTACGCCGATGCGAACCACATATTGTAAGGCAGCGCCGCGATCAAGCTGAACAGCGCGAACCCGCCCAAGTACCACGTCAGCCCGATCAGCGACCGCCGCGTGAACCGCGCCATGAACGACCGATCCGGGTCGCGCGCCACCAGCCCCAGCCACCACGCGAAGACCAGCCCGACCACGCTCAGCAGCATGAACGTCACCCAGTCCCACGTGTTGGTCGCGCGCAGCATCCCCACATAGATGCCCAGCACCGCCAGCGCCGCGATCACCGTGCGCCGCCGCCGCAGATCGCTGCCCGCCAGCAGCACTTCGTTGAGGATCAGCCCCATCACCGCAAGCTGCATCGGCATGGCGATCATGTGGGCGTGCATGTCGCCGTAGACGTAGGTGAAGATCGGCATTTCGGCAATCGCGCCGCCCGAATCGACCGGAGGTTCCGCCAGCACCCGCGTCGGTCCCCAGAACCAGCGATCCGGGCTGACGTACAGAGCCTGACCGCTGAGCATCTTGGAGAATCCGTTCAGCAGGCTGCCGAGCGCCGCCCCGGTGGTGCTGATCTCGTACTGAACCTGATCGCTCAGCGGCGGCGACTGCGCTTCGGCGGCGATCTGGAGCAGCGTCGCGTCGTCGGGGGCGTTGCCGTCATGCGCGCTGCTGTACTGCTGAATCAGATAATCCTGCATACTCGGCGGCGGCGCGTAGCCGCCCGCGTTAGCGACTCCGCTCAAAAACACGTGCGGCGTATCCAGATTGCCCAGCACCACCGCCAGCATCAGCGCCGCGATCCCCGCGACCCAAGGATTGCCCAGCCGCTTCACTCGCCGAATCGTGCCGCTGTCGGAGGAAACTCGCTCGCGCAGCGAATTGACCAGCGTGAACGCCACCGAAAACGCCGAGATTCCGGTCAGCGCGAACAGGGTCGGCAGGATCAGGTTGTAGGCAATCGACGGGATCATCTTCAGCAGCAGCACCGGCGTCCCCACGATCACGTAGCCGAAGTAGTAGTAATTGATGTAGCCGCCGGAGTACCAAGGATCAATCGGCGGGAAGATGGTGCTGCGCAGCACGCCGTTGAAATAGGCGAAGTCCATCGGCTTTTCGCCGCCGAAGGTCGGCTGCCACAAGTCGGGATTGGTCAGCCGCACGCCCACGAACGCGAGGAAGGCGATCAGCGTGATCAGCTCGATCAGCGCCAGCCGCTTCCAGTGTTCGCGCAAAAAGTCCACGAAGGCGTCGCGCCTGCGCCACATCAGCGCCAGTCCGATCAGGAACAGGAGCAGCATCGCCCCGGCGATCCCTACCTGCGACCATACCGGAATCCGCAGGCTGGCGAGATACCACGTCCCCCATCCTGCCAGCAGCATCCCGGCGAATTTGGCGAAAGCGTAGCCCCGGTCGGCGAAGCCCGGCAGCAGCACGAACAGCAGCGGGAAGGCGGCGAACCCGAACACCATGATGGTCAGCCACCAGATCACCACCGCCGCCACCGGATTGGTGTTGACGATGCTGGTCTCGTCGAACCGATCCGACCACGTGCCGCCGCTGGATTGAATCTGCTGCATTGCGGACGTGAACTGCAAATCGGTGGGCGCTTTCGCCGCTTGATCCGAACTCAGGGTCGCCACGTTGACGATAGTCGGGTCGCACAGGGCGGAAGTCGTGCCGGGGCAGATGTTGAGGGTCGCGCTGCTGCCCACGCGGGTCAGCGGCACGCTGTCCAGCAGTTGATGCACCTGCTCGGCGCTGTAATCCGCGCGCTTCTGGAAGATGAACACCACCGGGTGATCGTAGACGCTGAACGCTTCTTCCGATTCCAGTTCGTTCAGCCACTTGGGACCCGTGTAAGTCGGCAAATACTGGTCGCTGATTCTCAGCGGACCCAGTTGGAAGGTCTCCTGAAAGGTAGCGACCAGATCGTAGCCGAGCTTCCCGGCGAATAACTGCTGGTAGTAGAAGTTGGTCAGGGGCCAGCGCATCGGGTTGCGCGCCATTGGGTCGTAGAAGCGGTTGCTGGTGATGGCAAGGTAGTCGCTGTTGTCCAGCGTCAGCAGCAGGTGATCGCGCTTGGACGGCTCATCCTCGTAGACGATGTTCTGCTCGTAGCCGTTGACCAGCCCGTACCACGGATCGAGCCACTGCTTGCAGTCCCGTCGATCCATGTAAATGCCCGGCGCCGGATCGTCCTCCAGCGTCGTGCCGATGGGCAGCGCGCAGACTCCGGTCGGAACCGGGTCGTCCCACGCCCCTTCCCACGTGAACACCGATCCGCCGCTGATCACCGCGCCGCCGGACACCAACTGCACGTTGAAATCGTACTGGTCGCCCTGTGTCACCTCCAGCGGCGCATCCAGTGGGATGTTGTAGCTGGTGCCGAGGATGTTGTTCTCGTCGCGCGGCAGATTGGTATTGAGCGTCGCCGTCGCCAGCGGCGTGCTGTCGCCCGATTTGGTGATGGTGAATTGCAGCACTTCCGGCTGCGGATCGTCGTTCGGGTCGCCCAGATGCGGCGCGTAGATGCTGGTCACGGTGCCGCTGGCGGGCGCGGTGAAGCTGACCGACGCGCTGCTGTTGTAGGTGCTGTCCAGCCGCGTCACCCGCGACACCAGATCGTCGTCCGACCCGCCGTAGTTGTTGTTCATCAGCGGGATGTTGATCAGCGGCGTCTGCGAGGGCGCGTCCGGCTGAATCGGAATCACGAAGCTGCCCAGCACCACCGGTCCCCCGCTGATCAGCAGCACGTTCAGTTGATACAGCTCGCCCTGCTGTACCTCGAACTGCGTGAACGGAATCGTGTAGGCGGGCGGCAGTTGATCGTTCTGCGCGTGAGTCAAATCGCCGGAGTAAACCGCGTCCGCCATCTGCTGGTTGTCGCTCACCCGCGTGATGGTGAAGTAGATCATCTCCGGGTCGAGGTCGTGGTTGGGGTCATCCATGTAGTCGATGTACACCGCGCTGATGGTGCCGGTCACTGGCGCGGTGAACTGATGCTCCGACCCGGCGTGCGCGTCGTCGTAAACGTGCCGCGTGCCGATCCCGTTGTTGGGCAGCCCAATGTTGATCACGGGCGCCGGATCATCCGGGCTGTTGATCTGCATGGCGAAGTCGCCGGGGACGTGTTCCCACACCCAGTAGGTCGCCTGTACCCGCGTCAGCAGGTGGCGATAGACGTTGGTGAACATGGCTGACCACAGCAGCGCAATCACGGCGGTTCCGTAGAGCAGCACCCGGAAGAATCGCCGCCGCCAGAGGTGCCCGCGCGCGTAGCGCACCAGTGACACCAGCGCCCACGCCGCCAGCACCATCAGCACCGGATAGAGCGGCAGGAAGTAGCGCATGGTCGTGACCCAGTTGCGCCCCAGCCAGCCGAAGTAGATCAGCACCCACACCACCAGCACCGCGTTGTTGATCGCGCCGGGCTTACCTCGCACCAGTCGATAGCCCGACCACAGCCAGCCCAGCCACGCGATGATGCCCAGCGGGATGCCGATCCCCCACAGCACCATGTTGTCCAGCGGGAAGATGTAGGGCAGCCGCGCCACCCATTGATAGTTCGGCGGGCTGTCGCCGATGCCCGCGTTGAGCGCCTGCGCGTAGTTCATGTTGTCGAGCCAGCGGCTGTTCAGCGACAAGCCGAAGAAGCCGGGCCCGTTGAAGGCATACGGGTTGAAAATGCGGAAGGCGAGCAGCGACAAAAAAGCCGCCAGCAGCAGCCCGCCGCCGTGATAGATCAGCGCGTGGCTGCGCTCGCCCGGCGCGAGGCGGCTCTCGAACGCGGGCATGATCTGGATCAACGCCGCGATTGCAATCAGCGCCGCCAGCGGCACCAGATTGATCCGGCTCGCCACCGCGCAGCCGAAGAACACGCCGAACAGCGCGTAATTGATCAGCTTGCCTTCGCGCTGCACCAGCACGGCAAACAGAATCGAAAGCGCGCTGAACAGGTTCGCCATCGCGTCCACCGTGCCGAAGTGCGCCATCTGGATCGAAAACACGGTGACGGAGTAGAAGAACGCCGCCAGCAGCCCGATCCACTTGTCGTGCAGCTTGGTGCCAATCACGAACACGATCAGGATAATTCCCATTTCCGCGAGCGCGGACAGGAACCGCCAGACCAGTTGGATGCCGTCGTAGGTCGCCCACTGCGAGCCGTCGTAAGTGGCGTAAATCGGGTTGCTGCGCGCGAGGATATTGTGCGCATACCACTCGGTCGCCTGCACCGTGAAATCGGCGGCGGCTTCGGTGATGAACAGCGGCAGCGTCCCGTAGACGTACAGCCCATGCGCCGAATTCGCGTTGAGCGGGTTCAGCGCCGAGCATTCGGTATCGAAGTAGGGACCCATCCCGCCGGAGTCTGGGTAGCGCGCCAGACAGTCCGCCATTTGAGCGGCGGCAGCGTTGGAGTCCCCGCTCGGACTCAACTGGCGACCCAATCCCTGCGCCACGTCGGTGAGAAACCGCTCATCCGGGTGCAGATGGGTGAAATCGTCCCAGTTTAATCCGGTAAACCGAAAATACCCGCCGATCACCATCACCAGTATCAGCAAAACGCCGACCAGTGCGTCGGTTCGGACGACGCTGCGGCGCTCCGGGATGGCGAATTCAGGCAGGCGCTGAACTTCTTGCATACGGAACCTTTGTTAGCGGCACGTCAGCCGTAGCTTACTGTCCTGCGCGACCGTTGTCATTGTACAGAGAAACAAGCGATTTTCCTCAAAACTGATGGCGCTCACCGCCCCTGCGCGGCTAACCCGTGCTGCTGCAAGAAATACACGAATCCATCCACGCCCAGCGCCGGGATGTGGTACAGGTTGAAGCTGTGCCCCGGCTGATAAGTGGGCACGTTCTCCCAGTAGCCCTGCGGGAAGGTGGTCAGCAGCCACTGCTGCGCCTGCGTATCGTCCGGCGAATAGAAGAACAGCAGGTCTTTGGTCATGTCCAGCCGCAGACTATCATTCCGCTGGCTGGACTGGAGCAGGAAGCTGGGCACGTCGTCCAGCGACAGGATGGTGTTCGCCCAGTCGATGTCTCCGCCGTCGATGGCGAGCGCGCGGTGATCCCACCAATACGGATACGCCAGAATGAAGGCGTTCCCGTACCCGTTCTGCTGAGCGAACGCGCGCAGCACTTGACCGCCGCTGCTGTAAGGCAGCGAGTTGGCGATGTAAGACGAGCGGAAATCCTGAAAATAGGTCTTGGAGTTGGCGCTGTAGCTGAAAAAGACCAAGCCCGCTGCGCCGATCAGCGCGATAAACGCGCCGACCCGCCCGATCAGCTTGGGCAGCGCCAGCACCATCAGCGCCAGCGGCAGCGCCGCCAGCAGATACACGCCGGGCAGCGTGCCGCTCATGCGGGTCGCACTGGGATTTTCAATCGGATAGGCAATCGAGAGCGCCGAGGGCAGCATCATGATCAAGATCAGCGGGATCAGCGCCCAGTCGAAGGCATCCCGGCGGCGCAGCATCCGCGCCAGCCACGCCGCAACGCCGAGGATCAGCAGCGCCCCAGTTATCGGGTCGAAGGCGGGATCGTTGGGCGCGTTGTTGATCCACGCCACGTCGCCTTTCCAGTTGTACATCAGCAGCGCGTTGCGGAAGTTGTCCAGCAGCACCGGGACGTTCTTGTTGAAGGCGGTCAACTGCTCCTGAACCGTCGGCGTGCGCTGGATCAGATTGCCGTTCTCGTCGGTGGTCTCGGTGATCGCGTCGCCGAACAACCGCCCGGAGGTTCGGCTCCAGAAGCTCTCCGGGTATTCGACCGAGTAGCGCGCCAGCGGCACGAATACCGCGAACGAGACCAGCACCAGCACCACCAGATTCATCAGCAGGTGAACCCGCTCGCGGCGCATCCAAAAGAGGAAAGCGATCCCTACCGCGAACAGCACCGCCACCGGGAGCATTCGGATCGCTTGATAGGCGTATACGCCGATGCCCAGCGCCAGCCCCGCATAAATGAAGTCGCTGCGGCGGTTGTAGCGCACGCCCCGCGCCAGAAACAGGATCACCAGCGCCGCGAACAGCGGCGTCAGCACGATCCGCAGCCCTAGTCGGCTGAGCATCTCGTGCCAGTAGCTCACCGCCACCAGCGCCGCTAGGGTCAAGCCGACCGCGTTACCGAGTTGCGGCTCGTCCTTGCCGATCACCTCCTTGCCCATCCACCACAGGATCGGCAGCGTGATCAAGCCCTCGATCACGGTCAGCAGCTTGAGCAGATGGAAGTCGAGGCTCGCGCCCGGCAGATACGACATCAGCGCCAGCGCGTAAAACTGAATCGCCTCGCGCCCGTGATTGTTGGCGAAAAAGACGTTGGTCTCGCCGTGCAGCACCCGGTTCACGTCCAGCAGCTTCTCGACGTGATCGCTGGTCATCTCCGGCGGCGTGCCGTCCAGATCGGTCAGCCGGAAGTAGGTGCCAATCGCCATGATCGCCAGCAGCACCAGCAGCGTCCAACTGAGCCGAATTCGCAGATGGCGCAGCCAGTTCCAGCCGATTCGCAGCCCCACCAACGGAGTCCAGCCGCGCGGCGCGAACGCCCATACCCACAGCAGGATGCTGGCGAACCACACGATCACGCCCGGCAGCGTGAACAGGTTGCCGCCGTTGAGCATCCACGCCAGCGCCGAGGTGATCAGCCCGCCGAGGATCACCGCCAGCCGCTCGGTGGACAAAATCAGGGTGGCTTCGCGCCGCCGCGCCTGCGGGATTCGGGCGGGACGCGGGCGGCGGTCGAAGATCGGCTTCAGCAGTTCGCTGAGCAGCCAGAGCAGGAAGCCGGTCAGCAGATAAGGCGCGCCCATGTCCAGCCCGGTCTGCTCCGAGCGAATCGGCGACTGGAACATGATCACCCCGCCCCAGATCGCCAGACCGAGCGCGACCAGCCGCAGGATCAACTGCACAAACACGATCAAGCGCGAGCTTGGGAACTCGTCGGCGGCTTCGAGGGTTGCGGGAACCGCTGCGGCGGGCAGCTCGCTGACGAACGCCGGAACGCGCGGCTTCGGCGGCAGCATCGGCGGCGCGTAAGCGGGCACAGGCGGGGCGAACACCGAGGGCGGCTCGGCACGATTCTGGGTGAAGGCGGGCGTCCGCGCGACCGCGGAAATCGCTCGCCACGTCGAGAACGGCTTGCGCCACAGCAGCCCGACCGCTTCTTCGAGCGTCAGGTCTTCAAAGTCGCGCTCCGCTTCCGGTTCGGCAGGGATGTCGTGCGGCGGTTGCTCGCTCATGATTGCGGTTTGCGCCCCTTCGCAGCCAGATTCACCGTCGACCGACCGACAGGCTCGTTGATCGGGTTGTTGCGGTCGAACCAATTCAACACGTTGATACCGAGATTTATCGGATTCAGCAAGCTCCCGTCATTTTGGTCGAAGGTGGTGCGGTCGGCGGCGTTCGCCATCGACTTGGGCAGCGCGCCCGATTCCAGCAGCGGCTTGCCGAACCCGTAGACCAGATTGTGGATAAACGGGAAGCTGTCGTGGGTGAAGGCGCGTTCTTCTTCCAGCAGAAAGCCAGCCGCCAGCACCGCCTCGCGCAGTTGATCGCGGCGGTACAGCCGCACGTGATTCGCCCAGATGCCCGCGAAGGTTCCATGCTGAATGTGGCGGTGGAAGGCAGTTTCCAGCGTCTTGTTGATCGGGTCCCACCAGAAGGGATAATTCGCGTTGGGCACGGTGATCGCCACCACGCCGCCCGGCTTCAGCACCCGGTAGACCTCTTTCAGCCCGGCAACGTCGTCATCGATGTGTTCGAGGATTTCCGAGAGGATCACCGCGTCGAAGCAGTTCTCTGCATAGGGCAGCGCGTAGATACTGGCGTTGCTCAGCGTAATATCCGGCAAGCTGCCGACGTTCCGCTGCGCCTTGAGCATCACCTCCCAGTCCAAATCCGCGCCCGCCAGTTTGCAGCGGCTCACGTAGCGGATCATGTTGAGGTAGAAGCCGCGCCCGCAGGGCATGTCGAGGATCAGCTTGTCGTCGCTCGGCTCGATCCACTCGAAGATGGTCTGCACCCGCTTCTTGAACGCCATGTCCGCCTCGTTGCGGGTCATGTGTGTGATGACCTGCGGATCAACGGCGGGCGTAGGTTCGGAACTCCTGCTCATAGCAATCAACCGTCTCTTGAAATGAAAATGTCTGCTCAATTTGCTCGCGCGGCTTGCGATACTGCTCCGGGTGATCCAGCACCTCGACCAGCGCCTCGCCGATGGACTGCCAGTCGCCCGCGCGCGCCAGCTTGCCCATCCCGGTTTCGCGCACCGGGACGCGCGCGCCGGGGATGTCGGTTGCTACCACCGGCGTGCCGCAGAGCATGGCTTCGACCTGCGCCAGCGCGAAGCATTCAGTGTCGCTGGACAACACCTGCACGTCGCAGGCGGCGTAAAAGTTGGCGAGTTCCTGCGTATCTTGTATCAAGCCGAGAAACGTCAGCCGATCCCGGAACTGGTTGACCAACGCCTGCTGGCGTTCCCACGTATTTTCGTAAGGGATATTGTACTGCCCGGCGAACACCAGCCGAGCGTTGGGGTATTTGCGCGTGACCACCTCCAGCGCGCGGATCGCCAAATCCGGGCGTTTTTCTTCCACGAAGCGGTGGGCGAACCCGATCAGCGGCGCATCGGGCGATGTCCCATCGCCTTGTGACCACTCGGCGCGCATCTCTACCACCCGCTGAGGATTCGGCGGCGGCATCTGGATCGGCGGGTAGACCGGCGTGACTTTATCCATAAACGGCTGCAAATAATACGAATGATCAGCATAATCTTGGCTGTAGGCGAGGATGTGGCTGGCGCGCTTCGCCAGCACCGTATACATGGCGTACATCCCGCCTTGAATCATCCGGTTGGTCAGATCCGTCCGGCAGGATCAGGTCGCCGTGATGTGTGACCACGATGTTGCGCTGAGTCAGCTTGGAGATCGCGGCGATCAGCGCGGTTTCCGGGGTCGGCGTATGCACGCTCACTACGTCATGCTCGCGCATCAGCTTGTACAGCGCCCATGGATAGGCGGGCATGACCATGCCCCGGCTCACCCGGATCGGCGCCCACAGCCGCACGATCCGCACGCCCTGATGCATGGTGGTTTCGTCGCGCGGCAGATCGTTGCTGTAGCGCGCCGTCAGCACCGTGACCTCGTGACCGCGCCGCACCAGTTCCTCCGCGACCCGCTGCACGTGGATGGTCAGCCCGGTTCGGTGCGGGAAGTAGTACAGCAGACAGATGAGAAATCTTCAGCTTTTGCCCGGACATGCTAACCCAGTGGTGTTTTCATCTCGCGGACGCCCTGCGAAAGCTGATCCAGCGAAACGCCTTCCTGAATAAATCCATACACGCCCAAGGTGCTGTTCACCAGCAGATTGACCGCGTGAACCGCGATGGCGAACGCGGTCGCGGTCGCCATCGGGTCGCCGTAGCCCATCGCCCGCAGCGCCAGCAAAATCGACAGCTCGTAGGTGCCGAGGTTGCCGGGAACCGCCGGAACTGCCACCGCCAGCGACGCCGCCGCCGAGAACAGGAAGGTGGTCGCCCACTCCCCATGACCGAAAAAGGCGATCATCAGCACGTAGCCGCTCGCCAGCGAACATGCCCAGCTTGCCGCCGCCCAGCCTAACGCCTGTCCAATCGACTTCACTTCCGTAAGAGACTTCAGCCCATCGAGAAAATTCGCCAGCCATGTACTCAGGTGTAATCGCTTGAACAAAGGAAGCTTTTGTTCAACCTTGTCTGCAAGCCGAATACTTTGTTCTCGATGAAATACCATCACCAAGCTCACCACGCAGCCAATGATCAAACCTGCGCCGAAGAAGTAGGCAGAAGCACGAAATTGGTCAGGCAGCGGTCCCGAAGATAAGGCAATAATCAGGATCAGCAGCACCGAAAACACGTCGATCAGCCGCTCCAAAACAATCGTCCCAACCGATTTCATGACCGGGACAGGCGGCTTCGCCTGCGTCGCCAGATACACGCGCACTACTTCGCCTATCCGCAGCGGAACGACGCCATTCACGAGGTAAGACACGTTGGTTATGCTGAAAGAACGCCAAAATGGAAGCGCTCCGCCCAGGAGTACGCGCCAGCGCGCCCCGCGCGCGAACAGCCCGATCACGATGATCCCCATGCTGATCAAAATCCAGCGGAAATCGGCGCGGCGCAGCGCCGACCACATCTGATCGACATCCTGCATCTGCGAAGCAATAAAATAGATTGCCAACAGGCTCGCACCCACCCCTAGCAATCCGGCACGCCAATATCTTGCGGCTTTCAAGATTGAGACCTCCGCTGGCGATTATAGCATGGTTAACCCCGCGATGGAGCCTTAACGCGCTATCTTGACATCCTCCTGCCCGCCGCATACAATGATCCTCATGCTGCGGGTGTAGCTCAGTTGGTAGAGCGTTTGCTTCCCAAGCAAAATGTCGAGGGTCCGAGTCCCTTCACCCGCTTCTATAGTTGTGACGCTTCGCCCGGTCTATGCCGGGCGTTTTGTTTGCTGAGGCAGCATGAGCGAAATCCCGCTGATCATCACGCCGGACGCCGACGAGCCGGAGACCGCGCAGATTTACGTGGATGGGCGCATCGGCAGCCGAGCCTATCGCTTTCTGCTGGATACCGGCGCCGCCCGCTCCCGCGTGGTCGCCGACCAGTACACTGCGACCTTCCCCAGCAGTGAAAAACACGATTCGTCCGGCGTGTTCGCCAAGAGCAGCGAAGACCTGATCGTCGTCCCCAGCCTTGAGCTTGGAACCATCGCCAAACCGAACTTCCCCATCGTCCGCATGGCGCAACCCGATTCCCCGGTGGGCAGTTTGATCGGCATGGACTTCCTCAAAGATCACCGCTGCTATTTCCGATTTGATCGCAATCGTCTATTGGTGAACGCGGACGCCGAAGCCGATTATCCTGATCAAGACCTGCTGCTTGACCCGAAATTCCATCCCTACGTGGACGTTCAAATCGGCAGCCTGACCGTCCGTGCCGTCTGGGACACGGGCGCAAGCCTGACGGTCGTGGATTTGAGCCTAATCCAGCAGAACCCGGATTCCTTCGCCGAAGCAGGCGCTTCGACCGGCACCGATTCCAGCGGCTCGGTAATGGAAACGCCCCTGTACGTCATGGCGGAAGCGCGCATCGGCGGTCACGCCTTTCCGCCCCATCGGGTCGCCGCCGTCGATCTCAGCGCCGTGAACGCCACGCTCGACCTGCCGATGGACCTGATCCTCGGCTACAACCTAATCAGCCGCGCGAACTGGATATTCGATTTCCCGCGCCGCCGCTGGGCGATTGCGTAAATAAAAAAACGCCCCCGATAGTCAGGGGCGCTCGGTTTATCTCTTGCCGATTAGGCTTGCTGCTGCGGTTCTTTCTCGCGCCACACGTCGTTGGGTTCTTCCGCCTCGGCGACTTCCTTGCCTTCGTCCTCACCCTCGCCACGATGGATTTGGTAGGGGACGGTGGTCACCACCACTCGCTCCATGCCGCTCAGCGCCAAGTTGAAGATGAACGCGCTGTTTTGGTGGAGCGCCTGTGTCCAGAAGCTGTTCATCACCAACTGCCCCATAATCACGTGGACGAAGCAGCCGGGTATCTCCCGCTGAAGCGTCTCGATGTACTCTTTGATCGGCTCGACCAGCATCCGGTACGGCGACTCCAGCATGAAGATCTCGCCCTCGCCAATCCGCTCCTGCCACTTGTGCTTGACCAATTCGGCTTTCTCCGGGTGAATGGCGACGTGAATCGCCTGCCACGGGTGATCGAGCGACTTGGCGAAATCGACCATGCGCACGGTTTCGGCGTGAACGTCGTCCACCAGAATCAGGGTGCGAACCGGATGCTTGTGCAGTTCCGGTCGCTTGCCGCGCAAACTCAGGGCGTGCGCTACGTCCTTATAGTGGTGGTGGATGCGGAAGAAGATGAACACCAGCGTCGGGATCAGGATCACCACGATCCACGCGCCGCTGGCGAACTTGGTGATGGCGAAGATCAGCAGGACGACGAAGGTGCAGCACGCGCCCACCGCGCTCAAGGCGATGTGCCGCTTCACGTTCGGGTCGTACTCCAGCTCGGTTTCCAAGCCTTGAACCTTCTCGCCCGGCTTCAGCTTGGCGATCTTGCGCAGCCGAACCACCATGCCCGTCTGCGAGATGGTGAAGCTCAGGAACACGCCAATCGCGTACAGCGGTATCAACGCGGTCGTGTTCGCTCCGGCGAGGATCACCAGCGTCGAGGCGGCAACCGCCAGCACCACGATCCCCCACGCGAACACCAACCGTCCGCCGCGATAAGTCAGTTGGCGCGGTAGAAAGCCGTCGCCTGCGTGCAGGGCAGCAAGGCGTGGGAAGTCGGCGTAGCTGGTATTGGCTGCCATCAGCAGGATCAGTGCCGTCCCCGCCAGCACCATGAAGTAGAACACGGTGCCATTCCCAAAAATGGTGCGCGAAAGCTGCGAAATCACCGTCTCAACGTCGCTCGGCTGAGCCGAAATTTGATGCGCCAGAAAGGTGATCCCCAAAAACAGGGTGATCAGGATGCTGCTCATCCAGATCAGTGTGGTCGCGGCGTTATGACTGCGCGGCTTCTTGAAGGCGGTAATGCCGTTGGAGATGGCTTCGATCCCGGTCAGCGCCGTACAGCCGCTTGAAAACGCCCGCAGGATCAGGAACAGCGAAAGCGGCTCCAGCAGATCGTGCTGCATCACCTCGACTCCCTGAACCGTGCCCAGCGTCCCGGTGAAATAGCGGACCAAGCCGATGCCCAGCGTCAGGAACATGGTCGAAAGGAAGAAGTAGGTCGGGATGGCGAACACCCGCCCGCTTTCCTTGACCCCGCGCAAATTGATGACGGTCATCAGGATGATCACGCCGACCGCGATTTCGACCCGATACGGGAGCAACCCCTGAAAGCCGGACGTGATCTGCTCGACGCCCGCCGAGATACTGACTGCGACCGTTAGGATATAGTCCGTGAGCAGCGCCGCTCCGGCGATCTGCGCCGGAAGCTCGCCCAAGTTGTCGCGCGCGACGATGTACGCGCCGCCGCCGTTGGGATAGGCGTAAATCGTCTGCCGATACGACAGCGTGACGATAATCAGCAGTACGGAAATCGCAATCGCCAGCGGGATCGACAGACCCAGAACCATCGCTCCGCCCCCGGCGAGCGACAAGATAATCAGCATTTCTTGGGTGGCGTATGCGGTTGAGGACAGCGCATCGGAGGCAAAGACTGCTAATCCGATAGGCTTGCTAATGGCTTGATCGGGCAGTTCGCGCGTTTCCAGCGGTTTCCCGATCAATAACCGACTGACGTTAAGCTTCTGCATTCAATGACCCTTATGACTCCGGCTGCCAACAGGCAAACAGACCCCACGTGCGTTTCCATAAAAGTGGGTCTCTTCCAAGCAAAATTAGTTCGCCATAAAGTCGCGGGATGAGCCATCATGTTAGCAGAAATAACCTCAAGGAAAGGTCAGAAATAGGTCGATCCACGTAAAGAAAGTGTCAGGATATACGCGGATTCTGCACCAGGCTCAGGTCGGCTGAGCCGAAGCGAGCGCGAATTCATTGATCAATTGTTGACGCGGGGTTTAGGTTCAGGAGGCGCGCGGCTCGTGACCGTTCCGCTGAGCGGCGGCGTAAAGCTCAGCGCTGCGGATGGCGAGAGTTGCCTGTGCCGCGAACGCCTCCAGCCGGAATTTCTGCTCCGGCGTAAAGAAGTTGGGGCTGGTGCTGGATACGTTGAGGAAGCCTTTGATCTGTCCATCTACGATCAGCGGGACGGATAGATAGGCGCGCAGCCATTCCATGCCGGGCAGCTTGACCCATCCATTATAGGCGTGGGTCTCGTTGATCAGCAGCGGCGCTCCGGTGCTGATCATTTCTTTCAGGGTGGCGGTGTTATTCAGCGGCAGCTTGAGATCGACCAACTTTTCGGTCAGGCGATAATCTTCGTAACCGCGATACCGAACCAGCCGCGCGCTGTCGCCCTCTACCAGCATGATGTCGGCGGCGTCGTGCGGCACGACTCGCCCGACGTTCTCCAAAATCCGGTCGAGCACCTGCCCCAGATCGAGCGTGGTCGTCAGCGCCTCGGCGGTATCCCGCAGCGCCTCGCCAAAGACTCGCTGTTCGCGTTCCGCGCGCTCCACCTCTTCGCGGCTGATGGCGGACGCCAACAGGTTCGCCAGCGATTGCAGAAAATGAATGTCGTCCATCGTGAAGCTGCGCCGCTGCTGCGTATCCGCGCCCAGCGCGCCCCACGCGCCCTCCTTCCCCCCGATCACCACGCTCATGCCGCTGACGACTTGATGCTGCTTGAGCAGCCATGAGCCATTGAAGCGGGTTTCGGTGCGCAGGTCTTCGACGATCACCGGCTCGTTGGCAAGCAGCGTAAAGCCGCCCTGCGAATCCGCGCCCGCATCGACGGTGGAAGTCCCTACCAGTCCGGCGTGCCAGCCGACTCCGGCGCGCAGCAGCAGGGTTTTGCCATCCGGCATCAGTTCCAGAATCTCGACGTATTCGGTGCGGATGGTTTCCGCAAGCTGCGCGGCGACTTCCTGCATCAGGCTTTGCAGATCGCCGCCTTCCAGCGCTCGCAGCCCCAGCCGCGCCACCACTTCCTGCTGATTCACGCGGGCGCGCAGGCTGGCTTCCGCCTGCTGTCGCTGAGTCATATCCCGGAACACCATCACCGCTCCCACCGACCGATCCTGCTGGTCGCGGATCGGCGTCACCGTGACTTCAATCGGGTATTCTCGACCATCCTGCGACACCAGCAGCAGCGGATCGGTCAGGCGCAGCGGAGTGCGGTCGTTCAGCACCCGCATGACCGGGTCTGCCAGCACTTGATGGCTCGGCTCCCGCACGATCTGCACGATCTCGGTGATCGGTTTCTCTAGGGCGCTGGTTTCGTCCCAGCCGGTCATGGTGGACGCCAGCGGATTGACGAACGTGATCTTGCCTTCCGAGATCGGTGGCGATCACCGCGTCGCCGATGCTCCGCAGCGTCACCCGAAGCTGCTCACGCTGAGCGGCGAGCGCCTGCTGCGCCTGCTTCACCTCGGTGATGTCCAAAAACAGGCTGATCGCGGCTTGCACCTGCCCCTTCTCGTCAAATAGCGGTCGCGCCTTCGTATACGACCACTGCTCTCTTCCGGTATCCTTGAAGTGATAGCGCAGCATCGCTTCGGGGTAGTGCATCCCCAGCAGCGCCAAGCGCCCCGGCAGGCTGCTCGCCGGGAACCGCTCTCCGAATTCGTCGAAGATTTCGAACCGCTCCAGCAGGTCGTCGCCAGAGGCATTGATCAGGCTTTCCGCTGAGGCGAATCCCATCAGCTTTGCCGCCTCGTAGTTCGCGTAAATCAGCTTGCCGCTGCGATCCTGCACCGTGATCCCGTTCGCCATGTCCCGCAGGTAAATATCGAGCTGATCCCGCGAGCGCCGGAGCGATTTCAGCGTCCGCTGATATTGGCGATGCAGCAGGCTCACCACCCCGGTGATCACCAGAAGCGCCACAATGCGCCCCAAATCATCCGCGCTGACCACCAGCGGAGTGCTTGAGCGTGCCAGCAGCAGCCTCACCAGCAGCAGCGACAGAATCGACGCCAGCAGCCCCGGACCCAACCCGCCATACCACGCGCTCAGAGCGGCAGCCGCAAAAAACAGGAGAAACGGGTTCGGCTCGAATATACCGGGCAGCAGCAGCGTCAGGAGAAAGGCGATGGCAGTGATAAACAGCGCCAAGCCGTAACTCAGGAACGGACGCAGCCTACTCGGTCGTTCGTCCATGTTGCCCGCCCCCTTAAGAAAGCCATAACGTTGTGACTATATTTATTTTATCAGAAGTGGTCGCCAAAATGCCAGTTCGTGCTTAAGCTATCCCGACGCAGCTTTTTCTACATAATTCTCAATTTTTCTCGATAGTTTCTATAGAAATCGAGCGACTGCATCTGATACAATCGGGGCAATTCTGCTCACTGGAAAGGGAACCTATGCAGCAGCCGTCACGCCTCGACCAATGGATCGGTCATCTGCTGTGGGTGAAAGGTCAGCCCACGTCTGCCGCCGCCCTCGCCGAAAGCGACGCGCAGCGCGCCTTCAGCTTCTCGCTCATTTTCACGGGCATCCGCTGCATCTTGCAGTACATCATCCTGCCCTTCCTCCTGCCGCTGATCGGGATTGCGGCGGAGCTTACCCTGCCGCTCATGCTGATCATCAACCTCGCCGCCATCGTCTCCGCCATCTACAGCGTGCGCCGCTTCTGGCAGATCAATTACCAATATAGGTGGCAGTATCTTTTATTCGCGCTGTTCGTGATCGGCTTGCTGTTCGCGTTCATGGCGCTCGACCTGACCAGCTTGAACCAGCCGATCCCTGAATAAGCGGCAGCCGGAGCGCGGCGTTCCGCAGCCCGAATTCGCCGCCCCTGAAGCATTCAGCATTGACGATCATCCATGCTGTCGCTAGAATGCTCTTACTTTCGGACGCGATCACATCAATTCCTCAGGCGGCGTCCTGAGTTAAGGAGTTCGTGTTGTGGCAGAAATATTCAACTTAGACGCGCAGGCGCGCTCGCTCGTCGGCAAAAAAGTGGGTCAGCTCCGCGTTCAGGGCTTCGTCCCGGCGGTGGTTTACGGCGCGCGGTTTGAGCCGGTCAATCTCCAAATTCCCTATCGCCCGCTCGAACTTGCGCTGATGCACGCGGGCGGCACCCACCTGATCAACGTCAACTTTGACGGCAAGACCCAGAGCGTCATCGCCCGCGCGGTTCAGCGTGACGTGCTGCGCGGAACCATCATGCACGTCGATTTCCTCGCGGTGGACGCTTCGACCCGTATCACGGCGGACGTGCCGATTCGGTTGGTTGGCGCCAGCCCGGCGGCGGAAACCCGCGTCGGCGAACTGATTCAGCAGATGGCGGCGCTCTCAATTGAGGCGGTGTCTGCCGACCTGATCGACGAGATTGAAGTGGATATTTCCGGGCTGAAAGCAGTCGGTGACGCCATTCACGTCCATGACCTCAACATCAGCCCGAATATCACCGTGCTGGACGACCCCGAAGATTTGGTCGTGCGCATTAGCCCGATCCGCGAACTGATCGAGGAAGAAGGGGCAGCCGAAGAAGGCGAAACCGCTGCTTCCGAACCCGAAGTGATCGCGCGCGGCAAACCCGAGGAAGAAGAGGAAGAATAACTTCCTGCTTCAGACCATCTGCAAACAAAAATCCCGCCTCGAGGCGGGATTTTTCATTTCAGTGGGCTTTAAATCACAGTTCGGCAGCAGCCCCGTCCCCATCGGCAGATGCCCCATCCAGCGATGCGCCGTCCGAAGCCGCGCTCTCGACCCCGTCCATCACTGCCACGCCGACGATCACGTCGCCATCCGCCAGATCGATCACTTTGACGCCCTGCGCATTCCGCCCGGTTTCTCGATCTGTTCCAGCGACGTGCGCAGAATCACGTTGCCGCTGGTGATGATCAGGATGTCGTCTTTCTCGTTGATGCAGTGCATCGAGACGACCGGCCCCGTCTTTTCGTTGCGCGCCAGCGTCAGGATGCCGGAGCCGTAACGCCCCTGAGTCCGGTAGTTTTCAATCGGCGTGCGCTTGCCATAGCCGTCGCGGGTGATCACCAGCACGTGCGTATCGTCCGGCTCGACCACGTCCATGCCGACCACCACGTCGCCGTTCACCAGCCGGATCGAGCTGACTCCGCCTGCGGGACGCCCCATCACGCGCACGTGTTTCTCGTGGAAGCGGATGCTTTGCCCGTTTTCCGTGACCAGAATCACGTGCTGATTGCCGTCGGTGGGCTTCGCCCAGTTGAGCGTGTCGCCCTCGTCCAGCGACATGGCGATCAGTCCACTGGGACGCACGTCGGCGAAGTCGCGCAGATTCACGCGCTTAATCCGCCCGTTGCGGGTCGCCAGCACGAAGTAGCCGTCGGTGTCGAAGGACGGCACCGGAACAATCGCCGTGATATGCTCATCCGCGCCCAGCGCCAGAATGCTGTGAATCATAGTGCCTTTGCCCGCGCGGGCGGCTTCGGGGATAGCATAGGCGCGCTCGCTGTAGACCTTGCCCCAGTCGGTGAAGAACAGCACCGTGTCGAGGCTGTTGGCGGTCAAAATATCGACCAGCCCATCTTCCTCTTTGGTCATCATCCCGGTGACGCCTTTGCCGCCGCGCCGCTGCGCGCGGTAGGCGGTTGAGGGCACCCGCTTGATGTAGCCGTAGCGCGAAAGCAGCACCGCGACTTCTTCGTCTCGCACCAGATCAGCCTCGTTGAATTCGGTGCTGACGCCGTAGACCACTTCGGTGCGGCGGTCGTCGCCGTACTTTTCCGAAACTTCAGTGATGTCCTCGCGGATTACCGCCAGAATCTTGTGCGACGATGCCAGCAGGTCTTCCAGATAGGCGATCCGCGCCATGACCTCGTTGTATTCGTCCTGCAATTTTTGCTGTTCGAGCGCGGCGAGGCGGCGAAGCTGCATTTCGAGGATCGCGTTGGCTTGCGCCTCGCTCAGGTCGAAGCGGTTCATCAAATTGCTGCGCGCCGAGTCCACGTCGGCGGCGGAGCGGATGGTCTGGATGATCGCGTCAAGGCTCGACAGCGCCTTGAGCAACCCTTGCAGGATGTGCGCCCGCGCGCGCCGCTTGTCCAGCTCAAATTCCGAGCGGCGCACGATCACTTCGTAGCGATGATCGACGTAGATTTGCAGCATCCGCTTGAGGCTGAGCGTGCGCGGCTCGCCGTTGACCAGCGCCAGCATTTGGATGCTGTAGGTGCTTTGAAGCTGGGTGTATTTGTAAAGCTGGTTCAGCACCTTGAGCGGCTGCGCGCCCGCCTTGAGTTCCACCACCAGCCGCATCCCGTGCCGATCCAACTCGTCGCGCAGGTCGGCGATCTGGGTGAGCCGATCCTCACGCACCAGCGAGACGATCCGCTCGATCACGGCGACCTTGCTGATCTGGTAGGGAATTTCTCTGAAGATGATGTGGAAACGCCCATTCTTCGACTCTTCAACGTCCGCTTTGGCGCGAATCACCACCCGCCCGCGCCCGGTCGCGTAGGCTTCCTTGAGTTCGTTGCCCGCCACCACCAGCGCCCCGGTCGGGAAATCTGGTCCGGTGATGAACTGCATCAGTTCATCGACCTCGATCTCGTCGTAGCGGTCGTAGTTGTCGATCAAGTAGGCGACCGCTGCCGCCACTTCACGCAGGTTGTGCGGCGGGATGTTGGTCGCCATGCCGACGGCAATTCCGCTGGCGCCGTTAAGCAGCATGTTCGGCAGCCGCGCCGGAAGCACCAGCGGCTCCTGCTGGGTGCCGTCGTAGTTGTCGCCGAAATCGACCGTGTTCATGTCGATGTCGACCAGCATTTCCTCGGCGAGCCGCGAGAGCCGCGCCTCGGTGTATCGCATGGCTGCCGGGCTGTCGCCATCCACGCTGCCGAAGTTGCCCTGCCCATCCACCAGCAGATAGCGCAGCGAGAAATCCTGCGCCATGCGCGCCATCGCGTCGTAGACCGACGCATCGCCGTGCGGATGATACTTGCCTAGCACCTCGCCGACGATACGGGCGCTCTTTTTGTACGAGGAGTTCGCGCGGATGCCCATGTCGTACATCGCAAACAGGATGCGCCGATGCACTGGCTTCAAGCCATCGCGGGCATCGGGCAGCGCGCGCGCGACGATCACGCTCATCGCATAGTCGAGGTAGCTGCCCCGCATCTCCTCGTTGATGTTAACAGGACGTACCGAACCAATGTAATCAACCATAGGGTTCACTGCGCTTGTGCCCTGCGGTGCAGAGGCTGCTTGGAAAGCAGCACAAGCGCCAACTCCTTTCGATCAAGCTGGGTTACGGTGAGCGTAGCAGGTAAATGGCGGACAAAAGCAATAAGAACGGATCAAGATCAAACACGGATTCAATGGACAAGAGGTGTCTCGTTTCACCCTTTTATTATACCTGACTTAGGCTTCAAAAGCCAGCCTGACCTGCACTCGTAGCCACCGTGTTAATACGCTCCACTTTAGCACATTTGAGCTAGATTCTCAAGCCATTATCGGATCGGGGCGACCGACTGTTCAGTCTTCGCAGGTCTATGCTAAACTGTAGGCAGGATGGACGAGGAACCGATGATGATCACGTTACCCATTCTCACCGCAGCCGGATACAGCGTGCGCGGTCCGGCACAGGGCAACTGGACCCATGCCGATTGGGAGCAGCTCCCAGACGATGGCAACCGCTACGAAATCATCGAGGGGGTGCTCTATATGACCACCGCGCCCAGTTTTTTCCACCAATGGATTATCCGGCGGTTCGACCAATATGTTGGCATCCCGGCAGAGCAGCAGGGACTTGGCTTTGCCGCTACCGCTCCTGTTGGCGTCCTCATGCCCGGCTGCGATCCGGTGCAGCCTGACTTTGTGCTGGTTCTGAAGCAAAACGCCGCGATTATTCATGATCGGCGGATACGCGGCGTCCCCGACTTGATCGTCGAAGTCATTTCGCCGGGCAGTTCGGATTACGACGAAGGCGTGAAGCTGGACGCTTACGCCAAAGCGGGCGTGCCGGAATACGTCGTGGTCGATCCCGCCGCCCGCAAGCTGCGCCTCTACGCGCTGGCAGCGCCGGGCAAATTCGCCGAGCCGCGCGAGTACGGCGAAGGCGACTCGCTGAGCTTCGCCTGCCTGCCCGACATCTCCCTCAAGGTAAGCGATTTATTCGCCAACGCGCCGGACACGACCGTCTAACGCTTTCAAAAACTTCTCCAGCCCCCTTGTCCTAGATCGTTAACCGGGGTAAAAACATCTAGAATCAAATCTTGGTTCAATAAAATCGCTTTGACGAATAAACTGGAGCGTAAATAGATGCGAATTATTCGGATTATTCTCTTGATTCTGCTGCTGGTCATCGTGGTCGTGGCGGTCGGCGGCTTCGTGATCTACACCGACACCATGCGCGGTCCGCTGCCCCAGACCAGCGGCTCGCTGGACGTGAAGGGGCTGGACGCGCAGGTCGAAGTGCTGCGCGACAATTGGGGCATCCCCCACATTTACGCGAGCACCGTCCACGACCTGTTCTTCTCGCAGGGCTACGTGCAGGCGCAGGATCGCTGGTGGCAGATGGAGTTCTTCCGCCACACCGGGGACGGCTCCATCGAGGAACTGACCGGGAAGAACAGTGACCTGATCGGCACCGACATCTTCATTCGCACGGTCGGCTGGCGGCGCACCGCCGAAGCTGAAGTCACCGGGATGACCGATCAGGAGCGCGAGGCGCTGCAAGCCTTCTCCGATGGCGTGAACGCCTACATCCTCAACCGCCCGCCAAACGATCTGGCGATGCAGTATCGGCTACTGGGCGTGACCGGGGTGAACATCCCGATTCAGCCGTGGACGCCCGCCGATTCGCTGGTGTGGGGCAAGGTGATGGCGTGGAACCTCACCGACAGCACCGGATACAAATACACCCGGCAGACCCTGTTTCAGACCCTCGGACGCGACATGACGATGGATTTCACGCCGCCGTGGCCCTACGACAGCGACCGCCCGACCATCCTCTACCCCGAAGACCTGCCCATCAGCGACGCCAGCGCCTCCGGCAGTCAGTCGAGCAGCAGCCTGCCGATTGACCACGCGATTGATCCATTGATGGCGGGCAACGTGCGCCCCGGCGATTTCGCCTTCAGCGGCGATGCCGGGGTGGGCAGCAACAACTGGGTCGCCACCGGCAGCATGACCGCCAGCGGCACGCCCCTGCTCGCCAACGATCCGCACCTCGGCATTCAAATGCCGTCGATCTGGTACGAGATCGGGCTTCACTGCCAGCCGGTGACCGATACCTGTCCGCTGGACGTAGTCGGCTTCGCGCTCGCGCCCGCGCCCGGCGTGATCATCGGGCACAACGCCAACATCGCGTGGGGCGTGACCAACGCCGAAGCCGACGTACAAGACCTCTACGCCATTACCGTCAATCCGGATAACCCGCTCCAGTACCAGTGGAACGGCGAATGGCGCGACATGACCGTCGCCAAAGAGACCATCAACTTCGGCGACGGCGCCGCGCCGCTCACCATTCAGGTGCGCCTGACCCATCTGGGGCCGGTGATCAACGACAACCAGATCAACGACCAAACCGGCGAGGTGGAAGGCTTCAACAATACCGATCCGCTGGTGCTGCGCTGGACCGGCAATGATCCGGGCACACTGTTCGAACTCGGTGATCAAGCTGGATCAAGCCTCGAACTGGGACGAATTCCGCGCCGCGCTCAGCGAATGGGACATCCCCTCGCAGAACTTCATCTACGCCGACGTTCACGGCAACATCGGCTATCAGATGCCGGGGAATATCCCCATCCGCCCCGCCGGAGTGGATGGCTTGACCCCCTATCCAGTCAGCAGCGACGCCGACGTGTGGCAGGGCTTCATCCCCTACGACGATCTGCCGCGCATCTACAACCCGGCGCGCGACTACATCGTCACCGCGAATCAAGCGACCGTGCCGATGGCGTACTACGATCAGCTTGCCACCAAGCTCGGCGCGGATGCCAACTATCTGTTCAGCTACGACTGGGCATACGGCGAGCGGGCGCAGCGCATCACCGAGCTGCTCAAGCAGAACGCGCCCAACACCGTGCAGACCTACCAGACCATTCAGGGCGACAACGAGAATCTGGATGCCAAGTTGATCGTGCCCTACCTCGCCAATTTGCAGCTCCAGCCCGGCGCGCTGGCGGACGCGCGAGACCTGTTGGTCAACTGGGACTTTCAGATGAACATGAACAGCGGCGCGGCGGCGCTGTTCGGGGAATTCGACGACAAGTTGCTGCACGACTTGTTCGACGATCAACTGCCGGCGGACATTCCGGCGGACAATCACGAGCTTTGGTCGGTTGCCGCGCTGATGGATCAGCCGGATAACGTCTGGTGGGACGACGCCAGCACCACCGACAAGGTGGAAACCCGTGACGACATCCTGCTCAAGGCGCTGCAACAAGGGCTTCAGGCGACCACTGACGCGCTCGGCAGCGATCCGGCGGGCTGGCAGTGGGGCAAGTTGCATACGGCGACTTTCGTCAGCAATCCGCTCGGAGCCAGCGGCATCGACCTGATCGAGCAGATGGTCAATCGCGGTCCGGTCGCGGTCAGCGGCGGCAACGACAGCGTGAATGCGACCAGTTGGGACGTGCCGTCAGGGAATTTCGGCGTGACTTCGCTGCCGTCGATGCGCATGATCGTGGACGTGGCGAACTTCGACAACAGCGTCACCATGCACACCACCGGGCAGAGCGGGCATCCGTCCAGCCCGCATTACAACGACATGATCAACTCGTGGCGCATGATCCAGTACCATCCGATGCTGTGGAGCCGCGACCGCGTCGAAGCAGCGGCGGTGGATCGGCTGGTGCTGAATCCGGGGAGTTAGGCACCTCATGTAGGGGCGCAGCGCGCTGCGCCCCTGCGAAAACACCATTCTTCGCTTACAACACCAGCCGCCCGGTCGCCAGCAGCAGCGCGATCCCCAGCACCACCACGTTCATGAACAGGAAGATCGACAGGAACATGCGCTCGACTGCTGACATGCCGAGGAAGTGGCGTTCTTCTGGAATCTCGCCGAAATCGAAAGCGTCCACATCAAATTCGTCAGGCGCGGGCTGACTGGTACTGCTGCGCAGTTCATCCAGATTCATGATTCTGCTCCCAAGACTTTGTACCGATTTTAGCCCAAATTTGCCCCACCCGCGTAAACGTTTAGCTGGAACGCTTCCAAACGCCGTCCACCAGCCGGAAGATCACGTCTTCCTGCGAAGTCGCCGGGCTGCCCACCTGCACCACCGCGTGAAGCTGTGGCGTGCCGCCGCTGCCCTGCTCCGGGATCGCCGAAATCACGGTGCGCGTATCGCTGCTGGCTCCGGCGGCATAGCGCGCCGACGCTTGATCCTGCGCGCCGGGATCGTACAGCAGCATGAAATCCGCCTGATCGCCGCGCGTGATCAGCTCGTTTTCCAGCGCCAGCCGCCACGTGAGGAAGTCGCGCCAATCGAGATTCGCGCCGTCCAGCGTTGTCCCGGTGATGCTGGTGATGATGCTGATGTTGGAGGTGGGCTGCATGGCTTGCAGCAGCCGACCGACCGACGTATCGCCGTAGTTCTGGGCGAGGCTGCTGATCAGGAACGAGTTGGTTTCCACCTGCGCGAACTGCTTGACCAGCCACGAGACGATGCCCTGACGGAGATAGTAGGCGTCGGTGGGATAAGTCGGGCTGAAGCTGCTCAACAGATGATCCGCCACCAGATTCGCCACCTTGATCTGCGTGCCCAGATCGAAAGGCGTATCCAGTCGCGCCGAGTTGACGAAGGGCGACGGCATTTGCAGCGTCCACGAATCCGAGGCTGACCACGCGATCTGCTGAGTGGGAGCGGGCAGAATGTCGAGGGTCAAATGGGGCAAACTGCCGCAGCCGAGCGCGGCGCAGCCCTGCTTTAGCCAATTGGCAAGCATCAGGGCCGCCGCCTGCGCGACCGGCTCGTCCACCGCGCGGTAATTCACCAGCGCGTTGTCCGCCGTGACCGTGCGCGAGTCGCCCCAGAAGGTGTAATCCGGCGGGACGTGCCGCCAACCGTCCGCATAATGCCAGTAGAACCAGATGCGCCCGTAGGGGACGCCGCCGATGATCTCCTCGACCTCGACCCGCGCCCGCGCGTCGTCCACCTGTACGTTCAACACCTGCCCGGTGAGGTTCACGTCTTCGGTTTGCTTGAGCGCCTGATAGCGGTCGAAAACCGCGCCCTGCTGCTGAAGCCAGTCGTCGCTGGCGCTGCGCTGCATGTCCATGAACGCATTCCGGTCGCCCAACCGCAGCGCGGCAACCTCGGCGGTCACGCTGTCGCGCACCACCTGCTCGGTATCCAACTGCACCTGCCGAATTCGTAGCGCTACCACCCCCACGCCCGCGCCCACCAGCGCCAGCATGATGAACAGTACCACCAGAAAGCGCGCGCGGGCGCGTCGCCGCTTGCGCTTGGCGTCCGGGTCTTCGCCGCCGCTCTGCTGATAGTGTTCCTGTTCGGCTTCAATTTCCCAATCCAGCCGAATTCCCATTCCTTACCTCCTAAATTCAGGACTGAGGGACGAGGACTGAGGACTGAGAGTAAAACAGTCAAAAGTAGAAAGTTAAAAGTAGCGAGTCCATACGTCTTTCACTTTTAACTTTCACCTTTTAACGGTGAAACAAAACCACGTCTCAGGCGAAATACCACCGTTATAAGGCGTTCTTGCTCAGTCCTCGAACCTCAGTCCTCAGTCCTTGCGGAGCGTGATGTCTCCGGCGATCACCCGCCGGAGCGCGCCAGTTGGATCGCGGATCAGCAGCGCGCCCTGCCGATCCACCGCTTCGGCTGCGCCCTGCACACCCTCGCTGGTGATGACCTGCTTGCCGAGCATCGAAAGATGGCTGCGCCACGCCTCGAACAGCGCGTCCGACGCCAGCCGCGCCGACCAGTCATCCAGCCGATCCAGCAGCCGCACCAGCACATCGACCTGATCCACCGCGCCAACCACCGATTTCAAGGCTGATGGCAGTTTTAGCAAAGGCGGTCTCGCGGAAGTCGATCCGCAGGTTCAAGCCGATGCCCAGCACCGCGCCGATCAGGGTTTCGTCCTGCCACGAGGCTTCAGGCAGCACGCCGCACAGCTTGCGCCCGTCGATCTGCACGTCGTTGGGCCACTTGATCCCCGGATGCGCGCCCAGCGCCTCCACCGTTTCGCAGACCGCCAGCGCGCCCATCATGCCCACGTAAGTGAGATCATCCGGGTTGGGGCGAAGCAGATACGAAAGCATCAACGCCGTGCCCGGCGGCGCGTACCACGCCCGCCCCATGCGCCCGCGACCCGCCGTCTGCTCGTCCGCGATCACCACGCTGCCCGCCGCCGCGCCTTCGCGCAGCCACGCCATTGCCCGGTCGTTAGTGCTGCCGATCTGCGGATAATACTCGTATGAGCGCGGCTTCAGCGCGCTTTCCAGTCGATCCATTGCGATCCCTTGACCCATTTCGCTGCGATTGTATCACAGCGATGGACTGGCGTGGACGAAGGAATTTCCCGCCGGATATGTTAGCATAGGCTTGGATAGTGCTTTTTGATGGAAAGGATTTTTCGATGAAAGTCTCTAAATATCCGTTCATCCTCGCGGCGCTGATGGTCGCCGTCCTGATCGTCGTCAGCCCCGCCGCCGCGCAGACCAACGTCACGCTGGTGGTGTGGGATAACTGGACGCGCGACTCCGAGCAGGCGATGATCGACCAGTTGGACGCGCAGTTCGAGGACGCCCATCCCGGCGTCACCATCCAGCGGGAAGCCTACAGCACCGACGACCTCGGCTTGACCCTCCCGCGCGAGCTTTCCCAGTCCACCGGTCCTGACGTTGCCATGATCAATCAGGGCTTGACCAACATGGCGGCGCTGGTGCAAGCCGGGCTGCTGCTGCCGCTCAACGACTACGCCGATCAATACGGCTGGTGGAGTCGCTACGGGGCGGGGCTGCACGCCCGCAACAGCGTCACCGACGACGGCTCGAAGGTCGGCAGCGGCAAGCTCTACGGCATGTCGATCACTTCGGAAGTGGTCGCCATGTTCTACAACAAGGACATCTTCAGCCAGTTGAACCTTCAGGTGCCCGCCACGTGGGACGACCTCGAAACCGACCTCCAGACCATCAAGGACGGCGGTTTCGTGCCCATCACCTTCGGCAATCTGGAAGCGTGGCCCGGAATCCACACCTACGGCGCGCTGGCGCACGTCTATTCGGACATGAGCCAGATCAACGACATGATCTACCGCAATCCGGGCGGCACCTTCCTGACCGAAGGCAACCTCGAAGGCGCGCAGACCTTCGTCGATTGGATTGACGCGGGCTACTTCTCGCCCGGTTTCGCCGGGATGGACAACGACGCCGCCGCGCTGGGCGAGTTCACCGGCGGCAAAAGCGCCATGTGGCTGGCGGGAAGCTGGAACTCTGGCTCGATCATCGACGCGCTGGGCGAGACCTCCGTCGGCTTCTTCCTGCTGCCCTCGCCCATCGGCGACGAGGTCGCGCCCACCATCGGCGGGATCGGTTTGGGCTACGGCATCCGCAAGACCAGCGCCAACGCCGACCTCGCGGCGCAGTACATCGACTTCATCAGCAGCCCGGACGCCGCCAACGTTCTGTTCGACAACGGCTTCCTGCCCGCGATTGCGGTCGATGACTCCAAGCTGACCGAAGGCACGCTCACCGCCGATCTGGTTCATGCGTGGAACACCATCAGCGCGGCGGATAAAGTCGGGCAGTATTTCGACTGGACGCTGCCCGACATCGGCGCGCGGATTCAGGAACTGGCGGGCAAGCAGGTCACGCCGGAGCAGTTCGTCGATGAAGTGGAGCAGGACTATCAAGCCGGGCAGTAGCAGTAATCGCATGACGAAGGTTTTGGTAGGGGCAGGTTTAAAACCTGCCCCTACACCGGATCGTCGCCGGGCGAGATCAAGCCGATGACCGAGTCTGCGCCCAGCCTGCCCCGGCGAGTTTCGACAGAACGCAGCGGCGCGCTGCGGAACGGCAGGCAGGCATATCTGTTCATCCTGCCCGGCTTCGTGATCTACGCGCTGTTCGTGCTGCTGCCGATTGTCAGCACCGTCCGCTACAGCTTCTTCGACTGGACTGGCTTCAGCCCGCCGACCTACATCGGCTTCGACAACTACCTCGAACTCGCGCACGACCCGGATTTCTGGCGCGCGATCAGCAACAACGCCCTGTTCGTGATCTTCTACACCATCATCCCGATCCTGCTGGGCTTGTTCCTCACTTCGCTGATGACCCGCAGCCGCCTGCGTGGGATGGCGTTCTTCCGCACCGGGTTGTTCATCCCGCAGGTGATGAGTCCGGTGGTGGTGGGCATCATCTGGCGCTGGCTGTTCACGCTCGACGGGCCCATCAACCAACTGCTCACGCAGATCGGGCTGGCGTCGTGGGCGCGCCCGTGGCTGGGCGATTTCACCTACGCGCGCTACGCGGTCGGCGTGGTCGGCTCGTGGATCGAGTACGGCTTGTGCATGGTGCTGTTCATCGCCGGGATGCAGAATATCGACGAGGAACTGTACGATGCGGCGAAGGTGTTCGGCGCGAATGCGTGGCAGGAATTTCGCTACGTGACCCTGCCCGGCTTGCGCCAGCAGATTTTGGTCGCCTTCGTACTGACCTTCATCGCCGCGCTGCGGGTGTTCGACACCGTGTTCGTGCTGACCAACGGCGGCCCCGGCAAGCAGACCTACGTCACCAGCTATCTGGTCTACCAGCAGACCTTTCAGCGCAACCGGGCGGGCTACGGCGCGGCGATTGCGGTGGCGCTGGCGCTGGTGATCGCGCTGGTTTCGGCGGCGGTCACCTGGATGCAGCAGCGGGGCGAAGCCGATGTCTAAGCGTCAGCCGCGCAGCCTCATGACCTACCTGATCCTCTCGATATTCCTGCTCGCGGCGCTGCTGCCCTTCGTCGGCATCATCTTCACCGCTTTCAAGACCACCGCTCAGCTTTCCAGCAGCCCGTTCGCGCTGCCGACCGAGTGGCATTTCGAGAACTTCGTCGAGGCGTGGAACGGCGCGCGCTTCGGCAGCTATTTTGCGTCCAGCGTGATCGTGGTCGTCCCGGTGGTGATCATCTCGACCATCCTGTCGACCATGTCCGGCTTCGGCTTCGGCATGTTCCGCTTCCCCGGCGATAATCTGCTGCTGCTGATCATCCTGCTCGGCTTGATGGTGCCGTTCGAGGCGGTGATCATCCCGCTCTGGCAGATCATGAACGATCTGGGTCTGCTCAATACCTACTGGGCGCTGATTCTGCCGCAGGTGGCGCTCAGCTTCGCCTTTGGCACCTTCTGGATGCGCGCCAACTTCAAGAACATGCCCCGCGAGTTGATCGACGCGGCAGTAGTGGACGGCTGCTCGACGTGGGGCGTGCTCTGGCGCATCCTGTTTCCGCTTTCGCGCCCGGCGCTGCTGTCGCTGGTGGTGCTGCTGTTCATGTGGACGTGGAACGAGTTCTTTCTGGTGCTGGTGATGGCGTCCGGCGATCTGCGGACGCTCCCGGTCGGCTTGGCGCTGCTGCGCGGGCGCTACTCGGCGGACGTTCCGGTGATGGCTGCCGCGTCGATCATGGTGTTTCTGCCCGTGCTGGTGATCTACGTCCTGTTTCAGCGCAGCTTCATCGAAGGGATCATCTCCGGCGCGCTGAAGGGATGACGGCAAAGTCGAGCGATTTCGATAGAAACGTTTGCCGTCAAACCGCCTTACCGCCGTCTGTGCGTGCTATAATCGACACGAAATAACGGGATTAGCCGATGGATCATCTCTGGACACCGTGGCGCATGGCGTACATTCGAGGTGACAAGCAGCCGGACGGCGAATGCGTTTTCTGCAAGCTCGCCGCCGACGCAGACAACGACACGCAGGTGATCGCGCGCTCGCAGTACGTGTTCGTGACCCTGAACCTGTACCCCTACAACAACGGTCATCTGATGGTCGTGCCTTATCAGCACGTCCAGTCGCAGGAAGCGCTCTCGACTGAGGCGCTCACCGACCTGACCGTGACCGTCAACCGGGCGCTGACCGCGCTGCGCAAGGCGTACAATCCCGCCGCCTTTAACATCGGCGCGAACATCGGCGCGGCGGCGGGCGCGGGCATCGCCGAGCATTACCACTTTCACGTCGTTCCGCGCTGGAACGGCGACGCCAACTTCATGAGCGTGATCGGTGACACCCGCGTGATCCCCGACTCGCTCGAAAACATCTACCGGGATTTGAAAGCAGCATGGCAGGAACTCTATGGCTCATCGTGAAGCAGTGATCCTCGGCGCGGCGCGCACGCCGGTCGGGAAATTTCTGGGCGCGCTCTCGTCGCAGAGCGCCGCCGAACTGGGGCAGGTGGCGGTTCGCGCCGCCGTCGAGCGCAGCGGCGTCGAGAAAGACGACATCGCCGAGCTGGTGCTGGGCAACGTGGTCAGCGCGGGCGTCGGTCAGGCGCTCCCGCGACAGGTCAGCTTCGCGGCGGGCTTGCCAGAACGAGTCGGCGGCGTGGCGGTCAACAAGGTCTGCGGCAGCGGCTTGAAGTCGGTGATGCTGGCGTCCGCGATGATTCGCGCCGAGGATGGCGATCTGTACGTGGCGGGCGGCGTTGAGAGCATGAGCCGCGCGCCTTACCTCGACGACTCGACCCGCATGGGGCACAAGTACGGGCACGTGCAGCTTCGTGACTCGCTGCAAAGCGATGGGCTGTGGTGTTCGCTCTGCGATTGGGGCATGGGCAACGCCGCCGAATTCATCGCCCGCGAGATCGGCGTGGGGCGCGAGGAAATGGATCAACTCGCCTACGACAGCCACATGAAAGCGGCGGACGCGACCGACAGCGGTCGGTTCAGCGGCGAGATCGCGCCGGTGACCCTTCACGGACGCAAAGGCGACACCATCATCGACCGCGACGAGTCGATCCGACCCGACACTACGCTCGAAGCGCTGGCGAAACTCGCGCCCGCCTTCGAAGCGAACGGCAAGGTCACGGCGGGCAACGCCCCCGGCATGAATGACGGCGCGGCGGCGCTGGTGGTCGCCTCGCGCGACTACGCCGAGCATCACGGGCATCAGCCGCTCGCTCGAATCGTGGGCTACGGGCAGGCGGCGGTCGAGCCGTCCTACATTTTCTACGCACCCGTCAAAGCCATCCCGGTGGCGCTGGCGCGCGCGGGCTGGTCGATGGACGACGTAGACTTGTTCGAGGTCAACGAAGCGTTCGCCGCGCAGGTGTTGGCGGACATCAAGGGGCTAGAACGCGACGGCTATCATCTGCCGATGGACAAGCTGAACGTCAACGGCGGCGCGATTGCGCTCGGTCATCCGCTGGGCGCGAGCGGCGCGCGCGTGCTGATCACGCTGATCTACGCGCTCCGGCAGCGCGGGTTGAAGCGCGGAGTTGCGGCGCTGTGCCTCGGCGGGGCGGAAGCGGTCGCGCTGGCGGTGGAACTCGAAAGCTAAACTACCTCAACCGCAAAGGACGCAGAGGAAAATTGGATTTATTCCTCGGTGATCTTTGCGTCCTCTGTGGTTATAATGTCTTTTCATCTTTCAAAGCGAGGATATGAATCATGGACTACGTGAATCTCGGCAGCACCGGGCTGAAAGTCTCGCGCGTCTGCCTCGGCTGCATGACCTACGGCGATCCGAATCAGCGCGATTGGTTTCTGGGCGAGGATGCCGCCCGCCCCTTCTACCAGCGGGCGCTGGAACTGGGCATCAACTTCTTCGACACCGCCGACGTGTACTCGCGGGGCGTGAGCGAGGAGATCACCGGGCGGGCGCTCAAGGACTTCGCCAAGCGCGACGAGGTGGTGATCGCCACCAAAGTGCATGGGGCGATGGGCGATACGCCCAACCAACGCGGCTTATCCCGCAAGCACATCCTGCACGCCATCGACGACTCGCTGCGGCGGCTTGGGCACCGATTACGTCGATCTGTACCAGATTCTATCGCTGGGACAGCGAGACGCCGATTGAGGAGACGCTCGAAGCCCTGCACGATGTGGTCAAGGCGGGCAAGGCGCGCTACATCGGCGCGAGCAGCATGTATGCATGGCAGTTCGCGCAGGCGCTCTACACCGCTGACCTCAACGGCTGGACGCGCTTCGTCTCCATGCAGAACCACTACAACCTGATTTACCGCGAGGAAGACCGCGAGATGAACCCGCTCTGCGAGGATCAGGGCATCGCCGTGATCCCGTGGAGTCCGCTGGCGCGCGGCTTTCTGGCAGGCAATCGCACGCCCGACAAAAGCGGCGACACCACGCGGGCGAAAAGTGACGGATTCGCGCACAGCATGTACTATGCCGATAACGACTTCGAGACGCTGGATCAGGTGGAGGCGGTGGCAGCCGATCACGGGTGCAGCCCGGCGCAGATCGCGCTGGCGTGGATGCTGCACAAGCCCGCCATCACCTCGCCCATTATCGGCGCGAGCAAGATGAAGCACCTCGAAGAGTCGGTCGCCGCCACTGAGATCGAACTCAGCAATGAGGAAATGACGCGGCTCGAAGCGCCCTATCAGCCGCACCGGGTGTTAGGGCATTCGTAGTTATTCGCGCGGAATAGCATAGGTGTGGGCGTAATCGCCCAATTCACGCTCGACCTGCTCGGCGGTGATGCCGTACTCGCTCAGGTTGTAGCGGTGGCTCTCGTGCGATCCGTGCGCGTGTTCCGCCAGCCAGCGGGTCATAGCGGTTTCGGCTTCCGGCGAGAGTTCGTCGCCGAAGTGCGCGTAAACCCGCTTGACCGCCGCCATCGGGTCCGCCATCAGATCGACGTACTGAAGGTCGAAGCATTGGCTCGGATCGATGGCGGCGCGCGCCGCCTGCGTCCGCTCAAAACCGATCTTCCACAGCGGCAGCCAGTACTGCGCGATGGCTTCCAGATCGACGTTCTTGCGCGCCATTTTGCCGAGCGCCGCCGCAAGGCTGCACCACGAGGCATAGGCTTTTTGCGGATCGCGGTGGGTCTGCACGATCCGCGCGTCCGGGAACACCGTCAGCAGCGCGCTCAGCGACCACAGATGCAGCGGTGACTTCAGCACCCACGAGCGATCCGGCTGCTGCCACTGAAGCGCCTGCAAATGCTGCTTGAAATTCCGGTAGACCGGGATTCAGGTCTTCGTGAAGGTAGAAATTCACGTAATCGGGGATGTTGGTGCGCACCGCGTAGGTCAGGTTATCGGTGAGCAGAAAGACACATTCTTCCGGCTCGTGCGCGCCGGTGGGATGGATGACCTTCCACTGGGGGGCGATGAAGTCGGCGAAGCGCATCAGGCTCTCCGATTCCTTGACTCGGCGGTCGATCTCCGCCTGCGACACGTTCTGCGGCAGCGGCGAGTACAGCCGCCAATGCAGCGGCACGTGAACGTCTGGGTCTTGGGTGAGCAGCTTGTGCAGCAGCGTGGTTCCGGTGCGCGGAAAGCCGATGATAAACAGCGGTCGCCGTACCGGGTTATTGAGAATTTCCGGCTCGCGCTTGAGCGCCTGCTCCAGCAGCAGCCGATTCTTGAGACGGTGCAGCCCCTCGACTCGCATACTTATGCGCCCGACCAACGTTAGCGAGTTGTCGGCGTCGGTGGCGTTGAACAGCGCCTCGAAGCCGGGCCAAAAATCATCGCTGCCCCAGTCGCTCAGCCCGGTTTGCTTCTCCGCCGCCGCCCGCAGCGCATCCGGCGTCAGGTTGATCACGCGCTCGAACGGGCGGCTGACCGCGTTCGCCAGCTCGATCACCGGGGAGAGCCGAAATTCGTCTATCGTGGTGGTCATGCGCCCGAACCTATTCTCATTATTGTGGCAAAAGGCGTGCTGAGCTAATCCGTCCCCTCCGCGAACATCTCTTTGGCGTTCTCGATGTAGCTCAGCGATTGGTGGCGGAAGTAAGTATTGTACAGTTCGGCGTAATGCCCGCCCTGCTCGATTAACTGCTCGTGATTGCCTTCCTCAATGATTTTACCATTTCGCAGCACGATGATCCGGTCGGCGCTGCGAACCGTGCTGAGGCGGTGCGCGATCAAAATCGAGGTGGACTGCGACAGGATCAGTTCGAGCGCCTCTTGAATCTGGGTTTCGGTGAACGGGTCGATGCTGGCGGTGGCTTCATCGAGGATGAAAATGGCGGGCTTCTGCACCAGCACCCGCAGCAGGCTGACCAGTTGCCGCTGCCCCATGCTCAGGCGCGCGCCGCGCTCGCCCACGTCGCTTTGCAGACCGTCTGGCAGCGTTTCCAGCCATTCGCCGCCGCCGATGCTGTGGGCAATCTCGCGGATTTCGTCGTCGGTGGCTTCCGGGCGCGCGTAGCGGATGTTGTCCATCACCGTGCCGCTGAACAGAAACGGCGCTTGCGGCACAATCCCCAAGCGGCTGCGGTAGGCTTGCAGATTGAACTTGCGGATGTCGTAGCCGTCCACGCGGATCACGCCGCTCTGGAACTCGTAGAAACGCGCCAGCGCTTTCGCAATCGTGCTTTTGCCCGCGCCCGTGTGACCGACGAAGGCGAGGCTCTCACCCGGCTTGATCTTCAGATTGAAATGATCGAGCACGCGCTCACCAGTCTTGTATTGGAACACCACGTCGTCGAACTCTACCTCGCCGCGCAGATGAGCGGGCGGCAGGTCGTCACCGTCCTGCTTCAACACGTTCTGCGCGTCGATCAGCGCGAAAATACGCTCGACCGCGCTCAAGCCCTGCTGAAGCTGGCTCCAGTAAGACGACAGGTTGATCACGGGCTGCCAGAAGCGATCCACGCCCTGAATGAACAGATACCACGAGCCGATGTCAATCGCCGCGCCCAGCACCGCAATCGCGCCGACGTACAGCAGCGAGGCGATCACGAAGCCCGCCAGCGCGTTCAGCGCCGGGAAGATCATCGCCAGCACGAAGCCGCGCCGCAGATTGATGCGGTAGGACTGGTAGTTGATGGCGTCGAAGTCGTCGTAAATCATCGCTTCCTGACGGAAGTTCTTGGCGACGCTGATTCCGGTGACGGTCTCCTGAATGTTGTCGTTGACCGCCGCCATCGCCCGCGATCCCTGCCGGGTGGCGATGCGCGCGAAGTGCCGAAAGACCAGCGTCAAGCCGAACACGACCGGCATCATCGCCAGCAGGATCAGGGTCAAGCGCCATTCGCGCGTAACCAGCACCAGAAAGATGATGAAAAACTCGATCATCTGCTCGAACAGGTCGCCCACGATCACGATGATCTGGCTCAAATCCTGCGTGTCGCTGGTGATGCGGCTGACAATTTTGCCGGACTTGTTCTCGTCGTAGAAAGCGAGGTCGCGCTCGACCGCCGCGTTGAAAGCATCCTTGCGCAGTTGGCTGATCACGTCGGCGACGATGCGCACGGTCAAGCGGCGGCGCAGCCAGTAGACGCTGTAGTTGATCAGCGCAATTGCGAACAAGCCTGCGATAATCAGCTTGAGTTCGCTGCCCTGATTCTGATCTTCCAGCGCCTGCACCGCCGCCGAAATGATCACCGGGCTGGACGCCGCTACGCACGCGAACACCATCAGCAAGCCGATGATGGTCAGCAGCCGCCGCTTGTGCGGCACGAAATAGCTGGCGAGCCGCTTGATCAGATAGCTGTCTTCGTATTGACGGTCGTATGTATCTGCGCCGAGTCCGCCCAGAACACCCATGTTTCCCTCTTAAGCGTTAGCCGCGCGTTCCGGTTCTTCGTAGCGCGCGAAAATCCGTCGATAGGCGTCGGACGTGCGCAGAAGCTCATCGTGCGTGCCCTGCGCGACCACCCGTCCCTGCCGCAGCACGACGATGTGATCCGCCCAGCGGATTTGCGACAGGCGGTGCGTGATCAGGATGGTAGTGCGTCCCTTCGCCGCCGACCAGATGGCTTTCTGGATTTCGTCCTCGGTGGCGCTGTCGATGGCGCTGGTGCTGTCGTCCAGTATCAAGATCGGCGGGTTGGTGACGAAGGCGCGTGCCAGCGCCAAGCGCTGCCGCTGACCGCCGCTGAGGGTCACGCCGCGCTGCCCGATCACGGTCTGGTAGCCCTGCGGGAAGCTGAGGATGAATTCGTGCGCCTGCGCCTTGCGCGCCGCGTCCTCGACTTCTTCTAGCGTGGCGTCCGGTCTGCCAAAGCGAATGTTGTCGGCAATCGTGCGGCTGAACAGGAAAATATCCTGCTCGATGATGCTGATCTGCGAGCGCAGCGACGCCAATTTCCAGTCGCGCACGTCCACGCCATCGACCAGCACTCGCCCCTCGTTCACGTCGTAGGTACGGTTGATCAGCTTGGTGATCGTGGTCTTGCCGGTGCCGGTCTGCCCGACGATGGCGACGGTCTTGCCCGCTTCGATGGTGAAAGTGATGTCGTGCAGCACCTGCGTGTGCCCGGTCGCGTAGCCAAAATTGACGTGATCGAAATCGACCTGCCCCTTGATCGGCTGGTCGTAGCCGTTCACGTTCTGGTCGAGCGGCGTTTCGATGTTGATGATCGACAGGATGCGCTTGGCACTGGCGATGCCGCTGGCGATCTGCGAGTAGGAGAACAGCGACGACATCACCGGGAAGCCGAACAGCGCAAGCTGCCCGTTGAAGGCGATCACCGTGCCAATCGGGATCAAGCCCTGCTGGTACAGATACACCGCGTGGGTGAAGCCGCCGAAGATCACCAAGCCGAGCAGCAGAATCGGCAGGTACACCGCTTCGATGTCGCCCTGCTTGACCGTGAAATTGCGAACTTCGTCCACTAGACGGCTGAATTTGCTGCGCTCGAAGTCCTCTTTCGCCGCGCCCTTGACCACCTGCAAGCCGTCGAGGGTTTCGGCGACGCTGGCGTTCATGCGCCCGAAGCTGGCGCGCACATCCTGCGCCACCGGGCTGAGCAAGCGGGTGTAGCGCACCTGCACGATCACGTAGACGCACACGAAGATCGCAGGCGCGATGATCAGCGGGGGATACATGCGCGGCGCGGCGATCATCGGTGCGATCAGGAACATCCCCGACCCGACCAGCATGTTCATGCCCGGATTCATCATGAAGTTCATTTCGCGCACGTCGTTGCTGACGCGCGCCATGATCTCGCCGACGGGCTGCGTGTCGTGGAAGGACATGCTCTTGCCCAGCAAGCTGGCGTAGAGTTCGTCCCGCACGTCGCGCTCGATGCGCTGCGCGAATACCTCGGCGGAGCAGTTACGCATCAACTGCAAGCCGCCGCGCAGAAGCTGCGACCCGATGATGGCGAACGCCATCGGCAGAACCGCCGCTAGCCCCTGTCCCCCGGTGATGGCGTTGAACGCGATGCCGACGTAATACGGCACCGCCGTCGCCAGTGCCGCGTTGCAGAAGGCGCCCGCCACCATCGTGATCCCGAATACCCAGTGACGACGGATGTGGGAAATGACAAAACGGACTGGACTGCTGTGGTCAGTATGAAACGACCGACGCGCGATAAATTCGGAAGCCATTCCTTTACCTGAGGGTGATTGGGAGACCAATCTATCCTAATGCAAACATCAGCAGACCAAGTAACGCCAATTTGGTCTAATCTACAGGAAACCTGTATATTTTAGCTTAGTCCCGGCTGAATGTATAGAGCGTTAACGAATCCGAGCCGTCCGGCAGCGTCAGGCGGGTGTTATCCCACGATTGATAGACCACCAAGTCGAGCCGGTACGCGCCGGGCGCGAGGTTGGGCGGCAGGTCGAGCGTGCGCCAGTCGATGTAAATCTTACCCGGCTCAAGCTGCGAGGTCTGCACGACCTGCGCGCCGTAGTGGTCAATCGGGCCGTCCTTCTGCGCGACCAGCGTCCCGTCGCGCGCAATCAGCCGCAGGCTGATCGAGTAGTCGAGGCTGGGCGCCTGCTCGACCCGCCACCACAGATGCGCCGTGAGTTGGTATACCGGTCTGGTCGATGATGTCCGCGCCCCAGAAGTCCATGTTCACGCCGAAACGCTGCGGCTCGGTCAGCGGCGGCGCTTCCATCAACTGCGCCAAATAGCACCAGCCGCGCTCCGGGCATTGACCGATCACCTGCTGCACCGGATGAGTCGGCTCAAGCGCATGGAACTGCGCCTGCACCGCCGGATCGAACCAGTCTCCGGTCATGAACCAGACTCGACGCGCCGCCTGCGCCTGATCGAGGTCGGTGGTCGCTCCGGCGGCGACCTGCGGCGCGAGATACTGCTGCTGCTCCCACTGCATGAACTGCTCGTAGCTGCTCGCCGGGGCGTACAGCACCGCGTCGCCCGCCTGCCCCTGCGCCGAAACCTGCGCGTACAGATCGCGGAAGGGGACGCGCACCGGCAGCCACGCAGGCGCCTGCCACAGGCTCACGGCGGCGAAAGCGGTGAGCGCCAGATCACGCAGGGGGAGCGCCGCCAGCGCCGCGCCCAGCGTCAGCGCCAGCCCGACCGCCAGATAGGAGACGTAGCGCTGCGAATAGACCGCCAGCAGCATGTTCGCCGCCAGCGCCACCGCCGGGACTCCCAGCGCCCACAGCAGCGCCAGCCGATAACGCGGCTTGCGCCAGAACAGCGCGATCCCGATCACCAGCGCCAGCCCATAAAGCAGGACTTGCCCGTTGGTCGCAAGCTGCGCCAGCTTGAACGCGGTGTCGAGGTTGGTCGCCTGAGTGGTGGCGGGCGTGCCCATGTTCAGCCCGTAGCTCTGCCCCGCCTGCTGCGCCAGCCCCCGCAGCACGCCCACCTGATTCAGGAACGAGGGCAGCCACGGCAGCCAGAGCACGAACGCCAGCGCCGCCGCGCCGATCCCCTGAGTCAGCAGGCGGCGTGAGGGACGGCTGAGCAGGAAGTAGAGGATTTGGACGACGACCAGAAACGCCAGAAAGTAATGGACGTAAAACATGATCGCCGTGACCACGCCGTATGCGACCGCCAGCCGCCACGTGCCGCGCTTGATCCAGCGCGCGAACAGTCCCATCGAGACCGCCGCCAGCAGCATCACCAGCGCGTAAGGGCGAATTTCCAGCGCGTAGTCGAGGAAATAAGCGCTGACGCCGAGGATCGCCAGCGAAAATAAGCCGTAGCGGGCTTTGCCGAACCAGTCGCGCCCGATGCGGTAGGTCATCGCCAGCGTGATCAGGCTGAACAGGAGCGCCTGCATCCGCCCGGCGAACTCGCTGTCGCCCGCCAGATGCCGCCACACCCAGAAGAAGCTGAACCAGAGCGGCGGGTGAACGTCCTGCTCGCCTAGATAGCGCACGGTGTAGGGGAGGTCGTAGCGCGTGAACTGGTAGACCAGCGTCTCGTCGGGGTGCATGGACGTTCCCCACGCGACCCGCAGCAGCAGGAACATCAGCAGGAGCAGCGCCGGAAGCGTCAGCAGCCATGCTCGCCGACTCAACATATCTCTTTCCCCTCGATCATCGGCACGATTCTAGACCAAAGCCGCGCATATACTACCCCGAACCTGTGGTATAGTTACCGCCTGCTCGAAAGGTTCGCCATGAAGCCGAAAATCTTCGTCACCCGCATGATCCCCGGACTTGAACGCCTGAATGACCAGTTTGAGGTGGACATCTGGCAGGAGGATTCCCCGCCACCCTACCCGGACTTGACCGAGCGCGTGCGCGGCGTCGAGGGCTTGCTCTGTATGCTCACCGACCGCATCGACGGCGCGCTGATGGACGCGGCGGGCGCGCAGTTGAAGGTGATCAGTCAGATGGCGGTGGGCTACGATAACATCGACCTGCGCGCCGCCCGCGAGCGCGGGATCATCGTCGGCAACACGCCCGGCGTGCTGACCGAAACCACCGCCGATCTCGCCTTCGCGCTGCTGCTGGCGGCGGCGCGCCGCCTACTGGAAGGCGTCCGCTACATTCAAGACGGTCAGTGGATCACGTGGAAGCCGACTGCGCTGCTCGGTCAGGACCTGACCGGGGCGACCCTCGGCATCGTCGGCTTTGGACGCATCGGCAGAGCCGTCGCCCGGCGCGCGGCGGGCTTCGACATGCACATCCTCGCCGCCAGCCCAAACCTCACCGGCGCGGAAGCGGCAGCCAGCGGCGTGCAGCCGGTCGAACTGGGCGATCTGCTGCGTCAAGCCGATTTCGTCTCGCTCCACTGCCCGCTGACGCACGAGACCCGCCACCTGATCAACCGGGAGACGCTGGCGCAGATGAAGCCGAGCGCCATCCTGATCAACACCACGCGCGGACCGGTCGTGGATCAAGCCGCGCTCTACGCGGCGCTCACCAGCGGCGTGATCGCTGGTGCGGCGCTGGACGTAACCGATCCTGAGCCGCTGCCCGCCGACGATCCGCTGCTGACGCTCCCCAACGTGATCGTGGTGCCCCACGTCGGCAGCGCGACCGTGGGCACGCGCGGCAAAATGGCGCAGATCGCCGTCGATAACCTGATCGCCGGGGTAAGCGGTCAGCCGCTCCCGCACGCGGTCGGCTGATGTCAACATGATCGGCTGGCTGCTGGTCGCCCTCACGCTTTGCGCCGGGTACGGCTGGTCGGCGCGGCTGCTGAATCAGTCGGGCTGGCTGACCGTCCTGCTCGGCTTGGCGATCAGCATCGGCGCGCTGACCCTGCTCATGCTCTGGGAGAGTCTGCTCGGCGTTCGGCTGACGCTGCTCGGCATCGCCCTGCCCTATTTCGCGCTGATGCTGCCCGGTTGGTGGCGGATTAAGCTGGCACGCCCGCATTTTCCGACTTCATGGGATCGGCGCTTCGCGTTGCTAATTCTGCTGGCGATCAGCGCGGCGGTGCTGTTCAACGGCGCCTACTGGCCCTTCTTCCGCGACGACGCGCTCAGCATCTATCAGCCCGCCGCCGACGCCATCTACCAGACCGGCGCGCTGGTGCCGCTGACCGGCGCGGACAGCCTCTACCGCGCCTACCCGGTGCTGATCCCGCTCAGCTACAGCTACGCCTATTTCGCGGCGGGTTGGGAAAACCAGTACCTCGCCAAGACTATCGCCACCCTGCTCAGCCTCGCCTGTATCCCGGCGGCTTACCTGCTGGGTGTGCAGCTTCGGGAGGACGCGCGAGTCGGCTGGCTGGCGGCGCTGATCCTCGCCCTGACGACCTTCTTCATCCGCTGGGCGTCCTCCGGCTACGTCGATCTGCCGATGGCGTTTTTCTATACGCTGGCGCTGATTTTCGCGCTGCGGCTGTGGGAGTCGCGCCGCGCGCGGGACGCGGTGCTGGCGGGCACGCTGGTCGGATTGGCGGCATGGACGAAAAACGCCGCGCTGATCGGCGTCCCGCTGCTGACTGTGTGGCTGGTCTGGTGCTGGATCACGCGGCGGATCGGCTGGCGCGCGGCGGCGCTCAGCCTGATCGCCGGCGCCGTTGTCGCCGCGCCCTGGTACCTGCGCAACCAGATCGGCGCGGGTTTCATCATCCCGGCGACCGCGTGGGTCGATCAAGCGCAGCGGACGCTGAGCACGGCGTTGGTGTTCGTGACCCGCCCGCAGGATTTTGGGCTGCCCGGCTGGCTGCTGGTTTTCGGCGTGATCGCGGCGATCCCGGCGGTGCGGCGGCGCGATCTGGGCGTGAGTCTGCTGCTGGGGTGGACACTGCCGTTCTTCGCGGCGTGGTGGGCGTTCGCGTCCTACGATCCGCGCTTTCTGCTGCTGTTCCTGCCGCCGCTGTGCGTGCTGGCGAGCGATCCGTTGGTGTGGCTCTGGGATCGGCTGGGGGCGTGGCAACCCCGCGCCCGAATCCTGCTGATCCTGCTAACCCTGATCCTCGTCGCGCCGATTCTATGGAACGCGGTCGAGTACAAAGTCGCGCTGGTGCAGCACCCGCTCATGAGCGACGCCGACAAGCACGCGGTGGTCGGGCACTAGCGCTTCGGCTGCACCCGCTGATACGACACCTTGATGCAGGTATCCATGATCACCTTCAGCCCGGCTTGCTCGCCTTTTTGAGCGGCTGCCTCGTCGGAGACGCCCAACTGCGCCCAGACCACTTTCGCGCCGACCGCAATCGCGTCATCCACCACGCCCGGCAGAAACTCCGAGCGGCGGAACACGTCCACGATGTCAATCGGCTCCGGCACGTCCGCCAGCGTCCGATAGGCTTTCTCGCCATCCACCGTCTCGGCAGTCGGGTTGACCGCATAGACCTTGTAGCCCGCGTTCTTGAGAAAGCGCCCGATCTGGTTGCTGGTGCGGCTGGGATCGTCCGAGTAGCCGACGACGGCGATCACGCGGGCATGTTCGAGGATTTCGCGCTGCGCCGCGTCGTCGTAGTGTTTGACCTGAGTCATCCAAATTATCCTTTGAGTTCCAGAAAGCATGATGGATTGGACGCGACGATCACCGTCCGTCCTTACCTGACGTGCAGCGTCACTGGCAGCACGCCGATGCTGTCGTCAATTTTATCGCCGCTGGTAACCGGCAGATCGTGGACGGTTTGATCCTGCCCGAAGTCGTACAGCTTGATCCACAGTTGGTAGTCGCCCGGCGGGAGATCGTCGGGCAGCCGAATCGCGCGGTTGTCCCACACCGGGACGCCCGGCTGCCATTGATTAGTCGGGAAGAAGCCGCCGCCCGGCCGATCGTCCACCTGAGCGACCGCCGCGCCGTTCGCATCCCGCAGGTACACGCCGATGGTGTCGCTGCCCGCCAGCAGCGTATCAGTCGTCCAGTAGGTGGATAAAGCGACCACCCCGCCCGCCACATAATCCGCGCCGCCGGGCAGATCGTAGCCGACCAGCCGAATGTGACTGTCGAAGGCGAGATCGGTCAGGTGATCGGGCTGGCGGAAGGCAAACATGTCCGGCGCGCTGATCGTGCTGTACTCGATCAGCCGGGTTTCCGGTCCGGTCGCCAGCGTGCGGATCGGATAATAATGTGAGTCCATGAAGCGCTCGACCGGGCGCACGTCCCACGTGAGATCGGGTCCGCCGTTGACCAGCAGCCACAAGCGGCTTCGAGTCGCGGCGAGGTTGTAGATCAACTGAATGGTCGGGTTGGTCAGCAGCGCCGCCGGGTCGTCCGAGCGAACCAGCGGCGGCGACTCCGGGCTGGGGGTCTCGCCCGGCTGCAAGGGCAGCGTAATCACCCGCCCCGCCCCGTTGAGCTTGCCCGCATTGGAGAAGAACGGCTCGTAGCGCGGGCTGCTGAGCAGAATCACGTCGCCGGGGTCGGTTTCGGCGTCGAGGATCGGCAGCATCGCGTAGAGCGTCTGGTCGCCGGACAGATAGCGCGGGTCGTTGAGGTACAGCAGGTGCAGCCCGATCCCAATCAGCACGATCAGCGCCAGCGGCAGCAGGTAAACCAGCCTGCTCCGCAGCCCGCGAATCAGCGCCGCGCCCGATGCCAGCGCCAGCGCCGCGAAGCCGATCATCATGCCCGGCACGCCGATGATCGTCCACGCGATGTCCAGCGGAATCGTGCCCCAGAGCGACGGGATGATCACCCAGCGCAGGTAGCGCAGGTCGTTCAAGCCGGGTCCCCACTCGATCAGCCCACCGGATTCAGGCGGCAGATGACTGGCGTATTCGCTCCAGTCCAGCGTGACGCCGCTCAACTGCACCCACAGGCTGTAGATCATCAGCGCCGCGCCCAGCGCCGCCCAGAGTGGCTGCTTCTCCATCCGCTCAAATACGGGCAGCGTTGCCAGCATCACGAAGGGCAGCACCGGGATCAAAAAGCGCGGGGCCACGACAGCCCGCCGAACCAGTGTATGCCGTTGAGTCCGGCGTAGCCGACCGCGAACGCGCCCACCAGCAGCCCAATCGCCACCGGATAGCGCCAGCGGGTGACGCGACGCGGATCGCGCAGCCACAGAATCACGCCCGGCAGCGCCAGCAGCAGGATCGGCGATGTGCCCCAGACGCTCCCGCCCACGCTCAGCAGATAGGCTTGCAGCGCGGGCAGCAGATAGGACGCCGAATCCGGCGCGAATAGGCGCGCTAAATCGTAGCGCACGCTGAAAGACGGCAGCATATTGAGGACGACGAACACGCCCGCCGCCAGCAGCCCGATCAAGCCGATCAGCAGCAGCGCGCGGCGCGTGAGCCGGAAGTCGGGCAGCGCGATCACCAGCAGCGCCGGGAGCGCCAGCAGCGCCGAGGCTTTCGCCAGCATCAGCGCGACCACCGCCAGCGCGACGCCGATCAGCAGCGGCAGTGAGCGGTAGCCGCCCGCCCGCAGCCGCTCGATCAGCAGCCCGCAGATCAGCAGCGCCAGCAGCACCAGCGGCTCGCGGAAAAAAGTTTTGGTGTAGGGGAAAATCGCCGTGCCAACTCCGAACGCTAGCACCGTCAGCGCCGCCGTCCGCTCCTGATAGCCGAGTGCCAGCCCGTACAGGAACAGCACGCAGCCCGCCGCCGCGCTCACCAGCAGGTTGAACAGGTAGACGGTCTGAACCAGCCCGATCCCCGGAATCGCCCGCGCCAGCAGATAAAGTGGTGAAGCGAGGATCACTTGCAGCGGCTCCACGTCCGCGCTTTGCAGGGGATAGCTCAGGTGCGGGTCGAAGTCCTGCGGCGGAAATGCCCACGCGGATTGATCGAGGTCGAAATCGCCGTAATCGGCAAAACTGCTGACGGCATCGAAAAAGCGGCGAGTATCGCCGCTCTCGATCCGCGCGTTGTAGGTGATCAGATAAACGCTGCTCAGCAGCACAAACAGCAAGACCAGCAGGCGCAAGCGCTGCTGGCTGAATAACGATGCAGTCAGATCAGCCGCCCATCAGTTTCTTGCGCACGCCGATCAGCCCCTTCAGGACTTTTTGTCCGGCGCTGAGGTCGTCCAGCTCGCTCAAGCCGACTTCATAGGTCGCCGCGCCCATCGAGAGCTTGCCATCGCGCACCTGCAAGCTCGCCATCGCCACCATGGTCTCGCCGTGCATCTTGGTCTCGCCCAGTTCGTCGAACAGGTCGGCGGCGCTGCGATAACAGTTGTACGCCTGCTCTTTGTCGCCCAACGCCGCATACACACCGCCGATGTTGCCCAGCGTCATGGCGGTGCGCAGGCGATCATTGGTGGTTTGGAAGGCGTGCAGCGCTGCCTGCATCGCGTCGAGCGCCTGCTGATGCTCGCCCAGCGCGCGATGCACCAGCCCCACGTTGACCTGCATTTCGGCTGCCATGTCCGGCTGTCCGTCGGCTTCGTACTGCTCCATCGACTGCGCAAACGTGCGCGCCGCCGCTTCGTATTCCTTCTGGTCAAACAGCTTGACGCCCTGATCTTGCAGTTCCTTCGCGCTGCTCATTCCACCCCCTACATCGAGATATTCAGAACACTTTCGCCGACGCGACGGAGCTTGTCGGCGGGCATTTGGCTAAACAGGATAGCGATTTCGAGAAAGCCGATATTGAGCGGGTTGGCGGCGAACTTACGCAGATCGGGCGGCAGTTCGGTGAAGTGTTTCCACTCCTCGCGCATCGCCAGCCAGTCGCCTAAATGACTCCCGCTTTCGAGGAAATAGCTGATGTTCTTCTTGAGCGCGTTGGAAAGCACGGTGAGTTCGTGCATCGGCACCGACGCCTCGCCCAATTCGTAGCGGATGATCTGCTCCGCCGGGACACCGGTTTCTTCGGCAAGCGTCTCGACCGTGATCCCGGCTTCTTCGCGGGCGATGCCCAGCAGCGCACCGATCATCCGGTCGCGCAGGGACAGATACTCGCTCTGGGCGCTGTCGTATTTCTCGCCGCTCAATTTTAGCGTATCCATGCCCCAGAAATGGCTGACCGGAACGTCGAGGTAGAACGCCAGCAGCTCCAACTGCGGCAGCGAGGGCGCGTCTTCGCCGTATTCCCAGCGCTGGAGCTGATCCGCACTCACGTGGATCAGATTGGCGCAGTCCTCCACCGAGCGCCCGGCTTTGCGACGAGCGTCCATCAGCAGCACACCGACCATCTTGGCGCGAATCCGAAATGATTCGTCAAAGTCGATGGCGGGCGGCGGCTCGGCTTGCTGTTCCTGCGCCTTTTTGAAGCGCGCCGAAATCTCTTTGAATTCGCTCATCGCACCTCCGTTTGCCTGTTATCTTACAAAACTTTGCGTAAATCGACAATTTAGACACGTAGGAAATCAGGTCATGCGTATAATAGACATTAGAGGATAGCAATTAATAAGCTCCCGATGGAAGCGTTCGCTTTGACTGATCAATTGCAAGCCGCAAATGCGCTCACGATCCGTATCGGCAAGGTCTTGAGCCTGAAAGCCGCCGTGTCCGAATTGGCGCGGTTCACCCGCGAACTCGCCCACTGCGAGCGAGTCGTGGTGCTCATTGCCGACGATGAAAATGCGACGCTCTCAATCGCGGCGATTGCCGACGAGGACAACTCGGAAGTTGAGAGCAGCTTTTCCATCTACCACCAGAACGATCCGGTGATCGATGCGTGGCTACAGCATCGGTCTTACAGGTCGGTGCCTGGCGAAGTCACCGACCAGTCGCCGCTGCAACCGTTTCTGCAAGCGCTGGGAATGGACGGCTTCTACAGCCTGCCCCTGCACAACTCGGAGACGCTGGCGGGCGTGATCCTTGCGGACAATCCGTCCAATCGAGTGCCGATTACGTCCGACGCCCGCGATCTGATCGACGGGATTCAGGTCAACGCCGAAATCGCCTGCGCCAACGCGCGGCTGTACACCGAAACCGTCACCGAACTCGACGCCCGGATGCGCGAGCTGGAAACCATGCGCCAGATCGACCGCGAACTGAGCGACACCATTCGCTTGCAGCGCGTGTTCGACCTCACGCTGGACTGGGCGCAGCGCTACACGCTGGCGCAGAGCGCATCGCTTTCGCTGTACAACGAAGCCAGTGATGAACTGCGCTTCGTCGCCGACATGGGTTACGAAGGCGGCGTGGACGAAGCCACCACCCTGCGCGCCAGCTATGGCGGAATCGCGCTGCGGGTCGCCCGCTCCGGTCACGCCGAACTGATCCCGGACGTGTCCACCGACAGCGATTACATCGCTGTCTCCAGCGTGATTCGCGCGCACATGTCGGTTCCGGTGATGCGCGAAGACCGCGTGATCGCCGTGATTACGCTGGAAAGCCGCCGCCTCAACGCCTTCACCGACGAGCACTTGGGCTTCGTCGCCAAGCTCGCGGCGCGGGCGGGCGTCGCCATCGACAATGCGCGCCTGTACAGCGAATCGGTGCGGGAGCGCGAAAAGCTGTCGCACATCCTCAGCGAAATCGCGGACATCGTGATCGTCATTGGCGAGGATGACCGCATGGTGCTGATCAACCAGTCGGCAATCGCCGCGCTGAGTCTGCATCCCGACGGAAGCTACGTCGGGCGACCGTTTAGCGAAGCGCTGAGCGATACCCCGCTGCTCCCGGTGATCCAGCAGGCGACTTCTTCCGGGCAGATCATGCTGGAGGAGATCACCATCAACGACGGGCGCAGCTACTACGCCGAACTCTCGCCCCACCCGGACATCGGCTGGATCATTGTGATGCACGACATCACGCCGCTGAAGCAGACCGACGAACTCAAGCGCGAGCTGGTCGCCACCGTCTCGCACGACCTCAAGCAGCCGCTCAGCGTGATGAACGGCTACCTCGAACTGCTGCAAATGAGCCAGAAGCTGGACATTCGCGGCGAGAACTTCGCCCAGATGATCGGGCGCTCGATTGAACACATGCGCCATCTGATCGACGACGTGCTCGACCTCGCCAAGATCGAGTCGGGCATCGAGTTGGAAGTTCAGGCGGTGCTAGTGGACAAGCTGATTCAGGAATGCATCGACGAAGTGAAGCCGCTGGCGGAAAGCAAGGCGATGCAGATCGACCTGACCATGAGCGACAGTCTGCCGCAGATCGCGGGCGATCCCGAACGCTTGCAGCAGATTTTCAGCAATCTGGTCGGCAACGCGGTGAAGTATACGCAGGCGCAGGGACGGGTGAAAGTCTCGGTCGAGCGGCTGGATCGTAGCCTGCGCTTCATGGTCAAGGACAACGGGATTGGCATCAGCCCGGAAGATCAGGCGCGCATCTTCGACCGCTTCTATCGCGTGCGCCGCCCGGAAACCGAGAACATCGAGGGGACGGGTCTGGAACTCGCCATCGTCAAGAAGCTGATCGAAGCCCATCACGGGCAAATCGGGCTGGAAAGCGGGCTGGGCGAAGGCACCACCTTCTACGTCACCCTGCCCATTTACGCGGGATAAAAAACGAGACGCGGGGGCTGCCCGCGTCTCGCAGACGTTAGTGCGAAAGTTTGGCGGATTCGGTTTCCTGCTCGGTACCGTCGAGGTTGGTTTGCTCGTGCCCTTCTTCGTCCAACCGGTGAATCTGGTAGGGGACGCTGGTCACGGCAACCCGCTCCAAGCGGCTCAGCGCCAGCGTGAACATCAGCGCGCTGTTCTGATGCATCGCCTGCTCCCAGAAGGTATCCATCACCAGATGCCCCATGATCACGTGGACGAAGCTGCCCGGCTGCTGTTCCTGAATTCCGAGGATGTAATCCCGCAGCGGCTCGGCAAGCTGACGATACGGTGAGGGGATGATCACCAGTTCGCCTTCGCCGATTCGCTTCTTCCACTTCTCCTCCACCGTCTTGATCTTATCGGGATTCACGCCGATATGCACCGCGCGCCACGGATGACCGAGCGACTTGGCGAAGTTGACCATCCGCACGGTTTCGGCGTGAACGTCGTCCACGAGGATCAGCGTTTGCACCGGACTGGTCTGAAGATCAACGGTGACGTTCAAGCCGCTGGTGCTGAGGGCGTGCGCGACTTCGGTGTAATGGCGGTGGATGCGGAAGAAGATCAACACCAGCGTCGGGATCAGCAGCACCACGAACCACGCGCCGCTGGTGAACTTGGTGATGGCAAACACCAGCATGACCACGAAGGTACTGACCGCGCCGACGGCGCTGATGACGCTCTTGGTCCTCCAATGGCGGTCGTATTCCAGCGTGGTTTCCAGCCCTTCGGCTTTTTCACCCGGCTTGATCCTACCCAGCTTGCGCAGGTGACGCACCATGCCGGTCTGCGAGAGCGTGAAGCTCAGGAACACGCCAATCGCGTACAGCGGGATCAGCGCAGTGGTGCGTGCGTCGGCAACCACCACCAGCACAATCGCCAGCAGCGCCAGCGCGACGATGCCCCACGAGAACACCAGCCGCCCGCCGCGAAAGGTCAGTTGGCGCGGCAGGAAACCGTCCGCCGCCACCAGCGACGCCAATCGAGGGAAGTCCGCGTAGCTGGTATTGCCCGCCATCAACAGAATCAGCGCGGTTCCGGCTTGCAGCAGCAGATAGAAGATGCTGCCGTCGCCGTAGACCGTGCGCCCCATCTGCGAGATCACGGTTTCGGTATCGCTGGGCAGCGCGTGAATCTGGTTGGCGATTAAGGTGATGCCGACGAACAGGGTGATCAGGATGGTGCTCATGGCGACCAGCGTCTGCGCGGCGTTCTTGCTGCGCGGCTGCTTGAACGCCGTGATCCCGTTCGAGATCGCCTCGATTCCGGTGAGCGCCGTACAGCCGCTCGAAAATGCCCGAAGGATCAGGAACAAGCCCAGCGGCTCGATCACGTCGTTGGTGAGCGCCTGAACTCCGGTCACGACCGGCAGCGTCCCGGTGATGAATCGCACGAACCCGATGATCAGCGTCAGGAACATCATCGACAGGAAGAAGTAGGTCGGCACCGCGAAGATGCGCCCGCTTTCCTTGACCCCGCGCAGATTGACCACCGTCATCAACCCGATGACCACCACCGCGATCTCGACGCGCACCGACAGCAGCCCCGGAAACACCGAGGTAATCTGCGCAACGCCAGACGAAATACTCACGGCAACCGTGAGGATGTAGTCGGTGAGCAGCGCCGCCCCCGCGATCTGCGCCGGGAGTTCGCCCAGATTGTCGCGCGAGACGATGTACGCGCCGCCACCGTTGGGATAGGCAAGGATGGTCTGGCGGTAGGAGATAGTCACAATCGCCAGCAGAATTGCAATCGCTATCGCTATCGGAATCGACAAGCCGAAGATGGTCGTGCCTTGCGCCGTCCATGCGACCGCGCCGCCGCCCACCGCCGCCGAAAGAATGACCAGAATTTCTTCGGTCGCATAGGCGGTTGAGGACAGCGCGTCGGACGCAAAGACCGCAAGCCCCACTCGCTTGCTGATGGACTGATGGGGTAAGTCCTCGGTTTGCAGCCGTTTGCCAAGCAGCCAACGTCGTACGTCTACAGCCATTGCTCTGTTTTCCTCTTGATGCCACAAAGATCGGGAAATCCGCGCACCGAAGCGCACGCTCGCTCGCTGCGAAGTCCAGATAAATGGGACTGTCTGCTAAAGTGGGTTGTGCTGCGGATTGTGGATGGTGAAACCACCAGCCCAATTTGCCGGGCTAATTTCACGAAGTATCCAACTGGGGATGGCAGCGACCATCCGAAGGTAGCCATTAGCCAACATGATCTTTGTGGACGATGAAAGCGTCAAGATTCTATCAAGACGTATTATTAAAAGCTAGGGTATTTGCCAGAAACATCACCTCCCAAATTTGGGGGGTATGCACAAACGCCGTCAAGATTTCGTAAAGGCGCGCTGGCGAGCAAATCGACGATGTGCTACAACCTCGCGCTGAGGGGGTCGTCGAATCGGATCGAGGTGTCGCATGAATCGGTATCGGAATTTGTCGAGCAGTTCGCGTATGATTTTCTGGATCGTCCTCGTGCTGATGATCGTCGCGGGCGTGATCGCCTTCTTCACGTCGGACGTGGGCAAGACGGTGGCGCTGGTCTGCTGCGGCATCATCGTGCTGGTGGTGGTGGTTGGGCTGATTTCCGAAAGCGGAATGCGCCGCCCTCAGTAGTGTAACGAATTCACACTCGTCACGGACAGAGACATTAGGAGAGGGTGTGTTCGCGCTGAAACGCGGGGGAAACAACTCTGGACACATTGGATTTCGTGCCGTTGTTGGTTTCTCCATCGAACGAATAGGTAACATTATTCGTATTATCAACGTCTAGGCTGCATGAGCCTGTCCAGATCACAACCCAAATGAGTTCGGTTTTTGCACAATGGAGGCAAGCATGGCGTCTCGTTTCAACAGCACCGCATTTCGCCACATTGCGTTTCTCGTAACCATTGCCCTGTTCCTATTGGGCGCGCTGGTGGTTAGCGCGCAGGACATGACCGCCGGAGGCGGCGGCACGCTGCAGAGTCGGGGTAAACACGCCGCCCGGCACGCTTGATCCGGCGGCGCAGTCGGATGACTCCGAAATCGCGCTGAACCGCGCCATCTACGACTATTTGGTGGACGTGCTGCCCGATTCGACCATCGGTCCCGATCTGGCGTCCGCGTGGACGGTCAGCGACGACGGGCTGACCTACACCTTTACGCTTCAGCAGGGCGTCACCTTTCAGGATGGCTCCCCCTTCACCTCGGCGGATGTGGTCTGGACTTATAACCGCCTCGTGAGCCAGAGTTCGCAGGCGCTCAATCTGCTGGGCGATTTCAGCATTAGCGCGCCCGACGATAACACGGTGGTGTTCACGCTCACCACGCCCAACGCCGATTTCCTCTACGGGGTGGGCGCTCGGCAGGCGGTCATCCTCAAGAACGGCGAGGACACCCCCGACGTGATCGGCAGCGACGGCAGCCTGACCCATTTCAACGGCACCGGGCCCTTCAAGCTGCAATCGCTCGATCCCGGCTCGCGGGCGGTGCTGGTTCGCAACCCGAATTACTGGAAAGCGGGCGAGCCGAAGCTGGACGAACTGGATTTCGTCTACATGGACGATCAGCAGGCGCAGGTGGACGCGCTTCAGAGCGGTCAGGTTGATTTCGTATTCCGCATCCCGACCACCATCGTCGCCGGGCTGCAAGGCAGCAGCAGCGTCAACGTGATCCACATCGCCAGCGACATTCACGCGGTGATCCGCGTGCGCGCCGATGCCGGATCGCTGGGCGAGGACGTGCGCGTGCGTCAGGCGTTCAAGTACGCCACCGACCGCGATTCGCTCAACCAGATCGTCGCGGAAGGCAACGGGCTGGTCGGTAACAACGACCCGATTTCGCCGATCTTCGCGGACTATTACGACGACAGCATCGCCACGCAGGGCTACAACCCGCAGATGGCGTGCGACCTGCTCACGCAGGCGGGCAAGAATCCGCTGGACGTGACTCTCTACTATCCGCAGGACACGCTCGACTTCAACGATCTGGCGACCGCGCTTCAGCAGATGTGGAACAGCACCGGCTGCATCAACGTAACCCTGCAAAACCTCGCGTCCAGCCAGTACTACGATCCCGGCTACGAGAACAACTGGCTCGCTGCGCAGTTGGCGATGACTAACTGGAGCGCCCAGCCCTCGCCGCAGAGCGAGCTTCAGCAGGCATTCACCACCGACGGTGCCTACAACGAGAGCCACTGGAGCAATTCGGATTTGGACGCGCTGATCGCGCAAGCCAGTCAGACCGCCGACACCGGCGCTCGTAAAGCCATCTACTCGCAGATCGCCGCCATTTTCGCCGATCAGGGACCGATCATTATCCCCTACTTCGAGCCGCTCTACGGGGCGGTCGCTGCTAACGTGAACGGCTTGGAGATGGCGCCGTTCCCCGGCTTGACCGACTACCGCACGGTCTCGGTCGGCAGCTAAGGCCTTTGATGGGGCATGGCGCTGTGCCATGCCCCACCCATCCCCTGTTCCCGGATGACGACCGCGCAATCCGAAATCCCAACCCTTGCCCCGGCTCCCCGGCGCGCGCTCCGCACCCTGCGCGGGGTTTTGCGCGCGCTGATCCGCCGCCCGATCTTCCTGCTCGGCTTGATCATTGTCACCCTGTTCGTGCTGATGGCGATCTTCGGGCCGGTGATCGCGCCCTACCCCTACGACGCGCTGATCCCCCATGCCGCCCGTCACCCGCCCTCGCCGGAGTTCATCTTCGGCGCGGATCGGCTGGGGCGGGACGTGTTCAGCCGGGTTCTGGTGGGCGCGCGTGACGTGATTGGCTTGCCCGCGATCACCACCCTGCTGGCGGTGATCTTCGGAAGCTGTCTCGGTTTGTTCGTCGGCTACTACGGCGGCTGGATCGACGACCTAATCTCGCGGCTGCTGGATGCGCTGCTGGCGATTCCGGCGCTGGTGCTGGCGCTGGTCATGCTCGGCACCATCGGCCCCTCGCAGGCGGGCATCGTGATCGTGATCGTGGTGCTTTACACGCCGATTGTCGCCCGTGTGGTGCGCAGCGCGACCCTGAACCTTCGCAGCTACGGCTTCATCGAGGCGGCGAAGCTGCGCGGCGAATTGACCGTGTACGTCCTGTTCCGCGAGATTCTGCCGGGCGTGCTGCCCGCGCTGGCGGTCGAAGCGGCGCTGCGCTTCTCCTACGCGATCTTCCTGACCGCCTCGCTCGGATTTCTGGGCTTGGGAGTGCCGCCGCCCTCGCCGGAATGGGGGCGCATGGTCAACGAAGCCCGCGCCTCCTACGCGCTGACCCCTTGGGCGCTGTGGGCGCCCTCGGCAGCCATCGCCCTGCTGATCATCGGCGTGAATCTGGTCGCCGACGGGCTGCGGCGCATCTTCCGCTATGAGGGTCAAATCGAATGAGCGTCATGCAGGCGGAAAACCTGAATATCGAGTACCGGCTCGACCGCCGCTGGCTGAGCGTGATCAACGATGTGTCGCTGAGCATCGATCCGCTGGAGATTCACGGGCTGGTCGGCGAAAGTGGCAGCGGCAAATCCACGCTGGCGCTGGCGCTGATGAAGTATCTTGCGCCCAACGAGCGGATCGCCTCCGGGCGCGTGCTGCTGGACGGCGAGGACTTGCTCGGCAAATCCACCGCCGAAATGCGCCACGTCTGGGGCAAGCAGATCAGTCTGGTGCCGCAGGACGCGCTGGCATCGCTCAATCCATCCTTCAAGATCGTCGATCAGATCGCCGAAGTGACCCGGCTGCATCAAGGCTTGTCCCACGCCGAATCCGAGCGGCAGGCGGTCGAGATGCTGCGCAAGGTCAAAATCGCCGATCCCGAAGCGACCGCGCGCCGCTATCCCCATCAACTGAGTGGCGGGATGCAGCAGCGCGTCACCATTGCGATGGCGCTCAGCACCCAGCCGCGCCTGCTGATCCTCGACGAGCCGACCACCGCGCTCGACGTGACCACGCAGGCGGTGATCATCGACCTGTTCCGCGACCTGATCCGCGACAATCAGGCGGCGGCGCTCTACGTCTCTCACGATCTGGGGCTGGTCGCGCAGTTGTGCGACCGCGTGACCGTTCTCTACGGCGGCGAGGTCATGGAAAGCGCCTCGGTGATCGACCTGTTCAAGCAGCCGGTTCACCCCTACACCATCAGCTTATTGGCGAGCCTGCCCCGCCCGACCGAAGGCGTCGAGACTCGCCTGCCCACCATCGAAGGCGTCGCGCCGTCGCTGGCGGAGCGACCGCCCGCCTGCGTGTTCGCGCCGCGCTGTCCGGTCGCGCTGGCGATCTGCCACCAAGTCAAGCCGCCGCTGGAAACCACGTCCGACGGTCAAACCGTCAAGTGCCATCGCTGGCGCGAGATCGCCGACGGCTCGCTGGTGATCGACACCACACCGAAGGCGGAGGGAGTCAGCGCGCCCCCGCGCGAGGGCTACGTGCTGCAAACCAGCCACCTGTACAAGTATTTCGGCGAGCCGACCTTGATGGATCGGCTGACGATGGCTGAAGGCAAAGTCGTGCGCGCGGTGGACGACGTATCGGTCAAGGTGCGCGCCCGCTCGACCCTCGGCTTGGTCGGCGAAAGCGGCAGCGGCAAGACCACGCTGGCGCGGCTGATCGTTGGGCTGGAAGTCGCGGACAAAGGCGAGATGGAGCTGCTCGATCTGCCGCTCGATCCCGACCTCAGGAAGCGCCCGCGTCAAGCCCTGCGCGAGCTTCAGATGGTGTTCCAGAATCCGAACGACGCGCTCAACCCCTACATGACCATCGGGCAGCAGATCGGGCGCACCATTCAGCGGCTCAGTCCCGGAAAAGCGCAGCAAGAGCGAGATTCAGCAGCAGGTGATCCACCTGCTGGACGCGGTGCGCCTCACCGCCGCCTACGCGACCCGCTATCCTGCCGAACTCAGCGGCGGCGAAAAGCAGCGGGTCGCCATCGCCCGCGCCTTCGCCACCAATCCGGCGCTGATCGTGGGCGACGAGCCGACTTCCTCGCTGGACGTGTCGGTGCAGTCGGTGGTGCTGAATCTGCTCAAGGACCTGCGGGCGCAGCAGGGCGCGTCTTATCTGCTGATCTCGCACAATCTCGACGTGGTGAGCTACCTCGCCGACTGGATTGTGGTGATGTATCTGGGCGAAATCGTCGAGCAGGGGTCGGTTAAGCAGGTCTACTCCGCGCCATCGCATCCCTACACCGAAGCGCTGCTTTCGGCGATCCCGGTCGCCGACCCGACCGTGAGCCGCAAGCGCATCCGGCTAGATGGCGACATCCCCAGCCCCGCCGACCTTCCCAAAGGCTGCCGCTTTCACACCCGCTGCCCGCGCAAAATCGGCACGATCTGCGAGCAGGTCAACCCGCCGTGGCGCGAAGCCGACGACGGACACTTCATTCGCTGCCACATCCCGGTGGATGAACTCAAGCAGCTCCAGCAGACCCTACCCGCCCCGCGCGAAACGGAGTCGTCCTAAATGCTGCGCTACCTGATCCGCCGCATCGTCCTGCTGGCAATCACGCTGCTGCTGACTTCGATCCTGATCTTCGCGCTGACCCAGCTTCTCCCCGGCGACGTGGCGCGCCTGATCCTCGGACGCGACGCCCGCCCGGAAGCAGTCGAGAGCCTGCGCCAGCAGCTTGGCTTGAACCAGCCCGTGCCCATGCAGTACGTGAACTGGCTGAAAGGCTTCGTGGTGGGCGACTGGGGCAGATCGTTCAGCGGCGGCAACGCGCCCATCCGCCCGCTGGTGATGGATCGGCTCGGCAATTCAATGCGGCTCGCCCTGCTGACCATGTTGATCAGCATCCCGATCTCGATTTTGCTGGGCGTGATCGCCGGGCTGAACGAGAACCGCTGGCTGGATACGCTGATTTCGGTGCTGACGCTCTCGGTAGTGGGACTGCCGGAGTTCGTCACCGGGCTGGTGCTGATCAACGTGCTGGCGCTCGGCTTGGGCTGGTTCCCCGCCAGCTCCAACGTGGTGCCCGGTTCCAGCTTTGGCGATTGGCTGCGCCAGTTGATTCTGCCCGCGCTGGCGGCGACCTTCGTGCTGATGGCTTACGTCGTCCGCATGACTCGCGCGGGCGTAATCGACGAACTCAAAAAGCCCTACGTCCGCACCGCTATTCTGAAGGGGATGCCGCAGCGTCAGGTGATCTTCAAGCACGTGCTGCGCAACGCCCTGCTGCCCACCATCACCGTGATAGCGCTGTCGTTCGGCTGGCTGATCGGCGGGCTGATCATCATCGAGAACGTGTTCAGCTATCCGGGCTTAGGTCGGCTGATGACCAACGCCGTCCAGAGCAAGGACATCCCGCTGATGCAGGCGACCGTGATGGTGACGATCTTCTTCTTCGCGCTGGCGAACCTGATCGCTGACCTGCTTTACGCCCTGCTCAACCCGCGCATTCGGCTGGAATAGCCCTTCCATGCACTCAGGTGCTTGAGCCTGATGCCGCCTCGTGGTAAGCATGAATGAGGTCAGTCGTGCGTAAAGGAGGTCGAGTGGCGATGAATTCTCGCTGATCCGAAAGCCAAGCGCCGTGATTCCGCTTGCAATGGAGTTGGTCGCGCTGGCGATACCCCTGATTTATATAGCTGTTCACGGGTTCGTTCGACAGGTAGATGAAGGCGCAGAAGCCCATCTCTGGCAGCTCTTAATGGTCGCACAGATACCCTTTGTCGCCTATTTCGCCGTCAAGTGGCTGCCACGCGCGCCCAAATCAGCGCTCACCATACTGGCGCTTCAGGCGGGAATCGTGATCGCCGCGTTCGCCGCAGTGTTCATTTTGGAGCACGCGGCTCGATAAGCCTGCTGCAAGCGCCAGAAGAATCCCGTTGTGTTCTCCGCCCACCCAATGGGCTTCCGCGCGGATCGCGGCATCTGGGTTACAATGGATGTACACACGATCATGAGGTGATCCAATGCCGCTTTATGATTATCGCTGCGCCAACGGGCACAGCTTCGAGGCGCGTCACGGCTTTGACGATCCCGCGCCCGCCTGCCCGGTCTGCGGCGCAGCCGAAGTCCAGCGCTTGATCACCAGCGCGCCCGCCGTCATGCAGGGCATGAGCGCCAGCCTCGGCGAGAACGCCAGCAAGCAACAGCTTCAGGAAAAGTGGGCGGAGGAAACGCCTAAGCTGCGCGAGACGCTGGTCAGCAAGCTGGGCGAGGAAACCGTCAACAAGTACGCGCCGACGTTGAATACGAAATATGACTGAACCGCAGACCTCACCCCGTCTCGCCACGCTTGACTCTCCTCTCCGTATGGAGAGGGGTTGGGGGTGAGGTCGCCTTGTCTCTCGCCCCTGCACATCCAAAACGCCCACATCTGGAACGGCAGCGGCTTCGAGCAGCGCGACCTGTTCACCACCGATGTCGTGGTTGCCGAGCGCCCGCATAACGCCGTCACGGTTGACCTGAGCGGGCACACGATTTTCCCCGGCTTGATCAACGCCCACGATCACCTCGAACTGAACCACTACCCGCGCACCAAGTACCGCGAGCGCTACGACAACGCCAGTCAGTGGAGCGCCGACGTAAACGCGCATCTGAACCAGTCGCCCTTCAAGGAGCTGCGCGCCTACCCGCTGGCAGATCGCTGCTTCATCGGCGGACTGAAGAACCTGCTCTGCGGCGCGACCACTGTCGTCCATCACAATCCGCCGCACAGATGCCTGTTTCGCAAGCATTTTCCGGTGCGCGTGCTGAGAAAGTACGGCTGGGCGCACTCGCTCTACCTCTCGACCGACGCGGAAATCGTCGCCTCGTATCGGCGCACGCCGCCGGACGTGGCGTGGTTCATCCACCTCGCCGAAGGCACGGACGCGGCCGCCGCAGGCGAGTATCGGAGGCTCAAGGCGCTCGGCTGTGTCGGCTCGAATACGGTCATCGTTCACGGCGTCGGCTTAACCGACGCGGACATCGCCGACGCCGCGCCGCGCGTGCGCGGGCTGGTGTGGTGTCCGACAACTAATCTCTATCTGCTGGGCAAAACCGCCAATGTCGTCGCTTGGGACGAGTTGGGCGGCAAATTCGCACTCGGAAGTGATTTACGCCTGACAGCGGACGGCGATCTCATGGACGAGTTTGTCTGCAAGCTCGATGACTTCGTGGATCGTCTAACTGCTATTCCGTCGGACTATGATGAACCGGTTTTTGTGCGGGACGTTGGGCACATCTTGGGACTGAGTGATGTAGGTCATCTCCAACCCGGCGCTTCTGCGGATTGGTTCATCGTGCCCGACGGCGAAGACTGCCGCCGCGACATTCCGCTGGTCGTGCGCGGCGGCGAGCCGCAGATCGGCGACCCCGACGTGATGGCGCGCTTTGCGCACGTGAAAACCGTCCTCGCCCGGCTGGACGGTAGGGAAAAGAGCATCAACCTGAAGCTCGCCCGGCAGATTGCGCGCTGCACACTTCGAGAACCGGGGCTAGAATTACTGGAAGACCCACCTAAAAAACGCAAATTGTATCTTCTGTAGGGGCGGGTATCAAACCCGCCTTACAGGTAGGAGCCGAGATTAAATGAGCGTAACTATTCCCGAAAAGTACGATGAGATTATCGCCAAGTCCGAATTCATCTGGTTTACGACCGTGCGCGCCGACGGGATGCCGCAGCCGACCCCGGTCTGGTTCGTCCGCGACGGCGACAGCTTCATCACCTATTCCATGCCCAACGCTTTCAAAGTCAAAAATATACGCACCAATCCTAAAGTCGCGCTGAGTTTGGCAAATCAGGACGCGGGCGATTACTTCGTGCTGCAAGGTGAGGCACAGATTGACGAGTTGATCCCGCCCGCCACTCAATTGCCCGCCTATTTCCAGAAGTACAAAGACCTGATCACCGAGATCGGTTACACACTCGAAACCTACATCCAAACGTGGTCGCTGCCGATTCGCGTGACGCCGCTGCACGTGCGCGGGGACATCGAATGACTGACCTATTGTTCGGGCAGTCGTATTATCCGCGCTTCGATCCCAAGCTCTACGCGGCGATGCAGCCCTATCCGCCGCTGGGCACGCTCTTCGCCGCCAGCATCATGCGGAATCGCGGATACAGCGCGGCGCTGTTCGACGCTATGCTCGCCCAATCGACCGATGACTGGGCGGCGGCGCTCGACCGGGAGCGCCCGCGTTACGCGCTGCTGTTCGAGGATAATTTCAACTACCTGAGCAAAATGTCGCTGCTGCGGATGCGCGAAGCCGCCTTCACCATGATCGACGCGGCGAAGGCGCGCGGCTGCGTAGTGATCTGCTGCGGCGCGGACGAAACCGATCATGCCGATTTGTATCTGGCGCGCGGCGCGGATTACGTGCTGATCGGCGAGGGCGACGCCGCCTTACCCGAACTGATCGATCACCTCGAAGGCAAGCGCGCGACCTCGCTGGAATCGATTCAGGGAATCGCCTACCGGAAAGCGGAAGGCGAGGTCATTCGCACGCTCCCGCGCCCGGTGATCACCAAGCTGGATGATCTCCCCTTCCCGGCGTGGGACTTGGTGGATCGGGATCGCTACCGCGCGCTGTGGATCGAGCATCACGGCTACTATTCGATGAATCTGGTCACGACGCGCGGCTGTCCGTTTCACTGCAACTGGTGCGCCAAGCCGATCTGGGGGCAGCGTTACAACGTCCGCAGCCCGCAGAACGTGGTCGAGGAAATGGCGTGGCTGAAAGAACGCTTCAACCCGGACTCGATCTGGTTCATGGACGACATCATGGGCATTCAGGATCGGTGGATCGAGGAGTTCGCCGACTTGCTGGACGCGCGTAAGCTGAGCATCCCATTCAAGAGCCTCAACCGGGTCGATCTGCTGCTGCGGGGCAAGACCATCCCAGCGCTGGCGCGGGCGGGCGCGTCGATTGTCTGGGTCGGCGCGGAAAGCGGATCGCAGAAAATCCTCGACGCGATGGAGAAAGGCACCACTGTCGCCCAGATTTACGACGCCACTCGTAAGCTGCACGAAAACGGCGTCAAGGTCGCCTTCTTCTTGCAGTTCGGCTACCCCGGCGAGACTCGCGCCGACATCGAGCTGACCCTGCAAATGGTGCGCGACCTGATGCCCGACGACATCGGCATCTCGGTCAGCTATCCGCTGCCGGGCACCAAGTTTTACGAGGCGGTCAAGCATGAGTTAGGCGAGCGCGAAAACTGGATCGACAGCGAAGACCTCGCTATGCTGTATCGCGGACCCTTTCGAACCGAGTTCTATCGCCAGTTGCACACCGTCGTTCATAAGGAGTATCGCGCCCGCAAGACCCGCCGCGAATTGCAAAGCCTGCTGCGCGACCCGCGCCAACTCAATCCGGCGCTGATGCGGCGGGTTGCGTCGATGCTTTACCATCAGGTCACGCTGCCGCGCGCGGTCGCCAAGCTGGATCAACTGGCGACGCTCCCGCATGAACCGACCCGCGTATCCAACGTTATAATGCAGTAAAACCAGCCGAGAGGTGGGGCATATGTCTGCCGTTCACGAAAAAGTCGGAATGCCGCTGGACGAATTCATTCGCCAGACCAATGAAGAAATGTTTGAGTTGATCAACGGCGAACGGATTCCTCGGTTGCCTACCATTACTGATCATAATGACACAATTTATTGGCTTCTCATGATGTTGAGTGCCGCTGTCAATACGCAAAACTTCGGTATCGTCCGCCCCGAAGCTACTTACGTTCTTCCCGATCATTACGATTCGAACTGGGTCACTGGCTCGCGCACACCGGACTTGATGTTCATTACCACCGAACGTCTCGTCGCTTATCGTGAGGCAAATCCTGATTGCGGGAAAACGCCGTATTTAATTGTGCCCGATCTCGTGGTTGAGGTTGTATCCCCTACCGACAAATTTACGGAAGTCACCGACAAAGTGGACGCCTATTTGACCGATGGTGTGCGCCCGATCATCGTCATTGATCCGCAGAGCCGTCGAACATTCGTCTATGCCCCCAATTTAAAGCAGGCTCTTTCTCTCAGCGGAGACGATATTCTCGACTTCGGCGAAGTCATTCCCGGCTTTCAAATCCCACTGCCTAAGTTGTTTGAGTGAAAATAGTTTGTGGAGATCAATAAGTGGGAAACTTGAAACAGACAGTATACGTGAAGGTTGAGTTCTTCGACGGTCGGGACGAGGGCGATGTCGGGCATCCCTATTATGTCGCGTCCAGCGACGACCTGCACTTTGTGACCGATGCCGAAACCTTTGAAGAACTGCTGACCAATATCCGCGAAAGTCTGGACTTGACCCTCAAGGATACCGACAGCGCTGCCGAGTACGGCGTATCTCCGAGTGCTAAAGTGCAGCTTATTATGGAACTGCCGCAGTATGCCTAAACTGCGCCGTCTAAACGGCAAGCAGGTGATTGAGATATTCAGGCAGTATGGATTTGAGATCGTCCGCACACGTGGCAGTCACACCCATTTACAGCGAATCATCGCTGGAGCATCAAAATCTAAATATCCCGGTGCATGGCAACCAGCCGATCCCCATTGGGACGCTGAAAAGTATCTTACGTCAGGCGAGTGAATATCTGTCAGACGAGGAAATACACGACCGATTTTATGCGGATTAGCGGCTGCCCCGGTAGTCACAATTTCCACATTAACAATCACCTCACGCGCGTTGACAGCAACCGAACAAAAGTTACACTAAGGGCACATTGAGTTGCGCATACAAGGAAAACACGATGTCCCTTAAGGTCACGCTGTTTGGAGGCACGGGTCAGGGGAAAACCTGTTACACGCTGGCGCTGCTGTATCTGATGGTCGAAGGCATCGAAGGCTTTCGCATCGAAGACGAAGATGTCGATACGACCACCAAGTACATGAAGCCGTGGAGCGATTTCGTCATGGTCAAGCAGTGGCCCGCGCCCACCATGGGACGGCGCGAAGACCGCTTCAAGCTCTACTTTCAGGATCAGTTCATCACCGATTTCCTCTGGGTCGATTATCAGGGCGGCGCCATCAACCAGCCGACAGACGAATCCGACGCGGCGGCGCAGCTTCACGCCGACATTCAGGAGAGCAACGCCGTGATCATCGTGGCGGATGCCTACACTATCGCCACCCGCCCGCTGATCGAGGCGCGGATGCTCACCTCCGCCCCGCTGATCTTCCACCTGCTCAATACCTATAAGTTCAAGCCCGCGCAGGAAGGCGACGAGGGGCTGAACAGCGGCATTACCGTCGCCATCGTCCTCACCAAAGCCGACGTGCTGCCGGACGAATACAAAGCCAATGACTACGCGAAGCTCTACGCCAAAGCCCGCGAGGTCTTCTACGGCATCCACGATTTCGTGCTGGAGGAGCGCGCCAAAGTCAGCAGCCTGCGACCGTGGCTCTACCCCTCGGCGATGCTGGCGGTGTCGATTGTCGGGGATGGCAACGCCGCCGTCGCCACCGAGGGCGAGGGCTACGACCTCGCCAGCTTCCAACTGGTGGGGTCGCCGGAGCCGGAGAACATCCAGTATCCGTTCCTGTATTCCATCGGCAACGAACTCGACCGCAACGCGCTGGTGCTTGAGGAGGAAATCGGCGACCTCGAACTGCGGCTCTCGCGGATGGATCGCAACGTCCTCTCGCGGATTTTGCGTGGGCGCACCATCCACCAGCTTGAGGACGAGCGCAAAACCACCGCCGAGCGCCTCAAAGAATTGGAGCCGAAGATCAGGACGGTGACGCGCACCGCCAATAAGAAGATGCGTCCGCTGCTGGTTTAGGCGACGACGCGATGCGTTACGAACCGTTCCTCTTTACGCGCAATCAGCGGCAGGACTTCACGGCGTTCGTCCGCCCGGCGCTGCTGACCAACAAGGACGTGAGCGCCATCGGCGCGATCTTCAACTACGTCACCGACGTGTCGCGCCTGACGGCGGAATTTCCGAGCCTGTACTATTTCCCGCTCGGCGAATACCTGCTGCTGCTGCGGCATTACAACAGCGGGCGCACCCACGCCGGGCGCGCCATCGGCGTGATCGAAGGCATCGCGCTCAAGCGGGAAAACCTCGATTTGGCGCTGCCGCAGTTCATCGATCAGCAGGCGGAGTTGCTCGACGTGTCCGGCACGGTCGCGGACATCGAATCCGATCAGCCGGAAGCCGCCGCCGAGCAGGACTGGCAGGGACAGGCATCTGACCTGTCCGCTGCGACCTTCGCGGGCGAATTCTTGATCCGCCGCGCGCAGGATCGGCTGTTTCTGCCCTTCACCGCGCGCGGGCGCGACCTGCTCACCAGCGTGCAGGCGGATCGGCGCTTTCGGACGCCGCTGTTCTTCGCCTTCGGCACCAACTCCGACGTGCTTGCGCAGTTGGAGCGCTACGCCCCGGTCGACATCGTCAGCTTCTTCAAGACCGACCGGTGCAGCTTTCGCAGCCGCGTCACCAACAGCGTGACCGGCGCCATCCACGACCCGGAGACCGACGCCGCGCCCGATCCGTCGATGTCCGTGCGCCCGGTCGAGCGCGATGAAACCCGCCTGCGCCCGATCATCGACGAGGAGGAAGACGAAGACACGATGGTTGGTAAGAAAGCCTTCTCGATTTGCTCGTTCAAGCCCAGCCAAGCGGAGCCTGTCGCCGAAGCCGAGCCAGACGAGTCGGAGGAAGCGGTCGAAGACGCTGATGATGAAGACGATGAAGATGACGAGCAGCCAACCGTACTGACCATGCGCCAGCTCCGCGACCAGCTCCGCGCCCAAGAAGCCGCCGCTGCACCCGAAACCGCGCCGCTGCTGGAACCCCACGACCCGCTTCACTGGCTGCTGCATCTGGTGTCGTCGTTTTTCTCGCCCCACAAGCCCGAATAACCCGCCGCCAACAAAGGACACGCCATGCCCGCAACTTGGATCAAATACAAGAGCAGCGACAGCGCCACCGTGATCTTCAACCTCGACCGGGCGACCCACTTCCGCCACATTGCGGGCGGCACGGACTCGTTTCTCGAAGTCTACGCCGAGGGCACCATGCACTCGATCATGCAGGTCACTGATCCCGAAGCCTACCGAACCGTGATGAGCTACATCGCCATGACCACCGGCTACAAGCTGGACGGTTAGGCAATCCGATGTGAGTGCCAAAGCCGCCGTCACCGCGCGCCTGTCTCGCAACACCGTCATCCTGCTGATCAGCAACCTCGGCGGCGCGCTGCTTTCGTTCCTGCTCTCGGCGCTGATCGGGCGGACGCTCGGCACCGAAGGATTGGGCGCCTATGCGGTGGCGATGGCGTGGGTCTTTCCGCTCAGCCTGATCGTCGAGTTCGGACTCGCCACCCTGATCACCCGCGACTTGGCGCAGGATTGGGGCGCATCCCACGCTTATCTGGAAACCGTCACCCTCTCCCGCCTCCTGATCGGCGGGGCGATCATGCTGCTGCTGATCGCCGCCGCGCCGCTGATCAGCGACGATCCGCTGGTGGTTGCCGGGCTGCAAATCTCCGCGCCGATGGTGATCATCCTGCCCTTTTTCAGCGGCTTCTCGGCGGTGTTCAAGGCGCACGGCGAGATGTCCCCCATCCTCTACCTGAACGTCGGGATGCTGGTCGCGCAGGTCGCGCTGACGTGGATCGCGCTGCGCGCCGGGGGCGGCGTGATCGCCGCGCTGATCCTCAACGTGGTTACATCCGCCGGACAGTTGGTCGCGGCGTGGGCGATTTACCGCCTCTCTTTCTATACGCCTGTAGGGGCAGGTCTAAGACCTGCCCTTCCCCTGCTTCCTCTGCTTCGCGGCGCCTTCCCGTTTGCGCTGGCGGGATTCTTCGCCGCCCTGCAAACCCGCCTGAGCCTGATCCTGCTGGAGCGGCTGGCGACCACCGCCGAGGTCGGCTACTTCAGCGCCGCGTCGCGCTTCGTGGAAGCCGCCCGACTGATCCCCAACGCCTTTTTCGGCGCGCTGTTCCCGGCGCTGGCGGCGCTCGCCGCTGACCGCTTGCGGCTGCGCCAGACCTTCCGCCGGGGCATGATCGGCGTGGGCGGCTTTGGCGTCGCCGCCGGGATCGGCTGTACGGCGCTGGCGCTGCCCGCGCTCACGCTGGTCTACGGCGATGCCTTCGCTCCGGGGGCGGCGGTTCTGCAAGTGCTGGGCTGGTCGCTGCTGTTCGGATTACTGCGCGGCGCGCGCACGCTCTATCTGTACGCGCTCGGTCAAGAGGCGCGCGTGAACCGGGTGAACGCGGCGGTGATCGGCGTGCAGGCGCTCTTGAGCCTGCTGCTGATCCCGGCGCTCGGCGCGCTCGGCGTCGCCTGCGTCCATGTGCTGATCGAAATCGTCGGCTTGGCTCTGCTGTGGCGCGATGAAGCGTGATCTCGGACTGATGGGGGTCGCGTTCGCCTTCAGCCTCGCGGTGCGAGTTGGCTTCACGCTGGGCTTCGACGGACTGTACGGTCAGGACGCTTACGCCTACTACAACTTCGCCCAAACCCTGCGCCAGTCGATCAGCCAATCGAGCGCCTTGCCGCCGTTCTTCTGCCCCTCGGCTATCCGGCGCTGCTGGCGACCGGATTCGCGCTGTTCGGCGCGTCCGCGCTCACCGCCCAGTCGATCAGCCTGCTGATGGGAGCGCTGCTCTCGGCGCTGGTCTACCTGCTGGCGCGGCAGATCGGCGCGAGTCGTTCCGGCGCGCTGGTCGCCGGGCTGATCATGGCGCTCTGCGGGCAGGCGTTGCAGTCCAGCTTCGTCGTGATGTCCGACATCCCGTCGCTGTTCTGGGCAGCGTTGAGCGCCATCGCGCTGATCCACTATCTGCGCGTGCGTCAGCTTCGCTGGATCGCCCTTTCCGCGCTGCTGCTGGCGCTCGCGTGCGTGACCCGCTGGCTCTATCTGGCGCTGATCCCGGTGTGGAGCGCGGCGGTACTGGTGACGTGGCGCGGCATCCGCTGGCGCGAGGTTGGCGCTGCCATCGCTGCCTCCGCGCTGATTCTGCTGCCGCAGGCGGCGGTGAGTCTCCATTCACCCTATCCGGTGCTGGATCACGCATGGGTCGAGGGCTGGTCGCCGTCGAACGCCTTCGCCCGCGAGTTCAGCAACGTCGATGGGCATTTCCTCTACCCGCAGGTCAACGCCCTGTTTTACGCGCAGCCCTACTACGGATCGTATTTCATCGCCCCGCTGCTGACGCCCTTCGCGCTGCTGGGGGCGTGGGCGCTGCGCCGCAAAACCGTCCTGCTGATGATCCTGCTCGGTTGGGCGCTGCTGCCCTATCTGTTTCTGGCGGGCATCCCCTACCAAAACATCCGCTTTCCGCTGATCGTGGTTCCGGCGGTGGCGGCGCTCGCCGGGCTGGGACTCGAACTCTCTGCTGCGTCGAAGCCGCGTGATTCACGCCGCCCTCGTGATCGCGGGGCTGGTGATCATGGCGGTCGCCGCCAAGCCGACCATTCAGACCTTCATCGCCAACCAGAACAGCGACAAGCAGGCGGTTCAGTGGGCACTGGATCGCATCCCGGCGGGCGCGCGGCTCTACACCTTCGAATTGACCGAGCCGCTCAAGGCATACGGCTCGCTTGAAGTCCACGAGCTTTACAACGAGACGCCCGACACCATCCCGGCGGAGCTGCCGGGCGATACGCCGAACTATCTGTTTTTGAACGTCTGGGTGATCGAAAACCAGTGGCAGGGACGCGAATTGCAGACCACCTATCACTGGCTGCGCGACGTGGTCGGCTTGCAGTACCTCGACCGGGTGGGCAATTATTCGCTGTTCAGGATCGGCTCGTGAGGATCGGCTGCCTACTGCCCGGCTTCAGCAGCGACCCGGATGACTGGGCGATCCCGGTGCAGCAGAACCTCGCCCGCGAGATCGCCAAGCAGGATGACCTGCGCGTGATCGCGCTGCGCTATCCTCACCGCCGCGACCGCTACGTCATCGACGGCGTGATCGTCTATTCGCTTGGCGCGGGACAGGTGCGGGGCGTCGGTCGGCTGGCGCTTTGGCTGGATGCGCTGCGGCTGATCACGCGGCTGCACCATGAGAAGCCGTTCGACCTGCTGCACGCGATGTGGGCGGACGAAACCGGGCTGATCGCGGCGTGGGCGGGGCGGCGGTTGGACGTCCCGGTGGTGGTGTCAATCCTCGGCGGCGAGTTGGTGGGCTTGCGCGACATCGGCTACGGCTTGCAGTTGAGCCGCTTCAGCCGCTGGATCGTCGATCAAGCCCTCAAGGGCGCGGATCGGATCGTCGTGCCCGGCAGCACCGTCCGCCGCCTGATTCCGACCATCCCCGACCACCGAATCGCCACCATCACGCTGGGCGCGGACGCGGATCGCTTCACGCCTTCCGGCACACCACCTGACCCAAACCGCCTGATTCACGTCGCGTCGCTGGTTCCGGTGAAGGATCAGGCGACTCTGCTGCGGGCGCTGGCGCTGCTGGATTTGTCGGTCACGCTGGACATGGTGGGCGAAGGCAGCGAGCGCGCGAAACTGGAAGCACTGTCGGGCGATCTGGGCATCACCGGGCGGGTGCGCTTTGTCGGCGCGGTCGCGCACCCCGATCTGCCCGCCGTATTATCGGCAGGCGGCGCTCAACGTCCTCAGCTCGCGCCACGAAACCATCGCTATGACCACGCTGGAAGCCGCCGCCTGCGGCGTGCCCACCGTCAGCACCGACGTGGGCATCCTGCCGGACTATCCTGCAATCGGGGTCGCGGTTCCGGTCGGGGACGCAGCGGCGCTGGCGGATGCGATCGGGTCGCTGCTCTACGACTCGCAGCGGCGCGAAGCGCTGGCTCAGTCAGCGCGCGCCGCCGTCGAGCGCGACCTGAACATCCGGCTCACTGCCGAACGCCTGCGAGCGCTGTATCGAGAATTAATCGCTCAAAGCGAGAATCTACGGATTGCGAACCTGCACTGAGCGACCCGGCTTGATCAAGACGTTACCATTGAAGTCGCCCTGCAAATTCCAGTCGCCAATCTGCATGATATTGACCCAGAAATCCGCGCGCGGCTTCAAGCCGGGCAGGTTCTGCGCGTCGGCGATGGCGTAGAGGCGGTCGTGGCGAATCTGCGCGACCTTGTTCATCAACTGCTGCTCGGTGATGCCGTTCTCGATCACCCGCGACTTCTGCGGCACGTTGAAGAACTGTTCCGCCTGCGTGATCATGTCGTGGCGAGCGCCGTGATTGATGGCAGTGTCGAACAGGAAGGCTTGGCTGAGCGCCAGCACCAGATTGCGCGGCTGGACGCTCAAGCTCTGCACCAAATCCCAGTACAGCTCGGTGGCAACGTCGTCCTGCGCCGCCTGCATCAGCGGGTCAGCGGCGGAGGCGATCAGCAGGTCGCGCAGGGTGGTGTCATTGCGCAGGGTGGCGTCATGATTCTGGACGCGCTGCAAATACTGGGTGCGCAGCCGCGCCGCGACCGACGTGGTCGCCTTGCTCAGGTAGCGATCCAGCACCGAAAACAGGCTACCGGACGCCAGCGTGAAGCCGAAGCGACCGAAGGACACGATCCCGGCGTCGTAATTCTGGTAGGTGTCGTAGCTGCCCCCCTCGAATCCCACGGTGATATTGAACGAGGCGCGGCGCACCCGCTCGGTCGGATCGGGCACAGGAGTCGGCGTGGGCGGCGCAGGGATGGGAGCAGGCGTCGGGCTGGGCGTGGGCGCGGGCGTTGGGGCTGGATTGCGCGGCAGCGTCGAGGCTTGAGTTCGGCTGCTGGATCACGCCGTAGCCGACCAGCGTGCAGTCGCCCACAATGTTGATGCGGTCGCTGCTGACCCAGCCGCTCGCGCCGCCGACGAAACCGAGCTTGAGCCATGCCCCGTCCGGGCTGGCGTCCAGCACTTGATAGCCGCCCGCTCCGTCCGGGCAGTAGCCCAGCACCGGATTGCCGGTGCCGGGCGCGGTGCGCGCGTAAGCCCGCGAGCTGTCGGCTGCGGTGCGGATGCTGGCAGTACAGTCGGTTTGCGCCATCATTTCCCCCTAAGTAAGCGCCCGCGACCAGATTCCGGTGCATTCGGGCAGGATGATCAACTGCTCGGCGGCGACCCGGTCTGCGAGTGAGTCGCCGAAGAAGAAGCGCAGCAGCGCCTGCCCTTCGGCGGGCGACTGGAAGCGGTAATCGGTGCGGAGCGTGGTCAAGCTAAAGCCATATTCCTCTACTAACATTTTGTAAAACGCCGCCAAGCCCTCGTTCGGCGGCGCGGGCGTCTCGCTGCCCGTGCCGAGCGTCTCCAGAATGATGGCGGTGCCGCCCGGTCGCAGCAGGCGCAGCATCTCGGCGATGGCTTTCCCGGTTTCCTCGCGCCAGCAGTCGGGATACCAACCGACGCTGTGGGCGATGCTCCAACCCTCGATGGTCACGTCCGCGCTCCGGCTGAGCAGCGGCAGCGCCCGGTTATCCGCCGCGATCACCGTCACCCCCGGCAGCTTCTCGCGCAGCAGACTCAGCATGTGCGGCGAGGCATCCAGCGCCAGCAGCGATTTCGCCAGCGGCGCGATCTGGGTGGTCAAGCGCCCGGTGCCCGCGCCCAGTTCGATCACGTCCAGCCCGGCGAGCGGGCGGATCGCGTTGAGCGCGGGCAGCAGATGCCGCTCGTAATCCTCGCGCGCGACCATTAAGTCGTACTGCGCCGCCTGCTGGCGATAAATCGCCCGATAGTCCGGCATGATCACCCGGAATAGGCGGCGATCTGCTCTTGCAGCTTGCTCGAATCCACTTCCGGGTGCTGATCCAGCAGCGCCTTGAAGCGCTGCATGTACTCGACCAACTGCTGCTGATTGTACGCCTCAAAGCGCATGGTGATGGCGGGCTGGGTGTTGCTGGCGCGCACCAAGCCCCAGCCATGCTCAAAGACCGCGCGCGCGCCGTCCACCGTGATCACTTCGTAGTCTTTCTGGAGCGCCGCCGTCATCTGGTCGATGATCTTGAACTTCAGGTCGTCGGGCGCGTCCATGATGACTTCGGGCGTGGCGAGCAGGGTCGGGATTTCCGCGAACAGTTCGGCGACGGTCTTGTCCGAGCGGGAGATAATTTCGAGAGTCTTGAGCGCCACCAGCGGCGCATCGTCGAAGCCGAAGTAGTTCTCGCCGATGAAAATGTGCCCGCTGACCTCCCCGCCGAGCGGCGAGTGAATCTCGTGCATCTTGGCTTTCATCAGGCTGTGCCCGCTTTTCCACATCACCGGGACGCCGCCATCCTTCTTGATCTCCTCCGGCAGCACCAGCGACGCCTTCACGTCAAACACGATGGGCACGCCCTTCTCGCGGGAGAGCAGATCGCGCGCCAGCAGCGCCAGCAGGCGGTCGGCGGCGATGTGATGCCCCAGATTGTCGATGAAGCCGCAGCGATCCGAGTCGCCGTCGAACGCCAAGCCGAGATCAGCGCCGACCTCGACCACCTTCGCTTCGAGGTCTCGCGTCATTTCCTCGTCTTCGGGGTTGGGCAGGTGATTCGGGTAGGTGCCGTCGGATTCGCAGTAGAGGCAGGTCACGTCGATACCCAGATCGGTCAGCACGGGCGGGACCGGCAGCCCGCTCATGCCATTTCCGGCGTCCAGCACCACTTTGAGCGGGCGGGCAATTTTGACCATGCTCTCAATGGTTTCCATATGCTTGTGGAGCATATTAAAATCCTGATCGACCTTGCCCTCACCGGTGACGAACGCATCCTTCTGGATGATGTGCATCAAGTCCTGAATCTGCTCGTCCGCCAGCGCCAGCGCGCCGTATGCCATTTTGATGCCGTTGTACTTGGTCGCCAAGTGGCTGCCCGTTATCATCACGCCCGCGCCCCGGTCGCCGTAGCTGGCGGAAGCGAAGTAGACGGTCGGCGTCATCACTTCGCCGATGTCGGTCACGTCCATCCCGGTGGAGGCGACGCCCTCGATCAGCGCCATGCGCAAGCTTTGCGACGAGGCGCGGTTGTCCTGCCCCACGAACATGTGATCGGTGCCAAACTCGCGCGGCATGTAGGTGCCGAGCGCCTTGCCCACCAGCCGCGCCAGATCAGGCGTGAGCTGGATCGGATCGCCCGCGACGGTGCCGCGAATGTCATACTTGCGAAATACGCTGGTATCGACTTGGGTCATGCTGCTGCTCCCCTGAAAAGAAAGTACCGAGTGCTGAGTTAAAAAAGTGAATAGTTCGCGTCCCATCCACAAACCTGTGGGACGTAGGGGCGAGGCGTGCCTCGCCCCTACAGCGACGCAACCTCTGTTTATCCCGCCTCGACCTTGACCTCTTTGCCATCGACGGTCGCCGAGAACACCAGTCCGCTGCCATCCGCGTCCACGATCACCTGCGTCCCGGCGGGCGGATTGGCGCGCAGCAGGAAATCCGCCAGCGGCTCGCGCACCGCGCGCCGGATGATGCGCCGGAGCGGACGCGCGCCGTACTGCGGCTCGTCGTTCTGCGCCAGCATCCACGCCTGCGCTGCGTCGGTGAATTCCAGCTTCAAGCCGCGCTCCTCGGCGAGCTTCTGCTCGCGTTTGAGGTTCAGCTTGAGGATGTTGGCGAGGTCTTCGCCCGAAAGCGCGTTGAACATGATGATCTCGTCAAGGCGGTTCAGAAATTCCGGGCGGAAGTAGGTGCGGACTTCGTCCATCGCTTCGTCGCGGATTTCGTCCGTGATCACCGGGACGGCGAGTTCGGTCGAGCCGAGATTGCTGGTCAGGATGATCACGGTTTCGCTGAAGTAGGTGGCATTGCCGCGCCCGTCGGTCAGGCGACCTTCCTCGATCACCTGAAGCAGGATGTCGAGGATGCGCGGGTGCGCCTTTTCGACTTCATCGAACAGGACGATGATGTAGGGCTGCTGGCGCACGCGCTCGGTCAATTGACCGCCCGCCTCGCTGTCCACATAGCCGCTTGGCGACCCGATCAGACGGTTGAGGCTGCTCTCGTCCTTGAACTCGCTCATGTCCAGCGGAAGCATGGCGTCCTCGCTGCCAAACATAAACTCCGCCAGCGCCTTCGCCAATTCGGTCTTGCCGACACCCGTCGGTCCGAGGAACAGGAAGGCGCCAATCGGTCGCTTGGGGTCTTTCAAGCCGACCCGCGCGGTCTTGATCGAGCGGCTGACCGCCAGCACCGCCTGATCCTGCCCGATCAGCCGCTCCTTGAGATGCTCGACCATGCTGGCGTAGCGGAGGCGCTCATCCTGACCGAGCTTGCTGACCGGGACTCCGGTCATTTGGCTGGCGGCGAGGGTCACGTCCTCGGCGTCGAGGCTGGACGAATCGCCCACGTCGTTCTTGAAGGCAAGCTGGCTCTGCTGGCTCATGGAGACCATCGCCGACGCGCGGTGCAAAAGCTGCTCGGCGCTGCGCGGGAGCGGTGAGGCGGTCATGTAGCGCTTCGCCAAGCGCGCCGCCAGCGTGACCGCGTCCTCCGACACTTTCAAGCTGTAGTCGCTTTCGAGATGCGGGCGCAGCACCTTGAGGATTTCGATGGTTTCCTCCAGCGACGGCTCCGGCACCCGCAAACTCTGGCTGTTTTCGGTGACGGCGCTCATTCCGGCGAGTCGCTGGTTGTATTCCTGCTCGGAGGTGGTGCCGATGATCACCGGGTCGTCGTCCAGAAAGGCTTTCTGGATCAGCGGGGTGGATTTGGAGAACTCTGCCTTGATGGGTCCGCCGAAGAAGCGGTCGATGTGCGGGATGAACAGCACGCCGCCCCGCGCCTGACTCAGCCCGGCGCGAATGGCTTTCTGGTCGTTGTCGAGCAGCGCGCCTTCGTCCACCTGCACCAGACTTTTCAACTGCTTGGGGCCTTTGCCTTCGGACATCAGCAGGGCGAGGCTGTAGGCGAGCGTCCGCTTGCCCACGCCGTCGGGTCCCAACAGGATCACGTGGCGGTTGACCGACTGGGTGAGGATGTTGATCAAGTCGCGCAGCAGCTCCTCGCGGAAATAGACCGCCTTGAGGTTGCCCGATTTCGCCCCGGCGACGAAATCCTGCGCGGTGCCGTCGGTGCGGATCACCTGCGAGGTGTCCGCGACCAGATCGTTGATGGCTTTGGGCGTGATCCCGTGCTGGCGCAGCAGACCGCTGGTGCTGATGGTGCTTTCCGAGAGGACGGACAGCACATGATCAGTATCCACGCGGATTTCGTTCTGCGCGTTGGCGAGGCTGAGTGCATCGTCCAGCAGAATGATGGTCTGGCGCGAAAGGGACACGTGACGGTTGCCCGCCGCCACGAATTCGAGGTTGCCGTCCTGATCGCGGCGGCTCTCGACGGCGAGTTCGGTCTGCCGCTTCAGCCGATCCAGATCGACGCCCCGGCTGTTCTTGAAAATGTCAAGCAGCCGCGCCGCCGCCGTATCCTTACTGCCCAGCAGCGCCAGCAGCAGCAGCTCCGGCATCAGCACGGATTTCTTGTATTGGTCTTTCAGGCTCACGGCATCGTTCATTGCCGCGTCCATGTCTTTCGAAAGCAGATCGGGATTGAGCGTTCCCATGCGGAATAGGTCCTGAATGGCGGTTCAGACTAGCGTATAAGTTAACTTGAAACAGGCGTTTGAACAAGCCGGAATACAGGCAAGTTAAAAGTGCAAAGTCGAAGGTTAAAAGTGAACAGGTTCGCGGAATCCCTACTTTTAACTTTCAACTTTTAAGATCGCGCGCTTTTAACTCACCGCGTATGCCACCAGATCGAGCGACGCATCGCGCAGTTGATCCGGCGTCACCGACCTGCGCGCCATCAGAATGAACTCCACCGCGTCCAACAACTGATCGCGCTTGGAACCCGCCGCCGCTTTCAACTGACCGTCCTTCAGGTAGAAGGCGGCGAACTCTTTGGCTTCGGGATTGCCCCGGTAGATGATCTCGTCCCACGAGTTGGCGTGACCCACGTAACGCAGCGTCAGTTTCCACTGGCTCGTCCAGAAGAAGGGGACATGCTGGTTCACGTCCTCGCCCTGCCCTAACAGATTGCGCGCGGCGACCATGCCGTGCTGCTGCGCGGTACGCCAGTGTTCGATGCGCTGGCTGCCACCGTCGGGGATGGGATAGCGGGTGACGTCGCCTGCCGCGTAAACGTCGGGATCGCTGCTCTGAAGCTGCGCGTTCACTTCCACCGATCCGTCGCGCTCATTCAGCCGATCCCGGAACTCCTTGAGGAAGTCGGTCGCGGGGCGAACGCCGACTCCGACCACCACGAAATCGGCGGGGAGCGTCTCGCCGCTGCCCAGTTGAACGCCAGCCACGCGCCCGTTTTCGCCGACGAAGCGCTCGATCTGCGCGCTCAGGTGAAAGGTCACGCCGTTGGCGGCGTGTTCGTCCATGAACACTTTGCCGATCCGGTCGCCCAGCACCTTCTGGAACGGGAGATCGACCATATCCACCACCGTGACGGCGAGCGTCTGCCCCTTGCCCAGCGACGCGGCGACTTCCATGCCGATGAAACTCGCGCCGACAATCACCACCCGGTCGCCCTGCTTGGCTTGAGACAGGATGCGGTCGGCGTCCGCCAGCGAGCGCAGCGTGAGGATACCGTCGAGGTCGCCGCCGGGCACGCGCTTGAGATCGCGCGGGACGGCTCCGGTCGCCAGCAGCAGCTTGTCGTAGTGAACCGTCTCGCCGCCTTCCAGAGTCAAGGTGTGGGCGGACGGATCAACGTTGCTGACGGTGGTATTGAGGCGCAGGTCGATGTCGCGCTCGGCATACCAGCCGGTATCGCGGAGCGGAATCCAGTCCGGCTCGGCTTCGCCCGCTAGGTAGTCTTTGGAGAGGTTGGGGCGGTCAATCGGCGGCGTCTCCACCGAACTGAGGATGGTGATCGCGCCGCGATAGCCCTGCCGCCGCAGTTCCTCGGCTGCCGCGTTGCCCGCTGCGCCGCCGCCGATGATCACGAACTGGCGGCTGTCGGCGGGATCGCGCTTGCCCTCCGGCTGGCGCTGGTTGTCGTTCGGGAGGCTGACCAGCACCTCGCCGTTCTCAATTCGCGTCGGGAAACGCGCCAGATCGTTGAGCGCGGGCGGCTCCAAGCGGACGGCGGTGCGCACGTCAAAGCAGGCGTGATGGAAGGGGCACATCAGCGTATGTCCGTTGAGGACGCCTTGATCGAGCGGCGCGCCGTAATGGGGACAGTTGCCGCCAAAGGCGTAATAGGCGCCCGCCGCCCGCGCCACCACTACCGGCTTGCCTTCCAGTTCAAGACGAGTCATTTCGCCGTCGCGCAGCAGCGAATCAGCGCTGCCTACCCGATGCTCAGCCATCTGATACCTCACTTTATCCGTTTTGTAACGTCGCGCAACTTTATTATACGGCAGTTTGAACCGCGAGCAGTCCGTCCCCTGCGGGAAAGCGTGGGAAAATGCGGTTTAAGCGGTTCGCTCAAGGTTAGAAAACCCTCACGAAAATGGGGGTTTTGTTTTTCGGAAATCGGATATAATCGAAAATATGTTCTTATTTCGAGCAGGAGAACAACCGGATGATTGCCGAGCCGCAGATCGAAATCCCCGAAGATTTGCTGTGGGCGCTGGATGCCAACGCCAATGCCAAAGCCATCTTTGACCGCTTCCCGAATTCGCACCGCCGGGAGTACGTGGACTGGATCGAGAGTGCGCGCCGTGCCGAAACCCGCGCCCGCCGGGTGCAGCAAGCGGTCGAGATGATGATGCGGGAGAAAAGGCAGCAGTAGGTTGAGTTTCGTGTAGGGGCAGGTCTGAGACCTGCCCCTACCGCGTTAGTTGGTGTCGTGGCTTCCGGCGGGCAAATCCGTGCCGAGCGTGACCGGGAGAATCCCGGTCGCCGGAGCCGCACCGAACAGCACCGCACACGCCGCCGGAACCGCCGGACGAGCGGGCGTGTAAGTCAGCAGGTAGGCGGCGACGTTGGGGAAGGTCTGCCAGTCGTAGATCGACCACAGCGCGACCGCGATGGTTTTCTCCAGCGGAAGGGCATTCACCAGCGCCTGCTGCTCCGGGTTTTTATCCGCATTCTGAGTCCACACCACTACCGTATCCGCCGAATTCGCGTTATCCACCGCCCAGCCGATCTGCTCCTGCGTGGGATTGTCGTCCACGCCCGTCCAGCGAATGTTGCTGCTGTATTGGCTGCATTCCGCCTGAATCTGGTAGCGGGTCGCCAGAAAAATCATCGCCACCTTGCGATCCGGCGGGATGGGCACCAGATCGTTGCGGTCGTAGGCGACGGTCACGCCGGATTGATACAACTGATTGACCAACTGCGTGTGCGCGTCCAGATTGACCCGCTCCGCCGCCGTGTTGGGATCGAGCGGCTGCCAGTCGAGGATGCCGAAGCGCTGCTTGGCTTCCAGAATGCGGCGCACCGAGTTGTCGATGCGCGATTCGGGGATGTTTCCGGCGTGAACTTCGTCTACCACCCGCTGCATGGCGGCTTCAAAGCCGGGCTGCCCGATGCTCGGACCCATCGCCAGCAGATCGACGCCCGCTTGAATTGCCATCACCACCGCGTCGTAGAAGTTGAAGTTGAGATCGACGGCGTTCATATCCAGCGCGTCGGTCATCACCAAGCCCTGATAGCCCATTTGGTCGCGCAGGATTCCGGTGATGATGTTATGCGAGAGCGACGCCGGAAGCCCCGGCTGCGGCTCCAGCGCGGGATAGTAGATGTGCGCCACCATCACGGCGGCGACGCCCGCGTCAATCGCCTTCTCGAAGGGCACAAACTCGACCGATTGCAGCCGATCCAGCGGCAGGTCAATGGTGGGCAGCGTGCCATGCGAGTCCTCGCGGGATTCGCCGTGACCGGGGAAGTGCTTGGCGGTGGTCAGCACGTTCAGCGATTGGCTGCCGCGAATGAACGACGCCACGGCATCGCCCGCCATGTCGGGATCGCTGCCCCACGCGCGGCGGTAGATGATGGGGTTGTCCTTGTAGGTTTCGAGGTCGGCAATCGGGGCGAGGTTCATATTGACGCCGACCGCGCTGAGTTCCTGCGCCGACGCTACTCCCACCTGATACGCCAGATCGTCGCCCGCCGCGTCGATCAGAATCGGCGCGGGGAAGGTGGTGAAGCCATTGGTCAGCCGGGTGACGACGCCGCCCTCCTGATCGGTGGAGATCAGCATAGGGACACCGCCCGCCGCCGTGATCGTGCTTTGGTAGTCGTTGGTCAGCCGAGTAACCGACGCGGGATCGCCCGCGTTCTCCTCGAACAGCACCACGCCGCCGGGCTGCCAGGTCTGCAAATCCCGCGCGCCGTCTTCGGTCATCACCGAGCCGTGCAGCGTGACCATGAACATCTGCGCGACCTTGTGTTCCAGCGACATGGAGGCGATCAGCGCGTCAATATCGGTATCCTCCGCGTGCAGCGACGCTGCGGTCGCCAGCAGGATACCGATGCTCAGTACCAGAATTTTCCATTTCAAGCGGTTTAATCGACCTGCTCGCTCAACCGATAGCCGATCCCGCGCACGTTCACGATCAGGTCTTCGTCCTGCCCCGCCTGCTTGAGCTTGCGGCGCAGGTTGCTGACGTGAGGGCGAATCACCTCGCGGGCTTCGGCTTCATCGACCGAGTAGCCGCGAACTTCACGCACGAGTTCGTGGCATGATACCACCCGCCCCCGGTGCGCGGCTAGATAGAGCAGCAGGTCGAATTCGGTCGGCGTGAGGTCAATCGGGTGTTCATCTACCGAAATCTGGTAGCGCCCCGGATAGATGGTCAGCGGACCCAGCGTGATCACGTTGCCGATCATGGACTCGCCTACCGCTTCCGCCGTCGGGACTTTTTCCATGACCATCGCTTCGCGCGCGGGCAGCACCGGCTCGGTCGCGGTGCGGCTCAGCTCGGTCACGTTGCTGCGAATGGCGTCCAGCAGCGCGCGGCGGCGCTTCAGGTTGCGCGACCGCTCGACCCCGCGCGCGACGCTCTGGCGGATGTCCTGACTGGAACTCGGCTTGATCAGGTAGTCGTGCGCGCCCAGCCGCAGCCCCTCGACGGCGGTCGGCAGGCTCGGATACGCGGTCATCAAAATGACGATGGTATCCGGGTCGGTGTCTTTGATCCGGCGGATCAACTCGACGCCGTCCAGACCGGGCGGCATACGGATGTCGGTCAGCACCACGTCAAACGGTTCGGCGCGGATGATGTCGAGCGCATCCTCGCCGCTCGCCGCTTCCCGGACGCTGTACCCGACCCTCTGTAACGTCTTGCTCACGGAGTACCGAATGGCGGCTTCGTCGTCTACGACCAGTACGGAGGCATTTTCGTTGTTGTCGATCATCGGTTTATGAGCCTAATCTTTACTTTATTGCTGAATTTATGGTTCCTTAAGGATACAATATTCTTTCAAAATTGGCAACTTTGCATAATACTAATCTTACCGTTCATCCAGATGAACCCCGTTTCCAGCCGAAATAGACGCCGCGTTCCGCAGCGCGCTGGCTGACTTTCCAGCCGATCCAGCCCACCGCCGCGATCTCGCCGTCGATCACCAGCAGCGGCAGCCGATCCCGCAGCGCGCGCGGCACTTTCGCGTCGATCATCCACTTGGCGAGCTTCTGGGTATGCCCTTCCAGCCCCAGCGGGGCGAAGCGGTCGCCTTCGCGTCGAGTCCGCAGGACGACGGACGCGCCATCGGGGATGCTGAGCCGCAGCGACGGCTCGCCGTCCGGCTCGGACAGGGATGCGATCAGCCACCAGCCTGCGCCGATGGGCGTCTCGCCGGGGATGACGACCGGAATCGACGCGCCGGGCGGCAGCAGCGGCAGATCGTCGGCGCCACGAGGCGCGGAGTCGCGCTCAACGATCACCGCGTCGTAATCGACCCGAAGCTGGACGCCGCCCTTCAACTGCGCTCGCGCGCCGACCTGACCGTTCAGCGCCAGATCGACGGCGGCGGCGATTCGCTCGTAGCTGAGGTTCTCCGGTCTGCCCGCCGCCCAGATCACGAAGCGGCGCTGAAGCGCCGGGTGCAGCGAAACGAACAGGTCGCGCGGCAGGCGGATACGCCCGGCTTCACGGCGGACGTGGGCATCGACGGCGGCGTGAAACGCGGAATCGGCGAGGTCGTCCTCCGCCCGCGCGATCTCGGCAAGCTGAAGCAGGCGGCGCTCGACCTGCGGTGAGATCGCGCGCAACTGGGGGATTAGCTCGCGGCGCAGGCGATTGCGGGTGTAGGTCAGGTCGTCGTTGCTGGCGTCCTGACGGGGCAGCAAGCCGTTGGCGCGGCAGTAGGCGGCGAGATCGGCGCGGGGCAGGTCGAGCAGCGGGCGGATCAGGGTCAAATCGGCATGACCGGGCAGCGGCGCGGCATGGGTCATGCCCGCCAAGCCGCTCAAGCCGGAGCCGCGCAGCAGATGCAGCAGCACGGTTTCGACCTGATCGTCGGCGTTGTGGGCGACGGCGATGCGGGCTGCGCCCTGCTCACGCGCGACTCCTGCGAGGAACTCGTAGCGGGCGATGCGAGCCGCCGCCTCGATGCCGATTTGCCGCTGATTCGCCAACGCGGACACGTCGGCGTAGCCCACCGTCACCGGGATGTCCCACGCCTGCGCCATCGCCGTGACGAAGCGCGCGTCGGCTGCGCCCGCCTCGCCGCGCAGCCCATGATCGAGGGTGGCGACGTGCAGCCGGAAGCCGAGCGGATCGCGCAGGCTCGCCAGCAGATGCATGAGCGCCAGCGAGTTGGTTCCACCCGAAACGCCCGCGATCAACACGGCGTTTAGCGGGAGCAGATTATGCTTAGTATGAGCGATGATTACCGCGTCGCGCAGGTTCATGGCAGCTTTGGATTCCCTTAACCCCATGTTATAATGCCGCGCGCTGTTTCATGCCGTTAGGAGAGCAGATTTGCTCAGTCCACTTGACTACCTGTTTGGCTTGTTCTCGCAGGACATCGGCATCGACCTCGGCACAGCCAACACCCTTGTCAGTGTACGCGGTAAGGGGATTGTGATCAATGAACCGTCGTTCGTCGCCATCGAAAGACGAACCCGCCGCCCGATTGAAGTCGGGTCGCGGGCAAAGGAGATGTGGAATAAGAACCCGAAAGACATTCTGATCGTCCGTCCGCTGCGGGACGGCGTGATCAGCGAATTTGAAGTCACCGAAGCGATGCTCAACCACCTGATCCACAAGGCGCACGAGCAAAGCTGGATACCGATCCCCCGCCCGCGCGTGGTGGTGGGGATCCCGAGCGGCGTCACCGAAGTGGAGAAGCGCGCGGTCTACGACGCGGCGATCAGCGCAGGCGCGCGCGAGGTTTATCTGATTGAAGAACCGGTCGCCGCCGCGATTGGGGCGGGCTTACCGGTTCAAGAGACGCGCGGCAGCATGATTGTCGATATTGGCGGCGGCACCACCGAAGTCGCCATCTTCTCGCTGGGCGGCATCGTGATCAGCCGCTCGATCCGGGTGGCGGGCGACGAGATGGACGAGGACATCGTCCAGTACATGCGCACCAAGCACAACCTCTTAATCGGTGAGCCAACCGCCGAGAAGATCAAGATCGAGATCGGCTCGGCGTATCCGCTGGCGCAGGAGCGGATCGAACCGGTCAAGGGGCGCAATCTGGTCACGGGCTTGCCGACGCTGGTGGAAGTCAGCTCGATTGAAATCCGCGAAGCCATCAGCGGGTCGGTGAGCATCATCATCGACACGATCAAGGACGCGCTGGACGACACCCCGCCGGAACTGGTCGGCGACTTGATGGAGAGCGGCATCTGTCTGGCGGGCGGCGGCGGACAGCTTCGCAACCTCGCCGACCGGGTGAGCGAAGAAGTGAATATCCGCGCATGGGTCGCCGAAGACCCCATGACCTGTGTCGCGCGCGGCGCGGGGCGCATATTGGAAGACTACACCAACCTCCGCCGTCTGCTGGTCGGCTTGGAACGCGGCAGCACGCACCACTGATCAAGCGTTCAGCCAAATCCGCTCATGCCTCACAATCACATCGCCCGGTTTCCAACCAACATTAAGCTGACCGCTGAACGCTTCTGCACGTGTTATAATTCGCGCCGGAGGTAATGGATGAATCAAGGTTCGGGCTTCAGGCGGAATTGGCGATCCAACCGCACCGTTTTTTTGATCGTGTGCATCGTGCTAGCGGTCGGGTTGATCGTCGCCAGCCAGACCGGGCTGCTCTCGCCGGTTGAGGATTTGCTCGCCGTGCCGCTGAACGCCGTCTCCGGCGTGTTCAACCGCGCCTCGCTGGCGGTCAGCGACAACCTGTCGCATTTTTCCGACATACAGTCGCTCCAGCAGCGGATCGCCGACCTCGAAACCGCGCTCGCGCTCTATCAGTCGGAACTGGTGGAACTGCGCGAGATCAACAGCGACTACCAACGCCTCGCCGACCTGCTCAAGTACAGCTCGTCGGTGCAGAATCAGGAAACTGTCACCGCCAACGTGATCAACGTGGACGAAAGCGGCTTTCTGCGCACCATCACGGTTGATCGGGGCACGCGCGACGGAATCGCGGTCGGGATGCCAGTCGTGACCGGGCAGGGCTTGGTCGGCAGGGTGATTCAGGTGACTGCCAATGCCGCCCGCGTGATGTTGGTGATCGAGCCGTCCAGCGCGGTGAGCGCGCGCTTGCAGTCCTCGCGGATCGAGGGGACGGTACGCGGTCAGGCGTCCGGCGCGCTGCTGATGGACATGCTGCCGCTGGATTCGCAGGTTTCGTCGGGCGATCTGGTGATCACGTCGGGGCTGGGCGGCAACTTCCCGCCCGATCTGGTGATCGGTCAGGTGACCAGCGCGCGGCTGGCTCCCAATGGGCTGAATCAGCAGGCGCAGGTGCGCAGCCTGATCAACTTTGACACGCTGGAAATTGTGCTGATTGTGACCAACTTCCAGCCGGTGGACCTCTCCGTGTTCAGCCAGCCTACGCCTTCCCCGTGAACAATGGGTACTTACTGGGGTCTCCCGCTGATCGCGCTCGCCGTGATCCTGCAAGCGACGGTTATTCCGCAGATTCGCATTCTGGGCGGCGAACCCGACCTCGTGTTTCTGCTGGTGCTGTCGTGGTCGGTCAACGGGCGGCTGGAGCAAAGCGTGATCTGGTCGTTCGTCGGCGGGATCACGCAGGATTTGCTCTCGGCAGCGCCGACCGGCGCGTCAGCGGTGGGCTTGATCCTGCTGGTGTTCGCCGTCGACCGCCTGAAGCAGCAGGTTTACCACATCGGCGTGGTGCTGATCATCGGGCTGGTGATCGCCGGGACCATTCTGCAAAAGACGGTCTACATGATCGTGCTGGCGTTCACGGGCTTCACCATTTACCCGCTGGACAACTTGACCTACGTGATTCTGCCTACCATCGCCTATAATCTCGTGTTTATGCCACCGATTTACTGGTTAATCCGCCGGATTCAGCGGCGGCACCGGACGCAGGAACAACACGTTATCTCGTAAGGAAGTTCAGGAGCAAGACCCATGCAGCGGCTTTTACCGTTTCAGGGCTGGCGGCTCACATTTTTCATCGGAATCGTCTTCGCGGTGTTCGCCGTCTTTTCCATCCGCATGTATCAATTACAAGTGGTCGAATACCAGACCTATCAGGACGCCGCCAACGCCAATCACTTGAGCGAAGTGCCAGTGGCCGCGCCGCGCGGCACGATTGTAGATCGCAACAACGTAGCACTGGCGATCAACGTGCCCGCTTACGACGTGCGCGTGACCCCCGCCGCCCTGCCCAGCAATCAGGACGACGTGCTGCGCATCTACAACCGACTTTCGGCGCTCACGGGCGTGCCGCCGACCCGCGCGATTGCGCTGAGTTCGGGGCAGGACGTGCGCAGCATCGAGGAACTGGTCGCTACCGGGCAAGGGATCGCGCCGTATCGTCCGGTGGTGATCGCCCGCGACGTAAGCCGCGAAACCGCCATGCAAATCCTCGAAGAAGCCTACTCGCTGCCGGGCGTGGACATCGAAACCGGGGCGGTGCGTGAATACCCCACCGGAGAGCTGACCTCGCAAATCGTCGGCTACATGGGACCCATCCCGGCGGAGCGCCAGCTTGAGCTAATCGCGGAGGGCTACGACCCCGCCTACGACCGCGTGGGTTACGCCGGGTTGGAATACTATCTGGAAACCGAGCTTGCCGGGCAGCGCGGACGCACCGTCACCGAAGTGGACGTTGCCGGGCAGCCGATTGGCGACCCGATTGTATCCATCGACCCGGTGCCGGGCGAAAGCGTCCGCCTGACCCTCGACACCCAGCTTCAGCAGGCGGCGGAAACCGCGCTCGCCAACCAGATCGCCAAGATCAACGGCGCGGCGGGGCACATCGTCAGCCAGACCGGGTCGATTGTGGCGCTGAACCCGATGACGGGCGAAGTGCTGGCGCTGGTGAGCTATCCGAGCTACGACAATTCACGCTTCGCCCGCAGCATCGACGTGGACTACTACGAGAAGGTCGTCAACGACCCGCTCACGCCGCTGGTCAATCACGTGACCCAGTCGCTCTATCCGCCCGGCTCGGTCTGGAAACTGGTCACGTCAACGGGTGTGCTGCAAGAGCACGTGATCGACCCGAACTCGACCCTGAACGATCCGGGTCAACTGCTGCTGCCCAACAAATACGCGCCCAACGACCGCGCCGCCGATCAGCGCTTCGTGTGCTGGCTGCCGCAGGGACACGGCAACCTGAACATCATCGGCGCGATTGCCCAAAGCTGCGACGTGTTCTTCTATCAGGTGGGCGGCGGCAACCCGGCGGTCTCGGATCAGGTACTCAGACCCGGCGGACTGGGCATCGACGACATGTTCCGCTACGCGACCGCGCTGGGCATCGGCTCCAAGCTGGGCATCGAACTGCCGTTTGAGGAATACGGGCGGATGCCGGATCAGGACTGGAAACGCCGCTCCTACGGCGAAAACTGGTCAACTGGCGACACTTACAACGCCGCATTCGGTCAGGGTTACGTCAACGTGACCCCGCTGCAACTGGTGAGCGCAGTGGCGACCATCGTCAACGGCGGGACGCTCTACCAGCCGACCCTGATTCACGATTTTCTGGACGCCGAGGGCAATGAGCTGCAAGGCTTCCAGCCGATTGTGGATCGCAGCGTGAATATCGACGACATTCCGCAGGATCAGCCGCTCACGCTGCTGCCGCTGGAAGACATGATCATGAAGGGCGCGGACAGCCTCGCCTGCATTTGCGAAGCCGACAGCCAATTCTACAACCCGGTACGCTGCGATCCGTCCACCTACACCAACACCGTCAACGTCAGCAGCGAGGATTTGCTTTACCAGCAGCGCAACTACGTGGTTCACGTGCCGCTGGATTACGACTGGGGCGATGATCTGTGCCAGCCGGTGCGCTTCGACCCCAACTATCGCCCGGCGTTCGTCAGCGGACAGAATTTGAGCTACATCCGGCAGGGGATGCGGCTCGCCGTGACTCACGGCACCGCTTACCCCGGCGCTGACCTCTCGTACATTGACGTAGCGGGCAAGACCGGAACGGCGGAATACTGCGACGACGTAGCGCGTCCGCTCGGCTTGTGCAAGCCGGGTAACTGGCCCTCGCACGCATGGTTCGCCGCTTACGCGCCTTACGAGAACCCGGACATCCTGATCCTCGGCTTCATCTATAACGGCGGTGAAGGATCGGCGAACGCGCTGCCGATGGTCATGGACACGCTGGAATCCTATCTGCGCGAGCAGAATCAGCAGGGCGCGACTCAGATCACCATCATCACACCGACGCCGGAGACGACCAGCCCGTGATCCGACAGCGCGCGCTTGACTGGATACCTGCCCTGATCGCCGGGGGCGTTGCATGGATCGCCTTCCTGCTGATCGGGCACACGCCCATCATTCGCGCGTCGGGCATGGCGGTGGCGGTGATCGGCATGGCGCTGGCGCTGCGCCCGATGGGCAGCGCGCTGGCGGTGATCGGCGGGCTGGCGCTGGCGTTCAGTCCCTCGTTCTGGATTCAAACTGGCGGCGCGGAGAGTTTCAATCCGCTGGAAGTGGGCGCAGCGCTGATCGGCGCGCTGGTGGCGGGAGGCGTGATCGTCTGGCTGAGCAAACGCCCACTGATGGGCGTGGCGGCGGGCTTCGCCTTGTTCGCGGTGCTGTTTTTGAGCGCGGTCGGCACGCCGCGCAGCCTGCGCCTCACCACTATGCTAACCGCGTGGACGCTGTTTCTGCTGGTGGATGGCTTGTTCGCCAGCAATCCGCGCCCGGACGAGCCGCCCAACGGCGCGCTGGGGATACAACATACGCTGGGCTTGCTGCTGCTGCTGGCGGTGGGCGTGATCAACGACCCGCTGTTCGTGCTGCTGGTTCCGGCGTCGGCGCTGGGCTTGTTCCTCTCGCGCAAGCGGCTGTCGATCGGGTACTGGGCGGCGCTGCTGGCGGTCGGCTTGTACGGCGTCTACGGGATCAGCCAGAGCTATTATTCGGTCTACTGGTGGAATTACCCGGCGGCGCAGGCGCTCGCCAGCGACCCGAACGTCCCTTACATGATCGGGAGCGTGTGGCGCGAGCCGCAGCGCTGGCTTCGGCTGATGGGGTTGATCATCGGGCAGTTTACGGCGGCGGGGCTGGCGCTGGGCGTGCTGGGACTGGCGCGGCTCGCGCGCTGGCATCCCCCGGTCGGCGTGGTGACCATGATCGCCTTCGCCACCTACGCCGCCTTCGGGCTGGTGTACTACGGCGCGGACAGCCCGGTGCTGCTGCTCCCGCTGCTGATGATTCAACTGCTGTGGATGACTTACGCGGTTTACGCCTTCGGTCAATGGCTGCAAAAGAGCGTCCAGCCCGCGCGGGTGCGCTGGATCGCCGCCGCCGCGTTCACACTGCTGCCGCTGTTCATGCTGCTGCGGATCGTGGGGATGGTGTAGCCGATTCTTCCCACTTTGAATCCAGAATTGTCGCCGCATGTAGCGCGCTTTAACGATCCAATATAGTATAGTTACAGTTTCGAAATTACTCCGCAGGTCAGGTAACGGCGCAATGCAAACAGTCGCAATCAAGGGTGTCAAGGATGGTCTGCTCATTTCTCTGGATGAATCCGAAGAATGGCAGGGCGTCATGGCGGACCTCGCCGCGCGCATCGACCAACAAAGCGCTTTCTTCGCAGGCGCGCGCATTACGCTGGATGTCGGATCGCGCCCGGTTCGCAAGGACGAGCTTGGCTCGGCGAAAGCTCTGCTTGAACGTCGGGGGCTGACCCTGTACGCGGTCATGACCGAGAGCAACACCACCATCAACTCGGCGAGCGCGCTCGACCTGCGTGCCAACCTGATCACCCCGGTCGCGCCGGACAGCGCGCGCCCCACCCCGCCGGAAGATGACGGCACGTTGGGCATCATGATTCGGCGCACCATGCGTTCGGGGCGGACGGTGCGCAGTCAGGGGCACGTGGTGGTGTTCGGCGACGTGAACCCCGGCGCGGAGATCATCGCCGACGGCGACGTAATTATCTGGGGGCGGCTGCGCGGCAACGTTCACGCGGGGGCGAGCGGCGACGAAAGCGCGTTCGTCTGCGCGCTGGATATGATCCCCACACAGCTTCGCATCGCCGGGTACATCAGCATTTCGCCGCAAGATAAGCGGCATAAGCCCAAGCCAGAAATGGCGCTGATCCGAGACAGCCGCATTATTGTAGAAGCATGGCACTGAGAGAGGAACACTCGTGGGGGGAAAAGTTATCACGGTTACGTCGGGAAAGGGTGGTGTCGGCAAGACGACGACGACCTCGAATCTGGGTGTCGCGCTGGCACGCTACAACCAGAAAGTGCTGATGATCGACGCCGACATCGGGCTGCGTAACCTCGACATTGTGATGGGGCTGGAGAACCGCATTGTTTACGATCTGGTGGACATTGTCGAAGGGCGCTGCAAGCCGCGTCAGGCGATGATTCGGCACAAGCTGCTCCCCGAACTGTATCTGATCCCCGCTGCTCAGACCCGCGACAAGACCGCCGTCAGCCCGGCGGATATGATCCAGCTCACCGATATGCTGCGGGAAGACTTCGACTTCGTGCTGATCGATTCGCCCGCCGGGATCGAGCGCGGCTTTCGCAACGCGGTCGCGCCCGCCGACGACGTGCTGATCGTGACCAACCCGGAGATTTCCGCCGTGCGCGACGCCGACCGGGTGATCGGGCTGCTGGAAGCCGAGAATAAGGGACCGGGTCAGTTAATCCTGAACCGCGTCAACCCGGAAATGGTGCGGCGCGGCGAGATGCTTTCGGCGGACGACGTGACTGATCTACTGGCGATTCGGCTGATCGGCATTGTGCCGGAGGACGATACCGTTGTCCCATCGTCAAACAGCGGCATTCCGGTTACGCTGAATGAAAACTCACGCGCGGGCATGGCATATCGTAATATTGCGCGGCGGATCATGGGTGAAAAAGTGCCATTCATGCAGTTGGGCGATCCGCCCGGCTTTTTCAAGCGGCTCACGCGGTTATTCGGCGGTAGGTAAAAACAGGTGATGAGAGGATTCGATGATGCCTGAATTCCTTGACCGCATCCTTGGAAGGACGCCTCCCAAAAAGACCGGCACGATGGCAAAAGAGCGCCTTCAGTTCGTGCTGGTTCATGACCGGATCAACCTGCCGCCAGAGAAGCTGGAGGCCATGAAGCAGGAGATTTTGGCAGTCATCTCCAAGTACGTCTCGGTAGACAGCGACAACGTGGACATCGCCCTCCAAAACCGCGAGCGTGCCAGCCTGCTGGTGGCAGAAATCCCCTTCCTGAAAACCCGCGAAGGCATCGAGCAGGACGATCCCGACTTCCATCCCCCTGCCAACCCCGAGACTGCGGAATAGATTTCACGCCGCCCGGTTGCTATAATGGCGCGATTGCTGGCTGGTTAGAAACGAGCGCGCATGAGTCATCCCGGCAGCATTTGGCGTCAGTTTGATTACGTTCTGCTGGGCGCGACCATCCTGCTGACCGTGTTCGGCATCCTGATGATCCGCAGCGCGACCCTGAACGCCATCGACCCTGACTTGATCAACCGGGTGCCGGATCAGATTCGCTTCGCCATCCTCGGTTTGTTGGTCATGTTCGGGCTTGCCGCCCTTGACTACCGGCTGCTCGGCGGGCTGCATCAATGGCTGTACCTGCTGATGGTCTCGCTGCTGATTCTGGTGTACTTCTTCGGCGTGGAAGGCGACGCGGGCGCGAAAAGCTGGATCAACATCGGCATTCGCATCCAGCCGTCGGAGATCGCCAAAGTGCTGATCATCATCACGCTGGGCTATTTCCTCGCCACCAATTACGACAAGATGGATCGGCTCAGCACCATCCTGAAATCGCTGATTCACATCGGCATTCCGACCGCGATCATCTTCATTCAGCCTGACCTCGGCATGGCGATTGTGTTCGGCGTGATGTGGGTGGTGATGGTGTTCGCGGCGGGGCTGCGGCTGAAACACGTCGCCGCCTTCGCGCTGGTGATCGGGCTGTCCGCGCCGATCACGGTGCCGATTGCGTGGTCACGCATGGAGGACTACCAACGACAGCGCATCACCTCGTTCATTTTTCCGCAAAGCGATCCCGACGCCTACTACAACATCCTTCAGGCGCGCATCAGCATCGGCTCCGGCGGATTGTTCGGCAAGGGTTACGCGCAGGGTCCGCAGAACACGCTGCGCTACCTGCGCGTGCGTCACACCGACTTCATCTTCAGCGTAATCGCCGAGGAATTCGGCTTGGTCGGCGGCGTCGCGGTGATGCTGCTGATCGGCTTGGTGATTCTGCGGATTTTACGCGGCGCGCGGCTGGCGGTCGATCCGCTCGGCAGCATTATCTGCTACGGCGTTGCCACCTTCATTTTCTTTCAGACCGTCGTCTCGATTGGCATGAACCTGAGCCTCATGCCCGTGACCGGATTGACTTTGCCATTTATTAGCTCCGGCGGCACCTCGCTGCTATCGACGCTGGCGGGCATCGGACTCGCCGAAAGCGTGATCATGCGCCGCCGCCGGGTCGCGTGAGCGCCTGTAATCAAGGAATTCGTGTAGCATGACTTTCCATTCCGAATTGGCGGCGCTGGTGTTTCCGCAGGTCAGCCGCACCCCCGACGACTACTTTCGCCTGTACCCGCCGCGCAATCTCCCAGCGGGCGCGCAGGTCACGCGCTTTGCGCCCAGCCCGACCGGGTTCGTCCACATCGGCAGCCTGCTGACCGCGCTGGTCGATCAGGAAGTCGCACATCAGAGCGGCGGCATCTATTTCCTGCGCATCGAGGACACCGACAAGAAGCGCGAGCAGGATCGCAGCGTCGAGCAGATCGTGCTGACCTTGACCAACTTCGCGCTGATACCGGACGAAGGCGTGGTGCAGATCGATCCGCTGGTGGAGGTCGGGGCGTATGCGCCCTATACCCAGAGCGAGCGGGTCGAGATTTACAAAAGCTTCGCCAAGTTCCTGATCGAGCGCGGCAGAGCCTATCCCTGCTTCTGCCCGGAAGCAGAATTGAGCCAGATTCGCGCGCGGCAGGAAGCGGAGGGGGTCAAGCCCGGCTATTACGGTCACTGGGCGAAGTGGCGCGACGCGACGCTGGATCAGGTGAAGGCGGCGTTGGACCGAGGCGAGCGCCCGGTGATCCGCATCCGAGCGCCCTACCCGACCGAAGATCGCGTTCGTTTCCACGACGTGATCAAGGGCGACCTCGACCTGCCTGTGAACGATCAGGATACCGTGCTGCTCAAATCCAACAGCCTGCCGACCTATCACTTCGCGCACGTGGTCGATGACACGCTGATGCACGTGACCACCATCATTCGCGGCGACGAGTGGCTGCCATCCGCGCCGCTGCACATTCAGACTTTCGAGTATCTGGGCGTGGAGATGCCCAATTTCGCCCACGTCGCGCCGATTGCCAAGCTGGACGGCAGTTCCAAGCGCAAGCTAAGCAAGCGCAAAGACCCAGAAGCCAACATGCTCTACTATTACGAGCTGGGCTATCCGGCGCAGGCGGTGATCGAGTACCTGCTCAACCTCGCCAACTCCAGCTTCTACGACTGGCGCATCCAGAACCCGGACGCGCCCTACACCGAGTTTCCGTTCAAGTTGGAAGACATGGGCGTCGCCATGCCGCTGTTCGATTTGGTCAAGCTGAACGACATCAGCAAGGACATTATCGCCACTTACAGCGCCGAGCAGGTCTACCAGTTCGCGGTCGCGTGGGTGGACGAGTATCGCCCGGCGCTGGCGCAGATGCTCAAAGCCGATCCCGACTACAGCGTCGCGGTGTTCAACGTCGAGCGCGGCGGCGCCGCTCCGCGCAAAGACATCGCCAACTGGTCGGACATCGAATCCGCCTGCGGCTTCTATTTTGATCCACTTTACGAACAGAGCGTCGCCGAGAGCGGTTATGCCCTGCCCCCGGTCGATCCGGCGGTGATCCCGCCGATCCTCGAACACGTGCGCGGGTTCGACCCGGCGGTGCCGAAAGAGGCGTGGTTGGATGAAATGCGCAGCCTCGCCGAGCGGCTCGGCTTCGCGCGCAATACCAAGACCTTCAAGCAAAATCCTGACGCCTACAAAGGGCACTTCGGTGACCTGATGATGGTCGTGCGCGTGGCGCTCACGGCGCGCACCAATACGCCGGATTTGTACGACATCCTGCACACTTACGGCAGGGCGCGGATCGCCCGGCGGATCGACCGGGCGCTCGGTTCCAGCCAAACTCAGGCTTGATCGGTCTCGGTGAGCGTGATAGAATTCGCCCACGTTGATGAGGGATAGTTCAACGGTAGAACTGCGAACTCTGGATCCGTCAATCCTGGTTCGAATCCAGGTCCCTCAGCTTGAACGAAAAGGTGTCTCTGAAATAGCCAGAGACGCTTTTTTATTTCCCCAGCAGCGTCTGAAAACCCTTTCCGATCTTGACTTGTGTAGCCACCCCTCCAGTCCAGCGCGAAGCCCATCGGCTCCGCTCTGCGCCAGCACGTTGACGGGCTGCGGGGATTTTTCAGCGGGTGCGCTCGCTGCGCGTGAACAGGAATGCCCCGACGACGATGAAAACGGCAGAAACCGCGACCGTGATCGCCAGATCGACGGCAGGGCTGTAGAGCACGATCTCGCTGTACTGCGGGCTGCTTGCGTAGATCACGTTGCGGATCAAGTCGGCGAGATAGGTCAGCGGCATCAGATGCGCCAACACGCCGAGGATACCGCTTGAATTACTGATCGGGATGAGGACGCCCGCCAGAAACATCTGCGGGAAGACCAGCATCATACTGCCCCAATCCGCCGTGCGCGAGTCATTGATGAGGCTGATAAACAGAATGCCGAGCGCGCCTCCGGCGATACAAATCACGGGCCAGAGCAGCATAGTGCGCCCGACATCCGCCAGCGTCAGTGGAACCTGCATGATCAGCGCGATGACGAACAGCCCAACCAGTGAAAATAGACTGGTGATCGTCCCGCCAAAGACCTTGCCTAGAATCAGGGCATAGCGTGAAATCGGCGCGACGAACAACTCCTGTGTAAAGTCGTTTTCGCGGTCTTCGATCAGCGAGGTGATGCTCATCATGGTGGTCTGGTAGAGCGTGCTGACGATCACGCCGAAGAGGATGAACTGCATCAGGTCGTAGTCGATGCCGCTGCTCAGGTTTTGCACCAAGCTGCCGCCGAGAATGCCCATGAAGACGATCGGAAAGATGAAGGTGAAGATCATATCGCCGGGCGAGCGCAAGAAGTTCATGACCTCGCGCGCGGCGATGCTGGCATACCGGGAAGGTGCGCGGGTGGTTGCTGGCGCGCACCTCGGCATCGCGGTGGTGCTGATGAAGCTGATCGACTTCTCGATTCGCGTGCTCGACAACGCCGGTTTTCGGGGAGGGAAGCCCGCAACGATCACCGGCACGGTGATCAATTTCACGTTTGGCTCCGTGATCGAGGAACAAGCCTCGCCGCCGCTGCACGAGGTGCCCGACGAGTCATTTGATGCATCAGGATTGCTGGGGCAATTCCCGACGATGGCGAAAGTCATGAGTGTGTGGATGGACGAAGACAACGACACGCACTTCGACACCAGCGTCCGTATCATCATCAACGGCGTGCGCGCCGAACTCAACGCCTCACGCCCGGAAATGGATTAATCCGCCACTACCCTGCTTGCCACGCCGTTGGATGCAGCTAGACCAGCGAGATTCGGCGGTTTCTTCGGGGAGAAATGTTCGAATGAGGGATATGACTTCCGCTTGACGCGCTCGTGCAAAAACAAATGCGCTTTTGTTTACCCGGTATAGGGTCGCTCCAGCCCGTGCTGCTCCAGCAGGTCGGCGTCATTGAGCAGATCGCGGGTGGCGCCGTCGGCGACGATGCGCCCCTGATCGAGGATGATGGTGCGTGGGCACAGACCATACGCCAGCCGCATGTCGTGGGTGCTGATCAGCAGCGTTTGCTGGTCAAGCGTGTGCAGCAGGTCGATCAGACTGCGGCGTCCGCGTGGGTCAAGCCCGGCGGAGGGTTCGTCCAGCGCCAGCAGGGTCGGCTCCATGCTCAGCACCGTCGCCAGCGCGATCCGCTTCTTCTCGCCCACGCTCAAGTGCTGGCTGATCCGCTGCGCGAAATCCGCCATACCGACGGCGGCGAGCGCCCGCTCGACCCGCACCCGTACTTCGCTTTCGGGCAGCCCCATGTGCAGCGGCCCGAACGCCACGTCTTCGTACACCAGCGGCGAAAATAGCTGATCGTCCGGGTTCTGGAAGACCAGCCCCACCAACGCGCGAATCTGCCCCAAGCTCTGATCGGTCACGGGCAGCCCGGCGATCCGGATACGTCCGCTGCGGCTGCGCAGCGCGCCGTTCAGATGCAACAGCAGGGTGGATTTCCCGCTGCCATTGGGTCCGACCAGCGCGACTTTCTCGTGTGGCGCGAGCCGCAGATCAACCCGATCGAGCGCCAGCGTGCCGTCGGGATAGCGAAAGCTCAGCGCCTCGACTTCGACCGCGTTCGCGCTCATTTCGCCCACCACACCAGCGCCATGATCTCAATCAGCATCAGCAGCAGGATCGGAATCGACCCGTAGGCGACCGCCGTCCATGCCAGCGGCGGTGCGCTGAGGCGACGCATCTGCCCATCGTAACCGCGCGACAGCATTGCCTCATATACCCGCTCGCTGCGCTCGTAGCTGCGCAGGAACAGGCTGCCGACCATCCCGCCCACCGAGCGCGCGCGCCAGATCAGGCTGCCGCCGCCGCGCCGACCGGGAATCGACGCGCTCCGCGCAGCCCGCGCGCGAATCAGGCGCTCGGCTTCGTCGCGCAGGGTGTACAAGTAGCGATACATGAAGCCGACGATGGCGATCAGGGTTGGCGGCAGGCGCAGGCTCCCGAACGCCCAGAGCAGATCGGTGAACGGCGTGGTGATCGAGAGCAGCAGCGCCGCCTGCACCGAAAGCCAGCTTTTCAGCACGATGGATACGAAACGGATCAGCCCGGCGTCGGTGATGGTGAGTCCAGCCACCACCAGCACCGGATGACCGGGCATGGTGAACGGCAATGCTGCCGACGCCAGCACGAACGGGAGCGCCAGCCCGCCTAAGCGCGCCAGCCGCCCCGCGCTGATCCCGCTGGCAGCCGCCAGACTGCCCAGCAGCGCCCAGAGCAGCGCATAGGCGGGCAGCGCGCGCTCCGGCGTGAGCAGGATGCCCAGAATCAGCAGCAGGGTCATGACCACTTTCACGCGGGCGTCCAGTCGATACAGAAACCCGCTGCCAAGCTCATAGCGTTCCCGCAGCAACCCGATTTATCCTTCGGCGCGATCCCGTGCTCGGCGACCTGCCGCCCGCGCAACGCCATAGCCGACGCCCGCCACCACCAGCACGCCGATCATGCCCGCCGCGATAGTGGTCACGCCTTCCTGCTGGATGAACGGTACGGTATAGCCGGGCAGCAGTCCATAAGGTGGCTGCTGCTGAAGCGTGCTGAAGCCCTGATCTTCCGCCACCCGATTCAGTCCATCCGGGCTACGGTTGGCGAACGGCGCTGCGAACGTTAGCGCCAGCGCGATCAACAGCCCCGCCGCGATCCAGCCCCAGCCTTTCGCCGCGACCTGCTCCGGCTCGCCCAGCAGGTCGGGACGGGTTCGCCGGATGAACGCCAGCGCCGCCACCGTGATCAGCGCCTCGCCGATGCCGATCAGCGCGTGAACGCCGACCATCGCCGGGAGCGCGATCTCCAGCGGCGAGGTGCCGGAAGCCGCCAATTCCAGCGCGCAAGCGGTCGACGCCAGCACCACCCCCAGCCACGCACCTAGACCTGCCCCCACCCATTGAGCGGTGGGCGTATCGCGCAGCGCCCGGCGGACGAGGGTGTACACCGCGTAGCCGACAAATCCGCTGATGATCCCCATATTGACCACGTTGATGCCCAGCGACAGCAGCCCGCCGTCCTGAAACAGCAAGCTCTGCACGCCGATCACGCAGGTCATGACCAGCACCGTCGCCCACGGCCCCAGCAGTGCCGCGATCAACATGCCGCCGAGCAGATGCCCCGACGTGCCGCCCGCCACCGGGAAGTTGATCATCTGCGCCACGAACACAAACGCCGCCAGAATGCCCATCAGCGGGATTTGCCGCTCGCCGAGTTGGTGGCGGGTCTGCCGCAGCGCGATGCCGATCAGGGCGATCAGCAGCAGCCAGCCCACTGCCGCTACCGGAACGCTGAGAAAACCATCGGGGATATGCATCGCAAGCAGTGGAATCAGCATGTTCAATCCTGTTGGAAGCGCCGGGCGGAGAATGCCAGACGGCTGTATAGCGTCTATAGATGCAGTCTATTGTAGATGTAAAATCTTACATCTAGCAACTTTGGCTGGTTAAAGCATGGTATGGATTAGGTTGGTTTTAGGGAAGGCAGCGACGACGGCGAGGTTTTCAGGTCCAATCCTGCTATCATGGAATCAGAAAGCGAGGAAGGATGCCTTCGTCTGAGGCGGTCATCAGGCAAATTCAAGCTAAAAAGGAGCGCGTCACCATTCAGCGCCGCCTGATCGTGGAAGCGCTGTGCGCCTCCGCAGGGCATAGGTCCATCGGCGATATTCAGCGCTGGCTGGCGGAATTTCATCCCGAAGCGGCGCTGCAAGACCCGACCGTCTACCGCATCTTGCAGTGGCTCAAAGACCTTGAGCTGGTCTCGCAAACCGACATGGGCAGCGCGGGCATCGTGTATGAGCTGCTCGGCAAGCCGCACCATCACCTGATCTGCCTGAACTGCGGCAGAGTCAGCGAAGTGGACGACCGCTATCTGGCGCCCGTGCGAGACGCAGTTGAGGCGGATTTCGACTTTCATCCGCGCATCGAACACATGGCGATCTACGGACTGTGCCCGGCGTGCTGGGCGCAGAAGCAGGACGCCGATCAGGAATCCTGACCCGGCGCGGCATCCAGACAGCGCCACCCGCTGCCCCGCTCGACCTGCACCCACAGCGGCAGGCTAAGATAGCCGTGCTGCTCGGTGCGCCAGCCGCCGCCGGAAACCGTTTCCCCGGTGAGCAGGCTGCGCCATTCTCCTTCGGGCAGATAATAGGTGATCTCGCCGGTTTCGCTGAACACGGGCGCGACCAGCAGCGCCGCGCCAAGCATATACTGCATGTCCAGCGCGCGGCAGGTCAAATCGTCCGGGAATTCCAGCACCATCGCCCGCAGCAGGGGCACGCCTCGCTGGTGTGCTTCGCGCGCCATGTCCATCAGATAAGGCATCAAGTGCTGCTTCAGACGGTTAAAGAAGCGCAGCACTTCGACTGCCTCGTCGTCGAACAGCCACGGCATACGCGCGCTGCTGGAGCCGTGCAGCCGACTGTGCGACGAGAGCAGCCCGAACGCCACCCACCGCTTGTACAAATCGGGAGTTGCGGTGTCGTTGAAGCCGCTGATGTCGTGGCTCCAGAAGCCGAATCCGCTGAGGCAGAGCGACAGCCCGCCGCGCAGCGTCTCCGCCATCGACGGATAGCTGGAACTGTTATCGCCGCCCCAATGCACCGGGAATTTCTGTCCGCCGGTGGTCGCGGAGCGCGCGAACACCACCGCTTCACCCTCGCCTTTGACCTCGCGCAGCAGATCGAACACGGTCTGGTTGTAGAGATAGCTGTAGTAGTTGTGCATCCGCTCCGGGTCGGAGCCGTCGAAGTAGCGAACGGCGGTCGGGATGCGCTCGCCGAAGTCGGTCTTGAAGCAGTCCACGCCGATGTCGATCAGCGCTCGCAGCTTTCCGGCGAACCACGCGCGCGCCGCCGGATTTGTGAAATCGACGAACGCCAACCCCGGCTGCCATTCATCCACCTGATACACGCCGCCGTCCAGATCGTGCAACAGATAGCCCTGCTCTGCGCCTTGGTCAAACAGCGCCGAAGCTTCCGCGATGTACGGATTGATCCACAGGCAGATTTTGATCCCCCTCGCCTTGATCCGCCGCAGCATGGCTGCCGGATCGGAGAAGTTCCGCCGATCCCAGATCAGGCTCGTCCACGTGAGTTCGCGCATCCAGAAGCAGTCGAAGTGAAACACGCTGATCGGGATGCCGAGCGCTTCCATGCGCTCAATGTTGGCGAGGATGGCTTGCTCGTCGTAATTGGTGGTGAACGAGGTCGAAAGCCACAGCCCGAACGACCATTCCGGCGGCAGCGCCGGTCGCCCGCTGAGCGCGGTGTACTGCTCCAGCGCGTCTTTCAGGGTGGGCCCGCCGAACAGGTAATAGTCGAGGTTGTGCCCCTCGGCGCTGAACTGCACCCGGCTCACGTGATGCGACGCCACCTCGAACGAGACACAGCCGGGATGGTTGACCAGCACGCCGTAGCCCCGGCTGGTCAGATAAAACGGGACGTTCTTGTAGGCGTATTCGGACAGGGTGCCGCCGTCCTCGTTCCAGATTTCGACCGACTGCCCATTCTTCACGAAGGCGCTGAAGCGTTCGCCCAAGCCGTAGACGGTCTCGCGCACGCCCAGCGACAACTGCTCGCGTAGATAGGTCTTGCCATTTTGGGTGAACAGCCCCGCCGCGTGCGGCTCACTGCTGGTGAGCGGCTCGCCGTCGCGCAAATATTGGATGCACCATTCGCCGCCTTCCGCCGCCACTTCCACCGAGAGCCGCCCCGCGCTCAGCCATGCGTGATCCGCATCCTGCCCGGTGGAAACCGTCGGATTAGCCAGCGAATAGTCGAGGTCGAAGGCGGGTAGATGCTCGCGCAGCCCCTTGAAGTGGGTGAGCTGCACCCGGATCACGTCGGGCATGGGCGACGTGAAGCGCGCGGTGATGATGGTGCCGTGCAGGTAGCTGCTGCGGTGGTCGATGCGATGGTCATAGCCGGTGACGGTGAGCGCGTCCGGCTCCACCTGCACCGCCACCACGGTGGTCGGGTAAATCGCCTGTGTGCCCGCCAGCAGCCGCCACTGTCCTTCGTCAAATTTCATGGAATAAATCCTTTAGGTGCTCAATCCTTCTTTTTCTCGAATTATACCGTCGGTGCGGAACTTCGCCCGCGAGTTTCGCCGCAGACTGTGCCGCCGCCAGATGGTACAATACAGCCTTCTACAGGCAGCCGAAGCAGGAAGTTGCGCGCAATGGAACCGGAAATTAACCACGACGGCGCGGGCAGGGACTTTATCCGCGAGATTATTGACGAGCATAACCAGACCGGGCGATTCGGTGGGCAGGTCTACACCCGTTTTCCGCCGGAGCCAAACGGGTATCTGCACATAGGTCATGCCAAATCCATCTGGCTGAACTTTGGCATCGCCGACCAGTACGGCGGCAAGACCAATCTCCGCTTTGACGACACCAATCCCACCAAAGAGGAGCAGGAGTACATCGATTCGATCATGAACGACGTGCGCTGGCTCGGCTACGAGTGGGAAGAACTGCGCTTCGCCTCGGATTATTTCGAGCAGTTGTATCAGTGGGCGGTCGAGCTGATCAAGCAGGGCAAAGCCTACGTCGATGACCTGTCGCCCGAAGAAATCCGCGAATATCGCGGCACGCTGACCGAGCCGGGCAAGGAAAGCCCCTATCGCAACCGCTCGGTCGAGGAAAACCTCGACCTGTTCGAGCGAATGCGCAACGGCGAGTTCGAGGACGGCGCGCGGGTGCTGCGCGCCAAGATCGACATGAGTTCGCCCAACGTCAACCTGCGCGACCCGGTGCTGTACCGCATCCTGCACGCAACTCACCCGCGCACCGGGGACGCATGGTGCATCTACCCGATGTACGACTGGGCCCATGGGCAGAGCGACTCGATTGAGGGTGTCACCCACTCGATCTGCACGCTGGAATTCGAGGATCACCGCCCGCTGTACGACTGGTGTCTGGATCAGCTTGGGATTTTTCACCCGCAGCAGATCGAGTTCGCGCGGCTGAACCTGACCTATGTTCTCACCAGCAAACGCAAGCTGATCCGGCTGGTGCGCGAGGGCTACGTGAGCGGCTGGGACGACCCACGTATGCCGACGCTTTCGGGACTGCGGCGGCGCGGCGTCACGCCTAAAGCCATCCGCGAGATGTGCGAGATGACCGGCGTATCCAAGTCGAACGGTATCGTCGATATACAACTGCTGGAATACTGCGCGCGGCAGGACTTGAACAAGATTGCGCCGCGCGTGATGGCGGTGCTGCACCCGCTCAAGGTGGTGCTGACCAACTACCCGGAAGATCAGGTCGAGCAATTCGAGGCGATGATCAACCCGGAAGACCCGGACGCGGGCACGCGCAAAGTCCCCTTTTCGCGGGTGCTGTACATCGAGCAGGACGACTTCATGGAAGACCCGCCCAACAAGTTCTATCGGCTGGCGCCGGGGCGTGAGGTTCGGCTGCGCGCGGCATACTTCATCAAGTGTGAGGAAGTGGTCAAGGATGCCGATGGCAGCATCGTCGAACTGCGCTGCACTTATGATCCGGCGACGCGCGGCGGCGACGCGCCGGACGGACGCAAGGTCAAGGCGACACTTCACTGGGTCAGCGCGGCGCACGCGCTCAAAGCCGAGGTGCGCGTGTACGATCACCTCTTAACCATTGCCGACACCAGCGAGATGGACCCCGACAAGGATTTGATGGACTACCTGAATCCGAATTCGCTGGAGACGCTCGACCCAGTGTACATCGAGCCGACGGTTGCCGGGGCTGCGCCTCAGAGTCACTACCAGTTTGAGCGGCTCGGCTATTTCGTGGTCGATGCCGGCTCCACAGCCGAGAAGCTGGTGTTCAACCGCACGGTCACGCTCAAGGACGAGTGGGTAAGATTGCAGAAGTCCGGTCTGTCTAGGTAAAAGCTCTAAACGTCGATCAATTGGGCACACACTATCGTCTCCGGGATGCGCGAGTGACATCCCGGAGACGTTGGATTCGGTATCGTTTACTGTGATGACGAGGGGGAAAACAGCGTGTCTCCATTGGATGCAGCGTTACTGGTGGTTCGGCTGGTGTTAGGGGTGATTTTCATCGTTTACGGCAGCCAAAAGACCTTCGGCTGGTTCGGCGGAAGCGGGATCGCAGGCGCGATCAAGATGACCCGGAATCTGGGCAGCGCCCACCCGAATTTGCTCGGCTGGATGGCAGCCTTGAGCGAGTTGGGCGGCGGGCTGCTGGTGCTGGTCGGCTTGTTCACGCCATTCGCCGCCGCGCTGATCATCAGCACCATGCTGGTGGCGATTTCGACGGTGCATTTCAAGAAGGGCTTTTTGAATACCAAAAGCGGCTTCGAGTTCAACCTCAGCTTGATCGCGCTGGTGCTGGTGATTTTGGGCGGCGGCGCGATTTCGTTGGACGCCCTGCTCAGCATCGCCGAGCCGATCACGCTGCTGCCGATCTGGGCGGTGGCGCTGCTGGTGCTGGTGGCGGTCGGCGGCGTCGTCTCCACTGAGCTTTCCAGAACGGCGGCGCGCCAGTCCAGCCATTCAGCCTGAGCGATCCGTAACCCATCATTCGAAAGACCCGGTGTACAAATACACCGGGTCTTTCTTGATTTCTCATCGAGTTCCAGTTGAGCCTCATTTTACGGGTAAATTGGTCTCAAATCCGCTGTTGACAATGCCTCTATTTAGGGATACAATTTTCTTAGATTTAGACGAGACTAAAATGCGTTTTCGAGGCGCATTGAAACCTGAGGCAGCAGTTAATGGAGACGCAGTTGAATCCACAAGTTATCAACGCGGAACCCGAACAAGGGTGGCGAAACCGACGCGGCGCGGCGTCGTTGGCAGAAGTACATGGTTCTATCCCGGTGCCGCAGCAAGCCGGATTCTGGCGCACGCTGCTGGCGTTCGTCGGTCCCGGATTGATGGTATCGGTTGGCTACATGGACCCCGGCAACTGGGCAACCGATCTGGCAGGCGGCGCGCAGTTCGGCTATTTGCTGCTTTCGGTGATCTTGATCTCGAACTTCATGGCGATTTTGCTGCAATATCTGGCGCTCAAGCTGGGCATCGTCACCGGGCGCGATCTGGCGCAAGCCTGCCGCGACCACTATTCCCAACCAGTCGTCATCTTCCTCTGGATACTCTGCGAGATTGCCATCGCCGCCTGTGACCTCGCCGAAGTGATCGGCTCGGCAATCGCGCTGAACCTGTTGTTTGGCATCCCGATTGTGGTCGGCACCGTCATCACTGCTTCGGACATCGTCATCATCCTGTTTCTTCAGCATCACGGCTTCCGCTACATCGAAATACTGGTCGGGGGGCTGATCTTCGTCATCTTCGCCTGCTTCGGTTACGAACTGCTGATCACGCAGCCGTCCGTCAGCGCCATCGTCGCCGGGCTGATCCCGTCCACTGAGATCGTGTTCAACCCGTCGGCGCTTTACATCGCCATCGGCATTCTGGGCGCGACGGTCATGCCCCACAACCTGTATCTGCACTCCAGCATCGTGCAGACCCGCGCCATCGAGCAAACCGAAGCTGGGAAGCGCAAAGCCATCAAGTTCGCCACCATCGACTCGACCGGCGCGCTGCTGTTCGCCTTCTTCATCAACGCCGCCATCCTGATCGTCTCGGCAGCAACCTTTTTCGGCACCGCTAATGCCAACGTCGCGGACATTAACGACGCTTATAAGCTGCTGACTCCGGTGCTGGGCGTGGCGCTCGCCAGCCCCTTGTTCGCCATTGCGCTGCTGGCGTCCGGTCAGCAAGCGACCCTCACCGGGACGCTCGCCGGGCAAATCGTGGTGGAAGGCTTCGTCAACATCCACATTCGCCCGTGGCTGCGGCGGCTGATCACCCGCTTCATGGCAATCGTCCCGGCGGTGATCGTCGCGGCAATCTACGGCGAGCGCGGGACCGGCGAACTGCTGGTGCTCAGTCAGGTGATCCTCTCGCTGCAATTGAGTTTCGCGGTGTTCCCGCTGGTGCAGTTCACCAGCGAAAAAACCAAGATGGGCGTGTTCGTGAACTCGCGCTGGCTCAAAATCCTGTCGTGGGCGGTCGCCATCCTCATCGCGGTGCTGAATATCTACCTGCTCATTCAGACCTTCAACGGCGGCTGAACCGTCGCCATTCACAAATCAAACGGGCGCTGGTGCGCCCTTTTTGATTCCGGGTTCTAGACCAACAGCGATTTAAGGCGGCGCTTCACGTCGTCCCATTCGTGATCGAGGATGCGAAACCACGCGGTATCCCGGCTGCGCCTCTTGACGATCATGTGGTATTCCTGAATGCCTTCGAACTGAAAGCCCATCCTCAGCGCCGAATGCCGCGACCGTTGATTCTGCGCGTCGCACTTCCATTCCAACCGTCGATAACCCAGATCAAAGCCATGCTTCAGCATGAGATAGGTCGCTTCGGTATTGGCTCCGGTTCGCTGCACAATCGGGCTATAGCAGATGCTCCCCAGTTCGATCTTCAAGTCCATCGGCGCGTTGTTGATGAAGCAGGCGATGCCGACCTGCCGCCCGCTCGCCTGATCGAACACGCACAGCGCGAGTCCGTTGGGCGCATCGACCAACCGCTGCAAATAGGCGATCATCTCGCCGAGGCTGGCGAACGGTCCGCCGAACATCCAGCGCCATATCAGTTCGTCGGGGTCGTAAGCGCCGATCCGCCGCTCGCCCAGCGTGATCGGGCTGCCGTTCATCACCGCGTAGAGCGCTGCCGCGTCGCGGTCGATGTCCAGCGGCGTCAAGCGGACGCGCCGTCCTTCCAGAGTCACGGCGGCGGGCTTGAGCGGCAGGCGCTCGCGGCGCGCGAGTGTATCGATTGGCAGCATGGCTGATCTCCCGGTTGCAAGGCATATTCTTTACAGGATAGGCGGCTTGTGTAGGCTGTAAACACTCCATGCAATCCACATAGGATTCTGGGGCGTTTGCGATTACAATCGGGGCTGCGGAGGAAACCATGAACCCACCACCGAATCCGATCAACCGAAATGCGCTGTCTCGCGCCGGAGTTGCCGGGGCAGTTTTGGCGGTGATCGGCATTATTCTGTTTGTCGTCTGCTGGCTGATTTCCGGTCAGTTCGGCATGACCCAGTTCCCGCGCATCGTCCTGTCGCTGTGCCTCCCGCCCGCGATCCTCGCCGCCGCCATCGGCATTTACATTCTGGTCGCCCGACCCCGCTTGTAGAAGCGAAACACGATCACGACCGGGACGCCGTTCAGCTTCGGCTCGCTCACCGCGTCGACGACCAGCCCCGCCTGTGAAGCGGCGAGTTGGTAATCGGCATACAGGTGCAAATGATGCTCGACCGCGTAAGCCCGACCGTCGGAGGCGTGAAAGGTGCGCTGCGCGCCGTTGAGCGCGATGAACGGATGCACGTCACTGACCAGCGCCGCGCCGCCGTCCATCAGCACGCGGGCAATCTCGTTCAGCGAGGGCTGCAAGCGCCGCAGATGACCGAGCGCCAGCCCGCACAGCACCACGTCCAGCGAACCGCTCTTAAGCGGAATCGATTCGGTGGTCGCCTGCACGCGATTGCTCAGCCGATTGCCCGCCAGCATCGCCGGGCTGTTGTCAACGCTGACCACAGCATTGGCGCTGTTCGCCTGCGCGATCAACCCATAACGCCCGGTGCCGCAGGCAAGGTCAAGCACACGCCCGCCCTCCAGCGGCGGCAGCAAATCGAGCATGGCGCCCTGTTCGGCTTGCATGAGCGCGTTGTGCGCTTCGGGGGGATAGCTCGCCGCCCAGAGCGCATAGGCGTCAAGGCTGGGCAGCGTGTGCAGCCGACTTGGTTTCAAGAGCTTGCGATAAAAGCGCCGAATTATCCGTACCGCCCATGCAAATCAGGCAGGTAGCGCGCGTCCTCGATCAGCGCCTCCTGATCTTCGACCGTTTGGGTGACGGTCGCAAGGATCACCTGATCCGCCCAGATCAGGAAATGGCGGTCGCTGCCGTCCAGATGCAGGCGCATCCGGCGCGGCAGGCACAACCACATATAGGCGATGCGCCGCCGCTCCTCGCGGGTGGTGCGCTGGCGCAGCTCCGCGTACCAGCGCGGATAGGCGAGAAAAATCCCTCCGTGAGCGGTCATCCACGCTCGATTCGAATAAGCGAAGTAGGCGGCAAGCAGCAGCAGCACGCCGAGAACGGCGGGCGGATAGCGCGGGGCAACGCTGGAGTTGAACAGAATGCCGCCGAAAATGGCAACCAGCCCCAGCCCCAGCAGAATCGAGGGCAGCAGGTGAAACGAATTGTCGATCTCGGCGTAGCGCTCGGAGCGGTGCAGAATCGGGTCTTTGTAGAAGCCCACCGCGATCAGCATCAGATAAACCAGATAGGCGGTCGTGACCATCAGCAGCACGAATGCCAGCAGCATCACATCCTCGAGAGCGCACGCGCCCCTTTATACAGCGGACACACACAGGACTGACACTCGGCGCGCTCCCCCTGCCGATACGCCCGGCGCAGATCGAGCGCTTCCGGCCCGTTGATCGCTTCCCGCAGCGGCGTGCCGTTGAGCTTGCCCATGCGCGGCAGAAAATAACAGGGGCGCAGCGATCCATCCACTTCGATGATCGCCGAAAGATGAGGCGCGTTGCAGCGCACCTGCGGATATTCATCCGCCCCGACAATCGCGCCGAAGTAGGCGAGCATCCGACGCAGCTTGGCAGGCGATTTGGCGATCCGCCTGCTGGCGAAGTCGTCGGCATAGCGCAGTTCGAGATCGTCCAGCACGCGCTTGAGTTCCGGCAGATCGTCCGCCGTGAGCGCCGAAGCGGGCGGTTGATGCTCAACCGGGATGCTCAGGGCGCTGATCAGCCCGGTGCGGCTGCCGAAGGCGAACGGATTGCTCACATCCACCGTCAGAAAGCTGATGCTGTTCACGTCGGCGGATTTGGCAGCGTCGATAATCTGCGGAAGCTCGCGGTAGTTGGCGCGCTGAACGGTGGTGCGCGTCGTGACCGGGATGCCGCCCGCTCGAACCTGACGCATCCCGTCGAGGATCAGGTCGAAGCCATCGACGCCGCGAATGGCTTCGTAAGTCGCCGCCGTGCCGCCGTCGAGGCTGACGATCACCTCGTCCACACTGGTCAGCACGGTGTCGATCTGCTTGCGCAGCAGCAGCCCGTTGGTCAGCAGCGTGACCCGTGCGCCTTCCGCGCGAAACCGCTGCGCGATCTCGCCCCAGCGCGGGTGCTGCATGGCTTCGCCGCCGCTCAGCACCACCCAGCGCACCGCCAGCGCCCGCAGATCGCCCGCAATCGCCTCGACCAATTCCGGCTTCATGTTGCGGCGCGGGCTGCGCCAAATATCGCAGGTGACGCAGCGGCTATTACAGCCATCGGTCAGGTATAATACGACGATGGGAAGCGTGCGCAGGCGGTCGCCCACGAGGTTGCGCAAATGCTGAATGCTCATGATTTCAGTATAGACCGGATTAGAACCTGAAACAAACCTCGAACAACTGTTTTGTGTCATGTGTTCGTCGGTTTTCCGTGATAAAATGAGTTGAAATTCCAACACAGATCGCTAGCACCTCCAATGCTAAATCCAGATTTTTTAAAGAACGGTCCGGGTCCCCGATTGAACTTTCTGGAGAAGCCGGACGCGAGACAAATTGCCGAGACGCTGGTCGCCTTTGCCAATACGGAAGGCGGCACGCTGGTGGTTGGCTTGAAAGAGAGCGGCGAAACCGCGCAGAAGGTCGAGAACGAGGCGCTGGCGAAGGCGCTTAAAGAAGCCGACGCGCTGTGCAGTCCGTCGATTGTGACCGGAAACTGGGAGCCGGTCGAGATGGAGACGGGCAGCACGGTCTACGCGCTGCGAGTGCCGCGCAGCATCGAGCTGCACGCGCTGGCGGATGGTCGCGTGCTGATTTGCACCGACACCAACAATCGACCACTGGGCGGGCAGGAAATTCTCAAGCTGGCGAGCGCCAAAAGCACCGGGGACTACGAGTTCCGAACCCGTTTCCGGCGCGACCAAAGACGACTTCAGCCGCAAGATGATCGACGAGTATCTCGCCAAGCGTGCCGAGCGCACCAAGCGCCCCTACAACGGCAAGATCGACGATCTGCTGCGCGAGATCGGCGCGATTGACGCCGCCGAACGCCCGACCGTGAGCGGGATTCTGCTGTTCTGCGAGTACCCCCAGCATTGGCTGCCGCAGAGCGGCGTGGTGTTCGCCAAGTTCGTGGGCAAGACGCCGCGCGGCGAAAACGGTCTCGCTGGGTACACCCGCCGCGAAGAACTCACGGGGCCGCTGCCCCGCCTGATCGAATCGACGTGGAACCTGATCTGGAGCGAGATGGCGGTCAGCGCGGTGGTCAAGGGGCTGGAGCGTGAGGAAACCTTCGAGTATCCGCAGTTCGCCGTCCGTGAAGCCATCGTCAACGCCATCTGCCACCGCGACTACCGGATCAAGGGTCGGCGGATCGAAGTGCGCATGTATTCCGACCGCCTCGAAGTGATTTCGCCCGGCGGTCTGCCGGGATTTATCACGGTCGAGAACATCGTCGACGAGCATTTCAGCCGCAACCCGCGCATCGTGAATGGGCTGTTCCAGTGGGGCTACATTGAGGAACTGGGACTGGGCATCGACCGGATGATGGAAGTGATGGAGCAAGCCGGGCATCTGCCGCCAAGCTTCGACGCGCGCCCCTACAGCTTCGCGGTCTCGCTCTACAATTCGCGCGAAAAGCAGGTCGTGCCGGATTGGGTGCGCAATACCAATCATCGGCAGGCGCGCGCGCTGCAATACATCCGCGATCACGGCTCGATCACCAACCGCGAGTACCGCTCGTTGTGTCAGGGCGTCTCCGCGGAGACGCTGCGCCTCGACTTGGCGGACATGGTCGAGCGGGGTATCTTGTTGAAAATCGGCTCCAAGAAGGGGACGTACTATATCCTCAAGTGAAATTCGCCTACAGATGGACTTGGTAGGGATCACATAAGGGAGCATTGGTATGGCGCTCTCCGTAGACACGGTGATCATCGCCTGCCTGATCGCGCTCCTTCTGGTGCTGATCGTGGCGGTCGTCTTTCTGATTCAGCGCAGCGCGCGGCAGGCGGATCGGGTGCGCAAGCTCGATCAGTATTCGAAAGCCCTAAAAGAGTTCGCTCAAATCCACCAAAGAGCAGATGCGCCGCCTCGACTCGGTCAAAAGTGACTTCATCACCATCGCCAGCCATGAACTGCGGACTCCGCTGGCGCAGGTGCTGGGCTACGCCGACATCATCGGCGCGCTCAACGAACAGGGGACGCTCGACTCCGAACAGATCGCGGAGATGGTGGGCAATCTACGCAAAGCCAGCGAGCGCATGGAAGAACTGATCGCCGCGATGCTGGACGTGAGCCAACTCGACGTGAACGCCATGAACCTGCACTACACCGAGACCTCGATTGACGCGGTGGTGCGCACGGCAATTGAGCCGCTGACCGACGCCATTCGCCAGCGCAAGCTGAACCTGTCCGCCTATGGTCTGCGCGGGCTTCCACCGCTGGAAGCGGACGCGCCCCGACTGATTCAGGCGATTGGCAACGTGGTCGTCAACGCAGTCAAGTTCACGCCGGACGGCGGGCGCATCGAGATCAAAGCCGAGCTTCAACCGGGGCAACCGGATCACCTGCTGATCACAGTCAAGGACAGCGGCGTAGGCATCGACAAAGAACACCTTGAACTGATCTTCAGGAAGTTTTACCGCGCCTACGATCCGAGCCTGCATTCCTCCGGCGCGTATAAGTTCATGGGTGCAGGTCCCGGCTTGGGCTTAACCATCGCGCAAGGGGTGATCGAAGGGCATGGCGGCAAGATTTGGGCGGAAAGCCCCGGTCACGACATGGACACCTGTCCCGGCACGACCTTCTTCATGCTGCTGCCGATCACGCCGCCGAAAGATGCGCGGCGAGTGCTGCCTTTCGATCTGCCCGAACCGGTCTCCAAAGAGCGGACGCTGGTGCGCTCAGCCAACCAGAGCAGCGAAAACGTCGCCGTCAACGCCGATCAACCGCTGTAGCATGACGCGGAACTGCTCAGCCGATCCGCTGGTGAAGTAGCGATTTGCGCCTGTAGCAGCGCGAACCTCCGGCGGCAGAACCCGCCCCACCTGCCGCGCCACCGCCGCGCTGGGATCGACCAGCGGCACGTCGGTGATCCGCTGCAAATCGGCTTTCAGAAACGGGAAATGCGTACACGCCAGCACGATCTGGTCGGCTCCGGCACTCAGCAGCGGATCAATGCAGCGATGCAGCGCCGCTTCGTCGTGTCTCCCCTGCTCTACCATCGTCACCAAGTCGGGTGCGACCTGCGTGATCACGTGGATGTGGGCGGCATAGCGCGCGACCACCCGCCGATAGAGCGCGCCGTCGGCGGTCGCCTGGGTGGTCAGCACGCCGATCACGCCGCTGCGGGTGGCTTCGGCGGCGGGCTTGACCGCAGGCTCCATGCCCACGAACGGGATCGACGGCGTGCGCGCCCGGAGCGGCTGCAAGCTGGCGGCGCTGGCGGCGTGACATGCCAGCACGATCACGCCCGCGCCCTGCGCGATCAAAAAATCCGCAATGGCTTCGACATACCTGCGGATTTCATCAGACGAGCGCACGCCGTAGGGCAGGTGCGCCTGATCAGCATAATAGATAGTGGGGACGCCCGGCAGCAGGCGGTGAATTTCGCGCAGCACCGACAACCCGCCGACGCCGGAATCCAGCACGCCGATGCAGAGGTTAGCGGACGGCGTTTTTACGGGCTGCGCTCTCACGGGCAGCCTCGACGAAGGACTCGAACAGGCGCTTCATGCTGTCGTCGCCTGTGTACAGGTCTTCCGGGTGCCACTGCACGCTGAGGACGAACTGCTTGTCCGGCGCTTCCAGCGCTTCAACCACGCCATCCGGCGAATAGCCCGTGATCAACACGCCGGGCGCGGGGCGCTCGACCGCTTGATGATGCAGGCTGTTGACGCCGACTTTGGTGGTGCCCAAAATCGAGGCGAGGCGGCTGTCCGGCGCGAGTTCGACCGAATGCTCGATGGTGGTGCGTGGCAGACCGTCGGGCGTATCGTGGCGCAGATCGGTCTTGACCTCCGAGGGAATATCCTGAACCAGCGTGCCACCGAAGGCGACGTTCATCACCTGATGCCCCCGACAGATGCCAAACAACGGGCGATCATCGGCATAAGTCCAACGAGCGAGCGTCAGTTCGAGCGAGTCGCGGGCGTCGTCAATGATTTTGGTTTCGGGATGGCGTTCCTCGCCGTAGTAGACCGGATCGACATCCGGTCCGCCGGGCAGCAGCACCGCGTCGACCCGCTCGTATAGGTCGCGCAGCACATCCTCGGCTAATCCGGTGGGAATATACACCGGCAAACCGCCCGCGTCCGCTATCGCCCACGCATTACGAGCGTAGCCGCGATGATACGGTCTGCCGTGATCGTCAAAATCGGCGCTGGTAATGCCGATCAGTGGGCGCACGGGCTAACGCTTTTCCTTCAGCCGTGCCGCCTTACCGCGCAGATCGCGCAGGTAGTAAAGCTGAGCGCGGCGCACTTTGGCGCGGCGGACGATTTCGATCTTGTCGATACGCGGGCTGCGCAGCAGGAAGGTGCGCTCCACGCCGATGCCGTGCGAAGCGATGCGGCGCACGGTGAAATTGGTGTCATTGCCGCCGCCGCGCAGCCGAATCACGATGCCCTGAAAGATTTGGATACGCTCACGGTCGCCTTCGACCACGCGCACATGAACCTTGACCATGTCGCCGGGGCCGATCTGCGGATGCCCGCGATCCGGGGCTTCAAGGGATTTGATTAATTCCTGATTATTCACGCTTGCCTCCCAAAGGACGCCCGGAGGCGCACCTAATTTTTGCCACATGAGGGCAGCATTATAGCATGGCATCCGGTTCGCTCACAAGGGCGATCACGCGCCGGATCGTCGAGCGAATCGCAGCAGCCCGGCGACGCTTTTTCCGTCCGCGATTTCGCCGCTGTCGATCAGGGCGAGCGCTTCCGCCAGCGGCTTGCGCTCCACTTCGATGAACTCGTCGTCGTCCATCGCCAACCGGAACTCGCTCAGGTCGCGGGCAGAGAACAGCCAGATGAATTCGGTGGTGTAGCCGGGCGCAGTATAAATGCCGCCCATCGCCTCCAGCTTGCCGGGGCGATAGCCGGTTTCCTCTTGCAGCTCACGCTCGGCGCAGGCGAGCGGGTCTTCGCCGGGGTTCAGCGTCCCGGCGGGAATCTCCAGCAGGATTTTGTCGGCAGCGGTGCGGTACTGTCGCACCAGCAGCACGTTTTGCGCCGCGTCGAGCGCGACGACGGCAACTGCGCCGGGATGCCGGATGATCTCGCGGCGCGCCTCGTTGCCGTCCGGCAGCCGCACGTCCAGCAGATCGAGCTTGACGATGCGCCCGTCGTAGAGACGCTGGCTGTGCAGGGTTGTTTCTGTCTCCATGACTACTCCTTGCCATCAAGCAAAACAAGTAAGGGCAGGTTTGAAACCTGCCCTTACGCGACCACTTCAAAACCTGTCTATCTACGGGATGTAGAGCGTCTGCCCGATGTAAATCAGGTTGATGTTGGGAATCTGATTCAACTGGGCGATGGCGTTGACGGTCGTGCCCCACGCCAGCGACAGCGCGAACAGGGTATCGCCTTGCTGGACAACATAAGTCCCGTTGTTGCCACCGGGAACCGGCGTCAGGTATCCACCCGCGCCGGGCGTGCTGGTAGGCGGCGGAATATAGCCGGTTACGCCGCAACCGGGTACGATCAGCCGATCTCCAACGTGGATCAGGTTCGGATTGACCAAGTGAGTTGACTGCGCAATCGACATATACGGAATGCCGAATTTTAGGCTGATGCGGTACAGATTCGCGTCGTCAGGCTGGACTTCGTACACGCAGTCCGACCCGGATGGGATGGGTCCGACGAAGGTGTTGGTCGGCAGAATGAAGATCGGCGTTGGCGACGGGAAGCCGAAGATCGCCTGAGCGGTCTGAGTCATCGGAGCGGCTGCCGTCATGGTCGCCTGCTCGACCATCACGGTCGCCGACGCCAACAGCGGATCGAGCGTCGCCACGTCTTGCGGAATCGGCTGGACTTCAATCGGCTGCTGCCCCTGACTCAACAGGTAAATAGCGGTCGCCGTCTGCCACATCGGTTCGACCTGCTCCTCTTGAACCTGCGCCACCTGCGTCCCCTCGATCTGGATGATCTCGAAGGTCGGCACCTGCGTCTCAGTAGGCTGGATGAACAGTTCGGTCGGCGTGTCGCTCGGCACCGGAATCGGCGTGTCGGATGGATAAGGGGTAAAGGATGGAAGCGCCTGCGCCGGATTAGTCGCTTCGAGGCTGCCTCCGGCGGGCTGGAAACACCCCGCCACCGCCAGCAGCATGATCAGCCCGGCTGTACGCCAAATCCTATGTATCAATTGGTCGTGCATCCGATGATCTCCTGACGACAGAGGCGAAGCAATCTATTCGTCATTATACTGGAAATCGTTTCATTTCCCAAACGCTTTGCCTAAAAGGTGTCGAATTCGACCTGTTTCAAGAGCATCCGAACCCGCACGGTCGTCTCGGCACCCGGCACGCTGCTGACGGACAGCTCACCGCCATGCAGTTCCGCCAGCCGCTTGCAGATGACCAGCCCCAAGCCCGCGCCCTGCTGCTCGTGGATGCGGCGCTCGAACTGCATGTAGGCGCCCACCGACGCGATCTGTTCGGGGGTCATGCCGCGCCCCTGATTGGTCACCGAGAGGACAAAGCTGTCGTCCTCCACCGCTGTGCTGATCGAAACCGGGGTTCCGGGAATCGAGAATTTGCAGGCGTTATCGACCAGTTCCTCGACGACTTTTCGCAGGTAATCCTCGCCGATGCCAATCGCTTCTACGTCGTAGACTTCCAATTCGAGGTCGGCGTCACGCTCACACTGCTGCGCCTTCTGAACCGCGCTGTGCTCGATGGTGCTTTTGGGATAGACCACGTAGTTGTTCTTGATGCTCTCAAGCTGCCGGGAGTCGGTCCGCATGAGTTCGGTGTGGGTATACACCAAGAAATTCTCAATCAGGCGGTAGAGCCGCAGCGCCGAGAGGTTGATGTGCCGCGACATCTCGCCGATGCGCTGTACGTCCATGAGTTCGCAGTCGGTCATTAGCAAGTCGGAGAAGCCGAGGATCACGTTCAGGGGGGTGCGCAGCTCGTGCGGCAGCGCCATCATAATGTTCTCGCGGATTTCCGCCACCTGCCGCCGCGCGACTTCGTCCAGCACCTCGCGCTTGCGCAGGCGCGTGCGCACGGTCGCCAGCAGTTCCGCCGCGTGGAAAGGCTTGGTCAGGAAGTCGTCCGCGCCCAGTTCCATCCCCTGACGCATGTCCATCCGGTCGGTGCGCGCGGTCAGGAAGATGAAGGGGATGGTCGCCGTAAGTGAGTCCTTACGCAGTTCTTCGAGCACTTCGTAGCCGTCCATCTCCGGCATCATGATGTCGCAGATGATCAAATCCGGCATATATTCGCGCGCGCGCTGCACGCCAACCAGTCCATTTTCAGCCCCGATTGCCTGAAAGCCCTCGAAGCCGAGCATTTCCAATATGTCTTTGCGCAGGGATTGCGCATCTTCCACGACCAGTATCTTTTTCATTGTAGCTTTTCTTTCACTGCCAAATTCGGCAACACCACAGTGAAGACGGTGCCCTTCCCTACCTCGCTGGTGAAAGTCACTTCGCCGCCGTGAAGCTCGACCGCCTGCTTGACGATGGCGAGTCCTGAGTCCGGTCCCGGAGATGTGTTCGACATTCCGAGCGCGATGAAATGCTTCAAACAAACGATCTCGGTCGTTCTCTGGAATGCCGATCCCTTCGTCTGCCACCGTAATCACGACTTTGGTGGTATCGCAGGTCATCATGACCTGTATTGTACTGCCAATCGGCGAGTATTTAACAGCATTCGACAGCAAGTTGGTAACAATCCGCTCGATTAATTTGCTATCCGCGTACACGCTAATGCAGTTGCCCTGACATTCGACGACAATGTGATGCTGGCTGCCGACGCCGTCGATGATTTCGCGCGCCACTTCCCGCGCCAAACTCTGCAAATCGACCAGTTCTGGCGCGAACTGCTTCAGTTCCTCGCCCTTGCTGATCGTGAGCAGATCATCCAGCATGAGCGCCAGACTGCGCACCTCCTTCTGCAAACGGCTCAGCTTTTCCTCTCGCTGCTCCGCCGACATCCGATTGCCGTAATTGCGCAGCAGATCGCTGGAAGTCAGGATCACGGCGAGCGGCGTGCGAAATTCGTGCGACGCCCGCGCGATGAACCGAGATTTCATCTCGTTCACTTCGCGTTCTTTGTGCAGCGCGTCGCGGAGTTCGTTTTCAAGCTGCTTCCGGCGCGATATATCCCGCATACTGCACACGACGCCCGTAATCGCCTGCGGCGAACTGTTCACCGGAGAGAGAGTCACGTCGGCGTCGAAGATCAGCCCGTTCAGGCGCAACGCGACGATTTCCAACCGCTCCGGGTTGTTCTTCTCGACGCAGCGGGTCAGCGCCTGCTCCAGCGCGTCCCGATGCGCTTCGTCTGCCAGCAGCGTCAGCGGCTGACCGAATGCCTCGTCGCCGCGATAGCCAAACATCATATCGAAGGCGCGGTTGCCCTGCTGGATCACGCCGTTGCGACGCACCAGCAGAATGGCGTCGCTGCTGTGATTCAGGATGGCTTCGACCCGCTCCTTGACACGGTTCAGTTCGCTGGTGCGGTCGTTGACGCGCTGTTCCAGTTCCTCGGCATAGCGTCGAACTTCGTTGTAGAGCTTCACGTTGTCAATCGCCGTCGCCGCGCGCTCGGCGAAGACTTCCAGCAGGCGCAGATCGTGATCGTCGAAGGCTGCCTGCCGCGTGCTTTGCAAGTCGAGCGCGCCGATCACCCCCTGCGAGGAGCGCAGCGGCACCACCAGTTCGGATACGGTCGCGGGGTTGCTGACCACGTAGCGCTGGTCGGCGGATACGTCCGGCACGTAGATGGTCTGACCGAGCCGCACCGCCGCCGGAACCAGCCCCGGGCCATCCAGATACAAGGTCTGCACCGGGTTGACCTGAAACATGCCTGCCCGCGCAACCCGCTCCAGCGTGCCATCGTCAACCAGCATCACGCCGCAGTCCACCTTGCCAAACTCGCTGACCACCACGTCCGCCACTTTCGCGCACAGGTCAGTCAGGTTCTCCGAAGCGGACAGATTCGCGCCGTAGATGAAGGCGGTCGCCCGGTGCAGGGCACGCATCTCCACCGCGTCGCGGTAAATCGCATCGTAAAGCTGCGCGTTCTCGATGGCAATCGCCGCCTGATCTGCGAAAATGCGCAGGCGCTCGGCGTGCAGCGAAGTAAAGGCATTCGGCACGTCCAACTCAATATTCAAAAAGCCGATCACGTGGTCGTAGGCGCGAATCGACATGCCCATGTAGGATTTGACCCACGCCAGCAGGTCCATCTGCGTCCACAGATTGCTTTGCTCGGTATCCGGGATCAGACATTGGTTGCTGGAAGACAGCATCTGCTGGAAGGTAGGCAGATCGTACACCGGCAGCGTCATCGCGCCGATGTTCGCTTCTTCTTCGGCGGTGTACCCATGCGTAAACGCGACGTGCGCCTTGTCCCCCTCCAACATCATGATGTTGGCAGATCGGTGCGGCACCACCCGCCCCAGATGATCGAGCAGCAGCCGCATGACACCCTGCGGGTCAAGCGTGCGCGTGAGCGCGGCAGCGGTTTCGCGCAGCACTTCAGAGAACTCGCGCTCGTCGCGCAGCGCCCGCTCCATACGCTTGCGCTCGCCAATATTGCGGACGACGGTAATGTAGCCAAACTCGAAATTGGCTTCGTTCCGCAGCGCGCGCACGGCAACCTCAACCTCGATGCGCTCCCCGCTGCGGGTGACGTGGACACCTTCGCCGCGCCAATTCCCCGCGCGCGCGGTCGTGGTCACGACATTCCGCTGCTCCGGGGTGTATCCCTCGATGCGATAGGCGTGATCCAGCGGCTGACCGAGAATTTCGTCAGCCCGAATCCCGTACATACGCTCAGCTTCGTCGTTCCAGTAAATCACGTTCGAGTTGGAATCCACTGCGACCACAGCGTCCGCAAGCTGCGACAGGATTTCGCCCTGAAAGTCGATCTCCTGTTCCAGCGCCTGCTGGCGCAGCAGCGCATAAATCCGGTGAAGCAGCGTGGGCGCGCGCAGCGGCTTGACCAAATAATCGTCGCCGAATGTTTCCGCATCGGCGTGGTCTTGGGACTCATAGACCACCAGAATTTGAACGTTGGAGGGTTTAGGGAGCGACCGCAAGTCGCGGCAGAGATCGCGGGCGCCGGGGAAATGCTCGGACAAAATGAGAATACGCGATTCGTGCTGTTGGCAGGCTAACAGGCAGCCTTCACGATTTACTACCTCGACGGCAGCTAAATTGTCGGCTTCTACGATCTCTTTCAGAAACGCGCGCATACCCGCATCGTCTTCGGCAATCAACACCACCGATGCGGTTTGCTGCACGTTCGCCCTGTACTGCTGCATTTCATACCCGTAGAAAATACAAGCGAAGGCTGGCACAACCAAACATCATCATACATCGAAAGCCCGGTATTCTGATGTAAAGGAACAACGTTTTCGGAAAACATTCACAAGGGAATGTCGGCTTGCTAAAGCACCGCCAGCGCGAACAGGAGGATAATGACAATCCCCGCCGCGATTCGGTAATAGCCGAAGGGTATAAACGTATGCCCAGAGATATACCGCAGCAGCCAGCCTATCGCAAACCATGCCACAATTGCCGAGACGATCAGCCCCACCGCCAGATACAGCAGCCCGGAAGTCTGTAAGCCCTGATCCTTCACGGTCAGCGCCAGATCGCCCAGCGTCGCCACTGTCAGCGTCGGGATCGCCAGATAAAACGAAAAGCGGGTCGCGGTTTCGCGGTTCAAGCCCGAAAGCATCCCGCCGAAGATCGAGGACGCCGCGCGCGACACGCCGGGGATCAGCGCGATGGTCTGAATCAGCCCGATCACCAGCGCTTGACGGTAGCTCACCTCCATGATCGAGTCGGTGGTGCGGGTTTCGTCCTTGAGCCGCTGCTCGATCAGGATGAACAGGATACCCCCGACGATCAGCGACACGGCGACGATCAGCGGCGAGTAGAGAGAGGTCTTGATGAAATCGCGCAGCACCACCCCCAGCACAATCGCCGGGACAAAGGCGATCAGGATGGCGATCCAGAAGTGCTGCACCTGCCGATCGGTCCGCACGGTGCTGATCTGGCGCCAGATGTCGACGCGGTAGTAGGCGACGACCGCGATAATCGCGCCGAGCTGAATGAATATCTCGAAGCTGCTTCGAAAGGCTTGCAGTTGGTCGGGATTGCTGAACAGGCTGTTGAACGGCTGCAACAGCGCCGTCGCCACGATCAGGTGCCCGGTCGAGGAAATGGGCAGAAACTCCGTGACTCCTTCGACGATGCCTAGAATCAGAACTTTGATCAGGTCAAGCACGAGTTTTTGCCCTCAGCGACGGCTGCTAACACAAAACGCCGCACATCATAGCCAGCCCGACCAAAGGTGTCAAGCAGGCTGATGCGCGGCGTTGAGGGTCTACAGCGTGAAGCGAGGGCAGCTACCCAGCGTTACGACCAGCGATCAAAATCCGTTTCCTTGCGCTGGTTGATCAGCACAACCTGCGTGCCCAGCTCGTGAACCAGCCGGGTGACATACGGATTCTGCATCACCAGCATCCGGGCGGATTCATCCTCGCGGTGCAGGTCGAGGTGGAAAATGCTGACCCGGCGCACGCCTGCCAGCCAGAATTCTTGCCGGAAAATCACGCCGTCCACGCTCCAGCCTTCGTCGAGCGCGGTCAGCAGCGCGTCGCCGCCGGTATACTTCTCTGACTGCGGACTCCAGTGGCGGTAAATACGCCCCACATTGTCGTCGGGTTCGTTCGTGTATTCCATTCGGTCGTCCATCGCGGATTGGTTGGAAGTCTCCATGTTCGCCCTCACTATGCTATGCGCTGCCGGGTGTTGTCATTATAAACGAAATAATCAATCCGGTATGGAATTCTCATGCATGTCTAACTCCGATAGTTCATCTTACATTGAAATGCTTAAGAAAACTTTGTCGGCATTGTAAAAAAAGAACAAATCTTGATCAGCACTTTTATCTAACTTCGAATGTTTATAGTTAGTCGTCCACAAATGCGACAACGGGTCTGTTGTCGAAATTCAACAGCAAATTTCGGGATGTGGAAATCAGGAGAGCGCGGGTTCAGCTCGCTTCGCCAGCCGCCGGGTGAACAACACCCACCCCAGCAGCGGCACCACGCTGACCGCCATCGTCCCCAGCGCGATAAGGCGGATATTCGCCGCGCCCAGCGCGTCCACCAGCGAGCCGTGCGCGATGGTGCTGATGACGGTCGCCAGATAGAACAGCGCCATGTCCATCGAGAACATGCGCCCCAGATACGAATCCGGCACCAGCTTTTGAATCATGATGGTGCTGTAGGTCCAGTTGACCGAGCCTCCCATCGCGCGCAGGAACAGCGCTGCGCACACGATCACCAGCGACCACGCGCCGCCGAGGACGAGCCAGCCCAGCGTCGTCCAGAGGAAACCAATGATCACCAGCCGGCGCATGGCGCTGACCGAGCCATCGTTGAAACGGTTGAGCAGCAGCGGACCGACAATCGCGCCGAAGCCGAAGGCGCTGTACATAATGCCAAGCGACAATTGACCGCCGCTGCCCAGCACGAACAACTGGGTGGCGAAGATGGTCATCAGCGTGTCGATGTTGCCGAGGCTGACGCCGAATTTGATCAGCAGGGTCGCCACCGTGCCGGGACGATGGCGCAGAAAGCGCAGCCCTTCCCGGAAGCTGGTATCGGTCTTGGGTTCGTGCGGCAGCGGAGCCGCAGGGCGGAATTTATGCGGCTGGATCGGCGCGATCAGCAGCGCGGCGACCACGAACGTAAAGGAGTTGATCAGCAGCGCGACGTTGGCGCCCAAAATCGCGCTGACCACGCCGCCAATCGCCGCGCCGAACGCCAGCATCGCCGACCACGTGACATCCATCAGCGTATTGGCGGTGACCAATTCGGACTCGACGATCAGATTAGGAATGATGGCGGACTGCCCCGGCGCGTAGACCGCCGATAAGCTGAACTGGATCACCGTGAGCGCGTAGATCAGCCAGAGCCATTCGGGTCCCTGCGTGGTCAGCACCAAGCCCAGCACCACCACCGCGCGCAGCGCATTGCTCCACACCAGCACCCGCTTGCGATCAAAGCGGTCAATGATCACGCCCGCCAGCGGGCTGATCACCATCGGCGGAATGTAACGAGCGAGCAGCAGCCCGCTGACCGCCAGCCCGGTGTATTCCGGGCTGTAGGCAGCCACCAACGCTAACAGGGTGATGGTGTCGAACCAATCGCCCAGCAAACTGATCACTTGTGAGAGCCAGAGGCGCGTGTAATCGGGATTGTCGCGCAGAAGGCGGGTGTAATTCCGCATCAATTCGGGCACTTTCGGCAAGCAACTCCTCTACAGGATAGCCGATGCACCCGGTTTGCGGTATGCCCAATGGTACAGGAACTCAAAAACGGAGGGACAGGTCGATAGGCTTGCGAAGCAAGCACCCGCCCCTCCGTTGGTTTAGCGACGCCTAGACCATATCGTCGTCGTCGTTCTTGCGCTTTTCCTCGTCGTCGTTCTTGTCCTTCTCTTCGTCCTCGTCGCGCGTGATCTCGATGCGCACGTGATGCTTCCCGGTCGAGGAGCCGCGTCCGCCCGCGCCATAGGCGAACAGATCGCCCTCATTGTGGAACTCCTGCCCCTGCGGCAGAGTCGCACCCTTCAGACTGGCGTCCCGGAAGTTCGCGCCCATGATCTTCGCGCCCGTCAGGTTCGCCTTCTCCAGATTCGCGTTCTTGAAGTTGACGCCCATGAGGTTCGCGTTGACGAAGCTCACGTTCTGCAAATTGGCGTCTTTCAGGTTCGCGCCCGCGAAGTTGGAGTTCTCGGCGTTGGCGTCTTCGAGGTTGGTGCTCGCCAACTGCGCCCCGGTGAAATTCGCGTTCCGCAGGTCGGCGCCTTTCAGGTTGGCATCCTTCATGTTCCGTCCGCTGAAGTTCGCGCTTTCGAGGTGCGCGCCTTCCATGTCCGCGCCGCGCAGCGAGTCGGGACCCTGCACGTCGATGTCGATGCCCTCGACCGCGCGGCGAATGGTCGTGCGGGTCAGGTTGAGGATTTGCTCTTGCAAGTCACGCCCAAAGCTGCGCCCCAAGTCGCGGATGTCGCCCCAGTCCCCCGGAGTTGCGCCGCTGGTCATGCGGTATTCCCGCAGCAGACCTTCGAGGTAGATGATCATCTGGCTGGCGGCAAGCTGCACCTGACTGAGCATGTGCCGTTCCTGCGCCTCGCCATCGGACTCCAGCGCGAGCGTGTCGGTGATGTAGAAATCCTCCGGGAACAGCTCGGCGACCTTGCGCTGGATGCCCTGATAGCTCTTGACTTCCCATCTTGCCGGTGCCCTCATAGGTGCCCTCTTGCAGCGACCGTTCCACCGACCGCTGAAGCGCCTTGAGCGCCTGCTGATACTGCTGAATCTTCTGATAGCTTACTTCGTCCATTTTACCCTTGCTCCTTATACCGGGATTTCTTCCCGAATCGCTCCTGATGCTTCGGTTTCGTCCTCGCCAAGCTCCTCCATGATCACCGCCAGCGTTTCCGGTTTTAGGCGGGCACGCAGGTTTTTCTTGGCGTGGAACAACCGCGACTTGATGGTTCCGATGCTCACGTTCATGACCTCGGCGATTTCCGCGTAAGTCATGTTTTCTTCCGCGTATAGCGTCAGCGTTTGCCGCTGAAGCTCCGGCAGGCTGTCCATCACCTCGCTCACCTCCAACTGGAGCAGCAGCCAGTGAGCGACTTCTTCCGGCGGCGTGCTGCGCTCGTCCGCGAGGTCGAACGAAACTCGCACGCGAAACCCGTCATCATCGTCATCCTGATCGATGGACACTTCCTCATAGCGACCGCCTCGCCGCAGAACGTCATAGCAGCGGTTGCGCGCGATTCGGAAGACATAGGGGCGCAGTTTTTCGACCGGCTCGATGCGGTTCAGGTTGAGGTAGAGCGCCAACAGCGTATCCTGAACCACGTCTTCGGCTTCCTGCCCGTCGCCGATCAAGCGCCGCACGAACCGTCCGAGGCTAGGCGCGAGGACAGCGTGCAACTGCTCGAATGCATCGTCATCGCCCTCCTGTGCCCGCCGTAGAAGTTCGTACTCGGTCAACCTGCGCCTCCTATCTACTCTCCACTACGGAGGAGGCTGAAAAAGTGTTCATTATTTGAAAAAGCAGTCAGCTTTCGTAGGGCGTACCCGTGTGTGCGCCCATAGGCATCAATTTAAGCGATTGAGTGGGCTGGTTCGCTCGTGCCGCCGAGGGTTCAAACCCTCGGCTACACAAATCCTAACCGTCCACTGAAGGGACGGTCGTTGCCCCTGCGTTTTGTGGCAACCCCTTCAGTGGATCGCTAAGTGTTTTATAGTTAGGGGTTTAAACCCCTCGCGGTGCAGGCAAACCCTTCATTGAGAGGCGAGATTTCTTAACTTGATGCCAATGGGCGCACCCGTGTGTGCGCCCCAAAATTCCGGGCAGACATACGGGTCTGCCCCTACATGGGGAGCGGCTTTGGTTTTTCGCTGAAAGCTGATCGCTTTTTGCGCCGATTTCGGCTATAATCCTAGAAACTATGTTCGAGAACACGACCCAACTCACCCCCTCGCAGATCGACCTGATCGGACGATCCGGCAGGCTGTTTCTGGAAGGCGGCGCCGGAACCGGAAAGACCACCGTCGGCGTGCATCGGATGCTGCGTCTGCTCGAAAGCGGCGTCCGGGCGGACGAAATTCTGGTACTGGTGCCCCAGCGGACGCTGGCGCTGCCCTATCACCACGCCCTGCGGGCGGCGGAGCTACCGCCCGGCGGTCAGGTGACAGTGACGACGCTGAGCGGAATTGCCGTCCAGACGGTCGAGTTGTTCTGGCAGATGGTCGCCAAGCCCGCCGGATTCGCCGCACCGGATCAGCCGCCGATCTTTCTGAGCCTCGAAACTTCGCAGTACGTGATGGCACACGTGATCGGCGCGCTGATCGACGAGCAGGGTTATTTCGAGACGGTCACGATTGACCGCAACCGCCTCTACAGCCAGATCATCGACAACCTGAACAAAGCGGCGGTGGTCGGCTTTCCCTATACCGAAATCGGCGAGCGGCTGAAAGATGCGTGGCTGGGCGACCCGGCGCAGAATCACATCTTCGAGCAGGTGCAGGACTGCGCCAACCGCTTTCGCGCTTACTGTCTGGAACACAATCTGCTGGAATTTTCGCTGCAAATGGAGGTGTTTCTCAAGCACCTGTGGCATCTGCCCGCCTGCCGCAGCCAACTGGTCACACGCTGGAAACACCTGATCGCCGAGAATGTCGAAGAAGACAACGCCGCCGCGCAGGACCTGCTGCGCGAGTGGCTGCCCCAATTTAAGTCCGCGCTGGTGATCTACGACAGCGACGCGGGCTATCGACGGTTTCTCGGCGCTGATCCCGACAACGGCTATACGCTGCGCGCGGTCTGCGATCAGCAGGCCGAACTCACCGACTCGCGGGTCAATTCGCCCGACCTGTACGCGCTCGGCAACGAACTGGGGCGGGCGCTCGGTCAGTATGCCGAAACCGTCCCCGGCGACGCTTTCGCCGCGCTGCGCTACGAACTGCGACGCTACTACCCGGAGATGTTGGATTGGGTCGCCGACGAAATCAAGCGGCTGGTCAACGAGGAAGGCGTGCCGCCCGGCGAGATCGTGGTGCTGTCGCCGTTTCTCTCCGACGCGCTGCGCTTCTCGCTGATGCAGCGGCTCGAAGGCATCCCCACCCACTCGCACCGACCCTCGCGCGCGCTGCGCGAAGAACCCGCCGCCCGCTGCCTGCTGACCTTCGCACAGTTGGCGCATCCCGCGTGGGGCATCAAGCCGACCAGCTTCGACGTGGCGTATGCGCTGATGCAGGCGATTGGCACCATCGAGCCGGATCGGACGATTGACCTCGTGCGGGCGCAGTTGCTCGCGCAGGAAGCCTATCCGCACGCCGAAAGCCGGTCCAGCCTCGCGCCCTTCGACAGCCTGCCGCTGGAAACGCAGGAGCGGGTCAGCTACGTCCTCGGCGAGCGCTACGACGCGCTGCGCCAATGGCTGGAAGATTACATCAAGGTCAACCAAGCGCCGCCCGCTCCGCTGCCGGAGCCGAAGCGCAAGGGCAAACGCAAGAAGAAAAACCAGCCGGAAGCTGCGCCGCCGGAGCCGGAACTGGATCACTTCTTCAGCCTGTTGTTCGGCGAGGTGCTGTCCCAGCGCGGCTTCGGCTTCTACAATGACTTTGCCGCCGCCGATACCGCATGGAACCTGATCGACTCGGCGCGCAACTTCCGCCGCGCCGTCGCCGGGATCGCGCCGCATCCCATCGGCAAGGAATACGTCGAAATGGTGCAGCGCGGCGTAATCGCCAACCAGTACATTCGTCAGTGGCAGCGCCCGACGGTGGACAGCGTGCTGATCGCCCCCGCCTACACCTTCCTGATGAACAATCAGCCCGTGCAGTACCAGTTCTGGCTGGACATCGGCAGCCGAAGCTGGTTCGAGCGCCTGTACCAGCCGCTCACCCACCCCTACGTCTTGAGCAAGCAGTGGACGGTCGGCGACAAGTGGACCGACGAGCGCGAGGTCGAACTGCGGCGCGAAGCCTTGTATCAACTGATCCTCGGCTTGATTCGCCGCTGCCGCAAAGGGATTTATCTGGGCATGAGCGAGTTGGGTGAGAGCGGCTACGAAAATCAGGGGGAGCTGCTGCAAGTGTTCAACCGGATGCTGCGCCGCCTCGCCGCCTCGCAGAAAGACGACGGCGATGGCTAACCCTCCGCATTTTGGGTGTAGGGGCGGGTCTAGGACCCGCCCCTACCAGAACGTGAACGGGGTCTGCAATGTTTAATCCTCGCCCGCGCCAGCAGGAAGTCCTCGACTACACCGGCGGCAAGATGGGCGTCGCCGCCGTGCCCGGCAGCGGCAAGACCCGCACGCTTTCGGCGCTGGCTGCGAAGCTGGTCGCGCAGGGCGATCTGGCGGACGATCAGGAGGTGCTGATTGTCACGCTGGTCAATTCCGCCGTCGATAACTTCGCGCGGCAGGTGCGTATCTTCCTCACCGAGCAATACGGCTTGCTGCCCAACGTCGGCTACCGAGTGCGAACGCTGCACGGCTTGTGCAACGACATCGTGCGCGAGCGACCCAGCCTCGTGGCGCTGGAAGAAAACTTCCAGATCGTGGACGAGCGCGAGGCGGCGGGCATCTTGCAGGATGCGGCGCTCACGTGGGCGCGCGCCAACCCGCAGAGCGCCGACCTGTATCTGCCGCCGGACATGGAGGACAGCAAGCGCGAGTGGATCAAGCGTGAGCAGTGGGCGGAGTTGGTGACGGGGATCGCGTCGGCGTTCGTCCGAACAGCGAAAGACGAGCAGCTTACGCCCGAAGACATCCGCCGCAACCTCGACCGCTTCGGCGACTCGCTGCCGCTCGCGGACATGTGCCAAACCATCTACGCCAACTATCAGCGCGGGCTGGGGTATCGCGGGGCGGTCGATTTTCAGGACTTGATCCGGCTGGCGCTCAAGACGCTGGAACTGGACGAAACCTTCCTCAAGCGGCTGCGCCACCGCTGGGTCTACGTGCTGGAGGACGAGGCGCAGGACAGCAGCCAGCTTCAGGAGCGGATTTTGCGCCTGCTCACGGGCGAGAATGGCAATTGGGTTCGCGTGGGCGATCCCAATCAGGCGATCTACGAAACCTTCACCACCGCCAAGCCGGAACACCTGTGGAACTTCCTCAACGAGACCGGCGTGCAGAAGTGCGAACTGCCCAACTCCGGGCGCTCAGCAGAGCCGATCATCAAACTCGCCAACGCGCTGAATCGCTGGACGCGCGAGCGCCATCCTGATCCCGACATTCGGCGGCGGGAGCCGCTTCAGCCGCCTTACATCGAGCCGACTCCGCCGGGCGACCCGCAGCCCAACCCGCCCGCCGAGAGCGCCAAAATCACGCTGTTCGGGCGCGCGCTCACGCCGCTGGAAGAAATTCAGGCGGTGGTCGAGTTGCTGGCGCGCTGGCTGCCGGAGCATCCCGATCTAACTTCTGCGGTGCTGGTTCCGCGCAACAAGCGCGGCTACGAAATCGTGGACGCGCTCAAGAGCCTGAACAACCCGCAGATCGAATACGTCGAACTGCTGCAAAGCACCACCTCGACCCGTGAGGCGGCGGGCGCGCTCGGCAACATTTTGCAATATCTGGCGCAGCCGCAGGCGTCGAAGCTGTTGGGCACGGTTTACAAAGTGTGGCGGCGCGACGAGCGTGAAGACGAAGCCGCCGCCATGCGGCTCGAAAACGTGGTTAAGTTGATCCGTAAGTGCGCGCGGGTCGAGGATTATCTCTACCCGCAGTTGGGGCGGGACTGGCTGCGCGACGACCCGGAGATCGCCGCGCTGGTCGCCGCCGATGCCGATCTGGGCGCGCAGTTAATTGGCTTTCGCGGGCTGGTGCGCCGCTGGCAGGAAGCGGTGCTGCTGCCGATTGACCAGCTCATCCTGATTCTGGCGCAAGACCTGTTCCAGTCCTCCGCCGATCTCGCCATCGCCCACAGCATCGCGGTGCTGCTGCGTCAGTACAGCGACCAGCATCCCGACTGGCGGCTGCCCAATTTCACCGACGAACTGGCGGTGATCGCGCGCAACGAGCGCCGTTTTCTGGGGGTCGATGACGACAGCCGCGCCTTCAACCCGGAACTGCACAAGGGCAAGGTCGCCATCACCACTATGCACAGCGCCAAAGGTCTGGAATGGGATCGGGTGTATTTATTGTCGGTCAACAGCTACGATTTTCCGTCGGGGATGCCGGGCGAGCAGTACATGTCGGAGAAGTGGTTCGTGCGCGGCGGGCTGAACCTCGAAGCCGAAGCGCTGGCGCAGCTTCACGCCAGCGCCGATCCGCTGACCTTCGAGTATAAGGAAGGCGAGGCGACTCAGGCGGCGCGGCTGGACTACATCGCCGAGCGGCTTCGGCTGCTCTACGTCGGTATCACGCGGGCGCGCCGCGAGCTGATCGTCACGTGGAACACCGGGCGGCGCGGCGATCAGCAGCAGGCGATTCCTTTCGTCGCCCTGCAAACTTATCTGGAAGGACAAGCACAGTAATGACTTCACTTTCGGCACTTTTGCCCGACGACTTTCAGTTCAGCCAGTCGGCGCTGCAAGATTTCGCGGACTGCCCGCGCCGCTTCTACCTGCGCTACGTGCGCCAACTGCGCTACCCCGCCCCCGAATCCGAGCCGCTCCGCGAGTTTGAGGATCACATGGAGTGTGGCGCGCAGTTCCATCACCTGATCCACCAGCATTTGATCGGCATCCCGGCGGAGTTGCTGGACGAGAGCATCGGCGACGATACGGTTGGCGCGTGGTGGGACAACTACGTCGCCTACGCGCTCGCCGATCTGCCGCCGCGCCGTTCCCCGGAAATCACGCTGACTGCGCCGCTTGCCGGGCGGCGGATCGTCGCCAAATACGATCTGCTGGCGCTGGACGCGGATCGCGCGGTGATCGTGGACTGGAAAACCGCGCTCAAGCGCCCCAAGCGCGAGCGGCTGACGCGCCGCCTGCAAACCATCGTCTATCCCTACGTGCTGGCGCGGGCGGGCGCCTATCTCAACGGCGGGAAGCCGCTCGCGCCCGAAGCCATCACCATGATTTACTGGTTCGCGGAGTTCCCGCAGCAGCCGGAAATCTTCGCCTACAGCGCCGATCAGTTCGCGCACGACTCCGCCTATCTCGACGCGCTGGCGGCGGACATTCTGAGTCGCGCTGATGAAGCCGCCTTCGAACTGACTGATAACCTCGATCTGTGCCGCTTTTGCAGCTACCGCTCGCTGCATGATCGCGGCGCGAAAGCGGGCAATCTGCTGGCAGCGCCGGAGGACGACGAAGCCGAGAACTTCGACATCGATCTCGACCTCGACCAGATCGCGGAGATTGAGTTCTAAGGGTGGAAACCAGACGATGCAAGGGCGGGTCTGAGACCCGCCCCTACCCACGCAGCGGGATTCGAGGATTAGCTCCGTGACCCGCTGGCTTGATCCCGCCCCGGTCGATGTGCCGGATGCGCTGCGTGAGACCGTCGGCGGGCACCTACTGATCGCGGGCATCCTCGCCCGGCGCGGCGTGATCGCGCCCGACGCCACCCGCGCCTTCCTCGATCCTGCCGCCTACCGCCCCGCCTCGCCGCTCGATCTGCCCGACATGGCGCACGCGGTCGAGCGAGTTCGCTGGGCGATCCGCCAGCGCGAGCCGATCTGCGTGTGGGGCGATTTCGATGTGGACGGTCAGACCTCGACCGCGCTGCTGGTCTCGGCGCTGCGCGATCTGGGCGCGCAGGTGGACTATCACATCCCCAACCGCCATAACGAGGGACACGGGATCAGCCTGCCGCACTTGCAGCGAGTGATCGACGCGGGAGCCAAGCTGATCCTCACCTGCGACACCGGAACCGCCGCGCACGAGGGGGTCGAGTACGCCCAGTCACGCGGCGTGGACGTGGTGATCACCGACCATCACCAACTCGCCGAGAAGCTGCCCCGCGCCTACGCGGTGGTCAATCCGCAGCGGCTTGACCCGGCGCATCCGCTGCGCGAGCTTCCCGGCGTGGGCGTCGCCTACAAGCTGGTCGAAGCGCTGAGCGGCGACCAACCCGCCCTGCTCGATTTGGTGGCGCTGGGCATCGTCGCCGACGTTGCGGTTCAGGTGCGCGACGTGCGTTATCTACTTCAGCGCGGCTTGGAGGCGCTGCGCGCGACCCGGCGGCTCGGCTTGGGTGCGCTGATCGAGCTAGCGGAGATCGACCCGGCGCGCATCACCGAAGAACAGATCAGCTTCGCGCTCGCACCGCGCCTGAACGCGCTGGGCAGATTGGAGGACGCCAATCTCGCGGTCGAACTGCTGACCACCCACGATCTCGAGCGCGCCCGCATCCTCGCGCAGCGGCTCGAAGGGCTGAATATGCAGCGCAGGCTGCTGGTCGAGCAGGTCTACGCGGCGGCGCAGGCGCAGATCGACCAAAATCCCTCACTGCTGGATTTCAACGTGCTGGTGCTGACCCATCCCCACTGGCACAGCGGCGTGCTGGGCATCGTCGCCAACCGGCTCGCCGAGCAGTACCAGCGCCCGGCGATCCTGCTGGTCACGCCGCCGGGAGAAGCCGCGCACGGCTCGGCGCGCTCGGTCGAAGGCGTCGATATTACCGCCGCGCTCGCTGCTAACGCGCACCTGCTGACGCAGTACGGCGGTCACGAGCTGGCAGCCGGACTCAGCCTGCCGCAAGAGAACATTTCGCAGCTTAGGCGCTCGCTCTCCCGCTCGATCACGCTGCCGACCCGCGAGCCGACCCTCAGCCTTGACGGTTTCCTCTCGCTGAGCGAGATCACGCCGGAATTCGCCGCCGATCTGGAACGGCTGGCACCCTTCGGCGCGGGCAATCCCAAGCCGATTTTCGCCGCCCGCGATCTGACGATTCGCAGCCACAGCGCCGCCGGGCGCGAGGATCAGCATCACCTGATCACGGTGCAGGATGCGGAGGGCGTGAAGCGCCGCGTGGTCTGGTGGCGCAGCGGCGATCTGCCCACTGGGCGCTTCGACCTCGCCTTCACGATCCGCGCCGTGAGTTTTCAGGGCGAGCCGAAGCCGCAGATCGAGTGGATCGACGCGCGCCCGGCGGAAGGAGTGGTTGAAGTCCGCGCGCCCGCCCTGCAAATCGTCGATTACCGCGCCGATCCTGATCCGCTCACGCGGCTGGCAGCGCTGGGCGATGCGGTCATCTGGCGCGAAGCGGACTGCAAGCGTGGAAGGGTTGACGCGGCTGGAGCTGGCTCCGGCGGCGCATCTGGCGATCTGGACTTGCCCACCGGGCAGCGCCGACCTGCACGCGATTCTCGCGCGGGTCAATCCGCAGACCATCAGCCTGTTCGCCGCCGATCCGGGGCTGGACGCGCTGGAGCCGTTCGCCAAGCGATTGGCGGGCTTGGTCAAGTATGCGCTGACCAATCGCGGGGGCGCGGTGACGCTGGACTCACTGGCAGCGGCGACCGCACAGCGGGCGATCACGGTGCGGGCGGGGCTGGATTGGCTGGCGGCGCGCGGGCAGATCGCAATTTTGCAAGATGATGGCGACACCCTCACGCTAGCGGCGGGCACCGGACAGCCGTCCCCCGAACTTCCCGCGCTCGCAGAAAGCCTGTCCGCGCATCTGCGCGAGACCGCCGCCTACCGTGCCTTCTACCGCCGCGCCGATCCCGCGCGTTTGTTGAGGGAATGAGAACAGCTATCAGCCGTGAGTGGGTCGGTCGCAAAGACGGCTTATGTAGGGGCAGACCTATGGAGGCTTGTCCGAAAATAACCCGCCGCTGGCGGTTTAAACCGCCAGCTACGAAAATACCGAGCGACCCGCTAAAGGGGTCGCCTTTCGGTCTGGCTTTGAGTCGCCCCTTCAGTGGGCGACGATTTTCCATAGCCGAGGATTTAAATCCTCGGCGGCGAATTATCGGACAAGCCTCTATGTGTCTGCCCATTTGGGCGCACCCATGGGTGCGCCCCTACCGTAAATTTCGAGTGTTTGCGACAGAGATGGAGTCGGCGCTTAGTTCTCGCTGACGGCTGACCGCTTCTTTTAGAGCTTGGTTTCGTCCAGCCGACCATCACGCAGGTCGAAAATGGCCTCGCGCAGCTTGTCGGGATTGGTCAGCCGCACCGCCATAATCTCGGCGTCGCTGGAGCCTGCGGTCTGGATGGCGATGTCGCCATAGTTGAAAATCCGCCCCAAGAGCGACATATTCACGTCCACGTTGGTGATGTTTTCGAGGCTGATCGCGGTTTCGTTGGAGGTCAAAATGCTGCCCCGCCGCTGGGTGACTCGGCGCGTGGTCAGCCGAATATCGTTTTGTTTGAACACCAACCAGTAATACAGCGACAGGGTGAATATCGTCAGCAGCCAGAAACGTAGATGCGCCTTGCTCTCATGCCACACGCCGACCAGTTTCTCCGGTTCCATCCCCGTCGTCATCGCCAACGCTCCTTGTGATGTTCAATAAGCCCATTGATTGTAGCCAACAAACCAGTCTGCGGCTCTGGTCTTTTCGCCCAAAATCGTCTAGGCTATTGCAAATTGATCAACCACTTAGGATTGTCCTCATGAATGAGCCTTTTGTTCTCGGCGTCAATTATTGGCCCCGCCGCAAAGCCATGTATTGGTGGTCGAACTTCGACGCGGACGAAGTGCGGCAGGAGTTCGCCGTGATCGCAGATCAGGGCATGACGGTTGCGCGCATCTTCCTGCTGTGGGACGACTGGCAGCCGACGCCGGACAGCGTTTCCAAAGACTGCCTGCGCAATCTGGGCGCGGTGATGGATGCCGCCGTCGAGCACGGGCTGGGGTTGGACGTGACCTTCTTCACCGGGCACATGAGCGGTCCGAACTGGACACCCGGCTGGCTGCGCGATGTCAACGCCCGCCCGCTGCCCCAGCGCCAATTGGTCAGCGGAGGCAAAATCGTCGATGGCTGGTATCGCAACTACTACACCGATCCGGTTGCGCGGCAGGCGCAGCGGCTTTTGCTGCAAACTGTTGTCAGCGAGTATCACGATCACCCCGGCGTGTGGATGTGGAATCTGGGCAACGAGCCGGATTTGTTCGCCATCGCGCCCGATCAGCCAACTGGGGCGGCTTGGGTGCGCGAAATGACTGATCTGATCAAGTCGATTGATCACACGCACCCGGTGACCTGCGGCTTACACGCCGCCAGCCTGTTCGGAACCACCGCGCCGCGCATCGACCTGACCTTCCCCATCACCGACATCGCCGTGATGCACTCCTACCCGATGTACGTAAGCTGGCTGGATAACCCGCTCGATCCGCGTTTCGTGCCCTTCACCTGCGCGCTGACCACTGCCCTCTGCGGCAAGCCCACGCTGATGGAAGAATTCGGCGGCTGCACCGCCCTGCCCGGTGAGCCGTCGCAGACGTGGGAATGGACCATGATGGGCAAGCCGCGCAAGCAGTTTATGGCATCCGAGGAAGAATTCGCGCAGTACATCGCCCAAACCCTGCCCAATCTGGTAGATGCGGGCGCGACTGGCGCGATGATCTGGTGCTACGCCGATTACAGCGTCGATCTGTGGGACAAGCCACCGCTGGTCGAATACAAGCACGAACGTCACTTTGGGCTGGTGCGCCCGGATGGATCGCTTAAGCCGCACGCACAGGTGATCAAGGAGTTCGCCGCCAAGCACCCGACGGTTCAGCCGCCCAAGCGCCCGCTGACCGTCTCACCAGAAACGTTCTACCAGAATCCGGTCGAGCATACCCGCCAGCTCTTTCAGGAATTCGTCGGCGAGTGATTCGGTAGGGACTGCCCCTACTTTGTGTCCTAATCGTTTTTGGGTGGTTCGCCGGTATAGCGGGCGCGAGGACGGATCAGCGCGCCGCTGGCGTACTGCTCGATGGCGTGCCCGATCCAGCCGACGGCGCGCCCCAGCGCGAACAGCGACAGCGCCGATCCCGGCGGCAGATGGGCGACGGTTTCCAGCGCCGCCAGCGCGAAATCGACATTGGGCTGATGCTGAATCACCGCCGCGACCCGCTCCGCCAGCGCGCGGGCGAACGCGGTTTCCGGCGCATCAGGATAAGTTTCTTCAAGCAGCGCCAGCAGCGCCGCAGCGCGCGGGTCGCCCTGCGAATAAAGCGAATGTCCGAAGCCGGGGATGCGCTCGCCGCGCCGCAGCCGCTCGCCGATCACGGCGGTGATCCGGTCAGCGCTGCCCACCTCTCGAAACAGGGCCGCCACCCGCTCGGTATTGCCGCCGTGCTTGAAGCCTTGCAGCGCCGCCAGCCCCGCCGTCACCACCGCATACGGATTGGAGTCCGCCGAAGCGACTACCCGCGCCGTGAACGAGGATACGTTCAGCTCGTGATCCGCGCAGAGGATCAGCGCCGCATCGATCAGGCGAGCGACGCGGGGATCGTCCGGCTGCCACGCGCGCTGAAGCTGATTTGCCAGTCCCTCCTCACCCGGCGGCTGTAGACTGAGCGCCGCCGTGATCAGCCGAAGAATCCGCGCGCCAGTTCGAGCGACAGCATCGGGGCGGAGATCGTAGGCTGCCAGATCGTCGGGGGTTGCCAGCGCCAGCGCCAGCATGATCCGCTGCATGGGCGGCTGGGCGACCTTGAGCGGGCGGAAACTGGCGGATTGATCCACCCGCGTGCCGAACAGCGCGCCCGCCTGACTCCTATCGCCTGTCCACAGCAGCGCGGCGACCTGCTCGATGCTGCTGCTGCGCGCCAGCGCCACCGCATCCTGTCCGCGATAGTACAGATGATCGTCCGTGATCAGCGTGAGCGCCGAATCCAGCAGCGGCGTGCCCCAGTGGAGCGCGTCCTGCGCCGCCCGCGCGGGATTGCGGCGGTATTCCTTGCGCTCGTGCAGCTTGCGCACGTCCTCCGCCAGATAGCGCCGCGCCCGGCGGTTGGCGTCGATCTCCTCCGAGCGGATCAGCCCCCGACTGACGTAGGCGTAGAGGGTCGCCTTGCTCACGCCGAGCAGGTCGGCGGCTTCGTCGGCAGTCAGATAGCGTTTCACGTGCGCCTCCGGCGTACAGCAGTCAAGGGTCAGCGGTCAGCCAAGAACCAAAAGCTGACGGCAATATATTGATTTTTTAATCAAGATTGACAGTATAACCGCAAAAATCTATGATTCAAGGGCAAAGGAGAGCAACTCATGATTCCCGAACCCGATCAACCCGATTATTTTCTCGACAGTTTCCCGCGGGACGATTTTCCACGCTACCTGTGGACCGAGCGCCCGCCCACCCTGCCCGCCGAAGTCTGGACGACCGAAACCACCCACCGCGACGGTCAGCAGGGCGGCTTGCCGCTCACGGTGGAGCAAAGCCTGCGCATCTACGACCTGCTGTGCGACTTCACCCGCGATTCCGGCGCGATCCGGCAGGCAGAGTTTTTCGTCTACCGACCGACGGATCGAGCGGCGCTGGAAGGCGCGCTGGAACGCTATCACGGCGGCGCGCCGATTGAGCCGACCACGTGGATTCGCGCGACCGCGAAGGACGTGGCGCTGATCCGCAGCCTCGGCGTGCGCGAAACCGGGATGCTGGCGTCGGCGTCAGACTATCACACCTTCCACAAGTTCAAACCGGGCGGGCGCAATCAAGCCGCGCAGACCTATCTGGAGGCGGTGCGGGTCACGGTCGATGCCGGAATCCGCCCGCGCCTGCATCTGGAAGATGCGACCCGCGCGCCGATGGAGTTCATCAAGCCGTTCATCGAGGCGGCGCAGGAAATCTGCGCGCCTTATGGTGACTCGCTGCGCCCCAAGTTCAGGGTCTGCGACACCATGGGGCTGGGCTTGCCCTACGACGAGGTTGATCTGCCTCGCAGCATCCCGCGTATCTTCCGCGAGCTTCGCGGGATGGGCTTGCAGCCACAAGACCTTGAGTTTCACCCGCATAACGACACGTGGCTGGTGGTGGCGAACTGCCTCGCCGCCGTGCGCGAGGGCTGCGCCGTGATCAACGGCACCTCGCTGGGCAAAGGCGAGCGCACCGGAAACGCGCCGCTCGAAGCGGTGCTGATGCACCTGATCGGCATGGGCTATTTCGCGGATCGGCGACCGGATTTCACCGCGCTCAACCGCCTCGCCGATTTGTACGCCGAAATGGGTCAGCCGATCCCGCCGAAGTATCCGCTTTATGGGCGGGACGCGCACCGCACCCGCGCCGGAGTCCACGCCGATGGGCTGAATAAATTCTGGTGGATGTACGCGCCCTTCAACGTGCCGGAGCTGCTCGGTCGCCCGCTGGAAGTCTCGCTGACCAAAGACAGCGGCATCGCCGGGCTGATCTTCCTGATCCGCCAGCACCTCGGCGTTGATTTGCCCAAAGACGATTCCGGCTTGCAGCAGATCAACGAGTGGATCACGTCCGAGTTCGACAACGGACGCCAAACCAGCATCGAGTGGGAAGAACTCGAACCGGTCGTGCGCGATCATCTGGGGATGATGAGCCATCCGCAAGCAACGTAGGAGCATGGCGGCGCCATGCCCCTACCAAAACGTTTCCGGTTTAAGCCAACGCCGTAGTTGCAAATCGCGGAGGCGAGCGCTATACTGTTTGTAATCGAATAGACCGATGTCACAGGGGAGTCCGCGCCAGCGGGCTGAGAGGGTGCGTAACGCCGCACCGACCCTTTAACCTGATCCGGCTCATACCGGCGTAGGGAGTGTCCGTGATCACACCCCCGAACGGGGGTGTTTTTATTTAAGGAGGATGCGTTGAAACGACGACTGTTTTTGCTGCTGCTGGCGCTCACCCTAGCGCTCACGGCAGCGCCGATGGCACAGGCGCAAGAAAGCACCGAAAGCGCGAACACGCTGGTGGTGGTGGCTCACGACAGCTTCGCCTACAGCGATTCGGTGATGGCGAAGTTCGAGCAGGAAAGCGGGATCACGGTGCAGGTGCTGCGATCCGGCGACGCCGGAACCATGGTCAATCAGTCGATTTTGAGCAAGGATAACCCGCTGGGCGACGTGATGTACGGCATCGACAACACGTTTCTCACGCGCGCCTTCGACGCCGATCTGTTCGTACCTTACGAATCGCCCGCGCTGGCGAACGTGCCGGACGAGTTCCAGCTTGATCCGCAGCACCGGGTCACGCCGGTGGACTACGGCGACGTGTGCCTGAACTACGACGCCAAATATTTCAGCGACCACAATCTGCCGCTGCCGACCAGCCTCAAAGACCTGACCGATCCGAAGTACAAGGGGCTGCTGGTGGTTGAAAATCCGGCAACCTCGTCACCGGGGCTGGCGTTCCTGATCACCACGGTTGCCGCCTTCGGCGACACGGGCGACTACACCTACCAGAATTTCTGGTCGGACTTGACCAATAACGATCTGGACATCTCGGACAACTGGTCGGATGCATATTACACCGAGTTCAGCGGCAGCGCGGGCAGCACCGGAACTCGCCCGCTGGTGGTGAGTTACGCCAGCAGCCCACCCGCCGAGGTCTATTTCGCCACGCCGATGCCCGATACGTCGCCGATTGGCTCGATCATCGCCGACAACACCTGCTTCCGGCAGATCGAATTCGCGGGCGTGCTGGCGAACGGCAAAAATCCCGAAGCGGCGCAGAAGTTCATCGACTTCCTGCTCAGCACCGATTTTCAGGAGGATATGCCGCTGCAAATGTTCGTGTTCCCGGTCAATCCCGACGCCAAGCTGCCGGACGTGTTCACCCAGTTCGCGCAGATTCCGGCGCATCCGGTCGAAATGAGCATCGACCAGATCGAGGCGAACCGCGACCAATGGATCGAGACGTGGACGGAAACGGTTCTACGATAAGGGCGCTTTCGCTTGTAGGGGCGCAGCGCGCTGCGCCCCTACGCCACGTCCTCGTTTGGATTCTGTTTGCGCTGCCGCTGCTGTTTCTGGCGGTGTTTTTCTTCTACCCGCTGATTGCGATTTTCGGCGTGAGCCTCGCGCCGCAGGGTCAGCTTGACCTGAGCGGCTTCGCCCAGTTGATCAGCACGCCCTACTACCGAAACACGCTCTGGTTCACGATCTGGCAGGCGGCGCTTTCGACCCTGCTCACGCTGGCGCTGGCGATCCCCGGCGCTTACGTGTTCGCGCGCTTCCGCTTCCCCGGCAAGTCGCTGCTGCTTTCGCTGGCGACGCTGCCCTTCGTGCTGCCGACGGTAGTGGTCGCGGCGGCGTTTCTGGCGCTGATCGGGCAGAACGGCGTGGTCAATCAGGGGCTAATGAGCCTGTTCCAGTTGGATCACGCGCCGATTCAGCTTGAGCGGACGCTGACCCTCATCCTGATCGTCCACGTGTTTTACAACTACTCGGTGGCGCTGCGGATCATCAGCAGCTTTTGGGCGAACCAAAGCCCCCGTATGGAAGAAGCGGCGCGGGTCTTGGGCGCGAACCGCTGGCGGGTGTGGTGGGAGATTCGGCTGCCGATGCTGCGCCCGGCGATTCTGGCGGCAGCACTGCTGGTCTTCATCTTCACCTTCACCAGCTTCGGCGTGGTGCTGATTCTCGGCGGACCGCGCTTCGCCACCGTCGAAGTCGAAATCTACCGACAGGCGACGGCGCTGTTCAACTTGCAGTTGGCGGCAGCGCTTGCGCTGGTGCAAATCGGCTTCATGTTCGTGCTGATGATCGTCTACACCCGCTTGCAGCGCCAGACCAGCGCTGACTTACAATCCGCGCAGATCGTCGCGCGCAAGCCTCAGACGCGGGGCGAGCGGGTGTTCGTGGCTGCCAATCTGCTGCTGATCGGGGTGCTGCTGTTCACGCCGCTGGCGGCGCTGATCCTGCGGTCGTTCACGAGCGATCAAGGCTTGACCACCCGCTACTACGCCCTGCTGGATACCAATACGCGCGGATCGGTGCTGTTCGTGCCGCCGATTGAGGCGGTCGGCAATTCGCTGCGATTCGCGCTGGCGACCACGCTGATGGCAGTCTCGCTGGGCGTGATCACGGCGTATCTGCTGACCCGGCGGGGCGGGCGCTGGCTCGACCCGGTGTTCATGCTGCCGCTGGCGACCAGCGCGGTCACGCTCGGCTTCGGGTTCATCGTGGCGCTGGGCAAACCGCCGCTGGACATCCGCACCTCGCCCGCGATCATCCCGCTGGCGCATACGCTGGTGGCGATGCCGTTCGTGGTGCGGAGCGTGCTCCCGGCGGTTCGCGCGGTTTCGCCGAATTTGCGCGGCGCGGCGCGGGTGCTAGGCGCGTCCCCGCAGCAGGTGTTCCGCTTCATCGACCTGCCGCTGATCAGCCGGGGCTTGATCGTGGGCGCGACCTTCGCCTTCACGATCAGCATGGGCGAGTTCGGCGCGTCGGTGTTCGTGGTGCGTCCGGATACGCCGACCATGCCGATTGTAATCTATCGGTTGCTGGGTCAGCCGGGCGCGACCAATTACGGGCAGGCGCTCGCCATGAGCAGCATTCTAATGGCGGTGTGCGGCGTGAGCTTCGTGCTGATCGAGCGGGCGCGCACACTCGGAATCGGGGAATTCTAGGACAAGGGATCGCGTTGGTAGGGGCGGGTCTAAGACCCGCCCCTACGGGAAAACACCATGCTCGTATTGACCCACATCACCCGCGCGTTTGAGCGCCAGCCGGTGCTGCGCGGCATCGACCTCGACCTGAGCGAGGGCGAGATCGTCTGCCTGCTGGGACCGAGCGGCTGCGGCAAAACCACGCTGCTGCGGATCATCGCCGGGCTGGAAAGCGCCGACAGCGGCGACCTGCTGCTCGACGATCAGTCGATCCTGCACCAACCGGTTCACACCCGCGACTTCGGCTTGATGTTTCAGGATTTCGCCCTGTTCCCGCATTTGAACGTGCTGCAAAACGTCGAGTTTGGGCTGCGTATGAAGCAGATCAGCCGAGAGAATCGACGTGCCCGCGCCCGCGAGGTGCTGGAACTGGTCGGGCTGAGCGGCTTCGAGCGCCGCGACGTGAGTCCGCTTTCCGGCGGCGAGCGGCAGCGAGTTGCGCTGGCGCGGAGCCTCGCGCCCAATCCCCGCCTGCTGATGCTGGACGAGCCGCTCGGCTCGCTGGACGCGGCGCTGCGCGAGCGGCTGGTGGTCGATCTGCGGCAGATCATCAAACGAGTCGGGCTGACCGCGCTTTACGTCACCCACGACCAGCACGAAGCCTTCGTGATCGCCGACCGAATCGCGCTGATGAACGCCGGGCAGTTCGAGCAGGTGGGCACGCCGGAGCAGGTCTACCACCGCCCGGAAACCGTGTTCGCGGCGCGCTTCCTCGGCTTCAACAACGTCGTTGCGATTGAGTTGCTGGCGGGAAATCAGGCGCGAACGGCGCTCGGCAGCTTCACGGTTAAAGCTGCCAGCACAGCGGGCGCGCTGCTGCTGCATCCCGATGGGATCGCGCTCGATCCGCAGGGAACGATTGCGGGGACGATCCGCGAGCGCGTATTTCTTGGGGATGCGTATCGGGTCGAAATGCAGACCGCACAGGACATTCCGCTGAGTTTCCGGCTCGCCACCCGCGATCAGGCTGCGCCCGCGCCGGGCGATTCGGTTCGCGTGAGCGTCGCGCCGGAATACGTGCTGCCGCTGAAAAGATAGGACTGAGCGATGAGGACTGAGCAAGAACAGAACGGCTCGATGCCCATCACTAGGTTCTTACTCAGTCCTTCTCTAGAAATTCCGCCAGATATTGGTCGAATTTGCCCGCGTTGCAGGCATCGACGTAGCGCATGAACTCGCCGCCGCCCACCGGATAATCGGGGTAGCAGGAGGTCGGGTAAGCGCCGCGCGGAGCGAGCGCGACGTGAGTCGCGCCGGGCGCCGGGATCAGCAAGCCGTCGGTCGAAGGCGCAAGCTGATCAACCTCGCGCTCAACGGTGACGATCACGGTGTCGGAGACTTCCACCAGTTCCAGATCGATACCCACGTTGTTGTTGAGCAGCACATTGCCGTCAGGGTCGCCGGAGAGCGCGTGCAGCACCGCCACGTCGCAGGGGATCGCCGGGAACGCCATGCGTTCGTCGCCGGTGTAGGGGTCGATCACGGTTTTCACGTCCGGGCGCAGGCGAGGGAGATCGGTGCCGATCCATGCGCTGGAGGGCATGAATCCGACGCCCGCCATCTGCGCGCGCAGCCCCATCGCCAAGCTGGATTCGGTTTCCTCAAGGATTTCGATTTCGCCCCGGTTGGCTTTCTCGGTGAACATGGGCGCGAAGCCGAAGGATTCCAGCCCGAAGTAGACCGAGCGGACGGTTTTCACGCAGCCCGCGCCCACCAGCAGGTCGGATTCGAAGCCAGCGGTGAAGCACAGCAGGGTCAGGTCGCGCGGGGGCGGGTCACGGCGGAGCAAGGCGCGGACGAAGGCGACCGGGCGGCGGTAGATGGTGAAGCCGCCGAGCGCAAGGGTCTGCCGATCCTGCACCAGCGCGGCAGCGTCTTTCAATGAGAGCCATTGAGCCATTGATGCTAATCTCTTTCTCGTGGGGTGATTATAACTGAGCCACTGCTGAGCGAAAACTGAGCCATCAAAACCGGCTCACATTCGCTCAGGGCGAATGTTGATGGACATGGCGTGCCATGCCCACTACCACGAGCGAATGCCAAAGATTGTCATAAGTTTTAACGTTGGCGCGGGATTTGCTCAAGTGGTTCTATACCAATTCCATTGACCTTCTAACATTCATCAAGTAACCTGATAATCAGGTCACTTGACAAAGCAGGGACACTTCATGACGATTTCACAGTCTACCGAGCGGATCGGTCACGAACTGCTCGCGGTACTTCCCCGTTTGAACCGGATCGTGGCGCGCGAGCTGCGCGGCGAAAACGACCTGACGCTGGTGCAGATTCGGGTGCTGGCGGAGCTTTCCGAAGGCGCGATCAGCCTGAGCGAACTGGCACACAAGCGCGAGGTCAGCCTGCAAGCCGCCAGCGAACACGTGCAGTGTTTGGTCGAGCGCGGCTGGGTGGTGCGCGTCCCCGACCCCAGCGACCGCCGCCGCTTCACGCTGCACATCACCGACGAAGGTCGGCGGCGGCTGAACGCGGTCCGCGATCACATCGCCTACCGTTTCTCGTCGATCCTCGAACGACTCACGGCGGAAGAAGCCAGCGCGATTGACACCGGGCTGGCGGCGCTGCACCGCATCCTCGCCGATCAGGAGTAGGCATTGCTCTCACTCGTATCGAATACAGGCATACCGTTAGTAGGAGTTGTATGGTTACACAGGTTGAAAAACCAATCTCGCATGGCACGCTCTCCGCGCTGCGCAGCCCCAACTTTCGGCTGTACTTCGGTGGGCAGATCGTCTCGATTTCCGGGACGTGGATGCAGGCAATTGCGCAGAGCTATCTGGTGTTTCAGATCACCAAATCGGAGTTGTGGCTGGGGATCGTCGCCTGCGCCGCCGGGCTGCCGCTGGTGCTGCTTTCGCCGCTCGGCGGGGTAGCGGTCGAGCGCATCCCGCGACGGACGATGCTGCGCTTCACGCAGGCGGCGCAGATGGTGCTGGCGTTCATCCTCGCGGCGCTCGCGTTCGCCGGAACCATTCAGGTGTGGCACATCGTCGTGCTGGCGGTGCTGCTGGGGATCACCAACGCGCTGGACGTGCCTGCGCGCCAGACCTTCATCGTCGAAATGGTCGGGCGCGAAGACCTGTCCAGCGGAATCGCGCTGAACTCGATTGTGAACGCGCTTGGTCGGGTGCTGGGCCCGACGGCGGCGGGCATTGCGCTGGTGCAGTTCGGTCCGGCGTGGTGCTTCTTCCTGAACGGCGTGTCGTTTCTGGCGGTGCTGGCGAGCTTGTTCGTGATGAAAGTCCCCTTTGCCATTGCATCGGTCAGCCGATCCTCGCCGGTTCGCCAGCTTCTGGAAGGGCTGGAATTCGTGCGGCGTGACGCGCTGATCCCGCCGCTGCTGCTGCTGGCGGCGGTCGGCGGCTTCTTCGTGCTGCCGATCCTGAGGCTGCTGCCTGCGGTCGCGGACGTAATGCTGCACTCCCCCGCCGAAGGCTACGCCGCCGTGAGCGCTGCGGAAGGCGTCGGATCGATGATCGGCGGGATCATCGTCGCGCAGCTCAGCCAAAAGCTGGGACACGGCAGAGTGCTCGCCGTAGCAGTGGTGGTGAACGCCATCGCCAACATCGTGCTGGCAATGCAAACGCAGGTTCCGGCGGCGGTGGTGGTGACGGCATTTTTCGGCACGTCGATGATTCTGCTGCTGGTGAGCCTGAACACCGGGGTTCAGACGGTCGTGCCCGATCTGTACCGCGCCCGCGTCATGAGCCTGTATACGCTGGCGCTGCTGGGCACCTCGCCCTTCGGCGCGCTCACGCTGGGCGCGATTGGCGACGCCATCGGCATCGACAAAGCGCTGATTCTGAACGGCATCTGCATCGCGGTGCTGTCGGGCGTGATCTTTATGCGGTGGCCGCAACTACTGCGGCAGGACTCGCTCAACGAGACGGCGCTGATGCCGGATCAAGCGGCGCATCCGGCGGTTGGGGATTAGTTTCAGGCGGAATTCACAGGGGCAGACACGTGGGTCTGCCCCTACCAAAGACATCTTCGCAACAAAGCAGCCCAAAACCATCCGCTACGAAATCAAGCGGAGAAGGCATGGCGTGTGGTGCCCTTCGATGTTTGCTCGCAAGCAGGTCTTGTAGGGGCGGGTCTGAGACCCGCCCCTACGGTAATCCCCCTGCCAGATATTTCAACTGCATACGCGGGCGGCAAGTTGGGCATGGCGCGCCATGTCTCTATACCCCTTGCGTCTTGTGGGCGCACAGCCGTGCGCCCCTACGATAATCTTCCCCCCTTATTACTGGCTGAGGTCGATGGTCTGACCGCCGTAAGTCCCGGTGACGCGGACGCTGCCGTCGCTGCTGTAGCGATAGGTCAGGTTGCCGCTCTCCAATCCGGTGACGCTTACTTTGATGTGGGTGCTGCCGTCGTCGAAGAAATTGTCCTCGCCGGTACCGGTCATAGCGAAACCGTCCGAGAAGGCACAGTGATCGAAAGTCAGCGCAGCGCCCGAATTGGCGGCGGCGAAGGTCAGGGTGCCGCCGGAGGGACAGCCGATCGAAGTCGTGGTGGAAGTATCCCAATAGTAATATTCGGGCAGATAGTAAAGTGAGAGATAGGCGGTGTCGAGCGCGTCCAGCGGATCGGCATAGTCGGCGGCGCTAGCGGGCGGGTTGGGCAGATAATCGTAAGCGATCACGCCGTCGCAGCCGGTCTGACGACGAGCGGGCATTTGATCGTCCACCAAGAATGCGGTCACGATGTCATCCGGGCAGGCATTGCCCCAGCCAAAGGTCACGTGAGGCCCGCCGTCGGTGACGATTAGATAGCCGTCGCTGAGGCGGCTGAACACATCCTCGCCGTTCTGGAGCGGGGTGGCGGGGTCGGCGGTGGCGCCCAGAACGATGGTCGGGATTCCGGCGGCGGTCAGCGGCGCGGGACGATCCGGCTCCGGCGCGGAGGGCCAGAAGGCGCAGGGAAGATCGCCATAGAAGATGTCGCTAAGGCGCGGGATCGACTGATCGGTGGCATCGCCCGCGCGAATGTACGCCGCCGCTCGCTGATCGGGCGTGCCGCTGAAATAGTTGTAGTCCTGACATTCGACGGTGTAGAACAGCGCGTCGGAGAAGGTCGGGTCGGGCGCGGGTTCCAAGGTTTCGGGGTCGATCTCCAGCGAGTTATAGGCGATGCGCGCCAGCGGCACCAGATCGCCATGCGACGCCGAAGCGATGGCACGCTGCAAGATCAGACGAGAGCCTTCGGAGTAAAGAAAGCCGATCACGCCGCCTTCGAGGTCGGCGCGGGTGAAGCTGCGATGCGCCTTCCCGCCGGAGGGCAGCGGAAAATCGAAGCTGACGGGAGACGTATCGAGTTCCGCCGCCAGATCGTCGTAGACCGCCAGCGCGTCGCCGCCATCCACGTCGCCGGAGCAGCTTGAGTTGTCATTGCAAGCTTGAAGGGTCTGCACCAGCACGTCGTTGAACGCCTGCGCCTGCCCCGCCAAGAAGTCGGTGCCGGAGAGGGTCAGATCGACGGTGCCGTCGAGAATCAGCGCGGCAAGGTGATCGGGATGGGCGGCGGCGTACTCCTGCGCGTACTGAGTGCCGTAGCTCTCGCCGTAAAGCCAGATTTTGTCGTCGCCGATGGCTTGGCGGAACAGATCGAGGTCTTCGACCGCCTGATTCGTCCCGTAGAACGGCAGAAAGCCCGGATCGATGCCGATTTCGTTCACACAGTCCTGCGCGAAGGTCTTGGCTTGGTCAATCAGGTTGGCTTCTTCGGCGGGCGTGTCGGCGCGGGCGTCCTGCTGATAGTAGGTCACGGCGGCATTGGGACATTCGAGATCGCCGGACTGTCCCACGCCGCGCTGGTCGAAGAACACAATGTCGAAATGCTCCGGGATGGACGGATCGAAGGCGGCGGTGTAGGAATCGGCGGACGCCAAGCCGGAGGAGCCGGGTCCGCCAGTCGCGGTGACGAACATGCCCTTGCGCTCGCCGGTCGCCGGAAGCACGCCGAACACCACGTCGATGGTGCGCCCGCGATCCACCGCGAAATGGTTGAGCGGGACGGTCAGCTTGACGCAGGTGAAGTCGCTATCCGGGCAGGGATAACCGCCAAGCCGCGCCAGAATGTCCGCCGTCGAGCCGGGCTTGGCGGCGAACACGGGGGTGATGCTCAACAACAGAATGCACACAAGCAGGGCTAATTTCAAAGCGCGCATGGTTGATCCTTCGTTTGGGTTGATACGGTTTAGTGTAGTGATTCCAGCGTTTTCCGCTGGGCGCGGGTCAAGCCGCTGACCACCTGATCATACGAGTGATCGATCCAGTCCACGATTTCGTCGTCGGGCACGCTGCCATCGAGCAGAACGCCGTTCCAGTATTTTTTGCCCATGTGGTAGGCGGGAGTCACCGCTGAGTAGTTTTCGCGCAGGATTTGCGCCAGCACCGGATCGCACTTCAGGCTGATGGACGGCGGATCGGCGTCCACCGGAATCAGCGCGAACATTTTGCCCATCACCTTGAACACATCGACTTCAGGACCGAAGGGCTGCTCGACCGCCGCGCCGCGCTTGCTCTGGCAGTTGGCGACCAGATCAGCGCGATTCATGGATTTGCCTTTGGTGTCATGGGAACAGGTCCTTTGGCTGGATCGATCAACACGCCGACGCCCCACTCGTAGCCGTCCGGGTCGCGCACGAGGATTTCGCGCCAGCCGTGCCCCTTGTTGGTCGGCGGGCGGGCGATCACCGCGCCGAATTCGCGGGCACGACGCTCCACCTCGTCGGGGTCAATCCCCAGCAGGCGAATCTGCGCGCCGATGCCGCGCGGCGTCCCGGCGGCGAGCGCTTGGTGCCACGGATGATCCTCGTGGGTGTGGTCGGCGTGGAGCATAATCTCCGCCGCGCCGACGCGCATCGCGGCGAAATCCACATCATAGTAATGGACTTCGGCGTTCAACACCTGCCGATAAAACATGACCGAGCGCGCGGTATCCGTGACAATCAGGTTGAGGGTCAGCGGCGGCAGCAGCGCCCCGTAGCGAAAGCCGGGCATCCAAGGATCACCAGTTCGTAATTTTCGTCCCATCTCTCATCGCCTTATTACTCGTTTCGACCACAGCAGCGACTATAATCATAACAACAGTGTGTAATTTATGGAGCACATTCATGAGAGTCCCGAACGCCCTTCGCGGGCGTCTCAAGCATTTCTCGGTGGCGCTGACGGTCGCCATCATCTTCTTCGCCGGGTTCGCGCTGGGGAATCAATACGCGGTCGGAACGGCACAGGGGAACAGCACCAGCGTGCCGCCCGACGTGCAGGATGCGTTTGCCCCCTTCTGGCAGGTCTATAACCTGATCCAGAGCGACTACATCAACAAGGTGGACACCGCTACGCTGGTGGACGGCGCCGCGAAAGGCATGGTGGATGCGCTCAACGACCAGTTCAGCGGCTACATGAATCCCGATGAATACAAGCTGCTCAACAGCGATCTATCGGGCGAGTTCGACGGAATCGGGGTGGTGATTCACACCGATGAAACGACCGGCAAGATCGAGGTGGTGGGCTTGCTGGAAGGCGCCCCGGCGCAGAACTCCGGCATTCGCCCCGGCGACATCTTCCTCGCGGTGGACGGCACCGACGTGACCGGGATGAACCAGACCGATCTGGCGGCGCTGGTGCGCGGCGCAGAGGGAACGCCGGTGACGATCAGGGTCGGGCGCGGCGATCAAACGCTGGACTTCACCATCACCCGCGCGCACATCACGGTGCCGAACGTGGAGAGCCAAATCCTCGACAACAACATCGCCTACATCAAGCTGAACCAGTTCACGGCGACCGCGCGCGCCGACCTCGACAGCGCGATTTAATCGCTGGACGTGAACAGCCGCAGCGGGCTGATCCTCGACCTGCGCGACAACCCCGGCGGGCTGCTCTCCGCTGCCGTAGACGTGGGCAGCGCGTTCATCAAGTCGGGCGTGATCACCACCGAAGATTTCGGAAACGGGCACACGCAGCCCTATGACGCGACCGGAGACTTCGCCAACATTCAGGTGCCGATAGTGGTGCTGGTCAACGAGAGCAGCGCCAGCGCCTCCGAACTGCTGACCGGCGCGCTGCAAGACGATCATCTGGCAACGGTGATGGGTACGACCACCTTCGGCAAGGGAACGGTGCAGACGTGGCAGGAACTCGTGAACGGCGGCGGCGTGCGGCTGACCATCGCCAAGTGGCTGACGCCGGACGGTCGCTGGATTCACCAGAAAGGGATCACGCCGGACATCGTGGTGCCGTGGGATAACCGGACGTTCGCGCCGGGCGAGGACGATCCGCAGTTGGACGCAGCGGTGAATTACCTGACCACCGGGACGGTGACGCCCGCTACCGAAGCAGCACCCGTGAGCACGGAAGCGGCGGCGTAAGAGACACCTCACCCCGGCGACCTGCGGCCGCATCAGATTAGCAACCGGGGCGTACAGCCGTGCGCCCCTAGCCCATAAAAGCGGCGATAGAACGTTGGGGGGACGAGGGTTTGCAATTGAGATTGCCCGTGCTACAATGCGGCAGTCTTTAGAGCCGTTTGAGGAGTTTCGGGCATGGAACGCGCCTTCATGATTGTCTCAATGATTATTTCCGTCCTACTGGTGATTCTGATCCTGCTGCAAGTCAAGGGGACGGGACTAGGCGATCTGCTGGGCGGCGGCGAAACCGGCGGCATCACACGCACGCGGCGCGGACTGGAAAAGACGCTGTTCCAAATCACGATTGGGTTGGGGGTCGCGTTCATCGCCATCGCCATCCTCTCCGTTTCCTATTCAAGATAAGGTCGCTTGAACTCCATCCTACGGGTGTCCAGCGCCGAAGGTGACTCATGCGCGGCTTCCGCTGGCAACTGATCGCGCTGGTGCTTGCCGCAGGCTTGTTCGCGGTCAGCCTGACGCTGCGGAACAACGACACCACTCCGCCACCGAGTCCCATTACGCCTGCTCTCGACGCCAGCGCGACGCCGGACAACATCGTCATCCCGCCGACCGCTGTGGCGTCGGACGTGCCCGCGCCGATCCTCACGCCGGTGTCGCAGGGCGGCAGCTACCGCGAAGCGCTGGTCGGATCGGTGCAGCGGCTCAATCCGCTGTTCGCGTCGCTGAATCCGGTTGACCGCGACATCTCCTCCCTGATTTTCGAAGGCTTGACCCGCACCGACAGCTACGGCGAACCGGTGCCCGCGCTGGCGGAACGCTGGATCATCTCGTCGGATGGGCTGGATTATGTGTTTTTCCTGCGACAGGACGTGCTGTGGCAGGACGGCGTGCCCTTCACCGCCGCCGACGTTGCCTACACCATGTCGCTGCTGCGCTCGCCGGACTTCCCCGGCGATCCTGATCTGGGCGCGTTCTGGCGCACGGTCGAAACCGATCAACTGGGCGACTATTTGATCCGCTTCCGGCTGGCGCAGCCGCTGGGCAACTTCCTCGACCGCCTGCAAATCGGCATCCTGCCGGAACACGCGCTGCGAGGCACCACCGCCGCGCAAATCACCGATCACCCCTTCAACCTGACGCCGATTGGCACGGGACCCTATCAACTGGAAGCGCTGCGCGCGTCGGACGGGGTTCACGTGGACGAGGTTGATCTGCGCGCCGCCCCCGTGTACCGTCAGCGACCGGAAGCGCAGCAGCACGCCTTTGCGGTGGATCGGGTGACATTCCGGCTGTACGGGAGTTCGGACGACGCGATTCAAGCGCTGCAAAACGGCTCGGTGGACGGCTATGCCGCCCGCGACCGCAGCGAGCGCTCACCGCTGTTCAACGCCGCCAACGCCGCCAATCTGGACATGCATAACGCGCTGGAGGACACGCTCGGCGTGATCATCTACAACTGGAGCAAGGACAGCTTCTTCACCGATCAACGGCTGCGGACGGCGCTGGAAACCGGAATCGATCGCACGTCCACAATTGAGCGCACGCTGTCGAATCAGGCGAGCGAAGCCAACAGCCCACTGATGCCGGGATCGTGGGCGTATCTCTCCGGGCTTCAGTGGCCCGCCTATGACCCGGATCAGGCACGGCAGTTGTTGCAGACCGCCAGCGACCGCTTGCAGCGGCTCAACGCCGACGCGACCGAAGAAGCGCCCACCGCCACCAACGGCGCGCTGTTCGGCTTCTCGATCCTCACGCCGAACGATCCGGCGCTGGTGAACCTGACCAACGAGATTGCGACTCAGTGGTCGCAGCTCAACCTGCAAGTCACGGTGGACGCAGTGGACGCGGACAGCTATCAGGCGCGGCTGAAGGCGCACGATTTCGACGCGGCGCTGGTCGAATACTCGCTGGGCAGCAGCGCCGACCCGGACGTGTACGCTTTCTGGCACGAGGGGCAGTATCCCGATGGCAAGAATTACGGCGGAGTCGCGGATACGCGGATCAGCGAGCTGCTGGAAAAGGCGCGGCAAGACCCGTTCGGGATCAACCGGGTGAGCGACTATCAGGAGTTCCAGCGCGTATTCGTGGATCACGCAGTGGCGCTGCCGCTGTACTATCCCCTGTTCACGTTCGTGACCTCGCCCAACGTCAAGGGCGTGCAGTTGGGCTTCATCGCCTCGCCCGCCGACCGATTCCGCAACATCGGCGACTGGTCGATCAAACCGTAGTGCCGAGCGATTAAAACCGGGTGCGGCGTGCCGCGCCCCTACGAAGCACCGAACTCGACCTACGGGCGATTTCCCTGTGAAATCATCTATCGGAATTCGGTACTAATATGCGCCTTCGCGTTCGAGGATTTCGCGGAGCAGGTCTTTGCGCGCCGCGCCGCCGAGGGTTTCCAGCTTGCGGACGCCGAGCGGGTCGATCTGGTCGCGCAGGAGGCGGAGTTCGGCATCGGTGGGCGGCGGCGTTTCGCAGAGATCAGGCGCGATTTCCAGTGGAAAGCCGGTTTTCTTCTGCACGTCCTCAACGGTGACGCCGGGATGGGTGCTGGTTAATCGCATTTGTCCGTTCGCCCAGTCGAACTGTCCCAAGTCGGTGATCAGGTAGTTAGGTCCGCGACCGCGCTTGCGACCCGGCACATGCCCCAATCCGCTGACGAAATCGACCTTCTCGACAAACGTGACGCGGGAATGGCGCGGCACGTACAGATAAATCTGCTCGGAGTAGGTGGTCACGTCGGGGATGCCGCCGGAACCGGGCAGACGCATTCGCGGACGATGATAATCTCGACCGAAGGCGATGTTGTTGAAGCTGCCGAGCGAATCGACCTGCGCGGGGCGAAAGAACTCCTTCGGATTGAACTTAGGCAACAAATCCGCCGCCGCCGCGACAAAGCCGAGGTGGATTAGCCCTTTGCCGAGCCATAAATCCTCGATGCGCCCTACACCGAGCGCCGCCCAATCGCGGCAGATACTCTGCCCGATGGCGGAGGCGAAGCGGACGTTGGGGGCGTGGGTCATTTGGGCGAGGATGAAGCCGCCCATCACCAGCGGCGTGTTGATTCCCTGCGCCAGCACCTCGCCGTCCTCGACCTGCCGGGAAATGCAGGCGCAGATCAATTCGTCGATTGTGAAGTCCATCGCGGCTCCGCTAGGTGACCAAATCTGTGCTACAATCGCCCAGTGTACCGCCCGACCACACTGGAGGCTAGAATGTCTGTCGTCTCGACGCTGCGGCAAGCAGACATTTTTTACGAATTCACGCTCACCCAGCTTGAACTGATCGCCTCGATCTGCACCGAACACAGCTTCGACGAGGGCGACGTGATTTTCGAGGAAAACAGCGACGGCAGCGAGCTTTACGTGATCGTGGACGGCGAAATCGACATTCAGGTCGATCCAGCGCTGGTGGGCAAGCCGGGCAAAGGTCAGCCGCAGACGATTGCGCGGCTGCGGCGCGGGCAGTCGTTCGGCGAAGTGGCGCTGGTGGATCAGGGCGTGCGCTCGGCGCGAGCGGTGGCGGTTCAACCGGACAGCCGCGCGCTGGTGATCCCGCGCGAGAAATTGATGCTGCTGTGCGATTCGTATCCGCAGCTTGGCTACCGACTGATGCGGAATCTCGCCGCCGACCTCGCCATGAAAATCCGCAACACGGACTTGAAGGTGCGCGAATACCTGACGTGGACGCGCCCGGACGAAACCGAATCGCCCTAAGCAACTAACGAGGTTGGCATGATACCAACCTCGTTTTTATTTCCGGGCTTTCTATAATTTCAGGCATGGAACTCTACGTCATTCTCGTCATCGTCGCGGTGCTGATCGGGCTGTCCAAAGGCGGTTTGGGCGCGGTGCTGGTGGTGCTGGTCACGCCGCTGCTCACGCTGGTGATGCCAGTCGCGTCGGCGATCAGCCTCGCGCTGCCGCTGCTGATGATCGCCGACGTGTTCGCGCTGTGGTTCTACTGGAACACGTGGGACCTGCGCTACGTCCGGCTGATGCTGCCCGCTGCCGTGATCGGCATTGTGGTCGGCACTTACCTGCTGGCAAATCTGGACAACCTGACGCTGCGGCACATCCTCGGCATCTTCACGCTGATTTTCGTCGCCTACAAGATCGCGGATCACTGGCTGCGGTCGCTGGACTATCAGCCGCGCGATTGGCATGGGTATCTGGCGGGCGCGACCTCCGGCTTGGGATCGGCGCTGGCGAACACGGGCGCGCCGCCGTTCACCGCCTACATGCTGCTGCAAGACGTGAGTCCGCAGGTGTTCGTGGGCACGACCACGCTGTTCTTCGCCATCGTCAACCTGATCAAGCTGCCGGGCTTAATCCTCGCCGGGCTGATGAACTTCGGCACGCTGTTGAACGTGATCTGGGTGGTGCCGATCATCCCGACTGGGCGTGTTCGTCGGGCGACGAGTGATCGACCACATCAACAAAGCGGCGTTCGAGTGGTTCATGCTGGCGGTGCTGGTGATCGCCAGCGGCGTGCTGCTGTTCGTACAATAATATTCCCGCCCGATAGCGAACCGGCGCGCAGCCGTGATACGGGTACAAGATAACGTGGTGGCGGAATTTGTTACCAACCTCACCCCGTCCGACCTTCGGTCGGCATCCTCTCGCCATTGTATGGCGAGGAGACTAAAAAACCCATTGTGACCCGTCTGGCTCCCCCTCTCCACGACGTGGAGAGGGGGCTAGAGGGTGAGGTGAAGTTAGCAAGCAGTGACCCCGTTATTCTGTGGCGGTATCGCAGTCGTGCGCCCTTACGCCCCGTGTCAGTCACATTCTCACGAGAAGTTCATCAACCGCAAGGCAATCTGTAAGATTCTATCCGTATAATTAACTTCGACATTTCATCGTTACGGTATATGACGAGGAGTTAACCTATGCGGAAAAATCTGCCTACGATAGTACTGGCGCTGATGTTGGCGCTGCTGGCTGTGGCATACGTCTCGGCGCAGGCGATCACGCTGGAGCCGCCTGTTCCCACGACCGGCACGATGGAACCGCCGTTGCAGGTAACGCAGTTTCCGACGGTTGAGGTCACGGTTGGCGTGACCGCGCAGCCAACCATGGAAACGACCGCACCACCCGCGACCGCTCAGCCGACCGCCGCGCCGACGACGGCAGCAGCGACGCCCGTGATGGCGACGCCGGAAATGACGGGCACGCCCACCGACCAGAGCGCGTATCTGCGCTTTGCGAACTTCGCGCCCAACGCTTCGGGCATCGACGTGTACGTGAACGGGTCGCTCACGGTTCAGAACCTGACCTATCCGAGCGTCAGCGAATGGATCGCGGTCGATCCGGGCACGCAGACGCTGAGCTTCGCGGACGAGGGGCAGTCGCCGAGCAGCGGCGCAGTCGCCCCGGTGGACGTGAGCGCCAGTTCGGGCACGTGGCAGACGGTCGCGGTGATCGGGTCGTCCAGCAGCTTGCAGACGACGGTCGTGCCGGAGGATTACAGCGACCTGAAGCCCAGCACGGGCGGATTCACCTTCGTCAACGCGGTGGAAGGCAGTGACCCGGTGAACGTGGTGCGCGGCGACGCGGTGTACTTCGCCCAGATCGGCTATCCCTCGCCGAACACCAGCTCGTCGTCCAGCTTGGTCGGCGACTCGGCACCTTCGACGTGAGTGTGGTCGACCCGAATAATCCGTCGACGGTGTTCGCGCAGCAGACCGGCTTGCAGCTTCCTGAGAACGCTTATACGCTGGTCGCGCTGATCGGCACGCCGGGCAACGAGCAGTTATTCACGCTGGTGACGGACGAATCGGCAGTCGAGATCGTGCGCGGGATGCTGCCCAAGCCGGGCACGCTGATCGACGCGCTCAACGCCGACCCGAACCTGACGGCGTTCGCGGACGCGCTCCAGAGCGCCGGACTGAGCGACATGTTCACGGGCGATACCCAGTACACCATCTTCGCGCCCGCCAACTTCACCATGGACAGCATGAGCACGGCGGATCAGGCGAACGCGCTACGCGCCTACATCGTCGAGGGCAAGTACACCTCGCGGCAGATTCTCGACGCCGGGACGCTGACCGCGCTGGACGGCTCGACCATCACTATCACCACCGACAACAACGCGATCTACGCCAACGGCGTGCAGGTGATCGACGTGAACATCGCCGCGACCAACGGCGTGATCCACATGCTGGATGGGTTGTTCGGGCAGACGGCGACTCAGCAGGCGGGGGGGTAAGACCCCTCGAAGAAGAAAAACGGGGCACGGCGTGCCGTGCCCCTACAATGCGCTATTTCGGCTCAGATACAAGGGCATGGCGGCGCCATGCCTCTCCGCATTTCGCTACTGCGCCGGGATCAGCCGGACGAATTTGCGCTTGCCGACTTGCAGCACCACCGGGAGCGCGTCCGGCGAAATCGACGCTAGCGGGTCGGCAACTGGTTCGCCGTCGATGCGGACACCGTTCTGCTGGATCAGACGGCGGGCTTCGGCTCCGCTGCTGACCATGTTCAGGCGGCGGAGAATGTCGGTAATCCGTTCCTCGGCGGCGAGCGGTTCTTCGGGGATGTCGTCCGGGACGCCGCCACCGCCGCGAAAGACCTCGTCCCAACGACGCTGGGCTTCTTCGGCAGCTTCCGGGCTGTGAAAGATCGACACGATCTCGCGGGCGAGGCGCATCTTGACCTCGTTGGGATGCAGCGTGCCCAGCATCAGACCGTCGATTAGCTGGTTGACCTGAGCGGGCGACCAGCCGATGATCAGCTTGTAGTAGATGGGCATGGCTTTGTCCGGCACGCTCATCACCTTGCCGAACATATCCCACGGCTCGGAGAGCAGCGGGATGTGATTGCCGAGGCTCTTGCTCATCTTGATCTCGCCGTCGGTGCCGGGCAGACTTTCGCCCATGATGATGGCGATCTGCGGCTTTTGACCGAGCGCCTCTTGCAGCTTGCGCCCCGCAACCAGAATGTTGAATAACTGATCCTGCCCGCCGACCTGTACGTCGGCTTCCTGCGCGACCGCGTCGTAGCCCTGCATCAAGCCGTAGAACAACTCGTGCAGGTAGATCGGCTCGCCCGCGTCCATGCGCTTGGCGAAGTTTTCGCGGACGAGGAACTGCTGCACCGTGAAGTTGCTCGCCAAGCGGATGATGTCCGCGAAGTCGAGGGTCGAGAGCCATTCGTCGTTTTGGCGCACGCGGGTGAGCTGTGGGTCGAGAATCTTGAACGCCTGCTGCGCGTAGGTGCGGGCATGTTCCTCGACCTGTTCAGGCGTGAGTTGATCGCGCGCCTTGTCCTTGTCGGATGGATCGCCGATCAAGCTGGTGAAGGTGCCGACCAGAAAAGTCACGTCATGCCCGAATTCCTGAAACTGGCGCAGCTTGCGCATGGTGATGGTGTGACCGAGATGCAGATCGGCGGTGCGGGGATCGTAGCCGCAGTACACCCGCAGCGGACGCCCCTGCTGCTCCGCTTCGATCAGGCGCTCGCGGAGTTCGCGGGTCATGGCTTGCTTGATCTGCGGATCGCCGTATTCCGCGCCGGACATCAAAATTTCGACCTGCTGGTCGATGCTGGTGACAGTCGTCATTGGTTCGGTTCCTAACTTGCGGTGGTCAAATTTGCCTAAGTATAGCAGAAAGTCAGGACTGAGGACTGAGGACTAAGGACTAAGAATAACCCAGCGTCCGCCTCGTTTGAAACCAGTTGGGCGTTCCCACAAAAAGAGGCAATGGATGTTTGCTCTTACTCAGTCCTCAGTCCTCGAACCTCAGTCCTAAATCACTTTGATGACGCGCTGGACCTTCAGCCGAATGACGATCATGTCGAGCGTGGTGCGCCAGAGTTCGATGTCCTGCTCGGCTTTCTCGCCGGATTCGTAGCGGCGCGTCACCTGCGCCAGCCAGCGGATAGCCCGGATCAGGCTCGACGGTCAGCGTACCCTTGAATAGATAGCCGCAGGGGTCGCCGTCGTCGCCGCCGATCTGAATGCAGCCTTTCGGATTGCGGGCGATGTGATCGACTTTGCGGGTGCTGCGGTCACTGATGATGATAAGGTCGCTGCCGTCTAGGTCGAACCAGAGCGGGACGGTATGGGGATAGCCGTTCCCGTCGATAGTGGACAGGCGGGCGATCAACGGCTGTGCGAGTAAATCACGTGCTTGGGTGGTGAACATTCTAGCCTCGTCGTGTGAAGTAGCGTCATACAGTATACCAATCCCCTACAAGAATCGGCGTTCTGCGGCTATAATGACGATAAAATACTGGCTGTTTCACAGGACATTCCGCAACATGAAACCGATGACCAGCGCGGAAGCGCGCGCGGCATTTTTGGACTTTTTCGAGGAAATGGGGCACAAGAAAGTGGCTTCGTCCTCGCTCGTCCCCGGCAATGACCCGACGCTGCTGTTCACCAACGCGGGCATGGTGCAGTTCAAGGACGTGTTTCTCGGCTTGGACAAGCGCCCCTACACCCGCGCGACCACCTCGCAGAAGTGTATGCGGGTCGCCGGGAAGCACAACGACCTCGAAGAAGTGGGTCCGTCGCCGCGACATCACACCTTCTTCGAGATGCTGGGCAACTTCAGCTTCGGCGATTACTTCAAGCGCGACGCGATCCGCTACGCCTACACCCTGCTGACCGAGGTCTACGGGCTGCCAGCGGATCGGCTGGCGTTCACGGTCTACCAGAACGACGACGAGGCTTACGAACTCTGGATCAACGACATTGGGGTCGATCCGCGCCGGGTGGCGCGCATGGGATCGAAAACCAACTTCTGGCAGATGGCGGAAACCGGACCCTGCGGTCCGACCAGCGAAATCCACTGGGACAAGACGCCGGAACTGGGCATCGACAGCATCGTGCCGCTGATGCAGGCGGAGGATGACCGCTTTCTGGAACTGTGGAATCTGGTGTTCATGCAGTACAACCGCACGCAGGCAGACCCGAAGCACACCGGTGCGTTCGACCAGCCGCTGCCCAAGCCGGGGGTCGATACCGGGATGGGCTTGGAGCGCATCCTGAGCGTGGTCAACAACGTGACCAACAACTACGACACCGACCTGTTCATGGCGATCATCGAGGCGACCCAGAAGCTCACCGGGCAGAACGACGCCGAGCGCAAGGCGAACATCGTGCCCTACCGGGTGATCGCCGATCACATTCGAGCGGCGGTGTTCCTGATCAGCGACGGCGTGCTGCCCGGCGCGAAGGGACGCGACTCGGTCTGCCGACTGGTGATCCGGCGGGCGGCGCGCTTCGGCACCAAAATCGGGCTGCACGAGCCGTTTCTGGGCAAGCTGGTCGATACGGTGATCGACGTGATGGGCGGGCACTACAGCGATCTGATTGAGAAGGCGGCGACCATCACCCGCACCATCACCCGCGAGGAAGAACGCTTCCGGCGGACGATGGATCGCGGGCTGAGCGAACTGGACTACGAGATCAGCAAGCTGCCGCCGGGCGGTCAGCTTGAAGGTCGGGTAGCGTTCTACCTGAAAGCTACGCTCGGCTTGCCGATTCAGGTGACGAAGGACGTGGTCGAAGAACGGGGCTACACGGTTGACCTCTCCGGCTTCGAGAGCGCGGAGCAGGAACACGCGAAGGTCAGCGGCGGTAAGACAATGGGCAGTATTGATACGGCTAAGTCCTATCAACTCTTATTGGAGACGCTTCAACTGCCAAATCCTTATCGAACCAGTCTCGGTCCACTGGGAGTAATATCTGATCCGTATTCCTCGACCATCATGATGATGAATGAGGAAGATCACAAACCCGGACCCATAGTTCTCGCCATCCTGCGAGACGGAGTACGGCTCGGTGAAGATGAAAAGGTTAGCATCGGTGATAAAGTAGAGATCGTCCTAGACAGGACACCCTTCTATGTAGAGATCCGGTGGTCAGGTAAGCGATACGGGGAAAATTCGAGCATATTATGACCTTCCCGGTTGGGAAGTTGACGTTGAAGATGTGCGCCGCCCTGTTGGTGGACTGATTGTCCATTTCGGTGAAGTAATTGAAGGTACTCCACAGGTTGGAGATGATGCCATCGCCGAAGTCGATGCCGAGCGCCGCGCCGACATTACCCGCAACCATACCGCAACTCACCTGCTGCAAGCGGCGCTGCGTCACCAACTGGGCACGACCGTTCAGCAGCGCGGATCGCTGGTCGCGCCGGATCGGCTGCGCTTCGACTTCACCTACGACGCGCGGCTCTCGCCGGAGGACCTGCGCTCGGTGGAGAGCGAAGTCAACGACGCGATTTTGCGAAATTACCCGGTGGTGGCGGAAGAGAAAGTCGCTCAGCGAGGCGCGCGCCGAGGGCGCGATGGCGCTGTTCGGCGAAAAGTACGGCGAGCGGGTGCGCACGATCACGGTGGCGCAGAACGGCGACCGCTTCAGCTACGAACTCTGCGGCGGCTGTCACGTAACCGAAACCGCGCAGATCGGCTCGTTCCTGATTGTGAGCGAAGGCAGCGTGAGCGCGGGCATCCGGCGCATCGAGGCGCTGACCGGGCACGGCGCGGTCAATTACGTCGAGGATCAGCGCGACCAACTGGCGCAGGTGGCGGCTCAGTTGAACACCGCGCCCGATCAAGTGGAGGAGCGGGTCGAGGCGCTGCAAGCCGAACTCGCGCAGACCAAGAAGCAGGCGGCGCAGCTTCAGCGCCAGTTGGCGAAGCAGAATTTCGACGATCTGCTGAGCAAGCTGGAGCAGGTAGACGGCAAGCAGGCGTTGATCGCGCAGGTGGACGACCTGCCGCCGGATACGCTGCGCGAAATGTCGGACTGGTTCCGCAACGCGGTCAAGCGCGAGGGCGTGATGGTGCTGGGCAGCGTCAGCGACGGCAAGCCGCAGTTGGTGGTCGCCGTCACCGACGATTTGACCCAGCAGGGCGTCCACGCGGGCAACCTGATCAAGCAGATCGCGGCGGTGATCGGCGGGGGCGGCGGTGGTCGCCCGACGATGGCGCAGGCGGGCGGCAAGGACGCCAGCAAGATGGGCGCGGCGCTGGCGGAAGCGCGGCGTCTGCTGGCGAAATGAGCGGCGCATCCACAATAATCTCAGCATGGTAGGGGCGGGTCTAAGACCCGCCCCTACAGAATAATTCTTGCCCTAATCATATGCCGATCAAACCCGAATTCGTCCAGCTAGAACCCGGTGAGGATGTCGCCTCCGTGCGCGACCGCCTGACCTTTTTGCGCGGTCAGCACGTGCTGCTGATCTGGCCCGAAAAGGGGACGGCGCTCAACCGCAAGCTGGATTTGGTGCTGGTGCAGCGCGAAGCCATGCGGCTGGCGATCCGGCTGGCGCTGGTCACGCACGACCCGGAAGTCACCCGATACGCGAACGAACTCAAGATCAGCACCTTCGAGACGGTGGGCGCCAGCACGCGGGGCAAATGGAAGCGCGGGCGGTCGCGGGTGTTCACGGATCGATTCGGACGCCCGCAGGACGATCCCGACCCGGACGATTTGATGTCGGTCGCCAGCCGGGTGCGCACCGAGCGCAAAGCGTCATCGCTGGGATTGATCGGACGGCTGGTGCTGGTGTTTCTGTTGATCGCGCTGACGATCTTCGGTCGCCTACCTGCTGATCCCCAGCGCGGTCGTGACCATCGTCCCCAAGCAGGATCAACTCCAAGTGGCGGCGACCATTCAGGCGCAGGTCGATCCCGACCGCACGCAGGTGGACGTGGAAGCCGGGATCATGCCCGCGATCATCGCGCGCACGCAGATCGAGGAACACGCCAGCATCCCGACCAGCGGGACGCAGGATTTGACCAATACCAGCGCCAGCGGATCGGTGGTGTTCATCAACAAAACCAACAGCACGATCAACGTGCCCAGCGGGACGCTGGTCAGCACCAGCGCGGGCACGCCGATCTTGTTCCACACCACCCAGTCGGCAACCGTGAGCGCCGGAATCGGGCTGCAAGCCGAAGTGCCGATTGAGGCAGTCGAAGAATCGTCGGGCGATCAGGGCAACGTGGACGCCGGGTTGATCAATACGGTGATTGACCCTACCCTCTCCGGTCAGGTGGACGTGCGCAACGTGGCGGCGACACTGGGCGGACTCAGCCGCTCGGTGCAGATCGTCACCCAGACCGATCACGACCGGCTGCTGGACATCCTGCGCCAGCAAATCCAAGACGGCGCCTACACCGAAATGCTGCCGCGACTGGAAGCCAACCAATTCATCATCCCGGAGACGGTGCATATCGCCGAAGAACGCAGCGACTGGATGACCTTCGACCACGAGGTCGGCGACACGGCGGACACGCTCTCGCTGACCATGCGCGCGGTGGTCGAAGCGACCGTGATCGATCAAGGGCTGGCGCAGCAGATCGCATTCGCGCGGCTGGCGGGGCAGATTCCGAGCGGTCACGTGATCCAGCCGCAGACCGTGACCTACCAGCGCGGCGAAGTCACCGACGTGCAGACCGGCGGCGGCGTCAGCTTCAGCATGACCTGCAGCGGCGAGATCGTGACCGACCTCAATATTCCCCAGCTTCAGCAGAACCTCGCCGGGAAATCGCTTGGAGACGCGGCGGTGTACCTCGGCGACGAATTGGACATGGCTGCCGCGCCGGAAGTTCAACTTTCCCCGGCGTGGCTCCAACAGCTCCCGCTGCTGCCGATGCGGATCACCATCCGCACCGAAAGCCCGAATACGTGAAGCGCTTGATCGGCATCGATCACGGGCTGGCGCGGATCGGCGTGGCGGTGAGCGACCGCGCCGGATTGACCGCGCGCGAACTCTGCGTGATCAAGCGAACGACAAAGCGCGAGGATTTCGCGCGCCTGAACGCCATCGCCGCCGAGCAGGAGGCGGGCGCGTTCGTGGTGGGGCTGCCGTCGGACTTCGACACGCCGCCGGAGGTCGAGTACACGCAGGCGGATCGAGTGAAGGCGTGGGTGGAGCATCTGCGGGAAGCGACGACGCTGCCGATCCTCCTATGGGACGAACAGCTCACGACGGTTGAGGCGCACGAGATGGCGCACCGCCTCAAGCGACCGGCTCGCGCTCCGGTGGACGACCTCGCCGCGCGGCTGATCCTGCAAAGCTACCTCGACGCGGTGCATGACGGGCTGGCGGAGCCGCCATTCGACGGGGAAGCGTAGGGGCAGCGTCAGGCGGGAAGCGGCTATAATGCGATTCCAGCTTTTAGCGGTTTGCGGTTTGCTTTTAGCCAAGAGCCAATCGCTAAGCACCGCCGAGGGATTAATCCCTCGGCTACCGAAAATCGTCGCCCACTAAAGGGGCGACCCATGCGTTCCCTTTCGGGCGACCCCTTCAGCGGGTCGCCACGTAAAGGTTAGCTGACGGTTTAAACCGCCAGCAGACGCTAATTGCTAACTGCTATCAAATCGTCTGATCGCCGGGGGTCGTGTCTCGTTGAGTTGTCTGGTCAAACTGCTGATTCTGCTAGTCGTCGCGCTGGCGCTGGTAGGTGCGCTGGCAATTGGCGCGCTGTTCCTGATCTCCGGCGGACATCCGGTCGATTACGTGCAGACCGCGCTGATCAAGCTGTCGCTGCAATCGCGGCAGGCAGCGCTGGATCAGCCGATTGGGAGCGACACTACGTCGGTGCGGTTCACGGTGAATCCGGGTGACACGCCGCGCGTGATCGCCGCGAATCTGCATCAAGCCGGGCTGATCGCCGACGCGGATTTGTTCGTGGATTACGTGCGCGCCTACGGCATCGACGTGCAGCTTCAAGCCGGGACTTATTTCCTCAAGCGGTCGCAGTCCACCCGCGAGATCGCCGTCGCGCTGACCGATTCGCGCAACAGCCAGATCGTGTTTTCGATCATCGAGGGCTGGCGCATGGAAGAAGTCGCCACCGCCGTCGATCACAATGGGCTGTTCGGCTTCAGCGGCGATGATTTTCTCAAGGTGGTGGGCGCGGGCGCGGCGGTCGATCCCGCGTTCGCGCAGAAGGTCGGGCTTCCGGCGGGCGCGTCGCTGGAGGGCTTCCTGTTCCCGAACACCTACAGTCTGCCGCCGGACGTGACGCCGGAACAATTGCGCGACACGCTGCTGGACGAGTTCACGAAGGAGATCGAGGGCGCGGGCATCCCGGCGGCGGCAAGCGCCGAGCAACTGAGCATTTATCAGGTGGTCACGCTGGCGTCGATTGTGCAGCGGGAAGCGGTTCACGCCGACGAAGGTGCGCAAATCGCGGGGGTATACGTCAACCGGCTGAACGACGGGATGCGGCTGGATGCCGATCCGACGGTACAGTACGCGCTGGCGCAGCCGGGCGACTGGTGGCCCCAGATCACGCAGGAGGATTACACCAGCGCGGTTTCGTCCTACAACACCTACCTCAACTTCGGCTTGCCGCCGGGTCCGATTGCGAACCCCGGTCTGGCGTCGATTCAGGCGGCAGCCAATCCGACGCCCTCGGATTACCTGTATTTTCAGGCGGATTGCAGCGGGAGTGGCTATCACCGCTTCGCGCAGACGTTTGAAGAACACCTCGCCAATAGCTGCTCCTAAGCAGAAAAACACGACTTGAACCGCCATGACGCCAAGAACACCAAGAAAAACTGGGCACGGCGCGCCGTGCCCCTACTGGCGGTTTTGGTGACTGCTTGCGCGGTGGTGCAAGCGCCGGAACACACGCGGGTGGCGCTGTTCGCGGCGTTCGAGGGGCGGTATCGAGAAGTCGGCTACAACGCGCTGTACGCCGCGCGGCTGGCGCTCAGCGACGCGGGCGAGGTTCCGGTCGATCTGCTGGCGGTGGACGACGGCGGCGCGGCGCGGGCAGCCGATCACGCGCGGGGGATCGCCGCTGATCCGCTGGTGACGGTGATGCTGGTGATCGGCTACGACGCCAGCGGGGTTTACGTGCAGCAGCCCGACGCGGACGATCTGCCCAAGCTGATGATCGGCGACTGGTGGAACCAACAGCCGAGCGGCGAGTTGCTGTTCTGGCTCTCGAACCCGCAGATCGCGCAGGAGGCGGCGCTGTCCACCGGGCTGACCGACCTTGCCGATCAAGCGCCGACCACAGCAGGCGACATGGCGGCGCTGGACGGCTTCGCCAAGCTGACCCAGCGGCTGGATCAGTGGACGGTGATCTCCAGCGGGACGCTGCCCGACGCGGATTTCTCGGCACGCTATCCGGCGGGCGATCGGTTCGCGCCTCAGCCGGGCTTGCTGGCGACGCTGACCTACGACGCGATGCGGATCGCAGTGGAAGCGGCGCAAACCGGGTCGCGGGAGGCGGCGCGCGAGTTCATCGCGGACGTGGATTACAGCGGACTCAACGGCGAGATTCGGTTTCAGAACGGCGGGTGGATCAATGCGCCGATCCACAGCTATCACTACGTGGACGGCGCGCTAACCGCCGACGATTCCGTAAAATAGCGGCAGCGGATCGACGGGCTGCTGATTATACGAGAAAGCGGCGCTCAAGCGGGCGCGGCAGGCGGCGAGCTTGCTTTGGTCGTCGGCGTAAATGGTCGCCAGCGGAGCGCCCTGCTCCACCCGATCCCCGACTTTCACGTGCAGCTTCAGCCCCACCGCCAGATCGACCGGATCGCCTTTCTTCTCGCGCCCCGCGCCCAACTCGAAAGCCGCCCACGCGATTTCGTCGGCGGCGGTTTGAGCGACATAGCCGGACTGCGGGGCGTCAAAGCGCTCGACGATACGTGCCTGCGGCAGCTTCGACGGATCGTCCACCATCGAGAGGTCGCCGCCCTGTGCCGCGACCATCTGCCGGAACTTCGCCAGCGCCGAGCCGTCGTCCAGATGGCGGGCAAGCTGCGCGCGAGTTGCTGCCTCGTCAGTCCAGTTCGCGCCACGCCCCGCCAGCTTGAGCATGTACCCGGCAATCGCCAGACAATGCTCGCGCAGGTCGGCGGGTCCGGCGCCATTGAGCGCGGCGATGGCTTCGTCCACTTCCAGCGCGTTGCCGACCGCCTCACCGAGCGGCTGATCCATGTCCGACAGCACCGCGATCACGTCGCGCCCGGCGTCGCGCCCAATCTCGACCATGGTCTGCGCCAGCGCGCGCCCATCGTCCAGCGTGGTCATGAAGGCGCCGCGCCCGACTTTCACGTCCAGCACGATGCCGTTGGCTCCGGCGGCGATCTTCTTGCTCATGATGCTGCTGGCGATCAGCGGGAGGCTGGACACGGTAGCGGTCACGTCGCGGAGGGCGTACATCTTGCCGTCGGCGGGCGCGAGCGCAACCGACTGTCCCGCCAGCACGATCCCGTTCTCGCGCGCCAACTGGCGGAAGCGATCCGCCGAAAGATCGACCTGATAGCCGCGAATCGATTCGAGCTTATCGAGCGTGCCGCCGGAGAAGCCCAAGCCGCGCCCGCTCATTTTGGCGACCGGGACGCCGCAGGACGCCACCAGCGGCAGCACCACCAGCGAGGTTTTGTCGCCCACGCCGCCGGACGAGTGCTTGTCCACCCAATAGTCGCTGATGTCAGAAAGGTCGAGCTTCTCGCCCGAATCCGCCATCGCCAGCGTGAGATCGACGGTTTCCCGCCGATTCATGCCCTGCAAATACACCGCCATCAAGAAGGCGGACATCTGGTAATCCGGCAGGTCGCCGCGCGTGTAGCCGTCCACCAACCACTTGATCTCCGCGCCGGAAAGTGCCGCACCGTCGCGCTTTTTGGCAAGAATATCCACCGCTCGCATCGCTGATCCAGTTCGAATGGCTCGAAAAGAGTTCTATCTTAACCAATCCACGCGGCGGAATTTAACGATTTTTTCATTGAGCACAATCCTCGTTTACGATACAATGACGGTCAACCAGATTCAGAAACGGAGAATTCCATGACTTCAGCAGCAATGAAGCGTCGCGCTTCGTCGTCCGACAATCGTCAAGGCATCGTCATCATCGGTGCGGTCGTTATTCTGGTGGCGGTGGTGGCGATTATCGCAATTCTGCTCTCCGGCAATCATGGCGGAGACGTGAACTTCGCCAGCCTGCCGCAGGAGCGGGCATCGGACGGCGGCTACGTGGTCGGCGACGCAAATGCGCCGATTACGTTGATCGAATTCGCGGACTTCGCCTGCCCTCACTGTCAGGAATATCACCCGATCATCACCGAATACCTGAACAACTACGTGACTAACGGCAAAGCCAAGTTCGAATACCGCATCTTCCCGACGGCGGGCGGTCAGCTTACGCTGTACGCGGGCGAACTGCTCGACTGCGCGGAACAGCAGAAGCCCGGTTCCTACTGGAACGGCTATAACCTGATGTTCAACTACGCCTTCGGCGGGCGATATACGCAGGATATGGGGCGGCAGTTGGCGACCGACGAGGGGCTGAACTACAGCGACCTGCTCACCTGCGTCAACAACAATGACATCACCAAGCAGGTGCAAACCGACATCAACTACGGCACGCAGGCGGGCGTCACCGGAACGCCGGCGGTGATGGTCCGCTACGGCAGCGGCGCGGCGCAGTACATCACCTACAACGGCACCACTTACAATCAGGGCGGCGTGCCCTATGACGTGCTGGCGACGGTCACGGACGCGGCGCAGTAGCGCCGATGCAGTTCTCCGGGCAGACCCGCGGGTCTGCCCCTACTTGCGGACACTGGCTGAAGCTTCTATAGTGAGGGTATGAGTCAACCACCCTCCCCTGATGAATCACGTTTTTGGGTCGCCGTCGATACGGTGGTGTTCACGCTGTACGACCGCGACCTGAAAACGCTGCTGGTGCGGCGCGACTGCGACCCCTTCGCAGGGTGTTGGGCGCTGCCCGGCGGTCGGGTGCTCGACCGCGAATTGCTGGACGATGCGGCGCAGCGCCAGCTTGCCGAAACCCTCACCATCGGCGACCTGTACTGCCAGCAGTTGTACAGCTTCGGCGACCCGCTGCGCGACCCGCGCCGCCGCGTGATCAGCGTGACCTATTTCGCGCTGGTGTCGCAGGATCGGCTGCCGCCGGACCGGAGCGCGTGGCACAGCCTGTATCACCTGCCGCCGCTGGCGTTCGACCACGCCGAAATCCTCAACTATGCCCTGACTCGGCTGCGCTACAAGATCGAATACTCCGCCGTCGCCTTCGAGCTGATGCCGGAGGAATTCACGCTGCGCGAGCTTCAGGACGCCTATATGATCATCCTCAACGATCACAAGCTGGACAAAGCCAACTTCCGCAAGAAAATCCGCGAAGCCAACATCGTCGAGCCGATCAGCCGTTACCGGGAAACCGGGGGTCGCCCGGCGAAGCTGTACCGGGTTCGCAAAGACGCGCAGTTGGAGAGCAAGGCGCGGCGGTTCTTCCCATAGAGCCGTCAGCAGCCAGCCAAAGATGCATTCTGTGCCAGTCCGGTCTTCGCCAGAGGCTCAAAGCCCTCTGGCTAGGGCTTCAAGCCGACTGAAGTCGGCTGAAAACCGGAGGACTGTTCGTTTCAGCCTGCTTTAGCGGGCTTGATTTCGCAGCCGGATGCTCAAAGCATCCGGCGGGACTACCATTCTTGCCGTGTGCATCCGTCTGTCGTCGCATCGGGCGAAGGCTTTTAGCTGACTGCTATTCCAGCGGATCGGTGGAGCTGACCATGCGCAAACCCCGCTCGACGAAGCGGGCGTATGCCTGATTCGCCAGCGCGTCGAAGTCGATGGTCGGGTGCGCGACCGAGGACATGCCGTCCGAGATCACGCGGAACTTGCTCACGAGGTCGGGCTGGTGAGCGAAGTAGCGCATGATCGAGGCGACGGTTTCCAGCACGCAGTGGCTCTTGGCTTCCCCGGCGATGTAGATGCGGTCGTAGCTGGCGATCAGTGTCAGGAAGTCGGTGTTGAGGTCGCCCGCCGGGTGATCCGGCACTTTGACCTCCGGCTCCAAGATCGAATAATACTCGGTGGTCGCAATCGAGCCTTTTTGCAGGAAGATCGGCTGAGTCTGGCGGGCGGCGGCGTGATAGGCAATCGCCTCGTAGAGCGCGGGGGTCAGCGCGTGACCCGGCGTGCCGATCAGGGTGTGGTAGGGCCAGATCATCAGTTCTTTTTTGGACTGCTGCTCCAGCTTCTCGCAGTAGCGCGCCGACCATTCGCGGTCGTAGAGCGGCTTCCAGACCCCGCCGCTCACGTCGGCGCTGCGAATCACGGTGTAGGGCGGCGGGTGCTGCCCGGCGTCGTTCGCCCACCACGTCGGGAAGAAGATCGAGAGCGGCAGATGGCTGTCGAGCGAGGCGGCGATGGTGGTGATGTCGCTCAGGTTGCGGAAAATCCACTCAATCAGGCGGCGGGCGTCGTCCACCGCGCCGGGCACGCTGAGCGCGCCGTCGGGATGCACGAAATCGACCTGCATATCGACCAACAGCAGCAGCGTGCGAGCCTCGGAGCGGGGAGTCACGGCGGCGGCAGTTCCGGCGGCGATAGCAGCAGTGGAATCCGGCGGGTAGAGCCTGCCGACGCGATCAGGGTGATAAAACTGCGGGAAATCCATCGTGATCGCCTCGCTAATCCAGCCAGCGGGCGGTCGGATTGCCAGTCGGCTGCGCGCGCCCTTCCTGATAGCGCATCAGCGTGACGTAATCCGGGTAGTCGCTGTCAATGCGCGACTGCCATTCCGCTACGCTGAACAACTGAAGCCGCCCGCGAATCCGCGCGACGGTGACGGCGAAGGGCAGCCGATCATAGAGCGCGTGAACCGGCGCTTCCCCCTGAGACGGGTCGGAGCGGCGGGCGAGCATCCCCAGCGCGCTCTGCATCCGCTTGTGATCGGGGGCGCTGCGCATGACCCAGATTTGGCGGGGCGGAGTCTCGACGCTCAGCAGCGGGGCGATGGCTTCCGGCTCGCGCACTTCGTCCAGCAGCAAACCGTCGGGCTGATCCGCCAGCGCTGCAAGAATCTGATCGCCAAAAGTCGCGCCCGGAGAGTCACCGACCGCCCAGCGCACCGGATAGCGTTTGATCTCCGGCAGCAGCCGAAGCTCGCCAGCGCGCTCGACGGCGGCGAGCCGGGCGGGCGGAAGCTCGTTCGCCAGCGCGTTGAGCAGCGTGGTCTTGCCGGTTTCGGTCTCCCCGCCAATCACGAAGCCGTACTGAGACGCCAGCAGCCCGCGCAGCAGCTTGAGCGCTTCCGGGGTCATGAAGCCCTGATCGACCAGATCGTCGAGCGAGGGGGCGCGGTGGGGATGCAGGCGAATATCGACGCTGTAGCCGAAGGCAATCGAGGGCAGCACCACGTTCAGCGCGACCGGACGCCCGCCGATGACCAGCCCGGTTTCGATGGCTTCGAGGTGGTCGCGGATTTCGGCTCCGGCGTCGGTCAGCAGACGCTCGATCACCGCGCGCATCTGCTCGTCGTCCTCAAAGATCGGCGCGAGCGTGACCAGTTCGTCGTGACCGTAGCGCACCGCCGCGCGCTCCGCACCGTTGAGGGCGATGGTGGTCACGCGGTCGTCGGCGAACAGCAGGTCGAGCGCGCCGTAGCCGAACAATCGGCTGTAAGCGCGGCGGATCAGGTCGGCTTGCTCGTCACGGCTCAACTGCACCGATTCGACCGCCAGCACGTAATCCGCCGTCTCGCGGATCAGCTTGAGCCGCTTAGGGGCGGTATCGGCTTCTCGAAGCGTCTCGGCGTCGTATTCGGCGCGGAAGGCATCTTCGATGCGCTCCAACAGCGCCGCCAGCGAAAATAGGCGGGTGCCCCGTGCGCCGGGCACGAAACGCGGCTCGCGCCCCTTATCGGCGTCCGGTTGGAGCGGCAGGTCGTCGGGTTGATCGGTCATTGCAGCTATTCCTCGGTAAGGGCGGGTCTGAGACCCGCCCCTACGGATGATCCACTCATAACTGGCTCAAATCGACGGGCTGGAGATCGGCGTTGCGGTTGGGCGCGCGCCCGACCTTCGCCAGATCGTGCCAGTGACCGTTGATCTGCACGCGCACCACGTCCATCGTGAAATCGGTATTGGTGGCGTAATCGTTGCGCAGCAGCGACGAGCCGACGCCATACACGTCCACCGGGACGCTCTCGCGCTCGTATTCGGCGATGCGCGCGGCATTGAAGCCGCCGGTGACCACGATCTTGACGTTCCGGCAGAAGGCTTTCGCGGCGTCGGTGAGCGAGTTGGGCAGGTTCCACGACTCCCACGCATGATCCAGCGCCTCGCGCACCCGCCACACCAGCTTGGGACTCACGCCGAAGGGATCGTCGGGGCTGAGCGACAGGTCGCGGACGCTGGGGCTGGTATCCAGCCGCACGCCGTTGAGCGACCAGCGGCGCTGCCCTTCCGAGTTGTCCGCTTCCAGCGCGGCGCGGTAATACGTCCAGTAGGCGGACGCGGTCGCCAGCGAATTGCCCACGCAGTCGTCGTTGAAATCCACCAGCGCGATACGCGGCACCGTCACCGGGAGATAGCGGGCGAAGGCGATCATCGACTCGGCAGTATCGCCTAAAAAGGTGGCGATCAGCGCGTGGGGAACGGTTCCGCCGCCTTTGCCGCCCCACCATGCGCCCTGCGCGTCGGTGCTGACGGCGGGCGTGATCGGCTGCCCGGTTTCGTTTTCGCAGTTGTAGCGCTGCACCGCCAACCAGTAAGCGTAGCCATCGACCGCCTGCACCTCCGGCAGATCGAAGCGCGCCGGGAAGAACAGCACCGGCTTGCCGCTGCAAACGCGCAGCACTTCGTAGACGTTGGTGGCGATGCGGCTGGCGCGGGTCAGCACGCCGAGCATGGGGGTTTCCAGCAGGGCGAAATCCTGATAGCGCCCGACGATCTTGATCACCGGGCGCACGTGATCGGGATGCCCGTGATACAGCGCAACCGCGCCGTCCTCGACCGCCTCGACCTCGATGTAATGCCAGCGCTCGACAAACTGATCGCCGTGAAAGAAGCCCGCCGCGTGGCGAAGCATGGTCAGCGAGGCATCAATGCCGCCCACCAGCGCAAAGGGGGCGCGGCGCATGAATATCTGCGCTTCGACGATCAAGTCGCTCACGTCCAAACCGCTCAGGTCTTCGGGCAGATCGCGGGGTCGCGTCCCGGAAAAGGTATATCCGGCAGCGCGCGCGCCTTCCATCACGCCGACGATGTTTTCGAAGTATTTGTCGCTGTAGATGCCGCGCCGGAGTCCCTCGATGTCGAGTTTCATCACGTCGTTGGTCAAGCGGCGGTGATCAAATAGGGTCATGAGTACGCTCGTGGAATGTGGTATACTGCCGCGCGTCTTTGGTTGCCAGCAGGAACGCTTTATGGACATCATTGTAACGGGTTCAATCGCTTATGACTACCTGATGCGGTTTCCGGGGCGCTTCGTCGAGCATTTGATGCGCGAGAAGCTGGATCAGGTGAGCTTAAGCTTTCTGGTCGATGACATGTCGAAACACTGGGGTGGCAACGCCGCGAACATCGCCTATTCGCTGGCGCTGTTCGGCTTGCGCCCAAAGGTGATGGGGACGGTCGGGCGCGACTTCGGCGATTACCGCCTGTGGCTGGAAGGCGCGGGGGTGGATTGCAGCACCGTCCGCCAGATCGACGACGTGTTCACCGCCTCGTTTTTCGCCAACACCGACCTCGACAACAACCAGATCGCCTCGTTTTACAGCGGCGCGATGGCTTACGCGCGGAATTACCGGATCGCGGACGTGTACGACGGCGTGCCCGATCTGGTGGTGATTTCGCCCAACGACCCGGTGGCGATGCTCAACCTCGCCGAAGAATGCCGCCAGCGCGGAATCCGCTTCCTCGCCGACCCCAGCCAACAGGTGCCGCGCTTGAGCGGAGACGAACTCTGCCAACTGGTGAAAGGCGCGTACATGCTGGTGGTCAACGCCTACGAAGCCGAGATGATCAGCAGCAAGACCGGCTTGAGCCTGCGCGACCTGCGCCACCAGATCGAGATGGTGGTGGTGACCAACGGCAGGCAGGGATCGCAGATTTACACCGACGGCGAGATCATCGACGTGCCGGTGTTCATGCCCGCTGAGATCAAAGACCCGACCGGAGTTGGCGATGCCTACCGATCCGGCTTGATCACGGGGCTGGCGCACGGCTGGAACCTGAAGCTGGCGGGCGAAGTCGGCGCGCTGTGCGCGACTTACGCGCTGGAACAGGTCGGAACCCAGAGCCATCACTTCACGCTGGACGAATTCGTTCAGCGCTTCCGTACCCAGTTCGACGACGGCGGGCTGCTGGATCAAGCCCGGTGATGGCAGCCTGCGACAACATTTATGAAATGTGTTAAAATGCCGACGCTTCGAACCAACTTTCAGGAGAATCTATGGCTGTAGAACATGACGTGAAGAACCTCGACCTTGCCACCGGGGGACGCTATCGCATCGACTGGGCAGAGCATGAAATGCCGGTGCTGCGCGCGATCCGGGAGCGGTTCGCCAAAGAGAAGCCGCTGCAAGGCTTGCGCGTTTCCGCCTGCCTGCACGTAACCACCGAAACCGCTAACCTGATGCACACGCTGCAAATGGGCGGCGCGGACATCGTCCTGTGCGCGTCGAACCCGCTTTCGACTCAGGACGACGTGGCTGCATCGCTGGTTTCGCACTACGAAATCCCGGTTTACGCCATCAAGGGCGAAGATAACAACACCTATTACGCACACATTAAAGCCGCGCTGGATCATCAGCCGCAGATCACGATGGACGACGGCGCGGACTTGGTGAGCACGATTCACAAGAGCCGCCGCGAAGTGCTGGACGACATCATCGCCGGAACCGAAGAAACCACCACCGGAGTGATCCGGCTGCGGGCGATGGCGAACGACCATGCGCTGGAATTCCCGGTGATCGCCGTGAACGACAGCAATACCAAGCACCTGTTCGACAACCGCTACGGCACCGGTCAAAGCACGCTGGACGGCATCATCCGGGCGACCAATCTGCTGCTGGCGGGGCGCAATATAGTGGTGGCGGGCTACGGCTGGTGCAGCCGGGGCATCGCCAGCCGCGCGCAGGGCATGGGCGCCAACGTGATCGTCACCGAAGTCGATCCGCTGCGCGCGCTGGAAGCGGTGATGGACGGCTTCCGGGTCATGCCGATGGAAGAAGCCGCCCCGATCGGCGACATCTTCGTGACGGCAACTGGCGACTGCAACGTGATCGACGCGCGCCACTTCCCCAAGATGAAGAACGGCGCGGTGGTGGCGAATTCCGGTCACTTCAACGTCGAGATCAACATCCCGGAACTCCGCAAGCTGAGCAGCGGCGATCCGCGCCTAGTGCGCCCGTTTGTGGAGGAATACCGGGTCGATGGCAAGTCGATTTATCTGCTGGGCGAGGGTCGCCTGATCAATCTGGCGGCGGCGGAAGGACACCCCGCCAGCGTGATGGACATGAGCTTCGCCAATCAAGCGCTGGCCGCCGAGTACATAGTCAAGCATCACAGCGAACTCCAGCCGAGTGTTTACGTCATTCCTCAGAACATCGACAACGAAATCGCGCGCTTGAAGCTGGAAGCGATGGGCGTCAAGATCGACACACTCACGCCGGAACAGGCGAAGTATCTCAGCCAGTGGGAAGCAGGCACTTGATCTCTCGAAGGAGTCGATGATGATGAGCCAACTGAGACGGGTTCTACTCACGGCGCTGGCGCCGCTGGTGCTGGCGATTCTGCTGCTGGCGCTGCCAACGCTGGCGCAGGGCGGCGGCGCGCAAATTCGTTTTGTCCACGCCATCCCCGGCGCTTCGGCGGTGGACGTGTACACCGACGGTCAGTTGACCGTCAGCGACCTTGCCTTCGGGCAGGCGACCAACTACATTCAGGTCGATTCGGGCACCCATCACGTCAGCGTCACCCAAACCGGGAGCGATTCGCCGCTGTGGGAGCAGGACATCGACCCCGGCGCGGATACGGCGCTCACGCTGGTGGCAGCGTCGGCAGCGGACGCGACTTTTCAGGTGTTTCAGGATGACCTGAACACGCTGCCGCTGGGCAAAGCCCGGCTGACGGCGCTCAACGTGGTCGGCGACGCGCCGACGGTGGACATCCTGCTTGCGGACGGTCGCCCGGTGATCCCCGGCTTGCAGCAAAACCAGCCTTACGGCACGCTTGACCTGCCCGCGATGACCTACGAGCTGGCGGCGGTTCCGGCGGGGCAGCCGCTGGATGCAGCATTTGTCGCCGCGCAGCCGTTCAACCTTGCCAGCGGAACCTCTTACGTGCTGGTGGTCTACGGCACGCAGAGCGCCGCGCAAACCGTGATGCTTGCCGCGCCCACCGCGCCGGAAACCGCCGGGGGCTGGGTGCGGATCGCGCACGCGGTGCCCGGCGCTGCCGCCGCCGACGTTTACATCGACAACACGCTGGTCGCGCCGTCGCTCAGCTTCGGCGACTCGACCGGATACATCGCCCTGCCCACCGGAGCGCACAATTTATCGGTGCGCGCGCCCGGCACTTCTACCGATTTGGCGACTGGCGCGCTGGACGTGACCGACAGCTCGAATCAGACCGTGCTGATCACCGGGAACGCGGAAGCGCCCGCTGTGCAGGTGTTCACCGACACGGTGAGCGCGATCAACCCAACCACGTCGATCCTGTCGCTGATCAACACCACTGCCAGTTCGACCGTAAGCGCGTCGAAGCAAGACGGCACCCCGCTGCTGGGCAGCGTCGCCGCCGGAGCCTCTGACTCGGCGCTGCTGGAACCGAGCGGACAGGGACTCAGCATCGACGTGATCGGCGGCAGCGCGAACAGCGAAGCGCTGATCGAAACCAGCGGCATCTACGGCGGCGTGTACTACAGCGCGGTCGCGGTGGATGGCGACAGCGGCGTGCAGATCGTGCCGCTCCCGCCTGTGAGCCTCGCGCAGAGCATCGGCAGCGCGCCGGGCGCTCAGCCCGCGACCCCTCCGCCGACCCCAACGCTCCCGCCGCCCACGCCCACGCCGCAGCCGCAGGTCGTGCAGCCGACCGAAGCCCCGGCTCAGCCGACCAGCGCGCCCAACAGCGTCGAAATTCAGCCGCAGCCGAGCGCTCAACCGACCACTGCCGGACCGACTGCCCGCGTGCTGCTCGATCCGGGCGTGAATCTCCAGCTTCGTCAATATCCCAGCAGCAGCGCGTTCTCGCTGGGGCTGGCGCCATCCGGCACCACGCTGCTGGTCAACGGACGCGAGGGCGCTCCGGTTCCGGGGGCGGGCACCACCGCGACCCCGATACCGCCTCAGGCGACCGAATACGTCGATCCGGTGACGCTGCTGCAACCGGGCGAAGACCTCGACCCGGCGCAGACGTGGCTCAACGTAACCTACAACACGCCGGACGGCGGCAGCATCACCGCATGGGTGAACGCGCTGTACGTCGGTCTGGCTGACGCGCAGGGTCGCCCGATGGCGCTCCGTGATCTGCCGACGGTGCCGGGCAACCGCGCGGGTCAGGCGCAGAACACGTCCATTCAGCCGCCGTCGCCGACCGAGAACATCACCTACGCGATCCCCACCAACGTCGATCCGGGCGTGCGGGTTCACATCCGCCGCACGCCGAGCGAACAAGGCGAGTCGCTGGCGCTGGTTCCGTCGGGCACGCAGTTGGAACTGCTGGGCGTCAACGAAACGCGAGATTGGGCGTTCGTGCGCTACGCCGGAACCGACAGTACCGTGACCGGATGGGTCAGCGTGGCGTTCGTGACCTTCCAGCGCAACGGTCAGTCAGTGGATTTCGACCGCCTGCAAGAACTGAACGAACTGAACATCACCGCTGACGACCAGCGCGGCGGCGTGATCACCAGCGGCGCGTCCAGCCCCGGCATTCCCGCAGACCTGCGAAACGTGGTCGCGGGAACCGTGACCGGGCTGAACCCGGACGCGAACCTGCATCTGCGCCGTCACGCAAACGATCAGGCGGAATCGCTGGCGCTGCTGCCCAATGACACAGTGATGGTGGTCAGCGGGCGCACCGACGACAGCACGTGGCTTCAGGTCACCTATCAGAACCAGATCGGCTGGGTTTCCAGCCAATACGTGACCCTCAGCTTCAACGGGAAATCCTACGACATTGCGACTCTGCCCGTGATCGAGACCGGAACCGCGACACCAACGGCGACGCCGGGTTGAGGTCGAGCCGGGGAGTCCCCACGCGGGACTCCCCGTTCACAGAAAGCCTAACCACATGACCAAACGCGCCCTTATCACCGGTATCACCGGACAGGACGGCTCATACCTTGCCGAGCTACTGCTCGACCAAGGCTATGAAGTCTATGGGCTGATCCGGCGCACCACCACCGTCAGCTACGAGCGCATCAAGCATATTCAGGATCGGCTAAACCTGATCTCCGCCGACCTAACCGACCTCACCAGCCTGATTTACTGCCTGCGAGAAGCCGAGCCGGACGAAATCTACAATCTGGCGGCGCAGAGCTTCGTCCCGGCGTCGTGGGCGCAGCCTGTGCTCACCGGCGACGTGACCGCGCTGGGCGTCACCCGAATGCTGGACGCGATCCGCGCGGTCAAGCCGGACGTGCGTTTCTACCAAGCGTCCAGCAGCGAGATGTTCGGCAAGGTGCGGGAAGTGCCGCAGAGCGAAAAGACGCCGTTTTATCCGCGCAGCCCTTATGGGGTCGCCAAAGTCTACGGTCACTGGATCACGGTGAACTACCGCGAGAGCTACGGCTTGCACGCGACCAGCGGCATCCTGTTCAACCACGAATCCTCGCGTAGAGGGTACGAATTCGTCACGCGCAAGGTGACGCGGCACGCGGCGATGATCAGCCTGAAACTGACCAATGAACTGCGGATCGGCAACCTCGAGTCCCAGCGAGACTGGGGCTACGCGGGCGATTACGTCCGCGCCATGTGGCTGATGCTTCAGCAGGATCAGCCGGACGACTACGTAGTCGCCAGCGGGCGAACACACACGGTTCAATATCTGTGCGAAACCGCCTTCAACTGCGTTGATCTCAACTGGCGAGATTACACGGTGCAGGACGAGCGCTTCATGCGCCCGGCGGAGGTTGACCTGCTGATCGGCGATCCCAGCAAGGCGCGGGAGAAACTGGGCTGGGAGCCGTCGGTCAGCTTCGAGCAGTTGATCGACATGATGGTCAAAGCCGACTACGACCAGTTGAAAACCGAAAATCACTTGTGATCGACAGTCACTGTCACCTGAACTTCGACAGCTTCGACCATGACCGCGAGGCGGTGATCGCGCGCGCGGCGGCTGCCGGAGTCACGCGGATGGTGAACCCCGGCGTGGATCAGGAGTCGAGCCGCGCCGCCATCGATCTGGCAGCGCGCTACGCGGGCGTCTACGCGGCAGTCGGCGTTCACCCCAACGATACGGCGAATTTCAGCGACGACGATCTGACATGGATCGAGGCGCTGGCGCATCAGCCGAAAGTGGTCGCCATCGGGGAAATCGGGCTGGATTATCACTGGGACGACAGCCCCAAAGCCGCCCAGTTCCGCGCGCTGGAAGCGCAGCTATCGCTGGCGGCACGGCTGGAGCGCCCGGTGATCATCCACAACCGCGACGCCAGCGACGACTTGATCGGCATCCTCGAAAGCTGGGCGCGCGATCTGCCGCCCGCGCTGCGCGAGCGCCCCGGCGTGCTGCATTCGTTCTCCGCGCCGCAAGCCATCGCGGATCGGGCGCTGGCAGCCGGGTTTTCTCTGGGCTTCACCGGACCGATCACCTTCAAAAACGCCGACGATCTGCGGCGGGTCGCCGCCAGCGTACCGCTGGATCGGATTCTGGTGGAGACCGACGCACCGTTCCTCACGCCGACGCCGCATCGCGGGAAGCGCAACGAACCCGCTTACATCCCGCTGATGGTGGAGCGGCTGGCGTCGCTGCGCGTGATCTCGGTTGAGGAGATGGCGGCAGCGACGGTCGCCAACACCGAGCGGCTGTTCGGTTTGCCGCCCGAATCAAAAGGGCAGGTTTGAAACCTGCCCCTACACGTCCACCTGATAGCTCGTAGGGGCGACACATGTGTCGCCCCTACGCATATCCGTTAACGCTAGATGGCGCCCTGCGCGGCGGGCGTCGGCTGGCGGAACGCGCCGTTCAGCACCGCGTCGTAGAAGGCGCGCAGCCCGTCGAGCATGGAGTTTTCCTGATCCTGCGTCAGATTCCCGTTGGCGCGAATTTGATCGAGCCGCTGGGTAGCGGTGGCAATCGCGGCGTCCTCCACCGCTGCCGGGTCGCCGCCCTTGGCGGTGATGATCTCGCTCAAGGTCTTCCCGCTGCGCATTTGATCCATGATCTCGCGCCCGGTCAGCCCGGTCGCGTTATGCGCCGCGTCGATCAGGGGCATGGCGTCCAGATTCAACGCGGATGGGCGCTGCATACGGAAGCCCTGTCCAAGTCCGCCCTGCATCGGGAACCCCTGACCGAACCCGCCCTGCATGGGGAAGCGCTGACCGAACCCACCCTGCGCAAGACCGCGCAGCAGCAGCCGACCGGGATTGCCGTTGAGCGCATCCTGCACGGTCGTATCAAGGTCGCTCAAAATCTGGTCAGCGCGATCCTGCGTGATTTGACCGTCCGCCACCGCCTGATTCACGCGGTCGGTGACGGCGGTAACGATGTCGCTGCTGATCTGGGTCAGGTCGCCGTTGTTGGCTTGGATGACCTGCGACAGGGTTTGACCGCGCATCTGCGAGAGGATGTCGCGCGGCTGCACGCCTAGATCGTCGGCGATGATCTGCATCAAATTGCCCAAGAAGGGAACGCTCGCCGCCTGCGGCACAGGCGGATTCGGAGTTTGCGCCTGCGCGCTGGCGACGCCCACCACCGCAGCGGCGGCGATCACAGTAACCAGTACCAGCCCAATGATCTTCTTCATCTTAACTTCAACCTCCACATCGAAACTGCGATAGACAGCCCGATCGTGGCGGCGAAATGTAAACGAAGTGTGATGCCGATTCTGCTATTTGCAAATTCTTGGTAAAATCGCCCGGTTATGATTGACCTTTCGATCCTGATCGTCAGTTGGAACGTCGCCGACCTGCTGGCGGACTGCCTCGACAGCCTGTTCGCCGGGCTGGGCGATCTGCGCGCCGAGGTGATCCTCGTGGATTCCGCCAGCAGCGATGCGACGGTGGCGCTGATCCGCCAGCGCTTCCCGCAGGTGACGCTGCTAGCACAAAGCGAGAACGTCGGCTACACGCGGGGGAACAACCTCGCGCTGGCGCAGGCGCAGGGGCGGCATCTGCTGCTGCTCAACCCGGATACCGAAGTTGCGAGCGACGCGCTGGCGCAGATGGTCGCCTATCTGGACGCGAATCCCGACGTGGGCATCGTGGGTCCGTATACGCGGAACAGCGACGGCAGCACCCAATCGACCCGGCGGCGCTTCCCCACGCTGGCAACCGCCTTTTTCGAAAGCACGTGGCTGCAAGGCGTCGCGCCCAAGCGTCTGCTGGATCGCTATTACGTGAACGACGCGCCGCCCGATCAGACGATTGACGTGGACTGGGTACAGGGGTCGGCGCTGATGACGCGGCGGGAAGTTTACCAGCAGATCGGCGGGCTGGACGAAGGCTACGTGATGTACTCGGAAGAACTCGACTGGTGCAAGCGCGCCAAAGGACGCGGCTGGCGGGTGGTGTTTCTGGCAAGCGCGCAGATCACCCATCACGGCGGCAAGAGCAGCGATCAGGTGGTGGCGCGGCGACACATTTTGTTTCAGGAGAGCAAGCTGCGCTACTTCCGCAAGTATCACGGGCGAGCCGCCGCGCAAAGCCTGCGGCTGTTTCTGCTGAGCAGCTACGCGGTTCAGCTTGCGGTCGAGGCGGCGAAGGGAGCAGTCGGGCACCAGCGGGCGCTGCGTCAGGAGCGAGTTCGGCAGTACTGGCAGGTCTTGCGCTCCGGCTTGAGAGTGAGCTAATGCGCATCGGCATGATCACGGGCGAGTACCCGCCGATGCAGGGCGGGGTCGGCGCGTACACCCGCATCCTGTCGTGCGCGCTGGCGGATCAAGGGCACGAGCTGTTCATCCTCAGCCGGATCGAGACGCGGGAGGACGATCCGCGCCTGCACCTGAGCGCCAGCATCACCCGCTGGAACCGCGCCAGCCTGCAAGCGGCGCGCGACTGGGCGCAAACCAACCGGCTCGATCTCGTGAACCTGCAGTACCAGACCGCCGCCTATTCGATGTCGCCGTTCATCCACTTTCTGCCGGGCGCGCTGCGCCCGATCCCGACTATCACCACCTTTCACGACCTGCGCTTCCCCTATTTGTTTCCCAAAGCCGGATTCGTCCGCAACTGGATCGTGATGCGGCTGGCGCGGGCGTCGGCGGGCGTGATCGCCACCAATCACGAGGACGCGGCGCGGCTGAGGTCGCTCTGCTCGGCGCTGATCCCGGTTGGCAGCAACATCACGGCTTCGGCGGACAGCCCGCCCGCCCGCACGGACGGCGAGTTTCAGATCGTCAACTTCGGGCTGATCAACCGCAGCAAGGGGATCGACACGCTGCTGGAAGCGGTCGCCCGGCTGCACGACGAGTCGATCCCGCTGCGGCTGATTCTGGTGGGCGCGGTGGCGGGCAGCAGCGACCCGACCAACGCCGCCTACGCCCGCGAAATCGACGCGCAAATCGAGCGGCTGGGCTTAACGCCGCTGATCGAGCGCACCGGCTACCTCGACGACGCGGGAGTCAGCCAACGGCTGAGCGCCGCCGACGTGGTGGCGCTGCCCTTCACCGACGGCGCCTCCTATCGGCGCGGCACGCTGATGGCGGCGCTTCAGCACGGCTGTGCGGTGGTCACGACCCAGCCGCAGGTGGGTATCCCGGCGTTCATCGACGGCGCGAACCTAATGCTGGTGCGCCCGCGCGACCCGGCGGCGCTGGCGAACGCCCTGCGTCTACTGCACGACGCGCCCGATCTGCGCGCGCGGCTGCGGGCGGGCGCGGCGCAGCTATCGCGGCAGTTCGAGTGGGGCGAGATCGCGCAAGCGACGGTCGCTTTTTATCAGCGCGTGCTGGGAGCGCAGGCTTGATCCGCCGCTGGCTGTATTTGATCCTCGCCGTCTACGTAGCGCTGGCGGCGGTTTACAGCGTGGTCACGCCGATTTTCGAGGCATCCGACGAACTGTGGCATTACCCGATGGTGCAGTATCTCGCGGCGCACGGCTTGCAGCTTCCGCCGCAGACGCCGGGCGTGATCACCGACTGGCGTCAGGAAGGCAGCCAGCCGCCGCTCTATTATCTGGCTGCCGCCGTGATCACCGCGCCGATTGACACGTCTGATCTCGACCTGATCCGGCGGCAGAACCCGCACGCGGACATCGGCTTGATCCGACCGGACGGCAACGTCAACATGATCGTCCATCACCCGGCGCTGGAGGCGTTCCCGTGGCGCGGGACGATGCTGGCGGTTCACGTGGCGCGCTTCTTCTCGATTGCGCTGGGCTTGGGCACGGTGATCGTGACCTACCGCCTCGCCCGCGAGCTATTCCGGTCTCGCCCGGAAGTCGCGCTCGGCGCGGCGGCGCTCAACGCCTTTTTGCCCATGTTCCTGTTCATCAGCGGATCGGTCAACAACGACAACCTGTCGAACCTGCTCGGCAACCTGCTGCTGCTCTTGATCGTGCTGCTGCTGAAAGCGGCGCGACCGCCTCGCCTGCGCGATTATGCGCTGATCGGCGTGGTCGCCGGGGCGGGCTTGCTGTCGAAGCTGAGCATCGGCGCGCTGATCCCGCTGGTGGTGCTGGCGCTGCTGATTTTGACGCTGCGGTTTCGAGACTGGCGACCGCTGATCCTCGGCGGACTGATCTCCGGCGGGCTGACCCTCGCCATCGCGGGATGGTGGTATCTGCGCAACGCGCAGCTTGTACGCCGACCCAACCGGGCTGAACACCTTCCTCGCCATCGTCGGGCGGCGCGCGATCCCGGCGAACCTCGCGCAGTTGTGGGCGGAGCGGAGCAGCTTCACGATGGCGTTCTGGGGCTTCTTCGGCGGGGTCAACGTGGCGCTGCCGGACGCGATCTATCTGATTTTCAACCTGATCGGCGGCATCGGAATTATCGGCGCGGTACTGTTCATCGTGTATCGCATTGCATCTAGGGCATGGCGACGCCATGCGCCTACAGCTGGCGTCTTGGCGGTTCAACCGCCCTTCCCCGTCTCGTCACCCTGATCTGGATTGCGATCACCTTCGTGTCCTATCTGCGCTGGACGGCGGAAACGTGGGCATCGCAGGGGCGGCTGATCTTCGTGGCGCTCTCGCCGATTCTGGCGTGGCTGGCGCTCGGCTGGACGTGGTGGACGCCGCGCCGAGTCCGCCTGCTGATCATGGGCGGGCTGGCGACCTTCACCTTCACGGTGGCGGCGCTGACGCCTTTCACGGTGATCGCACCCGCCTATGCGCTGCCTCCGCCTGCCTCGGTAAGCGATTCGACGCTGGCGGAGTTCGGCGGATCGATAGCGCTGCTGGATGCGCAGATCACGACGCCGACGGTTCAGCCGGACGATTACGTGCTTCTGAATACCGACTGGCGGGTCGACGCGCCGACCAGCCGGGATTGGAGTCTGTTCGTGCATCTGGTCACGCCTGAAGGGGTGATTGTCGGGCAGCGGGACGTGTATCCCGGCGAGGGCAAGCTGGCGACCTCCGACCTGAGCGCGGGTTACTCGTGGCAGAATCCGCTGGCGGTGGCGGTGCCGTCGGCTGCCTACGCGCCGGAAACGCTGACCGTCGAAATCGGCTGGTACGATCTGGCGACGGGCGAACGGCTGAGCGAGCCGGACGGATCGGATACCTACGCGGTCGGCACGGTGGATTTGCAGCCCCGCGCCAGCGATCTGGGCGTGCCCAACCCGATCCGCATCAATTTCGACCACCAGATCGAGCTGGTTGGCTACGACCTGAGCGACCTCGCGCCGCACGCGGGCGATTCGGTCGATCTGACCCTGTACTGGCGGGCGCTCCAGCCGATCAGCCAGCCGTATACCGCCTTCGCCCACATCCTCGACCCGCAGACCACCACCATCTACGCCGGGTCGGACGCGCCGCCCACCTCAAACTGGACACCGGGCGAGATCGTGCGCGACCCGCGTCACCTGAGCGTCGATCCCGACACGCCGCCCGGCATCTACGAGGTCGAAATCGGGCTGTACCTGAATCCCGGCGACGGAAGCTTCCCGCGCCTGCGAATCGTCACGCCTGACGGCGGCATGGCGAACGACTTCGCCTATCTCAGCCGCGTGCGCGTGCTGCCGCGTGTACAATAGGGTGATTGAATGGAGCGCTGTACTGCCGATGAGTTCGCATGAAACGCTGGCTTAAGCTCGATACCCTCGCGGTCCTCGCGCTGATTCTGCTGTGGCTGCTGTTCTTCTGGCGGCTGTTCACGCCCAACCCGGCGGATCAGGCGTCGCTGAAGCAGGGCGATTTCTCCGGGCAGTTCGTCGCCTTCGCGGGCTACCAGTATCAGCGATTCACGCAGGGCGAAGTCCCGCTGTGGGACCCGTACAACAACGGCGGGCTGCCGTTCATCGCCGATACGCAGGCGGCGGTGTTTTATCCGCCGCGCCTGCTGACTATTGGCTTGAGCGCGCTGTCCGGCGGGTGGAGCTATCAGGCGCTCGAACTGGAAATGACCTTCCACGTCCTCGCCTTCACGCTGCTAATGTACCTGTTCGTGCGGCGGCTGACCGGGAACGCCTTTGGCGCATTCATCGCGGCGGTGATCGCGGGCTACGGCGGGTATTTGACCGGGTATCCGCCGCTGCAACTGGCGCTGCTGGAAGCCGGAATCTGGCTGCCGCTGGCAGCGCTGGGCATCCTCGAAGCCACGCGCGGCGGGCGAGTCCGCTGGCGCTGGCTGATCGTCACAGGATTGGCGCTCGGCTTGTCGTGGATGGCGGGGCATCCGCAGACCAGCTTCTTCCTGACCTATCTGCTGGTCGCCTATTACGCCTATCGCGCGTGGGTGATGCCCTCGACGCCCGTCCGTGTAGGGGCGGGTCTTAGACCCGCCCCTACGGTCAACCGCATCCTGATGCTGGTCGCGGGCGCGGCGCTCTTTGGGCTGATCGCCTTCGGCTTGGCGGCGGTGCAGCTTCTGCCGGGCGTCGAGTACCTCACCCACACGGCGCGAGCGGGCTTCGGCTACGACGCCAAGAGCAACGGATTTCCACTGCAAGACGTGGCGCAGTTGTTCGTGCCCGGCGTGGTGAGCCAATGGTCGCCGCTGTGGATCGGGATCGTGGGGCTGACGCTGGCGCTGGTCGCGCTGTGGCGGCGGGTGGCGCAAGCGTGGTTCTGGGGCGTGGTGGCGCTGCTGGCGCTGCTGTGGAGCTTTGGCGGGAACAGTCTGGTTTACCCGGCGCTCTACAATCTGCTGCCGGGGCTGTACTTCTTTCGCGGGCAGGAGCGCGCCGCCTATCTGGTGGTCAACAGCTTGGCGATCCTCGCGGGGATGGGCGCGGCGTGGCTGATGCAGTGGGACGCCATGCGCGATCACGTCGCCGGGCTGCGGCTGCGGATGGCGCTCAACCGAGCCTTTTACGTCGCGCTGGCGCTGGGCGCGCTGGTGTTCGTCTCGTGGATCGGCAATCCCGATGGCTTCGGGCGCATCATCGGCGCGGCGGCGCTGGCGCTGATCGTCACCGGATTGACCTATTTGATCCTGTCGCTGGCGCTGGCGCGCGATCAGCGGCGGATGCTGTGGCTGCTGGCGGCACTGGCGGTGTTCGAGTTGTTCAGCGTCAACCTCGATTCGCCGGACGTGTACGATCACGTGCCACCTGAGCAGCAGATCAGCATGAGCGCGCCGCCGCTGGTGGCGCAGGTACTCGCCGACACCGACACGCCCTTCCGGGTCGATGGCACGCGCGGCTTGACCGACAATTTCGGCAGCCTCTACGACCTGATGGACATTCAGGGGATCAGCCCGCTGTTTCTGTCGGGGATGTACACGCTGGTCGAGGGCGACGTGCCGCATGAACGCTCGTGGGAACTGCTGGCGGTGCGCTACGTGTTCTCCGACTGGCAGCAGCTTCCGGTTCCGGCGGACGTGGTCGGGTCGGGAACGGATCGCTACGGCGCGGTGAATCTGCATGAACTGCGCGACCCGCGCCCATTCGCGCTGCTGGTGTTCAACACGACGGTAGTTTCAAGCGACGATCAGGCGTTCGCGCTGCTCAAAGACCCGGCGTTCGACCCGCGCCGCACGGCGATCCTGTCGAGCGATCCGGGCATCGACTTAACCGACGACGCGCCAATTGCCGCGCGCGTGACGGCGTTCGCGCCGGAGGCGATCACGATTCACGCCGATGCGCCGCACGCCGGGATTCTGTCGATTGCGCTGCCGCAGTATCCGGGCTGGTACGCGAGCATCGACGGCACGTCCAGCGAGATTCTGCGCGCCTACGGCAGTCTCTCGGCGCTGGTGCTACCGCCGGGCGATCACACGGTTCAACTAGTGTATAACCCGCTCAGCTACCGGATCGGCGCGGCGTTGAGTCTGCTGACGTGGGCGGCTATACTGGCACTCGGTCTGCTGATGGGGAGTCGCTATGCAATCCAATCCGCCCGTCCTGCGGCTTGACCGCCGCGCCTACGCCATCCTGATCGGGCTGGCGGTCGGCGGGATCGCGGGGCTGATCGGCTTGCTGATCGCCGCCTTCGAGCCGCTACTGGCGGCGGGCATGGTACTGGGGCTGCTGGCGGCGCTGTACATCCTGACTAACGTCTCGGCGGCGCTGTACGCGATGGTCGCGGTGATGGCACTGCTGCCCTTCGGCACCTTCCCGATCAAGATCGCGTTCACGCCCACCCTGCTCGACGGCGCGATGGGGGCGTTCCAGCTGGTCTACCTGTTCCAGTGGATGACCGGGCGGCGGCGGTTCTTCCGGCTGACCCCGGTTCACGCGCTGGTGATCCTGTACGTCGGCTGGCTGATCCTGAGCTTCGTGCTGGGCTTGCGCTACGCCCCGCCCAGCTCGCAGATCGTGCGCGAGTTCGCGGAAACCCTGCTGAGTATCAGCATGGTGTTCGTGCTGGTCGATCTGCTGCGCGACCCCGCCAGCTCTGCGGCGGCTGGCGCTGATTATTCTGCTGGTGGCGGGGGTCGAAGCGGTGATGGCGATTATCCTGTGGGTGATTCCCGCGTCGCTGGCGGAGCGGACGCTGGTGCGGCTGGCGCGGATCGGCTACCCGAACGGCGGCGTGATCCGCTACATCGAGGACAACCCGGCGCTGGCGGAGCGGGCGATTGGCACGTGGGTCGATCCGAACGCGCTGGGCGGCTTTCTGGTGGTCACGGCGGCGCTGGTCGCCCCGCAAATGTTCGCGCGCAGGTCGGTGGTGCGCTGGCGGATGATCGCGTGGGGGGTGTTCGGGCTGCTGGCGCTGGCGCTGCTGCTCACCTACTCGCGCGCGTCGATGCTGGCGCTGGGGCTGGTGGTGTTGTTCATCAGCCTGTTTCGCGGCTACCGCACTTTTCTGATCCTGCTGATTCTGGGCTTAGTCGGCATATTGATCCTGCCGCAGACCCGCGATTACGTGGTGCGCTTCGTGGAAGCCTTCACCGCCAGCGACCTTTCCACCCAGATGCGGCTGGGCGAGTACGGCGACGCGCTCCGGCTGATCCGCCAGTACCCCGTGACCGGAGTTGGCTTCACCGGCACGCCGTCGATTGACCTGTACACCAACGCCGCCAGCATGTACCTGATCATGGCGAACCAGATCGGGCTGGTGGGCGTCGGCATCTTCGCCTCGGTGATGCTGGGGGTGTTCGCGTATGGGCTGCGAGCATGGCGGCGGGTGAAGGACAATTTCGAGCTGCGTTCGGTGCTGCTCGGCTTTCACGCGGCGCTTTTAGCCGCCCTGATCAACGGCTCAGCCGACTTGTACTTCTTCCGGCTGGACTTCCACGCCTCGATCACGCTGTTCTGGCTAATGGTCGCGCTGGCGCTGGCGAGTTCACGAGGGGTATTGGAACAGAATGGGGCAAGCTCGATAGATTCGGGTTTGGAGTTTTTTTCCTAGCGTCGAGCATAAGTTATCTAATCATTATCGAGCGAAACATTTAATGCCCGTAATGCTGTCTTCATGTCCGAAAACGCTTGTGCTGCATTCGCTTGATGCCGGTTGAACGTTACCTGATTGTTTGCCTCAATTGCACGTACAGCTTCAATAATCTCGTCAACACCGCGCAGCAAAGCGTCGACCGCACTGCTTAAGCAAGTGTCAGCGGGAATATTCGCCACGAAATCCCGCCGAATTTGCATCTGTTCCAATAATAATGAAGGTTGAGTTCGACGCACGTCCATCATTGATGGCGTTCGTAGCAAAGTATTGATAATTGCTCTGAATTACCATACTATTCCACCAAGCAGTAGCAGTCGGGCAACTGGGTTCGGATATGGTGGTTATAGGAGTGCCAAACACAGGTGTAGGAAAGGCACTCGGCACAGACGCCGTGTCGCGTTGATTACCCACAATTTTAAGCCCCAGCGGATCAAGTGCTAGCAGCGCAGGCAACAGGAGTTGATATGTTTCCTGTGCTTGAGATATACCAAATTCGGTGCCATTGTTACAGGTATCATCGTACCGCGCTTTGGCAGCAGCTAAACTCGTCTGTATTTCATCAAGCTGATCTGCTATGGTAGCAAGGCTGGGAAAAACCTCCGCAGCAGCCGGGTCGAGTTCGATATGTTAGGGGATTGTTGAAGAAAGACGTGCAATTCAGTGAGTTAGAATTGATGACGCTTATCAAATCAGTTTGAAGAGTATGCGCATCCTCCTTGATAAGTTGCAATGCTTGCTGCACCGTATTCAGCTCTCCTGCTTGCGTGATGCCTCGCGCATGGACAGTTGCGGCAGCGGCAGCAGATGACTGTGTACTCGCAAACGCTTGCGTAGAATTGACAGCAGCTTCGACTTGTGCGTCGACAGTCGCGTTGAACACATCAGTCAAACTTGAACTGACGGCTGTTTGGGCAATTGTTGTCGCTACTATGGCGGTCTGCGCCAAGCGGGTCTGTACTACATTGTCAATCGACTCCTGTGTGGCGGAACTAATTGCCGTTTGTGTCACGCTCAACTCTGAGGTACAAGCACTAAGCCCCACGCTAACTAAAAGCGCTATAAGTCCTGCGAAGTGAATTGGGAAATATCGTCTATGCTCCATATCACCGCTCTGTTAACCAAGTTGGAGAGATCTTAACGAACGATCGTACCCACAGCAACAGAATCAACCGTTGCCAAAGCCGCGTGAATCGTGTAGTATGACCGGACTGTTTACCCAATGTAAGAACTTTCCGCTCTGCACAGGCGCGCCCGCGCCGCAGCAGGGCAAACCCAGGGAAGGGGACAATTCAAGCACACATGAAAAGAGCCTACGAACTCACGTTCATCGTGCGCCTCGACAACACTGACGAGACGCTCATCAATAATACTGTCGATCAGGTACGCGCATGGGTCGAAGCCGACGACAAGGGTCAGATTTCGCGCATCGACCGCTGGGGACGGCGTAAGATGGCATATGAGATCGACAAGCAGCGCGAAGGCTATTACGTGCTGTTCGAGTCGAAAATCGAGCCGAGCGCACTCACCGAGATCGAGCGCAGCCTGAACCTGTCGCCGTATATTCTGCGCTATCTTTTCGTTCGTACCGACGAGTAAGGGCAGAGTCGGTTTGCCGGACAAAAATGCTTATGGGACGCGGTCTGAATAAAGTGATTATCATCGGGGTCGTGGGACGCGACCCAGAGATGCGCTATACGCCGAGCGGTCGCCCAGTGACCAGTTTCAGTGTAGCGACCAGCCGCACATGGGTATCTGCCGAAGGCGACCGCCGCGAAGAAACCGAATGGTTCAACGTGGTCGCGTGGGGCAATCTGGCAGAGATTTGCAAAGCACACCTGACCAAGAGCCAGCAGGTTTACGTCGAGGGACGGCTGCAAACGCGCGGCTGGGAAGACGAAACCGGGAAGAAGCATTTTCGCACCGAGCTGGTCGCCAACGAAATGATCCTGTTGGGGGATCGGCGGACGCAGCACAGCGATTTCGACTATATCAACGACGATGGCGATAATGGAGATTACGCCTTCTAGTTTTCAGACGGAGAGAACAGTCCATGACAGCGGATGACATCAAGCGACGTGTGAACCACGCGGATGACGACGACGATAGTGATGGCGACGACGAACCTCGGCGCGGACGTGGGGATCGCGGCGACCGCGATGATCGGCGACCGCACGGCGGACGCGGATTTGGTCGGCGCTATCGTCAGGGAACCTACTGCCCGAAGGGTCGCTGCTTCAATTACAAGGACGTAGAGACCCTGAAGCGGTACATCACCGAAACCGGGAAAATCAAGCCACGTCGCCAGACCGGGAACTGCTCGCGCTGCCAGCGTGAATTGGCGCGAGAAATCAAACGCGCACGGCATCTTGCGCTGCTGCCGTTCGTCATCGTACAGGAATAGGCAGGCGGCGGGGGCGACGCTCGCTCCCGCATCGCAAGATACTTTTTGATAGGGAGCGAAGATGTCGAAGCGCAGCACCACCGGGCAGCCGAAGCCCGTCCAACCCAAACCCGAAGCTGCATCGCGGAGCCGGCTCCAGCCGCGTCTCCTGCATGAATACCGCTCGAAGCACGAGCGCGAATCCGAAATCCAGCGTCTGGTCATCATCGGGACGGTGATTGCAGTCGGTTTAGCCGTCCTGATTCTGGTGGGATCCCTGCTCAGCGAGCAGTTGCTCGTCCCCAATCAGTCTGTGGCGACGGTGAACGGTCAGACCATCACGGTGGCTCAATTTAAGACCCGCGCCAAAATTCAGCGCGCGCTGCTGATCCAGCAGTTGGATAACGCCATCAGCCTGTATCAAGCCTTCGGCTACCCGGCTGACCAGATCACGCAGGCGATCACCAGCCAGTCGCCCTACAGCACGTGGTACGGCGAACTGACCATCAGCGACCAGTTGGGCAACGACGTGCTGAACACGATGGTCGAGGATGAACTGGTGCGCCAGAAGGCGCAGGAACTCGGCATCACAGTCAGCGACGCCGACGTAGACGCGCAGATCGAAAAGACCTTCGGCTATAACCCGGAAACGGCAGGCTTAGCGCCCACCCCGACGCAGACCCTCACGCCGTCCCCAACGCCGCTGGTTTCACCCACGCCCACGCTCACGCCGACCATTACGCCGACGGTTGACGTCTCGACCGTGACGCCGACCACGACGCCCTTCCCTTCGGCGACGCCTTCATCGACGCCCAACGCCACCGAACAGGCGACCCAGTTCGTGCAGACCCGCGACGACTTTTTCGCCACCATTCGCAGCCAGACCGGGGTCAGCGACGCAGACCTCCGCGACTATTTCCGTATTCAAGCGCTGCGCCAAAAAGTCCGGGACGCCGTGATCACCGACGTGTCGCACACGGCGCCCTACGTGGACGTGCGCCACATTCTGGTGGCAGACCAAGACACCGCCAACGCCGCGCTTCAGGCGCTTCAGGCAGGCGAGTTGTTCGCGGAACTCGCCAAAGCCATGTCCACCGACGGATCAGCGTCGGCGGGCGGCGAACTCGGCTGGGCACCTGCGAGCAACTACGTCAAGGAGTTCGCGGACGCGGTCAAGAGCGCCGACATTGGCGCGCTGGTCGGTCCGGTGCAGAGTCAGTATGGCTTCCACATCCTTCAGGTGCGCGCCCGCGAAGACCGCGAACTGAGCGATAACGACTATCAAAACGCGCTCAACAACGAGTTCTCGGATTACCTGAAGAACCTGCGTACCTCCGACTCGACCAACGTCCAGATTTACGACACGTGGACGAATAACGTGCCCACCGAGCCGGTCTGGAATCCGTCGATTTGACCGAGCGGCGGAGTTGGCGCGCGCCGACTCCGCCGCCGCTCGCGTAGGGCAAACGTTCGTTGCTGTCGGTTGAGCGCAGGGCTATAATGCGCCCCATGAACGATCAAGCGATTGCACGGCTAGAAGCGAAGCTGGAACAACTGATCGAAGGCGCGTTCGCCCAGATTTTCAGCAAGACGGTACGCGCGCAGGACATCGCCCTGCAGCTCGCCCGCGCGATGGAGAGCGGCATCCAGTCCAGCCACGACGGCGATCCCCGCCCCTATGCGCCCGATCAATACGCCATTCGCCTCAACCCGGAAGTCTGCGAACAACTGATCACCCGGCAGCCGACGCTGCCCCAGATTTTGAGCCAGCATTTGGTCGAACTGGCGAGTACCGCCGGGTACCGGCTCAGCGACGTGCCGTCGGTCGAATTTCTGGCGGTGCCGCAGATGGAAGCCAACGAAATTGCGGTCGATGCCCGCCATCACAACGGCACTGCCCCCTCGACGGCGGTGATGGAGCGCCTCCACCTGCCGGAAACGTCCGCCCCCAAAAACCCGCAGTTGATCCTCAACGGGCGGCTGACCATCCCGCTCACCGCGCCGATCATCACCATCGGGCGCGGGCGGGACAACCAGATCGTGCTGGACGATCCCTATACCTCGCGTCACCACGCCCAGCTTCGGCTGCGCTTCGGCGTGTACACCCTGTTCGACACGCAGAGTCAGGGCGGCGTGATGGTCAACGACGTGGTGGTGCGGGAACACCGCCTGCAAGCAGGCGACGTGATCCGGCTGGGCAGGACGCAGATCGTCTACCTCGAAGACAGCTCGCCCCTCGATGGACAAACCGATCTGGGTGAGCCGATTGATCTATAACCCCCATGTCGGAGAGCCGCAGTGAGCACCGAACTGACGCTCTTTCTGCTGCGCTTGATTTCCGGCGCGCTGCTGATCGGCATCCTCGCCCTGCTGTTCGTGATCATGTGGCGCGACTACCGCAGCGCGGTGGCTCAGGTGGAAGCCAGCCGCCGCGCTTACGGTCGGCTGGTGGAACTGCGTGAGATCGACGAAGGCTTCGCGGCGACCGGGCAGACTTACCCGCTGCTGCCGCTGACCAGCCTCGGACGCTCGCCCACCAACTCGATCCCGATCAGCGACGATTACGCCAGCGGCGAACATGCGGTGATCGCCCTGCGCAGCGGTCAGTGGTGGCTGGAAGATCGGCAGAGCCGCAACGGAACCACCATCAACGGAATGCCGATCACGCATCCGGTGATCATCACCGACGGCGACATTATCGGCGTGGGCAACCTATGCTTTCGGCTGGAACTGGAACAGCATTGATCGCCAAGAGGCTATTGATTACACGATTTGCGTCCGCAGGCGGTTTAAACCACCCGCTATCCTCCACGTGGCGACCCACTGAAGGGGTCGCCCGAAACGGACGCTGCCGGAGTCGCCCCTTCAGTGGGCGACGATTTTCACTAGCCGAGGGATTAATCCCTCGGCGGCGTGCCCCTACAGCGGTTTGCGTGGAATGAAGGAGAAGCGCGGCATGGAAAGCATCCAAATCGGCGTGATGGGCGGCTCCGGGCTGTACCGGATGCCGGAACTCAGCGACGTAATCACGCAGCCGATGGACACGCCGTTCGGCAAACCGAGCGCCGACGTGGTGATCGGCATGCTGGGCGGCAAGCGAGTCGCCTTCATCCCACGTCACGGCATCGGGCACGTGTTCACACCGTCAACCGTCCCCTACCGCGCCAACATCTGCGCGCTGAAGCTGCTGGGCGCGCGCTTCGTCATCGCCGTGAACGCCTGCGGGTCGCTGCGCGAGGATTACGCGCCCGGTCACATCGTGATCCCGGATCAACTGATCGACTTCACGAAGGCGGATCGCGGGCGGTCGTTCTTCGACATCGGGCTGGTGGCGCACGTCTCGGTCGCCGACCCGTTCTGCGACGATCTGAACCGGATCGCCGCGCAAGCGGTGCGCGAGGTCGGCGGGACGGTTCACGAAGGCGGAACCTACATCACGGTGGAAGGACCGCGCTTCAGCACGCGCGGCGAAAGTCAGGTGTTTCGGCAGTGGGGATGCAGCATCATCGGCATGACCACCTGCCCGGAAGCCTTCCTCGCGCGCGAAGCCGAGATCGGCTACACCAGCATGTCGCACATCACCGATTACGACGTGTGGCACGAGGAACCGGTGAACGTCGAAATGGTGATGCAGACCTTCCAGCAGAATTTGCGGGTGGCGCAGCAGGCGGTCGCGCGGACGGTCGAACTGCTCGACCCGACGCTGGACTGCGCCTGCCATCACGCGCTGGACAACGCCATCATGACCGACCGCTCGGTCGCGCAGATCAATCGCCTGCGCCCGATTGTCGGTCGGCTGTTCCCGGATGCCTCAGAATAATGGAGCGTTTTACCCCATCCTCCCAATTTCGAGCCTGTAGGGGCGGGTCTGAGACCCGCCCCTACGGAGTGTCATTCCCTCCGGCGTACAAGGGCGAGCCGTGATGGACACTGCGCTCAAAATGCGGGCGGAGCCGGAAATCTCGCCGCTGAGCGGGACGGAAATTCTGCTGCTGCTGATCGGCGGCGGATTCCTGTTCGTCAACCTGCTGGCGCTGACGCTGGAACGCGGCGCGTTCGACCTGCACCAATGGACGCCGCTGCTGGTCTGGATCGCCTGTGCCGGGGTCGGCAGCGCGCTGCTCAACCGCCGCCTGCCGCGCCGGGATCGGCTGCTGTTTCCGCTGGCGCTGCTCATGAGCGGCTGGGGGCTGGTGTTGATCGACCGGCTCGCGCCCCACTTCGGCGACCGTCAAACCCTGTGGCTGGCGGTCTCGGTGGCGGCGCTGCTGGCGGTGGTCTACGCGCCGCGCGTGCTGCGGACGCTGCGCGCCTATCGCTACATCCTGCTGGTGCTGGGGTTGGGGCTGCTGCTGGCGACGATTGTGCTGGGCAGGAATCCGTCCGGCTTGGCGGGCGCGCCGGAGTTATGGCTCGGCGTTGGCGACTTCTTCTTCCAGCCTTCCGAAGCGCTCAAGGTGATTTTGGTGGTGTTTCTGGCGAGCTACCTCGCCGAGCAGTATCCCGCGCTGCGCGCCGAAGGCTTGAGCGTGCCCCACCGCCGCTTTTCGCCCTCGATTGTCGGGCCGGTCGCGCTGATGTGGGGCTTGTCGGTGCTGATTCTAGTGTGGCAGCGCGATCTGGGCACGGCGGTGCTGTTCTTCGTAGTGTTTCTGGTGCTGCTGTACGTCGCCAGCGGCTACACACCGCTGCTGCTGGTCGGCGCGGGGCTGGTGGTGATCGCGGCGCTGGTCGCCTACCGCCTGTTCGACGTGGTGCAGCTTCGGATCGACATATGGCTGAACCCATGGCCGGAAGCCGACAGCCGCGCCTTTCAGATCGTGCAAAGCCTGCTGGCGTTCGCGGCGGGCGGCGTGTTCGGGCAGGGGATCGGGCAGGGCGCGCCCTACTTCATTCCGGTGGTGCATTCGGATTTCGTGTTCGCGGCGCTGGCGGAAGAATGGGGGCTGCTGGGCGTGATCGCGGTGGTGGCGTGCATCGCCGCCTTCGTGATTCGCGGGCTGCGGATCGCCATCCTCCAGCGGGCGCGCCCGTTTCACGCGCTGCTCGCCATCGGCTTGAGCGTGATGCTGGCGGCGCAAAGTCTGCTGATCATGGCGGGCGTGCTGAAGCTGATCCCGCTCACCGGGGTGACGCTGCCCTATTTCAGCTACGGCGGAAGCTCGCTGCTGGTCAACTTCGTGATGGTCGGCTTGCTGCTGCGGCTTTCGGCGGGAGAGAACTAAGGTGCAGTTCGCCCGCGAGATCAACCGCTTGGTATTGGTACTGCTGCTGCTGTTCGGCGCGGTCGCGCTGGCGGCGGGGTACTGGGCGGTCGCCGGAGCCGACACCATCCTCACCCGCGAAGATAACCCGCGCCGCGTGCTTGCCGAAGAAGCGATCCAGCGGGGCGCAATTTTGGATCGCAGCGGGACGCCGCTGGTCGAACTCGCAGCCGGGCGCGGGCGGTCAGGAAACCCGCAGCTATCTCTACCCGTCGATGTACAGCGCGCTCGGCTACTACAGCCTGCGCTACGGCGTCAGCGGGGCGGAGAGCGCGTTTGATCCGTTGTTGAGCGGGAGCGCGCTCGACCGGGACACCGCCAGCCTGCTGCTGGACAGCCTGCTCCACCGCCCGCAGGCAGGATCGGACGTTCAGTTGAGCTTCGACCTGCAGGTTCAGCAGCAGATCGCCGACGCGATGGACGGTCAGCGAGGCGCGGTGGTGGTGCTGAGCGTTCCCGACGGCGCGGTGCTGGGGATGCTCAGCCTGCCGACTTACGACCCGAATACGCTGGACGTGGACTGGAATTCGCTGGTGAGCGCGCCGGGCAACCCGTTCTTCAACCGCGTGCTTCAGGGCAGCTACCAGCCGGGCGCGGCGCTGGAAACCCCGCTGATGGCGACCGCTTTCCTGATCAACCACTCGATTGACGATCAATTCGATCACGCGACCGACCCGGTCACGCTGGGGGACGCGCAGTTGAACTGCGCCGTCCGGCTGCCCTCGATGACCCTGACCCTGCGCGAGGCTTATGCCTTCGCCTGCCCGCATCCGTTCGAGGATTTGGCGCAGGACTTCGGCATCGAGACCGTGAACGCGACCATCGACACCTTCCGTCTGGACGAGCAGCCGACGCTGCCGGGCTTCGTGCCCACGCCCGCGAACTCCGACTCCCGCGATGGCGACGCTCACGCCCGACGATCTGGTGCGGCTGGCGCTGGGTCAGGGGACCATGACGGTCAGCCCGCTCAACATGGCGATGATGGCGGCGGCGATTGTCAACGACGGCAACACGCCGCAGCCCTACGTGCTGATACAGACCCGCGCTCCCGGCTCGACCGACTGGATACCGGATCAAACCGTGCGACCCAGCCTGCCGCTGGCGACCGCGACCACCGCCCGACGCTTGCAGGACTTGATGCGCGACGCGGTCGCCAACGGCGCGGCGCAGAACGCCGGTCGCCCCGACCTCGACATCGGCGGACAAGCGGCGCTCGCCTACTCCGGCGACGGGTCGCTGGCGTGGTTCGTCGGCTTTGCGACCTTCGCCGCCGACAAAGGCGCGGCGGTGGCGGTGGTGCTGGAAAACAGCGACGATCCGGGCTTGGCGGCGGACATCGGCGGGACGGCGCTGCAAGCCGCGCAGGTCGCGCTCGCCGGGTCGTAAGCGTCGTGCCTGTAGGGGCGAGGCATGCCTCGCCCCTACAGACCGTACAATGAGTTCATGTGTGATCTCACCCGCCCAGCACATTCTGGCGAAGCTGATCGAGCGCTTGCAGCGTGAGCAGATTGCGCAGCGTGCCGCCGTACTGCTGCTGCGCGCCGTCGAACGAGCAAAAGCTCCCCACCTCCGCCTTCAAGTGAGTTTGATCGGGTCCGATGCCGTGATCGGGCAGGGTTTGCGCCGCCGCCCACAGATTGATCAGCGGGACTTGTGACTCCGCCGCGATTTGCAGCAGCGTGAGGTTGAATTCGAGCGAGCGCTCGTATACGTCGCGCTCCGGCACGACCACGAAGGTGGTCAGCACCGGGATCACGCCCTGCTGGATCGACTGCTGGACGATGGCGCGCATGTTGGCGGCGTAGTCGGCGGTGGGCATGTCGCTCACGTCGATGTTGCCGAGCATGATGATCGCCGCCCCCGGCTTGACGGTGGCGTACTCGCAGAGCAGCGGCGACGCGCCCGAACAGGCGGCATCGGTCACCCAGAACGGATCGAGCGCCGAGGCGCTGTTGAAGCCTTTGCGCGCCGCCATGCTGTGATGGGTGAAGGAATTGGATTCATCGGCGGCGGGCGGCACGCCGAAGAAATCCACCGCCGCGCGCAGATAGCCATACGATCCCCACGTGCAGTAGGCATCGGCGTTCATGCCGATAGGCTGCAAGAAGTCGCCGTTGGTGGTGTTGCTGTCGCCGACAGTGGTGAACACGTCGGCGCGGTTGCCGTAACCCTGCCCCTGCGCGTAGATCGCCCGGACGCGCTCAGTGGTCAGATTCTCGAAGATGGGCGCGCTCTGGAGTGCGTGTTCCATCGCGGACAGGTCGCCAAGCGTAACCGCCGTCGGCGTGAGCGATGGCGCCAGCGCGATCTGGGTGGGCAGTCCGCTGGACGCGGCGTAGACTTCGCTGGCTTTGACCCAACCGTCGATCCCCTGCTCGGTCACGATTTCGATCCACTGAGCATCGGCGCTGCGCGCCCGCGCCTGCACAATCGCGCCGCCGGGGATCACCGCGATCACGTCGGCGGAGTCGCTCGGGCTGGCGCCGCACGGCGATCCCCGCCGCGCTGGTCAGGTTGAGGCTGCCGATCACCGCCGGGACGGGCGTAAAGCCTTCGACGTTCACCGGAGCGGGCGTGAAGGTCGGCGGGACAGCCGTATCGGTGGGCGTGGCGGACGGCAGCACCGCCTGCGTGGGCAGCAGTTGGGGCTGAGTTGCGCAGGCGCTCAGCAGCATCAGCAACAGGACAAGGCATCGCCGCATGACTAGCCCGCCGTCGCGCGCCACACGGCATCCAGCATTTGCAGCGCGGTCAGGTTGCGGATCACGTAGCCGTAACGCAGGTTCGCCGCGCGGAAATCCGCAGCGCCGTCGAAGCCCATCGGCGGAACCGACGGATGTACGCCGTCGAGATCGAACCCGGCTCTGCCCAGCGCCAGCATCGCGCCGCCGTAATCCAGCAGCGGGACGTGGTGCTGATCCGCCACGTCGATGATGATCCGGTTGAACGCGCGGGAGCGGTCTTCGTAGCCCGCGCGCAGCGGAATGGTGCTCAAAATCGGGATGATGCCCATCGCTTCGGTCAGCCCGGTGATGCGGTCGAGATTGGCGCGGTAGCGGGCGGAATCCAGCACGCCCACGTCGTTGGTGCCGAACATGATGATCGCCACGCTCGGCTTCAGCACCCGGTACTCGCACAAAAGCGGTGGCTCGTCCGGCTGACAGACGCCGGGATCGCTCTGATTGGGGTCGAGGACGCCGTAGGTCGTCCAGCCGATCTGCGCCGCCAGCGAGTGGTCGTCGAAGGAATTGCGTCGGTCGCGGGTTTCGCCCGCCGCGTAGAAGTCGATCACCGTCTTGCAGAGAAGCATAATCGCCCAGATGGTATTTGCCCTCGCCCAGCGGACTCAGCGAGAAGCTCGAAACCGTGATGCTGTCGCCCACTTTGGCGAACACGTCGGCGTGATCCCCCTGCGCCTGACCGTCGGCGTACAACTGGCGAATGTGCGTCACCACGTCGTCGGGCAGGCGCACCAGACTGCCGCCGGGTGGAAAGGCTGCGTTCAAGTCGAGGTTCAGGTTCACGTATTCCGAAATCCACCCAGCCCTGCTCACCGCCGGGGACGGCGACCTGAAGCCAGACCCGATCCGGCGACAAGCCGACCACGCTCAGCGGCGTGAGCGGCTGAAGCAGGGTCAGGATCAGGCTCTGGGTGGTGGGCGCGGCGCGCAGCCGCAGGATCACGTTCGCCATCACCTGAGCGTCGGGCGAGTCCTGCGCGCGGACAAGAGACGCGGCGAGCAAGAGTAATATGAGGAGCGCGCGCCGCATCAGCCCGGCTGCTGCGCCCGTTCCGCCAGCCATTTGTCACGGTTGGCAGCCCGCGCGATTTTGCCGCTGGAAGTCTTGATCAGCCACCTTTCATCGACCAACTGCACGTAATTGACGGTCACGGTGCTGCTCTGCACCACTGCCTGCCGGATGTTCTGGGTGATGGCTTTGCGCTGAGCGGGGTCGTCGGTATCGACTTCGGCGACCACCGCGATCAGTTCGGTGCCTTCGCGCTGGTCGGGCACGCCGAAGGCGACCGCCCGCCCCGCGTGAATCCCGGCGACGGTGTTGACGATGGCTTCGATGTCTTGAGGATACACGTTTTTCCCGGCGTTGATGATCAAATCTTTGGAGCGCCCGACCACGTAGACTTCGCCGTCGGCGAGGTAGCCCCGGTCACCGGTGAGATACCAGCCGTCGCGGAAGGGCTGCAAGTCCGGGCGCTGATAGTAGCCGCTCAACATGCTGTCGCTGCGCACGACGATCTCGCCGACCGCGCGATCCGGCAGCGGATTGCCGTTAGCGTCGAGGACGCGCACGCCCACACCCTGAATCGGCTTGCCGCAGGACACCTTGATCACGGCGCTGGGGCGATCGCGCTCGACCGGGACGGCGCGCAGATCGGCTTGCAGGGCGGCGCGGTCGATAGCGTCCAGATGCGGCGGCTTGCCGGGCGGAGTCTGAGTCACGGCGAAGGTGTTTTCCGCCATCGCGTAGCTGACCGCCAGCATCGACGGGGTGACGCCGAGCGGCGCGAACCGCTCCGCGAATAACTCGTGGCTCTCGTGATAGACCGGCTCCGAGCAGTTGATGAACATGCGCATGGTCGCCGCCGACAGCCCTTCCAGATCGCGCTGGCGGATGCGGCGAGCACAGTGATTGTAGGCGAAGTTGGGCAGCCAGCAGAGCGTGCCGCCGTACTGGTGGATGGCGCGGAACAGCATCGCCGGGCTTTTCACCCACTCGAAGGGCGACATCAGCACCAGCGGAATCCCCTGCATCAGCGGCATCAGGAAGCCCGCGATCAGCCCCATGTCGTGATAGAGCGGCAGCCAGCTTACGATCACGTCGTCCGGTCGTAGACGGATCGCGCCGGCGTAGCTCGCCAGTTGGTTGAGGACGGCGCGGTGCGCCAGCGCGACCCCTTTCTGCAAGCCGGTGGTGCCGCTGGAATGCTGCAAAAAGGCAATCTCGTCGGGATCGGACGCGCAGCCGCTCAAGGACGCGGCGGCATCCACCGACGCCAGCAGCGCGCGCGATCCGTAGACCGGGCAGCTCACCCGATTCGCCAGCGCGGGCGCGAACTGGTCGGTGGTCAGCACCGCCCGCACCTGCGAGAGCATGACCAACTCGCTCAGGTTGGTCATGTAAATGTCGGGGTCGAGCTTCTCGGTCAGCGTGGGGAACATCGACGGAATCGCCCCGATCAACAGCGCGCCCCAGAAGGCGAAAATGCTTTCAAGGCTCTGGGTGTGGGCGATGATCACCAGATCGCGCGGGCGGATTCCCATCTGGGTCAGCGCCGAAGCGTAAGCCGCGATCTGGCGCGCGAAGTCCGCGCGGGTCACGGGGATCGGTGCGGCGTCGAGGCTCAGGTAGACGATGGCGGGCGAGTTGTCGGCGGCGCGCAGGGTCTCGGCATCCAGCAGCGTATGATAGTCGGCGCGTGTGGCGAGAGTCAGCACGATGCCTCGCCCGGCGGAATACTCGAACGGCGGCGAATCTTGCCCGCGTGAACGGCGTGGGTTTCGTGAGTCTTGGCGTCGTTCTTGGCGATCACGGCGTACACCTGCGCGACGATCTGTTCCACGTCCATGCCGCTGGCGAGGCAGATGCCCAGCGCGGTCACCAACACGTCGGCGCTTTCCTCGGCGATGTGATCGAGATCGCCGCCAGCACGCGCCGCGTCGATCAACTCGCGGACTTCTTCCTCGAAGTTCATGATGGCGTCGCCGACCTGTGGCTGCACGTCGAAGCGCGCGTAGAAGTCACGGGTGGACTGCGCCAGATCACGCAGCGGGTCGCCGGAATGGTGCGGATCAGCCATTGCTATTTCGCGTCCCGCAGCACACGCGCGACCATCTGGTTCAGCGTGTCCATCTTGGCGACCGTCAGGTCGGGATCGGGGATGTAGACGCCAAACTCGGCTTCGACGTAGACCGCGAACTCCGCCAGCGCGAACGAATCCATCAGCCCGCCGGTGACGATGCCCTCGGTATCGGTCAGGTCGTAGCTTTGGTCGCGGATCAGCTCGCGCTTGATGTACTCACGGATTTTCTCGCGCACGGTTTTTTCGTCCATCATCACTCCTCGAAGAAGTTGGCTAAATCAACGGCGCATTGATCGCAGGTGCAGTTATTTTCGGCGATAGGCTGACGCCCGCCGATGGGCGACAGGATGTAATCGACGATCTGCTCCCATAAATCGTATTTGAGCTTGAGGTCGCTCGCCAGCGCGAAGGCGCGCAGCAGCGGCACGAACGGCGCATCCCAGCGGGCGAGATCAGTCAGCAGGCGCTTATCGCTGACCACCCACTGCCCATGAATGTGATAGTGCAGCTTCATCAAGTCGCCCAAGCCCATGCCCATCGAGATCAGCGCGGCGGCGGGATCGACCTTCAGGTGGCGGGTCACTTTGTTGTCGGTATGATACGCCATGAACTGGATAAGCTGGTACTGCTCCGGCGCTGCCCGCTGGCGCTGCACCGATTGAGCACGCTGCTGGAGCGCGGTCAAGCCCCCGGTCTTGTCGAAAATGAGGATCGACTCGGCGATCATGGGGACGCGCTCCCCCTTGCTGATCTCGTCGTCCGTGAACGCGGTCTGCTGCCGGAGCGAGACGAAGGTGATGTCGAGCTTCACGCCGCCGACGAAGGGATGGTTGATATTGGTGCAGGTGCTGTCCTCGTCCGTAATGACCTTGACATCAAAATCGCTCTCGGCAGTCGCTTCGCCTCTGGCAATCGAGCCGAAGATGAACGCGCCGACATAACGCGGTTGGGCTTGAAGTCCTTCAATCCGTTGATATGCGGGTCGAAAGCGTTCAGGGATAGCATCGATCACGATCAACCTCCTGCATTCGCGGCGATAGCATCGCCCAGCCAGCCGCTCAACTGGCGCGACCCCGCCGGAGTCAGGTGAACCGGGCTGTCGGTGAACTGATCCGGCTCGATGCGATCCCACCAGTCGAGATAGTGCCAGCCGCTCGCGCTCGCCTGCCCCGCCAGCAGATCGCGGTACTGATCATACGCCCAGCGCGGGTAAAAGGCGCTGTAGCGCAGGTCGCTGTTGGTGCCGCTGCTGATGAAGGTCGGCTCGTTGACGATCAGCACCGGAACCTCCCCCGCCCGCTCGACTCCGGCGCTGAGCAGGTCGAAGGCGAGGTCGGCGGAGGTCAGGGTCGCGGGCTGCTTGAAGCTGTCCCACGAGAGATCGGCGTCAAAATCGGAACTGCGCGGCGTATAGGTTGCCGGGATCGCCTGATCGATCCCGGTGGCTGCCCACGAGAAGCCGTATAGCTGCAAGCGCAGCCAATCCGCCAGCGCGCGCCGCTGCCCGACGAGGGTTTTGCCCCAGAAATCGGGATCGATCAAGCGGCTGTCGTTCGGGTCGAGATTCAAGTGATAGCGGGCGATCAGGTCGCGGACGCGCGGGGCGTTGTTCTGCACCAGCGGCGGATACAACTGCGCGCTGGGCGGGAAGGATTGCAGCGTCACCAGCCAGACGATCAAATCCGGCTGAAACTGCATGGCGTCGTCCAGCAGCAGCAGGTCTTTGGTCAGCAACTCAATCGGATAGCCGAGGTTGTAGGCGACGATCCGGCGCCCGTCGGCGACGTGAAGTGCGGCATCGTTGATGACGGTCGAATAGGTGTCCGCGTTATCGAGCAGCCAGCCCCACGTCGAAGAATCGCCCAGCAGGAACACCCGGTACTCGTCCGGCGCTTTGGGGCGCGAGACCACGTCGGAGGCGAACATCGCCGGGAGGCTGTAGAGGCTGAGGTTGTAGGACTCGGACGGATTTTCGCCGTAGGGCAGCCGCTCGCGCCCCGGCAGAATTCGGTTGTAGAGCGAGACCCGCCCCAGCGCCTCGACCGGATCGGTCAGCGCGAAGATCAGGTTGCAGAGGACGAACAACACCGCCGCCTTGAGGATCACGCGGAACAAGAAGCGCCAGTTCTTCATGGAGCGATCCCGAACAAGCCGCCGAACACCCGCAGCGATTGGTCGAGGCTGGGCAGCGCGAACCAGACCCAGCCCAGCACCACGAAATGAAAGGTGATGAACCAGCCGACCGCCGTCCACGCCCATTTCTGGCGCGGCTTGTCATTCAGCGAGCGATACCATTTGCGGGTGCGATCCGACCACTGCTTGTGCGCGAACAGCCCAATCCCGTGCCAGATGCCCCAGATCAGGAAGTTGAGCGAAATGCCGTGCCACATGCCGATCACCACCATGGTGGCGGTCTGGGTGGTCAGCACGATCAGCGTGGGTGACGGCTTAGGCTTGCGGGTCAGCAGCCAGCGCGAAAGCGGCGAGAAGATGTAAGACCGCGCCCACGCGCTCAGGGTGGCGTGCCAGCTTTGCCAGAACACGGTGATGTTGGTGCGCAGATACGGTCGGCTGAAGTTCTCCGGCAGCTTGATCCCGAACAGGATGCCGATGCCGATGGCGATGTCGGTGTAGCCGCCGAAGTCGAAGTAGAGGCGAAGCGCGTAGCCGTAGAGCAGCAGCCACAGCGCCAGCGCTCCGTGAGTCTGGGCGGCGTTGGTCGGGTTGAGGGCAACGCCCATCGCAAGGCCGTCGGCGATCACGAACTTCTTGAACACGCCGATCAGGATGCGGGTGAAGCCCCGCGTGAAGCGCGCGCCATCCAGCCCGATCATCTGCGGGAGCGAACGAACGTCGTCGGTGAAGCGCTCGACCCGGTCAATCGGACCGGCGGTGTAGGCGGGCGCGAAGATCACGTAAGTCACGTATTCGCGCAGTGAGACGGCAGGCAGCAGCCTGCTCTGGCGGTCGCGCAGGGTGTGAATCAGGCGGAAAGCGACGTAGGAGAAGCCGAGCCAGTTGAGATCGACGAAGGTCGCCAGCGTGGTATCCTGCCCGGTCTGGGCGCGCCACGCCCGCGCGACTTCGGTGGCAATCGGCTCGCTCTTGAGCGCCACGAAGATCAGCACGATGATCAGGATGACCAGCCAGAGCGCCCGCTTGCGCGATCTCACCGCCAGCGCCGACCCGCTCAAGACCAGCACGCCCACCACCGCCAGCGTCACCACCACTGCCACCGGATCGGGCGGGCGCGACGCGGTGAGGCGGTAATCGGCGTCGATGAAGCGCATCAGCGAGAGCGCCAGCACCAGCGCAGCGATCAGCCCGAAGGCGATCCGATCCTCGCGGATGGTATCCACCGAAGGATCGCGCGTGAACCACCAGCAGGCGACGGTCAGCGCGAGGGTGGCGGTGGGCAGGATGAAATCGCTGAAGCGGATCGGCAGCGGCGGCTGAAGGCGGTAGATCAGAATCACGCTGCCGATCAGCAGCGCCCAGCCGCGCCAGCGGGCGGGCAGCAGCGCAGCGTAGAGCAGCGCCCCGACGACGAACAGCAAAATCGTGGCGAGGTCAAACGTCACGGCTCAGAAGCCTTGATAAATCCACTGCGGCGAAGTGTCGCTGGTCACGACGATCAGCAGGATGACAATCAGGCAGAGCGCCAGCGCGGTCAGGTTCTCGCGGGTGAGCCATCGACGCATCAGGGAGCCGCCTCGCCGCACCACTTCCACTGACCGTCCTCCTGCACCACGCTGTAGGAGGTGAGTGGGAATTCGGTGTTTTCGGTGCCGTAGACCGCGACGATCTTGCCGGTGCAGGTGACGACGTTGGTATCGCTCTGACGCTGGCAGCTCATGCCATCGAGCGTGGCGTCCAGCCCCTGAAACGAGGTGACTTCGCGCTGCAAGTCGGATTCCATCGAGCTGCACAGCAGCCCGCGCAGCGTGGTTTCGTCGCCCGCGACTTTGGCGGTGAGATACTGCTCGACCGCCTTCGCCGGGTCGCCCGCCGAGGACGTGCAGGCTGCGACGATCAGCAGCAGCGCCATCAACCCGAATTTACGCGGGCGGCGTGGCTTCAGGAGTTCGCATCATTCGGAGCCTCGATAACGGTGCGGCGGATTTCGTCCAGCGTGCGAATCGAGAGCAGGTTGCGGAGCGCCGCGCCGGAAAATGCCTCGTAGCCGTGATTGAATTTGAGATAGCTGAACCCCCAGTGTTTCATGTGAATCTGATCGTTTTCCAGCCCGTAATTCGGGAGCGGGCGCGCCGCCAGCCACAGGTTGATCAGCGGCACCTGATCGTCGGCGGCGATCACTGCCAACCGACGGTTGAAATTCACCGACTGAAGCCACAACCCCATGCCCGGATCGTAGCTGAAGGTCGAAAGCACCGGGATGATGCCGTGCTGAAGCGTGTCCTCGACGATCATGCGCATCTGCGCCTCGAAATGGTCGGTGTCCATGCGCAGCAGGTCGTTGGGTCCGAACATGATCAGCGAGATGCTGGGTCGCTTGCGGCGGTACTCACAGTCGAGCGGGGTTTCGGCGGGGCGGCAGACGGTTTTGTCCGCCCAAGCCGGATCGAACACGCTCAGCGAGGTCATGCCGACCCGCGCGGCAGCGCTGTCCACCGAGGTGGACGCGCCGAAGTAGCGAACGGTATCCTCCAGATAGTCATAGGCACCCATCACGTTCTGGTCGAGGCTCATGGGCTTGAGGTAGAGATCGTCGGCGGTGAGGCTGTCACCCACTTTGGTGATCACGTAGCTGTAGTTGCGCAGCACGTCGTGCCCGTGCTGGTAGACCGCGCGCATCGCGTCGCTGATGGTGGGGATCACCGGGACTTCGTAGAGATCGTGAAGCTGCGACATATCCGAATCGGCGTCGGCGTCGGGCAGATCGCTGACCGGAACCTCCGCAAAGTGCAAATCCGCGCTGAGGTTGAGATAGCCGCTGATCACCCAGCCGTCGTACTGCATACTGCCGTCGTCGTTGGTGCGCTGAACGTGTACCCACGTGCCGACGCTGTTGCGCTCGACAATGGTGATCGGGACGCCCGCATGAACCAGCGCCACCTGCGCGTAGGTGATGCTGGGACCAGCGTACAGGTAGACGCCCTGATAGGGCGTAGCGACCAACGGCGAATCGTCAGCGGCGGCGGGCGACACCCACAGCAGCGCCAGCAGAAAAATCCATCCGAACCGTTTCAGCATGGGCGGCAAGTAGACCTCAAAGTTGGAGCATCGGCGCGTAAGTCTACCTCACCGCAGGCTCATGGGGAAAACCGAGAGATTTTCCGCCCCAGTTTCGGTGATCAGGTACATGTTTTCCAGCCGCACACCGCCGCGCACAGAGTCGAGGTAGGCGCCCGGCTCGACCGTGATCACGGTGCCCGCTTCCAGCATCCCACCGCGATCTTCGTTGAGGTCGGGCAGCTCGTGGGCGCGCAAGCCGATGCTGTGCCCAGCGTGATGGATCAGCCCGGTCTGCGCCAGCACCGGATGCTGGCGGATCAGGGTGTCGATCATGCCCCAGAGCACCACGCCGTCGATGCCCGGCTTGAGCAGATTGACCACCTGCTCCTGTATCTGCTTGATGTGATCGAAAATCGACTGCTGCAAGTCGGTGATCTGTTCGCCCACGATGTAGGTGCGCGACAAATCCGACCAGTAGCCCTCGAAGCGCGTCCACGCATCCACAATGTAAAGCTCGCCCGCCTCGATCTCGCGGTCGCTCGCATAGCCGCCCTTCGCGCCGCATCGGTAATCGCCGTTGTGATAGATCGACTCGCCCGCCGCCCAGTAGGCGGCTTGCTGCGCCGCCGCCAGCACGTCGAGTTCGCGGACGCCCGGCTGGATCACCCGCTGCGCCGCGCGATAGGCTGCCAGATCGACCTGAATGCTGCGGCGGATGGTATCCAACTCGTCGGGGTCTTTGCGCCGCTCCATGTGGTTGATCAGGTCGTCCAGCGCGATCCAGTCGTCGGGATGCACCGCCGAGATCGATGGTGGTGCCGAGCAAGCGGGGCAGCGCTTCCGCCTGCCACCCGATGCGGCTGACCGAACCGCCGCTCATGCGCAGCGCCGCCAGCCCGCTGATCCGGCGCGTCCAATCCGGGTTGGCGGTGCTGAAGTGGCTGGCTTCGTAGGTCATCAGCTCGTCCACCGCCGCCTGAGCGAAGTCCTCCGGCGCGATCAGCCACGTGCTGGTCGCGTCGATCCAGAGCAGCGCGGGCAGCAGATGGGGCGCGCGGGGCAGCAGCACGCCGGTGAAATAGTAAATCTCGTGCTGGTCGCTAATGACGGCGGCATCGAGGTTCTGCTCGGCGAGCGCCTGCCGCAAACGCTGCTGCCGTTCGCGGCAGCCAGAGGGGGTTAGCATTCGATGGCTCCTGTTTCGTGACCCGTCTGATGTTGTAGTATAGTGCGCTGGCAAATTTGAGCAAAGGAGCTTTGTTTCATGCGGAAAGCCATGCGCGCGCTGCTGTATCCGAAGCCTTGATCACAACGGGGCATGTCGCTGACATGCCCCGTTCTCTGTGCCCTCTGCGCCCTCTGCGGTTATCGCTTTTTACCGAGCTTGCAGCCCAAGCTGATTGACCAGATAGGTGATGCGGTCGGCGCGGATTTCGGGGCTGTCCATCGCATGAGCGCTCTCGTAGACCTTCAGCTCCTTCGGGTCGGAGGCGGCGTCGTAGAAGGCGAGGAAATCGGCTTCCGGCGTGTAGAAATCCTGACTGCCGAACTGGAACAGGATCGCGGCGGGGGCGGTATGGGCGACGAAACGGGTCGGCGCGAGCGTTTCCATCTTGGACTTGTAAGCGTCCAGCCCCGGCTGAGTGTCGGGCACGCCGAACAGCATCCACTGGTTGAAGTCCGACGCCCCGGCGATGAACACGTATGCCTTCGCCCGCCCATCGACGGCGGAGAGCAGCGCGCCGTACATCGCGCCGAAGTCGTGACCCACGTAGGCGATCTTGCTCGGGTCGATGTTCGGCTGCGCCATCAGCAGGTCCAGCCCGCGCCGCAGATCGATCACCTGTCGAATCGCGTCGTCGTAGTCGGTGTCCAGCGAGCGCCCGGATTGATACCAGCCGGGAGCCGCCCACATCGCGTTGACCAGTATCGACTCGACGCCGTAGGTCTGCGCCATGTAGACCGCCTCGTCCAGAAACTCGGTGCGGTTGGCGTTGGGCGAATTTTCCAGCCAGTGGACGTAGATCGCGCCGGGGAACGCACCCTCACCCGCCGGAATCACCAGATAAGCGGGGATGTCCCTGCCTGCGCTGGCGTAGGTGATGTCCTGCACAGTCACGCCGCCGCGCATCTCAGAGCCGACCATGCTCACGTTCAGGGGCGCGGATGAATCGTAGGTGAACAGCGTATCCATGTCGTTGGGAACCTCAGTCGAATCCTGTGCCAGAGCGGGCACCACCAGCAGGAACAACAGGATGGCGGACAGCAGCAGCTTTTTCATCAACATGTTTCACTCTCCGGGCGCGGACGCCCATTCTAATATACCATCTATAATACACATACTGGTATACAGAAGTTCATGGGTATGTTGGCTTGACAGAACGGGTAAAATGGAAAGGTCACGGAGAAGATCATGACTGGCAACCCTTCCGGCTTCCCCGCTCGCATTGGGGGAAACCTTTGTCTCGACTACATCAACACGATTGAGTTCCGGCACCGCGAGCGCGAGCAGGAGTTTCTGGATTCCTACCCGCGTCTGTTGGCGTGGTGCCGCCGCAGCGACCTGATCTCTGAGGCGGAGCGCGCCGACCTCGAAGCCGAGACCCATCCGGCGCAGGCGGACGCCGTCTATCGCGCCGCGCTCGACTTGCGCGAGGCGCTCTACGCTATGTTCACCGCCGTGATCGCCGGGAAGCCGCCAAGCAGCAGCGATCTGGCGCGGCTGAACCAGACGCTCGCCGCCGCCCAGCGGCAGGTCGAGCCGGGCGATCACGGACTTCAGTGGGCGTGGGCGAATCACGACGCGGCGGCGCGGGTACTGGCGCCGATTGCGCTGGCAGCCGGGGAACTGCTGACTTCAGATCAACTGAAGTGGGTGCGCCAATGCCCGAACTGCGGCTGGCTGTTTCTGGATACCAGCCGCAATCACAGCCGCCGCTGGTGCAGCATGGATTTCTGCGGCAGCGAGGTCAAATCACGGCGGCAGTATCAGCGGCGCAAAAACCAGCCTAAAGCAGATTAAAACCGCCAAGTGCCGAGATCGCCAAGAAAAGGTAACTGTAGGGGCACGGCGTGCCGTGCCCACATGATAGCTTCGAAGGAATGCGGGGGATTCCTTTACTCAGTCCTGATCACGGGCAGCACCAGCGCGGAGGGATGGGCGCGGTCGTGATAAACGGTCTGCATCGCCGGGCACATGATCGTCCCGGTGGGCAGCGGCTCGCCGGTGCCGAGATTGCGGCTCCAGCGCGGATGCGCGCCACTGGCGACGATCAGGCGGATGGCGTGCCCCTTCCGAAACACGTGCCCGGTCGCCCACAGGTCGATCTCGATCCGCAGGCTGCCGTCCGGCTGAGGCTCACCCTTCCCCGGCTCGATGCGGAACAGCCCATCGCATAGGTTGATCGATTTGCCGTCGGGATGCAGGTCGCAGACCCGCCCGAAGAAGTCGGTGAAGTCGCAGGTGGAGTCGACGTAGAGTTCCAGCCGCACCGCGCCAATGACTTCGACCAACTCGCGCAGCCGCTCGCTGGTGTAAACCAGCACGTCGGCGCGGCGCTCAAGCGCGCGGTTGTCGCGCGCGCCGCCGAGCAGCCCGAACTGAGTGCCGCCCACCGCCGGAGTTGGGTCGGACGGATCGTAGGTGTAGTGATCCGGCTCGCTCTCGACGGGCGGCAGACGGGTACAGAGCGGGTCGCCGAGGTAGTAGCGGGTCGGCGTCGAAGGCGGCGGATATTCGTCCAGATCGCGCCACTGGTTCGCGCCCATCACGAACAGGCGCACCGGCTGGTCGCGCAGATGGCTGCGGTCGCCCTTGAGATGCGCGTCGTACCAGTCGATGCCCTCGCGGGCGGCGATCACCAGCGCGCGCGGATCGAGGTGGGTCCACGCGCCGATGGTGAGATAGGGATGCCGCCCAGCGGCTTTGAGGCGGGCGTAATCGTCGAGCATGGCGCGCAGGAAGAAGTCGTACCAGCCGCCGACCAGATGCACGGGCGCGTCGATGGAATCGATGTGAACCGCGTCCAGCGCCTCGCGCCACAGGTCATCGTCCTCGTGATGGTGTTCGAGCCATGTCTGATAAAACGGGACGGTTTCGCCCAGCGCAGCCGAGTCGCAGTCGATCAGCGGCAGATGCTCGAAGGCAGGCACGACATCGCGCTCGACCTGACCGAGCATCAGCAGGGTTTCATGCGGAAGCTGGCGGATGTTGCGGTCGAAGCCCTGAAAGATGCCCATCCAGCGCATCGCCAGACCCAGATCGAGCGCGCCGTCCGGGTAGACGATCTGGAACAGGTTGGTTCCGGTGACGGTGGGCACCAGCGCCTTGATCTCCGGCGAATCGCACGCCAGCAGCCACTGGACGATGCCGAGATAGCTGGGTCCCCACATCGCGGCGACGTGATTGTACCAGCGCTGCTCCGCGAGCCAATCCAGCGTGGCGAGACCGTCCTCTTTTTCGGTCATGTAGGGATCGAACACGCCGCCGGATTCGAAGCGCCCGCGCGTGTCCTGCACGATTACGTGGTAGCCGCGCTCGGCGAAGCGCTGGGCGAAGAACGCCAGCAGCAGCCCGAATCCGCCGAAGCGCTCGCTGCGCCCGTAAGGACTGCGGATCAGAATGGTCGGGTAATCACCGGGCTGAGACGGCGCATAGTGATCGGCGGCGAGCGTCACGCCGTCGGGCATGGGTACCCGCAGACCCGGTTCGACTTTCACGCCCTGCTCGACCGGAGATAGGCGCAGCGCCAGCGCGTAAATCCGGCGGCGCAGCGTATACGCCAATGCGATCAGCACGCCGAGGATCAGCAGAATCCGTTTCACGCGCAGCCTCCAGCTTGGAAGGGATCAACGCCTTGATTATACGGTGATTTGCGAGGGCGCTTCCAGTCTCCCGGTCTGTGCCAGATAGCTCAGGAAGGTGTGAATCAGCGCGCGGTCGATCTTCGAGCAGGTCAGCCCGGAGCCGCGCATCGCCGCCTGCGTGCTGGCGGTTCCCAGCAGCGGATAGTGCGTGTCGGAGACGCCGAGCATCCGCCGAGCGAAGTTGATATGGAAGAAGGGCAGCAGCGGATACAGCACGTTCTTGGACGGATCGGCTTTCTCCTCGACGGCTTCGACCCACTCGTTGAACGGCAGCTTGTTCACCGCGTAGCCTTCCGCGATCACCATGTCGAAGATGTCGCTCCAGTGGATGGGCGCGGGATTGAGCAGGTGGAACACTTTGCCCACCAATTCCTGCTGCCGGGAGAGGTACACCATCGCCGCCGCGATGTAGTTGACCGGAGTCATGTCCATCGAATTGCGAATGTCGGGCGCAGCGCCGATCTGGATGCAGCCGCCCAGCATCCGCGCCACGAAGTCGTCGATGTTGGAGACGCCGGTGTCGCTGTCGCCGACGATCAAGCCGATGCGGTGGATGGTCACCGGGATGCCGCGATCACGGGCATTGCGAACCACCCGCTCGGCGACGTATTTGGTCTTGAAGTAGCCTACGTCCGGGCACTTGGTCGGGTCGAGTTCGTCTTGTTCCTGCCCGCCCACCGGCTCCTGATACGCCAGCAGAATCCCCAGCGACGAGACGTAATGGAAGGGCTTGGCTTTGGTCATGGTCGCCAGCCGCAGCGCCTCCTGCGTGCCGCCGACATTCGCCGAGCGCAGAAATTCATAGGGGGCGATGTAGCTGAGCTTGCTGCCGCAGTGATAGACGCTGTCTACGCTCGCCGCCAGTTCCGCGAAGACTTCCGGCGTCAAGCCGAACAGCGGCAGCTTGAGGTCGCCCACCACCGGGATCAGCCGCGCCGCGTATTCGTCACGCCAGAGATCGTACTGCTCCAGATTTTCGCGGATGCGCTCCGCACCATGCACCGAATCCTTGGCGCGCACCAGCGCGTAGATCAGCGCGTCGGTGGTGTTGAGCAGTTCGCGGGTCAAGAACGCGCCCACAAACCCCGTAATCCCGGTGAGAAAAATCTCATGGGGTTCCGCCGTAAAATCAACCGGCAGATCAAGCGGCTGAATCGTGGGATCAAGCACCGCGTCGGCATCCAAGTCAACGCAGTTCGTGGGATATGCAGTCATAACGCCACCTCGTGGTGTACCAACCTCTCATCACGTTAGCCCGCCCCCCGTTTTTCCAATAGTGCTAAAGGGCTGAGAAACGTCGGAAATTCATCATGCCATAACATTACGCAGTCAATTCGATGACCTTCGTCGCTGTGAGCCACCTTGCCAACCTGCTACAACTTAAAAAGAGCAAATGTGGTGCGGCGGAAGGAAACCCCACGTGAATAAGCGAAGCTACCTGAAGATTCTCGGTCCGGTGGATACCGCCTTCTATTACGTTGATCGCCCGGAAACGCCCATGAACATCGGCGCGCTGAACCTGATGGACGGCAAAATTGAGTTCGATGCCTTCATCAAAATGGTGACGTCGCGCATCTACCGCGCCCCGCTCTACCAGCAGCGCGTGATTCAAGCCCCGCTTACGCTGGGACAGCCATCGTGGGTGCTTGACCCGAATTTCGACATCGGGAATCACGTATTCGACATCGAGCTGCCTGCGCCGGGCAGCGAGGAACAGCTCCGCGAACTCGCCGGACAGTTGATCGGTGGAATGCTGGATCGCTCCAAGCCGCTTTGGGAAATCTACCTGATCAACGGGCTAGAAGGCGACCGCTCGGCGGTGCTGTTCAAGGTGCATCACTGCATGGTGGATGGCTTGTCCGCCGTCGAATTGTTCACGCTGCTGATGGACATGTCGCCGGAAATCCCGCCGCTGAAAGAGCCGCCGATCTATGACCCGCCCAGCTTGCCCAGCCAGCTTGATCTGATCAGCCGGGCGATAAGCGCCGACCTGCCCCATCGGTTGGGCGTGCTGCGCAAGATTGGCAGCGACGTGGGGCGTTTGAGCGAGGTTCTGACCGACAAGGAAAAACGCCGCCAAACGCTGATCGGCGTCGCCAATTTGATCAACGACAATCTCACGCGGATCAAGCCGCTGCCCATCAACGGCGAGAACACGGGCATCATGTCGCTGGCGTGGACGGAATTCCCGCTCGACGACATCCACGCCATCCGCGCAACTCAGCACGCCTCGGTCAATGAGGTGATGCTGACCATTCTCGGTGGGGCGATGGACGCCTACCTCAACGAGCGCGTCCCCCGCGCCCGGCAGGATTTTCTGCGCGCGATTGTGCCCGTGAATATGCGCGAAGAAGAAGAAAAACACGACTATGGCAACCGGATTTCGGTGGTCACGGTCGATGTTCCGCTCGGCATCCGCGATCCGCTGGAACGGATGCGCCGGATCAAGGATTACTCGCAGGTGATGAAGCAGTCGTCGCTGGCGATTGGGCTTGATCTGGTGCTGACGCTGCCCGCGCTGTACCCGTCGTTCACGCAGCCGCTGGTCTGGAATCAGGTCGCGCCGCGCGCCTTCGCGCTGCTGGCGCATAGCTGGTGTACCAACGTCGCCGGCCCGCCGCTCGCGGTTTACGTGATGGGGCGCAAGCTGCTGCATTCCTACGGCTATTTCCCGCTCAATCCGTCCATGGGGCTGGCGACCGTCATCCTCAGCTACAACGGGCAGATCAGCATGACGCTGATCGGCGACGATGGCATCGTGCCCGACCTGCCGCATCTGCGCGATCACCTGAACGAAGCCTTCCAAGCGCTGCGCCGCGCCGCTCACCTGCCCGATCCGAAGCCGGAGCCAGTCGCCGCCGAGCCGGTCCCTGAACCGACGCCCGCACCGATTATCGCGGTCGGGTCGAACGGTTCGTCATCGCCCGATCCTGCCCCGGTTCCTACGGAGCCTGTTGCCGAACTGACGCCCGCACCGACGGTCACGGTCGGCGTCGAATGGCTCGTCATCGCCCGATCCTGCCCCTGTCGCTGAAGCGATACCTGTGTCTGCGCCCACGCCTGTTCCTACCGAGTTCGTCGCTGAAGCGACACCTGTCCCCGTCGTCACCGTCACGCCCAATGGCTCGTCGTCACCGGAACCGGAGCCGTCGCCAGAACCGATCTCAGAAGCGCCTCAGCCTGCTCCCGCCGATCCGATTGCGAGCGCGCAGCCGCATCTCAACGGCAAGTCCGAGCCGCCGACGCTGTTTTCGGAAGCATGGGCGCAAGCCTACCAGCAGGCGATCAACAACAACCCCGCCTACCGCAGCGCGTCGCTGCGCTGGGACGCGGGATCGCTCGCCTTCGTGATCCACGCTTCGCCTAAAGACGGCTTCCTGACCCCCGCCGCCGTGCTGCTCGACCTGCACCGGGGCAACTGCCGCGCCGCGCACAGTACCCCGCTGGCGCAGGCGGTGAGCCGGGCAGCGTTTGTGATCGAGGGCGATTACGGCAATTGGATCAAGGTGTTGAGCGGTCAGGCGGACCCGTTGAAGATGTTGATGCGCGGCGCGCTCCGGCTGAGCAAAGGCTCGATGCTGCGGCTGCTGCCTTTCACCCAGTCGGCGCAGGAATTGGTGAGCAGCGCGCAGCGGATTCAGCCGGTCGCCGCCATGTGATTGTGATAAATGTCACATATTCCGGCTGACAGGCAGCACTTGGTGGGAGTTGCGCGACCGTCTACCCTAGAGTGAAAGTGTTTGCTGGATTTATCCGAAAGGAGCTGTCCGGCGCAACGCCGGGCGAGCACAATGACGACCAGAACCCCACCGCGAACCAAGCGCGAGACCAAACCCGAAGAGGCGGTCAACACTGCCGTCCCCACCATCCAGATGGATGAGCAATCCGTCTTTGAGATCTTCATGGATCACCAGCGCAAGGCGTTCAATGAAAGCGGACAGGCGATTGAGAGTCTGCTGCCCGTCGCGTTCAAGGAACACAGCAAAACCGCGCTCAAGGAAACTGTCGAAGGCTACCGGACGCTGGTCAACACCGTGATTGACGACGTGATCGAGCGCATCGAGAAGCTGCGTCAGGTGGAAGAAAAAGAAGAACCGCCCGTTCCGCAACCCTGAACCGCTCTCCCAGGGTTTAGAGCGCGCCGTGAGATTTGTAATCCTTATTTCGTCTCACGGCGCGCGTTTTTATTTCCAGCCCCGCGCCAATCCCCGCCTTGCAACTGTCTACCGATTCAGGTATATCTTAGGGCACCTTTCCGCACGCGAAACGTTTCTGGTCATCCCTGACGCCCGGTCGATCAGGTGAGAATGTGTTGAGCCTTCACATCGGTTTGAGCCAACGGACGACCCTACCGAAGCTGCGTGAGCATCCCCCACGCTTCGGGGATGCGCCGCGTGCTGAAAGCAGCGGTCAAGCTGATGCCTGCTAACCGCCGGATTCGCATCGGCACACGCGGCTCGGCGCTGGCGCGCTGGCAAACCGATCACGTCGCCTCGCTGCTGCGAGCCGCCCATGCCGATTTGAGCATCGAGATCATCGTGATCGCCACTCAGGGCGACCGCGCGACCGATCAACCGCTGGCGCGGATCGGCGGCAAGGGCGTTTTCACCTCAGAACTGGAAAAGGCGCTGCTCAGCGGACAGATCGATCTCGCCGTCCACAGCCTCAAAGACCTGCCCACCGCCGAAGCCAGCGGCGTGATCATCGGCGCGATTCCGGCGCGCGGCGACGCGGGCGACGCGCTGATCAGCCGAGCGGGATTCACGCTGGCGACGCTGCCGCCGGGCGCGAAGGTCGGCACCGGGAGCCGACGCCGCGCGGCGCAGCTTCTGCACCTGCGCCCGGATTTGCAGATGCTCGATCTGCGCGGGAACGTGGATACTCGCCTGCGCAAAGCGGGCGATTACGACGCCATCGTGCTGGCGTATGCCGGGCTGGAACGGCTCGATAGGCTGGACGCGGTCAGCCAGCGGCTCAGCTTCGATCAAATGCTCCCGGCTCCCGGTCAGGGGGCGCTGGCGGTGCAGGGTCGCAGCGACTCGCGCGATCTGCTCGCGCCCATCAACCACGCCATCACCGCCGCCTGCGTGACCGCCGAGCGCGCGTTTCTGGCGGGGCTGGGCGGCGGCTGCGCCCTGCCGATTGCCGCCTACGCCGAAGCCAACGGCGAGTCGCTGCACCTGCGCGGGCGGGTCAATTCGCCGGAGGGCGCGCAGCAGATCGACCTGAGCGCCGAGGGTAGCCTTGATCAGCCGGCGGCGCTGGGCATGGGGCTTGCCGATCAAGCGCTCGCGCGCGGCGCGGCTGCCCTGCTGGAGCCGATCTCGTGAGCCTCGCCGGAAAGCGGGTGGTCAACACCCGCGCCGCCCATCAAGCCGCCGCGCTGGATTCGCTGCTGCGGGCGCGCGGCGCGGTCCCGCTGGATTATCCCTGCATCGCCCTGCTGCCACCCGTAAATTCCGACGCGCTCGATCAAGCCCTGCAAGCCGATTTCGATCTGCTGGTGCTGACCAGCGCCAACGCTGTCCTGATTCTGGCGGAGCGCGCGTCGGCGCTCGGACTCTCGCTGGCGGACGCACCTGCCGCCGCCGTCGGCGCGGCGACCGCCCAAACCGCCCGCGAGTTGCTCGGCGTCGAAATCCGGTTCGTGCCCGTCGAATATTCAGCGGAGTCGCTTGCCGAGTCGCTCACTGTCACGCGCGGGATGCGGATTCTGCTGCCGCAGTCGGAAATCGCGCCGCCGACCCTCGCCGAGTCGCTGCGGGCGCGCGGCGCGCGGGTGACGGCAGTCCCGGCGTACCGCACCGTGCGCGGCGGCGGCGGGGTCGAGCTTGCGCCGCTGCTGCGGGCGGGTCAAGTGGATGCGATCAGCTTCACCAGCCCGTCGACCGTCCGCTTCCTGATCGAGCGGCTGGACGCCGAAGGCGACACTGACTTGGGCGGCGTGTGCGTCGCCTGCATCGGGTCACAGACCCGTCGCGCCGCCCGCGAACACGGACTCGCCGTTGCGGTGGAGCCGCCCGTCCACAGCCTCGACGCGCTGGTCGAGTTGCTTGCCGCCTATTTCGAGCAATCCTCATGAAAAGCGCTGCGCCGATACCGAGCGGTACGCCCTGCTGGTGCGGGCTTCGACTTCGCGCCCGGTCAGTTCGAAGCCGCATTCATGAGCGCCGCCCGCTCAGCCGACCACGCGCAGGCGACTGTACGGGCATTTGAGGGTGTTCTGTTGGAATTTCGGTAGGATCGTATTTGCAAATCCATTAACTCTGTTCGCAGAACTTTGATGCTTCGAGAAAATCGGTTAATATCAGTTTCTTATTTGGGTCCGCTCGCTTTCCCTGCGAATGGGCGACGTTTATCGATTTATGTCGCAGCGAGGAATAGAACAAGCCGTTGGCAAAAATTCTGGTCATCGAAGACGATGCGATTATTCTAGAAAACACGCTTGAACTGCTGGACTTGGAGGGATTTACCGCCGTTGGCGCTTTTGACGGATGGTTGGGCGTCCAAAAGGCGGAGCAAGAAATGCCGGACGTGATCATCTGCGACATACTGATGCCCAAGCTGGATGGCTACGGCGTGCTCAAGGCGCTCCGGGCGAACCCGGCGACCCAGCACATCCCGCTGATCTTCGTCTCCGCCATTTCCCGCGACGACATCCGCGCCAATGCCGCTCAGCTTGGCGTCGCCGATTACCTGATGAAGCCCTATCAATCCGCCGACCTGATCCGCGCGATCCGGCGGCTGCTCACGCCATGACGGACGGCACTAGACTTTTGTCCACAGAGACGCTAGTGTTGAGATCGTAGGCAGTGAGGTTGACCCGATGGACTTAGGACTAAAAGGCAAAGTGGCGCTGGTCGCCGCATCAAGCAAAGGGCTGGGCTACGGCGTCGCGCAGGCGCTCGCCCACGAGGGGGCGCGCGTGTCGATGTGCAGCCGCAGCGCGCTCGACATCACCGAGGCGGCGACTCAACTCGCCCATGAGACCGGGGCGGAAACGCTGGGCACGGTTTGCGACATGACCAACGCCGACTCGATCCGCTCGTGGGTGGATCAGACCGTCACCCGCTGGGGCGTGATCGACGCGCTGCTGGTCAACGCGGGCGGACCGCCCGCCGGGCAGTTCAAGGATTTCAACGACGGCGATTGGCAGGCGGCGTTCGAACTCACGCTGCTGAGCAGCGTCCGGCTGATCCGCGCCGCGATTCCGCACATGGTCAACGGCGGCAGCATCGTCACCATCACCTCGTCGTCGGTGCAGGAGCCGATTGAGCGGCTGATCCTCTCGACGGTGCTGCGCTCCGGGGTTGCCGCGCTGGTCAAGGCGCTGGCGGACGAACTCGCCAGCAGCGGGATTCGCGTCAACAACGTGGTGCCGGGTCGCATTGACACCGACCGGGTCGCGCATCTGGACGAGAACGCCGCCCAGCACCAGAACCTCAGCATCGAGGAAGTGCGCACCCAGCGCTCCGCCAGCATCCCGCTGGGCAGGTACGGCACCATCGAGGAATTCGGCGCGGCGGTGGCGTTCCTGATGTCTCCGGTGGCGCAGTACATCACCGGCGCGAGCCTGCGCATCGACGGCGGCATGATGCGGTCGATTGAGTAAACAGAGTACCGAGTAAAAGACAAAAACTAAGAAATCCGCAGGGCGATTTTCACTCAACACTCGTTTCGAACGCTTCCGTGACCGCCGCGCCTTCCCAATCGGCGGGGCACGGAACCCCCAGCAGATGCGCAATGGTGGGCGCGGTGTCCAGCAGCGACACCGGCTGTTGAATCAGGTGACCGCGCTTCACCCCCGCCCCGCCGATCATCCATGGAATAGTCATGTCTTCCGGCAGTTCGGTGCCGTGAATCCGCTCGTGCCCGCCGTGATCCGCATGAATAATCACGGTCGCGTCCGGCGGAGCAGCGTCCAGCACCGTGCCGACGTAGCCATCGGATCGCTCAACCTGCTGGAGGTATTCGTCGGACATCCAGCCGAAGTAATGCCCTGACATGTCGATGCCGCCGATGTAGACGAAGGTGAAGTCGAATTGATACTGCGGTAGGTAGCGGGCGAAAGCTTCGACCGTCACCGCGTCGCCTTCCAGACTGATCCCGTTGTTGATGTAGAACGAGAAGTAGAGGTTTTCCGGTCGGCAGAGGTCGCGCAGCGGCTCCCAATTATAGAAGAAGGCGCAGCGCTTGTCCGCGCTGGTCGCCGCCTCGACCAAGCCAGTCACCGGGCGAACCATCGCGTGCCACACGTTATCGAAGATGCCGTGACGCGAGGGCGGGATGCTGTGAAACATCGAGGTGTGACAGGGCAGCGTGATCGACGGCATGACCGACTGAGCGGTCAGGGTAGAAGCGCCGCCCGCCATGAAAGCGTCGAGCCGGGGCGTATGGGCGGCGGTCAGCGCATCCGGGCGCAAGCCGTCCAGCATGATCAGGATAACAGGCGGCATGGGAGTCTCCGTAGGGTCAGGTGCAGGCGAATTTCCGGGGATTGTACGCCGTGATCTTGAAATCGGTATTAAGCGTATTTAGCTGACCGCTGATTGCTGACCGCTCTCACGCCTGCACCAGCGCCTCCAGCGCGTAGACGCGGGCGTGTTTCTGCTGCCCCTTGAGCCGAAGCTCGCCGATGGCGCGCGCCTGCACCATCCCTTGCAGGCGGCTGACCACCCCCTCGTCGATCAGGATTTGCCCCGGCTGCGCGTGTTCTTGCAGCTTCCGGGTCAGGCTGACCACCTCGCCAACGGCGGTATAGCGGTCGGCAAAGCTCCCGACCACCGCCTCGCCTACGCCGATGCCCACACCCACCGCCAGCCCATCGCCGCGCGCGGATTCCAACTCGCTGACCGCCTGCTGCAAGTCCAGCGCCGCCGCCACCGCCTGCCGCGCCGGATCGGGCGAGTCGAAGATCGCCATCCAGCCGTCACTGAGGTACGGGTCGAGCGTGCCGCCGTGCAACTCAATGACGTTCGCCGACAGATTCAGGTACTCATCCAGCATGTCGGTCACAGCGTCAACCGACATTTCGTCAGCCGAATAGCCGCGAATGTCTGCGAAAAGCACGCCGATCTCCTGCCGCCGGGTCGCGGGAGCCTTCCGCTCGGCGCGAGGCGTTGGAAGCGCTTCGGGCTGCCCTGCCCCGCGCGAATTCTCGATGGCGATGGCGGCGTAGTCGGTGAGCGCGCTCAGGATCGCGCTGTCGTGCTTGCCGAAAGCGCGCGCATCGCTGGATAGGTTGGACACGCTCAGCACGCCGACCACTTCGCCGTGCATCACCAGCGGCACGGCGGCAGCCGACGCCGGATTGGTTGGCTCCGGCGTGAGGATCAGCGGCTGCCCGGTTTGGGCGACGTGCTGCGCCACCGGGTCGTTAACGCGCTGGTTCACCGACCCCGCCCGCGCCGTGTTGTGCCGTTTCAGCGCGCGGCAGACCAGCGCGCCGTTTTCCACCAAATAAAGCTGTCCTTCTTCCGCGCCGCTGACTTTGATCGCCGCGTCCACGATACGCGGGAGAAGCTGTTCGAGGTCGGTGAGGCTGGTGACGCTCTTGCCCACGCTGTAGAGAACGTTCAATTCCTGTAACCGCATTTGCAGCTCGCGGTTGGACTGGATCAGCCGCTCGGTAAGCGCTTCTTTCTCGCGGCGCAGCCGACCGTCGCCGAGGCTGCGCTCAATCGCCAGCAGCATTTCTTCGACCGAGAACGGCTTCTTGAGGTAATCGCGCACGCCGAGGCGGTAGACCTCGATGGCGATTTCTTCCGACCCGTAGAAGGTCATCAGGATCACCGGGATGTTCATGCCCCGCTCGACCAGCGCCTCCAGCACTTCGACGCCGTTCATGCGCGGCAGTTGATAGTCGAGCAGGATCAAGTCGGGCTTCTCGGCGAGCGCCATGTCCAGCCCTTCTTTGCCGTCTTTCGCCATCAGCGGCTCGTAACCGTTCGGCTCCAGAATGTACTCGGCGATAAATTCGCGGTTTTCACGCCCATCGTCAACAACTAGGATGCGTTCCACGCTGCGCCTCGCTGCCTATGGTTAGTTATTTGTATTATATTCCGAGGGTTTGTTGGCAAGCGTAAGCGAGTATTTGGAAACGGTGAGAATCGAGAGCTTCGGATTGTTGCGCTCCTCAACCGGGTTTATAATGAACTATCTTCACTGGCAGAAACGAGCAGCCGCCTTGCAGCAGGCAGAACCACGCTTACGCCCGCGTTTGCACGACCAAACGTCAGTTGTCCGTGAGATTGTGGAGACGGTGGTGCTCATTGGACTGGTTTACACGCTGGTGAATCTGGCGACCGCCCGCTTCATCGTGGATGGACCCAGTATGCAGCCGAACTTCGCCACCGGGCAGTTTGTGGTGGTCAGCCGGGTCAATTATCTGCTCGGCGAGCCGCAGCACGGCGACGTGGTGGTGTTTCACTACCCCGGCGATCCGCAGGAGGACTACATCAAGCGCTTGATCGGCTTACCGGGCGACATCATCGAAATCCGCAGCACGCAGGTCTACGTCAATGGAACCGCGCTCAGCGAGCCGTACATCAACGAACCCTGCCTGCCCGCGATCTGCCCAGATCGCACGTGGGTGCTGGGCGCGGATCAGTATTTCATGATGGGTGACAACCGCAATCACAGCAGCGATTCACGTGCCTTCGGGCCGGTCGCGCGCCACTTCATCGTGGGCGAGGCGCTGCTGCGCTATTGGCCCCCGCAGGACTGGGGTATCATTCACGGGTATAGCAGTCTAGGATAGAGGATGTTTGCTGAGCTAACCAAACCTCGCCCGACCTTGCACCGACCAACCTTCATGCGTGAGCTGCTGGAAACCATCATTCTGATTGGTCTGGTGTATACGCTGGTGAATCTGGCGACGGTGCGCTTTTACATTGAAGGTCCCAGTATGCAGCCGAATTTCTGGGCAGGTCAGTTTTTGATTGTCAGCCGCATCAATTATATGCTCGGCAATCCGCAGCGCGGGGACATTGTGGTCTTTGACCCACCCGGCGACGATGGCACGCCCGACGACCCGCTCTTGATCAAGCGGCTGATCGGGCTGCCGGGTGAGCACTTGGAATTCAACAACGGGACGGTCTATATCAACGGTGTGGCGCTGGACGAGCCGTATACGCTTCAGGAGCCGTGTCGCAGCAACTGCGGCGACCGCTCGTGGGATTTAGGCGCCAACGAGTATTTCTTTATGGGTGACCACCGCAACGACAGCCGCGACTCGCGCTCGTTCGGTGTGATCACCAAGAACCGCATCATCGGCGAAGCCATCGTGCGCTACTGGCCCCCCGATGCTTGGGGACTGGTGACCCATTACCGATTCCCCGAACCCTAGCACGTACAAGAGGAGGGATACCCATGAACGATCAAGTTATCTGCCCTCGCTGCCAGATCGGATATTTACAGGCGGATCAGGCGACTTACACCAGCGTCTATCACGGGATGCTGCTGAGCGTGCCCAACATGCCGGTATGGAAGTGTGACCTGTGCGAATATCAGGAGTTCGATTACGACGCGCTCACCCGCGTCGAGGCGCTGGTCGGGCGGCTCGGTCTGCCGGACGACCCGGTGCGCCAGCCGTCCAAACTCCAGTCGGTCGATTCGGATGCTGGCGATAACAACCTGCCGCATCGAGTTCAAGTCGTAGCTCCATGTGAAGGGGAGGCAGCCAGCCTCCCCTTGCTTTTACCGCTGTGTCCATCGAAAAACTTCATAATACGCCCCCGCAGTCTGTGTTAGACTAGAGTCAGCGTTCGCCCCGCACAGGGAGCATCCTTTGTCGCCTGCCGTCTTGCTGTCGAGTTTCTGCGCCGTCGCCATCGCCGCCGCCCTGCTGTTCAATCTCGCCGTTCAGCAAGGCAGGCTGGATGGTTGGCTGGCGTTATTCAGCCTATCGCTGCTGCTCTGGGGATTGGTCGCCGAAAACAGCGCGCCGCTTTCCGCCAGCCTGATGACGCTGACGGTGCTGGGCTATTTCCTGCTGATCAAGCAGCACGCACAGGATCGGCTCACCCGGCTTTTGACGCCCGCCGCGCCAGTCGCGCTGGTGATCAATCTGCTGCTGATCTGGAGCGATCAAGCGGCGGTGAGCGTGGTGGTCTACCTGCTGCTGACCTTGTACGCAGCGGCGGCGCTGTGGTCGATTTTGATCGCCCGCGATCCGTTAGCGCCCCGGATGCGCGGCGCGGCGCTGCTGATGCTGGTCGCCTGCGTGGTTCCGCTGCCGTTCCCGGATTGGCTGGTCTCCGGCGCGCTGCTGTTGGCGACGGCTGCCGCCGGGTGGAACGGCTGGGTGATTCTGCGAGCGCGGCGGGATCAGCCGATTCAGGCGCTCCGCGAGGAAATTCGGGTCGCCAACACCGATCTGCATCAGGCGGTCGGCGAAATCGCCAGCCTGAGCGCGCAGAACGAGTCGCTCACGCAGGAGATACAAGCCGCCGGGCACGTCCGCAACGACTTCCTCGACAAGCTGGGGCACAAACTCCGCACGCCGCTGAATTCCATCAGCGGTTACACCGAACTCATGCGCAGCGGCTTATACGGCGAACTCAACCAGACGCAGGAAGATCGGCTCGGCAAAATCCAGCGCAACAGCGATAACCTGCTCGACCTGATCACCGACATGATCGACCTCAACCAGATCAACGTGGGGCGGCTCAAGCTGAACCGCACGCTACTACCGCTCAATCCGGTGATCGAGCTGGTGACTTCCGCCGTCGAGCCGCGCCGCGAGGGAGTCACGCTCCGCTGCGATCTGGACGCCGAACTGCCGCCCGTGTACGGTGACGAAGCCCGCGTCTGCCAGATCATCACGCAGATGGTCGAAAACGCGCTCCAATTCACGCTGGAAGGCGAAATCAGCATCGTCACCCGCAGCTTTCAGGTCGAACAAGGCATGTCGGAACAGTTCCCGCTGCCCTTCACCGGCTGGCTGAGCGACGGCGAGTGGGTGGTTGTCGAAGTGCATGATACCGGGATCGGCATCGCGCCGGAAGATCAGGCAGGAATCTTCGAGGAATTCCATCAAGTCGTCGATGCGCGGACCGACGATGCCTTCGGCACCGGATTGGGGTTGAGCATCGCCAAGCGGCTCGCCGAACTGCACGAGGGCGCGCTGTGGGTCAAAAGCGCGCCGGAAGCGGGCAGCAGCTTCTATCTGGCACTGCGCGCGCTACACAAGTGAAAATTAGCCTCGTTTCCGTTATCGGCTTAAAATACGGTTTTCACACGTAACCGTCATCTCAGGTGAACAATGCGGCGTATTCTGGTCGTCGAAGATAACAAAGACAACATGATCTTGATTTCCGACGTGTTGAATTCGCTCGGCTACGCCGTGACCACCGCGCGAGACGGCGCGGAGGGCATCAAGTCGGTGCGAGCGGAGAAGCCGGACTTGATCCTGATGGATTTGTCGCTGCCGCTGCTGGACGGCTGGACCGCGACCCGCATGATCAAGGGCGATCCCAAGCTGGCGGATATTCCGATTATCGCGGTCACGGCGCACGCCATGATCGGCGACCGCGAACGCGCGCTGGAGGCGGGCTGCGACGATTACATCTCCAAGCCCATCAACATGCGCGACCTGACCGCCAAACTGCGGCAGTATCTCGGTTAGGAGCCTCGCGTGAAGGTTCTGGTCGTGGACGACAATCCGAGCGGGCGGCAGCTTTTGGTGGACATCATGCTCAGCATGAACCTCGAAATCATCGAAGCCGCCAACGGGCTGGACGCGCTCCGTCACGCTCGCAGCCAACTCCCCGACCTGATCATCCTCGACGTGACCATGCCCGGCATGTCCGGCTTCGAAGTGGTCGAGAAGCTCAAATCCGACCCACTGACCGCCAAAATCCCGGTGCTGATGCTGACCGCGCTCAGCGGCGTGGATAACCGGGTGCATGGCTTGAAGCTGGGTGCCGACGACTATCTCGGTAAGCCCTTCAACCCGCGCGAGTTGATGGAGCGGGTCAAGACCCGGCTGCGTCACAAGATCGAAGCCGACCAGATGCGCCAGACGCAGGAGATCATCCGCAGCACCTTCGAGCGCTTCGTCTCGCCCTCGGTGGTCGAGCAGTTGTTGCAAGACCCGTCGCAGGTCAAGCTGGGCGGCAAGCTCCAGCAGGTGACGGTGCTGTTCGCGGATTTGGAAGGCTTCACCGGGATTTCAGAGCGCACCGAGCCGGAAACCCTGCTCCGCATCCTCAATCAATACCACACCATGATCGTCAACCTGATCCGCGAGCAGGGCGGCACGGTCGATAAGTTCATCGGTGACGCGGTGATGGCGCTCTACAACACGCCGCTGGAACAGCCCGATCACGCCCTGCGCGCGGTGCAGACCGCCTTGACCATCCGCCGGAATATGCCCCAGTTTCACCAGCACTTGGAGCCGATCTACCGGATGCGGCTGAATTTCGGGATTCACAGCTGGCGCGGCGGTGGTGGGCAACGTGGGCGCGCCCGACCTGATGAATTTCACCGCCGTCGGCGACACCGTGAACATCGCGGCGCGGCTGCAAAGCCTGAGTTCCGGCGGGCGCATCCTGATCAGCGACGCGACCCAAGCCGAACTCGGCGACGCCGTGTCCACCAACTGCATCGGGCTGCGGTCGGTCAGGGGGCGCGCGGAAGCTGTCCTCACTTATGAAGTGCTGGACGCGGAAACGCCCATCCTGCAAGATCACGTCTAAGGGAGGCGCAGCATGAATCTGGTGAAATCGTCGCGCACGGCGCTGGAATCGCTGCCGCGCAACGTTTGGGTGATGACCATCACCAGCTTCCTGACCGACATTTCCAGCGACATGATCTTCGACGTGCTGCCGCTGTTTCTGGCGGACGTGCTGGGCGTGCAAACCGCCATCATCGGCTTGATCGAAGGCGTCGCCGAAACCACCTCCAGCCTGCTCAAAGTCTTTTCCGGCTGGTATTCGGATCGGATGGGAACGCGCAAAGGCTTGACCGTCCTCGGCTACGGCTTATCCACCATCTCGAAACCGTTTCTGTACATCGCCACCAGTTGGCTGGGTGTGCTGGCGGTGCGCTTCGCCGACCGGGTCGGCAAAGGCGTGCGCACCTCGCCCCGCGATGCGCTGATCGCCGACAGCATCGGCGAGAAGCATCGCGGGCTGGCGTTCGGGCTGCACCGCGCCGGAGATACGCTGGGCGCATTCACCGGCTTGGTGATCGCGCTGCTGGTGGTCGCCGCGCTGCAAGGCACCTCCGCCATCGGCATCAACCGCGCGACCTTCCAGACGCTGGTCGCCATCAGCGTGGTTCCGGCGGTGCTGGCGGTGATCGTGCTGGCGGTGGGCGCGCGCGACGTGAAGCCGACCAAATCCGGCTCGCCGCCGCGCCTGAGCCTGAGCGGACTCAGCCCCTCGTTCCGCGCCTTTTTGGGCATCGTCGCCCTGTTCACGCTCGGCAATTCGTCGGACGCCTTCCTGATTCTGCGGGCGCAGGATCGCGGCTTGAGCCTGTTCGGGACGCTGGGCATGTTGATCACTTTCAACCTGATCTACGCGCTGGTGTCCGGTCCGGCGGGCGCGCTCTCGGATCGGATCGGTCGCAGGCGGCTGATCATCGTCGGCTGGACGGTCTACGCCGTGATTTATCTCGGCTTCGGGCTGGTGACACAGGCGTGGGAAATCTGGCTGCTGTTCGCGGTCTACGGCGTCTATTACGGCACCTTCGACGGCACCGCGCGGGCGCTGGTCGCCGATCTGGTGCCGTCGGAGCAGCGGGGCACGGCATACGGCGTCTACAACGCCACCATTGGCTTGATGGCGCTCCCAGCAAGCGTGCTGGCGGGCGTGCTGTGGCAGGGGATCGGCGGCTGGAGCGGCTTCGGCGCGGCCGCGCCCTTCTTCGCGGGCGCGGCGCTGTCGCTGGCGGCGATGCTGCTGCTGGCGCGCTGGTCGATGAGGGCTGCATAGTGCCGCTCGACCACGATCTGCGGGTGCTGGATGCGCTGCGCCGGGGCGATCAAGGCGCGTTCGAGCAGTTGATCGACACCTATCAGGCATCCATGATCCGGGTCGCGCTGCTCTACGTGTCGGCTCGCGCGCTGGCGGAAGAAGCGGTGCAGGACACGTGGATCGGCGTGCTGAAGGGGCTGCCCCGCTTCGAGGGACGTTCCAGCCTTAAGACGTGGATTTTCAGCATCCTGATGAACCGCGCCAAGACCATCGCCCAGCGCGAAGGGCGCTATCAGCCGATTGTATGGGAGGACGACGACGGCGCCGAACCCGCCGTTTCGCCGAGCCGCTTTCAGGGCATGGACGGTGCTTACCCGGATCACTGGACGACGATGGACATGCCCGAAAGCTGGGACGCCATTCCGGAGGAAGTGCTGCTCAACCGGGAAACCCGGCGCTACATTCAGGCGGCAATCGACGCGCTCGCCGAGAACCAGCGGATCGTCATCACCCTGCGCGACGTGGAAATGCTCACCTCCGATGAAGTCTGTAATGTCCTCGGCATCACCGAGACTAATCAGCGCGTTCTCCTGCACCGCGCGCGCAGCAAGGTGCGGCAGGCGCTTGAATCCTATCTCAGCGAGTCCAATTGACATGAGTTCTCCCGGTTTAGCCTGTAATGAACTGGTCGAGTTGGTCACCGACTACCTCGAAGGCGCGCTCAGCCCCGAACAACGCGCCCGCTTTAACGCGCACCTCGCCGAATGCGAGGGCTGCACCAATTACCTCGCGCAGATGCACGCCACCATTCACCTGAGCAGTCTGCTCTCCGAGGATGACCTCGCCCCGGACGTGCGCGACCAACTGCTGCGCGTGTTCCGCGACTGGAAGCGCGAGCAGCCCTAAGCCACGCGATAATCTGCAACACAGCCGCCTCGACACGGTTGTAGGGGCGGGTCTGTGACCCGCCCTCACGGCCAGCGGCACCCTCACCTGTACTTTTTACCAGTTGTGGATTCTACTGAACAGTAGTATTTTTTACGGGTCAGTAGAGAAAGTATTCATCATGACACGGCTGTCGTTCAAGGAGCGCGCGAAGCAGCGGCGCGCGCATGAGATTCTGGAGGAAGCCCGGCGGTTGGTTCGGGAACGCGGTTACGCCGACCTGAACATGGATACCCTCGCCGAGGCGGTCGGCGTCTCTAAGCCCACGCTTTACCAGCATTTTCGCAGCAAGGAAGATTTGGTCGCTCAGGTACTGGTGACCTGCCTGCACGAACTGGAAGACGATCTTCACCAAACCGGCGCGGCGGAGCCAGTGGATCAGCTGCGGGGGCTGCTGCGGCGGGTGCTGCGGGAACGGTATCTGACCAGCGGGCTGCTCGCCGACTTCGAAACCGAAACCGTCTTCACCATGCTCCATTCGCATCCCGACGTGATCGCCGCCAAGAAGCGGCTGATGGCGGAAGTCGATCAGGTGGTCGAGGCAGGCAAGGCGCGGGGCGAAATCTGCGCCAGTTTTCAAACGCCGCTGGTCGGCTGCCTGCTGTTCAAGCTGTTCGGGCTGCCTTCCACCGTTCAAGCGCTGGCTTCTGATCCCCCCGGCAGCCCGCAAGACATGGCTGACCTGATTGAGAGCATTGTCATGCTCTTTACCCGCTCGATTGCACAATCATCCATCTAAAGAAAGGGTTCTCTATGGCTTTGGCAGAAGCTGCGCCTCGCACGGCAGCAGATGATCAGATGTATAAACGCCGCTGGATCGCGCTGTTCGTCCTCAGCATCAGCCTGATCATCATCGTCATCGACAGCACGATTGTCAACATCGCCTTCCCCACCATCCGCGAAACCTTCGGCGCCTCCTACGCCGATGCGGAGTGGGTCAACTCGATTTACTCGCTGGTGTTCGGCGCGCTGCTGATCACGTGGGGCAAGCTGGGCGACCAGTTCGGGCGGCGCAACATCCTGATCGGCGGGGCGATTGTCTTCGCGCTCGGCTCACTCGGCGTGGGCACCGCATCCAGCATCGGAATCGCCGTCGGCTTCCGCGCCATGCAGGGCTTGGGCGCTGCCATGATGTCGCCCTCCACCCTTTCGATCATCTCCGCGACCTTTCAGGGACGGGAGCGCGGCGTCGCCTTCGGCGTCTGGGGCGCGACGGCGGGGGTTTCGGCGGCGATTGGGCCTATCCTCGGCGGCTGGTTCATCGAATACGGCACCGGGATCATGGCGCAGTCTTGGCGGCTGGCATTCCTGATCAACATCCCGATCGCGGTGCTGGCGATCATCGGCAGCTTTTGGGCGATCCGCGAAAGCCGCGACCCCAATGCCCGCCCGCACATCGACGTGATCGGCATTATTCTGGTCACGCTCTCGATTGGCTTGGTGGTCTTCGGCGCGATTGAGGGGCAGAACTACGGCTGGCTGGAAGCCAAGAAGCTGTTCACGCTGGGATCGATCGGCTACCCGGCGCTGGTCAACGGCGCGATCCCGGCGGGCACGGTTTCCTTCATCCCCTTCGTGTTCGCGGCGGGCGTGCTGCTGTTCTTCGTGTTCATTTGGGTGGAGCTGTGGCAGGAACGTCACCACGGGGAGCCGCTGTTCGAGTTCGGGATGCTGCAATACCGCAGCTTCCGCTATGGTCTGCTGACCATCTCGATTGCCACGCTGGGGGAGTTCGGCACCTTCTTGGTGCTGTCGCTCTACATGCAGGTCGCTAAAGGCATGGGCGCCTTTGAGACTGGCGTGCAGTTGCTCGCCTCGGCTGGCGTGATGGTGATCGCTGCGCCGCTGGCGGGCGCGCTCTCCAGCCGCATCGGAGCCAAGTGGATCATCACGATGGGCATGATTCTGGAGACAACCGCGCTGATCTGGATGAGCCGCATCCTCTTTTTCGACACGCCGCTGACCTCGATCACGCCGCCGCTGATGGTCTACGGCGCGGGCTTCGGCTTGTCGATTGCGCAGGTCGCCAACTTGGTGCTGTCGGATATTCCGTTTTCGAAGGCGGGCGTCGCGTCGGGCGCGGTCAACACCATCCGGCAGATCGGCGCGGCGCTGGGGATCGCCATCATCGGCGCGGTGATGTTCGGCACCTTCGCCAGCGCATCGACCCCGCTGATCCAGCAAAGCACCGCCTTCGAGGACTTCGGCACGCGGGTCGCGGCGCGCACTGACATTTCCGCCCCCGCCAAGACGCTCGGCACGCTGATCGGCAGTTTTGGCGACCAAGCCAAACAGGTGATCATTCAGGCGGTGGACGACAACGAGGGCTTCGACCCCAACGCCGACCCGCTCGACCTGTTCCTGCCCAACATTCCGTCGTCCGCGAGGACGATCCTCAAGCTGCAAGGCGTCGATCTGGATAACCCGGACATGGTGGCACAAATCCGCACCGACCTGAAGCCGGATTTGACCATCCTCTCCGCCGACATCCAGAAGCCGCTCGGCATTGGCTTCTCGGAAGCGGCGCGCAACGCCACCGGGACGGCAGCCATTTTTGTCGCCTGCGGCGCGGTGTCCTCGCTGCTGCTGCCGCGCGGCAGCCACATGCGCATCAACGAAGGCGAGCAGCACGCGGTGATGGCGCACTAGCTCGGTGGGGGTGGGTCTAGGCTTGCTAAGCAAGCACACCCACCCCTTCATCTTCCGTCGATTTCCCTTCCCCTCACTTGCGCACTTTTACGTTTTATAGTGTAATAACGTAACGTGTCGCATCAACCCCTTTGCCGCCGAACGCGCGACTAAAAATTGTAAACGCCAGCACCACCGCAACGGTCAATTGGTTGTAGGGAATTAGCATGATTGACCAGATTGATGCACGGCTTGTCACATGGATACAAGGCGTCGTCGGCGCGTCGACCACGGTCGCGCTGACGCCCCCCCACGACACGCAAGCCGATCCGGTCGTCCACCTCTACCTGATGCAGCTTGTCCCTGCGTTAGCTGCCCCGCACCTCCAGAACGCCCCCGTACAAGTCATGCTCAGCTATCTGGTCGCCGTTCGCGCCGCCGATCCGAGTCAGGCGCACAAGCTGCTGAGCGATTTGGTGTTCGCGGCGCTGGACGACTCCAGCGGCGATTTCACGCTCGACTTTGACCCGCTGCCCCTGCCAACGTGGAACGCGCTCGGCGTCGAGCCGCAGCCTGCGTTTGTCCTCAAAGTCCCGCTCAGCCGCGAGCGCCCCGAAACCGAAACGCCGCTGGTTCGTGTGCCGATGGCGACGCACACGACCGAAGTCACGAGCTTACAGGGTGTGGTGCTGGGTCCACACGATTACCCACTGCACGGTGTACTGGTCGAACTGCCGAGCCTGCGCCAATACCAGCGCACCGATTCTCACGGTCGCTTCCGGTTCGCTATGGTTCCCGCCGAGGCGTCTTTCACCATGACGCTGCGCGTCACCGGGAAAGGTCACGAACAGGAAGTGAATATCGAGTCTGCCGCCGAGCCGTTGGTGATTCACTTATTTGAGGAGTGAGACAATGCCAGTAGGTCAATACTTAGCACCAGACGTTTACATTGAGGAAAAGCCGGGTCCTCGACCGATTCAGGCGGTCGGCACCAGCACGGCGGGATTCGTCGGCTGCGCGCCCAACAAAGACGCGCGCAAGCTCGAAGCCGTGTTCGTCACCAGTTGGTCGGATTTCGTCCGCCAGTTCGCGCCGGATGGCAGCGCCAGCACCAATCTCTCGTATGCGGTGCGCGGCTTCTTCGACAACGGCGGCACCCGCTTGTACGTCTGCAATACGGGTGACGACAACAACGCCACGCTCGACGCGGGCTTGGCGGTGCTGGAGACGATTGACGAAATCGCCATCGTCGCCGCACCCGGCTGGAACGGCGTCAGCGTGTACAACTCGCTGCTCGGTCACTGCCTGAACCTCAAGGATCGGGTCGCCATTCTGGACACACAGGAAGTCGTGGACGACCTCCAGCAGTTGGTCAACGTGGGAATCGACGACGCCAGCGCACCCGCCAGCGGCGGCACCAGCGGCGGCAAGAAGAAGACCACCGGTGCCGATGCGGGCGCGGCTGATGGAGGTGCAGCGCCAACTCCGCCGCCCGGCTTACGACCGCCGCAGCAGGATCAGGGCTACGGCGCGATCTACTATCCTTGGATTCTGGTGCGCGACCCGCTTGCGGCTCGTCCGGTCGGCAACGCGCAGCCTGCCAACGTGTCGGTGCCTCCGTCGGGACACATCGCCGGAATCTGGGCGCGCAGCGACGCAACGCGCGGCGTTCACAAAGCCCCCGCCAACGAGTTGATCTACGGCGCGCTGGGGTTGACGAAACAACTCACCCGCGCCGATCAGGAAATCCTCAATCCAGCGGGAGTCAACGCCATTCGCTTCTTCTCGACCGAGGGCATCAAGGTCATGGGTGCGCGCACGGTCGCCTCGCCGTCCAGCGATTTCCGCTACCTGAACGTGCGGCGTCTGCTGTGCATGATCGAGGAATCGATTGCCGAAAGTATGCGCTGGGTGATCTTCGAGCCAAACAACATTCCGCTGTGGAAGTCGATTGAGCGCGACGTGACCGCCTTCCTGATCCGCTTGTGGCGCGACGGCGCGCTGATGGGCGCGACCCCCGATCAGGGCTTCTTCGTAAAGTGCGACGCCGAAACCAACCCGGTCGAGAACATCAACGACGGTCAGGTGACGACGGTCATCGGCTTAGCTCCGGTCAAACCGGCGGAATTCGTCATCTTCCAAATCACGCAGGATATGAGCGGCACCCAAGTCCAATCGGGAGGGAATAATGCCTGAGACCGGAAAACCAGTAGACCCGTTTCGCGCTTATAACTGGCGTCTGCAAATCGGAAATGAGCAGCAAGCCTATTTCACCGCGTGCAGCGGTCTGGGCATCACCGTCGACGTGATCAAGTATCGGGAAGCCGGAACCCGCCAGATCGTGCGCGCGATTCCCGGTCAGGTCAACTACGAGCCGATCACGTTTTATTACGGGCTGACGCCTTCCCGCGAAGTCTTCGACTGGATGATGGCGGGCGTCGGTGGGAAAGCGGATCGTCGCAACGTGTCAATCGTTGTGCTGACCAGCGAGGGTGCCGAGGAAGCGGGCACGCCGCGCTGGAATCTCGATAATGCGTGGGTGGCGGCATGGCGCGGCGCCCAGTTGAACGCCATGAGCCTTGAACTCGCCATCGAAAGCGTGACGCTGGTATTTGACCGACTGACGCGGGCTTAAGCCATGCGCTGGTCGTCTTTGCGGCTGACTCTGCTGAGCCTGATCGCGCGGGTGCTGAGCCGCTGGCTGGATTACGTCACCGACCGGATCGATCCGGCGCGGCGTGCTGTGCCGGATCGGGACGATCCGTTTCAACCGCCGCGCCCGCCTGATCATTGGCTGGAATTGGTGCGCCAGCACGCGCCGCAGCTTCTCGCTGACGATGCGTCCGACCTAATCGACTGGCGCGCCGACCCAACGGCGGTCGATGCGCCGGAGGTGGTGTTTCCACCGCCGCCGGTCTTGCCGCGCCGAACGCCGGGACGCGGCGCGCGGCGCCCGCTGGCTCTGGAACGGGTGGTCACGCGACCACTTCCGCCACATGAAGTGAAGTCGCACGCCACTGCGCTCGGCGATGCTGTCGCGCCGCCGTCGGTCAGCCCGCCCGCACCGTCGTCGATGCCTGCTTGGTTCCCGCCGCGCGGCAAAATCGCCGAGGCTAAGCCGCTCGAACTGCATCGCAGCCGCCTGCCGCTGATCGAGGATACGCGGCAAACTCAACCCGCCAGTCAGCGCCCCTCAATGGATGAAGCGAGGCAGCAAGAACGCAGCCCTCAGCCGCCCATCGAGGACGTGTGGCAGCGGGAGCGCAGCAGTCCGCCGCCCGTCGAGGACACGTGGAACGAGCGCCAGAGTCAGCCGTTTTCAGCCGATGAAGGGCATCAGCCTAAGCGCGCTCGCCCCCAGCGGGTGGAGCGAATCCGCCGGAGCGAGCGCCGCAGCCAAACCCCGCTGGCTGACCCGGTACTGCCGACGCGCGCCAGCCGCCTGAACGACCTTGAACCACGCCGCGCCGAGCGCCGCCCATCGCCGCTGCCGGAGCATCATCTGCGGGAAGTGAAGCCCTCCGCACCCGGCGAGTTCCCGGATGTCGCGCCTCGCTTCGACTCTGAATTTGAACCGCCGCCGCGCCTGCGCGAAACCCGCACCTCGCCCGGCGGGGACATTTCCGTCCCGGTGATCGCCACTCATACCGGGAACCGCCGCGTGTCCGACCCTCGGCGCAGGGAGGTGCCGCTGACGCCTCAAGCGATGGTGATGCGCCCAACCTTCGCGCCGACGCCGCTCAGCCCCGGCGAAATCCCGGCGGATCGCTGGGCGTCGCTGCCGGATGATCCGCCCGACGCCTATAGCGATTCGTCGGCAGATCGGCAGCAGCGCGTCCGGCAGCGTCGTGAGCAGGAGGGCAGCACGTGGAACGAGTAGCCTTTCTCGTCGAGCAGACCAGCGAGCGGCTTTCCTGCCTGCTCAACCCGGAAACGCTGGTGATTCGGCGCAGCGCGGGCGTGCATTCGCGGGCGTCGTCCGGCGGTCAGTTGACCGGAATCGGGCTGTCCGACGATCCGCTGCTGTACACGGGCGGCGGCAGAACCGAGATTGAGCTTGACCTGCTGTTCGACGTGACTCTGCTCGGCTCCAGCGTGGCGAGCGAGGACGTGCGCAACTTGACCGCGCCCTTCTGGAATCTGTCCGAAAACAAGGGCGGTGGATACGCGCAGCCGCCAGTCGTGCGCTTCATCTGGGGCAAATACTGGAACATCCCGGCGGTGGTCACGGCGGTGTCCGAGCGGATGGATAATTTCACCGAGAACGGCGCGCCGGGGCGCTCGTGGCTGAGGATGCGGCTGGTTCGCGTGCGCGAGCCGGACTCGCAGCCTTCGCCGGTGGACATGCCCTTCGACCAGCCGCCCTCGCTGGACGAGATCGACGCCGAGCTGACGCCGGATCAGGTGCAGTACTACGAAGTCAGCGATGGCGACCGCCTCGACAACGTCGCGGCGCAGTTTTACGGGCAGCCCGATTACTGGCGCGTGATTGCCGATTTCAACGGGCTGGACGATCCGGTGCATCTCATCGGCGGCATGATCCTGATGATCCCGCCCGCGCCGCAGTTGGTGTCGTGGCTGTTTGCGACCTTTGAAGACACGCTGGAAGCCGCGCCGCGCTCGTTCACCAGCTTGCTGCGGCTCAATCCGCTGTCGCCGCTGAGGATTACGCTGTGAACCCGATCAGCCCGCTGCCTGAAATTATGATCGAGCGCGAAGGCATCGCCCTTTCCGCGCAGGAGACCATCGCGCTGGGCGAAGTCAGCGTCCATCAGTCGCTCTCGCAGCCGGTGCGCTGCGAACTGATCTTCCGCGACCCGCCCGGTCCGCTCGGCATCGACAGTTCGCTCCAGCCCGGCACCCTGATTCGGGTGTTGGTGCGCTCGCAGCGGATTCCGCTGTTCGTCGGTCAGGTGACGGCGGTCGAGTATCGTTACCAGCCGTCCGGCGGGCGCGAGTTTTGCGTGCGCGCCCACGACAGCCTGCATCGGCTCTCGAAGAACGGGACGGTGCGGGCGCACGTTCAGGTCAGCCTAAGCGATTTGGCGCAGCAGTTGGGCGGCTTCGCCGTGCAGAGCGAGGTCGATACGCCCGTGTTTCGGTACGTGATTCAGCACCGCCAGAGCGATCTGGAACTGCTTCAGGAAATTGCGCTGCGCAGTGGGCTGTGCTTCATCCTGCGCGAGGATACACTGCACATCCTCAGCCTCGCCGGGATCGCGGGGGATGTGCAGTCGCTCACGCTGGGCGAAAACCTGCTCGAAGCCGAGATCGGGATCGACTCCGACTGGGCAACCGACCAAGTCGCTGCCAGTGGCTGGGACATTGCTCACATCGACGCCCTGACCGGAACTGCGACCAGCCCCCGCAGCGGTCGCCGCGTAAACGCCGGAATCTCGCCCGGCGACGTGGGCGCGAGCGGCAGCTTCCCGCTGGTCGATCTGTTTGCCGAGGATGCGGCGCAAACCGAGGGGCTGGCGCAGTCTGAACTGGATGATCGCGCCTCGCGGGAAGTGTTATTCTCAGGCACGGCGCAGGGCGATACCCGCCTGCGCCCCGGCGCGCTGATTGACGTGGACGGCGTGACCCGCGACCTGAACGGCACCTACGTCCTCGGCACCGTGAATCACATCATCAACCAGCAGGTCGGCTACTTGACCGAGTTGAATACGTGGTGGCACCGTCCTCGCCCGCGACCGCACGGCACCATTGCCACGCCCGGCGTGGTCACCGACATCGACGATCCCGAAGGACTGGGGCGCGTGCGCGTCTCGCTGCCGGGCTTCGCCAACGTCAACACCGACTGGATCAACGTGATGAGCATCGGCGCGGGCGCGGGCAAAGGCTTGATGATCCAGCCGGATGTGAACGACGGCGTGCTGGTGCTGCTGGCGCACGAAGACCCGGCGCAGGCAGTCGTGATCGGCGGCTTGTACGGATCGCACGGCACACTCGATTCTGGTATCGAGAGCGGCGCGGTCAAACGTTATACCCTGCTCACGCCCGGCGGGCAGCGGGTCAAGCTGGACGACGTGAGCAACGTGATCCGGTTGGAGAATCACGACGGTAGCTTCGTCGAGCTTTCCGATAGCAAGGTCACGATCCACGCCGCCTGCGATCTGCTGATCGAAGCGCCGGGGCAAGCCATCGAGATCAAGGGCAAGACGGTTGATTTTACGAGGGCGACATGAAAATTCTGACCGAGAAAGCACTTTTGGTCTGCGACCACAAAACCGGCGTTGTTAAACTGACCGAGCGGCAGGATTGGGTCAAAATTGGAGACGATAAAGTGCTGGTGAAGGACGATCCTGAAAACCGTTCGATTGCTGGCTGCACCTTCTTCAACCCGGCGCTGAGTTTGAAGTCCTGCACTCAGACCCAAAAGGTGGATAAGGGCTATTCCGAGTTTGTGCGCATCGACGGAAACCCGGTCTGCCTCGACACGGTCACTGGATACACCAATGGGGCGTCGCCCAAGTCCATTCATTACAGCGTCGTCACGCCGGGGCAGGATTTTGTCGAGGGATCGGCATGAATAATCTGCCGCACTATCGCGCATGGCGGTTCGTCTATCCCGGACTCGATCCGTCGGAGATCGCGCCCGGTCTGCACTTTTCCGCCAGCGGCGGCGTCGATACCGTGCAGTACAACGACTCGGTTCGTCAAGCGCTGCTGCTGCTGCTTTCCACCCGCCCCGGCGAGCGGGTCATGCGCCCGGATTACGGCTGTGACATCCATCGTCTGTTGTTTTCGCCGAACGACGATACCACCGCCGGACTCGCCATCTACTACGTGCAGCAGGCGATTGACCGCTGGGAGCCGCGCATCGACGTGCTGCGGTTGGACGCCGGACGCGCGCAGACTTCACCGCTCGCCTACGATCCCTCGCTGGATCAGGCGGCGGACGCGCTGGGACCCGAATTTCTGGTGATTACCTTGCATTACCGCGTGCGCGTCACCCGCTTCGTGGAAATGCTCACTTTTTCCCTTAACCTTGCGGAGGGCGGCTGATGCCACTTCCACTTCCCAATCTGGACGACCGCAATTACCCGCAGCTCCGCAGCGAAGCTGTGGATCGCATCCGGCAGTCGAACAGCGGCTGGGACGATCTCTCCCCCAGCGATCCCGGTATCGTGCTGCTCGAAGTCTTCGCCTTCCTGACCGAAACCATGATTCGCCGCCTGAACCGACTGCCGGAGAAGGCGTACATCGCCTTCCTGCGCCTGCTGGGTGTCTCGCTCTATCCGCCCTCGGCAGCCGCCGTCAGCCTGCGCTTCACCCGCGCGCACGGCGTGGACGGCGCCATCGACATTCCTGAAGGCACCGAGGTCACGCTCGACCAGCGCGGCGGCAGCAGCACGCCCCCGGTGTTCATCACCACCACTGCTGCGACGCTGGCGGCGAACGCCGATGCGGTCGATGTGCCCGCCGTCAACGCCGAGCGCATCAACGGCGAGTTGTTCGACAAAGCCACCGGGCAGCCCAACTTCTCCATCACGCTCAAGCACCCGCCCGTGATCTACAACCGGGACGACTCGCTCGACTTGATGGTGGGCGTGGAGCTGACCCCCGATGACGCCGATCAGACCGGAACCAAGCGCGAGTTCGCGGGCAAGACTTACCGCATCTGGAGCGAGGTCGTCAACTTCGCCAACGTCAGCGCCGAAACGCCCTACGTCTACATCGTGGATCGCCCGACCGGAATCATCACCTTCCCGCCCGCGCTGCTCTACGTGCCGGACGATCAGGGCGACCCCGCGGTTCAGCCGCAGGCGTTGGGCGCGATTCCCCCCGCCGGGCACTCGATCTGCGTGTGGTATCTGCGCGGCGGCGGCGCGCAGGGCAACGTCGGCGCGAACACGCTGAAGGCGATCAAAAGCCCGCTGCGCGGCTTGCAGGTAACCAACCCCGAAGCGGCAAGCGGCGGGCGCGATGCCGAAACCATCGATAACGCGCTGCTGCGCGGACCCAAAGAATTCCACTCGTCCGAGCGCGCGGTCACGGCGGAGGATTTCGAGTACATCACCAACCGCACGCTCAAGAACGCGCGCGCCAAAGCCTTCACGCAGGCGACCCTCTGGCAGCACGGTCAGCCGGGCACGGTCGAAATGATCCTCGCGCCCTACGTGCCGGAAGATAAATGGTCCCATGACGGCTGGCTCCCGCGCGACACGCTGTTGGAGTATGCCACCGACGACGGGCTGAAGCAGGTCAAAGACATGCTCGACCAGCGCCGTCCGCTGGGCACGACCTGCGTGGTCAGTTGGGCGCATTACAAGGTCGTCCACGTGAGCGCCACGCTGGTAGTGCGCCGCGAGGAGGATCGCAGCGCCGTTCTCAGCCGTGTGCTTCAGCGCCTCTACCGGACGATCAATCCCATGCCCAGCCAGCCGCTCAACCCGACCGGCTGGCAGTTCGGTCAGGCGCTCCCGGTTTCCGACGTGTACAACGCCGCGCTCTCCGAGCCGGGCGTGCGCCGGGTCGATAACGTCAAGCTGATCGTCGAAGAAGCGCCCAGCAACATCAAGACCATCGCCCCCGACTTTTTCCAGCCTAAAACGTGGTACGCAGGCAGCGAAAACCACATTTTCCGCACGCTCAACGACGGCGCGGGCTGGGAAAATATCTGGTCGTTCGATCCCGGCGAAATCGTCGAGGAAGTCGAGGCGCATTCGCACCAGCCGGGGCTGGTTGCGGCGCGCACCGCCTTCGGCGACCCGCTTGGCTCGCGCATCTACATCAGCGAGGATGCGGGCGAATCGTGGCAGAAGATCGCCACACTGGAAGAAAACCACGTCGAGGATTTGGGCTGGATGTGGCGTGACGACAAGCCGGTTCTGCTGCTGGCAAGCGACAAGGGCTTGTTCCAGATGTCCACGCTCAGCGTGTCCGCGACCCCCACACCCATCCAGATCGCCAGCCAGAACGCGCCCACCCAATTCTACGCGGTCACGTCAGTCACCGACGAGGAACACAACGTCGTGCAGGTCGCGGTCGCCGCGCAGAACAAGGGCGGCGTGTGGCTCTCGTTCGACGGCGGCACGTCGAATTCTTTCCGGCAGCTCAAAGACGGCATGGATTCGGTAAACATTCGGGTGCTGGCGGTGCAGCGGCAGGAATCGCAGTTCTTCCTTTGGGCGGGCACCACCGTCGATACCGGCGCCGAGCCGGGGAACGGGCTGTATCGCTACGAGCTTCGCGGCACGCAAGACCCCGGCAAGGGCTGGACCCATTTCAACGGCAATTGGGCTGCGGGAAGCTGTCACGGGCTGGCGTTTGTCAACAGCGGCATCCTCGCGGCGACCCACAAGAACGGCATCCTGCGGCTGGTCAACCCGGACAAGCCCAACCCGGTCTGGCAGAACTCCGACGTGAACTCCGGGCTGCCGCAGCAGAAGCTCGGTCGCTTCGCCATCCTCGCCTGCATCGCCGCCAACCCGAACGGAACCCTGATGATGGCGGGCGTCAACGAGGATGATCAGCCCGGCGTGAGGAAGGGCGTCTATCGCGCGCCCGATCAGGACGCGGATTTCCCACAGTGGCAGTTCGGCTTTGCCTCGCCGAATACCTTCACCGATCAAGTGACCCTGCCCGAGTCGTGGCTGATGGTTTCCGGTGAGCATGACATTCAAGCGGTGAGCGAAGATGAAGCGCGCTGAGATCGAAAACCTGCTGCCGGAGATCATCCGGCGTACTGTCAGCGGCGTGGAAGACAACCCGCTGGACATCTTCCTCGACCTGATGGAGTGGTTTCATCAGGACGACGAGGAGGTTTTGGCGTCGCTGGACAGCTATTTCGACGTGTACCGCGCGCCCGACATCTTCGTCAACTTTCTGGCGGGCTGGCTCGATCTGGACGACCTGTGGATCGATTCCCCTGAAGATTTCAACGCCAAGACCCTGCCCGGCTTTCCGAGCGGCGCGGGTAATCTGCGGAATCTGGCATCGATGGCGGCATTCTTGTCGCGCTGGCACGGCACTTGGTTCGGGCTGCGCAGCTTTCTGGAGATCGGCACAGGCATCACCGGATTCACCATCGACGAGCATCCGGTGGACAAGAGCGGTCAGCCGCACCTGTTTCACATCGTGGTTCACGCGCCGCACGCGGCGGCAGACCTGCGCCCGCTGATCGACCGGATTATTCAAAAAGAGAAACCCGCTTACATTACTTACGAATTGATGGTCGAAGAAGGCTGATACATGGATCGCATCTTCCAACTGCCCGCCTTGATGTTTCTGGTGATTTTCGCCATCGTCGCCCTGTTGATTCGGCTGGTTTTCGGCGCGCTGCGCGGTGAAGGACCCTCGACCGCCCTGCTGCCCGCCGTCGAAACCGGCTTGCTGACCCTGTTCGGCGGCTTCATCAGCCGGGCATTTATCAGTTTGGTGCTGGCGTCCGCGAAGGATTCGTTCGGCATCAGTCTGGCGTCGGGCTGGGGCTTCTTCTTCCCGGTCGGCGTAATCGACACCATCATCTACCTCGCGGTTCACCATCCTATCCTCACCAAGCCGGAGGTGCTGCTCTGGATCGCGCCGGCGGTCGGCGGCTTTTCGGGCATGATGAGCGGCATCTGGCGCAGCTATGACTGGGGCAGCGTTTTGGGCTGGCTGGCATTTCTGCTCGACAGCACGTGGGGACTGGCGGGCACCACCGACGGCGACTTGCTCCACCTGATCAACTTTGCGTGGGGCAATCATGCCGACGAAAGCTTCGACCGTCGGCGCAACAATCACCGCTACAAGGATGGCTTCTGCCTCGCCAAGAAATTCGCCTTCACGCAAGGGGCGGTGATGAGCAATCTCCACTACGATTCGAGCGACGACCTGTGGCATCACGAGAACACACATGTATGGCAGAACCGCGCCTTTGGTCCGCTGTTCACCATGACCTATCTGGGCTGGATGGTCATCCTGTTCATCCCCAGCCTGCTCGTCGCCGCTATCGCGCATTCCAACGTCGGCAAGACCATCATGGCGCTGTGCTATTACAACGATCCGTGGGAGGTCTGGGCATATAAAATCGGCGGCTATCGTGAACCCTTCATGCTTTGGAGCGATCCGGTGGTGATCATCGCTTCGTTCATCTTTTACGGTATCGTCCTTATCATCATCGGTCTGGTGCTCGCCAGCATCTATCACGCTTAGGAGGAACAATGGCACAACCATTTGACATTAAAGTTGATTCCAACACCCTGAATCTCGACAATGCCGGGCACGGAACCAAGTCCTTCACGGTCAAGAACCTAACTGGCAGACGGGTTCACGCGACGGTGACGCGCGCCGTCACGCCCGATTCCGGGGCGGCATGGGCGAAACTTCAACCGCCCCTCACCAACCTGAGCGCCGACGGCGGTGAAGGCGTGCTGGATTTCGCTATCGACGCCACCCAGACCATCACCGTAGAGCTGAATGTGCCGCTGCCCAAGCCGATTCCGGCACCACCCGCGACGACTCCGGCTCCCGCCCCGGCACAAGCGGCGGACACGCCCCCCGAAGCCAAGCCCGGCACTTACACCCTCAGCATTACCGTCGCCGACGACGTGAACCCGGACGACAATTTCACGCCCAGCCCGGATGTGGTGTTCACGGTGCCGGAGCCACAGATTATCAAGCCGAATCCCTTCCCGGTGTGGATCATCCCGGCGATCATCATCGTCGTGCTGGTGATCATCGCCATTATCGCCGTAGTGGTCGTCAACAATAACAACGCCGCCGCCGCCGCGACCGCCGATTTCAACAACACCGGGACGGCTGCCGTTGCCGGAACTGCCGGGGCGTTCGTCCACCAGACCGAGACGCAGGCGGCGATTGATACCCTGACCGCGATTGCGACTGAGACGGCTGTCGCTCAACAAACTGCCGACCACCAGACGCAGGTCGCCGGGCAAACCATCACCGCCAACGCTGGAATTGCCACGCAGGTCGCCGGGCAAACCGCCACGCAAGCGGTTCGGCAGACGGGCACCTCTATCGTCAAGACCGGAGTCGCGCAAGCGCTCACGGCGACCGCTTGCGCCGGGAACCCGCTCTGCGGCATTCATTTCGTGACGCTCGACGTACACCTGAATCCGGGTATACTCACGGCGATTCGCTTTGGCGCGCAGAGCGTGGAGCTAACGCCGACGCCAACGCCTTGAGGACGTGAGACAGCGAGTAGGTCATGAGCAATTCGACCAAAATCCTGATCGTGGTGGTGGTGGTGCTGATCGTCGTCTTCGTGGTCAGCTTGGTTGTCGGTGCGACCGGCGCCACCAATAACACTGACACCAGCGGCTTGTTGGGCGGCGCGCAGATTCCCGCGCCCGCCCTCAAGTTCGCCGATCTCAGCGACTCCGGCTGCCTCAACACGGGTACGCAGCGGATTGAAGTGGGCATCGTCGGCTGCACCATCACCGTCCACCTCACCTCCTCGCCGCTCAACTCGCTCACGCTGAAGCTGGAATCAGGGAGCAGCGTAGACATCCAAGTCGTCTCGCACCCGGTCAATGAAACCGACTTGACCTCGAAGGTGGGTTTGCCGCCGACGCCGAATCCGAGTGCGACGCCGAGCGGTGATCCGACTCCGACACCCGATCCGCATCCGACGGTCACGCTCACCATCTTCAGCCCGATCTGCAAGCCGCTGCTGGATCAGTGTTCCGACGCCATGAACATCGCCCACCTCACCATCACCGGCAGCGGCTCCGTACTTTCCGTAGTTCAAAACTGAATTTTGGCGCAGAGCGAGCTAGGCTCGCTCTGCCCTTCCCGATTTATTTGCTTTCCCTATAGAATTACGAATTAGTGATAGAATAACAATGTCCGGGCGTTGGATAGCCTGCCTCGTTCCCGGCTGCGCGCGGGGCACTCAGGAGGTTTTATGGCTCGACCATTTGACATCGAACCGACGACCAATGCCATCAGCCTGACCAACGGTCGCGGCACGATGCGCTTCACGGTGAAAAATGTCACGGGACGCCGAGTTCAGGCAACTCTCTCGCTGCTGGTTGACCCGGCTCAAGGCAGCCAATGGGCGGCGATTCTGCCGAGCGCAGCAGGCAGCACCGAACCGTCAGAGAGGCGCACCTTCGGAATCGACGCGACCCAGTCGATTGACGTTGCCGTCAACGTCCCGCAGAATACGTCCGGCGGCAGCTACGTTCTTCAGCTTCGCGCCGCCGACGACGTAAACCCGGATGATAACTACAGCATGAGTTCAGACGTCACCTTCGTTGTGATCGGCGGCGGTGGCGGGCTGCCGAAGTGGGTGATTCCGGCGGCGCTGATCGTGGCGGTGCTCATCATTGCGTTGATCGCAGGCGTCTTTTACTTCAACGGACAGAGCAACGCCCATGCGACCGAGACCGCCACCGCCGTAACTGCGACTCAGGTTGCCGCGCTGCGAATGACCGATACCGCCACTGCGGTCACTGCAACTCAAGTGATGGCGCTGCAAATGACCGCCACTGCAACCGCTGCGACTGCCACCGAAGCAAGCCATCAAACCGCCACTGCCGCCACTGCCACCGAAGTGAGCCATCAAACCGGCACCGCGGTCGCCGCCACCGCCACCGCCGCATTCCGCCTCACTGCCGCCGCCACTGCCGCCACCGCGACTCGCTCCGCCAATTTGACCGCCACGGTCGTCGCTGCTATCCATCAAACCCAGACGCAAATCGCCGCCGCCACCGCAATCGTGGTCAGCCCTCTGCTTGGGTCATGGGAGCCGGAAAGCGACCCCAAAGGCGGGCTGTTCCACATGGACATCAAAGATCAGGGGCACGGGCAGTTCATCGTGTACTATACACCGTCCTGCACCTACGTCGCGGACGCGGGCGGACTGTTCTGTGTGAGCGACAACACGGGCATCAATCAGGGCTACGCCATCGGAGCCGTTCACGGAGGACAGCTCGAAGTCCGTGACCTCAATGTCATTATCGACATCGTGCAGGTGGACGACCAAACGCTGCAAGTCACGGTTCAATACTTCACCGTTCCCGGCGGCTCGAACACGGAAGCCCCCTACACGCAGTTTTTCTCTCGCCAATAGAGATCAACGCGAACTGGGACGATCTGGGCGGCGCCTCATACCTCAGCGCCGCCCTTTCGTTTCTCTTTGCCGGTTCTAGCGACGCCGTCCAGAGGGGTGAAGCCCAACCCTGACTCAGTTGCGCGAGCTGACCGCCCGAAGCACCGCCGGAATCGCGCCGATCAGCGCCGCCAGCCAGCAGATACAGCCGCCCAGCGCCACGATGATCCCGGCGATGTCGTCGGTGATGCTGACCAGAAAGATCGGCACCAATCCCTGTAGGAAAATTACGATCACGTTGGCGACCAGCGAGCAGATGATCAGCCGGATCAGCCCGCTGTTCTGAAGGAATTCCTGCTGCGCCAGAAGCAGGCAGACAGCGACCGCGAACTTGAGGAACATCAGCAGGCTGAGGACGCCCATCGCGGCGGGTCGGTTGAAGAAGCCGTAGATGGCGAGGTAGGCGATGGTGCCAAAAGGCACCGCCAGAAACAGCGCGATCATCACGAACACCAGCACAATCGCAATGATGATCATGACGATGCTGGCGAGGATGATCAAGAAGGACACCACGCAGGTGACGCAGCCTTGCAGCTTGCCCACCAACTCCTCGTTGATCGCCAGCGGGGACGCCAGCAGCAGCAGCATGAAGAACAGCAGGCTGTCGACCACTGCCAGATAGGGGATGCCGCTGCCCGGCACGCTGTCCCCCGCGTCGGCGAGTTGGTCAGCTTCGCCTGAATCCATATTTTTCAGCGCGTCTTTGACGGCGTCAGGAAGCGGAAAACCGTCGAGCGTGGAGGTGAGGCTGCTCGAGGCGTCTCGCACGTTGCCGCGTATGGTCGCCCCCGCGCCGATCTCAATCATGACAATCAGCAGCGAAATGACCACTGCGGCGATCAGAAAAGGTTTGCGTAGTTCATTCATCGAAGCCGCTCCGCCAACGCATACTTACAGTCTAGGCGAAACGCCGAAATCAGCAAGTCGCATCCTCCTGATGCACCGCGTCGATCACCGCCTCCGGGCGGCGGCTCAGCTCGTCGAAGATGCGCCAGACGTACTCGCCGATCAGTCCGAGCAAGACGATGATCAAGCCCAGCAGGAAGCAGATCACGGCGAGCATCACCGGGAAGCCGGGTGCGACCACCAAGCGGTAGGCGCCATAGGCGAAGCTCGCCAGCGCCACCACCCCGCCGATCAGCGTAATCAGGCGGATCAGCAGCGCTGAGAAGCCGAGCATCGAATCCAGAAAGTAGCTCAGCTTCTTGGCGAAGGTCCAGCGGGATTTGCCGTACCGCCGCGCGCGCCGCTCGTACTCAATCACGGCGGGCGGGATGCCCAGCCAGTAGGACAGCAGCACCGGGTTGACGTGCCTGCCGCTGTCCCGAACGTAGGGCATCAGCGACCGATCCAGCAGCAGGGTATCGAAGCCGCCGCGCGGGTAATCCGGCATCACCAGCCGCCGCACCAGTCCATAATAGACGCCCGCGTAGAATTTCGTCGCTGCCGGGTCGTGACGGGTCGCGCGGGCGGCGATCACGTATTTCGCCCCACCCAGCCATCGATCCGCCATCTGCACCACCAACTGCGGCGGGTCTTGCAGATCAGCGCTGAGCCAGACGAAGCAGTCGCCACTGACGAACTTCAGCCCGGCTTTGGACGCGGGAATCGCGCCGAAGTTGCGCGCCAGCTTGATCACTTTGGTCAAGGCTGGGCGACGCTGACGCAGTTCCAGCAGCAGCTTGAGCGACTGGTCGTCCGATCCGTCGTCCACGAAGATCAGCTCCAGCGCACAGCCGCGCTCGGCAAGCTGCGTTTCGACCTCCAGCAGCGCGTCGAACAGCAGCGGCAGCGACTCGGCGTTGTCGTAGACTGGCACCACCACCGAAACCGTCTTCACACCAGCACCTCTGGCGTCCAGCGCGTGAGGTCAAGCTGGTAGATGTCCTGCGCCACTGCCCGCGCGCCGAAGCCCTCCTTCTGCTCGATCAGCCCGAGGTTGAGCGCGCCGCTCACCGGATGGTTCGAGGTGCCGAAGTCGAAATAAGGCTTGTCGCGGAATACCTGATTGAGCAGGTGATCGAAGATCAGGTCGAGCGCGCCCAACGCCTGTCCGGTCGGGTTGGACGCGATGTACTGCGCCCGCGCGACCGTCACGGTCTCGTAGACCAGCACCCCCGCGATCACCTCCTCCTCCTGCGCGCAGACGTAAAGCTGAATCGCCTGCGGGAATGCCGCTTGCAGCCGCGCCATCTCCGCCAGCGAATGGGTCGGCTCTGCGTGGTGGCGTTCTTGTAGAGTTTCGGTCAGCAGCGCCCAGTAGATCGGCAGCAACTCATCGGATCGGCACACGTGCAGCCCCGCCTTACGCGCCCGCGCAATTCCCCGCCGCCGCCGTTCCTGAAACGGAATCCGCGCCCGCGAATCGATCACGCTGATCGCCCGGCGGTCGATCACCTGCGCGCCGCACCGGAACAGCGCGTACAAATCTTCCTGCGCCGGAATCCGCTGGTAGATGGGCGGCATAGCTTTGTAGCGCAGGGTTTCAATCCCCTGCGCGCGGCAGACCGCCAGCGCCGCGCCGAATACTCGCAGCATCAGCGGCGCGGTCATGCGCGAATCGGTGACGAACCCGCCGTAGCTCAACCCGCCGTGACTCTCCAGCGTTGCCCCGCTGAGGTTGGCGGGCAGCAGCGCGATCAGGCGCGCGTCGTCGTAAATCATCAGCGAATGGTCGGCGAAGCGGTCGCGGTGATAGTCCATGTAGTTGCGCTGAAACTGGAAGATACCGTTCTTGCTCCGCGCGACGAAGCGATCCCATTCCGCGCGATCCGAATCGGCATAGCGCTCGACCCGAATCATGGCTTGCAGATCAGGAGGTCTTCGCGGCGGTTCGCCATCGGCAGATCAGGCGCCTGCGGCAGCAGAGAACTGTCGAACCCGGCGAGCCGCGCCCGCAGCAGCAGCGAAATCAGCACCGCGTCGTCGATCTGGTCGCTTTCCGGGAGGTTGAACGCCACCTGCGGCGGCTCGTCGGTCTGCATGAAGCGCTGGTGAAAGCGTACCCCCTGCTCCGAGGCGAAGAAGCGCTTGCGCTTGGAAATGTTGGGAATGTCGCCGATTAGGAACTGACCGCCGTCCGCGAGCAGGCTGAGCGAGCCGTCGAAGAAGCGGTACAAACCGCCCTCTGCAAACACGATCTGCACCACGCTGTAGCAGTTGATCGCGTCGATGCGCCCGGCGTACTGGTCGAACACCAGCGGGCACTCGTCCGGGTAATGCGCGGCGATTTTGGTGATGAACGGCGCGTCGGGCAGCAGATCGAGCATCTCGCCGGCGTCGATCAGGATCAGGCGGTGTTCCTGCTGGCGGCACAAGTCGATCATCAGCCGCGCCGGGTCGCTGCATCCACATCCGATTTCGAGAACCGTTTGGTGAGGGCGTTCGAGGTTGCTCAGCTTGCGGCGGATGTCCGCGAAGATGGAATCGCCATAGCCTTCGCGGTAGCAATCGGGAAATCCGATTTTCTCGTACTCGCTCAGCGACGAATCCTGCGCCATCCGCCGGAAATCCTCGAAGCGAATCTGCTTGAAGCGGTTCCAGTCGGTCATGCCATCCCCCGCGCGAAGCGGTCGAGACGTTCGGTTTTGCAGAGCGGGTGTTATTCCAGATTGGTGTGTCGGCGGCGCATCTGGTCGGCAGTCTGATCGGTCTGGTCGCGCAGCAGCAGCGAAATCACGTCGAAGAAGATCAACTGCGCGATTTCAAACAGGCTGCCCATCGGCAGCAGGCTGGACGCCCCATCGCCGTCGTCCGCCATGGTTTGCGCGGGCAGCACGATCAAATCGTCGGCAAGCTGAGCGGCTTTACCTTCCGGCTGCGCCGTGATCAGCATGATGCGCGCGCCCGCGTCCCGCGCGATGCCCATCAGCGTGTTCACCGTCGGCAGGCTGCCGGGTCCCGCGCTGGCGATCAGCAGGTCGCCCGCGCCCACCGGCGGCGTGGTCGCGTCCCCGACCATGTGCGCGTCGAAGCCGAGATGCATCAGCCGCATTGCCAGCGCACGCATCATCAAGCCTTCCCGCCCGACGCCGTGACAGACGATCCGCCGCGATTGCAGGATCGCCCCGGTCATGCGGCGCGGCGTTTCGTCGTCCACATGCGCGAAAACCTCGCCCAATTCGCTCAAAATCTGCTGGCTCATCGACAGGAAATCCACGAGCAGCCTCCCCCCATTCATTCCGCGCGTACTGTAGCGCACCTGAGCGCGGTTTTGCAAACGACGATAACGTAGGGGCGGGTTTGAAACCCGCCCATTGGCATCAAGTTAAGAAATCTCGCCTCTCAATGAAGGCTTTGCCCGCACCGCGAGGGGTTTAAACCCCTCGCTATAAACCACTTAGCGCCCCACTGAAGGGGTCGCCACAAAACGCAGGGGCGACGACCGTCCCTTCCAGTGGACGGTTAGGATTTGTGTAGCCGAGGGTTTGAACCCTCGGCGGCACGAGCGAACCAACCCACTCAATCGCTTCAATTGATGCCTAGGGCCGGGTTTGAAACTCGCCCCCACATGGCGCATCTATTGTATAGTCGTATCAATAGCGTCTTTGTTCTTGACTCAGCATTCGGTACTCAATCCTATCTTTTAGGAGTTTGCCATGTACATCGTTCATGTCGACATTCACGTCAAGCCGGAATCCCTCGACGCCTTCCGCGCGGCGACCGTCGAGAACGCAAGCCACAGCATTCAGGAGCCGGGGATCGCCCGCTTCGACTTCCTCCAGCGCAGCGATGATCCGGCGCGCTTCATGCTGGTCGAGGTCTACAACACGCCCGCCGACGCCGATCTGCACAAGCAGACCGCGCACTATCAGAAGTGGCGCGACACCGTCACCGAGATGATGGCGGAGCCGCGCACCCGCGCCGAATTCGCCAATATCTTCCCCGACAGATGAAGGCTGGGGCTGATCAACCTGGGCGAGTTCCGGCGCGCTCGCCCCGCCCTGCATCTGTAACCGATTCAGGCGACATTCATCCCTTTTCTCCTCGTAACCGTCGGGTGATTTTCTCGGCTGTCAGCCATTTGTGATAAACCGCACAAACATAACCCCTTTAACACGACGTTTGTTACTCACCCTCTCTGCGGCGTCCGTTTAACATTTGTGAATAACATCAATGCCCTGTTCAGGAGGTTGTGATGCCGGGCTTGGACACGGAAACCCGTGATATGATTCTGGATACTTTACGCAAGTATGCCGAGCGTGAGCTAAAGCCGGAGTTCCTGCGCGAACTCGATCACAACGACCAGTTCCCGCGCGAAGTCCTCACCGAACTGTACGATCCGGGCAAGCTCGGTCTCAACCTCATTTTCATCCCCGAAGAATACGACGGTCTGGGCGGCAGCGCCTATGACATTTATCGCGTTTCCGAACTGATGGCGTCCATCGACCTCGGCATCGCCACCGGCGTGCTGGCGACTTTCCTCGGCACCGACCCGATCACCGTCGGCGCGACCCCGGAGCAGAAAGCCTACTGGATGAGCCGGATCGCCAACGACTCCATGCTGGTCGCCTACGGCGCAACCGAGCCTCAGGCTGGGAGCGATCTCGCGTCGCTGACCACCAAAGCCGTCCCCGTCTTTGAGGGCGAACAGTTGACCGGCTACCGGATCACCGGGCGCAAGCAGTGGATCAGCAACGGCGGCGTCGCCGACCTGTACACGGTGCTGGCGCTGGCTCCCGGCGGACCCTCGTGGTTCATCGTCGAGCGCGGCGCGCCCGGCTTCACGCAGGGCAAGCCGGAGGACAAGCACGGCATCCGCGCCAGCAACACGGCGGCGCTGTTCTTCGAGGACGTGTTCGTGACCCCGGATCGGCTGGTCGGCTGTGTGGAAGGTCAGGGCTTGGCACAGGCGCAGGCGGTCTTTGGCTATACCCGCCTGATGGTCGGCGCGTTCGGGCTGGGCGCGGGCTGGGAAGCGCTGCGCCGGGTGATCCGCTACTCACAGGAGCGGGTGCAGGCAGGCGAACCCTTGAGCGTTAAGCAGGGCTACACCCACAAGCTGATCGTCCCCAATGCGGCGCGGCTGGAAGCGGCGCGCACCTACATCGAGTGGGTCGCCGAGCGGCTGGACAGCGGCGAAGCAGGTCTGGCGACCGAAGGCGCGGTAGCCAAGTATCTGGCGACCGAAGGCGGCAACAAAGCGGCTGAGGACGCCATTCAGGGGCACGGCGGCTACGGCTACACCAAAGAATACATGGTCGAGAAGATCAAGCGCGACGTGCGCATCACCACCATCTACGAAGGCACGTCCGAAATTATGGAGTGGACGATTGCGCGCGACCGCTGGCAGCTACACCTCAAGACGCGCGGCGCGTACTACAACGACTGGGCGGCGCGGCTGGAAGCGCTGGCGCAGACCGAGCCGGACAACGGCTTGCAGCAGGCGGCGCTGGCGATGCGCGCGCTGGCGGTGATTTTGGAGCGCTGCCGCCTCGACCGCCTGACCCGCAGCCAGCACGTGCTGTTCCGGCTGGGCGAGCTGATCGCCTACGCGGAGGGCGCGGCGGTGTTTGCCGAGCGCGTCTGCGATAAGCCGACTGAAGCCATCCCGCTGGACATTCCCGCGCGTCAGGCGCTCAGCCGAATTTGCGCGCGAACCGCCGCCCTCAAAGTGGCGACCGATGGGCTGCTCTGGACGATGGGAGCCGGGCAAACCGACCCCAATCTCTCGGCGGCGCTCAACCTGCCTGCGATCTATCAAGCACAGACCGGACTGATAGGCGACATGGATCGCGCCGCAGCAGCACTCAACGCGGCGTTCGCCGTCAGCTAGCGGAAAGGCATCATCATGGAAGCCGAGCGTGCCATTGCGATTGTGGGGCTTGGGGCGATGCTGCCCGATGCGCCCAACGTCGCCGCATTCTGGAACAACGTCCTCAACAAGCGCTACAGCATCACCGAAGTTCCGCCGGAGCGCTGGTCGATTGCCGATTACTACAACCCGGACATCAAAGCGCCGGACAAAACCTACAGCAAGATCGGCGGCTGGGTGCGGGGCTTCGAGTTCGACTGGAAACGGTTCCGCATTCCCCCGAAGGTCGCCGCCGCGATGGATCAGGGGCAGCAGTGGGCAGTCACGATTGCTGCCGACGCCCTCGCCGATTACGGCTATCCCGAACGACCGCTGAATACCGAGAGGACAGCGGTCATTTTGGGCACGGCGATGGGCGGCGAGCTTCACTATCAGACCCACCTGCGCGTGTCCTTCCCCGAATACGCCCGCGCGCTGGAAGCCGTCCCGCGAATATCAGGCGCTCCCCGCTGGCGTGCGCAGCGCCATGCGCGATCACTGGCACGAGGTCATCGACGACCTGATCCCGCCCGTCACCGAAGACTCGATGCCCGGCGAGCTGCCCAACATCGTCTCCGGTCGGGTCGCCAACGTGCTCGATCTGCACGGACCCAACTTCATCACCGACGCCGCCTGCGCCGCCAGCTTCGCCGCCATCAACGCCGCAGTCGAGATGCTGACCGCGCATCAGGTTGATGCGGTGATCACCGGCGGCGTGGATCGCAACATGGGGGTTTCGACCTTCGTCAAGTTCTGCAAGATCGGCGCGCTGAGCGCAACCGGCAGCCGTCCCTTCGGCGACGGCGCTGACGGATTTGTCATGGGCGAAGGCTCCGCTGCCTTCCTGCTTAAGCGGCTGGAAGATGCCGAGCGCGCAGGCGACAAAATCTACGCCGTCATTCGCGGCATCGGCGGATCGAGCGACGGGCGCGGCAAAGGCATCACCGCCCCTAACCCGGTCGGGCAGTTGTTCGCCATAGAGCGCGCGTGGGAAAATGCCGGGCTTGATCCGGCGACCGCGCAGTTGGTCGAGGCGCACGGCACCAGCACCCGCGTCGGCGACGTAGTGGAAGTCGAGAGCCTGTCGAAAGTCTTCGGGAGCACCGCCGCCCGCCGCAGCATCGCGCTCGGCTCGGTCAAGAGCAACTTCGGTCATCTGAAAGCCGGGGCGGGCGCAGCCGGGCTGCTCAAGGCGACGCTCTCCGTCTACAACAAGCTGCTGCCGCCCACCCTCAACTGCGAGCGCCCCAATCCCAATATCGACTTCGAGAACGGTCCGTTTTATCTCAATCACGACGCGCGAGAGTGGGCAAAGCCGAGCGGCTCACCGCGCCGCTGCGGAGTCAGCGCCTACGGCTTCGGCGGCACCAACTTCCACCTTGTCATCGAGGAACACGTCCCCGGCTCGCTGACCCAAAAGAGCCGCACTTACGCCGGCGTCACAGTTGATAAAGACCAGCCGTCGTCCAACGGCATCCACCCCACCAACGGCAAACCCGCCGCCCCGGATGCGCCGCCGCGCGGCATCCTCTCGCTCGGCGCAGCCACGCCGAAGGCGCTGCAAGACAAGCTGGACGAGGCGCTCCGCCGCGTGCAAACCGGTTGGACGCCGCTGATCAGCTTCCCCGACCCGCTCGACCTGCGCGCCAACGAGCGCCTGCTGATCGACTTCGGCGATCACGACGAACTGCTGGCACGGCTTCAGACCGCCAGCAAAGCGATGAGCTTCGACAACCCGCAGGCGTGGAAAGCCATGCAGCCGCAGGGGATATTCCGGGGCAGCGGCGCGAAACCGGGCAAGATCGCCTTCCTGTTCCCCGGTCAAGGCAGCCAGTACGTCAACATGGGGCGCGATTTGGCGAAGCGCTATCCCATCGTCGCCGATCTGTTCAAGGAAGCCGACGCGATCATGACGCCGATCCTCGGCAAGCCGCTGACCGCCTACATCTTCGTGGACGCCGACGATCCGTCTGCCCAGATGCAAGCCGAGATCGATCTGATGCAGACCGCCATCACCCAGCCCGCCATGCTCACGCTGGACATCGCCATCTACCGCCTGCTGGAAAGCTACGGCTTCAAGCCGGATATGGTCATGGGGCACTCGCTGGGCGAGTACGCCGCGCTGATCGTCGCAGGCGTGATGCCCTTCGCCGACGCGCTGGAAGCCGCCGCCGCGCGCGGCAGCGAAATGAGCAAGGTCAGCATGGACGACAACGGTCAGATGGCAGCCATCATCGCCCCGTTTGACGTGGTTGAAGCCACGCTCAAGCAGGTGAACGGCTACGTTGTCCCGGCGAACATCAACAGCCGCAGCCAATGCGTGATCGGCGGCGCCAGCGACGCGGTTCAGCAGGCGATGGCGCTGTTCGAGGCACAGGGCTACAAGGTGGTGCAGGTTCCGGTGAGCCACGCCTTCCACACCCAGATCGTCGCCCCGGCGAGCGAGCCGCTGCGCCGGGTGCTGGATCGGCTGCACATCATGCCGCCCAAGCTGCCGCTGGTCGCCAACGTCACAGGGGAGCTTTATCCGGCAGGCATCGACGCCATCAAGGACAGCTTGCAAAAGCAGATCGCCTCGCCCGTGCAGTGGGTCAAGGGGCTGGAGACGCTCTACGCCAACGGCGTGCGCGCCTTCGTCGAGTTCGGTCCGAAGCGCGCGCTCAAGGGCTTCGCCGACGACGTGTTCGCCGGGCAGACCGAGGTGCTGGCGCTGCTCACCTGCCACCCCAAGCAGGGCGAGCTGCCCTCGTTCAATCAGGCGCTCTGCGGGCTGTATGCAGCAGGCTATTTCACCGAAAGCCCGGCGGAACCGCCGCGCATCGCTCCGGTCGTCATTCGTCAACCTGAAGCTGAAGGACAAGCCATGCCTAATCACAACGGCACGGGAGATTCATTGAGCGCGCTGGTGCAGTTGCTTCAGCAAAATCTGGCGCCGCACGGCTTTGATCGCAACGATCCGCCCGCTGGCTCGGTCATCGTCAGCGGCACCGGCTTGGGGCTGCCCGGCGCGGAAAAGCCGATCATGGACGCCGACAACGCGCTGCGCATCTTGCGCGGCGAGCAGTTCGTTGACCTGATCCCGGAGCGTTTCCGCAAGCGGATGCTCGCCAAACACGTCACCCGGCTGGTCAAGTCAGACGACGGCAGCGGGCGCTTTGAAACTATCGACAATCCCGACGAAGTGATCAAGCTGGCGGGTCGCCCCGGCGCGTTCGATCTGCACGAAGAATACGGCGTGCCGGAGAAGCTGGTCGAGGCGCTGGACATCACCACCCAGTTAGCTATGGCTGCCGGGCTGGATGCGCTGCGCGAGGCGGGTATCCCGCTGGTGCAGACCTTCCGCGCCACCTCGACCGGAAAGTATCTGCCGGATCGCTGGCTGCTGCCGCCCAGCCTGCGCGACGAAACCGGCGTCATCTTCGCCAGCGCCTTCCCCGGCGGCGACCGCTTCGCCGACGAGTTGACCCGCTACTACACCTATCAAAATCGGCTGGATCAGTTGAAGCTGCTGGAAGACCTGCGCCTCGTCACCACCGACCCGGCGGCGCTGACGGAGATCAGCCGTCGCAGCGCCGACCTGCGCGATCAACTGGCCCGGGAACCGTATGAATTCGACCGCCGCTTCATCTTCCGCATTCTGGCGATGGGTCACAGCCAGTTCGCCGAGTACATCGGCGCGCGCGGACCCAACACCCACGTCAACGCCGCCTGCGCCAGCACCACACAGGCGATTGGGCTGGCGGAGGACTGGATTCGCGCCGGGCGCTGCCGCCGCGTGATCGTCATCGGCGCGGACGACGTGACCGGCGATCACCTGATGGAATGGGTGGGCGCGGGCTTCCTGGCAACCGGAGCCGCCGCCACCGACGACCGCGTGGAAGAAGCGGCGCTCCCCTTTGATCGCCGCCGTCACGGGACTATCCTGGGCATGGGCGCCTGCGCACTGGTGGTCGAAAGTGAAGACGCGGTGTGCGAGCGTGGGATGCGCGGCATGGTCGAAGTGCTGAGCAGCGAAACCCGCAACAGCGCCTATCACGGCACTCGCTTGGACGTGGAACACATCGCCTCGGTGATGGAGAGCCTGATCACGGCGGCGGAGCGGCGCTTTGGCGTGCAGCGCAGCGCTATCGCCCCACAGACCGTGTTCATGTCTCACGAGACTTTCACGCCCGCGCGCGGCGGCAGCGCTGCCGCCGAGGTCGTGGCGCTACGTCACACCTTTGGCAGCGCCGCCAGCGAGATCGTCATCGCCAACACTAAGGGCTTCACCGGGCACCCGATGGGCGTCGGCGTCGAAGACGTGATTGCCGTGAAAATCCTGGAACACGGCATCGTCCCGCCCGTGCCCAACTTCAAGGAAATCGACCCTGACCTCGGCACGCTCAACCTGAGCCGCGGCGGGCGCTATCCGGTGCAGTACGTGCTGCACCTTGCGGCGGGCTTCGGCTCGCAGATCGCTATGGCGCTGACCCGGCGCGTCCCCGGCGGCTTGAACCGGGTCGATGATCCCCTGCTCTATCAACACTGGCTGGATGCGGTCAGCGGCTATGACCGTGCCGAAACCGAAGTGGTCAAGCGGGTGCTGCGCGTCAAGGAAAACGGCTATCCGGCTCACGCGCCTGCGCCCAGCACGTGGCGCTTCGGCACCGCGCCGACCGTGCGCGCGCCCGCCTCCGCCATCGCCGCTCCGGTGCCACCGACGAGCGTCGCCTACGCACCGCCGGAGATCACGCCGCAGCCGATCCCGGTGATGAAAGTCGAAGTGCCGCAGCCCAAGCCCGAACCCGTTCGCGTTCAGACGGAAGCCGCGCCCGAACCTGAGCCTGCTCCGGTCGCGGTGGCTGCGCCTGCGGTCGAAGCAGCGCAGGGCGACGACATCACCGACAAGGTGCTGGCAATCGTCGCCGAGCAGACCGGCTATCCGGTCGAAATGCTCGACTTCGATCTGGATATGGAAGCCGATCTCGGCATCGACACCGTCAAGCAGGCGGAGACCTTCGCCGCCATCCGCCAAGCCTTCGACATCCCGCGCCGCGACGACATCAAGCTGCGCGACTATCCCACGCTGGCAAAAGTCATCGGCTACGTGCGCGACTCCCGCCCTGATCTCGCGCCCGCGACACCTACGCCGATCTCGACGCCTGCGCCTGAAATTCCTGCACCCGCGCCGGGCATTCCCACGTCTGAGCCTGCGGGCGACGAGATCACCGCGAAAGTGCTGGCGATTGTCGCCGAGCAGACCGGCTATCCGGTCGAAATGCTCGACTTCGATCTGGATATGGAAGCCGACTTGGGTATTGATACCGTCAAGCAGGCGGAGACTTTCGCCGCCATCCGCCAAGCCTTCGACATCCCGCGCCGCGACGACATCAAGCTGCGCGACTATCCCACACTGGCGAAAGTCATTCAGTACGTCCGCGACTCCCGCCCCGACCTGAGCGCGCCGACTCAGCCCGAACCCCCAGAGCCGCCATCGCCGTCACCGACACCGGAAGCGCCGGAGTCCTCGAACGAAGGCGATCCAGTGGTGGCGAAGGTGCTGGAAATTGTCGCCGAGCAGACCGGCTACCCGGTCGAAATGCTCGACTTCGACCTCGATATGGAAGCCGATCTCGGCATCGACACGGTCAAGCAGGCGGAAACCTTCGCCGCCATCCGCCGAGCCTTCGACATCCCGCGCCGCGACGACATCAAGCTGCGCGACTATCCCACGCTGGCGAAGGTCATCCAGTTCGTCCGTGACTCCCGCCCGACGCCGGAGCCGGAACCCGATCCGCCGACGCCACCGGCATCGCGTGAAGTACCCGGCACCGAAGCGGCGAATCAAATCCCGCGCCGCGTGCCGGTGCCGTCGCTGCGCCCCCCGCTGGACTGGTGCAAGGACACGGGCGTGATCCTCGATGCCAGCAGCCGCGTGATGGTGGCGCTGGACGAGGGCGGCGTCGGTAAAGCCCTGATCAGCCGACTGCAAAAACGCGGCGTGACCGTGCTGACCATCGAGCCTGCGCCGGAAAGCGCCGCGCTCGAAGCACAAATCAAGGCGTGGCTGAGCGAAGGCGCGATACAGGGCGTCTACTGGCTGCCCGCGCTGGACGTGGAGCCGCCGCTCGAAGAACTGGAACTGGAAAGCTGGCGCGAACTCAACTGCCAGCGTGTGAAGAACCTGTCGATCACCATGCGCGCACTGTACCAAGCCATCAGCCAGCCCGGAACCTTCCTGATCGCCGGGACGCGGCTGGGTGGGCTGCACGGCTACGGTGAAGCTGGCGCGAGCGCGCCGCTCGGCGGAGCCGTGACCGGGTTCGCCAAAGCCTACAAGCGCGAGCGCGGCGCGGCGCTGGTCAAGGCGGTCGATTTTGAAGTCAGCCGCAAGATCGCCGATCCGGCGGACGCGCTGATCGCCGAAACCCTGACCGATCCGGGCGTGGTCGAGGTTGGTTATTATGACGGCAGTCGCTACGGCATCAGCTTGAGCGAGCAGCCCGCCGACGCCAATCCCGGCTTTACGCTCGACTCCGGCACCGTGTTCCTCGTGACCGGGGCGGCGGGCGGCATCACCAGCGCCATCGTCGGCGATCTGGCGGCTGCCAGCGGCGGCGTATTCTACCTGCTCGATCTGGTCGCGCTGCCCGATGCGAGTGACCCGAAGGTGCAGTTATTCCGCAGCGACAAGGACGCGCTCAAGCAGCAGTTGATCGAGGACGCCAAAGTCGCTGGCGAGCGCCCGACTCCGGTGCAGATCGACAAGCAGATGCTGGCGATTGAGCGTCAAGAGGCGGCGCTTCGGGCAGTCGAAGCGGTGGAAGCGGCGGGCGGAGTCGCCGTACTATCGCAGCGTCAATCTGCTGGACGGCGCTGCTGTCGGCGCGGTGATCGACGAGATTCGCCAGCAGTACGGGCGCATCGACGCGCTGATCCACGCGGGCGGCATCGAAATCAGCCGCAATCTGGCGGATAAAGACGCCGCTCAGTTCGACTTAGTGTTCGACATCAAGGCGGACGGCTTCTTCAGCCTGCTGCGCGCGGCGAAGGGGCTGCCCATCAAGGCGACCGTGGTGTTTAGCTCGGTCGCCGGGCGCTTCGGCAACAGCGGGCAGACCGATTACAGCGCCGCCAACGACCTGCTCTGCAAGATCACCAGCAGCCTGCGCTGCTGGCGACCGGACACGCGCGGCATTGCCATCGACTGGACGGCGTGGGGCGGCATCGGCATGGCGACGCGCGGCTCCATCCCCCGCCTGATGCGCATGGCGGGCATCGACCTGCTACCGCCGGAATCCGGTATCCCGACCGTGCGCCGCGAGCTGCTGGCGGGCGGCGGCGAGATCGTGGTCGGTGGGCGCATGGGCGTGCTGACCGATGAATTCGAAGGCGGCGGGCTGGATGCCGCCAAAGTCTGCGTCAATCCCAAATTTGGCGATGATCGGCTGCGTCAAGGCGGCGACCCTCTACGGCGGGCTGCAAGTCGAAACCACGCTCGACCCGAAGGTGCAGCCCTACCTGTACGATCACCAGATGGAAGGGACACCGCTGCTGCCCGGCGTGATGGGCACCGAAGCCTTCGCGGAATTGGCGAGCGTGCTCGCGCCCGGCTATCGGGTCGCGGAGGTGATCGACGAGCAGTTCCAAAGCCCGTTCAAGTTCTACCGCATGGAAGCCCAGACCCTCTACCTGAGCGCGACCGCGCATCCCGCCGCCAATGGCGACCTGATCGCGCGGGCAGCGCTGCGCTCGCGGCGGCAGTTGGCGGGCGATCAGGTGCAGGAGAAAGTCCACTTCACGGCGAGCGTGCGCCTGACTCGCGCCGAGCCGGAGCAAGTGGCGGTCAACTTTGCGCCGCCGCAAGACCTGCCGATTACCCGCGACGCTATTTACCGGATTTACTTTCACGGTCCCGCCTATCAGGTGCTCGAAAGCGCCTGCGTGAGCGGCGACACCGTGATCGGCTTGATGGCGGAGAAGCTGCCGCCCAACAGCGATCCCGCCGACGCCGAACAGTTGATACAGCCCCGCCTGATCGAACTCTGCTTCCAGACGGCGGGCGTGTGGGAAATCAAGACCAAAGGCGTAATGGCGCTGCCGCTGGAGCTGGCGTCGGTGTCCGCCTATCGCGCGCCGGAGCCGGGCGTTCGGCTGTACGCGGTGGTCAAGGCGGTGGGCGGCGGCTTCAACGCGCAGGTCTTGGACGCGGACGGCGCGGTCTACCTGAACCTGATCGGCTACCACACGGTCGAGCTTCCCGGAAGCGTAACTTTGTAGTTCTGTAGGGGCAGGTTTGCAACCTGCTCCTACGAAAGATAAGGGGCGCGCATCATGATCGACTGGCTGATGCAAAGCTGTGACGACCTGCCGGTAGACATCGGCTGGCTGTGCGCGGAGGAGCGCTTTCGCTACCTCAGCTTCGCTAACGAGAAGCGCCGCCGGGATTGGCTGCTCGGTCGCTGGACGGCAAAGCAGTTGCTGCGCGGCGTGGTGGGCGATCAGTACAGCCTCACCGAGATCGCCGTGCTGAGCGAGTTGGACGGCGCGCCGCTGGTCTGCATCGAGGGGCTGCCCTCGCCCGTGCTGTCGATCAGCCACTCGCGGGGACATTCGTTCTGCGCGATGGTGCAGGACGGCGCGGCACTCGGCGCGGATTTGGAATGGATCGAGCCGCGCGTGCCCGGTTTTGTCGAAGATTACTTCACCGAAGACGAGCAGGCGCTGGTACAGGACGCGCCGCTGCCGGAAATCCTGATCACGGCGATCTGGAGCGCGAAAGAGGCGGCGCTCAAGGCGCTGCGGCTCGGCTTAACGGTGGATACGCGGGCGGTGTCCTGCCGGATCGAACCCGGCACGCCCCACGACTGGACGCCCTTCCCGCTGGAATTGGACGTTGAACGGCTCAAACGCGCCGCCGATTGGATCGGCTGGTGGCGCATCACCGAAGGCTTCGTGCTGACAATGGTTTCCGAACCTCAGCACCAACCGCTCAGGAGTAACTGAACATGAAAGACATGGCGTTCTATCTGGAAGACCTCGAACGGCGCAAGTGCATGTCCGAAGGCACGCCGAAAGATGTCGAGGCGCAGCACAAAAAGGGGCGGCTCACGGCGCGCGAGCGCGTCGATCTGCTGTTCGATCCGAGCAGCTTCTCCGAGATCAACTCGCTGGTCACGCCGCGCTTTGAAAGCTACCTCGGCGGCAAAGAGTCGCGCTACGGCGACGGCGTGGTGACCGGCTTCGGCTTGGTCAACGGACGCCGAGTGATGATCGCCGCGCAGGACGCCAGTGTGATGGGCGGCTCGTTGGGCGAGATGCACGCCAACAAGATCGTCAAGGCGATGCGGATGGCGCTGGAATACGGCTGCCCCTTCATCGCCATGAACGACTCCGGCGGCGCGCGCATTCAGGAAGGCGTGGACAGCCTCGGCGGGTATGCCCGCATCTTCGACGCCAACTGCGAAGCCTCCGGCGTGATCCCGCAGTTGTCGGTGATCATGGGGCCCTGCGCGGGCGGCGCAGTCTACTCGCCCGCCCTGACCGACTTCGTGTTCATGACCGAAAACAGCTACATGTTCATCACCGGCCCGGATGTGGTCAAAGCGGTGATGCAGGAAGAAGTCAGCTTGGAAGACCTCGGCGGCGGGCACATTCACTCGCTGGAGAGCGGCGTGTGCCACTTCCTGACTGGCGATGACCGCGACTGCATCAACCGCGTGCGCACGCTGCTCGGCTATCTGCCCTCCAACAACCGCGAAGACCCGCCCTACGTCCGCCCCGCCGACGACCCGGAGCGCGGCTGCCCGGAACTCGAACAGATCGTGCCTACCGCTCCCTACAAGCCCTACGACGTGCGCGAAGTGATCGCCAGCGTGGTCGACGATGGGCGCTTCTTCGAGGTGCATCAACTGTGGGCGGAAAACATGGTGGTCGGCTTCGCCCGGCTCAACGGCTGGGTGGTCGGCTTGATCGCCAATCAACCGCTGGTGCTGGCGGGCTGCATCGACATCCATGCCTCGATTAAAGCCGCGCACTTCATCCGTGTCTGCGACGCTTACAACATCCCGATCATCACGCTTCAGGACGTGCCCGGCTTCCTGCCCGGCAAGGATCAGGAATACGGCGGCATTATCCGCAACGGCGCGCGCATGATCTACGCTTACAGCGAAGCCACCGTCCCCAAGCTCATGATCATTTTGCGCAAGAGCTACGGCGGCGCCTACTGCGTCATGAGCAGCAAGGGCTTGCGCGGCGATTTGCTCTATGCGTGGCCCAACGCCGAAATCGCGGTGATGGGTGCGGAAGGCGCGGTCAACATCCTGTTCCGGGGCGAACTCAAGGCGGCGGAAGACCCGAACGCTCGCCGTGCCGAGTTGGTCGAAGACTACGAGCGCCGCTTCAATAATCCGTATGTCGCCGCCTCGCGCGGGCTGATCGACGACGTGATCGCCCCGCGTGATACCCGCCGCACGCTGATCCGGGGACTGGAACTGACGCTCTCCAAGCGCGAGCGGCACATCGCCAAGAAGCACGGCATTTCCCCGGCATAGCGAGCATTCTGTAGGGGCGCACTCCGGCAGCCGCAGGTTGCACGTGCGCCCCACTGAAGGAGACCGAAGGAATGTTCAAGAAAATTCTGATCGCCAACCGGGGCGAAATCGCGGTGCGGATCATCCAGACCTGCCGCGACATGGGCATCGCAACCGTGGCGCTCTACCAGCCCAGCGACGAAGCCTCGCTTCACGTGCGGCTCGCGGACGAATGCGTGCTGCTAAATACGCCCGCCGGATTCATGGATCAGGCGGAGATTCTGCGAATCGCGGCGGAGAAAAACGCCGACGCTATTCATCCCGGCTACGGCTTTCTGGCGGAAAACCTCGACTTCATTCGCGCCTGCGAAGCGGCGCGGATCGCCTTCATCGGACCATCGAGCGAAGTCGTGGAGCGGGTGAGCGACAAGCTCAGCGTGCTGGATCGGGTCTGCGCCGCCGGGCTGCCGACAGTCGAGACTTCGGCACGCGCCTATCAGCGCGACGATTTGGACGCGCTGCGCGCCGAAGCCCAGCGGCTCGGCTATCCGCTGGTGGTCAAGTCGTGCAGCGGCGGGCGCGGCCCGGGCGAGCGGCTGGTGCATACGCCGGAGCAGCTCGAAACTGCCCTGCGCGGCGCTTACGCCGAAGCTCAGTTGGTCTACGGCATCGGCAGCGTCTTTCTTGAAAAAGAGGTGCCCTCCGCCCACCAGATCGGCGTGCAGGTGATCGCCGACCGTCAGGGGCATTTGATCCATCTGGAGGAACGCGAAGGCTCGCTGCTGCACAACGGACAGAAGGTGATCGAGGAATCGCCCGCGCCCTGCCTCACGCCCGATCAGCGTGCAAAAGTCTGGGACGCAGCCCTGAAAGTCGCTGACCTGTTTCACTACGAAAACCTCGGCACGGTCGAGTTTCTGATCGACCAAGCCGGGGATTTCTTCTTCACCGAAGTCAAGCCGCGCCTGCAAGTCGAGCATCCGCTGACCGAGCTGCGCGCCCGCGTCGATTTGGTGCGCGAGCAGATTCGCATCGCCGCCGGGGAGCCGCTGGCATGGTCTCAGGGCGAGCTGCGCTTGCAGGGCTGCGCGATTTTGTGCCGCGTCAACGCCGAAGACCCGCTCAACGAACACTTCCCCAGCCCCGGCGCGGTGCGCGTGCGCCTGCCGTTGGGCGCAGAAGTCCGGGTCGATACCTACATCGCCGATCACGGCAGCGTGCCGCCGGAATACAACCCGCTGATCGCCAAAGTCAGCACGTGGGCGCCGGATCGCCCGACCTGTCTGCGCCGGATTTGCCGCGCCTTGCAGGATTTCTGGCTGCCCGGCGGCTTGACCAATCTGCCGCTGCTGCGCCGCCTGCTCACCATCGAGAACGTCTGTGAAGGCAGCTACTCGACCGAATTTGAAACGCCCGCCGACGCGCAGCCCTCGCCCGCCCGCTGTCGTGACCTCGCAGCGGCGGCAGCGGTGTTGGCGGTTGGGCGAACCGTCGAAACCGTGCAGCCGGAGCGCCTGAACAGCGGTTGGCATCGGGATAGTCGGCGGCTGCCGGAATAGAAGGAGCATCGACCATGAGCAAATACGCCGTCACCATCGACGGACGCGGCTTTGAACTGGAATTCGACCTGCCCCCTAAGCCGGGACAAACCTTCGCCGTCAAGCTGGGTGACGAGGTGCTGAACGTCCGCGTGCCCGCCACCGATGGGATCGACTGGGTGATCATCAACGACCGCCCCTACGAACTCTACTTCGACTCGCATTGGCTTCAGACCAAAAACGATCTGCATACGCTTGACCTGCGCGACCGCGACACCACCCGCGTGATCCCGCCCAGTTCTGACGGGCGGATCAAAGCCCCCATCCCCGGCATGATCGCGCGGATTCTGGTCGAGGTCGGGCAGGCGGTCGAACTGGGTCAGCCGATCCTGATCCTCGAAGCCATGAAGATGGAGAACGAAATCCGCGCGCCGCGCGCCGGGCAGGTCGCCTCGCTGCAAGTCGAGGTGGGCAAGATCGTCACCCGCAGCGAACTGCTGGCGGTCATCGGCTAACAGAACTTCCCACAGAGGGTACAGAGGAGTTATTTCTCTGTGTCCTTTGCGTCCTCAGTCCGCCGGAGGCTCAAAGCCATCCGGCTTACCAAATCAAGCCGTCTGAAGACGGCTGAAAGCAGCCCGCTTGAGCGGGCTTGAATTCTTAGCCAGACGCTTTGAGCGTCTGGCGATAGGATGGTTGTTCTCTGGGGTTGAATTGCTTGGTCTTCTGGTCAGCTTGCGGCACACCTATGCCGTTGCTATACTGCCTCCGCCTGAATGACCCGACCCTCGGAGTACCCATTTTGAAACCCATCACCCTGCAAGCCATTCACCTCCACCCGATTGCCATGCCCTTCGTCGAGATGCTGCGCACCAGCTTCGGGCAAGACCCGTTCAAGGCGGCGCTGCTGGTCGAAGCCGTGACCACCGAGGGCGTCACCGGATGGGGCGAAATCTCGGTCGAAGTCGAGCCGGGCTACGGCGCGGAGACGGTTTGGACGGCGCAGCACATCGCCACCAATTTCCTGATCCCCAAGCTGGTCGGGCAGACCATCGACGACATGACCCTGGTGCCCAAGCTGATGGCGCACACGCGCGGGAATCATCACACCAAGCACGGCTTGGAAGCCGCCATCTGGGACGCGCTGGCGCGGGCGAACCAGATGCGCCTCGCCGACCTGTTCGCGTCCTATCTGCCGGAGGGACACGCATCGCGCGGGCAGGCGGTGGTTGGCGTGAGCATCGGGATTTAGCCCAGCGTCGAAGCCACGGTCGCCATCATCCAGAAGCGGCTGGATCAGGGCTACCGCCGGATCAAGCTGAAGATTTAGCCGGGCTGGGACATCGAACTCGCGCGCGGAGTCCGCGACGCCCTGCCCGACATCACCCTGATGCTGGACGCCAACAGCGCCTACTCGCTGGCGGACGGCGATCATCTGGCACAGTTGGATCAATTCAATCTGCTGATGATCGAGCAGCCGCTCGACGACAACGATCTGCTGGAACACAGCCAACTTCAGAAGCGGCTGACCACGCCCATCTGTCTGGACGAGAGCATCAAGTCGGACAGCGACCTCAAGCTGACGATTTAGTTGGGCGCCTGCCGCATCCTCAACCTGAAGCCGGTGCGGGTCGGCGGCTACGTCGAGAGCCTCGCCATCTACCGCACCTGCGTCGCCAACCAGTTCCCGCTGTGGATCGGCGGGATGCTGGAAACCGGGGTCGGCAGAGCCGCCAACGTCGCCTTCGCCTCGCTGCCGGGCGTGACCCTGCCCTGCGACATCTCCGCCACTGACCGCTATTTCAATCCTGACCTGACCGAGCCGCCCTTCGTGCTTCAGCCGGGCAGCACGCTCAACCTCCCCGATGGTGTCGGCACCGGCGTGACCATGCAGCGGGATCGGCTGGCGGAAGCCGAAGCCCGCTGGCACGAGTTGGTGCATTACGTCTGAGGCGGGCATGTACGATCTGGTTCTGCAAAACGGCACGATTTACGACGGCAGCGGATCGCCCGGCTTTCTCGGCGACGTAGCGGTTCAAGGCGACCGAATTGCCGAGATCGCCGCGCCGGGGACGCTCAGCGCCGCGCGGCGCATCGACGCGACTGGCTTGGCGGTCGCGCCCGGCTTCATCAACATGCTCAGTTGGGCGGTCGAAACCCTGATCGAGGATGGGCGCTCGCAGAGCGAAATCCGGCAGGGCGTCACGCTCGAAGTGATGGGCGAAGGCACCTCGATGGGTCCGCTGAGCTTGGCGATGAAAGCCAGCGGCGCGCGCACCATCCTCGGCAACGAGGACATCCAGTATCAGGTCGAGTGGACGACGCTGGGCGAGTACCTCGAATTTCTGGAGCGGCGCGGCGTCTCCACCAATGTCGCCTCGTTCGTGGGATCGTCCACGCTGCGGGCTTACGCGGTCGGCTACGAAGATCGCCCGCCGACGCCCGCCGAACTGGATCAGATGTGCGAACTGGTGCGGCAGGCGATGCGCGAGGGCGCGGTCGGCTTATCCGCTGCGCTGATCTACCCGCCCGCCGCCTACGCCCGCACCGACGAGCTAATCGCGCTGGCGCGCGCCGCCGCCGAGTTCGACGGGCTGTACATTTCGCACCTGCGCAGCGAGGGCTGGTTCTTCCTCGAAGCGGTCGAGGAGTTGATCACCATCGCCCGCGAAGCGAATATCCGCGCCGAAATCTATCACCTGAAGGCGGCGGGGCGCGAAAATTGGGGCAAGATGAACGGCGTGATCCGGCGTATCGAAGCCGCCCGCGCCGAGGGGCTGCCGATCACCGCCAATATGTATGTCTATCCGGCAGGCGGCACCGGGCTGAGCGCCTGCATCCCCCCATGGGCGCACGAGGGCGGCGGCGATGCGCTGTTGGCACGCCTGAAACACCCGGAGTTCCGCGCGCGGATTCTGCACGACATGCGAACGCCTTCGCACGAATGGGAAAATATGTGGCTGGAAGTCGATTTGCCGGATCAGATTTTGCTGGCGGGCTTCAAGACCGACGCGCTCAAGCCGCTGACCGGGCGCACGCTGGCGCAGGTCGCCGCCGAGCGCGGCAGCTCGCCCGAAGACACCGCGCTCGACCTGTTGATCGAGGACGGCGGGCGCATCTTCACACTCTACTTCACCATGTCCGAGGACAACATCCGGCGGCAGATTTAACTGCCGTTCGTGAGCTTCTGCTCAGATGCCGAGTTGATGGCAGCCGAAGGCGTCTTTCTGAAGCGCCATCCTCACCCGCGCACCTACGGCAATTTCGCCCGCATCCTCGGCACCTACGTGCGCGATCTCAAGCTGCTCACGCTGGAAGACGCGGTTCGCCGCCTGACTTCGCTCCCGGCTTCCAACCTCAAGCTTACCGGGCGCGGCGCGCTCAAGCCCGGCTTCTATGCCGATGTGGTCGCCTTTGATCCGGCAGCCATTCAGGATCACGCCACCTTCGAGCAGCCGCACCAATATGCCACCGGGATGCGGCACGTGCTGGTCAACGGGCAGCCCGTGATCCGCGACGGCGCGCACACCGGCGCCAAACCCGGTCGTGTGGTGCGCGGTCCCGGCTGGGCGGGCGGTTGAGGACGGTATTCCTCACACAACATGGTGTGTAGGGGCGGGTCTAAGACCCGCCCCTACGGTGCCACGTACACATGGTTTTGGTAGGGGCGCACGGCGTGCGCCCCCGTTCCAATCGCCTTTATTTCCCGACCCAATGCTCCCGCAGCTTGTGCGCGACCAATTTGGGGCGGCGGTCGCGGGTGAACACGCCCTTGTGATTTAGGGCGTTGATGCGCCGCACCGACTGCCCAGTCTTGAAGTCGCACAGATTCCACACGTGGGCGCCGACCATAAACGGGCGGCGCTCCACTACGTCGATGAAGCCCATCACCATCGCCGCCTGATATTCTTCGCTAAACATCTCCGGCGGGTCGGCGTGCAGACCGGGGATCGCGTCCGCGCCGAACTCGGTCAGGATCACCGGGCGATGATAGCGCGCGTGCAGATCGTCCAGCCCGGCGGCAAGCTGCGCGAAGCCCACCTCCAACTGCCCGGAGTTCACGTACCAGCCGTCGTAGCGGTTGACGCAGCACACGTCGCACAGGTCGTACACAGGGTCGTCAGTGCGGCTGGCGCTGACGAAGGTCACCAGTCGGCTGCTGTCCAGCGAACGCGCCAGAGCGAACGCATCCTTGAAGCTGTCCAGCGACTCCGGGCGCTGATTGTGCGGCTCGTTGGCGAGGCTCCATATGAACACTGAGGGATGGTTCTTGTCCCGGTCGATCAGTTCACGGATTTCCTGCTTCCACACTTCCTGCCGCCGCGCCAGATCAGCCGGGTCGAAGAACAGCCCGACGGCGGGCGTCTCGTCGATCACCAGAATCCCCAGCCGATCCGCCATGTCCATCATCTGCTCGGAATAGGGATAGTGGCTGGTGCGGTAGGAGTTCGCGCCGATCCACTTCATCAGTTCGTAGTCCTTGACCACCACCGACGCAAGGTAGCCGCGCCCGACCGCCGGGAAGTCCTCGTGCCGACCAAAGCCGCGCAGGAAAATCGGCTTGCCGTTCAGCAGCAGTTGATCGCCTTCGACGGCGATGGTGCGGATTCCGACCGCCAGCGTGTAGCGATCCACCACCAAGCCGCCCGCGACCGTGTCCACCGTGAGATCGTACAGGTTGGGCGCGTCCGGCGACCACAGCCGCGCGCCCGGCACGCTCAGGTTGACTTCCGCCTTGCCGCCGACCAGTGCGGCGTCCGCTGTCACTTCCGCGCCGAAGCCGCGCAGGGTGACGTGAACCTGATCGCCGCCGCCGACCAACGCGACGTGGACCTGCCCGGTTTCCCCTTCCAGCGTCGTGACCACCGTCAGATCGGTCAGCGCGGTCTTGGCAGTCGCATACAGGATCACCGGGCGGTGAATGCCGCCGTAGGGGAAGAAGTCGAAGTTGGCGGACGGGAAATCGCCGCCCATGAAGCTGTCCAGCCGGGTCTGCGGGACGTTGCCGGGCGGCACGTGGCTCGGCGCCAGCGTCCCGTTGACCCGCACCACCAGCAGATTATCGTCCGGCTGAACCGCGTCGGTCACGTCGAACTCGAACGGCAGATTCCCGCCTTCGTGATCGCCCAGCCGCACGCCGTTGAGCCACACCTCCGCCAGATAGTTGACCGAGCCGAAGCGCAGCCGCACCTGCTTGTCCTGATCCCAGCCCCACGGCAGCGCGAACCGGGTCTGATACCAGCAGTCGCCCAGATAGTCCAGCAGCTCGTTGAACTGCTCGTTCCAGCTTGACGGGACGGCGATAGGACGGCTCTGCTCCAAGCCGCTTGACCAGTTGTGCCCATCGGGATCGTCCCGGAATTCCCAAAAGCCGGACAAATCTATTTGCTGGCGGAGTGCGTTGGATTGTGGAAAAAGCATTCTTAACCCCCTAAGTCTATGGAATGGCAATCCATGCTGTGTGGCTGCCCAAGTCTGTGATAGACTAGCACCGATTACTGCCTTCCCGCCAGAGGATACCCGGTGCGAATCACGATCTGCCTGTTTTTGATCACGCTGGTGACTGCGTGCCAATCTTCAACCGCCGTCACACCGCCGCCAACTCAAACGCTGGATCGGGTGGTCGCCATCGTCGCCACTAGGGTGCCGACTGCCAATCCCTTGCCAAGCCGGACGCCGACCCTTCCGCCAACTAACACGCTGGTGCCCACCGACACGCTCATGCCTTCCGACACGCCCTCGTCGACCCTGTTCCCGACCAACACCTTCTTCCCGACCAACACCCAACTGCCGAGCGCGACGCTCTCGCCTACCTTCCCGCCCACTGCGCCCCCGATCAACTCGCCCACGCCCGGCGCCGACACCGACGCCAACGGCACGCCGCTGCCCTCGTGGACTCCGCCGCCGCGCGATTCCTCCGTCGAGATCGCCGATCACTACCACTTCCACCGCCCGATCAGTCAGGAGGGCATCAATTATGCCGACCGCACCTATCCCTACGGCGGCACCTCCGGCGGCAAGCTGCAAGTCCATCACGGCGTCGATCTGGTGAATCCGAGCGGCACACCGATCCTCGCCGCCGGGGACGGCGTGGTCTACTACGCGGGCGATGACTTCACCACCGTCTTTGGCGCGACCCCGAACTACTACGGCAATCTGGTGGTAATTCAGCACAACTTCCTCACGCCGGAAGGGCAGCCCGTGTTCACGCTTTACGGGCACATGCAGAGCGTGAACGTCCAGACCGGGCAGAGCGTCACCACCGGGCAGATTATCGGCTTCGTCGGCGCGACCGGCATTGCGATGGGTCCGCATTTGCATTTCGAGGTGCGCATCGGCAATCCGCAGGACTTCAACGCCACTCGCAACCCCGATCTATGGATTTATCCGTATCAGGGCTACGGGACGCTCGCCGGGCGCGTGACCGACGCCAACGGCAACCTGCTCTATCAGGCGACCATTCAGGTGCGCTCGACCATCCGCCGCTACACCTTCAGCTATCCCGACGACACGGTTCACGGCGACGACACCTTCCACGAGAATTACACGCTCGGCGACCTGCCCGCCAATTACTACGAGGTCAGCGTCAACGATGGGCAGCGCGTCCGCTTCCAGAAGATGATCTACGTCTATCCAAACCGGACGACGTGGCTGGATATTCAACTGAACAATTAAAGGTCTAGTAGGGGCGACACATGTGTCGCCCCTACTCTGTGTCCTCTGTGGTTGAATTCTTTACCCCACCAGCGCCTTGATCGCGTCCCCTTGCGCGTCCGTGAAATCGCCCGATCCGCGCCAGATCACTTCGCCGTTCGCGTTCAGCAGAAACACTTGCATGAGCGATGCGTCGGGGAGATTGAGGCTGCTCAAAAACGGGGTGAGGTCGTCCAGAAACACGGTGATGGTGACAGCGCGAAGCTGTGTGTCGGGGATCAGTGCGTTCATCCCGGCGCGGATGATCAGCCGCATCCCGGAATTCATGCTTGGAAACACCGGAACGTCGTAGTAGCCGAAATCCGGGTTCGCCGCCGCCAGATCGCGCGCCATCGGCAGCCAGTCCTGCGCTTGAGTTTGCTGGCTTTCGTCAAACGGCACGATCACCAGCACTAGCTTGCCCTGCAAATCGGCGGGCAGCGTGTAGCTTTGCCCGCTCAGGCTGTCGCCGCTCACCACCGGAAAGCGCAGGCACGACTCCGCCGCGATGATGCAGGGATGGCTCTGCACGCTGGACACGCCGGGCGCGCCGCCGATCACCAACAGCAGCACGCCGATGCCCACCACCACGATCACCAGCCCAATGCCGAGCCATCTCCACCGCCGCATAGCTGCCTCGCCCCGATTATCGACCCGCGCGATCTTAACCGCTCCGGCGCGCCGCCTGATTACAATTTCGCAACCAACCCGCGCATCCAAAGCCGATACGCTAAAATACCGCTGGCTCGGCTGAACTTAAGAAGGCGCTATGACTTGCACAATCCGCCACCTGCTTGCAGCGGCAGTTCTTTTGCTGATCGCGCTACTCCTGATCGTCGGCACCCGCACCGTGACCCTCAACGACCTACAGGCGCAGGAAACGGCGGCGGCTCCCGCACAGGCAGCCGCCATCGCCAGCGCCGCGCGCGTATCGCTGCCGCCCACCCTGCTCGCCCCGGACGACGCCAGCCGCTTTGATAACGCCGCCGCCGTGACCCTCAAGTGGATGTGGTATCGCCCGCTGGCGGACGACGAGTTCTACGACGTGCGGGTCTGGCGCGCGAGTGATCCCGAAAATGGGCTGACGTGGACGAAGGATCAGTCGCTTGACCTGCGCGACTGGCTGCTCTACCAGCAGCCGGGCGATTTCGACTGGCGGCTCGGCGTAGTTCGTCGGAATGCCGACGGCAGCGGCGCCGAAATCAGCGACCTGACCGCCATCCAGCACTTCAGCATGAGCGCCATCGACATGCAGATGATGACCCTGCCGCCCGGCTTCACCGCCACGTATTACGCCCGGCTCCCGTTCACGCAGCCCACCGTGATCACCTTCGGCGAGGATGGCGCGCTCTACGCGCTCTCGGTCGAGGGCGACATCGCCCGCCTGACCGACGCCGACGGCGACGGCTTCGCGGAAACGGCGGACGTGATTTACACCGACACCGATAATCAGTTGGATCACGCGGTCGGCATGACCTTCCACGACGGTGTGATCTACGTGTCCGACGCCGGGCGGGTCAGCACCCTGACCGATTCCGACGGCGACGGAATGCTGGATACGGTGACGCCGATTGTGACCGGGCTGCCCTCGCAGTGGTATCCCTATCACTCCAACAACGGCATCGCATTTGGACCGGACGGCAAGCTCTACATCGGCGTCGGCTCGACCACCGATCATGGCCCGCTTCGCACCCAGTACGAGGCGTCGATCCTGCGCATGAATCCCGACGGCAGCGATCTGGAAACCTTCGCCACCGGGTTCCGCAATCCCTATGACATCGTGTTCACGCCCAATGGCGAGCTGTTCACCAGCGACAACAGTCCCGATTTGCTCGACTCGACCCTGACCTATCTGCCCCCCGAAGAAATCGACTACGTGCAGCAGGGCAAAAACTACGGTTTCCCGGATCAGTTCGGCTTCCCGGATTTGGCTTCCGACACCATGCCGCCAGTGGTCGATCTAGACACCTCGTCGGCGAGTTCCGGCATCACCTATCAGGATTTCGAACAGCTTCCCGGCGGACTATCACGGGCTGTATCTGGCGGAGTTCGGCACCGGAGCCGACGCCCCGGTCGCCGCCAACGTCCACACCGGGCGTCAGGTGATCTTCGTCTCGCTCACGCCCGATGGTCACGGCGGCTATACCGGATCGTGGCAGCCGTTCGCCGTGTTTCGATCCGACCTCGGCGAGAATTACACGCCCATCGACGTGACCGTCGGACCCGACGGCGCGCTCTACATCGCCGAGTGGCTGAGCAGCACTATCTATCGCGTGACTTACACCGGGACCGAAGCGGCGGCGACCGAAACGGCGGCGGACGTGGGCGAACAGATTTTCCTGCATGGGATTGGGGATGCTCCGGCGTGCAACGGCTGTCATTCGCTCGACCCGAACAACAACGAAACCGCGCCTTCGCTGGTCGGCTTATCGCAGCGCGCCGGGTCGCGGGTGGACGGTCTGAGCGCGGAGGACTACGTGCGCCAGTCGATTGAGACGCCGGATGCCTTCACCGTGCCCGGCTACGGCGCAGGGGTTATGTATCAGGATTACGCGCAAAAGCTGACGCCGGATCAGATCGACGCGCTGATCGCCTACGTGCTGAGTTTGTGATCGCACGACAGAACGGGTGCGATTCCGTATGACACAAATGGTCTTTGTAGGGGCACGACATGTCGCGCCCGATTTTCAGCCGATTTAATAACGGTACACAATTTCCGAACTGCTCGGCATGAGGATGATCGGGTTGTCGAGGCGCGGGTGCGACACTTCAACCTGAAGCAGCACCCCACCGCCGACCCGGTTGCGGATTTGCAGATGTCCGCTGAGCAGCGCCGCGCGCTCGCTGATGCCCAGCAGCCCGTAATGCCCCTTGCCGGACAGCTTCGCCAGATCGAAATCATCGCCCAGCCCGCCGCCGTTGTCGGCAATCGACACCATCAGCGTGCGCGGCGAGGTCTGTTCCAGCGTGATCTCGACTTCGGTCGCGTGGGCGTGCCGCTGGATGTTGTTCAGCGCCTCTTGAATGATCCGAAAGATCGATAGCTCGATGGCTTCCGGCAGCCGCCCCGGAGTCAGCTTCAGGCATACCTGCACCTCGATCCCGGTGCGTTTCGCCCATTCGTGGGCGTAAGATTGCAGCGCGGCGGTCAGCCCCAAGCTGTCAATCGTCGGCGGGCGCAGGTTGCCGCAGATGCGCCGGATGTCGTCCACCAACTGGCGGATAGTGCCGCGCACGTCCTCAAGCTGCTCGCGCACCAGATCGCTCACTTCGCCGTCGGTTTCGACTTCCTCAAGCTGATAATTGGTGGTCAACAAGTCCTGAATCACCTGATCGTGCAGCTCGCGCGCCAGATGCTTGCGCTCCTGCTCGCGCTCGGTGAGCAGGCGGCGGTGCGCGTCTTGCAGCGCCACGTTCGCTTGATCCAGCGCCTTGACCTGCTCGGCAAGCTGCGCCAAGAGCTGCTGGTTGAGCGTGCCCTGTACTTCGAGGTCTTTTTCGAGCAGCAGGGTTTGACGGTGCAGCATATCCGCCTTCTCGCGGGCGCGGTAGTAGGAATCCAGCGCCCAGAATGCAGGGGTCGGCTGCTCCTGATTGGTGTAGCCCACCATCGCCGCGACGATCTCCTCGCGGCTGGTGATGTCGGTGCGGAAGGAATCCAGCGCCTCGCCGCTACGCAGCACCAGAATCCGGTCGGTCACCGCGAACAGGTGATCCAGATTGGTGCTGCTGAAAATCACGGGCTTGCTCTCCTGCCGCCACTGCTCGATCAGCCGCAGCAGCCGCTGTTGATAGGTGTAGCTGAGCAGGATCGGCTCGTCTACGAAGATCAGCTTCGCCGGGCGCACCAGCACCCGCGCGATGGCGATCAACTGCCGCTGTTCGTTGGACAGGTTGCGCGCCAGTTCGCTGGGCGACGAAATCTCCGCGCCCAGCAGATTCAGCAGCCGAGCCGACTCTAAGTCCATGCGTTCCTGATCAACCCGGTGCAGGAACCGCCCGACGTAGCCGTGTCGAATCTCGCTGCCGAGGAAGATGTTATCGGTGATGGTCAGCCCTTCCGCCAGTTCGGGATACTGGTGGATCACCTCCAGCCCCAGTTTCGAGGCATCGAACTCCAGCGGCAGCCGCTTCCCGTTGAGCGTGATGCTGCCGCTGTTGGGCGTGTACAAGCCCGCCAGCAGCTTGGCGATCACCGATTTTCCGCTGCCGCTTAAGCCCGCCAGCCCCACCACTTCGTTGGGATACACCTCGAAGCTGATGCTGCGAATGACCTCCAGCGCGCCAAAGCGCTTGGAGAGTTTTTCCACCCGTAAGATCGGTTCCATCATCGACCACTCGACTTGACCGCCGGGATGAGTAAAGCCCCCTGCGCTTCGGTTCGCGCGAAATCACGCGAACGAAACGCGGACTGCTTGAATCAGATCAGTTATACACCCGACCGCAAATCTCGGCTGACCGAATTGTGCAAAACGACCGTGCGCCCGATGATTGATCGAGCGCACGGCGGATAGTCGAAGGTTAGGAGGAAATCAGGCGATACCGGCTTGCTGCTGGCGACGCCGCGACAGCGCGTCCACGATCACTGCGATCAGCAGCACGATGCCGGTGATGATGAATTTGTCACCAGAGGCGAGGTTGAGCAAGCCCAAGCCGTTATCCACGCTGGCGATGACCAGCGCGCCCAACACCGCGCTGGCGACGAAGCCGCGCCCACCGAACAGGCTGGTGCCGCCAATGACCGCCGACGCGATGCAGTCCAGCAGCAGATTGCCGCCACCCGCATTGGTGTCCACCGAGCGCAGGCGAGACGCGAGGATGATTCCACCCAGCCCCGCCAGCGTGCTGGAAATAATGAAGACGATCACGCGGATGCGCGTGACACTGATGCCCGCGCGCCGCGCCGCTTCGGCGTTGCCGCCCACCGCGTAGACGTAGCGTCCAAACGGCGTGCTGCTCGCCAGATACGACAGCGCAACCAATGCAACCAGCAGGATGATGCCCACCACCGGAACGCCCCGATCCTGATTGCAGACGCTGATGAACACAATCGAAATCACGGTCAGCAGCACCACGCTCACCGCGATCACGACGGTCGGGCGGAAACTCAAGCCTTTGCGTTTGCGGCTGTTGTGCCGCGTGATTTGCAACCCGGCAAACAACAGAATCAGGACGAAAGCAAGTACCCAACCGGCGATACTGTCCGGCGGTAAAAATGAGTTGGCGATTCCGTTGACGACCGTATTTTGAATGACCACCGTCCCGCCGTTTCCGACTTCGTGCAACACCACACCGTTCCACGCCAGCAAGCCTGCCAGCGTGACGATGAACGACGGCACGTGAAACAGGGTGATGATCACCCCTTGCAGCAAGCCAATGCCTGCGACCACCAGCAGCGCCACCGGGATAGCGGTATACCATGCCCAGCCTGCGCGCGGGTCACGCAGCAGCATCGCCACTGCGACGCCGCAGACCGCGCTCACGTAGCCAATTGACAGGTCGATTTCGCCGAGCAGCAGCACGAAGACCACCCCGTAGGCGATCATGGTCGTGCCCGCCATCTGCGTGATCAAATTGACGAAGTTATGCGGGGTCAGGAAATTTGAATTTGCGCCTTGAAAGATAATCGCAATCAGCACCATTCCGATGATGATGGGCAGCGACCCAATATCACCGGAGGTCAGCCTTCGCAGGTAGCCGCGCAGCAAGGTGGCTGGCGAATTGTCTTGATCGCTTCCCGCGAGTACATTCTGGGTCTCAGGGGTTTCAACTGCGCTCATGATCCATCCATTCCCGGAACTCGCCGCAATTCGCCTGCGGTAATCGCGTACACGATGTCCCGCGCTTCAACCTCAGTGCGGTTGTATACGCCCACTTGCTGACCGAGCCTCAGCACCGTGATCCGGTCGGCAACTTCGAAGACATCGTACATATTGTGGGTGATCACCACCACACTCAGCCCCTTGTCCGCCAGACGGCGCACGAGGTCAAGCACCTGCCGCGTCTGCGCGACGCCGAGCGCGGCGGTCGGCTCGTCGAGGATCACCAGCTTGGAGTTCCACATCACGGCTTTGGCGACCGCAATCGCCTGCCGCTGCCCGCCGGAAAGCGCCGCCACCGGGAGCCGCACCGAGCGCAGCGTCGATACCGACAGCGAATTCAGCGTCTCAATCGAGGCTTTTTCCATGCTGCCTTCGTCGAGGTGCCAGCCGAAGCTGTACTTCTCCCGACCGAGGAACATGTTGCCCACCACGTCGAGATTGTCGGCGAGCGCTAAATCCTGATACACCACTTCGATCCCCAGCGCGGCGCTGGCGTGCGGGCTGTGAATGTGGACCAGCTTCCCTTCGAACCAAACTTCTCCCTCGTCGAACGGATAGATGCCCGCAATGCCCTTGATCAGGGTCGATTTGCCCGCGCCGTTGTCGCCGACCAGCGCCATCACTTCGCCCAGCCGCGCTTCAAAATCGACCTTATAGAGCGCTTGAACCGCGCCGAACCGCTTGGAAACGCCTTTTATGTCGAGTAAGGCTTGCTCCGACAAAATCTACTCCTCTACAAAGTACTCATTTATTTTCGGGGTGGAGTATGCGATATAAAGCACACCCAACCGGCACCACCATCAAAAAGGCGCGGCGCAAAGTCTGCGCCGCGCCTACTCAGATCAATTACGAACTAGCTGCGGTCGCTTCCGGGGTCATCATGGCATCTGCCGGGCAGAACTGCGCGAAATCGCCCACGCAGACTTCTTCCCACGTGCGGAAACCATCCGCGATCACGGTGCTGGCAACGTTGTCTTGGGTCACGTCGATGGGGGTCAGCAGCACCGACGGGATGTCGTTGGTGCCGTTGTTGGTCGAGCCGGTCGCCATGCTGGAAGTATCCGTACCCTGCACCAGCGCAATAGCGAGCTGGGCAGCCGCGTCCGCTTCAGCCTTGATCGCCTTGTAGACGGTCATGCTCTGGCGTCCCGCCAGCACGTTCTGGATACCGCCGACCGTCGCGTCCTGCCCGGTCACCGGGATGAAGTCGTAACCGTCGTTCTGACGCTCGGTGATCACCGCCTGCGCCAGACCGTCGTTCGCCGCCACTGCCGCATTGATCTCTGGGTGCGCCGTGACCATCTGCGTGAAGTCGGTCAGCGCAACCTGATTGTCCCAACCGGCGACCGCTTGCTCGGCGATCAGGTGCCAACCGCTGGTCGGGTCATTGAACATCTTGTCCAGCAGAGTGCCGTTGGTCGGGCACTCGCTGTCGAGGCTGCCCAGCGGCAGGGTCGAGTCATAGGTCGAGTCGAGGTTGGGCGCGCCCACGTCGTTGATGCCGCAGTGCATTCCCAAGCTGAACAGGGTGGCGTTGTTGTCGGTCGGCGAGCCGTCGAGGATACCGACGTTCACGTCCGTGCCCATCGTTCCAGCAGCCTGCGCCGCCTGAACCGCGTCGATCAAGCCCTGCCCTTGCAGTTGACCAACCGCGTAGCCGTTGAAGCTCACGTAGAAGTCCGCGCCGGGACCCTGAATGGTGAGACGGTCATAGTCGATCATCTTCGCACCAGCATCGCGTCCCGCAGCGATGATCGCCGCGCCGCTGCCGCTGTCGAGGTTGACCAGCAGAATGACCTTCGCGCCGTTGGTGATCGCCTGCTCTGCCTGCGTGGTCTGAGTTTGGGCGTCGCCTTCTGCGTTGACAATCGAATAGGTTACGCCAGCGGCATCAAACGCCTCGCCGAAATACTTCCGGTCGTCCGCTTCCCAACGCGCCGAGGATTGGCTGTCGGGGAGCAGCACCGCGATGTCAACCGAGCTGCCCTGCGCCGCAACGGTATTCAGCGCAAAGCCGAAAACGCTCATCAACAGGCTGACGAGCGCGAGGATACGAAGACCCACCTTAGACATTATTCTTTCCTCCCTGATATGCGAAAAAAACGAACTACAGCCGATATTCTTTGGGCAGTTTTCGCCTTGCCTTCCTCCCTTTCGATCTGGTATACATTACGATAGCTGCTTTCTTTACGCAGAGAAAGCTATCCTAACTATAACCAGCGCGCATTGCTTCCGCTTGATTGTCTCCCCTTAATCCATAGACGGATGTCCCCCAGCCCCCATAGGGGAAATCCCCCAACACACCTTACGTCAGTTCGGTGCGCCAGCTAGAGCCGGGTATGCTATAGTAAAAGACGGTGCAGGGGCTTGCCGCTGCCAAAGAAAGTTTATGATGAAAATCTCCCGGTTACTTCTAGCCGACGACCATGCGGTTGTCCGCGCCGGAATCCTGAACGCGCTCAAAGAACTGCCGCAAATCGAAATTGTGGGCGAAGTCGGAAACGGTCACGACTTGTTCGCAATGCTGGCGACTACCCAGCCGGACTGTCTGTTGATCGACGTGACCATGCCCGACTTTGAACCCATCATCGCAATTGGGCAGATTCGCGCCGACTACCCGGAGATGAAAATTCTGGTGGTCAGCGCCTATGACGACGACGTGTACGTGCAGGGGCTGCTCGGCATCGGGGTCAACGGCTATCACCTGAAGGATCAGCCGTTGAGCGATTTACGGCTGGCGGTGACTCGCGTTCTGGCGGGCGAGCGCTGGGTATCCAGCCGGATTGTCGACAAGCTGCTCCAGTATCAGGAAAAAGGCTATTCTCCGCACACGCGCTTCACCGACCGCCAGCTTGATCTGCTGCGCTTGCTGTATCGGGGCTACGACAACCGTTCGATTGCGCTGATCCTGAGCCTGAGCGTGAAAACCGTCGAAAATCATCTGACCCGCCTGTACCGCATGATCGACGTTCGCAGCCGTTTGGAGGCAGTCAATTACATTATGCAGCATCCCGAAATTGTCGCCGTTTCCGGCGGAGTTGTCCGCTTGCCGTTTCCGACCCCCACCGCCGGAGCATTGACCGTGTTGATTGTTGACGACAACACCCGCTATCGACAGCAGTTGATGCGCACCATCGGCTCCATCCACTCGCAGACCTTGATCTACGAGGCAGAGAACACCCATCAGGCGGTCGATCTGGCTCAGCAGGTCAAGCCGAGGCTGGTGCTGGTGGACGTAGTTCTGGGGGACGAAAACGGTATTCACTGCGCCCATCAAATCACCACCCTGTCGCCCTCGTCGCGGGTGATCCTGATCAGCGCCTACCCCGACAGCGAGTTTCATCGGCTGGGGCTGGAAGCGGGCGCGGTTGCCTTCCTCGACAAGAAAACCCTCGACACCGCGACCCTGCGGCAGGTGATCGACGATTGTTAGCGAGTGCCACATGAACGTTCACGGACAGCATTTCCGCACCATCTGGATCGATCCGCAGCGCTCGGAAGTCGTGCAGATCATTGACCAGCGTTTGCTGCCGTTCGAGTTCAAAATCCTCGACCTGACCACGGTGGACGACTTCGTCTTTGCGCTCAAGGCGATGCAGGTACGCGGCGCGGGCTTGATCGGCGCGACGGCGGGCTACGCCATGTACTGCGCCGCGCTCAACGCCCCGCACCGGGATCGGCGCGCCTTCCTCGAACTCGGTTCGCACCGACGGCGACCGCTTGATCGCCACCCGACCGACCGCGATCAACCTCGCGTGGGCGGTCGAGCGCCAGTGGAATGCGATTCAGTCCGGCGGCGATACCGACGCGATGATCCAGATCGCCTGCCGCACCGCCGGGCAGATCGCCGACGAGGATGCCGACTTCTGCCGCCGCATCGGGGAACACGGCGTGAGCCTGATCGAAGCCATCAGCCAGCGCAAAGGCGGCGAAACCGTCAACCTGCTGACTCACTGCAACGCGGGCTGGTTGGCGTTCGTGGATTACGGCTCGGCGACCGCGCCGATCTACGCCGCGCATGATCGCGGGATCAAGCTGCACGTCTGGGTGGATGAGACTCGCCCGCGCAATCAAGGCGCGCGCCTGACCGCGTGGGAACTAGGTCAGCACGGCGTGCCCCACACCGTGATCGTGGACAACGCGGGCGGGCATTTGATGCAGCATGGGCTGGTCGATCTGGTGATCGTCGGCAGCGACCGCACCACCTACACCGGCGACGTTGCCAACAAGATCGGCACCTATCTCAAAGCGCTGGCGGCGCGCGACAACGACGTTCCCTTTTATGCCGCGCTGCCGTCCTCGACCTTCGACTGGACGCTGGACGACGGCGTTCACGGCATCCCGATTGAGGAGCGCGATCCCGCCGAAGTCAGCCACATGACCGGGCTGCGCGACGGCGAAACGCTCGACGTGCAGATTACGCCCGATGGCAGCCCGATCCGCAACTACGGCTTCGACGTGACTCCGGCGCGGCTCGTCACCGGGCTGATCACCGAGCGGGGCATCTGCGCCGCCAACCCGCAGAGCATCTTGAATCTGTTCCCGGAAAAGAAACCCTAACCTCAAAAGACGCTCGTGTAGGGGCGCAGCGTGCTGCGCCCATTTTTCTCTGTGCCCTCCCTCAGGGGCTGAAAGCTCTTATCCCACCGAACCCACCAGCGCCGTGACCGAGTGCGGCTCGAAGGTCACGTTCAGCGTCTTCGTTCCCGGCGCAAGCTGGTTCTCGCGCGTGATCACCTGCCCCGGCTGCTCGAACGAGTTCACGGTCTTGATGTCCGCCCCGTTGATGGTGTAGACCTGCACCGCGCCCGAAAACTGCCCTTCCGCCAGCGAGACGGTGGTCTCCGCGCCGTCCCGCTCCGAGCGATTGACCACGAAGATCGCCAACTGCCTGCGCGACTCGTCCAGCGTGGCGGTCACGTCCAGCGCCCGCAGCCCGGTAGTGTCGCCGCCGTCGAAGGTATCGCCGTCCCACTGCACCTCCAGCGCGGTCGATCCGGCGAAGCGGCTGTACAGCTCGAACGGGTAGAAGATGGTTTGCAGAAACAGCGCGTCCGGTTTGGTGATGATCGGCGCCAGCACGTTGACGATCTGGGCAAGGTTCGCCATCCGCACGGTCGCGGCGTGCCGGATGAAGGCGTTCAGGTTCAGGGCGACCACCAGCGCATCTTCGAGGGTATAAATGCACGCCGTGATCTCGCCCTCCGCGACGTGGTGCCACACGTTCCACTCGTCCACCGAAATGTAAATCGGGTGTTGGATGCCGCGCTCAAGCCGCATCGCGTGAATAATGCCCTCGTATGCGCTCAGCCGCGCCTCGAACAGTTCCGAGAGCGCCATGTAGCGGGCGAAGTCGTTCGCCTCGTTGTTGACGTACCAGTGAACTGCCATGTAGTCGATCAAATCGCCCGCCTGCTCCAGTAGAAGCTGTCCGCGCTCGACGAAATCGCCCGCGTCCCAGTTCGAAACCGCGCTGGCGATCAGCTTGATCGACGGATCGACCCACTTCATCACCTTGCCGAACTCGGTGGCGGCGCGGGCGTATTCCTGCGGCGTCTTGTAGCCGATCTGCCACTGACCATCGACCTCGTTGCCAATGCCCCAGTATTTCACGTTGTGGGGCGCGTCGTAGCCGTGATGCCGCCGCAGATCAGCCAGTTCGGTCTGCTGCGCGCCGTTGCAGTATTCCACCCAATCCCGCGCCTCGCGCGAGTCGCCGTCGCCGCAGTTGACGCATAAGTACGGCTCGGTATTCAGCGCGCGGCAGAACTCGATGAACTCGTTGGTGCCGAAGGCGTTGCTTTCGAGCGCATTCCACGCCATATCCTTGCGCGCCGGGCGCTTGTAGAGCGGACCCACGCCGTCGCGCCAGCGGTAGCCGGAGACAAAATTGCCGCCCGGATAGCGAATCAGCGGCATTTGTAAGCGCCGCAGCGCGCCGATCACGTCGGTGCGCAGACCGCGCTCGTCGGCGTACTGCGACCCCGGATCGTAGATTCCGCCGTAGATACACCGATGCAGATGCTCGGCAAATCCGCCGAAGATGTTGCGGTCGATCTGCGCCCGCGCGAATTCGAGATTGACGTAGATGCGGTTCATGTGCCCAAGCTCCTGAATCCGATTACACCAGAAGTATGGCTGATTTTGGCGGGATCGGCTATGCTCCGGCGCATGAAACCGGACACCCAAACCCTCACTGGATTCATCCCTGCCGGGCGCGAAAAGTTCTATCACGACCTGCCGTTCACGATGCCGCCGGGCGTCACCCGGCTGGACGTGCGCTACGACTACAGCGACGCCATCGGCTCCGACCCGCACCTAACCGGCGGCAACACGGTTGACATCGGCTTGTTCGATTGGCGCGGGGACGCGGGCTTTCGCGGCTGGTCAGGCAGCGCGCGCACCGAGTTCTATGTCACCCCCACCGACGCCACCCCCGGCTATCTGCCCGGCTTAATGTCGCCGGGGAGGTGGCACGTCTGCCTCGGTCTGTACAAGGTCGCGCCCAACGGCTGCCACTACACGGTCGAACTTCGCTTCGAATTTGGCGAGACGGCGATCCGCGATTTCCCGCCCATGCTCACGCTCGACAGCCCCAACTTTCAGCCCACGCCCCACGCCGATGGCTGGTACAAGGGCGAGCTTCACTGTCATACCGTCCACAGCGACGGCGACTCGCGCCCCGCCGACGTGATCGCGGCTGCCGAAGCGCTCGGCTTGGACTTTCTGGCGATCACCGACCACAACAACGTCACCCATCTGGTCGAACAGGCGGCGCTGGGCGTCCAAAACCTGATCCTGATCCCCGGCTTCGAAGTGACCACCTATCGCGGTCACTGGAACGTCTGGGGCGCTGATCAGTGGATCGATTTCCGCGTGATCACGCCCGACGACATGCAGCGCAGGCTGGACTTCGCCCGCGCGCACGCCGCCCTGACCTCCTGCAATCACCCGCGCCCGTTCGGACCCCCCTTCGAGTTCGAGGAGGTGCGCGGCTATCAATGCGTCGAGGTCTGGAACGGCGATTGGCGGCTGTTCAATCAAGCCTCGCTGGAATTCTGGGAGCGGCGCCTGCGCCGGGGCGAGCGGCTTTCCGCCGTCGGCGGCAGCGACATGCACCACTTGCACACCGATCAGGCAGCGCGCATCGGCACGCCCACCATGTGGATTTACTGCCCCGGCGATCCGACCGCGTCCGGGCTGCTCGCCGGAGTGCGGGCGGGACATGCGTTCATCTCCGATGCGCCCGATGGCGCACAGCTTTACTTGTCATCTGGCGAAGCGAACATGGGGGATACGGTCACCAAAACGGAAGGCGACCTGATCGATTTTCAGGCGCGCGTGATAAGCGGAGCGGGTTTGGAACTGCAATTGGTTGGCGCGGGCGGCGTCCTCTATTCCGAGCTGCTGGCTCACGACGATCAGACCGTCAGGGTTGCCTTATTCGTCGCTCAGACGCCCTACGTCCGCGCGCAGGTCATCGACCGCGATCCCGACGGCGATCCGGTGATGCGCGCCCTCAGCAACCCGATTTATCTGGAATAGAAAAGGGCATGGCGACGCCATGCCCCTACTGCTTCAAGCTGCTGTGATTTACCCGCGCCCGACGTAAGACCCGTCGCGCGTATCCACCTTGATGGCGTCGCCCTCGTTGATGAAGTTGGGGACGGTCAGGCTCAGCCCGGTATCGGTCTTGACCTTCTTGGTCACTGAACCCGACGTGTTGCCGACCACTGCAACTTCGGCTTCAGCCACCGTGTAGATCATGGTGGTCGGCAGTTGATAATCGATCACCGTGCTGCCATCAGTGGTCATCAACTGTAAATCCATGTCGTCCTTCAGGTACAGCGCGTCGTCGCCGAACAGCGAGCGGTTCACGTCGTACTGATCGTAGGTGTCGTTGTTCATGAAGTGCAGCAGGTCGGCATCGCCGTACAAATACTTCACGTCTTCGGTTTCGACAAAAATGTTATTCAGGCTGTCTTCCGCCGAAAACACGCGATACTGCGTCTGCCCCGTGCCAATGTCCATCAACTGCGCGCGCATGGATGCCGCGCCGCGACCGGGATTGTTGTACTGCGTGTTGACCACCCGGTACAGGTTCCCGTCTAAACTCAGAACTGTGCCTTTGCGAATGTCACTTGCTGGAATCATGCCACCTGCTCTTTACGCCTCATCATTGATTGTTTCTCCTATTATATCATGCCCGGCTCATACTTCCAGACCTGAACCAGCGGGTCGCCGGGGCGCACTAGGTAGCGATACGCGCCCCAGTCCACCCACGACGCGCCGCAGGCGTTCAGCCGTGCGTCGATCTCGGCGCGGCACTCGGCGCTGAGGGTATCGACCAGCGCCAGCGCCCGCCGGAATCGCGGGCTGATCCGCAGGTGCAGCCTAGCCAGCGCGTCCAGCGGGCGGGTGATCAGGCTGCTATCGCCGGGGATGCTGAGCGAATAATGCAGCGTCCGCTCGATCACGGCGCGCAGCCCGGCGCGGTCGAACACCGGCAGCGCTTGGCGGTAGAGCGCCGGGTCGCCGATCCACTCGGCGCGCACGCCGTACCCGGCTTGGCGGATCGCCCGGTCGATTTCGAGATCGTCTTCGAACACCATCGTCTCGGCGCGGCGCAGGAGATCGCCGCACATGCCGAACGGGATCATCCCCATCTTGCCCCAGAAGACTTGATAGCGCCCGGAAGCCATCCGCCAGCGCAGCAGCGAATCGCGGGCGAAAGCGGCGTTAAGCGCGTCGATCATATCCTGCGGGATATTCGCTCCCGGCACCTGCGAATGCTGATGCGGCGTGTAGGGGCTGACGGCGGCGGGCAGACCCTTGCACGCGTATCGCTGGCTCACACCGATCAGCCGAGCGATCAGCCCGCGCCCCCAGACCGCATCGTGCGCGGGCATGATCAGATTGCCGGGCGACTCCTGCTGGCTCGCCGCGTCCAGCACGAATTTGATCCGCGCCCAGCGATCCGTGAGCGCGTAGCGCCGCCAGCCCGCCGGATCACGCCAGCCGCAGCGCGCGGGCGTCTCGGCACAGGCATCCGGCAGCGGCGCGGGTTCGGGATTCACAATCGCTGGAATAAACGTCAAGCGTCGATATTTCTCGACAAATTCGGCGAGACTGTCCAGCGTCGCCTGCTGATCCGCGATCAGCAGCACCGCCGAGTCCGCGTAACTGCTGAGTTCCGCCAGCCGCGAGTCGAGCGCGAAGTCGAACACCCGGCGCGCGCGCGGCTCGGCGGGTCGCGGGCGGTACATGAACTCCGCGCTGATCAGCCTGTCCACATGACTCGCCCGGTCAACCGCCGAACCTGCTCAAATCACCTCCAGCGCGTTGCGATCCGGCAGCGGCAGGAAGGGCGCGTGCGGCTCGGTCTGGTACCAGAAGGCGGTCGAGGCGATGTCGTCTTGCAGCGGCAGATAGCGCCCCTCCGAACGCCAGCCGAGCGCCTGAATCGTCACCCGCAGCGACTCGCGGAAGCGGATCGGGTCCATGATGTGCCAGCGATACATGCCGAAGCGCTGCTGGCTGATAAAGTGACCGTCGGGCGCGATCACCTGCGGCAAGCCCGAATAGGGCGACGAAAAGGCGCCGTACTGCCCAGTTGGGCTTTGGAAGTCCCACGCGCCGCCGAAATAATCCTCAGTTCCGGTGCCGCAGAGGGTCGGGAAATCGCTGGTCGCCGTCCATGTAGAACTTGATCTCGCCTTCACCCCACCAGCCGTTATTGTTGACGCCCCACGCCAGATAGGTGCCGACGTACTGCCCCTGCCCGCGCACGCCGTCCAGCAGCGTATGCACGGACTGGTAGGGCAGCGGATTGCTTCGCCGCCACTGGGCATGAAAGTAGGCTGCGTCGTCCGGCACGTCGGTCAGCGTATAGGTGATCTGGTAGTAGAAGCCTTTGACTTCCTCGTCGATCAGGTTCTCGACCGTGATGCGCGCGCTTTTGCGGAAGGGCATCTCCCAATAGCTGTTGAAGCCGCCCGCCGGATTGACCGCCACCGCCAGCGAGGTCACGGCGCAGCGCACGCCCCAGCCGCTGCAGAAGAAATCGCCCAGCGGCGTCTCAATCGAGGGCTGATCTTCGCCGTCCCAGTAGACCCGCAGCACCAGCCTGCGCCACCAGTCCGGGTGAACCGTCAGCCAGACGTGCTGGATCGCCCCGGAGCCGTCGATCTCCGCCAGCGTGACCGTCTGGCGGGGCGCGATATTGATCGACGGCGACACTTTCCAGCCCTGCCCCAACTCGCGGGCGGCGCGCGCGCCGGTGCCTTCAGTCGCCATGCCGCCTTTGCCCGGCTCGCCGGTGAAGCTCTCCGCGCTGATCGAGCGGGTCGCCGCGTTGGAGAGCCGGGACAGATTGCCTAAGCTTAAATGCAGCCCATCAAACATAAGTTTTTCCAGTCATGATGCGTTATGCTCAACGACAAATTGCAATTTAGTGAGGAATCATGAGCCAACCCAATCTTAGCCCGGCAGCACGCGCCGCCGATTTGGTGTCGCGGATGACGCTCGACGAAAAAGTCAGCCAGATGATGAACGACGCGCCCGCGGTCGAGCGGCTGGGCATTCCCAAGTATAACTGGTGGAATGAGTGCCTGCATGGAGTCGCCCGCTCCGGCATCGCCACCATGTTTCCGCAGGCGATTGGCTTGGCTGCCATGTGGGACGCCGACCTGCTCCACCGCATCGCCGAGGTAATCAGCGACGAAGCCCGCGCCAAGCATCACCAAGCGCTGCGCGAGGGCGTTCACGCCCAATACGCCGGGCTGACCTTCTGGTCGCCCAACATCAACATCTTCCGCGACCCGCGCTGGGGGCGCGGGCAGGAGACTTACGGCGAAGACCCCTACCTCACGACCCGGCTGGGCGTCGCCTTCATCACCGGCTTGCAGGGCGACGACCCGGTTTATCTGAAAGTCGCCGCCTGCTCCAAGCATTACGCCGTCCACAGCGGACCGGAATCCGACCGCCACCGCTTCGACGCGGTGGTCGATGATCACGACCTCTGGGAGACCTATTTGCCCGCCTTCCAAGCCGCCGTCGTCGAAGCGGGCGTCGAAAGCGTGATGGGCGCCTACAACCGCACCAACGGCGAAGCCTGCTGCGCCAGCCCAACTCTGCTGGGCGACATTCTACGCGAGCGCTGGAGCTTCGCCGGACACGTCACCTCGGACTGCGGCGCGATTGGCGACCTCTACAAGTATCACGGAGTCGCGCATGACGCTGCCGAAGCCGCTGCGCTGGCGGTCAAGGCGGGCTGCGACCTCGAATGCGGCAGCACCTACGGGGCGCTGACAGAGGCGGTGGCGCGGGGCTTGATCGACGAGGCTGTAATCGATCAAGCGGTGATTCGGCTGTTCACCACTCGCTATAAGCTGGGCATGTTCGACCCGCCGGAGTCGGTGCCCTATGCCCAGATTCCGTATGAGGTGGTCGCCAGCCCCGAACACGGCGACCTCGCGCTGCAAGCCGCGCGCGAGTCGATGGTGCTGCTCAAGAACGCCGATGATCGGCTGCCGCTGCCCAAAGACCTGCGCGCCATCGCCGTGATCGGCCCGAACGCCGACGACCAACATGTGCTTTACGGCAATTACTACGGCGACGCGCGCGCCGTGATCACGCCGCTGGCGGGCATTCGCGCCGCCGTTTCGCCCCAGACGCAGGTGATCTACGCGCCGGGCTGCGGCATCAAAGCGGACACCGGCGGGATTGACGAGGCGGTCGCGGCGGCGCGTCAGGCGGATATCGCGGTCGTGGTGCTGGGCTTGTCGCAGGCGATTGAGGGCGAGGAAGGCGAAACTCCCGGCATCGGCGACCGGAGCGACATCGCCCTGCCCGCCGCACAGGAGCGGCTGCTCCAAGCCGTCCACGCGACCGGAACTCCGGTGGTGCTGGTGCTGGTCAGCGGGAGCGCGGTCGCGGTTGAGTGGGCGGATCAGCAGGTCCCGGCGATCCTTGAGGCGTGGTATCCCGGTCAGGCGGGCGGGACGGCGCTGGCGGAGGTGCTGTTCGGCGACATCAACCCAGCGGGTCGGCTGCCCGTCACCTTCTATCGCTCGGTCGATCAACTGCCGCCCTTCGAGGATTACGCCATGACCGGGCGCACCTATCGCTATTTCACGGGCGATCCGCTCTACGCCTTCGGTCACGGGCTGAGCTACACCCGCTTCGCCTACCGCGATTTGCAGATCGCCCCAGCAGGCGACGGCTTGGACGTGTCGGCAGTGGTCGAGAACGTGGGGCAGCGCGCGGGCGACGAAGTGGCGCAGCTTTACCTCTCGCACATGGACTCATCAGCAGTCGTGCCCATTCGCCAACTGGCAGGCTTCCATCGGATTCAGCTCGCGCCCGGCGAAACGCAAACCCTGCGTTTCCACCTCGCGCCGGATCAGCTTGCGGTCGTGACCAGCAGCGGCGAGCGCGTGTTCGAACCCGGCGCGCTTGACCTCAGCGTCGGCGGCGGTCAGCCCGGCTTCACCGATCAGGTGGCGACGGCGCGGGTTCCGTTCGGAGAATCAAGTTTATGATTTTCTCATCCAGTTCTAATGATTTACAGAATAAATACAGGTATCCTGAATATCAGGAAACCTGTTGAAAGGATTTCCGTGTCGAATTCACACGACACCGCACAGGAACTGCTCTCGATTCTGCCGTTGATCAACCGGATCATGATCGTTGAGCTGCGGGCAGAAAACGATCAGGAAACCACCATGCCGCAGTTCCGGGTGCTGAGCTACTTGTACGAAACGCCGCTCACGGTCAGCGACATCGCGCGGCGGCGGCGCGTCAGCTTTCAATCGGCGGGCGAACTGGTGCAGTCGATGGTCGCGCACGGCTGGATCACCCGGATTCCCGATCCCAACGACCGCCGCCAGTCCATGCTCCACCTGACCGATGCAGGCAGGCAGGAATACGAGCGCGCCGAAGGACACATGTTGGCTCGGCTTTCGGCTTTGCTGGAAAGCCTTTCCGACGACGATCAGGTGACCATTCAGCGCGCCATGTCTCGGCTGCGCGCCGTGTTGGTAGACGAGGAACAGGATGATCGAGACCGCAGTCAGCCCCCTTGAAGCCGCGGTGACTCCAGCGGGTGACGTAATCCGGGTCGAAGGGCTGGTCAAGCGCTTCGACGATTTCACCGCCGTCAACCACATCAGCTTCAACGTGCGCGAGGGCGAAATCTTCGGATTTTTGGGACCCAACGGCGCGGGCAAATCCACCACCATTAAAGTGTTGTGTACGCTGCTACAGCCCACCGAAGGGCACATCGAGGTCGCCGGGTACGACGTGACCCAGAACCCGGATGCGGTGCGCGCGGCGATAGGCATCGTCTTTCAGGACAATTCGCTGGACAGCACCCTCACCGGGCAGGAAAACCTCGAATTCCACTGCATGATGTACCACATCCCCCGGAGCGAGCGCGCCCCGCGCATCAAGGATGTGCTGGCGCTGATGGACTTGACCGACTTCAAGGATCGCATCGTCAAAACTTATTCCGGCGGGATGCGCCGCCGCCTCGAAATCGCGCGCGGGCTGCTGCACGAGCCGCGCCTGCTGATCCTCGACGAACCCACCGTCGGGCTTGACCCGCAGACCCGCAACTACATCTGGGAGTACGTTCACGGGCTGCGCGACCGCCATCGCACCGCCATTTTCATGACCACCCACTACATGGACGAAGCCGAAAACTGCGACCGCATCGCCGTGATCGATCACGGCGTGGTGGTGGCGCTGGATACGCCGGTCGAACTCAAGAAGCTGGTCGGGGCGGATCGCATCGAACTCACCACTAACGACGACGCCCGCGCCGCTCGCTTCATCGAGGATCACTATCAGGTCACCACCGCCGAGCGCGAGGGTAAGCTGATCGTTCAGTTGGAACATTCGGAACACGTGGTGCCGCGTCTGCTGGTGGAACTAGCGCAGAGCGGCTTATCGGTGGATACGCTTCAGGTGCGCCGCCCCACGCTGGAAGACGTGTTCCTGAAGCTGACCGGGCGCACCATTCGTGAGGAAGAAGGCGCTAAAGACGAACGCCGACTCTCCGCCGCGCGGAGAGGTCGTATTTAGGGATCAGAGGATGGCAACTCCAACCGCAGTGATTAGCCCCAACGATGCCCAGTCGCCCGCCCGCCTGAGCCAGTGGCGCGACTTGGAAGTGATTTACGGCATCTGGCTGCGCGACGTGAAGAAATTCTGGCGCGAGCGCAGCCGTCTATACGGCGGCATCGCCCGCCCCATTCTGTGGCTGTTGATCTTGGGCAGCAGTCTGAAGCCGGTGGTCAACAACACCGCGCTCACGGGCGGTCACGACTACACCCAGTACATTTTCCCCGGCGTGATCTCGCTGACCCTGATCTTCGCCGCGTTCCAGTCCGCCACCAGCATCATCTGGGATCGAGAATTCGGATTCCTGAAGGAAGTGCTGGCGGCTCCGGTCTCGCGGCTTTCGGTGATCCTCGGCAAGATCATTGGCGGCGCGACTCAGGCGACCATGCAGGGCTTGATCACACTGTGCTTCGCGCCGCTGGTCGGCTTGTGGCCAGCCCGCTCTCGATCCTTGAGCTGCTGGTGATGATGTTCGTGGTCTCGTTCGCCGTGACCTCGATGGGCGTGGTGATTGCCAGCCGCATGACCTCGTTCGAGGGCTTCGGCACCATCTCAAACTTCGTGGTCATGCCTATGTACTTCCTCAGGGGCGCGATCTACCCGACCAGCACCGCCCCAGACTGGATGAAGCCGTTGATCGCCATCAACCCGCTCAGCTATGGCGTAGACGCCATGCGCCACATCACCATCGACGCGGGCGTGTTCGGCTTCAGTTTCGACGTGGCATTTCTGGTGATCTTCTCGATTGTCATGGGCGTCGTCGCTATCCCATTGTTCAAACGCGAGTAAAATATTCAACCACAGAGAACATAAAGGACACAGAGGAACGACGAATGTCTCTCTGCGTCCTCGGTGGTAAATGTTCTTTGCTTTACGCCAGCGCTTGCTCAATCGCCTGCACGTCGGCATCGCTGAACACCAGCTTGTGGATGGTCGCGGCGTCGTCCTCGATCTGCTTGACCGAGCTTGCGCCGATCAGGGCGGTGGTCGCCTGCTGGTGACGCAGCACCCACGCCAGCGCCATTTCCGCCAGCGTTTGCCCGCGCCCCTGCGCGATCTCATTCAGCCGCCGCGCCTGCTTCAGATAGGCGTCAGTGATCTGCTCCGGCTTCAGGAAACGCCCGTCACGCGCAGCACGCGAGCCTTCGGGGATGCCGTGCAGATAGCGGTCGGTGAGCCTGCCCTGCGCCAGCGGCGAGAAGAAGCATAAGCCGACGCCCAATTCGCCCGCCGTCTCCACCAGAAGATCGTCCTCCACCCAGCGATCCAACATGTTGTAGTTCACCTGATTGATCAGGCAGGGCGTCCCCAAGTCTTTCAGGATTTGCGCCGCCCGCCGGGTCTGGTCGGCGTTGTAGTTGGAGATGCCCACGTAGAGCGCCTTGCCCTGCCGCACCACCTGATCCAGCGCGCCCATGGTTTCTTCGAGCGGCGTGTCCGGGTCGGGGCGGTGGTGATAGAAGATGTCCACGTAGTCCAGCCCCATGCGCTTGAGGCTTTGGTCAAGGCTGGCGATCAAATACTTGCGCGTGCCCCACTCGCCGTAGGGACCGGGCCACATGTCGAAGCCGGCTTTGGTGGCGATGATCAGTTCGTCGCGGTAGGGCGCGAAGTCCATGCGGAAGATGCGCCCGAAATTCTCCTCCGCCGATCCATAAGGTGGCCCATAGTTGTTCGCCAAGTCAAAATAGGTGATGCCCAGATCAAAGGCGCGGCGCAGCATCGCCCGACCGTTCTCAATCGGATCGACCCCGCTGAAGTTGTGCCACAGCCCCAGCGAGATCACCGGGAGCTTCAAGCCGCTGCCCCCGCTGCGTCGATAGACCATACGGTCGTAGCGGTCAGCCGCCGCGCGATATTCCGGGTCAACAGGTGTTACCGTCATGAGATTTCCCCTTTACGTGGTAGGGGCATGGCGCTGCCATGCCCAAACGATTCGTGCTGCTTACGTCGTCTCCGCGAGATACCGCTCCACTACCGCGCGAGTCGGCGCGGCGGTGCAGCCCCCGTATCCGGCAGTAGACAAGCCGCCGCAGATGTTGCCCCAGCGCAAGCAGGTGAGCAGGTCGAACCCAGCGCGGTGCGCGGCGAAAAAGCCCGCGTTGAACACGTCGCCCGCCCCGGTGGTATCCACCACCTCCACGCGCAGCGCGGGCGCGGAAACGTGCAGGTCGCCTTGCCACGCCTGAGCGCCGCGCTCGCCATCCTTGATCACCAGCAGCGGCACCAGCGCGCGCAGTACCTCCGCCGCCGCCTCGATGCTGCTGGTTTCGGTGAGGCGCATGGCTTCGCTGGCGTTGGGCATGAACATATCCAGCAGACTCACGATCTCGCACACCAACGGATCGTCCAGCGTCTCGTCGCGGTGCTGGCAGTCCATCGTCACCATGACGCCGCGCTGGTGGCACAGCCGCAGCAGATCAGGCGTGCGCGGGTGAACCCGCAGCCCGCTGAAATGCAGATGCTCGCACTCGTGCGCGTCCACCGCCCGCATGGTCCGCTCCATCAAATCCGGCGACGGATCGGCGTGGGTCAAAAACGCCCGATCCTGGGGATAGGACATCGCCACCGTCACCCGCTGGAGCGGCGCATCCACGTGAGTCAGCCAGCGGCGGTCGAGCCGTTCCTGAGTCGCCCACTCGTCGATGATCCGGCTGAACGGATCGCTGCCGAGCACGCCCAGCCACGCGGCATCGATCCCCAACCGCCCCAGCGCTGTGACCGTGTTCAGCGATCCGCCGCCCGGCACCAACATCATGCCTTCGGTGTAGATTTCCGTGCCGAGCGCGGGAAAGCCCGGTATCCCGGTGAAAATCAGGTCGCAGTTGTACTGACCGGGAATCAGGATGTCGCAGTGGTTCACATTAGCGCCAGTCTCCGACCAGATCGCGGTGCGCATCGAGAAAAGCGTCGGTCAGCGAGCGCGCCAGCGGGTAGGAGCCGATCAGCGGGTGAACCATGAGCGCCTCGTATGCCAGCTCGCGCGAACGCTGCAAAATCGACTGCGCCGCCAGCCGTTCGTAGAGCTTGACCGACTGCATCAGCAGCAGTTGATCGGTTTGCATCCCGCTCACGGGCAGCGGCGTGATGTTGTCCGCGTTGACGCGGCAGGTGACTTCCACCACGTCGTCGTCCGCCATTTCCGGGATCGCGCCGCGATTGGGGACGTTCAAGCCCGTGTACAAGGTCTCGCCCGTGCTGATCGCCTGAATGCAGCCGAGCGCGACCGCCGCGTAGCCTTCTTCGTCCTCGCCGACCGGCTCCAGCTTCACCCGATCCTGCCCGTGACGCGCGTGCGCCATGTAAGTCGCGCTGCGCCGCCCCATCACCTCGTGGTAGGCGGCGAGTGCTTCCTCAGTGGTCGCGGCATCGCGCAGCCGTTCGAGCAGGTCGGTGGTCAAGCGCAGGGTTTCCTCGCCGCGAGTCTCGGCTTTGCCCAGCAGCGCCGCCAGCGCCTCGTCGCGGTGATAGAAATAGTGCAGGTATTCGTTGAGGAACGCCTTCTGCCACGCGATCAAGCCCGGATCGAACATCGACATGTGGGTGGATTGGATGAAGTCGTCGTCTTGCAGCAGGGCGGGCAGGACTTCCTCGCCGCCGCTGCCGTCCGGCTCAGGATCGACCCGCACGCTGCGCGTCCATGACAGATGATTCAGCCCGTAGACGCTGTGCCGCACCCGCTTCATCGGGATTTGCAGAAAGCGGCTGACCGCGTGCTGCGCGCCGTTCGCGCTGTCGCAGATGCCGACCACCCGCTTGATCCCGGCGTAGGTCAAGCCCTGCGCCACCAGTCCCGCCGGATTGGTGAAGTTGTAAATCCACGCGCCGGGCGCGGCGGTGTCCTCGACCATGTGCGCGTATTCGAGGATGGCGGGCAGGCTGCGCATCGCCATCGCAAAGCCCGCTGCCCCGGTGGTCTCCTGACCCAGTACCCCGTGATTCATGGCGATACGCTCGTCGGTCGCCCGTCCCTGCTCTTTGCCGGGGCGAATGCTGGTGATCACCGCATCCGCGTCCTTGATCGCTTCGCGGGCGTCGGTGGTCAAAACCAGCCGGAAGCCCGCCCCAAGTTGATCCGCCATCGAGCGGCACAGATTGCCCATCAAGTCCAGCTTGTCGCCGTCGATGTCGGTCAGCCAGACTTCTTCCAGCTTCAGGGCGTCAGCGCGCTTGACCAGCGACGGAATCAAGCGCGGCGTCCGAACGCTGCCTCCACCGATGATGGTTAGTTTCATGGTATCCAACGATCTTTCGTTTGGTCTTATTGACAGTCTTATCTCCAGATGGTACATTCTAGCGCAAAGTTCGCTAGAGCCAATCTCATGTATCGTCCGTCACCCACCGGGGCTTGAATCGTCTCGATACAAGTGGAGTTGATGCGTGGCTTGCGCCCCGGAATCCGTCCGGGGTTTTTGTTTGAGCAGAATTCAGAGGTGATCGTATGAAGCAGCTTCGTTTTCTCGTCATCCTGCTCTTGCTGAGCGTGGTCGTCTCGACCGCCTTCGCTCAGGACGCGGCGACCACTGTCACCACCGCGTTTTCGGAGGCACAGCCGAACACCCTCGACCCGGCTGCCGCAACTAGCGCCGACTCGTTTAACGTGCTGCGCAACGTTTGCGAAGGCTTGGTGACCTATGACCCGCAGACGCTTGCGCCTGCGCCCGCGCTGGCGACCAGTTGGGACATCTCCGACGACGGCACGGTCTATACCTTCCACCTGCGCGACGGCGTGACCTTCACCGATGGCAGCACGTTCGACGCCAACGACGTGAAGTACTCGTTCGACCGTCTGGCGCGCGCCGACACCGGAACCTCCTACACCGCCGGGCTGGTGCTTGGCTCAGTGGTGGGCTGGTCGGATGTTCGCCCGCCCGCCCAAACGGTTGGCGATGGCACGCCCACGCCGGAACCCGTCACCCCCGCGACCAGCATCAGCGGCGTCGCCGTGATCGACCCGATGACCATCCAGATCACGCTGACCACGCCGCATCCGTCCTTCCTCGAAAGCCTGACCCTCCCCGGCGGCTTCGTCGTGCCGGAGAACTTCAGCGATTTCTCGCAGGGACCCGTCTGCACCGGACCCTATCAGGTCACCGAATGGACGCCTGACCAGCAGATCGTCCTCACCGCCAATGACTTTTACTGGGACGGCGCGCCGGATGTCAAGCAGGCGATCATCAAGGTCATCCCGGATCAGTCCGAGCAGGTATTGGCATACGAACACGGCGACCTCGACATCGTGAGCGTGCCGCCGTCGCAGCTTCCGCAGATCAAGGATGACGCGACCTTCTCCCAGCAGTTGGTGAAAGTGCCGTCGCTCTCGACTTTCCTGCTGCGCATCAATCTGCACGACCCGCAGTTGAGCAACGTCGCGGTTCGCAAGGCGCTGTCCGAAGCGATTGACCGCCAGACCATTATCGACACGGTGCTGCAAGGACAGGGCACGCCCGCTTACGGGCTGTTCCCGCCCGGCTTGAGCGCCTACGATCCCAGCTTCAACCCGTTCCCGTACAACCCGGACGCGACTAAGCAGGAACTGGCGGCGGCGGGCTATCCCGACGGCATCACCATCACCCTGCGTACCCAGCAGATCGAGACCGAGTTGAACGTGTTGAACGCCATCCAGCAGACCGCGCAGCCTGCGGGCATCACCATCCAGATCAACTCGACCGAGGCGTCAGTTTACACGCAGGATCGCAACGCCTGCACCATGGAAGCCGGAACCATTAGCTGGGGTTTCGACTATCCTGACCCGGAGAACGTCGCCACGCAGGCGTTGGCGGGTTCGGTCAAGTCCCGCATCAACTGCGGCTACGGCGATTACGAGAACGTCGATCAGGTGCAGGCGCTCTATAATCAGGCGGTGGCAACGCCGCTCGGCGCTGACCGTGACGCGCTCTGGCAGCAGTACGACCAACTCGCGGTTGGGCAGGAAGTCGCGGTCATCCCGATTTACTTCCCGTCCGGCAGCTCGCTGGTGAATCCGCGTCTGGGCGGCACGCCGATTGACAATCAAGGCGCTACCCAGTTCAAGCTGATCACGCTCGGTTCGTAACCCTTGACACCTGTAGGGGCAGGTCTAGGCTTGCGAAGCAAGCACACCTGCCCCTACGCAAAACAGCTTAACTAACGTCACATCCATGCTGCGATACACACTTCAACGGATTCTTCAGCTTATCCCGACTATTCTGGGCATCTACACGCTCGTGTTTGTACTGATGCGCGTGCTGCCCGGCGACGCAGCGCAGTTCCTCGCCGGGTCGCACGATGACCCGGAAACCATCGCCAATCTGCGCGTGCAGCTTCACCTCGACGAGCCGGTCTGGAACCAGTACGTCGGTTTCTTGGAGGACGCGCTGCACGGCGACTTCGGCACCAGCTACGTGACTCACCGCCCGGTGCTGGACATGATCAGCTTGGCGCTGCCCAACACGGCGGTGCTGGCGATCACCGCCACCGCCATCGCCGTGATCGTGGGGGTGCCGCTCGGCATCGTCGCGGCGACCCGCCGCAATTCCTTCTGGGATTCCGCCTCGCGCCTGCTGGCATTGATCGGCGTGTCGATTCCGGTGTTCTGGCTAGGCTTGCAGTTGCAGATCGTGCTGAGCTTGCAGCTTCGGATTCTGCCGCTGAGTGGCTTGGGCTTCGACAGCCACTTGATCCTGCCTGCGGTCTGCGCCAGCTTGGGGATGCTGGCGCTGCTCACCCGCATGACCCGCTCCAGCTTGCTGGACATCCTCAATCAAGACTACATTCGCACCGCCTACAGCAAGGGGCTGAGCATCCGACGGATCAACGTGCGCCATGCGCTCAGCAACGCGGTTCTACCGATTGTCACCGTGTGGGGCACCAGCGTCGCCGGGCTGTTGAGCGGCACGCTGCTGGTCGAGGTGATCTTTAGCTGGCCCGGCATCGGTCGGCAGTTGGTCGATGCCATCTCCGCCCGCGATTACCCGATGGTGCAGGGACTGGTGCTGCTGTTTGCGCTGATCTACACCGTCATGAACCTGCTAATCGACATCGCCTACCCATTGCTCGATCCGAGGATTCGCTACAATGGCTGACGCCTCGCTTCAGACCCGGCATCCGGTGGTCGAATTGGAACTGGAAACCCAGTCGAGCGAGTGGCGGCGGGCGCTGCGGCGTCTGCTCGCCAGCCCGGTCACGATACTCGGCTTGCTGCTGGTGATTTTGGCGATCACCTTCGCCATCACCGCGCCGCTGATCGCCCCCTACGATCCCATCTACGGCAACCTGCGCGATCACTTGCAGCCGCCTTCCGCGACCTACGCCTTCGGCACCGACAACATCGGTCGGGACATCTTCAGCCGCGTGTTATATGGCTCGCAGGTGTCGCTGCAAATCGCGCTCTCGGTGCAGATCAGCACGCTGGTAATCGGCTTGACGCTCGGCTTGGTCAGCGGCTATTACGGCGGCTGGATGGACGTGATCATCATGCGCATCGCCGACATTGTGATGTCTTTCCCGCTGCTGATCATCGCCATCGCGCTGGTGGGCGTGCTTGGCTCCACCGAGATCAACCTGATCGCCGCGCTGACGCTGGTCTCTTGGCCCTACGTCACCCGCCTAACCCGCAGTCAGGTGCTGTCGCTCAAGGAGCAGGAATACGTCACCGCCGCGCGCGGGCTGGGCGCCAGCAACGCCGCGATCATGTTCCGGCACATCTTGCCCAATCTGGTGACGCCGGTGATCGTCTACGTGACCCTCGGCATTGGCGGCGTGATCCTATCGGAAGCGGCGCTGAGCTTTCTCGGCTTGGGCAGCGGCGACCAGTCGCAGCCCAGTTGGGGCAAGATGCTGAACGAAAGCAAGGCGTACATCCGCTCGGCGTGGTGGATGCCGTTCTTCCCCGGCATGGCGATTATGCTGACCGTGCTGGGCTTCAATCTGCTGGGCGACGGGCTGCGCGACGCGCTCGACGTAAGGAGTGAATAACCCGATGACAAGCGTACTGGCATTCGGCGCACACGGCGACGATCTCGAAATGTTCTGCGGCGGCACGCTGGCGCGCTGCGCCGAGCGAGGCGATCAAGTGTACATGTGCGTCGTCACTGACGGGCGCGGGCGACCGAAAGGTGATCCCGACCAGATCGCGGCGATTTGCAAGTCGGAGGCGCAGGCGTCCGCCGACGTGATCGGCGCGGAGCTGGTCTGGCTCGGCGTCCCTGACGGCGGGCTGAAAAACGACGACGCCACCCGCCATCTGTTCATCGAAACCATCCGCCGTGCCCAACCAGACGTGATCATCACCCACCCGGCGGACGACTATCACCCCGATCACCGTAACACCCATCATCTGGTGCTGGACGCGGCGCAGATCGCCCGCACCGCCAACTATCCGTCTGAGTATCCGCCGCATCGCGCCACCGTCCCGCTGGCGTTCATGGACGCCGAGCGCGGCATCGACTTCATCCCGGAGGAATACGTCGATGTGTCCTCGGTCTGGGCGAAGAAGCTGGCGATGCTCGACTGCCACATCAGCCAGTTGATGCCCGGCGAATACGACCCGAATTTCCAGCCGCCGGAATCGCAGCGCAACGAGTTTCATTACTACGTAAGCGTGCTGAGCGGTTTTCGCGGGCTGGCGTGCAGTGTGCGCTACGCCGAGGGCTTCCGCTGGTGGCACGCCGCCAACCGCATCCTGACCCACCGCATTTTGCCATAACCCCAAAAAGACATTTAACCACAGAGGACGCAGAGAACACATGAGGAGGGACGTGGCGCTGCCACGCCCCTCACTTTTCTCAGCGATCTTGGCGTCGTGGCGGTTAGCTCTTTCCTATGCCAGCGCCGCACTTAGGTTAGCGGCGAACACCCGCTCCCCACGCTCTAGCCGCAGCAGATTTTGCTTGCGCCACAGTCCGCCGCCGTAGCCACCGAGCTTGCCATCCTTGTTGACCACCCGATGACAGGGCACGACGACGGCGATCCGGTTCGAGCCGTTGGCGTGCCCGACCGCGCGCTGCCCGCTGGCGACTCCGACCCGCTCCGCGAGCTGCTGGTAGGAGACGGTTTCGCCGTAGGGGATGCGGGTCAGTTCGCGCCAGACTGTCTCTTGAAACGGCGTCCCAGCCAGCGCCAGCGGCACCTCGAAGCCGCGCCCATCGCCCGCGAAGTAGCGCGCCAGTTCCGCCCGCAGTTGAGCCAGATGTTCGTTTTCGCCCGGCAGAATCGCGCAGCCGAAGCGCTTTTGCAGCGCCGCGAACCGGCTTTCCAGCCCCGTGTCGTCGGCGAAATCCAGCAGGCAGACTCCGGCGTCGGTCGCTCCGGCGACCATCCGACCAAGCGGCGTGTCCAGCCACGCGATCAGGATGCGCTTGCCGCCGCGACTCTGCCCCGGCGCTTGACCGAACAGCCGCGCAAAAGCGTCACGGAATCCGCTGTGGGAATCGTAGCCGTAGCCGAGCGCTACCTCGTCCAATTCGACCCCCTGCTGAAGCGCGTCGAAGGCTTTGCCCAAGCGCTGCGCGCGGGCGTAAGCATGAAAGGTCAAGCCGTAGCGCTTGAGGAAGAAGCGGCGCACGCTCGCCGGGTCCAGCCCGCGCGCCCGCAAATCCTCGTCCTTGAGCCGCAGCGCCGGGTCGCGCTCGACCTCGCGCAGCAGGTTGCCCGCCCATTCGGGAAGCTGCCCGATCATGTCCAGCGGGCGGCAGCGCTTGCACGGGCGGTATCCGGCGAAGATCGCTTCTTCCGCCGTCGCAAAGAACTCGACGTTCTGCGGGTAGGGTTTCCGCGCCCGGCAGGACGGACGGCAAAAAATCCCGGTGGTGCGCACGCCCAAGAAGAAGATGCCATCATACGAGGCATCGCTCGACTGGTAGGCGCGGATCATTTCGTCAATTGGCGGCAGTTTGATCATGGCGGCTCCCTTCAGCTTCCAGTCTCTCATTGTACGAGCGCTTCCGTCGCCGTTCCACCGAAAAATGATCACCGATATTTCTCAATTTGCGCGTCTTTACGTTGAGCTTTTTGCTCTTTATTGAGATGCAGTCACCCGCCGGTCAACCGGCGTCGCCCGGTTAGAAAATGCTTATGTGGTATAATCAAGGCAACGTTGTGAGGAGCTTGACGCTCCACTTAGGGGATCAAAATGTCAGATCAAGCCAGTGAGTTCCTCGCCGAAATCGCCCGCAAAGTTGCTGCCAGTGACGCCAAAGCCGACGCCGACCTCGCCGACATCCTCGCCGGACGCCCGTTCAAGCGCACGCACGCGCCGAAAGCCGGGACGCCGGAAACCGAAGCGCCGCCCAAGAAGCCGCGCGCCAGACGCACGACAACGCGAAAGCCCGCTGCGAAGCCCCAAACCAACTAAACAAAATCGACCCCGCTCATGTGAACGGGGTCGATTTTATTCTGAAACTTAGTTCGCGCCGCGCGAGTTTCCGTGACCGTGCCAGCGGCGGCGGGAGCTTTTGGCGTTCCCGTTCCCGTTGTTGTTGATGGGTCGCTGCTGCGGCGGCGGCTTAGGCGCCACCGCGACTAGCGGCGCGGCATAGGGATGCTCGGTGATCACCGGGACGCGCAGGCGGATCAGCTTCTCGATGTCGCGCAGATAGCTCTGCTCCTCCGCATCGCAGAACGAATACGCCGTCCCGGATGCGCCCGCCCTCGCCGTCCGCCCGATGCGATGCACGTAGCTTTCCGGCTCGTTGGGCAGGTCGAAGTTGATCACGTGAGTCACGTCGTCCACGTCGATGCCGCGCGCGGCGATGTCGGTCGCCACCAGCACCCGCGTCTTGCCGGATTTGAAGTTCGCCAGCGCTCGCTCGCGCGCGCTCTGCGACTTGTTGCCGTGAATGGCTTCCGCCTGAATGTCGGCGCGCTCCAACTGCTGCGCGAGTTTATTCGCGCCGTGTTTGGTGCGCGTGAACACCAGCGCCCGACGAATCGCTTCGTCCTCCAGCAGATGTTCCAGCAGCGCGCGCTTATCCTGCTTGTTGACGAAAAACACCGACTGCTCGACCGTATCGACGGTGGTCGCCTGCGGCGTGACCTCCACCCGCACCGGACGGATCAGGATGTGATCGGCTAAGTCCTGAATGTCCTGCGGCATGGTCGCGGAGAACAGCAGAGTTTGCCGCTGGGTCGGCAGCGTGGCGATAATCTTGCGCACGTCGTGGATGAAGCCCATGTCCAGCATCCGGTCGGCTTCGTCCAGCACGAAAATCTCAATGGTGTTCAGGCGAATGATGCCCTGCTGCATCAAATCCAGCAGGCGACCGGGCGTCGCCACCAGAATATCCACACCGCGCCGCCACGCATCCACCTGCGGCTGCTGACCCACGCCGCCGAATACCACGATGGACTTCAGCCCAGTGTAGCGACCATAGGCGCTGAAGCTGTCGGAAATCTGGGTCGCCAGCTCACGGGTGGGCGACAGCACCAGCACCCGCGTGACCCGGTGCTGCTGGTTTGGAATCGCGTTCAGCCGCTGTAAGATCGGCAGCGCAAAGGCGGCGGTTTTACCCGTGCCAGTCTGCGCACAGCCGATCAGGTCGCGCCCCGCCAACACGTGCGGGATCGCCTGCGCCTGTATCGGAGTCGGGGCGGAATAGCCTTCGGCGCGCACCGCGCGCAGCAAAGGATCGATCAGTTTTAGTTCCTGAAATTGCATGAAACCTCAAGGGGAAAATACGACGTACATCTTCAAACGAGAACATTATAGCACAAATGACACTCGAAGTGTGACGAACATCACTTGCGCCCCTATTCTTGATAAGTTCTTGACCTGACATTTGCCCCCTTTCCAGTCGATAATATACAGTCGGTGAAATTGGAATGATGGCATGACCGCAGATCATCGCCCGGACGCGCTGCTGACAGCCGACCAGCGCTCGCAGCGGGGCAAGCTGAAAATCTTCTTCGGCGCGACGGCGGGCGTCGGCAAAACCTACGCCATGCTGGACGCGGCGCACCTGCTCCAAGCCAAAGGCGGCGACGTGGTAGTCGGCTGGGTGGAAACTCATGGGCGCGCCGAAACTGAGGTGCTGCTGGCGGCGCTCGAAGTCATCCCGCGCCAAAAGGTCGAGTATCGTGGCGTGCAGCTTGAAGAACTCGATCTGGACGCGGTGCTGGCGCGCAAGCCCCAATGGGTGTTGATCGACGAACTGGCACACACCAACGCGCCCGGCGGACGCCATACCAAACGCTATCAGGACGTGCTGGAACTGCTCGACGCCGGGATCGCCGTGTGGACGACCGTCAACGTGCAGCACGTCGAAAGCCGCGCCGATACCGTCCGCCAGATTACCGGGATCGCTGTCCGCGAGACCATCCCCAACTCGCTGCTGGAGATCGCCGACGAGATCGAGCTGATCGACCTCGCGCCCGAAGAACTGCGCAAGCGGCTGTTCGAGGGCAAGGTCTACACGGCGGACAGCGCCGAAACCGCCTCGAAGAACTTCTTCCGCACCGGCAACCTGACCGCCCTGCGTGAAATGGCGCTGCGCTTGACCGCCGAGCGGGTCGATCACCAGCTTCAGAATTACATGCAGGTCAAACAGATCGCCGGGCCGTGGAAATCTGCCGACCGCCTGATGGTGGCGGTCAGCCCCAGCCCGCTTTCCGAGCGGCTGATTCGCTGGACGCGGCGCACGGCGTACAACCTCGAAGCCCAATGGCTGGCGGTCTACGTCGAATCGCCGCGCCTGCTCTCGGAAAACGACAAGCTGCGGCTGGCGCGCAATCTCTCGCTGGCGCGGCAGTTGGGCGGCGAGGTGTTCTCCACCTCCGGCGCGGACGTGATCGAAGCGCTGATCCGGGTGGCGCGCCAGCGCAACGTCACCCAGATCGTGATCGGCAAGCCCGCCCATTCGCCGCTGCAAGACTTCCTGCGCGGCGGCTCGATGGTCAACCGACTGGTGCGGCGCAGCGGCGCGATTGACGTGTACGTGGTTACGGGCGATGCCAGCGAAAGCCTTCAGCAGACCCGGCTGCCGCGCCCGCAGCCCCATTCCGACTGGACTCGCTATCTGGTCGCCACGCTGATCATCGCGCTGGTGACGCTGCTGAACCTGACCACCCTGCCTATCGTCGGCTATCAAGCGGTCGGGCTGACCGATCTGTTCGCCGTGCTGCTGATCGCCGCCTACATCGGGCGCGGGCCCGCGCTGCTGGTCGCCAGCCTGAGCGCGATCACGTGGGACGTGCTGTTCATCCCGCCGCGCCTGCGGGTGACCATCAACCGCCTCGAAGACCTGATCGTGCTGGTGCTGTATTTCTTCATCGCCATCTTCACGGGCAACCTGACCGCGCGCATCCGGGCGCAGCAGCAGCAGGCGCGAAGCTCCGCCGAGCGCACGCTGGCACTCTACACGCTGGCGCGCGAAACCTCGACCGCCGTCAGCATGGACGACGTGCTTCAGACCGCCATCGACCAGATCGGGCAGGTGTTCGACGCCCAAGCCGCCATTTTCCTGCGCACGCCCGCCAACCGCCTCTCGGAGCAGGCGCACCCGTTCAGTTCGCTGGTCGTGAATGCCAAAGAATTCAGCGTGGCGCGCTGGGCGTTTGACAGCGGCAAGCCCGCCGGGCGCTTCACCGACACGCTCGCCGCCGCCAAAGCCCGGTATCTCCCACTGCTCACGCCGGGCGGAACCGTCGGCGTGCTGGCGGTACGCACCCGCAAGCATGAGCCGCTCACGGTCGATGAAGAAACCCTGCTGGAAACCTTCACCCGGCAGGCGGCGCTGGTGATCGAGCGCGAGATGCTGAGCGAAGCCGCGCAGCAGTCCGCCGTGCTTCAGGAGTCCGAGCGCCTGCACACCACCCTGCTCAACTCGATCTCGCACGAGCTGCGCACGCCGATTTCGACCATCGTCGGCGCTGCCAGCAGCCTGCTCAACCCCAACGTGAGCGCCGAATCCGGGCGCGCGCTGCTGGGCGACATTCAAGCCGCCGCCGACCGTCTCAACCGGCTGGTCGAGAATCTGCTGGACATGACCCGGCTGGAATCCGGTCGCTTGAAGCTGAAACTGGAATGGTGCGACGTGGGCGACGTGATCAACGTGGCGCTCTCGTCCACCCAGAAACAGCTTGCCGATCATCCAGTGACGCTGCGCCTTTCGCCTGATTTACCGCTGCTTCAGATGGATTACGTCTTGATGGAACAGGCATTGGTCAATCTACTGGACAACGCCGCCAACCACACCCCGCCGAGCACGCCCGTCGAGATCAGCACCGCGCTGGAGGACAGCACCGTCTCGATCACGGTGGCGGATCGCGGCGCAGGGCTGCCGCCGGAGGACTTGGAGCGCGTGTTTGACAAGTTCTATCGCGTGAGCGGCTCCAAGTCCGGCGGGACTGGCTTGGGGCTGTCGATCAGCCGGGGCTTGGTCACCGCGCACGGCGGGACGCTGGAAGCCGCTAATCGACCGGGAGGCGGCGCGCAGTTCACCGTTCGGCTCCCGGTGACGGCGGCGCCCCCGCCCGCGCAGGAGGCGGACTTATGAGCGGCTTGCAGGCAGTGGTGGTGGACGACGAGCTTCAAATTCGGCGCTTTTTGCGGATCAGCCTCGAAGCCAGCGGCTACACCGTCTACGAGGTCGATAACGGGCAGATGGCGCTGACCGAGATCGCGCAGCGCCGCCCCGACTTGGTGATCCTCGATCTCGGCTTGCCGGACATGGACGGCATCGACGTGATCAAGCGCCTGCGCGAGTGGACGCAGACCCCGATCCTCGTGCTATCGGTGCGCGATTCGGACGACGACAAGATCGCCGCGCTGGACGCGGGCGCGGACGATTACCTGACCAAGCCCTTCAGCGTCGGCGAGCTGCTGGCGCGGCTGCGAGTTGCGCAGCGCCACGTCCACGTCGAAAGCGACACGGCGGTCTTCGTCAGCGACGGCTTGCAGGTCGATCTGTCGCACCGTCTGGTGATAGTTCGCGGGCAGGAGGTCAAGCTCACGCCCACCGAGTACGCCCTACTCCGGCTGATGATCCAGAACACCGGCAAGGTGCTGACTCACCGCCAACTTCTCCGCGAGGTCTGGGGCACCGAATACGCCGACGAAACCCACTACCTGCGGGTCTACATCGCCCAGCTTCGCCAGAAGCTCGAAGCCGACCCCACCCGCCCGAAGATCATCCTCACCGAGCCGGGCGTCGGCTACCGGCTGGTGATGCTCGAAAGCACGGCGTAGTGCGATAATTTTCTCTCGCCGTCCTAAAACGCGCCCTCGCCCGTCACCACGATCAGCAGCGTGCGGATCAGAATTTGCAGGTCGAACCAGAGCGAATAGTTCTGGATGTAATAGAGGTCATCTTCGGTGTGCAGATGCATCGGGCGGTCGGCGCGCCCGTTCACCTGCCACCATCCGGTCATGCCCTGCGGCACCTCGAAGCGCTTGAACTGCCACCATTCGTACTGCTGCACCCGCTCCGGCAGTTCGGGGCGCGGACCCACCAGACTCATGTCGCCGCGAATCACGTTGATCAACTGCGGCAGTTCGTCGAGGCTGGTGCGCCGCAGCCAGCGCCCCACCCGCGTGATACGCGGATCGTCCGGGCGCTTGATCACGTCCAGATTGGTTTCCTCCAGCGGGCTTTGATCGGGCTGGTGGTACATCGAGCGGAATTTGTACATGGTGAACGGTATGCCGTGAATCCCGACCCGCCGCTGCCTCAGAATGATCGAACCGGGGCTGTCCAGCCGCACCGCCAGCGCCACCAGCGCGAAAATCGGCGACCCGACGATTACGGTTGGCACCGCCACCGCGAGGTCGAGCGTGCGTTTGAGCAACCGCTGAGTAGGTGAGAAGATCGGCGCGCGCAGCCCGATCAGCGGCAGCCCGTCGAAGTCCTCCGCCACCGATTGAAAGAAGCTGATTTCCGAGTAATCCGGCGCGAGGTGAATGCCCACCGGGAAGCGCTGAAGCTGGTACATGATCTTCGAAACCGCGCCGGAAACTTCGCTCGAATACCAGCGCGGCACGATCACCAGTTCGCCGATCTGCTCCCGTTCGACCAGTGTCGCCAGATCGTCCGCGCTGCCGACGATCTGGTTCGCCAGTTCTGGCAGGGTTTCGTCGTCGAACGGCAGCCGCACGAAGCCGACCAGATGCAGATTGTTGCGCGGGTTGGCGCGAATCTTGTCGCGCAGATGCAGCGCGTTCACGCCCGTCCCGGCGATCAAGACCCGCACTTTGCGGGTCTCGCTTTCCCGGTATCGGATTTGCACCAGCCGAGACAGCACTCGCGACAGCACCATCCCGGTCAGCGACAGCATGATGAAGTACGCCGATTCCAGCCGCGACACGTCCCGAAACATCAGGTACAGCACGCCCAGATACAGAAACGAAGCGATCAGGTGGCTGTTGATCACCCGCAGCAGACGGCGGCGGAACTTGCTGCCGAAGGTATGGACGTAGACGCCGTTGCCCACGAAAATCGCCGCCCAGATCAGCACGACGATGGCGTACAGCGGCGGCGGGACGATCCACGCTTCGACCGCCGCTTCCATGCCCAGCTTTACCTGAATACGAATCACCGAGGACAGGTACAGCGAGACCAGCAAAATGACCATGTCTGCCAAAAACTGGACGACTTCGAGTTGGGATCGAATCATCGCGCTGCACCGCCCCTCCGACGATCACCCATTATAATACAGGCTCCGGTAAGCACAGCCACCGCTGAATCGTCGGCTTGGGTACGCTGTGAAAATTGGCGGTTGAGCGGGGAGGTACGCTATAGTCTGGGCTGGATGCGGACAGATTACTCTCCTGATGGTTCAGGCGCAGGACTCACAACTTGCAGTACCCGATCCTAGAGGTTCCGGTGGACGTGCAAAGCTTCGACCAAGCGATTGCACGCCTTCAAGGTTGGATTGCGGCAGCCGAGCGCCGATTCGTCTCAACCTGCACCGTGTACACGGTGATGGCGGCGCAGGACGACGATGCCATCCTGCAGGCGCTGCGTCACGCCGACATGGTGGCTGCCGATGGGATGCCGCTGGTCTGGCTGGAACGCGCGGCAGGCTATCGTCAAGCCGAGCGAGTCTACGGTCCCGATTTGTTTCTGGCGCTGTGCGCGCAGACCGAAGGCGCAGTCCGGCATTATTTGCTGGGCGGCACGCCCGGCGTCGCGGAGCAGTTAGCAGTCAAGCTCAGGGCGCGGTTCCCGAACCTGACTATCGTCGGTCATTCCGCGCCATCGATCAGCCAGAACCATCCCTCACTGGATGCCAGCATCGCCGAAGCCATCAACGCCACTCAGCCGGACGTGATCTGGGTGGGGCTGGGTTCGCCCAAGCAGGATTTGTGGATGGACACCTATCGACCGCACTTGAACGCCGCGCTGCTGATCGGTGTGGGCGCGGCGTTCGACTTCATCTCAGGCGCCAAACGGCAGGCGCCTCGCTGGATACAGCGCAGCGGCTTGGAATGGCTGTTTCGCCTGCTCAGCGAGCCGAACCGTCTGTGGCGGCGCTACCTGATTTACAACACGCGCTTCGTCTTTGCCATCTTCTGGCGCTCGATCCGCCGCGCCCGCTCTTGAGCCATCGCTGATATGTCGCGCCGTCTGTCTGCTTTCCGATTGCTGCGCCCGCGCCACTGGCTGCTGGCGGTGCTGGCGGTGCAGTTCATCCTCGGCATGATCTATCTGCTGTCGGTTCCGCTGTGGCAAAAGACTGCCATCTACGACGAGCCGGACTTTTACACGGTCGTCCGCTTTCTGCATCAGAACGGTCGGCTGCCCACCGACGAGGACTATCCCGCCGGGGACGCCGAGGCGGGACAAGCCACGCAGCCGCCGCTGTACTTTCTGGTCGCCTATCCGCTGGTCGCGCTGTTCGACAACCATCAGCCGGTGCCGCCCGGCGTTCAGCCCGCACTGATCTGCGTGGGGGACGCGGGCTACAACGCGCCCGTCATCCGCTACCCCATTACCTCGGACTATCTTTCGCCGGGGCACGGCGCGGTGATCGCCGGATACGGGCTGCGCCTGCTCAATCTGCTGCTGGGCATAGCGGCGGTGGCGCTCACCTTTCAAGCCGGGCTGATTCTGTTCCCCGATCAGCCAGTGCTCGCGTTGATCGCCGCCGCACTGCTGGCGTTCGAGGGCAATCTGGTGCGCCTGAACAGCATTATCGGCAACGACCCGCTGCTGCTGGCGCTCAGCGCGTGGAATCTGCTGATCTGCGCGCATCTGCGCTGGCGGATTCAGCGCAAATGGCTGATTCTGCTGTTCATCAGCGTGGCGCTGGCGCTGCTGACCCGGATCGCGGGCTGGGCGCTGGTCGCCTTCGACCTGCCGTTCCTCGTGGTGATCGGCTTGAACTCGCGCCCAGCCGCGCGCCCGGCTCCGGCTGATCGCGGGCGGCGTGGGCGTGCTGCTCCTGCTGAGCGTGGGCGTGCTGATCTTCAACACCGTCACCTACGGCACGCCGCTCGGACGCTACAGCAGCCTGTCCGAAACCATCCCCGCCGCCCTGACCCACGTGCAGATTCCGACGGTCATGCTCCGCGACATCGCCGCTTTCACCTACCACGAATATGGAGAGCCGCTTGCAGGCGTTTCAGCCACGCGCCGCCATCAGCACCGGGTACGGGCTGCTGCTGCTGATCGGCGGAGTCGGTATCCTGCTGATGCTGGCGCGCTCGATCTACCGGCGCGAGCGCGATGCGCTGCGATTGATCTGCTCCTGAGCGGCATGATCGTGACCGCCGTCCTGCTGGTGATCGTCCGCAACGCGCTGGAAGCCAACGCGCAAAACACCACCCTCTACGCGACCCCCTTCATCCTCGCGCCGGTACGCTATTACGCGCCCGGTCTCCCGGCGGCGGCGCTGCTGCTGAGCGCCGGACTCGCCGCCTTCATTCCGAGCCGCTTCAAGCTGCTGGCGGCGCTGCCCGGCATCGCGGTCGCGGGCTGCTGGCTGATCGTGAGCGCGGTCGGCGGCATCGCCCAGTTCCACTCGCCTGCCACGCTGTCGCCCGACGCCTTCGCTGCGCTGCCCGGCTTGAAACAGGTGCAGATCAATCAGCCCAGCGGCTTTCCGCAGATACTTGGCTATCGACTAGTGTCGCGGGATGACCGTCTCGACCTCACGCTCTACCTGACCACCGACCAGCCGCTCAGCTCGAACCAATACGCGCAGGCGGAGATGTTCAGCCCGGAAGGAACCGCCGTCAACCTGTGCGAGTTCCTACCCGCGCAAGGCGCTTATCCGACCACGCTCTGGCAGCCCGGCGAGATCGTCACCGCTCACGCCGAACTGCCCAACTGCTCGTCGCAAAGCCCGGTGCAGCTTCTGTTCAACTGGGTGGGCGCGGACGAGCAGCGGCATCCCGCAGCAGAGTTCGCCACCCTTCCTGCTGACCCCGCTCACCGAGCCGCTGAGCCGCGATCCGTCCTGCCCGGATACGCTGGGCATCGTCGCGGGCGCGGCGCAGCTCCTCAAGTTCAACTCGCCGGACGCCGTCCACAGCGGCGAGACCTATCTGCCGTCGCTCAATTGGCTGGCGCTGAATCCGCTGCCGCAGGCGGCGGCGCGGATGTTCACCTTCACCAGCGTCCAGACCGGAAACCAGTACACGTGCAGCGGATCGCCCAACCCGGCTTACTACGACGTGGCTAGTTGGCAGCGCGGTCAGCAGGTGTTTTTCGATAGCTGCGCCATGCAGTTCCCGGCGGACGCGCCGCCCGGCGACTATCAAGTCAGCGTGGGCATCACCGACGCCAGCGGGAGTTACCTGCCCGCCACCGACAGCAGCGGATCGCCTATCCCCAACGGTCAGATCGTCGTCGGCAGCGTGACCCTGCTCGCGCCCTGATGCGCGCGCTGCTCGACTTCCTTCGGCTGGGGCGTCCGCTGTTTCTGGCGGGCGGCTTGATTCTGCACGTGCTGGGCGTGGCGATGGCGCTGTACAGCGGCGCGGCGCTCAACCTCGCAGCGCTGCTCTGGGGGCAGATCGCCATCAGCGCCACCCAGTGGATAACTCACTACGCCAACGACTATTTCGACCTCACGGTAGATCGCGCCAACCCCACGCCCACGAATTGGTCAGGCGGCAGCCGCGTACTGGTGAGCGGCGTCAGTTCCGCCCCGGAGCGCGCACGGGTTCGCGCTGCTGCTGGCGTTGATCGCGTTAATTGCCGCGCTGATTCTCGCCTTCGTGGTGCGAACTGGTGCGCTGACCCTCCCGCTAATCGTCGGCGCGCTGCTGCTGGCATGGTTCTACAGCGCCCCGCCGATCCGCCTACATTCGCGCGGCTTGGGCGAACTAACGGTCGCGGTGCTGGTGCCGGGCTTAGTCCCGCTGACCGGGTACTACCTTCAGCGCGGGCGGCTCGATCCGCTGCCGCTGCTGGCGGCGTTCCCGCTCGCCTGCTTCCAGTTCGCCATGCTGCTTTCCATCGAGTTCCCGGACGCAGTGGGCGATCAAGCCGCAGGCAAGCGCACGCTGGTGGTGCGGCTGGGGGCGAACCGCGCAGCGCGGCTGTACGTCGGAGCACTGGCGGTCGCCTATCTCGCCCTGCCGCTGCTGGTGATCGCCGGGCTGCCGCTGCTCACCGCGCTTGCCCTGCTGCTGATCTCGCCGCTGGCGCTCTGGCTGATGTGGCGCTTCTGGCGCGGCGACTATCGCCTGCCGCAGCGCTGGAACCCGCTTGCCTTCTTCAGCATCGCCCTGCTGACCGGCAGCGCCGCGCTCGAAGCCTTCACGTTCGCCCTCTTGATCGGTATGAGATCGTGATGCGCTTGGTTCTTGGCGTCTTGGCGGTTCGTCATGCTTTTTTCCGTCAATTTGCAACAGGATCGCCTCGTCGAACGTAATGCCAAATAGGGGGTATGATTATCCCTTTATACCGTTTACACCGAATTTGAGGCGAAATCATGACTTACTCAGCGGAAATCAGCCGGGCGAACCCCAGTATGTTCCTGTTCCTGCTCGACCAATCCGGCTCGATGGAAGACCCGTTCGGCGGGGGCGGCGGCAAGAAAGACCAGAAGGTCGCCGACGCCATCAACAACCTGCTCTTTAACCTCACTATCAAGTGCGCCAAATCCGAAGGCGTGCGCGATTACTATTACGTCGGCGTGATCGGCTACGGCGAGAAAGTCGCGCCCGCGCTCGGCGGCGAGCTGGTGGGCAAGGAACTTGTGCCCATCAGCGCGGTCGCGGACGCGCCAGAGCGGGTCGAGGAGCGCAGCAAAAAAATCGAGGATGGCGCGGGCGGTGTGGTCGAGCAGAAAGTTCGCTTCCCGATCTGGTTCAGCCCGGTCGCCAAAGGCGGCACGCCCATGAACGACGCGCTCAAGACCGCCCAGCGGATCGTGCAGGGCTGGCTGACCGAGCATCCTGACTGCTTCCCGCCCATCGTGATCAACATCACCGACGGCGAATCCACCGACGGCAGCCCACTCAAGACCGCCGAAGCGCTCCGTGACCTGAAAAGCTCGGACGGAAACGTGCTGCTGTTCAACGTTCACCTCTCGTCCAAAGGCGGCGCGACCTTCGAGTTCCCCGCCAGCGAGAGCGAGCTTCCCGACCAGTACGCCAAGCAGTTGTATCAGATGTCCAGCCCGCTGCCCGAACACATTCGCGCGGCGGCGCAGCAGGAAGGCTACCAGATCACCGACGACTCGCGCGGCTTCGTCTTTAACGCCGACATTGTGGCGGTGATCCGTTTTCTGGACATCGGCACGCGACCGAGCAACCTTCGCTAATTCATGCGCGTCGGCTTCGAGGCTTACTGGCTGCAAAAAGCGGGCAATTCGGTCGAGGAATACGAAGATGCCTTCGCCCCGGCGCAGTTCGATCCACCGGACTGCGCCGAGTTTCGCTGCGCGGTCGCCGACGGCGCGACCGAGACTTCGTTTTCCGGCTTGTGGGCGCGGATTCTGGTCGAGTCCTACGTCGATCAGCGTCTCACGCAGATCAAGCCGGAAATCGTGTTCGAGCTGGCGACGCGCTGGCGTCAGGCGATTGACGCCCGCACGCGGCACAAGCCGCTGCCGTGGTACGCGCTGGAAAAGCTGGAGCGGGGCGCGTTCTCGTCGCTGATCGGCTTGTCGATCCGCGCGGATGGCGGTTGGCGCGCGCTCTGCGTGGGCGATAGCTGCCTGTTCCACATCCGCCCGCATCAGCCGATCCGCGCCTTCCCCTACTATCAGCCCGAACAGTTCAACAACCATCCGCTGCTGATTTCGACCAACGACTACGTCGGTCTCAAGCCGCAGCGGGCGCGGGGCAAATGGCAGGATGGCGATTACTTCCTGCTGATGACCGACGCGCTGGCGCACTTCTTCCTCAGCCAGCGCGCCTTTCGCGCCCAGTTCGTGCGCCAGAGCTTCGATCAAGGCGAGTTCGCCCGCTTAGTCGAAGCCGCCCGCAACGACCGCATCTGCCACAACGACGACGTGACCTTCCTGAAGATTGGTCCCATGTTCGGAGAAGATCAGGGTGGCTTGGCCTAACCCGAACGAATACGTCGAAGCCATCCAGCATCCGCAGCAGGCGTTCGCCGACTCGGATTTGCGCGGCGGATCGGTCGTGACCAACCGGCTTGGCTTGCCGCGCCCGGTTTCCGGCAACTTCGCCACCGTGTTCGAGCTGGCGTCCGGCGAGCATCGCTGGGCGGTGCGCTGCTTCCTGCGCGAAGTCACCAACCAGCAGGATCGCTATGCCGCCATCGCCGCGCACCTGAAGGAATACGCGCTGCCCTGCATGGTCAACTTCGAGTACCTGCGCGAAGGCATCCTCGTGCGCGGCAAGTGGTATCCCATCCTCAAAATGGACTGGACGGTCGGCATCCGGCTCGACACCTACATCGAGCAGAATCTCAACAATCCGCCGCGCCTACGCCAGCTTGCCGAGCGCTGGATCAACTTGTGCCGCTCGCTGCGGCAGGCGCAGATCGCGCACGGCGACCTTCAGCACGGCAACATTCTGGTCAACGACCAGCACGAGATCAAGCTGATCGACTACGACGGCATGATCGTCCCCGACGTGATCGGGCTTGCCAACCACGAGATCGGGCATCGCCACTACCAACACCCGACCCGCACCAGCGACGACGGCATCACGCTCGACAATCTCGAAAACGTCGATAACTTCTCCTGCCACGTGATCGGGCTGTCGCTGCTAGCGCTCTCGGTAGACGGATCGCTTTGGGGGCGGACGCAGGCGGGCGAGGAAAACCTGCTGTTCCGCGACACCGACTACAAATCGCCCGAAACTTCCGACACCTTCGACCTGTTGGATACCCACGAGGATCAGCGCGTGCGCGTGGTCGCGCAGGTGATGCTCGACGCCATCCACGCGCCAACTTATTTCGACGTGCCCGCCTTCACCCACAATCCACTAGACAACCGCTGGGGCTGGGTCAAAAGCTGGCTGATGAACCGGGTCGCCACGCCGGAGGAAACCGAATCGCTTGCCTCGGAAGCCGTCCCGCGCGATTCGTGGGTGTTCGATCACGTCGAAGCGCCCAAGCCCGCACTGCTCGACTTCACCGACGATTTCATCCTGCACGAGCGGATCGCCGTCGAGGTCGCCTTCGAGAACTCAGTCTTTGTGACCATCCCGCGCCTGTTCCTGCCTTTCGCGGTCGCCCAACTGCTGATCCGCTATCGGGGCTATCCGCTGGTGGTCGAAAAGGCGCACGCGCAGCAGGTCAGCCGCAGCCTCGAAAAGCAGCTTGCCGACGCCAAAGCCCGCCGCAAAACCCTCTCCCGCCTGATCGTCGAGGCGGATCGGCGCTATCAGCAGGAAGTCCGCACGCTGGAAATCGCGGTGCTGAGGCTGAAAGGCGATCTGGATTACTCTCACCGTCAGGAAACCCGCGAGGTCATGCGGCTGGAGCGCACCGTCCAGAACCTCACCCACGAACTGGCGCAGCAGCGGCTGGAGCCGGGCAAAGTTGCCGAAATCGACGCCGAGCAGATCGACGCGCTGGCGCAGGTCGGCGTCCGCACCGCCGCCGAAATCGACGCCGCTCACGAAGCCGCCGCGCTGCACGCCCTGCACGCCGCTTCTGCCGCCCCGCGCGACGCATGGGAGAGCCTGCTGGCGTGGCGGCGTCGCATCGAGCAGCAGGTTTCCGCCATGCCCATCTCGCCGGACGACGTGCAGACCGTTCGCCAGCGCCATGCCGACGCCCAGCAAGATTTGGATCAGCAGTATCGGCAGACCGCCCGCCAGCTCGCCGACGCGCAGTCCAGCTCGGAGCATCTGAAGCTGGCGCAAAACCTGCGTGCCGAACTCAACGCCGCCGAGTTGCAGGTGACGGCGCTTCAGACCCAGTATTCCCGCGCGCTCGATCATCTGGCGCGCTACCAGTACATCAGCCTGCGCCGCTTCTTCAGCAAAATGCTGGATTGGTCGCCCCTGCGCTGACGATCAGCGCCCCTGCTTTCTCACAGGCTTTCTAGTAATCCCCCAGTTGGTTGACAAGCGAAAATTTCCGTGAGTATAATAGTGAAGCGGTTCAGTGAAGCGCTTCAGTATCAATATTGCTGCTTGAGTTAGATTGTTTTGGCGATGACTCGGAAAGCTTCGATTACGGATGTCGCGCGTTTGGCGGGCGTATCTCGCACCACCGTCTCCTACGTGCTGAACAACGTCCAGAACATCCACATTTCCGAAAAGACCCGCCAGCGTGTCCTCGACGCCGCCCTTGAACTCGACTACCATCCCAATGCCATCGCCCGCTCGCTGGCGCGCAAGCAAACCCTGACACTCGGACTGGTGCTGTGCGTCAGCTCCGACCGCCTGATCGCGGATGCCTTTCTGCCGTCGGTCATCTACGGAATAAGCTCAGTGGCGACTCCGGCGGGCTACCGCCTGCTGATCGAGGTGGTGGAGGACGTGGATCAGCCCGACGCCTACGTCCGTCTGATCCGCGAAGCGCACATCGACGGCGTGATCCTCGCAGGCACGCGCCTCGGCGACCGCAGCATCCTTGAGCTTCACCCGGATAATTTCCCGATGGTGCTGTGGGATCGGCTTCCCGGCAGCGATCTGCCGTTTGTGGACGTGGACAATGTGAGCGCCGCCCGCGTCGCCGTCGAGCATCTGATCGCGCTCGGTCATCGGCGGGTCGCCTGCATCACCAACGCCCCGCTGGATCACCCCGCCAGCGCCGCGCGACTGCAAGGCTATCAGGAGGCTCTGGATGCGCACAGCTTGCCCTACGACGATGCGCTGGTTCGCTACGGCGAGTTTCACGAGCGCAGCGGCTTCGAAGCCATGAACGCGCTGCTGCCGGAGCGCCCGACGGCGGTGTTCGTCGCCAGCGACGTGGTCGCGTTGGGCGCGCTGCGCGCCATCCGAACGGCGGGGCTGCGCGTCCCGCACGACGTGGCGGTGGTCGGGTTCGACGACATTCAGTTCGCGCAGTACCTGCTGCCGCCGCTGACCACTGTCCGCGTGCCCGCTCATCAGATCGGCGCAGAAGCCGCGCGTATCCTGCTCGACATCCTCCAGACCGGAAGCCGTCCGGCGTCGGTGCTGCTGGATACCGAATTAATCATCCGTGAATCCTGCGGCGCGCATCTGCGCAGACAAACTGCCTGAGCGCCGCTGCCCTGTTGAATGACTTTGTTGTGATACGGAGTACGCTATGAGGAGGTGATTTCTGAGAAAGATTGTGTATCGGTTGGTCACTTGCACTCGTGTATATTGATTTGGAGGACAGCAACATGCTTAAGCGTTCACTACTCGTCTTCTCGCTTCTCGCACTCGTCGCCATGACGAGCGTCGTGGTCGTCAATGCTCAGGCGTCGAGCGCTATCGACTGCAAGGGCGCACAGGCTGGCGATACGGTCAGCATTCTGTACCAGTGGTCGGGTGAAGAAGAAACCCACTTCAGCAACATCATGAAGCCGCTGGTGGATGCCTGCGGCATCGTCCTACAGCCGGAATCCACGCGCGATCAGGCGCTGCTGGATACCAAGGTTCAGGCGGGCACTCCCCCGGACATCGCCTTCTGGACACTGGCGGCTGCCATCCGCTATAAGGATCAACTTCAGGCGATGGACGCGCTGGGCGCGGATGCGTCCAACTATGCGCCCTGGGCAGTCACCGAAGGCACGGTCGATGGCAAGTGGGTCGCCCTGCCGGTCAAGGCGGACATCAAGACCATCATCTGGTACGATCCCGCCGTGTTTGAAGCCGACGGCTACAGCGTCCCCACCACGTGGGATGAACTGACCACGCTGGTCGATCAAATGGCTGCCGACGGCAACGTGCCGTGGAGCATGGGCTTTGAGTCGGGCGACGCGACCGGATGGACTGCTGCCGACTTCATCGAGGACATCCTGCTGACCACGCAGGGACCCGACTTCGTGCAGGGACTCATCAACGGCACCGTGCCGTTCAACGATCCGGGCGTGGCGGCAGCGTGGCAGATTTACGGCAAGTGGGCAACTGACCCGACCTACTCGGTCGGCGGCGCGCAGGGTTCGCTTTCGACCAACTTCAACGACGCAATCTACAAGGTGTTCTCGGATCCGCCGGAAGCGATGATGGTCAAGCAGTCCGGTTTCGCGGGCGGCGCGGTCGCGGCGAAATACCCCGATCTGGTCTACGGCACCGACTACGACTTCTTCCCCTTCCCCGGCGCGCAGGGCGTGCAGGGCGGCGCTGACCTGATGCTGGCGTTCAACGATACGCCGGCAGTAGAAGCGATGGTCACCTATCTGGCGTCCGCGTTGGGCGCGCAGAATTGGGCGGCTGAAGGCTTCGACGAGACTCCCAACCTGCAAGGCGCGAATGCCTACGTCGATCCCCAGCTCATCAAGAAGGGGCAGGCGCTCGCCAATGCCTCCGGTTTGGTCAACAGCATCGGTGATGCGATCCCCAACGGCTTCGGCAACGTGGAGTGGAGCGGCATCATCAGCTACGTCAATGGCGGCGATCTGACGTCCATCCTCGACAATCTCGCGCAGGCGCAGACGGAAGCGCTCGGCGGGATGCAGGTGACGCCGGAAGCGACTGCCAGCAGTTAATCGATGGTTTCGGGGACGCTCCTTCGGGGGCGTCCCCGCCTCACCTCGCTCACCCCTTATCGCACAAGAAGGTTCGCCTATGAGCGTCTCAAAGCCGTCCAGTGCGCGAAAACCGAGCCGGAGCCGCGCTGCCGACATACCCCAAATTATGAAGCAGGGGCGGTACACACCTTGGGTATACCTCGCTCCTGCCCTCATAATTATGACGGTATTTATTGTTTATCCCATGCTCAATACGCTTTACCTCAGCTTCCGCGACGCGAACAGCACCAATTGGGCGACCGTCGCCTGCACTCAGGGTCAATCCTGCTGGGGCGTCTTCGAAAATTATCACTACGCCCTCACCTCCGACGTGATGGTGCAGGCGTTCGTCAATAACTTGGTGTGGATTTTGGTGATGGTCACCGGGTGCGTGCTGATCGGGCTGCTGATCGCCCTGCTCGCCAACCGGGTCAAGTACGAAGCCATCGCCAAGTCGATCATCTTCCTGCCGATGGCGATCTCGTTCGTCGGCGCGGGCGTGATCTGGAAGTTCGTCTACAACTACAATCCCGGCTCCAACCAGATCGGGCTGCTCAACGGGCTGGTGGTCGCGCTCGGAGGACAGCCGGTCTCGTGGCTGACCGCGCCACAGATCAACACCATCGCCCTGATCGTGGTCGGCGTGTGGATGTCTACCGGCTTCTGCATGGTGATCACCTCGGCAGCCATCAAGAACGTCCCGGCGGACATTCTCGAAGCGGCACGAGTGGACGGCGCCAACGCATGGCAGACCTTCTTCAACGTCATCCTCCCCACCATCATGCCCACGCTGATCGTCGTCACGACCACCATGATCATCAACGTGCTGAAAATCTTCGACATCGTGTACGTGATGACGGGCGGCAATTACGGCACCGACGTGATCGCCAACCGGATGTACAAGGAGCAGTATCAGTCATTCAACACCGGGCGTGCCGCCGCTATCGCGGTCGTCCTGATCATTCTGGTCTTGCCCGCCATGTACATCAACATTCGACGCTTCCGCACCGAGGAGAGGATGCGATGACTGCGCTTCGACGCTCTCTCGGCACTCTGCCCGTTCACATCATCCTGATCGGGCTGTGTATCATCTGGATCGTCCCCGCAATCGGGCTGCTGGTGACTTCGTTCCGCCCGTTTCAGGAGGTGGACGCGACCGGTTGGTGGACGGTCGGATCGCCGCCAGCCGGACAGGCAGTTTTTCAGCAGAACTGCGCCTCCTGTCACGGCAGCGACGGCAAGGCGATTGCCAATGCTGACCTGACCGACCCCAATTTGGTCCAGCAGTTCCGCCGCTCGACTTCGCTGCTGGCGATGCTGCGCCAGCCGATCAACGATCAGCCGCACATGGGCGATATTCCTATTCCTGACGTTCAGACGGCGGCGGATATTGCCACCTACATGCGGCGCATCTCCGGCATCGACGCCCACCCGACCTTCACCATCGACAACTACATCGACGCGCTGGTGGGCTATCGCGGCACCAGCAACTACACCACCGAATGCGCCGCCGGAACTGAGTCGCCCGATCTCAACTGCAACGTCAGCGATCTCAACAACCCGCGCGGCATGGCGGCTGCCTTCATCAACACGCTGATCGTCACCATCCCGGCGACCATCCTGCCGATCATCTTCGCCGCGTTCGCCGCCTACGCCATGTCGTGGATGCACTTTCCGGGGCGGCATCTGATGTTCGCGGTGCTGGTCGGGCTGCAAATCGTGCCGCTGCAAATGACGCTGATCCCGATTTCGCGGCTGTATGCTCAACTAGGGCTGAACGGCACTTTCCTCGGCATCTGGTTATTCCATACCGGGTTCGGCTTGCCTTACGCCATCTACTTGACGCGCAACTTCCTCGGTGCGCTGCCCAACGAGCTGTTCGAGGCAGCCTACATGGACGGCGCGAGTCACTGGCAGGTGTTCTGGCGCATGGCGCTGCCGCTCTCGGTTCCGGCGCTGGCGTCGCTGGCGATTTTCCAGTTCTTGTGGGTGTGGAATGACCTGCTGGTCGCGCTGGTGTTCCTCGGCGCGCAGCACCCAGTCTTGACCTACCAGATCAGCACGCTTGTGTCATCGCTGGGTGCGGGCTGGCAGTTGCTCACCGCCGCCGCCTTTATCTCCATGCTGCTGCCCATGCTCGTCTTCTTTGGGATGCAGCGCTACTTCGTGCGTGGTCTGCTGGCAGGCTCGGTCAAGGGCTGATCCGCGAACCAAAACGGGGCGCTTGATCGAACGCCCCGCTGATCCAAATTCTGTAGGGACGGGTCTAGGCTGGCGATGCAAGCACACCCGCCCCACGACTATACGGTTGTTTCACTGTAGGGGCATGGCAATGCCATGCCCTTTTCTTTTCTCGGCGTCTTGGCGGTTCAACCTTCCGCTTTTCCTTTTTCCCTACACAAACAACGGCTTCTCGCCCAGTCGCGCGACTTCCGCCTGCATTTCGGCATCGGTCGGGCGGCGCTCAAAGCGGCTGGCGGCGTTCAGAACTTTGGGCAGCAGGGTGATGTCGCCGACCGTGTTCAGGAACACGCCCTCGCGTCCCAGCACCCAATGCACCGCCTTGTCGATAGCGCCCTGCTCGGTCAGCGGCTCGTACCATGTCGAGTGGCTGTGCGGCTGATCGCCCCACCCGCCCCGCGCAATCGACTTGATGGTCTGCACCGCAACGCTGCGCTGCTGGCACAGGCTCACCAGCGCCTCGAAATCGGCGACGTACTGCGGATTCTGCATCATGGTGAAGTTGTAAGGCAGCAGCACCGAATCGAAGTCGAAGCGGTCGAGGCTGCGCAGGTGCATCGCCGCGACGGATACGTCATGCCCGGTCACACCGATGTAGCGTACCAAGCCCTGATCGCGCGCCTCAACCAGCGCTTCCAGCGCGCCGCCGGGACCTATCGCTACTTCCCACTCCTCCGGGTTGACCAGATAGTGAAGCTGAATCAGGTCAACCGACGACACCCGCAGCCGCTCCAGCGACTTGTGGAACTGGTCGCGCGCCTTCTGATAGGTGCGTTCCCCGGTTTTGGTCGCCAGAAAGAATTGATCGCGGTACTGCGCCATCCACGGCCCAATGCGCAGCTCGGCGTCGCCGTAGCTCGCCGCCGCGTCGATGTGATTCACGCCGTATTCCAGCAGCACGTCGAGCGTGCGGTCGGCGTCTGCCTGCGAGACTTGACTGAGCGACGCCGCGCCGAACAGCGTGCGCGTGCTTATGTGCCCCGTTCGTCCAAAGGCTGCTTGTTGTATCATCCCGAATAACCTCCACACTATTGCCGAAAGTTATAGCCTGTCCGCCGCCGCTTGCGCAAGCACCTACACCACCGAGTGGAATATTTCCGCCAGTTGTTCGGTGATCACCCGGCGGCTGAAATGCTGCTCGACGATCTGCCGCCCAATCTGGTTTTGCGCCGGTTGATCGACTTCAATCTCCGCCGCGCAGCCCATTCCATCACGTAGCGGCACGGCGCTGCCATGCCCGCAATGGGTCTGACCGTCTATTCCAGATCGGTTGACGGGGTTAAGCCCGTGCTTGGCTCGTAATGCTCGCTCTTGAGCGGCTCGATCACCTGAAGCGACGCCAACGCCAGCGGCAGATACTCAAACCGAGCGATGCCCAGCGTCCGCAGCTTGCCCGCGCATTCGACCAGCACCTTGCGACAGACTAGATCGTCGTTGGTTTCCGGTAGCTGCGTGATGATCTGGCTGAGCAGGCGCGCGCCCTCGTCCATCTGGTCGCTGGCGAAGCGCTCAGCGCACTCGTTGATCAACTGCTGCAAATCGGCGTCGGCGGCTTTGTCCAGCTTGCGCTTGAACGCGGTCATCACCTGCGAGGCAGTCGTCCCGCGATCCTGCCGCAGCCGCCGCAGCAGACGGATGAAATGATGCTCCGCGCCCACCACCCGCGCCGTCGACAGCGCCACTTCCAGACGCGCGCCGTCGTTTTCGGTGCTGTCCAGCACCCGGAACAGCATATCCAGCGCGGCTTTGGATCGCAAGTTGCCCAGCGCTGACGCATAGGCAATTCGCAGCCCTTTGTCGGTCTCGTCCTGAAGGCGGCTGAGCAGCACCGGCTCGACCGAATGATCGCCCAACGTCCCCAGCGAGCGGGCGCAGTGTGCCTGCACCGAGCGATAGTGCGAATTCAAGCCGTTGCGCAGTGAGGGGATCGCGTCCGGGTCGCCCATGCGACCGAGCGCCCATGCCGCCACGTTGCTCAGCGAAAGCTCGGTGCCGTCCACGATTCCGCACAACGCCTGCACCAAGCGCGGCTCCGCGCCCATGCGCGCGCTGGAAATGACCGCTTCGAAGCGCACGTTGAAGCGCGGATCGGTGAGCGCCTCCAGCAGTTCGTCCACCGCCAGCGGGCTTTTGACCGTCCCCATGCGCTCGGTGCTGACCACCGTCGCCCGCTCGTCGCGCGCTCGGTAGTAGCCGATCAGCGACTCAAACGCCAGCAGCGGATTCCCATGCACGAACATGCCCGCGAACTCGCCCACGCTGACGCTGCTGTCCGCCTGCACCCGCTGGAACATGACCAGCGCCAGCGCCAGCAGGAGGATGCTGGCGACGAACAGCGGCGTGTATAAGTCCAGCGGGAAGATCAGGAAGCGCCCGGAAATCCCGGCAAACACGTCCAGCAACCGCCCGGTGATCACCTGACTGATGCCGCCCATCAAGCCCATCAGCGCGTAATAGACCGCCATGTACTGCGAGCGCTTCTCGAACGGCACCACCCGCACGAACAGCAGCCGCCCGGAGCCAATCGCCCAGCCGATTTCGGCGATGCCCCACACAAACGCAATCGCCATCGCCAGCGCGAGGCTCAGCGGCGAGTTGCGCGGCAGCAGCAGCCACGCAATCGGCAGCAGCGTCTTGACGTACAAGCCAAGCTGCATGACCGGCTTGCTGCCATAGCGATCCGCCGCCCAGCCGAACAGAAAGGTCGCCGTGAACCCGCCGATTACCGGACCCAGTTGCAGCAGCACCACCGAGCTGTCGGTCAGTCCGACCTGATCGTGCATGAACAGCGGAAGGAACGCCAGCGGCGCACTCCCGAAGATCACCAGCCCCAGCCCCGCCATGTAGGTCACGAAATTGCGGTCGCGCAGCACCCGCAGGAAGTCGCGGTAGGTCGCGCTCTGCGCTTGGGTCGGCGCGCCGCCCGGCAGATGGCTCGCCGACCACACCGCCACCAGCCCGAAGGCGATCCCGACCGCGAAGATGACCATGAAGCCATCCAGCCCGCTGGAGATGCTCAGGATGTACCCGGCGAAGGCAATTGCGGCGACCCCAGTCACGCGCGCCACCATGTCGTTGACCGCCGAATGTTTCCCGCGCACCGAGTTCGGGATAAATTCCTGCGACCACGGATACAGCCCGGTTTCCGAGATCGCCCGGCACAGCGCAAACACCGCGACGATCACCGTCACCAGCACCAGCACCGCGTTAGCGCCGAAGTGCGCCATCACCATCGGAACCAACAGCAGGCAGGCAGCGACGAATTTGCGTATGCCGAAGAAGGTGACGAACGTGCGCTTGTAGCCGAAGCGCGCCACACGCGGCGCGATGAACAGCGCCACGATTCCCGAAAACGGCAGCAGCGACAGCAGAAAGCCGATCTGCGAATTGCTCACGCCCAGCGCGCTCAAGAACAGGACGAAGGATGAGCCGAAAAACGTCAGCGTGGCAAAAACGTTATTGGTCGCGTTGAGAGCGATATTCCACGGAAGCCGCCGGATTTTCTCGGCATTGGTGACTGCCATGACAACCTTAAGGGGCGGAGACGCCGAATAAATAAGAGTCTCAGTTTACCAGCATTTTAACCTGATCAGGCACACCAAAATGGTTAAGTCGTGCTCTCTCCGCGTAACGGCTGTTCATGGTAGGGACGGTTCACAGACCCGGCGATCTTGGCGGTTCAATCGGTTGACTCGCTCTTGTGCCGCTGATAGTAGCGGTTGGCTTTAGCACGGTTGCCGCAGTCGGACATGGAACACCAGCGCCGCGAGTGATTGCGGCTGGTATCCAGAAACAGCCAGCCGCAGTCATCGCCCGCGCACAGCTTCAGCTGCGCCAGATGATCCGAGGTCAGCAAATCGGCAGCCGCCCAGACCACCCGCCACAGGATCGCATCCAGCGATGGTTCTGCACCCGAAATCTGCCACGCAAAATGATCACCGTGATAGGCGACACCTACTCGCGCGGGCGCTTAACTCAGCGCCCGGTTGAACGCCGCCAGATCGACGGCATCGGGCGCTCGCTCCCAGATCACCGCCAGCAGCAGGCGATAGATCACCTCGCGCAGCGTGATCGCGCGGTTCAGCGCCGCCGCTGCCCCCACCGGATCAGCCGCCGCCAGCCGCAGCAGCGCATCGGCATCCTCGACAGCCCCGGCGTGCGCGCCCCAGCTTGCGAGGTCGGCATAGCTGCGCAGCCACTCGCCCGGCTCGGCGCTCAGGTGATCGCCGACCGTATTGGTGAAGTCGAGGCATAAGTTCCCACCAATCAGTTCCAGATTTTCAATCGCCATCGCCGCACGCTTCTGCTGTCTCGAACTCTGTAGGGGCAGGTCTAGGCTTGCGAAGCAAGCACACCTGCCCGGTTATCCATCCGTCGGAAGGAATAGCGAAAATCGAGTATGTGCTTTTGTAGGGGCGAGGCGATGCCTCGCCCGCGCTGTCCTCGCCAATTCCCGCTCCAGCCGCAATCTTGACAAAGTATAGCACATCGGCTAAAGTCTAACCGTCATACAGGTTAGAGCCATTTCGGTGCAAAAGGAGAGTCCATGATCGATCAACAGTCCGTCAACCAGTGGCTTCAGGCTTACGTCGCCGCGTGGAAGTCCTACGATCCGGGGGCAATCGGCGCGCTGTTCAGCGAGGACGCCGCCTATCGCTACAATCCTTACGATCAGCCCGTGCATGGGCGCGACGCCATCGTCGCCAACTGGCTCGAATACCGCGACCCGCCCGGCACGTACTCCGCCGACTATCACACCCTCGCGGTGAACGGCGATACCGCCGTCACCAACGGGCGCAGCTATTATTACGAAGCCGACGGCAAGACCGTCAAGCGCGAATACGACAACATCTTCGTGCTGCGCTTCGACCCGCAGGGGCGCTGCGCCGATTTCTGCGAGTGGTTCATGCAGCCTCGCTGAATTCGTGGGGGCGCACCGTCATGCGCCCCATCTTCTTTGTCTTGGCGTCTTGGCGGTTCAACTTCGCTTTTTTCCGCTTGGTTCCATCCCCCGTGTGGTCAAATACGCGACGCTTGCTACAATCTACGCGGCGTGATCGGTACGCCGCTTCTTCCTGATAGCTGACCGCTGCTAGCAGACAGCTTCTTTCTTGCTAAAGGCTTTTCAAAAATGCTTCGCAGTCATTTGACCCATCCTGAAATCCTGAGCGCCCTCGGCGGCATGGGACACGGCAGCAAAGTGCTGATCGCCGACGGCAATTTCCCCTTCATCACCCACACCAATCCGCTGGCGGCGCACGTCTTTCTCAACCTACGACCGGGGCTGATCAGTTCGACCGACGCGCTGGAAGCGTTGGTCAGCGCCGTCGAGATCGAGTCGGCGCAGGTGATGCAGACCGCCGACGGCAGTGAGCCGCCGATCTTCGCCGAGTTCCGCGCCTTGATCCCCGGCATCGAACTACAGGGAGTCGAGCGCTTCGCCTTCTACGATCTGGCGCGCGAATCGGTGGTCGGGCTGGTGATCGCCACCGGGGAAGCGCGGGTTTACGCCAACATCATGCTGACCCTCGGCGTGGTGAAGCCCGCATCATGATTACCATCCGCGACGTTCAGGTGATCCTCACGCAGCCGACCGGACAGCGGCTGATCGTGGTCAAGGTGATCACGTCCGAGCCGGGGCTGTACGGCTTGGGCTGCGCCACCTTCACCCAGCGCTTTCACGCCGTCCACGCCGCCCTTGAGCATCACGTCAAGCCGTTCGTAATCGGGCGGGACGTGAGCCGCATCGAAGAACTCTGGCAGATGGGCATGGTCAACGGCTACTGGCGCAACGGGCCCGTCCTCAACAATGCCATCTCCGGCATCGACATGGCGCTGTGGGACATCAAGGGCAAGCTGGCGAACATGCCCGTGTATCAACTGCTCGGCGGCAAATGCCGTGAAGCCGCCGCCGTCTACGCCCACGCCGATGGGCGCGACCCGCAGGAAGTGATCGCCAACGCCCAGCGCTTTATGGACGAAGGCTATCACTACATCCGGGTGCAGATGGGCGGCTACGGCGGCAAAGGCGCGCATGACCTGCGCCCCGATGGATCGCCCGATGGGGCGTATTACGATCCGCGCGCCTACATGCGCAACATGCTCAAGATGCTGGAAGCGGTTCGCGCCGCGCTCGGCGATGAGGTGGAACTGCTGCACGACATCCACGAGCGCTTACAGCCGATTGACGCGCTCGGCTTCGCCAAAGCGGTCGAGCCGCTCAAGCTGTTCTTTCTGGAGGACGCGCTCGCGCCGGAGGACATCGACTGGTTCCGCCACATCCGCGCCCAGTGTTCGACCCCACTGGCGATGGGCGAGCTGTTCAACAACCCGCACGAGTGGCGCATCTTGGTCGAAAATCGCCTGATCGACTTCCTGCGGATGCACATCAGTCAGATAGGCGGCATCACCCCGGCGCGCAACGCCGCCATTCTGGGGCAGATGTACGGCGTCCGCACCGCGTGGCACGGACCCGCCGACGTATCCCCGGTCGGTCACGCCGCCAATCTGCATCTGGATGTATGGGCGCCCAATTTCGGCATTCAGGAATGGTGCCGCTTCCCGCAGCAGGTCTACGACATGTTCCCCGGCTTGCCCGAACTACGCGGCGGCTATCTCTATCCCAACGATCAGCCGGGCTTGGGCATCGACATCGACGAGAAGCTGGCGGCGCAGTTCCCGGTCACGGACGTGGTCGAACAGTGGACGCAGACTCGCCTGCCCGACGGCGGCCCCGCCCGCCCCTGACCACAAACGTGTCAGCGGTTGGGGCGCAGCGCGCTGCGCCCTTTCCTGATTGAGAGGACAAACCGCAATGGCGAAACAATTGTTCTACGTGGGTACTTACACCCACATCAACGGCGCATCCCGTGACAAGGGCATCTTCCGCTACGCCTTCGATCCCGCCGATGGCTCGCTCGAACTGCTTGATGCGGTGGATGTAGTCAACCCATCGTTTCTGGCGTTCTCGCCGGATCGCCGCACGCTGTACGCGGTCAATGAACTGCACCAGTTTGCCGGAGTGTCGGGCGGCGGCTTGAGCGCCTTCGCCGTCGATGCGTCCGGCGCGCTGACCTTCCTCAACGCCCAACCGACTCACGGCGACGATCCCTGCTACATCACGGTTGATCCGTCGGGCAAATGGGTGCTGGTCGCCAATTACACCAGCGGCAGCATCATCGTGTTCCCGATTCAGCCGGACGGTCGACTCGGTAAATCCGCCCATCTGATTCAGCATCGTGGGCGCAGCGTCAACCCAGCTCGTCAGGAATCGGCGCACGCTCACTGTGTAGTGTTCGATCCGAGCGGGGAGCATTTGCTCTGCGCCGATTTAGGCATGGATCAGGTGTTCGTCTACGACTTCGATCCCACCGACGGCAGCCTGAGCGAGCGCGCGATCATCCCCGCGCAGCCGGGCGCGGAACCCGGCACCTCGTCTTTCACCCGAACGGCGAATACTTGTACGTCAGCAACGAACTGAACTCCACCGTCGCAGTCTACCGCTACGACGAAGCCACTGGAACCGCCGCGCCGCTCCAAGCGCTCTCCACCCTGCCCGAAGGCTACTCAGAGCAAAACGATGTCGCTCACCTGATGCTTGATCCATCCGGGCGCTTCCTCTACGTCTCCAATCGCGGGCACGACAGCCTCGCCGTCTACCGCGTAGACGCCGCCAGCGGTCGGCTCGCGTTGGTCGAGATCGTGCCGACGCAGGGGCATACCCCGCGCAATTTCAGCTTCGATCCGTCCGGCGCGTATCTGCTGGTTGGCAATCAGAACAGCGACACGCTGATCATCTTTCGCGCCGATGCCGCCGCCGGGAAGCTCACCCCCACCGGAACCGTCGATCTCCATCCCCGCCCCGGTCTGCATCCGCTTCTGACCCAATGATCGTGTAGGGGCGGGTGGGCTTGCTTCGCAAGCCTTGACCCGCCCCCTTTGCGTCTTTGCCTCTTTGCGCCTTTGCGTTGAGCTTTTGTCTTTTACTCGGCACTCATCACTCAGTACTCGGTACTTTCCTTTTACGATCTCCACCCGCTGCCGCCTGCCAGCCACCCGCCATCGACCGGCAGCACGTGCCCGGTGATGTACGCCGCCGCGTCCGACGCCAAAAAGACCGCAGCGCCCGCGATGTCCTCCGGCTTGCCCAGCCGATTCATCGGGATTTTCGACAAGCGAGCCGCCAGCGCCGCCGGATTCGCCAGCAGCGGTTCGGTCAGCTTAGTGACAATCGTGCCCGGCGCAATCGCGTTCACGCGGATGTTGTACGCTCGCCCACTCCACCGCCTCGGCGCGGGTCATGGCTGCGATCCCACCGTTGGAACTGGTGTAGGCGATGTGATTGGGGATGCCGAAGAAGCTCGACAGCGACGCGATGTGAATAATCGCCCCGCCGGTCTCGCGCATCCGCTCCGCCGCCGCGCGCGAGACGAAAAACCGCGCCTTCAGGTTCAGATCGACCACTGTGTCCCAGTCCGCCTCGTCGTGATCCAGCGCCGACTTGCGCACGTTCGTCCCCGACGAGGTGACCAAAATGTCCAGCCCGCCAAGCGCACCCGCCGCCTGATCGACCAGCCGCGCCGCCGCGCCCGATTCGCTCAAATCAACCGGGATCACAACCGCCCGGCGTCCCGCCGCCTCGACCCGCCCGGCGCTCTCGCGCAGTTCCGGTTCGCTGCGGCTGGCGAGCGCCACGTCCGCGCCGCTCTCAGCGAACGCCGCTGCAATCGCCTGCCCGATCCCGCGCCCTGCCCCGGTGATCAGCGCCTTTCTGCCTTCCAGCGAGAACCTCGGGTTCATGGCGGATCAGCCGCGCTCGTAGGTCGCGCGCAGATAGATGTCCATGAGGTAGCGCGGGTAGCCGATCTGCGTCAGATTTTCCTCACACTGTTTCAGCGACGCGCCCGCATCCCGCCAATGCGGGACGCGCTTCACCAGCGTCTCGACTTTCTCGCGCGGCATGATGATCCACGTGTCTTTGGGCACGTTGCCATACGAGATCACGTCCATGTCGTCTTTGGAGATGTGGGATTTCAGGTACGGCGCGATCAGCACGATCTTGCGCGCACCGCGTTCTTCCTTGAGGTACTGCGCCACGAACCGCGCCGTGCCGCCCAGATCAACCAAATCCTCGATCACGCCGACCACCTGCCCGGTCACGGTGATCGAAAGCTCGTGCATGATCAGCGGCTTCTCCAGCGGCTCGCCCGGACCCGCGTAATACTTCACGCCCATCGTCCCGAACGCAATCGGCGGGATGTTCTTGTTCAGCGTCCACGCCAGATGATCGTGCAGCAGCACCCCCGGCAGCATCCCGCCCATCGTGATCATCACTGCGTGGGTGATCTGCTGCTTGGTCGAAATGTTGTCGATCTGGTAGCGGTAGACCATGCGCGCCAACTGCGACGCAATGAACGACATCACGTGATCCGGGATGTACAAAAACCGCAGCGTGTCGAACTCGACCTCGACGCCCTTCGGATTCTTCCAGAACTCGCCGTCGATCTGCTCGTCGAGTTCTTGGATTTGGTCACTATAAGTGGTCATAAACGATATTTCCTTATGAGCGCCTTACGTTTTGACCCGCTGCCGGAACCACTCGACCGTGCGCGCCAGCCCCGCGTCGAAGCTCACCACCGGCGCGAAGTCCAGCAGCTCCACCGCCTTGTCGATCCGTGCCCGCGAGTAGCGAATGTCGCCGGGGCGCGAGTTCGGCATGGATCGGCGCAATCGACGTACCCAGTACGCGGTTGAGCGTATCCACCAGTTGCAGCAGCGAGACGCTGCCCCCCAGCGCCAGATTCATCACCTCGCCCGCCGCTCCCGGCGCGCGCAGCGCCAGCAGATTGCCATGCACCACGTTATCGACGTAGGTGAAATCGCGCGACTGCTCGCCATCCCCGTAAATGATCGGCGGCTTGCCCACCATCATCGCGGTGATGAACTTGGGGATTACCGCTGCATACTGAGACATTTCGTCCTGACGCGGACCGAACACGTTGAAGTAGCGCAGCACCACCGTCTCTAAGCCGTACACGTGTGTGAACGCCTTACAGTAATACTCGCCCGTCAGCTTGGACACGCCGTAAGGCGAGAGCGGGTTCGGCGGCATGGTTTCGACCTGATACTCGGCTTCCACCTCGCCGTATGCCGAGGACGACGCCGCGTACACCACCCGCTTGACCCCCGCATCCCGCGAGGCGATCAGCACGTTCAGCGTCCCAGTGACGTTGGCTTCGTTGGTGCCAATCGGATCCGCTACGCTGCGCGGCACCGACGCCAGCGCCGCCTGATGAAACACGTAATCCGCCCCCTCGAAGATGGGCGGCAGCGATGCGCGGTCGGTGATGCTGACCTCATGCACTTCCAGATCGCCCAGCGAGGCAAGCGCGGCGATATTCTCGCGTTTTCCGGTCGAGAAATTATCGACGATTCGCACGCGCTGACCATCTCGCAGCAGCCGCTCCGCAAGGTGCGAGCCGATGAAGCCCGCTCCCCCGGTCACGACGTAGGTTTCCGTCATTCGCACTTCCCGTCGGTTCGTGTCACAGCCGACGGATCATAACCTAGATTGGCTCCCCCAACAATACGCCGCCCTGCGCTCAATCTCCTGTCGGTGTTCTTGGCGTCTTGGCGGTTCCATCCCCCGCCTCCGCGTCAATTTCGGAGATATGTCACGGGAAAAAGCATGACATATCCCACTCAACCAGACGCCCCGCCGATGGTATGGTTAGGGTGTTGTTTCCATTCACATATCTATATGTGATTATTTGTGAAAAAGGGCGCAATCGGCTGCGCGGGACACTCATGCAAATCAGTCAACGTCAAGCAGAAATCAGCGCCGCGCTCGGTGATGTTCACCGCCTGCTGCTGCTCTATGCGCTGGAAGACGAGGCGCAGAGCGTCAGCGAGTTAGTCGAGCGGGTCGGGCTTTCGCAGCCTTCCGTCTCTCGGCACCTGCGCATCCTTCGTGAAGCCGGGATCGTTTGCGCGGATCGTCGCGGCAAATCGATCTATTACTGCCCGGCAGATCGCCGCATCTACGCGGTCATCGATCTGCTGCGCGCCATTTCCACCGATCAGATGCAGCGCAAGGGCGACGTGGCTTACCGCGCCGCACCACGCCCGCATGTCTAACCTTGATTTCGATTCGAGAGTATCCGATAGGACAAACCATGACTACGATGCGCACGTTTACGGAAACCTCCTCCTCAGTGAGCTTTCCAAGCTACATCCAGCACCGCAAACTGCGGAACTGGATTCAGGAAATGGTCGATCTCTGCAAGCCCGCCGACGTTCACTTCTGCGACGGAACCCAGGAAGAATACGACGACCTGTGCGAGCTGCTGGTCGAAAAGGGAACTTTCACCCGCTTGAATCCCGCGCTGCGCCCGAACAGCTTTCTCGCCCGCTCCCAGCCGAGCGACGTTGCCCGCGTCGAAGACCGCACCTTCGTTTGCAGCCTGAACCGCAATGACGCCGGCCCGACCAACAACTGGATCAACCCGCGCGAGATGCACAAGACCCTCGACACCATCTTTGACGGCTGTATGCGTGGGCGCACCATGTACGTGATCCCCTTCTGCATGGGACCGCTCGGCTCCGAGATTTCCTACATCGGCGTCGAACTCAGCGACTCGGCTTACGTGGCAGTCAACATGCGCATCATGACCCGCATGGGACGCGCGATCTACGATTATCTCGACAGCGACCAGCCCTTCGTGCCCGCCGTTCACTCAGTCGGGATGCCGCTGGAATCCGGTCAGGAAGATGTCGCTTGGCCCTGCAACGATACCAAGTACATCGTCCACTTCCCAGAGGAACGCACGATTTGGTCGTATGGCAGCGGCTACGGCGGCAACGCCCTACTGGGCAAGAAGTGCTTCGCCCTGCGCATCGCCTCCAACATCGCCCACGACGAGGGCTGGCTTGCCGAACACATGCTGATCATGGGCGTCGAGTCGCCCAACGGGCACAAAACCTACGTCGCTGCCGCATTCCCCAGCGCCTGCGGCAAGACCAATTTCGCCATGCTGGTGCCGCCTGCCGCCTTCGAGGGCTGGAAAGTCACGACGGTCGGCGACGATATTGCATGGATCAAGCCGGACGCCGATGGCAAGCTCCATGCCATCAATCCCGAAAACGGCTTCTTCGGCGTCGCGCCCGGCACCAACATGACGACCAACCCCAACGCGACCATTTCGTGCAGCCGCAACACCATCTTTACCAACGTCGCGCTGACTGACGATGGTGACGTGTGGTGGGAAGGCTTGACCGACGTGCCGCCCGCCCACCTGATCGACTGGCAGGGGAACGACTGGACGCCCGGCAACGGCAAGAAAGCCGCGCACCCGAATTCGCGCTTCACTGCGCCCGCCAGCCAATGCCCGGTGATTGATGACCATTGGGAAGACCCCGCTGGCGTGCCGATCTCGGCATTCGTCTTCGGTGGTCGCCGCAGCAGCGTAACCCCGCTGGTCTTCCAGACCTTCAACTGGACCTATGGCGTCTACTTTGCCGCCACGTTGGGGTCAGAGATGACCGCCGCTGCTGCCGGAACCATTGGTCAGGTGCGCCGCGACCCGTTCGCCATGCTGCCCTTCTGCGGCTATCACATGGGCAGTTACTTCAATCACTGGCTCCAGTTCGGGCGCTACATCAAGAACCCGCCGCGCATCTTCATCGTCAACTGGTTCCGTAAGGACGCCGACGGCAACTACCTGTGGCCCGGCTACGGCGAAAACATGCGCGTCCTCAAGTGGATCGTCGAACGCGCCCGCACCCACGCGCCCGGCATGGAAACGCAGTTAGGTCGCGTGCCGACCTACGAGGACATCGACTGGCGCGGGCTGGAAAACTTCACCCGCGAGGACTTTAACCGCGTGATGAGCATCGATCAGGACTTGTGGAAGCAGGAAATCCTGTCACACGAGGAACTGTTTATTAAGCTGTATGACCGGCTGCCCAAAGAACTGCTCTCGGTGCGCGAACTGCTGCTCTCCAGCCTATGGAGCAGCGCCCCATGGATAAATCGTCAAGAGTAACATCCGCAGGCTCGACCGTAGGGCATGGCGCTGCCATGCCCCCGCTTGTATCCCTTTCCCCCCTGATCTACACTTTCTTCTACTCAGTCCTCAGCACTCAGTCCTCGGTAGTTCTCATGTCCGTTTCGTCTTCATCTCTCGCCCTTGCCGCCGCTAACTCGCGCCGGATGCTGCGCCAGCGCACCGGGCGTGGTCAGGTTCTGCTGGTCGGGCGTGCCGCCGCCGCCATCGACGCGGCGCTGCGGGCGCTCGACTTTCATGACCGCCCGGTGCTGATCCCGGCGAACACCTGCTACATCGTGCTGTGGGCGGTGCTGCTCAGCGGCAATCAGCCGTTTCTGGTGGACATCGACCCGCTGACCGGGAACATCTCGCCCGAAACGCTGGATCGCTCCGGCGTCGATCAGCCCGCCGCTATCATTCCGGCGCACCTATACGGCATCCCCGCGCCCATGCCCGCGCTGATCGAGTGGGCGCGCGCGCATCGCGCCGTCGTGATCGAGGATGCGGCGCTGGCGCTCGGCGCATCGGTGGACGGTCGTCCCGCCGGGTCGTGGGGCGATCTCTCGGTATTCAGCTTCGGCGCGGGCAAAATCGCCGATGCCGGAGCGGGAGGTGCGCTGCTCACCGATGACTCCGCGCTCGCCGCCGAGATCGAGCGCCTGCTCGCCGACGCGCCGCTGTGGGATCGGCACTTGCAGCGGCTCAACCGTCAGTGGCTGGAACTCTACTGGGCGCTGCATCAGTACGAAGCCGAAAATCCCCGCCTCGCTGATCTTTATCCGACCCTGTTCAATCTCTACCGCCCGATTGTGCGCTGCCGCCTCGCCGACTGGCGCGATCTCCGCCGGGAACTGCGCGTGTTGGATGCGAATCTCGCAAAACGGCGCGAGGCAGCCGCGAATTTTGACCAAATACTGTCAGGGGCAGCCGTGCGTCTGCTCCCTCGCCCGCCGGACGCAGCCCTCTGGCGCTACCCCATCCTCGTCCCGCCGGATCAGCGCGAATCCCTGCTCGAATCGCTGTGGAGCGCCCACTTCTTTGATGCGACTCGCTGGTATCCCTCGCTCCAACTGATGCGACGTGCCCTCGCCCCTCATCTGTCCGTCACCGCCGCGCCCGCCGCCGACGCCTTCGCCGCCGAGATCGTCAATCTGCCGCTCGCCGATCCGCCCACTGTCGCCCAAATCGTCCTCGACTTCTTCAAGAAATAAAAATCTTCAACCACGGAGAATACAGAGGAAAATTCCTCACCCGCATCACTATGTTTGTCTCCCCTCTCCGCGTGGAGAGGGGTCGGGGGTGAGGTTGATCTTCCTTCCCTGTGACCTCTATGCCTCAGTGGTTAAATCTCTTTTCTTGGCGTCTTGGCGGTAAAAATGTCTTTCCTCCGGTTGACGCGCGCACCACGAAAGGTTAGCATAGCCGCTCAGGATTGTGAGGCAAAAAGGTCGTTTGATTGAAACCCAATTTCCGCTTGTTCTTCCTCGTCCTGCTGGTCGCTGTCGCCGTCTGCCCGCCGATTTTCGCGCAGTCCGGCGCGCTGGACGCCGCCAACTTTGCGCTGCTCGACGGCGACTACGATACGGCTGCCGCCCAGTTCGCCGCCGCCGCCAATGATCCGTCGGTCAAATGCGACGCGCTCTACGGCTTAGGCGAAACCTTGTTCCGCGCCGACCAGTACGATCAAGCCGACGCCGCCCTCTCGCGCCGCATCAGCGAGTGCGATCCCGCCACCGGCTTCGAGCCGCTAATCCTGCGGGCACAGGTGCGCCAGCAGTTGAGCCGCCCCGCCGACGCGCTCGCGGATTACCAGCAGGCGCAGGCGCTCAAGCCCGGTCTGCTGGACAGCTATCTCTACGAGCGCATGGCGGAACTCGCGCCCGACCAGAGCGCCTACTATCTGCGCCTCGCCACCGAAGCCGCGCGGGAGCCGGAAGGCAAGTTCGCCTTGCGCGAGAAGCTGGCGCAGGTCTACGAACTGGTCGGCAGCCCGGATTCGGCGCTGGCGGAATACGACACGCTTTTGCAGGAGATCGACGGCTACCTGACCATCGTCAACGGCATCGACGGCGCGGACTTCGACACCGACGGCTCGCTCCGCGCGCACATCGAGCTGGCTGCCGCCGAAATTGACCTTCAGTCCGGGCGCGAGGACGAGGCTTACGCCCGCTTGCAGACCATCATCACCAATTACCAGCAGTCCAATTCCGCTCTCACCGCGCTGATCGACCTGATTCAGGCGGGGCAGTCGGTAGACATCCTCGCTCGGATGCGCATCAACGACCTGAACCAGAATTACGCGCCGATGGTTCCGGTGCTGACCGACTATCTATCCAGCTCCGCCAACCCGCCTGCCGAACTGTATCTGCTGTTGGGCAGGGCGCAGCGCGGCACCGGCGACCCGGCGGGCGCACTGAACACCTTCGCCGCCCTCCGCCAGAAATACCCGTCCGATCCGGCTGCGGCGACCGCCGTGCTAGAACAGGGCAATACCTACTATCAGGCGGGCGATTACACGCAGGCAGTGACCGCCTACTCCGCGATCCCCAGCCTGTATCCCAGCGCGCCCGAAGCGCCGCAGGGCTTGCTCGACGCCGCCCAGACCGAGCGCGATCACGGCGACCTGAGCCGCGCCATCAACTTCTACGATCAGTTGGGCACCCAGTACCCGTCCACCGATCAGGCGCAGGACGCCATGTTTGAAGCCGGGCTGCTGCTCCGCGCCAGCGATCCGACCCGCGCTGCCGGGTTTTTCGCCCGCGTCGGCACCGCCGAAGGCTTTCTGTGGCAGGGCAAGCTGCTGAATCAGGCGGGCAGCGCCGACGCCGCACGTCAGGCGTGGCAGCAGGCAGCCAACGCCGATCCCGGCTCCTTCTTCAGCATCCGCGCCTGCGAGTTGATCGACAACCGCCCCCCGCTCGATCCGCAGCCCATGATTCAGCCGGACACGTCGTCGGATCGCGCCGCCGCGCAGCAGTGGGTCGCCCAGACCTTCAATATTCCCGCCGATTCGGTTTCGGCGGAGTTGTCGCCCACGCTCGCCAGCGACCCGACGCTTCAGCGCGGCGTGGAACTGTGGGCGGTCGGCATGTGGAGCGACGCCCGCGCCGAGTTCGAACTCGCTGCACAAGCTGCACCGCGACGATCCGGTGTCGCTGCTTCAGCTTGCCTACTATTACCAGAGCATTGGCGTCTACCGTTCGTCGTTGATGGCGGCGACTCAACTCGCCTACGCCGCCAACGTCCCGATTCTGGACGTGTCGCCTGCGGTGCTGCGGCTCGCGTTCCCACTGGACTTCAGCGACTTGATCGTCCCGCTCTCACAGCAGAACGGGCTTGATCCGCTGCTGGTCGCCGCACTAGTCCGGCAGGAATCCAGCTTCGACCCGACGGTGGACAGCGTTGCCGACGCGCGCGGCTTGATGCAGTTCGTCCCCCCCACCGCGCAGGATGTCGCCAATCAACTCAACTGGCAGAACTATACGCTGGACGACCTCTACCGCCCGATCGTCAGCGTGACCTTCGGCACCCACTATCTCAGCGCTATGAAAGATTATCAGGGCGGCAGCGGCGTCGGCGCGCTGCTCAGCTACAACGCCGGACCCGGCACCGCGAGCATCTGGCTCAATCAGGCGGGTGACGACCTCGAAGCGCTGTATCTGGTGATCAACTACTCCGAATCGCGCTCGTATCTCGACATCATCTACAGCAATCACTACCTCTACCAGCGGCTCTATACCAGCGGCGTGCCCGACTGCCGATCCTAGCGTCGCATCACAAAACCCCTCTAGGTGAGATGAATCGAGGCGCTGCTCCGGGCGGTTGCAGTCCGGCAGCGCCTCGCACCCGCGACTGACTTCCCCCTTTCCACGAAAGCGGATCGCGCCCATTGAATTGGTGCTACAATAAAATCTGATTCCAATACCTTACAAAAGAATATCTGTACCAATATTGTATTGGGCGAAGACATTTTCACTCAATACATATCCGTATGTTTTGCCCTGTTGAGCCGATGCTGGAGGCAGTTGGCAATTATGAGCAGACGACAATTAGTAGCCCTTTTCATTTGCACCATGATTCAGTTCGCGCTGGGCAACGCTCAGCTTGGGCTGCTGTCCATCTATCTGACCCAACTCGGCGTAGACCCGGCAGCGATTGGCAACTACCTCGCCCTAATCTTTTTTGCGGTGGTGGTGGGAACCTTCGTTGCGGGCTGGCTGTCTGATCGGTATCAGCGGCGCAAAACGCTTTTCGTCGTTCTGACGGCAGCACAGGTACCGTTCGCCCTGCTCGTGAGCCAAACCACGCAGGTATGGCTGGTCGTCACGCTGCTGGTGATCAGTTCCTTGCTCGCTGGCACCGCTCTCGCGCTCGCCAACATCTTGGCGGGATTGTTTGCACGGGATAACGAACGTGGCAAGGTCTTCGGGATACTCGGCGTCGCCGTGAACGTTGGAGCCATGCTCGGAGGGCTGCTGGTCGGGTTCGTGGTCCAGCGATGGGGATTTGGTGTCCTGTTTGCCGTGGTCGGCGCGGTGCAGTTAATGGTGCCGATTGCAGGCAGCTTTCTGGAAGACAAAAACGTGGTGCCGGAGCGTGCCCGCACCGCTTCAGCCGCTCAGACCGGGTTGGTGCTGGGAGTGTCTTTCTATTTATTGCTGATTGCTTGCTTCCTTTTGAATACGTCCGGCGCAGTCACCGGACTGGGCAGACCGTTGATCATGGCGAAATTGGGCTTTGACAACGAATCGATTGCCAGCGTGATCACGGTGGGCGGCGCTGTCGGCATTCCAGTACCGCTGCTGCTCGGCTGGTTGTCGGATCGCCTCGGTCGATCTCGCCTGCTCCTGCTTTCGTTTCTGGCGGCGGGCGCGGGCTGCGCATTGGTCGCCGTTTCGGCAGCCTTGTGGCATTACTGGTTCGCGGCTTTGCTCGCAGCGGGTATCGGCTCTGGAAACGCTATCGCCTCGGCGCTCGTGACCGATCTGGTTCCCCCGCAGGGGCTGAGCAAGGCGCTGTCTCGGCTGAACGCGATAAACTGGGCAGGTGAAGTCGCCGGTTTCGCCATTACCGGCTACGTCATCGAGAGTTTCGGCTTGACCAATACCCTCTTGATCGGCGGTCTGCTGCCGGTACTGGGCATTCTACTGCTGGTGCGGCTGCGGACGTTCCAGCCGAGTCCCGTGCCCGGCTGATTCGGCTCCGAACGCGCTGTTGATCGGGCTACCGGGGCATGGCGCTGCCATGCCCTGATCTATTCCTTCGCGCTCACCGGCTGCGCTTCCTTATCCCACAGTTTCAGCGTGTGCCCCACGATCAAATATTCGGCGTGCGACCACAGCAGCGGACTCGCCACTGCGCCTCGCCGAGTCACCCAGCCGTCGTAATGATCCGGCGCAAGCAGCCGCCGCGTCACCTGCTCCGGCAGATTGCCGTCCGCATCCGCCTGTGCCTCCGACCAGCGCAGCAGCGCTTGCGCCCGCGCCGTCTCGCCGAGATCGGCGTAATACCACGCCAGATGCAGCGCCAGCAGCACCCACTCGCCGCCGCCGTAATACTCATCCTCAAGGTGACGGTAAACCCCGCCGTCCGGCGCGCGCAGCTCCCGCTCGATTCGCGCCACCGTCCGCCGCATCAGCGGGTCGTCCGGCGCGATCAGCCCGTGCGGAACCGCCGCCGCGATCAGGTTCGCGTCCACCCTGTCCACGCCGATAGACTTCGCCAGTTCGCCGCCCGGTGTGATCCCATGCGTCAGCACAAACTGGCGGAGTTCGGCGCAGGTCGCCGCGTAATTCAGACGCGGGTTGATCGCTTCCGCCGCTTGCAGCCCCGCGTAGATCGCCGCCAGCGTGCTGACGTGAACCGCGTCGCCACGCTCCTCCCAACAGTCGTAGCAGGGCATCCGCCACAGCGCCGCCAGATACCGCGCCGCCAGATCGACCGCCTCGTCCCATCCCGCCGGGATCGGCGTGAAGCCGATCCGCAGCAAATACTGGCGCAACGACCACAGCCACGTCCCGATGCCGTCCAGTTGAAATTCGGGCCAGCCGTCTGGACCTTCGCCCCCATCCGCCCGGTAGCGCGCGTTCAGCAGATCGCCCATCTCCGGCGTTTCGCCCCGCTCTGCCACCGCGATTGACCGCGCGATGCCGTCGGCGCGCTCGGCGATCCGCTCGGCGCACCACTGGTGAAACCGAAAAACGCTTTCCCACTGCGCGCCCATGCTGCCCGCGTACTGCTCGCTGCCGATTTCGCCATCCACCGCCAGCGCGTAGGCGATGTACGCGCCGTCCCGGAACCACGAATAGCCGTAATCCGCCATGTTCGGGCAGGCAATGTACGCGCCGCTCGCATCCTGATTGTCCAGTATCACCCGCAGGCTGTGTTCACGCAGCATAGTTCACCACCAGCATCGTCCAGTAATCCAGCCCCGGCACGGTCAGGTGAATGCCGTCCGCGTCCTGCGTGAAATCCACCGCCTGCGCCGCGCCGCTGCCGTCCGGCGACGCCAGCCACACCCGCGCCGCCGAGCGATCCGTCTGGATCGTCACCGCCAGATCATGCTGCGGCGTCGGCGCGGCTGAGAGCGGCTGATTCCATTCGCCGGTTTCAATCCCCATCAGGTTAATCAAGCTGAAGGTCTCGAAGCCCGCGCCCGCCCGCGCGATCACCGCCACCCGATCCTGCGACCGCAGCGACTGCGTGACCACGCCGTCGATAGTGAGGGCGTTCGCCCGGTCGCCCGCGTCGGTGGTGCCCAGCGCCAACAGGTTCTCGTAGCGCACCATGAAGTCGTAATAGCGCCGCTCGATCTCCTTCGCCGCGTCGTCCATCATCCCGAAGTTCGGGAAATACGGATCAGCCAGCATCGCGCCCGGCTCGCCTAGTTCGAGATGATAGCCGCCGCTGGCGAAGATTACTGCGTTCGCCAGCCGCACGTTCTCCATGTGATCCGGCGAGATATACGCCGCGATGATCACCGGCTGGCCGCCGGCGAGCGTCTGCGCCTGCGAGATGATCCGCGCAAAGTCCATGTAATAGCGGTACGGCTCCCACACCTCGATGTATACTGCGTCTTCGTCCGATGGCGCGACCGTCCGCAGGGCCAGTTCCGCACGAGGTTGAAGATGGTCACGCCCTCGTCGCCGCGCGCCTGCTCCACCACCTGCGCCGCCGCGTCGATGAACGCCGGGAACGCGGTTTCCAGATTGACCAGTTCGCCGTCGGCGTTGCGACCGCGCATCGGCGCGCCGTACTGGTCGATGTGAATCCCGTCGAACGCCGTCCGGTCGAGCACGTCCGCGAACTGGCTCAGCAGATGCGTCGCCCACGCCGATCCCGGCGTCGGGTCCATGATCTTGAGGAAGCCGGCGAAGTCATACGGCTCGCCGTTGGGCTGGAACAGCGCCCAATCGGGATGCTGATCGTAGAACGCATACGACGCCCCGTAGATTGCCGTGTAGGGCATCGCCGCGATGTTGTGCGCGTGCGCCGCCGCGATCAACTGGTTGACCGTCGCCAGCGAGTGCGTGCGCCCCAGCACGTCGGTATAAGGCTCCATCCCATCCGGCGGTAATAGCTGTTCGTGACGATACTGCCAGTCGTAGAACTGCAAGCCGTTCACGTGATAAGTCGATGCCCACGCCATGGTCGCATCGGCGTCGTTCCGCCCCACACTGAACTGGGTCAAAAAGCCGTAGCGCGGCGCTTGTATCCACCGATCCAGCACGTCGAACGCAGTCTCAGTGGTCGCCAGCGTATTCCCGTCCGCGTCCAGCAGACGCACATCTACGCCGTAACCGCGCCCCGATGCTTCAGGCGGCGTCCAGCTTAAGCTGGCGCTTCCGCCGTCCAGCGAAGCATCCAACGTCGCCACCACCTGATCGAGATAGCGCACCGTCGCCTCGACCCGCGTCCCGCCGCTGGCGTTGACCTCCAGCGTCACCCCTTCGTCCGGATGATAAAACGCCTTGTCCGGCGCAGCCTGAACTGTCGTATCGACTTTCACCGCCAGCATCGTTCCCCCTTGCAGCAGCATCCACGCCGCGACCACCCAAACCAGCACTTTCACTCAATCGCTTCCTCGTCTTTTCCTCGGTACTTTCCCTATCCCTTCATCGCTCCGGTAGTCAACCCTTGAATGAAGTAGCGCTGGAAAAAGATGAACAGCAACACCGTCGGGATCACCGCCGACAGCGCCCCGGCGAACACTAGTCCCCAGTCGGTCGCGTGCTGCCCCTGAAAATTGGCAATCGCCACCGGCAGCGTGCGCAGGGTGTCGCTGGTGAGAAAATTCAGCGCCAGCACGTATTCATCCCACGCGCCCAGAAAGCTGAACACGGCGACGGTGCTCACGGCGGGCGCAGCCAGCGGCAGCATGATCCGCGTAAAGATGGTGAAGGAACTCGCACCGTCGATCACCGCCGACTCTTCCAGCTCGCGCGGCAGATTCTCGAAGAAACCGCGCAGCAGGAAGGTGTTGAACGCCAACCCACCCGCGCTGTAGACCAGAATCAATCCGGGCAGACTGTTCAGCAGCCCAAGCGACCGGGCGAGGATGAACTGCGGGATCAGCAGCACCACATTGGGGATCATCAGCATTGCCAGCAAGCCAGCGAAAATCGCGTTTTTGCCGCGAAACTCGTAGCGCGCAAAGGCGTAAGCCATCATCGAGGACAGCACCGTCACCATCACGGTGGTCCCGGCAGCCACGAAGGTGCTGTTGAGGAAGGCGCGCCCGAAATTGCGGCTGGAGAAGGCATTCTGAAAGTTTTCAAGCGTCGGGTTTTCCGGCACGAAGCGCGGCGGGATTTCCTGCACGTAGGACTGACCTTTGAAGGCAGTGGACGCCATGTACAACATGGGTCCGAGCGCGATGATCGCTCCGGCGCAGAGTGCCAGCACGATGATCAGGTTGAAAACGCGCTGCTGACTTCGACTCGTCGCTAACATCGGTTAGAACTCCAACTCACTATTTCTAGCAGCCTCGCCGTCCCCCCGGTCTCGGCGGTTGAAGAGGCGCAACTGGACAACGCTGACGACGACAATCACGGCAGCCAGCAGATAACTCAGCGCCGCTCCGTAGCCAAAATCGAGCCTTCCGAAAGCCTGATTGAACATGTAGGTCAGCGAGACCTCGGTGCCGTGCATCGGTCCGCCTTTTGTAATGAGCAGCACCGAGATGAACACCTGAAACCCGCCGATCACAAGCGCGATCAGCACAAACATGGTGGTTCGCCGGATCAGGGGCAGCGTCAGATAGCGGACGCGCTGCCATTCTCCCGCTCCATCGATGGCGGCCGCCTCGTAGAGTTCCAACGGGATGCCTTGCAGCGCCGCCAGAAAAATCACCATCGACCAGCCCATGCCTTTCCAGATACCGAGGGCGGCAATGGCGACCCACGCGGTGCTGGCGTTGGCGAGCCACGACACGGGCTTAGGAAGAACGTGAAGAATATTGACCAGCGTATAGTTGATGAGTCCCGACTGACCGGGACTGAATAGGTATAGGAAAAGAAAGCTGACGACCACCCACGAAGTCACCACGGGCAGGTAGTAAATGGCGCGGAACAGCCGCTTGGCGAAGATGACCCGGTCAACCAGCAGCGCCAGCGTGAAGCCGACCACCATCTGCCCGACCACCGTCACCAGCGTATACATCGCCGTGTTTCGCAGCGCCAGCCAGAACGTACTGTCCGCCAGCGCCTGCTGGTAGTTCGCCAGCCCGACGAACTGGCTGGTCTGCCCCGGCATGATCCGCCAGTCGAAGAAGCTGATGTACAACTGGTAGAAGAGCGGGTACACCGTCCAGAGCAGATAGAGCGCCAAGCCGGGCAGCAGGAACAGGTAGGGGGCGTACCAGCGGTAGAACGGCTTGCGCCCGCTGCGCGATGTCGTCCGCACCCGCGTGGTGATGGCGCCCGATTGAATACTCATAGCCTGCTCCCGTTCAGATTATCGCCGGGGCGGGTCTGAAACCCGCCCCTCCATCCGTTGCTTAACTCCCTGCCGTCGCCTCCAGCGTCGGGTTCTGTTGCAGCAGCGCGTCGATGTTTGCCGCCGCCTGATCCAGCCCATCCTGAGCCGACACGTCGCCGCGAATGATCGCCTGTCCAGCGTCGCTCAGCGCCGTCTCCATATCCGTCCACTGCGGCACCGGCGTGCGTGAGCGCGCCGTCTGAAGCTGCTGCAAGTATACCGGATAGTACGGGTGAGTCGTGAAGTAGCTGTTGCTGATCAGGCTGTTCAGCACCGTTAACTGACCGATCTTCGACATCTCAAGCTGGAAATCCTCCGACTGTGTGAAGCGCAGCCACTCCAGCGCCTCAGCCTGATGCTGAGAGCTTGCCATCACGTCGATATTCTCGCCGCCGACGACCGAGATTGAGCCGCCGTCACCAGCAGGCATCAACGACTCGCCAACGTCAAAGTTGGGGTACTGGGTCTGAGCGACCGGGAACAGCCACGGACCTTCCAGCATTGAGGCGATGGTGTTGCCGAAATAGCCGCCCCAGTTGTCGATGCCGCTGCCGAGATAACCGTCGGAGAAGCAGCCGTTCGCCACCATGTCGTGCAGGAATTGCAGCGCGGCAACCGACCTCTCGCCGTTCAGATAACCAGTCGCCTGTGTGTAGGTGGAGTTGGTGATGTCGCCGCCGAAACTCCAAATCCAGGGCAGCAGGTTCCAGCCGGACGTTCCGGTATCGCTGAAAGCCCAATCGCCGGAGCCAAGCGCCTTGATCTTGTCGCAGGTGGCTTTCAGGTCGTCAATCGTCGCGGGCGGAGCCGTAATACCCGCCTGCTGGTACAGAGTCTTGTTGTAGATGAACACGCGGGTATTGGTATCCAGCGGCAGACCGTAGTAATCGCCCTTGTAGGCGTTGGTCGAGAGCGGGCCCGGGAAAACGTTGTCGGCGAAGGTCTGGAAATCGGACATGGCTTTGCTCAGATCGAGCAGAATGCCCTGATCAGCGAACTCCGGCGACCAGATGATGTCCAAGCGGACAACGTCGGGTCCTGTACCGCCCGCCGCCGCCGTCAGCAGCGCCTGCCGGAAACCGTCATAGGGATAGGGATCAGATTCGATCTTGATATTCGGGTGCGCCGCCTCGAACATCGGGATCAGCACGTTATTCAGCGTATCCGTCTCCGGACCGACCTCGTTATAAGTGTGCCAGAACTTCAGCGTCACCGTATCATCCTGTGCCAGCACTGCCGAGGTGATCGTCAGCAGCAGCGCGACCATGACCAGCAAAACCAATTTACGCATTTGTTTATGTCTCCTTTTTTAGCTTCCAATTGGAATATCTTTTGTTCCAGAGAGTTTCCAGTTGCGATCGGTCCGTTTTCCGCTCCAACCTCTGTCTCCCGCCCTTACATCGCCCTCCTTTGTTTACTAGATGAACAAAGTCTGGGTAAAAAACCCCCAACCTCGGAGATAACCCGCCTGTAGAGGCAAGTCTGTGACCCGCTCTCGCATCTTGCCCCTATGCCAACTCTGCGCCCACCGCCATCGGACTATCGAATATCTTGTTCAGCACCAGACTGGCAGCCCCGCGCGCCCAACTTGCATCCTGAAGCGCCTCGACCCGAATATCGACCTCTTGATCCAGCTTCCAAAAGCTGTGCCGACGGATGGCGGTACGCATCGGCTCGAACAGGGCGTCGCCCGCGCGCACGCCTTCGCCGCTCACGATGATCATCGACGGATTGAACAGGTTGATGAGATTCGCCACGCCCTGCCCCAGCACCAGCCCCGCGTCCCGCAGGATGCGCAGGGCGGTTTCGTCGCCCGCCTCGCCCGCCTGTACCAGTTCGTCCGGCGTATCGACGTTCAGCTTCGCCTGCTTCGCGCGGTACACCAGCCACGGATCGGCGACGAAAGTCTCCAGACAGCCCATGTTCCCGCACGAGCAGCGCAGCCCATCGGGATCGATCACCGTATGACCGAACTCGCCGCCGCTCCCGCTCGCGCCACGGTAAACCTGTCCGTTGCAGACGATGCCCATGCCCACGCCCAAGCCGACCGTAATCACGAGGAAATTATCGATGTGCTGCCCCAGACCGTATAGCCGTTCCAGCAGCGTCAGGGTATTCACGTTGTTATCGAGGTAAACCGGGCAGCCGAGCCGTTCTTCCAGCGTTTCGCCGAAGGGCACGTCGCGCCAATGGGTGTGCGGAGACATCCGCACAATCCCGTTCACCGAGTCGATGATGCCCGCCGTGCCGACGCCCACGCCCAGCAGGTGCTTGCGCGGCAGCGATGCGGCTTCCAGCAGCGCGCGGATGCCGCCTTCGAGTTGGTCGGCGACCACTTTCGGATCAGTGGATTCGAGGGTGAGGGTTTGCTGGGCGACGATTTCGGCGTTGAGGTCGGTCAGCGCGAGGATGGCGTGTGCTTCGGTGAGCTTCACACCGACCACGTAGATCGCGCTGGTGGTCAGCGCCAGCAGAATCGGCGGGCGTCCCCCGCGTGAGTCGCCTTCCTGCTTCTCGTAGATCAAGCCGTCCTCGATCAGCCCGGCGGTCTGCATGGTGACGGTCGCCGGGCTGAGCTTGGTCAGCCGCGCGATGTCCGCCCGCGCAATCGGTCCATGCCGCTTGACCACGTTCAGGATGCTGGATCGGTTTAAAGCCTTCAGTAATGCTCGTCGCGCCATAGTTTATTCACTGAATAAAGTATTCTACTTGCCATTATAGAACCTTCCTCGCCGCTGTCAATTACAACAAGCATTGCAACCGCGCCGGAATCCGACGGTTTGGTGCGTCCTCTCGCTCAGCGGGGCGTATTGAAGCTGTCCAGCGACACCTGCGGCAGATAGGCGCCGACCAATTCGCGCGTCCACCACGCGCCGGTTTCGCTGCGCTCCGCCGCCGTCGTGAAGTGATACTGGTACAGTTCTGCGCGGATGTACTTGGGCGGCGCATCCGGGAACGGATTGTTCGCCAGCAGCGCCAGCACGTCCGGCGAGCCTTGCAGCAGCCGATAGACAAAGCTCACGAACCACGAGCTGCTGCGGTAGTCGCCGCTCAGCGCGGCGAACCACATCTGCCAGTCGAGGCGCGGCTGGTAGGGCGCGACGTAAGCGGGCATCCGGTTCACGTCGCCCGCCTTGTAGGGGAATTCGTAGGGCAGCCAGTTGATGCCATCATTGCTGCCCTCAACGATGATCTCCGGGCGCGTAGTGGTCATCACCGCGAACAGCCCGTAGCTGTTGGTGATGTACAGGCTGCTCACCCGGCTGTAGACCTCGTCCAGCGGCGGCGGCAGCCGATACGGACTGATGCGCGAATCCAGCAGGTTCAGCACCTTGACCCCGCCCACGAACCCGATCACCAGCGCCAGCCCCACCGCGATCACCCGCTTGGCATTCGATGGCGGCGGCAGCGCGATCCCGCGCCAGCGCTGTGGGAAGAACTTCGCTAGTGCCTCGTCGTCAAACAGCAGGATGCACAGCGCAATCGCCAGCCAGTTGAAGAAGGTGTAGTTGCCGGTCAGCAGAATCATCACTTGCAGCGTGATCGTGAGCAGCCCGCCTGCGAATCGGATGCGCCGGGGCATGAAGAACAGGAAGGGAACGAACAACTCGACCGCGAACGTGAACGTGGTCGAGGCTTTCATGAACCACGCAGGAAGCTGCGTCATGTACCACGATAGCGGCGTCGGCAGCGGCTGAGTCCAGTAGTGGTAGCTGAGCGCGGTCAGATTGCGCCAGTTGGGGTCGCCGCTGGCGAGCTTCACCAGCCCGGACATGAACATCAGCCGGAACAACAGAAAACGGAACAGCCAAAGGATCAGGATCGAGGGCGCGCGCTGGCGCGACAGCCTCGGCAGCAGGTGAAACGAGTCCAGAAAGATCGCCAGAAATCCGGCTTCCAGCAGCAGAATGTCCCACTGGAACGACAGAAAGTCCTGTCCGACGTTCACCAGCGAGAGATAGAACAGCCACAGCAGCGCCAGCACCGGAACCGTTGCCACGTCCAAGATCAGCAGCACCGAAAGCGCCGCGCCGCCGTAGCACAGCGCTTGCAGAAACGCATCGCCGCTGTTGATCCATGCCAGCGTCGGCAGCAGCAGGTAGCGCCCCGGCGCGGGATAGGCGCCGCTGACCGCCTTGAGGAAGCTGCTCACGCGCAAAATGCCGCTGCTGCCGATCAGCCCCTTGATCTGCGCCGCCATCGACAGGAACGCGAGCAGGTAGATCAAGCCGAGCGCGCGCAGGAACAACCAGCGGGTCAGCGTGTGGCGGTGCGGACCGATGTCCCTGCCCCACAGCAGAATGGTCAGCCAGTAGAAAGCGTCCCGGTGCGCGGCGACCCATCGGTACGCCCGCTCGGAGACTGCCGCGAACCCGGCGACTCGCTGGTACAGCCAGAATAGTCCGCCGCGTGGTTCGCGGAGCAGCCGAAATACCGCGTCCGCGCCGCTGTAAACCTCGCCGTCCGGCATGATCAACTGCACCGCCCGCGCGAACTGCTCCGGCGCGATCTGCGGGTACAGCTCGGCAGCCTCCTGCGACGGCGCGTAGCGCACCGTGTCCCCGGTCAGCTTGTGCCAGTGGTTCACCCAGATTCGACAAAAACTGCACGCGCCGTCATAGATCAGCACGGGAATCGGCTGCACAGGTCGCGTCCTGTCATGCATTCCATGACATTCAATATTACGCCATTGCGACCCAATTGCAAAGGGGAGATGCGCGGAGGGGCGCACGGCGTACGCCCGTTTTTCGGCATGTTTATCCCAGCTTGACCTTCACCGCTAGGTCGCCCGTGAACGCGGGCAGCGCGATCTCCAGCGATCCGTCGCTGCTGTTCATCGGCGTGCGGCTGATCAGCGTCCCGGCGGTCGTGTCCCACGCTTCGGCGGTATAGCTGCCCGGCGTCAGCCCCGTGACCGTCACCGATGCGCCTTCGATGGTGCCGAAGCTGAACACCACCGCCGGTTGATCGCTGAACACCACCCGGTCGATGTAGAAGCTTCCGTCGAACACGGCGATGTTGCTGCCGATCTTGACCCCCAGTTCGCGGACGCTGCTCAGGTCGCCGAGCGTGCTTAAATCCAGCGTGACCGTCGTCCACGCGCCCGGCGACAGCGCCACGTGAGCGGAATCCGCCTCTGCGCCGCCGGATTTGGCGTAAACCTGCGCCTCGAAGTCGGCTGCGTCCTGCGGCGCGTAGACGTTCACCGAAACCGAGGTGTGCCCCGACCAATCCGCGTTGGGCTGAACCAGCGCAGTCGCCACCTGCCCGCTCTCGCCCGTGAACGACGCCGTGACCACCAGCGACGTGTCCGCATCGCTCGCTTGATCGGTCGAGGTCGCCAGCATGATCCCCGATGGCGACGCCGAATCCAGCGTCCAGCCTTCGGTGCCGTCCTCGAAGCTGTAGACGGCGGCTCGGCTCCCGCGCGAGAGGATCGCCTGACGCAGCGCGTCGTTATACTGCTTCTGGAGTCCTGAATTGCCGTACTGCGAGTTCACGATCCACAGCAGCGCCGCATCGCTCGCCTGAATCCCATAGGCGTAGGCGCCGCTGTGCGGAGACAGCTTCGCAGTGGTGGTCTGCCACATTCGAGCTGCCATGTCCTCGTCGCGGAAGAACGCCGCAATCCCTTTGAACTGGTCGTACAGGTTCAGTCGATCCACGTAATCGTCCCAATACCAGGTCATGCCGCTGCCGCCGGAGCCGTTCATTGGCGCACTCCACAACCCCAGATGCAGAAACACCCCCAGATTGTCGATATTCAGCGGGTCGCCGAACTCGCCGATGAGGAACGGCTTGTTCGGGTAGGCTTTCAACCAATCCGGCACGTCCTGCCGGAAGCTCAGCAGCAGATTGCTCATGTTGTAGCGGTGATCCTGCGTGAAATCGAGCGTATCCTGCGTCCAGACCGCCGTGTCGTTGATGGGCGATCCTTCGTGGGTGATCAGGTGATGATACGGGTCGAGCGAGCGCAGATAGCTGGCGCTCTCGGCGATCCATGGAGCGAGGATATTCGAGGATAGCAGCGGCGTCCAGTTGACCTCGTTCCACCATTCCCACGCCATGATGTTAGTCGAATAGCCCCAGCGCGCCGCGATGTAGCGCAGCCGCTGTTTCCACAGCCGCAGCGCGTCGGGATTGGTCGCAAAGCACGCCGGATCGGCGCAGGGACCGCCGTTCGCGGCGTTGAACGGGTTTTGATCCCACTGCGGATTGGTGGTGGTCGAGAACTGCCCGTGATTCAGCAGCGACAGCATCATGTAGACGTGATCCGCTTCCAGCAGGTCGAACACGCGATCCAGTTGATACGCCTGTTCCTGCCGCCCGCTGTAATTCCCCAGCCCGGTATCGCTCCATTCAATGTCGAAACCCCACGGAGCCATCCACACCCGCACGAAATTGCCGCCCGCCGCCGAGAGCTTGCCGAGCCAGTCCGCGTAATCTGGCAGCGGATCGGGACTATTCGACCAGCCCATATCCTCACCAATGGGGAAATAGGGCGCGCCATTGTCGAAGGCGAAATACTGCGGGTTGCGCGAATCGAGCCGGATGAAACCCGGATGATCCGACGCCGCGACCGTGAACGATCCGGTGTCGCTGCTGACCGCCGCGCCGGTCGTCGTTACCGTCACCTGATACTGATAGGTGCCCACTTCGGTCGGCGTGAAACGCACCCGCCATGACCAGTCATCGGTCGGCGTCAGAACGTCGTGGGTGTCCAGATAGTCGCGGTAGTAAAAGCCCGGCACCGTGATCTGCGCCCCAGAGGGAGCCGTGAACTCGCCGTCCACCTGAATCACGTCGGGATCATAGGGATTGCTCACCGTCGCGTCGATGTCCGCCACCAGTTCGACTTTTTCGTATAATCGGGGCGCAGCTTCCAGCACGGTCACGCCGTTGACTCGCGCTGCGCCCGCCGTTTGCGCCTGAGCCACGCTGGTCAACGCCAGCATCAACAGCGCAATCAATAACTTCTTCAAAGCTATTCTCCTAAAACGGTCTCTGTAGGGGCGCGACCTCTCAATGCTCTACCCCTTGATTCCGGTCAGCGCGATGCCCTTCACGAACTGCTTCTGGAACAGCAGGAACATGATCAGCGTGGGCAGCGACACCAGCAGCGACGCCGCCATCACCAGACCGAGATTGATCGGTGTGGAGAGCTGCGACACCATAGTTGACATGACCACCGGCAGCGTTCGCATGTCCTGCGATTGAATCACGATCAGGGGCCACACCAGATTGTTCCATTCGCCGAGGAACAGGAACAGCCCCATCGCAATCAGCGCCGGGACGATCAGCGGCATCATGATCTGCCACCAGATGCGGATTTCCCCCGCGCCATCGACCCGCGCCGCGTCGATCAGTTCGTCCGGGATCGAAAGCATGTACTGGCGCAGGAAGAACAGCGTGTAGGCTTTCGGGATCGCCGGGATGATCAGCGCCAGATAGTTATCGATCCAGCCGAGGTCCCGCACGATGATGAAGCCCGGTATCAGCGCCACCTGCCACGGCACCATCATCGACGCCAGAATGACGAGGAACAGCAGGTCTCTACCGGGAAAGTGGTGTTTCGACAGCACGTAAGCGGCAAGCGCCGCAACCGCCAGCCCCAGAATCGTGTTTGCAACCGCCACGAACAGGCTGTTGGCGTAAAACCGCAGGAATCCACCCTGCACCTGTGGGTAGAACTGGAACAACCCTTGAATCTCCTGACTGGTGTTGGTGCCCGGCACCCAGTCGGGATTAAAGAAGTTGTCGAGCGCCGGGTGCGCCACGTAGAAAGTCGGCGGTGAGGCTTCCAGTTCCGAGAAGCTCTTGAAGGCGCCCAGCACCATCCAGTAGAACGGCGCCAGCATCACGATAGCCGCCAGCATCAGCGGGATGTACGGCAGCCTGCCGTAAACTTTGGATCGCGTCGAGGTTTCGTAAGTGATGTTCATGATCAATATGCCTCGTTTGATCGCCCGACGCGCAGATTAATCAGTGTCATGATGAAGATCACGATGAACAGGAACCACGCAATCGCGGACGCATAGCCCAACTGGAACAGCCGGAAGCCCTTCTCGTACAGGTAGCCCACAATCGTGAGCGCGGCATCCAGCGTCCCGCCAACGCTCTGCGCCGTCTGGTTGAACAGGATGTAGGCGGTGTCAAAGACCTGAAACGACCCGATAATCCCGGTGATCACCAGAAAGACGGTGGTCGGGCGCAGCAGTGGCAGCGTGATGTGCCAGAACTTATCGCGCGTAGACGCGCCGTCCACGGTCGCCGCTTCGTAGTATTCGGTCGAAATCGTCTGCAATCCGGCGAGATACAAGATCATGGTGTAGCCGATGCCGCCCCAGATCGACAGCGCCAGCAGGATAGGCATCATGTAGGTGGGGTCAGCGAGGAAGGCGATCACCGTGTTCGATATGCCCAACTGCGCCAGCACCGAATTGGCAAGCCCGAAGGTTTGCCCTTTGAATATCCAGCCCCATACCACCGTGATGGCGACACCCGCCGTCACCGACGGTAGGAAGAAGACCGCGCGCATGATCATGTTGGTGCGGGTCTGCCGCTGAAGCATCAGCGCCAGCAGCAAGCCGAGGATCAGCTTGATAACCACGCTAACCGCCACGTAGACCACCGTGTTGTACACCGCCGTCCAGAAGCGGGTATCGGTCGCGGTGATCATGGTCTGATAGCTGTCGGACGTGTACAGCGGTCGCCACGCCGTATAGCCGTCGCTCACGTAATCGCGCGGGTTGGCATACGCCGCCACGCAGGTGGTGCCTTTCGCCTGCGCCGCCGCCAGTTGACTGGCAGGCACTTTGCTGCGACCGCATTGGAACATCGGCTCGCCCGTGTTCGCGTCGGTCAAGCGCGGCAGCGTGACCAGTTCCAGACTCATCAAGTCCCGGAAATTGTCCAGCCCAACGAAATTGATCGGTTTGCTGGGCGATCCGGTGTAGTCGGTCAGGCTCAGGTACGCCGAGCGGGCAATCGGATACATCTGAAAAACAACAAACGGCAAGAAAAAGAGAAGCAGCATCAAGTAGGAGACGCGCGCGCGCCAGATACGCCTCAGCAGCGAATTGTGCCGCCGAGTCGCGCTTTGAGTCCCTTCAGGGCTTACGGCGCTCGTTCGCGTTGTCATATCGTTGACCTCTCAACCGGGCTGAGGCTCGTCCGGGGGAAGAACCTATCCCCCGGACGAGGAGCATCAATAGATATGCGAAACGGAACGATTACGGTGCGGATTTGGTCGCCGGGGCGTAAGTGACCAACCCATTGTTGATCGCGTCTTCCATCGCGGACAGCCCGTCCTGATAGTCGCCGTTCTGGATCACGACGCCCTGAAGCGCGTTGTTGATGTCGGTGCCGATTTGCTCCCACCCGGGGCAGTTCGGCGGAGGAGTCAGGTGCTGCGCCTGCGCGTTGATGGTTTCGTTGACCGACGGCGCGCCCACGATGTACTGCAGGTTGGGAGCCTGCGGCGGAACGAACAGCACGCTAAAGTTGGCGTTCTCAGTGATCAGCGCTTGCGCTGCTTCGGCGGTTTGCAGCCATTGTATGAACTGCCAAGCCGCGTCCGCGTTGGGGGAATAGGAGAAGATGCCAATTGCCGATCCGCCAACGAAGGAGTCGTTATTGCCAGCGGGACCCACCGGCAGCGGAGCAACCGCCCACTTACCCGCGATGTCCGGGTAGGAGGCGTCGATGCCCGCCGCCTGCCATTCGCCATCCAGCAGGATCGAGATCGCGCCGGTGTTCAGACCGCTCGGATCAGACGCATCCTGCGGCGTGCCCAGATCGCTGTACAAGCTGGTGTAGAACTGGAGCGCGGTCATGCCCGCGTCGCTGTTGACCGCCGACGCGCTGCAATCGGCGGTATACCAACTGCCGCCTGCCTGCGCGAGGAAGTCCTGATAATTGAGCCACGAGACGCCGCCCCAGCCGACGCCCATGCCGCCCATTCCGGCAGTTTGCAGCGCCTGTACGTCCGCCGTGAGTTCATCCCACGTGGTCGGCGGGTGATCAATGCCAGCCTGCGTGAGGTTGTCGGTGAGGTAGTACATCAGCAGCATGTCTTCGTTGAACGGCACCGCGTAAACCTTGCCGTCGGTGCCGATGACTGCCTGCTCCATCGCCGCACTGCTGCCATCCAGCAGCGCCTGAATGTCGTCCGGGTAGGCTGCCTTCAGGTCGATCAAGCCGCCGATGTTGCCGAAGTCGATCCCGTAGGAACTCGCCGCCGATCACGATGTCCGCGCCGGTTCCCGCGTTGATCGCCGCCAGATATTGAGCCGATGCGTTGCTCCAATCGACCGCTTCCGCGCTGACCGCGATGCCGGTTTCTGCCGTGAAAGCTGCCGAAGCGTTTTGCAGAGCGGTTGCGCCGTTGGTGCCGCCGTTGATCCAAACCTTGATTGAAGTTCCTTGAGCGTTGACCGAGAGGCTGAGAGACAGAATCAAAATAACTAAAACGAACAAAATTACGTTGCGTTTCATGCGAAATGCTCCTAGACTAGAGCAGTACTCCGGTACACGTGTGGGGGAGCGCATTCGCTTTGCTTACGTCAGGCTGTTATGGTTGGCTGCCAATGCCCGGCGTGCAAGCTGAGATGTGCTCCTCTACACAGCGATTGACCGCACTGATTCCCGTTCAATCAACTGTGTGCTGACCAACGTCTTGAGCGATGTGCGATGGGGGTTCAACGCCCGATCCATCAACTGCCGCACCGCCACGACCCCCATTAAGACCTTGTCTACGTGCATCGTCGTCAAGGTCGGTCTTAGCTCCTGCGCCAGATGAATGTCGTCAAACCCCATCACCGACATGTCTTCCGGCACGCAAAGCCCGCTGTCTTGCAGCGCATTGACCACACCGATTGCTACTTCGTCGTTGCAGGCAAAAATAGCTGTGATTTCCGGGGCACGAGCTATCAGTTTCTGTGTTGCCTGATAAGCGGCAGGACCCGTCAATGCGCCGTCCTCGATGAACGGTTCGAGTTGGTGCTGCGCCAGTACCGACAGATAAGCTTGGCGTCGCTCCGCGATGCTCGGATACGACCCCGATTCGCTGCCGATCAGCCCGATTTGACGATGCCCGCGCGCGATTAGGTAATTCACGGCTTTCGTCGCGCCGCTGACATTGTCGACCAGCACGCTGTCGAACGCATCCCCTTTGGGAGTGTACGCATCCACAAGAACCACATTCTGGCTGGCGCGGTTGCTGATGTCCGCCAGCGTCTCCTCCAAAAATGCGCCGAGCACGATCACACCATCCACGCGCGACTGGGTCAGCATCGACGGCATGGCGAGCGCATAGTTATGCTCGTCCACCTCGATGTTGGCATACATCAGGCTGATGTTGTGACGACCGCACTCGGATTCGGCTCCGGCGATGATGTACGAATAGAACGGGTTGATGATTAGCGCGTCGCCGTTGCGTCGTTTGGTGAGGAGTCCGAGGGTTTTCACCTCGGTGATCTGAGGAAGTTCTGCGGCGATCTTTGGGCGATAACCGAGTTCCGCCGCCGAAGCCAGCACGCGAAGACGCATTTCCGGCGAAACACCCGCCTTGTTGTTGAGCGCCTGACTTACGGTGCTCAGCGCCACATTCGCGTGTTGTGCAATATCGCGCAGGGTTGGTTTCTTGCCCATTGATCTATTCCCAAAAAACAATATTTGTTCGCGTTTTGTTCGAACAATCACGAACTTGTTCGCGCGCTATTTCGATGGTATGCTCTATCGAATATTTTGTCAAGCACTCTCCGGGGCACGAACTTCATCCATTTTGCACAAAGCGTCTATTCTGGAGCACACTTATGGACTACAACTCCCTGACGAAGCCGAGCGTTCGCATGATGGGCGAACCGCTCCCAAACATCCCGTGGGAAGACCGCCCGCCCGCCTCCCGCGCGGTGATGTGGCGTTACAGCGGCAACCCGGTCATCCCGCGCGACGCCACCCCCACCTCCAACAGCATCTTCAACAGCGCCGCCATCGCATTCGAGGGCAAATTCGGGGGCGTCTTTCGGGTGGACGATACCCGCCGCATCATGAATTTACACAGCGGGCACAGCGACGACGGCTTTCACTGGCAGATCGACCCGAACCGATCCAGTGGCAGTATGCTGATCCCGAACTGAGCGAATTTCAGCACCGCTACGATCCGCGCGTGACGTGGGTGGAAGACCGCTACTACGTGACGTGGTGCAACGGCTATCACGGTCCCACCATCGGCATCGGCTACACCTTCGATTTTCGGGAATTCCACTTTCTGGAGAACGCTTTCCTGCCCTACAACCGCAACGGCGTGCTGTTTCCTCGCAAGATCAACGGCATGTTCGCCATGCTCAGCCGCCCCAGCGACACCGGGCACACGCCCTTTGGCGACATCTTCTACAGCGAAAGCCCGGATATGATTTACTGGGGCAGGCATCGTTTTGTCATGAGGCCGAAGGGCTGGCGCTGGGAAAGCACCAAGATCGGTGCGGGACCTATCCCCATCGAAACCAGCGAGGGCTGGCTGCTGATTTATCACGGCGTGCTGACTTCGTGCAACGGATTTGTCTACAGCATGGGCGCTGCCCTGCTCGACCTCGATCAGCCGTGGCGAGTGCTGTACCGAGCGGCGCCGTATTTGCTCTCGCCACAGATGCCCTATGAGTGCGTCGGCGACGTGCCCAACGTGGTATTCCCCTGCGCCTCGCTGTTCGATCCCGATACCGGGCGCATCGCGGTCTACTATGGGGCAGCGGATACCGTCACCGGGCTTGCCTTCACGACCATCGACGATCTGGTCGATTTCATCAAGAATAATTCCGAGGTCTGAATAAAGGATGGGTAGGGGCACAGCGCTGCCGTGCCCCTTTTCTACCCGTTGATCTTCAACGTCACCGCCGGGCTGTCCTCGATTGCCTCCGGAAGCCGCACCCACAGCCCTTCCGTGCCGCGCGACCACTGGAGCGGGCTGTCGGTGCCCACCAGTTTCACGGTCTGAATCCCGGTCGGGTATAGCACCGAGTTCGAGCCGAGCGACTCGATCACCAGTTCGTGGTTGTCCGGCATCGCCAGCGCAATCGCGTAGAGCGTGTCGCCTTTGGTGGTGAAGCGGAAGTCGTGCGCCGTGTAGGGATGGCTCTGGCTGTCCTGAAAGGCTCCCGCCGCGATCTGGGTCGGACCTTCGCCGTAGATTTTCCACGGGCGCGTCCCGTAAATCGCTTCGCCGTTCACCGCCAGCCAGCCGCCGATTTCAAGCAGCAGATCGCGCTCCGGCTCCGGGATGCTGCCGTCGGCGCGCGGACCCACGTTCAGCAGCATGGTGCCGTTCTTGCTCACAACGTCGATCAAATCGTGCAGGATGTAGGCGGCACTCTTGTAATTCTGCTCGTCGGTGTAGCCCCACGAATTGCGCGCCACTGAGGTGCAGGTCTGCCAGAACAGCGGGCGAATGTCGCTCAACTGGCCCCGTTCAACGTCCAGCACCGCCGCCCCTTCCGGGAAGGCGATGTTCTTGTAGTCGATTGCCACCCCGCGATTCCATTCGCGCCCGCGATTGTAATAGTAGGCGGCGAAGCGCTGGAGATAGGGCGCGAATACCGTCTGCTCGACCCACCAGTCGAAATAGACCACCTGCGGCTGATACTTATCCACCAGCTCGCAGTTGCGCGCCAGCCAGTCCTCCAGATATTTCCCGTCCGGGCGCGGCTTCCAGTCGGTGGAATGCCACTCGTCCGTATCCACCCACGAATCGGGACCGGCATCGCCGGACCATACAGATCGGCGTAGTTGCTGTCGCGCACGTCCGACTCGATCTGCCGCCCGCCGTTGAAGTACCACCAGTGTTCGGCGCGGTGATTGGATACGCCGAACACCAGCCCTTCGTGCTGAACCGCCTCCGCGATCTCGCCGATCACGTCCCGCCTCGGACCCATGTGAACCGCCGTCCAGCGCGAGAACGAGCAGTCGTACATGGCGAAGCCGTCGTGATGCTCCGCCACTGGGACGACGTAGCGCGCGCCCGCGCGCCGGAACAGCGACGCCCACTCCGTCGGCGTCGAACTTCTCGCCGCGAAACATGGGGATGAAGTCCTTGTAGCCGAAGCTGGCTTGATTCCCCCACCGCGCTTGATGATGCCGATAGGCGCGGCTGCCACGTCGGTACATGTTGCGCGGGTACCACTCGTTATCGAAGGCGGGCACCGAGTAGACGCCCCAGTGGATGAAGATGCCCAGCTTCGCGTCTTGATACCACTCCGGGACGCGGTAACGCGCAAGCGACTCCCAAGTTGCTTCGTAAGGCGATTCCATAGTGCTCCTTTATGCCTTAGGCACGACCCCACTTTTTGAAGGCGTCCTCGAAGCTCACGCCTTTGGCGAAGTCCTCGCGCATTCCCTGCTCCCGCACCTCGATCTCTTCGGAGTTGACCAGCGCTTCCATCGCAATCTCCTTCGGCACCACGATTACGCCGTCCGGGTCGCCCACGATCCAGTCGCCCGGATTGATGCGAATCTGGGTGGTGAGCGTGCCCGCTATGGCAATCGGCATGTTGGTCGCGTGGATGCGCCAGCGCGCCGCCGATTCGACCGGTGAGGTGCCAACCGCGCACACCGTATAATCGGGAATGACTTCCAGACCGAGCAGGTCGCGGATGTAGCTGTTGGAGACCAAGCCTTTCGCGCCGTGCTGCTGCAAGTTCCAACTGGTCATCTCGCCGAACTTGCCGGAATACGGTTCGTCGCCGCAGTCCAGCACTAAGACCGATCCCGGATAAATCAACTCGTAGACCGATTCGAACGACGAGTTGCTCGGATGCTTTTCGTCACGAGCGCGCGGATCGCGCCCGCCCCGCGCCGTGACCGCCGCGCCCGCGAGGTGCTGCTTGGGAAACAGCGGCTTGATTGACAGCGACAGGCATTGATTTGGGTAGCCCATCCGATCCAGCGCGTCGTACACGTTGGCGACCCGAATCTTGTCCCAGCGGGCTTGCAGTTCCAAAACGCTCTCTTGTGACATCCCTCTATATCCTTTTTTATGAATATCCGCGAAAACGATCTAATTGGGTTGAAAGTTAAAAGGTGAAAGTTAAAGGTCAAGAGCCTCCAATGGAGAGTTTTTTAACTTTTTCACTTTTAACTGCTCATTGGCTAGAGTACACCGCTTGACGCAGCCCTTTCAAATATCCAATTGCGAATAGGCGCCCAATCGACGAATATCCGGCGTGTTCGTTGCTGTCGCCTTCCATGGTCGGCACGTGATCCGGTCGCGCGACGCCCTCGAACCCGACCTCACGGTATGCCCGCATACATGCCAGCAGATCGGTCTGCCCGTCGTCGTGGAAGGTCTCGACGAATTTCTCCGGCGTGCCCCGCACGTCGCGCAGATGCACGAAGAAGATTTTCTCCTGCTTGCCGAAATGCCGGATCACCGATGGCAGATCGTCGGTCATCAGCGTGAAGTTGCCCTGACACAGCGTGATCCCATTGACCGGGCTGGGTACGAGGTCAAGCAGGCGCTGAAAATTCTCGACCGAGCGCATGATCCGCCCCAAGCCGCGAATCGGCGAGAGCGGCGGATCGTCCGGATGCATCGCCAGCTTGACCTGGGCGGCTTCGGCGACCGGCACCACTCGTTCCAAGAAGTAGGCGAGGTTCTCCCAAAGCTGTTCCTCGGTGACGACGCCGTATTCGGTCAGCGGCGCGTCTTTCATGAGGCTGTTGTCGTAGCTGGTGACCATCGCTCCGCCCCGCGTCGACGTGGTGGTCGAGGTGCGCATCCAGTTGAACACGGGCATCCATTCGTAGCACCACACCGAAATACCCAGCGCGCCCATGTTGCGGATCAACTCGCACACGGTGTCGATTTCCTGATCGCGCCCCGGCAGCCCCAGCTTGATCTGGTTCATGGGTGGGCGGCTTTCCAGCACATCGAAGGCGAATCCGGCGTCCTCGTAGTTTTCCTTCAGCCGCACCAGCGACATGTAGCTCCAGGGCAGTTCTTCCGCCGGAACGTTCAGCCCCCGACTGAAATCCATCCCGCCCACCACGTCGTCAATGCCACACTGCTTGACCATTGTCCACAGCGGCGAGCGCTGCGGCGATAACACTTCCGCAATTTTGAACATACACCACCTCTCAAGAAAGTGCTGAGTTAAAACCTATCTTGCCGTAAACCTCGTCTATAGGGGCACGCCATATCGTACCCTGCAATTCCTCCGGCGCGATTTCGTAGGGGCGGGTCTGTGACCCGCCCACTCCGCCTAATACTCCGGCGCGTAACCGATCAGCGCTCGCGCCCGCTCGATGCTCACGAGCGAGTCGCTGCCCTCAAGCTGAGCGGGCACCTCCGGGAAGAACAGCCGCGCCAGCGTCGCGCTGTCGTAGCCCAGCGAATTTTGCTCCGCGTTGATGAACAGCGCGTGACTGCCCTCGAAATCCGCCGTCAGCGCCTTTTCCATCGCCTGAGCCGCATCGCGCTCGTCCACGTATGCCCAGAAGTTGAAACGGTCAAAGGCGTAAGTCCGCAGCAGCAGATCGTCCGGCGGCAGCTTCTCACCCGTGTAGCCGAACTCCAGCGGGCGCTTTGCCCGAAACTCGAGCGCGCGCCGAGCTTCAGCCAGCCGCGCCGAGCGCTCCGCTTCCGGCGCGCCCAGTTCGTCCAGCATGGCGCGCAGCCGCGCCCGCTGTTCGCGCCCCTGATCGCTCACGCGCTGTGCGGGCGACAGCACCGCCGGAAAGCGCATCGCGGCGCTGGAAATGCCCTCGCGCCGCCAATGATACGCGCCCACGTCCTCGATCATCTGCTTCGAGAACGAGTATACGTCGGTGGTGTAGGAAGGATGCTGCTCGTCAAGCGGCAGATAATTGACCTTCATGTCGCCGATGCTCCACGCGCACCCGAACGCATTGATCGAGCTGGCTTGCACCACCCGCTGGATGCCTTCAGCGGCTGCCGCCTCGAACAGGTTGAAGGTTCCGGCGACGTTCACGTCGAACACCCGCGTGCCCGGCGCGCCCAGCGGGCTGGCGATTGCCGCCAGATGCACCACCACTTGACAGCCGCGCATCTGCTCTCGAAGCGCCGCGTAATCCAGAATGTCGCAGGGGATGTACTCGACGCCTTCTATCGGCGTGCCAGATTCGATCCCCACCGCGCGCACGTCCCACCCGTGACCGACGAGGCGCTCGGTCAGCGGCTTGCCGACGCGCCCCGCCCCACCCGTGACCAATACCCGCATGTTTGTCCTTTATGCTGCCGCGATTCTCCCCGATTGTAACCAATTCGGCTGGAAGTGGGCATCTGTAATCGGAAGTTCCTGTCATTCGGCACGTGAGCACCGCGCCGCCGAGTGTTAGGATGAATTGAGAGGAGTGCCGCCCGGAATGCACGAACTTTCGATTGCCCTGAATCTGGTCGAGATTGCCGAAGCCGCCGCTGAGGGGCAGCCCGTGCAGACAGTTCACCTGCGGCTGGGCGCGATGGCGGGCGTGGTCAAAGACGCGCTGCTGTTCGCCTACGACGTGGCGACCAAAGGCACGCTGCTCGAAGGCTCGCGGCTGGACATCGAAGACGTGCCGCTGGTGATTTACTGCCCCCGCTGCCGCTGCGAGCGCGAGCTGGCGTCGATCCAGTCGCTTCAATGCCCCGTGTGCGGCGAATTCAGCGCCGACCTGCGGCGCGGACGCGAACTCGAAATTATCTCATTGGAGGTCTTACAGGATGAAGCCGAGACTGATTGAAATCCGTCAGGGTGTGTTGAGCAAGAACGATCAAATCGCCGCCGACTTGCGCGGACGCTTCGCCAAAAGCGGCGTGTTCGTGGTCAATCTGGTCTCCAGCCCCGGCGCGGGCAAAACCACCTTCTTGCAGGAAACGCTGCGCAGCCTGATCGAGCGCGGCTGCCACGTGGCGGCGCTGGTGGGCGACCTCGCCACCGACCACGACGCGCAGCGGCTCGCCCGGTCCGGCGCGCCGGTCAAGCAGATCGAGACGGCGGGCAACTGCCATCTGGAAGCCGACGTGATCGAGTTGTTCTTACAGGGCTGGAACTTGGACGCGCTGGATTTCCTGTTCATCGAAAACGTGGGCAATCTGGTCTGCCCAGCCAGCTACGATCTGGGCGAAAACTTGCGAGTGGTGCTGCTTTCGACCACCGAGGGCGAGGACAAGCCGCTCAAATACCCGCCCATGTTCAATTCATCCGATTTGGTCGTGATTACCAAGATCGATTTAGCCGAAGCGGTCGAATTTGAGCGGCTCACCGTCCTCGACGCGATCAATCATGTTCACCCCGGCGTCCCGGTGATTGAAACCTCCGCCAAACGCGGCATCGGCATGGATCAATGGCTGGATTTCCTACTGGAACGGGCGGCAGTGCAGGAGGTGCGCTGATGTGTCTGGGTATTCCGGGACAAGTCACGAGCATCTATGAATCCGACGGACTTCTGATGGGTAGGGTCGATTTCGGCGGGATCGTGAAAGAGGTCTGCCTCGCCTACGTCCCCGACATTCAGGTGGGCGAGTACACCATTGTTCACGTAGGCTTCGCCATCACCCGGCTGGACGAAGCGTCGGCGCAGGAATTGCTGGCGCTGTTCGAGCAGTTGGATCAGGAACTCAACCCGTGAAGTATCTGGACGAATTCCGCAGTCCCGAACTGGCGGCGCGGCTGCTGGACGAAATCCGCGCCGTCACCACCCGGCATTGGAGCCTGATGGAAGTCTGCGGCGGGCAGACTCACAGCATCATCCGAAACGGCATCGACCAACTGCTGCCGGAGACGGTCGAACTGATTCACGGACCGGGCTGCCCAGTCTGCGTCACGCCGCTGGAAGTGATCGACAAGGCGCTGGTGATCGCCGCGCGGTCCGACGTGATCTTCTGCTCCTTCGGCGACATGCTGCGCGTGCCCGGCAGTCATCAAGACCTGTTCCGGGTCAAGAGTGAGGGCGGCGACGTTCGGGTGGTGTATTCGCCGCTGGACGCGCTAAAAATCGCCCGCGAGAACCCGGCGAAAGAAGTGGTGTTCTTCGGCATCGGCTTCGAGACCACCGCCCCGGCGAACGCGATGGCGGTGGTGCAGGCGAAACGGCAGGGACTCGGGAACTTCTCGATGCTGGTCTCGCACGTGCTGGTTCCGCCCGCGCTGGAGGCGATTTTGCGGCAGCCGAGCAATCGGGTGCAGGCGTTTCTGGCGGCGGGGCACGTGTGCAGCGTGATGGGCTACTGGCAGTATCCCGCGCTGGCGCAGCGCTATCAGGTGCCGATTGTGGTGACCGGATTCGAGCCGCTGGACGTGCTGGAAGGGATTCGCCGCGCGGTTCAGCAGCTAGAGGATGGGCGCGCCGAAGTCGAGAACGCTTACGAGCGCGCTGTCACCCGCGAAGGCAACCTCCCGGCGCAACAACTGCTGGATCAGGTCTTTGAGGTCTGCGACCGGGGCTGGCGCGGGATCGGCGTGATCCCCCAGAGCGGCTGGAAGCTGCGCGACCCGTACCGGGAGTTCGACGCGGCGATCAAGTTCGCCGTGACCGACATCCAGACCCAAGAACCGGCGCTGTGCCACAGCGGGGAGGTGCTGACCGGGCGGATCAAGCCGCACCAATGCCCGGCGTTTGGCGTGGAGTGTACGCCGCGCCATCCACTGGGCGCGACCATGGTCAGTAACGAAGGCGCGTGCGCCGCCTATTTCCAATATCGACGGTTCAATCTACCGGACACGGTATCATGAGCGATTTGAATTTTGACGGCTGGAGCTGTCCCCTGCCCCTGCGTGACTACCCCAACGTGGTGCTCGGTCACGGCGGAGGCGGCAAGCTTTCGGCGGAACTGGTGCAGCACTTATTCATGCCCGCCTTTCAGAACGAGACGCTGCAAACCCTCAGCGACTCGGCAGTGCTGGCGCTCGGCGGGCAGCGGCTGGCTTTCAGCACCGATTTATTCGTGGTACGCCCGCTGTTCTTTCCCGGCGGCTGCATCGGCGATCTGGCGGTCAACGGCACCATCAACGACTTGGCGATGAGCGGCGCGCGCCCGCTGTTCCTGAGCGCCGGGTTCATCATCGAGGAAGGGATGCCGCTGAATCTGCTCGGCAGCATCGCCGAGCGCATGGGTGAAGCGGCGCGGCACGCGGGCGTGACCATCGTCACCGGCGATACCAAAGTGGTCGAGCGCGGGCACGGCGACGGCGTGTACATCAATACCAGCGGGATCGGCATCGTGCCCGACGACCTGCACATCGCCCCGCAGCGGGCACAGCCGGGCGACGTGGTGCTGGTCAGCGGCACACTGGGCGATCACGGCATGGCGGTGATGAGCGCCCGCGAAGGATTGGAGTTCGACGCCGAAATCGAGTTCGACTGCGCGCCGCTGCACGATCTGGTCGCGGCGATGCTGGCAGTCACGCCGGAGATTCTACGTGCTGCGCGACCCGACACGCGGCGGCGCGGCATCCTCGCTGAACGAGATCGCAGAGGCGGCGAAAGTCGGCATCGTGATCGACGAGGCGAGCATCCCGGTTCAGCCAGCGGTGCAGTCCGCCTGCGAGATGCTGGGCATGGACGCGCTCTACGTCGCCAACGAAGGCAAGCTGATCGCGCTGGTGCCCCAGCCCTACGCTGATGGCGTCCTTAAGGCGATGCGCGCGCATCGCTTGGGAACCAACGCGGCGATCATCGGGCGGGTGGTGGCGGATCATCCCGGCTTGCTAGTAGCAAAGACCGCGCTGGGCGCGACCCGCATCGTGGATATGCAGGTCGGCGAGCAGTTGCCGCGCATCTGCTGACTCAGCCATGACCACCCAAACGCTGGTTCTGCCCTGCCCGACACGTCCGCTGCTGGCGGTTGGTGGCGAGTTGAAAGCCGCCTTCTGCCTTGCGCGCGGTCACGACGCCTTCCTGAGCCAGCCCTTCGGCGATATGGCGAGCCTTGAGGCGCTGGCGCTTTTCGAAGCGGCGGAGCGCGAGGCGGAGCGCCAGTTCCGCCTGACGCCGCAGATCATCGCCTGCGACCTGCACCCGGCGTATCTGTCGTCGCGCTGGGCAGCAGCGGCGGCTGAAGTGCGCGGTGTGCCGCTGATCAAGGTGCAGCATCATCACGCCCACGTCGCGGCGGTGATGGCAGAGCACAGGCAAACCGATCCGGTGATTGGCATCAGCCTCGACGGAACCGGCTACGGGATCGACGGCGCGATCTGGGGCGGTGAGGTGCTGGTCGCGGATTACGGCTCGTTCACCCGCGCCGCACATTTGAAATACGCGCCGCTGCCCGGCGGCGACGCCGCGATCCGCAAGCCTTACCGCGTAGCGCTGGCGCATCTATGGGCAGCCGGGATCGCGTGGGACGCCGATCTGCCGCCGATGCAGGCATGCTCACTGGAAGAACAGCGCATCCTGCGCCGCCAGCTTGAGCGGGGCATCAACACGGTGCCGACCAGCAGCATGGGGCGGCTGTTCGACTCGGCGGCGGCGCTGATCGGGCTGCGCCAGATTGTCACTTACGAGGCGCAGGCGGCAATCGAACTGGAAAGCTGCGCCGCCGAAATCGACGACACGCCCTATGCGTTCGGCATTGAGTCCGGCGAGTTCCCGATTCAGATCGACCCGGCTCCGGTGCTGGCAGGGCTGATCGCGGATATGCGCGCCGGAGTATCGCCCGCGCTGCTGTCCGGCAGATTTCACGCGGCAGTCGCGGATGCGATCATTCGGGTCGCGGTGCTGGTGCGCGAACGGACGCAGATCAACACCGCCGGGTTGAGCGGCGGGGTTTTTCAGAACGTGGTGCTGCTAAAGGCGATTCAGCAGGGATTGCTGGCTCAGGGCTTCGCGGTGCTGACGCATCGACAGGTGCCGCCCAACGACGGCGGGCTGGCGCTGGGTCAGGCGGTGATCGCCGCTACTCGGTTAGCTGAGCAGTGAGCCGAGCGGCGTGCGCGTCCCGCTGCGCCCGCGTGATCAGCCCCACGAGGCGGCGCGCCGCTTTCTCCACCGCCGGAGTTAGACCCCATCCCCCAATCAAAGCAGGCGCCTTCGATGCCGTAGACCGTGCAGGACTCCGGCAGTTGATCCAGCGAGCGCGCCAGTTCCACCGCCTCGGCGATGCCGAAGCTGTGGCTCGACCGACCGAAGGTTTCGGTGGGCAGCGCGTGCGATTTGGTGCAAAACTCGAAAATGGTGCCCGGCTCGGCGCCGGAGCGAACCGCGTCGATCAAAATGACGCAGCTTGCCCCAGAGATTGCGTCGAACAGAGCAGTGCCTTCGCCAGTCTGTTCGATGATGCTTAAGCCGGGCAGCGCCTCCAAGCGTAGAAGCTGCGCGGTGTAGAGACCGACGCCATCATCCCGTCGATACAGATTGCCGACCCCGATACAGCGCGCAGCAGCCATGAGTTACTCCCGATTGACTTCCAGCTTCAAGAAATGGGTCGAACACGAAATGCAGGGGTCGTAATTGCGCACCGCCTGCTCGCAGGCGCGGGTCAGTTCTTCCTGCGGCAGATCGAGCCGCTTTTCGACGAAGTGCCACAGGTCGCCCTCGATGGTCTTTTGATTCTGCGAGGTCGGCGGCACGATCTGCGCGCTCAGAATGGCGCCGTCGTCGTCCACACTATAGCGGTGATACAGGATTCCGCGCGGCGCTTCGGTGCAGCCGAATCCGGTCGAGGCGCGGGGCGTCACCGGGACATAGGGACGATCCGGCACTTCGTATTCGCGGATGATGCGCAGGGCTTCGTCGCAGGCGAACAGGGTTTCGAGGCTGCGCACGACGATGCTCTGGAACGGATTATTCACCTTGCGGTCGTAGCCAACTTCGCGGGCGATGTCCTGCACCAGCGGCGGCAGCTTGTCGAAGTTCAGGTTGTAGCGCGCGAGCGGTCCCACGAAGTAAGCGCCGCGCTCGCGGATCACCGAATGCAGCGCGGTCGAGTGTTCGACGTGTTCCTCGACGAAATAATCGTTGTACTGCGAAATGTCGATGTCCAGCCCGCGATTGGAGACCAGCCGCCCCTCGTTGAGCGGATACTCGTCCGGGTGACGCAGCGCCACGAACTCGTAATCCTGCTCGAAGTTGGGGAAATCCAGCCCGGCGGTGAAGCGCACCATCTGCTGCGCCGCGTCGCGCGCCCACTCCAGATCGTCCACCATCGCCAGCAGATCGCGCTTGGTAGGCACGCTGTAGAAGCCGCCCACCCGCACGTTGATCGGGTGAATCTCGCGCCCGCCGACCAGCGCCATCAGCGCGTTGCCGATTTTCTTCAGGCGCAGCGCGGTCTTGACGACATCGGGGAAATCCTTCGCCAGTGTGATCGCATCGGGGTAGCCGAGGAAATCGGGCGCGTGGAGCATGTAGACGTGCAGCACGTGGCTTTCGATCCACTCACCGCAGTAGAGCAAGCGGCGCAGCGCCCGCAATTGACCGCCGACGGTTACGCCGAAGGCGCGCTCCATCGCGTGAACCGAACTCATTTGATAGGCTGCCGGGCAGATGCCGCAGATGCGCGCGGTGATGTCCGGCGCTTCGGCATAGCTTCGCCCTTGCAAGAGCGCCTCGAACAGGCGCGGCGGCTCAAAGATCGAGAGCTTCACGTCCTGAACCCGGTTATCCCGAATCTTGACGTAGAGTCCCCCTTCGCCTTCCACCCGCGCCAGCAAATCGACCTTGATGGTCTTCGCGCTCATGCGTCCCCCTGTTCGTGTGCTTCGCTCTCCTTGCGGAAGGCTTCAGAATAGGCGTTAATCCCCCGGAAGGCGTGCAGCAGTTCCTTTTCGCTGACGCCGAGCTTCTGCCATGCCTCGCTGAGCGCGCCGGTGTTGGGCGTCTCCATGGGCCCGTAGCAGCCGAAGCAGCCGCGATTGTACGCCGGGCAGAGCGCGCCGCAGCCCGCGTAGGTCACGGGTCCGAGGCACGGTATCCCCTCCGACACCATCACGCAGGTCGTGCCGCGCCGCTTGCATTCCAGGCACACGCTGTAGGCGGGGATATTCGGCTTGCCGCCGCGCAGCAGAGTCGTGATCACGCTGATCAGTTGGTGCTTGTTGATGGGGCAGCCGCGCAGCGCGAAATCGACAAACACGTGATCGGCAATCGGCGTCGATTTGCTCAGCGTGTTGATGTAAGCAGGCGTCGCATAGACCGCCGACACCATTTCATCCACGTCGCGGAAGTTGCGCAGCGCTTGAATCCCGCCCGCCGTCGCGCACGCGCCGATGGTGATCAGGAATTTCGACTGCTTGCGGATGCGCTTGATCCGCTCGGCGTCGTGCGCGGTGGTGATGGAGCCTTCGACCAGCGACACGTCGTAGGGTCCTCGAATCTGAGCGCGGGTCGCCTCCGGGAAGTAAGCGATCTTGACGGCTTCGGCGACTTCCAGCAGTTCGTCCTCGCAGTCGAGCAGGCTCAGTTGACAGCCGTCGCACGAGGCGAATTTCCACACCGCCAATTTGGGTTTCAGGTCAGCCATCTCACACCTCCCACCGACTAATCCACGGTTCGACGTGGTCGTAGGTGAAGACGGGACCATCCTGACAGATGAACATGGGTCCGAACTGGCAGTGACCGCAGAACCCAACCGCGCACTTCATGTTGCGCTCCATCGACACGTAAATCTTCTCCTTTTCGACGCCGCGTTTGAGCAGCTCCGCCGCCGTAAAGCGCATCATGACTTCGGGTCCGCAGATCATCGCCATCGCCTGAGTGGGGTCGAACGGCGCTTTGGGGATCAGTTTGGTGACCACGCCGACGTTGCCCTGCCAGCGGGTGCCCGCGTAATCGACGGTGACGTGAATTTCGAGGTCGAAGCGCGAGCGCAGTTGTTCGAGGTCGCGCCGGAACAGGATGTCCTCCGGGCTACGGGTGCCGTAGAGCAGCACGATCTTGCCGTAGTCCTCCCGGCGCGCGAGGATTTGATAGAGGGCGGGGCGCAGCGGCGCCAGCCCGATACCGCCCGCGACCAGCACTACGTCGTGCCCTTTGGCGGGCTTGACGGGCCAAGCGACGTGCCATAGGGTCCGCGAACGCCGACTACATCATCGACCTTGAGCGCGTTCATCGCATTGGTGACCGACCCGACCGCGCGAACGGTGTGAACCAGCCGTTCCGGGTGCGCGGGGTCGCCGCTGATGGAGATGGGAATCTCGCCGACGCCAAAGACGTAGAGCATGTTGAACTGCCCCGGCTCGAACGGGTGAATCCGGTAATCTTCGACCGGCATCAGTTCGAGCGTGAAGGTGTCGGCGGTCTCCTTGACGAACCGCCGAATCCGAAACGGCTCCGGTCGCATCGGATCGAGCTGTTTCCCGTTGATATTTCCGTTGGTTTTCAGCGCCAGATCAGCCATAGAGATTCATCACCTGTAGTCGGGTCGCACTGAGATTGTCCAGCAACACTCCGGCGAAACGTTTCATCATTTCGTAGCCGAGACTGTGGTCGGCGTCGCACTTTTCGCGCAGGCACCTGCCGTCGAAAGCGGTCATGCGCACCAGCGTCATGGCGCGGGCGTCGTTCTGCCACTTGTAGGGCGGGAACAGCCACGACCAGCCCAGCACGTTGTCCTCCATGATGGTTTGAAGCTGAACGGGTCCCTTGCGCAGGTCGTGAGTCTCCACAGCGACCATGCCGTGCCGGACCATGTAGAATTTTTCCGCCGGTTCGCCTTCCCGAAAGATATATTCTCCGGCATTGACGGTGACGTTGGACGCGCAGCCCGCGATGAAATGCAGATGCTCTGAGGTCATTCCTTGAAAGAATTTATGGGAAGTGATCATATCCTCTACGGTGATCATGCTGGTTCCTCCTGAGTATGGACGCTGTGGCTCGCCTGAAGCGCCTTCACCTCCGCCGTGATGTCGATGCCCGCCGGGCACCACGTGATGCAGCGACCGCAGCCGACACATCCGCGCGTTCCGAACTCGTCGAACCAGGTCGCCATCTTGTGGGTGAGCCACTGGCGATAGCGCGCTTTGGGTGTGTAGCGCACGCTGCCGCCGTGAATGTACGAGAAATCCATCGTGAAACAGGAATCCCACAGGCGGTGGCGCTCGGCGTGATCGCCGCTCAGATCGGTGGTGTCCTCGATGGTGGCGCAGAAGCAGGTCGGGCAGACCATGGTGCAGTTACCGCACATCAAGCAGCGCTCGGCGACCTGATCCCAGTGAGAATGCTCGTAGCGCTCGTAAAGCTGCGCTTTGGTGTGGGAGAGATCGACCGTGCGCCCCATGTGCTTCGCCGCTGCTTCCACGCGGCGCTGGGCGCTGCTGATCTCCTCGTCGGTGGCGTTGCGGTGCGGAATCTGATCCATCACCGCAGCGCCCAGTTCGGTGCCAACTTCCACCAGAAAATCGTGTCGATCCGGCTCGATGATCTCGGTGAGCGCCAGATCAAAGCCTGCGCCGACGCCGGGTCCCGTCCCTGTCGAGGCGCAGAAGCAGGTGCCGCCCGCCTGCGTGCAGTTCACCGCCACGATGAACGCGCCTTCGCGGTTGCGCCGATAGATCGGATCGACAAACGCGCCGCCCAGAAACACGCGATCCTGAATGGCAATCGCCGCCAGCTCGCAAGCGCGAACGCCGATGAAGGCATAAGGCGGCGGCTCCGAGTCGTCGGCGGTCACGGCGAAGGTTCCATCGACACGGTCGGCTTGCCAGAGAGTCACGGCGGGCGGGTGGAGAAACCGCTTCCACGACTGCGGGCTGGCGACGTAACCGAAGTAGGCATCGTCGTCGCGCCGCTTGAGCCGATAGCTGCCGCTGTCCTGCTCGTCCGTCCAGCCAACCGGGAGATCGCTCACCAACTCGATCTGGTCGTAGACAATTGCCTCGCCGCGAACGGTCGGCGCGATCACACGGTAGCCGCGCTGTCGCAGAGCATCCAGCAGGTCTTGAAAGTGAGGACTATCGAGAATAAACGTATCCATTGAAACCCTTTGCGATGCGGAACGCTCAGATAATCTCCGTCGTTACCAGCGTAACGCGGCAGCGCAAGCTCGGCATGTGAAAAAGCGCACGAATGAGGGTGTACAACATCACGAAAACGAGCGCCGTTTCCGCGTCGCTCGTTTCGGTTGGGGTTCAAAACGTGGAAGTAACAGCAGGGCGAATCGTTTTCAACCTCACCCTGCTGCGCGGATCGCGTGTAGGGGCGGGTCTAAGACCCGCCCCTACGAGAACAATTTGCATTCAAGTAACGATGTGTTGTCCCCCTCAGCCACGTTGTGGAGAGGGGATGGCAACCGAAGGTTGCACGGGGTAAGGTTAGCGGCTATCAAAATCCTTATGATGGGAACCCATCAAACAGGGGTAGCAATCATCTTCGCCTGCTGCTGCGCGATCAGCGCGAGTTCTGACGCCAGAAAGCTGTGCGCCTGAGTCATGGCGGTTTCGCTTCGGTCGCGCACGTCGTTGAGGAACTGCACGCCGAAGGGCAGCACCACGTTGCTGCAATCGAGGTAGTGTATTCCGTTGGCGTCCACCCAAAACAGGTGATCGGCACCCGCGCGCCCGCCAATATCGACGTATTTGCGCGCTTCGATATAGCCGTCGGTTCCGAGAATGAACAGCCGACCATCGCCCCACGTTGGCAAGCCGTCGGGCGTGAACCAGTCCACGCGGATGTAGCCGGTTCCCTGCGGGCTGCGGAGCAGCAGATCGCCAAAGTCCTCGAATTCGGGATATTGCGGGTGATGGAAATTGGCGACCTGAGAGGCGACCACTTCGGCTTGGGTGCTGCCCGTGAAATAGAGGAACTGATCGACCTGATGGCTGGCGATGTCGTTGATAATGCCGCCGAAATTCTGCTTGTGGAAGAACCATTCCGGGCGCTTCGAGGGCACGCCGATGCGGTGCGGACCAAACCCGGCGGTCTGCATCACGCGACCAATCGCGCCGGACTTGACCAACTCGCCCGCCTTGACGGTCGCCCGATTGCCGAAGCGCTCGCTGAAATAAACCGAGTAGATGCGCCCGGTTTCGCGCTGGACTCGCTTGGCTTCCGCCAACTGGTCGAGCGTGGCGAAGCCGGGCTTGTCCACCAGATAATCCTTGCCGTGCTGCATCGCGCGGACGCCCAGCGGCGCGCGGTCAATCGGGATTCCGGCGCTGGCGATGATGTCAATCGATGGGTCTTCCAGAATCTCGTCGGCAGAGCGGGTCCGCTTCGCCTGTGGATATTTCGTCCCGAACTCGGCGGCGAGTTCGGGTTCGGGAGCGTAATAAGCGAATAACTCCGCGCCCGCTTGCAGCAGACATTCGACCTGCCCGTAGATGTGATTGTGATTCAGCCCGATTGCGGCGAAACGAAATGCCATCGTGTCCTCCTAAAATGAATATTGAGGCACAATGGTAACGGACAACGAGTCGATGGCAAAATGCGGTGAAATCCATTCTGGGGCACGACATGCAGTTGGGCTGGGGCACGGTGACGGCAGGCGACCTCGCGGGAGCGAAACTCTACCTCGACCTCGCTAATCCGGTGCTGCAAACCATGCTGAGCGGCAGCTACGACGCCTACATTTACGAGCGGCTGGCGTCGGTTGATCTGACCGATCAGGCGTCGTGGGACGTGGGCGCGGAGATCGGCTACCACACGCTGATGCTGGCGGCGCGCAGCCGAAGAGTGGTCGCCTTCGAGCCGAATCCGCACAACATCGCCCGAATTCAGAAGCAGCTTGAGCGCAATCCCGCGCTGGCGGCGCGCGTGCGGATCGAGTCCATCGCACTGTCGGATCAAGACGGCGAGCAGCTCTTTCGCTTCAGCGCCGATCCCGCGCTGGCGTCGATTGGCTACCTCGATCGGCATGGCGCGCCGGGAGATCGGGTCAAACAGGCGGTGTACGATCAGCTTGAAGATCACCGGGTGCCGACCCGCAGCATCGACAGCCTGATCGCTTCCGGGATGGAAGCGCCCGCCTTCATCAAGCTGGACGTGGAAGGCGCAGAGGCGGAAGTGCTGCGCGGCGCGCGGCGGCTGTTGGAAAGTCAGCGCCCGATTCTGGCGGTGGAGGTGCATAACGTCACCTGCATGTTTTACGTGCAGGCGATTTTGCTGCAAGCGGGTTACAAGACCGAGCTAGTGGACGAGCCGGATCGCTCCGCCTCGCGCGGGTTCGTTTGGGCAGCACCAGCCTAGCTGGTCGGCGCGTCGATCTGAGTTGGGTTGTCGGCAGCAGAGCCGCGCTGGGTTTCGTCACTGCTGACCTTGCGAATCAACAGCCCATCGAAGTTGATGGATGGGGGCGGCGCAAGCGTCTGCTCACCGAACAGAGCGACACGAAGCGCCTGCGCGAAGTCGGGCGCGGTGGCGAAGCGCTCGGCGGGGTCTTTGCGGGTCGCCTTCTGAAGCACGTCATTCACGGCGGGCTTGAAGCCGCTCAGGTCAGGCAGCGGCTCCTGCAAGTGCTTGAAGATCAGGTCGGAGGGACTCGCGCCCGCGAAGGGATGTTTCCCTGCCAGCGCCTCGTACAGCACCACGCCCAAGCCGTAAATGTCGGTTTGAGGACTGACCGCCTCGCCGCTGATCTGCTCCGGCGAGATGTATTGCAGCGACCCGGCGATGCCTTCGTCGGCGGTGATGCGCGACAGCCCGGTGATCTTGGCGATGCCGAAATCGGTCAGGTAGGCGTTGGCGTCTTCGTCCAGCAGGATGTTGTCGGGCTTGATGTCCCGGTGGATCACGCCCTGACGATGCGCTGCCGCCAGCGCCGAACCCAACTGCTCGGCGATGCGGGCGACCAGTTCGGGCGGGAGCGCGCCGTTTTGAAGCACGTCGCCCAAACTGCCACCGCGAATGTAGCGCATCACCAGAAATGCGCCGTCCTCGTCGCGCCAGTAGTCGTAGAGCGGCACGATATGCAGATGTTCCAGCCGCGCGACCAAATGGGCTTCGGCTTCGAAACGGCGGATGAATTCCGGCTGATTGGCGTGCTGCGGCAGAATCACCTTGACCGCCACTTCTCGATCTACCACTGGCTGATAGGCGCGGTAGACCACGCCGAAGCCGCCGCTGCTGATAGTTTCCCGAATCTGGTAGCCCTTGACCACCCGATGCGCCAGATCGCCGCGCAGGTTCGACCATTCCTCGGCAGCGCCGCGCAAAAGCTGAGCGCGCAGATCGTCGTCCGGCGCGGTTTGGGCGATCTGCTCGACGAGGGCGCGGGCGCTGGCGAATTCCCGCTCGGCGTCGTCCGGGCGCATCAGGTAGCGATACAACTCGCCCAGCGCAGCGCGAATCCGCCAGAGCATCGGCAGCAGGTGATGCGCCTCCGCCAGCGATTCGGCGGCGCGCAAAGCGGATTCGGCTTGGGGCGCAAGCTCGGCGGGCGTGCCTTTGCCGCTGCGGAGCAATCCCAGCAGCGCCTTGCCGCGCAGCAGCGACATCAGCAGAATCCCTTGCTCGCCGCGTTGGTCCAGACCGGGCGTCACCGGGAGCATGGCATCCAGCAGGTTCAACGCGATTTCAAAGTGTTCGCGGGCGAGTTCAAGCTGAATGCGCGACGCCCACAACATCCGCAGCGCGAACGAGTTCGGGCGGCGCGTCGATATTCACCATCCCGTCAAGCAAACTCTCGGCGCGATCCAGTTCGCCGAGAGCGATCTCGGTTAAGGCGAGCAGCGCGGTTGTCATTCGTTTCCAATAGATGGAACCGATGCGGTTCGCCAGTTCAACCAGCGGCTCGGCGATCTCGCGCGCCCGCCCCAGAGCGCACATCTCATAGTAAATCTGCACCAGTGACAGCGCCGCTTCAATCTGCCACTGCTCGTGACCGATCTCGCGCGCAATTGCCCGTGACTCTTCCGCATATTGCAGCCCGCGACCGTAGTCACCGCTGCGCCCGTAAAGGAAGCCGCACAGCGATTTGACAAACGATTCCTGCGCGCGCCAGCCGATGGAACGCACCAACTGGAGACTTTTCTGCATCGAGGCAACTCGTTCGTCGAACGGATGCGGTGGCGGGGATACCGCCACGTCCGCGTAAATCGAATTCAGCGTGGCGGCGGCGAGCGCAGTTGCCAGCAGATGCTTGACGTTCAACTCCTCCGCCAGCTCAGCGGTCTGCTCGGCGTGGCGCGCCGCCATGACAAAATCGCCTACCAGCATTTCCGACATACTGAGCAGATCAACCGTTTCTAGGATGCCTTTCCGATCCCCCAATTCCTCGAACAGCTTCAATGCCTGCTTGTGGAACTGGATGCCGATGCGCGGTTCTTCGAGGTTGACGTGCCAGTTGCCGACCCAGTTCAGCGCGGAGGCGATCAGCCTCGGGTCTTCGATCCGCTGCGCCAGTTCATACGCATCCTGAAAGTAAATGCCAGTCTGGGTGTAATCGCGGCTCGCCCATAGGAAGCCGAGATCAATCAGCGCCTGCCATTCCGCCGGGCGATCCCCACTCTGACGGGCGCAGGCGAGCGCCGCCTCGGAGTCGCCACGCGCTGCCTCGAAATCGCCGACGCGCTCGTAAAGTCTGCCGCGCTCGCGCAGCACTTGAAAGCGCAGCGGATCGGCGGAATCCTGCGTTTCCAGCACGCGCGAATAGTAGGCGATAGCTTCGACGTTGGCGTACATGCGAGCGGCGTATTCGGCAGCCAGCAGGAAATACTTCTGGGCGAGCGCGCGGTCGCCCGCTTCCATGAAGTGATGCGCCAGCGTCGCCGCCAACTCGTGAACCCGCTCAGGATACAGGCGCTCCAGCGCCTGTCCGACGCTCAGATGAAGCTGCTGCCGCTCCGTCGCTGGCAGCGAGGCGTAGCTCGCTTCCTGAAGCAGCGCATGGCGAAAGCGATATTCCAATTCCGGCTCGACCTGTGCAAGCTGGATCAGGCTGGCGGATTCGAGCGCGCTCAGGCGGGTCATCAACCCGGACGGCTCGTCCATCGCCAGCACGCTCGCCAGCACCCGCACGCTGAACTGCCGCCCGATCACCGCCGCGATCCGCAGCGCGCGCTTGGCGGCTTCCGGTTGTCGATCAATGCGCGCCAGCAGCAGACCGTTCAGGTTGTCGGGGACTTGAACGCCGCCGACGCTGCCGGCGCTGATCCACTTGTCGTTTTCGCGGCGGATGGTCCCGTTTTCGATCAGCGTGCGCACCAGTTCTTCCACGAAGAACGGGTTGCCCTCGGCGGCGCCGCGTACCGTCGCCATCACCTGCGTGGAAAGCGCGTTGGTGGTCAGCAGGGTCGAGAGCAACTGCTGGCTGTCGGCGTCGGAGAGCGGCTTGAGTTGAATTTCGGTCAGCGCCGCGCCCAAAATCTCGCGCGCGGAGGTGACAATGCGCCAACCGGGTACGTCGCGCTCCGGGCGCGAGGTGAAGCAGAACAGCACCCGCATGACCGGGATCATCGGCAGTATTTTGGTCAGCAGTTCCACTGAGGACGGGTCTGCCCAGTGAATGTCCTCGCAAATCACGGCGACGGGCTGCGCCGCCAGCAGCCGCCGGAAGGCGTCGGCGTACTGCGCCGCCAACGACTGCGGGTCGAGCGACTGGATGCGCTCGGCGGTTTCGGGATCAAGTTCGACGCCCAGCAGATGGGCGAGGTAGGGATAGACTTCCGACTGCTTCGCTCCAAACAGCCGCTCGGTATAGACGGCGAGATCGGGTTCGTCGTCGCCTTCGTCAATCAGCGCGCGGAGCAGCGCCGTCACCAACTGGTAGGGAAAGCCCTGCGCGAAGGACTGACACTGCGCCTCGATCCAGCGAATACCGGTTTCGGCGCGCCACTGGTTGAGCAGGCGGCTTTTGCCCAGCCCCGGCTCGCCGATCAGCAGCGCCACCCGCCCCAGTCCAGCTTGCACAGCGCTGGTGAGCGGGCGCAGCAGCGCAAGCTCCGCCTCGCGCCCCACAAATACGTTTTCCAGCCCGACCACGCCGCGCGCCTGAATGCTGCCGGTCTTCTCGCGGATAAGCTGATAGATCGGCTGCCCACCGAGCAGCACCCGTCCTAAATCGCTGAACTCGAAGAACGGCTCGACGTAGCGGTAAGTCTTTTGAGTCACCAGCACGGTGTGAGGCGGCGCGAGCGCCATCACCTGCGCAGCGAGACTGATGGTTTCGTCCCGCTCCGGGTCGCCATCCTGCCCAATGATCACCAGCCCGGTATGCACACCGATCCGCAGGTCAGCGGCGTCGGTCAGCAGCTCCAGCGCGGCGTACAGAGCGCGGCGCGGATCATCTTCGTGAGTAATCGGCGCGCCGAACAGCGCGATCAGCCGATCTTCGCTCTGGCTGACGACATTGCCATCGTAGCGCCGGACTCGCGCCGCAAACGGGTCGAAGGCGCGCTCGCGGATGTCAGTAGAAGCGTCCAGCGCCGCACAGAGGACGGTGACGATCTTCTGGTCGGCTGGACGCAGCGCCGCGCCGCAGTGGACACATAGCGCAGCAATATCGTCGTTGTCGTTTCCGCAGGTCGGGCACTTCATAGTGATCTCCGCCGATTCGGGCTTCATTTAGTATAGTCGAATCGGGTTTTGGGGACATGCATAAAAAGAGGCTGGACGAGCGCAGAGGTACGCTCGTCCAGCCCATGCGGCGATTAGCTTGCGGGGGTCGCTTCCGGCGTTGCCATCATGTCAGTCATGGGGTTCATCATGTTCATGACCATGCCGGAGTCGTTGGCAATCGTGACCTTAATCGAACTCAGCGGGCTGGGGTAAGTGAAGCCGTCGCTGACCGCGTAAATCGGGGTGACGACGCCGTGCTCGTCCGCGCCGGTATTCGGCGCTGCCTGACGCGGCGCCTGATCGGGTCCGACGAACGGCTCCTGATTGACTTCGGTTCCGGCATCCCACAACTGGATCGCGCCGGAGTAGGTGCCGCTGATGGGCGTGCCGTTGCCGCTGAACAGGGCGATTCCGTTCTCGTCGGGCGAGAAGAACAGGTCGTTGGACTGCCCGAACATCTCGGTGAAGGTGAAGCGATCCCCCGGAACCGCCGTGAAGCTGAACTCGTATGCCTGCCCCGGCATGAGCGCGCCCGCTTTGTCTGCACCCACTGCCGTGTTGAACACGCCGACCTGCTCGAAATTCATACCTTGCAGCCCTTCGCTCAGCGGAGCCGGGTTGCCGTCTTCCGCCTGCGCTTCCAGCCCCTCAGCGCGATCCGCCTGCCCGCTGGTGAAGATCGGCGCGGTCTGGTCATCCGTGTAGATGACGAACACGCCCGGCGACAGCCCCACGTTCATGACCGCGCTGCCCGCGAGGTTCGCCGCCAGAATTTCGGCGTTGCCGCTTTCCGCCACGCGCTCCAACCCCTGCCCGCGATCCGGCTGCCCGGCGGTGAAGATCGGCGCGGACTGATCGCTGCCGAATACCACGTAGACAATCGGCGAGATTCCGGTGGGAACCGGGGCGCTGCCGGTGTCGTTCTCGACGTGAACTGTGATCTCGCTGTCACTGACCGGGATCAGCGTGACGTGCATCACGTCCGAAGCGACGGGCCACTCGCTGTCCGGCACGACCTTCTCGACGGTGCCGTTCTCCGGCGTCCCGGCGTCGGGACCGGATTGGCGGGGTCCCTGATTGGGTCCTGCGCCGAGCGGCTCCTCGTTGACTTCGGTTCCGGCGTCCCACAGGTAGATTTGGTCGGACACGTCGCCGCTGATCGGCTTGCCGCTGTCGTCAAACAGGGCGATGCCGTTTTCGTCGGGCCCGAAGAAGCTGTCGTTGGACTGCCCGTACATGGTCACAAACGCGAGGTGATCGCCGGGGGCGGCTTTCACCGTGAACTCATACGCCTCGCCCGGCATGGCGGCGCGGCGCGCGGTCGCGCCGACCGGGACTCCGGCGACGCCGATGCTGGAATAGACCTGCGTGTTTTGCCCGGATACGTTCTCGATATGGACTGTAAAAGTGACCGGGGCGTCCTGAGCGGCGAGTCCTCCGGTCAACACGAGCAGACCGCAGAGGCACGCTGCCACCGACAGATGTTTAATGTGCATATCTGATCTCCGCTGCTAAATGAACCGATAGCTTTCATTGTGGGGAGCGGGGTCGCGGACTGGTCACAGCAAGATGAGAGCTAGATGAGTTAAGCCGGGTTAAAACTGTAGCCGACGCCGTAAACGGTCTGAATGTAGATTGGGTCGGTGGACTTGGAGTCGAGCTTTTCGCGCAAGCGCTGGATGTGAACGGTGACGGTGCGCTCGCCGCCGGGGAACTCGTAGCCCCATAGCTGCTCGATTAACTGGGTGCGCGAGAACACTTGACCGGGATGCCGCGCCAGAAACAGCAGCAGGTCGAATTCTTTCGCCGTGAGCGCGACCGGCTGATCGCGTCGAATCACGCGGTGGCTGCGCTCATCGATCCACAGATCATCATAGATCACGGGCGCAGATTGACCCCGCCCCGCGCGCCGCAGCACCGCCTGAATCCGGGCGACCAGCTCCATCGGGCTGAAGGGCTTGATCACGTAGTCGTCGATGCCAAGCCGAAAGCCGAATACCCGATCCATCTCGTCGGTGCGGGCGGAAAGCACGATGATCGGCGTCTCATCGAAGGCGTACTGCGGGCAGTCACGCAGACGCTGCAAGATTTCGAAGCCGTCCAGCACCGGGAGCATGATGTCCAGCACGACCAAATCAGGCTTGCGCTCGTGAATCAGGTCGAGCGCGTCCTGCCCGTTGACTGCTTCCAGCACCCGAAAGCCGTCGCGCTCCAGATACTTGCGAATGACTTCGCGCACGATCTCGTCGTCTTCGACCAGCAAAATAAGCGGCTGTCTGAGCATGAATCACACCTGATCACTATTCAAAGAGCGATTCGTCGTTAATGAATGGTCTCGGCGAGGGCGGATTCGTTTCACATGATGATGAAAAGAGGGAGGGGGATGGAAAAACCCCTCACCCCCTGCCTTCTCTCCCGCGCAAACGGGGGTGACAGTTGAGGATGAGAGGCGACATCCTGCCGCGAGGATCGCCTGTAGGGGCGGGTCTGAGACCCGCCCCTACGAGAATCATTTGCATTCGAGCAACGAGGGATGAGGGGTTTTTAAGCACGCTCGCTGCCATGCCCCTGATTTAAGCGGAGGCTTATTCGTACTGAAGCGCGCGGATGATGTCGAGCTTCGCCGCACTGCGCGCCGGGAGGATGCTGGCGAACAGCGCCAGCAGCACCGCAACGATCACCGCCGCGATCACGCCCGCGACCGGGAAGGTGTAGGGCATCTGCCAGCCGACGATCCCGAACGCCATGATGAAGCCGTAGCTCATAGCGACTCCGGTCAGCACCCCCATCGCCGCGCTGAAGATGCCGAGCAGCAGCGCCTCGGCGGTCACGATCCGCCGCACCTGACTGCGGCTGCCGCCCACCGCCCGCACCACGCCAATCTCGCGGGTGCGCTCCAGAATGTTAATGGTCAGCGTGTTGAGCAAACCCAGCGCCGCCGGGATCAGGATCAGGATGGCGAGGACGTAGAAGGCGCTCATGGCGCTGGTGCTGAGGTCGATCAACTGCTGGCGGTACTCGCCGGTAAGCTGAGCGGTGAACTGCGGGTAATCCTTGAGGATGCCCTGCACGTCCGCCAGCGCCGCGTTTTTATCCGCGCCCTGCGTCAGGTTGATCATCAGCATCACGTCTTCGGTCTTGTGGAAGTCGGCTGCCAGATTCGCCTGCGACAGGAAGGCGACCGCGATCTTGAAGGTGAGCAGATCGTTGGCGAGGGCGACCACGTGATAAGTCTGCGGACCGTCCGCCGTCTGCATGACGAAATCGTCGCCCACGTTGACTTTGAGCGTGGACTGCGCCAGCGAGGTCAAAATCACGTTGCGCCCGCTCGCCAGCGCCGGGAACGCGGTGTCGGCGTCCCCCTGCGAGAACTGGAAGGATGCCACTTTCGGGTATTGGTTCGGGTCGATGCCGAGCAGTTCGAGGCTCTGCCCGCCCACCGAGCCGTTCGCGTAGCGCAGCGTGCCGACCGTCTCGACTTCCGGCAGCGCCTTGATGCTATCCGCCAGACTGGAATCCGCGCCGACCACGTTGTTGTAGACGCTGATCGACGGCGGCGTGATCAGGATGTCGCTGGAGAAGTTGACGTTGGCGAGGCTGTTGATCAGGTCGCCGAACGAGATCACCACCGCTGCCATCAGGATCAGGACTGCCAGCCCGATCATGAGCGTGCTGCCCGTGATTGCCGCGCGGCTCGGCTGGCGCTCCAGATTGCCCCGCGCCAGATCGCCCTCACGCGAGAACCAGAGTGTGAGCAGCGGACTGAACAGCCGCGACGCCGGGATCACCAGCCCGGGCGCGGCGATGGTCATGCCGATCAGGAACAGCAGCGCGCCGCCGACCGCTCCCTTGCTGCCCGTGAGCAGCAGCACCACCGCCAGCACCATCGCCACGACTCCGGCGATCAAGCTCCAGCGGGCGGCGCGCTGAATGGTCGCGTCGGACTCGGGGCGCAGCGTCTCCAAGGGCGAAGTCTTGCCCGCCGCACGCGCGGGCAGATAGCCCGCGACCAGCGCCGTCCCGATCCCCAGCACCACTGGCAGAATTATCGCGGTTGGGGTCAATTGCAGACCGAGCGCGCCGCGATGGAAGTAGGTTTGCCAAAAGCCGTTGATCAGGTTGGTCAGCGCGGCAGTCAGGACGTAGCCCACGATCATGCCGATTAGCGTGCCGATGACGCCCTGAATCAGGCTCTCGATCACGATCATCAGGGTGATCTGCCGCCGAGTTGCGCCGACGGCGCGCAGCATGGCGATGTCATGCCGCCGCTCGATCACCACGGTGCGGAAGGTGTTGAAGATCAAGAAGGCACCGAGGAACAGCGCCAGCAAGCCGAGCAAATCGCCGACCGCATAGCCAATCTGCGCCGCCGCAAAGGTTTCCGAACCGGAGTTGGTCGCGTTCAGCGCGTAACCGTCGCCGAGCGCGGTTTGAATGTCCGCCTCGACCGCGTCCCGATCTGCGCCCGGATCAATCGACACTTCGACCGTGTTGATCAAGCCGGGCTGGTTGAACGCCGCCTGCGCGTCTGCCAGCGTGACGTAAATCTGCGGCGCAGACGGATCGCCCTGCTCCGCCGTGAAGCCGACGATTCGGAAGAATTTCAAGCCGTTGGACGTGGTGATTGGCAGAATAGTGCCGATTTTCAACTCCGGCACCAGATCGGCGAAGCCTGCCGGAACCACCGCCGCCATGTTGTCGCCCGCCTGCAAGAAACGCCCGCTGCTGACGGCGAACTGGCGCACCTGCTGGATGCTGTCTGGATCGATGCCGATCAGCGTGATCTGGGACACGGTACCGATGCTGGCATCCGAATTCCCGGTCGGGACGGTGAACTGACGGCTCAGCACACCGCTGACCGCCTGCACCTGCGAGACGCCCGCCAGCTTCGGCAGCACGTCATCGGGCGCAAACGACTCGCCCGACGCGCTGGTCACGGTGATGTCCGCGCCCGCAAACGTAGATAAGCTTTGCTTGAAAGCATCAAGCACCGAGGGCAGCGCCAGATTGATGGCAAAGATCAGCGCCACGCCCAGCACGATTGCCAGCGTGGTCAAGACGGTGCGCAGCCTGCGCCCGTTGAGATAACGCAGCCCCATTAGAGTCATTTGCCAGGCAGTTGAGCCTGTTTTCACGGTCATGTTGGATTCCTAACTGAATGCGACTTTGCTTAACTGCTCTCGAATTTGCTCGGCTTTGCCCTGCCCCTTCAACAGATTGTCGTCCACCACCTTGCCGTCCTTGAGGAACACGATCCGGTCGGCATGGGCGGCGACACGCGGGTCGTGGGTCACGAGGATCAGGGTTTGCCCGTATTTGTCCACCGTATCGCGGAGCATCTGCACGACTTCGTCGCTGGAACGCGAATCAAGGTTGCCGGTCGGCTCGTCCGCCAGCACCACCGCAGGCTTGGCGACCAACGCCCGCGCGAGCGCGGCGCGCTGCTGCTGACCGCCGGACAGTTCGGCGGGGCGATGGGTGGCGCGATCCGCCAGCCCGACGCGAGCCAGCGCCTCGTTCGCCTGCTTGAGCGCATCGGAACGGGGCACGCCGTTGAGAATCAGCGGGATGGCGACGTTTTCTTGAGCCGACAGCACCGGAACCAAGTTGAAGAATTGGAACACGAAACCCAGTGATTTGCGGCGCAGTTGGGAAAGTGCGTCGTCGTTCAGCGTGGTCAGGTCGGCGTCCCGGAGCCAAACTTTGCCGCTGGTCACGCGATCTAAGCCGCCGATCAGATAGAGCAGCGTGCTTTTGCCGGAGCCGCTGGGTCCCATGATGGTGAGGAATTCCCCTTCTTCAACTGCCAGATTCACTTGATTTAGCGCGTAAATCGGCTGCTCGGCAGTTCCGTAAACTTTGGTGAGCGATTCGGTGCGAACGATTGACATAGCCTTCCCTCTTATTAGTCCTCGGACGGACTGGTGGTCTCCACTGATTTCAGCCGCCTGCGGCGCGGACGTCCGCGCGGTTTCGGCGCAGGCTGCGGTGGCGTATAGTTTTTCAAATCCGATAAACGCGCTTCACACATCTCGATCCAGCGCAAATCTGCTTCCAAGTGCATGATGGCGCTTTCCAGCAGCAGCAGCCACGGGAGCTGAGTACGTGGGTTTGCCTGACGGCTGAGTTCAGTCGCCTCGTGCAACTGCTGGTAGAGTTCGCGGCGCTGGGTCATCAATACCTGCTCCGGGCGGACGGGTCCCCCAATCAAGCTGAGCACCAGCTTGACGTAAAACGCATCCCCCAAGCGGTAGTCGCGCACTTCCGGGTTGAGATACCAGCTTTCCAACTCCTTTCGCCCGGCATCGGTGATGCAGTAGACCTTGCGATCCGGCGCGTCGTCGGTCGGCTCGATCTCGCAGTCCACCAGATTCGCCTCTTTGAGCCGCGATAAGGTGCTGGCGATCTGCCCCGGCTTGACATCCCATTCGGCGCTGAGCACCAGATTCAGATGCTTCCCAAGCTCGTAACCATGCATGGGTTGCTGATACAGGAGCGCCAGAAGGGTATGTTTGACCGACATAGAAACCTATACACCGCGATTTTAGTTTTCAGGAAAACTATACACTCGGAGTCTAATTTTTGTCAAGAGAAATCCGCGCGGCTGAACAGGCGGCGACGAAGATCACATCTGGCGGCGACATTTGTCACCCCGCCGAACAAACTGGGAAAGGAGCCTTCCCCAGAACCCATCTATAGCTCAGGTTGGATAAATGAAGGATGATGAAGATGTCTATCATTAAGTTTCTTGCCAGCACCACCGGGCGTTGGATTTGCGTGATCGCAGGCGCAGCGTTGGTCATCATTGGGCTGCTCGTGCTTCAGAACACCGTCGGGATCATCGTGGCGGTGATCGGTTTGGTGCCGCTGCTGGCGGGACTGTTCGATTTTTGCGTGTTCGCTCCGCTGTTCGGCGCGTCGCTTTCCGGTAAAACGATCCGCAGCAGCAACTAGAGAGGTCTCAAGTTATGGCTCCGATTGTCGTCCGTTCGGACGAAGGCTATCGCACGACGATTCAAATTCGCAATCACACAGTCATCGCCGACGAGCGGATTGAGGACGGCGGCACCGATACCGCGCCGACGCCGATGGAAATCCTCACCGGGACGCTGGGCGCGTGCATCGCCGTGACCACCCGCGCTTACGCTCAGCGCAAAGGTTGGGCGCTGGAAAGCATTTCAGTCGAAGTGGAACTGGAACGGGTGAAGCGCGAAGACTACCCGGCTTACAGCGGAAACGCGCCGTTCGTTCACGAAGTCCACGAGCGGATTCAGTTCGAGGGGGCGCTCACCGAGCAGCAAAAGGCGCGCCTGCTGAGCGTCGCCGCGAAGTGCCCGGTTCACATGACGCTGGAAAACCCGGTCTTTTTCGTCGAAGAACTGGTCGAGGAGCAGCCGCAGCCCTAAAGGTGCCAGAACAGCACCATGCCGACCAACAGCATCACGAAACAGACCAGCGTCAGCCCCCAGCCGATTCGGAAGAAGTCGCCGAAGGTGTAGTTGCCCGGCTCGATCATCAGGATATTCACCGGATGTGCGATGGGCGTGAGAAACATCGCCGAGCAGCCGATGGCGGTGGCAACCGCGATTGCCTGCGGGCTGACGCCTAAATGAATCGCCGCGCTGATGGCAATCGGTCCGGTCACCAGCGCGGTCACTTGCCCGCCCATCACCTGCGTGAGCAGCCCGCTCAGCAGAAACGCGCCCGCCGCCAATCCCAGCGGGCCAAAGGGTGTCACCAGCGCGACCATCTGCCGCCCGACCAAGCCCGCCAGCCCGGTGTTGACCATCGCCACACTGACCGAGTACATGCCCGCGATCAGAAAAATCGCCTGCCACTCCATCGAGCGGTAGGCGTCCTCGACCGTGAGCAGCCCCAGCAGAAATACCACGATTGCCGCCGTCAGCATCGACAGGAACACCGGAACGCCCAGAATCGACGCGGCGATGGCGGTCAGCACGATCCCGGTCGATACGGCAGCTTCGCGCACATTCACGGGCTGATCGCTCACATCCGGCTCCAGCACCAGAAAATCCGGGTCGGCGCGCAGCCCACGCAGTCGGCTGGGCGAACCGACCATCAGCAGCGCGTCGCCCAATTGCAGCTTCATGTCGGCAACGTCGGTGCGAAAGCTGCGCCCATCACGCAGCAGGGCGACGGCGGTGAAGCCATGTTTCTTGCGGAATTCGAGTTCCTTCAGGGTTGATCCTTCGGCGTTGGAGTGCGGGGACGGCAGCACCTCGACGAAGGTCACACCACGCGGGCTGATGTGCCCATCCGTGTTTTCGCGCCCGACCGTCAAGCCCTGATTGATCAACTGGCAGACCCGCTCCTCGCGCCCCACGGTTAAGAGAATGTCGTTCGCCTGCAAAAGCTGATCGCGCGCCGGAGCGAAGATCGCCTGACGCCCGTGCCAGATCGCGGCGACCGCGATCCCCAGCCGATCCCCGATCCCGGTCTGCCCCAGCGTTTTACCGATCATGGGCGAACCCGTTGGCACGCGGACTTCCCACAGCCGCTCGTCCAGACGATAGACTTCTTCCAGTTCGCTCCCGGTGCGCCGCGCGATGATCTGCTCGGCGTGCGGCGGGCGATCCGGCAGCAGACGCCGCCCCACCAGCGTGAGAAAGGCGATCCCCGCCAGCGCGATCAAGCCGCCAGTGGGTGTGAAATCCAGAATGTGCAGCGGCGACTGCGGCGGCTCGGCAGTGGTGAGCAGGTCGCTGACAATGATGTTGGCGGTGGTGAAGTAGGTCGCCACGCCGCCGAGCAGACTGCCATAGGCCACCGGGATCAGCAGCTTGCTGGGATGGATTTTGGTTCGCCGCGCCACGTCCATCGCACTGGGGAGCAGCAGCGCGCCCGCCGCCAGATTATTCATGAACAGCGAGAGAAATGCCGTCACCGCCGCGAACATGAAGATCAGCCGGGTTTCCGAGCCGCCGCCGAGCCGGATCACCTGCCGCGCGATCCAGCGGGTGACTCCAGTTCGATCCAGACAGCGGGTGACGATGAACAGGCTGAACAGCGTCACCACCACCGGCTCGCTCAAACCCGCAATCGCCTTGACCGCGTCGCCCGGCGTGTGCGGATCGCCCAGAATGCCATAGCCGAGATACTGTGCAAGTCCCAGCACCACCGCGATCAGCAGCGCCGCCACGTCGATGCGCATCCGCCGCGTGATCACCAATGCCAGCGGCAGCGCCACCACCACCACCACAAATATCTGCGAGGGTGTCACAGGTCATCCCCTTCCGGCGTCAGGATTGAGTCCGCATGTGTATGAAACGATGACGAAGCAACAGCGCCGCGCCGGATACCAGAAACAGCGACAGCGAAACCCACTGAGCGGTGGTCAGCGGACCGATGCCGTTGCTGTCCAGCCGCACGAAGTCGAGTAAAAAACGCCCGGTGCCGTAGAACATCAGATAGATCAACATCAGGTCGCCGTTTCGCAGCACCGCCCGAAAACGCCGCTCGATCAGCAGCACGACGCCCAACGACAGCAAATTCCAGATCGACTCATAAAGGAACAAGGGCTGAAAGGTCGAATACTGCTCGTAGCCCGGCACGCGGCGATCCGGCGGGATGTAAATCGCCCATGGAAGGCTTGAGGGCGCGCCATAGAGTTCGTTGTTGACGAAGTTGCCCCAGCGACCTATCGCCTGCGCCAACAAAATGCCCGGCACCGCCAGATCGAGCAGGCGCGGCAGCGAATAATGATTGCGATACGCGAACGCCCACAGCCCAAGCGCCCCGCCAATGATCGCGCCGTAAATGCCCAAGCCGCCGTTCCAGATGGCGAGGATTTCAATTGGATGTTCCAGATAATATTGAGTGGTCAGCCCGGAAGCAGGCGTGGGCGTGAGCACGTGATACAGCCGCGCGCCGATCAGCCCCGGAATGAACGCCCACGTCAGTCCGTTCCACACGTCATCCGACGTAAAGCCGTACTTCTGCGCGCGTCGGCTGGTGAGCCACGTTCCGGCGAGGATACCAGCAAGGAGAATCAGCGCATAGAAATGAATGTAAAGCGGTCCAAGATGGACTCCGTAAGCATCAACCACTTTGTCTCCTTCGAATCCCTTCAGGCAAGATATTATCCCATTTATGCCCGGTTTGCCCCGTACAGGCGGATTTATTAAGGCTGCTTCACAGAGTTGTTCCGCCGCGCACAAGCGTTGATTCGGAAGACGCGCCGAATCAGGAACGCCTCCATAGAAGAATTAAGACAGGCACGTCCAACCACGTCTTAATTCTTCTTTTCTCTGTTGATCAAGATATTTACTAAATTTATAAATCATCAAGTAAACCCATCAAATAAGGCTGAAATGACGGGTTTCGCGTTTACACCCAAGCGCTGTAAACGTCCCTTAAGATGGGCGATTTCCGCTCGAAAAGGTGACAATCGACACCCCTTGTAGATGAACATCTACCACCGTTGCCGCTAACTCATGAAATTATTGTGAAACAATTCTCCATCAAGGATTTTCCGTGATATGTTTTAAACGTGCTTAGGACGTAAAGACAAATACAGGAGAACAAATCACATGTACGGTTGGTCTAAGCTTAACAAGAACGAGAGTGGTCAGGCAGCGCTAGAGTCGGCGATTATCTTGATTGCTTTCGTGGTCGTGGCATCGGTTTTCGCCTTCGCAATTCTGTCCGCTGGTTCCGCTTCGACTGCAAAAGGTGAGCAGTCGATCTACTCCGGTCTGCAAAACGTGCAGTCCTCGATGGAAGTCAAGGGCGCGGTCATCGCCAACGGCACGCCCGCCGACGGTGACTACTCCCGGCACGGCAGACACGGTCGTCTTCACGGTCGCCCCGGTCGCAGGTGGCAATCCGGTCAAGCTGGTTAACGTGGACGCGGATACGCCTCCGACCAGCCCCACCACCATCATCGCCTTCCGCGATGCGGATTACTCGGACTCGAGCCTCGGCTTCACGGTGAGCTGGATCACGGGTAACGGCGACGACCTGCTTCAGGATGGCGAGCTGGCGGAAATCACGGTCACGCTTCCGACGGGCGTCAACGCGGTTAGCACCAACATGCCCTTCACGCTGGAAGTCAAGCCCCCGACTGGCGCGGTCATCGACATCAACCGCACCACCCCGCCCGCGATTGAAACGGTCATGGAACTGCACTAATCACAGAACGAGGTGCAGGATTGAAAGTGGGTGGCTGGCAGCAGCCCCCACTTCGCCTTACCCAATTAACCCACAATTCATAATCTCAACTCATGACGGAGGTTTCAACGATGCGGGTAAGCAACACCAGCGACAAAGTTGAAACCTCCTTTAGCTGGCTTATTGTCTCAATACCTGAAGTGTTTTTCACTGTGATCTTGGCGGAAGATAGAGTAACCGCTGCAGTTGCAAACTCGAACCAACAGGAGATAAACGCATGAATCTGGAACAGCGGGTGCAGGCACTTGAACAAGAAGTGCAGCTACTCAAAGCGCAGATTCAATCGACACTGCTCAGCATACAGGAGCAGATGCTCAACGGCACCTACCCCGCCCTGCGCGCCGAAGAACCGAAGACCGTCGCCCTCCCGAATGCCAGCGTCACGCAGATGCCCGCCCCCTCTCCTGTGAAGACGGTCAGCTTCACCGAACCGACGCTTGAACCGGACGACCTGCCGGACGATCCTCCGCCGCTGACCCGCAGGGTCGCACGCGCGGAAGAACCGCCCGATCCTCCGCGCAAAACAGCGCGCGTCCAAGCGGAGCCGCCTCAGCCGCGCAAAGCGGTTCGCGCCGAGCAAGAAGTACCGCAGCGCCAGCTCGCCCGTATAGAGGAAGAAGCCACCCGGAAAGCACCGTCGCTCACCAACGAAACCAACTGGATTGAGCTGGAAAACTGGGTGAGCCAGAAAGTCGAAAAGTTGGGCATCAAGCGCACGCGCGAATTGATCACGCTGTACGCTCGTCAAGAGCGCTTCACCCGTCAGGAACGCGACCTGCTGATGCAGTTTATCCGGGTCTACGAGCAGACGGCGCCCAAGCCCGACAAGACCAATCACGCCTCGTCAAATGGCGCGAATCACAACCACACGAAACCGACCGAGATCACCAAGCGCCCGACCATTGTGCCGCAGACGCGCACGGTGGTCGAAGAAATCCGCTCCGAACTGCGCGAGAAACACGCCAAGCCCGTGACGAGATCGCACTACGAGCAAAACCCGGCGCTGGACGAACGCCAGCAGCTCGTCCTCCGCTTGATCGCGGGCGTGCTGAGCGCTGGTGATGAAATTTCATCCGAGAACGGCTGGAAGAACTAGGCGGCGAGAGGAAGGTTATGGACAAAACAATCGCCACAGCGCTGCTGATCGCAGTCACCATGATTATGGCAATGCTGCTGTTCAACGTCGCCTATCCCGCCGTGATTAACGGCGGTGATGCTGTATCCAGTATGGCGAGCAACATCGCCGACCGGATGCGCAACAACATCGACATTATCCACGCCAGCGCCGAGCTTGACGATACCGGCTGGTGGCAGGATACCAATGGCAACAGTCAGTTCGACGTGTTCGTGTGGGTGAAGAACATCGGCACCATGCGCATCCCGGCGATCACCAGCATCGACGTGTTCTTCGGTCCTGAAGGCAATTTCACCCGCATTCCGTATCAGGATAACAGCGGCGGCAATTACCCTTACTGGACCTGGAAAGTCGAAAACGGAACCGACTGGGTGCCCACCGCGACGCTGCAAATCGACATTCACAATCAAGCGCCGCTGTCCAGCGGGCGTTACTACCTGCGGATCACGCTGCCAGACGGCGTGTCCAGCGACTTGATTTTAGGAATCTAGCGTGGAAAATATTCTCGCCGCCATCATCCTGATCTTCATTCTGCTGTTCGGAGCGCTTACGCTTTCGAACGCTTTTCTATCCGCGCAGGATACCGTTCAGCAGGCGTGGGCAGACGCGACTGATCGGGATCAGGAGATGCAGCACACGGCGATTGAGCCTCAAGACGTGGAAATCCTCAACGCGGGCAGCTTGATCGAGGTCACGCTGCGGAACAGCGGCAGCCTGAAGCTGATGGATTTCGACCGCTGGGACGTGTTCGTCGAGTACTACGACGACGCAGCAACCCCTGTCTATCACGTCGAGCGGCTGGCGTACAACCCGATGGCATCCAACAATGAATGGGCAGTCAAGGGGATTTATCTGGATGCCGCGCAGGATATAAAGGAAAGCTACGAACCGGGCATCGTGGATCCCGGTGAGGAAATGCTGCTCGACCTGTACGTTTCGCCCGCCGTCGGGCAAACCGCGCAGGTGACAGTCGCCACCGACAGCGGCATTCGCGCCTCCTTGATCGGGATGGTCAACCAGCCGCCCACCCTGCCCGTCGATACGGGCATTAAAGTCGCCGCTGCCGGAAGCACCGCCTTCACGCCGGATACGCTGCAAGCGGTGGATACCGACAACACCGACGACCAACTCACCTATACGGTGGTCACGCCGCCGGAACAGGGGACGCTGCCGGACGAGTTCACGCAGGCGCAGATTGACGACGGCAAGGTGGTCTACACGCACACGGGCACCGACGCGGACAGCTTCGAGTTCACAGTCTCCGACGGCATCAACGTCATCGGGCCGTTCACCTGCCTGATTGCGATCAACCAGCCGCCGCAGCAAGACGTAATCGCCGGGCTGACCCTGCCCGCCGACTCCACCGAGTGGATCACCCGCGACATGCTGCACTTCACCGATCCCGACGTTCCACCGGACACGCTGGTGTACACGGTCACGCAGTTTCCGTCACACGGCGCGCTGAGCCTCGGCTCGACTTTCACGCAGCAGGACATTGATTCGAATCGCCTGACCTACACGCACATCGGCAGCAGCGACGATCTATTCAAATTTGTGGTGTCGGACGGATACGACGTGATCGGCAGCTACACCTTTCTCATCACACTGGTGGAGACGACGCCTGAACCCTAAAAGGGCGACAAACACAGATGGACGCAAAACCAACAGCGATTTCTTCGCACAACATGGAACTGGACAGCAAGCTCGGCGGCGGACTGCCGCTTGGCTCGCTGTCGCTGATCGAAGGCGGTTCCGGGTCGGGGAAATCGGTGCTATCCCAGCAAATGTTGTACGGCGCGCTGATGGATGGCTTCACTGCTTCGCTGTTCACCAGCGAGAACACCATCAGCAGCTTAGTCACCCAGATGGAGAAGCTCGACCTCGACATCCTTGACTTTTTGCTGCTTTCGAAGTGCCGGGTCTTTCCAATGGCGCTGGCGCGGCTGGGCAAACGCGCGCCTGCTATGCTGCTCGACGCCATCTCGCGCGAGCGCAAGCAGACGCTCATTATCGTCGATTCGCTGACTTCCGCCGTGATTCAGACCACCGAGAGCGCCTCGATCCTGCACTTCTTCGAGGAATGCCAGCGCGTCTGCGCCGGAGGCACCTCGATCATGGTCACGCTGCACGCGCAGGGCGTCGAGGAAGACCTGCTGAACCCGATCCGCTCGATGTGCGACGTTGATCTGCGGCTGCGGGCGGAGCAGGACGGGCAGCGGGTGGTCAAAACGCTGGAAGTCTCGAAGGTGCGCGGCGCGGACGGCGTCACCGGCGCGATTGTCGGCTTCGAGGTCGAGCCGGGCTGGGGAATGCGCGTGATCCCGATCAGCAAGGCGAGGGGCTGAGATGGGCGCCCTCACCGTTCTGCCGTTCGACTGCTCGCCGACAATGGTACTGACACGCAAGGAAGACCTGCTGGCGCAGGTCTCGCCGGAACTGCGCGCCGCCTGCGAGCAATCGGATTTCCTGCTCGACTACCTTCAGCACGTCCCGCTTGACGAGGTGGGCATCCCGCAGTATTACGAGAAGCCGCCGCGCGGTCTGGGACAGAGCGATAACCGCAACGTGATCTACCCAACCAGCGAGGGGCTGTACGTCCACATTTATCCCGACACGGTCGGCGCGCGCGATCAATACGTCGCCATCGAGCCGACCGTGATGACCGACATCAGCGGGTTCATGCCGGAAATCGAAGATAAGCTGGTCGCATGGGCGGAAGAAATCGGGCGCACCGAGGACAAAGAGGAGAAGAAGAAGCTGCTGGTCGAACTCATCGACCAGCTTTGCACGACTACCCGCCCGTCCGCTAACAGCAAGGTCAAGCAAACCAAGACGCTGGTCACGCCCCGCCAGCTTGAAGCGATCCGCTACTTCGTCATCCGCGAGAAGATCGGCTTGGGTGTGCTTCAGCCGCTCCTGCTCGACCCGTACATTGAGGATATTAGCTGCAGCGGCGTCGGCCCCATCTTCATCGAGCATAAGATTTTCAAAAGCGTCCAGTCGTCTATCGTCTTCCCGACGCATGAGGACGTGGACGATTTCGCCGTTTGGCTGGGCGAGTGGGTGAAAAGCCCGGTCACGGTGCGCAATCCACTGGTGGACGCGGTGCTGCCGGACGGCTCCCGTATCAACATCGTGTACGGGCGCGAAATCAGCAAGCGCGGCAGCAACTTCACCATCCGTAAATTTTCCGGCACGCCGACCAGCGTGCTTGAGCTGGTCGATTTCGGCAGCCTGAACTACATGATGGCGGCGTATCTCTCGCTGGTGCTGGAAGCGCACATGAATGTGTTCGTGGTGGGCGCGACCGCATCCGGCAAGACCACCCTGCTCAACGCGATCACCGCCTTCATTAAGCCCGACGCCAAGATCGTGACCATCGAGGACACGCCGGAAGTGCAGGTGCCGCACAAGAACTGGCTGCAAGAAACCACTCGCTCCGGCAGCGGCGAAAAGAAGGGCAGCGACGTAGGCATGTTCGAGCTGCTGAAAGCCGCCTTACGCCAGCGCCCCGACATGATCATCGTCGGCGAAATCCGCAGCATCGAAGCGGTGGTCGCCTTTCAAGCCATGCAGACGGGTCACGGCGTGATGTCCACGTTTCACGCCTCGTCGGTCGAAAAGCTGATCCAGCGTCTCACCGGCGACCCGATCAACATCCCCAAAACCTACATCGACAACCTCAATCTGGCGGTGATTCAGGCGGCGGTTCGGCTCGGCGATGGGCGCATGGCGCGCCGCGTGCTGAGCATCAACGAGATCATCGGCTACGACCCGGTTTCTCAATCCTTTTCGTTCCTCGAAGCCTTCCGCTGGAATCCTACGGATGACAGCTTCGAGTTTCCCGGCTATCGCAACAGCTATCTACTGGAAGAAGTGATTGCCATCAAGCGCGGCATTCCGCCTCACCGTCGCAAGGAAATTTACGACGAAGTGAAGCGGCGTGCCCGAATTTTCGAGCAGCTACACCGAGATAAGAAGGTAACGGATTTCCATGAATTCTTCAAAATCCTCTCCGAAGCAAGGCGACAAGGACTCCTATAGTCGAGTCACAGCCTTTGATATGTTCTACCAGCTCACCTATATGTCCGCGATGGCATCGGCTGGTATCTCGCGCAGCAAGACTTTCGAGATTGCTGCACAGGCGCATTCCTCGGCGGCGCGTTACTTCGTCGGGGTGAACACGCTGGTGGACGAGTTTCGCTACGACTATCCCGACGCCTGCCGCTTGATTGGCGCGAAAGCCAAGAGCGAGAACATTCGCAGCTTCCTGCTGCGCCTCTCCGACGCGCTGCGCTCCGGCGAGCCGTTGAGCGATTTCCTCGCACGTGAGGCGGATGTTCAGGCGGAAGATTATCGCAACGAATACGAGCGAAACCTCGAAAATCTCAAGCAGTGGACCAACGCCTTCTCGTCGATCACCATCTCGGTCGGCTTGATCATCATCATCCAGATGATCACTTCCATGATTTACTCGACCAGCGTCTCCATGATCGCCACGTTGGTATTGGCGGGCATCCTGCTGGCGAGCTTCGGCGTCTGGATCATCTTCCGCGCCGCGCCGCGCGAAGTCCTGAACGTGTCGCTTGCCAAAGGCTCCAAAGAGCAGCGGCGTGCGCTTCGAATGTTCCAGATCATCGTTCCGCTGACGGTCATGATCGCGGCGCTGCTGGCACTGATCAGCGGCAGCATCGGCTTCGCGCTGTTGATCGCCGCCTTCTGTCTGGTGCCGGTCGGCATCGTCAGTATGATGAGCGACCGCCAAGTGAATAAGAAGGACGTGGAGTTCAGCACCCTGCTGCGCTCGATGGGCGGCATGGCGACTTCCAGCGGCACCACGCTCAAGCAGGCGCTCACGAAAATCGACCTCACGTCGTTTCCCGCGCTGGAAACCGACATCGACCGCCTGAGTACGCGCCTGCTGGCACGGGTCGAGCCGGACGTCTGCTGGAGCCAATTCGGGTTGGAGTTGGGCAGCCGCTTGATTAACGAGGTGGTGAGCATTTTTTACGGAGCGGTCAAAATCGGGGGCGACCCGGAGCGCGTGGGCTATCTCTGCTCGCTGTTCGTCGCCAAAGTGACGCAGTTGCGCTCTAAACGGCGGCTGGTCGCTGGGACTTTTTCGGCGCTGGCGACCGTGATGCAGGCGATGATCGCGGTGCTGATGGTGTTCGTGCTGTCTATCGTCACCAGCTTCGCCACGATGGTCACCACCCTTCAGACGCCGGACGAAAACGCGGCAGTTCAAAGCACCGCGCCCACCAACATGAGCTTGGGGCTGGCGGAATTCGCGCCCGGCGATCTGGAATTTCTGGGCGGAGTCACCGCCGCGATGGTGCTGGCGATCTCCGCTGCCAGCGCCGCCGCCATCATTTTCTGCGACGGTGGGCTGAAGCTGAAGGTATTCCTGTATCTGGCGATCACCATCTTTATTTCGGGCGTGAGCTTTATGGTCATCCCGACGCTCGTTTCGGGCATCCTGACGATGAGTTAGGGGGAATCATGTCACTGATCGATCTCGTACTGTCTCAAAAAGTCGTGATTCTCACGCTGGCGATCATCGGGCTGATTCTGCTGCTGGCGGTGGGCATCGTGGTACTTCCGATCATCCGGCGCAAGCAGAAACAATGGGCAGCGCAGCGGCGCGTCCGGCTCGCGGAGAAGGCGGCACAAGCGGAGCAGCAAAAGCAGCAAAAGCACCAAGAGTTGAAGCACCAGAAACGCGACGCACAAAAAGATCGTGCGGCGGTGCCCGCAGTAGTCCTACGGAGCGCCGATCAGCAGTCCGAAGAACCGGAAACCGTCGCGGTGACACCGCAGGTCGAGCCAGAACCCGCCACAGCCACCGAAGCGCCAGTACAACAGGTGGCAGCCGAGGAAACGACGGCAGAAGCAAGCGAAACAGAATCAACGGAGCGTTCCGCCGCCTCGGACGTGCAAGACATCCTCGACAGCGTTTTTGTCAATGACGAGGAAGACTCGCGCTATGAGGTTCTACTCAGAGGGATTGAAGTCGTCAGCAGCGACGAGCTGCTGGCGATGGCAACACGTATTGCGGCTGAGCTTCGCCGTGAGTCCGCATAGGTGAGGAAGTGTAGATATGAATTCGGATGATGCCATCAAACGCCTGACCCGCGAAATCGGCGAAAAACTTCGGCACGAGGCGGCTGAGGAGCTGGCGTCACGTGCCCTCACCCAGTCACTGGTCGAGACGCCGCACGTCTGGCAGTTACGCCTTGAACTCTCGTACAATCCCTCGGTGACTTACGACCTCACGCTTGAGGATGACCTGACCATTGGGCGCGAGCCAAGCGAGGATACGGTCGCCATTTTCCCGACGGTAGATACTGCTGACCTCGGTCTTTCGCGGCGGCACGTGATGCTGCGCCCGACCGCGAGCGTGCTGTATCTGGTCGACCTCGGCAGCACCAACGGCAGCCGCCTGAACACGCGGCTGCTGGGCGCGAATATCCCCTACCCGCTCATGAACGGCGACATGGTCACGCTGGGTCGGCTGGAATTCATCGTGCGCATCCTTCAGATGCCCAAGACGCTCGAGTCGGTCGCTCCGTCCACTTCGCAGGAATTGGAAACGATTATGCCGATGATCATCCGGGGCATCACCACCCAGTTGACCATCAAGGACGTGATCCAGCAGTCATTGGAGATGACTCGGCTGTACGCGGCGGCTGAAGAAGTCAGCGTGTGGCTGGTGGACGAAATGTCGGGCGAGCTGTTCCTCGAAGCTTCTTACGGCATGAAAGATCAGAAAGTGTTCCACCTCGCGCTGGAAACCAGCCTCGCAGGTCAGGCGATCAAGCAGGGCAAGCCACAGCGCACCAACCGCCGCGCCGATGGCGATCCGATCAAGCTCAAGACCGGATACATCGCCGAAGGCGTGATTTACGTGCCGCTCACGCTGGGCGACATGCAGGTGGGCGTCATTTCGGCGGTGCATCGTGATCCGGGCAAGGTGTTCACCGGCGCCGACGAGCGCACCATGGTGATGATCGCCGATCTGACCGCCGTCGCCATTCAGAACGCCCGGCAGTATGAGGTGACTCGGCAGGAACTCACCCGCAAGTCGAAGGTCGTATCGGCGTTCCAGTACGCGCTCTCACAGGAGATCAAGAAGCGGCTGCATTCGGTGGTCGGCTATGCCACACTGCTTCAGTCGGACGACAGCCTGCGCGACGAAACGCTGGAGATGCTCGGCAGTATCTCCGGCGCGGGCGAAACCATGATCGACTTGATCGAGCGGTTGATCAGCATGGCGCGGCTGAGCGTCGAACCGATTGTCCAGCGCTGCCCCTGCGATCTGGTGGAGATCGTGGGCAACGCCGTCGATGCCGTTATGGATGAGGCGGAGTCCAAAGCCATCAACCTGCACGCGCAGGTCGAAGGCAAGCCGTTCAAGATTCGCGGCGACGCGCAGTATCTATTCCACTGCGTTTATAATCTACTGGATAACGCCGTCAAGTTCACGCCGCAGCGCGGCGAAATCGGCTTGCGGCTAATCTTCGCGGCGGAAGGTATTATTATCGACGTGCAGGACACGGGTCCCGGAATTCCTGAGGATGAACTGCTCGACTTATTTAACCGCTACTTCCATCGAGAGCCGAATACCGGCGCGCAGGGGATCGGCGTGGGTCTAGAAATCGTTCGCACCACCGTCGAGGCACATATGGGTACGGTGACTGCCCACAACCTTCCCGAAGGCGGCGCGGAATTCGTGATTACCCTGCCCATGAGCATCCGAACCGACTGGCCCCAGAAGACGGGAGAGCTGTAATGATCGTCCTGTTCGCACTCCTCGGCGCAGCCGCCGGTTGGCTGATCGAACTGCTAGCAGATGATCTGCTGCGGTTCAGCAGCCTGCCGCACCCGGCGACGATTTTCCGCCTGCCCGCCCTGCTGACGCTGCGCTCGAATGCTCGCTATGCTGACGCGGGCATCGAGCTGTTCACGGGCTGCCTGTTCGCGCTGCTCTACGGACTGCACGGCATTTCGACGGAAACGCTGTGGTTGATGCTGGTTTCGCTGCTGTTCGTCCTGATCGCGGTGATGGACTATCGATACCAAATTGTCCTGAACGTCCTCACCTATCCGGGGCTGATTGCCGCGCTGGTGGTGAACATCGCGCTGCTGCACATCCCGGCGCTGAACGTGCTGCTGGGCGTGGTCTTTGCGTTCCTGATCTTTTACCTCGCCGCCATGGTCAAGCCGGGCGGACTGGGCGGTGGTGACGTGAAGCTGGCGGCGCTGATCGGCGCGATCCTCGGCTTCCCGCAGGTGTTGGGCGCGCTGCTGGTCGGTGCGCTGGCAAGCGCCCTGATCATCGTCGTGATGCTGCTGCGACGCCGCACGCTGCACGATTCGATCCCCTACGCGCCGTTTCTTTGTCTGGGCGCGCTGGTGGTCTTCATCTACAGCTCGACCCTGATTCTCGTGTGAGGTAAGTTTGTCAGACCTTCCTGAAGTTCAGCCTGAAGACGAGCAGTCGAATGAAGGCGGCAGTTCCGCCCGGCGCTTCGTCCCATGGCTGATTGTGCTGGCAATCGCGCTGCTGTTCGTGCCGCTCTACCTGACTTCGTTCACCCTCACCGACACGCTGACGCCGCTGGAGACCGAATCCGCGATGCTGGATACGACCATCACCGCGCCGCCGCCGGTTCCGGCAGCCGAGCAAACCCTCACCTCGCACCTGCTCGACCTGAACGGACAGTTGAACGCCATCCGAAACGTGCCGCCGACGCTGATCGCCGGGCATCTGGATTGGCCCGCGATTATGACCATGCTGCACAGCTACGACGCCAACAAAATCCGCCTCACCGGATTGAACCACACCAACACGCGCCTGACCCTCAGCGGGAACGCCATCGAGGAAAACGCGGTGCTGGATTATTCCAACGCCTTGCAGCAGACCGGGTTTTTCTCCCGCGTGCAGGTGCAGACCATCACCGCGAACGGCAAGCCCCCGCCTACACCGTCCATCGCAACGCCGGGCGCGGCCGTGCTGACCGAAATCTACATGCCCTTCGACTTTACGCTGTCGGTGGACTTGCTGGGAGCCGGCAATGGATCTCGGTAGCCTGCGCACCCGCTTATTCAGTATGCTGCCCTTCTTCCTGATCCTGATGCTGCTGTTCGGCATCGCCGTCTTTGGCGTCCGCGATGTCCTCCCGAACTATCAGGAGTACGCCACCGTCGCCGACAATGTGACCGCTCAGCACGATATGATTGGCACACTGGCGGCTTCACAGGGCGACAGCGATAATCAGGTCATCTTGCAGCACCAGATCAACAACGTCGAAAGCACGCTGCAAAGCGTGGGCGCGATCTTCCTGTCCGACTCGGAAGCCGAGCAGGTGCTCAACCGCCTGTACAGCTACGCCTATGCCAAAGGCGTCCGCATCATCAACTTGCAGGCGCAGGCGGCGTCCGCCACTGCAACCGCGCCCGCCCCTTACCGCACCACCGTGTATCAGGTGCAGATGAGCGGCGGCATCAGCAACTTCATCGATTTCATTTCGCACTTCAGAGAAGCCTCGCTGCCCGGCGTCAGCATCGTCAACATCAATATCGCGCGCGCCCAAACCGACTCCGTGCTGACCATGTCGCTGCTGATCTACACCTCGCCTTATGCGTCCGGCAGCGCCTTGACCCAGCTTCCGACAGTCGAAGCCATCACGCCCACTGCGACCCCATCGCCGACGCTTTCCCCCTCGCCGACCGCGACCACGCGCCGCTCGAACGTGACTCCGCAGGCGCAGCCGTCGCCGACTTCCACGCTCACGCCCACGCTGATACCGACTGCCACCTTCACGCCCACTGCGACGCTTTCGCCCACGCCCCTCGAAACCGCCGTCACCTGCACAGGCGCCGAGCCGACCATGTTCAAGGTCGGAGACATTGCCATCGTTCATTTCAATGAACTGGGCGCGCTGCGCGTGCTGGCAGACCCAAACGGACCCATCATGAGCACCCGCACGCAGGCATACGACAATCAGCGGCTGGAGATCGTCGCGGGTCCGGTGTGCGCCAACAGCTCGTTCTACTGGTACATCCGCAACCTGAGCCACGACGACGACCTCGGCTGGGTGGCGGAAGGCAAAGGCGGCGAGCGCTGGCTCTGCCCCGAAGCCGACCCGGAATGCACTAACAGCTAAGCAACTCTTGTCAAAAACTCACAGAAAGCGGCATCGACCCGGCTCCAGCCGAGCCGCCGCCCTCTAATTCCTCGGAGAATTAACGCTGCTCGTGCAGTTTACCTAGTCCCGCACGCGCGGCGCTGAGAGTAGATTGAAGCATCACTGTGCACTTCCAACACCACCTCGTATAGTTTACACAAATCATTCTCGCCCCAATTCACCGAAGCCCTAAGCGAGCGGAACTCGCGCCGAACTCTTACGGCAGGCAGAGGCTTTTTGTCACATTCTGCTAAAACTTCTGTGCAAATTTCGTTTGCGATGGACGGACGATGTCAAGATTTCGTCAAGTACACTGCTCACATCACTAAGATTTCTTTCTGCCCGGGGGAGAACCATATGTGGAAGAAGAAACGTACCACCCGCTTGTGGCATCGCCTCGCCGCAATTGCGGTCGCGGCACTCGTGCTGGCGGTCTTTGGCGTACCTGCCCACGCACAGGATGCGGCGGTACCCATGGCGACCCAATCTGCCGTTGATACGACTTGGGTGCTGGTGACCGGCTTTCTCGTTTTCTTCATGCAGTGTGGTTTCGCCATGCTGGAAACCGGACTTATTCGCCAGACCAGCGCCGTCAACGCCCTGCTTGAGAACTTCATTGACGCCAGCCTGACGGCGGTCGCGTTCTGGGCAGTCGGCTTCGGTATTGCTTTTGGCGCCGATGCCGGAGGGGTCATCGGCACGTCGAATTTCTTCTTAAGCGACGCGGTCAAATTTATAGGCGGCGCCGTCCAGTACGGTCAATCCGGCACCATTGACACGGTTTCGTTCTTCTTCTTCCAGTTCGCGTTTGCGGCAACCGCCAGCACCATCACCACTGGCGCGATGGCGGAACGCACCGATTACATCGGCGACCTGATCTACAGCGTCATCATGGGCGCAATCAGCTACCCCGTGATCGTCCACTGGGCGTGGGGCGGCGGCTGGCTGGCGCAGATGGGCTTCCACGACTTCGCAGGCAGCACCGTCGTTCATACCGTCGGCGGCGTCACTGCAATCGTGGGCGCGTACATGCTCGGTCCGCGCAAGATGCGCTACAACAAAGAGGGCAAGTGGCAGCCGCTGCAACCCGCGCACAACCTCAGTCTGGCAACCATCGGCACCATGATCCTGTGGTTCGGCTGGTACGGCTTCAATCCCGGCTCAACCCTGTCAATGGGCAACACCGGCTTGGTCGGTCTGGTCGTGCTCAACACCACCCTCGGCGCAGCCGGTGGCACGCTGGGGGCTTCATTCTTCGCCTACTTCCGCAGTAAGAATAAGAAATGGGACCTTTCGACCGCCTTAAACGGCTCGCTGGCGGGCTTGGTCGCCATCACCGCCGGATGCGCGTTCGTCGCTCCGTGGGCGGCGCTGGTGATCGGTCTGGTCGCGGGTGTGGTGGTTCTGCTCTCGATTGACCTGATCGAAAAGGTACACATTGACGACCCGGTGAGCGCGTTCTCGGTACACGCCGCCTGCGGTATCTGGGGCACGTTGGCAATCGGTCTGCTCGGTCAACCCGGTCTGACGTGGGCACCTGCGGGGGTAGACGTGGCGACCCGCGCTGGGCTGCTGCTGGGCGGCGGCTTCGACCTGCTGATTGTGCAGTTCATCGGCTCGCTCTCGTCGGTCATCTTCACAGCAGCCTTCGCCTTCGTGATGTTCGGCGCGCTGAAAGCCATTGGTCGCCTGAAGGTCAACAAGATCGTGGACGACGAAACCATCTTCATCGACGACTACGAACATGCCGCGACGGTTATGCCCGACATCCGCCCGCCGGTTCAGATTGACGAAAAAGGCATGGCAGTCCCGGCAGTCGGTGACTAATCGGAAATTCACTTCAACTGGTTCTTTCGCAGCGGGAGATCATGATCTCCCGCTGTGCCGTGTGAGGACATGGTGCTGGCGGAATCTTTGCCCATGAGTTTAGCGATCATTAGTGCAACTCCGGCGTTTCTCGCGCTGCTGATGTCAGCAGCGCGACATGTTATGCCGAAAACGCCGCTGGCGTGGGGAATTGGCGCGTTTGTCGGCGCGATGTTCGTCTGGCTGCTGACCTTCCTACCCGCCGTGAGCCAGTTCGGGGCGATCAGCGCCTCGGTGCCATGGGTGCCGCAGCTTGGGCTGAGTTTATCGCTCTACCTCGACGGTCTCTCGCTGATGTTCAGCCTGATGGTGGTGGGCATCGGCGCGATGATCGTGATCTACACAGGCTATTACTTCGAGGACGCCGACGAACTGGGGCGCTTTTACGTGCGGCTGCTCGCCTTCATGAGCGCCATGCTGGTGCTGGTGCTGGCGGGCAACCTGCTCACCCTGTTCATCGGCTGGGAACTGACCAGCATCATCTCTTTCCTGCTGATCGGGTTCAACCGCGACAGCGAGGAAGCGCGCGCAGGCGCGCTGCGGGCGCTGATCGTCACCGGCGGCGGCGGCTTGGCGCTGCTGGTCGGGCTGGTGCTGCTCGGCACCGCCTCCGGCTCGATGGAACTGAGTCAGGTGATCAGCAACACGCAGCTTCGGGAAAGCCCCTTCTACACCGCCTTCACCGTCCTAATTCTGATCGGCTGTTTCGCCAAAAGCGCGCAGTTCCCTTTTCACTTCTGGCTGCCGGGCGCCATGAGCGCCCCGACTCCCGCGAGCGCGTACCTGCATTCCGCCACCATGGTCAAAGCAGGGATTTATCTGCTGCTGCGGCTGTACCCGGTGCTGGGCGGCACGCCGCTGTGGGAAAGCGGCTTGCTGACCATCGGCTTGATCACCATGCTGATGGGCGCAGCGCTGGCGCTGCGTCAGCGCGACCTCAAGGCGGCGCTAGCGTATTCGACCATCAGTTGGCTGGGCGTTCTGGTCGCCCTGATCAGCCTGCCGGACGGCGAAGGGCTTCAGGCGGCATTGGTCGGCATTCTGGCGCACGCGCTGTACAAAGCGGCGCTGTTCTTGGTGGTCGGCGCGGTCGATCACGCGGCGGGCACGCGGCAGATTGACAAACTCGGCGGGCTGGCACGTCAAATGCCCGGTTGGGCGGCGGTCGCCGTCCTCGCCGGCCTGTCGATGGCGGGTCTGCCGCCGCTGCTCGGCTTCGTGGCGAAAGAAACGCTGCTCGATTCCATGCTGAGCAATCCGCTGGCGCTCGGCGTGGTGCTGGTCACGGCAGCGCTGACGGTCGCGCTGGCGCTGATCATTCTGGTGGACGTGTTCTGGGGCAAACCCGCGCACAGCCATCACCTGCACGAGTCGCCTTCCGGCTTGCTGGTCGGTCCGGCGGTGCTGGCGGGTGGATCGCTGCTGGGCGGGCTGGGCTTGCAGGCGCTGATCGTGCCGCTGGTGGCGGTGACTCTGCCCGGCGGTGCGCATCTGTCGCTGTTTTCGGGGCTGACTACGCCCTTCTTCCTCAGCTTAATCGCGGTTGGCAGCGGCGTGGCGATCTGCGTCACCCGCGAAAGCTGGCGAGCATGGGCGCTGCCCAGTCTGCCCAACGCCACTGATATTTACCAAGACCTGATCCACGTCGTCGAGCGCGCGGGCGATCTGGTGCTGCGCACGCAGGGCGGCAAGCTCCGCTACTACCTGATCGTCATCCTCTGCAGCGTGATCGTGCTGCAAGCTACCGCCGGACTCTCGCACGTGACCGGCGCGGCGCTGAGCTTCCAATTCAACGGCAGCATCGACCTGATGCGGGTGCTGACGCTGGTGCTAGCGCTGGTGATGATGTTGGCGAGCATCATCTTCCGCAGCCATTTGCTGGCGGCGCTGGCGCTGGGGGTTTCCGGCTACAGCGTCGGCGGACTGTTCCTGATCGAGCCTGCGCCGGACGTGGCGCTGGTGCAGTTCATGGTCGAGACGTTAGGCACCGTGCTGCTGATCGTCATGCTGGCGCGCATCAACGCCCCTCAGCGTCAGGAAGCAATGGACGCGCTCTGGAAGCAGTCGCGCGCCGGGTTGATCCGCGACGTCGTGATCGCCATCGTGATCGGCGCGGGCGTGGGCTTGTTCGCGCTGGCGGCGCTCAATAACCGCCCGAAGGCGGAAACCATCGCCACGTGGCATCTCGAACACGCCGAGGAGATCATGCACTTCACCGACGTGGTCGGCGCGATTGTGACCGATTTTCGCGGCACCGACACCATCATCGAGATCACCGTGTTCAGCATTTCCGCGCTCGGTGTGCTGACGCTGCTCGCCCGCCCGCCCGCCAGCCCGCGCTGGCCCCAGCGGGTCTCCAGAGCGCTGGTGGGGCTGCGACTGACCTCGGAGATGCAAGCGGTTCGCGTCCACGACGGTGACGACGCCGACGAGCCGGAGTTATTCGTCTCCAAATTCTCGACGCCGCTCACCCGCGTGATTTCGCGGATCGCGCTGCCCATCGCCTTCCTGATCGCGCTGTCCCAGCTTTTCTACGGCGGTGACGGGCCCGGCGACGGCTTCACCGCCGGGGTGATCACCGGCTTGGGCGTGGCGCTGTGGTACATCGTGTTCGGCTACCACGAAGCGCAGGAGTCGCTGGGCTGGCTGCGCGGGCGGGTGCTCATCGGCTGTGGTCTGCTGCTGGTGCTTGCCAACGCCGCCGCGCCGATGCTGTTCGGCTATCCGTTCCTGACCCACACCAATTTCGACTTCGTGCTGCCCGCCAATATCCATCTGTCGTCCACCTTTTTCTACGAAACCGGGATTTTCCTGACGGTATTGGGGAGCGTCACCACCGTAATGGAATCGATTGCGTATCCGAGAGAGGTTGAGCCGTTATGAACGTCCTGTTTGCGCTGGCGACCGGCATCATGTTCGGGTTGGGCGTGTTCCAACTGCTGCGCCGCGACATGGTGAAGTCCGCGATGGGCTTCTACATCCTGTTCACGGCGATCAACCTGTTCTTCTTCGCCGTCGGCGCCTTCAACGGTCAAGCGCCCGCCTACTCGCAAAACGTCGATAAGACCACCACCAGCGACCCGCTGGTGCAGGCGCTGATCCTCACCGCCATCGTGATCAGCTTCGGCTCCTACGCCATGCTGCTGGGCTTGATTTCGGCGTCGGCGCGCCGCTACAAAACCGCTGACCTCGATACGCTGGATCGGTTGAAGGGTTAGTCGATGCCGAATAACCCGCTGGTTCTGGTTCCGATTTTCGCGCCGCTGCTGGGCGCTGCCCTCTGCGTCCTGACCACGCGCTACCTGCGCGTGCAGCACATCATCGGCATGGCGGCGACCACCCTCGCGTGGATCGCCAGCCTCGTGATCCTGCTGCTCAACTGGAGCGACGGCTTGCAGTTGTACCGTCTGGGCGGCTATACCCCACCCTATGGCATCGTGTTCGCGCCGGACATGCTTTCGGCATTGTTCGAACTGATGGCGACGACGGTGGTCGCCTGCGGGACGCTCTACGCGCTCGGCTGTCACGACGAATGCATCAGCTATCCGAGCTTCATGCCCGTATTCCTATGCATGGCGGCGGGCTTGAACGGCGCGTTTTACACGGGTGACATTTTCACCTTCTTCGTGTTTCAGGAACTCATGATCATGGCGTCGGTGATCTTGGTCGCCATTTCCGACAACCATCTCGGCGTTGAAGCGGCGATCAAGTACCTGCTGATCAGCGCGATGGGGTCGCTGTTTTTGCTGCTGGGCATCGCCGCCATCTACGCGACCTTCGGCACGCTCACGCTGGCGGACATCGCCCGGCTGCTGCAAAGCGGTCAGCGCCCGCTGCTGGCGCAGGTCGCCGCCGTCGTGCTGATGTGCGCCTTCCTGCTCAAGAGCGCCGTGTTCCCGTTCCACTTCTGGCAGCCGGATTTCCACACCGCCGCGCCAACTCCGGTTCACGCGGTGCTGTCCTCGGTGGTGGTGAAAGTCGGCGTGTACGGGCTGATCCGCCTGACCATGCTGCTGTTCATCGCCGAAGCGCCGCTGGTGCGCAATCTGCTGCTGATTTTGGGGGTCATCGGCATCTTCTTCGGCGGGCTGGCGGCGCTGCGCACCTACGACGCCAAGCGAATGCTGGCGTACTCCACTTTTGGGCAGATCGGCTTCATCCTGCTCGGCATCGGCTGGGGGACGCCGCTGGCGCTGGTCGGCGCGATTGTCTACGCCTTTAACCACTCGTTCATCAAATCCTCGCTGCTGATGATCACGGGCGCGGTCGCCAGCCGGATGCCCAATCACAGCGCGCGCCTGAAAGACATCGCGGGCGCGGGCAGACACCTCGGCGCCATCAGCCTGCTCTATCTGCTGGGCGGTATGGCGCTGACTGGAATCCCGCCGCTGAACGGCTTCATCAGCAAGCTGACCATCGTGCAGGGCGGTATTCAGGCGCAGGGCTGGCTGATTCTGGGCTTGGCGGTCGGCGCGGGCTTGATCACCATGCTCTACATGATGCGCACGTGGCAGCACATTTTTCAGCGTTCGCCCGACGCGGCGCTCAAGCTGAACTTGGTCGGGGACAGCATCGCCGCCCCCGCCATCCTGATCAGCCTGTGCGTGCTGCTCGGTTTATATGCCGCGCCGCTGGTGGAAGCGGCGACCATCGCCGTGAGTCGCTTGAGCGACCCTCAGCTCTACATCCGTAGCGTATTGGGAGGTCCGTAATGTTCGTAACGCTGGTACTCGCCGTTCCGATGGCAATTGTGTGGATGATTGTCACCTCCAGCCTGTCGGCTGGCAGCTTTTTGGTCGGTCTATTGGCAAGCGCAGCCATTCTAGTGCTGCTGCGGGCAAATCAAGTCACGATTGACCGCCGCCGCTTACCCGATCAGGTCGCCGCGCTGGTGATCTACTCGGTGACGCTGGCACGCGACATTTGGATGTCGAGCGTAGACGTAGCCAAGCGGGTTTTGAACCCGAATCTTCCGCTTCAGCCCGGCATTCTGAGGGTCTACACGCAGGACAAGGACGAAAGCGATTTCACCGCCGCCTTCAGCGCGCACGGGATTACTATCACGCCCGGCGAATTGGTGGTCGATTTCGACGGCAGCCATACCATGTACGTTCACTGCCTCGACGTTGAGGCTTCGGCGCAAAATGCGGTATCCGCGCAAACCAAGCGGCTTAAGCTGCTGCGCCGCATCATGGGGAGGGACTGAACTCATGGCACAAGTGATTCAGCTCAGCGTTCAAGCCGCGTTGATCATTCTGGTGCTGCTGGTTATCCCCTGCGCCTATCGCGTGTGGGTGGGACCCACTCCCGCCGACCGCCTGCAAGCGATTGACGCCATCACCACCCTGTTAATCGGGATCATCATCGTGCTGGCGCTACTGCGCGACACGGTGATGTACATCGACGTAGCTATTGCCATCGCCGCCTTCGCGTTTATCGGTACGCTCGCGCTCGCACGCTATATCTCGGAAGGGAAGGTATTCTGATGATCGTATTGGAAATTCTGGGCTTGATTGTACTGTGGATCGGCGTGGCGTTCAGCGTTCTGGGTGTGGTCGGCATGATCCGTATGCCGGATTTGTACTGCCGCCTGCACGCCTCCGGCAAAGTCTCGACCGTTGGGCTGTGCGGGCTGCTGCTCGGCACGGCGATCCTGATGCCCGCAGGGGCGCTTAAGCTGCTGGCGCTGCTGATCTTCGCGGTGCTGACCCTGCCGGTCGGGACGCACGCCATCGCTGCGGCGGCGTATCGTCACGGCGTGCCGCTTAGCCGCGCGGTGCGCGACGACATGGCGGTCGCCAGCCAGAGCCGGGACGAAGAACTGTCGCACGCCGGAGCAGACTGATACCGTGAAGCCTCTCGTCTTGAGAGGCTTCGCGCTTTTGACCCACCTCGTTTTCTGGTTTTGGATGAACTGCCCAAACTCGCCGCTGGCATTGTGCAATCGGTTGCACAATGTTAAGGCGGCGGCTACAATACCGACTTAGAGACTTCAACCGATGACAAGATCACCCTCTGCCGAAGTTTTCGCTTGCCTGCGAAGAATCAGCGTCATCGATTGGCTCATTTGTACGTCTCGCACGGCGACAATGAGGGAGTTCCTGCATGAAACTATGAACATTTCTTAACCGGACTGCCAACGTAAATTAACTTGTTGGAATGAGAATCGCACCTGCAGATTCACGGGCAAACGCCCCTATGGATAAAGGATTAAGTCACAAAATGCGGAAAATGCGTCTTCTTGTCTTACTTCTGAGCGTGATGTTGATCACGCTACTGGGCATCTCACTTGCAGCCGCCCAAGCTCCCACCGAGATCGTCTTCTGGCACGCCATGAACGGCAACAATGGTCAGGTCGTGACCGATCTGGTCACCGACTTCAACGCCTCGCAAAGCGACGTTCACGTCACCGAGCAGAGCAAAGGCACCAGCTATAACGAAGCCCTCAATGCCGTGATTCAGGCGATGGGTGAGGATCAGGGACCGAACATCGCCCAGATTTTCGACCTCGGCACCCCGCTGGCGATTGACTCCGGTTTCTTCACGCCGGTTCAGAACGTCCTCTCGGCAGATCAATTCCAGCAAATTCAGGGCGACGTGCGCGCGCCGCTGCTCAACTACTTCACGGTCAACGACATGCTGTGGTCGCTCCCGTGGAACAACTCGAACTCCGCTCCTGTACTACAACAAGGATATGTTCACGGCAGCCGGGCTTGATCCCAACACGCCGCCCGCCACGTGGCAGGACTTGGAAGCCGACTGCGCCAAGATCATGGCGGCGAACGTCGCGCCCTACTGCATCAGTATGCAGATTTACGGCTGGTACTTCGAGCAGTGGATGGCGCTTCAGGGTCAGGAACTGGCGAACAACGGCAACGGACGTTCCGGCCGCGCAACCGAGACCAATCTGACCAGCGACGCCGCCAAAGCCATCATGTCCTTCTGGAAGGACATTAACGACAAGGGCTACTGGACCTATACCGGCAAGCTGGAAGACAATCAAGGCGCCAACCAGATTTTCAACGCGCAGCAGGCGGCGATCATCATTGAAAGCACCGGTGCGTTGAAGGGCTTCACCACCGCTGCGGACACCGCAGGGTTCCAGCTTGGCACCGGCTTCATGCCTACCAACGGCGACGTGCCGCGTCAGGGCGTCATCATCGGCGGCGCGAGCCTGTGGGTCAGCGGTGCGAACACCGACGCCCAGAATCAGGCGGCAAGCACCTTCCTGATGTGGCTGGAAGCGCCGGAGCAGATGGCGCGCTGGCATCAGGGCACCGGCTACATGCCGGATACGAAGGGCGCGACCGACCTGCTGACCTCGCAGGGTTATTTCGACCAGAACCCGAACCAACTGACTGCCGTCAATCAACTGATTGACGCGGCGGTAACTCCGGCGACCGCAGGCGCGATCATGGGTCCCTTCCCGCAAATTCGCACCATCGTCGATCAGGCGATTCAGGCAGTGGTCAGCGGTGGCGACATCGATTTGGTGCTGGCGGATGCGAAGTCGCAGGCGGACGCGGCGCTCGCCGACTACAACAGCCGTCTGCCCGCAGAAGCAACACCTGCTTCGTAACCTACCGAGTTTGATCTACAATCTTCAATCGGGCGGGTCAATCAGACTCGCCCGATTTTCATACTGGATGGGCTGCGCGCGGCGCAGGTCGCGCGTGAAATACACCGAAATGAGGGGACATGCAGGCGGTTTTCCGAAATCGATGGTTACCCTATGTTTTGCTGCTGCCGACCTTGATTATTCTGGTTTTATTTCTTTATTACCCGATCATCAGCACCTTCAACCTCAGTTTTTATCAAGCCGCGCCCAACGGAATTGATTTGACCTACATTGGGCTGCAAAATTATTCCCGCCTGCTCGACCCACAGATCAGCCAGACCGAAACCGGCACGCTGGTCATCAAAGGCACCTACTTCACCGTGCTGGCGAGGTCGCTGGCATTTTCCGGCGCGATTGTGTTCGGTGGGCTGGCGACTTCGCTGGGCATTGCGATGCTGGCGAACCAAAAGCTGCGCGGGATTCGCATTTACCGCACCCTGCTGATCTGGCCCTACGCGATTTCGCCAGCGATCATAGGCGTGATCTTCCTGTTCATGTTCAACCCGGTGGTGGGCATCATCAATTATGCGTGGGGACAGGTTTTCCACACCCGCCCCAACTGGCTGGGCGACCCGGTGCTGACACCGCTGCTGGTGATCGTCGCGTCCATCTGGAAAAATCTCGGCTACAACGTGATCTTTTATCTCGCCGGGCTGCAAAACGTCGGCGGTGAGCTGCTGGAAGCCGCCGCCATCGACGGCGCGAGCGCATGGGTGCGCTTCCGGCGCATCATCTTCCCGCTGCTGACGCCCTTCACCTTCTTCCTGCTGATCACCAACCTCACTTACTCGTTTTTCGACATCTTCGGGACGATTGACGTGCTGGCGGGACCCGGCACCGGAAACTCGACCACTATCCTGATTTACAACCTGTACCAAGACTTGCAGGTCAACCACAGCACCGGCATGGCAGCTACCCAGTCGGTGATGCTGTTCGTGCTGGTCGCCGGGCTTACCATTCTGCAATTCCGCACGACCGAACGGAGCGTGAACTACAATGCCTAGCGCCGCCGTGAATGCACACAAACGCCGACCGAAATATCTGTCGCACCTCGCGCTGATCATCATCTGCCTAATCGTCGGCTTCCCGATGATCTTCTCCATCGTGAAATCCACGCAGAACCTCGCCCAGATCATGGCGTACCCGCCCAATTTCCTGCTGGGTAATCAACTGATTGAAAATTACACCTCGGCGCTGACCACCAGCAGCCTGATCCGGCTGATGGGCAACACCATTCTGGTCGCCATCGCCGTGACCATCGGCAAAACCCTCACCTCGCTGCTGGCGGGAACCGCCTTCGTCTATTTCCGCTTTCCGCTGCGCGGATTCCTGTTCATGTTCGTGCTGCTCACGCTGATGATGCCCACCGACATCCTGATCGTGGCGCTCTACCGCATGATGAGCCAGCTTCACTGGGTCAACTCGTTTCAGGCGTTGGTCGCGCCCTTCATCGCCAGCGCCACCGGGACGCTGCTGTTCCGTCAGCACTTTCTCGAACATTCCGTCGGAGTTGGCGGACGCCGCGCAGATCGACGGCGCGGGGGCATTTCGCTTCCTACGCAGCGTGCTGATCCCACTCTCGTGGAACGTGACCGGCGCGCTGGCGATGATCCAGTTCATCAGCGTCTGGAATTCGTATCTCTGGCCCCTGCTGATCATCAACGACAACACGCGCCAGTTGGTGCAGGTCGCCCTGAAAGGCATCACCATCAACGCGCTTGATCAGGGCAACTGGGGCGTCGCGCTCGCCGCCGCCGTGATCGCGTCGATCCCGCCGCTGATCATGTTCCTGCTGCTGCAAGAGAGCTTCCTGCGCGGCTTCACGCTCACGCGCGAGAAGTGATGCCGTCCCACAAGCCCTGTAGGTAGATCGCGCCCAGCGCCCGGTCGTAGAGTCCGTAGCCCGTGCGCGCGACTGCTTCGCCCCAGATGCGCCGCCCGTGATCGGGGCGCAGGGGACCTGCATAGCCGATCTCCGCCAGCGCCTGCATCACGGCTGCCAGATCGACGCTGCCGCATTCGCGCGGGTGCGCGACCTCGTAGAAATCCTGCTCTCCGGTGCGCTGCACGTTGCGCAGATGCACGAAATGGATGCGCGGCGCGAACCGCCGAACCATCGCGGGCAAATCGTTGGCTGCCAGCGTGCCCAGCGACCCGGTGCAGAAGGTCAAGCCGTTGCTGGGGCTGTCCACCGCCTCCAGAATCCGGGCGATGCCCTCGGCGTCGCGCACGATGCGCGGCAGCCCGAAGATCGACCAAGGGGGATCGTCCGGGTGAATCGCCAGCACCACGCTCGCCGCCTCCGCCACCGGGATCACCCGACGCAGGAAATAGACCAGATGCTCGAAAAGCGCGTCGTCGTCTATCGCGGCGTAATCCGCCAGCGCCGCCTGTAGCTCGTCTCCCGTGAAACCCCGCGCCCACGCGACCCGCGCCTCTAGCCCTTTCGCCAAGTCGTAGCGCGCCACCTCCTCGTGAACGTAGCGGGTCACGACCGACTGATCGGGCAGTCGATAGACCATTTCGGTGCGCATCCAGTCGAATACCGGCATGAAGTTGTAGCACAGCACCCGAACCCCGGCGCGCCCCATGTTGCGGACGCTCTCGCAGTAGGCGTCGATCAGCGCGTCGCGCTCCGGCAGCCCCTGCTTGATGGCTTCCGCCACCGGGATGCTCTCGATCACGTCGAGCGTGAAGCCCGCCGCCTCGACTTCGGCTTTCAGCGCCTCGATCCGCGCCAGCGACCAGACCGCGCCCGGCGGCAGGTCTTCCAGCGTGCCCACGATCCCGCGCACGCAGGGAATCTGCGCGATCTGCTCCAGCCGCACCGAGTCGCCACCCCCGAACCAACGCAGGGTCATCCTCACGATCAGACTCCTTTGTACGCCATGAAGCCGCCATCCACCGGAACCACGATCCCGGTGATGAAGCGCGAGGCGTCACTCGCCAGCCAGAGCAGCGTCCCGACCAGATCGTCGGGCGAGCCGAAGCGCCGCATGGGAGTATGGTCGATAATCTGCTGACCGCGCGGCGTAAGTGAGCCAGAATCTTCGTCAATCAGCAGATAGCGGTTCTGCACGCCGAGGAAGAAGCCGGGCGCGATGGCGTTCACGCGAATGGCGGGGCTGTGTTCGGTCGCCATGTAGACCGCCAGCCATTGGGTGAAGTTGTTGATGGCGGCTTTGGCTCCGGCGTAGGCGGCGACCCGGGTCATGGGGGTGTAGGATGCCATCGAGGACAGGTTGACCACCACGCCGCTCCCCTGCTCCACCATCAGCGCACCGAACACCTGCGACGCCAGAACCGTCCCGGTGAAATTGAGATCAAAGACCCACTGCATGGCTTCCTGCGGCAGATCGAAGAAGGTGCGCTGACCGGGCATGGTGGTCGCGTCCGGTCGGTTGCCGCCTGCCCCGTTGACCAGAATGTCGATGCGCCCGTAAGCGTCCGCGACTTGCGCTGCCGCCGCTTCCAGCGCGGCTTTGTCCAGCACGTCGGCGCTCAAACCGAGCACTCCTGCCCCAGTCTGCGGCATATTTTTAGCCAGTGCAGCGATCCGATCTTCATTGCGCGCTAGCAGCACCATCTTCGCGCCCGCCGCCGCCAGCCCCCGGCTAATGGCTTCGCAGAGTACGCCGGTCGCGCCCGTCACCAGCGCGATTTTGCCGTCCAGCCGAAATTGATCGGTAATCGTCATGAATGTGTCCTTTGCTAGCCGAAGCGCCGTTCGCGGATGCCCGGCACGTAGTAGTGAGTCAGGTTGAGATAGTAGTCGAGCGTTTGTTCCGGCGGCTCGTATTGCGGCGGGATCGGCAGGTTCGAGAAAGTCTGGAAGTAGAGCAGGCAGGCGTCCCGCCACCAGCGCGCCTCTTGCTCCTGAATGCGGAGCAGCGCCCGGACATGCTCATCACGCGCGTCGTCGATCCGCCCAGCGAGCGACTCCCACGTCTGCTGCATGTGCCGCACCGACTTCACGCCGAGGTGGTAGCGATAGCAAAGCTCGTCCCAGAGCGTACGCCCGGAGCGCATCCGGTAGTCCCACGCGACGTGATGGAACCAGAGCAAGAATTCGTCCGGGCAGGTTTCCAAGCGGGCGACCTGCTCGCGGAAAGGCGAGCTGTACTGGCTCACAGCATCACTGCCGCTGGTTGTGCGGTCGAAGCCCACGCCGACCGAATCGGCGCGGTGATAGTAGACCGAAGTCCAGTCGGCGCGCCCGCCGCCCTCGACCCATGGACCCGGTCCGTAGTGATGATCGCGCGCCATGAGGTGGTGCAAGCCGAGCGGCGTCATGTAGTTGACCACCGCCTCGCGCGATTTGATCATCATGGCTTTGGCAGCTTGCACAAAGCGCGGATCGCTGCTGAAGGTCATGCGCAGCCAGTCGTCGGCGATCTGGTCGGAGGTGGCGCGGTGATCCCACGCCAGCCGACCGAAGGCGAACCAGTTGGCGGCGGCAAAGGGATGCCCGCACCAGTTGCGCTCGTCGCCGATGTTGGAAATGGCTGCGATGCCGGAAACGCGGTGATGGTCGAGGCTGCCATCGACCACGCGGGCGACGGTCGATCCCGCGCCTTCGCACCCGGTATCCGAGTCCAGCACCTCTTTGAACAGCGGCGCGAGGTAGACCAGATGGGTCGCGCAGCCGAGATATTCCTGCGTGACCTGCACTTCCAGCGCCAGCGGAGTCTTGGGCATCGCGCCGAACAAGGGATGAAACGGCTCGCGCGGCTGAAAATCAATTGCCCCATTTTTGACCTGCAATAAGACATTCTCGTGAAAACTGCCGTCGAGCGGCATCAGTTCGCTGTACGCCTGTTTATGACGGTCGACCGGGTCTTGGTCGTCGTAGATGAACGCGCGCCAGTTGACGATGCCGCCGTGCGGCGCGACCGCGTCCGCCAGCAGATTGGCGCCTTCCGCCTGCGTGCGCCCGTAATCCCCCGGCCCGGGCTGCCCTTCCGAGTTCGCCTTGACCGTGAAGCCACCGAAATCCGAGATTAAGTCATAAATCTGGTCGGTTTTGGCGCGCCACCACGCGATCACGTCGAGATCAAGTGGATCGGCGCTGGTCAGTCCGGCGAGTTCCATCGGCGCGGTGAATCGGGCGGAGAGATAGATGCGCAGCCCGTAAGGGCGGAACACGTCCGCCAGCGCCGCCGCCTTGAGCAGATAGGGGCGGGTCAGGCTGAGCGATTTGGCGTTGGCGTTGGTCAGCACCGCGCCGTTGATGCCAATCGAGGCGTTGGCTCTGGCGTAGTCCCGGTAGCGCGGAGAGCGGTAGTCGGGCAGCTTGTGCCAGTCCCACAGCGACCCGCCCGCGTAGCCGCGCTCCACGGTGCGATCCAAGTTGTCCCAGTGGTTGAGCATCCGGTAGCGAATACGCGGCGCGCTGACTACACGAAGTTGATCGAGCGAGCGGCGGGTTTGCAGCAGGCGCAGGAAGTGAAACACGCCGTAGAGGATGCCCGCGTCGGTGTTGGCGGTGATGACAAGGTGATCCTGTGCCGGGCTGCGCAGAATGGCATAGCCTTCGTCGCCAAGCGGATCGCGCAGATCAGGCGCGAGGTGCGGGGCGACGACCAGCGTACCGTCCTCAAGCGGATGATCGACCAGCGGCACGGGCGCACCGAGCAGCCCTTCCAGCCCGGCGAGCAGCTCGTCCTGTGCGGCGCGCAGCGTGGGCGAGTCAGCGGCAAAGATCACCCGCCGGATCGTCGCCCGATAGGTTGAGAGCAGCGGCGCATCGTCAACCGGCAGGTAGCGCAGCCAGAGTTCATAGCCGTCTTCCGGCTTGAGCCGCGAATGATAATCCATGCATCCCCCTCGTCGAATGCCAGTAGCGGTTTATACAACACGTCGATTCAGATTGCAATCAAATGCGGGGGAATGGATCAGGAGGGGCACGGCGACGCCATGCCCCTGATCAGCTACACGGAGAGATGTTCCTTCAGCACGTCCATGTTGATATTGGCGGTGCTTTCCTTCGAGACGATGTGCCCCTTTTCCATCACGTAGCAGGTGTCGGCGATGCCCAGCGCGAAATCGAGGAACTGCTCGATCAGCAGGATGGTGATGTGCTTCTGGTCGCGCAGGGAACGGATCACGTTTTCGATTTCTTCGACGATGTTCGGCTGAATGCCTTCGGTTGGCTCGTCCAGCAGCAAAAGCTGCGGATCGCGCACCAGCACCCGCCCGATGGCAAGCTGCTGCTGCTGTCCGCCGCTGAGCGTCCCGGCGACCCGCTTGCCCATCTGCTTCAGCACCGGGAAAATGCCGTACACCTCCTCGATGGCGGCGTCGCTGTGATGGCGGCTGTGGCGGTCGAGCGCCTCCAGCCCCATCAGCAGGTTTTCGTAGACCGAGAGGTGCGGGAAGATGCCGCGCCCCTGCGGGACGTAGCCCATCCCGGCGATAGCGCGCTTGTGGGTCGCCATGTGGGTGATGTTGTCGCCGTTGTAGGTGACGGTTCCCCTGCGAACCCGCAGCGTGCCCATGATCGCCTTCAGCAGCGTGGTCTTGCCCACGCCGTTACGCCCCATCAGGCAGACCACCTGCCCTTCGGGGACTTCGATGTCCACGTCATTGAGGATCAGGCTTTGACCGTAGAACACTTGCAGCCCATTGACCGACAGCATGGGGTTCTCCTTCCGCTAGGCGATTTTCTGGTGACCGCGCCCCAAGTAGACCTCGATGACGCGGGGATCGTTCTGCACCTGCTCGACCGGACCTTCGCACAGCAGCGACCCCAAGTGCAGCACCGTCACCTTGCTGGCGAATTGGCGCACGAACACCATGTCATGCTCGACCACCAGAATCGAGCGGTTTTTCATGATGCGATGCAGCAGTTGCCCGGTGAGGTCGCGCTCGCGGCGGGTCATGCCCGCGACTGGCTCGTCCAGCAGCACCAGCTTCGGCTCCTGAACCAGCAGCATGGCGATTTCGAGCCACTGCTTCTGCCCATGCGAGAGCGTGCCCGCCAGCGCGTCCCGCCGTTCTTGCAGCCCGGTGATTTCGAGCATTTCGGCGATCCGATCCCGCTGCTCGCCGGAAAGCTGACCGCCCAGCTTGAAGATCGGGGTTTTGAAGCCGATTGCCGCTTCCAGATTCTCAAAAACGGTCAAGCTGCTGAAAACGGTCGGTGTCTGGAACTTGCGCCCGATGCCCTCGCGCACCAGTTGATGCTCGCTCACGCGCGGGACGTTGATCCGCCCATCGAAAATCACCTTGCCTTTATCCGGCTTGGTCTTGCCGGTCATGATGTCCAGCAGGGTCGATTTGCCCGCGCCGTTGGGACCGATCAGAAAGCGCAGCTCGCCGTAGTCGATGGCGAAGTTGAGATCGTTCAGCACCTTGAAGCCGTCAAAGCTGACGTGGACGTTCTTGACCTCAATGATAGAGTCCATCCGAACCTGCCTTTCGCTCAAGATGCGGTTTCGACTTCGATTTGCGCGTCAGTTTTCGGCTGCGGGATGTAGGACTTGTTCCAGAGCGGTCGAAGCCGATTAAAGCCGTCCACCACCGCGCCGACCAACCCCTTCGGGAACAGCAGCACCACGCCCACGAACAACCCGCCCATGATCAACTGCCAGATGTCGGCGTTGACGGTGCTGATGGTGCTTTTGCCGATGTTCACCAGCACCGCGCCGATGATCGCGCCGATCAGCGTGCCGCGCCCGCCGACCGCCACCCAGATGACGATCTCAATTGAGGCGACGATGTCGATCTGCTTGGGCGAGATGATGCCGATCTGCGGGACGAGCAGGATGCCCGCCAGCCCCGCGATCCCGGCGGAGAGCGCGAACACGAAGGTCTTGATGGCGACGACGTTGTAGCCCATGAAGCGCGCGCGGTTTTCGTCGTCCCGCACCGCGATCAGCACGCGCCCCAAGCGCGAGTTGACCAGCAGCCGCGAGCCGAAATAGACCGCCCCCAGCAGCACCGCCGTCGCCAGATACAGCCCCACGACCGTCGAGTGATCGCCGAGGCGCGCGCCGAAGATGGTACGCATTTCGGTGATGCCGTTGGTGCCGTTGATCAAGCGCTGCTGACCGATCAGCAGCAGCGCGGCAATCGCGGTGATCGCCTGCGTGATAATCGCAAAGTAGACGCCCTGAATCCGGCTGCGGAACAGCATATAGCCGAACAGCGCCGCGATCAGCATGGGCAAAACAATCGCGGCGACGATGGCGAACACGGGCGAATAAAACGGCTGCCAGAAGAATGGCAGTTCGGTTACGCCGTAAAGCCCCATGAACTCCGGCAGCTTCCCGGCGGCGGTTTCCAAGTTCAGGTACATGCCGAAGCAGTAGGCGCCCAGCCCAAAAAATAAGCCCTGACCGAGACTCAGCATCCCGGTGTAGCCCCAGAGCAGATCAAGCCCGACGGCGACGATGGCATAGGTGAAGAACCTGCCCAGCAGACTAATTTGAAAGTCCGAAAGCGTGACCGGCAGCACGATCAGCACGATCAGCGCCACCACCACGAATGAGATAAAGCGAATCGACCGTTGAAGCATCAGTGTCCTCCTTCCCGGCTAAGTTCGGCTGCGCAGTGCCAGCAGACCGTTGGGTCTAATTTGCAGAAACGCGATCACCACTAACAAGACCACGACTTTGCCGAGCGAAGCCGCCGAGTTCGAACCCGGCGGTGGAGAGCGCCACCTGTATGATGGGATTGAGCGTGCCGATGATCAGCGCGGCGAGGATGGTGCCGGGCAAGCTGCCGACGCCGCCGAGCACGACCACCAGAAACGCATCCACGATGTAGCCTGTGCCCAATTGAGGACCAATCTGCCCCAGCAGCGTCAGCGCCGACCCCGCGACTCCCGCCAGCCCCGCACCCAGCGCGAAGGTATAGGCATCCACGCGGCGGGTGGCGACGCCCAGCGCGGACGCCATCTCGCGGTTCTGCATCACGGCACGGGTGCGGCGTCCAATCGGGGTGTGATACAGGTAGATGTAGACGCCGACCACGCAGATCACCGCCAAGCCGATGATGAACAGACGCGCATACGGGAACACCACGCCCGGCGAGACCGTGATGCGTCCGCTCAGCCACGCGGGAGCAGTCACCGGGAGATTGCGCGGGTCATAGCTGCGGGCAACCTGCTGCAAGATCAGGCTCAAGCCCCACGTCGCCAGCAGCGTATCCAGCGGGCGACCGTAGAGGCGGCGAATCACCAACCATTCGATCAACAAGCCCAGCGCGCCGACGATGAAAAACGCCGCGATAATCGACAGGACAAACACCAGACCATCTTTCTGCCCGTTGGGTCCGCGCAGGGGATCGGCGAGAAAGGTCTGGAAAAAGTAGGTGACGTAGGCGCCCGCCATGATAAATTCGCCATGCGCCATGTTGATAACCTTCATCAAGCCAAATGAAAACGCCAACCCCAGCGAAGCCAGCAGCAGGATTGACCCGATACTCAAGCCGCTAAATAACTGCGAAATCCAAATTTGCATGTTCGATACGCCTCGTCCATCTGAGCGTTGGGTGAAACCAACAATGCTTCTGCCCGAAGTTCCGGGCAGAAGCATTGTATTCAGGAAAGGAGAAGGTTCACTTAGGGGCTGGTGGTTGCCTCCTCAGTTGACATCATGCTGCACACCCCATCCGGTCGGGTGAGCACGTCCGCCCACGAGTAACCGCACAGATACGGATCGGGCACCACCGGGTCGGTCGCGTAGATGGTGTCGATCAGACCGTCGTCGCGGATTTGACCGATACGCACGGGCTTGATGGTGTGCTGAGTCGGACCGTCGAGCGTGACCGTGCCTTCGGGCGCCGCGTAGCTGATCCCGCCGCCGTCAATGGCGGCACGAACCGCGTCCACGTCGGTGGTTCCGGCTTTCTCGACCGCTTCTTTCCACAGGTACACACCGAAGTATCCGGCTTCCATCGGGTCGCTGGTGACGCGATCATCGCCGTAACGCGCCTTGAAGTCGGCAACGAAGGTCTGGTTTTCGGGTGTATCGACGGTTTCGTAGTAGTTCCACGCGGTAAGCTGACCGACGACGTTCTCCACGCCGATGCCGCGCACTTCTTCTTCCGCGATGCTGACCGACAGAACCGGCAGGCTGTCCGCCGTGTAACCCGCGTCGGTGAACTGCTTGAAGAACGCCACGTTGCTATCGCCGTTGAGCGTATTGAAGATCACATCGGGCTGCTTCTGCTGAATGTCGAGCAGGATCGAGGTGAAGTCGGTGCCGCCCAGCGGCAGGTACTGCTCGCCGACCGGCTCCAGACCGGCTGCTTCCAACTGCGCGGTGATGATGGCGTTCGAGGTGCGCGGGAACACGTAGTCCGAGCCAAGCAGATAGAACTTGGTCTTGCCCTGATCCAGCAAATACTGGACGGCGGGGACAATCTGCTGGTTGGTGGTCGCGCCCGTGTAGACGATGTTGGGTGATTCTTCCAAGCCTTCGTACTGCACCGGGTAGAACAGCAGACCGTCATTTTCTTCCACGACCGGCAGCACCGCTTTGCGGCTGGCGCTAGTCCAGCAGCCAAAGATGACCGCCACCTGATCTTCTTGCAGGAGCTTGCGCGCTTTTTCGGCGAAGGTGGGCCAGTCGCTGGCGCCGTCTTCGACAACCGGAACCAACTGCTTGCCGAGCACACCGCCAGCGGCGTTGATTTCGTCAATCGCCATTAGCTCGGAGTCGCGCACCGTGGTTTCACTAATTGACATGGTTCCACTTAACGAATGCAAAAGTCCTACTTTAATGGTGTTGTCGTCCTGAGCGCTCGCCGCAGGCACAATGCTGACCGCGAAGATCAGGAGCAGCAGCACCCAAATGAGCCGTTTTCCGAGGGCGGGAACGGAAATCCTTAACATCCTATTCTCCTTGTAGGTGGCGACCAAGTACGCTGACAGCGTAGCAAATGCAGCGAGGCATGAAACGCACAGGAGTGTACAAGAATATCTCCAATGTTTTGTCGCATATTTATAACTGTCGAGACGCATCTGTTTAATTTACCAAGTAAGAGAAGACGAAATTTCCAAAGGCGAAGTAGGATCGCTCCCAAAGGCGGGGATTATCGGGAAATTCCGCATACGATTGGTACATGTGGCTAAAAATCGCTGGCGGAGCTTGGCGGGAAGTCACAACGCGAGCCTAAATTCGGCTTTATAGACTCAGCGCCTCGAACGTCGTTTGTTCAGATCGCGTAAGCATGTCGCTGCATGGGATCGGCAGGGAGGGCGAACTGCGGCTGACCTTCACGCAGCGCAGCGGCAGCACCGTACTGACCGAGAATTATTCGCGTCCGCCGCTTCAGGTGATGCGATCCATCGTGGATGCCGCAGGCTGCCGCTGTGTCTACCTGCTCAGCCCCACCGGGGGCGTGGTGCAGGGCGACCGCTACGCGGTGCAGATCAAGGTGGGCGAGCAGGCGCACGCCCTGTTCACTACACAGGCGGCGACCAAAGTCTACCGGATGCCGCAGGGCTGCGCCGAACAGATTACGCGGATCGAGGTTGAGCGCGGCGCGGTGTTCGAGTTTGTGCCGGACGCGGCGATCCTGTTCGCAGACGCGGATTTTCGCCAGCAGATCGAGGTGCGGCTGCATCCGGGCGCGCTGCTGTTCCTGCATGAGATCGTGATGCCGGGACGTTTGGCACGCGGGGAACGCTTGCAGTTTCGGCGCTACGCCAACCGGATCGTGACGCGGGACGACGCCGGGCTGCTGCTCTACGACGCGGCGCAGATCGAGCCAGCGCGCAGCGATCTGGACGCGCCGGGCGTACTGGAAGGCGGTAGCTGCTGGGGCAGCGTCTATCTGCTTGGCGATTTGGGGGCGTGGGGGATCGACGCAGCGAATTTCTGTGAGGCGAATCAACGCCTGCTGGAACGCCCCGACGCGCTGGGCGCGCTGTCTCCGCTGCGGCGCGGCGGATTCGGCGGGCGGATGGTCAGCGGGCGGTTGGAACCGATTTACGCAGCATTTGGGCAACTACGCGGGATGATTCGGCGGCGGTATCTTGGATTAGCCGATGCGCCGCTGAGGAAGTAACTCGGTGAATTGCCGCTGGCGATTCAAACCGCCAGCTCAGAAAGACCGGCGACCCAGCCAGAACTTGCGAAAGGCAGCCCCTTCAGTGGGCTGCTAGGTGCTTTATAGCCGAGGGTTTAAACCCTCGGCGGCGAACGGACGAAAGGACTGCCGATGGACTTAACGCCGAGAGAGAAAGATAAGCTGCTGGTCTACGTGGCGGCGATGGTCGCACGCGACCGCCGGGCGCGCGGGCTGAAGCTGAACTATCCCGAAGCCATCGCCCTGATCACGGCGGAGGTGCTGGAAGGCATCCGCGACGGGCGCGGCGTGGCGGAGCTGATGCAGTTCGGCAGAAGCATCCTCAGCCGCGCCGACGTGATGGACGGCGTGCCGGAAATGATCCCCGAAATTCAGGTCGAGGGCACCTTCCCCGACGGAACTAAACTCGTCACCATTCACGAGCCTATCTTATAGAGGACTGCCATGAAACCCGGCGAATACTTCTTGCAGGACGACGACATCATCGCTAACGCCGACCGCCCCGTGATCACGCTGACGGTGGCGAACACGGGCGACCGCCCGATTCAGGTCGGCTCGCATTTTCATTTCTACGAGGTCAACGCCGCGCTACGCTTCGACCGCGATCAGGCTTACGGGATGCGCCTGAACATCGCTTCCGGGCTGACTATCCGCTTCGAGCCGGGCGACGAAAAGACGGTTGAACTCACGCCCATCGCCGGAAGCCGCACGGTCTATGGGCTGAACGGCCGCGTCAATGGGAAACTAGTGTAGGGGCGGGTCTGAGACCCGCCCCTACACGATAACGGCTAACACTTTGGCTAAGAAGGAGTCCTAATCATGCCGCTGCGAATTCCGCGTCACGTGTACGCCGATCTGTACGGACCCACCACTGGCGACCGGGTGCGGCTCGCCGACACCGAACTGATCATCGAAGTCGAGCGCGATTTCACCACCTACGGCGACGAAGCCAAGTTCGGCGGCGGCAAGACCCTGCGTGACGGCATGGGTCAGGACGCGCAGACCACGCGAGCGGACGGCGCGCTCGATCTGGTGATCACCAACGCGCTGATCATCGACCACTGGGGCATCGTCAAAGCCGACGTGGGCGTGCGCGACGGCAAGATCGTCGGGATCGGCAAGGCGGGCAATCCCGGCGTGATGGACGGTGTGACGCCCGGCATGATTATCGGCGCATCCACCGAGGTGATCGCCGGAGAGGGCTTGATCCTCACGCCCGGAGGCATCGACACCCACATCCATTTCATTGCGCCGCAGCAGATCGAGGAAGCGCTGTCCTCCGGCATCACCACCATGTTCGGCGGCGGGACGGGTCCGGCGACCGGAACCAATGCCACCACCTGCACGCCCGGCGCGTGGAATCTGCACCGGATGCTGGAATCGGCGGAAGGCTACCCGATGAACCTCGGCTTTCTGGGCAAGGGCAACGCCTCGCTGCCCGACCCGCTGCGCGAGCAGGTCGAAGCCGGGGCGCTGGGCTTGAAGCTGCACGAGGACTGGGGCACCACCCCCGCTGCGATTGACAATTGCCTGTCCGTCGCCGAGGAATACGACGTGCAGGTCGCCATCCACACCGATACGCTCAACGAGGCGGGCTACGTGGACGACACCATCGCCGCCTTCAAGGGACGCAGCATCCACACCTTCCACACCGAAGGCGCGGGCGGCGGTCACGCGCCGGACATCATCAAGGTCTGCGGCGAGCCGAACGTGCTGCCCTCCTCCACCAACCCGACCCGCCCGTTCACGGTCAACACCATTGACGAACACCTCGATATGCTGATGGTCTGCCACCACCTCAGCGCAGCGATCCCGGAGGACTTGGCGTTCGCGGAGTCGCGGATTCGCCCGGAGACCATCGCCGCCGAGGACATTCTGCACGATCTGGGCGCGCTGAGCATGATGTCGTCGGACTCGCAGGCGATGGGTCGGGTCGGCGAGGTGATTTTGCGGACATGGCAGACCGCGCACAAGATGAAGGTGCAGCGGGGCGCGCTCCCGCAGGACAGCGCCCGCAACGACAATTTCCGGGTGAAGCGCTACGTCGCCAAGTACACCATCAACCCGGCGATCACGCACGGAATCGCGGCATATGTCGGCTCGCTTGAGCCGGGCAAGGTCGCGGACATGGTGCTGTGGCGTCCGGCGTTCTTCGGCGTCAAGCCGGAGATGATCCTCAAGAGCGGCTTCATCGCCTACGCGCAAATGGGCGACGCCAACGCCTCGATCCCGACGCCGCAGCCGATTCATGGGCGCTACATGTTCGGGGGCTTCGGGCGCGCGATCCAAACCACGTCTTACACCTTCATCTCGAAGGCGGCGTTTGAGCGCGGCGTTCACGAGCAGTTGAGCCTGCAAAAGCAGATCGCGCCAGTATCAGGCTGCCGCAACTTGAGCAAATCGGACATGATCCACAACGACTTCCTGCCCAACATCAGCGTCGATCCCGAAACCTACGAGGTGCGGGTGGATGGCGAGGTGATCACCTGCGAGCCTGCCGCCACCCTGCCCATGTCGCAGCGGTATTTCTTGTTTTAGGTCAGTGTAGATGAGGTAGGGGCGGGTCTGAGACCCGCCCCTACGGTGCCAGAGCCATGCAATTTGATCCCGCACAGTTCTTGATGCTCCTGCAATGGACGGACTCGGCGTTCCCGACCGGGGCGTTCGCGCATTCGAACGGGCTGGAAACCTATACGCAGGCGGGAATCGTGCGAACTGCCGACGATTTGGCGCGGCTGATCGCGGTGAGGCTGGACGCCGCCGCCAGCACCGATTTGATCGTGGTTCACGCGGCAGTGGGCGCAGGCGAGGCGCAGGTCGCGGAACTGGACGCGCTCTGTTCGGCGTCAAAGGTCGCGCGGGAGACCCGCGAAGCCAGCGAGAAGATCGGGCGGCGGCTGTTGGGCAGCGTGATCAATTTGATCAACGACCCGGCGCTGGACGCCTACAGCGAGGCGATCAAAGCGGGGCGCTGCGCCGGGCATCACGCGGTCGCGCACGGGCTGGCGTGCGCCGCGTTGGGAATCGAGACGCGGGCGGCGATGCTGGCGTTCGGCTACGCGCTGGCGATCAACCAGACGGCGGCTTCACTCAAGCTGATGCGGATCGGGCAGACGCAGGCGCAGAAAGTGCTGGGCGACTCCGGTGCCGCAATCGAGGCGGCGGTCGAGGTGGCGCTGGCGCGGTCGCTGGACGATTTCGGCAGCTTCACGCCCGCGCTGGACATCCGCGCCATGCAGCACGAGCATCTTTTCCGGCGGATGTTTATATCGTGAGGGGCGTGCAGTGGACAATACTGAACTCAGGGATGGATCGATTTCCCGATCCATGAACACGTTCAAGCCGTTGGTGATCGGCATCGGCGGACCCGTCGGATCGGGCAAGACCACGCTGGTCGAAAAGCTGTGCAAAGCCATGTCGCCCGATCACCAGATCGGCGTGATCACCAACGACATTTACACCAAAGAGGATCAGCTGATCCTCAACCGACTGAGCGCGCTGGAACCGGAGCGCATCTACGGCGTGGAGACCGGCGGCTGCCCGCATACCGCCGTCCGCGACGACATTTCCGCCAACCTCGACGCAATTGATCTGCTGATGGAGCGCTTCGACGATCTGGAGATCATCTTTCTGGAGAGCGGCGGCGATAATTTGGCGGCGAGCTTCAGCCCGGAACTGGTCGAGGTGGAATTCTACGTGATCGACGTGGCGGGCGGCGACAAAATCCCGCGCAAAGGCGGTCCGGGAATCCTGTATTCCGACCTGCTGCTGATCAACAAGATCGACCTTGCGCCTTACGTGGGCGCGAGCCTCGACGTGATGCGGCGGGACACCGACCAGCAGCGCAGGGATCGCCCTTACGTGTTTACCGACCTGAAAAACGGCGCGGGGCTGGCTGACGTGATCGCGTGGATCGAGGATCGGCTGGCAGCGCGGCGCGATCCCGATTTCGCCCCGCCAGAGCGAGTGATGGTGCCGCACGTCCACGCCGCGCCGGAATTTCTGCCGCCGCGCTACCAGAACGGCGATCCAGTCTCCGCCGCGCCGATGGGCGCCGCCGACCTGAAGTACGACGCCGACGGGCGGGTCGCGTGGGATGAAATCTGGGCGGATTTCTGCGATCTGGCGCTGGCGGGCGGTCCGCCCCACCGGGGCACGCTGCTCGAACCCGGATCGCCGGAGGAAGTGCGCGCCGATCCGCAAGGCTACGCGGCGGTGATGGACGAACTCGCGCGCGGGCTGCGGATGATCACCGGGCTGGAGGTGATCACCGACGGCGCGCCCGGTTGGATCGGGCTGGTGTGCGCCGACGAGGCGATGGCGCTGTGGCTGCTGCGCGCGATCATCGTCGAGAACGTAGCGGTGCGGCGCGAGGGGAATGTGCTGTTTCTGCCCGCCAGCCCTGCCTATCGGCTGGAATACGAGATCAAGAACGTGATCACGGTCGCCGCCAAGACCCATCACTACTGGACGGAACACCGCGCCGAGGTTCAGTGATCGCCCCGCAGGTAGTCGGACGCGAACAGCAAGCCGCGCACGTGATGGGTCGCCTGATCGCCGGAGACGGTGTAGTCGTAGTAGGGCATCCACGACCAGAAGCCCCACTGCACGTTGGGATCGTCGCTGTAGGGCTGGTCGCTGCCGGGGATCACCTGAACCGCCAGCGAATAGCGCAGCGCGCTCAGCGCCGCGTCGAGATACTGCTGCCGCTGGGTGACGTGGTGCAGGCGCAGCAAGCCGATGGCGATGTTGGGGATGTCGCCGGGTCCAACGGTTGGCACGACCACGTTGCCATCGCGGTCAATGGTGAGTGACCACGCGCCATCCGCCCGCTGATGCGCCAGCAGCCAATCGGCGAAGCGCTCGGCGGCGGTCAGGAAATCCGCCCGCGCGGTGAGTTCGTGCAGAAAGACGAAGGCGCGCAGCTCGTCGGCGGCGATGTCGGTGTTGAAGTAGTCATCGTCGATCAGGTACAGCCCGCCGTCGGGCGCGAGCAGCGCCAAGCCGTAATCGCCCCAACGCAGCGCCAGTTCGCGCCACGACGAGTCGTCCGTCAGATCGGCAAGCATCAGTAGCGCCTCGATCACCCGGCCGAAGGACTGCCAGCCCTGATCGCGCCACGCGCCAAGCCGGGTGTCGTATTTGGGCGCGTACTGGTGGCGGGTGGACTGGATCAGAAACATGCCGCTCTGCTGGGCGCGTTCCAGATACTCGGCATTCTGGGTGCGGGTGTACAGCCCGGCGTTGAGCAGCACAAACTCGGCGGCGAACTTGGTCCACAATTCGCCTTCAGGCAGGCTTTCGCGCACGCCGCCGATCACCACGCTCATCGGATGGGTGATGACGAAGTGGCGGTAGAACCAGTCGGTGGCGCGCTCCGCCTGACGCAGCAGCCGTGCATCCTGATAATGATCATAGCTGGCGAGGAACTGCCACGGCGCGATCAGGTTGACGGTCTGCGGCGGCTCGAAGCGCTGATCCGGCGCGCTGTAGAAGCCGTAGAACGCGCCGATCTCCTCGTTAAAGTGATGCTGCGCCCAGCCATAGGTGCATTCGTGAATCCGCCGTTCGAGTTCCGCCGCCGAAACGCCCAAGCCGGGGATAGGGACGTCGGACTGCGCGACCGATAATCCCCAATCCTGCGGCGAGATGACTCCGATTTTCATGCTGATCTCCTATTAAAGAGAGTGCCGAGTACCGAGTGCTGAGTGAAGAACGATGTGCGTCGGTTGAGTAGGTGCTATATTAACTCGCGGCGGAAGGCATGAGGGAATCGCATGGAGCTATTAGCGGCGGAAGGGTTCGCCGTTTACGCGAATGGACGGCGCTGGACGGCATCCAATTTGGAGCGGCAGGCGGAGCAATTCGAGGCGTCGGACGATCTGCGGCATGAGATCACCGTGTACGCGGGGGCGGGAGTCGAGGTCGAGCATCACCTGATCCGCTATCCCGACAGTACGCTGACCGAGCAGTGGCAGGTGATCCGCGCAAGTCGAAGCGCTGGAAATCGTGCGGGCGGACTCGCTGGTGATGGACATTCACGGGCGAGGATTACGACCTGCTGCACTTCACCAGCGACTGGGGGCAGGAATTCGAGCCGATCCGCACACGTCTGACCGAGCGCGTGATTTTGCAAACCCGCAGCGGACGATCCTCGAAGGGGCAGCATCCGTTTTTCGCGCTGTTCGGGGCGGACTCGGTGCTGATGGGCGCGGCGGCGTGGTCGGGCAACTGGATTTTCCGGTTCGAGCCGCAGGACGGCGGCTGGCGGATCAGTGGCGGGCTGAGCGACTGGGAATTCGCCAAGACGCTCGCGCCGGGCGAGTCGATGGAGACCGCGCACGTGATGCTGGCGCAGGGCGCGGATTTGAACGCGGTGTCGCAGCAGTTCGCGCGAGCAGGTCGGCGCTACTGGTATCCGAATCCCGCGCTGCCGGTCGAGTGGAATCACTGGTGGAGCTACGAGGACTTCGACATCAACGAAACCGCCTTTCGGGAGAACGCGGCGCGCGCCGAAGCGCTGGGCTTCGAACTCTGCACGCTGGACGCGGGCTGGTTCGGCGAGGGTGCGGAGTGGTATCGACAGCGCGGGGATTGGGAAGTCGTCCAGCCGGGTCGCTTCCCGCACGGAATCCGCGCGCTGGCGGACGAGGTTCACGCACGGGGCATGAAATTCGGGCTGTGGTGCGAGATCGAGGCGGTGGGCGAAGATGCGCGGTTGAAGCAGACCCATCCTGAGTTGGTGGCGACCCGCGACGGCGAGCCGCTCGGTTACGTGTGCATGGGCAATCCCGATGCGCAGGCATGGGCGTACCAGAGCTTAACCCGGCTGATCCGCGAGTACGACTGCGACTGGATCAAGCTGGATTTCAACCTCGATCCGGGCGCGGGCTGCAACCGCACCGATCACGGACACGGGGCGGGCGATGGTCTGTACGCGCACGTGCAGGGCTACTATGCGCTGCTGGATCGGGTGAAGGCAGCCTATCCGAACGTGATCCTCGAAAACTGCTCGTCGGGCGGGCTGCAAATCGACCTCGGTATGCTCAAGCACACCGATTTGACCTTCCTGAGCGACCCGGATTACCCAGTTCACGATTTGCAGGTGTTCTGGGGCGCGAGTCTGCTGCTGGCGCCGGACGCCTGCCTGCATTGGAGCTTTTCCGAGTGGTGTAATCCCAAGCCGCCGCCTCAGCAGAACTTCAACCCGCGCGATCCCGGTTTGCAGCCGCACCAGCTTGACTATTACACCCGCGCCGCCATGCTGGGAGCCTTCGGCATCTCGCAGCGGCTCCCCGCCCTGCCCGACTGGATCGCGGAGCGGCTGGCGCATCACGTCGGCGTTTACAAGCGGGTGGTGCGGCGCTTCGTGCGCGAGGCGGAGCTGTACCGGCTCACCGATCAGCCGCGCCGGGATGGAAGCGGGGATCGCTGGTGCGGGTTTCAGTACAGCCTGCCCGACGAACATCTGCTGTTCATCTTCCGGCTGCCGGGCGCGAAGCCGGAGCGGATATTTCGGCTGCTGAATTTGCAGGCAGATCAAGTCTACCGGGTCGAGAACACCGACGGGAATGCCGTCATCGTAAGCCAGCGCGGGGGCGACCTGATGGAACACGGCTTGCTGGTGCGCGGCTTACATGAGGAAGACTCACTCCTGCTCCGGCTGTTCTAGCGGCTTGCCGGTGATGCGGGCAATCGCGCCCAGCGCCGCCCGGTTCGCCAGATAGGCGCAGGTTCCGGCGGAGACGAAAATCCACGCGGGCTGAATGATCAGGGACGAGATCAGGGCGATGACGGCGATCACCAGCGCCGCGCCGAGGCTGGAAAACGGGCGCTTGATCAGGATGACGACGCTGTTGCGGAATGCCAGCCTCAGATGCGGGTGTTCCTGCTCGATCAGCAGCGGGAAGGCGTTGATCTGCACCGCCAGCCAGACCAGCGCCAGCAGCGCGATCACGGCATGAACCGGGGTGGTCCAGTCGCTTTGGGCGGCGGAATAAAAGACCCAGTTGGCGACGAGGATGGCGGAGACCAGCAGGTTGAGGATGCCCCAAGCCCAACTCTGCCAGAAGTAGCGGCGGAAACCTTCGACGAAAGTGCGCCACGAGGCGGAATGTCCATGCGCGAGGCGGTTGGTGGCGTAGAACAAGCCGCCCGCCGCCGGGAGCGCCGTCACCAGCGGCAGCGACGCCAGAAACCAGATCAGGTTCAGGGTGACGATGGGGATGGTGGCGAGATAGGCATCGACCAGCCGCTCGCGCAGCATCCGGTCGATCATGATGCGCGGCTGGTCTTCAGCCGGGGCGCGAGCAGCGCCAGCCCCAGATACAGCACCGCACCGAGCAGCAACGCCCACTTGAAGCCCCAGAGCATCGACAGCACCATCGCCAGCGTGGAACCCAACACCGAAAACGCGCCGTTGACCGCCCAGAGCAGCGCGACCTGCTGCCGTCCGTGATCGGCGAGGCGCATCAGACTGGGAAAGGGCATCCCCATTGGGAAGCCAATCAGCGCGGTGAGGACGATGATCGCCAGCAGGCGATCCACGTAGTCGGCACGGAGCAGGGATTCGAGCAGCGGCGGCAGCGCCAACCAGTAGATCAGCGCCAAGCCCAAAATCACCGCGCCAACCATGCGGACGCGCATGGGGAGCGTGTCGGCGGGCAAGCGCTGGCTGACCAGACTGCCAACTCCGCCGGAGAGCAGCAGCGTCGCCAGCACCGCCGCCAGTGAGAGGATCGGCTGACCGAGCAGCAGTTGGAAACGCTGGATCAGCGGAACTTCGATCAGCATGAAGCCCGCACCGATCAGCGCGGCGTAGCCGACAGCAGCGCGCAGCCGCCATTTGTCGGCAAAACGCGCGGATTCGTCCTCGGTGAACCACGCGACCGCCAGCAAGCCGAGCGCCAGCAGCGCGGCGACGGTCAGCGCGGACTGCACCGCTGGCGGAATGCCGAAGTCGAGGTTGAAGAAATAAGGCTGATCGTCGGTGGTGGGGCTGAGGTTGTAGCTGGCGTCCGAGTCGATGTAGTCGGTGAGGGTATCGCCGCTGCGGAGCGGCGAGAACAGGGTTTCGTGGTCGCCGGGCGCGAACAGCGGCTCCATGTTCTGCGCCTGCGCCGCCGTGTTGAGCGCCTGAACCGCGTCGGCGGCGAGCGGGTCTCTGCCGATCACCAGCACGCTGGTGGCGACGGTCTGGTCGCTGGCGGACGCTTTCCACAGCCACAGGTGATCGAGCGCCTGCGCCGGTGCGATGCCCATCTCCTGAAAGGCTTGCAGCGCGGTGATCATGGCGCGGCTGCCTTCAGTCCGTTGTGGGCGACGATGGTCAGGCGTCCACCGGGGGCAAGGCGGTTGATGAAAGTCTTGAGCGCTTCGGTGGTGAAGATGTAGTTTTCGATCAGGGTTTGGCTGGCTGGCTCGACCGACTGGGTGTAGACCAAATTCATGTAGATCAGGTTGTAGCTGTCGGTGGTGCGCTCCGCGAAGGAGCGGGCGTCGCCTTCGACCAGATTCACCTGCGGCAGATCGAGGACGTTGCCGTTGTAATCGGCGAAGTGGCGGGTCGCGTCCACAATCGCCGGGTTGACCTCGACAGCGGTGATCGACTGCGCGTTCGCGTGCAGCGCCAGCAGAATGTCGCGCCCGCCGCCGGAGCCGACGATCAGGGTTTTGTCGGCGCTGCCGGAGGCGAAGGGCACGGCATCAATCGAGTGAGTCATGGGCATGGCGTCCAGCGACGCCGGATCGCCATTGTATTCGAGCATGTAGGTGCCCGCGCCGCCGTCAGCAAAGATGTAGCGCTGGCTGTAATCGGCGGTTTCGACCACGTCCACCCGCGAAAAGGGACTCCACTGGGTGTAAATGATGCGCGCCAACTGCGACCGATCTTGCAGGATGGTGATCATGGTCTTGTCGCGGGTCGCGCCCGTGAGCGTGAGCGGATTGAAATCGACCACGCCCGCCGTGAGGTTGACCATCAGCAGCGCCGCGCCCAGCACACAGCTCCCCGCCGCGATCAGCCGCCTGCGAGTCCCGGCTCCGGTGCGCCAGACGAACACCGTCGCCACCAGCCCGGCGAGCGCCGCCAGCAGCAAGACCATGCTGAAGGCGCTCCACAGATAGAGCATCGCCAGCACCAACACCACGCCCAGCGCTGCGCCGATCAGATCGACCGCGTAAAAAGTCCCGCCCTGTGCGCTGAAATTCTCGTAGATCAGCGCGGCGAACAAGCCGATCAGGAAGAACGGCAGCAGCGCCACCAGCGCGCGCGGGAAGATCGAATCGGCGGAGGGCAGCCACGCGATGATCAGCGCGGCGAGCGAGAAGGCGAAGGCGAGCGCGATCAGGACGGTGGTCAGGGTTTGGACGGCGTGAACCCGCGCGGGCTTGAGATAATAGCCGCTGGCGGCGCCGAGGCTCAGACCGAGGATCGCCAGCGAGACCGCCAAAAAGGTGAAATGGTACTGAAAGAACAGCGAAAACAGGCGGGTGAGCGTGATCTCGAAGATCAAGCCCGCCGCCGAGACCACGAACAGCGCGACCAGCGCCAGCCGTCGATATTGGGCGACCTCGGCTGCCTGCGTGATCTGGGCGGCAGATTTGCCGCGCGTGACGGACGATTTTCGGGTACGTTCCATGATTGCTCTCAATACAGGGCGGACGGCTGCACGCCCCACGTTCTACCTTTATTTATAGCGCATAATCGATAGGGGCGGGTCTGAGACCCGCCCCTACGAACACGAATTGGCGGCGGGCAGACACGCCGGTCTGCCCCCGCCCCCTATTGTACTACCGCCCACGTTCCGCTGCGGGATTCGCCGGGCTGAAGCGTGACGCTGACGGACTGATCGCCGAAGTGAAGCTGGCGGGTGAGCGGAGCCACGGCGATACTGCGCAGCGTCCACTCGACCTGACCGGGCGTGTAGGTCGCGGAGACGGTGAAGCCTTTCGCCAGCAGATTTTCAAAGCCAACCCGCTGACTCTGCCAGTCGGACGGGAGCGCCGGGAACAATTCGAGCGTATCGCCGGGGCTTTGGAGCAGCAGTTGGTGCAGGGCGACGCAGCACGATCCCTGCGCGGTGCCGAAATACTGCATGTTCCACTCGCCGTTTTCCATGACCTCGGTCATGCCGCCGAACTCGCAGATCGCCGGGCGCGCGCCTTGAAGCACCTGCCACGCCAGATCGCCGCGCCGCTGCCACGCGAGAATCGAGCCGATCACGCCCGCCGACCACGGGAACGAACGTTGATGGGTGCCGTCGCCCAACACGCGCGCGCCGTACTGCTCGATGTAGGCGTCGGCGGTGCTGATGGCGCGGCGATCCAGCGGGCGAATCACGTTCATGGGGTAAATGGGCGCGACCGAACTCATGTTGATCTTGTCCTGCTCGTCCGACGCCTTGAAGAAGCGCCCGTTGTAGAGCGCGTCCATCGGCTTGAGCAGTTGATCCGCCACCACGCGGCATTGGCGGGTGAACTCGTCCTCGCGCCCCAGAAGCTCGGCGGCGCGGGCGCAGTGGCGCAGGATGGCAATCGCGCCGGAGAGGTTGGTGCCATCGTTGCGGACTTTCACCGCGCTCTCGTGGACGCCGACCAGATAGCCGATCTCGTAGCCGCGCTCGGTCTGCTCGACGATGCAGTTCATGAAGAACTGCGCCAAGCCGTGCAGAATCGGGTAGAACTCCTGCAAGTAGACCCGATCCTGCGTCTGCTCGTAGTAATTCATCATCATGTTGGCGTAGGAGGCGTTGTTATGCACCTGATACTTCATGTGCAGCAGCGTGCCATACGCCTTGCGCCCATCGTGGGTGATCTCCCAGTCCCATTTCAAGCCGTCGCAGCCGAACTCGTCGCGGGCGTGACGGCGGGCGTGATCCAGCGTGCGCTCGAAGAAGCGGCAGCCTTCCAGCGCTTCCTCGCGGTGATTGGCTTCCAGCATGGCGCGGTGGATGAAGTAGGCATCCCAGAACACGTGGGACGACCACGTGCGGCGCAGGTTGTTGACCGGAATGCCGCCCGACGTTCGGCTCTGCATGGCTTTGAAGTGGTACATGCTGGCGTCGTGGAAGAACTGGAACTGCTCGTCGGGAATATCGACGCTGGAGACGGCGAAGTAGCGCTGCCAGAAGCCGAGATGTTCGGCGCGCAGGGCGTCGTAGCCGAGCTTGAGCGCGTCGTCCAGCGGATCGGTGGTCAGCCTGCCCTGCCGATTGTCGGAAATGTAGAAGTATTGGGTGATGCTGCGGGCGCGCACCGTGAGCGAGCGATCATTCCCGTCGCGGCTGAAACTGGTCGGCGCGGGTTCGACCCGCAGCGCCAGAATCCCCTGCGTCTCGCCCAGATCGTAGCGTCCTTCGGCTTGATCGGGCGACATTTCCACGCTGTAGAACGGATCGGTGTCCCACGGCTCGCCGTTGTCGCTCGACCAGACGCCGGGTCCCATCCACGCCTGAAACTCGACCTCCTGATCAAACGTGTAGCGCTCGATCAGGATGGAGCGGGTCGCGTGCATCCACGTGACGACCTCGCCTTTGACCGAGCCGAAATCGACCTGCGTGTAGAGCGTGCCTTCCTGCGGGACGAAGCGCTGATGGCTGGACTGAAGCTCAAGCCGCTGGTCGCCGCTGCACAGTTGGTACCACGATCTGCCCAGCGGCGCTGCGTCGTACCAGCCCGATCCTTCGGCGTGTTCGAGCGGCTTATCGAGGGGCCAGCGCCCGGCGACCATCACCAGCTTATCTTCGGGATAGTAGCGGTCGGATTTGTACCATGCACAGCGATCCACGCCGACCCTATCGGACACCATCGACCCGGTATAGCCGACCAGCACCGCGTCGAGTCCGTTCCCCAAAAAGCAGTGATAGTAGTTCTTCGGAAGCTGGATCAAATTGGTTAGCCTTTAAGCCCGGTAAGCGAAATGCCCTCCACAAAGGCGCGTTGGGCGAAGATAAACAGCACGACAATCGGCATCATGAGCGTGACCGACGCCGCCATCAACAGATTCATCTGCACGTTGTTCTGACCGTTGAAATACGCCAAGCCGACCGCCACCGTGTACTTGTTGATGTTGTTCAGGTAGAGCAGCGGCGTCAGGAAGTCGTTCCAGTTGTCCTTGAAGGTGAGGATGGCGATCACGGCGAGCACCGGAATGCTGAGCGGCACGATCACCTTCCAGATGATGCTGAGGGTATTCGCACCGTCGATCACCGCCGCTTCTTCCAGCTCGCGCGGGATGGTCATGAAGAACTGGCGCATCAGGAAGATGGCGTATGCCTCGCCGAACCACGCCGGGACGATCAGCGGCAGGAAGGTGTTGACCCAACCGAACTGGTTGAACAGGATGTATTCGGGGATCAGGATGGCGGCGCGCGGGAGCATCAGAGTCGCCAGCAGGATGGTGAACAGGACGTTCTTGCCGGGCGCGCGCAGACGGGCGAAGCCGTAAGCGACCAGCGTGCAGGAGATCAAGCGCCCGCTGACCACGCCCGCCTCAACGATCAGCGTGTTGACGATAAACTGACCGAAGGGCAGCAGCGGATTGCTGAAGGCGTCCTGAAAATTCGACCACATAATCGGGTTGGGAATCCACTGGGGGGGCCACTTGAAAATCTGGGTTTCGGGCTTAAGCGCGGTGGTAAACATCCAGAACAGCGGGAACAGAAACACGATGCTCAGGAAGATCAGCAGCCCGTAGACCGTGATCTTGCGAACCAATTCGCCAAACTGCGGATTTTGCAGTCCGGTTCGGAATGCGGAGCTTGCGGCGGTGCGATTGGCAGTCAGGTCCATAATTTAGTCGCTGTCCCCGCTGTAGAAGACCCAGTTTTTGGAAGTCTGATTGATCAGCAGCGTGACGGCGAGGATGATGATAAACAGCATCCACGCCAGCGCCGAGGCATAGCCCATGTTCAGGAAGCTGAAGCCTTCTTGATAGAGGTGGAGCAAATAGAATAAGGTCGAATTGAGCGGCGCGCCGATCTGCCCGGAATGAGCGGTCGAGATCACGTATGCCGAGTCGAAGGTTTGGAACGCGCCGATCATCGCCATGACCAGATTGAAGAAGATGGTCGGGCTGAGCATCGGCAGGGTGATCCGCAAAAAGCGGGTCGTGCGCCCCGCGCCGTCCACTTCCGCCGCCTCGTAGAGACTGTGTGGAATGCCTTTCAGCCCGGCGAGGAAGATCAGCATTTGCCCGCCGACGCCCCACGCGCTCATGATGATCAGGGCGACTAAGGCGTAGCGAGGGTCGTTGAACCACTGCGGCGTATACATGCCCAGCGACCGCAGCAGCCCGTTGATGGGTCCAAAGCGCCCGTTGAAAATCCACTGCCAGAGCACCGCCGACGCGACGCTGGCGACAATCGACGGGATGTAGAAGACGGTGCGGAAAAAACCGACCGCGCGGGTGGCTTCGTTGAGCAGCATCGCCAGAAACAGCGAGACGATCATCTGGAGCGGAACACTGGTGAGGGTGAAGATCAGCGTCACCTTGAGCGACTGGTAGAAGTCCGGGTCTTTGGTGAACATGTAGACGAAATTATCCAGCCCGATCCAGACCGGCGGCTTCAACACGTTCCACTGGGTGAAGCTGAGGTAGAGGGACATGCCCATCGGGATCACGGTGAATAGGACAAAGCCGATCACCCATGGGGAGACGGTGAGGTAAAAGATAGTGGCTTCGCGCCGCGCAGCCGGAGTCATACGGATGCGCTCTGGTGGCTTAGCTGCGGTCACTCTCATGATGATTCATCTCGCTTCTAGCCGGAAGTCGGTCACAAAAAGGCTGACAGCAGTCAGCTTTCAGCATTCAGCAAGAACGCTTAATCAATTTTATTATTTTCGGTAGGGGCACGGCGTGCCGTGCCCCTACCTGAACGAACATCACAGGCTTTGAAGCCTGCTCCTAGCTTCCAGATCGCTTAGCTGGAAGGCGCTGCGGTCGCGGCAGCCATCTTATCCGCGAGGCATTGATCGCCTTCCGTCACCGCTTTATTCATGGCGTCACTGACCGACACATCGCCTTCCAGGACGGTGGAAATCTCCTGAACGAAGAAGTGATCGCCGCAGTCCGCCCAATTCGGGGACATGGAGTCCGGGATCGGCTGCACGTTGGCAAGGTCGGTGACAATCGGCGCGCCGTACTCGTCGGTGCTGAGACCCTGCGCGTCGATGATGGACTTCACGTCAGTCCAAGCGTAGTTAGCGAATTCCTTCGCGCCGTCGCCAGTGGCGATGTACTTCAGGAAGTCCCACGCGGCATCCTTGTTCTGGCTGCCGGTGTACAGGGCGAAGCCCGACCAGCACAGCACGTTCGCCTTGCCGTCGGAACCGCTGGGCAGACCCATAGTGCCGAAGTTCAAGCCATCAACGGTCTTGTACTGAAGCATGGGCCACACGCCCGTCCACAGCATCCCGACGATACCGCTCTGGAACAGGTCGGTGCCGGAATAGTTCGCGGCGTCGGTCTTGCTGGGCGCGTACTTGTCCTGCTTGATCAGGTCAACGTAGGACTGGAGGGCGGCGATGGTCGCATCGCTGTTCATGTAGCCGTCCAGCGTGCTGCCGTCGGGGGCGATCAGGCTGCCGCCGTTGGCATAGATGATCGGCTCAATGCCGCGAGTCCACGCGGTGTCGCCCCAACCATCGGGAAGCTGGATGCCCCACTGGGAAATGTTGCTGGCGTCAAAGCCGGATGCCGCAGCGTTGTTGCCGTTGGCGTCCACTGTGAGCATCTGCGCCGCATTAACCAAGTCCTGCCACGTCCAATCGGCAGTCGGGTAAGCGATACCTGCCTTGTCGAACAGGTCTTTGTTGTAGTACAAAACCAGCGGGCTGTAATCCTTGGTCAGGTAATAGGTCGAGCCGTTCACCTTGCCGAAGTCCGCGACCGCCGGGAGCAGGATGCTGCGATCAAAGCCGTTAGCGCCGTCGATGTACGGATCGAGGTTTTCGGCTGCGCCGAGCGCGACCCACTTCGCCACGTCGCCGTCACCGGACATGAAAACATCGGGCGCGGAGTTCGAGGCGAATTCCGCCAGCAGCTTGGTGCCATAGTCGTCGGGAACCGCTTCAAGCTGAACGTTTACGCCGGGGTTCGCCGCTTCGTATGCCGCAATTGCGTTGTTCCAAGGCGTGAGCGCATCGCCGCTTTCCCAACTGCCGACGCGAACCGTGCCGGAAAGCTGAGCAGCGGCAGGCTGCGCCGCCACCTGCGCAGCCACAACGACGCTGATTAGGAACAAGGCTGCAAGTACAATCCAACTTTTTTTCATTTCGTCCTTCCTCATCGAGATTGAGCCAAGTCTCTTACGTGGATGACTGATAGTATCCGGTTCGGGCTTCTCTCCTTTCGTCCTCTCCTTCGCAGTGAAGGTCAATCAAGCTAGAGCAGTCGGCATCGGCTCGCGCTAACGCAGACTCAACTCACGAACGATCAATTCCGGCGGCAGCAAAATGTGTTCGTTGGTGCTGGCTTCGCCGCGCAGATAACCGATCAACAGGTGAATAACCGCCCGCCCCACCTCCCAAACCGGCTGACGCACGGTGGTCAGGCTCGGCTTGAGGTGTTGGGCAACCGGCATATCGTCAAATCCAGTAACCGCCACGTCGCGCCCGACTTTCAGGTTGCAGGCTTCGACCGCCTGAATCACGCCGATGGCGATGGTGTCCAGTACGGTGACGATGGCGGTGGGACGGCGCTGAGGTGGCAGATCGAGCAGCTTTTGGGCTGCTTCGTAGCCGTAGTCGATTTCGCCTTTGCCATGCATGACCCAGCGGGGATCAATCGAGAGTTCGGCGGCTTCCATCGCGTCCCAATAGCCCGCCAAACGCTCGCCCCCGACGCGCGAACTTTCGGGCCAAGCGAGGATGGCGATGCGCTGGTGCCCCTGCTCGATCAGGTGCTTGACGGTGGCGGCGGTTCCGGCTCGGTTATCGACATCCACAATCGGCGTCTGCAGATCGTCGTCGAAACTGCCGAAGCTGACTACTGGCACGCGCAGCCGCTGAATGATCGACACGCGGGGATCGTTGTATTCGATGCTGGACAAGATGAAGCCGTCCACGCGGCGGGTATGCACCAATTCCTCGTAGATGGTGTCCAGATTGCGGTCGGCTCGCTGGGGAAACAGCAGAATGTGATAGCCGAAATCTTCGGCGCATTCGACGATGCCGCGCAAGAACTGCTCCAAGACCGGGCTGGAATGATTCTGGCTGTCCGGCTGCCACGAATAGCCGATCAGGTGGCTGGACTGGGTGCGGAGATTCTGGGCGGCTGCGTTGGGGTGATAGCCGAGTTCTTCAATCGCTCGTTAAATCCGGGCGCGAACTTCGGGCGTCACCTGCATCTGGTTGCGGATGACCTTCGAGACGGTCTGGTAGCTCACTTCAGCGCGCTGGGCAACGTCTTTTAAGGTAACATTCTTATTCATGCAAGAGTTACTTTTTATTTTGAGCGAACGTTCGCCTGATTTGTATTTTACTCCGTAATTCAAGCGCTTGTCAATCAGCCGGGCGGCGGTTTTGGGGAGTTCGCACAAATCCAGATGCTTAGGGTTTTGGGACTTACGCTGAAATTGTGGGTTGTGCTGGCGCTGCTGGCAGCGGCGGCGCAGACAGCCGGACAGCTTGAAGCCACGCCGACCAGCCTCACGCAGATTCACCTGACCGACTGCGCCCCACCCTGCTGGATCGGGATCGTGCCGGGCGAAACGACGGTCGCGGAGGCGAAGGCGAAGATCAGCGCGGTATTCGGCGAGCAGCCTGACTTGCACGTCCGCAGCGACGAGTCCAACGTGAGCTACATCGCGTCGAACTCGGTCGAAGTCACGGTCGAGGGCGATGCGTTTTCGCTGTCGATCCGGCTGAACTTGGGCGAATGGGTGGACGGCAAAAACGAAATCGTGCAGTCGATTGGGCTGTTCGAGACCCGCGCCGATCTCAGCCGCGCCGCGCCGACGGTGGCGGACATTTTGGGGGCGATGGGCGCGCCGGATTGGGTCGGCGTCGAGGAAACGGTGGGCATCGGGAAGGAGATCACGCTGCGATACGAGGGGCTGGCGGCGGTGTTTTACAGCCGGGCTGACCGACCTCATGTTCAGCGAAAATCCGCGCCTGTATCTGGGTGAGTTCGAGTCACCGCAGCCGGAAGCGGGCGTGCCGCCGATCAGCTACTCTCGCTGGCGGGGGATGTACACGCTGGTTCGGCAAGAATGAACCAAAAGGGCACGGTGCGCCGTGCTCCTACAGCACGAGTTCTCGTTACGGCTAGACCTGCTGCGGCTCGAAGGTGATGATCCGGGCGGGGTCGTGGATGCCGACGCGCTCGAAAATCGAGTTGATTTCGGCGTAAGTCCCGGCGTCAATCGGCGCGAACGGATCGCGCAGGGCGGCGTTGGCAATCGCCCCGCGACGGCGGAGCAGCTCCTTGCGAATGGTCAGGTTGATCACGGGCTGGTTTTCGTAGCGGATCAGTGGCAAATAGTGGTCGAAGATGCGCTCCGCGTCCCGGATGCGCCCTTCGGCGTGCGCCTTGAACACCGCGACCAGAATCTCGGTGAAGGCGAAGCCGGTCATGGTGCCAGCCGCGCCTCGATTCAACTCCTCCAAGAAGAACATGCCGCCCAGCCCGCCGAAAATAGCGAACTTGTCGGTGCGCGCGCGAATGGCGCTGATCTTCTGCATGAGCGGCGGGTCTTCCAGCTTCAGATGGCGGGCGTTGGGGATTTCGTCGGCGAGCCGCGCCAGCAGGTCGGGCGACATGATCACGCCGTTCACGGGCGGGAAATCCTGCACCACGATGGGCTGATCGATGTGATCGGCAAGCTGGCGGTAGATCGACAGCACCGCGTCGTCGGTAGGATGCTCCATGCGCGGCGGCGCGATCATCGCGCCTGCGGCTCCGGCGGCAAAGGCGGCTTGGCTCAATGCGATGCAGGAGTCGATCTGCGGATGGCTGACGCCGACCACCACCGGAACCCGCCCGGCGACGGTCTGCATCACGGTATCGACCACCTGACGGCGCTCGTCGAGGCTGAGCTTGGCGGCTTCGCCCAACACGCCGAGGATGGTCAAGCCGTAAGCACCGCGATCTAGCTGGAAATTGACCAGCCGCCGCAAGCTGTCCCAATCGACCTGAAGATCAGGGGTGAACGGGGTCGCCAAAATGTTGAATACGCCGCTAATCGAATCGCTCATGCTGCCCTCTCTGCCGTCTATCCGGCGAGATTATAACGCGGAACAGCATTGCTTCCGGTTTAGTAGACTGTAATCTATTTTCTGGATACAATGTCCCTATCCACCACAGGAGAAAAAAGATGAAAAAGCTTCTTGCGTGCTTGCTTATGCTCGTCCTAGTACTGGTTCCGGTTGGCGTGAACGCTCAGGACGCCATGCAGACCTATACGCTGGGCGTGGCGCAGCCGTTCACCGGATCGCTGGGCACCTTCGGCACCGACTTCAGCAAAGGGATCGAACTGGCGGTTGAGCAGATGAACGCGCAGTTGGCGGCGGCGGGCGTCAACATTCAGTTCGTGGTCGCCAGCGCGGACACCACCGGGACGCCGGACGGCGCCGCCAAAGCGGTGCAGACCATCGTCCAGACCACCGGCGCGCAGGTGATCGTCGGTCCGCTGACCACCGGAGAAGTGCTGGGCGCGAAGCAGTTCGTGGACGACAACGGCATCGTGATCGTGGCTCCGGCATCGACCGGACTGGACGCGGCGATCCCGGACGACAACATCTTCCGCGTGCTCGATCCGCCGGACAACTTCGCCGCGAAAGCCTTCGTGGGCATCGCCACTTCGCGCGGGTATCAGCACGTCGCCATCCTGCACATGGATGATCCATTTGGCAACGGTCTGGCGACCGCCTTCACCAGCGACTTTCAGGCAGCAGGCGGCGGCGAGGTCGCGGACGTGAAGTATGCGCCCAACCCGACCGATCTGTCCAGCGAGGCGACCAAGCTGAGTTCGGAAGTCAGCCGTCTTTCCGGCGACGGCAGCACCGCTGTGTTCTGCGTGTGCTTCCTCGCGGACGCGGAAAAGCTGCTCCCGGTGGCGGAGCTTGATCCGACGCTCAGCACGGTGGACTGGATGGGCGTCGAGAATCTGGCAAATCCCGAAATCCTGCAAGATTCGGGCGCAGCCGACTTCCTGCGCAGCGCGAACTTCATCTCGGTGTCTTATGCCGATTCCAGCACGCCGCTGACCCAGCCGTTCATCGACGACTTCACGGCGAAATTCGGCACCGCGCCGGGTCCGTTCACCAACTACGCTTTCGACGCAGCCAACATCGCCATGCTCTCGATGGTGATCGCCGGGAACAACGGCACGGCGGTCAAGGCGATTCTGCCCTTCGTCGCCGATCACTACATCGGCACGACCGTGCAAGCCTATCTGGACGCGAACGGCGATCAAGCGGTGGCGTACTACGGCATCTACGGGGTGTCGCCGGATTCACCGGAATTCGTGTCGGTGGGGACGTATAACAGTTCGACCAATCAGTTGGATATGAGCGCGGGGTCGTAAGAAAAAGGCGCGGGCATGGCGGCGCTATGCCCCTACGAGAGATACAGGGGGCAGGTCTGAGACCTGCCCCTACAGCCCGCCATGTAAATTGTGACCGTAGGGGCGAGTCTAAGACCCGCCCTCAGACGTTTTAAACACCCGCATCTTCTCATTGAGACAGATATGACTTTTCCGATACTGGTTGACACGCTGGTCAAGACGGTGCAAATCGGCAGCATGTACGCGATCATGGCGCTGGGACTCACGCTGACCATGAGCGTGATCAAGCTGCCGAACTTCGCCCACGCCGAGTACATCACCTTTGGGGCGTACACGGCGCTGCTGGTCTCGATGGGGCTTTCGACCAATCCGCTGGTGATTCTGGGGCTGGCGTTTGGGGTGTCGGCGGCAGTGGCGCTGATGGCACACTTCGCGGTGTTCCGCCCGCTGGAAAAGCGCAATCCCTCCACCTATGCCCTGCTGCTGGCGTCGTTCGCGGTGGGACTGATCCTGCGCTACCTCCTGTTCATCTTCGCGGATCACTTCAACCTGTTCGACAAGCGCCCACAAATCCCTTTGCAAGTGTGGTTTCGCGCCAATCCGCTGATTTTGAGCAACATCTTCTTCTGGGTGGTGCCGACCAGCCTGATCGTGGTGATCGCGCTGACACTGCTGCTCAACCGCACGCCGCTGGGGCGCGACATGCGCGCGCTGGCGAACAACCTCACGCTGGCGAAGATCATCGGCATCCGGGTCGAGCGAGTGAAAACGCTGACGTGGATACTGGTCGGCGGGCTGGCGGGGGTCGCCGGAGCGCTGTGGGGGATTTACTCCAACGTGCATCCGCTGACCGGGTGGCTGGCGATTCTTTCGGTGTTCGCGGCGGCGATATTGGGCGGGATGTCCAGCTTCGTGGGGACGATTCTGGGCGCGTATCTGGTGGCGTTTTCGGAAAATACGGTGATGCAGGCGCTCAACCAGTATTTCGGGCTGGACTTCAGCTTCAAGCCCGCCATCCCGTTCGTGATCATCATTCTGGTGCTGCTCCTGCGCCCGCAGGGATTCACCCGCCTGCTCAACCGATGAACATCGACCTCACTGCGACCGGGATCGCCCTGCTGACCTTCTTCGGCATCTCGGCGCTGATGGCGCTGAGCCTGAACCTCGAATACGGGGTCGCGGGGGTGCCGAACTTCGGTCAAGTGCTGTTCGTGTCAATTGGCGCGTACACGGCGGGGATCACCTACACGCGGCTGCTCCCGGTGCTGGCGGGTCAGGCGGCGATTTACCCGTGCGGCACCAACTTGAACGCGGCGCTCCAGCTTCGCACCGGGATCATGCAAACCATGCCGGGCGTCGGGCTGGTCAACTTTGCGATCACGCTGGTGATCGCGGCGCTGATCGGCGGCGCGGTCGGCTACGGAGTGTCTTACCTCGCGCTGCGGCTGAAACAGGAATGGTTTCTGGCGCTGGTGCTGCTGGTCGGCGGCGAGATCGTGCGGATCGTGGTGCAGGGCTACGAGCCGATCACCTGCGCCAGCAACGGGATTTCGGGCATCACCCAGCCGTTTCGCGGACTGGGCGATACGCGGCTCGCCTCGCTGTGCTTCATGGCGCTGGCGCTGGCGTTCGCGGCGGTCGCCTACTGGTACACCGAGCGGCTGGTGCGCTCACCCTTCGGTCGGCTGCTGAAGGCGATCCGCGAGAACGACCCGGTGGCGCGCAGCCTCGGCAAGAACGTCACGCGGGTGCGCGCGCAGGTGATGCTGATCGGCTCAGCGATGGCGGCGGTCGCCGGGGTGCTGTTCGCGGTCAACGAGGGCTTCGTCAGCACCAACGACTACGTGGTCGCGCTCACGCTGGAAGTGTGGGTGATGGTGGTGCTGGGCGGGCTGGGCAACAGCAAAGGCGCGCTGCTGGGCGCGCTGCTGATCACGGTGCTGAACCAAGTCACGGCAATCGCGGCGATTCAGTTGAACATGCTGGGCACCGACGTGGAGTTCAACTACTTCCGCTACATCCTGCTCGGCGTGATCCTGATCCTGATGCTGCTCTACCGCCCGAAGGGGCTGCTGCCGGAAAACACCCGCACCACCGACGCGCACGATCTGCTGGGAGGGGGCTAAATGCTGCTGGACGTGCACGATCTGGTCAAGGACTTCGACGGCTTTCGCGCGGTGGACGGCATGTCGCTGCGCGTGCCGCAGGGCGCGATTGTCGGGCTGATCGGTCCCAACGGCAGCGGCAAAAGCACGCTGCTCAACCTGATCGCGCGGACGCTCGACCTGACCAGCGGGCAGATCGTGTTCGACGGAGTGGATTTAACTCACGCGCGGGCGGACGCCGCCTTTCAGCGCGGGCTGGTGCGCGGCTATCAAGACCCGTCGCTGTTCTTCCAGATGACGGTGCTGGATAACCTGCTGCTGCCAGTCAAGGGACAGCGCGGCGAGCGCCCGCGATTCGCCCCGTTTCGCCGCTTTTGGAAGCGGCAGGAACACGAGAACGCCGCTCGCGCCGCCGAGATGCTCAAGCAGGTCAGCCTGCATCAGCACTTCGGGAACGCCGCGTCGGATTTATCCGGCGGGCAGATGAAGCTGCTGGAACTGGGACGCGCGCTGATGGGCGAACCCAAGCTGCTGCTGCTGGACGAACCCACTGCCGGAGTCGCGCCGTCGCTGGCATACGAGATTTTCCAGCGGATCGAGGCGCTGCGCCGGGACGCGGGAATCACGTTTCTGATCGTGGAGCATCGGCTGGAAATCCTGTTCGATTTCGTGGACAGCGTGTACGTGATGCACATGGGGAAACTGCTGGCGCAGGGGACGCCGGACGAGATCGCGCGGAACGCCGAGGTGCGCGAGGTGTATTTTGGAGATTAAAGATCAGGCAAAAGTTAAAAGAGACAAGCTAAAAGTCGAAATTAGAGCGAAAGCGTTCACGGTCGCTGCGGCGCGGCAGAGTTACGAGCGCTGCTGCAACACAGTTAACTTTCGACTTTTAACTTTCCACTCCTCGCTTGAGCTGCCGTGATCGAGATACACAATCTCAGCGCGGGATACGGGAAGCTGGTGGTGCTGGACGGCATCAGCCTGAGCTTTGGCGCGTCTCCGTTCACAGCGATATTGGGCGCGAACGGCAGCGGCAAAAGCACGCTGCTCAAGAGCATTTTCGGGCTGACCCACATCTTCGGCGGATCGATACGGCTTGAGGGGCAGGAGTTGGTCGGCTTGGCGACCGAGCGCATCGGGCAGCAGGGAATCGCTTACGTGCCGCAGCGCGAGAACGTGTTCCCGGCGCTGAGCGTGCGCGACAATCTGCTGCTGGGGCTGCGCAAGCTGGATCGGGCGGGAGCGGCGCGGGCGTTGGATCAAGCTTATGCCCTGTTCCCGATTCTGGCGAACCGTCCGAGCACAGCGCGCGGGTCAACTGAGCGGCGGGGAGCGGCAGATGCTCGCCATCGCGCTGGGCTGGCTCTCACGCCCGCGCGTGATGCTGCTGGACGAACCCAGCGCCGGGCTGTCGCCGCTGCTAACCGGCGAGGTGTTCCGCACGCTCCAGCAGTTGGCGGCGCAAGGGATCACGCTGATCGTGGTGGAGCAGAACGCCCGCAGCCTGCTCAACTGGTGCGAGTACGTGTTCGTGATTCGCGCGGGGCAGCTTGCCTTTCAGGGCACGGTCGAGGAATGCCGCGCCAACGAGGAACTGGTCAAACAGTATCTCGGCGTGGGCGGCGCGCGGCAGTAGAGAAAATCGAGAAACGGGCAGACACGCAGAGGCTTGTCCGAAAATAAATCGCCGCTGGCGGTTTAAACCGCCAGCTATGCAATACCTAGCGACCCACTGAAAGGGTCGCCTTTCGATCTGGTTTTAAGTCGCCCCTTCAGTGGGCGACGTTCTTCTCTAGCCGAGGATTTAAATCCTCGGCGGCGAATTATCCGACAAGCCTACGCGCGTCTGCCCCTACGCGATCAGGCGAAATTCGTCCGCCGCTCGTGAACGAGGGCGGTCACGTCGCCGAGCAGTTCGGCGTCCTGCTGATCGTCCCAGAGCATGGGCACCCGCCCGGCTTCCAAGCCCGCGTCACGGGTGCCGAGTGTATGGCTCAAGCCGACTTCGGTCCCATAATACAAAATCGGCGGGTTGGGCAGGCTGAACTGCCGCTTGAGCGCCGCCCGCAGCGCCGCTTTGTCGCCGCCCGCGATGTGCAGAAAGCGGTTCATGTCGTGGTTGTCGATGAAGGTCGGCATCAGGAAATCCGCCGGGAAATGGGTGCTGTGGCGCGCCATCGCCCGCTCGAAATCAACCAGCGATTGGGTCTTCCAGCCGAAGGTCTGACGGAGCTGATCGTTGGTGAAGAAGTCGAGGCAGCCGTCCAGCCGCCCGATGTAGGCGCGCTGGTATTCGGGCGCGTCGATCACCTCGCCGAAGCAGAAGCTTTCCGGTTTTTCGTCCTTGCAGCCCGCGTAGAAGTAAGTCCAGAAATCGGGTCCGGCGCCGTTGGCGTAGTCGAGGCGGTAGCCGTCCACGTCGAACTCGCGCAGCCAGTAGCGGGCGACGTTCACCATCCAGTCGCGGGTCTCCGGGTTGGCGAGGTTGATCTTAGGCATGGTACGGACGCTGGAGTAGGTCTTGTAGCCGATGGCGGAGTCGTCAAACGTGAACCAGCAGCGGTAGCGGCTGTGCGGGTCGTTGAGCGCATCCAGAAAATAGGCGTTCTGGTGCGACAGATGATTGCAGGGCAAATCCAGCAGCACGCGGACATTTCGGGCGTGCGCCGCGTCGATCAAGGCGTGGAGCGCGGGGTCGCCGCCGACCTGCTCAGCGGTCTGCATGTAGTCGATCACGTCGTAGCCGTGCGCCGAATAGCTCACCCACGAGGGGCTGAGCCAGATGCAGGACGCGCCCAAATCGGCGATGTAGCCGAGTTTATCGCGCACGCCCCAGAGCGTGCCGCCCATCCACTGATTCAGCGCCTCGGTTTGCAGCCACTGACGCCCGTCACCCGGATAGAAGCGATCCACCAACACCTGATAGATCACGGCATCGCGCGCCCACTGGGGAGCGGCTTGGCGATCCACGCGGTAGGCGAACACGCTGCCGCTTGCATCGTCGGGCAACTGCGCGCTGCTGGGGTGATGATGGAAGTAGGCTTCGGTGGCGTTATCGACCATTTCCTGCGCGTTGGGGTAGTCGGCGAAGCACTCAGCTTCGCCTTCGCGCCAGCCGCCGATCCGATACTGCACGGTGGTGCCGTCGGGCTGACCGGGCAGCGCCACCTCCCAGCGGGTGAGATAGCCCCATACGAAAGTATCCCACACGGTTTCGACCTGCGCGAAACGGGCGACGCGGCTGTTCCGGCTGACGCCGAGCGCGCCAATCGGCGGATCGGATCGGTGGTGTAGTAGCATACCAGTTGATCGAAGGCGGTATTCGCGCCCACCCACACCGAGAGCGTCACCGGATCGCCCGGCAGCGGATCGGTGGGGTTGAGCGCGTGCTGGTGCTGCAACCCCTGCCGATTGGCGCGATGGTGAATCAGCTTAAGTTCGTCAGTGGTGTAAGTACCAAAGATGATGTCCATTCGCGCGAAGCCGTTATCCCTTCACGCCGCCTGCGGTCAAGCCGGATTGCAGGAAGCGCTGCATCACCAGAAACAGGATGGTCGATGGGATGGCGATCAACATGGACGCGGCGGCGAACTGCCCCCATGGAACCGATTGACTGCCCGACATCGCATACAGCGCGACTGGCAGGGTTTGATGGTTGGCGGGCGCGGGGATGATCGCCGAAGCCAGCGCGAACTCGCCCCACCCCGCCAGAAAGCCGAAGAAGGCGGTGATGGCGACCGCCGGGATGCTGAGCGGCAGCAAAATGAGGAAGAAACTCTGGAAGGTGTTGCAGCCGTCGATCAGCGCGGCTTCCTCGATCTCCACCGGGATGGTGTCGAAGTAGCCCTTCAGGTTCCACGTGCAAAAGACGATGGTTCCGGCGGAATACGCCAGCACCAGACCAATCGAGTTGCCATACAGCCCCAGCTTGATCAGCAGATTGGTGATGGCGTTGAGCGCAAGCACGCCGGGGAACGCCTGAATCGCCAGAAACATAATCAGCAGCAGGTTGCGCCCAGCGAATTTGATGCGGCTGATGGTGAAGGCAGCCGAAGTCGCCAGCAGCACCGACGCCAGCGAGGTCAGCCCGGCGATGAACAGGCTGTTGCCCACCCAGCTAAAGAACGGCTGGCGCCCGAACATCACGGTGTTGTAGGAGTTGAACGAGAACTCCGGTCGCCGGAAGCAGCATGTCGAGCAGGTGCAGCGAAAGCAACTGACCGTTGGGGCGAATGGAAACCAGAAAGGCGAAGTAGACCGGGTAGAGCGCGAAAATCACCGCGATCACGAGGATGGTATAGGAGATCACCAGCCCCATGCGACCCTTCGGCTTCTGCATCCGCGCGACCTGAGCTTCGGAACGAGCGGGGGCTTTCGCCTCCGAAGGTGCGGCAATCGCGCCGGGAACACTCACTCGTTGGACAGCCATTATTCGTATGCTCCTCTGGTCACATTGGTGACCCTCAGGCTGAGCAGCGTGGCAATCAGCAGGACGACGAAGATGATCACGGCAAACGCGCCGATGTAGCCGTAATTGCCTTGCTGGAAGGTCTGCTTATAGGCGTAGGTCATGACCAGATCGGTAGCGCCGGGCTTGCCGACCGCGTTGATCGGGCCGCCCTGCGTGATCAGGTAGACGGTGTTGAACATCTGGAAGGTGGTGATCGAACTCAGGATGACGGCGGGCAGCACCGCCGGGCGCAGCATGGGGATGGTGATGCGCGTCAGCGTGACCCACCAGGTCGAGCCGTCCACTTCGGCGGCTTCGTACATGTCCGCCGGGATGGACTGGAGCGCGCCGAGGATGATGGTCATGAAGAACGGGTAGGACATCCACACGTTCACCAGCACGATGGCGAAGAACGCCAGCAGCGGGTCGCTGAGCCAGTGGATCGGGCTGCGCGGGTTTTGAATGCTGAGCGCTTGCAGCACCAGATTAATGGTGCCGCCGTCTCGGAAAAAGAACTGCCAGATCAAGGCGGTGATGAAGGTTGGAACCGCCCACGGGATGATCAACAGCGTGCGCCAGACCGACTTGAAGCGGATGCGGGGGTCGTTCAGGATCAGCGCCAGCGCCAAGCCCACAATCAGGAAGAAGGGCATACACAAAATCACGTAGAGGGTCGAGCGCAGCAGCACGATAAAAAAGCTGTTTTGGGAAAGCACGTCCAGCGCCGCGCCGCCGCCGAGAATCAGCCAGAGCGCCACCGTGCCCACCAGCCCACCCACCCAGACCGGGCGGGTATCCGGCGGCATCAGCGTTTTGCGAGTCATGCGCCGGGCGATCACGTAGGCGGCGATCAAGGGCAGCAGCGCCACGATCAGCTTGACGAACGAGGCGAGCGCTTCAGGCGTCACCAGTTCCGCGATCAAGGTTTCGTAATTGTGAAACCCGACGTAGTCATAGGCGTGGGCGGCGTCGCGTCCGTTGTGCGAAAGCCGATCCGCATTCGTGAAAGAAAGTTGTAAGTTGTAAAACATCGGGATCAAGTTGACGAAGGTGATCCCGGTCAGCATCGGAAACAGCAGGGCGATAATCACCGCCCACTTTCGCCAGCCTCTTGTGGTTGTCATAGGTTATATGCTCCTAAAAAGTGGAAGTCGGGACCACCACCGATGTTTTTAGGGAAGATCAGAGACGCCCTCATCCCCCGCTTTGAACAACACTGAAGCAGCAGAGGATGAAGGCGTCATGGATGGAAATCGAACCGATTAGCTCGCTGCGGTCGCTTCAGGCGTCGGCAGGTTCATCTGGCTAATCGAAGTTTCAGCGGCATCCTGCGCCGCTGCCAATGCGTCGGCGGGCGATTGGCTGCCGGTGAAGATGGCGATGGTCGCCTGACCGACCGGTCCCCACAGCGCGTTCATGTAGGGGGTGTTCGGCTGGGGGACGCCCAGCTTGAACTGCGCGCCGAAACCGACCACGTCGGGATTCTGGCTGACCTCAGGGCTGGCGAGCGCAGCGCTGTTCGCCGGAATGGTGCTGTTGGCAACGCTCAGCTTGGTCTGCACGTCGGCGCTGTCGAAGTACTGAAGCACTTTGACCACCGCGTCGGCATTGCCGCGATCCACCGCGTTGGTGGTCATGAGTTCAACCTTGATGCCCACGAACGGACGACCGAACGGCTCGATGAAGTAGTTGATGCCCGCGTTCTTGATGTCTGCCAGTTCCCACGGTCCCGTCCACATGCAGGCACCGCTTCCGTCGGTCAGCGCTGCCAAGCCTTCCGCCTGACTCGACTGAGTCGGGAAGGCGGCGGCAGCGTCGGCGAGCCACTGACCCGCAGCCAGCGCTTCCGGCGTATTCAGACCGACCTTACCGGTCTCGTCCACGTAATACGCGCCGAAGCCGTAGTAAATCGGGGAGACGTGGTAAGCGTCACCAGCGGCATTGGCGGTGTCCAAGCCCTGATTGTAGATCAGGTACTTGTCGGGGTTGTCACTGTGGAACTGGGTCGCCAGCGCGAGCAAGCCCGCGAAGTCTTCCGGGTCGGCGGGGAAGTCGGAGGGCGAAATCACGGCGCTGTTGCAGATCAGGGTGACGCCTTCCTGCGCTTCGGGCAGTCCCCAGATTTTCCCGTCATAGATGACGCCGTTGACGGCGGCGGGTTCGTAGGTGGACTGGAGCCAGTCCATGGTGATGCCGTAGTCGCTCAGAGGAGCGATATTGCCTGCCAGCACGTTGTTGCCGATCACATCATCTGCCCACGCGATGATGTCGGGCCCATGCCAGCGGGAATGGCTGCCTGAAGCGAGTTGTTAAGGTCGCCGGGGTTGGTGAGGTTGACGGTGATGCCGTCGGTATTGTTGGCATTGTAGTCGTCAAAGACCTGCTGGATCGCATCGGCATAGGCGCCCTGCCAGCCGTGCCACAGTTCCAGCGTCGTGCCCTGCGCGCGCGCATGAGACGCGCCGCCGAAGGCGATGCACAGACCGAAAATCCCGACCACTACGACGAGCGGAAGACGCTTGCTAAGCATTTTTGATCTCCTTAAACCCAAATCAGATAACGCTGCTGAGCTGTGGAAAGTTGGCGATCTAGAAGCACATTTATCTGGTCAGTCCAACTCCTTCTTCTGGGATACGGATGAAGGCATTCTCGATACCCCGTGAGAATCGTTTTGCGCGGAAATATCGAGTGACCTGCCTACCTATATTACTCCGTTCCGCAAATCGCGCGAGTGCATAGACCATCTTTCGTTTGAACTCACGAGTTTTTTAACACGGCGATCTTTGACGCTGGATTACGGTCCCGATACAATGGCGAAATGGTTGCAGCTCACGAGGAAGATCATGAGCATCAAAGTGCTGCTGGACACCGATATTGGCAGCGACATCGACGACGCGGTCGCGCTGGCGTATCTGCTGCGGCAGCCGGAATGCGAGCTGGTGGGCATCACCGCCGTGACCGGAGAGCCGGTCAAACGGGCATCGCTGGCGAGCGCGCTCTGCCGCGCCGCCGGGAAGCAGGTTCCGATCTATCCCGGCGCGGCGCAGCCCTTGCAAATCGAGCAGCGGCAGCCGCTCGCGCCGCAGGCGAGCGCCCTGCTCCACTGGTCGCACCAGACCGATTTCCCGGAAGGCGAAGCGGTCGATTTCATGCGCCGCGTGATTCGCGCGCATCCGGGCGAGGTGATCCTGCTGACCATCGCGCCGCTGACCAACATCGCGCAGTTGTTCCAAGCCGACCCGGAAATCCCGGCGCTGCTGAAGGGCGTGTATACGATGGGCGGCATCTTCAGCCCAGCGTACCCAAATGCCGAAAACGGGGAATGGAATTTAGTGCTCGACCCGCAGGCGACCGAGATCGTCTACCGCACGCCGCTGCGCCTGCATCGCTCGGTGGGGCTGGAAATCACCACGCAGGTGACGCTCTCTGCCGACCAAGTGCGCGTCCGCTTCCAAGCGCCGATTCTCAAGCCGGTGCTGGACTTCGCCGCCGTGTGGTTCGAGGGCGGCGCAAGTAAGCTCACGTTCCACGATCCGCTGACCGCCGCGACCATTTTCGACCCGTCGATCTGCGAGTTCGCGCCCGGCACGGTCGAGCCGGATTTGAGCGGCAGGACTCGCTTTGAGCCGGGCGGGGTGGGCGCGCCGCACGAAGTCGCGGTCAGCGTGAACCCGGCGCGGTTTCTGGAGCATTACTTCGAGGTGGTGTCGTGATGGCTCCGCTCTCGATGCGTCAGGTCGAAACTTTGCAAGCGCTGGTCAACCGGATCATCCCGCCGGACGACCATCCCGGCGGCTGGGAGGCGGGCGTCGGCGATTACCTTTTTCGCCAGTTCGAGGGCGACCTCAAGCCGCTGATCGACGACTATGCGCGCGGGCTGGATTCGCTGGACGCCGAAGCGCGGGTGGTCTATTCGGTCGGCTTCGCGGGGCTGCCGGAAGATCAACAGGACGCGCTGCTCCGCGAGGTCGAGATCGGCAGAGTCACGACACGCTGGTCGGTTGATCCGGCGGCGTTCTTCCGAATGGCAGTCGATCACTGCGCGGAAGGCTACTACAGTGATCCGGGCAGCGGCGGCAACCATGACGGCGCGTCGTGGAAGCTGATCGGCTTCGAGGTCACGGGATGACTGCCTACGACGCGATCATCGTCGGGGCGGGCGCTGCCGGAGGCGTGGTCGCGGGCGTGCTGGCGGAAGCCGGGAAGCGGGTGCTGCTGCTGGAACGCGGGCGCTCACTCTCCTTCGAGCAAGTGGGACGCGATCACCTGCGCAACCAGCGGCTTTCGCAGTATGGCAACAACGCAGGTCCCGACGGGGCGGAGAACCTGCGGGTGATGGACGAATTCGGGGTCGAGTACGTGGTGCCGCCGCACGATGGGCGCTATCAAGCCAACGCTGCGGCTGTCGGCGGGGGCACGCGGGTCTACGGCGCGCAGGCATGGCGCTTTATGCCGCAGGATTTCCGCATGGCGAGTCTCTACGGCGTGCCGGAAGCCAGTTCGCTGGCGGACTGGCCCATCGGCTACGACGACCTCGCGCCCTATTACGAGCGCGCGGAATGGGAAATCGGGGTGTGCGGGAACGCGGCGCAGATGCGGCATCTGCCCGCTTACGCCAAGCCCTATCCGATGCGCCCGCTCCCGGTCAACTTGCAGGGGGAAACCCTGCGGCGCGGCGCGGCGGCGCTCGGCTGGGACACGCTTCCGGTGCCGCTGCTGATCAACTCGACCGAGTACCACCAGCGCCCCGCCTGCATCCGCTGCCAACACTGCGTCGGCTTCGCCTGCCCGGTGGACGCCAAGAACGGCACCCAAAATACGCTGATCGCGCGGGGGCTGGCGAGCGGCAACTGCACGCTGATCACCGAGGCGATGACCGAGCGCATCTTGGTGAACGACGCCGGGCGCGCCACCGGAGTCGCCTATTTCGACGCGGACGGCACGCGGGTGGAAGCCTCTGCCGAGGTGGTGATCGTGAGCGCCGGGGCGATTGAATTGGCACGGCTGCTGCTCAATTCGACCACGCGGGCGGAGCCACGCGGCTTGGGCAACCACCACGATCAAGTGGGGCGGAATTTACAGGGACATTATTATCCCGGCGCGGTGGGGCTGTTCCCGGAGCGCGTGCAGGATAACGTCGGTCCGGGCGTGACCACCGCCGTGTGCGCGTTCAATCACGGCAACGAGGGCATCATCGGCGGCGGGATGCTGGCGGATGAGTTCACGCTGCTGCCGATCATCTTCTGGAAGCGCAAGCTGCCGCCCGATCTGCCACGCTGGGGCATTGCCAACAAAGCCTTCATGCGCGATAACTATCTGCGGGTGGCGGACGTGACCGGACCCGTGCAGGAGATTCCCAGCCCCGAAGCGCGGGTGACGCTCAGCACGCGGGTGCGCGACCAGTACGGCATCCCGGTGGCGCACCTCTCTGGCGTCACCCACGCCGAAACCGTGCGGACCGCGGCGTTCATGCACCAGCGGGCGCGGGAGTGGCTGCGCGCGGCGGGCGCGATCCGCGTTTGGGGCAGCGCGCCGACGCAGCGGCTTTCCGCCGGGCAGCATCAAGCCGGAACCTGCCGCATGGGGGACGATCCGAACACGTCGGTGGTCGATTCATGGGGTCGGGTGCATGGGCACGACAACCTGTTCGTGATCGATGCGTCGATCCACGTGACCAACGGCGGCTTCAACCCGGTGCTGACCATCATGGCGCTGGCGTTCCGGTCGGCGGAACACATCGCCGCCGCATGGTAGCGGCTTAGAGCACGCCCTCGTCGTATTCGACCCAGTTCGCGCCGAAATCGAACGCCGCGTATTCCGGCTCGGCGGGCGGCAGACCCAGCAGCTTGCGCGCCAGAATCTCCCCAGCGGCGGGCGAGGTCATGATCCCATGCCCGACGTGGGCAATCGAGACGAACAAGCCGTCGATACCGGGATAAGCGTCGATGATGGCGCGCTCGCTGTCGTAGGCGCGATGCGCGCCGTTCGGCTCGACCCGATAGGCGGCGGTTTCATCACGAAAGACGTAATAGCCGATGTTGTGGGAGATGCCGCGCAGGTAGCGCGAGTCGGCGAAGCCCTCGCCGTCCGCATGACCAAATTGGCGCGCCAGCAGCGCCAGCGTCAGCGAGGGGAAGCGGGGGTCTTTCAGCCGCGCCGCCGGATAGACCGGGTCGCGCAGGGCGTCGCGGGCGGGGTTGGTGCCGTACTGCGGATCGGCGTTCTTGCTGTGCCACGTGTATTCGTAGCCGAAGATCGCGCCGCTCCCGGCTTCAGGATGCAGGTGCGGGAAGGGCGCAGCGCCGATGATCATGGGCGCGTCGTCGGGGATTTGGGGATGCCGCCATCCGGTGGCGAAGCTCTGGCGCGGGCGCACGATGACCGGCAGGTCGATACCCGCCGTCCGCCCGACTGCGCGGGCATTGGCTCCGGCGGCGATCACCACTTGCGGCGCGGCGATCTCGCCGTTGGGCGTGGTCACGCCCGTGACACGCCCGCCGTCAATGCAGATGCCGACCTGCGCGACGCCCAGCAGGATTTGCGCCGAGCGAGCGCTCTGGGCGTACTTGTAGATCAGCGCGTTGGAGTCCAGCCAGCCCGCGACCGGATCGTACTTGGCGGCGATCACGCGGTCGCCGAGCCAACCGAAGCGCTGGCGCACCTCGTCCGCGTCCAGATACTCGATGTGGCTCAGCCCAATTTCGTGCAGGCGGCGCACGTCCGCCGCCAGTTGATCCGCCTGCGCGGGCGTGAAGCCGCAGAACAGATAGCCGCGCTGCTTCACGGCGAGCGACTGCGCCGCGCCCTCGCCCAGATAATCGTTGGCGTTCTGGAACACCTCGACGCTGCGCTGCATCTGCTTCGCCAGCGGCAGCGCGGGCCAGCAGGTGCGGTAGCATTCCAGCGACGCCAGCGAACTCCCCGCGCCGAGTCGGTCGCTCTGCTCGATCAGCACCGCGCGCGTGCCCGGCGCAAGCCGATCCAGCGCCCAGAGCGCCGCCGTCCCGGCAGGCCCGCCGCCGATGATGACCACGTCGGCGCTGCGCGGCGGGGAATCAGAACCGGAGAGGAATTTCGGGTTGGGCGACATATCGGCTCGCTGTTTCATCCACAGAGCCGGGAATTATATCGCTGCGGCGGAGATTCGGGAATGAAAAGAGATGAACCGCCAAGAGGTCAAGAAAGGGTAGGGGCATGGCGACGCCATGCCCCTACCCTCAAGAAGCCGCGTAGCGCGCCACGCGATAATAGCCGACCGGCTCCCCATTCACCTCACTTTGATATTCGAACTGAACCTCGTGATCGGAGATAGTGGCGTCCACCGACCCGATCAGGCTGCCATCGTAGCGGTAGGCTTCGACAGCGGTGGCGGTCCAGTTGGACGACAGACGGATAGGCGTGTCGCCGCCGACCGGCTGGAACACACGCACGTCATCCGGTGAGCGCGCGATCAGCAGATAATGATCGCCGTCGCTGAGCGGTTGCTGGTTGTAGGCGGTGAACACGCCCGCGACCACCGATCCGTCGTCCGCTTCGGTGATCACGCCGCCGGGCGGCAGGGTCGCGCCATCGACCGTGTAGGATTGGTCGGCATCCCAGTTAGCGGTGACGGTGTAGGTCGAGAAAGAGGTGCGGGTGACGTTGTCGCCCAGATGGTCGAAGCCGCTCACCAATTCGTCGGCATAGTTGGCGAGCGCGTACTTCTGGAACACGCCCACCAGATTCAGCCATGGATTATCCACGTTCAAGCCGGGGATGGTGTCGTCAAAGACCGCATTGCTGAGGTTGTAGCCCTGCGCCAGATTCCAGCGCAGAACGTCCATGTTCTTCGTCCAGGTCTGCGAGGCGAGGTCGTGCTGGTAGAGCAGCACTTTGTCGCGCAGCAGCATCCCCGCCATCGGATAGTAGCTCGTGTAAGCGGCGGTGGTGCGGTAGCCGAGCATGTCCCACAAATAATTGGTGCCCATGAAGCCAACCGCGTCCCGCGCCAGCACGTCAGCGCCCACCTCCGTGAACAGGTGGTCGGCGGCGTGGTCGCTGAAGTGAGCCAGCGCGCCGGAGAAATAGCCGGTCGAGGGATTGGGGCTGGCAGCGTTGAAGTCGTAAGGCGCATCCCGCGCGCCCCACTGATCCTCGAAAATGCCATCCATGCCGACGTCCCGCAGCGCGTCGAACTGCTCGGCGACCTTGTCCTTGAACAGATCGGTGTTCGGATCGACCACGAAGCCGCTGTGCGCGCCGTAGGTCTCGAAATCGGGCAGACCGTGCGCGTCCTTGACGATCAGGTTGGCGAGGGTGACACCATCAGGCAGGTTGGTGAGCATAGGTCCGTTGTTATCCCACCACGAGATGTTGGTGTAGGGAACCGCCAGTCCGCCTTTGGCATGAACTGCGCTGACCAGATCAGCGAAGTCGTCGGTGCTGCCCCAGCGAGGCGCGGGCGGGATGAAATCCGGGTAGTTGTTGTCGTGTCCGCCGTTCTGGAAGGCGACCAGATGGATCATGCCGGGGAAATTGAGCGGAGCAATCACCGAGTCTTTCAGGCTGGCGAAGGGCAGATTGAGCACCTGCACGTCCACCTTGATCATGGGCGATTCGAAAGTAGGTTGGCGCGGCATCGCCCAGCTTGGCTTGCAGCGAGGGATACTGATCGATGGCATCATCGGCGCGGAAGGCGGCGATGACCGCCGGGTAGTCCTGTCCCACGCTGAGGATCACGGCGGGGCTTGACCACGAATCGCCATCGGCGATCCACGTGCGGAAGTTGTGGGCGATAGCAGCGGTGTCGGGCGTGTCGGTCTGGTGCGTGAAGCCAAGTATGACGGGCTGAACCCCCTCACCCGCCTGCGTATAGAGCGCCAGCTTGCCCGCGCCGGAGCGCAGCGCGAGGAAATCCGCGAACATCACGCCGGGATACTGCTCGGTATAAGACGCGCCTTTCTGGAAGAACTGCGCGTTGATCAGCGCGCCGGGCATCATCGGCAGCAGCGCGTCGGCGACCGCGCTTTCGGTCACGGCGAGACTCGCCGGGAATGAGAACTGGCGCAGATGGTTGCCGGTCTGGTTGGTGACGGCAGCCTGCATTTTGAGCGAGTTCCCCCGCCGTCACCGTGATGGTCACGCCGACCGTCCCCGTGTAGCTGAGGGTAAGCTGCGCGCCGTCAACCGAATAGCTGAAAGTCTCGACGGCGGCGCTGACCGTGTGATCGTTGTCAAGCGTGGCGACCCACAGCGCCGAATTGCCGCCGCTGACGTTCTGCTGGGTGGATTGGTCGAGGACATAGGCGATGCTGCCGTCGGCGTCGCGGAAAGCGACCTCGTAGGCGGCGCTGCCGACCTTGATCAGCCCGTCCTCGACCACGATTTGGGCAGGGGACCGCGCCAGCGCCAGCGTGGAAGTCAGCAAAATCATAGGCAGTACAAACATTAGTTTCATCAGGTTATATCCCCGTTCTTCAACAGGTTCTTGCCGCTCCGATCCAACACGGTCGCGCCCACGCCCCAGCGTCCGGCGGCGATGTCCGGGCGGGTGAAGATCACCAGCGCGTTTTCGCCCGGCTTCAGCGGCAGGTCGAAATAAAGGTGCTTGGGCGTCATCCACGAGGGGTACATGGGCATCGACAGACGGTCGCTAACCGGATCGCACGGGCTGAGCGGGACGCGGTTCAGAGAACAGACCGCCTCGCCGACGCTCTGCACGTGCAGCACCGCGTCCTGCTGTCCCCCGCCGTACAAGCTGGTGGCGACATAGGCTTCCAACTGCTCGTCCGTGACCATCTGCGCGCGATCCGCTTCGGGCAGCAGCAGCACGAACGGCTGCTTGAGGTTGACGGCGTTGGTCTGGCTCACCGGCTGCCAGTCGAGCGACGGGTTCAACTGACCGTCCGCGGTCAGAACGTCCACTAGCGCGTGCTGCTCCTGATCGCGCCTGTAGATCAGGGTTTGCCAGCGGTTGAGGCTGGGATAGGCTTCACGGCTTTCGTAGCTGAAGTCGTTAAGCGCGTCGGCGGCGTAGAAGGTCACGGAAACGCGCCAGCGAAAGGCGTGCTGGCTTTCGTCGTCGGCGAAAGGACAGGTGACGATCTGGCTCCCGGTGCAGTTTTTCAGCACGTTGCTGTGAACCGCCGTCGCGCTTTCGCTGTGGAGTTCCCACTGCACGTGCGCGTCGAAGTGCGGCGCGGGCGAAGCGACCACAATCGCCCCTAGCTGCTGGCGCGCATCTTCGACGGTGGTGTAATCAACCACGTGGACGAACGGTTCGCCGATGGCTTCGGTTGGCTGAACGGGAGTCTTGGGCGCAGCGCTGACGCGCAGATCGAGCGGCTGACGGCGATCAGCACCCGCGACCGTCACTGTGAGTTCATGCTGGGCTAGATCATAAGTCCAGTCGGCGACGGTCTGCTCGCCGATCTGCACGCGGCTCGGCGGCTGCATGGCGCGGAGCCGGAACTCGACGTTGCGGGTTTCGGGCAGAACAGCACAGCGTCCCTGAGCCGCGTCCACGTGAACCGCGATGCCCTCATCCAGCAGGGTCGAAGTGAGGGCGGTGGTTTCGTATTCGCCCCGCGTATAGGCTTCGCTGATGCCGTCGTCCTCGTAGAGCGTGAACTGCCCGTCCGCGCCGGGGTACACGGTCACGATCAGGTGCGAGCCGTCCCAGTCGCGGGTGCGGTTGAGCTGCGGCGCGAGCGGCACGATCCCGCCCGCCTTGACGAACATGGGGATGCGATCCAAGCCGACCTGAAGCCGTATCCAGCGCGACCCGGTGTAGGTTTCAAGGGTCGAGTACTCGATCCACCTGCCTTCGGGTATCCACACGTCCACCGACGCCAGCCCGGTCGCGGGATCGGCGGGCTGAACCACCGGAGCGACGAACATCTGATCGCCGAGGAAATACTGCTCGCGCGCCAGATACGCATCTTCGGCGTCAGGATAGCGATAGTACATGGGCAGGCACAGCGCCAACCCCTGCTGAGATGCCGCTCGCGCGGCGCTGTACAGGTAGGGCAGCAGTTGATAGCGGAACTGGAACGCCGCTTTCGCCGCCTCGAAGACCGGCGCGGGGAATGCCCACGGTCGGCGCTCCGCCAGCGGGTCTTTGGTCGAGTGCAGGCGCAGGCAGGGGCTGACCGCGCCGAACTGCACCCAGCGCGCGTAAAGTTCGGGATCGGTCGCCCAGAAATGCCCGCCGATGTCGTGGCTCCACCAGCCGTAAGCGACGTTGGCGGCGGTCGGAGTCATGTAGCTCTGGAAGCGCAGCGATTCCCACGTGGCGTAGGTGTCGCCCGAAAAGCCAATCGGGTAGCGGTGATTGCCCAAGCCGCCCCACCGACTGTAGAGCATGGGGCGCGTCCCCCGCCGCGCCGAGTCGCGGAAGTGCAGGTGATTCAGCCACGGGAGCGGGTCTAGCCCTTTCAGGTCGCTGACATCGCCCTGCTGCCAGTCCAGCCACCAGAAATCGACCCCCTGTTCTTCCATGGGGTGATGCAGCAGCTCGAAATAGTGCTGCATGAAAGTTTGATCGGACGGGCGGAAGCGGATGGCTTCGCCCTGCGCCGGGTCTTGACCGAGCAGCTCGGCGAACTGCGGATAGACCTGCTCGTGTTTTTGCACGCCCTGCGCCGGGTGCAGATTTAAGGTCACGTAAAGCCCGCGCCGATGAATCTGCGACAGAAAGGCTTCGGGATCGGGGAACAACTGGCGATTCCATGTATAGCCGGTCCACGCATCCGGCGTGTGCCAGTCCATATCGACCACCAGCACGTCCAGCGGAACCTCGTGCGCCTCAAACTGATTCACCAGTTCCAGCAGATCGTCGGCGCTGTACGCCCAGAAGCGCGACCACCAGCCGCCCAGCACGTAGCGCGGAATCAACGGAATATCGCCGCCGAAGTGCAGATAATCGGCGAGCGCCGCCGTGTAATCATGTCCGTAGCCGAAAAAGTACCAGTCCTGTGCCTGATGCTCGTGCCGGGATTCGACCCAGAAGCCCTCCGCATCCCACACCGGCGTGCCGCTGTCGTCATGCAGCGACCAGCCGTCACGCGAGATCAGCCCTTCCTGCAAGCTGGCGGCTCCGGCGCATTGATCCAGCGTGCGCAGCGTGCCACGCAGATTGCCGGTGTTGAGCGTGCCGGGCGTCCATTCGACCGTCTGTCCATTCAAATCAACGCGGATGGTCAGGTTATCCGCGCCGAACGGCTCGCCGTCGTCGGTGTAGTCGAGCGAAAGCGGCTCGGTCTGAATGTGAAACTGGCTGCCCGTCTGCTCGCAGGTGTGCGGCGTGGGATCGGCGTAGCGGGTGGGAAAGGCGAAGCTGGCGCGGTCTTCAAACTGCGCGCGCGACGACCATTCTAAGCGGATCAGGCGCGGCGTCAGCAGCGTGAACCGGGCGCTGCCGCACACGACCACGCTTTGCGGGTGCGCCACCGGATTCCCCGCCATACGAACTCTTTGCAAAAATTGGGAGGTGCTCATGAGCGTCCATTTCACGTCAGTAAAACGTATTTGAAACGGTACAATTTAACTCAGTGTAATGGATTACTTTCGGATCGTCAACTTGTTCATATCCGGCTGAAATGTTCCGAAATCTATCTAAATCTGCCATAAGACCTACCCCAATTTCGACTTTCTTGACAAGTTTCCCACACAGTGATATGTTGGATTTGAAACGATTTAAAAATCCCTCACGAAGCCTGCGGAGGAACAGCTTATCGACCCAGATCGACCGGAATTCGCACACCCGCATTACAAAATTGATCCTCAAGGAGACTTAGATTATGAAACTCGTGCGGTTGCTCTTGATTGTTTGTCTCATCAGTTTGTTCGGTGTCGGGATCGTTTCGACCCATGCTCAGGCTGATCTCCCTCCGGCGGTCGTCCAGATGCCCAGCCAAATCGCTGAGGGACGCCCAGTCACGATTACCGTCACCAACAAGCCCGCCGACAGCGACACGGTCGCGCTGCAAGCGTGGACCGATCAGGTCGCGCGCTTTGAAGCGCTGTATCCGAACGTGACCGTCGACGGACTCGAATACACCTATCAGCCGGATTCGTTTGCCGCGTTGATCGCTGGCAATCAGGTGCCGACTCTGTTTCAGGTTTATCTGACCGACCCGCAGAAGTATATCAACGCCGGAATCGCCGCTGACATCAGCACTATCTTCGATGCCAACAACCTGCGCGACGTGTACAACTCGGACATCATCAACCTGACCATCAAGGATGGCAAGGTTTACGGGCTGCCCTACGGCGCGTATGCGATGGGTCTCGGCTACAACATCCCCATGCTGCAAGCGGCTGGCTTCAATGCCCCGCCCAAGACGTGGGACGAACTGCGCACGATGGCGAAGGCGCTCACCAATCGCGATAACAACGTGTCCGGCTTCTCATTCATCAACGACGGCGCGAACGCAGGCGGCTGGCACTTCACAGTGCTGAGCTACACCTTCGGCGCAACTCCCGACGAACTCATTCACGACAATGGCGACGGCAGCTACACCGCTGGCTTCGGCTCTGGTGCGACCGTCGACGCGCTCCAACTGGTCAAGGATTTGCGCTGGACGGACGACGTTCTGCCGCGCGACACCCTCGACTGGGGCACCAACGGCACCGCGCTGGCGACGGGTCAGGCGGCGATGGTCATGATGGCAGGCGATCAGTATTCGTGGATCAAGACCAGCTTCCCCGAAGTGGACATGAGCACCATCGGCTTCGCGCCGCTGCCCGCAGGTCCCGGCGGCGTCGTTTCGCTGACGGGCGGCAACATGTACATGGTCAGCAGCGCGGCATCGATGGACGAGCAGGAAGCCGCGACCTATTTCGAACTGTGGCGTCTGTTCGACCCGCAGGAAGACAAGCTGGCGCTCGACGCTCAGGCAGCGCAGGATAACCCGGTCATCGGCGGACCCATTCTGCCGCTGTACATCGGCGATTATCAGGCGGCGCGCTTCGCGTTTGACAGCACCTACTACACGCTCCCAGCCGACAACTATACCTCGTTCCTCAATGCCATTTCCGACGGCACGGTCAAGCTTCAGGTCGAACCCGCCCCGGCAGGACAGGACTACTACGCGGCAGTCGGCTCAGCGGTCAGCACCGTCCTCACCGACAAATCGGCAGACCCGGCGCAGGTTCTGAAGGACGCGGCGGATACGTTCCAGACCACCGTTCTTGATCACCTGAGCAGCGGATCGTAAACTCGAGGCGGAATCACCGTCTCGGCTGCGCGTAGGGGCTTGAAGTCCGTCCCTACGCGCGGTTTCCCCCGCCCGCCGAAGCCAGATGAGGCGTATCATGGAAGAATTGAGCGCTGCAACTCCCCAAACGCCGACCGGGTCGCGCCGCCTGTCGTGGTGGCAGCGAATCCGCTGGGCAGATCAGGCTTCGGCGTACCTGTTTCTGGCGCCCGCGCTGATCGTCTTTGCCCTGTTCGCGTGGTATCCCATCCTTAAAACCGTCATTTTCAGCTTTCAGAACGTGAGCTTGAACGGCGATTCCACGTGGGTCGGCTTTGACAACTTCTCGCGGATGCTGATCGACCCCGCCTTTGGAATCGCGTGGAAGAACAGCGTCGCCTTCGCGTCGATCAGCTTGGCGATGGGCTTCTTCGTGCCCATCTTGATCGCGGTGATGGTCAACGAAGTGCGCCGGGCGAAGGGCTTTTTCCGGCTGGTCTACTTCCTGCCGACCGTGATCCCAATCACGATTTCGCTGATCATCTGGCGGCTGATTTACAAGGTGGACAACGGCTTTCTGAATGCCTCGCTGCACCTGATCGGCATCAAGCCGGTGCTCTGGCTGCAAGACCCGTCGCTGGTGAAAGTGTCGATCATCCTGATCCTGACGTGGGCGAACTTCGGTAGCACGCTGCTGATCTACCTCGCCACGCTTCAGGACATTTCGGTGGAATACTATGAAGCCGCCGAAATCGAGGGGGCGACCCCCTTCCAGCGCGCGCGCTTCATCACCCTGCCCCACCTCTACACCACCATGATCGTGACCTTCATCTTGCAGATCATCGCAGTGGTGCAGATTTTCACCGAGCCGTTCCTGCTGACGCAGGGCGGTCCCAGCAACGCCAGCTTGACCCCGGTGCTGGAGATTTACCGCAAAGCCTTCTTGAACAACGACTTCGGGCTGGCGTCGGCGTGGAGCCTCTCGCTGATTATCGTTTTGGGCGTGTTCTCCGCCATCTATTTGCATCTGACCCGCCGGGCGGAGCAGTAAGGAGCAGCCGGTTATGGATACGTGGGATCGTGGCATCATCTCCTATCTGGAAGCGCGAACACCGGGCGGGCGTCGTCTGTACCTGATCCTGATCGTCATCCTGCTGGTGATCGCCGCGACCGTGCTGTTCCCGTTCCTGTTCGCCTTCACCTCCGGGCTGAAATCCAGCACCGAGATTTACAAGGGCGGGCTGCAAATCTTCCCAGCGAACCCGCAGTGGTCAAATTACATTGAGGTTTGGTCGAAGTATAAGCTTCCTGAACAGTTCAAAAATACCTTCATCGTGGTGGTGGGCGGGCTGATCGTCCAGTTGTTCATTTCGACGCTGGCGGCCTACAGCCTCGCCAAGCTGAAGCCCATCGCCGGGCGAATCATCATGGGCGGCTTTCTGCTCACGCTGATGATTCCGAGCATCGCCTACATCGTGCCGCTGTACACCACGCTGGTCAACGTGCCCATCCTCAACGTCAGCCTGATCAACAACTACTGGGGCTTATGGCTGCCCTACGGGGTGAACGCCTTCGCCATTCTGCTGCTGAAAACCTTCTTCGAGAACCTGCCCAGCGAATTGTTCGACGCCGCCAAAGTGGACGGCGCGTCGCCGCTGCGCACCTTCTGGTCGATCACGCTGCCGCTGTCCCGCCCGATCCTGATCGTGCTGGTGATCGTGGGCTTCGTGGGCTTGTGGAAAGACTTCCTGCTGCCCTCGCTGGTGATCACCAACTCGGACATGCAGCCGATCACGGTGCGGCTGTGGTACATGCTCAACGGCACGCCCGCCTTCGCGCCGCCGCTCAACGTGCAGATGGCAGCTTCGTTCCTCGCGCTGCTCCCGCCGCTGGTGATCGCGGTGATCATGCAGCGCTACCTGAAACGCGGGCTGTCGCTGGGCGGGGTCAAAGGCTGAGATTGGACAATCGGGCAATATCCGATAAGCTATTCCGTATCAACGCTCGTAGGAGATTATGGCAACCTTAAAAGACGTTTCTGCGCAGGCGGATGTCTCGATGGCGACCGCGTATCGGGTCTTGTCTGGCTCGGACGAGGTCGACCACGAAACCAGCAAGCTGGTGCGCGAAGCTGCCGAACTCGCTGAAATATCAACTGAATATCACCATCCGCGACGTGGCAGCATACGCGGGCGTCTCGGTGACAACCGTCTCCTACGTGCTGAATGACAATCCGCTGGTCAAGCCCGCCACCCGCCAAATCGTCCGCAACGCAATTCGGGACTTGCGTTATCATCGCAACACCACCGCGCGCAACCTCAAGACCAACGAGACCCGGCTGATCGGCTATGCGTGGCACGTCGCCGAGGACGCGGTTCGGCGCAATCAACTGCTCGACCTGTTCCTGTACGAGCTGGCGCAGCACGCCGAATCCTCCGGCTACCACATCCTCACCTTCACCCAGATCGGCGGCGTCAAAGCCTACGAAGACCTCGTGAATGCGAACCGGGTGGACGGCTTCGTGCTTTCGGACGTGACCTACAATGACGAGCGGGTCAAGCGGCTGCTGGATATGAAAGTCCCCTTCGCCGCCTACGGCAAGTCGGATGACGCATGGGACTTCCCTTACGTCGAGGTGGACGGCAACCGGGGGATGCAGCTTGCGGTGGAACACCTGATCGCCAACGGGCACACCCGCATCGGCTTGATCTCTTGGCCCAGCGGATCGCGCATCGGCGATACGCGCACGGAAGGCTACTTCGACACCCTGCGGCGGTCGAACCTGCCGATCCGCGAGGCGTGGGTGGCGCATTCGTCGAACACGCTGGGCGAGGCGTTTCAAGCCGCACAGCGCATTTTGTCCAGTAAGCCCGCGCCGACGGCGGTGGTCTGCGCCAACGACATCATGGCGTTCGGCGTCAAGCGCTACGTGGAATCGGTGGGGCTGGAAGTCGGCGTCGACGTGGCGCTGACCGGATACGACGATACGCCGGTCGCGGAACTGATCGGCTTGACCTCGATTCGCCAGCCGATTTCGATGATCGCCAACAAAGTCACCGAACTGGTGCTGGCGGAGATCAATCACCAACTGCCCGCCGACCGCCACATCGTTTTAGAGCCGATGCTGATCGTCCGCGCCAGCAGCCGCAACCCGCGAAAAGGCTAAACCGTCGCTCACGCCAGCGCGGTCAGGACTTCCGCGACCACCTCATCCAACGCCCGCGTTTTCCCCTTTTCGAGCGCCGCCTGATAGCGTTCGGCGCCGAGTGCCGCTTCCAGTCTGGCGCAGGCTTGCTTAAATAAGGTGAGGTCGATCATCGTTTCACCTGTGATCGACCCTGCCCAGACCGCCGCCTGCTCAGGACGACCCAAGCTCTGGAAGTACGCCACCGCAACAGTAACCGCCTCTACCTGCTTCGGAAAGGCACCCATACGCTGCGTGAGGATCAGCGACTCGGACAGCGAACTGCGCGCCGCGTCCAAGTCGTTGAGCGCAAGATAGGTGCTGGTCAGATTGAAGAGCAAATCACAGAGTTCGCGGGGACGCCCGGACTCGCGCGCCATTTGCAATCCTTCCTGCAAATGCGCCAGTGACGCCGGGAGCTTCCCCATCCGCAGCAGGATATATCCCTGCTGGGACAGGGCAACCATGATCATACGCACGATGCCGACGCTCCGCAGCGCCCGGAGTGCTTCCTGCACGTCGCTGTGGGCGGTTTCCAGTTGATTCAGTTCCAGCGCCAATAAGCCGAGATTGAGCAAACCTGAACCTAACAGCCGCTGATAACCGAGCGCTCGGCTCATCATCACGCTGCGCTGGAGGTAATCCTCGGCGCTGGCATACGCTTTTAGCCCATGCAAAACGAACCCCATCATCAACAGGGCATGGCAAATCAAGGATTTATTTCCGGTCGTTTCCAGCAGTTCGAGCCGACGCGAGAAGTAATGGTAGGCTTTCTGGAAATCCCCGCGGCTGTAAGCAATCGACGCCACGCCGTGAAGTCCCTGTGCTATCTCTGTGTCGATGCCCAATTCCAGCGCAAGGTCAAGCGCGCGCTGATAGTAAGCCTCTGCTTCGTCATACAGCCCGACCTCTTCGGCGAATGTGCCCAAGCCATGATATGCGCGCTCGACCGATAACAAATCGTTCGCCGCTTCGCCCAGTTTCAAAAGCTGGTTGGCGAAGTATTCGATCTTTTCAGGAATTCCGAGACGGTAATAGATGGTGTACAGTTCATGACACAGAATGCGCTCCGCCTCAGCATCGCCAAGCTGCTGGGCGGCTGTCAAAGCGGTCACCAACCATGTCGCTTGATCGGCTGCGTCGTTGCGAGTGGTCAGGATTTCCAAGCCCGCCAGCGGAAACTCTTTGCACAACTGCGCCCACCGCTCGTCAATTCCGCGTTTAGCCGCCTCCGCCTGCCAGTAGCGAATCTGCTCCCATTCCTGATCGAAAACCGCCAGCCCGTAGGAAATGCTGGCTTGCCCATGACGAAAGGCGGAATTGGCGGCGCGGAGCCGACTGAGATAATGCCGCGCGAGCCGATACTGGGTGGTTTGGAGCGACGCCATACTGGTCATGAGCATGATCCGCGATCCAGTTGCTTGATTGCGTCGGCTGCCGCATCCTCAAGCGACAGGGCTTTGCCCTGCTCCAGCGCGCGCTGAAAGGCTTCGCTGCCCAACGCCGCCTCGATCTGCTGGCAGACCGGGGCGAACAGCGGTTGGTCGATGATCGGCTCGTCCCAGATCATACCCGCCCAGATCGCCGCCTGCTGATCCCGGCTCAGCTCGTGATAGTATGCCACCACCACCGACAGGGTTCTCGCCTGCTGCATCTGCGATCCGAGACTCTGCGCCAGCGTCAACGATTCGCGGAGAGCGTTGCGAGCGGCATCCAGATTTCCCATCGCCAGAAAGGTATTAGCGAGGTTCCGCTGTATATTGCAAATGTAGCGCGGCATCCCGCCCTCGCGCGCCATCTGCAAGGCTTCCTGCAAGCGCGCCTCTGCCTCGTCGAAATCCCCCAGACGCATTCGGGCGTAGCCGAGGCTGGACAGCCCGTGAATGACGTTGCGTGTGCTGCCGACAGCGCGCGCCGCCCGTATCCCTTCCTCAAAATTGGCGCAGGCGAATTCAAGCTGCACGAGTTCGACCGCTAACGAACCCATGCTGATCAGCGCGGCTGCCAGAATCCGCGTGAAGCCGAGCGCTCGCGCCAGATCGACGGCGTGCCGGATGTAGACGCTGGCTTCCTCATTTCGATCCATCGACGCCAGCGCTTCCGACACCGCCAGCAGGGCGTTGCACACCTGTGCCTTGTTCCCGGTGGGTTGGATCAGGTCCAGCGCGCGCATGAAATGGGCGTAGGAGTCGTCATAGTTGCCCACGTAGAGGGCAATCGCTCCCAAGCCATGCAGTGCGTTCCCCATCTGAACCCGCATGTCCAGCTTGGTGAACAGGGTGAGCGCGCGACGGTAATAGCGTTCGGCGTCGGCGTAAAGCCCACGCTCTTCGGCGATGCTGCCCAGCCCGTCGGATGCCCAACCGATAGCAGTTTGGTCGTTCGCGGCTTCGGCAAGCTGCATCAACTGACGTGCGTACTGCTCCGCCTTGTCGAGGTCGCCGAGGCGAAAATAGACTCCGTCGAGGTGATGCAGTAGCTGCCGCTCCGCCTGCGAATCGCCCAAACGATGCGCCGCTTCCAAGCCGCGTTCCAACCAGTGCGCGTAATCGAACGGGCTGGCGCGGTTGGACAGGACTTCCAACCCCGCCAGCGGAAACTCCACACACAGCCGAGTCCCGTGTTCATCGTCGGCGCGGCGCTGGGCTGCCCACGTCTGCCAGTAGCGGATCTGCTCCCATTCCTGATCGAACATCGACAGCCCATGGGCGACGCTGGCTTGCCCGCGACGAAACCCAGCGTTAGCGCTGCGAAGCCGATTTCAGATAATGCCGCGCCAGCCGATACTGTGCATCGGACAGATTAGCTCCGGCGATCATTCGGAGAGGCTTTCCAGCAGCGCGCGCGCGTGCAGCACCAACAGCGCGTGCATTTGAAAGCGTCCCCCGCTGACCGGCTCCAGCAGACCACGATTGACCAGCACGCGGGCGGTCGGTCGGGGATCGTCCACGCTCCACGCGACCGCCATCGCCTCCAGATCGAAGGTGGCGGGCTTGGGAACGAACAGCCCCAGATAGGCGAACCGATGCCGAGCTGTCGCGTCCAGCAGATCGGTGCTGCGCTTGAGCAGCGCCGCCACCGTTGGCGAGGCATCCCGCGCCGCGCCGATCATCTCGCTGGGCGGCTGCGCCTGAAGCAGCGCCGCGCCGCTTCGAAGCTCGGTCAGCAGCTCGCGGATTCCCCAGCCGAGCCGCGCCTCGCTGTGCAGCAGCCGCCCGGCGACGTGAACCGCCAGCGGCAGCCCTTCCAGATCGCGCACCAACTCGCGGGCTTCGTCGGGATATTCGCGCGTGGTTTCGGGCGCGAGCTTGCCCAGCAGCTCGAATGCGTCGGAATCGCTCAGCACGGGCAGGCGGTAAAGGTCGTAGGCGGTGGGCGCCAGCGCGCTCGCCACGTCGTTCAGGCGGCTGGTGATCACCAGCGCGCTCATCTGCCCGCCGACCCGGAACGGGATCGCATGTTCGACCTGCCACACGTCATCCACGATCAGCAGAACGCGCTTGTCCCGCAGGACGGCGGTGAGCTGCGCGCTGATCTCTTCGATTTTTCGCACCCGCCCCGGCTCGCCGAGCCGAAGCGCGTCCGCCCACGCCGAAAGCACGGCGTCGATGCTCGGATTTTCGCCTAAAGACGCCCACAGCACGCCATCCGGGAACTGCCGCGCGACTTCCTGATCGTGCGCCAGCAGCGCGACGGTGGTGCTTTTGCCGACGCCGGGCCAGCCCTGAATCACCGTGACTGCGCGCAGTCCGCCGCCGATGCCCAAGCGCTGCTTGATCTGCCGGAGCGCCTGTTCGCGTCCGATCACCAGCGACGGAAACGGCGGCAGCACGCTGATCGCCGGGGACTCGGAGGCGGGCGCGCTCACGCCGGGAGCAACCTGCCCGTTCAGGATGGATTCGTAGAGCCGGGTGGTCTCGTCTTCGGGCGGGGTCGCCAGTTCCGTGTTCAGCACTTCGACGATTTGCTGATACTGGCGCAGGGCTTCCGAGCGCTGCCCGTTGGCGGCATACAGGCGCATCAACTGGCGGTGCGCGGGTTCGTGCAGGGAATCGTCTGCCAGCCACTGCTGCGCGTACTTGATCGCCTGATCGTACTGCTGCGCGTCGGCGTAATAGCCGGAGAGCCGCCGATGCAAATCCGCGTATTCGCGGCGCAGCCACTCCCGCTGCGCAAACTGCCAGTCGTCGTAATCGGGGCTGTCGACGAGGCTGAAGCCCGCCATGAAATCCGACTGGTACAGCGCCAGCGCCTGTTGATAGAGCGGCACACATTGATCGCACACCACGTCCAGACGGTGCCCATGTGTATCGCTGGCGGAAAGCAGCGCGCTGAAGGCGTGAACGTCCACCCAAACCACATCCTGCTTGAGCATCAGCGTGCTGCGATCCGCCTCGATCCACTCAAACGGGATCGGCGTGATGAGCGCGCGCAGGGTGCTGCGCAGCGCGGATCGCCCATGCTCGCGGTCGAGGTCGGGCCACAGCAAATCGGCGACCCGTTCGCGGCTCTGGCGGTGTTCGGCGAGCGCCAGATATGCCGCGAGCGCCACAGCTTTGCGGCGCTCGAACTTCACGGGCTGACCTTCGTATTCGATTTGCGGCAGACCAAACAGGATGAGTTGCAGTTGCTTCATCGGCGCGTTCCTTTGTCACGTTGCTGTCACGCGGTCGTCGCGCACACTTTATATATTATTCACATCTATTGGAAATGCGACTCGGTAAGTCATCGCGGCGTCCTCGCGGCATTTAGTAAAAAGGAGGGGAAACCATGAACCCCTACGACCCGGTTCATGATACGATTAATCTATTGGCGGGCGCTAGACCGCGCCGCACGCCGCGCCCCGGCGAATGCTTCGATCTGCCGGAACCCACCCACCGCCCATCGCCCGCGTGGAGCGCGCGGCTGCTGGCATACGTCCGCCGCATCCGAACCGTCACAACAGCCGTCAAATTCTGTCCGGCTGAAGGAGAAACTTATGCAACCCCTGCCCCCTGACCGACTTCGAGATACGGTCGACTCTACCCCGATGGAGGCGGCGTTCGAGACATTCTTGAACGCCTACCCTGCCTACGCGACCACGCGCAAGCTGGACGACCTGCGCGCGACCGAGTACGCGCGGCTGGATCAGCAGGGACATGTTTATCTGGATTACACCGGCGGCGGCTTGTACGCCGAGTCCCAACTGCGCGATCACATGGCGCTGCTGAGCAGCGAAGTCTTTGGCAACCCACACTCGGAGAATCTGACCTCGCTGGCGATGACTCGACGGGTCGAGAGCGCGCGGGCGGCGGTGCTGGACTACTTCAACGCCTCACCCGACGAATATATGGCGATCTTCACCGCCAATGCGACTGGCGCGCTCAAGCTGGTGGGCGAAGCCTATCCCTTCGCGCCCGGCGATCACTACCTGCTGACCTACGACAATCACAACTCGGTGAACGGCATCCGCGAGTTCGCCCGCGCGAAAGGCGCGACCGTCACCTACATCCCGCTGCTGATGCCCGATCTGCGCACCGACCCGGACGCGCTCGCGCGCGGGCTGCGCGAGTCGCAACCGGGACAGCATAACCTGTTCGCCTACCCCGCGCAGTCGAACTTCACCGGCGCGCAGCACCCGCTGGAATGGATCGCGCAGGCGCAGGCGCTGGGCTGGGACGTGCTGATCGATGCGGCGGCATACGTACCTTCGAACCGGCTCGATCTCAGCCAGTGGCATCCCGATTTCGTGGACTTGTCGTTTTACAAAATCTTCGGCTACCCAACCGGAGTTGGATGCCTGCTGGCGCGCAAATCCGCCGTCCAAAAGCTGCGCCGACCGTGGTACGCGGGCGGAACTATCACCTTCTCGTCGGTGGAGGCGTTCGACCACTATTTGACGCCGGGTCCTGCCGGATTCGAGGACGGAACCGTCAACTACCTGAGCCTGCCTGCAGTCGAGATCGGTCTGCGCTTCATCGAGTCCATCGGCATTGACCTGATTCACACGCGGGTGATGTGCCTGACCGGGTGGCTGATTGACCAACTGCTGAGCCTGCATCACAGCAGCGGACGCCCGCTGATTCAGCTCTACGGACCCCCCAACACCGATCAGCGCGGAAGCACGATTCAGGTCAACTTCTTCGACCGCGACGGCAGTTTGATCGACTCCAACGATATGGTGCGGCTGGCAAACGCCGAGCGAATCTCGCTGCGGTCAGGCTGTCACTGCAACCCCGGCGCGCGCGAGCCAGCGCTTGGCTTCACGCGGGAAGACATGACCGCCTGTTTCCGCGACAAAGACAGCCTGAGCTTCGAGCAGTTCTTGCAGGTGATCGACGGCAAAACCACCGGTGCGCTGCGCGCGTCGATTGGGTTGGCGTCCACCTTCGGGGACGTGTACCGCTACGTGGAGTTCGCCGAACGCTTCATCGACCAACCCTTCCCACCCTGAGCAAAATTCATCATATAGAGAAGTCAATTTCAGCAGAAATACCTTTCAGGCGCGACCCCCTCTCGCGCCTGATTGTCTTACATGAATCGCCGCATCCGCGTTAATATGGGCTTTTTTAGCGGAACGGACAGCTCCTCATGCGAATTCTCTATATCGACGTGGACAGCCTGCGCCCCGATCATCTGGGCTGCTACGGGTATCACCGGAACACCAGCCCGAATATCGACGCGCTGGCGCAGCGCGGGGTTCGCTTTGACCACCTGTACGTCTCGGACGCGCCCTGCCTACCCTCGCGGACGGCGCTCTGGAGCGGGCGCTTCGGCTTCAAAACCGGCGTGGTCGATCATGGCGGCACCGGGAGCCAGCCTTTCATCGAGGGGGCGAGCCGGAGCCACCGCGATTTGTTCGGCTACACCGGCTGGATGGCAGCCCTGCGCGCGGCTGGCTTGACCACCACGACCATCAGTTCCTTCGGCGAGCGCCACGCGGCGTGGCATTGGTACGCGGAGTACAACCAGATCATCAACCCCGGCAAGCTGGGCATGGACATCGCCGACGAGGTGACGCCGCTGGCGCTGGATTGGCTGGGAGCCAATGCGCGGCGCGAGAACTGGTTCCTGCACGTCAATTACTGGGACCCGCACACGCCTTATCGCACGCCCATGAGCTTCGGCAATCCCTTCGCGGGCGACCCGCTCCCCGACTGGCTGACCGAAGAAGTCCGCCAGCGCTGCTGGAACCTGCCGGGTCCCCACAGCGCGCAGGAGCCACACGGCTTCGGCGGCGATAGTTTTTACACCGCCTATCCCCGCATCCCCGCGCAGTTGGATTCGATGGACGCGGTTCGCCAATGGATCGACGGCTACGACACCGGCGTGCGCTACGCCGACGAGCATATCGGCAGGCTGATCAACGCGCTGGCGGACGCGCAGGTGCTCGACGACACGCTGGTGATGGTTGGCGCGGATCACGGCGAAAATCTGGGCGAGTTCAACATCTGGGGCGATCATCAGACCGCCGACGCGATCACCTGTCGGGTGCCGCTGATCGTCCATGCTCCGGCGCTAGTCGGCGAGCCGCGCGTAGACGACGCCCTGCATTATCATTTCGACTGGGCGGCGACGCTGATCGAGCTGGCGGGCGGAGCAGTTCCCAACGTCTGGGACGGCGAGCCTTTCACCGTCGCCTTCCGCAGCGGTGAGTCCGCCGGACGCCCTTACGCCATCCTCAGCCAGAGCGCATGGTCGATCCAGCGGGCGGCGCGCTTCGATCACTGGCTCTGCCTTCAGACTTATCACAACGTCTTTCGCCCCTTCGCCCCGGTGGAACTGTACGATCTGGCCGCCGACCCGCACGAGCAGCACGACCTCGCCGCCGAGCGCCCGGACATGGTTCAAAAGGGGCGAGCGCTGCTGGCGGATTGGCAGTATCGCATGGCGATGACCAGCGCGCACGACGTTGACCCGATCATGACCACGCTGCGGGAAGGCGGTCCGCTCTACATGCGCGGTCAGCTTCCGGCTTACATGGAGCATCTGAAGGCGACCGGGCGCGAACAGTGGGCGAAGTGGCTCGCGGAACACGGCGCGCAGCCGAATATCAACCCATAATCCCAATCAAAGGCGGAACCGATGAATCCTGCGGAGATCGCGCACCTGCGCCTGCACAATCAGGGCATCTCGACCACACGGTTTGCGGACGCGAGCGCGGTGGTCGAGCAAATGGGCGCGGTTCAGGCACAGGATTTCGCGGGGGCGAAATGGTCGCTCGGCTTGCGGGTGGCAGGCGCAAACGACGACCAGATCGAGCAGGCATTCGACGAGGGCAGCATCCTGCGCACCCACGTGATGCGCCCGACCTGGCATTTCGTCGCGCCCGCCGACATTCGCTGGTTGCTGGCGCTCACCGCCCCGCGCGTCAAGGCAACCATGGCGTACATGAACCGCCAGATCGAACTGGACGAATCGGTGTTCGCGCAGACCACTCCGATGATCGCACGAGTGCTGGAAGGCGGCAAGCCGCTCACCCGCGCGGAACTGGGCGCGGCGCTGGCACAAGCCGGGATGGTCTTCGAGGGGCTGCGGCTGACGACGGTAGTCGGTTGGGCGGAACTGGACGCGGTGATTTGCAGCGGTCCCCGGCGCGGCAAGCAGTTCACTTACATGCTGGTGGACGAGCGCGCGCCTCAAGCGAAAAAACTGACGCGCGACGAGGCACTGGCGGAACTCACGCGGCGCTACTTCACCGCGCACGCGCCCGCCACCGCCCACGATTTCGCGTGGTGGTCGGGGCTGACCGTCACCGACGCCAAAGCCGGGATCAAGCGGGCTGCTGATCAACTTGATCACGATCTGATCGACGGCAAGACCCACTGGTTTTCGACCTCGACGCCGTCCGCCGCCGCCCCCTTCGAAGCGGCGCTGCTGCTGCCCACTTACGACGAGTTTCTAGTCGGCTACGCCGGGTTTGACCGCTCGCGGAGAGCCGGGCGGCTCGCGCGCGGCAACACCTTCGACCCGTCGTTGGTGATCGGCGGCAAAGTGGTAGGAAGCTGGCGGCGCACGCTCGGCAAGCAGCAGGTGGACGTAGAAGTGCTGCCCTTCGATCCGCTGAGCGCCGCCGAAAGCGAAGCGGTCGCCCAAGCGGTGAAGCGCTACGGCGAGTTTCTCGGTCTGCCCACCCGCCTGCGAAATCAGTTGAAAAATCCGCGTCGGGGGCACATAATCGTAATTTGAGTCCAATTGACCAGACCAATTGCACATAAATTCATTTTCCTCTCAGGAAAAGAGTCTATGGTTATTCCATCGTCGAGGATAAATTGAAATATTAGCCGAATGAACGATGCTCCCGCTTCTCGCTCAGCGATATGGCGTCATCGCCTGCGGCGCGTCCGCAGCTTGATTCGGCGGAGCGTGCCCTTCGTGTCCGGCGTGGTGGTGGTGCTGGTGGCGATGTTCCTGTATCGGTCATTCGTCCCGCCGCCGCCGCAAATCAACTCGAACGATGTCAGCACCGCCATCGCCCAAGCGATGGCATCCGCTACCCCTCCCCCTGCCTATTCCGCCAGCGTTTACCAGATCATCCAGCCTTCGCTGGTGGTGGTTCAGCCCCTCGCTCCCGGCGCGCACATGAACACCTTCAACCCGACCGGGCGCGGCGTCGGCTTCGAGGACGTGCTGACCAGTTTCCGCAAGATCGCGGCGGGCGACGACGTAGGGGGCGGCGTGATCGTGGACGACAGCGGCGACATCCTCACCAGCCTGCACGTGATCGCCAGCGCGGGCAGCATCGAAGTCACGTTCGCCGATGGCACGCAGACGACCGCTCAGGTGACCGGCACTCAGCCGGACAACGACATCGCCGTACTCAGCCCCAGCAAGCTGCCGACCGAATTTGTGCCCGCCACGCTGGGCAACCCGAACGCTATGCGGGTCGGCGACGAAGCCTACGTGGTCGGCAGCCCGTTCGACCTCTACAACTCGATGAGCGCCGGAGTGATCTCCGGCTTGGAGCGCAGCTTTCAGGTGACGGACGCCAACCTCACCTTGCAGCACCTGATTCAGGTGGACGCGGCTGCCAATCCCGGCAACGCGGGCGGTCCGCTGCTCAACCGGGCGGGTCAGGTGGTGGGCATCGTCACGGTGCTGCTCAATCCCACCGGACAGAACGTGTTCATCGGCATCGCCTTTGCCGTGCCGATTACCATCGCAGGCGGCGCGGCAGGCGCTCCGCCCGTTTAGGCGATTCGCTCGTTGACTATCGAAGGAGATGCCCGTGAATCAGACTACGAATGCCGAGAGCGGGACGCCAATGGAGCGCGTTCTGTACGAAGTGAAGAAAGTGATCGTCGGGCAGGATCATCTGCTGGAACGGCTGATCGTGGCGCTGCTGGCGCGCGGGCACATTCTGGTCGAAGGCGTGCCGGGACTGGCGAAAACGATGGCGATCAAGACGCTGGCGGAGGCGATTGGCGGCGAGTTCAAGCGCATCCAGTTCACGCCTGATCTGGTACCTGCCGATCTGGTCGGCACCCGCATCTACAACCAGAAAATCGGCGAATTCAACACCTCGCTGGGTCCGGTGTTCACCAATTTGCTGCTGGCGGACGAGATCAACCGCGCGCCTGCCAAAGTGCAAAGCGCGCTGCTGGAAGTCATGCAGGAACATCAGGTCACGATTGGGCGCGAAACCTACAAGGTGCCAAATCCGTTTCTGGTGCTGGCTACCCAGAACCCCATCGAGACCGAGGGCACTTACGCGCTGCCCGAAGCGCAGGTGGATCGCTTCATGCTCAAGGTGCTGGTCGGCTACCCCAACTCCACTGAAGAATTCGTGATCGTCCAGCGCATGACCGGGCTGCTCCAGCCGGTGCAGCGGGTGCTGACCACCGAGCAGTTGGTGAGCTTGCAGCAGGAAGCCGACAAAGTCTACGTTGACCCGGCGCTGATCGAATACGCGGTGCGGATGGTCACGGCGACCCGAAAGCCGCAGGAAGTGGGCATCAAGGACATGGATCGCTACATCATGTTCGGCGCCAGCCCGCGCGCGTCGATCAACCTGATCCTCACGGCGCGGGCGCTCGCCTTCGTGCGCGGGCGGGATTACACCCTCCCGCAAGACGTGCTGGATATGGCGCTGGACGTGATTCGGCACCGTCTCGTGCTGTCCTACGAGGCGCTTTCCGACAACGTGACCAGCGACGACCTGCTGAAGAAGATCATCAGCCGCATCCCGGTTCCAGTGGTACCCCTCCATGAACACACCGGCATCCGCGTCAACACCTGAGCGCATCCTCCAGCGCCTCGACTGGCAGGTGATCCGGCGGCTGGATGGCTTGCTTCAGGGCGATTACCGCAGCCTGTTCTACGGCTACGGGATCGACTTTGCCGACCTGCGCGAATACCAGTCCGAGGATGACGTGCGCTACATCGACTGGAACGTCACCGCGCGCATGGACACGCCTTACATCCGCCAGTACGTCGAGGATCGGGAACTGACCGCGTGGTTTCTGCTCGACCTGAGTCCGTCGGTGGACTTCGGCACCCTGCGGGCGCTCAAACGGACGGTGCTGATCGATTTCGTGGCGGTGCTGGCGCGGCTGCTCACCCGGCACGGCAACCGGGTCGGCGCGATCTTCTACGACAACCGGGTCGAGCGCACCATCCCAGCGGGCGGGGGGCGGCTTCAAGTGCTGCGGCTGATCAACGACCTGCTCAAGCAGCCGCCGCTGCCGAGCGCGCCCTTCACCAACCTCAAGCCGATGCTAGACGCCGGGCTGAACGTGATCCGGCGGCGCTCGCTGGTGTTCATCGTCTCAGACTTCATCAGCGAGCCGGGCTGGGAACGCTCGCTGAGCCTGCTCAACCAGCGGCACGAGGTGATCGCCGTGCGGCTGTGGGACCCGCGCGAGATCGATCTGCCGGACATTGGGCTGGTGATCATGGAAGATTCGGAAACCGGAGAGCAGTTGTACGTCGATACCCATGATAGACGCTTTCGCCAGCGCTTCACGGAGGCGGGTCGGCAGCGCGAAGCCGAACTCGCGGAGACCTTCAAGCGGGTGGGCACCGACCTGCTGTCGCTTTCGACCGAAGACGATTTGACCCGCGCCATCGTGCGCTTCGCCACCGTGAGGCGGCGACGGAGAAAGTAATCAGGGCGTGACGTTTATCTGGACTCCGATGCTTCTGCTGCTCCTGCTGATTCCGCTGCTGGTGCTGTGGTATCTGCGCCTCCAGCAGAATCGGCGGCGGCTGGTGGCGCGCTACGGCACGATGGGCTTCGTCCAATCGGCGCCGCGCAGCTTTGGCATCCGGCGGCACATCCCGCCGCTGGTGTTTTTGATCGCGCTCGCCATCCTGATCGTCGCGCTGGCGCGCCCGCAGACCACCGTCAGCGTGCCGCGCGTCGAAGGCACGGTGATCCTCGCGTTCGACGTGTCGGGCAGCATGGCAGCCGACGACTTCGAGCCGACTCGCATGGACGCAGCGAAAGCGGCGGCACAGGATTTCGTCGAGCGCCAGCCCGCCACCGTGCAGATCGGTGTGGTCGCCTTCAGCGACAGCGGCTTATCGGTGCAGACGCCCACCAACGATCAGGGCGAGGTGCTGGCAGCTATCAACCGCCTGACGCCGCAGCGCAGCACGTCGCTGGGCAACGGGATTCTGGCGTCGCTCAACGCGATTGTAACCGCCACCACCAACAGCACCGACTACTACAGCAACCTGACGCCCACCCCCGCGCCTTCGCCGACGCCGGTGCCGCAGGGAACCTATATCTCCGGCGTGATCGTGCTGCTCACCGACGGCGAGAACAATACCCCGCCCGACCCGATTGACGCCGCGCGCATCGCCGCTGATCGGGGCGTCCGCATCTACACGGTCGGGATCGGCAGCGCCGCCGGAACCGATTTGCACGTGGACGGCTTCACCGTACATACCCAGCTTGACGAAGCCGAGCTTGAGGAAATTTCGCAGCTAACCGGCGGCACTTACTACAATGCCGAGGACGAACAAGACCTGTACAACATCTACGACACGCTCAGCCCGCAGTTGATCATCAAGCCGGAGCAGATGGAGGTCACGCCGCTGTTCGCGGGCGCCAGCATCCTCGTCCTGCTGATCGGCGGCGCGTTCTCGCTGGCATGGTTCGGGCGCGTGCCGTAAACGGTGGGATGGGAGGCGGAAAATGCAATTATTGTGGCCATGGTTCTTATTCCTGCTGGTCTTGATTCCGCTCGCCATCGCCGCCTACCTGTGGGTGCTGCGACGGCGGCGGCGCTTCACGGTGCGTTATTCCAGTCTGGCGCTGGTGCGAGCCGCCCTGCCCCGCTACTCCCGGCTGCGGCGGCACCTGCCCTTTGCGCTGTTTCTGGTGGCAATCGCCAGCCTGATCATCGCCTTCGGGCGTCCGGTCGCGGTGGTGGCGGTGCCCTCCAACGAGGCGACTATCCTGCTGGCGATTGACGTGTCGCGCAGCATGTGCTCGACCGACATCCAGCCGAGCCGTCTGCTTTCGGCAGAAGCGGCGGCGATCTCGTTCATCGAGAGCCAGAAGCCCGGCACGCAGATCGGCATTGTCGCCTTCTCCGGCTTCGCGGAGCTGATCCAGCCGCCGACCACCGACCAGAACGCGCTGAAATCCGCCATCAACAGCCTGCTCACGGGCAGCCGCACGGCGGTGGGCAGCGGGATTCTCAAGTCGCTGGATGCGATTGCAGAAGTCGATCCGAATGTCGCGCCCAGCGTTGCCAACCCGTCGCGCGGCGAGCCGACTCCAGTGCCGCAGGGCGCTTTCGCGCCGGACATCATCGTGCTGCTGACCGACGGCGCCAGCAACGCCGGTCCGCTGCCGCTGGACGCCGCGCAGGAAGCAGCGGATCGCGGAGTGCGGGTCTACACCATCGGCTTCGGGACGGCGCAAGGCTCGGAGTTCCCGAACTGCGGGCAGCAGTTTTTTGGCAGAGAACCCTATGGGGGCGGATTCGGCGGCGGCTTTGGCGGCGGTTACGGGGGCGGCGGCGGATTCCGGCGCGGCATTGACGAGGACACGCTCAAGCAGATCGCCGACATGACCGGGGGCACCTACTACTCGGCGGAAAGCGGCAGCGAACTGCAAAAGGTGTTCCAGAATCTGCCGACCTATTTGATCATCAAGCACGAGGTGGTCGAAGTCAGCGTGGCGTTTACGGCGGTGGGCGCGCTGATGGCAGCGGTCGCGCTGATCCTCTCGCTGCTCTGGCATCCCCTGCCCTGATCACGCGCCCCCCGCGTCGCGGACGCGGGCATTGGTTCTCTTGACTCAGGCTCTCAATCCGAATACCATTTCGCCTGTTCACGCGCTTGCGTGAGCCGCCCCGCCGGGCTTCACTCTGCTTACCGGAAGGGAGCCGCTTGAGTAAGACCAAACGCAGCAGCCTCCTGCTGTTATCTGCCGCGATGCTGCTCACGGCGCTGGTCGCCATGAGCCTGCCCAACCTGCATCTGCTGCCGGGCGAGTCGTTCTCGCTGGGCGCGCCCCCCACCGGGACGGGTCTGGCGAACGCGCCGCTCACCGACTGGGCGCGCTCTTTTGGCTGCTTCGCGGCTTCGTCGCCTTCACCCTGATCGGCGTGCCGATCTACGTGGTGTATTCGCTCGCCAGCCCGCGCGGGCGGCGGCGGCTGATCGTGAACATTCTGCTGCTGGCGCTGCTGTTCTGGTTTGCGGATTATCTGCATAATCACCCGCTGGCGGGCAATCAACAGCAGGAACCGCCCCCGGCAGGCGCGCAAAACCTCGCCGACGCTGGGAGCGCGAACACGCCCGTCTTCGCAGCGGAGCCTCCCACATGGCTGACCGCCGCCGTGATTCTGGCGGGATCGGTGCTGGTGGTGGCGGTCATCTTCGGCGCGGTCTGGCTCTACCAGCGCAGCCGCCCACAGCCCGATTCGGCGCTGGATCAACTGGCGGAAGCCGCGCAAAGCACGGTCACGGCGATTCAGGCAGGGGGCGACTTCAAGCAAACGGTGATCCGCTGCTATCACGACATGATGCAGGTGGTCAAAGCCGAAAAAGGCATCGCCCGCGACGCCGCCATGACCCCCCACGAATTTGAAGATCGCTTGGTCGAAAAAGGACTGCCGCAGGAGGCGATCCGCACGCTCACGCGGCTGTTCGAGCAGGTGCGCTACGGAAGCCTGCCCACCAGCCCCGGCGACGAGGCGCTCGCCGTTTCCAGCTTAACCGATATTGTCGTCGCCTGTGGTGGTCGGCGTGAAGCTCAGTAGACCCCGCATCGCGCTGGCGATTTTGCTGGTGGCGTTCATCTTCGGCGCCGTGACCCTGCTGTACTGGGACTTCGTGCGCGACACGATTGTGGTTCCGGTCTACTACAGCCTGTGGGTGGGCAATCTGGTGCTGAACAGCATCCCGCAGGCGGTGTTCGTCGGCATCGTGATCCTGATCGGCGTCTATCTGGGGGCGAGCGCGCTCCGCAGCATCCCGGCGAGCCGGAGTGCGGGGCAGCCCAGCGTCAACCGCGCGACGGTGGATACGCGCTATCTACACTGGCGCAGGCTGTCCGATAATCTGCATACCAGCCGCTTTTCCCGAAGCCTGATGGTTTCGGACACCCGCAAGCTGATCCTGTCGATCCTCGCCTACGAGCAGGGGATCGACCCTGCTGAAGCCGCCGTCCTGATCCGGCGCGGCGAAATCAGCCTGCCAGAAAATCTGCACAGCCTGTTTCAGCCCAGCACCATCAATGACCCCGCGCCGGAGTACCGTCTGCTGGCGGACTGGCTTCAACGGCTGCGCCGCGCGTTGGGACAAACCGATCCGGCGCAGTTCGCCGAAGCCGATCAACTGGTTGAAGAATGCATCGCGTTCATTGAACAACATTTGGAGATACCCGATGGTGGAAATCGATCCGAAGCCTGAACGCAAGGTCGCCGCGCTGACCGAGCGCATCGTTCAGGAAATCAGCACGGCAGTGGTCGGCAAGAACGAAATCCTTTACGAGATGATGTGTGCGTTTCTCTCCGGCGGGCACGTGCTGCTGGAAGATTATCCGGGGCTGGCGAAAACCCTGATCGCCAACTGCTTCGCCTCGGTTCTGGGGATGACCTTTCGACGAATCCAGTTCACGCCCGACCTGCTGCCCGGCGATATCACCGGCGGCTACGTGTTCGACCGCGCGCAAAATCAGTTCGTGCTGCGGAAGGGACCGCTGTTCGCGCACGTGGTGCTGGCGGACGAGATCAACCGCGCGTCGCCGCGCACCCAGTCCGCGCTGCTGGAAGCCATGCAGGAGCGGCAGGTGACGGTCGAAGGCGAAACCCTAAAGCTGCCGGAGCCGTTCATCGTGATTGCCACCCAGAACCCGATTGAGTACGAGGGCACTTTTCCGCTGCCGGAGGCGCAGTTGGATCGCTTCATGGTCAAGCTGGCGGTCGGCTATCCGACGCCGGACGAGGAGAAGGAGATCGTGCGGCGTCGGCGGCAGCGCAAGCAGGAAGATCAGCCGCTCAACGTGGTCGGCAGCGCGCAAGACCTGCTGGACATGCAGCGCGAGGTCGAGGACATTTTCGTGGACGACGACATCGAGTCGTACTACGTCAGCCTGACCGGCAAGACTCGCTCGCACGCGCAGGTCGCGGTCGGCGCCAGCCCGCGCGGGACGCTGGCGCTGCTCAAGCTCAGCCGGGCGTGGGCGGCGATTCAGGGGCGGACCTTCGTGCTGCCCGACGACGTGAAGCGCTTCGTCAAGCCCGCGCTCAGCCACCGCCTGATCCTGCGCCCGGATTACTGGTCAACCCCGCAGGCGGCGGAGCGCATCCTCAGCGAAGTGATGCAGTCCACGCCTGTCCCCGTGATTCAAGACGAGACGCCGTGAAAGCGCCGCTGGTCTTAACCGTCGGGCTGATCTTCCTGCTGATCAGCGTCGGACTCGCCACCCTGAGCCGCAGCCTGCTGATCCTGTGCGTCCCGCTGATGGTGTACCTGTTCGCGGCGATCTTCGAGCGCCCGGAGACGGTCAAGCTCAACGTGACCCGCGAGATCGACCTCGACTACGCGCCGCAGGGTGCGCCGATCACGGTGAAGCTGTCGGTCGAGAATCAGGGCGCGGCGGTGGACGAGTTGATCGTGCGCGACCTGATGCCGCCGGGCATGACTCTGACCGAGGGCGAGTCCTCGGCAGCGCGCATGTTGGCGGTGGGCGAGCGGATCGAACTGGAATACACCGTCACTGCGCCGCGCGGCGAATACGAGCATTACGACGTGCAGATTTTGGCGCGCGATTTTCTCGGCTTCTTCGAGCTGCCGCTGCGCTACCGCACCTCGCCCCACCTGATCGTTCACCCGCGTTACCCCAAGCTCGACCGCATCCGAATCCGCCCGCCGCAGACGCGCGGATTCGCCGGCCCGATTGCGGCGCGGCAGGGTGGCACCGGGATCGACTTCTGGAGCGTGCGCGAATACCAGAGCGGCGACCCGCAGCGGCAGATCAACTGGAAGCGCAGCGCCCGGTTCGAGCGCGCTTTGTTCACCAACGTCTTCGAGCAGGAGCGGGTCGCCGACGTGGGGCTGATCGTGGACGCGCGCCAGCGCACCAACGTGGTCACGGCGGACGGATCGCTGTTCGAGCATTCGGTGCGGGCGGCGGCGGCGCTGGCGGAGAACTTTCTCGACGACGGCAACCGGGTCAGCCTGCTGATCTACGGCTCCGGGATTTCGCGGGTATTTCCGGGATACGGCAGAGTGCATCAGGATCGGATTTTGAAGACGCTGGCGCGCGCGACCGTCGGCATGAACTACGCGCTGGAAAGCCTATCGCATCTGCCGACCCGCCTGTTCGCGGCGAAATCCCAGTTGGTGCTGATCAGCCCGCTGCTGCCCGAAGACGCCCCCGTGATCGCCCGGATGCGCGCCAACGGCTACGCGGTCATGGTGATCAGCCCCGATCCGGTCGCGTTCGAGGCGCTGCTCTACGGCGATACCGACAGCCCCGCCTATCGGCTGGCATATGCCGAGCGCACGCTGATGCTGCGTCAAGTGCGGCAGAGCGGTGCGCAGGTGGTGGATTGGCTGGTGGATCGACCGCTGGCGGCGACCGTTCGGAGCGCGCTCTCCAATCCGGCGGCGCTGGCGCAGCAGCTACGGATCGGGTTATGAACGTCAGGCAGGCGCTGCTTGGATTGATCGCGGTCACGACGGCGGTGCTGGTCATCGCCCACCTGATCGCGCAGGGTTACACGGCAGCGGGCATCTCGGCGCTGATCGGGATCGCGTGGCTGGCTCTGGTCGCCAATCAGCAGACCCGCTTTAGCTCGGTGTACTTTGCTGCGCTCGTGATGCTGGCGGCGGTCGGCAGCCTGACCAAAGCCCCGCTGCCGCTGCTGCTGATCGGGCTGTCAACCGACCTCGCCGCGTGGGATTTGGCGCGCTTCATCCAGCGGCTCAAAGCCGAGCCGGAGCCGGATCACCGCACGCCGATGGAACAGCAGCACCTACGGAAGCTGGCGCTGGTCGCGGGAGCCGGATTGGTGCTCGCGCTTCTGCCCGCTCTGAACACCCTATCGCTGAGCTTCGTGGTGCTGCTGGCGATCATGCTGCTGCTGCTGGTGCTGCTGCGGCAGTCGATAGTTGCGCTGCGCCGGAACGCCTGATCCTAGTCAGCGAAGCTGAAGCGCCGCCGTGATCTCTGCCAGCACGCCTTTGGTGAGCAGCGCGATCCCCTTGAAGAAGTCCGTATTGGCTTCCGACACCACCCGGTCGCACCAGACCGGCGCCCACGTCAGCAGATGTTCGGACAGGAACTCGCGCTGAGCCGCCAGCACGTTCCTGAACTCGTCCTGCTCCTGCGCTTCGAGCGCGGCATAGGCGTTCTGCGCGAGATGCGCCACGAACGCCAGTTCCAAGCCGATGTGGTCGTCCGGCTCCTGATACAGATGGGCGATTTCCAGCCCGAAGCGCCGATACCACTGGCGCACCTGTACGGTCTGCTCCTGAAACACCAGCCGCTCGTCGTTGTAATAGACCGATTCCCACGGCGGCGCGATCACTTCGCCGGGTCCCAGCAGCAGCCGGGTGTAATCGACGCACAGCGCTTCGAAAGCGTCGGCGGTCATGCCGCTGCGCGCACCCTCCATCCAGTCTTGCAGCAGCGCCAGCCCCTCCTGAACCTCCGGCTGATCCTCGCCCAGCGGCGATTCGGAGAACACGTCCGCATCGACCAGCGCTTGCAGCCATACCTGATCCGGGTAGGTATATAAAACTTTGCCCAACAGACGAGCGGCTAAGGTTTCGCCCGTCAAAAAAGTAGCCCAATCGGTTCGTACAGTTTGTGTTGCGTGCATCGGTCATTGTCCTCTGATGCTACAGGTCGTAGGCGAGATCGAAACTGTGGGGATAGGTGAGATCAACTTGCAGCTCCCGGATATACTGCCCATCGCCGCGCGTCTCGATGACGCTGGAGCCGATGCCGATCTCCGCCGACAGCCCCTTCAAGGCGTCGATCCGGTTGACGTGAAAATCGAGCGCGTCGTACTGCGGATTGCTGGTATAGCCGGTGTAGCCCACCTGCTTGAAGCGCTTCACGGCTTTGGGGATGTCCTCGCCAAAGACTTTTGCGGTCTTGAGGAAGTAATCCCGGTTGGAGAAATAGGCGGTGGCGGGCTTGGGCTGGTTGAAATTCTGCTGGTAAATCTGCCCGGTGAACTTGTTTTCCAGCGAGCAGTAATGCACCCCCATCTTCATCTGCTGATCCAGCGCGAAGTCCACCAGTTGCAGGCATTCCAACTCGCTCCCGGCGACCGGAAGCCCGCCCGCGTACCAATAGTCGTACAGCACCCGGAAGGGTCGCTGCTTGAGCCGATAGCCGCGTGTCTTGAACGCCGCCGCGTTGGTCAGCGGGAAGCAGAGTTCCAGCAGGTTGATGCTGTAGAGGTTAAGCCGCTCCAGTTCCAGCAGCACGTCTTTCATCTGGTCGAGCGTGCCGGGAAGCACCGGCATCTCGATCATCACGTGCGGGATATACTGCTGCGCTAGCGCCACCCGCTCGAAGGTGTGGCGATGTCCGCGTTCCAGATCGTGCATCCGAATACTGAGCCGGATTTCGTCCAGCCCGGCGTCGGCAAGCTGCTTGAGCGTTTCGGCGTCCGCCTGATCGCCCGTCGTGTACAGCCGCTTGTAAGTGGCGGGAAAATTCTCGCTGGCGTAGTCGAAGAATTCGACCGCCTCCTGCTTGTGCAGCAGCGGCTCGCCCCCGGTCAGCGCCAGATGCTTGATCTTTTGCCCGGCATCGTGAACCTGCGCCAATTCCTGTGTGACGTTGCGCTGATGGCTGCGGTAATAATCGTAGTCTTCCTGATTCGGATTGAAGCAGTAGAAGCAGTCCCGGTGACAGCGCAGCGAAATGAAGAACGTCGCGCTGCCGACGCCGGTTTGACAGGCGACGCACGCCGGAGAAATCTCGTTCAGATAGACGCTTTTGCCGTCATTGCGAAAGATCGCGCCCTTGCGCCGGATTTCGCTAGTCAGCGCCAAGACCTCCGCGCAGTCGCTCTCCGGCTCGACTTCCAGCCCCAACTGGTCGATCTGGTGCATGAAGTTGTCGTAGATGCTCACGTAGATGGCGGCATAAGCGGCGAAGCTGGGGTTTTTAATTTGCGATAAGTTCTCCCGATTGACTGCGACGATCATCTGTCCCGCTCTCCTCTAACTCGTGATCCGCCGCCAGATGATTTCTGTCGACTCTTTAAGTCTGAAGTCAATCCACTTGTTACAGTAGGTAGCTTCATAACGATCCCAGCGTGGTAAATGTCATTTCCGCTTGAAACACAAAGAGGCACCCCGCTTAGGGATGCCTCCTCATGGTGCTTAGGTAGAAGTAGGCTTACAGCCCAAATCCGCCGTGGGCAGCATAGAACAGATAGCGCCCCAGAACCTCACTGAGCAGCACCAGCGCGAAGGCGGCGTATGCCCAGTTGCCCATGATCTTCTCGCGCCCAATGCTGACCGCATTGCGATACACCACCGCGCCGAACAGCCCGGCGCCGAGGAACACCAGCACCAGCCGCACAATCAACACGGTTCCGTAAGTCCCGACCAGCAGTTCACCAGCGGGGACGGTCGCAGAAGAAGACCCAAGATAAGCGAGATACGCGGGTATCACCACGAACTCGACGCCCAGCAGCAGCATCGACGTGATGCCGATCCAGCGGAGTGAGCCGCGCAGCAGCGACGACTGGGTATCCGCCGAGCCGGGATTCTTACGCCCGACATAGGTGTAGTTCGCCACGAACGCGGCGCCCATCGCCAGCGAGCCGAGCAGGAAGGTAGTCACAAAGAAGGAAATCGGCGTCGTCAGCGTGTCCCAAACCGGCACGGTACGCAGCAGGTATACGTTCGACATGCTGTAGACCAGCGCCAGCCCGATCAGCGCGGCGAGGATGGCGACTAGGCTGCGCAGGCTGGACGTACCGATCTTGCGCCACTGCATCACCGCGAAGACCGCGCCGACCACCGCGAACGCCACGCCGCAGAAGATTTCCCGGCTGAGCCACGACGAACCCAAATTGCCGATGGCGTTATAGGCGTTCAGCGGATCGCCGAGGTGGAAGAACGAGGCGATCAAGCCCAGCACCAAGACCGGACCAATCGCAATCAGCGCACGGTCGCTCAGGCGATCCGCCTCGACCGCCCCGGCTTTGCGGACGGCGAAGAAGTGGACGATGCCCAGCACCACGAACGAACCGACTGACATTTGAGCTAAGATCGTGAAGGCGACGAGCGCCCAATCATGTGTATTCACGTTAACCCTCCTCTGCGGTCACAACGATATGCCCGGTGCCCTCACCGCTCATTTGAGCATGAGGGTGCGGAGTGATCACCAGCGAGGGGTTGGTCAGGTCGGCAGTGGGCAGCGGCTCAATTGCGTCCACGTCGCCATATTTGGCGCGCAGATCGTCGAGTTCGCCGTAGTCCAGCGCGCGCATGACACAGGCTGCCACGCAGTACGGGGTCTCGCCTTCTGCCAGCAAATCTTCGCAGAAGTTGCACTTGGTCATCACGCCCGCCGCTGCGTCGAACTGCGGCGCACCGTATGGACACGCCCATTCGCAGTAACGGCAGCCGATGCACTTCGAGGCGTCGATCAGCACCACGCCGTCGTCGCGTTTGTACATCGCGGTGGTCGGGCAGGATTCGACGCAGATCGGGTTCTCGCAGTGATTGCAGGAAATCGACAGCGAATAGGCGAAGATGTTATTCGGCTGCAGCCGGTTCGGATCGTCGGGATCAGGCACCCAACTGCCGCCGCCGTATTCAGTTACACGCCGCCAGTTGATCCCAACCGGCAGTTGATTCTTCGATTTGCAGGCAACCACGCAAGCCTTGCAGCCATTGCAGGCGCTGGCATCGAAGTAGAATGCCATCTGTTTGCTCATGACCTACACCTCCTTGATAGCTATTCTGGGATCCCAGGTGAAGTCCGGTTCAAGGTTGAGCGGACCTTCATACTTCTCAACCTTCACGTTGCAGGTATTCCAGCCTTCATGCCCTTGCCCGGTCGGAATAGCTCCGTTTAAGGTATTGGTTGCGCCTGCCATGTCGATGCCGGAGGCTTCGTCCACCTGCGCCCATGCGCCTTCACCCATCGCCACCACACCCGGCAGAATACGGGCGGTTACAAACAGGCGGCGCAGGACGACACCATGTCGGCTGGTGACCTTAACCGCGTCTCCCGCTTTCAGTCCGAGCGCGTCAGCGTTGATCGCGTTCATCCAGAATTCCTGCGGGAACAGCTCGCGCAGCCACGGAACGTTATCGAAAATTGAGTGCGAACGCCGACGATAGTGGAAGGTGACCAGTTGCAGCGGGAACTCGCCCTTGACCTGATTCTCCCAATCGCTGAAGGTGTCTTCGTAGCCTTCGGACGGTTTGTTGTAGGTCGGGATGGGCTGAATTTCGGTGAAGCCGGAGTTCTTCACAAAATCGACGATGGCTTGGCAGTAGATTTCCAGCTTGCCGCTGGTGGTATTGACCGGGTTGGCTTCCGGGTCTTCGCGGAACGACTTGAGCGCGATGTAGCCCAGATTGTCGCCCGGCGTGCGCGGAACCTGATAGTAGCCGTTGGTCTTCAGTTCTTGCAGGGTGATGCGCCCGGTCTGCGGGTCGCCCGTGACGCCCAGTTCGGCGATGTCGTCCGCCGTGATGGTAAGCAGCGTCTCTTTGGTGGTGCCGTCTTCCGCCATGACCGTCGCGCCAGCCAGTTGATTGAAGATTTGCTGGTCGAGCGACAGCGGAGCGACCACCGTCGGATCGAGGTTCATTTTCTTGGCGAGTTCCGCCGCGATCCAGTCGTCATCCTTCGCCTCGAACAGCGGTTGAGTGATCTGCCGTGCCCAGATGAGGTGTTCGCGGTTGCCCTTGACGTAGCCGACGCGCTCCCACTGAGTCGTGACCGGCAGCACCACGTCCGAATACTTGGCGTTGGTGTTGAGCGTGTAATTGGTGGTTAGCACGAACTCGACCGAGCGATGCGCGGCGATCCCTTTGGTCATTCCGACCTTTTGGTTCAGCCCGGAGCCGCCGTCGTGCATGATCATCTGGATGTTAATCGGGCGAACATCCTGATAACCCGCCGTGTACTGCTGGTTGAGGATGGCGTCCCACACTTCGTTGTTGTTGATCTTGGTGCTGATCGCGCCGTCAAAGGTAACGCGCGGCACGCCGCTGCCGCCCGCGCTCACGAGAGCTGGACCACCGTTCGCGGTGTATTCCCAGCAGCTAGGACCCGTCATATTGCCCGACGTGCCAATGTGCCCGGTCATCGCGCCGAGGGTCATGAAAACTTGGGCCACGAGTCGCTGTTGTTGGTGCGGGCAGGCGCCCACGCCGTCAGCAGTGCGACCTTCTGGGTCATGGCGATTTCACGCGCCAGCGCCCGAATTTGCTTCGGGGACACGCCGCAGATTTGCGACGCCCACTCCGGCGTCTTCGGCTGACCGTCAGTCACGCCCAGCACGTAATCCTTGAAGTTCTGGCTCGGATCAGCGCCTTCCGGCATGTGATCCGCGTCGAAGCCGACGGCGCAGCGGTTGAGGAAATCCCAGTTGATCAGCGGATTGCTCGCCGGATCATCTTCGGTCAGCAGCGTGTGGGCGATGCCCAGCGCCATCGTGTGATCGGTGCCGGGGCGGATCGGAGATCCACTGATCGGCGAGGATCATGGCGGTGTCGTTGTAGATGGGGTCGATGATGATGAACTTGGCACCCGCTTTCTTGGCTTCGTTATAGAAGGACATCGCGTTGCCCTGAGCGCTCCACGCCGGATTGCCGCCCCAGATCACGATCAGTTGGCTGTTGCGCAAATCCATCCGATCATTGTGGGTAGTGATGGTAATCCCATCACCTAAGCCGACCTTCGGTCCGGTATAGAGCCACGTGCCCCACGAAGTCGCGCCCCAAGCGCCGACCGCGCCGCCCGTCAGCGTCATCAGGCGCGACAGGTAGGAGCCGAGTTCCAGAATGCTTTCGTTGCCGTACTGCCCTTGAATGCGCGTGATTTCGCTGGAAACGATGTCCAGCGCTTCATCCCAACTGATGCGCACCCACTCGTCACGACCGCGCAGCTCTTTCTGTCCGCCGCCCGGCGCCCAATTCTTGCGCTTCATCGGGTACTTGAGCCGATCTGCGCCAAAGATTTGCTGCTGCTGCGAACGACCACGCGCGCAGCCACGAATCTGAGGCTGATCAGGCGTATCCGGGTGCGTGTCGTCAGTCTTGACCCGCTGCACCACGCCATCCACCACCTGCGCCTTCAGCACGCAGCGCTGACCGCCGCAGTTGTGCCAGCACGCCGCCGTGATCCACTCACCGCTGCTACTGCTGGCGTCGGCGGCTTCCGCTTTTTCAACCGCGTCCAAGCCGAAATCCAACCCAGCGGCGAGGGCAACCGTGCCGCCCAGCGCGCCGCTCCACTTGAGGAAGCTGCGCCGGGTGAGAACGGCGTCGTCGAGGGTCTTGGTGAGGAAGTTGTCATCACTCATACGATTTTCCTCCTTGAGCTGTCTGCCGACTGGCAAACAAGAGATGACAATGCTCTAGAACAATGGACTCTTCATGCTGCATAAACAATCTCCCAACAGAATCCTGTAGCTTCAGGATACGACTTCGGCTGGCGCAGCACATCCCTCGGAGGAGTAATCCCTATTCACCCGATCGGGTGATCTTTCGCGCGAGGCGAGCAATTGCGCCGCGTGGGATTTGGATTACACTGAGGCAGTATACGAATCTCAGCTCAATTCCATCATTGGTTCCACGATGCCTCAAGCCAGCCGTTTTCGCATCCAGAGGGGTCTGTGGATGGAGTCGCGGGTTTGCGCCGCGATTGCGGAGGAGGCTTATGCCACGCCTATCTTCCTCACTTCAAAACATCAAGGATCATTACACGGTCGTAGTGATCGGCTCCGGCTACGGCGGCGGGATCGCCGCGTCGCGGCTGGCGCGCGCCGGGCAAAGCGTCTGCCTGCTCGAACGCGGCAAGGAGTTTCTGCCGGGCGAATATCCCGATACGGGCGAGGAATTCCTGAGCGAGACGCAGGTGCATCTACCCGACGGATCGACACTGGGCGCTAAGACCGGGCTGTACGACTTCCGCATCAACCCGGACGTGAACGCGCTGGTCGGCTGCGGATTGGGCGGCACCTCGCTGATCAACGCGGGAGTCGCGCTGCGCCCGGAGCCGCGCGTGTTCGACGATCCCTGCTGGCCCGCCGCGCTGCGCGAGTCGGTTGCCACGACGCTGGAGGATGGCTATCGACGCGCCGAGCAGATGTTGGGCAGCACCCCCTACCCCGACGACTTCCCGCCGGTGCCCAAGCTGCTGGCGCAGCAGAAATCGGCGGAGGCGTTCGGCGGAGACACTTTCTCGCGCGTGCCCATCAACGTCACCTTCAAGGACGGCGTGAACCCGGCGGGGGTCGAGCAGTCCGCCTGCAACCTGTGCGGCGACTGCGTGACCGGATGCAACTACGGCGCGAAGAATACGGTCAACGTGAACTATCTGCCCGATGCCCGCAATCACGGGGCGGAGATTTACTGCGAAGTCGCGGTGCGCTATCTGGAACGGAAGGACTCGCGCTGGCTGGTGCATTACCAGCCCGTGAGCGAAGGGCGCGAGGGTTTCGCCGCGCCAGACATGTTTGTCAGCGCCGAGATCGTGATCCTCGCGGCGGGGACTTTCGGCTCGACCGAGATTCTGCTGCGCTCGCAAGCCGCCGGGCTGCCGCTGTCGGATCAGCTAGGGCAGCACTTTTCCGGCAACGGGGACATGCTCGGCTTCGCCTACAACAGCGAAACCGACGTGAACATGGTCGGCTGGGGCAACCGCCCGCCTGCCAGCATGAGCGCGGTCGGTCCGGTGATCACGTCGGTGATCGACCTGCGCCAGCAGCCCGATCTGGACGACGGGATCATCATCGAGGAAGGCGGCGCATCGGGGGCGCTGGGCGCGTTCCTGCCGGAAGCGCTGGCGACCGCCGAGCGGATCGCCGGGCAGGAAAGCTCGCTCAGCCGCGACCAGTTGATCGCTCAGCGGCGGCGCGAGGTCGATAGTCTGGTGCGCGGTCCCTACGCGGGCGCGGTGCGCAACACCCAAATCTATCTGGTGATAACTCACGACGGCAGCAGCGGCAGCCTGTATCTGGACGAACAGGGCGAGCTGCGAATCGCGTGGGCGGGCGCGGGCGAAGCGCAGTACATCCAGTCGGTCAACCAGAAATTGCAGAAGGCGGCGGCTGAGCTTGGCGGCGTGTTCACGCCCAACCCGATCTGGAGCCGATTTCAGGCGCATAGCCTGATGATCGCGCATCCGTTGGGCGGCTGCGCGATGGCGGAGGACGCCGAACATGGCGTGGTCAACCACAAGGGACAGGTGTATTCGGGCGCGGAGGGCGCGGACGTGTACGAGGGGCTGTACGTGAACGACGGCGCAGTGATCCCGCGCTCGTTGGGCGTGAACCCGCACATCACCATCTGCGCGGTCGCCGAGCGTAACTGCGCGCTGCTGATCCAAGATCGCGGCTGGCAGATCGATTACGGCTTCGCGCCGCCGCCCGCCGTCCCGGCGGAACCGACGCGGGCGGGGATCAAGTTCACCGAGGCGATGGAAGGCTACTTCTCGACCACCGCCACCGCCAACTTCGCCGCCGGAGCCAAGCAGGGCAAAGAGGACGCTTCGGCCCTGCGCTTCGTGGTCACCATCGAGTCGGACGACGTGGAAGCCATGATGCGCGAGCCGGATCACAAGGCGCGGCTGTTCGGCACCGTGACCGCCTCCGCCCTGTCGAGCGATCCGATGACGGTCACGGAGGGGGCGTTCTACCTGTTCGTGCGCGATCCGGACACGCCGGAAACCCGGCTGATGCGCTATACCATGAATCTGCGAACCGAAGCAGGCAAGGTCTATTCGCTGGATGGGCGCAAGCTGGTTCACAACGATCCGGGCTTCGACAGTTGGGCGGACGTGACCACCCTGTACACCACCGTCACCGAGGGCGCGGACGGCACCGGAAAGGTGATCGGCAGAGGCATTTTGCGGATTCTGCCGAAAGACATGCAGCAGCAGATGCGCACCATGCAGATCACCCACGCGCGCAGCGCGGTCGAGCGCATGGAGATGATGGCGCGCTTCGGCGACTTCTTCGCGGGCGAACTGTACGACATCTACGGCGGCATCGCCCGGCGTCAAACTTATTTCAACCCGGACGCGCCGCCGCGCAAGAAGCGCCCGCTGCGGGTGGGCGCGCCGGAAGTCCACTACTTCACCACCGAGGACGGCTTGCAGCTTCGGCTGACCCGCTATCAGGGCGGCGCGAACGGGCCGGTGATGCTGGTGCATGGCTTGGGCGTGTCCAGCCTCGCGTTCTCGACCGACCTGATCGACACCAACCTGACCGAATATCTCTATGCGCACGGCTACGACGTGTGGCTGCTGGACTTCCGATCCAGCATCGAGCTGCCCTATGCCCAAACCCAGTACACCGCCGACGACATCGCCCGCTACGACTACCCCGCCGCCGTCCAGAAAGTGCGCGATCTGACCGGAGCGGACACCATTCAGGTAATGGCACACTGCTACGGCGCGATCACCTTCAACATGGCGATGCTGAGCGGCTTGCAGGGCGTGCGCTCGGCGGTCTGCTCGCAGGTGGGGTCGCATTTCTCGATCAGCCCCATGAGCCGGATCAAGTCGGGGCTGCATCTCGACAACCTGCTCGCCGACTTGGGCGTGAAGTCGCTGAGCCTGTACACCGATACTCATGCCGACTGGCTCAACCGCCTGTTCGACCGGGGGCTGGAACTGTACCCGACCCAGCTAGAGGAGCGGTGCAGCAGCCCAGTCTGCCACCGGGTGACGTTCATGTACGCGCCCATCTACGAACACGATCAACTGAACGCGCTCACCCACGATAATCTGCACGAACTGTTCGGCGTGGCGTCGATCAGTAACTTCGAGCATCTGGGCAAGATGACCCGCGCCGGGCACATCCTCAACGCGAAAGGCGAGGACGTGTATCTGCCGAACGTCGAGCGCATGGCGATCCCGATTGCCTTCATTCACGGCGCGGAAAACGAACTCTGGCTGCCGGACAGCACCCGCCGCACCTTTGACTGGCTGTGCCAAGCCAACGGCAAATCGCTGTACAGCCGCTATCTGATCCCGCGCTACGGGCACATCGACTGCATCTTCGGCAAGAACGCGGCGCAGGATGTGTACCCGCTGATCCTCAAGCATCTGGACGCGACTCAGCATGTTGGCGCTTGAGCGGTCGAGCGATATGACGCCGGTCGCGGGGACGGTCGATGTCGCCATCCCGGTCGAGGTGCTGTGGGAGCGCTTCGCGCACCCGGACGCATGGTCGCGCTGGAATCCGTGCATGTTCTGGGTGCAGAATCCCGAACTGGCGCTCGGAGACGAACTGATCTGGGTGTTCGAGCCGATCCGCTGGTGGTATCTCTACAAGCTCCCGGCGCGCGCGCGCATCGTGGAGCTAGAAGTGGGTCGCAAAGTCACGTGGGAGGTCACCTTCATCCCCGGCTTTTACGCCCGCCATCGCTATACGCTGGAAGATTTGGGCGAAGGACGGACCCGCTTCGGCTCGTGGGAGCAGGCGACCGGCGCGAGCTTCCGGCTGCTGCGCCCGCTGTGGCTGGCGCATTTCGAGTTCGTGAAAGACGCTTCGCTGGCGGGCGCGCGAAGCGCTGGAAGCGATCTATCAGCGCACCGGATCGCTGGATCGCCTGCCGCCTCAAGACTTCGCGCCGACCCTGCTGCCGCTGGCAGCCGCCGCCGGGCTGATCGCCAGCCTCCGCGAGCCGATGATCCGCCTGATCCGCTTCGGCGTGCCGACCGACGCCCCGCCGCTGTTCGCCATCCCCGGCTTGGACGGCACGCCCGGCAGCGTCGAACCCATCGCCGAGCGGCTGGCGCAGACCCGCGAAGTGCTGGTGGTCGATTACAGCGCCGAGGATTATCCCACGCTGGAAGCGCTGAGCGCGGCGATTGCCGACTTGGTGAAAGCCGAAGATCACCCGCTGATCGACCTGATGGGGCAAAGCATCGGCACGATCATGGCGGCGCAGGTCGCGCTCGATCTCCCGGTGCGCAAGCTGGCGCTCTGCTGCACCTTCACCCGGCTGCGGGGATGGCTGCTGCGCCTGAGCGCCGGAATTCTGCGGATCACGCCAGACGCATTCTATCGACTGAGTTCGGACTGGGTGGTGATCCTCACCTGCGGTCCGGTGGGCGACGGGCGCGATCATCCCGCCTTCGCCGGAGCACGAAGCAGCGATCAAGCCGGAACCGCCAAGCGCACCGCGTGGGAGATCGACCGAGATTTCGGCATCGACCTCGCGCGGATTCGCGCGCCGCTGCTGGTGCTAATGGGCGAGCAGGATCGCTTCGTGCCCAACCCGCAGCGCGAGGTCGAAACCCTGCGGGCGCTGTTCGCCGATCATCCCGCCCGCGTGGAGACCATCCCCAACGCCGGGCACATCTTTCTGCCCTCGGCGGCAGTGGCTCTCGCCAGTGACAAAATCGAAGCATTTTTGGAGTGAAGCATGTCACGCATCCGAGCAGGCTTGATCGCCGGATTGATCGCGGTACTGGCGACTTCGGCGCTGAACATCGTCTGCCGTCTGGTCGGCTTATTCCCGGACGGGCTGGACTTGAAATACATGGCGGAGTGGCTGATCAACCCCGCCAGCGCGCCGATCCAAGCCTTCGCCATCGGGCTGGTGATCCACCTGATCGGCGGCGTGCTGATCGGCGCGATCTTCGTGCCGCTGATCCAGCGCCCGACGCCGCTGAACGGCATCGCCTTCACGTTGATCGTGGTCTGGCTGCCGCTGATGCTGGTGATTTTGCCGCTGACCGGGCGCGGCGGGTTCGGGCTGAACGTCGGGCTGGTGATGCCCATCGGCGCGCTGATCCTCAGCATCTTCTACGGCTTGATCGTCGGCAGGATCGCGCAGCGGTTGGTGGTCGTGGTGGCGAACGACTTCACCGAGCGCATCGGCACCGCGCTCACCGAGGCGCTGCAACGGGCGATTGAGGCGGAAGCCAAAGGCGACCTGCATTCGATGGACACCGCCACCGAGCGGCTGATCATCTTTTCCGACCTGCACAAAGGCGCGCGCAACCGCGCCGACGACTTCCAGCGTGCGGAGCAGGCGTACAACGCCGCCCTCGCCTACTACTTCAACATGGGGCATACGCTGATCACGCTGGGCGACGTGGAAGACCTGTGGGAAGAACCCGCCACCTCGGTCTTGAGCCATTATCAGTACAACCTCAAGCTGGAGGCGAAGTTCCATCAGGCGGGGCGTTATCTGCGCTTCTGGGGCAACCACGACGACGATTGGAGCCAGCCCGATCTGGTGCGGCGCTTCCTCGACCCGATCTACGGCGGGGCGCCGCTGAACGTCCGCGAAGCGCTGCGCATTCGCTTGACCGAAGCCGGACAGGAACTGGGCACGCTGTTCATGGTTCACGGGCATCAGGGGACTTCGGGCAGCGACCGCTTTGCGATATTTTCGAAGCCGGTCGTGCGGGTGTTCTGGCGCAGCTTCCAGATTTTGACCGGAATCTCGCTGAACACCCCCTCGAATAACTGGCAGCTACGGGATCGGCACAACCGGGCGATGTACGCATGGGCGTCGCAGCAGGAGAAGCTGATCTTCGTGGTCGGGCACACCCATCGCCCGGTGTTCCTCTCGCACCTGCACGTGACCAAAATCCGCGATGAACTGGCAGCCGCTCAAGCTGCGCTGCGGGCAGACCCGGATAACGCGGAACTCCGTGAGCAGGTCAGCCTGCTGGCGGCGGAATTGGAATGGGTGCTGGCTCAGGAGCGGCAGCAGCCGGGTCCCGAAGGGCTGACGCCGACGCCCAAGCCCTGCCACTTCAACACCGGGTGCTGCTGCTTCTCCGACGGCGACGTGACCGGGATCGAGATCGCCGACGGAGAAATTTCGCTGGTGCGCTGGCCCGACGACGACGGCGCGCCCAAGCCGAAAATTCTGGAACGCGCCAAGCTCAGCGAGGTGTTCGCCGCGCTCTAGGCTCAGCGGTCGATCTCGTCGGTCTCCCGGTTGATCGGCGTGAGCTTGCCCGCTGGCTGCTTGCGTCTGCCCAGCCACAGGAAGGATCGCCCCGCCGGATTTCGCGCCACCTGATAAGCGTGGGTGATAGTCACCCCGCTGGACGGCACTTCTTCCTCGAACAGATTCAGCGGCTTCGCCGGGTTGGGCAGCAGAGTCACGCCGCGAATGCCGACCGAGTTGGGCGGGAGCAGTTCCCACTCCGCCATGCGCCCGCGCTTGAGCCGAATCTGCGCCGAATCGCCTATCGCCAGCGGGATGAACGGGATCCAGTTGGGCGGCACCGGGTTGAGCAGGTGATAGCGCCACCTGTCGTCGGAGTCTTCGGCGGCGGGCTGCGCCGTGACCGTCCACTGGCGCAGCCGGTCGATGCTGCGTTCCAGCACGCCCTCGTAGCTGCGCTCGATCCCCCACGCCAGATTTTCGGTATCGTCGCGGATCAGATCGACCGATTTGAGCGCGCCGCCCTCGACTCTGCCGAGCGCGACCGCCGGGACGAACAGCAGCGGCTCCGCGTCATCGCCCTTGAGTTCGAAGTAGCGCCACACCCGACCCGCGCCGTCCAGCGAGGCAATCGACGGGATAGTCTGGGTATCGCCAAACGAATCCAGCACCTCCAGCGAGTTGATCTTCGCCAGCGATCCAATCGGCACGCGCACCGGAATCACGTACCAGTCGTCGCCATAGGTGGTCGCAAACGCCGCCGTGATCATCCCGGCGAAGTCCGCCGGATTATTGGAGAGCGCGCCGAAGTTGACGGTGCCGTCCTCGAACTCCCAGAAGCGCTGCGCCGCCATGCCCGCGAAGCGCACCGGGGACGGCAGCACGGTCTTGGGATCGTTGACCTGCGGCGGCTGCGCAATCGTGCCGCTGGCGCTCACCCGGTCGAAGCTGAACCAGTCCAGATGCCCGCCGGGATACTCGCTGGCTTCCAGCGCCACCGCGCCCGCGCCCACCTGAAACTTGTACTCCATCCGTTCCAGATCCCAGCAGTCGAGGTCGCGCTGGCTGAATATGCGGTCTTCGTACCAGTCGATCCACGCCTTGAACAGCGCCGCCAGCGCCGCCTGCTGATCAGGCGTGAGGTGTCCCCGCACCGCCTGCGCGAGGCGCGCGCGATTCTGGTAGATGGTGTCGCCGTCGCAGCCGCGCCGCACCAGCAGATTCACCCAAGCCTGCTCGGTCGGATCGACCTGTGCGGGCGGCTGAAGCGGACTTTGCTGGCGCAGCGGGTCGCGCAGCGGTTCCAGCCCGGCGGCGGAGAGCATTTGCAGCAGGTGCTGCCCGGCTTCGGCGGAGCGCCAGAAGGCTGCCAGCGGGTGCGGCTTCTGCTGCTCGGCGTAGGCTTCCAGCGGGATTTGCGAATCGATGGGCGCGAAGGTCGAATCGCGGAACGAGCGGAATCCGTTGACCATCAGCGTCCGCATCTGATAGCGCGCCAGCACCGGGCTGGCGGCATCCTCGCCGCGAAACTCGCCCACCTGCCACTGACGCGCCAGCATCCACAGCGCGTCGCCGATGCGGGCTTGCAGCCCGGTTTCGATCTCGTCGCCGCGCGTGCTTGCTTCCACGCGATAGCGCGTATCAGTCATCGGTCGCTCCGATCATATCCAGATTCCCAGTCAGGTAAACCGCCGGAATTTGCTGCCCGTACTCGTCCAGCGTTTCCGGCGCGACCGACCGCAGCCGCGCCAGCGCGAAGGCTTCGTTCACGGTCGCCAGCACGAGGTTATAGCTCCAGCTTTTGCCTTCCGGCGGCAGCGCCAGCAGCATCACCTGCGGCGGGCGGCTGGTCGGCGCGTCGAAGTGGAAGGTCAGCCCGGTCATTTCGTAATCCGACGGGATGCGCTCGATCCACTGATCCAGCACCAGCCCGCCGATCTCGCCTACCTGCGCCGGACTTCGCGCCGTTGCTGGTCAGCACCAGCGACAGCCGATCCGATCCATCGGCGTTGGGGCGCGCCAACCCCGCCCACGCTTCGCCCGCCACGTAAGGCATCTGCGCGACCCACAGCGGGAACAGCGCCCGATCCTGCAAGGCTTCCGCCGCCGTGATGGTGTCGCGCAGCGCCAGCAGATCGGGATGGGCGCGCGCGGTTTTGAGCAGCCAGCCCATCACCGCGCGCGGGTCGTCGCTGCCGACCTGCGTTTCGTCGCGCAGCACGTCGGCGGTCAGCGACGCTGAAAAGCGCGGCAGGATCGGGAAGCCCGCGCCCAGCACGACGGCGATCACGCCCTGCGCCGCGCGCACGCGCTGCGATCCGGTGACAGTGGCTTGATCCGCCTGCGCCGCCGCAAGCTGACTCTGCGCGTCGTCCAACGCCGCCTGAGCGGTCGGCAGCACGCCAGCCGCCTGAGCAGACAGCGCATCCGCGTCGCCGGACGTGGGAATCGCTTGGGGCAGATTGAAGAATGAGAGCCGCAGCAGTGCGCCCTTCAGTCCAGCGCCGCCCGCCTGTACCGCGCTCACGGCGTTGTCAAACTGATCGACCAGCCGTCCCGCCCGGTCTTCGAGTTCGGCGGCGGTATCCGGGGCAGCGTCGTCGCTGGCGCCGAGCACGAAATCGTTGGCGCTAGCGGAATGCGCGCCGCTCAACACCTGACGTAGACTGCTCGCCAGCAGCGTGAATTCCGCCAGCGCGATCTGGTCGCCGCTGATGGACGGGTCGGCGTTGATGCTGATCCCGTCTCCCAGCGTGGACTGGATCAGCGCTGCCAGCCCCGATCCGTCGATCAGGTCGCCAGCGGGTGCGAGAAACACCGCGTCCAGCGCCGCCAGCGGCAGATCAGCTAGCGAATGCGCCGTGCTGACTCCCTCCGCCGTCGTGATCTGGAAGATCACTCGATCCGGCGCGCCAAGCACGCCCGCCACCCACGAGTTCGAGCGCGGATTCGTAGGCGCGGCGGACGCTCATGCCCTGATCGTCCCACCCACTGCCCGCGTCCTGCGGCAGCAGCAGGATTCGCTGGGTGATGCTCATGCCGGAATTGGGCGTCAGCACCGAGCGGACTTCGGGCGGCGCTACGTCACCCAGCGAAGCCGCGTTCTCGACCGCGCTGGCACGGTCATAATCGCCCTGCACCAGCGCGTGAACGCTCTCGGCGAGGGTCAAGTCCGCCATCGCGTCGGTGATCCACACCAATTGATTCAGCGCGTCCTCGATCTCGTCGAAGCTGTGACCCGACGGAACCGCGACCAAACTTTCCAGCGATCCGCTCCCCTCATCCCACAGGTTGAGCAGCGCCAGCCCATCCACCGTCACCGTGTCGGTCAGGTCGCTGGCACCAGAGTTGGCGACCGCGTCGCGCACCGGATCGATCCACACGTCCAGATAGGCGTCGTGCAGCGCCCGCTCGAAGCGGTAGCCGAGCAGGTCGTTGATGCGCTGTCCCTGCCGCAAGCCGTCCATCATCCAGCGGGCGACCCGCACCCGGTCGGATCGCAGATCGACCGAGAGCGGCGAGGTGCTGGTGCCGTCGCTGTAGGCGCTGTAGCCGCTGCGCAAGACCGCCGCTGCCGCCGCCTGAGTCATCGACGGCGCGTGCAGATAGCCCTGCGAGGGCAGCGTGCCCGCTTGATCCGGTCGCAGGTTCTCGACCCAGCCGTAGCCGCCGATCTGAACGCCCTGCGGCTGCGAATCGCGCATCGCCACCACCCGATCCTCGGCGTAGGAACTGATCCACGCATCCAGACGGTGCATCGCCAAGCCGAGCGTTTCCTTCATGCGCAGTTCGAGGTCGTCCGGCGGCAGATCAACCAGCGCGCCGATGGCGTTGGCAAGCTGGTTCAGGCGCGCGCCCGGCACAGTTGGGACGTAGCTGGTGCCGCCCCAGTTGGGCGTCGCTTTGGCATTTCCCGGCTGCTGCGCCCATTGATCCAGCAAGCCGATGGCGCGGCTCAAGTCAGGCGACTGGCTTTGAGTCACCCGCTGGAAGGCGCGAAGCTGGCTCGAGGCGGTCTGAAACATCGTCCTCGGCACGCCGGAGACCGCCTGACGGAGCGGCGCGTTGGCGGGCTGCTTGAGCGCCTGATCGAGCAGGTCGGCGTTTTTGGCGAGGCTGCCACTCAGTCGTTTGACCGCGCCGATCTGGTCGGCGGGCGACGCCAAGCGGCTGGCGGAGTTGATGTCGCCCAGAAAGTGATCGAAGTCGATCAGCGAATCGTTGTCCCATTTGTTGGCTCGGTCAACCGCCCGCTTGATCAACTGGAACAGCAGCGGTGCGGGATCGGGCAGCCCGTCCGGTCCGGTTCCGGTGACGCTGCCGTGCGCGTAATCCACCAGCCATTGCAGATAGACCACCGCCGTCGCCCCGCCCTCGGCGTCGTCCGCCTGCACCAGCGTGCGGTCGCCCCACGCCTGTTCATCGGGGAGATAGGCGAAATAGAAATGCTCCGGGTTGAGGGTCTCGGCGCTCAGCGCATCCATCACCGGGGGAAGCTGCAAGTCATTGACCGGATAGACACGCTTCCCATGCTCCCTCAGTAACGTCATGATGTCGTTCAGGTCAAGCTGGATGGGCGCATAGGCGGAAATCGAATCCTCTAGCGCGTTCACCGCCGCCACCTCCGACGGCGGAATCACGCCGCCGAAGGTATTCCCAATCGCGTCGATCTGGCTCTGAAAGCCTGCGAACTCGGCTGTTCGCCTCGTCCAGCAAGTCCTGATAGTAGTCCGTCTCTGCCGCCAGCGAATCGAAGGGCGTGAGCAAATCATGGGCGACGCTGTCGCCCCACGCGCTGTCCACCGTCTGCATATGGCTCAGGAGCAGGTCCTTCAAGCCCTCGTAGATAAAAATGGGGTCGATCCAAGGCGACAGCAGTATCCACGTGCGCAAATTGTTGAGCCGTCGGGTGAAGAACTGCGCCGGGTGCGGCTGGCTGCTCAGCAGCGCGATCAGGTTCTCGCTCTCCTGCTCCAGATCGGTGGTGACTGGGGCGTCGGCGGCGCTGGCGGTGGCGGTCGGGTCGAGGTGCGGGACGTTGGGCAGCGAGCGTTCCCAGCCTGCCCGCAAATTCACCAGCGCCCACTGCAAATACTCGTCTCCGGTTTGCGCATCCGGCGGATTAGGCTGAAGCTGAATCGGCAGAATCCCGTAGGGCATCGAGCCGATCTGGAAGGTCGGGTAGATCGCCCCGCCGCGCACGTGATTGACGAAGCGGTTGCGCAGCCAGTCGATGCTCGAATCGGGCAGCACCGCTTGGGTGCCGTCGTTGAGGACGAAGCGCAGATACTCGCCCCACAGGATGTACCACAGCGCGAGGTTCATGGCTTCCATGCCCGGCAGATCGGCGTCCTCGCCGTGCGCCGCCCGCGCGGTGATCCCGCCTGCGTCCAAGCCGAGCGCCTGCGCGAAGCGATCCCGGTGACTGTCCGGCACGACCGCAGGCGGCTCCCAAGCCCGCTGGTAGACGGCGGTCGTATCGGCGGTTTCCCACTGCCACGGGCTGCGGACGGTCTCGGTGTTGTTGGTGGGCGTCCCCTGCGGCACGAAGTCGAAGCCGCGCGTGTAGTAGTGCCCTGCCAGCGCGTTCTCGAACGCCTGCGCCGACGCCTTCGCCCCTTCAAAGCGCGCGCCGATCACAATCAGTTGATCCAGCCCGTCGTCGATCACCGACTGCAAATTGCCGGTGAGGGCGACCTCGATCCCCATGCCGACCCGCTGCGCCGCCTCGAAATCGACCATCCAACGATCTACGTCCAGCGCGTCGGCGGCGTTGGCGTTGAGCGGCGCGAAGCGCAGCGCCGCCGGGATCAGCGCGCCGGGCTGCGAAAACACGATCTGGTCGCCCTGATAGCCGTTGGCGATCCAGCGATCCGGCAGCAGCGTCGACTTTGCGCGGGCGCGCCAATCACCTTGCTGGTGTCGATGGGCGGAAAGTGCGGCGTCCCGGTGCCGAGCGCACTCAGGTTGGTCGGCGCGGTCGCTTCCATCACCCACGCCCCCCGCCAGACGCCCAGCGTCTCCGACAGCCGCGCGAACACGTCCGGCGCGCTGTCCGGTCCGGTCTGCCACACGATCTGCCAGAAGCGCCGCCCCAGCCGCGCCTCGGAGTCGCTGAGCGCCGCCTGATGGCTGTTCACGTGAATCTGGTCGGGATAGATGCGAATCCGCAGCCGATTCGGGTCGCGGTAGAAGCGGGTTTCCAGGCGCACGGGCAGCATCAGCAGCGGGATGTCGGTGCGCAGGCTGGCGAACACTACCGGGAAATCAATCGGCGGGAAGCCGGGCAGATCGGGGATGTCCGGCTTGCCGGGACCCGGCGGCTGATCGGGATTTTGGGGATTCAGCGGATCGCCGGGCGAGGCTGGCGTCTGGCGCGAGGCTGCGTTCTGCGTTTCATGACGATCCCTCCGGCAGCATCGCCGAGGCGTGAACCAGCATTCGCACCGGGCGCTGCAACACGATCCGCGCCATCGACCCGGCGCTGCTGCCCCACGTCGAGTCGGCGGAGTCGGATTCGGTGGTGTCGGGCAGCGATTTGTTGCGAAAATGCCCGCTGATGGGCACGTAAACGGGCGTGTCGGGATCATCGCCGATCATAAAGTGCCCCCATGACAGATCGCTCCAAGTGTTCAGGTGAGCGGGCTTGTAATCGCCGCCCTCGGCGTATTCGTCCAAGCCGAAACGCGGCTCGGTCGGCTGCTGTTGAAAGGCGAAATAGTAGCCGCCATCCGACGAGTGATTGTCCGGCGTGGCGGTTCCGAGCGCCGACGCAACCGTCAGTTGGCTGGCGTCGAAGCCGTAGAATTTCACGTCGGTGTCCAACTGCCCGCTGAATGCCGGGTAAATTTGAACCTCCGGCGATTTGACGCTGCGGGTTCGAGGCGTTCCGCCGACCGTCGCCTGCACCGCGTACACGATCAGGTTCGGGTAGCGCCGCAGCAGGTCGCCCTTGATCAGCAGCACCAGCGCGTCGTCGCTCGCCGCGCCGACGATGTGCTCACCCAATGACTGTTTGGCGTTCCAGCCGTCGATGGCGTCGATGTCCGCCTGCGCCGCGCTCCAGAAGTGCTTGAACCACGTCTGGCTCAGGTCGGTCGGATATTCACGCCACAGCATTTCCCGGCTCATTTCCTGATTAATCCCCAGCAGTGCCGCCTCGACAAACTCACCGTTGACCTCGACCAGCCCGACCGTGTTGACCGGAAGCTCGCCGATGCCCGGCAGCATGAATTCAGGGCTGAGGTCGCAGACGTAGGGATAGACCGCCTCGTCAAACTCCGGCTGCCCGGTGAAGCGCGACGGGATCGGCTGCGCACCCCACGATCCGCTGGTGATCTGAATGCGGCTCTGCAAGTGCGCGCTGATGGTTTGGTCGGGAACCAGCGCGCCGCTCAGCGACACGGCAATCGGTTCGAGCGTGGTGTCGTCGCTGGGCGGCTGCGGTGCGGGAAAGCTCAGTCCGCCGTGCTGAAGCAAGTCTTGGAGCGTCTGGGTCTGGTCGCGTATCTGCTGAATCTGGGTTTTGGTGGGCGTTCCGCCCGCCGCCACCGTATTGATGTACTGGTTGGTGGACGCGGCGAGATTGATCGCGGCGGCTTGCACCGCCCGCATCTGCGGCGTGAGCGCACGCCCCTGCTGGTTCAGCGCGGTGAACTGCGCGACCTGCCCGCTGGCAAGCTGATGCGCGGTCAGGATCGAATTGTTGGCGGTGGTGCGTTCGGTGACGGTGATTTTGCCGGGCAGGATCGAGTCGAGGTCGATCACGGTCTGCGAGTATCCGTGCGTCAACGGCTCCGCCGTCGAACTCGGCTGCGAGCTGTCCAGCGTGGTCGCGCCGACTGGCAGCGCGTGAATCGTGAGCGCGCTGAGGCTGATCGGGTTCATCACCACCGTCTGCCGAACCACGTGCGGCACGGTCGTCACCGGGCTGACCAGTCGGAAATTGTGCTGCACGACTGCGCCGCTGCGGGTCGCGCGCTGCAAATCCACCGAAACTGATCCGTCCGGCACGTCGGCGGCGCGAATCTGCCCCCAGATGGTCTGGCTGGATGCGGACGGAAGCACGCGAGCGTGCGCGCTGCGAGTCAGCCCCAGCAGATCGCTCGACCCAAGCTGAGTCACCCGCCCCTGCCAGCGCCCGGCGATCAGCGAGGCGTAAGTCGCCTGCTGGAGCGTCTGGTTGACGCTGCGCAGGGTCGTGACTGTGCTCCATGCCCGCGCCATGAAATCTTCCTGATGCTGCCGCACGATCCGCATCCCCAAGCCCGCCGCCCCGCGCGTGCGCGGCTGGGTGTTGACCTCGTCGTACCAGACTGGCTGATAGGCGGCGGTCGCGCGCGCGCTGTCGGCTTTGGGCGGCGGAAGCGGCGCGCCGCTCAACTGCTCGCGCCCGTAGATCGCGGGCGTGACCACCGGGTCATCCACCTTATAGTCGTAGGTCGCCGGGTCGGGATCGGGCGGCGCAGTCAGGAAGTCGTAAATCGTCTGCCGCAGCGGATCGACCGTGTGCGAGGGCAGCGTATCCGGGATGGCGGTGGGCGACACCAGCGCGCCGTAGAAATTGGTGGTCGTCGGGATCGACGCATCGAGCGGGATGCCGATCTCGGACAAGTCCAGATCGCGCCGTCCGACCGAGTCGTCGAGTTCCTGCGGCTCCAAGCGCTCGACCAGCAGCTCGAAGTCTCCGGTCGCGCCGGTGCGGAACGACCACCAGTAATACACGGGCAGGTCGATTTCGTCGTCGGTTTGATCCGCCGTCCACGCCAGCGCCTGCCCCACGTCCTCGGCAATCGGCAGTCCCAGCCCCGCCAGCACGCCCGCCTTGTAGGTCGGCACGAGGCACGCCAGATAGCCGGTATCCGCCTGCAAGTTGCGCGGCGAGATGATCCGGCTGATGAAGCTGTCCGGCGAATCGGTCAGCGCCTGAGTCAAGCTCCCCGAAGCGTACAGGGTGGTGGTCTGGACGTGCGCCCACGCCCACATCTCGCTCAAGTCCGGCGGCAGTTCGCCCAGCGGCGCGTGCAGCACCGGGAGCGGATGCCCGGTCGTGATGCTGCCCAGCCCGTCGCTGACTGTGACCAGCGTCAGCCACGGCAGCAGCTTGTCTCCATCGGGCGCGCTGGGCGTGAACATCCACGGCAAATCTGGCAGCACAAATTCGACACACGGGAAGTAGTTCGGCTCGAAATCCACCGTGCCGGAGTGCGGATCGACCCGCAAGACCTGCGCCGGGTCGATGCCGATCACGTCGCCGGGACCGCGCATCCGCAGCGATTGGCTGACCGACGATCCGCCGATCTTGAAGCTCACGCCGAGCGTCGCGTAGGCATCGCCTGCGCCTGCGCTCACCGAACGCGCCAGCCCACGCCGCAGCCACGGCAAAAAGCGGAGATTCAGATCGGTCATGAGGCTGCTCCTTCGCCGCTGGTCACCACGATCTGCGAGAGGCTGGCTTGCTGGCGGGCTTCGGCGTAGGTCATCGGCGCGCTGGCGCTGACCAGCGTGTCGCGGTCAACCACAACGTAGCGCGCGGGCTGAAGCGTCACCGTCTGCGGGGCGGCGCGGCTGATCACGGGCGCTTTGCGCGGCGCAGCTTGAGCCTGCATCCCGCTCAACTGAGCGGTCTGCGGGCGGAAATTGACGCTCAGGGCGCTAACTCCGCCGTCGGGAATGAATTCCGGGTCGTAGACGATCTGCTCGTAATCGTAGAGGTCGTCGGCGCTGCTGCCGCCGTCCGCCGTGTCGTCGCCAAAGTGCAGCCCGGCTTTCATCTGCTCGAAGGAGGGCGAGTTGAGCTTCTGCTCCTGCGTCAGGTCGAAGAACTGCGCCGGAGCGAACCAATCCTCGCGGTAGTCCCACGCAATCGCGCCGCCGCCCGCCGTCACCTCGGTGACTTCCAGCGAGTCGTCGCCGCTGATTTGGTCGCTGCCGTAATGTTCTAGCTTGACATCCAATGGCGCGACCCGCTGCACCACCGCTACCGATCCGGCGGGGTGAAGGATCACCTCCCCTTCCGCCGCTTCCGCTAAGAGAACCGCGCCGAGCCGCGAGCCGTCGTCCACCGCGCTCCAACTGGTCGGGTCTTGCAGCGCCGCGATCACGTCGGGCAGCACCGGCACGCTGTCCTCGGCGTCCAGCGGCGTGGTCTTGCCGATGGTTTCGGAGATGTCCACCGGGGTCTGAATGCCCAGCAGCTTGAACTGCGCCTGCGCCTTGACGTAATAGGGGTTGGGTCCGGTGAGGGTTCCGGTCAGCAGCACGCCCAGCAGCTCAATCGACCCGGCGCTGACGGTGATGAAGTAGCTGATGTCGGCGCGGAACTGGAAGGGCGTGAACTGGATCAGGGTGTTGATCTCGGTGCCGCCTTCAATGCTGAAGCCGACGAATTTCGCGGTCAGGTACAAGCCCGCGCCGAACTGCACCGTGTTCGAGGTCAGCGCGAGGTAGGCTTCCAGCGCGATGCTCAGCCAGTCACCCACGCTCAAGCTGATCCCCAGCCGATCCAGCTTGGGGAAGCTCTCCGGCGGGGTGAAGGCGGGATGGAAGCCGCCCATCGAGAGCAGGAACGAAGGTGCGGTCAGGAAGCTCGCCACCATCGCCATCTGCCCGGTCAGCACAAAGCCGACGATCTGCGAGTTGCGCAGCCCAGCGAAGATCGAGAGCGTGCCCGCCGCCACGTCGATGATGGCAACTACGTCGAAATGAATTTCGACCAGCGCCACCTTCGGGTCGGGCAGCGTGGTTTCCGCCTGACCGATCAGCGTGATCACTACATCGGGTAGCTGAATGATGAAGCCCGCGCTGACCGTGATCAGCGTGGGCGTGCCCCAGCCGATTTCCAGCATCGCGCCGACCACGTAGGAGCCGAGCGCAATCGGGAACGCGGTGTTGAGGTCGCTGAGGATGCGGGGCGCGTTGGCAATCGGGTCGTCCGGGAACAGCACCGAATCCAGCAGCCCGGTGCGAATGCCGCTCAGGAAGGCGTCCTGATCAATCGCCCGGTTGACGCCGATCAGCCCGCCGACTTTTTCGAGCGTGAAGCCGAAGCCAATCGGCAGGCTGCCCAGATCGACGTTGATGCTGACGAACAGGCTCCAGCCGTTGGGGTCGTCAGGCGGCTTGGTGGTGATGATGGCGATGGCGGTGATGCCCAGCGTCAACAACTGCACGGTCACGATGCCGCTGTACTCGCCGGTGTCGGGGTCGTAGTCGATAAAGCCGCCGCCGTAGACCAAGCCCATGAAGTCGAAGCCCGCGCCCACGCCCGTAGGCGGCTTGAATGCCCAGTCGATTTCCATGCCGCCGAAAGTGCCGCTGGCGGTCAGGTCGTCCGAGGGCGTGAGCGCAGCCTGCACGCCGATCCCGGCGACGGTCAGGGTGAAGGGTCCCAGCGTGGCGCTGGCGTCGATGTCCGCCTCTGCCGTGATCACGCCGGAAGTCTGCGCCGACAGCGCCAGATGCAACTGCATGATGGTCAGCACAAACAGAGTCAGGTTGAGCGGGATGGTCAGGTCAAGCGAAACGCCGCCCGCGAAGCTCACGCCGGTTTCGCTCGACCACGTGAAGTCGAGGTCGCCACCCACGCTGAGCGTGGTCATGCCCAGCAGGTCGCGGATGAAGCTGTCGCCGTCCGATGGGGCGATCACGGCTTGCAGCCCGCTGCCGGTGGTCGCCGCCCGCACGATCAGTTCGGGTTGCGTCGGCGTGCCCTGAATCCGCACCTCGACTTCGTAGCCGGATAACTGCAAGCGCGCGCCGTCCGCGTCGCCGATCAGCAGGTAGGGCGAGTCCGGGCTGCCGATCAGCTTCAAGCCGAAGCCGACATCCGGCGCGCTGGTTTCCAGATGCGGCGGATCGCCCGGCTCCAGCCGCAAGCCGATGTCCCCGGTGACGCTGGTATCGGCATCAACCTCAATCGGCGACAGCTCGACCGACGAGAAATCGCCCCAGAGCAGATCGCCCAGATACAGCCCGCTGACGACCGTCTCGCCGCTGCGCGGGATCGGCAGCAGCACCAGCCCGGCGCGAATGTAGGCGCTGCCGACGGCGCGATCCACGAACAGCAAATTCAACTGGCGCAGGTCGAGCGGCTCAGCGCCAGCGTAAAACTGCTCGATCAGCGGCTCGGAGTGCGCCCACCCGTTCCACCTGCAAGCCGAGGGTCAAGCCCAGCGCCGCCAGCCGTGCCAGCAGAGTCGAATAGTCGAAGCTATCCGCACCCCAGCCGTAAAGCGCGCTCAGGTGCGCGGCGGTGTTGGTGAGCAGCCCGGTCAACTGCGACCAGTCAAGGTGATGCAGCGTGCGCGGCGGGTCGTCGTCGGTGACTTCCTCGACAATTACACCGCCCAGCAGCAGCAGCGCGTACATAGGCGGCAGCGCGCTTTCCAGATAGGTGACGATCAGGTACTCCGGCAGGTCCAGCGCGAAATCCGCCCAAAACGCGGTGGTATTCATCGGCGGCGGCAGCGTCGTGATCTGATTGAGGTTGACCGCGCTCAGCCCCTCGATCACCTGAAAGATGGCGTCGGCGCTGTTGACCACGTCCTCGACCACTTCGCCGGGCGTCTCGGTGCTGAAGGTGGAGACGGTTTGCAGCAGCGAGTTGACTTCATCCACGACCGGAAGCAGCGCTTGAAATCGCGGCGAAATCGGCGTCGGTCAGGAGGGTATCCCAGCCGAGCAACTGCACGAACACCGTGAACGAGGCGGTATCTTGCAGCGCCATGTCCAGCGGCGCGAACAACTCGCCCAACGCCTGCGCGACCGATTGCAGCACGCTCATGGCGAGCCTTTCTCGCCGAACACGCTGCACACCAGCGCGCCGTTGAGCACCAAGTCCACCCGCCGCCAGATCGCCACTTCGGTGCCATCCGGGATTTGTCCGAGGTATTTGGCGTCGTACTCGCCGTGCCCCATCAGCAGCGTGCGCTGGGTCGGCACGGCGAAAGCATCGCCCAGAACCGCGTACAGGTAGTTGTAGACCGACTGCGCCCGCTGACCCGAAAGCACGAGGTTGTGCTCGTCGGTTCCGCTGGGGCTGGCGTAGCCGTGTACTTCCAGCAGCGTATTAGTGGAGGCGAGGTAAGCGTGGAACTTCGCGGCGAACTGCTTGATCACGAACTGCCCATCGGCGTTGAGGGTGTAGCCGTCCACCGCAAAGTGAATCCCTGAACTCTTGACCGGGAGCGTGCTGGTGTAGGAGGCGGATTGAAGCATCGGCTCGAAGATTTCCTGATCCTCGATGTTCTCGGTGAAGGCGATCTGGTAGGCTTCCCCGACCACAAAGCTGACCTGAAGTTGAAGCGCGACGCCCAAGACGAACTGCGAGTTCTCCCACACGTCATTTAGGGTATGACACGGCGTATTATTGACCAAACGCCCATAGCCGATGGACAGCCCTTTGGTCAGCTCAAAGAAGGTGGTGATGGTGTGAAAGTTCAGTTGGATGGCAACCGCCAAACCGATGCTCGCGGACAGGCTGTAAACCGTCACCATTCCGGCAAAATCGCTCGGTTCCCACGGCACCATCGCTTTGAGATCGCTCCAACCCGCGTTGCTGGAGAAATTCTGCACCAACTGCGGCGCCAATTGGCGGGCAATATCCCTCGCCACTCCGCCAACCTCGATCTCGCCTCCTAGCCCCAAAGCAGGACCCACAAACATCGCAAAATAGTAGTTGCTCCACAGGATGCTGCCGTCAGCGGCAACGCGCCGGACTTTGATAATGGTCGGGGCAACCAGCCCGCCGCCGAGGTCTTCGATTTCAAAGGTCAGCGACCACGTTTTGAACTGGTAGGTGTACAGCCCGGCGACATCGACGTACTCGTCGTAGATCGCCTGCGCCTCCTCGGTGTGGATGCCGGTGATGTAGAGGATGTACTGATCGAGCGGCACCAGATGATCGACGCCGCGATAATTGACCACTTCCAGAAATCCCTGATACAGCGAGCGGGTATCGGTGTCGGACATCCCCAGCGGCGTGGATTGGAGCAGTTCGCGCAGGCGATAGCGCACCAGCGGAAATTGGTCGTTCTCAATCATCAGCAGCGGGAAATCGTCGTTGACGACGCCGTCCTGCGTATCCAGCACGGTGAAGGGGCGCATGATCACCTGCATCTGCATCAGCCATTGGAGAAGCTGGGATTCGCTGAGCGGCAGCATCGAGCCGAAGTAGGCTTGCAGGTAATCCGTGATGATGCCGTTCACGCTCTCCAGATAGGCTTCGTCGGTTGGATCGAGCGGGGCGCGCTGCGACAGCACCACCATCTTCACCGCGTCCGGCTGGGTGCCGTCCGCGCTTCGCGGCAAGCCGTTGAGCGCCTCGTCCGGCACCACCGAGTTTTCGCTGTATCGGGTGAGAACGTAATGGCGACCATTGGTCATGTGCCAGTCGAGGACAAGCTGTCCATCGGCGTTAGTCGAAATGCCCTCGCTGCTGATGCTGAACGGGTCGGGAACCGCTCCGAGATCGCCGTGCGAATAATAGAAGCTGCCGCCGTCCAGATCGTAGTATTCGATCACGTTGAAATAGCCGGAGTAGCCGGAGACACTCACCTGCTTACGCACCTCCAGAAAGCCCCAGAGATAGTCCGCCGCCTGATTAACCTGCACACTGACCAGACCATCGTCGGTTTGGTAGAAGCCGCTGATGTCCGGGTCGGGGGCGACCATCGGCGTGTCCTCGTCAACGGTCACGCCGCTGAGCAGGTCGATCACGAACAGGTTGTGGAGCAGCATCAGCAGTTCCGCCCAACTCAGGTTGAAGATACTTGAGCATCCAGTCCTTCGGAAGCTCGTAATAGCCGTTCTCGCTCACCTTCAGCCGAATCTCGTAGGCGAACTGAAGGGTCTTGCCCCTCGATGGGACGAAGGGCAGCGACAGCTTGTTCTGCGATCCGAGAACCCCGCGCGCCTGCTTCAGCAGGTCGGCGGAGGACATGGCGGTGATGCATAGGTAGTAATCGTTGTAGTCCAGCGTCTGCAAATACTGCCAGATTTCGCGGCAGGTCTCGACGATCTTCTGGTCGGCGGCGCTCAGCTTCATCGAGCAGCCCCAGCGAGTCGGCTTGCCGCTGGTCTGCGCAACGATGTCGTCGTCCGGGTTGAACACGTGCAGCAGCCCGGTCGGATCGCCATCCACCGCCAGCCATCGATCACTCAGATCGATCTGGGCATACGCCATCATCTCCTGAACCAGCGGTTGAAAGGCGGCAGCTAGCGCCTGCATCGCAGACTGACCGATCAAGTCGTATTCATTGTCCGGCATCCCCGATATATAGACGGTGACCGCCCGCTGAGGCACCCCTTCGCTGGCGGGAACGTCCAACGCGCCGACGCTGCGCAGATCGACGGCGTAGGTCACTTCCCCGGTTTTCAGCCAATCGCGCTCGCGCAGCACAAACGACAGCGCCCCCAGCAAATCGTAGGGTACGAACGGAATGTCGGCAGAGGGACTCGTGTTGGGGTCGGTTTGCCACTCCATGCCGGTTCGGGTGTACCAATAGCTGTTTCCGTGCGAATCCGGGCTGCCTTCGATTTGCTCGTAGCTGAAATTCGGCAGATTAATGTCGAGGATGGTCGAGGGCGCGTAACCGTGAAGGGACATCAGCACGTGATCGACCTCGTACCCAGCGAGGTTGAACATCATGATCGCTGGCTCCACGCTGTCCAGCAGGGCGTTCACGTCTTCCTCGGTCGTCCGTTCATGTCCGTCGGCGGTGGTCTCCCGCGCCCAGAACATGTCGTCGGCGCCATCCAACACGACGCCCTGCATCTGCAAAATCTTGGGGATCGCAAAACCGGGTCGTACCAGCGACAAACTCACGGCGGAAATGTCCTAATTTCAGAAAGACTTTATTACCGCCGCTAGTATACGACCTTTGCGTGACAGCAGCGTGACAGAACCCGCGCTAATCCAGTTCGACGATGCCGCTCAGGAACGCGACCGTCTTGCGGACGCCTTCCAGCGGCGACATGCTCACGTCCTCATGTTCGATGCTCAGCACATCATTGTAGCCCACCTGCCGCAGCAGCAGCACGAAATCCCGCCACCACGATTCGCCGTGCCCGTAGCCGAGCGTGACGTAATTCCACGCCCGCTCGCTGGCGCGATCATTGGTCTTGGTTTCCAGACGGCTGGTGAGGGCGCTGTTTTCGGGATCGACGCGGGTATCTTTGGCGTGAACGTGATAAATCGCGCTGCCCAGCCGCCGGATCGCCGCCAGCGGATCGCCGCCCATCCACATCATGTGACTGGGGTCGAAATTCGCGCCGACCCTCTCGCCCGCGCCCGCTCGCAGCCGGAGCAGAGTATCCACGTTGTAGACCAGTTGATGACCGTGCGGCTCGATGCAGATTTTCTCGACGCCCTGATCCGCCGCGTAGCCGACCAACTGCCGCCAGTACGGGAGCGCCACCTCGTCCCACTGGTAATTGAGGATGCGGGTAGTTTCGGGGGCCAAGCGACCACGATCCAGTTGGGGTGCGAATCGCCGGGGGCGGCGGGCAAGCCGGACATCATCACCACCCGCTTGACGCCCAGCAGCCCCGCCAGTTGGATGGTTTTATGCACGACCGCATCGTGCGCCTGACCGGACGCTCCGGGCGCAAGCTGATTGCCGGAGCAGTTCAGCGCGCTGATTTCCAGCCCCGCGTCGCGGATTTTGCCGAGGAAGGTCTGGCGCGCGGATGCGCTTTCCAGCAGCGAGTCTAGCTGGACGTGCGGCGCTTGACTCCAGTTCCCGCAGGCGAACTCCAGCCGCTGAAGCCCCAACTGCGCCGCCGTCTTGACCACCTCGTCGAAGCTCAAATAGCCCAGACTATCCGACACCATTCCCAGTTTCACGACCATGCCCTTTCGCAAACCGCCAAATACAACGGATCAAGATTATCGACCCGCGCGGCGAACCGCTACTCCACGCCAGAACCAGCTTTCGATTTACCGATTCGCTTGAGCATTGAGGCGCAGGTGACGATCACGGGCGCGGCAGCAACTCCCTCAGCCACGCGAGCGTAAAGAGGGAACCAACGCTGCTTTTGTCCCTGACTATGTGGGCAGAAAAACCCGTCAGCGATCAGTCAGCCCGTAAATCCGGCGCGCATTCTGGCTGAGAATTTGCTCCCCGGCGTGATAGGCTTGCGCCTCGGTCAGCGCGCCCGCCTGCACGATTTCGTCCAGTACGCGCTCCAACGCCGCACGCCCCCAACGGTTCGCCAGCCAGAAGATTTCCGGGATGCTGAACGCATCCGACGAATACAGCACTTTGGTGAGCGGCGTCAGCCCCAGCGCCTCGTGGATCATGCGCGGGATTTCGGTGGTGATGAACGGGATCGCCAGCGAGATGTCCATGTACACGTTCGGGTACATGGCAGCCAGATAGCCCAACTGGCGCACGTAGGGATAGCTGGCGTGCAGCAGCACGAAGGGCACGTGACGGAAGCGGTCGCTTTGCAGCAGCGGACGTAGATTGAGCGGATTGGCTTTCAGCAGGTCGAGGTCAGTGTCGCCGAAGCCGGTGTGAAACTGGATCGGCAGTTCCAGCCGCTCGGCGATGTCCAGCGCCGTCAGCACCAGAAAATCGTTGAGCGGCTTGTTGGCGAGCCGGATCGCCCCTTCTCGATCCGCCTGATCCTTCACCTGCCCGAAGGCGCGAGTCGCGTCCTCGCGGGTCGTCCACTGGAGGTCCAGCCCGGTGCGGTAGGCGATGATGCTTTTCAGCCCGACGTGTCCGCTTTCCCGCGCGGCATCCACCCCGGCGACGAAGGCGTCGAGCATCTGCGAGAAGGTGGGATACTGGAGGATCAATTCCTGCGCGAAGGTTTCCAGCCGCAGCAGCATCTCGATCCGCTGGTTGAACGCCGCGCGCTGTTCTTCAGGCGTGTAGTTCTCCGCGCCGCGAAAGCCGTAGTCGATCAGCAGGATTTCGCTGTTCTGGTCGCGCCACATGCCGTTGGCGAGGTCGCGCAGCGGTAGCGCATTCCGCGCGGCGAGTACCGCTTCGGCGGTCGGCGCGCAGTTCAGATAGCCCGCCAATTCGCGGATGCCCCACAGCCACATGATGGTGTCCGGCACGTAGCGTGCCTTCATCACCGGGTCGGGGCTTTCGGTGAAGTAACCCTGATAATCCACCAGCGCCAGCGGCTGCGCCGCTTTCTTCAGCGCGTGGGCGTGGTGATCGACAATCGGAATATCGGAGAGATCAAGCATCTTAGAACTTCCAGAAGTGGTGTTTGATTTCAAAGGCTTCGTCGTGCTGACTGAAAGTTTCGTATTCCAACCGCTTGACCGCGATGTAGCTGGTCGCCAGCAGGTCGCCAAGCGCCGCCTTCAGCACCGCGTCTTTTTCCAGCGCGTCCAGCGACTCGCTGAGGCTGGTGGGGAAGCGCTTAATGCCCAGTTGCTCGCGCTCGGCGTCGGTATAATTGCCGGGATCAACCAGCGTGGGCGCGCCCGGATCAAGCTGGCGGCGCACACCGTCCAGCCCGGCGGCGATCAACGCGCCGAAGGCAAGGTACGGGTTAGCGGAAAGGTCGGCGGCTTTGAGTTCGGCGTTAGCGGAGCCTTCCTCGTCGCTGCGGTAGCGCGAGGCGACTCGCACCGCGCCCTCGCGGTTGTCGGGTCCCCATGCGGTATAGGCGCTGCTCCAAAAGTGCGGCTGCAAGCGATGATAGGAGTTGAACGAGGCGCAGGTCAGCGCTAGCAGACCGGGCAGATGATCCAGCACGCCGGCAATGAACTGCATCCCGGTCTGGCTCATGTTGTACGCGCCGCTGGGATCGTACATCAGGTTGCGCTTGCCGGTTTTGTCCCACAGGCTGAAGTGGATGTGCCCGCCATTGCCCGCCTGATCCAGAAACGGCTTGGGCGCCAGCGACGCGAACAGCCGGTGCAGATAGGCGACGTTGCGGATGGTTTCGCGGGTGAAGATGTGGTTGTCGGCGGCGGTGAGCGGGTCGGCGTGGTGGATCGACATCTCGTGCTGACCGTGCCCCAGTTCGGGATAGTAGAGTTCGACCGGGATGTTCTGCTCGTCCAGCGCCTCGACCATCTCCAGAATCACCTCGTGGGCGATGGTCATGCCCGCGCTGCTGAAGCAGAGCGATTCGTCAATCGGCGCGTAGCTGCCGTCCTCGCGCCGCGCCGCCAGCGACCATTCGATCTCGACCGCCATTTGCAGCGTGATGTCCATATCCGCCGCCGCCTGAATCTGCCGCTTGAGGAAGGAGCGCGGGCAGGCTTCCCACGGTGTGCCGTCCAGCTTGAGCATGTCGGAAGTCATGCCTCCGGTGTCGAGCGCGTAAGGCAGCAGGCGGAAGGTCGCCGGGTCGGGCGTGAGCCGGATTTCGCCGACGGGTCCCATGCCCTCGACCGCCGCAAGCTGATCCAGCATGTTCATGGCTTGCATGGCGACGGTCAAGCCGATGCCGTCGCCGATGCGCTCACGCAAGCCGTTGACGTGGCTGATCTTGCCCCGGATGATCCCGCCGTTATCGGTATAGAGGAAGCGGATCAGCCGCACGCCAGCGGCGTCGCACGCCTCCACCACTTGATCGACCAGACCGCTGCTGGCGGGTTTACTCTTTCTCCTGCTCATCGCCTTCGCCCTTAGAGAAATTCGAAATATTCGTCCACTTCAAACCGCTCAACCCGGTTGAGGAAGCCCTCCGAATTGACATCCGCGCCGTATTCGGCGGCTTTGTTGATCTCGTGGCGCTTGACCGCGAGGTACAGCTTGACGAACTCCTCGCCCAGCAGCGCGCGCAGCGGGGCATCGGCTTCCAACGCCGCCAGCGCCTCCGGCAGCTCGGCGGGCAGGTTCTCGACGCCTCCCATGCCGTAAGCAATCTTCTCAACCGGAGCGGGCGGCTCGGTGTGATTGCGCAGCCCGTCGATGCCCGCCGCGAGGATCGCCGACATGACCAGATACGGGTTCGAGGCGGCGCAGGGCGTGCGGTTTTCCAGATGCGCGCCCTCGCCTTTCAGCCCCTTGACTCGCACGCCGACGGTGCGGTTCTCGACGCCCCAGGTTGCGTTGGTAGGCGCGAACGACCAGAGCTTGTAGCGCTTGTAGCAGTTGATGGTCGGCGCTGCCAGCGCGCAGATCGCGGCGGCGTGCTGGATTTGCCCGCCCAGCCACCAGCGGCAGATGTCGTTCAGTTCAAAAAGATTATCGGCATTGGAAAAAGCATTCTTCCCGGTGCTGAGGTCGGTGAGGCTGTGATGGTAATGGCAGCCGCTCGCCGATTGATCGGCGTAGGGCTTGGTCATGAACGACGCCATGTAGCCCTGCTGCTGCGCGATCTCTTTCACGCCGTTTTTGAAGCGGAAGGCGTGATCAGCGGCGCTGATGCCTGCTGCCGGGGCGAAGTTGATCTCCATCTGACCGGGCCCGTACTCGGAGTTCGACGTGATGATGTCCACGCCAACTTTGGGCATGTCCAGCAGGATTTGATCGACGAGGCGCGGATCGAAGTTGTTGCGCAGGGTGGTGAAAATCTGGATGCCGGGGAACGGCGGCTGGCGGGTCTCGCGGTTGACCAAATAGAACTCGTACTCAAAGCCGGAGAAAAAGCCGTAGCCCATGCTTTCCAGCTCGCCCAGCAGCCCGCGCGCAATCGCTCGCGGCGCTGCCATTGCGACCGTGCCGTCCTGAAAGCGCGGCTCGCACAGTACGCTGACGCTGTGATCCGCCCATGGAACCGGAACCAGCGTGTCGAGGTCGGGGAAGATGCGCGAATCCGGGAAGCCGAGGTCTTCCAGATAGCCCGATCCCATCGCCACGCCGGACTGCACGTCAAAGCCCAAGTGACCCAACAGGAAGTTGAGTCCGGTGGCGGCGAAGCGCGCGAAGTGGCGGGTCGGCACGGTTTTGGAGCGGGCGATCCCGTGCGTATCGCTCTGCTCGAAGCGGACGAAGGCGACGCCCGCCTGATCCAACTGCTGGCGCAGCGCTTGCAGGCGCTCGTCGGTGATCGATAACGGTTTCGGCTGCGGCATAGTTCCCCCTTCTCACTTATTCGTTTCCCGCGACGTAGGGGCGAGGCGTGCCTCGCCCCTACCAACATGCCCTCGTGGAATTGATTTACGAAGCGGCTTCTTCGGTTGGGCTGGCGGACGGCACTTCTTCCGGCACCACTTCTGCCGCCAGCGTGAACTTCTGATCGACAATCTGGATGATAGTCACGCCCTTCTGCGGGATGTGGCTGCCATTGGCGAAGGTGATCGCCCCGGTGATGCCGGGGAAGTCCTTCGTCTCCAGCAGCGCTTGCTGAATGGCGGTCGCGTCGGTCGATCCAGCGCGGCTGATGGCATCCGCCAGCAGCTTCATGGCATCGTAGCCCAGCGCGGCGAAAGCGTTCTCCGGCGCGTGACCATACTTGTCGCTGTAAGACGCGATGAAAGCTTTGATCCCGTCGGTGCCCAGATCAGGGTCCATCAGCGCGTGGGTGGTGAAGAACACGTTGTTGGCGCTGTCGCCCGCCACACTCACGATGTCCGGCGTATCGTAACCGTCGCCGCCGACAATCGGCCCATCCAGCCCCGCCTGCCGCATTTGCAGCACCGCCGGCCCCACGTTGTAAGGCATCGCGGCGATGTAGTAGAAGGACGGCTGATCGGACAGCGCGCGCAGCTTGGTGATCTGCGCGGAGAAGTCGGTCGCGTCGTCGGCGTAGGTGTCTTCGAGGACGATGGTGCCGCCCAACTGCTCGAAGCGGGTCTTGAAGTAGCTCGCCAGCAGCGTGGTGTACTCGACGCCTTCATCCCACAGCAGATAGGCGGTGCTGCCGAAGTTCTTGAAGGCATATTCCGCGCCCGCCGCCGCCTGCACGTTATCGCCAAAGCACGCCATGAAGAACAAATCGCCCACCTGATCGGGCAGCAGCGGCGAAGTCGCGCCTGCCGTGATGAAGGGGATGCCCGCCGCCTGAATGATGGGTCCCGCCGCCAGCACCGAATCGGAGTCGGTGAAGCCGACCACCGCCGACACATTGTCCTGCTCGACGAACTGGTGCGCCACCTGAGCGGTCAGCGCCATGTCGTAGCGGGTGTCGTGCGACACCGCCTGAATCTGGCGACCGAGCACGCCGCCCGCCGCGTTGATCTCGTCAATCGCCAGCAGCGCGCCGTTGGATGCAGGCAGGTCGAGCGACGATTCCGCGCCGGTCAGGTCGAAGCCCAGCCCGACCTTGATCGGTTCATCCTGTGCGTAGATCACGCTGAAGCTAGACAGCAATGCAGCCGCGATCAACGTGAAAACGACGAGCGCAAACGTGGAACGATGTTTCATCTTCTCTACTCCTCCGCTAAACGATTACTTACGAGTGGACGGCTGCTGCTCGACCGCCTGTGCATCGGGCAGATCGCCTGCTTCGACGGCGGCGCCGCGCGGGCGGAGCCGCTGCCAAATCCCAGTGAAATTGATCTCCCGGTCGCCCATTAAGCCGCCGGGACGGAAGATGATGATCAAGATGAACAGCACCGCCAGCACGATCTGGCTGACGCCGTAGAGCAGGGTCGCGTCCTCGATGCGGCGCAGCGTCTCGCTGATGGCGGTGATGAAAACGGGTCCGATCACCGAGCCAGTCACCGACCCCATGCCGCCGATCACCAGCATGGTGATGATTTGGAAGGTGATGTCGAAGTAGAACACTTTGGGCGAAAACGAGGTCAGGTAATGGGCGTAAAGCGCCCCCGCGATGGCGGTGAAGAACGCGCTCACCGCGAACGCCAGCAGGCGCGGGCGCATCACCACGATGCCGACCGACTGCGCGGCGGCGGTGTCCTCGCGCTGCGCGAACATGGCGCGCCCGTAGGCGGAAAACTTCAGCCGCCACACCACGTACAGAGTGATCACCATCCACGCGAACACCCACCACAAATCGGTGTAGGGGGTGACGTTGGAGAAGGTCCGCGAGCCACGCGTGAACTGGTCAGCGTTGATCAGCACCACGCGCACGATCACCAGAAAGCCGAGCGTCGCCACCGCGACGAAGTGCCCGGAAAGCCGCATCAGCACCAGCCCGACCAGCAGTGCGACGATGGTCACGATCACGCCCGCGATCAAAGTCGCCGCCAGAAAGCCAATCGGGAACGAGCCGATCATCACGTCCAGATGGACGGGCGCCAGCCAAGCCGGAAGATCGCGCAAATAGCTGTGCTTCTTGTCCAGCGGCAGCGTGAGGATCGCCGAGATGTACGCGCCCAACGCCATAAAGCCGATGTGACCCAGCGAGAACACCCCCGTGAAGCCGTTGGAGAGGTTCAGGCTCGCCACCAGAATGATGTCGATGCCCAGATTGATGACGATGCTCAGCCAGAAGTTGCTGCCGGAAAGCTGAAGCCCGATCAGCAGCACCAGCGTCACCGCAAACAGGAGGATGAACCCGTTTCTCTGGGTTTTGGCGACCGTCATGGCATCATCCTCAGCGCCCGCCGTCGTTGTCGGAGGTGCCCAGAATTCCACCGGGGCGCACCAGCAGCAGCAGAATCAGAATGACGAACACGAACGCATCCCGGTAGCTGGTCAGCGACGACGGCAGATAAGTCTTGAAGAACTGAATCACGCCCGGCGCGGTGGTCGCCGCCGGGAGGATGTCGCCTAAGCCGGGGATAGCGGTCAGCACCACTTCCAATATGCCCAGCGTATAGCCACCCACTACCGCCCCGCTGATGCTGCCAAACCCGCCGATCACGGCGGCGATGAAGGCTTTCAGCACCGGAGAAAAGCCCATCTCCGGGTTGATGGTTCCGGTCTGCACCGCGTAGAGCAGCCCGGCGACGCTCGCCAGAATCGCGCCGATCACGAAGGCGGTGACGATCACGCGGTTGGTGTTGATGCCCATCAACTGCGCCGCGCGGATGTCCTCCGCCGCCGCGCGCATGGACAAGCCCAGCGTCGTGCGGGTGACGAACAGGGTCAGCAGCAGCAGCAGCACCAGCCCCAGCACCAAGCTGGCGAGGTTGACTTTGGGGATGGTCAGCGCGCCGATGGTCACAACGCCGCGCAGGAAGTCGATAGCCGGAAACGCGATCTGCACCGGCTGCCCGGCGAAGCGCGAGGTCAGCAGCGCGCCGTTTTCCAGAATTTGCCCAACGGCAAACGAAGTTAGCAGCGCGGCAATCGGCGGCGCGGATCGGATCGGGCGATAGGCGACCCGTTCCATCAGCACCGCGACCACCACCGTCCCGGCGACCATCATCGCCAGCGCGACCGGCAGCGAAATCCCCGCGATCAGCGCGAAGGCGGCGATGTAGGCGGCGACCATCATCATGTCGCCGTGCGCGAAGTTGATCAGCCGCAGGATGCCAAAGACCATCGCCAAGCCGACCGCCATCAGCGCATACAGGCTGCCGATGCTCAAGGCATTGATGAGCTGCTGTAAGGCGTATAACGGCAGACTCATGCTCCTACTTCTCCTCCAAGATACGCCTGCTCCACCTGCGGATCAGCCCGCAGCGCCGCAGCCGTATCCGCCAGAATGATCTTGCCGGTCTCCATCACGTAACCGCGATCCGCCACGTCGAGCGCCTGAAATGCGTTCTGCTCGACCAGCAGAATGGTCACGCCCTGCGCCTTAATCCGCCGGATGGTCGCAAACACCGATTCGATCAGCAGCGGCGCTAAGCCGAGCGACGGCTCGTCCAGCAGCAGCAGCTTGGGCTGCGTCATCAGCGCCCGCCCGATGGCGAGCATCTGCTGCTCGCCGCCGGATAAAGTGCTGGCGGACTGCCCGGCTCGCTCCTCCAAGCGCGGGAAAAGATCGTACACTTCGCGCCGAGTCCGCTCAAAGGCGCTGCGGCTGCGCTTGGTGACTGCGCCCAGCCGCAGATTCTCGGCGACCGTCAGATGCCCGAACAGCCGCCGTCCTTCCGGGCAGTGGACGATGCCCAGATTGACGATCTCGTGCGGCGGCATGTGATCAATGGCTTGCCCGTTATAGGTGATGCTGCCCCGGCGCGGACGCATCAGCCCGGAGATGGTCAGCAGCGTGGTCGATTTGCCCGCGCCGTTGGAGCCGATCAGCGTGACCAGCTCGCCGTCGTTGACGGTCAGCGAGACGCCTTTCAGCGTTTGAATCTTGCCGTAATAGACTTCGATGTTGTCGAGCTGGAGCATCGGGTCATCCTTTCACGAAGCCGCCGACTGGGTTTTGCCCAGATACGACTCGATGACCAGCGGATTGCGGCGAACGCCTTCCGGCGTGTCGGTCGCCAGCACGCGCCCGTAATTCAGCACGGTGATGCGGTCGCACATATTCATGACCAAGCGCATATCATGCTCGACCAGAACGATGGTCACGCCGAAGCGCTCGCGCACGTTGAGGATCATGTGGTGCAGCGCGTCGGTTTCGCTGACGTTCATCCCGGCGGCGGGTTCGTCCAGCAGCAGCAGTTTGGGCGAGGTCGCCAGCGCGCGGGCGATTTCCAGCCGCCGCTGCATCCCGTAGGCGAGGCTCGACGCCTGCCGATCCGCCTGCTCCGCCAACCCGAACAATTCCAGATGCGCCATCGCCTGCTCGGTGAGCGCGCGCTCCTTACGCCAGAACGATCCGGTGCCGAACAGGAACTCGATCACGCCGAAGCGGGTTCGAAGCTGCTGCGCCGTGCGCACGTTGTCCAGCACCGAAAGCGCGCCGAACAGCCGGATGTTCTGGAAGGTCCGCGCGATCCCCAGCCGGGTGACGGTGGGCATCTTCATCCCGGTGATGTCTCGCCCCTGAAAGCGGATGGTGCCCTTCGTGGGGGCGAGATACCCGGTCAGACAGTTGAACAGCGTGGTTTTGCCCGCCCCGTTCGGTCCGATGACGCCGCGAATCTCGCCCGATTCCACCGACAGCGTGACATCCTCAAGGGCGCGCAGCCCCCGAAACGATTTGGTGAGATGGGCGACTTCCAGCAGGCGGGTACTCTGCGGTTGAGTCATAGTGTCCCTTGCAGTTCCCTGTACATGTTAGCCCACACACGGAGCAAGGCGCAAATAATCGTACCGAAGCGGCGCGCCCCCCTTTCCCTTTTGATTGACATTTAACCCATTTTGTGTTAGACAGCTAAGAAGTTCCACCTCGAAGGGAAATCGCAGGCGAAACGTCGCTCGAAACTGTGCCGCTGAAGCAGATGTGGGCACGTTCGCTACATCACTGCCATATTGGCAGAAATGCAGTGGGAGCGAGTTCTCATAGCAACCTTCCAGTGCTGCCCATTCGTGAAGTCGAGTTGACTTCGCGCGTGCGCAGCCGATTTGATTGGTTCTGAAAGGACTACAACTCGCTTGGGTCCTTTTTTCGCAGCCGAGCCGCTGGATCGAACGCGATTATTCGCTAACATTATCCTGAGAAAGACGGCGATCCCATGAAACCGCACCTGCTCCTCCGCCTGATAAGTCCCCTGATAGTAGCAGCTTTCAGCCTTACCTTAGTTCCGCTGGCGGCGGCGCAAACGCTGCCGGGAACACCGACCCCCTTCACTTCACCGGACAAAGGGCAGTTGCTCCCCGGCGACATCCCTGAGGCGCTGACGCCGAGTGAGGGGCGTTCGACGCCGCTCACCTGCGATGGCTCTCCGTACAACATCGGTGCGAGCGATGTGAGCGGCTTGATCGACGCCATACTCTGCGCCAATGCCAGCGCGGGCGACGACGTGATCAACCTGACCACCAGCACTTACACGCTGACCTCCGGGTATACCAGCGACACGACCACCGGGCTGCCCCACATCCTCACCAGCGCGAGTGCCGGGACGCTGACCATCAACGGCAGCGGAGCGATCATCCAGCTCGGGGGCACTGCCGACCACTTCCGCATCTTCTACGTGAACACTGGCGGAGAGCTGACGATCAACCAGCTCACGGTCAATAACGCCCAGAATCCCAGCGGCTTGGGGGGCGGTTTCTACAACCTCGGCACCCTGACCTTGATCGACAGCACCGTCGTACACAACACGGCTGCCGAAGGCGGCGCGATCGCCAACGGCGCCGGCGCAACGGCGAGCGTGATCAACAGCACGCTTTCGAACAACACGGCGATAAATGAAGGAGGCGCCATCTCTAATCCCAGTGCTACGCTTTACATCATCAGCAGCACCATTTCCGGCAACAGCGTGACCACCAGCAACGGCGTCAACGGCGGCGGCGCGGTGAAGTCGTTCGCTGTATCTCCGGTTCTTAAAATCTACGACAGTACCATCACCCTCAACAGCGCCGCCGATATAGACCGCAGCGGATTGTACGTGGGGTCGGGTGACAACACTATCGTCAACACCATCATCTCTGGGAACAGCAACGGCGACAACTGCAATTTCGAGGGCGGCACCTTGATCACGGATGGTGATCTGGAGGACGGAGTGACCTGCAACTTCGGTCTAAATGCCAACCCGATGCTCGGTCCGCTGGCGGATAACGGCGGACCCACCAAGACCCACGCGCTGATGCCCGGCAGCCCGGCGATCAACGCGGGAGACGATAGCCAAGCGGTTGATCCGAGAGACCTCACTCCGCTGACCACCGACCAACGCGGCTATGCCCGGCGCGGCGGCAACCACGTAGACATCGGCGCGTATGAGGAGCAGACCTGCTACATGACCTTCCCGTACACCGTCCCCAACGGCGATACGACCAGCCTGATCGACGCCATCAACTGCGCCAACAGCACCTCGACCGATGAGACCATCAACTTGGCGACCGGCGGCACCTATACGCTGACATCCGGTACTGCGCTCGATTCCACGACCGGGCTGCCGCACATCATCACCAGTGCGACCGCCGGGACGCTGACCCTCAACGGCAACGGCGCGAGCATCGTCCGCAGCGGCGCGTCCAGCTTCCGCCTGTTCTACGTCAATACGGGTAGCGACCTGACGCTCAACGACCTGCTGCTCTCGAATGGCGCGCTCTCCAGTGGCGGCGGCGGGGGCATTTTCACCGGTGGGACGCTGACGCTCAATCATGTGCGCGTCGTCGGCAATGCCGCGAATTATGGTGCCGGGATCGACAACTCAGGTGGCACGCTGACCATCGTCTCCAGCGAACTGTCGGGCAACACCGCCGGTAACTACGGAGGCGCTTTGGAGAACTCTAGCGGCACTTTGAACCTGATCAACAGCACCGTCTCCGGCAACAGTGTGACGACCAGCGGCGGCTCCAACGGCGGCGGCGCGCTCGACAGCTACGGCGGGTCGCCGCACGTATTGATTGTGAACAGCACGATTGCCAACAACACGGCGGCGAACGCTACCCGCAGCGGCATCTGGTACGAGACCGGGACGCTGACCATCCAGAACAGCATCGTCGCCAACAACAACGGTGCCAACAACTGCCAGCTCGACGGCATCAGCTTTTCCGACGGCGGCAAGAATATCGACAACGGCACTAGCTGCGGCTTCGGCGGGGCAGTTGGGACGAATACCGACCCGAGTCTCGGCGCGCTGGCGGACAACGGCGGCTTCACCCGGACACTCGCACTGCAATCCGGCAGCCCGGCAATCGATGCCGGGAACAACGCCGAAGCAGTGGATCAGAACGGCGATCCGCTGACCACCGACCAGCGCGGCTCTGGCTTCCCGCGTATCGTCGGCGGGACGGTGGACATCGGCGCGTATGAGTTCGCCGTCGCCTGCTACACGCTCACGACGGCGGTCAGTCCCAGCGGTGGCGGCACGGTCAGCGTCTATACGCCATCCAACTGCTCCGGCAGCGGCTATACCATCGGGACAGTGGTGACTATCCATGCGACCGCCAACCCGGACTACAGCTTCGATCACTGGAGCGGCGGCACTAGCGGCAGCACGAACACGGTCATGGTCACGATGAACGGCAACAAGACGGTCACGGCGAACTTCACCGCGCCGACGGTTCTGACGGTGGGGCACAGCTTCGAGGATAATGGCGGGCACATCAATTACGTCGGCGCCTGGGGCACGTCCAGCGGCGGCAGCTTCAGCGGCGGCACCATGCACTTCACCGGATCGCCCGGCGCGTCGCTCAGCTTCCCGCTGATAGGGACGGCGGGCAACCGCTTGCAGATTTTCCGCTCGACCGGACCGGATCGGGGCAACATGCAGGTCTGCATCGGCACGGGGGTGTGCCAGACCTTCAGCAACACCAGCATCATTCCGCTGTACCAGCAGCCGCTCACCATTCTGCTGCCCAACGCGGGGAGCTTCACCATCACCATCACCAATCAGGGGATCGCCGGGCAGTATCTCGACTTCGACGTGGTCTCGCTGCTGGACAGCCCAACCGCGCTGAACGAGGGATACTTGTTCGTTGACGGGGACGCGGGCATTACCTACAGCGGGCAGTGGATCGCGGACAGCGGCGCTCAGTATCCCACCGGAACCGCCCACTACACCGGCGTACCCAACAGCAGCTACACCTTCCTGATCAGCGCGACCGCCGGGGATCAACTGCTCATCGATCACACGATGGGACCCGATAAGGGACCGATGCGAGTCTGCTTCAGCGAAGTGTTCGCCTGCCAGACCATCAACAACAGCGACCCATCCACCCGCTACAGGTCGGTTCACACCTTCTTCGTGCCCTGGACTGGCACCTATCCGGTGACCGTCACCTTCACCGGCAGCAACGGGCAGTACCTTGATCTCCAACTGGTTCAGCTTGCGCCTGCGCTCGCGCCGCTGACGGTTGGGAATACCGATCAGGAGAACAGCCCGAACGTCTATGCCAACGGCGACTGGCAGCTCAGCAGCAATGCCAGCTATGACGGCGGACAGGTGGCGTTCACCAGTCAGAACGGTGCCAGCATCGCCTTCAACGTGACGGTGGCTGCCGGAGATCGGTTGCAAATCCTGCGCACCGCCGCGCCCGATCACGGGCTAATGCAGTTGTGCATCGGCGTCCAATGCACTACCTTCAGCAACTACGGCTTGCCGATTGCTTACCAGCAGCCGATCAACATCCTGATGCCCAACGCCGGGAGCTTCCCGATCACGCTGACCAATCTCGGCTCCGGCGGGACGCCGTTCATGGACTTCGACTCGGCGAGCATGTTGAGCAGTCCCAATCCACTCAACGAGGGCAGCACCTATCAGGAGAGCAGCAGCCGACTGATCTACAGCGGGCAGTGGATTCAAAGCAATGACTCGCATTACAGCAGCGGGCACGTGATGTACACTTCGCAGCCGGATTCGACCGTCACCTTCATGGTCAACGGAACCGCGGGGCACTATCTGGTGCTGTATCGCACGATGGGACCCGACAAGGGACCAATGGAAGTCTGCTTCAGCCAGATTTACAACTGCCAGACCATCGACAATCACAGCGCAACCGTGCAGTACCAGCAGCCGATCAGCATCGCGCTGCCGTGGACGGCGGTCTATCCGGTGACGGTGCGCTTCACGGGCGCGCTGGGGCAGTACATTGACCTCGACAAGGTGACGCTCAGTTCGGTGCAGGTGCTGGAACTGCCGGAGCCGACCGCCACGCCCACGCCAGAGGCGACCGACAGTGTGACCGAAACCCCAACGCCAGAGGCGACGGAGAACGTCACCGAAACCCCCACGTTGGAAGCGACCGAAACGGTGACGCCCATTCCGACCGAAATCGGTACGGAAACACCAACACTAGAAGCGACCGAAACGGTAGTGCCGCCCACTGACACGCCGACGCCCGAAGCGACCGAGACGGTCACGCCGCCGACCCAACTGCCGACCGCACTGCCCTTCCCGACGGTCGCGCTGCCCACCGACACGCCCACGATTGAGCCGACCGTGTTCGCGCCGCTGGCGCTGCCTGCTTACGCCTCGATGGACGACGGCGCACCGGATTGGTCGAGTCTGGCTGGCTGGGCGCTCACGCCCGACGCCGCTTTCGGCGCGCAGGGGCTGGGCTGGCAGGTGAGCGCCAGCAATCAGGCAGACGTGCTGCGCTGGGATCGGATGATCGACCTGACGACCGTGCTGCCGGGGCAGGCGGTGCTGCTGAGCTTCGAATCGCTGCTCACGAGCGACCGTTCGATTGCGCTGGTGCAGGTCAGCACCGACGGTGTGAACTGGACGACGGTCTACACGCCGACCAACCGCTCGGATTGGCAGCAGGAGGTGATCGACCTGACCGGCTATGCTGGGCAGATGATCCAGCTTCAGTTCTTGTGGCAGGGGGTCGCGCCGAGCGATGGAGCGGCTGCGGATCGCTGGCAGGTGGACGAGGTGAGCGTAGTGGCGGTCACGCCTGCGAACCTTCAACCGACGCCCACACCGACGGTCGAATCGACCGAAGCACCGCTGCCGCCCACTGAAGCGCCTGCGCCCACCGAGAGCGCGACCGATCAGCCGACGCCGGAGCCGCGCAACGCGATCAGCGGCAGTCGGTAGAGATAGGTTTCAGGCGATCACACGTGTATTGTAGGGGCGAGGCACGCCTCGCCCCCACCGTCCAGTCACTCGCAGTAGACCCACGCCTCGCGCTGGCTGCTCAGTCGCACGCGAACCCGCCGATACTCCGCGCCTTCGTACTGGTCGATCAACACCAGTTCTTCCGGCGTGACCTCGATCACCTGCCCGGAAATTCGGCTGTCAGCGTCCTGCACCGCAATCGGGTAGACGGCGCGGTCGATGGTGATCGACTCTTTGCGGTAGCCGTCGAGCGCGTCCGGGGTGCCCGGCACCACGCGAGCGAACACGCGGGCTTGAACTGCCGGATCTTGCAGCGTCCCGTAGACGAAAAGCAATTCCATAGGCTGTCCAACCGACTAGGCTCAACAGATACTACTCAGCCTGAGGCGGATCGCAAGTGACCTTACCCCGATTTGACGGACGATAAAAATGTCAGGGGCGAACACGCTGCTCAAAAGCGCAGGGGCTGAGATAGCCCAGCGCCGAATGTCGCCGCTGACGGTTGTACCACACTTCGATGTATTCAAAGATCGCCTGGCGTGCTGCAGCGCGTGTAGAAACCGTTCTGCCGCGCGCCTGTTCACCCGCTCATGAACGACGCCAGGCTCGTTTCCACGCAGCACGTCAGCTCCGTGACAACGGGCTAACCATTGCTGCTATTGCCCATCGGCTCCAACTCGACCGCAAAACCATTCGCAAATACCTCCAGGCGATCTCTCCCCCGACCGGTCGTCGCCGACGCAAAGAAACCCTGGCGCTGACGCCCTATGAGGACTATCTGCTCCAGCACGGTTTCGACGGACAGCGCACCGTTCGTCAACTCTGGCGCGATCTGCAAGCCCAGGGGTTCATCGGGAGTCTTGCGACCGTGGCGACCTTTCTCGCTAACGTCCGCCACCCACTGATGAATCCGCCTGTGACCTTGCCAGCGCTCTCGCCCGCGCCGAATCCTCCCGAAAAGCTGACCCCACGGCGCGCCACCTGGTTGCTGCTTTCCCCTCCGAAAGTGCTGACCGAGGCTCAGCGCCAGCAGGTTCAGCAGATTGCGTCCCTTCATCCCGATGTGGCTCAAATGGCGAGTGAAGCACAAGCTTTTGCAGCGACCCTGCGTCAGCACCAGGAAGAAGCCTTCGATGACTGGCTCCAACGGGCGCTTCACGCCTCTGTTCGAGAATTGCGGACCTTCGCCCGAGGCGTCAAGCGGGATTACGCTGCCGTCCGAGCAGCCTTGTCCCTTCCTTGGAGCAATGGGTTGGTCGAAGGACAAGTGAATCGGCTCAAGTTCATGAAATGACAGATGTTCGGTCGAGCGAAGTTTGACTTATTGCGTCTTCGCGTGTTGTCGCTCGCTCCACCTTAGCTTCACCGAAATTGCACATGAACCTTTTTCGTTTGATGCTTGAACAGCTTCTAAAGGCGCAGCGCTTCAAACCGCCTGATCGTGTCGCGTACTCCTTCGGCAAGGGATGTTTCGTAGACGTGCTCGAAAGAAGCGCGCAGCGTGCTGCCGTCGCAGCCTTCGGGGAATGGCAGCACAGTGTCGGCGCTTGTGATGGTCACGCCGGGCTTGATCTCCATAATCAGGCGCGCGACTTCGCTGACGGCGACGGGTGCGGTACCGAGGTTGAAGCCGAACGTGCCTGCCAGCGGTCTTTCAGCGGCTTCGATGAACTGCTGTGCCATGTCAGAGGCGAGGTGAAACTGCATCTTGCCGCCGAAACCAATGTGGTAATCCTCGCCGCGTGCCGCCGCCAGCATCGCTTTGGTCGGCTCGCTTGTCAGCCCCTGATCGCGCCCAACACCATAGACCGTATAGGGGCGCAGCACGGTGCTCGAAATCTGATAATCCTGCCAGTAGATACGTCCAATACCTTCGTCGGCGACTTTGAAGACGCCGTAAAGCGTGTGCGGCAGCATTGGCGCGTCGGCAGGAAGCAGGGAAGTCGGGTAATCATCGGGCGACCCGTAGACAGCAATTGAGGACGCCAGAACCACGTGAGCGATCCCGGACTGGCGCGCGCCCTCAAAGACGTTGACTGTCCCCGTAACGTTGACCTGCGACCCAAGCGTGGGGTTCGCGCGGCAGGTCGGCACCTGAAGCGCCGCCAAGTGAATGACGTGCGTCACTTGCTGATCGCTTAGGACGGCGCGCACCTGATCGAATTGAGTCAGATCGCCGAGGACAAACGTGATCGTCTCCTGCTCGGCGCGGCTGAGCAGGAGGTCGAGGCGCGAGCGGTTTTCGGTCACGTCGAAGCTGACGGCACGTTTGCCCTGCTTGACCAGATGATAGAGCGTCCATGCGCCGATGCAGCCCATCGCGCCGGTGACGAGATACGTATCCGTCATGGTTGCCTCCCTGAAAACTCGGTTTAGAGCCTGTAGAAACGGGTCGCATTTTCCGCGAAAATCTGCTGCCTTTCGTCCGGCGCGAGCAGCGCCGTGAGCGTATCCAGCCAACGCTGGTAAGTCGCCGCGAGCGTGCAGACCGGATAATCGCTGCCAAACATCAACCGTCCCGCGCCGAAGGCTTCCAGCGCGTGATCGACGTAGGGGCGCAGATCGGCGGGCTGCCAGTGGACGTGATCGGCTTCGGTGACAAGCCCCGACAGCTTGCACGAAACGTTTTCGAACTTCGCCAGTCTGCTCATGTGCTGACGCCAGATGTCGATTTCACCGTCCGCGATACCCGGCTTGCCGAGATGGTCGAGGACGAAACGCACGTCGGGGCAGCGCTCGACCAGCGCGATCACGTCGGGCAACTGGTGATGCAAGACGCAGAGGTCAAAGGGCAGGTCGTAGTCGGCGAGCAGACGTACCCCATCGACAAAAGTGGTTTGCAAGGCGAATCCGCTGGCTTCAGACTGAATCAAGCGGCGAATCCCCTTGACGCGGGGAATCTGGGCGAGCACGTCAAGCATTGCGCGCACCGCCCCACCCTCTTCAAGCGGGGCAAAGGCGACGATCCCTTTGATCGGCGTGACTGGCGCGTCCAGTGAAGCGACCCACCGCGCCTCGGCAAGCCCTTGATCAGGCGCGCAGTCGGCTTGCACGAAGACAACGCCCGCCAGATCGACGCCCGCGGCCACCTGCTGCAAATCGTTTGGCTCGAATGGGCGGTTGAGCGGCGCGATTGACTTAAGCCAGTCGTACTGGAACTGAGACGGCTTCCAGAAATGGACGTGACTATCAACGATGGCGCTCACGCCCACGCTGCCCCGTTCGGGTATTCATACTGGGCGAGGCTTTCGGCTTTCATCTGGATGCTGTAGCCGGGACTCTGGGGTGGCAGGTAATGCCCGCCGCGCATGACCACCGGGTCGATGAAATGCTCGTGGAGGTGGTCGACGTACTCGATGATGCGGTTGTCGAGAGACGCGCTCACGCAGATGTAGTCGAAGATTTGCAGGTGCTGGACGTACTCGCACAAGCCGACGCCGCCCGCGTGCGGGCAAACCGGCACGCCGAACTTCGCCGCCATCAGGTAAACGGCGATCACCTCGTTGACGCCACCGAGACGACAACTGTCGATCTGGCAGAAGTCGAGCGCCTGCGCCTGCATGAACTGTTTGAACATGACCCGGTTCATGCAGTGTTCGCCCGTTGCCACCCCAATCGGCGCGACGGCGCGGCGGATGGCGGCATGTCCGAGCACATCGTCAGGGCTGGTCGGCTCCTCGATCCACCACGGCTTGAAAGGCGCAAGCTGGCGCATGTTAGCAATCGCTTCATCGACGTCCCAGATTTGATTGGCATCGACCATCAGTTTACGCTCGTCGCCGATCTCCGAGCGCAGGATAGCGCAGCGGCGCACGTCGTCGTCGATGTCCACGCCGACCTTGAGCTTAAAGTGCGTCCAGCCGTCGGCGAGCGCTTCGCGGCAGAGGCGGCGAATCTTGTCGTCGCTGTAGCCGAGCCAGCCGCTCGACGTGGTGTAGGCTTGATAGCCGTCGCGCAGCATTTCGGCTTCGCGCAGCGGGCGAGTTGGTTCGTGTCGTTTTGAGCAGCGCGAGTGCTTCGTCCGGCGTGATGGCGTCGGTGATGTAGCGGAAATCGACGCAGCGAACCAGTTCTTCAGGCGAAAGATCGACTAGCAGTTTCCAGAGCGGCTTGCCCTCGACTTTCGCCCACAAATCCCAGACGGCGTTGACGACTGCCGCCGTCGCCAGATGAATCACGCCTTTTTCGGGACCGATCCAGCGCAGTTGGCTGTCGCCGGTGATCATGTGCCAGAACGCGCCCATGTTCTCGGTGAACGATTCCAGCGTTTTGCCAACCACGCGCGGCGCGAGCGCCTTGACACCTGCCACAACGACTTCGTTGCCGCGCCCGATGGTGAAGGCGAGACCATGCCCTTCGTAGCCGCTGTCGGTCTCCAAAACGACGTAGGTCGCCGAGTAGTCCGGGTCGGCAACCATTGCATCCGACCCGTCAAGTTGGCGCGAAGTGGGGAAGCGAATGTCCCTGACCGTTAAAGCGATTATTTTCATAGTAAGCAGGTCTAGTTGATTTCACGCTGGATGCATCATGCATGAAAATAGCACCGAGTATTCGGTTTGTCAAACTACAGTGTGTCCGCTTCGACCGCCGACACGGGAGAAATTGCGGGTTGAACTATGGAAAGTTTCGATCTATCATATCATGCATCATGCATTCTTGAAGCTGACAGATAATGTCTATATCGGAACCGCGTAGCAAATCGGACTACGGCGCGCTCAAGCGATCCGCGTATCTTTCGCTGGCGGACATCGCTTACAACGCGCTGGTCGAAGCCATCGTCAATCAGGAGTTCGGTCCAGGTGCCCCGATCAGCATCGACAATCTGGCAAGCCAACTCAACATGAGCAATACCCCGGTGCGGGAAGCGCTGATGCGCGCCAACGGCGAAGGCTTGGTCACGCAGAAGACGAATCACGGGTTCGTCGTCGCTGAGATTCTGACACCGGAGGAGATGCACCAACTGTTCGATGTACGCCACACGCTGGAGCTGCACGCCCTCACCGAAGTGGTGGCACCGCGTGAGGCGGTCGAGAACTTGCAGGCGCTGATCGCTCAGATGGCAGCCGCAAGCGACGGCGCGCTCTACAGCGACTTCAAGGACTACCTGCAACTCGATCACCAGTTTCACCGCGCGCTGGTCAGTCTGTCGGGAAATCGCTTTTTACTGAAATCTTGGGAAGACCTGCACGTCCATTTACAGCTATCTCGCTTATACACGGGAATTGGTCTGTTTGACCGCGCCGATTTGGTGCTTGAGCATCAGCAGATCGTCGAGGCGCTTCGTCAGAACGACAATTTGCAGCTCTTGACGCTCATCAGCCGCCATATCAAGCGGGTGGGACAGCGTATGGAGGCATTTCTAGCAAGCAACTAGAGTGAATCTGTCCAGTTCAGGCATTGGTTGACACCTTGGGGATTCCGTGCTAAGTTAACCTTAACATGTTATCCATAACATGTTTGTTGAATATAAAGATTCCGCCCGCGCGGATGCCCGCAGAACTGGGACGATAAAGCGCGCCGCAATGCAGCCGATGCTGGAGAGGTACTTTTGCTGCCTCTCATATTGCGGCGGGTTGTAGAGGGAAAGCGAGGTGATCGATTTGAAGCATTCGCTCCACTAGTTCGACCGCGCTATTCGCCCGTTCTTAAACAATAGTTACGAGGCATTGGCAATGAAGAAAACCCTTTTTCTAGTTATTTTAGCAGCTCTGGTGCTTGGTGTGATCCCTTTTGCCGCCCAAGCTCAGGACTCCCAGCAGTTCGCAGGCGTCACCGTGAATCTGCTGACCTTCACGGGACCTCAGATCGCAGAGCCGCTCCAGCGGCGCGCCCCCGACTTTGAAGCGCTGACCGGCGCGAAGATCAATATCGTGACCGTCCCGAACTCTGACCTGTATCAGACCATGCTGACCGATCAGGCGACGGGAACCGACAGCTATCAGGCGTTCGTCTTCGCCCCGCAGTGGATCGCGGACTTCGCCACCCCCGGCTATATTCAAGACCTGACCTCCTACGTCAACAACGATCCCGCGATTTAGTGGGACGACATCGGTCAGTTCTTCCGCAATTTCAGCGCCATGTATAACGGCAGCATCTACACCGTTCCGCTGGACGGCGATTTCCACATGGTCTATTACCGCACCGACGTGCTGCAGCAGTTGAACATGGATCCGCCCAACACGTGGGACGACTACGTTGCGATTGCCCAAGCCGCCAACGGCATGGACATGAACGGCGACGGCGTGGGTGACTTCGGCTCGTGCATTTCGATGGCGAAGGCACAGCAGGCGTACTGGTGGATTCTTTCGATTGCCACGCCATTCATTCAGGCTCAAGGCACCGGGCAGGGCGCGTTCTTCGACACCACCACGATGGAACCGCTGGTGAACAATGCCGCCTTCATTCACGCGCTGGACATCTACCAATCGCTGATTCCCTACAGCGAGCCGACGGTGCTGACGGACGGCGTCGGCGACACCCGCAGTCTGTTCACCTCCGGGCGCTGCGCCCTGTCTCTGGACTGGGGCGACATCGGTCCACTGGCGGTCGCCGAAGGCTCTAACGTCAACGGTCTGACCGGCGCGGTCATCACCCCCGGCTCGACTCAGGTGCTGGATCGCAGCACCGGCGAACTGGTTGACTGCGACAGCACGACCTGCCCGTATGCCGACGACAAGGGTGTCAATCACGCGCCGTTCGCCTCGTTCGGTGGCTGGTCGGGAGGCGTGAGCGCTGCTGCTCCCGATGACGTGAAGGCGGCTGCCTATGCCTTCCTGTCCTATATGTCACAGCCAGCGCAGTCTAACGTAGACGTCACGTTGGGGAAGACGGGCTTCAACCCGTACCGCACGTCGCAGTTCACCGACTTGACGCCTTGGCTCGCGGCTGGCTTCAGCGAAGCATCCGCCAATAACTATCTGGGCGCGATCCAGAACAGTCTCAACAACCCCAACATGGTGCTTGACCTGCGTATCCCGCAGAATCAGCAATACGAGCAGGTTGTACTGGATGACGTGCTGGCGCGCTTTGTGGCAGGCGAAATGTCCTCTGCGGACGCCGCCAAGGAGATCAGCGACCGTTGGAACGAACTGACCGACCAGTTTGGACGCGACACTCAGCTTGCTGCCTACAAGGCTTCTCTGGGTATCAAGGGCGGCAGTTAATTCGGGTTATGATGTAAACAATTGACGACCACTCCGGCATTTTTCATGCCGGAGTGTTATTTCCAATATTGGAGTTTTCTGTGCAGGCTAAAGACAATTTGGATGCAGCCCCGCTCAATCTCGCAGAAGATCAGGTGTCGCGCATCGCCAATTTCACGTCACGACTAGATGCCTCAGCCCGCTACGTGCTGCTGCTGCCAGCCGTCATCATTGTGCTGGTGCTTTCGGTGTTTCCGCTGCTGGTATCTCTGTATTTGTCCTTTTCGGTCTTCAAGATTGTTCGAGGCGGATTTGAGATCGATTTTGTCGGACTGGCGAACTACGCGAAACTTATCACCGGCAGCCAGCAGCGCAGTTTCTTAGGCAGGCAAGGTCAGATTCCATTTCTGGGTTGGGTCGTGCTGGCTGTTTTCGTCGGCTTCTTGATCTACATGCTGTACAGCTATTTCCGCAGCCCGCGCTTCAGTCTATTCGGCGCGATCATGCGCTTGATCACGGTGGCGCTCTCGGCGGTACTGGCGTGGCTAATCATGGTGACGCTGATCGCAAACGATGGGCTGCCCGGTTCGCTGGTGGTAACGCTGGTGTTCGTCGTGGGTGGGGTGGTCATCGAGTATATTTTCGGACTCGGATTGGCACTGCTGCTGGTTCAAAATCTGCCGGGCAAGCGTTTTTTTCGCGTGGTCTTTTTGCTGCCGATGATGATCACGCCGGTCGGTATTGGCTTTCTCTTTAAGATGATGACCGACGGTCTCAAGGGACCGTTTTCACCGCTCTTGCTCGCGTTGGGGTTGGGCAATTATTCGATGCTGGGGCAGGGCAACACCGCTCGTATCGCCGTGTTGATCGGCGACATTTGGGAGTGGACGCCGTTCATGTTCATTATTCTGCTGGCGGCGGTAGAAGGGGTCTCCAGAGAAACCATCGAGGCGGCTTTGGTTGACGGCGCGAACCGCCTTCAGATGTTCCGCAGCATTATCCTTCCCGAACTGATCCCGGTGAGCACGACCATCATCCTGATCCGCATGATTGAAGCCTTCAAGATCATCGACCTGCCGAATATTCTGACGGGAGGTGGTCCCGGCACCGCCAACACGTCGATGACGCTTCAGGCATACATAAGCTGGCGCTCGAATGATCTAGGCGGATCAGCCGCAGTCGCCTATCTGCTCCTGATTGTGGTGACGTTCTTTGCCATCGTGTTCGTCAACTTTATCCGCGGCCGACTGCTGGAGGCTGCGTAATGATCAAGCGCTATCTCACCTCCAACGATCCGTTTCGACCGTCGCTGCCGTCGATGATCTTTTCGTACTTTATTCTCGGAATCTGGTCGCTGTTTGTCCTTTTCGCCATTTACTGGCTGGTGATCACGGCGTTCAAGTCGCCCGCTGACGTGGACAATGGCGCGCGCTATATCCCGTTTGTCGACTACAAGCCTACACTCGATGCGTGGCAGTATATTTTGTATGCCAACGGCGATCCGACCTTTGCCCTGCGACCTTACGTCAATTCAATCGTCGTCGGCATCTGTAGTTCGGTGCTGGCGCTGATTCTGGGCGCTTCGACATCATACGCGCTGACGCGCTTCACTTATCGCCCCAAGCTGGGGCTGATCGGCTTATTTGTCGCCTGTATCGCCCTGGCGATGGTACTGATAGTACTGGGCATCGCGTGGCAGATCGCCATGCTGCTCGCGCTGGCGATCTATTTTCTGCTGGCGCTGACGATTGGTCGCCATTTCAAGCGCGGCCTGGCAACAACGACATCGCTTTCTGGCTGGTATCGCAGCGGATGCTGCCGCCGATCATCGTGATCCTGCCGATCTATATCATGTTCCAGCAATTTCACTTACTGAACACGCACCTCGGCTTGATTATCGCGTACACGGCGGCGAATCTGCCGCTGGCGATCTGGTTCCTGCGCGATTACTTCCAGACGATCCCGATTGAGCTGGAGGAAAGCGCCTTCATCGACGGTGCGACCCGCTATCAGGTGCTCTGGCGCATCATTCTGCCGCTCTCGCTGCCGGGGCTGGTCGCCACGTTCCTGATCGTTCTGGTCTTCGCTTGGAATGAATATACGCTGGCATTGTTTCTGACCGGCGCCGATACACAGACAATGCCGCTGCTGGTGGTCGCACAGAATGCGACGCGCGGTCCGCAGTGGTGGAACATCTCCGTGCTCGTGACAATGATGATCGTGCCGATTCTCATTTTAGCGATCATCCTGGAACGTTTTATTGCCAAAGGTATTCTGGTCGGAGCGGTCAAAGGCTAGCCGAACCGATGGCGACGAGACACTCTGCAATACGCCGGGGGCACTGCACAGCGAGCAACAACGCGGCGTGTTCAGACATGCTGTTGTGCAAGAGAAGGAAAGCCGCTTCGACTCGTGTAGATACTGACATTTGGTTGGAATAGCACTCCCGGTTGTTGGTCGGAATTTCGAAGCCCTTACCCTGTCCTAAGTCCACCACGTTGACACGCTGTTGAATTCGCGCTATGTTATGGATACCATGTTAAGGTTAACATACCTTGACCCACGAGGCATCTTTTTCTGTTACTTCTTGAAGGATTTTCATGACGACGCTGCAGGATGTCGCAAAACTCGCGGGCGTATCCCCGATGACCGTCTCGCGGGTGATCAATGATTCCGGTTACGTCAACCAGAAAACCCGCGAGCGTGTCCAGCGGGCAATCGACGAGCTGGACTACGTTCCCAATGCCCTCGCCCGCAGCCTGCGTTTCAAACAAACAAAAACCATCGCGCTGATCATCAGCGACATTACCAATCCGTTCTTTACGACTCTGGCGCGCGGCGTCGAAGATGCCGCCAGCGAGCGGGGATTCAGCGTCATCTTCTGCAATACCGATGAATCGCCCGCGAAAGAAACGGAGTACCTGAACGTCGTCATTCAGAAGCAGGTCGATGGCGTCTTGCTGGTGCCAGCGTTCTCGTCGCTCGAGTCGGTCAAGTTCCTCCAGGACTGCGGAGTGCCTTTTGTCGTGCTCGACCGCCGGGTTCCCGGATTGGATGTCGACATTGTCCGCTGCGATTCTGAGCAGGGAGCGTACCAACTCACCCGGCATTTGCTCGATTTGGGACACCAGCGTATTGCCGCGCTGAGTGGTCCGCGTCAGGTCACGACGGCGGCAGATCGCATTACCGGTTACCGGCGCGCGCTGGTCGAAGCCGGGCTAGAAGCCCAAGCCATCGAGCATTATGGCGAGTACACCGCCGTAAGCGGCTATGAACAGGCGAAGCGGGTGCTGGCGACGGCGCAGCCGACTGCCTTGTTCGGCGCCAACAACTTCATCGTGATCGGCGCTTTGCGCGCTGTGAGGGAAGCGAACCTGCGCGTGCCAGAGGATATTTCGGTGGTGGCGTTTGACGATTTACTGGACGTGATCGGTCTTGAGCCTTTCCTAACGGTCATCCGCCAACCGGCTTATGAGATCGGGCGGCGGGCGACATCACTGCTGCTTGACCGCTTATCCGGGTCAGAGATGGGCGAGCCACAGGAGATCATCTTGCCCACACAGCTCATGATCCGCCAGTCAAGTACAGTGCCGAACGTCAGCCGACACTAATTGTCTATCTCCCCAAAAAGGAGGCGAGTTAATGATGCAGCCAAATGACCAACAATCAGCGTCCGCCGTCGTCGATCCAGCTGCCGTTCCGCAGCGAACGGTTTACACGGGCGCGAAGATACCGGCGGTTGGTCTGGGAACCTTTGGTTCGGATCGGTTCTCAGGCGAGCAGATCGCCGCAGCGGTCAAAGGCGCGGTTGAAGTCGGCTACCGGCAGATCGACTGCGCGGCGGTCTATGGCAACGAGAAGCTGATCGGTGAGTCGCTGCGCGAGGCGATGGCACGGGGCGTCAAGCGCGAGGAATTGTGGATTACCTCGAAGCTGTGGAACGACAAGCACGCCGAGCAGGACGTGATCCCCGCCTGCGAGCAGTCGCTCAAAGACCTACAGCTTGAGTATCTCGACCTGTACCTGGTTCACTGGCCCTTCCCCAATTTTCACGCTCCGGGCGTCGACGTTTCCTCGCGCGACCCGCACGCTCAACCCTACCTCCACCAGAATTTCATGCGGACGTGGCGCCAGATGGAGAAACTGGTCGAGCGGGGGCTGGTGCGGCAGATCGGCACCTCGAACATGACGATCCCCAAACTCAAGCTGGTGCTGCGTGACGCGGCGATCAAGCCCGCCTGTAACGAGATGGAACTGCATCCCCATTTCCAGCAGCCGGAATTGTTCCAGTTCGTGCTCGATAACGGGATCGTCCCGATTGGCTTCTCGCCGATCGGCTCGCCGACGCGCCCGGACCGCGACCGCACCCCCGACGATACCGTCGACATTCAAGACCCGGTGATCGTCGAGAGCGCGCGGCGGCACGGCGTCCACCCGGCGCTGATCTGCATCAAGTGGGCGGTGCAGCGCGGACAGGTGCCGATCCCATTCGCGGTCACACAGGGTTATTATCTGAGCAATTTGCAGGCGGTGGTCAGCGATCCGCTGAGTGATGCCGAGATGCAGGCGATTGCCGGAATTGACAAGAACTGCCGCCTGATCAAAGGGCAGGTGTTCCTCTGGAAAGAGGGGCAGACGTGGGAAGACCTGTGGGATGTGAGCGGCGAAATCACGCCTCCTTGAGCTATGAACTACATTATCACGGTTGACGTAGGGACATCGAGCACCAAGACTGCGCTGTGGGATGCGGCGGGGCGGCTGGTTGCTACGGCATCCTGTGCTTATCCGCTCAATCGACCAGAACCGCTGTGGGCGGAGATCAACGGCGAAATCTGGTGGCAAGCCATCTGCTCGACCATCCGCGAGGTGATCGCCCAGAGCGGGGCTAAGCCGAGCGAGATCGTCGGCATCGGCGCGGACGGAGTCAGTTGGACGCTGCTGCCGGTCGATGCGAACGGCGCGCCGCTCGCGCCCGCGATGATCTGGCTGGACCGGCGGGCGCAGCCGGAAACCGACTGGCTGAACGCACTGCCGGATGCTGAACGATTGATTCACCTGGACGCGAACCCGATTGATGCCGCCTACATCACCCCCAAGCTGGTGTGGCTGAAGCGGCACTCACCGGAGGTCTTTGAGCTGACGTACCGCTTTTTATCGGCGTCGGGGTTTATCGCCGCGAAGCTGACCGGCGAGTTCACCTGCGATTTCACCCAAGCCTACGGCTATCACTGCTTCGACATGGCGAACCCATGCTGGGATGCGGAAGCGGCGCAGCGCATCGGCGTGCCGCTGGCGAAGCTGCCGCGCCTGTGCGCCTGCACCGAGATCGTCGGCACGCTAACGCCCGCCGCCGCCGAACAGACCGGCTTGCGCCCCGGCATCCCGGTGATCGCGGGCTGTCTCGACGCGGCATCCGGCGCGCTTGGCTCCGGCGTCACGCGCTTGGGGCAAACCAATGAACAGGGCGGGCAGGCGGGCGGCTTCGCCGTCAGCGTCGATCATGTGGTGGTCGAGCCGCAGCTGATCTTCTCGCACCACGTCATACCCGGACAATATCTGCTGCAAGCAGGGACGGTCGGCGGAGGGTCGCTGGGCTGGTTCCGCGATCTGCTGGGCGGGGGCGAGTCGTTCGAGGCGTTGAGCGCGCAGGCAGCGGAAGCCGAACCGGGCTTGATCTTCGTGCCGTATATGGCAGGGGAGCGCACGCCGCTCTGGAACAGCAATGCGCGCGGCGTGTTCTTCGGGCTGTCCTACGCGACTGCCCGCGCCGAGATGATCCGCGCCATCATGGAGGGCTGCGCCTTCGCCGTTTACGATAACCTGAGGGTCGCCGAGGCGAAGGGTATCACCGTCAGCGAGTGCCTCGGCTCCGGCGGCGCGACGCAAAGCGCCGTCTGGTGCCAGATCAAGGCGGACGTCTACGGCAAGCCGTTCGTGGTCGCGCGGCGCAGTGACGGCGGCGAAGGGGGGCACAGTCTCGGCTTGCTGGCGCTGACGGCGTTCGCCGTCGGCTGGTGCGACGACATCGGCGGCTACGTCGAGTCGCTGCTGCCGAAACGAACCGTGTTCGAGCCGTCGCTGGATCGCCACGCGTACTACGAGGATTTGTTCGGCATCTACCGGGAAATTTCGCGGAAACTGCTCGGCGACTTCGAGCAGTTGGCGGTCATTGGGGAGAAGTACAAGTAGGAGCGCAGCTTGTAGGGGCGGGTTTGAAACCCGCCCCTACGTCATGCATGAAGGTATATAGGAACTTACCATGAAAGCAGCAATACTCGAAAACAAGGGCGTGATCACTTATCAGGACGTGCCAAAGCCAACTCCGTCGCCGGATCACGTTCTGCTGGAAGTCAAAGCGGCGTCGATCTGCGGCTCGGACATCAGCCGATTTGCCAAAGGACACCGAATGTACCCGCTGATCCTGGGGCATGAGGTCTCCGGGGTGATCGCGGCGGTGGGCGAAGGCGTCAGCGAAGAACTGGTCGGCAAACACGCCGCCGTGATCCCGCTGGTACCCTGTTTCCACTGCGAGGAATGCGAGCGCGGTTACTATTCCGCCTGCCACAGCTACTCGTTCATCGGGTCGCGCCAGTCGGGCGGCTTCGCCGATTTCGTCGAGATTCCGGCGCGCAACGCGCTTGCCGATCCCGGACGATCTGCGCTTCGAAGTCGCGGCGTTGATCGAGCCGTCGACGGTCGCGCGGCACATCCTTGATCTGGGCGAGTTCAAGGCGGGACAGAGCGCCATCGTCCTCGGCGCCGGGTCGATTGGGCTGATGGTGGTGCAGTGGCTCCGCATCCTGAAAGCGTCGCAGATCATCTGCACCGATGTGACCGAAGAAAATCTCGCCATCGCGCGGAAGCTGGGCGCTCACGTGACCTTGAACCCGCAGCAGGTCGATGTGGTGGCGGAGGTCAAACGGCTGTGCGGCGATGGCGTCGATCTGGCGGTCGAGGCGTCGGGTTCGCCGCAGGCGCTCGCCCAGACCATTCAGGTCACGCGCCCGCGCGGAACGGTAGTGCTGGGCGGCAATCAGCCGATGGACGCCAGCTTACCAATGTCGTTCATCGAGAACCTGATGCGCCGGGAACTGAAACTGGTGGGCTGTTTCATGTCCTACTCGGCGCCGTTTCCGGGGCACGAATGGACCGACACGCTCGACGCCATGCGCAGCGGCGAGCTGGACATCGACACCATGATCTCACATCACTACCCGCTTTCGTCAGTCACCGAGGTCTTCGAGCAGATCGCCGCGCACCAACTGCCACACCAGAAGATCATCCTGCTGCCGGAAGGCGTGACCCCGTGATTCTCTGTGTGACCGCTAATGCGGCGATTGACAAGACGGCTGTCACCAGTCCGTTTCGCCTGAACGCGATACATCGACCCCAGCAGCTACTGGCGCTGCCCGGCGGCAAAGGCTGCAACGTCGCGCGGGCGCTGAAGACACTCGGCGAAGCTCCGGTGGTCACGGGCTGGGTCGGCGGATTCGCCGGGCAGTTCATCGAGACCGGGCTGAACCGGGAAGGCATCGAGACAGCGTTTGTCCACACTGAGTCCGAATTGCGCACCTGTCTTTCGATCCTCGATCCCGACAACCATACGATGACGGAACTCTACGAGAATGGCGCGCTCGATTCCCGCCGACAAGCTGACGGAACTGATCGACCTGTTCCGCACGAGCATTAGGTCAACTCGATGCCGCTGCCTTGTCGGGGAGCCTACCTACCGGTGTCCCGGCTGATTTCTACGCACAGTTGATCGAGATTGCGCATCAAGCGGGTGTCCCGGTTTATCTCGACAGCAGCCGAGAGGCGCTGGCACAGGGCGTAGCGGCGCGTCCCTTCCTGATCAAACCCAACGAGCACGAATTTGAAGGTCTGACCGGAATGCCGTTTGACGAGGCGAACGCAGCGCAAGCAGCACAAGCCGCCGCCGCGCGTTACGGGACCATGATCGCGCTGTCGCTGGGCGCTGACGGGGCGATGCTGGCGACCGGGACGCAGGTCGTTCACGCCAAGCCAGCGCCCCGAACCATCCAGAGCGCCGTCGGTTCGGGTGACAGTCTGCTTGCCGGGATCATCTACGGGCTGACGCGAGGCTTTGTGCTGGACGAAGCGCTGCGTTACGGCGTGGCGGCGGGAACCGCCAATGCGCTGCGGCTGGGCGCGGGAATCTTCACACGCGAAGACTTTGATACAGTGTTTCAGGAAGTATCGGTCGTGGCGCTGTGAGTTCGCATTCGTCGCTGAAGGAAGCAGGCTGTCCACAGAACGTAGAGAGCCTGTTTCCTAGACCACAAGGTGATCACGTCAGCTTTCCGACGAGGAGACAACAATATGAATTCCAGCTCTCGCAGGTCCTGACCTCTACATCATTTGATCTGGCTTGGAACACAATATGAACGGTTGTTCACCAAGTTCCTCGCCGTTCCTACACTGACTCCTAACTGATGTGCGATAGCTGGATAGCTTAATCCGTGAGTGCGGAACTCGAGAGCACAATCACGAAGTTGTCGCTTCTGAAGCACTACCGGCAGCAGATGCTGGCGTGCGACTTTTTCACCGTCGAAACCCTTCGCCTGGAAACGCTGTATGTGCTTTTCTTCCTCGAACTCGGCTCTCGTCGCGTTCATCCCGCTGGCTGCACTACCACTCCTGATCGTGTCTGGGTTACGCAGCAAGCCCGTCAACTTGTTTGGAATCTGGATGGCGGCATCCAAACTCCCATGCGCTTCCTCATCCATGACCGCGGCAGTAAATTTGCTGGCAGCTTCGACCAGGTCTTCATCTCCGAAGGCTTTGAAATTGTTCGTACGCCGTTTCGAGCGCCGAAAGCCAATGCTGTGGCTGAACGCTGAGTCCGCTCGGTACGTCAGGAATGTCTGGATCAGCTGCTCATCCTGAATCAGCGCCATCTTGCTCGTGTGCTCAAAGAATACGTTCACTATTACAACGCGGCTCGTCCGCATCAAGGACTTGGTCAGCAAACTCCAATTCCGCTTTCCCGGTCCCGGCGTGGCACGATTTATTGTCAAGATGTTCTCGGCGGAATCCTGCACGATTACTATCGCGACGCCGCTTAAGGCTTCCCTCAGATGAGGTTTTTCTACTCTTCAGGAATCCAAATCGACTTCGATTCGCATTCGAAGCGTCAATCATCGCTTCCGCTACCGTCACCGCTTCCGTGACCGGTGGCAGTGGCAGTTGGTTCCGCAGTCAACTGTTCGGGCGGGCTGTCAGTTGGCTGAAACGGCGCTTCCGGCGTGAAGGTCAGCGTGGGAGGCGAGCTAGTCGGGGTTGATGGAGGCAGAATCGGCAGAAACATGCTTTGCCCGACAAGGATCATCAGCGTCTCCGGCAGGCAGTTGACGGCGACCAATTGTTCGGTAGACACGCCTGTCATCACCGCCAGTTCGGCGACCGTGTCGTTGGGCTGCACGACGTAGCTGACCCAGCCCTCAGGCTTGGTCGGCGCGCAGCCGGTTGGCGAAGGAGTCGGAGAAGTCGGCGTGGGCGTTGGAGTCGCGGTCGAAACCAGCGGCATCACCGTCTGATTGAGCAGCGTAATCGCCGAGGCAGTCAGATCGCCTTGAGCACTCGTCTGGGCACTCACCTGAATCGCGTCGCTGACCACGACCAGCGCGGCGCCAGTTGTCCCTGCCGCTACCTGCATCTCCAGCCCCTCAACCCGCCAGCTAGTGCCCTCGATCTGCTCGACCGTGCCGCTGAATTGAACATCCGCCGGACGCTTCAGCGCTTCTAGCGCGCGTATTTCGTCGAGCCGCCGCGCCGCAAACTGCTGACCGATCAAGCTGGTGCGGGCGTTCTCGGTGAAGCGCTTGACGCCGTAGAGCGGGTCGCCCGGCAAGCTGTTCTCTGCCGCGCCGAACAGCACCGCAAACGCGATCAGCAGGCTGGCGACCAGCGTCATCGGTCGGATGTAGGAGTGGTGCTCTGGGCGCGCACGCAGGTGGGCATTCACCCGCGCCCGAACCCGCGCATTCGCGGCTGCGACCTCGACCGTACTGACCTGCGCTCGCTCGACCAAGCTGCCTACTTCAAGCATCGGGCGCAGTTTGGCGGCATACTGCGGATACCGGCTTAGGCAGTCGTCGATACTTTGCCCGGCAGCCATGCGATCCAGACAGTCGTTGAGCGCCTCGCGCAGGTCGTGATCAGCCATTTTCGACTTCCAAACGCATTTCCCCCAGCAGCTTCCGTAACGTATTCACCGCGCGGAATTGCAGCGACTTAATGGCGCTGACCGACTTTCCCATCACGTCGGCGGTCTGCTGGAGGTCGAGCTTCTGCCCGAAGCGCAGAATCAGCACCTCCTGCTGATCGGGATTGAGCATCCGCAGTGCCTTGCGGGCGCTCTCTAAATTCATCGAGCGAATGAACTGGATTTCCGGGTCGTGATCAGGCGGCGAAGGAATCCATTCGTCCAGCGATGTCACCGGGTAGCGCTGCATCCTGCCATAATGATTGCTCAGAACGTTCCGGGCGACTCGAAAAATCCAGCCACGCAAGCTGTGACGCGGGGCGCTGTGACCGCGCAGCGCATCCACCAGCTTGATGAACACGTCACTGGTCAGGTCTTCCGCCAACGACGGATCGCCGACTCGGAGCCGGATGAACTGATAGACTGGTGGGAAATACTGTTCGTAAATTTGCATTACCGCGTCCGAATCCCCGGTTCGCGCCCGCGCCAGCAGGCGATCTTCGGTGGGAATATCGGGAAGGACAATCACGATCATTGTTCAGCAGCCAGCGTGGTGATTCATCGACCGGACAGGGCGAGATGGGCACACTGCGCCTCTCTCATTGCAGTTCAATGGTATCCTGAATCACGACATCGGCAAGGACAACGGCACTCAACGCCGCGCGGGACGCGCTTGTGCTTTCCCCATGCGAATGCCGAGCAGCAGAACAATCAGTAAGACCACCCCTCCAGTCAACAAACGGAACCCCAGCAGAGTGCTGTCCGTGCCTGCCGTCAGACCGTGCAGCGTGACCAGCCCAAAGGCAAGGTAGCTGGTCATGTGAATCCACTTCCACACTCGATGCCCGATCTGCCTCTTGACCTGAAAGCTCAGCGTGACCACCAGTGTCAGCCACAGGGCGAGCGTCCCCAAGCCAACCGCGAGCGGACGATAAGGTCCGGTGAACGGGACGAGAATATCGCTCAGCGTATAGCTGAAATAGGTGTCGCCCAAGAGCAGCAGCGCGTGGGTGAAGCCGAGCAGCAGCGCCAGCCACGCAATCGCGGTGTGCATGGTTAGCGTGAGGGTCCCCGGCGACCAGTCTTTCACATGCTGCCCGCTGAGAAACAAGCCCCAGACCATCGAAGCGAACAGCAGCAGGTAGGCGGTGATCCCCATTGAGCGCGTCAAGTGCCACGCGAGCTTTTGATCGGCGCTCAGGCTGCCTGCCGAGAACACGCCGTTCTGAAGCGTCCACAGCGCCGCGCCGCCGATCACCACCAGACTGAACAGCAGTGCGAGCAAGTCCATCCACTTCGCGGGTTTGACCACCGGCAAGTCCCTTGCATATCCCCAACAAAACTTGATAGGGCGATCAGCGTTGCGCCCATCGCCCTATGTGCTATCTCACTCTAGTCGTCGCCGGAGCCTGCGTGATCGCCGGAACCGTGCTGACTGTCGTCGTAGCCGCCATCATCGTGCTCCCCGCTGGACACGATGACCGGGGGATTGCTCGGCGACGCCGGAACGATGACAGGCGCGGGCTGCGCATCCATGAGCGGGATGTCGTAGACCTGTAGCTGAGCACAGTTTCCGTCAAGCTGGGTCAAATCGCGCGAGACCCACGCGGAGCCGCTGCCTGTGCCAACCACGATCCAGTTCTGCTCCGGGTTCACGCCGCCCACCGAGAAGTGATCGCCCTGCACGCCGGAGTCCAGCACGCTGTAGCCGGTGCCGGGACCGCTGCGAAGATTCACTGAACTGGTGAGGACGGTTGCCGTGCAAAGCGCGCCGTCGGACGCCTGTGCCGACGTTTGCGCCGTCTGCGCTTGTGGCACGCTCAGGAGCGTGAAGCGGTCGGTTGGCGAGACGCTCACGCCCGCCGTCATACTGCCGCTCGCCGAACTGGTCTGCACGCTCAGTTCGTAATGCCCGCCGTCGAGGATCAGGTTGAACCCGTCGATGTCGCGTGACGAGGTGGCGATCAGCAGCCCGGTGGAGTCGGTCAGTTGGGAGGTAGCCACCGCGCCGGGGAACTGCGCGGTGACCAGTCCGGTCGAGTTCGGCTGAATGTCCAGCGCGACCTGCCCAGCCGGATGGCTGGCATCCAAGCTGAGCGTCTGCTGCTGCAAACCGACCGAACTGGTATCGATCAGCAGCGTCGAGCTGATCGGCGTGAGATCAGCCTGCGAGCCGATCTTCGCGGACGCCAGTGCCACACCCGGCAGCCGCTGGATCGTGAGCGTATGGCTGCCGCTGTTGGGCGCGATGTTCAGTTCAAGATGATGCACGCGCGGGTCGGCGGACGAAAAGACGACGCTGCCGTTGGCGTCGGTCATGGTTACCGAAGCCATACTCAGATCAATGGTGACGACGCCAGTGGTATTCACAGGCATATCGATCGAGGCGCTGATGCTGGGGTTGCTGTCGTTCAAAAGAACCTCATTGGCATCCTGCGCCCAGACCTGCCCAGCGGCAAGTACGAGCAAAGCAAGGATAACTAGCACAGCCCGTTTCATCGTGGATGACCTTTCCATAATCATGCGTTCAATAGGCGTTATCAAATCCATGTGATCTCAGCTTTATCGGCTGGAATGAGTGGCGACCGATGGCTGCTGCGGCTGCTGGACGATTACCGGAGCAGGTGCGCTAATCGCCTGAGGATTGGGGGGAATGATTACTTGACTGCTCGGCGGCGGATTGGGTGGAGCGCTGCCGCCAGAGCGTATCGTACTTACCGACGGGGGCTGGTGCAAAATCACGATATTTGGCGCCTGACGGACGATTTCGGCGGTTGGGATGGGGGCGGCAGTCGGCGGTGAAAAGGTCGCCGAGGGAACAACGTCGGCTGGAGGCGAACTGTTGAAAGTGCGTTGATCAAGCATGGCAACCATTTGCGCGCCGACCAGCGTCGCCACCGTGCAACTGCAAACCAGCGCCACTCGTACCAGAAGTTTTTTGGGGCGATCTACATTCGCCATTGCGTCTCCTTCTCGCAGTACCCTACGGCTATCGGTAGCAGAACTTACTTTGCACAGCGCGTGTGTCGCTTGAGCAGTTCGCTTCAGCGTGCTTTGTGCAGATAGCTATCGATAACGACTAGAAAACTTACGAAAAGTTTCGGTCGATTTTTGAGTTCCGCAGCACTCTGCCGAGGAAGCAGTCAGGGCGGGAAGAACAAGAGCGATTTTGCAAGGCGCCATGGAGCAAAGTCTATCTGCGCGAATCTGTATCGATATTATGTCCTAACGCAGTCTGGTAGTGGTCACAAAGTAAATGATGTCCGTCAAGTGCGACGTAGTCGCTCTGACAGACTTCCTCAACCTCCTGCGGGGTGACGCCGTGACGCCGGATGTGATCAACGTTCCCACTCATCCCAGATCAGATGTTTGACCTCTAACATTACGAAATTTAACATTATGTAATACAAAAGGTCAATTAATATTACAACTGCCAAGCGGTGAAGAATCGGCAAGAGCCTTACTCCCATCAAGAGCGTGAGAGAACCGCATGGAGAGAGCTTGCTACAGGGATCAGTATCCTCATTTCTTATGCAGGTCGATCAGTTCGTTGCGGCTTGTCGGTTTGTAATGCAGGTCGCGCTCGACCGGCAATGACAGTCCGCCCCGCAACTCTTCCAGTTCCGTCAGCGAGAAGTATCCGAGTTCGACAGCGTAACCTGACACGAGACCAAAGAAGATGTCGTCTCCGTCAAATCCCGTTGGATACCACGTCCAATTCGAATCCGGGCTGAAGAACTTGAGCGGCGCTATCGTTTCAAAATCAAGTATCTCATTCTGGTCGAGCGGTAACAGGATAGCTCGCTCTTCGCCACCGAGGAGTTCCATCGCGTGAGGGGCGACAGCGTAATATTTGTCAAATGTCCCGCCTGCGGATCAAAGGTGAGATCGTAGGCCCGTGCTGAGTAGGGATTCACGATCCCAAGCCCGGTTTCGCCTACCGCTACGACGTGATAGCCGTGCTGGACAGCCTGCTTCAAAGCCTGCGCGTAGGCTTCGTCACGGCTGCCCTGATACCCTATTTCGACCGCGTCGAAGACGTGGACAGCACCGGACGGATGCGCTTGGGTGGTGCGGATTTCGCGCTGAACGCCGGAAGGAAATGATAGGAGTGGGTACTTTTCGGCCCCGATCCATTTTTGCCCGTACCGGCGAGCCACAACGTCACCGTGCAAAAATCCCAAACCTGCAGTCGGAGCGGAATCAAGAGGAGTTGATTGTTCTTTGTTGTACCAGGGCATACGTGCTGAAGTTAGGATAGCACACGGCAGTTGCCAAGTTCAACGGTTCTCGCGTTTCATGACATCATAAGGATTGCGGGAAACGCGAATCAAGGTGTCGTTGCGCCGCTGGCCTGCCCGCCGCGCGTAACAGGACAATACCCGCTTCAGTCTGTCGACCGCCCGCTTATCCGGCGCGACCACGGCAGTTTGTGCGCTGGTAGGGTGAGTTTGCGCTGCATAGTAGGCAATGGACGGCGGGAGGTCATTGATATTCATAGCTCATTGTACGCTGTCTCGCGGAGTACTCACTCAAAGTGCTATTTGAGTTCGCCTCCCGCCATCGGATCGGTGGGCGAGGCACGTCCCGCGCGATAGCCCGCCACAAATGCATCGATCAAGGGGCTACCTACCTGAGACTTCCAATTTTCTTGTGCTGGCTCTTCCTTCAATTCGCGCAGGACGCCCTTGCTGTCGCGAAGCATCTCGATCACTTTCACCTCTGTCTCCCTGTCATCGGGGAAGAAGTTGGACACCAACAGAACCTCTCGTCGTTTCGGGTCTTGTGACGGAAGCACGGCCCGTGTATCCCCCGGTTTTGCGCTGTTCATCCAGGCTTCTGATATAAAAAATGCCTGCTTGAGCTTTCCGACACCGCCGCCTTGGGTAACTGCAAAGCCGACCACAAACATCTGACGCATTCGCCCCTGATGCGTGTCGACCAAATCTTCGAGCAGCACCGCAAGTATCCGTTGCTCGCCTTCGAGAAGCAGGGTGGGCGGCTGCTTCCCTTTCGCCAGCAGCATCTCCTTGGCGTTCTGTGTCACTTCGTCAAGTGTCAAGGACGTTGGTTCGTGATCATGTTCGTTTCGCATCGTGAGTCATGGGGCTGCCCCTCAAGCATCTTCGCATAACGTTGGAAAGGTCGTCAAGGGGGACTGCTGGCACTGCGAGTAGCGTTTTGCAGGTCAATGGCTAGTCGTTTGCTCCCCATCGCTCGCGGGAAACTCGCAGGACTTTCGCGCCATTGTGATTTGTGGAAATGGGCAGGGGCAATGTGGTAGCCAGAAAGGGTCTTTGTGTATGCCACTCGACCATCAGTTTGATTGCGATCTGGTGGTTGGCAAGGTTCACGAGATCGTTCTCGGCGAAGACTTCCGCAAATTCGCCGTGCAGCATGTGAGCGTCTTCCGCTCCGGACGTGACGTGCATGTGTGGGCGGCACAAGCCGCCGACAACGTTCTTTACCATTCCCAACGCAAAATGTAGACCTCATGAAATTTTGGCTGCTCTCTCTCCCAGGTGGCTTGCCAACGTCCATCCGGGAGCGGCTGGAGATCGTTCATATCCATCTCCAGCGTGTGCTGTGATTTCTGCTCAATAACCTTCACCTGTTTCGGGATTCGTTCCTTCGGAAATACCACGGTCAAGGAAAGTCGGCGCGTGCTGTGGTCAACGTCCACTTGGTAATCCTCAACTGAACGGACAAAACCGTCCTTGATGCTGCGCTCGATGTGAAAGTCTTCGATGTCTCCCCGGTTTTTTGTCTCCCGCAGCGAGATGCAGAATCCGATACTTGTTCCCATCGCGGTATCTGTCTACCGGGTAGCCCGGCGAGCATTTGTAATCCGCGAAGATGTCACCATCGCCCCACGCTTGATCTTGGAAGGCGATCACATTGTCTTGCAGAAACTGCACCTTCTGGTGTTTGGTATAAACGGCGAGCGTGCCTGCCGGATCGCGTAGTTCGAGTTTCGTCGCGTAGTCCAGAACTTCGTAGGTGCCGGGCAAGTGTCGCAGTAATTGAGGGAGGTGCGGCAGAATGTATTTGACGACGAGACTGGCAAAATCACCCCGCAGGAATGCGAGGAGGATGTCGAGGACAGGAAACGAATGCCGATCATCGGAATTAGTCTGGCTCATCCTAAGAACAGCATAACACACGAGAACCAAGCAGTTCTAGAGGCATATCCCCCAACAAGCTCGGGCTGCAGGACAGCGAGCCAGATCAAAGGCGTGGTCTCGCTGCTCCTGAGCGAAGTGGCGTGAGCGAAGCGCAGCGAGAACGTCCCCTTGATAGAGCGAGGCAAGCGGTCTGGCTTACCTCCCATCAAACGGAAACCCCGCTCCGTCGTTTGATCTGCCAACCCGCGAGCGCATTCTTACTTTCGCCTCTCTCGAACGATCTGGTACACTCGCTGCGGTGATAGGCCAAACTCACGGCCTAGCTCAGATAGACCTTCACCTGCCGCAAAGCGCGCCCTGATCTGCGCTATTGCGCTCTGACTTCTTGATGTGGTTGCGATTAATGGGGTTATCGGGAAGCCAAAAACCCGCGTATAAGCGGGCAACGATGTTCTGAATTGCGGTTTCAAGATTGTGTAATCCAGTAGTCCTAACGGGATTCGAACCCGTGTTTTGGCCTTGAAAGGGCCACGTCCTGGGCCTTTAGACGATAGGACCATCGCTGATCGAAAGTGTAACAGTCCGGGGATACAGCGTCAAGCGTTAATCTTCGCTCATGCCGTCGCGCGACCGGAAGCTCAACCGGATCGGCGTCCCGGCGAACGGGTATTCTGCGCGAATCTGGTTTTCGAGGAAGCGCTTGTAGGTGAAATGCACCAGCTTCGGGTCGTTGACGTGGAACAGAATCACCGGCGGCGCAGTCGCCACCTGTGAGGCATATAGCAGCTTGAGGCGGCGCGTGCCGCGTATCGGCGGCGTGTGCTTTTGGTAAGCGGCACGCATCAGCCGATTCAGTTCCGCCGTCGGGATGCGGAAATGGCGAGCCTCGTAGACGCGCTGCGCCACTTCCATCACTTCATGGATCCGCTGCCCGGTCAATGCGCTGATGAAGATCACGGGCGGATCGGGCAAAAAGTCGAACTTTTCCCGCACCTGCTTCTCGAACTCATGGGTGGTCAGCGATTGTTTTTCCACCGCGTCCCATTTATTGACCACCACCACCACGCTCTTGCCCGCGTCCATGATGTACCCGGCGATGTGCTGATCCTGCTCGGTGATTCCATCGACCGCGTCCAGCACCAGCAGCACTACGTCGGCGCGTTCCATCGCCTTGTTCGCGCGCACCACGCTGTATTTCTCGACGCCCGGCTCGATCTTGCCCCGCTTGCGAATCCCGGCGGTGTCGATCAAGGTGACGCGCTCGCCGTAGTAGCTGATGTCGGTGTCAATCGCGTCGCGGGTGGTTCCAGCAATCGGGCTGACGATCACCCGCTCCTCGCCGATCAGCAAATTGAGCAGGCTGCTCTTGCCGACGTTGGGTCGCCCGATGATAGCGATCTTCAGGTGATCGTCCTCATCGTCGATTTCGGGGAACTTCTCGCCTTCCAGCGCCTCGTAGACCGCATCCAGCAGATCGCCCACGCCCAACCCGTGAATCGCGCTGATCGCGTAGACCTCGCCCAGCCCCAGCGCGTAAAACTCGACCGCATCCGGCACGTGCAGCACGTGATCGGCTTTGTTCGCCGCCACCAGCACCGGCTTATCGGTGCGGCGCAGAATCTCCGCGATTTCCTCGTCCGCCGCCGTGATTCCGGCGTTGGTGTCCACCAGCATGATCACCAGATCGGCGTCCTCGACCGCCAGCATCGCCTGAGCGCGAATCTGCGGCACGAACTCGGCGCTGCCTTCCGACAGCTCATCGCGCGAGCCTTTGGGCTGATATACCTCGATGCCGCCAGTATCGACCACCTGAAACAGTCTGCCCCGCCAGTCGAACTCGGACACCAGACGGTCGCGGGTGGTGCCGGGGACTTCGTCAGTCACCGCCATCCGCTCGCCTACCAGCCGATTGAACAACGTGCTTTTGCCGACGTTGGGTCTGCCCACCAGAGCGATAAGGGGTTTGCGCGCCATGTTACAACCTCAAGAACTTCATGACGCCTCATTGTAGCAGAGCGACCGAGCGCTGCGTAGAGTCAGCCGCCCGCCGCATCGGTCGCTTCGGCGGTCGCCTGCGCCTGCACCTGCGCCTCCACGTCGATCTGCGCAGGCAGCACCGAGGTCGTGACCACCGCGCTGTTATCCGAGATCGAGGCGACCGGCGCAAGCTGAACGTTGTCTCCGGCGTTCAAGCCGCTCACGTCCACCAGCACGCTCAGGTCGTTGGCGCTAAGCTGCGTGAGCAGCGGCTGCGGTCCCGTGACCAGCACCGTGACCTCGTTGGTTACGGTCGAATAGGTCAGCCCAGTCTTGCCGCCGACGAACTCCACCGCGATGTGGTCGAACTGGCGGGTGACGGTCTGGGTGGAGATGCCCACCGTTACCGTGATCGTGCGCCCGGTGACTACCACCAGCCGAGTATCCGGCAGTTCGACCGGGACGGTGACTTGGAAGCTGCTGGTCTTGTCGGACAAATCAATCGGCGCGGTGGAAATCAGACCGGGCAGGTTGTCCAGCACCGCTTTGGGTCCGCTCACGACGATGGTCGTGGGCGTATAACTGAAAGCGGGTGTCAAGACGTAGCCGTTCGGGAGCTGCCCCACGATGTTCGGCTGCACGCGCACCTCGCGCACGTCGGAGCGCGGCTCAATGTCGATCTGCACGTGAACCGTCTGCGGATCGACGGTCACGCCTGTGACCGTATGCCCATCCACATCCAACGGAACCACTCGCACGTCATCCTCGTAGGCGCTGCGCTGCGCTTGCAGCGACACCGACGCCACCACCTCGTTCACCTGCGCGACCTTGCTCGCGGGGCCGCTGACCGTCGCTTGCAGCACGTCCAGCACCGGCTCGCCCGCGCTGTAGACCAGCGGCGGCTGCGAGATGATATTGACGCTCACGGGCTTCAACTGCGATTCCTGCACCTCCAGATCAACCGTGATCTGGCTGGGCGAAATCGCCACCACCGTCGCTTCCCGCGCGACCCGCGCCTGCAAGCGAACCGTATGCTCGCCGGGTCCCAACCCCGACAGGTCTGCCCACACGAATACGTCGTCTGATGCCAAGAGCTGCCGCACCGATTGAGGAGCTTGTAGCTGTATCGCCGCCGTACTTTGGTATCCGGTCGGATTGGTAATGATCAGCCCCGAATCGGGCGTGACGTGGATCGGCACGCGATCGGTTAAGCGCCACTCCACGAACGGGTCGGACTGCGAGGTCGCAATCAACCAGACGATGAACGCCAGCACCAACGCACCCAGAAACCACAGCAGATTGGTGATGATGACGCGCCGTAAGGTCGGTCGGTTCTGCATCAGCCGTTACTTTGACGTTCGCGCACCCGCCCCACCAGATCGCGCACCTGATCGCGGGCACGTTCAAGCAGCGGGCGATTCTGCTCGTGTTCCGGTCCGTAGAAAGCGTTGAGGATGGTTCGCAGCCGCTTAAAATCGAGGCGCGGGATCAACCGCCCGCCGTTGGTAACGGAGATGCGCCCGGTTTCTTCCGAAACCACCACGCAGATCGCGTCGCTGACTTCGCTCATGCCGATGGCGGCGCGGTGCCGCGTCCCCAACTTGGGCGTGGTCAGCGTCCGCTGCGACGACAGCGGCAGCACCGACGCCGCCGACGCGATCCGCCCGCTGCTGTCGATGATGGCGGCGCCGTCGTGCAGTTCGGTCTTGGGCCAGAATACGGTTAGCAGCACCTGCGGGCTGACTTCGCAGTCCATACGCACGCCGGTGCGGATGTATTCTTCAAGGCTGCTGTTGCGCTCCAGCACGATCAGCGCGCCGTGCCGCCGTTCGGAGAGCCGCTCCGCCGCCTGACAGATGTCGTCAATGACCTTCACCCGCAGCAATTCATGCCGCTGCCTGCCGACGAAAAACCCGGCGCGCCCCAAGCGCTCGAAGCCGCGCCGCAGTTCCGGCTGAAAGATCACCGGGATGGCGATTGCCAGCACCGTCAGCGAATTTTCCAGCAGCCAGCGCAGCGCCAGCAGGTTGAACACGTTGGAGACCACCAGCATCACGCCGATCACCAGCGCCATGCCGCGCACCAGCGCCACCGATTGGGTGCCGCGAATAAAGAAGCTCGCCGCAAAAAACAGCAGCGCCACCAGCAAAATGTCGATGATGGCGCTCAGGTTCAGATTATTGATTGCCCAGACCAGTTCCACGGTAAACCTCTTTATTCAGGCGAGCGCGGGAGGCTCACCCACCCAACTGCGCCAGCAATCTCCGGTATTCCTCGACGTGCTCCGGGTTCAGGCTGATGATCTGGCGAATGGTGTTGGCGGCATCCTTGTGCAAGCCCGCCTCAAGCTGTAATTCGCCCAGCGCGTCCAGTTGGACAATCGCGTCGCGCGTCCGACCCAGTTGGCGATAAATCGCCGCCAGACGCGAGCGCAGCCCAGTATCATTCTGATACAGGGTCACTAATTCTTCAAGCAGTTGAGTTATACGATTCACCTGCTTATTCCGTGCGTAAACCCCCAGCAGCTTGTCCAGCCGCCGAATCGCCTCCACCTGATTGCCCTGACGGTAGTTGATGTCCACCAGCATCCGGTGCGCGCGCTCGTCGTTGGGATCAATCTGGATGATTTCTTCGTAGGTTTTCTGCGCCTTACGGATGTCCAACCGCATCTGGTCGATGTCGGCGATCCGGTGCTTGATGCGCACGATCTTCTCCGGCGAGGCGTTGACCCGCAGCGCGATTCGCTCCGCCAGCACGTAGGTCTCGCGGGATTTGTCGAAGTTGCCAAGCTGGTGATGGGTGTCCGCGAGGTCGAGGTACTGATCCAGCGCCTCGTCCCATTTTTCTTCGCTTTCCAGCAGTTCGATCAGGCTCTCGCGCACCGCCACGTCTAGCGGCGCCATCTCCAGCACGTTGGTCAAAATCAGCCGGGCGCGGTCGTTTTCGCCGCGCGCCAGATAGGTTCGCGCGATGGTGTTGTACTTGGTCACGGCGTTGCGCAGCCGCCCCTCGCGGATCATGATCTCCGCCATCCGCACGTGGATCGGCAGATAGTTGGGCGAAAACTCGACCGCGCGGTGCGCCTCGTCCATCGCCAGCGTCAGCAGCCCCTGCCGCAGATAGCGGTCGATCATGCCAATCGACTGAGTGAGGCGGTCGCCCTCCTCCGCGATCAAAATGTCGATCACGCCGCGCTCGCCCTGCTCGCGGAGGGTTTCCTCTAGCTGGCGGCGGGTGTCCGTGACCCGCGTCTTCCAGTCCTTGCCCTTGAGCAGTTCAAGGAAGCGCTTGGCGATGATAACGCTGTTCTCGTCGTTGACCGTCTCGATCATTTGGTTCAACTGCTGGTAGATCGAAGTCAGTTCGCTGGATTCTTCATCGATCAATGCCTGATTCACGTCCACCAATTGCAGGCATTGCAGCAGAAACCGCACCGCCTGCTTCTGCTTGCCGAGCGTCGCATAGGACTGCCCCAACCCGTGATAAGCGCCCGGCGCCATCTGCGGGTGATTGATCGCGTCCATCAGCGGCTTGATCGCCTCGTTGGGGTGATTGGTCAGCACCAGCAGCCCGCCCAGATTCATCTTGATCGCCGGGTGGCGCAGCTTCGAATCGGCACGCTGATAAGCGGCGATGGCGACTTCATGCAGCCCCTGCCGCTGCGCCTCCATCGCTTGCAGCGCCTCGCTTGCAATCCGCAGCGAATCGCCGCCCTCCATCACGTATGCCGCCAGCAGACCGAGCGCGTAGTTCATCGCCTCACCCATCGGACCGAGCGGGTCGTCCTCGACGATCTCCTGCTCGACTACCTCCCGCTCGAACGAGTCCAGCTTGAGCTTATCGGTGCTGGGCGCGTTGTCATCGCTCGGCGGCATAATTTCCCCGCCGGACTGAAGCACGTGAATGATGTTGAGCACCTGCGAATTGTTGCGATCCAGCCGGAGCGCGCGCTGCGACGCCTTGAGCGCCCGATCCACGTCGTTGACTCGGCGGAAGTTGAACGCCAGCGTCAGATATTGATAAATCGCCTTCTTGCGGTCGCCGATGCGCTCGTAAGCCTGCGCGAGCTTGGCGTGAACCGGAACCAAGCCGGGCGTGAGCCGGGTCGCGCGTTCCCAGTTATCAATCGCTTTGTCGAGGTCACGCTGCGCCAGATAGATTTCCGACACGTTGACGTACTGCTGCGCCGCTTCGCGCAGCCGCCCCATGCGTTCCAGCACATCGGCGCTTTTTTCCAGCGGGATCGGGTCGTCGTGCGCCAGTTGATGCGCCCGCGTATACACCTTGAGCGCGTCGTCCAGCCGCCCCAGTTCGAGCAGCCCCAGCCCCAGATGAATGTGTGCCTCCGGGTCGTCGGGGAATTCTTGAATCGCGCGTCCGTAGGCGACAACCGCCAGCCCCCAGTCCTGATCCCAGGCGGCGTTGTGCCCCGAATTCATCGCCTGTTCATAGGCTTCACGATTCCTTGCCATCGAACCCCTACCTCATCAACGTCACGAGTATCGCCTTTTGAGCGTGCAATCGGTTTTCCGCCTGCTGGAAGATTGCCGACTGCGGGCTGTCGGCAACGCTGTCGGTGATTTCGTAACCCCGGTGAGCAGGCAGGCAGTGCATCACAATCGCCTGTTTTCCCGCCCGCCGCATCAAATCGTCGTTGACCTGATACGGGCGCAGCACCCCAACTCGTTCTTCGGTTTCGCTTTCCTGCCCCATGCTCACCCACGTGTCGGTATACACCACGTCCGCGTCTTTCACCGCTGTAGACGGGTCTTCGAAGGCTTCCACCGATCCGCCGTTTCGCTCCGCGATCTCGGCGATCTGGCTCAGGCTGTCCTCGGACAACCCATAACGAGACGGCGAGGCAACCGCGAAGTGCGCGCCGAAATTCGCCGCCGCCTGCCCCAACGACAGCGCGACGTTGTTGCCGTCGCCCACGTAGACCACCCGCACGCCGTCGATGCGCCCAAAACGCTCGTAGATGGTCATCACGTCCGCCATCGCCTGACAAGGATGCTGGCTGTCGCTCAAGCCGTTGATCACCGGAACCGTCGCGTACTTCGCCAGTTCGGTCACGTGCGCGTGATCGAACACCCGCGCCATAATCCCCTGCACGAAGCAGGACAACGACCGGGCAATGTCGGGGATGCTTTCGCGCTTCCCCAGCCCGATTTCCTGCGGGCCGATCATCAAGGCGCTGCCGCCAAGCTGCTGCATCCCGATTTCGAATGAAACGCGCGTGCGCAGCGACGGTTTCTGAAACACCATCGCCAGCGCTTTGCCCTTCAGCACCGGCTGGTTGCCCCCGGAGCGCCATTCCATCTTCAGATGTACCGCTAAGTCTAGAATTTGTCGGAGGTCTTCTGTTGACCAATCCGCGAGGTCGATAAAATCCTGCATGTGTCGATTTTCTGCTGCGTAGGTCTGGTTAAAGTATAGCACGGTCTCAATTATCACACACAAAAGCCTCGTTAACACACAAAGACAGCGGTTGAGGCAGATTCGTGCTAATCTATACGTGTTGACGACACGTGTCACCAATATTCGAATGCATCCGTTGTCAGCCTGCCTAATCTGCGCTATGCTCCATAGCGTTCGATTTCGATGGTGAGCGGCGAGAGGCGGGTACAGCAGGTTTTTTCCTTCCAAAACAGGTTTTAAACGAAAGGAACCGAAATCCTTTCGTCTATCGTAAAGTGCATTTATAGGAGCGAGACATGTTGAAAAAAGTGTTGGGTACGTTGGTTTGCGCAAGCGCGGCGGCGCTGCTGGTCTTTGGGTTCGGGTCGACCACCCGTGTCGCGGCGCAGGACACCGGCACCGACAAGTGGTGCTCCGGCGTCAATATCGTGTTCTTCCCCGGCGGCTCGCCCGGCGGATCGTTCGAGACGGTGGTCTACAACGGCGCGGTTCAGGCGACCGCTGACCTCGGGCCGAATACCCAGTACGTCTGGTCGGATTGGCAGCCGGATAAGATGATCACCCAGTTCCAGTCGGCAATCGCCACCAAGCCGGACGGCATCGCCGTCATGGGACATCCCGGCGTGGAAGCCTATCAACCGCTGGTCGATCAGGCAGAGTCGCAGGGGATCATCGTCACCGCCCAGAACGTGGAACTGACCGATCTTCAGAATGAGTATCAGGCGAACGGCTTCGGCTATGCGGGCGCCAGCTTGTATACGCAGGGCGAGTCGGTGGGTAACGAGGCGGTCAAAGTCTTCAACCTCCAGTCCGGCGACGAGGTGCTGGTGTGGGGTCTGCTCTCGCAGGCAGGGCGTGGTCAGCGTAGTCAGGGCGTGATCGACGCGCTCACCGCCGCTGGCATGAACGTCGATTACCTCGAAATCGACGCCGCTACCAACGCCGACCCGACTGCGGGCATCCCGACTTTCACCGCGTTCGTAGCGTCACACCCTGACCTGAAAGCGGTCATCACCGATCACGGCAACCTGACGGCAACCCTCCCGTCGCTGTTCCAAGCGGCAGGCAAGCAGCCCGGCGAAATCGGCGGCGGCGGCTTTGACCTCAGCGCGGCGACCATTCAGGGCATCAAGGACGGCTGGATCGGCTTCGTGAACGATCAGCAGGAATGGCTGCAAGGCTACATGCCCATCCTGCAAATCTGCCTTGCGAAGGTATACGGCTTCTCCGGGCTGAACATCGACACCGGCGCGGGCTTCGTCACCGCTCAGAACGTCGATGCGCTCTCGGCGCTGGCAGCGGAAGGTATTCGTTAGTTCACGTAGGAGGGGCACGGCAAGGCAATCGAAGATTGCACCTGTGCCCCTCTCCCAAAAATAGAGATGTTGGCTATTGAGGCTGCCTATTTATGACCTACCGTCTAGAGTTAAGAGATATTTCAAAATCGTTTGGCGAAGTCAAGTCCCTTCAAAATGTGAATTTCTACGTCGATCAGAACGAGGTGGTCGGGCTGCTCGGCGATAACGGCGCGGGCAAATCCACGCTGATCAAGATCATCACCGGCTATCACCAGCCCGACATCGGCGAGATGTACTTCAACGGGCAAAAAATCGAGCATCTGACCGTCCCGAAGGCGCGCGCATTGGGCGTCGAAACCGTCTATCAGGAGCGCGCGCTCGCCGACCAGCAAACGCTATGGCGCAACATCTTCATGGGGCGCGAACTCCGCAACCGCTTCGGCTTCCTCGACGTGAAGCGAATGCGCGAGGAGACGAACCGGCTCATGCAGCAGTCGATGGGCTTCACGTCGGGCGCGGTCACGCCGGATTCAGAGATTCAGAACTTCTCCGGCGGCGAGAAACAGGGCGTCGCCATTGTCCGCGCGCTCTATTTCAAAGCCGACCTGATCATCCTCGACGAGCCGACCATGGGGCTGTCGCTGCAAGAGACTCGCAAGCTGATCGCCTTCGTGCGTGACATCAAGCGCGCCGGGAAAGCCGCCGTGTTCATCGACCACAACGTCTTTCACGTGTACTCGGTCGCGGATCGGGTGGTGGTGCTGGATCGCGGGCGGGTCGCCGGGGAGTTCCTCACCAAAGACATCACCCTCAACGAACTCACCGAGAAGATGTACGCCGTCGCCGAAACTGGGCATCTGGGATAAAAGGAACCCAACCGATGGATACCCCGCAGATGATGGAAACTCCGCCCGCTCCGTCGCAGAGGCAGCGGGTCGGCAGTTTTGCGCGCCGCAACGGATTGCAAATCGGCATCGTCGGCGTGCTGGTGATCATTTTAGTCTTCTTGATGATCGCCGCCCCAAGAGCCTTTTTGAACAAGGAAATCTACGGCTCGCTGATGTCAAGCGTGCCTTTTTACGGCATGATCGCGCTGCCGCTGACCCTGCTGATCATTGCCAAAGAGATTGACCTCTCCTTCGGCTCGATCATGGCGATGTCGGTGGTCGGCTATCTTGAAACCTTCGGCGCGAACTCAAAGCCCGGTGCTGGCGCTGATCGTCTGCCTGCTGGTCGGGCTGCTGTGCGGGCTGATTAACGGTTTCATCGTCGTGCGCATCGGCATCCCGTCGCTGATCGCCACCATCGGCACGCAGTTCTTCTTTGCGGGGGTCGCGCTGGTGATCACCAACGCCAAAGGCGGCTCGCTGCTCACCGCGCAGCAGACCGCCCCACTGTTGAACACGCTACTGGTGGGCAAGCTGTTCGGCTTCATCCCGGCGCAGTTTCTCTGGATGATCATCTTCGCCGTTGTCATGTGGGTTCTGCTGAACCGCCACCGCATCGGCGCGCACGTCTACTTGATCGGCGACAACACCAACAGCGCCCGCTTAATGGGGATCAGCGTCGATCAGCGGCGGGTGCTGCTGTTTGCGGTGGTGGGGGTGGCGTCGGCGTTCGCCGGGTTGATCGCCAGCCTCTCCATTTCCTATTTCTATCCGACGCTCGGCACGGGCTATCTGCTGCAAACGCTGGCAGCCATTTTTCTGGGCGGGACTCCGGTTTTCGGCGGCGTCGGCACCATTCTCGGAACCTTCGTCGGCTGCTTCATCATCGGCATCATCGAGCCGGGGACGGTCGCCGTCGGGCTGACCGGCTTCTACACCCAGTTGATCTACGGCTTGATCATCGTGGTTTCAGTGGGGATGCACACGGTTCTGCGCCGCCGGATTCACTAACCGCACAGGTCGCACGCAATTGCGTCTGTAGGGGCAGGTCTGTGACCTGCCCTAATCTCGCTTGGCGTCTTGGCGGTTCAACTTTGACCTTTTAACTTTCGACTTTTAACGCTCTTATATCTTCACGTCCTCCACGTCGCGCCAATTGGTCCCGGCGGAGGCTTTGGCGCGCAGCGGCGCGTCCAACTTGCACGCCCCTTCCATCACGTCCACCACCACCCGCGCCGCTTCCTCGACCCGATTTTCCGGCACTTCCAGTACCAACTCGTCGTGAACCTGAAGGATCATGCGCGCGTTCAGCCGATCCACCTGCGGATACAGCTCGATCATCGCCTTCTTGATGATGTCGGCCGCCGTCCCCTGAATCGGCATGTTGATGGCTTCGCGCTCGGCTTGCTGGCGGACGTTGTGATTGCCGTGATGCAGACCGGGGAAGCTGCGCCGCCGCCCGAACAGCGTGGTCAGGTAGCCCATGTCGTAGGCAAGCTGCTTGGCGTGATCCAGATAGACCTGCACGTTGGGCAGCCGCGCAAAGTAGGTTCGGATGAACTCGTTCGCCTGCGCCAGCGTGAGATCGCTGTCCCGCGCCAGCCGGAACGCGCCCATCCCGTAGAGCAAGCCGAAGTTCACCCGCTTGGCGAAAATACGCTGCTCGCGCGTCACCTGATCAATCGGGATGCTGTTGACAATCGCGGCGGTGGCGGCGTGAATGTCCTGCCCCTGCTCGAACGCGCTCAGCAGAGTCGGGTCTTTGCTCACGTGCGCCATGATCCGCAGTTCGACCTGACTGTAATCCACCGCCAGCAGGCACATCCCCGGCGGCGCGATGAACGCGCGCCGCACTTCGCGCCCGGTCTCGGTGCGGATCGGGATGTTCTGCAAATTGGGATTGCTGCTGCTCAGCCGCCCGGTGCTTGATCCCGCTTGATTGTAGCTGGTATGCACCCGCCCAGTGCGCGGGTTGATCAGCGCCGGGAACGCATCGACGTAAGTGCCTTTGAGCTTGCTCAATTCCCGGTAGTCGAGGATTTTGGCGATGATCGGGTGTTCGCCGCGCAGATTGTCCAGCACGTCGGCGGCGGTGGAAAAGCCGTGCGTGGTCTTGCGAACGCCCTGCGCGCTCAAGCCCAGCTTGCCAAACAGCACGTCGTTCAACTGCTTGGGGCTGTTGATGTTGAAGCTGCCGTAACCGCCCGCCAGCTCGTAAATCTCCTCCTCCAGCGCCGCCATGATCTCGCCCAGCTCGACGCTCATGTGCGAGAGCGCCTCCACGTCCAGCAGCACGCCCGCTTCTTCCATCGCGGCGATCACCGGAACCAGCGGCATCTCCAACCGCTCGAACACGTCGATGGGCGTCGGCGGGTGCGGCGTCCCCCACAGCGGATCGACGGCGGGAGTCTTGTCGTCGCGCGCCAGCTTGGGGCGCAGCGCCTCGACCAGCGCGTAGGTGCAGGCGGCATCGGCAGCGGCGTAGGGCGCTGCCAGTTCGATGTTCACCGCGTCCATCGTGATCTGGTTCTTCCCACTGCCGATCAGCGCGTCGATGTCGGTCATGTGCCTGCGCAGTTCGACCAGCGCCAGCCGCTTCAAGCCGAAATTGCCGTTGATCGGGTCGCGCAGCCATTCCGCGATCATGGTGTCGAACGTGATCGGTGACACGTCGATGCCGTAGCGCTGAAGCACCACCAGATCGTAATTGGCGTTATGGGCATACTTGGGAATGGTCGGATCGGTCATCGGTGGGCGCAGCGCGTCAATCACCGTGTCGAGCGGAAGCTGCTTGCCTTCCCGATGCCCGACCGGGATGTAATAGGCGCTCTCGCCATCCACCGCCAGCGAAATCCCCACCAGATTGGCGATCATCTGATCGGTGCTGGTGGTCTCGGTGTCGAAGGCAATCGCCTGCGCGCCGGAGAGCGCCTCAAGCAGCGCCGCCAGCGCCGCCTCGTCCTGCACAATCGTGGTCGGCACCAGCGCCTCGCCCGCTTCCGTCACCGGCGGCATATCGAACAGCGCCATCTGCTGCCCGTTTTGCAGATCGCTGGGCGCGCGCACCGCGATTCGCCCAAGTTGGGTGTACAGGCTGTTGAATTCCAGTTCGCGGAACAGGTCTTCGACCTGCCGCTTGTCGAAGTCGTGGGCGACGCAGCGCTTCAAGTCCAACCTGACCGGGATGTCGCAGAGGATGGTCGCCAGCCGCTTGCTCAAAAACGCCGAGTCGCGCCCGTCGATCAGCTTCTTCTGGGTCGCGCCCTTGATCTCGTCCAGATGCGTATAAATTTCTTCGACCGTGCCGAACTGCTTGAGCAGCGTCGTCGCCGTCTTTTCGCCGACACCTCGCACGCCGGGGATGTTATCGGACGTGTCGCCTTCCAGCGCCTTCAGGTCGATCAACTGGATCGGATCAAGCTCGTATTTCTCGCGGAAGCGCGCCACGTCGTAGATTTCGTCGGGCGCGCCCGGCTTGGGGATGATCAGCCGCACGGTGGTGTGATCGGTCAGAAGTTGCAGCAGGTCACGGTCACCGGTGATGATCCGTACGTCCACACCCTTATCCTGCGCCTGACCCGCCGTCGTGCCCATCACGTCGTCGGCTTCGTAGCCCGCCAGCGACAGGATCGGGATGTTGAAGGTTTCCACCATCTGCTTGATGCGGGTCATCTGAGCGGCGAGTTCGTCCGGCATCTTCTCGCGCGTGCCTTTGTACTCGCCGTAGAGTTGGTCGCGCCCGCTTAGCCCTTCGTCGAACGCCACCGCCAGATAGTACGGTCGGTCTTTTTCGAGGATGTCCATCAGTGTGCGGGTGAAGCCGAACACTGCGCTGGTGATCTCGCCGCTCGCGGTGGTGAACGGATGGCTGAACATGGCGAAATAATGGCGGTAGGCAAGCCCATGCCCATCGAGGACGTAAAAGATCGGGCGCTCAGTCATGCGGTTGTCTCCGAAAAACGGCGAACATCTGAGCGGTTAATTTTACCACAGGATAGGGAATTATGCGTAACAGCTAAACGGCGTAAAGAGGCTATTCCTGCTGCTGTTTCGCGCGCAGCTTCGCAATTAACGTATCGACGGAAATACCAGTTTCGCGCGCGTAGGCTTCGGCATCCTCGAAGGACTGTTCAATCGCTTCCTGATTGTCGTAGTAGTATGCCAACGCCGAATAAACTTCACCCCGGCTCAGATCGTACTGCTCCATCACTTCCTCGATGGAAGCGCCCGCTTTAACAGATAAGCTGGCAACCAGTTTCGCCTTAAGCCGCTTCCCCTTGATCACCGCTTGTCCATCCACGAGTTCAATATGCTGAATCGGCACACCGTCCATCGTTCATTCCCTAACTCACGTAAATGATCTGGTTCGCAATATCCGCTTCGACGGTTCCTGCGCCGCCCGCAATCAGTATGTGTAGTTCATAGCACTTCGTAACGATTTTACCGATGGCAGCGATCCCCTGAACCTGCGGCAGACAGTACATGATCCCGCCATGCCGCTTGCCTTGCACCCGATAGGTCTTGTCTAGGGCGAGAAAATCATCGTCATTCGTAATGATCACGCGGCTTTCGTCCGTCGCGTATTCGAGATGCGCCCGATCGCTTGCCGCCGCTAAACCGACTTCTTCGCATCGCACAATATCAACCCCACGCTCGCGGAGTTGAACGGCTACCGCTTTGGCAATGTGCGTATCGGTGTAGAACTTGAGTGCCAAAATGGTGCGCTTTTCATTCCATCCGCTCGAAGTTGATGAACTGCTGGATTTCCTCAATGTCCAGTTCGCGCCCCGGCGTGACCACCAGATAGCTGTCTGACCACAGTTCATCGGGGGTGTAAGCCGGGTTCTGCGCGTGCGCGATTTCTGCTGAGCGGCGCTTGAGGTCGCCCACGATCAGGTACGCCGGGTCTTCGCCGGGCACGTATGCCAGCATGTAGACGTAGTCCTCGTGGACTTGAACCGCCTGAATCTGCCACTGCTTTTCGCGCATCTGCACGTTCAGCCCAGCGCTGATCGCCTGCCCCACCGCCTGATCCAGATGCGCGCGCGGGTCGCGCAGCAGCCATACGTAGGCATAGGGCGTCCGCGCGCCTGCCTCCACCGGCTCGACGCTCAGGGAGGGTACTTCGGGGAGGGTTTCGGGCGGCGCTTCCGGCACGCTCAGCAGCGCGTCGATCAAGCGCTGCCCCTGCCGCCGGATGTCGCGCAGCGGCGTCGTGCCCGCGAAGATCAGCGTCAGCACCAAGTCGTCCTCGGTGCGGCGCGAATAGAGCATGTAATCTCGACCGCTGCCCGGCGCGGTGATAAACCGGATGCGCGCTTCGTCGGGCGCGGCGTCCCAATCGTCGGCAATCGTGTCCCGCAGTTCCTCGATTTCCTCGGTGGGCATCCGCCCGGCGTAGGCGACAATCTGCTGATCGCGCGCCAGCAGCGTGGCTTCGGCGGTCAGTTCCAGCGAGGCTTCGGTCAGGCTCAGCGCCAACTGGGCGAGGTACGGGTCTTGGAGCGGCGCGGCTTCGACTTCCGGCTCGGCTTCAACTTCTGGCTCGGCTTCCGGTTCCACCACTTCGATGGGCGGCGGCGGCGTGAGCGGCGGACCGACCACCACTTCGGTATACAGCGCCCCCGACGAAACGCCGCTCTGGTTGTGAACCTCGAAGGCTGCCATCAACTCGAACTGGGTGTTGAAATCCTGATCGGGCAGGTCGTACCAGACCCGCGCCGTCTCCTGAGCCAGCGGCGTTTCCTGCGGCACCGGAGACTCCTCCTCGACGACAGGCTCGTGCCGAACCGTCTCGTCGGCGGGGATTTCCTCCGGCAGCGTCTCCGGCAGATAGAGCGTGTTTTCAGCAGAAACCGGCGGACCTTCCAGCCATTCGGTTTCCAGCACTTCGGGATGCGCCTCGATCTGCTGACCGCGCGCGGGCTGAGTGGTCTGGTCGGGATACAAGTCCTCCGACGGTTCTGACGGTGTTGGTTCGTCGGGAAGCTGTTCCGGCAGAAAGTCCGGCTCGCGCACCAGAAAAGCGTCGTCCTGTCCGCGCGGCTGATCATGCACCCACGAGGGCAGCGGCTGCACTTTGGGACGGTGCAGCGGAAGCTGCGCGTCGATGTTCGACAGCAGTTCTTCCAGCGAGAAGCTGCCGCCGGAAAGCGACTGTTCCAGCGTGCGCTGTAAGATCACTTTCGCCGGAGTCGGCTCGTCCTCGAATTTGTACTCCTCCGGCTGATCGGCGGGTTTGCGAGGCGGCACGTCCTTCGGTCGCTCGACCACGAAGTCGGCGACGCTGGGCGGCGGCGTTTGCTCGCCGCTTTCCTCGCTGACTTCCTCGCCGCGCAGGATCGAGAGCACGTTACGGAAGCTCTTATCCTGCACGCCCACCACCAGATCGCTGACGGTGCCGTTCTCCTCGAATTCCGGCGGCGGCGGTTCTTCCTGAGCCAGCCGCTCGAACAGCGTTTTCGGCGGATTCTTGGGGGTATCGCCTTCGTCGGGCGGCGGCTGATCAAGCTGCTCCAGCAGCGAATCCATGCCGCCGGTCAGGATGTATTCGACGTACTGCTGCTGGCGCGAGGGCAGCGGGCGATGTGCTTCTTCGCTGCGCATCGAATTCACCAGATCGGTGAACGGATTGCTGGGCGCGGCTTGCTCCGGCGCGTCCGGCGGCAGCGCGTTCAGCACCTCGTCGAAGCTCGATTCGACGGGCTTCGGGGTTTCGTCCTCCCACATGAGATCGACGCTCGGCGGGGTTTCGTCGGGCACGTCTTCTTCTACGGATTCCGGTTGAGCGGGCGCATCGAAGATGCTGGCGCCGCCCGCACTCGACAGCACGTTATCCAGCGTGCTGTAGTCCGGCGGTGGAGTCCCCACCCGCTTGAGCAGCCCGGTGGTCTCCGGCGCTTGATAGCTGGGGCGTTCTTGCTGGTCGAAGTGGTCGTTGATCAGGTCGATCAGATCGCGCGCCGAGAAGCCCGCGTCGATGGACGCCAGCACGTCGAGCGCTCGTTCCTGTTCCTCGTCCAGCCGGGGCGTGACGATCACGGCAAGCCGGGGCTGAGCGCTGCGCAGTTCATGCACGATTCGGTCGCCCGGCAGATCGGCGGTTGCCATGTCGACCAGCGCCACGTCCTGCACGTGTTCGCGGAGATATTCGACCGCTGCCTCAACCGTCGTGAAGGGATGGGCTTCTAACGGCGCGTTGCGTTCCAACGTCTGCTTGAGCTTGATGGCAAAAGCCAGCCGCCCGTGAATGATCAAAACCTGAGTCGCCATAGGTTGATTCTACTGCGCATCCATGACACGGTCAATTTGGATGGCGGGGACAGGCTGCGGCAGCATGTCCCCGCATACTGCTATGGATTTGCCGTCACCGTGATGGTGGTAAGCGCGCTGTCGTTGACTTCGCTCACTTCGGTGATCTGGCTGTCCGAGTCCGCGCGGACTTGTACGGTGTAGGTTCCGGTGACATTGAAGGTCACGTCGACGTTCAGCACGATGCTCTCGCCGGGGTCGAGATTCGAGACCACACCCAGCGGCGTGTCAGTTCCCGGCGGATTCACGTTGATCACGTTGTTGAACTGGGTCGTCGGACCCAGCCCAGTGTTGGTGATAGTCGCCGAGAAGGTCGCGGTCACGGGCGTGTTGCCCGCGCCCAACTGAATCGTCGATCCACCGCCCACCAGACTCAAGTTGGTGACCACCAGATCGGGCAAGCCGGGGGTCGGCGTGTTGGTCGGCGGCTGCGGCGTCAGCGTCAGCGTATTGGTCGGCGCAGGCGGCGTGAAGGTCGGGAAGATTTGCACCGTCGGCGTCGGCGGGATCGGCGGGATACCCACGTTCTGGCAGTTCCCATACAGCGTCACGTAGCCGCCGCTCACCCATCCGGTCGTGTAGCCGACCCGAACCTGATACCACGAGTTATCGCCGGTTCGCCCGGTGATCGGCGCGACCGTCCCGGTTGCCAGCAGGCTGATGCGGTCGTAGACTGTGCCCGGACCCGTGCGGAAGTTCAGCGGCGTGTTCACCAGCACCCGGCAGGTCGGATCGTAAGGGTTAATTGGCGGCACCACCACCACTGGCGGCTGAGTCGAAAGCGACGCTTGCGTCGGCGTCTGCGCGGCGATCACCGTCACCGTGATCTGTGCCGGATCGCTGGCGGTGGCGTTGCGGTACGCGATCACCTGAAGCGTCACCGATCCCGGCGTCGACGGCGTGTAGTCGAGCAGTACGTTCAGGTTGGGGTCGCCGCCGGGCGTCTCCGACGACACGGTTTTGACAATGCTGCCGTTGGCGTACAACTGCACCCGCGTAATCCCGACCGGATCGTTGGCGTTAGCGCTGACGAGAATCTGCTGGTTGACGGACACCTGCGCGCCGTCCTGCGGCGAGAGAATGGTCACCACCGGGTTACCGCTGGCGGAGCCGGTCGGCGTGGGAACATTCTGCGCGCCGCCAGCGCTCAGGTTGCAGGCGGTAAGCGTTATGACGAGCAGGAATAAGGCGATCCGGTAACGCATAACGTTCCCTTTCGCTTCAAAAGTAACAGGTTCATTCTAGCATAGAGGGAGCCAGCGCGCATTCGTTCGCGCCAGCGTTACGTCATTTTGCCGGATGGTCAGGAAGACCGTCGTCAGGCGTCAGGAAATGGGTTCCTTGAAGATCACCAGACGGCTCATGTCGTCGCCTTTGGCGATGCAGGTGGTCATATCGACCTTGAACTCGCGCCCGCCGGAGACCCAGCGCAAGCCCTCTTGCAGCAAGCCCTGCGCCATGAAGCATACCGGGCGGTCGGTCTTGCGCCCCCAGCACAGCGCGCACCGCTCCATCGTGTAGATGATGCGGTCGCCGCCTTCTTCGTACACGTTGGAGATTTGATCGGAGAACTGCGAGAAGATATTCGCCATCGCCGGGACGCCCACCTTGAGCTTGGCATTGAGCGGCAGCACTTTGAACGCCAGATCGCCCACGCCCGCCAGCGCCCCAAAGGATCGCAGCCCGCCCGCGAAGATCGCGCGCCCGGCACGCAGCGCCAGCGCTCGCCCGCCGCGCGGCCCGTACATATCTTCCAGCGCGACGTTCAGCGCCGTAAAGTCGGAGAAATCGAAGCCTTTTTCGAGGTTGTCCGGCGGAAGATTATCGACGTAAGTTTGCAGCCCGGCAAGGTTCAGAATGGCGTTCAAGCCATTCCGCCCCATGATTTCTTCCATCGCTTCCATGGTCAGGCGGGCGAATTTGTTGGGATAATAATATCCGCTCTTCTCAGGTGGCATTGTGCCTGATCCTCCAAATCGTGCGTAGGCGAAACCGGAATCGTCACGGCGATTCCGGTCTTCCGAAGCTGCTCCACAAAGTATACGTCAAAAGTCGGCAAAGCCTCAAAAAGATTGCCCACCGGAAGACAAGGCGCGAATTACCCTGCGATCACGACCAGCGGCTGCTCGACCGGCTGCGACGCCGGAAGCCGCCCCAACATACTCCATGGACCCGTCCACGTGATCTCGACGTTCGCCACTCTGCCGCGCCAGTCCGCCGTGTCCTCGAAGAACACGATCTTGTCGTGGGGCGTCCGCCCGCGCCACTTGCCTTTGTGCTGATCTTCGACCAGCACCGGGACGGTCTGCCCCAGCCAGCGGCTGTTGATCTCCGCGACCACCCGCGCCTGCTGTTGGTCCAGCAGGTCGAAGTCGGCGCTTCTTTTCTTCTTCGGGCACGTCGTCTTCCATGCGGCGGTCGCTGACCGTGTTGGGTCGCGGGCTGTAGCGCGCCAGATGCACCTTGTCCAGCTTCAGTTCCGCCAGCAGATCGGTGGTGCGCTGGAACTGCGCGTCGGTTTCGCCGCAGAAGCCCACGATGATGTCGGTGTGAATGGCGACACCCGGAATCCGCGCGCGAATCCGCTCGATCAGGCGGCGGTACTGCTCGACGGTGTAGCCGCGCTTCATCCGTTCCAGCACCTCGTCGTCGCCCGCCTGCACCGGAACCTCGATGTGCGGCATCACGCGCGGCAGCTCCGCGACCGTATCCAGCAGCCTGTCGGTCATCCAGTTGGGATGGCTGGTCAGGAAGCGAATCCGCTCGATCCCGGTTTCCTCAGCGGTCTGATGGACGATGCGCAGCAAATCCGCCAGATCGGGACCGTCGGGGATGTCCTTGCCGTAGCGATCCACAATCTGACCGAGCAGCGTCACTTCCTTGACGCCCTGCCGCGCGAGGCTGCGGACGTGCGCGACGATCTCGCCCACGCTGCGGCTGCGCTCGACGCCGCGCCGGAAGGGGATGATGCAGAAGGTGCAGGCGTGCGAGCAGCCGTAGACCACCGGCACGTGCGCGCTGATCAGGCTGCCCTGTTCTTGAATCGGGAGGATCAGATCGCCGTCCTGAATCAGATCGCGCTGCTCGCGCTGGCGGGCTTCCAATTCGAGGATTTCCGCCTCGTCCATGCGGCTGCGCAGAAACTCGACCATCGGCGTCGGCTCGGAAGGTGGCATGAACACGTCCACGTAAGGCAGCCGCTTGCGCAGCGCCAGCGGGTCGCGCACGCCGACCAAGCAGCCCATCACGCCGATCACCTTGTCGGGCTGGTCTTTCTTCAGTTCGTTGAGCAGCGCCAGCCGCCCGAAGGCTTTATCTTCGGCGCTCTGGCGCACCACGCAGGTGTTCACGACCAGAATGTCGGCTTGATCGGGGTCGTCCGCAGCGCTGTAGCCCATCCGCTCCAGCTCCGAAGCGAGAAGCTGCGAATCGGCGACGTTCATTTGGCATCCGAGCGTCCAGATGTGGTATTGCATGACAGGTTAAACCAGATAACTAGGCTTGATAGGGGTATTTTAGCGGTAGGCATCACGCGCGTCAATGCGACGCGCGGCTATTGCTCGCATGGGATGGCGATCAATCGCACCGGACCAAACCCACCAAAGGCATTGTGCGCGACGCGAAATAGGATCTGGTTGTCTTCCAGCGCCACCATGTCGGTCACGTCCAACCTGAACGGCGTGGCGATCTCGCCGAAGGCGCGCCCGTTGAGGAACAGGTGAGTATCGCGCGGCGCATAGTCGATTTCGAGCTGATAGTTGATGCACACGTCCTGCACCGGCAGATCGAAGCTGCGTTCCAGCCACGCCAGCTTGCCTTCAATGGAGCGCGGATCGAAGGCGGTCAATGCCGCCACGTCGAAGCCGTCAATGCCGCCGTCGGGCATCTGTTCAGCGTAGGTGCAGCGCCAGTGAGTGTTCAGGGCAATCGTCTCGATCATGCCGGGTATTATAACGCAAAAGGCGAGCATTTCTGCCCGCCTCGCGCGACCGAATGATTCGGTCGCTGTCCCCTAACCCACCCTCGCCGTTTGCAGATTAGCACATGGTCGTAACAATGCTCGATGCGCCTGTGCCCCGTACCCCTTGCCCGGTGCGCGATGCAGTGTAGGGATCGAACCTACTAAACCTTTTGGGGGTTTGCCAGTCCAACTGTGACCCGGTTGGCGGGTTTGCGCTCGCCTCTGCATAGGCTACCAACTTACTTTAGGACTCAGGTTCGAGGACTGAGGACTGAGAAAAACAAAACTCAGTCCTAGAGTTCTCAGTCCTCAGTCCTACTCAATTAATTCCACCGTCCAATTCAGCGCCTGAATCTGCGCGTCCAGATCGCGCCGCTGACGCGCCAGCGTATCAATGCGTTTTTGCACAGACGATACGTCCACCGCGCGAAAAACTTTGATGTTCGACTGGTTGAAACGGGCAGTCTGGGTTGCTTCAGTCAGCACGACCGCCAGAACATTCTGCTCGATGCCAAGCGCATCCCGCTCCGCCAGTCCATCGGTCAGCGTGCTAGCTTCGGTCAGTGGAGTCTGGGCATTCGTCTGGTTGATCTTTTTCACGAGATCGGTGAACTCCGCCACAATGCGGGTCAGTTCCTCCAGCAGTTCGACCGGATTCTCCGGCGCGGTATCGCCCTCCTGCACCCGCGCCGAGCGCTTGAGGCGTTCCTGCAACTGCCCAAGCCGCTTCTTGGCGTCGGCACGCAAAATCAGGGCTTCAGCTAACTTCATCGTCTCTCCCCCTTCCACTCATCCTCACGAGTATCATACACGCTGATCTATAGGTTCATCAAGGGTCATTATAGGTCAAGTGCCAAGTTGCGGTTTACGGGCGAACACGCGACAATAGACTGCATACGCACTCTGGAAAATCCTAAGCAGCGCCCATCGTCGTTATAACTGATAGCTGACCGCTGAAAACTGACCGCTCGATCCATTCCTGAGGATAAAATGCGCCATACGGTTCTGTTCTACAACCCGATCAGCACCTCGCCGGGCAAGCAGCGGCTCCCGCTCTCCCTGCTGGCGGTCGCCGCCGTGATCGCCGACGATTACGACGTGGAGTTCATCGACGGCAACCTGATCGCTGACCCGGCGGCGCACATCATCGAGCGCGCCCAAGCGACCAAAGCCAAGCTGCTCGCCGTCACCGTGATGCCCGGTCCCCAGCTTCGACAGGCGGTGCCGGTCTGCAAGCAGATTAAAGCCGCGCTGCCCGACCTGACCCTCCTCTGGGGCGGTTATTTTCCGACCCAGCACGCCGAGGTCATCCTCAAGGACGGCAGCGTCGATTACGTGATTCAGGGGCAGGGCGAAGCGCCCTTTCGCGCCTTCGTGGATCGGCTGCATACCGGCGGCTCGCTCACCGACATCCCGTCGCTCGGCTATCGATCCGCCAGCGGCGAAATCTGCATCAATGATCGCGCGCCCAACGTTCCGCTGAACAAGCTGCCTCTCTACCCCTACGACCAGATCGACGTGGAGCGCTATCTGGGACGCCCCAATTACCTCGGCACACGGGTGCTGAACCACAACACCTCGTTCGGCTGCCCGTTCGCCTGCAATTTCTGCGCGGTGGTCGCGCTGGCGAACCGCCGCTGGCTGCCTGAAAGCGCCGAGCGAGTCGCCAGCATCGTCCAGCACATGGTGGACACGTGGCAGATCGACGGGCTGGAATTCCACGACATGGATTTCTTCGTGCAGGAGAGCCGCACCGCCGAATTCGCCGAGCGGCTGGCGTCGTTCGCCGGCGACAGCGTCCGCTGGTGGGGCTTGGGGCGCGTCGATACGCTCATGAGCTACGAGGACTCCACCTGGGAGCAGATGAAACGCAGCGGCGCGAAGATGATCTTCATGGGCGCGGAGAGCGGCGACGACGAAACCCTCAAGCGCATGAACAAGGGCGGCAAATCCGGCACGGCCATGACGCTGGCGCTGGTCGAGCGCATGAAGCATTACAACATCGTGCCGGAACTGTCCTTCGTGCTGGGCAATCCGCCCGATCCCGCCGCCGACATCAACTCGACCATCCAGTTCATCCGCAAGATCAAGCAGATCAACCCGGCGACCGAGCTGGTTCTCTACATCTATACGCCCGTGCCGCAGGAAGGCAGCATTCTGCTGGAAGAAGCGACCAAGCTGGGCTTCCGCTTCCCGGACACGCTGGACGAGTGGGCGGGCGATGCGTGGTCGAAGTTCTCCATGCGCCGCGATCCGGGCGTCCCGTGGTTCAAGGACGACGTGCGCCGCCGCGTCCGCAACTTCGAGCAGGTGGTCAACGCCTACTATCCCACCGTCACCGACCTGCGCATGAACGGGAACTACCGCCACGCGCTCAAAGCCCTGAGCGGCTGGCGCTACAAGCTGAAGTTCTACGACTTCCCCTACGAACTCAAGGCGCTCCAGCGGCGTGATCCACTACCGCCGCCCGGAGACCACCGGATTCTAATGGCGGATCGCGTCCTCACTCTCGGCGACCTGAACCGCGCCACCCTCGCCCGGCAAATGCTGCTGTCGCGGGAATCCCTGACCATCCCACAGGCGCTTGAGCGGCTGGTCGGCTTGCAGGCGCAGTTGGCGTCCGCGCCCTTCGTCGGCTTGTGGACGCGCCTGCCCGACTTCCAGCGCGACCACCTCGCCCGCCTGATCGCGGATCACACCGTGATCAAGCCGACGTGGGTTCGCGCCACCCTGCATCTGGTCACGGCGGACGATTACCGCCGCTTCCGCGCCACCCTTCAGCCCGCGCTGACTGGCGCGTCCGCCTCCATCCTCAAGCGGCGCGGCGTCGCGCTTGATCTCGAAGCCATCCTTGAAGAAGCCCGCCGCTTCATCGGCGCGCAGCCGCGCAGCTTCGCCGAGATCACCGCTCATTTCAGCGATTTGATGCCCGATACCGACATCGGCTCGATCCGCTACAGCATTCGCACCCATCTGCCGCTGGTGCAGGTGCCGGTCAGCGGCGGCTGGAGCTATCCCGGCAGTCCGCAGTTCACGCTTGCCGACGAGTGGATTGACGCGCCCATCCCCGCCGAAACCGATCTGCGCGGGCTGATTTTCCGCTATCTGGCGGCGTTTGGTCCGGCGACAGTGGCGGACATCGAAACGTGGTCAGGGCTGCCCAAGCTGAAAGAGGCGGTCGCCGCGCTCAAGCCGGAATTGGTCAGCTACCGCGACCAGAGCAAGCGCGAGCTGCTTGATCTGCCCGACCTACCCCTGCCCGACTCGCCCGCTCCGGTGCGCTTCCTGCCCGAATTCGACAATCTGCTGCTCTCGCATCAAAAGCGCACGCGCATCGTCGCCGATGCTCACCGCAAGCAGGTCTATCTGCCCGGCTTGCGGGTCGCCGCGACTCTTCTGGTGGATGGCTTCGTGAGTGGCGTCTGGAAAGTCGAAAAGTCCAAAGCCGCCGCCAGTCTGCTGATCCAGCCGTTCGAGCCGCTGACTCCTGCCCACCGCGCCGCGCTCACCGACGAAGCCGAGCGGCTCGTCCGCTTCGTCGAGCCGGACGCCAAAACTTATCAGGTACGCATCGAGTAACCCACCATGCAGTCAATCGCCCCCAACCTCTACAGCTTCGACCATTTGATCGCCGGACGCGTCTACCTAATCGACGATCCCGACGGCTTGACCATCATCGACGGCAGTATTCTCCGCTCCACTCCCGCGATCCTGAGCCAGATTACGGCGTCCGGTCGCAAGCTGACCGACATCCGGCGGATTTTGCTCACCCACGCCCACCCGGATCACGTCGGCGCGCTGCCGACGCTCCAAGCCCAGAGCGGCGCTCAGGTGATCACCTCCGAGATCGAGAAACCCTATGCCGAAGGCACGCTTCCGGTCGTGCGCCCCGATCCGGCGTCGCTCTCACGCTGGACGCGCCGGATGCCCAACCTGCCCATGCCCAAGCAGGCGGTCAAGGTGGATCGCACCGTCCGCGACGGCGACCTGATCGAGGCGCTGGGCGGCTTGCAGGTGATCGCCACGCCGGGGCATTCGCCGGGACACATCTGCTTCTGGCAGCCGGAACGCAAAATCCTGTTCGTCGGCGACGTGATGATGCACGTATTCGGGGGGCTGCGGCTGCCCATCGCCTCCGCCACGCCCGACATGCAGGAGAATATCCGCTCGATCCACAAGCTGGCGCAGTTAGACGCCAAGATTGCCTGCTTCGGGCACGGTCAGCCTATCACGCAGGACGCCGCCGCACAAGTCCGCGCCTTCGCCCAGAGCCTGACCTGAAGTTCGTGCTACAATAGGGCTATGCGCCGACGTAAGCGTACCTACTCCCACGTCATCCCGCTCTTTCGGGTGCTGTGCCTCGCGCGACCCGGTCCCTTCGATTCCCGCTGAAATCGAACATCGTTTCATTTTGCCAGCTCATGCCCAGCGCATGAGTCTTTGTGCTGCTGTCGGTGGGCGAATCGTCCATGCCCACTGCTGCCGGGAATCGACCTACCTATCCCCGCTCCCATGGGGATAACCGTCGTTGAGAGGAGTTGTCAAAATGCAGTTTGTTCTGGTCGCTGGAATCGTCTTCTTGGGCATTCTTGCCCAAAGTATGGCGGGCTTCGGCGTGGCGCTGATCTGTATGCCCCTGTTGATCAGCATACTCGATCCCGTCTCTGCGGCGACGCTGGTCGCCCTGTTTACCTTGCCACTGCAAGCCGCGATCATGTGGCGCTATCGACATGCGCTGCAAGTGCGCCCCTTCTGGCGCGTGATCGTCGGTTCGGTGATCGGTATCCCGGTCGGGGTGATCCTGATCACAATGCTCGCTCCCCGGATCATTGCGACGGCGCTCGGCGTGTTCGTGGTCGGTTTCGCGCTCTACAGCCTGCTTGGTCTGCGCCTGCCGCACCTTCGCCGCCCTGAATGGGGCTTGGGCTTCGGCGTTGCTTCCGGCGTCCTCAACGGCGCGTACAGCGCGGGCGCTCCGCCGCTGGTGATCTACGGGACGTGCCTCGGTTGGGAGCCGGAACGGTTCAAGGCAAACGTTCAGGCGTTGTTCATGGTCAGCACGCTGCTGACGATTCTGACGCACCTGATCGCCGGGAATATCGACGCCATCGTGCTGGAGGACTTCGCCATCGCCCTGCCGACCATCGCGGTTGGCACCCTGATCGGGTTTTGGCTGAGCCACCACATCGCCGAGGCGACCTTTAGGCGAATCGTGCTCATCCTGCTGCTGCTGATCGGCGTGCGCCTGTTGCTGCCCTAGCCCGAACGGTCAGCCGCTCCAGAGAACCCAGAATTTCATCCTTTCGTCTTGGCGTCTGAGCAGTTCAAGGCTATACTCGGCGTCATTGTTCAGAACGTCACAATAAAGTGAGGGCAATATGCCAGCAAAGTTCATTCGGTTGCTGTCGCTTGCGCTTGCGCTCACGGTGAGCGCGGGGATCGCCGCCTGCGGCACCGTCGCCACGCCGGAGTGGGCAGCCGACGCGCAGGCGACTCGGGTCGCGCTGGCGGCGACCAGCGACCACGAGACCGCGATTGCGCCGACCCACACGCCCACGCCGCCGCCCACCGACACGCCGACGCCGGTGCCGCCGACTGCGACTCCCACCACCGCGCCCACCGACACGCCAACTCCGGTGCCACCGACGGATACGCCGCTGCCGACCACCGCCGCCGCGACTCAGGAAGCGGCTGCCTCCGGCGATCTGGCGGCTGCGGTTGCCGCTGCTGATCCCACCAACGGGCAGGTGATTTTCAACACCCAGCACAGCACCGATAAGGGCACCTGGGCGTGCGCGATGTGCCACTCGATCACGCCGGACGAAGCCCGCATCATCGGACCCGGCTTGTGGAACGTCAGCGTGCGCGCGGAGACTCGTGTCCCCGGCGAATCCGCGCTCGACTACATCCACCAGTCGATTGTCGACCCGAATGCCTTCGTCGTGCCGGACTTTCCGCCCGACCTGATGCCCCAGAACTGGGTCGACGTGCTCTCGCCGCAGGAACTCAACGACGTGATCGCCTACCTGCTCACGCTCCACGACTAAACCAAAAGGACGCCGCTCACGCGAACGGCGTCCTCAAATCTCCTGTTTTCCTGTAGGGGCACGGCACGCCGTGCCCCTACGCTCTTTCCTCTGTGCTCTCTGTGGTTAACCGCCTTCTAATTGCTCCGCGATTTCCGCATCCGAATCCGTTCGACTTCATCCGGCAGTTCCATCGCCATCGCCGCCGTCAGCGGCAGCGCCAGATAGACCGCCGTGCCCACCCCCGGCGAGCTTCGCACGTAGATGCGCCCGCCGTGTGCCTCGATGATCTGCCGGGCGATGGTCAAGCCCTGCCCGGTTCCCGGAACGTGCAGCGCCCGCCCGTTGGCATTCACCGGCGTCCCGCGATAGAAGCGCGTGAACACCTGCGGCAGTTCGTCCTGCGCGATGCCCACGCCCGTATCGCGGATGCGCAGCCGCGCGAAGCCATCTTCCTCGTCCTTGATGACCAGCGACACCCGCCCGCCCGGCGGCGTGTACTTGATCGCGTTATCGACCACGTTGCCCAGCGCCCAACGCAGGCGGCGTTCGTCGCCCAGCACGTGCAGCCCCGACCGCTCGACGTTCACCGTCAGCGTGACGTTGGCAGCCTGCGCCACCTGCCGCCATTCGTTCGCCACCGCCCAGATCAGCGTTTCCAGCGGCAGCGAGCGCGTCGCCTGCTGCACCATCGGCGCGTCGTTGCTGCTGATCAACTCGCGCATTTCCACGATCAGCTTTTGCAGCGCGCCCAAATTCCGTTTGATTTCGTTGGAGATCGCCATTTCGGTGGCGGCGGGCTGCATTTCGTTGAGCAGCGCCGCACGCGCGCGTTCCCGCAGCGCTTCCTGCGTCACGTCGCGCACCACGATCACCGTCCCCACCCGCTGATCCGCCAGCGACATAACCGCGAACGCCTGCACCTGAAGCATTCGCGCATCCAGTTCCAAGCGCTGCGGCGTGCCGATGGAGTACAGCCCCGGCGCAAACGCCGGACCCAACGTGTCGGTGACGGCGGCGGTGATTTCGCGCATTTCCGCGCGCTTGAAGAAGTTGTAACCCTCGCCGATCAGCCGCTTGCCGCGTTCGTTGATGAAGGTGACGTTGCCGTCGAGATCTTCGATGATCACGCCGTCCGGCAGCGATTCGATCACCGAGTTCAGATGCTCGATCTCGCGCCGCTGCCGCCGCAGCGAGCCGCGCAGCATATCGTGACGCTGCTGCACCCGGTCGGTGTACATGTCAATCGCGTAGCCCAGCGCCCCGATTTCGTCACTCGGCACCATGTTGGTGCGCACCGCGAAATCGCCTTCCGCCAGCGCTTCGGCGACCTGCCGCACCCGGTTGATCCGCTCAAGGAACAGGTTGGTCATCAGGAACAGCGTGATCACGATGCCCGCCGCGACCGTCGCCAGCGTCAGTGCGATCAACTGCTGCCCGGCTTCAGCGGCGAACGGCGCGTTATCCGGCACGAACACCGCGACCACCGCCCCCGAGCTATTCAGCGGGAAGTACGCGCCCAAGAACGGCGAACCATTCAAGTCGAGCGCCTGAAACGGCTCGCTGCTGCTGGTTTGGACGTACTCCTGCGGCAGCGAACTCGGCAGCGGGCGCACGGTCGTCGCCAGCAGCCGCGTATTCGAGTACAGCGCGACTTCGGCGGCAGCGCCCGCGCGCATCGCATCCAGCCAGCGCGTGAGCAGCGTCCCCGCGTAAACCGTCCCGATCTGCGCGCCGCTCTCCGTGATCGGCATCGAACTGAACAACACCTGAGCCGATGCGTCTCGCAGCGAAATCAGCGCGTAGCTGCCGTTGGTTCGCAGCACGCCGTAAACGTCCTGCCCGCTGGCATCGGTGACAACCACGCTGTCCAGATCGGCGCGGCGCGCGAAGTTGGTCAGCAGATCGCGCAGGTCGTCGATGCGGTGGTCGCCCAGCGCGGCGATCACGTCCGCCGTCTGCGCCAACTGCTGCGTCTGGCTCTGCTGCTGATCGTACAGCGCGCTCGCCCTCCCGGAGACCGTCCGCCCGGTGCTGAGCAGGATATTCACCCGCGACATCTCGGCGCCGCTGGGCAGGCTCCGCGCGACCACGTATGCCGAAACCATCGCCAGCACCAACACGATGCCGAAGGTTGGCAAAATCAAACGCCATCGCAGCGAAACGAAGTGCGACTGAGGATTGTTGGCGTCGCTCATGGCGAAACTCCTCGATAGAAAGTAGTTATATTATCGTCTAAAAATCGTTTTATACAAACTGCTATTTTTGGGCAATTTGTCCCAATGCGCCGTAATCCGCCTCGCTGCTGCCTATATTAACATTTTTTCACACCGATTGGTGAGCAAATCATCGATTAGCAGCGTGACCTAACGCGCCCGACAGGGTTAATACAATTGAGAATAGTTGCCTTCAACTCGCCATACTGATTGAACTTGTAACAAACGTCGTAACTAGGTTATGCTAACGGCAGCCAGCGGCTTGAAAGTATCGGGACATTATGGCGAACCATCATTTGTTTGAAGCGCTCACCCATCAAGACTCGGAAACGGCGGAGCGGGTTTTTCGCGGCGAGACTCGCCTGCGCCCGCTCGATCCATCCGTGAGCCTTGCTCCGGTGAAGCGGGTGGCGCTCTTTGCCGAAGCCTTCCTACCCAAAGTGGACGGCGTTTCCAAGACCGCCTACCTCACCCTGCGCTATCTTCAGCAGACCGGGCGCGAGGTGCTGGTCTTTGCGCCGGATATTTCGCCCTCGTCGGTAGGCAGCAGTCAGGTGATCGCGCTGCCTTCGCTCGGCATCCCGGCGGCGCCGGAAACCCGGCTCGCGCTGCCGCATCCCGTAGTCGTGAACCACCTGAACGAATTCCAACCGGATTTGATCCATATGTTCAGTCCGGCGCTGCTTTCGGTGAGCGGGATGCTGGTCGGTCGCCAGAACCGCGTCCCGGTGATCGCCAACTACCAGACCGACCTGCCCGGCTATACCCAGCACTACGGCATCCCCTTCCTCAGCAACGTCGTGCGCGACTGGCTGCGCTACGTCCATAACGGCTGTCACCTGACCCTCGTGCCCTCCAACTGGACGCTGCGCGAGCTTCGTCAGATGGGCTATCACCGACTGCGCAAATGGGGGCGCGGCGTCAACGGCGAGCGCTTCAACCCGAACCGCCGTTCGGCGGCGTGGCGTGCGCGCCTGCTCGCCGGGCGCGACCCTGACTCGCTGCTCTGCGTTTACGTGGGACGGCTCGCGGTCGAAAAGCACATCGATCTGCTGCTGGAGACGGCGCGCACGCCCGGCATCGCCCTCACCATCATCGGCGACGGCGCGCTGCGCGAAGAACTGGAAGCCCAGTTCGCCGGAACCGGCACCCATTTCACCGGCTACCTCTACGGCGACGATCTCGCCGCTGCCTACGCCAGCGCCGACGCTTTCCTGTTCACGGGGGCGAATGAAACCTTCGGGCAGGTGGTGCAGGAGGCGATGGCATCCGGTTTGCCCGCCATCATCATCAATCAGGGCGGCATCACCGATCAAGTCACGCAGGGCGTGAACGGCTTCCTCTGCCCCGACGATCCGAAGGCATTTGCCGACGCCGCCTGCATCCTGCGCGATCACCCCGATCTGCGTCGCAAGATGTCCGCCAACGCCCGCCGCTTCGCCGAACAGCACCCGTGGGAAGTGATCATGGGGCAGCTAGAAAGCTATTACGCCGAAGCAGTCAGCCTCAATCAGCGCTTCAACGCCCATTTCCCGCAGGAACTCGCGCTGGAATCTGCTCAACTGGAAAAACTCGGTGCGGAGACTGAATTGACCGAAAACCGGAAAACCGTCGCCCTGATCGCGCACGACAACAAGAAAGACGACATGATCGCCTTCGCCCGCGCGCATAAAGACGTGCTGGAACGCTACCACCTGATCGCCACCGGAACCACTGGCAGCCGCCTGATCGAAGGCGTGGGCTTGGACGTAACCTGTATGCTCTCCGGGCCGCTGGGCGGTGACGCGCAGATCGCCGCGCTGGTCGCGGAGGGCAAGGTCGCGGCGGTCTTTTTCTTCATCGACCCGCTGGGCAAGCACCCGCACGACCCGGACATCAATACCCTGCTGCGCATCTGCAACGTCCACGACGTTCCGCTGGCGACCAATCCTGCCACCGCCTCCTACGTGATCTCTGCGAAGGCGTTGTAGAGAAGCTATCGCTTCACGCCGCTCATCGACACGCCCTCGATGAAGTAGCGCTGGAGCAGCACGAACAGGATCAGCATCGGCAGCGTGGCGATCAGCGACCCCATCATCAGCAGATTCCAGGGCGTATCTCGCTGCCCTTGCAGCAGGGCAATGCCAATCGTCACCACCCGCGTATCGGCGCTGTTGGCGACCACCAGCGGATATAGGAAGTCGTTCCACGCCGCCTGAATGGTGATCACGCCGAACGCCGCCAGCGCCGGAACCGAGAGCGGCAGGGTCACGTACACCAGCACTTGCAGCGGGTTCGCGCCGTCGATGGTCGCGGCTTCCTCCAGTTCCAGCGGGATTTGCAGGAATGCCTGACGCAGCAAAAACAGCGCGAACGCGCTGAAGATTCCCGGCACGATCAGCGCCTGAAAGGTGTTGCGCCAGCCCAATCCGCAAATCAGCAGGAATTCCGGCACCAGAATCGCCTGAAACGGAATCATCAACAAGCCGAGACACAGCGCGAACAGCAGGTTCCGCCCCGGAAACTTGAAGCGGGCGAAGCCATACGCCGCCAGCGAGCAGGTGATCAACTGTCCCAGCGTCCGCCCGATGGTCATGATCGCGCTGTTGAGCAGGTCGCGGTTGAAGCCGCCCGCCGTGTTGTAGAGGTCGCTGAGGTTTTGCAAACAAGAGACGTTACGGGGAACCCACGTCACCGGGACGGTGTTGATCTCGCTCGACGGCTTGCACGCCGACGACGCCATCCACACGAAGGGCAGCACCATCGCCGCCGCGCCGACGATCAGGATCGCGTAGACCAGCACCCGCATCGCCAGCGACAGCCGATCATAGCCGGGCTGCGTGGTTTCATCGTCGTTGGCGCGCTCGCGCGTCAGGATCGTATCAGCCATCGGTCAACTCGTAGTAGACCCACAGCCGTTGCAGCCGAAGCTGGAACAGCGTCACCGCCAGCATGATGGCAAACATCGCCAGCGCGATTGCCGACGCATACCCGAACTCGGAATTGGTGAATCCGGTCTGGTAAAGGAAGAACGAGAGCGTGGTCGCGCTGCCGTTCACCCCGCCCGCCCGCGTCCGCGCGGTCATGATGAACACCTGATCGAAGATTTGGAACGAGCCGATGAAGGACAGCACCACGATCAGGAAGGTGGTGGGCGAAAGCATCGGCAGCGTGATGTAGCGGAAGCGCTGCCAGCGGGTCGCCCCGTCGATCACGGCGGCTTCGTACAAAATCGCCGGGATATTTTGCAGCCCAGCGAGGAACAGCACCATGTCGAAGCCAAGCCGCTGCCAGATGGTCTCGATGGCAATCGGGATCAGCACCAGATCGGGGCGCACCAGCCAGTTCAAATCCAGCGCGCCCAGCGGCGCGAGCATATTGTCCAGCAGACCGTAATGCGCCTGAAAAATCCACGTCCACACAATCGACGCAGCGACCGTCGAAGTCACCACGGGCAGAAAATAGATCGTGCGGAAGAAGCTGCGCGCGCGCAGTTTTTGATTCAGCATCACCGCCACGCCCAACGCCAGCAGTGTCCCCACCGGCACCGTGACCGCCAGCACCTTGAGCGTGTTGCCAAGCGCCTGCCAGAATAGCGGATCGCTCAGCAAGCGCGTGAAGTTGTCCAAGCCGATGAACACCGGCGGCTTGATCCCGTTCCACTGTTGCAGCGACGTGAAGAAGGACAGCAGCACCGGAATGCCGAAGAAAAACAGCAGTCCGAGCGTGTTCGGGGCGATCAACGCCAGCCCCCACAGCGCCCGGCGGCGCGTGAGCGGCGTTCGCCCTAGAATGTTGACGACTGAAGCCATGCGATAAGTCCCGCTCGCCGCAGATGGCGAGTGTGGTAGGGGCACGGCGCTGCCATGCCCCTATCCGAATATGCCTTTACGACGCGGCTTCGGTCGCCGTACCCAGCAGGTACGGCTGGATCGCCGCGCACGCCTGAGTGGTCGCGTCCTCGACGCTCATGCCCAGATCGAAAATGTTGGTGATCATGTCGGTGGTCGGGTTGCCCGCTTCGCCGAAGGTGGTCACGCCCATCGAGTTCTTGGTCGCTTCCACGAACGCCTGAATGTTCAGCCCAGTGTTGCCGAAGCTGTTGATCCACTCCTCCTGAAGCGCGGGACTCGGATCGGCAGGCGGAACGCCGCCCGCGTCGGCGAAGAACTTCTCGCCTTCGTCGCTGACGAGGAACTGCACCAGATTCGCCGCCAGATCAGGATTCTGGGTGTTGGCGCTAATCGAATAGCCGACCGCGTGCAGAATCGCGCGGCTCTCGCCGGTCGTCGGATTCTTGGGAAGCTGCACCAAGTCCCAGTTGAACGGAACGTCGCTGATCGCGTTCGGAAGCTGCCATTCGCCGTTCGAGTACATGGCGAGCTTGCCGGACTTGAACAGGTTGTATTCGTCGTCCGCGTTGGTGCCGCCGATCTGCGAGATGGTCGGCATGTAGCCGTTGTCCACTAGCCCCTTGAGGAAGCTCAGCGCCTCGATGCTGCCCGGCTCGGTCAGCGTGCATTGACCGCGCCCCGGAGTCGCCACTGGCGACACGCCGGTCGAGGCGATCCAGTTCGCCCAGCCCGACTGATAGTCGTTGTAGACTGCCGCGCCGTACACGCCGTTGGCGGGATCGGTCAGAGCAGCCGCGTCTTTGGCGAAATCATCCCACGTCCAATCGGCAGTCGGATACGCCAGCCCTGCCGCGTCGAACATGTCCTTGTTGTAGAACATCACGACCGTGTCCCAGTTCAGCGGCGCCGAGTACACGTCCTGATTGTCGCCGTAGCGGTACGGGTCGATTTCACCCGCGCCCCACACCGTCGGGTCGATCCCCGCCTGCGCGAAGTAGGGTTGCAGGTCGAGCAGCGCGTCGTTGCTGGCGTAATAGTAGAACTGATCCTGCGACAGATTGAAGATGTCGGGCAGGTCGCCGCTGGCGGCGTCGGTCTTGAGCAAGTCCCAATATTGACCCCACGGAACTTGATCGACGGTGACGGTTGCGCCGGGGCAGTAATCCGCGACCCATGCGTTGGTGGCGTCGGTGAGCACCTTCGCCCAGTTTTCATCCCATACGCGCAGCGTCAGTGTACCGGGCTGCGCGCACGCGGCTGCCGGGATGGTCGCGCCGCTCATATCCGGCGTCGCATCCTGAGCCTGCGCGGGCAGCGACAGCACGCCGAACAGCGCCACGACCAGCACGAGAATACTCAAACGTTTGGTACTCATGGCTTCTCCTTCTGCACAAACGATAACTAAACAGAAAACCGACCCCGGAACGAGGGTCGGTGCCAGCAGCGAGACTCAATCAACCCATCCGTCCAGCGTAACCCCATGTCAGCCGGGTCGTTCGGCGGTCAAGACCATTTGACGGAACCAGTTGACGCATACTCACGAGTTTAGCACCGCCGCCGGAGCGCCGCAAGCAGTCCACAAGCTCTAAGCACATGCTCATTAAGATGGGCATTATAATCCTTCTAGTGCTTTAGGTATGGGATAACAGCTATGACTCCTCAACCTGTTCCGCCGGAACATGTGGTGAAAACGCGCGCCGGAACCATCGTCCAAGACCCGCCGCTTGCCCAATTCCTGTTCGGTGATACCCGTTTCGCCGTCGTCTGGCTGATCCTGCGCGTGCTGCTCGGCTTAACTTGGCTCGAAGCCGGTTTGGAAAAACTCAGCAACCCGGCATGGACCCAGACCGGCACCGCGCTGCAGGGCTTCTGGACCAGCGCCGTTCAAAATCCAAGCAGCGGGCGTCCGCCGATCAGCTTCGACTGGTATCGCGGCTTCATTCAATCCATGCTGGATTCCGGCGCCTACGTCTGGTTCGCCAAGCTGATCGTCCTCGGCGAGATCGCGGTCGGCTTGGCGCTGATCCTCGGCATGTTCGTCGGGATTTTCGCCTTTATCGGCGCGTTCCTCAACTGGAACTACATCATGGCGGGGGCAGCCAGCACCAACGGGCTGGATGGTCTCGCCGCCGTTCTGCTGATCCTCGCATGGAAGACGGCGGGCTTCTATGGGCTGGATCGCTGGCTGCTGCCGCTGATCGGCACGCCGTGGCAGCGTACCACCGACACGGAGGTCAGCCCCATCGAGCAGCCGCCCGATACCCGAATCCGCGAATAACCCGCGCTTTCGTAGGGGCACGGCGTGCCGTGCCCCCCGCATACAAGGTTTTTGGCTGACCGCCCTCACCCCTTCTTTTGCGCCTGCCGTACCGCAAGCATCAGCAGACGGTCAGCGGCGGCGGCTTGCACCAGCGCGAACAACAGCAGCGCCATCCCCAGAAATATGCCGTAGGGCACCGTCGCCCATATTTCGCTGCTGCGCCCCAACTGCAAAAACGCCAGCCCCCAATCGCCCAGCGCGCCATAGCCCGCCATCAGCAGCCACGCGGCGGCGTTGGGTAATTCGAGCATCTGCCCCTGCAAAAACTGAGTCGCGCCAACCAGCAGCCCCACCGTCAGCAGAAGCCGCACGAAGATCATCACCGCTTGCAAGAGCGTGCTGTAGGTGCGCTGCTGCACCAGCGCCGAAACCAGCAACCCGGCAGCCGCGTCAAACCCAATCGTCGTCAGCGGCAGCAGCAGCGCCGCCGTCATCGTGAACGAGACCAGCAGCACCGCCGCGACCAGCGGCACGTCCGGCACAATTCCGTTGATCAGCAGGTCGAGGTAGCGCCCCTGAAACGCGGTCAGTTCCCACAGCATCAGCCCGGTCAGCAGCACGCGCGCGCCCAGCACCACCGCCAGCACCCCGCGCAGACGGTAAAACACCGAGACCCAGCGCGCCCGCATCGCAATTTCCGCCCCCTGCTCGGTCGCGCGCAAACTGTCCCAGTTCTGGCGACGCATTTCGTCGCTGACGAAGCTGGAGGTGCTGGTCAGCGCGGCGATGCTCAGGGACACCTAAATCAGCAGCAGCGGATAGAACAGCACCGCGTTGATCACCTCGGCGGCGGTTTGACCCGCCGAGCGCCGCAGCAGATTGGTGGCGATCAGGTAGCCGACCAGCAGCAGCCCGCCGCCGCCCAACACCACGCCAAACGCGCGGGCGTAGCGCACCTGCCACCGCGCCCGCGCCGACGTGCCCAGTTCGTGCCGCAGCACTGGGTGATCCCGCCGCGCCCATCCCGGAAGCTGACCGATAAACAGGCGTGTCATCGTCCTGACCATGCGCCAACCCTCACCTAGTCGAGCAGATCGCTGATGGCGTCGTCAAGCTGCGCCAGCGCGCCTTGCCATTCGTTTTCGCTGATCGTGATCGTTTGAGCATAGCGAATATAATGAATATGCACGAAAGGCGTAATTTTGACCAGTTCCCGCACCGCTGCCGCGTAGATGCCCATCTGCAAGTGATAGCGCCGTGCATCCCGCCGCAACCGTTCCGAACTCATCGGCAAGCCCAGCCACCCGGTTTTGTAATCGACCAGCCGCCACGCGCCGTCGCCGCCGCGCATCAGCAGGTCGATCACGCCGTTGACTTCTCGCTCGCCCGCCCGGTACACGAACGGCAGTTCCCGGTAGACCTCCTGCGCGCGCGCGATCTGGTCAAACAGGTCGCTCTTGAGTATCTGCTGTATTAACCTAAACAACTCGCTGACGGCGCGCCGATTTTCGGCTTCGTCGATGATGTTTTCTTCCCATGCATAGCGCCGCAGCCGATCGGCGAGTGCGTCCGGGTCGTCCGGCAGCGACCAGCGCAGCGCCCGATGCACGATGTTGCCCACTCGACGGTTCGGCGTCCAGCGCGCCGGGTCGATCCGCGAGGGGGCGTCCTGCAAGACGCTGCGCCGCCAGCGCTCGGCGTAAAAATCCCGACTGACTGCGTCCGCGTGGCGCGCGCTGCCCAAATCCGCGATCTGCGACGCGCTCAGCGTCCGCGCCGGAGCCGCCGCCATCCTGATCGGCTGGATCAGCGATGGCATCTCGGCGTCGTCTGCTGCGTCGAAATCGACGACAGGCGCGCCGTCTCTATCGTCGTCAGGAATGTACGCCGGGAAGTCGATCAGGACGTCGCCCCAATCATAGGGGATCGTTTGCGGCTCCGGCGCGATCTCGCCCACGCCCAGCGCCTCGATCACCCACTTCAGCCAGCCTTTCGACTGAAGCGTGTCTTTCACGTCCACCTGCCCGCTGATAATCAGATAGTCCTGCGCCCGCGTCGCCGCCACGTACAGCAGACGGCGGCGCTCGGCTTCTTCGCGCAGTTGATCGAGCTGCTCCGCCCGCCGCATCGCGTAGGGCGACGCCATCTGGTTCTGATCCGGGTCGTAGACCTTGCACGCCAGCCCGTTGACCAGCCCGCCACCCCGCGCCCCGTGTTGATAGGACGCATCCACCAGCACCACCAGCGGGAATTCCAGCCCCTTGCTCTTGTGGACGGTCATCAACCGCACTGCCCCTTCGCTTTCCAGCGGCGCTTCGCCTTCCCGCACCTCGATTTCGCTCATGTCTTGCAGATATTGCGTGAACCCGCTCAGCGTGATCCGCCCGGCAGAGTCGGCTTTTTCGATCAGCTTCTCGACGTTGCCGCGCAGTCGACTGCCGTCCGGCAGCCCGGTCAGCACCGCCAGATACCCGGTCTGATCCAGCGCCAGCCGCAGCAGCTCGGCAATCGTCACTCGTCCGGCGCGCCGCCGCAGATCGCGCAGCGTGTCCCGCGCGAACGCCACCGCATCGCGTTCGTCGGCTGGCACACACTCCGGCTGATCCAACGCCGCCCACAGCGGGATCGGCGCACTGTCTGCGTCCGTGATCAGCCGCAGCGCCAGCAGCGCGTCGTCGCTCAGGCTGAACAGCGGCGAGCGCAGCGCCGCCGCCAGCGCCAGATGATCCGCCGGGTTGTAGAGCGCCCGCAGCAGGTTGAGCAAGTCCCACACTTCCTGACGGTCGTAGTAGCCTTTGCCCGCCGTCGTCACGTAGGGGATGCCCTCGGCTTTGAGCGCCGCCTCGTAAATCGTCACCTGTGTCATCGCCTGAAACAGCAGCGCCACGTCGCCGTATTCCATCCGGCGGATGATCTTGTCGTCCTTGTCGTAGATCAGCCGGTTCCCGACCAGTTGCTTGATCCGCCGGGCGACCGCGCGCGCTTCCCAGTTGCGCCCCGCCTGTTCTTCCTCGGCTTCCTTGACCTGCGCCTTGTCCAGCAGCATCAGTTCCAATACGGGAGCATCGTCCGGCAAATCGGCGCGATCCGCCTGCATCCCGCCGAATTCGATCTGGTACTCGCGCACCGGGCTGTCCGGGTCGCGCGTGAGGATCGCCGCGAACAGGTGATTCAGGCAGCCGATCAGCGCCTTATGGCTGCGAAACGAGGTGTCCAGATTGACCGAGACGCCCCGCCGCATGATCACCCCCTGCACCTGCTCGAACACGCTCACGTCCGCGCCGCGAAAGCCGTAGATGCTCTGCTTCGGGTCGCCGACCACGAACAGGCATCCGGGCTGATCGGGATCGGCGATCCGCTGGATGATTCCCCACTGGGCGGCGTTGGTATCCTGAAACTCGTCCACCAACACCTGCTTGAACTCGGCGCGGTAGCGCACCCGCACCAATTCGTCCTCCAGCAGATCGCGCGTGAGCCGCTCTAGATCGTCGAAATCCAGCGCGCCGCGCTCGCTTTTCGCCGCGCGATACGCCGCCCGCACCCGCTCCACCAGCACGATCCACAGCGGCAGCAGGTGCGCCGCCCGCTGATCCAGCGCACCCGGCGGATCGCTCAGGGTCTTGAGCGTCTCTTTCGCCAGATCGCGGATCGACGCGAGATCGGCTTTCGCCTCCGCGCCCTGCTCGCCCCAGATTCCGGCGATTCTTCCCGACAAACTTGATCGCCGCGACCTTCCCGATCTCTCCGGCATACTGGTACAGCCGCAGCGGTTCGGTCTGTTGATTGAACCATTCCCATGCGTCGCCGCAGACCTGCCAGCCCCGCGACAGCGCATCCTCGCCAATCGGCGGATAGGGATCGACCGCGACTAATTCCTCCCGAAACCGCTCGACTGCCGCGTGCGCGTCCTCGACCCACTGATCCAGCCATGCGGTGAACAAATCGGCGGGGGGTAGCGGGAACTCCACCGCGATCAGCCGCTTGAGTTCCGCCCGCACCGCCCCGTATTCGCCGAATAGTTCCAGCACCGGGTCGCGCGGATCGAGCGCGCGCAGCAGGTCCTCGATCACCTCGTCCAGCAGCACGCTGGCTTCGACTTCGTCCAGCACCTCGAAGCCGGGATCGACTCCCGCTTCGGCGGCGTTCGCCCGCAGCAGCGACGCGCATAACCCGTGAATGGTGTCGATGCGCGCGCTGTCCATCGCCGCCAGCCGCCGCGCCCACTGATCGCTCCCATCCTTATTCGCATCGACCTGCTGCTGCAAATGCTGGCGCACTCGGTCGCGCATTTGCTGCGCCGCCTTCTGGGTGAAGGTGATCGCCACCAGCGCGTTCAGCGACCAGTCGGGATGCGCGTCCAGCAGCGCCAGATAGCGCTCCACCAGCACGTGGGTTTTTCCGCTGCCCGCCCCGGCGACCACCATCAGGTTGTCGGCGTGATCGTGGATCGCGCGATCCTGTGCATCGGTCATGAGGGCTGCCTTTTCTGGCGGTGCATCTGGCTCACCCGACAGAACTGGTGGAAATCGCAGACGTGCGAACATTTGCCGCCATCCAGCGCGGTCGCGTGCGCCGCGAAATCGCCTGCCCGCGCCTGTTCCAGATAGCGCCGCAGGTGATCCTTGCCCGCGTCGATCACCTCGGCATCCTCACGAGTCAGGTCGCCCAGCGAGTCGCCGCCGATCTGCCAGAACAGCCCGCCCGCCACGTCGAGATCGATCAAGCGCTCCGCCGCCAGCAGGTAGACCATCAACTGGAAGTTGCGCCCGCGCTCGGTTTCGCTCTTGGGGATTCGCGTGCTGCCGGTCTTGTAGTCGATCAGGATCACCCGCTCGCCCTGCCGATCCATCCGGTCAATCGAGCCGCGCACCCGCAGCCGTTGATCGCCCAAATCCAGCGCGGTCTCGAACCGCGACTCCTGTCGATAAACCGCGCGCGGCTCCGCGCCGAAGGCTTTGCTGAGCGGATTCTTCGCGCTGAAGTCGTCGCGGATCAGTCGTTCCAGCCTGCGGCGCAGCACAATCTGCTCCTGCGCCCACTGCGCCGACGCCCGAAACCGCAGCCGATCCGGGGCGCTGCGCATTTGCGCCTCGGCGACCGCGTTCAGGGTCGCCAGCGCCTCGTCCAACCGTTCCGGCGTGATCGCGCCGCCCAGTTCCCGATAGGTCTGCTCCAGAATCGCGTGGTAGAGCGTGCCCAATTGACGGCTGTCCATGCCGTCTTCGGGTTCTTCGAGCGGCTCCAGATTTAGCAGCCGCCCGGCGAAGTAGCGGAAGCCGCACATGCCGTAGTCGTTCAACTGCGACGCGCTCCATACCCAATCCGGGCTGAGGCGATCCGCCACCCACGCGATCAGGTCGGGATCGCTCAGCCGCCCGCTGTAATGATCGTGCGGCGCGCGCGAGAGCCGTCCCATCTCCACCGACCAGCCGCGCCGGATTCGCGCCCAGTAGCTCGCATCCACCCAGCCGCGCAGCTCGCCCCGGCTCAGTCGATCCGCCGCCGCCAGCGCCGCCTCTTGAACCGTCGCCGGGTCGCGCGGCACCTCGCCCAGCTTGAGATGTTCCACTTCGGCGTCGTCGAATACCGCCAGCGTCGCCCGCCACAGGTGACTTGACGCCCACTCTTCGCCGTTTTTGCTGTGCGGGCGCGAAAGCGTCAGCGACTCTCGCGCCTGCCCGATCAGGCTGTAGAACAGCCCGTCGTCCCCGGCGCGCTCGGCTTGGGTATCCAGCCGGATTCCCGCCGCGCGCAGGCGCTCGCGCTCGCTGTCCAGCAGCAGCGGGTCTTCCGGCGCGGGCTGCGGAAAAATCCCCTCCGACAAGCCCGGAATGAACACGTGTCGATGCGGCAGCCCGCGCGCGTCCGCCACGGTCGTGACCAGCACTCGCCCCGCCCGCCCCGCGCCCCGCCCGACGCTGGTGTTATCCACCGTCGTCCGCAGATCGCGCAGGAAGGTCGTGCGCGAGATCGTACCGGCGTAGCCGAGCGATCCCGCCAGCATTTCCGCCGCCAACAAGCCGCGCAGCGCGTGCTTGAACTGCTGCATCGCCGCCAGATCGCGCCCGACGATGGCGTCGTCCGCCTCCCGCCGGATTTGCTCCGGCATCGCCAGCGTGTAGCCGCTTGGCTCCGGCTGATCGGCTTCGTCGGGATCGGCATCCCACCCGATCAACCCGTCCAGCCAAGCGACGTACTGCTCGACCGTCGCTCGCTCCGGCGGAGTCACTGCCTCGAAGAAGGCGCGCAGCGCCTCGCGCAGCCCGATCCCTGCATCGGCGATCAGCGTCGGCGTGTCATAATCGTCGTCCGGGCTTTCCGGTGCGGGCTGCGCCGCCAGTTCGACCGCTTCCAGCCACGCCCGCCGCCCGCCCGTGACCCGCAGCGTCCCGCTGATTCGATCCAGCAGATCGACCCGCGCGGCGTCCAGACCCGGCACGACGAAATAGGGCGAGCGCAGCGCGTCCAGCAGATCGCGCCGCCGGAAGTCGCCCGCGTGCAGGCGGATCAAGTCGAGCAGCGCCACCACCGCCGGACTGCGCGAAAGCGCGTCGCCGTAGTGCAGCGCCATCGGCAGACCGTAGACCTGTCCCTGCGCCGCGAACTGCCCGCCGTACTGCTCCCAGTCCCGCAGCGCGATCAGGATGTCGTCCGGCGCGCAGCCGTCCAGCAGCAGCCGCTTGACCCGCCGCAGCACCGCACCCACTTCTCGCGCCGGATCGGGCGCTTCGATCCACCGGATCGCGCCATCCGACGAAATCGGTTGGCTCGATTTGGGCAATCCGAGCCGCGCCGAAAGCTGGCGCAGCGCCGACGGGCGCTGGTCGAGCGGTGCTGTCGTGACCGTCTGCACGTCCAGCGTCAGCCTCCGCGCTTTATGCGCTGCCGTCAGGTGATCCAGCGCGTCCTGAAAGCGGCTGCCGATGGTAGTCTCCCGCCCCGGCACCGTCGTCAGCGTGATCACCGCGTCCTGCGCCTGCGCGCCCAGCACCGTGATCAGTTCGGCTTGCAGATAGTTAAACTGGTCGTAGCCGTCCACGATCAGCAGGTCAACCGCCCGCCCGATCTCCGGCATCTGCTCGATTTGGTGCAGCGCCAGCCAGCCCTCGCCCTCCCGATCCACCAGATCGTGGTCTTTCAGCGTTTGCTGATAGCTACCGTAAATCTCCGCCAGTTCCCGTTCCTTGAGCGTCCCGGCGGCACTTGCGAATTCCTCCGGCTCGATCAGGTTCTGTTTCAGTTCGTAGATGAAGCGGGCGATGATCTGCACGAAGCCCGGCGTCTCGGCGATTTTGCCGAAGTACCCGCCGCGCCCGGCGAGCATCGCGCGGATTAAGCCGAAGCGCGCCGTGTCGTCAAGGCAGCGCTGCGGCGTCCCGGCGCTCGCCAGCAGGTGATGGTAGAGGCTGTAGAAGTTGAAGACTTCGACGTTGAAGAAAACCCGACCGTTCCCGGTCAGCCGCTCGCGGAAATCGACGATCTGCCGGTCGGTTGAAAGCAGCACCCACACCTTCGCCAGCGGGTCGCGGCGCTTGAGGTCGATCAGCCGCTCCTGTACGGCGGCGGTCTTGCCCGCCCCGACCCGCGCCAGCAGAAGCCGCATGGCGCTTACTCGCCCAGCAGCAGGCGGCGCATCTCCGCCACCGTCGCCGGATCGATGCGATCTTTCGCCAGATAGTTGGGCTGCAAGCTGACCACCAGCCCTTGCAGCGTGGTCGGCGGCACCACCGGATCGCGGGCGGTCAGTTGAACCCTGCCGTCCGGCTTGGTGAATACCACCACCCCGTACACCGGGAGGTTGGGCAGATGGCGTTTCTCCAGAAACTCGCGCACCTTCTTGATGTCTGCGATGGCTTCGCGCGAGGGGTTGATCCCGGCGGGCAAACGGTCGTTGTTCGGCTTGATCCGCAGCCAGTCGGCGCCCTCGTTGACGAAGTTCCCTTCGCTGTCGAGGATGCGAAACACCAGCGCGCCCGGCGGTCCCACCAGCACCGCGTCCACGTAGCCGATCTGCCGCTTGCTCACGTTGCGGATCAAATCGAAGCGGTCATCGAGGTACTGCGCCAGAAACCGTCCGGTGATCAGGGCGAGGTCGTTATCGGTTTTCCACGTGAACGCGCGAATCGCCAGCGCGACTGCCAGCACCAGCATCCCGATGCCGACCAGCAGCGCGAAATTGTAGAACAAGACGTATGCCCCGTATGCCGGGTCAGCCGGATAAATCAGGGGGATGGCGCTCAGAAAAACCCCGACGGCGGTGACGAATACGCCGACCGCGCCGACCAACAGCGCCAGCGTCTTGACCTGATTCGCCCGCCGAACGAGCGACCGGGAGGGAGCTTCGTTCCGCATCGCTAATTTTTCTGCTTATGGTTGATTGAAGGCTTACTTTTCCTGTTGCAGAGCCGCCGAGCGCCGCTCCTCAATTGCCGTCTCCAGAATTTTCTTCAACTCGTCGAACTTGGGCAGCGGCTTGTACAGCACGCGATCCGCTCCGGCTTGCACCATGATCTCTTTTTCTTCGTCCGCCGCCAGCTTGTACGCCGTAATCAGCACCACCGCCATCCGGCTCAACACGGGGCTTTGGCGAATCCGCGCGCCAACTTCCGGTCCGCCGACGCTCCCCGGCAGGCGGATGTCCAGCACCGCCAGTTCCGGGATGTCGCCGGACGCGCCTTTGTCGGCTTCGTCAATCCACGCAACCGCTTCTTCGCCATCGACGAACGCGACTCCCTCAATGCCCCATATCTCGAACATGGCGAGCAAGAGTTCGTAAATGTCCGGTTCGTCTTCGACTACCATCCAGGTAGACAACAGTTAGTTCCCCCGCGTTTTCAATCGGTTTGCTTAATGATAATTTTCTTACCTGCCGAAAGCAAACACTCGTGCCCGTAACCCTAACCCGGTTTTGTAAAAAAATTGTGATCACGCCGTTAATGCGGGTGCGTGAACTGTCTTGACGATTTTCAGTCGGCGACCATACTTCCATACGTTTAAGTCGAGTATACTTAATTTTGTCAAAATGCAACGTTAGGGTTGGAGGGGAACGTTTGACTTGGTTAATTGCCGAGGATGAAACCGACATTCGCAATCTGATCGCGCTGATGTGTCAGGCGTGGGGGCACGACTCGCTCACTTTCGAGAACGGTCAGCGGGTGTGGGACTGGCTGGATACGGTCGAGAAGACCGAAGCGCCCAAGCTGCCCGAACTGATCCTGATGGACATTCGGATGCCCGGCAAGAGAGGCAACGAACTGGCGCAGCGGATGCGCGCGATCTCGAAATTGGAGCAAACGCCGATTGTCCTCATGACCGCCTACTCTCTCTCCGACCACGAGCGCAGCGACATGCTGGCGAAAGACGGGGTCGATCACATCCTCAACAAGCCCTTGCCAGATTTCGCGGAATTGGGCACGATCCTGCATGGCATTGTCAACCAGAAGCAGGCGGAGCATGAGCAATCAACCCAATGATGACGAACTCAACGGCGTAATCCAGCGCATCAACCGGCTCGGCGCCGCCTCGGAACGCATTTTCAGCCGCGTGTACAAAGGCTTGGGACGCAGCGGCGACTCGCAGATCATCGGCGGCGAAAACACCCGCCAGCTTCAGGCGAGTCTGCGCCAGCGCAACGTCGAAATCGAGCGGCTGAATAGCATCCTCGCCAGCATCGATCAGGGCGTGATCATGCAGGACAACGAGGGGCGGCTGGTGCTGGTCAATGAAGCCGCGCGCAAGCTGCTGGGCAGCATCAAAGCCTTCTGGGAAAGCGAACTGGGCACGCTGTTCAACAATTTCCGCGACGTGACTGCCATCGATTCCGAGCTGTCGCCGCTCAGCGAGCCGACCAGCGTGCAGATCAACAACCGCATCATCGGCGCGCAGCTTGCCGCCGTCGCCGACGAAGCGGGCAATCGACTGGGCACCATCATCGTGCTGCGCGACGTGACCCGCGAAGCGCTCTCCGAACGGCTCAAGGATCACTTCATCACCGCGATCTCACACGAACTCCGCACGCCGATGGCGGTGATCAAGGGCGTGAGCGAATTAATCGCCGCGTCCGACGCCGCGCCCAACCGCCGCCTGCTTGAAACCCTCAGCCGCAACGTGGACATCCTCGACCGGATGATCGTCGAGCTGCTCGACATCTCCGAACTCAGCAGCGACCATTTCAGCGTTCGCAGCGAGCCGCTCGACCTCCAACAACTGCTGTGGAGTGTCATCAGCGGGCAGACGCCGGAGATCAAGCGGGCGCAGTTGGACGTATCGGTGCTGGTGCGCCGCACCAACGATCTCAGTCTGCGCGGCGACGATCAGCGCTTGCGCTGGGCGTTCGGGCACCTGCTCCAGAACGCCATCCACTACACCGAACCCGGTGGACACATCCTGCTGGTGGTCTCGCCCAGCGACGAGAATCATCTATCCATCCAGTTCGTCGATACCGGCGTCGGCATCGCTGACAAAGACCTGCCCCACGTATTCGAGAGCTTCTATCGCGGCGAGGCGCGTAACAGCGGCGGCAAGCTGCTCGATCCGCGCGGCTTGGGACAGGGCTTGTTCATCGTGCGCCGCGTCCTCGAAGCGCACGGCGGCTACGTGACCGTCAGCAGCGCCCGCAATCAAGGCAGCATCTTCACGGTCGTCCTGCCCCGCGCGTGAACGATCAGTTGAACCGCCAAGAGGTTGTTCGTAAAGGACAAGATTACACATTGGCTGACTTCGCTGGCGGTTTAAACCGCCAGCTATCGTGTACGTGACGACCCGCTGAAGGGGTCGCCCGAAACGGACGCGGTATGAGTTGCCCCTTCAGCGGGCGACGATTTTCGGTAGCCGAGGGATTAATCCCTCGGCGGCGCGAGCCAATCCGTGTAATAAGATACTTAACGAACAGCCTCTTGGCGTCTGGGCGGTTAACCTGTCCTTTCTGTATCGCGTAATTTGCCAGTTCCCGGCGCAAATCGTTACAATTCAGGAAACAGTTTACGATGGGAGCCGCGATTCGTGTCCGCGCAGGGAGCTTTCACGCTGGTCTTACACGCTCATCACCCGTACATGCGCCTGAGCGGGCGCTGGTACCACACCGAAGAATGGATTCACGAAGCGATTCTGGAAACCTATCTTCCCCTGTTGGAAACTCTGTACGATCTCATGCAGGATGGCGTCTCCTTCCGGCTGACGTTGGGGCTGTCGCCCATCCTCGCCGAGCAGCTTGCCGATCCGCTGGTGCTGGATCACTTCGCGCGTTACCTCGACGAACGGATCGCCGCCGCGCAGGACGACATGCGCTATTTTGAAAAAGACGCTTATAACGAACATTTACGCTATCTGGCGGAGTGGTATCGGGACAATCTCCAGCGCCTTAAAGCCGCCTTCACCGAGCGGTTCGAGCGCAGCTTGATCGGCGCGTTCAAGCGCTTGCAGGACGAGGGGCTGCTCGAAATCATCACCACTGCCGCGACCCACGCTTATCTGCCGCTGCTCTCGCGGGACAGCAGCCTGAACGGGCAGATCAAGACCGCCATCGCCAGCTATCGGCGGCTGTTCGGCAGAGAGCCGCCCGGCTTCTGGCTGCCGGAGTACGGCTATCGCCCGGCGCAGGTCAGCGAGACCGGAGAACAGCGACCGGGCATCGAGCAGGCGCTCGCCGACAACGAGATCAGCAGCTTTTTCGCGGACTCGCATACGCTCACCGGCGGCACTCCGGTGGGCATCGCCGCCGGGAACGTGATCGGGCGCTACGGCGCGGTCAAGCGGCGCTACGTGCTGCCCAACAGCGCTTATTTTCCCGAAAGTCGCCGCGAGATCAACCTATTCGCTCCCCACTACGCCGACAACTCGAACGTCGCCGTGATCGCCCGCAGCGACCGTCTCGGTCAGCAGGTTTGGGGCAGCAAGCTCGGCTATCCGCTGGACTTCGACTACCGCGATCCCAACCGCCGCGCCGGAACCAGCGGACTCGCTTACTGGCGCATCACGGGTGAGAAGGTCGATGCCGCCAACAAGGACGACTATCACCCGGATTGGGCGTCCTACAAGGTCGAGCAGCACGCGGAGCATTTCGCTCACCTCGTCGGCGATCAACTGCGGAGCTACAATCATGCGAACGGCGCGTATGGCGTGGTGGCTGCCAGCTTCGACGCCGATTTGTTCGGTCACTGGTGGTTCGAGGGGATCGTCTGGTTGGGCAAGGTGCTGCGTCACCTCACCAACAACCCGGACGTTGACCTGACCACCACATCGGCATTTCTGGCGCAGCACCCGCCCACCGACACGGTCGATCTGCGGGAAAGCTCGTGGGGGATCGGCGGGCTGCATTTTCTGTGGGACAATCAGGAAAATCACTGGATGTGGTCGGCGATTCACGACGCCGAAGACCGCATGGAGCGGCTCGCCGATCATTTCACCGCGCCCACCGACGCTGAATCGACGGTGCTGGCGCAGGCGGCGCGCGAGCTGCTGCTGCTTCAAAGCGCGGATTGGCTGCTGCTGGTCACGACCGACGAAGGGCGCGCCTATGCCATCCGCCGCTTCAGCGAACACGCCGAGCGCTTTGACCGCCTCGCTGCCTCGCTGGAATCGGGGCAGCCGGACGCGGACGCGGCGGAGCTGTACTATCGGCGCGACAACGTTTTCGCCGACGTGGATTATCACTGGTTCAGCGAGAGAAAGGACTGAGGGACGAGGACTGAGGACTGAGCAAAGGCATAAGCAGGTAAAAGTTCAAAGTTAAAAGTGGCTTCGCCGCCCCATCTTTACCTTTTAACTTTCGACTTTTAACTTGTTTTCTCTCAGTCCTCAAACCTCAGTCCTCAGTCCTATCATCTCTTGGAGAGCATATCGGATGAATATTCTGTTCGTCAGCGCCGAAGTCGATCCCTTCGCCAAAGTCGGCGGGCTGGCGGATGTGGTCGGCTCGCTGCCCAAAGCGCTCCGCAGCGCCGGGATCGACGCGCGCGTGCTGATGCCCTATTACGCCTTCATCGACCAGAACCGCTATCACATTCGGCATCTGTTCTCGTTCCAGTTCCAGCGGCAAACCGGCACCGAGTACGTCGATCTGTTCGGGACGGAATACAACGGCGTGCCGATATACTTCCTGCGCTCGCTGCCCTACTTCGGGCAGGAGCGCACCGTCTACAGCAATTGGGACGGCGACGTGCCGCGCTTCATCTTCTTCTGTCAGGCGGCGCTGGAAGCGGCAGGCGCGCTGCGCGACCAGATCGGCTGGTTCCCCGACTTGTTCCACGTCAACGACTGGCACACGGGCTTGATCCCGTTCCTGATCGACCTGCGCCGCGACGATCCGAACTGGCGCGGCGTCGGCACCATGCTGACCATCCACAACATGGCGTATCAGGGCGATCACATCTGGAAGTTCACGTGGGATTTGGGTATTCAGGGGCGCAATCAGCCCGACCTGCTGCGGTACGATCTGGGCGACAACATGCTGGCGATAGCAATTGCCTACTCGGACATCATCACCACCGTCAGCCCGCGCTACGCCGTCGAGATTCAGTTCCCGTATCAGAGCTATGGGCTGCACAATCTGCTCCGCACGCGCCTGCTCGATCTCTACGGCATCCTCAACGGCATCGACATGGAGTTGTGGAATCCTGAAACCGACCGCCTGATCAGCTCGCACTTCAACGCCGATAATTTTCTGGAGCGCCGCCCGCCCAACAAGCGCCAGCTTCAGCAGGATTCCGACCTCGAAGTCCGCGACGACGTGTTCCTGATCGGGCTGGTCAGCCGACTGGTCGAGCAGAAGGGGCTAGACCTCGCCTTCCCGGCGCTGCGGAGTCTGCTGGCGGAAAGCGACGTGCAGTTCGTCGGCTTGGGATCGGGCGAAGCCCAGTTCAACGACATGCTGTTCCGGCTGGGCGAGGATTTCCACTGGCGCGCGCGCGCCTTCGTCGGCTTCAATGCCAGCGTCGCGCAGCGGATTTACGCGGGCTGCGATCTGTTCCTGATGCCCAGCCACTACGAGCCGTGCGGCACCGGGCAGATGTTCGCCATGCGCTACGGCGCGCTGCCGCTGGTGCGCGAAACCGGCGGGCTTGCCGATACCGTCGAGAATTACGACGGTGCTGCTGCCGATCAGGGCACGGGCTTTCGCTTCCAGTGGGAAACGCCGGACGCCCTACTCGGCACGCTCATCTGGGCGCTGGAGACTTATCACCAGCGCCGCGCGGCTTGGCAGCGGATGCAGGAGCGCGCCATGCGCACCGACTTTAGCTGGGATCGCAGCGCCCGCGAGTACATCGACCTGTACCATGAGGCGGTCTCTCGCCATAGATAAGCCGCATAGATGTCCCGTAGGGGCGGGTCTCAGACCCGCCCTTGCCAGAGAAGATTTTTGACCGCTTCACATACGCTCTTAAACAATGGATGCGATAATTGGTGAGTGAAGCTTTTCTTGAGGAGAGCAGCTTATGAAAGTTAAAGCAGTGATTCTGGCAGGCGGCGAAGGTACACGGCTGGCGACCCTGACCGCCAAGCGCGCGAAGCCTGCCGTTCCGTTCGCGGGGAAGTACCGCATTATTGACTTCACCCTGAGCAACTGTGTGAACTCCGGCATCTTTGACGTGCTGATCCTGACGCAGTACCGCCCGCACAGCCTCAACGACCACATCGAGCGCGGGCGTCCGTGGGACTTAGACCGCTCCTTCACTGGCGGCGTGCAGATTTTGCAGCCCTACAAGGGGCGCTACGATACCGACTGGTATTCCGGCACCGCCGACGCCGTGACCCAGAACCTCAACTTCGTGCGGCGCGGTCGCCCGGATTACGTGCTGATCCTCTCCGGCGACCACATCTACGAGATGGACTACGACGTGTTAATCCAGTATCACCGCGAGAAGCGCGCCGCCGCCACCATCTGCACCATCACCGTCCCGCTGGACGAAGCCAGCCGCTACGGGATCGTGGACGTGAACGACGATTACAGCGTGCGCTCCTTCATCGAAAAACCGCCGGAACCGCCGGGCAACCTCGCCAATATGGGCGTCTACTTGTTCAGCTACCCGATTCTGGAGCGGATGCTCAAGGAAGACCACGACCTCGACATTTCCAACCACGACTTCGGTAAGGACATCCTGCCGCGTATGGTCTCGGAAGGCATGGGCGTCTACGCCTATCCCTACGGCGGCTACTGGATCGACGTAGGGACGGTCGAAGCCTACTGGGAAGCGCACATGGATTTGCTCGCCAGCCCGCCCTCGATCAACCTGAATGATCGCACGTGGATCATCCACACCAAGAGCGAGGAACGCCCGCCCGTGATGATTCACGACGGCGCGACCGTCAACGACAGCCTGCTCACCGACGGCACGGTGGTCGCCGAAGGCGCGCTGGTCGAGCGCTCGGTGCTGTCGCCCGGCGTATTCGTGGGACCCAACGCCGTCGTCCGCGAGTCGGTGATCCTCACCGACACCTACATCGAGGCGGGCGCGGTGGTCGAGCGCTGCATCATCGACAAGATCGCCGTGGTCGGGCATAACGCGCACGTCGGCGCCATGCCCTCGATGGGCGAGCTAGGCATCACCTGCATCGGTAAAAACACGCACATCCCCGCCGGGTACACCGTCGGGCACAGCAGCATTTTGGGAACCGATTTACGTCTGGAAGACTTTCAGCAGTACGCCGATAAAAATGTGCCGGTTGGCACCCGGCTCGGCTATAACCCGAAACGACATTAGGCGGCAAAAACAGGGCGACCTTTGAGGTCGCCCTGCTGCCTATCTACTCGCTGTGGGTTGAAATGACGGAGTTGTCGCCGCTGTAGGGATTGGGCACGTATTTGTCCGCTTCCCATTCGTTGTGCCATTCGCTTCCGTTGACCAAGTAGCGGAACTGATATTCGCGGTTCTTTTCGAGATCGAGTGTTATGGTGAAGCTCCCGTTCTTCTGGCGCTTCATCGCGGTTGCGCTTTCATCCCAGTTATTGAAGTCTCCGACCAAGTAGACGGTTTCGCCCTGAACGGCTTCCGGCAGCGAAAATGTCACCTTGCAGACATCCTTCGTTTTCAGGAACTGCTTCTTCAGCATGGACAGACTCCTTCAATTGTGAAACTTACAACTAAGCTGACCTATTCTAGCACAGATCATTTTAAGAAAAATGGCAATCCTGTCCAGACTTCTCAAACCTTCATTATTAAAAAGTACCAGCCCCGTATTCCAACTTCTCACGACCCGGAAAACAAGGTATTCTTACTAATCATTGGATGCTTCAATGAGGAGATTTCATGGTACAGCCGGTCGCTACTGTTCAAGTCGTCCCCAATCTTCCCCAGCCGCTGGCGCGTCTACGCGATCTCGCCTACAACCTGCGCTGGTCGTGGGATCACGAAACCATCGCGCTGTTCCGCCGACTGGATCGTGACCTGTGGGAATCAACCGGACACAACCCCGTCTGGATGCTCGGTCTAATCAACCAACATCGCCTCGAAGCGCTCTGTGACGATGCGGCGTTTATGGCGCAGCTTGACCGCGTCTGCCGCAATTTTGACGATTACGTGAACGGCGGCGCGGATACGTGGTACGCGCAGAAGCATGGCAAGGTTGACCAGCCATTCATCGCCTATTTCTCAATGGAATTCGGGCTAACCGAGTGCTTTCAGAACTACTCCGGCGGCTTGGGCGTCCTCAGCGGCGACCACCTCAAGAGCGCCAGCGATCTGGGCATTCCGCTGGTAGGCTTGGGGCTGTTGTATCAGGAAGGCTACTTCCGCCAGTACTTGAACGCCGACGGCTACCAGCAGGAATCCTACCCCATCAACGACTATTCGAACCTGCCGGTCGAGCTTCAAAAGGACAAAATCGGCAAGCCGCTGATGATCAACGTGCCGATGCCGGGTCGCCCGCTTTACGCGGTGATCTGGAAGGTGCAGGTCGGGCGAGTGCCGCTGTATCTGCTGGATACCAACATCGCCGAGAACCAGCGCGAGGAAGACCGCAATCTGACCGACCGTCTCTACGGCGGGGATCGGCGCACGCGCATCCGTCAGGAAATCCTGATGGGCATCGGCGGCATTCGCGCGCTCGATCTGCTGGGCGTGCGCCCGAAAATCTGCCACATGAACGAGGGGCACTCGGCGTTTCTGGCGCTGGAGCGCGCCCGCCAGTTCATGAGCGAAAACGACGTGACCTTCTGGCAGGCGAAGGAGATCACCGCCAGCGGGAACATCTTCACCACTCATACCCCGGTTCCGGCGGGCTTGGAGCGCTTCGGCTTTGACCTGATCGACGAGCATTTTACCGACTACTACCGCGAACTCGGCTTGAATCGCAACCAGTTCATCGACCTCGGTCGGGAGCACATGGGCGATTACGAGCTTGTTCTCCATGCCCGTGCTGGCGCTTAATATGTCCGCCAAAGCCAACGGCGTCGCCCAGCTTCACGGCGTCGTCTCGCGCAAGCTCTGGCAGTGGATGTACCCCGGCGTGCCGGAGCAGGAAATCCCCATCAGCGCCGTGACCAACGGTGTCCACGTCGAAACTTGGATTAGCAACGAGATCGGCGAACTGTTCGACCGCTATCTCAACCCGCGCTGGCGCGGTGCCGAATGGGATCAGTCCGTCTGGCAGGATGTGGATACCATCCCCGACACCGAACTCTGGCGCACCCACGAGCGCCGCCGCGAGCGGCTGATCGCTTTCACCCGCAACCGCCTGCGCTACCAGCTCCAGCGGCGGGGCGCGCCGCAGCACGAGATCGAGGAAGCCGACGAGGTGCTCGATCCCGACGCGCTGACCATCGGCTTCGCCCGGCGCTTCGCCACCTACAAGCGCGCCACCCTGATCATGCGGGACGCCGAGCGCTTGAAAGCCATCCTCAACAACGCCGACCGCCCGGTGCAGATCATCTTCGCCGGGAAAGCCCATCCCCACGACACCGGTGGCAAGGAACTGATCCGCCAGATCACCAATCTGGCGCGCACGCCGGAATTCCGTCACAGTCTCGTATTTCTGGAAGACTACGACATGCAGATCGCCCGCTACTTGGTGCAGGGCGTAGACGTGTGGATGAATACGCCGCGCCGCCCAAAGGAAGCCAGCGGCACCAGCGGCATGAAGGTGATCTACAACGGCGGCTTGAACTTCAGCGTGCTGGATGGCTGGTGGTCGGAAGCCTATAAGCCCTCGGTCGGCTGGGCGATTGGCAACGGCGAGGAATATCCCGAATACGACTGGGATCATCAGGATTTCGTCGAAAGCGAAGCCCTGTACAACATCCTCGAACACGACATCATCCCGCTGTACTACGACCGCACGCGCGACAATCTGCCCCGCGAGTGGGTTGCCCGCGTCAAGAACTCGATCCGCGAGCTGGCGCCGTTCTTCAACACCGACCGCATGGTGCAGGAATACACCGAGCAGATGTACGTCCCCTGCGACGCGATGGCGACTCGTCTCACCAGCCCCACGCTGGATCGCGGGCTGGAATACGCGGCGTGGCGCGGCAAGCTCAACGAGGCATGGCGCAGCGTTTACGTCCAGAACGTCGAAGTCCCCGGCGCAGTTCTCAAGGTCGGCTCGGATTTGGAAGTCAAGGCGGTGGTGCAGCTTGGGCAGTTGAAGCCGAACGACGTACAGGTGCAGCTTTATTTTGGGCAGTTGAGTCCGCGCGGCGAAATCACCAGCGGCGGGTCGGCGGTCAACATGGAGCTGGTTGGCGCGAATGGCAGCGACGGCAGCTACACCTTCCGCGCCCACGTTCAGTACGATACCAGCGGCGAGCGCGGGCTGTCGGTGCGGGTGCTGCCGCATCACGAAAGCCTGCCCACACCCTTCCAGCCCGGCATGATCCGCTGGGCGGAGAAAAAGTAAAGGATTGCGGACAGGAATCAAACCCATAATAGAGGGGACTATCTCTTGACAGGAAGGGCACGGCACGCCGTGCCCTTATAATGTCTGCCACCAAGAGTTGATTGCCTTCAGCCTGAGGACTGAGATTAAGATGAATGGCGTAGCTTTTACTCAGCACTCAGCGCTCGGCACTGATCTAACGTGATTCTATAATTGCCCTGATACACTAACGGTCTGATACCGAGACGTGAGGGGGCGTTTGTCGTCTACGCAGGAAGGAGACGCAGAGTGAATTCACAAGTTCACGACGAAGATCACGCGCCGGAACAGCCCGTCGAGCCAGACGGTTCCACTGCTCCAGTCGCCGACGCCTCATCAGAACAGGGACAAGCTGTGACACAAGAGATGTATAACGCGGCGCAGGTGCAGGCGCAGGAATATCTGGAAGGCTGGCAGCGCGCGCGCGCCGAGTTTGCCAATTATAAGAAGCGGGTCGAGCGCGAGATCAAGGACAGCCACAGCAGCGCCGCCGGATCGGTCTTGAAAGACATCCTGCCGGTGATCGACGATTTCGAGCGCGCCATGAGCAAAGTCCCGGAAAACCTTCAGGGTGATCCTTGGGTGGATGGCGTGGGCATGATCTTGCGCAAGCTCAACAAGGTGCTGGATAACTACAACGTGGTCGTCATTGATCCCACCGGAGAACCGTTTGACCCCAACCGCCACGAGGCGATTGGCACCGACGAGTCCACTGACGTGGAGGCGGGTCACGTGACCGTCACCATGCAGAAGGGCTATATACTCGGCGACCGTGTGCTGCGTCCCGCTCTGGTGCGGGTAGCCAATTAAGTCTGAACGATAGGAGTAAGGAACTCATGGGTAGAATTATCGGAATCGATCTGGGCACCACCAACTCAGTGGTGGCAGTGATGGAAGGTGGCGAGCCAACCGTTATTCCTTCGTCGGAAGGCGGTCGCCTGATTCCGTCGGTGGTTGCCATCAACCCCAAGACTGGGGAGCGTGTGGTTGGAAAGGTCGCCCGCAATCAGGCAGTGATCAACCCCGAAAACACCATCTTCTCGATCAAACGCTTTATGGGGCGCAAGTTTGAAGACGTGGAAGTCCAGCGCGCCATGAAGTTTGTGCCCTATCAGGTGAGCGCCGCCCCCAACGGCGACGTGCGGGTTCACATGGGCGGGCGCGAGTACAGCCCGCCGGAAGTCTCCGCCATGATCCTCCAGAAGATCAAGGCGGACGCCGAAGCCTATCTGGGTGAACCCGTCGATCAGGCGGTGATCACGGTTCCGGCGTATTTCAACGACGCGCAGCGCAACGCCACCAAAGACGCCGGGCGCATCGCCGGGCTGGAAGTCCTGCGTATCGTCAACGAGCCGACCGCCTCCAGCCTCGCTTACGGCTTGGGCGATAAGAAGAACGGCGTGATCGCGGTCTACGACCTCGGCGGCGGCACCTTCGACATTTCCATTCTGGAAGTGGGCGACGGCGTCTTTGAAGTCCGCAGCACCAACGGCGATACCTATCTCGGCGGCGACGACTTCGATCAGGTGATCATCAACTGGATCGCCGACGAGTTCAAGAAAGACGCGGGCATCGATCTGCGCAACGACCGTCAGGCGCTTCAGCGCTTGAAGGAAGCGGCGGAGAAAGCCAAGATCGAGCTTTCGACCACCCTCACCACCGAAATCAACCTGCCCTTCATCACGGCGGACGCGGGCGGACCCAAGCACCTCAACATGAACCTGACCCGCGCCAAGCTGGAAAGCCTGACTCAGAGCTTGATCCAGCGCTCGGTCGATCCGGTGCGCTCCGCCCTGCGCGATGCGGGTCTGGAAGCCAAAGACATCGATACCGTGATTCTGGTCGGCGGCATGACGCGTATGCCTGCGGTGGTCGAAACCGTGCGCAGCCTGTTCGGCAAGGAGCCGAGCAAGGGCGTCAACCCCGACGAAGTGGTCGGCTTGGGCGCGGCGATTCAGGCGGGCGTGCTGCGCGGCGACGTGAAAGACATCCTGCTGCTGGACGTGACCCCGCTGACCTTGGGCGTCGAAACGCTCGGCGGCGTCGCCACCCCCATGATCGAGCGCAACACCACCATCCCGACCAAGAAATCGCAGGTCTACTCCACCGCATCGGATAACCAGACGCAGGTCGAGATTCACGTGGTTCAGGGCGAGCGTCCGATGGCGGGCGACAACAAGTCACTGGGCAAATTCATTCTCGACGGCATTCCGCCCGCTCCGCGCGGCGTCCCGCAGGTGGAAGTCACCTTCGACATCGACGCCAACGGCATCCTCAACGTGAGCGCCCGCGACAAAGCGACCGGGCGCGAGCAGAAGATCACCATCACCGCCAGCAGCGGTCTGTCGGAGAGCGAAATTCAGAAGATGGTGCAGGAAGCCGAGAAGCACGCCAACGAAGACGCCAAGCGCAAGGAAGCCGCCGAACTCAAGAATCAGGCGGAGACTTCGATCCTCACCGCCGAGAAGTTCCTGCGCGACTTCGGCGACAAGCTCCCCGAAGACGCCAAGAAGCAGACTCAGGAGCGGATCGACGCGCTGCGTCAGGCGGAGGAGAGCGGCGACGAAGCCAAGATTCGCGCGGCGGTCGATGCGCTTAACCAGCACATTCAGACTCTCGGCGGCAAGCTTTACGAGCAGCCCGCCGCTGAGGCTGCGCCGGACGCACAGCCGGGCGGCGAGTTGAAGGACGACGGCGAAGACGTAGTGGACGCAGAATTCACCGAGGCGTAGCCCTCAATGGCAAGATGCGTCAGGGCGCACGTGGGCGACTGCAAAGTCGCACGTGCGCCCTTTGCAGTCGCGTAACCAAGCTGCGTCGTCGGACGTAATTTCAGGTACACTGTAAGTAGATCATGGCTTCTGGGCAGACAATGGCAAAAGATTACTACGAGCTGCTCGGCGTCTCGCGCAGCGCGGATAAAAGCGAGATCAAGACGGCGTTCCGCAAGCTGGCACGCGAGTATCACCCCGATGTCAGCAAGCACCCCGACGCTGAGGCGCGCTTCAAGGAGATCAACGAGGCTTACGAAGTCCTCTCGGACGACGACAAGCGCGCCCGCTACGACCGCTTCGGCGCTGCCGGGGTTCAAGGCGCTGCCGGAGCCAGTCAGGGTTTCAGCGGCTTTGAAGAAATCTTCGAGGAATTCTTCAGCAGCTTCGGCGGCGCTGCCCGCACCAGCCGACGGCGCGGACCGCGCCCCGGCTCGGATCGCCGCGTTGACGTGACCATCAGCTTTGAAGAATTGGTCTTCGGCACCGAAAAAGAGGTCGAATTCGAGCGCCTCGAAGTCTGCGAGACCTGCGGCGGCAACGGCGCCGCGCCCGGCACCACGCCTCAGCGCTGCACCCAGTGTAACGGCACGGGCGAGGTGCGTCAGGTACAGCAGACCTTCCTCGGGCCGATGGTGCAGGTCACCACTTGCCCGCGCTGCGGGGGCACCGGCGAGACCATCGCCTCCCCTTGCACGACCTGTCGCGGCGGCGGACGGCTGCGCAAAAAAGCCGTCCTCAACGTGCAGATTCCGGCGGGCGTGCGCGAAGGCTTGCAGATTCAGATTCGCGGCGAAGGCGACATGGGCGACAAGAACGCGCCGCAGGGCAACCTGTACGTAGTCGTCCACGTCACCGAACACGAATTCTTCAAGCGCAAAGACAACGACATCATCCTCGACATCAGCATCAACGTCGCGCAGGCGGCGCTGGGCGATAAGCTCAACATCCCCACCGTTGATGGTGAGGTCGAATTGGGCATTCCGGCGGGCACGCAGACCGGAAAGGTGTTCCGGCTGCGCGGCAAAGGGATTCCGCGCCTGCGCAGCGACGGCTCCAATTCCGGGCGCGGCGATCAACTGGTCTACGTGCAGGTCGAGGTGCCGACCAAGCTCACCGACGATCAGCGCGTCCTGTTCGAGAAGCTCGCCGAAACCCTCGGCAGCGACGTGCAGCCTCAGCGCAACGGCAAGGGCTTCTTCGACCGCGTAATGGACTTCTTCGCGGGCGAGCAGCAGTAGCAAAGTCCCAAATCAAGAGTTGGAAGGAGGATGCAATGGGCGATCTTTCGGATAAGGTGGCGCTCGTAACTGGGGCGTCATCCGGCATCGGTCGTTCGACCGCGCTCGGTTATGCGCGCGCAGGTGCGAAAGTCATCGTCTCTGACATTGACGCAACCGGCGGGCAGGAGACTGTCCGGTTAATCGAAGCGGCGGGCGGCGCAGCGGCATTCGTCCGCGCCGACGTGTCCAATCCAGCCGACTGTAAAGCGCTGGCTCAGGCGGCGCTGGATCACTACGGGCGGCTCGACTGCGCCTGCAACAATGCCGGGATCGGCGGCGAATCGAACCCGACCGCCGACTACAGCGTCGAGGACTGGCAGAAAGTCATTTCCATCAACCTGTCCGGCGCGTTCTACTGCATGAAATACGAAATCCCGGTCATGCTGAAGTCCGGCGGCGGCGCGATTGTCAACATGTCGTCGATTCTCGGTCAGGTCGGCTTTGCGACCGCTCCGGCTTACGTCGCCGCCAAGCATGGGCTGGTCGGGCTGACCAAGACGGTGGCGCTCGACTACGCGACGCAGGGCATTCGTGTCAACGTGGTCGGACCTGCCTTCATCCACACGCCGCTGATCGCGGGTCTGGAAAGCGATCCGGCGACGCTGGAGCTGCTGATCAGCAAGCACCCGATGGGCAGGCTGGGTGAGCCGGAGGAAGTCGCCGAACTGGTGCTGTGGCTCAGCTCGGACGAAGCCTCGTTCGTCACCGGAGCCTACTACGCGGTCGATGGCGGCTATCTGGCTCAATAAACTGCGATGAGTTGTCGGGACGCACAGCCGTGCGCCCCGACGTGTTTCTTGACAGGAGCATTTATGCCCCGTTGGATTGAAGTCACCCTGCACGTCGATGGCGAAGCCGCCGAAGCGACCGCCGCCGTCTTGCAGCGCTACGGCTATCAGGGCGTCGCCATTGAGCATGAAGGCATCCCGCCCGATAAGCTGGACGAGGACGAAATCCCGCCCGCCAAGCAGCTCGCCGTTCGCGCCTATCTCCCCGACGATTCGCGCGCCGAAGAAACCAAAGCCCAGCTTGAAACTGCGCTCGGTTACATGAACCTGATGTACCCCATGCCCACGCCCGAATACCGCATCGTCGAGGAAACCGACTGGTCGGAAGCGTGGAAGGTGCATTATCATCCGGTGCGCATCGGGCGCAGGCTGCTGATCCGCCCGCTCTGGACTCCGGTCGATCTTCAGCCCGGCGACGTGGAAATCGCGCTCGATCCGGGCATGGCGTTCGGCACCGGAACCCACCCGACCACTCAGCTTTGCCTCGAAGCGCTCGAAGACCTGCTTGATTCGATGCCCGGCGCGAAAGTGCTGGATTTGGGCTGCGGATCGGGTATTCTGGCGATTGCGGCGGCGAAGCTGGGCGCGGCGCAGGTGCTCGCGCTGGACATCGACCCGGTGGCGGTCGAAGCCACGCGGCAGAACGCCGAGCAGAACGGCGCGGCGGATCGCATTACCGTGCAGGAGGGCAGCCTCGAAAGCCTGATCGCTTCGGCGCGCCGCTTCGACCTGATCGTCGTGAACATCCTCGCCCGCGTGATCATCCAGATGTGCCTGCAGCATTTGGGCGAGGTGGTGCGTCCCGGCGGTCTGGCGATTTTCAGCGGCATCATCGACGAACAGGGCGACGAGGTGGAAGCCGCCCTTCGCAGCGCGGGGCTTGATCCCTACGCCCGCCGCCAGCAAGGGGACTGGATCGTCATCCAAGCCCGCCGCCCCCACGCAAGCTGAGCGTAGGGGCATGGCGCTGCCGTGCCCTTGAATCTTTCTCTCTGCGCCCTCTGTGTCCTCTGCGGTTAGAGTTTCTTTTGATCTTATGCTCAAAGCTGGCGCTATAATAGAAGTGACGTTGATCAGCATGGAGCGGTTCGTCGTGCAAACTCACTACACCAGCTTCCTCGATTATCGCGCCGCCCAGCGCCGCTTGATGGCGAAGTTCTCCGATCCGCATCGCCTTCTGCTCCACACGCTCGCCTTCGTCACCGCCGTGACCACCTTTCTGGCGGTCAGCGTACCCTTGCGCTTGTGGTACGACCACAACGCTTTCTACATCCCGGCGATAGTCGGCACGGTCTGGAGCGTCCTGCTGGCGCTTCACGCGCTGATCCACTACCGCCGCTCTGCCGCCCGCGCCGAGCGCCGCGAACTCGCAGTCGAGGACGAAATGCGCCAGCTCATGGAAAGCGGCAGCCTCGACGATCAGGCGCTGTTCGACACGCATCACAGCCTCGAAAGCGATCTGGAACGCCAGAGCCGCTGGTCGCGCGGGCTGGTCGCCTTCGCGGGGGTCAATCTGCTCTCGTGGCTGGTCTCCGATCTCACCGTCGGCACTTCGTGGCCCTACCAGATGACTCTGCCCATCGCCGTATTGGTCATCGGCGGCTTCACCGCCTTTTCCATCTGGCAGCAGGCGCGCCGCGACCAGCGTCCGGCGTGGTTGGCGCGCTTGCCGGTGCGACACATCGTCATCTACGGCATGGGCGCGTTCGTGCTGGGGCTGCTGGGCATGTTCCGCGCCATCAACGACCGGGATGCTACCCTCCTGATCGTGGGCTGGTTTGTGCTGGTGATGCTGAACATCTTCTGGTCGGTGATCGCCCACCCGCTGATCGACGCCATGATGCGCCGCTTCCAGCCGCAGCCCGAAAAGCGTAAGCCCGACGCCCAGTTAGTGCTTGCCGACGACGGCGAAGTGGTCGAAATCGCCGAAATTGAACCGGAAAAATCCGAACGTATGTTCAAGTTAGAAACTTAATACTTCCTTCACTCCCCCCAATAAATGGGGGGAAGTCCCATGCATCCTGTAATAAAATGAAATATAGGCAGGGGGGCTTGTTCCCACTTTCACACACTGCAAATCAAGCAGGCAGTTTTGTTGTTGGCAATTCACCAGCGAGTAATGATGGCTGTCACCGATACACAGGAACGTTTCAGACTTACCGGACTCACCGCAGCGCAAGTTGAAGCCAGCCGCGCTCAGCACGGCGCAAACTTGCTTACACCTCCCGCCAGCGATCCATGGTGGAAGCTCTACCTCGAAAAATTCGAAGACCCGGTGATCCGCATCTTAATCATCGCCGCCGTGATCACCATCTTCGTCGGCTTCGTCAATGGCGAATACGTCGAAGGCGTTGCCATCATTGTCGCTATTCTGCTGGCGACTTCGCTGGGGTTCATCAACGAATACCGCGCTCAGCGCGAATTCGACGTGCTCAACCGCGTCAGCGACGAAGCGCCCACCAACGTGATCCGCGATGGCGCCTTCGTGGTCGTCCCGCGCAAGGACTTGGTGGTCGGCGACATGGTGCTGATCGAGGCAGGCGACGAGATTCCCGCCGACGGTTGGGTTCGGGAAGCGGTTTCGCTTCAGATCAACGAAGCGCTGCTCACCGGCGAATCGCTCCCGGTGACCAAGCAGGTCGATCAAATCGGCGTGGCGCACATGTTCGCCGATAATCTGGTCTACCGCAGCACGCTGGTGGTCGATGGACACGGCATCTTTCAGGTGAGCGCGGTCGGCAACGCCACCAAAATCGGCGAGATCGCCCGCGAAGCCATTGGCTCGACCGGCGAGATCACGCCGCTGAATGCCCAGCTAGAGCGCCTCAGCAAGCTGATCGGCGTGCTGGGCTTCGGCGTCGCGGCGCTGACCTTCGTCGCGCTGGTGCTGCACGGCGTGATCATCGGCGAAGTCGCCCTGACCGGGCAGCAGTGGTATTTCTTCTTGGTGCTGGCGGCGAGCGTGCTCACGCTGATGAGCCGTATCTGGCTGCCGATTGTCTACGACGCGCTGGAACTGGCGAATCGCCCGGCGCAGTCCCCCAAATGGCTGGAGCAGGACGACGCGCGCGGCTGGCTGATGGCGGGCGGCGCGGCGCTGGCGGTGTTCGCCGTCGGCGTGATCTTCGGCTTGGGCTTCAATCTGATCGCCTCGACGCCCAGCGATTGGCTGCCCGGCGCGGTCGCCAATCAGTTCTTGCAGTTCTTCATGATCGCGGTGACCATTATCGTGGTGGCGGTGCCGGAGGGGCTGCCCATGAGCGTCACTCTCAGCCTCGCCTACAGTATGCGCCGCATGACCGCGACCAACAATCTCGTCCGGCGCATGTCCGCCACCGAGACCGTCGGCGCAGCCACCGTGATCTGCTCGGACAAGACCGGCACGCTCACCCTCAACCAGATGCGCGTGCGCGATCTGCATTTCCCGGCGCTCGGCAATCGCCCGCTCACCCGCGATCTGGACATCCCGGCGGCGCGGCGCATCGTCGAAGCCATTTCCGCTAACTCCACCGCCAACCTCAGCCGCGTGCCCGGCGATCCGGTGCGTCCGCTGGGCGACAGCACCGAGGGCGCGCTGCTGATCTGGCTGTACGAGCGCGGCATCGACTACGTCGAGCATCGGGACGAGTTTCGCGTGGAAGTCCAGTTGACCTTCTCGCCGGAGCGCAAGTACATGGGCACGCTGGGTCGCTCCCGCGTGGATACGGCTCCGGTGGTCTACGTCAAGGGCGCGCCTGAAATCGTGCTGGATCAATGCGCGTGGATTTTGACCGAGCAGGGCGTGGTCTCGCTGGACGATGAACAGCGCCTCGACATCGAGGATCATCTACGCGGCTATCAGCGGCGCGGGATGCGCACGCTGGCGTTCTCCTATAAGATCGCCCCCGTCGAAACCCAGTCGACCATCGAGGAACTCGCCGAAAACATGATCTGGCTCGGCTACGTCGCCATCGCCGATCCCATCCGCCCGGAAGTGCCGACCGCGATCCAAGCCTGCCGCGACGCCGGAATCGCCGTCAAGATCGTCACCGGCGACAACCCGGAAACCGCCAAAGAGATCGCCCGCCAGATCGGGCTGTGGGAGATCGAGGACGACGACCTCACCTACGCCCACCTGACCGGGCACGAGTTCGCGCAGTTGGAGGGCGACGAACTCAACCGCGCCGTCCGCGAATTGAAGGTGCTGTCCCGCGCCCGCCCGATGGACAAAACCCGGCTCGTCATCACCCTGCAAGCCCTCGGTGAAGTGGTCGCGGTCACCGGCGACGGCACCAACGACGCTCCGGCGCTCAATTACGCCAACGTCGGCTTGGCGATGGGATCAGGCACCGACATCGCCAAAGAAGCCAGCGATATTGTGCTGCTGGACGACTCTTTCCGCAGCATTGTCAACGCCGTGATGTGGGGGCGCTCACTCTACCAGAACATCCAGCGCTTCATTCTGTTCCAGTTGACCATCAACGTCGCCGCGCTGGGGATCGCGCTGCTGGGTCCCTTCGTCGGCGTCGAGTTCCCGCTCACCGTGATCCAGATGCTCTGGGTCAACCTGATCATGGACACCTTCGCGTCGCTGGCGCTGGCGACCGAACCCGCCCGCTGGGACGTGATGAAACGTCCGCCGCGCAAATCCGGCGAGTTCATCATCAACGCCGACATGGTGCAGCGCATCCTCGGCATCGGCATCACCTTCATCGTGGTGCTGGTCGCCTTCCTGCTGGTGATCGAGGGCGACGGCGTGGTGACGCCGCACGAGCTTTCGCTGTTCTACGCCACCTTCATCCTGCTCCAGTTCTGGAACCTGTTCAACGCGCGCGTGCTGGGGCTGGATCGCTCCGCCTTCGACGAGATCGGCGAGAATCGACTGTTCGTGATCATCGCCGCCGCCATCCTGATCGGCACGGTGCTGATCATCCAGTTCGGCGGCGACGTGTTCCGCACCGTCCCGCTCTCGCTGACCGAGTGGCTGGTGATTTTCGTCTTCACCTCGCCCGTCCTGCTGATTCGCGAGTTTCTGCGCTACAGCCGCCATCTGCGCGCCCAGAACGCCGAAACCAAGCCTAAGCCGCGTCAGAGATCAAGATACCAACAGAAACGAGCGATAACTCTATTGGTGCTACTGCTAAATGTAAGGTCAATTTAGTATTCTACTCTGACATTATTCGTAATAAGATAGAAGGGCTAGAGAAAACAGCGAAGAGTTGCAAACATCCTCACGGCTCTAGCGATTTTCTGAGCATCACGTCAATCGCCGCTTCTGCTGTAGAGGACTACTATGTCTACATCCCAACTTCAAACTGCTCGACGCTTGATCACAGAAAAACGGTACGATGAAGCTCGCGCTATTCTTCGCATGATGCCAGACGACGAAACAGCGCGGAAATGGCTCGCAAAGCTAGATGAGATTGTCCCCGAAACGAACTTGACGCCCATTCCAAAGCCTCGAAAAGGCGATCGGGTTAGTATTTTCTCCATCCTATCGTTCATTATGCTGATCGCGGTATTGGTGTTCGCAGTAGATGACGTGTTTCTACATCGTGCAGAAGTGACGCAAGCTCAGGTCAGTGACATCGTAGAAAGCGCTATAAGTACTAAAGTTGGTGATATAACTTCCCGTCTACACTTAATCGAAAATAGCGTGACCAGCGCAGCCTACGGCATCCCAAACTTGGGAATACATGTCTTTTGAATACTCGCAGTTTAGCGACTTCACTAATACGCAGAAACGATGGGAACTGGCGTCAACAGAGATCCCTGCTTACAACGATTTTATCGCTAATGCCATACCTTGCGATTTGACCCGAGTGGATGAAAGCTGCTTAGAGCAACACTTTCATGGCAGCACATACTATCTCGATGAGTTTGGCGGAGACGGCTGGGAACTTATCAGTGTAGTCGATAAGAGTAATTCAGCCGTGTATTCAGTTGAAATGATCCTCAAACGACCACTGTCTGCTGCTCCACCATCTGGCGGTCTGAGTGGTTTAGGCGGCGTCAATAGCTGAATCTAGTTTGTTACATCAATGAAGGATTTGAATGGCAGCACTGCAAGGCAAACCGAACGCGCGGCTTACGTGCAAAATATGTTCGACCGTATCGCCGGGCGCTACAACCTCATGAACCGCCTCATGACCTTCGGGCAGGATGTGCGCTGGCGTCGATTCGTCGTCCGTCAGGCGAAGCTCGAGCCTGACAGCCGCCTGCTCGATCTGGCGACCGGAACTGGCGACATCGCCTTTGAAGCCCTGCGCCAGACGCCCGGCATGCGCGCCGTCGGCGCGGATTTCTCGCTCGGCATGATGTTCGTCGGCAAGACGCTCCCGCAGGGGGATCAGGTGCAGTGGAGCGGCGCGGACGCGCTTAATCTCCCCTTCCCGGATGCCCGCTTCGACGCGGTGACGGCGGGCTACCTGATGCGCAACGTGATCGACATCCCGCGCGCCTTCGCCGAGCAGCGCCGCGTGCTGAAACCCGGCGGTCGAGTGGTGATTCTGGACACCTCGCCGCCGCCGCACAATCTGCTGCGTCCCTTCATCGAGATTCACCTGCGCTACGTTATCCCGCTGCTCGGTCGCGTGATCGGCGGCAATGCCGACGCCTACCAATATCTGCCCGAATCCACCCAGAAGTTCAAGACGCCCGAGCAACTCGCCGCGCTGATGCGCGACGCGGGTTTCGTGAACGTCCAGTACCGCCGCTTCATGTTCGGCACGATGGCGGTTCACTGGGGCGACGCCCCCTAACCAGTCCGATCCAGCCGCCACAGCGTCACCGACTGACCGTCCGCGCCCGGTCGTGGATACACCGCAATCGGGGTCGCCAGCGCCTCCGGCGCATCCTGCGGGAACTGTGCCCCGCTGACCTGCTCGACCAGCACGTACACCACCGGCGATTGCGCCAGCGCCGCCTGAATCGCTGGCAGACCCGGAGCGTCTGCGCAGACCATCGTCAGCCCGTCCACCGCGTAGAAATTGGCGCGTCGGCAGCTATCCGGGAACATGCTGCCGATGATCGGGATACGCGCATCACCGACCGTCTGCGGGAACGCCTGCACCGCCTCGCGCAGTCCATAGCCCGCGCTGTGTTCGCTGAAATACTGCGTCCACACCGCCTGTGGCACGGCAAGCTGATCCGGCGAGGCGTAAGCCGTGAGCGCGAACGGCACGAATCCGACCGCCAGCGCCAGCCCGATCCCGGCTAGAACGATCGGACGCCCGCGCGATTTCAGCCAGCGGTCCACCGCCAGCCCGATCCCCGCTCCGCCGAGCAGCAGCGCGGCAGGCAGCGCCACCACGAAGTGACGCGGCAGCACCCCGCGCCCCAGAATCACGATGCTCGCCAGCGGCAGCCCGACCACCAGCAGCAGAGTCCAGCCGCGCCGCGTCCGATCCAGCGCCAGCAGCAGCGCCAAGCCGATCAGCAGCAGCGCCGACCAAATTGGCACGCCGAACCCGGTAAGCTGCGCCCACAGCGTCGCCAAATTCGCGCCGATCCCGCCCGCTACGCCCGTTGATCCGCCGCCGATCCAGCCGAGCGCAATCGAGAACAGATCGCCGCCGTGCAGCAGCAGATACGCGACCGGAGCCGCGAAGCACAGCGCCACCCCCCCCGCCGCAATCGCCAGCATCCCCATGCGGCGACCCAGCGAATAGCGTGCCCGCAGCAGGACGATCAGCGCCACGCTGAGCGCAACCGGCGCCGCCGTGAACTTGAACAGCGTCGCTAGCGCCAGCGCCGAGCCTGCAAACACGGCGCGCCGGATCGTGCCGCGCTCCGCCAATCGCCAGCTTGCCCACAGCGCCAAGATGACCAGTGCGCCCGCTTCGGCGTCGCTCAGCGCCAGCCGTTCGAAGAAAAACAGGTACGGCGAAGCGATCCACAGCCCGCCCGCGATCAGCGCTGGGTTCGCGCCAAAGGCGCGTCGAATCAGCGCATACCCGGCAGCAAAGCCGATCATGCTGATGAAAATCGTTGCGATGCGTCCGGCGAATACCGGGGCATGTTGTGGATAAAACAGGGCAATCGCCCACTGATTGATGATTTTGCCGTCGCGGATTTCCCAGAAGGGATGCAGGTTCCACACCTCGACCGCGCGCGTGAGGTGCAGCCCTTCGTCGTTGTGCAGGGGGAGCGTTTCTAAGCCGGGGATGCGGCTGAGCCAGAGGATCAGCGCCAGAAATACAAATACGAATACGCGCACGCCTGCTCTCGGAGCATGTCTCCTGCTGCTTATTCGCTCTCGACCGTGCGCTGTCCGTCGCGGTAGCGATAGGTGATGCGTCCGCGCGCCGGGTCGTACATGCTCATTTCCACCCGAACCCGATCCCCCAGCAGAATACGAATGTAGTATTTCCGCATCTTGCCGGAAAGATACGCGAGGATACGGTGTCCGTTTTCCAGCTCTACCGAAAACTGCGTATTCGGCAGCGCTTCTACCACCGTGCCCTCAACTTCGATCTTGTCTTCTTTCTTAGCCATCTTCTGCCTTCAACACCTACAAATGAGAATGCCGCTGCCCAGATAGGCAGCGGTTTTCGAATGCGCTCAAGTTGAGCACCCGTCCAGTTTTACCGCGTCAATGCTTTACGCTGACGACGACGTGATCGCCGAATCGCTTTCTTCTTCTCGAATTCGGCGCAGTTCGCTTTTGGAGATATGCCAGCGTTTCCGACGGACGGTGCTGAGTACACCACTATTCGTCACACGCTTGCGGAAGCGTCGCAGAAGCAATTCCTGCAATTCATTGGGCTTTAACGTGACATGCGCCATATATTTGCCATTCACCTCCTCCCGTAAGAAACTCTGTGCCGAGTGCCGAGTCCTGACCGCTGCGTAAATCCGTTTTTACTCAGCACTCAGTACCCGGCACTCAGCACTATCTTTATTTTATTCAGCTTGCTCTTCTAATTGTACTGGATCAGTTGCCTCAACGCTACCGTCGGCTTTCGACTGCTCCCAGCGAGCTTTTTCTTCCTCGCTGACTTCCTTCAGGCTTAAGCCCAGCCGCTGCTTGTCGGATTCGATGCTGATCACCCGCAGCAGCAGATGCTGCCCTTCGTGAACCACCAGCGACGGGTCTTCCGGCGGCGGCTCGCTGATCTGGCTGGTGTGCAGCAGCGCTTCAATTCCCGGATCGAGGCTCACGAACGCGCCGAACTGCGCCACCCGCGAAACCACGCCTTCAACCAACTGCCCCACGTGATACAGGTCGTCCACCACTGCCCAGGGATTTTCTTGCAGGCGCTTCAGGCTCAAGCCGATGCGCTTGCCCTCGGCGTCCAGCCGCAGGATGTACACCTGCACTTCGTCGCCCACCTTGAGCACTTCTTTCGGGTGATTGACCCGGTGCCACGCCAGCTCGGAGATGTGGATCAGACCGTCCGCTCCGCCGAGATCGACGAACGCGCCGAAGTCCCGCAGTCCGCTGACCACGCCGCTGCGAACCTCGCCTTCGTGCAGTTGATCCAGCAGCACTTCCTTGCGGGCATCGCGGCTGTCGCGTTGCGCGTCCCGCTGGCTGAACACCAGACGGCGGCGCTTGCGATTCACCTCGATCACCTTCAGCGAGATCGGCTGACCGATCAACCGCTGCATCCGCATCTTGCGCTCGTCCTCGTTCAGTCCGCGCGGCAGATCGAGCACGTGGCTGGCAGGCACGAAGCCGCGCAGGTTGCCGAACTGCACGATCAGCCCGCCGCGATTGGCGTCACTGACCGTCCCATCCCACACTTCATCGTTCGCCAGCAGTTCTTCGGCGTGCTTCCAGTCCTCAGTCTGCTGCGCCTGCGAGACCGACAGGAGCAGATTGCCCTCGTCGTCCTCCATCCGCACGATCATCACGTCGATGTCATCGCCCACGTTGTAAAGGTCGATGTCGGCGTTCATGCGTTCGAGGTCTTTCCGATGAACCACGCCATCGCGTTTCATGCCCTCGATGCCGACGATCAAGCCCTGCTCGTCAATGGCAACGATGGTTCCGGTGACGATGTCGCCCCGCTCCGGCACTTCTTCGGCAAACGAAGCCTCCAGCAGCGCAGCGAAATCCAGATCGCTCTCCTCGGTCACTAACGAGTTTTCTAGTTGCATCTACCCCCCGCTCAAATTGGTTTGTTGGACGTTCGTGTTCAGCAGGTCAGATGCGCGACCGCGCCGCTTGCGCGCAAGCCTTCACCTGATCCGTTTGGACTTTTAGGAATGGGCAAAATAAAACTCGGAATACTCTAACCGTTGGGTTGAGCTTCCGAGTTATTCTGTGTCTGCTGTCTAGAGACCAACGAAAAAATCTTGCGTTGGCGAGCCATTCCTGCTGCCAGCGCGTCCCCTTTCCTGAAAATCGAACCGATTATAGGAGACCGCAGCCGCTTTGTCAACGTGACGTTACAAATGCAGGCTATCGCATCAAATTTGGCACAAGGATTATGACGGCTCACAACCTTCTTGACCCAAACCTTGATTTTGATGCGATAGTCCTGACCAATGGGAGGGGAACTTAAGGGACACGAGCTAAACTAAAGTAGGTTACCGAAAGTTCTTGTGGAAAGTGAACCGTTCAGAAAAGGACGGTTCATTTTGTTGAGTTAAGACGCGATCCACATTCTGACATAAAGCAGCAATGGTCGTGAACAACTTGTTTGCCCACGCGGTTTGCTTCAAGTGACGCCAAAAGCGTTCAATCGCATTGAGTTCTGGGCAATATTGGGGCAACCAGAGAACCCGCACTCGGTGAGCAAACAAGCTGAGCATGGCACGCACCGCTGCACTGTAATGGTAGGAAGCATTGTCCAGGACTAAAATGACCGACTGGTTCGAATAGGTCTTGACCAACACTTCCTCGAGAAAAGCGACAAACCCCTCGGTGTTTTTCCGCTCAACCTGAAGACTGGTGACGTTATCCGTCCGCCAGTTGTAGGCTCCAATCACATGCAGATACTCCCGTTTGCCACTGAAGGCGGGGATGGTTTTCTGCTGTCCTCGCTTCATCCAGCAGTTAGAGATCGGGTAATTCAGGCTCAAGGTGGTTTCGTCCACAAAGAGAAGCTCGAAATCACCACGTTCTGCCCCCTTTTTAGCTCCTCGAGTAATTCAGCAGCTTGTTGCTTGGCGGTTTGGTTTTGTTTGGCGCTTAAATCGCGTTTGGGTCGTCGGTAGACGTAGCCTTCGCGTTCCAGCACCATGGCAAACCGGGTTTGACTCAGACGAATGCCCGTCTTTTGCTCCAGATGTGCCCGTAACCGCTCCATCGTCCAGACGGTGAAACTGTAGCCGTAGCTGGCAGGGTCACACTCCAGTGTTTCCTCTAAGACCCGGCAATACTCTGCTGTCGCTTTCCGCGGACGCCCGCTTCGAGGTTGATCTTGTAACCCTGCCAGACCCCCTTCACGCCAGCCTCGATGCCACGTCCAAATCGTATTGGCACGAAGCGCCACCAGTTCGGCAACCTGCTCCGGTTTATATCCCTTGTGGAGCAGACGAAGCGCGATGGCTCGTTGCCGCACTTCAGGATGCGGTGAATAGTTGATCGCTTGCTCCATCTCGGCAAGCTGCTCGTCTGTTAGCGTAAAATCCACTCGTCGGCTCATCCTTGCAAGTTTACTGCGTTCGTGGATTTGTTTCGAGAACCTACTTTAAGCCAGAGTTCGATAGTCGCGTGAATTGGAGATAGTAGAGTGCGTCGCTGTGAAGGTATGGTGTAGGGGCGAGGCGTGCCTCGCCCGTTTTGACGAGACATTCGACTACTGGCTTAGAGTCATGTCCTTATTACCAAGCCCCAGATCGCCAAGTGAAAATTGGGGAAAACGCCTCCGGTTCTCAGCGTTGGAAATGTCAACCGTGTGGACGGAAAGACACCCCGGTGCCCAGCGACTTGAACAATGCCGAACTCGATGAATTGTTCACCTTCTCGCTGGTGGGAAGGCGTGACGCCACCGACACAGCACAGCAGATCGCGGGCACGGTTTTGCTTTGAGAACAGGTGAATCGCATGGACTGGCTTAATACCAGTCCATGCGGTTGATCGTCGCCTAGCGGCTGCCGCTGATCGCGTTGTGCGGCTCCGGCGTGGGCGCTTCGGTCGAAATCGGGGCGGGCGCTTCGGTGGCTGCCTCGGTCGGCGCTTCGGTGATAGTGGGCGTGGGCGTCGCCGTGGTCACAGGCGTGATCGCGGTCACATTCACTTCGTCCACCCACCAGCTATCCGGCTTCTGCCCGTCGCTCATCACGCCCTGCCACAGAAACTGGAGTTGAACCTGCTGCCCGATGAAGGCGCTCAGGTCGTAGGTCATCTGCGTCCACTGCCCGATGGGCGCTGCCGTTCCGAGCGTCGTCCAGTTGACGCCGTCGGCGCTCACCTGCACCAGCGCGGTCGATTGGGTGCTGGTCAGCAGCGACTCGAAGCTGAGTTGGACAAGCTGACCGGGCAGTACGGTGGTGAGGTCGATCAACCGATCCCAGCGCAGCACGTCCGCCTGATTGTCTGCCGTGACCTGCCAGCCCAATCCCTGACCGCCGAAAGCGGCGTCCGGCGTGAGCGTCCAACCGGAGAGACTCGACCAGTCGGGCGCGCCGTCGTCCATCGAGGCGTAGGCGGGCACAGAGAGCGGCGCAAGCGTCGGTGAAGGGGTTGGTATGTCCGTCGGCAGCGCGACCGTCGGGAACGGCAGGGCGGTGGGCAGTTGAGTCGGCGGTGCTGCGGTTTCGGTCGCTTCCGGTGTCGGCGTCTCCGTCACTTCGGGTGTCGGCGTCGGTGTGTTGGTGGGTGTCACCACGTCGGTGAGTTCCGCTGTCGGTGTCTCGGTCACGACTTCGGTCGTTTCTACCGTCGGAGTGTCGGTCGGTTCTTCAGTGAACTCCAACACCTGCACCGAACTCAGCACCACCTTGTCGATGTCCATGTACTGCCCCAGCGTGCCCGTGAAGCGCACCGTCACCGGATACACCGCCGTCCACGGCAGCGCGATGCTGATCGGCTGCTGGTAGGCGGTCGTGCCGCTGGTATTGCCGATGGTCTGGCAGTTGTAAATCTGACTGAAGCAGATTTCCATCGACCCCTTGTCCGCCCCGAGGGTGCGGTACAGCACCAGATAGTGCCCCGCCGTCCCGTTGACCATGAAGGTCACGGTCGAATCCGGCTGCGAGGTGTACAAAACATGCCCGCTGCTGTAGTGGCTGTTGGCATTGTCGATCCACTGCCCGCTGTAGATCAGCCGCGCGCTGGTCTCTTGATAGCTGCTGCCTTCGCTGAGCGCACTCGGCGCGCTGCTCAGGCTCACCGAGTCGAAGTCCATATACTGCCCGCTCGTCCCCATATTGGTGAGCGTGATCGCAAAGGTTCCCGCGTTGGGCATCAAGATGTTGATCGGCTGCTGGTAGGCAGTTGGCAAGCCGTAGTTGCTGAAAGTCGTACACTGCACGCCGATGCACACCTGCATCAGCCCGTGATCCGGCGAGGCGGTGCGCTTCAACTGCAAGCGGTCGCCCGCGCTCACCGTCACCGTGAAGCTGACGCTCGCGCCCGGCTGCCCGCTGTACATCACGCTGCCGCCGTCGTAGCTTGCGTCGCTGTGGCTGATCCACACGCCGTTGTAGATCAGGCTGGAACTGGTGTCTTGGAAGGAGTTGCCCACCGTCAAGATAGTCGGCGCGGTCTGGAGCGTGAGCTTGTCCACATCCAGATACTGCCCGATGCCGCCGCTGAAGGTCACCGTCACCGGATAGATGCCCGTCCACGGCACCCCAATCGTGAACGGCTGCTGGTAGAGCGTGATCGGGTTGCTATTGCTCACCGTCTGGCAGGCGAACACGCCGCTGAAGCACACCTGCATGGGTCCCTTGTCCGGTCCCATCGTGCGGATGATTTGCAGCCGGTCGCCTGCCGTCGCGTTGATCAGGAAAGTGTAGCTGCCGTTGGGTACGCCGGTGTAATGCGCGCTGCCGCCGCTGTAGCCCGCGTTGGCGTTGGCGACCCACTGTCCGCTGAAACTGATGCTGCTGTCTCCGTCCTCGAAGCTGCTGCCCTCGGTCAGCGCGGCGGGGCTGGCAAGCAGCGACACTGCGTCGAAGTCGAGGTACTGCCCGGCGGTTCCCTGATTGGTGATGGTGATCGTGAAGCTGCCGTCGTTGGGCAGCAAAATCGTGAGCGGCTGCTGGGGCAGCGGGATGATGCTGGTGTTGCTGAAAGTCTGGCAGACTCCGGTGCCGATGCACACCTGCATGTTGCCCCGATCGGGTCCGGTCGAGCGCAGGATCGTCAGGCGATTGCCCGCCGCACCGACCAGCGCGAAGCTCAGCGACGCGCCGGGCGATCCGGTGAAGTGCATCGAGCCGCCGCTGAAGCCGGGGTCGCTGAGGCTGCCCCACGTCCCGCTGTAGCTAATGCTGTCGCTGGTGTCTTCGAAGCTGCCGCCCACCGTCAGTGGTGGCGGTGCGGTTGGCGTGGGAGTCGGGGTCGCGGTCTGACGCATGAAGTTGATGTCGCTGACGGTATCGCCCACGTCGAGGGTGATCGGCGTCGCCGCGCCCATGTCGGACGTATTGTCGTAGTACAGGGTCGGGAAATCGGCGCCGCTGTCGCACATTCCAGCTTCCGCCTTGATGATGTGGCTGCCCGCCGGGACGTAGATGTGATAGCTGCCGTCCGACTGACTGCATTCGGGATAGCTGCCGTCCGCCAGCGAGAGGGTCACGCCTTCCAGCGGCTGCCCGTTCTCGTCGTAGACGTACCCGGTGATGATCCCGGCAAGCGGCAGCGAGAAGTCGATCCCGCCCGTGTCGCTTCCGGCGGTTACGTGGACGGGCGATGCTCCGGCGAAGGTCGCCGACTGGTTGTAGAACAGCCGCAGCCGATCATCCGGGAAAATCCAGACCCGCTGATCCACCGCCGAAACCGGCGAGAGCGTATAGCTGCCGTTCGCCTGAGTCTGGGCACACACCCATGGCGCAGTCTGGTTGAAGCCCGCTGCGCTGTAGTTGAAGGCGCATACCCACAGGTCGGAGAGCGGCGAACTGTCTTCCGCCGCCGTGACCGTGCCGGAAATGCTGCCGCCCAGTTCCAGCGTGAAGTCGATGCCGGTCTGGTCGCTGCTGCCCAGCGTCAGGGTGATCGGCGTGGCGTCGTCGTGATTGCTGGTGTTCTGCCACCATTCTTCCAGATAGTCCTGCTGGCTGCCGCACCAGTTGCCACCGCCGCCCGAACCGATGATCAGCGGCGTGTTGAGGGGCAGATTATAGAGCGTGTAATGACCGTCTGCGTCGGTGCAGGCTGCCACCCCCCACACGTTATCCGCGTCCACCCGCATGTTAGGGATAGGCGTCACGCCGTCGACCTCATAAACCGTGCCGGAAATACTGCCGCCCGGATCGAGTGAGAAGTCGATGTTGGGGGTATCGACACCCGCTGTGACCGATACGTTATCGCCGTTGTCGAATGATGTGCCTGCGTTATTGTAAAATTCCACCGCATAACCGACCCCGGCGGAATAGACCCGGTAAGTCCCGGTCGCCAGCTTGTCTACGACGTAACTGCCATCCGGCGCGACCCCGCCGCTGTTGATCCAGTTGCCGTTTAAGTCGCTGACGTTCACCCACGCATCGGCGGTGATCGGCGTCGTGCCGTCGCTCTGGTAGATGTGCCCAGAGATAGTGCCGCCGAGTTCCAGCGTGAAATTGATGCCGATCTGGTCGCGGCTGCCTAATGTCAGGGTGATCGGCGTGGCATCGTCGAGGCTGCTGGCTTCCTGCCACCATTCCGTTAAGTAATTCTCCGCGCTGCCACACCAGTTGTCGCTGCCGCCGGAGTCGACGGTCAGCGGCGTGTTGAGGGGCAGGTTGTAGAGCGTGTAATGACCGTTCGCATCGGTACAGGTTCCTGCCCACACGTTGTTCACGTCCACGACCATGTTCGGCAATGGGGTGACCCCGTCGGCTTGATAAACCGTGCCGGAAATCGTCCCACCTGGATCGAGCGTAAAGTCGATATTGGATGGGTTCGCGCCTGACGTGACGTTCACGGGAGTCGCGTTATTTCCATCCGTCCCGGCTTCATTATAGTATTCGAGGGCGTAGCCGTCCCCCTGAGCGCGAACCCGGTAGGTGCCGGGAATTATCCCCGTGATGGTGTAGCTCCCGTCGGCGTTAATTCCAGCGCCGCGTCCCCAATTCAGGGAAATGCCTTCCACGCTGACCCAGACGTTTCCGCTCGCCGGGGTGGTGCCGTCGCTCTCGTAGACGTAGCCGGAGACGCTGCCGCCCAGTTCCAGTGTGAAGTCGATCCCGGTCAGGTCGCGGCTCGCCACCGTCAGGGTGATCGGCGTGGCGTCGGACTGCTGCCAAGCGTTCTGCCACCACTTCTGCGGGTAATCTTGACTGCCGCCGCCGCACCAGTTGTCGCCGCCCGCGTTCACGGTCACTGGCGTATTCAAGGGCAGGTTGTAGAGGGTGTAATGACCGCTGGCGTCCGTGCAGGTGCCCACCCAAACGCCGTCCATATCGACGCGCATGTTGGAGAGCGGCGTGACTCCATCGTTCCCGTAGATGGTGCCGGAAATGGTGCCGCCCGGATCGAGCGTGAAGTTGATGTTGGGCGTATCCGCGCCCGCCGTCACCGACACTGGGGTCGCGTTTTCGCCGTCGGTGCCCGCTTCGTTGTAGTATTCGAGCGCGTAGCTGCCGCCGCGCGCGCCGACGCGGTACTGTCCCGCTGGCAGCCCGGTGATGGTGTAACTGCCGTCGGGGTTGACAGTGGCGCCATTGATGTACTGATTGTCGGCGTAGATACTCGCATCCACCCACACGTTTCCGCTGACCGGAGTCGTACCGTCGCTCTCGTAGACGTAGCCGGAGATGCTGCCGCCCACTTCCAGCGTGAAGTTGATGCCGGTCAGCGCGGGGCTGCCCGCCGTCGCCGTGAGCAGGGTCGCCGAACCCCAATCCGGTACTTCCTGCCAGTATTCCTGAGCGTAGTCGTTCGATCCGCCGCACCAGTTGTCTCCGACACCAGCGTCCACCCGGAAAGTCATGTCGAACGGGATGCCGTCGATAGTGAAATTGCCGTACTGATCGGTACAGTTGCCCGTTCCGAAGCCGTCGAAGTCGGCGCTGACGTTGATATTGGGGATCGGGTCGTTCGTGACTTGATCCACCACCGTGCCGCTGACGCTGCCGCCGTGATCCAGCATGAAGTCGATCCCGCTGACGTTGGGCGTGCCCGCATCGACCGTGATCGGCGTGGCGAGGTTCTCATCGAGTGTGTTCTGCCAGTATTCATTCACGAAGTCGTTCGGATCGCCGCAGAAGTTCTGCGCGCCCGACCGAATCTTGTAGCTTCCGAAGGGAACCACTAGGGTGTAGTTGCCAGTCGAGTCCGTACAGGTGCCCCGCCCGCCCTGCGCGATGTCCACGCCCATGTTGGCAATCGGCGTCACGCCGTCCGCTTCGTAGACCGTGCCGGAGATGGTGGCGCTCAGGTCGAGCGTGAAGTTGATCCCAGTCGCATCCCGATCCCCCAGCGTGAGCGTGACGGTGGTCGCGCCTTCCGGGGTGGGGGATTCCTGCCACCACTCCTGCGTATAGTACAGACCGCTGTTGTCGCAGGTAGAACCGCCGCCCGCAGAGATCTTGAGCGGCACGTCCAACGGCACGTTGTAGATGGTGTAGCTGCCATCCGCAAACGAACACCTGCCAATCCAAGTGCCATCCACTCCGACGGTGATTTGCAGCGGCGCGCCGCCGTCCGCCGCGACCACCGTGCCGGAAATCGTGCCGCCGGGGTCAAGTGTGAAGTTGACGTTGGTAATGGTGGTTCCGAGTCCTACATGAATAATGGTCGCATTGTTGCCGTTGTTTCCCGCCTCGTCGTAGAACTCGACTGCGTAGTCGCCTCCGCGCGCCTGCGCGATGTAATCGCCGGGGGGAGTCCAGTGACGCTGTAGCTGCCGTCGGCGAGATTCACCGGATCCGAGGAAGCGCCAGACTGTCCGCTGGTCGAACTTACGTCCACCCAAACCGGGTTGTCATGGTCGTAGGTGACTGGAGTTGAGCCGTCGCTCTCGTAGATGTGCCCGGAGATGCTGCCGCCTACGTCGAGCGTGAAGTCGGTGCCCGTTTTGTCGGGATGATCGTCGCTCAGTGTGATCGGCGTCGCGGTATCGCTGCTGCTGGCTTCCTGCCACCATTCGGTGAGGTACCCGCCAGACGCTGCCGGTCCAGCACAGGGATGAATTCCGCCGTCTGCCTGCGCGCGCACTTTCAACGCAACGTTGCGCGGCAGGTTGTACAGGATATAACTGCCGTCCAAATTCGTGCAAGACCCCACCCATGCGCCTTCCGCCTCAATGCGGATTCCGTAAAGCGGGGTGACGCCGTCCGCTTGATAGACCGTGCCGGAAATGGTGCCGCCCGGATCGAGCGTGAAATCAATATCTGTGATTTCCAATCCCGGATCGATGTGGATGACGGTGGCATTATCACCTGCGCCAGCCTCATCATAGAATTCCTTCGCCAGACCGTCGCCAGCAGCTTCGATAATGTAATCCCCCGGCATCAAGCCTGTGGCGTCATAACTGCCATCCGAATTGACCTCCACATTCGGATGCTGATAGTTAGTGTGAGCGTCCGTCGGAGTCACCCATGCGTTTGACAGGATCAGGGCGCTGTGGTCGCCGTTGTAGATGTGACCGGAGATGCTGCCAGCCGCGCTGTCCAGCGTGAAGTCGATCCCGGTGGCGGTGGGCTGGGCGTCGGTGAGGGTGATCGGCGTCGCCGTATCCGGGCTGGTCGCTTCCTGCCAGTATTCGACGACGTACACGTCGCTTGGGTCGCCGTTGCACAAGTAGGGCGCATTGCGAACGAGGATCGGCACGTTGAACGGAATTCCACTGACGTTGTAATGTCCGTTGCTGTCGGTGCAGGCGTTGGACAAGCTGTAGCCGTCCGCCTCTGGAAATATGAGGACGTTGGCAATCGGCGTCACACCGTCGTTCTGATAGACCGTCCCAGAAATGCTGCCGCCGAGTTCCAGCCCGAAGTCGATGTTGGGAATGGTATTCCCCACCGTCACATTGATCGGCGTGGCTGCGCCATAGCTTGAAACGTGATCGTAATACTCGGTGACGTAGTTGGGATACATATTCGCCGAAACCACGTAGCTGCCTGCTCGCAGGGGCATGGAGTAGTGACCGGAGCCGTCGGTTTGTGTATAGCCGGCGTAATAGCTGCCGCTGCTGAAATCCAGAATGGCATTGCGCAGCGGATTGAGTGTGTCGGCGTCGATTACCGTCCCGGTGATGAAGCCCGCCGGGTCGAGTGTGAAGTTGATGTTAGGGACAGTTTCGTCAACGTTCACCGAGATCGGATCGGCACTTGAAAAGTCGACAGCATCCGAATAGAACTCGCGGGGATAATCGCTGGTATCCACGCTGAGGATGTAGTTGCCCCCACGAACCAGCAGTTGATAGAAGCCAGCGGCATCGGTGTTCGCGGCAGAGGCGTAATTGCCATCGCTTTGATAGGCGGTGACGATAGCGTTCTCTACCGGCGTGACGCCGTCCGGTTGATGCACGTAGCCGTTGATCGTCCCCCAAGCATCGACGACGAAATCGATCCCGGTCGTGATCCCGCTGCCCACGACCACCGGATCGGCGTCCTGATAGTTGGGATGGTTGTCGTAATACTCCTGCGGATATGGGTACGGATACAGATTGACAAGGTAGGTCCCCGGCAGCAGCGCCACCTGATAGCTGCCGCTGGCGTTAGTCGCGGCATATCCTGCAGAGTCGTCGTTGGCATAGTCGTAGATGTAAACGGCTGCGTTCGCCAGCGGAGTCGTGCCATCCGGCAGATAGACGGTGCCGGAGATGCCGCCGTCATGGGCGGTGAAGTCGATGCCGGAGGTGGTCGCGCCGGAGGTCGCGGAGACCGGATCGGCATCCGAATAGGTGGCGCGGTCGTTGTAGTATTGGTAGGCGTAGCCCGATTTGTACATTTGGAGCCGATACATGCCGGTCGGGACACTCAGGGAATAGGTGCCGTCAGCAGCAGTGTCGGTGTCGGCGATGTAAGTGCCGCCGGAGTATTCCCACACGGTCACAGTCGCGCCCATCAGGGGCGTGACCCCATCCGGTTGGTACACCGTTCCGGTGATGTGACCCGCCAGTTTCATCGTGAAGTCAATGCCAGTCGCATCCGGCGAAGCGGAGGTCACGGTGACGGCGTTAGCTTGATCCCGAAAGTCCTGTTGATTCCAGTATTCGTGGCTGTAAGGGAGCGGATTGTTGAAGCAGTCGTAGTAGCCCCATGCTTCAACCTTGATGGGCGTATCGAGCGGTACGTCCGTCAGCGTATAGGCGCCATTCGCCGCCGCGCAGAGCCACGTATAGCCCCCGCCATTATTGTCGAACCATGTGACAAACGCATTGGGCACCGGCGTGACTCCATCGTCCTCGTAGACCGTGCCGGAAACCGTTCCAGAGCCGGACTCGATGTGCGCGTAAGGGACGGCGAGCTGAACCGTGCCGGAGAGTTCTGGAGCGGGAATCGCCGGAGCAGGGGTGAAGGGTTGACCCGGCATGAACGGGAGGGGTGTTCCCGGTTTCACGGGTACTCCGGCGCCCGACTGTGCATAAGCAGCGGGAGCAAACAGGACAGAAATAAGCAGGATGAGGATGACCGCCGATGGGATCGACAGGCAATAGCGGAATAATTTGTGCATATTTGCCTCTTTGAGGATTGCTTCTATGAAGCTGCGGGACGATGTAGGAAAAATGGTTGAGACAGGCTCAGAACGGCGCATGTTTCCGATGGGGTAAAGCACAGGGGACTGGTCCCCTGTTCGACGACCTGATGAAAATGGTAAGGTGCGCAATTAATTATATTCTTATTTTATTATAGTCATAAAATCAGATTCGAGACATTCCATTTGAGAAGAAATGCACAAATTTACAAATTCCACTTACGAGTTTCGCGGCGGTCAGCCGGCAATTGCCCGAATCGACCTGACTTATGCACGTCAAGTGTATTGGGAGGATGGGGGTACTGCTGGCGGCTTCTGCCGCCATCGCGCTGGTGCTGCGACGCGTTTACAGGAACTGGAGCAGCGCCTACGATGGCAGTGCCCCAGCAGGGGCGTATCAACCCGACGACCCTGCTGCCGACCGCTCATAGGACATGCTAGCGAGAGAACGTGCGACCAGAACAGCGCCGGAACCTCAAACCGTTGATTTCCGCAGCGATGGAATGAGGTAGGAATGCGCGATTCTTAGGCACGAGCGAATTCCGCAACGTCCAGCACAAAAATGGTAGCGGCATGACCTTCGGGACGGCTGAAGGGGCTGCACACTTCGCGGATAATGCTCATTGCACCGGGCAGGCTCGTCTCGTCCACCCCGATCACGAAGGTCGTATTCTGCCGTCGCAAGAATCCGCCCATGCTGCTGATTTTGGTCACCGAATAGTCCTTTGCCAAGAGTGACTGTGTCAGTGGAGCAACCGCATCGGCATTGAAAATGATGGCGAGGATCAGTTTTGACATGGTTTATACCTGCTCAAAATCATCAACATTCAGAACAAAAGATAAGTAACCGCCCACTACAACGCCAGCAACGCCGGAGAGGGATGGCTCTCCCTCATAAGTATAGGGAATAACCGATTCACGCGGACCCGCCAAATCGGCGACCATCTTCATGACTTGCGGCACCCGCTCCTCGTCGACGCCTATCAACAAGGTGGCGTTGCCCGGATCCAATAAACCGCCCGTACTACTAACATGAGTGACACGGATGCGTTGGCGGGTGAGCGCATTCATCACCTCACTGACATCTCTTTCTTGCACAATCGTAACAATCAGCTTCATACTTGGTTCCCCGTGAATATCAGCGTGACGATCACGCACTATAGCGTAATTATAGCGTGCTCACTTCAATGTGCGGATTACCCATGGTGAGCTAAATAACGCCGAAACCGTCGGGCTTTGACCTAGCGATCTTGGGCTTGGCGGTACGGGCATGGGTTCATTCCTCCAGTTTATCCCCTACCCTCTAGCTTCCCCACTCCCGTTACAAATTCATAGGGCTGCTGCACTAATCTGCTTCCACCCTCCCCGCCCGTAGGGGCAGACCTGCGCGTCTGCACTTTTCTCTTTGCCCTTGCCTTTGCTGATAGCTGTCCGCTGAATCAAAAACCCCGCGCGCGGCGAGGTTTTTTCAAGAGTGCAAAAGGCGATAACCGATGATGATTAGAGGGTGTTGACGATGTTGGAGAAGATGTTCCCAATGGCGGGACCGAGCAGCGCAAGGATGACGATCACGACGACGGCGACGAGTACCAGAATGAGAGCATACTCGACCAGACCTTGACCTTCTTCACGGGGACGATACAGCATAGTTGGTTCCTCCTTTCCTGCGAGATTTGATCTCATGCTAGCATGATGTTGGAATTCAAGTCAATATGACGAGCGACAATTGTACTGAAATTTTTATAACTTCTGTTACGGGGTCAGCTTTTGACAATCCCTTAGCCTCGTCTTAAAATTCTCGTAAACGAAATCGGCTGCCTATGGGCAGTTTTTAAGGAGTTCTCATGCGAGAGTATACGACCGATAAATTAAGAAATGTTGCCTTTGTTGGGCACCAAAGTTCTGGCAAAACGTCGCTGGTAGAGGCGCTGCTGTTCAACACCGGCGCGATCACCCGGCTGGGCAGCATCGCAGAAAAGAATACCGTGTCTGACTGGGAGGACGACGCGAAGGAGCGCGGCTTATCGCTCTCCACTTCGCTGATCCCGCTGGAGTTCAACGATCACAAGATCAATGTGCTCGACGCCCCCGGTTACACCGACTTTCAGGGTGAGGTCAAGAACGCCATCCGGGTCGCCGACTCGGTGCTGGTGGTGGTCGATGCGGTCTCCGGCGTCGAAGTCGGCACCGAATTGGCGTGGCAGTACGCGCAGGTGTACCAGCAGCCGATCATCGTCACCATCAATAAGATGGATCGGGAGAACGCCAACTTCGACCGCGCCCTCGCCAGCCTGCGCGAGCATTTCCCCGAATACAAATTCGTCCCCGTGATGATCCCGGTGGGCGCCGAAGCCAACTTCAAGGGCGTGGTCAATTTGCTGACCATGAAAGCCTACTACGACGCCGGGTCCGAGCGCTCCGATCTGCCCGCCGACATGCAGGAGACGGCAGAAGCCGCCCGCGTGGTGCTGGTCGAGGCAGCCGCCGAAGCCGACGACAAGCTGATCGAGAAATATTTCGCGGAGGGCGACCTCTCCGGCGAGGAAATCCGCGACGGGATGCGTAAAGCCGCCCGTGACGCCTACCTCAAGACCGTGCCCGTGTTCGTCACCAGCGGCACCAAGAACATCGGCACCGTCCCGCTGACGGAAGCGCTGATCGTCTACGTCAGCCCCCCGTCGGATCGCCGCGTGCAGATTATGCAACCGGACGGCGAGAAAGCCTTCCTCACCGCCCCGCAGACTGACGACGGCACGCTGGCGGCTTACGTGTTCAAGACCAGCAACGACCGCTTCGTCGGCACGCTCAACTATTTCCGCATCTTCTCCGGCAGCCTCACCAACGAGACTCGCGCATGGAACGCCACGCAGGAAGTCGAGGAGCGCTTCAATTCGCTGATGGTCATGCGCGGCAAGGAGCAGATTCCCACCACCAAGCTGCACGCGGGTGACATCGGCGTGATCGCCAAGCTGACCCACACCAAAACCGGCGACACCTTCAGCAGCAAGGACAACCCGATTCAGGTGAGCAAGCCGGACTTCCCGGCGCCGCTCTACATGGTCGCCCTGCTCCCTAAGACGCAGGCGGACAGCGCCAAGATGGGCACCATCCTCACCAGCCTGTGCGAAGCCGACCCGACCCTACGCTGGCGGCAAGACCCGGAGATCAAGCAGACCGTCCTTGAAGGCATGGGCGAGATTCACATCGCCGTGACCCTCGGACGCGCCGAGAAGCTGGGCGTGGGCATCCTGACCGAGACGCCCAAAGTCCCCTACCGCGAAACCATTACCACCACCGCCTCGTCAACCTACCGCCACAAGAAGCAGACCGGCGGCGCGGGGCAGTTCGCCGAGGTCTCGCTGCGGGTTGAACCCAATCCCGGCAGCGGCTTCGAGTTCAAGTCGGCGGTGGTCGGCGGCGCGATTTCGAGTTCCTTCTTCCCGTCGATTGAAAAAGGCATCCGCTCGCTGCTGGAAAATGGCGTGATCGCGGGCTACCCGATTGTGGACGTGAAAGCCATCGTCTTTGACGGCAAGGAACACCCAGTTGAACTCGAAGGACATCGCTTTCCAGACCGCCGGGCGTGAAGCCTTCCGCGAATCCTTCGCCGAAGCCAATCCGGTGCTGTTTGAGCCGATCATGGAAGTCAAAGTCACCGTGCCGGATACCATGATGGGCGACATCATGGGCGACCTGAACACCCGCCGCGCGCGCGTGCAGGGCATGGATAACGACGGGCCGCGCAGCATCGTCACCGCGACCGTGCCGCTGGCGGAGATGCTGCGTTACGGCAACGAGCTTCGCTCCATGACCGGCGGGCGCGGCATCTACACCATGAACTTCAGTCGCTACGATCAGGTGCCGTTCCAGATCGCGCAGACCATCATCGCGCAGCACAAAGCCGAGGTCACGGCGTAAACGCAGCGTGGGCTGCGTCTCTGGCGATTCGTGCGGGGCATGTAAGCTTCTATTCAATCGTTGGCTGAGCCAGTTTGATGGCATCGCCGATGTTTAGCTTCTCTTGCTCGGATCAGTAACTTATAGAAGGCGTGACGGATATGCTCGATTCGCTGCAACTTGGCACGTCGTTCAAATTGATGCTCCGCACACTTCCCATGATCGGGATTCGCTTGGGAGCCAATCTTCTGTTCTGGATTGCGCTGATCATCTATCTGGCGATTGCGGGTTGGGTTGCCTATCTGGTGGGCAATGCCATTCAGATCGTGGGCGTGATTCTGTTTATCGTCGCCCTGATAGCCATCATCCCGATTTACACCTTCGTCTATCACTACGTGTTTTACCTGCTCAAAGCGGCGCACGTCGCCATTATCGCGGAACTGCTGGCGAACGGGAAAGTCCCAGAGGGGCAGGGTCAATTGGCGTGGGGCAGGCAGAAGGTGCAGCAGCGGTTTGGGCAGGTAAACGCCATGTTCGTCATTGACGAGTTGGTCATGGGCGTGGTTCATGCCTTCACGCGAACCGTGTTTATGCTCACCGAGTGGCTGCCGGGCGAAACCCTGCACACGGCGGTGAGCATCATCAACCGGGTGATTGAATACGCCATGAACTATATTGACGAGGCGGTCTTGGCGCGCAGTTTCTGGAACGAGGGTGATTCGGTGTGGATCAACGCGCGCGATGGCGTGGTCTTATATGCGATGATCTGGAAGCCGATCCTCAAGAATGCGGTCGCGCTGATGATTCTGAGTTTTGTGCCGTTCATTCTGGCGTTCATCCTATTTTCAGCCCCCATTGGGCTGATACTCTCGCGGACATCGCCGCAGCTTGCGGGCTGGTCGATCATTGCGACGCTGGTGCTGGCATTTCTGATCAAAATCGCGCTGGGCGACGCCTTCGCTATGACCGCCATCATCGCCGCCTACCAGCGCGAAACCCTGAACCTGACGCCTGATCCTAACATGGTCGCAAAGCTGGACAGCGTGAGCACCCAGTTCCAAAACCTGAAACAGCGCGCGGAGGAATCCCTCGGACAGGTCGGTAAGCAGCCCGGCAGCGATAATCCCGTGACCGCCACACCGGGATGATGCGCTACCACAACGAGCTTCGCTCCATGACCGACGGGCGCGGCATCTACACCATGACCTTCAGCCATTACGATCAGGTGCCGTTCCAGATCGCGCAGCACAAAGCCGAGGTCACGGCGTAACAGATTTTTGAACCGCCAAGCTGTTTTGTAGGGGCACGACCGGTCGTGCCCCTTCGCGTAACCATCCTTTTTTTGCCTGCATTTCAGGTGTTCGTGAACCACTAGAGGGTCTTGTCCGCGACCATTGATCAGCAGGCTCAATCATGGCGACATCGAAGCGACTTTCCGCGAAGAACCAGCCGCACCTTGTCATCGCGGTGGTCGCCTTGCTTTGTGCGGTCATCCTGATCGCCAGTGCCCGATGGGGTTCCTTGTGGCATCTCGATTCGACGGCGTACATTGACGCAGCCCGGAATTTCGCTCACGGATTAGGCTTAGTCCTCTTCGAGGACGGCGGATTTCACGCTTGGGTACATCATCCCCCGCTGCTTCCGCTGCTTCTGGCGGCGACCAACCTCACCACCGGAATCGACCCGATGTACTTCGGGTGGTATCTGGATGCGGCGCTCCTGTCAGTCAATGCGTTTCTGGTGGGGCATCTCCTTTTCAAAGCGCTGTCCAAGCTCAATTGGGCGATTTGCGGCGTGATCTTGGTCGGCTTTGCGCAGTGGAACTTGGAAACCCACGCGACCGTTTTCAGCGAACCCCTGTCCCTATTCTTCATGCTCACGTCGCTCTACTTTTTATGGCGCTATCTTCAGTCGGATTCCCGAAAATTCCTGATCGCGTCGGCGCTGCTGGCGAATTTCGGCGTACTGACTCGCTATAGTGGCGGGGCGTTTATTGTCGCTGGCGTGCTCTGCATCCTGCTCCTCAATCGTGGGGCTTCACTGAAAGTCCGGCTTTATCACTGCCTGATCTATCTGGTTTTTTCAACTCCTTTGATTGCGGCATGGCTGCTCCACACCGTTTTGATCAACGCGGGACTGGGTGAGCGGACTTTTGGAATCTATTTGCGCAGCTCCGCGTATTATGTGTCGATCCTCGATACCTTTGCCTCGTGGCTGTTCGTCGATGGCTTTCCAAGAGCGCTGCGCTACGCCATCCTTCTGGTGGTTGGATTCGGCTTTGGAGCATCGATCCTGACCTTTCTGCGCTCCCGCAAAACCGCCTCAGATTCGAACGCATCTCCGTATTGGTTGTTTCAAATATCGGTCTTGTATGCGGGGTCGTACCTTGCCTTTTTAGGGGTCTCCCACCTTTTCTTTGATCCCGACTTGTGGCTTTCGAGCCAGCGTATCCTGCTGCCTTTCTACTATCTGACCGTGATCATGGTGTTGACCGCCACAGCGTTTGTGCTGGGTCATTGGAAGTATCGCGCTTGGGCAATCGGTCTGGTGGCGCTGTGCGCTTCGCTGCTGTTTGCGGTTCAAGGGCTTCGCTGGCTGACCAATACCGGCGTTTGGGTGACGGAAACCGGAAATACCGACCAGTATCCCTATCGTCAGCAGTGGTTCGCCTCTCCGACCATTGCTCGGCTGCAAACCCTGCCTTCAGACCTGCCGATCTATTCGTTTGAACCCGTATTGATTTACATGCTGGTGGGCAGATACGGTATCGGTCTTGATGCCGCCAAGCCCACCGTCACCAGCCTTGCGGTGGTTTTTGACCAACCGTTTACCTTTACCTTCGAGCGAACCACGCCCATCCCTGCGCCCATCGACACTTATTTCCCCGCCAGCGACTACCGCCTCACCCTGCTCTACACCGAAGCCGACGGTCAAATCTACCAGATCGATCCCCTCCCGACCGGATAGACCCTCCCCGCGCCGCACCAAGCCGAGGTCACGGCGTAACGGCTTTCCGCACTCACGCGCCGCGTTCGACAGCGCGCCAAATTGCTTTTGTATGGGCACGACATGTCGTGCCCATAGGGATCAAGATAAGCGATTGAGTGGGCTGGTTCGCTCGTGCCGCCGAGGGTTCAAACCCTCGGCTACACAAAGCCTAACCGTCCACTGAAGGGACGGTCGTTGCCCCTGCGTTTTGTGGCGACCCCTTCAGTGGGTCGCTAAGTGGTTTATAGCGAGGGGTTTAAACCCCTCGCGGTGCGGGCAAACCCTTCATTGAGAGGCGAGATTTCTTAACTTGATCCCTATGGGGCACGACATGTCGTGCCCTTTTCATTTTTCCATCCCTACCGTAGGGGCCCACGGCTGTGCGCCGCAAATGATGAAACGAATAACATCTCGCTGGCGAATTGAGTCGCCCTCATCTCAATTATTATATGTATAATAACTCAGAGTTGGGAAACGCGAGGCTACTTGTAATGGTTCTACTATTGTGAATAAGTATGGGCTATCGCGTGAAATACCTGATGCCGTAAAAAGAGAGATTCGCCAGCGATGTGGGTTTGGTTGCGCGGTATGTGGTTCTGCCTTGTACCAATATCATCATTTTGATCCCCCATTTTCCCGCGCTACGAGCCATGATCCTCTCGGCATAGTCTTGTTGTGCCCCAATTGCCATACTAAAGCGACGACCGGCAGGTTATCGGAAAACGCAGTTCGCACGGCTGCCCAGTCACCCAAGTGCTTACAGATGGGATACTCGCGCGATGGTTTCAAATTTAGCAAGAGCTTACCCACCGTGATTCTTGGTGATTTCATCTGCATCCATGCTCCTGTCGTACTGTCTGTTCGGGGTAAATCTCTACTGCGAATAGACGAGCCTGAACTAGAAGATATGCCTGTCAGAGTCAGCGCGAATTTCTATGATAGATTTGGTAATGACATTGCCCAAATCATGCAGAATGAATGGCGGGGACTTGCTCGAAATTGGGATATTGAGGCGACTGGCAATCGTATCACTATCAGATCGAGACAGAAGGAAATAGCTCTTATCATACGAACCGAACCACCAAACAAACTTAACATTGAACAACTTAGCATGTTTTACGAGGGATTCAGGGTCGTTGGAAGCGAGAATGAGGGGCTTTGGTTCTACAGTCCCAGTGGCGGTGTTATTCACACAACAGGGTGTATCGTCGCTGATAGTCCGGTCGGAATTTCTCTTGGATGACATCATGCCCCGCCGAAGTTATGACCCCGACGGCGGCAAAGAGCCGCCGCCCTAACCCAAGCTGTAACCGAGTCGACATGCAGGTCAGCCTGCTTCAGCAGGCTTGAATGCCTAGCCCGATGCTTTGAGCATCGGGCGGCACAAATCCGCCCGCCCACACCTCAACAATTCCTGATACACATCAACCTGTAGAGTCAAAATGTCAAACGGAGTCAGGGAATCGCATGTCCGCCATCACCGATCACCAGTCTGCCCTCGTCCAATCCAGCTTCGCCAAGCTGATCGAGAACATCGACCGCGCGGCTGCCCTCTTCTTCGAGCAGTTGTTCACCCTCGATCCGTCGCTCAAGCCGCTGTTTCGCAGCGACCTGCAGGGGCAGGGACGCAAGATGATCCAGACCCTGCTGATGATCGTCAACGCCATCAACGACCCGGCTGCCATCCGCGACCTGATCGAAGCCACCAGCCGCCGCCACGTGATCTACGGCGTCCAGCGCGAATACTATCCCATCGTCGGGCAGGCGCTTCAGGCGACCCTGCGCCTCAGCCTCGGCGACGCCTGCACCCCGGAGGTCGCGGAGGCGTGGGCAGCCGCCTACCAGTCGGTCGCAGCGGTCGCTATCGCTGCCGCCTACCCCATCGCGGATCAAACGCCCCGCTGAAATCCAAATCGCCGCCGCCCGACGAATATTTTCCCATCGACACCAACGCTCACCACTGGAAAGGATCACCGGATGAATAGTTCGCCGAAAAACCTCGCCATGCAGTTGTTGGACGCGCTCAGCACGCGGGATCGGGCGCGTATGGACGCCCTGCTCGCCGACGACGCCGTCTTCTACGACCCCCACTATAATCCCCCGCTGATGGTCGGCAAGCCCGCCATCAACGCGGGCACGGATTGGGTGTTCGGCTTTCTCAAGTCGATGAACTTCACGGTGCGCCGCGCATGGGAAGACGCGGACTCGGCGGTGCTGGAGGTCGATACCCACCACGTCGCCGCCAACGACATGGTGCTGGAGCCGCCGCAGGTCTTCGTCGCGGTGGTCAAGGATGGCAAGATCGCCAGTTGGAAGTCCTACGTCCCCTATCCGCCGCCTGCGCCGCCCGCGCCCTGATTGTGCCATAAAAAAGGGCAGGTTAATCGCTCAACCCGCCCCTCGTGATTGAATTTGGTTCAATTTGAGCCGCTCACGTGCCCTGCTGCGGCTCGGTTTGCTGGATCAGCGTGTCGTCCGGGATTTCCTTGCCCGGCACTCCGGCGATCTCCAGCACCCGCACCCGCTCGACCGTCTCGTTGGTGAGCAGTTCTTGCGCCAGCATTTCCAGCTTGTCCCGATTGTTCTTGAGCAACTCCAGCACCTTCTGGTGCGCCTCCTCGACCAACCGCCGCACTTCCGCGTCGATCTGCGAGAGCGTTTCCTCGCTGTAGGTGCGTCCCTGCGACAGCGAGTAGCCGAGGAACGGCTGGTGTTCTTCGTCGCCGAAGTTCAGCAGCCCGAAGCTGGAACTCATGCCGAACTGCGCCACCATCCGCCGCGCAATCGACGTGACCTGCCGCAGGTCGTTGGACGCGCCGCTGCTGATCTCGCCGATGGCGACTTCTTCCGCCCCGCGACCGCCCAGCCCCACCACCATCATGCCGGTGAGAAAGTCCTTCGAATACAGCCGCCGATCATCGTCCGGCTGGAACACGGTCACACCGCCCGCCTGACCACGCGGCACGATCGTCACCTTGTAGGGCGGATCAGCACCCGGCGTGAGCGCGGCTGCCAGCGCGTGCCCGGCTTCGTGATAGGCGGTGACCCGCCGTTCCTTCTCGTTGGAAAGCGGCGGCGCCTGCGTGCCCAGCACGATGCGTTCGAACGCTTCCGAGAAATCTTCGCTGGTGATCTTCTTGCGTGACCGCCGCGCCGCCGTCAAAGCGGCTTCGTTGGCGAGGTTGGCGATGTCCGCGCCGGAGAATCCGACCGTCACTTTGGCGACCGACTCCAGATCAACGTCCTGCGCCAGCGGCTTGCCGCGCACGTGAACCTTGAGGATGTCCAGCCGCCCAACGCGATCCGGCAGCGCGACCGTCACCTGCCGGTCGAAACGACCGGGGCGCAGCAGCGCCGGGTCGAGCACGTCCGGGCGGTTGGTCGCCGCCATCACGATCACGCTCTCGTTCTGGTCGAAGCCGTCCATTTCCGCAAGCATCTGGTTGAGGGTTTGCTCGCGCTCGTCGTTGCCGCCGCCGAGTCCGGCTCCGCGCTGACGCCCCACCGCGTCGATCTCGTCGATGAACACAATCGCGGGTGCGGCGGCTTTCGCCTTGTTGAACAGGTCACGGACGCGGCTCGCGCCCACGCCCACGAACATCTCGACGAATTCGGACGCGGCGATGCTGAAGAAGGGCACGTTCGCTTCCCCGGCGACCGCCCGCGCCAGCAGCGTCTTGCCCGTCCCCGGAGGCCCCACCAGCAGCACGCCGCGCGGGATGCGCGCGCCCAGCGCGATGTACTTGTCCGGCTCTTTCAGGAAATCGACAATTTCGACCAGCTCCGCTTTCGCTGCGTTCTGTCCCGCCACGTCCAGAAACGTGATTTTCGGCTTTTCGGCGTCATATTCGCGCGCCTGCGAACGCCCGAAACCAAAGACGCCGCCCATCTGTCGCTGCGCGCGCCGCGTCTGCCAGATCAAGAAGCCCACGAACAGCAGCAGCGGTCCCCAGTTGAGCAGGAACAGCAGCAGGTCGTTCGACTGCGGCGGCTGGCTGACAATGGTGACGTTGTGATCGCGCAGGGTTTGGGGCAGGTCGGGATCGGTGATCGGCAGCAGCGTGGTGGTGAATGAACTCGAAGTCTGCTGCTGAATCCCCTGCCGCAGCAGCGCCGATCCGTTTTCGGGCCACGTCACCGAGGACTTGAACGTCCCCTGCACCGACGTATCCTGAAGTACTACCTGACTGACGTTATCGTTGACCACCTGATCGTAGAACACGGAATAGGGCACGTTGATCGGCTGCGCGGGTGACACGCTGCTCACCATATCCGGCAGGCGCAGCAGCGACCACAACAGCAAAATCGCCAGAAACACCAACCACGTCCAGCGAGGGAATTGAAACTGCGGCGGCTTCGGGCGGTTATTGTTCTGACCATCCGGCTTGTTGTTATCGTCGGAAGAATTATTGCGGTTAGGCGGTATAAACATTGGCTTGCCCTGAGATAGTTGGTTTCCAGATGATGTTACCCCGTCCCCATTAGATTTGCATAAATATCTGCTTGACCGCCGCATAGAGCGCGGGCGCTCCATGCGATGCTGCTATCCTACAGCATCTCCACGCAATCCGCCTGCGTATTTTCACTGATTCTGAGCGTGCTTCGCATGGATGGGCATGGCAGCAGCACCATGCCCCCATGATCAAATAGCTATAACTGTGTGAAGATTTCTTTCAGCGCCGGGTAGAGCGCCCGGTAATTCTGATAGGGCTGCTCGTAAGCCGCTGCCTTTGTCGGGTTGGTCGCGTCGCCCGTGCGGATCGCGGTTTTGCAGGCGGTCGCCACGTCCGGGAACACGCCCGCCCCGACCGCCGCCAGCAGCGCCGCGCCGTAAGCCGCGCCTTCGGTGCTGTTGGTGGTGACCAATGGCTGCCCGATGGCGTCCGCGATGATCTGCCGCCACAGCGGGCTTTGCGCGCCGCCACCGCTCACCCGCACCTGAAGCTGAGTGGGCAGCCCGGCATTCTCCATCAGCCCGAAGCAGTCTTTGAGGCTGAAAGCGACGCCTTCCAGCACCGCCCGCGTCATGTGGGCTTTGGTGTGCCGCACCGTCAAGCCGACAAATACCCCGCGCGCCAGCGGATCGGGATACGGCGTCCGCTCGCCGGAGAGATAGGGCAGGAACAGCAAGCCGTCGCTCCCCGCCGGGACTGCCGCCGTCGGCGCCAGCAAATCGTCGAACTTCTCGCCCGGCGCCAGCGTGTCCCGATACCACTGCAAGCTGCCCGCCGCGCTCAGGGTCACGCCCATAAAGTGCCACATGCCCGGCACCGCATGGCAGAAAGCGTGCAGCCGACCCTCCGGCTCGTAGGCGTAGCGCGCCAGCGGCGCGAATACTACCCCCGACGTGCCGATCACCAGCGAAATGATGTGCGGCTCGACCGCTCCCACGCCGACCGCGCCCGCCGCCTGATCGCCGCCACCGCCGACCACCGGAGTCCCGGCTTTCAGCCCGGTTTGCGCGGCGGCTTCCGCGCTGATCACGCCCGTGATCTCCGGTCCTTCCGCGAGGCGCGGCATCCAGTCCGCCGGGATTTCGAGCGCGTCCAGCACTTCCTGCGACCATTTCCGCTCGCGCACGTCCAGCAGCGAGGTGCCCGACGCATCCGAAACGTCCATCGCGTAATCGCCCGTGAGCATCAGCCGCGCGTAGTCTTTGGGCAGCAGCACGTGCGCCGCCTTTTGGTAGACTTCCGGCTCGTTCTCCCGCACCCACAGGATTTTCGGCGCGGTGAAGCCGGTCAGCGCCCGGTTGCCCGTAAGCTGGATCAGCCGCGCGAAGCCGACTCGTTCGGTGATTTCGTCACACTGCTGCTGCGTCCGCTGGTCGTTCCACAGAATCGCGGGGCGCAGCACATTGCCCGCTGCATCCAGCAGCACCAGCCCGTGCATCTGCCCGGTCAAGCCAACTGCGCTGACTTCCGGCTGATGAGTTTCCGCCAGCACCGCGCGGATCGACGCGACCGCCCCGCTCCACCAGTCCGCCGGATTCTGCTCGCTCCACAGTGGCTTCGGCGTGCTGCTCGGATGCGGTGTGTTGTGGGTGGCGATCACCTGCCCCTGCTCGTCAATCAGGATCGCTTTCGATCCGGTGGTGCTAATGTCGATGCCCAGTAACATATTCGATTTCTCCAATCTGCTACGAACCCCAATTTTTGCGCTGTAGTGTAACATCCAATTCGACCAAACATGACCCATTGTGACGAGTGACAGCGAAATTGAGGAAAGCTGATTCCGTATGCGAGTCCGATGCGCCCACTTTGATCGATTTTGTCGGCTTCGCGGCTATAATCAACCGACTTGAACCAGATAGGCTGCTGCTTATGCCGCAAGACGAACCAATCACCCGACCAGATGACGCCACCCTGCCGTCGCGCCCGCGCCGCACCATACAGCCGGTTTCCACCGATGCGCCGCCGACCGCTGCGCCGTGGCTGCTTCAGCACTACTTCGACGGCGAGCTTGATCTGATCAAGGAACTCACCGGGCGCTTCCCGCAAATTCCAGTCATGTCGCTGATCCACACTCACGAGGTCGGCGTGAAGACCCAGCGCGGCGTCGCCACGCTCTCCACGCAGGACGGCGCGGCGGGTCTGATCGTCGAAGTGGACGTGCCCTCGCGGGCAATTCAGTTCACGTTTACGCTCAGTTCGCTGCTGGCGCTGCGCTTCTCGCTGGGCAGGCTCACGCAGATGGATCGCGCCCAGTGGGTCGATCCGATGCGCCGAGAATCCGGCGAAGTCGCCTTTCTGTGGGAGCAGGCGCGCTGGGCAAACGCCTACCTGATCGGCTCCGCGCATCGCAATTTCGCCAACCTGTTCGCCTTCTCGCCCCATCACATCGAGGCAGCCGCCCGGCTCACGCCCGAAGTCATCCACAAGCTGCTCGACTGGCTGGAAAGCTACTGGGATAATTCGGACGCTTGACCCTCGGTGCTTGCCTTTTCCGGCTGGCTGTGGCAAGGACTGAACCATGTACGTCGAGGTAGACGGGCATATGATAAAGTACTGCAAACAGAAATCAGCCTGCGCGTCGTGGTCGATCAGACTGCCCAGCAGATCGTAACCGTATATTTGGTGGAATCGAGCGAGGAGTAACCGAATGGAAATCGAGCACAATCCCCAAGCGGATATGATGTACATTCGGCTGAATCACAAGCCGTTTCACAAAAATCAGGTGTTTGCCAACGGGTTGGTCGTGGCTGATTTGGCAGAAGATGGCGCGGTCATCGGCTTTGAACTGATCTCCCCCTCACTGTACGTCGAAAATACGCAGGAGATCACCTATCGCCTTGACAACATGACCACCTCCCCGGCGGAGTAAGCCGTGAACCATCTTGCCAGCGAAACCAGCCCTTATCTGCGCCAGCACGCCGAGAATCCGGTCGATTGGTATCCGTGGTCGAGCGAGGCGCTGGAGCGCGCCCGCGCCGAGGACAAGCCGATCCTGCTCAGCATCGGCTACAGCGCCTGTCACTGGTGCCACGTGATGGCGCACGAGAGCTTCGAGGATCAAGCTACCGCCAGCATCATGAATCAGTTATTCGTCAACATCAAGGTCGACCGCGAGGAACGCCCCGATTTGGACGACATCTACATGCAGGCGGTGCAGGCGCTCTCGCGCGGGCACGGCGGCTGGCCCATGACCGTGTTCCTGCTGCCCGACGGTCGCCCGTTTTACGGCGGCACCTACTTCCCAAGCCAGCCGCGTCAGGGGATGCCCTCGTTCCAGCAGGTCTTGCTGGCGGTCAACGACGCCTATCGCAATCGCCGCGACGATCTGGAAAAGACGGCGGGCGACCTCACTCAGCAGCTTCAGCGCGATCTGCTCGGCATCGGCGGTATGGCGTCCGACCTGCACGCCGAGCTGCTCGACGCCGCTTACGAGAATCTGGCGCGCGGATTTGACCACACGCACGGCGGGTTCAGCGGCGCGCCCAAATTCCCACAGCCGATGACGCTCGAATTCTTGCTCCGAACCGGGAATCAAGCCGCGCTCGATCAGCTTGCGCTCACACTGCGGCAGATGGCGCGCGGCGGCATCTACGACCAAATCGGCGGCGGCTTTCACCGCTACAGCGTGGATGCCATCTGGCTGGTGCCGCACTTCGAGAAGATGCTCTACGACAACGCCCAGTTGAGCCGGGTCTACCTCCATATGTGGCAGGTGACTCACGACGACTTCTTCAAAATCATCGCCGAAGAAATCTACGACTATCTGCTGCGTGAAATGACCGCCTCAAGCGGTGGCTTCTACAGCACCACCGACGCCGACAGCGACGGCGAGGAAGGCAAGTTCTTCGTCTGGTCGAAAGACGAGCTTCAGGATTTGCTCGGCGACGACACCCGGATCGCGGTCGAATACTGGGGCGTGACCTCGCGCGGCAATTTCGAGGGGCAGAGCATCCTCTACGTCCCCAACGACGACTCGGTCGCTGCCGAGCGGCTGGGCATGTCCGTCGATGAACTCCGCGCCAAGCTCAGCGCCATCAAGGACACGCTTTACGCCGCGCGGACCCAGCGGGTGCATCCCGGTCTGGACGACAAAATCCTGACCGCGTGGAACGGCTTGACGTTGGCGAGCCTGAGCGAAGCCGCCCGCGTGTTCAAGCGCGCCGATTATCACGACGCGGCGGTGCGCTGCGCCGAGTTTCTGGTCGATCAGATGATGACCGCCGACGGTCGCCTGTGGCGCACTTATCGCGACGGTCAGGCGAAGATCGACGGCTATCTGGAAGACTACGCCGCGCTGATCGACGCCTTCGTCCAGCTTTACCAGACCACGTTCGATCCGCGCTGGTTCGATCACGCCCGGTCGCTGGCGGATACGGCGCTGGCGCGGTTCCGTGCGCCCGACGGCGGCTTCTACGACACCGCCGACGATCACGAGCCGCTGATCGCTCGCCCGCGCGGGCTTCAGGACAACGCCACGCCCGCCGGATCGTCGCTGATCGCGCGCGGCTTGCTTCAACTCGCCGCCTACACCGGAAACCCCGACTACGCCGACGCCGCTTACGCTTCGCTGAAGCTGCTCACGGCGGCGCTGCGCGAGTACCCGCAGGCGTTCGGCGAAGCGCTCAGCGCGGTCCACATGCTGGTGAGGGAAATCGCCGAAATCGCGCTGGTCGGCGCGCCTGACGACCCGGCGACCGAAGCGCTGATCGACGTGGCGCAGCAGCCCTATCGCCCCAACGCGATCACGGCGCTCGCGCCGCAGAACGTGGACGGCGAATCCGAAATTCCGCTGCTCAGCTACCGCACCATGAAAGGCGGCGCGCCGACGGTCTACGTCTGCCATCATTTCGCCTGCCAGATGCCGGTCACCACGCCTGACGCCTTCGAGCGGCTGCTGGGGGACTAATGCCGCCCGATCAGTTTCGCCTGATCCTGCTGACGGTGGTCGGGCAGGCGTTCGCCGCCGCGGGCTACCGGCATCGAGGAAAATGAGACGCACGAGGCGGGCGGGCTGTTCCGATTCGTCAAGCGGTTTGAGGACGGATCGGAGGGCGTGATCGAGTTTCAACTGCTGAGCTATGCAGGCGATTCACCCTCGCGCTTCCGAGTCACGCTGATCCGCCCGCCGACTGTCCACCGGACCTTGAGCGCGCTGGTGGTGGACGACTTCGGCGTTCCAATCCTTCCCTCACCTGAACATTGGTGGACGTTCCGCAGCCTGACCGAACTCGGCAGCGCGCTGGCGGAAGCCGGGCACCTGATCGTCGGCTACGGGATGCCCTACCTTTCCGGCGATCTGCTTCCCAAGCGAACCATTGACAGCGACGAACCCCCGCAAGCATAATCGCGGCATGATCAAGCCCAAACTCGCCCTCGCCCTCGCCGCCGCCTGCGTCGCTGCGGGCTGCAACCTCAACACGCAGCCGCCTGTCACCGCCACGCCGACCCCCACGCCCCCGCCGACCGCCACCGCCACAATTGCCCCGACGCCGACCATCGACCCGGCGGTTTCACTGCTCAGCGGGGATCGTGCGCTGCTCAACGGCGACTTCGAGAGCGCGGTCGCCGCCTATCAAAAGCTGGTGAATCAGGCGGGCGCGTCGGCGCAGGATCGCGCGGCGGCGGCGTATGGGATGGGTCAGGCGGCGGTGCGCGAAGGCTTGTTCGCCGATGCGCTGGACGCGCTCACCACCTTCATCGACCAGTTTCCGCAGGATGACCGGATCGCGCAGGCGCACTACCTGCGCGGCGACGCCGAGCTAGGGCTGTCTCAGTGGAGTGACGCGATTGCCGACTATCAAGCGTATCTGGCGCAGCGACCCGGCATCATCGACAGCTACGCACAAGAACGGATCGCCGACGCGCAGTTGGCGCTCGGTCAAACGACGGCGGCGCTGGACAGCTACGATCAAGCCGCTGCGGATTCGGCGCGCGGCTTGCTGCCGCTGCTGGCGCTGCGCGAGCGGGTCGCGCAGATCGACGCCAGCGCCGGGCAAAGCGCCGACGCGGTGGCGCAGTACGACGCCATCCTGCAAGCCGCACCCGACCCCGGCTACCGCGCGGGCATCGCCTATCAGGCGGCGCAAATCCTGATCAGCGCGGGCGACCTGCAAACTGGGCTGGTGCGGATGATGCAGGTGTTCACCGATTACTCGGATCAGCCGGAAGCCTACCAAGCCATGAACGTGCTGCTGGGCAGCGGCGTCGGGCTGGACGATCTGGTGCGAGCGCGGGTGTGCTTCAGCTATGGCGATTATCAGGGTGCGATTGACGCGCTCAACCGCTACACCGAATCGCATACGGTCGATCAAATCCCGGCGCAGCTTCTGCTGATGCTGGGCGAAGCCTACCGTGAGATCGGCAGCACGCAGGCGGCGCTGACCACTTTCGAAACCATCATCACCCAGTACCCCACCGATCCGCTGTTCGGCGATGCGCTGCTTCAGCAGGGGCAGACCCGCGCTGCCGCCGACGACAACGGCGCCGCCATCGAGCAGTACATGCACATCGCCGATACCTACAACTACCTGCCGCAGGCGCCCGAAGCGCTGCTGCAAGCGGGCACGCTCTACAGCCAAGCCAATCAACCGCAGCAGGCGCGCGCGGTTTTCGAAAGGCTGGCGGATACTTACCCGGACACGCCGCAGGCGATCAGCGGCTTGTTCGCAGCGGCGGCGCTCGCCTACAACGCCGACGATCTCGCCGCCGCCGAGCGCTACTACGGCGAAATCTCGGTCAAGACCAGCGGCGTCGATCAGGCGACCGCTTATTTCTGGGTGGGGCGGCTGGCGCTTCAGCGCGGCGATCAAAAGACCGCCGGGCAAGCCTTCACCCGCGCCATCGAAGCCGCGCCGGACAGCTATTTCGCCGCCCGCGCCAACGACATCCGCGACGGCATCCAGCCGTTCACGCCGCCCGCCGAACTGCGCTTCGCCTTCGACGACGCTTCGGCGACATCGCGCAGGCGGAGGATTGGCTGCGCACGACCTTCGACATCCAGCAGGCGGGCGATCTCACGCCGCTGTCCGACGCCCTGCAAGCCGATCCGCGTCTGGCGCGCGGGCGGGAACTGTGGCAGGTCGCCGAATACAACGACGCCATCGCCGAGTTTGACGATCTGGTGGATGCCAACCAGACCGATCCACTGGCGGAGTACCAGCTTGCGGTCTATTTCCAGAGCATCGGCGCGTATAAAGACTCGGTGGTCGCGGCGTCCTACGTGATCCGCCGGGCGCAGGTCGGGACGCTGGACGCACCCGCTTATCTGGCGCGGCTGCGCTATCCGGCGTATTACGTGGACATCGCTCAGGACACCGGGCAGGGGATCGACCCACTGCTGCTGCTCTCGCTGATGCGCTACGAGAGCCTGTTCAACACCTACGCGGCGGGCAGCAGCGGCGAAAAAGGGCTGATGCAGGTCAGCCCGACGCGGGCGGATGCGATTGCTTCAGAGCTTCAGTGGCAGAATTACCAGCAGGCGGATTTGTTCCGCCCGTATGCGGGCATTACGTTCGGGGCTTACGATTTAGCGGAACAGCTTCAGCGTTTCGGGAGCAATATCCCGGCGGCGCTGGCTGCCTACAGCGTGGGAGCGGGACGGGCGCAGGCTTGGCTCGATCTCTCCGGCGGCGACCCTGACCAGTTCATGACCGCCATCGACGACGACAGCGCCCGCGCCTACGTGCAGAGCATCACCAGCGCCTACACCATCTACCGGGCGCTGTACGCGGGCTGATCAGGTTTCCGCCAGCCCCTGCCCCAACATCGAGCGGACTTTCGAAACCAGATCGTGATGCAGAATCGGCTTGGGGAGATAGTCGTTCGCGCCCGCCTCGATGCCGCGAATGATGCTTTCGGCATCGCCGCGCGCGGAGAGGATCAGCACCGGGGTCTTGCGAGTGGCTTCGCGCTGGCGAATCGCCTGACACAGATCAATGCCGTTCATGCCCGGCATCATCACGTCCAGAATGATCAGGTCGGGAGAAGTGTCATCCAAAATCTCAAGGGCAGCGCGCGCATCCCGCGCTTTGAGCACGTCAAACCCGCCGCGTTCCAGCATGATGCCGATGAGCGTAAGCGCGCCGATTTCGTCGTCAACGACCAGAATGTGCCTTTTCATCACGCCTGAATCCTATTGGCTAAGCCGTGTGCGAAACTTGAGTTACAATGGGTTTTTCGCCGCGTCCTTAATGGTTACTCGAACTTTATATGTAGCAGTTTACCATTATAGCGGAAATCCATACAAGCGAGATTTCGTTAATTCTGTATGCCCAATCCCAAAAATTTCCCTAATTTCATGAAGCCATTTTCCGCCTTTTGTCTACACGTGAAGCGTAACCTTTTCGTACTATTATGCGTAAAATGATTGGTATAGGAACGAAAGGAGGAGTCATGCGCGCAATCGCTGCGGAGCATATCTCCAAGAGCTACGGCAGCTTTCTCGCGGTCAAAGACCTAACCTTCGAGGTCTTCGGCGGGGAAATCTTCGCCATGTTGGGACCCAACGGCGCAGGAAAAAGCACCACCATCCGAATGATTCTGGACATCCTGAAGCCGGATTCTGGCAGCATCGAGGTGCTGGGCGCGCCGCTGACCGACGCCACCAAAGACCGCATCGGCTATCTGCCGGAGGAACGCGGGCTGTACCGGAACGTGCAGGTGATCGACATGATGGTGTATCTGGGCACGCTCAAGGGGCTGTCCAGCAGGGACGCGCGCCAGCGCGCGATGCAGTACCTCGAACGGCTCGACCTCGCCGACAGCGCCAAGAAGAAGGTGAGCGAACTCAGCAAAGGGATGCAGCAGAAGGTGCAGTTCGCCGTGACCGTGCTGCACGACCCCGACCTGATCATCATCGACGAGCCGTTCTCCGGGCTAGACCCGGTGAACACGCTGGTGATCAAGGATTTGCTGATCGAGTTCCAGAAGCGCGGCAAAGCGGTGGTCATGAGTACGCACCAGATGCAGCAGGTCGAGGAAATGGCGGATCGACTGCTGATGATTGATCGCGGCGAGCAGAAACTCTACGGCGCGGTCGAGGACGTGCGGGCGCAGTACGCGCTCCCGGCGGTGCGGGTCGAAGGTCAGGGCAACTGGTCGATGCTGAGCGGCGTGGATCACGTCGAGCTTTCCGAGAACGGCAAGCAGGCAGCCCTGCTCTACCTGAAGCCGGACATCACGCCGGATAACGTGCTGGCGGAGATCGCCGCGCGCGACGACATGCACATCAAAGCCTTCGAGCTGGCGGTCCCCAGCCTGAACGACATCTTCGTTCAGGTGGTGACGGGAGATCAGCGCAATGGCTAAGACGTGGCTGATCATCCGGCACGAGTACCTGACCAACATCCGGCGGCGTTCGTTCCTGTTCGGCGCGTTCGGCGTTCCGATCATCACCATCCTGCTGATGACCCTGGTCTTCGGGTTGGTGATCAACAATGAAACCGATGTCAGCCATCTGGGGACGATTGGCTACGTCGATCAATCGGGCGTGCTTCAGCAGCAGATCGACCAGCCAGACAATTTCACGGTCTACGACACCGAAGCGGCGGCGCGCGCCGCGCTCGACAGCGGCGCGATTGGCGCCTATTTCGTGGTGCCGTCCGACTACATGACCAGCGCCAACATCAGCGTGGTCAGCAAGAGCGGCATCCCGGATGCGCTGCAAAACGACATCGACAGCTACCTGCGCTCGAATCTCGGCAGCTCGCTTGACCCGGAGATCGTCGCGCGGATCAAAGACCCGGTGGAGACCAGCGTCCAGACGCTGGACACCGGGCGGGTGCTGCCCAGCAGCGGGATCGCCGGGCTGGTCTTGATGCCGATCATCTTCGTGATGATATTCCTGTTCGCCTCGCAGACCACCAGCGGCTTGCTCATGTCCAGCGTGATCGAAGAAAAGTCGAACCGGATCACGGAGCTGCTAGTCACCAGCGTGACGCCGCTCCAACTGCTGTTCGGCAAGATCGTCGGCTTGGGGCTGCTCGGTCTGACCCAACTGGGTTTCTGGCTGTTCGCGGGCTACACCACCCTGCGGTTGGGGCACAACCTCGACGCGCTGGCGGGCGTGACCATCCCCACCGATCTGGTGATCGTGAGCATCATCTACTTCCTGCTCGGCTATTTTTTGCTGTCGAGCGTCATGGCGTGCATCGGCGTGGTGATCGGCTCGGAGCAGGAGAGCCGCCAGTACGCGGCGATCTTCTTCATCCTGATGTTCATTCCCTTCTTCCTGATCACCAGCTTTTTTGAGGACCCGAACGGCACGGTCGTCACCTTCCTGTCCCTATTCCCGCTGACCGCACCCATGTCGGTGATCCTGCGGGAGGGCTTCAGCGCCATGCCGCTGTGGGAGCTGCTGCTCAGCATCGCCCTGCTGCTGCTGACTTCGCTGTTCGCGGTGTGGATTTCGGCGCGAATTTTCCGCTGGGCGCTGCTGATGTACGGGAAACGCCCCAGCCCGCGCGAACTGATCCGCGTGATCCGCCGCCCGGCAGCGATGGCGACCAGCGCGACAGGAGAGCAATCGTCATGAAAGGTCACACATTTGAGGTCTTTATCTACGAGCTGCGCCGCAATCTGCGCCGCCGGGGCTATCTGTTCACGACCTTCGGCGTCCCGCTGATCGCCATTGTGCTGCTGCTCGGCTATCAGTTCATCGCCAGCCGAAGCTCGCAGCAGCCGAACACGCCGGAACAGGATTTGGCGCAGCAGTTGAACTTCCAGAACATCAACAAGGCGGGCTACGTCGATCTGTCCGGCTTGTTCCCCGATCCGGGCAGCCTGTCGTCGATCCTGATCCCCTACCCGGACGAGGCATCGGCGAAGGCGGCGCTGGATGCGGGCGACATCGCCGAATACTACGTGATCGCGGCGGACTATCTGCAAACCGGCGACGTGACGCTGGTTCAGCCGCGCCTGAACATCAGCCAAATCACCACCGACGCGATTCAACGGCTGATCCTGAACACACTCTCGCAGGGCGTGAATCCGCAGGTGTTCGCGCGGCTGATCAACCCGTCCAGCTTCCAGCAGACCAATCTGGCGCTGGTGAACGCCGAGTCCGGCTCGCAGAACGAAGGCTCGTCCTTCATCGTGGTCTACGTGTTCTCCATCGCGCTGATGATCGGCTTGTTCACCACCAACGGCTACCTGATGCAGAGCGTGATCGAGGAAAAAGAAACTCGCCTGATCGAAATCCTGATCTCGACGGTGCGCCCGGCGCAGCTTCTCGCCGGAAAGATTCTGGCGATGGGCGTCATCGGGCTGCTGCAACTGGTGGTCTGGATCGGCGGGATTTACGTGGTGATCAAGCTGGCGGCAGGCTCGACGCTGCAGCAAACCGTGAGCGCGCTGGCGACTATCGCCAACATTCAGCTTCCGGCAGGAATTCTGCCGCTGCTGCTGCTCTACTTCGTGCTGGCGTACTTCCTATTCGCCGGGCTGTACAGCATCGTGGGCGCGCTGGCGAACTCCCTGCGCGAAGGTCCGCAGTACGCGGTAGTGTTCACGCTCCCAGCGGTGCTGCCGCTGTATTTCCTGTCCCTGTTCACCACCTCGCCGGACGGCACTATCCCGACCGTGCTGAGCCTAATCCCGATCACCGCGCCGATTGCGATGGCGGAGCGGCTGGTGATTTCGACGGTTCCGTCCGGCGAGATTATCGTCAGTCTGGTGCTGCTGGCGCTTTCGGCAGTGGTAGTGATGTGGGCGGCGGGGCAAATCTTCCGGGTGCAGGTGCTGCTGGCGGGGCAAGCGCCCAAGATCAAAGACCTGCCGCGCCTGCTGAGGGGCTGAGGGAATCTGTAGGGGCATGGCGCTGCCCTGCCCCGATTTCTTTCACTCGTCGGATTTCTGGTCGCTGGTGCCGGAGGGCAGCCCTTCGTACACGTCGATGAGCATGTCGGTCATCAGGCTGGACACGTAGCCCACCGCGCTGATCGCTCGCCCGTAGTCGATGCGGGTGGGACCCAGCACGCCCACCGCGCCGCTGACCTGCCCCGGTATCCCGTAGCGGCTCAGCACCATGCTCAGGTGGCTGACTTCTTCCCAACGCCCATTCCCGGCGATCACCACCTGCACGTTGTTGATCAACGGAGTCAGCACATCGTTGAGGATCAGGTTCAGGAAAGCGCGTTCCTCAAAGACCCGCACCGCCTGCTGCGCGCCTTCGCTGTTCTGGAACATGCCCATCACTTCGCTGAGACCGTTGCGATAGACCAGCCGCACCTGATTGGTGTCGGCTTTGTCCATCAAATCGGCGACCAGCTCGCTCACCTCTTTATCCAGAAGCTGCATCTGCCCGGTGCGAACCCGCACTTCTTTGGCGCTCAGGTTCATGCAGAGCGCGTTGATCCGTTCGGCAAACTCGCTGAGCTTGGGCTGCGGCACCGGCTCCGCCAGCGTGAGCATCTGCTGATGCACCGCGCCGCCTTGCAGCACCAGCACCATCAGCACCAGCCGCCCCTGAATGGCGATCAATTCGAGGTGCTTGAAGCGGCTCATCTCCGCGACCGGGGGCGTCACCAGCGCGGCGACGTGTACGGTGCGCGACAGCAGGGTCGCTACCAACAGCATCCACTGCTCCGACGCCAGCGGGATCGACTTCAGCCGTTCCGAGATGCGCGATTTTTCGATGGTGCTGATCTCGCCGACGTTGAGCAGCCGCTTGACGAAATAGCGATAGCCGGTTTCGGTGGGGATGCGCCCGGCAGAGGTGTGCGGCGCGACGATGTAGCCGAGTTCTTCCAGCACCGCCATCTCATTGCGGATGGTCGCCGAGCTAATCGAGAGGTGGAAATTCTCAAGCAGATACTTCGAACTGATCGGCTCCGGCGAGTCGGTGTAGGCGCGCACAATGCAGGAAAGAATTTCTTCCTGCCGCCGGGTAAGTTCTGGCAGTACCGAATCGTCTGTATTCATGTAGGATACACACTCTAAACTTTACGTTTGACGGTAAAACCCGCTAAAATCATAGCATAGTGAGATTTGAGCGTCAAAGCGGCAAGGAGAGGTCATGGGTAACAAAACCTTTGAGGTGACGGAGTCAAACTTTACCAGCGAGGTGCTTCAGTCCGACAAGCCCGTGCTGGTGGATTTCTGGGCGGAATGGTGTGGACCCTGTAAGATGATCGCGCCGCTGGTCGACCAAATCGCCACCGAGTACGGTGAGAAAATCCGGGTCGGCAAGCTGGATGCGGACGAGAATCAGGACGTGATGATGCGCTATGGCATCATGAGCATCCCCACGCTGATCCTGTTCAAGGGCGGTCAGCCGGTGGTTCGGATCACGGGCTTCCAGCCGAAGGATCGGATCAGCAACCAGTTGAAGCCCCATCTCGCCTGAACCCGAAATGAGATGACAAAAAAGGAGCGCATCCTGCGGAGCGCTCCTTTTTAATTCGCGTGGTTCGTAGAGGCATCAGCGGTTAAGGACGGCTTTGATCCCGGCATCGCTCCAGAACAGGTAAACCCCAAACAGGCTGATCGCCACCCAAATGATGTTGCTGAAGCTCGTTAGCCGAGCCTACCAGCGAGATCAAGGTGGTGTAGCCGAGCGCGACCACGGCGGCATTGCGCGCCCACGTCTTACGCTGGAATAGCCCAAAGGCGGCGACGCCGCAGATCGGCACGGAGATCAAGTAGAGGATGCCCATGATGACGCTCAGACCACCAATTCCGATCAGTGACGTGGAGGCTGCGGCAGCGTCCGCACTGGTGCCCCCCACCGATGCGGCGGTTAGCGCACCCGCCGCCGCCGAAAGCCCGCCGACGACCCCAAACACCAGTCCGGCGCACAGGTTGATGATTACGTAGATCACGAGATAGATCGCCGTCCACCGAACAATGCGCTCACGATTCAGACTGCTCAAGAACTCATTCATGCCGAAACCGCCTCCAATTTTCTAAAACGAGCAGATCGCTCACCATCTTTAGTCGCAGCCGCAGCCGCAGAAATGTCGAATTCCGCGCCTGCTGCACTTAGCGTATACCCGTTTTTCACAAGTGGAACCGGCTTACTGCGACAGCGCCAGCTTGATGCCCGCGTCGCTCAGGAACAGGTAGGCGATGAAGGCGTTGACCAGCGCCCAGATGATCGCCACCAGATCGGCAGCGCCGAAGAAGCCAAAACCGCTGACGGCATCGGAAATTGGGAGAATCAGAGGAGGCAGAATCAGGATGACGAGCGGGATCAGCACCAGCCTACGCGACCACGCCTTGCGCCGGAACAATCCCCACGCCGAAACCACAAAGACCGCGCCCACGATCAGCCCGACGATGGCAATCACCGCCCCGGTCGCCTGATCGCTGCCGGAGGGCGTGGAGGTACACGCGCCGGGTGCCAAGCAACTGCCGTTGGACAGTCCGACGATCACCACCGCTGCGGCTATGATGATCCCGAAGATCGCCAGATACACGCCGACGATGCCGAGAAGCAGCCCACGATTTGGTGCGCTTACAGCCGGGTTCATCTTATCGACTCCAACTATGCAAGCAAAATTTATCACTTGCTATTTAGTCGGAGTTTTTTGCCAGAAGTGTCTACTCGTTGAACAACTCGCCGACACTGCGCCCCTGATTGGTACGCAAGATCACCTCGCCCAGCAGCGGCGCCACCGAATGGATGGTCAGGTTGGGCAGCTTCGCCTTCTTTTCGGGGGGGATCGGGACGGTATCGGTGGTGATGATCTCCTTGATGTCGAGTTCCGCCAGCCGATCCGCCGCCTGCTCCGCCAGCAGCGGGTGCGTGAAGGCGAGGTACACGTCCTTCGCGCCCTCCTGCCGCACTAGATTGACCGCGTTCTCAATCGAGCTTCCGGTTAGCACTTCGTCGTCCACCAGCAGCGCGTTCTTACCGCGCACGTCGCCGATCAGCGAGAGCGCCTCCGGGCTGGCATCGACGAAGGTGCGCCGCTTCTCGACAATCGCGTGGGGCGTGCCCAGCTTCTCCGCCCAGTTGCGCCCCTTCTTGGCGAAGCCGAGATCAGTGGAAACCACCACCAGATTCTCGATCTGCTTTTCGCTCACGTATGCCCGAAGCAGGTGGAACGCGGTCAGCGCGTCGCCCGCGATGTTGAAGAAGCCCTGAATCTGCCCGGCGTGCAGGTCAATGGTGATGTAGCGATCCGCGCCCGCGCCCTCGATCATGTTGGCGAGCATCCGCGCGGCGATGCCCACGCGCGGGCGGTCTTTCTTGTCCGAGCGCGCATACGCCAGATACGGAATCACCACGTTGATGCGCCCCGCCGAGTCGCGCTTGAGCGTGTCGATCAGGATCAGCAGCTCGAAGATGTTTGCGTGGAGGTGCGGCGAACTCAAGGTCTGCACCAGATACACGTCCTGACCGCGCACGCTCTCGTTCAACTGGATGAAAATATTCTCATTCGGGAAAACGGTGCGGGTGTAATGTCCGGTATCCAGCCCCAGATGATCCGCGATTTTTTTGCCTAATTCATGCGACGCCGAGCCGCAGAACAGCATGATTTGCCCGTACTGCCCCGGTGCTAAATGATTATCCTGCCCCTGAATACTTTCCTGCACGTCTGTGCTTGACATACTCATGGTCGCCTCGCCCTCAAACCTGCGCCAGAATTTGTCGAACTGCGCTTTGCGGGTCCAGCTCGCGCGCCTGAATCTGGTCGATCAGGTCGGCGATGGTGCTGTCCGGCACGTCTTGCAGCAGACGCGCCATCAAGCTGTCCCGCAGTCGTTCGTAGAGTTCCACCTCAATATGCTGCCGCTCGATGCTTTCGCGCAAGCTGCCGCTTTCCAGATAAGCGCGATGCGCCGCCACCGCGTCCAGCACGGCGTCGATGCCTTTGCCTTCAGCGGCAATCGTCTGCACAATCGGCGGTATCCACAGCGGATCGGATTTCCCGTTCGCCCCTTCATGCGCCGCGATCAACCTTCCGTGATGCGCGACCAGTTGGCTGCGCGATGCCGGATGTCCCAGTTCGAGCATGGTCTTGAGCGCGCTGACGGTGTGATTTACTCCCGGACGATCCGCCTTGTTGACCACCAGCACATCCGCGATTTCGAGGATGCCCGCCTTGATCGCCTGCACGTCGTCGCCCATGCCCGGCGCATCCACCACAATCGTCGTATCGGCGGCACGCACGATGTCCACCTCATTTTGACCCGCGCCCACCGTCTCCACCAGAATCAGGTCGAAGCCTGCCGCGTCCAGCACGCGGATCGCGTCGCGGGTGGTGCGCGCCAGCCCGCCGAGGCTGCCCCGCGTCGCCATGCTGCGGATGAACACGCCCGAATCGCCGGAGAGGTCGCGCATACGGATGCGGTCGCCCAGCAGCGCGCCACCGGTGAACGGGCTGGTCGGGTCCACCGCGATGATGCCGACGGTTTTGTCCTGCGCCCGGTAGCGCTTGGTGATCTCGCTGACCAGCGTGCTTTTGCCGGTGCCCGGCGCGCCCGTGATGCCGATCACCCACGCGCGCCCCGTGTGCGGGAATAAAGCCGCGAGGGTTTGTTCTACACCCTCGCGCTCATTTTCCACGTAAGTCAGCAGCCGCGCCAGAGCGCGGCGGTCGCCACCCAGCAGTTTTTGAACCAGTTCGATCAACCGGATTTCGCTTTCACAAGCTCACGGATGAAGCTGGCGATGTCGTCGGTGTTGGTGCCCGGTCCGAAAATGCCGGTCACGCCCATCGCTTCCAATTTGGGCTTGTCCTCGTCCGGGATGATCCCGCCGACCAGCAGCGGCATGTCGGTCAAGCCGCTTTGATTCATCACGTCGCGGATGCGCGGCACCAGCGCCAGATGCGCCCCGCTGAGGATGCTCAGCCCGACCACGTCCACGTCTTCCTGAAGCGCTGCTTCGGCGATCATCTCCGGCGTCTGGCGCAGCCCGGTGTAAATGACTTCCATTCCGGCGTCGCGCAGCGCCCGCGCGATCACTTTCGCGCCCCGATCATGTCCATCCAGACCGGGCTTGGCGATCAGCACCCGAATTGTTTGCTCAGCGACCATTGGGGTTAACCTTGAGGCATTTAACCTGCTCATAAACAATTATAGCAGAAACCGATTCTGCTTCCCACAGAATACAACCCGATTCCTACAGACCACAAGGAAGTAAAGCACGAAGGTCATGCTATATTTGTAACTGGATACAAACGTGACGAGAGTGATCGCATGAGCGCAGCATCCGACACGAGTCCCTTGAGCGCCAGCCGCCCGGTGCTATCGGAAGAACACGTGACCGTCGCCCTCACCGCGCTGGCAGCGGTGATGGTGGCGCTGGCGGCAGTCTTTTACCTGACCCGCGCGCTGCAATGGCGCAGCCAGCCGTTTCCGGGCGTGCTGCTGACCCATACGCTCACGGTGGACGGCAGCCGACCGATTGCGGACGGCTGGAACGGCTTGGACGCGGGCTTGCAGCGCGGCGATCACATCGTCGGGCTGAACGGCGCAGACCTTCCCGGCGGATTACACTGCCGCCGAGCAGGACTACGACGCGCTGATCCCGACCCTTCGCCCCGGCGACTCGGTCACGATCAGCTTCGACCGCCCGGCGACCAACGGGCGCGTGACTCTCAACCATGCCGAAGTCTGCGCCCCAGTCAGCGACGGAAACGCCCGCTGTCAGGTCAGCTTCGCGCTGGAGAGCTTCCCGGACATCGACTTTCTGGCGTCGTTCGTGATGCCGTTCGTCTCCGGCTTGATCACGCTGAGCATCGGCGTGGTGGTGCTGGCGCTGCGCTGGCACCAATCGGCGGCTCAGGTAGTGACCGCCGCCTGCCTGAGCATGAGCATTTTCATGTTCGGCATTTTCGACCTCAACACCACGCGCCAGTTGGCGCCTTTCTGGATCGTCGGCACCACGTTTGCCGGGGCAGCGATGGCATCGCTGGCGCTGATCTTCCCGGCGAAGCTGCCGCTGGTCTACCGCCGCCCGGCGGCGACGTGGCTGCCCGCGCTGATCGGCGCGGTCGTCGCCGCGCTGATCCTGATCGCCTACTTCAACCCGGCGTCGCCGCAGAGCGCGGTTTCGACGGTCTGGTTCCCGGTGCTGGCGGGGCTGATCGGCATGGCGGCGCTGGTAATCGCCCTGCTGCGCCGCCGCGAGCGCGCCGCCGCCATCGCCATCCGCGACCAGTCGAACACGGTGCTGATCGGCACGCTGCTGGCGCTGGTGATCGGCGCGATCTGGATTCTCGACCTCGCCTTCCACCTGTTCGCCGGGTACGAGCCGATCCCGCTCAACACCTCGGCGGCGACTCCCTTCCTGATTCTGCCGCCGCTGAGCATGGCATACGCGGTCTTGCAGTACCGCTCGCGCGACACCGACCGCGTGATCAGTCAGGCGCTCACTTACAGCATCATGCTGGTCGCGCTGATCGTCGGCTATTTCCTGCTGGTGTTCAGCACCAGCCTGATCGCGGGGCAGGCGGTCAGCGCCAACAGCCCGATCCTGCTGGCGATTGCCATCTTCGTGATCGCGCTGCTGTTCACGCCAGTGCGTATCCGCTTGCAGGCGCGAGTCGATCAAATCTACTACCGCAAGCGCCTGAACTATCAGCAGGTTCTGGAAGACTTCAGCCGACGCCTCAGCGGATTGATCGAGTTCGGCGACATCCTGAACGCCTACCGCACCGAACTGGATCACACGCTGCTGCCGCTTCAGGTCTTCATCTTCCTGCCGGATCGCCAGACCGGAGAGTTCACGGCGGCGGGCACCGACGTGCGCTTCTCGCCCGACAGCCCGCTGGTGCAGGCGCTCGCCGGAGACGACGGCTTCCTCTATCTGGAGCCGGGGCAGCCGTGGTCGCTGCCTGTCGTCGCCGAGCGCTCACGCCTGCGCATCCTCAAGGTAAGCATCCTCGCCGGGCTGCGCGGCTCCAATCGGCTGAGCGGCTTCGTGTGCATCGCCCCGCCCCGCTCCATGAGCGGGCGCTACACCTTCGAGGAACTGCGCTTCGTGCAGGCGCTGACCAACCAGATCAGCGTCGCGGTCGAGCGTGCCGAAGTGGTCGATTTGCTCGAACACCGCATCCGCGAACTGGACGTGCTGAGTCAGGTGAGCCAAGCGGTCAACTTCACCATCGACCTCGACGACCTGCTGGAACTGATCTACGCGCAAACCGTCCGCCTGATCGACGCGACCCATTTCTACATCACGCTGCACGACGCCATCACCGACGAACTCTACTACGCCTTCTTCCTTGAGGACGGCGAGCGCTACAGCGACCGCGAGAATCAGCGCTGGGCGCTGGGCAAAGACCTGTTCAGCGAGATCGTGCGCAGCAGTCAGGCGATCTGGGCGAGCAGCTACGCCGACGCCCTGATCGAGCGCGGCTTGCCCGTCGGCGATCTGGATACCGCCGTGAAAAGCTGGATCGGTGTGCCCATGCTCGCCGGGTCGCGCGTGATCGGCGTGCTGGCGGCAGGCACGACTCAAGCTGACCGGGTGTACACCGACGATCAGCGCCGGATATTCACCGACCTCGGCGCGCTGGCGGCGACTTCGCTGGACAAGGCGCGTCTGTTCGCAGAAACCAACTTCCGCGCCCGCCAGCTTGCCGCACTGAACGACATCACCCGCCAGATCGTGGCGGCGGAGCTTGACCTCGAAAAGCTGCTGCAACTGATCACCGCCAGCGTGATCGACATCCTCGGCGCGGAAGCCGGATCGCTGCTGCTTTCGGCGGACGACAGCAGCGGCGACCTCGAATTCCGGGTGGTGGTGGGCGGCTCCGGCGAGGAACTAATCGGCTCGCGCATCCCCGCCGGGCGCGGTCTGGTGGGCGAAGTCGCCTCGACCGGGCAGCCGGTGATCGTCAACGACGTGGGCAGCGATCCGCGCTGGGGCGGTGAACTGAGCCGGGGCACATTCCACACCAACACCGTGCTCGCCGTCCCGCTGATCACCCAGAACAACGTCATCGGCGTGCTGGAAGTGCTGAACAAGAAAAGCGGCGTCACCTTCAACCGCGAGGACATCGACCTGCTGACCGCCTTCGCCGGGCAAGCCGCCGTCGCCATTGAAAACGCGCGCTTGTTCCAGATGACCGACTTGCAGCTCTCCGAGCGCCTGAGCGAGTTGGAGACGCTGGAACGCATCGACGTGGAACTCAACCGCTCGCTGGACTTGGCGAAGGTCGCGCAGATTTCGCTGCACTGGGCGATGGAGAACAGCGGCGCGGCGTCGGGCTTGATCGGCATGGTGGTGGGCGACCCAACCAAGCTGGACGTGATCTACCGGGTCGGCTATGGCGACGGCGACCTGCCTATGGGAGTCGAGGGTGACCTGTGGCCCCTTGATCGCGGGATCGTCAGCCGCGTGATGCGTACCCGGCAGGCGGAACTGGTGCCCGACGTGCGCATCGACCCGAACTACACCGCCAGCTTGCGCGGCGCGCTCAGCCAGATCACCATTCCGATGCTCTCCGGCGGCACGGTCAGCGCGATTCTGGTGCTGGAAACCAACCGCGAGCCGCGCCTGCGCATCGCCGATATGCCCTTCTTGCAGCGGCTGGCGGAACACGCCAGCATCGCCATCGCCAACGCGCAGTTGTACACCGAACTCACCCGCGCCAACCAATCCAAGAGCGAGTTCGTCTCGTTCGTGGCGCACGAACTGAAAAACCCGCTCACGTCGATCAAGGGCTACTCGGACGTGCTGCTGGGCGGCGCAGTCGGCGCAATGAGCGACCAGCAGAAGAATTTCCTCGGCACCATTCGGTCCAATGCCGACCGCATGAACACGCTGGTGAGCGACCTCAACGACGTGACCAAGCTGCAAACCAACAACCTGCGCATGGAATTCAGCTCGGTGGATTTCCGGCAGGCGCTCGAAGAAACCCTGCGCCCGTTCGAGAAGCAGATCGAGGACAAGGGGCAGACGCTCGAACTCCATCTGCCCGACGATCTGCCGCTGATTCACGCCGACCAGAACCGCCTGATTTAAGTGCTGACCAACCTGATCAGCAACGCGCACAAGTACACGCCCAACGACGGCGTTATCCGGGTCGCCGCTCAGGTGGAGAACGCCTCGCGCGACCGGCAGGGTCGCCAGTTGGCGCCGCTGCTGCGGGTCAGCGTGACCGATACGGGCATCGGCATGAACGAGGACGATCTCAATCGGCTGTTCACGCCCTATTTCCGCAGCGAGAATCCGCTCACCCGCGAGCAGCCCGGCACCGGCTTGGGCTTGACCATCACGCGCGGCATTGTCGAGGCGCACGGCGGCAGCATCGAGGTGAGCAGCGAACTGGGCAGCGGCACTACCTTCTCGTTCGGGGTGCCGCTGGCGACCGAGCCTGAAAATGCCGGGGATTAACTCCCCGGCGCAGTCGGTTCGACGCGGTGAGAGCGCTCTCACCGCGTATGGTCTATGGTAATTCTCTCTGGGTGTTGATAGTCACTTTCCAAACCGGGAAGTGCTGTTATGATGAAACAGAAGAGTATGAACAATGGATATTTGTGAGAGATAGGCAAGTTTGGAACGCTAACGATGCCCCTTCCAAAACCCCACCTGTCGGCAGCAGCCCGCATTAGCCTCATTTATTTAATTGTCGGCGCATTGTGGATTTTGCTCAGCGACAGCCTGCTCAGCGCGATCTTCAGTGGGAACGAGGGCGGGTTCGCCCTCGCGCAGACGTTCAAAGGCTGGATGTTCGTCATGGTGACCGCATCCGTGCTTTACGCGCTGCTGCGAGTTGAATTTGCGGCGCGCGAACGCTACGAGCAAAAGCTGCGCGAGCACGAGGGGAGCATTCGCAGGCTGTTCACCAGCAGCCCGATCCCCATGTACGTCTACAACCGCCAGACGCTCGCGTTCATTGATGTCAATGACGCCGCCTGCACGCGCTACGGATACACCCGCGACGAATTCGCCAAGCTGAGCCTTTTCGAACTCCGCCCGCCGGAGGACGCCCCGCTGCTGCTGCAATACCTTCACGAAAGCCCGGAGAAGCTGGTTCCACGTGAAGCCCGCCACCTGACCAAATCCGGCGAAATCCTGACCGTGCAGGTCTACTTCCAGATGCTCGACTTCGACCATCAGCCCGCGATGTTGATCGCCGTTCAAGACCTGACCGAACGCAATCGCATCGAGGTCGAGCGGCTCGAAAACGAGCGGCTGCGCCTTCAGCTTGCCAAAGAAAGCGAGCTTCACGCCATGCGCAGCGGCTTCATCTCGATGGTTTCGCACGAATTCCGCCGCCCGCTGACCACCATCATCGCCTCCATCGAGCTGCTGGAGCAGTACCGCAGCCGCATGACTGAGGACTCCGCGCAGAAGCACTTCACCCGCATTCATTTCGAGCTGGACGAAATGAAGGAACTGCTGGACGATTTTCTGACGCTGATGCAAACCGAAGCGCGGAATCAGGATTTCCAGCCAACTCCGGTGGACGTGACCGATTTGTGCCAGCAGTTGATTGAGCAGATGAGGATTTCGGACAAAGGGGTACATTCGATTGTCTGCGACTGCCCGAATGCTCCGGTCGTCATCAAAGGCGACGAGAAGCTGCTGCGCCGCGCCATCGGCAACCTGCTGGCGAATGCCGTGAAGTATTCGCCGAGCGGCAGCGAAGTCCGGCTTCAACTGCGCAGCTTCCACGCGATAGAAATTCACGTCTGCGATCACGGAATCGGTATACCGGGAAAAGATCAGGAGCGGATATTCGAGCCGTTCTACCGCGCCTCGAACGTCGGCGAAACCGGCGGCACCGGGCTGGGGCTGTCGATCACCAAACAGGCGGTCGAACTGCACAACGGCAGCATCCAGATCGCCAGAAGCAATTCCAGCGGCACCGAATTCATTGTCACGCTTCCCGCAGCCGAAAGCGCGATTCTAACGGGATGTTGATAACTCTGTGATATAATGCGGGACTTGTAGGAGAATGATCCCCAGCGATTGAGGCGTGTATGTTCAAGAATATCGTGAAGAAAGTCATGGGCGACCCGATCGCGCGCGCCCTGTCCCAATATCGACAAACTGTCGACGAAATTAACGCATTCGAACCCGCGATGCAGAAGCTCTCGATGGACGAGATGCGGGCGAAAACGACCGAGTTCAAGCACCGCGTCGCCGATGGCGCGCCGCTCGAAGAGCTGCTGCCGGAAGCCTACGCAATGGTTCGTGAAGCAGCGGTGCGCACGATTGGACAGCGCCATTTCGACGTGCAGATGATCGGCGGGATTGTGCTGCACGAAGGGCGCATCGCCGAAATGAAAACCGGCGAAGGCAAAACGCTGGCTGCGACCCTGCCGCTGTACCTCAACGGGCTGCTGGGAAAAGGCGCCCATCTGGTCACGCCGAACGACTACCTGAGCAAGGTCGGCGTGCAGACGATGGGTCCCATCTATCACTACCTCGGTGTTTCGGTTGGGGTGATCCAAAACAGCGGCACAGGCGACCCGGACAGCGGGTCGTTCCTTTTCGACCCCGAATTCCCGTCCGAAGACGCGCGCTTTCAGAATTTGCGCCCGGTCAAGCGCGCCGAAGCCTACGCCGCCGACGTCACCTACGGAACCAACAACGAATTCGGCTTCGACTACCTGCGCGATAACATGGTGGTCGATAAAAGCCAGCTTGTCCAGCGCGATCTGGTCTTTGCGATTGTGGACGAGGTGGACAACATCCTGATCGACGAGGCGCGTACCCCGCTGATCATTTCCGGTCAGGCGGACGAGCCGTCGGATTACTACCGGAAGTTCGCGCAGATCGTTCGCGTCTTCAAGGAGAGCAGCGCGCAGAGCGTCGAGGACGAGGAGCCGGACGGCGACTACGTGGTCGATCTCAAAGACCGCGTCGCTTTCCTCACTGACGAAGGCGTCGAAAGAGTTGAGCGCGCCATCGGCGTGGATCAGCTTTACCACCCCGACAACGCCGAAATGATCCCCTATCTGGACAATTCGCTGCGCGCCCACGCGCTCTATCATCTGGACAAAGACTACATCATTCAAGAAGGCGAAATCATCATCGTCGATGAGTTCACCGGGCGCTTGATGTACGGGCGGCGCTTCTCGGAAGGTCTGCATCAGGCGATTGAGGCGAAGGAAGGCGTACAGGTTCGCCGCGAAAACCTGACCCTCGCCACCATCACCTTCCAGAACTTCTTCCGCATGTACGACAAGCTGGCGGGCATGACCGGAACGGCGCTCACCGAAGCCGAAGAGTTCGAGAAAATTTACAACCTCGACGTGACCGCCATCCCCACCCACAGACCCATGATCCGCGCCGACTACGAAGACCTGATCTACGGCACGGAAGAAGCCAAGTTCAAAGCCATTGTCGAGGAGATCAGGGAGCGCGCGTCCACCGGGCAGCCGGTGCTGGTCGGCACGGTCGCCATTGAAACCTCGGAGCGCCTGAGCAAAGCGCTCAAGCACGCCGGGATCACCCATCAGGTCTTGAACGCCAAGCAGCACGAGCGTGAAGCCGAGATCATCGCGCAGGCAGGTCGCCCCAGTAACGTCACCATCGCCACCAACATGGCAGGTCGCGGCGTGGACATTCTGCTGGGCGGCAACCCGGAAGGCTTGGCGCGCGACCGTATGCATAAGGACGGGCGCGACATCACGCAGGTGTCGCATGAAGAATGGGATGCGCTGGTCAAGCAGATTACGCAGGAAATCACGCCGGATCGCCAGAAAGTGCTGGACGCGGGCGGTCTGTTCGTGATGGGCACCGAGCGTCACGAAGCCCGCCGGATCGACAACCAGCTTCGTGGTCGTTCCGGTCGTCAGGGCGACCCCGGCGAATCGCGCTTCTTCCTGAGCCTTGAAGATGACCTGATGAAGCGTTTTCAGGGCGACCGCGTGAAGAACTTCATGGAATGGGCGAAAATCCCCGAAGACGAGCCGATTGAAAATGGCATGGTCACCAAGTCGATCACGCAGGCGCAGGTGCGGGTGGAAGGCTACAACTTTGACATCCGCAAGCGCGTGCTGGAATACGACGACGTGGTCAACAAGCAGCGCGAAGTCATCTACGCGCAGCGCCATCAACTGCTGGACGACCGCAGCCTGCACGACGACTACCTGAAGTACCTTCAGGAAGAAATCGGCAAGGTGATTGACGAATTCGCGCCCGAAGACGGCGACCCGGATGATTGGGATTTCGAGGCGATGTACCGCCGCCTGTTCACCATCTTCCCGGTTCCGGTGGAGATCACGCCGGAGACGATGGAAGAGGTCGAATCGCTGGACGATCTCGAAAACCTGCTGATCACGGCGGCGACCGAAGCCTACGATCGCAAGGGGCAGGAACTCGGCGAGGAACTCATGCGCCGCGCTGAGCGGCTGATCATGCTCAATTCGATTGACATGTTCTGGCGGCGTCACCTGACCGACCTCGACATTCTGCGCGAAGGCATCGGCTTGATGGCGATTGCGCAGCGCGACCCGCTGGTCGAATACAAGCGCGAAGCCTTCGAGATGTGGCAGGCGCTTCAGGACGAAATCCACGCCAGCGCCGTCCGCAGCATGTTCCGGGTTCAGATCAACACGCCGCAGCCGGTGCTGCGCCCGCGTCTGCAAAACATTCAGGCGATCCGCCCCGGCGCGACCACCACCAGCAAGCCGGAGCCGGTACGCAAGACGGCGAAAGCGGCGCTTGGACGGAATGACCCCTGCTGGTGCGGCAGTGGCAAGAAGTATAAACACTGCCACTATCGGCAGGATCGGTTGAACAGCGCGGCATCCTGAGGGATTGGCTCATGACCACATCGCAACGGGACTCGGACGTTGTTTTGCTCGACTTTGTGCGCGAGAAAATCGACAGCTTCGTCAAGTGGGATTTGGTGCGCTTCTTCCACGACAATCCCTACGCTGCGAATACGGCGGAAAACATCGCGCGGGTCGCCGCACGAGACCCGCGCACCGTCGAACCGGCGCTTGATGAATTGGTCAGCAGCGGGATTCTGGTCGCCAACACGGTCGGCGCGGCGCAAATCTACCGCTTCGCCAAAGATCAGGAAATCCGCGACACGATTCGAAGCTTTTTCCTCGCCTGTGACGACCCCGATTTCCGCGTCCGGGCGATCAATCAAGTGATTGAGGGCTTGCAGTAACTTGTGACCGCCGAGGCATTCAACCAACTTATCGTACTCTACGGCTGGTTTCTGCTGGTCGGTTTGCTGGTCTTTCTCATGTTGATCGCGCGGTTTTACCAGCGCTTCTCCGGCGAGAAAACCTACTTCTACCTGTTTGTGGTGCCGATCCTGCTGTTCGGCGTGCGCGCGGTGCGTCAGACCAACGACGGGCACGACCTGACCGGCAACCTGCTGGCGGCGCTCGGCGGGCTAACGCTGATCGCGCTCAGCCTGTTTCTCTACTATCGCATGACCGCAGGACGCGATTGACGTGGACATCCCGGCATTACTCGGCTTGCTCGCCCCGTTGTCGATATTCATAACGCTGGTCGTGATGGGCTTAATCAGCCGCCGTCTGGGTCAGCAGACCAATGCGAAGCCTCACTATCTGGGCTTCTTCGCGGCGGCATTGCTGGTCGCTATCAGCATCGCCGCGCAACTGCTGAACCTGCTGCTGCATCTCGCCCCCGCCGGGCGCGACCCGTTCTGGGTTCTGTTGGAAGATGGCTTGCCCGCCATCGCCATGACCATGGGGGTGATCTTCGCGTGGCGCTACTGGAGTTGGCTTCTGGCAGAGCGCGACTGAACCGACTACAATTCTCAGGATCGTAGGACTGAGAGAACTTCAGGACTGAGAAACGATGCCCTCGTGGGCTGCATCCTACTCAGTCCTCAGTCCTCGAACCTCAGTCCTTCACTTGCTCTAGGGAACTACCGCTTGACTGACGACGCACTTTTCGAGACCGTCCGGGCACTACCGAAAATCGATCTGCATCGCCATCTGGAAGGTTCGCTGCGCCTTGAGACGCTGCTGGCGGTGGCGCTCGAATACGGAATCGCGCTGCCCAGCTTCGACGTAGAAGGCTTGCGCCCGTTCGTGCAGATGGTGCCCGGCGATGCGCGAAGTTGGCAGACCTTCCTCGCCAAGTTTCAAGTGCTGCGCCAGTTTTACCGCTCCGAAACCATCATCAAGCGGGTGACGCGCGAAGTCATCGCCGACGCCAACGCCGACAACGTAAAATACATGGAGCTGCGCTTCACGCCGCAGGCGCTCAACAACCTGATGCGCTGCAATTACGAGCAGGTGGTCGAGTGGGTGTGCGATGCCGCCGAAGCCGCTTCGCGCGATCTGGACATCACGGTCGCGCTGATCCTGTCGATGAACCGTCACGAGAGCGTCGAAATCGGCGAGCAGGTGTTGGAAGCCGCCATCCACTTCGCAGATCGCGGCGTGGTGGGCTTAGACCTCGCCGGACAGGAAGCGGGTTACTCCGCGCTGCCCTTCCGCAGCCTGTTCGAGCGCGCCAAAGTTGAAGGCTTCGGCGTGACCATTCATGCGGGCGAGTGGGTCGGCGCGGAAAATGTGCGCGAGGCGGTAGAAGCGCTGGGCGCGGATCGGGTCGGGCACGGCATCCGCACCGTCGAAGACCCGGCGCTGGTCGATCTGCTGCACGCACGCGGGACGGTGCTGGAAGTATGCCCCACCAGCAACGTGCAGAGCGGCGCGGTCGAGGATTTCGAGGTTCACCCGCTGATCGCGCTATATCGGTCTGGGATCAAAACCACCATCAACACCGACGATCCACTGGTCTGCAACGTCACCATGAGCGACGAGATCATGCACATATTGGAGCAGACGCCGCTCACGCTGGACGACGTGAAGCAGCACATCCTGACGGCAGCGAATGCCGCCTTTTTGCCCGATGACCGACGCGCGGCGCTGGTCGCACAATACGAGGTGTGGCTTCGCTCATGATTCAGCTTGGCGATTTTCAAATTCACCTGATCAACGACTGTCAGGTGATGATCGACGCAGGCGGCGGGTTCGGTCTGGTGCCGCGCGTCCTGTGGCGCGATCTGTACGTGCCGCCGACCGCCGACAACCTGATCCCCATGCGGCAGCACAATCTGCTGGTGCAGGCGCACGGTCGCAACATCATCATCGACACCGGCTACGGCGATAAGCTCACCGAGAAGCAGCGCGGCTATCTCCAGATCAAGCGCGACGGCGGCGGGCTGATCGGCGCGCTGTCGCGGGTCGGGCTTCAGCCGGAAGACATCGATCTGGTGATCGACACCCATCTGCACAACGATCACTGCGCGGGCAACACCCGGGTCGCCGAGGATGGCAGCATCGTCGCAGTGTTCCCCAACGCCGAATATGTGGTGCAGCGCCGCGAGTATCAGGACGCGAGTCACCCCAACGAGCGCACCCGCGCGACCTATCTATCTACCAATTTCGAGGCACTGGTTCAGAGCGGGCAAATGCGCCTGCTGGATGGCGACACCGAATTTCTGCCGGGAGTGTGCGGCGTGGTCACGCCCGGTCACACGCCCGGTCACATGAGCGTGCGGCTGGAAAGCGGCGGTCAGCACGCGGCATTCGTCTGTGACATGGCGAGCTTCGCCCTGCATTTCGAGCATCTCGGCTGGATGACCGCCTTCGACGTGGAGCCGCTGATCACGCTGGAAACCAAGCGCCAGTGGCAGCAATGGGCGCTGCAAACTAACGCCCTGCTGATCTTCCCGCACGACGCCCGCTGCCCGGCGGGTCGGCTAGTCGAGGGCGAAAACGGCAAGCGCCACGTCGAAAAAGTGGACTTCGATTATCTCTAGTTGGTCGGTTGTAGGAATTGAAGCGGCAATCAAACAGTCGGACGACCCGTTCTCCGAATTCGAGGAGCGGATCGTCCGACTGCTTATTCGTCTTCGTCCAAGTCGGCGTCGATGATCGCGTAGACCGAATCCAGCAAATCTTCGGCTTGTTCAATCTGGTCGAATGCCGTATCCGCCTGTGACTGCATCAGCAGGCTGGCGGATTCGAGCAGCGCCACCGCCGCCTGTGTCACTAACAGCGCGACATCCTGATAATCATGCGCGGCGATCAAATCGTTAATCACGCGCTCGGCATCGCGCCCCGACGTAAGTGCCTGCTGGAGCAGTTCGTTCGCTCTGGTTGTCGTATTCACATGATCTCCTACTGCCGCGACTGCCACTCTTCAATGGTGGCAGACAAGAACTGCCGCACCGCCACGTCCTCGACTTCGCCCACCGAGTCGTAAAACTTGTCGTCCACCTCGATGGTGACGCCGCCGTTCGAGGCGGGTCGCACGTGAATACTGCGGCTGGCGTACTGCGGCATCATGGTCAGCTTGTGCTGCAAGAAAGCTTCAATCGACGCGGCGATGTTGATTTCGGGGATCGGCTCGTTGGCGGGACGCTGCCCGCGCTTCGGCTTGACCGGCGGTCCCTCCGGCATCTTGAACTTGGGCAGGTCGCCCGGCATCGGCTCGTAGGGGCTGAAGCGGGGAACATCCACCGGGGGAGGCGGCATTTCCGACGGCTCCCCCGGAGCGGCACCCTCGTCCACTACGTCGGGGACGGGTTCGCTCACAGGTTTGGGCGGCTGAGGCGCGCCCAAGTCGCGCAGGGTAGTATGAAAGCGCTGCTTGAACTCGGCATCGGCGGTCGCCGGGGGATTGCGATAGGCTTGGTTGGCGATGCGAATGATCAGCCCGCCCTCGCCCACGTCGCGCAGCACGGTCATGACCTCAACCGCTTCCACCAACTCGCCACCCACCAGCTTCACGCGGGCGGTTCCGGGGGAACGCGGGGCTGGCGGCGCGGCTTTCAGCGTTTCCGTGCTGGCAAGCGCATCCAGATCGGGCAGGTCGCCCTCGGACATCGCCGCTTCGACCGGCGCTGCCCCGGTCGCAACTGCGATCATCGCCTGCGTGCGCTTGGCGCGCTCACGGATGATGTACACTATCGCAACCACCAGCAGGATGCCCGATCCGCAGAACATGAGGATAAAGCCGGGCGGGATTTGCCGTAAAAAGTCGCTTACGCTGCCGCTGTCCATGATTGGTTCCCCCTACTGCTGGCATGACGGGCAGTAATGTGTCCCCCGCTGCGCCACCCGTATCTTGATAATGGTGCTGCCACAGCGCTCGCACGGCTCGCCCTCACGCCCGTAGACGTACAGATAATGCTGCGCCTCGCCGGGCGTGCCATCCGGCTTGCGATACCAGTTGACGCTGGCGCCTTCCATCTCGATCCCGGCGCTGAGCGCATCGCGGATCGCCGCGTAGAGCGCGTGAACCTCGGCGTCACTCAACTGATTCGCAGGTCGCAGCGGGCTGATCCGCGCGCGATACAGCGCTTCGTCGGCGTAAATGTTGCCCACTCCGGCGACGAAGGCTTGATCGAGCAGCAGCGCCTTGATGCTCTTGGCGTGACCCTGCAAGCGCTCACGCAGCACTTCGGGCGTGAAGTCGTCGCCAAGCGGTTCAGGTCCCAGCTTCGGGGCGATCAGGTCGAAGGTCGAGGTCAGGCTGACGAAGCCGAACTTACGGGCGTCGGAAAAGCGAAGCTGGGTCCCGTTATCCAACTGAAGCGAGAAATGAACCCAGCGATCCGCCTCGCTCACGGCGTCGTCCGGCACGACGTAAAGCCGCCCGGTCATGCCGAGGTGAAACACCAGCAGATCGTGGTCAAGCTGACATAGGATGTATTTCGCGCGTCGATTGATGGCGTGGAAGCGCTGCCCTTCGATGCGGGCGGCGAAGGATTCGGGGTCAGGCGATTGGAGCGTGCGGGTGCTGTCGTACCACATCCCCTTGACGGTGCGCCCGATCAGGGGCTTGCGCAGCCCGCGCACGACGGTTTCAACTTCGGGTAACTCTGGCATTTCACTCACTCTAGCCGTCAATGTTCACTCATTATAAGGCACAACCAGTTAGAGGAACATTTGCGTTCGAAAGCGCCCGGCTGCCGCGACCAAATTCCTACCAAAACGAGACTGGCTTGCCGATTCAAGGGTCTGCTAGCTAGAGCCGCCCGGCTGCGCTGTAGGCGCGGCAAAATACGAGTATCTCTTTTGCGCGCATGTCATTTCTCCGTCAAGGCTCCGGCGAACGGAGTGGGCATCCCGTCGATGCTGGTGACGTTCTTCTCGCATTGATAGCTGATCAACCCGTCTGCGCCTTTGGCTTCCGCCCAGCGATCCATCGTGTCGCGCTCGCCCACATAGTCCATGAATGGGACGCCGTAGCCGCACGAAGTCTGCACCCGGTCGATCTCGGCGACGATGATCTGGCGCATGTTGACGTAAGTCGGGAACCAGCCGCTCAGTTCCGCCCAGTCGGGATGGCTCGGCAGAACCGTGATCCCGTGACCGTACAGCCGCAGGATATTGGGCGCGCCCTCGAAGGCGCAGAACATGAAGGTGATCCGCCCGTTTTCCAGCAGGTGCGCCGAGGTTTCGTTGCCGCTGCCGATCAGGTCGAGGTAGGCGACCCGCTTGGGCGAGAGGACGCGCAAGCAGTCCCGTCCCTTCGGCGAGAGGTTGACGTGACCGTCCGCGCTCAGCGGCGCGCTGGCGATGAAAAACACGTGCTGCGCCTCGATGAAGGTCTGCAAGGCTTCGGTGATCTGGTCGTATACTTTCGCCATCGGTTGAACCCCCGCTCTCGCTATACTGCCATTATAATCCGGTAAGTTTGTAACCAAAGTAAGCCAGAAGATGTTAAATTTCCTGCCGCACATCTGTGCGTCGATGGTATACTAAAAAGACGAGTTGAAAGTTGAAAGTTAAGAGCCCGCGCACGGGTCAGAATCCATCACTTTTAACTTGTCACTTTCTACTTTTAACTCCCTTCACACCGCTAACGATTCAAAAGTTGATTATGACCGATCAACCGTTTGTTCACCTGCACGTGCATACCGAATATTCGCTGCTGGACGGCTTCAGCCGCATCCCCAAGCTGGTCGAGCGCGCCGCCGAATTGGGCATGGACTCGCTGGCGATCACCGATCACGGCGTGATGTTCGGCGTGATCGACTTCTACCGCGCTTGCAAGAAAGCCGGGATCAAGCCGATTCTGGGCATGGAAGGCTACATCACCGCGCCCGACCGCCCCATGAGCGGGCGCGACGCCAGAGCCGACCGCACCTCCCATCACCTGCTGCTGCTGGCGAAAAACCAAACCGGCTACAAGAACCTGCTCAAGATCGCCAGCGCCGCGCAGCTTGAGGGCTATTACTACCGCCCGCGCATCGACCGCGAGTTTCTGGCAGCGCATTCCGACGGCTTGATCGCCACCAGCGGCTGCCTCGCCGCGCAGATTCCCAGCCTGATCTACGAGGGGCGCGACGATGCCGCCCGCGACCTGATCGACTGGTATTTGCAGATTTTCGGCAAAGAGAATTTCTATCTGGAATTGCAAGATCATGATATCCCCCAACTGAAAACCGTCAATAACTGGCTGCTGGACATCGGCAGGCGCGACGACGTGCAGTACGTGGCGACCAACGACGTGCATTACGTCATGGACGACGACTACGACCCACACGACACCCTGCTCTGTATCCAGAGCGGGTCGCTGAAGGCGGAAGAGAACCGCCTGCGCTTCACCGACAACAGCTACTTCCTCACCAGCGGCAAACAGATGTGGGACGCCTTCGGGCACATCGACGGCGGCGCGCCGCTGCTCAACACGGTCAAGGTCGCCGAGATGTGCGAGATCGATCTGGATCGCAAAGGCTATCATCTGCCGATCTTCCCGGTGCCGGAAGGCTACTCGACTGCGGGCGACTATCTGCGCGCGCTGGCGGAAAAGGGCTTGCGCTGGCGCTATGGCTCGCGCGCCGACGACGCTGACTTGCGCGAGCGGCTCGACTACGAACTGGGCATCATCGGGACGATGGGCTTCGACACCTATTTCCTGATCGTGTGGGATTTGTGCCAGTTCGCCCGGCACACCGACATTTGGTGGAACGTGCGCGGATCGGGCGCGGGCAGCATCACCGCCTATTGCCTCGGCATCACCAACATCGACCCGATTGAAAACAATCTCCTGTTCGAGCGCTTCCTCAACCCCGGTCGCGTGAGTATGCCCGATATTGACCTCGACTACCCGGACGACCGGCGCGGCGAGATGGTCAACTACGCGGCGCGCAAATATGGCGAAGATAAGGTCGCCGCCATCATCACCTTTGGGACGCTGGGCGCGAAAGCCGCCGTCCGCGACGTGGGGCGCGCGCTCAACGTCGATCTGGCGCTGGTCAATCAAGCGGCGCGCCTGATCCCGACCGAGCCGCATCCGAAGCCGGTCAAGGTTTACGTCCAGGAAAACCCTGAACTTCAGAGCATGTACGACAGCGTACCGGAAATCCGGCAGGTGATCGACAGCGCCTCGGCGCTTCAGGGAGTCGCGCGCCACGCCTCGACTCACGCGGCAGGCGTGATCATCGCGGATCAGCCGCTCAGTGAATACATCCCGCTGCACCGCCAGACCAAAGGCGGCGGCAGCGCCAATACCAGCAGCGGCGGCGAAGACGACGACGAGAGCGCCAGCGGCAGCGGCGGCAGCATCACCCTGCATCAAGTGACCCAGTTCCCGATGGAAACCTGCGAATCAATCGGTCTGCTCAAGGTGGACTTCCTCGGTCTATCGACGCTCACTTACATGCGCCGCGCTTGCGACCTGATTTTCAAGCATCAGGGCATCCGCTACGATATGTCGAACATCCCCTATCGACCCAACGGCGACCCGGAACAGGATCGAATGCTCAAGGAAACCTTCGAGATGCTGGGACGCGGCGAAACCGTCGGGGTGTTCCAGCTTGAAAGCAGCGGGATGCAGGGGATGCTCCGCGACATGAAGCCGACCAAATTCGAGCATATTGTCGCGGGTGTATCGCTGTATCGCCCCGGTCCGATGGACTACATCCCGACCTATAATGCCCGCTTACACGGCAAAGAACCGATTGTCTATCACCACGAGAAGCTGCGCCCCATTCTGGAAGAAACTTACGGCATCATGGTCTATCAGGAACAGATCATGCGCGTCGGGCGCGAGTTGTTCGGCTACTCGCTCGGCGACGCCGATCTGATGCGTAAGGCGGTGTCGAAGAAGAAGCGCGAAGACCTCGTCAAGCACCGCGCTATTTTTCTGAAGAACGGACCTGAACAGGGTGTGAGTGAGGAAGCGGCGGGGAAAATCTTCGACGACATCGAGTTCTTTGCCAACTACGGCTTCAACCGCGCACATGCCAGCGATTACGCCGTGATCACCTGCCAAAGCGCGTTCCTGAAATGCCACTATCCCGCCGAATACATGGCGGCGCTGCTCTCGGTCTACTACGACGACCCGGCGAAAGTGACCACCTTCTTGATCGAGTGCAAGCGGCTGAACATCCCCATTCTGCCGCCAGACCTCAACTACAGCCAACTGGATTTCGATATTCAGACCCTTGATGACGGCAGTCGTGGTATTCGCTTCGGCATGGCAGCCATCAAAAACGCGGGTGTAGGCGCACTTCAGCACTTGATCGAGGAGCGCGAAGCCAACGGTCAGTTCACCAACCTCGAAGATTTTTGCAGCCGCGTCGATCTGCGGGTGGTGGGCAAGCGCACGGTTGAAAGCCTGATCAAAGTGGGCGCGCTCAAGAGCATGGGCAAGCGCCGCTCGCTGATCGCCGCGCTCGACCGCATCATGAGCTACAGCGCCGACCGTCACAAAGCCCGCGACGTGGGACAGATGGGCTTGTTCGGCGAAGCCGATACCTCGGCGGACGACCTGCTGCGGAACCTGCCGCAAACCGAAGAATTCACCCAGCGCGAGATGCTTAACTGGGAGAAGGAACTGCTCGGCTTGTACATTTCCAGCCACCCCATCGACCCACTGATCGAGCAGTTGCGCGGACAGTCGATCATCAGCACGCTCGAACTCAAAGCCGAGGACGCTCAGCCCGACAAGCCAGTGACCTTCGTCGGCTTGATCGCCGCGCTGCGGAAAATCCCCACCAAGAACCACGACATGATGGGCATCGCCACGCTGGAAGACCGCTACGGCACCATTGACGTGGTGCTGTTCCCGCGCACGTGGAACCGCTTCGGCGAATTGATGGAAGACGGCGCGGTGGTCAAGATTCTGGGCAAGCTCGATCTGTCGCGCAACGATCCGCAGATCATCTGCGAGTCGGTCTCGCAGGAGTTCACCGCCGTCACCAGCACCGATGCCGATCCGCTGCCCGCTGCGCCGCCGCCGATCCGCTTCGACGACGTGGAAGCCTTCAGCCCGCAGTCCTCGCCGGAGCCGCCTTCTTACGACGAGCTTCCGCCGCTCGACTACGAGGACGCGCTTCCGCCGCCCTTCGTGATGGAGAAGGATGAGCCGCCCCAGCCGCCACGAAAACTGCGCGTGCGCTTCCGCCGCAACGGGGACGATCAGCGGGATCGCCGCCGACTGGAGCGCTTAATCGGCACGCTGACCGAGTATCCGGGACAGGATCACTTCGAGATCGTGATCGTGAGCGACGAGGTCGCCACCTATTTGATGGAATTCCCGAACCGAACCATCCACATCTGCGACGAACTGCTCCTGAATCTGAAGGAGATGCGCGACGTGGAAATCGATCCTGTCGCTGGCGTTTATATCCCATAGCGCTACAATACCATGTCGCACAGACAGGGACAACTCAGGAGCAGACGCTCGTGAAACGTATCGCGGTGATGACCAGCGGAGGGGACTCCCCTGGGATGAACGCGGCAATCCGTGCCGTCGTGCGCACCGGCATGGAATACGACATGGAAGTCTACGGCGTCCGGCAGGCGTACACCGGACTGATTAACGGCGATTTTGAGCTGCTCACCAGCGTAGAAGTGAGCGGCATTTTGCAGCGCGGCGGCACCATTTTGCAGACCGCGCGCAACGATGAATTCAGGACGACTCAAGGGCAGCGCCGCGCGCTGCGCCGCCTGAACGAAAAAGGTATCGAGGCGCTGATCGTCATTGGCGGCAACGGCAGCCTGACCGGGGCGCTGGCGCTCCACAACCTCGGCTTTCAGGTGATCGGCATTCCCGGCAGCATTGACAACGACATCTTCGGAACCGATATGTGCATCGGCGTCGATTCGGCGCTCAACACCATCCTCGACGCGCTTGACCGCCTGCGCGATACGGCGTCGTCGCATCAACGCGCCTTCATCATCGAGGTGATGGGGCGCAACTGCGGCTATCTGGCGCTGATGGGCAGCATTCTCGGCGGCGCGGAGATCGTGGTCACGCCGGAACGCGAGGTGACCATGGAAGATGTCGCCAAAGCGCTGGCGGATGCCTACGTGCGCGGCAAGTCGCACGCGATTGCGGTGATCGCCGAGGGCGCGCCCTACAAAACCACCGACCTCGCCGAATATCTCAAGACCCATCAGGAAATCGGCTTCGAGATTCGGCTGACCATTCTCGGTCACACTCAGCGCGGCGGCAGCCCCACCGCCTTTGACCGCCTGCTGGCGACTCGGATGGGCGTCAAGGCGGTGCAGTGTGTTCGTGACGGTATGTCCGGCAAAATGGTCGCGCTCAGCGGGCGCGAAATCAAGCCGATCCCGCTGGAAGACGCCATCAGCCAGCTTCGCCCCATCGGAGATCACTACTTCGAGATGGCGCGCTTCCTGTCTCGATAAAGACGGTTAAAAGTCGAAAGTTAAAGGTTAAAGACAAGACCCATTTCTACTTTTAACTTTAACTCGCTTCCGACTCAATCCCCACTTCGGCGATGCGGGCGTGCAGCAGCCCGACCAGCGCCATGGTCGGCACCCGCAAGTCCATGCCGCGCTGTCCGGCGCTGATCAGGATGTGCTGGTGTTCGGTAGCAGGCTGGTCGAGAAACACGATCCAGTTCTTGTGAGTGAGCGCCAGCGCGCTGATGCCGCCGACCTTCAGCCCGGTCATGGCTTCGGCGTCCTTGTGCGCCGCCATCCTGACCTTCTTCTCCCCGGCGACTGCCGCCAGCCGCTTCAAATCAAGCTGACGGTTCGCCGCCAGCATCACCAGAAACGGCTTGCCGCCCTTCTCCGGCTCCGCCACCAGCGTCTTGTAGACCAGATAGGGCGGCGCGCCGATCACCTCGGCGATTTCCTCCGCGTCCCGCAGATCATCCGGGTATTCCACCACTTCGTACGGAATTTTGTGCTGCTCCAGCAGCCGCATCGAGTTCAATTTGGCTGGCATAGTTCTCGTTGTCCTCTATGTTAAGTCTTGTAGCGCTTGAGCGCCTGCCGACCGATCAGCCCCGGCGCGACCTGATTGACCAGCAGGATCAGTCGGTCGAACGGACGCAGCACGGCGGTTTGCGTATGGCGTTCCGCTGCCCGCACGATCCCGTCCGCGACCTGCTCGGCGGACATCGACGGCAGAGGGGTCGCGTGGGCGGCGTAGCCGGCCGCGCCGCGCCGACTCCGGCTGAATTCCGTGTCGGTCGGGCCGATCAGCAGCTCGGTGACGCCGATGTGGTCGGCTTCCAGCTCGAAGCGCAGCGAGCGGGCGAGGCTGCTGGCAAAGGCTTTGGTCGCGCCGTAAACCGAGGTATAGGGCGCGGGCACCACCCCGGCGACCGACGAGACGATCACGATCTGCCCGCCGCCCGACTGCCGCAGCGCCGGAACTGCCGCGCGAATCGTGTGCAGCACGCCGTCGATGTTGGTGCGCAGCACCGTTTCCAGATCGCCCCAATCCGACTCCGCGACCGTGCCCCGCTGCCCGACTCCGGCATTCGCCACCAGCACGTCCAGCCGACCGAAGCGCTCGACCGTCTGGGCGACCGCCCGCTGCATCGCGGCGGAATCAGTCACGTCGGCGGTGATCGCCAGCGTGTCCCCATGCGTCGGCAGCGCCGAAATTTCGCGCTCCAGTTCGGTGAGCCGCTCCATACGCCGCGCGACCACAGCAACCTTCGCGCCGCGCCGGGCGAACGCCAGCGCAGCCGCATAGCCGATGCCGCTGGATGCGCCCGTGATCAGGACGACTGGTGTCATGCTGCCTGCCTTAGGCGCTTTCCGCCAGATACCCCTGCAAACCCGGCATCAGCAGCGACAGGATGCGGTCGGCAAGCTGCGCCGCCGGGATTTTACGCCCTGCCCGCGACCACTGAAAGATCGAACCCCAGATCGCCCAACTGGTGGTCATGGCAGCCCATTCCGACGCAGTTCCATCTGCACCCGCCGCCTGCCTGAGCCAATCGACCAGCGTTTCATCCACCATGGTCTGCACCTGCATGATCATCATTGCCTGCTCGCTCGCCGTATGGATCGGCGCACAGTGACCGATGAACTCGCCGATAAAGTTGCAGGTCGCCATCACCAAACTCCGCAAGTTGGATCGAGTCAGCTGCGGCGAGTCCGACAGCGCCGCGTCAAGCTGCCCGCGAAACATCTCACGCGCCGTGTAATCCATCAGCGCGTACTTGTCGTCGAAGTGCGCGTAGAAGGTCGCCCGGTTGACCTCGGCGCGGGCAGCGATGTCCTGCACCGTGATGCTGTCGAGCGGCTTCTCGTGGGCGAGGTCCATCAACGCCTGCTGGAGCAGCCCGCGCGTTCGCTTCACACGCGGGTCGATTTTCGTCTCGTTTGCCAACATTTTCGCCTCTTTGTTGCTTATCCAACAGATACACAAGCTTGTTGGTTGAACTCCCACAGCTTGAAGCCTACTATTTTATCAACACACGACGGAAAAGCAACACGTGACGGATACACCGGAGGGAAATGAGATGAATGTCGTGATCTGGGTCGTTCAAATCCTGCTGGCGCTGGCGTTTTTCATGGCAGGCTTGATGAAGGTCAGCCAGCCCATCACCAAATTGGCGGAGCGGATGTCGTGGGTCGAATCGCTCAACCCGCCTTCGCTCATCCGCGTGATCGGATCGCTGGAAATCTTGGGCGCAGTCGGCTTGATCTTGCCTGCCGTGACCGGGATTTTGCCGATGCTGACGCCGCTCGCCGCCGTCGGGCTGGTGCTGACCATGCTCGGCGCGCTGGGGCTGCACCTGTACCGACGGGATGCCCTCGTAAGAGCCATCCCGTCGGTCGTTCTGCTGGCACTGGCAGCCTTCGTGATCTACGGGCGCATGGTCGCCGTGCCGCTGGCGTAATCGCTCCGCAGCCGCTCCCCGAATTCGGTTTTTAAAGGGCGAGGCGTGCCTCGCCCCTACTACACCTCTATAGGTAAGGTCTACTGCCTAAATCTGCACCGGCTCGCGATAGACGCCGAACACCTCGCGCATCACGTCCACCATCTCGCCGAGCGTGGCATCGCTCCGCGCCGCGTCGATCAGATAGGGCATGACGTTCTCGGTTCCCGCGCAGGCGGATCGCAGCGCATCGAGCGCCTGACCCACCGCCTCGTTATCCCGTTGCAACCGAAGTGATTGCAGCCGCGCGACCTGCCGATCATAGCCGTTCGGGTCCATCTGTAAGATCGGGATGTCGGGCGCGGCTTCGCTGGCATACTGGTTGACGCCCACGATCACCCGCTGATGGGCATCCACCTCAAGCTGATTGCGATAGCTGGCATCCGCGATCTCCTGCTGGAAGAAACCCGCCTCAATCGCCGGGATCACGCCGCCCATTTCGTCAATCCGCCGGAAATAGTCGTAAACCTCGCGCTCGGTCTGGTTGGTCAGCGCCTCGACGAAATAGCTCCCGCCCAGCGGATCGACCGTGTTGGTGACGCCGGTTTCCTCGGCGATCACCTGCTGGGTGCGCAGCGCCAGCGTGACCGCGTGCTCGCTGGGCAGCGCCAGCGCTTCGTCCATGCTGTTGGTGTGCAGCGACTGAGTCCCGCCCAGTACCGCCGCCAGCGCTTGAATCGACACCCGGATCAGGTTGACTTCGGGCTGCTGCGCGGTCAGGCTGACTCCGGCGGTCTGGCAGTGGAATCGGCACAGCCACGAGCGCGGATCGGCTGCGCCGAAGGTGTCGCGCAGCTCGCGCGCCCAAATGCGCCGCGCCGCCCGCAGCTTGGCGACTTCCTCGAAAAAGTCGTTGTGGACGTTGAAGAAGAAGCTCAGGCGCGGCGCGAACTGGTCGATCTTCAGCCCGCGCTCGATCCCCCAGCGGACGTATTCCAGACCGTCCGCCAGCGTGAAGGCGAGTTCCTGCACGGCGGTGCTGCCCGCCTCGCGGATGTGGTAGCCGCTGATGCTGATGGTGTTCCAGAGCGGCAGATGCTGGCTGCCGAACTCAATCGTGTCCGTGACCAGCCGCATCGAGGGCGCGGGCGGGAAAATGTACTCTTTCTGCGCGATGTACTCTTTCAAAATGTCGTTTTGCAGCGTCCCGCGCAGCGCCTCCATCGGCACGCCCTGCTTTTCGGCGGCGGCGATGTAGAACGCCCACAAAATCGCCGCCGGGCTGTTGATGGTCATGCTGGTGGAGACCTCGCCCAGCGGAATGCCGTCGAACAGAATCTCCATGTCCTTGAGCGAACTCACCGCCACGCCGCACTTGCCAAATTCGCCCAGCGCTTCGGGCGCGTCGGTGTCGTAGCCCATCAGCGTCGCCAAGTCGAAGGCGACCGACAAGCCGTCGTTGCCCTGCTCCAGCAGATATTGGTAGCGGGCGTTGGTTTCTTCGGCGGTGCCGAACCCGGCGAACATGCGCATCGTCCACAGCCGACCGCGCTGCCCGGTGGCGTGAATCCCGCGCGTGAACGGGTACTCGCCCGGAAAGCCGAGATCGTCCAGATAATCCATGTCCGCGATGTCCAGCGGGGTGTACAGCCGCTCAATCGGCACGCTCGACTGGGTGATGAACTCGTCTGCTTGGCGGCGCTCCGGCATCCGCTTGAGCGTCGGGTTGAGGGTTTTCTCGCGCCATGTCTGCTGCGCGGCGATCAGCTTATTCTTGTCAAACGACATTTTCGCGCTCCTGTGCTTGATTTGATTATAGCAGCATGGAGAAGCGCGCCGTGAAAGATGAAGAATAGCTGCAACAATACCTTATTGGCTATGCTGCGGGAGTTTGCCTACCCGGAGCGCATAGAGTTCTGAATGAATAACCTGCTCGGTCTGACCAATGATTTGCTCCATGTCGTCTGTGATTGCGAAAAACCGTCCCGACAGACTATCCGCCCTGCCCGATGCCAGTATCATAATCAGATTGGCAGGCGCATCGGGGGGAGGATAAATGCCCACTTCGACCGCATACTGGCGAAACTGTGGCACCCATTTGCGCGCCGCCTCTGACTCGATCAGATAGTTCCCCATCGCCGTGCGGGCGCCACCGGGGTCAATCGTAAATACCTTAACCCCAAGCCCCTGCGTCTCTAGCGCCAAACACTCGCCAAACCGCACCAGTGCGGTTTTCGCAGCGCAATAACTGTTCCCGTAAGCGATAGCGAACATCCCCGCCCCACTGGAAACGTTGATGATATAACCCTTTTCCCGCTCGATCATACCGGGCAGAACCGCGCGGGCGCACAAAAACGCTCCGTATAGATTGATCTCTAGAACGTGCCGCCATTCGTCGGGATCGGACTCCCAAGTAGGTCCCGGCGTGCCAAGTATAGCTGCGTTATTGACGAGCAGATCGACCCCGCCCCATTCCGCTTCCACTCGCTGCGCCATCTGTTCAACCGCCGCGCGATCAGCGACATCTGCGCAGACCGCCAGCGCTTTTCCACCGTTCTCCTCAATCAGGCGAACAGTCTCGTCTAGCTCGCCTTGCGAGCGCGCGACCACCGCAACTGAGGCGTGCGCCGACGCCAGCACCTGCGCTATCGCCCTCCCGATCCCGCGACCGCCGCCCGTGACAATTGCCACCCGCCCAGAGAAATCGAATGTCTGCGTGACCATCGGGAGCACCCCTTTACCGAAAAGGTGTTTTTTTGAGTTCGGTGCTTCTATTTTACGATGTTTTACACAGCCGTAAAATAACTTATTAACCCATAGCTCACACGAGAATGTCGACCGGAGGGGTTGCCCGCGCCGCAAGACCGTCGTGAAGTAGACTGGCTGCTTTTGAGGCTTTTCTAATTTGGTCTGAGGATGCCCGCACATCCTCGCGTGACAATTCTCAACTTGATGTAAGATACGGCTATGATCCGAGCGCAAGCGCATCACCCGACAATTCATGAACGCGGTCGGCGGCGACCCGCTGATCCGCTTGATCGTGCCGCTGATGCTGCTGATCGGCGTGTTCTGGGCGGCGGCGCAAGCCTACGTCGGTGACTGGCTGGAAGCGGCGCTTTCGGCGCTCGGCGTGATTCTGTTGGTGGCGCTGGCGTCGTCGGCACAGACGCAGCAGCGGATACTCGGTCAGCCCTTCAACCGACGCCACGCGCTCTACGTGGGGTTCGTGTGGATATTCGGCATCACGGGGCTGCTGCTGGCTCGGCTGGTGATCCGCTTGCCGCTCTCCGGCAAAGCCAGCGAGCAGACCTATTTCACGCTGGTGATGCTGATCGCGGTCTCGTGGATGTTCCTGCGCTCGCTGCTGATCCTGCTGCCGCCGTTTTACCATCGCTTCGTCACTTCGATTCCCATCTGGGAGCAGATTTTGCTGGCGATCAACGAATTGATCGCAGCCGGGATGCTGGCGACCTTCGCCGCCGATACGCTGGTTCACCTGCTTCAGCCGCAGGTATTCACCACCCGCTTCGACGTGGGCTATATTGGCGGCTTGGGGCTGGTGAGCCTGATCTACTACGTTGGGATGCAGCTCCTGTGGACGCAGCGCTGGAACGACTGGCTCAGCCGCACCGAGGTCTGGATTCGGCTGATGCGCCTGCTCGCGCCGCTGGCGCTGATCGTCACCACCATGGTGATCGCGCGGCACTTCCTCAACCGCGCCGATCCGCGCACCGCCAACCTGACCGGGAGCGCGGACATCGACCTCGCCATCCTCGCGCTGGCTCCGGTGATCTGGCTGCTGATTCTGGTGAGCGTGATCGTGGTCTACACCAGCAGTCGCGGGCTGCGCCAGCGCTTTCTGCCCGACCTGCTGCTCGACCGCCTGCCCCGCCCGATCAGCCACTTTCTGCGCTCGATCTCCGACACCGACATGCTGCTGATCCTCGGCTTTCTGGCGACGCTGATCCCGGTGTATCTGCTGCTGTTCGGCGACACCGGCGGCGTGATCGGCGGCTTGCGCCAGCAGATTTTGCAGCGCGGCAGCGCCCTGATCGAGACTTCCGAGCAGGCGCTCGCGCTGCTGTTCACGCTGCCTTTCTACCTGCTGATCGTGGCGCTGCTGGCGCTGTACGGCTACGCGCTCAGCCAGCAGGGGCTTTCCGCCGAGCGCCGCGACGAACTGGTCAACACCCTGCCCATCGGCTCACTGATCGTGCTGATCATCACCCTCTATCTGTTCGCCATCCCCTTCAGCCAAGTGCTGACCGAGGGACGGCTGCCGCAGCTTCCGCAGGATTTGGGGCGCATCCTCGCCTTCAACGTCGTGATCCCGCTGGCGCTGCTCTACGGGCACTATTTCGCGCTGATCCGGCTGCCCTATTCGCGCGGTCAGAACCGCTGGCGCGAGCGCCAGAGCCAGCGCTTCACCCGGCAGTTGAACGACATCGACCGCCATATCCGCGAGTTGAACAGCGAGATCGACGGGATCGACCGCCGCTGGCAGACGGGTTCCGGCGACCGCTTCGAGACGCTCTATCGCTACGTCCGGCTCAACGGAATGCGCGACGACCTCAACATGCAGCGCTTGCAGGTCGTCTCTGATCGTCAACAGTTGGCGGAGCTTTCCGAAACGCCCGTGTCGATCACGGTGGCGCGGCTGCCGGTTCGCGTCGTGACCATCGGCATCCCGCTGCTGTTGGCGATTTAGATTTACCAGTGGGCGATCCTCAACAACGGGCTGCACGACATCGTGAACAACCCCAATATCACCATCTTCGAATTCTTCCGCACCATCCTCAAGCAAACTCAGTTTTAAGCGGGCGCGGCACTTTCGCCCGATTAGCTGGCTTGAGACGAATTAATCATGCTGACGGCAGTGTTCACAATTCCTGCCGTCAGGAAAGCGCCGACTGCGCCGAACACGATCATCATGATCAAGTCTCTGGTTTCTTGGATTGGCGCTCCCACCAAGCGCAGCAGCAGCGTCAGCCCAATTCCGCCACCGATGCCAAGCACCATGTTGATCGGGGCATCGTAGCTCGTGCTGTAGCCGCGCCAGCGGATTACCTGTCCCGCAAGCCACCCGATGAATGCCCAGACCACTACAGGAACAATCACGCCCAGAAGCAGTTGATCCCATGTCGCCACAACCAAAATGACGAGCAGGATCGCAACCACAATCAATATGACGCGCATGGATATTCCTTTTTGATATAGTCGGTTCGTCCACTATATATCCAACTATTAACCGGGCGCAAGCGCATTGAGATTTTAAGAGCAACCTACGCTAATGTTAAGAAGGTTTAAGAAGTTGTGAAATTATGTTAAAATAAGCGGCATTATCAACCGGATGACGAACGCAAATCACCATGAGCACAGACCACACACAACTGATCGAAAGTCTACAGGCGCAGGTCAAGCCGATTGAGCCGCAGGACACGATGGCGGAAGCCGGGCGGAAAGCCCTGCTGGGCGATTTTGTCAAGATGCTCCAGCACGAGGCGGGCAGCCGCACCGGAGAAGACCCGGAAGAAGTCCACGACATGCGGGTAGCGACCCGCCGGATGCGCAGCACGCTGCGCCTGCTGGGCGCATACTTCAAGCCGAGAGCCATTGAGCCGTATCTGAGCGAGCTTCGCCGACTGGCGAGTTTGCTGGGCGAGGTGCGCGACCTCGACGTGATGATCGGCAATCTGCAAAGCTATCAGGAAAACCTCGACGCCGACCAGCGCGATCTGCTTCAGCCGGTGTTGAGCCTGTTTGAGGGGCAGCGCCAGAAAGCCCGACGCGATTTGATCCGCCGCCTCGACAAAGGCAGCTACCGCCGCTTCCTCGACGATTACGCCGAATTCGTGACCAAGCCCGGCAAGGGCGCCATCCCGGTCGATCTGGAAGACGTGCATCCCTATCAGGTGCGGCACCTGCTGCCGGAATTGATCTTCCAGCATCTCGCCGCCATCCGCGCTTACGATTCCACCATCGAACACGCCGACGTGCCCACCCTGCACGCGCTGCGTATCGAGTTCAAGCGCCTGCGCTATGCCGTGTCGATCTTCAGCGACGTATTCGGCACCAGCATCGCCAGCTTTGCGGACGAACTTAAGACTATTCAGGATCATCTCGGCAATATCGCCGACGTTCGCGCGGCAAAGGATCGGCTCAGCGACATCGCCGACGACCTCGACCCGCAGGATCAAGCCGAGACGCTGGCGGCGCTTCAGCACTACGTCGACTCGATCACCGAGAAGCAGGATCAACTGCGCGACAGCTTCGCCGACCTGTGGCGGCACTTCAACACCAAGACGGTACAGCGTCAGCTTTCGGCGGCGGTCGCGGGTCTGTAGATCAGCCGCACCAGCCCATAGGCGGCGATCAACCCGACCGCCGGGTACGCCGGGAGATAATAGCGCTGCCAGTCCAGCGGCGTGAGCAGCGAGGTCAAAACCAGCATCGCCAGCGCCCATACGCCGATCAGCCAGTACAGCGCGAGATTTCGGAGACGTTCGCGCACCAGCGCCACGACTCCGATCCCCGCCAGCGCCAACAGAATCACGCCGCCGATGACCGATCCGCCGATGCTGACGCCGTGCCACAGCGAGGCTTGGTAGCGGGCGATCTGATCGCCGATGTAGCCCTGCCACGCCGGGACTTCGTAATACTGCGGCAGATTGACGAACACCTCGCGGAAGAAGCCGCCGAGCGCATCGCTCAGGTTGGCGTAGCCGCCGAAGGTCGCCGACTGCCCCGCCAGCAGATCGCCGCGCAGGGTGAACACCTCGCCTGCCCGCGCCAGCGGATCGCCCCACCACGCCGGGTTGAGCGCGTAGAAAACGCCGAGCGCGATCACGCCCGCGACCACCAACAGCGCGTAAATCCGTAGGGGCGCACGGCGATGCGCCTTTACTCGTCGCGCGCCGATCCATTCCACCAACGGATACGCCGCGCATCCCCCGAACACCGCGATCAGCGTGTACACGGCGGTATGTTTGCTCGCCAGCGCCAGCCCCGCCGCGATCCCCAGCAGCAGCACCGTCCACCAGCGCCGCTTTTGCAGCAGCCAAACACCCGCGAGGACAGTCAACAGCGAGAAGGCGATCAGGCTGGCTTCCATCATCGCGCGCCGCCCGTCGATCAGCAGCGCGGGGTTGAGCGCGTAATACAGGCTCGCCAGATAGGCGACCGGACGCCCGCCCAGCGCCCGACCGAGCGCGAAGATCACGATCATACCCGCCGCCAGCAGCAGCGCTGACGGAATCCGGCTGACTTGCAGCAGCGCGTCACTGGGCGCGTGACCGTACTGCTGGTTGTAGTTCCAGTCGCCGCCCCAGTCCCACTGATCGTTGATCTGGTCAAGCGTGAAACCATCGATATGCCACGCCAAGCCGATCAGGTATTTGTTGAGCGTGCCGTTGAGCAAGCGCAACTGCTGCTCGGTCGCGCTGATGGGCGGGTCGTGGTAGCGCACCAAATCAAGGTCGCCTTGCAGAAATTGATAGGCGTAATCCCGGCTCATGTATATCTGGGTGGATTTGTCCGCATGAAAAGGCACGCTCGACGTTCCGGCGAGGATGTAGATCACGAGCAGGCACAGCCAGAAAACGTCGAGCCAGTTCCGAACCGTTGGGCACTTGATCAAATCCAGCCAGTCTGGTCAGGAGCGGGTTTCAGTTCGAAACTCGTAGAAGAACAGGATCGGCACGACGCCCATCGCCAGCAAATGCCACAGACCATGCCCTTGCCAAATGCTGGTCTGATCGCACAGCGATCCGCCGGTCTGCGACAGCGACCAGAACAGATAGGCGATCCCGAACGCAGCCAAAATTCCCACGACCCACAACGGATTCCGCTTCAATCCGTTCAGACCGCCATCGCGGAACCAGAACACGGCGATCAGCACTTCCAGCGACCCCGCCAGCGCAATCACCACCATGCTGGTCGCATCGGTCTGCCCCGCGTAAATCGCGGAGATAGCGGCAAACATGAGCAGCGCCCACAAAATGAAATGGGCGATCTCGCCCCATGGCGACTCGGGGCCACTTGAGGACACGCCACAGATCGTACACCAGAATAAACACCATGAACAAGGCAATCGAGACTGGATCAAGCGCGCCGAGGAATTCGGTCATGCTGGCGTGGAAGAACATGCTGCCGACGCCCAGCAGCACCACCGCGATCCCGAAGGCGATGGCGAAATAGCCGCCCGCTTTCATCGGGTTATCCGAGCCGCCGCCCCGACGGATGCGATCATAGTCTGCGTCCGCAAGGATGAACAAGCCCGCGAAGATCGGGAAGAAGGCAGTCAGCGTGTTGATCGGCTGGTAGATCGCCACCTGCTGATCGGTTGCGACCAGATTAGCGATGTAATCCTGATTCTCGCAGTAACAACTGTTTTTGGCTACGCAGCCGTTGATCTGCTCGCCTTTCCACTCGTTCGCCATGCCAATCCCAAAGATGATCGCAAAGACAAAGACCACCGCCACACCCGCCCATAACCCATAACTTCCCCATAAATTTTGTGTTCCCATCCACACCAGCGATCCGCCAATCGCAAGGACGGCGAACAGGATCATCAAGAAGACCGCAATCGGCTGATCGACTGACATATTCTTCTCCTTACGAAACATTTAAGTATGCATATTATATTTCAACCACCTGAAGCGCAGCAAGCCGTCAGGTGAGCGTGACCAGCAGCTTATTCTGCTCGACGCTCTGCCCCGGCTGCACGCTGATGCGAGTCACGATGCCGTCGCGCGGCGCTTTGAGTTCATTCTGCATCTTCATGGATTCAAGGATGATCAGGGTTTGCCCCTTGATCACTTCCTCGCCCTCGATCACTGGGACGGCGGCGATCAAGCCGGGCATAGGCGCCTTGATCGAAATCTCGCCGCTTTCGGTGCCCAATCCGCCGCGCCGGGTCGCTAACAATTGGGCGCGCTCGTCCAGCACCTCGCCGCTGTAGAGCCGCCCCTGCATCAGCACCTCGTACTTGCCCTCGCGCTCCTCGATCACCATCTCGTAGGAGCGATGATCCATCAGAATCGAATACAGCGAGGGCCCCAGCGCCAGAAAATCCACCTCGCGCGGCTCGCCGTTGACCGTGAGCGTGCCGTCGTTGGCGATTTCGATCTCGAAGCGGGTATCGTTGATAATCGTGACGTATTTCATCGATGCACCCGCTCCCAACGGCTCATCCACTTCCAGTTGCTGGTATCGCGCTCGTTGCGGGTGACCACCTGCCCGGCAAGCTGACGGCTGCGATGCGTGAACAGCGTCGCCGCAATCGCCGCCGTCTCGATTTCGGCTTCGGTGGGCGGCTGCTCGTAGGTGGTCATGCTGAAGCGCTCCTCCACGAATTTGTTGTCGAACTTCCCGGCGATGAAGCTGAAGCTGTTGAGCAGGTTTTGATGGAACGGGATGTTGTGCTTCACGCCCATGATCGAGAATTCTTCCAGCGCGCGACGCATCCGCAGCATCGCTTCCGGGCGATCATCGCCCCAGCATATCAGCTTGGCGATCATGCTGTCGTAGTAGGGCGTGATGGTGAAGCCGCTGTAGACGCCGCTGTCCACCCGCACGCCGGGTCCGGTCGGGACGATCAGGGTCGAGATGGTGCCAATCGACGGCAGGAAGTTGTTGTACGGGTCTTCGGCGTTGATGCGGCACTCGATTGCCCAGACCTTCGGCTCCAAGAAGTTCTCGGTCGGACCCATGCGCCGCCCGCGCGCGATGCGAATCTGCTCCTTGACCAAATCGATGCCCGTGACCAACTCGGTCACCGGATGCTCGACCTGCAAGCGGGTGTTCATCTCCAGAAAATAGAAGTTCTTGTCCTTATCGACCAGACACTCAATCGTCCCGGCGTTGACGTAGCCGACCGACTCGGCAGCGCGCACCGCCATTTCGCCCATGCGCCGCCGCAGGTCAGCATCGACGAACGGGCTGGGCGATTCTTCGACCAGCTTTTGATGCCGCCGCTGGATCGAGCATTCGCGCTCGCCCAGATGGACGGTGTTGCCGTGCGTATCCGCCAGAATTTGAAACTCGATGTGACGCGCGCCGTCGATCAGCCGCTCCAGATAGAGCCGCCCATCACCGAAGGCGCTTTCGGCTTCGCGCCGGGCGATTGCCAGCGCATCGGGCAAATCTTCGGCACGCTGAACCGCGCGCATCCCTTTGCCGCCGCCGCCCGCCGCCGCCTTCACCATGATCGGGAAGCCGATCCGGTCGGCAGCCGCGAGGATTTCGTCGTCGTGCAAGCCCGGACCCGTGCCCGGAATCACCGGGACGCCCGCTTTCTTGACCGTCTCGCGCGCGACCTGCTTATCGCCCATCTGCGCGATGGCATCCGGCGGCGGCCCGATGAAGATCAGCCCTTCGTCCAGCACCGCCTGCGCGAAATCCTCGCGCTCGGACAGGAAGCCGTAGCCGGGGTGGATCGCGTCCGCCCCGGATCGCTTGGCGGCTTCCAGAATCCGGTCGATGTTCAGGTAGCTTTCGCGCGGGGCGGGCGCACCGATGTGAACCGCTTCGTCGGCGTAGCGCACGTGCAGGCTGGTGCGATCCGCCTCCGAATACACCGCCACCGTCGCAATCCCGAGTTCGCGGCAGGCGCGGATCACCCGCACGGCGATCTCGCCGCGATTGGCGATCAGCACCTTCTTAATTTGCGTTTGCGATTGTTCGAGCATCATCGCATATCCTTCAGTATCGTGGAAAAATCGTTTGCTCACTGTGCCGCCGGATGCTCGAAGCATCCGGCTACGAGAAACCAAGCCACCTAAAGGTGGCTCTTGAGCCTGCTTCAGCAGGCTTTTTGACCCTAGCCTGACGCTTTGAGCGTCGGGCGAACTGCTTACAGCGGGATATTGCCGTGCTTCTTGGGCGGATTGCTGTCGCGCTTGTTTTGCAGCACTTCCAGCCCATTGATCAGGCGGGCGCGGGTATCGCGCGGCTCGATCACGTCGTCGATGTAGCCGCGCTCGGCGGCGATGTACGGATTCGCCAGCTTCTCTCGATACTGCTCCGCCAACTGCGCCTTGAGCAGCACCGGATCGTCAGCATTTTTGAGGTCGCGGCGGTACAGAATCTCGACCGCGCCTTCCGGTCCCATCACCGCGATCTCGGCGGTGGGCCACGCCAGATTCAAGTCGCCGCGAATGTGCTTGCTGCTCATGACGCAGTAGGCGCCGCCGTATGCCTTGCGGGTCGTCACCGTGAGCTTGGGCACCGTCGCCTCGCAGTAGGCATAGAGCAGCTTCGCGCCGGACATGATGATGCCGTTATGTTCCTGTGCCACGCCCGGCATGTAGCCGGGCACGTCCACGAAGGTGATGATCGGGATGTTGAAGCTGTCGCAGAAGCGGATGAAGCGCGCCGCCTTAGTGCTGGCGTGGATGTCCAACACGCCCGCCAACACCATCGGCTGATTGCCCACGATGCCGACGCTGTGCCCGCCCAAGCGCGCAAAGCCGACCACGATGTTCGGCGCGTAATCCGGCTGAATCTCGAAGAACAGCCCCTCGTCCACTACCCGGCTGATCACGTCCTTGATGTCATAGGGCTTGTTGGGGCTGTCCGGCACAATCGCGTCGAGTTCGGCGTCCGCCCGCAGCGGATCGTCTTTGGAACTCAGGAACGGCGGGTCTTCCATGTTGTTCTGCGGGAAGTAGCCGAGCATCTCGCGCACCAGCAGCAGCGTATTGGTTTCGTTTTCGCCGACCACGTGGCAGACGCCGCTCTTGCTGGCGTGAATCCGCGACCCGCCCAGTTCCTCAAAGGTCACGTCCTCCTGCGTCACCTGCTTGACCACGTCGGGTCCGGTGATGAACATGTAGCTGGTGTCCTTCACCATGAAGATGAAGTCGGTGAGCGCCGGGCTGTAGACCGCGCCGCCCGCGCAGGGACCCATCACCACACTGATCTGCGGGATCACGCCGCTGGCGAGCGTGTTGCGCAGGAAGATGTCCGCGTAGCCACCCAGACTGACCACGCCTTCCTGAATCCGCGCGCCGCCGCTGTCGTTCAAGCCGATCAGCGGCGCGCCGGTCTTCATCGCCATATCCATCACTTTGCAGATTTTCTCGGCGGCGACTTCGCTCAGCGTGCCGCCGACCACCGTGAAATCCTGCGAAAAGACGTAGACCAGCCGCCCGTTGATGGTGCCCCAGCCGGTCACCACGCTGTCGCTGAGATATTCGTTGTTTTCCATGCCGAAATCGTGCGAGCGGTGGGTGACGAAGGAGTCCAACTCCCGAAAGCTGCCCGGATCAAGCAGAATGTCGAGCCGCTCGCGGGCAGTGTTGCGCCCGGAGTTGTGCTGGCGCTGGATGCGATCTTCGCCGCCGCCCGCCCGGCTGAGGTCGCGCAGCTCGCGCAATTGTTCAATCTTGGGATTGCTCATCCATCTTCTCCGTTTGCGACGCCCGCCGTACCACTGGGCGCATCAAATAAACCACTCCGGCGATCAACACCAGAATCGTCATCACCGTTAGGAAGCGCAGGCGGTTGTGATCGTAGTCGGCGCGGGTGAACACCAGCAGCCGCGCGACGCTGTAGACCACGAATCCCACCAGCACGAACACGCCGGTTCGCAGATTGCGCGCGCGATACCACGCGACCCGCCACGTCGCCGCCGAGAGCAGCACACCCCAGATCAGCGCGGCGGCGAATTCCAGCGGCGGCACTAGGCTGATGGACAGATCAGGGGGCAGATTCAGCGCGTGGTAGGCTGCGCCGAACTCGATGATCGCCAGCACCGCCGTCACGACCATCAACTGCCGCTCGCGCCCAATCGCTCTACTCGGAAGCCGCTTGTTTTCTTCTGGCATAAATGCGGATTATAACATATGCGCGCCGGATCGCCGTTAGTGGGTCGCGGTCAGCTATCAGTGGTCAGCTAGGGAGTCACGCCGAAGCGGTTGAGGAGTTCGACAATCGCGTTGTTGTAGGCTAAAGCACTTTCTTCTAGGACACGGATGCTGTGGTTGCTGCGCAAGACTTTCTGAATCTCCGGCGGAAGGTCAAATTCGCCTTCTTTATATTCAAATCCATTATGCCAGATCGGAATTATTTCCGCGCCAGCCTCAATTGCCCATGAGATTTCTTGCTTCACATAATCCGAATCCAAACTCGCTTTACCCAATAGAAGAACAAGATAGTCGCGTTGATGTATTTGCTCTTTGATGTAGGCGTGCCAGTTATCACCCGGTCGGATGGACATATCAAGAAAAGCGTCTAAATCAAACGCTTTGAGGCGTGATAGAACGAGCAAAGCGAAAGGCACTACTTTCTCTTCCTCGATAGGAAATGAAAATCTCAGCAGGTTCTACTTCATCTACAAGAGCAAGAGCATCACGTGTGATTTCGAATAACTTCTTGTCACGACTGGCAGACGCTTATCAACCGCAAGATAATTTCATGGTTGCTAATATCGACAAGTCAGGAGAAGCTATTATCCCATCGCGTTCAATATACTCTTTAGGAATTTCTTCCCAAGCAATGTAATGTTTCTCTCCAGTTGTCCGAATTACGTTGCGGTTTGAAATAGACGGTTTTCCTTCCCACACTTCGTCCAACGCAACCATCAGCAACTTCACGTCGCCAATGTCTCGACGCGAGCTATAAGATTATTCGGCAGACGGTCGCTGCGTCACCCGCTGCATAAACGCTTCAAACTTCGCTTTTTCTGTCATTGCCTAACCCCACAACAAAACTAGCGGACAGCCCGTTCTTGCTAACCACTAACGGCTCAATCCTCGCCGCCGCCCACGAATCGCCAGAAACGCAAACACCCCGCCGATGCTCAAAATGCTGAACACCGAGGCGACACTGCCGATGCTGCCAATCGAGAGCAAACTCCCGGCGCTGCCAATACTCAAAACGCTGCCCGCGCTGCCAATGCTGAGAATGCTCCCGATGCTGCCAATCGACAGGATGCTGCCGACGCTGCCGATGCTCAGGATGCTGTTCTGAGATTGCTGCTGGCTCACAAGTCGCCTCCGCGCTAAATCCGCACTTCCGGGCGATACTCGCCGAACACGCCGCGCAGTGTGTGGCAGACTTCGCCGAGCGTCACGTCTTGCTCGACGCATTCCACCATCAGCGGCAGCAGATTCTCGTTGCCCCGCGCCGCTGTGTCCAGCCGCCCGCGCAGCTCGGCGACCTTCGCGTTGTCGCGGCTGGCGCGCAAATCCGCGAGCCGCTGACGCGCCGCCGTCTCAATCGCCGGATCGACGCGCAGAAGATCAGGGTGTGTGTCTTCCTCGACCGTGAACTTGTTGACGCCGACGATCACCTGCTCGCCCGACTCGACCGCGCGCTGATAAGCGTAGGCGGCGTCCTGAATTTCACCGCCGACGTAGCCGGACTCAATCGCCGCCAGCGCCCCGCCCATCGCGTCGATGCGGTCGATGTACGCCTGCGCCCGCTGCACGATCTCGTCGGTCAGGTGCTCGATCAGGTAGCTGCCCGCCAGCGGATCGACCGAATCCGGCACGCCGGTTTCGTAGGCGATGATCTGCTGGGTACGAAGCGCGACCTGCACCGCCTCCTGAGTCGGCAGCGCCAGCGCTTCGTCTTTGCTGTTGGTGTGCAGCGATTGGGTTCCGCCCAGCACCGCCGCCAGCGCTTGCAGCGCCACCCGCACGATGTTGTTTTCCGGCTGCTGCGCCGTGAGCGTGCTGCCGCCGGTCTGCGTATGGAAACGCAACTGCCAGCTTTTCGGGTTGGTCGCGCCGAAGCGCTCGCGCATGATAGTCGCCCACAGCTTGCGCGCCGCCCGGAACTTGGCGACTTCTTCGAGGAACTGGTTGTGCGCGTTGAAGAAGAACGATAACTGGGGCGCGAAGTCGTCCACGTCCAGCCCGGAGGCGACCGCCGCCTGCACGTAGGCGATCCCGTTAGCGAGCGTGAAGGCGACTTCCTGCGCGGCGGTGCTGCCCGCCTCGCGGATGTGGTAGCCGCTGATGCTGATGGTGTTCCAGTGGGGAACGTCGGTCTTGCAGTAGGCGAACAAATCGGTGATCAGGCGCATCGACGGCTTGGGCGGATAGATGTAGGTTCCGCGCGCGATGTACTCCTTGAGGATGTCGTTCTGCACCGTGCCGCGCAGCTTGGTCGAACTCCACCCCCTGCCGCTTGCCCACCGCGATGTACATCGCCAGCAGCACCGCCGCCGGAGCGTTGATGGTCATGCTGGTGGAGACTTTATCCAGCGGAATGCCCTCGAACAAGCGCTGCAGGTCGCGCAGGCTGCTGATGCTCACGCCGACCTTGCCGACTTCGCCCAGCGCCATCGGGTCGTCGGCGTCGTAGCCGATCTGGGTAGGCAGGTCGAAGGCGACCGACAAGCCGCTCTGCCCCTGTTCCAGCAGGAAGCGATAGCGCGCGTTGGACTCCTCGGCGCTGGCGTATCCGGCGTACTGGCGCATGGTCCACAGCCGCCCGCGATACATGGTCGGGTAGATGCCGCGCGTGAACGGGTATTCGCCCGGCTGCTCGTCATCAAGCGGGACATCTTCGGGCGAGTAATATTCCTTCAGCGGAATGCCGGACGAAGTGCGAAATTGGTCGAGCGTTTCTTGAGCCATGTATAAGCCATCCTGAGACCGAGACTCACATTGGTTCTAGTGTAATGCGGCAGAATCGCGGCGGTGAGTGAGTTCTTTCATCCTTCCGCGCGGCGAAAATAACTTTCACGGCTCTGCGAAGGCGCTTTCCGGCACGTCGATTCCCGCGAAGTTCGCAAAAGTCAGGTCGTCGAAATCCAGCCCCAAATGCTGCTTCACGAACTTGAACAGCAGCACGTAGCTCGCCACCATACGCCGCGCCGCGCCCAGATCAAGCGCCTCAAGGCAGCGCTTGATGGCAGCCTCGTCCCCCTCGATCTCGACGAAATTGCCATAGGGCATCTGGTCGAGCGTGACCTCGGCGCCGTAGAGTTGGTAAGTGGTGCGGTATTTCTCATAGGTCATCACAGGGTGATAACCCAGCTTGTTCAGAATGGTTTCCATGTTGTCGAAGTCGCTCACCTCGACTTCGGCTTCAAAACGGCTGCTGCCATATTCGCCATACAGCCGCTCGCCGTCCTTGTAGGTCAACCGGGCGCGCGTGTCCAGACGCAGACGCAGCACCGTCCCGGCAGCGCTGAACGATCCCTGCGCGTCGTCGAAGCGCAGATTGCGCTCCAGCACGCGCGGCGCTTTGAGCGTCCCGCCTGCCGCCGCGATCCGCTGCGCCACCGAGTCGAGATCGCGCACGTAGAGCTTGACCTCGTTTTCGACGTTATCCTTCGCCATATTGCTGCCTCGCTCTCCACCACACCCTTACAAACCGCACTCAACCGAGACCGAATCTCGCCAGCAGCGCAGCTTCATTTGACTATCCTCAGCGCTTCGGGCAAGCCGTGCTTGACCGCGTTCGACAGCCCGGAATAGGCGTCCAGCGCCAGTTCCGGCGCGAGGATCACGCTGTGGTAAAACGTCCCTGCCGCCCGCTCCACCAGCCACAGATCGGTGGAGTTGTACGCGGGCAGATTGGACTGATCGCGCATCCGGTCGAAGCTCAGGCTCCTGACCGCCTTAATGAACTCGTCGTAGCGGACTGCCTCGATGGAATGAGCAATCGGCTGGCGGTTAAGCGCCCGCTGATAGACGGTTTCCAGCGTGATTCCGCCGGTCTGCGACGCGCGCAGCGTCGCCACCGAATGGCAGGCGCGCCCGTCGTAATACTGCACCGTGATCCGGTAGACTTCCTCCACGCCCGGATCCCGCGCGATCTCCGCAATCGGCTTCAGTTGAAGCTGATTGGCGATGCCGCGCAGCAGCGGCGCTTGAAAGCCGAGGATCGACGCGCACATGATTACAACTCCAGCACCACCTTGCCGAACACCTCGCCTGCTTCCAGCAGCCGATGCCCTTCGGCGATCTCCGCCAGCGGCAGCGTCCTGCCAATCACTGGCTTGAGCTTACCATCGAACACCCAACTCATGACCTTTACGAAATCCGCCGTCGGACCCATCGAACTGCCGATTAAGCTGATCTGCTTGGAGAAGATGTAGCGAGTGTCGATGGTCGCCTGATAGCCGCTGGTGTTGCCGACCATCAAGATGCGCCCGCCGCGCGCCACCGCGCGCAGGCTGTCTTGCAGGGTCGCCTGCCCTACGTTATCGACCACCACGTCCACACCGCGCTTCCCGGTCGCCCCGGCTTGCGTAGCAAACACGACCGCCTTCGACCAGTTGGGGTCTACACTGCGGTCGAAGGTCACGTCTGCGCCGAGCGCCTGCGCCTGCTGACATTTCTCGGCGCTGCTGCCGACCACGTAAACTTTGCAGCCTGCCAGTTTCGCAATCTGGATGCTGGCGGTGCTGACGCCGCCGCCCGCGCCCAAAATCAGCACCGACTCGCCCACTTTCAGCCCGCCGCGCGTGATCATCGAGTACCACGAGGTCACGTAGACCAACCCGGTCGCCGCCGACTCCGCAAAACTGATCGAATCCGGCAGCTTGATCAGGTTACGCGCCGGGACGTTCACGTACTCCGCCGCCACCCCCTGCGCGTGCTCACCCATGATGGCAATCGGGCAGTCGAGTTCGCTTCCGGTCAGGTTCAGGCAGTCGGGATCGACCACCGTCGGGTTGATGCCCACCCGGTCGCCGGGAGCCAGGTTGGTGACGCCGTGCCCGATGCTCTCGACCACGCCCGCGCCGTCCGCGCAGCAAACGTGAGGCATGTCCAGATTCAGCCCCTTCCAACCCTCGCGCACCCACAGGTCAAGCCGGTTGAGCGCGACCGCCTTGATCTGCACCCGCACCATACCCGGCGCTGGCTCGATCTCCGGCAGGTTGTCCACCACCTGAAGCACGTCGCGCCCGCCGTGCTGAAAAATCACCGCCGCGCGCATCAGCGCAGCCCCAATTCGCTGCGCGCGATCACCATACGCTGAATCTCACTGGTGCCCTCGTAAATCCGGGTGATGCGGGCGTCGCGGTAGTAGCGCTCAATCGGCAGTTCCTTGCTGTAGCCCATGCCGCCATGAATCTGCACCGCCTCGTCGGTGACGAAGGCGGCGGTCTCGCTGGCGAACAGCTTCGCCATGCTCGCTTCGAGCGTGTAACGTCCCCCTGTTTTCTTGCTGCGCTCTTTGGCGAGGCAGGCGCTGTAGATCAGCAGGCGGCTGGCTTCGATGCGGGTTTTCATGTCCGCGACCTTCTGCTGGATCATTTGGAGCTGCCCGATGGCGCCGCCAAATGCCTGACGCTCGCGGGCGTATTGAACGCTGGCTTCGTAAGCCGCCTCCGCGATGCCGAGCGCCTGCGCCGCAATGCCGATCCGTCCCGCGTCCAACACCGTCATGGCGATCTTGAAGCCTTCGCCGCGCGCGCCCAGCAGGTTCTCGACCGGGCACAGGTAGTTCTCGAAGACGATCTCGCTGGTGGCGCTGGCGCGAATGCCGAGCTTCGGCTCCTTCTTGCCGCGAATAAATCCGGGCTGATCGGCTTCAACGATGAAGGCGGTGATTCCTTTGTGCCCTTTGTCCGGGTCGGTCATGGTGAACAGGATCACCGTGTCGGCAACCGGCCCGCTGGTCACCCAGCTTTTGCGCCCGTTGATCAGGTAGTGGGTTCCGGCGTCGTTGAGGACGGCGCGGCTCTGCATGGTTCCGGCGTCGCTGCCGGACATCGGCTCGGTAAGGCTGTACGCGCCGATCTTCTCACCGCTGGCGACCGGAGCCAGATATTTCTGTTTCTGTTCGTCGGTGCCAAATTTCAGCAGCGCGTGCCCGAACAGCGAATTGTTCACGCTGACAATGGTGCTGTGGCTGGCGTCCACGCGGGCTATTTCGGTGATGGTCAGCGCATAGGCGAGCGTATCCATCCCCGCGCCGCCGTATTCTTCGGGAACCTCGATGCCCATGACGCCAAGCCGCCCCAGCTTCTTGATGGTGTCCATCGGGAAGTCGCCGCTTTCGTCAAATTCGGCAGCAATCGGGGCGATTTCATTTTCGGCGAAGTCGCGCACGGTGCGGCGCAGCGCTTCGTGTTCTTCGGTAAGCTGAGGAATAAAAGTCTGGTCGCTCAGCATAAACGTCCTCTCCTTCAATAAACCTCTTGGGGCGAGATTATACCCAACCCACCCTGACGATGCTCCAAACCCGGCTGCGGAAAGCCGCCGAATCGGGTACAGTGGAGCTTCACGAGTTGCGTCGGGATCATCAGATGAATCACTCGCTGCTTGAAGCCGTCGATAGCCTGCTTGCCGCCATCCGCGAGCGGCAGGCAGGCGGCGGGATTCCGCTGCTGGTGGCGCTTGACGGCGGCAGCGGCGCGGGCAAATCCACGCTGGCGCAGATGATCGCCCGGACGTTGAACGCCGCCGTGATTCCGGGCGATGATTTCTACGCCGCCACCATCTCCAATACGGAGTGGGAGGCGCGCACGCCGGAGCAGCGGGCGGCGGACGCCATCGACTGGCGTCGGCTGCGCGCCGAAGCGCTCGTACCGCTGATCGCCGGGAAGCCCGCCAAATGGCATCCCTTCGACTTTGACGCGCCGCAGCCCGACGGCACCTATGCGATGCGCGCCGATTACGTCGAGCTTCCGCCCGCCGACCTCATCGTACTGGACGGCATCTACTCCACGCGGGCGGAACTCGCCGACCTGATCGACTTGGCGGTGCTGGTGGACGTTCCCCTGACCGTCCGTCACGCCCGGCTGGCGGCGCGAGAGAATCCCGATTTTCTGGCAGCTTGGCACGCGCGTTGGGACGCCGCCGAAGCCTACTACCTGACCCATCTGCGCCCGAAGTCCGCCTTCGACCTGATCGTTATGCCCTGAGCGCGATACGCTATAATCGGCGGGAAACGCGGTAGTGAGGCGACCAACCTATGACCACCCTTCCGATCAAGACCCTGCTGCTCGACATCGGCGGCGTGCTGCTCACCAACGGATGGGATCACACCGCGAGGCTGGAAGCCGCGGAGATGTTCCGGCTGGATTACGAGGACATCGAGGAGCGGCATCACCTGACCTTCGACACCTACGAGGAAGGCAAGCTCTCGCTGGACGACTATCTCTCGCAGGTGATCTTCTACGAGCCGCGCGATTTCTCGGTCGAGCAGTTCAAAGACTTCATGCAAACCCGGTCGCAGCCCTTCCCCGACATGATCCAGTTGATCCGCGCGGTCAAGCAGCACTATCACCTGAAAGTCGGGTCGGTGAACAACGAGGGACGCGAATTGATGACCTATCGGCTGCAAACCTTCGACCTCGGCTCGGTGTTCGACTTCTTCATCGCCTCCTGCTACGTGCATTTTCGCAAGCCGGACGCCGATATTTTCCGGGTGGCGCTCGACGTGTGCCAGACCCCGCCCGATCAAGTGCTGTACATCGAGGATCGCCCGTTGTTCGTTCAGGTGGCGAAAAAACTGGGCATCCACGCGGTCGTCCACAAGAGCAGCGAAGCAACCCGCGCCATGCTCGCGGATTACGGGCTGTCGCTGCCGGAAAGCGAAGGTTACACTTAGCGAATGGAGGGGCGAATTTCCTCACTGCTAGGTTTCGACCGCCGCGATCATCCTCCACACGATATTTTTGTGAGTCATCGGGCGACCTCCGCCCGAAAGGATTGGGACGATGCCCAAAATCAATCACATCGCCGTCGTGGTTGAGGACGTGAACCAAGCGCTGGGTTTCTGGCAGCAGGCGCTCGGCTTGCCGCTGGCGCGGATCGAGCATAACGAGGGGGAAGCAGTCGATATTGCCTTCCTGCCGCTGGGCGAAGGCGAAATCGAGTTGATCGCGCCGTTCACCGAGGACAGCGGCGTGGCGAAGTATCTCGCCAAACGCGGGGCGGGGATGCATCACCTGTGCCTCGAAGTGGAGGACATCGACGCGGTGATGCAGCAGTTGGTCGCCAACGGCACCGAATTGATCAACGAGGCGCCGCGCACCCGCCCGGACGGTCGGCGCTACGCCTTCGTGCATCCGCGCAGCACTGGCGGCGTGCTGCTGGAACTCTACGAGGTCAAGCCTGCTGAGGGTCTGTCTGCAAACGAGTAACCTCACCTCGCTTGCGCCGCTCCGCTGACCGCAAGCTGCCCCTCGCCTATGGAGAGGGTCGGATGCGAAGCGTCCGGGGTGAGGTCAAAGCGGACATCTTGAGTTTGCAGATACGCCTAATGCAGCACGTCGCCCTTGAGCGGATCGGCGATGTGCCGCCCCAGTTGAATCGAGCGCAGCAGTTCGTTCCAGATCGGCTGGATACGCGCCGCGTCTTCGGGCCAAAAGTCGCAGGTGATCAATAACTGTACGTCCCAGCCGCGCACCAGCGCGATCCGGGTGAAGGCGTCCCGCTTCTCGCCCGGATCGAGAAAGCGATCTTCGCGCCACGCCAGCTCCACCAAATCCGCACGCTTGGGCTGGATGATCGCGCCCTGCGCCAGAATCTCGTGCTGCGAGCCGTTGGTCGAACTCGACCAGCAGCTTATCCAGCGGCAGTTCGGTCCAATCGACGCCGGGCGGCAACCGGAAGAAGGTCACCATGATGCGGGCGTTGTCGTTGGGCGGCTCAGCGTCGATCAACTCGACCGGCTCTACCTGCTTAAGTATCCAGTCGCCGGGGATGTTGAAGCTGGCAGCGCCCCGGTCGATCACCAGAATCTTGTAGCCGGGCGGTGCTTTCCACGTATGGTTGTCGGCAAGGCGGTAAGTCGTCTTGCGAAAAGTTCGCTTATTCGCTCGCTTCACGGTCGCTGCTCGCGTAAGGTTTCTGCGACCATTATAACGGATTTGCTAGAACTTCTTCAGAATCTCGCGCTGCACCCGCGCGATGTCGGTGCCGTAGCGCTGGCGCGAGGCGTCGCGGATGCGGGCGGCGCGGACGGCGTCCGGCGGGATCAGCGCCGGGAAGGTGCGCAGGCTGAACGGTCGCGCCGCCACCCCGTCGATCAGCAGCTTGACGCAGGCGGTGAACTGCGGCAGGTTGAGCAGGTCGCCGGGCGAGAACACCGGGTAGAACTCCGGCGCCAGCGCGGGCGCGTCCTGCGTGCCCACCCGGAAGGCAACCAAACTGCCGACGTTGCCGAACACGGCTTCGCGGATGCCGTTATCCAGTTGGTGCAAAAACTGGTTGGCGATGGTCAAAATCACGCCGAACTTGCGCCCCTCGCTGAGCATGGTCGCCAGCAGCGGCGTGGCGTAGTTCTGCACCTCGTCGATGTAAAGGTAGAACTCGCGCCGACGCGATGCCGGAAGCTCGCCGCGCCGGAAGGCGGCTTGCAGCACGCCGCTCAGCACCAGCGAGCCGATGAACTGCGCGTTCTCCTGCCCGATGCGCCCCTTCGCCAAGTTGACCAGCAGGATTTTGCCCTCGTCCATCACCCTGCCCCACTGGATGCTGGTTCTCGGCTGACCGATCATGCGGCGCAGGGTGCTGTCCTCGACGAAGCGCGAGAACTTGGAGAGCAGATAGGGCAGCATTTCGGCTTTCCACGAATCGCGGGCGCTGGATTCCACCTGCGAGGCGATCTCTTCCCAGTAGCTTTTCACCAGCGGGTCTTGGATGTAAGGCAGCACCCGCCGGATGTACTTCGAATCCGAGAGCAGGCGGTACACGTCGATCAGCGTGCCGTCGGGGAGCGACATGGCGGCGAGCATGGCGTTGCGGACGTTCTGCTGGAAGATTGGTCCCACCACCGCCTGATTGTGCGGGTCATACATGCGCATCAACATGCCGATGAACTCGTTCACGATCCGGTGCTGGTCGGCTTCGGTCTCGGCGTCGAGGATGTTTAGCCCCACCGGGCGCTCCGCATCCGACGGATCGAGCAGGATCACGTCGCTTTGCCGCGAGTCGGGGATTCGCATCAGCACATCTTCGCACAAATCGCCGTGCGGATCAAGCAGAAAGACGCCGCGCCCGGCTTCAATGTCCTGCAAGATCAGGGTCATCAGCAGCGTGCTTTTGCCCATCCCGGTCTTGCCGACCACGTACAGATGGCGGCGGCGGTCGTCCTGCCCCTGCGTGATCGGCAGCGGCACGCCCTTGACCCGCGCCACGCTCATGCCCAGCCGGATTCCGGTTTCCGGCATCCCCGCCGGGGGGACAACCGCTTTGCCTTCCAGCGTGGTCAATCCGGGCACTCCCTCGATGCCGGGAACTGGCAGACGGAACACCTGCGCCGCTTCACGCTCGCCGACCAGATAGCGCAGGCGGCGCTCGTCGCCGGGCAGCGACTCTACGTCCAGTGACGCCAGATTGCGCCGGATTACGCCGAAGTCCTGCGCCATGCCCGCCCGCACGATCTCGCAGCCGCCGATGCGCTCATGCTGCGGCGCGAGCAGCGCGGCGGCGGTCATCTCCGGCAAAAGCTGGCTGGCTCCGGCGCTCCCGGCAACGTAGAGCCGCATCAGGTAGGCGGCGCGCAGGCTGTCCATCTGCACCTGCTGCATCTCCAAAAGCTGCACCGCCGCGAACTGCTGATCCAGCCGAGCCGCGTCCGGCAGCACCGGGTCTAAATACCCGGCGATCTGCTGCCCGTCGTCGTCGAGCGCGGTCGGGCGCTCCCACGGCAGCAGATGGGTCGGCTTGAGGTGAATGCTGATCAAGGCGGGGGCGGGCTGGCGCAAAAACACCCAGTGGAGATTGTGCAGGTCGAGCGTGCCCGCCGCGTAGGGCGCGTAAGCTCCCTCGTAAGCGCTGCGCACGATTTCGGCGGCATGGGCTGGCTCGAAGGGCAGCAGCAGCGCTTGAAGCTCGTCCTCGTCCACCACCGGCTCGAACACGTAAACGTTTTCCTGAGCCAGCGGCAGAATCGCGTGGATGTCGCCCCACAGTTGCAGCGCCCGCGCGCGACAGGCGGCTTCTTCCCCTGCAGACACCCGCACCAGCAGCGCAACCGTCAGGCTGCCCCGCTCCGGGATGCGATGATCCGGGTGGCTGATGCTGCGCAGCACGAACACCGCGTCGCCCATCACGTCGCGGAGCGCGCCCAGCACCTGCACGAACTCGAAGCTGGCGCTGAGCAGCTTGCGGAGCCACGCCTCGCCGCCGCCGGAAGCGCCGACTTCGCGGAGCGCGACCGCGAAAAAGCCGTGAAAATAGGGCGGCTGCGCCCGGCGCTGAAGCGTGTCTTCCATCACGCCGTCGGTGACCCGCTCGGTCAGGACGACTGGCTCACCGCGTTCACGACGATCCAGCCGAGCGAGCAGGCGCTTTCCATCGGGATCATGCTGAGAGAGCAACTGGATCATGGAACGCGATCCCTGCACATCCCAACGGCGTTCCAAGACCAACGCCGCTGATTTGCGCGCGGCGTCCTGATCTCGATCGCTGCTGGCAGCCGATGCCGCCGCATAGAAGTCGTCCAGCGCGACGAGGTCATAGCCCAGCGCCAGCCGCGCGTTCCCGCGCGCCAGATACAGCCGCGCGTCCGGTCGCAGATCGAGCGCGTCGGTCAGCCGCACGATTTGATCTTCTAATGAAGCGCCTTCCGCCAGCCGCAGCGCCGCCTCGATATGCTGATCGAGCGCCTGATCGAGCCGCGCGGTCAGGCGGGCAGCGGTCTTGAGGGGGACATCCGGCGGAAAAGCCGCCGCCAGCGTCGCCTGTGCCAGCTTTAAGTGCCCGGCGTCGATCAGACGGCGGATCAGGCGGGCGCGGCGGCTGGCGGGCAAACTCCGCCAGTCGGCGGGCGCATTCTGGTTGATCTGGCTGATCGCATCGTCGTTCAGCGGGGCATCGACGAGACGTTGGATCGCCGAGTCGTCCGGCGACCCGATGATCTGCTGGCGAAGCTGGTGCAGCGCTGGCAGCGCCGCGTGATCGCCGGGCAGCAAGTCGATCAGGCGCTGCCAGTTTTCCAGCGCGCGCGCGGAGTCGCCCAGCGCCAGCAGCGCCTCGACCATGCCCGCCCGCGCCAGCAGCGCTTCAGATAAGCCGGTATAGCGATCCGCCAGAAGCTGACGCTCGACCAGCGGCGATTCGCAGAAGGGGCAGACGGTCGCGGCGGACTGAGTCGACTTGCCGCAGTGAGGGCAGGCGACCCGAATCCCTTCGACCGCAATTAGCAGCGTGCGCGCGGCGTCGGGCGTGAGCGGCGAGTTTTTGGGGGACCTGAGCGCGTCCTGATAAGCGGCAAGCGCCGCCTGACCGGACAGGCACTCCCCCCGGTAGAGCCGGATTCCGCTCAGCCGGACTTTGCGGCAGGTCTTGAGCAGCAGATCGGCGGGTTCGGTCAGCCCGCGCCGCAGCAGATTGGCGACCGTTTCTAGCGTGAGGTCGGCGGCGCGCCGGGTGACTTCGGCGATCAAGTCGCGGGTGGACGCGCTCGGCTTGGGGATGCTCAGCAGCAGCGAGAGCGATTCCGGCTCCGGCGACTGGCGGTTCTGCCTGACCAGCGCGGCGGCGGCGACCTCGTAAGGACGATCCGCCGGAGCAGTGATTTCGAGGACGCGGCGCAGGTAGGTTCCGACGTACTCCGCCCGCGACGACGGGTTGAGCCGCCGCCGCACGTCCTCGAACGACGACGTGGATCGCGGGGGATCGTTGGCGCCGCTTCGCAGCAGCGCCAGCCCCGCCGCCAGCGGAATCACCGGGTCGCTGGGGTACAGCTCGATGGCGCTGTTGAAATAGTCGAGCGCGTCGTCGGGGTAGCGACTGCGGAGCCGTTCCCGCGCCTGCGCGACCAGATTCCACGCCTGTTCCGCGCTGCGGGCACGCAGGGTCTCGATCTGATCGGTGGTTTGATGAGTGGAGAGGACTTGCCCGACGTAGGCGTAATTCTGGCGGGCGGCGAGGCAGATTTCGGCTTTCAGCAGGCGCGCGCCGTCGTCGTGGGGATGATCGTCCAGCCACAGGTCGATCAGTTCGAGGGCGGCAGCGGAATCGCCGCGCGCGCTCAACTGGCGGATGTCGTCCAGAAAAGTCTGCACTACCATCTACAATCTGCTAACAAGACTAATTAATATTGCAGTGGTGTAATTATAGAACTAATGCTGATAGGAAACAAATTAAGAATTGATAAATAGCGGCATGGCGGCGGCGAGGCTGCCCCACCATGCCACTTGAAAGTGAATCTGCGTCCACGGATAGTGATCGAAGAAGCCCGCACCCAGCAGCGCGACGAACACCGCCAAGAACGCCAGCCGCGCGGCGCGCTGATCGTCCGGCGGCGCGCGCAGCCCCTTGATCACCACCATCACGCCGCAGAAAATCGCCGCGAGCAGCAGCAGCAGCCCAACCATGCCGAGTTCCGCCGCCGCCGAAAGCAGCACGTTATGGACGTTGTCACCGCGCAGGTCGAAGCTGGTTTCGGCGAGGTAGTAGCTGGTTCGCCACGGGAAGTTGCCGATGCCGACGCCCAGAATCGGGCGCTCGGCAATCGAGCGCAGCGCCAGATCGGTGAACACGATCCGATCGCTGACCGAGCGCAGCTCAACCAATTCTTCGCCTTCCCCGGCGCGAGCTTCCAGCAGCGGGCGATAGCCGATCACGAACGCCAGCCCGACCGCGAGGCTCAGCGCCAGCGCCGCCGCGAGGCTCAGGCGCACGCTGATCCGCCGAAGCTGCGGGCGCAGAAACAGCAGGATCGCCAGCCCGCCGACGAACAAGCTGCCCCACGCCCCGCGCGAAAACGAGAGCAGCAGCGCCCAGAAGCCGAAGCCGAAGATCAGCACGCCCGCGATCTGCTGTCCGCGCCGCCCGGAAATGATCCAGCCTGCCAGCGCCAGCAGCCCGACCAACAGCGCGCCCGCCAGCAGATTGGGATGCGGCATCAAGCCGTAGGGACGCACCCAGCGCAGCGATCCGCTTTCGAGGATGACCACGCCCGGCTGGTTGAGGCGGTACGGGAACTCGCCCAACCCGATCAAGCCAATCGAGCCTTGATGCTGCGCCTGCGCGACGGTGATGACGCTGTTCCAGACCAGATCGAGCGCCAGCACCACGATGATCGCGCGAGGGGAAGGCGCGGCACAGGCGACCACCACCGCGAACAGCGCCGAGACGCCGAACTGAAGCGCCGCCGTCTCGCCCACGTCGGGATAGAGCGCGCCCACGAACGCCCAGTTGAGCGAGGCATAGCCCCACAGCGCCAGCAGCAGCAGCGCCAGCGCCCACAGCGCCCGCCAGCGATCATGCAGCAGAGCGCGCAGACCGGGCGCGCGCAGGATCAGCCAGAAAGCAATCGTCCAGAGCATAGGCAGGAAGATCAGGAAGCGGGTCACGTAGAGCTGCGCGAAGATGGGCGACTGGGGCAGCCGATACCAGACCGGGATCAGCGCGAAGGTCAGCAGGATGCCCGCGTGGATCAGCCATTCGGAACGCCATTTGTGGACGAAATGCACTTCTGAGCCTCGCTCGACACGGGTAAGATGAAAGCAATTCTAGCGTCTTAATTATAGGGAACACATGGGGATTTGGCGCGCGGTTTTGGGCACGACAGGTCGTGCCCCTACGGAGACAAGACCGACAGGCTGCCCTATCCCCACAAATTCAGTAAGTCGGACGATTTTTGGCTCTTGACACTGTAGCTTAGTACAGGGTGCAGAATACAAACATGGAAATGATGACGCGAGGCGAACTCGCCAGACACGGGCAGGTGAACCCGGAGACCATCCGGTATTACGAGCGCAGCGGCTTGCTGCCGATCCCGGCGCGGTCGGACGCCAACTATCGGCTGTTCGCGCCGACGGCGGTGGGGCGCATCCGGTTCATCAAGCGGGCGCAGGCGGTCGGCTTTTCGCTGGAGGAAATCCGCGCGCTGCTGGTGCTGAAAGACGCGACCTGCGGCGACGTGCGCGAGATGGTGGCGGTCAAGCTGGACGAGATCGACCGGAAGATCGCGGGGCTGCAAGCCATCCGCGACGAACTCAACGATCTGTTCGACGCCTGTCCCGGCGGCGATCACCCAACCAGCGAGTGCCCGATTCTGGGGAGCTTCGCCGGAGAAACTGTGGGAGACTAGAAAGCTCAACATGGAAAAAGAAAAGCAGTACCTTGACCTTCCCGTCACCGGGATGACCTGCGCAAGCTGCGCCCGGACGGTGGAGCGGACTTTACAGAAAACCGAAGGCGTCGAACTCGCCAACGTCAACTTCGCCACCGAACACGCCCGTGTGGAATTCGATCCCTCGCAGGTACAGTTGAACACCCTGATCCAGCGGATCGACAAGGCGGGCTACGGCGTGGCGCAGGCGACCATGGACCTGCCGATCACGGGCATGACCTGCGCCTCGTGCGTGCGTAACGTCGAGCGGGCGCTCAAGAAGCCCACTGGCGTGATCGGCGTGAACGTCAATCTGGCGACCGAAAAGGCGACCGTCACCTATCTGCCGGGCGCGGTGCGGCGATCCGATCTGATTCACGCGGTCGAAAGCGCGGGCTACGGCGTGCTGGACATCAGCGGCGCCAGCAAAGCCGACGAGATCGACACCGAGCGCGCGGCGCGTCAAGCCGAAATTGATCGGCAGCAGCGGCTGGTACTGATCGGCGCGGCGTTCTCGATCCCGCTGTTCGTGCTGAGCATGGGGCGCGACTTCCTGATGGGCAGCATTCCGCTGCTGATGTGGTCAGGCTTCCCGGTGATCTTCTTCCTGCTGGCGACCCCGGTGCAGGTGATCGTGGGCAAGCAGTACATCGTGGGCGCGTGGAAGGCGCTGCTGAACCGCACCACCAACATGGACACCCTGATTGCGATGGGATCGTCGGTGGCTTACGTCTACAGCGTGGTGGTCTTATTGGGCATGATCTTCGGCGTGTCGGGCATGGGCGAGCACGTCTACTTCGAGACTTCCGCCGTGATCCTCACGCTGATCACCTTCGGCAAGCTGCTGGAAGCGCGGGCGAAGGGTCGCACCAGCGAAGCCATCAAACAGTTGATGGGGCTGGCGCCGCGTACCGCCCTGCTGCTGCGGGGCGATCAGGAAGTCGAAGTTTCGGTGGACGAACTGGTCGCCGGAGATCGGCTGGTGGTGCGTCCCGGCGAGCGCGTCCCGGTGGACGGAATCGTGATCGAGGGGCGGTCGTCGGTCGATGAGTTGATGCTCACGGGCGAGAGTTTGCCCGTCAGCAAAAGCGCGGGCAGCGAAGTGATCGGCGCGACCGTCAACAAGAGCGGGCGGCTGATCGTCGAGGCGACCCGGGTCGGCTCGGAGACGGCGCTGGCGCAAATTATCCGATTGGTAGAACAGGCGCAGGGATCGAAAGCGCCGATCCAGCGGATCGCCGATCAGGTATCGAGCGTGTTCGTGCCCACCGTGTTAGCGCTGGCGCTGATCACGTTTGTGGGTTGGCTGCTGATCGGACAGGTCGGCTTCACGCAGGCGATGGTCAACGCGGTCGCCGTGCTGGTGATCGCCTGCCCGTGCGCGCTGGGCTTGGCGACGCCGACCGCGATCATGGTCGGCACCGGGCGCGGCGCGGAGATGGGCGTGCTGTTCAAGAGCAGCGAGTCGCTGGAAAACGCGCAGCGCTTGCAGGTGGTCGCACTGGATAAGACCGGAACCATCACGCGGGGCGAGCCGACCGTCACCGACGTGCTGCCGCTCAATGGCATGAGCGCCGACGAGCTGCTGCGGCTGGCTGCCAGTATCGAGCGCGCCAGCGAGCATCCGCTGGGTCAGGCGGTGGTGGACGCGGCGAAAGCCAAGAAGCTCGCGCTGGCGCAGCCGGAAGGCTTCGAGAGCGAATCCGGGCGCGGCGTGAGCGGCACGGTTGACGGCAAGCTGATCAAGGTGGGCAGCCCGACCTACGTCGGCGCAAGCGCGCCGGAGATCGACGACCTGCAAGCGCGAGCGCGCACCGCAGTCGCGGTCGCCGCAGACGACACCCTGATCGGCGTGATCGGCATCGCGGACACGGTGAAAGACGGATCGCGCGAGGCAGTAGCGGCGCTCAAGTCGCTGGGCTTGGAAGTGGTGATGATCACCGGCGATAACCCGCGCACCGCTCAGGCGATTGCCCACGAAGTGGGCATCGACCGCGTGATGGCGGAAGTGCTGCCCGGTCAGAAGGTGGAGACCATCAAGACGCTGCAAGAAGCTACCGGGAGCCAAAGGCGGACGGTAGCCATGGTCGGTGACGGCATCAACGACGCGCCCGCGCTGGCTCAGGCGGACGTGGGCATCGCCATCGGCACCGGCACCGACATTGCGATGGAGGCGTCGGACGTGACGCTGGTGAGCGGCGACCTGCGCGGCGTGGCGCGCGCCATCACGCTGAGCAAAGCCACCATGCGCACCATCTACCAGAATTTGTTCTGGGCGCTGATCTACAACGTGATCCTGATCCCGATAGCCATGCTCGGCTTGCTGGTGCCCATGCTCGCGGCGGGCGCGATGGCGTTCAGTAGCGTGTTCGTGGTCAGCAACTCGCTCAGATTGCGCCGCAAGCACCTCAGCGGAACGCCCGCCCCAACACCGCCCGCGAGCGAACTCACCCCCGTGAAAGCAGTCTAGCAAACATCAGCCGCCGGAGACATCTCCGGCGGCTGTTTTTCGTCTCGCTTCCAGAGCACCTTATTTGATCTGAAGCATATCCTTCAGGCTAATCTTTTTGATTCGGGCTTGACGCTGCGCGTGAACTAACGAAGCACGGATTCTCAGGTTGCGCGGACGCGATGGCGTTCAGCAGCGTGTTCGTGGTTTCCAACTCACTCAACCTGAAAAGGATTGATGTATCCGTCAAAAACGGCATTTCTGAGTAACCATTATCTTGTCCATGTTTGCTCATGTGAGGATCCAGATATTCTTGGCTGGATAGTCTCACTCTGCTGGGTACAGTCTTTCGGAGGACACGTCAGTGGGATGCCTTTCATGCTGGAGATACCGAGGAGGATAATACCGCCTTTGAAGGACATCCCACCGTATCCATCACTGAGGTTCTCTAATGTCCTATCGATTTCGGCGGCGCTCGATCAGGCGGTCTCGCGTCGTATCAATTCCAGCGGCAGCATGATGGTTTCTGCTTGTTCTTGCTCGTTCTCCGTTTTCTGACGCAGCACAAGATCAACCACCCGATGACCAATCTCGACCAGAGGTATCTGTATCGACGTTAGAGCGGGGGTCATTTCCTGCGCCATGAAAATATCGTCAAAGCCAATCACCGCCATGTCAGCCGGAATCCGGTATCCCTTCTGATAGAGCGCTTCGATGGCGACGAAGGCAAAATCGTCATTCGCGGCGAAAATAGCCGTTGGCGGATCGTCAAGCGAGAGGAAACGATGCACGCCCTCCGCAGCATCCTTCGGAACCCATGAATTGCCGAAGATGAGCTGTTCATCCACTTCAATGTGCGCGTCAGCCAGTGCTCGCTTATAACCCTGGGCACGCAGTCGCGCGCTTGGATAGTTCAGGTCACCCCGTAAATGCGCGATTCGGCGATGTCCTTGCTCGATCAAATACTTCGTCGCCGTATAAGCACCCCCATCGTCATCATAGATCACCGAGGAGAATTTGAACTTCGGATCGCAGGATCGCTCAATGCAAACACAGGGCAGTCCGGCTTCGGCAATCAGCGAAAGTAATTCGTCACTGTCCGGCGGGTCCTGGACAAGACGAACCACGACACCATCCAAGCGTCCACTTCTCAAGAGCTGTTCAAGCTGCGACAGATCCTGACCGATCCCGACGGGATACACCAATAAATAGTGTTCGCGCGCCGTTATCTCCTCGACCATGCCCGTCAAAATCGTCGCACTGTACGAGGACATGAACACTCGTCTCGGACGGTAGTCACTAAAAATGTATCCGATGGTGTTGGTGCTTTGATGACGCAGATTTCTCCCCAGCACATTCGGGCGGTAGCCAAGTTCGTCAATGGCACGCAGGACGCGCTCGCGCGCCTCTCGTGAAGTAGGTCGCGGTCCGTTGTTGATGACATACGAGACGACGCCGGGCGAAACACCCGCAAGCCGAGCAACATCCCGATGCGTGGGACGTTTCTTTTGTGGCATACTCTACCTTCAATCGAGTACGAATAGTAAGAAGGAACGAGTGTAGCACTTCCGCGCACGACTGCGCATCTGCATCCACCAAGTCCAGTCCAACTACGGTGTGCTGGCAAACGTCAACACCCGACGTCGGACAAATTGTATGTGAAAAGACGCCCGTCAAAAGCGTCTGACTGTATTCTGTCCTGCTAATGATCGAGTGTTCGGCTACCCCTTCATGCCCGTCATAACGATCCCCTTGATGAAGTAGCGCTGCGTGAAGAAGAACAGAACGACGACCGGCAGGATCACCGCAGTGGTGGCTGCCAACTGCAAATCCCAACTCACGTCGAGGCTGCTGCGAAAAGACGACAACCCGACAGCTATCGTGAAGTTTTGAGGCGAGCGCAGGTATATGATCGGTCCGAGCAGGTCATTCCAAGCGTTCAAGAAGGTGAAAATAGCGACGGTGATCAGCGCCGGTTTCGCCAGCGGCATAAAGATTCGCCAATAGATGCCGAATTCGCTGCACCCGTCAATTCGCGCCGCGTCCGCTAATTCCTCCGGGATGGTGCGGAAGAACTGGCGCAGCAGGAAGATATTGAACGCGCCGCCGCCGAAAAAGAGCGGTACCGTCAGCGGCAGAATGGTATCCACCCAGCCGAGCTTGCTGAAGATCATGAAGGAAGGCACGATCAAGACCGCATAGGGGAGAAACAGGGTCGCCATGACGATGCCGAACCAGAAGTCACGCCCCCAAAAGTGAATCCGCGCGAAGCCGTAGGCGACGAACGACGACGAAAAGACGACCGCGACGACGTTCAGCACGACGATCTTCATCGTGTTGACGAAATAGAGACCAAAGGGTTTGATGGTTAAGGCGTTGACGAAGTTTTCCCAGTGAAGCGGGTTGGGAATCCACTGGGGCGGATAGCTGAAAATCTCGATCTGCGATTTGAGCGAACTGCTCACCAGCCAGACGAAGGGCATGACCATCACGAATGCCATAACGAGCAGCATCGTGATGCTCAGCCAATTCCAGACCTTGCCGCTGCTCCGGGCTTCTTTCTTGTTCACTACGACTTCTAGCGACGAATCGACTGCCATAGGGTCGAGTGCGCTCATGGTCACGGTTCCCCTTTATTCACCCGGATTTTCGTAATAGACGCGGCTGCCGAGGTATTTGAAAATAAAGAACGATAGAAGCCCCAGAATGATGAACAAGACCCACGAAAGCGTGGCAGCATAGCCCATATTTTGGTTGCGGAAGCCGGTTCGGTAGATGTAGAGCACAAGGAATAAGGTCGCGTTCTCCGGACCTCCTGTGCCGCCCGTGATCAAATAGACGATTGTAAACGACTGAAAGGCGTTGATGATCCCCAACAGCACGTTGAAGAAGATGATCGGCGACATCAAAGGCAGAGTCACATAGCGCAGTTTCGCCCAAGGTCCCGCCCCGTCGATTTGGGCAGCTTCGTAGAAAATATCCGGGATACCTTGCAATCCCGCCAGAAAAATGATCATCGGCCCGCCAGCGCCCCATAGGGTCAGGATGATAAAGGCTGGAATAGCCCACGTCGTGCTCTGCAACCAAGGTATCTTTGATCCGCCTAAGGCACGGACGATCACGTTGACCAGCCCAAATTCGGTATTGAACATCCACGCCCACAAGAGCGCGGTGGCAATTGCCGGGACAATGCTGGGCAGGAAGTAGATCGTCCGAAAAATAGCGATGCCGCGAAACTCGCGGTTGATCAGGCTGGCAAGAAAGAAACTCAGGATCAAACTCAAGGGGACGGAAATAAATGAAAAAAGAAAGGTCGCTTTTAGAGATTGCGGAAGCAGCGGGTCATCAAAGAGATGCTGAATATTTTGCAGACCAACAAACTGGGGCGGGCTGATCAGATTCCATTTTTGAAACACGAGATAGATGGAGACCAGCGCTGGTGCGAGGAACCAGAACAGAAAGCCGAGAATGAACGGCATGATGAAGATGTAGCCGATAATGGTACGCCGCTGCCCGATGGTCAAATGCCGGTTACGGAAGAACCAGAAGCCGGAAGCAGGGCGTGAGGTGATTACGTCCGGTTGAGTTGCCATAAGATTGTCATCCCGTAGCAGAGTGAGGTCAAGAGAGGCTGGCACTCAAGCCGTCCTGCCTCTCTTGACCCTCTGACAGACTATTAGCTGGACTGTGCTGCGGCGATCACAGCGTTTGCCTGCTTCACGGCATCCGGCATGACGTCGGCAACTGCCGTACCATCCACGATTGCCTGAATAGCAGGGGCGATGAAGTTGTTGTTGGCTTCAATGTAGCCCGGCGGGATGCGCTCGACGACGCCGTGTTTCGGCAGATAGTCGGTGACAAAATCAGCATAGTTGTCGGGATGAATACCCGGCGTAATCCACTGTGCCAATCCGTCCGGCGTCACCTGCGACAACTGGCTGGGCAGCCACAAGCCGATCTTCATGAACGAAAGGGTGTAGAAGGGTGTCGCCAAGAAGCGCACCCACTGCCACGCTTCCTCCGGGTGTTGAGTCGTGCTGATCATGCAGTGGAAATGCGCCTGCATGTAGTCTGCGGGTGTCTTGATGTAGGGAATCGCGCCAGTGCCCAGCGTCACGTTGGTCACGGTCGACGGATTCATCCACGACAGCGCCCACGAACCGTCAATCGCCATCGCCAGACGCCCGGTATCGATCATCTGGGTGTTGGTCATGCCGAGGTCGGACATCGCCGCAGTCCGGGGGCCAACGTGATGTTTGTAGACCAAGTCAGCGAGCATTTGCAGCGCTTCCATCGATTCGGGGCTGTCGAGCGCGACCTTGCCGTCCTTGATCCATGAGCCGCCGTTGGAATAGAGGATGCCCGCCGGAGTGACGAAGTTTCCGAGCGGGAAGTCAATCCCCCACTGCTGGACGTTGTCGGGGTCGAAACCAGCGTCGTCAGGATGACGCCCATTGGCATCGACCGTCAACTGTTTGGCGTTGGTGAGGAGTGTGTCCCAATCCCACAGCTCGTCATCCTTGAAACCGGGCGGCGTGATCCCGGCTTGGTCGAACATGTCGGCGTTGTAGTACGCCTGCGCTGCGACCCAAGTCGCGCCGATCCCGTGCCAGCGACCGTTATCGTCGGCGCTGCGCTGGGCTTCCTGCGGGAAGAAGTAGCCCTCTTGGCTGAGCGCCGGATCGCTCTGAATCCGGTCGGTGATGTCCACCAACTGACCGCCCTTAGCGAGTGTTTCGTAGGAATCGGACGTGATGAAACTGGCATCCGGGGCGGTTCCGGCGGCGATGTTGGTCAGAAGCTGCTGCATGTAGTCAGAGGCATCTGGGGTAAGCTGCCACTGAACCGCGATGGTCGGGTTCTGCTTCATGAACTCGACAATTGCTGCCTGAACGCCGTTGTCCTCGGCGGTCGCACCCCAACCACCGAAAACAATATTCGTCACGGCTTGTCTGAAGGCTTCTGCTTGCAGAGCGCCGGGTAGATTTATCCCGGCGGCAAGCATCGCCGCCGAAGCGCCCGACATACGCAGAAAGTCACGACGTGAAAGTTTCTTGTTTGCCATCGTTCAGATCTCCTGAATCGACTCGCATTTATTCGAATGAACATATGCAGCACCAGCACTCAGCGAAATCGCCCTCCTTCCTTTTACCCTTCACGCAGCCAGACGCGCATTTCGCCCGGCTCTCGGTTTGCCCAGAAACAATACGGAATCGCCGTGAAACGGAACGTCGAACACGCTTCCTGAACACGGGACTGCGGTCGATACAATTCGTTTGCACCATCGGTTGCTTCGATCCGCAGCGCCTCCCCGGTGATCACACTCGCCCCGCCGAACAGATCGCTAGGCTCCGCCGTCAACTGGGTCGAGCGCGGCAGCACCACGTTCGCTAGGCGTGCGCCGTTATCCGCTTCTTCCAGACAATAGATAACCGGACCACGCTGCAGCGCGACCCGCCCGGCGTCCTGACGGATGGCGGGATGCGGGGTCATGCGCTCGACTGGCATCGCCAGCGACAGCGTCACCTCGTCACCGCTCGCCCACGTCCGTTTCAGCCGCGCGTAGCCCGCGACCACTTCGGCGGTGGCTTGCGTGCCGTTGACCGCCAGCCGAAAATCGCTGCACCAGCCGGGGATGCGCAGCGCCAGCTCGAAGGCGGTCGGCTGTTCAACCGTGACCGTGATGCGAATGTCCCCGTCCCACGGATAATCGGTCGCCTGAGAGAGCTGCACATGACTTTGGTCGAGTTGAAGCACGGCGCTGTTTTGATCGTAGAGGTGGACGAACACGGTATCGCCCATAGTGGAATAGAAGTATTCGCCGATATTGGCGACCAGCCGCGCCAGATTGGGCGGGCAGCATGGGCAGCCGAACCATTCCGAGCGGCGGTAGTAACGATCCGATGTGATGCCGCTCCAGCGCTCGAACGGGCTGACCTTCGGATACGATTCAAGCGGGTTGGCGTAGAAGAAGTGCTCGCCTTCAAACGCGACGCCGCTGAGGACGCCGTTGTAGAGGGCGCGTTCCATCACGTCGATGTAGCGGCTATCAGGGTCGATGAGGAACATGCGCTGCGCCCAGAAGACGAGCGCAATCGCTGCGCAGGTCTCGGCGTAGGCGGTCTCGTTGGGCAGGTCATAGGCGAAGGTGAAACCCTCGTTAGTGTTCGCGGGACCCAAGCCGCCCGTGATATACATCGAGTGCTGCGTCAGGTCATCCCAAATGGAGCGCAGGGAAGCGAGGAGCGCAGGATCGGCGGTCTCGGCGACGATGTCGGCTGCGCCGCTGTACAGATAAGCGGCGCGCACCGAATGCCCGGTCGCCTCGGTTTGTTCACGGAGCGGCGCGTGCGCTTGGCAGTAGTGATAGGTTTTTGCCCAGAATTCATGCGGGTCTTCGCCGCGCTCCTGCGCTTCGAGGTCGAAGTAATTCGGCTGCTGCCCGCGCTCGTCAATAAAATACTTGGCGAGCTTCAGATAGCGCGGTTCGTCGGTGGCGTGATAGAGCTTGATCAGCGCCAGTTCAAGTTCGGGATGCCCCGGATAGCCTCGTTTCTTGCCTTCCTCGGGACCGAACTTCGAGTCGATGAGATCGGCGTAGCGGCAGAGCACGTCCAGCAGCTTGCGCTTTCCGGTCGCCTGATAATAGGCGACGGCAGCTTCGATCATGTGTCCGGCGTCGTACAGTTCATGCCAGTCCCGGAGATTGCGCCAGCGGTTCTGCGGCTCGATGGCAGTGTAGAAGATATTGAGGTAGCCGTCGGGCTGCTGCGCCTGCTCGATCAGGTCGACAACTTCATCGACCTGCCGCTCGAATTCGGGGTTCGGGTGATTTTCGAGGCTGTAGCTGACCGCTTCGATCCACTTCGCAACATCGGAATCCCAGAAGCGGTCGGGAATGGCTTTGCTCGGTTTGGGCTGCCCCGGCTCCCAGTGCAAACGCCAGGCATCGATGCGCCCGGTAAGCTTCAACTGATGGTAGACGGCAGGGATGGTTCGGTCACGATTGGTCGCCTGCCGTTCACCCCAAAAGCCCGCTAATTCGACATTTTTGGCAGGTACGGTTTGCTGTAGTTGTGTGTCCGCGTGCAAAGGAGTCCCTCCGAAACAGTCAGCTAGATAGCATTGGGGACGAGAGTTGATAAGCGTGTACACATTTCTCAAAAAGCAATATGTCAAATCGGTTTGCGCAAACCGATTTGATTATATTGCCCTGGTTTGGGGCTGTCAAGAAAGTCGCCACACGGCAAGTATTGGCATCGCAGTAAAGTTTGAGAATACTTGGACGAGTTTGAGTTTTTAGGCAAAGATTGACCGAGGGTTCCATCGACTTCGTCTGTAAATTCAGTGGTGGCATCTCGAATGCCGGGTTCATAGACGCTAGACGTTAGCTTCAATCCATTGTGACAGATCAAACGTTGGCTGGTTGAAGGCAGGAATACGTGGGCAGGTCGTGGTTTTCAGTATCGTCTCTGGCGAGCATCTGCCATACACTCACCCAGCGAATTTGGAGATGCTTGAGAAACACAACACGAAGAATGGTTTAACGTGCTGTCCTCTCGGTGAACTTTACAAGCGTCAGCCTTCACTAACGGAGAGTGGTTGTCATAGATATGGGTGATTGTGCGTTATAGAATGCCACGTAGTGAAGTGGAGTTCACGAGTAAGACAGCCACATTGAGCCGGGCGCTTGAACCGCCGCCGCAATGGTGTTGCCTATTCTGAGGTTTTTGTGGCGACGAATTCCTGAAAATTATAATCTCAACGGCGAGGCACGCCTCGCCCCTACACGAACCTTCGCGCGCACGTTCTACCATCGCCAATTCACGCGAATTTCGAACTCTGGCTTAAAAACGGCTCGTTCCCGCAGCCGACGGATTCCGCTCAAGGTAGGCGTGAATAGTGTCCGTCTCCTCAGATGACTTGACTCCGGCACGTTTATCCCTACACCGCGAAGTTGAACGATGTTCCTACGGATCGCCTGCCAACTACTATGAATAGTCAGCGGCGGTTTTAGCATGAAAAGAGGTGTTGCAAGCAGGCAAAATCTCAGGCTTTTTCCGGTTATTTTCGGATGGCGCGAAACACTCTATAAAGTTACGGTAGAGGCATTGGCTGTTCCGCCAAAAGAAGTAGCGACCGCGTGACCAACACCTACCCGGCAACGACGACGTAACACATTACGGTCAGGGTTCGGGGAGATCACGCCTCGATTTACTGCAAATGGGGACATCACCGCCATATTCGAGTAAAGCGTAGCCGTTATTCTCGTCCGGGTTAAGGCGATGCCAGAGCTGATGATCAATACCCATCCAAGACGAGGCGCGCCATGTGTAAACCGGAATGCCAGTCGCATCCAATGCGCTCCCGGCATCTAGCTTGATGACTGCGATCAACCGTCCCGGCTGCTCGAAACAAATGGGCTGTGGATCGTAATTAGTGACGTTGGTAACCCAGATGCGAACTCGTTCGGTCTGCTGAAAATCGAACAGAAGGTCGCTGCTTTGCCCCAAAACAATGGTATTCCCATGACTCAGCAACGGCTCTAGTTCTGTGGTCAATTGTGCGTCTGCTCCAGACGGAAGATCGGTTCTGAGACCAGAGGGTCCCGCACGATAGTTCCAGAAAAACGGATACCGCCTTGACTCCTGAACGAAGTTGGGCAGGATAATAACGACGATTACCGCAGCTACGATCAATACCCGCCAACGAATCTCCAAACGACTGGCGACCGCAATCAAGCAGATCCATAGCAACAAAAGCGCATGGCTATAGAAACGTGTGGTTCCAATCAGCAAATTGTCTCCTTGCGGTATTTCGCCATGTCCGCTCAGCGTATTGACGAAAAGCAGGAGATAGGTGAGCAACCAGCCAAGATAACCACACAACAGGACGATCTTTTCGTTTTCAGTGAATTGGCGGCGCGCACGGTAAAAGATATAGGTCATCGCCAGTCCCATCAACCCCGATAGCACCACACTCAGCACATCCCAGCTAATGGGGAATCGAAGAACCTGTCTGAATGCGTTAAACATATGTTCGGCACCATCCGATGTTTTGAACACGTCGAGAACCGAACGCAGCGGATATACGAGCGCACCGAACGTAATAACTGGCGGAACTGCTCCCGCACTCTGTGCGGTCAAATGCCCGGTGTAATGTAGATTGATGGCGAACAGGATCACAACCGGAACCATTGACGCTGCGCCCACGATCAATGCCACGCGAATGACCTGCCGGACTGTACGACCACGCAGAGCGAATAACAGCGTCAGCCCGATCGCCCCAGCATAGGCTAACCACGAGTATTTGAGCCAGAAACCAACGCCTAATAACAAACCGAATACCATCAATTGGAGCCAGCCGAATTTCCTAGCTCGCGCTAGTTTCAGCAGATAGACGATATACCAAGGCAGAATTTAACTCACCAAGGTTTCAGCATTGAAATAGGCGACAATGTCCCACGAAAGTGTCGTGAACAAGACCCCAACGTAGGCTACCCAACGCAAATCGCTGTGCCCAAATCCGAGTTCCCGAATAAGTTTGCGCCAGCCAAGAAATCCAACCGCCAGAGCCAGTGCCGCTAGCGCCAGAACACCTACGCTTGCCTGCAACCCAAGCAGTGTAGTCGGCAGCAGAAGAAGCGCTACACCGGGTGGCCATCGGGTGGGCCACACAGGAATCGGAGCATCAATGGGGAATTGATACCGCCCCCACTGCCACTGATGAGCGAAGGAGAACAATCCAAGCCCCTGGGCAGCGTTTCGCGCCATTTCCAGACTCCAGTGTTGATCCGAGTTCATGGATGGCGTGAAAGCGAAGCGCATCAATAGACTTACAATAATCGCCAACACGAGGAACCCATTGAGATAACGAATCAAACGTGCGAGTGGAAAAGTGGGGTTCAAATCAAACTCCGTATCCGGTCGAGGGCGAAGAATAACACTTGATCCAGTCAAATGGAAAAGGAGTAGTTTTGAGACAGGTGCGAAACGACCGTACCAAAAAGCCGACACGGATGAGCAGCGACAGTTTTAAGCCAGTAGTCGAATGTCTCGTCAAAACGGGCGAGGCACGCCTCGCCCCTACACCATACCTTCACAGCGACGCACCCTACTATCTCCAATTCACGCGACTATCGAACTCTGGCTTAATACCACTGGCAGCGGGTTCATGGCTCGTTGGGCAAAACCCCGATCGAGCGCTGCTGTGAGCTATCAGAGAAAACGCCGATTTCGGATGAAGCTTACCGGTATTTCGATGAAGACCGAGCACGCGCCTTCCAGCGCGCGCACCGGCGGGCACGGCACGGGCAAAAGTGAGATGATGTGTATTTTCATTCGCTGCGTCGGGCGATCAAGCTGATTGTCTATGGCTGGAACCGTCGGCAACGCTAGCGTCAGCGTTTCCCGACCTCTCCGGCTCATGAAACGGAGTTCGTCTGCCCTTGACTTTCACCAGTCCGCTATCGAAGAAATATCTGCCGATCCACCGTCAGGCATCGTACCATCACCCCAAGCGCCCGGTCCGCCTGAAGCAATCGCACAGTCGCGTTCCCAATTGTGCCTGAAATCTGGATTCCACGCTCTTCAAAGATCGGGGCGAGCACATTGAAATGGCGGGGCGAGCCGTATCGGTGCAGCCTATAATGTCGATAAATCTCTCGGTCACCCATGATGATCTTTGCTCTGGCGAACCCTTGCTGCATATGGTAATCCACACCGACCAATTCTTCGGCGCAGTGAAATGACGTGTTCGATTCGTGATCCACACCGATTAATAAGATACAGCCGCCCTCTACGTGTGCCAGTTTGTAATATGGTGAACTCTCATCGCAGGGTGTGATCGAGAACTGGTGGTCTTTCGTGAGCAATGGTGCATCCGCTCCGATTGCAGCCACCGAATGGGTCGGATGCACGCTTCTTATCGCGCTGGTACGCTTGCGCAGTGTTTCGGGAATCCGCCCCGTCCAGCAAGCGGTGTTGACCGGATCGAACGTCGGCGGATTCCCGGTTGACAACGTCTCGTCACCCGTCAGGGTTGGCACGAGTACCGTTCCTGCGCTCCCCACGACCTCAAGGAGCGCATCGATCACGGTGTCTGCGCCGCCTTCGACGTAGCCGAAACTGCTCAACGAGCTATGCACCAGCACCCGACATCCGGGAGCCAGCCCCAGCGCCTTCAAACCTTGAACAATTTCTGATGCGACGACCGCCAATTTGTTCGCCTTCGTGCCGACTAAAGCAGCTTTCGCGCTGCTTTCAGGCTTTGCGGGACTCCGATGCTGATCGGATCATCTTTCCCTTCGAATTCCAGCGACAACCAGCCATCATAGCCTGCCGCTCGAAGGATTGACAGAACTCTGGGCAAATCTACCATACCTTCCCCGGTGATAGCCCCGGTATAACCGAAGCCGTCCAGCCCTCGAAAGACCTGTTCCGTTTCGTCTGGAAGCGCTTTTCGGAAATCCTTCAAATGCACCAGTGCGACCAGCGGCGCGAGTTCCTGCGCCGCATCGACCGGATTCTGCCCGACCAGAAGAAAATTGCCCGTATCGAGGTTCGCACGCAAGGCAGGTGAATTGACTTTTTCGATGATCGCGCGCACTTGGTCGCTCCGTCCCGCCATCAATCCATGATTTTCCAGTGCCAGCGTCACACCCTGCGCCAGAGCATATTCCGCACTGGCAGAAAGCCCGTCGAGTATCCAGCTCATCCCCTGATCGAGCGTGTAGCCTTCGCGGTAGCTGCCGCTGAAGACGCGCACCAGATCGACGCCAAGCCGGTTTGCCACGTCGACGCCGTGTTTGACCTGTGCAAGTTCTTTTGCCCGCGCTTCGGCTTCTGGCTGAAAGAAGTCGTTGCCGATGGAATAAACCGCCAGCTTCAACCCCGCATCGGCGATCTGTTTCTTGACAACGGGTAGTTCGCTCAATTCGTCCTTCCAGAAATAGTCGAGCAGTTCAACTCCTTCGACCCCTTGACCTGCTGCGAAGTCGATAAACGATGTGAGATTCATGCGCCCGGCTTGAACGCTCTCGACCACACTCCACATACTCAAGCTAAGTCTCATTCTCTTGCTTCCTTGTTGGACATGTTATTTATGCAAATTCAGCCAGAACATATGCTAGAGCGGAAGCGCTCTGCCCTGCTCGACGGATGCATAGGCTGCCTCGATGACCCGCATTACGGCAAGCGCACCGTCGCCTGTCACCAACGGCTTGCTGCCAGAGGCTATGCTTCTCAAAAAATGCTCCGCTTGTAAAGTGAAGCGATTGGGCTGGTCGAAAGGTAGCTGTTTCCATGCTGCTCCTGCCAGACGATAGCGCAGCCCGTCCGGCTGACCGTAGTCGATCACCGCCTCGCCTTCGGTGCCGTAAATGCGAATCTCGGCTTCAGAAACGGGCGTGACCCAACTGCAATTTAGAGAGCCGATGACTCCACCCACACTCGTGACGAGGATGGACGCGCTGTCTTCGACTTGAACTGGCAGCGTCGTCGAAACGCTGGCGCTGACGTGGGCGATTTCCTCCCCGACCAGCGCGCGGAAAATATCGATGCTGTGAACCAGCGTATCGATCAGCACGCCGCCCCCGGCGATGTCCCTGTCCGTAAACCAAGAATTCGCGGCGCGCTCGAAACGAAAGCCGAATCGGTTGTAGATTTGAACGATTCGCCCCAAGCTGCCGTTTGCGATCAGTTCTTGCGCTTGCACGACGCTCTGGTGAAAGCGGTGGCAAAACGCGAATTGCAGAATGCCTTTGCTCTGCGCCATCGCATGAATAAGTGCCTCGGTTTCTGCGACGTTACGCGCCGGGGGTTTCTCGCACAGAACCGAGAGATTCCGCGCGGCGGCAGCCTGCGCGACCGGTAGATGGGCGTTCGGTGGTGTACAAACACTCACGGCGTCGGGTTTGGTCTCGTCCAACATCTGCTGGTAGTTGGCAAAGGCTTTGCCGCCGAACCGCTGTGCCTTCTCTTGGGCGCTCGGCAGGTGAATATCGGCAACGCCGACAATTTCGCATAATTCTGGACAGTCGGTATAGGCTTGCAGATGGGTGCCGCCGATGCCACCCGCCCCGATCACTGCAACACGGAGTTTGGACACGATAGCTAACCTTTAATTCCAGTCAGAGCAATGCCTTTGACGAAGGTTTTTTGCGTGAAGAAGAACAGCACCATAATCGGCAACATCGCCAGCGTGGAGGCAGCCATCATCAACTGCCACTGCGCGCCGTACATGTTCTGGAACAGCTTCAGACCCAGCGAGATCGTCCACTGGTTCTGATCCGTCAGGTAGATCAAGGGACCCAGGAAGTCGCGGTAGACGTTGACGAAGGTGAACAGGGAAACTGTCGCCAGCGCCGGGCGCATCAATGAAATCATGATGTAGCGCAAGATGCCGAATTCCGATGCGCCATCGATCTTAGCCGCATCCGTCAATTCCTGCGGGATCGACAGCAGGAACTGGCGCAGCAGAAAGACGAACAGCGCATTGCCAAAGAAGCTCGGCACGATCAGCGGAAGAAATGTGCCGATCCAGCCTAACTGACGATAAATGATGTACAGCGGGATCATCGTAACCTGCGCGGGCAGCATAATCGTGCTCAGGTAAATCAGAAACACGATGTTGCGCCCGGGCCAACGAATGCGCGAAAAACCGTAGGCGACCAGCGTGCAGGAAAGCAGGGTGCCGATGATGCAGAAGAATGCGATGACGAACGTGTTCCCCATGTAACGCCAGAAGGGAATGTAGTTCGTGGCGGTCACGAAGTTCTGCCACTGGGGGTTGGTCGGAAAAAGAGTTGGCGGCTGCAGGAAAACCTCGGAGTCAGTCTTGAGGGCTGTCGCTACCAGCCAGTAGAGGGGAAACACGTAGATGATCGCCAAGAAGGTGCAGACGATATAGGCGAACGTCTTCTTAATGCGTTCCTGGATAATGCGGTTCTGGCGCCAATCACCGGCGATGGCGGCGCGCATACTGGCGGAGATGGTTTGTGAGGACATAAGCACTTTAGCCCATTATCACGGTGCGCGGCAGACGCAGTCCGGCTTACTCGCCTTCGGCATTGTAATGCACCCAGAACCGTGAACTGGCGAACAACAATCCGGTCACGATCAAGATGACGACGAACAAAACCCATGCCTGAGCGCTCGCGTAGCCCATCTTGAACTGCTGGAACGCATTTTGATAGAGATACATGGAGTAGAACAAAGCTGAGTTCGCCGGACCTCCCGCCGCACCTTCACGGGTCGCGGTCAATACCCAAGCCTCCGTGAAATACTGAAAATAACCGATCACACTGATGATGACGGTGTAGAAAATCACCGGGCTGATCATGGGCAGTGTGATCGACCAGGTCTTCTGCCATGCGTTCGCACCGTCGAGTTCCGCCGCTTCAATCAGGTCAACCGGAACTTCCTGTAAGCCCGCCAGATAGATCAGAATCGTGTTACCGCCGAACCAGGCACCCATGAAAATCAACGAGGGCTTGACCCAGTTCGGGTCAGCCAGCCAGCCAATCGGCTGTATTCCGAACACGTGCAAAATGGCGTTCAGGATGCCGTACTGCCCATTAAATATCCACAGCCAGACGATGGCTGAGGCTACAACCGGGGTGACCGAGGGGACATAGAAGATCGTCCGGTAAATGGATAGCCCGCGTATTTTCGTGTTGAGCAGAAACGCCATCGCCAAGTCGAACAGGATGTGGATCGGTAACGCGATCACCACCAAGATCAGCGTATTGACGACCGAAATGCCAAAAACCCGGTCTTTCAGCAAATTCTGATAATTTTTAAGCCCGATCCAAAAGGGGGGTTGGAGGACATTGTAATCAGTCAAACTGTAATACAACGACTGGATCATCGGCCAGACAGTGAAGACCGCCAGACCGATGATCGCTGGGGAGATGAAGAGTAGACCAATGAGCAACGATCGTTGATGCGATTTGGTCAGTCGGAACCGGCGGATGCGGGGACTTGCCGTTATTGCTGCCATAGATCGACATACCCGTGGCTAGTCTGGAAAACGTCTCCGGCGTACCGGATCATGAGTACAACGGCGACAGGGGACGAATTCAACTCCATCCCCTGCCCATCGTCAAAGCGTTAGCTGGTTCCCAACCGTTCCAACGTCTGGTCGAGTTCGTCCTGCACTTCCTGTGTGACCCGATCCATGGCGTCCTGCGCTGTCTCGGTGCCATTCTTGACGTTGGTCTCGGCTTCGGTCAGGCGCGTCGAGTAGAAGTCGTTGACAGGCATCTTGTCTGGACCAAAAGCATTCGGCCCATTGAGCAGGTCCAGCGCGAGCTGGAAGCGATGGTCACTGACAAAGCGATCCGCGCCCGCCGGTGCGACCTTCGGTGGGACGTTGTGGATGGCGTAGCAGAAGTCGCCCATGTGATCGTCTTCGCTCAGCCACTTGATGAAAGCCCACGATGCCTCGGGGTTGTGGACTCCTGCCGGGATGGTGAACACGCTGCCGTCGAAGGTCGTGCAGTTCTCGCGTCCCCCCTCCGGCGCCGGGTAAGCCATCATTTCCATATCCAGATTGGGCACAAACTGCTGCTGGAATTGAATGAACCACTCACCGACCTGCGTGATGTTCTCCGAGCCGGAGAAGAACTGGTTCTGCGGACTCATGTAGTCGCCGTAGCCGCTGATGAACGCCGCCACTTTTTCGGGTCCCAGGCGCGTCCAGTAGCCCGCCATCCAGTCGAGCGCAGCGACAATCTTCGGATCATTGGCTGTGACCTTCTGATTGGCTTCGTCGTAGAAGGTGCCGCCAAAGACGTGACCCCATTGGGGAAGCCCCGCCGGGAGAATGCCGACCTTCTGGATATTGCCGGAGCTATCGACCTGTTCCAGCTTCATCGCCACATCGTCCAGTTCAGCGATGGTCTTGGGCGGAGAAGATACGCCGACCGACTCGAAGGTTGTCGGCGAATAAGCCAGCAATTGTGAATTGCAGGTCACCATCAATCCCCACAGCTGATCATTCCATTTCCAGCTATCCCAGAACTGGGGGAAGTAGCCGGTGCCGTCAATGCCGTCGCTTGCCGCCATATCGGTCAGAGGCGTCAGCGCGCCGCGCGCGGCGATGGAAACCAGTTGATGCAGCCAGACGGCGGAAACAACATCCGGTGGGTTGCCGCCTGCGATGGCGGTCAATACCTTGTCATATTGCCCGAAGACGGTGGTCATGTTGACGAAAATATCCGGGTGTTCCGTATTGAATTGATCGACCAGCGTTTGAAGTTGGTCGAATTCGAATCCGCTCCAACCCGTCCAGTAATTCAGGAAGGCTTGATCAGCGGCGGTGCTCGCATTGGCGATTCCGGCTGGAAACCGCAACATGGCGGCAGCCGTGCCGCTGGCAAGGGCGGCTCTCAGGAAATCGCGGCGAGACAAGGGTCTTTTGGTTTGCTCCGACATTTCTTCCTCCTCCAAAAAATGACAATTTGCGATTTCTAAATTCGTCAGCAGAGCCGAGGCTCCACCCGGTTCGCTGGTTTTTCACAATTCGTAGAACAACTACCGAAAGATGATTGGCATCTGCGTATTGACCGTGAAATAGTAACGGCAGCGATCGCCCCGAATAATGGATTTGCAGAATTCCATCGGCTGATGACTCTTGGTATACGCCTTAATGTGCACCAGCATCGCGGGTAGCCGCCCAGTTTGACCGAAATATTCTGCTTCCTGCGGCGTCAGTATGGTCGGCTCCAGCGTCTGTTCCGTCTCGACAACGGTCGTCGCATAGCTTTGCGCCAAGACACCGTAGAGACTCTCGTGACTGAAATCGTGATCCAGCAGTTCGGGATATTTCTCGTGCGACAGATAGGATTTCTCGACCATCAATGGCTCGTCGTTCACCAGCCGCAAGCGTCGCAGAAAAATGACCGGCGCGTTCGGTTCCAGTTCCAGATGCCGGGCAACGGAAGCGGTCGCGGGGACGATCTCTAAGGCGATCACCCGGCTGGTGGGGGTCATGCCTGCGCTGCGGATACGATCACTGAAACCAATGGCGGCGGGCGCCAGCGAGAACATTTCCTTCATCTCGGTGACAAAAGTGCCGACCCCGTGCGACCGCCTCAGCACGCCCCGCGAAGTCAGTTCGGCGATCGCTTGGCGTACCGTCATCCGTGAAACCCCGTAAGCTTCGCTAAGCTCGCGCTCAGAGGGCAGCGCGTCGCCTGCACGCAGCACATCGGACTGGATCAGGTCAAGGATGTTTTCCTGAATCTGGTGGTAAATCGGGAGAGGATTATTCGGAGCGATTCGGAAATAATCGTTATTCGACATAAAAACTTCTAATGGTATATACCTCTATACCATGAATATACCACCTTGCGCAGATTTGTCAACGATTCTGGCGCAGCCGTTCGACAAATCGCGCGGTAATCTGTTGGGGTCGCGTGATTGCCCCTCCCACGACTACGCCCGTTGCACCGCAGGCGATAGCCTCACGGGCATCTTCCGGTATCACGATGCGTCCTTCCGCAATAATCGGCGTGTGCAGGTGCTCAGCCATACTCCGAATCAGCTCGAAATCGGGACCGTCCAGCTTGCGACTGTAGGGGGTATAGCCGGAGAGCGTGGATGCGACCAAATCTGCGCCAGCGGACTCCGCCGCCACAGCTTCGTCGAGCGTCGATATGTCCGCCATAACGAGCTTGCCCAGTTGATCGTGAATCCTCGTAATAATATCGACCAGCGAGCTGCCTTCGGGGCGCGGGCGTTGAGTCCCATCGAGCGCGACCACATCCGCGCCAGCCTCCGCCACGACCTGCGCATGACGAAACGTCGGAGTGATATACACGCCCTCGTCTCCATCTTTGTAGATTCCGATGATCGGCAGCGGCACTTTCGTTCGGATCGCCCGAATATCGTCTGCTCCATTGGCGCGAATTCCGACTGCCCCACCCAACCAGGCTGCTAATGCCATCCGAGCCATAATGTCGGCGCCATGCAAAGGCTCATTTTGCAGCGCCTGGCAGGAGACAATTAACCCACCCTCTACTTGCTCTACGAACTCCGCTATCGTGACCATGCTCGCTTTATTCGGTTAGGTTGACTGCAAATCGAAATCGATCTCAAACGTGCGCCGCCAGGGCAGGCGGACGCTGCCGGGGACAATGCGGAAGGTCAGCGCTGGCAACTGCTGATCAATCACATCTCCCAGTCCTGCCTCTATTCTCTGCGCGGCGGAAGCCACCAGATCGAGTGGAAGTCGATAACTGCCCGTCTGTTCGTAAATCCAGCGGTTGATCTGGTCGCGCATGACGCCCTGATATGCCCAGTCTTCGATCAGACGATGCGCCAAAAACTTCTTCTGTGCGTCAGAGGTGCGCCCGAACTGGGAGGCGAGGCAGGCTTCGGCAACTGTTGTGCCGATGGAATTTCCGGCGGTATTCCAGGCGCTGTAAGCATCGAGGCGGTCTAATAAAGCCGCACGCTGGAGGGTATCCACCCACGCAGCGTCCGCGCCGTTGGAATGGGCAACATCGGCAGCCGCGACTATACGCCCCGCCGCCAGCGCTTCGGCTATCCGTGCATTTGTCCTCTGGAAATGAGGCATTCTTTGCTGAAGCTCGTCGTCCGTGTACGGGAGGGGCCACGACAACTCGGAAGAGCGCGGCGGATTGACGACCAGCACTATATCGGCATTATCACCCGTGATCGCGCCTCCCGCAGCGCGGATTTGCCGTTCGACCGTGACCGACACGGGGGCATCCTCAAACGCCGCCGTGATGCTCGCCCCTTCCGGCACAACATAATCAATCTGGAATGTGGGCACACGCTCGTAATGCTGATTGATCGCCCGTGCGACCAGCACGCCGCCGACTTCATCCGCGCCGGGGTACATGAGCAAGTTCTTTTCCAACCCCAGCCGCGCCGCCCATTCAGCGACCCACCACTTTTCGCGCGAGCCGAGACCATAGGGACTGGTATCGTCGGAACTCAAAACGAGCAGGTTGAACACACCATCGGCGAGCATTTGAAGAACGGACAGGTTGACGACGTGGTTGCGCAGCCGACGGGCAAGGAAATTGTTGACATATTCGTCTGGAAGCTGCGCCCGCAGCGTCCGCAGTTCATCCGCCACTGCCTGCCCCTGTTGAGCGCGGTCAAGCAACTGCGAATACAGGTATAAGTTCGCGCCGTATTCTGCCCAGTAATCGGGTTCCTCAGTCGCGTCGTTGGCGCGCGAGATACGGGTGATCAAGTTAAAGCCAAAGATTTGTAATGCGGGTTTACGCTGCTTCAGGTCCCGCAGCGTTTCCAACCGCCAGATGATGATCCCCGCTGGCTCATGGCTGATGCGGGATTGAATCAAGCTGCCGTAACCCAACATCTCGCACGAAACCACCAGAACATCGAATTCCGTGCCATCGCGTGCGAGCCACTCAACCAGAGCACGAGAGTCGGCAGCGCTCCTGAAGTCACTCAGGGCACCCACCGGCGGCAGAAACAGTTCGGCATTGGCGATTTCCGCAATCATCTTCGGATAGCGCGTATTGACGGGGCGTTCATCGAGGGGAATGTACCCAATTTTCATAATGGAACCTGCGCCTGTTCCCAGGCTAAAGCACCTGAACCGATCAAAACCGCATTGACACCAAGCTGCGCTCGATGTATCTGCACACTACGCGGACCCGGCAGCGGATTGGCGCGGAGGGCGTTTTCAAACGAGTTCCACCAGACCGCATCCAATTCCGCTACACCCCCACCAATGATGATGCCTTCCGGGTCGACAACGTTGACTAGACCAGCCAGCACCGAGCCGAGGATTTGAGCACCTTCTTCAATCACCTCGCGCGCGACCGGATCGCCGTCTCGTGCCGCCGCCGCCACTGTGTACAGATCGTTCGACTCGGACAACCCCCGCCGCCGATAGTATTCTTTCGCCATCGCGGGACCTGATGCGTAGGCTTCGAGATGTCCGCGCTGACCGCAGTTACACATCCGCGTTCCCTTCCAGTCGACTATCGTATGACCGATTTCTCCGGCTGACCAGTGGAATCCGCGCCACAATTGGCGGTCGAAAATGACCGCGCCGCCAATCCCTGTACCGACTGCTACACAGAGAACACTGCTCAGCGTGCGAGCGGCTCCAAATTGGAGTTCTGCCTGAGCCAGAGCGTTTACATCATTATCAGCGATCACCGGCAGTCCGCACATCTCGTGAATCTGGTCGGACAGCGCAGTGCCTGCCCAATCGGGCAGGGTGCCCACAGCGTAGGTGATCATCCCGGTCCTGAAATTGACCTGCCCGGCAGTGCCGATACCCACCGCAACGACCTCTTGACCCTGCGCATCCGCGTAGTCCAGCAGGCTGCATACCCGCTCGCTGATCGCGGACACGATGGCAGCGGCACCTTGTCCGACCGGGGTGGGTATGCGATTCAGCCCCGCACATGTTCCATCCCGGCGCACCAGAGCAGACGCAATCTTCGTGCCGCCAATGTCAATGCCGATCACGCTCCGATTCATGGCATTTGCCTCAGACCGAATAAGCTGAGGCGATGAGAACTGGCTGCCCTGTCTTGATCAACTCGTAGGCAGCGGCGACGACCGCGACGGCGCGCAGCCCATCGACCCCGCTTGCGCCTCGTGACTCCTCTCCGCGCAGCGCTGCGGCGAAATCTGCGACCATGGCGAGATCGGCGTTACTCCCCCAGTAGCTGAGCGCAGCACGCCGCATCGTCGACCGATACACCGTCAGGTTCTGGTCAAAGGCGTTCAGCGTCGCCACGCCTTCCGAACCAATGATGTCCATGGTCACGCCGCCCCAAGTCGCATAGTACGGCGGCTTGCTCCAAGAGCAGTCAATCGTCGCAATCGTCCCATCCGCGAACTTAAGCGAGAGAATACCGCCCGTTTCAACATCCGGCGCGGCGTCGCGGTACAAGATATGGTTCGCTTCGGCGTATACTTCGACGGGTTCGCTCCTAAGCATCCACCGCAGCATATCGGCAACATGGACGGAGTGATCGGCTACCGCGCCCCCGCCCGCCAACGCCGGATCGACAAACCACGCCCGGAGATTCTGTGGACACTCGCCTTGATTGGTGCCGTTGACGGCGAACACTGTCCCCAAAGCGCCGCGCTCCAGCAAGGCGTGAATTTCGAGCGTGGGCGCGTTAAAACGCATCGGGAATGCCGTTTTGAGGACGACGCCTGCGTCATCGCAAGCCTGCACCGCGCGCGCCGCATCGTCCACCGTGGTCGTCAGCGGCTTCTCGCACAGAACACCGGCGCGCGCCGCTGCCGCCAGTTTGATCAACGGCAGGTGACGCGCGTTCTCAGAGCAGACGATAACGCCGTCTACGCGATCCGCCAGGAGCGCTTCATACGAGGGATACAGGCGCGTATCAAACTGGTGCGCGAAATGCGCGCCGCGTTCGGGATCATCATCTGCAAAACCAACAAAATCCACATCCGGCAGGGCGCGCAGCGCACCAATATAGCTCTCCGCGTGCAGATGGGCAAAGCTTAGAATGCCAATACGAAGTTGCTTGCTCACGATTGCGTCCCTTCCAGCGTCACAGGACGTCCAATTTCTGCACTCTGGATCGCTGCCAGTGCGATCTGCACCGCTGCCAACCCATCGCGCGCGGTCACACGAGCGGTTGCCGCGCCGGTTAGCACGTCATAAAAATGCCTGATTTCGACCATATACGGGTCGTCGTCAGGCAGCAGCGGACTCGCCGGCACAGCGATCTCCAGCACAGAGCCACGTTCGCTCTGATGCAAATACACGTTTACCGGGTCTATGCGTGCGGCAGGATATTCGATCAAGCCGTCGCTGCCTGCGATTTCCAGCGCCGTGCGGAACATAGGCGAGGGATACGCCCACCCGCCTTCGATGTGCGAAATAGCACCGTTTGCATGGTGCAGCGTGATCAGAGCGTAGTCGCCTCGGCTGCCTGCTCGCGCGCCGACGTGCCGCGCAAAGACCCGCGTGACTTCTCCGCCAATCCAGCGAGCGTAATCGAAGTCGTGGATCATGAGATCGAGCATCACGCCGCCGCTGTACGCCGGGTCGTGGAACCAGCTTTCGGGATGATCTGCCTGAGGCTTGAAGCTGCACCGCGTCAAACGGATGATCGCCACGTCCCCGATTTCACCACGCTCGACGATCTCTTTTGCAGTCGCATATTCGGGGAAGAAACGCACGACGTGCCCGACCAGCAGCACCACGTCCGCGTCTTCGCACAACTCGACGAGAGCGCGGGCATCCTCGGCAGTGCGGGCAAGCGGCTTCTCGCACACAACGTGCCTGCCAGCCCGCGCAGCGCTGCTGACGTGTTCGTAGTGCAGGTGCGTCGGTGAACATACGTCGATCACATCACTGACGGCGATCAAGTCGTCGAGCGCGTCATAAAGCGCGAAACCATACTGATTCGCGAGGCGAGTTGCACTCACACTGTCCAGAGAACAGCAGCCGATAACATCAACGGGAAAACCCGAATGGCGCAGGTGCATCCAGCCCGCTGCATGGACTGCGCCCATGAACCCGCTGCCAACTAAGCCGATTTTCATCGTCAAAGTTCATCGCCTCCTTGCTACACCGCGAGTCAACTGCTTCAGAAAGAAACAGGATAATCTTGATCATCGCCATAAGGGGCTAACTAAATCACCGCCATGAATGCAAGTACTCGCATCGTCGTCACCGCACTCTTTTTCGATCTATTTTGCACGATCCACAGGATTACGGCAATGAACGCGAGTGTTCGCCGCGAGACGATCCCGACGAATATACGCGGGAGTGTCTGGCGATCCACGTCGCCTGCTCCATGTCCTCGCGCCAGATGATCCAGCAGTTGGAATGGCTGTTTCTGTTGCAGGGCGCGCCGGAATACCTACGCAGCGACAATGGTCCGGAGTTTATCGCTTACGCCCTGCAGCAGTGGCTTCGGGATCGGCATTGGCACACGCTACACATCAAACCCGGCAGTCTGTGGGAAGATTCGTTCCTGAGAGCTTCAACGGCAAGTTTCAGGTTGAATGTCTGGATCGATGGGGTTTCGCCAATGGGCATGAGGCGCAGATCGTGGTTGAGGACTGGCGGCAGGCGTACACTCATCACCGCCCGCCCAGCAGACTGGGCTAGCTAGCTCCGGCTGCCTTCGCGGAGCAGGTTCGACTCTCACTCAACTTGGGCTAGTTCGTGGGGGCAGGTCATACCACTTGACCGTTCCCACCGTGAATGTGAGCCGCTGGGCGATTTCCTTGTTCGGCAGTCCCTGAATGATCAGGCACAGAATTTCCTGCTCACGCAGAGTCAAAACCTCGACGGGATTCTCCTGCGCTGCCGCATCGGATAAGGCTGCCGCCTGCCGGAAGGCTGCTGCAAGTTCAGTGGCATCTGCGTACCGCTTGGCGGGGTCTTTCGCGGTTGCCTTCTGGATCACGTCATTGATGCCGGGCGGAAGCGAAGGGTTCACAATCATCGGCAGCGGTTCGTTCAAGTGCTTGTAGAGCCGTTCCACCGACGTGAGATGCGGAAACGGGTGTTCTCCAGTCAGCACCTCGTACAGGACCACGCCAAAGCTGTAAATATCGGTGCGCGGCGTGACCGGTTCGCGGCGCGCCTGTTCCGGCGAGATGTAGTCCAGCGTCCCCAGCGCGTCATCCTCGCCGGGACTCGTTTCTAGAGAGTTTGTGAGGTCTTTGGCAATCCCGAAGTCACCGAGATACGCATTCCCATCCTCATCGAAGAAAATGGCGGAAGGGTTGAGGTCGCGGTGAATGACTCCGGCGCGATGTGCGGCGTCCAACGCAGAGGTGACGTGTTCGGTCAGCAGGAGGGCTGTTTCGAGGTCGAGTGCACCGCGTGCGAGGGCATCGCGCAGAGTGCCGCCCTTGAGCCAGCGCATCACGAGATAGGCACCGTCCGGATCACGCCAGTAATCGTAAAGCGGGACGATATGCAAATGCTCCAGACGAGCGATCAGCTCGGCTTCCATCTCAAAGCGTCGGATGAAATCGGGCTGGCTGGCAATATTCGGGGGGGTTACGCGGATGGCAACGTCACGTTTCAGGTTGGTCTGGAAAGCGCGGCAGACCGCTCCATCACCGTCGGCATTCAGTCGTTCACGTAGCTCGTAGTCTTTGAGACGCTGCCCTATCGCTGCGGATTCCATCCTCGGTTTTCCGCACTACATCGATGTTATTCGTAGTATAGAGGACTATTTTACAGAATGGGCGATTACCTGACCTTTTCCTAGCCCCTTCTGGAGCGAAATTATACGAACCTCAGCGTTCACAGAGCTAGGGCTACCGTCATGGTGATTGATGATTCAAGTGGAAAATAGGAATCACCGAGAAGTAAGCTGGAGTTCACAAGTAGGACTGCCACATTTAGCCGCGTGATCGAACTGCTGCTACGATGGTGTTTCATATTCTGTGATATTTGTGGTCAGCAACTCGCTCAGATTGCGCCGCAAGCACCTCAGCGGAACGCCCGCCCCAACAGCGCCCGCGAGCGAACTCACCCCCGCGAAAGCAGTCTAGCAAACATCAGCCGCCGGAGACATCTCCGGCGGCTTTTTTCGTCTCGCTTCCAGAGCACCTTATTTGATCTGAAGCATATCCTTCAGGCAAATCTTTTTGATTCGAGCTTGACGCTGCGCGGACGCGATGGCGTTCAGCAGCGTGTTCGTGGTCGATAGTCTGCAAGCCAGCGAGTACAACAGCAGCGCACTGCCAGAGACTCGCTGGCTCAATGACCTGTGAGCACTGCTGATTGCCGACGATGCTCGGTTTGTATACGCGATTGCTTCATCAGGGAAGCGCTTAAGGTCGAGCAGAGTCCGTCAGGTGGCGGCTCTGCTCGACCTTTTTGAGGCTAATCGCCGCCGCGATCCGCGCCGTTAATAGAGTTGCGCGGCTCCGGCGTGGGCACCTCAGTTGAGATCGGTGCGGGCGGCGCTTCGGTCGATGCGGCGGGCGGCGGCGGAGCTACCGTCGGCTCACGGGTCACGGGCGCGAGCGCGACCACGCTCACTTCGTCCAGCCACCAGCTATCCGATGCTTTGTCGCTGCCCATCACCCCCTGCCACACGAACTGTAGCTCGACCGTCTGCCCGACGAAGCCGCTCAGGTCGAAGGTCTCCTGCGTCCAGCCGATGGTCGGGAGCACTGTCCCGATGGTCGTCCAGTGGATGCCATCCCCGCTCGCCTGCACCAGCGCAGTCGATTGCAGGCTGCTCAGCAGCGACTCGAAGCTGAGCCATACCGTCTGCCCCGGCTGCACCGTCGTCAGGTCGAGCGGACGGTTCCAGCGCAGCAAGTCCGCTTGGTTGGATGCTGTCACCTGCCAGCCCAGTCCCTGACCTCCATAGGCGGCGGCGGGCGTGAGCATCCAGCCGGAGAGCGCTGACCAGTCGGGCGCGCCATCGTCCATCGAGGCGTAGACGGGCAGCGCCAGCGGTTCGAGCGTGATCGTGGGGGTCGGCGTCTCGGTGGGCAGCGCCAGCGTCGGGAAGGGCAGCGCGGTCGGCAGTTCCAGCGTCGGGAACGGCGTCGCGGTCTCGGTCGCCTCCGGTGTCGGGGTATCCGTGGGCGGCGCTGCCGTTTCGGTCACTTCAGCGGTTGGGGTCTCGGTCGGCATGACCGTCTCGGTCGCCTCCGGCGTCGGCGTTTCGGTGCCGACCTCGGTTGGAATGGGCGTGACCGTATCGGTCACTTCCTCGGTGGGTTCGGGCGTCACCGTTTCAGTAGCTTCCTGCGTCGGGGTGGCAGTCGGTTCTTCCGGCGCTTCCAACACCTGCACCGAACTGAGCGCCAGCTTGTCGATGTCCATGTACTGACCCACGCTCCCGGTGAAACGAATCGTCACCGGGTACACCGCCGTCCACGGCAGCTCAATGCTGATCGGCTGCTGATACTGAGTTGACCCATGCGAATTGCTGATGGTCTGGCAGTCGTAAATCTGGCTGAAGCAGACCTCCATCGGTCCCTTGTCGGGTCCTAACGTGCGGTACAGCACCAGATAATGCCCCGCCACCCCATTGATATTGAAGGTCAGCGTCGAGTTTGGCTCACCAGTGTAGACGACCTGACCACCGCTGTAGGCGGGGTCGTTGTTCACAGACCACTGCCCGCTGTAAACTAGGTTGGAACTGGTCTCCTGATAGGTGGTGCCTTCGCTGAGGGGACCCGGCGCATAGCCCAGAAAAACCTCGTCGAAGTCCATGTACTGCCCGCTGGTGCCCTCATTGGTCAGCGTGACTTGGAAGGTTCCGGCGTTCGGCATCAGGATGTTGAGCGGCTGCCCGTAAGCGATGATCGGGTTGTAATTGCTGAAGCTGGTGCATTGGGTGCCGATGCACACCTGCATCAGTCCGTGATCGGGCGAGCCGGTGCGGTGGATTTGAAGCTGATCGCCTGCGCTCACCGTGACCATGAAACTCACGCTCGCGCCCGGCTGCCCGGTGTAATGCACCGTCCCGCCGCCGTAGCCCGGCCCGCTGCCGCTGATCCACACGCCGTTGTAGGTCACGTTGGGGCTGTCGTCCTCGAAGTAGTTCCCGACGGTCAGAATGGTCGGCGCGCTCTGAAGCGTGAGCTTGTCCACGTCCAAATACTGCCCGTTGCTGCCCGTGAACGTCACCGTGACCGGATAGACCCCCGTCCACGGCGCGGAGATGGTGAACGGCTGCTGGTAGAGCGTGATCGGGTTGCTGTTATCGACCATCTGGCAGGCGAATACTTCGCTGAAGCAGACCCGCATCTGCCCCTTGTCTGGTCCCACCGTGCGGATGATCTCCAGCCGATCCCCGGTAGTGGCGTTGAGCAACAGCGTGTAGCTGTTATTAGGGAATCCCGTGTATTTGGCAGTCCCGCCCGCATAGCTGGCATTGCTGTTGGAAATCCACTGCCCGCTGTAGCTGATATTGCCGCTGGAGTCTTGGAAGCTCCCACCTTCGTTGAGCTTGTTCGGGCTGGACAGCAGCGACACGGCGTCGAAATCCATATACTGCCCGGCGGTTCCCTGATGGGTGAGGGTGACGGTGAAGGTGCCCGCGTTGGGCAGCAGAATAGTGAGCGGCTGCTGGTAGAGCGGAATCTGGCTGTAGTTGCTGTAGGTCTGGCAGACGCCGGAGCCGATGCAGACCTGCATGTTGCCCCGATCCGGTCCGGTCGAACGAATAATGGTCAAGCGGTTGCCCGCCGAACCCGTCATCGTGAAGCTCAACGATGCCCCCGGCTGCCCGGTGAAGTGCATGGTGCCGCCGCTGTAAGCCCCGCTGGTGCTGATTCCCCAGTTGCCAACGTAGCTGATGCTGACGTTGTTATCCTGAAAGCTATCGCCAAGCGTGAGCGGCTCCACAATAGTTTCATAGGCGCCCACATCGCAAGGGAACTTGCGCGTGACGCCGCGCTGATCGGTAGTGACGGGAGGAATCCCGCTCAGCGAATTGCAGTTGCCGTGACCGATCGACGTGCTGCCCGCCTCCAGCGCCATCGTTTCGGTAGGTCCGCCGTTGTCCGCCAGCGCCTCCACGTTGATCGGCTGAGCCGCGCCGTTCACCAGATTGGTCGCCGTATCCCCGGAGAAGGTGGCGCCGCTGGTACTGCCGATCACATTGTAGCCTAACGAATTGAAGCTTCCGTGCAGGTCGCCGCCGTTGTTCTCGGCAATCAGCACGCTGCCGAGCTGCACCGATGCCGCACCCGCGTTGTAGACGCCCCCTCCCAGACCTGCCTCATTGTCGTCGAAGGTGCTGTTGGTCAGCCGCAGCAAGCCGGCTAGGTCAAAGACATAAACCGCTCCGCCCTGACTACTGGCGTCATTTTGCGTGAAAGTGCTGTTGGACACATAAGTTGTACCGCCATAGCCGGAGATGCCCGCGCCGAAGTTCGCGCTGTTGCTGTGAAAGGTGCTGCTGTACACCTCCAACGTCCCAGCCTCATTATCGATAGCGCCGCCAATGACTGCGGAATTGCTGTCAAAAGTGCTGTGTTCCACCACCAAGAAACCTTCATAATTGTCGATAGCACCGCCGTTGCCCTCGCCAACCGAGTTGCTGGCGACCGTGGTATCCGAGAGGGTCACTGACCCCTCCCGTCGCCTGCGGTCAGTGCCGTTGGCAATGCCGCCGCCATCGTGGTTTGCCGAGTTGTCGGATAAGATGCTGCTGCTCACCGTCACGTGCCGCCGTTGTAACCTGCCGTCCGCTGTTGATGTCAGATGCAGCGTGCCGCCGTTGTAAATCCGCCCCCTAGGCGAGTTGATGCCATACTCGAAGGGTCAAGTCGTTGAGCATGCAGATTGACGCCGTTGGAAACTACGTAAATCAGGCGGAAGGCAGGCGCAAGCAGATAGCGGCTGGATAATCGCGCCGTTCCCGATGATGGTCAGCGTGTCGTTGATGACCGGCAGCCCCGTGTTGCTCTGAATTCTTATTGATGCGCGGACTCAGCGTATAGATGCAGCCCGACAGGTTGACGAACTGAGCGCATCTCCGCTGCCGTTAGCGGCGTCGATGGCATTGATCAACTCCGATGTGCTGCCCGCCGCCACCGTGTATGGGAAGGTTGGGCAGGCGGGTATGGCTTCGACCGCGCCCATATCCACTGCCTCGACGTTGGTCGCGGCGCGAGCCGGATGGGTTGGTCCCGATGAGAGAGCAGCAATTTCGCCGCGTTAACGCCGGGCTGCTCAGCCGTGATCGGGTAGTAAGCGGGCTGCCGTCAGCGTGCCCAGAACCGGGTTGCCGGAGAGATCGCCATCCGTGCCCGCCAAACTGTATTTTCCATTTTTGCTCAGGTTGTGCCTCGTCTCAAACTGCCGGAAAACGTGCAATCGGTGGTGAAAAGTGCTGTTCGCAATAATCGTGTTGTCGAACGTCGCCGTGCCGCCCGTCCAGATACCGCGGCGCCGCCGAGCGATGCCGAGTTCTTAGAGAGCGTGCTGTTGGTCAGCGTCAGCGAAGTCACTGTTGTAGATGCCGCCGCCATAATTATCAGCCACGTTGGCGGAAAGGGTAGATGTTGGTCACCGTCAGCGTGCCGCTGCTGTTATAGATACCGCCGCCACTGTCCGAGGCTGTGTTGGCGGAGATGGTGATGTTGATCACCATGACTCTTCCGAACGCGAGTTGGACGATACGGCCGACCTCATACCCAGCTAAGTTGCTGAACAGGGTGCTGTCGATCAGCGTCGCCGAGCCGCCGTTGGAAAGGCACCGCCGTTAACGACTGCGGCGTTATGCAGAGGGTGCTGTTGGTCACGGTGAGCGTGCCGTTGTTCAAGATGCCGCCGCCCACGCTGACGGCGTTGCTGCCGTGAGACAGGATCAATTGGTCGAGGCTCAGGCTGGCAACGCTGGCGACTGCGATCAGCCGGAAATCCGGCGTGCTGCCCGCCGTGCTGCGGGTAATGGTCGCGCCATGCCCCTCAATGGTCATATATCTGCTGAACGGCGAAAGCCCGGTATACCAAACGTAATTTTACGTTTACCTTCGCTAGAATGAAAGAGCGGCTCGCAGATTGACCGTCTGAGCGCCGTCGAGGTCGTTGGTGCAGGCGATAGCGAAGATCAGGATATTGGTCTGCCCTGCCGGGACGGTATACGGAAATGCCGGGCAGTCGGGTAGGCTGTCCTCATACGCGCCCATATCCACCACGTTTGCGAAAACACGCAGATTGCCCGCCTCATCGGTGGTGACGCCGCCGGGGATCAGCGTATTGTCTCCGGCATTGAGCGCCGGGCTGTTGAGCATTAACGGAAAATAGGCGGGGCTGCCGGTCAGCGTGCCCAACTTCGGGTTGCCGGAGAGATTGCCATCCGTGCCCGCTATGATACAACTGCCGTCCCTGATCAGGCTGTGACTCGCCGTCAGGCTGCCGGAGTTTACGCAGTCCGCGCTGCCGGTGTTGTTGGCAATAATCGTGTTGTTGAGGGTCGTGGTGCCGCCTGCGTTGTTGATGCCGCCGCCCCCGCCGCTGTACGAAACCGTGTTGCCGGAGACGGTGCTGTTGGTCAGCGTCAAGTGATTAGCGACGCTGTAGATGCCGCCGCCGTATTCCCCCGCCGAGTTGTCGGTGAAGGTGCTGTTGATCGCCGTCAGCGCGGCGTTAGTGTAGATAGCGCCGCCGAACTCCGTGTCGGTGTTGTCGGTGAAGGTGCTGTTGGTCACCGTCATCGGACCGTAGTTGAGGACGCCACCGCCGCCGCCGCTGGAGTTGCCGTTGCTCACGGTCAGGTCGTTCAGGGTCAGCCCGATGTCGAGGTCAACCGCGAACAGGCGGAAACTCGGCGTGCCTCCCGCCGTGCTGCGGGTGATAGTCGCGCCATTTCCCTTGATGGTCAGATAGTCGGTGATTACCGGAAGCCCGGTAGCTCCATACGGCTCGGAATTATTGACGGCGGTCAGCGTATAGGTGCTGTTGGTCAGGTTGAGGGTCTGAGCGCCGCTGGTGTTGTTGGCGCAGTCGATGGCGAAGATTAGGTTCGGCGTATCGCCCGGCGCCACCGTGTACGGGAAGTTCGGGCAGGCGGGCGACACTTCGAACGCGCCCATATCGACTGCCCCGCCGTAGATGCGCGTATTTCCGGCTTCATCGGTGATCACGCCGCCCGGAACCAGACTATTGTCGCCGCTGTTGAATGCCGGGCTGCTCGCGGGGATCGGGAAGTAAGCCGGGCTGCCAGTCAGCCCGCCCAGCATCGGGTCACCGGAGAGATTGCCATGCGTGCCAGCGGTGATGCAGGTACCATCCTTGATCAGGTTGTGACTCGCCGTCAGACTGCCGCTACTCCAGCAGTCGGTGCTGCCGGCGCTGTTGGCAATAATCGTGTTGCTGAGCGCTAGTGTGCCGCCGTTGGTGTAGACGCCGCCGCCGGAACTAAAATCGGCTGTGTTGCCAGAGAAGGTGCTGTTGGTCACTGAAGTGATTTAAGCTTTTGCTGCAAACAAGTGGCGCAGATTAATGAGCGCAAAAGCGAGATAATGAGCAGCGAGAAAGTTGGCATCCTTGCGCTCAAAACGGATGAGCAGCGCCCGAAACTTGTCAATCCAAGCAAAGCTGCGTTCACTGGTGAAGCGCTGCTTGTAGATGGCGGCGTTGAACAGGCGTTTACGTCCAGGTTTGACGGATTTTCGGTTACGTTTGTTCTCGCAGATGTTGGGGATGACCCGGTGATTGAAACAAACCCTGCGTGCTTCCAGCGTATCAAAAGCGCTATCGGCGTTGAAGTAGGCTCCGGCAATCGTCAGTCCCAAGTGCTTCATCGCTGCGAAAGGCGTCTTGGAGATGCGGTTTGAGGTCGAAAGCATCATGATGGTTGCCCGCGACGATCCCGGTCGAAGCCACTACATAGCCCTGAGCATCGGTGATGGGCAGAATGTTCGAGGTTTTGGCTCGTTTTCGAGGCTGATAAGCGACACTCTCACCGCCCTTCTTCGCCTGTGCGTGACTGCCATCGAGATTCTAACTGCGTCAAATCGAGGTCAGTTTGGATCGTTTGGATACTTTGTTGCCAGACCCGCTGAAGACTGCCATCGGCGCTCCATTTCTGGAAGTGATAGTAGACCGCTTGCCAGCTAATCTCTTTTTTTCGGGGTCGGCGCGCGCAGGCGCAATCGGCAACTGCGCCCACTGACAGCCGGTATGCAAGCGGTAGAGCAGGTAGTTGAAGACTTTGACCAACGCGATTTTGCACGGATAGCCTCGTTTGGCAGTAGTCAGAAAAGGTCGGACATGCAGCTCAAACTGTTCTTCGGTTACACTGGTAGGGATAGTGCTCATGAGAAATCACCTTTGGTCGGGTTTTTCTCTCATGATGCACTATCAATCCCTCTCAATCAAATAGTTTGAATCAGTTCACTGTCAGTGTGCCGGCGTAAGTGTAGATACCGCCGCCGGTAAAGTTGGCTCTGTTGCCATAGAAGGTGCTGTTGGTCACCATCAGCGCGTCGTTGAAGTTGTAGATGCCAGCACCGTAATTCCCGGCTGAGTTGCCAGAGAAGCTGCTGTTGGTCACGGTCAGCGTCCCGGTGTTTTCGATGCCGCCGCCGTTGAACAAGGCGACGTTGCCAGAGAAGGTGCTGTTGGTCACCGTCAGCGTCCCGGCATTGTCGATGCCACCGCCGTTGGAATTAGTCGAGCCATGCGCCAGTGTCAGATCGCTGAGGCTCACCGTCGCGGCAGAGTCAATCAGGAGTAGCTGAGTGACCCCGCCACCATCGACCGTCACCGTGCCCGTGCCCGTGATCGTCAGCGTGCCGGTACTCACGTGCAGATTACTGGTCAGCGTGATGGTCTTGGGCGTGGCAAAGGTTGCCCCGTCGAAGCTGATCGTGTTGGTGCCGCCGAGGGCGTTGGCGGTCTCGATAGCGGCGCGCAGCGTACAGACGCTCCCCGCCGTCGCGCAGATGCCGTCGGCAGGGTTGGCATCGTCGGCATCGCCCGTGCTGTTGACCACGAGCGACGCGGCGTAGGCGCGCTGCGCGGGCACCATCAAAGCGATAATGAGGGTGAGGATCAGGGCAAATGAAACCGAAACCGGCGGCTTGATACGCGGTGGGCGTGCTGCATGTGACATGCTCATCCCCTATTCGATTGTTCGCTGCGTGCGATCTGAGCGTATAGGGCAGGCTGTGCTGTATACGCGCCAAAGATAGGGTTCGTTCGTCCCTATCGACTAGCTGCAAGCGTCGAAAATCGAACCTGTCTCGGTCTGGACACCAATACGTGGGGATCGCGGTTTGATGCGAATCGAGGCGGATGATTTGGCGTATTTTTCACATTGTAACGATTCTGTACTCGAACGCAAATTATTGGCTTCGAACTTCAAGTTGCAGGATAATCGCATCAAATAGAAGTGAGCAAGTGAAGCAGAAAGGTATCCTCTAAACTGGCACGAAAGCATTTCTGCTTGAGGATGGCGTTCCTTATTCTGTGATATTTGTGGTCAGCAACTCGCTCAGGCTGCAACGGAAGCGCGTCAGCGGCGCTCGCAGGCGAACTTACGCTCGCCAAAGCACAACCGCCGGAGTTTAATTTCTCCGACTGTTTTTGGTTGGCAGCCTTTCAAACGTCGAGCCGCACGGTCACGGTATCGCCTTGCTCAAGCGCTTCCGCTTTTCGGACGCTGGCTTTGATGGGGACGAGGTAAAGTCCATCTTTGGGAAACAAGGAGGTCTTGAACTCGGTGCTGCCGATCCGAACCTGTACCGGAATCACGCCCCAGCCATAAGTGACGAAGTTGGATATGGCTTTGATGTCGCGGCTCTGCTCCTCCGGGACGGTCACGAAATACCACGGAGCGGGTCCACGCCAGAATATAATTTCGCCATCGAACTCGATATTCATGGGTAGGTCAAACCCCTGACGACTCGTGCGAGAATCGGATATAGGAAGATGGAGTGCCGTTGATACGGGAAATTATACTCCTCTCCTGCCCGGATACTCGGATCGCAGCAAACGAATTCAACGGTGCTGCTATCGGGATCGTAGCGGTCGAACGAACGGGACTGGATGCGTTAAGACACGGCTGAAAGGAGCGGTGATACACTACAGTTACAGAACCATAACAGTTACAGCAGTCCCATCATGGCAGAACATCGGCTCCCGAAGTGACGGAGTTGAAGGAACGGCGTTGGATGTTCCAATTTGCCCCTATTCTCCCGGTGTACGCGCTGGTCGCCGCTCTCATGATCTACTTATCGGTGCGCACATGGGCGCTCCGCCCGGCACGCGGCGCGACGGCGTGGTCGATGACCATGCTGTTCTGCTCCATTTTTGCGGTCGGAACCTGTCTCGAAATCGCCTTCGCCATTCCGGCGCTCAAGCTGGCAATGAACCGGGTGATCTACCTCGGCACCACCGGATTTATCTTCTTCTGGGGTGTTTTCGCCATCCAATTCAGCAGTCACGACCGCTGGCTGACGCGCTATACGCTGCCGCTGCTGGCAGGGGTGCCGCTGGCGATCTTGGGTCTGGCGCTGTTTGCCGAATCTCACCAACTGCTTTACCAGCAGTACGAGTTCGTCGACACCAACGGGCTGATCATGAGCCGGGTGGTGGCTTACGGCGCGGCGTTCTGGGTCTGGCTCGGTTACAGCTACGTGGTGCTGATGGGGAGCTGGCTGCTGCTGCTGCGCTCCGCCGTTCGGTCTCAGCCGATCTTTCGCAGTCAGGCGCGGATGGTCATTATCGCCACCGCCCTGCCGATGCTGACTTACCTCGCGCAGATCGCCGGGCTGAACCCGCTGGCGCCGTTCGACCCGGTGGCGCTGGTGCTGGCATTTTCCGGCGTCCTGATGCTGCTCGCCATGAGCCGCTACCGCTTCATGGACATCATCCCGGTCGCCTACGACCTGATTTTCCGCAACGTGAAAACCGGAATTGTCCTGATCGATCTGAAGGGGCGGGTGATGGGGCTGAACCACGCCGCCGAGCAAATCCTCGGCTGCGCCGAGCGGCAGGTCTTGGGAAGCACGGCATCGACCGCGTTTCCTGACCAGCAGCAGATCGTCAGCCAGATTGCGGACGTGAACGAATTCAAGACTGAAATCCGGCTGACCGAATCCGGCCCCTACTACGAGCTTCAGAGTACCCCGCTGCTGAGCTATCACGGCGAAGCGGCTGGACGGCTGATCATGCTGTACGACATCACCGAGCGCAAGCACGTCGAGCAGCAGACCCTCGAACTCTCGTTGGAACGCGAGCGCGTGCGGCTCTTGCAGCAGTTCATCAACCACATGTCCCACGATCTCCGCACGCCCTTAGCCAGCATCAAGATGAGCCAGTACATTCTGCGCCGGGAAGTCGGCAGCGAACACACCGAGCGTCTGGACGCGCTGGATAAGCAGACTGAACGCCTCGCCGACATGGTCGAGAGCATGTTGATGCTGCTGCGGCTGGAAGAGGGGAAACCCAACAGCCTGCTGGACGTGGACGTGAACGAGCTGGTCGGCTACGCGATGGTGCGCAATCAGAAATTGGCGAATGAACGCGGGACCCAGCTTCACTTCAAGTCCGCTCAGGATTTGCCGCTGGTGCTGGCGAATCAGGAAGAACTCACACTGGCGCTTTCGAATTTGGTGGTGAACGCCATCTACTATACGCCCAACGGCGAGGTGACACTCTCGACGCTGCGAGATGGCGACAGCGTCGTGGTTCGGGTGCAGGATACCGGGATCGGCATCGGCTCCGAGGATTTGAGCCACATCTTCGAGCGCTTCTACCGGGTCGATGACGCCAGAGGGACGCAAAACGGCGGCTTGGGTCTGGGCTTGACCATCACCAAAGCCATCATTGATCGCCACGCGGGGAGCATCCACGTAGAGAGTCAGGTGGGCGAAGGCAGCATGTTCAGCGTCCGGCTGCCGATGGCACGCGCTGGTTGAGCTTGCCCAAAACCAGCCGCCGGAGTCGGCTCCGGCGGCTTTTTGATTCGCCCCACTTGGACAGCGTGGTCGCTTTGCATTTTCGGCGCGCCATGTTACGCTGTTCCCTGCCACAGGAAGGGGAACCACCATGTCACCGAAACGCTATGCGCTGGTTGGAACCGGGTCACGCGCCGGGATGTATATCGAAGCTATCACCGACGTGTACTGCGACTCGGCGGAGTTGGTCGGGCTGTGCGATTTGAGCCAGACCCGAATGGACTGGTACAACCAGCAGCTCAGCCCGCCCCGCCCTACCTACCCCGCCGATCAATTCGACCGGATGATCGCCGAGACCAAGCCGGACATCGTGATCGTCACCACCATCGACCGATACCATCACCAGTACATCATCCGGGCGATGGAACTGGGCTGCGACGTGATCACCGAAAAGCCGCTGACCATCGACGCCGAGAAGCTGCGCGCGATCTTCGACGCGATTGAGCGCACCGGGCGCAAGCTGCGCGTGACCTTCAACTATCGCTACGCCCCGGCGTACACGGCGCTGCGCCAGCAGATCATGAACGGCGCGGTCGGGCAGCCGCTGGCGGTCGATTTCTCGTGGCTGCTGGATACCAGTCACGGCGCGGATTATTTCCGGCGCTGGCACCGCGAAAAGCAGAACAGCGGCGGTCTGATGGTGCATAAAGCCACCCACCACTTCGATCTGGTCAACTGGTGGATCAACTCCTATCCGCAGAGCGTGTTCGCGCTGGGCAAGCTGAGCTTCTACGGGCGAGAGAACGCCGAAGCGCGTGGCGAGCATTACCGCTACGCCCGCTACACCGGAGTTCCCGAAGCCGCCCATGATCCGTTTGCGCTGTTCCTCGACCAGAAAGCCGCCTTTCGCGGGCTGTATCTGGACGCGGAAGCCGAAAGCGGCTACCTGCGCGACCGCAACGTGTTCGGCGAGCCGATCACCATTGAGGACACCATGGCGGTCACGGCGCGCTACCAGAACGGCGCGATTATGTCCTACTGCCTGATCGCCTATTCGCCGTGGGAAGGGCTGCGGGTCGCCATCACCGGGAACAAGGGGCGCGTCGAGTTGGACGTGCTGGAGAACGTCAATCACCTGCTGGGCGATAACCAAACCGCCGCCAGCACCACCGCCTTCAAGCAGGTGCATCTGCGGGTATTCCCGATGTTCGGCGCGCCCTACGAAGTGCCGCTGGATACCGGAGAAGGCGGTCACGGCGGCGCTGACCCGGTGATGCTGGAGCAGATTTTCTCGCCCACTCCGCCGCCTGATCCCTATCACCGCGCGGCGTCGCACGTCGACGGCGCGGCGTCGATTCTGGTGGGCATCTCCGCCAACGAGTTGATGAAGACGGGCAGGCTGGTTCAGGTTAACGATCTGTTCCCGCTGCCGGAGAAATCCCGATGAACAACCGCTACTTCGCCCCGGAGACCGCCAGCATCGCCCACGAGCTTTACGACCCGATCCGCAGCCTGCCGCTGATCTGCCCGCATGGGCACGTCGATCCGCGCCTGCTGGCAGACCCGGATTACAGCTTCGGCACCCCGGTCGATCTGCTGATTATCCCCGATCACTACGTCTTTCGGATGCTGTACTCGCAGGGGATCAAGCTGGAAGCGCTGGGCATCCCGCGCTTGGACGGCGGCGAAGTCGAGCGTGATCACCGCAAAATCTGGCAGATGGTGTGCGATCACTGGTACCTGTTTCGCGGGACGCCCACCGGAGTTCTGGCTGCGCGACGAGCTGCGCGACGTGTTCGGCATCGACGCCAAGATCGACGGCACCAACGCCCAGATGATCTACGACCTGCTGGTCGAAAAGCTGGCGCAGCCCGAATTTCGCCCGCGCGCGCTGTTCGAGCGCTTCAATATCGAAGTGCTGGCGACCACCGACGCCGCCACCGACACGCTTCAGTATCATCAAGCCATCCGCGATTCCGGCTGGACGGGGCGCGTGATCCCGACCTTCCGCCCCGACGCGGTGATCAACCTCGAAACCGTCGGCTGGCGTCAGAACATCGACGCGCTCAGCGAGGTGTCGGGCATCGACGCGACCAGCTACGCGGGCTATATCCAAGCGCTGGAGCAGCGCCGCGCCTTCTTCAAGTCAATGGGCGCGAAAGCCACCGACCACGCCGCCGAGACGCCTTACACCGGGCGGCTCAGCGATGCCGACGCCTCAGCGCTGTTCGAGCGGGGGCTGCGCGGCGAAGCGACTGCCGACGACGCCCGGCGCTTCACCGGGCACATGCTGATCGAGATGGCGCGCATGAGCGCCGACGACGGCTTGGTGATGCAGCTTCACGTCGGCAGCTTCCGCGACCACGACCCGGCGATTTATCAGCAGTTCGGGCGCAACATGGGCGCGGACATCCCGATCACCAGCGAATTCACGCGCAGCCTCAAGCCGCTGCTCGACTGGTTCGGCAGCCGCGCCGATTTATCCATCGTGCTGTTCAACCTCGACGAAACCACCTACAGCCGCGAACTCGCGCCGCTGGCGGGAGTTTATCCAGCGCTGCGGCTGGGTCCGCCGTGGTGGTTCTACGACAGCCTGAACGGGATGCGGCGCTTCTTCGAGAACGTGGTCGAGACCGCCGGGATTTACAACACCGCCGGGTTCAACGACGACACCCGCGCCTATCCGTCGATCCCGGCGCGGCATGACCTGTGGCGGCGCGCCAGCGCGGATTGGCTGGCGGGCTTGGTCGCGCGGCAGATCATCGACCGGGACGACGCCCACGCGATGATGCACGCGCTCGCCTACGATCTGGCGAAGCAGACCTATCGGCTGTGAGGTACGAATGAATAGCTGAAAGCGAAAATCATGACACCGACAGAATATGTCAACAGTCTGTTCAGTCTGGAAGGCAAGCGCGCCATCGTGACCGGGGGAACCGGCGTCCTCGGCGGGGCGATGGCGCGCGGATTGGCGCAGGCGGGCGCGAAAGTCGCCATTCTGGGGCGCCGCCGCGACAAAGCCGAGCAGGTCGTCCAGCAGATCGCCGACTTGGGCGGGGTCGCGCTGGCGGCTCCGGCGGACGTGATGGACAAGCCGCAGCTCGAAATCGCGCGCGATCAGGTGGTGGGCGCGTGGGGGGGCATCGACATTCTGGTGAACGCGGCGGGCGGCACCACACCAGCGGCGACCGTCGCGCCCGACCAGACCATCTTCGACATGGCGCTCGACCCGATGCGCGAAGTGATCGAACTGAACCTAATCGGCACGCTGCTGCCGTCGCAAGTGTTCGGCGCGGTGATGGCGCAGCAGAAACAGGGCTGCATCATCAACATCTCGTCGATGAACGCGCAGCGGGCGCTGACCCGCGCCGTCGCCTATTCCGCCGGGAAAGCCGCCATCGACAACTTCACCAAGTGGCTGTCGGTGGAACTGGCGACCAAGTTCGGCGAGGGGCTGCGCGTCAACGCGATTGTGCCGGGCTTCTTCGTGGGCGATCAGAACCGCGCCTTGCTGCTCAACCCGGACGGCTCGCTGACCGCGCGCGGCAGGAAAATCATCGAGCATACGCCCGCCGGGCACTTCGGCGAGCCGTCCGACTTGATCGGCGCGCTGATCTGGCTGTGCAGCCCCTCGGCGCGCTTCGTCAACGGCACGCTGATCATGGTCGATGGCGGGGTCAACGCCTTCAGCGGCATTTAGCGATACGGACGCGTGGAATAAATTGTAGGGGAAAGTCCTTAACCTTCCCCTGCCGAATGCGTGGTAATGATTAGAAGTTATTCCACAAATACTGATTGGTGACTTCGTGGTGGAATTGGATTTCGGAAGCCTTGATCTGGCTGCCAAGCAACCGCGGGCAACGATCCGCTGACGCGCGCTTGAGCGCCGCGTATTTCTCCGCCACGCCGCTCAGCAGTGTCTTGACAAAGGCGCTGCCTTCCAAATCCGCAATCGCGTCGTAGATGTTATCGGGCAGAGTCTCGCCGAAATCCGTACTGGCGGCAGCCGTGCCCTCCAGCCCGGTTCGGAACAGCGTATAGATCGCCAGATAGGGATTGGCATCCGGCGCAATCGAGCGGACTTCGATGCGAGCCGACCGTTCGTTGCCTATCGGGATGCGCACCATGCTGCCGCGATCAATCGGCGACGCTTTGACCTGATTGGGCGCTTCAAAATGCGGGTCGAGCCGTCGATAGGCGTTCACGCTGGGATTGAGGATTAGGCACAGGTCGCGCCCGTGATTTAGGATGCGGTGGACGAAATCCCACGCGAAACTCGAAATGCCGTCCCTGCCCTGCGCGTCGTAGAAGAGGTTGGTTCCGTTGCGCGAAACCGACATGTTGGTGTGCATCCCGCTGCCATTGACCCCGGTCACAGGCTTGGGCAGAAAACTCGCGGTCAGATCAAGTTGGGTCGCTACCTGACGGCTGATCAGCTTGTAAAGCTGCACTTGATCGGCGGCGACTAATGCTTCGGAATGACCGTAGTTCATCTCGAACTGAGACGGCGCAACTTCCGGGTGATCTTTCTCGTTAGCGAAACCCATCGCCCGCTGCACTTCCGCCGCGGTGTCGATGAACGAGCGCAGCACATCGCCCGGCAGCGAGTGGTAATAACCGCCGATAGCCACGAACTCAAAACTGCCAGTTTCAACGTAGCGCTGTTCGGCGTGCGCACCGCGAAAGACGAAGCCCTCGATCTCATTGGAAACGTTGAAACTGTACCCCTGCCGCTCCCTCTGTTCGGCGCTGAAGTGCTTGAGCATCGAGCGGATGTCGGCAGAGTACGGATCGCCTGACCGCTCCAGCACTTCGCCAAAGACCAGTACCTTGCCGGGGCTGAATACGTCTGAAGGCAGCCAGTAGAACGCCGACCAGTCGATGCTCAGGCGCAGGTCGGATTCAGCTTGCTGTGAAAAGCCGCGCACCGACGAACCGTCGAAGGTTAAGTTGTCCGCCGACTTGAGCAGGAACTTCTTGTCGTAATCCAGCATGTGCAGCCGCCCCTCAAGGTCGGTGAAGCATACGGTCACGGCTTTGATGCGCTTCTCGTCGGTCAGGTAGCGCATCCGTTCCTCGCGGAGCGCGTCGGGAGGGTTGAGGCGTTTGCTCTTGCTTTCGAGGTTCAGTTCTTCCAATTGGTCATAGGGGATTTCCAGAAAATCTCGGAGTATCATAGCCACCTTCATGATTGAGCGTGAACAACAGATGCCAAGTCTAGGGAAAGCTGCCTCAGAGATTATGTTGAATGGTGACAAAGAAATGGCAAATTCATTGGAAGAAGTTCACAAATGCAGGGAGTGGTGATTTGGGTGGATACGGTCCCGACCTCAGCCGCAGTCCCTCTCCACTTTGTGGAGAGGGAAGCTGACCAAAGGTCAGCCGCGCAGCACGGTGAGGTTAAATTGATTTCATTGCTTGATCCGCGACTTTCACTACTCCCCAAATGCAGAGCCGCTCGCCAAAATGCGCTATGATCGGGAACAATTGAATTCGAATAGACCTGCAAAGGAATGATTTTATGCGCTGGGAAGAACTCACGGGCGACCAATTTCCGCAGGCAGTCCAGAGCGCCGAGGGGGTGTGTCTGCTGCCGCTCTCGGTGGTCGAGCGGCACGCGCATCACCTGCCCATCGGCACCGACATGTACATCGCGCGCGACCTCTGCCGCCGCGCCGCCGAACTCGAACCGGCGGTGATTTTCCCCGATTTGATCTTTACCCAAATTCTGGAAGCGCGTCACGTCGCCGGAACCATCGCCATCGAGCCGGACTTGATCCTGAGCCTGATGGACAACCTCTGCCGCGAGATCGCCCGCAACGGCTTCAGCAAAGTTGTGCTGGTGAACGCGCACGGCGGCAACAACGCCCTGATCCGCTACTTCGTCCAGATGCAGTTGGCATCCCCGCGCGATTACGCGGTCTACATCGCCGAGCCGCCGCTCAGCGATGATGACGAGGCGGCGGTCAGCGCGCAGTGGGAGAGCAGCGTCGATGGTCACGCGGGCGAGAGCGAGAGCAGCATGATCATGGCGATCCGCCCCGATCTGGTGCATCGGGATCAACTGCGGGCGGACGGCGAAGGGATGCCGCAGGGACGACTGCAAGCGCTGCGCGATTTGGGCGTGACCACCGGCATCTGGTGGTACGCTGATCACCCGACCCATTATCGCGGCGACGGAACGCCCGCGACGGCGGAGAAAGGCGAGCGCTATCTGGCGGCGCGTGCCCGCGCGCTGGCGGCAGCCATCCGCGCGATCAAGGCGGATACCGAGGCGCTGCGCTTGCAGCAAGAATTCTTCGGGAAGTCGCAGCATGGCTGACGCCGAGTTCGAAACCCGCACTCTGCCCGGCTTGTGGCGCTGGTACGAGAGTGACAGCCGCAAGCTTGCTTTCAGCGCGCAGACCCGCGACGACGCCGAACGCTGGCAAGCGGTGCTGCGCCAGCAAGTCGCGCGGCTGCTGGGCGGCTTCCCGGCGGAGCGCTGCGACCTCGCGCCGGTGGTCGTCGAGACGGTCGAAGGGGACGGCTTCACGCGCGAGAAGATCATGCTTCAGACTCAGCCGGGCGAATACATGCCCTGCTACGTCCTCACGCCGCACCATCCCGCGCCGCACAAGCCGGTGATCGCGCTGCACGGGCATGGATCGTGGGGCGCGAAAGCGCTGATCGGCATCGACGGCAACGCCAGCGCCGCCGAATACGGCGCGGAGCATCACTACGACTACGCCCTTCAGATCGTGCGGCTCGGCTATCAGGTGTTCGCGCCGGAACTGCGCGGCTTCGGCGAGCGGATGGAGCAGCGGGAGCGTGAGATGCAGCAAGCCGACCCAACCGCGCCGTGGCTCTCGTCGTGCGAGCGCGACTTGCTGAACGCGCTGATGAGCGGCAGGACGCTGATGGGTCTGCGGGTGTGGGACCTGATGCGCCTGATCGACTATCTCCAGACGCGCCCGGACACCCAATCTGGCACGCTCGCCTGCGTCGGCTTGTCCGGCGGCGGCACGGCGACCCTGTACAGCGCCGCGCTGGATACGCGCATCACCTGCGCCTACATCAGCGGGGCGGTCTGCACCTTCCGCGATTCGATCATGACCATTGATCACTGCCTCTGCAACTACATCCCCGGCATCCTCGAATACGCCGAGATGGACGAGATCGCCGGGCTGATCGCGCCGCGCCCGCTGGTGGTCGAGCACGGGCTGCGAGACCCGATCTATCCGGCTCACGGGGTCGAGGCAGCGGCGGCGACTCTGCGGCGCATTTATGCGACCTTCGGCGCAGCGGATCGCTTCACCGTCCACAGCTTCGACGACGTGCATCGTTGGGACGGCGCGCCGATTGAGGCGTGGCTGGCGCGGCATTTGTGATTGTAGTCTAACTACTGTTGTAATAGCCGAGTCCATGCTACACTACTCGACAAGCGCAGCAGATTCACCAGTCAGTGAATAGCTATGACTTCATCGGAACATAAACATCTGGTTTTTGTCAGTCATTCTAGTGAAGATACGTGGGTAGCACGCCAGATTGCACGGGAAATCGGGGCAACAGGAGCGAAATTCTTCCTCGATGAAGCCAACATCAAAATCGGTGACGAATTCGACGAGGATATTCGAAATTTCCTAAATATAGCCCACGAACTAATCGTGTTACTCACCCCTTGGGCGCTGGGGCGACCTTTTGTGTGGACGGAGATTGGTGCAGCTTGGCTGCGTGGCATTCCGATTATCATTGTGCTGCACGGTATCTCGATCTCGGAGTTTGTCTCACGCGCCGAAGTTCCCGCGTTTCTGAAGAGTTGTGATATGATCAAGCTGAATGAAATAGACCGATATTTCTCTCAGCTTCGGGCGAGAGTAAGAGATGAGAACCGATATGAATAGCGCAGCTAAGGAATACAGCATTTTCCTGTCCTACGCTCATCAGGATGAACCTTGGGTTGCCAAGTTTGCGGGTGCGCTGGCTGAGGCAGGTATTCGTGACTACTGGTTCGATCATGAAGCGCTGCGCCCCGGAGACTCATTCGCCGACAAAATCGAGGATGCGTTGCGGCAAAGCGACACGCTCATCGTGTTCTTCAGCCCAAACAGTCTGGATAATCCAAACGTATTCTTCGAGATCGGTGCTGCCATAGGCGGTGAAAAGACGATTATCCCCGTGCTGATTGGCAATGTCGATCCTAAGCAGGTGCCGCTTTCACTGGCATCACGGCAGTGGCTTCATGCCGAATCGCCAAGCGAAGCGGCAAGTCGGGTAGCCGACATCCTCAATCAGAACTCACACACTGAATAGCGTCTACAGCGTCCCGCCGAGGCTCCACGGAACGAACTCGGATTCGCCGACGCCCTGCGCCTCGCTCTTGCTCGGCTGCCCCGACGCCACCGCGATCATCAAGTCGAGCAGTTCGTCGGCGGTGGTCTGCATATCCCCGCCGTCCAGCACCTTCCCGGCGTTGAAATCCATGTCGTCGATCATGTGCTCGTAGATGGCGGTGTTGGTGGCGATCTTGATGCTGGGCGCGGGCTTGTAGCCGAACACCGATCCGCGCCCGGTGGTGAACAGCACCAGATTGCAGCCGCTGGCGACCTGCCCGGTCACGCACACCGGGTCGTAGCCGGGCGTATCCACGAAGCTGAAGCCGCGCGTGGTGATCGGCTCGCCGTAATCGAACACGTCCATCAGCGGGGTCGATCCGCTTTTCGCCACTGCACCCAGCGACTTTTCGAGGATGGTGGTTAGCCCGCCGACCTTGTTGCCCGCGCTGGGGTTGTTGTCGATCTCCATGTTGTGCTTGGCGGCGTGTGCCTCCCACCAGCGCACTTTGGCGATCAGCTTTTCGCCCACTTCCCGGTTGATCGCGCGCCGCGTAAGCAGATGTTCCGCGCCGTAGATTTCCGGCGTCTCCGCCAGCGCGGCGCTGCCGCCCTGCCGCACGATCTCGTCGGCGACCAAGCCAACCACTGGGTTGGCGGTCACGCCTGACCAGCCATCGCTGCCGCCGCACTTGAGCGCCACCACCAGTTCCGAGATCGGCTGGGGCGTGCGCGGGGTCGCGTTGACCACTGGCAGCAGCCGCTCCACCATTTCGATCCCCGCCTTAATCGTTTTGCGGATGCCGCCCTCCCCCTGAATGGTCAGGTTGAGCGGGAGATGCGACGGATCGGCGTTCAAGTGGTAGTTATCCATGAGGTCCTGAATCTGGTTGGTCTCGCAGCCCAAGCCGATCATCAGGTACGCGCCGACGTTGCGGTGACGCGCCATGCCCACGATGGTGCGCTGCAAGAGGTCGTAGTCTTCCCCGCCCAGCCGCAGCCCGCAGCCCAAGCCGTGCGTCAGCGGGATCACGCCGTCCACGTTGGGGTAAGCGGCGAGACGCTCCGGCGTGAAGTAGTGAGCGATCTCGCGGATGGTGTGCGCCGAGCAGTTCACGCTGGCGAGGATGGCGATGGTGTTGCGCGTGCCGACCCGCCCATCCGGGCGCAGGTAGCCCATGAACCTCCGCCGCTGATCCTCCGGCACATACTCCACCGGACGAATGTCGGTGCAGAAGGCGTAGTCGCGCTCGAAATCGTCGAACGCCAGATTGTGGGTGTGGACGTGATCGCCCGGCTGGATCGGCTGGGTGGCGGTGCCGATGATCTGCCCGTAGCGGCGGATCGGCTCGCCCTCCGCGACCGCGTGCAGCGCGAATTTGTGCCCGCTGGGGATGAACTGGCGGATCGGCAGGTCGGGCGCGTCGGCGCGCGTGATCACGACGCCCGGCGAGATCGGCGTCTTGGCGATGGCAACGTCGTCAATCGGGTTCAGATGCACCGCGATCTGGTGGAGCGGAACCGCCCCGGTCGGCGTGTCGAAGAAACGAATTTGCCCGCTGGTCATGGTTTATCCCCTGCGTAAAACCTATTTACGCCGATCCTAGATCATTCGACCGGATGCGACAAGCCGAATGGATCAGTCCCATACAGGCGGCGGTAGAAGCCATCGCGCGCCATCAGTTGATCGTGCGTGCCCCGCTCGACCACGCGCCCGCGCTGCAAGACCACGATCTCGTCCATCTGATTCAGCAGTGCCAGCCGGTGCGTGAGCAGGATCAACGTGTGCCCGGCGGTCTGGGTGAGGATGGTTTCGAGGATGGCGCGCTCGTTCACGGTATCGAGGTTGGCGGTCGGCTCGTCCAGCACCAGAATCGGCGCGTCCTTGAGCAGCACCCGCGCCAGCGCGACCCGCTGGCGCTCCCCAGCGCTGAGCTTCAGCCCGTTTTCGCCCACCAGCGTGGTGATGCCGTCGGGCAGCGACTCGATCAGCGGCGCTAGCTGCGCCCGCCGTGCCGCCTCGATCACCGCACTCTCGTCGGCGTCGGGCCGCCCGATCCAGATGTTCTCGCGGATGGTGGTGTTGAACAGGTGGGTGCGCTGCTCCATCACGCCGACCACGCCGCGTACGTCGGTCTGGGCGTAGGCGCGCAGGTCGCGCCCACCCAGTTGAATCTGCCCGCTGTCCGGGTCGTGGAGCCGCGCCAGCAGGCTCACCAGCGTCGATTTGCCCGATCCGCTCACGCCGACCACCGCGATCCGCGCGCCCGCCGGGAGGGTCAGCGAGAGGTCGTCCAGCGCGGGCGGATCGCCGGGCGCATAGCGAAAAGTCACGTGATCGAGCCGCAAATCGCTGGGCGACGGTAAGCGAGCGGGAACTGGCGGATCGGTCACGGCGGGCGGCGCATCGACCAATTCAAACAACCGCTCACCAGCGGCGCGATTGGCGCCGAACTGCGCGGCTGCCTGGGCCAGCGGCATGAAGGCTTCAAACGCGGCGGTGGTGCCCAACGCCAGCGCCGCCAAGAAGATCGGATCGACGCGCGGGATGGCGACCGCCAGTACCGCCAGCGCCCCGCCGTTCGCCATAAGCGAAGCGACCAGCGCCGACTGCGCGGCGTCCACGTAAGCGAAGCCCATCTCCTGATCGCTGAGCGCAGCGTTGAGCGCGTCCAGTTCGGCAAGCTGCGCCGCCTCCCGCCCGTAGACCAGCATCTCGCCGATGCCCTGCACCGCGTCGATCAACCCGGCATTGAGGTCGGCGTGAGTTTGCACCAGCGCCCGCCCGACGCGCCGCCCGCCCCAGCCCGCCAGCAGCGGCGCGCTGATCCCGGCGGCGAGCATGAAGGCGAGCGCGATCAGCGCCACCAGTGGATCAAAAGCGGCGAACAGCAGGGTCATCGCCGCCGCGACCAAGAGCGCGACCAGCGGCGGCGCAATCGCCCGCAGGTACAGATTTTGCAGGCTCTCGATGTCGTCCACCACCCGGCTGAGCAGGTCGCCGCTGCGGAAGTCGCTCAGGTTCAGCGGCTCAATCGCCTCGTAGAAGCGCACCCGCAGGTGCGCCAGCAGCCGGAAAGTGGTGTCGTGCGAGACCAGCCGCTCCAGATAGCGGAAGATGCCACGCGCGATGCCGAAGAAGCGCACGCCGACGATGGCGACCCCCAGCTCCTCAATCGAGGGCTGAAGCGCGGCTTTCGAGATCAGCCACGCCGAGGTCATCATCAAGCCAACGCTGCTGCCGATGGTCAGCACGCCCAGCAGCGTCGCCAGCGCCATCCCGCGCCAGAATGGGAGCGTCAGCGCGATCAGCCGCCTCACTCGAACGCCTCCACCAGCCCGCAATAGACGCCGCTCGCCGCCATCAGTTGATCGTGCGTGCCCTGCTCGACCGCGCGCCCGGCGTCCAGCACCACGATCCGGTCGGCGCTGACCACCGTGCGCAGGCGGTGCGCGATGATCAGCGCGGTTCGATCCGCCAGCAATCGGGCGAGCGCATGGTCGATCTCGGCTTCGGTTTCGGGGTCGAGGTTGGCGGTGGCTTCGTCCAGAATCAGCAGCGGGGCGTCGCGCAGAAAGGCGCGCGCCAGCGCGATCCGCTGCGCCTGCCCGCCGCTCAAGCGCAAGCCGCGCTCGCCGGATCGGGTCGCGTAGCCGCCCGGCAGCGCCGTGATGAACTCGTGCGCGCGGGCAGCCTGCGCCGCCGTCCTCACCTGATCGTCGGTGGCGTCGGGCTTGCTGAGCCGGATGTTCTCGGCAATGGTCGCATTGAACAGATAGGGCTGCTGCGATACCCACGCGATCCGCGCGCGCCACTGATCCGGCGGAATCTGCTCCAAGTCCAGATCGCCCACCCGAATCTGCCCTGAATTCGGGCGCGATGAAGCGCAGCAGCAGCGAGGCGGTGGTGCTTTTGCCGCTGCCGCTCGCGCCGACCAGCGCCACCCGCTGCCCCGGCTCCAGCGCGAAAGTCAAGCCGTTCAGCGCGGGGCGATCCCCATATGCGTAACCGCACGTCCTCGAAGGCGATACGCCCTACGTTGGTTGGTAGGGGCAGGTACGACTTTTGGTCGTCTCGTCGTGCCCCTACGGACACGGGCGTGTCCAGCACCTCGAAGATGCGCTCGGCGGCGGCTTTGCCCTCGACTTCGGCGTGAAACTTCGCCCCTAGCGCGCGCAGCGGCAGGTAGAACTCCGGCGCGATCACCAGCAGAAACAGCGCCTGCTCGAAGCCGATGCCGCCGTTCAGCAGCCGCAGCCCGATCTCGACCGCGACAATCGCCACGCTGAGGGTCGCCAGCATCTCCAGCGTGAGCGCGGAGAGAAACGCGACTCGCAGCACCCGCAGGGTCGCCTCACGGAACTGCCCGGTGATCCGGCGGATGGTTTCGACCTGATAGCGGCTGCGGTTGAACAGCTTGAGGGTGGTCAAGCCCTGCATCACGTCCAGAAAGTGCGCGCCGAGGAACTGCATCTCGCCGAACTGACGCCGCGCCAGCGCCCCGGCTGCCATGCCGATCAGCGCCATGAACAGCGGGATCAGCGGCGCGGTGATCAGCAGCACCACGAAGGTCAGCAGGTCGAGCGGAACCACCACCAGCAGGATCAGCAGCGGCACCAGCACCGCGCCCAGCGCGCCCGGCAGATAATCGCGGAAGTAGGCGTCCAGCTTCTCGACGCCCTCGGTGGCGGTGAGCGCCAGTTCGCCGCTGCGCTCGCCCTGCGTATAAGCGGGTCCCAGCGCCAAAAGCTGCGCCGTGAAGCGGCGCCGCAGGTCGGCTTTCACGCGGATCGCCAGCCTCGCAGCCGCCGCGGCACTGCCGAAGCTCAGCAGCGCGCGCAGGACGATCACGCCCGCCAGCGCGACTAGCAGCCCGGCGACCGCCGCCAAACTCGCGCCGCGCAAAAACACCTGATCGATCACGTGGCTGAACAGGTACGCCTGCGCGATCACCGTGAGCGCGACCAGCCCGGTCAGGCTCACCGTGAGCAGCAGCGGTCGGCGGGCGATACGGGCTTCCGCCAGCAGGCGCGCGTCCAGCGACGGGCGTTTAGGGGTCGAGGATTCGGTCATTGGAATCAAAATGCTCCGCCGCAAGTATAGCGCGGCGGAGCAGCAACAGGACATCGCGCACAAGGCGCAATTTCGTCACGAAATCACGTGTAGGGGCGGGTCTAAGACCCGCCCCTACGAGCAACATGCGCCGCGCGCCCCTACGCCTCAATCCGGTTTCAATATTCGAGTTCGCTCTTGCCCTGATTGTTGGTGGTCAGGCGCTTGCGGAACACCCAGTAGGTCCAGCCCTGATAGAGCAGCACCACCGGCACCAGCGTCAGCGCGATCACGGTCATGACCTGAAGGCTGTACTGGTTGGACGAGGCATTGTAGATGGTCAGGTCGTATGCCGCGCCGAGAGTTGAGGGCAGCACGCGCGGGAACAGCGTCCCGAAGATCAGCGCCGAGACCCCCAGAATGGTCAGCCCGGTGCCGACGAAGCCCAGCCCGTAGCGCTTGCGATAGAGGGCGTAGCCGACCAGCAGCAGCGCCACCACCGCCAGCGCCAGCCCAAGCGCGTTGACCACGTTGATGCGGTTGAACAGGTCGATCTGCGAAATGCTGTAGAGCGCGAACAGCAGCGTGAACCCGGTCACCGGCAGCCAGAACAGCCGCGCGAAGCCGCGCGTGCGCTCGCGGATTTCGCCGTCGGACTTCAGTTCGAGGAACAGCGCGCCGTGCAGGATGAACAGCGTCAGCGTGACCAGCCCGCCGAGCAGCGCGTAGGGGCTGAGCAGGTCGCCAAAGTTGCCGACATAGGTCATGCTGGCGTCAATCGGCACGCCCCGCAGGATATTGGCGAAGGCGACCCCCCAGAGCAGCGCCGGGAGCAGGCTGCCGATGAAAATCCCAACGTCCCACAGGTTGCGCATCCAGAGCGTGTTTTCGGACTTGTTGCGGAACTCAATCGATACGCCCCGGATGATCAGCGAGATCAGGATCAGGAACAAGGCGAGATAGAAGCCGCTGAACAGCGTCGCGTACCAGTTGGGGAACGCGGCGAACATCGCGCCGCCCGCCGTGAGCAGCCAGACCTCGTTGCCATCCCATACCGGCCCGATGGCGTGAGTCACTTGGCGGCGCTCGTCGTCGGTTTTGGCGACGAAGGGCAGCAAAATGCCCACGCCGAAGTCAAAGCCTTCGAGGAACAGGAAGCCCGTGAACAGGACGCCGATCAGGATGAACCAGAGTGTTTGCAAATCCATGACCATGCCTCCTAATAAGCGCCTTCGTGATGCAGGCGCGGCGTCTGTGGCTGATCCGTCCACGGGATCAGGTCGTCGTCGTCGCGGCGCGCGAACCGCTGCATCAGGTAAATGTCCGCCACCATCAGCGCGCCGTAGACCACCGTAAAGCCGATCAAGCTGATCGCCAGCATTTCCACCGAGACGTTGGGCGAGACCGCTTGGTCCACCGTCAGCAAGCCCTGCACGATCCACGGCTGGCGACCGACTTCGGTCAAAATCCAGCCGGTGCTGTTGGCGAGGTATGGCAGCAGAATCGCCGGAACCGCCGCCCGCAGCAGCCAGCGCCCCTTGCCCTCGCGGAAGTGGACGCGGAAGGTGAACCACAGCCCGATCAAACCGAGCAGGAACATCAACATACCGGAGCCAACCATCGCCCGGAAGCTCCAGTAGGTCAGCCAGATCGCCGGGGGCACGTAGTCGCCGGGACCGTATTCCTGCACGTACTGCGCCTGAAGATCGTTGATGCCTAACACCTGACCGTTGGGCGTGTGATACGCCAGCAGGCTCAGCAAATCCGGGATTTTGATGTTGATGACCGAGCTGCGATCCGCCTCGTTGCCGATCTGGAAGAAGGAGAGCGCCGCCGGGTCTTCCGAGTCCCACAGCCCTTCAGCGGCGGCGAGCTTCATCGGCTGCACCTGCTCCATGCGCTGCCCCTGCGCGTCGCCGAAGATCATCGTGGCAAACACCGCGACCGTGCCGATGACCAAGCCCCAGCGCGCTGAGGTGCGGAACCAGTCCAGATGCTTGCTCTTGTTGCGCAGCAGATGCCACGCGCTGATCCCCAGCACGAAGAAGCTCGCGGTGGTCAAACCGCCCAGCGCCACGTGCGGGAACTGCACCAGCACGTTCGGGTTGGTGATCAGGGCGATAAAGTCGGTCATTTCCGCGTGCCCGCTGGCGCCAATGGTGTAGCCGACCGGGTGCTGCATGAACGAGTTGGCGACCAAAATCCAATATGCCGAGAGGTTCGAAGCGAACGCTACCAGAATGATGCTGGCGGCGTGCCCCCACTTGGGCAGCTTGTCCCAGCCGAATATCCAGATACCCAGAAACACCGATTCAATGAAGAAGGCGGCGAGCGCTTCAATCGCCAGCGGCGCGCCGAACACGTCGCCCACGAAGCGCGAATATTCCGACCAGTTCATGCCGAACTGGAATTCCTGCACAATGCCGGTGACGACCCCCAGCGCAAAGTTGACGATCAGCAGCTTGCCCCAGAACTTCGCCATCGCCTTGTATTTCTCGTCTTTGCGAATGACGTAAGTGGTCTCCATCGCCGCGACCAGAATGGTCAGACCGAGGGTCAGCGGAACGAAGAAGAAGTGATAAACGGTGGTGATGCCGAACTGAAGCCGAGCCAGAGTCAGTGCGTCCATGCGCTGTCCTATCTGCTAAACCAAGCACTTCCATCTATAGAGTGCGACTGTCCGTCGATCCTGACGGCAATTTGCGCGCCGTAAGCCAAAAAGTGACTTCTATCATGATTATATCGTGATTTTCTTCACAAGAGATGACCAATGGAATCAATCGTAACTGCCTGTGATCACCGCATCCACCGCCGCCAAGTCAAAGACCCGCGCCACCGATATACGGTGATGCCCATCGACCACAAAGAACTGGTCGCAGACGCGGATCAACTCCACAGGCGGAAGCGCCGCCCCTTGCAGCGTCATTGAGGCGATCCGCACCCAGCGGGTTTTCAAGCGGTCGCTCAGGGGATAAAAGCTGCGGTCGAAGTCTTCACAGCGGTTGATGCTGCCCCGAATCTGGTCGAGTTCCACCGACAGCGCCGCTGAGGTATCAACGCCGCGCACCCAATCGTCCGATACGACATCGCCGAGCAGCAGCAGACACCACGAACGACGAGTCAGACGCGCGAACATCCGCCGCATCCTGCCCTGCCAGAGCGCGCGCTCAAACAAGGGAACTGCTTTAGGATTAAACGACGTAATCCCGGATCGGGCGGGGTTGAACTCAGGCGGGCGCATCTCGAACATCGGGCGCGATTCCCTCCGGCAAACCTACCCTCTTTATGGTTCAGCATCCGGGAGAATCACGCGAGTGACAGACCTCCGGTTTTGCCGCGCCGAATCGCTCAGAATCAAAAAGCCCCGGACAGCGAGCTATCCGGGGCAGCCTGCGACCCCGTTAGGGCATCATGGTCTCTGCGGGCGAGTAGTCAATCGCCTCCAGCGACTCAACGATGGCGTCCCACGTCATAGGCGCTTCCCAATCCACCGAGACGCGCTTGGTCGCCACGTCGCCCTCGACCTTACGCACGCCCTGCTTTTGGCTCAGTTCGTTGACAATGGTCTTGACGCAGTTATCGCAGCCGATGTTCGGTACTGTGAAGGTCTTGTGTTCCATTTTGCTGATCCTATCTCCAACGCTTTTGACTCTAGACGCGCCGTACCCGTCGAATCTTCTCTTTCATTATGCACCCTGTATGCGCGTACAAGGTCAAGCAGCAAATTTAGGCTTCGAGCGCCCGCGCGATTTCGGCGCGCACCTCCGCGTCCGGCTCCTGATCGAAGCGGCGCTTCAGGGGGCGCGACGCCGGATCGATGCGACCCAGCGCCCACGCCGCATGACCGCGCACCAGCGGATTCGGATCGTCCAGCAGCCGTTCGAGCGGCGGGATCGCCAGCGGGCTGCCCCAGTTCCCGGCGGCGACGCAGGCGTTGCGCACCAGCCGATCCCGCCCGATGCGCGCCAGCGGCGACCCAGCGAAGCGCGCCTGAAAGCCCGCCTCGTCCAGCGCCAGCAAGTCAAGCAGCGGCGGCGCGGCGCGATCCACATCTGTCGGATGAAAGGCTGTCTCGTCTGTTTCCGGCGCGAAGCGCTGAAATGGACACACGTCCTGACACAGGTCGCAGCCAAAGACCCAGTTGCCGAAGCGCGGGCGCAGGTCGCGGTCGATCCAGCCCTTATGCTCAATTGTCCAGTAGCTGATGCAGCGGCGCGCGTCCAGCACGTGCGGGCGCGGGAAAGCGTCGGTCGGGCAGGCGGACAGGCAGCGGGTGCAGGAGCCGCACATGGTCGCGCGACCGGGCGAGTCGTAAGCGTCCAGTTCGAGGTCGGTCAGGATTTCGCCGATGAAGAAAAAACTGCCCCGGCGCGGGTGGATCAGCATCGTGTTCTTGCCGGTGAAGCCGCAGCCCGGCTTGATGGGCGTAGCTGCGCTCCAGAATCGCGCCCGTATCCACGTAGACCCGGGTCTGCGCGCCCAGTTCGCGCGCCAGCGTTTCCAGTCGCGGCGCGATCACCTCGTGGTAATCCAGCCCCCACGCATAGGATGCGATCCGTCCGCGTGCCGGGTCGCGCAAGATCGCGTCGGGGATCGAGGTGCGGTAGTCCAGCCCCACCACGATCAGCGAGCGAACGCCCGGCAAAATCTGATTGAGGTCGCGCCGCCGCGCCTGCCGATCCGGGCGCGCCATGTAGCCCATCGAGCCGTGCATCCCGGCGTCGATCCAGCGGAAATATGCGTCCAACTGCGGCGACGGCTCGGCGCGGGTTAAGCCGACCAGATTGAAGCCGAGTTCGCGCGCTCGCTCCTTGATGGCGTCGGCAGTCAGCGGCATCAGTCAGTGATCGGGGCAGCCAGCGCCTCGCCCACGCCCTGCCGCGCCAGATTTTCCAGTTCGTTGATCAGCACGTGGGTATCCTCGTACACCCAATCCTCGACGATCCGCCCCCAGCGCAGCCGCAGCATTTGCAGCCCCTTGTTCTGGTAAGCGCGCCCGTCCGGCAGCTTGGCGCGAATCGCCAGATGGGTCACCACCAGCGTATCCCACGGCATCCCGCTGACCTGCACCTCAATCGGCTCGATCTGGATGCCGGGGAACAGCCGCAAAATGCGCTCGAACCACTGGCGGATCGCCTGCTGGGTGTGCAGATCAGCGCCCATCGCGTGATCGCCCAGAAAGACGAAGTGGGCTTGGGACGCGAACTTGCTCAGGATCGGCTCCGGGTTGCCGCCGCTGAACTGGCGAAAGCCGTCACGGATGATCCGCTTCACGATTGGATAATACATCGGGACTCCCCTTTCCACTGGCGATCTGTTCGAGCGCGGTTTCCGCCCATTGGAGATCAAAGCGCATCTTCTGGATGCCGTAATCCAGCGTGAGCAGCCAATAGCGCACCTCGTCGTGCGCGTCGTAGAGGCTGGCGTAATAGGCGGCTCCGAGCGGGATTTCGTTCTCGTAGCGCGCCAGAAGGGTCTTGATCTCGGCGATGCGCGCTTCCAGCAGCCCGCGGATCGAGTCGGCGTCCAGTTCCGCCGCGAAAAACAACTGACCCAACCAACCCTCGTGCAGCGACGGCATCGGCTGCGGCTCCGCCAGCCAGCGGCGCAGTTCCGCCCAACCCGTATCGGTCAGGCGATAGAGCTTCTTCGCCGGGAGGCTCTCCTGCTCCACCACCTGCACCTCGACCCAGCCCAGTTCGTGCAGCTTGTAGAGCGCGCGGTAAATCTGGCTCTGGTCGGTCGCCCAGAAGTGCTGCACCGACGCCTGAAACGCCTTGTTGAGGTCGTAGCCGGAGACCTCGCCGTATTTCAGGACGCCCAAGATCAAATGCTGCAAAGACATTATGCTGCCTATATGCATCTACATATATATGCTATTGAAGATAGCAAATCTGTCAAGTGGATCATTGCCAAAGTCGCCCCACAGCGGCTATGATCAAGCTGCCAGTATACGAAACGAGCGGAATATGACCGAAAACCCGGAGCAGTCCTCACAGGATGTGAAAGCACAGTCGCGCGAGCGCTTCAGCCAGTTCGCGCAGAGCTACGTCACCAGCGAAACCCATTCGCAGGGGTCCGACCTCGACCGCCTGCTGGAGATCGCCGCGCCGCAAGCCGACTGGTTGGCGTGCGACATCGCCACAGGCGGCGGGCACACTGCCCTGAAGATCGCGCCGCACGTCCGCCGCATGATCGCCACCGATTACGCGCCGACCATGCTGCTCACCGCGCGGGCGTTCATCCAGACCCAGAACGCGCCCAACATCGACTTTGTCCCAGCGGACGCAGAGAACCTGCCCTTCGCCGAAAACGCCTTCGACCTGATCACCTGCCGGATCGCGGCGCATCACTTCCCGAACATTTTCGGCTTCGTGCAGGAATGCGCGCGGGCGCTCAAGCCGGGCGGCAGACTGGTGGTGCAGGATCACCTGCTGCCGGACGACGAAAAGGCGGCGGGCTACATCGAAGCCTTCGAGAAGCTGCGCGATCCGAGCCACAACCGCGCGCTCAGCGAGGTGGAATGGCGCGGCGACTTCCTTGATGCGGGCTTGACCGTCGATCACACCGAGCAGTTGGATCGCCCCGCCAAGCTGATCCCATGGGCGGAGCGGCAGGGCTGCTCGCCGGAGGTGATCGAGCATCTGCAAATTCTGCTGGTGCAGGCGCCGCAGGTGGTCGCAGAGTTCATCCACGTGCGCAGCGCTGGGTCGCCCGACGCCGGGTTCGACCACAACTACATTCTCATCAGCGGGACGAAACCGGCATCGTAGGGGCGCACCCCGGCAACCGAAGGTTGCACGTGCGCCCTGTTTGGGCAGACACATAGGTCTGCCCCTACAGATGGGCGATCTTCTCCAGCGCGTCGGCGGCGCGCTCTGCCCCGCCCAGCGACGCCATCTCCGCCGCCAGATCGCGGGCGGTCTCTCTGACCTTCTCATCGCTGACCAGCGCCTTCGCGCCCTCGTAGAGCATCCCCTGCTTCACGTCGTGAGCGGTCAGGTTCAAGCCGACTTTCGCCTGCGCGACCCGCCGCGCCTGCCCACGCTGATCGGCGGCGTGGGGCACCACCATCTGCGGGAGGGCGTAGGTCAGGGCGGCGTGAGTGGTGCCCATGCCGCCGTGATGAATCATCAGTTGAACGCGAGGGAGAACGTGAGCGAAATTGACCCAGTTCAGCAGGCGGGTGCGGGTCGGTAACGCGGCAATCAATTTCGATTTGTCCTCCGGGCTGATTGGATTCCAGCCGATCACCACCACCGGCAGCAAGCCAACTCGCGCGGCTGCCTGCGCCGCCCAACTGAAGAAGCCCAGATCGCCCGTGAAGGTAGTGCCCAGCGTGACCAGCGCCAGCGGCGTTTCGGCGGGGATGGCGGACAGCCAGTCCGGGGGCGCATCGCTGGGCGGCGTGGGCGCGCCGCCGACGAACAAGGTCTGGGGCAGCACCGCCTCGCCCTGATACCACGAGGGACTGAAGTAGCTCACGTGCAGGTGCGGGCTGAGGATCGAGGGCGTGGGTCCGCTGGCGAAGTTGACGCCGCGCAAGCCGAAACGGGCTTGCAGCCGCGCCAAGCCGCTGCTGGCTTTCCGAGCCGAGCGTCTTTTGCACCGGGAACAGGAATTCCTCGTTGAGTTCCTGCTGCGCGATCCAGCCGCAGACCGCCAGCGGCAGATCAAGGGCTTCGGCTGCCAGCGCCGCCGCCGTCAGGAACGGATCGGTGACGATTACGTCCGGCGTGCCGATCTCGTCCGCCAGCTCGATCAGCGCCGTCACCGCATCGGCGACCAAATCTTCGCTGAGCCACGTGTCCAGCGCGCGGCGGTAGCGCAGCATCACGGCTTCCTGCGGCGGAATGGTCGAGAGATCAGGGGCGGGCGGCGGGGGCCACAGCCAACCCGTCCGGCGAATCGGCGCGAAGGGGACGCCCGCCGACGCCAGCGCGCCGCCCAGCGGGTTCTCGCTGACCCACGTCACCTGATGCCCGCGCCGGATCAACGCCTGCGCGGTTTTGAGATAGCCGCCCCAGTCTAGATGGCTGAACAGCGGCGCCGAGACGAACCAGAATTTCGACATGGAGAATGACCACATCTATCAGGCAGTTGTGAGGGATCAGTTTAGCAGCGGGCAATGCAATTTTCTGGAACAAAGGTTGGAACAACGGGGAAAAGAACAATCTGAACCGCCAAGAGCGCCAAGAACGGCTCACGGGCGGGTCGGGCTGCGGGTCAGCCACGCGGGTTGCAGCTTCGCCTGCGGCATGTGGAGCATGGCGTAGCCGCGCTGCGCTTCTTCCCACGCGGCGGCGCTCTCGTCGGGATGCCCCAATGCCGCCTGCTGCTGACTGCGCGCGCTCAGCGCTTCGGCGAGCAGCCGACGATTATCCAGCTTGTGCGCCTGCGTCTGCGCTTCGGTTAAGACACCCTCAGCAGCGGCGGGCTGATCCTGCGCGATCAGCATCCGCGCCCGCGCGATCTGCGCGGCGATCAGCACTTCGCCCTGCGCTTCCGCCTGATCCAGCAGGGCTTGCGCTTCGTCGTACTCATGCGTGGCGATCAGCGTGGAAGCGAGGTTGACCTTGATCTGCGCCGCCCAATGCAGAATCCGACACCTGCGCCAGCGCCTTGCGGTGATGCTCCAGCGCCACCGGGAGATCGCCCAGCGAGTCGTAGACCAAGCCGAGATTGTCGAGTTGAACGGCGGCTTGCAGGGTCAAGCCCAGCGACTGGCTGAGGGTGAGCGCGCGTTCAAGCGTCGCCATCGCGCGGCGCGGTCGCCCGATCAGCAGCAGAAACCAGCCGTAATTGCCGCAGCGGATCGACTCGGCGGCTTTGTCGTTCAAAAGCTCGGCGATGTTGATGGCTTCGGTGAAAAAAGCGTCGGCGGACTCGGCGTCGCCCTGTTCGGCGTAGGCGTTGGCGGCGTTGGACAGCACCAGCCCGCGCGTCTCCTGATCGCCGCCGTTGATGGAGTTCAGCGCCATCAACGCCTGCGCGTAGTCTTTCATGGCGCGGGCGCGCTGCCCCATCGACTTGCGTGCGCTGCCGATGTCGCAGTAGAGCCGCGCCGCCTGCGCGTAGGCGCGCTGCTGATCGTAGTAGCTGAGCGCCGCCGCCCATTCGGCGATGGCGGCGGGATAATCCTTGAGCCGCAGATAAACCAGACCGAGATCGCGGCGCGCCTGTGCCACTTCCAGCGCCCGATCCGACGACTCCGCCTGCTGGATGGCGCGGCGGCAGCTTGCAATCGCGGCATCGTAGTCGCCGCTGTCCGCCTGAGCCGCCGCCAGACTGCGCAGCGCCTCCGGGTGAGCCGCCCCTTGCAGATACGGGATGGCTTCGTCGCTGCGACCGACCGCTCGCAGCGCCACGCCCAGCGTTGCTTCCGCGTGCGTTTGGAGCGCCGAATCGCCCAACTGCTGCGCCGCCGTGAGCGCGATCTGGGCGTAGGCGAGCGCTTCGTCGGAGCGGCGCAGGCTGTGCGACGCCCGGCTTATGGCGATCACCGCCGTGACGTATTCGGTCGAGACCGTCTCCGGCGCGAACTGCCGCAGCACCAGATTGAAATAGGCATGGGCGTCCTGCGCGCGCCCTTCCTCGAGCGCGCGGCTGCCCAAGACCAGCCCCCAGTGGCGCTGATAGACCCGGTAGCCGACCTGCTCGGCGAGCCGCAGCGCCTTGTCGAGCGTGTGCTGTCCTTCAGCAAGCTGCCCGTTCTGGATCAAGGCTTGACCCAGCAGCCCGGTGAAATAGGACAGGAGGTCGGTATCACCGGAGCTGCTCAGCTTGGGCAGCGCATCTTGCAGCAGGTGAGCCGCGTAGCTGGCGTTGCCGTCCTGAAGGTAAGTATCGCCCAGATGACCGAGCGCGCGCCCTTCCGCGCCTGCCGCCGAATCGCTGCGGGCGAGATCGACCGCCTGCTCGTAATCGCCCCGCGCGCCCGCCCAATCGCCGCGCGTCTGTTTGAGTACACCGCTCATACAGAAGCAGTAAGCGCGCTGCGTATCGGTGCTCGCGGATTTCAGGATGGTTTGCAGCAGGCTGTCGGCGTCGTCCAGCCGCCCCTGCCGGATCAGCACCTCGCTTTTGTGCAGCGAGAGGGCGATCTCGGCGGCGCGATCCTGCTGCGCGCGCGCCTGTACCAGCCCGCGATCCAGCGCTTGCAGCGCGCGGTCGTACTGCTCGGCGTACTTCGCCACCCGCGCCGACTCTAGAGCCGCGCGCAGCGCTTGATCCTGCGGGCGAGCAGTCGGGCGGACGAAGCGCGCCAGCGTATCCTTGAAATCCATTGAGTTTCCTATGCCTTACCGACTTCCATTTGTAGCGCCGATTGCTCGGAAACGCAAAGCGCCCCAAATCAGGCAGGGGACTATGAAGGTCGAGGACATGCTTTTGTAGGGGCACGGCGTGCCTCGCCCTTACACGCCATCCACGCGGCAGGATGTCGCCTCTCATTCTCAACGGTCGCCCCTCGCCCGAATCCGAGCGGCGACTCAAAGAGGCAGGGGCGCAAAGCTCGACCCGCTAAGGCTGGTCGAGCCAGTCGCGCAGGGTTTGCGCCGCATCGGGCGCGAGCGTGAGATTGAGGCAGAAATAGCCGCTGGCATTGCCGACGATGGTCGGTCGGATGATCAGAGAGCCGTCGGTGTGCAGCCCCAGTCCGACAAACACGTCGCCGGTCCCGACCTGCCACGTGGTATTGAGTCCGTCGTTGGGCTGGATGTGCTGAAGCGCGCGCACCCAGTCGCGGGCACGGGGACGCAGCGCGAGTTCCAGCGCGCCGTAGCTGGCGGACATGGCGATATATTCTCCCTCGCGCCGCAGCGCGAGGCTGGCATCGGCGCCCCGAAAGGTCAGCACTCCGGCTGCCGATTCGCTCCGGTCAAGAATTTGAAAAGTGCGCATAGGCGCTCCCTGAATGGCTTGGTCTAATGATACCGCCGCTCCCGTGAAGCTCAAAGGTGACACTTCGCGCGACGAATTGCGCGGTTTGTCACATGATGACGGGGCTGGCTTTCGCCTAAGATAGGGTCAGCAAAGTGAGTGTCCATAGATGATTAAGCCAGAGCCGAAACGGAAATACCGCTGAGCTTTGACATAATTATGTGTTTCTATACGTGCGCGTCCCTCTTGAGATGCCGGGACAAAACCGGTATCGTTCTCCTGTTTGACGCCGTTATACTGACGGCAGTCAACCTCTCACGACTTCACGATGAGTGGGCGGAAGTTTGCGCACGGGCTTCTGCCCCACCTCGTCCCGGAAATGAGTTTCCGGTTTGTAATCCGCCCCGATCCCGCTGCGTCATGCTATAATTTTCACAAACAGCATGTCCCTTACAGGTGAATAGTCGTTGGGTTTAAACGACCATGCCCGCTTGAGTATTCACCCCGAAGCGGAAGGCAAAGAGATCGTGAGAGCAAAGATCGCGCTGGTTGTGCTCGCGCTGCTGCTGCTGACCAGTACGGCGCTGGCGCAGCAGGCGGCTCCGCCCGACCTGCTGATCTACAACCTGTGGGTGCGCCCGACCGCACCCGCGCTTGCCGATGGCGCGACGCCGGAGCCGCCGATCCCCGGAACCGTCACCGGCGCGTACATGACCATCGAGAACACCGGCAGCACCGATTACCATCTGGTGAGCGCCTCCGACGATTTCACCGAGATGACCCAGCTTCACCAGATGACCATGGACGACAAAGGCGTGATGCGCATGAGCATGGTCGATCAGGTGGACATCCCCGCTGGGCAGACGGTGACGCTGGCATCGACTGGCGGATACCACGTCATGCTGATGAACGTCACCCACGACCTTTACCCCGGCGATGCGGTGGCGCTGACGCTCACCTTCGCGGACAGCAGCGGCGCAACTTTCGACGTACCGGTTGCGGCGCTGGCGACCGACGACGCACCCACTGAGGACATGCTGATCGCGGCGAACGCGCTGGCACAGCCCGCGCCCGACGATCCGACCGCGCTGGACGTGACGTTGGTGCTGGACAATCGCGGCGCGTCGGGCGACAGCATCAACGGCGCGAGCAGCGATCTCGCTGGGACGGTCAACCTGATGCACTTCGCGGAATCCGGCACCCTGCCCTTCGAGTCGATCTACGTGCCGCCGCAGACCCAGACCCCGCTCACGACCGACACCGCCTTCATTCGCCTGAGCGATCTGCCTGATCCGCTGCCGGAGGCGCTGCCGCTCACCCTGAGCTTCGCATCCGGTAAGACGGTCACGATTGCCGTGCCCATCGCGGGCGCGCAATCTCCTCAAGTAACGGAAGCCGCGCCATGACCCAGCCGCGACCATCCCAAGCCACGCGCGGCGTACTGATCGCGGTGCTGGTGATCGGCGTGCTGCTGGTCGCCATCGTGGGGACGCTGGGCATACGGGGAGCGCTCAGCACACCGACGCCGACACCGACCTCTGCGCAGGGCGTGATCTCGCTCGACCCGCCGCGCGATTTGGACGACTTCACGCTGCCGAGCAGCAGCGGTCAGCCGCTCAGCCTCAGCGATCTGCGGGGCAAGTACACGCTGCTGTTTTTCGGCTACACCCACTGCCCGGATTACTGCCCGCTGACGCTGGCGGAGTGGAAAACCGTCAAGGACCAGCTCGGCGATCTGGGGGATCAAGTGAACTTCCTGTTCATCAGCGTGGATGGCGAGCGGGATACGCCGGACGTGATGGCGCGCTACCTGAGCCGCTTCGATCCGTCGTTCATCGGCATGACGGGCGACGAGGCCACGCTGACGCGCATCGGGCCGCCTTACGGGTTGTACTATCTGCTGCACAAGGAAGAAGGCGAGAATTACTCGGTCGATCACACCACCCAGACCTACCTGCTCAACCCGCAGATGCAGATGATCGACGTGTTCTCGTACGGCATCGACCCCGACGTGGAGATTCAGACCATTCGGGACGCGATCACCAGCGCAAGTTAGGGGAGGCTGCCGTTTCGTATATAATGAGGGCATAGCCTAAGGAGAACCGATGGCGCTCAAAGGACGAACTCGGCTGCGGGTGCAAGTCGAACTGCCGGACGATCTGCCGGACGAAGCTAAGCTGCGCGAGGCGCTGAAAACCCGGCTCTACGCGGCGGCTGCCGCCGCGCTGAGCGAAATCGATGCAGGCGAGACCGTAGACATCGACCTGCAAATCGAGGAAGAAGAAATCAGCCCGGAGGAGAGTTTCAAGCAGGGCTGGGCGGATGCGATGGAAGGTCGCACCATGAGCCGAGAGGAATTCCGACGCCGAATGTCCGAAGATGGCTGACGTTCGCTATGCCGAGAGCTTCTTTCGAGCAGCAAAGCGGCTTCAAAAGCGCTATCCGCACGTCGAAGACGATGCTGAAATGCTGGCAGACCGACTGGAAGCGGGTGAGCTGCCGGGAGATCGCATTCCGGGTCTAGCCGATCGGGTCTACAAGGTTCGCATCCCCAACCGCGATGCGCGGCGCGGCAAGCGCGGCGGCTACCGCGTCATTTACTACCTCCAGACGACGGAAGCAGTGGTCATCATCACCATCTACAGCAAAAGCGAGAAAAGCGACATCCCTCTGGAGACAATTCGCCAGATGATCAAAGCCTATGAACAGTCGCGCTAGGGAAATTCGCTAACTCACCGTCTCGGCGCGCGGGGGATGATGCTGCACAGCACCTCGTAGCTGATAGTGCCGATGCGCCGGGCGATGTCGTCGGCGCGGATGCTCAGATCGCCCTGCGTGCCGATCAGCACCACCTCGTCGCCGATAGTCACGTCGGGGATGTGGGTCACGTTGAGGGTGGTCTTTTCCATGCTCACGCGCCCGATGATCGGCGCGACCTGTCCCCTGACCAGAACGTGCCCCCAATACTGCGGCGAGCGGCGCAACCCGTCAGCATAGCCGACCGGGATCACGGCGACGCGCTCGGTATCCTGCGCGTAATAAGTGCCGCCGTAGCCGACCGGATGTCCCGGCGGCAGGGTTTTGACCTGCGCGATCTCGGTTTTCCACGACAGCACTGGCTTGAAGCTGCTGGGCACCCGCGCCAGTTCCGAAGGCGACAAGCCGTACATCGCCAGCCCGACCCGCACGGCGTTGAAATGCGTCTCTTTCGAGATCAGCGTCCCGGCGGAGTTGGCGGCGTGGATGTACTTGAAGCTGAATCCGGCGGCGCGCAGCGGCGTAAGCACCTGCTTGAAAGTCTTGATCTGCTCCAGCGTGTAGCTGAGGTCTTCGTCCGCCATCGAGAAGTGGGTGTAGATGCCCTCGATCTCGATGTTGCCCAACGAAAGCAGCGAGCGGAAGAACGGCACCGCGTCCGACGCCATCACGCCGAGCCGCCCCATGCCCGTATCGACCTTGACGTGCGCGCGTAGGACACCGCCCGTCTCCCGCGCCGCGCGATCCCATGCCCGCGCCAGTTCCAGATCGTAGAGCGTGACCGTGATGTTCTGGCGCACCGCCTGCCGGATCGCCTGCGGCGGGACGTAGCTCATGACCAGTATCGGCGCGTCGATCCCGGCGGCGCGCAGCTCAATCGCCTCTTGCATCGAGGCGACCGCCAGAAATTCCGCGCCGTTGAGCAGCGCGGTTCGCGCGACCGAGATTGCGCCGTGACCGTAGGCGTTGGCTTTGACCACCGCCATCAGCGTGACCGAATCGCCGACGATGTGCTTCAAGCCGCGCACGTTGCTCGCCAGCGCGTCGAGGTCGATCTCCACCCAACTGGGGCGAATCGGGCGCAGCAGCAGGTCGGCTTCGGAGACCAGATGCGCGCGCGCCAGCAGCCCGGCATCTTCCGGGTTCGCCAGCAGCGCCCGCGTGAGCAGTTCGGCGCGGGCGGACGCGCCGCCCTTGATCAGCACGATGTCGTCACCGCTGAGCGCGTTCTGATCGGTAAGCTGGGCGATGGCGTCCTGAATGCTGTAGGTCATGCGCACGCGATCCGCGTCCATGCCCTGATCCAGCGCCGCGCGACCCGCCAGCGCCGCGTCCGCGCCGACGGTGATGAACAGGTCGGCACATTCGGCGGCGCGCTGCCCCACCGCGCGGTGCCCGCGCTGGGTGTAGTCACCCAGATTGTCCATGTCGCCGAACACGAATACCGAGCGATGATCCTCGTCGGTGACTGTGCGCAGCCAGTCCAGCGCAGAGAGCGACGACGGCGGATCGGCGCCGTAGGAGTCGTCGATCAGCAGCGCGCCGCCGATGCCATCCAGTGGGATCATGCGACCCCGCAGCGGCGCCAGATCGGTGAGTGCTTTGAGCGCGTCGGCGGGCGAGATGTCGTAGTAGCTGCCCACCGCCAGCGCCATCAGCAGCCCGTATAACTGCTGCTTGCCCAGCAGCGGCGACCAGCGTCCCACGTAGCGGTTCGCGCCGTGACGCACGTCGAAGCCGGTGCCGGTCGCGCCCAGCACGATGTTGTAAGCGGTCAAATCCGCGCCGAAGCCCTCCAGCCCCACCGTGAGCGCCGGCGCCTGCGTGCGCGATGCCAGCGCCCGCGAGCGGTCGTCGTCGTAGTTCAGCACCGCCAGCCCGTCGGTGGGCAGGTACTCGATCAGCAGACTGTTTTCCTGCGCCAACTGCTCGGACGCCTCGTAATAAGTGGCAGCGTCGATGCGGGTGACCACGCCGATCTGCGGCTGCACCGACAGCACAATGTCCGACATTTCGCCGGGCTGCGAAGCGCCCAGTTCCAGCACGACGATCTTGTGTTCCGGCGAGAGCTTCGCCAGCGTCAGCGGCAAATTCAGCCGCCCGCCCATGTCGCCGACGCTCTTTTGCACCGGGTAGCGGGTCTGCAACACGTGGCTGATCGCTGCGACCGCAATCGACTTGCCCGACGTTCCGGTCACGCCGATCACCTGCGGACCGAATTTCTTGAGGATGTAGTACGACCACTTCATCAACGCGGAGTTGACATCCTTGACCAGAATGATCGACAGCCCGGTGGTATCGAACTCCGGCGGATGGGTGCAGAGGATGCCGGATGCGCCCTTCTCGACCGCTTCCCGCTGGCGGCTGCCCGCCCCGCGATCCTGCTTGAGCGCGACGTAAAGCTGGGACTCGTCGGCGAAGCGCGAATCGAAGCAGAAATCGCTGAAAAGCTGCGCTGCTGGCTCGCCAAAAAGCTGACCGTTCGCCGCTTCGAGGATGTCGTAGAGGCTGATCATGATGTTGGTAAGTGGGTTATGTGGGTAATCTTCGTCCCGGCGGTCACCGTCATAGAGTTTAACTTTTTGTTATAATCGCGCTGTTTGTAAAGCAGTGATTAGTTATTGGTTGATAATTTTTAGTGGTGGTTTACCTACAACCAGCCACCCATGACCGACGACCAATAACCGGCTACCAAGATAACCTACATGTCATTTTATTTCGAGACGATCAAAACGCAAAATCGTGCTCGCGCCGGGATTTTCCATACCCCGCATGGCGACCTGCTGACTCCGGTATTCGCGCCGGTGGGCACGCAGGCGACGGTGAAAGCCGTCCCCCCGCGCGATCTGCGGGAAATCGGCGCGTCGCTGGTGCTGGCGAACACCTATCACCTGTACCTGCGCCCCGGCGACGAGTTAGTCCGCGACATGGGCGGGCTGCACTCGTTCATGGGCTGGGAGCGCCCGCTGCTGACCGACTCCGGCGGGTTTCAGGTGTTCAGCTTAGCGCAGATCAACCGGATTGACGATCAGGGCGTGACTTTTCGCAGCCATATCGACGGCAGCCTGCACCGCTTCACGCCGGAACGATCTATCGGCATACAGCAGAATTTGGGCGCGGACATCATCATGTGCTTCGATCAATGCCCGATCCCGACCGACCGGGCGGAAGTCGAAGCGGCGGTCGCGCGAACCGATGCATGGGCGATCCGCTGCCGCGACGCGCACCCCGATGACACCCGTCAGGCATTGTTCGGCATTCAGCAGGGCGGCATCTTCGAGGATTTGCGCGAGCAGTCGTCCGAAGTGCTGCGCCCGCTCGATCTGCCCGGCTACGCCATCGGCGGGCTGGCAGTCGGCGAGAGCAAAGCCGAGATGTACCGCACGCTGGACACCTGCATCCCCATGCTGCCGGAGGACAAGCCGCGCTATTTGATGGGCGTCGGCGCGCCCGATGATCTGGCGCAGGCGATCTTGCGCGGCATCGACCTGTTCGACTGCGTGCTGCCCACCCGGATCGCGCGGCACGGCGCTGCCTTCACGCCCGACGGCACCATCAACCTCGCCAATCTCGCCTTCGCGCGTGACCCGCTGCCCATCGATTCGGAATGCGACTGCGTGTGCTGCCGCAGCTTCACCCGCGCCTACCTGCGCCATCTGGTCAAAGCCAAAGAACTGCTGGCGCATTACCTGCTGAGCGTACACAACATCCGGTTCTTGATCCGGCTCGTCGAAGCCCTGCGCCGCGCCATTCTGGACGACCGCCTGAGTGAATACGTCGATACCTTCCTGCGCCGCTATCTGCAAACCACCTGAGGGTTTCACCTTGAAGCCGTCACGGAGAATGTCGTAGCCGTATGGGGCGAACCAAGCGAACCCTTGCTGCGGTTGCGTTCACGCTGGTGAGTTGCAGCAGCCAGATCATCCCGGCAGCCACGCCGACGATTCACGTCACCGCGCTTCATCTGTACGCCACCACGCCGACTCTGCCGCTGGTCTACAACCTGACCAGCATCTACAGCCGTTTGAACCCGTCGATCAGCTTCGAAATCACCAGCGGCGACTATCAAGCCATGCTTCAGGAAGCCATGCGTGACGAAACCGCCTACCTGATCACCAACCACCTCGACGACGACAGCCCGCTGTGGGCGGCGCCGATTGGTCAGGACGGCATCGCCGTGATCGTCCACCCGGACAGCGACATCACCGGGCTGACCACCACCCAGCTCCGCAGCATCTATCAGGGCTGGATCGAAAACTGGGACGAAGTTGGCGGGCGCAGCGCGGACATCATCGTGATCAGCCGCGAAGATGGCTCCGGCACGCGCGCCGAGTTCGAAAGCTTGGTGATGGGCAGCCGCCTCACCACCTCGACCGCGCAGGTCGCGCCCAGCAGCACCTTGATGGTGCGCAGCGTTGCCCGCCAGCCGAACCGCATCGGCTACGTATCCATGAGCTACCTCAACGACACCGTGCGGGCGATCAGCATCGACGGCGCCGCGCCGACGCTGGAAAACGTCTACCAGAACATCTATCCCCTGCGGGCGATTTTGTACGTCGCCGGGCAGCAGGAGCCGCAGTCTGACGATCCGCTGGGGATGCACTACCGCGCCTTCATTGGCTGGATGCAGAGCCAGCAAGGACAGGCGTTGATCGCGCGGGGCTACGCGCCGCTGTTACGCCCATAACACAATCGCGCCGCGCCGTCACACACCGTAGGAGGTGATGGTCGCAAAGGCGGCGACCAGCAGTACGACGATCACGAACCACATCGAAGTCAGCGCAAAATCGCGGTAGAAGCGCAGCCGCGCCCGCCGCTTGTCCATCTCCAGTTCGGGGATGCGGATGCGGTAGAGCGCGCCCGCCGCTTCGAGGTTGCGCGGGTTGACCCGCAGCACGTTATCCAGACAGATCGAACTCTGATCCAGTAAATCGACCGCCACGCTCATCCACAGCCACGCATCTTCAAAATTGTTGTCCTCGCGGATCAACTCGCGCAGCAGATGGCGGGCTTCGCCGCGACGGTTGGACTTGACCAGTTCCACCGCATCCAGCAGGCGGTCGATCCGGTCAGCGTCGTCGCTCATGTGGTCACCGGCTCGTCCACGCGGACGTTCTCGAACAGATCATGCTCATCCACCCGGTTGCTGGAAGGCGTCGGGTACACGCGGGTGAAGCCCTGATACGGCGAGAGCCAGCGCCGCGTCCATTTGGGGACGCGCATCCCGCCGCCACCGATCTGGCTGGCATGGCAGGCGCTGGCTTGATCCCAGAGGACATAGTAGTCGCGCACGTCCACCAGCGTGTGGGTCGGCTCGATGTGGTCGAGGATCGCCACCAGATCGAAGTCGTTGTTGCGCCCTAAGTGGCGCGGGTCTTGCCCGCGCAAGCGCGTGAGCAGCACGCCCACCCGGATCATCCGCTCGGCGATGCTGGTGTAGTAGAGCTTTTGCGGCTGATACGGCTCCTGCCCGGTATCGAAGCTGCGGTCGCCCGCCAGCTTGAAGGCGTCGGTGGTGGCGCGCTGAATGGCGATGTGATCGGGATGCCCGTAGCCGCCGTAGCGGTTGAAGGTGAGGATCACCTGCGGCTTCAGGTCGCGGATCACCTCGACCACCCGGCGGGTCACTTCGTCCTGCTGCGCCTGCCACAGGCAATCGGCGTCGTTCGAGGTTTCCGATCCCATCATGCCGCTGTCTTTGTAGCCCAGCTTGACCACGTGCTTGAAGCCGAGTACCTGAGACGCGCATTCCAGTTCCGCCAGACGCAGCGCCGCAATCGAGTCGTAGCCGTCGAGGAATTCCGGCTTGACCGTGCCGCGCTCGCCGTTGGTGGCGCAGATCAGGCTGACTTCGGCTCCCTCGGCGACATAGCGGGCGATCAATCCGCCGGAGCCAAAGCTTTCGTCATCAGGGTGGGCGAGCGAAATCAACAGACGCCGACTAGACATAGCTTTCCTCACATACTCGGTTGACGTTGTAACCAGCGATTAGCGTTTGGCAGTTAGCGCTTAGCGTTACAGAACCGCTCACAACCGTTCGCAAACGCATGTTCTGGACTCAGCACTCGGTACTTAGGATTATAGTACAGCCGCGTGCAGACCGGATAGCCCCTGTGCAATCCAGCGTGCGGGGCGTATACTTCACGCGCCCATCATCGGGCGCACTGGTGTCAAAAAAGTCTAAGGGATTCTATGCGTCGGGTCTTCAGCTTTTGTTTGCTCATCGCGTCGGCAGCGCTCCTGACCGTGCAATCGGTTTCGCTGTCCGCCTCACCAGCCGCGCTGCAAGTGACACTGCCGGGAACCAACACGCCGCCCCCGCTTTCGTTTGCGACCAACACCCTCGCCCCCACCGACACGCTCACGCCAACCGAAACGCTCACGCCCAGTCTGACGCCGACTTACACCGACAGCCCCACGCTGACGCCTTCTCCCACTTATACGCCCTCGCCCACCGCAACCATCGTCGGACCCTCGGTCTACCCGGACGGCTACAATCCGCTGACCGGGCTGCCCTATCCCAGCGCCGACGCGATGGCTCGGCGTAATCTGCTGGTCAAAATTTCCAATTATCCGCCGATTGTGCGCCCGCAGAGCGGGATCAATCAGGCAGACCTCGTTTACGAGTACGAAGTTGAAGGCGGAGTCACCCGTTTCGCCGCCATCTTCCGCAGCAACGCGCCCGATCACGTGGGTCCGGTGCGCAGCGGTCGCTTGATGGACTTGAACCTCGTGCCCATGTACGAGGCGCTTTACGCTTACTCCGGCGCCAGCGCCCCGGTGCAGAAATTGATCCTCAGCCAGCCGTGGCGCCAGTGGGTGATCTCGCCCTCGATTGGCGACAACTGCGAAGAAGCCGGGTTCTGCCGCTTCCCCAAGCCGGGGCTGGCGTTCGAGCATACGCTCTACGTCGATACCAATCTGGTCTGGCAGCGGGCGACCGCGCGCGGCGTCAACGATGGGCATCGCGCGCGCGGCTTCTCCTTCAGCGACCTGCCCGATCCCAACTCGCAGCCCGCCACCGACGTGGACATTCAGTATTACGGTCAGGTCGATGCCCACTGGCAGTATCGCGCCGATACCGGGCATTACGTCCGCTACACCGATCAGCAGCCGCATATGGACGCCGCCGACGGTCAGCAGTTGTGGGTCGATAACGTGGTGGTGATCGAAGTGCCGCACGAGGAGCGCCCCGACATTTTTGAGGAAGAAAGCCAGTCCGCCTCTCAGCAGATTGACCTGTGGGGACAGGGACGGGCTTACGTGTTCCGCGATGGTCAGTATTACGAGGGCTACTGGCGGCGCGACTGCCGGGGCGACGTGCCCGATCCGACGCCGACGCCGGTGGTCGGCACGCAGGATACGCAGTGTTACGCCCGTACCGGGGACGCGCTTCAGTTGATCTTCGGCGACAACACCCCGATTAATCTGAAGCCGGGGCGCACGTGGGTGATGGTCACACGCTGGATGAACTACGTCACTATCGGCAACGATCTGCCCAACCTCGACGCGACCGCGGCGATGCTGGCACTCACGCCCACCGCTACGCCGTGGCCCACGCCCGATCACAGCAACGATACCCCCACGCCGGGGCAATAAAGTTTATCCGTAGGGGCAGGTTTGAAACCTGCCCCTGACCCAATTCCCCTCACCCGATCCAGCCGCGCATCTGCTCCGGCAGCGGCTTGCCCAGCGCGTGCAGGTAGCAGACCGCCTTGCCGTAGAAGATCAGCAGCGCCTCGCGGTAGGTGTGCATCTGCGCGCCCGGCGACATCGGAAAGCCCCGGTCGATCATCCGGTTCTGCACGTCGTCCTCGCTGAGCGCTATCAGCGCGGCGTCCAACGCCTGATCCAGCGTCTGATACCACGCTTTCAGCTTGGCGACGCTGGTATCCAGCGCGGGATCAACCGGAGGATAGGCGAAGCTCTGCTTGAAGGTCTTGAACGAGTTAATGTAAGACTGCTCCACCTGCCCGATCTCACGGCAGAGGGCGCCGAGCGGTGGATTCTCGCCCGGCAGCCGATAGGCGAGATCGGCGTCGGTGAGCATATCCATGAGCTGACCGCGCATCGCTTCGGTCATGTGCAGAATCGTCGAATGCGTTGCTCACGAGGGTGTTCATGGGCCACTTCCTTGCTTTTACGTCGGGTACATTACCCGATCCACGCTTTCCACTGTTCCGGGAGCGGCTTGGGCAGCGCCCGGTAGTAAATAGTCGCCTTGCCGAAGAAAATCAGGATCGCTTGCAGGTAAAAATCGAGGTTCATGCGGATGGGAGTCGCCCAACCGCGATCCACCGTGCGCGACTTGAGATCGTCCTCGCTGAGCGCTTCCAGCGCAGCGTCCATCTCGGCGTCGAGCGCTTGAAAATAGGCTTTCAGCTTATCGACACTGCCAGCCAGCGCCGGGTCGCTGTTGCCGTACTCGAACGCCTGCTTGAAGTTCTTGAAGCCATCGGTATAGGCGCGTTCGGTTTCCGCGTCTTCGCGCCACAGTTCGCCGAGCGTCGGATTGCCCGGCAAGCTGAAGGCGAGGTCGGCGTCGGTCAGCCCGGCGAGCAGTTGATTACGCAGATCGCGCGTGCCCTTCAGAATGTCGCCGACTTCGGTCACGAGACTGTTCATATATTCGCTCCTCAAGGATAGTGCCGAGTGCTGAGTGAATCCCAAGCTATCTCTACATGCGGGCGGGTTGGGAAAACGTGAAACGGATGTTCGGTGCGCGATGCGCCTGTAGTTTCACGCACAAGCGGGGACTGCGGTTCGATTGAACCTATTCCTGAGCGAGTTTCTCCGCCCAAGGTGGCAGCTTGAAAATAGCATCCAGCGTGAGGACTAAACCGGGGAAAAGGTCGTCGGCGTCGATCTGCTCGCTGCCGCGATAGATTCGCACCATTTGCTGACCGCGCCGATATTGGTAGACTTCACGTGTGGTCGGATAGACCACCCACACTTGCTCTGTCCCTTTGTCCAGATAGGTGCTGACTTTGGTCTGAACGTCTTCCGCATCGTCTCCGGGCGAGATCACCTCGACCGCAAAATCCGGCACGCCGGGAAAGGGCAGCAAGAGATTCCAGTCGGTGGGGATGTGCGCACGTCGGATAAAAGCGATGTCCGGCGCGAACGATCCGCGCAAGTGGCGGGTATTCTCGTTCATCAGAAACAGCAGACCGTCCATAAACAGGGCGCCCAGTTCGCGTTGGTTGACGAACGCCCGAAGGGGATCATAGATGTTTCCGTTGACCACGTGATGCAGTCCGCCGACAGCAGCCATTTCCACGATTACTCCGTTGATCACTTCGACGCGCGCGCTGGTTTTCATGAGATCGTCCAGCGTAACGGCGGTGCGTTCCAGCGACATGTCCGCCATGAGCGACTTCCTTCTCTCCTCTGCCTACGCCCATTATATCCGATTTGACTCTGCACACCGCGCTTTGCTCTTACTCATCACTCATCGCTTCTTTTTCTCTATCACATCTAACGAGACTTTTATCATAGATTGGTACAATTTAAAGGTTGCGAACCCACAATCGGAAAGTATAATAGAACGCATGTACAGTTCCCCCATCAAGTCAGAGCCAAAGATCATGGCGCAAGACAAAATTGTCGTGCATGGCGCGCGCGAGCATAACCTCAAAAATATCGACGTGGAGATTCCGCGTAACCGGCTGGTGGTGATCACCGGGCTGTCGGGATCAGGCAAGTCGTCGCTGGCATTCGACACCATCTTCGCGGAAGGTCAGCGCCGCTACGTCGAGAGCCTGAGCGCCTACGCGCGCCAGTTTTTGGGGCAAATGGAAAAGCCCGACGTGGATCAGATCGAGGGACTCAGCCCGGCGGTCTCGATTGACCAGAGGGGCGTCAGCCACAACCCCCGCTCGACCGTCGGCACCGTCACCGAGATTTACGACTATCTGCGCCTGCTCTACGCGCGCATCGGCGTGCCTCACTGCCCGGTCTGCGGGGCGGAGGTGGTCGCCCAGACCTCCCAGCAGATCGTAGATGAAGTCAAGGCGCTGCCCGACGGCACCCGCACGCAAATCCTCGCCCCGGTGATCAAGGGGCGCAAGGGGCATCACGAGAAAGTCTTTGAGGACATCGGCAAGCAGGGCTTCCAGCGCGTCCGCGTCGATGGCGAGGTGCGCGATCTGGAAGAAGACATCACGCTGGATCGCTACGGCATCCACAACATCGAAGTGGTGGTGGATCGCCTGATCATCCGGCACTACGACGATCCCGACTCGGAGGACGCCCGCAGCGCCGAGACTCGGCTCACCGACGCGGTGGAAACCGCGCTGGAACTGGGCGGCGGCGTGGTGATCGTCAACAACCTCAGCACCGATCCGCCCACCGACATGCTGTTCAGCGAGCTGCTGGCGTGCGTCAACGGTCACGGCAGCCTGCCGGAGATCGAGCCGCGCACCTTCAGCTTCAACACGCCCAAAGGCGCCTGCCCGGACTGTCAGGGACTCGGCTTCCGGCTGGAACTCGACCGCGACTTGATCGTCCCCAACCCGGACTTAAGCATCGCCGAGGGCGCGATTGACACCAACGGCTGGAACGCCGAAGACCCGAATAGCTGGGGCGGCAACATCATCCGCTCGGTCGCGCAGACTTACCACATCCCGGTGGATAAGCCGTGGCGCAGCCTCACCCGCGAGCAGCAGGACGTGCTGCTCTACGGCACGCAGGGGCAGCGAGTGCGCGTGCGCTACTCCAACGCGCACGGCGACTCGCGCGAGTACATGACCACCTTCGAAGGCATCATCAACAACTTGCAGCGCCGCTACCGCGAAACCGACTCCGACTACATCCGCGAGCGCATCGAGTCGCTGATGGCGCAGGTGCCGTGCAGCACCTGTCAGGGCAAGCGGCTGCGCCCGGAAGCGCTGGCGGTCACGGTGGCGGACAATCCGATCAATCAGGTGGTCGATCTGCCCGTGACCAATCTAGTCGGCTGGGTGGCGGATTTGCGCGGTCACAACGGCACGCCCGCCCTGCTCAGCGAGCGCGACCAGCAGATCGCCTATCAAATCCTCAAGGAGATCGAGGCGCGGGTCAATTTCCTGAACAACGTCGGCTTGGGCTACCTGAGCTTGGCACGCTCAGCCGGGTCGCTGAGCGGCGGCGAAGCCCAGCGGATTCGGCTGGCAACTCAGATCGGCAGCCAGTTGACCGGGGTCCTCTACGTGCTGGACGAGCCTTCGATTGGTCTGCATCAGCGCGATAACGCCAAGCTGATCCAAACTTTGATGGACTTGCGCGACCTCGGCAACACGCTGCTGGTGGTCGAGCACGACGAGGAAACCATGCGCAGCGCCGACTACCTGATCGACCTCGGTCCCGGCGCGGGCGAGCATGGCGGCTACATCGTCGCCATCGGGACGCCCGAAGAAGTCATGCAGACTGAAGGCAGCCTCACCGGGGATTACCTCTCCGGGCGGCTGCGGATCGAGGTGCCCGATCAGCGGCGACCGGGCAACGGCAAATCGCTGCTGGTTCACGGCGCGCGCGAGAACAACCTCAAGAACATCGACGTGGACTTTCCGCTGGGCAAGCTGGTTTGCATCACCGGGGTGAGCGGCAGCGGCAAAAGCACGCTGATGGTGGACGTGCTCTACAAGCGGGTCGCGCAGGTGCTCAACGGCAGTAAGGAACGCCCCGGCGGTCACGACAGCATCGAGGGGCTGGAGAACGTCGATAAGATCATCAACATCGACCAGAGTCCCGATCGGGCGGACGCCGCGCAGCAATCCCGGCACCTACACCAAAGTGTTCGACTCGATCCGCACGCTGTTCGCGGAGCTGCCGGAAAGCAAGATTCGCGGCTATAGCGCCGGGCGCTACAGCTTCAACGTCAAGGGCGGGCGCTGCGAGAAGTGCGAGGGTCAGGGCGTGCTGCAAATCGAGATGCAGTTCCTGCCCGACGTCTACGTCCCCTGCGACGTGTGTCACGGCGCGCGCTACAACCGCGAGACGCTTCAGGTTAAGTACAAGGGCAAGAGCATCGCCGAAGTCCTGAACATGACCGTCAGCGAGGGCATGGAGTTCTTCGCCAACATCCCCAACATCGTCACCAAGCTGGAGACGCTTGAACAGGTCGGCTTGGGCTACATTCGCATCGGTCAGCCCGCGACTACGCTCAGCGGCGGCGAGGCGCAGCGCATCAAGCTCAGCCGGGAACTCTCCAAGCGCGCCACCGGGCAGACGCTCTATATCCTCGACGAACCCTCGACCGGGCTGCACGCCGCCGACGTGAAGCGGCTGATCGCCGTGCTTCAGCAGTTGGTCGATAACGGCAATACCGTGCTGGTGATCGAGCATAACCTCGACATCATCAAGGTGGCGGACTGGCTGATCGATCTGGGTCCCGAAGGCGGCGACGCGGGCGGCTACGTGATCGCCACCGGGACGCCCGAAGAAATCGCCGAGACGCCGGGCAGCTTCACGGGCGACTTCCTGCGCCCCTACGTGAACCACAACTCGCACGGCTAGCGCCGGACGGTCGCGGAAATCACCCGCCCTGTCCACGAGGAGACACGCCCATGACGCTGGAAGCGCACTTTATCAGCGTGACCATCCGCCAACCTTTCAGCGAGGTCAACGAGTATCTGGCAGCGCCGCAGAATTTCGAGCAGTGGGCGGCGGGCTTGGGCAGGGGCTTCCGGCGCGATGGCGCTGACTGGGTTTTCAACGCCGGAGATGGTCTGGCGAGAATTCGCTTCACCGAGAGAAACCCTTATGGAGTCGCGGATCACACCGTGTATCCGCCGGACAGCGGCGAGGTCTACGTGCCGCTGCGCGCCGTCCCCAATCAGGACGGCTGCGAGGTCACGCTGACCTTGTTCCGCCAGCCGGGCATGACGCCGCAGCAGTTCCAAGCCGATCAGGACGCGGTGCGGCGCGATCTGGAAAAGCTGAAGGCGATCCTCGAAGCCTGAACGCGGCAGACTGCCGCATTGCAAATCGCGCAATAGGGCATGGCGGCGCTGTGCCCCTAACCAGCGCTCCGACGCTTGGTTTCCCCTCAACTTGTGACACAATTCTCTAATTCATGAGTATTGTATAAGTTACCCCATTAAATCCCGATTTTAGTTGTGCGACATGCCCAACACATGCATTTCTTCACTTCAAATGCGACCCTTTTTGTATATAATGGATGACAGAAAATAGTGATTGAGCAGCACCTTGACCAAAGGTCAGCGTTGGCTGACAGGGAGCAGTGATTTCATGGTGGTAGCCTATAATCTGCGCGAGCAGAACAGCACGAGTGTGTATCAAACGGCGCTGGAGCAGTTCGACCGCGCCGTCCATTACTTAAACCTCGACGATTCAATAGCCCAATTTTTACGCTATCCCCGACGCGAACTAACCGTTAATTTCCCGGTGAAGCGCGACGATGGTCGCGTGGAGATGTTCACCGGATACCGGGTGCATCACAGCACCGTGCTGGGTCCGTCGAAGGGCGGGCTGCGCTACAGCACCGCCGTGACTCTCGACGAAATCCGCGCGCTGGCGATGTGGATGACGTGGAAGTGCGCGCTGGTCAACATCCCCTACGGCGGTGCGAAGGGCGGCGTGGTGGTCGATCCCAAGCTGCTGAGCAAAGACGAACTCGAACGCCTGACCCGCCGCTATGCCGCCGAACTGATCCCGCTGATCAGCCCGCACGCCGACATCCCCGCCCCGGACATGGGCACCAACCCGCAGGTCATGGCGTGGATCATGGACACCTACAGCATGACCGTCGGCTACTCGGTCCCGGCGATTGTCACCGGCAAGCCCGTCAACATCGGCGGCAGTCAAGGGCGCAACGAAGCCACCGGGCGCGGCGTGATCGCCGTGATGTTGGAGGCGCTCAAGCATCACGGGCGCAACCAGCAGCCTGAAGATACCGAGCTGGTGGTGCAGGGCTTCGGCAACGTTGGCTCCAACGCCGCCGCCTTCGCCCACGATCTCGGCTACAAGGTGGTCGGCGTCAGCGACGTAAACGGCGGGCTGTACAACCCGAACGGGCTGGACATCCCGGCGCTGCGCAGCTACGTCGCGGAAACCGGCAGCCTGAGCGGAAGCGCGCTCGGCGATGAAGTCAACAACGAAGAACTGCTGGCGCTCCCCTGCGACGTGCTGATCCCGGCGGCGATGGAAGGTCAGATCACCGAGAAGAACGCCGACCGAATTCAGGCGTGGATGATCGTCGAAGGCGCGAACGGGCCCACCACGCCCGAAGCCGACGACATCCTCAACCATCGCGGCGTGTTCCTCGTGCCCGACATTCTGGCGAACGCGGGCGGCGTGGTGGTCTCCTACTTCGAGTGGGTGCAGGACTTGCAAGCTTTCTTCTGGGACAAGGAGGAGGTGTTCCGCCAGTTGGAGCGCGCGATGGCGCGCAGCTACGCCTCCACCGAGCAGACCGCCGAGGAATTCGGTGTCGATATGCGCACGGCGGCGCAAATTGTGGCGATCCAGCGGGTCGCCGGAGCGCTGGAAACGCGGGGCATCTACCCGTAACCAAGCCAACGATCCCGATGTAATCCGAAGGGGCGCGTGCTTGCTTCGCAAGCTTGGCTGCGCGCCCCTTTTGTCATCCTTCACGCCGACGTGTCCATTCCCGCCATTCCGTAGGGGCGCACCCGTGTGTGCGCCCTATTGCTTTCCTGTCACTACTCAAGGCACGTTGAACGAAGCGAAAGCCGTGTTGTTGCTCTTGTCCAGTTCGTCGATGTCGTTGTGGCTATCAAGCGTCACGTTCACGCTGTGGTTTCCACCACCGATGATGTTCGGAAGCCGGTAGCTGACGGTGTCCGTTTCCCCCGGCTGCAAGTTAAAGGCTACATAATTCTCCACGCAGTTATCGAAACCATCCACACAGGTCAGAATGGCGAAGCTGTTATCAATCAGCATCGCCGTGCCGTTGTTCAAAATCGTAACATCGGCACCTAGACTGCCGTTGCCGTCCACATTTTGAGAGATTTGCAGGTTGATGATCGTCAGATCGGGCAGATTTTGCGTGGTCGTCGGCGTGTCTGTCGGGTTGATTTGCGGGGGCGGCGTGATCGTCGGCGTCGCGGTCGGCGCAAGCTGCGCGTTCGGCGGCGTGTCCAGCAGCGGCAGCGTCGAACAGTCGCCGCTCAAATTGACCACCGACCCGGCGACCCACAGCGGCTGCCCATTGGCGTCCACTTCATACCAGTAGCCACCCTTCCATGCCCCCAGCACCACAAACGACTGCCCCACCGGAAGCCCGCCGCGAATAGTGTAGATAGTGCCGGGACCGCTGCGCAGGTTGGAAGCGCCGCCGGTGCTGGGCGTCGCGGTGCAAGGCGTAACCGCCGGGAGCGGCGGCAGCGAGGCTGCCGTCGCCGTCGCGGACGGAGGCAGAGGCAGAGGCAGCGAGGCTGCCGTCGCGGGCGCTGGATTTTGCGGCGCGCCGCCGCAGACGCCGACGCAGATCGAGAACGGCGTGCTGCCCCCGCCATCCGCCGCGCAAATCTCGACCCGGTAGCTGCGATCCACCGCCGGAAGCTGGTAGCTCACGCCGACGATGCTGGCGTCGCTGCTGGCAATCGTCTTATTCGCGCTCTCGTCGTAGAGCGCGATCAGCAAGCCGGAATTCGGCGTCTGGCTGGTCACCGAAAGCGTAACGGCGTTCTGCGCGTTGGTGCTGAAGCGATAGACCAGCATGGGCGTCTGGCTGCCGACGACGGCGGTGATCGGCTGATCGAAGTTGAGCGGCGTGGGGGCAGGCAGCGCCGCACCGGGCTGAAGCGAGAGCAGGAACTGCCCGGTGCCGCCGTTTTCGCCCTGCACCAGAATCGTGTAGACGCCCGCATCGCTGAGGCTGACGCTCCCGACAATCGAGGCTTTGGCATCCGGGTTAGCGACGTTCAGCACTTCGACGCCCGCCGGGTTCAGGACGCGAAAGCTGGGCGCGAAATTCGGCGAAATCGCCAGCACTTGAACGACTGCTGTCTCGCCGCCGTTGGTTCCCAGCACGTACTGAGCGGTGCTGGCTTCGGCGGTCAGCGTTCCGGTGACATTTTGACCAATTTGGATCGGTGATGCGCCCCCTTGAGCCAGAACTCGGCTTGCCAGCAGGCACAAACAGACAGCACAAATACGCACGAGAGTACGGCTAACCGACACGTTTTTGTCTCCCTGAAAGTCGTCACTTGAATACGCGATGGAGTGGTAATCAGTATAGGCGCGAATCGCGGCAGCGGGAACGGCTTGGTTCTAGCACCGCCGCAGAAAGTGCAGAGGAAAATCTCTGCGCTTTGGTCTTTAGTGCTATGATGTTACTTTTCCGTCCTGCTCAGGTGACAGCGATGCCATGAATGCACAATATTTGAACATCGACGCGAAACACAGCCAGATGCCCGGCTCCCTCGCCAGCCTGAAGGACTTCACACTCAGCGACGGTGAAGTGGTGGATGCCGAAATCATCCTCGGCAAGAATGTCAGCCTTTACTGCCTCGACGACGCCAACCAACGAGCTATCTTCGTGGAACTCCCCGACCACGTCGATTTATCCACTGCGCCGTTCGTCTACCAGATGCAGTACGACGAGGCTGAGCGGCTGATCGCCGTTTCCTACGAGACCTTCCGCCAGATCGCCTATATGCTGCCCAAAGTCGAACACCTGATCATGATTTACATTTCCGGGCGCAGCGGTTCGACCCTGCTCAGCCACGTTTTCAACCAACTGGATGATGTCTCGAGCCTCTCGGAACCCGATGTCGCCACCCAGTTTTCGTATCTGCGCCCACCGGACGGCTCACGAGACGCTGAACTGAGCGATCTGCTGGACTGCACCGTGCGGCTTTTGTTCAAGCCCACGTCGTTCAAAACGCCGACGATCTACGTCCTGAAGCTGCGAAGCGAGGGACTTCAGGTGATGGATTTGTTTCAGGCGACCTTCCCCCACGCGAAGAATCTCTTCTCGTATCGGGACGCGATTGGCTTCGTCACCTCGTTCTATCGCATCTTTCGGGCTTTCCAGTTCCCGGAATATCTCCCACTTGACGAGTTTTTCAAGCAGTATACGTTTGGCTATCGGGACTTCAAGCATCTCACACCGTATCTAGACCCGGACACTGACCCGTTATCGACGGCTCAACAGCTCACGATCTGGTGGATGGGCGGCATCGAGTGGTATCTCGAACAATACGCCAGAGGGATACCGATTCTGGCGGTGCGCTACGCCGATCTCAATTCTGCGCGCGAGCAGGTGCTCACGGCGATTTTCGCCTACTGCGGCGTGCCGCTTGAATCGGTTTCGCAGACACTCGCCGCCTTCGATAGAGACGCACAGGAAGGCACCATCCTTGCGCGTGAAACCCCAACTGAGGGGAATCGGCTGCGTCTTACGCCTGTGCAGGTTGAGGAAGTGACTCGCATTCTGGCGCAGCATCCCGCGATCCAGCAGTCCGATTTCATCATGCCGGGAACACTCCTGTTGCCAAAGCCCGGCTAAAACTGTAAAATCAGGCGAAATCGAGTGGTCGGCGCGGAGAGCGCCAACGCCAGCTTGCTGGCGCGGGACGCCGAAGGGGCAAGCCTCCCGATAGCTGGTCGGGCGGCGAAACTCTCAGGCTTCAGGGACGCATCGACCTTCATGACTCTGGAAACCATCGTGACAGAGCGCACAGCCGTCGTGTGCGCTTTTTTTATTTCTGAACGAGTGCGGTACGACCGATGACTTGGAGAAAAGCACATGGCAAGCTGGAAAACCCCGTCTGACCTGAAGTATCTCAAGAGCGATGAATGGGTGCGCATCGAAGGCGACACCGGCACCATCGGCATTTCGGATTACGCGCAGGATCAACTGAACGACATTGTGTACGTCGAGCTGCCGGAAGTGGGCGCGGAACTCAAGAAGGGCGACAAGTTCGCCTCGGTCGAGTCGGTCAAGGCGGCGTCGGATTCCTACATGCCGATTTCCGGCGTCGTGACCGAGGTCAACACCGCGCTGTCCGACAAATCCGAACTCATTAACTCCGACCCGTTCGGCGACGGCTGGATTCTCAAGGTGCGGATCACCGGGGACACCGACAACCCCGAACTGCTGACCGCCGATCAGTACGCCGAGTGGTGCGAAACTCGTTAGTTATGGGTGATTAGTTGTTAGTGATTGGTTCTTCGGGATTGGGCACAAGCGACCTGAGTAAGTCGCCTATGCTTTAACCAAAAACCAAAAACCAAGAACTAAAAACCTTATCCCTTGAGGCTTTCTCATGACCTACATTCCCCACACCGACCTTGAACGGCAGCAGATGCTCGCCGCCATCGGCGTCCCGACCATCGAAGACCTGTTCGAAGCCATCCCCTCGAAATATCGCTTCCCGGCGCTCGATCTGCCCGCGCCGCTGAGCGAGATGGAGATCATGGCGGAGATGCAGGCACTCGCCGAAGCCAACGATCACGCGCAGGACTTCGCCATCTTCCGGGGCGCAGGCGCCTATCATCATTTCATCCCGGCGGCGGTCAATCACATCCTGCTGCGCGGCGAGTTCCTGACCGCCTACACGCCCTATCAGCCGGAGGTCAGTCAGGGGACGCTGCAAGCCATCTTCGAGTACCAGTCGATGATCACCCAACTCACCGGCATGGACGGCTCCAATGCCAGCCACTACGACGGCGCGACCAGTCTCGCCGAGTTGGTGACGGTGGCGCTGGAAGCCGCGCGCCACAAGCGCACCAAGATCATCCTCAGCCCGTATATTCACCCGCAGTACCGCGAAGTCACCCGCACCTATCATCAGGGCAGCGACCTGCAATTCGTGGGCGACGGTGAGGCGGCGGGAATTAGCGATCTGGTCGATCTGCTGGACGATCAGACCGCGATGCTGGCGGTCGCCTACCCGAACTTCCTCGGACAGATCGAGGACTTCAAGGGGCTGGCGGACAAAGTTCACCAAGCGGGCGCGCTGCTGGTGTTCGTCGCTAACCCGATGGCGCTGGCGCTGTTCAAAAGCCCCGGCGAACTGGGCGCGGACATGGTGGTCGGCGAGGGACAGCCGCTCGGCGTGCCGCTGAGCTACGGCGGACCCTACCTCGGCTTCTTCGCCACCAAAATGGCGCAGATTCGCCGGATCGCCGGGCGCATCGTCGGCGAGACCGTCGACTCGGATGGCAAGGACGCTTACGTGATGACCCTGCGCCCGCGCGAGCAGGACATCCGCCGGGAGAAAGCCACCAGCAACATCTGCACCAACACCGGCTTGATGGCGCTGGCGGCGACCGTCTACATGGAACTGATGGGCAAGCACGGACTCAAGCAGGTGGCGGAACTCTGCTATCACAAGGCGCACTACGCCGCCGACCAAATCGGCGCGCTGCCCGGCTACGAGGTGGATCGGAGCAAGCCCTTCTTCAACGAGTTCGTGGTCAAATGTCCGCTTCCGGTTCAGCCGATCAACCAGCACTTGCTGAGCGAGGGCATCATCGGCGGCTATGACTTGGGATCGGACTATCCGTATCTGCCCGACCGGATGCTGGTCTGCGTGACCGAGATGAACAGCAAGGACGAGATCGACCTGATGGTGCAGGCGCTGCGGGAGGCATCATGAAGACCATTTACGACCAGAGCGAACCCGGTCGCACCGGCGTGACCCTGCCCGCCTGCGACGTGCCGGAAACTCCCCTGCCCGCCGATCTGCTGCGGCGCGATCTCGATCTGCCGGAGGTGAGCGAGCTACAGGTGGTGCGCCACTTCACCAACCTGAGCCACCTCAACTACAGCATCGACGGCGGATTTTATCCGCTCGGCTCCTGCACCATGAAGTACAACCCCAAAGTCAACGAGGACGCCGCGCGGCTGCCCGGCTTCGCGGCGCTGCACCCGCTCACCGATGCCGACGGATCGCAGGGCGCGCTGGCGGTCATGCACACGCTCGAAACGTGGCTGGCGGAGATCGCAGGGTTCGCGGGCGCGAGCCTGACTCCGGCGGCGGGCGCGCAGGGCGAGCTTTCCGGCATCCTGATGATCCGCAAGTATCATCTGGATCGCGGCGACACGGCGCGCACCAAAATTCTGGTGCCGGACAGCGCGCACGGCACTAATCCGGCAACCGTGTCGATGGCGGGCTTGCAGGTGGTCGAGCTTCCGTCGGACGCGAACGGCGACGTGAACCTCGACGCGCTGCGCGCCGCCTGCGATGATACCGTCGCCGGGATGATGATCACCGTCCCCAGCACGCTGGGCGTGTTCGACACCCACATCCTCGACTTGATCAAGGCGGTTCACGGCTGCGGCGGGCTGATGTACATGGACGGCGCCAACATGAACGCGCTGCTGGGCATGGTCAAGCCCGGCGAATTGGGCTTCGACGTGATGCACTACAACCTGCACAAGACCTTCTCCACCCCGCATGGCGGCGGCGGTCCCGGATGCGGCGCGGTGGCGGTCAGCGAGAAGCTGCTGCCCTTCCGCCCCGGTCCGGTGGTCGAGATGGTCGAGCCGGGTGACGAGGATACCGCGCCGCTCTACGGGCTGGTCATGCCGGAGAAAAGCATCGGGCGGATCAAGCTGTTTCAGGGGAACTTCGGGATGCACGTCCGCGCCTACGCCTACATCCGCGCCTACGGGAGCGACCTGCGCGAGGTTTCGCGCTACGCGGTGCTGAACGCCAACTACCTCCGCGCCCTGCTGCGCGGCACTTATCCGATGCCCTACGACCGCCCCTGCGCCCACGAGTTCGTGATGGAGGGGCATTTCGAGGGCATCGACGACATTCACGCGCTGGATATTTCGAAGCGGCTGATGGACTACGGCATTCACCCGCCGACCAACTACTTCCCGCTGATCGTGCCGGAAGCGCTTCTCATTGAGCCGACCGAAACCGAGGACAAAGCCACGCTGGATAACGTTCATCGACGCGATGAAGACGATCGCGAAAGAAGCGCACGACGATCCGCAACTATTGCACGACGCGCCGCACATGACCCCGGTCAAGCGGCTGGACGAGGTTCGCGCCGCCAAGCAGTTGGTGCTGTGCTGCCGCCCTGTGCCGGAGTGGGGGTGGAACGGATAGCCAAACGGGGGACGCAATGTCCCCCGCGATCATCGTCTTAAGTCAATCCTTCTCTTCTGCGAAGCTCAGGGCAACCATTCTGAAATCATCGCCGAAAAAATCAGCGAGATCGTCATCAGAGGGTTATCTTTCTCGTCGGGAATAGGATACCTTTCGGCGGCGTGGATACGCTCATCTGCGATTTGTTCCATCATCATTTCGTAGTCTCGCTCAATCCATGCAATCGCCTCCTGCAACATCGCAATTGCATCTGCTTTAGTAACATGTTCGCCAATATGAACGCATAAGTCGTGAGGCTCCCACAGTTCCGATGTTGCATCACCAGTTAATCTTTCACTGTGAGCGTTAACAATCGGATCGATTATCTCTTTTTCATGTACCCAGCCATTGATACGAAAATAGTCGGGTCGGATCAATGACTTTGCTATGGTTGGCAACTAACAAACCCATATACAGAAGGGCACGTTCAGTCTCTAGCTCAATGGGTATTGGGAGTTCCATTGCCGCGTACGCCTCCATTTCTTCATTAGTCAAAGGTCTTTTCCAATCCTCCAACTCATAAGCAATCCAGTCCCTCAACAGAGTCCGGATCGCTTCCGATTTCTCCTAAGTCTAATTCATCATTGTCCAGATTGGTGAAATGCAGAAGTCATCGTAACTATCAAACCCGGGATTGTGGTATTGCCAGAATTCTTCGGCGAAATCGATAAAGTCATCCTCTGTCCGCGTGTCCTCAACTTCTTCATTTTCATCGATCTGAAAGTCGGCACAGGCTACTTCATCTGCTTGTTCGTCCTTGTCATCTTCAACGGCGGCGGATTGGTTGGATTTGAAATCGTGGGGAAGTGGATCGTACGACCATAAAGGGTCGTCATCCGTATCATTGATCCAAAGCGGGTCATTATCGCTTATTGGAGGTGGTATTACTGTCATAATTCACTCCTCCATTTAGTGCTGGGCGAGCTGCTTGGCAAATTCAGTATCTTTGCTGCTGTGGCTGATGAAAATCTTGGTCATGGTTTCCGACGCTTAGGAGCAGGTTCGGGTACACTCGTAGTTATAGCACTGCCACTTATTTCAACGCTCACCGCCCCTTGCGTCATGCTACAATCGGCGCATGACCAAACGCCTCGCCACTGCCGTCGCCCTGATCCTCGCCGCCAACGCGCTCTACGCGCCCTACATCAACCGCATCATGATGTGCGACGAGGCGAACACGCTCTACCAGTACGCGGACACGCTGGTGCGGGCGCTGTTCTCCTACGCCACCCCCAACAATCACATGCTCCACAGCGTGCTGGTCTGGGGCGTGACCAACCTCGCCGGGACTTCGACGGTGGCGGTGCGCTTCGTGGCGATGGCAAGTGCATTACTTGCCATCGCTTTGATGTTCCGGGTCGCCGCGCGAATTGCCGGGGATCGCGCCGGAGCCGCGGCGGCCGCCTTCCTGATCGCCAACCTCACCTTCGCCGATTACGCCGTGAACGCGCGCGGGTATACGATGTCGGTCACGCTCACGCTGCTGCTGATCGACCGCCTGTTCCTGACCCGCTCCATTTACACCCGGCGCTACCGCTTCAGCCTGATGGCGATCAGCTTCGCGTTGATCCTGCTGCTGCCCTCGATGTTCATGCTGATCGCGGCGGCGTGCGCGTGGGTGATCTGGAAGTCGCGGCGGCAGCGGCGCTACCGCTTGCTGCTCACGCCGCTGATCGCGGGCATGGCGCTGGCGGGCGCCTTCTACGCGCCGTCGTTCCTGCACGGCGATCTGTTTTCGCAGGACATCAGCCAGTTCGGGGAAAGCGACCTGCTGGTGCTGCTGCGGCTATGGATCGAGCAGACCTTTGGCACACCGGGGATCGGGCTGCTGCTGGCGCTGTCCTGCGGCGCCGGGATCGCGGTGCTGGTGCGGCGCTATCGCATCGCCGCCGCCATCCTCATCAGTCTGATCGGCGTCACGGCGCTGATTGCGGTGGCGCAGATCGGCGTGCTGCACAAGCTGTTTTTCGCCCGCAACTATCTGTACCTGATCGCGCCGGTGGCGCTGCTCGGCGGCATCGGCTTGAGCCGGATCGCCCGGCAGTGGACGCTGCCGCTGGTGGCGGCGATGCTGCTGCTGAGCGTGATCCCGCTCGGCGCGCTGGATCGGGATTACGTCGAGAAGGATGTGGTCGAGCGGGTGGAGCAGAACGTCGGCGCGCACGACCAGATTGTGTCCGGTCCCTGCTTCAACGCGCCGATCCAGTACACGCTGCTGCACAACGGTCAGGGCGACAAGCTGTTTATGACGCCGGACACGCAGCGGGTGTTCGTCCTCTACCGCGAAGGGACTTACGAAGACGTGCTCAAGCTGTACGACCTGCAAAACCGGGTCACCGACTGCCAGCCCGTCACCGATGGCTCGTGGAGTCCGTTCGACGTATACTTGTGCAAGCCGAAGTGAAGCGGTCAATCCCTGACAAACGACCAATACGAAGAGTCACGAGCGCATAAAGGAGCACTGGCTGATGGTGGCACTTGGCGCAGTACACATTTCGTCGGAGCGCCCGCAAGAACTTGGCGCATTTTACCAGAAGGTATTTGGCATTGAACCCGAATGGCAAACCGACGCGGGTGCTAGTTTCCTGATGGGCGAGGTTCGGCTGCTGATTTTGGGGCACGATCAGGTGCATGGCAAGAACAGCAATCCTGAGCGCATCATCTACGACCTGATCGTAACCGACGTGGCGGCTGAGTTCAAACGGATAGTCGCGTTGGGAGCTGGTGTCGTCCAAGAGCCTTACGAGTTTGAGGACAGCGACGCGAAAATGCTGATTGCGACGCTGGCGGATTTGGACGGGAACTACTTCCAGTTGATGTCGATGATGCCACTCTGAGTATCACCAACCACCGGGGCACGACAGGTCGTGCCCCATCTCTCCTCTTGGCGGTTCATGATTTCTTTTTGCTGGGGAAGCGGCTCAAAATCACGGCGGGCGTAGGCGGTGCGTCCGGCTTGGCGCGCAGCGAGCGCACGCCGACCTTCGTGCCTTCCGCGTGCGCCGCCTCGCTGACATACGCCTGACCCAGCATGTAGCCCTCGGCGTCGATGCTGCACGAAGTCACCACGCCGATTTCGCTTCCCGCCGAATCGACCAGCTTGTCGCCGGAATGGGGCGGACGCCCGCCCTTCGCCACCAACCGGAAGCGCGTCACTTCGGCATCGCGCGACTTCTCACGCTCGATGAAGGGCAGCTTGCCGACGAAGAACGGCTTCCACAGCTTGACGTAATTCCCGAAACCCGCGTCCGCCGGGTTGAGGTTGAGGTCGCCCGCCAGTTCGTGACCGTAGAGCGGCAAACCCGCCTCGGTGCGCAAACTGTCGCGGGCGGCGAGTCCGGCGGGAACCGCGCCCAGATCGATCAGCTTTTGGAACAGCGCCGCCGCCTGATCCGGGTGGACGAACAACTCGTAGGCGATCCGCTCACCCGTGTACCCGGTGCGCGAGACGATCAGGTCGTAGCCGCCGAGGGTTACGCAGGCGACGTTCGCCCACGCCAGCCCCTCGACCTTGCGTTTGTCGGCGTCGCTGCCACCAAGTGCCAGCAAAATACTCTTGCTGCTCGATCCCTGAAGCGCCACATCGACCCGCCGATCCGCGCCCGACGAGTTGGCGCGCAGGTCGCGCAGGGTGAAGCGATCCCCGCCCGCGAATTTGCGATTTGGGTGCGCGGCGTCGATCATGACCTCGCCGTTCTTGACCGCGTTCAGCCACGCCCAGTTCTTATCATTGTTGGAGGCGTTGACCACGATCAGATAGTGATCCTCGCTCAGGCGGTAGATCATCAGGTCGTCGAGCGGGATGCCGTGAACGTCCAGCAGATAGGTGTAGTGCGAATCGCCCACCGCCAGCGCGCTGACTTCGTTGGTGGTCACCGTATCGAGGAACGCGGCTGCGCCCTCGCCCTGCGCGTCGAACACGCCCATGTGAGTTACGTCGAAGATGCCCGCCGATTTGCGAACCGCCAGATGCTCCTCGCTGACCGAACTGTACCACAGCGGCATGTCGTATCCGGCGAAGCCCGCCAGCTTCGCGCCCAGCCGGACGTGCAGATCGTGCAGCGGCGTGTGCTTGAGCGTCTCCGGCTCGGCTTCGTTCCACGTGAATTCCGGCAGCGGATCGCCCGGCAGTTCGATGCCGCCCGCGCCCACGAAATAGGCTTTATTCGAGATTCCAAAGGCGCTGCTGTTCTCCATGATCGCCATCATGGTCGCGCCCACGATCTCGACATCCACCGGGCCCGGCACTTTGGCATAGGGGTCGGCGCGGTCGATCAGCGCAAAGCCGTCCGAGAGCGCGCGCAGCCACTCCGCCACCTTCCCGGCGTTGTCCTCCACCGTCAGCCGATATTCCTCCTCGCTGATGCGTTCGACCGCACCACGCGCAATCCGCCTGCCATCGAGGTCAAGCACCTGCGTCCCCTGCTGATCGCCTACTTCCAGCGCCAGCACGTCGCTGGTCAGCGCGGTATTGAGGAACGATCCCGCGCCCGGATAGCCTTCCAGCGAGCGGATCGCCAGCGTATACGCGCCGCCCCCCGCGTCGGTATCTTGGTAGTAGAAATGCGGATAGGCTTGGTCGCCCGCGTGAGTGTCGATGCCCACGCTGCGCGCCAAGTCGCGCACCGCCATCTTGACCCGCATCAGCGTCTCGAAATCGACTTTGGCGCGCGGCTCGGTGCGCTTCTTGCCCATGTAGCCGAAGGGCACGCACGCGAACAGCAGATCGGCGATCAAGTCGCCCAACTGGTCGATCTCGGCTTCCTTGAAGCCGCGCTGGGTGATCCAAGGCGTGCCCAGTCGAACGCCCGACGCCCGCAGCGCCGACGGATCGCCGGGGATGGTGTTGCGGTTCAGCACGATCCCGGCGAGGTCGAGGATGCGCGCCGCCTGATCGCCGCTCAGGGGCGTGCCGTCCGCCCCGACGACGCTCTTGCAGTCGATCAGCAGCAGGTGCGAGTCGGTGCCGCCGTAAGGAATCCGCAGCCCGCGCGACGCCAGCTTCTTCGCCAGCCGATCCGCGTTGACGACGGTTTGATGCTGAAGCGCCTTGAACTGGTCGGTGTACGCCAGCCGCAGCGCGACCGCCAGCGCCGCAATCGCGTGGACGTGGGGACCGCCCTGCTCGCCCGGAAACACCGCGCGATCCACTTTGCTGGCAACGTCGCTGCGGTGGGTGACGATCACCGCGCCGCGCGGACCGCCCAGCGTCTTATGGGTGGTGAAAGTCACCACGTCGGCGATCCCGACCGGGCTGGGGAACGCGCCGCCGATGATCAGCCCGGCGACATGCGCCACGTCCGCCATCAAATACGCGCCCACTTCGTGGGCGATCTCCGCGAAAGCTGCCCAGTCCGGCGCGAACGGATAGCTGGTGTACCCGGCGATGATCAGCTTGGGCTGGTGCTCGCGCGCAATCGCGCGGATGGCGTCGTAGTCCAGCCGCTCGGTGACCGGATCGACGCCGTAGCTGACCGCGTGATACTGCTTGCCGCTGCGCGCGACCGGGCTGCCGTGCGTCAAGTGACCGCCTTGCAGCAAGTCCATGCCCATGAAGGTGTCGCCCACGTTCATCAAGCCGCTGAACACGGCGGTGTTGGCGGGCGCGCCGGAGAGCGGCTGCACGTTCACGAACAGTTTCTCGGCGGGATACTGCTCGGTGGCGACCAGTTCGGCAACCCGCCGCCGGGTTAGCGCCTCCACGATGTCGGCGTACTCGGTGCCTTTGTAGTAGCGCTTGTCGGCGTAGCGGCGGTACTCCGGCAGGCGGGCGTTATAGTCGAGGATTTCCGCCTGCGTGAGCGTGCGGGTTTCGTCCAGCGGATAGCCTTCGGCGTAGATGTTCTGGAAGGCGGAGCCAAGCGCCTCGCGCACGGCGGCGGGTGCGCTGCTCTCCGACGGGATCAGGATCAGATAGCGCTCCTGCCGCGCGGTCTCGTGACGGATCAGTTCGGCAACCTCCGGGTCTAGCTCGGCGAGGTCGCCACGAAAAAGATAATCGTGTGTCGGCATCGGTTTTCCCTGTGCTGATTTTCCATAATGGGCATGATTTTAACCGATCCGCCGACCCACCGCGAGAGGCGGTATAATCAGTACCGAGTGCCGAGTGAAAATCTAACCTTTAGTGAAGCGATTATGGCAAAGACGATTCAGCGATTGATCCGTTTCCTCGCGTTGACGCTGCTGCTCGCGGCGGTCGCGGCGCAGGCGCAGGCATCCGTGTCGCCGAGCGAGGTGCAGCAGTACCGCGTCACCCTCTCGCGGGTGAACATCCGCACCTGCCCGCAGATGTCCTGCCCCACGCTGACCACTTACGCCGACGGCACGCCGCTGTTCGTGGAAGACAGCGAGAGCGGCGACGCGGTGCAGGGCGATACCACTTGGTACCGCATCCGCGACACCCTCACCGGGCAGGACGGCTACATCAACGACGTGCTGACCTCGGTGGGCGCGTTTCAGGACTGGATGCTGCGCCCGGTAGTGCCAACGACGGTCAGCGACGCGATGAAGCAGGTGTATCAAGCCGGGCTGGCGCGCGGCAACGACCCGAATGCCTTCTCCAAAACCGGGGACTGCCAGAACGTCGTGCCCTATTTCCTTGCGCCGTTCGACGATGCATCGAATTACGATCTCGGTTCGTTCGGCGCGCTGCAATCGACCATCGCCCACTTCGCCGGGTCGTTCGCGCGGGTGAGCGCCTCGGTGGACAACGGCTACAACGTCGCCTCGGTGCTGTCGCCGCTGTGGGCGGATCACCACGTCTGCGCGGCGGGCGAGACGCCGCTGCAATGCGAGGAACGGCTGCACAATCCCAGCATTGTGATCATCAACATGGAAACGTGGTGGCAGCAGCGCCCGGCGTCGCAGTACGAGGATTACCTCAGCCAGATCGTCGAATACTGGCTCAGTCAGGACGTAGTGCCGATTGTCGGCACGAAAGCCGATAACCTCGAAGGCGACTACGGCATCGATCAGGCGATTGTGCGGGTCGCCGACAAGTACCAGATTCCGCTGTGGAATTTCTGGCTGGCGGTGCAGCAGCTTCCCGATCACGGGCTGGGCGAGGACGGCTTTCACCTGACCTTCGCCCGCGATTTCTACAACGATCCCGCGCGCATGGAGGCGGGCTGGCCCGTGCGCAATTTGACCGCGCTCGAAGCGCTGGATGCGGTCTACAACGACCTCAACAATGGATGATGGAGTAATCACATGACCGACATGATGCCCGCCGTCCCGGTTGCTGACAATCAGCCGAGCGGCATGATGGGGCGGATCAACCAATTTCTGGACAGGTACGTGCTGCCGCTGCCCGTCAAGTACCTGACCAACCGCATCACCATTCTGGCGACGCTGTGCCTGCTGGTTCCGCTGATCGTGCTGGCGACCAATCAGGTGTTCGTGCTGCTGGCGAACTCGTACCTCAACGTGATGTCGGTGGTGGTCAGTTCAACCGTGCTGCTCTACTCGACCATCTCCGAAGCCCGCGACCGGGTGTCCGCTCAGCGGCGCGAGGAGATCGCGGCAGCGCACGAAAAGCTGGTCGAAGCCCGCGCCGAGCAGGATCACCAGCGGATTGAGGAAATCAACACGCACATCGATGACATTCACGCGGAAGTGATGCAGCACATCACCAACTCACTGGACAACATCCAAACCCTGCTGATCGAGCGGATGAAGACCATGCAGGAAGAAGATCACGCCCACATCAGCGAAACCAACAGCAACGTAATGGCGAGTATCGCCGCGCATAAAGAGGAGCTGGAAGACATGCGCAAGCTGCTCGACGCGCTGCGCCCGGACGACGATCTGCCGCCTGCGGTGCCGTGATGGCTAGGGTTGGACGGTCGGCTGGCTGAGTCGGCTGGCAAACGCGCCCAGATACGCCGCCGCCAGCGCCGGGATCACCAGCACCGCCAGCGTGATCGGGTAGCGCGGCGCATCCACCGCGCGGAGGTTGGTGGCGAAGGCGACGAAGTAAGCGACAGGCAGGCTCAGCCCCATCAGCAGGCCCCAACGCCACGCCGCTTTCGGCTGGAACACGCCGAGCGTGAACGAAAACAGCAGCAGGCAGAACATCGGAAGCTGCACTTCCTGACTGTTGAGATCGATGTAGCCGAGCAGCCCGCCGAAGGTCAGCGCCAGCCCGACCGCCAGCCACCCTTTCCGAGTCATGTTCCGCCTCCGCTCTATTCTCGATAATCTGTCGATGCTACTAGTGGATCATCGACAGCACGCTGTAAGGGCGAGGCGTGCCTCGCCCTTACGAACGGTATTTTCTCACAGAAGCAGCGGGTCTGTGAAGCACTCAGGTGCTTACTGATACCCGCACATCTTCCACTCGCCGTCCACCCGCGTGACCGAGTAGGTGTTGCCGCTCAAATCCTGACTGTTGGAGTCGCCGTTGTAGGTGAAGTCCAGCGACCCGGTGCAGGTCACGGTGGCGGTGTCGCCGCTGGTGCTGGCGGTGGTGCATTGGACGTGGTTCAGAGTCACGCCGCCAATCGCGCCCAGCGAGTCGAAATCGGTCTGCGCGCCGGATTCGTAAGCCGGGCAGACCAACTGCGGCAGCTTGGCGGTGTCGTCCGCGACCATCGCGTTCAGATAGGCGGTCACGGCGGCAGCAGGATCGCCGCCCTGCGATGGAGCGCAGGCGGTCAGCAGGATCAAACACAAAAGCGACAACCGCAGTTGTCGCTTTTGGAACACGGGTTTGAAAATCCGCATGTTGGTTTAAAGGCTTTCCTGCGCCGCTTCCGACTCAGTTCCCGCATCAGCGCTGCCCGCCTGCTCGTCAACGCTGGCTTCCGGTGCTTCCGCTTCTGGTTGCGGAACCGGTTCTTCTAGGCTGGCTTCCGGCGCTTCAATCTCCGGTTGCTCGGTTGATCTTCGCTGCTGGCTTCCGGCGCTTCGACCTCAGGCGCTTCCACTTCCGGCGCTTCGATTTCCGAAGCGTCAGGCGCAGCGTCGGGCGCGGCATCCGTGCCCCAGCGCTGGGTGAAGCCGACCCGCCGCTTCTCCGGCTCCAAATGGCTGATGCGCAGGCTCAGGCGGTCGCCCTTCTTGACGTAGGAATACGGCTCCTTGAGCGAGCCATCGCCCATTTCGCTGAGGTGGAGCAAGCCTTCCAGCCCATCGTCGAGCGCTACGAACGCGCCGAAATCGACCACGTTGGTAACGGTTCCCTCGACCAACTGTCCCTCGTGATAGCGCTCGGCGGCGACTTCCCACGGGTCTTCGAGCAGGCGCTTGCGGCTCAGCGCGATGCGGTTGGCTTCGCGGTCGAGGCTGAGCACGTACACGTCGATTTCCTCGCCGACGTGCAGCACATCGCGCGGGTGATCAACCCGGTGCCACGCCAGTTCGCTGACGTGGATCAAGCCGTCCGCCCCGCCGAGGTTGACGAACGCGCCGAAGTCCCGCAGCCCGGTGACGGTGCCGCGCACCACGTCGCCCTCTTTGAGTTCGGAGAGCAGACGCGCCTTCTGCTGCGCGCGCCATTCGCGCTGCGCTTCGCGCTCGCTAAAAATCAAGCGGCGGCGCGCCTGATCGACCTCGATCACCTTCACGGCGAGTTCCTTGCCGATCAGGTCGTCCCACGATTCGCGCCCGCCGGACGCGCCCATCGAGACCAGATGCGAACTGGGGATGAACCCTTCAAGGCGGTTCCAGTTGACCAGAATCCCGCCCCGGTTGTGCCCCTTCACCGTCACTTCGACGACATCTTCGGTTTCCAGCAGTTTCCGGGCTTTCTCCCAGTCGTACTGCTGCAAGCCCATGTTGATCGAAACGATCAAATTGTCGTCCTGATCACGCGGATTGATCACGTAGACCGGGACTTCCGCCCCCACCTTCAAGCCGGAACGGACTTTGGGATCAAGGCGTTCGAGGTCTTGAATCGGGACGATGCCATCGCGCTTCGCGCCCATATCGACGATGATTTCACGACTGTCGATTTGCAGGATGGTCGCATTGCGAATCTCGCCGCGCTGCGGCGGCTGATACGCAAACGACGAATCCAGCAGTTCTCGAAACTCGTCCCCATACGCCTTGTTTTCAGTTTTATCCATCTAAACACACACCTTACGAGAAATTGACATTACATCACGGCGAAAATTCGACGCGAATACCGATCGCCCACGTTAGTCTGCTACATTATGAATCACTATCATTATAGCAGTTAACTATTGGAACAACGTAAACATTGTGCAGATTCTAATTCATGTCCGGCATTGGCACGTCCAATCCGCGCAGACCCCGATCCATTTCCCACGGATAGACCACGTAAGCGTCGGTGATGGCGCCGTAGAAATCCGGCTTCTCCGCCGTAAACAGCGAGCGGTAGGGATTGTAGTGCATCACACAGTTAAACGCCGTCCCGCCTGCCGAAAGCACCCGCTGGCGCACGGCGATACTGGTGCGCCCGCTGCCCCACACGTCATCCACGATAAGCGTGCGCCGATTGACCACCAGCGACGGCTCCGGGAACTGGAGGAACTTCAGGCCACGCCATCAGACCCGCCGAGCCTTCCATCTGAGCCGGAAAATCGACCGCCGCCGTCAGCACGTGCCGGATGTCCAGCGCCTCCCCCAGCAGCCCGCCGGGGATCACGCCGCCGCGCGTGATCATGACCATGCTGGTGAAGGTGCCAATCGCGCGGATTTGGGGGAGCAGGACGTCAATCAGCGTATCCACATCTTCCCACGTGAGAACTTCGTGCCGTCCTTCGGGTCTAACCATCTGCGACATCCCTTGCAGGAAATATGGCGCCATTATAACATGCCATGCAAGGTTTCTTAAACTGTCACATGGATCAGCATCCAGATCAGAGACGGTCGCCGACGCTTTTCGCCTGCGTGTACAGCAGCAGATAATCCGGGCCACCGGCTTTGCTGTCGGTGCCGCTCATGTTGAAGCCGCCGAACGGATGCACGCCCACCATCGCCCCGGTGCATTTGCGGTTAAAATACAGGTTGCCGACGTGGTATTCGCGCCGCGCCCGTTCCAACCGCGCCCGATCTTGACTGTAGACCGATCCGGTCAAGCCGTATTCGGTGCTGTTGGCAATCGCCAGCGCGTCGTCGAAGTCGTGCGCGCGCACCAGCGTCAGCACCGGCCCGAAAATCTCCTCGGTAGCGATCCGCGCATCCCCCGCCGCTTCCCCGAAGATGGTCGGCGGGATGAAGTAGCCGCCCTCCGGCGTGTCGATGGGCTGCCCGCCCAGCAGCAGCGTGGCTTCCTGCGTGCCGATCTCGACGTACTCCATGATCTTCTGCATCGCGTCGGTGTCGATCACAGGTCCCAGATCGACTTCGTGGCTGCCGTCAGTCGCGCCGACGGTCAAGTCCTGCGCCAACTGCACCACCCGCCCGGCGACCCGGTCGTATACGTCGCCCACGATGATGGCGCGCGACCCGGCGGAGCATTTCTGCCCCTGAAAGCCGAAGGCGCTGGCGATGATCCCCTGCGCGGCGCTTTCGAGGTCGGCGGTTTCGTCAACCAGCACCGCGTCCTTGCCGCCCATTTCGAGGATCGCGCGTTTCAGCCAGCGCTGTCCCGGCTGAACTCGCGCCGCCTTTTCGTAGATTCCGACGCCAACTGCCTTTGATCCTGTAAACGTCACAAACCGAGTCTGCGGATGTTCGACCATGCGCCCGCCCACCACGTCGCCGGGTCCGGTGAGGAAATTCAACACGCCGCGCGGGATGCCCTGATTCCAGAACAATTCACACATCTTGTAAGCGGTCAGCGGGCTTTGCTCGGCGGGCTTCAACACCACCGTGTTCCCCGTGACCAGACAGGCGGCGACCATCCCGCTGACAATCGCGCAGGCGAAGTTCCAGGGCGGGATCACCGCGCCGACGCCCAGCGGGATGTAATAGAGCGCGTCCTGCTCCGCCGCGTAAGGCGCCAGCAAGCCGCTGCTGTCAAACACGCGCATCCCTTCGCGGGCGTAGTATTCCATGAAGTCAATCGCCTCGGCAGTATCCGCGTCGGCTTCGTTCCAGCTTTTGCCCACTTCCAGCACCATCACGGCGCTGAACTCGTGCTTGCGACGGCGCATCTCCGCCGCCGCCGTCAGCAGATAGCGCGCCCGCTCCTCGACCGGCACGTACTGCCAGGTCTCGAAGGCTTTGGTCGCCGCCGCCACCGCTTGATCGACGTGTTCCGCCGTGCCGTCGGCGAAGCTGCCGACGATTTCAGCGGGGCGCGCCGGGTTGATCGACGGGAAGGTCTGGTTGAGGACGCGCGCCTCGCCGTCGATGACCAGCGGATAGGTTTTGCCGAGTTCGGCTTTCACCTTTTCCATGCTGCGGACAAAGGCGACCTGCTGCGCTTGCAGCGAAAAATCGGTGAGCGGTTCATTGTGATACGGGGGAAGCATGGCACGACTCCTGTTCGGTTTTTTTTCGCTTTGTTTTCATAAAATTCACGCGACATCCACACAAATAAATTACCATTGCGATAGAATATAACTAAGGAGCGAAAACAACTTAACGATAGAGGGTGCCGGATGACTGTACATGCACTCCTAATCGCAGCCAACACCGAAGCTTAGTCAAGGAAAACAGCACATCGCAGCCGCCCAACATCACCGTCGCATCGCAGCCAACATCGTATCCCATTATCGAAACATCGAGCCGACATTGCACATCGCCGCCGTGCTGCACACCAAGTCATCCGCCACTCTGTGTCGTTAAGTTTTCGCAGACAACCGTAAGATACTCTCCTCGACAGCGGGTCAAGACTAAAGTTCTTGACCCGCTGCCGTTTAGTTTCAGCTTCGGAATCAAGACCTCCGGCGTGACCGCCGTCCCCCGCTTCTTGACGGTGACTGTCCCCACGTCGTGCGCGCGCAAATAAGCCCGCAGCTTCTTGAGATTGAACGGCATCCAGTCGATGATCTTCCATGAGCGCGCCCAACGCGAATTGGGTTTGGTCTCAGTGGTTATATAGGCGATTTCCGGGTCAAGCTGCGCGCCGCCGACGCTGTACGCGAGGTTCGCCACCAGCCCCGCCCGGATCAGCGCCGGATCAGGCTCGACCAGCCAGCCGCGCGGCTCGCTGATCGGCGCATTCACGCTCGGTTGATCGTCCCACCTGTAAACGGCATCGTCGGTCAGCAGCACCGCCGCGCTCATGGGAAGATCGCCGCAGACCAGCAGCGCTTCTTTCAGGTCGCCATCCACCGAAACGAACGAAACCTTCGCGTGATACGGCTCCAACTGCGCCAGATCGACCCCCGGCGAGAGCTTGACCAGCAGCGTTCGCGCCTGCCAGCCACGTATCGTGGAGAGCGGCGGTTGGTAGCGCTCCACGTCGAAGATGCGCTTGCCGTTCGCTTCGCGGCGGGCGGGGTCGAAAAAAATCAGATCCCCTTCCGGTATACCCGCGCGAACATCCACTTCCTCGTATCGCGCCGATGATAAGCCGAGCGCGTCGGCGTTGAGGCGCGCCATCGCCACCCGCAGCGGATCGATGTCCAGCCCGATCAGGTCGCAGCCCGCCTGCGCGAACGCCAGCGAATCCGCGCCAATACCACAGCAGGCATCGATCACCTGCCGCGACCGGATCAGCGCGGCGCGCCAGCGGCGCACCAGCGGATCGCTGGCTTGTTCCAGCGCCTCGCGGGTGAAGTAGAGCTTGGGAGCATCGTCCCCGAACTTACCGACGGCTTTTTGGCGAAGCCGCGCCAGTTCCAGCGCCGCGCCTGCCTGCTGCGCCGGGAAATCGCGCCGCAGCGAGGTGATCAGCGCCAGCGTGCGGTCGTCGGACAAATCCTCGCCCGCCAGCCGATCCAGCAGTCGCGCCCCAGCGTCCGAAGTCAGAAACGACAGGTCGTCGAGGCGAATACTCATTCGTCGGAGGCTTCGGCGCGGGCGGGATCGACCGGAACCAGCAGGATTTCGCGCCCGCTCAGGATTTCGACCGGAGGGTTGATCAGCACGCGCCAATCCGCCGCCGCCCGGCTGAACTTGCCGACCTTGTTCACGTCGCGGATGCTACCCGCAAGCACGGCGGGCTGCATGAAGGCGACCGCTCTGGGCAAACTGCTGAACGCCAGCAGCGCCGGACTGCCGCCCTCGGTCAGCGCGAGCGCCTGCCAGTCCACCGACTCGCCGGGAGCCAGCGCCCACACCGGCTTGTTGGGCGTCTGGCGGATCAGCAGGTACAGGTATCGGGATCGAGTGTCCAGATCGCGGGCGGCGACGCTCTGAATCCGCGCCAGGGTATCGTCGGTGCGCGTGCGGCTTCTCGCCGCGCATCAGCATCCCAGTCGGCAGCAGTTCCTCGACCAAGATGCGGATGTACCCGGCAGCTTCCAGCCGCTTGACCTGCGCGCGGCTGGGGTCGCCCTGCGGATCAACCGCGATCAGCCTGCCGCCGGGACGCAGCGCCCGCAGCGACGACGCCAGCAGGTTATCGTCTGGCTCCGCGCCGACCAGCACCACCGCGTCGTAAACGTCGGTCTGCTCGGTCACGCCAACCTGCACATCCAGATGGTCGCGGGCGAGCAGCGCGCCCACCGTCCCGCGCGGATCGAGCAGGCGCAGGGTGGCGGCGCTGGGCGGCAGATGCTTGAGCAGCGTCTCGATCAGTTCCGGCTGCATCCGTTACCTGTTTTCGGCAGCCCGGCTCGCCGCCGCGATCAGCCCCACCACTTCGTCCCATTCTTCCTGAAAGAAGTGGAGCGTGACCGCGCCCAACTCGACGTGATAGACCACCTCGCCGTCGGTTTCGGTCGAAAGCCACGCGGCGTAATTCTCGGTTTCTGCGAGCGTATCCACGTTCACATCAGCCATGATTTTTCCCTTTCCATTTGCGGTTATTTTACCACACCGAGTTTGACCATTCGCCGGAAAACAAAAACGGTGCCGCTTACGCGACACCGTTCAATAGATTGGATTAGCGGTCGTGGCGCGGTCCGCCGCTGCCGCCACGACGATCATTGCCGCGACGATCTCCGCCCCGGCGATCGCCGCTGCGCCCACCGCCGCCCGGCGGACGACGATCCCGGCTGCGGGCTTCTTCCGCCGTCCAGCCTTCCAACACCGCTTGACGGCTCAGGCGAACCTTGCCATCCGGCGGCGCGTCGGTGACCATGACCATGATCTCGTCGCCCAAGCTCACTTCTTCTTCAGGCGTCTCCACCCGATGATCGGCAAGCTGGGAAATATGCACCAGCCCGTCGCGCCCCGGCATGAACTCGACGAACACGCCGTAAGGCTCAATCCGCGTGACCTTGCCGGTATATACGCGCCCGACTTCCGCATCTTCGGTCAAACCGCGCACTTCTGCAATCGCCTGCGCGACGGCGGGACCGTCGGTTCCGGCGATGAAGATGGTGCCGTCGTCCTGAATGTCGATCTTGACGCCGGTGCGCTCCTGAATGCCGCGCACCACTTTACCGCCGGGCCCAATCACCGCGCCGATTTTCTCCTGATCGATCTTGATGCTGGTCATGCGCGGCGCGTAATCGCTCAGTTCCTTGCGCGGCTCCGGCAGCGCCGCCAGCATCACGTCCAGCACCTGAAGCCGGGCGGCTTTCGCCTGCTCCAGCGCCTTCGCCATGATCTCGTCGGTGACGCCCATGATCTTGATGTCCATTTGCAGCGCCGTGATGCCGTTGGCCGTCCCGGCGACCTTGAAGTCCATATCGCCGATGTGGTCTTCCATGCCCTGAATGTCGGTCAGCACGGCGACCTGATCGCCTTCCTTGACCAAGCCCATCGCAATCCCGCCGACCGGGTGCTTGATGGGCACGCCCGCGTCCATTAGGGACAACGTGCTGCCGCAGACGCTCGCCATCGAGGTGCTGCCGTTGGAACTCAGCACTTCGCTGACCAGCCGAATCGTGTATGGGAAGGTGTCCTCGTCCGGGATCATCGCGCGCAGGGCGGCTTCCGCCAGCGCCCCGTGACCGATCTCACGGCGGCGCGGTCCGCGCAGCGGATAAGTCTCGCCGGTGCTGTAGGGCGGGAAGTTATAGTGATGCATGTAGCGCTTGTTTTCTTCGGGGCTGAGCGTGTCCAACTCCTGCGAGTTGCGCGGGGTGCCGAGCGTCGCAAAGGTCAAGACCTGCGTCTGCCCGCGCTTGAATAAGCCCGAGCCATGCACGCGCGGGATCAGCCCGACTTCCGCCGCCAGCGGGCGAATGTCGGTGTAGCCGCGTCCATCCGGGCGCACGCCGTCCTCAAGGATGCGGCGACGCACCTCCGCCGTAATCACGCCGGAGATGACCTCGCGCACGTCGGCGGGGCGGGCGTAGGTTTCGCCTTCGTCGTCATCATCGCCCGGCAGATAACCCGCGACGATGCTTTCGCGCAACTCTTGAAGCGCTTCGTTGCGCCCGCTGCGGTCGGTGGTGGTCTCGATGATCTGGCGTACCCCGGCGCGGCTTTTCTCGGTGACTTCGCGCGTCAGCGCTTCGTCGATCTGAGCGACGAGGATCGGCGTGGCTTTCTCCTTGCCGATCTGCGCCTGTATGTCCTTCTGAAGCTGGATGAGCGGCTGCACCGAGTCATGCGCCAGCTTGAGCGCGCGCAGCATGGTCGCTTCGTCCACCTCGTCAGCGGAACATTCAACCATGTTGATGGCGACTTCCGTACCGGAAACGCGCAAATCCAGAACGCTGTTTTCCATCATGGGGATGGTCGGGTTGATGACCAGCTCGCCGTCGATCAAGCCGACGCGCGCCCCGGCAACCGGCCCGTTCCAGGGGATGTTGGAGATCATCAGCGCCGTGCTCGCCGCGATGATGCCGAGCATATCGACCTGATGCTCCTGATCGTGGCTGAACGCCGAGAGGATCACCTGCACTTCGTTGCGCATCCCATCCGGGAACAGCGGGCGCAGCGTGCGGTCGATCACGCGCGAGGTCAAAATCGCCTGCTCAGACGGGCGTCCTTCGCGGCGGAAGAAACTGCCGGGAATACGCCCGGCGGCGTAGAGCTTTTCTTCGTAGTCCACGCTGAGCGGGAAAAAGTCGATTCCCTCGCGCGCGGTTTTGCTCATGGTCGCGGTGGCAAACACCATGGTCTGCCCAAGCTGCACCGTGACCGCCCCGCCCGCCTGCTCCGCAAGCTTGCCGGTTTCGATCACGATCTCGTCGTTGCCCACCATGGTCGTAAAACGATGGACTTCTCCCATATTTCCTGCCATGTCTCTACTCCTGATTAAAATGAGACATGCCCGGTATTCAGGAACTGGAAAGTGCTGCTAAACAGAACGTTTAGCCACACGGCTCCAGTTTCTGCTCTACCAGGCATGTCTGCAAGCCGAGAATTTCGGCTCTTACCTAACGAAACCGGCTAGCGACGCAGCCCCAACCGCTGCAAAATCTCGCGGTAGCTTTCCGGGTCTGTTTCGCTCAGATACTTCAGGTGACGCCGCCGCTGACCCACTAACCGGAGCAGACCGCGCCGGGAGTGTTGATCCTGACTGTGCGCCTTCAAATGCTCGGTTAACTGCTGAATCCGCTGCGTCAGCAGGGCGATTTGCACCTGCGGCGAGCCAGTATCGCCTTCGTGACGAGCATATCCCTGAATGATCGTGTCTTTTTCGCTTTTCGTAAGTGCCATGTCCCATCTTTCCTGATTGTCACCGGACGCGCCGGACAATTGGCGCATCGGTCGAATACCCGAGTCAACATTATAGCAGATAGACATCGAGCCTGCCAATGCTCAAGCTGGCGACGAAATTCCGAAAGTTACGTTTGTGGCATATAATCTGTTCAGAAATACGATTTCAATAATAACAAACGCATCCAACCGCGTGTCGAGCGCTTTCGGCTTAAATGAGGGCTGTCGATATGTCACGCATTTTCATCAGCTACAGCAGCAAAAGTAAAGAATTAGTCAGGCGTCGCTTGCAAATGATCTGGAGATGCTGGGTTATCAAATCTGGTTCGATCACAATCTCACCGGTGGGCAGGCGTGGTGGGATCAAATTCTCGACAACATTCGCCAGTCGCGACTTGTTCGTCTTCGCCCTGACGCCGGACGCGCTGGATTCGCACCCATGCAGCCTTGAGTATGGCTACGCGCATCAGCTCCGGCAAAATATCCTGCCGATTCTGGTGTCCGATGGCGTCTCGGTGAACCTGCTGCCGCCCGAACTCTCGGCGATCCAGTACGTCGATTACCGCAATCAAGATCGTGCGTCCGCGCTGCGGCTGATGAATGCGCTCAACAATCTCCCGGCGCTGGTGCCAATGCCCGATCCGCTGCCGGAGTCGCCGCCGGTCCGATTTCGTACATCGGCAAACTGAAAGAACAAATCGACACCGCTCGCGCGCTGACCTTCGAGGAGCAGATCGCGCTGGTGTTTCGGCTGAAGGAACGACTTGCAGCTTCAAGACGACCCGACGACGTGATCAGCCTGCTCGCGCCGTATGAAGCAGCGCGACGATCTGTTCGCCAAAACCGATAAGGAAATCGATGCGGTACTCGCCGGCTTGCGCCAGCCGAGGCGCAATACGGCATCCACTCCAGCGCCCGCGTCAGTAAGTGCACCCACACCGCAGCCGAACGCTCAACCGCGCACCGTAGATCGACCAGAAACCGATCACGCGAGCGGAGTACCGGGACGCGTCACGCGATCTGTCATATTCGCATCCTTGATCATCTGGGGCGTGGCGTTTCCTCTTTGGGATTCAAGTTACGCCTCTTCCTATGTCTACTACGTGGGCAATACCCAATACTATGGCTATGACTATAACTTGAGCGGGTGGTTAGTACCCGTGATAGCCTTGCTAGTGCATGGGATTGTCTGCGCCCTGATTTTACGACGGCTGGAGCCGACTCAGCAGCCTGTCGATACAAATTGGCTGCTACGCTCATCGCTTGCAGGTGGACCCTTCAACGGTTATCTACTCCGGCGCGTTTCATCGTCGGTGAGTGGATTGAACATTGGAATTCTCGCGGCGTTGTGGATCGTCGTTTTTCTGATGTTCGCCGGAATCGGACCCCTGAGCTATGGAAGCCCATATTATAGTAGCTACTACAACAGCACCACTTACGAGGCTGTCGCGGGTAGTTTAGTGGGCTTGTTTGGAGGGCTGGCTACCAGCGTGATGCTGATTTGGGTGCGGCGCCGCCGCACACCGAATGCAGGCTTTCAGACTGAGACGCCGTGATGATTGCCGCGTGTGCGTGCCAAACGCGGCGGCATCCCTTTGACCATTTCCGCAACGTCGAGTCCGTCGTCGAGATCGGGAAAATACACGCTCAGTTCATACAGCTCGACGTTCGCTCGCTGTTCCGGCGTCGCTGCCGCCAGCCAAGGATGCCGATCTAGCGGATTGCCAATCACGCGACCATCTGCCAAGCGCAGGTAGGCGATTCCGCCCTGATATTCGACCGCCACATCCTGATCGTTTGGTGAACGCATACTTACGCTTTTTCGCTTTCCGGTTCGGGGATGGGCATACTCAGCGCGAGCGCCGTTTTCAACCACGCACGCTTGGCATCGTCGATCATCGCCAGCGCATCCTCGCGGCTTGAGCCATTAGTCATGCAGCCTTCCAAAAGTGGAATTTCCGCAAACCAGAAACCACCCTCGTCAGGTGTCAATTCAATCGTGTAAGGAAGGGGCAGATAGTCGTCGAGGCTCATCGAATCTATGACTACGGCTCGCGGCGACCGGCGCGCTGCGCGTCTGCCACCAGCGTGACCGTGTGGTGGGTGCGGAACAGGCTGTACTGCCCGGTTCGCCCCGGCACCGGATTGAGAACGTTCTCAGTTTCCATCACCGAAAACCACAGGTCGAGGTTCCAATGCGCGCCCGGATCGACCATGCGGACGCTCTGCTCAGAGATGACCATGTTGCGGTCATAGAGGTAGAGCAGCAGCCGCACGAAATTGTCGCGCTCGGCGATGATCCCCAGACAGATTTCCAGATCTACGGTGAGCGAGATGCCTTTGGTGAAGAACTCGCTCTGCGGGTTGGGGTACTCTTTGACCTCCGCCGCGCCGTTTTCGATCAGATATTCGACCGCGCGCTGGAAGGTGACGCCGTTGTCGAAGCTGCGCAGCCGCTTGTGCAGGCTGCCGAGCGGGCACCACGTGAATCCGCGAAAACTGGTGAACTGCTCCACGCTGACCACCACACGGCGCACCATATCGACGGTTTCCGGTTCCATCTGCTCCAGTTCGGAGAGGCTGACCCCCGCCCAACTGTTATCCATCGCTTCTTCTTGAGGCGTGACCACCGCCTTGCTCTCGGGAAGCTCGTAATCCGGGTTGAGCTTGATCACGGGCACGAGGTCTTCCGGGTTGTGGCGATGCGGCACCAGTTCGCGCAGCAGCACCTTTTCGCGCACGAGGCAGTCGATCCAGTCCGAGCGCCACTGATCGCTGTAGTTCAGACCGGGGCGTTCCAGTTCCCGATCCATCGCCAGCCCCTTGAGCAGGAAGCCGTAGTTGACGTACTCCCAGCCGCGCACGTTGAGGGTATTGACCACCCGCAGCACGATCCGGTCGCGGATCAGGCAGGTTTTCTCGACCACCGGATGGTTGTAGTCGAGCACGATGCGATCTTTGTTGTTGACCGAGCGCAGGATGCCCAGCGAAATCGCCTGCGAGACCAAATCCTCGCCGCGCGCCTGCGACACCACCGCGCCGACCTCGATCAACTGGTCGATCAACTGCTGGCGCTTGAGCGCTTCGGACTCGATCTGCTGCGCGACCCGGTCGAACTGAATGATCACGCTCGACCACTGTGAGGGCGTGAAGCCGCCCATCGAGCCGTCTTCGCTGAACGCCATCGACGCGAGGCTGAGCGACTGATGGGTTTGCAGGTTGGTGAAATCTTCGATGTACTCGATGATCAGGTTGGGGTTGTTCTCAAGCTGGCGGCTGGTGCTGCCATGCACCGACCAGATGATCACGGTCTTGTTGCGCGAGCGCAGCGCGTTGATCACGTCCTTGAAGTCGCGGTCGCCGCTGGCAACCACGTACACGTCCGCCGAGTCGGTATGCCCCGAGATCGGTGATGATGTCCTTCGCCATGCGCATATCGGCGCTGTTCTTGCCGGGCAGGTTGAACACCGGATCGACGTTCGCCACCATCAGACGGGTGGTCGCTTCGTCGGCGATCTCCCGCCCCGCCAGATCGACCAGCGGCGGCAGACTGCCGCGCTGACCCCAGGGGGCATACGCCTCGGTCTTGACCACCTGCCCGTGCGCCTTGCCCTGCCGGGCAAAGCTTTCGATCAGCGTGTCGAGGTTGACGATGTAGCCCTGCTCGTTCAGGCTGATGGCGATATTCTCGAAATCGACGTAGATGGCGACGTTCTTGGTCTGCTGGATGCCGAGCAGGGTTTCCAGCGGCTGGAAGATCACCTGATCGGCGAATTCGGTGCCTTCCAGCACGTCGTCCGATCCCCACATGCGGACGCGCGCGTTGCGCGTGCGCTTGACCCGGCGCACCAGCGGGATCAAGTCCGGGTTGGTGGTCGCCAGAATCAACTCGTCCACCGGCTCCGGGTCGAACGAGAAATAATGCATGATCAGCGCATCCGCCATGCTTTCGCGGTGGGGGATGTCGAAGATTTCGTAGCCTGCGGCTTTGAATACATATTGTGGATCGACCCCGGTTCGAGCTTTCTGCTGGCGATTTTTCTTCCAGTTCGCGGCGGCGACCGACTTCAGCCGATCCGCGCTCACCAGCCCCGCCGCCAGCGCCGCGCCACCGCGCAGCCCGACGGCAAGCTCCTGCAAGTCCACCGCGATATTGCGACTGCGGAAATGCTCTATTAAATCATCTACATCAACAATTAAATAAGCAGCCATATCCTACCTAAAAGCACATACCACCTGAACCGAATGGCTCGGTGGTACTCCCTGCTGCACATGCAGCGCAAAACGTCTTTTGGGTTCTACCAAAAAAGTAAGCACCGTATAAGTATCTTCACTTCCATTTGCGCCAATTTTAACAAACTCTTGTTCTGCAATCAAGCGTGGAACTCTAAGAAATATAACGAATTACATAATGCGATTATACTACAGCTCTTTTTCGTCAACGGCTGAATTTGCTTAACCATCGCTAAAAGTTCAGAGAATAATGGTTAAAGATGATGAACTCCGCAACAAGAGGTTAGATTTATGTTAAGAACATCAGTTTTGACTCGACTATACAGCACAAAAGGCAAAAGTGGTATTTAGACTTTCTAGCAAGTTTTTTGAACAACTTGCACAAAGACGCGCGCATAAAACGACCAGAAGGCGCGCGTCTTTGTGGAAAATCAATAGGCTTTTGCGAAAATCGCCAGCTTCTGAGCAGGGTCTCCGGTGAGGAACGAGGCTCCGCTGCCGCCGGGCTGATCCAGCGGATAGCAGCGCAGAGTCGCGCCGGTTTCTTCCTTGACGCGGGCTTCGTCCTCCGACGATTCGTTCCACCAGCCGCGCGCGAAACCGCTCTCGTCGATCACCTGCTTGAGTTCGTCGTAGGACTGAATATCGTGAATGTGGCTGTCGCGGAACGCGGTCGCCTGAGCCAGCAGATTCGCCTGAATCTCAACCAGCAGCGCCTTCAAGCTGGCGAGCAGCCCGTCCTGCGGGTAGGAGCGCTTGCCCTCTTTGCCGGGGATGTCCCGCCGCGCCACCATCACCGCGTGGTTCTGCACGTCGCGCGGCCCGATTTCGAGCCGCACCGGAACGCCGCGCATCTCCCAGTCGTTGAACTTGAAGCCGGGCTGATAGTCGCGCATATCGACCTGCACGCGGATGTCCGCGTCGAACAGTTCGCGGCGGATCAACTCGACAGCTTCGAGGACGACGCTTTTCTCGTCGTCGCTGCGGAAGATCGGCACGATCACCACCTGAATCGGGGCGAGGCGAGGCGGCAGACGCAAGCCCCGCTCGTCGCCGTGCGTCATGATGATCCCGCCGACGACCCGCCAGCTAAAGCCCCACGAGGTCGTCCAGCAGTATTGGCGCTGGTTGTTCTCGTCGAGGTACTGAATGTCGAAGGCTTTGGCGAAATTTTGACCCAGATTGTGGCTGGTGCCGGATTGCAGGGCTTTGCCGTCGCCCATCATGCCCTCAATGGTGTAGGTTCGCAGCGCCCCGGCGAACTTCTCGCTCTCGCTCTTGAGACCGGGAATCACCGGCATCGCCGCCTCGTTGACCGCAACGTCGGTGTACACGTCCAGCATTTGCAGCGTGCGGGCTTCGGCGTCCTCGTGAGTCGCGTGGGCGGTGTGCCCTTCCTGCCACAGAAATTCCGACGTGCGCAGGAACGGGCGCGGACGCAGTTCCCAGCGGACGACGTTCGCCCACTGGTTGATCAGCAAAGGCAGGTCGCGGTAGGACTGAATCCACTCGCTGAACGACACGCCGATGATGGTCTCCGAGGTCGGGCGGACGACCAGCGGCTCCTCGAGTTCCTTGCCGCCGCCGTGCGTAACCACCGCGAGTTCCGGGCTGAAACCTTCGACGTGCTCGGCTTCGCGCTGCAAGTAGCTCATGGGGATGAACAGCGGGAAATATGCGTTCTGAACGCCGGTCGCCTTGAAGCGGCGGTCGAGCGCCGACTTCAGCCCCTCCCACAGTTCGTAGCCATACGGCTTGACAATCGGGCAGCCGCGCACCTGCGACGGCGCTGCCAGATCAGCCCGGTAGACGATTTCGTTGTACCAGCCGGAAAAATCTTCGTGTATGGAGGTCAACGCCTGCGCCATGCAAAACTCCTAAAAGAAGTACCGAGTGCTGAGTGACGAGTGCTGAGTCAAGAACTGGCAGCGGCGATACATCGTCACTCAAGCAAGTCTAATATGCGGCAATAATGCGGGCTATTTTACTGGCAGATGGGGCGGATAGATAGGGACGATTGTGAGGGCGGACAGAGAAAACCGCCGCCCCATTTCTACGAACAGTTAGCGCAGGTACAGGTCTTCCGGCGTGAAGTTATACGCTTTCCAGTCCCATGCGTATTCGGCGATCTCGTAGACCTGCGAGCGCCGCTAAAGACCTTTGAGCTTCGCAATCTCGGCTCTGGCGGCAGCAACCAGCTCTTCGTTGGTATAGGCGTGTCCCCACAGCCCCCAACCGCCGGGAACCGCTTCCGTGAGCAGCACCCATGTGCGCTGCTTGAGGCTCGGATCGCCCGATGCGGCGGCGACCAGCTCCGCGAGCTTTTCGACGACAGCAAGCTGCTTATCTCGGTCAAGCGCGCCTTGATTGGTCAAGACCTGAACCCGAACATAATTACTGTCGCCATCCACATTCGCTATCGATCCCTTAGGCATCTCATGCACAAAGGCGGCAGTATTCTTTCTAAACATGGGAATATCGGGCACGGCTTCAATTGTTTTCACGGTGGCTGCGGCATCAGCGGCGAGCTTGTGCGGATCGCTAAACGTACCAGCAGTGGCATAGATGTCAATCATCGGCATAGTTGTTATCCTCTCGCCTATGGACTATTCGGACGCAATCATCATAAAATATGATGGTCATCATAGTCAAGAGCGAAATATGATGGTCATCATAATTGAAGGTCGATATGGCGCGAACGAGTAAACAGCAAATGATTGAGGGTGCGATCCAACTGCTCGCCACCAAAGGGCTTCAGGGAACTTCTTTTTCTGAAGTCCTCGCCCTGACGGGTGCGCCGCGAGGTTCCATATACCACCACTTTCCGCACGGCAAGAATGAACTCGTGGCCGCAGCGCTTGACCTGACCAGCCAACGCACGCTCGCACGCATTGAGACGAGGCGAGGCGAGTCCGCCCGCGCGATTACCGAATATTTTCTGGATTTCTGGCGCAAGCTGCTGGTGTATTCGCAGTTTCGGGCGGGATGTTCGGTACTTGCGGTGACCATTGCGGCAGATTCCGATGAATTGCGTCAAAAAGCCGCCGATATATTTGACGAATGGCAGCGAAAATTGACCGATCTGTATATCGCCGCAGGTGTAGATCCGGAAACCGCCGCCGCTTTTTCGGCTGAATTGATCAGCGCCAGCGAGGGGGCAGTCGTGATGGCTCGCGCGCAGAAAAGCCTCGCCCCATTCGAGGCAGTCGCAAAACGGCTCGTCTCCAGCTTATAGCGAACGATCCAGCCTTCTAAGGTCGTTCACTGAGACTATCCTGATCATCCCACGTGCGCCTGTAATTGACCTTCAGCTTGTCCATGACCGCCTCGCCGAGGTCGATCCCACTCAGGCTGGCAAGCTGGATCAGGTAGAGCATCACGTCGGCAAGCTCGCCGGAAAGTGCTTCTTGATCGGGCGCGGCGTCGCCCCACTGATACAATTCCAGCACCTCGCTGGCTTCCAGCACCAGCGAGATCGCCAGATTGCGCGGCGTCTGCGGGCGCTTGGAATCCGGCTGATACCAGCCTTTGCTGGCGACAAAGGCGTGCATGGCGTCTTCGAGGGTTTTCAAGTCCATCGTCCCACTCCCTGACACGGGCGCAGGTGCAATCTTCGATTGCCTAGCTGCGCCCCTACAAACAATTCTTGGTTCAAGATCAGGTTATTGCACCTCAAGCGTCCCGATCACGGCATAGTCGGTCGATCCGACCGGCAACCGGGTCACGGTGGCGGAGTCGTAGATGCCGAAGGCGACCGTGTAGCTGCCCGGCTCGATCCCAACCGGGATCGGCAGCGAATAGGTCTGGAGGATGCGCTCGTCCGGTCGCCACCGAGCGGGCGGGTCGCTCGGACAGATCGGCTGGTCGATCTGGCTGATCAGCGTGATCCCCTGATCGAGATCAGTTCCCTTATAGAGATGGACGAACAGCGTATAAGCCCGGTCAATCGTGCCGAGCGCGCTCAGCTCAAAGGTGAGATCGATGCTTGCCCCGGCGGAGGCAGTCGCGGGCGGCGAGGTCAGCACCCGCGCGCCGATCTGGTCGCCGAAGTCCAGCAGGTCTCGGTCAAACAAGTCGGCATGGGGCACGGCGCGGTCAATCACGTAGCGCGGGTCGGCAGTGTAGACCGGATCGACCTGCGCCCACTGCCCCAGCCGATCCGCGAAGCCGGGATCGTAGAGCGTGAGGGCGAAGTAGTAGGCTTCCGGCGCGTCGGGGATGGCAAGACAGCTTACCGCCTCGAACGCCCCCACCGGGCGATCACCGAGCCGCCACTCGCGCAACACCAGCACCGGATGATCGGCGCTGAAGGGCGAGAAATACACGGGCGCGTCGGCGGGCGCGTTCTCCGCCAGCCAGTCGATGGCGTGGTAGATGTGCTGCTCCATCGGGATGAACAGGTCGGGGCTGCTCACCCACGTGTTGAAGTCGCGCAGGGTGTTCGCGCCCGCGAACGCCACCAGAATGATCGGCAGCAGCGGCGCGCCCATCGTCCGATGGGACATGCGCTGCGCCCAGCCCCATGCGATGGGGTTGTAGGGGCGGGTCTGTGACCCGCCCTCGATCCACCTCACCAACCGCTCCACCGTCACCGCGCCGATGCCGAGCAGAATCGCCAGCGGCACGTTCAAGCCAATCGCACGCAGCCACTTGAGCGGATCGTCGGTGAGCAGCGCGGGCGCAATCGACCCGCCGATCAGCAGCACCAGCCACAACGCGCGATCCCGCTTCACCCACGTGACCAGCCCGCCGATCCCGGCGAAAAACAGCAGCGCCAGCGGCAGATCGAGCAGTGGGCGACCGGGCAAATTGTAGACCGGGTCGCTCGCGCCTTCGGTGAACCACACTCGCAGCCACGCGCCGAGGTTGCGCAGCAGCGACGGCAGATCGGCGACGGCGACCTGCTCCAGCCGCTGATCGGCGGACGCCGGATGACTCAGCAGGTAGATCAGCAGCGGCAGGCAGATCACGACGGCGATGATCTCCGGCGGCCAGCGCGCCGCGCCGCAGCCGCCGATCCCGCGCGATCCACACGAGCAGCATCAGCGCCGCCAGCGCCAGCCAGACGCGCGCCGCCAGATAGGTGTAGAACAGCAACCCCAGCAGCACGCCCGCGACTATCCAGACTCGCAGCCGATGGGTGCGGCGGGCGTTCCACAAAAACGCGAATGCCAGCGCGCCGATCAACGGGAACAGCAGCGCGCGGAAAGGCCTCGTGACTCGCCAGCACGTGCCAGAACAACACCGCCAGCGCCGCCATCGACCAGAGCGCAGCCCGCCTGCCGATCAGTTCGCGCGCCAGCCGATACACCGCCGCCAGCGTCAGCACGCCCGTGAAGATCGCCACCACCCGCAGCGCGAAGGCGCCCGCGCCGAACACCGCCAGCGAGGGCGCAAGGATATACATCCACAGGCTCTCGCGCCCGAAGTTATCCGGGAAGAAGGGGGTCAGGCGCGGCTCCGCGATCAGCGAGAGCGCATCGTCGCCATAGTAGGCTTCGTCGTAATGCACCATGCCGAGCATGGCGTGCAGCCCGTTCAGCCGCAGCGCCGCGCCGATCAACAGGATGGCGGTCAGGAGTGCGAGGCGGCGCATGAATCAGTACCGAGTGCTGAGAGCGCATTCGTAAAGTGTTTTATGACGCAGAGTGGCTTACACCGCCGAGGGATTAATCCTTCGGCTATCGAAAATCGTCGCCCACTGAAGGGGCGACTCGTGCCTAGCCCGTTTCGGGCGATCCCTTCAGTCGGTCGCCACGTAGAAGATAGCTGGCGGTTTAAACCGCCAGCGAACGCCAGCATGTAATCTGGATTTTTACGAATACCTTCTGAGTACCGAGTGCTGATAGAAAAGAAAAGATTGAGAAAGGCACTAATGAGTGATGAGTGATGAGTAAATCTAGCTTCCGGCAAGCAGATTTCGATGCAGAAAAGTGTCTTTAACGTATCACTCAGCACTCGGTACTCGGTACTGCTCTTAATACGCATTGGGGTTGCGACGAAGCACGGTGTGGATGCCGGTGCGGAGCAGAATCTTCACGTCCAGCCACAGCGACCAGTTCTCGACGTACCAGAGATCAAAAGCTGTGCGCTCCTGAATCGAGGTGTCGCCGCGCAAGCCGTTGATCTGCGCCCATCCGGTCAGCCCGGCTTTTTCGCGGTGGCGCTCCATGTAGCGCGGGATGCGCTCGCGGAACTGCTGCACGTAGATCGGGCGCTCCGGGCGCGGACCCACCAGACTCATGTTGCCGAACAGCACGTTGATGAACTGGGGGATTTCATCCCAGTTGGTGCGGCGCATGAACTTGCCGATGCGGGTCACGCGCGGGTCGTTCTGGACGGTCCAGCCGGGTCCCTCGGCTTCGGCATCCTCGCGCATGGTGCGGAACTTGATCATCTCGAAGGGGCGCTCGTCCAAGCCCATGCGCTCCTGCGTGTAGAACACCGGCCCATGCGATTCCAGCCGGATCAAAATGGCGGAGAGTACCATCAAGGGCGAGAGCAAAATCAGCCCGACGACCGCGCCGACAATATCCATCAGCCGCTTGAGGCTGAGCTTCCAGCCGCGCATGGCGATGTCGCGCACGGTCAACAGCGGCGTGCCGTTCAGATCGTCCACGCTCAAGTCGCCCGCCATGTAGGCGAACATGTCCGGGTAGATTTTGATGTCCACCCGCCCACGCCGACAGAGCGTGATCAGATCGACCAACTCGCCGCGCTGCGCGTCCGGCAGCGCAATGATCACCTGCTCGATGTGATAAGCGTCCAGCAGATAGGGCAGATCGCGCGAATCGCCCAGCACCGGAACCCCAAACAGGCTGTTCTTCGCCTGCGGGCGCACGTTGACCACGCCGACGACGTGATAGCCCAGTTCCGGGCTGCTCTGGATTTTGCGGGTGATGTCGCGGGCGATCTTGCCCATGCCCACCACCACTAAGTTCGCCCGCTCGATGCCGTGCCTGCGCAGCCACGTCCGCAGTAGGACGTTTAGCTCGCGCCCGACCAGCACCAGCACCACGCTGAAGCCCCACACGTACAGGAACAGCACGCGCGGGTAATCGACCGCGAACAGCGTGTTCTTGAACACCAATTCCTGCGTGCCGTTGACCAGCAGCGCGCCCACCGTGATCGCGCCGACGATATTGCGTCCGTGATCGATGCGGCTGATGGCGCGGCGCTGGTGGTACATCTGCGAGAGGTAGAAAATGGTAATCACGATGGCGACGTGCAGCAGCAGGGTCGGGACGTAGAGCAAAAACGGCGGCTGGCTCGGCGGTGTCGAAAACAGGGGGATATTCTCGCGCGCCCAGTACGCCAGCGCGAACGCCAGCGCCAGCATCAGCAGGTCGGTTGCCAGCAGCAGCGCGCCCATCAGTTGGGTGATGGCATCGGTTCGGCGCGTCACCGGGCGCGGCAGTTTTAGAGTGTCGGCTGCCGAATCTCCGTCCACAGCGTCCGCCCGCCCTTCAGCAGCAAGCCCGTCATAATCAGGCTGTGCAGCCACAGCGGGGTCGTCGTGCGGTAGTGCTTGCGGTAGAAGATCAGCATCGCGCGCCAGAACTCCATCTGCGCGCGCTGGCTTTGACGACTTGCCGCTCGCTTGACGTGCTTTACGACGACCTGTGGATGGTAGATGACGCTCCATCCGGCGTTTTTGATTCGGTACGCCCAATCCAAATCCTCTCCGTACATGAAGAAGGCTTCGTCGAGCAAGCCCACCGCCTCGACTGCCTCCCGGCGAACCTGCATGTACGCGCCTACCACCGAATCAACTTCGGCTTCCTGATCGACGGGCAGATAGGTCATATTATAGCGCGCAAAGCGCGGGCTGCTCGGAAACAGCTTCCCCAGCCCGGCGAAATGATAGAGCGATACCAGCGGCGTCGGGAAAGCTGCGGCGGCAGGCGCGGTCGAGGCTGCCATCCGGCAGCACCAGCTTGGGTCCCGCCGCGCCGACCTTCGGATTCGCGTCCATGTAGGCGATCATGTCGCGCAGCGCGGTCGGCGGAAGCTCGGTATCCGGGTTGAGCAGCAGCGCATAGCGCGGCGCATCGGACGACCTGCCGCCGTGATCCCGAAAACCGAGCGCGCGCAATCCGAGATTATTGCCGTAGGAATAGCCGCCGTTGGTCGGGCTGACCATCAGCGTCGCCTGCGGGAACTCGGCGCGCACCATCTCGGCGCTGTCGTCGGTCGAGGCGTTATCGACCACCACCACCTGATCGGAAAACCCGCCTTCGCTGGCATAGACCGTTTCCAGACAGCGGCGAAGCAGGTCGCGGGTATTCCAGTTGAGGATGACTATGCCGAGGTCGGTCATGCAGCGCTCCCGTTGGTCAGCGCGATTGTACCACAGCCGCCCGCGCGCTCACTTGACGGCAAGCCAACGGATCAGCGGGGCGCGGTGGGCAGGGTGCGAAGCGGCGTCCCGCGCAGCGCGGCGCGCATGGATTCGCGGTCGTCCCACGCATATTCGACCGTGCCAAATGCCATACTCTGCTCGTGACCCTTGCCGCAGGCGATCACCACGTCGCCGGAGCGCGCCATCTGGCAGGCGCGGTAGAGCGCTTCGCCCCGATCCGGCACGCGGATGAAAGTCTCGCCCTCGACGCCGCCCGCCGCCGTCGCCGCCTGCGCCATCATCGCCAGAATGTCGTCCAGCGATTCGGTGCGCGGGTCTTCGGCGGTGAACACGGCGAAATCCGCCAACCGCACCGCCGCTTCCGGCATCATCCGCCGCTTCTCGCGGTCGCGCAGCCCGGCGCAGCCAAACACGACGATCAAGCGCCCCCCTTGGGCGCTGACCATCGTGCGGGCGGCTTTGAGCGCCTGTTCGAGCGCGTTGGGCGTGTGGGCGAAATCGACCAACGCCAGAAAATCCTGCCCCGCGTCGATGCGCTCCATGCGACCGGAGATCGCCGTCACCCGGTTCAGCCCGGCTTAAATCGCGGGCAGCGGCGCGCCCAAACTGTGGGTGGCGGCAATCGCCGCCGCCGCATTGTAGAGATTGAACTCCCCCACCATCGGCAGGCGCATCGACTCGGATTTACCGGGCAGGTGCATCACGAAGCGGGTATCGCCCGGTCGATAGGCGATGTCGGTGACGCGGAAATCGGCGGGGCGCTGAAGCCCATAGCGCAGCACCCGATCCGCCGGGAACGCGGCGAAGAAATCGGCGCTGGGATCGTCGGCATTGATCACGCTGATTTTGGGCTGATCGGGCTTGCGGTAGGACTGGCTGAGCATGGCGAACATGCGCCCTTTGGCGGCGCGGTACGCCTCGAAGGTCTTGTGATAGTCGAGATGCTCGTGGGTGACGTTGGTCAGCACCGCCGCGTCCAGATCGATGCCGTTGAGCCGCCCCTGCGCCAGCCCGTGACTGGTCATTTCCAAAACCGCGTACTGCAAGCCGTTAGCCAGCATCTGCGCGAGCAGCGCCTGAATCTGCGGGGCGCTGGGCGTGGTGACGTGCAAGCCCGTGTCGAGGGTTTGATCGCCCACGTCGGCGCTGATGGTGCTGATCAATCCGCAGCCTTTGCCGAGGATGCTGTGGATCAGGGTGCTGGTGGTGGTTTTGCCGTCGGTTCCGGTGACGCCGATCACAATCAGCTTGCGCGACGGGAAGTCGTGATAGGCTGCCGCCAGAAAGCCGACCGCCTCCTGCGCGTTCTCGACCTGCGCGTAAGGCACGGGCAAATTGGGGATCGCCCGCTCGCCGACGACCGCCGCCGCGCCGCGCTCGACCGCACGCGGGATGAAGTCGTGTCCATCCACCGCAAGACCGGGACGCGCGACGAAGACGCCGCCCGGCTCCAACTCGGCGTCCGATTCCACCACCGGGGCGGTGATCGGCGTCGAGGGATCGCCGCTCAAGGCGACGGTTTGGGGGACAGCAGACAGCAAATCGGCGAGGGTTTTGGGCATGACCTGCACATTCGAGAACATGATGAGGGCGGGTCTAGGCTTGCAAAGCAAGCCTTAAGCTATGTCTGCAAACTGGTAACCTCACCCCGCTTGCTGCGCAAGCCGCCCCTCTCCGTGTGGAGAGGGGCAAAACCCTTGCTTGCTGTATTACCCTCTCCCTATGGAGAGGGGCGGATGCAAAGCATCCGGGGTGAGGTCAATACCGATCTGAGTATGCAGACGCCGCCTGCACACCCGCCCCTACAGAAGCATCCTGACCATTATACCGACAAAACAAACGCGCCGGGATCACCGGCGCGTCCGCGTGTTTCGGGGTTTGAAATTAGTGCAGGCGACCCGCAAGCTCGTTCAGATTGCTGCGGACGCTGCCATCGACCACGTGATCTTCGGTGCGAATCACCAGCCCACCGAGGATGCTCGGATCGACCGCGAACGCCACGTCCTGCGAGCCAATCTCCTTCTTCACCGACGCCTGTTCGGAATCGGTCAGAGGCATGGCGCTCACGACCTCGACGTGTCCGCTCAGCGAGCGGGCGTCGGTGGGGACTTTGGCGAAGAAATCGCTCACCAATGCCTGCTGGCGCTTCTGGTCAAGGCTCGCGCCGATCAGCCGCTGCGACATAGCGACGGCAATCGACACCACCTGACCGCGCAGGTCGGCAAGCTGACGATCCCGCTCCTCGTTGGCGCGGGTGCGCGCGTCGGCGCGGATGGTTTCGGCGTTGGCTTGCGCTTCCGTCTGAACGCCGCGCGCCACTTCCTCGCCGCGACCGCGCGATTCTTCCACAATGCGCGCCGCTTCGACGCGAGCGTCCGCCAGCAGCTTTTCGGCTTCGGCTTCGGCATTACGTCGGGCGTTGGCAGCAACCGCGCTATCTTCGAGCGCCTTCTCGATCCGCGTGCGGCGGTTGCGCAGCACGTTGGTCAGCGGATCGTACAGGAAGCGGGTCAGCAGCACGTAGATGACGACAAACGCGATGATCTGGACGAGCAGATAGCCCAGATTGATTCCTAATCCTTCCATGTCGCACTCCTTCTCTGATATGCCGAGATTACGCGAGCACGAACAGGATGATCAGCGAAACCACGAGGCAGTAAATGGCGACCGCTTCCGCGAAGGCGACGCCGAGAATCATGTTGGTCTGGATCGTCGATGCGAAATCCGGGTTGCGACCCATCGCCTGCACCGCGCCGCCCACCGACAAACCGATGCCGATGCCACCGCCCAGCGCGCCGACCATCGCCAGCCCTGCGCCAATCGCTTTACCAGCCAGCAGAACCGATTGTTCCATGTTGTAACGCTCCTTGAGAATTAACCTTGATACAAACCCAACGAAAACAACGCCGCCTTAGTGCGCGGCTGCGACTTCAACCGGATTTTCAGCCGTCACCTGCTCCACTTCGTGCCCTTCGTCGTGATGCTCGCCGCCGTGCCCCGCCGTCGCCTGACTCATGAAGATCGCCGTCAGCAGCCCAAACACCAGCGCTTGAATGATGCCGACGAAGAATTCCAGTAGGAAGAAGGGCCAAGGCAGGAACGGAACCAAAAAGCTCATGACGAACAGCAGAATCGAGCCTGCGAAGATATTGCCAAGTAGACGGAAGGCAAACGAGAGAATTTTCGCAAACTCACCGATCAACTCCAGCAAGCCGACAGCAAGGTCAATCGCACCCAGCGGCGACGTGAGCAAGGTCTTGAAGTTGAAGAACTTAGTCAGATAGCTGGCGCCGAGCGCACGGAAGCCGAGCACCTGCACCATCACCACCGCGATCAACGCCAGCGCTACGGTCATGTTCAGGTCGGTCGAGGGCGCGCGCAGGAAAGGCAGCACCACCCACGGGACGCTCGGATCGCCGGGCGCGTGTTCGTCGGCGTTGGGCGCGAGGACTTCGGTCCCGCCTTCCGGCGAGGTCTGGATCGCAGCTTCGGCGCCGCCGGGCGTGGTCGCCGCCTGATCCGTCGCCGTCGTATTATCACTGACGGCCGGAACCGCCTGATTCGTGCCGGTCACACAGCCGTTATTGGCGCGCGAGGTCATTGCATCCGCCGTGAGCGCCGCCGCTTCGGTATCACTCACCCATGGGCATTTCGGATTCAGGACGTAGATGCCGCCCGAATTGGTCGTTTCGTAGCCCGGCTCGTAGGTGACTGCCCCGGTATCGGTGTTGACCGTGGTGTGCGCTTCCAGAAAACCGATGCTGTCCACACCCGGCACCAGTTCCAGCCAGTTGGAGAGCAGCACGACCAACATGATGGTCATGAAGAACGAGAAGATGTAGCGCATATACTTTTCGCCCACGATGTCGTGGACGAAGTTGTACGCCACCTCGTAAATCAGCTCGAACATGTTGTAAAAGCCGCCGCGCGGAACTTCATCACCGCTCTTGGGCATTGCCCGCTGCACAAAAATCACCAGCAGGATCAGCAGAATCCAAACCACCACAGACCCCATGAGCGAGTTGGTGAAGCGGAAGGCGTCGGCGGCACCGGGGTATTTCTCGCCCGGTAACTGAATCACGGGGATGATCGGCGGGATGATCAGCATGACCAGTACCCCGGCGATCAACAGCCCCAAGGCGACCCAGCGCCGTTTACCGTTCCAGTTTATCATTGCTTACAGTATCCTCCTTCTTATTTGGAGCTTGGAGCTGCCGAACTCTTGTAGAGCGTGTAGCGGTAGATCATCCACAAGTTGAGCGGAATGCTCGCAAGCAAGAGTATGAATAAGAATAGATGGTTGGTTCCTAGCAGCCGGTCTAGCAGTAATCCCAGTACAACGCTTCCCCCCGCCGACAGCACCAGCAGACAGCCCACCTCTCCGGCAGCCCCCGCTGCGGTGAGATAGAAAGGCACCGGGTTATTCTCCGGTTTCATAGACGTGAACCTTGCGCCGACCCGTTCGTGCCGTCACAATCATACCGATATTCACCTGTCAAAATCAAGCGCGCATCTTGGCTAATTTGAGAATTGTATCACAATCGTCACAATAAATGCAAAAACCAATTCTCCCAATGTTTTATTAAACTTTTGAACCCGATTCGCAAACAAAAGGGCGGTTCAAGGAGCCGCCCAGTCTCTAGTTTTTAGACGCCCAGCAGCGCGGATGCGCCGCGCGTCGCCCATTCAAAGATCGGCGTGGCGAGGAAGGTGCCCAGCAGGATCACCACCAGCGCCGTCGCGCCCAACACCCACACGTAAGTCGGCGAAACCGCAATCGGCTTGTCGTCATCCTCGCTGCGATTCACGTACATCACCTTGATCACGACCAGATAGTAGTACAGCGCCACAATCGAGTTCAGCACGGCGAACATCGCCAGCCAGACCAGATTCGACTGCACCGCCGCCTGAAACAGGAAGAACTTACCGAAGAAGCCTGCCGCCGGGGGCACGCCGCCCAGCGACAGCAGCGCGATGGTCATCGCCAGCGCCAGCATGGGGCTGCGTCGGCTCAACCCGGCGAGGTCGGCGATGGTTTCGCTGCCGGTCGCGTTAGTGAACAGGATGATCACGCCGAAGGCGAGCAGATTGGTGAAGGTGTACATGAACATGTAGAAGGCAATCGCCGCAACCGCCTGCTGCTGACCCTGCGCGGTGGTCGCTTGCAGCGCCGCCACGCCGATCAGCACGTAGCCCGCCTGCGCAATCGACGAATACGCCAGCAGCCGCTTGATGTTCTTCTGCACCAGCGCGACCACGTTGCCCAGCGTCATCGAGATCACCGCCAGCGCCGCCGCCAACTGCGTCCAGAAGGCTTGAATCTCCTGCCCGTTGATCACCACCGTGCCGGGGAACACCGCCAAGAAGAAGCGCACCAGCAGCGCGAAGCTGGCGGCTTTGCTGGCGACGCTCAGAAAGGCGACCACCGGAGTCGGCGCGCCTTCGTACACGTCCGGCGTCCAGAAGTGGAAGGGCGCGGCGCTGATCTTGAAGCCGAAGCCCGCGATGATCAGCGCAATCGACACCAGCACCGGGACCGCATTGGTGGAGAAGGCGGGCGAGGTGAAGAACGCCGCCAGATCGTACAGGTTGGTCTTGCCGCTGAAGCCGTAGAGCAGGCTCAAGCCGTAGAGCAAAATCGCCGAAGCGAACGACCCAAACAGGAAGTATTTCATGCCGCTTTCGGACGAGCGCTTGTCGTTGCGGTTGAAGGCTGCCAGCACGTAAAGCGGAATGGTGGTAGTTTCCAGCGCCAGAAACACCATGATCAGGTCGGAGGCGCTGCTCATCAGGCACGCGCCGAGCGACGACACGATGATCACGAGGTAGAACTCGCCCCGGCGCGCCAGCCCTTCCACGTCGATGGTCATCAGCGACGTAATCGCCGCTGCGATCAGCACCATGATCATGAAGATTTCCGAGAGCGCGTCGTGGTGGATGGTGCGACCCCAGTACAGCCCGGCGAATTCAGGATGCAGGCTTGGTCCCCACAGCAGGAAATACACCAGCGCGGTGCCGAGCAAGCCCACGCCAGTCACGATAGCGATCACGCGGCGCTGGCTTTCCGGCAGGTACAGGTCGAGCGCCAGCACCACCACCGCCATCAGCGCCAAGCCGATTTCCGGCACAATCGCCGGAAGGCTTTGCAGAAAATCTACCATTTACGCCCCTCCTAGAAGCGCCAGCACAGGTCTTATGCCCGCTTCGAGCATGGGCGCCATAATCGCCGGGTAGATGCCGATGATGATCAGCGGCGAACCGAGCAGGATCAGGATGAACTTCTCGCGCACGGTGATGTCCCCGACCTCCGGGAACAGCTTGCGGTTGAACTCGCCGAAGAACACCTGCCCGGTGACTCGCAGCACGTATGCCGCCGTGATGATGATGCCTAACGCGGCGATGATTACGATCACCGCGTAATAATTCGACAGATGCAAGCTGCCGATGTTCAGCGAAATGGCTTGTGAGGCGCGCCACATGCCGCTGAAGATCGGGAATTCGGCGACGAAGCCGCTCAAGCCGGGCATTCCCATGCTGGTCAAGCCGCCGAGGATGAAGGCGAAGCCCACCCACGGCATCACTTTGATAAAGCCGCCCAAACTGGGAATGTCGCGCGTGTGGGCGCGATCGTAAACCATGCCGACGCAGCCGAAGAACAGTGCCGTCATCGCGCCGTGACTGAACATTTGCAAGCCCGCGCCGGTCATGCCGATGATATTCATGGTCGCCCAGCCCATGCTGACCAGCCCCATGTGGCTCACCGACGAGAAGCCGATCACGTATTTGAAGTCGCGCTGCCGGAAGGCGATGAACGCCCCGTAGACCACGTTGACCAGCGCTAGAAACACGATCCAGGGCAGATGCACCTGCGCCCCCTGTGGGAGCAACTGCACCCCCACCCGCAGCGCCGCATACGCCCCCAGCTTCATCAGCACGCCCGCGTGGATCATCGAAACGGCGGTCGGCGCAGCGACGTGACCGTCAGGACTCCAGTTGTGGAAGGGGAATATACCCGCCAGCACCGCGAAGCCCAAGAAGATGAACGGGAACCAGAGCTTGGCGAAGGTCAGCGTATCAATGCCCGCGTAGCCAAGCACGTTGAACGCGCCGTGTTCCGACGCCAGCGTGAGCTGAGTCATGCCGAAGCTGAACGAGGTCGCGCTGGCGGGGATGATGCCCGCCAGCTTCGCCGACGCCAATACCTGCGCGCCCTCCGGCGTGAGGAAGTAGTTGCTGGCGGTGATCACCATCGCCAGCACGCCGACCAGCGCGATCACCGAGCCGATCAGGATGTAGAGCGTCAGCTTCATCGCGGCGTATTCGCGGGTTTGCACCCAGCCCCACGTCGCAATCAGCAAATACATGGGAAAGATGGCGAACTCGTAGAAGAAGAACAGCACGAACAGGTCGGTCGCCACGAACACGCCCAGCACGCCCGCGACCAGCAGCATGAAGAACGCCATGAATTCGCGGGTGCGGTCTTCGATCTTCCACGAGATCAGCACGCCCGCCACCGCCACCAAACCGGTGAGCAGCAGCATCGGCGCGCTCAAGCCGTCCACGCCGAGGCTGTAGCTGATGCCGAGGCTCGGCACCCACTCCACGTTCTCCTTGAACGCCAAATTGGTGTCAAAGAGCGTGGTCGCAACGCTGGTCGGGTTCTCGGCAGGCTGATCGGACGCGGGCAGGTTGTAGGTGTCGAGGTTCTGCCCCGCGCCTTGCAGCAGCGACGCCTCATTCGCCGCGACGCTCGATACCTGATTGTTGTAGCTGGCAAAGACGAACAGCGCCAAACTCAGGATGATCGCCGCCGCCGCAAACGCGATGCCGCGCACGAGGTCTTTCTGTTCTTTGGGGATGAAGAGGATAATCACCGCCGCGATAATCGGCACGAAGATGATCACGCTCAAAACCGGAAACGAGAAGGTTGCAGTCATAGTCTATCCTCAGCCGCCGAAGATTCGGGTCACGGAGGCGTTGATCACCGAAAGCACCCAGTTCGGCGCAATTCCGGTCACCAGCATGAGCACCATCAGCGGAGCGATGGCGACGAACTCGCGCAGGTTGATCTCCAGATTGTAATCGCGCCAGTGGAGGTTGAAGGGTCCATGCAGCACCGCGCGAATCCCCTTGAGGATGTAGCCGCCGGTGAACACTAAGCCGATCATGGCGACCAGCGTCAGCACCGTAAAGACGGGCCACGCGCCGCGCACCACCAGAAACTCACTGACGAAGCCGTTCAAGCCGGGCAAGCCGAGGCTCGCCATGCTGGTGAAGATGAAAATGCCGCCGTAGATGGGCGCTTTCACCCACAAGCCGCCGTACTGAGTCATGTCGCGGGTGTGGGTCTTGTGATAAATCGCTCCGGCGAGCAGGAACATCCCGGCGGAGCTTAAGCCGTGATTGAACATCTGGAACACCGCGCCGTTGGTGGCAATGATCGCGGTCTGCGCATCGACGCTGCTGCCGCCGAGCTTACTCTGCCCGTATGCCAGCGCCGTCACCGCCAAGCCGAGCGCCACGAAGCCCATGTGATTGACCGAACTGTAGGCGACCAGCCGCTTGATGTCGGTCTGACCAAACGCCGCCAGCGCGCCGAGGACAATTCCGAGCATCGCCAAGAAACGCGAACAGCCCGGCAACCGTCACGCTGATGCCGAGGATGTTGATCTGGCTGATCCACACGTCCGGGAACAGCGGGATAGTCAGCCGCAGGAAGCCATAGGCGCCCAGCTTGAGCATCACGCCCGCCAGCAGCATTGATCCGGCGGTGGGCGCTTCGGAGTGGGCGTCGGGCAGCCACGTATGGAAGGGCCATATAGGTACTTTGATGCAGAAGGCGACGAAGAAGCCCGCGAACGCCAGCCCCTTCACCGTCTGGATCGGGATGCCCAAGAAGCTCCCGTTCGCGCCCGCGAAGCTGGGCCACACCCGCGTGAGCGTCTGAATGTCGAACGTCCCTGCCGTGAAGCCGATCAACTGGGTTGCCAGCAGCATCCCCAGCGAGCCGCCCATCGAGTAGATGAAGAACTTGGTGGAGGCGTACTTGCGGTTCGGACCGCCCCACTGGTCGATGATGAAGTACATCGGCACCAGCGTCAATTCGTAGAACAGGAAGAAGACCATCAAGTCCATCGCCACGAACACGCCGAACAGCCCGGTCTCGAAGAACAGGATCAGCGCCATGTGGGTGTTGATGCGGTCTTCGATCTCGAAGCTGACCAGCACCGCCAGCGGCGTGAGGATGCCGGTCAACAGCACCATGGTCGCGCTGATGCCGTCTATGCCGATATGCCACGACGAGCCGAGCAGCGTAAACCAGTCGGTCTGGATGACGAACTGGTAATCGGGCGCGGCGTGATTGTAGGCGAAGAACACGGTCACGCTCACCCCGGCGATGAGGGTCGCAAACGCCAGTGCCGTCCACCGCGCGATCCACTTTTGCTGCGGGAGCAGCAGCACGATCAGCGCGGCAATCGCGGGCGCAAAGACCAGAAACGAGAGTACGTCAATGGTTCCAAAAATTCTCATACGCGCTTAGTCCCCTTCCCCAATCAAGGGGCAGCCTGCAAAACGCCCGTCGAGAGCGCGAAGATAATGCTGATAATCAGCACGACAACCGCCACCAGCAGCATGTACTGCTGCACCTCGCCGGATTGCAGCCAGCGAATCCAGCCGCCGAACTTGCCGATCAGTTCGGGGATGCCGTCGCCCACGCCGTCGATCAGCCACAGGTTCAGGTTCTTGAGCAGGTCGCCGATCCACGTGAACACCCGCCCGATCAGGCTCAGGAAGCCGTCGATGATACCTTTGTCGATGAACTCGTAGGCGACGTTCTTGGCGAACCATTGGCTCGGCGCGACGAACACACGCCCGTAGAGTTCGTCCACATAGTATTTGTTCTGGAGCGTGGTGTGGAAGCTGCCCAGCACCGCCACCAGCGGATCGGCTTCGCCTGCCGCCAGCGGCTTGCGCCAGTACATCGCCCAGCCGAGGTACAGCCCGCCGAGCGACACCGCGAACGATACCAGCACCGGGAAGTAGTTAATGGCGAACGCCTCTGGCTCTTGCAGCAGGGTCGCGCCGACGAAATGCTCGAACGGATTGAAACCGCCGGACGAGAAGATCGCGCCGAACAGCGGGAACTGCGGCGACACGCCCACGAACCCGGAGACCACCGCCATGAACGCCAGCACGATCAGCGGGAAGGTCATGGTCACGGCGACCAGCCCGGTTCCGAGGCTGGCGTGCTGCGCTTCCTGCGTGCGGTTTTCGCCCCAGAAGGTCAGCCCAATCTGGCGCATAGTGTAGAAGGCGGTCAGGAAGGCAGCCAGCGCCAGCAGGACGAACACCAGCGCGTGCAAGCCGAAGCCTTCCAGCGTGCCGTGCCATGCATCAGCGAGGATTTCGTCTTTCGACCAGAAGCCCGCCGTCAGCAGCGGGAAGCCGGAAAGCGACAGCCCGCCCAGCAGGAAGGTGATGAAGGTCACGGGCATGGTCTTGCGCAGCCCGCCCATGTTGAACATATCCTGCGGGTCGAACACCGGCTCGAACTGGGTCGGATGCTCGGCGTGCGGCTCGACGTGCGCCGTGACCGGATGCATCTCGTGGTGATCGGTCGGCGTGGTCGGTTCTTGTCCGACGATCACCTCGCCCGCTTCGTCGCCGATGGCAGCGGCGGGTTCCTCACCTGTGACCGCTTCGACGTTCTCCACGTGTTCGGGATTAACCGCCGCCAGTTCCGCCGCGTGTGCGTGCGGATGCGCGTGTTCGTGAACTGCGTGTTCGCCGTGTTCCATGCCGTGAATCACCGACCCGGCAGCCATGAACAGCAGCGCCTTGAAGAAAGCGTGGGTGATCAAGTGGAAGGCGGCGGCGATGTACGCGCCGATGCCCAGCGCCGACATCATGAAGCCCAACTGCGAGATGGTCGAGTACGCCAGCACCCGCTTCACGTCGTTCTGCGCGACCGCGATGCTCGCCGCGAACACCGCCGTGAACGCCCCAACCACTGACATCAAGATCATGGGCGGCGAGAGCAAGCCGTGCGTCAGATCAGCGCCCGCCGAAAGCAGCGGATACATGCGGATGATCATGTAGATACCAGCCGAGACCATCGCGGCGGCGTGGATCATGGCGCTGACCGGGGTCGGTCCTTCCATCGCGTCCGGCAGCCACACGTGCAGCGGGAACTGCGCCGATTTGCCGATGGTGCCGACCACCAAAAACACGCCGATCAGCGAGGCGGCGCTCCAGCCCATCCCGCCGAGCAAAACCGCCGGGGTGGACGCCAGTGCGTTGAGCGTCTGCTGGTTGTAGAGGATGTCGCGGAAGCTGAGCGTCCCGGTGCTGGCATACAGATAGGCGATGCCCAGCAGCATGATCACGTCGGCGACGCGGGTGGTCATGAAGGCTTTGATGGCAGCTTTGTAGGCGGATTCTTTCTCGAACCAGAAGCCGATCAGCAGGTAGGAACACAACCCCATGATTTCCCAGCCGATGAACAGCAGCAGCAGGTTGTCCGCCACCACCAGCGTGAGCATCGCGCCCGCGAACAGCGCGATCATGCTGAAGAAGCGCGACTGCCGGGGATCATGCGCCATGTAGCCGATGGAGTAAATGAAGATCATGGTACAGGCGAGCGGCACCATGACCAGCATGATCACGGTCAACGGATCGACCATCACGCCCATCCGGAAGGCGGTCACGCCCGTGTCGAACCAGTTCCCCGCGCTGCCGAGGATGTTCTCGCCCAGATGATCGACCGCGAAGGCGTTGCCCACCACCACAATGCTGATCAGCCACGCGAACAGGATGCCGACCATCCCCACCACCACGCTGACCACACGGCTGGTATCGGTGACTACCGGAACCAACATGCCCTCGTAGTTCGGGTGATGCCCGCCGTATTCCTCGCTGGTCGCCGGGATCAAGTGGCTGCGGTTGGTCAGCAGCGTGATGATCAGGAACGCCAGCAGGGGACCCACCGGAATCAGCCACGGGAGCAAATTCGGGTTGCTAACGAATGAGTTCAAATCCATAGAGTTGCTTCCTCGCAAGCGAGTAGGGGCGCAGCGCGCTGCGCCCCTACCTTGCCACGATAAATGCGACTAGCCCTTCAGCAGATTCACGTCTTCCACGATCACCGAGCGACGGGTGCGATAAATCGAGATGATGATCGCCAGCCCGACCGACGCCTCGGCAGCGGCGATCACGAACACGAACGCCGCGAACACCTGCCCGGCGATCAGCGTCGGGGCGGCGTAGCGCCAGAAAGCGATCAGGTTGATGTTCACCGCGCTGAGCATTAGCTCGACGCTCATCAGGATCGCCACCGCGTTGCGCCGCGCCAGCACGCCATAAATCCCGATGCAGAACATCGCTGCGGCGACGATCAGGTACATGTACAAAGGAACCATAATCACCTCTCAGTGATGAGAGAAGCAGTTAAAAGTTGAAAGTTAAAAGGCGATTGCTGCCTGCTTTTGCCCTTCAACTTTCAACTTTTAACTTTCAACTCTACTAGCACTTAATCCTCGCTATCCCGCGCAATCACAATCGCGCCGATCATCGCGCCCGTTAGCAGCAGCGACGCCACCTCGAAGGGCAGCACGTACTGATTGCCGTCCACCAGCGCCATGCCCAAATCCTGCGTGGTGGCGATGGCGTCGCTGGTCGGCTGGCTGCCGTTGCTGCCGTTGTCGCCCCACACCGGCAAAATCACGGCGACGGTCAGCAAAATGAATAAAAGAACGCCCACTAGGGCGCTCATCCACCACTGGCGGTTGAACAGCTCGCGCATGGTGGTCATACTGCGGGTGAGCATCACCGCGAAGATGATCAGGATGGCAATCGCGCCGATGTAGACCAACACCTGCACCACCGCGATGAAGGGCGCGCTCAGCAGCACGAAGAAGCCCGCGCCGCCGAACAAGCTGACGACCAGAAACAGCGCGCCGTGAATCAGGTTGCGGCTGATCACCACCCCCAGCGCGCCGCCGACGGTCAGAATGGCGAAGATGAAGAAGGCGATGGTTTGCGCGTTCAGTTCCAGCATAGCTCCCCCTTTAGTGCGCGCGCGCTAGTGCGCGGCGACGATGGCGCGCTCGTCTTCCGGTTGTTCCTGCGCCAGCCGCTCGCGCCGCCCGGCGTTCCGCAGCACCGAGACCACTCCGGCGATCAGCGCAAGGTTGCCCGCCAGCAGAATGATGGCTTCGGGTAGATGCGCGAGGAAATCGGTATTGCCCGGCTCCGGCATCCAGCCCAGCGCCTTGACCACTTGCAGCAGGAAGGCGATCAGCAGCACGTTGATAATCGACACCGGAACCAGAAACTTCCAGTTGAAGCTCATCATCTGGTCGATGCGCACGCGCGGAATGGTGGCGCGCAGGATCAGCGATGGGATGTACAGCACGAAGGTTTTCGCCAGCAGCCAGACGAAGCCGAGGAACGGGATTTGTTCCGCCAGTGGGCCCGACCAGCCGCCCAAGAAGATCACCGCGAACAGCAGGTTGGCGGTGAAGGCGTGCATGAACTCGTTCGCCATGAACAAGCCGAACTTCATGCCCGAATACTCGATGTTGTACCCGGCGACCAGTTCGGACTCCGCTTCGATCAGGTCGAAGGGCGCGCGCCCGGTTTCCGCGAGGTTGGCGATGTAGAAGATGATCGCCGAGACCAGCGCCGGGACGATGAACCACATGCCGATCTGCCCGCGCACGATGTCCTGCATCCCCATGCTGCCCACCAGAAGCACCGGAATCAGCAGCGCCAGCACGGTCGGCACTTCGTAGCTGAGCAGCGCCGCCACCGCCCGGAACGATCCGAGCAGCGCATATTTATTGTTGCTCGCCCAGCCCGCCATGATCACCGAGAGCGTGCCAATCGAGCCGATACCGACGAAGTACAGCAGCCCGATACTCAGGTCAACCCCGACGTGAATCGGGCTGAAGGGGATCACCGCCCAGATCAGGGTGGTCGAAAGCACCGCCACAATCGGCGCGACGTTGTAGATCAGCCGATCCGCGCCCGCCGGGGTGATGTCTTCCTTGATGATCAGCTTGAGCGCGTCGGCGATGTTCTGGAACAGCCCGAATGGCCCCACCCGGTTGGGACCCAGCCGATCCTGCACGCGGGCGGCGATCTTGCGCTCCAGCCAGATCAGGATGATCACCAGCACCAGCGGGAACAACGCCACCAGCGACACGCCGATCAGGATGGAGATGAACTGCGCTAGTCCCGGATCAACGCCGCTTGAGGTCAAACAGGGCGCTAAGGTTTCGACAATATCGACACACTGCATAGGAACTCCTTATGCCCACTCCAGCGCGTTCTTGCGCCAAGCATAAATCAGCGCGTCCGCCAGCAGGAAGATGAACAGCAAGCCCGCGCCAAAGGCGAAGAAATTCAATCGGTTATAGGCGAGCGCCCACGGGAACAAAAAGATCAGTTCCACGTCGAACACCAGAAAAATCAATCCGTAGATGTAATACTGGACTTTGAACTGCACCCATGTGTCGCCAACGGTTTCGACCCCGCATTCGTAGGTCTGCATCTTGATGGCGTTGGCTTTGCGCGGGCGGAACAGCCACGACATCACCAGCGGTAAAGAGGGGAAAATCCACGCAACCGCCATGAATACGCCGATGAAAGCCCATTCGTTGACCACACTCATTGGAGTCGCCACCTTCCAACAGGGGGACGCAGCGCCGCGCGCCGACCCACTTTGTAAAATTGAGAGCCGTTTCATTTGTGATAAACGGCGCTAGTATAGCAAACGCACGCTATTCCCGCAAAGGTTTGTCAGCGGCGGATTGTAGCACATGCCTGCGGTCTGACCAACGTCGCAATCTTCCGATTACAGTTCCGAAATCTGAACTGCAATTCTCTTGACGGCTCCTAACCGGGGTTGTAGCCTTGACGCGAAATCAGATAGGTGCAGTCTTGTTGCTGAAAACTCAATCCGTTTCCGAAGCGGTGAATGGCTATCACCCAACGCCGCCCGCTCGTCGTCCAACCACCGCCCTCGCCATCGTCACCGCCGTCCTCTTGATCGATGCCGCCAGCCGGAGCCTCCACATCGCCAGCCTGACCATGAACTGGGATGAGGTCTGGTCGATCTGGCAGACTTTTGGCTCTCCGGCAGACATTATCCGCTGGACTCCGACCGATTGGCCCCCCTTGTATTTCCTGTTTGTGGGGGCGTGGCAAGCCTACGCGGGGATTCAACCGCTGGCGCTGCGGGTTTCGTCCCTGCTGGCGGCGATGCTCGGCGCTGCCTTCACCTACCGGGCAGGCAGACGGCTCGGCGGCGAACGGGTCGGTTTGTTCGCCGCGCTGATCTACGGCGCGCTCGGCTTTTCGATCTTCCTCACGCTGCTCGTTCGCGCCTATACTTTTTTGCTGGCTCTGACTCCACTAATAATTTGGTTAACAATTCGGTATTTCGATCACCCCTCGATCCGGCGCGGGCTGGTGCTGGCGGCTGCCTGCGTTGCGCTGTGGTTTCTCCACTACACCGCCGCTTTCGTCTTCCTGCTGATCGGGCTGATAACGCTGATCAAGTACGGGTGCGCGATCTGGCGCTGGTGGCTGCCGGGCGGCATCGTCGCGCTGGTGGTCGTGATCACGGTGCTGTCGAAGTCCGACATCTTTGCGACCCGCACCGGCTACAACGCCACCATTCCGCTGCCGCCGCTGCCGCAGGCGTTAGCGCAGGTCTACGGCGCGTTCACCTATCCCGCCGCGCTGATCTGGCTGGCGCTGTTCGGAGTCGCGGGCGCGCTGCTGGTGCGGGCGCGTCGCAGGCAGGCGGTCAGCTTCCTGATCTGGCTGGCGGGTCCAGTGGCGGTCTACTTCCTGAACTCGCGGCTTGGCTTGTTTCAGGACGTGCGCTATTTGTGGTGGGCGGTCTTTGGCTTGATCTTCTGGCTGGCGCTGGGGCTGGCGCTGCTGCCCCGCCGGGCGATCCAGTTGGGCGCGGGTGTGGTGATCGCCGGAGTCGCCCTGATGCCCTTCCAGATCAACGATTTTCAGGCGAGCGAATATCGCACTTTCGCGCCCATCGACACCGAATTTGCGCAGCTTCAGCAGGTTCTCCAGCCCGGCGACGTGGTGCTGCTCGATCCCAACTGCGGCTGTGCGCCCGACGAAGTCTGGGACTACTACATGAAGATTTACTTCCCGAACGGGCTGCCCTTTGTGAAGTCGGCGGCGGGCTATCGCCGGGTGTGGTACGTCAGCGTCGATTGGCTGGACGACCCGGCGACTAAAGCCAGCGTCGAGCAGGGTCGCGTTGCTGAGAAGTATTTCGGGCCGCCCAACTTCCTGATCCGGCTCTACGAAGCGCCGCCCGACCCGGTGGGCATCCTCTACCCGAACGGGATGCGTTTTCACGGCGCGGAGATCGAGCGCACCAGCACCCCGGACGGACCCATTTATCACGAAGGGGAAACCGTGACCGTGCGCTTCTGGTGGTCGGTCGATCACCCGGTCGCGCTGGATTACAGCCTGCTGCTCTACGTCGCGGGGTCGTCGGGCGATGCGATGGTGAACGGGCCCCGCATCCTCCCGACTCGCCGGATGCGACCAGCCACTGGAAAACCGGGCGCTTCTACGTAGACGAATGGCAGATCACGCTGCCCTACCCACTCGATCCGGGAACCTATCCGCTGTGGATGGCGGTCTATTTCTGGCAGGATCAGCAGCGGCTCGCCGCGCCGGGCGTGGATGATCGCGGGCTGCTCAACATCGGGCAGGTGCTGGTGCATTCGTGGTGAGAAGGTTTGCTATAATCAGCCTTTCGCAGCAGGCGGAGGGTTATGGTTACAGCAGCCGATTGGGATCAGTTTATCGCCGCGCAGCCGCGCGCGCACGTCTTGCAGCAGGCGGCGTGGGGCGAACTTAAAGCGGCGTTCGGCTGGCAGTACGAGCGGGTCGCGCTGGTCGAGGGCAGCCACATCACCGCCGGGGCGCAGCTTTTGTTTCGCACGCTCCCGTTCCGGCTTGGCACGATGGCATATCTGCCGATGGGCGGCTTCGTCACCCACGCCGATCAATGGGCGGCGCTCTGGTCTGCCGTCGATCAATGCGCCCAGCGGCATCACGCGGCGTTCCTGAAGTGGGAACCGGGCATCTATCGCGCTGAGCCGCCGCCGGATTTCGCGGCGCTCGGCTTTCGCCCCAGCGATCAGACCGTCCAGCCGCCGCGCACCCTCCTGATCGACATTTCCGGCAGCGAGGATGCCATTCTCGCCCGCATGAATCAGGGGACGCGGCGCAAAATCCGCCAGAGCCTCAAGAACGACATCCGCTACACCGAAGCCGCGTCCGGCGACGTAGCCACTTTCAATGCCATGATGCAGACCACCGGGTCGCGCAACCAGTTCGGCGTGCATCAGCCGGAATACTACCAGCGCGCCTACGATCTGTTCGTCCCGCAAGATGCAGCGCTGATTCTGGCGGAGCATGAAGGCGACGCTCTTGCGGGGATCATGGTGTTCGCGGCGGGCAAGACCGCGTGGTATCTCTACGGCGCGTCCTCGAACCTCAAGCGCAACTTGATGGCGACTTACGGCGTACAGTGGAAAGCGATTCAGTGGGCGAAGGCGCGTGGCTGCACCACTTACGACCTCTGGGGTATCCCCGACGCCGAGCCGGATATTCTCGAAGCCCAGTTCGAGTCGCGCTCGGATGGATTGTGGGGCGTCTACGGTTTCAAGCGGGGCTGGGGCGGCGAGGTGGTTCGCTCGGCGGGCGCGTGGGATAAGGTCTACAACCCGCTGATCTACGCGGCGTACCGGGCGGCGCTGCGGCTGCGAAAACAGGATTTGTAGAGGCGGATTTGATGGATTCTGACAACCAATCACGGAGCCGTGTAGGGGCGGGTCTAGGCTTGCGAAGCAAGCACACTCGCCCTACCACAAAACCCAAACGATGACCTCAGCCTTGACCGTCACCCTCATCACCAACCGCGACCAGTGGAACGACTCGCTGCGCGCGCTGCCCTACGCCCACGTCCTGCAAACGTGGGAATGGGGCGAGTTCAAGCGCGCGACCACTGGCTGGCAGCCGATTCGCCTCGCCTTCATGCGCGGCGATCAGGTGGCGGCGATGGCGTCGGTGGGCGTGCGCAGCGTGGGACCGCTCAAGGTGATGTATGCGCCGAAGGGACCCGCGCTCGACTACGCCGACCGCGAATTGGTCGCGCAGGTGCTGCGCCACTTGCAGAAATTGGCGCGACGGCAGCGTGCGGTCTGGCTGAAGATCGACCCGGACGTGATCGCGGCGACCGGCGTGCCGTCCGGCGCGGCGCAGACCGACGACGCCGACGATCAGCCCGACCCAACCGGGCAAGCGTTCATGCATACCCTCCGCGATCAGGGCTGGCGCTTCTCCGCGATCAAGTCCAGTTTCGCAACACCATCGTGATCGACCTCGCGCGCTCGGAGGACGAACTGCTGGCTGCCATGAGCCAGAGCACGCGCCGCAAAGTCCGCATCGCCGAGCGCGAAGGCGTGACTGTGCGCGCCGGAACCGCCGCCGATCTGCCGATTCTGTACGATCTCTACCGCGTCACCGGGGCGCGCGACCAATTCCTGATCCGCCCGCCGGAGTATTACGAGCAGGCGTGGCGCGACTTCATGGAGGCAGGGCTGGCGCATCCGTTGATCGCGGAGGTCGCGGGCGAGCCAGTCGCCCACGTGATCTTGTTCCACTTCGGGCGCAAGTGCTGGTACTTCTACGGCGCGTCCGCCAACCAGCAGCGCGACAAAATGCCCAACTATCTGCTTCAGTGGGAGGCGATGCGCTGGGCGAAGGCGCGGGGCTACGCGCTTTATGATCTGTGGGGCGCGCCCAACGTGTTTGCCGAAAGCGACTCGATGTGGGGCGTCTACAACTTCAAGCGCGGCTTTCGCGGCAGCGTGACCCGGCACGTCGGCGCATGGGATTACGCGCCCTATCCACCGCTCTACCGTGCCTACACCGAGATCATGCCCCGCCTGATCGCCCGGATGCGGCGCAGCGCCGACGCTGGTTGATCTCGGCAGTTACTTTGCGTAAGATTCGAGTTATTGCGATGAAGGGCTGCCGCCATGATCCAATTCCGTTCTCCGGTGAAGCGCGAGGGCGCTGAACGCTACCTGCTGATCACACTGGCGAGCTTCGCCGCCTCGGTGATCCTGACCCGCGTGTTTCTGGAATTGACCGGATTCCCGCAGATCGGCGGGGGCGGGCTGCACATCGCCCATGTTTTGTGGGGCGGGCTGTTTTTGTTCGCCGCCGCGCTGCTGCCGACTTTGTTCGCCAACCGCTGGGTGTATACCTTCGGCGCGCTGTTCGGCGGCATCGGCGTGGGCTTGTTCATCGACGAAGTGGGCAAGTTCATCACCCAGAACAACGATTACTTCTTCCCCTTCGCCATGCCCATCATCTACGCGGTGTTCCTGCTGACCGTGATGCTGTACATGGAATTCCGCCGCCCGTCCAAGCCGGATTCGCGCACCGAACTCTACAGCGCGCTCGATCAGATCATGGAGCTGATCGAGAATGATCTGGACGAGGACGAGCGCGCCGAGTTGGACGCGCGCCTGTGCCGCGTGATCGGCGAGGCGCAGTACCCCGAACACGCCCGGCTCGCCGAGGCGCTGTTGGCGGTGCTGAACTCGGACACGCTCCACATCGTCGATGCCAACCCGAACGTCTTTCAACGCCTGATGAATCGGCTGGCGGCGGTAGAGGAGCGGGTGCTCACCCACGCCTATTTTCGGCTGCTGCTGGTGGTCGGGCTGGCGTTCGCGGGGGTCGGGTCGCTGGTGGAACTGGTGATCTACGCCGCCGCGCTGTTCTCGCCCGACCTGCTTCACGGGCTGATCGCCGCGCTGCTGCTCAACAGCAGCCTGATCAGCACACCGGGCAGCCTGCTCTGGTTCGTGATCCTGATCGTGCTGAGCGGGATCACCGGGGTCATGATGATCGTAGGTGGGGCGCTGCTGTTTCTGAAGCGCGACCGCCTCGGCAGCGAAATCAGCTATCTGGGGCTGCTGGTCTCGCTGACGACGGTCAATCTGCTGCTGTTCTACTTCAACCAGTTCGCCGCCGTCGGCACCACCTTCTGGGAGTTCACGCTGCTGATTTTGATGCTGCGCTATCGACAGGTCTATCTCGGCATCGGCTCCAAGATCAACGTGCTGAGCCGCCTCGCCGACAAGCCCGAAGCCGCAGTAGAATAGGGCGAAGGAGAATCACCATGACTGACGAGGAAGAAGCCGCGCTGGATGCCGACATCGAAGAATTGCTCAAAGAGAAAAATCTGCGCGGGAAGGGATTGACGGCGGGCGAAATCGCCCGCTCCCCGGAGATCGGCATCTGGAAAGATCGAACCGCCATCGAAGATGCGCAAGTTATGTTGAGAAGATTCGCCGTAAAACCGCGCCGTGACTGAAAGAAAATCATGACTTCACCCACGATTGACCACCAATTCGTGCAGACCAACGGCATCACCCTGCACGTCGCGCAGGCGGGCGATCCTGACGCCCCGCTGGTGATCCTGCTGCACGGATTCCCGGACTTCTGGTACGGCTGGCGCAGGCAGATCAGCTTCCTCGCCGCGCAGGGCTACCGGGTGTGGGCGCCCGATCAGCGCGGCTACAATCTCAGCGACAAACCTACCGGGATCGACGCCTACCGCATCGACACGCTGGTTGCGGACCTGATCGGCTTGATCGACGCCGCCGGATGCGACAGCGCCTATGTGGTTGGGCACGACTGGGGCGCGGGAGTCGCGTGGGCGGCGGCGCTCAGCCACCCGGAGCGAGTCCGCAAGCTGGTGATCATGAACGTCCCTCACCCAACCGTGCTGATGGACACGCTGCGCCACAATCCGGGGCAGTGGCTCCGCAGCATGTACATCGGCTTCTTCCAGATTCCGCTGCTGCCAGACGCGCTGCTCACGCTGGGCGATGCCCAGTTCACCGCGCAAATGATGCTGCTCAGCAGCCGACCGCGCACCTTCGGCGACGCCGACATGACCGAATACACCCGCGCGTGGAAGCAGCCCGGCGCCATGACTGGGATGCTCAACTGGTATCGCGCGCTGGTGCAGCGAACGCCGACGGTGCCCGACGACCCGCGCGTCCACCTGCCCACGCTGGTGATCTGGGGCGCGCACGACGTGGCGCTGAGCCGCTCAATGGCGCAGCAGAGCGTCAATTTGTGCGACGACGGTCGGCTGGTGATGTTCGAGGAGGCGAGTCACTGGGTCAAGGACGAGCAGCCGGATCGCGTCAACGCGCTGCTGGCGGAGTTTCTGCAAGAGTCCTAACCTTGCATCTCCTGCACGCCCACGAAATACGCGCCGACGCTCTCCCCCGCGCGACCGAGAATCCGCACCTTCCAGGTCCCGGTCACGTCGATGGGACAGGTGAGCGTGAGGTTATTGTCGCCCTGAATGATGGTGTCACGCTGGCAGGTCGAGGTCGCGTCCGAGTCGTTCGGGCGCAGCACGATCACGTTGCGGCTGACCCGGTTCGCGCCCAGCGACAAAAACTGCACGTAGATCGCCATGTCCTGACCCTGCCGCGCCGTGAAAGTATATTCGTGCTCGTAGCCCGGCTCCAGCACGTCGGCGTCCCGCTGCTGGATCGGCTTGGTCTGCGAGGGCTGCACCCGCAGCGGCGCGTCGTCCACCTGACCGAGCGGCGTGCCGTCGAGCTGGCTGACCGGAGTCGCCCCGCCCGTGAGTTCGGTCACCACCGTCACCGGACCGGAGATCAAGCCGATCAGGTTGAGCGTGATGGTCGAGCAGGACACCGCGAACAGCAGCAGGCAGATCAGCACCAGCGTGCGGCTGCCGCTCCGCTTCTTTCGATTTTTGACCTTTTTGAGCGGGATGTCTGCCGTTAGCGCCTCGACCGATGGCTGTTCTTCTTCCGACGGCGGCTTGGCGCCTTCCAGCTTGAACAGCAGCCGATTGGCGGCGCTGTGCTGAGGCTCCAATGCCAGCGCGTGACGAAGGCAGACGATGGCTTTGTCCTGCGTGGTGCAGGCTTGCGCCGCCATGTACCACAGGTCGGCGGTGGGCTGCTGCTTAAGCAGCGGGAGGATCAGCTTTTGCGCGGCGGCTTTGTCGCCGATTCGCAGCGCGTCGCGGATGGGTTGGAGCGGATCGGCGGGCATGGAGTCATCCCCCTGAACCATGCAGGTAGGGGCGCACCACATTCGACCTGTGCCCCTTCCATCATCCTAAACCCATGTCCGCGTTTGGATCGCTGAGGCTTTCCGAGCTTGCGGCGACTCGTAGGGGGTGAAACCCGCCCCTACGCATTATCACGTATGTTGGTAGGGGCACGGCGTGCCGTGCCCCTATGGTGTCGGCTTACGACTCCGCGTCGGTGATGGTGAAGGTGCTACCCGCGCTGCGTCCGTACACCTCCGGGAAATAGAATTCCGACCCGGTCGCCGGGATCACGTTGAAGGTGCCCGCCAGCCCCGCGCGAATGGTGTAGATGTACTCGTAGGTGCCCGCTGGCAGATAGCTGCTCGACAGCACCACTTTCTGATCGCGGAACTCGATGTTGCTGAAGAACCACCAGCCCCAGCCCTGACTCAGCGGGTTCGCCGGGTTGAGTTCCGGCTGCGTGCCGGTCTGCTGGCTGGTGTTCAAGTCCGGGTTGACCGCGTCGGTTCCTGCCGGGATCGGGTCGTTGATCACCACGAAATGCAGGTCGTTGGGCGCAATGATGGTCAGGTGAACGGTGATGTTGTCGCCCACCTGCGCCGAGGTGATCGGCGTGTCGCTGTCCGGCAGCGTGTAGTGCCGCTCCACGATGATTCCGCGATCCAGCGGCGCGATCTGCGGCACCGGCAGGTACAGGGTCATGCGCGCGGTGTAGTAGAGCGCGCCGGAGCCATCGCCCCGCCCGATCACCAGATCGTTCGCCTGCTGCGCCAGCATGTCGCTGACCTGCACCGTCAGCGGGATCAAGTTCGCGCACCTGATCGGGCGTGATGTCCCCCTGCGCCAGCGTCTCGCCGTTGAACTGGACTTCGTAGCTGTAGTTCGGCTGAAGTTCGCCGCTGGCGACCATCCAGTCGGTCAGCGCCATCACCGACCACGCGGTTTCCTGCGTGGTCTCCCATGCGTCCGCCTGCCGTTGAGTCATCAGGTAGCGCACGATGTTGGGGATCAGGTCGCTCTGCGGCTGGAGCGTGACGAATGCCTCCAGCGCCATCGCGGTGGTGCGGGTATCGGTGTTCCAGTTCCAGTAATCGAGTTGATCTTCGTTCCAATGGACGCCGGTCGCGCTGGTCGCCGCCGCGTTGACCAAATCCGAGAGCAGCACGTCGCTGCGCGAAGTATCGGTCGGGTCGATGGTGTGGAAAGTCAGCGCCAAGAGCGCCTGCGCGTAGTAGGACAGGCGGTCGCGGCTGTCGTAGAGCGTGGTGGTGCGCGCCACGTCCGGCGACCCGCTGCGCGCCAGCGCGTAAAGCAGGAACGCCTGACGGTTCAGCTTCCAGGTCTCGACGTTCAGCCCCGGCGTGACGAAGCTGCTGCGCAGGTAGGTGCGCGCGCTGTTGATCACAGTGTCGTTCACCGGGAAACCCTGCGTTTGCGCCTCGCTCAAGCCGATCAGCGCGTAGGCGGTGGTCAGTGGATCGCTGGCGTCCTGCACGAACCAGCCCCAGCCGCCATCGACGTGCTGCTGTGCATACAAGCGCTGGGTCGCGTAGTTGACGTTGCTTTCAAGCTGTTTCTTCAGGTCGTCGTTGGTCAGGTCGAGGCTGTCCAGCGCCCGGTAGGTCATGATGTTGGGCAGGAACAGGCTGACGGTCTGCTCGGTGCATTGATACGGGTAGTTTTGCAGATAATCCAGCCCGTCGATGGTGGTCGCTGCCAGCGACGCATCCAACTGCAGGTCGAGGCTGCCTTGCGTGACCGGGATGTCGGTCGGCAGGCTGATCGCTTCGCTGCGCGACCCGGCTTCGCGGAGCACGCCGCCGGTAGCAACCGTCTCCGGCGCTTCATATTGATAGATCGGCAGGGTCTTGGCGTCGCCCTGTCCGAGCGGCGGCTTGCTGGCGTCGGTGAGACCGTTGCCGCCGTTGGCGAAGAAGGTCAGGTCAACCGCGCTGGCGTCGCCGTTCACGCTCACGTCCCAGTTGATGCGGGCGCTCTGCCCCGCAAGGATGCTGACCGTCTGGGTCGCCTGCGATGGATCAGCGAAGCTCACACCATCGGCTTGCAGCGACACGTCCACCGAGAGGTCGGAGTCGCTGTTGTTGTTGACCACCGCCCCCAGCGTGACTTCATCGCCCGCCACAAAGAAGCGCGGCGTCACCGGGCGGATCAGCAGCGGCTTGGTGCTGAGCAGATCAAACGTGGTCTGCCCGACCAGCGTATTGCCGTCGCTGCCGCTGGTGACGGCGCGGGCGTCCAGCCGCCACGTGGTCAGATTGTCCGGCAGCGTGACGCTGAACGTCGCCGTGCCGTCGGCTCCGGTAGTGAGCGATCCGTTCCAGTAGGGCGTGTCCACGAACTGCTGGCGGATGTCGAAGATGCCGCCCTCGCCGAAGCCGCCGCCGCCGCCCTTGATGGTGTTCAGCACCGTCTGGGTGATCTGGTCGGTATTGATGGTCAGCGGCGTCGAGGTGCGGACGCTCAAGCCCTGCTGCCCGTAGAAGTAGTTCAGGATCGGCGCGCTGTTGGGGTCGGCGATGGTCAGCACCGCCAGATCGGTCAGGCTGGCGCCCACTTCCGCCGACACCGGATTGCCCTGATAGTCGGTGGTCTTGATAGTGTAGGTCACGGTATCGCCGGGACCCGCCTGCGGCTTGTCGGTGCTGACGCTCACGGTGATCTGCTTGTGGGTGTTATCGACGCCCAACTGCACCAAGCCCATGCGGAAGGCGGCGACCGGGTTGTTCGCGTCCACCCCCTTGACGATGATCACGCTCACGAACACGTTGGGCGCGAAGTCGTCGGTGATCGGCAGGTGATAGACGTAGGAGTTGCTGTCCATGGTCACCCGCGTGGTCTGAAGCACTTCGCCGCGCTCGACCGTGATCAGCGCGTCGGCGCTGCCCTGAAACGGCGACGCGATCAAAATTTCCGCCGTGTCGCCCACTTGGTAGTTCTGCTTGTCCGCCACCAAGTCGATGCGGTTGCTGTTCTGCTGCCGCCACGAGACGTACTCGCTGCTGCTCACCCAGATGGTGTTGCTGGCGACGATGTCATTGCCCTGAATGTCCCGCAGCTTGGCGGTGATCTTGAAGACTCCGCCGTTGGGCGGCGTGAACGTATACACCGCTTTGCCGCTGGCGTCGGTGGTCACCTGACCGCTGGTCACGGGGATTTCATCGACCTGATAGGTCCACGTGGTGCGCCCGTACTCGTCCTTCTCCTGCACGCTCGACCAGCGCCGCTCGACTACGGTTACGTCGAGGGTCTGATCCGGCAGCGGATTGCTGTCCCAATCCACGCTGATCAGGTCAACGTGGCTGGTATCGCCCGCCGAGACCACGTATTCCTCCGGCGCGACGCCCACGTAAGCCAAGTCCCTTGTGGACGGTCACGCTGGTACGCCCGCTGACCGCCTGATCGCTCTGGTCGGTGACGGTCGCCTCGATGGTGAAGCTCTGGCTCTGGGTCGCGTCCTGCAAATCCGCCGGGAACGAAATCGTCAGCAGCCCGTTGGCGTCGGTCGTGCCTTCGCCGCTGGTGACGGTGTTGCTCCCGCCGCCGTAGAAGTCGCTCGGTCCGGCGTCCGGGTTGTAATCCTCGAAGCTGTACGATCCGCTGCCCATGTAATTGAACGAATAGGGCTGCGAAGTCACGGTGTACTGCACGTCGGCGTTGGAGACCGCTCCGCCGAAGAAGTAGGTGCTGTTCACCTGCACGCTGATGGTGTCGCCCTGCACCACTTCCGGCGTCTGCGCGGTCAGGTTGACCTGAAACTCCGGCGCGCGGTACTCGGCGACGCTGAAGCTCACCGTCCCGGTGGGCGGGTAGTAGTTGTCGGTCGATTCGTCCGGCAGCCGCGCGATGATCTGGTAGCTGCCCAGCGGCGCGTCGGCGGCAACCGTGAAGCTGTCGCTGAAAGTGCCGTAGGGCGTCAGCGGCAAAGTCTTGTCGTAGACCACCTCGCCCTGATCGTCGATGATTTGCACTGGGATGCTTGCGAAGCTGGGCGGCGTGTAAGTCACGTCGTTCTGCTGGCGGATCACGCCCCGGAAGTACACCGGCTGATCCGGGCGGTACACCGGGCGATCCGTGTACAGGTAGGCGAGGTACTGAGTCGGATAGTAATTGGGATTTTGCCCGAAGTACCACGCCTCGATGCCGTCCGACCAGTTGGTCACGCCCACGCCGAACAGCGAGTTGGTCTGAAGCACCGCCACCCGCTGCGTATCCAGATTATCCACGCGCGGCAGCGAGAGCGTGAGCAAGCCGTCGGCGTCGGTGGTGCCGCTGGCAATCGGCTGGAGCGTGCTGTCGTACACCTGAATCGGCGCATCGGCGAGCGGCTCGCCGGTGTTGACCTCGGTCGCCCAAATCAGCAGGCTGTCCACCGAGTATTTCAAGGTGAGGTTGGCGTTCGCCACCACCAGCACGTGCTGCTGCGGATTCTGGTTGTTGGCTTCGGTTTCCGGCGAAGTCGCTTGCAGCAGATACAGCCCCGGCTTGAGCGCGTCGCCGCTCGGCTGGGTGATGGCAACCGGAGTCTGCGCGCCTGCCGATTTCAAATCGAGGAAGCGCTCGTCGGACGTGCCTTCCGCGACCCACGCCGAGCGCCCGTCGCGCAGGCTGACGTTCCACCAGAGCAGGTTGTTGGCGCAGAGCGGTCCGCCGATGATCGACAGTTGGTAGTTCTTGTAGAGCGTGGCGATCACGTCGCCGTCCGGGGCGCTGGATCGCGCCCGCACCGGGTCGGGGTCGCTGACCACGATTGCCGTATCGCCGACCTGCAAATGAGTCTGCGGCGCGCCGGAACACTCCACCTGCGCGCCCAAGTTCAGCAGCTCGTAGCGCCGCTGATCCTGCGGCGCGACCGACGGAATCGACCACGAGCGCAGCCGGTTGCCCGCCCCGGCGGGCAGGCTGGAAGTCGGGTCGTAGTAATTCTGCCCGGTCACGGCGCTGAGGAAGTCGTCCAGCGTCACGCTGTAGAGCGATAGGTCGATCTCGCTGACGTTGCGGTAGGTCAGGAACAACTGAGTCTGGTCGCTGTCGGCGTTGTAGAAGCCCACCGATCCGGGCACTTGCAGTGATACGTCCGGCTGATAGGGAGCGGTGGTGTAATGCACCACCGTCGGGTGGGTGATCACGTGCCCGTACACATCCGCCATGCCCGCCGTGATGGTGATGGTGTAATCGGTGCTGGGTTCGGACGGGAACGAGAGCGTATAGCTGTTGTTGTAGTCGCTGTAGTAGGTGTCGAAATCGCGCGCGGGCGCCGGGTCGATCAGGATGTGATCGCGCAGCGTGTCCGGGTTCATGGGCGAGGCGAAGTAGAGGGTGAAGCCGCTGTCCGGGTAAGCGTCGGTCTGCGAATCATACGGGTCGGTGCTGACGATGCTGGGCAGCGGAACCGTGCTGAAGCCCCAACGGGTCTGTCCTTCGAGCGCTGACCCGCCGCCTTCTGGCTTGGGTAGCGGCGCGCTGAACTCGGCGGTGTACTGGGTGTCGATCTGCAAATTCTGATCCGGCGTGAAGCGGAAGCCCGCGCTGTCGTCCGCCCACTCGAAGCTGCCGGAGACTTGCTGATCGGGCGCATCGAACGGGTGCAGGCTGAAGCTGGCTTCGACGCTCGGCTGATCCATTGGCTGGTTGAACTTGACCTGCACCGTCGTGTCCAGCGGCTCGTCCATGCTGGTGTCGGTCGGCATCAGGTCGCTGATCGAGGGTGCAGCGGTCGTGAACGACCAGCTAAACGGCTGCGCCAGCGTCGATCCGTCCACCGCCGTCAAATCGCCGCTGACGGTCACGGTGTAAGCCGTGCCGCCTTGCAGCGCCGGGTCGGGATGGAACTGGTAGATCGAGGTGTTGATCCACTCGCCTTTGCCCTGCACCGCCGGGGAGAAGCTCAGCGGTTGGGGCAGCGTGCTGGAATCCTCGGCGATGGTGAGCGGCACCACCGGGCGGTTGAAAATCACGGTGATCACCGAATCGGGTTCGACTCCGGTGCTGTCGGCGGCGGGAAGCACCTGCGACACTTCCAGACCACCGTTCGCCGAAGCGGTGGCTTCTGGCGTTTGCTGTGCCGAGGTCGCGCCGACGCTCAGCGCCAGCAGCGCCAGCAGAATGAATAAAGTGAATCGACGCATGAGGTAGTCCAATCTTGAAAGAAGGCGAAATACACGCGCACGAGCTGCACGCGATTATACGATTCCATTACAAACATTATACAGGCAAAATAGTGCCGCTCGCTCACGCTTGAGCTACGGTTGCCCTACCATATGGGGACGTAGGTCACGGGCAAGCCCAGCACGGTTTTGAACACCTGCCAGTGGAAGGCGACCACCTCGCGGATCAAGGCGAAAATCAGATCAAACAGGGGCGGTTGAGCGGCGGGCGAGGTCGATCCGCTGATGCCCTCGTTGGAGAACAGCCACGTCGCCCGCAGCAGGTGATAGCCGTCGCTGACCAGCAGCGCGGTGTTCCAGCCGTGATCGCGCATGATCGGGTGCGAGTAGATGGCGTTTTCTTCGGTGCTGAGGCTCTGCCGCTCCAGAATGATCGCGTCGGACGGGACGCCGTTTTCGCTCAGCACCTCAGCGCAGCCGTCGGCTTCGCTGCGCTCCGGCGTGGTCGAGTAGCCGCCGGAGCAGATGATCATGGGCGCGTACCCGGCTTTCCACAGTTCGGCGGCGCGCACCGACCGCCGGGTCAGCGCGTGACCGGGCGTGAGGTCGGCGTTCAAGCCGGAACCCAGCACGATGATCACGTCTTCCGGCTGCGCGCGATCCGGCAGCCCGTACAGGTCGATCACCAGCGCCAGCCCGCAGCACCCGATCAGCCACACGCCCAGCGCGATCAAAATCACGCGGCGCAGGCGTCGGCTGATGCGTAGGCGCCTAATGGATGAACCCGCCATTGGGCAGCGAGTCCTCGTCGTCGGCGATCACGCTGATCCGCCCCAGCATCCAGCCGTCAACCGTCGCCAGCCGGATGCGCAGGATCGGCAGTTCGCTTTCCAGAAAGCTGAGGGTCGATCCGGGGTAGATGATCACCGGGTCTTTCAGGTGCAGATGTCGAATCGGCGACGGGTCGAGCGCTTTATCCTCGGCTTCGTCCTCCGCCGGATATTCGTCCTCGATCAGTTCGTCGAAGCTGAAGGCATCGTCCAGCGAGGCGAGGTCTTCCTTGCTCGGCTTGGGCATCGCGTCGCGCGCCATGCGCTTGAGCATTTCGTTGATCCGCCGCAGATACTCCCGCTCGCCGACCAGCGTGCCGGTCAGGATCGAACCCCTGACCATCAGCGTGATGCCGATCTGCGAGTCGGCTTTGTTCGCCAGCAGCGAAACCAAGTCGGTCAGGAGAAAATCCGGCTCTTGCCAGTAAGCCGACAAATCGAAGTCAGGGAGGTCACTCATGGGGTCGCCCGTTATGCCAACTCAAGAGCGCCCATTATACCAGACATCCGCCATGCGTCTCCCTCATTTCGCGGCTGCATTCTGGACAATTCTTGAGTTTGATTGCATAATGTTATCTAGGTAACAAGTTACCAAGTTAGCAGGAAAGGGGGTTAATTTTGCCTGAGAACATCCGCGTCGAGCGAACCCAGCTTGGCGTTCGCATCGAAAAACGGCTGGCGAAAGTGTTGAAAGCGATTGCCGAGTACCACGACATGGCGCTGGGCGATCTGCTGGAGGGGATTGTGCTGCACTCGTTCGAGGGCAAAAGCCCGTTCGACGCCGAGGCTCAGGCGCGCATCAAGAAGCTGATGGACATCTACGAGACCGATTACGACGCCAGCGCCAGCCATCACCTGTTTGAGGAGGAACTCATGACCGATCAAATGGTCACCCGCAGCGCCGCCCTTCACCTGAACGGCGCGCCCGACGAGGTGTTTCCGCTGTTCACCGCGCGCGGCGAGTATCACTGGATTCCCGGCTGGAATCCGGTGCTGATCTATCCGGCGTCCGGCGAACCCTTGACCAACGGCGTCTTTGCCACCCAGCACGACGGGCAGGCGCAAACCCTCTGGCTGACGGTCGATTACGATCCCGCCGCTCACCACGTCGAATACGTCAACGTCACGCCGGGGCTGCAATGCGTCCACCTCGAAATTCAGTGTCGCCCCGCCGACGGCGGCACCGAGGCTCAAGTGACCTACACCCAGATCGCCATCGCCGAAGCGGGCTATGCCGAAGTCGAGCGATTCGACCGAAGCCGCCTACGCCGAGCGCATGGCTCACTGGCAGCACGCGATCAACTACTATCTGGCACACGGCGCGCTGATTCCAATGCATTGAATCAAAAAGGGCGATCTCTCGACCGCCCTTCTCAGCACTCAACCCTCAGTCCTCAGCACTCGCTGTAGCCGCAGGTGAGGCACTTGCGGCAGCCCTCCACCCGGATCAGCGAGATGGTGCCGCACGAGGGACACATATCCGCCCCGTTGAGGTAGCCGTTGCTTTCGTTCAGCGCCACCGACTCGTCTTCGCGGTCGTGATCATGCTCGTCCTCGGCGTGATCGTGCCCGTTGAACAGGATCAACTGCTGTGCCTTGTCCTCGGCGAAATACTGGCTCATCAGCGCCCCGGCGACCGCGTCCGGCAGCGACATCACCCGGTTGGGTCCCAAGCCCACCGACCGCGACCCGCCGATCCCCTGAAGCTGATCGACCACCAGCTTGAGCATCTGCATCCGGTTCTGCGGCGCGGTGGTGCGCAGTTGCAGCGAGATCATGCGCCCCAAGCCTTCCGCGTCGGCTTGCAGATCGCTGCCCGCCTTGCCCGGCGCGGTGATGAACACCTCGAACGGGTTGCCCGCCTCGTCGCTGTTCATGGTGACGTAGGCGGTGCCGAACGGCGTCTTGGTGCTGACGGTCACGCCTTGCAGCATCTTCGGGCGCGGATAGACGTGGTGCGGCGTCGCCACCTGATCGATTTCGTTCTTCGGCTCGACCGGCACGCGCTCGTCGTCCTTGAGCATCAACACCTGCTCGTCGCGGCTGCCGTCGCGGTAGATGGTGCCGCCCTTGCAGCCGAGTTCGTACATCAACTCGTACAGCTCGCGGGTCTGATCGATGGTGTAGTGATTGGGCAGGTTCGAGGTCTTGCTGATGCTCGAATCCACCCAGCGCTGCACCGCCGCCTGCACCCTCACGTGATCTTCGGGGCTGAGTTCCATCGCCGTGACGAAGTAGTCAGGCAGCTTGTCCGCGCCGGGATGCGCCGCGTACCACTCCTGCACAATCGGCACCTGCTCCTCGTGCAGACCGAGGCGGCTCTTGCGGAAGTAAATCCACGAGAAGAACGGCTCGATCCCGGTGGAGGTGTTGACCATCGTCCCGGTGGTGCCGTTGGGCGCCTGCGTGAGCAGGGTCACGTTGCGAATCCCGTGCTGGCGCACCCGCGACCGGATGTCCTCCGGCATGGTCTGCATGAAGCCGCTTTGCAGGAATTTCTCGGCGTCGAACTTGGGGAAGCTGCCGCGCTCCTGCGCCAGTTCAATCGAGGTTTCGTATGCTGCCCGCGCGATGAAACGGTACAGCTTGTCGATGAACGCCACCGACTCCGCGCTGCCGTAGCGAATTCCCAACCGGATCATCAGCTCCGCCAAGCCCATGTTGTTCAGCCCGACCCGACGCTCGCTCAACTGCTGCTCGTGGTTTTCGTCGAAGAAATAGGGGGTGCTGTCGATCACGTTGTCGAGGAAGTGGGTCGCGTAGCGCACCGCAACGTCCAGCGCGTCCCACTCGACCTCGTTGTGCGCCTCGTCGTAGAACTTCGACAGATTGATCGCGCCCAAGTTGCAAACGCCCCAAGCGGGCAGACCCTGCTCGCCGCACGGATTCGTGCATATGATGGGTGCGAAGTAGTTGCTGTTCGACATCTTGTTGTAGCGCTCGTTGAACCACACGCCCGGCTCGGCGCTCGCCCACGCGCTCTCGATGATCGCGTTCCAGACTTCGCGCGCCTTCACCGTGCGGTAATTCACCACCGGATGCCCGCCCTCGATCCATGCGTTCAGGTCGCCGTCCCACAGATCGTCGTAGTTGGGCGCGCCGGTATCCGGGAACACCAAATCCCAGTCACCATCCACCTTGACCGCTTCCATCAGCTTGTCCGACACGCCCACGCTGATGTTCGCGTTGGTGATCTTCCCGGCTTCGCGCTTGCTGTTGATGAATTCGAAGATGTCCGGGTGCCAGTCGTTAAGGATCAGCATCAACGCGCCGCGCCGACTTCCGCCCTGCTCGATCAGCCCGGTGACGAAGCTGTAGAGCGCGCCCCACGACACCGCGCCGCTCGACCGCCCGTTGACGCCCTTCACGTAAGCCTGACGCGGGCGCAGGCTCGACACGTTGATCCCCACGCCGCCGCCCCGCGACATAATCTCGGTCATCCGATGCAGCGTCTCGATAATCCCCTCGCGCGAGTCGCGCGGGGACGGCACGACATAGCAGTTATAATAAGTTAGTAATTGTTCTGTACCCGCTGCGGTAAGAATACGACCGGCGGGAACAAACTTGAAGTCGTCCAATAACCAGCGAAAATGCTCGGTCCATTCCTGCTGAAGCTCCGGCGTCGGTTCGACCGACGCGATGCCTTTCGCCACTCGATCCATCATCTGCCCCGGATCGGTTTCCAGCGGCTTATCCACGTTTTCGAGGTCGCGCGTGACCACTTCGCCGTCCAGCAGCGCAATCGTCACCTCCGGCAGATCGAGCGCGGTCACTTTGCCGATTTCGCGCTGCCCGGTCGATGAATTCACCACCACGATCACCAGATCGCCGACCGCCAGCGTAGATCGAGTCATATCCTTCTGGGCGTAGCGGTCCAGAAAGATTTTATAGCCCAATTCATGAAGTTGATTTCGCTTCGTGGATTTGGTCTGAACCATCGCCGTTTTTCCCCTTCCACAGTACGCAATTTGTAATGTCTGCCGAAACAAAAAACGCGCTTACGGTAGAAAAAAGAAGCGGCTGCGCCCCGTGCGAGCCGTCGTCGATTGAATTCCTATTCAAAAAGGTGTGCCTACTGGCGCGAGATTTCACAGGTTCTATTCGATGCGCCGAGGCACGATTTTTTATAAGAAATGGCTATCTATTTAAACGTAATTTAGCACGCTCATCTGTTCTTGTCCACTAGAACCGCGCATCAGTTTGGTTAGAAAACAGTTCTGAGTTGTAACAAGTTTCCCACATTAACCACGAATCCCACATGACCGCACCACGTCATGCTCGTGGGGTGCGGCGGTTGCAGGGACAAATCAGCAAATGGGGAAAGAGGAAGTGCTGAACACCGCGTGTCCAGCACCCTGAATGTTAGCGACGTTTGCGCAGGAAGGTCGGGATTTCGATGTTGTCCTCGTCGTAGACCCGCGTGCTGAAGCTGTCCTGCTGCGGTTTGGGCTGCGGCATCGGCTCCGGCTTTTCCTGAGGCTGCTGCGTAGCGGGCGGCGGCGGAGCGCTGTACTGCTGCATCGGGCGGGACTGCGGCTGCTGACGCGGCTGCTGAACTGTCTGCTGCTGCATCGGTCGATAAGAGGACGACTGCGGCTGCTCCAGCTTGCGCTGCACCCGGCTGCTGTGTTCGAAGCCGGTCGCAATCACCGTAACCCGCACTTCGTCGCCCATGCTCTCGTCGATCTGCGCGCCGAAGATCAGGTTGACTTCGGGATGCGCGCTTTCCTTGATGATAGCGGCAGCTTCGTTGACCTCGAACAGGCTCAAGTCGGGACCGCCGGTGATATTGAACAGGATGCCGCGCGCCCCGTCGATGGTCACGTCCAGTAGCGCGCTGCTGATCGCGGCTTCGGCGGCTTTCCGCGCCCGCTCGTCGCCCTGCGAGCGACCGACCGCCATCAGCGCCGCGCCGCCTTCGGACATGATGGTGCGCACGTCCGCGAAGTCGAGGTTGATCAGCGCCGGGACGGTGATCAGTTCGGAGATGCCCTGAATACCTTGACGCAGCACGTCGTCGGCGAGCGAGAACGCCTGCTGCAAGGTGGCGTTCTTGCTGGCGATTTGCAGCAGCCGGTCGTTCGGGATGACGATCAGCGTATCCACCTGACCCTTGAGCGCTTCGATTCCAGCTTCGGCGGACTGCTGGCGGCGCGCGCCTTCAAAGGTGAAGGGGCGGGTCACGACGCCAATCGTCAGCGAGCCGAGTTCCTTTGCAATTTGCGCGACCACGGGAGACGCGCCAGTTCCGGTGCCGCCGCCCATGCCACTGGCGATGAAGATCATGTCAGCGCCGCGCAGCACTTCGTACAGTTCTTCGGAGCTTTCTTCGGCAGCCTTGCGACCAATCTCAGGATTGCCGCCCGCACCTAACCCGCGCGTGAGTTTGTCCCCAATGCGGACGCGCGTTTTCGACTTCGACAGCATGAGCGCCTGATTATCGGTATTGACGGCGATAAACTCCACGCCGCCCAGCCCTTCCGCAATCATGCGATTGACGGCGTTGTTCCCCCCACCGCCGACCCCAACCACCTTAATTTGCGCGAAGTTCTCGCCGGGTGTAAGCATATCCATAAAATCAACCCTTCCTGAACGCTCCCGAAAAGATACCCGTCAGCCGCAGTATGAAGACTAGATTAATTAACTCTATTTTATGCGTAACATCGAAGTACGCAACTAGTTCTCATTGTCGGGCAGCAGCCGACGCAGAAATCCGGTCAAAAAGCCGCCGATCCCCACCGTAACCGAGCCGTTGCTCACCGACTGCGTCTGCACCGCCGATTCCATTTGTAAGCCCAACCGAAGCAAGCCGACGCTGGTGCTGTACGCCGGGCTGCGCAGCGCGTCCGCCATCCCGGTGATCTTCTCCGGTCGGGCGATCCGCACCGGACAGTCCAGCACTTGAGCCGCAACTTCCCGAATGCCGGGAAGCTGAGCGCATCCCCCGGTCAAGACGACCCCTGCGCGCAGCAGCCCATCGTACCCTGAACGCTTGATTTCCGCCTGCACCATCTCGAACAGCTCGGTCACGCGCGCCTCGATCACCATCGCCAGATCGCTGTGCTTGACCTCGTTCGGCATCCCTTCGCCGAATGGCTGCACTAGAAAGGTCTCGATCTGGCTCACGTTCGCCTGCTGCGCGTTCCCATATTGAAGCTTAATGGTTTCCGCTAAATCAAAGGGTACATGCATCCAGTGAGTGATGTCATTAGTGATTAAGTCACCGCCTACACCAATCACCGCCGAATGCCACACGGTTCCCTCAATGAAGATGGCGAGGTCGGTGGTGCCGCCGCCGATGTCGATCAGCACCGCGCCGCTTTCGCGCTCCTGCTCGGTCAGCACGATGTCGCCCGACGCCAGCGGATTGAGGATGAACCGATCCGGGTACACCCCCGCCGACTGCACCGCCTGCTCCAAATTGCTGATGCTGGCGGACGCCACCGTGATGATGTTCACGTCCACTTCCAGCCGGAAGCCATGCATCCCGATCGGGTTGCGCACGTGGTCGCTGCCGTCAATCGAGTAGCTGCGCGGGATCACGTGGAGCACCTCGCGGCTGTGGGCGATGGCAATCGCGCGCGCCGCCTCAATCGCCTTGTCGATGTCCTCCGGGCGCACGCCGCGATTGCTGGTCAAGCCGATGGCGCCCCGGCTGGGCACTGAAGTCGTGTGCGTCCCCGCCAGACTCACGAACGCGCGCTCGACATCGTAGCCGCTGCTCTTTTCCGCCTTGTGTACCGAGGCGGAAATCGCTGCGCTCAACTGGGCGATGTCGGTGACCGCGCCTTTTCGCATCCCTCGGCTCGGCTCAATCCCCACGCCGACGACGAAAATCTCGTCTGGGCGCACTTCGCCGACGATGGTGCAGACTTTTGTTGTCCCTACATCAATCCCAACAACCAGATCATTCATGGCGCTCGTTACGTTCCTGAGAGAATGGAATAAAAAGGCGCATCGGGGTTTTCCACGCTGATTTCGTCAGGCACAATGCCCCGCGCCTGCAAGCTGGCGACGAGCGCATCGTAAATCTTCACTTTTTCCGCCATGTCGCTGCCGGTGCCCATCCACGCTTCCCAGCCTCGCTGATCATTGTATCCCAAACCCTTATCGGAGTGGTAGCGTAAACCCGTGACGTTCGGGAGCAGCGCTTGGAGCTGCACCGCCCCGGTGACGATGTTCGGATCGATGGACGTGCCGATGGTCCCCGGCTCGTCCGCCGAAACCCGCAGCAAATCTGGGCGGTCTTCGCGCTCGCGCATCACCCGCCCTTGCAGGTCGATCCACACCGCCGTCCCGGACTGCTCCCACACCAGCGCCGGTTCCCGCTCGGTGATGATGATCTGGAGCATCACCGGGGGCCAGCCCACCCGCACCTGCGCGTCCGCGACGGTGGGCGAGCGCAGGATGTCGGCGCGCACCTGTTCCGGGTCCACCCAGAAGATGTGCATGTTGGTCACGTTGGTGAGCGAGAAAATCTCGCTGCTGGACATGTAGTGCAGCCCACCGACCCCGATGCTGCGGATGTAAAAGGCGTCCGATGTGAAGAACAGCCCCAGCACCGCCAGCAGGCTCAGCACCATCAGCCCGCTGACCACCCGCCATGGAATCGAAAAACGCCCGCGCACCGCCTGCTGCGTGGGGACGCGCTCAACCTCTGGCGACAGCCGACCTCGCCAGATCGCCGGAGTGCGTGGCGAGCGCCGAGTTTCACGTAACTTCGAGGTCATTCGGGTTCAGCCTAACTGACGATCTCCAGAGATCATAACACGATTGTACCGAAAACGACCAGCCGCGAGCGTTGACACCCGCCCGCCGTGAATCTCAATTTTGTTATGTCAGCAGAATTTACCAATTACGTTTTTGGCGCGTGCTTTTCTTGGCGATCTCAAGAGTTGCGTAGGGGCAGCCCCACGTGTCTGTCCGTTCACCCCCACCTTCGCGCCCGTAGGGGCACGGCGTGCCGTGCCCTCTCTCGTATCTTGGCGTGTTGGCGGTTAAAATCCCACTAATTCGACCTCGGTTTCCAGCAGCACCCCGGTTTTCTCGTGAACCGTCTCGCGCACCAACTGGATCAGCCGATAATAGTCGCTCGCGGACGTGTCGCCGGTGTTGATGAAGAAATTCGCGTGAATCGGCGACACACATGCCCCGCCGATCCGCGCGCCTTTCAGCCCGCACGATTTCGATCAGTCGCCCTGCGTAATCCCCCAGCGGATTCTTGAAGATGCTGCCGAGGCTCGCGCCCGGCGGCTGCGTCCGCTTGCGATAGGCGATCAGTTCGTCCATCTTCGCGTGAATCCCCGCCGGATCGCCCGGCGTGAGCGCCAGCGTCGCCATCGTCACCAGAAACCGCCGATCCGCCCGCGCTTTCAGGCTGGAAGAACGATAGGCATAGGCGAGGTCGGCGTGGTCGAGCAGCCGCGTGCCCTGCTCGGCATCGACCAGCGCCGCGCTGCGCAGGCAGCCCGCCATGTCGCCGCCGTGAGCGCCAGCGTTGTTGACCACCGCCCCGCCCACCGTGCCGGGGATGCTGACCGCCCACTCGAAGCCCGCCAACCCCTTCGCCGCGCATTTGCGCGCCAGCACCGTCAGCGACATGCCCGCCGTCACCGTGACCGCGGTCTCGTGAAACGCCGCCTTGCCCACCCGGTTGATCACCACCAGCCCGCGCACGCCCGCGTCGCTGACCAGCACGTTCGCGCCGCCGCCCAGCACCCGCACCGGGACGCCTTCCGACCACGCCGCGCTGACCACCTCGATCAACTGCTCGTTGGAGTTGCGGGCGATGTACAGCCAGTCCGCAGCACCGCCGAGCCGAGCCGCCGTGTATTTCGCCAGCGGCTCATTCTGAAGCAGAGGGAATTGAGAGAGCATAAAAAGATTTAACGCAAAGACGCGAAGGCGCGAAGACGCGAAGTAGGGACGCACGGCTGTCTATTTCTTTCCTTTGCGACTTTCATCCTTTGCGCCTTTGCGTTAAGTCTTTGAGCAGTTCGCGGCTGATTGCGGTCGCGTCGCCCGCGCTCATGACGATCACGGCGGCGGGCGGTTTCACGCCTTCCAGCAGCGACGCGACCGCGTCCTCAAACGTCGCCGTGAAGCGCGCGTCGGGATGCGCCATCTGCGCCGCCAAATCCGCCGCGTGGACGCCCGGAATCGGCTGCTCGCGCGCCGCGTAAATCTCGGTGATCAGCACGTGATCGGCGTCCCTAAACGCGGTCAGGAAATCGCCCCGGAACGCCTGCGTGCGGCTGTAAGTATGCGGCTGCCACACCGCCCAAATCTGCCGATCCGGGTAGCGCTCGCGGGCGGCTTGCAGCGTCGCGCGGATTTTCGCCGGGTGATGGGCGTAGTCGTCAATCACGGCGATGCCATCGACTTCGCCCTTGAGTTCGAAGCGCCGCGCCGTCCCTTTGAAGCTCGCCAGCGCTTCGATGGCTTCCTGCGCCGCGACCCCCGCACAGCCCGCCGCCATGACCGCGCCGGAGGCATTGAGCAGGTTATGTGCGCCGGGGACTTGTAAGCGAATCCGGCTGTCCGCGCCGTAAGTGATCCAGCGAAACCGCGTCCGCGCGAGTTCCCGCGCGCCGTCATCCTCCGCACAGACGATCAGCGTGCCGTCGTCCGGCAGCAGATCGACAAACCGCTCGAACGAGCGCTGCATAGCGTCGGGCGTCTTGAAGAAATCCGGGTGATCCCACTGAACGTTGGTCACGACCGCGATGTTTGGGCGCAAGCCGAGGAACATATGGTCGTACTCGTCGGCTTCGACCACGAAGGCGTCGCCCGCCCCGACTCCGGCGTTCTGCCCGGAGGTGCTCAGCACGCCGCCGATGATGTAGGACGGGTCTCGTCCGGTTTCGATCAGGATGTGGGTGATCATGGCGGTGGTGGTGGTCTTTCCGGCAGTCCCCGCCACCGCGATCACGGTCTTGCCGACCATCAAATCCGCCATGATGTCGGATCGCTTGTAGACCGGAATCCCTGCTGCCTGCGCCGCCGCGATTTCGACCTGATCCGGCTTCACCGCCGACGACACGATCAGCGCGTCCGCCCCGGCGAGGTTGGCGGCGTCATGCCCGGCGTAGATCACTGCGCCGACTCGCGCCAGCGATTCGGTGAGCGGGTTGGGCACCCGATCCGAGCCGGACACGACGTAGCCCTGCCCGATCAGAATCCGCGCGATAGCGGAAAGCCCCGCCCCGCCGATGCCCACCAGATGAATGTGCTGTCCGGGTGTCAGATGCCGCATACGCTCGCCTTTTGTGCTGGCAGAGCATTATAGCGCGCGCGGCGATTTCTGTAGGGGCGCAGCGTGCTGCGCCCGACCGATCTTGGCGATCTTGGCGGTTCAATCTGCCCTTACGTCCGTGCGGCGGCTTCCCGCGCTTTGTTCGCCGTCTCGCGGAACTGTTCCATGTGCCCCTGCTCGTGACGCAAGCCGAACAGAAACGCCGACTTCGCGTTGATGGCTCCGTTGCGCTCCACGAATTGCTCGCTGGTTTCGCGGAAGCTGTCCAGATGCGGCTCGTCCGCCCACAGGTCGAGGCACGCCAGCCGCATCCGGCGGCTTTCCTCGATCCGCTGCAAGACCTTCTCGCGGGTTTTCAGGCGGTGCCAGTCGGTTTCGTAGCGCAGGCGCGGCTCGCGGGGATACCCGATCCCCCGCGCGAGGATCGAGCTGTAGGTCGCCCATTCTTCGCAGCTTGCAGTCACGTGAGCCACCAGATGCGCCACGCTCCAGCCGAGATGCTGCTCCTCCGGCGGCGCGAGTGGATCGTCCGCGTCAGGATCGTCCGGGATGAAGGTCAACTGCGCGTCGTCGCCGTCGCCGATGATTTCGAGCATGGTATTCAGGCTGGCATTGGTCAGGTGGCGAAAGTCGTCGCGGCTGAACTTCTGCGCGAACTCATACAGCGTCAGTTCCTTAATCTCGACCGGCGAAAAATCAATCAGCACGATCAGTCTCCTCGTCCAATGAATACGGCTTCGGTTGAATAAACGCCTCGGCATGAGGCGGCGTTCTGTTTCTTAGAGGGCGGCAGCCGCCGAATTCTTTCGTAATGACCGATGACGCCGGATTTTCCTTCGTAATCTCCCTCGCCCGATGGTAAACTCGCCCGCTAAATTAAACGCAGATTTGGTTAAGGATAGGCTATGCTGACTCCGGTAGAAGAACTGCTTTTTATCCTGCTCACCCTGTTCGCGCTCGGCTCGACTTACGTCGGCTTCCGCGAGATGTACCTGATCATCCGGCGCGGGGGGCGCGAGCTATATCTGGACGATCTGCCGCAGCGGGTGTTCAACGCCCTGCGCCTCTACATCACCCAGCAGACCACGCTCAAGATGCGCCGCCGCTGGGTGACCAGCCTGTTTCACCTCGCGGTGGTGTGGGGCTTCACCTACTACTTCCTGGTCAACGCCGCCGATCTGGTCAACGGCTTCGTGCCCGGCTACGTGTTCCTCGCCGACGCCGGGCTGCTCGGCGATGCCTACCGCCTGTTCGGCGACCTGCTGAGCGTCGGCGTGCTGGTCGGCGTGGTCTACCTGATGATCCGGCGCTTCTACCTGCCCGCTCGCGTCGAACTGACGTGGCACGACAACGTGCTGCTGCATCCGAAGGTCAAGGCGGGCGCGGTGCGCCGCGACTCGCTGATCGTGGCGTGGTTCATCCTGATCCACGTCGGATCGCGTTTTCTGGGGCAGTCGGTCGAAGTCGCCGCCACCACCCCCGACCTGACCCGCCCGTTCGCCACGCTGATTTCGCCGCTCTGGGGCGGCATGAACGCCGACGGTCTGCTGCTGATGCAGCACGTCTTTTGGTGGGTGGCGTTGGGCGCGATTTTGCTGTTCTTCCCCTACTTCCCCTACACCAAGCACGCGCACCTGTTCATGGCGCCCTTCAACTTCCTGACCCGCCCGCGCCGCACCTCGCTGGGCGAAATGGAGAAGATCGACTTCGAGGACGAAACCCGCGAGCAGTTCGGCGCGCACAAGCTGGAAGACCTCGACCAGACCCAGTTAGTGGATGCCTTCGCCTGCATCATGTGCAACCGCTGTCAGGACGTGTGCCCCGCCTATACCACTGGCAAGGAACTGTCGCCCTCGGCATTGGAGATCAACAAGCGCTACCTGATCCGCGACCAGATGAGCGAGTTGGCGGCAGGCGCGGAATCGGCGCACCCGTTGATGGGCTTCGCCATCAGCGAATTGGCGGTGTGGGCATGTACCTCCTGCGGCGCGTGCATCGACATTTGCCCGGTGGGCAACGAGCCGATGTTCGACATCCTCGACATCCGCCGCGACGCGGTGCTGACTCAGGGCGAATTCCCGCCGGAGCTACAGGGCGCGTTCAACGGCATGGAGCGGCAGGGCAACCCGTGGCAGAACCCGCGCGGCGACCGCTTCAAATGGGCTACCGGGCTGGACGTGTCCTACCGTCGAGGACAATCCCGATTTCGACCTGCTCTATTGGGTCGGCTGCGCGCCCAGCTACGATCCGCGCGCCCAACTGACCGCCCGCGCCCTGGTCAAGGTGATGCAGGCGGCGGGCGTCAACTTCGCCGTCTTGGGCGATCTGGAAAGCTGCACCGGAGACGCCGCCCGTCGCGCGGGCAACGAGTATCTGTATCAAGAGATGGCGACCGCCAACGTCGAAACCATTAACGAGGTCTTTGGCGACCGCAAGCGCCGGATCGTGGCGACCTGCCCTCACTGCCTGCACAACTTGGGCAAGGAATATCACCAGTTCGGCGGCGATTACGAAGTCATTCACCACACCGAACTGATCGACGAGTTGATCGCGGCGGGCAAGCTGCCTCAATCTGCTCACCCCGATCAACAGCCCAACGTCACCTTCCACGATCCCTGCTACTTGGGGCGGCATAACGGCGTGATCGAAGCGCCGCGCAACGCCATTGCCAGCATGGGCGTCAACTTCGTGGAGATGGCGCGCAGCGGAACCAACTCCTTCTGCTGCGGCGCGGGCGGCGCGCAGTTCTGGAAGGAAGAAGAACCTGGCGACGCAGCCGTCAACGTGACCCGCTATCAGGAAGCCGCCGCCACCGGAGCCGAGGTCGTCGCGGTCGGCTGCCCCTTCTGTATGCAGATGTTCGAGACCGCCAAATCGACGCTGGGCGGCGGGCTGGTGGTCAAGGACGTGGTCGAGCTGATCGCCGAGCGGCTGCCGGAGTAGCCGCCTTTCAGCCGTCAAGCAGACGCATCGCTTGACGGCATATTGTATAATTTAATATCGTTTTGATATAAATTAAGGAGCAGTTCATGAGCGTCCCAACGGCTGGTGTGCATCACGTTGCCTTGACCGTGACCGACCCGGTGCGGTCGCGCGAGTTCTACACCAAATATCTCGGCTTCCAGCACCTGATGGACTTGGGCACCAAAGTGATTATGAGCAACGGCACCCTCATACTGGCGATCAATCCCCCGCCCGATCCGGCGCAAGCGCTGCCCAACGACGTGTTCACCGAACACCGCGTCGGGCTGGATCACCTCAGCTTTGCGGTGAGCAGCCGCGCCGATCTCGAAGCGGCGGCGGCTCTGTTCGACCAAAACGGGATTTCGCACGGAACCATCAACGATTTGGGCGAATATGGTCTGCCCATCTACGTGATGTCGTTCCGCGACCCGGATAATATTCAACTGGAACTCACCGCGCCGAAGGCTTGACCTCGCCGTCCCTCAACGACTTCTCCCCGCTTGCGTGGGCTGATGGGGCGACAGTCGAAGATGAGAGGCGACATCCTGCCGCGAGGATCGCATGTAGGGGCGGGTCTGAGACCCGTCCCAATTCTACGAGGGCGGGGCGACCGAAGGTCGCATGGGGTGAGGGGCTTTCCCCATCGTAGAGCAGCCGTAGACCAGCCAACTGCCGAGCGTGGATGGGGCGCGTGTCGCGCGTAGCGTGCCGCGTCAGGCGGGCAGCTCGCTTGCATCCGACAATGAAGGCATACCTCACTCCATCAAGGATGCCATCATGCGCCCCATCCTGTTTTCCGTCATCGTCATGCTTTCGTTTCTCGCCCGCGCTCCCCATCTCGCGCAGGCGAATTTTCTCGGTAGCTGCACCCACGCCGAAGGCAGCCAGCTTTACCGACCCGACGGCGTGGTGATCCGCTACGAATACCGCAACGCCCGGCTGGTGCTGGTCAGTATGCACACCGGCGACATCGTGCAAACGCTGGACACTTCGTTCATCACCAGCGACTTGGCGAATCTGGACTGGTCGCCCGACTGCCATTACCTGTTCGGCAGCGCCAACGGCGATTCCATCGTCTGGGATGCGGTCAACGGCGGGCGCGCCGCGACCTTCGCCGGGACGCTGCCCAAGCACGCGCCCTACTGGAATCCCACCCGCGACCGCCTGATTCTGGAAGCCTACGGCGGCTCCTACCTGTGGAATTTCCGCCAGAGCGACCCGATCCTGCTGGATTACAGCGGGGCGGTCTGTCAGGCGGGCTACCGCTATTTCAACTGGGAAGTCGTCTGGGATAACCCGCGCGGTCAAGTGCTGGTCGCGCCCAATTACGCGGGCGGCGGCATCGTGATCGCCTACGACCAGACCACTGCGCAGCAGATCGCCAGCTTCGACAACGGCTGCTATTCCGACCCGGTCAAGTTCGCCGTCACGCCCGACGACCAGCACCTGATCGTCTTTACCTCCGAAGCCGAAGCCTACGCCAGATACTACAAGACCATTACTGTCTGGGATCGGGACACGATGGCGCACGTCAGCGTTGACGCGCACAACCAGTCCGCCGTGCTGCCGACTCAGGTCGCGCTCAGCCCCGACGGGCGCTATCTGGTGCTGGCGCGGATCGGCACCCTGCGCGTCTGGGATTTGACCGCTCTGCCCGACGATCTGCGCCAGCGCGATCCCATCCATCGCTACGCTATCGAAGCCAGCACCCGCAGCGTCCGCTTCGTTAGCGACACAACGATTGAGACCACCGACCTTCAGGGCAACGCCCATCACTGGGATGTGGTCACCGGGGAGCCGGACAGCCGTCCACCTCAGTCTTGACCGGAGCCGTCCTCAAGCGGGAGAGGTTTTGCAGATAGAACTCGCGCCGCGACAAGCCGGACTGATCCCGCAGGACGTACAGGTCGGTTTGCACGGTCGGCGTGTCCTCCGGCGCGAACAGGTACTCAGTCTTGACCAGCCCGGTCACGCCGCTGATCGCGTCGGTGATCCGGTGCGCCTGACCGTAGAGCATATGCTCCGGCAGCGCGTCGAGCGGGAAGAAGCGCAGGTCGATCACCTCGCCCGGCTGCCCGGTCAGCGTCCCGCCGATCTGCCGCCCGGCGAACACCGCGATGTGATTATCGCGCCAACCGACCCGCGAGTACATGCCCACCAGCCGCGTGAGTTCGACCTCCAGCCCGGTTTCCTCGCGCACTTCGCGCCGCGCGGCGTCCGCCAGCGATTCGCCCCCGTCCACAACGCCGCCGGGCATACACCAGACCTCGAAGTCCTCACGCAGGGTCAGCAGGATGCTCTGGTTCTCGATGATGGCGACCGTCACGCCCATGTGTACCATGCGGCACCTCCTTGTTGAGCCTGACTTTACCCGCCGCGCATCGGTTCGGGTGAAACCGTCGGGAATCCGTAGGGGCAGACCCGTGTGTCTGCACCCTCGCTGGCGATCTTACTCCGCCTCCGGCTTGCTGTACTGCGCCTCCACCGTCAGCGCGATCCCGCCGCGCACGTTGAACTCGCCGATCACCTCACAAAAATACGGATCGAGCGCCGCCACCAGATCGTCCAGAATCAGGTTGGTGACGTGTTCGTGAAACACGCCCTCGTCCCGGTACGACCATAGGTACAGCTTCAGCGACTTCGACTCCACGATCTTCTGGTCGGGGATGTAGCGGATGTGAATCGTGGCAAAATCGGGCTGCCCGGTCATCGGACATACGCAGGTGAATTCCGGGCATTCCAGCTTGACCGTGTAGCGCCGCCCCGGATGCCGGTTCGGGAAGGTTTCCAGCTTGCGCACCGGCTGGCGCACCTCGTGACCCAGCAGCGTGAGTCCGTCGGTCGAGGCATTGGTTTGAGCCGCGTTTTCGTCCATACTACGCCTTTTCATCACTTGAAGGATTGATCCGATGGCTATTGTCTACGTTGCCGGGCCACTTTTCAATACGCATGAGCGCTGGTATCTCGAACAAATCGCGTCCGCGCTGGAAGCGGCGGGCTATCAGACCTATCTGCCCCACCGCGACGCGGGCGTGCTGGACATCAGCATCCCCGGCGAGCGCGAGCGCGTCTTTCAAGCCGACCTCGCCGCGCTGGACGCCTGCGACTTCTGCGTGGCGCTGCTCACCGGCGCGGATCACGACTCCGGCACCAGCCTCGAACTTGGCTATCTATTCGCACGCGCCACGCCCTGCTTCGGCATCACCGACGATCTGCGCCGCGTCAACAACATGATCTGGGGCGTGTGCGATCACGGGCGGCGCATCGTCCCGCGCATCGCCGACCTGCTCCCGCTGATTCACAGCGTCATTGGCTAGATCGCGCTGTCCATTCTTACCGACTTATACTTAGATTATTACGACAATGAAATTTATTCCGGTGATAGAATAATTACAAAAATACCCACCGCACTTTTATAAATAGTTAAAGGGGGCTGTTTATGTCACGCTTCCGATCGATCCTCCTGTCCGCGCTGCTGATGCTCACGCTGATCCTGCTCGCCGCGCCGCGCGCCGCTCAAGCCCAGCAGGGCTGGGGGGATACGTGGGCAGCCGAACAGACGGCGCTGATCTATCTGCAAACCTATCCCAACCGCACCTATTTTGACCAGATCATCGCCGACTACTTTCCCAACCGGGATCAGCTCTTTCAACTGTGGACTGCTCAGGCAGCCGCCTTCAGCCCGATACAGGTGACCTACCCGATTTTGATCTACGAGAACGGGCGCGCCGCCTATCAGCGGGTCGTGACCGGCACCTTCAGCCATCCATTTGTGTTCAACGGTATCACCATCCCGCCGACCAACGCGCCGGTTCGCTACGTGACGCAGGGCATCCTCGACACCAACGGGCTGGGGCAGATCGCCCACGATTACAGCGTGACCGATACCTACAGCTTGGCGCAGGAACTCGGCTTGATCCCGCTGGCGGAGGGTCAGCAGCACGGGCAAATCGGACTGGAGCCTTACGACGCCAGCGCCACCTTCGCGCCGGGGCTGAATCCCTTTACCCACTTCCAGCGTCTAGCCCAACTGCCGACCGCAACGCCCAAGCCGCAGCAGGGGAGCGAGCCGCCGCCGGAACCACACCCGGTCACGCCCATAACTTGGTTCGTAGGGCTTGGTGAAAATGCCACGCCCGCGCAGCAGGACGAAATGAATCAGTTCAAACAGGATTACGGGGACTTTGAGGTCAGTCTTATGACCCCCTTTGGCTCAGGCGAAGCCAGCGGCTCCGATCTCGGCAGCATTCCATTTGCCATATACCCCAGCATAGTCTACTCGGCAGCGCGCTTTGAGGAGGATGCTCTAGTCTCACAGGGCAATCTCTCAGCCTATTACGTGACCGTCACCACTCAGCCGGACGGCAGTCAATTTCCGCTCGTCATTATCGAGCAGACCGACAGTGAGAATAAACGCATCCGGGATTGGTCTAGTTATGACGCGATTACCAGACTTCTTACGACGAGCGAGATTGATACGGATGAGGAGCTACGACGGCTATGGGAAGATTTGCGAGGCGTCTTGGGCGTCGAGTCCCCTACCGACACCTGCGAATTTCCAATCACCGAGCCAACCTTCGCGGTGACCTTCTACCCACTGCCCCATTTCGGGGGTGATCCGGTCGCCAGCACCATGGCAGACGAAAATTATCTGGGGGTGGACGGCTACTTTGTGGTCGATGGACAGATCGGCGTGGACATGGATCACGGGTTCAATATGTCGTTGAGCGACGCTGAAGCGTTGACCAGCAGTCCGCTGCCCATCGAGAACTGCTCCGAAAGCAATCAGTTCGCGTACCTCAATGCGGTAGCGGTATCGAATTCGGGCACCGTCGGCGTGGAACCGCCCAAGGAACTCTGCATCGTCTATATCCCCGCGAATGCGCTCGTGCCGATCTACGACCAGCCTGATCCGAACAGCCAAGGTATCTATTCACTCGACGGCGATGGCGATGGGGCGACATTTCCGGTATTCGGGGCTGTGACAAACGGGGACGGTACGTGGCTTCAACTACAGGAAGGAACCTACGTGAACCTGAAAGAATTGGAGAAAGCCGGAGTTAGTCCGCGAGACCTTGCCCCCTGCTTCGGGCTGGATTGGCACGGATATGATTTCAGTAGCGGTAGTAAACGGTAGGTTTTCAACAAGAACGGGCGACCTCGCGTCGCCCCTACATTTAAAGAAGTTATTGCAGAAAAGTGAGGGTATCGCCATGACCCGCTTAAAATCGCTGATCCTGTTCGGAGCGTTGCTGCTGGCACTGGGGACGCTCGCCGCGCCGCGCGCCGTCCAAGCCCAATCAGGCTGGGACGATATTTGGGATGCTTTCAAGAAAGACTTGATCTACGTGCAGACCACGCCAAACCGCGCCTACTTTGACCAGATCATCGCCCCCGAATTCCCCGACCGTGACCGCTGGTTCCAGCAGATCAGCGCCGAGACTGCCGCGCTGAGCAACCTTCAGGTGAGCTACCCAATCTTTATTCACGAGGACGGGCTGGCGGCGTATCAGCGGGTGGTGACCGGAACTTTCGACCACCCCTACGTGCTGGGAGACATCAGCATCCCGCCGACCCACGCCCCGGTTCGCTACCTGACGCAGGGTATCTTGGAGAGCAACGCCTATGGACAGATCGACGTGGATCACAGTGTGACCGACGCCTATACCAAGGCGAAAGAGTTCGGCTTAGTCCCGCTGGAGCCGGGAGAAGTACATGGGCAGATCGGGCTGGAGCCATACGACGGCAGCGCGGCTTTCGCGCCGGGAACCAATCCGTTCACGCGCTTTCGCCTTCAACAGCAGCCGCCCCCCCAGCCAGCGAGTCATGACACCCCCTATGAGCAGGTCGTCAACACCTTCACCGGCGATCCCGCTAGCGACCTTGCGCTCCCGCCCGACTTCTTCCTCCACCACATGACCGACGCCAGCCTCTTTGCGATCGGACTCCCGAAGACGGACTCCCCGCCCAACGTCGTCCTCAATGGAACCCTTAGCATGGACGGGTGGACGGCGGGCAGCCTTTCGATAGGTCTCGATCTCGCGTTGGCTCCGCCTGTAGCCAATACCCCCGTGCCCGGCGGAGGCTATATATTCACCGGGTTTAACTATGAGTTTTCGAGCTTCGTCATGGTGCATCGCGGTCCAAATGGCGAAATTGACCAAGTCTTTGCCAATCACGATTCGCCGCCTTCGCCCGAGGTCATGGCGCGCGACCCGAACGATCCGACGGCACTGGACCCAGTCAAGAGTCTCGTACCCGAATTAGGACCCAGCGGGATGCAGCGTTTGCAGGTCTGGTGCCGGGTTCCGATGGTCGATCCCAGCCACAGCGCGCCCTTTTACCCCATGCCGGATCCCAACAGCCAGTCCGTGGAAAGCACGCTGGACATGGACACCCAGCTTATCATTACCGGAATCGAAGCGGCGGCGGGCGACCTGTTTATCAAAATGGGGCACGGCTTTTACCTGTCTTGGTCGGACACGATGGCTTACGTCGGCGGCGAGTCAGCATTGCAGGGCTGCTCGGATAAGACCCTCGGCGCGCTGCTCAATGCGCAGGCGGGCTTGATCGCGCTGTCGGTTACAGCGCCGCCGAGCACGAACCCCCCTTGTGTCGTCCACCTGATCGGGAATGCAAGCTATAACGTCTACGACTACCCCGATCCGAATAGCTCGAAGCATCCGGCTTTCCCGCTGCCCGTGTCGAATTACGCGGTAGAGATCCAGTCGTTTGTGCAGAACCCAAGCGGCGTGTGGGCTGTGACCAGCGACGAGCGATACATCCCGCTTGAGGATATCCTGAAGTATGCTTATGACCTGTGGGAAACGACGGAATGCGTTAGCATGAATTTTGTGCTGCCGGGGCTGTCAGGACACTGATGCACATGGGCGACATAATGTCGCCCATGTGCGTCCTATCGCTAGTTCAAGTTCTCGAAGATACCCGCCGCGCCCATCCCGCCGCCGATGCACATGGTCACCATGCCGTATTTGCTCTGGCGGCGCTTCATCTCGTTGATCAACTGAACCGTCAGCTTGGAGCCGGTGCAGCCCAGCGGATGACCGAGCGCAATCGCGCCGCCGTTCACGTTGACCTTCTGCGGGTCGAATTCCAGTTGGCGGATCACCGCCAGCGACTGCGAGGCGAACGCCTCGTTGAGTTCGATCAGGTCGAGGTCGTCCAGCGCCATCCCCTGCCGCTTGAGCAGCCTCGGCACCGCTGCAATCGGACCAATGCCCATCACCTCCGGGCGAACGCCCGCCACGTTGAAGCCGACGAAGCGCGCCAGCGGCTTCAAGCCCAACTGCGCCGCCTTGCCCGCCTCCATCACGATCACCGCCGCCGCGCCGTCGCTGAGCGGGCTGCTGTTGCCCGCCGTCACCCGACCGCCCTGCTTGAACACCGGCTTGAGCTTCGCCAGTCCTTCCAGCGAGGTGTCCCGCCGCAGGTGCTCGTCCTGATCGAACCGCCGCTTCTCGGTCACCAGTTCACCGTCGTCGTTGACGTAAGTTTCCTCGATCTCGAACGGCACGATCTCCTGCCGGAAGTAGCCCGCGTCCACCGCGTGCGCGGCTTTCATGTGGCTCTCGTAAGCGAACTGATCCATGTCCTCGCGCGTGACGCCGTACTCGTCTGCGACGTGTTCCGCCGTATGTCCCATGCTCATGTAGACTTCCGGCTCGTTCGCCGCCATGTACGGATTCGGGCTGATCTTAAAGCCGGTCATCGGCACCAGCGACATGGTTTCCGCCCCACCCGCGATAATCACGTCCGCGCCGTTGGCGATGATCCGCTCGGCAGCGGTCGCAATCGTCTGCAAGCCGCTGGCGCAGAAGCGGTTGACCGTCTGCCCCGGAATCTCGACCGGCAGCCCTGCCCGCAGCGAGATCACGCGGGCGAAATTCAAGCCTTGCGATCCTTCCGGCATGGCGCAGCCGATGATCACGTCGTCGATCTCATGCGGATCGAGCTTGCCCTCGGTCTGGCGCATGACCTCCTCGATCACCGCCGCCGCCATGTCGTCCGAGCGGGTATTGCGGGTGACGCCTCGTTTCGATTTGCCGACGGCGGTTCGCGCCGCCGCGACGATCACTGCTTCACGCATGGTCGTATCTCCTTATTGGGCGAGTTGATACTCTTATTCCTCGCCCTCGTCGTTATCAACCATTAATTCCCCCTCAGTAACACTTCGGATAAATGTACCGAGTGGAACTTCGACAAGCTTGCCTTCCATGTAATCTTCAATATCATCCACATCCATTTCAAGTAGTGGATGCGTGAATCCAGTTAACGAATTCAGGGTTAACGCGATACGTTTGGGCCAATATCCACCACTCATCTGAACAATCGTGCCGTCAATAGCTTGAGCGTGTTCGCGAATTCGACTACGGGGACCAACACGGTCAACGATTATGATCGTTCCCATATACCAATGGCGGCTACCCATTTCAATTTCGCGTCGATAACGGGACACCTTATCGAGAGAGATTTCAGTATTGCCGCGTCCAATAAAGCCAATATCTATTCGAACTCCGCGTCCCGGCTCGTATAAAATTGTTGCATCACTTTCACGCGCCCGATCAGCATTTGATGATAGCCAAAACACTTTTTCAAGGTTTTCCAAATTCCCTGATGGTACATATTGGAAATCTAGTATGTATAACAGCGATCCGAGAACGAGCTTTTCAAAGAATTTTCCGTAAAGGGACTTCTCCGAACCTCTTATAGTAAGGGTTTCCGAGCCAACGGCGTTTAATAAATATGAAATGAAAAGCCAATTCACTTCAATTTGAACGCCGGTATCAAGTTTCAGGGCACCTGCTAGGTCGCCGGAGATCGATCTAATTCGCTCAACGGTCTCCCTACAAGTTTTGATATAAACGTCACGATAATCAGGTATCAGTGAACGATCATCTCGTAATATATTCTGAACACCTTTTCCAGTTAGCCCTAACATCCAGTTTGCCAACCATTCTTCGGCTTTATCATTGCTTGAGGAGAAAATCTTAGCAGCAACATAGGGTAGGTTTTCGATGAAATTCGGATCTCTCGCAATTCCTTTAAAGAACAAGTCAACTAGAGCAAGATTGAGAGTAGCAATTCGACGACGTGTCAGACTTTCCGTCGAACTCCTAATATTTCTTCCGGTAAGAACGTCCAAAACCACGCCACGTATGACATCGATACCTATTGTCTCGATCAAGTCGGTTCCGGTCGCTTTCAATAAATCGAGTGCTTCCGCTGAAAGCAATTCAGAGAGTCTCGTTATACTACTATTTCGATCTAAACTACTATTTTCAGACATTGTCTATCCTAGAAGAGCAAATTGTTACCATCAATGGGCGGACAATTGATCGTAAAAATATGCCGTGCTTTCTTTCCTAGCCAGAGTTGGGATCTTTCTCGCATAATATCAACGTACTTTCTCTCTCTCTCAATGAGAACGAATCGGCGGTCAAGCTTGCTTGCTGCTTTGCCAACTGTGCCAATACCAGCAAATGGATCAAGAACGACATCTCGCCTGAATGAATAATAACATATTATTTTTTCTGCTAATTCCAGCGGGAATACGGCGGGGTGACGCTTGTCGTGGGCTGGTTTGATTTTCCAAACATTGGTGCGTTCGTAGTCATCCTCGATCCGTGATTCTTCCACGATTTTTGGGTCGGGATGCGCGCGTATATTCCAGTCAATAAGTCGTTCCGTGTGTTTTCGATAGACAAGAACATATTCCGTTACCGGAACCGCTTTGTATTGCAAAGGAGTTCTGTCGGCGGCGAAACGGCGTCCTCGCCCAGTAGCCCAGCCTGCGCCGGAAGGTTTAACCCAGATAATATCTTCCACAAAGTCGAAATTCTCTTCAATGAAGAGTCGATGAATGTCAAAGGGAACAGCAATTCGCCTTGACGCTTCGTTCCGATTTGCCCTTCTAATTAATACCGGAGCGATGTTTATTGCAAAGAAGCGGCCTTCAGCCAGAACATGATAGATAGTCTGTATGATTTTGCGTATTTTCAATAGATATTCTTCATAGGTCAGGTAATCAGCGTATTCGGGACGAGCGTTATAGTAAGGAGGTGAAGTGAAGACTAAATCAATACTCTCGGCAGGTAGCGTTTGAACGATTTCCTCTGCATCCCCAAGCGCAATTGTGTTCCGTAAATCGGACAGCTGGTAGGTTGTCTTGCGAGACCTGTACGGAGTTTTATGAACTCGTTTAAGCGATTCTTCACGTCCAAGTAATCTAGCTTCAAGGTTCTGTGGATCGGTTGATTTATCTATATCTATCAATGAAGTATAAGCATCAATAACAATTTCCCCTAACCTCTGGTTACCATGTCGAGCAAGTAGCGGAACGCGCCAAATGTGATAACGATCATCAATTTCTGGTAGCCCAAACTCAATAGCATTTTCTAAATCAGCTTCGCGCAACCATACTAATGCAATATCTTTTGCCATTTGCACATTCGTTACACCATACCTTCGTTGCTGCGCTATCGTCTTCTTATTATTCGCCACGAACTAACCTCAGCATCAAATAAATCAGGTCGTCACTAGAAATAAACTCTGGAAAACGGCTGTGGAAATTCGAGTGCCGAGTCAAGTACTCAGCACTCAGCACTCAGTCCTAGTTCCTGAGCGGCTTGTTATTTTGCAGCATGGAACTGATCCGCTCCATCGTTTTCGGCGTCTGCACCAAGTCGAGGAACGCTTCGCGCTCCAAGTCGAGGAACACCTGCTCGTCGATCCAGCCCGGCTCGCTGACTGCCCCGCCCGTGATCACGTATGCCAATTTCCGCGCGATCAGCGCGTCGTGTTCGCTGGCGTAACCGCTCTCGATGAAGCCCCGCACGCCCAGCAGCAGCGCCGAGTAAGCATCCCGCCCGGCGGCGTAGACCTTGCCCGGTCGCTGCGGCGTGAAATTCGCCGCCAGATGCAGCGCCTCGCGCTTGGCTTCACCCAGCAGGTGATCGCGGTTCAGCACGATCCGGTCGCACGCGCCCAGAATGCTCATTTCCCGCGCCTGTTTCGCGCTCTCGCTGACCTTCGCCAGCGCGATCTGCTCGAACACCCGCTGCAAATGCGGCAGCGGGTCGCCGTTGGGATGCGACTCCATCACCGGGTTGACCACCCGCCGCACCATCTCTTTGCAGCCGCCCCAGCCGGGGATCAGCCCGACGCCGACTTCGACCAATCCGGCGTACAGTTCCGCGTGCGCGACCACCCGCGTCCCCGCCATGATCAGTTCGCTGCCGCCGCCCAGCGCCATGTTGTGCGGCGCGATCACCACCGGCTTCGACGCGAACCGGATCGCCTGCATCATCTCCTGCGTGCGCTTGTGCATCGCCTTCCACTGATTCAGATCGCCGCTCTGCACCGCCATCGCCACCATGAACAGGTTCGCGCCGATGCAGAACCGCTCGCCGTCGTGCCCGATCACCATCGCGTCGAAATCGTTGTCCAAGATACCCAGCGACTTCTCGATCATCTCGATCACGTCGGCGTCCATGGCGCTCGCCGGGCTGTGGAATTCCAGCAGCGCGACGCCGTCGCCCATGTCCAGCAGACTCGCCCCGGCGTTCCGCGCGACTTCCTTGCCCGATGCGTGCAGCGCCGCAGCCTTGATTTCGCGCGTGTCTGGCTCCAGCAGCACGTACACGCCCTTTTGCGGGCTGTAGTAGCCGATCTTCTGACCGCCCGCGTCGTATTGATAGAAGCTGGTGCAGCCCTGCGCGATCATCTGCTTCACCCAGTCCGCCACCGGGTAGCCCGCCGCCTCGAACTGCGGCACGGTTTCCGCGACCCCAATCGCATCCCAAATCTCGAACGGGCCCAGCTCGTGCGCGAAGCCCCACTTCTGCGCGTTGTCCACGTTGACCAGCGTCTCGGTGATCTCCGGCACGCGGTTCGAGGCATACGCCAGCAAAAAGGCATGATGATGCCACAGCAGTTGGGCGGCGCGGTCGTCCTCGTTGATCAGCAGCCGAATCCGCTCCGCCGTGTCCTCGACCTTGCGATGTTTGCCCACGCTCTCGAAGCGCGGCTTGCTCGGCGGCAGATACTCGAAGCTCTTGAGGTCGAGCGAGTAGAAATCTCTGCCTTCCGGCGTCTTGACCTGCTTGTAGAAGCCCTGCCCGCTCTTGTTGCCCAGCCAGCCGTTGGCGATCAGCTTGTCGAACAGCGCGGTCGTGCCCGGATGTTCCAGAATCTCCCGCGCCGGGTCGTTCGGGATCGCCGGGTACAGATTCCGCGCCACGTGAACCGCGATGTCGATGCCCACCAGATCGTTCAGGCGGAAGGTCGCGGTCTTGGGTCGCCCGATCAGCGGACCCGTCAGCGAGTCGACTTCCTCGACCGTGAAGTCGTTGTCCAGCGCGTAGTTGATGATCTGCATCCCGCTCATGCTCATGAAGCGGTTGCCGATGAAATTCGGCTCGTCTTTGGCGATCACCACGCCCTTGCCCAGCCTTTGGGTCGCGTATTCGACCATGAACTTGACCACCGCCGGGTCGGTATTCGGGTGCGGGATCACTTCCAGCAGGTGCAAATAGCGCGGCGGATTGAAGAAGTGCGTCCCCAGAAACCGCCGCGAAAAATCGTCGCCCAGCCCCTCCGCGATCTCGCGGATCGGCAAGCCGGAGGTGTTGGTCGAGATGATGGTCTTGGGCGCGACCAGCTCCGCCAGCTTCGCCATCAGGCTCCGCTTGATGTCCAGCCGCTCCACCACCACCTCGATCACCCAGTCCGCATCGCTGACTTGGGCGAGGTCGTCGTCCAGATTGCCCGTGCGAATCCCGCCGAGGTCAGCTTGGCTGAACAACTGCGCCGGGCGCGCGCCCTGCATCCGCTTCATGCCCTCCGCCGTGACCGCGTTGCGCCCCGCGTCGCCCGGCTGCGTATCCCGCGCCGGGATGTCCAGCAGTACCGTCTCGACCCCCACGCCCGCCAGCAGCGCCGCGATCCCGCCGCCCATCGTCCCGGAGCCGATCACGACCGCCTTGCGAATCTGATACCCCATCTCCATACCTTTCTAAGATACCGAGTGCTGAATACTGAGTAAAAGAAAAATCGTTGTCGAGTTACAAAACCTATTCTGTTCTGTTTTTACTCGGCACTCAGCACTCAGCACTCGTCATTTATTCTCTTTTTGCCTCGCAATGATCGACCGCGCGTCGTCGAGCGTCCGCGCCGCGCGATAATGCTCGCCCAGCTTGCGATAAACCTTGCCGAATACGTTCACCAGCGCGTCGATGAACCCGCCGCTCCCCACCACTACCGTGAGGTCCCAGTTTTCCGGCTGGGATGCCGTGAAGCGGTGCGCCTGAGTCAGCGCTCCGCTGGGAATTCCGGCGCTCGCCGTGAGGTTGTGGATGATCGACACCGAGTGATCGGTCGTGCGGATCATGGTGTTCGACTGCTCAAGCGCGGCAGCGACTTCATCCCACGTCCATTTGCCTTCATAGTCCCACCGAACGGTGGTTTTTGCGTCGTCATCCCAGGATACATGAACGGGCATGGCTTGTGTCTCCTGATTGGCAGTTAAGCTTACGCATCAACTCCTATCCTACATTATCCTGTGCAACGTGGCGCTTAATTTAATTCACGACTGCTATATTCGAGGATGCGCCGCGCCACCACCAGCGTGTTGATCTGCCCAGTTCCCTCGAAAATGTCGTTGATTTTGGCGTCCCGCATCCACTTCTCCGCCAGCCATTCCCGGCTGTATCCGGTCGCGCCCAGCAGCTCAACCGCCTTCTGCGCCACCTGCGTGACCACTTTTCCGGCTTTGGCTTTCGCCATCGACGCTTCGAGGCTGTTGGGCAAACCCTGATCGAACAGCGTAATCGCCCGCAGCGTCAGCAGATACGCCGCGTGAAGCTGCGCCTCCATTTCCAGCACGTCCCGCTGGATCGCGGTCAGCGTGTGATAGGGTGCGCCGTAGGGGATTTCGACGCCGTTTTCCGCCAGCTTCTCTTTCAGGAATTCCAGCGACGCCCGCCCGATTCCCAGCGCGCTCGCCGCTACCAGCGGGCGAGTCGCGTCGAAGGTTGCCATCGCGCCCCGGAAGCCTTTCCCGCCAGCGGGGGCTTCGCCGTCCGACTTCGGCACGCTCCCCAGCAGGTGATCGGCGGGGATGCGCGCATTGTCGAACACAATCGCGGCGGTATCGCTGGCGCGAATCCCGTGCTTGATCTCGGTCTTGGTGACTTTGACGCCCGGCGTGCCCGCCTCGACCACGAACGGGCGCATCCCGGCGCGCCCGGCGCTGCGGTCAATCGACGCCCACACCACCACCAGCCCGTTGGATTCGTCCAGCGCCAGCTTGCCGTTGGTGCAGAAGATTTTCTCGCCGTTGATCACCCACTCGTGGGTCGCTTCGTCGAACACCGCCGTCGTGCGGATCGACGCCGTGTCCGATCCAGCGCCCGGCTCGGTCATCGCCATCGCGCCCCACGCGGGTTCGTCGCCCTCCGCGAACCGGGTCAGGAACTTGACTTTTTGCTCCGGCGTCCCGGTCGCTTCAATCGCCGCGCCGCCCAACGCCCCGCCCGGCAGACACAGGTAGATTCCGGCGTCGCCCCACGAGAGCATCTCGATCATCAGCATCAGCCGCAGGTTGCCGACGCTGGGGCGTCCGCTTTTCCGTCCCGCGTCGGGATTCTGTGCTTTTTCCAGCGTGCGCTTGGTCATGTCCTTCATGAAGGGCCAAATCTGCTCGATGAAGGGCCACGGACGCTCGTGCTCGTGTTCGTCCATCTCCCGCGAGATCGGGCGAACCACGTGCTCCGCCACCATCTTGACCATTTCGGTGGTCTGCTGAAGGTTTTCGGGAATTTCGAAATTAATCGGCATCGCTAGACACTTTCCCACTTTTGACTAAATTCATTGTGATCGTAAAACATCGAACTGGGCTGTGGTCGTTTGATCGTTCCACTGGCATAAAATGCCATGAATTCCACAAGTTTCGCTGTTGATGTTAACCCATGCTGGCTAGCGCACTTCACAAGAGTATCCACACCTGTTTTGTTGTTCGTGCGGACGTGCATGGTCACAACTTCGCCTTGATCATCAAAGCGGAAATAGACTAACCACATGGCAACTTCTCCAAAATTCTTCGGTCCATTCACCTCAATCCGTCCCAAAGGTGAATAGGGGTGAAGGGGCGAAAGCTGACTGCTGATCGCTGAACGCTAGGTCATCGCTAAGCCGTGAAACGTCGTGAACCCGCGCGCGTTGCGCAGCCAGCGCTCCGCCGGGAACTCGCGGATGAAGCCGTAGCCGCCCAGCGTCTGTACCGCGCTGTCCGCCACCAACATCACCGCTTTGTCGGCGTACTGCTTGGCAAGGTACGCCTCTTTGCTCGCGTCCTGCTGCTCGTCCAGCTTCCACGCCGCTTCCCAGACCATCAGCCGCGCCGCGTCCACCTCAATCGCCATTTCCGCCAGCATGAAGGCAATCGCCTGCTTCTGGGCAATCGGCACGCCGAACTGAATCCGCTGCTTGGCGTATTCGCGGGCGTATTCCGCCGCCGCGTTCGCCACCCCCACCGCCATCGCCGCCAGCGCGACCCGGCTGCGGTCCAGCAGGTGATCGAAGTTGCCGCCCGCCTCGCCGCCCAGCCGACAGTCGAGGTCCACCTCCGCGCCGCTGAAGCTGACCGGATGGGTCGGCAGCGCGTGGATGCCCATCAACTGCTCGCGCCGCCCCACCGTGACGCCCTTGCCGCTGGTTTCAATCAAATAGCCGTCGATTCGCCCGCTTTCCGAGTCGCGGGCGTAGACCAGCATCCAGTCGGCGGTCGCCGCCAGCGGGACGTAAGCCTTCTCGCCCTCCAGCGTCACCTTGTCGCCCTGAACCGTCGCCGTCGTCTTAAGCTGGTGCGGGTCGAAGAAGATGCCCGGCTCTAAGAGCGCCGCGCTCACGTGCGGCAGCCGATCATCGAGGAACAGCGGCAGAAAGTGTTGTTTCTGCGCCGCCGTGCCGTACAGGATGATCGGGTAGGCGAACAGCGCCGGGGACAGCACTTGCAGCGCGGTCGAGAGGTCGCCGTAGGCGAAGCCTTCCGCCGCCAGCGCGCCTGTGATCGCGCTCAACTCGCCCAGCCCGCCGAAGACTTCGGGGACTGCCGTCTGGATCAAGCCGATGTCCCAGCCAGTCTTGACAATCGCGGCGGGGATACGCTCGTTCTCGTCGGCTTCGTGCGCCATCGGCTGCACGTCGTTGACCGCGAAGCGCTTGATCGTGTCGATCAACTGCTGCTGTTCTTCCGTAGGCGTAAATGCAACCATCAACTGTACCTTTCAAAACCTGCCTAATTACACACCCTCAGGCGATCTCTGTAGGGGCGGGTCTGTAGACCCGCCCTCAATCTGCCTCTGACGCCGGATGTAGGGGTGCACGGCGTGCGCACCGCTTTTCACGCCAACACGCCTCGCAGCATCGTATCCGCGATGATGTCCGCGATCTCCGCCCCGCTCAGCCGACCGTCCGGCTGAAACCACACCCCCACCCAGTTGTGCGCGCCCAGCAGCGTCTTGACGAAGATCGGCACGTCCACCGGACGGAACTTCCCCTGTTCAATGCCTTCGCGTACTACCGTCCGAAATAAGTCCTCGAAGCGGCTGCGCTGAGCGAAAAACGCGCCCCGCCGCGCGACGAAGCTCTGGAATGCTTCCCGGTCTTCGATGCTCGCGTTCTTGGTCGGCGCTTTGACGTGCATCAGCGCCCGAATCTCGAACACCATCGCCGCCGCCACCGCCGTATTCTCGGTCACGCCCACCACGTGCGCGCGGATCATCGCGCGCAGCTTTTGGTCGCTCGGCTGATCCGAGCAGGCAATCGGCTCGATCTGGTTGGTCACGACCTCCAGCCCCAGTTCCAGCACCGCCAGCAGCAGCGTATCCTTGTTGCGGAAGTGATGGTACAGGCTGGCGGCGGTCAGGTTCACCGCAGCGGCGATGTCCTTCATGGTCGCCGCCTCGTATCCGTTCCGCTGAAGCACTTCGGCGGCGGCGCGGATGATGTCGTCGCGGTGGACCGCTTGATCGGCTGGTTTGCGCGCCATGATCCTCTTGAGAAGTAAAATAATCGAATCTGCGTTTGATTATAAAACCTGTCGATTGCCTGTCAAATAATCCCCTGCCATCCCATCGCGGCTGTAGGGGCGGGTCTGGACCCGCCCTATCTTGGCGTTCTTGGCGGTTCATCTCGTTTTCTCACCTCTACCCGACCGCGTTGTAGGGGCGCACGGCTGTGCGCCCCATCTTTGCATCTTTGCATCTTTGCGCCTTCGCGTCTTTGCGTTGCGTTTTGGTCTCTTTCTTTATCCATGCGCCTTTGCGAACAACTCCGTTCACAAACGCCCGCTCCCGCGTTACAATGCTGCTGTGACCGCTTGGACAAAAGACGCAGTGATGGATCAGACCCGCTGGACGAGTTTCGACCTGATCTTCTTCGACTGTGACAGCACCCTGTCCGCCATCGAGGGGATCGACGAATTAGCCCGCTTCAAGGGCAAGGAATGGCGAGTCGGCGTCCTGACCCAGAAGGCGATGGACGGCGACCTCGACCTCGCGGAAGTCTACGGTAAGCGCCTGCAAGCCATCCGCCCCACGCGCGGGCAGTTGAAGGCGATTGAGGAGCGCTACTGGGAAAACCTCGTGCCGGACGCGCTGGAAGTGATCGCCGCCCTGCACTATCTGCGTAAGCAGGTGTTCATCATCAGCGGCGGGCTGGCGGAGCCGGTGCGCGGCTTCGGCGCGCGGCTCGGCGTCGCCCCGGAGAACATCCGCGCCGTCGAGCTGGAATACAACCAGTTGTCCGGCGACTGGTGGCGCTACTACGAGCCGCAGACCCAGACCAAGCAGACCTATCTCGACTACGACGAGGGCCCGCTCACCGTGTCCAGCGGCAAGCCCGCCATCGTCCGCGAACTCGCATCCGGCAAGCATGGGCGCAAGATGATGATCGGCGACGGCTCCAGCGACCTCGCCACCCGCTCCGAAGTGGATTTATTCGTCGGCTTCGGCGGCGTGGTGGCGCGCCAGAAAGTCAAGGATCAAGCCGACGTGTACCTTGAGGCGCATTCGCTCGCGCCGATTCTGCCGCTCGCCGCCGGACCTGCCGCCTACATTCGAACCCTCGGCACGCCCCATCAGGCGGTGTTTGATCGCGGCTTGCAGCTTCTGCTGGGCAACTCGATCACCCTCCACTCCGACGAACTCCGCGCCGCCTTTGAGCAGGCTTTCATTCGAGGGAAACCATGACCTTTTGCCCGCAGGCAGTCATCTTTGACATGGATGGTCTGCTGGTTGATTCGGAACCCGTCTGGGCGCTTTCCGAGCGCGAAATGCTGGCGGCGCGCGGCAAACAGCCCATTCCTGAAGTCCAGCAAACCCTCGTCGGGCTGCGAATGCGCGATTTCTGGCAGGGCATGTGCCGCGCCTACGATCTGCCCGACAGCGTGGACGACCTCTGCGCCCGTATGACGCAGGAGATGATGACCCTGATCCCCCAGCGCGTGCTGCCGCGTCCCGGCGCCAACGAACTGCTGCGCTATTTGGAAGCGCGCGGCATCCCCTGCGCGATTGCCTCCAGTTCGCCCATGTCGATCATCGACGTGACCGTGAGCGCCCAGCATTGGGATCGCTTTTTTCGCGTCCACGTCTGCGGCGACGAGGTGGCGCACGGCAAGCCCGCGCCCGACATTTATCTGGAAGCCGCGCGTCGGCTCGGCGTCGATCCCTCAGTCTGCCTCGCGCTGGAGGACAGTCCTACCGGATCGCGCGCGGCGGTTGCGGCGGGCATGGTCTGCTACGCCGTCCCCGATCCGTCGCACAGCACGCCCGAAGCTTTCGCGTCGATCACGCCCCACGTCTGCGCCAGCCTGCTCGACGTGATCGACGCGCTGGAAGGCTGCCCGGCATAACCGGATGCGTTTTGTAGGGGCACAGCGTGCTGTGCCCGCTCTGGACTGGCTAAACCCGCCCTGCCCGCTTGATCATCGCGGCTCGCGCAGCGTTGTAGGGGCACAGCGTGCCGTGCCCGCTCTGGATTGGCTAAACCCGTCCTGCCCGCTTGATCATCGCGGCTCGCGCGGCGTTGTAGGGGCACAGCGTGCCGTGCCCGCTCTGGACTGGCTAATACCCGTCCTGCCCGCTTGATCACCGCGGCTCGCGCGGCGTTGTAGGGGCACAGCGTGCTGTGCCCGCTCTGAATTGGCTAAACCCGTCCTGCCCGCTTGATCATCGCGGCTCGCGCGGCGTTGTAGGGGCACAGCGTGCCGTGCCCGCTCTGGACTGGCTAAACCCGTCCTGCCCGCTTGATCATCGCGGCTCGCGCGGCGTTGTAGGGGCACAGCGTGCCGTGCCCGCTCTGGACTGGCTAAACCCGTCCTGCCCGCTTGATCATCGCGGCTCGCGCGGCGTTGTAGGGGCACAGCGTGCCGTGCCCGCTCTGGACTGGCTAAACCCGTCCTGCCCGCTTGATCATCGCGGCTCGCGCGGCGTTGTAGGGGCACAGCGTGCGGTGCCCGCTCTGGACTGGCTGTAAACAGTCCGCTAAAGCGGACTTGAATTCGTAGCCGGAGGCTTTGAGCCTCCGGCGGCGATGAAAGGCTCACCTTGCCCGACGACCATTTCGAAATCCTGCTCACCACCGACCTGACCGATCAGGGCATGGCGATCCTGCGCGGCTCCGACGACGTGGAAGTCCAGCAGGTCAACCCGACCAACGCGCCCGCCCTGCGCGAGAAGCTGCAAACCGCCCACGCCCTGATCGCCCGCGACGACGTGGTCATCGACCGCGCCCTGCTCGACTGCGCCCCGCTGCTGCGCGTGATCGGGCGGGTCGGCGCCAGCGTCAGCGGCATCGATCTGGAAACCGCGACCAGCCGGGGCATCGTGGTGATGAACACGCCCGGCGTCAACGCGATTGCCGCTGGCGAACTCACCATCACCCTGATGCTGGCGCTTAGCCGCAGCCTGATCGACGCCCACAACAGCCTGAAATCCGGCTACTGGCTGCTGGATCGCAAGCAGCAGGCGGGGACTCAGCTCTCCGGCAAAACCCTCGGCTTGATCGGCTTGGGGCGGGTCGGAAACATCGTCGCCCAGCGCTGTCTCAGCTTCGGCATGACCGTCCTCGCCTACGATCCCTACATCACCGAAGACCAGATCGACGACAAGCGCATCACGCTGGTCGGCTTAAGCGAGCTGCTGCGCCGCAGCGACATCGTGAGCTTGCACGTCCCCGCCACCCGCGAGAACTCGGGGCTTGCTCAATGAGGGCTTGATCCGCCAGATGAAGCCCGGCGCGCGCCTGATCAACACCTCGCACGGCAGCGTGCTGGACGAGGCGGCGGTCGCCGGGGCGCTCAAGGACGGTCGGCTTTCGGGCGTCGCGGTGGACGTGTACGCCGAAGAACCGCCTTACAACAGCCCGCTGGTGGGCATGGATCGGGTCATTCACACCCCGCACATCGGCGACAACACCATCGAAGCCACTCAAGACCTCTCCATTCTGATCGTGACGCAGGTGCTCGATGCGCTGCGCGGCGAGGATTACCGCAACGCGGTCAACATGCCCTTCGTGCCCGGCATGGATTTCGAATCCACCCGCCCTTATTTGCAGCTTGCCGAGCGCATCGGCACCCTGATTCACGTGCTGGCGCGCAATCCGGTGCGGCGGGTGGCGGTCGAGTATCGCGGCGACGACGTGAACACGCTGATCAAGCCCGTGACCGTCGCTATCCTCAAGGGCTTGCTCGCGCCGGTGCTGGCGGACAGCGTGAACTACATCAACGCCCCCGTGCTGGCGGTCGAGCGCGGCGTTCAGGTCACGCAGGCGAAGGGGCTGAAATCCGCCGATTACGCCAGCATCGTCCTCTGCCAAGCCACGCTCGAGGACGGCGAAGCCATCACCATCGCCGGGACGCTGCTGGATCGCCGCGAGCCGCACATCGTCCAGATTAACGACTACCGCCTGAACCTCGTCCCCGAAGGGCATCTGCTGATCATGGGCAGCTTCGACCAGCCCGGCGTGATCGGCAAGGTCGGCACGCTGATGGCGCAGAACGGCGTGAACATCGCCAGTTGGCAGACCGGGCGCACCCAGCCCGGCGGTCACACCCTGACCGTCCTCACGCTCGACGAAGCCCTCCCCGACCCGCTGCTGGAGCAGTTGCGCGCCCTCGACTTCGTGCGCCACGCCCATCAGGTCAAAATTTCGTGACCGATATTGAAGCGAACAAAGCGTTGGTTCTGCGCTATCTGGAAATGTGGAATACGGGGAACGCAGCCCTGGCGGATGCGATATTGGCTCCGGGCTGGCAGGATCATAATCATCCCGAAGTGACCAATATCGATCAGGTGAGACTGGCGCTGCTGGCGACCCGGAAAACCTACCCGGATTTTCAGATCACGGTTGAGGCGATCATTGCCGAAAGAAACGTCGTGGTGCTTCGCGCCCTCGTTCAGAGAACGCCGGAGAGTGCTGCATCACGGGTCGTCTGGTTTGTTCGCGTCGAAGGGGGCAAAATGGCGGAGCTATGGACGGTTGCCGAGCCTTCTCGCTAATGCGGTATCTCATCACCAACTCCGCGTCGTGCTTCTCCCCGCTCCCCGCTTGCGCGGGCGTCCGCAGGACGCACGGGGTGAGGGGGCGCGCGTGAAACGTTTGGCGAAACTCGGTTTCGCGCTCGATTTGCTCTGGCTGCTCGCGCTCGCCGCCTTCGTATTCGCCATCCCGCCGACCTTTCACGGCGACGAGCCGATGCAGATTTCCATGAGCCGCGACTACGCCACCGCCTTTCTCGACGGCAACCCCGCCGCGCTGGTCACCGAGCCGCCCTATCCCATCGACAGCGACCAGAATCTCCGACTGATCAACGGCTCCATCAACCGCTACGCCATCGGCTTGAGCTGGCATCTAGCGGGCTTCACCGTGAACGATCTCCCGCCCCGCCCCGGCTGGGATTGGGGCTTGGACTACGCCACCAACGTCAGCACCGGGCACATGCCCTCAGCGGCGCTGCTGGCGGCGTCCCGCTTTTCCTCGACCCTGTTTCTGGCGCTGAGCGTCGCCGTCATGTTCGCGCTCGGCTGGCAGTTCGGGAAGCGACCACTCGCCTATTTCGTCAGCGCGCTCTACACCCTCAACCCCGTGACCTTGCTCGACGGTCGCCGCGCGCTGCAAGAAGGCTCCATGCTCTGCTTCGGCGTGCTGGCGATCCTCGTCGCCGCCCTGATCAGCAAACGCCTCTCCCGCAGCGCGTTCTACGCCGTGTCTGTAGGGGCACGGCGCGCCGTGCCCGTTTCTGTGACCCGCCCCTTGTCCGCACCCATCCCTATCTGGCTCTGGCTCGCGCTGATCCTCGCCTCTGGGCTGACCCTTGCCGCCAAGCAGAGCGGGATCGTGCTGGTGGCGGGCGCGTTCGGCTGGATTTTCTTTGCGGAAGCGGTGCGCTGGCGACGCCGCGATTTCCTGCTGACCACCGCCAAGCTGATCCTCAGCGGCGTGCTGGCGATTGCCCTGTTCGTGGCGCTCTCGCCCGCGCTCTGGAACAATCCGCCCGCCCGCGTCCTCGATCTGCTGCAAGCGCGCTCCGAACTGCTGGACATTCAGGTCGCCTCCGATCCGCTGGCGCCGACCCCGCTGATCCAGCGGGTCGAGGGCATCCTTACCCAGCCCTTTATGACTCCGCCGCAGCAGTACGAGGTCGCGTTCTGGGCGAACTTCCAGCCCGTCACCGACGACATCGCCCGCTACATGGCGTCGCCCTTCAGCGGCGTGCAGTTCGGCGTGATCCTCGGCGGCGCGCTGACCCTGCTGGCGGGCATCGGCATCCTGTTCTCGCTTCGGCGCGATTGGCGCGTGGGCATGATCGCGTGGCTGCTGGTCACTGCCGCCAGCCTGATCGCCAACCCGCTCCCGTGGCAGCGCTACTATCTACCGCTCTACCCGGCAGCTTCGCTGCTCGCCGGGATCGGGCTGTACGGCTTGCTGCGCCGATTTGTCTGGAAACCTGAACCTGACACCCGCTCCGCGTTAAGTCACGCCGCGCCCTGATTCCGGTACAATGTCCATGAGAGCAAGTGATTAGCGCTTAGCAATTAGCGCTTGGTTCTTAGAAAGTGTTCGTAAAAGATCAGACTGCACGATTTGCGTTCGCTGGCGGTTCAAACCGCCAGCTACTTCCGACGTGGCGACCCACTGAAGGGGTCGCCCGAAACGGGCATCGCATAAGTCGCCCCTTCAGTGGGCGACGCTTTTCGGTAGCCGAGGGATTAATCCCTCGGCGGCTCTTGGCTAACCGCTAATTACGGCTCAGCACTCGGTACTCAGCACTCACACGGGAGGTGTCTATGCGGATCGTTTTCCTTGCGGCGGTGATAGCCGCGCTGCTCATGGCGGCGTGTACCAACGCCCCTTCGCCTACCGCGACGCTGGTTCCCCCCACCGCCGAGCCGCCCACCAATGCCCCCCCGGTCGGGCAGGGCGAGAACCCGCTCCCCGACCTGCCCACCGACATCTTCGTGCCCGTGCCCGGCACGCTGATCATCCCCGACCAGTTGACGCCCAACGCCCCCACTGCCGAGCCGATCACCATTGACCGCCTCAGCTACACCCAGACCGGCGGCATCACCGGAGCCACCACCACCATCATCCTGACCGGCGATGGCGCGCTCACCCGCAACGGTCAGAGTTCCACCGTCACGCAGGATGACCTACACAAAATTGCGGCGCTGCTGGACGGCATTCACTTTTTCGACTTGCAGGGGATATTCACCGGACCGAGCAGCGCGGCGGATACCTATCGCTACACCCTGACCGTAGACAGCGGATCGCGCAGCCGTACCGTCACCTCGCAGGACGGCATGACTCCGCCGGAGCTGCATCAGGTCTATAACGCCATCATCAACCTGCCCACTTCGTAGCAATTACGAGGGCGATTGGTCGGTCTGGTATAAGCAGAGGTCGAGCAGTCCAGTCAAATCCGGCAGCGCGGCAGCGTCCGGCAAGTAGGACGGTGTGCGGCAGACCTGAACCGTCTGCATCCCCGCCCGGCGCGCGTTGACCAGCGGCGGGCGCTTGTCGTCGAGGAACAGGCAGTTTTCCGGCGCAGCCCCCGCGAACTGAGCCGCAGCCGTGAACCGCTCAACGTCTTTGTCGAAGTGTTCGGAATTGTCCGCGCCCCAGATTGCGCCCTTGAAGTGGTGGCGCACCGGCGCGAGCGAAGCGTAAATCTGCCCCGTGAGCGAGTGGCTGATCACGCCGAGCATCAGCCCGGCGTCGTCAAGCTGCGCCAGCACGGTCGGCACGTCGGCGTACAGCACGTCGCAGCCCTGCGACGCCAGCCCCGGCAGTTCCCGCGAAAGCGCTGTGAGTTCGGCTTTGTCCGGTTCGGGTCTGCCCGTCAGCCGGAACAGCGCCCGCGTGGTGCGGAAAATCCCCTCCCACATATCGCCGACGCCGTTGTCTCCGCTCAGGTTGAGGTCGGCGTAATAGCTGTCCCAATCCTCAAGGATGCGGCGATACGCGCTCGTCCAAACCGAAGGCGTGGAGCCGTAGCGCTCCGCCATGATCCGCCCCAGCCGCGTGCTGTAGCACCGCGCCAATCCTGCGCGATCCACCAGCACGTCGTGAACGTCGAAGAAAATGTGTGTGATCCTCACGATACTCCCTGAATGTTCACGATGTAATTCTCAGGATTGCCGCCCATTTCCGGCAGCGTGATCAGAAATTGGGTCGATTCGCCCGCGTCCAGTTCGGCGGGCGTAACCTCCGTGTATCCGGCGGCGATCACGTTCTGCGCGCTGTCGAACACCGTCACCGTCGCGCGTGGCTGACGGATCACGTGCGCGCTGATGTTCGTGACCGTCCCGCTGATCACCAGCCGGTTGAAGTTGTCGAACTGCAACTCATCGGTCCACGTCATCTCGTTCTGCCCGTAGATCGGCGCTTCTTCGGTGGCGGGCTGCCAATCCTCCCCGCCCAGCGTCACGCTGTAGCCGCTCGCCAGCGAGGGCTGCCCCCCGCCGAACCGCAGGCTGAACGGCGCGAATCCGCCCGGCGGAATCCCGTAGCCCATCACCTGATCGACTGCTCCGACCACGGTCAATCCATCTGAAGATCGTAAATCCACCTCCACCGGCAATCCAGTGACAGTTGTCAGCCCATAATTAGCCACTTCTCCGGTCACGAAGAACACGCCGCTGGGGGTGCTCCACGTCGCCACGTGCAGCACGCCGAGGCTGCTGTCTTTGGCGTATGCCAGCGTGCTGAGGTCGCTTGGCTCCAGCGTGGCGCTTGGGTCAATCGTGAAGCTGTTGATCACGCCCTGAATCGTCTGCTGCGCAGCCGCATCGCTCGGCAGCACCACGTCAATCAAGCCGATGAAGCTGCCCACCTTCTCGATGAACGTGTTGATCGGCTCGGTATCCCCGCCCGCGCCGGATCGCAGCCCGGTCATGCGCCAGCTTCCATCGCCCATCGCTTGGCGGTTCTGCTCGACGTACCGCCCGGTATCCGAGCGCACCGTCGTCTGGTACAGGTTGATCAAGTCGCCGAATTCGTTGGAATCCACCTCGTGCCCCAGATTAATCACCGCGAGCAGCAGCGCAGGCTGGTCGCTGCCCGGAATCGAAAACGCGGCGGTTGCCAGTGTCGTGGTATTCTGTTCATAGACCGCCCAGTGGCGGGGCACAATCACCGAGAATACGCCGCTCGGATGCTGGTATCGCTCCGGCGATTGATCGGCGGGAGCAGGTGTTGGGGCAAAGACCACCGCGCCCCCGCTGCATCCGGCGAGAAAGACGCAAAGCCAGATCAACAACTTCTTTACCATTTTAATAAAACCCGTATAATTGACCGCCTAGTACTGGAGTCCTATTTATTGGCATCGTACTCTAACCCTATCCTAGAGTGACAGATTGTGTCACAAGTGCGTGAAACTTCGCCATGGGTCTTCGGGTCGCTCGATCACATGTTTCCCGCAGCCTAAAGACCGGAAATTAACAACCTTAAAGGCACATTTTTATGTATACGAATAACGAATTGATGTTCCCGCACTATGTTATCCCGTCTTTGAGAAAGCTGCGCGGTCCTCAGTGGCAGGAACTGGTCGATCACGTGACCTCGCTCACCGAGTTCCACGAGGAAACACTGGCGTTCATGCTGATGATGGTGCGCTTGAACGGCTGCGTCTCCTGTGAAACCGACAGCTACCGTGCCATGCGCGGCTGCGCTGCCTGCGCCCATCAAACCCTGCGCCGCTATAAGGGCGAAGACGACGAGTTGATCGCCGCCTATGAGCAGGCGCTCGCCGACGTGCGCAAGTTCGCGGAGAATCACCCGAAGGTCGGCATCCAGAAGGCGGACGACATCGCGCCCCTGACCGCCTAACCCGTCCTCCGCCGATTTTTCCGCCTAAATTCACGCTCGCGTAGGGGCACGGCGCTGCCGTGCCCTATTTCTCTTTTCCGACATGCTCTCGTGCGCTGGCTCTCCACCCGAATTCATGCTGGCGTAGGGGCACGACGTGTCGTGCCCTATTTCTTCTTTTTCTTGGCGATCTTCGCGGTTCAAATCAATGCGTTATTTGCCCTTCCTCGCCTCCGCTTGACACCATTCGAACATCTGTACTATATTCGGCGCATATCCGCCTATCACAGGAGCGCGCCATGAATGCCGCTGCCTTTCGCCATTTCTACGGCTATCATTTCTTTCAGAACCGGGAAATCTGGGACCAGTACGTCGTGGCGCTCTCGCAGGAGCAGTTCACGCGGGAGGTCGGCTACTCGCATGGCTCGGTTCGCAACCAGCTTGTTCACCTCATGAGCGCGGATAACACGTGGTTTTGCGAGTTACGCGGCGTCGAAATCCCGGATAACTTTGATCCGGCGGCGTTTGACGACCGAGCGCTGCTCCGCGCCCGCTGGGACGAAGTCGAGCAGATGCAGCGCGATTACCTTGCCCAACTGCGCGACGACCTGCTTTTCGCCAAGCCCTTTCCCGCGGGTGAAGACCAAGACCTGATCGTCTGGCAGGTGCTGATCCACGCGGTCAATCACGGCACCGACCACCGCGCCCAACTGCTGCGGCAGTTGAACGACATGGGCGTCAAGACTCAATGGCAGGATTACATTTTCTACGTCTACGATCACCCCATGCCCTGACGCTGGCTTCGCTGCGTTTCCCCCCTCTCCACACCTGAAAGGCGAAAGCGTGTAGGGGCGGGTCTGAGACCCGCCCCAATGAGAACAATTTGCCTTCGAGTAACGAGGTGTCGCCCCTCTCCTCACGGCTGAGGGGGCGACAGTAACTTTTGCGCCGTGCTTCTGTAGGGTCGAGGCGTGCCTCGCCCGCCACGGTTCAGCCACCTTCAGGTGGCTTGAAGTCCTAGCCCGATGCTTTGAGCATCGGACGGCAAAGGCAGGTGTCGCCCCTCTCCTCACGGAGACGGGTCGGGGGTGAGAACAGATCGTCTTGAACTTGCGAGCGATTTAAACGCATGTTATAATTTTAAGACTATGGGGTTGTTTGTCCGCGAACAGCAGCAAAACTCCTTCATTCTGAAACGAGAATATGCTTTCTCATACGTTTTTATCGTGTGATCGTGAGTATTAGAGAGGAATAGAGCTATAAGCTCCCAAGATTCGCAGCGAATCAACAATCAGATACGCGCCCGTGAAGTTCGTGTGATCACGGACACCAACGAAAATCTCGGTGTCATACCCTTAAGCCAAGCCCTCGAAATTGCGGAGTCTCGAAATCTCGATTTGGTCGAGGTTTCGCCGAATGCCGATCCGCCTGTGTGCCGGATCATGGATTTCGGCAAATTCCAGTACGAGAAGCAGCGTAAGGAACGCAAGGCGCGTAAACAGCAAAAAGTCATTGAGGTGAAGGAAATCCGCCTCAGTCCCAAGACGGACGAGCATCACCTCTCCTTCAAGGTGCGCGACGCACGCAAGTGGATCGGTGACGGCATGAAGGTGCGGGTGCGCATTCGCTTTCGCGGGCGCGAAATCACCCACGCCAATATCGGGCGGGAGCGTCTGGATCGCATCGCCGCCGAATTGAACGACGTGGCGGTGATTGAGCAGATGCCCAACATGGAAGGCAATACCATGTTGATGGTGCTCGCCCCCGCGCCCGAAAAGAAGCCGAAGTAGCAAATCCGGTCTTTACTCCCGGTGCAGAATGCGCGATGATTAGGGGCACTATCGTTCGAGCTTAACCGTCCCGGAGTGTTATTGTGGCAAAGAAGTACAAACTCAAGACCCATAAGGCGACTGCCAAGCGCTTCCGCATGACCGGCAGCGGCAAAATCGTGCGTACCAACGGCGGCAAGAGTCACTTCCGCCGCCGCCGCTCCAGCCGTGCGAAGCAGGCGCTCGATAAGGTCGTGGTGGTCAAGAAGGTGAGTACCTACAAGCGCATCATGCGTCTGGCGCCCTATCTGAAGCTCTACAAGCAGAACCCGCCCGCCTGATTCCACGCGGGTCGTTCGGTCATTCAGCCCAGAGCCACCGCTCTGGGTGTTTGTTGCTAGGAGTAGGACATTATGGCACGAGTCAAAGGTGGGTACGTCGCCCGCCGTTATCACAAGAAAGTCCTCAAGCTGACCAAAGGTCAGTGGGGCACGCGCAGCCGTCTGTTCCGCCGCGCCAACGAAGCGATGCTCAAGAGCCTGTTCTATGCGTACCGCGACCGCCGCGGGCGTCGGCGTGATCTGCGTCACCTGTGGATCGTTCGCATCAATGCTGGCGCGCACCTGAACGGGCTGAGCTACAGCCGCTTCATGTACGGTCTGAAGAAGGCGGGCGTCGAGCTGGATCGCAAAATCCTGTCGGACATCGCCGTCCGCGATGCCACCACCTTCACCAAGCTCGCCGCGCTCAGCCAGCAGAATCAGTAGTACAGCTTTCAGCCAAGACCGTTCTTGTAGGGGCAGACCCGTGTGTCTGCCCCTACTTGGCGTCTTGGCGGTTCACCTTCTTTAAGCTAAAGGCTAACTGTTAATTGCTAATCGCTTCCCCATGATTACCAGCCTGCAAAACGACCGCGTCAAGCTGGCGCACGGGCTGCTCACCGGCGCGAAATCCCGCCGCAAGCTGGGCAAAATCGCCCTCGAAGGCGCGCGCCTGATCAACGATGCGCTCCAAGCGGGCTATCTGCCCGATTTCATCCTCTACGATCCCGATTCCGCCAGTTTCCGCTCGCTCAGCGTCGCCCAAGATGCGCTGCTGGAAGTCTCGCCTGAAGTCATTCGCCACGTCAGCGCCACCGAGCAGCCGCAGGGCGTGATCGGCGTCTTTCCGCTGCCCACCCCGACCCTTCCAAGCCTCTTACGGCGCGTCCTCATCCTCGATGCTCTCGGCGACCCCGGCAATCTCGGCACGATTTTGCGTTCCGCCGCCGCCGCCGGAGTTCAGGCGGTCTTGCTCGCGCCCGGCTGCGTCGATCCCTATAACGACAAGGCGCTGCGAGGGGGAATGGGCGCGCATTTCCGCGTCCCGGTGATCAACCAGTCGTGGGACAAAATCGCCGTCACCTGCACTGATCTGCCCGTCTATCTCGCCGACATGCAGGGCGACCTCGCCTACGACTCCGCCGATTGGTCAAACGGCTGGGCGCTGATCGTCGGCAGCGAGGCGCACGGCGCCAGCGAGCAGGCGTCCGCGCTGGCGCACCAGCGCGTCTTTATCCCGATGGCAGCCGAAACCGAATCGCTCAATGCCGCATCCGCCGCCGCCGTCATCCTCTTTGAAGCCGCCCGCCAGCGCCGCTAGACCTCGCGCTTCCGCTTGGCAACCGGAAGTTCGACTAATTCGCCTTCGTCGTCGAGCGCCAGCCGCTCGACCGCATCCGGGCGATTGCCAAGCTGACGCATCGCATCGGCGAACCCGTCGCGGTAGGCTTCCCGCTCTAGTCGGCTGATGTCGCCGCGCCCGCTGTGGTAATAGGTCACGGCGAGGTGCAGCATGAGGATTAGGCTCCAAATCATCAGGATGATGAAATCCTGCTGCGTGGTGTACCAGTAGCCGAACTTGAAGCTGTCGAGCGCGTAGATAAAAAAGGCTTCATAGCAAAGAACGTGAATCAGCAGCAGAGTTTTCCAGACGCGCTGCTCGCCGCCGGGCTTTTTGCGCATGGGTCGATCCCCCTGTATCCCCTCTCTCAAGTATACGCAGCCTCTCGCCGATCCGTTGCAGCAAACGAAAAGAGGCAGCCTCACCAGCCGCCCCTCTCAGTCCTCAGTCCTCGAACCTCAGTCCTGAGTTTAGAAGTTGATCATATGCCCTTCCAGCCCGTGAGCCGCTTCCAGCAGCGCCTCGCTCAGCGTCGGATGGGCGTGGACGTTCCGCGCGATTTCTTCGGGCGTCAATTCGGCGTAGCGCGCCAGCGTGAGTTCCGGCAGCAGCTCGGTCACGTCCGGCCCGATCAGGTGCGCGCCCAGCATTTCGCCGTACTTCTTGTCGCTGATCAGCTTGACGAACCCCACCGGATCACCCAAGCCCTGCGCCTTGCCGTTCGCCTGAAACGGGAACTTCGCCACGTTGATGTCGTAGCCCTTCTCGCGCGCCTGCTTCTCGGTGTAGCCGAAGCTGGCGACCTGCGGCTGGCAGTAAGTCGCGTGCGGCATCATGTCGAACTCCAGCGTGATCGTCTCGGCCCCGGCGATGTTCTCGGCAGCGATCACGCCCATCGCCTCGGCGACGTGCGCCAGCATGACTTTCGCGGTCACGTCGCCGATGGCGTAAATGTGCGGGACGTTGGTCTGCATCTTCTCGTTGATCGCAATCGCGCCGCGCTCGGTCAGCTTAACGCCGGTCTTTTCCAGACCGTAGCCCTCGACGTGCGGCTTGAAGCCAATCGCCTGAAGCACCCGATCCGCTTCCAGCGTCTGCTGCTTGCCGTCGGCGGTCGTGACTGTGACTTTTGCGCCCTTGCCCGTGTCCTCGATCTTGTCGACGCGGGTCTTGGTCATGAACTTGATGCCCGCCTTCTTGTACTGCTTCTCCAGTTCGGCGGAGATTTCCTCGTCCTCCAGCGGCAGCAGCCGATCCAGAAACTCGACGATGGTCACGTCCACGCCGTAGTTGTGATGCACGTAGGCGAACTCCACGCCAATCGCGCCGCCTCCCGCGATGATGATCGACTTGGGCAGGTGGTCGCTCATGATCTGTTCTTCGTAGGTGACGACGTTCTCGCTCAACTGCGTGCCGGGGATCAGCCGCGTAGTCGCGCCCGTGTCCAGCACCAGATTCGTAAACGTGAGCGTCTCTTTGCCGCCCGCGTTGAGTTCAACCTCCATCGTGTGCGGGTCGGTGAAGGTCGCCCAGCCTTCGTACTCGTCGATCTTGTTCTTGCGCATCAGGAAATGCACGCCCTTGATCCGCCCGTCGGCGACCTCGCGGCTGCGCTTGAAAGCTTTGCCGTAATCGAACGATACGTCGCCCTTCACGCTGATGCCGAATTTCTCGGCTTCGTCCTTGAACAGGTGAACCAGTTCGGCGTTGCGCAGCAGCGCCTTCGAGGGGATGCAGCCCACGTTCAGGCACACGCCGCCCCAGTATTTTTTCTCGACAATGGCGGTTTTCAACCCAAGCTGGCTGGCGCGAATCGCCGCGACGTAGCCGCCGACTCCCGCGCCCAACACCACGACATCGTATTGCTTTGCCATCTTAAGCTCCCAGAAATGTGCTGCGAAATGATAGGGATATTGTAAACCAACGGCGAGGCGTCGCAAAGACACATGACGCGCAAGTTTACGTCACATGAACGATAGACGCGCTCATGCAGGCATATCGCACCCAAGAACGGGACAGTCATGGACAGCGAATTCAAGCAGACCGTAGTCGGCACGTATGACCGCGCGGCTCACCTGTACGATCAGGTTGGCGCGCGCCGCTTCACCTATTTCGGCGGTCTGCTGGTCGAGCGGCTGAACCTCCCGGCGGGCGCGCAGGTGCTCGATCTGGCAAGTGGACGCGGCGCGCTCCTGCTGGCGGCAGCCGAGAAGGTCGGATCGGGCGGGCGTGTAATCGGTATTGACCTCGCGCCGCAGATGGTCGCGCTGAACTCAGGCCGAGATCGAGCGGCGCGGGCTAACACAGGCGTCAATCCTGCTGATGGACGCCGATGATCCCGCCTTTGTGCCGGAGTCCTTCGACTTCATCACCTGCGGTTTCGCGCTCTCCTTCCTCGATTACGAGCGTCTACTGCCCAAGCTGCGCGATCTGCTCAAGCCGGGCGGAACCTTCGCGGCGGTGCAAACCTACAACCCCATCGACGACGCGGAGAACTTCGCCCGCTGGTCGTGGCTGTTCGACCTCACCAAAGCGGTTTTCCCGCCCGATTTCACGCCGCCCACCGCCTGGGTCGCCCCGCGCCGCCTGAGCAAGCCGGAGCAGAACCACGCCGCGTTCACGCAGGCGGGTTTTGTCGATGTGCGTACCGAAGCGCACGCGGCGACCTTCTACTTCCGCGACGCCGATGACTGGTGGCAGTGGGAATGGTCGCAGGGATCGCGCTTCTGGGTCGAAGGCATGTCGCCGGAGGGCTTAGCCCGCTTCGAGCGCGAATCCTTCGAGCATCTGCGCACGATGCAGACGCCGCAGGGGATTCCGATGCTCGACGGCGCGCTGTTCGTGTTTGGGAAGAGGGCGTAAATTGCCTGTGTTTTTCTCCCCTCTCCCCGCTTGCGTGGGAGAGGGGTCGGGGGTGAGGGGCTACTTCCACCCCTCCAGCCGATTCTTGAGCGCCGTCATGAAGCCATCGCCTGCTGCGCCATCGACCACGCGGTGATCGAACGTCAGCGAGGTATAGAGGCAGGGGCGAATGGCGAGCGCGTCATTACCAAGCGCGTCGCTGATCACCTTGACGCGCTTTTCGAGCACACCCACGCCGAGAATCCCGACCTGCGGCTGGTTGATGATCGGCGTGGCGAACAGGCTGCCGCTCACGCCGTGATTGGTGATCGTGAAGGTGCCGCCCTGAACCTCGTCGGGCGTGAGCTGCTTACTGCGCGCCCGCGCCGCCAGATCGTTGACTGCCCGCGCGACGCCAAGCAGGTTCAAATCCTGCGCGCGCTGGATCACCGGAACGATCAGCCCCTCGTCCAGCGCCACCGCGATCCCCAAGTTGATGCTGTGGTGCAGGAAAATGCCCGCGTCCGTCCACTGCGCATTCAAATACGGCACCGCTTGCAGCGCCTCCACCGACGCGGCGGCGAAGTAGGCGGTCAGCGTCAGGTTGACGCCCTGCTTGGCGAAGGCATCCTTATTGGCGTCGCGGTGCGCCAGCACCGCCGACAGATCGACCTCGAACACGGTGGTCACGTGCGGCGAAGTCTGCAATTTGCTGCGCACCATGTGCTCGGCAATGGCTTGACGCATCGGCGAGAGCTTGACCAACTCGCCCGCCGCTGCCTCCGGGATCAGCTCGACCGGGTGGACGCGCTGCGGCGCGGGTGCGGTTTCGGGTTCTTCCGAGCCATATTCGACCGTCGGCTTGAACAAATCGCCGCTGACCGGAGTCTCCCACGGCGCTGTTTCCTCTACTTCAGCCGCTTCCGGCTTTTCCGCCAGATACGTCTCGACATCCTTCTTGGTGATCCGCCCCTCATGCCCCGTCCCGGTGATCTGCGACAGATCAAGCTGATGCTCCGCCGCCATCCGCGCGACCACTGGGGTCACGTGCCCGCCGTAGCCGTTGCCGTTGTGATGTGGCTGACTGGGCGCGGCGGAATTCTGTTGTAGGGGCACGGCGCGCCGTACCCCTACGGGTTCAGGCATCGACTCGCCTGCCTGCCCGATCACCGCCAGCAGCGTCCCTCGCTCGACCGTCTCGCCCTCGTGAACGCGAATGCTCAGCAGCACGCCGTCGGCGGGCGCGGGGATTTCGCTGTCCACCTTGTCGGTGCTAATCTCCAGCAGCGGCTCATACGCCTGAACGCGGTCGCCTTCCTGCTTCAGCCACTTGCTAATCGTCCCCTCGACCACGCTTTCGCCCAACTGCGGCATGATCACATTCGTCGGCATTTGCAATCCTCAAAACTCTCAGCGCGAAAGTCTTTCCTTCGCGTCTTTGCGCCTTTGCGCCTTTGCGTTGAATCTTTTCACTAGTAGCCTGCCAAATCCCTGATCGCCCCGGCAATCGTTTCCGGGTTGGGCATGAAATACTCTTGCATCGCGTGGCTGAAGGGCACGGCAGGCACGTCCGGCGCTGCCAGCCGCTTGACCGGCCCATCCAGATATTCAAAGCCCTCGTCCGCGATCAGCGCCGCGACTTCCGCGCCGTAGCCCATCGTGCGGTTGTCCTCGTAGACGATCAGCGCCTTGCCCGTCTTTTTGACCGAGTTCAAAATCGCGTCTTTGTCCAGCGGCAGCAGCGTCCGCAGGTCGATCACTTCGGCGTCGATGCCGTCCTCGCGCGCGACTTTCTCGGCAGCCATCTCGGTGTAATACGCCATCATTCCGTAGGCGAACACCGACAGGTCGTGCCCCTCCCGCGCGATTCGCGCCGGTCCAATCGGCACCGTGAAGTCGTCGTCGGGCACCTCGCCCTTGATCGCCCGGTAGCCCTTCTTCGGCTCGAAGAACAGCACCGGGTTCGGGTCGCGCACCGCGCTCTTGAGCAGCCCCTTCGCGTCGTGCGGCGTGGACGGGATCACCACTTTCAAGCCGGGGCAGTGGGTGAAAAAGGCTTCCACGCTCTGGCTGTGATACAGCCCGCCGGAGATTCCGCCGCCGTAGGGTGCGCGGATCACCAGTGGCACCTGCCACTCACCGTTGGAGCGGTAGTACAGCTTCGCCGCCTCGTTGATGATCTGGTTGAACGCCGGATGAATGAAGTCCGCGAACTGAATCTCGCAGATCGGGCGCAGGTCAGCCAGCGCCGCGCCGATCCCGACAGCGGTGATCGACAGTTCCGCCAGCGGCGCATCGACGATCCGCGCGCCGCCGTACTTCTCGAACAAGCCTTGAGTCGCGCGGAACACGCCGCCGCGTATGCCCACGTCCTCCCCGGTGATGAACACGCGCGGGTCGCGGGCGAGTTCTTCGTCCAGCGCCGCGCGGATCGCGTCGATCAGCGTCATCTGGGTCATGATCCATCCTCCAGCGGCGCGTACACGTCGCCAAGCGCATCCTCCGGCGCGGGATCGGGCGCGGCTTCCGCCTCCGCCTGCGCGCGATCTATCTCCGCGCGGATGCGGTGTTCGTACTGCTCCAGCAGATCGGGAGTCAGGATGCCTTCCTGCTGCAAATAGGCGGTGAAGCGGGTGATCGGACCCTTCCGCTTCCATTCCTCGACTTCTTCGCGGCTGCGGTAGCTGCGGTCGTCGTCGTCCGACGAGTGCGGCACGATCCGGTAAGTCTTGGCTTCGACCAGCGTCGCGCCGTCGCCGTTATACGCCCGCTCGACCGCCTCCGCCATCACGTCGTACACCGCCAGAACGTCGTTTCCGTCCACCACCACCCCCGTGACCCCGTAGGCGGATGCGCGGTCGGCGACGTTGGCGACCGCCATCTCCGCGCTCACCGGAACCGAGATCGCGTACAGGTTGTTCTGCACCAGACAGATGAACGGCAGTTGATGCACGCCTGCCCAGTTCATGCCCTCGTGCCACTCGCCCTGACTGGTCGATCCTTCGCCTAAACAGGTCAGCGCCAGCCGGGGCTGAGTATCGTCATTAGGATCGACTAGCCCGGTTTTCTGGCGGTACTGGATGGCGAACGCCATCCCTGCCGCCTCCGGCACCTGAGTCGCCACCACCGACGATCCGCTGACGAGGTGCAGCGCCTTCGAGCTAAAGTGGCTGGGCATCTGCCGCCCGCCGCTGCTGGTATCGTCCGCCTTGCCGAACATGCTCAGCATGAAGTCCTTCGGCGTGACCCCAAGCGCCAGCGAGAGCGCCAGATCGCGGTAATAGGGGCACACGTAATCCACGCCCCGCTGGATGGCGAATGCCGCACCCACCTGCGTCCCTTCGTGCCCCATTCCGCTGATGTGAAAAGCGATCTTGCCCTGCCGGTGCAGCGCCCACGCGCGCTCGTCCAGTCGGCGGCTGAGCAGCATCATCCACAGCATTTCCAGCAGCGTTTGCTCGCTCAACCGCGACGAAGACCTTACCACCGTGTTCATACGTTTTCTCCGTAAGTCGTCGTCCATTCGTGCATTTGTTGCCATTGATCATCTGCCAAACTGTAATGTATTCGGACACATTATAGCATTTGTCCAATTGAGACGCGGATTTTATTGGGCGGAATGCCCAAGTTTCCGAATTAGGCGCTCCCACTCTCACCATACACCCATTCTCGCCCTACAGCCATTCACGCCACCCATATCTCAATTTCTTAACTCTCGATCCTGCGATTATCATGGTAAATACAAATTAAAACCCTTCAGGACCTCGCCGATGACCATTCCAACTAATCAGGATTTCGCAACCGAAGTACGTTTTGACCGCCTGCGCATGTTGTGGCGGGTGACGCTGGTCGTCGCCGTGCTCGGCATCTGGCTGGTGTTCAATATCGTCATGCTTCAGCGCAGCGACGTGCCCCGCCTGATCGTTCCGCTGATCGCCGCCGCGATTGGCGCCGTGCTGACCCGGCTGCTGCTGGGGCGCGGCGGCTACCATTCGGCGGCGTGGGTCTACGTGCTGTCGTTGCTGCTGGCATTGGGGCTGCTGCTGGCGCTGGGCGACGATCAGTTGATCGTCATCGTTCCCTTCGCCTTTCCGATCATGGTGTTCATCGTCGGTCTGCTGCTGGAACCCGGCAATACCCTGTTTGTGGCGCTGCTCTCGTCAGCGGTCATTCTGCTCGCGCCGATGGTGGCGCAGCACCCCGCGCCGCTGGACATCCAGATCGCCGCGATTGTCCTGACCCTCCTCAGCGCCGTGATTTCGGCGCAGGTCGCGGGCGACCTCTACCAGATCGCGGACTGGGCGCTCTCCAACTACCAGCGCGAGCGCCGGGTCGCCGGAGAATTGTTCGAGAACCGGCAGGCATTGGAGCGCAGCCTCGCCCGCTCGACCGCCCTCGGCGAGCGGCTTCAGGAGACCAACCTTGCGCTGGATCAGGCGCGCGCCGCCGCCGAGGACGCCAAGCACTTTCGCGGGCAGTTCCTCGCCAACATGAGCCACGAACTCCGCACCCCGCTGAACGCCATCATCGGCTTCAGCGAAACTATGCTCCGCTTCCCGGTGATGTACGACGACGTGAAGCTCCCCGCCGCCTACGAAGCCGACTTGCAGCAGATTTACACCAGCGGTCGCCAACTGCTCACCCTGATCAACGACATCCTCGATCTGGCGAAGGTGGACGCCGGAAAGCTGGACGTTCGCATGGCGCAGGTCGAGCTTCAGCCCTTGATCCAGACCGTGCTTTCCACCGCGACCGGGCTGGTGGGCAATAAGCCCGTGCTGCTGGAAGCCGAAGTCCCGGAATATCTGCCCTCCGTCTGGGCGGACGAAGCCCGCGTCCGTCAGGTACTGCTGAACCTCTACAGCAACGCCGCCAAATTCACCGAGAGCGGCGCCATTCGCCTCTCTGCGTATGAAGTCGGAGACGGCGTGCGCATCAGCATCGCGGATACCGGCATCGGCATTTCGCAGGACAACCTTGAAGTCATCTTCGAGGAATTCAAGCAGGCGGAAACTGGCGCGCGCGACCCGCGTGCAGGCGCAGGCTTAGGCTTGGCGATCTCCCGCCAGTTGATGAGCCTCATGGGTGGGCGGATTTGGGCGGAAAGCGTGCTGGGCGAAGGCAGCCGTTTCTCCATCGACTTGCAAGCCTACCATGTCCCCGAACCGCAGCCCGAAGCGCGGATGGCGGAACCCGCCCAATAACGTCAAACTATTCACTTTCTGAAAGAAGGGAGTTTAGCTTCGTGCCCCCAATGAAAATCATGTACGTAGAAGACAATCCTGCCAATATTTCGCTGTTACAGCGCATTGCTCGCATGGGCGGTCATGAAGTGATCAATTACGCCAACGGCGAAGTCGCGCTGAACAATTTCGCCAAAGACAGCCCGGATTTGGTCTTGATGGATTTGCAGCTTGAGGGGCGCATCAGCGGGCTGGACGTGGTCAAGCAGCTTCGTGAGCGCGGCTTCAAGACCCCCATCATCGCCGTCACCGCCTACGCGATGGTCGGCGACCGCGAGCGCTGCATCGAAGCGGGCTGCGATTCCTATCTCTCGAAGCCGCTGCCGGTCGCCGAGCTGGTCGAGCTGGTGCAGAATTACGAGCGTCAGCACAGCGCGCCGCCCGCGCCAGACGAAACTCCGACCCAGCCGATTGCCGCCGAGGTCAAGCACGAAGTCCCCGTCCCCGTGCCGCCAGATACGCCCGCCCAGTCCGGCACCGCCTAACCCACTCAAAACCAACGTTATCCGTAGGGGTGCACCCGTGTGTGCGCCCTTTTTGGTCGCCCATTTCTGGCAATTTCGTAGGGGCACGATATATCGTGCCCTTTCTTTCGCCCCTTGCCGTCGATTTTGTAGCGGCGCACCCGTGTGTGCGCCCTTTTTTCACGACAAAATATTCAACAATCCCGGCTCGACCTGAAAGGTCAAATCGCTGGCGCTGATCGGCTCGCCGTCCAACTCGATGCCCAGCGTCCCTTCCGGGCTGTGGATTTTCACCTCGGCAGCCCGCCCCGACCGCACCGCAGGATGGGTCAGGTGCGTGCCCGCATACACCCGCTGAAGCGCCGTCAAGATCGTCATCCGCGAGACGCCTTCCACCAGCACCACGTCGAACAAGCCGTCGCGCTGCTCGGCGTTCGGCGCGATCTTCATCCCGTGCCCGAAAGTCGTCCCGTTGGCGATGGCGACGATGTAGGCTCGCCCCTCGTACCACTCCGCCCCATCCAGCGTGATCTGCATGGTCTGCGGCTGGTGGGTGATCAGCGTGCGGACGGTGGTGGTCAGGAACGCCCATGAATGGCGGTTGGGCGAGCGGTTCACCCGCTCCGAAATCTCCCCGCCGATCCCCGCGCTGGCGATGTTGAGGAAATATTCGTGCCCGTGATCGTGCGAGAGCTTGCCGATGTCGGTGGGCTTGGGCTGCGCGTGCGCGATCCACGCGGCGGCGGCTTTCAGGTCGTTGAACGGCACGCCCTGCCCGCGCGCCCAGTCCTGTCCGGTGCCGACCGGCAGATTGCCATAGATCAGGTGCGAGTCGGAGTGCTGGCGGGTATTCAGTTCCACCAGCGCGTTGATCAGCGCGTGATTGGTGCCATCGCCGCCCACCGAGATCACCCGCGAGACGCCGATGCCTTGTGCCTTGTCGAGGTGTTGTGCCACTTCGTCCGGTCGATTGGTGACCGCGACGATCAATTCGCCCAGCGTTTCCCACAGCAGCGGCTCGACCTCTTGCCAGAGTTGTCCGGCGCGCCCCCCGCCGGCGTGGGGATTCAAAATAATCAGTGTTTTCGGCATAAAGTCCTTTTTTAGAAGAGGAGTACCGAGTAAAAATCAGTTAAAAGTTGAAAGTTGTTCTGTTGCAAGCATCGCAGTTTTCGGTAGGGGCGCACCCGTGTGTGCGTCCTATCGTGGGCGGATACGTGGGTCTGCCTCTACAAAAGACATCTTTGCAACCGAGCAGTCAAACGTAGAAAGCAGCATCGCCGCACTTTTAGCTTTTAACTTGCAACGTATTTCTCAGTCCTCAGTCCTGTTTTCAGCACTTGCTCTTGTCCAAAATCTCGAATAACTCCGAAAAGCTGAAGGGCTTCACCAGAAAGTGATTCGCCCCCGCCGTCAGCGCATCCTGCTTCATGGTGATCACCCCACTCATGGCGATGAACATGATCTGCTGCCACAGCGCGTTTTGGCGAATCTGGCGCACGAACTCCAGCCCGTTCATGTGCGGCAGCGCCACGTCGCAGATGATCACGCTGGGCTGATAGCCGCCGTCCAGCAGCAAGAGCGCTTCCTCAGCGTCACGCGCCACGCGAACGTCGTATCCGTCGATTTCGACCGCCTCTTGAATGACCTTGCGAAGATCGGGGTTGTCGTCGATGAGCAGCAGGTCTGGCATGGATTTAGTCGCCTTAGGGTCTCACCTGTCCGGTGCCGATGACGACCCATTTGTAGGTCGTCAGTTCTTCGAGTGCCATCGGTCCGCGTGCGTGTAGTTTTTGCGTGCTGACCGCGATCTCCGCGCCCAAGCCGAGCGCCCCGCCGTCGTTGAATCGGGTGCTGGTGTTGACGAACACCGCCGCTAAATCCACTTCCTCGATGAAGCGGCTGGCGTGATCGGCGTCCTCGGTCACAATCGCGTCCGAGTGCTGCGTGCTGTGCAGCCGAATGTGATCCATCGCCTCGTCAAGGCTGTCCACCACCTTCAAGCCGAGGATCAGCGCCATCCACTCGGTATCGAAATCGTCGGCTTCGGCGGGCTGCACGCCCGGCATCCCGCCCACCATCGCCATCGCGCGCGGCTCGGCACGGAAGCTCACGCCCGCCGCGCCCAAGTTTTCCACCACGCGCGGCAGCAGTTCCGCCGCGACTTTCTGGTGTACCAGCAGCGTATCCAGCGAGTTGCACACCGACGGGCGCTGAGTCTTGGCGTTGTAGGCGATCCGCACCGCGTCGTCCAGCTTGCCCAATTCGTCCACGAACAGGTGGCAGATGCCCAGCCCGCCCGTGATCACCGGGATGCTGCTGTTTTCGCGGCAGTGTTTGTGCAGCGCCGCCCCGCCGCGCGGGATGATCATGTCGATGTACTCGTGCAGCTTGAGCATTTCGTCCACGTAGCGGCGGTCGCTGCTGTCGATGTACTGAATCGCGTCCGCCGGGATCGCCTCGTCCAGCCCGGCGCTCAGCAGCGCCTCACGGATCACTTTGACCAGCGCCACGCTGCTCCGCAGAATCTCTTTGCCCCCGCGCATGACCACCGCGTTGCCGCTCTTGAGCGTCAGCGCGATCACGTCCACCGTCACGTTGGGTCGCGCCTCGTAAATCACGCCGATCACGCCAATCGGCGTATGTCGTCGGCAGACCCGCAGCCCGTTTTCGAGCGTCCGCTCGTCGAAAGTCTTGCCCACCGGGTCGGGCAGCGACGCCACCTTGCGCACGTCCTCGGCGATTCCGTGCAGGCGGTTTTCCAAACTCATCCGGTCGAGCAGCGCGTCGCTCAGCCCGTTCTGGCGTCCGTCCTCCAGATCGAGGCGGTTTTCTGCGAGGATCGGCTCGATGTTCGCGTCGATAGCGTCGGCAATCGCCAGCAGAGCGGCGTTCTTCTGCTCGGTTGTGGCGCGCGCCAGACGGTACGAAGCGTCTTTGGCGCAGCGTCCCATTTCGCGTAAGTCCATCAGCCTACCCCTAATCCAACGGACGTAGGGGCACGGCGCTGCCGTGCCCTTTCTTGGTGATCGTGGCGGTTCAACATCTTGTTCGTATTTTCGACCTGATTAGCCCAGACGGTCGCCGAAATCTTTCTTTAGCTGAAAGCTGATTGCTGACCGCTATTTCAGCATCACCATATTGTTGCGATAAATCACGGCATCACCGTAACTATACCCCAGAATCTCGGCGATGTGCGTGGATTTCACGCCGCACAGTTGACGTACCGCCTCGTCGTCGTAGCTGGTCAGCCCATGCGCGATCTCCCTGCCGTCCGGCGCCATAATCGACAGGGTTTCCCCCCGGCTGAACTCGCCGATCACTTCGGTGATCCCCACCGGCAGCAGGCTCGCCCCGCCGTTGAGCAGCTTGCGCACGGCTCCCGCGTCCACCTTGACCGCGCCGCGCGGCTTCTCGACTAGCAGCCAGCGCTTGCGGCTTTCCAGCGGCATCGACGCTGCCTCGAAGCGCGTCCCGACCGACTCCCCCCGCACGATCCGCTCCAGCACCTCCGGCGCCTTGCCGCTGGCGATCCGCGTGGGCACCCCGCCCCGGCTCGCCAACTGCGCCGCCTGAATCTTCGTCACCATGCCGCCGGTGCCCAAGCCCGTCACCGATCCGCCCGCCAGCGCCCACGTTGCCTCGTCGATCCGCTCCACCCGCTCGATCAACTCCGCGCTCTCGTCTTGGCGTGGGTCGGCGGTGAACAGCCCCGGCTGATCGGTCAGCAGGATCAGCAGATCGGCTTCGATCAGCGTGGCGATCAGCGCCGAGAGGTTGTCGTTGTCGCCGATGCGGATTTCGTGGGTGGCGAGGGTATCGTTCTCGTTGACCACCGGGATAATCCGCTGGTCGATCAGCGTGAGCAGCGTATCCCGTGCATTGAGGAAGCGGGTTCGGTTGCCGAGGTCGTCGCGCGTGAGCAGGATTTGCGCCACCGCGATCTGGAAAATGTCGAACAGGTCGCCGTAGAGCTGCATCAGGCGGCTTTGCCCGACCGCCGCCAGCATTTGCTTGGTCGGCACGCTGCGCCCGAAGTCCGGGAAGTTGAGCCGCTCGCGCCCCGCCGCCACCGCCCCCGACGACACCAGCACCACCTCGTGCCCGGCTTGATGCAGCCGCGCCGTCTGCTGGACGATGTTGAGCATGTGCTGGCGGCTGAGGTGCTGCGTGCCGTCGGTAAGCACGCTGGTGCCGACTTTGACGACGATTCGCTGATAGGTCATAACCAGAATCGCTGATGGATAGGAGCGGGTTTGAAACGAATGGTGCTAGTTTGAGGTTCTAAAGGGACGGCGCTGGCTCTGTAGGGGCACGATATAGCCTGCTCCTACGAAATTCTTCCCTCAAATCCGAACTGGCACCAAAGATTTGAAACCTGCCCCTATATGCTGCGGATACCCGATTATAGTTCGGGGCGGTAATCGCCGTCTACCCCAGCCCGTGTTTCCAGTCGGATGATCGTTCATGATGATGTGCGTGGCTTTGGGATTATGAGGATGAGCATGGCGCAACGCCGGTCGCGCTTGCCAAACGGAGTAGGGGCATGGCGCTGCCATGCCCCGTTTTTAACATGAAGGGTTCAATCGCTAGATCGTCTGGCGGATCGGCTGCCCGGTCCGCAGGCTGGTGACGATCTGCCGCAGCACCCGCGCCCGGCTCGCCACCTGACTCAGCGGCATCGAGCCGTTTCCGGTCAGCCAGCCCGCCATCCCGCAGGCGACCGCGCCCGCTTTCAGGAAATCGCCGACGTTCTGATCGTTCATGCCGCCGTTGCAGATGAACTTGATCTGATCCAGCGGCCCGCGCACCGCCTTGAAATAGTCCAGCCCCAGCGCGCCAATCGGGAAGATTTTCAGCAGTTTCGCGCCCAACCCCCACGCATTGACCGCCTCGGTCGGCGTCATCACGCCCGGAACCGCCAGCACGCCCGCCTGATGCACTAAATTGACCACCTCCGGGCTGAAGGACGGCGCGATGATGAAATCCGCGCCCGCGTCCAGCACCCGCTGCGCTGTCTCCGCGTCCAGCACCGTGCCCATGCCCACCACCGCTTCGTCGCCGTAGGCATTTTTGGTCGCCTGCATCGCCTCAATCGCGCGCACCGAATTCATCGTGAACTCGAATACGTTGATCTGCCCAGCGTCGATTAGCGCGGCAGCGTGCGCCAGCGCCACGTCCGGCGGAAAATTCCCGCGCATCCCCGCCATGAGCGCGCCTTGTTCGATCCGATCCAATGCGGCTGCTGCATCCATGAGCCAACCTCTCCTAAAACTCGTGTCGAGACCTGATGCGGAATTATGATAGCAAATCGTCGTGTTCGGGGGAAATCAGATCGCCGCTTCCCAGACCTGATCCCCGCCGAGAATCCGCTCCAGCAGGTCGGCGAAGCGGCGGCGTGGGATTGGTTTCAGAATCAGCGCAGCAAAACCCGCGCGCTGCATCTGCTGGCGCAGCGGAAAATCGTCGGTCGATCCGAGCGCGATCACCGGGATTTGCCGCAGCGTCGGGTCGGATTGAATCCGTTGGTTGATCACAAAGGCGTCCCCGCCCGCGAGGTCGATGTCGAGCAGGATAAAATTCGGAGACGGTGTCATCGTGCGCATCTGCTCGGAGACGTTCGCGCCGGTGGTGTTGCGTTTGAACTGGACGCCCAAATCGCGCAGCAGCGACGAGATTGCAACCAAGCTGTGCGCGTCATCCTCAACCACTAGTGCCCATTTGTTTTCAAGCACCGTTTCGAACTCCGAGTCGATTCCTTATAACAAAGCTTACGACCTGTCAGCTATTATAACAGTCGTCCAGCGCCAGCGCAGTGAATTAAGCATGAAATCTGTATAAATTCGGAAATTTTTCACAGATTGTTACACTCGTAATGAACATTACCGCCGCGAACAGGATTTTGCAAATGAGAATTGTCATCGCTGCAAGTGCCTTAAAGCACAGTCTGAGCGCCGCCGACGCCGCTCGCGCCATCGCGCGCGGGCTGACCCGCTCCGGCTTGAGCGCCGACCTGACCCTGCTCCCAGTCGCCGACGGCGGTAACGGAACGCTCGACGCTCTGCTGATCGGCGGCGGCGAGCGCATTACGGTCCCGGTCGCCGATCCGCTGGGTCGCCCGGTCGAAGCGGCGTTCGGCTTGATCGGCAGCACCGCCGTGATCGAGATGGCGCTCGCCTCCGGGCTGGAGCTGCTGCCCGCCGATCAGCTCGATCCGCTGCGCGCCAGCACCTACGGCACCGGGCAGTTGATGCGGGCCGCGCTGGACGCGGGCGCGCGCCGGGTGATCGTGGGCATGGGCGGCAGCGCGACCGTCGATGGCGGCGCGGGCTGCCTGCAGGCGCTCGGCGTGCGCCTGCTCGACGCCGAAGGAGGCGAAGTCCCGCCCGGCGGCGGCAGCCTGCATCTGATCCGCAGCATCGACATCGCCGCGCTCGATCCGCGCTGGCGCGAAGTCGAGGTGATCATCGCTTCGGACGTAGACAACCCGACTTTAGGCGATCAGGGCGCGGCGGCGGTGTTCGCTCCCCAGAAAGGCGCATCGCCCGACGACCTAGCCGCGCTGGAAGCCAACCTCACCCACTTCTTCGCCCTCACCGCCGGGCAGATCGGCGTGGACGTAGGCTCAATGCCGGGCGGTGGCGCGGCGGGCGCGCTCAGCGCCGGGCTGATGGCGTATCTCGGCGGACGCATCCAGTCCGGGCATCGACCTGATCCTCGACCTGCGCGGCTTTGACGACTCCCTCGCCGACGCCGCGCTGGTGATCACCAGCGAAGGGCGCTTGGACGATCAAACCCTGCACGGCAAGGGTCCGCTCGGCGTGGCGCGGAGCGCGGCGCAGCACGGAGTCCCCACGGTCGCGCTGGTCGGAAGTATGGCAGTCGATGAACTGCGACTCCACGAGGCGGGATTATGGGCGGCGCTCCCGATAGTGAACGCGCCGATGTCGCTGTCAGACGCGGTTGCTAATTCCAGCACGCTGATCGAGCAGGCGGCGCTGCGAACTCGGCTATCTGCTGCAAATTCGCATGGGGGAGCATGGACAGCCTTTTTGAGACGCTGATCCGCGCGCTCGACGCCGCCGACCTGCCGCTTGTCCTCGCCCTGCTCCCGCAGACCGACGATCCGCGCCTGATTCCCGCCCTGATCGACCGTGCGGAGCGCAGCCCCGACTCGCCGATACGCATCACCGCTATCACCGCGCTGGCATCGGCGGGCGATGCGCGGGCGATTGAGCCGCTGATCGCCGCGCTTGGTTCAAGCGATCCCGCCGTCCGCGAGCAGGCGGCGCGGGCGCTGGGCGAACTCGGTGCCACCTTTGACAGCCCGCGCATCGCCGAGTCGCTGGAAGCTCTGTTGAACGATTCCGACTGGGGGACGCGGCAGAGCGCCGCCGAAATGCTGATCCGCCTCGATGCTAACCCGCGTCAGCGAGCCGAAAGCCTGCTGCTGGCGGATTTGGGGCAGGACGCTGCCGAGATTTGCTTGGGCGCGGCGTGGTCGCTGGTCGCGCTCGCTGACCCGCGCGCGGTCGATCCGCTGGCGGCGCTGCTGGGAGACTCCCATCCGCAGATCAGCCTGAGCGCGGCGCTGGGGTTGGCGCAGTTCGGCGATTCGCGCGCGTCCGCTCGCCTCACCCTTGCCCTTAGCGATCCCGATCCCGCCGCCCGTTCCGTCGCAGAGATCGCGCTGCGCAAATTGGTGTAGGGGCGCGTGGCGGTGCGCCCGATTTGGATTACCGCCGTTCGTCGATGCGCTTGCGCATGTCGGCGAAATCCTTTTCAAGCCGCTCGATGGCTTCGGCGCTGGCTTTGCGCCCTTCGTCGAAGCCCTGTTCCAGCGCGCCGCCGATTTCAGCGCGCGTGTTCGCGCCGCTGCGGGGCGCGAACAGCAGCGCCAGCGCCGTCCCCACCGTGATCCCGACGACGAAAAAGGCAAGGATGGCGATGTTCCGCTCCCGCATCGCCTGCGCTTCGGCGTCACGGCTGTAGTAGATTCGGTCGTGCATCATGGCTGCCCTCTCTGGTCGCAATTATTATTTTAATTAAAGCAAAGATTTCATGCCGCGTCAATGCTCAACTGATGCACGCCCCATCTCTGCGTCCTCCGTGTCCTCTGTGGTAAATCATATTTTTCTAGCTTCAAATCCGCTACACTGAAGCCAGCCTATCCAGAGGAAAGCCTCATGCTGAACGATTTTCTGAATCGCCTATTCGGTGGAACTCACCCGCTGGAGTCGGGCGCGTCTGACCTGCCAACCGTGCCCCCCGCCGATCTGCCCCAGCCCGCGCCGGTTCACCCCAAAGTCCTCGCAATCATCCACAACCCGGTGATTCACCCGCGCGGCGGGCGCAAAGCGCAGCAGGCGTATGGCTGGAACCATCCCGATCCACTGGCGCAGGGCTACATCGCCGACCTGCAAACCGCCAGCTCCGGCTATCTGAACTACCAAATCGTGCAGCGCATCGAGGTAGATGACTTCCCGCTCAAGCTGGACGGCTTTCGCTACACCGACGCCAACTTTGATCGCGCGTGGAGCAGCCGCCAGTTTCACCAGCCCGACGCGGTGGACTACTTAGCGCTGGTGCGCGAGTTCAAGCTGATCGAGCAGGTGAATTCCGGGCAAATAGACGAGGTTTGGCTGCTCGGCTTCCCCTACTGCGGCTACTACGAATTGATCATGGCGGGACCCGGCGCCTTCTGGTGCAACGCGCCGCCGCTGGCAGGCACCGAGAGCGCCCGACGCCGCTTCGTGATCATGGGCTTCAATTACGAGCGCGGCGTCGGCGAGATGCTCGAAGACATGGGGCATCGCGTCGAGTCGATTCTCAGCAAAGTGTTTGAGCGTCAGCATGGCGACTCGAACCTGTGGGAGCGCTTCTGCCGCTACGACCAGAAATTTCCCGGTCGCGCCGAGTGCGGCAACGTCCATTTTGCACCCAACAGCCTCCGCGATTACGACTGGGGCAACCCGACCCCCGTCCCCTCCCGCGCCGACACCTGGTATCGCTTCCCCGACCTCAGCGGCGATCCGCGCGTCATGACCTGCGCCGAGTGGGGCAGCGGCGACATTCGCAAGCACCATGTCTGGTGGCTGAGCCACCTGCCCCACGGCGTCGGCGAAACCAACGGCATCTCCTGGAACTGGTGGGAATACGTGGTCGATCCCAACCGGGTACGCACCTAGCGTACTCCGAACGACATCCCCGGCTGATTGGTATTGGTGTTCGAGCCGCAAGTGGCGTTCCAGTCGAAGTGGGCGTTTGTTGTGTCGAGAACCCACCCCAGATCGCCTTGGGAATCGGTAACCTCGCAAGTGAACGATACTGAATTCCAGAGCATGGCGCGGCAGGTCGGTAAGAGGTACTGGGTGTGATAACCATCCTTGAAGCTGATCACATCGTTCATGTTCCCCTGCGGGAGCGAGATCGTCATATAGGCGCCGTTAGCCTCGTCCTGACGGAAGGTATAAGGTGCACAATGCTGTGCAACCGCTTGGGTCGGTCGCGGCGTGCTGGTCGCGGGGGGCAGCGTCGGAGTAGCGACAAAGATGACTTGCAGGCTGGCGCAGGGTCCCGTGCTGGTGATGACGCTGGCAGCCACCCAGCCCAAGCCGTTCCCCGTATCGACCTGATACCACGATCCGTCGGCATTCCGTGCGACGGCGGTCAAGCTTGCGCCCGGTTGTAAAGACATAAACGCATCGAATCGGGTCGAAGGTCCGCGCCGCACGTTGACTGCGATGTACAGCGGCGTGACCGTGCAGTCGGTTGGCGCGGTAGGTGCGAGCGTCACCGGAACGGTCGGGAGGATGGTCGCCGTCTGCGTCGGTGTGCTGAGCAGACCGTTGATCGGCAGGACGGTCATCGTAAACCCGACAGCGACATCTTGCGGGTTGTTCACGACGATGGCAAAACTGCTGGTTCCGGTCGGGATCAGCATCTCGCCAGCGCCTGCCTGAACATCCAGCGAGGCGAGGACGTTGCCGGATGCGTCCTCCAGTTGAACGCTTAGGCTGGCTTGCGGGTCGGTCGTGCGCACGTCGAGGATTTGGCGATTGGTTGGGTCGGCAGTCACCATGTACGAAATCTGCGCGTTTGGCTGAACCATGCCGGAAACCGACTCATTCGGCGCAAGCTGCACGCCGGGCGTTGGCAGCGCAGCTTCTTGGGCGACGATCACGAACTTGCCCGTCTGCGAATTCGCGCTTGAAATGTCCAACCGCACGATGCCGCCCGCGCCGGTCTGAAGGGTGATCTCAAAGCTTGGGCTGTTGTTCGCGTTTGGATAATTCTGAAGCAGCGTGCCGCTGGGGCTGTAGAGCGCTCCCGAAGCACCAGCCCGGTGGTGACGGCGACCGCCGAAATATGCAGCGGCTGCCCGGCATTCACGGCGATGAAATAGGAAATCACCGGGCTGTCCTGCGTGATTTCCCCGCCCGTCAACTGGTCAAGGGGCAGAATATTTTGAGCAAAGACAGGTTGCAAGGCAAATAAAAGCACTATTGCAAGCAAAAGGAGTCTACGCATGATGGAATGTCCTATGGGTGACTATGCCTTACGTTATCACAGTCATTGCCGAACATTAGCGTTGCGTTTCGTCCCGAAAGCGTGAAGCGGCAATTCTTCATTCAGCCTAAATGGACGTTTCAGGCATGTTCGCTATCAGCCTCAACCGCTTTCCGACAGCGTTTAGAACAAAACGTCGAATTCCAGCGGAATTTCTGCTAAAATACAACCAGTTCCTAACCGCTAATTGCTAATCGCTAATCGCTTAAATTATGACCTTCACACCCTCCGACCACATTAAGACGATCCTCAAAAATCTGCCGTTCAAGCCCGGCGTCTACTTGATGAAGGACGAGCGCGGCAAGATTATCTACGTCGGCAAAGCCAAAAAACTGCGCAACCGCGTCCGCAGCTACTTCAATTCCAGCGCCGAGAGCAACCTCAAAACCCTGCGCCTGCGCGAGAACATCCGCGACATCGACTTCATCGTCGAGGAAAACGAGATCAAGGCGCTGATCCTCGAAGAAACCCTGATCAAGCGCTACAAGCCGCACTACAACATCAGCCTCAAGGACGACAAGAAATATCCCTACATCCGCGTCGGCTGGCAAGACCCGTTCCCGAAGGTCGAAACTACCCGCCGCGTCACCAACGACGGCGCGCGCTACTTCGGACCTTACGTAGCGATGTGGGCGGTGCAGAACACGCTCCAAACCCTGCGCAAAGTGTTCCCCTACCTCACCTGCGACCGCGAGATCACCGGGAAAGACCCGCGCCCCTGCCTGTTCTACGACATCAAGCTCTGCAACGCGCCCTGCATCGGCGCGGTGAACAACCAGCAGTACCGCGCCATGATTCAGGAGTTGATGGACGTGCTCAGCGGCAAATCCGAGGGCGTGACCGCGCGCATCGAGCAGGAGATGAACAACTCCGCCGAGCGCCTCGACTTCGAAAAAGCCGCCGCCCTGCGCGATCAACTCAAGGCGATTGAGTACATCACCCGCGAGCATAAAGCCGTCAGCCCCGGCTTCACCGATCAGGACGTGATCGCGCTGGCGCGGGACGACGGCGACGCGGTGGTGCAGATTTTGTTCATCCGCAACGGCAAGCTGATCGGCAGCAACTCCCGCACGCTGGAAGGCACCGACGACGAACTGGATTCCGAGGTGCTGGGCGAATTCATCAAGCGCTTCTACGGCGACAGCGCCGAAGTCCCGCCGGAGATCGTCCTGCCGAACAACATTGAGGAAGCGCGCATCATCGAGCGCTGGCTGAAAGACCGACGCGCGGGCAAGCGCGTGACCATCACCGTCCCCCAGCGCGGCGACAAGCGCCACCTGATCGACATCGCCAAAGAGAATGCCGACGAAACCCTGCACATGCTGCGCGCCCAGTGGGAAGCCGACACCCTCAAGCAGGAGAACGCGCTCGGCGAGCTGCAAAAGGCGCTCAATCTGCCCACCATTCCCAACCGCATCGAGTGCTACGACATCAGCACCACCCAGGGGACGGCGATTGTCGCCAGCCGCGTGATGTTCGTGCAGGGCGTGCCCAAGAAATCCGAGTACCGCCGCTTCAACATTCGCACCGTCAGCCACGCCGGCCCGACGACTACCAGTCGATGCGCGAAGCCCTCACCCGCCGCCTGAATCGCTGGAAGCAGGCGCATGACGATCCCATGCCGCCCGTGCCCGGCAAGGAAGACCGCGATGAAACCTGGCGTCTGCTGCCCGATCTATTCCTGATCGACGGCGGCAAGGGACAGCTTGGCATCGCCGTCGAAGTCCTGACTGAGTTCGACCTGTTCGGCAAAGTCCCGGTCGCGGCGCTGGCGAAGCAGTTCGAGGAACTGTATCTGCCCGGTCAGCCCGCCCCGGTGATCCTCCCGCGCCGCAGTCCCGCGCTGTATCTCGTCCAGCGCGTCCGCGACGAAGCCCACCGTTTCGCCATCACCAGCCACCGCGCCCGCCGCAACAAGATCGGTATGGTCAGCCGACTGGAAGCCATCCCCGGCGTCGGACCCGCCAAGCGCAAGGCGCTGCTCAAAGCCTACGGCAACTCGATTGACGCCATCCGCGCCGCCAGCGCTGAGGAACTGACCGCCGTCCCCGGCATCACGGCTCACCTCGCCGAACTGATCAAAGAGTCGCTGTAACACCAGCCTGTAGGGGCACGACATGTCGTGCCCTTTTTTATTCGTCGTTGCCCCCGACCAGCCTTGATACACTTTTGTAACCCCCGCCGTCCACTAGGATTCCTTTATGACGACCTCTTAGTGTTTCGGTGTATGCTTCAAATCGACGGTTTTCACGAATATTTCGGGAAAAATCTATAATGTTGCATGAGTTTTAACGGTAGCATAAGCGTAGGAACAATTTTTCCTTTACGCTACGGGGTTCCAAGATGACGAAAGTTCTAGTGATTGAAGACGAGCGCTACCTCCTCGAAGACATCACGGAGCTGCTGGAATATACCGACTTCGAAGTTCAGGGCGCCAACAGCGGCGCGCAGGGCTTGGAAGTTGCGATGGACTACGCGCCCGATCTGATTATTTGCGACATTATGATGCCCGATCTCGACGGTTATCAGGTGTTGGAACAGATTCGCAGCAGCCCGCAGACCGCGGACACGCCCTTCATTTTTCTGACTGCCAAAGCCGACCGCGAGTCCATGCGTCAGGGGATGGATTTGGGCGCCGACGACTACCTGACCAAGCCCTTCACCTCGGCGGAACTCCTGACCGCGATCAATACCCGGCTCCGGCGCCAAAGCCAGATCGCCGTGCATTCCGAGCAGAAGATCGAGAACGTCAAGCGCCAGTTGACCCGCATGGTCACCCACGAACTGCGCACGCCCTTGATTTCCATCAACACCGTGGTGGACGTGATATCACGGCAAATCGGGCAGTTGACTCCCGCCGAACTCCAAGAACTGCTGGATTCGATCAGCGCGGGCAGCAAACGACTGAGCCACCGCGTCGAGCAGTTGGTGTTCATCACCCAGCTTGAAGCCGGGATGCTCACCCACGAGACCATCATGCACGACGGGCTGCCCATGCGCCTGTGGGAGATGCTGGTCGCCGCCAACAATCTGGCGCGGCGCTTCGCCTATCAACAGCAGCCCAACGTGAGCGTCCAGTTCCACGATCACGACCGTGAAGCGCTGGTGATGTGCAATCCGCCCTCGCTCAAGCAGGCGCTCGCCGAACTGATCGCCAACGCGCTCACCTTCTCGCCCGAAAACAGTCAGGTCAACATCACCCAGTGGTGTTCCAACGGTCAAGTCGTCATCAGCATCGTCGATGAAGGTCCCGGCATCCCCGAAGATCGCCTTGCCGACGCGCTGCGCGATTTCAGCCAGCTTGACCGCGAAACCACCGAGCAGCAGGGCATGGGCATGGGGCTGGCGCTGGCGCAGCGCATCATCGAGGCGCACAACGGCACCCTCGACATTCTGTCGATTGTCGGCAAAGGCACGCAGGTGACCATCACGCTGCCGCTCGCAACTGCTTAAGCAGGCGGGCGAGGTTTCGCCCGCCTGCTTTTCTTCCCTTCTTCCTCGATCCACTCAATCGACTTAGACCGCCGCTCACTTGTGCGATTCACTGCGGGATACTGTGCTATAATCGCCTCAGTGACCTAAGGTGATTGACGGATGCATATCCCGGTTTTACGCGATGCGGTGCTGGATCATCTGCTGCCGCCGGACACCATCGTCGAGCGGGCGATAGACGGCACGCTCGGCGCGGGCGGTCACACCGCCGCCCTGCTGGAACGCGGCGTCCGCGAGCTGCTGGGGCTGGACTGCGACCCGATGGCGATGGAGATCGCCCGCGCCAACCTCGCCGCTTACGCCGACCGGGTACATTTCGCTCACGCCAGCTACGCCGAGATGACCGAGCAAGCGGCTCGGCTCGGTTGGGATGCGGTCGATGCCATCCTGCTCGATCTGGGCGTATCGTCGATGCAGTTGGACATGCCGGAACGAGGCTTTGCCTTCCGTGCGGATGGTCCCCTCGACATGCGCTTCGATCCCGAAGGCAGCCGACCGGATGCTGCCGATTTGGTCAACACACTGGACGAGCGCGAGCTTGCCGACCTGTTTTTCCGCTACGGCGAGGAGCGCGACAGCCGCCGACTTGCCCGCGCGGTCGTCCGCCAGCGACCCTACGCCACCACCCGCGACTTGGCTGCCGTGATCGAGCAAGCCTCTCCCCGGCGCTACGAACAGAAAATCCACCCAGCGACCCGCGTCTTTCAGGCGCTGCGCATCGCCGTCAACGACGAGCTTGCCGAAGTCGAGCGCGCGCTCCCGCTGGCGATTGACCTGTTAAGTCCGGGCGGTCGGCTGGCGGTGATCAGCTTCCACAGCCTCGAAGATCGCATCGTCAAGGACGCCTTCCGCCTCGCCAGCACCGACTGCATCTGTCCGCCCAAGACCCCGGTCTGTGTCTGCGGACATCACGCCAGCGTCCGGCTGATCAACCGCAAGCCCATCGTCGCTGACCAAGCCGAGATCGCGCAGAATCCGCGCAGCCGCAGCGCCAAGCTCCGAGTCGTGGAGAAGCTATGAGCCAGTGGATTCAGCACACGCTTGACCGTTCGCGCTGGCGACCGCAGCGGCAGGTATTGGCGCTGGGCACGCTGGCGCTGTTCGTCGCGCTGATCATCGGCGGGCTGTATCTGTCACAGGCGGCGTCTACCTCGGCGACCGGACGCCAGCTTGCCAACTTGATCGACGACCGCAACAACCTCGAACAGCAGAACGAACAGCTCCGCGCCGAAATCGCCAGCTTGCAGAGTATGCCCCGCTTGCAGCAGCGCGCCGAGGAACTGGGCTTCGTCGCGGCGGAAACCTCCGACATCGAATATCTGGTGGTGGACGGCTACAACCCGAATCGTCAGGTGTCGGCGCTGGTGCCCGCCCAGTCCGCTCCGCACCCGGTGCCCAGCTATGACAAGTCGTTCACCGGATGGCTTCAGCAGCAGTTGGATTCGCTGAAAAATCAGCTTCAGGGCTTTAGCAGTCAGGAGGCACACTGATGCAGACGGTTTATCCTCAGCAGGAGGTCTTTCGCAGGCGCTTGCCGGTGGTGATTGTCGGCTTGCTGATCGCCAGCGCCATTCTGCTGCTGCGTTTGCTGATGTTCCAGCTTCCGCTCGACCCGCAGACCACCACCTATCTGGACAACCTGCGCGACAGCGGCTACACCCGCACGCTGCAACTGGCAGCCGCGCGCGGCAACATCTACGACCGTCACGGCGAAGCGCTGGCAGTCAACACGCTGGAATACCGCATCGGCGCCAGCCCCAGCTTGGTCGCAAACTCGCGCCTCACCGCCACCCAGCTTTCGACCATCCTCGGCGTGAACGAACTCGACATCTTCAACGCCCTCAACAGCGATCAGGACTGGGTGCTGATTGCCCCCAGCGTCAGCGCCGACCTCGCGCAGCAGGTGCGCGCGCTCGATCTGCCAGAGATCACGTTTGAGTCGGTGCCGCACCGCAGCTATCCGCAGGGGACCGTCGCGGCGCAGGTACTCGGCTTCGTCGGCGGCGACCTGCGCGGCTACTACGGCGTCGAAGGTCACTATAACGATCAGCTTGCCGGGCGCGTCACCGACCAGACCGTGAGCAACATCCCCTTCGACGTGCCGCAGGTGGACGCCGCCGAGCAGCACGGGCGCGACGTGGTGCTGACCATCGACCGCGACGTGCAGTACGTCGCGGAAAGCGAGCTTCTGGACGACATCAATACCTATCAAGCCAGCAGCGGCAGCATCATCGTCGAAAATCCACGCACGGGCGAGATTCTGGCGATGGCGAGCTACCCGTCCTTCGACCCCAACACCTACTTCAACATTCAGGACGAGTCCCAGCTCACCAACCCCGCCATCAGCGGGCAGTTTGAGCCGGGTTCGGTATTCAAGATTTTGACCATGGCAGCCGGGCTGGAAACCGGCTCGATCACGCCGGATTTCACCTATCTGGACGAGGGCAAGCTGACCGTCGGCGGCACCGACATCTACGACTGGGATCGCGCCGCGCACGGCACGGTGGACGCGACCCAGATTTTGGTCAATTCGCTCAACATCGGCGCTTCGACCATCGCCCTGAAGATGGGCACCAGCAACTTCTATACCATGATGGGGCGTTTCGGCATCGGTCGGCTGACCGGAATCGACCTCGAAGGCGAGCAGCCCGGTCAGTTGCCCGCCCCCGGCGATGAAACCTGGAGCGAGAGCCAGTTTGCAACTCAGGCGTTCGGGCAGGGCGTCGCGGTCACGCCGCTGCAAATGATCGCGGCGGCATCCGCAATCGCCAACGGCGGCTTGATGATGCAGCCGCACGTGGTCTACGCCATCATCGACGGCGATAACGAGGTGCTGGCGCATCCCGCCAATCTGGGGCGACCGATTTCCGCGCAGACCGCAGAGGAAGTCACCCAGATGATGATCGCGGTGGTCAACGACGGTCTGGACGGCAAAGCCTCAGTGCCCGGCTACACCATCGCGGGCAAGACCGGAACCGCGCAGATCGCCACACCCATCGGTTACGAGGTCGCCGGGTCGATTGCGTCCTTCATCGGCTTCTTCCCCGCCGACGATCCGCAGGTGATCATCTTCATCAAGCTGGATCGCCCGAAAGATTACTGGGGATCGTCCACCGCCGCGCCCGCCTTTGCGAAGCTGGCGGAGCGGTTGGCGATTTTGCTGGACATCCCACCCGACAACGTGCGTCACGCGCTGGCAGCGCAGGGCGGCGCGGTCAACGACATCAACCCGTAATCGGATAAGACGTTTTGTAGGGGCGGGTCTGTGACCCGCCCTCACGCAGCAAGCGTGGACATGTGTTTGTTGTAGGGGCACGATATATCGTGCCCGCCGAACGAGACATTACGTAGGGGCATGGCGATGCCATGCCCCCGTAGGCGAAAGTAGGAACCTATATGGGAGCAGGACTTCCATTAGCGCTGACCGTCGGCGCAGTCGCATTTGTGCTCGGCGTGATCTGGGGAGGTCCGCTGGTCGAGATTCTGCGCCGCCTCAAGGCGGGCAAGCAGATACGCGAAGGCTTGAAGCAGCACGAAAGCAAAGCCGGGACGCCCACTATGGGCGGCATCCTGATTGTGCTGCCCGTGATCGTGATCACGATGGCGTTGAACATCGCCAGCATCATCCGCCCCACGCCCAACGCCCTCACCGGCCCCAGCATCCTGCTGCCGCTGTTCGTGCTGGTGGGCTTCGCCGCGCTGGGCGCGGTGGACGACTGGCAGGGCTTCCGCCGCGCGCGCGGCGAGGCGCGTCATGGCGAAGGCTTGACCGGGCGGGTCAAGATGCTGATCCAGATCGCGCTGGCGGCGGTGGTCGCGGTGATGTTTTCGCTCTACCGGCGCGACGGTGGCTTTCAGTTCGCTAACGAGGTGGCGCTGCCACTGTTTAACGGCGTCGTCATCCCCATCTCGCCCATCCTGTTCATCCCGCTGGTGATCATCTGCATCGTGGGCATGTCCAACGCCGTCAACTTCACCGACGGTCTGGATGGACTCGCCGGGATCATCAGCGCCAGCGCCTTCGCCGCCTACGGCATCATCGCCTACTTACAGGGGCAGATATTTCTGGTGCAGTTGTGCTTCATCATCGTGGGCGCCTGTTTCGCCTTTCTGTGGTTCAACGCCCATCCCGCGCAGATGTTCATGGGCGACATCGGCGCGCTCTCGCTGGGCGCGACTCTCGGCACGGTCGCAGTCATGACCGGGCAGTGGCTGCTGCTGCCGATCATCGCCATCGTGCCGATGGCGGAGATGTTCAGCGTGATCTTGCAGGTCGGCTACTTCAAGATCACCAAAGGGCAGCGTTTGTTTCGCATGTCGCCCATTCATCATCACTTTGAGCTGTCCGGCTGGAGCGAAACCCAGATCGTGCAGCGTTTCTGGCTGGTTGGTCTGCTCGCTGCGATGATCGGCGTGGCGCTGGCGTTGATTTAAAGAGAAGTACCGAGTGCTGAGTACTGAGTACCGAGTAAAGTACAAAGGCAACTTTGGGTCGCACAAGCAGCGTCTTTGTTCTTAACTCAGCACTCAGCACTCGGCACTCGGTACTATAGAAGGGTTCTTGCATGTCTGATCCGTTACAAGGCAAAACCATCGTCGTGATCGGCTTCGCGCGGCAGGGCAAGGCGCTGGCGCGCTGGTTGCCGACCATCGGCGCGCGCGTGGTGGTCAACGACGGCAAGACGCAGGAGGAACTGAAGCTCAACCCGTCGGAATATCCCGGCGTCGAGTTCATCCTCGGCGGGCACCCTGAAATCGTGCTGGAAGGCGCGGATTTGATCTGCGTATCCGGCGGCGTCCCGCTCGACCTGCCCATTTTGCAGTTGGCGATCCGCTACGGCGTCCCGCTCACCAATGACGCGCAGTTGTTCATGGAACGCTGCCCCGCCCCGGTGATCGGCATCACCGGCAGCGCGGGCAAGACCACCACCACCACCCTCACCGGCGAAATCTTCAAGCGCGCCGGGCATCGCACTTGGGTCGGCGGCAACATCGGCGACGTGCTGCTCAGCGTCCTGCCCATCATCAGCCCGCAGGATCGGGTGGTGATGGAACTGTCCAGCTTCCAGCTAGAGTTGATGACCGTCAGCCCCAACGTCGGCACCGTGCTCAACCTCACGCCCAATCATCTGGATCGTCACGGCTCGATGGAAGCCTACGCGCAGGCGAAAGCGCACATCCTGCTTTACCAGAAGCCGCGCGACGTGGCGGTGCTGGGGCGCGACGACCCGATTGCCAGCCAGTTCGAGCAGATCGCGCCCGGCGACGTGGTCTGGTTCAGCGCCCGCGAGATGGTCTCCGACGGCGCGTTTCTGGCGGGCGAGCGCCTGATCGTCGCCGGAGACGCCAGCCCCGACGGCGAGCCGCACGTGATCTGCGAGCGCTCCGAGATTCTCCTGCGCGGCGACCACAACGTCCTGAACGTGCTGGCAGCCTGCGCCATCACCGGCACGCTCGGCATCGATCCGGCGGTCATGACGGAAGCGGTTCGGGAGTTTCACGGCGTCCCCCACCGCCTCGAAACCGTGCGCGTCCTCAACGGCGTGACCTACGTCAACGACAGCATCGCCACCGCGCCGGAGCGGGTGCTGGCGGCGCTCAAGTCTTACGACCAGCCGCTGATCCTGCTGCTGGGCGGGCGCGACAAAAAACTTCCGTGGGAGATCATGCTCTCGCTGGCGCTGACCAAAACCCGCCACATCGTCGCCTTCGGCGAGTTCGGCGAAGGCATCGTCAAGCTGGTCAAGCTGCTCTGCGGCAGCGAAGAACCCGTGACCTGCGTCAAGACGCTGGACGAAGCGACTGCGCTCGCCGCGAAGCTGGCACAGCCCGGCGACGTGGTACTGCTCTCGCCCGGCGGCACCAGCTACGACGCCTACAAAGACTTCGAGCAGCGCGGGGAACACTTTCGTAAGCTTGTGCAAGCGTTATAACGGGTTAGAATGAAAAAGATTAAGCTGGTTTAATGGTCATTTCGCTCCGCCGATGGTGGAGGCGCGTTTCCAATTCAATCCGGTAATTCTGTCCGCCGATGCCAACCGTAGGGGCGGGCTTGAAACCCGCCCCCACAAATTCGCGCCGAGCGAGGCAGGGTAGGGGCATGGCGCTGCCCTGCCCACCGGATGAATTTATGGACGCGCCGCCGCGATCAGTAGCAGTGAGTCAGTCTTTATAGGAAGGGACAGGTATGGCGGAAGTGCCGCAGTTCACGGACGCTGATCTCTCAATTGATTCGCCGCTCACCCGGCGCACGCACATCTTCAAACCGGCGGCAGAAAGCACCGGCGAAGTCGCGCGCCCGGTCGAGCATCATCGCAGCTTCCTGTCCACCATCGACCTGCCGCTGTTGGTGCTGCTCGGTCTGCTGCTCGCCATCGGCAGCCTGATGATCTACAGCACCACTTTCGACTGGAGCTATCAGGCATACGGCAGCGATACCTACATTTTCATGCAGCACGTCCGCAATCTGGCGATTGGCACCACCGTTTTCGTCTTGCTCACCTTCATCAACTACCGCATCTGGAAGCGGTTTGTCGTCGTCCTGCTCTTGATCACCATCGCCACGCTGATCGCCGTGCTCTTGTTCAGCGATCAAACGTTTGGCGCGAACCGCGCGTTCGTCAACGGCTCGTATCAGCCCGGTGAACTGGCGGAACTGACGGTCGTGATCTACATGGCGGCGTGGCTCGGCTCGAAAAATACGCGAGTTGCCAGCATCACGCACGGCTTGATCCCCTTCGCCATGCTGATTGCGATCATGGGCGGGTTGGTGGCGCTTCAGCCCGACCTCAGCACCACCGTGACCATCTTCATCGTCGCGGGCGTGATGTTCTTCCTTGCCGGAGCCAACATCCTGCACCTCACGGTGGTAATGGGGGTGATGGCGGGCGCGGGCTACTTCATCACCGAGCATCTGAACTACGCGCAGGGACGTTTCGGTCCCTTCATCGCGGGCTTGACCGACTTGAGCAAGACCAACTATCAGGCGCAGCAGGCGATGATCGCCTTCCTCAACGGCGGCTGGACTGGCGTCGGCTTGGGGCAGGGACGCCAGAAATTCCCCGGCTTCTTGCCTACGCCGCACACCGACAGCATTTTCGCCGTCATCGGCGAAGAACTCGGCTTTATCGGCGCGGCGTTCGTGATCGCGCTGTTCGTCCTGCTGGTGATTCGCGGCTTGCAGATCGCGCGCAAGGCACACGATCCCTTCGGCTCGCTGCTGGCGTCGGGTGTGACTCTGTGGATCATCACCAAAGCCATGATGAACATCGCCGTGATGATCAACCTGATTCCCACGACCGGCGTTGCGCTGCCCTTCATCAGCTACGGCGGCTCCTCGTTGATCACTATTATGGCGGGAACCGGACTTTTATTCAGCGTGGCGCGGGTGACGGCGCTGGAGAATTCACCGGAGGGGAGAAACACTCGTGCGCAGCATGATGATCGCGGCTGGGGGAACCGGTGGACACGTCTATCCAGCGGTAGCCGTCGCCGAAGCGCTGAGCGCGCTGCAACCCGACACTAAGCTCACCTTCGTCGGCAGCGTCGGCGGCTTCGAGCGCCCGCTGCTGGACGAAGCCAACCTCAAATTCGACCGCTACGCCGAAGTCTACGCCGGACCCTTGCACGGCGTCGGCGTGTTGCGTGCCGCGCAAAGTGTCGTTAAGCTAATCATAGGAACGCTGCAATCGCTGGGGTTGATTCTGCGCGAGCGCCCGCGAGCCTTGTTCCTGACCGGCGGTTGGGTTGGCTTGCCCGTCGCGCTGGCGGGCTGGATGCTCCGGGTGCCCAGCCTGATCTACCTGCCCGACATCGAGCCGGGGATTGCGATCAAGGCGCTGCGCCCGTTCGTCACTCGTGTGGCGACCACTACTGATGCCTCTGCCGTGTACTTTCGCGCCGGGCAAACGGTGGTCACGGGCTATCCGCTGCGCCGCTCGATGCGTGAAGCGACGCGCGCCGCCGGGATCGCGCACTTCGACCTTGATCCCGCCAAACCGACTCTACTGGTGTTCGGCGGCAGTCGGGGGGCACGCAGCATCAACCATGCGCTGATCGAGATCGTGCCCGCTCTGCTGGATGACGGCGTACAGATCATGCACCTGACTGGCACGCTCGACTGGGATCAGATCGCGGCGCGGCGCGAGGAAATCGGCAAGTGCGACCATTATCACGCCTATCCGTATTTACATGAGGACATGGCGCTGGCGCTGGCGAGCGCCGATCTGGTGGTGTGCCGTTCTGGAGCCAGTGTGTTAGGGGAACTGCCGCTGTTCGGGCTGCCCTCGGTGCTGGTGCCGTATCCGTATGCGTGGCGCTACCAGAAGGTCAACGCCGATTATCTGGTGGAGCGAGGCGCAGCCGTTCTGCTGCGCGACGAGGCGATGCCTGAAGACCTGCTGCCGACCGTGCGTGCCCTGTTTGCTGATCCCGCGCGGCTGGCGGCGATGCGCGACTGCGCCGGAGCATTGGGGCAGCCTGAAGGCGCGGAGAACGTCGCGCGGGAACTGCTTCGCCTTGCAGGGGACAAGAATCTATGATGCAGCTTTCCGCCGTTTTAGTGATGATGTCGATCTTCTTTGCGATTATCGGTTTTTTGCGCGGCTGGAATAAGGAAATCGTCTCGACGGCGGGCATCGTGCTCGGCTTGTTTGCCCTCTTTCAGTTCGATACCCTCCTGCGCGGCACCCTGCTGGCGAACGTCAGCCGCGATCAGGTATTCCTCGTGCAGAGCGGCATCTTCGCCGCCATTGTCTTTTTCGCCTACCAGACCCGCTCGATCATGGGCGCCGACCTTCAGCGACGCGAAGGGCGCGATAATTTGCAGGAAAGCGTCCTCGGCGCGCTGATCGGCGCGCTCAACGGCTACCTGATCTGGGGATCGATCTGGTACTTCATGGACATCAACGAGTACCCGCTCGCGCCTTACATCACCGGGCCCGCGCCCGGCTCCGCCAGCGCCACCACCGAGAGCATTCTTCCGCTGGTGCTGCTCGGCGGTGGCCCCGGCGGCAATGGCGATCTGCTGGCGGTGGCGGTGATCATCCTGTTCGTGTTCGTCCTCATCCTGATCTAGCTTTCTTTGCGTCTTTGCACCTTTGCGTTGAGTTTTTGCCTCTGGGTGCTTTTGCGCTTCGCTTGCAATCCGCCCTCACCGCGTTTATACTGATCCAATTGGAAGAAGGATGATTTCGATGAACACCAGCCATCACCACCATCACCTGCGCACCTGACTGAGACTGGCGTTCGATCACCTGTGGACACAAAGCGCGGACGTTGGTCTGCGCTTTTTTATTTCGCGCACCCGGCGCGGTCTCACCCGTAGGCGCGGGTCTGAGACCCGCCCTATGAACCATCTTTTACTCAGCAAGCGACCTCTGGTCGCCCGGTACTCTTAGGAGCCAGCTATGCCTCAAGCCAAAATCAAGCCCCGCCTGCCCAAAGGGATGCGCGACTTCCTCCCGCAGGAGATGATCAAGCGCGAATACGTCTTCGGCATCGTCCGCGAAGTCTTCCACCTCTACGGCTTCGAGCCGCTGCAAACCCCGGTGCTGGAACTCCACGAAACCCTGATGGGCAAATACGGCGAGGACGCCGAAAAGCTGATCTTCGAGGCGCAGCATCCCGGCGGCAAGGAGGAACTGGCGCTCCGCTACGACCTGACCGTGCCGCTGGCGCGGGTGGTCGCCCAGTACCAGAACGAGATCACCCTGCCCTTCCGTCGCTACCAACTCGCTCCGGTGTGGCGCGCCGAGCGTCCGCAGCGCGGGCGCTACCGCGAGTTTTACCAGTGTGACGCCGACATCGTGGGCGTGTCCAGCATGGCGGCTGACGCCGAGATCATCGGCTTGGTGGTGACCGCGCTCAAGCGGCTCGGATTCCGCCAGTTCAGCGTCAAGATCAACAACCGCAAGCTGCTGACCGCCATCGGTCAGTACGCGGGCGTCGAGGGTGAATCGCTGGGCGACCTCTACCGCAGCATCGACAAGTTCGACAAGATCGGCGCGGAGGGCGTCCGCGAGGAACTGCTGACGCGCGGCTTGCCCGCCGAAGCCGTCACCCGCATCATGGACTTGATCACCACCCGCCGCCCCGCGCTGGAGCAGCTCGACTTTCTCGAAGAAGTGCTGCACAACCTGCCCAGCGCCGAAATCGCCATCGCCGAGCTGCGCGAGCTGTCTGATCATTTGGGGGACGCGGGCGTGTCGCTGACCAACTACGAGTTCGATTTCACGATGGTGCGCGGCTTGGGCTATTACACCGGGCCCATCTTCGAGACCATCATCACCGAGCCGAATCTCGGCAGCGTGACTGGCGGCGGTCGCTACGACGATCTGATCGGCTTGTTCCGGGGCGAGAGCGTGCCCACCGTCGGCACCTCGCTGGGCATCGAGCGCATCATCGACCTGATGGACATCCTCGACCTGTACCCGGCGCACCTCGGCGGGACGGTGGTGCAGGTCTTGGTCACGGTCTTTGGCGACGAAACTCGCGCGGCATCGACCAAGCTGGCGGCGGATTTGCGGGCGGGCGGTGTCCGCACCGAGTTGTATTTGCAGGACAAGAACGTCAGCAGGCAGATCGGCTACGCGGACAAGAAAGGCGTCCCGCTGGTCGCGCTGCTGGGACCCGACGAGATCGCGCAGGGGATGGTCAAGTTCAAGCGGCTGAAGGACGGCGAGGAAATCACCGTCGCGCGAGCGAGCGCTGCATCGGAAGCGCTCAAGCTGCTCGGCTAGGGTGTCGCGCAGCCTGCCTGTTGCTCAAAAACGCCGTTGTAGCATAATATATTGTTGCTAATATGATCGGTGGGGGGTTGCACCAATGAGCACAAAGACACAAAACACAACCGAAGCGGTGTTCGCGCACCATTTACAGGCGGTGCGCGACCGGGACATTAAGCAATTGTGTCCGATTATGCTGAAGACGCGATCATGATGATGCCGGGCACTGTGGTTCGAGGCATCGAGCAGATACGGACGCACTTTACCAACGTCGTCAATGGAGTGCCCCCAGAAGTTTTGACCAACATCCAAGTTGACCAACTCGAAATTGAAGGCGAGTTCGTTTTCCTGTTGTGGTCGTCAGGGACGATTGTTCCGCGCGCAGCGGATACACTCTGTATCCATAACGGAAAAATCGTCATGCAATCAGGAACATAATGATGGTGTTGAGCGAAGCGATGGCGATATGCAGACAATGACGCTGCCATGCCCTCGTCATTCTGACCCTTTATGAAGCGCCATCGTCTGTTAAAATCCCATCTGCACAAAGAGCGACTTATTCATCATGCGAATCCACTGCCTCGAATGTGGGGCGGATTGGTCAAGCGGCGTCACCTGCGAAGATCATTTTCACCAGTTCGGCTTCTGGGAACTGGCAGACCTCGAACATCTCGGAGTCGTCCATCACCTGATGGTGCTGAGCTATCAGCTCCAGCATCCGAGCCTCTACTCGCCCGAAGGCTTGGCGGGCGCTCAAAAGCTGCTGGTCGATTTCGTCGCGCGCGGACTGACTCCGCAGCAGGTTCGCCGCCGCGACCGCGACAAGCTGGACTCCGGCAAGCGCAAGTTCAAGATCAAAGGCACGCCGGATTCGCACGGAGTCTATGAGCATCCGGTCGCGTGGACGCTGCGCGCCGCCGACGTAGTGGCGGGCGGAGCCGATCACTACGTTGAAAACGTGCGCGCGTGGGCGCAGTCAATTTACGACTCACTGAACCAGTCCGGCAGTCTGCCAGCGAATCCGCCATGATCGACCCGCTGATTCAGCATCCAGAAATGCGCTCACTGGTTGAGCGCATCCGGTCCGATTTGGCTCGCTCACTTCACGGGAAACTGGTCGGTTTGTACTCAGTCGGTTCTCTCGTGGTAGGTGATTTTGACCCGCTCATCAGCGACGTGGATTTCGTGGCAGTCACCACCGCCCCGCTGGACAACCTCACCGGCGAATCCCTTCGCCAGATGCACGCGAAGATCGCGCGCGATTTCCCCTCGTGGGACAACCGGATCGAAGTCGTCTACGTCGCCGTCGATCACCTGCGTCACCCCGACCAACTGGATCGCCTCGCCGTGATCAGCCCCGGCGAACCCTTCCACATCTTCGCCGTCAACGCCGACGACTGGCTGCTCAATTGGTACCTGCTTCGCCTGAACGGGGTCACGCTGCTGGGCGCTGATCCGCAAACGTTGGTCGAGCCGATCACGCTGGACGAGCTTCTGCCCCGCCTGCGCGATCAGCTTCGCGGGCTGGTGGCGTGGTCAGGCGAGAACCTGCACCTCGGGGCACAGGCATACGTGATTTTGACCTTCTGCCGAGCGTTGTGTCTGTTCGAAACGGGCGATTTCGTCTCGAAGCTGCAAGCCGCGCGCTGGACGGCAGCCGAATTCCCGGCGTGGTCGCCGCTGATCGAGCGAGCGCTGGCGTGGCGTCAGCGACAAAACGGCGCGCCTCAGGACGACGATTCCGCGCTCAGCGAAACCCGGCGCTTCGCCCAGTTCGCGCTTGAACGGCTGGACAGCATCGGGGAAAAAGATGAATAATTCGAGTTATAATCAAGTGGTCAAGATGATGGAGAAATTTGGATGGCGCTGCGCGAGAAACTCTACACAGCCGAAGAATTTTTCGAGATTGCTGCCCTGCCGGAAAACGACGAGAAGCGGCTTGAACTGGATGACGGAGAAATCATTGAAATGGCAGAAAGCCGCCCTATAAACACAGTCACTGCAATGCGGATTGGCTACTTCCTGAACGCGCATGTAATCCCGAACGGACTTGGCTACGTGACCGGAGCGGACGCCGGATTTAAGCTCGCGGAGAAGCGTGTTCGCCAACCGGACGTTGCCTTTATCTCGAAAGATCGAGTGCCGAAGCTGCCGAGACGCTTCGGCATCGCTCCCGATCTGGCGGTCGAGGTGGTCTCGCCGGACGAGGACATTTTCAAGAAGGCGCGCGAATATCTGCTCGCCGGAACGCGGCTGGTAGGGGCGGTTTATGCCGACGAAAAGACGGTCTACGTCTTTCAGCTTGACGCCGACGGCAGTGTGAGAAGCATCCCATTCGACCTGAGCGCCACGCTCGACGGCGGCGACCTGCTGCCCGGCTTTACCCTGCCTGTGAAAGACATTTTCCCCGATTAAGCGCATCGCCCTCCGTTGTTAAAAAAGTAAATCCGCTGATATACCCCCTCATTTGTAGGGGACACACGCCGATCAAACAGGACGATGATCAATGCTGGCAATATGGGGGAGCATCGCTCAAGGGAAAAACTATGTTCGACTTACTGATTCCACTGCTGGTTATCGTGGTGGTCGTGGTGGTCGTCCTGTTCGTGCTGCCGAGCATCACACTGGGACTGGTGATCATCGGCGAGCGACAGGTCGGGATTGTGGTCAAGCGGTTCACACGCGGCGGACCGGGGCTGGCACCCGGTCAGTTGATCGCGCTCAAGGGCGAAGCCGGTTTGCAGGCGGATACGCTCGCACCCGGTTGGCACTTCGGTTACTGGTCGTGGATGTACAACATCATCAAAGTGCCGCTGGTCGTGATCCCGCAGGGCGAAATCGGGCTGGTGGTCTCCGCCGCTGGCGAGGCGGTGCCGCCGCAGCGCATCCTCGGCAAAGTGGTGGACTGTGATAAGTATCAGGATGCGCGCAAGTTCCTGCTCAACGGCGGCGAAAAGGGTCGCCAACTCGGTATTCTCACATCCGGCGCGTACCGCATCAACACGGCGGTATTCAACGTAATCACCGCTCATAACGCCGAAGCCAACGACATGAACCCCGAAGACCTACACGTCTACAACATCGAGCCGGACAAGGTTGGCATCGTGACCACGCTCGACGGTGCGGCGATTGGCGAAGGCGAAATCGCCGGGCTGTACCTGCCCAATCACGACAACTTTCAGGACGCGCAGGCGTTCATGAGCGCAGGCGGTCAGCGCGGCTTGCAGGAGCAGGTCTTGCTCTCCGGCTCGTGGAACCTGAATCCCTGGTTCGCGCGGGTCGAGCAGGTGCCGATGACCCAGATTCCGATTGGCTACGTCGGCGTGGTGATTTCGTTTATCGGCAAGGCGCACATGGACATCAGCGGCGAGCAGTTCAAGCACGGCGATCTGGTGAACACGGGACACAAGGGCGTGTGGGCAATTCCGCTCTACCCCGGCAAGCACCCGATCAACACCCGTGTGATGAAAATTGAACTGGTGCCAACCACCAACATCGTCCTCAACTGGGCGCAGCGAGCGGAACAGCATGGCTACGACGCGCGCCTTGAGTCCATCAACGTGCGCTCGGCGGATGGCTTCGCCTTCGATCTGGAAGTGGCGCAGGTGATCCACGTGGGCGCGCTGGAAGCGTCGAAGGTGATCTCACGGGTCGGCTCGATGCAAAATCTGGTCGATCACGTCTTGCAGCCGATTGTCGGCAACTACTTCCGCAATGTCGCGCAGGCGTACACCGTGCTCGACTACCTCGCCGCCCGCAGCGAGCGCCAGCAAGAAGCGGCGGAGCACATTCGGGTAGCGCTCAAGTCCTATGATGTCGAAGGCATCGACACGCTGATCGGCGCGATCAGCCCGCCCGCTCAGTTGATGCAGACGCTCACCGACCGCAAGATCGCGGAGGAGCAGCGCAAGACCTACGAAGTGCAGGAGGAAGCGCAGAAGCAGCGCCAACAGTTGGTTCGCCAGACCGAACTGACCGACATTCAGCAGCAGGTGGTCAAATCCGAGCAGGGCGTGAACATCGCCGACTTGCTGGCGCAGGCAGCCATCAAGCAGGCGAATGGCGAAGCCGAAGCCACCAAGCTGCACGCGCTGGGTGAAGCCGAAGCCATCCGCGTGACCGGCGAGGCGCGCGCCGAAGCCTACAAGCTGGGCGCGGAAGCGATGGGATCGCAGGGGTACACGGCGGTTCAGTTGATGCAGATCATCGGGGAGCGCGGCGTCCGCGTGATCCCGGACATCATGGTCAACGGCGGGAACAACGGCGGCGGCACGATTGCCGATGCGCTGCTGGGGATCGTCCTCAGAGAGCAGCTTGGGCAGAAGGCGGTGACGGTGGTGCCCGACGGTCACGCTGTAGTCACGCCGCCGGAGCAATAAATCTCATAGCCTCACCAGTAGGGGCACGGCGTGCGGTGCCCCTACAGACACCAACTTAACGAGATTGTCGCCGATTCAGAGCCGATTCAGCCAGCATCGCCAGAGGCTCAAAGCCTCTGGCTAGGACTTCAAGCCGCCTGAAGGCGGCTGAAAACCCGGGACAGTGGGTTGGAGTCCGCTTCAGCGGGCTTGATTTCGCAGCCGGATGCTTGGAGCATCCGGCGGAACAAACGAAAACGCCGCTCAAATGGCTTATCTTGCTATCTATGGAGCACGGCGTGCCGTGCCCCTACCGTCCTCGCAACCGCGACTATCCGCCCGTCGTGTACCAGACCCCCTGATCGCCCGGCTGCGGACCGACGAAGATTCCCAACATCGGCTCGGTACAGTCGGCGAAGCGCTGCGGAATCACGCCCAGCGCCGCAATCTCCGCCTGAGTGCGTCCGCTGTAACCCAAATCGAAGGTCATATAGATGCCGTGTTCGGTCGTGCGACCGACGAAATTCACCTGCACCTGACGATCCTCCGACAGCAGCGAGCCGCTGAGCGAGCCGTCCGGGTCCAGCCGAAGCGAGATGTTGCCGTTCAGCACCATGCCTCGCGTGGGTCCCTGAAAAACCGACGCCCTAAAGCCGCGAATGGTGCAGTAGACGCTCGCGCGGGCGGTCGCCACCGGCGCAAGCAGTCCCAGCCCCAAGATCGAAAGAAGCGCGACGACCCACCAGCGGCTCGGTCGCGCTCCCCTGCCCAGCTTCCCTGTGAGTTTGCCTGACAACGCCGCACTCCCCGCAATGCGAATTCATCGAAGTGATCCTCATCGCATGACTTATAAATCATCTGCGGGTTTCCCGCAACTCACGGGGCGGGCTTACTCCAAATCTTCCTCGTGCATCGACTCGTCGAGGGCGTCGTCGTAACTCGTCCTCGTCGTCCAAATCTGGGGTTGGGTCGTGACCGTCTTCGGTTTCGGAGACGGAAATATCCCCTTCGGCGATGTACTCGTCCTCCACCTCGTCGAGCCATTCTTCCCGATCTTCGTCCTCTTCTTTCGCGGTTTTCGCGTGGATCGTCGTCAAAATCGTCAGGGAATACCATGATCCGCTCTCCTTACGCCGTAATGCGTTCCTCAATATAGCTTACCTGAATTGGCGGCACATGAGCAATGGCTCAGAAGGGCTGGCTCAGATCACAATGCAAAGGGATCGGGCTGGCTGGCGAAGATTTGATCGAGGATGCGTCTCTCGCGCTGATCAACAGTGGCAACGAACTTGGGAACATCGCGCATCCGCCGGAAGGCAGCGTAGCCGTGTTCGAGAAAGTCGTACAGGTCGACCCAGCCCGCTTGATGCGCCGGAACCCGCACGATTTTCAACGCCAGCCCCACCACCAGCAGATGCGCCCACCCGCCGACCTGCGTCAACAGATCGGTGGTGAGGTCAATTTGATGTACACGCTCGGCGTAGTTGTCGCACAGTCGGTAGCCAGCGGCATAAATCTCCGGCGTAAGGGTATCGGTCACGCCCAGTTGGTCGGTCAGCACCCGCACCAGCCGCCCGTCAAGCTGGTTGGTCAGCCGATTGAGTTCGACCAGTTTGGTGAGCGCCTGTTCGATCTGCGGCGGCGCGATGTGCGAGACGGTGGCGTGGATGCGCTCCAGATCGTGGTCGCGCTGGCTGAAATCGCGCGCCGCGTAGATGTCGCTGAGGAAAAACTCGCAGGCGGGGCGATACTGCTTGTCGTCCAGCAGATCGGCGTAGGTGCGCGCCAGCCGCTCCGACTGCCACACCCGCAGCAGCGCCAGCGCTGGGTCTAGCCCCGCCTCGGCGATACGCTGGTGCTTGAGCGCTTCGTTAGCCTGCAAATCGCGCAGCAGTTGAGCCGCATCCGGCGGTTTGGAGTTGCTGTTCATCGCGCGCCTTTGTGAAACCACTCACGATCATTCTAACACAGGCGCGAACCGGGCGATACGAGCGCGCTAGGAGTTTCGCCCTCTGCCTTTGCGCGCTTCCGCCCGCGCGATCTTTTGGCGGCGGCGCAGCGCATCCCGCTCGCGTTCCATCATGGCTTCGTTGACGGTACGCGAGTTTCTCGGTCGCATCAGCGCCGCGATCAGTCCAAAAAGGATCAGCGCGAGAATGATCAGCAGCGCCGTGAAAATCGGGCGCGAGATCGCCAGCGGCAGCGCGTTCCCCTGAAAGGCGGGCACGGTTTCAGCCAGCCAACCGAGAACGTCCGGCGCGATGATCCAGCCGATGATGCCGAGTACAGCCGCGATGATAAAACCAATCACCGGCGTCAAACGAGTGCGTGGACGCGGTTTTTCTTCCGTGATCAGGTCTCCTCACTCTGGTTGGGATCACCTTACCACAGAAACCGCCCGCAGAATAAAAACGCTGGTCAGGAAACCGTAAGGTCGGCAGCGAGAATCATGTCGCGCTCGAACACCGCGCCGAAATGCCGGATCAGCCGACGCGCGGCTTCGGCTTCGTCCACCGGAGCGCCAAGCAGAACGGCAAGGCTGGTCACGCCCTTGTCGGTGATGCCGCAGGGGACAATACCCTCAAAGTAGCGTAGATCGGTGTTCAGGTTGAGCGCGAATCCGTGCTTGGTCACCGCGCGCACGTTGACGCGGACACCAATCGCGGCGATTTTGGCGTCGCCGCCCGGCGTATCCACCCAGACTCCGGTCAAGCCCCTGATCCGCTTGCCGATCACACCGTAATCCGCCAGCGTGTCGAGGATCACCTGCTCCAGCTTGCGGACGTAGCCAACCACGTCGGCGCGCAGGTGATCGCGCGCAAGCTGAATGATCGGGTAGCCGACCAACTGCCCCGGTCCGTGATAGGTGATGTCTCCGCCGCGATCCACGCGAAAGACTTCGACTCCGAGCCGCTCGCGCTCCGCAGCGGGCATCAGCAGATGCTCGTCGGAAGCGGATGATCCGAGCGTGTAGATGTGCGGGTGTTCGAGCAGGAGCAGCCGATCCAATCCGCCTTCGGAAGCGAGGCGATTTTGCAGCTCCCACGCTTCGGCGTAGGGGACGCGCCCCAACTGCCAGACTTCACAGCGCATGATGCTTTTCGAGGAAGCTCAGCATCGCCTGCCACGCCATCGAGCCGGGCTGCTGGGTGCCATCGGGGATCAGGTTATCGCTGAGGAAATCGCGGGCGGTGTTTTCGAGGATCAGGACTTGATGATCAAGGGGCGACGTGGCGAGTTCGCTCCGCAGTTGGTCGATCATTCCCGCGCTGACGAACGGATCGGCGCTACCGTAGATCGCCAAAATCGGCGCTTGTGCGTCCTTGAATTTGCCGAGATAGCGCTGCGGAAAGCCGTAGAACGATACCGCCGCGTCCAGATCGCTGCGGGTGATCGCCGCCTCGAAGGCGAGGCTGCCGCCCATGCCCAGCCCGACCGCCGCCGTGTAGCGGTTGGTGCGCGCGTGATGCTCGATCACCTGAAGCGCGGTATCAGCGTAGCCGTAGCTGCGCGCGCTTTTGCTTTCGACCAGCGCATAGGCTTCCTGCGGCGTGTGCGCCACCGCACCCTCGAACAGATCGGGGACAATGACGTAGTAGCCCACCTGCGCGAACAGATGCGCCAAGCGCCGCTCCACCGCCGTGATCCCCCACCAGTCATGCAGAATGGCGACCGCCGGGAACTTGCCGCCCATGTCCGGGTGCGACCAGTAGGCGGGTAGCTGAGTGCCGTCGTCCGCCACAATCGACACGCGACCGTTGACAATCGTATATTCGACGTGCTGAGGCTGATAAACCGGCATGGTCGTCCTCACTCCGGCGACAGGGTGATCGCGCAGGCTTCCTGCAGGTAGCCGTCGTCCTCGGCTTCCGTGCCGAGCGCGCCGCGCAGGTTCTCCTCGACCAGCATCACCAGCGTGCGGTAGCCTTCCCGATGCGCCCAGTCGCGCACCGCCGAGATCAACTGCAAGCTGAGCGCCTTCGGCGTCCAGAGGGAAATATCGGCACGGCGCGGATCGTAGAGGTTTTCCCGGCAGAACATCAACGCATCCTGCCCGGCGGCGGAGATGAAGCGGCGGTCGGTATGACGCCGATGAATCTCCGGCAGCGTATCCCAAAGTTGAGGCCAGAGCGTCTCCCACTGCTGGCGCGAGCAGGACAGCCGTCCGACCGCCATCCCCCACCCGACGATCTGAGCGGGGTTAGCATCCAAATGCTCGACGGCGCGGTAAAAAATCTGCCCCTGACGGGCGGGCAGATTGTAGCGCCGCAGCGTGCTGAGCGTCTCGACGTGGTAGCGCTGATCATAGACGCTTTCGCCGCCCACACGGGTGACGGTCACGTGCTGGCATTTGAGCGCTTTCGCCCGCGCCTGCAAGTCCTCGACCAGCGCGCGCTCGACCTCGTCGTTGGCTGCCAGCAGATGCGCGATGTGCAGCGAGCGCCCAAACGGGTCAGGTTCGATGCTGTGATAGGCTTCGAGGTAGCCCACCACCCGCCCGGCATTCACGCTCACCAGCGGAATCCCCGCGCCCAGCAGCAGATGGTTCAGCAGAATCGCGCCGGTTTCGATGCTCATCCATGGTCCGCCGTGCAGCCAGCGCTCGTACACCGTCAGCGCCTCGTAAGCCACATCTTCGACCTGTCCCTGCGGATTGAACCGCTGCCAGCGGGGAATCCGCGCGCAAAAAAGGGCGCTGATGGCACCCGTATCATCCAAACCGCCCATGCGGATTTCGACGCTCATGATTTCATCCGTGTTTGTCCTCACCGCCCTGATCATAGACGGAAGGCGGCGAAGTCGCAACGCGGATCAGTCGAAAACCGGGATTCGCAGCGTGAAGGTGGTGCCGACTCCGGGTTCGCTTTCGCAGAGGATGGAACCGTGATGCGCCTCGGCAATCTGGCGGACAATCGCCAGACCCAAGCCGGTGCCGGAGACCGCGCCGACGTTTTTCGCTCGGTAGAACACCTCGAAGATTTGGGACTGATCGGCTTCGGGGATGCCGATGCCCTGATCGGTGACCTGAATCACCGCGTCCGATCCTTCGCGGCAGAGCGAGATGCTGACGGTGCTGCCTTCGGGGGAATACTTGATCGCGTTCAGCAGCAAATTCATCACCCCCTGCCGCATCAGCTTCGGATCAGCCGACACCGTCCAATCGGCGGGACAAGCGCTGAAAGCGACCTGATAAGTCGGGTTGGCGGCGCCCACTTCCTCGCTCAATTCGGTGCAAAACTTGCTCAGATCGATGGTTTTCAGTTGCAGCGTCAGCCCGATCTGTTCGGCTTTGGTGAAGGTCAGCACGTCTTCGAGCATGGCGGTCAAGTGCCGAACCTGCCCCTGAATATTGTCGAGATGCCGCACCCGCGACTCCTCGGTCAGGCGGTCGTGGAAGGTTTTTAACAGATCGCTGGCAAGCTGAATTGACGCCAGCGGCGTGCGCAGTTCATGTGAGATCATCGACGTGAAGCGCGACTTCAGTTCGCTCAGTTCCTTCTCACGATCCAGCGCGCGGCGGATTTCTTCCTCGACCCGCTTATGCTCGTAGAGGCTGCCCAGAAACGAGCAGTACATCGCCACAATTTCCTGCAGGATCGGGTCGAGCGGCGCGCCCGTGAGATTCGCATCGTTGACCATGACGCCGACGAACCGATAGGCGGAACGAATCGGCGTCATCACCAGCCAACCGTGCCCGACCACGACCCGTTTCCCGTCCCGCCATTCCCCCTGATCATCGACGACGGTTTCCCACAGCGGCGCGTCCGGCGTGAACAGCGCCGACCGCTGCTTCCATGTCTCCACATCCGTCTGCCAGTGTTGATCGCGCTCATCAGTGGTCTGACCGTCCCGGTCGGTGCCGTAAGTGCCCCACAGCAAGCCGTCTCGCTCGACGAAAATGGCGCAGCGTTCCAAGCCAAGCTGTTCGCGGGCGAACTCGACGGCACACCGCCACAGCGTGTCAATGTCTTCGCTCGAAATGAGTTCAAAAGCCAGCGTTAGCACCTGCCGCAGCCCGCGCGTAAGCTGATCCTGCTGAAGCTCGGCGCGCTTGCGTTCGGTCACGTTGCGCAAATTGCAGATGATTTCCAGCCCCGACCCGGCGCTGTCCAGCGGCGCAAACACCACGTCAGCGGTGAAATCGCCGCTGTCGCGGCGGGCAGTGAGTTCAAGCTGGCTGATCGCCCGGTCGCGGACGATGGCGCCGAGTGCCTGCGCAACTGCCGCCTCGTCGATAAACAGACTGGCAAAGGCGCGCCCCTGCCCCTGCTCGATGCCGAATACCCGGCTGAACGCCGGATTCGTGCGGTGGATGACACCCTCCGAGTCCAGCAGCAGAATCACGTCGAAGCTGTTGTTCAGGAGCGTTTCCGCCCCTTCTTTCGCCCGCAGCAGCTCGGTGGTACGCTCAGCGACGCGCTGTTCGAGGTCGTCGGCGCGCTGCCGGGTATTTTCGTATTCGGAGGCGTTACGCAGCGCCAGCGCCGCCTGATCCGCCAGCAGATCGACCAAGCGAAGCTCGCTTTCGGTGAAGACGTGCGGCTGCGCAAACCCGACGTTCATCACGCCGTAGACCTGCTCGCCAATCGAGAGCGGTAAGCCCACCACCGCACCCGTCCAATCTCTACTTGAGAAAATCGGGTTTTGGGTGATGTCTGGCACCACGATGCGCTCTCCGACGTGCGCGACTGTCGAAGTGAATCCGTCTGGACGAGGCGCGCGCAGCGCGGTTTCCTGCTGCTTGTCCTTCCCAGAAGGCAGCACCGAAGCTGAGGTTTTCGCCATCGTAGAGGAAGATGTGGATTTCCTGCGCGTTCAACAGCCGGATCGCCTGCTGGACGATGATCGAAAGCACGGGCTTGAGTTCGAGGCTGGAGGTCAACTGCAAGCTGGCGTTATGAACCGCTTCCAGTTCCGCGCTGCGCTGCTGTTCGTCCCGCTCCACCAGCTTGCGCCGGGCGAGTTCCTGCCGCAGCCGCTCGCTCAAATCGTGAAATGTGCCCAGCGCATACACGAAAAAGACCAGCACGAAGCCGCCGACGATCAGTCCGGCTTGGAAGGTCACGGATTGCAGTTCGACGCTGTCGATCAAGCCAACGAGCAGCAGATTCAGCATGGCTGCTAAGCCAGTGGCGACCAAACCCGCCCGCAAACCAAAGCACCACGCCGCTACCGCCGTCGGCACCGCGACCAGCATAGCAATCGGTCCGCCCGTGACCGTGTGAAATATCAGGAAAATGGCGATATAAATGACGGTCAGGGCGATAACGAGTACAAGACGGCGAGATGTGAGTGCTTGCAGCGTCGGAGCCATTGATACCACATGGATCAAGAGTAAAATTAGTTACAGCTTATAAAGAATAACACGATTATGTTTAATAGCGCCGGAATTTAATAAAGCGAGTGTGAATTCTGACTAAATAATTCGAAGGAAATCAACGCTTTATCATGACAAGGCGAACTCATCCCCTTCAAATTCTGCTCGGCGAGCAGGAACATAAGCAGCTCAAGGCGCTGGCGGAAGCGCAGCACGCGGCGTCACTTTCCGGCTACGTCCGCAGCCTGATCCAGCGAGATCTCGCGCGCCCACACGCCCGTCACCCGCAGCATCCTCACCTCAGACGCCGCACCCAAGCCGGTCAGGAGCTTCAAGGGCATCACGGGCGCGCTGCTGGCGGTGGACATCGGCAACACTAATGTGAACATGGGGCTGTGGTATCAAAACGAATGGATCATCTCGTGGCGCGCGCGCACCGTCCCCGACAAAATGCCGGATGAATACGCGGTGCTGCTGCGGAATTTTCTGGAAAGCTCCGACCTGACCTACGCGGCGATCTCCGGCGTCGCCATCAGCAGCGTCGTCCCGCGCCTGACCACCAGCTTTGTCGAACTGGTACAGCGTTACATCCACGTCGAGCCGCTGGTGGTGACTCACCGCACCAAGACCGGAGTCCGAATTGAGATCGACCAGCCGGAGCAGGCGGGCGCTGACCGGATCGTAAATTCGGCGGCGGTGGTCGCGCTTTATGGCGCTCCGGCAATCGTGATCGACTTCGGCACGGCGACCACCTTCGACATCGTATCGGCGGACGGCGCCTATCGCGGCGGCGCGATTGCGCCCGGCATCGTGATCTCGCAGGACGCGCTGGTCAGCCACACGGCGCAGCTACACAAGGTCAACCTTCAGCCGCCGCCTTGCGTGATCGGCACCAACACCATTCACGCCATGCAGTCGGGCATCTTCCTCGGCTACGTCGCCATGATCGAGGGTATGGTCGCGCGCTTCAAGGCGGCGATGGACGACGAACAGGTGAAAGTGATCGGCACGGGCGGGCTGGCGGTGCTGTTCAACCAGAACACCGACGCCATCGACTTGATCGCGCCGGAACTGACGCTCGAAGGGCTGCGGGTCATCTACGACCTGAATCAGTGAGTGGGCGGCTTCACCACCGCGAAGGGATTGTGACGGCGAAAGGCGCAAGTCGGGCAGTAGCCCTCGTCGAAGGCTCCGGCGTAGCGCCCGCCGCACTTGATGCAGCGGTGGAGCGCGCCTGAGCGCAGCAGTACCGGATCGCCGATCAGGTCGCCAACCGTGGGATCGCCGCTGCGTTCCAGCGCGCCATCCGCACAGAATTTCACGCACAAGCCACAGTCGATGCAGGCAGACGCCGAAAACCCAAGCTGAAACGCATCTTCGCCTTTCTGGATTCCGAGCGCTCCGGTCGGGCAGACGCGCACGCAGGTTTCGCAGGCGGTGCAGGCTTCCGACACGGTGAACGAGGCGAAACCGCTGCCGGATACCGGACGATCCAGCGCATCCTCCGGCGCGAGCCGCTGAAGCGCACCGATCAGCCGCTCCCGCTCGTGTTCCGCTTCCAGCGGCGGCAGGATGTCGCGGTGCGCCAGCGCTTGGAAGAACCCGCGTCGTGAAACCGGCGGATTCTTGACCGAATAGACCGGGCGGCGCTTGGGTCGCGCCACTGGAGCGGCAGGCTCAACTCGCTCCGGGCGGTCGAGGGTTTCCAGCAGGTGATTTGCCTGCTCCGCCGCCGCTTCGATCTGCGGCTGAAGCGCGCCCAGCGGACAATCCGCGCAGGCATCCAGCCGCACACGTGTCCGCTGCACGCCCTGCGCTGCCAGACTCAGGTAAGCGGATGCGCCCAACGCCGCCAAACAGCCGCTGGTGCTGATCACGCCGTCGGCTTTGGGATCGCCGGAGGCGGGATCGGGATGCGGCGCGCAGGCGATCTCGACGATTTCATGATCGACCAACTGCGAGGCGCAGAACAGCAGCTTGTGAACGCCGTCCTCGCCGGAAAGCGCCTCGGTCGGGCACAAATGCAGGCACAAGCCGCAGCGAATGCAGGCGTCGGCGTCCAACTGCACGCCGCCCTCAAGCTGGATCGCGCCCGCCGGACACAGACGCGCGCACAGGTCGCACTCGGACGACTTATCGCGCGAGCGCAGGCAGCGCCACGCCTCGATATTGATCGGCGGCTGGCTCTGCGAGAACCGCTCGGCGGCTTTGGCAATCGACAGCAGATTCATGGCTGCCGTCCCGTTTGCAGCAGGTGATGAATGTTGATCGGCATGATGCCCTTCACCCGGCTAATTTTCGAGCGTCTGATTCGGCACGATCCCGGTGCGGAGCGCATACGCTGCCGCCTGCGTCCGGTTATCCAGCGACAGTTTGTCGAGGATGTTGCGCAGATGCACCTTGACCGTGTTAATCGAGATGGTGAGTTCCTCGGCGATGCGCGGGTTGCTCTCCCCGCAGGCAACCAGCCGCAGCACCTCGATTTCGCGCTCGGTTAGCATCTGCTCGATGTTGGCGTGCGGCGGGTTGGCGATGCACTTAAGCAGCCGCGCGCCCATGGTGCGGCTCATCAGCACCTCGCCCCGCTCGATCCCGGCGAGCAGCTCGAACAGGTCTTGCGCGTCGAGGTCTTTGAGTAGGTAGCCGATGGCTCCGTACTGCACCGCGCGGTACAAATGCTCCTCGGCTTCCGAGGCGGTGAGCATCACCACCTGCGTGCGTGGGAACTGCTGGCGGATGCTGGCGGTCGCTTCCAGCCCATCGCCATCCGTCATGAAGATGTCCATCAGCACCACGTCCGGCTTCAATTCGCCCACCAGCCGAACCGCCTCGTGCCCCGACGACGCTTCGCCGACGATGGTCACGAGGTCCTTGCGCGTCTTCATCAGACCAATCAAGCCCTGCCGGAACAGGCGGTGATCGTCTGCAACCAATACTCTCAAAGGCAGCATCAATAAGCCTCCTACACTAACGGCAGCCGCAGCCAGACGCTGGTGCCAGACTCCGGCGCATCGCCCACCCGCAGGGTGCCACCGACGCTTTCGGCGCGCTCGTGCATGGTCTGTAAGCCGAAGTGACCTTGAATGGGTAAGTTTTCGGGCAAGCCGATCCCGTTATCGGTGATTCGAATGAGAAGCCAGCCGTCGCAGGCATCGATCTCGACCTGCGCGCAAGTCGCCTGCGCGTGCTTGCGGACGTTGGTCAGCGCCTCCTGCACGATACGCACCGCCTGCGTCTCCGCCAGCGGTGAGAGCGTCAAGTTTTGGGTCGAGTCCAGCCGCATTTCGGTCTGAATCCCGGTTTGAATGCCGAATTCCTCGACGTATTGCTTGAGCGCGGCAGCGAAGCCGACTTCCCCGGCGAGCGTCGTCCGCAGGCTGAGGATGTTTTCGCGCACGTCCGCCTGTGCCGATTTGATGGTGGCGCGGGCTTCGCCCAGTTCGGAAAGCAGCGCGCCTTCGTCGTGCTGCTTCGCCAGCGCTTCGAGCGTCTGCGTCTCCAAGCTGAGGTAGCCGAGAATCTGCGCGAGGCTGTCGTGCATCTCGCGGGCGATGCGCGAGCGTTCTTCCAGCACCGCCACTGACTGAATCCGCCCCGCCATCGACGCATGTTCGACCACAATCACCGCCTGATTCGCCAGATGGCTCAGCCCGATCAGGTCGGTGCAGCTAAAGGATTGGCGCTCGAAGCGCGCCACCGTAAGTGCGCCGATGGGCGTCTGGTTCAACTGCAAAGGCACCACCGCCGCCACCTCGGCATGATATTCGCGCTCGCCCACGTGCCAGCAAAAAACCGTGCCGTTGCCGTCGTCGGGATAGCGGAGTGCCCGTCCGGTTTCGGCGGCGCGGCAGATGAACGGGTTATCGACGGCTAAGCTGTCCAGCATTTGAACGCCGTCCGCCCCCGCCTGATATTTCAAACACAGCCGTTCGCCGGACTCGTAAAGCGCGAGCGTCGCCGTATCCGCCTGCACCAATTCGCGCGCCAGCGACACTAGGTCCGCCAGCACCGCATCGGCGTCGTCCATGTTGGCGATGCGATGGCTGATCTTCACCAGCGCGTCCAGCCAGACTCCCGCGTCGTGCTGACTCTTGGTGCGGATGCCGATCAGGGCTTTCTGAGCCTGCTCACGCGCTGCGTGCAGCCGGATGATCTCCTGCTTGCGCTCGTTCTCGAAGATGTTCATCGAGCCGGAGACCAGCAGCGCGACCAGCGTCATCGAGCCGACCCGCCACAGCTCGACCGGGACGTGGGTCACGGTCTCGATCACGGTGTCGGACAGGGCAGCGGTTTCGGACACCAACCCGGTGAAGAAAGCGTTGATCAGGAAAGCGCCCCCGGTGATTACCAGCAGGTTCGACGCGGTCTGCGACTGGCGCAGGCGGCGCCACTGCCGCACGAAGCCGAGCGCGGCAAACACGTTGCCGGAGAACAACAGCAGGTAGCGCGTCCATTCGGCGGCGGAAATCGGTTGATTGGTGGCGCCGATCACGGTTACAATCGCGTAGGCGATCACGAACACGGTGGGCACCAGCACCACTACCGCAAGCAGCGGCAGCCACGAGGGGATCAGCCCGGCATTGGCGATCAGCCCGATACCGAAGCGAACCAGCACCACGCCGGAGGCGAACAGGATCGCCGTGAGGATCGCGGGGGTGATGCCGGGGGGAAACAGCGTCGGATTGATGCGCTCGAACATGCTGCCCCACGCATACACGCTGGTCAGCAGCCCGAAGGCGCCCAACCAGTAAAACTGCTGCCCCAATGCAAGCTGGCTGGCGGTTCGCCCTCGAAGCAGGACAACCAGCGCCATCGCAAAGGATGTCAAACCGTATAGAAACCAGTTCACCGGCATAGATTGTCCACCCTAGTACCTGTTATAAATGTGGCACAAAAGCATCGCTCTGAGATGTGGCATTCATCCGGTTTGTTCGGGACGAAGCGCAGAAGCCTGACCGCGACCGCGCGCGCATAATTCAGAGATAGAGTTCGTCCGGGAAGTTGGTTTTGCCATGAAGAAAAATAGTTCCCCCCCGTTCAGCATCGCAATTTTAGCCGGGGGACAGTCTCGCCGGATGGGACAGGACAAGTGCTTCGTAGACTTGGATGGACAGCCGATGATCCAGCACGTGCTGGATCGGGTGCATGAGCTGGGCGTGCCGATCATGGTGATCGGCAATCACGTCGAACGCTTCCAAGCCCTCGACGAAGTTGTCTTCCCTGATCTGGTGCCGGGCGCCGGATCGCTGGGCGGCGTCTACACGGCGCTGTTCCACAGCAGCACCAAGCTGACCCTCTGCGTCGCCTGCGATATGCCCTTGCTGAACGTCAACCTAATCCGCCATCTGCTCACGCTGATCGGCGATTGCGACGCGGTGGTGCCGATCATCGGCGAGCGCCCGCAGGGGCTGCACGCGCTATATCACCAGCGCTGCCTGAAGCCGATCCAGCAGCAGATCGCGCGGGATGAACTGCGCATCCGCTCGCTCTACGACATGCTGTCGGTGCGCTTCGTGACGGAGGCAGAAATCCAGCCGCTCGACCCGGCGCTTCACTCCTTCTGGAACGTGAACACACCCGACGACCTCGCGCGGGCGCGCCTGATCACTCACCCGGCTCCATAACCCCTTAATTTCGCACTAACATGCGATTACTCACTCAAAGTTGTGAACTTCTTCACCAACGAAACTCGTTCGTCTATTCGATAATTCACATAAATGAAGAACAACACGGCTTTGACGAAGCCGCCCACTCAACCCGGCTTGGGTTGAGCGTTCATTCAGGCATCGGAGGAGAGCCAACCGGCTTTCACGGATATTTTGCGGAGTTGAAATAACATGAAGAAGCTCGTTTATTTGTTGTTTGCCGTCCTACTCGCCTTCCCAACCTACATGATTTTGACGCAGGAAGACGCGGTAACGACACGGGTAGAGGAGTTCGGCAATAATCTTCCGCCCGGCTACGGCTTGATCAGCACGGACGACCTGACCGGGCTGATAAGCGTCCAGCAGTTGGTGCTGATCGACGTGCGGGAGCCAGCGGAATACGAAGCCGGGCATCTGGTCGGCTCGTTCAACGTCCCGCTGCGCACGCTCACCCAGAACCTTGACTTGCTGCCCGACCTGAACGCCAGTATCGTGGTCATTTGCAAGAGCGGCGGTCGCTCCATGCTGGCGGCGACCACGCTGGAACTGCTGGGCTACCAGAACGTGAAGGTACTCAAGGGTGGCTTCGACGCATGGGCTGGCGAAGACCTGCCCAGCACCATCGACGCATTTGTCGCGCAGCCGGGTGTCGCGCCGGAATTCGATGCAGCAGTGTTTGCAGCAGCCGATAACTACCTGACCAATCTGCCGGACGGCTTTGCGATGATCTCCGCGCTGAACCTGATGGCGGAAGTCGTCGGCGACAGCGCCCCCGTCCTGATCGACGTGCGCAGCGACGACGAATGGGCGACCGGCTACATCGACGGCGCTCAGCACATCTGGATCAACGATTTCGTCAACCGCCTCAACGACCTGCCCGCCGACAAATCGACCCCGATTGTGATCTACTGCCAGACCGGGTATCGCGGCGGGATCGCGGCGGTGCTGCTCAATATGCTGGGCTACACCAACGTTCTGAACCTCGCAACCGGACTCAACAGTTGGAACGCGGCGGGTCTGCCGCTGGTGGACGTGCCGCTTGACCTCAACACCATCATGGAGAACGTGGTCAGCACGCTGCCGGACGACTACAATGGCATCAGCGCGGACGCGCTTTCCACCGAACTGAATTCCGGCGCTCAACTGATGCTGATCGACGTGCGCACGCCGGACGAATACGCCGAAGGCTTCATCGAGGGCGCGGTCAATATTCCGTTGAACGAACTCACCCAGCACCTCGACCTGCTGCCTGACCTCAACCAGAATATTCTGGTGTACTGCGGCAGCGGGCATCGCTCGGCAATCGCCATGACCGCGCTCGACCTGCTCGGCTATACCCACGTGCGCAGTCTGCTCGGTGGGTTTGGCACGTGGGCGGCGGCAGGACTGCCAAGCAGCCAGACTCCAGTCCTGTACATGGTGAGCACCGCTCCGTCCATCGACCCAGCGCTGCTGGAGAAGGTGAACGCCTACATCACCAGCATCCCGGCGGGCTATTACACCGTGCGCGCGCTCGATCTGAGCGCGGAACTGGCGCACAATGCCCCGACGCTGATCGACGTTCGCAGCGACAGCGAGTGGGCGAGCGGTCACATCGCGGGCGCGATCCACATCCCGCTGAATGACCTGTTCACGATGGAAAACCAACTACCGACGGATTTGTCGGCGCCGATTGTGGTCTACGACAACCCGACTCACCGCAGTTCAATGGCGATGACCTTCCTGCGTCTGCAAGGCTACCAGAACGTGCTGGCTCTGGCGGGCGGCACCGGCGCGTGGGAGAAGGCGGGTCTGCCGCTGATCACTCCGTAATTTTCGCCAATCCGCAGAATCGTAGGGGCGGGTGTGCTTGCTTCACCCGCCCCTTTTTGATTCTTGGTCGGGCGCACAGCCGTGCGCCCCTACCGGATTCACGCTTTGGAATGAGTGACGGACGGCTCCACCACCGCTGACCAGTAGCTTTCCCTGCCGCAGCTTTGGCAGAGGATTTGATCGCCGACGTGGATTTCGCGCTGGTTGATGATCTCCTCGCCGCAGATCGAGCAGATCACGGGCGAACCATGCTCCCCGATCAGCGCCTTGAGCGACAGGTTCAGCGTGACTTCCTGCGCCTGAAACAACTCGGCGTCGGGCATGATCTGATAGCCGTCCAACTGCGCGCGCCAGTGGCTTTCAGCATTCGGCGCATACTGAGCGGCGCGCCCTCGTGAGAGCGGGTGCGGAATGATGCGCACCGCCCGCTCGGTTTCGCTGTCAGCAAAAGTGGCAGCGGGCTTGCCGTAGTCGATCAGGCGCATGGTGCGGTGCCCCGTCGAGCATCCGGTCGCCACCATCACTCCGTCGGAAAAGCAGCCGTCGGTTTCGACGAAGGTGTAGAGACGCTTGTCGTGCTGCGGAAGTTCCAGATCAAGCAGCACGGCGGCGTACATCCCCATCCGCGCGCCAAGCACTTGGCGCGGGCATAGGTGATTGTGAAGTGCGGCAGATTGGGCAAGTAGAGTTTGTAAATCGGACATGATGCACACTCCAATGATTCAGGCAACCAGCCGATCCTGTGGATCGGCGCTGCGGTCGCGGCGGATAATCAACTGCCCCGCCGCATCCAGATCAACGTACAGATAATGCAGCCCGCGCGGCGCGGGACCCACCCGCCGTTCGCCCGCCGGGTTGAAGCGGCTGCCGTGACACGGGCAGACGAAGCCCTCGTCCACCGGGTGAAACAGGCAGCCCAGATGCGGGCAGTGGGCGTCGATGGCGTAAAAGCCCAGTTCATCGCGGCAGAGCCACGCCCGCGCTTCGGCGACCAGCACGCGGCTGCCCGCGTGATACTGACGCGGCGATCCCGCCGTCTGGACAACCGAGAAATGATAGGGTGCGCGCTGTCCCCCGGCGGAGAGTGGAAAGTCGCGGCTCACGGCGTCGCTTCTCGATCCACGCTGTGGCACTTGTGGCAAGACGCGCTCGACTGGTCGTTGGGGTCTTGCTGACAGCCCGATCCCTGAACCAGCGGCACGATGAAGGTTTCTCCGGTCGCTTTGCCCGTCAGCACCCACTGATCGCCCACTTTGCGGATATTGTAGAGCGGCTCGCCCCGTTCGGTGGTCATAATGGTATCGCCCACCGCCAGATCGACCAGCGCGTTCAGGTTGGCGAGGGTCATGGCTTGGTCGTTGGGCGTGGTGACGACCGTTTCCAGCGGCGGCGCGTCGAGCGTGCCGTGACAGGTCTTACACTGGACGTATTCCGCTTCGGTGCGGTTGTTGTAGATCAGCCCGTCGCCCATGACTTCCTGCTGGGTGTGGCAGTCGATACAGTCCAGTTCGTACTCGCAGCGGGTGAACTCGCCGATGGGCTGATAGTAGTCATGCAGGCGGAGCGCGTCTCCGGTCAGCGACGGATCGGGCGGCATATCGTCGCGCGGGATGAAGGTCATCGTGCGCAGATCGTAATTGCCGCGATCATGGCAGTGATTGCATTGGGTATAGGGAATCGCGGTGGTGAAGGTGTGGGTCTGCGGATTGCCCGTCTCGGTCCTAGAGATGGTCGGGTCATTGCCGTGATACAGCCCATCGTCCGCGTAGAGGACGTGGCAGGTCGCGCAGCCGGTGCTGCGATAGAAATAGTCGGCGTGCTGCGATTCGGTGGAGACGTGGCAGCTCTGGCAGTTATCGGCGAAGTCGTGAATCGGCTGCGGGTCGCTGGGCGACGGGCTGAACTGCTGCAATTCGGCGACGGCGCGGGCGGCGAATTCGGCTTCGGCACTCTGCTGCACGCCGTAGGCGCGGCGGATCAGGGTGATCGCGCCCGCGTAGGTGGTCATGATGCTGCGATCCACCATCAGCACCTCAGCGGCATGACAGTTTCCGCAGTACTGCTGCGCATTATCGAGGCTGGCAGGATTGGCGACCATGCCTTCGTGCGCGGTGGTTTCATCCAGCGCCAGCCGACTGCCGCCGTGACAGGACACGCAGCCGAACTCGGCGGTGGGATGCGAGGCGCTGATGTCTTCAATGCCGTTGTGACAGGTCAGGCAGCGTTCCGCCTGCCCGGTCAGCGTCGGCGTGATAGTGATCACGGTTGGCTTTTGAAGCTGCATGATGGTCACGATGACGATCAACAGCGCGCCGAATCCCGCAAGGAACAGAACCGCATAGGCGCTCTGCTGCCGATTCGAATTGAGCCTTCCGAACATTAACTCGGCTTTTCAGTGATCTGCATCTGTTTGCGAAGGCGGTCGCGCAGCACCGACCGCATCAGATCAAGCGCCTGCATGACTCGCTCGTCCGCCAGCGCGTAATAGACACTCTGCCCATCGCGCTGGGCGACCACCAAGCCGCGCTCGCGCAAGACGCGCAAATGCCGGGAGACGGTGGACTGCGGCAGATTGAGTTCCGCCGCCAGATCGGTGACGTAGCGCGACCGATCACTCAACGCATAAAAGATCATCAGGCGAATCGGGCTTCCGAGGGCGTCGCAGACCTGTTCGTGCAGTAAATTAAGCTCTTTGATCAGCTCGTCATCCATCGTCCGAATCTCCTCACGACTAACCTATTCACATTGTCGAATATGCGACAGCGTTTCAACAGAGCCTTTCAGCACGCTCTCTTTCTGCTATATGTCATATCTGCAAGCTTCACAAGTGCTTTGTGACAAAATGCACTAGAGCAACGTGACGGGGCGTACTACCTGCGAGCAAGCGAGTGACCTAACCTATGGGTATGAGCTTATGCGCTTATACGCATAAGCAGACAAACTCAAGGAGAAAGCGATGCGACAAAGACCCGCGCTGTTCATAACGACTTTATGCGGACTCCTCTTATTGGTCAGCCTTTTTATGTGGGTATCCATCGCGCAAGCGCAGTGTGGATCGCAAGCCTCGACCTGCAAGGACTGCCACGAGGTTCAGGGGCAAGACCCGGTGAACAACGACGGCACCAGTTGGCACGAATCCCACGCCTTCGGCGATTTCTGCTACATCTGCCACGCCGGGAATCAGCAGGCGACCGACAAGGACGCCGCGCATCAGGGCATGGAAGCGCCGCTGGATAACATTCAAGCCTCCTGCCAGTCCTGCCATCCGAGCGACTTGGAGCAGCGCGCCGAAGTCTACGCGAAAATTCTGGGCGTTGACCTCGAAAACGCGGGCAGCACGCAGGCATTAGCAACGCTGGCAGCGACGCCGATCAGCGATACCGCGCCCGCGACCGAGCAAACGGCGGCGGCGGCTCCGGCTTCGGACGACAGCTCCGGCGCCTGCCCTACCGGGAACACCCAGATCGCGCTGGACGACCCCAATCTGGTCGATTACGCGCAGCAGTACAACCAAGTCGTGCTGGGCGAACGCCCGGTCAACTGGGGCGACGCGGCGCTGGTCGGCTTGATCGGCTTGGTGCTGGTGGGCGGCGGCGGTTTCGTGGTGGTCAACGAAGTGCGGATGCGCCGCGCATCCGGCGAAACCTCGACCATCGAGGGCGAGTATCCAGCGGACGTGATCGATCTGCTGCCTGCGCTGACCAATTTGAAATCCAAGAGTTGCAAATCGCTGAAACGTATTCTGGACAACCCGGATAAGACCGATCAGGTCTTGGGGTTAATTGACACGGTAGTCTCGGATGACGACGAGGAGAAGAATCCATGAAACGCATCCTGAATTACATCCGCAGGGATGAATGGTCGCCTTACATCGCCGGGACGCTGCTGGGAATCGTCGGCATCCTCGCCGTGTGGCTGAGCAACAATCTGCTGGGCGCGTCGGGCGCATTTGAGAACGTTGCCGGGATGATCGGCAAGGCGGTCGCGCCGACGACCTTCAACAACGTGTATTTCAACTACGTGATGCAGTCCGGCATCACATGGGGCGTGGTGCTGATGATGGGGCTGTTCTTCGGCGGGATGCTGGGCGCAGCCACCAGTGGGACGCTCAAGTGGTTCAAGAAAGACGCCGCGAATAGCGACGAGCAGTGGAAAAGCGTCTTCGGCAAGCAGACGTGGAAGCGCTGGGTGCTGGCATTCGTCGGCGCGATTGTGCTGGAATACGCCGCCGGGATCGCCGGGGGCTGCACCAGCGGCTTAGCTATCTCCGGCGGGATGCTGCTGGCTCCCGCCGCGTTCCTGTTCATCGCCGGGATGTTCGCCTCCGGCATCGTCACCGCCATGATCATCTACCGCAGGAGGTACTAGCCATGTCTCAATACCTGATCGCGCTGATTCTGGGCGTGGGCTTCGGCTTCGCGCTCAACAAAGCCGGGATGACCAAATATCACAAGATCGTCAACGTGTTCCGGCTGACCGATCTGGCGGTGCTGAAGTTCATGATGACCGCGCTGGTGGTCTCGATGACGGGATTATATCTGCTGCGCGGCTTGGGGCTGGTGACGTTTCCGAGTCCTCCCGCGACCTACATCGTCGGCAACGTGGTCGGCGGGCTGATCTTCGGCGTGGGCATGGCGCTGAGCGGCTACTGCCCCGGCACCTGCGCAGCGGGCGCGGGCGAAGGCAAGCTCGACTATTTGATCCCCGGCATCCTCGGCTTTCTGGTCGGCGCGGCGATATACGGGCTGACCTATCAATCGGTGTTCCCGGCGATCTCGTCGATTGCCAATTCGGGCAGCGTGGTGATCCCTGACCTGTGGAACCTCAGCCCCTTCCTGACCGTGCTGTTCTTCGCGCTGATGGCGGTGTTCATGTTCTACCTGATCGACCGGGCGGGACTGCATCGCAAGAGCAAGGACTAAGCGATGAACGATTTATCGAGACGAGGCTTTCTCCAACTGAGCGCGGCAGCCGCCGGAGCGATGGCGGTGGGTCAGTTGATCCCGCCGCAGGTGGCGCAAGCCGCGATGGACGCCGGGCTGCTCAACCCGCAGGGCGACGGCACCATCCCCAGCATGTGCGAGATGTGCGTCTGGCGCTGCGGGCTGATCGCCAAAGTGCAGAACGGGCGGGTGGTCAAGCTGGACGGCAATCCCGAACACCCGCACTCGCACGGGCATCTGTGCGTGCGCGGTCAATCCGGCTTGATGAATACTTACGATCCCGATCGGGTGCTGACCCCGCTGATCCGCGTGGGCAATCGCGGCGAAGGGCGTTTCCGCAAAGCATCGTGGGACGAAGCGCTGGACTTAACCGCCCAAAATATGCTCGCCATCAAGCAGAAGTACGGTCCAGAGGCGATGGTGTTTTCGTCCACGCACAACCTGAGCCAACCGCTGTTCGAGAACCTGCTGTATGCGTTCGGATCGCCCAACTACGGCACGCAGCGCAGCCTGTGCTTCAACGCCATGATCGTCGCCAACCTGATGACCTACGGCATGGAAGAACCGGATCGCGTCTACGGCGAAAATCTGCAATACGTCATCCTGACCGGGCGCAATTTGATGGAAGCCATCTCCACCTCCGAGACGGGCGACCTAAGCACGGCGATCCAGCGGGGCGTGAAGGTGGTCTACCTCGACCCGCGCTTCACCAAGACCGCCGCCAAAGCCACCGAGTGGCTGCCGATCAAGCCGGGCACGGATTTAGCTCTTCATCTGGCGCTGCTGAACGTGATTATTGGCGAAGACCTTTACAACCACGATTTTGTCAACCAGTACACCATCGGCATTGACCAAGTAGCGGCGGAAGTGCAGCAGTACACGCCGGAATGGGCAGCACCGATCACCGAGATCAGCGCCGATACCATCCGGCGGATCGCGCACGAATTCGCCGCCGCCGCGCCGCACGCGCTGGCGCATAACGGCTGGCGCACTTCCAATTTCGTCAATTCCTTCCAGACCGAGCGCGCCATCGCCATTTTGAACGCGCTGGTCGGCAACTGGAACGTGCATATGTACGCCGCTGGCGGCGAATCCAGCAGCGCCTTAGGCAAGCCGCAGCAGCCGGGCTATCCGCGCGTGACCGCGATGCGGCTGGACGGCGTACCCGCGAAATTCCCGGTGGTGCCGCTGAAGATCGGCGTGTTTCAGGAATTGCGCGACAACATCGTCAGTGGGCAGCCGTATCAGGCGCACGGCTGGCTCATCAGCCGCCAGAATCCGATCATGTCGCTGCCGGATCGCAACAAGACGCTGCAAGCCTTCGACAAAATGGACTTCATCGTCACGGTGGACATTTTGCTCAACGACACGGCGTGGTTCTCGGACGTAGTGCTGCCGGAAGCGTCGTATCTGGAGCGTTACGACCCGCTCAACATCGTGGGCGACCGCGCCTACCTGCGCCAGCCGGTGATCGAGCCGCAGGGCGACGCCAAATCCGCGCTGTGGATTTACAAGCAGTTGGGCGAGCGGCTGGGCTTGGGCGATTACTTCCAGTACGCGGACGAGGAAGATTATCTCCGCCAGCAGCTCGCGCCGCTGGGCGTGACTCTGGAAGACGCGAAGGCGCGCGGCTATGCCGAACTGCCCACCAGCGATTCGGAGCCGGACTTTAGCTGGAACACCTCCAGCGGCAAGATTGAATTGTATTCGGACACGCTGTCGCGGGTCGGCTTCCCCGGCGTCCCGGAGTGGCAGGCGCCGCCGGAGCCGCCGCAGGGACAGTTCTATCTGCTGACCGGTAAGGTGGCGCAGTCCACCCAGTTCGGCACGCAGAACAATCTCCTCTTGAATAAATATGCCGACGAGCCGCGCCTGTGGATGAACACCGACGTGGCGGCGGATCGCGGGCTGGCGGACGGTGACTGGGTGGAAGTCGCCAGCGAAGTGGGGACGGTTCACATTCAGTTGAAGGCGACCCCAGCAATCCGCCCGGACTGCGTCTATCTGACGCCCGGCTACGGGCACGTCTCCAAAGGGCTGACCACCGCCTTCGGGCTGGGCGCCAGCGACTCGGTGCTGCACGTGACCTACACTGATCCCGCCAGCGGCAGTCAAGCGCTGACCCAGACCTTCGTCGCCGTGAGAAAGGCGTAATTTGATGGCAGAACACTCCAATAACCCGCGCTACGGGTTCCTGATTGACGCTTCCTACTGCATCGACTGCCGCACCTGCATGGTGGCGTGCAGCGTGCAGAACGAGGTGCCGATGGACAGCACGCGCATCTGGATCAAGGAAACCGGCGTCACCGGAACCTTCCCCGATCTCCAGCGCTTCACGGCGCCTTATCACTGTATGCATTGCAAAGACCCTTCCTGCGTCTCCGCCTGCACGGTGGGCGCGCTTCAGCGCAACGCCGACGGCATGGTGACCTATGACCAAGACCTCTGCATCGGCTGCCGCTACTGCATCTACGCCTGCCCCTTCGAGGTGCCGAATTACGAGTGGGATCGAACTTTCCCGCTGGTGGTCAAGTGCGACATGTGCGTTTCGCGCGTGGGCGAGGGCGGACAGCCCGCCTGCGCCGCCACCTGCCCCACCGGAGCGATCAAGTTCGGCAAATACGAGGACATGCTGGCGGAGGCGCACAAGCGCATCAACGAGAACCCCGGCAAGTACGTCGATCACGTTTACGGCGAGAACGAAAACGGCGGCACTTCGACGCTCTACATCTCGCCCGTGCCCTTTGAAGAACTCGGCTTCCCGATTGCGGGCACCACCTCGCCCGCCTACAACAACCGCCTCGTGACCGAAGGCACGCCGATGGTCGCCGGGATGATGCTGGTCGGCTTGTCCGGCGCGTACCTGACCATCAAGCACATGCGGGAAGAAGCGGCGAAAGATCGGGAAGAAGAAGCCGAAGCCACCGGAGAGGAGTCGTAACATGATGCGAAAACTGCTTCACGAACTGCGCACCATGCCCAAGTTCATCTACGTGCTGGCGGCGATCACCGTCTTTGGGATGGGCGTCGGCGTGTATCGTATGGTGGTCGGCTTGGGCGCAACCACCAACCTGAGCAAAGCGTTTCCGTGGGGAATCTGGATCAGCTTCGATCTGGCGACGGTGGCGCTTTCGGGCGGCGCGTTCACGCTGGCGGCGCTGGTCTACGTGTTTCAGTTCGAAGACCTGCACGCGGCGACCCGCCCGACGGTTCTGGCGGGGCTGCTCGGCTACAGCGCCGTGATGGTGGTGCTGCTGTTCGATCTGGGGCGCTGGGATCGATTTTACAACGTGTTTCTGCACCCGAATGTGAGTTCGGCGCTTCTGGAAGTGAGCTGGTGCATCACCGCCTACTCGCTGATTCTGCTCTACGAACTCAGCCCGGTGCTGCTGGCAAAATCCCGCTTCAAGGGGCTGCTGCCGACTATCAAGCGCTTCACCGTGCCGATTGTGATCGTGGGCGTGACGCTTTCGACCATGCACCAGTCATCACTGGGCACCATGTTCGTGATCATGTCGCCGCGCCTGCATCCGCTCTGGTCGTCGATGCTGCTGCCAGTCTTCTTTCTGGTGAGTTCATTCGCCGCCGGGATTTCGCTGGTGATCGCCGGAGCGACGGTCAGCCAACGCTTGTTTGGGCGCAGCCTGAAGATCAAGACCCTCGCCCGGCTGGGCTGGTTCCTGCCGTGGATACTCGGTTTCTATCTGGTGCTGAAATTCGGGGAACTGGTGATCGCCAACGAGGTCGATTTGCTGTTCAGCAGCGGCATCTACAGCCTGCTGTTCTGGATCGAGATCATCGTTGGCGTGTTGATCCCAATCGGGCTGTTCGCGTTCAAGCGGGTGCGCACCAGCCGCGTGGCGTCGATGATGGGCGCGTTCCTGATCATCGGCGGCGTGATTTTGAACCGCTTCGACGTGACCTGGTTTGCGATGGCGCCGGTCAATGGGGAAACCTATAGCCCGCATTGGATGGAAGTCGCGCTGGTAGTCGGCGTGGTGGCGGGCTTGATCACGGTGTACAGCTTGATCGCGCGCTACTTCCCGGTCTACGAGGAAACCACCGTAATCCAGCCGAAGCCTGCGGAAGTGGCACGGCTGGAACACACGCCCGCAGTGGGCGATTAACGACGGCTGCTGATTATCAGAGGGGCGAACGCACAGGTTCGCCCCAACCTGTCCCATCGCCTCGTCATCTGACAAAGGTGATAAAGATAACCATCGAGGCGTGTTGTCAGGCGCAGATTTTTCCGCCCAAACCGTTACGATCAACAGTAACAGACCTATAGCTCCGCAAGGCTGATGATGACTGCTCGCTTTGCTCTCAAAAAATGCGTGTTTGCGCTGCTGACCGCCGCGCTGCTCTTGATCCCGGCGGCGATCCAAGCGCAGCAGCCGGTCGTTTACGGCGTGTTCTTCTACTCGCCCACCTGTCCTCACTGTCAAGATGTGCTCACCAATCACTGGCCCAACATTCAGTCCGAGTTTGGCGATCAACTCCGCGTGCTGTTCATCGATGTCACCACGCCGCAGGGCGGACAGATCATGATGGACGCGGTGAAAGCGATGGGGATCGGCTCCACCGGCGTCCCTATGCTGATCATCGGCTCGGACGTGCTGATCGGTTCGCTGGACATTCCCGCCCGCGCGCCGAGCGTGATACGGGCGGGACTGGCAGCAGGCGGGATCGGACTGCCCGCCATCCCCAACATCGACGCGATCTACGGGATGGTCGCTCAAGCCAATCCCGAAGCTACGTCCACTGACCAGCCCGACGCGCAGACGGCGCAGCCCTCGCTGGCTGACCGTTTGACCGCCGATCCGGTGGCGAATGGGCTGGCGATCCTGATTCTGGGGCTGCTGGCGGTAAGTCTGGTAGCGGCATTTCGCTCCTTCTGGCAGCACCGACTATCGCTTCGGCTCCAACACAGCGCGCTGATCCTCGGTGCGCTGCTGGGCGTGGGGCTGACGCTGTCGCTGCTGGCAGGGTCGATGGGTGATCCGCTGGTGCTGCTGCTGGCGGCAGGCGAATTGATCGTGTTTGCGGTGATCGGGCTGCTCAGCTTACGTGGACAGACACTTCCGCGCTGGCTGGTGCCGCTGACGGCGGCGGCTGGGCTGGCGGTGGCGGGCTATCTGTCACTGGTCGAACTCACGCTCAGCGACGCGGTCTGCGGCGTGGTCGGCAACTGCAATACCGTCCAACAGAGTATGTATGCGCGGGTGTTCGGTATCCCAATTGGGGTGCTGGGTGTGGTCGGCTACGTGCTGATCGTCCTCCTCTGGCTGCTCGGTCATGAGGGTCAGCCTCAAGCCGATTTGGTCGCGCGCGGGCTGGTGCTGTTCGGGGTCGCTTTCTCGATCTACCTGACCTTCCTCGAACCGTTCGTGATCGGCGCGACCTGCGTCTGGTGCCTCACCTCGGCGGTGATCATGCTGCTGCTGCTGTGGCTGCTGACGCCCGCGACCGATCAACGCGCTCCTGTCCCGAATTGGGCATAAACGGCATGGGTCGATACCGGGCGGGTCAGGGCTTGCGAAGCAAGCACACCCGCCCCTACCCTATCCGGCTCAGACCACATCCAGTTGATACAGCATCACCGCTGGCAGGCGATGCCCATCCACCCGCTTGAATCCGGCTTCGGCTGCCGCCGCGCGAATGGTCTCATCCTTCAAGCGATGTTCCAGCGGCGGACCATACTCCTGAAGCTCGTAGGGCCATTCCAACACCACCACGCGGGTTTTGGCGACTCGCAGCGCCTCCCTCAAAGCCGTGTGCAGATCGTCAGCTTCGTGCAGCACATGCCCCATAAACGCGAGGTCGAACTTCTTGTCCTCATAGGGCAGCTTTTCCATGTGCGCCAGCGTGAATTCGCCGGAGGGAACGAAGCCGCGCGCCACTTCTAGCATATCTTCGCGCAGGTCGACCCCGGCGACCTGAAGTCCACGCGCCGCGAACGCCTCAGCGAAGATCGCGCTGCCGGTGCCGATGTCCAGCATCGACTGCGCGCTGCCGAGTCCTTCAAGACTCAGCCGCACTACCTGATCGACCTCCAGAAGCGCCACGCGCTGCGGCGCGCGCAGTCGCTCGATTTCCCCACCAAATCGCCGTTGATTCATCGCCCATCCTTTGGATTCAGCACAATCATACCGACGATTCGAGCTGCGCGCTCCTTGCTTCAGGAATGCGAGAAAAACGAAAAGCCCTTCCGATGTGGAGGGGCTTTGATTACGCGGCAGACTGGAATTACTGCCGCACGGGGACGTACTGCCCGGCGAATTCCAGCGCGGTTTGCGCCACGTCCTTCCAGCCGTGATCGATAACCAGCGAGTGCCCCCGGTCAGGGAGTTCCTTGATCTCGGTCACGTTGGGGTTCTTCTCCTGCTGCTTGTAGGAGGCGTGGGCGATTGCCCAGGGCACGGTGTGATCGTATTCACCGGAGATGATCAGCAGCGGTCCCCGGTCGGGATTTTTCGTATCCACCTGCGCCTCAGTCCAGGGGTTCAGGTTGGCGGTCGCCGCCTGAAAGATCGGTCTGCCGGGACCGGGCGCTGAGTATTTCTCGTACAGTTCGTGGGCTTCGTCTTCGTCCACGACGTTGGCGAAGGCATAGCGGAACTGCTCGTAGGTCAGCGGGACGGCGCGGGTGTAGTTGAGCGGGTTGCCCAAAACCGCCGACGACGACTTCAGCGCCGAGAGCGGCAGCGGCAGCACGCTCCGGAAGGGCGCCGGGTCGATGGCGACGATCGCGGCGGACACACCCTCACCCGCCAACCGCTGCGAGATCAGACCGCCGAAGGAATGCCCCGCGATGGCGGGCTTGATCTTCAACTGGCTGATGGCGTCGACGTAGTAATCGGTCACCTGCTTGAGCCGCTTGTGGGCAAAGACTTCCGGGTCTTGCTTGGCTTCGTCGACGGTGTCCGGGTCGTCGGGCCAGCCGGGGGCGATGCTGGTATAGCCCTGATCTTCGAAGAACGTCCGCCAGCGATCCCAACTGCTGGCGAGCAGCCACAAGCCATGCACGAACACGACCGGCTGCAAACCGGAATCATTGGCGCGGTCGACTTCCTGCTGTTCACGAGGGGTACGCATTGCCATGATCGAATCTCCTCAAATGATAAATCGGCTGACGACATTTTTTCGTAGAAGCGGTCAGCTTTGCGCGAACGGTTATAGATAGGGTATGCGCAGATGGCGCTCGCGTCGTCAGTAGTTCCACGTATTTCAGTTCGAGCGAGAGGAGAGAGGCAGTCGGCAAGAAAAAACCTTTCCGGGTGATCTGGAAAGGCTTTGCTCCACCGATTGGCTGCCACTCGATCAAACTGCTGGGGTCGAAGTCAGCTCCGAGGCGTCCTCGTACCCGATAGAAGGCGCTCTGCCGGATGGGGGCGCGCCGCGATGTCGGACGAGTGGAATTTCAACCCGCAGAATTCGGCTCAGGAAATCGAGTTGTACCACGTTGATCTCGTCGGCGTGATCCAGCTTGAATTGAAAATCGTGCCAGACCGAAGCGGGGGCAACGCTCGCGCGTCGCTGGCACAACTCCGCCTTGCTTGACACAAAATCGTGTATTTTCCCAAAATGTGAAACTCACTCTCGCTTATGGATTCAAGATGTGGTACACTAATGTCGCAATGTGGGAACATAGACAATTCAGTCGTGACCACATCGGTGCTGTGGTTAAGCACCCATAAGACCTCACCTGAGAAAACAGAACCGTTTTCAAGCTTTCCTTCTGTGATCTCCGCTAGTACTGTGTAAGCTTCCTGAAATAAGGGGATGTGTGTACAGCAGGCTATGGCAAACCCAATTATTCAGGAGTGAATAACAATGGCAAATCGCGTCCAGGGCACAGTCAAGTGGTTCAACGGCGAAAAAGGCTACGGCTTTATTACGCCGGAGAGCGGCCCCGATCTTTTCGTCCACTATTCGGAAATTCAGGCAAGCGGTTTCCGGTCGCTCGAAGAAGGTGCGAAGGTCGAGTTCGAGATCACTGAGGGTAAAAAGGGCAAGCAGGCGAGCGCAGTAACACTCGTCAATTCCTAAGCCTTAATCCCTTGTGACAACAAACCCGCTGCCAAGTTTGGCAGCGGGTTTTTGATTTGGTTGAGTAGTTCAGGTTGGAATGCCAAAGACAGTGGGCCATTCATTGTCGAGGATGCTGATTGCTAAAGTATCCTAAAGCCACTAGAATGCAACGTAATTCATAAGGTCAATAAGTCAATGCATGTTCGCGTGGGTTGCAGAATTGGGTACGAAAGCGCTGTGCCAACCCCGATGATGCTGGTCGTGCGCCCGCCGCAAACCTATCACCACCGCGTAATTGAAGAACAGCAAAAGATCGATCCCTATACGGCGCTGCACGAGTACATCGACAGCTTTGGCAACCACATCTGGCGGCTGTTAGCCCCCGCTGGCACATTGGAGATCGTCTACGACGCGATTGCTGACGTGCCACCAGTGCCCGATCCCGTCCTGCCAGAATTAGCCAAAACCCCGGTCGAGAAGCTGCCCGATGACGTGGTCATCTACACGCTGCCCAGCCGTCTTTGCCCGTCCGACTTGTTCATCAGCGACGCTTGGCAGCTTTTTGGGCATATCGAGGGCGGGTGGGCACAGGTGCAGGCGGTCTGCGATTGGCTGCACAGCAACATCAGCTACGGCGCAGGCAGCATTTCCAGCACGAGCGGATGGGATGCGTATCAGCAGCGGCGCGGCGTCTGCCGTGACTTTGCGCATCTAGGCGTCTCATTCTGCCGCGCCCTGAACTTCCCGGCTCGCTACGTCTGCGGCTATTTGCCCGACATCAACGTGCCGGTTGATCCGTCTCCGATGGATTTTCATGCCTGGTTCGAGGTCTACATGGAGGGGGCGTGGCGCACCTTCGACGCCCGCCACAACTATCCGCGCACCGGACGGGTCTTGATCGCGCGCGGGCGTGATGCGGTGGACGTGGCATTAGCGACGGTTTACGGCAACGCGCTGATGACGACGTTTCAGGTCTGGGCGGATCAGGTCGATGAGCAGGAGCGGCTCAATCCGTTCGCACTAGAATGCAGCCCATCCCATGTCTGACTCGACGCGGCAAGTTGAATTTATCGATTATCGCGCCGTGGACTGGCACAGTGTCCGGCGGACACGCTGCCAGTTCTACCAGCGTTTTGAATATGTCTATCCGGGTCCCATCTACGATTTGAAGCAGCGCCTCGTGATCGTCCCGGCAGATCGCTATGGCACTCAACAACTGCTCGATCATCAGTTGGCAGCCAATCCTGCGCCAGTCGCCATCCGACAGAGCGCCGACAGCTTCGGCAACCGCGTGCTGGAGCTGGAAGTGTCGGAGGCGGATCGGATGGTTTCGTTTGAAGCACAAATGACCGTCGAGAGCGTCGTCTTTGATCTCCAACGACCGACGATTTCGTCTGCCGAGGCACAGTATTTCGTCGAACCGACGCCGTTGACAATGCCGGATGAGCGCATTCTCGTCATCGCTCGCCAGTTGCAATCCGCCGCGAGCAGCGAATACGATCTGGCGCTGCGCATCAACGACTGGGTCAATGAAGCCATGCACTATAAAAGCGGTGTGACGACCGTGAGCACCACCGCTGCCGAAGCTCTCTCCGTTGGAAAGGGGCTGTGTCAAGATTACGCTCACGTGATGCTGGCGATTTGCCGGGCGGCGGGCTTGCCCGCGCGCTACGTCTCCGGGCACATGCTCGGCGAGGGCGGATCGCACGCTTGGGTGGAAGTCTTTCTGTCGACTCAGGGCGGCTTGAGCGCCTTTGCGTTTGATCCCACCAACCGACGCCAGCCACATCTGGGCTACATCACTGTAGCGGTCGGGCGCGATTATCGGGACGTTTCGCCGACTTCCGGCAGTTTCACCGCACCCTATGGCGGACAGTTGACGTTCCGCAAGCGCGCCGGGCTGACGCTGGTCGAATATCTCAACGGAGATACGCTCCGGAGCAGCCTCGCATCCTAACGGGTCTCGCGTCCGTTTTCAGCAATTTATTCACCCCTTCATGTTTCCCCTTGTTGAACAAAGCAGGTTGTCGCTGGCTATTGAGCGCCTGACGCGCTATACTGATTGTTATTCCTCATGTAACGACCGCCTTCCAGCAAAAGGTTGGTTCCTTACAGCGCTCAGATGTGCAGTCAATTTCCCGCGCGCAACTGATCAGCGATTCTTCCAAATCAGGTCATCACCCTGTTGGGGATACAGGTGAATAAGCCGGCTTCTTGGGGCGCGTTAGCCGATTCCCGGAAGCATCGTGAATTCTCCATCAGGCAATATTCGACACAGCTACAGTGGGTGGTTCACCTGAACCTCTTTTGTCCTTTCCACCGTCTCTTTTATATCCACACCGTTTCCACATTTCAGAAGGGCAGATCATGAATGAAGTGGATCACATTCGGAAGCTGCTGGCAGAGACAAATGCTGGTGAGCAAGGGTGGCGGAAAGTGTTAACCACTGCCGAGGGGAGTTTTTCCAGATCGCTCGCGGAGAAAAACCTGACCCGTCTGGCTGACTTACGAGAAAAGCTGCTCAGTCAGTTGAATGAAGCAACTTTACATCAACAACCGGGGACGGAGCAGCCATAATGCATCGAATACGCGCCAATGGTTCGAGGCGGGACTGTATCTGAACGGCTGCTCCGCCACAATCGGGTGTTTGATCCGCGCTCCTTTAGCATTTGTCCGGTCTTTCGAGAGAAAAATGATCATGTCAGAAACCGTCTATCTACAGCATTTGGAGTGGCAAGCGCTGTTGGTTCTTTACCGTCACAAAGACAAGGTATCCAGCCCGCTGCGCTACGTGGGTTTCAAAAATACGATTGTTGCGCTCATGAGACATCAACCGCCGCTGGCGGAATGGGTCGGAAAACCCTCCGACAATCAAGTCCACATCACCGAAGCTGGCGTCGCTCTCTATATGGGCACTGATCGCGCCAAATAAAGGGCAGACCCCCGATGGTCGTCAGCGCAGCGAATCCTTTTGACATTTTCGCGGCGGGAGCGCAGGGTAATCACGCGCTTTACGAGCGGATGCGAAACGACGACCCAGTACATTGTGCGCTTGACCCGCAAACCGGGCATCCGGTCTGATTCCTCACACGCTACGACGACTGTGTGCGCTTCATGCGGGACAAGCGTTTCAGCTTAGAACCTCGCCACAGAAGAAAAAAGCCTTTCCAGATCACCCGGAAAGGCTTTGC
>CAWFCF010000003.1:0-22039 GCA_963814185.1 uncultured Chloroflexia bacterium | reverse complement strand
GTAGCCCAAAATCGTCACAAATGTGCACCCTCGCATGAGTACATTTGTGCTAAGCTGTGCGTGGAAAGGAATTGCCGCGAATGCTGTCATCCAACTGCGCTGAACCGGTCTATCAGTTCATCTGGGAGTACGTCACCACCAACGAGATGCTCCCCAGCCGTCAGCAGATCGCTGACGGATTGGCGCTGGACAAGGAGCAGGTCAGTGCCTGCGTCTATGGGCTGCGCCAGCAGGGACGCTTGAGAAGGGGATCGCGTGTTGCGCTGGTGGGCCTGGGCGTCGCTGCCGGCTTTTGCCGCCGTCGTGCTGGCGTTGTGGTGGGGCTGTCTGATCAGGGTCGGGTGAGCTTTACCCCTGCAAGTGGAATGAAAGTCTGTCCTCGTGGAACTGCTGCTCAAATTGGTCGGGACTGACATAGCCCAGAGCGGAATGGAGTCGCCGACGGTTGTACCAACCTTCCAGATAAGCGAAGAGTTCCGATCGTGCCACTTTTCGTGAGGGAAAGACATGATCCGCGCACTCGTTTTTGAGCGTGCCAATGCAGCTTTCCATCAGCGCATTGTCATACGGGTCTGCGGTGCAACTCATCGACACGGAGACATGATAGGCCTCCAGCAACTGCTGGTAAGTCAAGCTGGCGTATTGTCCGCCCCGGTCGGAGTGATGCAGCAGTTCGCCTAACGCAGGCTGCCGCTGCGCCAGCGCCATCCGCAATGCCTGCTCGACCAGGGAACCCTTCACTCCAAATGCCACCTTTCGATTTAGGCAATTTGAATGATTCACGATTAGAATTTCGCCTGCATTTGATTCCATTGAGCTACAATAGACTTGTACGGACAGGTTGAGACATGTCAGATTTCAAGATCTCACGTGAAAGCCCGCTGCCACTTCATTTGCAGCTTTTGGATGAGCTTCGCCACAAGATCAAGAACGGACTGCTCAAGCCACATGACCGGTTGCCTGGAGAATGGAAATTGGTGGAGACACTGAATATCAGCCGGGCAACCATCCAACGCGCCTGGCAGACTGCCCAGGATGAAGGTCTGCTGTATCGTGTCGCCGGAAAAGGCACGTTTATTGCGCCTCCTGCACGAACCAGTACGCGTGGGATCGTCGGTTTTTTCATTCCAGAATATCGCGGGACATTCGCTGTACAGATGCTTAACGGTGCTGAGCGCGTGCTCCGGGCTGCCGGTTTCCGTGTCCAGTTCGCCAGCACAGACCGAGACGTTGATGAAGAGAATCGACTGCTGCGTTTGTTGATGCAAGAGGGAGCAGTCGGCTGTATTCTCGTGCTGTCCCGTGGCACGACGGCGGCGCGGTTGCTTGCCTCAGGCGAATTCAAACTACCCGTTGTATTAATGGATCGTCCCCTGAATGGAGTTGTCCTGCCGTGCATCACCAGTAACAACTATGAGGGTGGCTGGCAAGCGATGGAGCACCTCATCGACCTCGGTCATCGCCGGATCATTTTTCTTGCACGACCTCATCTCGATTTATGGCCGGTCGCCGAACGCTACCGCGCCTATCAGGACGCCATGCGGCGTATCAATGCTCAGCCACAACCGCCCTTCCTGATTGGCGGTGGCACGGAGATCAGTTCGTACGAGGCGTATTTACAGCATGATGACACAGAAATCCAGCCATTGATCGCCCTGCTCCGCTCGTCAGAACTCCCGACGGCAATCTTCGCCGTCAACGACTGGATGGCGATGAAGGCACAGCGGGCCATCCAGCTTGCGGGACTGCGCAACCCCAAAGACGTCTCGCTGATCGGCTTCGACGATCTCGACATCACGCAATATCAAACGCCGCCGCTCACGACGATTGCTCAAGACCCAGCCTCGATCGGTACGGAAGCTGCCCGTCGCCTGATCACGCTGATCGAAGGCGAGAAGAGCGTTAATATTCTCACTTTGGTTCCAACACGGCTGGTTGTGCGTAGCTCGACAGCACCGCCGCCGTAAGTTAGATCTATGGAACGTTGTAGTTGCTTAGTGGCGAGCAGTTGTCACGCATCTGCCCGCCCAATAAAACTCTTGAAAGGAGTTTAAAGATCATGTTGAAACGTTCTATGTATTTGCTGCTGCTTGTTCTCGTCCTGACGATGATGGGCAGTGTATCCGCGCAAGGCAGCGCCATCGAGCTCACCATCAGCGGCGTCAACGGCGCTGACACGCAACAATGGCTGACCGACATTGTCAAGCCGGCTTTCGAGCAGCAAATGGCTGACGCGGGCAAGAATGTCACCGTCACCGTCATTCCGTTCTCTGGCACGGGTGAAGACCTACGCCAGCAGTACGCGCTCGACCTCGGCGTCGGGCAAGGCGCGGACATCCTCTCGTTCGACGGGTTCTGGATTCCCGAATTCGCCGATGCCGGGTTGATCAAGCCGCTGACGGATGTGGCTGGACCCGATGTCCTCAATTGGGAGGGCTGGCAAGCCATCCCCACCGGGCTTCAGCAAATCCTCGGCTATAACGGCGACCTGTACGGCATTGCCTACGGCACCGACGCCCGCGAGATCTGGTATCGCACCGACTTGTTCGAGCAGGCGGGTCTGCCCGCCGACTGGCAGCCGACGAGCTGGCAGGAATGGCTCGACGCCGCCCGCACCATCAAGGAAAAACTGCCGGGTGTCACCCCGATTCAGTTGAACGCGGGTACGGCAATGGGCGAAGCCACCACCATGCAGGGGTATTATATGGCGCTGTTGGGCGCTGGCAGCCACGTCTACGATTTCGCCACCAACAAGTGGCCCGTCAGCAGCCCGGCGATCCTCGACGCGCTGAACCTGTACAAGACCATCTACATCGACGAGGGTCTGGGCGATCCGCGTTACCAACTGACGCAGGATGGTCGCAACCAGTCATTCCAAGATTTTGCCAACGGCAAGATCGCCATGCTGGTTGAGGGCGATTATTTCTGGCGCGGGCCGCTCGCCCCGAACACCGGCGACTTTGCGATGGCGAACCGCGACCAAGTGGTTAACTTCGCCAAATTCCCTGCCATTGATCCAGGCATGGGCTACAACGGTCAGGACTTCGTGACCATCTCCGGCGGGACGGGCTTTATCCTCAACCCGAACACCAAGAATCCGCAGGAAGCGTGGTCGCTGCTGTCCTTCATGTTCAGCAAGGACATGATGGATCAACTGCAGTCGATCACCCCGCGCATCCGTGCTCGTACCGACGTCGCCGTGACCGGTGACGCGACCATGAGCCGCATCGCGTCGGAAGTGCTGCCGCTGACGACCGTTCGTCCGCCGCTGGCTGACTACAATCAGGTTTCGCAGGAAGCGCAGTTGATGACCGAGCGCGTCGTTTCGGGCGAAATGACGCCTGAAGAAGCCATGCAGGCATACGACGATGCCGTGACTGCCATCGTCGGCGAAGCCAATGTGGAACGGATTCCGCTGAGCTAGTTTCCCTGATCCGCGACGCTGCCCGGTGGCTTTTGTGCGCCGGGCAGCGCTTTCTCGATAGTGACTATCATGCAGCGATCTTTGCTTTCTCGCCCGGTAGGACTCTTGTTTTTGCTGCCTGCTTTTGTGTTCGTGCTCGTGTTTCTCATCTATCCGTTCTTCTCGATCTTCATGATGAGTTTTACCAATCAAACGCTGGTCGGCACGGCTGCGGCTAATCCGCAGAATGTCGGATTAGCCAATTACCTCGATCTGTTCAACGCCGCCAACTGGATGCGGCGTGGTGAATTCGGCGCAAGTCTACTGCTGACCGCTCAATTCGTAATCGGCTCGGCGCTGATCGGTCAAGCCGGGCTAGGGCTGCTTTTGGCGACGCTGTTTAACAACCGCAAGGGGCTCTTGCGCGAAACCATCTTCACCATCGCCATCACAGCGTGGATTATCCCGGACGTGGTGGTCGCTTTTGCCTGGTTCGCTTATCTCAACCCCAACGGCACGCTCAACTCGGTTTTGCGATTGGTTGGGGTCTCGTCCATCGATTGGCTGTTTAACTACCCGCTGTTGAGTATCATCATCTTCAATACGTGGCGCGGCACAGCTTTCTCGATGCTGCTGTTCTCCTCGGCAATCGGATCGATCCCACCGTCGCAGTTGGAAACTGCCGCCGTACTCGGCGCAAATGCTTGGCAGAAGTTCCGCGATATTTTGCTGCCCCAGTTGGGGCGTTACATCCTCACGGACATGCTGCTGATCACGTTATGGACGTTCAACACCTTTACGCCCTTCCTGCTGACTGGCGGAGGTCCGGTCAACAAAACCGACGTGGTGTCGATCTACATTTACCGCACCGGCTTGAAGTTCTTCGAGTTCGGCAAGGGCAGCGCGGTGGCGATGGTCGTCATGATCATCAACCTGCTGCTGGTCGGCGTTTATCTGGCGATCTCGCGCTCACGGAGGACGGCATGAAACCGATCACCCGGCTGCTGATGATCATCGTCGTCACGGTTTTGGGGCTATTCTTCGTGCTGCCTCTGCTCTGGTTCATCTTTGCCCCCTTCAACGAACACGCCACTTTAGCCGTGACTCTTCCGTCCAGCATCTCGTTCGCCAATTTCGGCGAAGTGTTCAGCAACGATCTCGCCATGCGCGGACTGCTGCAAAACAGCCCGATCATCGGCTTGGGGACAATGCTGGCGACGACCATCGCAGCGGTGCTGGCAGCCTACGGCATTTCGCGCAGCAATCTCCCCGGTCGGCAGATGTGGACTTACGTGCTGATCTTGTTCTCATCGGTCGTGACCGGCACTGCCAGCATGGTGCCGATCTTCCGGCTAATTTACGATCTCGGACTGATTAATACGCACATTGGCGTCATTCTGTCGATGACGGGCGGTCTGCTGCCCTCAGCTATTTTCATCATGCAAGATTTCGTGGACGGCGTGCCACGTTCCTACGAAGAAGCGGCAATGGTGGCGGGAGCATCGCCCCTGCAAATCTTCCGCGACGTGACCTTCCCGCTGCTGCGTCCCGGCTTGATGGTGGTGGGCATTTGGGTCTTGGTCAATGCTTGGGGCGCGTTCCTGACGCCCTTCATCCTGCTGCGTGACCCGAATCTGCTGCCTGCCGCCGTGACGTTCTACCAGTTCTACGACGAGGAGGGCGCACCGCGCATCACGCTGGTGGCGGCTTATGCTTTGCTGTACATGCTGCCCGTGCTGATATTGTATTTGCTGATTAATTGGCGCTATGGCTTCCGCTTCTTTGGCGGCATCAAACAATAAGGCGATCTATGGCTTCTGTGAGACTTTCCAATCTGCGCAAGAGTTTTGGCGCGGTCAAAGCCGTCGACGGGATCGATCTAGACGTTCCCGATGGCGAGTTCGTCGCGCTGCTGGGATCGTCCGGGTGCGGCAAGACCACTACCCTGCGCATGATCTGCGGGCTGGAAGTGCCGACCGGCGGCACTATCTACATCGGCGACCGCGACGTGACCACTCTTTCGCCCCGCGACCGCGACGTGGCGATGGTCTTTCAGGATTACGCCCTCTACCCGCACATGACGATTGACGAGAACATCGGCTACCCGCTCAAAGTGCGCGGCGTCGCTCATGACGAACGCGCCGCCCGCGTCCGCGAAGTCGCGGGCAATCTGCAAATCGGCGAACTGCTGGCGCGGCGTCCCGGTCAGCTTTCCGGCGGGCAGCAGCAGCGCACGGCGTTGGCGCGGGCGGTCATCTATCAGGCGCAGGTCTTTCTGTTCGACGAGCCGCTGAGCAATCTCGACGCCAAACTGCGGCTGGAAGCCCGCGCTTTCCTCAAGCACTTGCAGCGTGAGGTCGGTGTAACCGGGATTTATGTCACCCACGACCAATCCGAGGCGATGGCGCTGGCCGACCGCATCGTGATCATGAGCAAGGGAAAAATCATGCAGGTGGGTACGCCGCTAGAAATTTACCGCCGCCCGGCCAATATTTTCGTCGCCGGATTTGTTGGCAACCCGCCTATGAATTTGCTGCCCTGCCGCGTCGATACCGCCTCGCGCATCGTCTTGATCGCGGGCGAGTTCCCGGTTAGCATGGCGGCCTTCGCCACACCGTCCGCCCAGGCGGTCACGCTCGGCGTGCGCCCGGAGCATATCCGCATTGCCACCGACACTACGCCGGACGGCATCGCAGGCGACTTGTACGTTGTGCAGACGCTTGGCAGCGAGTCGCTGGTGATCGTGCGCGTCGGTGAGCATCTGATCTCGGTGCGCTTGTTCGGCGACGAAGTGCCCGATCTGCCCCCGAAAGTCTGGCTGGTGCCCGATTATTCGCGCGCCTTCTTCTATAATGCCGACGGAGACTTGATGGCATGACGACTCTCATCTTGACCGGACACGCTGATCCGCAGCAGACGAAAACCTATACCCACGTCCCGTTTGACGTGCCAGAAGGCACAGGGCGTATCGACGTGCGCTACCAATACAGCGATCTCGTTGGCTCTGATCCGCATCTCGTCGACGGCAACACCGTCGATATTGGCATTTTCGATCCGCGCGGCATCCAATTCTTGACCGACGGTTTTCGCGGTTGGAGCGGCAGCGCCCGACAGGAGTTTTTCATCAGCGGCAGCGAAGCCACCCCCGGCTACCTCGCCGGGACGATCCAGCCGGGGACGTGGAACATCTGCCTCGGTCTGTACAAGATCGCGCCGCAGGGCTGTGATTATCAGGTCGAAATCACGCTGACGCCGGGTGAATCGGCGGGCGCGCTCGCGCCGCTGCTGCCTCTGCGCACCACGCCGGGGCGCGTCAAACCCGACGGCTGGTACTGCGGCGAGCTGCACAATCATACTTATCACAGCGACGGCGACGGCGATCCGCTGGACGTAGTGCGCCGCGCCGAGTCGCTCGGTCTGGACTTTCTGGCGATCACTGATCACAACAGCATCTCGCATCTGGCACGGCTGAACACGATTGATACGCCGCTGATGCTGATTCCCGGCATCGAAGTGACCACGTTCAAAGGTCACTGGAATGTCTGGGGCGATCACGGCTGGATCGACTTTCGCATCGAGGACGAGGCGCACATGGCGCAGGCGGTCGCCGAGGCAGTGCGGCGCGGCTACCTGACCTCGATCAATCACCCGCGTCCTTATGGACCCGAATGGGAATACCCCGCAGTGGACGGCGTCCACTGCATCGAGGTCTGGAATGGACCGTGGGTCCTGATGAACGAGATCGCGGTCGAATTTTGGGAATCGCGGCTGCGGGCGGGCAAACGCTATACAGCCGTTGGTGGCAGCGACAATCATTTCCTCAAGCAGGATCACATTGCCAAGCTGGGCGTGCCGACGCTCTGGATTTACTGCGCGGGCGAACCGTCACCGGCTAAGCTGCTCGACGCAATCCGCGCTGGTCACGTCATGATCTCGGAGAGTCCACACGGACCACGCGTGACGCTCAATTCCGGCCAAGCGATCATGGGCGACTGTCTGTCACGATCCGGCGACTATCCATTGATCGTCACAGGTAACGTGAAGGATGGCGCAGGCTGCACCCTCGAATTGTATACTGAAGTGGGATGTGTCAAGCAGCAGTTCGTCCCCACTGAAAGCCTCCAATTTTTCGCCGAAATTGCCGCTGACCTTTACGTGCGGGCCCAGCTCATAGGCGATGCGGGCCAAGTGCGCGCGCTCACAAATCCGATCTATGTTCGATAACGCGCCTGCCTGATGACCACGATCCATCTCGTCTTCAAGACTCATCTGGACATCGGCTTCACCGACTATGCTGCCAACGTCGTGCAAACTTACTACCAGAAGTTCATTCCACACGCTATGATGCTGGCACGTCGCACCCGCGAACGCGAGCAGCGCTTCCGCTGGACGACCGGTGCATGGCTGATCTACACCTATCTGGAGCAGGCATCTGCTCAGGAACGCGCCGCAATCGAAGACGCGATAAACGCAGGCGATATTGTTTGGCACGCGTTGCCTTTTACCACCCACAGCGAGTTGATCGACGACTCGCTGTGGCGCTTCGCGCTGAGTTACGGACAGACGCTGGATCGGCGCTTTGGCAGGCACACGATTGCGGCCAAGCTGACGGATGTTCCCGGGCATACGCGCGCGCTGGTGCCCCTGCTGGCGGAAGCAGGAATCCGGCTGCTGCACATCGGACTTAATCCGGCGTCGAGTGTGCCGGACGTTCCGCCGGTCTTTGTCTGGCGCGATCGAGCCAGCAGCACGGAAATCATGGTCATCTATCACGATACCTACGGTGGCGTGACGACCGTTTTCGGCCTCGACGACGCGCTGGCGCTGTTCCTGACTGGCGATAACGAAGGCCCTCCTTCTGAGCAGTCGATTGCTGGGGTCTACGAAACGCTGCGCAGGCAGATCCCCGGCGCGAAGATCGTGGCCTCGACCCTTGACGAGTTTTCCCAGCGGCTGGAGACGGTGCGCGCTTCACTGCCTGTGCTCACCAGTGAGATCGGCGATACGTGGATTCACGGGGCGGGAACCGACCCAACGAAAATCAGCCAGTATCGCGAACTCGCACGCTTGCGCCGCTCGTGGCTTTCGCGCGACTTGGGCTCTGACGACCAGACCCGTATTGAGTGCTTCAGCCATTCGCTGCTGATGATCCCTGAGCATACCTGGGGGATGGACGAAAAAACCCACCTACCCGACCATACACACTACTTCAAGCCGGACCTCGCGCTGCTGCGCCAGACAGAGGCGGCTCAGCGTTTCGAGACCTCATGGGCGGAACAACGCGCTTACCTCGAAACAGCGGTGCGGGCGCTCGCAGGTTCACCTCTGGAAGACGAGGCGCGCGAACACCTTGCCGCATTGACCCCGCGTCGACCAGATGTCGCTCAGGTCACACGGTTAAGCGAACTCCACTTGAGCAATGGGCGCTTCGATCTGCGCTTCGATCCGTCTGACGGCGCGATTATCGCGTGTGTCGATCAGCATACTGGAATGGTATGGGCAGACGCCGAGCACCCTCTGGCCTCGTTCCGCTATGAGGTCTTCGGTAGTCGTGACTACGAGCGCTTCTGGATGCAATATATCCGCAACCGCCAAGACCCTTCCGTCGTCGCCTGGGCGCGCGAGGATTTCACTAAGCCTGGTCTGCCCCTGCGTGATCCCGCGACATGGAAACCGACCTTAACGACAGCTTATCAGGGCGGCCCAGCACACGCGATCTTTGCACTCGCGTTGCCGGATCAAGCGCGCAGCTTTGGTGCACCTGACCAGCTTTTCCTCCAATATAGCCTGAATGACGATCGGATCGAGATCGTGCTGTCGTGGTTCGACAAACCCGCCTGCCGTCAACCAGAGGCGTTCTGGCTGGCGTTCCAACCCCCCGCGGATCGGGCAGAAGGCTGGCGCTTCGAAAAGCTCGGCAGGATGATCGACCCGCGTGACGTAGTGAGCCGCGCTGCGCGCACGCTTCATGCCATCGACCAGCGGGTAATCTACGCCGATCACGACCACAAGTTCGAACTGGAGTCGCTCGATGCGCCGTTAGTTGCGCCGGGTCAACCCGCGCTCCTCAATTTCCACAATGAGCTGCCTGATATGCGCAGCGGCGTTCACGTCAACCTGTACAACAACGTTTGGGGGACTAATTTTCCGATGTGGTTTGAAGGCGATGCCCAATTCCGTTTCGTCGTTCGCGTCTCGTAAATGAATGGATGCAAAGCGCCAGTAGCACCTGAGCACCGACCGTCTCGACCCGCCGACGTATTGAGGAGTTGCTCGAATTAGCGCGCCAGCGTCGCGACAGGGCACGGGGTCACAAACACGATCATGCCGGTATTGGGATGGGCCTTGTTGAGCATCCTCAAGCCATTGCGCAGGAGAATTTCGGGGAGATAGTGGACTTGGCGGAAGTTGGCGATGATGTGCAGGTTGCCTTCGGCAGTCGGCAGCAGGACATCCTGCATCAGGTCCCTCAGTCCGTCCAGATCCTCTGCTGTGACTGGCTCTCGATAGGTCTGCCAGACCGCGCGCTTTTGTCGGATCGGTTCTACGTCAATCGGCACGGAAACGCCCTACGTTTGGCAGGCGAGCGGGTCCGACCTGCGTCCCGATTTTGGGTACGAAAATCTCATTTACATACCCTATTTTAGCCCAAACAGGACGCAAATGACGAGCCCGTTTTTCGGCTGCTGAATTTGGTTGGAAACCGGATTGCCTCGTGGAGTGAAAGCGGTGAAGTATTTGCAGAAGCGCTGAGATCGAGCACAGGAATTCCTGCTCTGCTCGGTCTCAGCGTGCTCTTTGAAAAGGTTAACCAGCCTCCACGGCTGCCTACTCGCCGTTAATTGAGTTGTGGGGCTCCGGCGTAGGCACTTCGGTCGAAATCGGGGCGGGCGCTTCAGTGACCGCTGGGGACGGCGTAGCGATGGGCATAGCCGTCGGCAAGGGCGTGACCGCGATCACGCTCACCTCGTCCACCCACCAGCTATCGGGTTTTTCCTGACCCGCCAGCACGCCCTGCCAGACGAACTGGATTTGAACCTGCTGCCCGACAAAGGCGCTCAGGTCGTAGGTCATCTGCGTCCACTGTCCGATGGCTGCCACGCCCCCCACCGTCGTCCAACTCACGCCGTCGGCGCTCACCTGCACTAGTGCAGTCGATTGAGCGCTGCTCAACAGCGACTGGAAGCTCAACAGCACGGCTTGACCCGGCAGCACCGTCGTGAGGTCGAGCGCGCGATTCCAGCGCAGCACGTCCACCTGATTGTCTGCCATGACCTTCCAGCCCAATCCCTGTGCGCGGAATGCTGCGTCGGGCGTGAGCGTCCAGCCGGAGAGCGCCTGCCAATCTGGCGCGCCGTCGTCCATTGAGGCGTAGACCGGCAGTTCCAGAGGCTCTAGCGTCGGCGTGGGCAGTTCCAACGTCGGGAAAGGCAGCGCAGTCGGCAGTTCGACTGTCGGGAAAGGCAGCGCAGTCGGCAGTTCGACTGTCGGGAAAGGCAGCGCGGTTGGCCGTGGGCTCGATGTTGGCGACGGTGTTTCACTTGGCGTCCCCGTTTCGGTGGCTGCGAGTGTCGGCAGTTCAGTCGGTATGCCCGTTTCGATCGCCTCCAGCGTCGGCGTTTCGCTGGGCGTGACGGTTTCCGTGACTCCAGGCATCGGTGTTTCGGTAACGCCTTCAGTAGTTTCAAGAGTTGGCATTAGCGTTGCTTCCAAAGTTGGCATGTCCGTTGGCGCGGGTGCATCAGGCAAACTCAGCACCATTACCGAGCTAAGCGCTAATTTGTCGATGTCCAAGTACTGTCCCTGCGTGCCCACAAAGCGGATAGTGACCGGGTAGGTCGCCGTCCAAGGCAGCGGGATGCTGATCGGACGCTGATACTGCTTGGTCGGGTTGGAGTCGCTGATCGACTGGCAGTTGTAAATCTGGCTGAAGCAGATTTGCATCGGTCCCTTGTCGGAACTCTTGGTGCGGTAGATCACCAGATAGTTGCCCGCGATGCCGTTGACAATGAAGGTGACTGACGCATCCGGTTGCCCGGTGTAGTACACCTGTCCGCCGCTGTAGCCCGGATCGTTGGCGGCGATCCACTGCCCACTGTAGACCAGACTGCCGCTGTCTTCCTCGTAAATCGTCCCCATGTCAAGCGGGATCGGCTGATTGAGCAGGCGCACCGCGTCGAAGTCCAGATACTGACCGTACGGCGCGGCGTTGGTGATGGTGACAAGGAACGTCCCGGCATTGGGCATCAGCAGGTTCAACTGCTGCTGATACAGGTTAAGCTGAGAGTAGTTGCTGTGAGTGCTGCATTGGATGCCGATGCACACCTGCATGGTGCCGTGTTGGTATTCGGTCGAGCGGGTGATTTGCAGCCGATCCCCGGCATTCACTGTGACCATGAAGCTGACGCTCGCGCCCGGCTGACCCGTGTACATCGCGCTGCCGCCGTCGTAGCTGGCGTTGTTAGCGTCGATCCACACGCCGTTGTAGGTCAAGTTGGGATCGCTGTCTTGGAAGGCATTCCCGACGGTCAGGATGGTTGCCGCCGATTGCAGTATGAGCTTGTCCACGTCCAGATACTCGCCGTTGCTGCCGGTGAAGGTGACGGTGACTGGGTAAGTTCCCGCCCATGGGACTGAAACTGTGAAGGGCTGCTGGTAGAGCGTGACCGGGTTGTTGTTGCTGACGGTCTGGCAGGCGAACACTTCGCTGAAGCAGACCCGCATCTGCCCCTTGCCCGGTCCCACCGTGCGCATGATCTGGAGGCGATCCCCCGCGTTGGCAGTGATTAGGAAGGTGTAGCCGTTGTTGGGGAAGCCGGTGTATTTCACCGTACCGCCGTCGTAGCTGGCATCGCTGTTACTGATCCACTGCCCGCTGAAGCTGATATTGGTGCTGTCATCCTGGAAACTGTTGCCAACCGCGAGCGCAGTCGGGCTGGGAAACAGCGCCACCGCGTCGAAGTCCAGGTATTGACCCGGTGTCCCCTGATTAGCCAGGGTGATGGTGAAGCTCCCAGCATTCGGCAGCAGAATGGTGAGCGGCTGCTGCATGAGCGGGATCAGGCTGTAGTTGCTGAAGGTCTGGCAGACGCCGGTGCCGATGCAGACCTGCATGTTCCCCCGATCCGGTCCGGTGGAGCGGTAGATCGTGAGGCGGTTGCCTTCAGAGCCGCTGAGCAGGAAGTGGAGCGACGCATTCGGCTGCCCGGTGAAGTGCATGGTGCCGCTGCTGTAGCTGCCGCTGCTGACCACGCCCCAGTTTCCGACGTAGCTGATCTGTCCGCCGTTATCCTCGAAGCTGCCGCCGACGGTCAGGACGGGCTCAGACGGCGTGTCGGTCGAGGTGGCGGTATAGGTCGAGGTGCTGGTTGAGGTATAGGTCGGCGTATAAGTTAAGGTCGGAGACGGCGTATAGGTGGGCGTGGGTGATGGTGTATAGGTCGGTGTACTCGTCGCTGTATAAGTTGCCGTACTGGTTGAGGTCTTGGAGGCTGTGTAGGTTAGGGTCGGCGATGGCGTATAAGTCGGCGTGTAGGTTGACGTGCCCGTTGACGTGTTGGTGGGCGAATACGTTAACGTGGGCGACGGCGTATAGGTAGGTGTGAGCGACGGTGTATAGGTCGGAGTGCTGGTCGCAGTGTTGGTGGACGTATACGTCGGCGTGAAGGTTGGAGTAAAGGTCGGCGTATTGGTGGGGGTGATAGAAGGCGTAGCCGTAAAAGTCGGCGTAAAGGTCGGCGTATCCGGCACCACCACCGTCAGCGCGCGTGACTTGCTCCAGCGGCTTTCACCCCCCGAATTGCGCGATTTCACGCGCCAGTTGTAAATACCCGAAGGCTGCGCGTCCAGCGACCAGTTGGTGTCGCTGACCCAGCCAGAATTCAGAGTGACGGACGAGCCGTCGGTGAACTCGACATCGTACTGGTCAGCGCCGCTGCTCGGTTGCCACACGAGATCAAAGCCTTCGCTATTCATGACCGCATTGTTCGTGGGCGTCAGCAGGCTGGGCGCGAGCGGCGCGATGCTGGTCAAGCCGATGGCGTTGACCCGGCGCGACATAAAGCTGTCGAAGTACATCGCGCCGCGCGTCCCGGCATCGATTCCCGACACCGCGCCAAGCCGAACGCGGTCGACGACATGCGTCTGGTTCGCAATCCCAGTCTGCGACGACTGCTGCACGCCGTCCATCCAGAAGGTGAGCGAGCCGCCGCTGTTCGGCGCTGCCTGCCAATCGAGTTCGAAGGCGTGCCCGGCGTCGCTGAACGGCTTCCAACCGCCGTACTGCCACGAGCCGGTGTCGTTGAGCGTTCCGGCGCGGACTTGATAGCCGCCGCCTGAGAAGCGCATCTGCAGGCGCAAGACTTCGGTCGAGTCGCCCTGCACGCCGGAGAGCAAGGTAAAGGTGTCGCTGTTCGCCATCGCCAGCGAGTTCGGATCGAAGTAGAAGAAGGCGCGGTAGTGGGCTTCGGCATCGGGCGTGTCGTCGGTGAGGTAGACCGACTCGTTGTCGTTGACCAGCACTTGCAGACCGTACTCGCCGATTAGCGCCGCGCTGCTGCTGACGCTCAAATCCGCGCCGCTGGAGCCAGACCAGCCGGACAGATCGCCGGTTTCAAAGCCGCTGTCGAAGATGGCATCGACCTGCTGGACGATATGCACCTGTCCTGCGTTTAGCTCGACCGGGATCGGATTGCCGTCGTTATCGGTGACGATTACGTCGCTCAACGTGACTTGAGCATCGCCAATGCCGAGCGCGGTCACGCCGATTTCGAACAGCACACCGCTCCCGGCGAATGATGGATTGACTTCCAGCGAGGACACGCCGTAATTGACCACCTGCCCGGCGCCGTTGTCGATCATTCCGGGGATTTCAAACGCGCTGCCACTGATAAAGGTTCCCTGATGCAGGCTGTCGATTTGCAGCAGCGCCGGGTCGTAGTGCAAGTTCGCTTGGAAGGCGGCGCAGCTTGGCGCAACGCAGTCGATCATCGCTTGCAGAACGCCGCTCCCGCCCACGTTCAGCGTGATCGACGACAGCGAAACGGTGGTGGAGACCACACGCGACTCTGCGGAAGCGCTGTTATCCGCCGGATTGGTGTCCACGCTGTCGGCGGACGTGACGGCTGCGGAATTGCCGATGGTGCCGGAGGCGTCCGACTTCACATTCACGGTGATCTGCACCTGCGCGCTCGCGGCTGCCGCCAGCGTGCCGAGGTTGCAGTTCAGCGCGTCTGACGAGGGGGTGCAGGTTCCCTGACTTGCGCTGTAGGATTGGTAGGTCACGCTGCCGGACAGGGTATCGCTGAGCGAAATCCCGGACGCTGCCGAAGGACCGTTGTTGGTCACGATCAGGGTATAAACCAGTTGATCGCCTGCCTGAATGTTGGCAGCGGATACCTGATCGGCAAGCGCGAGGTCAGCCAGCGGCGTGACCGTGATGTTCACGCTGCTGCTGTTGTTGGCGGTGCTCACTTCCGGCTGAGCGGCGGACGCCTGCGCGGAAGCGGTCAGCGTGCCGCCCGCATCGGCTGCGATGTCGGCTTGCAGCAGGAATGTGGCGGTCGCGTTCTTCGCCAGCGCGCCCAGATCGCAGGTTAGCGCTCGACTGGCATAGGAGCAAGTGCCTTGAGTTTTGCTCACGCCCGTGTAATCCATCCCGGCGGGAAGGGTGTCGGTGAGGGTAACGGCTGCGGCGTCGAGCGGTCCGGCGTTGGTCACGGTCAGGGTGCAGACGACCGGGTTGCCAGCCACCAAGCTCAGCGGATTGCAGGTTTGACTTACCGCCACGTCAACTCGATCTTCGACAGATGCGGACACCGACGACGTGTTGTTGCCGCTGTTCGGATCAGCGCGCGTTCCCGTCACCTGCGCCTGATTCGTGAGGCTGCCAGTGCTGGATGGGTTGACGTTCACCACCAGCGCAACCGTCGCTGTGCTGCCACTGGTGAGCGAATCCAGCGCGCAGGTGAACGGACCGCCAGATGGGGGGGCGCAGGTTCCCTGAGTTGGTACCGCCGAGACAAAGCTCACTCCTGCGGGAAGGGTGTCGGTCAGCGAAATGCCAGTCGCCTGACCGGGACCGCCGTTGGTCACGACGATGCTGTAAGTCAGGTTGTTCCCGGCGATCACCGGATCGGGAGACGCGGTCTGGGCAACCTGCAAATCCGCCGTCGCGTTGACGATGACGGTGGTGGTTCCCGTCCACGCGCTCCAGTAGCCGAGGCTGTCGCCCTGCCGCGCCCGCAGATAATAGGTGCCGTCACTGGGCACGGTCACGGTGTAGCTGGTCGCGGTATTGGCGCGCGCCGTCCACTCCGGGCTAGAGAAATTGGAATTGTTGTCCACGTCAATGTCAAAGACGCGGGTGCCGCGTCCATTGGTGGAGCCGGGATTGAGCGTCAGCGTAAACGAGTTGTTGGTCAGGGTCGATCCGTTGGTCGGGGACGCGATGGACGGCGTGCCGGGGTCGTCAATGCGCCAGTCGATCACCAAATGCGGGCGCATGGAACTCGTGCAGAATCCGTCGTCGTTGCGCGAGCAGTAGATCGAACCCGCCGAGTTTTCGTCGTTGTTGCGCAGCAGAATTCCGTTGTTGCTGCTGCGCAGGTAGCTGTTGATGAGTGACGTATCCAGCCAGACGGTCTGCTTCAGTTGGGGCGACGAGCTGCTGCTGAAACAGACGTGGGTTCCGGTGCCGTAGCTGCCCGTATAGGACGGACCGCTCCACGCGGTACTCTCATTCCAACTGCTGGTCACGCGGGCGACGTAGAACGATCCCTGACTGCAGGTCCACGAGCTGTACTGGTAAAACTCGATGCGCGCGCTGGTGGCGTAAGCACCCGCTGAGAGCGATACGGTGCCGAAATTGATCAGCGTGCGGGTGACGCCAAAGACGCTGTCGTACCCCCAGACCAAGAAGCGGCGGTTGCCGTTGGTGGTCGAGGGCGTGATGAACACGTCAGCGGTTGGCTCCAGCACGACCGTCCCGGTGCTGGACTGCGGCTGTACCCCTTCGCTGGTCGTGGTGGTGTTCGCCGACCAGCGCTCGCTGAGTTCGGTTCGCAGTTCGGCGTCGATCAGGCTGGCGGGCGCGGCTTCGAGCATCGCCATGAACGAGGACATCATGTCCGCCGCCGCTTCCCAGTGACCGCCGTCGCCCTGCAACGCGAGATAGTAGTAGGTTTCAGGGACTTGGGGCGACGGAATGGAGAACTGACCGAAGCGCCAGCCATCGACCGCGCTGATCGGGTTCAGGGTGACAGCGGCTTCGGATACGCGGAACTCGGAAGCGAGCGCCTGCCGAATCGCGGTATCGCTGTTATCCGTCTGCCGCTCAGGACTAGCGAAGATGACGGAACCGAAAGCCAGAAGGACAAGGAGCGCGATGAGCGTGAGAGCGTATTTTCTGAACACGATTCCGTCCTTAGTGACAAGATTGCCCAAGCTGCCGGGCAATCTTGCGAATATCGCTGATGTCAATGGTTCCATCGAGGTTGACATCTTTGTAAGGGTCGTACAGGGCATCGCCTTGCCCGATGCCGAAGCTGCCTGCGGCGCTCTGCACGTCGCTGAGATCGACGGTGCCATCGCCGTTTACATCAGCCATTTGGCATTGAGTCCGTTCGACCACCGTCAGGGAATGCGTCGAAGTGTTGTTGTCGGTGTTGCTGTCAAATTCGGAACTGGTCGCCGTCACGCGATTGGTCAAGGTTCCGCTGGTGGTCAGCGCGGTCGGCAGCAAAACCGCGATCTGTGCCGTACTGTTTGCCGATAGAACGCCGAGGCTGCAGGTGAACTGTCCTCCGCTGACCGGGCTGCACGATCCCTGCGATGGAGTGATCGAAGTAGGCGTTAATCCAGCCGGCAGCGTATCCGTCAGGCTGACGGCACTCGCGGCAAAGGGTCCCGCGTTGCTCACACTGACCGTGAGGGCTATTGAGCCGCCCGCCGTCACTGGTTCTGGTTGGTGGGTCTGCGTGACGCTGAGATCGGCGACTGAGCTGTTCACGTAGACGTGTAGGTCGTCGATACCCCAACTCTCGTCGCTGATGCCTTGTTGATTTGACCCGGCAAACGACAGCACCAGCGGACCCGCGCCGTGAGCAATTCGGAAGCCCAGTCGGTACACCGTATCCGCGCTGTAGCCAAGCTGGTTGTATGCGTAGGAACCCGTTCGCCAATCATAATCGCCGCTTGGATAGGCGCCGGGATAGGCTTGGCGATGTCCCGCGCCGTTGGCGAAGGTCGTTTGCAAAATCGGATTTCCCCCGGCGCTGAATGTCCATAAATCAGGTCCATTAGGGAGATTGCCATCCATTGACTTGAGCATCAGCAGATCAAGGGTGACGTAGACAAAGGTATGCGCGGGCAGTCCGCCGAGCGTCAGGGTTGTGGTGTCGTTGCCGAACTCCCCTAAGAACCTGCGTGTTCCGTTGGGCGAAACCGTCTCCGTGCCGTTTGACCATTCGAAGCCCACCGCAGTCGTGAAATCGTTGCTGTAGACCTGCGTCAGCGGCAGAGCGTTGACGATGAACATGGTCGTGCCCGAAACGGGGCTGGTGGTCACGCCGTCCGATTGATATGCGCGCACATACCAGACGGCATCCGCCAGCGCCTGATTGAGCGTTATCGTGGCACTGCTCACCCAACCGGAGTCGTAATTCACGCTGGCAAAAGTCGGGTCGTTGTCGATCTTGATCTCGTAGCTGGTGACCTCACCGGGGCGCCCGCTCAAAGCGCCGCGCGTGAGGCTCACCTGCAGGTTCTGCGTGCTTGAGGTGACCAGACCATCGGCAGGGGATTGAATGCTCGGCGCGCTGGGTCCCTGCCCGACCTGGAAGGTTCGCGTCGAACCCCAACCGCTTTCCATGCCGACGGTATCCCCCTGGCTGGCATGGACGTAATAAGTCCCATCCGATGGCAACGTCACACTGAACGTGTTCACCCCATTCGCTTCCCACTTCCAAGCCCGAACGATGTGTGAAAACCCGGAGTCGGATGCGATTTCGAAGCGGAAGTTATACAGACCGGTGTAGTTCAGCGTCCCTTGCTGGATGACGACGTTGAAGGTGCGTGAAGTCAGGACCTGGTTCTGGGTCGGCGAGGTGATACTTGGCTTGCCGGGATTGGTTTTTGGAACGGTGCCGTGATACAGGATTAGGGTGCCGTTGTAGCTGTAGCCGTCCAATGTTGACTTGTTGTCTCCACCCGGATCGTTTATGTAGAAGGTGTTACCGGAATAGCGGGTCACCACAACATAGTGAGTCGAGCCGCCGGCCGTGAGGACATTCACAATGACCGGATACCCGTTGTCCAATTCCTGTTTGATGCGGTCACTGCTAAATCCGACCGAGCTTTCCGTGACCCCGGACATGTAGTTCGCAGCCTGCCCCCAAACGATCCAACATGCCGGAGCGCTGTAACCGCCACTCGGGTTCATATAACCGTAATGGTTATTCAGCCACGTGTTGAGCTTAGCCGGATCAACGTCAGCTCCGTAGTATTTCAGCACCATCGCCACTGACGTTACAGCACAGCCATCTGACGCTATAGTGGCATCAGAACAAGTACCGAGTTCATCGGTGTAGTTCGCTTGCTTGAACAGCGGAACGCCTACGGGCTGCGCAGCAACGGTGGAGCCGTGCAGAGGCGTCGTTCTAGCCTCGTCTTGGACTTCCAGCGTTTCAATGTCGATGGTATGTTCGACTCCCGCAAATGTAGTGGTATCGACATACCACAAGTCTCGGTTGTCTGTCCAGCTAATGTCGGCTTTTCCGCCGTAGCCCAGCGCGATCTGAATACTGCTGCTGATCAGACGATTGCCGGAGCCGTCTGCGTTGATAGTCCAAAGGTCAATAGTGCTCAATATGCCTAATGCATCGGCTGTGCCCGGCGAAACGCGGAGATATGCGAGCTTGGTTCCATCTGGCGACCAGACCGGGTTGGTTACATAATCTCGTTCGGTTCCGCTGATCAGCACTGAGGCGGGCGCATTTTGCCCATTCATCACCCAAATCTTGGACTCCGCCATTCCGAGGTTGGCGGCTGTCACGTAGGCGGTGTGCTGACCGTCTGGCGAATAGGTGGTCATGTTATCGAAGGTGATGACGCTGCTCGGCTGTGCCGGACTTTGTGATGCAATAGGAGGCTCCAATGGCAACGTGGGGAAGGGTAAGGCGGTCGGCAGTGTCACACTGCTGATCACGGCGTCGGTTGCCGGAGGCGGCAGCACCTCAAGCGGTGCGCCGGTTTCAGTCGTGGGGATCAAGATCGGCGGTACGTCGGTCGGCGCGCTTACCGTTTCGGGGGCTAGCGGGCTGTCGGCGACGTACACAGCTTCCTTTGGTGCGCTGAGCGGCGGTGACGAGTTCGTTGGCACGACGGCGGCTTGAACCCCGACATCTTCGACTTCGGAGGGAAGCTGCATCAAAGTCGGAATCGCCACCTCATGGGCTGATGTCGGAAGGCTGAGTGTGACTACGAACAGAGCAGTGACCAACAGCGCTGCGAGGGCAGCGAGGCGGAGGAGAGTTGATGGCTTCAAGATGATGTCCGTCCTATCCCGAGTGAGGCGCAGGGACAAGATTAAAATGGGATGTGTACACCTGCCTCTTATCTTAAGCTTGAGTTGTCTTACCAATCTTTATCGTTGATCGAATTTACGAAAAATTAAGTTTGTTTTCTGGGAGTATGGGTAGGTATATCGGCGCGGAACAGGGCTTGGATAGCCTCTATGAACCCGCTCAAGCCATCGTTTAGTCTCCTGAGCGACCGGTGAAGTGGGTCGCTCAGGAGACTAAACGATCAGATAGCTGGTTTTTTGGAGAAATTGCCAACCTTTGGACAACTTGATCTTTCAACTGCCGAGCTGGACTTCAAGCTCATGCTCCAAGCCGTCTCTCCGATTTCCGCCGTGCGCTAGCTAACCCGATGTGCAAGTTTTTCTAAAGAAAGGAGACTTCGGTAGGATTTGGGTGTCTGAAGTCCAAAACTGAGCCGAGGTCTCCTGAAATGGATATTACCACGTTCATGATAACGGTCTACTGCTTCATTGACGATTGGCTGAAAGAGAAACAGGTGCGCCAGCGCGGGCCGCAACCGACGCTGAGTGACAGTGAAGTGCTGACGATGGAAGTAGTCGGTGAATTTTTGGGCATAGACGACGAAAGTGCGCTTTACCGTTACTTCCGTTGGTATTGGAGCGCGTGGTTTCCCCGCTTGCTTGAAGTCAACCGAACCACCTATACCCGTCAAATGGCGAATTTGTGGCGGGTGAAAGAACTGTTGTGGCAAGCCCTGTTGCAACAGGTCACTTACGACCCGCACTTGGCGTTTGTGGACAGCTTTCCTGTGCCCGTCTGTCGCTTTGCGCGTGCCTACCGCTGCCGGAAACTGCGCGGGCTGGCGGCATTCGGACATGATGAGATGGCAAAACAGACCTACTATGGCCTGCGGGCGCATGTGCGCGTCTGCTATCCTGGGGTGATTGTCGCCCTGGAACTGACCCCCGCCAACATTGCCGATAGTGCCGTCGTCGAAGACCTGACCGAGCAATTCACCGGGACACTGTTGGGCGACCGCAATTACTGGTCGCCTAAACTGACCCGACGCTTGCAGCCCCAATCGGTCACGCTGCTTGCCCCGAACCGCTCGACACGACCACCAATTCATCCCTACCCCTACTGGCTGACCAACCTGCGTCGCCGCATTGAAACCGTCTTTGGGCAACTCGTTGAACGCTTTCACGCCAAGAAAGTCTGGGCGCGTGATGTCTGGCATCTCAGTTCTCGTTGGCTGCGTAAGATTCTCGCGCATACCTTCGCCGTTTATTGTTGCCAGCAGCAAGGGCTTGATTCTGCGCTGGCATTCGCTGATTTGTTATCTTTTTGAAACTCGCACATCGGGTTAGCTACTAACGGCGTTTGCTACTAACGTACAGCATCCACCGCTTTCGCTCGCTGGAAATGCGCCACCAGCCGCCGCAGGAGGTCCTCGTGCTGGCTGAGGCTGTATTCCTGGATGCTCAGATCAGCGAAGGCCTGCGCCACCGCCAGCCCGGTGATGTCGTGCAGCCCGGCCTGCTTCAGCTCGGTCATCAGTTTGCGCTTGCCCGCGTTGGTCGCTTCTTCCAGGCGCAGGCGCAGCGCCTCGGCTTCGGCTTCCGCCTTCTGGGTCTCCAGCAGGGTGCGCTCATCGTCGGTCAGCGGATGCTTGGCCGGGTCCTGCACCGCATTCAACGCGCCGTAATCGCGCTGGGGATGGGTCAGGTAGGAGGCGATCAACTCCGGGTAGCTCTGCCCCGGTTCGACCGCTTCCAGCCGCTTGGACAGCAGGTCACGCAAGAGCGGACGGGGTCGGGGGGTCTGGTCGTCGCCCCAGTCGAACCACGGCAGGCGGCTCTTGTGCACCACCGCCAGCGCTTGGCTCCCTCCTTCTGCAGCCACAATTTCAGCGTGACCAGCCGGTGAAGTCGGTGGAGCGCGGCTCCTTATTCCCGGTACGCCGCCCGTCCTTGAACTCGTCCATCTCGTGGCTGGTGAGCACCACGGTCTGGAACTTGGCCGCCAGCTTGGTGAAGAAGTCCTTGAGGTAGACCGCGGTGTCGCCCCCGGGTGAAATTCTCCAGCCACGACTGTA
>CAWFCF010000002.1:0-18403 GCA_963814185.1 uncultured Chloroflexia bacterium | reverse complement strand
GATTTCGAAAGGGCTTCAATAGCTCGCAAGCGCCCTCCGTAAAGTGAACCGGGGAGGGTCTGTGTTCCACAGCGCTGCCCAGCCCTCAGCGCTTCACACCGCATGTCTTGAATCAGGAGTAACCGATAAAATGACCGAAGCACTCATGTGCTTGCAAAACCAGATCGTGGCCCGAGGGTGGATGTAGCCCTCGAAGTGATGCGTATGGCGGGGATTTGCGATATGGTGCGCTATGGGCAAGCCAGCCTGACCGCCGTACAGGGCGACGTGGTGACTTACACTTTCTCCGAGGCCGTTCACTGGTACGTGGGGGCGGGTGAGATCATGCGCTGGTCAGCGGCGGAGGGGACACGCATCGCTTACCGGTTCGCTGGGTAATGCCCCGGCAGGGCGGGTCGTTCTCTCGGCTCGCGCGCGCTGCGCTTGCCTTACCTTTTCCTCTTGGCTACCTTGGAGAGCTAGAGGCGGGAGGCTGCTTCCTCTCCTAACGCGCTGCTCGCCGCGGACCGCGAGCGGGTCGAGGCTGGTGAGCCGTCGTTTCTCACCGACCCGGACGCCGTTTGGGTCGTCGAACCCTGCTCCCACCCATGCTCCCGGCTGGGGCTTTCCGATTCCGCCTGTCCTCCCCGTGCTGTAAGCGATAAGGACATCGTCTGAGTTGGCTCGCGCGCGCTGCGCTTGCCTTGCCGTTTCCTCTTGCTACCCGGTTCGAAGACACCCTCCGGCGGTAGGGCGGGGCGAGAGCCATCCACGAAGCCGATCACGACCCCCTCCCCGAAACCTTCCTCCTTCGGGTCGTTTTCTCCTCTCCGAGGTTGCAAATCTTTGCATCCTCCGGCTCCTCGCACGCCCGGATCGACCGGGAGCGTTCGCCTAGTGGCGAGCCTCTTCGAGGGTCTAGACCGGGTCAATCCGCCTGTAACAGGCAACCGTCATGTCCCACCGTTTCATCCAGGAAGCCCGTTCCTCACACCGAGGACGGGCTTTTCTTTTAGTGAATTAGAGGTGGAGTCCGGAGGGACACCCCTAGAGTCTGGAAGAGAAACAGAAGGTCGTCGAGGGTCTGTACTATACCGACCGCAGCGGCGTGGTCTGGCGTCTGAGCGCCCACGCCCGGGAGCACGCCCAGCAGCTCCTGCAGGAGCACTCCACCCTGTCCATCCGCGAGCTGCTGCTCCGCGTCCCGCTGGAGGAGCCGCTGCCTATCCCCAGCTTTTAAGGAGTTCAGGAGGTTCAATCATGTTCAGCAGCAACCTGACCAAAGCCCAGCTGATCGCCGAGCTGGCGCAGGTCACCCAGGAACGCGACGACGCCCGCATCGCGCTGGCGAATGCCCAGCGCGCACTCGCCGCCTCCCGCAGCCAGCGCCCCGTGCCGTGCCTCGGCTGGTGGAGCTGCGCCGGGAAGTCACGCCCGACGGCGACCGGCTGCGCGCCGGGGAGGTGGTCTACCAGGCGACCATCACCGAGCGCGCCGACGGGCGAGGCTATGCTGTGGTGGCGCCCATCCCCCACGCTAGCCCGCTGGTCACGTCCCTCGACCCAACCGGGGTCGGGCATCTGCCCGAACACGTCGTGCTCAAGCTGGTCAAGGCCTGAGCACGCTGCATCGTTTAGACCTGCCCCGTAAGGGGCAGGCTTCCCTCAAGTGGAATTCGAGACTGGAAAGGACCAGCGAATATGGCCGGCTATCAGCAGTTGATGATCGTGGGCAATCTGGGCGGCGACCCGGAGCTGCGCTACCTCCCGTCGGGGGTGGCGGTCTGCAACTTCAGCGTGGCGGTGGATGAAGTCTCCGGCAGCGGCGAGGACCGCAAGGAGACCACCGAGTGGTTCCGGGTGGCGGCCTGGCGCGAGCTGGGCGAGCGCTGCAACCAGTACCTGCGCAAGGGACGGCAGGTGATGGTGATCGGGGCGGTGCACAAGCGCGACTACGTCGACAGCAGCGGGCAGGCGCGCTCCAGCAACGAGGTCACCGCCCGCGAAGTCCGCTTCCTGGGGCAGCGCACCCTGAGCGAAACTGAGGACGACGAGACCCAGACCGACCTCCAGACCGCCGACGAAATCCCCTTTTGAGCGTGCGCAGTACCGACACGAGCCGGACACCGGCAGGATCGACTATCCCTTTGGCTATCAAGGGGGTTTCGACCTGCCGCCCCGGCGAAAGGAGGAGCTATGAAACCGCTGTATCTGCTGCTGGGCGCGGCGCTGGTGGCGCTGTGGGCGGGCGACCGCGCGCTGGCGACGGTCTGCCTGCTGGTCAGCGGGCTGTACGCTGCCTATCTCCAGCACGCCCAGCAGCGCTTTCTCGAGGAGGTTCGCCAGTGGGCGGAGGAGCAAAGCTCCGATGATCGCGCATCCTATCCCCAGCTCATCCTCACCGCCATGGGCTGGGCGGCCAGCGGCAAGACCGCCTACGTCCCGCCCGGCGAGGATCCGGGCTGTCCACACCTCGTGTACGTGGGGCATCAGGTCCCCAACGGGCTGGGCAAAGGCAAAACCTTTCTCCCGGAGATTGAAATCACGGAGCAGGCCATCCAGCCGGTTCAGGCGCTGGGAGCAGCAGCAAGCCGAGCGCCGTGAGCCGGTGGAAGTGCCGGATCACGAGTGGGTCTAGTTGGGTAGGCGTGTCCTGCCGGGCACGCCTACGGTTGGCTGGTCTAGCACGCACGCCGGGAAGTTCCCGTCGAAAGTTCGGTTATATACCAGGAGGAGTTGTCATGGGATTGTCGGTCACCGAGAAGCAGGAGCTGCGCAGCATCATCGCCAAGCGCATCCAGGGGCACATTGAGCAGCTTAAAGCGGAGCACCGGGAGGAACTGCACCGCGCTCCACCAGCAGGCGCAGGCGGCTGCGTATAGTCAGTTGGGCATCACGACCGAGATGACCCACGCTCGAGGCGCTCAAGGCGCGCAAGAGTCCAACTCGAACAAGACCTCAACGCCGCCGAGCTGGCGGTCTACGACCGGGTGAAGCATCTGGAGCATCTGCTCTACAACAGCCGCCCGGAGCGCATCCAGCAGATCGTGAGCCGGGTGCAGAAGCCGCTCGAAGATGCCTTGCTGCGCCAGACCGAATTAGGGCAGCGCATCATCGCCTTGACCAGCGAGCAGAGCCACCTCGATGAGACGGTCTGGGCGGCGACTTCGCCCCGGCAGGTGTCCGCCATCTTCCAGGCGCTGAATGCCATCCTCGATGAGCGCCCCACCGCAGCTCGAAGCAGCCGCGCACGCGATGCAGCAGCCGAGGACGACTAACCGCCCGGGAAGTTCCCGTTTTGAAGCCGTTCTTGAGTTTGAAGGAGCTTATGACTATGAGCAAAGTTCTGTTTGACGAGCTGATGGCCACCAGCGAAGCCTACGACCGGCGCAAGACCGACTTTCGCATCGCCGCCCGCGACCTGCGCTTCGACCGCCGACGCCAAGCTGGTGGTCTCAGCCGCGCCGCTGCCCTACGACGACGGCGATCTATGCCCAGCAGCGGCTGCGCTTTCTCAGCCAGCCGCCGGTAGAGCGCAGCGGCTGCGCTGACCGACCACGCCGTCACCCAGCTCCACGACAAGCTCGGCCCGCCCACTACGGCAAAGGCTCGACCAAAGCCTGCCGACCGAGTATCTGGCGAAGCTCCCGCCCTCGATGCGCGCGGACATCCTCAACTGGACGCTGGAACGCTCGACTTCGACCTGGAAGGTGCGGCTGTACGAGGACAGCTGCCGGGCGCGTGCTGGACGGCGATTACCCGCGCGTCTGGAACACGCGAGGTGCTGCGCCAGCTCGACCGGGTGCTGCGCGACCGCAGTGGGCTGGAGGGGCTGGCAGGTCGACCGTCCCTACCTGTCGCCGGACGAGTTCTTCCTGCGGCTGTGGTGGTCGGGAGCGGGCACCGGCAACTACCGCATCGGCGCGACCTTCGGCAACAGCGAGACCGGCACGCGCACGCTTCATGGGCGTGCCGATGATCCGCCGCACGTGCCTGCGCCAACTCGATTGTCGTCACCGACCTGAGCGCGCTGACCGGGCAGAAGGCCGGGTTCCAGATGGTGCATTACCGCGGCGCGTCGGCGGAAGCCATGATGACCCAGTTCTACGCCCAGCTCCCGGCGCTGCTGAACGCCTCGGCCGCCTTGATCAACAAGATGATCGCCGCCGAAAGCGTGCAGATCCCCGATTTCCGCCAGGTGCTGGACGGGCTGATGATCGAGCATGGCTGGAAGAAGGACTTCCTGGAAGTGGTCGACGAGGGCACGGAAGGGCAGCGCACGCTGGCCGGGCTGGTCAACGGCATCACCTACGCCGCCCACGTCCACCGCGACACCGCCAACCCGCAGTCGCTGGAGCTGGAAACGCTGGGCGGGCACTACCTGCTGGCACAACCCAGCGTTTTCCAGCGCCTGGCCGTGCAGGGCAGCGGCCAGCGCGTCCGCGCCTAACCTCCATCTCAGCCCCTCGACAGTACACCCCGGTCGAGGGGCATTTTCACTCCACTACGCACCGCGAGGAGCAGAAGCTATGACCTTACCCCACATCTGGCCGGTCAGCCCGGTGCAGCTCAACCTCGAAGGCGAGGGCATCGACGGCATTTCGCCCATCCCGATGATCTGGGTGATTGGCGGCCCGGAGACCGGCAAGACCACCTTCGTCGCCACCGTCGACCCGGTCCGTCCCGGTCAGGCGACGCGCACGCTTGATTCTGGACTTCGAGCAGTCGGCCACCACCCTGCGCACGCTGCTGCCGCTGGAAGTGGTCGACATCCGGGCGCGCGCCGACGCGAAAGTCAACCAGCTCAGCGAGCCGGGCAAGCGCCCGCCCTTTCAGCTCAGCCTGTTTGAAGCCGCCCACGACTTCGTGCTGAGCTATCCCGCCCGGTACGCTCACCGTGCTGGCGTTTGACCCTTCCAGTCGACTTCAAGATCGGCTCCAACCTGTGGACCCGCGCCCATCCCGAGCTGTTCGGCAAGGTGCCCGCCAGCTACGCCGGGAAGGAAGGCGCCATCTACTCCTGGGGCGACACCGCGGTCTACCTCAAGGACTTCTTCACCAAGCTGGCCGCCAAGTTCCAGACCGTGGTGCTGACCAGCCACGAGATGGACGAGTTCAAGGACGGGCGGCGTACCGGGAATAAGGAGCCGCGCTCCACCGACTTCACCGAGCTGGTCACGCTGAAATTGTGGCTGCAGAAGGAAGGAGCCAAGCGCTGGGCGGTGGTGCACAAGTCGCGTCTCTCCTGGTTCGACTGGGGCGACGAACCAGACCCCGCGTCCCCGTCCGCTGCTACGTGACCTGCTGCCCAAGCGCCTGGAAGCGGTCGAGCCGGGGCAGTCCTACCCGGAGCTGATCGCCTACTACCTGACCCATCCCCAGCGCGATTACGGCGCGCTGAATGCCGTGCAGGACCCGGCCAAGCATCCGCTGACCGACGATGAGCGCACCCTGCTGGAGACCCAGAAGGCGGAAGCCGAAGCCGAGGCGCTGCGTCTGCGGCTGGAGGAAGCCACTAACGCCGGGAAGCGCAAACTGATGACGGAACTGAAGGAAGCCGGGCTGAAGAAGATCACCGGGCTGGCGGTGGCGCAGGCGTTCGCCGATCTGGGCATCCAGGAAGTATAGCCTCAGCCAGCACGAGGACCTCCTGCGGCGGCTGGTGGCGCATTTCCAAGCAACCGCCTCTGTCTGAGCGGGGCAGGGGAGCTTCCCGAACATTTATCCGCGAAAGCGCGTTGAAGGAAGTAAACCGATGATCCAAATCACCAGTTGGCCGCGATTCCTCGCGTTCCTGCTCTTCGGCCTGATGTTCCTCTCCTGCTTCGGCCTGATGGTCATGAGCGGGCTGCGCTGGTAGGATCGGCTGAAGAAAGTCCAGCGGGCGCGGCGGGAGCACACTGGCGGTGCGCTCCCGCCTGCGCCTGAACTGGGCATCCAGGAATACACTTTCGGTCAACACGAGGACATCCTGCGGCGGCTGGTGAGCCACTTCCAGCAGGTGATGATGGACGAAATGATGCGTACTTAGCTCGGGGCATGACGGAAAATTCCAGAACAGTGCGCTTCTGAGCGACGCTCCGCTGCACGTCGCTCAGAAGCGCTTGGTCGAGCAGTGTAATTTGTTTACTATCATATCCCAACGGCAACTTTATCAAGTAATATAGCCATATGACGATCATCCGGTGCTCTCCCCATCAGGGCACCAAATCCGAACACTGATGAGGGGGAAGACAAAAATTGACAATGAACTGATTCAAACTATTTGATTGAGAGGGATTGATAGTGCATCATGAGAGAAAAACCCGACCAAAGGTGATTTCTCATGAGCACTATCCCTACCAGTGTAACCGAAGAACAGTTTGAGCTGCATGTCCGACCTTTTCTGACTACTGCCAAACGAGGCTATCCGTGCAAAATCGCGTTGGTCAAAGTCTTCAACTACCTGCTCTACCGCTTGCATACCGGCTGTCAGTGGGCGCAGTTGCCGATTGCGCCTGCGCGCGCCGACCCCGAAAAAAAGAGATTAGCTGGCAAGCGGTCTACTATCACTTCCAGAAATGGAGCGCCGATGGCAGTCTTCAACGGGTCTGGCAACAAAGTATCCAAACGATCCAAACTGACCTCGATTTGACGCAGTTAGATCTCGATGGCAGTCACGCACAGGCGAAGAAGGGCGGTGAGAGTGTCGCTTATCAGCCTCGAAAACGAGCCAAAACCTCGAACATTCTGCCCATCACCGATGCTCAGGGCTATGTAGTGGCTTCGACCGGGATCGTCGCGGGCAACCATCATGATGCTTTCGACCTCAAACCGCACCTCCAAGACGCTTTTCGCGCGATGAAGCACTTGGGACTGACGATTGCCGGTGCTTATTTCAACGCCGATAGCGCTTTTGATACGCTGGAAGCACGCAGGGTTTGTTTCAATCACCGGGTCATCCCCAACATCTGCGAGAACAAACGTAACCGAAAATCCGTCAAACCTGGACGTAAACGCCTGTTCAACGCCGCCATCTACAAGCAGCGCTTCACCAGTGAACGCAGCTTTGCTTGGATTGACAAGTTTCGGGCGCTGCTCATCCGTTTTGAGCGCAAGGATGCCAACTTTCTCGCTGCTCATTATCTCGCTTTTGCGCTCATTAATCTGCGCCACTTGTTTGCAGCAAAAGCTTAAATCACTTCAATAAAAAAGTGGTGGTTTAGTACCGCTACTATCCAGCGGCGAAAGATCGCGCTGAACATCATTTTCCTGATGGGTTTGTCCCTCATACTATTTGGGTGGATGCCATCAACTCTTGCTGAGCTTCAGGTGACTCCGTTGGCTGACACATTCAGCCCAACCGATCATTTTAGTGGGACAATTTCCTATTCGCTTGATAGTCAGTATGACGCCCCTTATGACTGTTCCTACCTCCCCGGGTATGGAACTTGGAGTTGCCACTTAACCAAGGTCGATCAACAATCGACAACGGTGGTCGTTGACAATATGCCGCTGCTCTCTAACTGGGGCGACGGTCACCTCACCTTCGGAGAAGATATGCCTGCTTCGGGGGCATATTCCTCGGACCGTCTTTTGACTGAGTACTACGACGCTGGTCCCGGCTGGCCAGTGCCGACATGAGCAGGATACCTATCACCACACAGTGTCTGGCAGCGGTGCTGGGACAGCCCAGATAACGTTGGACACCTATCCGGATGGTAGCTACTTCGTGTCTCTTCACTTCAGTCTTTCTTCATATACAGATGCGTACCACAACTCTATGATCCATCCAGAGTGCCCATCCGACGATCAGCGGTTTGATAGTGTCGTTGTCGGCAGCGGCTTAGACATGGGGTGGTGGTCAGACTTGCAGCAGGCATCTTCTCCTGACCAGCTATCGGGAAGCCACAAGGAGGCGTATCATCCAGTGAGGGCGAATTCGTCGTTACTGGCTCACAGACGCTTACATGGGATATAACACGGACTCGGTGTACTGCTGGCGGAACGAGTACACCTCCAACTCGCTCTCGAGTACGCAAAGCTGTCAAATATCGCCTATCAGCCCAGCACTACTCCGCCGGGGTGCTGGTATAAGCTCTTGGACTTGGATACCAATGGGTATTATGGCGTCGCTTTTGCGAATGACGCCACCCAGCAGGTCGTCATCGCACACCGCGGCACTGAACCCAGCTCCCCCCTTGATTTGTTCTCTGATCTTCAGCTCGCGCTCGATGCTGTACCGAAATCAGTTCTCTGACGCTCAATACTTCACCGGCTTAGTGCGCCAGTACATGGTCAATGACGGTATTGCCTCGTATCAGGTCAGCCATACGGGACACTCGTTAGGGGCAGTGCTAGCGGAATTGTCCGCGCAAACGGACAACACCTCCGCCGTCACCTTCGACAGCCCCGGCTCTCAATCCATTCAAATCCCACGACCCTATCCAAACGCACCCATTATCACGTATTTGGACCCGCCCAATGCCATCAACACCCTCAACGCCCACTCCGGCACGATGATACTGCTGGATTCCAATTGGTGGTTGCTGCGCGATCAGTATTTCTTGCAGCCGACCTTTGCTAAGGCTCTAGCTAACGTGTTACTGACCGGCAGTCCCTTTAGCGTATTTGCAGCGGCAGCGAATTATGTACCCTACACCTTGGCTTCTCACAGTCTGGGTAGGATTATCACAGAGTTTGAGCCGACCACTGGGGAACCGAAAACTCCTGTCCCAATAACACAAAATGATTGGCCCATTGGCGTGTTCGCTGGATTTGCAAATTATCTGTTCCCCAACCCTCCGGCGGGTTCTGCCCTGGCGCAGCTGCGCCAGAACTTGATTGCTGCGGTGTCGGATGGGGAATTCATCAATACGCTCAAGCAGTACATTTATCATGTCGGCTCGAATATCGAAGTAATTCAAGCTTTTGCTGCAAACAAGTGGCGCAGATTAATGAGCGCAAAAGCGAGATAATGAGCAGCGAGAAAGTTGGCATCCTTGCGCTCAAAACGGATGAGCAGCGCCCGAAACTTGTCAATCCAAGCAAAGCTGCGTTCACTGGTGAAGCGCTGCTTGTAGATGGCGGCGTTGAACAGGCGTTTACGTCCAGGTTTGACGGATTTTCGGTTACGTTTGTTCTCGCAGATGTTGGGGATGACCCGGTGATTGAAACAAACCCTGCGTGCTTCCAGCGTATCAAAAGCGCTATCGGCGTTGAAATAAGCACCGGCAATCGTCAGTCCCAAGTGCTTCATCGCGCGAAAAGCGTCTTGGAGGTGCGGTTTGAGGTCGAAAGCATCATGATGGTTGCCCGCGACGATCCCGGTCGAAGCCACTACATAGCCCTGAGCATCGGTGATGGGCAGAATGTTCGAGGTTTTGGCTCGTTTTCGAGGCTGATAAGCGACACTCTCACCGCCCTTCTTCGCCTGTGCGTGACTGCCATCGAGATTCAACTGCGTCAAATCGAGGTCAGTTTGGATCGTTTGGATACTTTGTTGCCAGACCCGTTGAAGACTGCCATCGGCGCTCCATTTCTGGAAGTGATAGTAGACCGCTTGCCAGCTAATCTCTTTTTTTTCGGGGTCGGCGCGCGCAGGCGCAATCGGCAACTGCGCCCACTGACAGCCGGTATGCAAGCGGTAGAGCAGGTAGTTGAAGACTTTGACCAACGCGATTTTGCACGGATAGCCTCGTTTGGCAGTAGTCAGAAAAGGTCGGACATGCAGCTCAAACTGTTCTTCGGTTACACTGGTAGGGATAGTGCTCATGAGAAATCACCTTTGGTCGGGTTTTTCTCTCATGATGCACTATCAATCCCTCTCAATCAAATAGTTTAAATCAGTTCATCGTTAACTTTGTGTACGCGATCAACACCGCTGGCAGCATGGCGGACTACCTCGACGCTCTCAAGGCAGACGCCCAACAGATGGTCGATACGGTATTCAACCAGTACCCTGACGCCGCCATCGGGATTGTCACCTATGGCGATCAAGACCCGCCACAAATCGTTCAGGACTTTACGTCAGATCCTACTGCCATCGTGAATGCCATCAATGAGATTACCGTCGGCAGCAGCGACACAGCCGACGCACTGGCGGCATTGAACGCAGCCTTTGATCTCAATTGGCGTCCCGACGCTCGCAAAGCGGTGATTTTGATGACCAATACGCCGCCACAAGACCCCGACCCGACCACGGGTATCAGCGAGGAAGAGGTTTTGGAGCGGTCATTGGACTCGACCCCGTCTTTGTCTACCCGGTGGTGATCAATCCCGATAGCAGCGCGCAGGATGCATTTCAGACACTGGCGGATGGCAGCTTTGGAAGCCTGTTCACGGCGGACTCCGCTAACGAGGTTGCAGACGCGGTTGACCAAGCCATTACAGCGATTGGCGCATCGTCGACGCCGCCATCGCTGACGGTGGGCTACACCTTCGAAGATAACAGCAGTTACATTCTTTACAATGGCACGTGGGGGCCAGTCAGCGATGCCAGTTACAGCGGCGGCTCGATGCACTTTACCGGACAGCCCGGCGCGTCGCTCAGCTTCACGCTCAGCGGAGCAGCAGGTAACCGGCTGACCATCCTGCGCTCCACAGGTCCGGATCGCGGGGACATGCAGGTCTGCATCGGCTCGGGCGTGTGCCAGTCGTTCAGCAACTACAGCCTGATCCCGCTCACCCAGCAGCCCCTGACCATCCTACTCCCGAATGACGGCAGCTTCACCATCACCATCACCAATCAGGGAACCGCCGGGCAGTACCTCGACTTCGACGCGGTCTCGCTGCTCGCCAGCCCGACGGCGCTCACGGTGGGCAGCAGCTTCCAAGATGACAGCAGCGCCATCAGCTACAGCGGGCAGTGGATCAGCAACGCCAACGCGGGCTACGACGGCGGGACCGCGCATTACACCGGCTTCCCGAACAACGGCTACACCTTCCTGATCAGCGTGAGCGCGCTGGATCGGCTGCAAATCATCCGCACGGTGGGACCGGGCAAGGGGCAGATGCGAGTCTGTTTCAGCGAGGTGTTCGCCTGCCAGACGGTCAGCAACGACAACCCGGTGACGCTCTATCAGCAGCCCTACACCGTCTCGGTGCCGTGGACCGGGACTTATCCGGTGACGGTCACCTTCACGGGCAGCGACGGCGAATATCTGGACGTGGACAAGCTGGCGCTCCAGAGCGCGCCGACCATCCTGACGGTCGGGAACAGCTTCCAAGACACCAGCGCGAACCTGACCTACAACGGCGTGTGGATCAGCGACAGCAACGCCAGCTACGACGGCGGGAGCGCGATGTACACCGGGCAGAGCGGCGCGAGCGTCAGCTTCACGGTGACGGTCAGCGCCGGAGATCGCTTGCAGTTGAAGCGGACGGCGTCACCGGATCATGGGCTGATGCAGGTGTGTATCGGCGTGCAGTGTACGACTTTCAGCAACTACGGCTTGCCGACCGCCTACCAGCAGCCCATCAACCTGCTGATGCCCAACGCCGGAACTTTCGCCATCACCCTCACCAACCTCGGCAGCAGCGGGCAGTACATGGACTTCGACTCGGTGTACCTGAGCAATGCGCCCAACGCCCTTCAGGAAGGCTCCACCTATCAGGAAACCAGCGCGCGGCTGATTTACAGCGGGCAGTGGATCGACAGCGCCAACGCCGGGTACAGCAGCGGGCACGTGCTGTACACCTCGCAGCCGGACTCGACCGTGACCTTCATGGTGAACGGGACGGCCGGGCACTATCTGGTGCTGTACCGCACCACCGGATCAGACAAGGGACCGATGGAGGTCTGCTTCAGCCAGATTTACAACTGCCAGATCATCGGCAACAGCAGCGGCACGACCCAGCACCAGCAGCCGATCAGTATCGCGCTGCCGTGGACAGCGGTGTATCCGGTGACGGTGCGCTTCACCGGATCGTTGGGTCAGTACATGGACATCGACAAGGTGACACTCAGTTCGGTGCAGGTGTTGGAGTTGCCAGAGACGCCGACACCAGAAACTACTGAGATCGTGACCGAGACGCCGACACCCGAAGCGACCGATAATGTGACTGAGACGCCGACAGTGGAAGCGACTGAGAGCGTCACCAAATCGCCAACGCTAGAAGCGACGGAAACGATCACGCCCAGCGACACTCCCACGCCGGAAGCGACCGAAACCGCAGCGCCGCCAACCCAACTACCGACTGCGCTGCCGTTCCCGACGTTGGCGCTGCCCACTGACACGCCCACGATTGAGCCGACCCCGCTCGCGCCGCTGGCGCTGCCTGCCTATGCTTCGATGGACGACGGCGCGCCCGATTGGTCAGCCCTCTCTGGCTGGTCACTCACGCCCGACGCGGCGTTCGGCGGACAGGGCTTGGGCTGGCAGGCGACGGCGAACAATCAAGCGGACGTGCTGCGCTGGAACCGAGCGCTCGACTTGACGCCGGTGCTACCTGGGGCAGGCGGTGCTGCTCAGCTTCCAATCACTGCTCAGCAGCACCCGGTCGGTCGCATTGGTGCAGGTCAGCGTGGATGGCATCAACTGGACGACAGTGGCGGTGCCGACCGGCGCTCCGAACTGGCAGCAGCAGGTGATCGACCTGACCGGATATGTCGGGCAGCAGATACAGGTGCAGTTCTTGTGGCAGGGCGATAGGTCCGGCGATGGGCAGGCAGCGGATCGCTGGCAGGTGGACGAGGTGAGCGCAGTGGCAGTCGCGCCTGTGACCATCGCACCGCTCACGCCGACCGTCGAAGCCACCGAAGCGCCGCTGCCTCCTACCGAATCCCCTGCGCCGACCGAGACCCCCACGTCGGAACCTCGCAATTCCATTAGCGGTGCGTAGTCCGCCGTGTGAATCAATAAGTCCTTGCGATCAGGGCGAACGCATGAAAAAGAATTAAGCACGCAAGACATCAAGCAAGAAATCTACATCCAGACCGGCGCGAAAGCGTTTGCCCTTCAGACTCCCTTTGAGTCCCGTTTTCGCGGTGTGCTGCTTGAGCAAATTGAGCGCGATCCGCCGCAGGACCGCCAGATTTTCGGCGGCTTTCAAGGTACGGGTGCGGTGCGCGTCCTCCCCAAAGACGACATCCAGTACCCAGTGAAAGCTGTTCTCAATCGTCCAATGCGCGCGGACACAGCTCAGGAGCTGGTCAGGTTTCGCTGGAAGCGTGCTGATGAAATAGGCGGTTTCCTGCTCTAATTTATCCTGGGTCTGCCGTTGGCGGAGGATACGCACCAGCGTTTGACAGCCGACCCAGCCAGACTGCTGCGGAGTCGTGTCGGTGAGCACCTCGCAGCGGCGTACCTCACGGCGTCCATGTCCTTGCTCAACGGTCTCAGCGGTCTGCGCCTGAATGTCAGGGAAACGGCTATCTTCGGCCAAGGCGAACATGCTCTCCAAATGCTGGTAAAGGTGCCCCTGGTTCTGCTTGACAGACAAGACATAATCGGCTTTTTGCGCGACGATTTGTTCAGCAATCGCTGTCTGGCAACCCATCGCATCGAGCGTGACGATACAGCCCTTAAGCACCAGCAGTTGGAGCAATTCGGGGATGGCCTGATTTCGTTCGACTTGCTGTTCACTTTCATCTGTCCCAAAGTAATGCCGTTAGCACTCGCCCAGGCGCTCACCAGATGCAGATTGGACTTCCCCCTACTCCCGCCCGCGCCGCAGACCGTCTTGCCGTCGATGGCGACGACTTGTCCCTCCGTGACGCTAAAGACCGCTTGCACCCAAGCCTGAAATCGCGCCTGAAACGCCTGCGGGTCGAGCTTGTTGAAGACCCGCTCAATCGTGTCGTGCGACGGAATACCGTTGGGGAGTTCCAGCCATTGTTTGAGCCACTCGGCTTTACTGTCGCCGAACAGTTCGATTTCTTCCCACGTTTCCGCTCGGCACAGCACCGCACAAATCGCCAAGAGGATGATGTCCAGCAAGCGGTGGTCACATTTGGCGCTGATGCGCGGGTCAGGCAAGTCACCGAAATACTCAGCCAGGGCTAGGCTCGTCATGCTAATCCTCTCGGCTTGGGGTCGCTCTTTTGCTTTAGTTTATCTCCATTCTTTTTCATGCGTTTGCCCTGTCCTTGCGATATTGCCGCTGAGACCGAGCAGCACTGCCCCACTCGGTCTCAGTTCCTCCTCGGATTTCTCCCTGCTTCCACCCTACGAGACTCAGATGTTCCAGCACGATTCAGCTGCAGAAACGGCTCAATATTGGAGCCTCTTGGACCCAAAATGAGGTGTGCAAACCTCCATGTTCGAATGCATCATGATTCGATGAGCGGCAGCGGCAACTGCTTCTCCTGCAAGCGCCGCAGCGGGATCAGGGGCTTAATCTGCCAGCGGTGCTCTCGGCGAACGTTCTCGCGCCACCACGCCGTGTAAGCCGTCGGCAGCAGCGTGGTGGCGCTCAAGCGTCCCTGCTGGCGCAGCCCATAGACGCAGGCACTGACCTGCTCCTTGTCCAGCCCCAATCCATCAGCGATCTGCTGGCGGCTGGGCAGCCTCTCGTTGGTGGTGACGTACTCCCAAATGAACTGATAGACCGGTTCCGTGCAGTTGGATGACAGCATTCGCGGCAATTCCTTTCCACGCACAGCTAAAGTAGGTTACCGAAAGTTCTTGTGGAAAGTGAACCGTTCAGAAAAGGACGGTTCATTTTGTTGAGTTAAGACGCGATCCACATTCTGACATAAAGCAGCAATGGTCGTGAACAACTTGTTTGCCCACGCGGTTTGCTTCAAGTGACGCCAAAAGCGTTCAATCGCATTGAGTTCTGGGCAATATTGGGGCAACCAGAGAACCCGCACTCGGTGAGCAAACAAGCTGAGTATGGCACGCACCGCTGCACTGTAATGGTAGGAAGCATTGTCCAGGACTAAAATGACCGACTGGTTCGAATAGGTCTTGACCAACACTTCCTCGAGAAAAGCGACAAACCCCTCGGTGTTTTTCCGCTCAACCTGAAGACTGGTGACGTTATCCGTCCGCCAGTTGTAGGCTCCAATCACATGCAGATACTCCCGTTTGCCACTGAAGGCGGGGATGGTTTTCTGCTGTCCTCGCTTCATCCAGCAGTTAGAGATCGGGTAATTCAGGCTCAAGGTGGTTTCGTCCACAAAGAGAAGCTCGAAATCACCACGTTCTGCCCCCTTTTTAGCTCCTCGAGTAATTCAGCAGCTTGTTGCTTGGCGGTTTGGTTTTGTTTGGCGCTTAAATCGCGTTTGGGTCGTCGGTAGACGTAGCCTTCGCGTTCCAGCACCATGGCAAACCGGGTTTGACTCAGACGAATGCCCGTCTTTTGCTCCAGATGTGCCCGTAACCGCTCCATCGTCCAGACGGTGAAACTGTAGCCGTAGCTGGCAGGGTCACACTCCAGTGTTTCCTCTAAGACCCGGCAATACTCTGCTGTCGCTTTCCGCGGACGCCCGCTTCGAGGTTGATCTTGTAACCCTGCCAGACCCCCTTCACGCCAGCCTCGATGCCACGTCCAAATCGTATTGGCACGAAGCGCCACCAGTTCGGCAACCTGCTCCGGTTTATATCCCTTGTGGAGCAGACGAAGCGCGATGGCTCGTTGCCGCACTTCAGGATGCGGTGAATAGTTGATCGCTTGCTCCATCTCGGCAAGCTGCTCGTCTGTTAGCGTAAAATCCACTCGTCGGCTCATCCTTGCAAGTTTACTGCGTTCGTGGATTTGTTTCGAGAACCTACTTTAGCACAAATGTACTGATGCGGGGTGCACATTTGTGACGATTTTGGCGCTAAAATAGGGTATGTAAATACCTTTTTCGTACCCAAAGACAGGATCAGCCATGCTCACCCGCGCACAATACACCCGTCTGCGATCCGTTCAAGACCAGCCCTGGCTCGGGATGCTCAACTACTTTCGCACGCTGCAAGCGGAGTGGGATGCCCTTGAAGCCCAGGAAGTATGTGACCAAGCGTCTGGTATCCGATTCCTCCCAGGAAACAGAGGTCTGGGAATACACCATCACCGAAGCAGGGCAGGCAGCACTCATTGACCAGAAAGAGGCAAATCGTGGCTAAGACCTCACTCGCCGTTCACGAGCGGAATGCCATCGGGCCGGGTGCGCATGAGGCGTTCGACGAACTGGTTGACCTGGCGCTCCAGACGGTCGCCGAATTGTCGGCACGCATCTACCGGCAGACCTACGCCCTGTGGCGTGCTTGGTGCGCTGAGAATGGCACTCAGCCGCTTGATCTGCGCCCGGTGCGGGTGTTGTGTCAACACCGATGGGAAGTGTCCTCAGATCAGCGAGATAGAACTGTCCAACGATCACCGATCAAAATGTCCCCTGAACACCGGTTTGGGTCAGGTCACAGGCATCACCTCCTCAATCACTTCAGGCGCATCACTGGCAGCTTCGATGGGTTTCGGACGTCCGAGCAATCCCGCCCGTCGCTTCTCCTTGAGGCGGTAGCTCTCGCCTTTGACGTTGAGGGTGGTGGCATGGTGCAGCAGCCGGTCGAGGATCGCCGTCGCCAGCACTTGGTCATTGAAGACCTCGCCCCAATCGAGGAAGCTCTTGTTGCTGGTGACAATCAGGCTACCGCGTTCGTAGCGCCGGACGATGAGCCGGAAGAACAGGCTGGCTTCCTGGTGGGTCAGCGGCAGATAGCCCAGCTCGTCGAGGATCAGCAGCTTGGGATAGGTCAGCTGCTTGAGCGCCGGTTCCAAGCGATTTTCGTGCTGAGCACGATTAAGCCGGGTCATCAGGCTTTCGAGGGTGTGAAACAGCACCGAGTAGCCTGCTTCCACCGCCTTGACGCCCAAGGGGGGGAGAAGGGAGGAGTGGGGGGGTGGGGGCAAAGATGGGGAGGAGGGGGGGGAGTGAATAGATGGCGACCGGCACGCCGCTGGCGACGGTGCAGGCAGCCGCCGGGCACGCGCGAGGCGAGACGACACTCCGCTATGCACAGGCGGTGGACGCGCGGCGGGCGCGCCGAGAGCTGAAGCTAAGATACGGGTGAGGTACAATGGAACTGATCGACGCGACGCCGAGGAACATTCTCCCGCTGGGGCGAAACCAATGGATGTTTGAGTACGGAGAGCCGGAGATCGGGCGCGAGGTCGGTGCAGCATACCTCATCCCCGGCAATCCGCATTACACCCACTTCAAAATCGTCGCCTCGCCCCAGCCGGAAGGCAGCGACCAACCGCCGATACCCGCCTACCAACTCATAAGCGAGCGTCCACTCACCCCGGAGGAAATCCCTCACTTCGAGGCGCTTGCGAAGTCCGTCGGGGCATGATCGTAACTGCCGGGACTCACGCAAGTCATGGAATGGAGAACTCTATGTCAGCAGACACGATCTCTCAGCAAATCGATGCCATCATCCAGGAACCGGGTGACTGGCGAAGCGAGGCATTATCCCAACTACGCACCTTCATCAAACAAGCCGACCCCGCGGTGGTCGAGGAAGTAAAGTGGAAAAAGCCCTCCAACCCGCTGGGAGTTCCTGTTTGGTCTCACGACGGAATTCTATGCGTCGGTAATACGCTCAAGAACGCGGTGAGGTTGACCTTCCCCAAAGGCGCTCAGATGGAGGACCCAAAGCAACTTTTCAATACACGGTTGGACAGCAAAACGGTTCGTGCCATCGACTTCCACAAGGGCGACACAATAGACGAGGCAGCGCTCCAGGCACTCATTCTGGAAGCGGTGGGGCTCAACACATCGACCAGGCACTAGCGATAGACCGGGTGGAAGATGGTCTGCGATCCATTGTGGAATCACAATATAAGGACCGGTTCTGACCGCTTGTGGTGGTACCATGTTCGATAATCCGCAGAACTGGCCAAGGGGAACCATTTGACCTCTGACCACAAGTGAGGAACAGATGGCTAATCAACTTCGGGTGACGCTTGAAATCGGACCGAAAGGCAAGAAGGTGGCGGCCATGCCGGATTGGCCCGGATTGGAGCGCGGTGCCAAGACCGGGGAGACCGCGATTGAAAGGCTGCAAACTTATCTTCCACGCTATGCCCAGGTAGCGAAGCTGGCGGGGATGGATGGAGAGTTAGCAGCGACCAACACGGTTGACATTGTCGAGCAATATCCAGGTACGGGATCCACCGACTTCTGGGGCATCTCGTTTGGGTTCTCCAGCATCGACAGACAAGATATGTCGAGCGGAGAATTGGAACGGGAACTGACCCTGATGCAGACGTGCTGGGTGTTTTTCGACGACGTGCGCTTGCGCGTGTCAGCTGAGATGCAGAAAGGTCCACGAGGAGGTGGGCGGGATCGAGACCACATCGTCCGTCATACCCTTTACACGGAGCAGACTTGGGCGAAGATGATCGGTGTGCTGACCCCCGACGATGCGATGGTGACTGACCAGGGGCTAAAAGCGCATCGCGCTGCCTATTGCCAGGCAATACGGGATCAGCAATACGCCAACGAAGGCAAAAAA
>CAWFCF010000001.1:0-6207 GCA_963814185.1 uncultured Chloroflexia bacterium | reverse complement strand
ATGACCTATCGCCAAAAACGGATCGAAGAGGCGCTACCGCTGGAAGCGGTCAACGTCGCCCGCGACCGAACGCAATCCCCCGGCGCTGTTCCCGCACACCCGGAACATCGCGCTGTTTGACCTAAACGGAGCCGGGCAACTCTCGATGGCAGCAGCGGTCATGCGCGCCTAACACGTATAATAGGATACAAAATTGAGAGAAAAACCATCATGTCAGCTCAACTCGACCAGCTGCTTGCGCAGGCGCTTCAATTGACGCCGAAGGAGCGTCTTGCCTTGAGCGAAGCGTTAGCTGCGTCTGTCCAAAAATCCCAACCAGCCGACGAGCCGCGTTTTACCGATGAGGAAATCGAGTAGACGCTTATTGTTGATCCTCTGCCACCCAATCAGATAGCCGCGCTCGGTTTGCTGGGCACGTGGGCGGATCAATCGATAGACGACGGGGCAGACTGGGTCAACGCGCGCAAGCGCGAGCGGAAATCTCGGCGCATTCAGCAGGTATAATAGAGATAGCGTCACGCACAAGACTTAAGATTTGCGAAAGGCAGTGCAGGATGGGTATCCGGGCGATATATGAGGATGGTTACTTACGTTTGCTTGATCCGGTGACTTTGACTCCCGGACAGCAGGTAACAGTGACGATTGAGACGCCAAGCGAATCCAATACCCTGCGGAATGTGCTTGGTGATCCGTGCGCTGGGCAGACCCAAACGATGATCGGGATGCTTGGGTAGAAGGCGAAGCCGATGCCATTGATCAGGCATTCCGGGGAGCGCTGCCTCTGTCGCAGATCATCCTCGAAGAACGTGGTGAGGCGTGACCAGCTACGCCTTTGACAGCAGTGCACTGGTCAAACGTTACGTTACCGAAGTGGGAAGTCTCTGGGTTCCGCAGCTTGGTTGAGCCTACGGAAGGCAATACCATTTTTGTCGCCCAGATTACATCGGTCGAAGTGGTTTCTGCCCTAGCGCGTCGGGCGCGTGAAGGAGAAATCAACACCCGAACGGCGCGAGCGGCACGCTTGTTGGTTGATCGACATCATGTGCGCGAGTATCAAGTCATCCATTTATCGGATGAAATTGTCCAGCACGCTGAAGATTTGCTCGAACGTCATCGCCTGCGGGCTGCCGATGCGGTGCAGCTTGCCTCTGCGTTGGCAATCCACTGCCGTTTAAGAACGAGCAACTTGCCCAGCTTGATCTTTGTGACGGCTGACCAACGTCTGCTCGATCAGCGGCGGCGGAGGGGCTGCAAACGGACAATCCTGAGCAGCATCCTTGAGCGGGAATCTCCGCATACAGGAGAGCTCTTTTTGACCGCAAGTGAACCCGGCGCAAGCCATAGGGCTTTAGCCCTTGTGGTTAGGCGGGTTTCTGGTTGGTTTTGAACCGTATGCAGCTCGCTTAAAATGTTGTCCCATGCTATACTGTCAACACGGTAAAAGACAGGTTGAGCATGGAATATCAACGGGACGAACATCGAGTACACCTGATTGTCTATCATCTGATCTGGACACCCAAGCGGCGCAAAAAGGTGCTGGTCGGCGCGATAGCCAAAGACTGCAACCAGTTGATTCGGCAAAAGTGCGAAGAACAGGGTTGGAAGATCATGGAGTTGGCGATTCAACCCGACCACATTCACCTATTCATACAGGTCTTTCCGGTCACGTCGGCGGCGGAAGTGGTGAAGGCGTGCAAGGGACTCACATCGCACATTTTGCGTGAGCGCTATCCCGAACTGAAAAAGCTGCCGTCACTGTGGACACGAAGCTACTTCGCCGCGAGTGCCGGGAATGTTTCCGCTGCGACGATCCAAGCCTATATCGCCGCGCAAAAGGGGTTGTGAGTGGCAACGAAAGCCTTCAAGTACAGGCTGTACCCCACGCCCGCCCAAGAGAAATTGCTCTTGAATGCGCTCAACTGCGCCCGCAACCTGTACAACATGGCGTTGGCTGAACGCAAGTACACCTACCAATTTGAGGGGCGCAGCGTTGGGAAGTACGAGCAGCTTCGCCAGGTGAAGTGCTACAAGGACACGTTCCCGCAGGCACGCGGCGTTCACAGCCACATTTTGCAGGTGGCGATCACCGACTGCGACAAGGCATTTCAAGCCTTCTTTCGTCGCATCCAGGCAGGTGAGAAACCGGGCTACCCGCGCTTCAAAAGCTGGCAGCGCTTTTCGAGCATCGGCTTCAAGGAGTACGGCAACGGCTTCCGACTCGACGGGCGGCGCTTGAAAGTGTCTGGCGTGGGGCGCGTCGCTGTGCGCTGGCATAGACCGCTTGAAGGTGATATTAAGACGGTGCGGATCGTCCATCGGGCGGGCTGCTGGTACGCCTGCTTTGCTTGCGAAGTTGAGAAAAGCGCCCCATTGCCAGCAAACGGACAGAGCATCGGCATCGACGTGGGGATTTCGGCGCTGGCAACCCTGTCCAATGGGGTGAAAGTTGAGAACCCGAACTACTACCGTGCTGCACAAAAGAAGCTGCGTGTCCTGCAACGCAGACTGGCGCGGTCTAAACGTGGCTCGAACAACCGCCGCAAAGCGCTGCTGAGAGTCCAGCGCCAGCAGGAACACGTCGCCAACCAGCGTAAGGACTACCTGAACACGCTGGCGCACACGCTGGTGCAGCAGTACGACGCTATCGCGCTGGAAGACCTGCGGATCGTCAACATGGTTCGCAACCATCGCTTGAGCAAAAGTATACTGGACAGCGGCTGGGGCTACTTCAGAGAACGACTGTGCGTTAAAGCTGCGAACGCTGGACGCGCCGTAATTTTCGTAGACCCCGCCTATACCAGTTGTGCTTGCTCGAACTGCGGCGCGCTGTTTCCAGACTTTAGCCTTTCTACCCGTTGGGTCGAATGTGCTTGCGGGCTTTCTTTAGACCGCGATCACAATGCCGCGATCAACATTTTGAAGCGTTCCCGTGCGGACGGCACGGTGAAGCAAAACGTAGCGCCTCTGCTTGCGCTCAACACGAGCGTCGGTAAACGCAAGCGTGCTTCAGAAGCTACGCGGCTTTAGCCGCCGTAGAGCGTCACAAGCTCCTTTCGAGAAAATTGGGAATAGTAGGGCAGGCAATGAGCGACGCGCTCCAATCTCCACCAACAGTGAACCATCTGCACGCCATGCGCGATGACATTCTGTGGCTGGCGGAGCAGCACAGCGCAACCAACCTGCGCATGTTCGGAAGCGTCGCGCGAGGCGCAGCTCGCCCAGACAGTGATGTTGATTTTTTGGTGGATTTCCCCAGCGGAACCTCACTCTGGGATGTCGTCGGGCTGTGGCAGGATTGATCCGAACTGCTCGGCTGTGTGGTCAGCCTCATCACAGAGGGGACGCTAGAGGGCGAATTCAAGCAGAATGTCATGAGAGATGCTGTCCCCGTCTGAACAGCGTTGCACGACAAGGCTGATCTGAATTTGGTTTGGCTTGCGGTCAGCGCGCTTCTTCCGAGCCAACCGTCTAGCGCAAGGATTCCAAGTTTGGTAAAACGTGCCTCCAACCTTAAAAAACGCCTCGACGAAATCCGCGAGCAGCCATCTCCTCCGGTGGAAGTCTCGCTCGACTTGGACGCTGAGCTATATCAGACCTTGAAGGCGTTGGCGCGTCAGCATCGGCAGCCGCTCGAAGCCTATCTGCTGCGGGTGCTGAGTCAGCACGCGGATGACACAACCGAACAATCTTGATCTCGTCGGAAAGCAGTGGAGCGAGACAAATGAGCGAATCGGAGCGCCCAAACATGTCACCCGAAGAAGCAGCCTACCTCAATTGGCGCGACGAATTTCTCGCAGACCCGGAGCGGCGAGCGATTTACGAGGAAGAAGCCGCCAAGAGCGAATTGTGGTTGCAGTTGGTGGAGGCACGTCGGGCAGCCGGGCTAACGCAAAAGCAAATGGCGGAGCGGTTGGGCGTGTCACAGGCGCAGGTTGCCCGAATTGAGAAAGAGGATTACGACGCCTACACCTTGAACACGCTTCGGCGCTACGTCGCAGCGCTGGGTGAAGGATTTTCGCTTGAGGTACGCGTTCGTCTGCCGGATAAGGCAATACGCCACCGAGCGACGCCGTAAGCGGGTACGATAGGGCAGGGCGGATCAAAATAGGGAACAAACGTTCTTGCCAGCCCACTGATCAGGTGTATAGTGGGGATCGCGGTTCATGGCAGCGTATTTCCGAAGCGGTTGCGGAAGGCGTGTCTGATGAACGCTGCGCTGCTACCGAGACGCCGGAAATCTACCGCCGAGAAAAAGCAGAGCCGCCGATCAAACTGCTTGCCTGAATTCGGGCTGATCCGAGTATAGTTTAAGCACTGGTGAAAATGCGGTCTGTGACTCAATTGATCACCAGCGCCGGATCAGCCGCTTATGGGTCAAAAAAGCATCTGACCTGCCGTCAGATGCTTTTTTATTCAGGAGAACGCCATGTAAATAGGGATGTGCAGCGGCATCGCAAGCGGATGTCAATACTGTGCAGGACCCTTAAAACGCGAAAAGAGACTTCTCCGCCACCAAGCTGATGAAGTCTCCCACGCCCATACAGGTCTCAGATATATGCCCGCAGGGGCGAGAAAGACCGCCCTCAGGCTTTTGTTATCTCCAATGGTAACCGAAGTCCTGAGAAATGGCAAGTCCCTCGTGGTTAGAGTTTGATTTATCTTTTCCCGGTCGACCGCATTCTCCTGTGTGGCTTAGGGGTGCTCAACTCCATCGGGCTGGTCATCACCAGCAGCGCGATCTGAGCGTTTCCCTTTACCCACACGAAGGATGCAGCATGGCACTCTCGCAATCTGAACCACCCACCAGTTTCCGCAAACACGTCCTCGCCCTGCTGGGCGAAAGTTACGGCGACAAGACGCTGGTCTTGTGCCCGACTGCTTTTGTCCGCCTGTTTGACGGCGATCACAAAGCCGCCATCCTGCTCAGCCAAGTCCTTTATTGGTCTGATCGCAGCAAAGACCCCGACGGCTGGTTTTACAAAAGTTATGCCGACTGGCACGCCGAGATCGGGCTGAGCGAGGCGCAGGTTCGCCGGATCGTCAATGGCGATCCGCGCGTTCACTCGGCACGACTCACGCTGCGCGATCTGGGCGTCGAGACCGTGCTCAAGAAGGTCAAGCGCACCGGCGCGCCCACGCTCCATTACCGCATCCATCAGGCACAGTTTTTGACGGCGCTGGAGCGCTTAGTAGGGCAGGGCGATCCTGCGCAATGTCAAGGATCGATCCTCAACATTGTCGAGGATGAACCCCTCGCAGAGTTGGGAATGAATGCCGAGCAATGCGCGACATCCTCTGATCCAGATTTAAAGATTGATCCCAAAGAGGAATCTTCAGAAGATCGATCTCCATCTCATCCCACCCGCCACCCCGACGAGGATTTTGATCTTGAAATCTGTTTCGCCTTCGAGGATCGCTTCGGTCATTTAAAGACCAGCCTCAAAGCGCCACTCCGCCAGCAGATCGCCCGGCTGGGCGCGGAGACAACCGAAGCGGTGCTGACCCGCTGCACGTCACGCGGGCGAAGCTGGAATTACGTGCTCACGGCGCTCGCCAACGAACAGCCCGCGTCCGCGCTAACTCGACCCGACGCGGCTCAGAACTGGGGTGATGTCGTCCACACCGGCAGGGACGGGGAATTGCTGCCGGCGTTCATGCAGCCTCTCGAAGACCCGGAAACTCCGGTCAGTGACCGCGTCCGGCTCCCGCTGGCAGCCGACCCGAACATCACGCCGTCCGAGGTGTGGGCGCGCGCCTACCATCAACTGGAACTGCAACTGGATCGCGCGACCTTTGAAGCCTGCTTGCGACGGGCGAGATTGGTCGATTTCGAGCCAGAGAACCATACGTTGGTGATTGCCTTGCACTCAACCTATGCACGCGAGCAGTGTGAACAACGGCTGAACCGTACCATCACGCGCATCCTCGCCGATGCGAACGGGCTGCGCGCGGGTTTCGCGCTGCGGTTCGTGGAAGCGCTGCCGATGGCGCGCGCCATGTGATCACGGTGGCACCGCAGCTCGTCAGCAGAGGCAAATCTGGTTCAAAAAAAGTGCCAACTCTGCGCGCGCGCACGATAAATTTTTCTTGTCAAGGAGTTACCTTTCTGACTGGAGTCGTGGACGCCGGATCAGACCAGTTTGCCGTCTGAAATTTCGGAGCTATGCTGGCGTGTGGCACCGCGAAAATCGGTGCAGGAAAAATAGC